>NZ_LHVE01000001.1 GCF_001269655.1 Pseudomonas thivervalensis
AACGAACCGAAAGTTCGAAAACTCAAAGCAACACACAAACTATCGCATACCCATTCGCTGGCACGTGACCGCAAGGCACGCACCGGCTACCGAATTTCTTGACGACCATAGAGCATTGGAACCACCTGATCCCATCCCGAACTCAGCAGTGAAACGATGCATCGCCGATGGTAGTGTGGGGTTTCCCCATGTGAGAGTAGGTCATCGTCAAGATTAAATTCCGAAACCCCTATCTGCTGATGCAGGTAGGGGTTTTGTTTTTAGTAGAAGTCATCGATTTTACCGACACGTTGTTTTTGGACGGGTCGGACACAGAATTTCTTGACGACCATAGAGCATTGGAACCACCTGATCCCATCCCGAACTCAGCAGTGAAACGATGCATCGCCGATGGTAGTGTGGGGTTTCCCCATGTGAGAGTAGGTCATCGTCAAGATTGAATTCCCAAAACCCCTGTCTGCATCGCAGACAGGGTTTTTGTCGTTTTGGGCCGGTAATCGGATCGAGTCCCTGATGCCCCGGCAAACCCCCAATGCCGTTGCTATGCTGTGAGAGTCGGGCTCTGGCGATCAAAAGGGCCCGCGACGTCACTGGTCATGGGGATTCCAATAATGAAAAACCCTTATGCTCCCGGCTTCTGGTGCGCCACTGCGGCATTGCTGCTGCTTTCGGCCACTTATTTCTATGGCGTCATGCTTACGCACCAGATCGACAAGGCGCTGTTGTTCCTCGATAGCGCGGCGGCGTTGATTGGCGTGATATCCATTGCAATCGTGGCCTGGGCATCGCTTCAGGGCCAACGCATCAAGAAAAAACACCTCGAGCAAGGCAAGACCCTGGTGCTGATTTGGGACACCAAGGTGGCGCTGCGTCGTGTCGAAACGGTGTTTGACCGTTATTTCTGGGGCAGCTATTGGCAGCCTGGCCGCACGTTCCAGGAAGTCATGGGTGAGCTTACCGGTACCCCACTGGAAAAAAGCCTGGAAGCCCTGAAAGTCCAGTGCGCAGCTCTGGACAAGCAGGTCACCCAAGACGACTGGCACTGGCTCAACAATGCCCGTGAATTGTGTGACGTGGCTAACGCCATGGCGCGGGAGCGCTACCAGCTGGATTTTTGCGATTCACGCGCAGAGTCATCAGGCGCGGCGGTGATCAATCGCGATTTCGAAGTGCTGGTGTACACCTGGACGGCCCGGCTCAAGACGTTTGATCATCAGCTCGACGAGATCGAACTCCAATATTCGTAGACCACCTCTCAAGAAAACGTTTTTACCCCTATAAACATTGGGCCCGCAGGGGTGCCTGATGGTAATCTCCCCTCCTCTTTGCGGCGTCGAGCCACACCCTTTGCGGGTCACGGAAGACGACGGCTTTCTTCAACCATGGATATCGATCGGGTCACTCATGAATAAATCAGCAAGCGTACTTCTGGGAATTGTCGTGGCAGTCGGGGCTATCAGCGCGGGCGGCGCCTGGTACACCGGGACCAAACTTGAAGGCGTATTGAAAAACGCGATTGCCGATAGCAATAAGCAGATGCAGACAGCCTTGGCCGGGTCCAACAGCACCGCCGCTCTGGAGCTGGTTTCCATGGACCGTGGCACATTCAGCAGCACCGCCCACTACCGCCTCAAAGGCGAAGGCGAAATGTTCGGTGGCGAGTCGGTCGAGCTGCTCTTCGTCGACCGGATCGAGCACGGTCCACTGCCATTCTCGCGCTTGATCACGCTCAAATGGCTGCCGGTCATGGCCACCAGTCACACCGCTCTCGAGCGCAATCCACTGACTGACAAGTGGTTCGCTGCCACCAAGGACCAGTCCCCGCTCAAAGGTGTAGTCAACCTGGGTTACGACCAGTCCATCAATGGCACCTACGAACTGCTGCCATTGGAAACGAAGCTGGATGAACAATCCCAGCTCACCTTCTCCGGCCTGAAAATCGACCTGGCGGCCAGCGCCCAAGGACAGAAGGTCAAGGCTGACGGCTACATGGACAGCTTCAAGTTGACCACCGTCACCGAAGACCAGACGCCCGTGCAGGTCGAGCTGAGCGGCCTGACATTGGCCAGTAACCTGAGCAAGAGCTCATACGGTTACTACATGGGTGACAACACCCTGCTGATGAGCAGCACCAAGGCCACCTTTGGCGAGCCAAAGTCGGTGCTGGGCCTGAAGAACTTCGAAATGAAGAACAGCAGCAGCGAGAACGGCACCAGCGCTTCGGGGCGTGCCGATTACAAGATCGGTGAATTGTCGTTCAACGACAAGACCATTGGGTCGGCGCAGATGGCGGTCAGCCTGAAGAACCTGGACATCCCGGCCACCATGTCGCTGATGCAGATTTACCAGACCAAGCTGCAACCCTACGAAAAAGCCGCTGCCGAGGCCGCAGCAGCCGGTGAGCCAGCGCCAGAGTTGAGTTTGACCGAAGCCGAGGAAGCCCAGGTCAAAGCCGATCTGGAAAAACTCCTGGCCGGTGCCCCGCAAGTGGCCCTGGAAAATCTGTCGTTCAACACCGCCAACGGTGAAAGCCGTGCCAGCCTGATCGTTGATCTGACCAAGCCACAGTCCATGGACCTGCCGCCGGACGAATTGGGGCGCCAGTTGCTCGCCCTGCTGGATTTCAATCTCAAGGTGTCCAAGCCGATGCTGGTGGACCTGATGACCGTGCAAGCGCAGATGGAAGGCCAGACGGACGCCAAGCTGATCGCTGATCAAGCCACTGCCACCAGCGACATGTTCAGTGCCATGGCAGTCGGCACTCAACTGGCGACCCTCGAAGGCAACGACGTCGTGACCAAGCTGCACTACGCTAACAATCAGGTCGATTTCAACGGCCAGAAAATGACCGTTGAGCAATTCTCGGCATTCGTGATGAACAAGTTGGGTGGTGGCGTCGCCATCCAGTAAGCCGTTCAAGCTGCACCTAAAGCCCGGACCGTGCATCACGCACGGCCGGGTTTTTTTATGCCCACCGATCAGCGCTGCGGCGAAATCTGTATCGATTCTGAAGAATTGTGGCGTTCTGAAAAATGACCTGCCCGGGAGTGCAAGACTAGGCCCATTAGAGCTTGGCTGGATTCCTTTGATCCGGCTTCCTGTTTGATGGGCAAGGGGGCACTGCGACCCGGCTGGCCATGTAAGGATGCTGACGAATGCCGCGTACTGTGGGTCCTTTTATTCAACAGGGTTTGCGCCCGTTGTTTCGCCTCGCGCTGTGCAGCCAGTTGTGCTGGCCGGTGCTGGCGTTTGCCGATACCGCCTATGATCAAATGGTGCTCGACGCCCGGGCGGGCCATTACACGCCGGCGCTGACGGTGCTGCGCCAAGTACCGGCCGGTCAGGCCAGCGCCGCGCAGATCAGCGACCACCTGCAGATCGCCAGCTGGGCCGGCTTCGACACCGAAGTGGTGAAGGTCTACGAGACCCAGGGCCGCCATCGAGCGCTGCCCGTCCAAGCGTTGACTGCAACGGCTCGTGCCTATCGCAACCTCAAGCGCTGGGATGCGGCGACCGAGCTGTACCGCCAGGCCTTGGTGATCGACCCTCAGAATCCTGATTTGCAACTCGGCCTGGCCTTGACCCAGGCCGATGCCGGCAAGCCCGACGAAGCTGTCACCCGTGCCAAGGCCCTGGTCGCTGCCAAGCCGACAGATCCGATGCGTCGGCTGGCACTGGGTTATGCCTTGACCCGCGCCAACAGCCCCCACGAAGCGCTGTTCGAATACGACCAGGCCTTCACCCGTGCCGGCAACAGTCCAGAGGTTGCCCGCGAATACATCTACGCCCTGCAACGCGCGCGGCTGCCGGAGCCGGCGCTGCGCCTGGCGCGCCTGCAGCCGGGGTTGATCGACCGTGGCGTGCAGCGGCGCCTGGAAGGTGACGTTGCCGCCGAACGAGTGCGCCTGGCGGACATGGCCAGCCGCAGCGAACAGGAGCGCTTCGTCATCGCCGACCGCGCCCTCGCCGACTACGACAAGTTGCTCGCCACCTGGACCCCGGTGGCCGAGGCCCATGACGACGTACTCCGTTGGCGCATCGATCGCATGGGCGCCCTCAATGCCCGCGCCCGTCGGGCTGAAGTGATTGCCGAATTCCAGAAGCTGATCGCCGAGGGCGTGAGCATTCCCACTTATGCCCTGCGTTGGGTGGCCTCTTCCTATCTGGAGCAACGAGAGCCGGAAATCGCTGTCGATCTGTACCGCCGGGTTCTGATCGCGCCGGATGCCGATCCTGCGGAGCGCTTTGAAGACAGCACTGCGCTCTACTACGCGTTGCTGGAAAGTGAAAAATCCGAAGAGGCCCGTGCACTGGCCGAAGACATGGCGAAGTCCCAGCGTCCTCGCGTCGAACTCAAGGGGCTGCCGATCGGCAACCCCAACGATGAATGGATGGACGCCCAACAACTCGCCGCCCAGGCGGGTACTTATGGCGCCGACTTGCCTTCTGCCGAGGCGCGCCTGGAAACCCTGGTCAATCAAGGTCCCGGCAACACGGGGATGCGCTTGGCCCAGGCCGATCTGTACCAGGCCCGGGACTGGCCGCGCCGTTCGGAAAGCCTGCTCAAAGAAGTCGAGGCGACGATCCCGCGCAACCGTGATCTGGAAATCGCCCAGGCCCGCGCCGCCATGGATTTGCAGGAATGGCGGCAGATGGATGCGCTGACCGACGATGTGGTCGCCCGCTACCCGGAGAACGCTCACGTCAAGCGCCTGCAACGCCAGCGCGAGGTCCACGACATGGCCGAGCTGCGCATCGAGGCCTACACCGGCAAGAGTTATGGCGGTGGCAACGGTGATGCCGGTGCAGTCACCGGCAGCCGAGACTTTGGTATCGAAACGCTGCTCTACAGCCCGCCCATCGATGAAGACTGGCGGCTGTTCGGCGGTGCCGGCTACGCCACCGGTGATTTCGAGGAAGGCACCGGCCATCACCGTTGGCAGCGCCTGGGTGTGGAGCGTCGCACCCGGGACATGACCCTGGAAGCGGAAGTCTCCAATCATTCGTATGGCTCCGGCGACAAGCAGGGCGCGCGTGTGGCCGTGGCACGAGACATTGACGACCACTGGCAGTACGGCGGCAGCCTGGACTATCTCTCGGCCAATACCCCGCTGCGGGCGCTCAACAGCGGCATTCGCGCTAACGGCGGGAGTGGTTTCGTCCGTTGGCGGGCCAATGAAAGCCGCGAGTGGCGACTGGCGGTCAGCCCGTCCCATTTCAGCGACGGCAACAACCGTCTCGAAACCCAACTGACCGGCCGCGAGGGCATCTACAGCGCACCGCGCCTGCAAGTGGAGCTGGGTCTGGAAGTGGGCGCCAGCCGCAACAGCGGCTCCAACGAAGTGCCCTATTTCAACCCGAAAGCGGATTTCAGCGTGATGCCGACCGTGAGTGCCAACCACGTCTTGTATCGCCGCTACGAAACCACGTGGAGCCAGCAGTTCCAGGTCGGTGCCGGTACCTACAGCCAACGCGACTACAACACCGGGGCCATGGGATTGCTCAGCTACGGCCAACGTTTCATCTGGAATGACGTGCTGGAGGCCGGTGCCGCGCTGAGCTGGCTCAACCGCCCCTACGACGGCGATCGCGAAAGCGATCTGCGCCTGCTTGTCGACCTCACCTACCGCTTCTAGAAGAGTTTGAAGATGCCTGTCATTTCGCGATTCATCCTTCTGCTGGGGGTCTTGCTGATCAGCGCTTGTGCCCAGCAAGCCCCGGCGTTCACGCCACCTTCGCAACGTCCGCTGGCGGCCAACGATGCCCCGTGGCCGAAGAACCATGTGCTCGGCATCGCCTACCACGATGTCGATGACCGAGACCCGGACCAGGCGCTGGTGGCCGTGCGCACCGAACGACTGATCGAACAGCTGGCGTGGCTGCGGGAGAACAATTACCAGCCGGTCACGGTGGATCAGATCATCACGGCCCGCAATGGCGGCCCGGAACTGCCGCCGCGTGCGGTGCTGCTGAGTTTCGACGACGGCTACTCAAGTTTCTATACCCGCGTCATGCCCATCCTGCGCGCCTATAACTGGCCGGCAATTCTCGCCCCGGTCGGCAGTTGGGTAGACACGCCGTTGGATAAAACGGTGGATTTCGCCGGGGTGCCGCGCAAGCGCTCGGAATTCCTGACCTGGGAACAGATTCGCGAG
The DNA here is from genome assembly GCF_001269655.1 of Pseudomonas thivervalensis. GTDB lineage: Bacteria > Pseudomonadota > Gammaproteobacteria > Pseudomonadales > Pseudomonadaceae > Aquipseudomonas > Aquipseudomonas thivervalensis. The sequence continues at coordinate 6,156 of NZ_LHVE01000001.1, forward strand.
GTGTCGAAATCGGGCCTGGTGGAAATCGCCGCCCATACCGACGCCAACCACAAAGGTGTACTGGCCAACCCGCAAGGCAACCAGCAACCCGCTGCGACCACCCGACGCTACGACCCCGCCACAGGTCGTTACGAGACAGAGGCCGATTTCCAGGCTCGGCTGCGCAAGGACGTGGCGGCCATTTCCGAGAAGATCCGCAAGGTCGCCGGCTACAGCCCGCGCGTCTGGGTCTGGCCTTACGGTGAGGCCGATGGTACGGCGTTGCAGGTGATTGGCGCCGAGGGCTATCAGATGGCCCTGACCCTGGAGGACGGTCTCGACAGCCTGGATAACCTGATGAGCGGCCCACGCTTCCTGGTGGCGTCCGATCCGGATGGCGCTCATTTCGCCGAAAGCATCGTGTCGGTGCAGACGCTGGACCCGATGCGTGTGGTGCACGTCGACCTGGATTACGTCTACGATCCAGACCCGGTGCAGCAGGAGGCCAACGTCGGCAAGTTGGTCCAGCGCATTTCCGACCTGGGCGCCAATACGGTGTTCCTGCAAGCCTTCGCCGATCCGAAAGGCGACGGCCTCGTGCACTCGTTGTACTTCCCCAACCGTCATCTGCCGGTACGTGCCGACCTGTTCGATCGGGTTGCCTGGCAGTTGCGCACCCGGGCCAATGCCAAGGTCTATGCCTGGATGCCGGTGCTCAGTTTCGCCCTGGACGCGAAGTTGCCACGGGTCCAGCGCTGGGATCCGGAAACCGGCAAGACCGGCGTCGCCCCGGACCAATACGTGCGCCTGTCGCCGTTCGACCCGAACGTGCGCAAGGTCATCGGCGAGATCTACCAGGACCTGGCGCGGATGAGCTCGTTGGATGGCGTTCTGTACCATGACGACGCCGTGTTCTCCGACTTCGAGGATGCCAGCCCCGCGGCCCTGAAAGTCTATGCCGCCCAGGGCTTGCCGACGTCCATCGCCGCCCTGCGGGACGATCCGGCGGCGATGCGCCGCTGGACCCGTTTCAAGAGCCGCTACCTGATCGACTTCACCCATGAGCTGACCGCCAAGGTCCGGGCGATTCGTGGCCCGCAGGTCCTGACGGCGCGCAACATCTTTGCCGAGCCGATGCTCAACCCGGAAAGCGAAGCCTGGTTCGCCCAAAACCTCGACGATTTCCTCGGCGCCTACGACTGGACGGCACCGATGGCCATGCCGCTGATGGAAAAGCAGACCCGCGAGCAATCCGGCCCCTGGCTCGAACGCCTGGTGGACACCGTCAAGGCTCGCCCCGGCGCGCTCAAACGCACAGTGTTCGAACTGCAGGCTCGTGATTGGCACAGCAAGCCGGTCAGTGACATCGACGGCGAACAACTGGCCGACTGGATGGGGCGCCTCAAGCGCAAAGGCGTGACCAGCTTCGGCTACTACCCGGACAACTTCATCGAAGACCAGCCCGCTGTGAAAACCGTGCGGCCGGCGCTCTCCAACAAGTGGAATCCTTGACATGCTCGACAGACTGCTCGCCCTGCTGGTGCTGGCGATCGTCCTTGGGGTGCCCCTGGGCCTGATCTTCCTGGTCACCGGGCAATTCCTGATGGACTTCGTGTTCTTTTACCCACTGTTCATGTCCGGGCTGTGGATCGCCGGCGGCCTGTATTTCTGGCTGCACTGGGAGCGCCACTGGTCGTGGCAGGACGACACCTTGCCCCCGGCCCTGGCGGGCGAGCCGCTGATCAGCATCCTGATCCCGTGTTTCAACGAAGGTGACAATGTCGCCGACACCATTCACGCGGCGCTGGGCCAGCACTACCCGAACATCGAAGTCATCGCCATCAACGACGGCTCCAAAGACAACACCGCCCAGATGCTCGATCAACTGGCGGCGGAAGACCCGCGTCTGCGCGTCTTGCACTTGGCGGAAAACCAGGGCAAGGCGGTCGCCCTGCGCATGGGCGCCATCGCGGCGCGCAGCGAATACCTGGTGTGCATCGACGGTGATGCGCTGCTGGCGCCGAACACCTGTGCTTATCTGGTGGCGCCAATGCTGGACAATGCCCGTCTCGGCGCGGTGACCGGCAACCCGCGGATCCGCACCCGCTCGACCCTGGTGGGTCGTGTCCAGGTCGGCGAGTTCTCCTCGATCATCGGTTTGATCAAACGCACCCAGCGGGTTTTCGGGCGGATCTTCACCGTGTCCGGCGTGATCGTCGCGTTCCGTCGCACGGCCCTGCATCGGGTCGGCTACTGGAGCCCGGACATGATCACCGAAGACATCGACATCAGTTGGAAGCTGCAACTGGATCACTGGAGCATCTTCTACGAGCCGCGCGCGCTGTGCTGGATCCTCATGCCCGAAACCCTGCGCGGCCTGTGGCGGCAACGGCTGCGCTGGGCCCAGGGTGGCGCCGAAGTGCTGTTCAAGAACATCCGCGGCATCTGGCAATACCGCCACCGCTACCTGTGGCCGCTGCTGTTCGAATACTGCCTGTCCACCGGCTGGGCGTTCACCTTCCTGCTGTCGGTGATTTTCTGGGGCGCCGGCAAGTTCGTCGAAATGCCAGCGGCCATTGCCGTGGATCACCTGATGCCGCCTGCCTTCACCGGGTTGCTGCTGGCGGTGGTGTGCCTGCTGCAGTTCGCGGTGAGCATCCTGATCGACCGGCGCTACGAAAAAGGCCTGTGGCACATCATGTTCTGGGTGGTCTGGTACCCGTTGGTGTTCTGGCTGATCAGCCTGTTCACCACGCTGGTGAGCTTTCCCAAAGTGCTGTTCGGCCAGCATCAGAAGCGTGCGCGCTGGATCAGTCCGGATCGCGGCATCAAACCGTTCGATGATCAGGAAGAGGAAGTGATCCGATGAAAATTATCAGGACCCGGCAGCGGCCTTTTCTGGTGGTCATCGATGCGCTTTTCACCGTGCTGGCGTGGGTGGGGCTGTTGTATTTGCTGGTCAATGGGTTGTGGCCGTTGTTCGACAGCCAGGCCGGCCCGCGTCTGGGAGGGTCGTTGTTCGACACCCTGGGAACCCTGCAAGTCTATGGTTGGATCGCGTTGGTCAACGCGGTGCTGCTGATTACCTGGGCGCGTTATCAACAGCGCAAAAGCCGCAGCTTCGCCCAGCGTCGGCTGCCGGCTCCAGTGGTGGATGACCAAGGCTTGAGCGCCAGTTTCAAGTTGACCGGCGAGCGCTTGGATACGCTGCGCCAGCCCGGCTCGAAGATCATCCACAACAACCAGGAGGGCGACATCAGCCATGTCGTGCCGCATTTCCACTTGCTCAGCCCGGAGCTGCAACCACCGCCCTTGGCACCGCTGGAGCGGCCACGGGTTATCCATTTGCCGGCCGATCAGTCCGTGCATTGATGCAAGCTGACCCACCGCCATCGCGAGCAAGCCCCACAGGGGATTTGGGGCTAGGACGAGAAATCCCGGACCAGCCGCCATGCCTCGTCCACCGGCAACGGCTGTTTCATGCGCTGGGCCAATGCCGCCATCGCCCGGCCTTCATCGCAGGCCACCGCGGCGGCAACGAGGCCGTCCTTGCCCAGCAGGGCGATAAAGGGCGGATGTTCGGGCGTGCCCTTGAATTCCACTTCGTCCCAATGCTCGGCGTGGCCGAGGTAGTCGTAGCGTTTGCCGAAGTGATAGGTCCAGAAAAACGGCACGTCCAGATAATGCTCGTCGCCGCCAAGCATGTTCGCGGCGGCGATGCGCGCCTGTTGCTGGGCCAGGCGCCAATGTTCGATGCGCACAGGCGCGCCGTTCAGGGGGAAGGTCGCGATATCACCCACGGCCCATACGCCATCAGCCACACGCATGCCCGCGTCAACGGACAGTGACTGGTCCTGTTCCCGCGCTAACTGTGCAAACGGCTCGGTGGCCGGGCGCACGCCGACGCCGATGATCACCACGTCTGCGGCAAAACGCTGACCGTTATCCAGCACCACGGCTTCGACCTTGTGGGAGCCCTCGATCCGCGCCGCTTCGCCGTCGGTGTGGTACACCACGCCGTTGGCCCGGTGCCGAGCCAGGATGGCCTGGCCGACACTCTCGCCCAATTGCGCGGCGAACGGCACCGGGTGCCGGGCCACGACAGTGACGCTCAGCTCGTGCTTGCGCAGGGACGAAGCGACTTCCATAGCAATGAAACTGTCGCCGATGATCACCGCCCGTTGCCCTGGTCGGACGGCATCGAGAATCTGGCGGGCGTGGGCGATCGAACGCAGCACGAAGACTTGCGGCAAATCGATGCCAGGCAGCGCTAGCGTCTTCGGCTCCCCGCCTGTGGCGATGAGCGCGGCGTCGTAGTCCAGGCGCCGGCCATCGGCGAGCTGGATTTGCCGTGCACCGGGGTCCAAAAGGGTGACCTCGCCGTGGAGCCTTTCGATGCGTTGCTGGGTGAAATAAGTTTCATCGCGCAGCGGCGCCGTCTCTTTGATCGCCATGTCGCCGGCCAACACATACTTGCTCAGCACCGTACGGTCGTAACCGGCTTCAGCTTCGCGGTCGATCATCAGGATTCGTCCGCCAAACCCCTTCTCCCGCAGCGCCGCCACGCAAGCCGTACCGGCCGCACCGGCGCCGATAATGACAAACGTGCGCGCATCGTCGGCCGGCGGAATTTTATCGGCCGGCAGTGGTTGGTCATCGACCCAGACGTCACCGTCCCGCACCTCGACGTGATAGCGCGCCAGGCTGTCGAGGGCCGGCGGCTCGCACAGGGCGCCGTCTTCGGCCCGGAACGCCGCCTTGTGCCATGGGCAAATCAGCCGTCCATGGCACACCGCGCCCTTGACCAGTGGGGCGCCGGCATGGGGGCATTTGCCTTGGAAGGCACGCACCTGATCGCCTGAACGCAGCAACAGAATAGGGGTGTCGTTGATGTTGACTTCGAGGCCACGGTCTTCGCGAACGTCGGCGAAACGGGCGACTTGATGCAGAGACATGAGCGTTCTCCGGCAGGCGTTTCCCTTTGGAGTCGCTGGGCCGGAGCGAGGTTCAGCGCAATTGTCACTGCACCCTGGGCGAAGCTGCGGCTATAGTTCGCAAGCCGTCCCTGGCCAGACACGCACAAGGTGCCCCGGTATGACCCGATTGAATACTTTCACCCCTTGGCTGGCGGCCGTCGCCCTGGTGCTGTGCGCACAAGGGGCTGTCCAGGCCGAGGAGCGTTTCACCCTCAGCATCCCTGGCGTGTCGGACGACCGCCTCTTCACAGCGGCGGCGGCCAGTGACGCCAACACCTGTGGCGGCAAGAACATTTCCCCGGCCTTGAGCTGGAACGCCGGCCCGCCGGGCACCCTTAGCTACGCCATCGTCATGTTGGACCCGGACGGCCAACGGGGCCAGGGAGTCGATCACTGGATCCACTACGGCATCAAGGCCACCACACGGCAGATTCCGGCGGGTGCCGGCACAAAGTCTTCGTTGGAAGGCATGAGCGGTATCAACAGCAAGAACACCCACGGCTACATCGGCCCTTGCCCGCCTATCGGCGACAGCGCTCACCATTACCTGATCCAGCTCTTCGCCCTGGACCTGCCACCGGAAGCCCTGCCCGCCGGTCTCACACGGCCCCAACTGATGGAGAAAATCAAAGGCCACGTCCTGCGCAACAGCAGCGTAGTGCGCCGCTACCACCGCTGACCCGCGAACGGCGCGAAACCCCTGTGGCGAGGGAGCTTGCTCCCGCTGGGCTGCGAAGCAGCCCCCCATAAAGGCACTGCCCCAGACACAACATTGGCATCAAGCACCAAAAGCGAGCACTATCGAGCCCCTGTTCACTCATGCCGGAGGATGGCGATGACGCAGAAACCCGACGGCATCGCCCGCCTCCTGAACTGCCCCACGAAGGGCGACGAAATGCGCCGGGCCATCGCCCAGAGCCGCAAGGATTTCCTGCCTGCCGACGAGGCCGAAGACGCCGAGCCAGGCCAGCCACCGGTTAAACCGGTGGACACTGATCGCGACGACTGAGCCGTCGCCCTCTTTCAACCTATCGTTCAAATCTGCCTATGACTGCCACCCCTGTTCTACCCGGCGACCGATTCAGCCGATCCGATTACAAGACCCTGGGCCTGGCCGCCTTGGGCGGCGCGCTGGAGATCTACGATTTCATCATCTTCGTGTTCTTCGCCCTGACCCTCAGCCAGTTGTTCTTCCCGCCGGAAATGCCCGACTGGCTGCGCTTGCTGCAAAGCTTCGGGATTTTCGCCACCGGCTACCTGGCCCGGCCCTTGGGCGGGATTCTCATGGCGCACTTCGCCGATCGCCTGGGGCGCAAGCGGGTGTTCAGCTTGAGCATTCTGATGATGGCCTTGCCGTGCCTGCTCATCGGGGTGATGCCGACCTACGCGCAAATCGGCTATTTCGCACCGTTGCTGCTGCTGGCGTTGCGTATCCTGCAGGGCGCGGCGGTGGGCGGTGAGGTGCCAAGCGCCTGGGTGTTCGTGGCCGAACACGCGCCGCCGCATCATCGTGGCTATGCCCTGGGTTTCCTCCAGGCCGGCCTGACCTTCGGCTACTTGCTGGGCGCCCTGACCGCAACAGCGCTGGCGCGGATCTACACGCCAGCGGAGATTCTCGATTACGCCTGGCGCCTGCCGTTCCTGCTGGGTGGGGTCTTCGGTGTGATCGGTGTCTGGCTGCGCCGCTGGCTGAGCGAAACGCCGATTTTCATGGCCCTGCAAGCCAATCGCGAAGGCGCTGCCGAACTGCCGTTGCGCACGGTCCTGCGCGACCACCGCCAGGCCTTGCTGCCCGCCGCCATCCTGACCTGCGTGCTGACCTCGGCCGTGGTGGTGTTCGTGGTCATCACCCCGACCGTGATGCAGAAAAGCTTCGGCATGACCCCCAGCCATACCTTCGCCCTGAGCAGCCTGGGCATCGTCTTCCTGAATATCGGCTGCGTCCTGGCCGGCCTGATCGTCGACCGCATCGGCGCCTGGCGCACCGTCATGCTCTACAGCTTGCTGCTGCCTGTGGGTATCGCCGTGCTCTACGCCAGCCTGATCAGCGGCAGCGCCTGGCTGGGCGTGGCCTACGCCGTGGCCGGCCTGGGTTGCGGCGTGGTTGGCGCGGTACCGTCGGTGATGGTCAGCCTGTTCCCGCCGAAAATCCGCGTATCCGGCATCTCGCTCACCTACAACATCGCCTATGCCCTGTGGGCGAGCATGACCCCGTTGATGCTGATCGCCCTGGTGCCATGGAGCCCGTGGGTGTGCGTGGGCTATTGCGTCGTGATGGGCGCGGTGGGCGTGGCTGCGGCGGCGTATTTTCCCGGGCGGCATGGCAAGGCAGCGCAGCAGTCATTGGCGTGTGAAGCCTAATCGGGATTTTCAATCGGACCGCACTCTGCAAGACCAGACAACTTGAGCGCGCGTTCAAACCCCGTAGAATGCAGCCGCCATTCACGTCGCTACCCCTCAAGGACGAATTCAAACATGCGAGTATTTAGCCTCTTCCTGGCCCTCTGCCTTATGGCAGGCTGCGCTTCCAAGCCCGATTACTACATTTCCCCTGCGCCGGTGGCGATCCCCGAGACCGCCACCTATTGGATCGACACGTTCAACGTTGAAGTCCTCGGCAAAAACGAACGCTTCCTGCCTGACGAACAAGTTCGCGACAAGCTGCACACCGACCTGATCGTCCGCCTGCTCGACGGCAATCGTTATGCCTCCAGCAAGGAAACCGCTGACTATCTGTTGGATATCAATGCCGTCTATGCGCGCCGTATTCAAGATACCCAAGGTGGCTTCATGAGCAATATCGTTGCCGACGGTACGTATCTGGCCAGTGTCGATTTCAATTACCAAGTCAAGGTGAAGAAGGCCGATGTCGAGGTGTTGCACTTTGCCCAGGCCCGCCAGGGGCTGATGCCGGGCGGGGCGATCGGGCAACTTGAAGCCATGAGAGGCATTGCAGGCGCCCTCACGAACAGAGGCAACGCTGATGTCGAGGACTATTACACCGGCCATTTGAGCGGATTCATCGACAACGATCTGCGGGGCATTCCGTCCCGCTAGCAATGCCTGCTGTAGCGCGCCGGCGATTGCTCCAGTCGCAGCACAGGGCTGGCCACTTTTAAGGTAGCCGGCCCGGTTTTCGCAGCGCTAAAAAAATATCTCTTGGTCGTTAACCCGAACCACACATGCCTCGCGTCTGACCCTGTGTACGAATCATTCATTCACGAGGTTCAGCCCATGTCCCGTCCACTTCTTTTTATGCGTCCTGCTGCCCAAGGCTTCGCCGTGACATTGCTGGTGGCGTTGGCCGGTTGTGGGGCTTCTTCATCCCGGGAGACGGCCAATCCGTCCGAGCCGGTGGCTGTGGCACCCAGCGTCGTACCGCAAGGCGAGATCGCCGAAGTGCGTCAGTCGACGGTCAAGCGCATGCTCATGAAACCGGCAGCGATGCCCGCCCCCAGCGTGGCGAGCGATGCCATCGCGGGTTATCGTGCCGAGCCGCGTGAACAGTACGAAAAACTGCCGGACAACCCCATTCACGGCGTCGCCGAAACGCCGGTCTCGACCTTCAGCGTGGATGTCGATACCGGCAGCTATGCCAATGTGCGACGTTTGCTCAATCAAGGCAGCCTGCCACCCGAAGGCGCCGTGCGGCTGGAGGAAATGGTCAATTATTTTCCGTATAGCTATGCCCTGCCCACTGACGGTTCACCCTTTGGCGTGACCACCGAGGTGGCCCCATCGCCGTGGAACCCCCACACCCGCTTGCTGCGCATCGGCATCAAGGCCAGTGACCGCGCCGTGGCGGACCTGGCGCCGGCCAACCTGGTTTTCCTGGTGGACGTTTCCGGCTCCATGGACCGTCGCGAAGGCCTGCCGCTGGTCAAGAGCACGCTGAAACTGCTGGTGGACCAATTGCGCGACCAGGACCGAGTGTCCCTGGTGGTCTATGCCGGTGAATCCCGGGTGGTACTCAAGCCCACTTCGGGTCGTGACAAGGTGACCATCCGCAACGCCATCGATCAACTCGACGCCGGGGGTTCAACCGCAGGCGCATCGGGTATCGAGCTGGCCTACCAGATGGCGCGGGAAAGCTTCATCGACAAGGGTATCAACCGCATCCTGCTGGCCACCGACGGCGACTTCAACGTTGGCATCAGTGATTTCGACAGCCTCAAGCAGATGGCGGTGGACCAGCGTAAAAGCGGGGTATCCCTGACAACGCTGGGCTTCGGTGTGGATAACTACAACGAACACCTGATGGAACAATTGGCCGACGCTGGTGACGGCAACTACGCCTACATCGACAACCTGCTCGAAGCACGCAAGGTCCTGGTGGACCAACTCAGTTCCACCCTGGCGGTAGTGGCGCGGGACGTGAAGTTGCAGGTGGAATTCAACCCCGCCCAGGTCAGTGAATATCGCCTGCTTGGCTATGAGAACCGCGCATTGAAGCGTGAGGATTTCAACAACGACAAAGTCGATGCGGGCGAGATTGGCGCCGGGCATACGGTGACGGCCTTGTATGAAATCGTTCCGAAGGGCGCGCCGGGCTGGTTGGAGCCGCTGCGCTACGGGAGTGCGCCACAATCGCAGGGCACGTCAGGGGAGTTGGCGATGTTGCGCGTACGCTACAAGCCGGCTGAGGGCGGGAGCAGTCGATTGATCGAGCATCCCATCGCCAGCGTGCAGGACGACCGCAAGCCCAGCGATGACCTGCGTTTCTCCGCCGCCGTGGCGGCCTTCGCCCAACAGCTCAAGGGCGATGGGCGCTACACTGGGCCGATGACCTTGAAGGACACCGCGCAATTGGCGCGCTCGGCCCGCGGCGATGATCCGTTCGGGCTGCGCGCCGAGTTTGTGCAGTTGGTGGAACTGGCCCAGAGCCTTGAGCCCGCGGCCAAACGCTGATCCTGGCAACAACGAGGATCAAAATGTGGGAGCGAGCTTGCTCGCGATAGCGTCGGACCAGTTGGCATTGATGTCGACTGATGCACCGCCATCGCGAGCAAGCTCGCTCCCACAGGGTTCCCTTGTTAGCTGCCAGGACTGTGTTGCAATGACCGCAAAGGAGTTCCACACCCACATGCCCGCTGCGCTTGATTCTCCCAGCGACGAATCGCTGCTGGCCCGCTACCGCAATGGCGACGGGGCTTCTTTCGAAGCCTTGTACGCCCGCCATCGGCAAGGGCTTTACCGTTTCCTGGTGTCTTTGAGCAACAAGGCCGAACTGGCCGAGGAAGTCTTCCAGGACACCTGGCTCAGCCTGATTCGCAGCACCACCCAGCCACAAGGCCGGGCGACTTTTCGTACCTGGTTGTTCCAGATTGCCCGCAACCGTTTGATCGACCACTGGCGCAAACATGGCGTCCACAACCCGTTGCACGACAGTTATGACGAGCAGATGCACGTCCAGCCCGACGACACCAGCGGCCCCGAGCAACAGCTGAGCCTGAGCCGCGACCAGGCGCGTCTCGACGCCGCGTTGCAGGCCTTGCCCGAGCACCAGCGTGAAGTCTTCCTGCTGCGCCTGCACGGCGACCTGGAGCTGCCACAGATTGCCGCCCTGACCGGCGTCCCGCTGGAAACGGTCAAAAGCCGCTTGCGTTACGCCCAGCAGAAATTGCAGCGACTGCTGGCCGAGGAGGTACCCGCATGATCGACCCCAAACACACCCCGGATGCCGACGACGAAAGACTCATCGAGCATTTTCGCCAGCACACCAGCGGCGAGCCGCCGGCCGCCCTGGACGCCTTCATCCTGGCCACTGCCCGTCGCGAAGCCCCGACACCCACGCCAAGCCTGTGGCAACGCTGGCTCCAGGCCTGCCAACGGCCGCGCTGGCAAATGGCATTCGCCACGGTCGCCGGCGTCGCACTGATGATCGGCCTGGTGCTGCGTTCGCCCGTGCCCCACGACGAACTGGCCTCACCCGCCTCGATGGAGTTTTCCGCCGATCGGCAAGCGCCCGCCGCTGCCGCTGCACCCCCACCGGCCATGCCCGCCCCCGCAGCACCGATCACCCGCATGGCGCCCCAGGGCGAACTGGCCCGGGCCCCGGCAAGCCCTGTGCAATCGTTGGCGGAAAAGCCAGCGGCGAAGATGAGCAAATCCGCGCCGGCTGCACTGCCATCGCTGGAGCAAGGCTTGCTGGAGATCCTGCGCTTGCGCGAGGCGGGTGAGAGCAAGGCTGCTGATGAGAAACTGCTGGCGCTGCATAAGCGCTTTCCCGAGGAGGATTTGCCGGCGCGGTTGGAGGCGTTGCAGAAGCGTTGAGGTCGGCGAGTCAACGTCCGTGGCGAGGGAGCTTGCTCCCGCTGGGCTGCGCTGTAGGAGCTGCCGAAGGCTGCGATCTTTTGATCTTTCGCTTGAGATTCAAGCGTCAGGGGAAAGATCGCAGCCTCGCTTCGCTCGGCAGCTCCTACAGGCCGAGCGGGAGCAAGCGTCCTCGCCACAAGGCAGCAAAAACAAGAAAACCCGCACAGGGCGGGTTTTTTGGAGCGCGTAGACTGTCCGGGACAGGTCTAGCTTTCGATATGGTGCACCAGGCGGGATTCGAACCCACGACCCCTGCCTTCGGAGGGCAGTACTCTATCCAGCTGAGCTACTGGTGCAGCGCGGGCGCCATGATACTCATATGCGTGGCGGGCGTCCATGCTGCTGATTTGCCGTCTGTTTTCGGCCTGCTTGGCGACTCATGGCTACGCTGATCAGAAAAAACGGACAAATCCCGCTTTTTCGTTCTTTTTTTCGAACAGCCTATTGTCCTTCACCCCCATCGGCCCTAGGATTCGTTTGAGATTTCAAACGCTCTTGTCTGGGTGCTGAACCGCACGTCTGTGCTTATGTGCGTTATTTCTGTGCTTCAGCCCGGTGAATGATTTCCCTGACGGCAGCCCCCGAGGCGCCTTTCTACAACTCTAATTCGCTCCGCGTGCGCGCGGTGCTGTTAAGGAAAGCCGACATGCAGCTTAAAGACACCCAGTTGTTCCGCCAGCAAGCCTTTATCGATGGCGCTTGGGTCGATGCGGACAATGGTCAGACGATCAAGGTCACCAACCCGGCGACGGGCGAAGTACTGGGCACTGTGCCGAAGATGGGCGCTGCCGAAACCCGTCGTGCGATCGAAGCCGCCGACAAGGCACTGCCGGCCTGGCGTGCGCTGACCGCCAAGGAGCGCGCCAACAAGCTGCGCCGCTGGTACGAATTGCTGATCGAGAACCAGGACGACCTCGGTCGCCTGATGACGATGGAACAAGGCAAGCCGCTGGCCGAAGCCAAGGGCGAAATCGTCTACGCCGCCTCGTTCATCGAATGGTTCGCCGAGGAAGCGAAGCGCATCTACGGTGACGTGATTCCCGGCCACCAGCCTGACAAGCGCCTGATCGTGATCAAGCAGCCGATCGGCGTGACCGCGGCCATTACCCCGTGGAACTTCCCGGCCGCGATGATCACCCGCAAGGCCGGCCCGGCCCTGGCCGCCGGTTGCACGATGGTCATCAAGCCGGCTTCGCAAACCCCGTTCTCGGCCCTGGCCCTGGTGGAACTGGCGCACCGTGCCGGCATTCCGCAAGGCGTGCTGAGCGTGGTCACCGGCAGCGCCGGCGACATCGGCGGCGAGCTGACCAGCAACCCGATCGTGCGCAAGCTGTCCTTCACCGGCTCGACCGAGATCGGTCGCCAGTTGATGGCCGAGTGTGCCAAGGACATCAAGAAAGTCTCCCTGGAGCTGGGCGGCAACGCGCCATTCATCGTGTTCGACGACGCCGACCTGGATAAGGCCGTCGAAGGCGCGATCATTTCCAAGTACCGCAACAACGGCCAGACCTGCGTCTGCGCCAACCGCCTGTACATTCAGGATTCGGTGTACGACGCGTTCGCCGAAAAACTCAAGGCGGCGGTGGCCAAGCTCAAGATCGGCAACGGCCTGGAAGACGGCACTACCACCGGCCCGTTGATCGATGGCAAGGCAGTCGCCAAGGTACAGGAACACATCGCCGACGCGGTCAGCAAAGGCGCGACCGTTCTGTCGGGTGGCAAGGCGATGGAAGGCAACTTCTTCGAGCCGACCATCCTGACCAACGTACCGAACAACGCCGCCGTGGCGAAAGAAGAAACCTTCGGCCCGCTGGCGCCGCTGTTCCGCTTCAAAGACGAAGCCGAAGTGATCGCGATGTCCAACGACACCGAGTTCGGCCTGGCCTCGTACTTCTATGCCCGCGACCTGGGCCGTGTGTTCCGTGTGGCCGAAGCCCTGGAATACGGCATGGTCGGCGTCAACACCGGGTTGATTTCCAACGAAGTCGCGCCGTTCGGCGGCATCAAGGCCTCGGGCCTGGGCCGTGAAGGCTCCAAGTACGGCATCGAGGATTACCTGGAAATCAAATACCTCTGCCTGGGTATCTGATCCGCTTCAAGCGCAAGGGGCACGAGAGCGCTGTCCCCTTGCGCGTTTCACCCGTTCTGTTTCTTGTGGCCGGAACGCTGCGGCAGTCGATCATCGCATGCTGTCGCAGTTGCCTCCCCGCCATGTATTCCTTGGACCACGCCGACCGATGAGCGGCGAATGAGGACTGTAATGAGCAAGACTAACGCTGACTTGATGGCCCGCCGCACCGCCGCTGTTCCCCGTGGCGTCGGCCAGATTCACCCGATTTTTGCCGAATCGGCGAAGAACGCCACGGTAACCGACGTTGAAGGTCGTGAGTTCATCGACTTCGCCGGCGGCATCGCCGTGCTGAACACCGGCCACGTGCACCCGAAAATCATCGCTGCCGTGACCGCACAGCTGAACAAGCTGACCCACACCTGCTTCCAGGTCCTGGCCTACGAGCCGTACGTGGAACTGTGCGAAAAAATCAACGCCAAGGTCCCGGGTGATTTCGCCAAGAAAACCCTGCTGGTCACCACCGGTTCCGAAGCCGTGGAAAACGCCGTGAAGATCGCCCGCGCCGCCACTGGCCGTGCCGGTGTGATCGCATTCACCGGCGCCTACCACGGTCGCACCATGATGACCCTGGGCCTGACCGGTAAAGTCGTGCCGTACTCGGCCGGCATGGGCCTGATGCCCGGTGGCATCTTCCGCGCGCTGTACCCGAACGAACTGCACGGCGTGAGCATTGACGATTCCATAGCCAGCATCGAGCGCATCTTCAAGAACGACGCCGAACCGCGTGACATTGCTGCAATCATCATCGAGCCAGTACAGGGCGAGGGTGGTTTCTATGTGGCGCCGAAAGAATTCATGAAGCGCCTGCGCGCCCTGTGCGACCAGCACGGCATCCTGCTGATCGCTGACGAAGTGCAGACCGGTGCCGGCCGTACCGGTACCTTCTTTGCCATGGAGCAGATGGGCGTTGCCGCCGACCTGACCACTTTTGCCAAATCCATCGCTGGCGGCTTCCCGTTGGCCGGTGTGTGCGGCAAGGCCGAATACATGGACGCCATCGCACCGGGTGGCCTGGGCGGCACCTATGCCGGTAGCCCGATCGCCTGTGCGGCGGCGCTGGCGGTGATGGAGGTGTTCGAAGAAGAGCGCCTGCTGGATCGCTGCAAGGCCGTGGGCGAGCGTCTGGTGAGTGGCCTGAAGGCTATCCAGGAGAAATACCCGGTCATTGGGGAAGTGCGTGCCCTGGGCGCGATGATCGCCGTGGAGCTGTTCGAAAATGGCGACACTCATAAGCCGAACGCTGCGGCGGTGGCCCAGGTTGTCGCCAAGGCTCGTGACAAAGGCCTGATCCTGCTGTCCTGCGGCACCTACGGCAACGTTCTGCGGGTGCTGGTGCCGCTGACTTCGCCGGACGAGCAGTTGGACAAAGGCTTGGCGATCATCGAAGAGTGCTTCTCCGAGCTCTGAGCCCGGGTTGTGCACTGATCCACAAAAACCCGCCTTTTGGCGGGTTTTTTCATGCTTGCGCACTTGTCCGGTGAATTTTGAGCTGTCTGGAACGGCTGCCAGCGTCTAAGGTGCAAGTATGGCAAGGGAGCATGCTGCATGACTGCTGTGGATTTACCCGCTGTACCGCGTGTGTTGATCGCTGAGGCCGATCCGGCGTCCCGTGAGCTGCTCGAACAGGTGTTGTCGGGTGTGCGCTGCGATGCGCGGGTGGACACATGCGGGGAGGGCAGGCAGGCGTTGGATTTGCTGGCCAGCCACCCCTATGACCTAGTGATCGCCGATTGGGAGCTGCCGGGGGTCGATGGCCTGGCGATCCTGCGTGGCCTTCGCCAGCAGCATCGCACCCCGCCGTTGCCGTTCATCCTGATGAGCCGACGCAACGACAGCGCCAGTGTGCGCGAGGTCCTGCCGCTGGCGCCGACCGCGTATTTGACCAAGCCCTTGAATCGGGAAAACCTGACCCAGCGTTTGCAGGGGTTGTTAGTGGGCGGCGGTGAGGAAACTTCCAACGATGCGCCGGTCCCGGGGCCGGGGCTGACTTTGCCCACCTTTCTGGAACGTCGGCGTGACCTGTCCGAGGGCGCGGCCTTGATGACCGATGTACAAGTGGCGATCAAGCGCAGCCTCAACCCTGGCGGCCTGGATCTGAAACTGCTCGAAGAAGAACTCCGCACCGACCCGCAAATCACTGCGGTGCTGATCGCTGCGGCCAACAGCGCCGCCCAGCACCAGGGCGGCGGTCCGGTGCAGACCGTGGCCCAGGCGCTGCACCAGCTCGGCACCGGGCAAAGCATGAACCTGATCCTCGGCCTGACCCTCAAGCGCTGCGCCCGGCTCAGCATCCCGTGCCTGGCGGACTATGCCGAGCGCTACTGGGAGCTGTCGCTGCACACGGCCGAATACGCCCGGACGATGGCGCGGCTACTGGACCTGGAGCCGGAGCGCTGTTACTGCGCCGGGTTGTTGCATCGCCTGGGCGACCTGGCGTTGCTGCGCTGCCTGGAAGAATGGAAACAGGCCGGTGGCGATCTGGATGAACCGGAGGAAGTCGGTGACTCGCTGGACAAGTTCGGCGCCGGTTTCGGCTCGGCACTGCGTGCCCGCTGGCGCCTGCCATTGGAGCTGCGAGAGTTGATCGCGGCGGTCTACAGCCTGGGGGGCGGGGTGTATTCCCGTGAAGCCTTGGTGATGAACATGGCCGCGCAGATGGCGCATCTGCCGGCCCATGAAGGCCTTGAAGAGCTGGCCCGTGGCCGCACCGCGCGGTTGCTGAAGATCGGCTTGCCGGAGTTGACACGGTTGCGCCGCAAGTAGCACCACCCTCTACCCTGTGGGAGCGAGCTTGCTCGCGATGGCATCAGTCCAGACAACTTAGAGCTTGTGGCGAGGGAGCTTGCTCCCGCTGGCCTGCGCTGTAGGAGCTGCCGAAGGCTGCGATCTTTTGATCTTTTGATCTTTTAATCTTTCGCTTGAGACTCAAGTGTCTGGAGAAAGATCGCAGCCTCGCTTCGCTCGACAGCTCCTACAGGCCGAGCGGGAGCAAGCTCTCTCGCCACGGGGAATTGGCGATGGCCGAAATTTGGCTTCCATCTTGGAAACACTGTGGGAGCGAGCTTGCTCGCTCCCACAGGTGCAGTGACTGGATTCAATTGCGCTGAGATTGGCGTCAAGCCGCGATGATGCGGTTCTTCCCCTTGCGCTTGGCCTCGTACATGGCCGCGTCGGCGCGGGCGAACAGGCTGTCCAGGGACTGGTCCTCGGGGGTAATGGCGGTGAGGCCCTGGCTGACGGTAATGCCGAAGGTCTGCTCGCCACAGCGGAACATCAGGCGTTGGATTTCCCGTTGCAACCGCTCGGCCACTTGCAAGGCCATGTCGGGGGCACAGCCGGGGAATACCGCCGCGAACTCTTCGCCACCGATCCGCCCGAACAGGTCACCGCGCCGCAGCACGGACCGGCCACTTTCGGCGATCTTCTGCAACACGGTATCGCCTTCCTGATGGCCGTAGGTGTCGTTGATCACCTTGAAATCATCGATGTCCAGCAACAGGAACGCCATGGGCGTCCCTTGCAGCCGTGCCTGCTCGAATTCGCGGTTGGCGCATTCGAAAAAGTGTCGGCGATTGCTGCTCTGGGTCAGCACATCGGTGGTCGCCAGTCGCTGCAGTTCACTTTCCAGCAGCTTCTTTTCGGTGATGTCCTCGGCGATGCCGACCACGATCACCGGTTGCCCAGGCTCGGCCTGACGGTTGATGAAGCACTTGTCGCTCAGCCAGCGAACCTGGCCGTCACCGGCGATGATGCGGTACTCACGGTCCTCGACTGCGCCCTTGACCAGGACTTCGGCCAGGCTGCGTTCGGCGTACTCCAAGTCGTCGGGGTAGATTGCGTCGCGCCACTCGTTGTAGTCGGCCAGGACCAGGCCGGCGGGGCGGCCGAAGATTCGCTCGTAGGCAGGGCTGACATACAGCACTTGCCGGGTTTCCCAGTTGAATGCCCAAAGCACGGCATTGACGCTGACCAGCAACGAGCTGAACAACTGTTCACGCTCGCTCAGGCGCGCCACTTCACCCTGGGCATGCATCAGCGCCATGAGCGTCTGGGCCGCTTCGGGCCAATGAGGTAGGGAGTAATCCTGTAGGTTCTTGTCGACCATCGGCACAAATCTCAAAGAGCGTGCACTGCTGTGGGTTCGCACGCACTTTTCTCCAAAGCCCGCCTGGATGGCGAAGTGCTCTTTGAGATAGGGGATTTGGGGCGAAGTTCCTTTTCAGGCGACGAAGGGCGGGGGATTTAGCGAGTCGAATACTGAGGGGGATACCTGTGGCGAGGGAGCTTGCTCCCGCTGGGCCCGTAGGAGCTGTCGAGCGGAGCGAGGCTGCGATCTTTCCGCTGACGCTTGAATCTCAAGCGAAAGATCAAAAGATCAAAAGATCAAAAGATCGCAGCCTTCGGCAGCTCCTACAGGCCCAGCGGGAGCAAGCTCCCTCGCCACACAGAAGCCTTCTCCCCATGGCGTTGCCTGGTCAGGCCGTGGCAGGCCGTAGCGAGTAGGTCTTGAGCTGATCGGCAAAGTCGCGCAGGGACTGGATGCCGCTGGCCTCGGCTTCGCTGACCCATTCCTTGATGGCGGCGAGCATGTCGTGGCCGTTGCTGCTGGTCTTGACCCAGATCTGCTGCAGGGCCAGGCGTTTCTCGTAGATCACCTTCAGCGCCTGGCTGTGTTCGAGCATGTTCTGGATGCGCAGGTGGTGACGATCGTCCAGCAGGCTGGTCTCCCGCGACAGCAGGCGCTTGGCCCGGTGGAACTGGTGACGCACCGAGTGATCGACCTTTTCCAGTTCCTGCTTGACCAGCGGCGCGATGACGAGCCGGCGGTACTGCGCCATGATCTGGAAACGGTTGTTGAGGATCGCCATGGCCGTGTCCATGTCCAGGTGGCCCTTGCCTTCGACCCGGTGGGCGATCGGCGCAACCCGCTGGACCTTGGCCAGGCGCAGGAAACTGAAGACCTTGATCCAGGCCCAGCCCAGGTCGAATTCCCATTTGCGGACCGACAGCTTGGCCGAGTTGGGGTAGGTGTGGTGGTTGTTGTGCAGTTCTTCGCCGCCGATCAGGATGCCCCAGGGCACCAGGTTGGTCGCCGCGTCGCGGCATTCGAAGTTGCGGTAGCCCACGGCATGGCCCAGGCCATTGACCACGCCGGCGGCCCAGACGGGGATCCACATCATCTGGATGGCCCAGATGGTGATGCCAATGGTGCCGAACAGCAGCAGGTCGATGACGCCCATGATCGCCACGCCCAGCAGCGGGAAACGGCTGTAGAGGTTGCGCTCGATCCAGTCGTCGGGGCAGTTCTTGCCGTAGATGCGCAGGGTTTCCGGATTTTCCGCTTCGGCGCGATACAGCTCGGCGCCTTTGCGCAGCACTGTGGACAAGCCTTTGATGACCGGGCTGTGGGGATCATCCTCGGTTTCGCATTTTGCGTGGTGCTTGCGGTGGATGGCGGTCCACTCGCGGGTGTTCTGCGCCGTGGTCAGCCACAGCCAGAAACGGAAGAAATGTTTGAGACCGGCGTTGAGCTCCAGGGAGCGATGCGCCGAATAACGGTGCAGGTAGACCGTGACGGCAATGATCGTGACGTGGGTCATCAGCAGGGTGACTGCCACCAGTGACCAGGCCGACAAGCCAAGAAAACCTTCGTACCACATAGGCTGTAGGGCCCTCGATAAAGATAGAAACCGCCGTTGCATTATCACCAGCCCCACAGATAAAACCAGTCGGCCTTTCAGATAAGAGTGGCTGAATGTTTCTTCCTCTATAATCCCCACCTCTTTGTAGGGACATGGATGGCCGAATGCCTGCCTATCAACGCAGTGCCATGCGCGTAGCGCTGCTTTACCTCGTGCTGTCAGTCGTCTGGCTGCAGCTGATTGGTTATTTATTGAGCAGTTTCTTCGATCAATTCGCCGACAGGCAGCGCTGGCTCCTGATCAACGGTTATGCCTGGATCCTGCTTAGCGCCGGGCTGATCTTCCTGGCCCGGGCGCGGATCTCGCGGTTTTTCGCCAAGGGTGAGCACGGTGCCGATCGCGAGCGCCTGCGCCAAGCCGCGGCCGTGTTCGATTGCACCCGCGAAGGGGTGTTGGTAACGGACCGCAACGGCTTGATCGTGCATGTGAACCGGGCGTTCATGGCGATCACCGGTTATGCCCGGGACGAAGTGCTCGGCCAGCGCCCCAACTTGTTCAAGTCTGGCCGGCATGGGCCGGAGTTCTATCGCGACATGTTTGCCGCCCTGGCCAGCCTGGGCGAGTGGAGCGGTGAAATCTGGAATCGGCGCAAAAGTGGTGAGATCTACCCGCAATGGCAGACGATCCGCGTTATTCACGACGACAGCGGCCAAGCCAGCCATTATGTCGCGGTGTTTTCGGACATCAGCGCCATCAAGGATTCCGAGCATGAACTGGCCTACCTGGCCCATCACGACCCGCTGACAGGCCTGCCCAACCGCTTGTTGTTCTCCGACCGCGCCGAGCAGGCCCTGGCGTCGGCGCAGTTGCACAAGCGTGGCTGTGCCCTGCTGCTGGTGGACCTGGATCATTTCAAGAACATCAATGACAGCCTGGGCCATAACGTCGGCGATGAATTGCTCAAAGGCGTGGCCGAGCGGTTTCGTGGACTGTTCGCGCCGGGTGTTACCCTGGCCCGGCTGGGGGGCGACGAATTTGCGCTGCTGATGGAAAACTGCTCCCAGCCCGGCCAGGCAGCGGCGTTGGCCCAGCGTATCCTCGATGCACTGAAAGAACCGCTGCGGTTCGATGAGCACGCGTTGTTCATCAACGCCAGCGTCGGCATCAGCCTGTTTCCCGGCGATGCGCTGAACGCCGGGCAGTTGTTGCGCAATGCCGATTCGGCGTTGTTCAAGGCCAAGAGCGCCGGACGCGACGGCTACGCCTTGTACACCGAAGAGCTCACCGCCCACGCTCAACAACGGGTCGAGATCGCCTTCGAGCTACGCCACGCGCTCCAGCAGCAGGAGTTGCGCGTGCATTACCAGCCGGTACACGACCTGGCGACCAGCCGTCTGATCGGTGTCGAGGCGCTGGTGCGTTGGGAGCATCCCACGCGGGGGCTGGTGTCGCCGGCCGAGTTCATTCCCATCGCCGAGCGTACCGGGCTGATTGCCCAGGTCGATGCCTGGGTCATGGACCAGGCCTGTCGGCAGATGTGTCGCTGGCAACAGGCGGGGGTGGTGTTGTCGTTCGTTGCTGTCAACGTCTCGAGTCGGTTGTTTGCCCGTCGCGAGTTGTACGAGCAGGTCGCCCAGGTGTTGCACGACACGGGCCTGGATCCGGCCTACCTGGAGCTGGAAGTGACGGAAAGCGCGGTGATGGAGGACCCGGAAGTGGCGCTGGAGCAGATGCATCGCCTGCGGGAGTTGGGCGTGCGGCTGGCCATTGATGATTTCGGCACGGGTTATTCGTCGCTGCTGCGGCTCAAGCGCTTGCCGGTGCAAAAGCTCAAGATCGACCAGGGGTTTGTCGCGGGGCTGCCCTGGGATGAGGACGATGCGGCGATCGTCCGGGTGATCATTGCCCTGGCCCATAGCATGGGAATGCAGGTGCATGCCGAGGGCATCGAACAGCGTGAGCAGGCGGCGTTTTTGCTTGGGCAGGCGTGTGAGTTGGGGCAGGGTTACTGGTTTGGTCGGCCGATGGTGGCGGCGCAGTTGGATTGGGATCGGGCGCCGGTCATTGCTTGATCGTCAGTGGTGTTGATGTTGACCGAGTACATATCCATTGCTGCGGTAACGGCGGCTTAGGGTTCCGCCCTGACGGCGGGTCACTTTTGAAGAGCGCAAAAGTAACCAAAACGCTCCTGCCCCACCACTCGGTGCCTCGCTTAGGCTCGGCATGCCCGAACGCAGGCATTGCTCCGTGGGCCCGCCGCGAAGGGCCATCCATGGCCCAGCGCGGCTATCCCGGCATCCATGCCGGGATGCCCACTCCACAATGCCTGCGTTCGGCCATCGTGGTTAACGGGGCGCCCGAGATCAACGTCCACCGCGAGGCGGCCTGGTAGCCGACCTGGTTCTGGATGATCACGGTTCTCCTGTGGGAGCGAGCCTGCTCGCGAAGGCGTCAGTTCAGCTTGCATTGTTGTTGCCTGACACTCCGCCATCGCGAGCAAGCTCGCTCCCACAATGGATGGGCATTGAATTTGAGATTTGGTTCGACACAGGACCCCTGTGGAAGCGCAATGCTGTTCACTTAAGGCAATCGACAAATCCGTGGCGAGGGAGCTTGCTCCCGCTGGGCCGCGAAGCGGCCCCAAAACCTGCCAATTGCGGCGTATCAGACACACCGCACCCGCCGGTTTACGACTGCTTCGCAGCCGAGCGGGAGCAAGCTCCCTCGCCACAGGGTCATCATTTTTCTTAAGTGAACGGCATTACCTGTGGGAGCGAGCCTGCTCGCGATGGCGTCGGCTCAGCCTGCATCAATGCAAGCGCTACCCCTTGGCTCCAGGCACCGCCATCTCCTTGGTTTCCAAATGATCCAACGCCCGCTCAACCAACAACTGCACCCCATCGGCCATGCGGCTGATCGCCAGGGCGATGCAGCGGCGTGAGTCGTCCACGTCATCGGCCAGGTCGGCGGCGATGGTGCTGATGGAGAGCAGGTCTTCGGAGGCGTTGGCGAGCAGGGTTTCGGTGTCGATGTGGGGGGACACGATGAAGAGTTGGTTTTTGTCGGGTTCGGGCGGTGAGGCGGGCTTGGGCTTGAGGTAGTAGTCGAGGGCGCGGTTGGTGGCGGCATCGAGCTTTTTTTCTTCCTGCGTTTGGACGCGGGATTTGTGACCGCTTTGTGGCGGATTCGGTGAATGCTTGACCATATTTTATGTACCAGAGTTGGGGTCGACATCCTTTCGCTTGCATTCGAAGAGGTGGCAACTGTACGTAGGTGTGCAAGACCGGTCCGGTACCGCCGGCAGACCCGAAGGCCTCCCACGCACAATTGCCATAACGGAGGCGAGCATAAAAAAATGCTCGGTCAATAGCCATAACCAATTGCGTACCAATCCGGACTTGCACGTCCGTGTCACCGTTTTTTTGCGATGACGAACAGAGGTTAGCGGCGCTCGGAAACGCTGCCTAGTTCATGAACAGCCCCGCGTCTTGAAGGAAATCTCCGAGGATTTGGCAGGTAAAAAGCCCCCAATCACCCCTGCCGTAGGACCTCGATCACTTTCTGTTATTTTGGTTATATAAAAATTCTTAAATAGTCTTTTTAAGAATATCTCGCTTTATCTAGTATTGCTCCACGCCGCAAGCAGTGCCGCCCACTGCCAGGCATTCATTCAAAGGAGCAGCAGCATGAGCGCATCTCTACGTAGCGTTGACGGCCAGGACGAAGCAACCATCTTGCGCGAGATCCAGAGCGCGTTGCGCGATCTACGCTTTGGGGCAGTGGAAATCACCGTGCACAACGCCCAGGTGGTCCAGATCGAACGCAAGGAAAAATTCCGGCTGCAACAACCCAGTCATAAGCCGTCTTGAAAACAGAAGATCGTCCGAACGCGGCCCGAGCCTTCGGTAGCTCCTACAGGGGAGTTTGACGTAGGAGCTGCCGAAGGCTGCGATCTTTTCCACAAGTGATTCGATATTCAGAAGCCATAAGAAACCAGAATTCCAGGAGCTTTCACCATGTCGTCCATTCGTCGTTACGCCCTGGCCGCGCTGGCCAGTGCTGTTTTTGCAGGTTCCGCCGTCGCCAAGGATTACGAGCTGCTCAACGTGTCCTACGACCCGACCCGCGAGCTTTATCAGGATTACAACGCCGAATTCGTCAACTTCTGGAAGAAAGCACACCCGGACGACAGCGTGAAGATCCAGCAGTCCCACGGTGGTTCGGGCAAGCAAGGCCGGGCGGTGATCGACGGTCTGCGCGCTGATGTGGTGACCCTGGCCCTGGCCGGTGACATCGACGAAATCGCCAAATTGGGCAAGTCCCTGCCGGCGGACTGGCAAACCCGCCTGCCGGACGCCAGCACGCCTTATACGTCCACCATCGTGTTCCTGGTGCGCAAGGGCAACCCCAAGGGCATCAAGGATTGGAACGACCTGATCAAGAACGACGTCTCGGTCATCACCCCGAACCCGAAGACCTCCGGCGGTGCGCGCTGGAACTTCCTCGCCGCCTGGGCCTATGGCCTGAAAGCCAACGGGGGTGACGAAGCCAAGGCCAAGGAATACGTGCAGGCGCTGTTCAAGCACGTGCCGATCCTCGACACCGGCGCCCGTGGCTCGACCATTACCTTCGTCAACAACGGTCAGGGTGACGTGTTGCTGGCCTGGGAAAACGAGGCGTTCCTGGCGCTGAAAGAAGATGGCGGTGCGGACAAGTTCGACATCGTCGTGCCGTCGCTGTCGATCCTCGCCGAACCGCCCGTGGCGGTGGTGGACAAGAACGCCGAGAAGAAGGGTAATGCCGAGATCGCCGAGGCGTACCTCAAGCACCTGTACAGCCCGGCCGGCCAGGAAATCGCCGCGAAGAACTACTATCGCCCACGTGACAAGGACGTGGCCGCCAAGTACGCCCGGCAGTTCCCGAAGGTGGAGTTGGTGACCATCGACAAGGACTTCGGCGGCTGGAAAACTGCCCAGCCGAAATTCTTCAACGATGGCGGCGTGTTCGACCAGATCTATCAGGCGCAGTAAGCTGGCCGTAAACGCCGTCATCAACTCCTGCCGGGCTCAACCCTGTAGGAGCTGACGAGTGCAACGAGGCTGCGATCTTTCGACTGCCAATTGAATCGAGAGTGAAAGATCAGGATCAAAAGATCGCAGGCTTCGCCAGCTCTACAGAACACAGCAGGAGCAAGCTTCCTCGCCACACAACCAAGGACCTTTATGTCGCGTCGCATATCCCCCGTCATACCCGGCTTCGGGCTGACGCTGGGCTACACCCTGGTGTACCTCAGCCTGATTGTGCTCATCCCCCTGGCGGCGATGTTCGTGCATGCCGCCCAACTCACCTGGGAACAGTTCTGGGCGATCATCTCGGCGCCGCGGGTGCTGGCGGCCTTGAAGCTCAGTTTCGGCACCGCGCTGTACGCCGCGATCATCAACGGCGTGATCGGCACGCTGCTGGCTTGGGTGCTGGTGCGCTACACCTTCCCGGGGCGCAAAATCATCGACGCGATGATCGACCTGCCGTTCGCCCTGCCCACCGCCGTGGCCGGTATCGCGCTGACGGCGTTGTATGCGCCGACCGGCCTGGTTGGTCAATTCGCCACCGACCTGGGCTTCAAGATCGCCTACACCCCGCTGGGCATCACCCTGGCGCTGACCTTCGTGACGCTGCCGTTCGTGGTGCGCACGGTGCAGCCGGTGCTGGCCGATATTCCCCGTGAAGTCGAAGAAGCGGCCGCTTGCCTGGGTGCCAAGCCGTGGCAGGTGTTCCGCCATATCCTCGTGCCAGCGCTGTTGCCGGCCTGGTTGACCGGCTTCGCCCTGGCTTTTGCCCGTGGCGTGGGCGAGTACGGCTCGGTGATTTTCATCGCCGGCAACATGCCGATGAAAACCGAGATCCTGCCGCTGCTGATCATGGTCAAGCTCGACCAATACGACTACACCGGCGCCACCTCCATCGGCGTGCTGATGCTGGTGGTTTCCTTTGTCCTGTTGCTGCTGATCAACTTGCTGCAGCGGCGCATCGAAACCCCATAAGGAGGCGCGAACATGTCCCAATCGTCTATTTCCGCAGCCTCCACCAACGCCGCCCGTCGCGGCAGTGCGACGTCGCGGCGCGTGCTGATCGGTCTCGGCTGGCTGATCTTTGCGTTGTTTTTGCTGTTGCCGCTGTTCATCGTGGTGTCCCAAGGGCTGAAGCTCGGGCTGGGGGCGTTCTTCACCGCGATCTTTGAACCCGACGCACTGTCGGCGTTGAAGCTCACGGTGATTGCCGTGCTGATCTCGGTGCCGCTGAACCTGGTGTTCGGCGTCAGTGCCGCGTGGTGCGTGAGCAAGTATTCGTTCCGTGGCAAGAGCATGCTGGTGACGCTGATCGACCTGCCGTTCTCGGTGTCACCGGTGATCGCGGGCCTGGTCTACGTGCTGATGTTCGGCGCCCAGGGCCTGTTCGGGCCGTGGCTGTCGGATCACGACATCCAGATCGTGTTTGCGCTGCCGGGCATTGTCCTGGCGACCATCTTCGTCACCGTGCCGTTCGTGGCCCGTGAGCTGATCCCGCTGATGCAGGAACAAGGCACCCAGGAAGAAGAGGCCGCGCGCCTGCTGGGCGCCAATGGCTGGCAGATGTTCTGGCATGTCACCGTGCCGAACATCAAGTGGGGCCTGATCTATGGCGTGGTGCTGTGTACCGCCCGGGCCATGGGTGAGTTTGGCGCGGTGTCGGTGGTATCCGGGCACATTCGCGGGGTGACCAACACCCTGCCGCTGCACGTCGAGATCCTCTACAACGAATACAACCACGTGGCCGCGTTCGCTGTGGCGAGCCTGTTGCTGATCCTGGCGCTCTTCATCCTGCTGCTCAAGCAGTGGAGCGAAAACCGAATCAACCGCCTGCGCGCCAGCGCCGCGGAGGAATAAGTCATGTCGATCGAAGTCCGTAACGTCAGCAAGAATTTCAACGCGTTCAGGGCCCTGGACGAGATCAGCCTGGACATCCAGAGCGGCGAGCTGGTGGCGCTGCTGGGGCCGTCGGGTTGCGGCAAGACCACCTTGCTACGGATCATCGCTGGTCTCGAGACCCCGGACCAGGGCAGCATCGTGTTCCATGGCGAGGACGTGTCCGGCCACGACGTGCGGGATCGCAACGTCGGTTTCGTGTTCCAGCACTACGCCTTGTTCCGCCACATGACCGTGTTCGACAACGTCGCCTTCGGCCTGCGCATGAAGCCGAAGAACCAGCGCCCGAACGAAAGCCAGATCGCGACCAAGGTCCACGAACTGCTGAACATGGTGCAACTGGACTGGCTCGCCGACCGCTACCCCGAGCAGCTGTCCGGCGGCCAACGCCAGCGTATCGCCCTGGCCCGCGCCCTGGCGGTGGAGCCCAAGGTATTGCTGCTGGACGAGCCGTTCGGCGCCCTCGACGCCAAGGTCCGCAAGGAACTGCGCCGCTGGCTGGCGCGGCTGCACGAGGACATCAACCTGACTTCGGTGTTCGTGACCCACGATCAGGAAGAGGCCATGGAAGTCGCCGACCGCATCGTGGTGATGAACAAGGGCGTGATCGAGCAGATCGGCTCGCCGGGCGATGTCTATGAAAACCCGGCCAGCGACTTTGTGTACCACTTCCTCGGCGACTCGAACCGCCTGCACTTGGGGGAGGATCGGCATGTGCTGTTCCGCCCTCACGAAGTTTCGCTGTCGCGCTCGGAGCTGGAAGACCACCACGCCGCCGAGGTGCGCGACATCCGCCCACTGGGCGCTACCACTCGGGTGACCCTGAAGGTGGAAGGCCAGAGCGAGCTGATCGAAGCCGAAGTGGTAAAGGACCATGACAGCCTGGTGGGCCTGGCGAAGGGCGAGACGCTGTTCTTCAAACCGAAGGTCTGGCAGAAGGTCGCCAACCTTTAAAAGCCAAAAGCATTGCGAGCAGGCTCGCTCCCACAGTGGAACTTCAGTGAACACACTATTTGTGTACCTATGGAGATCCATGTGGAGCGAGCTTGCTCGCGAAAGCGGTGGGTCAGTTGACGGTGATGTTGATTGTGCCGACGCCATCGCGAGCAAGCTCGCTCCCACAGAGGATGGCGTAGTTGTTTTCAGGCCGCCGAACGCTGGTTGCGCAGGGCCACGGGGCCGGCGCGTTCTTCGATGGCGTGCTTCAGTTCGCCGCGCAGCCCCAGCAGGAAACCCGCCTCCACCACCACAAACAACGGCCCGACAATCAGCCCGCTGAGGTCATCGACGAACGCCGGCTTGCGACCTTCGTAATAGTGGCCGACGAACTGGATCACCCAGCCCACCACGAACATTCCCAGGCCACTGCCCAGCCATACCCAAGTGCTTTGTGCGGCAAGCACCTGGCCCAGCCAGACCGCCAGGCCCAGCAGCACCGTCATCAACACCCCCAGGCGCAACTCCAGGCGCAGATAGAACCAGGCACTGGCCACCGCCGCCAGCAACGCCGGCGACACCAGCACCGCGCCCACTGGCCAGCCGGGCCGTGACAGCAGCACCGCGACGGCGACGAAAATCAGCGGGATCCCAATGAAGTGGCTGGCAATGTTGCGCGGGTCGCGGTGATAAGCGGCGTATTGACTGAGATGATCGACGAGGCTTTTCATTGTTGTTCCTCCTGAGGTGATGCCTGCATGATGCCCGGGTACCACACGGCGTTCTGTCAGTTAGCCGACACTTGTCCCGGAGTTTCCATGAATTCGCATCCCTGGCACTCGCACCTGATGGCCGGCCACTGGTACAGCCATCTGCCGGCTGAGTTACAGAATAGTCTGCTGGGCATGTCGCGGGTGCGCCATCTGCCGCCGGGCCACCGGCTGTTCCAGCGCGGCGATCCACCCTGCGGGTTGTATGCCGTGCTGGAAGGCGCGGTGCGCGTCGGTGCGGTGAACGAACAGGGCAAGGAGGCGTTGCTGAGCGTGGTGGAGGCGCCTCACTGGTTCGGTGAAATCTGCCTGTTCGATGGCCAGCCGCGGACCCATGATGCGGTCGTGGTGGGGCAATGCACGCTGCTGCACGTGCCCCAGGCGCCGTTGCTGGCCTTCCTGCAGGAGCAACCGATCCATTGGCGGCATCTCGCCTTGTTGATGAGCCACAAACTGCGCCTGACGTTCATCAACCTCGAACACCTGAGCCTGATGCCCGCCCCGGCCCGCCTGGCCCATCGCCTGCTGATGATTGCCGAAGGCTACGGCGAAATCGAACCGGCCCGACGGGTCCTGCAACTGCCCCAGGAGCAACTGGCGCTGATGCTCTCGCTGTCACGCCAGACCACCAACCAGATCCTCAAGGACCTGCAGGCCCAGGGCATTCTGCATTTGGGTTATGGCGAGATCGAAATCGTCGACATCGAGCGGCTGCGGGCCCTGACCACGAACTAAAGCCGACGCGGCATCCGTGGCGAGGGAGCTTGCTCCCGCTGGCCTGCGCAGCAGGCCCCAGCAACCTACAGGCGGATCGCATAGGCCGGTTTTGCGGCTGCTGCGCAGCCGAGCGGGAGCAAGCTCCCTCGCCACAGGGCTTGGGTTGTCTGGGCGAAAGCCATCGCGAGCAAGCTCGCTCCCACAGGGGGTTGGTGTTGTCGCATATATCGTGTTCATACCGCTCCCAATGTGGGAGCGAGCTTGCTCGCGATAGGGCCAGTGCAATACAAACCCCTAGCGCAACCCATCCCGGAACTGCCCCGGCGTCATCCCGGTCCAGCGTTTGAAGGCGCGGCTGAAGCTGCTGGCGTCGGCAAAACCCAGCAGGTAACTGACTTCGCTCAGCGAACATTGCGGATCGCGCAGGTGCAGCAGCGCGAGATTCTCCCGGCATTCATTGAGCAGGGCGTCGAAGCGGCAGCCTTCGTCGGCCAGGTGCCGTTGCAGGCTGCGCAGGCTCAGGTGCATGGCCTGGGCGATGCGTTCGGCGCTGGGTTCGCCTTCGGGCAGTTGCGCCTCGATGGCGGCGCGGACCTTGCGCTCCCAGGTCAGTGGCTTGAGCTGGGCGAGGGTGCGTTCGAGCACCGTTTCGTTGTGCTCGGCCAGTTCCGGGTTGGCGTCGTCCAGGTGGCTGTCGAAGTCGCTGAGGTTGAATTCCAGGCAATCCTGCGCGGCGCCGAAATGCACCGGCGAGCGGAACACCTTGTGCCATGGACTGGCGTCCGTCGGTTCCGGTCGTCGCAGGTACACCGCCAGCGGTGCGTAATCGCGCCCGAGGCGGTTGCGGCAGGTGCGCACGTAAATCGCCGCAAACGCATCAATCGCTTCGAAGGCCGGGGCTGGGTGGCCTGCCGGTACATCGAGGCTGAAACGGTAGCGGTCTTCGCCCCGGGTCAATTGCAGGGTCAGCGCATCGCTGACCACCGGGTGATAGCGCACGATCCGCTCGAACACTTCCCGCAGGCTGCCGCTGGCCACCAAGGCATAACCCAGTGCGTGAAACGTGGTGGGGCTGACGAAGCGCGACACCCGCAGACCGATGGCCGGGTCGCCGCTGGCCTGCACGGCCAATGCCCACAGGCGCGTGGTGGCCGAGAGCGGGTAGCGGGCGTTCGGGTCGTCCATCCATTGCGGGTCGAGGCCGGCCTCGACGCACAGGGCATGGCTGTCCAGGCCCAGCGCATCGAGCTGTTTGCGCAGGGCGCGGGTCCAACTGGCGAGGGAGGTCGGTTCCGTCATGACGATTGGCGCTTGCGGTCAACAGGTTGGCGTTTACGGCTACCACCCCGTGGGGCAACGCCCGGCAGGATGAGCACATCTCCAACAGAGGATGTAAGCCATGCACGGCACTTGCGCAAGCCCCGAGCGATTGAATGCACAACAGCGATCGGCCCATATTCGCCAGGTGGTCCTCGCCCGGGGCGAGGAATTGCGCCAGCGTTATCCGATCCTGCGTCATCAGGATGCGCTGGGCGCGGGCATCCTGGCGTTCGCCCTGGCGGGGATGATCGGTTCGGCGCTGCTCTACATCAACGGTGACCTCGCTGGCTGGGCGTGCCTGTTGCTCAACGCGTTTTTCGCGTCCCTGACCCATGAGCTGGAACACGACCTGATCCACAGCATGTATTTTCGCAAGCAGCGCCTGCCCCACAACCTGATGATGGGCCTGGTCTGGCTGGCGCGGCCGAGCACCATCAACCCATGGATCCGCCGCCACCTGCACCTCAATCATCACAAGGTGTCCGGGAGCGAGGCCGACATGGAGGAGCGGGCCATCACCAACGGCGAACCTTGGGGGCTGGCGCGGTTGCTGATGGTCGGCGACAACGTGATGTCGGCTTTCATTCGTCTGCTGCGGGCCAAGACTTGGGCACACAAGCGCAGCATCCTCAAGCGCACGCTGAAGGTGTATTTCCCCCTGGCGTTGTTGCACTGGGGCGCCTGGTATGTGTTTCTCGGTTTCCACGGGGCCAACGGTGTCGCCAGCCTGCTGGGCACTTCAATTGACTGGTCGGCCAGTACGCTGGCGACGATGCAGGTGATCGACATCGCGGCGGTGGTGATCATCGGTCCGAACGTGTTGCGCACCTTTTGCCTGCATTTCGTCAGCTCGAACATGCATTACTACGGCGACATCGAGCCGGGCAATGTCATCCAGCAGACCCAGGTGCTCAACCCTTGGTGGTTGTGGCCGTTGCAGGCGTTCTGCTTCAACTTCGGCAGCAGCCATGGCATTCATCATTTCGTGGTGAAGGAACCGTTCTACATTCGCCAACTGACGGTGCCGGTGGCCCACCAAGTGATGCGGGAGATGGGGGTGCGGTTCAATGATTTCGGTACGTTTGGGCGGGCGAATCGGTTTGTGCGGGAGGAAGCTCCCGCCGGGCCTGCTGGAGCTGTGTAGGAGCTGTGTAGGAGCTGACGAGTGCAACGAGGCTGCGATCTTTCCCCAGACACTTGAATCTCAAGCGAAAGATCAAGATCAAGATCAAAAGATCGCAGGCTTCGCCAGCTCCTACAGAGCCCAGCGGGAGCAAGCTCCCTCGCCACAATGGTATGCGTTAAGACCGGGAACAGGTCAGAACTGGTAACTCACCGTCGCCGCCACATTGCGTTCTTCGCCCATGTAGCAATAGCTCAGGCTGGCGCACGAGGCGACGTAGGTTTCGTTGGTCAGGTTGTTCGCGTTCAGGCGCACGTCCACACCTTTCAAGCCGACCTTGCCCAGGTCATACCCCACCGAGGCGTCGAACAAGGTGTAGGACGGCACCTTCATGGTGTTCTCCGCATCGGCCCAGCTGTAGCCGACATAACGCACGCCGCCGCCCAGGCGCAGGCCATCGAGTGTGCCGCTGTCGAACTTGTAGTCAGCCCAGACCGAGGCCATGTGGCGCGGAGCCTGGGTCGGTGAGTTGCCTTTGTTTTCGATGACGTCGGTGGGCGTGCTGAGGGTGCTGACCATCGACTTCGAATATTCGATGTCGGTGAAGGTGTAGCTGCCCAGCACTTTGAGTTGTTCGGTCAACTGCAGGTGCGCTTCCAGTTCCAGGCCCTGCGAGCGGACGGCACCGACGGCCCGGTAGAAGTTTTCCTGGGGCAATTTGGTCGCGAGGTTTTCCTGGTCGATGCGGAACAGCGAGGCGGTGTACAAGTCATCCGTGCCCGGCGGCTGGTACTTCAGGCCCAGTTCCCATTGCTTGCCATCGGTGGGCGCCAGTGGATTGCCGGCGCTGTCGGCGTAGGAGTTCGGGTTGAACGACTCGGAGTAGCTGATGTACGGCGCCAGGCCGTTGTCGAACAGATACAGCGCGCCGGCGCGGCCAGTGAGCTTGGTGCGTTTGTCGTTGATCTCGGTGCCCTCCGGGCGACCGGACTCAGCGATGCGGTTCTCATCCGAGGTTTGGACCCAGTCCTGGCGCAGACCGAGGGAGAAACGCCACTTGTCCATTTCGATCAGGTCTTGCAGGTAGACACCGGTCTGCTCCAGGCGCCGCAGGTAGCTGGTGGGGCTGAAGTAGGTGATGGCCGAGTTGCCATAGACCGGGTCGAAGGCGTTGATCGGAGCCAGGCTGCCGCTGGTCCAGTCGACCACGGTTTTGCGCCGCTGGTAGTCGGCCCCCATCAGCACGGTGTGCTGGGTCGCGCCGGTAAAGAATTCAGCCTGCAGCATGTTGTCGACGATGAAAGCGTGGAGCTTTTCTTCGGCGCCGGTGTAGTAGCGGTTCAGCTCGTTGCTGGTGGGCGTGGTCCAGTCGTAGGCATAGACCTGATCGTTGGTGACGTCGGAGTCCAGGTAGCGGAAGTTCTGCCGGGCGGTGAAGACATCGTTGAAGCGGTGTTCGAACTGGTAGCCGAACGACTGTTGGTCGCGTTCGTAACCGTCGACGCCCGGCTCGCCTTCGAAGAAATTCTCTGAAATCCGTCGGCCGTTGCGTTGGTGCAAGGTGCCGGCGGCCGGCATGCCACCGTGGTAGCCGCCGTCGGGGTCATGCTGCAGGTAGGCCTGGAGCGTCAGCGAGGTGTCTTCGCTGAAGTCGATGTTTACTGTCGGCGCGAGGGCGAAGCGCTTTTCCTTGTTGTGATCGAACTGGGTGTCGGAGGTATCCGCCAGACCGATCAGGCGATAGGTGATGCGTTTGTCGTCATCCACCGGGCCGCTGAAATCGAAGCCCATGCCGCGTTGGCCCTGGGTGCCGACCGTGGCCTGGATCTGGTGATAGGCCTCGTACAGCGGCTTTTTGCTGGTCAGCGCCACCAGGCCGCCGGGCGAACTGCGACCGTAGAGCACCGACGACGGGCCTTTGAGGATATCGACCCGCTCCAGGAAGTACGGATCGACCTGGATGGAGCTGTAAGTGCCGCTGTCGCCCATGGACTTGAGGCCGTCGAGGTAGATGTTATCCACCGAGCCGTCGTTGAAGCCGCGCATCGCCACGTAGTCATAGCGGTGGGTGGCGCCGTAGGGGTTGGTCAGTACACCGGGGGTGTAGCGCATGGCCTGGGAGACGGTTTGCGCGCCCTGGTCGTCCATTTGCTCGCGGGTGACCACCGACACGCTCTGGGAGGTTTCTCGCAGGGCGGTACTGGTCTTGGTGGCGACCTGGCTGTGGGTGGCGTTGTAGCCTTCCATGCTGCCCAACGCGTTACCCAGGGCGAAGCCCTTGATGTCGGTGCTCGGCAGTTCCAGTGTGCTGCCAGCGGTCTCGGTTTGCAGCACGTAGCTGCTGCCATCCTGGCTGACGGCAACCAGTCCCGAGCCGCTGAGCAACTGGCTCAGGGCCTGGTCGGGGGAGTACTCGCCCTTGAGCCCCGGAGACTGGACGCCGCCGGTTTGCGCCGGGGTGCTGGCCAGGGTGATCCCGGCCTGGCGGGCGAACTGGTTCAGCACATCGCTCAGCGGGCCGGGAGCGATGTTGTAGCTCTGGCGGCTGGCGGTCACGCCGTTTTGTGCGGCCACTGCGAGCATCGGCACGACGCTGACCCCCAATGCCGTGGAGAACAGCGCGGCATGAATGGCCTGGCGCAACAGGCCCGGTTGCGAAGAGAAGCCGAAGGGGTTCTTGAGAAGTACGCGCTCAGTCATTGTAGGTTCCGTTGGAGTCGCTGAAGGCAGATAAGGGTTGCTTACTGTCCTAGCCGGACGCCGGCCTGAAACCCGCCAAAAAAAATCAGGCCTGGCGTTCTACCGTGATCCACCAACGGGTTCGATAGCGGATCTGCACGGGGAGCGTGCGGGGCAGGACGGCGAGCAATTTGTCGGTATCCTCCAGGCGGAAAACCCCTGACAAGCGCAGGTCGGCAATCGACGCTGCGCATTTCAAATAGCCTGGGCGGTAGCGTCCCACTTCGTTGAGAAAGTCTTCCAGGCGCATGTTGCGCGTGACGATCAAGCCATCGGCCCAGGCGCCTGCGTCCATGTCCAGCGGTGGCGCCAGGGTCGCTGTCGATGCGCTGACCCGATAGCTTTGCCCGGCCTCGACCTGGAGGGGCGAGCCATCGCTGTTGGGGTGCGAACGGATAACCACCCGTCCGCTGGTGACACTCAGCCGTGTGCAATCGCTGTCCTGGCGCACGACGAAACGCCCCTCCAGTCCTTCGAACAGGCCATGCCGGCTTTGTACCAGCAGCGGGCGCCCCGGATCACGGCCACAGGTGACCATGATTTCGCCGCGGGCCAAGGTAATCAGGCGCTGCCGGGCGCTGAAGTCCAGGTCGGCGGCGCTGTGGGTATTGAGTTCGAGTCGCGTGCCGTCCGGCAACTGGAAGCCTCGGCGTTCACCGGTGGCGGTGGCGAAATCGGCGTTCCACGCCTGCCAGCCCAGATCCTTGCCCAGCCATGTCGCGCCACCCACCAGGGCGACGCCTGACAGCAACTTCAGGGCCTGGCGACGACTGAGGCGCTGGGCACTGTTTTCCAGGGTATCCAAGGCGATGTGGGCCCCGGGCACGGCCCGCAGGTTCGAGGTCAATTCGCTGTGCAGCGATTGCACCCGTTGCCAGGCCAGTTCGTGCTCAGGGTGAGCGGCGCGCCAGGTGTCGCACTGTTGGCGCAGGCTGGGGTGGGTGGTGTGGTTGCGCAGGCGCAGCAGCCAGTTGATCGCCTGCCTGACCACCTGTTGCGACGGGCCGTTGCGGCGGCTCTGTAAATGATCCGCCGGCTCAGCTTTCATAGCGCAACACATAGCAGTGGTACAGCGCATCGGCGACGTAGCGCTCCACCGAGCGCAACGAGATGCCCATCTGCTCGGCAATCTGCTTGTACGTCAGGCCCTCGCACTGGGCCAATAGGAAGGCCTTGCGCACTTTCGGCTTGAGGCCTTCGAGCATCCTGGCAATGGCTTCGAGCAGTTCCAGGATCAAGGCCTGGGCTTCGGCGCCAGGGGTTTCGGCTTCCGGCAAGTGAGCTATGGTTTGGAGATAGGCACGTTCGATTTCTTCTCGCCGCCAATGGTCGATCACCAGGCCCTGGGCGATGGTGCGCAAAAAGGCGCGTGGGGCCCGAAGCTCCGGGCGTTCGCTACGCTGCAACAGGCGCAAGAAAGTGTCTTGGGCCAGGTCCGCCGCATCGGCGGCGTTGCCCAGCCGGGTGCGCAGCCATGTGTTGAGCCAACCGTGGTGCTGGCTATAGAGCGCCTGTACTGCAAACTCGGGAGATGACATGGACACGACGGCCTGGATGTTACAAATGATAATAGGTCGCATTGTCATCAGCCGTCGGCGAATTTGCAACCACCGTTCGCCCGCCGTGTCCTCCCGTCGCCTATTTCTTTATTCCCCTAATTATTTGTACAGATTTGCCGACAGACTTGTACGTGTGCACCAAAGTGGAGCGAAGTGACAACCGCCCGCGCTGTTATATGGACGTTGCAACCTGGAATGCACCCCCACTCCTTGCATAAGAAGCCCCATCAATGAATCTAAAGTTCAGCCACAAAATCCTTCTGGCCGCCTCTGGTGTGGTGGTTCTGGCTTTTGCCCTGTTCACGCTCTACAACGATTATTTGCAGCGCAACACCATTGGCAGCAGCCTTGAGTCGTCCATTGAGCAATCCGGTGACCTGACGGCCAGCAGCATCCAGAACTGGATGAGTGGGCGGATCCTGGTACTGGAAAACCTGGCGCAAAACATCGCGCATCAGGGCGCTGCGGCCGATCTGCCGGGGCTGGTGGATCAGCCAGCGCTGACGTCGAACTTCCAGTTCACTTATGTGGGCCAGGCCAACGGTGTCTTCACCCAGCGCCCGGACGCCAAAATGCCTGATGGTTACGACCCGCGTCAGCGCCCCTGGTACAAACAGGCGGTGAGTGCCGATAAAACCATGCTGACCCCGCCTTACCTGGCGGCGGTGGGTGGCCTGGTGGTGACCGTTGCCCTGCCGGTGAAGCACAACGGCGAACTGCTCGGCGTGGTGGGCGGCGACTTGAGCCTGGAAACCTTGGTGAAAATCATCAACTCCGTAGACTTCGGTGGTATCGGCCATGCGTTCCTGGTCAGCGGTGACGGTCAGGTGATCGTCAGCCCGGACAAGGATCACGTGATGAAAAACCTCAAGGACATCTACCCCGGCACCCCGGTGCGCATTGGCAAGGGTATCCAGGACGTTGAGTTGAACGGGCAGGACCGCATCCTTTCGTTCACCCCGGTGACCGGCCTGCCGAACGCCGAGTGGTACATCGGCCTGTCGATCGACAAGGCCAAGGCCTACGCGCCGTTGAGCCAGTTCCGTACGTCGGCGCTGATTGCGATGTTCGTTGCGGTGGCCGCCATTGCCTTGCTGCTGAGCCTGCTGATCCAGGTGCTGATGCGTCCGTTGACCACCATGGGCCGCGCCATGCAGGACATTGCTCAGGGCGAAGGCGACTTGACCCGGCGCTTGGTGGTGCAGGGCAAGGATGAGTTCGCGGTGTTGGGTGGTTCGTTCAACCAGTTCGTGGAGCGGATTCACGCCTCGATCGCGGAAGTATCTTCCGCGACTCGCCAGGTGCATGACCTGTCGCAACGGGTGATGACTTCGTCCAACGCTTCGCTGGTCGGCTCGGATGAACAGAGCGCCCGTACCAACAGTGTGGCGGCGGCCATCAACCAGTTGGGCGCCGCGACCCAGGAAATCGCTCGCAATGCCGCCGATGCTTCGCAACAGGCCAGCGGTGCCAGCGAACAGGCCGATGACGGTCGCCAGGTGGTGGAGAAAACCATCCAGGCCATGACCGAGCTGTCGCAGAAGATCAGCCTCTCGTGCACCCAGATCGAAACCCTGAACGCCAGCACCGACAACATCGGCCACATCCTGGACGTGATCAAGGGTATCTCCCAGCAAACCAACCTGCTGGCCCTGAACGCGGCCATCGAAGCGGCCCGTGCCGGTGAAGCCGGACGCGGGTTTGCGGTGGTGGCCGATGAAGTGCGAAACCTGGCGCATCGCACCCAGGAGTCGGCGGAAGAAATCCACAAGATGATCACCTCGCTGCAAGTTGGCTCTCGTGAAGCGGTGACCACGATGAACGCCAGCCAGACCTCCAGCGAAGAAAGCGTGGAAGTGGCCAACCAGGCTGGCCTGCGACTGGTCAGCGTGACGCAGCGCATCGGCGAGATCGACGGCATGAACCAGTCGGTCGCTGCCGCGACCGAAGAACAGACCGCCGTGGTCGAAACCCTCAACATGGACGTCAGCCACATCAACCTGCTGAACCAGCAAAGCGTCGCCAACCTCAATGAAACCCTGAAGGATTGCGACGCCTTGTCCCAACAGGCCAACCGGTTGAAGCAACTGGTGGACAGCTTCAAGATCTGACCGACCCAATCCCCTGTGGCGAGGGAGCTTGCTCCCGCAGGATCTGTAGGAGCTGACGAGCGAAGCGAGGCTGCGATCTTTTCACTGCCAATTGAGCCTGGAGCGAAAGATCAAAAGATCGCAGGCTTCGCCAGCTCCTACAGAACCGAGCGGGAGCAAGCTCCCTCGCCACGGGTGCTGGGTTGACTGACCCACCGCTTTCGCGAGCAAGCCCGCTCCCATAAGGGATTGGCGCTTACTTGAACATCCCCTGCACATTCTCCATCGCTGCATCGGCGAAGCCCTGGAGGAAATCCCTGAAGCCTGACGGCGTATGGGCATCGGTGTGGTCGGCGATGATGGTCCAGGTGGCGCGGCAGCGGTTGTCCGCCAGGGGTTCGACGCGCATGGCCGCCCACAGGTTGTCGATGCCCAGGGTGTTGTAGATCAGCGTCCAGGTCATGTGCATGGCCTGGTCGTCGCGGCTGTTGAGCTGTTCCACTACCAGGTTTTCCCCGTCGCGGAAGAACTTCTTGCGCAGAGACCTCACGCCCTTGCCGGTCATTTCAATGCGCTCCAGCGCCGGGATGAAACGGTCGAATCCGCCAAAATCACCCACCACGTCCCAGACGCGCGCCGCGTCGGCCGCGACCTCCACCGAGGTTTCGACCTGGCAGGCGTGGGGGTTCTTGATCAGGGTGTCGGGTTGAAATGCACTCATGGTCTTGCTCCTTGCTTTTGGGTTGAGGGTGTTTCAGATGAAATCGATGGCCTTGAGGTAATCGGCGCCGCGACGTAGCAGGGCCGGGGATTTTTCCGGGTAGCTCGCGCCCATCTGCCGCACGCCGGCGCGGGCGTTGTCGTGGCTGATCAGCGAGATATCGCCGATGTCTTCCTCGAAGCCGTTGAGGTAGAAACCCAGTACGCCAAACAGCGCATTGTCGGCATCGACCCGAGCCAATTGCCGTTGCCACTCGGCGACGCTGACCAGCGAAAACTCCCGGCCGCTGTCGCGGAACGACGCCACATAAGCGTCCCAGCTCAACGGTTGCGGGTTGTGCAGGTTGAACACCGCTTGGCTGGGCTGGTAGCGGCTGGCGTGGAAGGCGATGAAGCGGGCCAGGAAGTCCACCGGCATCAGGTCGAAATTGAGCGACAGTTCCGGCACCTGGCCGAGCTGGATCGAGCCCTTGAGCATCAGCATCAAGCGATTCTTGTGGGGCTGGCAGACCCCGGTCAGGCTGTTGAAGCTGATGTTGCCGGGGCGGAACAGATTGACCCACACCCCGCGATCCCTGGCCCGTTGCAGGATCCGTTCGCCGACCCATTTGGACAGGTTGTAGCCGTTCTTGATGTAGATCGGCGGCGTCTTCGCGGCGGGCTGTTCCAGCACCTGGCCTTCGGCATCCAGGGCACTGGAGGCGGACAGTGTGGAGACGAAATTGAAGATCTTCTTGCTGCGCCCTTCACACAGGCGCAGGCACTCGAAAATCGGTTCCACGTTGTCCCGCGCCAGGGACTCGTAGTCGAGCACATGGTTGACGTGGGCCGCGTTGTGCACCAGTGCGCCGAAGGTGCGGTCGATGCGGGCGTAGACGTCGTCCGGCAAGCCTAATTGCGCTTGGGTGATGTCGGCGGCATAGACGCTGACGCGGTCCAGGTCGAGGTGGGTCAAGTGATTGTCCCGCAGGGCTTGGGAGAAACGTTCGGCTGCGCTCTGCTCAGCGCTCGCGCGCACCAGGCAGGCGACTTCGGTGGCGCCCCAGGCCAGCAGCGCTTCGACGATGTGCACGCCGAGAAAGCTGTTGGCGCCGGTCACCACCACCTTGTGTACATCACCGCATTGGCTGATGGGCAGCGGATCGAGGTTGAGCTCGGCCTCGGCATCGATGAAGGCCTGGGGGCTGAGGACCGATGCGCTGCTGTGGTCCGGGTCGTCCAGCAACTTCGCCAAGGTCATCAGCGTCGGCGCTTCGATGAAACGGTTGATCGACAGGCTGCGGCCGAACGTCTGGCGGATGCTCAGCAGCAGTCGCGACAGCAGGATCGAATGCCCGCCGAGGTTGAAGAAGCTTTCGTCAGTGGCAATGTCTTCGACCGGCAACTCAAGCAGCTCGGCCCACAGTTGCTGCAGTTGCGTTTCCACGGCGTTCTGCGGCTGGCGGCGCTGGCCGTCGACCTGCACCTGCACCGCCATGGCGAGCAACGCCCGGCGATCGACCTTGCCGTTGCTGGTGTAGGGCAGGCTGGGCAGTTCGACGTAGGCCGCCGGGTGCATGTAGCTGGGCAAGCTGTTCTGCACGTGCTCGCGCAGTGCCTGGAGCGCGGTGCCGGGGTGTTCATGCTCGGGATGAACCAGGAACGCCAGGATCCGCCGCCGCTCATCGACCCCCACCGCCACCTGGCGAAACAACTGGCTTTCCCGCAGGCAGTGTTCGATTTCCTCGGGTTCGACTCGAAAACCGCGGATCTTCACCTGGTTATCGCGGCGGCCACACAGTTCGATGCCGTTGTCGGTCCACTGGCCGATGTCGCCGGTGCGATAGACCCGCAGCGCTTGCCCGGTGGGCAGCGTCAGATCGAGGTAACGCGTCGCGGTCAGCGTCGGGTCGTTCAGATAACCCAGGCCGACGCCAGGGCCGGCGATGTACAGCTCGCCCGGGACACCCTGAGGAACCGGTTGCCGTTGTTCGTCCAGGATCAACACCCGACCGTTGGCGATGGGCACGCCGAGGTTGCGGTTGTTGTCGCCGACGCCGAAGCGCCGCGTGGTCGCCAACACCGTGGTTTCGGTCGGGCCGTAGATGTTGTGGAAGTGGCATTGGGGTGCGAGCTGTTCGATCACGAACGGCTCGCAGACATCGCCGCCGGTGATCAGGTGCGCCAGGCCCAACGGCGTCTCCAAGGGCATGACGCTCAGCAGCGCAGGCGGCAGGAAGGCGTGGCTGACGCGCTGTTGGTGAATCAACGTGACCAGTTGCTGCGGATCGCGGCGCTGGTCTTCGCTGGGCACCACCAGCAAGGCGCCGTGGATGAAGGTCGGCAGGATATCCAGCAGCGACGCGTCAAAGTTGATGGTGGAAAACTGCAACGCCCGACTGTCGCGCTGCAACCCGACGTAGTCGCCGTACCAGGCACAGAAATGGCTGAGGTTGCGGTGGCTGAGCAACACGCCTTTGGGCTGGCCGGTGGTGCCGGAGGTGTAGATCGCCACGGCCGCTTCGTCGCTGTCTACCCTACGACGGATCAGCGAGGCCGGGATGCCGGGCTTGGGCGCTGGCAGTTGCTGGACATTCAGCGTGGGCAGCGAGAGGTCGCCGAGGTCGCTGTCGCCGTCGTGCAGCAGCAGGTCGGCCTGGGCATTTTCCAGGATAAAGCGCCGACGTTGCGCCGGGTGCTGCGGGTCCAGCGGCAGGTACACCGCGCCGCAACCCAGCACCGCCAGGATCGCCGCATACAGGTGTGCGGACTTGGGCAGGCACACACCGATCACTTTGTGGGAAGGCTTGTGGGAGGAAGGCTCTCCAGCAAAGCCTTTTTCATGTTCTGCTCGGTGCAATATTTTCAACATCGACTGCTGCAACCTCAGCGCCAGGTCGCGCAAGGATTTGTAGTCGATGAATTGCCCATCGACCCACAGGGCCGGTTGCGTCGCATCATCGAGCAGGCGCTGTTCGATGCTGTGCATCACCGGCACGTCGGCGGCGGCCAGCAGCCAGGGCACCGGCGGCCGGTTGAGGCCGTGCTCGAAGGCCAATGGCTCCAGCGCATCGAGCCCGAGCAGCGGTTGGTCGGCAGCGTCAGCGTGTACCGTCGGCCAGTGCTCGAAGCAGGTCTCCTCCCGGGACAACTGGCTGACCAGTCGTGCGCCGGTTTCGACCAGCGTCGCCAACGTACGCAGGCGCAAGGACTGACCGTTGCCATCGCGTTGCGGCGCGATCGTCTCCTGGCACAACAGCCGCTGCGCACCGTCGTGAAAGAACAGCACCGGTTGCGGCAATGCCTCGCCGGGCAGCGTGCGCAGCGCCACGCGGATCTGGAGACATGAACGGGCTTCATTGGCTTGTGGTGTCGTGCCGTCGTCGATCAACAGGTCGACCGGCGATTGCAGGTCGACCACCGCGTGACCGTGCTGCTCCAATTCCCGGGCCAGTTCGGCCATGGCCTGGCTGGTGCCAGGCACTGCAATGTCGAGGCGTCTCATCGGAAGGTCCTCATGGGGTCAGGTAATCAGCGAGGGCGTCGCGTACGCAGGGAGACGCGAGCATCGAACTGCCGCGGAAAAAACGCGTGATGTTGCCCACCAAAGGGTGAAAACGATTGATGGGATAGGCCAGCGCACTGGCGTCCTCACGCAACGACTGGCGCACCGATTCGTCGACGGGCAGGTGCGCGATCAGCTCGAAATCGAACGCTTGTTGCAGGTCGCTCGCCAGGTACTGGGCGATGAAACCGGGCATCAAGCGCGCGATTGCCGCACGGTCCTCTTCGGGCGCGGTGCGCCAGTAGATCTGCACCAGCCGCGTCCAGAAACCGGAATGCCGGCCCTCGTCGAGCAAGTGATCGGCCATCAACCCCTTGATCGAGGCCTTGACCGAGTCGTCCCGGGCGAAGGCGGCCACTTCGTTGGTCACGGTGTTCTCGGCAATGGCGATGCAGATCAACTCTACGGCGCTGAGCAAATGCTCCGGCGCCTGGGCCAGGGTCGCCGGTATGGCGCGGCTGAGCTCGATCTGCCCAGGCAACGGGATGGGATCGATGCCGGTCATGTCGATGGTCTGCTGCATGAAGTCCATCGCCACCAGCGCGTGGTAATCCTCGTCCACCACCACCGTCATCGCGTCGTAGCGGCAGGCGAACGGGAATTCGATGCCGAAGCGGTTCTTGGCGATGCGCCGGGCGGTGTGGTCCACCAGTTCGGTCTCGAAAATCACCACGTCGTTGATGAACTTGTAGAGGCTCTGCACCAGCACGAAGTCGCGCAGTTGCGGACAGTGGCTGAGGAAAGTCTGGCTGTGCACCAGCGGCTGGCGGCTCATGGGGAAGATCAACTTGTCGTCGTCTTCGACCCGGCGCCGTGGTCGGGTACGGATCGTGGCGCGGCTTTCCCAGGCGTCGGCGAAGGATTGGTAGGGGATGGCGTTCATGGCATCACCTGCGCAACCGGTTGGGCCATGCTCTCGCGCAGGCCATCCCACAAGGCCGCGCGGCTGTGGACGGCGGCGAGCGCGGCGGCCAGCACTTCGGTTTCGCGCTGCGGGTCACCGTTGATCAGTCGAGCCAACAGCTTTTCTGCCGCTGGCCCGTGGTCCTCGGAATCCACTTCGATGTGCCGTTGCAGGTAGTAACGAAAGGTCGGTGCCTGATCCAGGCCAATGCCCCAGGCGTCCAACATGCGCTGGAACATTTGCGGGATGACACTCTCGCGACCATGCACGAACGCGGCGGCCACGCTGTGGGCCGGGGCGTGCAGGGCGGTGTGCAAGGTCTGGCGGACGAACCGCGCCGCTGCCGGTTCGACCTCGACACTGTCCAGCGCGGTCTCGGGGCTGACGCCTTCCTGCTGCAGGGTGATGAATTGTTCGATGGCGCGGGTATCGGCACCGATTTCCCGCATGGCGTCCAGGTACAGTTCGAAATGGCTGCAGTAGCCGGCGCCGGGGCGGTCATCCGACTCTTCCCCCAGCACGATCTCGTTGATCAAGCGCGCCGCATGCGGGTCGGCTGGCGGCAGCCAAGGCAGTTGGACACAGGTGAGCTCGCGTTGCAGCCGTTTGGTCAGCGACATGAAGTCCCAGACGGCAAAGACATGGCTTTCCATAAAGCGGCGTAACAGATCGATTGATGTAATCTCGGAAAAAACCGGGTGCTGTCCAAGTTCATGCTTTTTCAGAGATAGTTGTTCTTTGGATGGCTGCATTGGAACGTCCTCATCAATGATGTTATGTCCGGAAGGCGGCTCGTTAGTTAATAAAGGCGAGCGGGTGCCTGAACCGGAATCCATGAATTGCTCTACGGGCCTAAGTATTCTCTTTTAATCGTTAATTCGGCTTTTGATGCCCGTATTTGCTGGGCTTGTCACAAGTCGAAAGGGCCGCCAGTAACGCGGCGAATAAAAAACTAATACATCGAGCAAGTCAGTGGCAAGTACCTTTTTTAATTATTTAAAGTTGTATTTTTATTGGGCGCGAAGAGGGCTTTTAAAACTTGTTTAATAAGTTTTATTGGGGCGAAGAAGCTCCTTCCGATTTAGCGAGATCAGAATCGAATAGTTCGAGTGAATGCCTCACTCGGAGCACTTCAGGGATCGGGGAGTTAAGAAGTTTTATGTTATGGGCAGGACGTCGGTCGGACATCCGATCATCCCGCCGGTTGGACGACGCTCCTTGCGTATTGGCTTCGATTCGCCTGGCCTCAGCCAGGCGTTGACTTCTTCAGGTCTGTTTTGAATCGACAAGCGCAAGAGTGAGCCCAAATCGATGGCAGTGCCATTGAACTGATGGGGCGACGAATCGCGGCCACGGCGAGGCCGCGCCGCGCTGGCGACAAGTGAGTCGGAAGGATGTGTAAGAAATTTTTACGCCGGACGGAGCGCCGACATGGGATCACAGCTTCGACGACTGTTCCAGGTACCGACGCATGGTGATGGAGGCTTTTTCCAGGTGCAGTTCCAGCAAGACGATCGCTTTATCGATGTCTTTGGCTCGTGCGGCGTCGAGCAGGGCACGGTGATCGTTCTGGTTCAACTTGCCCAGTCCCATGGACGACAGATGAAAGCGCAGGAAGCGCTCTTCCTCATTGAGCTCGCGCTCGATCAGGTCCAGCAGCTTGCTGTTGGGCGCCTTGTGATAAAGCGACATATGGAACAGTCGGTTGAGCTTGCCGATCTCGGCATGATTGCTTTCCGTTTCCAGCTGTTCGATGTATTGGGCGGCCAATGCCAGGTCGCGTTCCTCGAGCAGCGGGATGGACAGGCGCAAGGCGAACGATTCCAGGACCGAACGCAGGGCGTAGGTTTCTACCGCATTGTTGGTGATCAACGGCGCCACCACGGCGCCCTTGTGCTGAACCACGTTGAGCAGCGATTGCGCTTCAAGCTGGCGCAACGCTTCGCGCACCGGCATGCGGCTCACGCCGAACAGGTCGGCCAGTTCCTGCTGGCGCAGGGCGGTTCCGCAAGGCAGGCGGCCGTCGAGAATGGCCTCGCGCAGAGACTCTTCGATGATCGAGCGCGCCCGGTCTGCGGGGATGGGCCCGTTGACTTGGATGGTGCTTAGCGGTTTGGGCTTCTGTGTCACGACAACACCTGACTGGTAGTAACGAAATTGGATCCAGGCCAACATTAGTTACAGATTGCCAAGCCGTCAAAATCTTGCGGCCGCCGTTCCTGAACTAAAGTTTAGTCTGCTTGCGGTGATTGCAACCTGCCATTGTTTTTTACCGGGCCAGGCTTCACCATCCAACGAATTTCCAACGGCCCTTTTCGGACGTATTTCCCTTGGCTGCACCTTTCCCAGTCCTCAGGTCCTTGCGCTGGCTGTGTTCGGCATTGCTGCTGGCCGGCCTGATGCTGGGCGGTCTGCAAGCCGA
This sequence comes from Pseudomonas thivervalensis, assembly GCF_001269655.1. Lineage (GTDB taxonomy): Bacteria > Pseudomonadota > Gammaproteobacteria > Pseudomonadales > Pseudomonadaceae > Aquipseudomonas > Aquipseudomonas thivervalensis. The sequence goes on from NZ_LHVE01000001.1 coordinate 51,005, forward strand.
CTGGGACTTTGCGCAGATCAGCCGGCGGGCGCAAGCGTTATATGGCCCCTTGGGCGAAGGGCAGCAACGGATCGACGCGTGGCAGCAACTGCTGGCGACCCAGAAACAGATCCCGGAACTGGAACAGCTCAAGGTGGTGAACCTGTTTTTCAACAAACAGGTGCGCTATGTGGAAGACATCGACCTGTGGCGTGAGGTCGACTATTGGGAAACCCCGATCCAGGCCTTGTGGAAGGGCGCCGGCGATTGTGAAGACTACGCCATCGCCAAGTATTTCAGTCTGCGTCATCTCGGGGTGTCCAGTGACAAGCTGCGCATCACCTACGTCAAGGCGTTGCGGCAGAACCGAGCACACATGGTGCTCACCTATTACGCCACGCCCGAGGCGATGCCGCTGGTACTCGACAGCCTGATCGACGGTATCCAGCCGGCCAGCCAGCGAACCGACTTGCTCCCGGTCTACTCTTTCAATGCCGAAGGACTGTGGCTGCCGGGCGCCAAGGGCAACAAGAAAGTGGGTGACACCAAGCGCCTGTCCCGGTGGCAGGATGTGTTGAAGAAAATGCAGGCCGAAGGTTTTCCGGTCGAGACGACTAACTAGGAGCGCGCGCTCAGATGTCCTTGTTCAAACAGCTGTTGATCGCTATCTGTCTGTTCCTGGTGGTTGCCTTCAGCGGCAGCTTTATGGTCAGCCTGGAAAGCTCGCGGGCCCAGTACGTCAACCAGTTGCGCTCTCACGCCCAGGACGCGGCCACGGCGCTGGCGCTGTCGTTGACGCCGAACATCGACGACCCCGCGATGGTGGAGTTGATGGTCAGCTCGATCTTCGACAGCGGCTACTACGCCAGCATCCGCGTGGTCGACGTGGCCACCGACAAGACTCTGGTGGAGCGCACCGGTACGCCGGACGCCGGCAGCGTGCCGCAATGGTTCGTCAAGCTGATCGGCCTGGAGCCGGCCGGTGGCGATGCCATCGTCAGCCGCGGCTGGGAGCAGGCGGCGCGGGTCGAAGTGGTCAGCCACCCGATGTTCGCCCTCGCCAAGCTGTGGCAGAGCGCGTTGGGCAGCCTGGGCTGGCTGTTGCTGTGCGGCGCCGTGAGCGCGGTGCTGGGGGCCTTGCTGCTGCGTCGTCAACTCAAGCCGCTGGACTACATGGTCCATCAGTCCCACGCCATTGCCCGCCGTGAGTTCCTGAGCCTGCCGGAACTGCCGCGCACCCCGGAACTGCGCCGTGTGGTGCAGGCGATGAACCAGATGGTCGAGAAACTCAAGGCGCTGTTCCAGGAGCAGGCCGAGCGCAGCGAGAAACTGCGGGTCGAGTCCTACCAGGACAACCTCACAGGCCTGGCCAACCGGCGCTATTTCGAAATGCAGCTCAATGCCCGGGTGAGCAACCCGGAGCAGGCCAGTTCTGGTTACCTGCTGTTGCTGCGGGTCAAGGACCTGGCCGGTTTGAACCAGCGGCTGGGCGGGCAGCGCACCGACCAGTTGCTCCAGGCGGTGGGTGAGCAATTGCAGCGTGAGTGCGCCCGCTACCCGGAAACCCATAACCTGGTCACGCGGATTCGTGGCGGCGAGTTTGCGGTGCTGGCCCCGGGGCTGGTGCGCGAGGAAGCGCTGCAACTGGCGCAGAACCTCGAAGCGGCGTTGGCGAGCCTGCACGCTACAGGCGCGACGGATGTGGCGTCGGTGGCCTCCATCGGGCTGGCGCCGTTCGTCCATGGCGACTCGCCGCAAGCGGTGCTCCAGCTCGGTGACCAGGCCTTGGCTCAGGCCGAAAGCCAGGGTGAACCGGGTTGGGCCTGCCTGGACCACAGTGCCTCGGCCAGTGTCGGTGATGATCACCATGCCTGGCACAATTTGCTCGACCAGGCTCTGAGTCATCAGCGCTTCGAGTTGTATTTCCAGCCGGTGGTGGCCGCCCAGGACACCCAGGTGGTGCTGCATTACAAGGTGTTGTCGCGGCTGTTGGACGAGCAGGGCCAGACCATCCCCGCCGGGCGTTTCCTGCCCTGGTTGGAGCGCTTCGGTTGGACGGCGCGCCTGGACCGCTTGATGCTTGAACAGGTGCTCAAGCAGATGGCTGGGCATGAGCAGTCCCTGGCGTTGAACCTGTCCTCCGCCACGCTTGCCGATCCGCAGGCGTTGAACAAGGTCTTTGAAATCCTGCGGGCGCATTCCAATCTTGGATTGCGCCTGACCCTGGAGATTGGTGAAGAGCAACTACCGGAGCAAGCGGTGCTGGAGCAGTTGACCCGGCAATTGCGCGAGCTGGGTTTCTCCTTGAGCCTGCAGCGGTTTGGTGGGCGGTTCAGCATGATTGGCAACCTGTCGCGGCTGGGGTTGGCTTACTTGAAGATCGATGGCAGTTATATTCGTGCGATTGATCAGGAGAGCGACAAGCGCTTGTTCATCGAGGCCATTCAGCGGGCTGCTCACAGTATTGATCTGCCATTGATTGCTGAGCGGGTTGAGACGGAGGGGGAGTTGGCGGTGATTCGGGAGATGGGGTTGTTTGGGGTGCAGGGGCAGTTGGTGGGTGAGCCTCGGCGTTGGGAGTGAGTCTTCTGATTGAGTACATATCCATCTCTGCGGTAACGGCTGCTTAGGGTTCCGCCCTTACGGCGGCTCACTTTTTTTCAAACGCCAAAAAAAGTAAGCAAAAAAGGCTTGCCCCACCACTCGGTGCCTCGCTTAGGCTCGGCATGCCCGAACGAAGGCATTGCTCCGTGGGCCCGCCGCGAAGGGCCATCCATGGCCCAGCGCGGCTATCCCGGCATCCATGCCGGGATGCCCACTGCGCAATGCCTGCGTTCGGCCATCGTGGTTAACGGGGCCTCCAGATCAAAAGCAAAAGCGAGGCGGCCTGAGAGCCGGCCTGGCTCTTGCTGGGGACCGCGTTTTTCCTGTGGGAGCGGGCTTGCTCGCGAAGGCGGAGGGTCAGTTTGCGGTGGTGTTGGATACTCACAAGATTTTTGGGAACTGCACGACCCTGTGGCGAGGGAGCTTGCTCCCGCTGGGTCGCGCAGCGGCCCTAAAAAAGCGATGAGCGCTGCGCACTCAAGCGGGAGCAAGCTCCCTCGCCACAAAAGCTTCCCAACCATCACGCCACAGATTGATCAACGGTAAACATTGTGGGAGCGAGCTTGCGATAGCGGTGGTTCAGTCACATGGATGTTGGGCTTGCTGGCCTCATCGCGAGCAGGCTCGCTCCCACAGGAGAAACGCGGTCCCCATGAAGAACCAGGTCGGCTACTAGGCCGCCTCGCGGTGGACGTTGATCTCGGGCACACCGAGCCTAAGCGAGGTGCCGAGTGGTGGGGCAGAAGCGTTTTGGTTACTTTTGACTGGGCCGGCTTCCGGGCTTTTCAAAAGTGACCCGCCGTCAGGGCGGAACCCTAAGCAGCCGTTACCGCAGAAACGGATATACACCCCTTCTAAAAGTAACGTCCTAGGAGATTTCCTTCGAGTTGTAGCGAACTTGGTGAACTTGTCCGGCGTCTGTCTCGTGGCTAGTCTGGGTTTGTCACTGAAAAAACGGTGACACGGACGTGCAAGTCCGAACAAACTGTTTAGGATGCGACGCTACATCGCTCAGGGGCTTTCTTCTGCCCACTGGCTTTATGGCGGCTGCACGCAGGAGATCCTTGGATCTGCTGGGTGTCCTAAACAGGCCCGGTCTTGCACACCTGCGTACGGTCGCCACCCTTATTCGCGTGCAAGCGAACGGTGACGGTTTCCACTTAACTGTTTAGGGAATCTCTAATGTTCAAGGTCACTCCGAATCCGCCAGGAAGCCCTGGCAACGCCTCCGACAAATCCTCGAAATCCAAAAAACTCGACGAAGCCGCCCAACGCGCCCTCGACTACTACCTCAATCCCAAACCCACCGATGAAGCCTCGGAAAAGACCCAAACTGCCCAGCTCTTCATGGTCTCCCCTGACATCGACACCGAAACCCTGCTGGCCAATGCCTCCGAAGACCTGCTGTCCATCAGCGCCATCGCCGCCGACCTGGCCGATGACGTCGACGGCTCGCGCCGCAGTGTGATCCTGGCGATCAGCCGAATGGCCGATGGGGTGCATTTGTTGGTGGAGCGGGCGATGGATCGGCTGGAGGTTCAAGCGGCGGGCTGACAGACCTGCGGTGAGTTGGCGATTGCCATCGCGAGCTTGCTCGCGATGGCGTCCGCCCAGACAACCCCAAACCCTGTGGCGAGGGAGCTTGCTCCCGCTGGCCTGCGAAGCAGGCCCCTGCATTTTCCAGGCTGACCGCGTTGTCCATTTTTGCGACTGCTGCGCAGCCGAGCGGGAGCAAGCTCCCTCGCCACAGGTGCTGTGTGCCGCCTGGAATGGCGTGGCAGCCTAGATCAACCCCTTCTCATCATCATCGATCAACCGACTCAACCCGCCCAAGGCTTCCCGGGCCTGGTTGCGATCCATCAGCTTGGCCTGGGCCGCCGGTGGCAGGTCGGTGACGCGGATGACGCCTTTGCTGGTCAGCACCTGGATCAAGTCATCGAGTACCCGGATCATTTCCAGGTCGCTCTGCTTGAGTTGCTTGAGGCTGTTTTCCACCGCCTGGTTGGCGAACCAGTCCTGGATCTCGTGGTTGTCGGCCGGCAAGGTTTCGGTGGCCTCGGCGTATGCGGTGGCTTCTACGCGCACCAGCAGGCCTTGTGCATCGCGTTGCACATAAAACATCGGGCATCCCTCATGTATGAAGCGGCGTCATGCTGGGCAGCATAGGCCAACTGTGGGGGAGTATGAACACTTATTGTGGCGAGGGAGCTTGCTCCCGCTGGGCTGCGCAGCAGCCCAAAAAAACAGGGGCCGCTTCGCGCCCCAGCGGGAGCAAGCTCCCTCGCCACGGTTTTTGTGTCAGCCTCAGCTGTTGTTGTGATCGACCTTGATGGTCGGGTCGCTGCCGGCGATCAACGAGTTCAGGTTCACGTTCGACCAGTTGTTGCCTTCGAGCTTGATCGTTACGTCCGGCGTCGCAGCGGCCCCATTGGCCCCGTTGAACTGACCGGAAGTGCTGACTTGCAGCGACGATACGCCATCGACCGTGCTGATTTTCAGGAAGTGGTCGATGGTGCTGCCGGTTTCGCCCTGCAACAGATCCCGCAGGTCGATCCGGTCGCCTTCGCCGGCGTTGAAGTTCTTGATCACATCGGTGCCGGTGTCGCCGGACTTCCAGACAAAGGTATCGCCCCCCAGGCCGCCGATCAGGGTGTCATTGCCCTGGCCGCCGATCAGCGTGTCGTTACCCGTGCCCCCCAACAGGATGTCATTGCCCTTGCCACCGTTGAGTGTGTCGTTGCCGCCCTGGCCGAAAATGATGTCGTTGCCGGCGCCGCCCAACAGGGTGTCATTGCCATCGTGGGCACCGGACACATCGAACGCGGTGTAGTGCTCGGTGATGTACTGGTGCACATTGCTGGTGGTGACCTTGCTGACGTCCACGCCGCTCTGTTGGGCGACGAAAGCCTGGATGGCCTGGTAGCCCTCGCCGGCAATGCCGTTGAAGCTCACCAGGTCGCCGAACAGGATGTCGTTGCCTTCGCCGCCGTTGACCGTATCGGCACCCGGCAGGGTCGCTTCGGTGTGGCCGATGATTGAGTTGGCCAGGTTGTTCGGGTCGATGTTGGTCTGTGGTGCCGAGTCCGAATCGTACGGCTTCAGGTCGTTCAGGGTGACATCGCTGTTCAGGCCGATGGCTTCGACGTTGCTCAAGCCTTTGAGCAGCGTGAAGCTATCGGTCGAGCCAGCCGCCGAATCGATATAGTTCCAGTACTCGCCATAACCGGTGCCGCCCTGGTTCGACACTTCGAAGGTGCCATTGCCCTCGGCATGCACCGTGCCCACATAGCTGTCGATCCATTTCTTGCCGCTTTTGGTCGACAGGTACATCTCGCCGTTTTCGTAGATGGTGTACTTGTGTGTGCTGTCGATCGTCTGGGTGTAGTACTTGCCGACGCTGTAGTTGGCCGCGCTCAAGACGTCGTCGAGCTTGACGGTGCCGTAAAGCGTTGGGTTGCCTTGTTCGTCGGTCTGGTAGTAAGTCGGCTTGCCGTCGGTGATGAAGTACGTGAGGTTCTTCGCCCCGGTGTTGTTCAGGGCTTCGGTGCTCTTGAAGAAGTTCGCCGTGGTCTTGAACACGTCTTCATAGTTGGTACCGCCACCGGACACCATCGAGTCGAGCAGGCCCTTGAGCAGGGTCAAGGCGTTCGAGTCGTTGAGGTTGACCGAGACCGTGTTGTTCACTTGGCTGTCGAAGTCCGCCAGGAAAATATTCACCGTCCCGGAGTTGCTGCCCAGGCTCTGCTTGAGGGTGTTGAACACCGAAGTCAGCGAGGCCTTCGCCGCTGCGATGGACGAGTCGCTCATGCTGCCGGAGCTGTCGACCATGAAGGCGATGTTGTAGTTGACCCCTGGCACCACGGTCAGCCCACCGATGTCGGCGACCACAATGTCGTTGCCGTCGGTGCCGGTGACGTTGTCGCTGCCGGACGTGGCGGTGACTGCGTTGTAGGTGGCCGGATACACCGTGACAGGAATCTGCGCCGTGCTGACCGCCGAGCCGCCAAGGGCTTCGGTGGACGTCGAGGTCACGGTCAGGTTGAACTGGCCGTGGTAGTAGGTCGGTGGGGTCAGGGTCAGGCTGCCCAGGTTCCAGCCGGTGACCGAGGCTTCGCCGTTGCTGCCCACGGTCGCGGTATGGCCGGCGCCGTCGGTCAGTACGCTGCCTTCCGGAATGCCACCGATCTTCACGCTCAGGCTTTCGGAGCCGTCGGTGTCGGTCAGGGCGGTGGTGATCTTCGACAGGTGCACGCTGGTGCCTTCGGCGCCTTCGTTGAGCTTGAAGCCGTCGTAGTAGCCTTCGCCGTTGGTGCCGTGCAGGTCGGAGACGGTCACGCCCGCGTTCGCCAGGTCGGTCACACCGGTGTAGAGCGGCACGCCGGCATTGCTCAGGTCCACTGGCGTGCTGCCGTTGACCGACAGGTTCACGTCGTAGCTGCCCGGGCCGGTCTGGTTGTGGTGGTAGATGTCCAGGGTGTAGTAGCCGCTGGCGGTTGGCGTGAACGAACCGTTCAACTGACCGCCCGCACCCCACGTGGTTGCCGCGGCGGTCTTGCCGCCGATGGTCACCAGCAGGCTGTCATCGCCCGTGCCGCTGAAGGTGTAGGTCTTGCCGGCCTCGAGGAAAATCAGCCCTGAAGTTTTCGACGCGGTGCCCGGATTGACGTTGCCGTCGTTCTGAACGTTGCTCACATTGGTGCTGCTGTTCGGCGTGCCGGCGGCATCGATCACCGACTTGAGCGTGCCGGACGGCGCGCCGCTGCCATCGGTGCCCAGGCCCGACAGGCCGGTCCAGACTTCCTTGATCAAACCGGTGGAGGTCACGTTGTTGCCGGCCACGTTGAGGCTCGGTGCGTCGGCGACCGGCGTGATGTCGATCTTCACGGTGCCGGTATTGCCCAGCGTCTGGCCGTCGGTTGGCTGGAAGCTGATTTGCGCGTAGTCGGCCTTTTGATTGCCCACGCCGGCCGGGTTGCCATTGGCACCGGATTCGTTGGCATCGGGGGTGAAGCGCAGCTTGCCAGCGTCGATGTCAGCCTTGGTGAAGGTCTGGTTGTTGGCCACGTCCTTCCAGGTTGCGCCGTCCAGGTACTGCAACTTGCCGTCGCTCGGCAGCCCGGTGATTTTCACTCCCTGGCTGGCCGCGGCGCTGTCCACATCGCTGATGCCGAACGTCGACCAGCCGAGGACCAGTGAAGTGTCTTCGGTACCCGTCACTGCGCCACCGGTGGCGACGGGGGCGTCGTTGACCCCGACCACGTTCACGGTGGTGGTGGCGGTGTTGGAGTAACTCGCGCCGTCGGTCACCGTCACGGTGATGATGCGCGGTACTGTGCTCGGGTCTTCGCTGTTATTGATGAAGCTGATGTTCTTGATCTGCTGCATGTAGTCGGCCAGCGTCGCATTGCCCGTCAGCGTCAGGACGACTTTGCCGTCGGTGCTGTTGGCGTTGATGCTGATGCCGTTGACGCTGTTGCCCAGGTTCAGATGATCGCCAGGCTGACGGTTGGTCAGCACGATGGTGGCGCCGGTCAGCATCGTGCTGTCCGGGTCGGTGATTTTCAGGTCGGTGTCGGCGATGGACACGCCCGGGCCGGTGGTGCCTTCGGTGAAAGTCACCTGGTAATCGGCGCCGGTCTTGCCGCTGGAGTTGTTGGCGTCCAGGTCGAGTACCGGCGGCGCATCGTTGTCGATGATCGAGGTGCTGACGCTGCCGTTGGTGCCGCTGACCGCCAGGTGCTCGAAGTTGCCACCGGTGGCCGAGTCGATCTTGACCACGAAGTTTTCGGTGCCTTCGGTGATCTTGTCATCCAGCGTCGCCACGTTGAAGGTCGCGCTGGTGGCGTTGGCCGGGATCTTCACGGTGTAGACGCCGGTGAAGTCCGTGCCGTCGGCGGCGGTGCCGCTGTAGACGATCTTGAGCGTCACTTCGGTTTGCGCCGGGTTCGTCAGGCTGACGGTGTATGTCGCGGCTTGGCCTTCGGTGACCGATGTGCTGCCGGTGATGCTGACGCTGGTGTTGTCGACAGTGTCGCCCACGGCCGTCGACGCGCCGGTCTTATCGACCGCGATGGCTTCGAGGTTGCCGCCGGAGGCCGATTTGATCGTCTCGCTGATAGACGGCGCGCCGGTGTAGACATCGTTGCCAACGGCTACGTCCAAGATGCCCGAGCTTGCGCCAGCGGCGATGGTGATGGTCTTGCCGCTGTCGAGCGTGACTGTCACCGGACCGTTCTGTGCGGTGACGGGTTTGCCGTCAGGGCCGGTCAGGGTGGCGGTGTAGGTGATCGTGCCGTTTTCGTTCACGGTCGGTGTGGCAGTCAACGTCACGGTGGTGGTGTCGTTGACGTCGCTGACCACGGTGCTGACCGGGGCGGTGTTTGGGGCGATGGCTTCGAGATTGCCACCGGATGCGTCTTTGATCGACTCAGTAACTGTCGTTGGGCCTTGGTACACGTCGTTGCCAACGGCTACATCCAGCGCACCCGAACTTGCACCGGCGGCGATGGTGATGGTTTTGCCGCTGTCGAGGGTGACGGTCACCGGACCATTCTGCGCGATGACGGGTTTGCCGTCGGCACCGGTCAGGGTGGCGGTGTAGGTGATGGTGCCGTTTTCGTTCACGGTTGGCGTGGCGGTCAAGGTCACCGTGGTGGTGTCATCGACATCGCTGACCACAGTGCTGACTGGCGCCGTGTTTGGTGCGATGGCTTCCAGGTTGCCGCCAGTCGCTCCTTTGATCGATTCAGTAACTGTCGTTGGACCTTGGTACACGTCGTTGCCGACCGCTACGTCCAACACACCCGAGCTTGCGCCCGCGGCGATGGTGATGGTCTTGCCGCTGTCCAACGTCACCGTCACCGGACCGTTTTGCGCGGTAACGGGCTTGCCGTCGGCATCGGTCAAGGTGGCGGTGTAGGTGATGGTGCCGTTTTCGTTCACAGTTGGCGTGGCGGTCAATGTCACGGTGGTGGTGTCATCGACATCGCTGACCACAGTGCTGACTGGCGCCGTGTTTGGTGCGATGGCTTCGAGGTTGCCACCCGTTGCGCCTTTGATCGATTCAGTAACTGTAGTTGGGCCTTGGTAAACATCGTTGCCAACGGCCACGTCCAACACGCCGGAACTTGCACCCGCAGCGATGGTGATGGTTTTTCCGCTGTCGAGGGTGACGGTCACCGGACCGTTCTGCGCGATGACTGGTTTGCCGTCGGCATCGGTCAGGGTGGCGGTGTAGGTGATGGTACCGTTTTCGTTCACGGTCGGTGTGGCGGTCAATGTCACCGTGGTGGTGTCGTTGATATCACTGACCACAGTGCTCACTGGAGCGGTGTTTGGAGCGATGGCTTCGAGGTTGCCACCGAATGCATCTTTGATCGACTCGGTGACGGTGGTTGGGCCTTGATACACGTCGTTGCCGACGGCCACATCCAGTACACCCGAGCTTGCGCCGGCAGCGATGGTGATGGTCTTGCCGCTTTCCAAAGTGACGGTGACTGGACCGTTTTGCGCAGTGACGAGTTTGCCGTCGGCACCGGTCAGGGTGGCGGTGTAAGTGATGGTGCCGTTTTCATTCACGGTTGGTGTGGCGGTCAATGTCACCGTGGTGGTGTCATCAACATCGCTGACGATGGTGCTAACCGGCGCGGTGTTTGGTGCGATAGCTTCGAGGTTGCCGCCCGTCGCGGTACTGATGCTTTCGGTGACGGTGGTCGGGCCTTGATACACGTCGTTGCCGACAGCCACATCCAGCGCACCCGAGCTTGCGCCCGCTGCGATAGTAATGGTCTTGCCGCTGTCGAGGGTGACTGTCACCGGACCGTTCTGCGCGATGACGGGTTTGCCGTCAGCATCGGTCAGGGTCGCGGTGTAGGTGATGGTGCCGTTTTCGTTCACGGTTGGTGTCGCGGTCAACGTCACGGTGGTGGTGTCGTTGACGTCGCTAACGATGGTGCTGACCGGAGCGGTGTTTGGCGCGATGGCTTCCAGGTTACCGCCGGATGCACCTTTGATCGACTCGGTGACCGCCGTTGGACCTTGGTATACGTCGTTGCCGACCGCTACGTCCAACACGCCCGAGCTTGCGCCGGCAGCGATGGTGATGGTTTTGCCGCTGTCGAGGGTGACAGTGACTGGACCATTTTGCGCGATGACGGGTTTGCCGTCGGCATCGGTCAGGGTGGCGGTGTAGGTGATGGTGCCGTTTTCGTTCACGGTCGGTGTGGCGGTCAATGTCACCGTGGTGGTGTCGTTGATATCACTGACCACAGTGCTCACTGGAGCGGTGTTTGGAGCGATGGCTTCGAGGTTGCCACCGGATGCATCTTTGATCGACTCGGTGACGGTGGTTGGGCCTTGATACACGTCGTTGCCGACCGCTACGTCCAACACGCCCGAGCTTGCCCCCGCAGCGATGGTGATGGTTTTGCCGCTGTCGAGGGTGACGGTGACTGGGCCATTCTGCGCCATGACCGGTTTACCGTCGGCGCCGGTGAGGGTGGCGGTGTAGGTGATGGTGCCGTTCTCGTTCACGGTTGGTGTGGCGGTCAATGTCACCGTGGTGGTGTCGTTGACATCGCTAACGACGGTGCTGACCGGAGCGGTGTTCGGAGCAATGGCTTCCAAGTTGCCGCCCGATGCCGAGGCAATCGACTCAGTGACGGTGGTCGGACCTTGGTACACGTCGTTGCCGACGGCCATGTCCAGCACGCCGGAACTTGCACCGGCGGCGATGGTGATGGTCTTGCCGCTGTCGAGGGTGACGGTGACTGGCCCATTTTGCGCGGTGACGGGTTTGCCGTCGGCGCCGGTCAGGGTCGCGGTGTAAGTGATGGTGCCGTTTTCATTCACGGTCGGCGTGGCGGTCAATGTCACCGTTGTGGTGTCGTTGACATCGCTGACCACGGTGCTGACTGGAGCGGTGTTCGGTGCAATGGCTTCCAGGTTACCGCCGGATGCACCTTTGATCGACTCAGTAACCGTCGTTGGACCTTGGTAAACATCGTTACCCACAGCGACATCGAGCACACCCGAGCTGGCACCTGCTGCGATGGTGATGGTCTTGCCGCTTTCCAACGTGACGGTGACCGGGCCATTTTGCGCAGTGACGGGTTTGCCGTCGGCACCGGTCAGGGTGGCGGTGTAGGTGATGGTGCCGTTTTCGTTCACGGTCGGTGTAGCGGTCAATGTCACGGTAGTGGTGTCGTTGACATCGCTAACGACGGTGCTGACCGGAGCGGTGTTCGGCGCGATAGCTTCGAGGTTGCCACCGGATGCATCTTTGATCGATTCGGTGACGGTGGTTGGACCTTGGTACACGTCGTTGCCGACAGCTACATCCAACACACCCGAGCTCGCGCCAGCGGCGATGGTGATGGTCTTGCCGCTTTCCAACGTGACGGTGACCGGGCCATTTTGCGCAGTGACGGGTTTACCGTCGGCACCGGTGAGGGTGGCGGTGTAGGTGATGGTGCCGTTTTCGTTCACGGTCGGCGTGGCGGTCAACGTCACGGTGGTGGTGTCGTTGACGTCGCTGACCACGGTGCTGACTGGAGCGGTGTTTGGTGCAATGGCTTCCAGGTTGCCGCCAGTCGCTCCTTTGATCGATTCAGTAACTGTCGTTGGACCTTGGTACACGTCGTTGCCGACGGCCACGTCCAGCACGCCGGAACTTGCACCGGCGGCGATGGTGATGGTCTTGCCGCTGTCGAGGGTGACGGTGACTGGGCCATTCTGCGCGGTGACGGGTTTGCCGTCAGCGCCGGTCAGGGTCGCGGTGTAGGTGATGGTGCCGTTTTCGTTCACGGTCGGCGTGGCGGTCAACGTCACGGTGGTGGTGTCGTTGATGTCGCTGACTACGGTGCTGACTGGCGCGGTGTTTGGCGCGATGGCTTCGAGGTTGCCGCCGGATGCACCTTTGATCGACTCAGTGACCGTCGTTGGACCTTGGTACACGTCGTTGCCGACCGCTACGTCCAACACGCCCGAGCTTGCCCCCGCAGCGATGGTGATGGTTTTGCCGCTGTCGAGGGTGACGGTGACTGGACCGTTCTGCGCCGTGACGGGTTTGCCGTCGGCACCGGTCAGGGTGGCGGTGTAAGTGATGGTGCCGTTTTCGTTCACAGTCGGGGTAGCAGTCAACGTCACGGTGGTGGTGTCGTTGACATCGCTAACGATGGTGCTGACCGGAGCGGTGTTCGGTGCGATGGCTTCCAAGTTGCCGCCCGATGCCGAGGCAATCGACTCAGTGATGGTGGTCGGACCTTGGTAAACGTCGTTTCCAACGGCCACGTCCAGCACACCCGTGCTCGCGCCCGCTGCGATGGTGATGGTCTTGCCGCTTTCCAACGTGACGGTGACCGGACCGTTCTGCGCAGTGACGGGTTTGCCATCGGCACCGGTCAGGGTCGCGGTGTAGGTGATGGTGCCGTTTTCATTCACGGTCGGCGTGGCGGTCAGCGTCACCGTGGTGGTGTCGTTGACATCGCTAACGATGGTGCTGACCGGAGCGGTGTTCGGTGCGATGGCTTCGAGGTTGCCGCCAGTGGCGGTACTGATGCTTTCGCTGATGGTCGTAGGACCTTGATAGACATCATTGCCAACGGCCACCTCCAGCACACCCGAGCTTGCGCCCGCTGCGATGGTGATGGTCTTGCCGCTGTCGAGGGTCACAGTCACCGGACCGTTCTGCGCAGTGATGGGTTTGCCATCGGCACCGGTCAGGGTCGCGGTGTAGGTGATGGTGCCGTTTTCATTCACGGTCGGCGTGGCAGTCAACGTCACGGTGGTGGTGTCGTTGACGTCGCTGACGACGGTGCTGACCGGAGCGGTGTTTGGAGCAATGGCTTCGAGGTTACCGCCCGATGCCGAGGCAATCGATTCGGTGACGGTGGTCGGGCCTTGGTACACGTCGTTGCCGACAGCTACGTCCAAGACGCCCGAGCTCGCGCCCGCTGCGATGGTGATGGTTTTGCCGCTGTCCAACGTCACGGTCACCGGACCATTTTGCGCGGTGACGGGTTTGCCATCGGCACCGGTCAGGGTCGCGGTGTAAGTGATCGTGCCGTTTTCGTTCACGGTTGGTGTCGCGGTCAATGTCACCGTGGTGGTGTCATCGACATCGCTGACGACGGTGCTGACTGGAGTCGTGTTCGGTGCGATGGCTTCGAGGTTGCCGCCAGTGGCGGTACTGATGCTTTCGCTGATGGTCGTAGGACCTTGATAGACATCATTGCCAACGGCCACCTCCAGCACACCCGAGCTTGCGCCCGCTGCGATGGTGATGGTCTTGCCGCTGTCGAGGGTCACAGTCACGGGACCGTTCTGCGCAGTGACGGGTTTGCCATCGGCACCGGTCAGGGTCGCGGTGTAGGTGATGGTGCCGTTTTCATTCACGGTCGGCGTGGCAGTCAACGTCACGGTGGTGGTGTCGTTGACGTCGCTGACGACGGTGCTGACCGGAGCGGTGTTTGGAGCAATAGCTTCGAGGTTACCGCCCGATGCCGAGGCAATCGACTCAGTGACGGTGGTCGGACCTTGGTAAACGTCGTTTCCAACGGCTACGTCCAGTACACCCGAACTTGCACCAGCGGCGATGGTGATGGTCTTGCCGCTGTCGAGGGTGACGGTAACCGGCCCATTTTGCGCGGTGACGGGTTTGCCGTCGGCACCGGTCAGGGTGGCGGTGTAGGTGATCGTGCCGTTTTCGTTCACGGTCGGCGTGGCGCTCAACGTCACGGTGGTGGTGTCGTTGACGTCGCTGACGACGGTGCTGACCGGAGCGGTGTTTGGCGCGATGGCTTCGAGGTTGCCGCCCGATGCCGAGGCAATCGACTCAGTGACGGTGGTCGGACCCTGGTAAACGTCGTTTCCAACGGCTATGTCCAGTACACCCGAACTTGCACCAGCGGCGATGGTGATGGTCTTGCCGCTGTCCAAGGTCACGGTCACCGGACCGTTCTGCGCCGTGACCGGATTGCCATTGGCATCGGTCAGAGTCGCGGTGTAAGTGATGGTGCCGTTTTCATTCACGGTCGGCGTAGCAGTCAGCGTCACGGTAGTGGTGTCTACCGAATCGGTAATCGTGGTGACCGCAGGCGCAGTGCTCGGCACCAGATTCTCGAAGTTGCCACCTGTTGCACCGGTAATCGTGGTGCTGACAGTGCTGCCGTTGTTATAGACGTCATTAGCCGGCGTCTCGACGTTAACGGTGCCGGTCGTCTGGCCCGCGGCAATGGTGATGACCGAGCCGTTGCTCAAGGTCACAGTCACCGGAGTTTGAGCCGGGTTGGTCAGCGTCGCGGTGTAGGTGATCTGGCCGCCTTCGGTGATGGTTTCGCTGGCAGACAGGGTCAGGCCGGTGGTGTCGGCCGAATCGGTAATCGTGGTGACCGCAGGCGCAGTACTCGGGACCAGGTTTTCGAAGTTGCCGCCGGTTGCGCCGGTAATCGTAGTGCTGACGGTACTGCCGTTGTTGTAGACGTCATTGGCTGGCGTCTCGACGTTAACGGTGCCGGTCGTCTGGCCTGCGGCAATGGTAATGACCGAGCCGTTGCTCAAAGTCACGGTTACCGGAGTTTGAGCCGGGTTGGTCAGCGTCGCGGTGTAAACAATCGAACCGCCTTCGGTGATGGTGTTGCTGGCCGTCAGGGTCAGGCCAGTGGTATCCGCCGAATCAGTAATCGTGGTGACCGCAGGCGCAGTGCTCGGCACCAGATTTTCAAAGTTGCCACCCGTTGTACCGGTGATGGTGGTGCTGACGGTGCTGCCGTTGTTGTAGACGTCATTGGCCGGGGTATCGACGTTGACGGTGCCGGTCGTCTGGCCAGCAGCAATGGTAATGACCGAGCCATTGCTCAAGGTCACAGTCACCGGGGTTTGGGCCGGGTTGGTCAGGGTCGCGGTGTAAACAATCGAACCGCCTTCGGTGATGGTGTTGCTGGCCGTCAGGGTCAGGCCAGTGGTATCCGCCGAATCAGTAATCGTGGTGACCGCAGGCGCAGTGCTCGGCACCAGATTTTCAAAGTTGCCACCCGTTGTACCGGTGATGGTGGTGCTGACGGTGCTGCCGTTGTTGTAGACGTCATTGGCCGGGGTATCGACGTTGACGGTGCCGGTCGTCTGGCCAGCAGCAATGGTAATGACCGAGCCGTTGCTCAAGGTCACAGTCACCGGAGTTTGAGCCGGGTTGGTCAGCGTGGCGGTGTAGGTGATTTGCCCGCCTTCGGTAACGGTATTGCCCGCACTCAGGGTGACAGTGGTGGTGTCGACGGTGTCGGTGATCTGGGTCACGGCTGGCGTGGTGGGCAGGGTCACGGCGATGCCGGTGCCGCCGGTGGTGCCGGTGACGGTCACGCTGATCTGGCTTGGGTCGTTGTAGACCGTGTCATTCGGTGCGAGTGGAACGTTAACGGTGCCGGTCAGCTGTCCGGCCGGGATCACGATGACCGCGCCGTTGGACAAGGTCACGGTCAGGTTGGTCTGCGGGGCCTGGGTCACGGTCGCGGTGTACACCAGCACGCCGCCCGCCTCGGTCAAGGTCGGCGTGGCGCTCAGGGTCATGGTCGCATTGAGCACGGCGTTCGCGGTCGTATCCGTGGTATCGCCACCCAGGATGTTGTCATCGGTGGCTGCAGCCGCAGCGAGGCCCTCAGTTGGGAAACCGACGGTAGGGTCGACGCTGCCAGCGGTGGCATCCAGCACCACAAAGCTGTGACCGCCACCGGCGGCACCACCCGTACCCGCGGCAGTGGCGCCGGCGGCGGTGGCTTCCAGGGCGGTCGTCGGGTCGACGCCCGCGGCGATGGCTTGTTGCAGCTCTTCTACCGACGGCGCGGCCTGGGCGGTGGCTTGTGCCAGGTCAGTGGATGAGTCCGGGGCATTGGCGCTCCACTGGGTGTCGCGGCCCAGGTCCAGGGTGCGGCCATCGGCCAGTTCCAATGTGACGGCGCCGGCAGGGCCGGTGTCCAACTGGTCGCCTACGTTCAGGCGATCACCTTCAATGAGTACGCGCCGGATGCCCTCTGGGGATACGACGAAAACCTGACCAACAATGCTTTTGACAACGGCAATAACACTGCTCATTGAAGACTCTCCGGGTGCCACGCTCAGTAGACTTCCATGGACCCGGCGGCTTTTGGGCAGCAGCGGTCTGGACGTTCATGTTCACAAAGTAAGGTTATTTGACGCTTTGTGCTGTCAATATTTTGGCTGTGCTTTTGCCGATTATTTTGTTTGTGCCAAACTATTGACCTTCTGCCGGCCATCCTAAACAATCGCCGACGTAATGTCACATTGATATTTAAGCGGCGACCTGTTCTTTCAGTGCGTGTTCCAGCTCCTGTTTTGAACTTTCCGACATACGGTCATTCCGGTTGCCATCATCCGATGCAGCGCCACGTTTCGCTGTGATTCAAGACAAGAGTTCTGGGAATAATCCGACATGCGTTCGCACCTGCTCAAGGCTTTACCTTTCGTCCTCGCCGCCAGTTTCGTACAAGCACAAACCTTGCCGCAGGCCATGCAGCAGGCTTTGGATGTCCATCCGGAAATCCAGGCGGGTGTGAACAGCCGTCTCGCGGCGGATTACCAACTCAAGGCGGCCAAGGGCGGCTACCTGCCTAGAGTGGACCTTGCAGCCGGGTATGGCCGTGAAGGCACCGACAGTGTCACCACTCGCTCGGGCGGTACTAACCACTGGGAAACCCTGAATCGCAGTGAGTCGAGCCTGCGCCTGTCGCAAATGGTTTTTGACGGTTTTGCGACGTCCAGCGAAGTGGGGCGTCAACAAGCCACCGTCAATGCCCGTGCCTACTCGTTGCTGGACGCCTCCGAGCGCACCGGTTTGACGGTGGCCCAGGTCTACCTGGACGTGCTGACCCGTCGCGAGTTCGTGCGCCTGGCCGAGGAAAACCTCAAGAGCCACGAACGCATCTTCGATCAGATCAAGCTGCGCACCTCCCGTGGCGTGGGCAGCGGCGCCGACCTGGACCAGGCCGAAGCGCGCATGGCTCAGGCCCGCAACAACCTGATCACCGAACAAACCAACCTGGCCGATGCCGAGACCAACTACCTCAGTGCCGTTGGCCAACTGCCCGATCAACTGGAGCGTCCCGCCGATTTTATGGCGCTGTTGCCGGCCAACCTGACCGAAGCCCGCACCCAGATGCTGGAAAACAGCCCGGTGCTGCGTTCGGCCGAAGCCGACATCGCCGCCGCCGAGCAACAGTACGAAGCCGCCAAGTCGAGCTTCTACCCACGTTTCGACGCCGAGTTGGGTCGCACCGCCGACAACGACCTGGACGGCCAGAACGGTCACAACAACGAATGGCAAGCCATGCTGCGCATGCGTTTCAACCTGTATGCCGGTGGCAGCAACAAGGCCGACCTGGAATCCAAGTCGTACCTGTCCAACCAGGCCCTGGACATTCGCAACAACGCGCTGCGCCAGTTGAACGAAGAGCTGGGCCTGGCCTGGAACGCCTTGAACAACGCCAACGCCCAGGTGCCGGTCGCTCAACAATACGTGGACCGCAGCGCCAACGTGCGCACCGCCTACCAGAAGCAGTTCAGCCTTGGCGAGCGGACCCTGCTCGACTTGCTCGACAGCGAAAACGAGCTGTTCAGCGCTTCCCGTCGCCTGGCGGAAATCAAGAATGTGCAGCTGTTCACCCAGTACCGGATCAAGGCAACCATGGGCCAACTGTTGAAAAGCCAGGGTGTGGTCGCGCCGTTGGCATCGGTTGTGCAGAACGACATGAAGCCCAAGGTTCAGTTGCCTGGGATGAATTGAGTCCTACCACCCGTTTTAATCAGTCAGAGTGCCGAGCGTGGAATCAGAAGTCAGTCCAGTCGAACTAGTTCATGACCCGCGCACGCTGCACGACGACCCGCTGCTGGACGGTCTGCTGGCGCTCTGCATGTTGCATCAGAAACCGGCCAGCGCGGCGATGCTCACCACCGGCCTGCCGTTGCCCAAGCAACGGCTGAGCGTCGAATTATTGTCGCGCGCGGCGGCCCGTGCCGGTCTGCAAGGCCGGGTGCTGCAACGCAAGCTCGAGCAAATTCCGACCATCGCCATGCCGGCGCTGCTACTGCTTAAAGACGGCCGCAGCGCCGTGCTGCTGGGCTGGGTCGGTGACGACCAGGCGCGATTGCTGCTCAGCGAAAGCGACGGCGGTGAGGTAACCGTCAGCCGCGAGCTGCTGGCCGATGACTACAGCGGCAAGGTGTTCTTCGCCCAACCGCAGCATAAATTTGACGTTAACCACGGCACGCTCATTCCCCGGGCGCGCTCGTGGTTCCGCGACACCCTCAAACGGTCCCGCTGGCTGTACGCCGATGCCATCGCCGCCAGCTTGCTGATCAACATCATCGCCATGGCTGCGCCGCTGTTCGTGATGAACGTCTACGATCGCGTGGTGCCGAACCAGGCCGAGTCGACCCTGTGGGTGCTGGCCGTCGGCATCACCGGCGCCTATGTGTTCGACCTGATCCTCAAGATGCTGCGCAGTTTGTGCCTGGACCTGGCGGGCAAGAAAACCGACCTGATCATCTCGGCGACGCTGTTCGAGCGCATCGTCGGCATGGCCATGAAATACCGCCCGGCACGGGTCGGCAGCTTTGCCCAGAACATCCATGAATTCCAGAGCCTGCGGGACTTCCTCGCCTCGCTGACCCTCACCAGCCTGATCGACCTGCCGTTCACCCTGCTGATCTTTATGGTCATCGCGATTATCGGAGGGCACCTGGTGTGGATTCCGGTGCTGGCGTTCCCCATCGCCCTGCTGATCGGCTATGCCTTGCAGAAACCGTTGGTAGCGACCATGGAGCGCACCATGGCCCTGGGCGCCGAGCGCCAATCCAGCCTGATCGAAACCCTGGCCGGCCTGGACGCGGTGAAGGTCAACAACGCCGAGAGCGAACGTCAGTACCAATGGGAGCAGACCATCGGCACCCTCAGCCGCCTCGAACTGCGGGTGAAGTTGCTGTCCGGGTTGGCGATGAACATCACCTTGCTGATCCAGCAATTGGCCGGGGTGATCATGATCGTCTTCGGCGTTTACCTGATCATCGCCGGCAACCTGAGCATGGGCGGGCTGGTGGCCTGCTACATGCTCAGCGGCCGCGCCCTCAGCCCGTTGGCCTCGCTGTCGGGCCTGCTGACCCGTTACCAGCAGGCACGGGTGACCATGACCTCGGTCGACCAGATGATGGAGCTGCCCCAAGAGCGCAATTTCGACGAGCGCCCGCTGAGCCGCAAGGTCCTGCAGGGCGCCGTTGAATGCCGTCAGTTGAATTTCACCTACCCGAACCAGCAGAACCCCGCGCTGAAGAACATCAACCTGGTGATCAAGCCAGGCGAGAAAATCGGCATCATCGGCCGCAGTGGCTCGGGCAAGAGCTCCCTGGCCAAGTTGCTGGTGGGGCTTTACCAGCCTGACGACGGCGCCTTGCTGGTGGACGGCGTGGACATCCGCCAGATCGACGTCAGCGAGCTGCGCTACAACATTGGCTACGTGCCCCAGGACATCCAATTGCTGTCCGGCACCCTGCGGGACAACCTGACCTCCGGCGCCCGCTATGTCGAAGACGAGCTGGTGCTCCAGGCCGCCGAGTTGGCAGGTGTGCATGAATTCGCCCGCCTGCATCCGCAAGGCTATGAACTGCAAGTCGGTGAGCGCGGGCAGCACCTGTCCGGCGGTCAGCGCCAGAACGTCGCCCTGGCCCGCGCGCTGCTGCTCAACCCGCCCATCCTGCTGCTGGACGAACCCACCAGCGCCATGGACAACACCGGTGAAGAGCGCTTGAAACAGCGCCTGGCCGCCGTGGTGGAAAACAAGACCGTGCTGCTGGTGACGCACCGGGCATCCTTGCTGTCGCTGGTGGACCGCCTGCTGGTGATCGACCGTGGACAGATCCTCGCCGATGGTCCGAAAGCCGCTGTCATGGAAGCGTTGAAAAAGGGGCAGATCAGTGTTGCTTAAATCAGGTTTGAAGGGCGCGGTGGGCCGCTATTTCAAAGGCACCGACTCGCTGCACGGCCAACCGCTGCCCGAGGTCAACAAAGCCCTGATCGAGGACGCTCCCCGGGTGGTGCGTTTGACGATCTGGGGCATCATCGGCTTTTTTGTATTCCTGGTGCTGTGGGCCAACTTCGCCGAGATCGACGAAGTGACCAAGGGCGACGGCAAGGCGATTCCATCGTCCAAGATCCAGAAGATCCAGAACCTGGAAGGCGGCATCGTTGCAGAGCTGTTCGTCAAGGAAGGGCAGATCGTCGAAGCCGGCGCGTCGCTGATTCGCCTGGACGACACGCGGTTCGTCTCCAACGTCGGCGAGACCGAAGCGGATCGCCTGTCCATGCTGTTGCGGGTCGAGCGCCTGAGTGCCGAGGTCGATGACCGGCCGCTGAACTTCCCGGTCGATGTGCTCAAGGCGGTGCCGGGCCAGGCCGCCAGTGAAGAGTCGCTGTACATCAGCCGCCGCCAGCAGTTGCACGATGAAATTGGTGGCTTGCAGGAGCAGTTGATCCAGCGTCAGCAAGAGCTGCGCGAGTTTGTGTCCAAGCAGGCGCAGTACCGCTCCGGCCTGGCGCTGCAACGCCAGGAAATCAACATGTCCGAGCCGCTGGTAGCCCAAGGCGCGGTGTCGCCGGTGGAAGTGCTGCGGCTCAAGCGCGCCGAAGTCGAGACCCGCGGGCAACTGGACGCCACGACGCTGGCGATTCCTCGCGCCGAGTCGGCGATCAAGGAAGTGCAGCGCAAGATCGACGAGACCCGCGGAAAATTCCGCAGCGAAGCCCTGACCCAACTCAACGAAGCACGCACCGACCTGAACAAGGCCCAAGCCACCGGCAAGGCCCTGGAGGACCGTGTGAGCCGTACCCTGGTGACCTCGCCGGTGCGCGGCATTGTCAATAAACTGCTGGTGAACACCATCGGCGGGGTGATCCAGCCCGGCAGCGACCTGGTGGAAATCGTGCCGCTGGACGACACCCTCCTGGTGGAAGCGAAAATCCGTCCCCAGGACATCGCCTTCCTGCACCCCGGCCAGGACGCCACGGTAAAATTCACCGCCTACGACTACACCATCTACGGTGGGATGAAAGCCAAGCTGGAACAGATCGGTGCCGACACCATCACCGATGAAGACAAGAAAACCACCTACTACATCATCAAGCTGCGCACCGAACGCAGCCACCTGGGCACGCCTGAAAAGCCCTTGCTGATCATCCCTGGGATGGTGGCGTCGGTGGACATCATCACCGGCAAGAAAACCGTGCTGAGCTACCTGCTCAAGCCGATCATCAAGGCCCGGTCCGAGGCGTTGCACGAGCGGTAGCACCTCAGAGCTGACTCCTCAAGCTGCCGATTTATGGCTTGAGGGTTTGAGGCCTTTAGGGCTTGAGGCCTTTAGGGCTTGAAGGCTTGAAGGCTTGAAGGCTTGAGGGTTTGAAGGTTTGAGGCCTTTGTGGCGAGGGAGCTTGCTCCCGCTTGAGTGCGTAGCGCTCATCGCTTTTTTGTGGCCGCTGCGCGCCCCAGCGGGAGCAAGCTCCCTCGCCACAGGACCGCGGCGCTCCCACAGGATCAGAGTTGCTGCCGCAGGTTCTGCCATATGGTTATGCATTTTTAATATTTAAATTTCGTTTCTTATACCCTTAAAGTCATCCCCCTGCGTACCTGCCGACCAATCGGCGCGCCGCACGACACAAACCAACACGGTGACCCCGTGAGTTTTGATCGATTGCGCGCCCATTGAAGCGCGCCGTGCGTGGGAGTGATGTATGCCAGCCGTCTCTTATTCTCCAGATTCACCTATCGCGAACATTGCGCCGCAGTCGTTCGACATTCGCCCGTTCCCCGATGCCGTGGGTGCCGAGATCGTCGGGCTGGACCTGTCCCGACCGATCAATGACCAGGACTTCGCCCGCATCCACCGTGCGCACCTGGACTATCACGTCGTGGTGTTCCGCGACCAACGCATCACCCCCGAACAGCACATCGCTTTCAGCCGTCGTTTTGGCGTGCTGCAGATCCATGTGCTCAAGCAGTTCCTGCTGGCCGGGCATCCGGAAATCCTCATCGTTTCCAACATCATCGAAAACGGCCAATCCATCGGCCTGGGGGATGCCGGCAAGTTCTGGCATTCGGACCTTTCCTATAAAGAATTGCCCAGCCTCGGCTCGATGCTTCATGCCCAGGAACTGCCGAGCGAAGGCGGCGACACGCTGTTCGCCGACATGCACAAGGCCTGGGACGGTTTGCCCGACGCATTGCGTAAAGCGGTCGAAGGCCGTTCGGCGGCCCATTCCTACACGGCGCGCTACAGCGAAACCAAATTCGAAGGCAACTGGCGCCCGACGTTGACGCCTGAACAACTGGCCCAGGTCGCCGAAGTCGTCCATCCGATTGTCCGCACCCACCCGGAAACCGGGCGCAAGGCGTTGTTCGTCAGCGAGGGGTTCACCACCCGCATCGTTGGCCTGCCGGAGGATGAAAGCCAAGCCATCCTGACGGAGCTGTATGCCCACAGCGTGCTGCCCCAGAACATCTATCGCCACCAATGGCAGCCCCACGACCTGGTGTTCTGGGACAACCGCTCGCTGATCCACTTGGCCGCCGGGTGCCCGAGCCATCTGCGCCGCAAGCTGTATCGCACCACCATCCAGGGCGACGCCCCTTTCTGATCGGCTGCGCAGCGCGCAAAGAGCCCGGAGAATCACCATGTCCACACGCATTGCTTTTGCACCGCTGGCCGCTGCCATCGGTCTGGGGTTCAGTTTGCTGGCCGGCAGCCTGGTCGCGCCGGCCAGTGCTCACGCCGAGGGCGAGATTCGCATCGCCGAGCAGTTCGGCATCGTTTACCTGTTGCTGAACGTGGTCCGTGACCAGCAACTGATCGAGAAACACGGCAAGGAAGAGGGCATCGACATCAAGGTCGACTGGACCCAGCTATCAGGCGGCGCGGCGGTCAACGATGCGTTGTTGTCGGGCTCCATCGACATTGCCGGGGCCGGCGTCGGGCCGTTGTTGACGGTGTGGGACCGCACCCGTGGCAAGCAGAACGTCAAGGCCGTGGCCTCCCTGGGCAACTTTCCCTATTACCTGTTGAGCAACAACCCGAAGGTCAAGACCATCGCCGACTTCACCGAAAAGGACCGCATCGCGGTGCCGGCGGTGGGTGTCTCCGTGCAGTCGCGCTTCCTGCAATACGCCGCCGCGAAACAGTGGGGCGACAAGGACTTCAATCGCCTCGACAAGTACACCCTGGCCGTCCCGCACCCGGACGCCACGGCCGCGCTGATTGCCGGTGGTACAGAGTTGAGCGGGCACTTTTCCAACCCGCCGTTCCAGGACCAGGCCCTGCAAAACCCCAACGTCCACGTCGTACTCAACTCCTATGACGTGCTCGGGCCGAATTCGCCCACGGTGCTGTTCGCCACCGAAAAATTCCGCGACGAGAACCCGAAGACCTACAAGGCCTTCGTCGAGGCCCTGACCGAAGCGGCCGAGTTCGCCCAGAAGGACAAAGGCGCGGCGGCGGACACCTACCTGCGGGTGACCAAGGCCAAGATCGACCGGGCGACCTTGCTGAAGATCATCGACAACCCGCAGATCGAATTCACCGTCACCCCGAAAAACACTTACCCGCTGGCGGAATTCCTCTACCGCGTCGGCGCCATCAAGAACAAGCCGGCTTCGTGGGAGGACTATTTCTTCCAAGACGCCAAACCGTTGCAGGGGAGCTGATCGTCATGAACGCGCCATTGCAAGGCCACGCGGCCAGCAACCCCACCTCCACCGGCACGGCGTTGTTGTCGGTGGATAACGTCAGCTTGGAATACCGCACCCCGCAACGAGTGGTGCGGGCCACCCACCAAGTGAGCTTCGAGGTCGATCCGGCGGACCGCTTCGTACTGCTCGGCCCGTCCGGGTGCGGCAAGTCCACACTGCTCAAGGCCATTGGCGGTTTCATCGCGCCGTGCGAAGGCGAGATTCGCTTGCAAGGCCAAACCGTCCGCGCACCGGGCCCGGATCGCATTGTGGTGTTTCAGGAGTTCGACCAACTGCCACCGTGGAAAACCGTCAAGCAGAACGTGATGTTTGCCCTGCTGGCGTCGGGCACGCTCAAGCGTCGCGAAGCCGAGGAGCGGGCGTTGCACTATCTCGACAAGGTCGGGCTGGCGGCGTTTGCCGATGCCTACCCCCACACGTTGTCCGGCGGCATGAAAGCCCGCGTCGCGATTGCCCGGGCGTTGGCAATGCAACCGAAAATCCTCCTGATGGACGAACCCTTCGCCGCCCTCGATGCCCTGACCCGACGCAAGATGCAGGAAGAATTGCTGCTGCTCTGGGAGGAAGTGCGTTTCACGTTGCTGTTCGTCACCCACTCCATCGAAGAAGCGTTGGTGGTGGGCAATCGCATCCTGCTGTTGTCACCGCACCCGGGACGGGTCCGGGCGGAGATCCACAGCCATCAATACGATCTGCACAGCCTCGGCGGCGTCGGGTTCCAACACACGGCGCGGCGGATTCATGGATTGCTGTTCAATGAAGGTCAGCCGCCTGAAACCGAGCGAGAGCTGGATTTCACCGACATCCGTATCGCCTACTGACCCTGTAGGAGCTGTCGAGTGCAACGAGGCTGCGATCTTTTGATCTTTCGTCCGAGACTCAAGCGTCAGGGGAAAGATCGCAGCCTCGTTGCACTCGACAGCTCCTACGGGGCGGTGCCAGATTCTGAAAAAGAGAGAGTCTATGAGCCAGTTATCGCCTGCGCGCGAAGAATACGAAGTCGACCTGCAACCGCTGACCCATGTGCCGCTGGAGCGGGAATTGCCCTTGGGGCAGCGCCTCTGGCAACAGGGGTGGCTGCGGAAATGTTTGATCCTGTTGCTGCTGGCGCTGGTGTGGGAGGGCGTGGCGCGTTACCAGAACAACGACCTGCTGCTGCCGAGCTTCTTGCAGACCGCCAGCGCGTTGTACGACGGTTTGCTCAGTGGCGAGCTGCTGGGCAAGGTGTGGATTTCCCTGGTGGTGCTGCTCAAGGGCTATCTGCTGGGCATCCTCCTGGCGTTTGGCCTGACCACCCTGGCGGTGTCGACCCAGTTGGGTCGCGACCTGCTCAGCACGTTGACGTCGATGTTCAATCCGCTGCCGGCCATCGCCCTGTTGCCGTTGGCGCTATTGTGGTTTGGCCTGGGGCAGAACAGCCTGATTTTCGTGCTGGTGCATTCGGTGTTGTGGGCGCTGGCGTTGAACATGTATGCGGGGTTTCTTGGCGTGTCGGAAACGCTGCGCATGGCCGGGCGCAACTACGGGCTCAAGGGCCTGCGCTTTGTGCTGTTCATCTTGATCCCGGCGGCACTGCCGTCGATCCTCGCCGGGTTGAAGATCGGCTGGGCCTTCGCCTGGCGGACCCTGATCGCCGCCGAGCTGGTGTTTGGCGCCACCAGCGGCAAGGGCGGCCTGGGCTGGTACATTTTCCAGAATCGCAACGAGCTGTACACCGACAAGGTGTTTGCCGGGTTGGCGGTGGTAATCCTGATCGGACTGCTGGTGGAGAACCTGGTGTTCGACAGTTTGGAGCGGGTGACGGTGAAGCGGTGGGGGATGCAGCGGTGAACCGTTCTGAAGTAATACTCCGAACCCGTGGCGAGGGAGCTTGCTCCCGCTCGGCTGCGCAGCAGTCGCAAAACCGGGCCATGCGGTTTACCTGAAGGAATGCTGGGGGCCTGCGAAGCAGGTCTCGTTGGTGAAATTTAATTATCGCTGCCAGTCCATCCGCCCAGTAAAGCCCCTCCCTTTTCCTTTAGACTTGCGGCCCTCAGCAAGCCTTCAGGACACGGAATGCCAGTCCCCTCCAGCACCCTTCGCAACGCCTTGGTCGTTTGGTTGTACGCGGCAGCCCTGATGCATCTGCTCGCCGGCCTCACGCTGACGTGGGCCGGTCATTCCGGCTTGCTCGATAACTACTTGAACACCATCGAACAGGCGTTCTGGGGCGCCAATGCCGTGCCCGCGACGGCCCGCGCGCAACAGGTCTGGTGGCTGGCCTTGTTCGGCGCCACATTGCAGAGCTATGGGCTGTACATGCTCGCCCTCGTCCATATTGGCAATCGATTGAAGCGCGCCATGCCCTGGGGTTGGCTGGTCGCCGGCATCCTGCTCTGGGCGCCCCAGGACATGTTGATTTCCGCCCAGGCCCGGGTCTGGTCGCACCTGTGGTTCGACAGCTTTGCCTTGCTCGTTTTATTGCCGCCGCTGTTCTGGCTCTATCGCCACGATCGCCGCCCCTCCCAGACTGACAACGCGTCGAGTGACTCTAACCATGGCTGATTTTTCACTGCTGGACTGGGCCATCTCCCTGCTGATCGCCCAGGCAATCCTCGGCGCGCTGGATACCCTGTATCACCACGAACTCACCGTCGCCTTGCCCTATCGCCACAGTGCGCGGCTGGAGCTGTCGATCCACGCCTTGCGCTCGTGCTTCTACGGGATTCTGTTCCTGGGCATTGCGCATCTGGCCTTCGAGGGAACGTGGGCAGTTGTTATCGCGCTGCTGTTCGCACTGGAGATTTGCCTGACGCTGTGGGACTTCGTGGTCGAGGACCGCAGCCGCAAATTGCCGCCCATCGAGCGCATCATGCACACCGTGCTGGCGGTCAACGGCGGGGCCTTCTTTGCGCTGTACGGCGTGCAACTGGCGCAGTGGGCGAGTTTGCCAACCGGCCTGGGCGCGATCGACCTCGGCTGGCGCGGCTGGCTGCTGACCTTGTTCGCCATCGGCGTCACGGCCTCGGGGATTCGCGACGGTTTGGCGGCCTTGCGCATGCAGCGCGCGGGCAAGCCCGCCAACCCGTTTGCCGGGGGTGCCTACAAGCGCGTGCTGGTCACGGGTGGCACCGGGTTTATCGGCGAGACGCTGGTCAATCAACTGCTCGACGCCGGGCACACGGTCAGCGTGCTGGCTCGCGATCCGTTGAAAGCGGCCTATCTGTTTGACGGCCGCGCCCGTTGCGTGCGCTCGCTGGGCAAACTGGGCCATGACGAAACCTTCGATGTACTGATCAACCTGGCGGGCGCACCAGTGGCCGGGCCGCGCTGGAGTCCCAAGCGCCAGGCGCAACTCATTGCCAGCCGGGTCAACACCACCGAAGCCTTGATGACTTGGTTGAAAAACGCCCGACATAAACCGGCGTTGTGGATACAGGCCTCGGCCGTCGGTTTTTACGGCGTGCGTGACGCCAGCGAAAGCCTCGATGAAAGTGCGGCCCAGGGCGATGGTTTCATGGCTGAACTGTGTGTGCGCTGGGAAGCCTCCGCCCGGCCCGCCACGGAATTGGGTGTGCGACAGGTGGTGATGCGCCTGGGCGTGGTGTTCGGCCCGGGCGGTGCGTTGCTGCCGTTGCTGATTCCGTTTCGGCTGGGGTTCGGCGGGCGGATGGGCGACGGTCGGCAAATCATGAGTTGGGTGCACCGCGACGATGTCATCCAGGTGATCGCCCGTGCGTTCGATGACGAAAGCCTGAGCGGCACTTACAACCTGGTGGCGCCGGAAACGGTCAGCCAGGCGCTGTTCGCCGAAAGCGTCGGCAAGGTGCTCAAGCGCCCGGTGTGGTTCCACATTCCTGCCGCGCCGGTGCGTGTCTTGGCAGGCGAAATGGCCCAGTTGTTTTTCGACGGCCAGCGCGTGGTGCCCAATCGTCTCGTCGAGGCCGGCTATACGTTCCGTTACCCGACGCTCGACGCTGCCCTGCGCGACCTGGCCTAAGGAGCGCTCATGAACAAGCCCCGGATGTACCTGCTGGCCGGCAACGGCAGCGCCGCCGATTGGTGGGACGACGCGTTGCCGCACTTTCAACACTACGACGTGGTGCCGCTGGAACTGCCCGGCTTTGGCAACAACCCCCAGGCCCCTTGCGAAGACTTGGCGGCCTACGCCCAGGCGTTGCTGGTGGCGACGGTCAAGGGCAGCGCGATCATGGCGGTCGGGGTCAACGCCTTGTTGGTGTTGCACGCTTTGCAACGCGAGCCCGGGCACTTTTGCCGCAGCGTGTTGCTGGCGCCGGTGGGGGCTTTCTTGTGGCAGCGGCGGCTGCCGGCGTTGATGTCGCCGCTGCCGATTCGCAAGACCATTCACTGGTTGCTGGCGAACAAGCCAACGTTGTTTGCCCACAAGTTTTCCAGCCAGGCCTGGACGCCCGCGCAGTACCAACGCATGGGCGCCGGCTACGCTCGTTGCCGGGCCTTTGTGCCGCACTGGGACCTGGTGCGTGCCGACACCGCGCTGCCGTTGCTGGAGTGGATCACCGACCCGGTCGAACTGGTGTGGGGCGATCAGGACAAAGTATTGGGCGTCGCGCAGGCGGCGGCCTGGTCGGCCATTCTGGCCCGTGCCGATTTGACCATCAGCTTGAAGCCCGGCTGGGGCCACTACCCGTGGATCGACTCGCCCGCTGAATTCACGGCGTGGCTGGAGTCCGGCGAGCGTGGTTTCGTCGCGCACACCAAGGGCGGCCGCTTGCGTCTCGCGGCGCTGGCGGGGCAGCCGGTGCCGGCGGCGCTGTCACTCAACCATTGCGATGATCCGCGTCTGCCAACGTTTCTGAACAGTCAGCCGGACGCTATTTGGGCCGTGCGTTCCTCCAGCTACGGGGAGGATCAGGCCGATGCGGCCAATGCGGGTTTGAGCACTACGTACCTGCGTGAACCGACACACAACGTGCCGGCGCGCATTGCCGAGTTGAGTGCGGCGGGCGTCGAGGAAGTGGTGGTGCAGCGTTTTATCGCGCCCCGGTTGTCCGGGATCGCGTTCGTGCGCCACCTGTCCGTTGAATTGGAGTGGGTCGAAGGGCATCTGGAGTCGTTGGCCGATGGCAAGGTGAGCCCCGAGCGGGCGATCATGTCCCGTCTCGGCGAGTCATGGAATAGCGGCGGGTTCAAGCCAGCCCATGGCCTGACCGCCGAAGCGCTGTGGCGGTTTCTCCAAGACGTATTGCGGGTCTTTCACTACGTGCCCGGCGACGTTGAATGGGCTTGGGACGGCACCCAGCTGTGGCTGCTGCAATACCGGCCGATCAGCGACTACGGCTGGCGCCGCCACCTGACCGCGGCCAACATCGCCGAGATCCTGCCGCCGCAACCCAGCGTCCTGGTGGAGTACGCCCAGCGCCGTGCGGCGGTGAGCATTCCGGCGATCATGGCGCGTTGGGACTCACGGGTGTTGCAGGACAACGAGCCCTTCACGGCGGTGTTTGGCGGCGCTTCGTACATCAACAACGACCTGTTTCTCGCCCGGCTGGCCGACTGGGGCATCAGCGCCAGCAGCTACGCCGGCGAGGTCGGCGGCGCGACACCGCACCTGCCTTGGCGGCCGCTGCGCCTGTTGCGTTCGCTGCCGTTGTTCCTGCGCATGCAACGCATCGCCCGCGGGCATTTGCTGACGCTGGAAAACGGTTTGCTACGTTTTGATCGAGAACTGTACGAACTGACCGAGCAAGGCGCCGACGGCCAGCAACTGGCCGACTGGTTTACCCGCTTCTACGTGTTCGTGGTGCAGGGCAACCTGTGCATCGCCAGCGCCTTGGCCAGCAGCGGCGGAGACTGGTTGGGACGACCGCCGACCGCCTATGACAACCTTGAACACAGCCCCCATCGCCTGCCCTGGGAAACCGACCCAGCGACGCCACGCCCGGCGCCGACCGCGCTGCCATTGCAGGCATTCCCACAATGGTCCCGGGCGATTCGCTTGGCCCATGGGGCTGGCCTGCCGGGGTTGCGCGGCTATTACTTGCAGGTGCGCGAATGGTATCGCGACAACCTGATGCGAATCTTCTTCCGCCTGCACCACGCCATGCCAAGCGCCGACCGCGCGCGTTGGTTCGCCCCGCACCCGGACATCCGCAGCCGCGACGGCAGCTTCTGGCAGGACGGTCGTGAAGGCACTGAGCAGGCGAGTGGGCTCCTGATCTACCCGGGGCGGGCCCAGGGCATCCTGGGTGAAGACATTCTGTTGGAGGACACCCTGGACCCAGGTCGCCACGCTCACTACCAAAGCGCCCGCGCCGTGATCGCGCGCATGGGCGGACGCTTGTCCCACGGCTCGACGTTGCTGCGTGAACTGCGCAAACCTTCGGCGGTACTGCCTCAGGTGGATGTGGGGTGGTTGGGGCGTGAGGTGGTGTATTGCGATGGGGTGTTGAGGTTGGTGGAGTAGACCGTTGGGACATCTGCCAGGCACTGGGTTGTCTGGACGAAGTCATCGCGAGCAAGCTCGCTCCCACAGTAGGTCGGTGTTGGCCTTGATACTTCATTCGACACAAGCCCCCGTGGGAGCGAGCTCGCGATGGCCATCTTACTCACCCTGCACAACCCCGATCCCTGTGGCGAGGGAGCTTGCTCCCGCTGGGTTGCGCAGCAACCCCAAGCAATTTGAATGCGATCTGCCTGACACACCGTGGCGCCAGGATTTGGGACTGCTGCGCAGTCCAGCGGGAGCAAGCTCCCTCGCCACAAAGATTTCCCTCTCTTCACCGCTACTCCCTTGACGCCCCCCACCGCTGTCGTAGACTCCGCCCATCCGTCAGGGAGTAACGGTCATGCGTCGTTTGAGTAGTTGGGTTGTGGGATTGGCCTTCATCACGTGCGGGGTCCAGGCGCAGACGCCGGCTTCCGACGATCCGTTGCTGGAGAGCAACGTCGCCGCCAATGCGTCGGGCAGCGAGGCGCGTGGGGTGCTTCGGGCGCGGGATCAGGCGGTGTTGGCCAGCGAGTTGGCAGGGCGCATTGTCGAGCTGCCGTTCAGTGAGGGCGAGTCGTTCAAGAAGGGCGACACCCTGGCGCGTTTCGATTGTTCGGCCTATCAGGCCCAGCTCAATGCGGCCCAGGCGGCCAGCCGTGGTGCCGGTGAAGAACTGGCCCATAACCGGCAATTGGCAGCGTTGAAATCCGTCGGGCGTTTCGAGGTGTCGCGGGCCGAGGCGCGGCTCAGCGAGGCCCAGGCGCAATCCCAGGTCTATCAGGTCCAGGTCAAGCGCTGCAGCGTGATCGCTCCGTTCGACGGGCAAGTGGTGGCGCGCAAGGTCCAGCGTTATGAAAGCGTGGCGGCCGGCGCGCCGTTGCTGGACGTGGTCGACAACCGCACCCTGGAGATTCACCTGCTGGTGCCTTCACGCTGGATGGACAGGCTCAAACCCGGCCAGCCTTTTACCTTTGTTCCCGATGAAACCGGCAAGCCGTTGCAAGCGACGGTCAAGCGCCTGGGCGCGCGCATCGACGAGGGCAGCCAGACCCTGCTGCTGGTGGCGAGCGTGCCGGACGCCAGCGGCTTGCTGTCCGGCATGAGCGGCACGGCGCGTTTCGCGGAGCCCAAGTGAACGCGCCGATATCGGGCAGCGCCGAGCAGGTGTTTGCCCGCTTCCTCGACCTTGAACGTCAGGCACGGGCGGCGCGGACGCCGGCGCAATTGAGCTACAGCCTGGTCAACGATGGCCAGGCCCTGTTCGGCTTTCGTCATGCCGCGTTGTTGATCGCCGGCAAGGTCCAGGCCGTGACCGGCGTCAGTACCGTGGAGCCGAATGCGCCATTCGTGGCGTTTGTCGAGCAGGCGGTGGCGCAACTGTTCAAGCAGGGTCAATTGAATCAGGCCCGGGTGATCGCCGCCGATGGGGTGAGTGAATCCATCCGGGCAGACTGGCGCAGCCTGTCGGCCGGGCAGGTGTTCTGGCTGCCATTGATTGATCACCAGGGCCAGGTGTTCGGCGGCTTGTGGTTGGCCCGCGACCTGCCCTGGACCCCGCCCGAACAAGTGCTGCTGTCGCAATTGGGCGACACCTACAGCCATGCGTGGCTGGCGCTGCAACCGCGCAAGCCGTGGCGCCTGCGTTGGACGCGCAAGCGCCAGGTCGTCCTGGTGGCGGTGTTGCTGCTGGGCTTGCTGATCCCGGTGCGCCAGTCCGTATTGGCCCCGGCCGAAGTGGTGCCGCTGGGCGGGCAGGTGGTGGCAGCGCCGTTGGATGGCGTGATCGCCGAATTCCTGGTCAAGCCCAACCAGAGCGTCAAGAACGGCGACCTGTTGTTGCGTTTCGAAAGTACCAGTCTCAAGGCCCAGGCCGATGTGGCCGAGCGGGCGTTGGGCGTGGCCGAGGCGGAACTCAAGGCCAATTCCCAGCGTTCGTTTGCCGACGCTGAATCCAGTTCGAAGATTGACTTGCTCGCCGCCCGCGTCGAGCAGAAACGCGCCGAGCGCAACTACGCGCTTGAACTGCTCAAGCGCAGCGAAGTCCGCGCCGAGCGTGACGGCATCGCGGTGTTCGCCGACGCCGAGCGCTGGCTTGGCAAGCCCGTGCAGACCGGCGAGCGCCTGATGGAAATCGCCGATCCGAACCAGGCCGAATTGCGCATTGAATTGGCCGTGGGCGACGCGATTGCCCTGGAACCCGGTGCGCAAGTGGCGTTGTTTCTCGACAGCGACCCGTTGCAGCGGCACCTGGCCTGGCTCGAGCGTTCGGCCTATGAAGCGCAGCCTACCGCCGCCGGGCAGTTGGCGTATCGGTTGGATGCGCGTTTCGATGCCACGGCGCCGCGCATCGGCCTGCGGGGCACGGCGAAGGTCTTCGGGGACCGTGCGCCGCTGGCGTTGTACCTGTTGCGGCGGCCACTGGCCGGCCTGCGCCAGAGCGTAGGCCTGTAGCATGGACCTGCCGAGCCTGCGGCCGGACCTGCAACTGTCCCCGGCGGCGCCGGACCCGGACGGTTCGCCGCAGTGGACCTTGGCCGATCCGGTGCGCGGGCGCTATTTCAAGTTGGGCGCGGCGGCGATGCGCATGTTGCGGCACTGGTCCCTCGGTGATCCGGAGCAGGTGCTGCAAGCTGCGAACCGTGAGCCAGGCCTGCCGCTCAATGGCGAATCGCTGGAGCAACTGCTGGGCTTCTTGCGCGGCCATGACCTGATCAGCGCGATGGACCCGCAACAGCGTGACAGTTATCTGTTCAAGACCGCCGCACAGCGCCAGAGCCTGTGGCAGATCCTGCTGCATCAATACCTGTTTTTTCGCATTCCACTGTGGCGCCCGGACGCTTTTCTCAATCGTGCCTGGCCCCGGTTGGCGCGGTTCGGCCCCGGAATCCTGCGTTATGGCCTGCCGCTGACCCTGGGCCTCGGTATCTTCCTGGTGTCGCGGGACTGGCAGCGATTCGTCGCGACGTTTCCGCACCTGTTCAGCCTGGGCGGTGCGCTGGCGTTCGGGACGGCGTTGCTCTTCGCCAAGCTGTGCCACGAATTCGGCCATGCCTTCATGGCCAAGCGGGCCGGTTGCCGGGTGCAAAGCATGGGTGTGGCGTTCATGGTGCTGTTGCCGATGTTCTATACCGACGTCAGCGACGCCTGGCGGATCAACGATCGACGCGCACGGTTGTTGATCGGTGCGGGCGGGGTCCTGGCCGAATTGCTGCTGGCGTGCATTGCGCTGCTGGCCTGGTCGCTGTTGCCCGACGGGCCGGCGCGCACCGCGGCGTTCATGCTGGCCAGCGCGACCTGGATCACCACGCTGATCATCAACCTGAACCCCTTCATGCGTTTTGACGGGTATTTCCTGCTCAGTGATTTCTGGGCGGTGGATAACCTTCAGGGGCGTGCGTTCGCCCTGTGTCGCTGGCGCCTGCGCGAAGCCTTGTTCGGGTATGGCGCGGCGGCGCCTGAACCCTGGTCGCCGAAGATGCGTCGGCGTTTGCTGGTATGGGGCTATGGCTCCTGGCTGTGGCGGGCGCTGTTGTTTTTCGGGATTGCCTTGGCGGTCTATCACCTGTTCTTCAAGGTGCTGGGCATTTTTCTGATGATGGTGGAATTGGTGTGGTTCATTTTCATGCCCATCGTGAATGAGTGGCGGCAATGGTGGAGCCGCCGTGAGCAAGCCCATGGTGGGCGGATGCTCTTGAGCGGCGTGGTGTTGCTGGCGTTGCTGTTGGTGTTGCTGTTGCCCTGGCGCAGCGCGGTGGAGGTGCCAGCCATGCTTGAGGCCGGGCGGGCCAGTGCCCTGCATGCGCCAGTGGCGGCTCGGGTCAAGCAGGTGAATGTGCACGACGGCCAGACCGTGGCCCAGGGCGATGTGTTGATCGAGCTGGAGTCACCGGACATGGCGTCGCGCCTGGCCATCGTGCGCCGGGAAATCCAGATCCAGCAATTGCAGATGCGTCGTCAGGCCGGGCGCAGCGAAACCGCTGCCGATGCCGGCATCATCGAACAGCAACTGGCCGAAGCGGTGGCCGAATACCGGGGCCTGGTCGCCCAGCGTGAACGCTTGTTGTTGCGTGCGCCCCATGCCGGCCAGGTGCGCGATGTGTTGCCGCAACTGTCGGTAGGGCGCTGGTTGTCACCGACGCAGGCGCTGGCGCGGGTGGTGCAGACCGATTCGCGGTTGCGCGGGTATCTCACTGAAGCCGAGCTTTGGCGGATTGGGCCGGGAGCCACGGGACGTTTCATCGCGGATGATCCGATGCACCCTTCGATTGCCGTGCAGTTGAATGAAATCGATACCAACGGGGTGGCCTGGGTCGAACAGCAAGCGTTGACGTCCGACCACCATGGGCCAATTGCAGTGCGCCGCGATTCGCAACAGCGGGCCGAGCCGGTGCAGGCGCAATATGGCGTGCGCTTGAGTGCGGTCGACGAGGCGTCGGCTCCGGTGCAACCGCTGCGTGGCGTGGCGGTGCTGCAGGGCAAGGGCGAGTCGGTGTTGGGAGCGGCCTGGCGTCGGTTGGCGGCGTTGGGTGTCAGGGAAAGCGGGTTCTAACCCTAGGGAGCAAGCATGGACTCAGTGGCGGCAGAAGGATTGGTGGTGCGTCCATCGCGGGTCAGCGATGGTCCGTTCTTGCAGAGTCTGTACCAGGCGGCGCGGCCGGACCTGCAATGGATCGACGGCGAGCACGAGCAGGTGCAACAGGTGATTGCCCAGCAGTTCCAGGTGCAGGAGCAAGGGCTGGGCGAAAATTTCCCCAACGCCATGCATTACGTCGTGGAAAAACTCGGCACCGCCATCGGCGCCTTGAGCACGGATTTCGGCCCCAATGAAATTCGCGTGCTGTACCTGGCCTTCATTCCCCAGGCCCGTGGGCAAGGGTATGGCCGGGCAGTGCTGCAAGGCGTGCAGAACGCCGCGCAACAGATCCGTTGCCCGGTGGCGACCGTGGTCTGGGCCAGCAACCCCCATGCACGCCGGCACTACCTGGCGCTGGGCTTCGAAGTGCAAGAGCGCAATCCGGCGGCGGAGCGGTTGGTCTGGTATCCGAAAGGCAATTGACTTACCCCATGGCCCATGTGGGAGCGAGCTTGCTCGCGAAGGCGATCTCCCATCCACCCGGAACCTGTGGCGCGGGAGCTTGCTCCCGCTGGATCTGTAGGAGCTGACGAGCGAAGCGAGGCTGCGATCTTTCCACTGCCAATTGAGTCTGGAGCGAAAGATCAAAAGATCGCAGGCTTCGCCAGCTCCTACAGAGCCGAGCGGGAGCAAGCTCCCTCGCCACAGGTTCCGGGTCGTCTGGGCTAATGCCATCGCGAGCAAGCTCGCTCCCACAGGAACCTCATCAGTCCTCAGTTGAACGCGATGTAGAAATACCCCAGCGCCGGATCCCGTCCCATGGGCGGTATCCGGGACACGAACACCCCCTCGAGCTTGCCCAGCTCCGGCACTTCCAGAGCGCAGAGGCCGTCCACGAAGGCGGTGCTTTCCAGGCTGTTGAATTCCACGCTGAACGGCATGCGCGCGGTGTTCGGCAGCTTCGCACGAGGTGTTTCGTCAAGGGTTTCGAAGCGCACCGGCAGGCAGCTGCCGTCGGGCAGGGTCAGGCTGCCGGTCTGGCCCAGCAGCGGTTGGAAATGGTGGCTATGAACCTGTTGCAGCATGTCGACACTCCAAGAGGCCGGAGGACCGCAGCCCTCCGGCGGTTCATCAGTTGCGGGACGGGAAGTAGCCTTGAAGGGCAATGCTGAAGTTGATGACCAGGAACGGATTCATGACCGTCATCGGCGTGTTACCGCCGGTGGGGGCGACTGTGCCGTTGACGGTGGTGGTGACGCCTTGCAGCGGCACTGGCGAAGCGCCGATCTGGTCGGAATAGATTGCTGCCGAACCTGGCCCGGTGCCCGAGGTGCCAATGAACGAGTTGGTGGCCGTTGGCGTATTCACCGGGTTGCTGGCCGGGTTGGCCAACTGCAGGGTGGTCGAGGCGGTGATGCCGGTGAGGGCGTGGGTGTGGTTGGGCAGGTTGTTGATTGTTGCCGTGACGTTTTCGGTGCCGGAGATTTCTCCGATGACACGCTGGCTCAGGCCCAGGCCATTGCCTTGGCACAGGGGCAGGCGACCTTGCAGGTTGGGCAGCATGAAGGTGGTCTGGCCATTGCCTCCGTACGACACGCCGATCAGGGCGAACAAGGTCTGGTATTGGGAAAGGGCAAGCGTCTGCCCGTTGCACAGGGCCCAATTAGCGGGTGCAAAGCTAAAGGCGAATGACTGGATAGTGCCGATGAATACTTCCATAGATTCCTCATCCTTCAGGTGATTGGTCTTGCAGTGCCCGGACGTGAAGGACAAGAGTGCGATCAGCCCGACTCCTTCATTCCCTGGCCTGGTCACGCACGGCTGAGCGTAGACCGGGATGTTTGATTCTGCCGAACGAAGCGGGCGGAAAATGCCACGACATGGCTTAATCGATTCAGGTTCCCGAGCGTCTCTACCGTCCATCTTTTTTATAGCTCGGGATGAATCTGATATCAAAGTACTACTAGGCGAAGATTATTTCCTCGGCTACGCTTGGCGGTACAAAGGGACTACAAACAAAGGTGAATGGATTGCCGCAGTTTCACTTTATTTCCGGTTTACCGCGCTCAGGCTCGACCCTGCTGTCTGCCATTTTGTTGCAGAACCCGCGCTTTCATGCCGGCATGACCAGTCCCGTTGGCACGCTGTTCAGCAGCGTCCTGCAGCAATGCAGCGCCGGCAGCGAGTTTGGCTCGGTGATCGACACCGACCTGCGCCGCCGCCTTTTGCGCGGCCTTTTCGATTCCTATTACGCCGACAAAGCCGATAAACCGGTCATCTTCGACACCAACCGCCAATGGTGCGCCCGCCTGCCTGCCCTGCAGGATCTGTTCCCCCAAGCCAAGACCATCGCCTGCGTGCGCAACGTGGCCTGGGTACTCGACAGCCTGGAGCGGCTCTACCGCGCCAACCCGTTCGAGAACACCAAGCTGTTCAACGACGATGATGAACGCAACACCGTCTACAGCCGCTGTGAAACCCTGGCCCAGCGCAACCGCCTAGTGGGGTTCGCCTGGACGGCGCTCAAAGAGGCCTATTACGGTGAGAACGCCGAGTCGCTGCTGATCGTGGATTACGATCTGTTGAGCCAGGCCCCGGAGCGGGTGATGCGCCTGGTGTACGAGTTCATCGGCGAGCCTTGGTTCGAGCACGATTTCAATCACTTGACCTACGACGCACCGGCCTTCGACCAGGCCCTGGGCGTGGCCGGCCTGCACAAGGTCAAGCCCAAGGTCGCGCCGCAAGCCCGGCGGACCTTGTTGCCGCCGGACCTGTTTGAAAAGTATGCCGAGTTGTCGTTCTGGCGCGATGGGTCGGCCAGCGCCGCCAATGTCATTCGTATGAAAACCGACGCCGCCGTCAGCTGACTGCGGTTTTTTTCATTTGCGTTTCAAAAAGTTCGAGTCCAGGTGATCATCATGTGGTGGAGCAAAGGCAAATCGCGGGTAACCGAGGGCACACAGGCCCTGGCATCGCCAATGATCATGTCCCTGGAGCCGCGAATGCTGTTCGACGGCGCGGTGGCGGCCACCGTGGCCGATGCCGCGCAACCGGACGCCCAGCCCACTGCCGAGGCGGCCAAGACCCCCACGGCGGACCAGCCGACCGACACCCATGCGCCCCAGGGCCAGGTCGATGCCACCCAGGCTGTCGTGCCGGGCAAATCCGTGGTGTTTGTCGATTCCCGGGTCAAGGACTCCGCCAACCTGCTCGAAGGCGTGGCGCCTGGTACCGAGGTGGTGCAGCTGGATGCCACGAAGGACGGCTTGCAGCAGATTGCCGATTACCTGGACACCCACCAGGGCGTCAGCTCGGTGCAGATCATTGCTCACGGTAACGCCGGTGATTTGTGGCTGGGCAACAGCTACCTGTCGGCGGATAACGTCCAGGCCCGCAGCGAAGTGCTGGCGCAGATCGGCCAGGACATGAACGCTGGCGGCGACATCCTGATCTATGGCTGCTACACCGCCGAAGGCGAGCGTGGCCTGAACTTTGTCGATTCATTGGCGCAGTTGACCGGCCGCGACGTGGCGGCGTCCAACGACCGCACCGGCCTGGGCGGCGACTGGGACCTGGAAATCGCCACCGGCAATATCGAAAGCGCCAACGTGCTCTCGAACTCCGCCATGAGCGAATACCAATGGGGCCTGGCCACCTGGACCGCCACCAACAACCTCAATTCGGGTATCGGTTCTTTGCGCGCTGCCTTGGGCTCGGCGCAGAACGGCGACATCGTCACGTTCAATACCAGCATGACCGTCGCCCTGACCCAGGTGCTGGTGGTCGACAGGAACATCACCATCGATGGCGACCTCAATAACGACAACGTCGCCGACGTGACCCTCGACGGTCAGTACCGCACCCAGATCATGCAAGTGACGTCCGGCACCACCGCCACCCTCGATGGCCTGGTGATAACCCGGGGCATGGTGGCAGGCAACGGTGGTAACGGCGGCGACGATGCGCTGGTGTCCCAGGGCGGCGGCATCTATAACGCCGGCACCTTGACCCTGCGCAACGT
Source organism: Pseudomonas thivervalensis (assembly GCF_001269655.1). GTDB lineage: Bacteria > Pseudomonadota > Gammaproteobacteria > Pseudomonadales > Pseudomonadaceae > Aquipseudomonas > Aquipseudomonas thivervalensis. The sequence goes on from NZ_LHVE01000001.1 coordinate 90,424, forward strand.
CACGGTGACCGCGAACGCCGCTTCGGGCGGTGGTGGTGGCGGCGGTGTGACGCCGCAGTACGCCGGTGGTGGCGGCGGTGGCGGCGGTGCGATCACGGGTGGCACCGGTGGCAAGGGCGGCGACACGCTCAACTCCACGGGCTCCAACGGCACGGCCGGACAGGGCGGCGCGGGCGGCGGCTTCTTCAACATTGGCGGGCGTGGTGGTTCCACCACAGGTGGCGCGGGTGGCGCTGCGTATCCGGGCTACAGCACCGGTTCGGCGGGTGGCACGGCCTCCAGCGGTGGCTTGTCCATCGGCGGTGGCGGCGGCGGCGACGGGTACGACAACTTCGGCGGCGATGGTGGTGGCGCGGTGGGGGGTATCTACAACGATACCGGCGCGACCCTGCGGATCATCGGCAACTCGACCATTTCCAACAACGTCGGCGCCGGTGGTGGCGGTGGCGGCGGCGGGGCTGGCGGTAGTTATCTCCAGGCGGGCGGTGCGGGCGGCGTCGGTGTCGGCGCGATCTGGAACAAAGGCTCGATCCTGATCACCGCCGTCAACTTCGCCGCCCTGGCCGGCAACGTCGGCGGCAGTGGCGTGGGCGGGACGAGTGCGGGCACCGCCGGTGTTTCGCCGGCGTCGGTGGCCAACGTCTACGGCGATGGCGGCACCATCAACACCAACTATGTGCCGGACGAAACACCGCCCACCGCGACCGTCGTGGTGGCCAACACCAATCTGAACTCCGGTGGCACGTCGACGGTGACCATCACCTTCTCCGAAGCCGTGACCGGCCTTACCGCGGCGGACCTGACGGTGCAGAACGGCAGTGTCGGCACCTTGACCAGTGGCGACGGCGGCATCACCTGGACCGGTACGTTGACCGCGGCCAGCAACATCGCCGACACCACCAACATCATCACCCTGAACAATACCGGCGTTGCCGACCTGGCCGGCAATGCCGGCGTGGGCACCACCGACTCGAACAATTACATCGTCAACGACACGGTGGCGCCGACGGCGTCCATCGTGGTGAGCGACACCGCCCTCAGGATTGGCGAGACCTCGACGGTCACCATCACCTTCAGCGAAGCGGTGAGCGGTTTCACTGCCGCCGACCTGACCGTCGCCAACGGCTCGATCAGCGGCCTGAGCACCAGCGACGGCGGCATCACCTGGACCGCCACCCTGACGCCGGATGCGGCGATCACCGATACCTCCAATCTCATTGTCCTGAACAATACGGGCGTGGCGGACCTCAATGGCAACGCTGGCGTGGGGACGACCAACTCCAACAACTACGCCATCGACACGCAACGCCCCACCGCTACCATTGTGGTGACCGACACCGCGCTGCGCGTGGGTGAAACCTCCCAGGTGACCATCACCTTCACCGAGGCCGTGAGCGGTTTCACCACCGCCGACCTGACGGTCGCCAACGGTACGGTCACCGGCCTGAGCAGCAGCGACGGTGGTATCACCTGGACCGGGACGCTCACACCAAGTGCCAGCGTCAGCGATACCAGCAACCTGATTACCCTGGATAACACCGGCATTGCGGACTTGGCGGGCAACGTCGGCAGCGGCACCACCGACTCGAACAATTACGCCATCGATACCCAGCGCCCGACCGCTTCCATCGTGGTGGCCGACACCGCGTTGAACATCGGCGAAACATCGCTGGTGACGATCACCTTCAGCGAGGCCGTCACGGGTTTCACCCTGGCGGACATGACCGTGGCCAACGGCTCTTTGAGCGGGTTGAGCAGCAGCGACGGCGGTATCACCTGGACCGCGACGCTCACCCCGAGCGCCAGCGTCAGCGATGCCACCAACCTGATCATCCTGGCCAATACCGGTGTGGCGGACGCGGCGGGCAACACCGGCAGCGGCACCACCAGCTCCAACAACTACGCGGTCGACACGCAGCGGCCAACCGCTAGCATCGTTGTAGCCGACACCTCCCTGAGCGTTGGCGAAACCTCCCTGGTGACCATCACCTTCAACGAAGCGGTGACCGGCTTTACCACCGCCGACCTGACGGTCGCCAACGGCACCGTCACCGGCCTGAGCAGCGGCGACGGTGGGATTACCTGGACCGGGACACTGACGCCAAGCGCCAGCACCAGCGACACCAGCAACCTCATCACCCTGGATAACACCGGCGTGGCTGACGCGGCGGGCAACGCTGGCAGCGGCACCACCGATTCCAACAACTACGCCATCGACACCGCGCGTCCGACCGCCACCGTCGTGGTCGCCGACGCCACCGTCGGCATCGGCGAAACATCGGTGGTGACCATTACCTTCAGCGAGGCGGTGACCGGTTTCACCCTGGCGGACCTGAGTGTCACCAACGGCAGCCTGAGCGGCCTGAGCACCAGCGACAATATCACCTACACCGCGACCTTCACGCCGAGTGGGGGTGTCAGCGATGCCACCAACTTGATCACGCTCAATAACACCGGCGTGGTGGATGGCGCGGGCAATACCGGCAGCGGCACCACCGATTCCAACAACTATGCGGTCGACACCCAGCGTCCGACCGCCACCATCGTAGTGGCCGACACGGCGTTGAGCGTCGGCGAAACCTCGCTGGTGACCATTACCTTCTCCGAGGCGGTCACAGGTTTTGACAATTCCGACCTGAGCGTGGCCAACGGCACGCTGAGTGCGGTCAGCAGCAGCGATGGTGGCATCACCTGGACCGCCACCTTCACGCCCAGCCTCGGGGTCACCGACGTCTCCAACCTCATCGTCCTGAACAACACCGGGGTCAGCGATGGGGCGGGCAATACCGGCAGCGGCACGACCAATTCCAACAACTACGCCGTCGACACCAACGTGCCGACAGCCACCGTCGTGGTTGCCGATTCGTCCCTGAGCATCGGTGAAACCACCGTGGTCACCGTGACCTTCAATTCGGCGGTCAGCGGGTTCGACAACGCGGACCTGACCGTCAGCAATGGCACCCTGAGCACCATGAGCAGCACCGACGGTGGCGTCACCTGGACGGCCACGTTCACGCCGAGCACCAGTATTTCCGATACCAGCAACGTGATCACGTTGGATAACACCGGCTTGATCAACGGCGCGGGCAATGCCGGCGTCGGCACCACCGATTCGAACAACTACGCCATCGACACCGTGCGCCCGACAGCGACCATCGTCGTTGCCGATACCGCCATTGCCGCCGGCGAAACTTCGTTGGTCACCATCACCTTCAGCGAGGCCGTGACAGCGTTCACCAGCGCCGACCTGACGGTCGCCAACGGCGTGATCTCGGGACTGAGCAGCAGCGACGGCGGCATCACCTGGACCGCGACCTTTACGCCGACCGCTGGCGTCACGGACACCAGCAACCTCATCTCTCTCAACAGCGGTGGCATCGTCGACCTGGCCGGCAACGCCAACGTCGGCGGCACCGACTCTAACAACTACAGCGTCGACAGCCAGCGTCCGAGCGCCACCATCGTGCTGAGCGATTCGGTGTTGAAACCGGGTGAAACCGCCCAGGTGACCATCACCTTCAGCGAGGCGGTGACGGGCTTCAGCAACGCTGACCTGAGCGTGGCCAACGGCACCCTGAGCGCGGTCAGCAGCAGTGACGGCGGCCTGACCTGGACCGCGACCTTTACGCCGACCCTGGGCGTGACCGACGCCACCAACCTGATCACCCTGGACAATACCGGCGTGAGCGATGCGGCCGGCAACACCGGGACAGGCACGACCGATTCGGCCAACTATGCGGTCGAGACGCAGGTACCGACGGCCGCCATCGTGGTGGCTGACAGCGCGCTGCGCATCGGGGAAACCTCACTGGTCACCATTACCTTCTCGGAGGCGGTCAGCGGGTTCGACAACAGCGACCTGACCATCAGCAACGGTACGTTGAGCAACGTGTCGTCCACCGACGGCGGCGTCACCTGGACGGCCACGTTCACCCCAACCACCAACATCACCGACACCAGCAACCTGATCAGCCTGGACACCAGTGACGTGATCAACGCCTCGGGCAACAGCGGCGTCGGCGTGGTGAACTCCAACAACTACGCGATCGACACGGTTCGCCCAGGCGCCACCATCACCGTGGGTGACACTACGCTGGGCATCGGCCAGAGCACCACCGTGACCATCAGCTTCAGCGAGGCGGTGTCCGGTTTCGACTTGTCGGACCTCAGTGTTGCCAATGGCGTGTTGTCCAACCTCGCCAGCAGTGATGGCGGCCTGACCTGGACGGCGACCTTGACGCCGACCGCGGGTGTCAACGACGCCACCAACCTGATCCTGCTTGACGCCGGCACTGTGCAGGACCTGGCCGGCAACGCCGGCGTGGGCATCGCGATTTCCAGCAACTACGCACTCGACGCCACCCGGCCGACGGCGACGATCGTGGTCGCCGACCCGAGCCTGAGCGTGGGCGAGACGACCCAGGTGACCTTCACCTTCAGTGAAGCGGTGACGGATTTCGACCTGTCGGACCTCAGCGTCACCAACGGTGAACTGACCAACCTGACCACCAGCGACGGCGGCAGGACCTGGACCGCGACGTTTACACCAACGGTGAACCTCACCGATCCGAGCAACTTCATCGCCCTGGACACCAGCAACGTCAGCGACCTGTCGGGCAACGCCGGGGCCAGCGTGGCGGTGTCCAACAACTATGCGATCGACACCGTGGTGCCCAACGATGTGAAGCCACCGCCGGAGTTCCTGACCTCCGACCCGGTCACGGTGATCCCGCCGTCCGAGGTGCCGTTGCAACCGATCGTCTTTACCCCGCCGACCGGCAACCTGGGTTCGCCGCTGGGCTTCCCGCCGCTGTTCGAGCAACGGGACGTGGGCGGGGGCCTGCGGCCGATTGGGGATATTTTCATCAACCGTGGCGCCCTGGCGCCGAGCTATATCGCCCAGGTGTTCAGCACGGATGCCGCTGGCGATGGCAGTGGCCAAGGGTTCCTAGGCTTTGGTGGCGGCGATGGCGGGGTGTTCGGCAGCAGTACGCTGTCGACCTTGTTCAGCCAGGACTCCGCTTCCGAGGGCGAGTCGATGGACGCCTTCGGCAACCAATCGATGCAGGGCGGCGATGTATCCCAAGGGGTGCGGGGGATGTTCGGGGCACCCACCCTGGGTCAGCAACTGCAACAGCTCAAGGACACTGAACAACATCAGGTCGACAGCCTGGCAACCGCGTTACGACAGGTCGGCATCAGCCAAGTGCAGGCCTGAATTCTAAAAATATTGGGGCAGTCAGGGGCAGTCCAGGGAATGAATAGAAGTCAGAAGTTATTCGGTATGAGTGTGCTGGCGTTGGTGGTGAGTGGATGTGCGGTCACCAGCGATCCGATCGAGCGCAGCGTCAGCGAACAGCGCGCTCGAACCGACCTGCAGAACATGTACAAGGATCAGGAGCCGCTGAGTGGTCCACTGACCCTGCACCAGGCCATGGCCCGGGCGGTGAAGTACAACCTCGAAGGGCGCTTGAAGATCATGGAGGAGGCTCTGGCCAAGCGTCAGTTGGACCTGGCCAGTTTCGACATGCTGCCGCGCATGGCCCTGGACGCCGGGTATGTGGGCCGTAACAACGTCAATGCCTCCAGCAGCCAGAGTGTGGAAACCGGTACCCAGTCCCTGGAACCGTCGACCTCCCAGGATCGTGACCGCGAGGTGGCGGACCTGACCATGGTCTGGAACGTGCTCGATTTCGGCGTCAGCTACATCAGCGCCAAGCAGGCCGGGGACCAGCGCTTGATCGTGCAGGAGCGCCGACGCAAGGTGATCAACACTATCGTCCAGGACGTGCGTTCGGCCTATTGGCGGGCCATGGCCGCCGAACGCCTGCTCAAGCAGATCGACAGCCTGATGGCCCGGGTCGAGGCCGCACGCGACAACAGCCAGAGCATGAGCGAACAGCGCATCGGCGATCCGGTACAGGCCCTGGGTTACCAGCGTTCACTGATCCAGGCCACTCGCCAGCTGGAAGAGCAACGCCGGGCGCTGTCCCTGGCCAAGACCGAACTGGCAACCCTGATCAACTTGCCCCTGGGCACCGAGCTGACGCTGGCGACCCAGGATGAATACACCATCCCGGAGCTCAAGGTCGACCTGGCCCGTCTCGAACAGGAAGCCCTGGCCAGCCGTCCGGAACTGCGCGAGCAGGATTACCAGACCCGCATCACCGCCGCCGAAACCCGCAAGGCCATGTTGCGCCTGCTGCCGGGGCTGGAGTTTTCCGCCGGCGGGCATTACGACAGCAACTCGTTCCTGGTGGAGCAGGGCTGGGCTGACTATGGCGTGAAAGTCACCTGGAACCTGTTCAACGTGATCTCCGCCCCGGCGGCCATCGACGTGGCCAAGGCCGGTGAAGAAGTGGCGTCGGCGCGTCGCCAGGCGATGTCGATTGCCGTGCTGGCGCAACTGTACGTGGCCAACGCGAATTATCGCGAAGCCCTGCGCCAGTTCAAGACCAGCCAGCAACTGTCGGACATCGATGGGCAGATTGTCGGTCAACTGCGCAGTCGTCACCAGGCTGCCGGCATCGGTGAGCTGGACCTGATCCAGGGTGAACTGAACACTCTGCAGGCCGATCTGCGTCGGGACCTGGCCTACGCCGACCTGCGCAACGCCTATGGGCAGATCTTCGCCAGCGCCGGCCTCGACCCGCTGCCGAATGAAGTGCAATCGACCGAAGTCCAGTCGATTGCCACGGCGCTGGCCAACCGCGAAGCGGCCTGGGCCCAGGGCGATATCACGCTGCCCCAGCCTGCCCCGGTGACTCAGTAACCGGGCGCTGGCATGACGCGCCCGGCGTTTTCCCGACTGCCGGTGGCGGTGAACCTGCCGCTGCTGTTGCAGGCGCTGGCGGCCATTGAAGACGCGCGCTGGCAGGGGCATTTCAACAGTGCCTATCACAGCGGCGACTGGAGCGGCGTGGCGCTGATTTCGGCGACCGATGCGGTTACCGAACTGTCGCCGGGGCGCGGTCAGCCCGTGCATCGCGCGCCTTGGACAACGGACGGTCGCTGGCATGAGGCGTTGCGCAACTGGCCGGTGGAGATCGTCTCGGCCCGGCTGCTGCGGCTAGGGCCGGGCGGGTGCATCCACGAGCATCGCGACTATGACCTGGGTGGGCCGGACGCCGACCTGCGCCTGCACGTTCCCCTGCTCAGCCCCCCTGACGTGGATTTTTTCCTGGATGGACAAATCATTCCGATGACGGCCGGCGAATGCTGGTTTCTCGACTTGGCGCGGCCTCATCGAGTGGTTAACCGAAGTGCTCATTCGCGGGTTCACCTGGTACTCGATTGTCGCCCCGGGCCGTGGCTGGTCCAGCAGATTGCCGATGGGCTGCCCACTACACCCGTCGCGCGTGCCAGGCAAAGCGACTTCGCTCGGTTCCAGCAGCGCGTCGAAACCGATCCTGACCTCACCCGGACCTTGCAGAGCCTGCCTGACCTCGACGCTTTCATTGCGTCGGCGCTAGCGCTGGGAGCCGAACGAGGGTTTCATTTCACCCGGGAAGAATTGCGAGCCACTATGCGCAACGGTCGCCGGCAGTGGAGAGAGCAGTGGAAAACCTGAATCTGCACGGTTGGCTGCCGATCCGCCTATGGCAAGAGGCCGGGCAGTGGCGGGTCGATTGGTGCTGGTTTGGTGACGCGCAACTGCGGCAGCCATTTTTTGGCGACGCCGTGGAACACGCGCTGCGCCTGCCCTTCAACCAGGCATTCCGCCGCCAGACGCCCTTGGACGCTCTGGGTCTGTGGCAACGGCAAAGCCCGGGCCTTGGGCCCAGTGCGTTCATTTTCCATGCCTCCCGTTGCGGTTCGACCTTGATCAGCCAGATGCTCGCCCAATTGGACGACCACATCGTCATCTCGGAACCGCCACCCCTGGATGCGTTGCTGCGCGGTGATCTGCCGCCCGCCGAACGGTGCGTGGCGCTCAAGGGCTTGCTGTCGGCCTATGGGCAGCGCCGTCGAGGCGTGGAGCGACGCCTGGTGGTCAAGCTCGACGCCTGGAACATCGGTGAGCTGGCGCTGTTGCGTGAGTGCTTTCCCGACACGCCCTGGCTGTTTGTCTATCGCGACCCCTTGGAAATCGCCGTCTCCCACCTGCGCCGTCCCGGCATGCACATGGTGCCGGGGATGATCGGGGCAACGGTCCTGGACGATGGGTTGCCGTTCGCCAGCCAGGAAGATTTCATCCCGCGTCGGGTGGGGCGGTTGTTGGCGACGGGCTTGGAACACTGCCGGGCATCGGCTGGGATGGCGGTCAACTACACCGAGCTGCCCGAGGCGATGACGGGTAGGCTGGCGACGTTTTTCGGCCTCGATGATCGGCAGTGCAAGCGGGTGTTCGCGGCGGTGGGGCAGCACGCCAAGCAGCCGGCGCAGGTGTTTGTTGGCGATAGCGAGGACAAGCGCCGGGAGGCTTCGGCGTTGTTGCGTGAGCGGGTGTTGCACTGGGCGCAGGGGCCTTACGAGGCGTTGAAGTCACTGCCGCTGTAACACGCTTTTGTGGCGAGGGAGCTTGCTCCCGCTGGGCTGCGCAGCGGCCCCAAGCTTTTTGCGGTTGCTGCGCAACCGAGCGGGAGCAAGCTCCCTCGCCACAGTGTGCTCGGCTCCAAGGGACTAGACTGCATGAATAGAACCCAGTCATCCATTCATGCTCAGGAGTCCGACATGGAAACCCCGATCCATACGCTTCCCGCCTTGTTCAAACAACTCGGCCTGCCTGACGACGCCGTCAGCATCGATCAATTCATTGCCAGCCATTCACCGCTCAAACCCGACCTGCACCTGTCCGATGCGTTTTTCTGGAATGAGGGCCAGCGGGATATGCTGCGCGAGGAAATCCTTGAGGATGCAGATTGGGCGGTGGTGGTGGATCAGTTGGATGTGTTGTTGCGCAAGGGGCGTAGCGAGTGAGACCGACGCAATACCTGAGGGTTGATTGGTTATTTGTTTTAGTTATTAACAAATAGCTTCTTATTCCTTAAGTAATATAGCTCTCCTCCCTATACTCGTCCGGGAACAGACACGCAGGAGAGCACCCATGCGCAACGAATCGATTCGCTACCTGATTGTGCCGGGCTGGCAAGGATCGCCGGAAAATCATTGGCAAACCCACTGGCAGAACAGCCTGCCCAACAGTGCCCGGGTCGAGCAGGCCGATTGGGTGACGCCACGGCGTGAGGACTGGGTCGCGGCGTTGGCCGAGGCCGTGGCCGCTGACAGCACACCGGTCATCCTGATCGCCCATAGCCTGGGCTGCATCACGGTGGCCCATTGGGCGGCCACCGCGCCGGTGCAGTTCCTGCGGCAGGTGCGCGGGGCGTTGCTGGTGGCACCGGCGGATGTCGAGCGGCCGGCCTGCGTCCCGGCACTGCGCAACTTCGCGCCGATTCCCAATGATCTATTGCCGTTCCCAAGCCAAGTGGTCAGCTCCGACAACGACGCCGCCGTGAGCGCTCCGCGCGCCTTGGAGTTGGCCCGCAACTGGGGGGCCGAGGCCGGGATCCTGTCAGGGGCGGGGCATATCAATGTGAAGTCCGGCCACCAGCGTTGGGAGCAGGGTTTCGCTTATCTCTACCGTCTGCAAAACCGCATGGAGCATCACGCCCTGCGTCGCGCCTGAATTTTTAGCGCCCCCCGTCTCCCGGCGGTCTGGGGCGGGAGCCTGCCATGAGTTTGCATGAAACCTTCGGTCAGCCCTTGCTGACCTTTCCCGATGCGGAAAAAAGTCCCCTGAGCATTCGCGCCAAGGCGCTGGTATTCGTCGACCCTCGTTCGCGGCAGTTGCGCCAGGAATTGGAGCAACTGGCGCCCCGGGCGATTTCGGTGCTGATACGCGGCGAAACCGGTAGCGGCAAGGAATTGCTGGCCCGGCATATCCATCGCGAAAGCGATCGCGGTGGGTTGTTTGTGTCGGTCAACTGCGGCGCCATCAGCCCGACCTACGCCGACGCTGAACTGTTCGGCTATGCCGCCGGCAGCTACGGCGGTTCGGCCAGCAGCCGGGCCGGTTGGTTCGGTTCGGCCAACGGCGGCACCCTTTACCTGGATGAAATCGGCGATTTGCCGCTGCCGATCCAGATCAAATTGCTGGCTGCGCTGGAAAACCATGAAGTCACCCGAGTGGGTGCCCATCAGCCCAGCCCGGTGGATGTCCGCCTGGTCGCGGCCACCAGCATCGACCTGGCGCAAGCGGTGGCGGCCGGGAAATTCCACGAACGGCTCTACCACTACCTGGGCGAAGGCCGGCTCGAACTGCCGGCCCTGCGCGAACGAGTGGGCGATATCCTGTCCCTGGCCGAATATTTCCTGGGCATCTACAGCCAGCGACTCGGCCTGGCCGTGCCGCTGATCAGTGAAGCGGCGCAACATGCCCTCGAACAGCACAGTTGGCCGGGGAATACCCGCGAACTGGAAAACGTCATCCACTTCGCGTTGCTGGTGAGCACGGGGGATGAAATTTTGCCGGAGCATTTGAATCTGCCGGCCCAGCCTTCAGCCCTGGAGCTGATTGACCGGCAGGTGGCGCAGGTCATCGCCCGGGGCTCGGACGCCGAGCGCACAGCCCTCAAGGCGCTGCTCAATCGACTGGACCAAATACCGTAGGCCTGGACACCCACTGTGGCGAGGGAGCTTGCTCCCGCTCGGTTGCGCAGCGACCGCAAAAATCTTGGATCCGCTGCGCGGCTCAGCGGGAGCAAGCTCCCTCGCCACAAAAGGCGGTGTTTTTATATATGAGTAAAATGAATATGAACTTGAATAAAAGATATTGTTAAGGAATAAAAAATATCGGTATTGTCCGCATCACGCCAGCGATAGCACTTCACTGGCACACCACATTTAGCCGTCGTCCATGACGACTGTGATTTTCGATAAGGACACTGCATGAAAAAGGTTCTGTTGTTCACCGCATTGGCGGCAGCCCTGGCGTCGGGCCTGGCCCAGGCCGCAGAGAAACTGGTCGTGGCCGCTACGCCAGTGCCCCACGCTGAAATCCTCGAGCTGATCAAGCCGGCCCTGGCCAAGGAAGGCGTGGACCTGGAAATCAAGGTTTTCACCGACTATGTCCAACCCAACGTACAGGTTGACCAGAAGCGCCTGGACGCCAACTACTTCCAGACCCTGCCGTACCTGACTAACTTCAACGAAGGCAAAGGCACGAACCTGGTGACCGTGATCGGTGTTCACGTCGAACCGTTCGGCGGCTACTCGAAGAAGTACAAGAAGCTGGCTGACCTGCCAAACGGCGCGACTATCGCGCTGCCCAACGAAGGCAGCAACAGCGGCCGTGCGCTGATCCTGTTGCAGAAGGCTGGGCTGATCGAGTTGAAGGATCCGAAAAACGCGTTGGCGACCCCGAAAGATATCGCCAAGAACCCGCATAACTTCAAGTTCAAGGAACTGGAATCGGCCATGCTGCCGCGGGTGCTGGACCAGGTCGACCTGGACCTGATCAACACCAACTATGCCCTGGAAGCGGGTCTTAACCCGGCCAAGGATGCCCTGGTGATCGAAGGCGCGGATTCGCCTTACGTCAACTTCCTGGTGGCCCGTCCGGACAACAAGGACAGCCCGGCCATCCAGAAGCTGGCCAAGGCCCTGACCAGCCCTGAAGTGAAGGCGTTCATCGAGAAGAAATACAGCGGCGCGGTACTGCCGGCGTTCTGATTCGCGAGGTAATCCCTTTTACGGTTTCAAACGCCGACGGCTGATACAGCGTCGGCGTTTTTTTGTGCTCGAAGGATTGCTTGGGTCAGGAACAGGATTACCTGTGGCGAGGGAGCTTGCTCCCGCTCGGCTCTGTAGGAGCTGGCGAAGCCTGCGATCTTTTGATCTTTCGCTTGAGATTCAAGTGTCTTTGGAAGGATCGCAGCCTCGCTGCACTCGTCAGCTCCTACACAGCTCCTACAGGTCACAGATCAAAGGCGCAAATCAGGCCACCCCGCTCTTCAATGCCCTACGCAACGCCACCAACAATTTCACGATTTCCTGCGGTTCCATTCGCTGCGGCACTTTTATGTCAGCCATGTTTTCTTCCTTGTAATGGTGAGGAGGATGTCGCGAAAGATCCTCCCTGCGGCGCAAGGAAAATAGTCGTCTTTGACCTTCCCGGCAAATCCGAGTGAATAGTTTTTTGCGTGATATCAATATGCTTTAACGGTATTTAAATTCCAGTTCTTATGCCATTAAAGTCGTGCTTGCCGAGTAGCTATCCGCTGCCCATGGACCGCATGACCGCCGCTTATCGAGCGGCGTCCAGGATGTTCAATGAACTTCGATTACGCTTTTATCCTCAACACCCTCCCGGCGTTTCTCAAGGCCGTGGGCGTGACGTTGCAGGTCGGCCTTATCGCCATCGCCACGTCGCTGCTGGTGGCGCTGTTCAACGCGACGATCCTTGTGCTGCGCACGCCTTACCTGCAACGCCTGGTGGGGCTGTACGTGGAGCTGGCCCGCAACACGCCGCTGCTCATCCAGTTGTTCTTCGTCTACTTCGCCTTGCCGGCGCTGGGCATCAAGGTGTCGGGGTTTGCGGCAGCGATCATCACCATGACGTTCCTGGGCGGCGCCTACCTCACGGAAGTGCTGCGCGCGGGGGTGGACGCGGTGCCCCAGGCGCAATTGGAATCCGGTCGCTCCATCGGGCTGTCCCACGGGCAATTGCTGCGCTACGTGATCCTGCCGCAGGCCGGCATCCTCAGCCTGCCGTCGCTGTTCGCCAACTTCATTTTCCTGTTGAAGGAGACCACCGTGGTCTCGGCCGTGGCGGTGCCGGAGATTCTCTACACCACCAAAAGCTACATCGCGCTCTACTACAAGACCTATGAAATGCTCGCCGTGCTGACGCTGATTTGCGTGCTGCTGTTCTTGCCGCTGTCGCTGTTGCTCAGCCGCCTGGAAAGGAGGCTCCAGCATGGCCAGTTCGGGTCTTGAGTTGCTCTGGGTGTCGTTGCCGCAACTGGGCAAGGGCGCGGCGCAAACCCTGTCGATTTCCTTCCTGAGCATCGCCATCAGCACCGTCGGCGGCGTGCTCTACGGTGTGTTGCGTACGTTGGGTGTGAAGTGGTTGGACGCCGTCCTGCGGGTCTACCTGGAGCTGTTCCGGGCGATTCCGGTGCTGGTCTGGTTGTACCTGCTGTTCTTCGGCCTGCCGATCTTTTTTGGCCTGAGCCTTCCAAGCTTCTGGTGCGCGGTCCTGGTGTTGTCGCTGTGGGGCGCCAGTGAAGTCGGCGAAGTGGTGCGCGGCGCATTGCGTTCGTTGCCGCGCGGTCAACGGGAGGCGGGGTTGTCGATTGGGTTGAACGGTCCGCAACTCTACGGTCATGTGCTGTTACCGCAAGCACTGAGACGCATGACACCGCCGACCATCAACGTCTACACGCGCATTATCAAGACCAGCTCGCTGGCGGTGCTGATTGGCGTGGTGGATGTGATCAAGGTCGGCCAGCAGATCATCGAGCGCACCTACGAATCCGTGCTGATCTACGGCGCGCTGTTCCTGTTTTTCTTTTTCATCTGCTACCCGCTCTCGGCCGCCTCCCGCGTGCTGGAGCGGCGTTGGACGCAAGCATGAGCGCATTGATCGAGTTCAAGGGTTTCAACAAGTTTTTCGGCGAGCAGCAGGTGCTGGACGGCATCGACCTGCAAGTGAAGACAGGCGAAGTGATCGTCATCCTCGGCCCCAGTGGTTGCGGCAAAAGTACCTTGCTGCGTTGCCTCAATGGGTTGGAAGTGGCCCACAGCGGCCGCTTGAGATTCGCCGGCCGCGAGTTGCTGGACAAGGGCACCGACTGGCGCGAAGTGCGGCAGCAGATCGGCATGGTGTTCCAGAGCTACCACCTGTTCCCGCACATGAGCGTGCTCGATAACCTGCTGCTCGGTCCGGTCAAAGTGCAAAAACGCGACCGCCACGAAGCGCGCGGCCAGGCCGAAGCCTTGCTGGCCCGTGTGGGCCTGCTGGACAAGCGCGACGCTTTTCCACGCCAGCTCTCCGGCGGCCAGCAGCAACGTATCGCCATCGTGCGTTCGCTGTGCATGAACCCCAAGGTCATGTTGTTCGATGAGGTCACCGCCGCCCTCGATCCGGAAATGGTCAAGGAGGTGCTGGAAGTCATCCAGGGCTTGGCCCGCGAAGGCATGACGCTGTTGATCGTCACCCACGAAATGGCCTTCGCCCGCGCCGTGGCTGACCGCATCGTATTCATGGACGCCGGGCGAATCCTTGAACAGAACCCTCCCGAGATTTTCTTTACGAACCCGCAAACCGCACGCGCGCAGCAGTTCCTGGAGAAGTTCTCCTACGTCGCCGCACTACCCAAAACGACTCAAACAAAGGAACTGGAACTGTCATGAAAACTGCCAAGTCTTCTCTGCTGCTACTGCCATTGCTCGCCGCCTTCCTGCTGGCCGGCTGCAATAAAACCGAAGAACCGCCGAAGCCGAACGTCGCCAGCCAAGGCACCGCGCCGGCCAGCTACCTGGACAAAATCAAGGCGCGGGACAAATTGATTGTCGGCGTCTTCACCGACAAGCCGCCGTTTGGTTTCGTCGATGAGGCGGGACGATATGTCGGCTTCGATACCGACATCGGCCGTCGATTCGCCAAGGACCTGCTGGGCGATGAAAACAAGGTCGAGTTCGTCGCGGTCGAACCGGCGAGCCGGATTCCATTCCTACAGAGCGACAAGGTCGACCTGATCCTCGCCAACATGACCGTGACCCCGGAGCGCAAGGAGGCGGTGGAGTTCACCAACCCGAACCTGAAAGTCGCGGTGCAGGCGCTGGTGCCGCAAGCCAGCGCGGTGAAAAGCCTCGATGACCTGGCGAGCCGCACTATTATCGTGACCACCGGCACCACGGCGGACATCTGGCTGACCAAGAATCACCCGGATTGGAAGCTGCTCAAGTTCGAGAAAAATTCCGAGTCCTTGCAAGCGCTGGCCAACGGTCGTGGTGACGCCTATGCCCAGGACAACTTGGTGCTGTTCAGTTGGGCCAAGCAGAACCCCGGCTATCGCGTGCTGGAGCAGACGCTGGGCGCCGAAGCACCGATCGCACCGGCGGTGAAGAAGGGCAATCTCGAGCTGCGTGACTGGGTCAATGCCGAGCTGGCGAAGCTGGGTGAAGAGAAGTACCTGCTCAAGCTGTACGACCAATATGTGCGCAAGGAACTGGGCGATGACACCAAACCTGAGAGTGTGATTGTCGAGGGGGGCAAGTGGCAGGGGTGATGGGCTGAAGAATGTGATCCAGCAGGCAACCTATAATCCTGTGGCGAGGGAGCTTGCTCCCGCTGGCCTGCGAAGCAGGCCCCAGCATTCCTGCTGGCTGACCGCATTAGCCGCTTTTGCGACTGCTGCGCAGCCGAGCGGGAGCAAGCTCCCTCGCCACAGGGACACTGGCTAGTCCGGCCAATGCCACGCCGGCCGGTGATCAGGTTCAGCCGGCCCAGGGGATGACCAATTTATTGATGGATCGGTAGTTGGCCACCGCCAATGTCTTGAGCATGGGCAGACTCCTGCTGCTTGGGTTCGTAGGAGCTGTCGAGCGCAGCGAGGCTGCGATCTTTCCGAGCCCAATTGAATCTCAAGCGAAAGAACAAAAGATCGCAGCCTCGCTTCGCTCGACAGCTCCTACAGGAGGCGATCAGTTCGCCTGATTTGCTGCACCCATTGTATTCGTGGAACCCTGTTCTAAGCTCACAGTCGTATCGTCACTGGTACGTCCGTACAACGCAAAGGAGTCTGCATGGCTGGTCCCGGAATCAAATTGATTGTTGGCTTGGGCGTGTGTGCGTTGTTGACGGGGTGCGGTGACAAGAAGCCCGAAGAAAAGGCCCTGCCACGGGTTTTCGTGCAGCAGGCCGTGCCCAGCGAATACGCCGCCTCGGTGACCCTGACCGGCGATATCCAGGCGCGAGTGCAGGCCGATCTGTCGTTTCGCGTCGGTGGCAAGATCATCGAACGCAAGGTGGATGTCGGTGACCGGGTCTCGGCCCGACAAGTGCTGGCCCGGCTCGATCCCCGGGACCTGCAGACCAACGTCGACTCCGCCGAGGCCCAGGTCGCCGCCGAGCAGGCGCGGGTCAAGCAGAGTGCGGCGGCATTCGTGCGCCAGCAGAAACTCCTGCCCAAGGGCTACACCAGTCAGAGCGAATACGACACGGCCCAGGCCCAACTGCGCAGCAGCCAGAGTGCGCTGACCGCCGCCCAGGCCCAACTGGCCAACGCCCGTGAGCAACTGAGCTACACCGCGCTGATTGCCGAAGCGCCGGGCATCATCACGGCGCGCCAGGCGGAAGTCGGCCAGGTGGTGCAGGCCACGGAGCCGATCTTCAGCCTGGCCCGGGACGGCGAGCGCGACGCGGTGTTCAATATCTATGAATCGTTGTTGAGCGAACCGCCGTCGGACCCTGCCATCACCATCAGTCTGCTGGACAACCCCGCCATCAAGACCACCGGCACGGTGCGCGAGATCACCCCGGCGGTGTCTGCCCAGACCGGCACCGTGCAGGTCAAGGTCACCCTCAATGACTTGCCCGAAGGCATGCGCCTGGGGTCGGTGGTCAGCGCCACGGCCAAGTCCGCCGGCAAGACCGCCTTCGAGCTGCCTTGGTCGGCCCTGACCAAGAACCTCAGTGACCCGGCCGTGTGGCGGGTGGACGGCGACGGCAAGGCGCAATTGCAAACGGTGACGGTCGGCCGCTACCTGACCGGCAAGGTCATCATCAGCGACGGCCTCAAGGGCGGCGAGAAAATCGTCACCGCCGGCGGGCAATTGCTGCACCCCGGCGTACGCGTCGAGATCGCTGAAAACACTTATGAAAAATCCACCCCGGGAGCCCAGCCATGAAGCGTGTGTGGATGGTCTCGGCGGGCCTCTTGCTGGCCGCCTGCTCCAAGGAAGAAGCACCGCCCGAACCGGTGCGCCCGGTGTTGTCCGTTGAAGTCCGGGCCCTCGACCAACAGGCGCTCGGGCGGTTCGCCGGGAATATCCAGGCGCGCTACGAGAGCAACGTGGGTTTTCGCGTGCCCGGACGCATTGCCAGCCGCAATGTCGATGTCGGCGCGGAAGTGAAGAAGGGCGACCTGCTCGCCACGCTCGACCCCACCGACCAGCAGAACCAGTTGCGCGCCGCCCAGGGCGATCTGGCGCGGATCGAGGCGCAGTACATCAATGCCCAGGCCAATGCCCGTCGCCAGCAGCAATTGTTCGACCGTGGCGTGGGTGCCCAGGCGCAACTGGACATCGCCCAGACTGACCTGAAAACCACCGGCGCCTCGCTCGAACAGGCCCGGGCGGCGGTGGAGCAGGCCCGCGACCAGCTCAACTACAGCCAATTGCACACGGACCACGACGCGGTCGTCACCGCCTGGAACGCCGAAGCCGGACAAGTAGTCACCGCCGGCCAGCAAGTAGTGACCCTGGCCCGCCCGGACATCAAGGAAGCGGTGATCGACCTGCCGGCCGGGCTGGTCGAGCGGCTGCCCACGGACGTGGTGTTCGAAGTCGCCGCGCAATTGGACCCGAGCATCCGTACCACCGCCATCGTCCGCGAGATTGAACCCCAGGCCCAGAGCGCGACCCGCACCCGCCGCGCGCGCCTGACGCTGACCGACACACCGCCAGGTTTTCGCTTGGGCACGGCCATCAGCGTGACCCTGAGCTCGACCATCGAACCGCGCCTCGAACTGCCGCTCAGCGCGTTGCAAGAGATCGATGGCAAGGCACGCATCTGGCTGGTCGACCCGCAAACCCAGACCGTCTCACCCCGTGAGGTACGGATTCTCGAACGTTCGGCCAGCTCGGTACTGGTGGCCAACGGCATCAAGGCTGGCGACCGCGTGGTCAGTGCCGGCGTGAACAGTCTCCAGCCAGGACAGAAAGTGAAGCTCGACGAGGACGCACGATGAAAGGGCCTTTCAACTTATCCGAATGGGCCCTGCGGCATCAGTCGTTCGTCTGGTACCTGATGTTCGTGGCCCTGTTGATGGGCGTGTTTTCGTACATGAACCTGGGTCGCGAGGAAGACCCGTCGTTCACCATCAAGACCATGATCATCCAGACCCGCTGGCCAGGCGCGACCCAGGAAGAAACCCTCAGGCAGGTCACCGACCGCATCGAGAAAAAACTCGAAGAGCTCGACTCCCTCGACTACGTCAAAAGTTATACCCGTCCGGGAGAGTCGACGGTGTTCGTGTACTTGCGCGATACCACCGGGGCCAAGGAGATCCCCGAGATCTGGTACCAGGTGCGCAAGAAGATCAACGACATCCGTGGCGACTTCCCCGAAGGCTTGCAAGGGCCCGGATTCAATGACGAATTCGGCGATGTCTACGGTTCGGTGTACGCCTTCACCGGCGACGGTCTGTCGATGCGCCAGTTGCGCGACTACGTGGAGCAGGTGCGCGCCGAGATCCGTGACGTACCGGGCCTGGGCAAGGTCGAGATGGTGGGCGAGCAGGACGAAGTGCTGTACCTGAATTTCTCCACGCGCAAGCTCGCCGCCCTGGGGATCGACCAGCGCCAGGTGGTGCAAAGCCTGCAATCGCAGAATGCCGTAACCCCAGCCGGGGTGATCGATGCCGGGCCGGAGCGGATTTCCGTGCGCACGTCCGGGCAGTTCCAGTCGGAAAAAGACCTGGCCAACGTCAACCTGCGGCTCAATGACCGGTTCTATCGACTGGCCGACATCGCCGACATCCGTCGCGGCTACGTCGACCCCGCCACACCGATGTTCCGCTTCAACGGCACGCCGGCCATCGGCCTCGCCATCGCAATGAAAAAGGGCGGCAACATCCAGGACTTCGGCAAGGCGCTGCACGCGCGCATGAACGAACTGACCGCCGACTTGCCGGTGGGCGTTGGCGTGCACACCGTGTCGGACCAGGCCGAGGTGGTGGAGGAGGCGGTCGGCGGTTTCACCAGTGCCTTGTTCGAGGCGGTGATCATCGTCCTGCTCGTCAGCTTCGTCAGCCTCGGCGTCAGGGCCGGGCTGGTGGTGGCCTGCTCGATTCCGCTGGTGCTGGCGATGGTCTTCCTGTTCATGGAATACAGCGGCATCACCATGCAGCGGATTTCCCTCGGCGCGTTGATCATCGCCCTCGGCCTGCTGGTGGACGACGCGATGATCACCGTGGAAATGATGGTCACGCGCCTGGAAAAAGGCGACAGCAAGGACCAGGCCGCGACGTTCGCCTACACCTCGACGGCGTTCCCGATGCTCACCGGGACCCTGGTGACCGTGGCCGGTTTCGTCCCCATCGGCCTGAATGCGAGTTCCGCTGGCGAGTACACTTTCACCTTGTTCGCGGTCATCGCCGTGGCGATGCTGGTGTCGTGGATCGTCGCGGTGCTGTTTGCCCCGGTGATCGGCGTGCACATCCTCAGCACCAACGTCAAACCCCACAGTGCCGAGCCGGGGCGGATCGGCCGGGCATTCAACGGCGGCCTGTTGTGGGCGATGCGCAACCGCTGGTGGGCCATCGGCATCACCGTGCTGCTGTTCGTGCTGGCGGTGTTTTGCATGCGCTTCGTGCAGAACCAGTTCTTCCCGTCCTCGGACCGACCGGAAATCCTGGTGGACCTCAACCTGCCGCAAAACGCTTCGATGGACGAGACCCGCAAAGCCGTCGACCGCCTGGAAGCGACCCTCAAGGACGACCCGGACATCGCGCGCTGGAGCACCTACATCGGCGAAGGCGCGATTCGCTTCTACCTGCCGCTGGACCAACAACTGCAGAACCCGTACTACGCGCAACTGGTGATCGTCAGCAAAGGCCTGGAGTCGCGCACCGCGCTGACCGAGCGTCTGCAAAAGCGTCTGCGCGAGAATTTCGTCGGCATTGGCAGCTACGTCCAGGCCCTGGAAATGGGCCCGCCGGTGGGCCGGCCGATCCAGTACCGGGTCAGCGGCAAGGACATCGACCAGGTGCGCAAGCATGCGATCGAACTGGCCACCGAGCTGGACAAGAACTCGCACATTGGCGAAATCATCTACGACTGGAACGAGCCGGGCAAAGTGCTGCGTATCGACATCGCCCAGGACAAGGCGCGGCAGTTGGGCTTGTCGTCCGATGATGTGGCCAGGCTGATGAACAGCATCGTCAGCGGCTCGCCGGTGACCCAGGTCAACGACGATATCTACCTGGTCAACGTGGTTGGCCGTGCCGAAGATGCCGAGCGCGGTTCGCCGGAAACCTTGCAGAACCTGCAAATCGTCACCCCGGGCGGTACGTCGATTCCGTTGCTGGCGTTTGCCACGGTGCGCTATGAACTGGAACAGCCACTGGTGTGGCGTCGTGACCGCAAGCCGACCATCACCATCAAGGCTGCGGTGCGCGACGAGATCCAGCCCACCGACCTGGTCAAGCAGCTGCAACCGGACATCGACAAGTTCGCCGCCGGCCTGCCAGTGGGCTACAAGGTGGCCACGGGCGGTACGGTGGAAGAGAGCAGCAAGGCCCAAGGGCCGATCGCCAGCGTCGTGCCGCTGATGCTGTTCCTGATGGCAACCTTCCTGATGATCCAGTTGCACAGCGTGCAGAAACTGTTCCTGGTGGCGAGCGTCGCGCCCCTCGGGTTGATCGGCGTGGTGCTGGCGCTGGTGCCGACGGGCACGCCCATGGGCTTCGTGGCGATCCTGGGGATTCTCGCGTTGATTGGCATCATCATCCGTAACTCGGTGATCCTGGTGACCCAGATCGATGAGTACGAACGTGACGGCTACGAGCCTTGGGATGCGGTGGTGGAGGCCACCGAACACCGGCGTCGACCGATCCTGCTCACGGCCGCTGCGGCGAGCCTGGGGATGATCCCGATTGCCCGGGAAGTGTTCTGGGGGCCGATGGCCTACGCGATGATCGGCGGGATCATCATCGCCACCCTGCTGACGCTGCTGTTCCTGCCGGCGCTGTATGTGGCCTGGTACAAGATCCGCGAGCCCAAGCGTGATTGACACGGCTGCATGTGCAGCCCTTGTGGCGAGGGAGCTTGCTCCCGCTGGGATTCGAAGTTGATGCGGATATTTCGGCCAGCACAAAACAAAAACTGTGGGAGCGAGCTTGCTCGCGATGAGGCCCTTCCGGTCACCGCGGATCTTTACTTACGCAACAACCGCAACCCATTGAACACCACCAGCAAGCTCACCCCCATGTCGGCAAATACCGCCATCCACATGGTGGCGAACCCGGCGAAGGTGACCCCGAGAAAGATCGCCTTGATCACCAAGGCCAGGGCAATGTTCTGCTTGAGGATGCTGGACGTCTGCCGCGACAGGCGAATGAAGGCCGGGATCTTGCGCAGGTCATCGTCCATCAGCGCGACATCGGCGGTCTCGATGGCCGTGTCGGTGCCAGCCGCCGCCATGGCGAAGCCGATTTCCGAACGGGCCAGGGCCGGGGCGTCGTTGATGCCGTCGCCGACCATGCCGACGCGGTGACCCTGGGCATACAGTGCTTCAATGGCTTTGAGCTTGTCTTCCGGCAACAAGTCGCCCCGCGCCTGGTCCATGCCCACCTGTGCGGCAATCGCTTCGGCGGTGTGGGCATTGTCGCCGGTGAGCATCAGGGTCTTGATGCCCAGGTCATGCAATTGCCGGATGGCTTCGCGGCTGGAGTCCTTCACGGTGTCGGCCACGGCAAACAGCGCCAAGGGGCCTGTACTGTCGAGTAGCAGCACCACGGACTTGCCTTGTTTTTCCAAGGCGAAGAGTTTCTCTTCCAGTTCGGGAGAGCACAGGCCAAGGTCTTCCACCAGGCGGTGGTTGCCCAGGTGATAGGTCTGGCCGCCGATGTCGCCGCGCACGCCGCGCCCGGCAAGCGCCGCGAAGTTATCCACAACCTGCGGTTCCAGTTGCTTATCCACAGCCGCATTGGCAATCGCCCGCGACACGGGGTGGTCGGAACGGGCGGCGAGACTGGCGGCCAGTGCCGGGGCGGTATTTTCCACGGTTGGGTCCAGCGCCACGTAGTCGGTTTGCACCGGCTTGCCGTGGGTGATCGTGCCGGTCTTGTCCAAGGCCAGGTAATCGAGCTTGTAGCCGCCTTCCAAGTACACGCCGCCTTTGACCAGGATGCCTTTGCGCGCCGCGGCGGCGAGGCCGCTGACGATAGTCACGGGTGTGGAAATCACCAGCGCGCACGGGCAGGCGACCACCAGCAGCACCAATGCCCGGTAGATCCAGTCGAACCACAGCGCACCCATGAACAGCGGTGGAATGACCGCCACTGCCAGGGCCAGGGCAAACACCGCCGGGGTATAGATCGTCGAGAAGCGGTCGACGAAGCGCTGGGTCGGTGCCCGGGAGCCCTGGGCCTGCTCCACGGCGTGGATGATTCGCGCCAGGGTCGATTGATCGGCCGCGGCGGTCACGCGGTATTCCAGTTCACCGGCCTGGTTGATGGTGCCAGCGAACACCTTGTCACCGACGGTTTTTTCCACCGGCAGGCTTTCACCGGTAATCGGCGCCTGGTCGACGGTCGAACGGCCGGCGACCACCTCACCGTCCAGCCCGACGCGTTCGCCAGGCCGCACTCGCACCCGCGCAGCCAAGGCAATAGCCTTGACCTCCTGGACCTGCCAGGTGCCATCGGCCTGCTGCACGGTGGCCTGTTCCGGGGCCATCTGCATCAGGCCGCTGATGGCGTTGCGCGCCCGGTCGAGGGATTTGGCTTCGATCAGTTCGGCCACGGTGAACAGGA
Source organism: Pseudomonas thivervalensis (assembly GCF_001269655.1). Lineage (GTDB taxonomy): Bacteria > Pseudomonadota > Gammaproteobacteria > Pseudomonadales > Pseudomonadaceae > Aquipseudomonas > Aquipseudomonas thivervalensis. The sequence continues at coordinate 113,130 of NZ_LHVE01000001.1, forward strand.
ACATCACCATCGCCGCTTCCGGCCATTGGCCAATCAGCACGGCGCCGGTCACGGCGATGCTCATCAGCGCATTGATATTCAGGTTGCGGTTCTTCAGGGCGATCCAGCCCTTCTTGTAGGTGCCCAGGCCACCGCTGAGGATCGACATCAGTGCCACCAGGGCGACCACCCAGTTTGGCGCCGCACTGGTGAAATGGATCACCTCGGCGCCCAGGGCCGTCACCCCGGACAGTGCCAACGGCCACCAGGGCTTGGCCGGGGCGGGCAGGTCGTTGGTTTCCGGTTTCTCGCCCGCGGTCAGCGGGTCGGCCTGCATGCCTAAAGATTCGATGGCCTTGATGATCGGCGCGTCGCTGGGCAAATCGTGGGTCACGCCCAGCACGCGGTTGATCAGGTTGAATTCCAGTCGCTGCACGCCTTCGAGCTTGCCGAGCTTGTTCTGGATCAGCGTCTGTTCGGTGGGGCAGTCCATGGCTTCGATGCGAAAACTGCTCAGCCGCGCACCGTCCGTCGGCGTTTTGCCGAGGTTGACCACCGCTGGCGCCGCCTTCGAGGCGCAGCAGGAATGCCCGTGGTCATGGCCGTGGTCGGGTTTGTGGATGTGAAGGGAATCGCTCATCGGGTGACGTCCGTGAAAAGTGCCTGTTGCGCAGTAAAGACCCTGTAGCCACTATAGGGTCAAGCGCCTATTTAGGAGGTCGCATCATGAAGATCGGAGAACTGGCGAAGATCACCGACTGCCAGGTCGAAACCATCCGCTATTACGAGCGCGAAGGCCTGCTGCCGGAACCGGCCCGCAGCGACGGCAACTACCGCGTCTACACCCAGGCCCACGCCGAACGGCTGACGTTCATCCGCAACTGCCGCACCCTGGACATGACCCTGGAAGAAATCCGCAGCCTCTTGGCCCTGCGCGACAGCCCCCAGGACCAGTGCGAAAGCGTCAACGCACTGATCGACGAACACATCCAGCACGTCAAGGCCCGCATCGATGGCCTGCTGGCCCTGCAGACGCAACTGATCGACCTGCGCCATCGCTGTGGCGAAGGACCGGATTTGGATCAATGCGGGATCTTGCAGCGGTTGGAAGTGAGCGGGGCGGTGGCGCCGGAGGTGGAGCATTCACATGTGGGGCGTAGCCACGGGCATTGAAAGCCCATTGATCGTTCCCACGCTCCGCGTGGGAATGCAGCCTGGGACGCTCCGCGTCCCTGTGTGACGCAGAGCGTCACTGGATACACTCCCACGCAGAGCGTGGGAGCGATCAATGGTGGGATTCCTTCAGACCGCCATCGGCGCGGTCATCGGCGCATGGTGCTGGTAGCCTTCAAGGGAAAAGTCGCCCGGCTCCACCAGCTCCAGCCACTCAGGCTGGTACACGCCGGTCTTGGCAAATTCCGGCACACGTTCGGATATCACCAGCTTGGGCATCGGGAACGGCTCGCGCCTGAGCTGTTCCTTAAGCATATCCAGATGATTTTCGTAGACGTGGGCATCGCCGATGAAATAGGTGAACCAGCGCGGCGTGTAGCCGGTCAGGCGACCGATCAGGCTCAGCAGCGCGGCGCCTTCGGTGAGGTTGAACGGCGTGCCCAGGCCCAGGTCGTTGGAACGGATGTAGAGGGTCAGGGAAATTTCCCGGGTCTCGACATTCGGGTGGAACTGGTAGAGCAGGTGGCACGGCGGCAGGGCCATTTCATCGAGCTGGGCGCAGTTCCAGCCGTGGAACAGGATGCGCCGGCTGCCCGGGTCCTTGATGATGGTGTCAACGCACTGGCGAACCTGGTCGATGGCCTTGTACAGCACCACATAGGCCTGGCCGTTTTCTTCGCCCTCGGCGATCTGCCGGTAACCCTGGGCCAGCGTCTGTTCGATGGCTGCCGGGTTGCTCACCGGGATCTGCTTGTAGGCCGGCCATTTGCGCCATTGCACGCCATAGATTTCGCCCAGGTCGTCTTCACCCTGGCGGAACGGGTTGGCCAGCCACTGGGTGTTTTCGTTGGCGTTCTGGTCCCAGACCTTGCAGCCCAGGGCACGGAATTCGGCGGCATTGTTCACGCCACGGAGAAATCCGCACATCTCGCCAATGGCCGATTTGAAAGCCATTTTGCGGGTGGTGATGGCCGGGAAGCCTTTCTTCAGGTCGTAGCGCAGCATGGCGCCGGGGAGGCTGATGGTATTTACGCCCGTGCGGTTGGCTTGTCGGGTGCCGTGCTCGATGACGTCGGCCACCAGATCGAGATATTGCTTCATGGATTACCTGTGTCCTTGAACCCGAGGCCTGCGCCTCGGGGTTCGAATTTTAAACCTTGGCCGCCGCAGCCGGCGCACGATGATAAGCCAGCCAGATCAGCGCGAGACCACCGATGATCATCGGCAGGCACAGCACCTGGCCCATGGTCAGCCAGTTCCACGCCAGATAGCCGAGCTGGGCGTCCGGGACGCGGACGAATTCAACGATGAAACGGAAGATCCCGTAGAACAGCGCGAACATGCCCGACACCGCCATGGTTGGTCGTGGCTTGCGCGAAAACAGCCAGAGGATAAGGAATAATGCCACGCCTTCCAGAGCGAACTGATAGAGCTGCGACGGGTGGCGTGGCAACTGCGCCGGGTCGCTGAACGGCGGGAAGATCATCGCCCAGGGCACATCGGTCGGCTTGCCCCACAGCTCGGCATTGATGAAGTTGCCAATGCGCCCGGCGCCCAGGCCGATCGGCACCATCGGTGCGACAAAGTCCATCAGCTCGAAAAACGACTTGTTGTTGCGCTTGCCGAACCACAACGCCGCCAGCATCACGCCGATGAACCCGCCGTGGAACGACATGCCGCCCTTCCACACTTCGAAGATCAGCGTCGGGTTGGCCAGGTAGGCGCTCAGGTCGTAGAACAGCACATAGCCCAAGCGTCCGCCGACGATCACGCCCATGGACAGCCAGAACACCAGGTCGGAGAGTTTTTCCTTGTTCCAGGTCGGGTCGAAGCGGTTGAGCCGGCGCGACGCCAGCCACCAGGCGCCGCCGATGCCAATCAGGTACATCAGGCCGTACCAGTGGATTTTCAGCGGGCCGATGGCCAGGGCCACCGGATCGATCTGCGGGTAAGGCAGCATTGATATTCCTCGTAAACGTCAAAAATACCCGGGCGACGCTGCCACCTCGGGATTAAGCCAGGATTGCGTCAGAACAGAAAACTCAGGCCCACGCAGAATAGCAAGGCGGCGAACATCCGCTTGAGCAAGCGCGGTGACAGGCGATGGGCAAGTCGCGCGCCGAAACGGGCGAAGACCATGCTGGTCAAGGCGATGCCCAGCAACGCCGGCAAATACACAAAACCGAGACTATGGGCCGGCAGCAGCGGGTCGTGCCAGCCCAGAATCATGAAACTTAACGCACTGACCAGGGCGATGGGCAGTCCGCAGGCCGATGACGTCGCGACCGCTTGCTGCATCGGCACGCTGCGCCAGGTCAGGAACGGTACGGTCAGTGAACCGCCGCCAATGCCAAAAATCGCCGAGGCCCAGCCGATCACCGTGCCGGCCACGGTCAGCCCGGCCTTGCCCGGCACGGTGCGACTGGCCTTGGGCTTGAAGTCCAGGGCCAATTGCACGGCAACGATCAAGGCGAACACGCCGATGATTTTTTGCAGGTGCGGGCCGGAAATCGCTTCGGCGGTGATCGCGCCGAAACCGGCTCCGATCAGGATGCCGACGGTCATCCAGGCGAACACCGGCCAGCGCACCGCGCCTTTGCGCTGATGCTCGCGCACGGCATTGACCGAGGTGAAGATGATCGACGCCAGGGATGTGCCGACCGCCAGGTGCGTCAACACCTGCGGGTCGAAGCCCTGCAGGGTGAAACTGAACACCAGCACCGGGACGATGATGATCCCACCCCCCACGCCGAACAACCCGGCCAGTACGCCGGCGCAGGCGCCGAGCAGCAGATAGAGCACAAATTCCACCAGACTCTCCCGCCCATCCCCGAAATAAGAGCGGCATGGTAACGGATCGAGGGGCTTGGGCTCTACTGAAGGCGATGGATGCGTCAGTGATGTATGGGTAGAGTGGTGGGGATGCGACTAATCGCCTTTGTGGCGAGGGAGCTTGCTCCCGCTGGTGGGCGCAGCCCACCCAACAAGGTTTTTGGGGCTACTTCGTAGCCCAGCGGGAGCAAGCTCCCTCGCCACAAAAGCGGTGTTGGGCTTTATTTTTTTAACGGATTGGCATTGTTAACAGGACAACCTGATGTGCCTGATCGTATTCGCCTGGCGCCCCGGCCATGCCCAGCCGCTGATCGTGGCGGCCAACCGTGACGAGTTCTACGCCCGGCCGACCCTGCCCCTGGCCCAATGGCCTGACGCGCCCCATGTCCATGCCGGGCGCGATCTCGAAGCCGGTGGCACCTGGCTCGGCATCGGCGCCGAGGGCCGCTTTGCCGCGCTGACCAACATCCGCGACCCGGGCCAGTTGCCGGCCTTCAAGTCCCGCGGTGAACTGGTGGCGCGCTTCCTGACCGGAAATCTGTCGATTGCCGACTACCTGAGCGAAGTCGTGCCTCGCGCTGGCGAGTACGGTGGTTTCAACCTGCTGCTCGGCGACGGTGCCGAGCTGTGGCACTACAACGCCCGTGATAGCGGGCCACAGCAGTTGGCCGAGGGCGTCTATGGGGTGTCGAACGCTGGGCTGAACACGCCCTGGCCCAAGTTGCTCAAGGCCCGGGCGGCCCTGGGCGAGGTGCTGGACGATCCGCAGCCCCAGGCCTTGTTGGCGCTGCTGAACGACCCTCAGCCCGCGCCTGTGGCTGAGCTGCCTGATACGGGGGTGGGAGTGGCGACCGAGATGTTGCTATCGAGTGTGTTCATCGCCAGCCCGGCCTACGGGACACGGGCGAGTACGGCGCTGATTGTCCATGCCGATGGGACGCGGCAGATGGTCGAGCGCAGTTTCGGGCCGCATGGGGGGCATTTGGGGGAGGTGGAGCTGCACATTTAATTCAGCCCCGCAGGAGCTGTGTAGGAGCTGTGTAGGAGCTGTCGAGTGCAACGAGGCTGCGATCTTTCCCCAGACACTTGAATCTCAAGCGAAAGATCAAAAGATCAAAAGATCAAAAGATCAAAAGATCAAAAGATCAAAAGATCAAAAGATCAAAAGATCAAAAGATCAAAAGATCAAAAGATCGCAGGCTTCGCCAGCTCCTACAGAGCCCAGCGGGAGCAAGCTCCCTCGCCACAGGTGCTCGTGCCTAGAGGGTCTTGTTCGACGCCGGATTGATCATCCGCGCCAGCCCAAGGTTCTTCAGCGCCAGTTGCAGGGAGCTGTGGATCACTTGCGGGTTGTCGATGGTCATCACTTCCGCCAGCAGTTCCTGGGCCTTGCTGAGGTTGATCTGGCGCAGCATCCACTTCACTTTCGGCAGGTTGGTAGCGTTCATCGACAAACTGTCGAACCCCATTGCCATCAGCAGCACCGCGGCGGCCGGGTCGCCGGCCATTTCGCCGCAGATACTCACCGGCTTGCCTTCGGCATGGGCGTCACGCACCACGTTCTGCAAGGCTTGCAGCACCGCCGGGTGCAGGTAGTCGTACAGGTCGGCGACCCGCGGGTTGTTGCGGTCCACGGCCAACAGGTATTGGGTCAGGTCGTTGGAGCCCACCGACAGGAAGTCCACCTGCCGCGCCAGTTCCTTGGTCTGGTACACCGCGGCCGGAATCTCGATCATCACCCCGACCGGCGGCATCGGCACGTCGGTGCCTTCGTCGCGAACTTCGCCCCAGGCCCGGTGGATCAGGTGCAGGGCCTCTTCCAGTTCATGGGTGCCGGAGATCATCGGCAACAGGATGCGCAGGTTGTTCAGGCCTTCGCTGGCCTTGAGCATGGCACGGGCCTGGACCAGGAAGATTTCCGGGTGGTCGAGCGTCACGCGAATGCCGCGCCAGCCGAGGAAAGGGTTGTCTTCCTTGATCGGGAAGTAGGACAGGGACTTGTCGCCGCCAATGTCCAGGCTGCGCATGGTCACCGGTTGCGGGTGGAACGCGGCCAGTTGTTCGCGGTAGATCGCCAGTTGTTCCTTTTCGCTGGGGAAGCGCTGGTTGATCATGAACGGCACTTCGGTGCGGTACAGGCCCACACCCTCGGCGCCGCGCTTCTGCGCCCGGGCCACGTCGGCCAGCAGGCCGGTGTTGACCCACAATGGCATGCGGTGGCCATCGAGGGTAATGCACGGCAGGTCCCGCAGCGCATCCAGTCCCAGGGACAGTTGCTTTTCTTCCTCTACCACATCGGCAAACTGCTTGCGCAGCACGTCGCTGGGGTTGGTGTAGACCTCGCCGTGGTAGCCATCGACGATCATCTGGATGCCGTCGACCTTGGAGTACGGCAGGTCCACCAGGCCCATCACCGTCGGGATGCCCATGGCCCGGGCCAGGATCGCCACGTGGGAGTTGCCCGAGCCCAATACCGAGACCAGCCCCGCCAGCTTGCCTTCGGGCACTTCGCCGAGCATGGCCGGGGTCAGCTCTTCGCTGACCAGGATGGTGTTGTCAGGGTAGACCAGGGTCTGCTGGCGCTCTTGCTGCAAGTAGGCCAGCAAGCGGCGGCCCAGGTCCTTGACGTCCGAGGCGCGCTCGCGCAGGTAGGCGTCGTCCATCAGTTCGAAACGGTTGACGTGATCGGTCACCACCTGGCGCAACGCGCCCTGGGCCCACTGGCCGGTCTTGATGACCGTGGTCACCTCGCTGCCCAGGGAGGCATCGTCGAGCATCATCAGGTAAACGTCGAACAGCGCGCGCTCTTCAGGGCGCAGCTGCGTCGCCAGCTTGGCCGACAGGGCCCGCATGTCGGCCCGCACGCCTTCGATGGCAGTCTTGAACAAGCCCAGCTCGGCGTTGATGTCGGTGATGATCTTGTCCGGCACTACGTCGAGGTCGGCGGGCGGCAACATGACCACCGCCGTGCCCACTGCCGCGCCCGGTGAGCCCGGCACACCGACGAACTTCGCTTCCTGGATACCCTTGCCCTGGCGACCCAGGCCGCTGATCGAGCCAGTGGCCTCGGCATGGGCGATAACCCCGGCCAGTTGCGCGCTCATGGTTACAAGGAAGGCTTCTTCACCTTCGTCGAACTGGCGGCGCTCTTTTTGCTGGATGACCAACACGCCGACGACGCGGCGGTGGTGGATGATGGGTGCGCCGAGGAACGAGGCGTAGCGTTCTTCGCCCGTTTCGGCGAAGTAGCGGTAGCGCGGGTGGTCCGCGGCGTTTTCGAGGTTCAGGGGTTCTTCGCGCGTGCCGACCAGGCCGACCAGGCCTTCATTGGGGGCCATGCTGACCTTGCCGATGGAGCGCTTGTTCAAGCCCTCGGTGGCCATCAGCACGAAACGATTGGTCTCGGGGTCCAGCAGGTAGACCGAGCAGACCTGGCTGCCCATGGCCTCTTTGACGCGCAATACAATAATCCCCAACGCCGCCTTGAGATCCTTGGCGGAGTTAACTTCCTGGACGATCTTGCGCAGCGTATTGAGCATGGCTCGGGGTCGAACTCCGTCGTCAGTCGCGCGTCAGCAGGCGCGGGGCAAGCTCTTTGAGGGCGCGTCGGTACACCTCGCGCTTGAATGTCACCACCTGGCCCAACGGATACCAATAGCTGACCCAGCGCCAGCCATCGAACTCCGGTTTACCGGTCAAATCCATCCGCACCCGCTGCTCGTTGGAGATCAGGCGCAGGAGAAACCATTTCTGCTTCTGGCCGATGCACAGCGGTTGGCTGTGCGTCCTGACCAGGCGTTGCGGCAAACGATAGCGCAACCAGCCTCGGGTGCAGGCGAGTATTTCGACATCTTCTCGCTCAAGCCCCACTTCTTCATTCAGCTCGCGGTACAAGGCCTCTTCCGGCGTCTCCTGGGGGTTGATCCCACCCTGGGGAAACTGCCAGGCGTCTTGATTGATACGGCGTGCCCATAGCACCTGCCCAGCATCATTCGTAAGAATGATCCCCACATTGGGACGGAAACCATCGGGATCGATCACGGCAACAACCTCGCAAACGCATGTCGCCGCATTGTTCCACAAAGGTTGTGAAAGCAGCAACGAACCCGCCTAGCTTATGTGCACTCTTGTGAAAAGTCCGTATTCTGGACGCCTTTCTTTAGATTTTTCAGCGAGTAACTGCAATGCGGCTGGCTTTATTCGACTTGGACAACACATTGCTGGGCGGCGACAGCGACCACGCGTGGGGCGATTACCTGTGTGAGCGCGGTTTCCTGGACGCGGTTACGTATAAGGCGTGCAACGATGAGTTCTATCAGGATTACCTGGCCGGGAAGCTCGACAACGCCGCGTACCTGAACTTCTGCCTGGAAATTCTCGGTCGTACCGAGATGGAAGTGCTGGCCCAATGGCACCTGGACTACATGCGCGACTGCATCGAGCCGATCGTATTGCCCCAGGCCATCGAATTGCTGAAGAAGCACCGTGACGCCGGCGACAAGCTGGTGATCATCACCGCTACCAACCGCTTTGTCACCGCACCGATTGCCGAGCGCCTGGGGGTCGAAACCCTGATCGCCACCGAGTGCGAGATGATCGACGGGCGCTACAGCGGGCGCAGCACGGATGTCCCGTGCTTTCGCGAGGGCAAGGTGACCCGGTTGAACCGTTGGTTGGAGGAAACCGGGTATTCGCTCGAAGGCAGCTACTTTTATAGCGATTCGATGAACGACCTGCCGTTGCTGGAAGCGGTGACGCATCCGGTAGCGGTGGATCCGGATCCGAACCTTCGGGCCGAGGCCGAGAAGCGGGGTTGGCCGGTGATTTCGTTGCGCGGCTGAGATGGCTATCGCGAGCGCTCGCTCCCACAAGGGAGTGGTGAACAACCCAAATCCAGTGTGGGAGCGAGCTTGCTCGCGATGAAGCCAACCCGGTCTCAGGTCTTAAACCGGCTTGGCCCCCATCAACCCCGCAATGGCGACAAAGCAGACAACACTGAACAGCGCCAGGGCAAAGGTAAATTTGCCGCTACCGCCCGGCGCCTTGCGCAGTTTGTTCAGCCGCACCACCAGCCAGAACCCCGCCAGCGCCGCCAAGGTGTAGAGCACGCTGGACGCCAGCAGCCAGGTCTGCCCCAGCGGCCAGCCGACTTGATGAACCATCCACCAGCCGGTGAAGGGTAGGCTCGCCAGCGCCAGGATCATCACCAGCCAGATGAACAACCGCGGACGTTGCAACGTACGCGCGGCTGCCGTGGCATCGCCGTTGCGGCGCGTGCGCCAGACCCAGGCGCCCAGTCCCAGGGCACCTGCCAGCAGCAGTACGGTGGCGATGACGTGAGCGATTTTCAGCGTGGTTAACGTTTCCATCGTTCGATTTCCTTATGACTTGTGCTACAGCTTAGCCCCTGTGGCGAGGGAGCTTGCTCCCGCTGTAGGAGCTGACGAGCGAAGCGAGGCTGCGATCTTTCCCCAGGCACTTGAGTCTCAAGCGAAAGATCAAAAGATCGCAGGCTTCGCCAGCTCCTACAGAGCCCAGCGAGAGCAACTATGGGGTTCATCCCAGGAACAATAGATAGGCCGGGTTATCGCTTTCATCCCAGTAGGGGTAGCCGATTTCTTCCAGGGCGGCCGGGACCAGGTGGCGTTCATCGTGAGGCACTTGCAGCCCCGCGACCACACGGCCATCCGCCGCGCCATGGTTGCGGTAGTGGAACATCGAGATATTCCAGCGCCCACCCAGCTTGTTGAGGAAGTTGAACAGCGCCCCCGGGCGTTCCGGGAATTCGAAACGCAGTACCACTTCGTCGATGACATGGGCCGCATGCCCGCCAACCATGTGGCGGATGTGCAACTTGGCCAGTTCGTTGTCGGTCAGGTCCAGCACCGGGAAACCTTGCTCGGTCAGGCTGGCAATCAGCTTGCTGCGCGGGTCGTTTTCCGGGTGGGTCTGCACGCCGACGAAGATGTGCGCTTCACTGCCGGTGTTGTAGCGATAGTTGAACTCGGTGATCTGGCGCTTGCCGACGGCTTCGCAGAACGCCTTGAAGCTGCCCGGCTTCTCGGGAATGGTCACGGCGATGATCGCTTCGCGGCCCTCGCCCAGTTCGGCGCGTTCGGCGACGTGGCGCAAGCGGTCGAAGTTGACGTTGGCGCCGGAGTCGATGGCCACCAGGGTCTGGCCGCTGATGCCCCGTGACTCGACGTACTTCTTGATCCCGGCCACGCCCAGGGCGCCAGCAGGTTCGGTGATCGAGCGGGTATCGTCGTAGATATCCTTGATGGCGGCGCAGATCTCGTCAGTGCTGACGGTGATCACTTCGTCCACGTGGTGCTTGCAGATATCGAAGGTGTGCTGGCCGATCTGCGCCACGGCAACGCCGTCGGCGAACAGCCCCACGGTTGGCAGCACCACGCGCTCGCCCGCGGCCATGGCTGCTTGCAGGCAGTTGGAATCGTCTGGCTCGACGCCGATGACCTTGATGTCCGGGCGCAGGTATTTCACGTAGGCCGCGATCCCGGCAATCAGCCCGCCACCGCCCACCGGGACGAAGATCGCATCCAGGCGCCCGGGGTGCTGGCGCAGGATTTCCATCGCCACGGTGCCCTGCCCGGCAATGGTGTGCGGATCGTCATACGGGTGGATGTAGACGTAGCCTTTTTCGTCGACCAGTTTCAGCGAATAGGCCAGGGCTTCGGGAAACGAGTCGCCGTGCAGGACCACTTTGCCGCCACGGGAGCGCACGCCTTCGACCTTGATTTCCGGCGTGGTCTTGGGCATCACGATGGTGGCCTTGACCCCCAGCACCTTGGCCGCCAGGGCCAGGCCCTGGGCGTGGTTGCCCGCCGAAGCGGTGACCACGCCGCGTGCGCGTTCTTCGTCGCTGAGCTGGGTCAGCTTGTTGTAGGCCCCGCGAATCTTGAACGAGAACACCGGCTGCAAGTCTTCACGCTTGAGCAATATGCTGTTGCCCAGCCGCTCGGAGAGCTGGCGAGCGGTCTGCAGCGGGGTTTCTACGGCAACGTCGTAAACGCGCGAGGTGAGGATCTTTTTGACGTACTGTTCAAGCATCGGAAAGCATCACTGAGCGGGTTGGGCAGGGCCAAGGAGTCTAACCCGGCTTTTGGCCGGGCGACCACACGAATTAAAGGGTTTGAAGGCACCGAACCCCTGTGGCGAGGGAGCTTGCTCCCGCTGGGCTCTGTAGGAGCTGGCGAAGCCTGCGATCTTTTGATCTTGATCTTTCGCTCTCGACTCAATTGTCTGGGGCAAGATCGCAGCCTCGTTGCACTCGTCAGCTCCTACACAGTGGCTACGCAGCTCCTGCGGCCTCGGTGCCAATCAGGCAATGACCAGGCCTCTTTCGGCGCCTATAATGCCGGCCTTTCGTTCCCTCTAGGCACCTTCGGAGCCCGCATGACCCAGGATCAACTCAAACAGGCCGTGGCCCAGGCCGCGGTCGACCTCATCCTCCCGAAGCTGGATGACAAGAGCGTCATCGGGGTCGGCACCGGCTCCACGGCCAATTGCTTCATCGACGCGCTGGCGCAACACAAGGGCGCATTCGATGGCGCAGTCGCCAGCTCCGAAGCGACCGCCGCGCGCCTCAAGGGCCATGGGATCCCGGTGTATGAGCTCAATACCGTGAGCGACCTGGAGTTCTACATCGACGGTGCCGACGAAAGCGACGCGCACCTGAACCTGATCAAGGGCGGCGGCGCGGCCCTGACTCGCGAGAAGATCGTCGCGGCGGTGGCCAAGACCTTCATCTGCATCGCCGACGCCAGCAAGCTGGTGCCGGTGCTCGGTGCGTTCCCGTTGCCGGTGGAAGTCATTCCCATGGCCCGCAGCCACGTGGCCCGCCAACTGGTGAAACTGGGCGGCGACCCGGTGTATCGCGAAGGCGTGCTGACCGACAACGGCAACATCATCCTGGATGTGCACAACCTGCAGATCACCCAGCCGGTGGAGCTGGAAAGCCAGATCAATGCCATCGTTGGCGTGGTCACCAACGGTTTGTTCGCTGCTCGTCCGGCGGATGTGCTGTTGCTGGGGACCGCTGAAGGGGTGAAGACCCTGCGGGCTGATTAAACTCGCTGATTCAACACCGAACCCTGTGGGAGCGAGCTTGCTCGCGATAGCGGTCTATCCGACACGTTAATGTTGGCTGACACACCGCTATCGCGAGCAAGCTCGCTCCCACATCAGTTTTGCGGGCATCAAGGCTGTGGCTTCTTGAACACATAGAACAGATTTGGCTCGCTGACCACGTACAGATTGCCGTCGTCGTCCATGGCCAGGCCCTCCGCCTGGGGTATGTTTTTCTCCAGTCCATGGCGTCCCTTGTTCAACGACAGCGTGCTCAACGGCCGACCGTCGATATCCAGCTCGATAATCAACCTGGACTCATCGGACAACGCAAGCAAATGGCCGCTGCGCTCGTCGTACTGCAGGCTGGAGAGGTCGCGTACAAACAGCCCGGCATCGCGCTTGGGGTTATTGATTACGTGGACTGCGTAGGATTTTTCCGGATTGTGATGGGGAAAACCGTGCACTTCATAAATCAGCATCGGGTCGCGTTCCTTGGCAACGAACAGGCGCTTGCCAACGGAGTCATAGGCCAGCCCTTCGAACCCCTTGTTGCTGCTCATGTGCACCCCAAGCGTTATCTGCTCGGCTTCGGCCGCGTCAAGGAACCGGGCGTCTTCGTCCAGGTGAATCTTGATCAGCCGCTGCTGGCGCTCGTCGGTGATGACGTAGATGTTTTCGCTGATGAATTCCACCGCTTCCGAGTCACCGAACCCGACCAGGGCTATGCGCCGCAATATTTTGCCATCCAGTGACAGCTCGATCAGCTCGGGATTTTTGTTGGTGACAGTGAACAGGCTTTTGCGGATCGGATCGTAGGTCAGCGCCGAAACGTCTGCGTCCAGGCCTTCGATTGCCTGCGCCTCCAGTGTGACCCGATATTGATCCAGCGCGATTGCCTGTTCATTGATCGGCTGCCACAGGCTGTTCAAGTTGAACCAGGCACGCTCGAACAGGCGCAGGTGCTGGCCAGCTGCGATCAGGGCGATCAGCAGGACCACCAGTAGCAGGGCCAGGGGCTTGGAACGGGCAAGTCGACGCATGAGGGTGGGCTCGGATAAAAACAGGTGGTTGGAAATACCACTGCTGCCTGAACTGAAGCTTAATGGCCGCGTGCCACATCCTACAAAGCTGGGGAAATTTTACTTACAGGCTCAGCGCTGTTTTTCGAAACGGTAGAACAGGTTCGGCTCACTGACTATGTAAAGCGCGCCGGTTTCATCGATTGTCACCCCTTCGGCGCGTGGGATCGTGTCCTTCAGGCCGTTGAAACCGCCGAGCAACGTCATGAAGCTGACCTGCTCGCCTTCCTCATCCAATTCCAGCAATAGATGGGAGTCGGCTGACAGCACCAGCGTGTGACCGGTGCGGGGGTCTACGGCCAATGCCGAAAGGTTGCGCAGGTCCAATTCGTTGCTGACATGGATCTGCTTATCGCCCTTGAGCAATTGGCTGCCGTCACTTTTCCAAGTGAACAGCGCAGGTGGGCGCTCCTCGCCGAGGACCAGTTGCTGGTTTTTCGGGTCCCAGACGATGGCTTCGAATCCCTTGTTCTGATTCTTCGACGTGCCCAGGTCATAGCGAGGAAAGTCATTGATGTTCAGCGTGCGGGTGTCGGCGTCGACCTGAACGATCGACAACAGGTGTTTTCGTTCATCGGTGATGGCCAGCAGGCCGTTTTCCATAAAGGCCACGCCTTCTGGGTTGCCCCAGCCAACCAGGGGCATCTTGCGCAATACATCGCCTTGCAGGGTCAGCTCCACCAGGAACGGATTCTTGCCCATGACCGCGAACAGGGTTTTGGTCTGCGGGTTATAAGTCACATCGGACGCCTCGTCCTTCTCCATGCCGGGTAGCGGCTTGGCGTCGATCACGGCGTGGTAGCCCGGCAACCAGATGCTTTCCTGGCGCTGGGCCGGGCTCTGGAAGTGCTCCGATAGCCAAAGCAGGCCGCGGTCGTCCCAATGCATCGCAAACGCCAGGGCATAAGCGGCGGCCACCGCCAGCAGCGACCAAACATACCAGGGCAGGGTGAAGCGAGAACGGCGGGCAGGTTTGGCGGCGTGCAATGCTTGGGATTTGGCCATCGGAGGATGCGTTCCAGAAAATTCGGCTGGGGAGTGGCTGGCTCAGATGCCGGAGTCCCCGGAATTATCCGGATGGCATGTGAAAAAAACGGCAAATGATCGGATATGCACCATCTATACCCTGTGGGAGCGGGCTTGCTCGCGATAACGGTGTGTCAGCCAACATTGATGTGTCGGATAGACCGCTATCGCGAGCAAGCTCGCTCCCACAGGGGTACAGGATGGCTGTTAACGAACGCTGCTCTCGAAGCGGCTCGCCCCTGGCAGTTCCAGGACCAGTTCATCGCCTGCATTCAGCGGCCCGACGCCCGCCGGGGTGCCGGTGAGGATGACGTCGCCGGCTTGCAGCGAGAAGCAGCCGGCCATGTATTGGATCATCGGCACGATGGGGTTGAGCATCAGGCTGCTGTTGCCGTCCTGGCGCACTTCACCGTTGATGGTCAGGCGCACGGGGATGTCGGTCAGGTCGGCAAAGGTATCCTTCGAGACGAATGGCGCGATCACTGCCGCGCCGTCGAAGGACTTGGCGACTTCCCACGGCAGGCCCTTGGCCTTGAGCTCGGCCTGTTTGTCCCGCAAGGTCAGGTCCAGGGCCGGGGCGAAGCCGGAGATCGCGTCCAGCACTTCTTCAACGCTGGGCTTGGTAGACAGCGGCTTGCCGATCAGCACGGCGATTTCCGCCTCGTAGTGCACCGAACCACGGTCGGCGGGAATGCTGAAACCGCCTTCCAGTGGCACCACGCAACTGCCCGGCTTGATGAACAGCAAGGGCTCGGTGGGCACCGGGTTGTCCAGTTCCTTTGCATGTTCGGCGTAGTTACGGCCAATGCACACCACTTTCCCGACCGGGAAATGAATACGTGTGCCGTCGACATACTGGTGCTGATAGCTCATTACCGACTCCTGCTTCTGGGGTTCATCGGGTCTTTTAACGTCAAATCGCGAAAATCTTGCCCGGGTTCATGATGCCGTTCGGGTCGAACACCGCCTTCACGGCTTTCATGTATTCGATTTCCACCGGCGAACGACTATAGGTCAAGTAGTCGCGCTTGGTCATGCCCACGCCGTGTTCGGCGGAAATCGAGCCGTTATACTTCTCGACGGTTTCGAAGACCCATTTGTTCACGGTCGCGCATTTGGCGAAGAACTCATCCTTGCTCAGGTTTTCCGGCTTGAGGATGTTCAAGTGCAGGTTGCCGTCGCCGATGTGACCGAACCAGACAATTTCGAAGTCCGGGTAATGTTCGCCGACGATCGCGTCGATTTCCTGCAAGAACGCTGGAACCTTGGAGACGGTCACTGAAATATCGTTCTTGTAGGGCGTCCAGTGGGAGATGGTTTCGGAGATGTACTCGCGCAATTTCCACAGGTTTTGCAGTTGGGTTTCGCTCTGGCTCATCACACCGTCCAGCACCCAGCCCTGCTCCACGCAGTGCTCGAAGGTCTCCAAGGCCTGGTTGGCGACCTCTTCGGTGGTGGCTTCGAATTCCAGCAAGGCATAGAACGGGCACTCGGTTTCGAACGGCGCCGGTACGTCGCCACGACCGAGGACCTTGGCCAGGGCCTTGTCGGAGAAAAATTCGAAGGCGGTCAGGTCCAACTTGCCCTGGAAAGCGTGCAGCACCGGCATGATCGAATCGAAATCCGAAGTACCGAGCACCATGGCGGTGAGGTTTTTCGGCGCTCGGTCCAGGCGCATGGTGGCCTCGACCACGAAGCCCAGGGTGCCTTCGGCGCCGATGAACAGCTGCCGCAAGTCGTAGCCGGTGGCGTTCTTGATCAGGTCCTTGTTCAGCTCCAGCAAATCACCCTTGCCGGTGACGACCTTCATGCCCGCCACCCAGTTGCGGGTCATGCCGTAGCGAATGACCTTGATCCCACCCGCATTGGTGCCGATATTGCCGCCAATCTGGCTGGAACCTGCCGAAGCGAAGTCCACCGGGTAGTACAGGCCATGGTCCTCAGCCTTGTTCTGCAACTGTTCGGTCACCACGCCCGGCTGGCACACGGCAGTACGGTCGGTCAGGTTCACGTCGAGAATCTGGTTCATGTAGTCGAAGGACACCACCACTTCGCCGTTGGCGGCCACGGCCGCGGCGGACAGGCCGGTGCGCCCGCCTGAAGGCACCAGGGCGATTTTGTGTGCATTGGCCCAGCGCACGATGGCCTGGACCTGTTCGGTGGTCTTGGGAAAGACAATGGCCGAGGGCGCAGGGGCGAAATGCTTGGTCCAATCCTTGCCGTAAGCGTTCAGGGAGTCGGCATCGGTCAAGACCTTGCCAGGCTCAACCAGGGTCTTCAGCTCATCTATCACGGCAGGATGGGTCATCGACAGAACTCTCGAACAATTCATGGTCATCCTGAGAACGCTTCACGTCGCAGGAATGAGTGTTTGCGGGGTGCGTATGCTAGCATACCGACCCCGCAGCGTAGTGCCCAACGGCTGTTCTGCGGCGACGGCTGTCACGCCGGTCGGGCCAGCATGCGCTGTCCGATTCCCTGCCATTTTTCTCCGGGACACAGGTTTACGCAGATGAGCAAGACTTCTCTCGATAAGAGCAAGATCAAGTTCCTTCTTCTCGAAGGCGTCCACCAATCGGCTGTCGACGTCCTCAAGTCGGCGGGCTACACCAGCATCGAGTACATCACCAGTTCTCTGCCGGAAGCCCAGCTCAAGGAAAAGATCGCCGATGCTCACTTCATCGGCATTCGCTCCCGTACCCAACTGACCGAAGAGATCTTCGACCACGCCAAGAAACTGGTCGCGGTCGGCTGCTTCTGCATCGGCACCAACCAGGTTGACCTCAACGCGGCGCGCGAGCGCGGTATCGCGGTGTTCAACGCGCCGTACTCCAACACCCGTTCCGTTGCCGAACTGGTGCTGGCCGAAGCGATCCTGCTGCTGCGCGGCATCCCTGAGAAGAACGCTTCCTGCCACCGTGGCGGCTGGATCAAGAGCGCGGCCAACTCCTTCGAAATCCGCGGCAAGAAGCTGGGTATCGTCGGCTACGGCTCGATCGGTACGCAGTTGTCGGTACTGGCTGAAGGCCTCGGCATGCAGGTGTTCTTCTACGACACCGTGACCAAGCTGCCCCTGGGCAACGCCACCCAGGTCAACGACTTGCACGAGTTGCTGGGCATGTCCGACATCGTGACCCTGCACGTCCCGGAAACCGCTGCCACCCAGTGGATGATCGGCGAGAAGGAAATCCGTGCCATCAAGAAGGGCGGGATCCTGATCAACGCCGCGCGTGGCACGGTGGTCAAGCTCGACGCCCTGGCCGACGCGATCAAGGACAAGCACCTGATCGGCGCCGCCATCGACGTGTTCCCGGTGGAGCCACGCTCCAACGACGACATCTTCGAAAGCCCGCTGCGTGGCCTGGACAACGTGATCCTGACCCCACACATCGGCGGTTCCACCGCTGAAGCCCAAGCCAACATCGGCCTGGAAGTGGCGGAGAAACTGGTCAAGTACAGCGACAACGGTACGTCGGTATCGTCGGTTAACTTCCCGGAAGTGGCCCTGCCGGCTCACCCTGGCAAGCACCGCCTGCTGCACATCCACGAGAACATCCCGGGTGTGATGAGCGAGATCAACAAGGTCTTCGCCGAAAACGGCATCAACATTTCCGGTCAGTTCCTGCAGACCAACGAGAAAGTCGGCTACGTCGTGATCGACGTCGATGCCGAATACTCGGACCTGGCGCAAGAGAAGCTGCAGCACATCAATGGCACCATTCGTTGCCGCGTGCTGTTCTAAGCAGTTCTGGCCTGCAATCAAAAACGGGAGCCCCGAAAGGGCTCCCGTTTTTTCATCTGACACACCATCAAACCCCTGTGGGAGCGAGCAAGCTCGCTCCCACAGGGGGCCTGCGTTGTGCCAGCTGGTGCTGTGTTATTTCACGTTGACAGTGATTTTCTCGGACACGATCGACGGGTCGAACGGCATGTGGCCGCTGTCGCCCAGGATCAGTTGCAAGGTGTGCTTGCCCGGGGCCAGTTTGATGGTGGCCTGGGTTTGTGCCTTGCCGAAGTGCATGTGATTGGCGTCGTTTGGAATCGGCGCGCCGGCAGCAGGCAGCTTGTCGACATCGATCAGCAAATGGTGATGGCCAGTATTTTTGGTCACGTCGCCTGCCGGGGCCAGGGCAATGTCCTTGACGCCGAACTTGACCGTGAATTCCTGGGCAACGGTGGCGCCGTCTTCCGGGGAAACGATGAATACTTCCGCACCTTTGGGCGCCGGCGTCGCGGCGCTTGCCAGCATCGAAGCGCCCAGTAACAGACCGGCCAACGCGGCACGAGACATAAAGCTTTTCATTTTTTTCTCCAGTTTTTCCATGAAATCCGCCTGGCCATCACAACTTCATGGCCAATCGTTGTCGAAGCCTGCAACAACCATAGCAAAGCGAGCCTGAAACGAGCGTCGCTTGTATAAATACAAAGGAGTGACCATGCGCTTTCTGCCTGGCCTGATTTGCCTGCTACCCCTTTTGAGCCCCCTGGCCCATGCCGAACTGATCGATGACATCAATGACCGTGGCGAACTGCGCATTGCCCTCGAGGCCAACATTGCTCCCTTCAGCTTCAAGGAAGACGGCAAGCTCACCGGTTTCGAAGTAGAGCTGGGTGAAATGCTGGCGCGCGAACTCGATGTACGCCCCGACTTCGTGGTCACCGATGCTGCGGATCTGCTCTCCGGCGTGGAGAGCGGCAAGTACGACGTTGCCATCAATCACATAGCAATGACCCCGGAACTGGCGGAACGTTTCGACCTCAGTGCCGCTTACAGCCGTCCGGATGCGCAATTGCTGGCGAGCAAGGAGGAGCCGCAGCGTCCGTTGGTCATGGCGCAGTCTTTCCAGCCGGAAGCGAAGAGCGACCCGGCGCCGAGCCTGGTGATTCCGTTCCAGAAGGGCAACCCGGCGTTCAAGGCCAGCCTGGACAATGCCCTGACGCGGATCAAGGATGATGGGAGGTTGGAGCAGTTGTCGCAGAAGTGGTTGAAAAAGCAGGAGTGAGGAAAACCTTAAAGCAAGCGCAACTCTTGTGGCGAGGGAGCTTGCTCCCGCTCGGCGGCGCAGCCGTCGTAAAGCAGATGACGCGGTCTGCCGGGAAAATCACATCATCCGGATTGGGGCCGCTTCGCGGCCCAGCGGGAGCAAGCTCCCTCGCCACAGGCGCCAGCGGTTCGGACGGGTTTGCCCTCAAGGTCTACGCCAGACACTCGCCAGCCAAGGCTGCTGCTCCCGCGGCAGCCCCGCCGGTCGGTAGTAATGCTCCAGCTCCACGAAGCCTGCTCCGCCCAGCAGCGTGCGCCAGGCCGCGAGGTCGTGGTAGGCGCCGAAGCGCTGGCCGTTCCAGCCCTCCTGGTTGTCGCCCCGAGGGTTGGAGCTGAACAGCACGCCGCCGGGCTTGAGGGTGGCATGCAATTGCTTGAGCACCCGCGGCAGTTCCTGGACGGGTACATGGAACAGCACCGCGTTGGCGAAAATTCCGTCAAAGCGTTCCGCCGGCAGGTCGAGTTCCAGGAAGTCCTGTTGCCACACCTCGCAGCCGCTGTCCTGGCGTGCCATTTGGGCAAACTCCTCTGAACCGTCAAGGCCGACCGCGATATGGCCCAGGGCCGTGAATGTACGCAGGTCGCGCCCCGGGCCGCAGCCGAAGTCCAGGATGTGCAGCGGTGCCTGGCCCTGGATATGGCGCAACAAGGCGTCGATGTTCTGGCTGACATCGTGGTCGCGGGTGCCTTCGCGGAAGCTTTCGGCCACGGCGTTGTAATGGCCCAGGGTCGTGGCGGTGATGGCGTGCAGGTCTTCGGTCGTGTGTTTCATGATCGCGGGCTTGGGTAGGGAGCGTCAGGTGACTATACCGCAAGCCCGCCGCCCTGCCTGTGGGAACAAGCTTTGCTCCCACAGGTCAACTGCTCTCATAGGTCAGATGGTCACCTTGGTCAGCGTTTGTTCAAGCCGCGTGCCAGGCGGTCGCCACTCAACTGGATCACGGCGACCAATGCCACCAGCAACACGATCACCGTGAGCATGATCTGGCTGTCGAAACGCTGGTAGCCATACCGGTAGGCGATGTCGCCCAGGCCGCCGGCACCGATCGCTCCGGCCATGGCCGAGGAGTTGATCATGGTCACCAAGGTGATGGTAAAGCCGCCGACGATGCCCGGCAGCGCTTCGGGCAGCAGCACATGCCAGACGATGTGCCAGCGTCGGCAACCCATGGCCTGGGCCGCTTCGATCAGGCCATGGTCGACTTCCCGCAGGCTGACTTCGGCGATGCGGGCGAAGAACGGCGTGGCGGCGATGGTCAGCGGCACGACCGCGGCCCACACGCCATAGGTGGTGCCGACGATCAACCGGGTGAACGGGATCAGCGCCACCATCAGGATCAGGAACGGTATCGAGCGGAACAGGTTCACGAACGCGCCCAGCGCCCGGTTCAAGGCCGGCGCTTCATAGATACCGCCCTTGCCGCTGGTGACCAGGATCACCGCCAGCGGTATGCCTGCCAGCAATGCGATCAACGACGACACGCCGACCATCAGGAACGTGTCGATGAAACCCTGCAGCAACCGATCAAACCACATAACCCAGCACCTCCACCCGTTGCGCCCAATTGCCCGCCCGTTGACGCAGTTCCTCGGCGCCCCACGACGAACCGCTCACGGCCAGCAGCAATTGCCCCAGCCCATGGCCCTGAATCCGTTCGATACCGCCGTGCAGCAGGCGCACCCGCCCACCGAGGGCGCTGAACAAGGCGGCGAGATCCGGTTCCTCACGTTCTATGCCGGTGAATTGCAGGCGCAGCACCGTCGCCGCATTCGCCGACGCCGGTTGCACCTGCAAGCGGCTTTGCAGTTCCTCCGGGATGGCGTGTTGCAACGGTGCCAACAGTGTTCGACTGACCTCGTGCTGCGGGTTGCCGAAGACTTCCCAGACCGGCCCCTGCTCGACGACTCGTCCTTGCTCGAGCACCACCACCCGGTCGCAGACTTCGCGAATCACCGCCATCTCATGGGTGATCAAGACGATGGTCAGGCCTAGCCTCTGGTTGATCTCGCGCAGCAGGCCGAGGATCGATTGGGTGGTCTCCGGGTCCAGGGCCGAGGTGGCCTCGTCGCACAGCAGGACCTGCGGATCATGCACCAGCGCCCGGGCAATCCCGACGCGCTGCTTCTGCCCACCGGAAAGCTGCGCCGGATAGGCCTTGTGCTTGCCTTGCAGGCCCACCAGTTCCAGTAACTCGCGGACCTTGCGCTGGCGTTGCTCCTTGGGCACGCCGGCGACTTTCAGGGGCAGTTCAACGTTCTGCCAGACGGTCTTGGCCGACATCAGGTTGAAGTGCTGGAAGATCATGCCGATGCGCCGGCGCAGTTCCACCAGGCGGTTTTCATCGAATTCGCCGATGTCGATCTGATCGATCAATATCCGGCCGCTGGTGGGTTGTTCGAGCCGGTTGATGGTGCGGATCAGCGATGATTTGCCGGCGCCGCTGCGACCGATGATGCCGAACACTTCGCCGCGTTGGATCGCCAGGTCGATGCCTTGCAGCGCGGCCACCGGGCCTTGGGCGCCGTGGTAGGTCTTGCCCAGGCCGATGAAGCGCACATGGGCGCGGTTCAGCTCCGGGTGCAGTTCAGTGTGTTCGGCGCTCTGAGGCGTGGGGGCTTCTTGACGAAGTCGAGCGTTGACGGCGTTCATGTCAGCTTTCCCAGCCGGCTTGGTAGAGCTTGCCGTGGGCCTTGTCCAGGGCGGCGCGTACGGCGGGCGAATGTTGGTAGATGTCGACGAACTTGATCAGCCGTGGGTCGTCCTTGCTCTTGGGCTGGATCACGAACTGAATCACGTACTCCTTGTGGTCGAGGCCGTCGAAGAGCAAGGCAGAGCTGGCATCGAAGGTCTTGGCCAGGCGGATATAGGCCGGATAACCCTGCACCAGATCGGCGTCCTCATAGGCGCGCACCAGTTGTACGGCCTCGACTTGCAGGATCTTGAGCTGCTTCGGGTTGGCGACGATGTCGTCTTCGGTGGCCTTGTAGCCGACGCCCGGCTTGAGGCTGATCAGCCCGGCCTTGGCCAGCAGTTGCAGGCCGCGACCGCTGTTGATCGGATCGTTGGCGATGGCGACGCTGGCGCCTGCGGGCAGTTCGTCGAAGCTTTTGTATTTTTTCGAATAGAGGCCGACGTTGTTGATGATCCCCGGCGCAAACGGCACCAGGTCGAACCCGGCGGCGGCCTTGGCATTTTCCAGGAACGGGATGTGCTGGAAGTAATTCACGTCGATGTCGCCGGAGGCCAGGCTGACGTTGGGCGCGATCCAGTCGCTGAACTCCACCAGCTCGACCTTCAGGCCTTGCTTGCCGGCTTCTTCGACCGCTGCCTCCAGGGGAATGGCGAACGCGGCAGTAGTACCGATTTTCAACGGTGCGTCAGCGGCAAACAGCGCCGAGCTGAACAGGCCGAGGGCCAGGGCCAGGGTTTTGACTGGCAGGGTGAGGAAGTGTTTGGTCATGTCGGTTATTCCAGTCATTAATGAATGAGTCACAGGCTTTTGTGGCGAGGGAGCTTGCTCCCGCTGGGCTACGAAGTAGCCCCATGCCTTTTTGGGCGGGCTTCGCCCACCAGCGGGAGCAAGCTCCCTCGCCACAGGGGCAATGTCGGTAGCCCCAGGATCAGTGCCGGTAGGTCGAGCCGGTGTGTTGCTTGGGCAAATGGGCCTCTGCTTGAAACAGCTTTTCGCGCAGGGTGCCGTTGTCGTATTCGGTCTTGTACGAGCCGCGTCGCTGCAACTCGGGGATCACCCGGTCGATGAAGTCCACGTAGCTTTGCGGCGTGACGATGCGGGTCAGGTTGAAGCCATCGAGACCGGTTTCGGCGATCCACGATTCCAGCTCATCGGCCACCTGTTCGGGCGAGCCGACCACCGTGATGTAGCGACCGCCCAGGGCGTGTTGCTCGAGCAATTTGCGTCGGGTCCAATCGTTGTTCTGCAGGGTCTTGGTGGCGGATTGGATGGCGTTGCTCTTGACGTACTGGATCGGCTCGTCCAGTTCGTATTGGGAAAAGTCGATCCCCGTCGACGCGGAAAAATGCGCCACCCCGGCTTCGGCGCTGGCGTAGCCCAGGTACTCGGCATGCTTGGCCCAGGCGGCCGCTTCGGTCTCGCCGACGATCACGTTCAGGCCCATGAACACCTTGATGTCCGCGGGGTTGCGGCCGGCCTCGATGGCGCTGGTGCGGACCTTGTCCACCTGGACCTTGGTCGCCGGCTTGTTCTGGCCACTGATGAACACGCACTCGGCATGCCGCCCGGCGAACAACAAGCCGCGCTCGGAACTGCCGGCCTGGAACAGCACCGGCGTGCGCTGGGGCGAGGGTTGGCACAGGTGATAACCCTCGACCTGATAGAACTCGCCCTGGTGTCGGACCTTGTGCACTTTCTCCGGCCGGGCATAGATTCGCTGCTCGCGGTCGTTGATGACCGCGTCGTTTTCCCAACTACCCTCCCACAATTTGTAGAGCACTTGCAGGTACTCGTCGGCCTGGTCGTAGCGGCGGTCATGCTCGACCTGCGCCGTCAGGCCCATGGCTTTGGCCGCGCTGTCCAGGTAACCGGTGACGATGTTCCAGCCGACCCGGCCGCGACTCAGGTGGTCGAGGGTGCTCATGCGCCGGGCAAACAGGTAGGGCGGTTCGTAGGTCAGGTTGGCGGTGAGGCCGAAACCCAGGTTCTTCGTGACGGCGGCCATTGCGGAGACCAGCAGCAACGGGTCATTGACCGGCAGTTGGATCGACTCCTTGAGCGTGACGTCCACCGACTGTTGGTAGACGTCATAGACCCCGACGATGTCGGCGATGAACAGTCCGTCGAACAAGCCGCGCTCAAGCAATTTCGCCAGCGCAGTCCAGTACTCGATCGTGTTGAATTGGGTCGACGTATCCTCGGGATGGGTCCACAGGCCATGGTTGATGTGCCCGATGCAGTTCATGTTGAACGCGTTGAGCAGGATCTTTTTCTTGCCGGCCGCCATCAGATCGTCCCCCGCAGCGGCGGTTTTTCATCGTTGAGGTAGAAGTTGCCCACCGCGTGGTATTTCCAGCGCACCGGGTCATGCAGAGTGTGCACCCGGGCGTTGCGCCAGTGGCGGTCGAGGCCATGTTCGGCCAGGGTCGCCTGGCTGCCGGCCAATTCGAACAGCGTGCTGCTGGCGGCCAGGGATATTTCGGTGCTGATAGCACGGGCTTCGGCCACGGCAATCGAGGCGGCGGCGACCGTGTCGGCCCGGGTGTCGGCCTGGGCCCGGTCGAGGAATTCACCGGCGCGTTCCAACAGGGCTTCGGCGGCATGCAGGCGGATGCTCAGTTGGCCGAAACTCTTGAGGGTATGCGGGTCTTCGGTGGCGACATCGCTGGTGGCATCGATCCAGGGACGGGTTTTGCTGCGGACAAAATGCAAGGCGTCTTCATAGGCGGCGCGGGCGATGCCGGTGTCGATGGCGGCGTGAAGGATCTGCGCCAGCGGCCCCACCGGCGTGGGACGTTCGAAGGCACTCTGGAAGGGCACGATGTCGTCGGCGGCGACCTGCACGTCTTCGAACACCACCGAGCCACTGCCCGTGGTGCGCTGGCCGAAACCGCTCCAGTCGTCGATCACCGTCAGGCCTCTGCTGTTGCGCGGGACAAACGCCAGTTGCTGCACGCCGTGTTCATCCACAACTGACGTGGGGATGCGCTGGGCGTAGATAGCGCCGGTGGCGTAGAACTTACGCCCGTTGATGCGGTAGCCCTCACCGTCGCGGCGCAGTTGAGTGGTGCGGTCGTGGGCGGTCTTGGTGCCGAGTTCGGCCAAGGCATTGCCAAAGCGTTGCCCGGCCAGGACTTCGGCGTACAAACGTTGTTTCTGCGCTTCGCTGCCGTTTACCCGCAGTACTTCCAAGGCGTAGAAATGATTTTGCGGAATCTGCCCAAGAGAGCCGTCGGCCTGGGAAATCAAGGCGATCACTTTGGCCAGCGTGACGTTGGACACACCGGCGCCGCCGTAGGCCTTGGGCACACTGATGCCCCACAGGCCGGAGCGGGAGAAGGCTTCCAGTTCCGGGTACGGCAGGCGGCGCTCGCGGTCGCGCAGGGCGCTGTCGCGCTTGAAGTCATCGGCCAGGTCGCTGGCCACGATCAGGGCTTGTTCATCGCTGATGATCACCGCGACGTGTGGGGAAAACGTCATGTACTGCTCCAGAGGTCGGGTCGTCAGATCCAGGAATGCCGGGCCGGCAAGGTGCCGTTCAGGTGGTAGGCGCCTATCGCGTGATACTTCCAGCGCACCGGGTCGTGCAGGGTGTGGACCCGGGCGTTGCGCCAGTGGCGATCGAGGTTGAATTCAGCGAGCGTGGCGCGGCTGCCGGCCAGCTCGAAGAGTTTTTCGCTGGCTTGCAGGGCGATCTCGGTGGTGAGTGCCTTGGCTTCGGCCACGGCAATCGAGGCGCGGGCGGACGATTGCGCCGTTATGGGCGCGGCACTGACTTGGTCCAACACTTGTCCGGCCTTGCGCAGCAACGCTTCGGCGGCGTGCAGTTCGATTTTCAGCTTGCCGATGTCGGCGATCACGTAGAGGTCATCACGGGCCCGGTCGACCTTGGCGTCGATCCAGGGCCGGGCCCGTTCGCGTACAAAGGCAATCGCATCGTCGATGGCGCCACGGGCGATGCCCGCATCGATGGCAGCCTGGATCAGTTGGGAAATCGCCCCTTGTACACCGGGCGTTTCGTTGATGCGCCAGTTGTCCAGGACCAGCTCGGCATCCACGCGCACATTGTTCAGCAGCACGGTACCGCTGGCCGTGGTGCGCTGGCCGAACCCCGACCAATCGTCGACGATCCGCAGGCCCGGGGTGCCGCGCCGCACGAACGCCAGCACCTGCTGGCCCTCGTCATTCAATGCCTTGACCGCGACCCAGTGGGCAAACAGTGCCCCGGTGGAATAGAACTTCTGGCCATTGATGACGAAGCCGTCGCCGTCGGCGGTGATCCGGGCCTTGAGTTCAAGGGTATTGCGGGTGCCACGTTCCGGCCCGGCGTTGCCGATGCGCCAGCCTTCGAGCACGCTCTGCAGGAGGATTTTCTTCTGCCGCTCGGTGCCGGTGCCGAGAATCAGCTGGAGCACGCCGAACTGGTTTTGCGGGATCTGTCCGAGGGCCGGGTCGGCGGCGGAAATGATTGCGAACACGTCGGCCAGGGTGACGAACGAAACCTGCGGACCGCCGTATGCCCGGGGGATGGCGATGCTGCCCAGTCCGCTGCGGGTGAATTGCTCGATTTCCGCCCAAGGCAACTTGCGTTGCTGGTCACGACGGGCGGCCTGCTGACGGGCGACGTGCGCCAGTTCATGGGCGGCTTTGATCGCCTCGGCATCGTTGCGCAACACCTGTGCGGGCAACAGCAGCGGTGCGATGTCCAGGTCGCTCTGGACCTTTGCTTGCGCCAGATCCGACATTACCGCCACTCCGTGGCTGCGGGCAGTGCCTTGGCGTACTGCACAGGGGTGATTGTGTTCCGTTCCATACCCACCTCACATCTCTAGAAACGCCGCGATGAAGGCGGCGAATAAAAATCAAGAATGTCCGGTGGTCCGGTGTATATACCCTAAGCGTGTATAAATTATTTTTGAACTAACTTTTAGGAATATATATAGGTTGGTTTTAATTGAAGGCCGTACGCTCACCGAGGGCCAAGCAGCTTTTGTGGCGAGGGAGCTTGCTCCCGCTGGGTTGCGCAGCGACCCTTCTTTTTTGCCTGTGGGCGCTACGCACCCAAGCGGGAGCAAGCTCCCTCGCCACAAAAGCCTGTATGCCGCAGAAATGGAGCATCAAGGCTCTCGGCTGCGCGTTTCGGCGGCCATGAGCGCCGATTTCGGTGACGTGCTCAGGTACGGATTGGCGCTACCGATCCTCAACGTCCGTGGCGGGGCCCAAAGGGAGTTGTTGCCCACGCGGTCGAGGATGCAGTAGGTCACTTCCAGGCGCAGGTCTTCCCCTGCTTCGAGGATGATCTGCGGCGGGACCCAGATATTGATCGGCTGGCCGACCTCGCTGGCGGTGAGCGCAGGCAGGTCCATGCGCACGTCGCCCCAGCGCAGGGTCACGGCGTCGCCGGCGGCCATGTTCAGGTAGGGTTCTATGGTCAGCGGTACACCGCGCTTGATCTGGTTCGGGTTCACTCCTTGGCGCCGGATGGTGACAGGAATGCGCACCGGCGCCAGGCCCTGGTTTTCATCGCCGCTCAGGGCTGACGGTTGGCCGCCGGGACAATCGAGCTTCACCCGCACCGGTTGCTTGGCTGACAGCGCCGGCCCGCGTCCAACCTGCATCACCCGATAATGGATGCGCGAGGTCCCATTGACGATGAAACTCTCCGGGACCCGCATCGTGACGGGGTCCGGTACATCTTTCTGCGACAGCACGTGCGACCCAACATAACAGTTGTCCCAGAACAGTTCGATCAGGTCCCCTGGGTCCATGCCGGGGTAGGGCGCGATGGCAACTTCCAGGTGAGCGGCACTGGCGATATTGACGCCGGCAGGGTGGGCATTGGCCAGGGTGGGGGCGGCCAGTTCGGGACTCTTCGACTTACATGTCATGGTGTTCTCCTTGATACTTGAAAACTAAGTCCGTTTCGGGAAGATCAAAGGCGACGAATAATTCAGGCCTGTTTTATTTGTGCAGCGATACGGGCTGTCTGCACTGAGTCACTGCGCAGCTAAAGTAATGGGCGTCGCCTGTCGGGAACTAGATAAGGGTTCTATAGTTTCAGTGTCAATAGAATGGGTTGCGTAATAACTCATTGTGAAAGGCTTCAGAAACGTCCTACGCGTGTCTGTTAAGAATACTCGGTGCTACAGGCTGTTTTCCCAGGCTCGCCGGTATTTGAAACTATATAAATAGTTGAAGATGTGGACGGGGCGGAAGTTGCAAGTTGTGTCGTTTGGATGAAGTGAGTGGCGATGACGTTAGTTGTGTAGCGACATGACTTCCATCCCTGGAAGTGATGCACACTTACTTATTGATCGCCGTGTCCGGCTGAGAGGAACTTGCTGAGGAACTGTCGCGTGCGTTCTTCCTTGGGCGCTGCAAACAAGGCCTTGGCTTCGCCTTGTTCGACGATCACGCCTTTGTCGAAAAACACCACGCGGTTGGCCACGTCTCGGGCGAAGCCCATTTCGTGGGTCACGATGACCATGGTGCGTTTTTCTTCGGCCAGACCGCGAATGGTTGCCAGGACTTCGCCCACCAGCTCTGGATCGAGGGCCGACGTTGGCTCGTCGAACAGGATCACCGCCGGTTCCATCGCCAGCGCCCGGGCAATTGCCACGCGCTGTTGCTGGCCGCCGGAAAGTCGCCGTGGATAGGCGTCCTCCTTGCCGGCCAGCCCGACTTTGGCCAAGAGCTTGCGCCCCAGGGCTTCGGCGTCGGCACGGGGAACCCTCTTCACCACCTGTGGGCCTTCGGTGACATTTTCCAAGGCAGTGCGATGAGGGAACAGGTTGAAGTTCTGGAACACGAAGCCCACCTGCTGGCGCAAACGGCGCACCAGGCCTTGCTGCTGGTTCAGCGGGCGGCTGCCATCGATCTCGATGTCGCCGACCTTGATCCGGCCGCTGGTAGGTTCTTCGAGGAAGTTCAAGCAACGCAGGAACGTCGTCTTGCCCGAGCCGCTGGGGCCGATGATCGCAACCACTTCGCCTTCTTCGATCTTCAGGTCGATGCCGTTGAGCACCACCTGACCCTTGAACTGCTTTGTCAGTTTTTCCACGACAATCATGGGTCAGGACTCCTGGTCGTGCCGATTGACCCGGGCTTCCAATACGTTCTGCAGGTGCGAGAGCACGGTGGCAAGAACCCAGTAGATCAGCGCGGCGGCAAGGTACATGGTGAAGATTTCGAAGGTTCGGGCGGTGATCAACTGCGCCTGGCGGAACAGCTCCGGTACCTGGATGGTCGCCGCCAGCGCGGTGTCCTTGACCAGGGAGATGAAGCTGTTGCCCAACGGTGGCAGGGCCGTGCGTGCGGCTTGCGGCAGGATGGCCCGGCGCAGGGTCTGGGCACGGGTCATGCCGATACTCGCCGCCGCTTCCCACTGGCCGCGCTCGATGGAACTGATGGCGGCCCGCAGGATTTCACAGGCATAGGCGGCCATGTTCAGCGAGAAGCCGATCAGGGCCGCTGGCAGCGGATCCAGCTCAAGGCCCAGTTGCGGCAACCCGTAATAGATCACGAACAACTGCACCAGCAACGGCGTGCCGCGAAAGAACGACACGTAGATGCGGGCGATCCAGTTCACCAGCTTGAAGCTCGACAGGCGCATCAGCGCCAGGCCGAACCCCAGCAGCAAGCCGAAAAACATGCCGCCGAGGCTGAGGATGACCGTGTAATACGCGCCCTTGAGCAGGAAGGGCGCGGAGTCCAGTGCGAGTTGAAGTGCTGCTTCCATTATTGGGTAACGTCAGCGCTGAAGTATTTTTCCGAAAGTTTTTTCAGCGTACCGTCGGCGCGCAGTTTCTCGATGGCCTTGTTCACGGCTGCCAGCAGCTCAGGCTCGCCTTTGCGCAGGGCAATACCAGACTCCTGGCGCGAAAAGGCTTCGCTGGTGACGGTGGTGTCCTTGGCTTTCTTGGCGTATTCCAACGCGGCCAGACGGTCGATCAGGATGGTATCGATACGGCCGACGCGCAGGTCCTGGAACTTGGTTGGATCGTCGTCGTAGGTTTTGACCTGGGCGCCCGGTACTTCTGCCTTGACCCACTGTTCGTAGTTGGTGCCCAAGCCCACGCCGACTTTTTTACCGTCCAGGTCGGCGGGTTTCTTGATCTTCAGCTCATCGGCCTTCTTGGTCAGGACCAGTGCTTGAATGCCGGAAATGGTGTACGGCTCGGAGAAGTCGTATTTTTTCTTACGCTCTTCGGAGATGGTCACCTGGTTGACCACAGCGTCCAGGCGCTTGGATTCCAAGGCCGCGAGAATGCCCGCCCATGGCATCGTCTGCAGCTTGACCTTTACACCCAGCTCCTTGGCCAGGGCTTCGGAGAACTCCACTTCGAAGCCGGTCAGTTTGCCGTCGGCGTCGACGAAACTGAACGGCGGATAGGTGCCTTCCAGGCCGACGTTGATCACGCCTGCGTCCTTGATTTTTTGTAGCTGCTCACCAGCAACTGCTTGCCCCAGCAAACCGGCGCTTAATGCCAGGCCCAGCGAACCCACCAACAGGTTGCGACGTAGTGCGGAAAAATTCATGACAAGCCCCTGTGTTTTTTTATGAAGCGGTTATTTTGGCTGAGATAAGGCGTAGCCGCGATCCGAAAAGGTTGCCACATCCTGCCTTAAAGCAGCCTGGGCGTCTCGCGGCAAATACGCCTGCGGCGCGACTATAAGTTGGCTTTTATAGATTGGAAAATAATATTAAATCACTCCCATATGCCTGTCAGGAATGAAAAACCTGTGGGAGCGAGCTTGCTCGCGATGACGGTATTTCAGCTGAATAAATTTCGGCTGATCCCGCCGCCATCGCCAGCAAGCTCGCTCCCACAGAAGTCCTCCCTGAGTCTTCATTACATCGGGAACGCCGCGCTGTAGGCAAACAACGCCGGTGCGCCGCCGGTGTGCAGGAAGATGATCGGGCCTTCGTCGAAACGGTCGCGGCCCAGGCCGTCGAGCAGGCCGGCCATGGCCTTGCCGGTGTAGACCGGATCGAGCAACAGGCCTTCCTGGCTGGCCAGCAGCTTGACCGCCGCCAGTGTCCCGGCGTTCGGCTCGCCGTAGCGGGGCGCGAAATATTCATCCCACAGGTTCACTTTGAATGCCTCGGGCAGGGCGACTTCGAGCAACGCTGCCGTGCGCTCAGCCAGGCCCTGGACCTTCGGGAACTGATCCTCCTCGCTGCGTGAAACCGTGACGCCAATGACCGGAAGCGCCGGCAGGCTTTCACTCAAGGCCAGCGCCAGGCCACTGTGGGTCCCGGCACTGCCCGAGGCCAGCACCACGGCGGCGAACTCGATCCCGGTGTCCTTGATCTGCTCGGCCAGCTCCAGGCCGGCGCGCACATACCCCAGCGCGCCCAAGGCGTTCGAGCCGCCAATCGGCACCAGGTAGGGTTTTTTCCCGTTGCTGCGCAGGCGACCGGCCAGGGCCTGCAACTGCTCATCGGCGTTGTCCAGGTTTTCCACCAATTCGACCTTGGCGTCGAACAATTCCAGCAGCAGTCGGTTGCCGTTGCCCAGGTAATTGCTGTCTTCGGTGCCGATGGGGTTTTCCAGCAAGGCCACGCAACCCAGGCCCAGCTTCGCGGCCAGGGCGGCGGTCTGGCGCACATGGTTGGACTGGATCGCCCCGGCGGTGATGAGGGTATCGGCGCCCTGGGCGATGGCATCGGCGGCCAGGTATTCGAGCTTGCGCAATTTGTTGCCGCCCAAGGCCAGAGGCGTCAGGTCGTCGCGCTTGATATAGATGTCGCGGCCGAGCCAGGTGGAGAGGCGGTCGAGTTTTTCCAGCGGTGTCGGATGGCCGAGCAGGTCGAGACGGTTAAAGCGAGACAACTGTTCTTTGATCATGGGTCCGTACTGGTTGTAGGCGATGCCTGGACTATAGGCACGCGGATATTCAGGGGCAACCGGCAATCATTTGTCGGGGTGTAAACGGGGTGGCGAATGATTTGTGAACGCCGAAAAACCTGTGGGAGCTAGCTTGCTCGCGATAGCGGTGTAGCAGTCAATGAAGATGTTGAATGTCAGGCCGCCATCGCGAGCAAGCTCGCTCCCACAGGGATTGTGTTTGGCTGGACATCTGTCTTTGAACACTGAACGAATGCTCGCCAGGCAACGTCATACCCTCCCGTAGGCTAGCGTAGGAAGCATGCCGTTGAGCCTTGCGATTAGTCCTTAGCTGCCTATTCATGTTTAACTTGAACGTTCATTCAAGTTAAACCGTCGGTTTGCTGCCCGCTCACAACAGGAGGCTTGCCTTTGCCGAGTCCGTATTCCATTGCCACCCTTTCGCTTCTCGAGGTGCTTCGTTCATGAGCGCTTCGTCCCTGCCACCCAGCGGCCTGGTCCGCATGAACCCGCCGGTCTTTTACTTCGCCGCGACCTTTATCCTGCTGTTCGGCCTGGTGGTGATCGCCATGCCCGCCCAGGCCGGCGCCTGGTTGCTGGCCGCGCAGAACTGGGCGGCCAATACGGTCGGCTGGTACTACATGCTGGCGATGACGCTGTATCTGGTCTTCGTGGTGGTCACCGCCTTGTCCGGCTACGGCAAGATCAAGCTTGGTGCCGACCACGACGAGCCCGAATTCAGTTATCTGTCCTGGGCCGGCATGCTGTTCGCCGCTGGCATCAGCATCACGCTGTTTTTTTTCTGCGTGTCCGAGCCGCTGACTCACCTGGTGCAGCCACCCCAGGGCGAGGCCGGTACCGCAGAGGCGGCGCGCCAGGCCATGCAGATTTTGTTTTTGCATTGGGGCCTGCACGGCTGGGGCGTTTTTGCGTTCGTCGGCATGGCCCTGGCGTACTTCGCCTACCGGCATAATTTGCCGTTGGCCCTGCGTTCGGCGCTGTACCCGCTGATTGGCAAGCGCATCAACGGCCCCATCGGCTACGCCGTGGACGGCTTCGGCATTATCGCGACGGTGTTCGGCCTCGGCGCGGACATGGGCTTTGGTGTGCTGCACCTCAATTCCGGGCTCGACTACCTGTTCGGCATCGCCCACACCCAGTGGATTCAAGTCGGCCTGATCGTGCTGATGATGGGCGCGGCGATCATCGTCGCGGTGGCCGGTGTCGACAAGGGTGTACGGGTCATGTCCGACATCAACATGCTGCTGGCCTGTGCGTTGCTGCTGTTCGTGTTGTTCGCCGGGCCCACCCAGCATTTGCTCAACACCTTGATCCAGAACATCGGCGATTACCTCGGCGCCTTGCCGATGAAAAGTTTCGACCTGTACGCCTACAACGAGCCCAGTGACTGGCTGGGCGGCTGGACGGTGTTTTATTGGGCCTGGTGGATCGCGTGGTCGCCGTTCGTGGGGCTGTTCATCGCCCGGATTTCCCGTGGTCGCACCATCCGTGAATTCGTGTTTGGCGTGCTGTTGATTCCCCTGGGTTTCACCTTGGCCTGGATGTCGATCTTCGGCAACAGCGCCATCGACCAAGTGTTGAACCACGGCATGAGTGCCCTGGGCATGTCCGCCCTGGAAAATCCATCGATGAGCCTTTACCTGCTGCTGGAAACCTACCCCTGGAGCAAGACTGTTATTGCAGTCACGGTGTTCATCAGCTTCGTATTTTTCGTCACGTCCGCCGACTCGGGCACCGTGGTGCTCTCGACGTTGTCGGCCAAGGGCGGCAACCCCGATGAGGACGGGCCGAAATGGCTGCGGGTGTTCTGGGGCGCGATGACCGCCCTGGTCACCAGTGCGTTGTTGTTCTCCGGCAGCATCGATGCCTTGAAGTCGGCGGTGGTGCTGACATCCTTGCCGTTCTCGATGATTCTCTTGTTGATGATGTGGGGTCTGCACAAGGCGTTCTACCTGGAGTCCCAGAAACAGATCGCACAATTGCATTCCCTGGCGCCGGTGTCGGGTTCGCGCCGGGGCACAGGTGGTTGGCGCCAGCGCTTGAGTCAGGCGGTGCATTTCCCGTCCCGTGATGAGGTGTACCGTTTCCTCGACACCACGGTACGCCCGGCCATTGAAGAAGTGACGGCGGTGTTCGTTGAAAAGGGCCTGACGGTGGTGACCCAGCCCGACCCGGCCAACGACAGCGTCAGCCTGGAGATCGGCCACGGCGAACAGCATCCGTTCATCTACCAGGTGCAGATGCGTGGCTACTTCACGCCGTCCTTCGCCCGTGGCGGCATGGGGTCCAAGCAACTGAACAACCGTCGCTACTACCGTGCCGAGGTGCACTTGAGCGAAGGCAGCCAGGATTACGACCTGGTGGGCTATACCAAGGAGCAAGTCATCAACGACATCCTTGACCAGTACGAGCGGCACCTGCAGTTCCTGCATTTGGTGCGTTGACCCAAAGGGACCGCAGTGCCTAATGCCTGTCAGTTAAGTAGATGCCACAGGCAAACATACAAACCGTGGCGAGGGAGCTTGCTCCCGCTGGGCTGCGTAGCAGCCCCAAAAACAGGGCCGCTTCGCGACCCAGCGGGAGCAAGCTCCCTCGCCACAGAACTAAGCTTCAGACCAGCCCGCCATTGGCCCGCAAGATCTGCCCATTCACCCAGCCAGCGGCCGGGCTGACCAGAAACGCAATGATGCTGGCGATGTCTTGCGGCTGGCCGAGGCGTTCCAGGGGCGGCATCTTGGCGTAGTGTTGTACCTGTTCTTCGCTCTTGCCGTGCATGAACAGTTCGGTGGCGACCGGGCCGGGGGCCACGGCATTGACCGTGATCTGGCGCCCGCGCAGTTCCTTGGCAAACACCTGGGTCAGGGATTCCACCGCCGCCTTGCTGGCGATGTACACCGAGTAGCCGGGCAGGTTCAGGCCTACGGTGCTGCTGGAAAAATTCACGATCCGACCACCGTCGTTCAGGCGCGTTGCGGCTTCACGCAGGGTGTTGAAGGTGCCACGGGTGTTGATGGCGAACGTCTGGTCGAACAGCTCGTCGCTGTGCTGTGCCAGGGGCATCACCTGGAGGATGCCGGCGTTGTTGATCAACACATCGACCTTGCCCAACTGCGCTTCGGTTTCATCGAACAGCCGACGGACATCGGCGGCGGAGGATACGTCTGCCTTGACCGCTATGGCTTGGTGGCCGGCCTGGCGCAACTGCACCACCAATTTAGACGCTTCGCTGGCGCTGTTGGCGTAGTTGACGACGACGGCAAAACCTTCGCCAGCCAGTTGCTTGGCGATTTCGGCGCCGATGCCGCGGGAGGCGCCTGTCACGATGGCAACTTTCGAGTTCTGAACAGTCATGTGAGGGGTCCTTTTGCTGTTGAGGCTTGGTGATTCGTTGAGGCCAGATTCACATGTTTACTCCTGCCGATAAATGCACGAGAGTTGCCTTGACTGTTCAATATTTCCCAACAATCACAACGCAGGATTCCGATGGATCAGGTCAAGGCAATGAGGGTGTTTGTCCGCATCTACGAGCGCAGCAGTTTCACCCTGGCCGCTGAAGACTTGAACATGCCCCGGGCCACGCTGACCCACACGCTCAACCAATTCGAAGCCTGGCTGGGGGTTCGTTTGCTGGAGCGCAGCACCCGCAAGGTACGCCCGACTCTCGACGGCGAAGCCTATTACCCGCGTTGCGTGCAATTGCTGGCGGAGCTGGAAGAAGCCGAACTGGCGTTTCGCGGCGTGGCGCCCAAAGGCAAACTGAGAGTAGACCTGCACGGCACCCAGGCTCGGTATTTCGTGATTCCGGCGTTGCCACAATTCATGGCCCGCTACCCCGAAATAGAACTGTTCATCAGCGAAGCGGATCGTTTCGTCGACCTGATTGCCGAGGGCGTCGATTGCGTGTTGCGCTCCGGTACGCTGGCGGACTCTTCATTGATTGGCCGGCGTGTCGCCAATCTTCGGCAGATCACCTGTGCCAGCCCTGGTTACTTGCGCCAGTACGGCGAACCGAAAAGTCTCGATGACCTGAAACATCACCGGGCGGTGAATTACGTCTCGCGGACCACGGCCAAGCTGTATCCATTCGAGTTCATGGTCGATGGCGAGCTCAAGGAAGTTCCGATCGGGGGCACGTTGTCGGTGTCCGGCGCCGAAATCTACGCCGCCTCGGCCATCGCCGGCCTGGGCCTGATCCAATGCCCGCATTACCGGATGGAAGAGCCGATCCGGCAGGGCCTGATGCAGGAAGTCCTCACCGCCACCCCACCACCGTCTATGCCAGTGTCGGTGCTCTATCCACACAATCGACTCATGTCGCCGCGGGTTCGTGTGTTCGTGGATTGGGTGGCGGAGGTGTTTGCGCAGGCGCGTTAGTGTGTCCCGTAGTTATCGTTGTCCTTGTGGGAGCGAGCTTGCTCGCGATGGGGCCTTGCCAATCGATATTTTCATTGGCTGATCCACCGCTATCGCGAGCAAGCTCGCTCCCACTCTATTTGCGAACTTTCAGCCTGACCGAGGCGTCTGTGAGATGTTAGCTTCTGCCACTCGCCGTCCGAACAGAGAGCCTTTTCGATGACCTACACCGCTGCGCAAAACCGCTACGAGTCCATTCCTTACCGCCGCGTCGGGCGCAGCGGGCTGGTGCTGCCGGCGTTGTCGCTGGGGTTGTGGCACAACTTTGGCGACAGTACGCCCATCGACACCCAACGCGCCTTGCTGCGCACGGCGTTCGACCTGGGCATCAACCATTTCGACCTAGCGAACAATTACGGCCCGCCCTACGGCAGCGCCGAGATCAATTTCGGCCGCTTGCTGCGCGAAGATTTCAAGCAGTACCGCGATGAGTTGATCATCTCCAGCAAGGCCGGTTGGGACATGTGGCCGGGGCCTTACGGCCAGGGCGGGGGCTCGCGCAAATACGTGCTGGCCAGCCTCGACCAGAGCCTGCAACGCCTGGGGCTGGACTATGTGGATATCTTTTATTCCCACCGTTTCGACCCCGATACGCCACTGGAAGAAACCGCCAGTGCGCTGGCCACCGCGGTGCAGCAGGGCAAGGCGCTGTACATCGGCATTTCCTCGTATTCGGGGGTAAAGACCCGGGAAATGGCGGCGCTGCTCAAGGAGTGGAAAGTCCCGCTGCTGATCCACCAGCCGGCATACAACCTGCTCAACCGCTGGGTGGAAAAAGACCTGCTGGATGCCACCGAGGAATTGGGGACCGGTGTGATCGCTTTCACGCCACTGGCCCAAGGCCTTCTGACCGACAAGTACCTCAAGGGCGTTCCGGCCGATGCGCGGGTGAATCGTCCGGGGGGCGGTTCGCTGCAGGCTTCGCACTTGTCGCAGGAGAACCTTGCCCACGTGCGCGCGCTCAATGAGATCGCCCAGCGACGCGGCCAGAGCCTGGCCCAGATGGCGCTGGCCTGGACCTTGCGCGACCCACGGATCACTTCTGCCCTGATCGGCGCCAGCCGGCCGGAGCAAATCATCGAGAACGTCGCGGCGTTGCAGAACTTGAACTTCAGCACCGAAGAACTGGCCGAGATCGACCGGTTCGCCCAGGAAGGCGGGATCAATCTTTGGGAAAAGCCTTCGTCGGCTGAATAACGCAAGTAGGGTGCACACAAATCCCTGTGGCGACGGAGCTTGCTCCCGCTGGACTTGTAGGAGCTGTCGAGCGAAGCGAGGCTGCGATCTTTCCGCTGCTACTTGAGTCTCAAGGGAAAGATCAAAAGATCGTCCGAACGCGGCCCGAGCCTTCGGCAGCTCCTACAGCGCAGTCGAGCGGGAGCAAGCTCCCTCGCCACGGGAAATGTGTACCCCTGAAGTTATTCAGAAGGTGTAAACATTCGGGCAAGACACTCACCTGAAAAACGGCACATCCCCCAACACCGTCGCCCTCTGCATCACCCGTCGGGCGGGGCGGTAGTCGTCCACGGCAAAATGCTGGGTGACGCGGTTGTCCCAGAACGCCACGTCGTTGACCTGCCAGCGCCAGCGCAGGGTGAACTCCGGGCGGGTGGCGTGGGCGAAGAGCAGTTTCAGGATCACCTCGCTTTCGGTTTCCGACAGCTCGTTGATGCGCGTGGTGAAGCCTTCATTGACGAACAGCGACCGGCGTCCGCTCACCGGGTGAGCGCGGATCACCGGATGGGACAGCGGCGGATTTTTCCGCCGTGCTTCTTCCCAGCGCGCCAGGTCCTCGGCGCTATTGCCAAACCGTTCCAATGGAAAGGATCGGGTGAAATCGTGGGTCGCCGTCAGGCCTTCGAGCAAGCGTTTCACCGGTGTCGACAAGGCTTCGTAGGCGGCGATGCCACTGGCCCACAACGTATCGCCACCAAACGCCGGCAACAGCTTGGCGCTGAGCACCGCGCCCAGGGCGGGCGTCGGCAGGAAGGTCACGTCGGTGTGCCACACGGCGTTGTCGCGGACATCGGTGACGGCGGTGTCGAGCACCAATACTTCGGGCTGCTCCGGCACGTTGGGGTAGATCGGATGAATGTGCAGGTCGCCAAAATAAGCGGCGAAGCGTGCCTGCTGTGGCGGTTCGATCGGCTGGTCGCGGAAAAACAGCACCTGATGTTCAAGCAGCGCCTGCTCAACGGTGTCGCGATCCGCCAGGCTCAGCGGCTGGCTGATATCGATCCCCTCGATCTGCGCGCCAAGGGCGGTGCTCAAAGGTGTAATGGTCGGGCGGTTCATCGCAATGTTCTCGGTCTGGGCGCCGAAGGGTCGGCGTGGTCATTGGGTATCAATGGGGCTGGCCGTGCCACGGCACCAGTTTGCGTTGCAGGGCGCGCAGGCCCATTTCCATGGCGAAGGCGATCAGTGCGATCACCAGGATGCCCAGCACCACCACGTCGGTGACCAGGAACTGCGCCGCTGACTGCACCATGAACCCCAGGCCGCTGGTGGCGGCGATCAGCTCAGCGGCCACCAATGTCGACCAACCCACACCCAGGCCAATGCGGATCCCGGTGAGGATATCCGGCAGGGCACTGGGCACGATCACATGGCGAATCAACTGTGCCCGCGTGGCGCCCAACGATTGCGCCGCGCGCAGCTTGGCCCGGTCGACCGTGCGCACACCAGTGGCGGTGGCAATGGCAATCGGGGCGAAGATCGCCAGGTAGATCAGCAGCACCTTCGACAGCTCGCCGATGCCGCACCAGATCACGATCAACGGCAGGTACGCCAACGGTGGAATCGGCCGGTAGAACTCGATCAACGGATCGAGCACGCCGCGGGCGATGCGGTTGGCACCAATGGCGATGCCCACCGGCACTGCCGTCAGCACCGCGAACAACAGGCCCAGGCCGATACGTTCAAGGCTCGCGGCCAAGTGCTGCCAGAGGGTGGAATCCATGTAGCCGCGGGTCGCCAGCAACCAGCCTTTTTCCAGCACGGCCGACGGCGAGGGCAGGAACAGCGGTTCGATCAAGCCGCTGGCGGTGACGGCCCACCAGATCGCCAGCAAGGCGATCAGGGTCAAGCCGCTGATCCAGCGCGTACTCAGGTGGGCTTTCAAACCGCTGGCCGTGGGCTTGCTCGTCGCGTCACGGACCACGGCGGGAATTTCGTAGCTGCTCATGCGCGCTCCTGGGGTCGAGTGGCGCTGCGTTGGGAGAACACCTTGGCGAGCACATGCTCGCGGGTTTCGATGAAGCGCGGGTCGGACTTGATCGACCGCGCCGATTCCCCGGCGCCGTAGCGCTGGCCGAAATCCAGGCTAAGGCGCTCGACGATCTGCCCCGGGTCCGGTGCCAGCAGAATCAAGTCAGTGGCGAGGAACACGGCTTCTTCTATGTCATGGGTGATCAGGAACACCGGCTTGGCGGTGCGTTGCCAGACCTGCAGCAACAATTCCTGCATCTGCTCGCGAGTGAAGGCGTCCAACGCACCGAACGGTTCGTCCATCAACAACACACGAGGGTCGGCCGCCAGCGCCCGGGCCAGGCCAACACGTTGCTTCTGGCCGCCGGAGAGCTGCCAGACGCGTCGTTGCTCAAAGCCGGCCAGGTCCACCAGGGCCAGCATTTCCCGAGCCCGGGCTTCGCGCGTTTGCTTGGCGACCCCGGCCAGTTCCAGGCCGAACCCAACGTTTGCCAACACGTCCTGCCAAGGCAGCAGCGCATCGTCCTGGAACACCACGCCGCGCTCGGCGCCCGGGCCCTTGACCGGCGTGCCGTCGAGGGTGATCTGTCCGGCGCTGGGCTCGACGAACCCGGCAATCAGGTTCAACAGCGAGGTCTTGCCACTGCCGGACGGACCGAGGGCAACCAGCAATTGCTTGGGCCCCAGGGTCAGTGAAATATCCGCCAGCACCGGTTCCGTCGCGCCGGGGTACTGTGCGCTGATGCGCTCCAGCTGTAGCAAGGCCATCGTATGTCTCCCTTTTTTGATCAGCGAGTGATGTATTTGGCGCTGACGTACGGTGCGTAATCCGGCAGCACGGCTTCGACCTTGCCTTGTTCTTTCAAGAACGCCGCGGTGTCGGTGATGGCTTGGGTGGTCGGTGCGCCGAGGCTCACGACCTGATCGGCCGCCAGGGGAAAGACGTTGCCTTGCAGCAACAGCGGGATATCCCTGGCCTTGGCGCCGGAGAGCTTCACCAGTTTGTCGACGTTGGACGCATCGGCCAGCCAGGCCTGTGGGTCCTTGCGGTACTGGGCGTAGGCATCGAGAGTCACTTTGGCAAAGGCGCTGACAATTTCAGGATGCTTCTGGGCAAAATCCTTGCGCACGATCCACGCGTCGAAGGTCGGTGCGCCGAACTTGGCCAGCTCCGCGGAGGTGATCAGCACCTTGCCGTTTTCCTTGGCCACGCCCAGGGCCGGGTCCCAGACGTAGGTGGCGTCGATATCGCCGCGCTTCCAGGCAGCGATGATGGCCGGTGGCGCCAGGTTGAGCACGGTGACTTTCGACGGGTCGATGTTCCAGTGCTTCAACGCAGCGAGCAGGCTGTAGTGACCGGTGGAGACGAACGGCACGGCGATCTTCTTGCCGATCAGGTCTTGCGGGGAATTGATGCCGGAACCGTCCCGCACCACCAAGGCCTCGGCCGCGCCGATCTGGGTGGCGATCAGGAAGGTTTCCACCGGAACCTTGCGCGTGATAGCCGCGGTCAAAGGGCTGGAACCGAGGTAGCCGATCTGCACATCGCCCGAGGCGATGGCGGTGATGACGTCGGCGCCGTTATCGAACTTGCGCCAGTCGATCTTGGCTTGGGTGGCTTTTTCATAGGCGCCGTCTGCCTGGGCGACTTTGGCCGGGTCGACGGTGGTCTGGTAAGCGACGGTCAGGTCGGCCGCCTGGGCAAAAAAACTCGTTGCAGCCAGGGAGGCGGCCGCGAGAAGGCGAAGGGGGAAGCGCAAAGACATGGGAAAGCTCCTCAACAGGCCGCCGGAAGTTCGGCGTTGAAGGAGACTAAATGATCTAAGAATTAGAAAATAAATAACTTTTTCGAATGAGCTTATTTGCGAAAAAATCTATTGGAAGTGGCTAAGACCCCTTGTGGCGAGGGAGCTTGCTCCCGCTCGGCTTGTAGGAGCTGTCGAGCGAAGCGAGGCTGCGATCTTTCCGCTGCGACTTGAGTCTCAAGGGAAAGATCAAAAAGATCAAAAGATCGCAGCCTTCGGCAGCTCCTACAGCGCAGTCCAGCGGGAGCAAGCTCCCTCGCCAAAAAAAGCGTTCTCGCCAGCGGGGTGTCAGTTACTGATCGCCAGGATGCTCGCCTGATACGAACCTACGAACACGTCGAAATCCCCCACCTCGTTCTGTTCCAGCTCGGCTTGCTGGACCAGTGATTGCCGGGCAGTTTCCTCGAACGCCGCCTGCTCCTGGGCAGGCAACGGCTCGGCACGGAAGAATTCGGCGTGGGCCTTGCTTTGGCGCAGGGAGAACTGGGCGAAGCTTTCCTGATGCTCGGCCATGGCAGCCAGCACCTGGGCCGAAGGCGTCAGGGATGGATCGCGGACTTTCGCCAATTGCGCGTCCAGCGCCTGACGGTGGGCATCGCCACCCTGGCTATGGTCGAGCAGAGAGGCCAGCGGGGCGATTTTTTCCAGCAATTCGACGGCCCACGCCTGCATGTCCACCGCTTGGCCCTGACGCTGCAATTGCAGGCCGGGTTTGCGGCCTTCCTTGACCACGGTCAGGAAGTTGCTCGTGGCGTTGCCGCATTCGTTGTTTTCCAACTGCGGGCTGTCATTGAGGCCGCAATACAGCAGGAATGCATCGAGGAAGCGCGATTCGGTGAGGTCGATGCCCATCGGCAGGAACGGGTTGATGTCAAGGCAACGCACTTCGACGTACTGGATACCCCGGGCCATCAAGGCCTGGATCGGCCGTTCGCCGGTGTAGGTCACGCGTTTGGGGCGGATGTTGGAGTAGTACTCGTTTTCGATCTGCAAGATGTTGGTATTGAGCTGCACCCACTCGCCGTTCTGGTGCGTACCGACTTCGACGTACGGCGCGTAGGGCGTCGCCACCGCTTTGCGCAGACTGTCGGTGTAGCTCGCCAGGTCGTTGTAGCACGGCGTGAGGCCGGCCTGGGCGTTGCTCTGGTAACCCAGGTCGCTCATGCGCAGGCTGGTGGCATAGGGCAGGTACAAGGTGTCCGGATCCAGTTGTTCCAACTGGTGCGGACGGCCCCGCAGGAAACCGGCGTCCAGGGCCGGCGAGGCACCGAACAGGTACATCAGCAACCAGCTGTAGCGGCGGAAATTACGAATCAGCGCGATGTAGGCCGACGACTGGAAGTCACGGTCGCTCACATCGGCGGCTTCGTTCTGCCGGAGCAGGGGCCAGAGCTTTTCCGGCAGGGAAAAGTTGTAGTGAAT
Source organism: Pseudomonas thivervalensis (assembly GCF_001269655.1). Classification (GTDB taxonomy): domain Bacteria; phylum Pseudomonadota; class Gammaproteobacteria; order Pseudomonadales; family Pseudomonadaceae; genus Aquipseudomonas; species Aquipseudomonas thivervalensis. The sequence goes on from NZ_LHVE01000001.1 coordinate 155,766, forward strand.
CCCGGCAATGCATTGCATGGTCTTGCCGTAGCGCAGGGCCAGGCCCTGGCGATAGACGTACTTGAGCCGACCGATATTGGAGGTGCCGTAATACGCGATCGGGATCTCTTCTTCCGTCGGCAACGGGCACGGCATCGACGGGCTCCACAGGTACTCGTCGCCCAGCTTGCTATAGGCGAACCGGTGGATCTTGTCGAGGCTGCGCAGGGTATCGGCCGGGTTGGCCAGGGCCGGCGTGATGAACTCCAGCAGCGACTCGGAATAGTCGGTGGTGATCTGTTCGTTGGTCAGCGCCGAGCCCAGGGCCTTGGGATGCGGGGTCTGTGCCAGGTGCCCATCGCCGGTGACGCGCAGGCATTCACGCTCGATGCCGTGCAGGCACTGTTCGAGCAGGGAGAGGTTGGCGCGCTCGCCGAGCAGGGCCAGGCGGCGGTTTAAAAGGTCGCTCAAGTTGAATTCCTTCACGCGTCAGTCGCCCCAATATGGGGGTGGGCAAGACGGTCTACAAGGGTGAAGTTAAAACTGGCGTTTTCGCCTGGTTTTCATATGGCTGAAGAAAATCGCCGCCGTCCCTTTGTGGGAGCGAGCTTGCTCGCGATAGCGGTATGTCAGTCAACTTAATAGTGACCGGTCCACTGCTATCGCGAGCAAGCTCGCTCCCACAGGAAAGCCCGACACCGCATTCGTGGCGTCGAAATTACCGCAAATCGATGACAGGGAGCTATAGGACAGCGAACGTGCCTTGCGCTTTTGCGACCAATTTGTCGCCTTGCATCACGTCGGCCTCGACCACCAGCGTGCGCCGGCCCGGATGGATGACCCGGGCGGTGCACAACACGTCGCCGTCGGACACGGCGCGAATGTAGTTGATCTTGCATTCGATGGTCGCGCTCTGCTGGTCAAAGCCATGGACACTGGAACAGGCCAGTCCCATGGCGATGTCCACCAGGCTGAACAGAGCACCGCCGTGCAGCTTGCCGCCGCGATTGCGCAACGGCGGCTCAAGGCTCAGGGCGACTTGCGCCACCCCGTCCCCCAGGCTGTGCAGACGGCAGCCGAGCAGCTTGAAGAACGCGCTCTCCACCAACCCGGCTGGCGCATCCATCAGCGTTTCTTCAATTGCTTGGCGTTGGCGAACAGCGAGGCCATGGCGTTGTTGGCCGGGGCCGCGGTGGCGGTTTCCTTGCGCGGCGCGGTGTTCTGCGACTGGCGAGGTGTCGAGCCAGGACGCGCACCACGGGCACCGTCGACTTTCTCGCCTGGCGTGTCGCTCATGCGCATCGACAGGCCGACGCGTTTGCGCGGGATGTCGACTTCCATGACCTTCACTTTCACCACATCACCGGCCTTCACCGCTTCGCGTGGGTCCTTGATGAACTTCTCGGACAACGCCGAGATGTGCACCAGGCCGTCCTGATGCACACCGATGTCGACAAAGGCACCGAAGTTGGTGACGTTGGTCACCACACCTTCGAGGATCATGCCCGGTTGCAGGTCCTTGAGGTCTTCGACGCCGTCCTGGAACTCGGCGGTCTTGAACTCGGGGCGCGGGTCGCGGCCCGGTTTCTCCAGTTCTTGGAGAATGTCGGTGACGGTGGGCAGGCCGAAGGTTTCGTCGGTGAATTTCTTCGGATCCAGGCGCTTGAGGAACCCGGCATCGCCGATCAGCGAGCGGATGTCGCGGTCGGTCTGGGCGGCGATGCGTTGCACCAGCGGGTAGGCTTCAGGGTGGACAGCCGAAGAATCCAACGGGTTGTCGCCGTTCATGACGCGCAGGAAGCCGGCGGCCTGTTCGAAGGTTTTTTCACCCAGGCGCGGGACTTTCTTCAACGCGGCGCGGGTCTTGAACGCACCGTGTTCGTCACGGTGGCTGACGATGTTCTGCGCCAGCGTGGCATTCAGGCCGGAAATACGCGCCAGCAGCGCCACCGAAGCAGTGTTCACGTCCACGCCCACGGCGTTCACGCAATCCTCTACCACTGCGTCCAGGCCGCGTGCCAGTTTCAGTTGAGAAACGTCGTGCTGGTACTGGCCCACGCCGATGGATTTCGGGTCGATCTTCACCAGCTCCGCCAGTGGATCCTGCAGGCGACGGGCGATCGACACCGCGCCACGGATCGACACGTCCAGGTCGGGGAATTCCTTGGAGGCCAGTTCCGATGCCGAGTAAACCGACGCGCCGGCCTCGGAGACCATGACCTTGGTCATTTTCATGGCCGGGTATTTCTTGATCAGCTCGGCGGCCAGTTTGTCGGTCTCGCGGCTGGCGGTACCGTTGCCGATGGCGATCAGGTCCACCGAGTGCTTGGCGCACAGGGCAGCGAGCACGGCGAGGGTCTGGTCCCATTTGTTGTGCGGCACGTGCGGGTAGACCGTGGCGTGGTCCAGCAGTTTGCCGGTGGAATCCACCACCGCCACCTTGCAGCCGGTGCGCAGGCCCGGGTCCAGGCCCAGGGTCGCACGCGGGCCGGCCGGTGCGGCCAGCAGCAGGTCGTGCAGGTTGTGGGCGAACACGTTGATCGCCTCGGTTTCCGCGTTGTCGCGCAACTCGCCCAGCAGGTCGGTTTCCAAGTGGGTGTAGAGCTTGACCTTCCAGGTCCAGCGCACCACTTCGGCCAGCCATTTGTCGGCGGCGCGGTTCTGGTTCTGGATGCCGAATTGCTGGCCGATCATGCCTTCGCACGGGTGCATGGTGCCGGGCAATTCTTCACCGACTTTCAGGGCAGAACTGAGAATGCCTTCGTTGCGACCGCGGAAAATCGCCAGGGCGCGGTGGGACGGCATGCTCTTGAGCGGTTCGTCATGTTCGAAGTAGTCGCGGAACTTCGCGCCTTCCTCTTCCTTGCCGGCGATCACCCGGGCGCTGAGGGTGGCTTCCTGCTTGAGGTAGTTACGCAGCTTTTCCAACAGGTTGGCGTCTTCGGCGAAACGCTCCATGAGGATGTACTTGGCGCCTTCCAGCGCCGCTTTCACGTCCGCCACGCCTTTTTCGGCATCGACGAAACGCGCGGCTTCGGCTTCCGGGGCCAGGGTCGGGTCGTTGAACAGGCCGTCGGCCAGCTCGCCGAGGCCGGCTTCCAGGGCGATCTGGCCCTTGGTGCGGCGCTTTTGCTTGTAGGGCAGGTACAAGTCTTCGAGGCGCGTCTTGGTGTCGGCCAACTTGATGTCGCGCTCGAGTTGCGGGGTCAGCTTGCCCTGTTCCTGGATGCTGGCCAGGATGCTGATGCGCCGTTCGTCGAGTTCTCGCAGGTAGCGCAGGCGCTCTTCCAAGTGCCGCAATTGGGTGTCATCGAGGCTGCCGGTCACTTCTTTCCGGTAACGGGCGATGAAAGGCACCGTGGAGCCTTCATCGAGTAGCGCGACGGCCGCTTCGACCTGTTGTGGGCGTACACCGAGTTCCTCGGCGATGCGGCTGTTGATGCTGTCCATAAAACCACCTGACAAATTATGAAATCAGGCTCGCCACCGCAGAAGTCGGGTTCGGCGAGACTGGTTGAGCGGCCTGGGATGCGCCGCTGCCTGGGTCAAAAGGCTGCCTGTTGACCCGCGAAATTCAAAAAGTGCTGCCTGGCCCAGGGAAAAAATGGCACGCCGGAGTCTCGATCCGACATTCCCTGGCACAAAAGGCCGCGCATTATAACCAGCGTTGCGTCCCTGAGGGGGGACAGGGTCTGTAGGCTTGGTACCCGGATTTGTGGAGATAGAGGAAAAATCTGCTAACAATGCACACGGTGCGTATAACGGCAGCTAGGCCATAATGCGCGCCGAGATCAAAGGAGCTTCCTATGAGCAGCACTGCACAAACTGCTGAAGGCGAAAAAATTCTTATTGTTGACGACGATCCAGGGCTGAGCAGCCTGCTGGAACGCTTTTTCGTCAGCAAGGGCTACCGCGCCCGTACCGTCCCGAACACCGAGCAAATGGATCGGTTGCTGGCCCGTGAAGTGTTCAACCTGGTCGTCCTCGACCTGATGCTGCCCGGCGAAGACGGCCTGACCGCCTGCCGCCGCCTGCGCGGCGCCAACAACCAGATCCCGATCATCATGCTGACCGCCAAGGGCGACGAGCTGAGCCGTATCAAGGGCCTTGAACTGGGCGCCGACGATTACCTGGCCAAGCCGTTCAACCCCGACGAGCTGATGGCCCGCGTCAAGGCGGTGCTGCGTCGCCAGTCGGCGCCGGTACCTGGCGCGCCGGGCAGCGAAGACGAAAGCGTAACCTTCGGCGACTACGAGCTGTCCCTGGCTACCCGCGAGCTCAAGCGCGGCGATGAGGTCCACATGCTCACCACCGGTGAGTTCGCCGTGCTCAAGGCCTTGGTGATGAACGCCCGCCAGCCGTTGACCCGCGACAAGCTGATGAACCTGGCCCGTGGTCGCGAATGGGATGCGCTGGAGCGTTCCATCGACGTACAGATTTCCCGCCTGCGCCGGATGATCGAGCCTGATCCTTCCAAGCCGCGGTACATCCAGACCGTCTGGGGCGTCGGTTATGTGTTCGTGCCGGATGGCGCCGCCAGCAAGTGATCGGCGATTTGTAGGAGCGGGTGGCCTGGCCGGTTGAAATGTCTTCTTCCAGGCGACTCGCGGTCTGTCATTGTGCGAGCATCGCTCGCTCCTGCAAGTGTGTAGCGGTTATCCATGAAAACCCCCGTTTGGTTCCCCCAGAGTTTTTTCTCCCGCACCCTCTGGCTGGTGCTGATCGTCGTGCTCTTCTCCAAGGCATTGACGCTGGTGTACCTGCTGATGAACGAAGACGTGCTCGTGGACCGGCAGTACAGCCACGGCGTTGCCTTGACCCTGCGGGCTTACTGGGCTGCGGACGAAACCAATCGGGCGAAAATCGCCGAGGCGGCCACGCTGATCCGCGTCGTCGGCGCCGGCGTGCCGGAGGGCGAGCAGCACTGGCCCTACAGCGAGATCTATCAACGCCAGATGCAGGCCGAACTGGGCGCCGACACCGAGGTGCGATTGCGCATGCACTCGCCGCCGGCGCTTTGGGTGCGGGCTCCGAGCCTGGGGGATGGCTGGCTGAAAGTGCCGTTGTACCCGCATCCGCTGCGCGGCCAGAAAATCTGGAACGTGCTCGGCTGGTTCCTGGCCATCGGCCTGCTGTCGACGGCGTCGGCGTGGATCTTCGTCAGTCAGCTCAATCAACCGTTGAAACGCCTGGTCTACGCCGCTCGCCAACTGGGCCAGGGGCGCAGCGTGCGGCTGCCCATCAGCGATACGCCCAGTGAAATGACCGAGGTCTACCGCGCCTTCAACCAGATGGCCGAAGATGTGGAACAGGCTGGTCGCGAACGCGAACTGATGCTGGCTGGCGTCTCCCACGATCTGCGCACGCCGCTGACCCGGCTGCGGTTATCGCTGGAATTGATGGGCGAACACACCGACCTGACCGACGAGATGGTCCGTGATATCGAGGACATGGACGCGATTCTCGACCAGTTCCTGGCGTTCATACGCGACGGTCGTGATGAATCCGTGGAAGAGGTGGACCTCAGCGAGTTGGTGCGGGAAGTGGTCGCGCCCTATAACCAGAACGACGAGAAAGTGCACCTGCGCCTGGAGCCGATCCAGCCGTTCCCGTTGCGCCGGGTGTCGATGAAGCGTTTGCTGAACAACCTGATCGGCAATGCCCTGAACCATGCCGGCGCCGGTGTCGAAGTCGCGGCCTATGTCTCCGGCGACACCAGCGCGCCTTACGTGGTGCTGAGTGTCATGGACCGTGGCGCCGGCATCGATCCCTCGGAACTGGAAGCCATTTTCAATCCCTTCACCCGGGGCGATCGCGCCCGAGGTGGGAAGGGCACGGGGCTGGGCCTGGCGATCGTCAAGCGCATCGCCTCGATGCACGGCGGCAACGTCGAGCTGCGCAACCGCGTTGGTGGTGGGTTGGAGGCCAGGGTGCGGCTGCCGTTGGGCTTGATGCTGCCTCGGGATGCGGTGTAGCGATCTCTCTCAAGCAAGACAGGGAAGCTGTGGGAGCGAGTCCTGTGGGAGCCGAGCTTGCTCGCGATAGCGGTGGATCAGTAAAGTTGATCTTGACTGACACACCGCTATCGCGAGCAAGCTCGGCTCCCACAAAAGCTAGCTCCCACAGGTTTTGTACTGGTGCGTTAACCCTTACCCTTGGTCCGGGTCATGTTCGGCCCGCCATTCTTTTCCAGATGCTCGATGATGATCCCCGCCACGTTCTTGTTCGTGGTGGTCTCGATGCCTTCCAGGCCTGGCGAGGAATTGACTTCCATCACCAACGGCCCGTGATTGGAACGCAGGATATCCACGCCCGCCACGGCCAGACCCATGACCTTTGCGGCCCGCAGGGCGGTCATGCGCTCTTCCGGCGTGATCTTGATCAGGCTGGCGCTGCCGCCGCGATGCAGATTGGAGCGGAACTCACCGGGCTTGGCCTGGCGTTTCATCGAGGCAATCACTTTGTCGCCGACCACGAAACAGCGAATGTCGGCACCACCGGCTTCCTTGATGTATTCCTGGACCATGATGTTCTGCTTCAGGCCCATGAACGCTTCGATCACCGACTCCGCCGCGGTCGCGGTCTCACACAGGACCACGCCGATGCCCTGGGTGCCTTCCAGCACCTTGATCACCAGCGGTGCGCCGTTGACCATCGCAATCAGATCGGGAATGTCGTCGGGGGAGTGGGCAAAACCGGTGACCGGCAGGCCGATCCCTCGGCGTGACAGCAGTTGCAGCGAGCGGAGTTTGTCCCGAGAGCGGGCGATGGCCACCGACTCGTTGAGGGGAAACACCCCCATCATTTCGAACTGGCGCAACACCGCGCAGCCATAGAACGTCACGGATGCGCCGATGCGCGGGATCACCGCGTCGAAGCCTTCCAGCGGCTTGCCACGGTAATGGATCTGCGGCTTGTGGCTGGCGATGTTCATATAGGCGCGCAGGGTATCGATCACCACCATTTCATGGCCACGTTCGGTCCCGGCTTCAACCAGGCGACGAGTGGAATACAGACGCGGATTACGCGACAGCACAGCGATCTTCATGCAACACCTGTGGCAGAGGTAGTGGACACCGGGAATGCCGGCTTTTCTTGAACATATTTGGTACCCGGATTGACCACCAGTTGGCCGTCGATCAAGGCTTTGGAACCCAATAACAGGCGATATCGCATGGATTTGCGGCAGGCAAGGGTGAACTCGACCCGCCAGACCCGGTCACCCAGTGCCAACGTGGTGCTGATCACGTAGCGAACCTGAGCGTGGCCGTTGGAACTCTTGATGGTCTTGCGCGCCACCAGCGGGGCTTCGCAACGGCGATGGCGCAACTGCACCACCGTGCCGAGGTGCGCAGTGAAGCGCACCCACTTCTCGCCATCGCGCTCGAACGGCTCGATGTCAGTGGCATGCAGGCTGGAGGTGCTGGCCCCGGTGTCGATTTTTGCCCGCAGGCCCGCGACTCCCAGATCCGGGAGCGCGACCCACTCGCGCAGACCGACAACGGTCAAATGGTCAAACGTCTTCAATAAAAAAACCTGCGATCAGTGCATCGGACCGTGGACTCCGCGAATCGCGGTATTCACGCAGAATAATCACAAAATGGCGACAGTTATCTACGCACTTGTTTTTGCTTGTAACCGATTCCGCTCCAAGCGACGGGCATGTAGACGGCTTGGCGGGCATTCTATCCGTCGGGCTGGATTCGTGCGCCCGACAAAAACGGTAGTACAGTTCCGGCTATTGGCAGAAGAGAGGAATTGCAGTGGCACAAAAAAAAGAAGAGGACGACAAGGTCCGTCTCGATAAATGGTTGTGGGCGGCGCGCTTCTACAAGACCCGGGCCCTGGCCAAGGCCGCTATCGAAAGTGGCAAGGTTCATCACCGGGGCGAGCGTTGCAAGCCGGGCAAGGAACCACGTATTGGCGATGAGTTTGTCATCCGTACGGGGTTCGATGAAAAGACTGTGGTGGTCGAGGCCCTGTCGATCGTGCGGCGCGGCGCACCTGAAGCGCAGGCACTGTACCGCGAAACCGAAGCCAGCCTCGCCAAGCGCGAAGCCGCCGCCGCGCAACGCAAGGCTGGCGCCCTGGGTGTCAGCACCGATGGTAAGCCGAGCAAGAAGCAGCGTCGGGACCTGTTCAAGTTTCATGGCAGCAATAGTGAATAAAGCGCCGGTCATCCCGCTGGGCGCTGTAGGAGCTGGCGAAGCCTGCGATCTTTTGATCTTTCGCTTGAGATTCAATTGTCTGGGGAAAGATCGCAGCCTCGTTGCACTCGACAGCTCCTACGCCAGTACCTCCGATCCAGCGGGAACAAGCTTTAGCGCCTTCCCGTCAGGCAAACCCAAGCCTTGCTTGGAACCCTCCCTGAATGCCCATAAAATGCCCGCTATCATTTGTCATCACCTCAGATACCAGACCCTATGACTGATTTACCGGATACCGACTACACCCAACGTTTCATCTTCGATGACAGTGACGCCCGGGGCGAGCTGGTGGCGTTGGAGCGTAGCTACGCCGAAGTCCTCGCCAAGCACCCCTATCCGGAGCCGGTCGCACAACTGCTCGGCGAGCTGATGGCGGCTGCGGCGTTGCTGGTGGGCACCTTGAAGTTCGATGGCTTGCTGATTCTCCAGGCCCGCTCCGATGGCCCGGTGCCGTTGCTGATGATCGAGTGCTCCAGCGAGCGCGAAATCCGTGGCCTGGCCCGTTATGACGCTGAACAGATCGCGCCCGACGCGACCCTGGCCGACATGATGCCCAACGGTGTGCTGGCCCTGACGGTCGATCCGACCCAAGGCCAGCGTTACCAGGGCATTGTCGATCTGGACGGGGCAACCCTGGCCGATTGCTTCACCAACTACTTCGTCATGTCCCAGCAGACCAATACCCGCTTCTGGCTCTACGCCGACGGGCGGCGCGCGCGCGGTTTGCTGCTGCAACAACTGCCTGCCGATCGCCTGCGCGACCCGGAAGAACGTGACGCCAGCTGGCAGCACATCACCGCTCTGGCCAGCACCTTGAGCGCCGATGAGCTACTGGGCCTGGACAACGAAACGGTGCTGCATCGCCTCTACCACGAGGAGCAGGTACGCTTGTTCGACGGCCAGCCGTTGCGCTTCCAATGCAGTTGCTCTCGTGAACGTTCCGGCAATGCGCTGGTCAGTCTGGGTCTGGAAGATGCGCAGCAACTGGTGATCGAGCATGGCGGCGCCATCGAGGTCGACTGCCAGTTTTGCAATGAGCGCTACCTGTTCGACGCGGCGGACATCGCTCAATTGTTCGCCGGTGCGGGTGTCGACACACCGTCAGATACTCGACACTAAAACGGTTCAGCGCAGGTAAATCTCCTGGCAAACGCCGGATTTACGCCGTACTGACGGGAGGGCCCTACTCTTTTTGGGGTTTTCTGGCATAATCCGGCCCACTTTTTTCGGGTAGTAGTGCGCGACTTCCTACTACAAAACGTTTGGAGCACTCGGCCACGGGCCGACGGGGAATCTCATGACGCAAGCCAATAACGCCGTGTACACCGATCTGAGTGTCGATGATCTGGTCAAAGAAGCCCTGAATCGCGGTGAAGGCGAGCTTGCCGATACTGGCGCGCTGGTTGTCCGTACCGGTCATCGTACCGGTCGCTCGCCAGTCGACCGTTTCATTGTGGAAGAGCCAACCACTCAGGACGCCATCGCCTGGGGCCCGATCAACCGCAAGTTCCCGGCCGACAAGTTCGATGCCCTGTGGAACCGCGTCGAAGCCTACCTGGGCGAGCGCGAGCGTTTTGTCTCCCATGTGCATGTAGGTTCCGATCCTGCGCACTACCTGCCAGTCAAGATGACCACCGAGACGGCGTGGCACAACCTGTTCGGCCGTTGCCTGTTCATCAACCCCGAGCAATACAACGCCGGCGGCAAGGACGAGTGGCAGATCCTCAACGCGCCGAATTTCGTTTGCGAGCCTGAGCGCGATGGCACCAACTCCGACGGCACCGTGATCATCAACTTCGCGGCCAAGAAAGTGCTGATCGCCGGCATGCGCTACGCCGGTGAAATGAAGAAAGCCCTGTTTTCCGTGCAGAACTTCCTGCTGCCGGCTGTTGATGTGCTGCCGATGCACTGCGCCGCGAACATGGGCGAAGAGGGCGATGTGACCCTGTTCTTCGGCCTGTCGGGCACCGGCAAGACCACCCTGTCCGCCGATGAAAGCCGTTACCTGATCGGTGACGACGAGCACGGCTGGGGCGTGGGTGTGGTCTTCAACATCGAAGGCGGTTGCTATGCCAAGTGCATCGACCTGTCCGAGAAGAACGAGCCGGTCATCTGGAAAGCCATCCAGCACGGCGCCGTACTGGAAAACGTGGTGCTGGACCCGGCCACCAAGAAAGCCGACTACGCCGACGACAGCCTGACCCAGAACAGCCGCGCCGCCTACCCGCGTGAGCTGATCGAAAAACGCGCGCCGAAAAACCTCGGCGGCGAGCCAAACGCCGTGATCTTCCTGACTTGCGACCTGACCGGCGTACTGCCGCCAGTGTCGATCCTCAGCGAAGAACAAGCCGCCTACCACTTCCTGTCCGGCTACACTGCACTGGTGGGCTCGACCGAAATGGGTTCGGGCAGCGGCATCAAATCGACCTTCTCCACCTGCTTCGGCGCCCCGTTCTTCCCGCGTCCAGCCGGTGAGTACGCTGAGCTGCTGATCAAGCGCATCCGCGGTTTCGGTTCCAAGGTCTACCTGGTCAACACCGGTTGGACTGGCGGTGGCTACGGCGTCGGCAAGCGCTTCAACATCCCGACCACCCGTGCGGTGATCGCCGCGATCCAGAGCGGCGCGCTGATCGGTGCTGAAACCGAACACCTGGACATCATCAACCTGGACGTGCCACTGGCTGTTCCAGGCGTCGAGACTGGCCTGTTGAACCCACGTAACACCTGGGCCGACAAAGCCGCCTACGACGAAGCTGCCAAGGCGCTGGCCGGTCTGTTCATCGAGAACTTCAAGAAGTTCGAAGTGAGCGACGCGATCAAGGCTGCGGGTCCGCAGTTGTAAGGCTTGGTGATTGAATGAAAAAACCGCCCTTCATGGGCGGTTTTTTTATGGCCGGCTATTCGAGGCGCCCCGATCAACTAGGCCTCTTCCACTTCCCGCGTATCCCATCGCTGTACCTTGATCGCTTTGTAAAGCATGCCGATGGTCAGTGGCAGCTTGTTCCCGCGGCCCTTGGCCCGGCGCTTTTGAAACACATCGAACCCTTCAGGCTGAAAATAGCGGTAGGCGTCGTAGTCGATGAGCTCGATGGCGAACCGTTCCTCCACAGCCTCCATCAGGTGCCTAGCGTCCGCGCCATCGCAACCCAGGTCGAGATTGATCGACGTGTCCAGGCGAATCGTCTTGCGTTCAGGCAGGCCGATTTCTTCGTGGAGCAGCTCCATCAGCTGGCGCATGGTTTGATCGTCGGGGAAGTCTGGGGCGAGGTGCATGGCGAGGTTTCCGGGATGTTGGCGTGCGTCCGTCTGGAGGGAAAGTTTAGGGGGAATTGCTGCCTGTTGGAAAAAGAAGAAAGACTTAGTCAGCCATGGGCCCAGGACCGCGCCGTGAAGCCGCCTCTAGGTCCATCAACCCTCGGCCATAGGCTTCGCTGTTGGCGTAGATGCCTGTGCGGTTGGTTGTCGCCAGCAGGTGTTCGCGCACTTGCTGCGGACTGAGTTGTGGGTAGCGGCTTTGCAGGGCTGCCAAGGCGCCACTGACCAGGGCTGCGGCCGGGGAAGTGCCGGCGGTTTGGACGTAACGGCCGTCCTTGCCCACTGTGAGCAAGCCTGCCTGTGCGCCCGCATCGCCTCCGGGAACGGCGATGCACCAGGCGGCCGCAACGCCGCAATAGTTGGACTTTGCGTTAATGGCGCTGCCATCTTTTTTTAACGCAACGACTGCGATCCAACCTTTCTCCAGTTCAGGCAAGGCCAGTGGCAATCCTGGTTCGGCCAGGGGTTCTCGCTTGAGTTCGTTGCCGGTCGGGAAGATGAACACCGCGCCATCCGAGACCAATTTCCGGGCAGCGGCCAAGGCGTCGGGCATCACTTGGTTGTAGCGCGTCTCATTGATCTCGGTGGCAGGGATGGCGTTGGCCCACGAGTTGTTGAACAGGCGGGCTCCCTTGTCGAAGCCGCTTTGCCAGGATTGCGCGATCTCACTGTCGAAAAAGAAGGGTTCGTTATTGTCGCCAAAGCGAAAAGGGATCAGGCGAGCATTGAATGCGATGCCATGCATGCCCTGATCGTCCTTGTTGGCGGCAAGTATGCCGGCCATTTGCGTGCCGTGACCGACGCGGTCGACCGTGCCGGGACGGTTCTCGACATAATCGAATCCCGGGTCACTCAGCCTGCCTTCGAACTCCTTCAGGCCGGCGTTGAGCCCCGAGTCGATCAGCGCCACGGTCACATCCTGGCCCGTGCCGCCGCGCGCATACAACGCCGAAGCCTTGACCACGGCCAAGCCTTGTTGCGCGTGGTATTCCGGGGTTTCGAAGACAGCCGGTTCCACGTTGGGTCGTTCAGGAGTGGTCAGGCAACCGACCAGCAGTGAGGCCGAGGATATCGCCAGGGCGCGTAGAGCGGAAAATGGGTAGGGCATCGTTCGTTCCTTGAACAAAGTCTTGAGCACCAGGCCTCCTGGCCTGGTGTAACGCATGAGTGCGGGGGGTACCTTAACCTGCAAACAGAAAGGGGACGAGGCATCAAAGTGCCCGAGTTTGTATCGCTTCATGGCAAAGCAGAAGGGCGCCGAGGCTGTATCATCCGGTATCGTTTTTGCCCCCGACCTTTTCTCGACTCGCTGCGTTGTCCCGCTAGGCTTTGGGCATCGCAGCAGTCAAAGGAGCGACCGCGCATGCTCAGCACCCTGGAACAGGTTTTCGGTTATCCACAGTTTCGTCCCGGTCAGGAGGTGGCCATTGGCGCCGTACTGGCCGGTCGGTCGGCGGCGGCCATCTTCCCCACCGGCTCGGGAAAATCCCTGTGTTATCAATTGCCGGCCCTGCTCTTGCCGCACCTGACCCTGGTGGTTTCGCCACTGCTGGCGTTGATGCAGGACCAACTGGCGTTCCTCAAGCGCCACGGCATCGCGGCGGCCAGCATCGACTCGGCCCAGAGCCGTGACGAAGCCAACGACGCCATGGCGCGGGCCCGTTCGGGGGAATTGAAGATCCTGATGATTTCCGTGGAGCGCCTGAAGAACGAACGTTTTCGCAATTTCCTGCAGCAGGTGCCGATCTCGTTGCTGGTGGTGGACGAGGCCCACTGCATTTCGGAATGGGGGCATAACTTCCGACCTGATTACCTCAAGCTTCCCGATTACCAGCATCAGTTCAACATTCCCCAGGTATTGCTGCTGACGGCCACCGCGACACCCAAGGTCATCGCCGACATGCAGGCGAAATTCGCCATTGCCGCCGCCGATGTGGTGACGACCGGTTTCTACCGAGCGAACCTCAATCTGCTGGTCGAGCCCGTGGCGGGTGTCGATAAGCGCGCACGGCTGGTGCAATGGCTGGGCGCGCGTGCCGGGCAGCCGAGCATCGTCTACGTCACCTTGCAGCGAACCGCCGAGCAGATCGCCGAACATCTGGGCCGCAACGGTATCCAGGCCGAGGCCTATCACGCCGGTTTGCCCCATGAGCAGCGCGAAGTCATCCAGCGGCGATTCATGGACGGCCGATCCAATTGCATCGTCGCGACCATCGCTTTCGGCATGGGCATCGACAAGAGCGACATCCGCAACGTCGTGCATTTCGACCTGCCCAAGTCCATCGAAAACTACAGCCAGGAGATCGGCCGGGCCGGGCGGGACGGGCTGTCGTCCGATTGCCTGGTGCTGGCCAACCGCGACAGCCTCAACGTGCTGGAGAACTTCGTGTATGGCGATACGCCGGAGCTTGCCGGCATTCGTTGCGTGCTCGATGAATTGAAGGCCGCTGCAGCCGATGGACAGTGGGAATTCTTGTTGGGACCGCTGGCGGACCAGAGCAACATCCGGCAATTGCCGCTCAAGACGCTGCTGGTCCAGTTGGAACTGCGCCGGTTGATCGCGCCGCGCTATGCCTATTTCGCTGAGTACCGCTTCAAATTCCTGGCCGAGCCGCACGAGTTGCTGGAACGCTTCGAAGGTGAGCGAAGGGACTTCGTCGCGGCCATCATCCAGACCTCCAGTCGCGCGCGGAGCTGGGCCACGGTGGATTTCGACGGGATGTACAAGCTGTATCGCGCCGAGCGTAGTCGCGTGGTCAAGGCGCTGGATTATTTCCAGGAGAAGGGCTGGATCGAGCTGGAAAGCAAACAGATGACCGAGGTGTACAGCGTGCTGGAGGCGGACCTGGATGCGCAGGTCTTGAGCATGGAGCTACACGATTATTTCACCCGGCACGAGCAGGGTGAAATCGCGCGGATCCACGCCATGCTCGAATTGTTCGCCACCGACCGTTGCCTGGGTCATCGCTTGGCGGAGTATTTCGGCGACGGCAATGCGCCACGCCAGTGCGGCCATTGTTCGGTGTGCCATGGGCATATCGCTCGCCTGCCGGAGCCGCCTGCGTTAGCAGCGCTTGTGGATAAAAACTTCGAGGTGCTGTGTGGCGACTTTATCCACAAGCATGAACAGCACAATGGCAGCGTGCCGTCTGCCGAGCGCCTCACGCGCTTCCTGTGCGGGATCAGCGTGCCGCTGTTCACCCGATTGAAGGCGCGGAAGATCGGCGGGTATGGCGCACTGGAAGCGTATCCATACACTGAAGTTCGCCAGTGGGCTCAAGCGCACCTGTGAGCTGCATCCATCCGCTGAATGCCCTTCATCACACGAATAAATTTCAAAAATATTCGGCGGCTGACTAAGGTGAAGGCTGTCTTCGGATCGCCAACAAGAGAACCAACATGAGCCAGACATCTTTCGATATTCAGCGCGCCGCGGTGGTGGGTGCGGGCACCATGGGGCGGGGCATCGTGATGTGCCTGGCCAACGCCGGCGTAGCGGTGCAGTGGGTCGACAACAATCCGCAGATGCTTGAGCAGGCGCTGGTCGCCGTGGCCGAGACCTACGCTCATGGCGTGCGCCAGGGCCGTATCGACCAAGGCGAGGCGGATGCGCGGATCGCCCGGGTAACGCGGGCGGAGGACTACGCGGCGATCCGCGAGGTGGACCTGGTGATCGAAGCGGTCTACGAAAACCTGGAGCTCAAGCAGGCGATCTTTCGCGAACTGGACGGCCTGCTCAAGCCCGAGGCCATCCTGGCGAGCAACACGTCGGCGCTGGACATCGATGCCATCGCCGCTGTTACCCGCAGGCCAGCCCAGGTCCTGGGCCTGCATTTTTTCAGCCCGGCGCACATCATGAAGCTGCTGGAGATCGTTCGCGGTGCGCAAACCGCCAAAGCGGTGCTGGACGCGGCACTGATGTTGGGCAAGCGCATGGGCAAGGTCAGCGTGATATCGGGTAACTGCCATGGTTTCATCGGCAACCGGATGCTTCATCCGTATGTGCTGGAAGCGCGCAAGATGCTGCTGGAGGGCGCATTTCCCCATCAGGTGGATGCGGCGTTGCAAGGTTTTGGTTTTGCCATGGGGCCGTTTCGCATGTACGACGTCGTTGGCATCGACCTGGAGTGGCGCGCCCGTGAGTTGGCGGGCAAGGGCCAGGACGCGCCCGAGGTGCAGGTGGACAATCGTTTATGCGAACTGGGGCGGTACGGCCAGAAAAGCGGCAATGGGTATTATCACTACGAGCCGGGCAGTCGACAGGCTGAGCATGACGTTGAGGTCGATGCGCTGGTGCTGGGGGTCAGTGAAGCGCTGGGGTTCCAGCGTCGCGAGATCGGCCCGGAGGAGGTCCTTGAGCGTTGCTTGCTGGCGCTGGTCAACGAGGGGGCGAAGATCCTGCAGGAAGGCATTGCCGAGTCGGCCCATGACATCGACCTGGTCTACCTCAACGGCTACGGTTTTCCTGCGGACAAGGGCGGGCCGATGGCCTGGGCCGACGGGCAGGGGCTGGAAGCTATCCACGAGCGCCTGTTGGAGCTCGAAACGAAGCAGGGCGACCAATGGCAGCCCGCACGCCTGATCGGCGAGCTGGCGGCGCAGGGCAAGGGATTCGCGAACCGATAGGCTTATCCTGAAATCATTGAACAACCATGAAGAACACTTGATGCCCCAACGTAGCGAATACCCGCACTTGCAACCCATCACCACGCGCTGGCACGACAACGATGTGTACGGTCACGTCAACAACGTCACCTACTACAGCTTTTTCGATACCGCCGTGAACACCTACCTGATCGAAGTCGGCGGCCTGGATATCCATGAGGGAGAAGTGGTGGGGTTCGTGGTGAGTTCGGCCTGCGACTACTTCGCCTCGATCGCCTTTCCAGACCGGATTGAAATCGGTCTGCGGGTCGGCAAGTTGGGCAGCAGTTCGGTGCAGTACGAGCTGGCGGTGTTCAAAGTGGGTGAGGAGGAGGCTTGCGCGGCGGGGCGTTTCGTTCACGTGTTTGTGGACCGGGCGTCGAATCGGCCGGTGGCGATTCCCGATCGGCTGCGCGGGGCGTTGGAGCGCTTGGTGGTCTGAAACAAAAAATCGCAGCCTCCTGTCAGCTCGTAGAGCTGCCGGAGGCTGCGATCTTCAACGGCCGATATTGGTCAGCCGTTAGTCGCGGTAGTAGCGATGATGTTTTTTGCGATGCCCGTAGGCATGGCCGCGACCTGGGTGGCCGTCACGGTAGTAACGGCGATCACCACGGCGACCGTCGTAGCGACGGTCATCGTCATCGTCCTTGCCCATGTAGTTACCCAGGGCACCACCGGCGCCACCGCCCGCCGCCGCACCGATCAGGCTGCCGGTGCTGCCGCCGACACTACGGCCGACTACGTTACCGCCGGCCGCCCCGAGCGCGCCGCCGATTGCCGCTTCGCCGCGACTGTGTCTGTCTGCACCGACTGCACTACCGCCCGCACCGCCCAGCGCCGCGCCGATAGTGGAACCGGTGTTGCCGCCCAGGGACTGGCCGACGACCGAACCCAAAACCCCGCCCAATGCGCCGCCCACACCTGCTTCGGCAGTACCACCGGCGGAAGCGATGCCACTGGCCAGGCTAAGGGACAACAAGAGAATGGAGGAGAACTTCATAGAGGAGCCTCAAAGGGAT
Organism: Pseudomonas thivervalensis; assembly: GCF_001269655.1. GTDB lineage: Bacteria > Pseudomonadota > Gammaproteobacteria > Pseudomonadales > Pseudomonadaceae > Aquipseudomonas > Aquipseudomonas thivervalensis. The sequence continues at coordinate 172,930 of NZ_LHVE01000001.1, forward strand.
GACGGCGCGATCCTGAGGCTGGCTTCGCTTGCTTACAATCGAAATCCGACGAGTAACACGACTTGTGCACAATTCTCTAAGTTATTGTTTTGTGGTGGGAACTTAAGGTGAATTGGCCGGTCTTTAGCTACTTGAGACAGGCCGTTTTCCATGGAAAACGGCCTTTTTTGTGCCCGCAGGAAAGTGCTTCGTGGCCACCCTGATCCTAAAGGCTGTATCAGGCCGACTTGGCCAGGATCAGTCCATTCGCGCTCGCCGCTTCCAGGCGGATCGCGACGAACTTCGAGGTCGGGGTGTGACTGCCGTCGCCCGTGCTTTCCAACGGCACCAGCGGGTTCACTTCTGGATAGTAGGCCGCAGCCTGACCGGCCGGAATGTCGAACGCCAGCAAGGTAAACCCCTTGACCCGACGCTCGCGACCGTCTTCCCAGAGCGAGACGATATCGGCTTTCTGGCCTGGCTTGAAGCCCAGGCGAATGATGTCCGCTTCGTTGACGAACAACACGTCACGCTGGCCCTTGACGCCGCGATAGCGGTCATCGAGGCCATAAATGGTGGTGTTGTACTGATCGTGGGAGCGCATGGACTGCATGATCAGGTCGGGCAACTGGCCAGTGGCACGGGTGCGTTCATGCGCAAGGTCGGTCGGCAACAGGTTTGGCTTGAAATTGGCGCGGCCCGATGCGGTGTTCCAGCGCCGCGAACCGGCGCTGTTGCCCAGGTAGAAGCCGCCAGGGTTCTTCAGCTTTTCGTTGAAGTCCTTGAAGCCGGGTACGGTATCGGCGATCAGGTCGCGAATGCGACTGTAGTCGGCCACCAGCCAGTTCCAGTCCACCGGGCGGCTACCCAGCGTGGCGGCGGCGATGCCGGCGATGATCCACGGTTCGGAGCGCATCTGGTTCGACAGCGGCTGCAATTGACCCATGGAGGCATGCACCATGCTGAAGGAGTCTTCCACGGTCACCGCTTGCGCGCCTTCGGTTTGCAGGTCGATGTCGGTACGGCCCAGGCACGGCAGGATCAGCGCGTCCTTGCCGTGAGCCAGATGGCTGCGATTGAGCTTGGTGCTGATCTGCACCGTCAGGTCGCAGTTGGTCAAGGCTTGGAACGTCCGATGACTGTCTGGCGTGGCTTGGGCGAAGTTGCCGCCCAGGGCGATGAACACCTTGGCCTGGCCGTCGGCCATGGCGTGGATCGCCTCGACCACGTTGTGGCCGTTTTCCCGCGGCACCTTGAATTGGAAACGCCGCTCCAGCGCGTCGAGGAACGGCACCGGTGGACGCTCGTTGATGCCCATGGTCCGGTCGCCCTGCACGTTGCTGTGGCCGCGGACCGGGCACAGGCCTGCGCCTGGCCGGCCGATGTTGCCGCGCAACATCATCACGTTGGCGATTTCCTGGATGGTCGCGACCGAGTGACGGTGCTGGGTGATGCCCATCGCCCAGCACATGACCACGTTCTTGCTTCTGGCGTACATGCGCGCCGCCTGCTCGATTTCAGCCAGGGTCAAGCCTGATTGCTCGACAATCTGTTCCCACGGCGTATCGTCGACCGCCGCCAGGTAATCCAGCACGTTGGTGCTGTGCTCATTGAGGAACGCGTGGTCGAACACCGCCTCGGCGCCGCTGTTCTGCGCCTCACGCTCCCATTGCAGCAGGAATTTCGCCATACCGCGCAATATCGCCATGTCACCACCCAATGCCGGGCGGAAATACGCGGTGTTGGTCGGCTTATCGCCGTTGGTGAGCATTTCGATCGGGTTCTGCGGATGTTGGAAGCGCTCCAGGCCACGCTCCTTGAGCGGGTTGATGCAGATCACTTGGGCGCCGCGCTTCACCGCCTCGCGCAGAGGTTCGAGCATCCGCGGATGATTGGTGCCCGGGTTCTGGCCCCACACGAAAATCGCGTCGGCGTGCTCGAAGTCGTCGAACGTCACCGTGCCCTTGCCCACGCCTACGCTCTGGGACAGCGCTACGCCGCTGGCCTCGTGGCACATGTTCGAGCAGTCGGGGAAATTGTTGGTGCCGTAGGCGCGCACGAACAATTGATACAAATAGGCCGCTTCGTTACTGGCCCGGCCCGAGGTATAGAACTCGGCCTGGTTCGGGCTGGACAGCCCTTGCAGGTGCTTGCCGACCAGGGCGAACGCCGCTTCCCAACTGATGGGCTTGTAGCGGTCGGTTTCGGCGTCATAGCGCATTGGCTCGGTCAGGCGACCTTGGTATTCGAGCCAGTAGTCACTCTGTTCCAGCAACGAGGTCACGCTGTGCTTGGCAAAAAAGGCACCGTCGACGCGACGCTTGGTGGCTTCCCAGTTCACAGCCTTGGCGCCGTTCTCGCAGAACTTGACCATGCCGCTTTCCGGCGAGTCGCCCCAGGCACAACCCGGGCAGTCAAAACCGCCATTCTGGTTGGTCTTGAGCATCATGCGGATGTTCTTCAGCGCGTTGTCGCTGGTCAACCAGGCCTGAGCGACACTGATCAGCGCACCCCAGCCGCCAGCCGGGCCCTTGTAGGGCTTGTAGCGCGGAACGGGTTTCTGGTCGGCTTGTTGATGATTGCTCACGCTTGTTTCTCCATCGCAGGGCTATAGACCCGCGGCGCACTTTTTTGCGGCAGGTGGATGAGGTTGAGGTTGTGTTGGCGGGCCCATTGCACGGCGAGGCCCGTGGGCGACGACAGGCTGACCAGGGTCTGGATGCCAGCGCGCAGTACTTTCTGGATCAGTTCGAGGCTGCAACGGCTGGTGACGATCGCTACGCCACCGGCCACCGGGATCTGTTGCCGGATCAACGCGCCGATCAGTTTGTCGAGCGCGTTGTGCCGGCCTATATCTTCGCGGCCCAGCAGCAATTCGCCCTGGGCGTTCATGAACAAGGCCGCGTGCACCGCGCCACAATGTTGGCCCAAGGGCTGGAATTGGCTGATGCGGTCGCGCAGGCCATCGAGCCATTGCGCCGCAGGCAAGGGTGCGCCGGGCAGCACCTTGAGGTTGGGCAGGGCTTGCTCCACCGCCTCCACGCCGCACAATCCGCAGCCACTGGTGCCCGCCAACTGCCGGCGTTGCTGCTTGAGGTTCCAGAAGGCGCGGTTGGCGATGGTTACCTGGGCATAGTGCGCGGCACCGGTGCCGCTCAGTTGCAGATCATAGATGTCCGATGAATCTTCAATGATGCCGCTGCCAAGGCTGAAGCCGACGATAAAGTCTTCAAGGTCGGTGGGGGTGACCAGCATGACCGCCTGGCTGATGCCGTTATAGGCAATCGCCAGCGCCACTTCCTCGGCCAGCGCGGTGCTGTCCGATCGGGAGTGGTCCAGGTTGCAGTAGCGATAGCTCTGGCTGGCGGCCGGCGCGGATGTTTCCATCGCAGGCGCTGGACTGACCGGAGGCTTGTCGTTCATAGGCATCACTGAAAGTAGGAATAGTGTTAAGACTAAATGCGGCAATCTGCCACGTCTAATCGCTATTACTGATCTTCCAATAGATGACGTCGATCAAGAAGTCGTCGATGATTTCTGGTAGAGGGCAAAACAGGCCTCTGCCAACGCCGAACGCGGAGCGCCGCGTCGCATGATCAGGCCCAGCGGGACTAACGTCTGCGCTCCTTCAATGGGTTGGATGCGCAAGTCTTCGGTCAGGACATTGAGGCCGCTGTCCAGCGGCATCACCGCGCAACACAACCCGCCGTGCACAGCTTGTAACAATTGATGCACCGCGTCGGTTTGCAACAATGGTTGGGGCGTCAGGCCCCGGCTGTGGAAGTTGTGGTCGATGGATTGGCGAAAATGCATGCCGCTGGTGAGCATGCCCAGGGGCAATTCGATCAGCGCCTCCCAGCTCAGCGGTTGTTCACCGAAAAAGAAATAGCGCTGATCGTAAAGCAGGCCCATACGGGTGGGGCTGAAGGGCAGGGCCTCGAAGCGTTCGTTGTCCAGGCGTTCCAGGTAGGAAATGCCCAGGTCGATGCGGTTGTTCGCCAACTGTTCGAGGACGCGTTCGGAGCTCAGGGATGACAATTCGAAACGCAGGTTGGGGTGCTCGGCGTGCAAGCGCTGCATCATCGCCAGCGGGTCGAAGTCCGACAGCGGCACCACGCCCAGGCGCAGCGTACCTACCAGGTTGCCGCGACAGGCCGCCGCTTCGGCCTGCAGTCCGTCATAGGCCGCCAGTACCGTGCGCGCCCAGGCCAACACACGTTCCCCCGGCGCGGTGAAACCTTCAAAGCGCTGGCCGCGGTTGACCAGCGGCAGGTCGAGTTCTTCTTCAAGGCTGCGCAGGCGCATCGACAGCGTCGGCTGGGTGATATGGCAGCGTGCGGCGGCCTGGCCGAAGTGACGGGTTTCGTCCAGCGCGATGAGAAATTTCAGCTGCTTGATGTCCATCTTCGCTCCAGGGCGCGGGAAGATTCGGATTCTAGCGCTTGTGCGAGGTGGGGTCATTGGTCGGCTGGGAACCGGGTTCGTCTCGCCTGGTCTAGTCTTTGCGTCTGGACACTTAAATCAAGGAGCGTGTGCCATGAGTATCTTTAGTTTTGTGAAGGAAGCCGGTGAAAAGCTGATCGACCTGCTGACCCCCGGCAATGCCAATGCCAGCGAACAACTGAAAGAGCACATTGCAAAAGTCGGCCTGGGTAGTCCCAATGTACAGGCGACCGTCGAAGGCGACAAAGTCATCGTCACGGGTGAAGTGGCGAGCCAGGAAGAGAAGGAAAAGATCCTGTTGGCGGTGGGTAACATCGCCGGTGTTGGCAGTGTCGACGACCAGATCACCGTGACCGGCCCGGTCGCACAAGCGGCGCGTTTCGTGACCGTGAAGAAGGGCGACACCCTCAGCGCCATCTCCAAGGCCGAGTACGGCGACGCGAACAAGTACAACAAGATCTTCGAGGCCAACAAGCCGATGCTGTCGCACCCGGACAAGATCTACCCGGGGCAGGTGTTGCGTATTCCCGAGTAATCCGATCCCTGTGGCGAGGGAGCTTGCTCCCGCTGGGCTGCGAAGCGGCCCCAATGCGTCTGCTGCGCAGCCGAGCGGGAGCAAGCTCCCTCGCCACACTGATCCTGTCAGAGCCCTTCGATCAAGTCCCGATAGTCCTCCAACGCCTCGAACTCCCCCGTGTCCTTCGGCCCCTTGCGACTGTCCGGCTCGCTGACCGCCAGTAGGTGCGCCACGCCGAAGTCCCGGGCACTGCGCAACACCGGCAGGGTGTCGTCGATGAACAGGCTGCGGGACGGGTCGAAATTCAAGTCGGCTTGCAGGGCGTCCCAGAATTGCGGGTTTTCCTTGGGAAAGCCGTAGTCGTGTGAACTGATCAAACGCTCGAAGTAGGGGGCCAGTTCGATGCGTTCCAACTTCAGGGACAACGAATCACGGTGGGCGTTGGTGATCATTACCACGCGTTTACCAGCCCGCTGGATCGCCGCCAGGAAGGTATCGGCGTCCGGGCGCAAGGCGATCAGATGCGCGGTTTCCAATTTCAACTCGCGCACCGGCAGTTTCAGCTCGGCGCTCCAGAAATCCAGGCAATACCATTGCAACTGGCCGGCGTTGCGCTCGAACAGCGGCTGCAGCTCCATCTCGGCCATCGCCCGGCTCACACCATGCAGTTCGGCGTAGCGCTGGGGTAGATGTTCGAGCCAGAAATGGTTGTCGTAATGCAGGTCCAGCAAGGTGCCGTCCATGTCCAGCAGAACCGTATCGATCTCATGCCAGGGCAGCAAGGCCATAAAACTTCTCCAGCGGTAATCGGATATCCGACACAAACAATCAGAATAGGCCGGGTATAGTAGCCCGCTATCGCCCAGGGAGCCGTTCATGCGCCAGAAACCCACCATACTCGATCGCCGGATCGTCGCTACCAGCCGCCTGTTCTGCGTGGAAGAACTGAAATTGCGGTTCTCCAACGGTGTGGAGCGTACCTATGAACGTCTGGCGAGCAAGGGGGCGGGCTACGGCGCGGTGATGATCGTGGCGATGCTTGACGCCGATCACGCGGTGCTGGTGGAGGAATATTGCGGCGGCACCGATGCCTACGAACTGTCCCTGCCCAAGGGCTTGATCGAGCCAGGGGAAGATGTGCTGGCGGCGGCCGAGCGAGAGCTCAAGGAAGAGGCCGGTTTCGGTGCGCGACAGTTGGAGCACCTGACCGAGTTGTCGCTGTCCCCCGGCTACATGAGTCAGAAAATCCAGGTGGTGCTGGCGACCGATCTGTATGAAGAGCGGCTGGAGGGCGACGAGCCCGAGCCGATGGGCGTGGACAAGGTCAACCTGCGTGAACTCTCGGCCCTGGCGCAGAACCCGCAATTCACCGAGGGGCGGGCTTTGGCGGCGCTGTACCTGGCCCGTGACCTGCTGGCCCAGCGTGGAGCCTTCCTGTCATGACGTTCCCACATCAATTGATGGCCCCGGTAATCGAGCTGGCACTCAAGGCCGGCGAGGCGATCCTGCCGTTCTGGCGCGCCAACGTGTTGGTCAGCCACAAGGCTGACGAGTCGCCGGTGACGGCTGCCGATATGGCGGCTCATGATGTGATCGTCGCCGGGCTGGCGGCGCTGGCCCCGGATATTCCGATCCTCTCCGAAGAGGACGCCGATATTGCCCAAAGCGTCCGTGCCGGTTGGCAACGCTGGTGGTTGGTGGACCCGCTGGACGGCACCAAGGAATTCATTTCCGGCAGCGAAGAGTTCACCGTCAATATCGCCTTGGTGGAACAGGGCCGTGTGGTGTTCGGCGTGGTGTCGATGCCCACCAACGGTCGTTTTTACGTGGGTGGTGCAGGGCTGGGCGCCTGGCGTGGCGACAAGGGCGGGGTGCCTTTGCCTATCACGGTTCGTGACGTATTGGCGCCAGGTGAAGCGTTCACCGTGGTCGCCAGTCGCCGGCACACCAGCCCGGAGCAGGAACGCCTGCTCAATGGCTTGAGCGCGAGCCTGGGCGAGTTGCAGCTGACCAGTATTGGCAGTTCGTTGAAGTTTTGCCTGGTGGCCGAAGGCGCGGCGGATTGCTATCCACGGCTGGCACCGACTTCCCAGTGGGACACCGCCGCCGCCCAGGGCGTGCTGGAAGGCGCGGGTGGCGAGGTGTTGGACTTGAGCGGGGAGCCGTTCTGTTACCCACCACGTGAGTCGCTGTTGAATGCATCGTTCCTGGCGTTGCCGGCGAAAGCGGCGTGGCGTGGGAAGCTGTTGGAGCTTGCTCGCTCTTAAGCTCTATCCTTGTGGTAAGCGCTTTTCTGGCTAGAGCGCTTTTTGTGGCGAGGGAGCTTGCTCCCGCTGGGCTGCGAAGCAGCCCCTGCTTTGGCGGTTGCTGCGCAACCGAGCGGGAGCAAGCTCCCTCGCCACAGGGGCCACCCACCCTCCAATCCAGGTCATGTGCTGTTTCAGCGGTGCAACACGTACTGCCCCTCGAACTGCACCGCCACGTCCTCGTTCCCGCTGTTCATCACCTGTGTCTGCAAGGCCAGCCGCGCCCGTCCATAACGCCGGTAGGTGGCCAGGAAGCGTTTCCAGAGCTTTTCCTCGGGCGCTTGGCAGACGACTGTCGCATCGCGGGTCACTGGCAGCGGATAACTGATCTGCCCCTCCTGAATCACGATATGTCCGTCCTCGATGCCTTCCTCGCGCAAGGCCAGGTGCAGCCAGCCCCAGCCACCGAGCACGGCGCCGCAATACAGACTGCCACCGAACATGGTGCTCTTATGGTTGACGTTGGCCGCCAACGGCAAAGACAGGCGCAGTTGCCGGGCCTGCCAATCGAGCACCTTCAGGCCCATGTCCCGGGTCAAGGGGATGTCGTGGTGCAGGATCGATTCCAGGTAACGGCTGTCGCGGTTCATTGCGGGGCCTCTTGCTTGACGGGGAAATGGCGATAATTCAATCGGACTCATCGGCCGAACCCTGGCTGCTGTCGCCGAAGGTCAGGCCGTGCTTGCGCAACTTGTCGTGCAGGGTCTTGCGGGGAATGCCCAGGGCTTCGGCCAGGCTGCGTACCGAGCTGTGGGGACGGGTCAGTTCGGCGGCGATGAGGGTTTTCTCGAAGTTTTCCACCTGCTCGCTCAAGCCGCCGCTGACCAACTCCACCGGTGCGCCGGGGTTGCCGTCGGGCGCGCTGTTGTCCAGGGCCAGCTCCAGGCCCAGGGCAAAGCGCTCGGCGGCGTTCTGCAGTTCCCGGACGTTGCCCGGCCAGCTGTGGCGCAGCAGCAAAGCCCGGTGCGCCGGCTGCAGTTCGTGGGGCGGCAGGCCGTGGCGAGCGCTGGCTTCGTTGGCGAAATGCTGGAACAGCATCAGCGCATCCTCGCCCCGTTCGCGCAACGGCGGTATGCGCAGCGGCGCGACGTTGAGACGGTAATACAGGTCGGCGCGAAAACGCCCTTGATCGGCGGCCTGGCGCAGGTCTTCCTTGGTCGCGGCGATGACGCGGATATCCAGTGGGATCTGTTGATTGCCCCCCAGCCGCTCCACCATGCGTTCCTGCAACAGACGCAGCAACTTGACCTGGACATCCAGGCTCATGCTTTCGATTTCATCCAGAAACAGCGTGCCGCCGTTGGCGAACTCGAACTTGCCGATGCGGCGTTTCTGCGCGCCAGTAAAAGCACCGGGTTCGTGACCGAACAGCTCGCTTTCCACCACCGACTCGGCGAGCGCCCCGGCATTGATCGCCACGAAGGGGCCGTTGCGTCGTCCCGAGAGGTCGTGCAGGGCACGGGCGACGACTTCCTTGCCGGCGCCGGTTTCACCGAGGATCAGCACGTCGGCGCGGGTGGCGGCCAGTGCACCGATCTGCTCGCGCAGACGTAGCATCGGGGGGGATTGGCCCACCAGACGGGCGCTGAGCTCATGGCGATCACTCAGGGCCAGGCGCAGGCTGCGGTTGTCCAGCACCAGGCGGCGCAAGGCCAGGGCGCGGCGTACGCTGTCGAGCAGATGATCGCTGGCGAACGGTTTTTCCAAGAAGTCGTAGGCCCCGGCGCGCATCGCCTGCACCGCCAGCGGCACGTCACCGTGGCCGGTGATCAGCAGCACGGGCAGTTCCGGGTCCTGGGCGTGGAGTTCGCCCAGCAGTTCCAGGCCGTCCATACCCGGCATGCGAATATCACTGACCACCACCCCCGGCCAGTCACGGGGCAGTTGCCCGGCTACGCCCTTGGCTTCGGCCAGGGGCAGGATTTTCAGGCCGGCCAGGTCGAGGGTCTGGCTCAAGGCCTGACGCAGATGGGGATCGTCATCGATCAGCACCACCTCAATCCGGTTATCGATGGTCATACACTTCGGTCCTCGGACGGTTGCAGGCTCACCCCGGGTGCTCCGGCGCGTAGCTTCAGGGTGATCAAGGCGCCGCCTTCCTTGTGGTTGGAGAACGACAATTCGCCACCGAAGGCGCGCATCAGGGTGTCGCAGATCGCCAACCCCAGGCCAAGGCCCTGGGTGCGCGTCTTGGTGGTGTAGAAGGGCTCGCCGGCGCGGCCCAGGGCTTCCATGCAGAATCCCGGGCCGTTATCGCGGATGTACAGGTTGACGCCGGTTTCGGTGGCCTGGGCACTGAGCCAGAGTTTGCGCGGCGGACCTTTTTCGGTGAGCGCATCGAGGGCGTTGGCCAACAGGTTGCCGAGTACCTGGCGCAGGCGGGTTTCACCGGCCTCGACCCACAGCGTGGCGGCCGGCAGGTCGCGGATCAGTTCCACTTCCATGCTGCGCCGGCGTTTGGCAAGCAGCGCCAGGGCATCGTCCAGCGCTGGCTGCAGGGCGACGCTTTCCGGGGCGTGTCGGTCGCGGCGGGCGAAGGCGCGCAGGTGGGCGATGATTGACGCCATGCGCCCGGTCAGTTCGCTGATCAGCTTGAGGTTGCCGCGGGCATCCTCGGTGCGTTGATGGTCGAGCAGGATCTCGGCGTTTTCCGCGTAGCTGCGAATCGCCGCCAGTGGCTGGTTGAGCTCGTGGCTGATGCTCGCCGACATGGTGCCCAGGGCCGACAGCTTGCCGGCCTGCACCAGGTCATCCTGGGCACGGACCAATTCCTGCTGGGCCTGCTCGCGCTCCAGCACTTCCTGCTTCAAACGTCGGTTCAGCCCCTCCAAGTCGCTGGTCCGTTCGGCCACCCGGCCCTCCAGCTCGTGACGGGCCTTGGCTTCGAAGGCGATCCGATCCAGATAATGGCGCCGGCGTTGCATCATCAACCCGAGCAACAGCATCAAGACCAGCAAGGCCGCGCCACCGGTGGCGACCACGGTGCGCACCGGACGGTCGATCAGCGTGCGCGGGGCGAGAATGCTCACGCTCCAGCCGGTCTCTTCGATGGATTGGGTCTGGGTCAGCCAGGCGTTGGCATCCAGGTTCAGCGGCTTGGGGTCGCGGGTTGGATACGGTTGTACCGCGCTGATGGCCTTGCGCTCGTCGTCACTGAGCGGCCGGGTCGCGCGAAACCGCCATTCCTGGCGCGACGTGAGGATGACCACGCCATTGTGGTCGGTCACCAGCAACTGTTCCGGGGTCTTGCCCCACAGGCTTTCGGTGTGGTCGAGGTCGACCTTGACTACCAGCACGCCGATGACTTTTTCGCGGTCGTGCACGGCGGCGGCGAAGAAATAACCGCGCTTGGCCGAGGTCGTGCCCAAACCGAAGAAACGGCCCAGGCGCCCGGCCATGGCTTCGATGAAGTACGGCCGGAAAGCGAAATTGCGCCCGACGAAACTGTCGTGCTTGTCCCAGTTCGACGCGGCCAGGGTCTTGCCGGAAGGGTCCATCAGGTACATGACTTCGGCGCCGGTCTGGGCGCTGATGTTTTTCAGCAGCCGGTTGGCGTTGCCTTGAGTGACGCCGTCGTCCGGGGCCGACAAGGCGGCGCGCAAGGCCGGCAACTCGCCGAGGATTTGTGGCAACACCTCATAGCGGTGCAACGTGCCCAGCAGGTTGGCGACGTAAAGGTCCAGGGTCTGGCGGTTCTGGCCAGCCAGTTCGCTGCGGTAATAACGCTCGGCCAGGTGCTCCAACGGCCACAGCAACGGCGCCAGGCACAGCGCGAGCAAGGCCAGGCTGCGCCAGCGGGGTCTGCGGGGAAGGGTGGAGTTCATGAGCATCGGGCGCCTGTGGTGACAGGCGTATTATGCCTAGTTGCCTCGCAAATACTATTTGTAAGGCCTTACCAGGCTTGTCCGGCAAGACACTGCTGCAACGCGCTTCGCCAGTCGGGTTGGCTCACTGCCCATTCCTTGAGCAGGCGGGTGCAATCCAGACGCGAGTTCAGCGGTCGAGGGGCTGGCGTCGGGTAAGCGCTGGACGCGATGGGCTCCAGCAGCGCACACGGCTTGTGTCGTTCGAGCAGGTTTTCGCCAATGGCCTGGGCGAAACCGAACCAGGACGTCTCGCCCCGGGCCGTCAGGTGATACGTGCCCCAGGCTCCGGCTTGACCGGCCTGCCAGCGCTCGATCAGTTGGGCGGTGCTGTCGGCAATGGTGCCCGCCCAGGTCGGTGCGCCAATCTGATCGGCGACCACCCGCAGCTGCGGTCTTTCCTGTAGCAGGCGCTGCATGATCAACAGGAAATTGCGGCCTTCGGTGGAATACACCCAACTGGTGCGCAGAATCAGGTGCTGGCCGCCAGCCTGGCGGATGGCATCTTCGCCGGCCAGTTTGCTGCGCCCGTAGACACTCAGCGGGTTGGGCGTGTCGTCCTCGGTGTAGGGGGCGGGCTTGAGGCCATCGAAAACGTAGTCGGTGGAGTAGTGGATCAACGGGATGCCCAGCTCGACCGCTGCCTGGGCCAGGATGCCCGGTGCCGTGGCATTGATGGCGAACGCCCGTTCCGGCTCGCTTTCGGCCTGGTCGACGGCCGTGTGTGCGGCGGCATTGATGATCAGGCCGGGCCTCAGGACCGCGATGGGCGCGCGCAGGGAATCTGGTTGCGCCAGGTCGAGCTGGTCGCTGCCGCGTACGAGCAATTCGCCCATGCCGGACAGGCGCGACTGGAGCGCCCGGGAAACCTGGCCATTCTGGCCAATGATCAGGATGCGCAAGGGAGCACTCATGGGAACAGGTCAGCCTCGTGCAAGGCCTTGCCGTTCTGGTCCTTGGCCGAGAGGATCGGCGCGCCTTCCAGTTCCCAATCGATGGCCAGTTGTGGATCGTCCCAGCGAATGCAGCGTTCGGCCGAGGGCGCGTAGTAATTGGTGGTCTTGTAGAGAAAGTCCGCTGACTCGCTCAACACGACGAAGCCGTGGGCAAACCCTGGCGGGACCCACAGCTGCCGATGGTTCTGCGCCGACAGGCGAACGCCTGCCCATTGGCCGAAGGTCGGTGAACTGCGGCGAATGTCCACCGCGATATCCAGCACCTCCCCGGCGGTGACGCGCACGAGTTTTCCCTGGGCCTGTTCGATCTGATAGTGCAGGCCCCGCAGCACACCCCGGGTGGAACGTGAATGGTTGTCCTGGACGAACGGCAGGGTGCTGCCGGTCGCCTCGGCGAACGCCCGGGCATTGAAGCTTTCGTAGAAAAACCCCCGATCGTCGCCGAAGACTTTCGGTTCGATGATCAGGACGTCCGGTAAAGAAGTGGCGATGACGTTCAAGGTTTTTCTCCGGCGATCTTGAACAGGTACTGGCCGTAGCCGGTCTTGCCAAAATACTGGGCGCGCTCAAGGATGTGCTCGCGGCTGACCCAACCTCGCTGGTAGGCAATTTCTTCCAGGCATGCCACTTTCAGGCCTTGGCGATGTTCGATGGTCTGCACGTACTGCGAGGCTTCCAGCAGGCTGTCGTGGGTGCCGGTGTCCAGCCAGGCGAAACCACGGCCGAAGCGCTCGACGTGCAGGTCGCCGCGTTGCAGGTACGCATTGTTGACGTCGGTGATTTCCAGCTCGCCGCGTTTGGATGGCTTGATGGCCTTGGCGATCTCGATCACGTGGTTGTCGTAGAAATACAGGCCGGTCACCGCGTAGCTGGATTTGGGCTCGGTGGGTTTTTCTTCGATGGACATCGCCTGCCCTTCAGGATCGAAGTCGATCACGCCAAATCGCTCGGGGTCCTTGACCCAGTAGCCGAACACCGTTGCGCCACTTGGCCGGTTGATGGCCATCTGTAATTGCTCGCCGAAATACTGGCCGTGAAAAATGTTGTCACCCAGGATCAGGCACACCGAGTCGCTGCCAATGAACTGCTCGCCGATCAGGAACGCCTGGGCCAGGCCATCGGGCGACGGCTGCTCGGCATAGCTGAATTTCACGCCAAACTGCTGGCCGTCGCCCAACAGGTTGCGGTATTGCGGCAGATCCTGGGGAGTGGAAATCACCAGGATATCCTTGATGCCTGCGAGCATTAGCACCGAGATCGGGTAATAAATCATCGGTTTGTCATAAATCGGCAAGAGCTGCTTGGAAACCCCGAGGGTAATCGGGTGCAGGCGGGTGCCGGAACCGCCGGCCAGGACAATACCTTTCATCATGCAATTGCATCCTTGTCGTCGAGCGAGCCCAGGCGCTCGCCCTGATAACTGCCGTCCTGGACACGCTGGCACCACAGCAGGTTTTCCAGATACCACTGCACTGTCTTGCGCAGCCCGGTTTCGAAGGTTTCTTGAGGTGTCCAGCCCAGCTCCCGTTCGATCTTGCTGGCGTCGATGGCGTAGCGCAGGTCATGACCGGGACGATCCTGGACGAAGCTGATCAGGTCGGCATAGTGCTCGATGCCTTCGGGTTTGCATGGCGCCAGTTCTTCGAGCAGCGTGCAGATGCTGCGCACCACATCGATGTTTTTCTGCTCGTTGTGCCCGCCAATGTTGTATGTCTCGCCGACCGCACCCTGGGTGACGACTTTGAGCAGCGCACGGGCATGGTCTTCAACGAACAGCCAGTCGCGCACTTGCTGACCGTTGCCATAGACCGGCAGCGGTTTACCGGCCAGCGCGTTGAGAATCACCAGGGGAATCAGTTTCTCGGGGAAGTGAAACGGCCCGTAGTTGTTCGAACAGTTGGTCAACAGCACAGGCAAGCCGTAGGTGCGTTGCCAGGCGCGGACCAAGTGATCGGACGCCGCCTTGCTCGCCGAATACGGTGAGCTGGGGGCATAGGCGGTGGTTTCGGTGAACAGCTCATCCACGCCGTGCAAGTCGCCATACACCTCGTCGGTGGAGATGTGGTGGAAGCGAAACCCGCGCTTCTGCGGTTCGGCCAGGGCCTGCCAATAAGCGCGGGTGGCTTCCAGCAGGTTGTAGGTGCCCACGATGTTGGTCTGGATGAAGGCCGCCGGGCCATCGATGGAGCGGTCCACATGGGACTCGGCCGCCAAGTGCATGATGGCGTCAGGCTTGAATCGCGCCAGCACCGCACTGACGGTCGCCTGATCGACGATATCGGCCTGGACGAACTCGTAGCGGCTGTCGTGATCGATGCTGCTCAGGGACTCGAGATTGCCAGCGTACGTCAGCTTGTCGAGGTTCAGGACCTGATGCTCGGTGTCGAGAATCAAGTGCCGTATGAGCGCCGAACCGATGAAGCCAGCACCGCCAGTGATGAGAATGCGCATCCAGTTAAGCCTTTTTTCCGTGGTACGACAAAGCATAGGAGCATAGCTTGTCGGCATAGCGGGAGCGGTGCAAACGAATATGCCATCCACACACCGCCTCTACAGCGTCTTGGGAGGACTGTGCATATTTTTGAACAGGGGGGTTGCTTATTCCCTCGACTCAGTGGCGAGATAGGCATCCGAACAAAACCACTTCAGGGGTCGTTGTATGCCACTCGCTACGTTGGTTCACCGTGCCAGTTTGCCAAGCCCACAGATCAGCGCCGAGCAAGCGCTGGTGCTGCTGCGCTCGAATTACGGACTCAGCGGCGACCTGCGACCCCTTGGCAGCAACCAGGACCTCAACTACCGCGTCGACAGCGAGCGCGGGCGCTTTGTGTTGAAAATTTGCCACGGCGACTACGCTGTCCAGGAAATCCAGGCCCAACATGCTGCCCTCAAGCAATTGGCCGGACACGACGCGGTGAAAGTGCCACAGGTCATTGCGGCCATTAATGGGCAGGACTTGCTGACCTTGGACGTCGACGGCCAAGCGGTTCATATGCGCCTGCTGGAGTACATCGACGGCCAGTCCCTCACGCAACTCAAGCACCTGCCCCCCGAGCTTGTCACTGGCCTGGGCCGCCTGTGCGCGGAAATGGACCTGGCCCTGGCGACATTCGACCACCCGGGCCTGGAGCGCACCCTGCAATGGGACGCGCGCCACGCCCCGGCCCTGGTCGAGTACCTGTTGCCTGTCATCGAGGATGAAACACGGCGCCATCGGGTCGCCGAGGTCGCGCAACAGGCCGAGCGGCGCTTGCAGCCGCTCAAGGCCAGCCTGCCGGTGCAAGCGATCCACATGGACATCACCGACGACAACGTGGTCTGGCAGCGCGATGTCCAGCGCCAGTGGCAATTGCAGGGTGTCATCGATTTCGGCGACCTGGTCCGTACCTGGCGCATCACGGACTTGTCGGTGACCTGCGCGGCCCTGCTGCATCACGCCGATGGCGATCCGTTCTTCATCTTGCCGGCGATCAAGGCCTACCACGCGGTCAACCCCTTGCAGCGCCAGGAACTGTTGGCGCTGTGGCCGCTGATCGTGGCGCGCGCCGCGGTGCTGGTGCTCAGTGGTGAGCAGCAGGTTTCCATCGATCCGCAGAACCAATACAGCCGCGACAACCTGGCCCATGAGTGGGAAATTTTCCGAGTCGCCCACTCGGTGCCCTTCGAACTGATGGAGGCGGCGATTCTCAGCGCCGTCGGCCACAGCCTGCCGGCCATTGCCAGCGAGGGCTTTGCGCCGCTGTTGCCGACCCTGGTAGGGCGTGAGTTCGCCCTGATTGACCTGGGTGTGCTGAGCCCGCATTTCGAGGCCGGCAACTGGGAGCAGCCGGGAATCGATCAGCGCCTGCTGGATGAGGCCGCCGGGGTTCACGGCCTGGCTGCCAGTCGCTACGGGCAGTACCGCTTGTCTCGCACGCGACCGGACAGCGCCGCCGAACCCGACACTTATCCATTGCACGTGGCGTTGAGTGTTCCCCAAGGTACGCCGCTTGAATCACCGTTCGCCGGGGTCGTGCACAAGACCGCCGACGGCATGTTGCAACTGGACAGTACGCAATTGAGCGTGCGCTTGTGGGGCGTGACGTCGCCGCTGCATTCCGGCGCGGCGCTGGTCAAGGGGCAGGTGCTGGGCGAAGTGACGGGGCCGTTGCAGGTCCAGCTGTGCCGGGGCGCCCAGGTGAATCCGCCGCTGTTCTGCACGCCCTCCAGGGCCCTGGCCTGGCAGGCGCTTTGCCCGTCGCCAGCGGTTCTGCTGGGGCTGGCGTGCGATGCCGAGCCGGAGGTCGATCCCGAGGCGTTGCTGGCCCGGCGCGATGCGAGCTTTGCCCGTTCGCAGAAGCACTACTACGTCGATCCGCCGCGTATCGAGCGTGGCTGGCGCAACCACCTGATCGACATGCAGGGCCGCTCTTACCTGGACATGCTCAACAACGTTGCGGTGCTGGGCCATGGCCATCCACGCATGGCGGCAGTGGCTGCCCGGCAATGGTCGCTGCTCAATACCAACTCGCGGTTCCACTACGCAGCAATCGCTGAGTTTTCCGAGCGCCTGCTGGCGCTGTCGCCGTCCAACATGGACCGCGTGTTCCTGGTCAACAGCGGCACCGAGGCCAACGACCTGGCGATCCGCCTGGCCTGGGCCTACAGCGGCGGACGGGACATGCTCAGCGTGCTGGAGGCTTACCACGGCTGGTCGGTGGCGGCCGATGCGGTGTCGACCTCCATCGCCGACAACCCCCAGGCCCTGAGCAGTCGCCCGGACTGGGTGCACCCGGTGACAGCACCGAACACCTATCGCGGTGAATTCCGTGGCCCCGACAGTGCGCCGGACTACGTGCGCAGCGTCGAACATAACCTGGCGAAAATTGCCGAGAGCAAGCGCCAACTCGCGGGTTTCATCTGCGAGCCGGTGTATGGCAACGCCGGTGGGATCGCACTGCCGCCCGGTTACCTGAAACAGGTCTACGCAATGGTGCGCGAGCGCGGTGGGGTGTGCATCGCCGACGAGGTGCAGGTCGGTTACGGGCGCATGGGCGAGTTTTTCTGGGGGTTCGAAGAGCAAGGCGTGGTGCCGGACATCATCACCATGGCCAAGGGCATGGGCAACGGCCAGCCGCTGGGCGCGGTTATCACCCGTCGGGAAATCGCCGAGGCGCTGGAGGCCGAGGGGTATTTCTTCTCGTCGGCCGGTGGCAGCCCGGTCAGTTGCCAGATCGGCATGGCGGTGCTCGATGTCATGGAGCAAGACAATCTCTGGGAAAACGCCCGGGTGGTTGGCGGGCATTTCAAGGCCAGGCTGGAGGCCCTGATCGACCGATATCCATTGGTCGGCGCGGTGCATGGCTCTGGGTTCTACCTGGGCGTGGAGCTGATCCGCAACCGTGACACCCTGGAGCCGGCCACTGAAGAAACCACGGCGTTGTGCAATCGCCTTCGGGAATTGGGGATCTTCATGCAGCCGACCGGCGATTACCTGAATATCCTCAAGATCAAACCGCCGATGGTGACCACGCGTCAGAGTGTGGATTTCTTTGTCGATATGCTGGCCAAGGTATTGGACGAGGGGCTGTAATCGATCTGGAATGCCAAGCTGTTCCCCCGTGTGGGAGCGAGCTTGCTCGCGATGAGGGTGTCCAAGCCGATATTCATTTGGCTGACCTGCCGCCATCGCGAGCAAGCTCGCTCCCACAGGGGTTGGGGGTGTTCTAAATCGATTTTTGTCGGCTTTTTTTGACAAAATTTTCATAGGTTTTAGTTTTGGTGGCTTTATTAGTCGATATTTATCGTTTATAAAGTTGCCACTGCCCATCGCCCAGGAGATGACCCATGACAACGTTGCACAGCACTCCGCGCGCGGATGGTTTCCACATGCCAGCCGAGTGGGCGACCCAGACCCAGGTCTGGATGATCTGGCCCGAGCGCCCGGACAACTGGCGCCTGGGCGGCAAGCCCGCGCAGGCTGCCCACGTGGCGGTCGCCAAGGCCATCGCCCGTTTCGAACCGGTGACCGTGGCGGTGTCTGCGGCCCAATACGAAAATGCCCGGGCGCGCCTCGATGTGCCGAATATCCGCCTGGTGGAAATGTCCAGCGATGACGCCTGGGTCCGCGATACCGGTCCTACGTTCGTGATCAATGACAGCGGTGAAGTGCGCGGCGTCGACTGGGATTTCAACGCCTGGGGCGGTTTTGACGGCGGCCTGTACGCACCGTGGAACCGTGATTCGCAGGTGGCCGGCAAGATCCTCGAGATCGAACGCAGCCCGCGTTATCGCACCGAAGGTTTCGTGCTTGAGGGTGGGTCGATCCATGTCGATGGCGAAGGCACCCTGATCACCACCGAGGAGTGCCTGCTCAACCGTAATCGCAACCCGCACATGAGCCGCGAGGAGATCGAGGCGGTGCTCAGCGCGCAATTGGCGGTGGACAAAATCATCTGGCTGCCGGACGGTCTGTTCAATGACGAAACCGACGGCCATGTGGATAACTTCTGTTGCTACGTGCGTCCCGGCGAAGTCTTGCTTGCCTGGACCGACGACCCGCAAAACCCCAACTACACTCGCTGCCATGCGGCGATGGATGTGCTGCAAAACAGCACTGACGCCAAGGGGCGCTCGTTCACAGTGCATAAAATGCCGATTCCGGGGCCGCTGTATGCCACCGAAGAAGAATGTGCAGGCGTGGATGCGGTGGAGGGATCCCAGGAACGCAATCCTAGCGTGCGACTGGCCGGTTCCTATGTAAATTTCCTGATCGTCAACGGCGGCATCATCGCGCCGAGTTTTGACGATCCGCTGGATGTTCCGGCCAGGGACATCCTGCAGGCGCTGTTCCCGCAGCACGAAGTGGTCATGGTGCCGGGCCGCGAACTGTTACTGGGCGGCGGCAACATCCATTGCCTTACCCAACAGCAACCCGCGCCGCGCGCAAAATGAGTGGCGATGTAACAGCCTGGTGATATCGCCTGCGCCGGCTCTAGTCGGCCATTTTGGATCCATCCTGGTAAAACCCGCGGTCCAATTGGGCTGTGGGTTTTTTTGTGTCAGCCGTAGGTCGCCGTGGATACATTGGCATAGCTCTTGTATCGGTCCAGCGGCAGTTCCGGGGAAGGGAGCTGAGTTGTTTTGTCATAAACCTTGGATAAATTAGCCGCTCATCAACCAGGAGAGGGCGCTGGAATGAATATGACAAGCGAGCGCACATGCCATCCCTTGGCCGTTAATGGTGAGTCGCTTCAAGCTTTGGCGCAGTGGTTGAAGTCCAACGGAACGCGTCAGATCAGAGAACCTGATCCGCGCCGGATGATCGTTGAGCGCTACCCCGTTGGCCTGTTCAGCGAGGCGGAGTTGGAAGCGTTGTGGGATGTGATGCAAGGATAGAATTCGACGGATTGATAAAAAGCGCTGGCCGGAATGGCAGCGCTTTTTTTGTGTCCGCTGGCTTTCAATTCGCACAAACCCCTGTGGGAGCGAGCTTGCTCGCGATCGCGGTGGGTCAATAACACAGATGTTGACTGACACACTGCCATCGCGAGCAAGCTCGCTCCCACAGTGGGGTGGGGTTTAGCGGGACATTCGACCGATCCACGAAACACACTGAAAACCATTCCGGCGTTTTTCCGTAGCGCTGTCGAGGCTACCCTGCGGTCATTGAATTTTCATGGCTAGCGGAGTTTCCATGACCACCCTTCATTACCTCTACGACCCGCTGTGTGGCTGGTGCTACGGTGCCAAACCGCTGGTGCAGGCGGCCCAGGCCGTATTGCCGGTGATCCTGCATGGCGGCGGCATGATGACCGATGCCAATCGCCAGCAGGTCTCGCCACAATTGCGCAATTACGTGATGCCCCACGACCGGCGCATCGCTGAATATTCCGGGCAGCCCTTTGGCGAGGCCTATTTCGACGGGTTGCTGCGCGACCATAGCGCGATGTTCGATTCGGCGCCGCCGACCGCTGCCATCCTTGCGGCTGAACAGCTCGGCGGCCGCGGCCTGGAACTGCTCGGACGGCTGCAAACCGCCCACTACGTCGAGGGCCGGCGCATCGCGGACGAAGCCGTCCTGCTGGAGCTCGCTCAGTCCATCGGCCTGCCGGCCCAGGCGTTCTTGGCGGCGTTGCGCGCGGCTGCTGTGCAAAGGCATATCGAGGCCAGTCGCGCCTTGCTGCACCAAGTCGGTGGCCAGGGCTTTCCAACCTTCGCCTTGGAGCAGGACGGCCAGTTCACGCTGATCGACATCGGTCCCTGGTTCGGCAAGCCTGAAGTATTTGCCCGATGGTTGAAGCAAGCCGTTCCGGAGCAGGCCTCTGCGCCCTCCATGGCTTGCGGCCTGGATGGCTGTTCGATTTGATCTGTTCTTAGACGTTTTTTGCCTAATTACAGACGATTCACGAAATTGACACACGGTTAAGGGCGCGACTAGGATTCGTCCTACGCCTGTGGCTAACAGCCATGACTCTTAAATAATAAAAGGGCCCGACACGATCAGACGTGGGCGGGCCTTTTCATTATTTTCAGGAGCAAGAGTCCGAAAAAGAGCGCAAAAGCGCCATTTCGGCTGCTCGCCGCGGTGCGTATCAACCCGTATAAGGAAAATAATCATGTTGAACAAGCGCATTAGTTTGATCGCACTGGGGATCTTGAGCACGACACACGCCATGGCCAACGACCAGGCAGAGTCCAAGGGGTTCGTTGAAGACAGCAGCTTGAAAGTGCTGTTGCGCAACGCTTATATCAACCGCGACTACAAAGACGGCAACGAGGACAAGGCCGAATGGGGCCAGGCGGCCATCGGTACGTTCTCGTCCGGTTTCACCCAAGGCACGGTGGGCGTGGGTGTCGATGCCTTCGGCCTGTACGCGTTGCGTCTGGACGGCGGCAAGGGCCGTAGCGGTGCGCAAGGCATCGATTTCTTCAAGCAAGGTGACAGCGGCAGCGCGGCCGATGACTTGTCCAAGTTCGGTGCAGCAGTCAAATTCCGCGTCTCCAATACCGTACTGGCCTACGGCGACCAGATGCCGGCCCTGCCGGTGCTGAGCTATGACAACTCGCGCCTGCTGCCGGAAAGCTACACCGGCACGCTGGTCACCTCCAAGGAGATCAAGGGCCTGGAACTGAATGCCGGCCGTTTCACCGCCGAATCGCGCAAGAGCGCCGAAGGTCGTGACAGCGGTGGCCTGAAGTCGATCAATGTATTGGGCGGCAGCTATCAATTCACCGAGCAATTCAAGGCTTCGCTCTACGCTTCGGATGTCGAAGACGTATTGAAGAAGCAATACGTGAACGCCAACTACGTGTTCCCGCTGGCCAAGGATCAGTCCCTGACCCTGGACTTCAATGGTTATCGCACCAAGCTGGACGACAGCTACGTTCGCGAAAACAACGTCACCGGCGACGACAACAAGATCTGGAGCCTGGCCGCCACTTTCGCCACCGGTCCGCACAGCTTCACGCTCGCCCACCAGCGCAGCACCGGCGACAGCAACCTGGGTTATGCGTATGGCGGTTATCAGCGCGGGCAGAACCGAGTGGGTGATGGCGGTAACACGATCTACCTGGCCAACTCCTACTGGTCCGACTTCAACGCTGAAGATGAGCGCAGCTGGCAGTTGGGCTACGGCCTGGACTTCACCACCTTCGGTGTACCGGGCCTGACCTATAACGTCGCTTATGTGCGTGGCGATAACATCACCACGTCCACCAGCGAAGGCGGTACCGAGCGCGAGATCTTCAACCAGTTCAAGTACGTGGTCCAGAGCGGCCCGGCCAAGGACTTGAGCGTCAGGTTGCGCAGTTCTGTGTTGCGGGTGTCGCAGAAGTCCAGCGAGTACAACGTCAGCGGCAATGAGCTGCGGGTGTTCGTGGATTACCCGATCAGCGTCTTCTGATGCCTGATCAGGTTGTAAGCCGATAAAACCGTGGCGAGGGAGCAAGCTCCCTCGCCACGGTTGATTCATGCCTGCCTGAAGTGAACAGCATTGCGACGCCAAGCTCGGGTTCTTTTGGCTTCTAGCCCAAGAAAAGCCGCTGAAACTGCTTGTTTTCCCGAGAAAAAGTCGTATTCATGTAATGTTGCCCACCGTTTCAAGCGCCGCTTGAAATGCCTCAAATACTTTCTCATGGACGTAAATCCTGCACCTACTAGATTAGGCCGCTCAATGCAGTGGAGACCTATGAAAAATGATCGTTCTGAACAGGGAAGTGGGCGAAGCGCTGAGACGTGACAAATACGTCAACGTTCGCGGTGGAGACTTCAACCTCTACGGTCATTTCGGCGATTTTGTCCGGCTGACCAAAAGCTGGGAAAACATGGAGCCCGACAGTTATTACGGCCAGGCCGAGTCAGGCATGCGTTTTCGCCGCTACAGCGACTTCGAATACAACCCTACGACCCGCGAGCTCAAGCAGCTCGAACACCGGGCCTATGTTCAATCCAAGGCCAACAACAGTTACGTCGGCGGGCTGGAGCGGCACTTCCAGGACTTCTCCAACGAGGTGATCAACTCGCCGGTGATGCGCAGCCTGATCGACACGGACTTCGAGGTCTACAAGAACGTCTTGCCGCAGGAACTGCACGATGAAATCTGGCAGTGCCAGATCCATCAGATCCGCATCGAGATCAAGCCGGGTAAACAGCTGGAAATCACCCCCGAAGGGATTCACTGCGACGGCTATCCGTTCAGCGGCGTGCACTTCTGGGGCCGTCAGAATGTGGCGGGTGCGGAGAGTCGCTTGTACACCGCCCAGGAAGAACAGCTGGCGGCGACGACCTACGAGGACATCCTCGACACCACGTTTTTCCTGGATCGCGACATGCGCCATTACGTGACCCCGGCGCGCAACACCCATAGCCACGACATGGCGTACCGGCAGATCCTGGCCATTTCCTTTTCGCGGCCCGGGACCGCTTTCGACATTGTTCGCTGAACGGCTCGAACCCATGGACGACCCGACGCAGCAGGTCCTGTTGCGCCGGGCCATGGTCCGGGACGCCGAGCGGCTGGAGCGGTTCCTTCGTGGGTTCGACGAAGTGTCGTTCTGCGAATGGCAGGATGCCCGATTCTTGCGCGGTGTGTTGTTGCAGGACACCACCACCGCGTACCTGGCCATCGATGCGAGCGGTGAAGTGGTCGGCGCGGTGATCGGCGGCATGCTCGGTACCCGTGGCACGATCAATCACTTGGCGGTCAGCCCGCAGCATCGCACCAAGGGCCTGGGCCAGCGGCTGGTTGAGGCCGCATCGGCTGACATGAAACGGGTAGGCGTGCTGCGCATGTTCCTTTTCGTCGACGATGCTAATCTGGCTGGCAAGCGTTTCTGGGCCGCCCAGGGGTTCTGTGAGCCCCGGGGTGAAATCACCTTCGAGAGGGATTTATGAACAAGACTTCCAGCCAGCCGCTGGCGGTCGAACCACAAGCCTCGCGTACCTTTGCTGAAGCCAGTCCGGTGGTAGCGGGTTATTTCACGGTTTCGTTTGTGTTCGGTCTGATGGCGGTCAATGCCGGGCTGCCCTTGTGGTTGCCGGTAGCGATGTGCCTGTTCGTCTACGCGGGCGCTTCGCAATTCGCGGCGCTGGCGTTGATTTCCAGCGGTGCCTCGCTGACCACCATCGTGCTCACCACGTTCCTGATCAATGCCCGGCACATGCTGATGTCGGTCTACATGGCCAAGGCCCTGCGTGCGCTGGGGCTCAGTCGTTTCGAGCGCTGGTGCTACGCGGCGGGGCTGACGGACGAGTCATTCGCGTTCCACAGCGTCAAGCTCGGCAGCGGGGCGCCGGTGAGCGTGCGCTATCTGGTCGGCTTCAACCTGTTCTGCCACACCTCCTGGGTGCTCGGTGGCTTGCTGGGCGCCGTATGCGCGCAATATGCGGCGCACCTCATCAAATACCAGCTCGACTATGCGCTGACGGCGATGATGCTTTATGTGCTGGTTTCGTTGTGCGACACCCGCAACAAACTGATCGCGGCCCTGGCGGCTGTCGTCTGCATGGGCGGGCTGAGCCTGCTGGGCAGTTCGCCGTTCAATGTCTTCATTGCCACGTTCGTTGGCTGCGGGGTGGGCGTATGCCTGACCAAACGTTCTTGATCCTGGTCGTGGTCCTGATGATGGCCGTGACCTTCCTGCCGCGCGCCCTGCCGTTGCAGATCAATACCGACCACTGGCCGCCCTTCGTCGCCCGTGCCCTGGAATACCTGCCTGTGGCGATCGTCGCTGCCATCAGCCTGACCCCGTTGTTGATCAAGGACCAGCAGATACAACTCGATCGCCCTGAGTTTTATGCCGCGATCCCGACGCTGTTATGTGCGTATTTCAGCCGCAACCTGTTTCTCAGTGTGGCGGTGGGCACGGCGGCGTACATCGCGCTCGGTTCGTTCCTGTAGCGTCAGGTCCACCACATCGTGCAGCGCCTGGCCAGACAACTCCGGGTTGTTCACCGCCAGGCGGACCTCAAGGAAATCCTCGAAGTCCGGGAAAATCGCCAGGCCGTTGCGCAGCGCCGCCTCCCGGGACACCAGCCCCAAACCATCGAGCTGCGTGATCAACGACAACGTCAGCGTCTCGCTGCAGGAATACACCATGCGCTGGCTCGACCCGTATTCACCCAGGCCAGCGTCGAGAAAGCGCAGGAAACTGTGGGAATACGGACATTCTTCTGCCGGGCGCACCTGAAACTTGTCACCGAGCAGGCCAAGGGAATCGTCTTTATCGCCACAATGGGCACCGACCACCCGCACCTGCACATCCGGCATGGTGATGCTGGTAAAACCACCCTGTTGCTGTCCGATGAGGATTGCCAGGTCAAAATCTTCATTCCTGAGCTTGCTCAGGTTCTCCATCGATTCGGCGTAGCTGAACTCCAGCTGATACTGGGGAAATACGGCGATCAGCCGTTCGATCATTCGCCGGTTGAACTCCGCCGGCAGGGTGGTATTGAGCGCCACTTTGAGCGTGCGCTGTCGCGGCGTCTTGAGCGCCGCGACTTTTTCTTCCAACTGTCGGGTGGCAATCAGCACCTGATCCATGAAGGGGGTCAGCTCCGAGCCCTGGCTCGTCAACGTCAGGCCCTTGTTCGAGCGCCGGAACAACCGGAAACCGAACTGTTCCTCGACCTTGTTCAACTGCGCCGCCAACGCCTGCACCGTGAGGCACGAATGCTCGGCCGCTGCCGACAACGAGCCGGTCTGCACGATACGCATGAGGTTGCGTAGGGTTCTGCTATCCATGAGGTAATGCCCTCTGCTTAAGTGGGCTCGCTATTGTTGTGCACCTGGGCCGGGCCAGGCGGTCATGCTGGCTATCATCATGCACCTTTTCACGCTTGTCGCGATTTTGTGCCGAAAAGCGCCGGGAGGCGATGGTTGGAGCTTATTCTGGATTTGGGGATTTTGCCCAGTCGATGCTGGCCGGGATCAGTTAGCAGGGTCATAGGTGGACTGTCTTGCGAAAAATCCTGCGTGAGTCTCGGAACACTCCCAACATCATGGCTGATCGCTCTGATATTCGTCCTTGGACACTCAGGTTGAAATAAGCCACATCGCGAGCTTATGCAGCTACAAATTAACGGTGAGGTGCTTTCATGAAAACATTTTCAAAAAACACTGACGTGCGTTGCCGCATTGATGAAACCTTGGAGGCCCGTGCCACTGAGGTTTTGAACGCCTGTGGATTGAGTGTTGGCGATGCGATGCGTCTTTTCCTGCGCCAGGTTGTTGAGACTCAAGGGCTTCCATTCGAGGTACGAGTGCCTTCGGATAAGACCGCCCGGGCCATGATGGAGGCACGGGATATCCGTCAATGGTTCGACTCGATAGATGCGCGTTGTCAAACGGGTAAGGCGACGCGATATGAATGAGGGACGTCATATAATTGGGAGCATTCACGCCCGGACCTGGTTACGTTTGTTGACTTGGGAAGTCATGCCGAATTGTTCAAATAGGGGATCTGTTGAGTCCACTTGCGAATAAAAACTTAAAAATAATCCACATCTGTACTATCCTCTAGGCTCCACCCCGCGACAAAGGAGCCCAAACCCATGGCGACTTCCTCCATTACCCTCAACGCACAGCAACAATTGGATTCCCCGGACGCGGGTCGAGTCGCGTTGAAGTTTTTCTTCAACCTCATGGCGCTGTGGGGCTGCAGCGTCGAACAGCAGCGTACGCTGTTGGGCAAGGTGGGTAACACGACCTTCTACAAATACAAGCAATTGCCGGAAAACGTGAAGCTGCCTCGCGATACGCTGGAGCGCATTTCCTACCTCATGGGTATTCACAAGGCCCTGAGCATCATCTTCAGCAACAGCCGGGACCGTGCCTATCAGTGGGTCAGCAGCCCGAATACCGCTGCACCGTTCAACGGCCAGTCGGCCCTGTCCTACATGTTGACCGGGCGGGTGGTGGACATCGCCGACGTGCGGCGATACCTCGACGGAGTGCGCGGCTGATGATGCCACCACTGGCGGACCCGAAATGGAAACGGGCCTATCGGATCGTCAACAGCAGCTTCCCACCGATTTCGCTGTTTGAAGACGTACTCGACCCTGAAGACCTGCCCACGGCCTACGCCCTGGAAGCGCTGACCAACGATCGGCTGATGGAACAAGCCGGCGTGCTGTCCCGGGTCCGCCCCGAGGACCGCGTTTCCGGGCCCGGCTCCTCGCCGGTGATGGCGGCGTTTACCCACATCGGCAAAAGCAGCCGCTTCAGCGATGGCACCTTCGGCGTCTACTACGCCGCCAGCAGCCAGGAAGCGGCCATCGCCGAAACCTGCTACCACCAGGCACGATTCCTCGGCGCGACCAACGAGCCAGACCTGGAATTGACCATGCGCACCTACGTCAACAAAGTCGTCAAACCCCTGCACGACATCCGCCACGACTACCCCCACCTCCACGACCCGGACCCTACCGCCTACGGCCCATCCCAAGTGTTCGCCCGGCAACTGCGGGAAACCTTGTCGTGGGGCCTGCTGTACAACAGCGTCCGTTTGCCTGGCCACGAATGCGTGGCGGCATTTCGGCCGCCGGCGGTTTCGATTCCGGTGCAGGGTAAACATATTCGGTATGTCTGGAGCGCCCAGAAGCGGGAGATTTCGTTTGTGTTTGAGGTGAGTCAGGTGTGAGTCAGGTTTTTGGGGTGTTTTATGGCTGGGCAATAATTATTGCCCAGCCATGATTTTCAATAATTCCCGAGTATTGAAAGCGGAGGCTGTTGCGCAGCCCAGCGGGAGCAAGCTACCTCGCCACAAAAGCGTCGATTGATCAAATCTTGAATTGCTGCACCGAAGCCTGCATCGATCCCGCTGCATCGTTCAATTGATCCGCCGTTTGCGTCAGATTGTGAATGGAACGGGTGTTTTCACGGGACTGCTCGGCAATCGACTCCACACGCTGGGCCATTTCATCACTGGCTTTGGACTGCTCGGCGATGGTCTGGGAAATTTCCTCCACCACTTCGGCCGCATGCCGGGCGCCGGTGCGGATTTCGCTGATGGACACCCCGGCCTGCTGGGCCAGGTTGACGCCTTCGTCCACACGGCTGACGCAGGCCTGCATGTTCGCCACCGCGTCTCGTGCGCTGGACTGGATGCGCTCGATCATTGCAGTGATTTCCTGGGTGGACTGCGTCGTGCGCGCCGCGAGGTTGCGCACCTCATCGGCCACCACCGCAAAACCACGCCCCGCCTCACCGGCGCGGGCGGCTTCGATGGCAGCGTTGAGGGCCAGTAAGTTGGTCTGTTCGGCGATGCTCTTGATCACCTGGATAATCGAATGAATGTCTTCGGATGAGGCGTCCAGCGCCGTGATCTTGCTGGACGACTGGTTGACCACCTCGGCGATCCGGTTCATGCCTTCCACCACCCCGAGGATCACCTGGCCACCGCTGCTCGCCAAATGCTCGGACTGCGCCGAAATCGTCCGGGCGCTGTCGGCGTGCTGATGGATCTGGCTGATGTTCGCCATCATCTGCTCCATGCTCGCCGCCATGCTGGTGGCGCTCTGGGCCTGTTGATCGGCGCTGGACACAATCTGCCGCGCCGTATCGCCCAAGTTCCGGGATGTACCGTGCAACTCATCGCTCTGGCTGCGGATCGTGGCGATCATCTGCCGCAAATTGGTCTGCATCTGCTCGATCACACCCTGCAACTGACCCAGCTCATCCTTGCTTTGAGCGCCCATCGACCGCTGCAAATCCCCTTGGGAAATCGCCTGGGTATTGAGGATGATCTTGTTCAGCGGTGTCAGCACCGCCTTGAGCAGGCTCCACGACAACAGCGCCAGCGCCACGCAGGTGGCCAGCAACGTTACGATTAGCCAGCGTTCCGAGGCCTGAATGCTGCCGTCCTGATGCTCACGCGATGACTGGGCCTGGTTTTCGATCAGCTCGCTCACCGCCTCGTTGCGCTCCTCCAACGCCGAAAACGCCCCGTCGAACTCCGCCCGCAACGCCAGGCCATCCTGGGCACCACTCAGTGCCTTGCCAATGATTTGCTTGGCTTTGTCGATGTAGGTTTCGACCTGCGGTTTGAGCTCGCCAATCGCCTTGGCAACATCCCCCGGCAACTTCGCCTCGGCGTTTTCAGCGATGACCTTGCGCATCCGCTGCGTATGCTCGTCGAACGCCTCCAGCACATCCTTCGACCCCTGGGCATCTCCCGGCTTCACCAGCAGGGCGGCCAGCACATCGGCACGAATGGCGTCGTGCATCATGTCCGCCTCCATGTGCTTGCGCATGGCCGAAATACTGGTCTCGTTCTGCACCAGGGCTTCGGTCATGGAGTGATAACCCCACAGCCCGATACCGCCAAGCAGCAACGCAAAAGAAAGACTGACCAACCCCGAGCTTATGACCTTGGTGCGGATCTTCATCGCTTACTGCTCCTGGAGCGGGGATGTCTGGGCAAGTGTAGTTGAGCGCCAGCAGAGCCTTGGGACAGGCCAAGCTCTTATCTGAGGCTATCGGCGGGGGAGTTGATTAGATGAATACGCTGCAAGCTGTTGGGCCAGGGACAGGATGAACCCGTGGCGAGGGAGCTTGCTCCCGCTGGGCTGCGGAGCAGGCCTTCTTTATTTCGTGGTTACTGAGGAAAGCCCAACGCTGCCCCGCTCGTGAGCAGCATTGCGTCTGCGGCCCTTAAGCCGGATTGCTCCCCGGCGCCTCCAGCACCTTCACCACATCATCGATGACGGCCTTGCTCATATCCTGCAAATAACACGACGCCCAGGCATACCGATCCGTACTGCGGATCATCGCCGCGTCCTCGGCCAGGACCTTGGCAACGTGGAGCAGGTCGGAGGCGTGGGACAGGGCTTCGCCGATGGGAATGCCGCTGTTGACGCGGAATAGCGGGCGGTCGGAGTGGTAGCAGAAGGGGGTTAGGCCTGGGGTTTTGAGGTCTTGCGGATTTGGCATTGTCTGGCTCCTTGACTATGAGAGCCGCAACCGTCCTTTCCTACGGGATTGGGTGGCGCAGCTGATGCGCCTTGATTTACTCGGGTTTCCTACGCCCGGTCGCTGAATTGGCAGCGACGGTTGGAGAGTAGCGGGCGATTGGGGAGGCTGCAATCGTGGCGCGATGCTGGCGGGTGAGGTTTAGGTATTTTTATGGATGGGCAATAATTTGCCTCGCAGTCGAAATGCCGGGCTGTCGACGCGCGAAGCGGTTGGAGGAGATTTTCAAATGAATTATGAATGCGAGCAATTTCAGCAGGACGTGTTCGACTCTGAACATCAAATGACAGAGGGAGAAACCTTGGCCAACCAGGGCCAATTGTCCTCTGAGTCGGCCCTGATGAGCGATGATGTAGCCTTGATCCGTAACGCGCGAGAACGGCTTGCTGCTCCACAACGAGTTAAAGTTTCAATGGATGATCTATAGCCCTGAATTCGTTGGGCAGGAATGACACAGTCTGTACGGACCGGACACAGTCGGAAGGGTGCCTTCCAATGAGATTTTGAGGGTAGCTGTTCCGGTAGTTGTGGTAGAGGAGAGGCGGCATGTTTGAATATGCGTTGGACATTCACGAGGAGCCGGGCTGCGTCTGGCTGTCGTGCGCGGAAATTCCGGAAATGCACGCCGCTGGCGATAATCTCGCAGACGCCTTGGACGGTGCCCTTGATGCGATCGAGACAGCACTGTCCATCTACGTCGATGAACGTCGGGCAATTCCCGACGGTAAACCAGATGGGAAGACAGGCCATTTCCTGCTCCGCCTGCCTGCTCTAACTGCAGCCAAGGTTGGGCTGTGGAATGCGCTTCTGGAGTCTGGAATGAGCAAAGCCGAGCTGGCGCGCCGCCTGGACGTACAAAGGCCTCAAGTAGATCGTCTGGTCGACTTCTTGCACCACTCCAAGATCGAGAACGTCGAGCGCGCCTTGGAGCAACTCGGTCGCCGCCTCTCGCTTTCAGTGGAAGCAGCCTAGGCCCAGTGGCTGATCGCTGGTGACAAGCCCCCACAACGTCGCTGTCGGGGGCATTTTTGTACCTGGACATTGGGAGGTGGGTGCTTCGATTGCCATTGTGGGAGAGGATCACTGGCAAAAAATGTTGTTTGGTTGAGCTGGTGCAGGAAAGGCTGCCGATTGTCCTGGTTGGAAGATTGTCGGTGGGTTTGACGGCCTCATCGCGAGCAAGCTCGCTCCCACAGGTTTTTCAGCGGGTGGATAAAAAGTGAACACCCCAGAAACAACAAAGCCCTCGCATTTCTGCGAGGGCTTTGTTTTGTATGGTGCGGCACCAGACGAACGGTATGTTTCGGGGAGGCCAGGATTTTCGGGCGTCTGGATTTCGGTGGAAAATTCGGCGTACCCCAACTAGTAACTATAAATAAATCAGCTAGTTATGGCGTTCGGTGGAATCGAATCGGGGATTTATAAGGTGTTAGTACGTTGTCGGTCTGCAAGTAATTCAGAGCCGCATACGGAATGGTAAACCTCCCGAATTCGAACGTTGTTGATCATCCCCTCCGTCGAGAATAGGTAGGAATCCGCCAAAAGCTGCCGTGGCGACAGGCAGCAGACGGCCATAAGCGGTCATTCAAACACACAGGAAACCGGGGCAATTCAGATCGTTTGGCTACCGCCGCAGGCTTGTAGCGAATGGTGGATCCAGCCAGGCTAGCCATGCTCCTGAAAAAAAGAGCTGTCAGTGGGCTTTTCAGGTAGACACGCTGCACAGCAAATTATGGCATGATGACATCACAATGAGCATATATAGCTGACGCTACACAATATCTTCAGCATCTCGTTTCAATTTAATCGGTTGAATTTTTTATAAAGCGTGGATCAGGGAATGGATGGCTATCACGGAAACTACAAATACAGAATAATCGAGAAAATTGGAGAAGGAGGCTTTGGATTTGTTGAAAAAATTGAGCTATTCAACATTGCCGATAATAGATGCGGTGAGTACGCCCGCAAGTCCCTCAACGATCTGGAACCTGATCTTCGGGATGAGTTCCGAAGACGTTTTGCACGAGAGGTATCATACCAAGCCTCTTGTGTGCACACCAATGTAGCCCACATTTATCTGTGCGACCTCAAGTCTGATCAGCCATGGTTCATTATGGATCTAGCGGCCGGAGATCTACAGAAAGATATTGATAAAGGCATTTTAACTGCCGCTCAAAAAATCGATGTGCTTCTAATGGTCGCGGATGGCCTTATATATTTGCATTCTTTGGATTATCTCCATCGCGATATAAAACCATCTAACATTCTTAGATTTAAGGACGACATCTATAAGGTGTCTGATTTTGGGCTAGTTAAGAACTTAGATAAAAGCTCCGAGTCCGAAGTTATCACAAAAATTGCGACAGCAATGGGCACAGCTAAATACATGGCGCCAGAGATAGGGATCGCAGGGGAATATAGCAAAAGAACAGATATTTTTGCACTAGGTGTTCTCTTAGAGGATTTGGATATGTTAGACAATCCAGGCATCCATGAAGTATTTAAGAAGAGCACTGCTCGGCGGCCTCCTGATCGCTATTCAGAAGTGCAAGAAATGCGAAATGAATTTGTTGCCGCCATCGGAGAAAGCAAATGATTAAGCTATTAAGCTCAAGTGCGTTCTCATTCCCCAAAGAGCCTGCGCGAAAAAACGAAGATTCTATTTTGCCGCCACGCAAGGTAGGTAGTGGTTTTTTGATGGCTATAGCAGATGGCGTAGGGTCGTATGCCGGGGCAAGCAGCGCGTCCGAGTCTGCTATCGAATATTTGACAAGTTTGCAATCCGCAGCGTTCGAAAGTTCTGATGCTATCGAGAAAATTTTCGAACAAATAAAAATTCGTGTTTCAAACCTGACCATCGAAAATCCTAGCTACTTTGATGCAGCTACGACTTTGACGTTCTGCTATGCGGGAGAGAAAGGAATAAAAATTGGTCATATCGGAGACTGCCGAGTTTATCTAAAAAATGACCGCAAGCTTCTGCAGGTTACTAAAGATCATACCCAACACCAAAAGCTGATAGACGAAGGGTTATATAAGCCTTCTGAGCTCAAAGAAGCCAGCGGCAAAAACACCCTGATTTCAGCTATATCAAAAAAAATCAACCTCCATTTCCAAGAAGCTTTCTTGAGTTACGATGAAATTTGCGCACAGGATGGAAGTGTGAGCTTGTTCATAATGTCAGATGGGGCTTATCATTCTTGGGAATTAAGACCTCGCTTTTTGGAAAGTACTTTGGAAGATCCAAACCGGTTTGCGGCAAACCTGCGCAGACGTATTATTCGATTGGAACCCACCGACGACTGTTCTCTGATAGCCGTTAAGTTGACAATAAAATCCCAGCTTGAATTGTTTGATTAGGTTGCATGCAAACATCTGGCTGCATTATATATCAGACTTATAATGCAGCCAGATAGTTTATCTACATAAACTAGCAAGCCGAGCATGTGATACGGATGATCATGCTTTTCGGCTTCGCCATAATTAACTGTTGCCATCAGTAACCATGGCCGCGCATCAACGCTATTGCTAGTCAATAGCTGCCTTTGGCCCAGGCTTGTGGCGACCGGCGCCCCCCCCCCCCCCCAATCTAAAGAAGTCGGTTGCTTGGGAACAAGTTTGCAGGCGGCTAATTACATACGGCTTTGTATATAAATGGATTTGTTTATCTTTCAATAAAGACCGCCTCTAGTTTCCATAAGCTTTATTTTAAGTTTCTCGCCGTCGACCATAATTCGTCTGATACGCTGAGGGTCCGAGGAATTACAATCATCAAAATCACCTCCTGAGCAGCCGTCGAAAAATTCAGATAGCGGCTTTGATATAATCTGAGTGCTAAAGCCTCTATACTGCCCATCTAAATAATTGGTTAACAGCGAAAGTTTTGCCTGCAAACCAAGAATATACTGTTTGTCATGAGGTTCGGCCTCCTTTTTTTGGGCCCAAAATTTACATGCGGCGACTTCAAGTTCGCCAATCAATTTGCAAAGCTCTTCTATCCTTTTTGAGAAATCCTGAGATCTAACTGTGTACCTAGTGCGCCAGTAGTTAGTTATCACTGCTACCACCGCGCCAATAATCGCTGAACTAACACTTATGGCGTATGCACTCATTATTTACTTGCCTCATCAATGTACGTCCAAACTTGATGTGGTAGATGAAAATCCTCATTTGAGATCAGATTCAGTCTCCCTTTCAAGCTTGATGCGGAGTGTCCGTGCCTTATTAATCCCGCGAATGCTTCTTCCAGAAAAGAGGCTCCATATCCATATGTACCATCTAGACTCACAGTAACTGTTTGGTATTTTTCTAAAGCTGGTGACAAGAAATCATTAAGAAATGCTTCTGCAGAGTGTGCGCCATCGGCTAAATATCTTCCGGCAGGATATTTACTGAACTCTTTGGCAATATCTATATCTCCATGTTGTAAGAGCTCAGTTGGAACGGTTTTGGGAAAAATCACAATCTCGACCGAGGTACCAACTCTCAGAGTTGTATCAGCAGAGAGTTCATTTTTTTCGTTTGTGCAATATAGAGTTCCGCGACGACTAGATATTTTTATAGATTGGAAGAAACCCTTTGAAACAAAGTCGAAAATTGAGTTAAGCCCACGCCCTCGCCCCGACTGTTTGGTCGACGATTTAGTTGAAAAAACCGCATCGGCAATTATCTGGACGTCAGTTTTAGTATGTGAACTTATCGTCAGGTCATGCTCTTTCGATATCTCATTTAGAATTGACTGTGGAATGGTTACACCGTAGTCCAATACAGTAATGACCAGAGATCCACTTGCGGTTTCACATATGGCA
Organism: Pseudomonas thivervalensis; assembly: GCF_001269655.1. Lineage (GTDB taxonomy): Bacteria > Pseudomonadota > Gammaproteobacteria > Pseudomonadales > Pseudomonadaceae > Aquipseudomonas > Aquipseudomonas thivervalensis. The sequence continues at coordinate 207,252 of NZ_LHVE01000001.1, forward strand.
ATCTCACAAGCGAGATCTTGCACTGGCTTAAAGTTATCCGGGTAAGCATGCTGTGTAATATTGGCTACCAGTTCTGTTATGGTAGAATAAAGCGCTTGGGTGCGTGCGCGATCAAGATTATTGACATGTGCCGCAACTGCATCCACAACCTCAACAGCGATACTTAAGTCCACCCTTAAGCAAGCCCATCTCTTAACTTCCATGATTACTCCATCGCTTGTCAATTTAAATGCCAAGGGCATGGCCTGGTTTTTTCTGATATATCGAGTTGCATCGCATAGGGCAAGGGTGAATATCTTCAGGTTTTCCAGACTAATTTATAGAAATTTCTACTCAATAGACAGTCTGCTTTGGGCAAAATTTTGCCTATCAAACGAAGGACAGCAATCGACCCTTTGCAGGTCGAGCTCATGTTAGATGGGTGCGACTCTTAACGACCGTCTGCTGGACTATCCGGCGATTAATCTTCTCCTTCCATGCCAACTGGTTTGCTGAGAGCTTTCGGCTTCGCATCGTTTGAAGAAGAAAGCTGTATTCCTTTTCGCTGTAGAGATAACCCATCTTCCACGCATGCTCGATCAAGTCGTGATTTGCATTCGCCTTGAGGTCGCCCGCGATGCGCTTGAGCCCCTCAAACAAATTGCCGGTATCGATCTGGAGAAAGCGGTTAATGCAGACGTTACCGACATAGGTTTGATTGCCATTCAAGCTGTTCCTGATATAGCAGTGTTCTTTTATGTCCTGACCACAGGGGCACTGATCGAAATCCTCAGTCACCTCGACAGCCACAAGCTTCCACTCTCGACGCGCCACATCGAAAATGTTTGAGACGGAAAGACTCAAGATGTGAGCTTTTAGTTTCTCGAAATTTTGGCTGTCCATTGCAGCACCTCTCCTAGCCTGTTTTACCGCACCAATGAATATGTCCCTTCCTGATCCAAAAATGAGAGCGACATCCTGTAGTTCTCCAGATGGACGGATGTAGGGTAGGTCTATTTTCAGTATCCACAGAAAGAGTCCAACTCTGCCTTGCGTCTTTGATCAGAGCTACCTCAAGGACATCCCCACAGCCACACGGGCACATGAATGCAGCTGACCAGCTTTCTCCATCATCAACCAGATGGATCAGCTGATTCGGGCGGATGTATTTCGGCAGAGTGTCGCCTTCGACTCGGTAAGTCCGGAGCTCCGTTTCAAACCATCTGGAGACAACCTTCCGAACTGCAGCCCAAATCCGAGCCAGCCAGATCATTGTTCGCCTCTCAGAGAGGGTAGACCCAGTAGAGGTTCGCTTAGGCCAGAACCCAGTGTTAACGATTTTTCGGCGGCAAAGTCAGCTTCTGAAAAGTACTCGAACTCCTTCTCGGCCAGACTAAACATGGTTCGTGCACAGCGACTATTTCCATCCAGGCGATATGGGTAGAGCCTGGCTATCAGCTCCTGAACAACCATGCTTGCGGCCTGCATGTTAACGGTGATCACTGACGGAGCTTGCTCTAGACTGCCGGGCATATAGCCGGCCTTCACCTGTTCTGCATGGGCCGCAGGATCCCGTCGAGCTAACTCTTCCGCTCTCAGGGACGCTGGGGTATAGACCTTGCGGTCCAGTAAGGTCGACCCACCAGGCTGAACGTAGTCGACCCGACCATGGACATCGAGAATCGCGAGTTTGCCATTTTTGTCTCGGCGCACCGGAATGACTACTCCCACATCAAAGAGCGGCATCATGAACGCGGCGCCAATTGCATCGCAGATAAAGCGCCCCTCTTCACTGTCTACGCAACAGAACAGGATATCGGCCTCGGCCACAGCAAGAACTGCCTCCCTTGTAGCGACCGAAGTCGGCACGCATTGCAAGCGCATGTCGGGTCGAAAGCCAGCCACGGCCCTACGGAGCACGTTCACTTTCAACTGACCAGTAAGAGCATCAGCGACTGTGGAGTTGATGATCCGATTGAGGTTCCGATCTTCGACCTCGTCGAAATCAACGACTACCATTCCACCGAAGCCAATACGCGCGAGCTGTTCTGCAGCAATGCTGCCAGTGCCTGAGTAGCCAATTACCGCTGCAGCAAGCCTGCCCAACTCCGATCGCATTTGTTCTGAAAAAGCCATTGGGCGCTGCAAGGGCTGGTCGTCATCACTCCAGAAGAGATGGATATCGTCCCCATACACCGCTACCAAATTGATCGGTTCCATCTGATGATTGCAATCATATGTCCGGGCTTTGATGGCCCCTCCCGGCACCATGATCGCGCTCCCATGAACCACATCTGAATGATCACCTTGCTCGAGATTGGCAAACACCTGAGGTATGACCAAGGCATCAGATTCCGAGTCCGCAAGGGAGAAATCGTAGAATCCTCCTGGGTGGGAATGGATTAGTACGAGTGAAAGACCTTCAGATTCCGCTAGGTCGAGCGCCTCAAGAAGGCTTCTTCCAGGCCACTCAAGATGGTCATGAACTCGAGTGCACTGGCCATAAGGAACTAGCACTGCCTCCTTACACAATAACTTCAGCCTTTTCTCTGTCTGCATACGCTTGCAGAGTAAAATTGCCGCTGCTTCCAGACCGTCAGATGGAAGAAGGTGTTGTTGAAGGCGCGCATGCAGCGCGCCTGTCAATATCAACGTCGTGTTAGCACTCATTGCCCTAGCTCCCGGGCAATGGACTCGTCAACCAGCCCCATGTGGGAGATCACAGAATCGCGCACGGGAGACCACTGCCCTGGATTTCTGTGGCGAGACCAGCGCTGGAATTCGTCTCCGTTTACCACCTGACGATGTTCAGTTTGCGCAATCTGGCCACCGCTTTTCAAAGTGAGCGGCGGGTTGCAATAGAACATGTCGATCTCTGCGGCCGGGTAGTTCTGCGGAATTTCTATGGCCAGGCAGGTGCTTGTTTGGAGATATCCCGGCGGCACTGGGTAGTCCCGGATCAGCAACCAACGTCTGCCATCATCTACTGTTTCCCAAACCAGCCCCCGAGCATCCAGATAGGTCTCGTCTTTAGCCAGCAATACGAAATTCCGCAGCATGGAACACGCGACTTCGCCGTTATTGATCGTGTCAGAGAGGAGCTGAAGGCGCTCGATGCCAGGCTTCGTCAGGTCAATGCTGTCCGCCAATCCGACTTCGCGCTTGGGCTCGCCACGCACCTTCAGACGAATGATCCACCCCTGGTCCGGATCGATCCCGGCCAAGATCAGAGCATCGCGAACGATAATTTGCGACTCAGACGACTCGACGATTACCCCGTGTACATCCAGTTTCCATTTGCGCCGGCGGGTGTAAATACGCTCAACCCCTGGAGCCAGGAGATCAACAACATCTCCCTTCTCCAGTTGCAAATCAGGCTCATCGCGTCGTTCCAGCCACAATTCCATCGTTACTGGCACACGACCAACCTTACGAACGTCCTCTGCGCTGAGCGGGCCTGCCCAGGCAAAGCGTTCGTCGTTCAGCATGAAGTAGAAAACCCCATCTGCTTGCATCGCTAGAAATTCCGCTACCTGTTCGTTGCGAGGTAACGGGATGGTTTCGTCGAGGCCAAGCTCTTCGGTCGGCCCGTGTTCTGGCCAGCTCAAAAGTGCGTACTCTGTAGCTGGCTGCAAGTCAGCCGCAGCCAGAATCTGGCGAGCTGTAGGGGTCCAGTCGTGAACACCTACAAGCTCGCCATTAATTTTTACTACGGCGGCGCGGCTTGCGTTCGACTGATGAGATGGGTCGAGAGGAAGGTTGGTAGTCATTGCCTTGTTCTCCATCTAGATACTTTTTTGTTCGGTGGGACCGAACGACAGGGCCACAATGCTCCGCTCAGCCGTATCTGTCAACAGGTACGAATTCGTTCGTTATAATGGTATAGTGGTCGACCCACTTACGAAGGAGGCGCCCGTGGCATCACCCCTTGGAGAAAAAATTAACGCTAGGAGGCGGGATTTAGGCATGTCGCTGGAGCAGTTGGCGGCTCTTACCGAGTCGAGCAAAAGCTACGTGTGGGAGCTAGAGAATCGCGACAAGCCAAACCCGTCCTTAGACAAGGTGACCAAAATCGCAATGGCGTTGGGTCTATCGCCAGAATCGTTGCTAGGCTCTTCCTCTCCAGATCTGGCAGTAGAGGCGGACAAAGAGTTCTTCCGCAAATACCAAGACCTGGACGATAAGGACAAAGAGCGGCTTCGGAAAATGGTCGACGATTGGTGGAGCTGACTTAGCATGGCCATTACCCCTAAGAGCGAAGCGATTCGTATATCTCGAGTTTTGGAGCAGGTGTTAGGGGGTGACCGTTTTCCGGTCGATGTGAGAGCGTTAGCGCTCGAGTGGTCGTCGCAGACCTGTCCTGATCAGCCAATTCTGGCTATCAAAACAGTTCCGCTACCTTCGTTCGAGGGGATGCTAGCCAAGAGTCCGAAGGGTAATGGGTGGATGATCGGCGTTAACGAGGACGTTGAGTCGGAAGGCCGGATTCGCTTCACCATTGCCCACGAGTTTGGGCACTACATGCTCCATCGCGAACGCCAATCTCGCTTCAATTGCTCAAATCAAGACATGCACTCTTGGGATCCCCATGGGCGCGATATTGAGGTTGAAGCCGATACCTTCGCATCGTATTTGCTGATGCCGCTCAACGATTTCCGAGCACAGGTAGATGGGCATCCGTTCTCGATGGACTTGCTTCGCCACTGTGCAGATCGATACGGTGTTTCAGTCACCGCCGCCGCCTTAAAATGGCGTGAGGTAGCACCGGGTAGAGTTATCGTCCTATCAGCCAAAGACGGCTTCCTTGACTGGTCCTGCTCAAACGAGCGGGCATTCCGATCTGGTGCTTACTTCGCCACTCGGAACGAAACCATTGAACCTCCCGCTCAGTCAGTACTGAACAATGCGGTGCGATCAGCGACTGGAACGTCCTGTATCATTCCTGCGAACGCCTGGCTTTCGCGAGAATCAGCAGAGCTTGAAATTGAAGAACATGCCTTTGTAATCGAGGGTAGTGGATTCAATTACACGCTAGGAGTTTTGATCCTACCTGACATCGAAAGACATCTTATGGACGAAGATGAGCTGCTATCGCCGTTAACTGGAATCCCCTCGTTTCGATAAAGGTATAGGCTTCGCCGGCTATAAGCGAATGACCGCTTCTGGCCGTTTTCTGACCTTCGTTTAGAGGTTGAACTGCCAGGATTTTCCTAAGCGATGAGTTAGTAATTGCATGGTCAGCAAATAGTAATAGCGCGTCGATTGAGTGTGCTGGTTTAGGTGGTAATTCAAAAACCACGCAAGGTGTTTTCTCTGCCAAGTCCATGGATTGTCGCGTTGCCAGCGCTCAGCGATCGCTGTTTGGATGGCCTTCGCCTGATGCAGGTGGCGTTGGCGCGTGGTATGCGACCCGGTCAGGACGCCCGTCAGGAACAGATCCATATCGAATACCGTGCTCATGCGCGACCACCAATGTAAGCGGCCACCACGACGATACGGTTGTGCCCCAGCTCATAGCTGATTTGTACTCGGGCTTCCTGATCGAGACGTCGGTCGAGTTGATAGCAATGGCCACCGTTGATGGGGGCGGGATGGTGGGTGATTTGCTCATAGCGTTCGCACGCATAGGCTGCCCGCAATTCGTGGAAGCCTTTGAGGTTGTACTGATGGAGGATGTCCCGTGCAGGACGGACGATTCCCCGTTGGAAATCGAGGTAGCTTTCGTTCGGTGCAAGTAGGTTGCGGCTACCGTCGGGTGAGACCTGTTCGGCGAATCTCAGCGCCTCGCGAATATGATCATCCGCCCTGATCCAGCGAGGTGCCGAGGCACCTGAGCGGCCCCCCTTGGTGCCATCCTGGATGTTGATCTTGCCGTATTGTTCGGCCTCACGTTTTAAGCGCGGAAGGTCGGCCAAAATGGCCTCACGTAAGCGCATGCCGGTGGCTCGCGCTAATTGAGCGATGGCCGCGGCACGCGGCTGCTGGTGTGCGCAAAGCACCTCTACGACCCTCTTCACATGTTCGCGGTCTTGGCCTTTCGGCACCGAATGACGAACACTGGTGCGCCGCATTCCTAGCGCCTTGCTCGGACTCGATACTTTCACATACTGATCACCGCGAAGCGCTGCCAGGGTCCGATTGACGCTGGACAATCGGTTTTGCGCAGTGGCGATGGCGAGATCGCTGCGCTCAACCAGGTGACGCAGATGCTCCGCGTAATCCAGCAAGGTCTGCCGATCAATCTGCCGTGCGTCATTAATTCCCGGGCCATCCTCCGACCGACACCAGCGTACAAACGCCAGCCACCGATCACTGTGTGCTTTGACCGTCCCGTAATGCCCGCCGCCAAACAGATCACGTAGCGCCTGTGGCCCGGCATAACTCAGTTGCCGGCCATAGCCAAAATTGCGGCCATCTCGCCTACCCTCCAATCCCATGATCGAACTCCTCTTCAAGCCAAGCCGCTGAAACCTTCCCCACGTCATCCCGCCAAGAATGTTGAGTGTTATCAGGGATCAAGGCCCCTGCGACCTGTGAGGGTTGTCCACTAACGCGGGAATGGCGGCTCCTTACGACCGGGAGCTTGGGCATCTCATGATCTGGCCTCCTGAGCACTTCCGAGGAAGTGGGCGGGTGGAGGCTGCACTGGTTGACGAGACCAGCACCGCGAGATCCAGAGTCGGGTGAAGGCAGTGATGCGATGACCGGGGCATGCCTGACTGTCAGTCAGGTGCGGTCCATTCCGTGGGCTGCAGCACCATCATCTGCATCGCTGTTGCCGGTGACTTCGGTGTTTGTCACGCCGATTGTCACGAGGGGGAATGCCGCAAAGCCTTGTACGAGTTGGGCTGCAGCAGCGGTAGGAGCGCCCGTCTCTTTCCGGAAGAAAGAGACGGGCGCAGGTTGGCGCAATGAAATGGCCAAGCGGATAGGTTGCTGCAGGGCAGCTATAAAGGGGGATGAGTTGCCGCAGTGGCACTCTGGTAGAAGTAGGCATCCATCACATCGCTGTGACCGTGCGAGCCGCCGGACGCTAATCGCACTTTGGGAGAACCACCACGGTGTGGCGTAGCCTTAAAGGTTCTGGCTACCTGGGTTGCTGTCAACGACAGCGCTTTGCCCGATCTTTTCTACGCCTGTGGATAATTTGGGTCAAGGCTCGAATTTTCGGGAATTCTGCGGCTGTGGATGAAATTATCCACCGGTGGAAATCTATGGTTTTCCACAGACAATTTGCGTGGGCTTTAGATTTTTTAAATGAGGTCCATCCAAGCAGGGCGGCTTTGCAGCCCTGTTTGGATAGACCCGCGTGGTAGAGCAGATTGCGAGAGTCTTACGGATGTACGCTTACTTTATTGCGGCACTTTAAAAGCCAAAGCAGTGTTAGCACCGTCGGCCAAAACAACGTGTTGAGAATGTCGTGAGCGCTTGCCTGCCAGCGCCAGTATCCGAAGCTTCCTATATCGTCTCGCCGATCTACCCACTCGCCTGCACACGCAATGATGAAAACAACCAGCCAGCCAAGGTATGGCCTGAATCGTCGAGTGCCAACGATCAACGTCAAATAGACCGCCATACCCAAATAGATATGCAGCGCGTCTTTTGACAGTCCGGTTGCCGACACAATGGCGAGCTTGATGCTTTGTGCGGTTGAGATATCCATATCAATTCCTCCTCTCTGCGCCATTGCCAGACTTACGCTAGACCCCATTGCTGTTGACCTTTCCAGCCATTTGGAAAACCCATCAGTCTCGAATAATCCAACTCTTGCTGATCCATGATTTCGGCCAGGCGAAGCTTCCACCGGCTGTCTGGACTGATCAAGTCGGTTAGGTAGGCCAGCATCGTTCCAATTGCTGTTCTACGCTGAGGGCCGGTTTGTCGAAGGGCCTCATGTAGTTTTCTCCAGGCAAAAAAAACCCGCACGATTTGAGCTTGCTGACTGGGTCAACCTAGGCTTGGCGGGTGTGTTGGGATGCATTATAGGTAGGTGTAAGAGACCCTCAACGTTGCACTGACGTGAAATTATAACGAGCAGACGGTCGAGCAACGCAGGGCTGTCGATGCTGATAAAGCGGTGCTGGCCTTTATCCGGCTTTCAGGAGATTTGAATTCTTCCAGAAACAACGAAGCCCTCGCATTTCTGCGAGGGCTTCGTTTTGTATGGTGCCGGCACCAGGAGTCGAACCCGGGACCTACTGATTACAAGTCAGTTGCTCTACCAACTGAGCTATACCGGCGTGTGGGCGACGATTATAGCGATTGGGTGCGTTCTGTAAACCCCTGAATTCTGACTATTTTTGCACGACCCATGCTCAAGCGCGGCGCAGCAGGGTGCGTACTTTCTGCAAGGCTCGCCACGCACGGCTGTTTTGCATGGCGCGGAGTTGGGCTTCGGCCTCTTCGGCGCGTTGCAGGGCGGCGCTGAGTTGTTGGTCCGTGTCGTCGATGGGGTGGCTGAATTTGTGGCCTTTGCAGAGTTGGAAGCCGTCGAGGTTGCACGGGGGGATGTCGAAGGCGGCTTTGAGGGCCAGGTGTTCTTTGGCGAGGTAGTAGGTGTTGATGCCGTCGAACAGGATGGACTGGTAGCCGGCGTCGGTCACCAGGGTTTCCCAGGTCTGGTCGCGGGCCCATGGGGTTTCGATGAGGATGATCCAGGGGCGCCAGCGGGTGAAGTCCATGCCGCGCAGCACGGTTTCTTCGTGGCCTTCGACGTCGATTTTCAGGAAGTGGATGGGGCGGTCCTGGGCGTATTGCTCGCAGATGGAGGCCAGGGTGCGGGATTGGACGGTCTGGTTGCGCACGTCCATGCCGGCGTCGCGGTGTTGTTGGGCGATGCTGGCTTCTACCGTGGACAGGCCGGTGTCGGCGATGGTGTAGAAGGTCAGGCTGTCGGCGTTTTCGCCGGCCACGCATTGCAGGTTGATGTCGTGGGGGCGTTGTCGGCAGAGCGCGTCGTAGTAGGCTGGCACCGGTTCGATGTTGATGCCGCGCCAGCCGCGCTCGTAGAACGCTCGGGTGACCGAATCATCTGTCGGATGGTTGGCGCCGACGTCGAGGTAAAAGCCGTTTTCCACCGATTGAAGGGCGCGCCACAGGCGTATGTCTTCGAAGTTTTGTGCGTAGGAAATGAACGTCACGGCCAGTCCTTGAGTGCGTCGGCATTGTGTCAATCACGATACGTGGGGCTGTTGTATAGCACGGGCGCGGTGGACGCAATTATTGGCGCGGAGCAGCACTGAATTCGGCGGTTATGTCGTTTTGCTTAGACGCTTATGCACAACAGGCAGGATGGCGCGCGGGGCATCTTGCGATTTTGTGACCGCTTTCGCGTTTTGTCGCAAATGCCTGTTTTCATGGTTTTTTATCCATATGAACAAAAAATGACCAATGCTGATACGGTCAGGAAATCACGGATTTCTTGGATCCAGGTTTATTTCATCAACAGAGTTATCCACAGGCTGTTTCGTCTCAGCAACGTTCTGCCAGCAGTAGCAAATTGCGCGGCGTCAGCGCTGTTTCGCAGAAGGTGCCAAGGCAAACGTGGTAGCCCTTTTGCGTGAGGAAAAGGGCTCGGTCCAGCGCCAGCCAAAGCTCCAGTGGCCGTCGGAAAAGGCCTCGCAGCAACTCCAGGTTGCGCACCTCGGCCAGGCGCTGGTGGCCTGCTGCTTCCAAGGCGTCCCAATCAGGCGTGCCGACTGTGGATAAGTCTTTCAGGGCTGCCAGATCGGTGCAGTATTGGGCGAAGGATTTTTCCAGCCAGGCGCTGGGCAATGAGGGAGTGGGCAGGTAGTCGTCGCACCCTCTGATTTGCCGTTGCAGGAGGTCGAAACCCAGGCGCCAGGCCATTGATTGGTCCCGCTGTCTTCTTACGCGCGCGCCAGCAGTGACAGTCTCAGTCTGCGGCAGGCCGAGATCATCGAGTGATAGCTGTAGTGCAGAGCCTTGGGCGGCGTCGGACAGCGCTTGATAACGCTCGCTGCTGATGCGGTTGTAGCAGCACGGCGCGATAGCCAGTTGTGCACAGCCAGCAGCGCTGGCCAGGTGCATCAAGCGTACATGCAGGTCGCCGCACGCATGCAGGGCCACGGGGGTGTGTCCCGGGTGCAGCGCCTGGGCCGCGTCTGCCGCCAGCACATCCTGTTGCAGGTGCGTGGCGGGCAGGTGATGGCGCTGGCTCAACAGTTGGCCGCTGGCGACCAGCGTAGGGTCGTACTCCAGGCAGGTCAGTTGCTGCTCAGCGTGCAGCAGCCTTCGGCCGAGGTGGCCTTTGCCGGCGCACCAATCGAGCCAGTGAGTCGGTTGGGTGGTGAAGTGCAGGCGGCTGGCGAAGGCTTCGATCTGCCACCATTTACGCCCGGGTACGTCGACGTTCAGGCGGTGGCTTGGTGCTTCGAGCGTGCTGGCGGGTAATTTTGCAACAGTGCTCAATGCGCGGGAGATTGCGGCCAATGCTGGGAATGGCGCTGGCGCTTCTGCCATCAACCACGGCTGATGATGATCGTTTTCCGCCGCTTCCAGCGAGCGCTGGCGTAGCCATCGGGCCAATTCCGGGTGGGAGGTTTCCCAAGGCAGCCGCAGATGAGTGAACGGGCGCGGTTTCCACAGTGCCTGGTGCGCTGTGAGAAAAACGTCCAGCGCCGTGAAGCGGGCGAGCAGTGCTTCGCCCGTCAGCACGCCGCTGTCAGCGTCCCTGGCAGGCATCGACGCGCAACCAGCGTTCCAACTGTTTGAAGCCTTGCACCAGGACGAAGGACATCAGCAGGTAGAACATGCCGGCCGCGAAGAAGATCTCCACCGGCATATAGGTCCGGGCAATGATGGTACGGGCCATGCCGGTGAGTTCCAGCAAGGTCACGGTACTCGCCAGTGCGCTGGCCTTGAGCATCAGGATCACTTCGTTGCTGTAGGCCGGCAGGCCGATGCGCGCGGCGCGGGGCAGCATGATGTAGAACAGCGCCTTGGGCCGCGACATGCCCAGGGCCCGTGCGGCTTCGATCTCGCCACGGGGGATGGCCTGGATCGCGCCGCGGAGGATCTCGGCGATGTAGGCCGCGGTGTGCAGGGTCATGGTGGCCGTGGCGCACCAGAACGGGTCCCGCAGGTAGGGCCACAGCGCGCTGCTGCGCACGGCATCGAATTGCGCCAGGCCGTAGTAGACCAGAAACAGCTGGACCAACAGCGGCGTGCCACGGAAAAAGAAGATGTAGGCGTAGGGCAATGCCCGCACTTGCCACAGACGTGAAGAGCGGGCGATGCCCAGTGGAATCGCCAGCAACAGCCCGGCGATCACGGCGATGGCCACCAGTTCCAGGGTCAGTGTCGCGCCCTGGGCCAGCTTCGGCAGCCACTTGATGATGACGTCCCAGTTCATTGGGTGCTCCTGGTAAATCCACGGGCGGCGCGTCGTTCCAGCAGGTGCATGCCGATCATGGCGAACACCGTCAGTCCCAGGTACATGAAGGCTGCGACCATATAGAAGGTGAACGGTTGCTTGGACACGGTCACGCCGATTTGCGCATGACGCATGATCTCTTCCAGGCCAATCACCGAGACCAGCGCGGTGTCCTTCATCAGGATCATGAACAGGTTGCCCAGGCCAGGCAGGGCGATGCGCCACATCTGCGGCATGATCAGCCGGGTGAAGATCCGCCATTTCGACAGGCCCAGGGCGACGCCGGCCTCGCGATGGCCCTTGGGAATCGCCAGGATCGCGCCGCGAAACACTTCCGTGGCGTAGGCGCCAAAGCACAGGCCCAGGGCAATGACCCCGGCGGCGAAGGCGTTGAGGGCAAGGTCGGGGTTGCCGAAGTATTCACCCAAGGCGCGCATCAGGTTGACGGTGCCGAAATAGATCAATAGCACCCAGAGCAATTCCGGGATGCCGCGAACCAGCGTCGAATAGGTGCCGCCCAGCCATTGCAGCGGCTTGTGTGGCGAGGTCTTGGCCAAGGCGCCGAGCAGGCCGAGTACCAGTCCCAGGCCTAAGGCAGAAAGGGCCAACTTGACGGTCATCAGCGCGCCGGCGGCGAGCGCTGGGCCGAATCCGTAGAGATCGATCATCATGGGTGTGTGTTCATATCGCGGCAGGCTTTGCTAAGGGCCGGCGCCGCGCAATAGCGGGCGCCAGCCAGGCACGTCAGGATCAATAGATGCTGAACGGGAAGTACTTGTCGTTGATCTTTTTATAGGTGCCGTCAGCAACAATTTCTTTCAGTGCGGCGTTCAGTCGGTCACGCAGTTGATCGCCCTTGCGCACGGCGATGGCGATCTTGTCGCCCTCTACCACCGGGTCACCTTTGAATTCGTAAGCACGGCCAGCGTCGGTTTTCAGCCAGTCGTAGTTCACGTATTTGTCTGCCAGGATCCCGTCAACGCGGCCGGAGATCAGGTCCAGGTAGGCATTTTCCTGAGTGTCATAGAGTTTCAGCTCGACGCCTTCCATGTTGTCTTCCATCCAGGTGCCGGCGAGCGTAGAGCGCTGTGCCCCGATGACCTTACCTTGGAGAGACTCTTTATCGATTTTGAAGTCGACGTTTTTCGGGGCGATGAATTGCAGTTTGTTGGAGTAGTACGGGTCGGTGAAGTCCACGGCTTGCTTGCGCTCGTCGTTGATCGACAGCGAAGAAATCAGGAAATCGAACTTCTTGGCCATCAGGGCGGGGATGATGCCGTCCCAGTCGGACGTGACCACTTCGCACTCGACTTTCATCTTGGCGCACAGGGCGTCGCCGATGTCTTTGTCGAAACCCACGACCTGGCCGCTGGCGTCCTTGTTGTTGAACGGCGGATAGGCCGCTTCGATGCCCATCTTCAGCTTTTCGGCCGCCATGGCGCTGGCCGAGAAGACCAGGCTGGCCGCTGCGGCCAGGAGGAATTTCTTGTAGGTCTGCATGTGTACTGCTCCGTTAGCGGTTGCTGGACATGAATTGTTTGCAGCGCGCCGAAAGCGGGTTCTCGAAGACCTGCTGTGGCGATCCTTGCTCCTCGACCAGGCCTTGATGAAGAAACACGACTTCGCTGGAAACCTGACGGGCGAAGCCCATTTCATGGGTGACCAGCAGCATGGTGCGTCCTTCTTCGGCCAGGGCGCGGATCACACTAAGTACTTCCTGGACCATTTCCGGGTCAAGGGCGGAGGTGGGTTCGTCGAACAGAATCACCTTGGGCTGCATCGCCAGTGTGCGGGCAATGGCGGCGCGTTGTTGTTGGCCACCGGACAGTTCGGCCGGGTAGGCGTGGCGCTTGTCGGCGATACCGACCTTGGCCAGCAGCGCTTCGGCCACTTCGACGGCTTCGGCCTTGCTCTGGCCAAGCACCCGGCGCGGCGCTTCGATGATGTTATCGAGCACGCTCATGTGCGGCCAAAGGTTGAAGTTCTGGAAGACAAAACCGATCTCGCTGCGCAGGCGGTTGATCTGTTTGCCGTCGGCGGCCACCAGTTCACCGTTCTTTGCGGCCTTGAGCTTGAGCGCTTCGCCGGCCACCAGGATCTGGCCCTGGTTGGGATTTTCCAGCAGGTTGATGCAACGCAGGAATGTGGACTTGCCGGACCCGGAGGATCCGAGGATCGAGATCACATCGCCGTCGCGGGCGGTCAGCGAGACGCCTTTGAGCACCTCCAGCTGTCCGTAGCGTTTGTGCAGGTTGCGGATTTCAAGCGCGGGCGTGGCCTGGGCCATGTGCGGTCCTCATGGTATGTGCTCCCTTGCTGTTGGCTGCCTTCCTTGGCGAGGCGGCCAAGCTAGCATGCGTCCCAATGGCCGCCAACAGCGCTACGGGCGGTAAACCGGTGATGTGCGGCAGGTTGTCGCATCGGCGCAGCAGACTGTCGCGCCATCAACAACCGAACGGCCGTTTGAACCTTGTTTACCAGTGAAAAGCCCGGGGAGTTGCGTAAAAAAAGGCGCGATGGTGCCAGCTTTGGGCGGGGGTTGGAAGGGTTAACCGGATGAGCGTTCGTCTGGTGCCTGTCTATCGTCCACCGGACGGTCTGTCTGTTTATCCTTTGGCCCATCAGGCTGCTCGCGTTCAGTCATGAAGTCCGCAGTTACGGCATAGTCATCGAACCACCTATCCCAGCCTTGCTGACGCTCAGCGCTATTTGTCATGAAAGTGTTCTTGGCTGGGCTCTATTCCAAACCGCAGTGTAGGCAAGTTCCAATCGGTCTAAACCCAGATGGATGATTAATAATCAAAGAGAAATGACAATAGAGCCTTTTCCTGGGCGCGGGAGTTTCCATCATGAAATCCCTCCAGCATTTTTTGTTGCCTTTCGTTGCCATCAGCATTCTGCTGTTCCCCATCGCTCTCAACGCCACCAGCCTCGCCGCTGTAGACAACACAGGCGTGCAGGTCCAGCCCATGCAGCAGAACGGCATGACCTATCTGTCCGGCGGCATCGGCGAAGATGAAGCCCGGGCCATCGAGCAGGCCCAGGGTTACAACCTGCACATGACCTTTGCGATCGGCCCGGAGAACAAATACGTCCCGGATGTGGAGGTCACCGTGCAGAACGCATCGGGACAGACATTGCTGACCCTCAGCGATGCGGGGCCGCTGGTTTATGTGCAACTGCCGCCGGGCAAGTACAACGTGGTGGCGACGCGCAATGGTGAGGTGCGGCGCGACACGGCTGAGGTAGGCAGCGGGGCCGCGCGCAAACTGGTGTTCCATTGGAACAGTGACGAATAGCCGACCGGCTTATTCGCTGGCCGATTCTTCTTCCAGGACTTGGCGATAGCGGTCCAGCGCCTCGCTGAAATCCTTGATGAACTCCGGTGTGCTGAGCCAGCGCTGGGCGGTCTCGCGGTCCATCTCATCAACCCACATGCGGTAGTCCACCAGCATGTCGGCGGCCAGGTTGGTCGCCGCCATGCTTTCGTTTTCGGCATTTTTCAGGTCGAGCAGGCCTGGGCGTTCGATGATCATCACGCTCAGGGACGCGAGCAGCGTATCGAGCATTTCACTGCGGCTGATGGCCTCGGCGTCGCGCAGCTTGGCGAACAGTTCCAACACGTAGACCGGTGGCTGGGCGGTGGCATGGGCCGGGTCGCCATACATCGGGATCGATTTGCGCCCGGTCATGCGGATTTGCTTGGCTTTGTCTTTGGCGCGCTTGGCGCGTTTTTGCTGTTTGTTCAGTGAGGCCATTGGGCTTCGGTTTCCAATTCGTTAGGGGGCGGTGCCCGGCTCAGTCGATTTTCGGCACGGTAAAGCGGAATTCGCTGCCCTGGCCTGGCTGGCTTTCGGCGTGCAGTTTACCGCCATGAGCCTGGACAATCCCCTTGGAAATGTACAACCCCAGGCCGGTACCGTTCGGGTTGCCTTCCTTGGTCGTCCAGTAGCGCTCGAAAACATGGGGCAATTGCTCTGGCGAAATCCCTTCACCGGTGTCGCGCACACTGAACACGATCTCGTTACCGACAGACATCGCACTGATGCCCACGGAGCCCTGCTGTGGCGTGAACTTGATGGCATTGCCGATCAGGTTGGACAGCACCTGGAACAGCCGCTCGGGATCGGCGTTGATCCGCAGGTTGGGTTCGGCATGGAAGGAAATGTCGATGGCCTTGGCAGTGGCCAGCGGCGTCAGCAGCGAGCAGGCGTCTTCGAAGATCTGGCTGACGTCCATCGGTTGGGGGTTGATGGTGTAGCGCCCGGCATCGATGCGCGAAGTGTCGAGCAGGTCCTCCAACAATGCGTTCATGCGGCTGGTAGCTTGCTGCATGGTGTCGATGGCGGAAGAAATTCGCTTGGAGCTGTGGGAACCGTCGGAGCTGAAGGCCTTTTGCATCATGCCGCAGAGCATGGAAATGACCGTCATCGGGTTGCGCAGGTCATGGGAGACCACGGCCACCAGCTCGTCGCGGGCCTGTACGGCCTGGCGCTCCTTGTGCACCTGGCGGGCCAGGTCATTTTCCAGGGCCGAGCGCCGCAGGTCGTTGGCGGCGAACAGATCGCCATGGGTCCATTTGGTACTGATGCCGGCCATTTCGACTTTCCAGATTTCGAAAGACGTCCGGGGCCGCAGGCGCAGGCCGGTCTCGCTGTTTTCCAGGTCCAGGGGCTTTTGCGGGTCGCCGCTCCATTGGAGGGTTTGCTTCACCTCGGGGCGGAACCACAACACGCCGTTTTCCACAGGCTTGGGCAGGTGGATCGCCAATACGCCGCTCGCCACGTCCTGATAAGCCTGGGCAGGTGCGAAGACGCTACCCAGGTTGTGGTGGGCGAACACCGGCTCGCCGGTTTCCAGGATCCATTTGTGCAGCTCGCGGATCTGCTCCGGTTCCGGGCACTGGCCATGGCGGTGCAGCTTGTTGTCCTCGAAAATCGCCACGCCGCTGGCCCCGGTCAAGTCCATGAGGCGTTGCGGCTCGTGGGACAGGCCGTCGAAGACGTTGTCGCTGGATTCGGCCATGACCGCTGCGAGGACCTTGAGGTCTTCAAGCTTGGCGTCTCGTTGCCGGTTCAGCTCCAGGGCCTGCATGGCGCTGATCTGCAGCGACAGCACCTGGCCGATGGTCTGGCAGGCCATGCGCATTTCATGGGGCACCAGCAGCGGCTGGCGATGGCCGCAACTGATCAGCCCCCACAAGCGCTCGCCCTCCATCAACGAGATGCTCATGGAGGACAGCACGCCCATGTTTTTCATGTACTGGCGGTGGATCGGCGAGACGCTGCGCAGTGTGGCAAAACTCAGGTCCAGGGGCGCCTGGGTGTCGGGCCGCCGTTCCGGGACCAGCGGCACCGGTGCGTAGTCGGCGTTAGGGATGATCCGCAGCCAGTTGGTGCGATACAGCTCACGGGCCTGTTCGGGAATATCCGATGCTGGGAAAAACAGCCCTTTGTAGAGTTCCATCGACGGCGCGCTGGCCTCGGCAATCACCTGGCCGTGGCCTTCTTCCTCGAAGCGGTAGATCAGCACCCGGTCGTAACCGGTCATGGCCTGGATTTCCCGCACACTGATTTCGTACAGGGCCTGGAGGGTTTTCGCACTTTGCAGGCGTTGCAACATGCGACCCAGGTTGGCCTCGCCGCTGACGCCTTCGGGGCGATAGTCGCTCAGGTGCTGTTCCAGTTCGACGATCAGGGCGCCCTGATGGCGATGCACCAGGGCGTCAAAGCGCTGCTGGTTGACGACAATGGCCACGGGCACGTTGTCGCTGTCCGGGGCGGCGCGACAGGCGACGAGGATCGCCTCGGCCTGTTCCAGCCCCAACAGTGCGTCGAGGGTCTGGCCCAACAGCCTGTGGGGATCTTGCCCCATCAACTGCAACACGTTGGCGCTGACCTGACGGATCACGAAATCGGGCTCGGAGAGCATCACCAACACGCCGTGAGGCTGGATGGTCCCAGGAAAGCGAATCGGTTCGTCTGCGCAATTGGCCAGCAGTTCTTCGAAAGCTTCCTGGTTTTCCGGGTTCATAGCAGTACCTTTTGGCTGTCCAGCCAGTGTTCAAAATGAGAGAACGTCGCCTTGGCGGCGCGTGTGACTTCGAGCGTCCGGGCCTCGCCAAGGTTCCTGTCGTCCAGGTATTGAAGGAAATCCTTCCAGCGTCGGCCGGTGAGTTCGCCATACACATTGAGGAACGCGGCGCCGCTGGAAGCATCAAGACCGAGCTGCTCGGCCACCCTGCGCCGCAGGATCTGCCCGCCGAGGGTCGCGCCTTCCAGCACGTAGGAAACGCCGAGGGCGGCGGCTCGAGAGTCGATTCGCGGCAGCGCCTGGCAGGTGGGCAATGCCTCGATAGCGGCTTCGTCCAGGCCCAGTTCCGCGAGGTCGGCCCGTAGCACCGGGAGTTTGACGCGCAGGGATTGGTCCAGCCCGGTCGGAACCAGCGCCAGCACGTGAAGCCTTTGCTCCAGCGGCTGATAAAAACCGTAGTAGGCCGCCATCAAGCGCCGGTATAGATCCATGTCCAACCGCTGCGAGAAAAACGGCAGGCGTTTTTCCAGGGCAACATGCAGTTCAGCGGTTTCGGTCCGCAATGCCTGGATCAGGGAAGGGTGGGTGGCGGCCGGTGACATGCAGGATGGAGCTCATTGACTGGAGCGTTGCTGGAAAAAAAGCGCATCAATCTTACATGGGTTTTTTAAGTGCGCGATCATGGAGTATCGGCTTTTATTCCTTGGAGTCGCTGCGCCCGATTGCCCCTTCCTCAAGGCGCGCCTGTTCGCGATCCAGCGCGTTGCGCAGCTCTTCTTCGGTGGGGAGCACCAACTGATACAGGCTGGTGAATAGCTGTTCATTGCCCTGCAACACGGAATAACGCACCACCGACTCATCCTTTTGAGCGCAGAGAATGATGCCCACGGTAGGCTTGTCGTCGGGGCCGCGCTTGAGGTCATCGTAGAGGCGCACATACATATCCATCTGGCCGATGTCCTGGTGGCTGAGCTCGCCGCGCTTGAGATCGACGATCACAAAACACTTGAGCAAGTAGTTATAGAAGACCAGGTCGATGTAGAAGTCTTTGCTTTCGGTGCTGGTGCGCTGTTGGCGGGCGACAAAGGCGAAGCCTTTTCCCAGTTCCAGAAGGAAGCCTTGTAACTGGTCGATCAAGGCCTGTTCGAGGTCGGTTTCCAGCAGCATGCCGGTATTGGGCAATCCTAGGAACTCAAGGACCACCGGATCCCTGACGATGTCCCTGGGACCGAAATCCAGTTTCTCAAGATTGGCGGCCGCTTCCTGCTCTACCGCAGGCCGGTCCCTGCTTGCCAGGAGGCGTTCGTAATAGAGCGTGCCGATCTGGCGTTCCAAGGCGCGGGTGGACCAGTTTTGAGTGACGGCTTCGTTCATGTACCAACGGCGTGCATTCGCATTTTCGACGCGTAGCAGCGTTCGATAGTGAGTCCAGCTCAATTCGTGACGCAGTGCGTCACAGATTGGAAATGCCTGATAAAAGAGGCGCATGTAGCGCAAATTTGAAGCATCAAACCCTTTCCCAAACCGCGCCGTCAGCACCTTCGCCAACGACGATAGCAACCTTGCGCCGTAAGCCGCCCGTTCGGCGCCACCCTGTTCGAACATCGATGATGTGTCGGCCGATCTGCCAGCAGGTTTGTACCTGGAGCGTATCGACGGCACGCAGGACCTTCTGGCGTGCCTGGCGAATCAGCTCGCCAAGTTCATTGATCAAGGGGGCGAGCTGTGGGTCATCTTGAGGCAGCAATAGCGTCATCGCAGTGTCCAGCCATTGAGAGGGGCGGACCGCAAGGATGCTTCAGGCGACGTTTCGGTGATGCCGGACGGGGCTGATTGCCTGGAGGGAAAAATAACTGATTTATGCAGGACGGGTATGACGCCGCCCCCTGTTGGTGGACCTTGGTTTGTAGGAGCTATCCCCACAGCCTGTCAGCTACCGAGAACCCCTTCGGCGCAAAGCGCTTGGCGGGCGACAGTCAGACCTTACCTTGCACCAGTGCCTGGGAGGCGGCCACATAGTCGGCCTGGAATTGCTTGCTCTCGACCCAGTCCAGCGCAGTCTGCTCGTCGACACCCTTGGTCAGGCGGCGATATTCGATCAGGGCGGTAATGATGAAGTCAGTGGCTTCTTCCTCGCCCTCCTGCTCCAGCACCAACTCCAGCAGTGGATGCCCCAGGAAGACCGTGCACATGGCCTGCTGGCTGATCTTTTCGGCGGTGCCCATCAGTTGGAACAGGTCCGATAGGTCCACGGTTTCCAGATCGATGCGCTCATCGTTCGGGTCAAGGAAATCGTTCGGCGCAGCAGCACGCTGAATGCGGTTCTGCTTGGCTTTCGCCTTGGCGCGCTGGCTGCGCTTCTGCTGTTTGTTCGCCGATGACATGGTCGGATTCCTGATGGATAAGGCCATCTATCCTACAGCTTCAACGCGGACGCTTCGAATCTCAATCCACGATGAAGAGCGTAGCCCCCGATGAAGTGAAGGATCGATGAGGCTCGGCCTGGTCGGCGACCTGATAGCTCATGCCCGGCTTGAGCAAAAACTGCCGGCCGTCTTCGAGTTCAGTATTGAGCTCGCCCTTGAGGCAAAACAGGATGTGGCCCTTGGTGCACCAATGGTCGGCCAGGTACCCAGGCGTGTATTCCACCATCCGCACCCGAATGTTCCCGAACTGTTGGGTGCGCCAATAGGCGGTTCCGGTAATGCCCTTATGCTCGGTGGGTTCGAGGGTTGACCAATCGGTGGTGCCGAAGGGGATGCCGGTAATGTCCATGTCGACTCGCTTGCTAGAGGGGAGCGGACGAATGTAGCTGAGTCGACAATGCACAGGAAGAAAATCCCGGGCAATAAAAAACCCCGATCAATTGCTTGATCGGGGTTTTCGGTATTTTGGTGCCCAGAGACGGAATCGAACCGCCGACACGGGGATTTTCAATCCCCTGCTCTACCGACTGAGCTATCTGGGCAACGGGGCGCATTAAACGGGTTTTTCAGGGGGGCGTCAAGCAAGTTTTCAAAAAATATTTAACTATTACCGTCGCTTACGATTCGCCCCCGCTCTTAACAGCTTATTCGGACGGCGGCACGTAGCCTTCGGCCTTGGCGTAATCTTCGCCGGAAAAGTACTTGTCCATCTCGTCCTGGAGGTATTTGCGATCTTCGGCGTTCATCATGTTCAGGCGCTTTTCGTTGATCAGCAGGGTCTGGTGTTTCTGCCAGTCGGCCCAGGCCTTGGCCGAGACGTTGTCGTAGATGTCCTGGCCTTTGGCGCCCGGGAACGGAGCACGTTCCAGGCCTTCCAGTTCTTCTTTGTACTTGCGGCACATGATGGTGCGGGTCATTGCAACTCTCCTGCGTTCATTACGGCGGCCGCGCGTTCGAGCAAGGTTTTGACCGGGGCGGCAAGGCCCAGGCGCGGCGGGGTGGCGAGGTTATACCAGAGCCAGTCGGCCTCGGCCACGTGATGGCCGGTTTCCCGGACCCGGACCAGCCAGGGTTCGATCGCCAACTGGAAGTGGCTGAAGGTGTGCACCAGGCCTGGCATCTCGTGTTGGCTGCCCAATTCCAGCGAGTGTTGCAGGGCCAGGTGCTGCAGGTCGTCGAGGTCGTCAAGTTCCGGCAGGCTCCACAGCCCGCCCCACAACCCGGTGGACGGGCGACGGTAAAGCAGGATCGCGCCCTCGTGGTTGGCCAGCATCGGCATCAAGGTGCGCTTCTTCGGCACTTCCTTGCGCGGCTTTGGGATCGGGTAGCGGGTTTCCAGGCCCAGCATGTGGGCCTCGCAGCCTTGCTTCAGCGGGCAGAGCAGACAACTGGGCTTGCTGCGGGTGCAGAGCGTGGCGCCCAGGTCCATCATCGCCTGGGTGTAGGCGTTGACGCGATCCTGTGGCGTGAAACGCTCGGCGGTGGCCCAGAGCTGTTTCGCCACCTTGGGTTCGCCCGGGTAGCCCTCCTGCGCGGTGAAACGCGCCAGCACCCGCTTGACGTTGCCATCGAGGATCGGTGCCCGCAGGCCCATGCTGATGCTGGCGATGGCGCCAGCGGTGGACAGGCCGATCCCCGGCAGCTCGGTGAGTTTTTCCACGTCCCGGGGAAATTCGCCGCCGTACTGTTCGACGACGATTTTCGCGGTTTTCTGCAAGTTGCGCGCGCGGGTGTAATAACCCAGCCCGGTCCACAGGTGCAGCACTTCGTCCTCCGGCGCGGCGGCCAGGGCTTGAACGGTGGGCAGCGAGGCCATGAACCGGTCGAAGTAATTGAGCACGGTACTGACCTGGGTCTGCTGCAACATGATTTCCGAGACCCACACCCGATAGGGCGAGATCGCTTGTTGCCAAGGCAAATCGTGGCGCCCGTGGCGGTCGAACCAGTCCAGTACGGCGGTGGAAAACTGCTCGGCTCTCATCGCTTGAACAGTCCCTTGAGCGCATCTTTGAGTTCGGGGCTGACCTTGTCGCCGAGTTTCTCATCGATCTTGTCGCCAAGACGGTCGCCGGCCAATTTCGCCGCGACCTTGCCGAGCCCGTCGTTGTCCAGGCGGCAGGCTTTCGCCCCCAGCTCCAGTGGGCCGCGGCAGCGCAGTGGCCATTCGACGTCGACGTAGCGTTCGTTGACCTGGCAGGCCGGGTCGGGCATGTCGCTCTTGTCGCCTTCGACGATGACGCCGACGCGGTAATCCATGCCCAGCACCCGCAGGTCGATATCGCCGTTGCCGTTGACGCTCATGCCGGGGATGCGGACTTTCAGGTCCGGGTTGTGGGCAACGCCATTGTTGAAGGTGAGATTGCCGTTGAGTTGCTGGAATGGCGTGTCCTTACCACGGGGTTCGCCACTTAGGGACTTGCGATTGAGGGTAGCGATGCCTTTGCACAATTGCTGTTCGAGGTTGGCATTGAGCAGCACGCCATCGTTGATGACGAACCCGGCGTTGCCGTTGAGGCTGTCGATCAGGGCCTTCTGGCTATTGCCGCTGGCGGTGATTGCGCTGTTGAGCGTGACCAGGCCTTTGACCGGGGGATTCTTGCCCTGGCTTTCGATGATCTTCTCGGCCGGGACCCGGTTGATACGGGTTTGCAGGCTCAACTGAGGCGTAGGCTGATGTACATCCAGGGTGCCTTTGGTTTCGAAGTTGCCGCTGTACAGGTCGCCCCGCAGGTTCTCCAGGGTCAGCAGGCCACCCAGGCCGGTGGCCTTGAGCGCGGCGTTCTGGATCGGCAGTTTGTCGAGGGTCAGTTGCCCGAAGGTCAGGTCGGCATCGAGGTCCAACTTGCTCAGACGTTCCACCGGAAACAGTCGATCGTTACTCCAGGCACCCTGGGTCGGGGCGCTTGGCAGCGGTGTACTGCCGGCACCGGCCATGGCGCTGGCTTCAGTGTCGCTGACTTCGGCCTCGCGAGCTGCCTTGGAGCTGTCGGCTTCGGCGGACTTTGGCGGCAGGTAGCGGTCGACGTTGAACGTGTCGGCCTTGAGCTGCACGCGCAGGGCCTGCTTGGCAAAGTCTTCCACGGCGATGCGACCGGTGAAGTTGCTGTCGTCGAGCTTCAGATTGATGTCGTTGAGTGCGACGCTGGTCGGCGTGCCGGCAATGCGGCTGGCCAGCTCGACCTTGCTCAGGCTGCCCTCCGCCATGGCCGGGAGTTTCTGGCCGACACTGTCGACGAATTTCGCCAGGTCGAACTGGGCGATCGATATCCCGCCATTCAATTGCGGGGTCTTGTCGAGGTCGTTGACCTTCAGCTCACCGAGCGCGCGCAACTGGTTGAGCGACAGCTTGATGCCGGTCCATTCGGCGACGTTGGCCGCCTTGTCCAGGAACAGTTGCCCCTGGGCGGCGAAATTCACGGTCTTGCCCTGCAACGGGTCGCCCGTGGCTTCGCCGGACAGTTTCAGGTCTTCGAACTTGTAGCGCTGCAGGGCGCGCTCGAAGCGCAGTTCGCCGGTCACTTCGGTGCGTACGCGCACGGCCGGCTGGTTGCTGGACAGGAAGGCGGTCAAGGTGACCGGGATGTTGGTGGAGTCGTGGACCGGGCCGGTGCTCAGTTGGATGCTCTCGGCGGTGTACAGCTTGCCAGTCTGCTCGTCGGTGTATTCGACCCGGGCGTTATTCACGGTCAGGCTGTCGATGTCCAGGCGGGTCGGCTGGGCGGGTTTTTCCGCCGGGGTGCTGGCCGGAGGGGCCGGTTGTTCGGCCGGTGCCGGGGTGTTCGCTGTCGTCGCGGAAGCTGGCGCCTTGCCGATGTCCTCCCAGTTGCCGTGACCGTTCTTGTCACGGTTGAGCCGCAGGTTCAGGCCCTCGACGCGCACATCGCTCATCTGCACTTCCCGGCGCAGCAGCGGGATCACCCGGACCGAAAGGCCGAGCATCTGCAGGTCGGCGAAAGGTTGGGTTGGATTGGCCAAGGTCGCGACGCTGGCGTCGTGCAACTCCAGGCCCAGCCATGGGAACAGGCTCCAGCCGATATCGCCATTGAGGGTCAGCTCGATGTGGGCCTTGTCGCGGGCTATCTGGCGGATCTCTTCTTTGTAGTCGTTGGGATCGAACAGGTGGGTCAGGGCAAAGCCCAGGGCCACAATGATCAGCAACAGCCCGAGAAGTACCAGACCCAGGATTTTGCCGAACGCTTTCATGGGCGAATCCTTGTAGGTTGAGTTCAAAATTTAGCCGGGAGTATAACGCTGTGGATGGTGTGGTGCGTTGGGTGCCGCAAATCCATGTGAGAGCGAGCTGGCTCGCGATAGCGGCGTGGCAGTCAATGAAAGTGCTGAATGTGCGACCGCCATCGCGAGCCCGCTCGCTCCCACCGTAGTTACTAATCCTGGATCGGCGCCGTCAGTCCCAACTTGGCCGCCAGCGCCTGGGCTTGCAGGTGCCCGGCCGGTGCCACCAGGTGCAGCTCGGCACCGTTTAGCACAGCCATTCGCCGGGCTTCGCTCACCAGCCGCTCAGCCACGCCACGGCGGCGGGTAACGTTTCGTACGCACAGGTGAGACAAGCGCCAAGCGTTCTGGTGCCGTTGCAAGCGCGCAGCGCCGAGCAGGCGGTCGTTGAAACGGGCCGCGATCAACCAGCCGTCCTCAAGACCTTCCGCAATCAGTTGCGTGGCATCGCCAAAGGGTTTGAACAGCCAGGCCGGGGCATCCCGGTAGATTTTCTGCAAGTCCTGTTGGTCCTGGCAGTTGGCGTCAGAAATGAGCTCGACAACGATGGGCATGAAAATTCCTGAAAAAAATAAATCGTTAGCCCCCTATAGAAAGCGAGCAAGCGTGCGATAAGACAGATGGCACGAAAAAGGTGATATCACTTTGGTTTTTCTGCCGCGAGCAAATGGTAACCTTTGCCCGTTCGTCCGTCCTTCTGCGACTTGATGTCGCACACTATGGAGCTTCACCAGAAAATACAGCCATGCCTGCGTGCAATGAAGGCTGAGGGTGACGCGTGGCTGACGGACCATTCCAATAACTGGGGGATACACAATGAGCACGAGCATCACGGCGGGCGGCATCGCCGACCAGCCAGCGTTCCTCTCCAAGGAACGTATCATCGCCAAGCCGGGTTTCAACCGGTGGCTGGTTCCACCGGCCGCACTGGCCATTCACCTGTGCATCGGCATGGCCTATGGCTTCTCGGTGTTCTGGTTGCCACTGTCCAAAGCCTTGGGTATCACCAAGCCTGTGGCCTGTGCACCGGATATGAGCTTCATCTCGCAAGTCTTTTCGTCCCAATGTGACTGGCCGATCTCGATGCTCGGCTGGATCTACACCCTGTTCTTCATCTTCCTGGGTTGCTCGGCAGCCATCTGGGGCGGCTGGCTGGAACACGCCGGGCCACGCAAGGCCGGCGTTGTATCGGCCTTGTGCTGGTGCGGTGGCCTGCTGATTTCCGCGTTGGGTATCTATACCCACCAGATCTGGCTGATGTGGGTCGGTTCCGGGGTGATCGGTGGTATCGGCCTGGGCCTGGGCTACATATCCCCGGTGTCGACCCTGATCAAGTGGTTCCCGGACAAGCGTGGCATGGCGACCGGCATGGCGATCATGGGCTTCGGCGGTGGTGCGATGGTCGGTGCTCCACTGGCCGCTGCGCTGATGAACCATTTCGCTTCGCCGACGGGCGTGGGCGTCTGGCAGAGCTTCCTGGTCATGGCCGCGATCTACTTCGTGTTCATGATCGGTGGCGCCTTGTCCTACCGCGTGCCGCCAACCGGCTGGAAGCCTGAAGGCTGGACCCCGGCACCGAAGAAAGCCGCGAACGCGATGATCACCCATCGCCACGTTCACGTGAACGTCGCCTGGAAGACCCCGCAGTTCCGTCTGGTGTGGCTGGTGCTGTGCCTGAACGTATCCGCGGGTATCGGCATCCTCGGCATGGCTTCGCCACTGTTGCAGGAAGTGTTCGGCGGCAAGCTGCTGGGCAATGACCTGCCGTTCGGTCAGTTGGACGCCGTGCAACTGGGCCAGATCGCGGCCATCGCGGCCGGCTTCACCGGTCTGTTGAGCCTGTTCAACATCGGCGGCCGGTTCTTCTGGGCCTCCTTCTCGGATTACCTGGGTCGCAAGAACACCTATTTCGTGTTCTTCGCCCTGGGCTTTGCCCTGTACGCGCTGATTCCGAACCTCGGTCACCTGGGCAGCGTCGCGCTGTTCGTGGCGGCGTTCTGCATCATCCTGTCGATGTACGGCGGCGGTTTCGCCACCGTGCCGGCCTACCTGGCGGACCTGTTCGGTACGCAAATGGTCGGTGCAATCCACGGTCGCCTGCTGACCGCCTGGGCTGCGGCAGGTGTGCTGGGTCCGGTACTGGTGAACTACCTGCGTGAATATCAACTGAGCATCGGCGTTGAACGTGCCGCGGCCTATGACATCACCTTGTACATCCTCGCCGGCCTGCTGGTGCTGGGTTTCCTGTGCAACCTGATGGTCCGCCCGGTCGCTGACAAATACTTCATGACCGACGCCGAACTGGCCGCCGAACAGGCGCTGGGCCATGACAAGGGTGCCGACAGCACCACTTCGCTGGAATGGAAAGCCGCACCGGGCACCAAGCCCCTGGCGATCGCCGCCTGGCTGGTGGTGGGCATTCCGTTGGCGTGGGGTGTGTGGGTGACCCTGCAGAAGACGGCGGTGTTGTTCCGCTAAGACTGTTGCCCTGGCCATCAAGGTAAGGGCAACGCTAAATGTGGGAGCGAGCTTGCTCGCGATAGCGGTGGGTCAGCAGACACTCTGTCGGCTGACACGTCCTCATCGCGAGCAAGCTCGCTCCCACAGTCGTTTTGGGTGATGGCACAGACTTGTATGCACATGTCTATCACCGACAGCCCGGGATTCAGCCCGTCAGTGATGTCACCTCTTTTGTTTCTGTTTGCCGCTCGCGCCCCTATAATGGCTGCCTTTTTCGCCCAATGATTTTGCGGAGCTGGTGATGGCCGAACGTAAGGCGTCTGTCGAGCGCGACACTCTGGAAACCCAGATCAAAGCCTCGATCAACCTGGATGGCACCGGAAAGGCCCGGTTTGATATCGGTGTGCCTTTTCTTGAGCACATGCTGGACCAGATCGCCCGTCACGGGCTGATCGACCTGGACATCGTCAGCAAGGGCGACCTGCATATCGACGACCACCACACGGTGGAAGACGTCGGTATCACCCTGGGGCAGGCCTTCACCAAAGCCATCGGCGACAAGAAGGGCATCCGTCGCTACGGCCATGCCTACGTGCCGCTCGATGAAGCGCTGTCGCGGGTGGTCATCGACTTCTCCGGCCGCCCTGGCCTGCAGATGCATGTGCCGTACACCCGTGCCACCGTCGGCGGCTTCGACGTCGACCTGTTCCAGGAATTCTTCCAGGGCTTCGTCAACCACGCCAACGTGACCCTGCACATCGACAACCTGCGCGGGCACAACACCCACCACCAGATCGAAACCGTGTTCAAGGCTTTCGGCCGCGCGCTGCGCATGGCCGTCGAGCTCGATGACCGCATGGCCGGCCAGATGCCTTCCACCAAGGGCGTCCTGTAATGCAGACGGTCGCGGTTATCGACTACGGCATGGGTAACCTGCACTCGGTGGCCAAGGCCCTCGAGCATGTGGGCGCCGGCAAGGTACTGATCACCAGCGATGCCGACGTGATTCGCGAAGCCGACCGGGTGGTATTCCCCGGCGTTGGTGCGATTCGCGATTGCATGGCCGAGATTCGGCGCCTGGGCTTCGACAAGCTGGTGCACGAAGTCAGCCAGGACCGGCCGTTCCTTGGCATCTGCGTGGGCATGCAAGCCTTGCTCGATCGCAGTGAAGAGAACGATGGCGTCGATTGCATTTCGCTGTTTCCCGGCCAAGTGAAGTTCTTTGGCAAGGGCCTGCATGAAGACGGCGAGCACTTGAAAGTCCCGCACATGGGCTGGAACGAAGTGAAGCAGACGGTGGATCACCCGCTGTGGCACAACATTCCGGACCTGGCGCGCTTCTACTTCGTGCACAGCTACTACATCGCCGCCGGCAATGCGCGGCAGGTGGTGGGCAGCGGTCACTATGGCGTCGATTTCGCCGCGGCCCTGGCCGATGGTTCGCGCTTCGCCGTGCAGTTCCACCCGGAGAAGAGCCATACCCATGGCTTGCAACTGTTGCAGAACTTCGCGGCATGGGACGGGCGCTGGTAATGGCCCGCAAGAAACCGCCGATCCTCACGCTCACGCCCGAGCAGGAGAGTGAAGCGAACCGCAAGATCCAGCGGTTCATGGAGGAGCGTTTCGAGCTGGACCTGGGTTCGTTCGAAGCGGCGGAAATTCTTGACCTGTTTACCCGCGAAATTGCTCCGCACTATTACAACAGGGCGATTTTCGATGTGCAGACGCACCTTAAAGAAAGGTTCGAAAGCATTGAAAGCGACTTGTGGGCGCTCGAGAAAAACTGATTTTCGAGCCAAGCTGAATATTCGTATTTGAAGGTTTGCCAGATGCTGATTATCCCCGCTATCGATCTCAAGGACGGCGCTTGCGTACGTCTGCGTCAGGGCCGCATGGAAGACTCCACGGTGTTTTCCGATGACCCGGTGAGCATGGCCGCCAAGTGGGTGGAGGGCGGCTGCCGTCGCCTGCATCTGGTCGACCTGAACGGCGCCTTCGAAGGGCAGCCGGTCAATGGCGAAGTGGTCACGGCCATTGCCAAGCGCTACCCGAACCTGCCGATCCAGATCGGCGGTGGCATTCGTTCGCTGGAAACCATCGAGCACTACGTCAAGGCTGGCGTGAGCTACGTGATCATCGGTACCAAGGCGGTGAAAGACCCGACTTTCGTTGCCGAAGCCTGTCGCGCGTTCCCTGGAAAAATCATCGTCGGCCTGGATGCCAAAGACGGCTTCGTCGCCACCGATGGCTGGGCTGAAATCAGCACCGTGCAGGTCATCGATCTGGCCAAGCAGTTCGAAGCCGACGGCGTGTCCTCGATTGTTTATACCGACATCGCCAAAGACGGCATGATGCAGGGCTGCAACGTGCCATTCACCGCTGCACTGGCCGCTGCCACCAAGATCCCGGTGATCGCCTCCGGTGGCATCCATAATCTGGGTGATATCAAGTCGCTGCTCGACGCCAAGGCGCCGGGCATCATCGGCGCAATCACCGGCCGTGCGATCTACGAAGGCACCCTCGATGTCGCTGAAGCGCAAGCTTTCTGCGATTCATACACAGGCTGAGGACTGACCATGGCGCTGGCCAAACGCATCATCCCTTGCCTGGACGTGGACAATGGCCGCGTGGTCAAGGGCGTCAAGTTCGAGAACATCCGTGATGCCGGCGACCCGGTGGAAATCGCCCGTCGCTACGACGAGCAGGGTGCGGACGAGATTACCTTCCTCGACATCACGGCCAGCGTCGATGGCCGCGATACCACGCTGCACACCGTCGAGCGCATGGCCAGCCAGGTGTTCATCCCGCTGACCGTGGGCGGCGGCGTGCGCACCGTGCAGGACATCCGCAACCTGCTCAATGCCGGGGCGGACAAGGTGTCGATCAACACTGCGGCGGTGTTCAATCCGGAATTCGTCGGTGAAGCGGCCCAGCACTTCGGCTCGCAGTGCATCGTCGTGGCCATCGACGCGAAGAAGGTTTCCGGCCCGGGCGAAACCCCGCGCTGGGAAATCTTCACCCACGGCGGACGCAAGCCTACGGGCCTGGATGCCGTCGAGTGGGCGAAGAAAATGGAAGGCCTGGGCGCTGGTGAAATCCTGCTGACCAGCATGGACCAGGACGGCATGAAAAACGGCTTCGATCTGGGTGTCACCCGCGCCATCAGCGATGCCCTGGGCATTCCGGTGATCGCGTCCGGCGGCGTGGGTAATTTGCAGCATCTGGCCGACGGCATCCTCGAAGGCCATGCCAGTGCGGTGCTGGCGGCGAGCATTTTCCACTTTGGCGAATACACCGTGCCGGAAGCCAAGGCCTACATGGCGCATCGTGGTATCTGCATTCGCTGACCGCTGGACACCATGGCGGGCCCAAGGCACTCTTGGGCACACCATGGATTGCGGGTGCCCGACATGCTCAAACGCCTTGTTCTTGCCTTTGCCGGTGCCACGTTACTGTTCGCCGGCACCGTCCGTGCCGCTGATACATCGCTGGTGCTGCTGACGGAAAACTTCCCCCCGTACAACATGGCCAAGAACGGCAAGAACTTCGCCCAGGACGAAAACATCCAAGGCATTGCCGTGGACATCGTCCGCGAAATGTTCAAGCGCGCCGATATCTCCTACAGCTTGACGCTGCGTTTCCCCTGGGAGCGGATCTACAAACTCGCCTTGGAAAATCCCGGCTACGGTGTGTTCGTCATGGCGCGGTTGCCGGAGCGTGAAAAGTTGTTCAAATGGGTCGGCCCCATCGGTCCGGACGACTGGATCATGCTCGCCAAGGCCGACAGCAAGATCGCCCTCGACTCGTTGGAGCAGGCGCGCCAATACAAGATCGGTGCCTACAAAGGCGACGCGATTGCCGAGACATTGGCCAAGCAGGGGCTGAAACCGATTGTCGTGCTGCGCGATCAGGACAACGCCAAAAAACTGGTCAACGGCCAGATCGATCTGTGGGCCACTGGCGACCCGGCCGGGCGGTACCTGGCGCGTCAGGACGGGGTGAACGATCTCAAGACCGTGCTGCGCTTCAACAGTGCCGAGCTTTACCTGGCCTTGAACAAGGACGTGCCTGACGACGTGGTTGTCCGACTGCAAAAAGCCCTGGATGAATTGCGCAAGGAAGGTGAAGTGGACGCGATCATGGCGCGGTATCTCTGAGCGCTGCGCAGGACTGTGCCGCCGCTACCGATAAACCCCATCTTTCCCATGCCCGACCATCGCCCGATTGCTGCGCAGGCTGATCATCGACTTGATGTCGATCCATTCGATGCCCTGTGCCTTGAGCTTGGGTAGCTCGCGTTCGAGCACGGCCAGGGTCTGCGGGTAGGGATGACCGATCATCACGGCCGAGCCTTGCCGGCGGGCCAGGTCGATGGCGGTCTGGAGTTGCTGGGCGATGGCGGCTTCGGTGCGCTCGTCGTCCAGGAACACATCCCGCGACACACTGGCGAGGCCGATCTTCTGCGCTTCGGCGGCGGCGACGGTCTGGGCGCTGGTGCGGCTGTCGACGAAAAACTTGTGGCGCTGCTGCAAGTTCGCCATCAGCCACGCCATGGCCTGGGGCTGGGCGGTCATGCGGCTGCCCATGTGGTTGTTGATCCCGCTGGTGTAGGGCACGGCGGCGAACGCGGCGTCCAGGCGTTTGCCCAATTCTTCGATGGGCAGTTCCGGATGCCAGGCGAACGGGCCGGTAGCGGGGTCCATGGGCATATGCAGCATGACCAGCTTGCCGGCGCGATGGGCCTCGCGGGCGACTTCAGCGGCGTGCGGGGTGTCAGGCATGATCGCGGCGGTGACCGGACCGGGAAGGGCCAGGACCCGGCGATCCCGAGGCAGGTTTTGCCCCAGGTCGTCGATGATCAGGCTCAGGTACGCCTTGTGCGGCGAGGAGGGTGTGGCGGAGGCCGCGTCAACGGACCCCGCCAGCAGGCACAGCAGGACGAAGGTAAAGCGCAGGCCCATCTCAGCGGCCGGACGTGATGTTCAACCCTTTGAGCAAGCTCAAGGCCTGGGCCAACTGATAATCGTCATCCTGCGGCATTGGCTTGGCCTTGGCGCCGGAACCGGTCGGTTTGTCGGCGCCGCCGTTGCCATTGCCCAGGTGACCTTGCAGGTCGGCTTCCTTGAAGTACTCGCTGTCCTGCTCGCTGGTGATCTTGGCCTTGCGCACCTCGATGTCCGGAACGATGCCCTGGGCCTGGATGGAGCGGCCGTTGGGCGTGAAGTACAACGCGGTGGTGATCTTCAGGGCACGCTCGTTGTTCAGTGGCAACACGGTCTGCACCGAGCCCTTGCCGAAACTGGTGGTGCCCATGACCACGCCACGCTTCTGGTCTTGCAGGGCGCCGGCGACGATTTCCGAGGCCGAAGCGCTGCCGCCGTTGATCAGCACCACCAATGGCACGGCTTCGCTCAGGTCGTTGCCGGTGGCTGAGAAGCGCAGCTCGGAATTGGCGATTCGCCCCTTGGTGTAGACGATCAGGCCCTTGGTGATGAAGTGATCCACCACTTCCACCGCCGATTGCAACACGCCGCCGGGGTTGTTGCGCAGGTCCAGGACCAGGCCGTTGAGTTTCTTGCCGTTGTCCTTGCGCAGCTTGGCCAGGGCCTTGGCGACTTCTTCGCCGGTCTTGACCTGGAACTGGGTGATGCGGATGTAGCCGTAGCCCGATTCCAGCAACTGGCTCTTCACGCTCTTGACCTGGATGACCGCCCGGGTGAGGGTCACGTCGAACGGCGTGCCACCGTCGCGTACCAGGGTCAGGGTGATTTTCTGGCCGATCTTGCCGCGCATCTTGTCCACGGCTTCGGTCATGCTCTGGCCGCGGGTCGGCTGGCCGTTGATCTTGACGATGAAGTCACCGGCCTGGATGCCAGCCTTGGAAGCGGGCGTGTCGTCGATTGGCGAGACCACCTTGACGAAACCGTCTTCGCTGCCGACTTCGATGCCCAGGCCGCCGAACTCGCCGCTGGTGCTTTCCTGCAGCTCGGCAAAATCCTCTGGACCCAAGTAGGCCGAGTGCGGGTCAAGGTTGCTGAGCATGCCTTTGATGGCGTTCTCCAACAGCATCTTGTCATCCACGGGTTCGACGTAGGCGGCCTTGATCCGGTCCATGACCTCGGCAAAGGTGCGCAGTTCGTCCAGTGGCAGCGGGGCCTTGGTGGTCGCGGCGGTGGCGGCGGGTGCCGACGGGGCCGGTTCGGCGGCGAAAGCCAGGGGCGCACCGATCACGAGGGCGATCGTCAGGGCCAGCGAGGTAAGGCGGGACAAATGCAGCATGTCGAACGAACTCCTTAATAGGATGGGCGCGCTTATCCTTGCGCACGACACCATTGGGCCGGGTCACTGGGGCGACCCTGCTGACGAATAGCGAAATACAGTGCTGGCGTATCCTGCCCGCCACTGTTGCCGACCGTGGAGATGGACTCACCGGCCTTGACCACATCGCCCGCGGACTTGAGCAGCGTCTGGTTGTGGCCGTACAGGCTCAAATAACCGTTGCCGTGGTCGAGGATCACCAGCAGGCCGGCGCCGCGCAACCAGTCGGCGAATACCACGCGACCGCCATGCACCGCGTGTACCTGGCTGCCGGCGGAAGCGCTGATCATGACCCCGTCCCACTTGGTGCGGGTGTCGTCGCCGCGGGTTTCACCGAAGCGTGCAAGCAATCGACCATTGACCGGCCATGGAAGTTTGCCTCGGGCTGAAGCAAAAGCGCCGCCAAAGGTTTCGCCATCGCTGGAAACCAGTGCGCCGGGGCTGGATTTTGCCGGTTTGCGCGGCGCATCGCCGGCGTCCGCGTCGGCCTGGGCTTCACGCAAACGCTTTTTTTCGGCTTCCTGCTGGGCGATCAGCGCTTTCTGGCGCGCCTCTTCCGCCTCTCGGGCCTGGCGGGCCAGGGTTTCTTCAATGGTTTTCAACACATTGGCCAATTCGGCCTGGTCCTGTTCGCGGGCCTTGAGCTTGCTGTCGCGGGCCTTCACGTCGTCATTGAGCTTGGCCAGGGCCACCTGGCGCTCCTTGCGAACTTTCTCGAGTTCTTCGCGCTGGGTGTCAAGGCTGCTTTTCTGCACCAGCAACTGGGCTTGTTGCAGCTCGATGTCTTTTTCGACATTGGCCAGTTGGCGCAGGGTTTCGTTGAAGTTCTTGAGCTGTTCCAGGCGGGCCTGGCTCAGGTAATCGTAATAGGTGAGGGTGCGGGCGAATTTCTCGGGGTTCTGCTGGTTGAGCAGCAACTTGAGGTATTCCTGGCGGCCGTTCTGGTAGGCAGCCCGGGCCTGGATGGCGATCAGCTTTTGCTGTTCAGTGCGCGCGCTCTGGAGTTTTTTTTTCTCTCCATCGAGCCGCTGCAGCTCGGATTCGCTTTTCTTCAGCTCTTTTTGCAGGGCGTCGACCTGCTTCTCCAGCTTGCCCATTTCGGTTTCGGTGCCGCGCAGGTCTTTCTGTACGCTGGATTTTTCTTCCTGCAACTTGCCCAGCAGCTTTTTCAGCTCGGCAATGTCCTGGCGCGTGGCTTCCAACTGCTGTTGGGTTTGCGCGCGCTCGTCGGCAAAGGCCGGTTGGAGCAGGCAGGTCAGAGCGAGGGCTATCAGGACGCGAAGCATAGAGGCGGGCGACACCAGGGAAAGGGACGGCCTAGTATGCCCGCCCCACGCTGCAAAAAAAACGCCCATTTGGGGCTGTGTGATAACTGGCCGAAAAAACACCTTGAACCCATGTGGGAGCGAGCTTGCTGTTCACTTAAGGCAATGACAAACCCGTGGCGAGGGAGCTTGCTCCCGCTGGGCCGCGAAGCGGCCCCCAAGCCATCAGACACACCGCACCCGCCGGTTTACGACTGCTTCGCAGCCGAGCGGGAGCAAGCTCCCTCGCCACGGATGCTCGGTGACTACGTGTCGATCAGACCAGGATCGACGTCCCGGTCATCTCCGCCGGCTTCTCCATGCCCAGCAGCATCAGCATGGTCGGTGCCACGTCAGCCAGCACGCCGCCGTCGCGGACCTTGAAGTCACGCTTGCCAACATAGATGAACGGCACCGGCTCGGTGGTGTGGGCGGTGTGGGCCTGGCCGGTGGATTCGTCGGACATCTGCTCGACGTTGCCGTGGTCGGCCGTGATCAATGCTTCGCCGCCGACCTTTTCCAGGGCCTCGACGATGCGGCCAACACAGGTGTCCAGGCATTCCACAGCCTTGACTGCCGCGTCGAACACGCCGCTGTGGCCCACCATGTCGCCGTTGGCGTAGTTGACCACGATCACGTCGTAACGCTGGTTTTCAATGGCGTCGACGATGCGGTCGGTCACTTCCGGCGCGCTCATCTCCGGTTGCAGGTCGTAGGTGGCGACTTTCGGCGACGGGATCAGGATGCGCTCTTCGCCCGGGAAAGGTTCTTCACGACCGCCGGAGAAAAAGAACGTCACGTGGGCGTACTTTTCGGTCTCGGCGATGCGCAGCTGGGTCTTGCCGTTTTTTGCCAGGTAGTCGCCCAGCACGTTTTCCAGGCTGCCGGCGGCGAAGGCCGATGGCGCGGGAATGCTGGCGGCGTATTGGGTCAGCATCACGAAACCGGCCAGTTTCGGCTGGCGGGCGCGCTCGAATTCCTTGAAATCGTCTTCGACGAACACGCGGGTCAGCTCGCGGGCGCGGTCGGCGCGGAAGTTCATGAACACCACGGCGTCGCCGTCTTCGACTTTGACCGGTTCGCCGATGGTGGTGGCCTTGACGAATTCGTCGCTTTCGCCACGCTCGTAGGCGGCTTGCAGGCCTTCCTGGGCAGTGGTGGCGTTGAATTCGGCATTGCCGTCGACGATCAGGTTGTAGGCCTGGGACACGCGGTCCCAGCGGTTGTCACGGTCCATGGCGTAGTAGCGGCCTACGAGTGTGGCGATGCGCCCCTTGCCGAGGGCCTGGAACGTGGCGTCCAGCAGCTCGATCGACGACGTGGCGCTTTTCGGCGGGGTGTCGCGGCCATCGAGGAACGCGTGCAGGTAGATCTTCTCCGCCCCGCGCTTGGCAGCCAGTTCGGCCATGGCGATCAGGTGGTCCTGATGGCTGTGCACGCCGCCGTCGGACAACAGACCCATGAAATGCACGGCCTTGCCGGCGGCCACGGCTTTATCCACGGCGGCGCAGATGGTCGGGTTTTCGAAGAACTCACCGTCGCGGATCGATTTGGTCACGCGGGTGAAGTCCTGGTACACCACGCGGCCTGCGCCGAGGTTCATGTGGCCGACTTCGGAGTTGCCCATCTGCCCGTCCGGCAGGCCGACGTCCATGCCGCTGCCGGAGATCAGGCCGTTGGGCACGGTGGCCCACAAACGGTCCAGCACAGGCTTGTTGGCCGAATACACGGCGTTGGATTCGTGGCTGTCACTGTGACCGAAGCCGTCGAGAATCATCAGGACCAAAGGTTTAGGCGTGGTAGTCATGGAATCCACTCGTGGCGGGTTAAAAGAAGACGATGGAAAAGGGACGGGCAGTTTAAAGGTAAGTTCCGGCGGCGTCACCGCCGGGCGGGGTTTGGCCGGCCCTACGTGCTGTGTATACTGGCCGACATTTTAACGCCCTGGAACCTCCTTCGATGGTTGCTCACCTGATTCAATTTGCCACTAACCACTACATTCTCGTCGGTATCTTCGTCGTGCTGCTGGCGTTGTTGATTGCTCACACGATGCAGGGCGGCGGCCGCAGCCTGAGCACTGGCGAGCTGACCGCGCTGGTCAACAAGGACGCCGGCGTGGTGGTCGATATCCGCCCGAGCAAGGATTACGCCGCTGGTCACATTGTCGGCGCGCTGAATATTCCTCAGGACAAACTGATCGCTCGTGTCGGTGAGCTGGAAAAGCACAAGGCCAAGACCGTGATCCTGGTAGATGCCCAGGGCCAGCAGGCCGGCACCCTCGCCCGCGAGCTGATGAAGTCCGGTTTCACCGCCGCCAAGCTGTCCGGTGGCGTTGCCAGCTGGAAAGCCGATAATCTGCCCCTGGTGAAGTGACATGTCCCACGTTGTTGTCTATTCCAGCGATTACTGCCCCTACTGCTCCAGAGCCAAGTTCCTGCTCCAGAACAAAGGCGTGGCCTTCGAAGAGATCAAGGTCGACGGCAAGCCGCAACTGCGCGCCGAAATGACCCGGAAGGCCGGGCGCACGTCCGTGCCGCAGATCTGGATCGGCAGCACCCACGTGGGCGGTTGTGATGATTTGTTCGCCCTGGAGCGCGCCGGCAAGCTCGACGCACTGCTCAAGGCCTGAATTTCCCACTAAAGAACCTGAAAGTAAGAAGGATCTGCGATGACTGACCAACAGAACACAGCTGCCACTGAAGAAGAAGCTGCACCGCAATTCTCCTTGCAGCGCATTTATGTACGCGACCTGTCCTTCGAAGCCCCGAAAAGCCCGGCGATCTTTCGCCAGCAGTGGGAGCCGAGCGTAGGCCTGGACCTGAACACCCGTCAGAAAGCCCTGGAAGATGACTTCCACGAAGTGGTGCTGACCCTGTCGGTGACCGTGAAGAACGGTGACGAAGTGGCGTTCATCGCCGAAGTGCAACAGGCCGGGATCTTCCTGATCAAGAACCTGGACGCCGCTTCGATGAGCCACACCCTGGGCGCGTTCTGCCCGAACATCCTGTTCCCTTACGCTCGGGAAACCCTGGACAGTCTGGTGACCCGCGGCTCGTTCCCGGCCCTGATGCTGGCCCCGGTGAACTTCGATGCCCTGTATGCGCAAGAACTGCAGCGCATGCAACAGGAAGGCGGCGCGCCGACTGTTCAATAAGCGTCGCTGTCGGGCATAGGGTTCGACAGCCAGGCACCAAACCTGTGGGAGCGAGCCTGCTCGCGATAGCGTTCAATCAATCAGCATTTATGTTGACTGACACACCGCTATCGCGAGCAGGCTCGCTCCCACAGGGTTTTCTGGTCGCCGTTTTATGGCTCAGGCGAAGCCGTTCTGCCGCCACGCCTCATAAACCGCCACCGCCACGGTGTTGGACAGGTTCAGGCTGCGGCAGCCTTCGCGCATCGGCAGGCGCAGGCGCTGCTCGGCGGGCAGGGCATCGAGCACATCAGCCGGCAGGCCGCGGCTTTCCGGGCCGAACAGGAACGCATCTCCGGCGACGAAGCTGGCGTCATGGAACGGCCGCGAACCCTTGGTGGTAAAGGCGAACAGGCGTGGATGCCCGAGGCTCTCCAGGCAACTGGCGAGGTCGGCGTGACGCTGCAAGGTGGCATACTCGTGGTAGTCGAGGCCGGCGCGGCGCAGGCGCTTGTCGTCCATGTCGAAGCCCAGCGGTTCGATCAAATGCAGGTGGCAGCCGCTGTTGGCGCACAGCCTGATGACGTTGCCGGTATTCGGCGGAATTTCCGGTTGAAAAAGGATGACGTGAAACATGCACGGCTCCGCAGATAAAGATGAGCGGCATTCTACGCCGCAAACCGACCGACGTTCGAAGCTAATGCCTCGGGTGATGGGCTCGTTGGCGATTTTCGGCCTGATGGTGGGGCTGATGATCGGGCGCCTGACCACGCCTGACCCGAGCGCGTTGCAACAGGTCGAGGCGGGCGATGGCGTGCTTGTGGCCTGGTTCAACAATGAACCCAAGCTCCACGGGGAGATAGTCGACGGCTCGGTCGCGCTGCTGTTTCAAGCAGAAGGCCGGCCGCAGAAGGGCCAGCTCAAGCTCAACGGCAAGGACGTGAACTGGCGGGTGCGTTTGAGTGACAAGGGGTTGTTGCTGACACTGGTGGCGGCGCGTCCGTTGCGAGGGGAGTGGACCGGCAGCGAAGTGGATGATCGCTGGCGGCTGGAGGTCCGTCTCCAGGAGCAATAAAAGAGGGAATCCCCGGCCTGCCTGTACCAAGGTCCCCAAAACGGCAGGGCTGCCGCTTAGCGCATGGCCCTGGGTGTAAAGAAGGGAAACCTTGACCTGCCTGTATCAAGGCCCCCAAAACAGTGGGCTCGCTGAGCCCGTATAAAATGGGGAATCCCCGGCCTGCCTGTACCAAGGTCCCCGAAACTGGGTAGTGATCTAGCTGTTGCAGGGGGCGTGCCAGTTTTAAATGGCTTGTCACAAAAAAGCTGCTGAAGATAAGAAAAGCCCCGTATTCCGGGGCTTTTGCCTTTGTTTGTGCGGTTTTTTTCGAGCTGGGTCGATTGGTTTTGGCTTGAGGTGCATGTGCAATTGCGGTTCGTAGTGCATTGAAGCGGTGCATGGAGCCTTTAAAAGCATCGCGAGCAAGCTCGCTCCCACAGGACGGCGGTGATAGTCGCAACACCGCAAAACCTTGTGGGAGCGAGCTTGCTCGCGATAGGGCCTTCAAATTCAGCGAAGGGTTAAAGACCGATCAGCCCTCATCCCCGTCATCATCATCCCCTCCATCGACCTTCATCCCCAATTCCTTGATCTTGCGGGTCAAGGTATTGCGGCCCCAGCCGAGCAGCACAGCGGCGTCGCGGCGGCGGCCGGCGGTGTGCTTGAGGGCGGTTTCGATCATGATCCGCTCGAAGCTGGGCACGGCGCTGTCCAGCAGGCTCGACTGACCACGGGCCAGGGCCTGGTCGGCCCACTGGCGCAGGGCTTGTTCCCAGTTGGTCACCGGGGCCGAATCCTGCGGCAGGCTCAACAGCTCCGGCGGCAGGTCGCTGATGTGCACTTCGCGACCCGAAGCCATCACCGTGATCCAGCGGCAGGTATTCTCCAACTGGCGCACGTTGCCTGGCCACGGCAGGTTCTTGAGGTATTCCTCGGTTTCGCTCTTGAGCAGTTTGGGCTCGACCGCCAGTTCCTGGGCCGCTCGGCTGAGGAAGTGCCGGGCCAGGGTCGGGATGTCTTCGCGGCGGTCCGCCAGGCGCGGGATATGGATGCGGATCACGTTCAGGCGATGGAACAAGTCTTCACGGAATTTGCCGGCGTGAACCAGGGTTTCCAGGTTCTGGTGGGTCGCGGCAATGATGCGCACATCGACCTTGACCGGCGTATGACCGCCGACCCGATAGAACTCGCCATCGGCCAGCACGCGCAGCAAGCGGGTCTGGGTGTCGGCCGGCATGTCGCCGATTTCATCGAGGAACAGCGTGCCGCCGTCGGCTTGCTCGAAGCGTCCGCGCCGCAGGTTGGCCGCGCCGGTGAATGCACCTTTTTCGTGGCCGAACAGCTCGGATTCCATCAGGTCCTTGGGAATCGCCGCCATGTTCAGCGCGATGAACGGCGACGCGGCCCGTGGACTGTGGCGGTGCAGGGCGTGGGCCACCAGTTCTTTACCGGTGCCCGATTCGCCGTTGATCAACACGGTGATATTGGAATGGCTCAGGCGGCCGATGGCACGAAACACTTCCTGCATCGCCGGCGCTTCGCCGATGATTTCCGGGGTGCGGGCCAAGGCCGGCACCTCTTCCATACCCTGCTGTTCCTGGGCATGTTGATTGGCGCGCTTGACCAGCGATACGGCCTCATCGACGTCGAATGGCTTGGGCAGGTATTCAAAAGCGCCGCCCTGGTAGGACGCCACGGCGCTGTCCAGGTCGGAATGGGCGGTCATGATGATCACCGGCAGGCGCGGATGCTGTTCGCGAATTCGCGCCAACAGATCCAGGCCGCTGGCGCCCGGCATGCGGATGTCGGAGATGATGACGTCCGGTTGCTGACGCGCCAGGCGACTCATCACCCCATCGGCGCTGTCGAAGCTCTGGGTGGTCATGCCTTCCTGTTGCAAGGCTTTTTCCAGGACCCAACGGATAGAACGGTCGTCATCGACGATCCACACGGTTTCACTACGGCTCATGTCGATGTGGCTCCTTGTTCCAGTGGCAGGAAGATCGAGAAGGTGGTGTGGCCGGGGTGGCTCTCACATTCGATCAAGCCCTGATGCTGACTGATGATGTTCTGGGTAATGGCCAGGCCCAGCCCGGTACCGTCCGGACGGCCGCTGACCATGGGAAAGAAAATGGTTTCCTGCAGCTCGGCAGGAATGCCCGGGCCGTTGTCGATGATTTCGATCTTGGTCACCAGGCGATGGCGCACGTGGCCGATGGTGAACTGGCGCATCGCGCGGGTACGCAGGCTGATGCGGCCCAGGCGCAGCTCGTTCTGGCTGCTGATGGCCTGCATCGCGTTGCGCACGATGTTCAGTACCGCCTGGATCATCTGCTCGCGGTCGATCAAGACATCGGGAATGCTCGGGTCATAGTCGCGCACCAAGGTGATGCAGCCCTGGCTTTCGGCTTCTACCAGGCTGCTGACGCGCTCCAGCACTTCATGGACGTTGCACATCGCCAGGGACGGCAGCTTGTTCGAGCCGAGCATGCGGTCCACCAGGTTCCGCAGGCGGTCGGCTTCCTCGATGATGACGTTGGTGTAGTCCTTGAGGCTTTCTTCCGGCAGTTCGCGGGCGAGCAACTGCGCCGCGCCACGTATCCCGCCGAGGGGGTTCTTGATTTCATGGGCCAGGCCGCGCACCAGCATCTTGCTGGTTTCCTGCTTGGACAATTGCGCCTCTTCCTTGGTGATGCGCAGCAGGCGATCACGCGGGTGGACTTCCAGCAGCAGCAAAGTGGCGCCGTTGTTCAGGATCGGCGTGACGGCGTAGTCCACGGTCAGGGTCTGGCCGGTCAGCGCGGTGAGCATCGCTTCGCGCTTGGTGAACGGGTGGGCCTGCTCCACCGCTTGGCGCAGGGAGTTGAGCGCTTCGGCGGATTCGGTGAACAACTCGCTGATGAACTGACCGTGGCTGCGCTGGCCGCTGACGGCCAGGAGCATCTCCGCCGCCGGGTTCATGTACTCGAGGCGCAGTTCGGCATCGAGCAGGATGGTCGCGGTGGTGAGGTTGTCGAGCAGCAAGCGGTGTAGTGCGTCGCTAATGGTCATCAGGACCTCTTTTGGAGCGTAGCAACTCGGGACCGGTCCCAAATTGCGCGCGCGATTAATGCGCTGTTACAAGGAAAATGCAAAAACCAAACCAAGGCTCCGAAAAGAAGCGTTTAGAGCCTCAAAAGGGTGTTTTTCGGCCGGTTGCGTGGCGTTCTGCCAGCTTTTCCGGGTACTTTCGAACCAAAATGGGTTTTGGAACTGGGTAGCGTGCAATCTATTGCACCAATATAGTGCGCAAGGCTGTGCAGCGTTAGAAGAACGGCAAGATGCTGCTTTTTTCTTCTTCAGGCTTTTCGGCGAGGGGGCACTCGGGGCGTTGACCGTAATCGGCCGTGGCGCAGGGCTTGATGCGGCGCTTCTGCGCGAGGGACATGCGCTGCATGTGGAAGGGCTGGTTGGCGGTGCGTTCGACGATACGGTCCTGCTCGTCGAGGATTTCGACTGCCAAGTGATGGGTGCCTCGATCGATGTTGCTCAAGGCAAATACCGGGCTCGGCCCCGGCGCGTCCGTCGGCTGGCCGTCGAGCAACAGGCGGAAGCGGTGGCCTTTTTTCAGGCCGGGTTCGCTGGTGACGCTGACGATCAGTTCGCCTGCGGTGCTGCGTATCGTCGCGTCTGGCTCGGGAATCAACAGCCGGAGCATTTCATAATGAAACAGCGGTTCGGACCGGGCTTCGGCTGCGGGCGCCGAGGGTGTGCTCGTGGGCGGCGTCGGCATCCGGTTACCGGGCGGCAATTGGACTTTCTTCGCATTGCCGGGGCGCGGCTGATCGGTGAACACGCGATTGCCCTGGGCATCGATGTAGGTGTAGACCTGCGCCACCCCAGGCAGCGCCGTCAGCGCCAGGCCCAGTGCGAGCCACCAGCGGATCATGGTCGGTGCACCCGTTGCACGGTGAACGTGACGGTTTCGCTTTGCTGCACCAGGTTTTCTCCGTCGATGACCTGAACCGCCAGGCTGTGTTCGCCCCGATCGATATTCACCAATTGCAGGCGCGGCACGTTGCTTGGTTGGCCGTAGGGCTGTCCGTCCAGCAGCAAACGGAACAGATGGGGGCTGCGCAGGCGCGGTTGAGCGTGCACGCCAACGGTGAAGGTGCCGTTGTTGGCGCGCAGGGCCTCCTCGGTGGGGATGTCCGTCAGTTCCAGGATTTCATAGGCATTGCGCGGCGTGTCGCTGTGGGCGGGGGATGGCGGTGTGTCCGGGCTGGCCGGGGACTGGCGCTCGATACTGTTGAGTGGCGGCAACTCCACCGCCTGCGCCGGTACGCCTTCGGGCGGCTGGTTGCTATAGGCAGTGTTGCCGTCGGCGTCGGTGTACTTGTAGATCTGCGCGGCGGCAGGCAGTGCCAGCAGCAACAACAGGATGATTGAAAAACCGCGACCCATGGAAAATCGACCGAAAACGAAAAGTGATGGATGCAGCATAGGTCAGGGCGGATGGTTGGCCCAGTTGTTGTGTGCATGCCCGCTCCCAGGGGATAGCTGCTGTGACACAAACCTTGTGCCCGATGCAGAATCACTGTGGGAGGCTCAGGATTTTGGGGAGATGCACAGCCCTCCGGTTGCCCGGATCAGGGCCAGCCGGTGCACTGGGTGCTGTTTGTTGTGATGGGTGGCTCGGGCCAGCCATTGCGGGCACTGGGGGTCGGTGCGGTAGGGGGCGAAGTCGGCCAGTTGCTGCAGCAGGCGCTTTTGCAGGCGGTCGAGTTGCGGGCGGATCTGGCCCACCAGGTCCGGGCGTGGGAGGTCCGGGGCCTTGCCGTCCAGGGCCCAGTCGGACAGGTTGATGTATTGCACCATTTTGTTGGCTTCTATCTGGGCGGCGAAAAACGCTTCCACGGTTTCGCCACTCAGCTTGTAGGCCGGCGCCTGGGCGACGGCGGCGGCAATGACTTCGCGCTCACGCTGACGGTCCTCGACGGGTTTGCCGCTGTCCCATTTGCTCAGCGCCACTTGATCGGCGATGGCCAGGCGTTCGCCAATGGCGTTTAGCAGCGGGGTGAGGTCGTCAGGGGCGCGGGTCGAGGCGGCTTCGGCGATAGGGGGCAGTAACGCGGCAGACAGGGCAAGGCAGAGCTTGAAGCGCAAAGTCATGGGTGGTCTC
Source organism: Pseudomonas thivervalensis (assembly GCF_001269655.1). GTDB lineage: Bacteria > Pseudomonadota > Gammaproteobacteria > Pseudomonadales > Pseudomonadaceae > Aquipseudomonas > Aquipseudomonas thivervalensis. The sequence continues at coordinate 250,751 of NZ_LHVE01000001.1, forward strand.
GTCTTCTATGGGGAGCGATGGGGCATCATGCACGGAATCTGCGCCCATAAAAAAGGCCTCCCGAAGGAGGCCTTTCTTTAGTTCACGCCGTGCGTGGCGGCGCTTACTGGATCAGCAGCTGTAGTACAGCTCATATTCCAGTGGGTGTACGAAGGTGCGAACCTTGATTTCTTCTTCGCTTTTCAGTGCGATGTAAGCGTCGATGAAGTCATCGCTGAATACGCCGCCCTTGGTCAGGAACGCACGGCCCTTGTCCAGCTCTTCCAGGGCTTCTTTCAGGCTGCCACACACCTGTGGAATTTCCTTGGCCTCTTCAGGCGGCAGGTCATACAGGTTTTTGTCAGCGGCATCGCCAGGGTGGATCTTGTTCTGGATACCGTCCAGGCCGGCCATCATCAGTGCAGCGAAGGCCAGGTACGGGTTGGCAGCCGGGTCCGGGAAGCGTGCTTCGATACGGCGAGCCTTAGGGCTGCTCACGTAAGGAATACGGATCGAGGCGGAACGGTTGCGAGCCGAGTAGGCCAGCATGACCGGTGCTTCGAAGCCTGGTACCAGACGCTTGTAGGAGTTGGTCGACGGGTTGGTGAAGCCGTTCAGGGCCTTACCGTGCTTGATGATACCGCCGATGAAGTACAAGGCGGTGTCCGACAGGCCGGCATAACCTTCGCCTGCGAAGGTGTTCTTGCCGTCTTTGGAGATCGACATGTGCACGTGCATGCCCGAACCGTTGTCGCCGTACAGAGGCTTCGGCATGAAGGTCGCGGTGCGGCCGTAGGCGTCAGCCACGTTGTGTACGCAGTACTTCAGGGTCTGTACTTCGTCAGCCTTCTTGACCAGCGTGTTGAATTTCACGCCGATTTCGTTCTGGCCGGCAGTCGCCACTTCGTGGTGGTGAACTTCGACGGTCTGGCCCATTTCTTCCAGTGCGTTGCACATGGAGGTACGGATTTCGTGGTCGTGGTCGAACGGTGGGACCGGGAAGTAACCGCCCTTGATGCCTGGACGGTGGCCTTTGTTGCCGCCTTCCACGTCCTGGTCGGACATCCACGAACCTTGTTCGGAGAAGATCTTGAACATCGAGCCGGAGATATCGGACTTGAACTTGACCGAGTCGAAGATGAAGAACTCAGGCTCAGGGCCGAAGAAAGCGGTGTCGCCGATACCAGTGGACTTCAGGTATTCCTCGGCGCGGTGGGCAATGGCGCGTGGGTCGCGGTCATAGCCTTGCATGGTCGAAGGTTCGATGATGTCGCAGACCAGGATCAGGGTCGGCTCTTCGGTGAATGGGTCCAGGACGGCGGTTTCGTCGTCCGGCATCAGGATCATGTCGGAAGCTTCGATGCCTTTCCAGCCGGAGATGGAGGAACCGTCGAACATCTTGCCTTCTTCGAAGAAAGCGTCATCCAGCGCATCACGGGCCGGCATGGTCACGTGATGTTGAGTACCTTTGGTGTCCGTGAAGCGCAGATCAATCCACTTGACGTCATGATCTTTGATGAGTTGAACCGACTTCGACATATGTCCTCCGGGTGGCTTCGGGCGGGTAGTGGAGTGCCCTTAGATATGGGTGATGCCGGCGCGAATACTCTGCCAAGGCAACCTGCCTCACAAGGGAGCAAATTGCATGCCAGTGCCCCACCATGGGTTTTTTGCACCAAATCCACGCTTTTAAAGGCATTAATTAAAGATTGTCAGACAATAACGCACTGCAATGTGGCGTCGCCAATCGATAATGACCTGTTTTGGTGCATGCAAAACCATCTGCACATAAACTGGTTAAACCTTGAGCAATTTCCGCTATAATCCGCGCCCCCCTTTTTCGGCTGGCCGTTCGCGCGCTGTTTTCATGAAACTAATCGTAAAAGTCTTCCCCGAGATCACCATCAAGAGCCGCCCGGTACGGATGCGTTTCATCCGCCAGTTGGCCAAGAACATCCGTGCCGTGCTCCGAGACCTGGACCCGGCCGTGGTGGTGAATGGCGTGTGGGACAACCTCGAGCTGGAAACCCGTGTCAGCGAACCCAAGGTCCTGAAGGAAATGACCGAGCGCCTGAGCTGCATGCCGGGCATCGCGCATTTCCTGCAAGTCGATGAATACCCGCTGGGGGATTTCGACGACATCCTCGCCAAGTGCATGCTTCATTATGGTGACGCCCTGGCCGGCAAGATCTTTTCGGTGCGCTGCAAGCGTGCCGGCAAGCACCCGTTCAGTTCGATGGATGTAGAAAAGTACGTCGGCAGCCAGTTGCGCCGGCAGTGCGGTGCGGCCGGTATTTCGTTGAAAGACCCTGAAATCGAAGTGCGCATCGAAATTCGCGACCAACGGCTGTTCGTGATCCACAGCCAGCACAACAGCATCGGCGGTTATCCGTTGGGTTCGCTGGAGCAGACCCTGGTGTTGATGTCTGGTGGCTTCGACTCCACGGTGGCCGCCTACCAGATCATGCGTCGCGGGTTGATGAGCCATTTCTGCTTCTTCAACCTCGGCGGCCGTGCCCATGAGCTGGGCGTGATGGAAGTGGCGCACTTCATCTGGAAGAAGTACGGCAGCTCCCAACGCGTGTTATTTGTGAGTGTGCCGTTCGAGGAAGTCCTGGGCGAGATTCTCGGCAAAGTCGATAACAGTCATATGGGCGTCATTTTGAAGCGTATGATGTTGCGTGCCGCGTCGAGCATTGCCGACCGCCTGCAAATCGACGCGCTGGTGACCGGCGAGGCGATCTCCCAGGTGTCGAGCCAGACGTTGCCGAACCTGTCGGTGATCGACTGCGTGACCGAGAAGCTGGTCTTGCGGCCGCTGATTGCCAGCCACAAGCAGGACATCATCGACCAGGCCAACGAAATCGGCACCGCCGAGTTTGCCCGGCACATGCCGGAGTACTGCGGCGTCATCTCGGTCAATCCGAAGACGGCGGCCAAGCGCGGGCGGGTTGAGCACGAAGAGAAAGAATTCGACATGGCGGTGCTCGAACGAGCGCTCGAAAACGCCAGGCTGGTACCGATCGATCGGGTGATCGATGAATTGGGCCAGGACGTACAAATTGAAGAAGTCGGCGAAGCGCTGGCCGGTCAGATCATCATCGACATTCGCCACCCGGATGACGCTGAAGACGACCCGCTGAGTGTCGCCGGCATCGAGGTAAAAACGATGCCGTTCTATGCAGTGAACGCGCGTTTCAAGGAACTGGACCCTACTCGCCAGTACCTGCTCTATTGCGACAAAGGCGTGATGAGTCGCCTGCATGCCCACCATTTGCTCAGTGAGGGGCATGCCAATGTGCGCGTTTATCGACCGAGCTAAGTGCCCGGGGCTGTTTGCCTGTGGCCTGCGTCACCGGCCCCCCGACGCCGCCGACAGGCTGTAACGGCTGTCGGAACTCAACGTAAATCGCTGCCACGACCTGTCAGCACACCGAATCCTCTGATCGAGATACACAAGTGATCGAAAATCTACGCAACATCGCCATCATTGCTCACGTTGACCATGGTAAGACCACCCTGGTAGACAAACTCTTGCGTCAATCCGGCACCCTGGAGCGCAACGAGCTCAACGACGAGCGCGTGATGGACTCCAACGACCAGGAAAAAGAGCGCGGTATTACCATCCTGGCGAAAAACACCGCCATCAACTGGAACGGCTACCACATCAACATCGTGGACACCCCGGGCCACGCCGACTTCGGTGGTGAAGTAGAGCGCGTGATGTCGATGGTCGACTCCGTGCTGCTGCTGGTCGATGCCCAGGACGGCCCTATGCCGCAAACCCGTTTCGTGACCAAGAAGGCCTTCGAAGCCGGCCTGCGTCCGATCGTGTGCATCAACAAGGTTGACCGTCCAGGCGCGCGTCCGGATTGGGTTCTGGACCAGATCTTCGACCTGTTCGACAACCTGGGCGCCACCGAAGAACAGCTGGACTTCAAAGTCGTCTACGCCTCGGCCCTGAACGGTATTGCCGGTCTGGACCACACCGAAATGGCTGAAGACATGACCCCGCTGTACCAGTCGATCGTCGACAACGTACCTGCGCCAAAAGTCGACCGTGACGGCCCGTTCCAGATGCAAATCTCCGCACTGGACTACAACAGCTTCCTGGGTGTTATCGGTGTTGGCCGTATCGCTCGTGGTCGCGTCAAGCCGAACACCCCGGTCGTGGCTATCGGCGCCGACGGCAAGCGTCGCAATGGTCGTATCCTGAAGCTGATGGGTCACCACGGCCTGCACCGTGTAGACGTTGAAGAAGCGGCTGCCGGCGACATCGTCTGCATCAGCGGTATGGACTCGCTGTTCATCTCCGACACCCTGTGCCACCCGGACACCGTTGAAGCGATGAAGCCGTTGACCGTCGACGAGCCAACCGTTTCCATGACCTTCCAGGTCAACGACTCGCCATTCTGCGGTAAAGAAGGCAAGTTCGTGACGTCCCGTAACATCAAGGAACGTCTGGACAAAGAGCTGCTGTACAACGTTGCACTGCGCGTTGAAGAAGGCGACTCGGCTGACAAGTTCAAGGTCTCCGGCCGTGGCGAACTGCACCTCTCGGTACTGATCGAAACCATGCGTCGCGAAGGCTTCGAAATGGCTGTAGGTCGTCCGGAAGTGATCATCCGTCTGGTTGACGGCGTGAAGCACGAACCGTTCGAAAACGTCACCATCGACCTGCCGGAAGAATCCCAGGGCAAGGTGATGGAAGAGATGGGCCTGCGTAAGGGCGACCTGACCAACATGGTGCCGGATGGCAAAGGCCGTGTACGTCTGGAATACAACATCCCTGCTCGCGGTCTGATCGGTTTCCGTAACCAGTTCCTGACCCTGACCAACGGTGCTGGCATCCTGACCTCGATTTTCGACCGTTACGACGTGATGAAGTCGGGCGACATGTCCGGCCGTCAGAACGGCGTTCTGGTTTCGGTTGAAACCGGCAAGGCACTGACCTACTCCCTGGAAACCCTCCAGGCGCGTGGCAAGCTGTTCGTCGAACACGGCCAGGAAATCTACGGCGGCCAGATCGTTGGTCTGAACAGCCGTGACAACGACCTGGGCGTGAACCCTACCAAGGGCAAGAAGCTCGACAACATGCGTGCTTCGGGCAAGGACGAAACCATCGCCCTGGTTCCACCTGTTCGCTTCACCCTGGAACAGGCCCTGGAATTCATCCAGGATGACGAGCTGTGCGAAGTGACGCCTAAGTCGATCCGCCTGCGCAAGAAGATCCTGGACGAAAGCGAGCGCACCCGCGCTGCCAAGAAAGCCAAGAACTGATTGCTTAGCCTCGGCTGAATAGAAAACGCCCCCGGTTGTGAGACCGGGGGCGTTTTTTTGTGCCTGGAAGTTATGTGGCGCCTGTTGGGGCCTCATCGCGAGCAAGCTCGCTCCCACAGTGGATTTCAGTGGACACGGATTTTGTGCCCGGCATAAATCTACTGTGGGAGCGAGCTTGCGCGCGATGGCGGTAGATCAGCCACCGCCAAACCCTCAGTCGATCAAAACCGATCCAACGTCCGCGGATTCCGCTCGCGCTCCACTTCCTTGGGCTTGTAGGCGCAATAGCCCGGCCGAGGCCCGACCCGAGGATGGTTACGGCAGGTGTCCGGGCGCTTCTCGTAAATGGTGCACAACCGGCTTTTACGGTCCAGATAAAGGCAATCGTTGTTGCTCATGCGCTGGAGCGTGAAGATTTCCGACTTCTGGTTGTAGCGCTCGACGATCCCTTCCTTTTGCAGGCGCTTGGCGATGTTCTTCGGCGGGTCGCCCAGTTCGAACTCATCGACGATGCCGATGCGGATCAGGTCCTTGATCTTCACCTCCACCGGCAGCGTGCAGCAGCTCGACACGCAGGAACCGCACATCGGGGCGGAGTACTTGGCCCAGGTATCGAGTCGGTCGATCTCCGCGGCGGCGATCAGGTTGGGCTTCATCATCACGGTTTACCAGCATGCATCAGGGCGCGCGATCATACCGGGACTGGTGAAATTTTGAACGACCATCTGCCGGTTTTTTTTGCATCCCGGCAAAACCCGTCCGGACCGGCACGGCCCCTGCATTCATTCGACCATCCGGCAATTCCATGGCGGCGATTCTCCGACACTCGGGGAAATCCACCGAACCAAGAGCCTGTACCGTCTGTCAGACCGTCTAGGCTCAGACAATTCCATGCTCGTTCGAGGTCTTATCAATGACTCAAGAACCACTTGTTCGCGAAGCCGAAGTGGCTGCATTTCGCGACGCCGTGTTGACCAAACTCACTTATGCCGTCGGCAAGGACCCGGATCATGCGTTTGATCACGACTGGTTCGAAGCCATTGCCCTCGCTGCCCGCGACCACATGGTCGAACATTGGATGGACCACACGCGACAGATCTACCGCAAGGGCCAGAAGCGTGTGTACTACCTTTCCCTGGAATTCCTCATTGGTCGCTTGCTCTACGACAGCCTGAGCAACCTGGGCCTGCTGGACACCGCCCGCGAGGCCCTGACCGAATTGGGCGTGGACCTGGAGCGCATCCGCCTGCTTGAGCCCGACGCGGCGTTGGGCAACGGTGGCCTTGGCCGCTTGGCGGCGTGTTTCATGGAAAGCATGTCCACACTGGGTATCGCCGGCCATGGCTACGGTATTCGTTACGAGCACGGTCTGTTCCGCCAGGCCATCGTCGACGGTTGGCAGCAGGAGCAGACTGAGCACTGGCTGGATTTCGGCAACCCGTGGGAGTTCGAGCGGCCGGAAGTGGTCTACCCGATCGGCTTTGGCGGCAGCGTCGAAACCGTTACCGATGATACTGGCAAGACCCGCCAGGTCTGGTCCCCGGCCGAAACCGTCCGGGCCATTGCCTATGACACCCCGGTAGTGGGCTGGCGCGGTGCCAGCGTCAACACCCTGCGCCTGTGGCGCGCCCGGGCCATGGAAGAGCTGCACCTGGAGCGCTTCAATGCCGGCGACCACCTCGGCGCCGTGGCGGAAGTGGCCCGGGCCGAGAGTATTTCCCGCGTGCTGTACCCGGCCGACAGCACAGAGGCCGGCCAGGAGCTGCGCCTGCGCCAGGAATATTTCTTCGTCGCCGCCTCGTTGCAGGACTTGCTGCGCCGTCATCGCAACATGCACACCTCGGTGCTGACCCTGGGCGATCATGCCGCGATCCAGCTCAACGACACGCACCCGTCCATTGCCGTGGCCGAGCTGATGCGGCAATTGGTGGACGTCTACGATGTGGCCTGGGACGCGGCCTGGCAGATCACCCAGGACACGCTGTCCTACACCAACCACACGCTGCTGCCCGAAGCCCTGGAAACCTGGCCGGTGGGGCTGATGGAGCGGATGTTGCCCCGGCACATGCAGATCATCTACCTGATCAACGCCCAGCACATCGATTCGCTGCGGGCCAAGGGCGTGCACGATTTCGACGTGCTGCGCTCGGTGTCGCTGATCGAAGAAGACAATGGCCGCCGGGTGCGCATGGGCAACCTGGCCTTCCTCGGTTCCCACAGCGTCAACGGCGTGTCCGGGTTGCATACCCAGTTGATGCGCAGCACGGTGTTCTCCGAGCTGCACAAGCTCTACCCGGAGCGAATCAACAACAAGACCAACGGCATCACCTTTCGCCGCTGGTTGTTCCAGGCCAACGCCGAATTGACGTCGATGATGGTCGACGCCCTCGGCCCGAGCGTGCTCGACAACCCCGAGGAGCGCTTGATCGAACTGGAGCCGTTTGCCGACAAGCCGGCGTTTCGCAAGCAGTTCGCCGAGCAGCGCCTCCACAGCAAGAAAGCCTTGGCTTACCTGATCCACGAGCGGCTGGGCATCGCGGTCAACCCGGCGGCGATGTTCGACGTGCAGGTCAAGCGCATCCACGAGTACAAGCGCCAGTTGCTCAACCTGATGCACACCGTGGCGCTGTACCAGGCGATCCGCGCCGAACCGGAAGTGGATTGGGTGCCGCGGGTGAAGATCTTCGCCGGCAAGGCCGCCGCCAGTTATCACCAGGCCAAGCTGATCATCAAGCTGACCAACGACATCGCCCGGGTCGTGAACAACGACCCGACCGTGCGCGGCCTGCTCAAGGTGGTGTTCCTGCCCAACTACAACGTCAGCCTGGCCGAAAGCATCATCCCGGCGGCGGACCTGTCGGAGCAGATTTCCACGGCCGGTTTCGAAGCGTCGGGCACCAGCAACATGAAGTTCGGCCTCAACGGCGCGCTGACCATCGGCACCATGGACGGCGCCAACGTGGAGATGCACGAGCGCATCGGCGGCGACCATATGTTCATCTTCGGTTTGACGGCCGAGCAGGTGGAAGCCCGCAAGCGCAACGGCGAATTCAGCGCCGCACCGGACATCGCCGCGTCCCACCGGCTCAACGATGTGTTGCAGGCGATTCGCGGTGGGGTGTTCTCGCCGGATGATCCGATGCGCTACGTCGGGCTCGTGGACTCGTTGGTGGACTACGACCGCTTCCTGGTGTGCGCCGATTTCGATGCCTACTGGAACGCCCAGGCCAAGGTCGAAGAGCGTTGGCATGATTCCAAGCAATGGTGGCGTTCGGCGGTGCTCAACACTGCGCGCATGGGCTGGTTCTCCTCGGACCGGACCATTCGTGAATACGCCACCGATATCTGGAAAGCCCTGGAGTAGCCTTTACTGCAAGAAATGTGAGCGAAGCCCAACGGCGGTTGGGCTTCGTCGATATACTAGGCGCCAGTTTCGCCGGGCTGCGGTGTTGTGGCTCAGTCAAAAGTGTTCAGTGTGGGAGCGAGCCTGCTCGCGATAGCGGTCTGTCAGCCAGCATCAATGTTGGATGTGAAGGCCCCATCGCGAGCAGGCTCGCTCCCACAGGGTTTGGGGGTTTCCACTAGACTGATCCAGGCACCGCATCACCCCGGTTACGCCCGCAACGGGCCGCTTAGGGATATCGACCATGCAATGGATCTTGACGTTGTTGGGCCTGGCACTCGGCTGGGTGGTGGACGAGTCGTTCGCCGATGCGCTGATAGGCGCGCTGGTAGGGCTCGGCATCGCCCAGTCGTTTCGACTGGGGCGCCTGGGTATCCAGGCAGCCAAGCAACAGATTTTGCTGCAAGAGGCCCAGCAGAGCGTGCTCACGTTGGAGGCCCGTCTGGCGGTTCTCGAGCGCGGCAAGGTCGCCGAACCGAGTGACCCGACACCGACGCCTGAGGTGGTCGCCCCCCAGGCCGCGAAGCCCGAAACGCGCACCGAGCCGCAGCTCGTCTGGGAGTTGCCATCGGACCTCGAGCCCGTTCCCACCATGGCCACCGAGGCCAGCCAGCCGTTGCCCGATGACATTTGGAAGCCTGCGCCAGAGACGTCCAGTCGACGTGCCAACCGCGACTTTGCCCCTTTGCCCCTGGAGCCGATGGCTGCGGAGCCAGCGGCCCCGCGCGGTCCGAATCTGTTCGACCGCGCCGTGATGGGCGCGCGCGACTGGCTGTTCGGTGGCAATACGGTGCTGCGGGTCGGTGTGCTGCTGTTGTTCCTCGGCCTGGCGTTCCTGCTGCGCTATGCCACCGAAGGCATGGTGGTGCCGATCGAAGTGCGTTACGCCGGCGTCGCGGCCAGCGCATTGGGCCTGCTGGGCCTGGGCTGGTGGTTGCGCCAACGCAACAGCAGTTATGCGCTGATGCTCCAGGGCACCGGGATCGCCGTGTTGTACCTGACGGTGTTCGCCGCCATGCGCTTGCATCCGTTGCTCGATTCCAAGGCAGCCCTGGGCTTGCTGGTGGCGGTGACGGTGTTCTCGGCAATCCTGGCGGTTACCCAGAACGCTCTGGGCCTGGCCGCAGCCGCGGCCCTGGGCGGGTTTGCCGCGCCGATCCTGACCTCCACCGGCAGCGGCAACCACGTCGCCTTGTTCAGTTATTTCATCCTGCTCAATGCCGGCATCCTCGCGATTGCCTGGTTCAAGGCCTGGCGCCTGCTCAACCTGATCGGTTTTGTCGGCACGTTCGGTATCGGTTTCGCCTGGGGCCTGCGTTCCTACACGCCAGAGTTGCTCTGGAGTACCGAGCCGTTCCTGATCCTGTTCTTCCTCATCTACCTGGCGATTGGCTTGCTGTTCACACGGCGCAAATTGTTGGAAATGAGCGATGCCCCCGAAGATGGCAGCCGTGATGCGTTGCTGCGCTGGTCGGCGCGCAAGGGCGATTACGTGGACGGCAGCATGCTGTTCGGCCCGCCGCTGGTGGGCTTCGGCTTGCAGTTCGTGTTGGTGCAGCACCTGGAATTCGCCGCGGCATTCAGCGCCCTGGCCCTGGGCATGATCTACATGGGGCTGGCGCGGGTATTGATGGGCGGCCGCGCCTTGTTGCTGGCGGAGACCTGCCTGGCCCTGGGAGTGATCTTTGCCAGCCTGGCGATCCCGTTGGGGCTCGACGCCCGTTGGACCGCGGCGGCATGGGCCGTGGAAGGTGCTGGGATTTTCTGGCTGGGCCTGCGTCAGCAACGTCCATTGGCTCGGGCTTTTGCCTTGTTGCTGCAATTGGGCTCGGCACTGGCATTTGTCAGCGAGTTGCGCACCGGCGCTGGCAGCCTGCTCGATGGTTCGCCGTTGGGTGCATTGATGCTCGGCGGCGCCTTGCTGTTCACGTTCTACCAACTGCACAAGGCTGATCCTGAACACTGCTCGCAATGGGAGCGCCAAGGCCGGCCGATTCTGGCTGTGCTGGGGTTGAGTTTCCTCTATCTGTTGGCACCGCTGTTCTTCTTTGTCCACGGTACCGCCATTGCCTGGGCCCTCGCCGGATTGGCGACGCTGTTTGTCGGCCTGCGCCTGCAATCGCGCAGCTTCCTGTTCACGGCATTCGCGGTGCAATTGCTCGGCGGCGCGCTGTTCCTGTTGCGCTTGCAAGGCGCCGAAGGGGATTCGACGGCGGTGTTCAGCGCGGGTTGGAGCGGTTTGCTCAGTGCTTCGCTGATCGGCCTGGCGTTGATCGGCGGCATGTTGCTGGCGGCGCGCGACGACATGGTGCGCAACGATGTCCGGTTGCTGCGCGGCTTGTCGGTGGTGCTGCTGGCGGGGCTGGTGCTGATCAACCTTGCGGTGTTGTTCGTCCTGCCGTGGCAAACGGCGAGTGGGGTGTGGGCGGCCAGTGGCCTGTTGATCCTCTGGTTGAGCCTGTACCTGAAACAACGGGTGAGCTTCGTCTTCGGCCTGCTGCTGCAACTGCTGGGCGGTGCGGCGTTCCTGACAGCGGGGCCGGCGCTGTTGGGGCCGCTCAATGCGGAGGACCTGCGTCCCCTGGCCCATAGCGGTTTCTGGACGCCGTTGGTACTGGGGCTGGCCGCGCTGGTGGGGGCATGGCGCCTGCAGCGGGCACACGCGGCGCAAGAGCTGGAAGCCTTGAGCTTGCAGCGCCTGTCCGAGTTGTTGCTGATCTGGGGCGCCGGTTGGTGGGCGCTGGCGTGGGTCAGCGAAGTGCTGCGCTTTGCCCCGGCGAACCTGCAAGGCAGCTGGCTGCTGATGGTTGCGGCGATCAGCGTGGCGGTGTGGAGCGTTCTGTCGCTGCGGTTGAAATGGCCGGCGTTGGGGCTGCTGTGCACCTTGTTGATCCCGGCTGCGGGCTGTGTGCTGGTGGCAACGGGACACAGCCACTATCACCCGGCGGCGAACTTTGGCTGGCTGGCCTGGCTGGCGGTATTCGCCGTGCATTTCCTCTCGCTCAAGCGCTTGGCCGAGACGCTGCCGGCGCAGGCGCGCAGTACGGCCCACGTCCTCGGTTGCTGGTTGCTGATGACGGTGCTGATGCTGGAGTTGCGTTACGGCCTGCTGTTGCTGTCCGAGCAGTACAACGCCTGGCGCTGGCTGGCCTGGGCGATCCTGCCAGGCTTGTACCTGGTGCTGGTGGCCACGCCGCGTACCTTGCCTTGGCCGGTTTCGGCCCAACCGCGCGAATACCGTGTCTACGCGGCGGCGCCCATGGCGCTGTTGATGCTCGGTTGGTTCTGGCTGACCAACACCTTCAGTGATGGCAACTCGGAGCCACTGCCTTACGTGCCGTTGCTCAATCCTTTGGAACTTGGGCTGCTGTTCGCCTTGTTCGGCATCTATGTGTGGGCCCGCAACGCCGTGGCGCAATCGACGAACCGTTGGAGTCGCGTCGGACAAATCGCCCAGTTGATCGCCGGTGTGTCGCTGTTCGCGTTCTTCACTGCCCTGGTGATGCGCACTGCCCACCAGTGGATGGGTGTCCCGTACGAGCTGGATGCGCTGCTTGCGTCGATGTTCGTGCAGGCCGGCTTGTCCATCGTCTGGACCCTGATCGCCCTGGGCCTGATGATCGGTGGACACCTGCGCCATCGCCGGGAAGTGTGGCTGGTCGGTGCGGTGTTGATTGCTGTGGTCGTCGCCAAGTTGTTCTTTGTCGAATTGAGTAACCGTGGCGGTCTGGCGCGGATCGTTTCGTTTATCGGCGTGGGCGTGTTGTTGCTGGTGGTGGGCTACTTCGCGCCGCTGCCGCCAAAACGTCCGGAAACGGCCTCGCCGGTCGAGCCGCCGATGCCTGTCAGTGAGGGAGTGTCATCTTGAGTCGCACGTTGAATCGGATCGGGCTGGGAGTGGTCGGATTGTGGGTGGCCTTGTCGGCTACGGCCCAGGAGCAACCGGCGGATTTCGCCCATCAAGTGCCGTTGTCCTTGAGCGGCGAAGGGCCGTGGTATCGCCTCCCATTGCCCTTGGACGTTCAATTGCAAGCGCGGCAGACCGACCTGAGCGACCTTCGGGTCTTCAACGCCGCCGGCCAGGCCCAGGCCTACGCCTTGGTGCGCGAGTCGGCCCAGAGCCGGGAAAACCGCACCCTCACCGACGTGAAGTGGTTCCCGCTGTACAACGCCGCCGATGATAACGAGCGCGCGCCCAGCGTGCGGGTACAGTCGAACGCCAACGGCACTCTGGTGGAAGTCCAGCCCTCCAGCCGGCTCGAAGCCGGGGAAGAGGCGTTGCGCGGCTGGTTGTTGGATGCCAGCGCGATCAAGGCACCGCTGCAGCAGTTGATTCTCGACTGGACCAGCGAGCGCGACGGCTTCCAGCGGTTCACCATCGAAGCCAGTGACGACTTGCAGCACTGGCAGTCGTGGGGCGAAGGCCAGGTGGCGCGCTTGACCTTTGCCGACGAACAGGTCGAACAGCATGAAGTGAACCTGCCGGGGCAGTCGGCACGCTATCTGCGGCTGTTGTGGGATTCGCCGTCCGCCGCGCCGGTGCTGACCTCGGCCCAACTGCAAAGCGCCAGTCGCGAAAGCCTGCCGTTGCCGCTGGTTTGGTCGCAACCCTTGGTCGGCAGCACGACGAAGGCCGGTGAATACACCTGGCAGTTGCCCATGGGCCTGAACATCGAACAGGTGGAGGTCGAACTGAGCCAGGCCAACAGCCTGGCGCCGGTGACCCTGGCCGGTCGTCGTGAAAGCAGCCATCCGTGGCAGCCGCTGGGCAGTGGCTTGCTCTATCGCCTGACCCAGAACGGCCAGGACGTGCTGCAAAACCAATTGCAACTGTCCGGCCAGACCGTGCAGCAATTGAAACTGACCGTGGACGAGCGTGGCGGCGGCCTGGGCAGCGAAGCCCCAGCCTTGCGTTTTGCCGTGCGCCCGACCCAGGTGGTGTTCCTGGCGCGGGGCGAAGGGCCCTATCGCCTGGCCTTGGGCAGTGCGACCGTCAAGGCGGCCAGCTTGCCCTTGACCACGCTGGTGCCCGATTACAAACCGTCGCGCCTGGCGACGCTGGGGACGGCGACGGTGAACGGCGCAGCCACCTCGACGCCGGCTGCGGCCGCTGCAACGGTGCCGGTGACGGTCGATACCAACTGGAAGAAAATTGGCTTGTGGGCGGTGCTGCTGCTGAGCGTGCTGTTCCTCGCGGCGATGGCGTTCAGCCTGTTGCGCAAGCCGCCGGTCAAATCCCCGTAGGAGCTGCGTAGGAGCTGTCGAGTGCAACGAGGCTGCGATCTTGCCCCAGACAATTGAATCTTGAGTGAAAGATCAAGATCAAAAGATCGCAGCCTCGCTTCGCTCGACAGCTCCTACGCAGGTTGGCAGGCTCGGATATGAACTCAATCCTCCATATCCCGTCTCATAGGAGGAATTAAGTCCCGACTCGCGCTAAACTGCGCTGGTTTTTCCGCCCCCTATTCTTCGGAGCCGTCCATGTCCCGCGTTACCTTGAGTCGCTATTTGATTGAGCAGACCCGCAGCAACAATACCCCTGCCGATCTGCGCTTTTTGATCGAAGTGGTGGCGCGTGCGTGCAAGGAGATCAGCCACGCCGTCTCCAAAGGCGCGCTGGGTGGTGTCCTGGGCAGCATGGGCACCGAAAACGTGCAGGGCGAAGTGCAGAAGAAGCTCGACGTACTGTCCAACGAAATCCTGCTCGAAGCCAACGAATGGGGTGGTCACCTGGCCGGCATGGCGTCCGAGGAAATGGACAATGCCTACCAGATCCCGGGCAAATACCCCAAGGGTGCCTACCTGCTGGTGTTCGACCCACTGGACGGTTCGTCGAACATCGACATCAACGCACCGGTGGGCACCATCTTCTCGGTACTGCGTTGCCCGAACGAGTACCTGAGCCAGAACGAAGCCTTGAATGAAAAGGCCTTCCTGCAGCCAGGCACCGAGCAGGTCGCCGCCGGTTATGCCATCTACGGCCCGCAAACCATGCTGGTGTTGACCCTGGGCGACGGCGTGAAAGGTTTCACTTTGGACCGCGAAATGGGCAGCTTCGTACTCACCCACGAAGACATCACCATTCCTGAAACCACCCAGGAATTCGCCATCAACATGTCCAACCAGCGTCACTGGGAAGCTCCGGTACAACGCTACGTCAGTGAGTTGCTGGCCGGTGAAGAAGGCCCGCTGAAAAAGAACTACAACATGCGCTGGGTCGCCGCGATGGTTGCCGATGTGCACCGGATCCTGACCCGTGGCGGTCTGTTCATGTACCCGCGCGACAGCCGTGAGCCGTCCAAGCCGGGCAAGCTGCGCCTGATGTACGAAGCCAACCCGATGTCGTTCCTGGTGGAGCAGGCCGGTGGCGCTTCCACCGACGGTCACCAGCGCATCCTCGACATCAAGCCTGAAGGCCTGCACCAGCGCGTTGCGGTGTTCCTTGGTTCGAAGGAAGAAGTGGCCCGCGCCACGGCTTACCACAAGGAGTAAATCATGGCCGAGCCCTGGCAGCCGTTGCTCGATTGGTGGTTTGGTTCAGCCCAAACACCGGACGAAATAGCGGCTGACAAGGGCAAGCTGTGGTTTGGCAAAGGCCATGATCGCCAGGCGCAAGAGCGCTTCGGCGATCAGGTCGAGCAGGCACTGGCCGGTGAATTGACCGATTGGGCGCAACGCCCGGAAGGTTGGCTGGCCTTGGTGCTGCTACTGGATCAACTTCCGCGGATGATCTATCGCGACACCCCCAAAAGCTTTTCCGGCGACCTGCGTGCCCAAGCGCTGGTAGCCCAAGGCCTGGCGGCGGGTTTCGACCGACGACTCAAACCCATCCAGCGCGTATTCATCTACCTCGTACTCGAACACTGCGAAAACCTCGCGGTGCAGAACGAAGCCGTGTCGCGGTTTATCGACCTGGTGCGAGAACAGCCCGAAGCGCAGCGGGCGGTGTTTGAGGACAACCTGGATTACGCCGAACGGCATCAGAAGATCATTGCCCGGTTTGGGCGCTTTCCCCATCGCAATGCGGTGTTGGGGCGCGAGTCCACGGCTGAGGAAGTAGAATTCTTGAGCAGGCCTGGGTCCAGGTTCTGATGTTGCTGTGAGGCTGATGCCGCTATCGTCGGATCGCCGCCCGGGCCAAGCTCGCTTCCACAGGACTTTCAGCGAATGGAAATCCAGTGTGGGAGCGAGCTTGCTCGCGATGGGGCCCTTCCAGACTAAATCCGGAAACTGCCCACCAACTGCTTCAACCGCGCCGCCTGCTGCTCAAGGTCGGCACAGGCCCGCAAGGTCGCTTGCAGGTTTTCCACGCCTTCCTGGTTCAGGGTGTTGATCTCGGTGATGTCGACGTTGATCGACTCCACCACGGCGGTCTGTTCTTCGGTGGCGGTCGCCACGGATTGGTTCATGCCATCGATTTCACCGATGCGCTGGGTCACGCTGCCCAGTCGCTCGCCGGCCTGGTTGGCGATGCTGACGCTGCCTTCGCTCTGGCGCTGGCTGTCAGTCATGGTCAGTACCGCTTCTCGTGCGCCGACTTGCAGCTCCTCGATCATCTTCTGCACTTGCTGCGCCGAATCCTGGGTGCGGTGGGCCAGGTTGCGGACTTCATCGGCCACCACCGCAAAGCCGCGTCCGGCTTCACCGGCACGGGCCGCTTCGATGGCGGCGTTGAGGGCGAGCAGGTTGGTCTGCTGGGAAATGCTGGTGATCACCTCGAGAATCTGGCCGATGTTCACCGTGTTGCTGTTCAAGGTTTCGATGTTGCCGCACGAATCGCTGATCTTGGCTGACAACTGCTGCATGGCCGCGATGGTTTTATCCACCACTTGCTGGCCATCTTCGGCCAGGTTGCGGGCCTCGCTGGAATGTTGCGAGGCGAGGGCGGCGTTCTGGGCGATTTCCTGGGCGGCGGCGCCGAGCTGGTTGATGGCCGCGGCCACGCTGCTGGTGCGCGACGCCTGCTGGTCGGAGTTGAACATCGACGAGTTGGACGCGCTGACCACGCGCAGGGCGACTTCGTTGACCTGGCCGGTGGCCGAGGCCACTTCGCGGATCGAGGTGTGGATGCGCTCGACAAAACGGTTGAACGAGGTGCCCAGCGCGCCGAATTCGTCCTGGCCGTGGATGACCAGGCGCCGAGTCAGGTCGCCTTCGCCTTCGGCGATGTCATGCATGGCGCGGCCCATGGTCAGCAGCGGTTGCATCAGCACGCGGATCAACATGCCCAGCAGGGCGATGATGAACACCACCGCGATGACCATGGCGATCAGCGCCGAAGTCCGGAACTCGCTGAGCATCGCCAGCGCGGTGTCCTTGTCGAGTACCAGCGCCACGTACCAATCGGCGCCTGGCACGCCGTTGACGCGGGTGAAGGAGATAAATTGGGTCTTGCCGTCGAGGTCGACCTCTTTCACGCCCGGGCTGATTTGCGGCGCGCCGTTGGGGTAGGCCTCGGCCAGGGTCTTGAGCACGCGCTTGCTGTCGGGGTGGATCAGGATCTTGCCGTCGGCGCTGACGATGAAGGCGTGGCCGTGGCCGCCGAAGTTCAGCGAGTTGATGATGGCGCTGACGCTGGACAGGTCGATGTCCGCACCGGCCACACCGATCATCTGGTTCTGGTGCTGCACCGGCGTGGCGACGGTAATCACCAGCTTGCCCGACGAGGCGGCGATGTAGGGTTCGGTGACGATGGTTTGCTGCGCGCTGTTGGCAGCCTTGTACCAGCCACGGGCGCGCGGGTCGTAGTCGGCGGCGCGATTGCCGGCCGGTACCGAGAACATCACGCCGTCGGTGCCGCCGAAATAGCTGAGCTGGAAGTTGCCGGTATAGGCCGGCAGGCCTACGGCGCGCTTGAGGCTATCGGCACTGCTGCCGTCCACGGCGATCTGCTGGGCCAGCGATTGCAGCAATTGGATACGGCCGTCGACCCACGTCTGGATGTTACGGCTGGTCAGGGTGCCGAGCTCCTGCATGGAGGTCTCGGTGCTGGCGTGCAGGCTCTGGCGTTGACGATAGTCGTTGAACAGGATGAAACAGGCGAATGCAACGGCCACCACGAGGGCGGCAGCCAGCAGAATTTTATGGCTGAATTTCATGTTTCTGGTCATTAAGAACACTACCGCGGAGGGACGGGTCAGGACGGGCTGTCAATTTGCCATAACGCAGGATTTTGCGCTGTTACTTTTTATCGGCGCAAAAGCCCAGCCCATCAGGCGCCAGGGGCTCAATCCCGACGAAAGGTACGACGGCGTCACAAACTGGTTGATTCATCGATGAAACACCTCTGGGCAGCCAATAAATACTGGGGGCGTCAGGGAACCAGACAGGGGTTTTCTCTTCTAAGGATCAGGTTGGCACCCTGCCACCTCCCTTCCGTTCCAGGAGTTACACCATGTCGCTGCGATCTATCGCCCTGCTGTTTATGTGCGTCGTGCTGACCGCATGCAGCAAGGTCAACCAGGAAAACTATTCGAAGCTGTCGGCTGGCATGCCCAAGGCCGAAGTCGAAACGTTACTGGGGAAACCGACCGATTGCTCAGGCGCCCTCGGTATGTCCAGCTGCACCTGGGGCGACCAGAAAAGCTTTATCAGCGTGCAGTACGCCGGTGACAAAGTGTTGATGTTTTCCGGCCAAGGCCTGAAGTAAACCGGGGCGAAGCGCCCACGGGAGAAAAATAATGATGCGGTTAGTTTTTGTTCTTTTGGCTGGCCTGGTATTGGCTGGCTGTGCCACTTCTGGCGTAGATCCGTTGGCACCCAAGACGGTCAATAGCGTCAATCTCAAGCGTTACCAAGGGACCTGGTATGAGTTGGCCCGCCTGCCCATGTATTTCCAGCGCAATTGCGCGCAATCGGAAGCTCACTACACCCTCAAGCCAGACGGCAACGTGGGTGTGTTCAACCGTTGCCTGACCTCGGATTGGCAGTGGGAAGAAGCCAGGGGCACCGCCACGCCGCAAGTGCCGGGCAAGACCGACAAGCTCTGGGTCGAGTTCGATAACTGGTTTTCACGGATCGTGCCGGGCGTGGCGAAAGGGCAATATTGGGTGCTGTACGTCAGCGATGACTACAAGACCGCCATTGTCGGCGACCCGAGCCGCCGCTACATGTGGCTGTTGTCCCGTACACCGACCGTCAACAGCGTCGTGCGCGAGGAATTGCTGAGCAAGGCGCGCCAGCAGGGGTATGACACGACACGCCTGATCTGGCGTGCGTCGGACCGGCAGATGGCCAAGACTTCGGACTGACGCTATAGAACCTGTGGGAGCGAGCCTGCTCGCGATGGGGCTTCACATTCAACACATAAGTTGACTGGTAGGCCGTCATCGCGAGCAGGCTCGCTCCCACAGGGGTATTTCCTACATTGGTATTTAGGGGTCAGCCCAGCAGCTCGCGCAGCACCTGGGTAAATGCCCGGGTGCTTTCCTCTTCGCCGGCATGACGCCCCTCACGCACAACCCACCGTCCGCCGACCATCACATCGCGAACCTGGCGATCGCCGCCAGCAAACAGCCAACGATTGAGGATCCCGTCGCCCTGGGCCGTGGCCAGGTACGGGTCGTTGCCATCGAGCACCAGCCAGTCGGCGCGCTTGCCGATTTCGAGGGCGCCGACCGGTTGCCCCAGGGCCTGGGCACCGCCTTCCAGCGCGGCGTCAAACAAGGTGCGGCCGACCATCGGCTGGTCCGCCCGATACAAGCGGTTACGCCGTTGGTCACGCAGGCGCTGGCCATATTCCAGCCAGCGCAACTCTTCGACCACGCTCAATGACACATGGCTGTCGGAGCCGATACCCAGGCGTCCGCCCTGGGCGAGGAAATCCACGGCCGGGAAAATACCGTCCCCCAGGTTGGCTTCGGTGGTCAGGCACAGGCCGGCAATCGCCCGACTCTTGGCCATGAGGCTGACTTCCTGAGTGTTGGCGTGAGTAGCGTGGACCAGGCACCAGCGCTGGTCGACGTCGATGTTTTCGTACAGCCATTGCAACGGGCGGGCGCCGCTCCAGTTCAGGCAGTCGTCGACTTCCTTCTGCTGCTCGGCGATGTGAATGTGCACCGGGCAATCGCGGTCGCTGGCGGCCAGCACGTCCTGGATTTGCCCGGGCGTCACGGCGCGTAGCGAGTGGAAGCACAGGCCCAGCGCCTGGGACGCTTGCCCGGCCAGGATCGGCTGCAAGCGCGACTGAAGCTCCAAGTAGTTTTCGGTGCTGTTGATGAACCGGCGCTGCCCGTCATTGGGGGCCTGGCCGCCAAAACCGGAATGGCTGTAGAGCACCGGCAGCAGCGTCAGGCCGATGCCGGCGGCGCTGGCGGCGTGGCTGATGCGCAGGGCCAGCTCTGCCGGGTCGGCGTAGGGTGCGCCGTCGATGTCATGGTGCACATAGTGAAATTCGGCGACCGAGGTGTAGCCGGCCTTGAGCATTTCGATGTACAGCTGACGGGCGATGACGCCGAGTTGGTCGGGGCTGATTTTTCCGACGAGGCGGTACATCAAGTCGCGCCAGGTCCAGAAACTGTCGTTGGGGTTGCCCGCTACCTCCGCCAGCCCGGCCATCGCCCGTTGGAAGGCGTGGGAGTGCAGGTTCGGCATGCCTGGCAACAGCGGACCGTCCAGCCGTTCGGCGCCGTCTGCGTGGGAACCGGCCTGGATATGGGTCAAAACGCCCGTGGCGTCGACCTCGAGACGTACATCGTAGGCCCATCCACTAGGCAGCAGTGCGCGTTCGGCAAAGAAGGCGGACATGGTTCAACCTCATCGTGTGTAATTTGTATATACATATACAGACGTTTGCCTGGCCGGTAAACTCCGGCAAGCTAGCAACCTTATCCGCAGAACAGGGAACCGCCGTGCCGACTCCGCCTGCCAAACCGCCGCTGGCCGCACACATGGGTGACAGTCCGGCGCCCTTGTATGCCCGCGTCAAACAGATGATCACCCAGCAGATCGACAGTGGGAACTGGCCGCCGCATTACCGCGTGCCGTCGGAAAGCGAACTGGTCAGCCAACTGGGCTTCAGCCGCATGACCATCAACCGTGCCCTGCGGGAAATGACCGCCGATGGCCTGTTGGTACGCATGCAAGGGGTCGGCACGTTCGTGGCCGAGCCCAAGAGCCAATCCGCCTTGTTTGAAGTGCATAACATCGCCGACGAAATTGCCTCCCGCGGTCATCGCCACAGTTGCAAGGTGATCACCCTGGAAGAAGAGGCCGCGGGCTCCGAGCGGGCCCTGGCCCTGGACATGCGCGAAGGCCAGAAGGTGTTCCATTCGCTGATCGTGCATTTCGAGAACGACATCCCCGTGCAGATCGAGGACCGTTTCGTCAATGCACTGGTGGCGCCTGAATACCTCAAGCAGGACTTCACCGTGCAAACCCCTTACGCCTACCTGAACCAGGTTGCGCCGTTGACCGAAGGCGAGCATGTGGTCGAGGCGATCCTGGCCGAGCCGAGTGAATGCAAGCTGTTGCAGATCGAGCGAGGCGAGCCGTGCCTGCTGATCCGCCGCCGCACCTGGTCCGGGCGCCAACCGGTCACCGCCGCACGCCTGATCCATCCGGGCTCCCGTCACAGCTTGGAAGGGCGTTTCCATAAATGAGCCAATTGAAGGTTTTACGTGCTGCCGACTACCCACGCATGCCGTGGAAAAACGGTGGTGGCAGCACCGAGGAAATCACCCGCGATGCCGGCACCGGCCTGGAAGGTTTCGGCTGGCGACTGTCGATTGCCGATATCGCTGAATCGGGCGGTTTTTCCAGCTTCGCCGGTTACGAGCGGGTCATCAGTGTCCTGCAGGGGGACGGCATGACGTTGAACGTCGACGGCCAGGCCACGCGTCCTCTGCATCCGCTGGACCCTTTTGCGTTCAGCGGCGAGAGCCATGTCTATTGCACGCTGCTGGGCGGGCCGATTCGGGACTTCAACCTGATCTACGCGCCACAGCGTTACCGCGCACGGTTGCAGTGGATGGGTGGCCAGCAGCAGTTTTTCAGCGAGGCGGGAACGGTGTTGGTGTTCAGTGCGGCTCCGGGGTTGGCCATCAAGATCGGTGAGTCCGCCGTTGATTTGGGCCTCTACGACTGCTTGCAACTGAGCGGTAACACCGGGCTGGTGGATATCTCCACCCGCGGTCAATGCTGCGTGATCGAGCTGACCGCCCACTAAGAAGTCCTGCGACACATTATTGTTCCCTCCATGCGCACCAACTTGTTACCGAACGCCCCAGCGTGGCGCAATACCACGCTGTTGTGTCCCTCCTATTTCCTCCTCAGAAACCCTCCTGAAAAATTTCATGCAGCCCGGCAGCCCTTCAATCACAGGGCTTTCAGTCGATTCTCCAACCGCGCCTGACCATCCTCTCCAATAAGTTGGCCGCTTGATTGCATATGCTTGTACATACAAGTAAAGACGTATGTGTATGAGTCACCGATATTCAACGCAACGTTCGCTGAATCGCTGCCCACTGCCCGGGCTGGTCTGGATTGATCGCTGAGGAGTTTTTGCTGTGACCGACGCTACCCGCAAACCCGAAAAATACCGTGACGTTGAAATCCGCGCCCCTCGCGGTAACACGCTGACCGCCAAGAGCTGGCTGACTGAAGCGCCGCTGCGCATGCTGATGAACAACCTCGACCCGGAAGTGGCCGAGAACCCCAAGGAACTGGTGGTCTACGGTGGTATCGGTCGCGCTGCGCGCAATTGGGAGTGCTACGACAAGATCGTCGAGAGCCTGACCCACCTGAACGACGACGAAACCCTGCTGGTGCAATCCGGCAAGCCGGTGGGCGTGTTCAAGACCCACAGCAACGCCCCTCGCGTGCTGATCGCCAACTCCAACCTGGTGCCGCACTGGGCCAGTTGGGAGCATTTCAACGAACTCGACGCCAAGGGCCTGGCCATGTACGGCCAGATGACCGCCGGCAGCTGGATCTACATCGGCAGCCAGGGCATCGTGCAAGGCACTTATGAAACCTTCGTCGAGGCCGGTCGCCAGCACTACGACTCCAACCTCAAGGGCCGCTGGGTCCTGACCGCCGGCCTGGGCGGCATGGGTGGTGCGCAACCGTTGGCCGCGACCCTGGCCGGTGCGTGCTCGCTGAACATCGAGTGCCAGCAGGTGAGCATCGATTTCCGCCTGAAAACCCGCTACGTCGACGAGCAAGCCAAGGACCTCGACGACGCCCTGGCGCGCATCGAGAAATACACCGCCGAAGGCAAGGCGATTTCCATCGCGCTGTGTGGGAACGCCGCCGAGATCCTGCCGGAAATGGTCCGTCGTGGCGTGCGCCCGGACATGGTCACCGACCAGACCAGCGCCCACGATCCCCTCAATGGTTACCTGCCAGCCGGCTGGACCTGGGACGAATACCGTGCCCGCGCCAAGACCGAACCGGCCGCCGTGGTGAAAGCCGCCAAGCAATCGATGGCCGTCCACGTCAAAGCCATGCTGGCCTTCCAGAAAATGGGCGTGCCGACGTTCGACTACGGCAACAACATCCGCCAGATGGCCCAGGAAGAGGGTGTCGAAAATGCCTTCGACTTCCCTGGTTTCGTGCCGGCGTACATCCGTCCGCTGTTTTGCCGTGGCATCGGTCCGTTCCGCTGGGCGGCGCTGTCCGGTGATCCGCAGGACATCTACAAGACTGACGCCAAGGTCAAGGAACTGATCCCCGACGACGCGCACCTGCACAACTGGTTGGACATGGCCCGCGAGCGCATCAGCTTCCAGGGCCTGCCGGCACGGATCTGCTGGGTTGGCCTGGGCCAGCGCGCCAAGTTGGGCCTGGCCTTCAACGAAATGGTGCGCAGCGGCGAGTTGTCGGCGCCGATCGTCATCGGTCGCGACCACCTCGACTCCGGTTCCGTGGCCAGTCCGAACCGTGAAACCGAATCCATGCAGGACGGCTCCGACGCCGTTTCCGACTGGCCGCTGCTCAACGCCTTGCTCAACACCGCCAGCGGCGCGACCTGGGTATCGCTGCACCACGGTGGCGGCGTCGGCATGGGCTTCTCCCAGCATTCGGGCATGGTGATCGTCTGCGACGGTACCGATGAAGCGGCCGAGCGGATTGCTCGCGTCCTGCACAACGACCCGGGCACTGGCGTCATGCGCCATGCCGATGCCGGTTACCAGATCGCCATTGATTGCGCGAAGGAGCAGGGGCTGAACCTGCCGATGATTACCGGGTAGGAGCTGGCGAAGCCTGCGATCTTTTGATCTTGATTTTGGTCTCGATCTTTCGCTTGAGATTCAAGTGTCAGGGGAAAGATCGCAGCCTCGTTGCACTCGGCAGCTCCTACAGGGCGTTATCCAATGACCAGAACAATCCACAGAGGTTGAACCATGGCTGTCACCAGCACACGCGCAAGCAGCAAGCCGTTGATCGAGAAGCGTTCGATCGACTACATCCCGGAAGTGGAGAGACACGGTCGGCTGTTGAGCCAGTTCACCCTTTGGATGGGGGCCAACCTGCAAATCACAGCCATCGTCACCGGCGCATTGGCGGTGGTGCTGGGCGGTGATGTGTTCTGGTCGTTGATCGGTTTGCTGATCGGCCAAGTGCTCGGCGGCGGTGTCATGGCGTTGCATGCCGCCCAAGGGCCAAAGCTTGGCCTGCCGCAGATGATCTCCAGCCGGGTGCAGTTTGGTGTGTATGGCGCGGCCATCCCGATCGTGCTGGTGTGCCTGATGTACCTGGGTTTCACCGCGACGGGGACCGTGCTTTCCGGCCAGGCGCTGGGCCAGTTGTTTGGCGTCAGCGACAGTGTCGGCATCCTCATTTTCGCCAGTGTCATCGTGCTGGTCACGGTGCTCGGGTATCGGGTGATTCACTTCATTGGCCGTGTCGCCAGCGTGATTGGTGTGATTGCCTTTGTTTACCTGTTCGCTCGCCTGATCAGCCAGACGGACGTGGGCGCACTTTTGCAGATCCGCCATTTCAGCTGGAGCAGTTTCCTGCTGGCGGTGTCGCTCGCGGCCTCCTGGCAGATCGCCTTCGGCCCCTACGTGGCGGACTATTCGCGTTATTTGCCGAGCAAGACATCCTCGGTGAAAACCTTTTTTGCCGCCGGCGCCGGTTCAGTCATCGGCGCACAGGTGGCGATGATCCTCGGCGTGTTTGCTGCCGCCTCAGCCAACGGCCAATTCGCCGGTCACGAAGTGGCCTACATCGTTGGCCTGGGAGGCACCGGTGCAACCGCTGCGCTGCTGTACTTCAGCATCGCGTTCGGCAAGGTCACCATCTCCACGCTGAACTCCTACGGCAGCTTCATGTGCATCGCGACCATCATCAGCGGTTTCCGTGGCCACCTGAACGTCACGCGCTTGCAGCGCCTGGTCTTCGTGCTGGTCATCGTCGGCGCTGCGACCCTGATCGCGCTGCTCGGCCAGCACTCGTTCCTCGGTGCGTTCAAGTCCTTCATCTTGTTCTTGCTGGCGTTCTTTACACCTTGGAGCGCGATCAACCTGGTGGACTACTACTGCATCACGCGCGAGCGCTATGACGTGCCGGCACTGAACGACCCGAACGGTCGCTACGGTCGCTGGAATGCCCTCGGCATCAGCGTCTATGTCTTCGGGGTACTGGTTCAACTGCCATTCATTGCCACCAAGTTCTATACCGGTCCGCTGGTGAAGGCCATGGGCGGTGTGGACATTTCCTGGATCATCGGCCTGGTGGTGCCGGCGGCGCTGTATTACGTCCTCGCCAAGAAGTGGCACAGCGCAGTACCCGATCAATTGATCCTGCCGATCGAGCAGGACACGGTTGACGCACAACCGAGCAGGGCGGGCCGCATCCAAGCGGTCTGATGGGACGTTGACAGGGCTGGATGCCTCTTGACTGCCGTAAGCCAATCCAACTGATTAGGAGCGTCACATAATGAAGTCGAACAAGACCCTGCTGACCACATTGCTTTCCATGGGCCTGCTGGCCAGCGCCGGCGCCACGCAAGCGGCCGGTTGGTGCGAGTCGGGTAAACCGGTGAAATTCGCCGGCCTGAACTGGGAAAGCGGCATGCTGCTGACCGACGTCCTGCAAGTGGTGCTGGAAAAAGGCTACGACTGCAAGACCGACAGCCTGCCCGGCAACTCCATCACCATGGAAAACGCCCTGAGCAGCAACGACATCCAGGTATTTGCCGAAGAGTGGGTCGGCCGCAGTGAAGTCTGGAACAAGGCCGAGAAGGCCGGCAAGGTGGTCGGCGTCGGTGCCCCGGTGGTGGGCGCCATCGAAGGCTGGTACGTGCCGCGCTACGTGGTCGAAGGCGACGCCAAGCGCAAGCTCGAAGCCAAGGCCCCGGGCCTGAAGAACATCGCCGACCTGGGCCAGTACGCCGCCGTGTTCAAAGACCCGGAAGAACCGTCCAAGGGCCGTTTCTACAACTGCCCGGCCGGCTGGACCTGCGAGCTGGACAACAGCGAAATGCTGAAAAGCTACGGCCTGGAAAAAACCTACACCAACTTTCGTCCAGGCACCGGCCCGGCGCTGGATGCGGCGGTGCTGTCGAGCTACAAGCGCGGCGAGCCGATCCTGTTCTACTACTGGTCGCCAACGCCGTTGATGGGCCAGGTGGACCTGGTGAAACTGGAAGAAAAACCCGGTGTGGATAAAAGCGTGAGCATCAAGGTCGGCCTGTCCAAGACCTTCCACGACGAAGCCCCGGAGTTGGTGGCGGTGCTGGAAAAGGTCAACCTGCCGATCGATATCCTGAACCAGAACCTCGGGCGCATGGCCAAAGAGCGGATCGAGTCGCCGAAGCTGGCGAAGATCTTCCTGAAGGAACATCCTGAAGTCTGGCACGCCTGGGTCAGTGAAGACGCTGCCAAGAAAATCGACGCGGCTCTGTAGGTCGAATACTTCCCGGCCAACCGTGGGGCTGGCCGGGACGTTCACCGCATCCACTTGATCGAGAGTCTCTTATGTTTCCCGAAAGCTTTACCTTCTCCATCGCCGATTGGGTCAACGGTTGGGTCGACGCCCTGGTGACCAACTATGGCGATGTGTTCCGGCACATCTCCGACACCCTGCTGTGGGCCATCGTCAACCTCGAAGGCGTACTGCGCATGGCGCCCTGGTGGCTGATGCTGGCCATCGTCGGCGGCATTGCCTGGCACGCCACCCGCAAGGTCGTCGCCACGGCGGTGATCGTCGGTTTGCTGTTCCTGGTGGGGGCGGTGGGTCTGTGGGACAAGCTGATGCAGACCCTCGCGCTGATGCTGGTGGCGACGCTGATCTCGGTGTTGATCGGCATTCCCCTGGGCATCCTCTCGGCGCGCAGCAATCGCCTGCGTTCGGTGCTGATGCCGTTGCTGGACATCATGCAGACCATGCCCAGCTTCGTTTACCTGATTCCGGTGTTGATGCTGTTCGGCCTGGGCAAGGTCCCGGCGATCTTCGCCACGGTGATCTACGCCGCGCCGCCGTTGATTCGCCTGACCGACCTGGGCATCCGCCAGGTGGACGGCGAAGTGATGGAAGCCATCAACGCCTTCGGCGCCAACCGTTGGCAGCAGCTGTTCGGCGTGCAACTGCCCCTGGCCCTGCCGAGCATCATGGCCGGGATCAACCAGACCACCATGATGGCCCTGTCGATGGTGGTCATCGCCTCGATGATCGGCGCCCGCGGCCTGGGTGAAGACGTGCTGGTGGGCATCCAGACCCTCAACGTCGGGCGCGGCCTGGAAGCGGGCCTGGCCATCGTGATTCTCGCCGTGGTCATCGACCGCATTACCCAGGCCTATGGTCGTCCTCGGCATGAGGTGAGCAAATGAGCAACGCAGCCATCAGCAAGATCGAAGTCAAGAACGTCTTCAAGATTTTCGGCAACCGCTCCAAGGAAGCCCTGGAACTGATTCGCCAGAACAAGACCAAGGACCAGGTGCTGGCCGAAACCGGCTGCGTGGTCGGTGTGAACGATCTGTCGCTGAGCATCGGCACCGGTGAGATCTTCGTGATCATGGGCCTGTCCGGCTCCGGAAAGTCCACCCTGGTGCGCCACTTCAACCGGCTGATCGACCCTACCAGTGGCGCGATCCTGGTGGACGGCGAAGACATCCTGCAACTGGACATGGACGCCCTGCGCGAGTTTCGCCGGCACAAGATCAGCATGGTCTTCCAGAGCTTCGGCCTGCTGCCCCACAAGAGCGTGCTGGACAACGTTGCCTATGGCTTGAAAGTCCGTGGCGAGAGCAAGCAGGTGTGCGCCGAGCGGGCGCTGCACTGGATCAACACCGTGGGCCTGAAGGGCTATGAGAACAAATACCCGCACCAGCTCTCCGGCGGCATGCGCCAACGCGTCGGCCTGGCCCGGGCCCTGGCGGCGGACACTGACATCATCCTGATGGACGAAGCCTTCAGCGCCCTCGACCCGCTGATTCGCGCGGAAATGCAGGACCAGTTGCTGGAACTGCAAAAGACCCTGCACAAGACCATCGTTTTCATCACCCACGACCTCGACGAGGCCGTGCGCATCGGCAACCGCATTGCGATCCTCAAGGACGGCAAGCTGATCCAGGTCGGCACGCCGCGGGAGATCCTGCATTCGCCGGCGGATGAGTATGTCGATCGGTTTGTACAACGCAGGGCGGCAGTGGTGTGAGGTTGTGGTGGTCGGCGCGCTTTTGTGGCGAGGGAGCTTGCTCCCGCTCGGGCGCGCAGCGGCCGCTTCTTTTGGGCCTGCTGCGCAGTCCAGCGGGAGCAAGCTCCCTCGCCACAGAGGCTATGCC
Organism: Pseudomonas thivervalensis; assembly: GCF_001269655.1. GTDB lineage: Bacteria > Pseudomonadota > Gammaproteobacteria > Pseudomonadales > Pseudomonadaceae > Aquipseudomonas > Aquipseudomonas thivervalensis. The sequence goes on from NZ_LHVE01000001.1 coordinate 279,140, forward strand.
TTAGCCAGATGTGATGCTGAAATGAATTTTTCATGAGGTTGAAGATGTCCCAGGCTGAAAAAATCGTAATCACCGGCGCTCCGTTGCGCTGGCAGGACGTGGTCGCTGTCGCTCGCTTCGGCGCTGTGCTCGAGCTGTCGACCCAGACCTGGGCGCGGATCGACAATGCCCAGGCCATCGTCCAGCGCATCGTCGCCAGCGGCGAGCGCGCCTATGGCGTCAACACCGGCCTGGGCGCCTTGTGCAATGTCTCGCTCAAGGACGAACAACTCAGCCAACTGTCGCGCAACACCCTGCTCAGCCATGCCTGTGGCGTCGGCCCGGTGCTTTCCGACGAGCAGACTCGGGCGATTCTCTGCGCCGCCATCCTCAATTACAGCCAGGGCAAATCCGGCATCCATCGCCGGGTGGTCGAGGCGTTGCTGGCATTGCTCAATCGCGGCATCACGCCACAAGTGCCGTCCCAGGGTTCGGTGGGTTACCTGACGCACATGGCCCACATCGGCATCGCGTTGCTGGGCGTTGGCCAGGTCAGCTATCGCGGGCAAATAGTCCCGGCGCAACAGGCCCTGGCCGCCGAAGGTTTGCAATCGGTGCAACTGGGGGCCAAGGACGGCTTGTGCCTGGTCAACGGCACGCCGTGCATGACCGGCCTGAGTTGCCTGGCCCTGGCCGATGCGACGCGGCTGATGCAATGGGCCGACGTGATCGGCGCCATGAGCTTCGAGGCCCAGCGCGGCCAGATCGCCGCGTTCGACGCCGACGTCATGGCCCTCAAGCCGCACCCGGGCATGCAGCAGGTTGGCGTGAATTTGCGGGCGCTGCTCGACGGCAGCGAAATCATCGCGTCGAGCCTGGGCATTCGCACCCAGGACGCCTTGAGCATCCGCTCGATTCCGCAAGTGCACGGCGCCGCTCGCGACCAGCTAGCCCATGCCCGGCAACAGATCGAAACCGAACTCAACGCGGTCACCGATAACCCGCTGCTGCTGGGGACGCCGGAGAACTTCCGGGTCATGTCCCAGGCCAACCCCCACGGCCAGTCAGTGGCGTTGGCGGCGGACCTGTTGGCGATTGCCATGGCTGAGATCGGCTCCATCGCCGAGCGTCGCCTCGACCGTTTGATCAACCCTCACGTCAGCGGCCTGCCAGCCTTCCTGGTGGCCAGCCCCGGCGTGAACTCGGGGATGATGATCGTGCAATACGTCGCCGCGTCGCTGTGCGCGGAAAACAAGCAACTGGCGCAACCGGCGGTGCTGGATAATTTCGTCACTTCCGGCTTGCAGGAAGATCACCTGAGCATGGGCACCAACGCGGCCCTGAAGCTGCACCGGGCGTTGGAAAACTGCACGCAAATCCTCGCCATCGAATACCTGCTGGCGGCCCAGGCCTTTGAATTTCTCAAGACGCAGCGCTTCGGCGCCGGCACCGACATCGCCTGGAAACTGCTGCGCGAGCGTGTTCCGGCCTACGACCAGGACCGCTGGCTGGCGCCGGACATCGCCAGTGCCGCCGGGCTGCTGAAAGACCCGAATGTGCTGCACAGCGTATTACCGAATTTGAACTGATCAAAATAGCGCCAGCGTGCCAAGGCACCTATAGCCCACAAGGCATCGCCAAAAAGCGAAGGTGACGGACAACGGAACATTCCGGAGCGACTGGCGGGTGAAAACAAAACTCTCAAAAGGAGCAATACATGACTGCCTTAAACCTGATTCCCGGCCAATTGAGCCTGGCTCAATTGCGTGACATCTATCAGCAACCGGTCACCCTGAGCCTGGACGCCAGCGCGTCGGCACAGATCGAAGCCAGTGTTGCGTGCGTGGAGCAGATCCTCGCCGAGAATCGTACCGCCTACGGCATCAACACCGGCTTCGGCCTGCTGGCCTCGACCCGCATCGCCAGCGAAGACCTGGAAAACCTGCAGCGCTCCCTGGTGCTGTCCCATGCCGCCGGCGTGGGCGAGCCGATCAGCGATGCGCTGGTACGGCTGGTCATGGTGCTCAAGGTCAACAGCCTGAGCCGAGGCTTTTCCGGCATCCGACGGCAGGTGATCGATGCGCTGATTGCGCTGATCAATGCCGAGGTCTACCCGCACATCCCGCTCAAGGGTTCGGTCGGTGCGTCCGGTGACTTGGCGCCGCTGGCCCACATGTCCCTGGTGCTGCTGGGCGAAGGCAAGGCCCGCTACAAGGGCGAATGGCTGCCGGCCGTCGACGCGCTGAAGGTCGCCGGTCTCGCGCCGCTGACCCTGGCCGCCAAGGAAGGCCTGGCGCTGCTCAACGGCACCCAGGTGTCCACCGCGTTTGCGCTGCGTGGCCTGTTCGAAGGTGAAGACCTGTTTGCCGGTGCCCTGGCCCTGGGGGGGCTTACAGTGGAAGCAGTGCTCGGTTCGCGCTCGCCATTCGATGCACGCATCCATGCCGCCCGTGGCCAGAAAGGCCAGATCGATGCCGCCGCGGCCTACCGCGATCTGCTGGGCGAGCGCAGCGAAGTCTCCGATTCGCACCAGAACTGCGACAAGGTCCAGGACCCGTACTCCCTGCGTTGCCAGCCGCAAGTGATGGGCGCCTGCCTGACCCAGTTCCGCCAGGCCGCCGAGGTGCTGGTGATAGAGGCCAACGCGGTGTCGGACAACCCGCTGGTGTTCGCCGCCGAGGGCGACGTGATTTCCGGCGGCAACTTCCACGCCGAACCGGTGGCGATGGCCGCCGACAACATGGCCCTGGCGATTGCCGAGATCGGCTCCCTGAGCGAGCGGCGCATTTCGTTGATGATGGACAAGCATATGTCGCAACTGCCGCCGTTCCTGGTGGCCAATGGCGGGGTGAACTCCGGCTTCATGATCGCCCAGGTCACTGCTGCCGCCCTGGCCAGTGAAAACAAGGCGCTGTCCCATCCCCATTCGGTGGACAGCCTGCCGACTTCGGCCAACCAGGAAGACCACGTCTCCATGGCCCCGGCCGCCGGTAAGCGCCTGTGGGAAATGGCCGAGAACACCCGCGGGATCCTGGCGGTGGAATGGCTCGCGGCGTGCCAGGGGCTGGACCTGCGCGGGGGTTTGAAGACCTCCGTCAAACTGGAACAGGCCCGGGCGCTGCTGCGTGCAGAGGTGCCGTTCTATGAGAAAGACCGGTTCTTTGCCCCGGACATCAATGCGGCCAGTGAATTGCTGGCGAGTCGGTGCCTGAACGAATTGGTCACGGCGCAGTTGTTGCCGAGCCTTTAACTGCTGAAGAGCGTGCACCCTGTAGGAGCTGCCGAAGGCTGCGATCTTTTGACCTTGATCTGTTGTGCGTTCGCTCACGACTCAATTGTCTGGGGAAAGATCGCAGCCTCGTTGCACTCGGCAGCTCCTACGTGTGCGCTTGTCATTAATCTACGGAGGCATCGGGATGAAAACCCTCTGGCAAAACTGCCACGCCGCCACCATGGCCCAGGGCGTCTACTCGATCATCGAAGACGCCGCCATCGTCACCCAGGGCGAGCACATTCAATGGATCGGCCCGCGTGCCGAATTGCCGACGGGCGACTACCCGGCGGTCAACGACCTCAAGGGCGCCTGGGTCACGCCGGGGCTGATCGACTGCCACACCCACACGGTGTTCGGCGGCAACCGCAGCGGTGAATTCGAACAGCGCCTGCAAGGCGTCAGCTACGCCGAGATCGCCGCAGCCGGTGGCGGCATCGCCAGCACGGTGCGCGCCACCCGCGCCGCCACTGAGGACGAACTGTTCGCCAGCGCCGCCAAACGCCTGAAAAGCCTGATACGCGACGGCGTGACCACGGTGGAAATCAAGTCCGGCTACGGCCTGGACCTGGCAAGCGAGCGCAAGATCCTGCGGGTCATCCGTCGCCTAGGTGATGCATTGCCGGTCAGCGTACGCAGCACCTGTCTGGCGGCCCACGCCTTGCCGCCGGAGTACAAGGATCGCGCCGATGACTACATCGAGCACATCTGCTCCGAGATGCTGCCGGCCCTGGCGGCCGAGGGGCTGGTGGATGCGGTGGATGCCTTTTGCGAATACCTGGCGTTTTCCCCGGCGCAGGTCGAGCGGGTGTTCATCACCGCGCAACAACTGGGCCTGCCAGTGAAGCTGCACGCTGAACAATTGTCATCGTTGCACGGCTCCAGCCTGGCGGCGCGTTACCAGGCGCTGTCGGCCGATCACTTGGAATTCATGACCGAGGACGACGCCAAGGCCATGGCCGCCTCCGGCACCGTGGCGGTATTGCTGCCGGGAGCGTTTTATTTCCTGCGCGAAACCCAGCTGCCGCCCATGGACGCCCTGCGCAAGCACGGGGTGAAAATCGCCGTGGCCAGCGACCTCAACCCCGGCACCTCGCCGGCGTTGTCGTTGCGCCTGATGTTGAACATGGCCTGTACCTGTTTCCGCATGACCCCGGAAGAAGCCCTGGCAGGGGCGACGCTTCATGCGGCCCAGGCCTTGGGCATGGCTCACACCCACGGTTCGCTGGAAGTCGGCAAGGTCGCGGATTTTGTTGCCTGGCACATCGATCGTCCGGCCGACCTGGCGTACTGGCTCGGTGGCGATCTGGAAAAACGCGTCGTGCGTCACGGCGTGGAAATCGATTGAGGAGAACGGTTGTGGAGAAGGTCCTGAATTTCAAGCAAGGGCGCGTGCCGCTGTTGATCAGCATGCCCCATGCCGGCCTGCGCCTGACCCCGGCGGTACAGGCCGGGTTGATCCCCGAAGCCCAGAGCCTGCCGGACACCGACTGGCACATTCCCCAGCTCTATGAGTTTGCCGCCGAGCTGGGCGCCAGCACCCTGGCCGCGGAGTACTCGCGGTTCGTCGTCGACCTGAATCGCCCCGCCGATGACAAGCCGATGTACGTCGGCGCCACCACCGGTTTGTACCCGGCGACGCTGTTCGACGGCGTGCCGTTGTTTCGCGAAGGGCTGGAGCCGTCGGCCGAGGAGCGGGCGACGTATCTGCAACAGGTCTGGCTGCCGTACCACCAGGCGCTGCAGCAGGAACTGGCGCGGCTCAAGGCCGAGTTTGGCTATGCCTTGCTGTTCGATGCCCACTCGATCCGTTCGGTGATCCCGCACCTGTTCGACGGCAAGCTGCCGGATTTCAATCTGGGCACGTTCAACGGCGCCAGTTGCGACCCGACCCTGGCCAGCCAGCTCGAAGCCATCTGCGCCCGCCACGGCCAGTTCACCCATGTGCTCAACGGGCGTTTCAAAGGCGGACACATCACGCGGCACTACGGCAACCCGGCCCAGGACATCCACGCGGTGCAACTGGAACTGTGCCAGAGCACCTATATGGAAGAGTTCGAACCGTTCAACTATCGCCCGGATCTGGCGGCGCCGACCCAAGTGGTGCTCAGGGAGTTGCTGGAAGGTTTCCTGGCGTGGGGGAAGCAGGCTTACAAGCACTGATCTGCAGTGAGGCGCTTTTTGTGGCGAGGGAGCTTGCTCCCGCTTGAGTGCGCAGCGCTCACAAGATTCTCGGGGCGGCTTCGCCACCCAGCGGGAGCAAGCTCCCTCGCCACAACTGCATCCATGCCTTTTTAACTATATTCATGCCTCTCCACCTGTCGCCACCGTGCAAAACCGCGTCGCCACAGTTCATCTTCAGCCCCTCGGCGCTGCGTAATGTTTCGGTCACGGTGCAGCAAGACACCGACCTACAATAATCCGCTGCCGCACGAGACCTCCCCGATGAAAAGACTGTTCAAACGCTGTCTGTCGATCCTCTGCGGTACCGTCATCTTGAGCGGCGGGGCGATGGCTGCCGAGCCTGCGTCCTGCCAGACCGTGCGCATGGGCGTGGTCAACTGGACCGACGTGATCGCCACCAGTGGCATGGCCGATGTGCTGCTCACCGGCCTGGGCTACGAAAGCAAGCAGACCAGCGCCGTGCAACAGATCATCTTCGCCGGCATCCGCGACAAGCGGCTCGACATCTTCCTGGGCTATTGGAAACCGGCGATGGACAAGAACATCGCCCCGTTCCTGGCGGCCAACCAGGTGAAGGTCCTGGACAAACCCAGCCTGGCCGACGCCCAGGCCACCCTGGCCGTTCCAGACTATGTGGCGGCAGCGGGGCTCAAGACCTTTGCCGACATTGCCCGGTTCAAGGACCAGCTCGGCGCCAAGATCTACGGCATTGAGCCGGGCAGCGGCGCCAACACCACCATCAAGACCTTGATTGAAACCAACCACTTCGGCCTCAAGGATTTCAAACTGATCGAATCCGGTGAAGCGGGCATGCTCGCCGCGGTGCAACGGGCAGTGAATCGCAAGGAGTTCGTGGTCTTCGTCGGCTGGACCCCGCACCCGATGAACATCAACATGAACGTCACCTACCTGACCGGCAGCGAAGACGTTTATGGCCCGAACGAAGGCGCCGCGACTGTCTCCACGGTGACCGCGCCGGACTACGCCCAGCGTTGTCCAAATGTGAACCGGCTCTTGGAGAACCTCACCTTCACCGCCGCCCAGGAGAGCCAACTGATGGTGCCGATCATGGAGCGCAAGACACCCCAGGACGTCGCCCGGCAATGGCTGCGCGAGCATCCCGAGGACCTGCAGCGCTGGCTGGCTGGCGTCACGAGCTTCGATGGCAAGGATGGCGTGGCGGCGGTGCAGGCCAGCCTCAAGAACTGACACGGTATCAAGGACAGCGATAATCCCGTGGCGAGGGAGCTTGCTCCCGCTGGGCTGCGAAGAAGCCCTAAAAAAAAGCGGGCGCTGCGCACCCGAGCGGGAGCAAGCTCCCTCGCCATAAAAGCCATAAAAGCCATAAAAGCCACAAAAGCCACAAAAGCGGCTGAGCCACATCCTCCTTCGACGCATGGCAACCCAAGATGGCCTACCCACTCTCCCAGGCAATGTCCGCCTTCATCGACAAAACCCTGAGCTTCACCGCCCCGGACGACAGCCTTGAAGGCTCGCGCCAGGCCTATAGTCAGATGTGCCGGGCGTTCACTCCGCCGTGTCCGCCGACGCTGGCCCTCGAGGATTTCGAGCTGGCCGGCGTGGCTGTGCGGGCCTATTACCCGCAGCGTGCGGCACCGCTCGCTGGCTGGCCGTGCTTGCTTTATCTGCACGGTGGCGGTTGGGTGGTGGGGGGCCTGGACTCCCATGACTTCATCTGCATGGAACTGGCGACTGAGCTGGGCGCGCTGGTGGTGGCCGTGGATTACCGGTTGGCCCCGGAGCATCCGTTTCCGGCCGGTTTTGACGATTGCCTCGCAGTGTGGCATCACTTGGCGGACGCTCCGTTTGCCATCGACCCCCGCCGCCGACTGGTGATCGGTGACAGTGCCGGCGGCAATCTTGCCGCTGCGTTGTGCCTGGCCTTGCGCGATGCCGGGCAACCGTTGCCCCTGGCCCAGGTGTTGATCTATCCGGCGCTCGGTGGTCCCGCCGATTTGCTGTCGCGTCATGAATGCTCCGATGCCCCGCTCCTGAGCAGCCGCGATCTGGAGCGTTATGAGGCGCTGTACCTGGCGGGCGCTCGGCCCTCGCCTTATGCGATGCCGCTACTCGCGGACGACCTGAGCGGCGTGCCGCCAGCGCTGGTTGCCGTAGCCCAATGGGATCCTTTGCGCGACGACGGCGCCCTTTATAGCGAGCGGCTTAACGCCGCAGGAGTGGACGCCGCGCTGTATGTCGGCCAAGGGTTGGTCCACGGTTGTCTGCGTGGCCGGGGCCAGGTGCCGGAGGTCGATCAGCTGTATCGCATGCTGCTGGGGTTCCTGGCTGACATGCTTTGACTGCGCAGGGGGCATGCTCATTGAGGTGATTCGGGTTTATGATGCCGGACGGCAGACTAAATAGAAGTCCCCACAGGGATGACTCGACCCCTTACGGAGCGCGCAATGCAGACTTTGTACCCGCAGATCAAACCCCATGCCCGGCACGATCTGGCTGTCGATGACACCCACACCCTCTATGTCGATGAAAGCGGTTCCCCGGAAGGCCTGCCGGTGGTGTTCATTCACGGCGGCCCGGGTGCCGGCTGCGATGCGCAGAGCCGCCGCTACTTCGATCCGAACCTGTACCGCATCGTCACCTTCGACCAGCGCGGTTGCGGTCGCTCCACCCCCCACGCCAGCCTGGAAAACAACACCACCTGGGATCTGGTCGAAGACCTGGAGCGCATCCGCAAGCACCTGGGCATCGAGAAATGGGTGTTGTTCGGCGGCTCCTGGGGCTCGACCCTGGCCCTGGCCTACGCCCAGACCCATCCGGAGCGGGTGCATGGCCTGATCCTGCGTGGGATCTTTCTCTGCCGTCCGCAGGAAATCGAGTGGTTCTACCAGGCCGGCGCCAGTCGCCTGTTTCCCGACTACTGGCAGGACTACATCGCACCGATCCCGTTGGACGAGCGCGACGACCTGCTCAGCGCTTTCCACAAGCGCCTGACCGGCAACGACCAGATCGCCCAGATGCACGCGGCCAAGGCCTGGTCCACCTGGGAAGGTCGTACCGCGACCCTGCGTCCGAACCCGCTGGTGGTCGATCGCTTCTCCGAGCCGCAGCGGGCGCTGTCGATTGCCCGGATCGAATGCCACTACTTCACCAACAACGCTTTCCTCGAGCCCAACCAGTTGATTCGCGACATGGGCAAGATCGCCCATTTGCCGGGCGTCATCGTGCACGGCCGCTACGACGTCATCTGCCCGTTGGACAACGCCTGGGAGCTGCATCAGAACTGGCCCAACAGCGAGCTGCAGGTGATCCGCGACGCCGGACACGCCGCTTCGGAGCCGGGGATTACCGATGCACTGGTGCGCGCCGCCGCGCAAATGGCCCGGCGCCTGCTCGACCTGCCGCCCGAAGAAGCATGAAGGGGCTGTTGCAACGCGTGCGCGGCGCCCGGGTCGAAGTGGCAGGCGAGATCGTCGGGGCCGTGGACCAGGGCTTGCTGGTGCTGGTGGCCGTCGAGCCGGGGGATACCCGGGCCAGCGCCGACAAACTCCTGCACAAGCTGCTTAACTATCGCGTGTTCAGCGACGCCGAGGGCAAGATGAACCTGTCCCTGGTGGATGTCGGTGGTGGGTTGCTGCTGGTGTCGCAGTTCACCCTGGCGGCGGACACCAAAAGCGGTCTGCGCCCGAGTTTTTCCACGGCCGCGCCTCCGGCCCTGGGCGAAGAGCTGTTCAACTATTTACTGACCCAGGCGAAACAGGTGCATGGCACTGTGGCATCAGGTAGATTCGGCGCCGACATGCAGGTTCATCTGGTCAATGATGGCCCGGTAACCTTCCTGTTACAGTCCTGAAAGCGTTTGAAACATCTTTTCGGTTCTGTTTCGAGGCTAAACAGGGAGTTTTCTCGATAAATACTTTGCTACCCCTGATGCGTTGTCACGCGGGCTACTAGATAATCGCGCGCTACGGGGGATCAGCGTTCGCTGGTCCATTTGACTTAGGTAGAGACTTGTCCTGAACCGTTTGGGGAATCATTTTGCCCCGTCGGAGTCGGAACAATGCTCGCCAACTTGGCAAGAGTGGTCCGCAGGAACGGTTTTTCAGCGCCGTTACCGTGCAGATACTTTATCTGGCCGTTGGTTTTTTGATCAGTTTTCGGCGAGGGTTGCTCGTGATTGTTAGTCCCTGTAATGCACCAAAAATGACTGCCAAACGGTTTAGAAGCGCCTTGGTAGCGGGCTCGGCCCTGCTGTGCCTGTTCGGCGCGGGCCAACTGTGGGCATTCAGCCTGGATGATGTGTCGGCGAAGGCACAAGAACTGGCCGGGCAGAAGTTCGAAGCCCCGCGCAGCAATTTGCCGAACGAATTCCGCGAAATGAAATTCGCCGATTATCAGAAAATCCGTTTCCGCACCGAAAAAGCGGAATGGGCCGACCAGAAGACTCCGTTCCGGCTGTCCTTCTATCACCAGGGCATGCATTTCGACACGCCGGTGAAGATCAACGAAATCACCGCGACCACCGTCGACGAGATCAAGTACGACCCGACACGTTTCGATTTCGGCGACGTGAAGTTCGATCCCAAGGCCACCGAACAGCTGGGCTACGCCGGTTTCCGCGTGCTGTACCCGATCAACAAGGCCGACAAGCAAGACGAAATCATGACCATGCTGGGCGCGAGTTATTTCCGCGTCATCGGCAAGGGCCAGGTCTACGGCTTGTCCGCGCGTGGCATGGCCATCGACACCGCGTTGCCATCCGGTGAAGAGTTCCCGCGCTTTCGCGAGTTCTGGATCCAGCGTCCGAAACCGACCGACAAGCACCTGGTGATCTTCGCCCTGCTGGATTCGCCACGGGCCACTGGTGCGTATCGCCTGACCGTGCGTCCGGGCACCGACACCGTTGTCGACGTGAAATCCCGCGTGTTCCTGCGTGATCGCGTCAACAAGCTGGGCATCGCCCCGTTGACCAGCATGTTCCTGTTCGGCGCCAACCAGCCGTCCAAGGTGTTGAACTACCGTCGTGAGCTCCACGACTCTAGCGGCCTGTCCATCCATGCCGGTAACGGCGAGTGGATCTGGCGTCCGCTGAACAACCCGAAACACTTGGCCGTGAGCAACTTCTCGGTCGAAAACCCGCGTGGTTTCGGCCTGCTGCAACGTGGTCGTGACTTCAGCCACTACGAAGACCTGGATGACCGTTACGAAAAACGCCCAAGTGCCTGGATCGAACCGAAAGGCGATTGGGGCAAGGGCACCGTCGATCTGGTCGAGATCCCGACCGCGGACGAAACCAACGACAACATCGTTGCGTTCTGGAGCCCGGAAAAGCTGCCTGAGCCAGGCCAGCCGCTGGACTTCGCCTACCGTCTGCACTGGACCCTCGATGAAGCCAACCTGCACTCGCCGGACAGCGCCTGGGTCAAGCAGACCCTGCGCTCCACCGGCGACGTGAAGCAGTCCAACCTGATCCGTCAACCGGACGGCAGCGTGGCCTACCTGGTGGATTTCGAAGGTCCGTCCCTGCAAGCGTTGCCTGAAGACGCCGAAGTGCGTAGCCAGGTGAGCGTTGGCGACAATGGCGAGATCGTCGAGAACAGCGTGCGCTACAACCCTGAAACCAAGGGCTGGCGCCTGACGCTGCGCATGAAGATCAAGGATCCGAGCAAAGCGACCGAGATGCGTGCCGCCTTGGTCCGGCCGCTGGTCCCTGTCGAACTGCCGGCTACCGCGCACTCCGTGGCCACCCTGGCCAAGGCCGACAAGGTCGCCAAGCAGCAGAGCGAAAAAGAAGAGAAAGCCAACGAGCAAGCTGGCGAGCAGAAAGAAGCCAAGGCCGTTAAAGCGTCCACCGCCGCTGCCGAGCCGACCCCAACCCCACAGGAACCGGAACAGACTGAACAAGTCCTGACCGAGACCTGGAGCTACCAGTTGCCTGCCGATGAGTAATACGTCCGTACAACCAGAATCTCTCAGTGAGTATCTGGCCCATTTGCCGATGACCGACGAGCAGCGCGCCGAGCTGGCAGGCTGCACGTCATTCAGCGAATTGCATCAGCGCCTGGCTTCTTCGACATTCGACGCACCCGACGAGGCGGCGCAAGCCTCGGTGGGCCGTCGCCTGACGCTGAGCACCGCCGAGGAGCTCGAGGACGCCGAAATGCTGGCGCTCGATGCCAACGGCCGGGTGTGCTTGAAGGCGACGCCGCCGATTCGCCGGACCAAGGTCGTGCCGGAGCCGTGGCGCACCAATATCCTGGTGCGCGCCTGGCGGCGCCTGACCGGTCGCACCAACCCGCCGAAGCCGCCCAAGGATGAGCGCGTGCTGCCCCATGCACGCTGGCGTACCGTGGGTTCGATCCGCCGCTACATCCTGCTGATCCTGATGCTCGGCCAGACCATCGTGGCCGGTTGGTACATGAAAGGCATCATGCCGTACCAGGGCTGGTCGCTGGTGGACCTGGACGAAGTCCTGCACCAACCGCTGTTGCAGACGGCCACGCAAGTGCTGCCGTATGCGTTGCAAACCAGCATCCTGATTCTGTTCGGGATCCTGTTCTGCTGGGTGTCGGCAGGTTTCTGGACAGCGCTGATGGGCTTTCTCGAATTGCTCACTGGCCACGACAAATACCGCATTTCCGGCGCCAGCGCCGGCAACGAGCCCATTCCCAAGGACGCCCGCACCGCACTGGTGATGCCGATCTGCAACGAAGACGTGCCGCGGGTATTCGCCGGTTTGCGCGCGACCTTCGAATCGGTGGCGGCCACTGGTGACCTGGATCGCTTCGACTTCTTCGTGCTCAGCGACAGTAACGAAACCGATATCTGCGTGGCCGAGCAGCAAGCCTGGCTGGATGTCTGCCGTGAAGCCGGGGGCTTCGGCAAGATCTTCTACCGTCGCCGTCGCCGTCGCGTGAAGCGCAAGAGCGGCAACCTCGACGATTTCTGCCGTCGTTGGGGCAGCGACTACAAGTACATGGTCGTGCTCGACGCGGACTCGGTGATGAGCGGCGAATGCCTGACCAGCCTGGTGCGCCTGATGGAAGCCACGCCCGACGCCGGCATCATCCAGACCGCGCCACGGGCTTCGGGCATGGACACGCTGTATGCGCGCATGCAGCAGTTCGCCACGCGGGTGTACGGTCCGTTGTTCACCGCCGGTCTGCACTTCTGGCAGTTGGGCGAATCCCATTACTGGGGGCACAACGCGATCATCCGCATGAAGCCGTTCATCGATCACTGCGCCTTGGCGCCGTTGCCGGGTAAGGGGGCGTTCTCGGGCGCGATCCTCTCCCACGACTTCGTCGAAGCGGCGCTGATGCGCCGTGCCGGCTGGGGCGTGTGGATTGCCTATGACCTGCCGGGCAGCTACGAAGAGCTGCCGCCGAACCTGCTGGACGAACTCAAGCGTGACCGTCGTTGGTGCCATGGCAACCTGATGAACTTCCGGCTGTTCCTGGTCAAGGGCATGCACCCGGTGCACCGTGCGGTGTTCCTGACCGGCGTGATGTCCTACCTGTCCGCGCCGCTGTGGTTCTTCTTCCTGGTGCTGTCCACCGCGCTGCTGGCGGTGAATACGCTGATGGAGCCGCAATACTTCCTTGAGCCACGCCAGCTTTATCCGCTGTGGCCGCAATGGCACCCGGAAAAAGCCATCGCCCTGTTCTCGACCACCATCGTGCTGCTGTTCCTGCCTAAGCTGCTGAGCATCGTGCTGATCTGGGCCAAGGGCGCGAAGGAATTCGGTGGCAAGTTCAAGGTGACCATGTCGATGCTGCTGGAGATGCTCTTCTCCATGCTGCTGGCGCCGGTGCGGATGATCTTCCACACCCGTTTCGTCCTGGCCGCTTTCCTGGGCTGGGCCGCGACCTGGAACTCGCCGAAACGTGACGACGACTCCACGCCATGGAGCGAAGCGGTCAAGCGCCACGGCCCGCAAACCTTGCTGGGCTTCTTCTGGGCCTTGCTGGTGATCTGGCTGAACCCAAGCTTCCTGTGGTGGCTGGTGCCGATCGTCGGGTCGTTGATCCTGTCGATCCCGGTGTCGGTGATCTCCAGTCGCGTGGGCCTGGGCTTGAAGTCCCGCGATGAGAGCCTGTTCCTGATCCCTGAGGAATACGCACCGCCCCAAGAGTTGCTGTCGACGGACCAGTACACCCATGAAAACCGTTGGCACGCGCTGAACGACGGTTTCATCCGGGCAGTGGTCGATCCACAACAGAACGCCTTGGCCTATGCACTGGCGACTTCACGCCATGGCAAGGCAGAGCCGATTGAATGGCTGCGGGTCGAACGCGTTCGGCACGCCCTGAAGGTCGGCCCTGCCGGTCTCAGCAATGCCGAGCGATTGGCCCTGCTGAGCGACCCGGTGGCCTTGTCCCGCCTGCATGAGCAGGTCTGGAGCGAGGGGCATCCGGAGTGGCTGGCGGCGTGGCGTGAATCGGTCAAGGCCGATCCCCATGCACCGCTGCTGCCGCTACAGCCGGTGAGCGTACAGCCTCAAGTGGCCTGATACGCAAAAAGCCCCGCTTCTGGAAGGAAGCGGGGCTTTTTGTTGGCCTAAGGATTTGTACCTGGGACTTCTGGATTTCGAGCGACTGGTGTTATTAAGCAACTGTAGTGACATTGACGTCTGGACTGAGGAAGTCAATGTGAAAGCCGCTGGAACCATCCCCGATAGCTAAATGGACACCGTTGATGCCCTCGTTCATTTGAGAGTTCACCTTGTAATCTATGAAGGCTGCTATGTCTTCGTTGACGCCGATAGCGAATTCGGTCAGTCCGAGTCCTCGAATCCCGGCAGCTGATTTCAATGTTTCGATATGCTCCTCGTTGTCGGCTTGTAAAGACGTGACCTTGTTTTCCACGACGCTCAGCAATCCTCCCGCCCTAGCTACCGACTCTGATAACAGCTCAAGCCTGGCTCGAATGTCGTTAGGTAGTTGTGGATTGGCTTTTCTTAAGACCGTTAAAATTCCAGAAATCTTAAGTACCCCGTTAACACAGAACGGGCAGCGTTCTTGGATATTCATGTGGGCATAGTGCACTTCGAAAAACTCGGCTGCTGAGTGTATGAAATTCTCTGAAACGTCCTCCTTTATCAACGCGTAGGGTTCTGCTTGGCAGTTGAGTGTGACTTTTCCGAAAGTATCTTCTCCTGATAGGAAAAATGAGTCATGGGAGTTAAGCATGTTTAAAAAGAAACGCTGTTTTTCTAATGCCTTTCTGAAATCGCTGTTAAGCAGTAAGTGCAAACTGTAGTTCGCGCTACTGAAAGATGGATCGAAGACCTGTGCTGCGCAGAAAACGCTCTTCTTGACCGGGGTGGCCTTGGCAATCTCCAGTGTGAGCTTGGCCGCGTTGTTGCTGAACGAGAAAATGATGCTATTTCGAGGGAGAGTACTGAGCTCGTGAATGCGCGCTGTGTTTAACCCTTGATGACTGCATTCATCAAGGAATTCCTGTGAGTCTGCAACGACCCAGAATTCTTCCTCTCCAAAAAGTGTGTGGATACGGGTCAAGGATGACATGGATTGCTCCTGTATAGGCGGACGGCATATACATGCCGCCCGCTGGTTAGTGGAAGTCAGTCCTCCGTGTAGGCCCAAGCCAATGGAGCCCATCCAAAGTTTTCCGGGCCCGAGGTCAGACGACTCAGTTTTTCTGATGTATCTATTTGCTGTTCCATATTTATCCTCCTTTTTTTTGGGAATCCCTTTGTCGAATAAGGGAGGTTGTATTAATTCAAGTATTTCCAAGATTTGGAATAGGTCTTTTTGAGAGTTTTTAGAATGAATTATGCTGTTTGTATGTTTGATGGCTGTGAAGAGGTTATTTGTGTAGGAAGTGTCTGTAGTGGTTCTCTGAAATTTAAGTAAATGAGGCTCTGGCGTTGTTTGGGTGGTCTAGTGTTGATAGGTTTTATTAGTGTTCGTTTGAGTTTTTGAGCTAATGAGGTCGGAAATGGCAGGTGCAAAAAAATATTTGTCTGATGCAACTCTCCAGCAGGCGCTGTCCGTAACAGACCTGACGGAAACACATACACCCGTCCACGCGGTTCGGCTGATGGTTAATGAGATTGTCGAGGGATTGGTCCGTAGCGGCTGGCCCCGGGCACGTATTCAGACTGGCCCGCGTATCGTGTCCGCTGAAGAAAACTATGGGCTACTAGGCTATGACCCGGCAGAGATCACCTTGGGCAGTGAACACACTCGCTGGGTAAGCGAGCATTCGCTATTGCGCACACAAACCACTAGCCAGATTCCTGCCGCCCTTCAACGGGCTGCTCAAGAGCGCAGGACGGGGGAGATGATCCTGCTCGCCGCTCCGGGCATCACTTTTCGTCGCGACAGTCGGGATAGATGGCATTGCGCCGAACCGCATCAGATGGATATTTGGGTTCTGGGCGATCCAGAACTTTCGGATCGCGAGCATCTGTTGCGTCTGGTCGGCGATATTCTCGGCGCCGCAGTGCCCGAGAAGCCTTGGGTCTACAGCGATAGCCCGCATCACTACACCGAGGGCGGAATTGAAGTGAATGTATTGAACGACGGCGCCAATGTTGAAGTACTCGAATGTGGCCTCATCGCCACTTCGCTGCTGCGGCGATTGGAAATTGATCCTCGGCGTCATGGCGGACTGGCGTTGGGAATGGGCCTGGATCGGCTGACGATGCTACGCAAGGGCATTCCAGATATCCGTTTGTTGCGTGACTCCAACGAGCGGGTGCAGGCCCAAATGCAAGATCTGCGGCCATGGAGCGCTGTTTCGCGATTGCCTTCGATTTCTCGGGATATTTCGGTGGCGGTGTCTCCTGGACTGAGTGAAGAGGTGCTGACCGAAAGGATGCTGCAGGCAGCCGGGGACTGTTCTGGCTGGATCGAGGAAATGCAGATCAAAGGACGTTGGGTTTCGTCTGAATTGCCCCCCCAAGCTATTGAGCGACTCGGCCTTCTGAGCGGTCAGGAGAATGTTCTACTGCGCGTTGTACTGCGTGATTGTTCTCGATCAATAACGACTGCGGAGGCGAATGCTCTGTATGAAAGGATTCAGTCTGCGTTGCACGAGGGTGCTCCGGGAGCAGGATACCGAATGGACTTGACGGTACGTTAATGCACTCGCCAATTGTGCTGGTTCCGTCCCCCGGATAAATCAAAATAGCCCCGCTTCTGTAAGAGTGCGGGGCTATTTCTTGTGGCGATGTCGGTCAGTGCCGCGGGTTGATGCTATCCAACATCCGGTTTGCCAATAACCTACTCAGTTCGATCAGTTGCTGAATGCCGAAGGCAACGTGGCGTCGAGAGCCTTTCAGGTCAAACGCAAGGTCGCTGACCATGGCATCGGCTGAGGCCAGGTTTTCGCTGAGGTTGGCCAGCAGGCTTTCGGTGTCGATGCTGGCGACGACGGTGAAGAGTTGGCCTGGCGACGCTTTATTCTCGGATTTGGCCTGTTTGGGGTTCAGGTAGTAATCGAGCGTGCGATCAGTGGCTTCCTGGAGTTTCTTGGGATCGGTTTCTGGTTCTGGTGGGTTGGGTGTGGCCTTGTGCATAGTGACGCTCCTTGATTGATGGAGCCGCCAGACATCGCTGCTAAACGAAAAGGGTGGCGGCAGTACGCGGGTTAGCAGACCAGGAATCAAGGAACCCGGCGCACCGAAGTGCCCCACGCACAGCCGCCATAAAGCGGACCTGCGTGCCTTGATATTGTGCCGAGCTGCTAAACCCGATCGCTGAACTGACAGCGACCTGCAAACGTTAGAGCTCGGGGGCAAGGCACACAAGCCGGCGGATTCTGGCGTAGTTGTAGGCAATGGCGCAAGGCGCCGTAGCCTTGGGATGACAGACTGTGGGAGCTGGGGTTTTTGTGTGTATATCCGTTATTTAGGTAACGGCTGCTGACGGTTCCGCTCTTACAGCGGCTCACTTTTGAGAAGCCCGGAAGCCGGCCCAGTCAAAAGTAAGCAAAACGCTTTTGCCCCACCACTCGGCACCTCGCCTAGGCTCGGTGTGCCCTCACTCCGGCATTGCTCCGTGGGCCGCCGCGAAGGGCCATCCATGGCCCAGCGCGGCTATCCCGGCATCCATGCCGGGATGCCCACGGTCCAATGCCTGCGTTCGGCCATCGTGGTTAACGGGGCGCCCGAGATCAACGTCCACGCTGAGGCGGCCTTAGAGCCGACCTGGCTCTCTTGGTCGTACACCCGTCAGATCTGTGGGAGCAAAGCTTGCTCGCGAGGCGGCCTAACAGCCGACCTGGCTCTTCCGGTCGTACACCCATCAGAACTGTGGGAGCGGGCTTGCTCGCGAAGGCGGCGGCACATCCAATACTGATGCAAGCTGACCCACTGCTTTCGCGAGCAAGCCCGCTCCCACAGGGATTGGCAGTGTCGCAAATCCATAAGCCACCACTGACCCTATGTGGGAGCGAGCCTGCTCGCGAAG
The DNA here is from genome assembly GCF_001269655.1 of Pseudomonas thivervalensis. GTDB lineage: Bacteria > Pseudomonadota > Gammaproteobacteria > Pseudomonadales > Pseudomonadaceae > Aquipseudomonas > Aquipseudomonas thivervalensis. The sequence continues at coordinate 296,993 of NZ_LHVE01000001.1, forward strand.
GCGGCGGCACATTCAGCATTGATGCAAGCAGACCCATCGCCATCGCGAGCAAGCACGGCTCCCACAGGGATTGGCGGCGGACGCTGATCTTATAAACGACCAAAAAACCTATGTGGGAGCGAGCTTGCTCGCGATGGCGGTGTGTCAGTTTGCGGTGATGTTGGATGTGCCGCCGCCTTCGCGAGCAAGCCCGCTCCCACAGGAGGAACGCGATCCCACCAAGAGCCAGGTCGGCTACCAGGCCGCCTCGGCGTGGACGTTGATCTCGGGCGCCCCGTTAACCACGATGGCCGAACGCAGGCATTGGACCGTGGGCATCCCGGCATGGATGCCGGGATAGCCGCGCTGGGCCATGGATGGCCCTTCGCGGCGGCCCACGGTCCAATGCCGGAGTGAGGGCATGCCGAGCCCTAGCGAGGCACCGAGTGGTGGGGCAGAAGCGTTTTACTTACTTTTGCGCTTCTCAAAAGTGAGCCGCCGTAAGGGCGGAACCGTCAGCAGCCGTTACCTAAATAATGGATATTCACACGACACCAACACCAACACCAAAATCAAACCCGAAACCGCCCCACCAACGTCTGCAAATGAACCCCCAACCGCGCCAGCTCAGCACTGGAGGCCGCAGTCTCTTCACTGGACGACGCCGTCTGCTCCGACACATCACGCACATTCAGCACGCTACGGTTGATCTCCTCAGCCACCGCACTCTGCTGCTCGGCCGCCGCTGCGATCTGCTGGTTCATCGACTGGATCGCCGAAACCGTACGGGTGATGTTCTCCAACGAGCCCCCCGCGCGGCGGGTCAGTTCGACGCTGTTGTCGGTCAGGTTGCGGCTGTTGTCCATGATGGTCGCGACCTGCTGGGTGCCCGATTGCAGGCCGACGATCAGCTCTTCGATTTCTTCGGTGGACTTCTGGGTGCGCTGCGCCAGGCTGCGAACCTCATCGGCCACCACCGCAAAACCACGCCCGGCTTCCCCGGCACGGGCCGCTTCGATGGCGGCGTTGAGGGCCAGCAGGTTGGTTTGCTGGGCCACGGATTTGATCACGTCGAGCACGCTGCCGATCTTGTCGCTTTCACGCTTCAGGTCGCCCATCGCCGCGGTGGAGTTACCCACTTCGAGGGCCAGGCGTTCGATTTGGGCGATGGCTTCGCCGACCACTTTTTCGCCTTCACGCGCCTGCTGGTCGGCAGCGACGGCGGCTTCGGAGGCTTCCTCGGCGTTGCGCGCCACCTCCTGCACCGTGGCGGTCATTTCGTGCATGGCGGTGGCGACCTGATCGGTTTCCACTTTTTGACTGTTGACCCCGGCGCTGGTCTGCTCGGTCACGGCCGAGAGCTGTTCGGCGGCGCTGGCGATCTGGGTAACCCCTTCGCCAATGCCACCGATCAATTGCCGCAGGCCCACGGTCATGCTTTGCATGGCGCGTTGCAGTTGGCCCAGTTCGTCGCGACGCTCGGAGGTCAGGTTGTGGGTCAGGTCGCCAGCGGCCACGCGTTCGGCAACCTTCAAGGTCTGGCCGAGCGGGCCGACGATCTGCCGGGTAATGAACAGGGCCGCGATTACACCAAACAGCAGCGCCAGGGCGGCCGCCGCGATCAGGACCGTCTTGGCTTGGGCGACGTCGTGATCACGCACGGCTGTCTGGGACACGGTCAGCTTCTGGCTGGCGTCGATCAGTATCTGTCCTTGCTCGGTCATGCGCTGGAGGGCAGCGGCGTTGTCGATCTGCGAGTCACGAAACTGGGCGACCGCCGCACGATAGAGATTGAAGGAGTCGCTGGCCTGCTGCAGGTTGGCGGCGTGTTCCTCGGGTAATTGATCTGGCAGGCGCGCCAGCAGTTTGAGCACGGTGTCGATGGCTTCGAGGGCCGGTTGCTGGGCTTCGCTCTTGCCGCTGTAGGTGTAGCCGCGAACCTGGTAGCGGGCTTGCTGGATCGCCTTGCTCAGGGTGACCACGCTGTTGAACGGGGTGACGTCGCCAGCTTGTAGCACCAATTTTTCCACTTCGGCGACGCGGGCCACGGCGTTGTCGGCGCTGGCACCGAGTTTGCTGCGCGCATCTTCGCGGCTGACAGTGGCGCGGGTCATCTGGGTGAAGGCGCCTTTGTATTCGGCGACGGCGGCCAGTTGCGCATCGATCAGCGCCACGTCGGCCGGTTGTTCGATCAATAGACGAGCAGTCTTCAGGCCGTCTTCGAGTTTGCCCAGCAAGTCGTTGACCTGTTGCGGCCCTTTCTCGCCCCGCGTGCTGTTGTAGTCGATGCTGGCCAGGTTCAAGTCTTTGCTCAAGTCGTTGAGACTGGCAATGAACCCCAATTTATCGCCCCGGCTGATGACATTGCCCAGGCCGGACCAACCGGTGAAGGCAATCATCAAGGTGAGGAGCAGCACCAGGCCGAAGCCTGCGCCGAGTTTGCGGTTAACGCTTACATTTCCCAGACCCTGGGCAAGCCACCCGAACATGCTGATACTCCCTTGGAGCGTTGAATTGGTTTTATGGGGAATGTATCGGCAGCTTGGGCGCGATCTGTAGGAATGAACTCAGGATTCTCAGGCTGTTTATTTTGTGGCGAGGGGATTTATCCCCGTGGGGACGCGAAGCGGCCCTAAGCAGTGACGTGCCCACTCATTGACTGGGCACCGAAGAGGGGCTGCTGCGCAGCCCGGCGGGGATAAATCCCCTCGCCACAGGAGAAGCGGCGATGCCATTTAGAACAACCTTGCCAGCAGGGCTGTAACGGCGGTCTCGACCCGAAGGATCCGCTCGCCGAGCTGCACCGGCTGTAGACCGGCCTTGCCCAGCAGGTCGATCTCGTAGGGAATCCAGCCGCCTTCCGGGCCAATCGCCAGCGTGACCGGTTCCGTCAGCGCGCGCGGGCAGGGCGGGTGATTGCCTGGATGGCCGACCAGCCCGAGGGTGCCGTCCACGATGGCCGGCAGACGATCTTCGACGAAGGGTTTGAAGCGTTTTTCAATGACGATTTCTGGTAACACGCTGTCCCGGGCCTGCTCCAGCCCCAGGATCAATTGTTCGCGAATGGCCTCGGGCTCCAGGAACGGTGTCTGCCAAAAACTCTTCTCCACGCGATAGCTGTTGACCAGCACCACCCGCGGCACGCCCATGGTGGCGACGGTCTGGAACACCCGCCGAAGCATTTTCGGACGCGGCAATGCCAGCACCAGGGTCAGCGGCAATTTGGCCGGCGGCGCCTGGTCTAGGGTCACTTGCAGTTCGGCCTCGCGAGCCTCCAGGCGCAGTACCTGGGCCGAGCCCATCAACCCGCCGATGCGCCCGACCCGCAGGCTGTCACCGACGGCGCTGCGGTGGACCTCCTGCATGTGGGTCAACCGGCGATCGCTCAGGATGACGCGGTCAGGCCCGATGAAGTCAGCCTCTTCGAGCAGCAGCAGGTTCACGCTTGGGTCGCTGGCGGCTGGTCGTTGTGGTCATCGACCGGCTGTTCCTCGGGGTCTTCTTGCCGACGTTTGCGCACCAGGCCACCGAACAGGATGCCGATCTCGAACAGCAGCCACATCGGCACCGCCAGCAGGGTCTGGGAAAAGATGTCCGGCGGGGTGAGGATCATGCCGACCACGAAGCAGCCGATGATCACGTAGGGGCGGATCTTCTTCAGGTAGGCGACGTCGACCACGCCGATCCACACCAGCAGCACCACCGCCACCGGGATCTCGAACGCCACGCCGAAGGCGAAGAACAGCGTCATGACGAAATCCAGGTAACTGGTGATGTCGGTCATCATCTCCACGCCTGCCGGAGTGGCGGCGGCGAAGAACTTGAAGATCAGCGGGAACACCAGGAAATAGGCGAAGGCCATGCCGGTGTAGAACAGCAGGATGCTGGAGACCAGCAGCGGCACGGCGATGCGTTTTTCATGCTTGTACAGGCCCGGTGCGATGAAGCCCCAGATCTGGTGCAGGATCACCGGGATCGCCAGGAACAGCGAGACCATCATCGTCAGTTTCAATGGCGTCAGGAACGGCGACGACACGTCGGTGGCGATCATCGTCGCCCCGACTGGCAGGTACTGGCGCAGCGGCGTGGAGACGAAGGTGTAGATCTGCTGGGTGAAGGAGAACAGCCCGGCGAAGATGATGAAAACCGCCGCGACGCAACGCAGCAGGCGGGTGCGCAACTCGGTGAGGTGCGATACCAGCGGCATCGGCTGGTCGTTTTCAGGTTTATCGCTCATGGGGCTCGCGGCGGCAAAGTAGGGTCGTTAGGCGCAGGGACAGCAGCGGGCGCTGTATCCGCTGCCGTCGGCGTCACTAGAGTCGGTTCAGCCACCGGCCCTGCGCCATCCACTGGCGCCTGGGGAGCAATCGTCGGCTCGACCGTGGGCTGGACCGGCGTTGGCTCCTGCTGGGTCGGCGTGAAGATCTTCCGGGCTTCCTGTTCCAGCGACAGAATGTGTTCGTTGTGAAGTTGCCGACGGATGTCGTCGGCGCCGATTTCACGTTCAACTTCCTGTTTGATCGCATTGAAGCTGCGCTTCAGGCGCCCGATCCACAGACCGGCGGTGCGCGCAGCACCCGGCAGACGCTCGGGGCCCAGTACCAGCAGGGCGACGAGGCCGACGAGCAGCAGTTCAGTGAAGCTGATCCCAAACATTAGTCAGTGCTCACGAGTCTTTGCGGATGGGCTCTTCGACTTTCTGAGCCTGCACGTCGATAGTGTTCGGCGCATTCACAGGCTGAGTGGCCTGCGGGTGTACCGGTTGGGCCGGTTGTACGGGCTGAGCCGGGGTGGTTGTCGGGTCGGCCGGTTTTTCGTCATCGTTCATGGCCTTGCGAAAGCCTTTGATCGACTCACCGACATCGGTGCCGAGGTTTTTCAGTTTCTTGGTGCCGAACACCAGCACCACGACGACCAGGATGACGACCCAGTGTTTCCAGTCAAAGATACCCATGTGGCTACTCCTCTCAAAAATTGATCAGGCGGACGGGCGCGAGGCTTTCTCGACGTGCCCGGACAGACCGAAGCGACGGTCCAGTTCATCCAGTACGGCCTGCGGATGCTGCCCCAGTTGGGCCAGCATGACCAGGCTGTGGAACCACAGGTCGGCGGTCTCGTAGATCACGTCGCTGCAGTCGCCACTGATGGCGGCGTCCTTGGCGGCGATGATGGTCTCGACCGACTCTTCGCCGACTTTCTCCAGAATCTTGTTCAAGCCCTTGTGGTACAGGCTGGCGACATAGGAGCTGTCGGCCGCGGCGCCCTTGCGCTCTTCCAGCACCTGGGCCAGGCGGGTCAGGGTGTCACTCATGGGTATGTCCTGAATAGATGGCATGCGGGTCCTTGAGCACTGGGTCGACGGTTTTCCAGTCGCCGTTCTCGAAGACGCGATAAAAGCAGCTTTGACGGCCGGTGTGGCAGGCAATCTCGCCGACCTGCTCGACCATCAGGATGATGACGTCGCCGTCGCAGTCCAGGCGCATCTCATGCAGGTGTTGCACATGCCCGGACTCTTCACCTTTGCGCCACAGCTTGCCACGGGAACGTGACCAATAGATGGCGCGGTTCTCGGCGGCGGTCAGGGCCAGTGCTTCGCGGTTCATCCAGGCCATCATCAATACGCGCCCGGTCTTGTGGTCCTGGGCGATGGCCGGCACCAGGCCGTCAGCGTCCCACTTGATCTCGTCCTGCCAGTTTTTCATCTTTGACTCCGACCATGGACCGCGCACCTGACATCGGCGGGCCCTGCGTTGAAACAGTGTGCCAGCGTGAACAGGTGCTGGCTATCGGCGAACGACCAGATACAGCCCGACCACCATCATGATGCCGGCCGGCCAATGACCCAGCTGACTCAGCGGCCCGCCGGTCGCCAGCACCGCGCCGCCACCCAGGTGAGCCGCGCCCAGCAGGCGCAACAACCAGTCATCCTTGCGTCGGTGCCACGGTGGCGCCGGGTCGTGGGCGTGGGGTTGGGACATGCGTTCGAGCAGGTCGCGGGTCATGTTGGCCAAATGCGGGATCTGCTCGAACTGGCTCTGCACATTGCCCAGCAAGGCCCGTGGGCTGACGCGCTCGCGCATCCAGCGTTCGAGGAACGGTTGGGCGGTGTTCCACAGGTCCAGGTCCGGGTACAACTGACGGCCGAGGCCTTCGATGTTCAGCAGGGTTTTCTGCAACAGCACCAACTGCGGCTGAACCTCCATGTTGAAGCGTCGCGCGGTCTGGAACAGGCGCATCAGCACCTGGCCGAAGGAAATATCTTTTAACGGTTTTTCGAAGATCGGCTCGCACACGGTACGGATTGCCGCTTCGAATTCGTTGAGCTTGGTCTCGGCCGGCACCCAGCCCGAATCGATGTGCAGTTGGGCGACGCGACGGTAGTCACGCTTGAAGAAGGCGAACAGGTTGCGGGCCAGGTAGTCCTGGTCTTCGGGGGTCAGGCTGCCGACGATGCCGCAGTCGATGGCGATGTATTGCGGGCTCCACGGCTGGACCGTGCTGACGAAGATGTTGCCCGGGTGCATGTCGGCGTGGAAGAAACTGTCACGGAACACCTGGGTGAAGAAGATCTCCACGCCGCGTTCGGCCAGCAGTTTCATGTCGGTGCGCTGGTCGGCCAGGGTCGCCAAGTCCGTCACCTGGATGCCGTAGATGCGCTCCATCACCAGGACTTTCGGCCGGCACCAGTCCCAATAGACTTGCGGCACATAGAGCAGCGGCGAGCCTTCGAAGTTGCGGCGCAACTGGCTGGCGTTGGCGGCCTCGCGCAGCAGGTCGAGTTCGTCGTAGATGGTCTTTTCGTAGTCTTGGACCACGTCCACCGGGTGCAGCAGGCGCGCATCGGCCGACAACCGCTCGGCGGCGCGGGCGAGGATGAACAGCCATGCCAGGTCCTGGGCGATGATCGGCTTGAGGCCCGGACGGATGACCTTGACCACCACTTCTTCGCCGCTCTTGAGCTGCGCGGCGTGAACCTGGGCCACGGAGGCCGAGGCCAGGGGCTCGACGTCAAAACGGCTGAAGACTTCGCTGATCTTCTTGCCCAACTGCTCCTCGATCAGCGCCACCGACAGTTTGGAATCGAACGGCGGCACACGGTCTTGCAGCAGCATCAGTTCATCGGCGATGTCTTCGGGCAACAGGTCGCGACGGGTCGAGAGGATTTGCCCGAACTTGATGAAGATCGGCCCCAGGTCCTGTAGCGCCAGGCGCAGGCGTGCGCCGCGCGTCAGATCCAGGGTTCGCCGGGGAAACCAGCGCCACGGCAACACGAAGCGCAGCGCCAGGAGAAACCAGGGCAGCGGCAGGGCGAACAGCAGGTCATCGAGGCGGTAGCGGATCACGACGCGCTGGATGCGCAACAGACGGCGGACGGCAAGCAGCTTCATGCGTTATCGCTTGGTTTCAAGGGATCGGGAAAGGCGCTCGAAACGCGCCTCGAGTCGTTCCAGGTCAAGCTTGACCTGGTCCAGTTCATCAAAACGGGCCTGGGCCTCGCGTTGGCCTACGAGGGTACGCGATTCTTCGGCCAGGTATTCACTCAGATTCTGTCCCAGGCTGGCGAAGCCCTCGCGATACCAGCGGCGGCGGCTGTTCAGATGGCCGCTGAGCAACTGGGTCGCCACCGGGCCGATCCAGCGGGACACTTCATATTCCCAGTCCAGTTCCAGGTCCTGGAGAATCGCCGCCAGTTCCAGCAGCACACCGCTGTCGCCGTCGAGTTCGACTTCGGGGCTGTGCAGCACCGCGCTCTTGTCCTTGCCCAGGGCCAGGTTCAGCAGGCTCGACGCCGGGGCGCGCAGCGTGCAATCGGCTTCGGCTTCCCAATGGGCGGCGAGCATCAGGCCTTCGTCGCTGGGCAGGATGAACAACCGCAATGCCGGGCTGCGGCAGTCGACGGCGATCACGCGACCGCTCAAGTGCGCCAGGCGCGGGAGCGCCGTGCTGTCCAGGCGCAGCACCCGGTTGAGGCCGAGTTCGACGCTGGCGAGCAGGCCGGTGAGCAACATCAGGGTTTGATACCGCGATGCAGGGCGACGATGCCCGCGGTCATGTTGTGGTAGGTCACGCGGTCGAAACCGGCCTCGACCATCATCGACTTCAGGGTTTCCTGGTTCGGGTGCATGCGGATCGATTCGGCCAGGTAGCGGTAGCTTTCCGAGTCATTGGTGATCAGCTTGCCCATCAGCGGCATGAAGGCGAACGAGTAGGCGTCATAGGCCTTGGACATCAGCGCGTTGGTCGGCTTGGAGAACTCCAGCACCAGCAGGCGGCCGCCGGGCTTGAGCACGCGCAGCATCGAGCGCAGGGCGTCTTCCTTGTGGGTGACGTTGCGCAGGCCGAAGGCGATGGTCACGCAGTCGAAATGGTTGTCGGGGAACGGCAGCTTCTCGGCGTCGGCCTGGACGAACTCGACATTGCCGGCCACACCCAGGTCCAGCAGGCGGTCGCGACCGACCTTGAGCATGGACTCGTTGATGTCGGCCAGGACCACCTGGCCGGTCGGCCCGACGATGTGGGAGAACTTCTTCGTCAGGTCGCCCGTGCCGCCGGCGATGTCCAGCACGCGGTTACCGCTGCGCACGCCCGACAGCTCGATCGCGAAACGCTTCCACAGGCGGTGCATGCCGCCGGAGAGCAGGTCGTTCATCAAGTCGTACTTGGCGGCTACGGAGTGGAAAACCTCGGCGACTTTTTCCGCTTTCTGGCTTTCCGGCACGTTCTTGAAGCCGAAGTGAGTGGTGGGTTCGGCATCGCTGCCTTTGCGCTGATCAGTCATATCGCGGTCACCAAAAAAGAATGCGGGACATTCTAATCCCGGTGGAGGGCTTTGTCTTGGCAAGGCTGAAGGTAAGATGGGCGACCGCCGGGACGTTTTGACGCAGCCAGGGTCTGAAACGTTCAGGCAAGTCCCGATAAAACAGGAGTCACCCGATGGCCCGTATAACTGTTGAACGTGCCCATGGCCTGGGCAAGGAAGCGGCGCGAGAGAAAGCCGACAAGCTGGCGCAGAAGTTGTCCGACAGCTATGGCCTGGAGCCGCAGTGGGTGGGCGATACCCTGAAACTCAAGCGTTCCGGGGTCAAGGGCGAAGTGCATGTGGGCGAGGACTCGATCCGCGTCGACGTGGAGCTGGGCATGTTGATGTCGGCCATGAGCGGCACGATCAAAGGCGAAATCGAAAAGGCGTTGGATAAGGCGTTGGCCTGATTGATCGCAAGGGTCGCGAATGCAGAACCAAAGTTAACCACTTATCCCTGTGGGAGCGAGCCTGCTCGCGATTGCGGCGTGTCATTCAACATCAATGTTGCTGGTCCACCGCAATCGCGAGCAGGCTCGCTCCCACAAAGGCAGTCATCGCTCTCAGGTTTGTGTCAGTTGTTAGGGTGCCGTTTCTAATTATTGTCACTACTTTGTGCCTGAGCCCGTCCCTGCGCGGGCAGTTCCTCAAACCTTTTTTCGAGTGAGGTGCACCATGGCCAAAGTTATTCTGAAGAAAAAAACCGACGTTGAATCTTCCACGCTCAGCGACGTGAAAACGTACGCGCGCAAGATCTGGCTGGCGGGCCTGGGCGCCTACACGAAGGTCGGCCAGGAAGGCAGCGAGTACTTTCAGGAGTTGGTAAAAGCTGGCGAAGTTATTGAAACCAAAGGCAAAAAGAAAATTGCCGGAAAACTTGAAGCGGCCAACAGCGAATTGATTGAAGCCAAGACCGACGTCAACACTTTCAAGGCTAGGGTTGAAGTACAACTCGATAAAGTCGAGAAGGTATTCGATGCCCGTGTTGCAAGTACCTTGAATCGTATCGGCATTCCGTCTAAACATGACGTTGAGGCACTCTCTGCTAAGCTCGATGAGCTGACAGCATTGCTCGAACGTGTCGCGCGTAAACATTAAGGAGAACGGGATGGCTGGTAAAAAAATCACAGAAAAAGAAGGCAGCTCGTGGGCCGGGAAGATTGAAAAGTATTCCCGCAAAATCTGGCTGGCTGGTTTAGGCGTGTACTCGAAGATCGACACTGACGGCAGCAAGCTCTTCGAGTCCCTGGTTAAGGACGGCGAAAAGGCCGAAAAACTCACCAAGACGGCGGTCGGCAAACAAGTCGATGCCACCAAAGAAACCGTCGACTCTGCCAAGTCGCGAATCGGCGGCGTGAAGGATCGTGCACTGGGCAAATGGGACGAACTGGAAGGGGCTTTCGACAAGCGCCTGAACAGCGCGATCTCACGCCTGGGCGTGCCGAGCCGTAATGAAGTCAAGGCGCTGCACAGCAAGGTCGACACACTGACCAAGCAGATCGAAAAACTCACCGGCGCCAAAGTTGCCCCAGTGGCGACCAAGACAGCAGCGGCCAAGCCAGCGACCAAAACGGCAGCCAAGCCACTGGTCAAGGCTGCGGCAAAACCCGCTGCCAAGCCTGCGGCGAAAGCAGCGGCCAAGCCAGCGGCTAAAACCGCAGCGGCCAAACCTGCTGCCAAGGCGGCGGCCAAACCGGTAGCGGCGAAAGCGGCAGCCAAGCCTGCTGCAAAACCTGCGGCCAAGCCAGCGGCCAAAACTGCTGCAGCTAAACCCGCAGCGGCTAAAGCAGCGGTCAAACCAGCTGCTAAGCCCGCAGCCAAGCCAGCGGCAAAAGCGGCGGCCAAACCTGCTGCGGCGAAGAAACCTGCCGTGAAGAAACCGGCCGCGCCAAAAGCGGCCGCACCCAAGGCGCCAACCGCGGCCGCCAAACTGGCAACCCCGGCGAGCACGACGAACTCCGCCGCCGCTCCGACCCCGGTCGCCACGCCGACACCCGCGCCGACTCCATCGACGCCTCCCACCCAGTCCTGATTTTCAGGGCTGACAAAAGACGCCCGGTCTAGGTACCGGGCTTTTTTGTTTGTACGCAGGTCAACCTGTGGGAGCGAGCTTGCTCGCGATAGCGGTGGGTCAGCCACATTGATGTTGGATGTGCGACCGTCATCGCGAGCAGGCTCGCTCCCACAATGGAATCTGCCACTGCCACTGCCACTGCCGGTGGTTAGTCGTGTTCTTCCAGGTACCGCAACGCCAGTTGCTCAATCGCCACTTTGGTTGCGGGCGGCAGGTGTGGGGCCACCAGCATCATGATCTGGTAGACCACCAATCGAACCTCGCCCTCGCGGTCGAGGATCCGCTGGTAGTCCAGGGAGAACAACAGGGTCATGGTGATCTGTTCCACCAACTGCCCCAGGGCCTGGGTATCGCTGACCAGCAATTCCTGGGCCTTGAGCTGCGCCAGCAGCGAGGCGAGGGTTCGCTTCAGGGCGTTGAGCAACTGGCGGATGCCCTTGGCCAGCTTCGGCAGGCGTCCGGCCAGGTTCGACAGGTCCTGGAACAGGAACCGGTACTGGGCCAGGCGCTCGACGATCAAGTGCAGGAACAGCCAGTAGTCTTCCGGCGCCAACTGCGCATCCGCCGGAGGGTCGAGCAACGGTGCCAGTTCGTTCTGGAAACGCTCGAACAGCCCGAGGATCAGCGGTTCCTTGCCATGGAAGTGGTAGTAGAGGTTGCCCGGGCTGATGCCCATTTCGTTGGCAATTTCCAGGGTCGATACGTTCGGCTCGCCCTTTTCGTTGAATAATTGCAGGGCACATTCAAGGATACGGTCGCGGGTTTTCATCCGGTCTTCTTAATGATCAAGTCGTGCCACGGCCAAGCGCCTGGCCGTGGGGTGAGGCCTTCAGCGCACGCGAACATAGGTCCCGGGGGCGGCGTCCAGCGGCGGGTAGTTCGCGTTGCCCAAGGTCATCTGGGTTTCGTGCTGGGCGCCGGAGCGTTCCTGGATCCAGCCCAGCCATTGCGTCCACCAGCTACCTTCGACGTGCTTGGCGTCGTAGTACCAGGCCCGCGGGTCACTGCTCAATTTCGTGCTTTCGATGTAGTTGGCCTTGGGATTGCCCGGTGGATTGAGGATGCTCTGGACATGGCCGCTGTTGGAAAGCACGAAGCGTTTTTCGCCACCGAGCAACAGCGTCGAGCGGTACACCGCATCCCAGGGCGTGATGTGGTCGTTGATGCCGCCCACACTGAAACTGTCCACCGTCACTTTCTGCAGGTCGATGGGCGTGCCGCACACTTCCAGGCCGCCGGGATGGGTCAGTGGGTTGTGCTTGAAGAAATCCAGCAGGTCGCCGTGGTAGGCCGCCGGCAGCCGGGTGCAGTCGTTGTTCCAGTAGAGGATGTCGAAGGCCGGCGGCTCCTTGCCCAGCAGGTAGTTGTTGATGAAGTAAGTCCAGATCAGGTCGTTGGGGCGCATCCAGGCGAACACCCGGGCCATGTCGCGTCCATCGAGGATGCCTTTCTGGTAGGAACGGCGCTTGGCGGCTTCCAGCGTCTGCTCGTCGATGAACAGTGTGGCCGGGCTGTCGATCTGGCTGTCCAGCAGGCTCACCAGATACGTGGCGCTGGCGACCCGGCGCAGCTGGCGCTTGGCTTGCAGGTGGCCTTGCAGGGCGGCGATGGTCATGCCACCGGCGCAGGCGCCCATCAGGTTGACCTCGCGGGCGCCGGTGATCGCCCGGCACACATTCATCGCTTCTTCCGTGGCCTCGACATAGCTGGATAGGCCCCATTCGCGGTGGCGGACGTCCGGGTTGCGCCAACTGATGATGAACACCTGCAAACCGTTTTTCAGCGCGTACTGGACGAAGCTGTTGGAAGGGCTGAGGTCGAAAATGTAGAACTTGTTGATTTGTGGCGGCACGATCAGCAATGGCTTGGCGTACTGCTTTTCGCTCATGGGCCGGTACTGGATCAGTTCGAGCAATTCGTTGCGAAACACCACCGCGCCGGGTGTGGTCGCCAGGGTCTTGCCGACTTCAAAGGCATGAGGCGTGGTTTGGCGCGGCAAGCCGTCGTTATGCAACAGGTCGTCCACCAAGTGGCTGATGCCGCGAACCAGGCTGGAACCGCCGGAGTTGAACAGCTCCTTGACCGCCAGCGGGTTGAGCAAGGTATTGGACGGCGCTACGGCGTCGTTGAGCAGGGCGAAGGCGAAGTGGGCGCGGGCGCGGTCATCCTGGCCCATGTCGCTTTCGTCGATCCAGCTCTTGACCTGTTTTTGCCAGCTCAGGTAGGCCTGCAAGCTGCGGCGATAAAACGGGTTGAGCTGCCAGGTAGGGTCGGCGAAACGCGGGTCATTGGGGTTGGTGGGGTGCAGGGTCTCGCCCAGTAGCACTCGGCCCAATTGACTGCCCAGTTTCAACGCATGCCGGGCACTGTGCACCGGATTGCGCAAACCGTGTGCGGCCACACTGCGCAACGTGGACAGCAGGTCCCTGCCACGCAGGCCGGTGACCGCACTTTGTGCGTTGATGAAGCTGGCAGGGGCGGGCATGGAGCCCTTCGCCGGTTTGTCGCGCATGAGTCAACTCCTTCGTCATCAGGCTAAAAACAAACACACCGAACCAGACAACATAGTCGCTGTTTCGGGTTGCTGCGCAATCCGGCGTCCTGCCAGGCGCTAATGGGCGGTTTCAGCCGCCGCCCAGTGGCGAGGGATGCGGATGCATCACCGCACGCTGACGTTCTTCCTCCAGGAATTTCATGATGATCGGCGCCACCGCCTCGGCCCGGGTGATCAGGAACAGATGGCCGTCATCGATGATGTGCAATTGGGCGTTGGGAATGCGCCAGGCCAGCATGCGCATGTTGATCAGTGGAATCAGCGGGTCGTCATCGCCGGCCAGCACCAGGGTCGGCTGGTGGATCTTGTGCAGCCAGTGGATGCTGGTCCAGCCGAGGCCGGCGAACAGTTGCCAGTAATAACCGAGCTTGCCCGCCGAACGAACCTTGGCCGCGTGGCTGGCCGCCAGGCTCGGGTCGCGGCGGAACGAACCTCCGTAGATCAGCGGTGCGATACGCATCACATGGGAAGGTTGAACGTAGCGCCGGGGGCTGGCCATCATCCACAGCACCTTCGGTTTGCCCGGCACCATCACCGCCCCGGCCGCCGTGGCCGCCAGGACCAGCTTCTTGCAGCGCTCCGGGTAGTCGTAGGCGAACTGCTGGGCCAGGGCGCCGCCCCAGGACACGCCGATCACGTTGACCTGCCCATAGTCGAGGTAATCGAGCATCCGCGCGGTGAGCTTGGCCAGGCCGGGAAAGCGATACGGCCGGTTGGGCGTCGAGGAGCCGCCGACGCCAGGCACGTCAAAGGCGATCACTTCCAGGTCCGGGTCCAGGGCCTGGATGAACGGAAACACCAGCTCGAGGTTGGCGCCGATGCCGTTGAAAATCAGCAGCGGCGTCAAGTGAGGCTTGCCGGGACGTACCGCGGTGCGCAAGGTCTGGCCATCCAGATCGACGGTACGGAAGATGTACGGTTGCGGCATGCTTCAAGCCCTGTGGGTTGGGTCGCTGTCTTTCATTTTTCCCCGATCCCCTGTGGGAGCGAGCTTGCTCGCGATTGCGGTGTGTCAGCACATACCAATGTTGACTGTGCCGCCGTCATCGCGAGCAAGCTCGCTCCCACATGGGGTCTGCTGTGAACATGATCTTGCGTTCACCAGCGCTGTGGGCCTTGCATTCAGTGTCGGCTGGCGGGAAGTATTCGTGAGCAAGCCCACCCCCACAGCAGACGAGTTGCATCCGTTACCGCTCATGCACATAGGTGCCGGGCGCCGCTTCACCGGCCGGGTAGGCCTTGTTGCCCAGCACGGTCGGGGCCTTTTTCAGTTTGCCCGAGCGCTCGGCCTGCCAGGCCTGCCAGTGCAGCCACCAGGAATCGGTGTGCTTGGTGGAGTTTTCCTGCCAGTCCTCGGCCTTGGCCGGCATGTCCTCGCCGGTCATGTAGCGCGACTTGGGGTTGCCGGGCGGGTTGAGGATGCTCTGGATGTGGCCGCTGCTCGACAGCACGAACTCCACCTTGCCGCCAAACAGCTGCGCCGACTTGTAGCAGGACTTCCACGGCGTGATGTGATCATTGGTGCCGGCCAGGGAGAAGATGTCGGCGGTGACCTGCTTGAGGTCGATGGGCGTGCCGCACACTTCCAGTGCGTTGGGGCGGATCAATGGGTTGTTCTTGAACATTTCGATCAGGTCGCCGTGGAACGCCGCCGGCAGCCGCGTGGTGTCGTTGTTCCAGAACAGGATGTCGAACACCGGCGGCTCGTTGCCCAACAGGTAGTTGTTGACCCAGTAGTTCCAGATCAGGTCGTTGGGGCGCATCCAGGCGAACACCTTGGCCATGTCGCGACCTTCGAGTACACCAGCCTGGTAGGAGTGGCGCTTGGCCGCTTCCAGGGTCTGTTCATCGACGAACAGCGCCACGTCAGTGTCCAGGGTGGTGTCGAGCACGCTCACCAGCAAGGTCAGGGCATTGACCTTTTTCTCGCCGAGGGCGGCGTAATGGCCCAGCAGCGCGGTGCAGGTGATGCCGCCCGAGCAGGCGCCGAGCATGTTCACGTCCTTGCTGCCGGTGATGGCCGTGACCACGTCCACCGCTTCCTTGAGTGCTTCGATGTAGGTCGACAGGCCCCACTCGCGCTGTTCCTTGGTGGGGTTGCGCCAGCTGACGATGAAGGTCTGCACGTTGCTGCGCAGACAGAAGCGCGCCAGGCTCTTGTCCGGGCTCAGGTCGAATACGTAGAACTTGTTGATCTGTGGCGGCACCACCAGCAGCGGTCGCTCATGGACCTGCTCGGTGATGGGCCGGTACTGGATCAGCTCCAGCACGTCGTTGCGAAACACCACGGCGCCTTCGGTCACACCCAGGCTCTTGCCGACCTCGAACGCGCCCATGTTCACCTGGCTCGGCATCCCGCCGTTATGCACCAGGTCCTTGGCCAGGTGGGACAGGCCATCGAGCAGGCTCTTGCCGCCGGTTTCGAAGAAGCGTTTGACCGCCGCCGGGTTGGCCGCCGAGTTGGTCGGGGCCATGGCTTCGGTCATCAGGTTGATCACGAAATGCCCACGGCTGATGTCCGCGGGCGAGAGGTTGCTGTCGTCGATCCAGGCGTGCAGCTCCTTGCGCCACGCCAGGTAGGTTTGCAGGTAACGTTTGTAGAGCGGGTTCTGGCTCCACGCGGGGTCGGCGAAGCGACGGTCGTCGCCGGCCGGTTGCAGCTCGGATTTGCCGAACAGGACATTCTTGAGTTCGACGCCGAAGTGGGCGACGTGCTTGACGCTGTGCAGTGGTTGCTTGATGGCCTGGGTCAGCACCATCCGGGCAGAGGCCAGCAGGTCTTTCCTGCGCAAGCCGACGACGGGATTCAAGCCCAGGGTGTTTTCCGAGGCTTGGTACTTCAACTCATCGTTGTTCTTGTTGCTCATCTACGACGCTCCATTGTCCTTCAGACGAGTACCGGGACCGTGCCATGAAGCCACACAGCCAATACCAGGTACGCTGCTCGGGTGACCAATAATTCCGCATCGAGGGCCAATGAGGAAACGTGTGCCAGGAACTCGCCGGTTCCTTTGCAGGGAACTTGCCAGCTCCATTGGTTACCCGAGTTTAATTTTTTTCGCAAGCAGGCCAGTCATTGACGTTGCTGCGCGGGCATTCAAGCAGATGAGTCTAGAAAAATCGCCCTAAAGCGCCAGCCCTTGAGTTAGAGCATCAGCTTGACGACGGACTCGTTAGGATCGCGGGTTTTTCCGGCGGCCTTGAGTTCGTCAAGATAATCGTTCCACAGGTCTTGCTGGCGCACCGCCAACTGGTAGAGATAGTCCCAGGTGAACAATCCGCTGTCGTGGCCGTCGTCGAAGGTCAGTTTCAGTGCGTACTGGCCGGCCGGTTCGACCTTGGTCAGGGCAACGTTGAGCTTGCCGTATTGCAGGATGGGTTTGCCGTGGCCCTGGACCTCGGCGGAAGGCGAGTGCACCCGCAGGAATTCGGCGGGCAGGTGGTACTCCTCGTCCAGCCCGTATTTGAGCGTCAGGGTCTTGGAGGCTTTGTGCAGGTTGATGGCGGTGGGGAGTTTGGTCATGGGTCGTCAGTCTCTTGAAGCCATGTGTGAACATTATGTGGCGAGGGAGCTTGCTCCCGCTGGACGGTGTAGGAGCTGGCGAAGCCTGCGATCTTTTGATCTTGATCTTCACTCCAGACTCAACTGGTAGTGGAAGGATCGCAGCCTCGTTGCACTCGACAGCTCCTACAGAGCCCAGCGGGAGCAAGCTCCCTCGCCACAGGAGCTCGCTCACACTGGGGATGGCTTACAGGATATACCGCGACAGGTCTTCGTTCTGCGCCAGCTCACCCAGGTGGCTGTTGACGTACTCGGCGTCGATGAGGATCGGCGCTTCGTTGTGGGCGCTGGCCAGGTCGCCAGCGCTGAACGACACTTCCTCGAGCAAGCGTTCGAGCAGCGTGTGCAGGCGACGGGCACCGATGTTTTCGGTCTTCTCGTTGACCTGCCAGGCGATCTGGGCCAGGCGCTTGATGCCCTCCGGCGTGAACTCGATGCTCAGGCCCTCGGTCTTGAGCAGCGCGCAATACTGTTCGGTCAGGGACGCATGTGGCTCGCTGAGGATGCGCTCGAAGTCTTCCGGCGTCAGCGCCTTGAGTTCGACACGGATCGGCAGGCGACCCTGCAGCTCCGGCACCAGGTCGCTCGGCTTGCTCAGGTGGAACGCACCGGAGGCGATGAACAGGATGTGGTCGGTCTTGACCATGCCCAGCTTGGTGTTGACCGTGCAGCCTTCGATCAGCGGCAGCAGGTCGCGTTGTACGCCTTCGCGGGACACATCGGCGCCGCCGACATTGCCGCGCTTGGCAACTTTGTCGATCTCGTCGATGAACACGATGCCATGCTGCTCGACCGCTTCCAGCGCCTTGGCCTTCAACTCTTCTTCGTTGACCAGGCGACCGGCTTCTTCATCGCGCACCAGCTTCAGCGCTTCCTTGACCTTGAGCTTGCGGCTCTTCTTCTTGCCCTTGCCCATGTTGGCGAACAGGCTCTGCAACTGATTGGTCATTTCTTCCATGCCCGGCGGCGCGGAAATGTCGACGCCGGCCATTTCGGCCACTTCGATCTCGATTTCCTTGTCGTCCAGCTGGCCTTCGCGCAGGCGCTTGCGGAACAACTGGCGGGTGTTGGAATCCTGGGTCGCGGCGGCGTCGGCATTGAAGCCCATGCGCGCTGGCGGCAACAGCGCGTCGAGGATGCGCTCTTCGGCGGCATCTTCGGCGCGGTGGCGGACCTTGGTGATCTCCTGTTCGCGCAGCAACTTGATCGCAGCGTCAGCCAGGTCGCGGATGATCGACTCGACGTCGCGGCCGACATAACCGACTTCGGTGAACTTGGTGGCTTCGACCTTGATGAACGGTGCGTTGGCGAGCTTGGCCAGGCGTCGGGCGATTTCGGTCTTGCCGACACCGGTCGGGCCGATCATCAGGATGTTCTTGGGGGTCACTTCGACGCGCAGCTCTTCGGGCAGCTGCATCCGGCGCCAGCGGTTACGCAGGGCGATGGCGACGGCGCGCTTGGCATCGTCCTGGCCGATGATATGGCGGTTGAGTTCGTGGACGATTTCGCGGGGAGTCATGGACATAATAATTGGCGGTCCTCAAGCAAGAATGAGCCGGTGCGCAAGTGGCAGGCTTATTCGGCGAGGTCCTGCTCCTCAATGGTCTGGGTGTGGTTGGTGAAGACGCAGATGTCGCCAGCGATGCCCAAGGCAGTCTCGACGATTTCACGGGCCGACAGGTCGGTTTTTTTCAGCAGGGCGCTGGCCGCGGCCTGGGCGTAGGCGCCGCCGGAACCCATGGCGATCAGGCCGTCCTCGGGCTCGACGACGTCGCCGTTGCCGGTGATGATCAAAGAGGCGTCCTTGTTGGCGACCGCGAGCATGGCTTCGAGGCGGCTCAGGGAACGGTCGGTGCGCCATTCCTTGGCCAGTTCCACGGCGGCGCGGACAAGATGACCCTGGTGTTTTTCAAGCTGGCCTTCGAAACGCTCGAACAACGTGAAGGCGTCGGCGGTGGCACCGGCGAAACCGGCGATGACCTCGCCGTGATACAGGCGGCGGACTTTTTTCGCGTTGCCTTTCATCACGGTGTTGCCCAGTGAAACCTGGCCGTCGCCGCCCATGACGACTTTGCCATGACGGCGGACTGAAACGATGGTGGTCAAGGGAGAGTCTCCACGCAGCGGGGCGAAAATGCCCGGATGGAACTCATATGGGGGTGGCGTGGGGTTTTTCAACTGTGGGGGACGAGTGGTGCGAGGCGCGTAGGAGCTGTCGAGCGGAGCGAGGCTGCGATCTTTCCCCAGACAATTGAGTCTCAAGCGAAAGATCAAGATCAAAAGATCGCAGCCTCGCTCCGCTCGGCAGCTCCTACAGGCCCAGCGGGAGCAAGCTCCCTCGCCACCAGTCAGTACCGCAGGGATGCGGAGATCAGCGGCTCTGGCGTTGTTGTAACAACAGGTTGCTGAATCCACTGCCGGCCAATTGTTTCTGGGCCTTGGTCAATTCTTCGCGGTTGCTGAACGGGCCGACCAGTACCCGGTACCAGGTTTCGTCCTTCACCGTACCGGACTCCACAGACACCGATTGGCCCAACAGAATGATCTGCGCCCGGACCTTGTCGGCGTCGGCTTCCTTGCGGAACGAGCCGGCCTGCAGGAAGAACTTCGTCACTGGCGCGGCTTTCTGCACGGGCGGGGCCGGTGGCGGCGTGATGCCGGCCAGGGCCGCCTGGGCACGGGCGGTGTCGATCTTCGCCGCTTCGGCCGGGGTCACCGGTGTGGTGGGTACCTGCGGCACTTGCGGCGTCGGCAGGGTTTTCTCCGGCACGGCATCGGGCGGCACGATGACTTCCGATTCCGGCAGCAGGGTGTAGAAGTCGTACTTCGGCTTCACCGGTTGTGTCGGGCTCGGCGGGGTCTTGTTGGCCTCGGCGATGCGCGTGGCTTTCTGCTGCTCTTGCCGCACACGCTTGACGTCATCGCCCTGGCCCGGCTCCAGCTTCATCAAGAACACAATGAACGCGCCGACGGTCAGGCCGATGGCCATCCACAACCAGCCCGGAATCGGCTGTTTGGCTGGAGGCTGGTAACGACTGGCGCCGCGCTTGGGTGCGGGTTTTTTCTTAGCGGCCAACTTACATGCGCTCCAGGGTTTCCAGGCCCAGCAGTTCCAGGCCTTGCTTGAGCGTGCGCCCGGTCAGTGCGGCGAGGCGCAGGCGGCTCTGCATTTGCTCCGGGGTTTGCGCATTGAGGATCGGGCAATTCTCGTAGAAGCTGGAGAACAGGCCGGCGACATCGTACAGGTAGGCGCACAGGGTGTGTGGCGTGCCCTTGTCGGCAACGTTGTTCAGCACCTCGCCGAACTGCGCCAGTTTCGCCGCCAGCTCTTGTTCCTGGGGGGCCTCAAGCACAATCTGGCCGTCCACTTCATCGAAGCCTTTGCCAAGCTTGCGGAACACCCCCGCCACGCGGGTGTAGGCGTACAGCAGGTACGGCGCGGTGTTGCCTTCGAAATTGAGCATCAGGTCGAAGTTGAAGCTGTAGTCGCTGGTGCGGTGCTTGGACAGGTCGGCGTATTTCACTGCGTCGATGCCCACGACCTTGGCGATCTTGCGCAGTTCGTCCTCGGCCAGGTCCGGGTTCTTGCCCTTGACCAGGGTGTAGGCGCGGTCCTGGGCCTCGGTCAGCAGGTCGATCAGCTTCACCGTGCCGCCGTCGCGGGTCTTGAACGGACGGCCGTCGGCGCCGTTCATGGTGCCGAAGCCCATGTGCTCCATTTCCATCGGGTGGGTCACGAAGCCAGCCAGGCGCGCCACTTCGAACACTTGCTGGAAGTGCAGGGCCTGGCGCTGGTCGACGAAATAAAGCACCCGATCGGCCTTGAGTACGCCGTTACGGTAGCGCACGGCCGCCAGGTCGGTGGTGGCGTAGAGGTAGCCGCCGTCGGCCTTGACGATGATCACCGGCAGCGGTTCGCCATCGGCGGTCTTGAACTGGTCGAGGAACACGCACTGGGCACCGTTGCTTTCCACCAGCATGCCCTTGGCCCGGAGATCGTTGACCACATTGACGAGGTCGTCGTTGTAGGCGCTTTCGCCCATCACGTCGGCCATGGTCAATTTGACGTTCAGCAGCTCGTAGATTTTCTGGCAGTGGGACAGGGAGATGTCCTTGAACTTGGTCCACAACGCCAGGCACTCGGCATCGCCGGCCTGCAGCTTGACCACCAGGCCGCGGGCGCGGTCGGCGAACTCCGGCGACTCGTCGAAGCGTTGCTTGGCGGCGCGGTAGAAGTTTTCCAGGTCCGACAGCTCGTCGCTGGTGATCGGATTTTCCTGGAGATAGGCCATCAGCATGCCGAACTGGGTGCCCCAGTCGCCGACGTGGTTCTGGCGGATCACGGTATCGCCAAGGAACTCCAATACGCGTGCCACGCCGTCGCCAATGATGGTCGAGCGCAGGTGGCCGACGTGCATCTCCTTGGCGAGGTTGGGGGCCGAGAGGTCGACCACGGTGCGCTGCAACGGGCCGGCCTTGCGCACGCCGATGCGTTCGTCGGCCAGGGCCGCGTCCAGGCGCGAAGCCAGGGCCTGGGTGTTCTGGAAGAAATTGATGAACCCGGGGCCGGCGATGTCAGCTTTGCTGACGTTCTCGTCGGCCGGCAGCGCGGCGATGATTTTTTCCGCCAGGTCGCGAGGTTTCATGCCGGCCGGCTTGGCGAGCATCATCGCGATGTTGCTGGCGAAGTCGCCGTGGGTCTTGTCGCGGGTGTTCTCGACCTGAATCGCCGGCGACAGGCCTTCTGGCAGCACACCTTCAGTGACGAGTTGGGCGATGGCTTGCTGGATGAGCTGGCGAATGGTGTCTTTCATGGTCTTCTCTTTCAACCGCAGGCGCGGCGGCGCTTCGATGCGCTGGTGGAAAAACTGGGCATTATCCGTGGCGCGGGCGAGCTTGCCAACTGTAGCGGGTCGGTTGGGGATGTGTGGTGACTATTCGGGCCTCATCGCGAGCAGGCTCGCTCCCACATTGGAATGCGATCCCCTGTGGGAGCGAGCCTGCTCGCGATGGCGGCGCCTGGGTCAGTACAAATCCACCGGATCCACATCCAGCGACCAGCGCACCGCCCGCCCGCTGGGCATCTGTTCCAGCACCAGCAGCCAGGCGCTCAACAATCGATGCAACGGCGCCCGGGCATTGGCCTGCAATAAAAGCTGTGCGCGATAACGCCCGGCCCGCCGCTCCATCGGAGCTGGCACCGGGCCCAATAGTTCGATGCCGCTGAGGTTCTGTTCTGCCAGCAGGCGCTCGGCCTCGCTGCACGCTTCGTCCAGGAAACCTTCAGCCTGTCCCGGCTTGTGGGCTTCGGCCCGTAATAACGCCAGGTGAGCAAAGGGCGGCAGGCCGGCGCTGCGGCGTTCGCTCAGGGCCTGCTCGGCGAAGGCGAAATAACCCTGCTCGGTGAGTTGAATCAATAGCGGGTGGTCGGCCAGGTGCGTCTGGATAATCACCTTGCCCGGCTCCTCGGCCCGTCCGGCCCGGCCTGCGACCTGGACGATCAACTGCGCCATGCGTTCGCTGGCGCGGAAGTCGCCGGAAAATAGCCCGCCGTCGGCGTCGAGAATGGAAACCAGTGTGACTCGCGGAAAGTGGTGCCCCTTGGCGAGCATCTGCGTGCCGACCAATATGCACGGCTGACCCTTCTGGATCGTCGCGAACAGTTGGTTCATCGCGTCCTTGCGCGAGGTGCTGTCGCGATCCACCCGCAACACCGGGTAGTCCGGAAACAGGATGCCCAACCGTTCTTCGGCGCGTTCGGTACCGGCGCCGACCGGGCGCAAGTCCACTTTGCCGCACTGCGGGCAATGCCTTGGCACGCCTTCGACGTGGCCGCAGTGGTGGCAGCGCAGTTCGCCATGGCGTTGATGCACGGTCATCCGCGCGTCGCAGCGTTCGCAGCCAGACATCCAGCCACAGTCGTGGCACAGCAGGGTCGGGGCAAAACCGCGGCGATTGAGGAACACCAGGACCTGTTGCCCGGCGGCCAGGGTCTGGCCGATGGCTTGTTGCATCGGCCCGGAAATACCGCTGTCCAGTGGGCGGCTTTTCACGTCCAGGCGCAGAAAGCGCGGTTGCTTGGCGCCACCGGCCCGTTCGTTGAGGCGCAGCAGGCCGTAGCGGCCGGTGTAGGCGTTGTGCAGGCTTTCCAGCGAGGGCGTGGCCGAGCCGAGCACGATCGGGATGTTTTCCTGGCGGGCGCGCACCAATGCCAAGTCGCGGGCGTGATAGCGCAGGCCTTCCTGCTGTTTATAGGAGCCGTCGTGCTCTTCGTCGATGATGATCAGGCCGGGGTTCTTCATCGGCGTGAACAGGGCCGAGCGCGTGCCGATAATAATGTCGGCCTCGCCGTCGCGGGCGGCGAGCCAGGCTTCCAGGCGTTCGCGGTCGTTGACCGCCGAGTGCACCAGCGCAATCCGCGCATTGAAGCGTTGCTCGAAGCGCGCCAGGGTCTGGGGGCCGAGGTTGATTTCCGGAATCAGCACCAGGGCCTGCTTGCCGGCCTCCAGGGTCTGGCGGATCAGTTGCAGGTAGACTTCGGTCTTGCCGCTGCCGGTGACCCCCGCCAACAGAAAGGCGTGATAGCTGTCGAAACCTGCGCGAATCGCCTCGCAAGCGGCCCGCTGTTCGGCGTTGAGCGGCAGTTCCGGCTGGGCCAGCCAATGTTCATGGCGGGCGCCGGGAGCGTGTCGACGGATCTCCACTTGGACCAGGTCCTTGGCCAGCAACAGATCGAGGCTGTCCTTGCTGAGCATCAGTTTGCTCAGCAGTTGATGGGCCACGCCATGGGGGTGTTGGGCCAGGGTTGCCAAGGCTTCGCGCTGGCGCGGGGCGCGGGCGATGCGCGGGTCATCCAGCGAGGCCCCTGGCGCCACCGACCAGAACCGCTCCTGGCGCGCCTCGGCCAACTCGCCCTGGCGCAGCAGCACCGGCAGTGCCCAGCTCAGGGTGTCGCCGAGGCTGTGCTGGTAATACTGGGACGTCCACAGGCACAGCTTGAACAGCGAGGCGGGCAGCGGCGGCGTGGCATCGAGCAGGGCCAGGGCCGGTTTGAGCTTGTCGGCCGGGACCTCGCTGTGGTCGGTCACCTCCACCAGGATGCCGATCATTTCCCGGCGGCCGAACGGCACCCGCAGGCGCATGCCCGGCTGCAATTGCGCACGCAGGACCCCGGCCGGGGCGCGGTAGTCGAACAGACGGCGCAGTGGCGAAGGTAGGGCGAGGCGCAGGATGGCGTCGGGCACGCGGGGGATCTCGGTAGGCGGACAAATACGCAAGGCTCAATGTGGGAGCGAGCTTGCTCGCGATGGCGGCCTGTCAGTCAACATGCATGTGACAGATCCACCGCCATCGCGAGCAAGCTCGCTCCCACAGGGATTGTGCTTGAGGCCGGGAGCCTAGCAGACGGTTGGTACAAGGCATAGCTTGCGCGAATGACGATGTCTGGTAGAATCCGCGGCCTAATTACGTGCGGTATTCAACAATAGTGTTGGGTGGCGGCACGCTAGCCTGAGGAAAACAGCATGAAAACCGATATCCATCCGGAATACCCAGAAATTGCCGTAACCTGCAGCTGCGGCAACAAGTTCGAAACGCGTTCGACCTACGGCAAAGCCCTGGCGATCGACGTTTGCAACGAATGCCACCCGTTCTACACCGGTAAGCAAAAGACTCTGGATACCGGCGGCCGCGTTCAGAAGTTCGCCGATCGTTTCGGTGCTTTCGGCAAAGTTACTCCAAAAGCCTGAGGCTGATCATTTTGGATGGTCGTCTCGACTGCTCCAGATTGATAAAGAAGGCGTCCCTTGCGGGCGCCTTTTTTGTGTCTGCGATTTGGCTCTGTGGTGCCCAGGCGTCGTGTCCATCGCCGGGCAACCTGCCCCAGGTGGCGGTGCAGCGCGTGGTGGATGGCGACACCTTGTATCTGGAAGGTGGCCGGCGCATTCGGATGATCGGCCTCAACAGCCCTGAGTTGGGCAAGCGCGGCCGCGCCGACGAACCGTTCGCCGTGGCGGCGCGCCAGCGACTCGAAGCCCTGGTGGCCGCCAGCGGTGGCCGGGTGGGCGTATTGCCTGGCAAGGACGACCGCGATGATTACGGTCGCACGCTGGCCCATGTCTACAACGCCCAGGGCGAAAACCTCGAAGAGCGCCTGATTGCCGAAGGGTTGGGTTTTCTGGTGGCGGTCGCGCCGAATGTCGAGCTGGTCAGTTGTCAGCAAATGGCCGAGCGTCACGCGCGGCAAGCTAGAGTCGGTCTCTGGAAAAAATCCCCGGTCGTGCGAGTCGAGCAGATCAATGCCCCCGGTTTCGTGCTGGCCAGTGGGCGGGTAGAAAGCGTACGACGTAATCGCGGTGGCATCTGGATTGAATTGCAGGGGCCGGTTGTCTTGCACATTGCGCCCAATCTACAGAGACGCTTCGACGCCTCGGCCCTGGATCGGCTCAAAGGACGGAAGATCGAGGCTCGTGGCTGGGTCGTCGACCGCGCCCGGCGTGGCGACAGCAAGGCCGGGCAGGCTCGATGGATGTTGCCGCTGACCGATCCGGCCATGCTGGAAGCGGTCCTGTAGGAAAAAATTGTAGACATTTCGTCGATGGATTGTATGCATGTAGCCCTTGTGTTTCGCGGCTCTTGGCCCAAAGTCGTAGGGCAGGGCGCTTGACAGCAGTGACTGGTCAGTCTTGTGGGGACTTTGCGAGGCGCGTATCCTCGGCGGTCCGTCTGTCCAACACAGTAAAAAGCGGAATGCCCACATGTCTGATCTGAAAACTGCCGCTCTCGAATATCACGCTCATCCTCGTCCAGGAAAGCTGAGTGTCGAGCTCACCAAGGCCACCGCTACTGCTCGCGACTTGTCGCTGGCCTACAGCCCCGGCGTAGCCGAACCAGTCCGCGAAATCGCTCGCGACCCTGAACTGGCCTACAAATACACCGGTAAAGGCAACCTGGTTGCAGTCATTTCCGATGGCACCGCGATCCTCGGCCTGGGTAACCTCGGCCCGTTGGCTTCCAAGCCGGTCATGGAAGGCAAGGGCGTGCTGTTCAAGCGCTTCGCCGGCATCGACGTATTCGACATCGAAGTCGATTCCGAAAGCCCGCAAGCCTTCATCGACACCGTCAAGCGCATCTCCATCACTTTCGGTGGCATCAACCTGGAAGACATCAAGGCACCCGAGTGCTTCGAGATCGAGCGCGCCCTGATCGAACAGTGTGACATTCCGGTCTTCCACGATGACCAGCACGGCACCGCCATCGTTACCGCGGCCGGCATGATCAACGCCCTGGAAATCGCCGGCAAGACCCTGCCGGAAGCCAAGATCGTCTGCCTGGGTGCCGGCGCTGCGGCCATTTCCTGCATGAAATTGCTGGTGAGCATGGGCGCCAAAATCGAAAACATCTTCATGGTCGACCGTACCGGCGTGATCCACTCCGGCCGTGACGACCTGAACCAGTACAAGGCCGTCTTCGCCCACGCGACCGACAAGCGCTCCCTGGCGGACGCGCTGGACGGTGCCGACGTGTTCGTCGGCCTGTCGGGCCCGAACCTGCTGAGCCCGGAAAACCTGCTGCGCATGGCGCCGAACCCGATCGTATTCGCCTGCTCGAACCCGGACCCGGAAATCTCCCCGGAGCTGGCTCACGCAACCCGCAACGACGTGATCATGGCCACCGGCCGTTCGGACTACCCGAACCAGGTCAACAACGTACTGGGCTTCCCGTTCATCTTCCGTGGTGCCCTGGACGTTCGCGCCAAGCGCATCAACGAAGAGATGAAAGTCGCGGCCGCCAACGCCCTGCGCGAACTGGCCAAGCTGCCGGTGCCTCAGGAAGTGTGCGACGCCTACGGTGGCATCAAGCTGGAATTCGGTCGTGAGTACATCATTCCGAAACCAATGGACGCCCGTCTGATCACCCTGATCTCCGACGCCGTGGCCAAGGCCGCCATCGAGACGGGCGTGGCCACCCTGCCGTACCCGAAAAACTACCCGCTCAAGAGCGTGGATGACGTGTTCAACGGCTAAGCCGCTGTAGCGCTTCAATAAAAAGCCCCGGCTCCTGTGAGTCGGGGCTTTTTATTGGGATTGGAACAGCCCTTCAAGAAAACCACAGAGCCGTGGCGAGGGAGCTTGCTCCCGCTGGGCTGCGCAGCAGCCCCAAAAGAGGCGGTCGCTGCGCAACCGAGCGGGAGCAAGCTCCCTCGCCACGGGTTATCTACACAATGTTCGATTGAAAAAAGCCCCGCACTTCTTCCGAAGGCGGGGCTTTTTGGAGTGGACCGGTCAGAACAGATCGATCGGCGCCGCTTCGTCCGCTGGCAGGGGGCTGCCCGGTGCGACGCCGTTGCCCAGTTCGTTGACCGACGGTGGCGTGTCCTCGCTCTTGAACAGTTCGAAATACGCCCCTGGGGTGCCCGGCGTGGCCGCGCGGCCGCTGACCGGGTCAACCCGCAGGCTGAGGATGCCTTCCGGCTCCGGCTGGGTGTGCGGCGGTTTGTCCTTGAGGGCGGCGCCCATGTAGCTCATCCAGATCGGCAGCGCCACGGTGCCGCCGAATTCACGGCGACCCAGGCTTTCGGGCTGGTCGAAACCGGTCCAGACGGTCGTCACGTAGTCGGCGTTGTAGCCGGAGAACCAGGCGTCCTTGGATTCGTTGGTGGTACCGGTCTTGCCCGCCAGGTCGGTGCGGCCCAGGGCCAGGGCGCGACGGCCGGTGCCGAGCTTGATCACGTCTTGCAGCATGCTATTGAGAATGTAGGTGGTGCGGCCGTCGACAATACGTTCCGCGACGGCGGGCGCTTGCGGCAGGCCCGGGGCCGTGGCGGCCTCGCCTGGCGTCGCATTGACCGTGAACGTCTGGGTGGACGGTGCGGCGAGGCCATCGCTGGCCTGCTCGCCCGTGGGCACCCGTGGCGGGTTGGCAACGAACAAGGTCTCGCCGTTGCGGCTTTCGATCTTGTCGATGATGTACGGGGTGATTTTGTAGCCGCCGTTGGCGAACGTACTCCAACCGGTGGCGATTTCCATCGGCGTCAAGGTCGCAGTGCCCAGGGCCAGCGAGAGGTTGCGCGGCAGGTCCTGCTTGTTGAAACCGAACTTGCTGATGTAGTCGATGGTGCGGTCCACGCCCAGCGCTTGGAGCAAGCGGATCGAGACCAGGTTGCGGGATTTGTACAGCGCCTCGCGCAGGCGAATCGGGCCGAGGAAGGTATTGGTGTCGTTCTTCGGTCGCCAGACCTTGTCCAGGTACTCATCGACGAACACGATCGGCGCATCGTTCACCAGGCTGGCGGCGGTGTAGCCGTTATCCAGGGCGGCGCTGTAGACAAAGGGCTTGAAGCTCGAGCCCGGCTGGCGCTTGGCCTGCAATGCCCGGTTGTAGTTGCTTTGCTCGAAGGCGAAACCACCCACCAGCGAGCGAATCGCACCGTTCTGTGGGTCGAGGGACACCAGCGCGCCCTGGGCGGCCGGGATCTGGCTGAACTTGAGCGTGTTGTCCGCCTGGCGCTGGACGCGGACCAGGTCGCCGACCTGGGCGACGTCCGACGGCTGCCGTGGGTTGGCGCCCATGCTGTTGGTGTTGAGGAACGGGCGGGCCCATTTCATGGTGTCCCAGGCCACGTGTTCTTCCTGCTCGCCGTTGCGGGTCAGCACCTTGATGCCGTCCTTGTCCACCGAGGTGACGATCGCCGGCTCCAGGCTGCTGATGGTGCGCTGCTTGGTCAACTCCTGGGCCCAGGCTTCCTTGGTCTTGCCCGGCAGGCGCGATTCAGGGCCACGGTAGCCGTGGCGCTGGTCGTAGGTCATCAGGCCCTCGTGCAGCGCGGTGTTGGCCATTTCCTGCAAGTTGCTCGGCACCGTGGTGGTCACGCGGAAACCTTCGGTGTAGGCGTCGCTGCCATAGCGCCCGACCATTTCGGCACGGGCCATCTCGGCGATGTACGGGGCGTTCACTTCCGGGGTCGGCACGTGATAGCTGGCGTTCAGCGGCTCGTTGATCGCGGCGGTGTAGTCGGCCTCGCTGATCTTGCCGAGCTTGTACATGCGCCCCAGGATCCAGTCGCGCCGTTCCTTGCTGCGCGTCGGGTTGGCCAGTGGGTTGAAGCGCGACGGTGCCTTGGGCAGGCCGGCGATCATCGCCATCTGCGCCAGGCTCACATCGCGGATCGATTTGCCGTAATACACCTGTGCCGCCGCCTCGATGCCGTAGGCGCGGTTGCCCAGGTAGATCTTGTTCACGTACAGCTCGAGGATTTCATCCTTGGTCAACTGTCGCTCGATCTGCAGGGCCAGGAGGATCTCGGTGGTCTTGCGCGAAAAGCTGCGTTCGCTGGTCAGGAAGAAGTTCTTGGCCACCTGCATGGTGATGGTGCTGCCGCCGGACTGGATGTGCCCGCTCTTGACCAACTGGCTGGCGGCACGCATCAGGCTGCCAGGATCGACGCCATAGTGGTTGGCGAAATTATCGTCTTCAGCACTTAGTAACGCATTGATGAAATTGGGGGGAATGTCGGCGAAACGGATCGGCGTGCGGCGCATTTCGCCAAATTCGGCGATCAACTTGTTATCGCTGCTGTACACCCGCAAAGGAATCTGCAACTGAATACTTCTCAGCGCCTCCACGGACGGCAATCCCGGACTAAGGTAAAGAAAAGCGCCGCTCAGGCCCAAGAGCAGTCCGCAGAAAACGGCGACGATGGACCATCCGAAAAATTTCAGCAGACGAATCAAGGCTTTTGGATATCCAGGCAAAGAATGAAAAAGGCGCCAGGTGCAGGGATGGACCCGTGCTTGCAACAAAGCGAAAAAAAACGCTGGGCATTATAAGCATTTTTTTTCGTCGGGAACGCCATCCGGACGTCCGTCGGACGGCCGTGATTGAACGCAATGCATATTAGAGAGTCCGTAACTCACGGATAGTCATAGGGAATTGGTAGTGCTACGACTCTTCAATAAAAAAGCCCATGCGCTTCTGGGAATCGACATCAGTTCGACGTCGGTGAAGCTGCTCGAGTTGAGTCGCCAGGGCGAGCGATACCGCGTCGAGTCCTATGCGGTCGAACCGTTGCCGGCCAACGCCGTGATCGAGAAGAACATCGCCGAACTCGAAGGGGTCGGCCAGGCACTGTCGCGGCTGCTGGCCAAGGCCAGGACACCCCTGCGCAGCGTAGCGGTGGCCGTCGCGGGCTCGGCGGTGATCACCAAGACCATCGAGATGGACGCCGGCCTGTCCGACGATGACATGGAGAACCAGCTCAAGATCGAGGCCGATCAATACATTCCCTATCCGCTGGATGAGGTGGCTATCGATTTCGAAGTGATGGGCGTTTCGCCGCGCAGCGCCGAGCGCGTCGAAGTGCTGCTGGCGGCCTGTCGCAAGGAAAACGTCGAAGTCCGCGAGGCCGCGCTGGCCCTCGCCGGGCTGACGGCCCGGGTCGTCGATGTGGAGGCCTATGCGCTGGAGCGCGCTTTTGGCCTGCTCGCCACGCAACTGGCCGCGTCCCAGGAGCGGCTGACCGTGGCGGTCATCGACATCGGTGCCACCATGACCACCCTCAGCGTGCTGCACAACGGGCGCATCATCTATACCCGCGAACAATTGTTCGGCGGCCGCCAGTTGACCGAGGAAATTCAGCGCCGCTACGGCCTGACACCCGAGCAGGCCGGCCTGGCAAAGAAGCAAGGGGGCCTGCCGGACGATTATCTCAGCGAAGTGCTGCAACCTTTTCGCGAGGCCCTGGTGCAGCAGGTTTCGCGGTCCCTGCAGTTTTTCTTCGCCTCGGGCCAGTACAGCGCGGTAGACCACATTCTGCTGGCCGGGGGCACAGCTTCGGTCGCCGGCCTGGATCGCCTGATCGAGCAGCGCCTGGGCACGCCGACCCAGGTGGCCAATCCATTTACCAACATGGCCCTGAGCAGCAAGGTCAATGCCGGTGCCCTGGCCAGTGACGCTCCAGCACTGATGATCGCCTGTGGGCTGGCCCTCAGGAGTTTCGACTGATGGCGCGGATCAACCTGCTTCCCTGGCGCGAGGAGCTGCGCGAAGAGCGGCGCAAGCGCTTTCTGCTGGCCTTGGTGGGGGCGCTGGTCGGTGCGGTCGGCGTGGTGTTGGTCGGCGTCCGCTACATCGATAGCGCCATCGACCATCAGGTTGCTCGCAACAGCCATCTCTCCGAGCAGATCGCCGTGCTGGACAAGCGCATCGAGCAGATCAGCGAATTGAAAGCCCGCCGCCAGCAATTGCTGGAGCGCATGCGCATCATCCAGGACTTGCAAGGGAATCGACCGGTCAGCGGGCGCATCTTCGACCAGTTGGTGCGGACCCTGCCGGATGGCGTTTATTTCACCGAAGTGAAAATGGAGGACCGGACGCTCTTCATCAAGGGAGCGGCGGAATCGAACAACCGGGTCTCGGACCTGATGCGCAACCTGGACTCGTCGGACCTGTTCGACGCGCCCAGCTTGACGGAGGTCAAGGCCACCACTGCCGGCCAGCTCGACCAGGCCAACGTTTTCCAGCTGACGGTTCGCCAGACCCGTCCGGTCGAAGTGGAGGACGCCCAATGAAACCGGGGGAGTGGTTCGACGCGCTGCGCAAGATCGACATCAGTGACCTGGACACCAACAACATCGGCTCCTGGCCTGCGCCGATCAAATGGCTGGCCGGGATCCTGCTGGTGGCCCTGGTGCTGGGGCTGGGCTATAACTTTGCCTTGAGTGACTTGGAAAACCAGTTGCAGCAGGTGCGCGAGGAAGAAAACACCCTCAAGGCGCAATTCGCGGGCAAGGCCCACATGGCCGCGAACCTGGAACGCTACACCGAGCAGATGAAGCAGATGGAAACGTCTTTTGGTGTGCTGTTGCGGCAACTGCCCAGCGACACCGAGGTGCCGGGCCTGCTGGAAGACATCACTCGCACCGGATTGGGCAGCGGCCTGGAGTTCGAGGAAATCAAGCTGCTGCCGGAAGTCACCCAGCCGTTCTATATCGAGCTGCCGATCCAGATCACCGTGACCGGCGGCTACCACGACCTGGCGACGTTCGTCAGTGGAGTGGCCGGGCTGCCCCGGATCGTCACGCTGCACGATTTCGAAATCGCCCCGATGGAGCCCGAGGCAGGCACGAAACTGCGCATGAGCATCCAGGCCAAGACCTATCGCTACAACGAGCAGGAGGCACAACCATGAGGTCGTTGGTGTGTCGCCTCTGTCTGCTGGCAGGCCTGGTGGTGCTGGCGGGCTGCAACAATGACAGTGGGTTCAGCGACCTGGACGCCTACATGAACGAAGTGCGCCTGCGCCCGCCCGGCAAGATCGAGCCGACGCCGACGTTCAGGCCCCAGGAGACCTTTACCTACAGCGCCGCCAACCTGCGCAGCCCGTTTTCCCGGCAGGTCCGTGTGGACCAGGCCGACCGGCAGCGCGGCTCGCGCAACGTCCGGCCCGACCCCAACCGGGTCAAGCAGTACCTGGAAGGCTTCAACATCGAGCAGTTTGAAATGGTCGGTACGATCTCCAACGCCGCTGGCTCCTTCGCGCTCCTGCGGGGCGCAGGCGGGGTGCACCGGCTCAAGGTCGGTGACTATCTGGGGCGCAACGACGGACGAATCGTCGCCATCAGCGCCACCCAGGTCGATGTGGTCGAAATCGTTCCCGATGGCGAGGGTGCCTGGCTGGAGCGACCACGGACCATTCCTTTGAAAGAGCATTCATAGTGGAACTCGAACAATGAACAGGTTTTTTTCTGCCCTCGGTATTTCGCTATGGATAGCGTTGTTGTCGCCGGTGGTTCTTGGGGCCAGCCTGAAGACGCTGGATGTGGCGGCGTTGCCGGGGGACCGTGTCGAGTTGAAGCTCTCTTTCGACGGGCCGCCGCCGACACCGCGGGGCTATACCACCGAACAACCGGCGCGGATTGCGCTGGACCTGCCGGGTGTGACCAATCAACTGGCCAGCAGGCGTCGCGACCTGGGTGGGGGCAACGCGCGCAGCGCCACCGTGGTCGAGGCGGGGGATCGCACCCGGTTGATCATCGGCCTCACCCAATTGGCGCCGTATGACACCCGGATCGAAGGCAATAACCTGTTCGTGGTGGTCGGCAAGGGCACCGCCCCGAAGAGCACTGCCCGCGACAGCACCGCGCAGGCTCCGCGCCCGGCGGTTGCCAGTGCGGCACCTGCCAGGAGCAGTGCGCCGGTGGGCAAGGCAATCCGTGGCGTGGATTTCCAGCGCGGGACCCAGGGCGAAGGCAATGTGGTGATCGATTTGTCCGATCCTTCCATCGCCCCGGACATCCAGGAGCGCGAAGGCAAGATCATCCTCAATTTCGCCAGGACCCAATTGCCCGAGCCGCTGCGGGTGCGCCTGGACGTCAAGGACTTCGCCACCCCGGTGCAGTTCGTCAATGCCAGCGCCGGCAGCGACCGGGCGACGATCAGCATCGAGCCCAGCGGCACTTTCGACTACTCGACCTACCAGACCGACAACAAGCTCACCGTCAGCGTCCGGCCCATGACCGTCGACGACCTGCAAAAACGCAATGCCGACCGCGCCGCCTACAGTGGCGAAAAGCTTTCGCTCAACTTCCAGGACATCGAGGTGCGTTCGGTCCTGCAACTGATTGCCGACTTCACCAACCTGAACCTGGTGGCCAGCGACACGGTGCAGGGCGGCATCACCCTGCGATTGCAGAATGTGCCTTGGGACCAGGCGCTGGACCTGGTGCTCAAGACCAAGGGGCTGGACAAGCGCAAGGTCGGTAACGTGCTGCTGGTGGCCCCGGCCGATGAAATCGCGGCGCGCGAGCGCCAGGAACTGGAGTCGCAGAAGCAGATTGCCGACCTGGCGCCGCTGCGGCGTGAGCTGTTGCAGGTCAACTATGCGAAGGCGGCGGACATCGCCAAGTTGTTCCAGTCGGTGACCAGTGCCGAGGCGAAAGCCGACGAACGCGGCACGATCACGGTCGATGAGCGAACCAACAACATCATTGCCTACCAGACCCAGGACCGGCTCGACGAACTGCGGCGGATCGTGGCACAGCTGGATATTCCGGTGCGCCAGGTGATGATCGAGGCGCGGATTGTCGAGGCCAACGTCGACTATGACAAAAGCCTGGGTGTGCGCTGGGGCGGGTCGATCCAGAACAAAGGCAACTGGAATTCCTCAGGGGTGACCACCGGCACCTCCACCACCATCGGCACGCCGGGCAGCACCGGCACCAACCAGCCGTTCGTCGACCTGGGCGCCTCGGGCAATACCTCGGGGATCGGCATTGCGTTCATCACCGACAACGTATTGCTGGACCTCGAGCTGACGGCCATGGAGAAAACCGGCAACGGCGAAATCGTTTCCCAGCCCAAGGTCGTGACGTCCGACAAGGAGACGGCAAAGATCCTCAAGGGCACGGAGATCCCTTATCAGGAAGCCAGCTCCAGCGGTGCCACCTCGGTGTCGTTCAAGGAAGCCTCGCTGTCGCTGGAGGTGACGCCGCAAATCACTCCGGACAACCGCATCATCATGGAGGTCAAGGTCACCAAGGATGAGCCGGACTACCTGAACAAGGTGCAAGATGTGCCGCCGATCAAGAAAAACGAGGTCAACGCCAAGGTGCTGGTCAATGATGGCGAGACCATTGTGATTGGTGGGGTTTTCTCAAATACTCAGAGCAAGGTCGTAGATAAGGTGCCATTTCTTGGCGATGTGCCGTATCTTGGCCGCCTTTTCCGGCGTGATGTGGTTTCGGAGAAAAAATCCGAGCTGCTGGTGTTCCTCACTCCGCGTATCATGAATAACCAGGCGATTGCTGTGAGTCGTTGATTCTGTGCGAAATTTGATTCTTGTTGGGCCGATGGGCGCTGGAAAAAGCACCATCGGCCGTTTGCTGGCCAAAGAGCTGCGCCTGCCGTTCAAAGATTCCGACAAGGAAATTGAATTGCGCACGGGTGCCAATATCCCATGGATCTTCGATAAGGAAGGCGAGCCGGGCTTTCGTGACCGTGAGCAGGCGATGATCGCCGAGCTGTGCGCGTTCGAGGGCGTGGTGCTGGCTACCGGTGGCGGTGCGGTGATGCGCGAAGCCAATCGTCGGGCGCTGCACGCCGGCGGACGAGTGGTCTATCTGCACGCCTCTGTCGAGCAGCAGGTCGGCCGCACTGCCCGGGATCGCAACCGGCCGCTGTTGCGCACCGCCGACCCGGCCAAGACCCTGCGGGACCTGCTGGCGCTGCGTGACCCGCTGTATCGGGAGATCGCCGACCTGGTGGTGGAAACCGACGAGCGGCCGCCGCGGATGGTGGTGCTGGACATTCTCGATCGCCTGCAGCAATTGCCACCCCGTTAATGCGCCTGGCGAAATGCGCTATCCTCGACGTCCCGTTTTGCTCCGCCTGGGGCGTGGCGGATGGCTATCACCTGGCGCCAGAACGAGCACCGTGGACTTTCGTTAATTGCAGGCGGGATGCCTGATTCCATCTTCATTGTGGGGACACATGCAGACACTTAAGGTCGACCTGGGCGAGCGCAGCTACCCGATTCATATTGGCGAAGGCTTGCTGGACCAGCCTGAGCTGCTGGCGCCGCATATCGCCGGGCGGCAAGTGGCGATCATCTCCAATGAAACCGTCGCGCCTTTGTATTTGGAACGTCTGACCCGCAGCCTGTCGGCCTTCTCGGTCATTTCCGTGGTATTGCCCGACGGCGAAGCCTTCAAGAACTGGGAAACCCTGCAGCTTATTTTCGACGGCCTGCTGACCGCACGGCACGATCGCCGCACCACGGTGGTTGCCCTGGGTGGTGGCGTGATCGGTGACATGGCCGGTTTTGCAGCGGCTTGCTACCAGCGTGGCGTCGACTTCATCCAGATCCCCACCACGCTGCTGTCGCAGGTCGACTCGTCGGTGGGCGGCAAGACCGGGATCAACCATCCATTGGGCAAGAACATGGTCGGTGCGTTCTATCAGCCTAACGTGGTGCTGATCGACACCGCCACCCTCAACACCTTGCCGGCCCGCGAACTGTCTGCGGGGCTGGCGGAAGTCATCAAGTACGGGCTGATCTGCGACGAACCGTTCCTGGGTTGGCTCGAAGAGAACGTCGACCGCCTGCGTGCGCTGGACCAGACGGCGCTGACCTACGCCATCGAGCGCTCCTGCGCCGCCAAGGCGGCCGTGGTCGGTGCCGATGAGCGTGAGTCCGGGGTGCGGGCCACACTCAACCTGGGCCATACCTTCGGCCATGCCATCGAAACCCACATGGGCTATGGTGTCTGGCTGCACGGTGAAGCGGTTGCGGCCGGTACGGTCATGGCCTTGGAGATGTCCGCGCGCCTGGGCTGGATCAGCGAACAGGAGCGTGATCGCGGTATTCGCCTGTTCCAGCGCGCCGGGCTGCCGGTGGTGCCGCCCGAGGAAATGAGCGAGGCGGACTTTCTTGAACACATGGCAATCGACAAAAAAGTGATCGACGGTCGTCTACGCCTGGTGCTGCTGCGCCACATGGGCGAAGCAGTGGTGACCGACGATTATCCGAAAGAAGTTCTACAGGCCACGCTGGGAGCGGACTACCGCGCCCTGGCTCAGCTTAAAGGTTAATAAGATTCCGATGACTAGTTTGCATGCCGACGAGGCTTTCCTCGGCCATTTCCAATTGAGTCATGACCCTTTTGCGCCAAGGGTCCCGGGCTTCAAATTCTTTCCTGCCCAGCGCAAGCCGGTGCTGGGCCAGCTGCATCACCTGGCGCGCTACAGCCAGTTGCTCCTGGTGGTCACCGGTCCACAGGGCAGCGGCAAGACCTTGCTGCGCCAGGCGCTGGTGGCCAGCACCAACAAGCAGTCCGTGCAAAGCGTGGTGGTGTCAGCCCGTGGCGCCGGTGATGCCGCCGGTGTATTGCGGCAGGCGGCCCAGGCGCTGAACGTCGCCCAGGCTGAAGTCGGTGCAATTCTCGATCAGATCGTGCAACTGGCGCTGACCGGGCAGGAGGTCTACCTGCTGGTGGACGACGCCGAGCAACTCGACGAATCGGCCCTCGAAGCCCTGCTGGCCCTGGCAGCCGGTGCACCGGAGGGGCGCCCCCACGTGTTCCTGTTCGGCGAATCGTCGCTGATCGCCAAACTGGACCAGTTGAGCCTCGAAGAAGAGCGCTTCCACGTTATCGAGCTGGCGCCCTACACCGAGGAAGAGACACGTGAATACCTGGCCCAGCGTCTTGAGGGCGCGGGCCGGGGTATCGAACTTTTCACCGCGGATCAGATCTCTGAGATTCACGAAAGCTCTGACGGCTGGCCAGGCAACATCAACCAGGTGGCCCGAGATGCTCTGATTGAAATCATGATCGCCAGCCGCTCAGCGGTGAAGCGTCCAAGTATGGGGTTCAACATGCCGAAAAAAC
The DNA here is from genome assembly GCF_001269655.1 of Pseudomonas thivervalensis. Lineage (GTDB taxonomy): Bacteria > Pseudomonadota > Gammaproteobacteria > Pseudomonadales > Pseudomonadaceae > Aquipseudomonas > Aquipseudomonas thivervalensis. The sequence continues at coordinate 334,346 of NZ_LHVE01000001.1, forward strand.
ACGTATTGGCGATTTCCGCCGTGGTCGTGGTCGCGGTGGCTGCCGCCTGGCTGATGCCGGGCCGCAACAAGGCACCAACCACCGGCGCACCTGCCAACGAACAGGCACAGCTGCCTCTCGGTCAGGGCACGCCGCAACCTAATGGTGGCGCCCCAGCGGTGGAATTTGCCGGCAATACCCAGCCGATGCCGCTGCCGTTGGTCGGGCAGTCGCAGCCGGTCATGCGCGGACCTCTGGCCGAAGCCGCAGGTGGGATCACCGAGGGCGACGACGGTGCGCCGCCACCGATGGACGACACCAGCGACACGCCGCCGACCGTGACCACCACCGCCCCGCCTGCGGGCGTGCCGGCGGGTCCGACGCCAACGCCTGCTCCGGCCCCGGCTGCCAAGCCGACTCCGGCGCCTACCCAGGTGGCCACTGCCAAGCCAGCTCCAGCGCCTGCGGCCAAGCCAACGGCGCCAGCACCTGCACCAGCGGCCAAGCCTGCTGCAGCCCCGGCCAAGGCCGCCGGCGGTAGCTGGTACGCCGGCCAGGCACCGGGCAACTACGTGGTGCAGATCCTTGGCACCAGTTCCGAAACCGCGGCGCAGAACTTCGTCAAGGAACAGGGCGGCGAGTACCGTTATTTCAAGAAAGTGCTCAACGGCAAGCCGCTGTATGTCATTACCTACGGCAGTTTTGCCAACCGTGATGCAGCCGTTTCTGCCATCAAGGCCTTGCCAGCGAAGGTTCAGGCTGGTAAACCTTGGCCTCGCACTGTCGCCAGCGTCCAACAGGAACTGGCAGCAACTCGCTGAAGATTCGGCGGCCTTACCCAGGCCGCCTCTCCCGGCAACCTCAAAAATTTCCGCAAGGGCGAGCGACCTTTCAGGCCGCGCGCCTTGTGGTGTCTGCGTCACAGTAGTGTTTGAGTCGTAGCGGTCGAACCCAAAAAAGTTTTGACTAGCACAGCATATAGCTTTAAACCTTTCACAAATGCGACATGGATTTGCGACAGTTCGTCGTCAAATTTGTGAGCCCCTGTGTCGGTGTGTACAATGACCTCCCTTTTGCCCCCGCAAAGCTGGCGTACGTTCGGCGCGGCACGCAACTGGTTGAATTGAAAAGAAATTTGCCTCGATAAGAGGCAGCCTGGTGAGAAAGTGTCTATGAAAGCAGGTCTGTACCAACCAGATGAATTCAAGGATAACTGCGGTTTCGGCCTGATAGCCCATATGCAGGGCGAGCCCAGCCATACCCTTTTGCAAACGGCCATTGAGGCCCTGACCTGCATGACCCACCGCGGTGGGATCAACGCCGACGGCAAGACCGGCGACGGTTGTGGCTTGCTGATTCAAAAACCCGACGAGTTCCTGCGTGCCGTCGCCCAGGAAACGTTTGGCGTGACCCTGCCCAAGCAATACGCCGTGGGCATGGTGTTCTTCAACCAGGACCCGGTGAAGGCTGAAGCGGCTCGCGAGAACATGAATCGCGAGATCCTGGCCGCCGGCCTGCAACTGGTCGGCTGGCGCAAAGTGCCGATCGACACCAGTGTTCTCGGCCGTCTGGCGCTCGAGCGCCTGCCGCAGATCGAGCAGGTGTTCATCGCAGGCGAAGGCCTGAGCGACCAGGACATGTCGATCAAGCTGTTCAGCTCCCGTCGTCGCTCGTCCGTGGCCAACGCCGCCGACACCGACCACTACATCTGCAGCTTTTCCCACAAGACCATCATTTATAAAGGCCTGATGATGCCGGCGGACCTCACCGCCTTCTATCCGGACCTGAGCGACGAGCGCCTGAAAACCGCGATCTGCGTGTTCCACCAGCGCTTCTCCACCAACACCCTGCCGAAATGGCCGCTGGCCCAGCCATTCCGCTTCCTCGCTCACAACGGCGAGATCAACACCATCACCGGCAACCGCAACTGGGCTGTGGCCCGTCGCACCAAGTTCGCCAATGACCTGATGCCGGACCTCGAAGAGCTCGGCCCGCTGGTCAACCGCGTGGGTTCGGACTCCTCGAGCATGGACAACATGCTCGAGCTGATGGTGACCGGTGGCATCGACCTGTTCCGTGGTGTGCGCATGCTCGTTCCGCCTGCCTGGCAGAACGTCGAGACCATGGACCCGGACCTGCGCGCCTTCTACGAATACAACTCCATGCACATGGAGCCGTGGGACGGCCCGGCCGGTATCGTCATGACCGACGGTCGCTACGCCGTCTGCCTGCTGGACCGTAACGGCCTGCGTCCGGCGCGCTGGGTTACCACCACCAACGGGTTCATCACCCTGGCGTCGGAAATCGGCGTCTGGAACTACCAGCCCGAAGACGTCATCGCCAAGGGCCGCGTAGGTCCGGGCCAGATCTTTGCCGTGGACACCGAGACCGGCCAGATCCTCGACACCGACGCCATCGACAACCGCCTCAAGTCCCGTCATCCATACAAGCAATGGCTGCGCAAGAATGCCCTGCGCATCCAGGCGACCATGGAAGACAACGATCATGGCTCGGCTTTCTACGACGTCGACCAGCTCAAGCAATACATGAAGATGTACCAGGTGACGTTCGAAGAGCGTGACCAGGTGCTGCGTCCGTTGGGCGAGCAGGGCTACGAAGCGGTCGGCTCCATGGGTGACGACACGCCGATGGCCGTGCTGTCCCAGCGCGTGCGTACGCCGTACGATTATTTCCGCCAGCAGTTCGCCCAGGTGACCAACCCGCCGATCGACCCGCTGCGCGAAGCGATCGTGATGTCCCTGGAAATCTGCCTCGGTGCCGAGCGCAACATTTTCCAGGAGTCGCCGGAGCACGCCTCACGGGTGATCCTCAGCTCGCCAGTGATTTCCCCGGCCAAGTGGCGCTCGCTGACCAACCTCGACCGTCCGGGTTTCGCGCGCCAGGTCATCGACCTGAACTACGACGAAAGCGTCGGCCTGGAAGCGGCGATCCGCAACGTCGCCGACCAGGCTGAAGAAGCCGCACGCGCCGGGCGTACCCAGATCGTTCTCAGCGACCGCCACATCGCCCCGGGCAAGCTGCCGATCCACGCCTCGCTGGCCACCGGTGCGGTGCACCATCGCCTGACCGAAAAAGGCCTGCGCTGCGATTCCAACATCCTGGTGGAAACCGCCACCGCCCGCGATCCGCATCACTTCGCGGTGCTGATCGGTTTCGGTGCCTCGGCGGTGTATCCGTTCCTGGCCTACGAAGTGCTGGGCGACCTGATCCGCACCGGTGAAGTGCTGGGCGACCTCTACGAGGTGTTCAAGAACTACCGCAAGGGCATCACCAAGGGCCTGCTCAAGATCCTGTCGAAGATGGGCATCTCGACCATCGCCTCGTACCGTGGCGCGCAACTGTTCGAAGCCATCGGCCTGTCCGAAGAGGTCTGCGAGCTGAGCTTCCGTGGCGTGCCGAGTCGCATCAAGGGTGCGCGTTTCGTCGACATCGAAGCCGAACAGAAAGCCCTGGCTGCCGAAGCCTGGAGCCCGCGCAAGCCGATCCAGCAGGGCGGTTTGCTGAAGTTCGTCCACGGTGGCGAATACCACGCCTACAACCCGGACGTGGTCAACACCTTGCAAGCCGCCGTGCAGCAGGGCGACTACAGCAAGTTCAAGGAATACACCTCGCTGGTGGACAACCGTCCGGTGTCGATGATTCGCGACCTGCTCAAGGTCAAGACCCTCGAGACGCCGCTGGACATCAGTGAAGTTGAGCCATTGGAATCGGTGCTCAAGCGCTTCGATTCGGCCGGCATTTCCCTGGGTGCCTTGTCCCCGGAAGCCCACGAAGCCCTGGCCGAAGCCATGAACCGCCTCGGTGCGCGTTCCAACTCCGGCGAAGGCGGCGAAGACCCGGCGCGCTACGGCACCATCAAGAGTTCGAAAATCAAGCAGGTGGCCACCGGCCGCTTCGGTGTGACGCCGGAGTACCTGGTCAACGCTGAAGTGCTGCAAATCAAGGTCGCCCAGGGTGCCAAGCCCGGCGAAGGCGGCCAGCTGCCCGGCGGCAAGGTCAACGGCCTGATTGCCAAGCTGCGTTATGCGGTCCCTGGCGTGACCTTGATCTCGCCACCGCCGCACCACGACATCTACTCGATCGAAGACTTGTCGCAACTGATCTTCGACCTCAAGCAGGTGAACCCCAAGGCGCTGGTCTCGGTGAAACTGGTGGCGGAAGCCGGCGTCGGCACCATTGCCGCAGGCGTGGCCAAGGCCTATGCCGACCTGATCACCATCTCCGGCTACGACGGCGGCACCGGTGCCTCGCCGCTGACCTCGATCAAGTACGCCGGTGCGCCGTGGGAACTGGGCCTGGCCGAAACCCACCAGACCCTGCGCGGCAACGATTTGCGTGGCAAGGTCCGGGTACAGACCGACGGCGGCCTGAAAACCGGCCTGGACGTGATCAAGGCCGCCATCCTCGGCGCCGAGAGCTTCGGCTTCGGCACCGCGCCGATGATCGCCCTGGGCTGCAAGTACCTGCGCATCTGCCACCTGAACAACTGCGCCACCGGCGTGGCGACCCAGAACGACAAGCTGCGCAAGGACCACTACATCGGCACCGTCGACATGGTGGTGAATTTCTTCACCTACGTGGCCGAAGAGACCCGTGAGTGGCTGGCGAAGCTGGGCGTGCGCTCCCTTGAAGAGCTGATCGGCCGTACCGATCTGCTGGACGTGATCGAAGGCCAGACCGCCAAGCAGCAGCACCTGGACCTGACCCCGTTGCTGGGCAGCGATCTCATCCCGGCGGACAAGCCACAGTTCTGCCAGGTCGACCGCAACCCGCCGTTCGACAAGGGTGAGCTGGCCGAGAAGATGGTCGACATGGCCGCTGCGGCGATCAACGACCTGAGCGGTGCCGAGTTCGAACTGGATATCTGCAACTGCGACCGCTCCATCGGCGCGCGGATCTCCGGCGAAATCGCGCGCAAGCACGGCAACCAGGGCATGGCCAAGGCGCCGGTGACCTTCCGCTTCAAGGGCACCGCAGGCCAGAGCTTCGGCGTCTGGAACGCCGGTGGCCTGAACATGTACCTGGAAGGCGATGCCAACGACTACGTGGGCAAGGGCATGACCGGCGGCAAGCTGGTCATCGTTCCGCCCAAGGGCAGCGTCTACAAGACCCAGGACAGTGCAATCATCGGTAACACCTGCCTCTACGGCGCCACGGGAGGCAAGCTGTTCGCCGCCGGCACCGCGGGCGAGCGTTTTGCCGTGCGTAACTCCGGCGCCCACACCGTGGTGGAAGGCACCGGCGATCACTGCTGCGAGTACATGACCGGTGGTTTTGTCTGCGTGCTGGGCAAGACCGGTTATAACTTCGGCTCTGGCATGACCGGTGGTTTCGCCTACGTGCTCGACCAGGACAACACCTTCGTTGACCGGGTCAACCACGAACTGGTGGAAATCCAGCGGATCAGCGGCGAGGCAATGGAGGCCTATCGCAGCCACCTGCAAAACGTGCTGAACGAGTACGTCGCGGAAACCGACAGCGAGTGGGGTCGTGAACTCGCCGAGAACCTCGATGACTACTTGCGTCGTTTCTGGCTGGTCAAGCCCAAGGCTGCCAACCTGAAATCGTTGCTTTCCAGCACTCGTGCCAACCCGCAGTGATATGCGCCTGAAGAGTTTGATGAGGTTTTAACAATGGCTGAACGTCTGAATAACGACTTCCAGTTCATCGATGTCGGGCGCAAGGATCCGAAGAAGAAACTGTTGCGTCAACGCAAGAAAGAGTTCGTGGAAATCTACGAGCCTTTCAAACCCCAGCAGTCGGCCGACCAGGCTCACCGCTGCCTGGGTTGCGGTAACCCGTACTGCGAATGGAAGTGCCCGGTGCACAACTTCATTCCCAACTGGCTGAAGCTGGTGGCCGAGGGCAACATCCTCCAGGCCGCCGAGCTGTCCCACCAGACCAACACCCTGCCGGAAGTCTGCGGCCGGGTGTGCCCGCAGGATCGTCTCTGCGAGGGGGCGTGCACCCTTAACGACGGCTTCGGCGCGGTGACCATCGGTTCGGTGGAGAAATACATTACCGACACCGCGTTCGCCATGGGCTGGCGCCCGGACATGTCCAAGGTCAAGCCGACTGGCAAGCGCGTGGCAATCATCGGCGCGGGCCCGGCGGGCCTGGGCTGTGCCGACGTGCTGGTGCGCGGTGGCGTGACCCCGGTGGTGTTCGACAAGAACCCGGAAATCGGCGGTTTGCTCACCTTCGGCATCCCCGAGTTCAAGCTGGAAAAGACCGTGCTGAGCAATCGTCGCGAAGTCTTCACCGGCATGGGCATCGAGTTCCGCCTGAACACCGAGGTGGGCAAGGACGTGACCATGGAACAACTGCTCGAAGAGTACGATGCAGTCTTCATGGGCATGGGCACCTACACCTACATGAAGGGCGGCTTTGCCGGTGAGGACCTGCCGGGCGTCTACGACGCGCTGGACTTCCTGATCGCCAACGTCAATCGCAACCTGGGCTTTGAAAAGTCGCCGGAAGATTTCGTCGACATGAAAGGCAAGAAGGTCGTGGTGCTCGGCGGTGGTGACACGGCGATGGACTGTAACCGCACGTCGATTCGCCAGGGCGCCAAGTCGGTGACCTGCGCTTATCGTCGCGACGAAGCGAACATGCCCGGCTCGCGCAAAGAGGTGAAGAACGCCAAGGAAGAAGGCGTGAAGTTCCTCTACAACCGCCAGCCGATCGCCATTGTCGGTGAAGACAAGGTCGAGGGCGTGAAAGTGGTCGAGACCCGTCTCGGCGAACCGGACGCCCGCGGCCGTCGCAGCCCCGAGCCGATCCCCGGTTCCGAAGAGATCATCCCGGCCGACGCCGTGGTCATCGCCTTCGGCTTCCGCCCGAGCCCGGCCCCGTGGTTCGAGCAGTTCAGCATCCAGACCGACAGCCAGGGCCGCGTCGTGGCGCCGGAGCAGGGCCAGTACAAGCACCAGACCAGCAACCCGAAGATCTTCGCCGGTGGCGACATGGTCCGGGGTTCCGACCTGGTGGTGACGGCGATCTTCGAAGGCCGCAATGCGGCTGAAGGGATCCTGGATTACCTGCAAGTCTGACCGCCGTCGATCGTTCCCCACGCTCTGCGTGGGAATGCCTCTAGGGACGCTCCGCGTTCCAAGGGGACGCAGAGCGTCCCGGGCTGCATTCCCACGCAGAGCGTGGGGAACGATCAGTTACGACCAGTCAAAAATGATGTGGCACCGCGACAAATTGCCCCGATAGATAAAAGGCACGGCTCTTGCCGTGCCTTTTGCGTCGCGCTCTGAGAAAATGCCCGCACTTTTTTTCCGGATGCCGACATGACTGCCCTGAAGAACGACCGTTTCCTTCGCGCCCTGCTCAAGCAACCCGTAGACGTCACTCCCGTGTGGATGATGCGCCAGGCCGGTCGCTATCTGCCGGAGTACCGCGCCAGCCGCGCCAAGGCCGGTGACTTCATGAGCCTGTGCATGAATCCCCAGTTCGCCTGCGAAGTCACGATGCAGCCGCTGGATCGTTATCCGCAGCTGGACGCGGCGATCCTGTTCTCCGACATCCTCACCATTCCCGACGCCATGGGCCAAGGCCTGTACTTCGAGACCGGCGAAGGCCCACGCTTCAAGAAAGTCATCAGCACCTTGGCCGACATCGAGGCCCTGCCGATTCCCGATCCGCAGAAGGACCTGGGCTACGTCATGGATGCGGTCAGCACCATTCGCCGTGAACTCAACGGCCGCGTGCCGCTGATCGGTTTCTCCGGCAGCCCATGGACCCTCGCGACCTACATGGTCGAAGGCGGCTCGTCTAAGGACTTCCGCAAGACCAAGGCGATGCTCTACGACAACCCACAAGCCATGCACCTGTTGCTGGACAAGCTGGCCCAGTCGGTCACGTCCTACCTCAACGGCCAGATCCTGGCCGGTGCGCAAGCGGTGCAGATCTTCGATACCTGGGGCGGCAACCTGTCGGCGGCGGCGTACCAGGAATTCTCCCTGGCCTACATGCGCAAGATCGTCAGTGGCCTGATTCGCGAGCATGAAGGTCGCAAAGTCCCGGTGATCCTGTTCACCAAGAACGGCGGCCTGTGGCTGGAAAGCATCGCCGAGGCCGGTGCCGACGCCCTGGGCCTGGACTGGACCTGCGACATTGGCGACGCCCGCGAGCGTGTCGGCCACAAGGTCGCCCTGCAAGGCAACATGGACCCTACCGTGCTCTACGCCAAGCCTGAAGCCATCCGCGCCGAAGTCGGACGCATCCTGGCCAGCTACGGCAGTGGCAGCGGCCACGTGTTCAACCTCGGCCATGGCATCACCCCGGAAGTCGACCCGGAACACGCCGGTGCTTTCCTGCGGGCGGTGCATGAGTTGTCGGCGCAATATCACGTCTGATTGCGGCCCCCTGTCACTCAGCCTGTCCGGACCTGTGCCGGACAGGCTTTTTATTGTCCGCGTGTTTAACCCTCCGTCCTGAGCCCGGCCGGTTGTATATCTGGCGTGTTTGTTTCTGTTTGTTCGTCTTTTTTTAGCGGCGAATTCTCTTCCTAAGTTGCTTACCAAGTTGTGTAGGGGAAATCGATTAAGAGATCATTCCTTCTATGTTGAGGGATTTGTCCTACACATAAAATGGCCAGCTTTCTATAAGGTTTCGGGCACTTGCAAAGGCATGCGCTGAGCGGTCTGGCGCACCTTTCAAGAGGACGGTGATACGTCTTTCATTTTTTATGATTAGTCTGGAATTTATATGAAGAACAACTTCAACACGTGCAATCTAATAACGGGGTGTGCTTCCTCATTAGTTCTGTTGTCGGCCATGGCGGCGTCCCAAAGTGTATGGGCCCACGGCTACCTTGAGGTACCCCCTTCGCGCGCATTGCTGTGCCAGAAAGGCGAAAACAAAAATTGCGGCCAAGCGCAATACGAGCCGCAAAGTACCGGTGAAACCTTCAAGGGTTTCCCAAACGGAGCGGGTGGTGCCCCGCTGCAAGGTCCCATCGACGGCAAGATCGCCAGCGGCGGCAACGCACTGTTTTCCGCCCTCGATGCCCAATCGGCCACGCGTTGGCACCTGACTGAAATCAGCGACCGCAACATTACTTTCCAATGGCAATACACCGCAGCGCACCCAGCGACCCAATACGAATACTTCATTACCCGCGACGGTTGGAACCCGAACGAAGCACTCAAGCGTGCCTCGTTCGATAGCGCGCCATTCTGTACGGTGGACGGCGGTCATCAAGTTCCAGTCGGAGGCGCCAAGCAAAACTGCGTCATTCCTGACAGCAAGTCGGGTCATCACGTCATCCTGGCGGTCTGGACGGTGGACGACACTGCAAACGCGTTCTACGACCCGGTGGATGTAAACATCATCGCCGAAGCCGCGTTGCCGGGCGGTTGGTCGCCGGTGGGCAGCATCGCGCCATCGACCCCGTTGCGGGTGGGTGACAAGGTCAAGGCCCGGGCATTTTCCACCGCCGGTGAAAATACCCAATACAGCGTAGAAATCAGCATCGACAACGCAGACGAAGGCCAGGCTGAAAACTGGTCGTTCAAACTGGCCGAAGCGATCAATAACGCCCACTCCCTGATTCGTGCCGGCGTTCGTGACGAAGACGGCAACATCACCCCGATCAGGGGCAACAACAGCCTATATGCCCAGACAGAAAGCGGTGTGCGCCGCTATGAAGTGCAACTGGAAATGCAGGAAGACGCTGGCGCCAGCATGAAGATTTCTGCTCTGCAGCCAGAGTATGTACTCGACAACGGCCGGGTCAGCATGGCGTTCACTGCGCAGACAAACCGCAGGATGAACCTCGAAGCCACGTTGTTCGATGAGAAGAACAAACAGGTGGGTATCGTGAGCCAGGTGGGCGAAGGCAGTACCGGCCTGAGCCTGGACGTGCGCAGCGCCCCAGGCGCCCACACCCTGACGCTGGTGGGGACCACCGAAGACGGGCGCACCACACGCCAGGACACCCAGTCGGTCACCTTGACCGGCGAAGGCGCAGGCATCGAATACGACTTTGTGTTCCCTGAAGGCATCAGCGACTACACCGCCGGCACGAAAGTGCTGCAGCCCAAGACTGACGAAGTTTTTGAATGCAAGCCGTTCCCCGCGTCCGGCTACTGCAAACAGTACAGCTCGACGGCGAACGGTTTCGAGCCGGGTGTCGGTGCGTCCTGGCAACTCGCCTGGGACAAGCTCTAAGTCCTACAGGCACGGCCCCAGGCGATCCGCACGGGTTGCCTCGGGCCTTCAGATGAGGACGCAATGATGCCGACCCATTACTTCAGGCGACGGGTGCTGCTGCTCGTGCCGCTGCTCTACGGGATAGTCCTGGCCGGACATGAATGGCGTTTTCGCCAGGCATTGGGCCGCGAGGTGCCGGTGGTTGCCGAGTCACCGATGGCGTCGGTTCACGACGCGCCCAACGTCCAGGCAGTGGCGACTGTGCTCGGCCTGGCGCCTGACGGTGGCCAGGCGCCGAGCGCCGAACCCATTACCTTGCAAGCCAGTTTTGTCGCCGGTCAGGGATTGTCCCGGGCGTTGCTGGCGGATGCCGCCGGCCCACGTGTTTACCAGGTGGGTGAGCGCTTGTCCGGTGGCAGCGTGCTGCGCCGGGTCGAGGCCAGCCATGTGACGTTGTGGCGCAATGGACGGGAAGAGCGGTTGGCCCTGCAACCCACGGCCAAGCCTTTGCTGCGCCGGTTGGGCCTCGAAGACGGGCGCCATGCCGCGCTTCATTCCTCGCAATACCTACGCCCGGTGGCTGGGCAATCAGAGTGATCGAATTGATGAACCGCTTTGTCCGGGATCGTGTATCGCACGCCCTGTTCTGTCTTGCCGTGTCCTGCCCGCTGGCGTTCTCCAGTTCATTGCGCGCCGAGGAGACTCAATGGCAACTGGCGATGAACAACGCGGAACTGCGCGACGTGGTCGAGGAGTTCTCAGCGATCCTGGGCAAGACCGTGGTGCTCGACCCTCGGGTATCGGGGCGTATTACCGTCATGTCCCGCGAGGCGCTGGACCGCGAAGGCGTGCGGCGGTTGTTCTATTCGGTACTCGATGCACATAACTTCAGCGTGATCGACGAGGGCGAACGGATCCTGATCACGCCCGTCAGCGAGGCGAAGACGCGCGCCGGTATCGCCGATGAACGCAGCGCCACGCCGTCGCAGTTCGTCACTCGGGTGCTGGATTTGCAATCGAGTATCGCCGCAGACGTTGCCGGGTTGGTCCGCCCCTTGGTGTCGGCCAATGGTTACGTCGGCCCTTCGGTATCGTCCAACGCCCTGGTGGTCACCGACACCGCCGCCAATGTCCAGCGCATCGCTGGAGTGGTGCGGCAGCTGGACGCCGGGCGCAATCGCAATCATGTAGTGGTGCGTTTGCAGCACGCCTTGGCTGGGGACATCGCGCCGCTGATGGAAGCCGCCGGTGGCAAGCGCGAGAGTGACACGGCCGGCGCGGTGATCGCCGATGCCCGCAGCAATCGATTGGTGATCATCGGCGCCCCGGCGGTGCGCCAGCGCCTGGTCGATCTGGCCCGGACGCTGGATGTCCCGGCCGCCGCCTCCCTGGACAATGCCCGGGTCATCCGCCTGCGCCATAGCGATGCTAAACAGTTGGCCGAGGTGTTGGAGGCGGTCGGGCAGGACAAGAAAACCACGCCGGCCCTGGCCGGCCTGCGGGACAGTGCCGTCGCCAGTCCATTCATGATCAAGGCCGATGAAAGCCAGAATGCCCTGGTACTGATCGCCGAACCGGCCCAGGTGCGCACCATTGAAAACATCGTCCGCGAATTGGACCAGCCCCGGGCCCAGGTGCTCATTCATGCGGCCATCGTCGAGGTCACTGGGGATATCTCCGAAGCGCTGGGAGTGCAGTGGGGCCTCAAGAGTGGCAGCGCGACAGGGGCCATCAACTTTCCGGGAACCGACATCCCGATCATCGGGATGGACCTCGATAAGCTGGATAAAACCAAGGAAAGCGCGTTTCTGCGGCTGGGCGGCGATCGCTTCAGTGCGTTGGTTTCGGCGCTGGCGAGCGATGCCCACAGCAACCTGCTGTCCACCCCCAGCCTGCTGACCCTGGATAACCAGGAAGCGGAAATCATCGTGGGCCAGAACGTCCCGTTCAAGACGGGCTCCTACGCCACCAGCGGCAACGGCGCGGACAATCCGTTCACTACCGTGGAGCGCAAGGACGTCGGCATCAGCCTCAAGGTCAAGCCCTACATCAACGAGGGTTCGACCTTGCGCCTGGAAGTGGAGCAGGAGGTTTCGGACATCGCGCCGTCGGTCTCCGGCGTGGATTCCTCTGACCTGATCACCAACAAGCGCGCCTTGAAGAGCACGATCCTGGCGGACGATGGCGAGATCATCGTGATCGGCGGCCTGATCCGCGACAGTGTCCGCACCCAGCAAAGCGGCGTGCCGCTGCTGCGCAGCATTCCGTACCTGGGCGCGCTGTTTCGCTGGACCCGCGACACCCAGACCAAAAGCAACTTGATGGTGTTCCTGCGCCCGACCATCGTGCGCAGCAATGAAGACCTGGCCGAGGTCAGTCGCCAGCGCTACGACGCGCTCCGGGAGCTGAGCAAACCCGGCTCGCGGAAAAACAATTCGCTGCTGCTGCCCCGGGATGCCCACCAGTTGTTCGAGTCATCCACCGATGCGTCGGCGGCCGATCCGCAACAACGCTCGGGTGCCCTGTGACTGACCCGCAAGCCCCGTTGCCCTTTGGTTTCGCCAGGCGCCTGGGCGTGCTGCTGGAAGGTACGGGGCCGGCCTTGGCGCTGGTCATGCGTCGTGACACGCCGCTGACCGCCGTGGCCGAAGTCCGGCGCCTGTGTGGGCGGGACTTGCCGATCCAGGTGCTGGAACCGGCGCAGTTCGCCACGCGCCTGGCCAGCGTCTATCGCCAGGGCCAGAGCGCCGCCGAGCAGGTGGCCCAGGGCCTGGACGAGGAACTGGACCTGCTCAGCCTGGCCGACCAGATGCCGCAGACCACCGACCTGCTGGAACAGCAGGACGATGCGCCGATCATCCGCCTGATCAATGCCCTGCTCAGCGAGGCGGTTCGCGAACACGCCTCGGATGTGCACCTGGAAACATTCGAGCAATACCTGTCGGTGCGCATGCGCATCGACGGTCAGTTGCAGGAAATGCTCCGGCCGCGCCGAGAACTGGCGAGCCTGCTGGTGTCGCGGATCAAGGTCATGGCGCGCCTGGACATCGCCGAAAAACGCGTGCCCCAGGACGGCCGGATGGCGTTGCGCCTGGCCGGTCACGAGGTCGATGTGCGGGTCTCGACCCTGCCTTCGGCCCATGGCGAACGGGTGGTGTTGCGCCTGCTCGACAAGCAGGCCGGGCGCCTGGACCTGCAACGCCTGGGCCTGCCCGACGACACCCTGGCGAGCCTGCGCCTGTTGCTCGGCAAGCCCCACGGCATCGTGTTGGTCACCGGGCCCACGGGGTCAGGGAAAACCACCACGTTGTACGCCGCGCTGAGCAGCCTCAACGACCAGAGCCGCAACATTCTCACCGTCGAGGACCCCATCGAATATCACCTGCCGGGCATCGGCCAGATGCCGGTCAACCCGAAAGTCGACATGACCTTCGCCCGCGGCTTGCGGGCCATTTTGCGCCAGGACCCGGACGTGGTGATGGTCGGCGAAATACGCGACCGCGAGACCGCCGAAATCGCCGTCCAGGCCTCGCTGACCGGGCACCTGGTGCTCTCGACCCTGCACACCAACACCGCCGTCGGCGCGGTCACGCGATTGGTGGACATGGGCGTGGATGCGTATCTGCTGGCGTCATCCTTGGCCGGCATCGTCGCCCAACGTTTGTTGCGCAGCCTGTGCCCATCCTGCAAAACGCCCTATGTGGCCGACGCCGCCACGTGTCGGCGCCTGGGCCTCGACGCTGATGCCGCGCCCCGGTTGTTCAAGGCTCAGGGTTGCGAGCAATGCCAGAAAGGCTATCGCGGGCGCTTCGGCATCTATGAGCTGGTGAATGTCAGCGCCGCCCTGTCGCAGTTGATTCACCTGGGCGCCACCGAGCAGGCGCTGGCCGCCGAGGCGCGCAAGACCTCCCGCAGCCTGTTCCAGGACGGCCGCCAGCGGGTGCTGGAAGGCCTGACCAGTGTCGACGAATTGCTGCGCATCACCCAGGAGGATTAGCGCCATGCCGACCTTCGTCTATCGGGCCGAAGACGCCCAGGGTCGACGCTGCAAGGGCCGCGTGGACGCCGACAGCCCTCGCCATGCACGCCAGTTGCTGCGCGAGCGCGGCTTGCTGCCCAGTGAACTGGCTGAAGCCAAGGAACAGCGAACCTTTGGCGGGCGCTTGGCCGGGGGGCGTCTGAGCCCGGCGGATCTGGCGTTGCTGACATTGCAGTTGTCCACCCTGATCCAGGCCGGGCTGCCCCTCGAAGAGTCGCTGGGGGCGGTGGTGCAACAGAGCCAGAAGCGCCGCGTTGCCCACCTGCTGGCGGCGGTGCGCGGCCGGGTGATGGAAGGGCACGCGTTGGCGACGGCACTGCGGGCTTTTCCCCTGGCGTTCCCCGAGCTGTTCTGCGCGACGGTCGCAGCGGGCGAACAATCCGGCCACCTGGGCCACGTGTTGGAACAATTGGCGAGCTACACCCAGGCGCGCCAGGCCTCGCGCCAGCGCATTCAATTGGCGTTGGTGTACCCGCTGATCCTGATGCTGGCCTGCGTCGCGATTGTCGCCTTCCTGCTCGGTTACGTGGTGCCGGATGTGGTGAAGATTTTCATCGACAGCGGCCAGCCGTTGCCCTGGCTGACCCAGGCGCTGATCGCCGTGAGCGATGGCTTGCGCCGCCATGGCCTGTTGATGCTTGGTGCGCTGGCCGGGCTGTTCGGGTTGTGGCGCTGGAGCCTGCGCCAACCGGCCTGGCGCCTGCGCTGGCACCGTTGGCTGTTGCGGCTGCCGCTATTGGGCGAAGTGCTGCGGGCGATGGAAGCGGCGCGATTCGCCAGCACCTTGGCGATCCTGAGCAAAAGCGCGGTGCCGCTGGTGGACGCCTTGCACATTGCCGCGCAGGTGATCGGCAACCTGACGATCCGTGCCCGCATGGCCGACGTCGCCCGTTCGGTCCGCGAGGGCGGGACGTTGACCCGTGGCCTGGAGCAGGGCGGTGATATCCCGCCGCTGATGCTGCACATGATCGCCAGCGGCGAACGGGCCGGCGAACTCGACAACATGCTGGCCCGGGCCGCCGAACAACAGGAAGCCAGCCTCGCGGCGCGCATCGCGCTGGTGGTGAGCCTTTTCGAACCGGCCATGTTGGTGCTGATGGGCGGCGTCGTGCTGCTGATCGTCATGGCCATCCTTCTACCGATCCTGAGCCTCAACCAACTGGTGAATTGACCGATGAAACTCCGAAACAACCGACCTGCACGCCCTCAACGCGGCTTCACCCTGATTGAAATCATGGTGGTGGTGGTCATCATTGGTGTGCTGGGCGCCATCGTGGTGCCGCAGTTCATGAGCCGACCCGATCAGGCCAAGGTCACGGCCGCCCGCACCGACATCCAGGCGATCGCCACAGCCCTGGAAATGTACCGCCTCGACAACTTCCAATACCCCTCGACTCAACAAGGCCTGGAGGCATTGAGCAAGCGCCCGTCCGGCACGCCCGCAGCGAGGAACTGGAACCCCCAGGGTTATCTGAAGAGTCTGCCGGTCGACCCCTGGGGCACGCCTTACCAATACCTCAACCCCGGGCACAAAGCCGTCGATGGCAGCTACGACCTTTACTCACTGGGCGCCGATGGCGTGTCGGGCGGTGAAGGAATGGCGGCCGACATCGGCAATTGGGTCGAGTGAACATGCCGCGTCGTTGCCGGGGTTTCACCTTGCTGGAACTGATGATCGTCATTGTTTTGATCGGCGTCCTGGCCGGCATGGTCCGCTTCGCCACGGGGTCGAGCCCGTCGCGGGAGGCCCGGCAGCAGGCGCGAGACTTCGTCGCGGTGGCGCAGCAGTTGCGCGAGCGGGCGGTGTTGGACGGGCAGGAATACGGTGTGCGCGTGCAGCCCGGCGGTTATCAGGTGTTGCGGCTCGAAGCCCGGGACTGGACGGCGGTGTCGGCGTTGCATCGATTGCCCGAGGGTCTGACGCTTGGGTTGGAGCTGGAGGGCCATGTCCTGCGCCTCGATGACGTGCAAGGCCCACCGCAGTTGTTGATGCTCAGCAGTGACGAGATCAGCCCGTTCAGGCTGCTGATCAACGTCGCAGGGCAGGCGATTGCCCGGGTATCGAGCGATGGTCTGGCGGAGCCGCTGATCGATGAATAACGCGTGCAGGCAGGCCGCCAATTGCCGAGGCTTCACGTTGCTGGAAGTCATGATCGCCCTGGCGATTTTCGCCACGCTGGCGGCGGCCGTGCTCTCGGCCAGCCAGTTCGTGCTCAAGCAAAGCGTCGGGCTCGAGGAGCGTCTGTTCGGCGCCTGGCTGGCGGACAATCAGCTGAGTGAATTGCGCCTGCAAGCCGTCACGCCGCCCGGACAGCAGCGACTGAATCGGCACCTGGACCGCCGCGATTGGGTCTTGCAACAGCGTATCGCCCCGGCCCGTGATGGGCGCCTGTTGCAGGTCGAGATCCAGGTCAGCCGCGGTGACAGTGCGACCGTCGTGCACCGCACCACCGGGTGGATCGGCCGCCGTCATGAATAAGCAGTCGGGTTTCACCTTGTTGGAACTGGTCATCGCCATCGCTATTTTTGCCTTGCTCGGCCTGGCCAGTTGGCGATTGTTCGATGGCGTCGTGCGGACCCAGCAAGGGACCGGTCAGCATGAGCGCGACATCCGGGCCTTGCAGCGTGCTGTCGGCGTGATCGAACGGGATGTGTGGCAGACGGTTGCCGACTCGGTCGTGCTCGCGCCGGGGCATTTGCAATTGCAACGCAGCCATTGGCGCAACCCGTTGGACCAGGCGCGCAGCGAGCGGCAAGCGGTGAGCTATCGACTCGAGGGTGCGGTGTTGTGGCGTGACAGTGTCGGCGAGGGCTCGACGCTTATGCAGCGGCAGAAATTGCTCGACGACATCCGCGGCCTGGGCTGGCGTGTGCTCGACCGGCAACGGGGCTGGCACCGCGAAACCGCGGGAGGCAGCGCGCCGCTGGCGCTGGAGTTGATCGTGTCGACGGGGCGTTTCGAGCAGGTTCGCCGCGTGCTGCTGTTGCCGGAGGCGTTGCCATGAAGCGACAACACGGCGTGGCGTTGATCAGCGTGCTGCTGGTGCTGAGCCTGGCCTTGCTACTGGTCGGTGGCCTGTTGCGCAGCCATCGCCTGTTGTTGCACAGCAGCGCGCAGCAACTGCAGCAGGTCCAGCTGCGGCAATGGGGGTTGGCCGGGGAAGACTGGGCGCGGGTGGTGCTGGAGGACAGTGGGATAACGCCCTCCGGGACCGTTGACCTGAGCCAGGATTGGGCCCGGCTCGGACCCGTATTGGAAGGGGACGGCGCCGAGTTGCACATCGCTATCGAGGATTTGTCCGGGCGCCTGAATCTCAACGCGCTGCTGGCCCTGGGTCAAATCGATCAGGTCAGCCTTGGTCGCTGGACCCGCTTGCTGACCCTGCTGGATCTGCCGCCACTGGCGTTGCCCCAGGTCGGGCCGGTGCAGGAGTTGAGTCAATTGCGCCTGCTGCCAGGCGTCGACGGCCAGACGCTGCGGCGCCTGGAGCCCTGGGTGGCGTTGTTGCCCAAGGATGCGCGGCTGAACATCAATACCGCCCCGCAGCTCGTGTTGATGAGCCTCGATGAGATGGCAGTCGGACCCGCCAAGGCGTTGGTCGAGCAACGTCGCCACGGGCCATACGCCAGCGTGCAAGCGTTTACCAACGACCCGTTGTTGTCCGGAGCAGGCCTCAACAGCCATGGGTTGGGCGTGAGCAGTCGCTGGTTCCGGATCACCGTGAACGTGACCCGTGGCGACAGCCGTCTGCGGCTGGCCTCGGACATCGAGCGCGACCCTGTTAGCGGGCGCTGGACGGTTCGTCAGCGTCGTTTCCTACCTTTCAGCCCCAGCGAGCTTCCTTGATGAAAACCTGGCTTTACCTGACGGCCGAAGGCCTGGACGCGCCATGCGCCAACTGGCCGTGCTGCGTGTGGTCGCCTACCGGCGAGCGTCGTCGCCTGCCGTTGCACAAGGCAGCCGGCGAGTTGAACGGACGACTTGTCGATGTGCTGTTGCCGATGGAAATGTGCAGTTGGTTGCGCAGTGATCCGTGGCCCTCTCGACGCCAACCCCGACCGCAGGCCCTGGCCTTCGCCATCGAAGAGCAACTGAGTGAAAACCTGGAGGCGCTGCACATCGGCATCGGCCCGCGCGACCGTCAGCACCGCTATCCGATGATGGTGACGCAGCGAGCCCGGTTCCAGGCGCTGCTGACGCTGCTGGCCGAACAAGGCATCGATGTGCGGACGGTGCATGTCGATGCCGACCTGCTCGCCGATGACCAGGCATTGGGCGTGCGCTGGTTCGGACGTTGGTTGTTGGGCGGAGGACTGCCTGCGCGGGTGTCGTTGTCGGCACGGGCCTTGGCCGCGCTCAAGCCCGGCCTGCCGGAAGCTATTCATTGGTTGGACGAAGAGCGCGATTGCCCGGGTATCGATGAATGGATTTTGAAGGCGGGTGGACGTCCTATCGACTTGTTGCAAGGGGCGTTTCGTCGCCGCAGAAGCCCGCTGCCATGGCGTGGCGCTTCGGCGATGGTACTGGGCCTGCTGGTGCTCACCTGGGCCTTCGGCGAAGCCCGCCTACGTTTTCTTGAAAGCGAAACCTGGCTTTTGTATGCCCGAAGTGAGCAGCGGTTCAGGTCGCTGTACCCCGGGCAGGAGCGGATCGTCGACCTGGCGGCGCAATTCCAGGCGATGCAGAGCCGGCGTGGGCAGAGTCAGGATACCCAGGTCGCGCGTCTGGCCCGTCTGACCGAACAGGTTATTGGTGCCAGCAACGTCGAGGTGCAGCGCATCGATTTTCGTGAAGGGGAAGGCTGGAAAATCCAGCTGACGGCGAACAGTTTCGTCGAACTTGAACAACTGCGTGAACGCGGGCAGCAAAACGGATTGCCCGTCACCCTGGGCAGCGCCAGCAAGCAGAACAATCGCGTGCAGGCCATTCTCACGCTGGAGAACAGCTGATGAGCGTCAATGCATGGCGGGCCTTGAAACCGGCCTGGGAAAGCCTGTCGCGCCGAGAACAAGGGCTGTTGCTGGGGCTCGCCGGGTTGTTGGCGGTGGCGCTGGCCTACACCGCGGTTTGGCAACCGACCCGGCAACGGCTGGCGGTTGCCGAACGACAGCATCGCCAACAGGCTGAATTGAACGCCCGTATCCAGAGCGCCGAACCCTCCCGTGATGCAGCTGCCTCCACCCGGCCCTTGTCGGTGCGCGTTAACGAGAGTGCGACAGCGGCGGGTTTGGAAATAGCGGAAATGGAGGTCGACGGTGACTCGTTGCGACTCGTCGTCAGTGGCAATGCGAGTGCGTTGCTGCATTGGTTGGATCAACAGGAACGGGAGGGCGCGGTGCTACGGTCGCTGACGCTGGAAGCGCGTGATGATGTGTTGGAGGCGCGAGTGGTTTTGCGTCAATGACTCACGGCAGTCTTGATCAGGGTATGGGAGGTTTTGTGGCGAGGGAGCTTGCTCCCGCTCGGCTGCGCCCTGTAGGAGCTGCCGAAGGCTGCGATCTTTTGATTTTGATCCTTTCGCTCCAGACTCAATTGTCTGGAACAAGATCGCAGCCTCGTTGCACTCGACAGCTCCTACACCACCCAGCGGGAGCAAGCTCCCTCGCCACAAAGTGTTCACGCTGTTCCTGATCTGGATAGCGATGGCTAGACCTGCACATTCCCCGGCAACAACGGCAATTTCGCCAGTTTCACCGCCACACACAGCGCAATCACCAGCAAAGCACCGATGAACAGGCCGATTCCGTTCCAGCCGCCCAAGTGCCAGGCCACGCCGCCCGCCGTACCCGCAACGCTGGATCCGGCGTAATAGCTGAACAGATATAGCGACGAGGCCTGGCCCTTGGCCTTGAGGGCGCGCCGGCCGATCCAACTGCTGGCGACCGAGTGGGCGCCGAAGAAGCCGAAGGTGAACACCAGCATGCCCAGGATTACCAGCCACAGGGGAGTGGCCATGGTCAGCACGAGGCCGGCGAGCATCAGCGCGATGGTTGCCCAGAGCATTTTGCGTCGACCGAGTTTATCCGCCAGCGCGCCGACTTTTGCCGAGCTGTAGATACCCGACAGATACACCACCGATAGCAACCCGACGAAGGCCTGGTCCAGATGATAAGGCTCGGCCAGCAGGCGATAACCGATATAGTTGAACAGTGTCACGAACGCGCCCATCAGCACGAAGGCTTCAAGAAACAGTAGCGGCAACCCGGCGTCGCGAAAGTGCATGATGAAACCGTCCAGCAGACTGCGCGGGTGTAGCGAGCGGGGACGGAAGTTGCGTGACTCGGGAAGAATCCGCCAGAACACCGCCGCGGCGATCAGCGCCAGGCCGCCCACCACCAGCATCGCGGTGTGCCAACTGACGAAGTCGATCAAGACCCCGGTGATCAGGCGCCCGCACATGCCGCCAATGGCGTTGCCGGCGATATACAGCCCCATCGCCAGGCCGATGTGCTTGGGATGGATTTCCTCGCTCAAATACGTCATCGCCACCGCCGCCAAGCCGCTCAACGACAGCCCCACCAAGGCGCGCAGCAGCAGTACACCTTCCCACGTCGGCATCAGGGCGCTGGCCATCGTGCACACCGCCGCGGCGAACAGCGCCGTGACCATCACCGATTTGCGGCCGATGCGGTCGGAAATCGGGCCGGTGATCAACAGGCCGATGGCGAGCAGGCCGGTCGCCACCGACAGGATCAGGCTGCTTTGCGCCGCGTTGATGGAAAACTCCTTGGACAGCAGCGGCATCATCGGTTGCACGCAATACAACAGGGCGAAGGTCGCAAAGCCACCGCAGAACAGCGCCAGCACCGTGCGCATGAACATCGGCGTGCCTTTCTCGATGTAGATGTCCTTCAGTTCGGCGACGGCATCGTCCTGCGCACGCGGCGGGATTTCATGGGCCAGTGGAGCGACAGCAGTTTTCACGGTAGACCTCGCAAGGGCACGATCAGGCAGGCAATGAAAAAAGCATATAGCCGGCTAATGTTTCTATCCAATATATTGTTCGACCTGTTTAAGACGTTTGACGACCTATTGGATGGCTCATGGAACTGCGTCACCTGCGTTACTTCATTGCTGTGGCCGAAGAACTGCATTTTGGCCGTGCCGCGCTGGCCCTGGGCATCTCCCAGCCGCCGTTGAGCCAGCAGATCCAGGCGCTTGAGCAAGAGATTGGCGCACGGCTGTTCGAGCGTACCAATCGTCGGGTCGAATTGAGCGAAGCCGGGCGGTTGTTCCTTGAAGAGGCGCGACGGGTATTGGCCCAGGTCGACAAGGCCGCCGACGTGGCCCGGCGTGCCCAACTGGGTGAATTGGGCGAGCTGAAAATCGGCTTCACCTCCTCGGCACCGTTCAATTCCACCATTCCCCAGGCAATTTTTTCATTCCGGCAACGCTTCCCGGCGGTGCACCTGAACCTGCGGGAAATGAGCAGTACCCAAGTGGCCGACGCACTGCTCGATGAAGTGATCGAGGTGGGCATCATGCGCCCGTTGCCGTTGCCCGACACCTTGACGGAAATCGAACTCAGCCGCGAACCGCTGGTGGCCGTGCTCAGCGCCAAGCATCCCCTGGCCCAAGGCAATGAAGACGGCCTGTTTCTCTCGGCCTTGGCCCAGGAGCCATTCGTGTTCTTCCCCCGCAGTTACGGTAGTGGCCTCTATGCCCAACTCCTGAACCTGGCCCGCGACGCCGGCTTCAGCCCGCATTTCGCCCAGGAAGCCGGTGAAGCCATGACCATCATCGGCTTGGTCGCGGCGGGGCTGGGCGTTTCGGTGTTGCCGGCGTCCTACCAGCGGATGCGTATCGAGGGGGTGGTCTATCGACCGCTGCTCGACCCGGCAGCGGTGTCGGCGGTGTGGCTGGTCCAACGCAAGGATCAGCGTTCGCCGATGGCGGCGGCGTTTGTGGCGTTGTTGACCGATGGGGTGGCGTTATCGAATGGTTAGTGTCGGCGCGGATGATACTGGCCTACCTGCAACGCCGGCTTCAGCCCGAACAGGATTGCCGGGGACGAAGAAAATCCTGTGGGAGCGAGCTTGCTCGCGATGGCGTCGGATCAGCCAATACTTAATGGGCTGACAGGTTGCCATCGCGAGCAAGCTCCCACATTTTGGTTTCCAGTGTTCGCGATGCAATCTCAGCGAGCATCGATGTGGCTGAGATGCCCCGGCGTTTTCAGAGAGTAATGGTCTTTTATCTCAACCACCCCAGACCGTCGCAGGCTTGCTGACGTGATAGTCATAAAACCCCTGCAGCGTCCAGGTATCGCCCTGGCGTTCAAACGCGGCGCGCCATGCCCCTCGGCCACCGCCGGGGGACAACCGGGCCATGTCGTACCAGTAATATCGATTGATGACCTTCGTTGTCGACCTGCCGGCCCGGATGTCTTCCATGATTTCCGTTATCTTGATCCTGGCCGTCTCAGGAAAGTTGGCGTACGACATCTGCGCTTCAGCCAGTGGGCTGGTGCTGACGATGTACCGGTCCGTGACGGGCGCTGGCTCGGGCAGGACCGGGGCCGTGACGGTAGGCTGTGTGCCGGTGACTCTGTTGGTCCGGGCCTGGGTGACGATATCGATATCGAACGGCTCATAGTGCGAAAGGGTGTTTGAAAACGTTGTAATGTCCTCTCCGGAAATCAACAGGACATTTCGCTGTGTCTGGCCCTTGTTGGCAATGACGTAAGGAATCCGATGGTTCCTTATTTCCGTCAACAGCCCCGGTTTGTGCCTGCGTATTTTCTCGTCCCTGAGGGCTTCGATCAGCTCGTTGTAGTATTCGACCGAGGCCATGTATGTTCGCCTGGCAGCCACCGTTTCCGGTGCATCTCCGGGGAACAGTTCCAGTGCCTTGGCATTCTGGGTGGCTTCTGCCGCCTCGATCATCTCTCGGGTGTCTCTCGCTATTTTTTCGATGGCGGTTTTCTTTTTTCCTTGCTTGGCGGTGTATGCCATGAATACGGCGCCGGTGATGTTATCGGTGATGACTGTTGTATTGACCTGAATCCGGTCGTCGCTAAAGAACTCTTTTTTGTTGGACAGGACCGTGTCGTAGATTTTTATTTTTTGCGGATCGGTGAGGTGTACGCCTGACACGTTGGTTTCGATGTCTTTGCTGCTGAGGGTGACGATGCTCCAGGTGTTCATCTTGTCCAGCAGGTTGTTATGGGCCGTTTCATGGGGGGTCAAGCTGACGTATCCCTGTGTCAGGTCATATATCCGTGAGCGATAAGTCTCTATATCGGGCACGCCTGTCTCCGCCATGCTTTCGCGAAGGATGCGTTCGGCCAGTTCATCGGGCATCGAATTGAAGACACGCTTTGCTGTATTGACCAAATCGGCATAGCGATAGCGGTTCTTGACCAGCACGCCCTCTACCAATGCATCGAGGGTTTTCTGTCGTGGGGTTTGCGCGGTCCAGCCGAGCAGGCTGTGTACAGGTCCGCCGCCGAGCAACCGTAGCGGTTCTTCAACGTTCCATTGGCCATTTTGCCAAGTCACCGTTCGTTGGTGCGTGCGGTTGTTCGGTGCGTAGATGATCCTTTCACCTGCCTGCATCTGCGTCTTGTAGTAACCCTTGCCCAGCTTCAGATACTCCTGTCCGCCGGCGTCGCTGTAGCGCTGACGCCCCTCGGGCACCAACCCCTTGCCGTCAAAGCCTTTGAGAGCGAACGGTTCCAGGTTCGGGTCCGGCATGCGAGGCAGGGCTGATAGCGCTGGGCGTGTCTGGCGCTGATGGCGGCCGGCGCGGGCCATGATCAAGTCTTGCCCGGCCTCGCTCAGGACGTCCCCCAGCCCGGCGATAAAGTCGTGGGTCCACTGCTGGAGACTGCCGCCCTCGGTGTCTATCGCCGACACCGCAGCGCCCGCGGCCATGGTCGGCAGGATCGCACGCCCCAATATTCCGCCCAGCCGGCCGGCCGGGAACATCGACATCGCGCCGGTCAGCAGCATGACAGCGCTGCGGCGTCCCTCCTGGGCGGAGGCACTGTCGCGCTCGGCATTGGTCACCGTCAGCATGTCCACCGTCTTGAGCCCATGGGCGACTTGCGTCTCATGCAATGCCTTGAACACATTCCCCTCGACCACGGGCGAAGCCAGTGCCTTGGCGAAATCATCCTGTGCCCGGTCCTTGGCCAGGGCGAAGACCGACTGCGTGACTTGCTTGATCTTTTCCTCGAGCGCCAGGTCCGCGGAGGTCGCTACCATGCTGGCAAGTTGCTCGGCCTGGTCGAGCAGCGGCAGGTGCGAAATGAGCCAGCGGGTCATTTCCGACGTGGCGGTGAGTGTTTGCGCCAAGGTTATTTCCAATGCCCGGGCGCTGGCCGCGTCGACGTCCCTGAACGTCTTGCCGTCGGGCGCGCCTGGCGTGTAGAGCGTCAACGAGGGGCGGCTCGCTGCCGTCTTCACGCCAAACGCCAGCAATTCCTTCAGCACACTGTCGCCCCATTGCAGTTGGCGGACCACTACCTCGTGCCCGTTGACTTTGTCGCGCTCCGCCGCGGTCGGGCTGTCCAGTGCGGCCAGCACCAGCTTCAAGCCGGTGTTGTCCCGGTCGTGCCTCAAGTCCCCGGAAATATGGGCAGCCCACACCTGGGCGCGCATCTGTTGCGCTTTCAGGGTCATCCACTGTGCCTGGCGCTCCCGGGCCACACGTTGCAACTCGCCTGGAAGCCGGGCGCCGATGTTCGCCCTTTCAATGATTTCCACAATTTGCGTGAAGCTCAGCGGCCCTTCCACGGTCGGTCGGGGGGCATTGCGTTCGTCCTGGGTCAGGTTGGCCATCGCCCACTGCGTCAGGGAGCGACGGTCATTGACGAATCCCCTCACGCTGCCTTGCGAGACTCCGGAGCCGAACGGTGAACCTCCCGTTGGGGCGTGAGGGTCGACCACCGTTTTCCTGATGCTCAGGGACACGTCCTCAGGGTCGACCGGTGGGTATTTCGCCTTGATGACGTCGGCGAGCAATTGACGGGTCCGTTCCCGGAGGGCGTCCGGGGTGGCCAGCGTCACCGGGTCCGGTGGCGGGGGCAGATCGGTCAGGGTTTTGTGCAGGGCCCGCGTCGCCGCCCACCACGCCAGGCGATCACTGGCGGTGACGTGCGGGTTGCCGTGCAGCCAGTCATTGAGCCTCTTCAGGTTCAGCCGCAGTTCGCGCTCGGCCATGGCGTTCGCCAGGTCCAATTGGTGGCCGATGTCTGCCGCCACGTCGATCCTGTTCATCCAGGCGGTGATTTCTTCCGACGCTGCCGGACCTTCCCGCACGGCGTTGCGCACGGCGGCTTTCTGCGCCGCCCGCAGCTCCGTGACCAGGCGAACAAGGAAGTGCTCGGTCACAGGCGCGGTGTCGACGTGATCCCCGGCATGGCCGTCTTGCACCAGGCCGGCCTTGAGCGCCGCGAGTGTGTCGTACAGGTGCAACGGCTGGCCTGGGCGGTACAGCACGGCGCTCCCCGAATCGCTGGCGTTGTCATGTCGCGACAAGGCAACGGCGCCCGACAGCGGTACGCTGAAACTCCACCTGTGGGGTGTGATCCCCAGGCTGAACACCCCGGGGCGGACCCGCTCTGCCAACTGAGCGCGAGACGCTGCGTCCGGTGCCGATAACGCATGGTCGGTCAGCGCCGTGTGCATGTGCGGGCCCAACGTCATGTCCAGCCTATGAAGGTCGGCCTGGGCCTTGAGTTGCCTGGCGAATTCATCCGCCAGCCAGTCGCCGACGTTGCGGCCTCGGCTGAAGTCAGCCGACGTGTTCCAGAACTCATCCAATGCACGGCTGAGCAGTCGATCATGGAGCGCTGGCGCGGTGCTGATCAGCCGCTTGATTTCAGTTTTTACGGCGCGCTCGTTCAGGGGACTGGGCGCCGCGGTGGCGCTGTCCCGGCGGGTGACAATCTCGATGGTGTCCAGGTCACGGAAGAACGCGCGCGGGTCGATCCTGCCGGCGACGGACTGCAGCAAAAGCGTCTCGAGGAAGCGGATGTCCGTCACCGACCGACGGGTTGCCGGGCCATTGGCTGTGCGCTGCGCGGGTGGAATCGGCTCTTCTCGCAGCGTGCGGACGGACAGTTCGTGCACCGTCACGCTGCCCGCCAAGGCAGGGAAGGTTCTCCTGAACCAATAATCCAGGTGTTCCCTCAACACATTGGAAGGCCGTGGGATGGCGTCGTTCAGGCGGATCATGTGTTGTTGCGACGCCTTGAGCTGGCTGACCAGCGGGGCATCCGCCGGCACGGCGCTGTCGACCGGCGGTAAGTCATAAGACATTGTCAAGGGGGTGTGTTCCACTGCTTTCTTCCTGGAGGAATGTTGGCAGCACAACCTATTCAAGAAAACGTTGGGTGGGTGGTATATAGGTACCGCATGCAGGGACGGAAAGTAGGGTAGGAACAATCAATGAGCGGCTATAACGTGGGGCAGTCGGGCAATGTCTGTCAGTGAGTCGCAGAACCTGTGAGATCCCGCTTAACTGACTGGCATTAGGCGCACCTGGGTCATTGAGTGATTGTGATGAATGCCAAAATCGCTTCGCGAGTCGCCTGGGTTTGCTCCTCCAGCACCCAATGCCCGGTATCCACCAATATCAATGAGTGCGGTTGCGCCGCAATGTGCAAGGCCTGCTCGGCCAAGGTTTTTCCTCGCGAGTGGTCGCCGCCGATGGTGAGTAGTGGAACAGTCAATTTGTTTTTGGAAAATTCCAGGTTGTCATTCGCATCCTGTTCTACCCAGGCTGAATAGAGCTTGAATGCCGCTTCCATGCGTCCAGGCCGGGAGTAGTCCTCCACCAGCGCCTGTCGCACCGCATGACTGACTTTAGAGTTGCGCCCGAGTACGAAGTCATCGAAGAACATGTCCAGGTAGGTCTTCTCTCGTCCTTGAATCAGGGCGAGGGCCACTTTGCCAAAGAAGCGAAAGTGCCATTTACTGGCAATGCCGGCTGCAGGATCCCCGTTATAGGCAGCCTCCCACCCGGGAATGCCCGGAATGAACCCATCCATCAACACAATGTGCCCGGTTTCATCTGGATAAAGCACCCCGTAGGCGTAGGCAATGATCAAGCCTATGTCATGGCCAATGATATCGACCTGCTTGATATTCAAGAGGGTGACCAGTTCGTGCAGATCATGGGCCATGTTTTTTTTGTCGTAGCCACCGGCTGAAATCTCCGTTTCGCCAGCGCCGCGATAATCAGGAACGATGGGGGTGAAACCGGCACGCACCAATACCCCCATCAGTGGCTCCCAGCTGCGCCAACTGCCCGGGAACCCATGCACCAGCAAAATCGGGCGTTCACCGTCGCCGCCAATAAGGTAGTGGAGGCGAATACCGTTCACGGATGCATAGGCATGGGTAAATGTCGCACCGTCGACAACGACACTGTTTTGTTCCGCTGAGGGCGATGCGGCGGGGTCTATGGACGATATGGCCGCGCGGCTCGACCAGGCGATTGTGTTCATCAATTCCTTATCCATGCTGGGACCAAATTGATTTTTATGAGAGGCGAGTAGCAGCTCATAAGGCTGAACCGTTTTATTGAGCGTTGACCTGGAAGGCGCCTGGCAGCTAGCAGCCTGACGCTATGCCGAGCCCCGCCGATACTGTCAAAGCTGACAGTTCCGACAAACGGCAAAAGTGCCGCTTTGATTGAAATCGGCAGAAAGGGGGACGGGTGAAAAGCGGGGTGGGAGTTGCGTCGAATCTGTAGGAAAACGCGCAATTCTGGTTACGACACTTCCTATTCGCTCCAGATACCACGCCGCTGGGATTGCGACTCGCCTGTGCTGCAGCGTCTTATTCATCATTCCGAATCGTCCGGCTCAGTGCTCCTTCCCAGCGGCAAGGGACGTAGCGTGAAGCCCATGAATAAGGTCCCTGGACATGCACTCATCTTTGGATGCGCCCTACACCAACGAAATCTCCCATGAATCTCTTCGTCATCTGGATGACTTGTATCTGGAGCCCCGCCAACTGGAGGGTTACGGCGAAGAAGTCGCGGCATTCATGAATCGACAAAAAGTATTTGTCGAAGCACATCCGCCGATCGCTATTTATCGAGTGGCCACCGAGGGCAGCCAGACGCGTGACGGCGGAACGATCCAGCAAGTGTCATCGTCGTTGACGTTCACCTTGGACAATGGCTGGAAAGTACGGGCCGCGCAGAAAGGCGACCAGGTGGTGTATGCCGATGGCCGCACGGCGCGGATCGTCACCGGTGCCGGGGCAGCCAACAGCAACATCGCACTGGTCGGTAGCCGCTTGAGTAATGGCGACGAGATCATCAACACGCTTCAGAGACGGTTCATGATCATCGTGCGTGAAGGCGTGCCGATGGCGGAGGATTTTTTGCCTGCTCTCAGGCTGGCGGAGGTTCATCGCTTGCACCCGAATGCGATGAAGGAGTGCCTTTCGTGATCGGGGGCTGCTGCGCAGCCCAGCGGGAGCAAGCTCCCTCGCCACAAGGATCCTAGGGTGTCCGCACTATCTGAGTACGCTTGCTCGCGATGATGGCAGCACAGCCAACATCATCGGTACTGACCCACCGCTATCGGCCCCTGTAGGAGCTGCCGAAGGCTGCGATCTTTTGATCTTTCGCTTGGGACTCAAGTGTCTGGGGGAAGATCGCAGCCTCGTTGCACTCGTCAGCTCCTACACAGCTCCTACACAGCTCAAGATGCTTGTTATTGCACCTTCGCCAAATCCCCTTTCAACGCAACACCGGCCATGATCGCGCCAGCGTGGCATTCGTAGGTGGTGGGGTCCTTGCGTTCGTTGCGCTTGTAGAAGCTGACGATGTTGGTGACGGCGTTGGCGCCGGCGTTCTTGGCCGCCTCGTGCAGGCTGATCAGGGCCGATTGCAGCACCCATTCGCAGGCCACTTCATCGGATTTGTTGAAGGCGTTGGTTTTCTTGTTGGTCACCGCGCCAGGGCTGACCACGGTGACGTTGCCGGCCGGTTTGTTGCCGGCCAGGTAGAACTTGACGCTGCCGTCGATCTTGCCGGTGCGGATGGCTTCGGCGACGACTTTGTCGAACGGCAGGAACAGCGCGGTATCACGGGCCTGGCTGAGGCTTGGCAGGGTGCTGAGCAACAGGGCGGCGGTCACGGCGATTTTCTTCAACGACATCATGGTCTCCTTGACGAGGGGTAACAGGGTTTTGAATCCGATTCAGTGCCAGCGGCGGAAAATCAGCGAAGTATTGACCCCACCAAAAGCGAAGTTGTTATTCATCACGTATTCATGGCTCATCGACCTGAACTCGTTGCGCAGGTAATCGAGCTTGCCACATTGGGGATCCACCTCATCGAGGTTGAAGGTGTGCACGTAGAGGTCGCGGTTCATCATCTCGATGCTGAACCAGGACTCCAGCGCGCCGCAGGCACCCAGGGTGTGGCCGAGGAAACTCTTCTGCGAGCTGATGGGCATGTGCTCGC
This sequence comes from Pseudomonas thivervalensis, assembly GCF_001269655.1. Lineage (GTDB taxonomy): Bacteria > Pseudomonadota > Gammaproteobacteria > Pseudomonadales > Pseudomonadaceae > Aquipseudomonas > Aquipseudomonas thivervalensis. Next base: position 363,979 of record NZ_LHVE01000001.1, read on the forward strand.
CGAACAGGCTGCTGGTGGCCAGGGTTTCGGCAATGTCGCCCTGTTCGGTGGCGGTGCCATGGCCGTTGACGTAGCCGATGGCCGAGGGTTCGAGGCCGGCATCTTCCAGCGCCAGTTCCATGGCTCGGCGCATGGTGACCAGTTCAGGGCGGGTCGCGTGCTGGCCGTCGGCGTTGCTGCCGAAGCCGACGATTTCGGCATGAATCTGCGCGCCACGGGCCAGGGCGTGTTCCAGTTCTTCCAGCACGAGCATGCCGGCGCCTTCGCCGATCACCAGGCCATCGCGACCCTTGTCGTAGGGGCGCGGGCTGGTTTGCGGCGCATCGTTTTTCAGGCTGGTGGCGTAGAGCGCATCGAAGACCATCGCTTCGGTCGGGCACAGTTCTTCCGCACCGCCGGCGAGCATCAACGGCAGGCGCCCGAACTTGATGGCCTCGTAGGCATAGCCGATGCCATGGCTGCCGCTGGTGCAGGCACTGGAGGTGGGGATCAGGCGTCCGGTCAGTCCGAAGAAGATGCTGATGTTGGCCGCTGTGGTGTGGGGCATCATCCGCACGTAGGAGTTGGCGTTCAGCCCTTCTGCCACGCTGTTGAGCAGCATGTTGCCGAACGCCTTGATCTCGTCGGTGCTGCCGGTGGATGAACCGCAGGACACGCCCATGCGCCCGTCCTTGATCGATTCGTCGCCCAGCAGGCCGGCGTCGGCCAGGGCCTGTTCCGCCGCGGCCACCGACAGGCGCGAGACCCGGCCCATGCTGCGCAGTTGCTTGCGCGTCCAGTGGGCCGGGACCTGGAAGTCGTCGATGGGCCCGGCCAGGCGCGTGTTCAGTTCGGTGAAACGGTCCCACTCGTCCATGCGCCGGATACCGCTGCGGTTGGCGGCGAAGTTGGCGGCGATGGTGTCCCAGTCGCTGCCCACGGAAGTGATGCCGGCCATGCCGGTGACGACGACGCGCTTCATCAGCACAAGCCTCCGTTGACGGCCAGGACCTGCCGGGTGATGTAGCCGGCTTCGGCGGACATCAGGAAGTTCACCGCGCCCGCCACTTCTTCCGGGGTGCCCATGCGCTGGGCGGGGATCATTTTCATCAGTTCTTCCACGGGTACGTTTTCATCGAGCATGGCGGTGTCGATCAACCCCGGCGCGACGCAATTGACGGTGATCTTGCGCTTGCCCAGCTCGATTGCCAACGCCTTGGCCGCGCCGATCAGCCCGGCCTTCGAGGCACTGTAGTTGACCTGGCCGCGATTGCCGATCAGCCCGGAAACCGAGGTGATGCAGACGATCCGTCCGGCGGCGCGGCGACGGATCATCGGCATCATCACCGGGTGCAGCACGTTGTAGAAACCATCGAGGTTGGTGCGCATCACCACATCCCAGTCGTCCTCGCTCAGGGCCGGGAAGGCGCCGTCGCGGGTCAGGCCGGCATTGAGCACTACGCCGTAATAGGCGCCATGGGTTTCGACGTCGGCTTCGAGAATGCCCTTGCAGGCGGCGCGGTCGGACACGTCGAATTGCAGCACCCGGGCGTTGCGGCCCAAGGCCTGGATGTGTGCCTGGACCGTTTCGGCCTCGGCGCGGCCGCTGCGACAGTGCAGCACGATGTCGTGCCCGGCCTGGGCCAGGCGCAGGGCGATGGCGCGGCCGATGCCACGGCTGGAGCCGGTGACCAGTACGGATTCAGTCATGACGGGTTTCCTGTTGCGGACGGTTCATGAAGATAATGGGCGGCCTGGGGCGGACGGAATACATTGAGTCGGGCCGTGGCATGGATGCCGGGGGCGTTGATGTGGCATTCGAACACGCCCATGCCGTTGTCGTCTTCCAGGGAGCGCACGCCATGGATGCTCAGCTCGGCGCCGACGGGAAAACAATCGACGTTGCACTCGAACTTGCGGGTGCCGAGCAAAAAACCCAGCTCCACAGCATCGCCGCGACGGCGCGCATGGCAACCGGCAAACGCCGCCACACTCTGGGCCATCAGCTCGATGCCGACCCAGGCCGGTAGCGCACCGTCGTCGCGGTTGAACAAGCCACTGGGCTTGACGGTGGCGTGGGTGTGGATCTGCTCGTCATCGAACGACACGATCCGGTCGATGAGGATCATGTCGCCGGCATGGGGCAGCAGTTCGGCGAGCGGCCAGTCAATCATGGGGCGTCTCCGATAATCAGGCTGACGTTGTTGCCGCCGAAGGCAAATGAATTGCTCATCAGGCGGCGCGGGGTGGCCGGGTTCAGGCGGGTGCTGGCGGTGACCCAGTCCAGCGTCGGCAGCGCCGGATCGGCCTGGCCGTCCCAGACATGCGGCGGCAGGGCCTGGGCGGTGTTTTCAGTGCTCAGGGCCAGCCAGCAGAACGCCGCCTCCAGCGCTCCGGCCGCGCCGAGGGTATGGCCGGTCATGGGCTTGGTGGACGAGCAAGGAACGCCTGCTGGAAACAGCCCGGCCACGGCCTGGCTTTCCATGGCGTCATTGTGTTGCGTGGCGGTGCCATGCAGGTTCAGGTAGTTGATCTGGCTGGCGTCGAGGCCGGCGCAGCGCAGGGCTTTTTCCATGGCCTGGCGCGCGCCGCGACCGCTGGGTTCAGGCGCGGAAATATGGTGGGCGTCGGAACTGGCGCCATCGCCGAGCAAGGCAATCGGTACACCCTCGCCTGGCGTCTTGCTCATGAGAAACAGCACCGCTGCTTCGCCGATGTTGATGCCGCTGCGGTTCACCGAGAACGGATTGCAGCGCTCGTTCGACACCGCCTCCAGTGCGGAAAAACCGTTGAGGGTCAATTTGCACAAGCTGTCCACGCCACCGCACAGCACGGCATCGCACAGGCCCAGGTCCAACAGGCGCCGGGCGCTCATCAAGGCGCGGGCGCTGGAGGTGCAGGCCGTGGAAATCACGTAGGACGGGCCACTGAGGCCGAGCCAGTCGGAAAGAAAGTTGGCCGGCGCGCTGAGCTCCTGTTGCTGGTAGTCATAGCCGTCAGGGAAGCGTTGCTCGCGCAGGTAATGGGCGATGCCCTGGCTGGCCTCATCGATACCCGATGTGCTGGTGCCCAGGACGATGCCGATGCGGGCGCGACCGTAGGCCTGGATGGCTTGGTCGATCTCGGCGCGGATTTGCAGCCCCGCCTCCAACAGCAGTTGATTGTTGCGGCTGCGTTGCGCTGCCAGGGCCGGGGGGATGGACGCGAGTTCACCGGGCACCGCGGCGACCGGCAAGGCCCGTTCGGCCACCCAGCCGTCCTCGATACGCACGCCCGAGCAGTCGCCGGCAAACAGGTTGCGCGCGACGGTGTGTTTGTCGCGACCCAGGGCGCAGATCACCCCGAGGGCATTCAAATAGGCGGTCATGGGCTAATGCCAGTCAGTTAAGAGAAATAAAGCCGAGCAATAATCCTGTGGCGAGGGAGCTTGCTCCCGCTGGGGCGCGAAGCGGCCCTGTTTTGGGGCTGCTGCGCAGCCCAGCGGGAGCAAGCTCCCTCGCCACGGTTTGTGTGTTTCCCCGTGGTGTTCACTTGGCTGATCGGCATGAGTCATGGGGCGTTCTCGGTCAACGGTGTGATGCGGTAGCGCAGGCCTTGGGGCAGGCTCATTTCAAAATCCAGCGGTTGTGTGTAGCGCACCTGCCAACGATTCTCGAGGCTCCGTTGCGAGGCCTGTTGTCGCGCCGCCGGGTAGTTGCCGGGCAGCTCGACCTCAGGCGTCAGGGCGAACAGCAGGGCGGCGAACAACTCCCGGGCCTCGGCATTGGGGGGCAGCAGACCGTCGGCCTGCCACTGGCCATCGACCAGGCGTTGGCGGGCCAGGGGAATGCCCAACGGGTCCATCATCGACCAACGGATGCCGGTGCCTTCGCGCTGGACCACCAGCAACCAGTCCTGACGCTGGCCGGCCATTGTCCGCTCGACGTGCAGTTGCATCGGCAGCGCCAGGGTTGGCGTGCGGGCGGGCAGTGGTGCCTGGCTGGCGCAGGCGCTGAGCAGCAACACACAGGCGATCAGCAGGCCGCGGATCATTCGGCAACCCCTTCGTGAGGCTTGCGCGCCACCACGTTGACCAGGGTTTCTTCACGCTCGCCAAAGGGCTTGGGCCGGCGCAGGCCCAAGCGCTCCAGCAGGCCGAAATCCTTGGCACGGCTCCACCACAGGTACGGGTAGGAGACGTTGCGGTCTTCGAATTGGAACCCTTGATCGCGGATCATCTGCAGGTACTGCGAGGCACTTTTCTGCACGTGCATGGGGTGGCGGAACAGCCAGCGGATCACCCAGGTATCGATGTAGGCTTCGGTGGATTCGGCGAACATCAGATAGCCGCCGGGTTTGAGTACGCGGTAGAACTCGGCCAGGGCTTTTTCCTGTTCCACCAGGTGATGGAACGTCTGGTGGCAGAACAGCAGGTCAACGCTGGCATCGGGCACCGCCAAAGTCGCGCAGTCACTGCCGATCAGTTCCACGGCCATGCTTTGGCGCGCGGCCTCCTCCCGGCTCAAGTCCAGGCTGTGAGGGTCGGCATCCACGCCGATCAGGCGTTGTGGCGCGAACGCCTGGCGCAGGTACTGGAAGGATTTGCCCTGGCCGCAGCCGGCGTCCAGCAGCACCGGGTTGGCCGGCAACGCGGTGCTGAACAGGCTGCGCAGGTCGTTGATCGCCACGCGCAACACGTGGTGCTGCCAGGTGTGACTGCGCAGGAACCAGAAGCCGAAGCGGGTTTCTTCGACGTAGTTGTCGCTCAGGTAGCTCATGGCTGCTGACTCGGCGCCGGGCTCGCGCAGATTTCCGAGAGCATGCGCAGGCGCCGCTTGGGTTCGCTGACGAACGGGTTGCGCTGATCCCAGGCGTAGCCGGCCAGGATCGAGCTGATCATGCGACGGATGTCGTCTGAACCTTCGGTGTAGAAAATCACGTCCTGGAACGTCCCGGCGTACCAGCCCTCGACATAGCAGCGGAAGGTGTCGACGCCGCGCTTGAGCGGCTCGGCGAACTCGCTTTGCCAATCGACGCGTTCACCTTGCAACTGACGGTGGAGCACATCGGCGGCCATGCTCGCCGAACGCATGGCTATGGTGACGCCAGAGGAGAACACCGGGTCGAGGAATTCCGCGGCGTTGCCCAACAGGGCAAAGCCAGGGCCGTGCAGGGTCTTGACGTTGGCCGAGTAGCCGCCGATGGTCCGCGTCGGGGTGTCCCACACCGCGTTCTGCAGCACGCCGGCCAGGCTTGGGGTCTCGTCGATGAAACCGCGCAGGCAGGCATCGAGGTCGTCGGTGCGACCGGCGAAATGTTCCGCCGCCGCGACCACGCCCACCGAGCAGCGCCCACCGCTGAACGGGATGGTCCAGAACCACACGTCGCGTTTGCTCGGGTGGGTGGTGATGAGGATCTTTTCCCGGTCGAACGCCGGGGCGTCGATGCGATCCTCGATATGGGTGAACACGGCCTGGCGCACGGGGAAGTTCGACGGCGCCTCGAGGTCCAGCAGGCGCGGCAGGACGCGGCCATAGCCGCTGGCATCGAGCACGAAGTCGGCTTCGACACGGTACTCGCTGCCGTCTTCGCGCTGCACGCCCAGGCATGGCTTGGCGAGGGTGAAATCGGCGCTGGCAATCGCTTGACCGTAGCGGATTTCCACGCCTTGCAGGGCGGCCTGGTCGGCCAGCAACTTGTCGAAGTCGGCGCGTTGCACCTGGAAGGTGGTGGGCTTGCCGTTGCTGAAGGTCTCGCCAAAATCGAAGGCGCTGTAGCGTTCGCCCCAGGCAAACGCAGCGCCGTTCTTGCGCTGGAACCCGGCGGCATTCACCGCATCGAGCATGCCGGCTTCTTCAACGAAGTCCAGGCAATGGGACAGCAGGCTCTCACCGATGGAGAACCGTGGGAAATGCTGGCGCTCGATGACCAGCACATCGTGGCCCTTGCGCTTGAGCAGGGCGGCGGCGATGGCGCCGGAGGGGCCGGCACCGATGATGACGACCTGGCGATGTTCCGTTTCAGTGGCAGGCATTGGGACTCCTTGAATGTCCTTGGTCATCGTTGGTCTTCTTGAGCAGGTATAGGGTGTTCCTGACGCCCGGCCCACGGCGCCAGCAGGAAACTGAAGGCCAGCCCCAGGCTCACCGCCAGGCCGAAGTTACTCACCGCCGGTGTGCTAGACAACGCCAGCAAGCCGAACGACAACCAGGTGGTGACCGCCGCCAGCAGGGTGCCGAGCAGGCTCACGGCGGCACCGCCGATCTGTTCGCGCATCAGGATCGCGTAGTCGACGCCGATGGCCGTCACCAGCAACAGGCCGAACAGGCTGAACAAGGTCAGTGGCTGCCCCAGCCAGCCGAGGCTGGCCAGGCTGCACAGCGCGGCCAGCAACGGCAGGGCGACGATGCGCAAGGCCGCGCCGACGCCGAACGGCCAGATCAGCAGCAGCACAATCAGCACGCAGGAGGCCAGTTTCAACTCGGCGGCGCTGACCTGCGTGGCGGCGAAGACCCGGTTCAGGTCGCCCAGGCGATCCACCAGTTGTACGCCCGGCAGATCCACCGCCTGCACCCGCAGCAATGCGGCATCGTTCAAGCCTTGCAGGCTGATCATGGCGGCCACGCCTTGCCCGGTGGGGCCGAGCCAGAGCGTCCGGTACGGCTCGGCCAGGGGGCCGGCCAGCGCGGCATCGATGTCGGTCACCGGCAAGGCCTGCAATTGCGCCAGCTCCGCTTGCAGCGCAGCGAGCGGCACGCCCAGGTCTAGCAGCGGTTGCCAGGAAGTCGGCAAGCGGGCCAGGGCCTCACGCACTTTCTGCTGTTCGGCGGGCGGGCTCACCAATTGGTTCAGGGACAGGTAGCCCTGGAGCTTGTCCAGGGCGATCAACTGGTCCAGGCGTTCGTTGAGGGCGGTCTGGCGCTCGAGCAGTTGGGGCTGATCGTCGGCGCGGATCAGGAAGAACTGGCTGGTGGGCTGGAAGCCGGTGATGCGCGCGATGTCGCGGGCTTCGTCGGTGAGGTGCTGGGGCGTGCCGATCCACTGGCGGATGTCGTTTTTCGTGGTCAGGTGCCAGAGACCGCCCGCGCAGAAGCCCAGCAGCAACACCAGCAGCAGCGGCGTGGGCACCCGCGCCAGCAGCGCCTGTCGGCATTGGAGCAGGCATTCGCACAGCCGCAGCGGCCATTGGGCCGGACGCAGGTCCACGCCCTTGAGCAGCGCCGGCAACAGGCACACCGCGGTCAAGTAGGCGCCGATCAGCCCGGCGGCGGAAAATATCGCGATCTGGGTCAGGGCCGGGAACGGTGTCCAGGCCAGGGCCAGGTAACCGATGCAAGTGGTCGCCAGGCTCAGGCTCAGCCCTGGCAGGGTCAGGCGCAAGGCCGGCCAGCTGCGCCATGGCTTGAGGCTCCAGCTCTTGGACAGGTAATGCAATGGGTAATCCACCGCGACGCCGATCAGGCTCGAACCCAGTACCAGGGTCATCACGTGCATGCGCCCGAACAAGGCCACGCACGCGACGGCGCCGAACAGCATGCCCACCAGCACCGGCACGAACGCCAGCCACACGCGCAGGCGCCGGAAGGCCAGCAACAGCAGCAGCAAGATGCCGATGGTCGCGCCACCGCCGACCCAGGTGATTTCCCGCGACGCCTGTTGCTGGCCGCTGGCGGCGTACAGCAGGCCGCTGGCCGCCAGCAGTTGCCCTTGGGCCTGGCCCGCCTGGTCGCGGCTGCGTTGCAGCAGCTCGGCCACTTGCAGCGGCAGGTTCATGTCGAAGGCGTTGCCCTGGGCGCGGGCCCGCAGCATCACCCAGCTTTTACCGTCGGCATCGGCGACCAACGCACCGCTGCCGATGTCGAATTTTATCGCGCCGCGTTGCGGCTGGCTGTTCTGGATGCGCCCGGTCAGCCCCAGCCAGTCATCTTGGTTCGGCACCAGGCTGAAGCCACTGAATGGATCGAACAGGGCCTGCACCCGCTGTTGGATGAACGCCTGGGGCTGCTCGATCAATTGCTCCCGGTCCTCCGCCGAGAGCATCGCCAGGCGCCCGTTGAGCAGTTGCGTACGCAGCGCCGGCACGTCGGCTTGCAACGTCCACTGCACCTTGTCGAACAGACCGCTGGCCTGCCATTGCTCGCCCAGGGTTTGCGCCAGGGCGATGGCTTGCTGGCGATCGGCATGACCGACCAGCACCAGCACCTCGCGGTTGAGCGGCTCCTGCATGCGCTGCTCGGCGATCAGCTCCAGGGCGTCGGGCGAGGAGCCCGGCACCAGCTCCATGAGGTTGGCCGACAGCGGTGCGCCGTTGCGCCATTGCCAGCCAGCGAGGGCGAGCACCGCCAACAGCAGGATCAGGAACAGCCGGGGCAGCATCCGTTCACTCGGCAAAATCATGTTGCTCCGCTTCGCTCAAAGGTTGCGCGGGGGTAGCGTCCAGCATGCGCAGCACGGTGCTGTCGCCCTGGGTTTCCAGCAGTTCGATACGCTGCACCAGTTCGCCGCCGTCAATGTTGATCTGGTTGAAGACTTGCTTGAGCAGCACCGAGCGCGGGGTCAAGGTGAGTTTCCACTGCTGCGGCTCGCCCGACAGGCTCAGCTCGAAATCCCGTTGCAGGCCACTGCTGTCGCCCTGCAATACCGCCAGGAACAGCCGGTTCTGCTCGGCGCCGGCGCTCTTGTTCGGCAGCATCTGCCAGGTGTTGCCGTCCCGCCGGGCAATGCCCTGGGCGGTGATGCGGTAGTCCTGTTGCAGTGGGGTTTGCAGCAGCCACAGCAGGCCATGGTTTTTCGCCAGCACGAAGCGACCCTTGCTGGTGAGGGGCTGGGGCAGGGCGCGCAGGTGTTTTTCCTGGATGAACTGCCCGTGGATCACCTCTGGGCGGGCCAGTTGGTCGCTCAGTTGTTGCAAGTCGAACGCCTGGGCCAGGGGCGCCAGGCAGCACAGCAACAGCCAGACTGACAGGCGTCTCATGACAGTTTCCTTTCGACGGCATCGACAAACACCCGGGGCGAGGCCAGCAGCATCTCGCGGCTGGCCATGTCCACCGCCACTTGCACCGAACTGGCGCGGGTCAGGCGTTCGCCGGTGGCGGCATCGCTGATCAGGTAATTGATCTTCAGCCGGTTTTCCCACTCCACCAGGCTGGCACGTACGGTCAGGGCCTGGCCGAACACGGCGCTGCGCACGTAGCGCAGTTGCAGGTCGATGACCGGCCACGCATGGCCGGATTCGAGCATGTCGTTGTAGTTGTGGCCGATCAGGTCGAGCAACGCACAGCGGGCCACTTCCAGGTATTTGACGTAGTGGCCGTGCCAGACCACGTTCATGGAATCGACGTCGAAAAACGGCACCACGATCTGGGTGTCGACGTGCAGAACGCCTTGGCTACGCATGCAGCCTCCAGTGTTGTTCAGCGATGCGTTGCAGGCACAGGCGCAGTTCGCCTTCCAGGGCGCGGTCTTCGATGACGGGCGGGAAATCCTCGGCCAGTTGCTCGTGCATGGCAGCCAGGGCCGGCGGCAGTGGACGTGCGTCTTCGGCGCGGCTGCGCAGCCAGACACCCTGGTTGGCGGCCAGCAAGGTGGCGGCGGCCACTTGTTCGGTCAGTTCCAGCACGCGGATCGCGTCCCGGGCGGCGATGGTGCCCATGCTCACCTTGTCCTGGTTGTGGCACTCGGTGGAACGCGAGAACACACTGGCCGGCATGGTGTTTTTCAGGGCTTCGGCGGTCCAGGCGCTGGTGCCGATCTGCACGGCCTTGAAACCATGGTTGAGCATCGCCCGTTCGGCACTGGCGCCGGACAAGTTGCTGGGTAGGCCATGGTTGTAGCGCTCGTCCACCAGCAGCGCGAGCTGGCGATCCAACAGGTCGGCGACGTTGGCCACCAGGTTCTTCAGGCTGTCCATGGCGAAGGCGATATGCCCGCCGTAGAAGTGCCCGCCGTGGAGCACGCGTTCGGCTTCGGCGTCGATGATCGGGTTGTCGTTGGCGCTGTTGAGTTCGGTTTCGATGAACGAACGCAGCCAGCCCAGGCTGTCGGCCAATACCCCGAGTACATGGGGCGCGCAGCGCAGGGAGTAGCGATCTTGCAGGCGATGCAGCGGCGCGGTCGGCGCGTCGATCGCCAGGTCCTTGCGCAGCCACGCGGCGACTCGCATCTGCCCCGGGTGTGGCTTGGCGGCGAACAGGCGCTCGTCGAAGTGTTCCGGGTTGCCTTGCAGAGCGACGACGTTCAGCGCGGTGATGCGGGTCGCCAGTTGCAGCAGGTAGTCGGCACGGGCGAAGGCCAGGCAGGCCAGGCCGGTCATCACGGCGGTGCCGTTCATCAGCGCCAGGGCTTCCTTGGGCCGCAGCACCAGCGGCGTCCAGCCCAGTTCGCGGTGCACGTCGGCGGCCAGGCGCCGCTCGCCACGGAACCGCACTTCCCGCTCGCCGGACAACGTGGCGGCGACGTAGGACAGCGGCGTCAGGTCGCCGCTGGCGCCCACCGAACCTTCTTCCGGAATCAGCGGCAGGATGTCATGTTCGAGAAAGGCCTGGAGGCGCTCCAGCAGTTCCACTCGCACTCCCGACACGCCGTGGCACAGCGACTGCAAACGCGCCGCCAGCACCGCGCGGGTGGCCTGGGCGTCGAGCAGCTTGCCCAGGCCGCAACCGTGGAACGTATACAGGTGACGCGGCAGGGCCTCGACGTGGTGCAGCGGCACAGCGACCACGCAGGAGTCGCCGTAACCGGTGGTCACGCCGTAGATCACGCCTTCCTTGTCCAGCAGGGAATCGAGGAATTGCGCACCCTTGGCAATGCGTTGGCGAAACGCCGGGTCATCCTGCAACTGCGTCGGTGCCTGACGGTTGGCAAGGGCCAACACGTCTTCAATGCGCAAGGGGCGTTCGCCGAAGGTTACAGGCTCAAGAGTGGGCATCGTCATCGGTCTTCCAGAAAGGGTAAAAGTTGAACCACTGTTGCGGGCCCTGGAGGCAGTACTGCGCCAGGCGCTCGGCGTAGCGGGCGGCCCAGTGGGCGATCACTTGCTCGCGCTCATTGCGTTTCCACGCCACGGCATCGGCGAAGGGTTCGAGGGTGACGCGATAGCGGCCCTCATGCTTGAGGCACATCAGCAGGTTGACCGGGCATTTGAGCAGGCCGGCCAGCAGCCACGGACCTTGCGGGAATGCCGCCGGGTGGCCCATGAAATCCACGGTCACGCTGCGCCCGCCGTGCAGCGGTACGCGGTCGCCAGCAATCGCCAGCCACTCGCCGCGCTCCAGGCGCTCGCTCAGTTGCAACATGATCACCGGGTCGAGCTCGCTGACCTGGATCAGCCGCAAGTGCGTGGCACCGGCTTCACCCAGCAAACGGTTGAACTGCTCGGCGTGCTTGGTGTGCACCAGCACGTTCATGGTGACTTTTTCGCCCAGCTCGGCCAGGGCCCGGCACATCTCCAGGTTACCCAGGTGAGCGCCCACCAGCATTTGCCCGCGGGCATCGCGCAGGTGATTGCGCAGCAGCGCCGGGTCGACGATTTCGATCTGGTCGATGCTCAACTTGCCGTTCCAGACGTCGAGCTTGTCCAGCAGCGAATCGGCGAAGGCCATGAACTGCCCGAACACCCGCCAGCGGGTCGGGCGCAGTTCGGGACGTGCGCTCCAATCGGCCAGACGCTGCTGGTATTGCCAGGCCGCGTGCCGGGCGCTACGGCCGAAAATGAAGAAGTACAGGACGATGCCGTACAGCACCGGGGTCAATAAACGCCGACCGAGCACCTTGGCGGCGAGCGCGGTGAGTTTCATCAGCCAGTAACTGCCGCGCTCCTGACGGTCGGCCCAATGTTGCTTGTCTGCCTGAAGGCTCATGTCCGCCACCGTCGCCAGAGAATCAGGGGGAAGCGCACGAGCATGCCGAAGAACAACCGGGTGTGCATGCTGGAAATGAGCACGTTGTCGTGGAACAGGCGAAAGTGCGAGACCCCATCCCGGGGGTAATGGACCCGGGTGTGCAGCCAGTGCATCGGCTGATTGCGCCAGGCCAGGCGCACCAGGATGTCCGAATCGAAATCCATGCGCTTGCCGATATTGGCCGAGTCGATCAGTGCCAGCACCGGTGGCAGCGGATAGACCCGAAAGCCGCACATCGAGTCGCGGATTTGCAGAGACAGGCTGTTGATCCAGACCATGACGTGGGTCAGGTAGCGCGCGTACAGGCGCCCTTTCGGCACGCTGGCGTCGTAGTGCGGATACCCGCAAATCACCGCGTCCGGGTGGGCCCGGGATTGCTCGATGAAGGTCTTCACGTCGCCCAGATCGTGCTGCCCGTCGGCGTCCACCTGCAAGGCATGGCTGAAACCCAGGCGCGAGGCTTCGCGCAGGCCGGCCATCACTGCACCGCCCTTGCCTTGGTTGACGGCCAGCCTGACCAGATGCACCTGCTCGCCTTTGGCCAGCCGTTCCAGTACCGCGGCACACGCCGGGCTGCTGGCATCATCCACCAGCACGCAGGGCAGGCCGTTGGCGAGCAGCGCCTGGACCACCGCCGAGATGGCGGTTTCGTGGTTGTAGACGGGGATGACGGCGCAGGGGTTATGCATGCGGCATGTCTCGGTGGCTAAGGAGCATTCTGTGGCGAGGGAGCTTGCTCCCGCTGTAGGAGCTGCCGGAGGCTGCGATCTTTTGATCTTTCGCTTTGGACTCAATTGATAGGGACAAGATCGCAGCCTCGTTGCACTCGACAGCTCCTACGCCGCCCAGCGGGAGCAAGCTCCCTTTCCACAGTGATTTGTGCAGGTGCCTAGGCATTGTTTTCCCCCAACACAATCCGCCCACTGGAGCACGCCGCCGTGGCATTGCGGTAGGCAAAGTACAGCTTGCCGCGCTCGCGGTCGAAGCGCAGGTGCAGTTGGATTTCATCGCCGGGGCGAACCAGTTGCTGGAATTTCAGCACCTCCATGCCGACGAACCGGGGCGGCAGGTCCAGCAGTTGCCGGCCCAGGCTCAAGGCCCAGTCGACCTGCACCACGCCTGGCAAGACCGGCGCGGTGGGGAAGTGGCCACTGAAGTAGGCCAGGTCTGGCGGCACGACCAGTTGCAGACTCCACTCACCGTCGGTTTCGACTTGTTCCAACACCTCGGGGGCTTTGGGGCGTGGCGCCAGCAGCAGTGCCTCGACCTCGGCCTGGGGCAGCTTGCCCTGGGCGTTGAGCGGCAACTGCCGCAGCCAGCGCCAGCGTCGTGGCAGGGCGAGGGTTTCGCAATGCGCGCTCAGGTGCCGGCGCAGGCCTTCGGTCATGGCGCGTCGTCCCTGGTTGCGCAACGCGTGCAGGCCAGCGTCGCTCAGCACCACCAGTGCGCCGAGGGAGGCGCGATTCTCCTGCACCACGCCCAACCGTGCTTCGCTGACCCAATCGTGGGCCACCAACGCTTGTTCCAGCATCGGCAGCGAGATGCGTTTTTCTTCGAGCTTGACGATACGGTCCAGTCGCCCGAGCAGCTCGAAGCGTCCATCGTCGGCGATCCGCGCCGCGTCGGCGGTGTGTTCCACATGCCCGGCCGGCAGATAGGGCGAAGCGATCAGCAAGGCGCCGTCGCTGTCCTGGCTCAGCTCGACGCCGGCAAACGGTTGCCACAATCCGTGACCCTGGCGCCAGGCGATGCCGCCGGTTTCCGAACTGCCGAAAATTTCCGTCGGCCATTGCCCCAGGCGTTGCTGCAAGCGGTGCGCAGCCTCGGAGGGCAAGGCGCCGCCAGAGGAGAACACCCGGCGTACGCTGCTCAGGGCCGGCCAGTCGAGGTTGTCGCCCATGCGCTTGAGCAATGCCGGGCTGGCGACCCAGGCGAACGCGGGTTGTTCGCGGCTGGCGCGTTGCAGGTCTTCGGGGAACGCCAATTGCCGGCGCACGAACGGACGCCCGGCGCACAGCGGCCACAGCACCCGGAACAGCAGCCCGTAGATGTGCTGGGCGGCCACGCTGCCGATCATGCAGGCCGGGCCGAGGTCGGCGCCCCACCGGTCTTCCAGGGCCTGGACCTCGTTGCTCAACTGCCGCAGGGTTTTCTCGATGCGCTTGGGTTCGCCGCTGGAGCCGGAGGTGCACAGGCTCAGCCAGCAGTGATCGAGGTCCAGTTCGGCGGCGTCCATCGGCGCGTGTTGTACGTCGTCGGGATGGGTGTCGCCGGGCTGGTCGGTCAGCCACAGGTCCACGTCCGCCGCCCAGCGCTGGCGTGTCTGCGCCTGCAGGTCGGCGGGCAGCAGGACCCGCACCCCGGCGCGCCAGGCGCCGAGCAGGGCGATGGCCAGGTCGGCGGCATCGTCCAGGTGCACCGCCACCTGCCGTACGCCCCGGGCTTGCAGGCCGGCCGCCAGGCACAACGCCGCGTCGCGCAGTTGCGAATGATCCAGCGCCGGGTCGACCGCGACGGTGCGTTCCGGCTGAGCCCTGAGCAACATCTGCTCAAGTGTTATCCAATTCATGGGCGGCCTCTTACCCGTTGTCGTATGAGCCATTCAATGGCAAACAGCAGCCCCATCAATCCGTAGGAAATCAGGCCGGTGTACAACATCCACCAGCTCAGCGGCGCCCAGAGAGTCAGGGCGGCGGCGAGCAAACCGTTACACAGGAAAAACACACTCCAGGCCACTGTGACCTGGCGGGTATACACCACGGCCTTGGCCGGCAGTTGCGGTTCGCGCAGGCGGGCCAGGCGTTCGATCATCGGCGGGCCGTATTTCAGGCTCAGGACGAACAGCCCGAGCATGAACCCACTGATCAGCACCGGGTACCAGCGCAGCAGGAGCGGGCTGTCGAACAGCGCAAGCAATACACAAAATCCGATCGCGGTAACGGCCATCCAGCGGCTGCCGGCGCCGCCCTTGCCCAGTACCGCCCGGGCCAGCCACAGGCTACCCAGCAGCAACCCGAACTGCCACGGGGCGAAATGCTCCATGCCGAAATACACCGCAAAGGGGTACAGCAGGCCCGCCAGCAGCAGGCCCAGGCCAATCAGCCGGGTCATGCGGCCGGTTGGACCAGTCGATAGACCGCCTCGACCACGTCATTGACGGTGCGCACCGACTTGAATTCTTCAGCGGCGATCTTCTTGCCGGTCTGACGCTTGATGTGGTCGATCAGATCGACCGCATCGATGCTGTCGATTTCCAGGTCCTGGTACAGGTTCGATTCCAGTGTCACGCGTGAAGGGTCCAGCTCGAAAAGCTCGACCAAGGCATCACGCAGGGTGTTGAAGATGTCGTCGCGAGTTTGCATGGTCCGGTCTCAGGCTTCTTGTTTTGCACTGACGAAGGCCGCAAGGCTCGCCACATTGCTGAAATGATTACGGGTGTCCTTGGCGTCGGCGTCGATCTTGATGCCATATTTTTTCTGGATCGCCAGGCCTAACTCCAGGGCATCCACCGAGTCCAGGCCCAGGCCTTCGCCGAACAGGGTCTGGTCGTCGCCGATGTCGTCGATGCCGATGTCTTCCAGGCCGAGGGCGTCGATGATCAGCTGTTTGATGTCACGGTGCAGATCGCTCATCTTCGGCGAGCTCCTTGATGTAATAGTGATGCAAGAAATCGTTGAGCCTGCGCGAAGCCTGGGGTGGCGGGCCGAGCGCGGCGAACGCCTGTGGGTCTATATCGGCCCCGACGTGAAAACTGAAATGCACACGACGCTGGGGGATGCGGTACCAGGGCTCAGCCTTGGTCAGGGTCGTGGGGCTGACCTTGATCGTGACGGGCGTGAGAATTTTCGCACCCCGCAGGGCAATGGCCGCGGCCCCCCGATGAAAGGCCGGCACTTGGCCTGGCTGGGTGCGTGTCCCTTCGGGGAAGACAATCAGCGCCTGGCCATCTTGCAGGGCGTCGCTGGCGGCATCGAGCATGTCCATGCTGCCGTCATTGCTGATGTATTGGGTTGAACGCAGTGGGCCACGGGTAAAGGGGTTGTCCCACAGGCTTCGCTTGACCACGCAGTTGGCGTCGGGCACCAGCCCGATCAGGAACACCACGTCGATCAGCGACGGGTGATTGGCAATGATCATCTGCCCGGGGCGCCCGAGCCGTTCGGCGCCATCGATCTGATAGGTGAGCACCCCGGTGCGGGCCATGAATCGGATAAAGAACCAGAACAGCCGTCCGACGGTGCGGCGCGCCCTTTGTCGGTGGGCCTTGGCGTCCCCGGGCAACCAGGCCAGCAACGGGAACACCAGCAAACGCAGGCACAGCCCGCCCAGCCCGAACAGGGCGAAGCTTGCGGCGGTCGCGACCAGGCGCCAGTAATAGGCGTCGCGATGTTTACCGGTCACCGGTTGCGTTGCCAGGTCCATACACGATTCTTCCAGGCATGTTGGCAGGTGGTTTCGTCGTTCAGCAGGGTACGCAACAGATCCAGGGCATGGGGCCAGTCGCTGCCAGGCCATTGGCCGGCCTGCGCGCAGAGGTCCAGTCGCCAGTCATCGCCCGGGGTCAGCAGCAGGCCCATGGCATAAGGGAACGGCACATCGTCGACCCACGGTGCGTAGACCTGCGGCGGTTGTTCTTCGGTGATCACCAGCAACACCGCCGGCGAGCCTTCGTTCAACAGGGCGGCGGCTTCTAGCACGCCATGTTCCAACCCATCGCCGGTAGCGGCCAGGGCGGTCATTTCGCTGGTTTCGCCGCGCATGATCGACCACAGGCCGATCACCGCGTTGTGCACCGACAGGCTGAACTGGGTTGGCGACAAGGGCTGGTCAGCCGCCAGGTCCTTGAGAATCTCGAAAGTGCGTGGGGTTTCGCCGTGGCGGGAAATAAAGACCAACGGTAGGTCCGGCCGGCCCTCGGCCAATGGCCAGCCGACGCTGAAGGCCATCCGCGCCAGGCGGCTGAGGCGTCGGCGTTGCATGGCGGGCAGGAACGAGACGTCAGGGGCGGCATCGCTGGCCGGCAATACGACCGGCTGTCGGCTCCAGGCCTGCCAGTCGTCCACGCTTTCGAGCCCAGGGGCCCACGCGCGCCATTGGGCGATACTGAAATTGATCACAAAATTCATCCCACCCCTGCGGGCTTTTATTGTCACGGTTCAGTGGTTTGACCCGCGTCCAACCCTGCATGGCCTTGCGACCCAAGTGGCGCGCATTATCCCGGTGCGGTTGGCTTGTAGCAAATACTGGTTACATTTTGCCCAGCAAAATGTACGGGTTGGTCCGCTCGATGTCAGGCCTGGACCATTGTCGCGATCATCGCGAGCTTGTCTGTCGGTTGTTTCTGTCATTGTCCGGGCGAAATTGACGTCTGAATCGTTGGAAAAGCCACTCTTGCTGTAGTCCTTCTACGCAGAAGGTAGCTAAGCGGTGTCGCGGCCTACTACACTCGGGAATCTTTGATACACGGAGGTTTTGACATGCGGCGTGTGGTGTTCAATCAGAAAGGTGGCGTGGGCAAGTCCAGCATCGCCTGCAACCTGGCGGCAGTCAGCGCCAGCGAGGGCTATCGCACGCTGTTGGTGGACCTGGACGCCCAGGCCAACTCCACTCAATACCTGACTGGCCTGACCGGCGATGACATTCCCATGGGCATTGCTGATTTCTTCAAGCAGACCCTGTCCTCCGGGCCTTTCTCGAAAAAGAACAAGGTGGATATCTACGAAACGCCGTTCGACAACCTGCACGTCATCACTGCCACGGCGGAGTTGACGGACCTGCAGCCCAAGCTCGAGGCCAAGCACAAGATCAACAAGCTGCGAAAATTGCTCGAGGAGCTGGAGGAGGATTACGACCGGATTTACCTGGACACCCCGCCAGCGTTGAATTTCTATGCGGTTTCAGCGTTGATCGCCGCCGATCGGGTGCTGATCCCCTTCGACTGCGACAGCTTCTCTCGTCAGGCCCTGTACGGCCTGCTGGCGGAAATCGAAGAGCTCAAGGACGACCATAACGAAGGCCTGGAAGTCGAAGGCATCGTGGTCAACCAGTTCCAGGCCCGCGCCAGCCTGCCGCAGCAGATTCTCGACGAACTGATCGCCGAAGGCCTGCCGGTATTGCCGGTGTACCTGAGCAGTTCGGTACGCATGCGTGAATCCCACCAGGCCAGCCTGCCGCTGATCCACCTCGACCCGCGGCACAAACTGACCCAGCAGTTCATGGAGTTGCATAGCCTGCTGGAAAGCGCCTGATTGACTGGCTTACACAGGTCCACTGTGGGAGCGAGCCTGCTCGCGATAGCGGCCTGCCGGTCGATGCAGTATTGACTGATACACCGCCATCGCGAGCAAGCTCGCTCCCACAAGGGGGCTGGCTTCAAATTCCCTGGCTGCGCAACCAGCTCATCAATTGAGGCAAGGGAAACGCCCCGCTCTGGCGCGCCACCTCCCGGCCATCCCTGAACAGAATCAGGCTCGGAATCGAGCGGATCCCCAACTGCGCCGATAGCTGCTGGTTGGCCTCGCTGTCGAGCTTGGCCAACCGGCATTTGCCCGACAGTTGCGCGGCGGCCTGTTCGAACACGGGCGCGAAGGATTTGCACGGCCCGCACCAATCGGCCCACACATCCACCAGCAACGGCAGGTCGCCCTTGATCTGGCTGGCATAGTCGCCTTGCTTGAGTTCGAACGGTTTGCTCAATAACACCTGGGCCTTGCAGCGCCCGCACTTGGGCTGGTCGCCCAGGCGTTCGGCGGGTATGCGGTTGAGCCCGTTGCAATGGGGGCAGGGGATCAGCATCAGGTCGTCTCCAGAAAATCATTGGTACAGATCGAACACTATATAGAAACCACCGCAAAAACCCCTGTGGGAGCGGGCTTGCTCGCGAAGACGGTGTGTCAGTCGTCATCTAGGTGTCTGACACACCGCATTCGCGAGCAAGCTGATCTGGCCTAATGAATTTGGACACATCAATAGGGCGCTATGATGGCGCCCAAATCTGAGGTGTGCATGATGATGCGAAAATCCTATTCCAGTGAGTTCAAACTCAAAGCTGCAAGCATGGTGCTCGATGAGGATCAGCCGATTCCCGAGATCTGTGCCAGCTTGGATATCGGCCCAACAGCCCTGCGCCGCTGGGTCGAGCAGGTGCGAAAAGAGCGCGCCGGATCGACGCTTGTCGGTACCAAGGCAATCACCGCCGATCAGAAGCAAATCCAGGAACTTAAAGCCCTGCTCAGGCAGAAAGACCGGGATATCGAAATCCTAAAAAAGGCCAGTGCTCTCCTGCTTTTAGACTCCAAAGATCATTCCCTCTGATCAGTGAGCTAGGCGAGCAGTACGGCATTACAGACTGCTGCCGCGTGTTTGAAGTCAACCGCAGCAGCTATTACGCCTGGCGTCAGCGCCAAGGTAAAACCAACCCGGAGCGCGAAGCGCTCAAGGTTGTTCTAATTAAATACCACAAGGCATCAAAAGGCTCGGCAGGTGCACGAACCCTCTCCGAAGACCTGCGGGGCGACGGCCATCAGGTGGGCCGCTATATGGCCCGCGGGTTGATGAAGGAAGCTGGGATCGCTAGCCGTCAGCGCAGACCTCACAAGTACAAGTCATCGGGCGTTGAGTCGCTGGTGGCTGAGAATGAGCTGGACCGTGAGTTTTACGTAGCTGATATCAATAAGGTTTGGTGCGCAGATATCACCTATATCCAGCTGGGCAAGCGCTGGCTCTACTTCTCAGTCGTTCTGGATCTATTTGCGCGACGAGTAGTGGGCTGGTCGTTTTCACTGGTCGCCGACGCGACACTGGCGCGCGAATCACTGCGAATGGCCGTCGAATTGAGAGGGCGACCTAAAGGCGTACTGTTCCATTCTGACCAGGGATGTCAGTACACCAGCCATAAATTCCGGGACGAACTGGTGGCGCACGAGCTTAAGCAGAGCATGAGTCGAAAAGGCCAATGCTGGGATAACGCCCCGATGGAGCGTTTTTTTGGCAGTTTGAAGTCCGAGTGGGTGCCTGAAGAGGGATACAACTCGGAACACGAAGCCCGAGTTGATATAAACCGCTATGTGACGCGCTACAACAATGTCAGGCGCCACAGTTACAACGGTTACCACTCACCTGTAGCAGCGGAAAAGCTGGCTGCGTGAGAACCGAAAAAAATGTCCAAAATTACTGGACCAGTTCAAGCCCGCTCCCACAGGGCTATGCGTTGTCGGTTATTTGCCGTTGGTCAGCGTGTTGTAGCTGGTCATCAGGTTGCGGTAGTCCGGGATGTGGTTGGAGAACAAGGTCGCCAGACCTTCCACGTCGTTGCGCCAGTCGCGGTGCAGTTCACAGGCCAGGCCGAACCAGGTCATCAGTTGCGCACCCGAAGACGACATGCGGTCCCAGGCCGATTGACGGGTCAGTTCGTTGAACGTGCCGGATGCGTCGGTGACCACGAACACCTCGAAACCTTCAGCCAGGGCCGACAGTGCCGGGAAAGCCACGCAGACTTCGGTGACGACGCCGGCGATGATCAGTTGCTTCTTGCCGGTGGCCTTGATCGCCTTGACGAAATCTTCGTTGTCCCAGGCGTTGATCTGGCCAGGGCGAGCGATGTACGGCGCGTCCGGGAACAGCGTTTTGAGCTCGGGCATCAACGGTCCGTTGGGACCGGTTTCGAAGCTGGTGGTGAGGATGGTCGGCAGTTGGAAGTACTTCGCCAGGTCGGCCAGGGCCAGCACGTTGTTCTTGAAACGGTCCGGATCGATGTCGCGTACCAGGGACAGCAGACCGGCTTGGTGATCGACCAGCAGTACGGCGGCGTTATCTTTGTCGAGACGGTTGTAGGAAGTAGTCATGGCGTAGCCCTCATTAAGTTTTGGTTGCCGAAGGTTTCGGCGTGGTTAAGGTTTTTAATGTCGGTGCAGCGATTGATCGGTGACTCATCTGGCCGAAGCGCCGGCTTGAATCCGTGTTGCGTTTCGATGGGTGTAGATTAAAACTGGCACCTTTGAAGCGCTAGACTGCAAAAATCAGCCTTGGCGTTCTATTTGGAGAACGATCATCGAAGACCTCAACACGCTGTACTACTTCACCCAGGTGGTTGAACACCGTGGGTTCGCCGCTGCCGGCCGGGCGCTGGACATGCCTAAATCCAAGCTGAGCCGGCGCATTGCCCTGTTGGAAGAGCGACTCGGGGTGCGACTGCTCCATCGCACCAGCCGCCACTGCACGTTGACCGAGATCGGCCAGGCCTATTACCAGCGCTGCCTGGCGATGCGGGTCGAGGCCGAGAGCGCGGCGGAAGTGATCGAGCGCAACCGTTCCGAACCCCAGGGGCTGGTGCGCATCAGTTGCCCGACGGCGCTGCTCAACAGTTGGGTCGGGCCGATGCTGACCCGCTACATGCTCAAGTACCCACGAGTGGAGTTGTTCATCGAGAGCACCAACCGCCGGGTCGACCTGATTCATGAAGGGTTCGATATCGCCTTGCGGGTACGCTTTCCGCCGCTGGAAAACACCGACATGGTCATGAAGGTGTTGAGTAACAGCACCCAATGCCTGGTGGGCAGCCCGGCGTTCCTGGAGCAATTGTCTTCACCGGCGTCCCCGGCGGACCTCAACGGCTTGCCGAGCGTGCACTGGGGCGCGGCGCAGCGGGAATACCAGTGGGAGTTGTTCGGCCCGGATGGCACCCGCGCATTGATTCGCCATGAGCCACGCATGGTCACCGACGACCTGCTGGCCCTGCGTCATGCCGTGCTGGCAGGTATCGGCATCGCTCACCTGCCTACCGTGGTGGTGCGCGAAGACATCGCGGCTGGCCGGCTGGTGGAACTGGTGCCGGGCTGGACGCCGAAGTGCGGGATCGTCCACGCGATCTTTGCCTCACGCCGCGGTTTGTTGCCGTCGGTGCGGACGCTGATTGATTTTCTGGCCGAGGAGTTCAGCCACAGTGATATGGCGTAGGGCAGGCCATCTTGACTGAAAGTGCTTCTGTGGGAACCAAGCTTTTGTGGGAGCAGGCTTTTAGTCGACCCTCTGGCCAGGGGGTTGCCAAAGTATCCAAGGTTGCCATTCATCAGGTGCGCCGCACTGAAAATGTGTCACGGCCTCAAAAAGACACCAAGTATCTGTTTGCAACCCCAGGAGGTCCCATGAGCCATCCTCAAGACCCAGCCACTCCCCAGGCAGTGGACAACCCCAACGACGACGGCTTCGTCCTCGGCACCGCCGGCCGCGACGAAGACCCCAACGCCGCGCCGTCCTACGCCACCGACCGCCGCCACGACCGGGACGAACTGACCCCTGAAGACGCCCGCGGCATGCCCGGTTATCCCGAGGAAAAACCAGCGGAAAAACCCAAGGAGAAGGGGGTTGAAGAGACAGAGCCGGGGATCGAGACGCCTGAGCAGGGGAACGATAAGGTTGGATGAGCAGGACTCATATCTGCTCACATTTCTTACCGAGACCTAAAGCTTTTGGCGACTAGGCTGGAAACCAGCAAGAACTAACCATTTGTCTAACTGGCGCTATCGCAATTTGCGATGCGCCAGATTTGTGTTTAACTTCCCCATAGCAAAATGCGATAAGGACGTTGCATGCATGTGATCACTGAGAAACGCATTTGGGAGGCCAAGGAGAAATGGCCACATTCAGCGAATGCGTTGGATCAATGGTATCGGCTGATCAAGCGCAATAGCCCGGCTGATTTTGCAGCGATGAAATCCATATTTCCGGCAACTGATAAAGTCGGTCCGCTGCATGTGTTTGACATCGGTGGAAACAAGTTGCGGCTGATTGCGGTGATTCGATACCGAGCGCAGCGTCTGTATATCAAATGCGTGCTTGACCATCGGGAATACGACAGAGGCAAGTGGAAGGAGGAAAAGGGATGAGTGCACTGATCGAACAAGTCGCCGCCCATTGGGAGTTTGTGTCGCCCCTGCTGCGTAAGCCCAGGAGCGAAGAGGATTACGACCGCTTG
This sequence comes from Pseudomonas thivervalensis, assembly GCF_001269655.1. Taxonomy (GTDB): domain Bacteria; phylum Pseudomonadota; class Gammaproteobacteria; order Pseudomonadales; family Pseudomonadaceae; genus Aquipseudomonas; species Aquipseudomonas thivervalensis. The sequence goes on from NZ_LHVE01000001.1 coordinate 386,809, forward strand.
GTCGCAGCGCTCGATGAATTGTTGGAGTTGGTTGGCGAAGAAGAAGCCCACCCGCTGATGAGCCTGGTGGACATCATCGGTGAATGGGTCGAGGCCTGGGATCATCAACACCGGCCGATGCCCAAGGCCACTGGTGTTGAGGCGCTTCGTTATCTGATGCGCGAACACGGTTTGAGCCAGAGCGATTTGCCGGGCATAGGCGCCCAGTCGGTGGTATCGGAGATATTGAGCGGCAAGCGTCAGCTCAATTTAAGGCAGATCCGCTGGCTGGCGGAGCGCTTCGGCGTATCGGTTGAGACCTTTATTTGATGGCTTGGCGCGGCGCACTAACTGTGGCGAGGGAGCAAGCGCCCTCGCCACAGGGGGATGCGCTATGTCGACTGGCGGGGCTCGACGTTGTCCAGTGCGCGGTTCGCCAATAAGCTGCTCAGTTCGATCAACTGCTGAATGCCCAGGGCGACGTGCCGCCTGGAGCCTTTCAGGTCGAATGCCAGGTCGCTGACCATGGCGTTGGCCGAAGCCAGGTTTTCGCTGAGGTTGGCGAGCAGGGTTTCGGTGTCGACGCCATTGACGACGGTGAACAGATTGCAGGGCTCTTGTGGCGAGGGAGCTTGCTCCCGCTCGGCTGCGAAGCAGTCGTCGCTTTTGAGGTTTTGGGGCTGCTGCGCAGCCCAGCGGGAGCAAGCTCCCTCGCCACAGGGTTCTATGTTTGGCGGGAGGTTGATTCCAGCCAGGGCGCCGCCCATTACGACGAGCAACTGATCTCCAGGTGCTTGCCCCATTCCGGCGGCCGCTCGGCGTAGCTGTCCATGCCCGGTTGTTCCTCGAACGGCTTGCTCAACACGGTGTGCAGCCGGCGGACTTCGTCATAATCGCCGGACTCGGCGGCGTCGATGGCTTTCTGGGCCAGGTAGTTGCGCAGCACGTACAGCGGGTTGACGGCGTGCATGCGGGCCCGGCGCTGGTCTTGATCGACGGGGCCCTCGCGGTTGACGCGGGCGACATAGCGCTCGCCCCAGGCGTCGAAGCCCTTGAGGTCGACGAAGTCGTCGCGCAGGGTGGCGACGGCGTGCTCGGGCGCCTGGTCGCCCAGGCGGCGGAAGAACAGGCTGTAGTCGACGCCGCTGTTCTGCATCAATTGCAGCAGGCGCTCCAGCAACTTCTGGTCATCTTCCTCGGCGCAGGTCAGGCCGAGGCGGCGGCGCATCAGGTCCAGGTAATGGGCCTGATACAGCGGCAAGTACAACCCGAGGGTCTCGCGCAGGGCGTCGACACTGATGAAAGGCGTCAGGGCCTGGGCCAGGGCGCTGAGGTTCCACTGGCCGATGGGCACCTGGTTGCTGAAGGAGTAGCGGCCCTGGTCATCGGAGTGGTTGCAGATGAAGTTGGCGTCGAAGTCGTCGAGGAAGGCGAACGGCCCGAAATCGAAGGTGATGCCCAGGATCGACATGTTGTCGGTGTTCATCACGCCGTGACAGAAGCCGTAGGCCTGCCATTTGGCAATCAGCTCGGCGTTGCGCTCGACGATTTCGCGGTACATCGCCAGGTACGGCTCCGGCTGCTCGCGGCACTCGGCGAAATGCAGGTTCAACACGTGCTCGGCGAGGGCCGCATGCAGCTCGGGCTTCTTGGTGTAGTAGAAGTACTCGAAATGCCCGAAGCGCACATGGCTGGGGGCCAGGCGCAGTACCATGGCGGCGCGCTCCTGTTTTTCCCGCCACACCGGGGTGTCCGAGCCGATCACGCACAAGGCGCGGGTGGTGGGGATGCCCAGGGCGTGCAGGGCTTCGGAGGCGAGGAATTCGCGGATCGAGGAGCGCAGCACCGCGCGCCCGTCGCCCATCCGTGAAAACGGCGTCTGGCCGGCGCCCTTGAGGTGCAGGTCCCAATGCTCGCCGGCCTCGTTGTAGACCTCGCCCAGCAGCAACCCGCGGCCATCGCCCAATTGCGGATTGTAGTGACCGAACTGGTGCCCGGAATACACCATCGCCCGCGGCTCGGTTTCGGCCCAGAGCTTGTGGCCGCCAAAGATCTCGGCAAACAACGCTGTCTCGGCTTGCGCCGGGTCCAGGTCCAGCAACGTCATGGCGGCCGGGCTGGCGACCACCAGCCGTGGATTGTCGATGGGCTCGGGCAGCACGTGGGCCGAGAAACCGTCGCCCAGGCGGGCGAAACGGTTATCGAAGGTCAGCGTTTCCAGCGTTTTCATGGCCTTCTCCGGCGGGTCGCCCGCAGGCAACCCGCAATCAGTCGAGTGTGCCTTGCGGCGGCTCCGGCACCGGCTTGATGCTGGCGACAGCCGACGGCACGGGCGTGATGGTTTTTTTGTCGGGCTCGGCAGGCACCAGTTTGTATTCCTGGCCTTGCAGGTTCTTCAGATAGATTTCCATCTGCCGGAAGGAGATGTTGATGTGCTCCTTCTTGAATTCCCGATTGATGAAGCGGTTGATCTCGTCCAGCACCGGGTTGCGGTCGCCGAGGTCGCGCACATGCATGCGCAGTTCATGGTCCAGGGTGCTTTCACCGAAGTTCAGGAAATACACGATCGGCTCCGGCTCCTTCAGCACGCGCGGGTTGTCGCGAGCGGCCTTGAGCAGCAGTTCGCGCACCCGATCCAGGTCCGAACCGTAGTCCACGCCCAGCTTCAGGGTGACCCGGGTGACGGTGTCGGTCAGCGACCAGTTGATCAGTTGCCCGGTGATGAAGGTCTTGTTCGGGACGATGATGTCCTTGCGGTCGAAGTCGGTAATGGTGGTCGCACGAATACGGATCTTGCTCACCGTGCCCGACAGGTTGCCGATGGTGATGGTGTCGCCGATCCGTACCGGGCGTTCGAACAGGATCATGATCCCGGAAATGAAGTTGGCGAAGATCTCCTGCATGCCGAAGCCCAGGCCCACCGACAACGCCGCGACCAGCCATTGCAGTTTGTCCCAGCTCACGCCCAGGGTGGACAGTGTGGTGACGAAGCCGACGCCGGCGATCACGTAGGACAGCAGCGTGGTGGTGGCATACGCACTGCCCTGGGCCAGGTTCAGCTTCGACAGCACGAACACTTCCAACAGGCCCGGCAGGTTGCGCGCCAGGGCGAACGTGATGCCGATGATGATCAGCGCCCCAAGCATGTCACCGATGCTGATAGGCACCATGCTCATGTTGGCGCCGGTGCCGCTGGTGTATTCGTAGAGGGTGATGTTGTCCAGGTACGAGAACACGCTGATCAGGTCCGACCAGACCCAGTACAACGCGGCCATGAAACCGCCGAGCAGGGCCAGGCGGATCAGGCGCAGGGACTGTTCGTTGACCTTCTCGATGTCCAGGGTCGGCTCCTCGACCACCGCTTCGCCGTCGCCGGCTTCCTTGGCGGCCTGGCGCTTGGCCAGGGCGCGCTGGTAGGCCAGGCGCCGCGCCGCCACCGACAGGCCGCGGACGAAGGTGGCCTCGATCACCAGCCAGAACATCAGCAGGTATAAGGTATTGATCAGTCGATCACTGAGTTTCAGCGCGGTGTAGTAGTAGCCGAAGCACACCGCCACGAACAGGGCGATCGGCAGCGCGGTGAACAGCATCCCGACGGCCTTGCGGAACAGCGAAGTGTTCTTGTGCGTCGGGCTGCTCAGCAGCAGGCGGCTGAGCAGCCACGCCATCAGCGCATAGCAGGTCAGCACCACCGGCATGCCGAGCACGTCATCGGCCAGGGTCGACGGTTGCAACTCGGCCACGGCCACCACGGCCACCAGCGCCAGCACCACCAACCCGAGCCGACGGATCCAGCCCTGGAGGAACTCGACCTGGGGTTTCTCCCAGCGGAAGTGCAACTCGGCCACGCCGCCCGGCGCCAGTACCCGATAGGCGGTGTAGAACACCAGCCAGGCCTGGCCGATCTGCAACAGTGCGGCACCGAGGTTGGTGTTCTGGCCACGGGCATCGATTTGCAAGGCATAGCCGCAGAGGGTCAGCGCCAGGGCCACCGGCATTGCCAGCAGGATGTTGATCAGGATCGCCTGGGGCGTGTGCCACTGGCTGTCGCGCTTGAAGTGACCGACGTCCTGGTGAACCTTGTTCAAGCGGGCGTAGAGATTCTTGCGCCGCCACAGCAGCGCCCCGATCAGCAGCGCCAGGGGCAGGAACAGCAAGGGCCGCTGGGTCAGGCCGTCGGCCAGCTCACTGAGACTCGAAGCCCAGGGCAGCGAGTCGATCTGCTTCTCCAGGCGCGTCGGCACGGCACGCATCCATTCGAAATCCAGCGGCTTGTTGCTGGGGATCCAGAACATCTGCTCTTCGAGGGTCGCCCGCAGGTTCTGGGCGGTGCTGAGCAGTTGCTTCTGGTTGAGCTGCAAGGTGATGGATTCGTTGAGCACCGCGCTCAGTTCTCGGTTCAGGCGTTCCAGCAGGTCGACGCGGGTCAGCGCCAGTTCCAGCAAGGTCTTGCGCAGTTGCGGCGTGGCTTGTTCCGAGGGCTGGGAGGCCAGCAGGTTGTCGACGTAGGCGCTGGGGTTGTTCAGCAGTTCACGCTGTTGGCTGACTTCGAACTGGTACAGGCGGATGTCGGCGATCTGGTCGGCCAGGTTCTGGTCCAGCTTCAGGCGCGGCAGGGTCTGGCGCTGCTTGTAGAGAATCTTGGAGAGCAACAGACTGCCCTTGAGCACGCTGATCTGCTCGTCCAGGGCGGCGTCGGTCTGGGTCACGCTGTCCAGCAGTTGCTTGGTCTGCAGGTTCTGCTGGGTGACTTCGTTGAGGCGGTCGGTGCTTTTGAGCAGGTAGTCGGAGAGCTTCAGGTTGGCCGCGCTTTCGGTCGCCAGCAAGCTGCTGCCGCCGGCCTTCTGGGCTTCGATGGATTGCTGGGTCACCGTCTCCTGGGATTGGGCCAGGCGTTTCTGGTTGATCAGGTTCTGCAGGTCCTGGATTTCCTGCTCCATGCGGGCGATCTTTTCCATCAGCAGATCGTGCTGGCCGTTACCCAGGTCCTGCAATTGGCTGTTGCCAGCCAGTTCCTGGCGGCGCAGGGGAATCAGCGCATTGAGGGCCGCCAACTCGGCGTTGAGCTGGTCGCGCTGCTCGGCGCTCAGGGTCTTGCCTGCATCCCGACCGGCCTTGAGGATGGTATTGATCTGCTGGATACGGGTCTGGCTGCTGGAAATTTCCGCCTGGGCGCGCTCGGGACGGGTCTGGGCGGTGATGATCAGGCTGTTGGCATCGGCCAGGGCTTTTTGCAGATCGCTCTGCTGGGTGGAGCGATCCGTGAGCATTTGCTCGAGCTGGGGAATCGGCAGGTTGGCGTAGCGTTGGGCCACCGGCACCACCGTGGTGCCCTTGAGTCGCGCCAGCTCGCGCTGGTTCTCGATGTTCTGCTTGGGCGCAGTGGCCAGTTGCTGCTTGAGCGCCTGCAGCTTCTGTTCGTAATCAGCCTTGTTGTTGAGCTGGGTCAGCGTGTTCTGCAAGACGGCCTGCAGGGCCTTCTGGTCGGCTTCCGGCAGTTTGCGGTCGGCGATCTTGTCCAGGCTGGCCTGCACCGAGGTGCTGGCGGGAAGGTCTGCGGCTTGCAATGAGCAGACGGAGAGACTCAGGCCCAGCAGGGCGATGGCGAAAAAGGAGCGCAGGGTAGGCATAGAGACCGGTCAAGCAAGTGAGAGTGGGAGCAGTTTAGAGGAACAAGCCGGGACCCGGGCGACTTCCTTCGGGGAATCTGACGCCCACTTTGCCGATCTTGTTCCCGTCCATGGCCGCGACGGTCCACAGGGTGTTGTTCCAATCCACCTGGTCACCGACCACCGGCGCACCGCCGACTTTCTGGGCAATGAAACGCCCCAGGGACATGTCCGGATCGATGCCGTCCAGCTTCAACCCGTACAGCGCGGCAACCGCGGCCAGCTGGGCGTCTCCTTCGAGTACGAAGTCGCCGAAGAAGCGCAAATCCAGGCCCCGTTGCGGCGCCTGGCTGAACAGTTTTCCAAGGGCCGGCAAATCGTGTTCATGGCCGATAACACACAGCAAATCATCGACTTCCAACACCGTACTACCCGACGGATGGAGCAGTTGCTGGCCCCGAAACAGGGCGGCGATGCGGGTGCCATCGGGCATTTTCAGGTCCCGCAGGGGTGAGCCGATGCACCATTTTTCCTTGCCCAGGCGATAGATGAACAACTCCCACTCGCTGGTGACATGCACTTCCAGGGCGGCCCGGGAAATCGGCAGCGGCTCGGGCGGGACGGTGACATGCAGCAACTTGGCGACCCACGGCAAGCTCGTGCCCTGCACCAGCAGCGAGACCAGCACGATAAAGAACGCCAGGTTGAAATAGAGCTGGGCATGGGGCAGGCCGGCCATCAGCGGGAACACCGCCAGGATGATCGGCACCGCGCCGCGCAGGCCGACCCAGGAAATGAAGGCTTTTTCGCGACCGTGGAACGCCTTGAACGGCAACAGGCCGACCATGACCGACAGTGGGCGGGCAAACAGGATCATCCACAACGCCAGCCCCAGGGCCGGCAGGGCGATCGGCAACAGGTCGTGGGGCGTGACCAGCAGGCCCAGTACCAGGAACATGCCGATCTGCGCCAGCCAGGCCATGCCGTCGAGCATGTGCAGGATGCCGTGGCGGCTGCGCACCGGACGGTTGCCCAGCACCAGGCCGCACAGGTACACCGCCAGGAAGCCACTGCCGTGCAGGGCGTTGGTCAGGGCGAATACGGCCAGGCCGCCGCTGATGACCAGGATTGGATAGAGGCCGTTGGCCAGGTTGATGCGATTGACCAGTTGCAGCATCAGCCAGCCACCGCCCAGGCCGATCACCGCGCCGATGCCGAACTCACGCACCAGGTGCCCCAGCAGGCTCCAATGCAGGCCGGTTTCGCCACTGGCGAGCATGCCGATCAGGGTCACGGTGAGGAACACCGCCATGGGGTCGTTACTGCCGGACTCGATCTCCAGCGTCGCGCTGACCCGCTCGTTCAGGCCTTTGCCGCCCAGCAGCGAGAACACCGCCGCGGCGTCGGTGGAGCCGACGATGGCACCGATCAGCAGGCCTTGGATCAGGTTCAGGTTGAACAGCCACGCCGCCGCCAGGCCGGTCAGCCCGGTGGTGATCAACACCCCGACCGTGGCCAGCGACAACGCCGGCCACAACGCCACGCGAAAGCTCGATACCCGCGTGCGCAAGCCGCCGTCCAGCAGGATCACGGCCAAGGCGAGGTTGCCGACCAGGTAGGCCGTGGCGTAGTTGTCGAAAAGAATACCGGCGCCGTCGACACCGGCCACCATGCCCACGGCCAGGATGATCACCAGGATCGGGATGCCCAGGCGGGACGAAAGAGAACTCACCAGGATGCTCGCACCTACCAGCAACGCGCCGATCAAGAACAGGCTGTTGATGGTCGTTGCAGTCAAAGGCGTTACTCCGGGAATACTGAAGGGCGAGCACAGACTGACCATGCAGTCTGCGTGCCAGCGATTCTAACCTGTTGAAATGTGATACTGTCAAAAAAGGTTTGGGATTGGGGTTTGGGCGTAGCCCTTGTGGCGAGGGAGCTTGCTCCCGCTCGGCCCTGTAGGAGCTGTCGAGTGCAACGAGGCTGCGATCTTTCCACCGCCAATTGAGTCCCGAGCGAAAGATCAAGATCAAAAGATCGCAGGCTTCGCCAGCTCCTACAGAGCCCAGCGGGACTCCCTCGCCACAACAGCATTGATCGCTCACGGACTGTGAGCGATCAATAGGTTTGCGGTTAAAGGCTGAACCGCCCAACCATGCTGTTCAGGTCCACGGCCAGGCGCGACAGTTCGGCGCTGGCGGCGCTGGTCTGGTTGGCGCCGGTGGCCGATTGCACCGACAGGTCGCGGATGTTCACCAGGTTGCGGTCCACTTCACGGGCCACCTGGGCCTGTTCCTCGGCGGCGCTGGCGATCACCAGGTTGCGTTCGTTGATCTCGACGATGGCGCTGTTGATCGTGTCCAGGGACATGCCGGCACCGCGGGCGATGTTCAGGGTCGACTCGGCGCGTTCGGTGCTGTTGCGCATCGAATCCACGGCTTGCTCGGTGCCGCTCTGGATGCTGCCGATCATGCGCTCGATCTCGCTGGTCGACTGCTGGGTGCGATGGGCCAGGGCGCGGACTTCGTCGGCTACTACCGCGAAGCCACGACCGGCTTCACCGGCACGGGCGGCTTCGATGGCGGCGTTCAAGGCCAGCAGGTTGGTCTGGTCGGCCAGGCCGCGGATCACGTCCAGTACCTTGCCGATATCGCGGGATTCATTGGCCAGGTTGCCGATCAGCGTGGCGGTGCTTTGTACGTCGGCACTCATGCGTTCGATGGCGCCGACGGTTTCCTGCACCAGGTCGCGGCCGTCGCCAGCGGACGTGGTGGCGTGTTTCGACGCCTCCGAGGTGCTGACGGCGTTGCGCGCGACTTCTTCCACGGCGCTGGTCATTTCGTTGACCGCCGTGGCGGCCTGCTCGATTTCGTTGTTCTGCTGGGTCAGGCCACGGGCGCTTTCGTCGGTGACGCTGTTGAGTTCTTCAGCGGCGGAGGCCAGTTGCGTGGCGGAACCGGAGATCCGCTGCAAGGTGTCGCGCAGTTTGTCCTGCATGGTCGACATTGCCCGCAGCAGACGGCCGGCTTCGTCGCTGCCATCCACTGTAATCGGCCGGGTCAGGTTGCCCTTGGCGATTTCTTCGGCGGCCTCCAGCGCGTTGGCAATCGGCTTGGTGATGCTGTTGGTCAGCAGCCAGGCGAACAGCAGGGTCAGGCCGGTGGCGATGACCAGAAGCGTGACCACCCAGTTGAAGGCCGTCGAATACTGTTGCGCCGCGCCTTTATTGAAAGCCTCGGCTTGCTGGTTGTTGATGTCCGTCAAACGAGCGAGCACGGCGTTGATGGCGTCGGAATTGCTCATCAGCTCGGTGTTGAGCAGCGCCTGCAGTTCAGTGACCTGATTGTTGCGCGACAGGGTTTTCATCCGCTCTTCGAGTTGGCGGTACTGATTGAGCAATTGCACATATTGGTCATACGCGGCCCGTTCTTCCGGAGCGCTGATGAGCTTTTCATAGGCCGTCTGTGCGGCTCGGACCTGCTGATTGCGTTGATCGAGCAGATCCAGGGTTTTTTGCTGGGTATCCGCTTCGCGGTTGGTCAGCAGGCGATAGGACAACACCCGCAGACGCAGAGTGAGTTGGGTGAACTCGTTCAGGGCCTTGATACTGGGCACGCTGTTCTGGGCGATGTTGTCGCCAGACACGCGAATCTTGCTCATCTGGCTCAGGGCAAACACCCCAAGGGCCAGCATCAGGGCGCCGATCAGGGCAAACCCCAGGAACGCCCGCGGCGCGATGTTCATATTACGTAGGGACATGGAAGTTACCGTGAAGAAGCGCGTCCGTGCGGGGCTGTGACTGGTTTCACTGAATTATCGGTCTTGCGACTGAAGTCTTGAGTGCCGTGCGTGCTTTTGTCGCAGTGCCGCACTCGTTGTGCGACGAAGGGTAGGAACCAGATTCCTGAATCGCAGTCTCTACAGCTCGCGAGCGAAGCACCGCCACCTGTGTAAAGCGTGGCATCGGCGGTGACTTTTCTTTATCGTACGCGCCCCTTGGAAAAGCCTGGAAATCAATATGTTGGAAACATCCCTCAGCCAACTGGAGCAACTGGTCAACGACCTGGTGCAACAGAACCTGCACCTCACCGGCCTGAACGAAACCCTGAGCGCGGAACTTGCCAGGGCCAAGGATGAAAACGAAAGCCTGCAACTGAGCCTGATGGAACAGGAAGAACTGCACGGCGCCACCGCCGCCCGCATCCAGGCCCTGATCGAGCGCGCCAGCGCCGGTCCTGTCAGCGCATGAAGCACGGCGCCGATGGGGTGACGGTCATCTCGATCCTGGGAGAAGACTATTCAATCAAAGCGCCGGCCGGGCAGGAACAGGTCCTGTTGGACGCCGCTTCGATGCTCAAGGCCGCACTGGCCGACACGAAAAGGAAATACCCGACGCTGATCGGTGATCGCCTGCTGGTATTGGCGGCCATGAACCTGTGTTCGCAACAGATGGAAATGCAGAAGCAGCATCAAGCGGAACTCGACCGTTACCAAGAGCAAGTCAGCGCCACGGTCGAAGTGATTGCCAAGACGATCCAGCAGGCTTGACCTCTATTAGATCTGATATTGGTGGCGATCCAGTTGTGGGAGCGAGCCTGCTCGCGAAGCGGTGTGTCAGTTGTAACTGATTTGCCTGGTCCATTGCTTTCGCGAGCAGGCTCGCTCCCACAGTAGATATCGGTGAACACAAAATCTGTATTCACGCCTGCCCCTGTGGGAGCGAGCTTGCTCGCGATTGGCTCTCAGCCACACCAAAAGACCCGATCAGAACCACTCATCCCGCATCCCCAGGCACGTATCATCGCGCGCCTCGAGAATCGCCAGTTCATGGTGACACCCCGGCACTTCCCAGGTCAGGAAGTAGCGCGCCGCTTGCAGCTTGCCTTTATAGAAATCGCTGTCCGCGGCATTCCCTTTGGCCAGGCCTTCCTCTGCACGAATGGCCTGTTCCAGCCAGCGCCAGCCGATCACCATGTGCCCGAACACCTTCAGGTACAGCGCCGAGTTGGCGAGGCTGCTGTTGACCTTGCCCTGGGCCAGGTCCGTCAGCAAACCGAGGGTGACGGTTTGCAGGCGCGCCACCAACGCCTCCAGCGGCTGGCGCAACGGCGTCAGTGATGGGTGCGCCTGGGCCCGTTCGGTGGTGTCGGCCACCAGGCGGATCAACTGCTTGAGCCCGGCCCCGCCGTTCTGCGCCAGCTTGCGCCCCAGCAAGTCCAGGGACTGGATACCGTGGGTGCCTTCATGGATCGGGTTCAAGCGGTTGTCGCGGTAATACTGCTCCACCGGATATTCGCGGGTGTAGCCGTGGCCGCCGAGAATCTGGATCGCCAGCTCGTTGGCTTTCAGGCAGAACTCCGAGGGCCAGGATTTGACGATGGGGGTCAGCAGGTCCAGCAACTCATGGGCGCGCCGACGCTCGGCCTCGCTTTCGAGGGTGGTGGTGTCGTCGAAGAGCCGGGCGGCGTACAGGCCCAGGTCAAACGAACCCTCGACGTAGGCCTTTTGGGTCAGCAGCATGCGCCGCACGTCGGCGTGCTGGATGATCGCCACGGGGGCGGTGGTCGGGTCCTTGCTGTCGGGTACCCGGCCCTGCGGGCGTTCGCGGGCGTACTCGAGGGAATACAGGTAGCCGGCGTAACCCAGCATCACCGCCCCCATGCCGACGCCAATCCGCGCCTCGTTCATCATCTGGAACATGTAGCTCAGGCCGTGGTGCGGTTTGCCGACGAGGTAACCGACACATTCGCCGTTGTCGCCGAAGTTCAGCGCGGTAGAGGTGGTGCCGCGCCAGCCCATCTTGTGAAACAGCCCGGCCAGTAGCACGTCGTTACGCGGGCCAAGGCTGCCATCATCGTTGACCAGGAACTTGGGCACGATAAACAGCGAAATGCCTTTCACGCCCGGCGGGGCGTCCGGCAATTTCGCCAGGACCATGTGCACGATGTTTTCCGACAGCGGATGATCGCCGCCGGAGATGAAAATCTTGTTGCCCTTGAGTCGATAGCTGCCGTCGGACGCCGGCTCTGCGCGTGTACGAATATCTGACAACGAAGAACCCGCATGGGGCTCGGTCAGGGCCATGGTGCCGAAGAAACGGCCGTCGATCATCGGTTGCAGAAAGCGCTGCTTCTGCTCGTCGCTGCCAAAACTTTCGATCAGGTTCGCCGCACCCATGGTCAGGAACGGGTAAGAAGTCGACGCGGCATTGGCCGACTGGAAATGGGCGAAACAGGCCTGGGACAACAACGTCGGCAGCTGCATGCCACCGGCTTCGAAGCTGCGTGCAGCGTTAAGGAAACCTGCTTCGAGGAAGGCATCCACCGCTGGTTTCACCTCGGGAATCAGGATCGCCTCGCCGTTCTCGTAGCGTGGTTCGTTTTCATCGTTCTTGCGGTTGTGGGGCGCGAAAAATTTCTCGGCGATGCTGCGGGCCGTGCCGAGGGCTGCGTCGAAGGTTTCGCGATTATGCTCGGCAAACCGCTCGCGCTGAGTCAGGCCCTCGGCATCGAGGACTTCATACAGCTCGAAAGCCAGATTGCGGGAACTGAGCAACGTCTCGGACATGGCGGCCTACCTTTTTTTGGAATGGGCCGAGTCTAGGCGTGGGAATGGAGGCTGAACAGGATGATTGATTTGGGTGATGGAGGAGCGAGGGTGACGCTAATCAAAAATGTGGGAGCGAGCTTGCTCCCACAGGGTCGGTGGGCTGAGCATCTGTTGCAGATGCTCAGCTAACGTTTCGCTTAGCCGATCGTCATCAGGCTGGCGTTACCACCCGCCGCGGCGGTGTTGACGCTCAAGGCGCGCTCGATCACCAGGCGCTCCAGCGCCACCCCGGTTTCGCCTTGGGACAAACCATGGACCCCGACGATGGCGCCGGCGCGCTTGGCCACTTGCTGGCAAACGCCGCGCAGTTGGTCCGAATCGCCATGGTGCAGGACTGCGTCGAACAGCACATCGTCCTTGGTCCAGTCGGCCACGCGCTGGATGCGTGCCTGAATGTCCTTCGGCAAGCGTGTGAACACGGCCTTGCTGGTGTCGGTTTCCGGCCACACGGCCGAGCCACCCACGGCCAGTACGGCCGCCAGTTGCGTCAGCAGGTCGCCTTCCACGTCGGCCAGGCACAGCACATGCTCACGCGGCAGGATGGCGTAGCTGTTGCGTTCGCCGGTCGGGCCGGTGAGCTGGCGGGTGATACCGCTTTGCGACTGGGCGGCGAACTGCACGCACAGGGCGCTCAGTTCGGCGAGCTTCTGGCTGTCGGCCCAGGCTTGCAGCGCCGCCAGCGGTCTGCCCATGGCGTCGCGCAGGCGCAGGTCCGGTGCAGTCAGGGCATCGCCACGAACGAAGGATTGTTGGATCGCATCGGTAGGACGTGTCGACAACAGGCGGTACAGGTACAGCGGACCACCCGCCTTGGGGCCGGTGCCCGACAGGCCTTCGCCACCAAACGGCTGCACACCGACCACGGCACCGACAATGTTGCGGTTCACGTAGACGTTGCCCGCATGCACATTGTCGATGACCTTGGCGATGGTCTCGTCGATGCGCGTGTGCACGCCCAAAGTCAGGCCGTAGCCGGAAGCGTTGATCTGGTTGATCAACTGATCCAGTTCCTTGCGCTTGTAGCGCACCACGTGCAGCACCGGGCCAAAGATTTCGCGCTGCAGTTCATCGAAGCTTTCCAGCTCGATCAAGGTTGGCATCACAAAGGTGCCGCGCTTGCATTCGTCACTGTCGGCGATTGCCATCTGGTACACGCTGCGACCTTTGTCGCGCATGGCCTGGATGTGTTTCTCGATGCCGGCCTTGGCTTCGGCGTCGATCACCGGGCCGATGTCCACGGACAGGCGCTCAGGATTGCCGAGGCGCGATTCGGCCATGGCACCCTTGAGCATTTCGATGACGCGGTCGGCGGAATCTTCCTGCAGGCACAGGACCCGCAGGGCCGAGCAACGCTGGCCAGCACTGTCGAAGGCCGACGACACCACATCGATGACCACTTGTTCGGTCAGCGCCGAGGAGTCGACGATCATGGCGTTCTGGCCGCCGGTCTCGGCGATCAGCGGGATCGGACGGCCCTGGTTGTCCAGGCGACCGGCGATGTTGCGTTGCAGCAGGCGGGCGACTTCGGTGGATCCGGTGAACATCACGCCTTTGACCCGCTCGTCACCCACCAGGCGGGCGCCGACGGTTTCGCCGCGACCCGGCAGCAGTTGCAGGACGCCTTCCGGAATACCGGCTTCGAGCATCAGGCGCACCGCCTGGGCTGCCACCAACGGCGTCTGCTCGGCGGGCTTGGCCAGTACCGGGTTGCCGGCGGCCAGTGCGGCGGCGACCTGGCCGCTGAAAATCGCCAGCGGGAAGTTCCACGGGCTGATGCAGACCACCGGGCCCAGTGGGCGGTGGGCGTCGTTGGTGAAATCGTTGCGCGCCTGCACTGCGTAGTAGCGCAGGAAATCCACGGCTTCACGCACTTCGGCGATGGCGTTGGCGAAGGTCTTGCCGGCTTCGCGGGCCAGCAGGCCCATCAACGGCTGGATCTCGCCTTCCATCAGGTCGGCGGCGCGCTCGAGGATCGCGGCGCGCTCGGCCGGTGGCGTGGCCTGCCAGATCGGTGCGGCGTTGAGGGCGCATTGGATAGCGTTGTCGACGTCGGCGACCGTGGCCTCCTGCACATGGCCGACCACGTCGCGGTGATCGGACGGGTTCAGCACCGCTGCCGGGGTTTCTTCGCTGGCGGCGCAACCGAGCATCGGTACGGCTTTCCAGTCGTTATGGGCGGTCGCCAGCAGGGCGCAGGACAGCGACGCGAGGCGATGTTCGTTGGCCAGGTCGATGCCGCTGGAGTTGGCGCGGTCGCTGCCGTACAGGTCGCGCGGCAATGGGATGCGCGGGTGCGGCAGGCCGAAACCGCCTTCCAGGGTTGCCATCTGCTCGATGCTGGCCACTGGATCGGCGACCAGTTCCTGGATGGAAATCGATTGGTCGGCGATGCGGTTGACGAACGAAGTGTTCGCGCCGTTTTCCAGCAAGCGGCGTACGAGGTAGGCCAGCAGTGTTTCATGGGTGCCGACCGGGGCGTACACACGGCACGGACGGTTCAGCTTGCCTTCGGAAACCTTGCCGACAACCTGTTCGTACAGCGGTTCACCCATGCCGTGCAGGCACTGGAATTCGTACTGGCCCGGGTAATAGTTCTGACCGGCGATGTGATAAATAGCCGACAGGGTATGGGCGTTGTGCGTGGCGAATTGCGGGTAGATGACTTCCGGCACCGACAGCAGCTTGCGGGCGCAAGCGATGTAGGAAACGTCGGTGTACACCTTGCGGGTGTAGACCGGATAACCTTCCAGGCCTTCGACCTGGGCGCGCTTGATCTCGCTGTCCCAGTACGCGCCTTTTACCAGGCGAATCATCAGGCGGTGGCGGCTGCGACGGGCGAGGTCGATGACGTAGTCGATCACATACGGGCAACGCTTCTGGTACGCCTGGATCACGAAACCGATGCCGTTCCAGCCGGTCAGTTGCGGCTCGAAGCACAGGCGCTCCAGCAGGTCCAGGGACAGTTCGAGGCGGTCGGCTTCCTCGGCATCGATGTTCAGGCCGATGTCGTACTGCTTGGCCAGCAGGGTCAGCGACAGCAGGCGCGGGTACAGCTCTTCCATGACGCGCTCGTACTGGGCGCGGCTGTAGCGCGGGTGCAGGGCCGAGAGCTTGATGGAAATGCCCGGGCCTTCATAAATCCCACGGCCATGGGACGCTTTGCCGATCGAGTGAATGGCTTGTTCATACGAGGCCAGGTACTTCTGGGCGTCATGTTCGGTGAGTGCGGCTTCACCCAGCATGTCGTAGGAATAACGGAAACCCTTGGCTTCGAACTTGCTGGCGTTGGCCAGGGCTTCGGCAATGGTTTCGCCGGTGACGAACTGTTCGCCCATCAGGCGCATGGCCATGTCGACGCCCTTGCGGATCATCGGCTCGCCGCTCTTGCCGATGATGCGGCTCAGGGAAGAGGTCAGGCCTGCTTCGTTATGAGTGGCGACCAGCTTGCCGGTCAGCAGCAGGCCCCAGGTGGCGGCGTTGACGAACAGCGATGGGCTGTTGCCCAGGTGGGGCTGCCAGTTGCCGGTGCTGATCTTGTCGCGGATCAGCGCGTCACGGGTGCCTTTGTCCGGGATGCGCAGCAGCGCCTCGGCCAGGCACATCAGCGCCACGCCTTCCTGGGACGACAGGGAAAATTCCTGCAACAGGCCCTGAACGATACCGGCGCGGCCGCCGGCACTTTTCTGGTTGCGCAGTTTTTCAGCAATCGAAGCGGCCAGCTTGTTGGTGGCTTCGGCCATTTGCGCCGGCAGGCGGGCCTGCTCGATCAGCATCGGCACCACTTCCGGCTCAGGGCGACGGTAAGCGGCAGTAATAGAAGCGCGCAGGACTGATTGCGGCAGGATGCTCTCGGCAAATTCGAGGAAACATTGGTGAGCGTGGTCGACCTGCACGTCGCCAGCATCATCGCTGTCGGCACGAGGGGAACCGTTCAGCTCGGTCAGGGTTGCACCACCCTCGAGTTTTTCCAGGTAATTGAAAATTGCCTGCTTGATCAGCCAGTGTGGCGTGCGATCAATCGAGGTTGCGGCCGCCTTCAGGCGTTCGCGGGTCGGGTCGTCGAGTTTGACCCCAAGGGTGGTGGTAGCCATATTTTTATCCTCATGTTTACCACGTATGGCGTGGCATCAGCTGGCCGCAAGATTAGCTGTGCGCTGATTGAGGTGCAACCGGGTGCAACCCTTTTTTTCTTGAAACGACCGACAGCTCATCCGGAAGCCAGCGCGGCCCCGCCAATCCTGCACCGCCTTAGTGCTTTGACTTCTAGCAACGCGTCGTTGACTGCACTAAAAGGGAGCAAAAAACAGCGTTTTGGCGACAAAACCGATCAGGTGCAACTTATTCGAGCGAAACTGGTTGCACCTTATTTGATTTGTTGAATAGCATTCGCGGCCAAGGTGCAACCGGTTCCAAGCCGAGGGGCATCGGCTGATGGCTTTCCTGGGGAAACATCGGTCATAAAAATCGCGGGTCTGCAAATCGTCTACAACGTCTGTGTTGTCGACGCTTTCAACTGCCACCGCACCATAAAAACAAAGCCAGGGCGTAACTCATGAGTGTTAGTAATCCTACCTTGATCACTTTCGTGATCTACATCGCAGCCATGGTCCTGATCGGTCTGATGGCTTACCGCTCCACCAATAACCTTTCCGATTACATCCTGGGCGGTCGCAGCCTCGGCAGCGTGGTCACGGCATTGTCCGCCGGTGCTTCCGACATGAGCGGCTGGTTGTTGATGGGGTTGCCGGGGGCCATCTACATGTCCGGCCTGTCGGAAAGCTGGATCGCCATCGGCCTGGTCATCGGTGCCTACCTGAACTGGCTGTTCGTGGCCGGTCGCCTGCGGGTGCAGACCGAACACAACGGTGACGCCCTGACGCTGCCGGATTACTTCTCCAGTCGTTTTGAAGACAAGAGCGGCCTGCTGCGGATCATCTCTGCGGTAGTGATCCTGGTGTTCTTCACCATTTACTGCGCTTCCGGCATCGTCGCCGGTGCCCGTCTGTTCGAAAGCACCTTCGGCATGTCCTACGAGACCGCGCTGTGGGCCGGTGCTGCCGCGACCATCGCCTACACCTTCGTCGGTGGTTTCCTGGCCGTGAGCTGGACCGATACCGTACAAGCCACCCTGATGATCTTCGCATTGATCCTCACGCCGATCATCGTGCTGCTGGCGACCGGCGGTGTGGACACCACGTTCCTGGCCATCGAAGCGAAAGACCCGTCGTCCTTCGACATGCTGAAAAACACCACCTTCATCGGCATCATCTCGCTGATGGGCTGGGGCCTGGGCTACTTCGGCCAACCGCACATCCTGGCGCGCTTCATGGCGGCGGATTCGGTCAAGTCGATCGCCAAGGCACGTCGCATTTCCATGACCTGGATGATCCTGTGCCTGGGCGGCACCGTGGCCGTGGGCTTCTTCGGTATCGCTTACTTCTCGGCGCACCCTGAGGTGGCCGGTCCAGTGACCGAAAACCCTGAGCGCGTGTTCATCGAGCTGGCGAAGCTGCTGTTCAACCCTTGGGTTGCCGGCGTGTTGCTGTCGGCCATCCTGGCGGCGGTGATGAGTACCCTGAGCTGCCAGTTGCTGGTGTGCTCCAGTGCCCTGACCGAAGACTTCTACAAGACCTTCCTGCGCAAGAGCGCTTCCCAGCTGGAACTGGTCTGGGTCGGTCGCGCCATGGTGCTGCTGGTGGCCTTGGTCGCCATTGCCCTGGCCGCCAACCCGGAAAACCGCGTACTGGGTCTGGTGAGCTACGCCTGGGCCGGCTTCGGTGCCGCCTTCGGCCCGGTTGTACTGATCTCGGTGATCTGGAAAGGCATGACCCGCAACGGTGCGCTGGCCGGCATCCTGGTGGGTGCGATCACTGTCATCGTCTGGAAGCACTTCGAGCTGCTGGGCCTGTACGAAATCATCCCGGGCTTCATCTTCGCCAGCCTGGCTATCTTCTTCGTCAGCAAGATGGGCTCGCCTACCGCCGGTATGGTGCAGCGCTTCGAAGCGGCCGAGAAAGATTTCCGCCTGAACCAGTAAGACCCTCAGCGCGGCCTTGGGCCCGCAGGTGATCCAATGTGGCAGGGGAGCTTGCTCCCGCTGGCCATAAGCGCTGTGTAGGAGCTGTGTAGGAGCTGTCGAGTGCAACGAGGCTGCGATCTTTCCCCATACGCTTGAGTCTCAAGCGAAAGATCAAAAGATCAAAAGATCGCAGCCTTCGGCAGCTCCTACAGGGCGCAGTCCAGCGGGAGCAAGCTCCCTCGCCACGGATATCACTTCATCTCGGCATCAGGCTGGTTGAGAAAAATCAACACGCCCAGGATCGCCATGTAGAACCTGAACGCAGCGTCCTGGCCATTCCAGATTTCTGATTGCCACATCAGGAACCATTCGCCGCCGACCACCATGAAACCAAAGAACCAGACGAAGAAACCCGCCGTCAAACCGGCCACGGTCCATCGTTTGGCGCGGCTGAACACCTCGGCCTCGGCCTGGCGTGCCTGCCACAGTTTCACTGCGCCGTAGCCCAGCAGCCCCGCCGTCAGTGCTTCGCCGAGGATGATCAGCCAATAGGCGCCGTGCCACATCCAGGGTCTCTCGATGGCGCGATAGCGGGCGGCATTGTCGGGGAAGGTGGTGTCCATGCTCAGCACGTGTTGGACGAAATTGAAGTTGGAGCGGTAGTCCGTGAGGTTGTTGAACACGGTCAGGAAGGCGAATGCGGCGAGCGCCAGGGTCATTGCGATTTTTGCGTAGCGGGTCGTCATGCCATGCGTCCTTTGCTTTTTTGCGACCAGGGCACGTTATCACGCCCATCACGGCCCAGAGAGCGGCCACCTTGCAAGAATCTGCTGATTCATTTGTAGGACAGTTGCAGTTGATCGCGAAGTCGCGAATGTCCATCGGAAAATGCATCACGCTTTGCAGCTTTTAGCTTCTTGCATGTAGGGGAAATCTGTTTTTCCTGGCCGCCAATACACGTCCCCTGTTGCTCATGCAGAATCGCCCGCCTCTATTTTGCTGAGGCACATCGGATGTTCCCGCCGGCTAACCCACCGCGTTTCACGCTGACCCTCGACAGCGAGCCGCATGAACTCAAAGTGCTTGAGTTCAAGGGCCAGGAAGCTATCAGCCAGCCCTATCGCTTTGACCTGGAACTGGTCAGTGAGCGCCCCGACCTGGCACTGGAAGAGCTTCTGCATCGCCAGGCATTCCTGGGCTTCGATGGCCGGGACGGGGGCATACACGGTCAGGTCTATAGCGTCGCCCAAGGTGATTCGGGCAAGCGCCTGACCCGCTATCAGATCAGCCTGGTGCCACGTCTGGCCTATCTGCGCCATCGCATCAACCAGCGGATCTTCCAGCACTTGAGCGTGCCCGACATCGTCGCCCGGGTGTTGAAAGAGCACGGGATCCTGGCGGGTGCCTGCCAGTTCACTCTAGGTGGGCAGTATCCCGAGCGTGAATACTGTGTGCAGTACGGCGAAAGCGACCTGGCATTCATCGAGCGGATTTGCGCCGAAGTCGGTATCCACTACCATTTCCGGCATCGGCCTGACGGTCATCTGCTGGTGTTCGGTGACGACCAGACCGTGTTCCCTCGCCTGCCCGAGTCGACCCAGTATCTGCCAGGCAGCGGCATGGCTGCCGACGAGCCGGTCATCAGCCGTCTGGCGGTGCGGCTCCAGACCTGTACCACTGCCGTGACGTTGCGCGACTACGACTTCCGCAAGCCCGGTCTGTTATTGCAAACCCAGCTCGACAACCGGCAGTTGCCGGTGCTCGAGGACTATCGCTATCCGGGTGGGTTCTGCAACCGTGACGATGGCAAGCATCTGACCCGGCGCGCCCTTGAGCGCCATGGCGCCGATCATCGCGTTGCGGAGGGCCGCAGCGATGATAGCGCCTTCGTCAGCGGACATTTCATGCGCATCGAGGCCCATCCCCGGGAACCGTGGAACGATCTCTGGCTGTTGACGCGCATCGACCATCATGGCCGCCAACCGCAGGTACTGGAAGAAACCGCCGCTGCCGGGCCGGATGAATTCCAGGGCTACAAAAATACCTTTCTCGCCACGCCGTGGGACGTGTTCTTCCGGCCTCCCCTGCACCACGAAAAGCCCCGTGCCCAGGGTTATCAATCAGCGGTGGTGACCGGGCCGGACGGCAGCGAGATTCATTGCGATGAATTCGGACGGGTCAAGGTGCAACTGGCCTGGGATCGTGACGGCCAGCGCGACGAGCATTCCAGCTGCTGGCTGCGCGTGGCCTCCGGTTGGGCCCATGATCACTATGGTGCGGTGATGATTCCCCGGGTCGGCATGGAAGTCCTGGTGGGGTTCATTGACGGTGACGTGGACAAGCCATGGGTGGTGGGGTGCTTGCCTAATGGTGCCAATCCGGTGCCGCTGGACCTGCCGGCGGACAAGACCCGCAGTATCTGGCGTAGCCAGAGCAGTCCCGGCGGGGGAGGCTTCAACGAGTTGCGCATCGAGGATCGCAAGGGCGCCGAGGAAATCTACCTGCGGGCCCAGCGAAACTGGACTCAACACGTGCTGCATGACCAGCGGGTGCAGGTCGATCACGAGCGTAGCATCGTTGTCACCGGCACGGCGCGGCATGAGCTCAAGGCCGACGAACAGCGTATTACCCACGGTCGGCGCCAGGCTGAAGTCCGACAGGACGATCACCTGCTGGTGAGTGGTGAGCGGCATATCCGCGTGAGCAGCCATGTCCTCAGCGCCAGCCAGCAGTTTCATGTCAGCGCCGGCCAGCAAATGGTCTTGGAAGGTGGCGCCAGTGTCACCCTCCAGGCCGGCGGCCATTGGATCAACATCGGTGCAGGCGGGATTTTCAGCAGTGTGCCGATCGAGGTGGGTGGGGCGCCGATGGCAGTGATGAGTGCGGCAGCCGGCTCACCCGAGAGGGCCGGAACGCAGGTCCCTGCGGCCGCCCCTCGGCTTTCCCTGGCACAGATCCTCAGCTTCCAAGGCGCGGCGCCGTTCTGCGAAGAGTGCGAGCGTTGCAGAAACGGCATCTGTGCGGCGCCCCCGGTCGCTTATCCACCTGTCGATGTCCGAGGGCGCCCATGAGCAGCCATCAAACGCCCCTGGCCTGGCTTGAAGGCCAGCCTTTGCAAGCGTCCGAGCAACTTTTCGCGATTTTCGGCAGCACCAGCAGCGCCGGGGCGTTGTCGGCCTGGCGGCGCTCGATGATCTTGGCGCCCACGCCAATCTGGGCCGAGACGCCTTACGCCGAGTGGGAATCGGTCATGCCCTATGTGGGGCTTGTCAGCGCCGGTAGCGAATTTCTTGACTGGGCAGCGGCCACCGACTCGCTCGATTGGGGGTGGTTGGCAGTGTCGTGTGCCAGCCAGGAAACCCTTGCCGAGCATTTGCGTGGGCTGACACAGGTGCTGTTGCCCGGTGGTAAGCCGGTTTTCCTGCGTTTTTGGGATGGGCGCTTTATGCAACCGATCCTGCAATCTGCGGCGGTGGATGCCGGGCAACTGCTACCGGTCATCAGCCGTTGCCTGATCAACGGCCAGTCCCTTGAGATTGTGGGAAATATTCAGCGGCCGGCTCGGGTTTTTCCCTGGTGGGAAGTGCCTGTGGCGTTGCTGGAAACCATGGCCGAGGCCCCGACGGACTGTCTGGTGGATAACGTGCTCACATGGTTGGGTGAAGAGCATCCGTACCTGTGCGAGCGGGTCGACCGCCGGGTCCTGCGGCGCAAGATCGCCCGCTTTCTTGAACGATCGGGACGGGTTGAAGCGCCAAAGGCGCCATTGCTGGCGTATTTGAGGCGAGAGTTGAGCGGACGGTGACCTGTCCGCTGGGCTGCGAACCCCTGACGTTCGACGCGCTTCAAGGTAAACTCGTCGCCCTTCGCAGGAGCCGCCATGAATTATCGCCACGCCTTCCACGCCGGCAATCACGCCGACGTGTTCAAACACCTGACCTTGACCCGCCTCATCGCGTTGATGTCGCGCAAGGAACAGCCCTTCGCCTACCTCGATACCCACGCGGGCATCGGGCTGTACGACTTGCAGGGTGACCAGGCCAACCGTACCGGTGAGTACCTGGAAGGCATCGCGCGGTTGTGGGGCGAGGATGATCTGCCGCCGTTGACGGCCGATTACATGAAGGTGCTGCACGAGATGAACCCTGACGGCCAATTGCGCTACTACCCGGGCTCGCCGGAACTGGCGCGGCGCCTGACCCGTTCGCAAGACCGTGTGCTGCTCAACGAGAAACACCCTGAAGACGGTGTGTTGCTCAAGGACAACATGAAAGGCGACCGTCGCGTGGCGGTGCATCTGGGCGAGGGCTGGCATGTGCCGCGGGCGCTGCTGCCGGTGGCAGAGAAGCGTGGCCTGATGTTGATCGATCCGCCCTTCGAGCAGCTTGACGAGATGCAGCGCTGCGCCGCCTCGCTCAAGGAGGCGATTGGCCGGATGCGCCAGACGGTGGCGGCGATCTGGTACCCGGTGAAGGACCAGCGCATGTTGCGCCGCTTCTACCAGGACCTGGCCGGCACGGGAGCACCGAAGCTGTTGCGGGTGGAACTGCTGGTGCACCCACTGGCGACGCCCAACAGCCTGAACGGCTCCGGCCTGGCGATTGCCAACCCGCCTTGGGGGTTGGAGGAGGAGTTGCGTGAGTTGCTGCCGTGGCTGTCGAAAAAGCTCGGCCAGACCCAGGGCGGGTGGCAGATGGATTGGTTGATCGCTGAGAGCTGATGGTTTGATGGTGTCTGGAAGGGCGCTATCGCGAGCAGGCTCGCTCCCACATGGGTTCTGAGGTGTACCCAATATTTGTGTCCGCTCCGGACCCTGTGGGAGCCGAGCTTGCTCGCGATGACGGCGGCAAATTCAGCATCACCACCTCAGACCCACCGCTATCGCGAGCAAGCGTGTAGTCAGATCGGGCAGGTCACGCCGGTCCCGCCGATCCCGCAATAGCCTTCAGGGTTCTTCGCCAGGTACTGCTGGTGATAGGTCTCGGCGAAATAGAACGTCGGTGCCTCTTCGATTTCGGTGGTGATAGTGCCTTTGCCGGCCTTGGTCAATTCAGCCTGGAAGACTTGCTCACTGTGTTTGGCCGCCGCCAGTTGAGTCGGGTTGGTGGCATAGATCACCGAACGGTACTGGGTGCCGATGTCGTTCCCCTGGCGCATGCCCTGGGTCGGGTTGTGCAGCTCCCAGAACATCTTCAACAACTGCTCATAGCTGACTTTTGCCGGCTCGTAGACCACCAGCACCACTTCGCTGTGGCCGGTAAGCCCCGAGCAGACTTCTTCATATGTCGGGTTCGGCGTGAAACCACCGGCGTAACCCACCGCAGTACTGACCACGCCTTCGCGCTGCCAGAACTTGCGCTCAGCGCCCCAGAAGCAGCCGAGGCCGAAGATGGCGAAGTCCACATCCATGGCAAACGGGCCCAGCAGGGGCGCGTCGAGGACGAAGTGTTTTTCCGGCACGCTCATTGGGGTTTCACGGCCAGGCAGGGCTTGTTCAGGGGTAGGAAGCACGTTTTTGTTCACCAGGATTTCCGAGCGCAAGACCATTATCAGTCCTCTCAGTCAGATTGAGTTGAGCGAAATAGACCGTCAGTGTGCCTCAGAAAAGCCGCCGCTAGCTATAAGCGGCTGTCAGACGAGCGGCCCGCGCGGGTAGCGCTTGAGCTTTTCGATCAGCTCTGCGCCGGGGATTGGCCGGTCGAACAGGTAGCCCTGGCCGACGTCGCAACGGTGCCGGCGCAAGAACGCCAGTTGCTGGGCGGTCTCGATGCCTTCGGCCACGACCTTGAGCTTCAGGTTGTGGGCCATGGCGATCACCGCCGAGGTGATTTCCATGTCGTCCTGGTTGTCCGGGATCTCATGGATGAAGCTGCGATCGATCTTGATGATGTCGATCGGGAATTTCTTCAGGTAGCTCAGGGATGAATAACCGGTGCCGAAATCGTCCATGGCCAGGGTCAGCCCCAGGCGCTTGAGCTGGTCGAGCTGCAAGTGGGTGTCTTCGGTGGCTTCCAGCAGCAGGCCTTCGGTCAGTTCCAGTTCCAGCAGCCGGGCCGGCAGTTGTTCCTCCTTGAGGATGCTGGCGATGGAGGCGACCAGGTCCGGGTCGGAGAACTGCTTGGGCGACAGGTTGATCGCCACTTGCAGGTTGCCCAGCCCGGCTGCGGTCAGCTGTTTGCTCATGCGGCAGGCTTGGCGGGCGATCCATTTGCCAATAGGAATGATCAGGCCGGTTTCTTCAGCCACGCTGATGAATTGGTCCGGGCGGATCATGCCCTTTTCCGGATGGTTCCAGCGCAGCAGTGCCTCCATGCCCAGCAGGCGGCCGCTGCGCAGGCACAGCTTGGGCTGGTAGAACACGTCCAGTTCGTTCTGGGTCAGGGCGCGCCGCAGGTTGTTTTCCACGAACAGCTTGTAGCTGGCCTCGGCATTCAGCGCCTCGGTGAACACCTGGACCTGGTGTTTGCCGTTGGCCTTGGCCTTGTGCAGGGCCAGGCCGGCGTTGCGCATCAGGGTCTGCGGGTCGCGACCGTGCAGCGGCGCGCAGGCCAGGCCGACGGAGCCGGTCACGCTGATCAACTGGTTGTCGACGAACATCGGTTTGTCGAGGGTCATCAGCAACTGGCTGGCGATCTGCTGCCCGGCCTCCAGATCGGTGTCGTCCAGCAGCACCGCGAACTCGTTACTGGCGAAGCGCGCCAGGCTGCCGCTGGGGCTCAGGCTGTTACGCAGGCGCCGGGCCAGGCTGATCAGCAGTTTGTCGCCGGTCTGGTGGCCGAGGCTGTCGTTGATGCGCTTGAAGTTGTCGATGTCCACCAACAGCAGGCTGATGGGCGAATCGCTGTCCCGGGCGAAGCGTTCGTCGAGGTTGCGAATGAATGCCGGACGGTTGCCCAGGTTGGTCAGGTTGTCGGTGTAGGCCAGGCGCTCGATGCGCTGCTGGGCCAGTTTGGTCTGGGTGATGTCTTCGTAGATGCCGATGTAGTGGGTCAGCTCGCGGTTGTCGCCGTAGACCTTGGAAATCGACAACTGGCCCCAGTAGGGCTCCAGGTTCTTGCGCCGGCTCTTGAACTCGCCCTGCCAACTGTTGCTCTGGGCCAGCGCCGAGGGTGCATCGAACAGCAGTTCGCTGAGGTTTTCCAGGGCCGGCAGTTCCGAGAGGCGCTGGCCGTGGACTTCTTCGGTGGTGTACTGGGTGATCGCGGTGAAGCTTGGGTTGACGTACTCCACCACGCCGTCGCAATTGACCAGCAGGAAGGCGTTGGCGCTCTGTTCCACGGCTCGCTGGAACAGGTGCAGGGCGCTGGTGGCGGTGCGTCGGTTGTGGTTGTTGATGACTTGGGCGAACTGGTCCGCCAGCTCGCCGGCAAAGGCGATCTCATCCGACTGCCAGGCGCGGGTGGCGCCCACTTGTTCCAGGCACAGCACGCCCACCACTTGACCGTCGATACGCACGCTGGCGTCGAGAATGGCATTGACGTCGCGGGCGCGCAGGTTCCCAGCCATTTCCCGGGTGCGCGGGTCACGCATCGCATTGTGGGCGTCGATGGCGCGGCAGGTCTGCAGCGCCTCCATGTAGTCGGGAAATTCGTTGGCGTCGATCACCGCCGGCAGGAAATATTCCTGGGACGCGCGGTTATAGGCGGAAATCGGCACCAGCTTGCCATCGTCCAGGTTCCAGATACTCGCGCAGTCGATCTGGTAGATGTCGCAAGCGCTGCGGGTAATCAGTTCGGCCGCTTCGAGCAGGGAGTTGTTGGCGCTGTAGCGTTGACGGGTCAGCAACAGGATCAGGTCCTGTTGGGCACGTACGCGGTCCAGATGCTGGAGCTGCTCTTGCTGGGCGCGCTGGTTCAGTTCCAGGGCGATCTGCAGGCGCGAGTTCTGGGTTTCCAGGTCCAGGGCCGGCATGGAGGGTTCGCTTTGCAGCAAATTGTCCACCACTAGCAGGTAGCCGCGCAGCAGGTGACGATTGTGCTGCTTATAGGCTTCGCCCGTTTCCAGCACGTTCATCGGGCCCTTGGCGGTGTGGAGCGTGTAGCGAATCTGGTAGTGCGCGGCCTGGGCCAGTTGCTGCTGGATGGCGTCGTGCAATTGATAGCGCGCTTCGGGTTCCATCAGGCTGGCGTAGGGCGAACTGACCAGCGAGCACAGTTCTACCGCCGGCAGGCCGAAGTGTCGCTCGCAATTGGGGTCGAGGAACAACAGCGCCCAGCTAGCTTCATTCAGCCGTTCGAAACGCAGCATACCGAGCCGCGCGGGCACCGGTAACTGCGTCACTACCTCGGCCGCCATACGGCTGGCGGCATCGGGTTGGCTTTTCATGGGGAAACTCGCTTCGAAAATGCTGATCGCGCCGGGCTGACGCCCTCGTTATTACGGATTGGCGCAAGGTTGCATCATTGCGGCACTGGCTGACAAGAGAGATGAAGGCCAAGTGCTATAAACCTTTTATCGGCCGACAACGGGATTTCTCCAGTCGCCAGCCGATCAGAGGGCATGGACGGTCATCACAGCGGGATATCCACCGTCTGCAACAGCCTGCCGTCACGGTCGTGGAAAGTGACCAGAAGGCTCTGCGTCGTGATCTGCAGGCGGGCGAAGTTGTCCTGGCTCACCACTGGGCTGGTCAGTTCGTAGCGGTACTCACCGCTGTCGGTGCGGGCCATGGGACTGCGGAAAATAAAATCCTTCGCTTTCGCAAATGGCAGCAATTTGCTGTTGTAGAACGGCGAGGACACGATGGTGTTGACCTCGAAATCAGGATCCTCGCTGTGACGCAGGCGGCTGGTCATGGAGCCGTGGACGTCGCCCGAGACAAAAACCACGTTCCTGATCCGATGGCGACGGATGGTTTCCAGCAGGCGCAGCCGTTGTGCCGGAAACGCCTGCCAGGCATCGCCGTCATCACGCTTGCGGTCAGGGAAGAACATGACGCTGGTGACGACGAGTTTGACTCGGGCGGGGCTGTTGACGAGCCATTCGAGCAGGACCTGTTCCTGTTTCTCGTCGAGAATGCGCCGGTCGTTTGCCGACAGGTTGCGTTGCGTCCGGCTGTCGGTGACGAACCAATGGATATCGCCATGGGCAAACGTGTACCAGTAGCGGGTCAGCGACTTGTCCACGGTTCCGTCGCTCGACAGTTCATGGGCGGGACCGTGGCTCGCCTGGTAAAGCTCATAAGCGCTCATGGCATTGGCATACAGGACGTCGTCGTTGACGGTTTTCCTGGCAGGCCAGTTGTCTTCGATCTCATGGTCGTCGAGCATCATGTAAGTCGGGGTGCCCGACATCAACGTTCTGATGTGCGGTTGGGCCAACACGGTGCGGTACCTGAGGAGAATGTTTTTATAGGTTCGGTCCGGGCCGATGACATTCAAGTCGTCGAGATAAACCTGGTCGCCGGTCATCAATACCGCGCTGATCGGCGGGTCGGCCTGTTCGACGATGCGATTGATGCCGGCAAAGGTGCGGTCCCCAAGGGCGGGCAGCAGCGGGGTGTTGGCGGCGATCCGAAGGTAGCGACATGAGCCCACGATATAGGCCCGTGGCGCATCGGTGCCAGCGGCAGGCGTGCGCAAGCTGTAGGTGTTCCTCGGCCATTGCAGGGGCAGTTCCTGGATGCTTTCCACGGTATGGGTCGGGCTCAAGGGGCTGAACCAGCCAGCCTGGTACTCATAGGTGGTATCGGGTTGAAGGCCGTTCAATACGATGACATCGGACATGTCGCGGTAGGCCTTCAATTGGACAAAGTGCCCTTTCGACCAGCGTGTATCGCCTCGGCGCCGATGGCGAATAGCGGCAAATACCTGGCTGTTGCCGTGATCGCCCCGTAGGAATATCCGTGCGTGATCGGTGGTCGTGTGCCCGACAATGGGGCCGACGGTAGGTTTGAACATATTCGAATCCATTCGAAGTTTTGATGGTTGGGTGCAAGCACCCAGTGTCTTGGCGGCTTGATGCTAAAGCCCGGCGGGCGATAAATATTGATGGGGAAGGGGGCGCGGGTTGTGGGTAATGAGCAACAGGGGGCGTAGTCATTTAAGACTTACGGGGTAGGAAAGTTGCCGGGTTGCCTGACACACCGCTATCGCGAGCAAGCTCGCTCCCACAGGGCGCTTCATCAGGTTCAGGTGCGGTGCAGCGTCACAAATCCATTGTGGGAGCGAGCCTGCTCGCGATGAGGCCGGTACATCCAGCATCCATGCACCTGGCTTGAATGCCAGGCAAAAAAAAGCCCCGCCAAACGGACGGGGTTGAGGTACGAGCGTGGCGCTCGGAAAACGGTGCGCCGAATGGCCCTCCCAAGGGAGGGCCGTCCGGTGTTACAGCAGGATGGTGCGGATGTCGCCCAGCAAGTCGCTCAAGCGCTTGGTGAAGCGTGCAGCGGCGGCGCCGTTGATCACGCGGTGATCGTAGGACAGCGACAGTGGCAGCATCAGCTTCGGCTGGAAGGCTTTACCGTCCCAGACTGGCTGGATGGTGGCCTTGGAAACACCCAGGATCGCCACTTCCGGCGCGTTGACGATCGGCGTGAAGCCGGTGCCGCCAATGTGGCCGAGGCTGGAGATGGTGAAGCAGGCGCCCTGCATGTCGTCGGCGGTGAGCTTCTTGCTCCGGGCCTTTTCGGCCAAGGCAGCGGCTTCGGCAGCCAGTTGCAGCAGGCTCTTCTGGTCGACGTTGCGGATGACCGGTACCAGCAGGCCTTCCGGGGTGTCGACGGCAAAGCCGATGTGCACGTATTTCTTGCGGATCACCGCCTTGCCGCTTGGGGCCAGCGAGGCGTTGAAGTCCGGCAGCTCCTTGAGCAGGTGCGCACAGGCCTTGAGCAGCAGTGGCAGCACGGTCAGCTTCACGCCGGCCTTTTCCGCCACGGCTTTCTGCGCGACGCGGAAAGCTTCCAGCTCGGTGATGTCAGCCTGGTCGAACTGAGTCACGTGTGGAATGTTCAGCCAGCTGCGGTGCAGGCTCGACGCGCCGATCTGCATCAGGCGAGTCATGGCCACTTCTTCGGTTTCGCCGAAGCGGCTGAAGTCCACCGCCGGGATCGGCGGGATGCCCGCGCCGCCGGTGGCGCCTTCGGCCGGTGCGTTCTTGGCCTTCTGCATCATGGCCTTGACGTAGGCTTGCACGTCTTCCTTGAGCACACGGCCGTGAGGGCCGCTCGGGCCTACGGCGGACAGCTCGACACCGAATTCACGGGCCAGCTGACGCACCGCAGGGCCAGCGTGCACCTTGGCACCGCTAGGCGCAGGCGCGGCGACCGGGGCCGGAGCCGCTTCGGCTTTGGCGGCAGGCGCGGCGGCTGGAGCCGGTGCCGCTTCGGTCTTGGCTGCAGGCGCAGCGGCCTGGGCGGGTGCGGCAGGTGCCGCAGCGCCAGCGACCTTGAGCTTCAGGATCAGGTCACCGGTGCCGACTTCGTCGTCCAGCTTGACCTCGACGCTTTCCACCACACCGGCGGCCGGCGATGGGATTTCCATGCTGGCCTTGTCGGATTCCAGGGTGATCAGCGACTGGTCGGCTTCGACGGTGTCGCCGGCTTTGACCAGTACTTCGATGATCTTGGCCTTGCCCGACGAACCGATGTCCGGGACATGAATGTCCTGGACGCTGGCAGCGGCAGGCGCAGCGGCGGGCGCGGGAGCCGCTTCGGCAGTTGGCGAGGCGGCAGGCTTTTCAGCCGCCGCCGGGGCAGCAGCAGGGGCGGGCGCTTCAGGCGCCGCAGCGGCGCCCTCGACTTCCAGCTCCAGCAGTTCGTCGCCTTCCTTCAGGCGGTCGCCCAGCTTCACTTTCAGGCTCTTGATGACACCGGCCTTCGGCGCAGGCACTTCCATGCTGGCCTTGTCCGATTCAAGCGTCAGGATGCTCTGGTCGGCTTCGATACGGTCGCCGACCTTCACAAACAGTTCAATTACTTCACCTTCACCGCTGCCGATGTCAGGTACGCGAATGAGTTCGCTCACGAAAATTCTCCTCAGCAGTCCAGTGGGTTGCGTTTTTCCGGATCGATGCCGAACTTGGCGATGGCTTCGGCCACCACTTTAGGTTCGATATCGCCACGGTCAGCCAGGGCTTCCAGGGCTGCCAACACAACGAACTTACGGTCGACTTCGAAGAAGTGACGCAGCTTCTTGCGGCTGTCGCTACGGCCGAAACCGTCGGTACCCAGCACTTTGAATTCCTTGGAAGGCACCCACTGGCGGATCTGCTCGGCGAACAGCTTCATGTAGTCGGTAGAGGCGATGACCGGACCTTTGCGGCCGTTCAGGCACTCTTCGACGTAGCTCAGCTTTGGCTTCTGGCCAGGGTGCAGGCGGTTGCTGCGCTCTACGGCCAGGCCGTCGCGACGCAGTTCGTTGAAGCTGGTGACGCTCCAGACGTCGGCGCCGACGTTGAACTCTTCACGCAGGATCTTCGCCGCTTCACGCACTTCGCGCAGGATGGTGCCCGAGCCCATCAACTGGACGTGGTGCGCCGCTTCGCGGGTGTCTTCCTCGAGCAGGTACATGCCCTTGACGATGCCTGCCTCGACACCGGCCGGCATGGCTGGCTGCTGGTAGGACTCGTTCATCACGGTGATGTAGTAGAAGACGTCCTGTTGCTCTTCGGTCATCTTTTTCATGCCATCCTGGATGATCACCGCCAGCTCGTAGCCGTAGGTCGGATCATAGGTGCGGCAGTTCGGGATGGTCCCGGCCAGCATGTGGCTGTGGCCGTCTTCGTGCTGCAGGCCTTCACCGTTGAGCGTGGTGCGGCCGGCGGTGCCGCCGATCAGGAAGCCACGGGTACGGCTGTCGCCAGCGGCCCAGGCCAGGTCGCCGATACGCTGGAAGCCGAACATCGAGTAGAAGATGTAGAACGGCAGCATTGGCTGGTTGTGGCTGGAGTACGAAGTACCGGCGGCAATGAAGGAGCTCATGGCGCCCGCTTCGTTGATGCCCTCTTCGAGGATCTGGCCCTTCTTGTCTTCGCGGTAGAACATCACCTGGTCTTTATCGACTGGCTCGTAGAGCTGGCCGACGGACGAGTAGATGCCCAGCTGGCGGAACATGCCTTCCATACCGAAGGTACGGGCTTCGTCCGGGATGATCGGGACGATGCGCTGGCCGATTTCCTTGTCCTTGACCAGTTGCGCGAGGATCCGCACGAAGGCCATGGTGGTGGAGATTTCACGGTCGCCCGAGCCGTCCAGGATCGCCTTGAGGGTTTCCAGTGGCGGGGTCGGGATGCTGAAGCTCTTGGCGCGACGCTGAGGCACGAAACCGCCCAGGGCGGCACGGCGCTCGGCCAGGTAACGGGCTTCGGCGCTGCCTTCTTCCGGCTTGAAGAACGGCAGGTTTTCCAGCTCGCTGTCCTTGACCGGAATGTCGAAGCGATCGCGGAACAACTTCAGGCTGTCGACATCGACTTTCTTGGTGTTGTGCGCGGTGTTCTTCGCTTCGCCGGCACCGGTGCCATAACCCTTGATGGTCTTGGCCAGGATGACGGTCGGCTGTTCTTTGTGGTTGACCGCCTGGTGGTACGCCGCGTAGACCTTGTACGGGTCGTGGCCGCCACGGTTGAGCTTCCAGATCTCGTCGTCGGACAGGTCGGCGACCATGGCCTTGAGTTCAGGCGAGTTGAAGAAGTGCTCACGGACGAACGCGCCGTCCTTGGCCTTGTAGTTCTGGTACTCGCCGTCGATGACTTCGTCCATGCGGCGTTGCAGGATGCCGTCGACGTCCTTGGCCAGCAGTGGGTCCCAGAAACGGCCCCAGATGACTTTGTTGACGTTCCACTGGGCACCACGGAACACGCCTTCGAGTTCCTGGATGATCTTGGCGTTGCCGCGAACCGGGCCGTCGAGGCGCTGCAGGTTGCAGTTGATGACGAAGATCAGGTTGTCCAGCTTCTCGCGGCCGGCCAGGGAGATCGCGCCCAAGGATTCCGGCTCGTCGCACTCGCCGTCGCCCATGAAGCACCAGACTTTCTGCTTGCCTGGCTGGATGAAGCCACGGGCTTCCAGGTACTTCATGAAGCGTGCCTGGTAGATCGCCTGGATCGGGCCCAGGCCCATGGAAACGGTCGGGAACTGCCAGAAGTCCGGCATCAGCCAAGGGTGCGGGTACGAGGACAGGCCGTTGCCGTCCACTTCCTGGCGGAAGTTGTTCATCTGGTCTTCGGTGATGCGGCCTTCCATGAACGCACGGGCGTAGACGCCTGGCGATGCGTGACCCTGGAAGTAGATCAGGTCGCCGCCGTGTTCGTCGGTCGGGGCCTGGAAGAAGTAGTTGAAACCGATGTCATACAGCGTCGCGCTGGAGGCGAAGCTGGAGATGTGACCGCCCAGGTCAGAATCTTTCAGGTTGGTACGCATGACCATGGCCAACGCGTTCCAGCGTACCAGCGAGCGAATGCGGCGTTCCATGAACAGGTCGCCAGGCATGCGTGCTTCGTGGGTAACGGGGATCGTGTTGCGGTACGGCGTGGTGATGGCGTAGGGCAGTTGCGAACCGCTGCGGGTCGCGAGTTCGCCCATACGGGTCATCAGATAATGAGCACGGTCTTCGCCTTCTTTGTCGAGAACCGATTCCAGGGCGTCCAGCCATTCCTGGGTTTCGACGGGATCGAGGTCTTGCATGGCTTGCTCCAGGGCGGAAAGGCTACCAGAATCGGTTGCCTGAGTTTGCGACTGGCCTTGTGGGCAGACGATATAAATTCTTGGATTGCCGAAGGTTGTTTCGGCGGCGTGTAGTTTTACTACAAATCGTCGGCCGTTTCAGCCTTTCGAATGTATAGACGAGTAGTAAAACTACACATGAGCGGCGTATGGCCCCTCGTTTCGTTGTGAGAATAATCGTTACTGTTGGTCTTTAGCCAACTCGAACAGGTAAAAACTTGATGCCGGCTGCCAATAAAATCAGATTTTCAGCTATTTATCATCTTTGTTCGACAGTCGATCAGGTAGTGTCTTTTGAAAAAACACTACATCCAGCCTCTCCCGCGCCGATCAAGGATAGACCATGAGCCTGCCCTCGCTTGCTGAAGTACCGGCGATTCTCCAGTCATTGGTCAGTCGTGCCGAGCAGTCGTTCCGTGCGGCGGTCGCCTTGCTCGACGACGATCGTGGGCTGTCGGCCTGGACCCCGCAACGCTGGGAGGCGTTCAACCGCATTGCCGCCGCCAGCGACTTTGTCATCGAGCAGAGTGTTCGTGACCCGGTGATGCTGCTGGAACTGGTGCGCAGCGGCGAACTGGACCGCGGCCTGGCGCCTGGTGAAATGTGCGCGCAGATCGCTGCCGCCGTCCAGGCCGCCGAAACCGAAGACGAACTGGGTCGCGTCCTGCGCCGCCAGCGTACCCGCCAGCAGGTGCGGATCATCTGGCGCGACCTGACCCGCCAGGCCGACCTGGTCCAGACCTGTCGCGACCTTTCGGACATGGCCGACGCCTGCATCGACCAGGCTTACCACTGGTTGTACCAGCGCCTCAGCCAGCAATTCGGCACGCCCACCGGACGGCGCAGCGGCGAAC
The DNA here is from genome assembly GCF_001269655.1 of Pseudomonas thivervalensis. Classification (GTDB taxonomy): domain Bacteria; phylum Pseudomonadota; class Gammaproteobacteria; order Pseudomonadales; family Pseudomonadaceae; genus Aquipseudomonas; species Aquipseudomonas thivervalensis. The sequence goes on from NZ_LHVE01000001.1 coordinate 420,538, forward strand.
CGCAGCAGATGGTCATCCTGGGCATGGGCAAGTTGGGGGCGGTGGAACTGAACCTGTCGTCGGACATCGACCTGATCTTCGCCTACCCCGAGGGCGGCGAAACCGTGGGCGTCAAGCGACCGCTGGATAACCAGGAGTTTTTCATCCGCGTCGGCCAGCGCCTGATCAAGGCCCTCGACCCGATGACCGTCGACGGCTTCGTGTTCCGCGTCGACATGCGACTGCGCCCCTATGGTTCGGCCGGTGCGCTGGTGCTGAGCTTCAATGCCCTGGAGCAGTATTACCAGGACCAGGGCCGCGACTGGGAACGCTACGCCATGATCAAGGCGCGGGTGGTGGCTGGCGACCAAGTGGCCGGTGCACAACTGCTCGACATGCTGCGTCCGTTCGTCTATCGCCGTTACCTGGATTTTTCCGCCATCGAAGCGCTGCGCACCATGAAGCAGTTGATCCAGCAGGAAGTGCGGCGCAAGGGCATGGCCGACAACATCAAGCTGGGCTCGGGTGGCATTCGCGAGGTGGAGTTCATTGCCCAGGCGTTCCAGCTGATCCATGGCGGGCGCGACTTGAGCTTGCAGCAGCGCCCGCTGCTCAAAGTGTTGGGCACCCTGGAGGGCCAGGGGTACTTGCCGGCCAAGGTGATCGATGAGCTGCGCCAGGGCTATGAGTTCCTGCGGTATACCGAGCATGCGATCCAGGCCATCGCCGACCGCCAGACCCAGATGCTCCCGGACAGCCCACAGGACCAGGCGCGTATCGCCTTCATGCTGGGCTTTGCCGACTGGTCGGCCTTTCATGAGCAGTTGATGTACTGGCGTGGACGCGTGGCCTGGCACTTCGGCCAGGTCATCGCCGACCCGGATGAAGAAGAGGGCGGCGAAAGCGAAATGGCGGTGGGCGGCGAATGGTTGCCGTTGTGGGAAGACAGCCAGAATGAAGAGGCGGCGTGCCGTCAGTTGGAAGAAGGCGGCTTCGTCGATGCACCCAAAGCCCTCAAGGCCCTGGCCGTCCTGCGTGGCAGCCCGCAACTGCGCGCCATGCAGCGCTTGGGGCGCGAACGTCTGGATGCCTTCATTCCGCGCCTGCTGGCCCAGGCCGTCGAGCATGCCGATCCGGACCTGGTGCTGGAGCGGGTGCTGCCCTTGGTGGAGGCTGTGGCTCGCCGTTCGGCCTACCTGGTGCTGTTGACGGAAAACCCCGGCGCCCTGCGGCGCTTGCTGACGCTGTGCGCGGCGAGCCCGTGGATCGCCGAGCAAATCACCCGTTTCCCGCTGCTGCTCGATGAGTTGCTCAACGAGGGCCGGCTGTTCAAACCGCCCCTGGCGCCGGAGTTGGCGGCAGAGTTGCGTGAGCGCCTGACGCGCATTCCCGAGGATGACCTGGAGCAGCAAATGGAGGCGTTGCGGCATTTCAAGCTGGCGCACCGTCTGCGGGTGGCGGCTTCGGAAATTGCCGGCAGCCTGCCGTTGATGAAGGTCAGCGATTACCTGACCTGGCTGGCCGAGGCGATTCTGGAGCAAGTGCTGGCGCTGGCCTGGCGCCAGACGGCCGCCAAGCACGGTGTGCCGTTGCGCACCGACGGCAGCCTGTGCGATCCGGGCTTCATTATTGTCGGCTACGGGAAAGTCGGCGGCCTGGAATTGGGGCATGGTTCCGACCTGGACCTGGTGTTCATTCACGACGGCGACCCACAGGCGGAAACCGATGGCCCGAAACCCATCGACGGCGCGCAGTTCTTCACCCGGCTTGGCCAGCGGATCATTCACCTGCTGACCGCCCAGACCAACTCCGGGCAGTTGTATGAAGTCGACATGCGCCTGCGGCCGTCCGGGGCGTCGGGGTTGCTGGTCAGTTCCCTCGGGGCGTTTGCCCGCTACCAGGAGAACGAAGCCTGGACCTGGGAGCATCAGGCGCTGGTGCGCGCCCGTGTGCTGGTGGGCAGCCAGGACGTGGGCCAGGCGTTCGAAAAAGTCCGCATCCAGGTGTTGGGGCGCAAGCGTGACCTGCCGACGCTGCGCCAGGAAGTCAGTGAGATGCGCGCCAAAATGCGCGACAACCTCGGCAGCAAGGCCACCGCCGCCGGGACCGCGCCGAATGCCTTCGAAGCCACGGCGCCCTTCGACCTCAAGCAGGATGCCGGAGGTATCGTCGATATTGAATTTATGGTGCAATACGCGGCCCTGGCGTGGTCCCAAGAGCATCCATCGCTGGTGCGCTACACCGATAACATCCGCATCCTGGATGGGTTGCAGGAGGTCGGGTTGATGCCGGCCGAAGATGCCACACTGTTGCGCGAAGCCTACAAAGCCTACCGCTCCGCCGCCCACCGCCAGGCCTTGCAGAAAGATGCCGGGGTGATCGCAGGCGACCAGTTCGTGGATGAGCGCCGACAGGTAGTGCGGATCTGGCGGGAGCTGGGACTGAGCTGAGTATTGAATAAATGTGGGAGCGAGCTTGCTCGCGATAGCGGAGTGTCAGGCGACATCGATGTTGGATGTGCCGGCCTCATCGCGAGCAAGCTCGCTCCCACAGTGTATTTTTGGTGCTGCACGGTTCTTGAAACCTATGCAGAACCCTTGTGGGATGGTGTGTTGTAGATTAGGGCCACAGGCAACGACCTAAGCCACAGTGATTCTCGAGGCGGGGAGGCGTAGGCCTCCCCGTATCGTTTTTGGAAAGCACATGAATATTTTGATCGTTGGGCCCAGTTGGGTCGGTGACATGGTAATGGCGCAGACACTGTTCCAGTGCCTGAAAGAGCGTCATCCGCAGTGCGAAATCGACGTCCTGGCCCCCGAGTGGAGCCGGCCGATCCTTGAGCGCATGCCCGAAGTGCGCAAGGCCTTGAGCTTCCCGCTCGGCCATGGCGTGCTGGAATTGGCGACCCGTCGACGCATCGGCAAATCCCTGGCCGGCCAGTACGACCAGGCGATCCTGCTGCCCAATTCATTGAAATCGGCGCTGGTGCCGTTTTTCGCTGGCATCCCCAAGCGCACCGGCTGGCGTGGCGAGTTTCGCTACGGCCTGCTCAATGATGTACGCACGCTGGACAAAGACCGCTACCCGCTGATGATCGAGCGCTTCATGGCCCTGGCCTACGCGCCGGGGGCCGAGTTGCCCAAGCCCTATCCGCGGCCGAGCCTCGCGATCGACCCGGTGACTCGTGACGCGGCGCTGGCCAAGTTCGGCCTGAGCCTGGATCGTCCGGTGCTGGCCCTGTGTCCAGGGGCTGAGTTCGGCGAATCCAAGCGCTGGCCGGCGGAGCATTACGCCCAGGTGGCCGAGGCGAAGATTCGTGAAGGCTGGCAAGTCTGGCTGTTCGGCTCGAAAAAAGATCACCCGGTGGGCGAGGACATCCGCTCGCGGCTGATCCCGGGCCTTCGGGAAGAGTCGGTGAACCTCAGTGGCGACACCTCCCTGGCCGAGGCCATCGACCTGCTGTCGTGCGCCGATTCGGTGGTGTCCAACGATTCGGGCCTGATGCACGTGGCCGCGGCCCTGAATCGCCCATTGGTGGCGGTCTACGGCTCCACCTCACCGGGCTTCACGCCACCGCTGGCCGATCAGGTCGAAGTCGTGCGCCTGGGCATCGAGTGCAGCCCGTGTTTCGACCGCACCTGCCGTTTCGGTCATTACAACTGCCTGCGCCAGCTCATGCCGCCGTCGGTGAGCGAGGCCTTGGAGCGTTTGCAGGGCACACCCGTGGAGGTCCGGTAACTTGCGGGTATTGTTGATCAAGACGTCTTCGCTGGGGGATGTGGTCCACACTCTGCCGGCGCTGACCGACGCAGCGCGGGCGATTCCGGGCATCAAGTTCGATTGGGTGGTGGAAGAAGGCTTTGCCGAAATCCCCACCTGGCACCCGGCCGTGGGCAAGGTCATTGCGGTGGCGATCCGTCGTTGGCGCAAGAATCTCTGGCAAACCATCAAGAGCGGTGAATGGCGACGCTTCAAGCAGAGCATGCGCGCCGAAAAGTACGACCTGGTGATTGACGCCCAGGGCCTGCTGAAAAGCGCCTGGCTGACCCGCTACGTCAAGGCCCCGGTGGCCGGCCTGGATAAAGACTCGGCCCGTGAACCCCTGGCGGCGCGCTTTTATTCCCGGCGTCTGGCGGTGGCTCGCGGTCAGCATGCGGTCGAGCGCGTGCGCCAGTTGTTCGCCCTGGCGCTGGGTTATGACTTGCCGCAAACCCAGGGCAACTACGGCCTCGACATCGACCGTTTGGTGGAATTGCCACGCCCCTACCCCTACGTGGTGTTCCTGCACGGCACGACCTGGGAGTCCAAACACTGGCCCGAACTTTACTGGCGCCAGCTCACCGAGCGGATGGGTCAGTTCGGTGTGGTCGTCAAGCTGCCGTGGGGCAACCCAGCCGAGAAAGCTCGGGCAGAACGTATCGCCAGCGGGCTGCGCAACGCCTTGGTGCTGCCGAAGCTGAACCTTGGCGGCATGGGCAAGGTGCTTGCCGGCGCCCAGGCCTGCGTGGCCGTGGACACCGGTCTCGGTCACTTGGCCGCGGCCCTGGACGTGCCGACCATTTCGCTGCTCGGCCCGACCAATCCTGTGCTGACCGGCGCCTACGGCAAGGGCCAGATTCACCTCGCCAGTGATTTCCCTTGCGCCCCCTGCATGCAGAAACAATGCACTTATCCGCCAACCGCCGAGGATGCCCGGCGGTTTGACCTGAAACGCGAGCAGCCCCTGTGCTTCACGCGTCTGAACCCCGAGCGTGTTGCCAGCCACCTGAGCACGTTATTGGCTGAGGAGCCGCGCTGATGCAATTGGCTTTTGTCCTTTACAAGTACTTCCCCTTCGGAGGCCTGCAGCGTGACTTCATGCGCATCGCCCTGGAATGCCAACAACGCGGTCATCAGATCCGCGTCTACACGCTGATCTGGGAAGGTGACGTGCCGCCCGGCTTCGAGGTGCTGGTGGCGCCGGTCAAGGCGCTGTTCAATCATCGCCGCAACGAGAAACTCAGCGCGTGGATGGAGGCCGACCTGGCCAAACGCCCGGTGGACCGTTTGATCGGCTTCAACAAAATGCCCGGCCTGGACGTCTATTACGCTGCCGACGGTTGTTTTGAAGACAAGGCGCAGAACCTGCGCAATTCGCTGTACCGGCGCTGGGGCCGCTACCGGCATTTCGCCGAGTACGAGCGGGCCGTGTTCGCCAAGGATGCAAAAACCGACGTACTGATGATTTCCGAAGTCCAGCAGCCGCTGTTCATCAAGCACTACGGCACGCCGCTGGAACGCTTCCACTTGCTGCCACCGGGTATCGCCCAGGACCGTCGCCGGCCCGCCGACGCCGACGAGATCCGTGCCGCGTTCCGCGCTGAATTCGAGCTGGCCGACGACGACTTGCTGCTGGTGCAGATCGGTTCCGGGTTCAAGACCAAGGGCGTGGATCGCAGCCTCAAGGCCCTGGCCGCGTTGCCGGCCGAGCTGAGAAAACGCACCCGGCTGTTTGTAATTGGCCAGGACGACCCCAAAGTATTCCAACTGCAAAGCGCCGCGCTGGGTCTGGGCGACAACGTGCGATTCCTCAAGGGCCGTAGCGATATCCCGCGTTTCCTGCTGGGCGCCGACCTGTTGATCCATCCGGCGTACAACGAGAACACCGGCACCGTATTGCTCGAAGCGCTGGTGGCCGGGTTGCCGGTGCTGGTCAGCGCAGTGTGTGGGTACGCCCATTACATCGCCGAGGCCGACAGTGGCCTGGTGCTGGACGAGCCGTTCGAACAAGCGCAGCTCACCGACTACCTGGGCCGCATGTTGAAAGATGCCGCAGCACGGGCAGCCTGGAGCCGCAACGGTCTGGCCTTCGCCGAGACGGCGGACCTCTACAGCATGCCGCAGCACGCGGCCGATGTGATATTGGCGGAGCACGCTTAATGAAATTGATGCTGGCCGAACCGTTCAAGAGCCTTTGGGCCGGGCGCGATGCGTTCGCCGAAGTCGAAGCGCTCAAGGGCGAGGTCTATCGCGAACTGGAAGCCCGGCGCACCTTGCGCACGGAGGTGGACGGTCGCGGTTTTTTCGTGAAGATCCACCGTGGCATCGGTTGGGGCGAGATCTTCAAGAACCTGATCACCGCCAAGCTGCCGGTACTCGGCGCGGGGCAGGAATGGAAGGCGATCCAGCGCTTGCAGGAAGCCGGCGTGCCAACCATGACGGCGGTCGCCTACGGCGAAAAGGGCCGCAATCCGGCGGACCAGCACTCGTTTATCGTCACCGAAGAGCTGGCGCCGACCGTCAGCCTCGAAGACTTCAGCATCGACTGGGTCAAGCAGCCGCCGCAGCCAGCGCTCAAGCGTGCGCTGATCGCCGAAGTGGCGCGCATGACCGGCATGATGCACCGCGCCGGCGTCAACCATCGTGACTGCTACATCTGCCACTTCCTGCTGCACACCGACAAACCGGTGACGCCAGGAGATTTCAAGCTCTCGGTGATCGACCTGCACCGCGCCCAGACCCGTCCCGCGATCACCACTCGCTGGCGCAACAAGGACCTGGCAGCACTGTATTTCTCGGCGCTGGACATCGGCCTGACCCGCCGCGACAAGCTGCGTTTCCTCAAGGGCTATTTCCAGCAGCCGCTGCGACGGATCCTCGCCGAAGAGGCGTCGTTGCTCGCCTGGCTCGAAGGCAAGGCCAACAAGCTGTATGCCCGCAAGCAGCGGTACGGGGACGCGCTCTGATGTCGGGTTGGAACCTGGAACCGGCCTACGCCGAGCTGGCACAGGATTTTGGCAGCCTCGAGGCGGTGTTCGCCTTGCAAGGCGAGCGTTTGACCCGCGATCCGTTGTCAGAGGTGATCCGGGTGCAGCGAAACGGCGTGAACTACTACGTCAAGCGCTACGTCGGGGCCGGCAAAGGCTTGCGGCGCTACCTGGGCAAGCCGCGGGTCAAGTCCGAATGGCAGAACCTCAAGCGTTTCGCCAAATGGGGCATCCCCACCGCTGAAGTCGTGGGTTGGGGGTTGGAGCGAAAAGGCGCGACCTATGCCCGTGGCGCACTGATCACCCGCGAGCTGCCGCATACCGAAGATCTTTCGGCTCTCGCCGAGCGTCATGATTCGCGGCTGACGGACCGTGCCTGGGTCGATGATGTGAGCCGGCAATTGGCCGGTTATACACGGACGATGCACGAGCACCGCTTTACCCATAACGACCTGAAATGGCGCAACCTGTTGATCGACGACTGCTCGCGGCTGTTTCTGATCGATTGCCCGAACGGCGATTTCTGGCGCGGTTTTTGGCTCAAGTACCGTATCACCAAGGACTTGGCGTGCCTGGATAAAGTGGCCAAATACCATTTGTCAGCCACGCAGCGCCTGCGTTTTTACCTGCAATACCGCCAGCGCGACCGGCTCGATGCGTGCGACAAGAAGCGCATCCGTCACGTGGTGAGATTTTTCGAGGGGCGTGAATGACTGATTTTCTGGCCGCTGAAGACCGGGCGTTGTTGCAACGCCATGGCCTGGACAGCTTCGAGGCGTTGTGGACGCGGCAACTGGATGCGGTGGACGAACCCAATACCTCGGGCGATGGCTGGAGCAGCGTGTTCCGGCTGGAGCTGGAAGGGCAGGGGTATTACCTCAAGCGTCAAAGCAATTACCTGACCCGGACCTGGTCCCGGCCCTTTGGCGAGCCGAGTTTTTCCCGGGAATTTCGCAACATCAGCCGCTACCGGCAGTTGGGCATTCCAGCCTTGCAAGCGGTGTTCTACGGCCAGCGGAAGGTGGGTGGTGAAGTGCGGGCGATCCTGCTGACCCGCGCCCTGGATGGCTGGGACGACCTGGACTCACTGTTGCAACGCTGGCCAAGCCTGACGGCGGTGCAGCGCACCACCATCCTCAGCGCCTGCGGGCAATTGGTGCGGCGCCTGCACGGCATGCGCCAGGTACACGGTTGCTTCTATCCCAAACATATTTTCCTGCAAGCCACCGCCGACGGTTACCAGGCGCAATTGATCGACCTGGAAAAGACCCGGCCGTTGCTGTTTGGCCAGCGTGATCGGGTCAAGGACCTGGAGCCGTTGCTGCGTCGCGCCTCCATCTGGAGTGATGCCGATGTGCGCCAGTTGTTGTCCACCTATCTGGACCAGCCGCTCGATGCCGGGCTGGTCGACAGTTGGATGAACCTCCTGAATGCCCGACGAAGCCACAAGGGAGCCCGTTGATGCAGTTGTCCGAATTGAAACATGCCGGTCGCAGCCCCAGTCTGCCGCTGAGCCTGGAGTTGGCCGATGCCGCCGGCCCGGCGCAACTGCAGTTGCTTTCGCTGCTGCGGGTGTTGCCGGGGCAGCGTTATGTCGGCGCCGGCGTCTGGCGCGGCCGACCGGTGCTGGCCAAATTATTGGTCGGCAGCAAGGCCGCCCGGCATTTCCAGCGGGAACTGCAAGGCGTTCGCCTGCTGGCGGAGCAAGGGCTGACGACGCCGCTGCTGCTGGCCGATGGCCTGAACGAGGCTGAAGGCGGCTGGTTGTTGTTCGAATTGCTCGAAGACGCCGAAAGCCTGGGCGATGCCTGGAAGCAGGTCGAACACCTGCCCTTGCTGGCCGACGAACAAACCGCGGTGCTGGCCGAAGCCTTGGGCGCCATCGCGCAACTGCACGGCAAAGGCTTGTGGCAGGAAGACCTGCACCTGGACAACCTGCTGCGCCACGACGGTAAGCTCTATTTGATCGACGGTGCCGGCATTCGCGCCGAAACCCCGGGGCAACCGTTGTCGCGGCAGAAAGTCCTGGAGAACCTGGGAGTGTTTTTCGCCCAGCTTCCCAAATCGCTCCAGCCGTTCAATGAAGAACTGTTGGTGTACTACCTGCTGGGTAACGCCGAGCACGCGCTGCCCATGGAAGCGCTGCAAAAACAGATCGACAAGGTGCAGGCCTGGCGCCTGAAGGATTTCCTCGAGAAAGTCGGGCGTGAGTGCAGTCTGTTCAGCGTGCAGCGCGGGGCGTTTAGCCTGCGGGCCATTCGGCGTGACGAAGAAGCGGCCATGACGCCGGTGCTGGAGCAGGCCGATGCGTTGCTCGAGCAGGGACATCTGTACAAGACCGGCGGCGCGGCCAGCGTTGGCAAAGTCGAGGTGAACGGTCGTGCCTTGGTGATCAAGCGCTACAACATCAAGAATTTCGCTCACTGGCTCAAGCGCTTCTGGCGCCCGAGCCGCGCCTGGCATTCCTGGCGCGAAGGCCATCGCCTGGCCTTCCTCGGCATCGCCACCCCCAAGCCGCTGGCGCTCCTGGAAAAACGCTTCCTGTGGCTGCGCCGTGGCGCCTACCTGGTCAGCGAACACTTGGCAGGGCCGGACATCATCGAGCGCTTCGGGCCTTACGTGCAAAACGGTGAAGCCCCCGAGACTGAGCTGCTGGCGCTGGACCGGCTGTTCGCCGACCTGATCCGTGAGCGCATCAGCCACGGCGACTTCAAGGGTCACAACCTGTTCTGGCAGCACAACCGCTGGGCGCTGATCGACCTCGATTCCATGTGCCAACACCGCACCCAGGCCAGCTTCGCCCCGGCCTACGCCCGGGATCGAGCGCGGTTCATGCGTAATTGGCCGCAGGACAGTGCGCTGTATCGGGTGATTGATCAGCGGTTGCCCAAGGAAGTCGACAGCGCGCCATCCGTCTTGTAACCGATTACCGTGGCGAGGGAGCTTGCTCCCGCTGGGCTGCGCCTGTAGGAGCTGTCGAGCGAAGCGAGGCTGCGATCTTTTCCCAGGCACTTGAGTCTCAAGCGAAAGATCAAAAGATCGCAGGCTTCGCCAGCTCCTACAGCGCCAAGCGGGAGCAAGCTCCCTCGCCACGGACCGTGTAAACCCTACGACTCACCGCTAGAGGCTTAAGATCGCTTTTAAGCTATAATCCCGCCCTTTAGCTGCCCCGCACCCCTGGCGCGCGGCACATCCATTTTTCGCGGCGCTTGTCGCCCGTATGCAGACTTAAGAGGCTAGACCCTGTGGCATTGACGATTCTTGGCCTGTCCGGCGCCCTTAGCCATGATCCTTCCGCCGCGCTGTACATTGACGGCAAGCTGATCGCGGCGGCCGAGGAAGAGCGCTTCGTACGCGATAAACATGCAAAGAACCGCATGCCCTACGAGTCGGCGAAGTTCTGCCTGGAGCAGGCCGGCATCAAGCCGTCCGACGTCGATGTGGTGGCGATTCCGTTCGCCCCGATCAGCCTGTTCGGCGAAGCGCGCTGGCACTACGCCAAGCGTTACTGGTACGCCCCGGATCGCGCCCTCGACGCGATCCTGATGGGCAACCGTCGCTACAAGCGTTATCGCCGCAAGATCGTCTGGTGCCTGGAGCAACTGGGCTTCGATCCGAAAAAGATCAAGATCGAGCCGGTCGAGCACCACTTGGCCCACGCTTCCAGTGCCTATCACTGCTCGGGCTTCCAGGAAAAAACCGCGATCCTGGGCATCGACGGCAAAGGTGAATACGCCACGACCTTCTTCGGCTATGGCGAAAACGGCAAGATCCACAAGATCAAGGAATTCTTCGACCCGGACTCCCTGGGTGGCCTGTACGGCGCGATCACCGAGTTCCTCGGTTTTGAAATGCTCGACGGCGAATTCAAGGTCATGGGCATGGCGCCCTATGGCGATGCCAGCAAGTACGATTTCTCGCGCCTGGCCTCGTTCGAAAACGGCGAGCTGGTGATCAACACCGACTACGCCAACGTGATCGGCCTGCGCCGCTATAAAGAGAAGGGAAAGGGCTTCTACTTCTCGCCGAAGCTGATCGAATGGCTCGGCCCGAAACGTGAAGGCGATATCGCCGACGAGCCATACATTCACTACGCGGCGAGCATGCAAGCGCTGTTCGAGAAGCTCGCGCTGCAAATGATCGACCACTACCTGGGCGACGTGCTCAAGGAAACCGGCAAGCTGGCCTTCGCCGGTGGCTGCGCGTTGAACGTCAAGCTGAACCAGAAAATCATCGCCCGTGACGACGTCAAGGAGCTGTTCGTGCAACCGGCTTCCGGCGACGCCGGTACGGCGGTGGGTGCGGCGGCGTATGTGTCCCACGCCCGTGGCGTGCCGGTGGAGAAGATGGAACACGTCTACCTCGGCCCGGCCTACAGCAACGAAGACGTGATCGCCGCGTGCGCCCGTCATCCGAGCAAGCCTGCGTGGCGCAAGATCGACAACACCCCCGAGCGCATCGCCAGGATCATGGTCGACGGCAACCCGGTGGCCTGGTTCCAGGGCCGCATGGAGTTTGGTCCGCGCGCCTTGGGCGGTCGTTCGATCATCGGCTGCCCAAGCGCCAGTGGCGTGGCCGATCGCATCAACGAACAAATCAAGTTCCGCGAGCGCTGGAGGCCTTTCTGCCCGTCGATGCTCGACACCGTTGCACCGCAGATGATCAAGGTCGATCACCCGGCACCGTTCATGACCTTCACCTTCGAAGTGGCCGAAGAATGGAAAGCCCGCGTGCCGGAAGTCGTCCATGAAGACGGCACTTCCCGGGCCCAGGTGCTCAAGCGCGAATACAACCCGCGCTACTACGACATGATGAAGGCCCTGGAAGTCCTGACCGGCAACGGCGTGTCGCTGAACACCTCGCTCAACCGGCGTGGCGAACCGATGATCTGCTCGCCGACCGACGCGTTGAACATGTTCTTCGGTTCGGACCTGCAGTACCTGATCATGGAAGACATCCTGGTGGTCAAAGACGGCGTGGATGCTTATGACTGAGGTGCTGGTCAGTGTTGTCATCCCGGCCTACAACTACGCCGAGACCTTGCCTCGTGCGGTGAAGTCGGTCATCGCGCAGTTGGGCGAAGCCCAGGCCGAGTTGTTGGTGATCGACGATGGTTCCACCGATGCGACGCCGCAGGTCCTGGAGCAATTGCAGGCCGAACATGCCGGGTGCTTCCGAGCCCTGCGCAAGCCCAACGGGGGCTTGTCGTCGGTACGCAACCGCGGAATCGAGGAGGCTCGGGGGCAATTCCTGATCTTCCTCGATGCCGATGATGAGATGGCGCCCGGTGCCCTGGCCGCGGTCACCCAACATATAGCCAGTCATCCTGAGACTCGCCTGGTCATCGGTGGCCATTGGTCCGTGTTTCCTGATGGACGGCGCGTCCAGCATGACGTAAAGCCACTTCCGGCCACGCCGCGTGAACGTGTTCGGGGTTATCTGCTGGACAAGACGGTGACGCTGTCCAACGGCGCCTGTGCAATGCATCGCGAAGTGTTCGGGCCGGGCAACTACCCGGAGCACCTGCGTAACGTCGAGGATATTCCGGTGTTTGCCCAGGTGTTGGCGCGCTTTCCGTGCACCGTGCTTGAACAGCCTTTGGCGCTGATCTACAAGCATGGCGACAGCATGCGACATGACCTCAGGCAGAGTCTGGCGGCGGGCGTGGGCATGGTGGACGAAGTGTTCTCCCCTGCACGCATGCCGCAGCAATTGCAGGACCTGCGCCAAGCCTTCATGGCCCAGCGCTGCCTGTCGTTGTTCCGCGATTGCTACAGTGCCGGCGACTATGTCAATGCCAAGGCTTTTTATGCCCAGGCCGTTCGCACCGACTTTCGTTCCATCACGCGCTGGTCCTACACGCGCAAGGCCATCCGGTTGCTATTCAAGTGAGCGCCTCGGGGTCTGACGACGGTGTGTTCCAGGCCGGCGGAAGCTGGGCCCGAAAGGCACGTGAACTGGACCGCTATCGTTGGAAAGTGCTGCGCGAACGTCACGGTCGCCTTGGCAGCCTGTTGCGGCTGGTTCGCGATGTGCTAGTGGATGTCGCGATTGGCTTGCGCGCCAAGGCATGCTTGCAGCGTTCCGCGGACGCGGCACCTTGCGAAGTGCTGCTGTTGCATTCGGCGCCGAAGTCCATGGCACTGCGGCGCAAGAACATTTTGATCGATGCCTTGCGCAAGCGCGGCCATCAACTGACGGAGGCCGCGCTCCGCTCGCCCGCCGATGCGTGCGCTCAGCGCATGCTCATGGCGCCGCCACAGTCCGTACCGTTGCGTTATCTGGTCTATGCCGCCCACGCTCAATGGCTGGTGGCGACCTATCAGCCAAAATTATTGATCAACGAACGCAATGGCAGCCTCCACGCGCCGTTCCTGCGTCTGGCGTTGGCTGCGCGTGGAGCCCGGTTGCTGCACCTGGCTCATGCCACGACGTTGGAGTCGTCCCGCCGGCTGGGGATGAACGACTACGATTATTACGGGGTCTTCGGGCGCAGTTCGCTGGAAGCCTTGCAAGAGCGGCCACTGCGGTTCGGTGAGTCGACAGTGGTACTGGTCGGCTCCTACCTCGCCGACGAAACCTATGACCTGCCCGTCGCCGATCCAGGCATCAAGACGTTGTTGGTCTTGGGGGTAGGGCCTGATCGAGAAAAAGAGTCCGGTTACGAGGACACCTATCGGCTGCTGCGTGACTGGGCCGGGCGCAACCCGGATTATCGCCTGCTGTTCAAGCGCCATCCGCGCAGCAAGGCGCGATTCTGGAGCGATGCGGCGACGCGATTCGCCAACATCGAGTTGTTGGCTATCGACTGTTCGCTGGCACAGGCGCTCGCCCAGGCCAGCGTGGTCGTCAACATCATGTCCAATGCCGGCATCGAGGCGGGGCTGGCGGGGCGGCCGGTAATACACGTGAATGCCGGCAGCGATGTGGATATCTTTTCCCACGCCTTGTTCTTCGGGCCGCAAGTGCGCGACGAGCAGGCTTTTTCCCAGCAGTTGCAAGCGCTTGAGCGCGATTACCTGGATTGCGTGGCCAGGGTCCGCAGCTTCGCCGATTATCACCTGGTGTACGGCTCCAGGGGGTTGGCGAAAACCGTCGAGCTGGTCGATGACTTGCTGCGCGGCAGAGACCCTGAGCAGGATTTCGAGGTGTTCAGGCTGTCTGCCGCTGGCTGACTGGCGATTCAGGTATCGAGCGCGAGCCTCAGCTCCCGTTCGTTGCATGTTTGCTGATGGCTGAGGTAGTGCTCCAGGAACCGATTGTCCTTGAGCAACCATTCGCGGTCCTGGCGATAGCGCAACATGTGTTTGAAGTTGCGCAGGCGCAGCCCTTTGCGCAGTGGCCTGCCATAGGCCCTCAGGTCGGCGACATCGATCAACCCCAGCGTGTTTTCAGGTGTCAGCACCACGTTGCCCAGGTGCGCGGAGCGAAAATAGATGCCGTTTTGATGCAGGTGGGCGATGAACTCGCCGAGCCGTGCCCGAAGTTCATCCGGGGCATCCCCGTCCAGCAATTGCCGGAGGGTGCGGCCGGGCAGCGGGTCGTAATGGACGGCATCACGCTCGATGGCGGGAATGCGATAGACCTGGCGAATTCGCGGGCATTCGATGCCGCGCTCCTGCAACGTCTGGCAGTTGTCGGCAAAACGCCTGGCATATGGCGACCAGAGCGCGGAAGTCAGCAAGCGTTTGCGGCGAAACAACTTGAGCATCGAGCCATCGGCCAGGCGCAGCACTTTATCACCTTGGCGATCGGCTTCGAGGACATCGGCACCTTCGCGCAGGTCGAGGTAAACAGTATGGTCGAGCGTTTGCATCAAGGCTCCAAGGCTTGGCCCGATGGGGGCAGCCAAGTATGGTAGCGCAGTGTGCGGGCGGCAAAAACCGCTGTGGTATAGTCGCGTCAATTTTTCCAAGGCTCACGCTCTGTTTACGGGCCTGCCTGGGGCCGTCTCTCTGGATATTCCATGACAAAAACGCTGTTCATATCCTTGGCCAAGCACCAAGGCCTGTATTTCAACCGCTTGCTTAATGAAACCGAGCTGCAGGGCAAAGTCGTTTCTCCTCAACAGATGCCTTGGCCAAGGTTTCTACGGATCTCCAAGGTCGTTTCTCGCATCGATTGGCCGGGCCTGATTGAAGAAAAATGCGAAGAGCGTCGGGTCAAGAATAAAAACAACGGCGCGCTGTACCGCCTGTTGCTACGCCTCGAACTCCTTTGGATGGCGCTGCGCGCCCAGGCCTTGCTTGACCGGGAGCGCCCCGATGCGTTGGCGTTCTGGAACGGCTCCCACCGCTACTGCCGGTTGCTGGCGGCATTGGCGCCGAGCGGTTGCAAGACGTTCTTTTTCGAGAACGGCCTGTTGCCCGACACCACCACCGTGGACCCGCGCGGCGTGAATTATCTGAACGCGGTTCCGCGCGATGCCAGTTTCTACCTCGATTACCCGCACCCGGTGCCGGAAAGCGAGGCTGCGCCGGTGCTGATTCCTCGTGCGCCACGCAGCGCTGGCCCGGCGCCGATCGTGCTGCCGACGCAATTCGTCTTCATTCCGTTCCAGGATGATCGTGACAGCCAGGTCCGTTTGTTTTCCCCTTGGATCAGGAATATGCGCGACATGTTTGCCTTGGGCGAGCGACTCGCCGAGGAGACGGGCATGACGGTGGTGTTCAAGGAGCACCCGTCCAGCCGTGAGACGTACCCCGAACTGCATGAGCGCACCCACCAACGCCTGCTCTTCGCCAACGGCAATGCCACGCAGCAATTGATCGAGGCCAGTCAGTTCGTGATCACGATCAATTCGACCGTGGGGCTGGAAAGCCTGCTGCTGGGCAAGCCCGTGCTTACCCTGGGCCAGGCCTTTTTCAATGTGGAAGGACTGGTGATGCATGCCGATAATGCCGACCAGGTCATGGCGCTGGCCCATGCATTCCCGCAATGGCCGCTCGATGAGCGCTTGAGGCGCAATTTCCTTCATTACCTTTCCGAGAGCTACTGCATCAAGGGCAGTTGGAAAAATGCCGATCGGGCTCAATTGCAACGAGTCGCCAATCGGCTTTTGAGCAGAACCTGAATGTTGAACAGTATAAAAAGACTGATCGACCAGGATGTCCTGGTGGCATGGGCATCCATTGGATTTCTGGTTTTTCTATGTGGTGCTTGGGTACTGCCGGAAAACAAGCTGTATCACCAGATGTTGATTTTCCTGCTGTGGCTGCCTGCCTTGCTGGCGCTGTTCCGTCGCGATTTTCGGTTGTTGTTCAAGCAGCCGGAGTGCGTGCTTTACGCATTATTCGTGGCCTGGACGTTATTGGTGCTTTGGGTTGAGGGAGGAGAGAACGTCCTTGGCAAGGTCAAGGTGACGATCTATGTGGCGCTGACGCTGTCCGGCATATTGCTGGCGGCACAGAACCGCAAATGGCGGTTCGAGTCGATGTTGCTGTATGCATCGATCGTGGGCGGTTTTTTTGCTTTGGCCTCCTGGGTCTATTTTTACCAGTTCGCCGCCCAGCCTTTCAGTGCGCGACTGCTTGCCATTGGTTTGTGGGACACCGCCATTCCCGCCGCGCACGCGGTAGGAGCCCTTGCGATCATCGGCACATTCATGTTGCAGACCAAACGTTCCAGCCCTTGGGTGATGATGCTTCTGATCATTCCTGCCGTGGGATACACGGTATTTTTGGGCTTCAACCAGACACGCGGTGTGTGGATCGGCCTGCTGGCCGGTTTGTTGATGGCGGGCGTGGCGAGACCGTCGCGACTGACCGCAGCCTTGATCGCTCTGGTGATTGCCGGGATAGCGTTCATCGCTGTATTGACCCCTGAAGTCTTCCTACAACGTGGTGTGTCCTACCGTCCAGAGCTATGGAGCGCTGGTACTCGCTTGATGCTGGAACACTGGGCGATGGGGCTGGGTTTCCATGATTACCTCATTCCCATTCCCGAAATCGGGCAGTCATTCAAGCATCCCCATAACCTTTTCCTGGATATCGGTGTACGTCTCGGTGTTCCTGGCCTGATGTTGTATGGCGTGCTTTGGCTGGCTGCGGGCTGGCGTGGTTGGGTTTCGCGTGCGCAACCGCTGGGCCAGGTGCTGCTGATACTGTGGGTTTTCTCCGGCGTGTCATTACTGACAGATGGCATTGGCCTATGGCTCAAGCCCAACGCGGACTGGCTGATTACTTGGCTGCCCATTGCGTTGAGCATAGTATTGGCTGCTCGCGGTAACCCTGAAATCAGGAATTCCAATGGGAGCGTTCCTGTCTCCTGACCCTGCGGTCGTGCCGTGAGGAGTCCTCCTGACGGTACTCCCACTCCTTCGTCCTGGCTGGACCAATGTTGCAATTGGTTCGCTGTTACAATCCGCAGCTTGTCTGTCTTTTCAAACGTGCGAGGCGCACCGAATGGCCAATTCCGACCAGCAATCGAGCATGAAGATTTACGTGCGATTGCTAAAATACGTACTCCCGTATTGGGGCGCTTTCGCCGTCAGTATCGTTGGCTTCGTGTTGTTCGCATCCAGCCAGCCGATGCTGGCGGACATGCTCAAGCATTTTCTCGACGCGCTGCAAAAGCCCAATGACACCCGATTCATGGGGGTGTCGCTGGTACTGGGGGTTCCGCTGCTGATCGTGCTGATTGCGGTCTACCAGGGTATCGGTTCATTCCTGGGCAACTACTACTTGGCCAAGGTCGCTCGGGGCGTGGTCCATGACTTGCGTTGCGCGTTGTTCGACAACCTGCTGACCTTGCCCAACCGTTATTTCGACAACCATAACTCCGGACACCTGATTTCCCGCATTACCTACAACGTGACCATGGTCACCGGTGCCGCCACCGATGCCATCAAGGTTGTCATCCGGGAGGGGTTGTCCGTTGTGTTCCTGTTCGGCTATCTGCTCTACAGCAACTGGAAAATGACCTTGGTGTTGCTGGCGATCCTGCCGGTCATTGCCTTGCTGGTGAGCAGCGCGAGCAAGAAATTCCGCAAGCAAAGCAAGAAAATCCAAGTGGCGATGGGCGATGTGACCCATGTGGCGTCGGAAACCATCCAGGGTTACCGCGTGGTGCGCAGCTTCGGTGGCGAAAGCTATGAGATCGAGCGGTTCCACAAGGCCAGCGCCGATAACATGAACCGCAGCCTGGGCATGACGCGCACCCAGTCGATCTACACGCCGATGCTGCAGTTGGTGATCTACATCGGCATGGCCGTGTTGATGTACCTGGTGCTTTACCTGCGTGGCGATGCCTCGGCAGGGGAGCTGGTTGCCTATATCACCGCTGCCGGCTTGCTACCCAAGCCTATCCGCCAGTTGTCGGAAGTCAGTGCCACGATCCAGAAAGGGCTGGCCGCGGCGGAGAGCATTTTCGAGCAACTCGACGAAGAGCCTGAAGTCGATACGGGGACCCAGGAAATGGCCCGGGTCAATGGTCGCCTGGAAGTGCGCAACCTGAGTTTCCAATACCCGGGCACGGAAAAACTCGTGCTCGACGATATCTCCTTTACCGCCGAAGAGGGCCAGATGATCGCTCTGGTAGGACGCTCGGGCAGCGGCAAGTCGACCCTTGCCAACCTCATCCCGCGTTTCTATCACCACGACAAGGGTCAAATCCTGCTCGACGGCGTGGATGTCGAGCAGTACCGGCTGAACAACCTGCGTCGTCACATTGCCTTGGTGAACCAGCACGTCACGTTGTTCAACGACAGCGTGACCAACAACATTGCCTATGGCGATCTCGCCGGTGCGCCGTTCGAAGATGTACGCAGGGCAGCCGAAGATGCCTACGCCGCCGAGTTCATCGAGCAGATGCCGCAAGGCTACGACACCCTGGTCGGCGAGAACGGCGTGCTGCTTTCTGGTGGTCAGCGCCAGCGCCTGGCGATTGCCAGGGCGTTGCTCAAGAACGCTCCGCTGTTGATCCTCGATGAGGCGACGTCGGCCCTGGACACGGAGTCCGAGCGTCATATCCAGGCCGCCCTGGACCAGGTGATGAAAGGACGCACCACGCTCGTCATTGCCCACCGGTTGTCGACGATCGAAAAAGCCGACCTGATCCTGCTGATGGACAAGGGTCGTATCGTCGAGCGAGGCACCCACGCCGAGCTGTTGGCGCTGAATGGCTTCTACGCGCGCTTGCATGAAAAGGATTTCGTCGAGGGTGCCGACGAGGCGGCGAAGGAGTCCTTCGTTTGATTCTGAGTTACTGGCGGGCTTGGCGGGAAAACGGTTGGACCCCCATAGACGCTGCGACTTATGCCCAAGCCTGGCATCAGTTCGGCGGCAGCGTGGCGACACACCCTGATGTGGTCGAACGCCTGGCCGGGCTGGTGGGCATTCCGGTGCGCTACCTTGGGTGGCTCGTTGACGGCCAACTGTGCGCCGCCATGCCCACCTGGGGCCGGCATGTGGCGCTATCGAAGGATGTGCTCAAGCGTGAAGGCAAGCGGGGCATGCTCGACCTGGGCAATGCCGAGGTCATCCTGCCCATCAGCCAAGGCACCCAGGTTCGCCTGCGGCACCGCATGCGGTATGTGTCCGAACTCAATGCGCCGCACGTCATTGGCCTCGTCGAGCAACCTGAAGGCCTGGCGCTGGCACGCGAGCCCGAGGACTACAGCAAGAAGTTCCGCTACAACCAGCGCCGCGAACAGCGGCTGCTGGAAGACGCGGGCGGCAGTATCCGACCCATGCTCGAACTGACCCCTGGCGAACAGGCCGCGGTGTATGCCGACCTGTTCCAGCGTCGCTGGAATTTCGAAGTCCCGGGCAAGACGCATCTGGCCGAGGTGTTCAGCCTGATGCGCGAATTCATGACCGGGTCGCTGATTTATCTGAATGACGAACCGGTGGCGATCCAGATTCTGTATCGGGTCGAGGCGCCCGACTGGTTCAGCCTGGAATATATCAATGGCGGGGTTGATCCGCAGAGCCGCGACTTCAGTCCGGGCAGCGTGCTCAGCTTCGTCAACACCCAGGCGCAATGGGAGCTGGCCCGTGCGGCGGGCAAGCCGCTGCGCTACTCGTTCGGCCGCGCCGATCGCGAATACAAGGATCGCTGGTGCAACCGGGTTCCGGTCTATCAGGTCTGAGTGAGGACACGCCGCCCATGAACGAGGGAACAGAACCGTGAGCGCACGCAAGCAGCAACTGCTCAAACGCCATCGCCAACGCAAGCGCCTGATACTCGCGGGTGCGCTGCTGGCCGCACTGGTGCTCGGTTTTACGGTTTCGTGGTGGTCGTTGCCGGCATTTCTCCTGCTGGGCTGGGTCGCCCACGAAGCATGGTTCTCCGACCATCTGTTCTATACCCCGGGCGACGATTATCGCTATGACTTCCCGCCAGGTACGCCGCGATTTTCCGCCAGCTTGATTGGCGGGAAACTGCAAGTCACGGGTGAGTTCGATGCCCGCCAGACGCTGATCTTGCAGGTGCGGATAAAAAGTCATTGGCTGGGACGCTTCCTCGACCCCCACGTCTGGATTGGTGATGATCGTCAGGATCTTGAACGGGGCGTCTGCGGCGAGCGTTTTCTCAATCTGTCCGGGCAAGGACCGGCACTGACGGACGGGACCCTGGCATTGCGCGGGCGTTTTTGCGGCATTGCCCCACAGGCTACGTTGCATGTGCTGAGCAATCCGGATTTCGGCCAGCAGCGCCTGCTCATCGTCGCCCCCCATGCCGATGACGCCGAACTGGCGGCCTTCGGGCTGTACAGCCGTGCCAGCGATGTGTCCATCGTTACGCTGACCCAGGGGGAAATCGAGGCCGAGCGCTATCGCGACATGGGCCTGGCCCCCGCTGAAGCCGCTCGTCTCAAGGGGCGCCTGCGCAGTTGGGACAGCCTGGCTGTGCCGTTATGGGGGGGCGTGGCGCAACAGCGATGCGTGCAGCTGGGTTATTACTGCCTGCAGTTGGATGCCATGGCGAAGGCGCCGGACCAGGGCTTCGGCTCGCGGGAGTCGGGCGAGAGCGATATTCGCAAGGTCCGACGGTTCAATGCCTTGAGCCTGCCGGGTGACGGGGATGGTTTGCCCACGTGGCGCAACCTGGTGGCCGACCTGGCACGTTTGCTCGAACATTGCCGGCCCGAGGTGGTGTTGACGCCACATCCCGAACTGGACCCGCACAGCGATCATGTCGCCAGCACCCGAGCGCTGATGGAGGCGATCGAGCTCAGTTCCTGGCGGCCGCAGGCATTGTTGCTCTATGCCAATCACCTGCATGACAACGACCGCTGGCCGATGGGGCCGGCAGGCCATGGCATTGCGCTGCCGCCGGCCATCGAACCCTTGCCGGCCGATGGGTTGTGGAGCCCGTCGCTGGATGCTTCCACCCGCATGGACAAGGCCATGGCCCTGGGCATGCAACATGACTTGCAGGGTCGTCCTCCGTTCAAGCGACGTTTGCGCCGCACCCTCCAGCGCCTGCTGGCCGGGCGTCGCTGGCCTCGTACCGGAGAGGATGAGTTCTTCCGCAAGGCGGTTCGTCGGCATGAGCTTTTCTGGGTTCGGCACTTGGACACCTCGCCGCAGGATGATCGCCAGGCTGGCCGCCCCTGATTCGTTGACGTGCCCGCGCCAGCCTGTGCTTTACTTCTGAGCTACCGGCAGCGCATGGGAGATGCTTGATTCATGGAGAGGATGTCAAAGGTATCGATGCATCAACAGAACTCGCTTCACACGTCGACGGTTTCCCCCCAGGCCAGGGCCGCGATCAAATTCCAACAACCGCTATGCATCTGGCTGACCGGGCTTTCCGGGGCGGGGAAGTCGACACTGGCCAATGCGCTGGAAGTGCGGCTGCACGAGCAGGGGCTTCACACCTGTCTGCTTGACGGCGACAACCTGCGCCGGGGGTTGTGCAGTGACCTGGGCATGACGCCTGAAGCACGCAATGAGAACATCCGACGCATTGCCGAGGTAGCGCGGCTGATGGTCGACGCAGGGCTGATTGTCATCGTTGCGGCCATTTCACCGTTTCGATCCGACCGTGAGGCGGCGCGCAAGTTGTTTCCCGAGGGCCGCTTCCTGGAAGTCTATGTCAGCACGTCCTTCGAGGTCTGTGCCCAGCGGGATCCAAAGGGGCTTTATCGGGAAGCGCGTGCCGGCCGGTTGAAAAATTTCACTGGCGTCGACAGTCCGTACGAAGCTCCCCTGGCCCCCGAGGGCAATATCGACACGGGCGAGCTGGTGCTGAGCGAGGCCTGCGAGCGATTGTGGGCATTGGTACAGCGCTTCCCCTGAAAGCGGCTATCGCGTCCGGTTACAGCCATGGAAGAGCCTGCCTCAACCCTGTGCTAATATCGCGCCCCTGTTCATTTTGTATGTGGGATGCTCCATGAAGTTGTCCATGCCGCGATTCGATCAAGCCCCTGTATTGGTGGTCGGCGATGTCATGCTCGACCGCTACTGGCATGGCGGTACCTCACGGATTTCCCCTGAGGCGCCGGTACCGGTGGTCAAGGTCGAGCACATCGAGGATCGCCCCGGTGGTGCCGCCAACGTGGCCTTGAACATCGCTGCCCTCGGCGCACCGGCCTCCCTGGTGGGCGTGACCGGTGACGACGAGGCCGCCGACAGCCTGACCAACAGCCTCAAGGGTGCGGGTGTACGCGCGATATTCCAGCGCGTTGCGCACCAGCCGACCATCGTCAAGCTGCGGGTCATGAGCCGTCACCAGCAATTGCTGCGTATCGATTTCGAAGAACCGTTCGCCACCGATCCCCTGGCCCTCGGTGCCGAGGTCGAAAACCTGCTCGAAGGTGTCAAGGTCCTGGTGTTGTCGGACTACGGCAAAGGCGCGTTGAAAAACCACCAGGCGCTGATCCAGGCCGCCCGTGCCCGTGGCATTCCGGTCCTGGCCGATCCCAAGGGCAAGGATTTTTCCATCTACCGGGGCGCCAGCCTGATCACGCCGAACCTCAGCGAGTTCGAAACCATCGTCGGCGGTTGCGTCGATGAGCACGAATTGGTGAGCAAAGGCGCGCAGCTGATGCAGGACCTCGACCTCGGCGCCTTGCTGGTGACCCGTGGCGAGCACGGCATGACCTTGCTGCGCCCCGATCACCCGGCGTTGCACCTGCCGGCCCGTGCCCGTGAAGTGTTCGACGTGACGGGGGCTGGCGACACGGTGATTTCCACCTTGGCCGCGGCGATCGCTGCCGGGGAGGAACTGCCCCACGCGGTCGCCCTGGCGAACCTGGCGGCCGGCATTGTCGTCGGCAAGCTCGGCACGGCGGCCATCAGCGCCCCCGAGCTGCGCCGTGCCATCCAGCGCGAGGAAGGTTCCGAGCGCGGCGTATTGGGCCTGGAGCAATTGCTGCTGGCCGTTGACGACGCCCGTGCCCACAACGAAAGCATCGTCTTCACCAACGGTTGTTTCGACATCCTGCACGCCGGTCACGTGACCTACCTCGAGCAGGCCAGGGCCCAGGGTGATCGGCTGATCGTCGCGGTCAATGACGACGCCTCCGTTAGCCGTCTCAAGGGGCCGGGGCGGCCGATCAACAGCGTCGACCGGCGCATGGCGGTCCTGGCCGGCCTGGGCGCCGTGGACTGGGTGATCAGCTTCAGCGAGGGCACCCCGGAAAACCTGCTGCGCCAGGTCAAGCCGGACGTGCTGGTCAAGGGCGGTGACTACGGGATCGACCAGGTCGTGGGCGCGGACATCGTCACGGCCTACGGCGGTACCGTGAAAGTCTTGGGGCTGGTGGAAAACAGCTCGACGACGGCGATTGTGGAAAAGATCCGCAATAACTGAGCGGCAGTTTGAGCCTGGCGGCTGTTGTGGCGAGGGAGCTTGC
Source organism: Pseudomonas thivervalensis (assembly GCF_001269655.1). Classification (GTDB taxonomy): domain Bacteria; phylum Pseudomonadota; class Gammaproteobacteria; order Pseudomonadales; family Pseudomonadaceae; genus Aquipseudomonas; species Aquipseudomonas thivervalensis. Next base: position 444,067 of record NZ_LHVE01000001.1, read on the forward strand.
TCCCGCTGGAGCGCGAAGCGGTCCCAGTTCAAGTGGGCGCTGCGCACCCAAGCGGGAGCAAGCTCCCTCGCCACAAAAGCGCTCTGGGTGGCGTAGTTTCTAACGAGCCACCTTGCGCGGCACGATCTTCTTGAGCAACTGCCGCGCCTTGCCCTTGAGTCGGGTCAGGCCCGACTCCTTGCCCGGTGGCGTCAGCCCTTGCTGGCGCAGCCAGTCCTTCCAGCGAATCCGCTCGTCGCGCACCAGCCAGCCGTCCTGCCGGGCGAAACTTTCCGCCAGGTACAGCCCACGGGTGCTGGCCGGGTGCAACTGATCTTTCTTCAAGGTATACAGCTCGGGCAAGGGCTGCCCGTCCTGCAGCGGCATCAGGTACAGGTCCGGGCGCTTGCGGTCCAGGCGCGCCACCAACTGGTCGCCTTCCAGGCGCTCATCGACGTGAAACAGGCTCAGGGACTTGGCTTCCTTGGGCACATCCAGGCGCAAGTCATAGATCAATTGCAGCGATGCCGTCGGCAGGTGCACGTAGGCCCGTGGCCGCTCGATCAACTGCAGATTGGCGCTGCGCACCGGGCGGGCCGAGCCCGACAGTGGCGTCAGGCGAAACGGCAAGGCTTCGCGGTAATGCAGGGCCGTGGCGTAGGGGGCCGGCAGCCAGGTGTCGTTGAAACGCCCACCCAGCCAGCCTTCAGGGGTTTCCAGCAGGCACTCTTCGGCAATTTCGCTGATGGCGGTGAGCAGCGGCAGGTTCAGCTCGTGGGCCGGGACGTAGCCGGAAATCAGCTTGAGCACGACGTCGCCGCGATCCTGCCGACGCTGGCGCACCAGTACCCAATAGTCGCGGTTCTGCCAATGCAGGGTCAGGCGTACCGAGACGCCCAGATTGGCCAGTTCCAGGGAAAAACGCTCGGCATCGGCCACCGCGACAGGGCGGCGGCGCTGTAAGGTCTGGGCGAAATTCAGCGGCATCCCGACGCTCTGGTAAGTCAGGCCTTCGGGGGTCGCTTCGACGAACAGGGGCAGGGTCTTGAAGTTGCTTGGGTTCTTTCTGATGAGCGTACGCGGCATGTCGGCTCCTTCCTTCAGGCCGCGTAGGGCGGCGTCAGTGTTTACGCAGGACCGTGGCGACGGTCGCGACGTTATGGGCGAGGTGCAGCGGATTGATGGTGCCGACAATAGCACTGGCGACCCCAGGATGCTCAAACAACAGTTCGAAACTGGCGCGAACCGGGTCTACCCCGGGGCCCAGGCAGACGTGGCCGCTGGCCAAGGCTTTTTTCACCAGAATCGCTTTGCCGTGTTTGCTGGCGTAGTCAATGACCGCCTTTTCGTTTCGTTCGTTCAGATTGTAGGTGACCATCGCGCAATCGCCTTGCTCCAGGGCTTTCAAACCGCCGTCGACGGTCTTGCCGGAAAAACCGAAGCCGCCGATCTTGCCTTCGCGCTTGAGCGCCGCCAGGGTCGGGTAGACCTCGCTGTCGTTGAGGATCGCCAGGTCGTTGCCGTCGGAATGCACCAGGACCAGGTCGATATAGTCGGTTTCCAGGCGCTTGAGGCTGCGTTCCACCGAGAACCGTGTGTGGGCGGCACTGAAGTCGTGGCGTGACTGGCCGTCGCTGAACTCTTCGCCGACCTTGCTGACAATCACCCAGTCCTGGCGTTGGCCGCGCAGCAGCGGGCCGAGGCGTTCCTCGCTGCGGCCGTAAGCCGGCGCGGTGTCGATCAGGTTGATGCCCAAGTCGCGCGCCAGTTTGAGCAGCATGCGCGCTTCGTCGTCATCGGGAATCTGAAAGCCGTTGGGGTATTTGACGCCCTGGTCGCGGCCCAGCTTGACGGTGCCCAGGCCCAGGGGGGAAACCCGCGGGCCGTCATGGCCCAAGGGCCGATAGAGGTCGTGCAGGGTCGCTTGGCTCATGGCAGCAGTTGCTCCCAGGCAGGCACGCCCATGGGCGGCTTCGGCAAGTCCGGCAGCGGGGCCGGGTGGCTTGGCTGGATGTCCTCGCGTTGCAGCGCATCGATCACCCGATCGGCGAAGTCCGGGGCCAGGGCCAGTTTGGTCGGCCAGCCCACCAGCAGGCGATCCTGCTCGGCGAGGAAAGCGTTATCCGGGCGGGTCAGGCCTGATTGCAGCGGCTCGGCGCGGTCAACCCGCAGCGTGGCCCATTGCGCGGTGCTGAGGTCGACCCAGGGCAATAGCTGGCCGAGTTCTTTCTGGGCGGCGGCGATCTGTGCGGCGGGCTCGCGAGTGACGGCATCGCCTTCGGCCAGGTCGCCCCCCAGGTACCAGACCCATTGGCCATCGGCGGCCGGATGGGTGGTCACAGTGACGCGTGGCTTCGGTCCGCCGCCCAGGCAGTGGGCGTAAAGCGGCTTGAGGCTCGGTCCCTTGACCAGGACCATGTGCAATGGCCGAGTCTGCATGGCCGGTTTGTCCAGGCCCAGGGCGTTGAGCAGGTCGGCGGTGCCGCCCCCGGCGCTGAGGACAATGCGTTGGGCGCGAATCTCCCGGCCATCGACCTTCAGTCCCGTCAGCGCGCCGTCTTCGCGCAGGGGTTCGATATGTTGGCCGGCCAGCAGGCTGTCGCCGGCCAGTTCCGCCAGGCGCGCGATCAGGCTGGGCACGTCCACCACCAGTTCGGCCAGGCGATAGACCTTGCCCTTGAAACGTTTGTCTTGCAGGGCCGGCGGCAGTTGGTCGCCCTTGACCTGGTCGACCCGTCCACGCACGGCCTTGCTGGCAAAGAAACTGGTGAGGTTGCCGGCCAGGGTGCCGGGGGACCAGAGGTAGTGGGCATCGGACAGCATGCGCACGCCGGACAGGTCCAGTTCGCCTTCCCCCTTCAGGGCTTCGCGCCAGCGGCGCGGCATGTCGGCGATGGCTTCCGAGGCCCCGGTCAGGGCGCCATGCAAGGCGTACTTGGCGCCGCCATGGATGATGCCCTGGGATTTGACACTCTGCCCGCCGCCGAGGCTGGCGCTTTCCACCAGCACGGTCGAAAACCCCTGGCGACGCAGGCGGGCATTCAGCCAAAGGCCGGCGACGCCTGCGCCGACAATCAGAACGTCGGTGGAAATAACGGATGGCATGAGCGACCTCAGTGTTCAAGACAAGGGCGCAGTATACAGACTCGATGCGGAGGGCATTTGTTGACGATCAACGTCGGCAACTTGCGACAAAGCTCTTGTGGCGAGGGAGCTTGCTCCCGCTGGACCGGGCTGGCGCTCCAGCGCGAAGCGGTCCCGTTTCTAGTGGGCGCTTCGCACCCAAGCGGGAGCAAGCTCCCTCGCCACAAGTGCGTTCCAGCTCAATATCGGTGTGTTCCAACTCAATGGCAGTGTTTTTCAGTGCCCAGCAGTCTTGGAAAACAGCTGGATCACCACCACCCCAAGAACAATCAACGCCATCCCCAGCATCGCCGGCACGTCCAGTTTCTGCCCGTAGATGAACAGCGCCGCCACGCTGACCATGACGATCCCCAGTCCGGCCCAGACCGCATAGGCCACCCCCACCGGTACGGTGCGCACCACCAGCGTCAGCATCCAGAAAGCGGTGGCGTAGCCGACGATGACCAACAACAAGGGCAGGGGCGTGCTCAGGCCCTTGATCGCCTTCATCGAAACGGTGGCGATGACTTCGGCGCAGATGGCGATGGCCAGGTAGTAGTAGGCGTTCATGGGCGGTTCCTCTTCGACGGTTGCGTCTTTCGATGGGGCCATTCTAGAGATCGCTCAGATGCGGTAAAGTCATTACCTATCTGTATTGAAGATAGGTTGAGCCATGAACGAGCAGTGGAACCTTGAGCAATTGCGACTGTTTGTCGGGGTCGCTGAAAAGCGTTCGTTTTCCGCCGTGGCACGGGACCAGCGCAAGGCGCAATCGGCCATCAGCAGTGCGATTGCCTCGTTGGAGGACGACTTGGGGGTGAGCCTGTTCGAGCGCAGCAGCGGTCGCCAGCCCAAGCTCACCGATGCCGGCGAAGCCCTGCTCGAAGAGGCCAGGGAAGTGCTGCGCCAGTGCGAGCGCCTCAACGGTCGGGCTCTGGCCTTGATGCGTGGGCAGGAAGCATCCCTGCGCCTGGCCCAGGACGAAGCCATGCCTTATCAACCGGTCATCGACAGCCTGGCGGCCCTGGCCGAGCAATTCCCCACCCTCGAAGTGCAACTGGCCAGCGCCGCCCAAGGCGATGTGGCGCGCAAACTGGTGGAGCGGCGCGCGGACCTCGGCTTGCTGTTCTACCACGACCAGATCCCCGAGGCGCTGGAGCGCCGGGTGCTGGGCAGCGTCGAGATGGTCACGGTGTGCGGCCGCGGCCATCCGCTGGCGAACCATGATTATGTGTCCTGCCGGGAAATGGCCCGGCACCGCCAATTGTTGATGGCGACCCAGACCAGCGTTTACCCCGGCAGTGAGCAGGCCAGCCCGCAGGTCTGGCGCGCCGACAGTTTCTACGTGTTGGCCGAATGGCTGAGGAGTGGCCTGGGCTGGGCGTGGTTGCCACGGCATGTTGTGCAATACCCGGCATACCTGGGGGATATGGTCGAGCTCAACAGCGAATGGACCCCGCCGGCCCTGGTGGTGGAACTGGTCTGGCGCCGCGATGAACCCCTGGGCCCGGCCGCCCGTTGGCTGGCGGAACGTTTTGCCGTGCAGTTGCAGGCGATCGGCTGAAAAACCGATAAACTCCGCCGCCATGAACAGAACTCTCTATAGCGCGTTGTTTTACCTGGGGCTGCCACTGGTAGCGATTCGGCTGTGGCTGCGGGCCCGCAAGGCGCCGGCGTATGCCCGGCGCATTGGCGAGCGGTTCTCCTGGGGCCTGCCGGTCATGGTCCCGGGAGGCATCTGGGTCCATGCGGTGTCGGTGGGCGAGAGCATTGCCGCCGCGCCAATGATCCGCGCCTTGCTGCAACGTTATCCACAGCTGCCGATCACCGTCACCTGCATGACGCCCACCGGTTCGGAGCGGATCCGGGCGTTGTTCGCCAGCGAGCCACGCATCCAGCATTGCTACCTGCCTTACGACTTGCCCTGCGCCGCCAAGCGTTTTCTCGACCGCGTTCAACCGTCCCTGGCGGTGATCATGGAAACCGAACTATGGCCCAACCACATTCACCAATGCGCCAGGCGCGGCATTCCCGTGGCCCTGGCCAACGCGCGGCTGTCGGAGCGCTCGGCGCGGGGCTACGCGCGTTTTCCCAAGCTCACTCGACCGATGCTCGCCGAGATGAGCCTGTTCGCCGTACAGACCGAAGCCGAAGCCGAGCGTTTTCGCCATTTGGGCGCCCGGGTGGGAACCGTTGAGGTCACCGGCTCGATCAAGTTCGACCTGACCATCGACCCGCAACTGCTCGAAAGCGCCAGCGCCTTGCGCCGTGAGTGGCACGCGGTGGATCGCCCGGTGTGGATCGCCGCCAGCACCCACGAGGGTGAGGACGAAGTGGTGCTGGCCGCCCATCGTCGGCTGCTCGACAGTTATCCCGATGCGTTGCTGATCCTGGTGCCGCGCCATCCCGAGCGCTTCGACTCCGTGCATCAACTGTGTGTCAACGAAGGTCTGGTCACGGTGCGGCGCTCCAGTGGGCAACCGGTTGCCGCCCAGGCTTCGGTGTTGCTCGGCGACACCATGGGCGAGCTGCTGTTTCTCTACGCGTTGGCCGACAGTGCGTTTGTCGGTGGCAGCCTGGTGCCCAACGGTGGGCACAATTTGCTCGAGCCGGCGGCCCTGGCGAAGCCGGTGCTCAGTGGGCCGCACCTGTTCAACTTCCTCGAAATCGCCGCGCAACTGCGCACCGCCGGGGCGCTGGCGGAAGTGGAAGATGCCGAAAGCCTGGCCCTGGCGGTCCAGCGCCTGTTTGAACTGCCCCGGGATGCCCAACGTATGGCCGAGGCGGGGCTTGCGGTGATGCGCAGCAACCAGGGCGCGTTGCAGCGGTTGCTGGACGGGTTGGGGCGGTTGCTCGACTGAGCTTTTGTGGCGAGGGAGCTTGCTCCCGCTCGGCTGCGAAGCAGCCGTAAAGTCGGCACTGCAGTTCTGGCTGGCAGAACGCAGTGACTGGTTTTGGGCCTGCTTCGCAGGCCAGCGGGAGCAAGCTCCCTCGCCACAGGTAAGTCGCCCAACACAAAAATGACTCGTTGCCCGCGGGATCGGTGTGCTACTGCGCCGGTCGCGAGCGCAGCTGCTCCGCCGCGGCCTGGGCCAGGTCCGGCGGCAGGAAGTCGCGGTCGGGGTTGTAGTCGGGCTTGAGGTAGCGCGACAGGTCCTGCAGGTCCGCCGGGCTCAAGGTCCCGGCCGCCTGTTTGAGGCGCAGGTTGTCGAGGATGTAGTCGTAGCGGGCGTTGTTGTAGTTGCGCACCGAGGTGTACAGCTGACGCTGCGCATCGAGCACATCGACGATGTTGCGCGTACCCACCTGGTAACCGATCTCCGTGGCTTCCACCGCGCTCTGGTTGGAGATGATCGACTGGCGCCGGGCCTGGACCTGCTCCACGTCGGTATTCACCGCACGGTGCAGGTTACGGGTGTTCTCCACGACCTGGCGGCGCAGGCCTTCGCGTTGCTGCTCGGTCTGGGTGAGTTGCGAGTAGGACTCGCGCACCTGGGAGCTGGTCAGCCCGCCGCTGTAGATCGGGATGCTCAGTTGCAGGCCGATGGTGCGTTGCTCGGCATCGCCGCCATAACGCTGGCCGGTGGGGCTCGGGTTGGTAAAGCCGAGGCCGTCGTTGTCGCCTTTTCTGTATTGGGCGATCGCATCGAGGGTCGGTGCATGGCCGGCCTTGCGTTGGCGCAGGGTGTCCTCGGCGGCATCGACGGCGTAGTTGCTGGCCAGCAGGTTCAGGTTCTGCTTGGCCGCCGTGTCGACCCAGGCCTTGGCGTCGTTCGGTGTCGGCGGCAGGATCGGCAGGGTGTGGACGATGCCCTGGAGCGAGTTGTACTGGCGGTTGGTCAGGGTGATCAGGGCTTCAAAAGCGTCTTCGACCTGGCGCTGGGCGAGGATCCGGTTGGCCCGTGCGGTGTCGTAGCTGGCCTGGGATTGCAGCACGTCGGTCTTGTCTGACAGGCCGACGTCGAAGCGTTCGTTGGACTGGTCGAGCTGGCGCTTGAACGCGGCTTCCTCTGCCTTGGTCGAGGCCAGGTTGTCCTGGCTGCGCAGCACGTTGAAGTAGCTTTCGGCGCTTTGCAGGATCATGTTCTGTTCAGTGGCCGACAGTTGTAGCGACGCTTGTTCGTCGACGGACTTTGCCGCCTGGAGCTGGAACCAGCGGTCGGCGCGGAAAATCGGTTGGGACAGCGTTGCCTGGTAAACCGTGGAACTGCGGGTGGCGGTCATCGCCGGCTGGTCCAGTTCGGTACGGGTGTTGTTCAGGTCGGCACCGGCCGAAAGGTTCGGCAACAATCCGGCGCGTGCCTGGGGCACCACTTCCTTCTGGGCGCCGTATTGAGCGCGGGCAGCGGCCAGATCGGCGTTGTTGTCCACCGCTTCCTGATACACGCTCACCAGATCGGTTTTGGTGGTCAAGGGCGCTTCGGCGGCCCAGGCCATTGCGTTGGACGCACAAGACACGGCCAGGGCCAGTGAAAGTTTGCGCAGCATGAGGCTATCCCTAGTTCACAAATGAGAGTGCGCATAAGTGGCGCGCGGCGTAGCGAGTGTAGTTGTGCAAAGGCACGGCAACAATCCTGTATATGCGCCATTCATCACGCCTTTTGCCCTGGCGATGGCGTTCTCTCGTGGTTGTGTCTAGACTGGCCGGGTTCTTGTCGGGGTGCCTTGCTATGAGGCTGAGATCGAATAATTTCGGATCCCGTTGAACCTGATCAGGTTAGCGCCTGCGTAGGGAACAAGATTTCTCGTCACCCGGCGAGTCCTCTTGTGCTTCGTCCGGGATGTCGTTCGACCATTGAACGCACTCGAGCAGCAAGCACAGCGTCCGCACTTTCGTGCAGGGATGCGTCCATTCGTTACAGGTTCGCTCCGACAAAAATCCACTGCCTGGATGTGTGTCTGGAGAGCCCGTGATGACGACAAAATCAAAAAACGCGATCAACCTCAGTGAATCGGCCCAGGTCGATCAGCAATCGGTTCAGCCCTTTACCCGCTCGCAAAAAATCTACGTCCAGGGCAGCCGCCCTGATATCCGCGTGCCCATGCGCGAAATCAGCCTCGACGTGACCCCGACCGACTTCGGCGGCGAAATCAACGCGCCGGTGGTGGTGTATGACACCTCGGGCCCGTACACCGACCCGAACGTGATCATCGACGTGCGCAAAGGCCTGGCCGATGTGCGCTCGCCGTGGATCGAAGCCCGTGGCGACACCGAGCGCCTGGCGGGCCTGAGTTCCAACTTCGGCCAGGAGCGCCTGGCCGACGCCGAACTGACCAAGCTGCGCTTTGCCCACGTGAACAACCCGCGTCGCGCCAAGCCGGGTGCCAACGTCAGCCAGATGCATTACGCGCGCAAGGGCATCATCACCGCCGAGATGGAATACGTCGCCATCCGCGAAAACATGAAGCTGGAAGTGGCCCGCGCCGCCGGCCTGCTGGACCAGCAACACGCTGGCCACAGCTTCGGCGCCAGTGTACCGAAGGTCATCACCCCGGAATTCGTGCGTGACGAAATCGCCCGTGGCCGCGCGATCATCCCGGCCAACATCAACCACACCGAACTGGAACCGATGATCATCGGCCGTAACTTCCTGGTGAAGATCAACGGCAACATCGGCAACAGTGCGCTGGGTTCGTCCATCGAAGAAGAGGTGGCGAAGCTGACCTGGGGCATTCGCTGGGGTTCGGACACGGTCATGGACCTGTCCACCGGCAAGCACATCCATGAAACCCGCGAGTGGATCATCCGCAACTCGCCGGTGCCGATCGGCACCGTGCCAATCTACCAGGCCCTGGAAAAGGTCGGCGGCGTGGCCGAAGACCTGACCTGGGAGCTGTTCCGCGACACGCTGATCGAGCAGGCCGAGCAGGGCGTCGACTACTTCACCATCCACGCCGGCGTGTTGCTGCGTTATGTGCCGATGACCGCCAAGCGCGTCACCGGTATCGTCAGCCGTGGCGGTTCGATCATGGCCAAGTGGTGCCTGGCGCACCACAAGGAAAACTTCCTCTACACCCACTTCGAAGACATCTGCGAAATCATGAAGGCCTACGACGTCAGCTTCTCGCTGGGCGATGGCCTGCGTCCGGGCTCGATTGCCGACGCCAACGACGAAGCGCAGTTCGGCGAGCTGGAAACCCTCGGCGAGCTGACCAAGATCGCCTGGAAGCACGACGTGCAATGCATGATCGAAGGCCCCGGCCACGTGCCGATGCAGTTGATCAAAGAGAACATGGACAAGCAGCTCGAGTGCTGCGACGAGGCGCCGTTCTACACCCTCGGCCCATTGACCACCGACATTGCGCCGGGCTACGACCACATCACGTCCGGTATCGGTGCGGCGATGATCGGCTGGTTCGGTTGCGCGATGCTCTGCTACGTCACGCCGAAGGAACACCTCGGCTTGCCGAACAAGGATGACGTGAAGACCGGGATCATCACCTACAAGATCGCCGCGCATGCTGCCGATCTGGCCAAAGGGCACCCGGGCGCGCAGATCCGCGACAACGCCCTGAGCAAGGCGCGTTTCGAGTTCCGCTGGGAGGACCAGTTCAACCTCGGCCTGGACCCGGACACCGCCCGCTCGTACCACGACGAAACCCTGCCGAAGGACTCGGCCAAGGTGGCGCATTTCTGCTCGATGTGCGGGCCGAAATTCTGCTCGATGAAAATTACCCAGGAAGTGCGCGAGTACGCCGCCAACCAGCGCATTGAAGCGGTGGATGTGGATGTCGCCCAAGGCTTGGCGGAGCAGGCCGAGCGGTTCAAGAAGGAAGGTAGTCAGCTTTACAAGAAAGTCTGACCTGGGCGGCACTCACCTGTGGCGAGGGAGCTTGCTCCCGCTGGCCTGCGAAGCGGGCCCAAAACCAGTCACCGCGTTCTGGCAATCAGAATTGTGGTGACCGGTTTGGCGGCTGCTTCGCAGCCGAGCGGGAGCAAGCTCCCTCGCCACAAGGATGATCCGCGCCCCAAAACAATAATCTGCCCTGAGATATCTCTGTGAACATCCAACCCAGCACCTACTCCCCCGACACCGCTGTCCCCCTGGACAAACGCGTCTTCGGCGCCCGCGATCTGTTTTCCCTGTGGTTCTCCCTCGGCATCGGCCTGATGGTCTTGCAGGTCGGTGCCCTACTCGCGCCGGGCCTGGGCCTGAGCGGTTCGTTGCTGGCGATTTTCCTCGGCACGCTGGTGGGCGTCCTGCTGCTGGCGGCGGTCGGGGTGATTGGCAGCGACACCGGCCTGTCGGCCATGGCCGCGCTGAAGCTCAGTCTCGGTGGCAAGGGTGCGAGCGTGCCGGCGGTGTTGAACCTGCTGCAGTTGATCGGCTGGGGCTCGTTCGAAATCATCGTCATGCGCGATGCCGCCAGCCTGCTCGGTGCCCGGGCCTTCAGCGAAGGCAGCCTGGGTTCGAACCCGCTGCTGTGGACGCTGTTCTTCGGCGCCCTGGCGACCCTGCTCGCCGTGAGCGGGCCGTTGACGTTCGTGCGCAAGGTCCTGCGCAAGTGGGGCATCTGGTTGCTGCTGGCGGCCTGCATCTGGTTGACCTGGAACCTGTTCGCCAAGGCTGACCTGGCGGCGCTGTGGGCCCAGGCGGGCGATGGTTCGATGCCGTTGGCGGTGGGGTTCGACATCGCCATTGCGATGCCGCTGTCGTGGTTGCCGTTGATTGCCGACTACTCGCGTTTCGGTCAACGGGCCAAGAATGTTTTTGGCGGTACTGCCGTGGGCTTCTTCATCGGTAACTTCTGGCTGATGAGCCTGGGCGTGGCCTACACCCTGGCATTCGCACCGAGCGGTGAAGTCAACGCGTTGCTGCTGGCCCTGGCAGGTGCTGGATTGGGTATTCCGCTGCTGCTGATTTTGCTGGACGAATCGGAAAACGCCTTCGCCGACATCCACTCGGCGGCGGTGTCCAGCGGCATGCTGTCGGACTTGAAGGTCGAGCACCTGGCCTTGGCGATTGGCGTCATCTGCACCTTGATCGCCTGCTTTGCACCGTTGGCGCAATACCAGAACTTTCTGTTGCTGATCGGCTCGGTGTTCGCGCCGCTGTTCGGCGTGGTGCTGGTGGACCACTTCATCCTGCGCAAACGCAGCAGCCAAGTGGTGTCAGCCTCGTTGCGTTGGCCGGCCCTGTTGGCCTGGTTGGGTGGGGTGAGCACCTATCATCTGCTGGCCAACTTCTATCCGGACATCGGCGCAACCCTGCCGTCGCTGATCCTGGCAGGGTTGCTGCAGCTGTTGCTGGGCCGGGCCTTCAGCTACGGCCAGGGAACAGCTCGGGCTTGAGGATGCCGTTGAGACGTGGGTAGGCGATCTTCAGTTCGATGTGGCCCAGGGCGTACGGCGCGATGGTGCTCACTTCGTACTTGAGGATCACCCCGCCGTAGGTCAGCGCGATGTGTGGGGTTTTCTGGAAGGACCACTGTTTCAGGAAGTCGGGCTCCTGATCCAGCTTGGTGCTGATCAGCCAGCTGTTGTGGGCCACTTGCGCGGCTTTCCAGAAGGCTTCTTCCTGGCCCGGCAGCAGCATGTCCGACAGCGTCAGCACCTTGTGTTGCTGGCGCGAATAGTTGATGAAGCCGCGCCCCGGCGTGCCGTGGGCGCCGCCAGTGTCCAGGTAGCTGGACAGTTCGATGATCACCAGGCCGTCATGTTGCTCGCGTACTTTGGCCTGCAAATAGCTGCTGTTGCGCGGTGCGGCGCTGCGCAAAAACTGTTCGCGGTAGGCCGCCAGCGTCGGCGCCACCGGGGCGTCCGGGGTGGCGCGGGTCATTTGCAGCAGGCGCTTTTCGATGATGCCGTCCAGGGCTGGTTCGGCAGGAAAGCGCAGGGTGTCGATGTTCACCAACGGGCAGTCGGCGCTGGCGCAACCTGGTTGCAGTTGTTCCGAAGCATCGCGAGTGGTCTCCAGCGGTGCGCGATAGTTGGGTTGGAAGAGGCTTTGGCAAGCGCCCAAGGTCAGGGCAATGGCGGCCACGGAGGCGGTTTTGAAAAGCGACATGGGCGTCCTTCATGAAACACGGAAAGGCAAAAAGTTACCCGCTTCGACTGTCGGCAAGGCAATCAGTTCGCCACTAAGCTCATTAGAGTGATTTTAAGCGCAGCCGTCCATCCCGATCACTGGAAGGGGGCTGCCCCAAAGGGTTCGAGCGCGTTAGGATGGCGCGAAGCCGAGGTTGGAACCTCGTATCGATCGACTGCACACGAGGATTGTCATGACCGATTTCGCCAACGCCACACCGAACACCGTGGACATCGTCAAGCGTGAAACCTGCTTCAAGGGTTTCTATGAGCTCGACCGCCTCGTCTTGCGCCACGAGTTGTTTGCCGGTGGCATGAGCCGTGAAATCAGCCGTGAACTGTTTGTGCGTCATGATGCGGTGTGTGTGCTGCCCTACGACCCGCAGCGCGATGAAGTGGTGTTGATCGAGCAGTTTCGCGTGGGGGCCATTGGCAAGACCGCTAATCCCTGGCTGGTGGAGCTGGTGGCTGGCCTGATCGACAAGGACGAGCAACCGGAAGAAGTTGCTCATCGCGAAGCGCAGGAGGAAGCTGGGCTTGTCTTCGCTGCGCTCTGGCCGATGACCCAGTATTTTCCATCGCCGGGCGGCAGCAATGAATTCGTACATTTGTTCTTGGGGCGTTGCGACAGCACGGGGGCAGGCGGCCTGCATGGCCTTCTGGAGGAGGCCGAGGACATTCGGGTGAAGGTCTGGGCCTACGAAGATGCCTTGCAAGCCGTGCGCGACGGACGTATCTGCAACGCGGCCAGCATCATTGCCTTGCAATGGCTGGCCTTGAATCGCGATGAAGTGAGGGGGCTATGGTCCTGAACAAGCTGCGCGACCGCTATCGCGTCGATCTGGTGGGGTTGCAGGCCGCCTGCGAGGCCAACTATGCCCGCCTGATGCGCTTGTTGCCGGACATGCGCAACGACCCGTTGCCGCGCCGCATCGCCGTGACCCACGGCGACCAGATGCTCGGTGTGCTGGCCCTGGAAGTGCTGCAGACCTGCCCCTACACCACCACCTTGCAGGTGCGCCAGGAGCACAGCCTGCCCTGGCTGCCGGTGCCGCAACTGGAAGTGCAGGTCTATCACGACGCGCGCATGGCCGAAGTTGTCAGCGCCGAACATGCACGACGCTTTCGTGGCATCTATCCTTACCCTAATGCCTCGATGCACCAGCCGGATGAAAAAGCCCAGTTGAACCTGTTCCTGGGCGAGTGGCTGAGTCATTGCCTGGCGCTGGGCCACGAGTTCGAAGTCGTACGGTAGTTGTGAACCGGTTCCGGTTCGCGGGTTTCCCCTTTCGATCGTCCCCCAGCATAATTGCGGCTTCATGCAACGGCGTGATTGCGCCTGGGAGAAAGCGATTTGCCGAGCGTATCCAGCTTGACCACGGCCGATGCGGCACTGTTGGTCCAACTGTCTGACAGCCATTTGTTCGCCGAGGCCGATGCTTCGTTGCTGGGCATGAACACCCGTGACAGCTTGCGGGCGGTCATTGATCTGGTGCTCAAGCAACAGCCGAATATCGACCTGATGCTCGCCACTGGCGATCTGTCCCAGGACGGCACGTTGCAATCCTACGCGGCGTTTCGGCAGTTGACTGCGCGAATCGATGCGCCGGCGCGGTGGATTCCCGGTAACCATGATGAACCGCAGGTGATGCTTGAGGCGGCGGTCAAGAGTACGTTGCTCGATCCGGTGGTGGACATTGGCAATTGGCGGGTGACGATGCTCGATTCCGCCGTGCCGGGTTCGGTGCCGGGTTTTTTGGCCGAGGAGCAGTTGATTCTGTTGGCTAATGCCTTGAGCGAGGCGCCGGAGCGGCATCACTTGGTGTGCCTGCATCATCATCCTGTGTCGATTGGGTGTGCGTGGATGGAGCCGATCGGGTTGCGTAATCCTGAGGCGCTGTTTGCGGTGTTGGACCGGTTTCCCCAGGTGCGGGCGGTGTTGTGGGGGCATGTGCATCAGGAGGTTGACCGGATGCGCGAGGGGGTTCGTTTGTTGGCTTCGCCTTCGACGTGTATTCAGTTTGAGCCGGGGAGTGAGGATTTTGCGGTGGGCTCGCAGGCGCCGGGGTATCGGTGGTTGCGGTTGTTGCCGGATGGGCGGTTGGAGACGGGGGTTGAACGGGTGGTTGGGTTTGCGTTCACGCCCGACTATGGTTCCAACGGTTACTGAGAACGAGGCGGCGTTACAGCCGACCTGTTTCTCCCTGCTGTACACCTATCAGGTCTGTGGGAGCAAAGCTTGCTCGCGAGGCGGCCTTACAGTTGGCCTTGTTGATCGAGTACATATCCATTTCTGCGGTAACGGCCACTTAGGGTTCCGCCCTGACGGCGGGTCACTTTTGAAAAGCGCAAAAGTAACCAAAACGCTTCAGCCCCACCACTCGGTGCCTCGCCTAGGCTCGGCATGCCCGAACGAAGGCATTGCTCCGTGGGCCCGCCGCGAAGGGCCATCCATGGCCCAGCGCGGCTATCCCGGCATCCATGCCGGGATGCCCACTCCACAATGCCTGCGTTCGGCCAGCGTGGTTAACGGGGCGCCCGAGATCAACGTCCATCGCGAGGCGGCCTAGTAGCCGACCTGGCTCTCCCGGTCGTACATCGGTCAGATCTGTTTGAGCAGGACCTGTGGGAGCAAAGCTTGCTCGCGAGGCGGCCTGACAGCCGACCTGGCTCTCCCGGTCGTACACCCATCCAATTGTGGGAGCGAGCCTGCTCGCGAAGACGGCGACACATTCAGCATTGATGCAAGCAGACCCACCGCCATCGCGAGCAAGCTCGGCTCCCACAGGGATCGGCGGTGGACACTGATCTTATAAACGACCCAAAACCTGTGTGGGAGCGAGCTTGCTCGCGATGACTGCCTGACAGCCGACCTGAATTGTGGGAATGGTCGGACAACCTTCCTGGTTCAAGCAGATTTTTCCGACGAGCTCTGGCGGTTGCTGGGTGGGAAGGGCTGTCGCTAACCTTTTCCCGTCGCTGAAAGTTCAGCGGCCGGGCCTGGAAACCCGAAAGTAGAAGGGCGTTATTTCAATCCTAGTGGAGCGCCAACATGTCTGAAGATAACTCTGGGCCAACAAAAAACGATTCCATTTCTTCCGAAGCCAGCCAGATTCCCCCGATCCTCGATGAAGCCGCCAAGCGCGCCATCGACCATTATCTTGACCCCAAACCTCAATCCAAAAAGAAAAAGCCCTCAGGACTGTTCACCGTTGTGGACGGCGTCGACACCGAAAGCCTGCTGGCCAACCTCAGTGAAACCCTGGCCTCAGCCGATGCCATGGTCAGCGACCTTGCCTTCGACCTGAAAGGCTCGCGACGCCATGTTGCCCTTGGCATTCAGCAACTGATCGAGCTGGGCGCTTTATTGGCGAATCGGATGCTGGACAACGTCAATACACAACCCTGACCACACCGCGAGCAGAGGCGAGCAAGATCGCTCCCGCAATGGGATCGGAGTACGACCGGAGACCAGGCCAGCTGTCAGGCCGCCTCGCGAGCAAGCTTTGCTCCCACAGGTCCTGCTCAAACAGATCTGATGGGTGTACGACCGAAAGAGCCAGGTCGGCTACTAGGCCGCCTCGGCGTGGACGTTGATCTCGGCGCCCCGTTAACCACGCTGGCCGAACGCAGGCATTGCGCAGTGGGCAACCCGGCATGGATGCCGGGTTAGCCGCGCTGGGCCATGGATGGCCCTTCGCGGCGGGCCCACGGAGCAATGCCGGAGTGAGGGCACACCGAGCCTAAGCGAGGTGCCGAGTGGTGGGGCAGGAGCGCTTTGGTTACTTTCGCGCTTTTCGAAAGTGACCCGCCGTCAGGGCGGAACCCTAAGCAGCCGTTACCGCAGCAATGGATATGTATGCGGTCAAAAAATCCTGGCCGCCTGTCAGGCCGCCATCGCGAGCAGGCTCGCTCCCACATTTTTTTCCGAGTTGTTCTCAGGTATCGCATTCACCATAAATCCTCTGTGGGAGCGAGCCTGCTCGCGAAAATGGTGTGCCATCAAGATTGATGTTGGCTGACCCGACGCATTCGCGAGCAAGCCCGCTCCCACAGGAGAAACGCGGTCCCCATCAAGAACCAGGTCGGCTCTCAGGCCGCCTCGTGCTGGACGTTGATCTCGGCGCCCCGTTAACCACGATGGCCGAACGCAGGCATTGCGCAGTGGGCAACCCGGCATGGATGCCGGGTTAGCCGCGCTGGGCCATGGATGGCCCTTCGCGGCGGCCCACGGAGCAATGCCGGAGTGAGGGCATGCCGAGCCCTAGCGAGGCACCGAGTGGTGGGGCAGGAGCGTTTTGCTTACTTTTGCGCTTTTCAAAAGTGAGCCGCCGTCAGGGCGGAACCCTAAGTGGCCGTTACCGCAGCAATGGATATGTACTCAATCAGACCGCCATCGCGAGCAAGCTTTGCTCCCACAGGTGTTGTGATCGACGATTCACAGGAGGCAACAACACGGTCAAATCCCCCCCAACCACCGCAATCTCCCTGTAAACTCCGGCCTTTGCCCAGCACCCAGGGAGTCGGCAATGTCGGGTTCGATCCTTTATATCCATGGCCTCAACAGCGCCCCGGCGTCGACCAAGGCCAGCCAGTTGACGCAAGTAATGACGCGCCTAGGCCTGAGCGACCAGCTACAGGTGCCCGCCTTGCATCACCACCCCCGCCAGGCCATCGGTCAACTGGAGCGAGCAATTGCAGAACTGGGTCGACCGCTGCTGGTCGGCAGCTCGCTCGGCGGCTACTATGCGACTCACTTGGCCGAGCGCCACGGCCTCAAGGCCCTGTTGGTCAATCCTGCCGTGAGCCCGCACCGGATGTTCGACGGGTACCTGGGTACGCAGAAGAATTTATACACCGACGAAACCTGGGAATTGACCCACGACCACGTCACGGCCCTGGCCGAGCTGGAAGTGCCGGCGCCCCGGGATCCGCAGCGGTATCAGGTATGGTTGCAAACCGGTGACGAAACGCTGGATTATCGCCACGCCCAGCAGTATTACCGCGCCTGTGCCTTGCGCATCCAGGCCGGCGGCGACCACAGTTTCCAAGGGTTTGCCCAGCAGTTGCCGGCACTGTTGAGTTTTGCCGGCATTGGCGCCGATTTGTACCAGGCGATCGACTTCACGTCGCTGTGAGCCCATCGCCCCTTTTTCATTGAACACTGACGACGAGACCCCATGGCCACTCCCAGCGCTAGCTCTTATAACGCAGACGCCATCGAAGTCCTCTCGGGCCTCGACCCGGTGCGCAAGCGCCCCGGCATGTACACCGACACCAGTCGGCCGAACCACCTCGCCCAGGAAGTCATCGACAACAGTGTCGACGAAGCCTTGGCCGGGCATGCGAAGTCGGTGCAGGTCATCCTGCACGCCGATCACTCGCTGGAAGTCAGCGATGACGGTCGCGGCATGCCGGTGGACATTCACCCTGAGGAGGGCGTGTCGGGCGTCGAGCTGATCCTCACCAAGCTCCACGCCGGCGGCAAGTTTTCCAACAAGAACTACCAATTCTCCGGCGGTCTGCACGGGGTAGGTATTTCCGTGGTCAACGCCTTGTCGACCCAGGTGCGGGTGCGGGTCAAGCGTGACGGCAATGAATACCAGATGACGTTCGCCGACGGCTACAAGGCCACCGAGCTGGAAGTGGTGGGCACCGTCGGCAAGCGCAACACCGGGACCAGCGTGTATTTCGCCCCGGACCCGAAGTATTTCGATTCTCCGAAGTTTTCCGTCAGCCGCCTCAAGCACGTGCTCAAGGCCAAGGCTGTGTTGTGCCCGGGGCTACTGGTCAGTTTCGAGGACAAGGCCACCGGCGAGAAAGTCGAATGGCATTACGAAGACGGCCTGCGCTCTTACCTGGTGGACGCGGTCAGCGGTTTCGAACGCCTGCCTGACGAGCCGTTCTGCGGCAGCCTGGCCGGTAACAAGGAAGCGGTGGACTGGGCGCTGTTGTGGCTGCCCGAAGGCGGCGAAAGCGTCCAGGAAAGCTACGTCAACCTGATCCCCACGGCCCAGGGCGGCACCCATGTCAACGGCTTGCGCCAGGGCTTGCTCGACGCCATGCGTGAGTTCTGCGAGTTCCGCAACCTGCTGCCCCGTGGCGTGAAGCTGGCGCCGGAAGACGTCTGGGAACGCATTGCCTTCGTCCTGTCGATGAAGATGCAGGAACCGCAATTCTCCGGCCAGACCAAGGAGCGCCTGTCGTCCCGTGAGGCGGCGGCGTTTGTTTCCGGGGTGGTCAAGGACGCGTTCAGCCTGTGGCTCAACGCCAACCCGGAAACCGGCCTGGCCCTGGCAGAGCTGGCGATCAACAACGCCGGTCGCCGTCTGAAGGCCAGCAAGAAGGTCGAGCGCAAGCGCATCACCCAGGGGCCGGCCTTGCCGGGCAAACTCGCTGATTGCGCCGGGCAGGACCCGATGCGTTCCGAGTTGTTCCTGGTGGAAGGTGACTCCGCCGGCGGTTCGGCCAAGCAGGCGCGGGACAAGGAGTTCCAGGCGATCCTGCCGTTGCGGGGCAAGATCCTCAATACCTGGGAAGTGGACGGCAGCGAAGTGCTGGCCAGCCAGGAAGTGCATAACATCGCGGTGGCCATCGGCGTCGATCCGGGCGCCGAGGACATGACCCAGCTACGCTACGGCAAAATCTGCATCCTCGCCGACGCCGACTCCGACGGCCTGCACATTGCCACGCTGCTCTGTGCCTTGTTCGTCCAGCATTTCCGCCCGCTGGTGGACGCCGGCCACGTCTATGTAGCGATGCCGCCCCTGTACCGCATCGACCTGGGCAAGGAAATCTACTACGCCCTGGACGAAGCCGAGCGCGATGGCATCCTCGATCGCCTGGTCGCCGAGAAGAAACGCGGCAAGCCGCAAGTCACCCGATTCAAGGGTCTGGGCGAGATGAACCCGCCGCAGTTGCGTGAAACCACCATGGACCCGAACACCCGCCGTCTGGTGCAGTTGACCCTGGATGATTTCGAAGCGACCTCGGAAATGATGGACATGCTGCTGGCGAAGAAACGCGCCGGCGACCGCAAGTCCTGGCTCGAATCCAAAGGGGACCTGGCCGAGGTGCTGGCCTGATGCGCAACGGTTTCGCCCTGGCGTTGTGGCTATGGGCGGGGATGGTAGTCGCAGGGCCGGCGCCGGAGTTGAAGCTGTTGTCCGAGCACGCCGTCGACGGCATGCGCGGTGGCAACCTGTCCGGGTTGGCGCTGTGCGGCGGCGAGATGTGGACGGTGTCTGATCGCGACGATGATCGCATCTACCGGCTCAAACCCGTCGATGCGCCGGTCTGGCAGGCTGAGATGGTTGAAATCGAGGTGCCGAAGGTGCCGGACAGCGGTTTGCCCTGGGGCTTGAGGTCGCGAACCTGGGCGGCGTCGTTCCTGCGTGGCGGCGAACTGGATTTCGAAGGCATCAGCTGTGACAACGCCGGCAATCGTTATATGGTCAGTGAGTCCCATGCTGCGGTGTTGCAGGTGCCGCCGTCGGGGCCCGCGAGCTGGTTGAAAATCGCCCCCACCCTGATCCGCCAGGCCCGTGCCAGCGGCATGTTGCTGCATTTCAATGCATTGTTCGAAGGTTTGGCGATCAATCCGGCCGGTGACCAGCTATGGTTTGCGGCCGAGCGCGAACGCCGCGGCCTGTTGCTGATCAAGCGTCAGCAGACGGTGTGGGACTGCGATGGAAATTGCGTGTTGTTGAGCGAAGCGGGGCTGGAAATGCAGCCGGCGCAGTTCCCCAAGGCCAAGGCGGTTTCGCGGGATTTCGCCGACCTGTCATTGTTCGATGGCAAGCTGTTTACCCTGGAGCGCAACGCCTATCAGATCTGTCGGCGTGACCCGCGGACCGCCCAGATGGAGCGTTGCTGGTCGTTCGCCGCCGAGGCGTTGCAGGATAACCGTCGTTATCCCCAGCCTTATGGGCTGGCCGAAGCGCTGGTGGTGGACGCCGAGGGTGCCTGGATCGGCCAGGACAACAACGATGGCACGCGGGCCGATGGCGAACAGCGGCCGATCGTCTGGCGTTTCGCCGCGCCCGACGGTGGCTGGAGCGCCTCGCCGTGAGCCCGCAGCCGCCGGGCAAGCGCGCCGGCCGGGTGCTGATGATCCTGGCCTGGTGCGCGGCGCTGTTTCTGGCGACGCGGTTTTTTGCCCAATGGGAGCAGCGCCAGCAAAATCCCAACACCCAGGTGTACTCGCAAAAAGGCGAAGGTTTTATCGAGGTGAAGTTGGTCGGCAATACACAGGGGCATTTCGTCGCCAGCGGCCAGATCAACGGCCAGCCGGTGGACTTCATGCTCGACACCGGTGCCACCGACGTGGCGATTCCGCTGGAGCTGGCCGAGCGCCTCAAGCTGGAAAAGGGTTTCGGCGTGACCTTGAGCACCGCCAACGGTGTGAGCGAGGGCTACCGTACCCGCATCGACCGGCTGCAATTGGGTGACATTGTCTTGCGCGATGTCCGTGCCCTGGTGGCGCCCGGCCTGGGTGGCACGCAAGTGCTGCTGGGCATGAGCGCCCT
Organism: Pseudomonas thivervalensis; assembly: GCF_001269655.1. GTDB lineage: Bacteria > Pseudomonadota > Gammaproteobacteria > Pseudomonadales > Pseudomonadaceae > Aquipseudomonas > Aquipseudomonas thivervalensis. The sequence continues at coordinate 464,725 of NZ_LHVE01000001.1, forward strand.
GAACAAACTTGAATTTACCCAGCGCGACGGCACCATGCTGCTGCGCCAGACAACGAACTGATGAGGCCCGCATGAGCGACATTCTTGCAGACAGCTTAGACGGCGTAGAACGCCGATCGCTGGCTGACTTCACCGAAAATGCCTACCTCAATTACTCCATGTACGTGATCATGGACCGCGCCTTGCCGCACATCGGCGACGGTTTGAAGCCGGTCCAGCGGCGGATCATCTATGCCATGAGTGAGCTGGGGCTGGATGCGGATTCCAAGCACAAGAAATCGGCGCGTACCGTCGGCGACGTGCTCGGTAAGTTCCACCCCCACGGCGATTCGGCCTGCTACGAAGCCATGGTGCTGATGGCCCAGCCGTTCAGCTATCGCTACACGTTGGTGGACGGCCAGGGTAACTGGGGTGCGCCGGACGATCCCAAGTCCTTCGCGGCCATGCGGTACACCGAGGCGCGGCTGTCGCGCTATTCCGAGGTGCTGCTCAGCGAACTGGGCCAGGGCACCGCGGACTGGGGACCGAACTTCGACGGTACCCTCGACGAACCCTTGGTGTTGCCGGCACGTTTGCCGAATATCCTCCTCAATGGCACCACCGGTATCGCCGTGGGCATGGCCACCGACGTGCCGCCCCACAACCTGCGGGAAGTGGCCACGGCGTGCGTACGTCTGCTGGACGAGCCGAAAGCCACGGTGGAGCAGCTCTGCGAGCATATCCAAGGCCCGGACTATCCGACCGAAGCGGAAATCATCACTCCCCGCGCCGACCTGCTGAAAATCTACGAGACCGGCCGCGGTTCGGTGCGTATGCGCGCCGTGTACCACATCGAAGACGGCGACATCATTGTCACGGCGCTGCCGCATCAGGTGTCCGGGGCTAAGGTCCTGGAACAGATTGCTGCGATGATGCAGGCAAAACCGTCGAAAGCGCCGCAAGTGGCCGACTTGCGTGACGAATCCGACCACGAAAATCCGTGCCGCATCGTGATCATCCCGGTCAACAGCCGGGTCGACCACGACGCGCTGATGCAGCATCTGTTCGCCAGCACTGACCTGGAGTCCAGCTACCGGGTCAACATCAACATTATCGGCCTGGACGGCAAGCCGCAGCTGAAAAACCTGCGGGCCTTGCTGGTGGAATGGCTGGAGTTCCGGGTCAAGACCGTGCGCCGGCGCCTGCAATTCCGCCTGGACAAGGTCGAGCGCCGCCTGCACCTGTTGGACGGCTTGCTGATTGCCTACCTCAACCTGGATGAAGTGATTCACATCATCCGCACCGAGGAGCACCCCAAGGCCAGCCTGATCGAGCGTTTTGCCCTGAGCGAAATCCAGGCCGACTACATCCTCGACACCCGTCTGCGGCAGTTGGCGCGGTTGGAAGAGATGAAGCTGCGCGCCGAGCAGGATGAATTGCTCAAGGAGCAGGCCAAGCTGCAAGCCCTGCTGGGCAGCGAAGCCAAGCTCAAGAAGCTGGTGCGCACCGAACTGCTCAAGGACGCCGAAACCTATGGCGACGACCGTCGTTCGCCGATCGTCGAGCGCGCCGAAGCCAAGGCGCTGAGCGAACATGATCTGTTGCCGAACGAGAAAGTGACGGTCGTGCTGTCGGAAAAAGGCTGGGTGCGTTCCGCCAAGGGTCATGATATTGACGCGACGGGGCTTTCCTACAAGGCTGGAGACGGCTTCAAGGCCTTGGCGGCCGGGCGTTCCAACCAGTTTGCGGTGTTCGTCGACTCCACCGGGCGCAGCTATTCGGTGCCGGCCCATACCCTGCCATCGGCGCGCGGCCAGGGCGAACCGCTGACCGGTCGTTTAACGCCGCCACCGGGTGCAACTTTTGAATGTGTGCTGATGCCTGATGATGATGGACTTTACGTAATCGCATCGGACGCGGGTTACGGGTTCGTGGTCAAGGGTGAGGACCTGCAAGCCAAGAACAAGGCGGGCAAGGCGTTGTTGAGCCTGCCGAACAACGCCAAGGTGATTGCGCCGCGCCCGGTTGCCGATCGGGAGAGCAACTGGCTGGCGTCGGTCACCACCGAAGGCCGGTTGCTGGTGTTCAAGATCAGCGACCTGCCACAGTTGGGCAAAGGCAAGGGCAACAAGATTATTGGTATTTCCGGCGAACGGGTCGCCAGCCGTGAGGAATATGTCACGGATATTGCAGTGTTACCGGAAGGCGCGACGCTTGTCCTGCAGGCAGGAAAGCGCACGCTTTCGTTGAAAGCAGACGATCTTGAGCATTACAAGGGTGAACGCGGTCGGCGAGGCAACAAGCTTCCGAGGGGATTTCAGCGAGTCGATGCGCTGCTCGTCGAAAACCTCAATTAGGCGTACTAGAGGGCTCGGTCTGCGATTAAATGCCGCAGATCGATACTTTCGCGCTGGAGTCGGCGCGCATATTCACGGATGATAGGCCCTTTCAAGCGCCGGCGTGGCCGAGCGTTCTTCATAATGACCGAGTATTTTTTCACTGTGGCAAGCCTTGTGGCTGCCACCTGGACGGAACGATGACTGCTCTGCGCCTCCCTATTTTGTGGCTCGCCGGCCTGCTTGGCCTGGCGGGCTGCAGCATGAACCAGCCGGTTTCGCTGTACCAACTGGACAGCGGAACCCCGGCCCAGCCTGCACAAAGCTCAGGCATGGCCGTATTGCTCGGCCCGGTTCTGATCGCTGACTACCTGCAACGTGAAACCTTGTTGCAACGCCAACCGGACGGCAGCCTGCAAGCCGCCACTGACGGTCGTTGGGCCGGCAGCCTGTCCTCTGACATCGATCAGTTGCTGTTGCGCCAGGTCGCCGGGCACCTGGACAGCCAACGCGTGGTGCTGGCCCCTGCGACCCAGGGCTTCACCCCGGATGTGCAGGTGCTGCTGTCGATTACCCGCCTGGACTCGGGTAAGGAGCAACCGGCAGTGCTCGATGCCCAATGGCGGTTGATCGACCGTCGTGGCAAGGTGCGTGAGAACCGCATCGTACATCTGCAAGAGGTCCATGTCGGCACCACCGCAGCACAGGTCCAGGCCCAGGGCGTGCTCCTGCAACGCCTGGCCGAACAGCTGTCCGTGTCGCTCAAACCCCTGGCCAACCAGCCGCCTGTCGCCGAAGTGCCCCGCAAGCCCGCGCCTGCCCCGGCCAAACCGGTCGAAAAGGAAAAGGACAAGATTCCCATGGCCTTGCCGATTCGTACGGACATGGAAGTGTTCAGGTTCTGATGGTCTGACTGGATATAAGACAAAGCCCGCGTTGATGCGGGCTTTGTTGTTTCTGCCGGTTGGATTTTCCGGCGCCTTATCGGCCCTATCGCGAGCAGGCTCGCTCCCACAGGAGGTTCTCTGTATGACCTCAGATCCCTTGTGGGAGCGAGCCTGCTCGCGATGGCGGCATTGAAGGCAACAAAAAAGCCCGCAGACAATCACTCATCTGCGGGCTTCGTTATTGTCGCCGGTACCGGGACTCAGGCCTGGCGCTCATGCATCCGCGCCAGTTGCCGCTCCAGCATCGATGGATAAGGCTCCATCAAGCGCTCCACGCAGCATGCGCCTTCGGGGCTGGCGATGGGGCGGATGCGGGCGCGTTGGCGAATCAGGGCGTCGTCGTTGATCTTGCGCTCCACCAGCAGCAGGTTGCGGCTGTGTTGCGACAGCGCCAAGGCGTCCTGGGCGGTTTCGGTCAGCAGCAGGTCGATCTGGCTCAGGCCGAACAAGCCATCGCCCAGAGTCAGGCCCAACTGCAGTTGCAGGGTGATGCCGCTGTCGGCGACTTCGATCTGCAACTGGTGACCCAAGGCGCGCAACAACTCACCGCAGCAAATGGCGTTGGTCAGGTAGTCGTCGCCGCTGTCTTCGGTGTGGAACAGCATCAGCGTGCTGCCGTCGTTCAAGGTGTGCAATTCGCCCTGATAGAGCGATGCGGCCTGGTCGAGGCAGTCGCGGTAGCGCTCGAGCAACTCCTTCAGGCGCGCCTGGGGCAGGCGGCGCAGTTGATCCTGGGCACCCAGTTGCACGGCCAGTACGGCGCTGTGCTGGGGCAGGTTCGAGGCGACGGGCCGGGCAACCGGTTGAGGCGCGCCATCGATGGATTCGTCACGCAGGTCGGCGAAGGCGTCGTCGTCTTCCTCATCTTCTACCGCGCGCACCACATGGCGTGGCGCCGGTCTGGAGGCTGGCATCGGCTGGCTTTCATCAAAGCCCGGATCGCGCAGGTTACGCACTTCGAAACCCGGCTCGGCGTCATCGTCGTCTACGTAATCGATGTCTTCGGGCTCGGGCACCGGCTCAGGTTCCGGCGCGAAGCTGGCGTGCAGTTGCCGGGCCAGGTCGCCGATTTCGTCCTGGCGCTGGGTGGCGGGCGTGTGTTCGTCGATGTCCCGCAGCCAGACGCGCAACTGCAACAGCGGCGTGGAGATGTGCCGCCCCAGGCGCAGGCTCAAGGCCAATGCCAGTGCCAGCAGGATCGCGCTGAGGATGCCCATGCTTTGCAGGCTGATGGTCATCGGTTGCTGGAACTGGTCCATGTCCAGGCTGATGCGCAATTGCCCGGCGGTCACGTCCTGGAAAGTGATCTTGCTCTGGTACATGCCGCCGGACTCGCCCAGCAGGCCTGGCTTGGGCCGCTGCCCGGCCTCGGCGAGGATGCGGTTGTCCACGCTGTAGATGGCGGCGTGGGCCACCAGCTTGTTCTTGGTCAGGTTGTTGAGCAGCACGTTGAGGCTGAGGATGTCGTTGGACACCAGCAGCTCGGTGGCGGACGTGGCGGTCTGGGTGGTCAGGCTTTCACCCAGGGCATCGGCCTGCTCGTGCATCGCCTGCTTGAACTGCAAACCCATCACGCAGGCATAGATAACCAGGGCCAGGGCGACCAGGATTACGTTATGGCTGGCAATGCGCAATGCAATCGGCACACGACGGTGGCGCAGTGCACGGAAGATCAGCAGGAAGAAGTTGTCGGTTTTGACTGGCGTGGGCCGGTTCACTGAGCTCGGCTCTTTGTCCGTGAAATTGACGCGCAGTATAGCGACAGCCCCATGACCGGCAAAGCACTGGCGGTGCCCGATGGTCACTGAATGTGGGTAGAATGCGGTTTTTTTCCACCTGCGGGGGTGCGCCTTGCGCGAAATCGTCCTGATAAACATCACTGGCAGCGACCGTCCGGGTCTGACTGCGGCCATTACCGGCGTTCTGGCCCAAGGTGGTGTGAACATTCTCGACATTGGTCAGGCGGTGATCCATGACACGCTGTCGTTCGGCATCCTGGTTGAAATCCCGGACGCCGAACAAAGCAAGTCCGTGCTCAAGGACATCCTGTTCACCGCCTACAAGCTCGACCAGCAGGTGCGCTTCACCCCGGTGTCCGAGGACGATTACCAGCAGTGGGTGGCCGGCCAGGGCAAGAAGCGCCACATCGTGACCCTGCTGACCCGCAAGGTCACCGCCGAGCAGTTGCAGCGCGTCAGTTCGATCACCGCCCAATATGGCCTGAACATCGACCACATCGACCGCCTGTCAGGGCGCATGCCACTGGACACCCCGGCCGACAAGGGCAAGGGCTGCATCGAGTTTTCGGTGCGCGGCGAGCCGGCCGATCCCCAGGCGCTGCGTGCCGAGTTCCTCAGCGTGGCCCAGGAGCTGAACGTCGACATCGCCTTCCAGGAAGACTCACTGTTCCGCCGCAACCGCCGCCTGGCGGTGTTCGATATGGACTCGACGCTGATCGAAGCCGAAGTCATCGACGAACTGGCCAAGGCGGCCGGCGTCGGCGACAAGGTCTCGGCCATTACCGAGCGAGCCATGGCGGGTGAACTGGATTTTCGCGCCAGCTTCAAGGAGCGCCTGGCCCTGCTGCAAGGCCTGGACGTCAGCGTGCTCGACTCCATCGGCGCTTCCCTGCGCCTGACCGAAGGTGCCGAAACCCTGTTCGCCGAACTCAAGCGCCTGGGCTACAAGACCGCCATCCTATCCGGCGGCTTCACCTACTTCGCCAAGCAATTGCAGGCCAAGCTCGGCATCGACTACGTGTTTGCCAACGAATTGGAAGTGGTGGACGGCAAGGTGACCGGCGTGGCCGTCGAGCCGATCGTCGATGCCCAGCGCAAGGCGGACCTGCTGCGTGAACTGGCTGAAAAAGAGGGCCTGCGCCTGGAGCAGACCATTGCCGTGGGCGATGGCGCCAACGACCTGCCGATGCTGGCGATCGCGGGCCTGGGCGTGGCGTTCCGCGCCAAGCCGCTGGTCAAGCAGTCGGCCCGGCAAGCGATTTCCACCTTGGGGCTGGATGGGGTGTTGTACCTGCTGGGCTTCAGGGATCGCGACGGGCAGCTCTGAGTAACCCACCGGTCTTGGCGTCACGCTTTTGTGGCGAGGGAGCTTGCTCCCGCTGGCCTGTGTAGGAGCTGCCGAAGGCTGCGATCTTTTGATCTTGATCTTCGCTTGAGACTCAATTGGTCTTGGAAAGATCGCAGCCTCGCTTCGCTCGGCAGCTCCTACAGTGACTTCCACAACGAATCGAAATTCCCCTCTTGATCACTGCCATCCCCGGCCTCGGCCGAGTCTTCCGGGTGATAGGAAAACTGATTGAAACTGTGGGTGCTGGTCACCCGGCGGTCCAGGCCGGCGCGGCGTTCCTGACCGTTAGTATTGATCAACACTCGCTGTCCCTCCTGGAACGGCAGGCGCGGGGCGATCATGGTGGGCGGGAGGTCAATGGCACTGATCTCGGGAAGCAGCAGCCCGCGCAGATAATGACCATGCTCGTTTTCATCCCGGACCAGTTGCAGCCCACACGGCTGGGCATGAGGGGCGACCAGTTCGATGCCCATTTGCATGGCGCCGTTGCGCACTTGGCGGATCCAGCGCACCACGGCGACGCTCCAGGCCTGGTCGCTGGCGTCGCGGATGCCGATCATTTCCCCGGCTTGCAGCTGTTCCGGCACTTCCTTGGGCCAGCCGAGGCAATAGCCACCAGGGCTGTGGTTGATGATCGGCAGGTCGTAGGTGGGAAAGTGATGCTGGTTGTCGGAGTGGCTGCCGTCGTCATCGCTCGGATTGACCGGGTATTCGATTTCTTCGTAGGGCAACAGCTCGCTGTCCCCGGCGGGGGCGGCATCGAAAGCCTGGTTCCAGGTGTCGTTGGTCTTGCTCGGAGTGGCTTCGAAGCGGGCCTTGCGGGTCGTGGGGCTTTTCAGGATCTCGTTGAATGACCGCTCGCCGCCGAGGTAGTAGTGCAGCGCACTCATGCCTACGCACAGGGTCAGCGTGCCGTTGCCCTCGGTGCGCTGGAAGCTGCGTTCGGCCGCTTCGCCCCAGGCGGCTTGCAGGTGATGCAGGGTGTCGACGCTCATGCCGCCAGGGACTGGCAAGGTGTTATCGGCGGGTTGTTCCAAATGAGTGGCGATTGCCCGCACCAGCGGCTGTGGGTCGAAGCCCTGCAAGGTCGGCTGCTGTTCGGCGCGGAACTTGGAGCGGTAGCGTGGCCCGACGTCCAGCTCCGGAGCGACCGCGAACAGGCTGGCGGCGGTAGTGGCTGGGTCCAGCTTGACCCACTGGCTCCAGGATTCGAGCACTTCGGTCAGCCGCCCGATCTGGCTCTGGCGCAGTTGATTGCTGCGTGACGCGCCCAGCAGCAGGGCGACAACATAGGTTTGCTCGGCGTTCAATTGATGGACCTGGCTGGCCAGTTCGTCACTTACGCTCAGGTGCTGCAAGCGGTGCAGGCAGGCGATCCGGTACAACTGATGCAAATCGAGCCACAACCCCTCAGGCACGGGGCTATACAGTTGGCTGGCACGCAGCAGCGGGCCGTTGAGCGCATGCAGCGCTCGTTGCAGCGCGGTGCTCAGCAGGCGGGCCCGGTCCTTGGTGTATTTCGACGCGATACGCGCCACGATCTGTTTGTAGCCCATCGCCAGCTGGGTTTGCAGGGCCTGGCACAGGTTGACGATCTTGCGCGAGCGATCGTCCAGCACGATGGCCTGTTGCAGGAAATGCCGCTCCAGGTGCTTGCAGACGTAATACACCTCGGGCCGCAGCAGTTCGAGCAGTTGCAGGCGATTGTCGCTGGGCGTGAGCAGTTGGTTGAGTTCGCCCAGGGCCTGGTACAACAGGCGGGCCGTTTCGCCGATGTTGGCCTTGGGCAGGTTGGCGATCCAGCGTTTGAGGTCGCGTGGCGTGGCATCGCAAAAAGACAGGCGCGACTGGGTCGGTGTCGAGACGCGCAGTGGCTGGAGAGGGCTGGTCTCATTCATGCCGTGGACAGGCTCCGGCGGGAAACGAAAAGGATGCTTCCAACTCTAGCAGGTGTAGCCGAAAGATCATGCTGCCGCGACGCCTGGTGTCAGCGAACCACCCTAGCTCTGCAGGCGGCCCATTGAATCAGGATCGTACTCTCTCATTTCGCCAATGCTCCGGGTGATGTACAAGTGGTTGGCCGGGATGCTCTTGTTGACGAAAGCGCCTGCGCCAATGATCACATTGTCACCCAGTTCCAGATCGTCAGAGATGATGCAGGCATGGGCATGTATCCGGACGCCCTCGCCAATGCGCAATACGGCGGTATCGCTTTGCCCCTTGATGCCCAGCGTGCAGTTTTGCCAGATCTTGAAGTTTTTCCCAATGATGGCGTGCGATGTGATGACAATTCCATTCGGATGCGCAATCCACAGGCCTTCCCCGATGGAGGCACCCAGCATGATTTCTACATTGAACTGGCGGCTGATGCGCTCGTTGAGCAGCTTGCCGCGCCGTCTCCAGAATTTACTGTCCTGCTGGTGCATGGCGTATGCCAGGCGGAACCAGAAAAGGTAGCGGTATCGGTTGATGCGCTGACACTTTTGGTAAAGCCGTTTCCACCTGAACGGTTTGTCGAGACCGCCAAGGATCTCGATATGCCAGTAGCGTTTGGCTGATCGAAAAATATCAAGAAGCATCGACGACCTCTTTGCCGCGTGGTGTGCCTGGTAAGCACCTTTGGGAAAGAATCAGTCCAATGGGCAGCCAGAAAACGATCCAATAGACGCCGGGCCTGTTGAACACCGTGTGGTAGTCGAACAGGGCCGTTACAACGCCGAAGATGAGCAGGGGCAAGCCTACCGAGCCGATGGGGTGATGCCAGGTCTTCCTGTCAATCGCGGACTTGAAAACATGAGCGACGACCAGCAATAACAGGATTGCACCCATCACACCGAATTCGTAGAAAAACTGCAGGAAGAGATTATGGACTTGGTTGTAGCACTGCACGTCGAGTATGCAGATATCAAAATTGCTGCCCGCCCCGGCACCAAACAGCCAGAACTCGTTAATACGGTCTAGCCAGCCTGCCCAAATCAAGTCACGAAGGCTAAAGCCACGACTTTGCTGATTGACGATGACGGGCCAGAGCCATGCCGACGCTGCAAGTAATAGCACGCCGGCCAGGTACAACCATTTCCTTGACCTCAAGCTATGATGAAGAAGAATGCTGGTCGCGATTGCCAAGCCATACCCAAGCCAGACGGCTCTTGAAAGCGTGCAGAACAGGTACAGCGAAAGGCCCAGCACACAAGCCATGAACAACGTTCTCACCCACGGCCCGAAGGTTTTGGTCATTAGCAAGTGGAACCCGTAAATGCCGAAGAACCCGTAATACAGCGCTGCAATGATGGGGTTCTTGAAGTTGGCATAGTTGCCATAGCCCAAATTGTATAAACGTTGGTCAGAGAAAAAAATGTTCTGGTCTTGCTGGGTGAAGTGGATCATCAATCCTGCAATTGCAAATAAACCCGCCATCACAAAGGTAAACGTCAGGCTTTTTTCAAGCAGTTCTTCCCGGGCCAGTACATGAACCGTGCTCAGATACAACATGACGTACAACACGGTTTTGAATTGTACGTAGGCAGAGGTTGCGGACCCTGGATTCAACAGCGCGACCAGCAGCGAAAAGGCGAGTACCAGCAGGACCGGACGGTAAGGCTTTTGGACAATGCTTTGACGCAGGCGCGGATCGAACACGCATAGAAGCAATGCAGGCAAAAAAAGACTTGTGTTGGATATCGTGGTGTATGTGCTGCCGTCGGTGATGAAGAGCAAACCTGTCAGGTGCGCAGTGAATCCAATCATTAAAAGGAGCACGGTGTATTTTGAAAAAACCGAACGTGTCATACCTATACCGGGGGCAGTGAAGAGAGGCCTGGTTCAAAGTTCCAAGGCACAGGATGGCATCGCCTGTGAGGGTAGCGACTCACGTCCGTTGAGCCGCTACCTGCACCGTCAAGCCGTGGGGGCTGCCAGTCTTTGACCCATCTGCACCGGTGAACCAGCCACCAGATCTTCGGCCCATTTCACCTGGTCTGGACCGAATAGCACGATGGCGGTCGAACCCAGTTTGAAACGCCCCAGTTCGGCGCCTTTTTCCAAATGGATCGGCGCACGGGCGGCTTCGTCGTAACGGAAGGTTTTCAGCTCGCGCTTGGGGGGCGTCACCAGCCCGGCCCAGACGGTTTCGATGGAGGCCACGATCATCGCGCCCACCAGCACCACGGCCATCGGCCCGCGTTCGGTGTCGAAAATGCATGCCACGCGCTCGTTACGAGCGAACAGTTCCGGAACGTTTTCGGCAGTGGTCTGGTTGACCGAGAAAATTCGCCCGGGTATGTAGACCATCTCCCGCAGGGTGCCGGCCAGCGGCATGTGCACGCGGTGGTAATCCTTGGGGGACAAGTAGATGGTGGCGAAATCGCCGCCCATGAACGGCGCTGCGTTGGCCGCGTCACCGCCCAGCAGTTCCAGCACGCTGAAGCTGTGGCCCTTGGCCTGGAAGACCCGGCCGTGCTCGATCGGGCCGAGCTGGCTGACGGCGCCGTCGGCAGGGCTGAGGATCGCACCTGGGGTGTCGTCCAGCGGGCGGGCGCCGTCCTTCAGGGCGCGGGTGAAGAAGGCGTTGAAGTGCTCGTAGGCGCTCAGGTCTTCCACCAGGGCTTGGGACATGTCCACTTGGTAACGCTTGGCGAACCACGCGGTGAACGCATTCTTGAACCAGCGCACGCGGCATTCGGCAATGCAGCCGGCCAGCCGCGACAGCAGGTGGTGCGGCAGCAGGTATTGGGTGAGGATGAACAAACGGTTTTTCATTAACTGTCCTTAAGAACCTTCAAAGCTCGATGGGGGTGTCGGGGTGGTTGCCCCATTCGCCCCAGGAACCGGCATAGCCTTTGACCCGTGGATAACCGAGCGCCTTGGCCACCAGGTAGGTGAAGCCAGAGCGGTGATGAGTCTGGCAGTGGGTGATGACTTCTTTATCAGGCGTGATGCCCAACCGTTCAAGGATTTGCGCCATGTCCTGGCGAATACGCAGGTTGCGCGCCGGGTCCATGCCAGCGGTCCATTCGAAATTGACCGCGCCGGGAATGTGGCCGCCCCGGGCTGCGACGACTTTCTCGCCGGAATACTCCAGCGGGCCGCGAGCGTCCCAGATGGCCAGGTCGGCAGCGCCGAGACGGCTCTGCAGGTATTCGCGGGTGGCGGTGGGGGCGTCGTGCAGCGTCAGGCTGACCGGGTCCGCAAGGGGGGCGGGAACGTCGACGGACACCGGCAAGCCTTCGTCGAGCCACGACAGCAGGCCGCCGTCGAGGTAGTGGTAGTTCGAGTGGCCGATCACATCCAGCAGCCAGATGAAGCGCCCGGCCCAGCCGCCGCCTTCGTCGTCATAGACCACGTAAACCGCATCCGGGTGGTGCCCGAGTTCGCCGAACAGTGCTTCCAGATCGGCCTTGGCCGGCAGCAGGCCCGGCGCCGGCGGCTGGCCGAGCTGGGTGCGCTTGGGGTCGACGAAGCGTGCGCCGGGGATATGTCCGGTGCTGTAGCGGGCGGCGCTGGTCAGGTCCACCAGAATCAGTTCGCGGGCGTCGAGGCGCGGCAGCAGTTCGCTCGGCTCGATCACCAGCGGCAAGCCAGAGAAGTCAGGCATGTGAGGTCTCCAGGGGCGCAAAGGGAAAGGATTGTAGCAAGTTCAGCGACCCCGGTTGGTAAAGGTATGCAGGGCCCTTTCGATGCATTGCACGGTTTTGCCGAAGGCTTGCACAGTCATGTCCGAGAACGGCCCGCCGCCCTGGTCCACCGCCACTAGCATGATTACCCGGCCATTGCAGGTCAGTGAGCGCAACAATAGGTGCTCGCCGCGGAACAGGCTACGCAGGCCCGGTGGCAATAACGCCGAAAATTGCGCGTTGTTGTCCGGGTTCAGGCGAACCTGGGCCTGCTGGGCCAGCAACCGCTGCAAGATTTTGCTCTGGCTGATGGTAAAGCTCATCGCCGCGGCTTCCTTGGGCAGACCGGCGGTCTGGTGGACGCGCACGGCGGTCTGGCTGCGGTCGGCCATCAGGATCATCACCCGGCGCATGCCGCAGGCTACCAAGGCGTCCCGTGCCGAGGTGGTCAGGTGCATGGCATTGCGAAAGGGGCTCGGTTCCACCAGCATGGCGGAACATTGCTTGCGCCACTGGCTCAGGTCTTGGGCGCTGGGCGGGGCGGCGGGCAGCAAGCCGGGATGGACGCGACGGCTACCCCAGGGCCAGATCAGCGCCACGGCCGGGTGCCAGAGGTCCGGCATGGCGTGATGGCGGGCGCTGTTGGCGGCTTGTTGGTGCAGCTGTTGCTGGACCTCATCCATCGACATTTGCAGATACAAACTGGTGAGGTATTGCCAGCGAGTGTTGTGGGGGCTGTCCCAGGCCTGTTGCGCTGCCATTGCCAAGCCATTAGCCAACAACACGGTGTTGGCCGGCTGGTTGAGCCAGCGCCGCAGGGTCGGGTCGTCGTCCAGGCGGTTCTGCTGGCGTAGCGGGTGTTCGCTGTCCCGGGCGATGCGCAGGACTTTCACCAGCTCGCGGCGTTCATTGAGCAGCAGGCGATAACCTTGCGCCACCCAGATCGGCAAGCGCCAGGTCTCCACCAGCGCCAGGCAGATTTGCGCCAGGCGGACGCCGAACAGTTCGCGCTCTACCTTGCGCGCGGGTTCGCCTTTATGGACAACCCGCAATTCCCATTCCCCGAGCAATCGAGGGTGAGTCAAGGCCAGCGGCCAGAGCGGCGAAAGGAACAACAGGCTGCCCCAGTGTATGTCCTGCCACAGCCGCGCCAGGCGGCTGGCGAAGAAACCATTGGCCTGTTGCGTGGCGTGCTGGCTGATCAATTGCAACTGGCGCAAGGCAACGGGGATTTCATTCCCCGGCAACGACGGCAGGCGGGCGAGCAGTTCCTCGGTACGCTTGAGGCCGAGGCGGTTGATGGCCACTTCGAGGTTTTCCGCAGGCTCAGCGAGGCTGCCATGGGTGTGATGGTTGGCCTCGCGGATGACGCTCAGGGCCAGCGCGGGGCTGTCCTGCATCAGGTCTGCGATGTCGCGCAATGAGCGACGGCTGTCGGCGATAGCCTTGCAAACCAGGTCGTGACTGGCCTGAGGTACCGGCAGATGCACGCCGTTGAGCAGCTTTACCCAGCCGTCGAGAGTGGTCGGTCGCGGCGTCGGAACCTTGGTTTCGTTAGTCATGGCTGGACGTGATCATCGTATGAATTCTCTACGCCCGGAACGGGGCAAATTGGCTTTTCGCCAGAACAGCCTATAGTCTGGCGCAGTTTTGCCGATAAGTAGAAGAAGAGATTTTTCAGCTTCCGAATATGACCTTGAACCCGACTTAAATAAGTACTTTCTATCTATGGCTAAAATTATCGGCATCATTGTCGTGTTCGCGAGCGTGCTCGGCGGATACGTGCTCTCCCATGGCAAGATTGCCGCCCTGATCCAACCCTTCGAGGTGTTGATCATCGGTGGCGCGGCCCTCGGTGCATTCTTGCAGGCCAACCCTGGCTATATGACCATGCACGTGCTCAAGAAATCCTTGAGCATGTTCGGCTCGCGTTTCAGTCACACCTTCTATCTGGAGGTGCTGGGGCTGATCTACGAAATCCTCAATAAAAGCCGCCGCGAAGGCATGATGGCGATCGAAGGCGACATCGAAGACGCCGCCGCCAGCCCGATTTTCGCCAAGTATCCCTCGGTGCTGAAGGATGAGCGCATGACGGCGTTCATCTGCGATTACCTGCGCATCATGTCGTCCGGCAACATGGCGCCCCATGAGCTCGAAGGCCTGTTCGACATGGAGCTGTACAGCCTCAAGGAAGACCTGGAGCACCCATCCCACGCGGTCAACGGCATTGCCGACGGCATGCCTGGCTTCGGTATCGTCGCGGCGGTATTGGGGATTGTGGTGACCATGGCGTCCCTGGGCGATGGCGACCAGAAATCCATCGGCCTGCACGTGGGTGCGGCACTGGTGGGTACTTTCTTCGGTATTTTGGCCGCGTACGGTTTCTTCGGCCCGCTGGCCCATTCCCTGGCCCATGATGCCAAGGAAGAACTCAACGTCTATGAGGCCATCAAGGCTTCCCTCGTGGCCTCGGCCTCGGGCATGCCGCCGTCGCTGGCGGTGGAGTTCGGTCGCAAGGTCCTGTACCCGGCGCACCGTCCAAGCTTTGCCGAGCTGGAACAAGCGGTTCGCGGTCGCTAAGTCATGGAAAATAATCAACCGATTATTGTAAAGCGCGTCAAGCGCATTGCCGGGGGGCATCACGGCGGCGCCTGGAAAATCGCCTTCGCCGACTTCGCCACGGCGATGATGGCGTTCTTCCTGGTGCTGTGGCTGCTGTCCACCGCGACCCCGGAACAGAAGATCGCCATCGCCGGTTACTTCAAAGACCCGGTCGGCTTTTCCGAAAGCGGTACGCCGTACATCATCGATTTGGGCGGCTCGCCCGTCCTGGCGCCGGAAAATACCCTCAACCCCGAAGTCAAGTCCCAGCCCCAGCCCGACAAGTCGACCGTTGACGCCAATGAGGCCGAGGGCATGGCCGAGCAGATCGAGCGCGAGCGCCTGGAGTTGCTCCTGCAGGAATTACAGAACAAGGTCGAAGAGAACCCGCAACTGCAGAAATTCAAGGATCAGATTCTGTTCGAGATCACCCCGAACGGCCTGCGCATCCAGATCATGGACGCCGATAACCGACCGATGTTCGACTCTGGCAGCGCCCGGTTGAAACCGTATTTCGAGGACATCCTGCTGGCCATGGCCGACACCATCAAGGCGGTGCCGAACAAGATCAGTATCAGCGGCCACACCGATGCCAAGCCTTACGTGGGCAAAGGCGATTTCGGTAACTGGGAGTTGTCGGCCAACCGCGCCAACGCGGCACGTCGTGCCTTGGTGGCGGGCAGTTATCCGGACGAGCAGGTGGCCCGGGTGGTCGGTTATGCGTCTTCGGCGCTGTTCGACCGCAAGGACCCGTTCAACCCGGTCAACCGGCGTATCGATATCGTGGTGTTGACCAAGAAGGCCCAGCAGGCCATTGAAGGTTCGCAAACCAACGACCTGCCGCCCGACCCGGCCCAGGGCGAGGGCGCACCGGGTGAAGCGCCTGCGTCGCCCGCCACGCCTGGCGCGGCGGCCGATCCGAACGCGTTGCCGGCGGACCAGCAATCCGTACCGGCCCATGAGCTGCGCGAACGTCTGAACCTGTTCGACGACGCTGCGCCGAAACAGCCCGCGCCGCCGGCGCAGTGACCCAATAAAAAGCCGACAGCATTGTCGGCTTTTTATTGGGGTACTGTTCGCTTGAGGCTGGCTTGCTTTTTGTGGCGAGGGAGCTTGCTCCCGCTCGGCTGCGGTAGGAGCTGCCGAAGGCTGCGATCTTTTGATCTTGATCTTTCGCCTAAGACTCAATGGGGTCTGAAAAGATCGCAGCCTCGCTTCGCTCGACAGCTCCTACAGTCCAGCGGGAGCAAGCTCCCTCGCCACAAAGGTGTCCGGCCGGGTCAGTAACTGCTTTCCGGCAGGCTGGCGATGATCGAGCGATAGCTGTTCATCCGCTGCTGGTGCACGCGACCTTCTTCCAGGGCCTTGAGCAAGGCGCAACCGGGTTCGCGGTCGTGCTTGCAATCGCGGAAGCGGCAGGTGCCGATCAGTTCGTTGAACTCGATGAACCCGGCTTCGACATCGGCCCGGCTCACGTGGCCCAGGCCGAATTCGCGGATGCCTGGCGAGTCGATCAGTTCACCGCCGCCAGGAAAGTGGAACAGCCGCGCGGTGGTGGTGGTGTGGGTGCCCTGGCCCGACAGCTCGGACAACGGCCCGACGCGCGTCTCGACTTCCGGCAGCAGGCTGTTGACCAGCGAAGACTTGCCAACGCCGGACTGGCCGACGAACACGCTGATGCGCCCGTCCAGTTGCCGTTGCAATTGTTCCATGCCATTGCCGTGATGGGCCGAGACTTCCAGCACCGGATAACCCAGGTCCCGATAGACCGACAGCAGGGCATTCAATGCCGGGGCGTTGTGTTCGTCGATCAGGTCGAACTTGTTGAGCAGCAGCAACGGACGGATGCCGGCGTGCTCGGCGGCCACCAGGTAACGGTCGATCAGGTTGGCGTGGGGTTCGGGCAGCGGGGCGAACACGATGACGATCATGTCGACGTTGGCGGCCACGGGCTTGAGCTGGCCTCGGCTGTCCGGACGGCACAGCTCGGTGTGGCGTGGCAGTTGCGCGACAATCACGCCGATGCCCTGGTTGCCGGCACGCCAGACCACTTGGTCGCCCGTCACCAGCGCCGGCAGGTTGGCGCGCAAGTGGCAGCGGAACACCTGGCCGGCCAGTTCGCCTTCCTGGGCCTCGACCTCGACCTGCACGCCGAAGTGGGCGATCACCAGGCCAGTCTGTTCAGGACCCAGGTCGCCACCCTCCAGGGCTTCGACAGCACTGGATTCGCGTTTGGCGGCGCGGGCGGCGCGCTCGCCCTGGATCTTTTCGATGCGCCAGTTCTGACGACGATTGAGTTGGCGTTTGGCCATGGGTGTTCCGTATGAAGAAATGCAGCGAATAGGGTAAAACGGCGGCGAGTTTAGCACGCCCAAGGGCCTGCCTAAGCTAAACTGCGTGGCTACGCCGAGGAGCTTCCCTATGCAAAACCCGCAGAACCTGATCTGGATCGACCTGGAAATGACCGGTCTGAACCCGGATACCGACGTCATCATCGAAATGGCCACCATCGTCACCGACAGCGATCTCAACACCCTGGCCGAAGGCCCGGTGATCGCGATCCACCACAGCGATGAGATCCTGGCCGGGATGGACGAATGGAACACTCGCCAGCACGGCGGCTCGGGCCTGACCCAGCGGGTGCGCGAGAGCACGATCAGCATGGCCGAAGCCGAAGCCCAGACCCTCGCGTTCCTGGAGCAGTGGGTGCCCAAGGGCAAGTCGCCGATCTGCGGCAACAGCATCTGCCAGGACCGTCGCTTCCTTTATACCCACATGAAATCCCTGGAAAGCTATTTCCACTACCGCAACCTGGACGTCTCCACCCTCAAGGAACTGGCCGCCCGCTGGGCACCTGAAGTGCGCGACAGCTTCCAGAAGGGCAGCACCCACCTGGCCCTGGATGACATTCGTGAATCCATTGCCGAGTTGCAGCACTACCGCAAGCACTTCATCAAGTTCTAACCGGCACTCCAGCGGCTGGCGAGATTGCTTTTGTGGCGAGGGAGCTTGCTCCCGCTCGGCTGCGCAGCAGTCGCGAAACCGGACAATCCGGTCTACCTGAAGGACTGTTGGGGCCTGCTTCGCAGGCCAGCGGGAGCAAGCTCCCTCGCCACAGAGGGCAGTTTGGACTTGGCGGCATGGTGTTCAGGCAGAAGGCGGGGACGCGCCCTCTTTTGGTGCCAGCCCAAACTGGCTAGACTGCGCGCCTTCCCGTATGGACCGCCATCATGTTGCTGATGCTTTATCTGATCGCCATCACCGCTGAAGCCATGACCGGCGCCTTGTCTGCCGGGCGGCGTGGCATGGACTGGTTCGGCGTGGTGCTGATCGCTTGTGTCACCGCGCTGGGTGGCGGCTCGGTGCGCGACGTGCTGCTCGGTCATTACCCGCTCACCTGGGTCAAACACCCTGAATATCTGGTGCTGACCACCGCGGCGGCGATGCTGACGGTGTTCCTGGCACGCTGGATGCGCCATCTGCGCTCGTTGTTCCTGGTGCTCGACGCCGTCGGCCTGGTGGCGTTCACCCTGATCGGTTGCATGACCGCCCTGGAAATGGGCCATGGCATGCTGGTGGCGTCGGTCAGCGGGGTGATCACCGGGGTGTTCGGTGGCATCCTGCGGGACATCTTCTGCAACGATATTCCGCTGATCTTCCGTCGCGAACTCTACGCCAGCGTCTCGTTTGCCGCGGCGTGGTGTTATCTACTGTGTGTCTTTCTGCAACTGCCGAACGAACAGGCGATCCTCATCACCTTGTTTGGCGGGTTCCTGCTGCGGCTCCTGGCGATTCGCTTTCACTGGGAAATGCCGAAGTTCGTCTATAACGACGAGGTCTGACGCTCGGCATGTTGGCGTAACGCCCATTCCACATGCTCGCGCACCAATTCCGACGGGTAATCTCGCCGCGCTTCCAACGCTTGCAGCACGGGAATCGTTGATGGCGCGTTGCCCAGGCCCACCGCCAGGTTGCGCAGCCAGCGCTCATAACCGGCACGGCGCAGTGGTGAACCTTCGGTGCTGCTGAGGAATTTGTCCTCGTCCCACATGAACAGCTCGGCCAGGCCGGCGTTGTCCAGGTTGTGCCGTGGCTTGAAGTCGCTTTCACCGGACGGTCGGGCGAAGCGGTTCCATGGGCAGACGATCTGGCAATCGTCGCAGCCGAACACCCGGTTGCCGATCAGTGGTCGCAGCTCTTCGGGAATGGCGCTTTTCAGCTCGATGGTCAGGTAGGAAATGCAGCGGCGGGCATCGAGCACGTAGGGCCCGACGAAGGCATTCGTCGGGCAAATGTCCAGGCAGGCGGTACATTTTCCGCAATGTTCGGTGCCGTGGGGCGGGTCGATGGGCAGCGGCAGGTCGACAAACAGCTCGCTCAGGAAGAAATAGCTGCCGGCCTTGCGGTTCAGTACCAGGGTGTTTTTTCCGATCCAACCGAGGCCGGCCTGTTCGGCGATGGCTTTTTCCAGTACCGGCGCGCTGTCGACGAAGGCGCGGTAGCCAAAGGGGCCGATGACCGCCTGGATTTTTTCCGCCAGTTGCTGCACGCGTTTACGGATCAATTTGTGGTAATCGCGGCCCAACGCATAACGCGAGACGTAGGCTTTCTCCGATTGGCCGAGCATTTGCGCCATCTGGGTGTCGCCCGGCAGGTAGTCCATGCGCAGGGACACCACCCGCAGCGTGCCCGGCACCAGTTCCTCAGGGTGCGAGCGTTTGCTGCCATGGGCACCCATGTAGTCCATTTCGCCGTGGTAGCCGGCCTCGAGCCAGCGTTGCAGGTGTTGCTCATGCTCGGCGAGGTCCAGGCCGCTGATGCCGACCTGCTGGAAACCCAGCTCGCGGCCCCATTCCTTGATGGATTGGGCGAGGGCGGGGAGGTCTGTGGGAATGGCAGGCATGAGGCGAGAGAAACCGGAGCTGAGATGCGTATAATTCTGCCAGACATCGGAGCCCGAAGACGCATGCCGCACACTAAAGATGATTTTCCCGACGCGCTGTACAGCGCCGCGCAGGTCCGGGCCCTCGACGCGCAACTGATCGCCGCAGGTACTGCCGGCTTCGAATTGATGCAGCGCGCTGCCCGCGCCACCTGGCGAGCGATCGCCCGACGCTGGCCGCAAGCCACTGAATTGACCGTGCTGGCTGGCCATGGCAACAACGCCGGCGATGGCTACCTGGTCGCGACCCTGGCCCGGCGCGCTGGCTGGTCGGTGCGGGTGCTGGCGGTGGGCGAGCCCCGGCGATTGCAGGGAGACGCCGCCAATGCCCATGCCGAGGCCGTGGCCGTCGGTGTACCGGTGGAACCCTGGGCGGACGATTGTGAATTGCGCGGCGTGTTGCTCGACGCGCTGCTCGGCACGGGGATGAGTGGCGAAGTACGTGAGCCTTATGTCCAGGCGATCGATACCATTAATGTCAGTGGCCTGCCGGTCGTCGCGGTGGATATCCCTTCAGGGTTGTGTGCCGACACCGGTCGGGTGCTGGGGACCGCCGTGACGGCTGACCTGACGGTGACCTTCATCGGCCTGAAACTTGGCCTGTTCACCGGCGATGCGGCGGATCGGGTGGGGGAGTTATTGTTCAACGACCTGCACGCCGATCCTGACCTTGTTGAAGCGGCGCCGGCCAATGCCCGATTGCTCCTACCTCATAATCTGCCGCGTCTGACGCCTCGCGCGCCCACTTCCCACAAAGGCAAGTTCGGTCATGTGCTGTTGATCGGCGGCGACCGAGGCTTCGGCGGTGCGATCCAGATGAGTGCCGAAAGCGCCCTGCGTTGTGGCGCGGGCATGGTTTCGATGGCGACCCGCAGCGAGCATGTGTCGGCCGCGCTGATGCGTTTGCCGGAGGTGATGGTGCAGGGCACCCACTCGGCGAACCAATTGATGGGCTTGCTCCAACAGGCCAGCGTGCTGGTGGTCGGACCGGGCCTGGGCCAGGCCGCCTGGGGGCGCAGCCTGCTGTCGGCGGCGGCCAATGCGCCACTGCCGCACGTGTGGGATGCCGATGCGCTGAACCTGCTGAGCGCCGGCGATGTCCGTCTGCCTGAGCATTGCGTCATCACCCCGCACCCGGGCGAGGCGGCGCGCCTGCTGGACATATCCACCGTCCAGGTGCAGGCCGATCGTCCGGCGGCGGCCCATGCCTTGAGCCAGAAATACACCGCCACGGTGATCCTCAAGGGCGCCGGCAGCCTGATCGCCAGCCCGGACGGTCGCCTGGCGGTTTGCAGCGAGGGCCACCCGGCCATGGCCACCGCGGGCCTGGGGGATGTGCTGGCCGGTGTGGTCGGTGCGTTGCTGGCCCAGGGCATGGAAAGCTTCGAGGCCGCGTGCCTGGCGGTCTGGCTGCATGCCAATGCCGGTGCCCAGGTGGGTCGCTCAGGTCGGGGATTGGCGGCGACCGATCTGATCCCGGCCATTCGTCAGTTGTTGGAGGAGCATTCACCGTGTCTGAAGTAACCCTGTACGTGGCGGACGAACAAGCCATGACACAATTTGGTGCCCGCGTCGCGCAGATCACCGCCGGTCACGGCCTGATTTTTCTCGAAGGCGACCTTGGCGCGGGGAAAACCACCTTGTCCCGTGGCATCATCCGTGGCCTCGGGCACGTCGGCTCGGTCAAGAGTCCCACGTTCACCCTGGTCGAGCCGTATGAGATCGGCGACATCCGTGCCTTCCATTTCGACCTGTATCGACTGGTGGATCCTGAGGAGCTGGAATTCCTCGGCATCCGCGATTATTTCGAAGATGACGCCTTGTGCCTGATCGAATGGCCCCAGAAGGGTGCAGGCTTTTTGCCAAAGCCCGACCTGACCATTACCATTGGCGCGCAGAACGGCGGGCGTTCGCTGAAACTGACGCCGCAGGGCTCCCGTGGCGAGTCGTGGTGTGCCGCATTGGCATTGGAAAACTAATTGATGATGGGGTTTGGTATGCGCTTTCGCGCGGTGGTTGCTGTCGTAGGACTGTTGCTTACGGCACTGGCCGTCGATGCTGTGGCCGAGACAAAGGTCAACAGCGTTCGCCTCTGGCGGGCGCCGGACAACACACGGCTGGTGTTCGACTTGACGGGGCCGGTGCAGCACAGCGTATTCACCCTGACCGCCCCGGATCGCCTGGTGATCGACATCAACGGTGCATCCCTGGGCGCGCCGCTGAACGTCGCCACCGCCAACACGCCGATCACCGCGATGCGCTCGGCCCAGCGTACGCCGACCGACCTGCGGGTGGTCATCGACTTGAAGAAGGCGGTGACCCCGAAAAGCTTCACCCTGGCCCCCAACGCCCAGTACGGCAACCGGCTGGTGGTGGACCTGTTCGACAACCCGGCCGATGCCGAGCCACCGCCCCCGCCGCCGACCAATGTCGCCACGGTGCCCGCGGTGCCGGTGACTCCGACCGAGCCTGCGCTCAAGCTGCCACCGGCACCGGCCGGCAAGCGCGACATCATCGTGGTGATCGACGCCGGTCATGGCGGCGAAGACCCGGGAGCCTCGGGCTCGCGCGGGCAACGTGAAAAGGACGTGGTGCTGTCCATCGCTCGTGAATTGCAGCGCCAGGTCAACGGCATGAAAGGCTTCCGCGCCGAACTGACCCGCACCGGCGACTACTTCATTCCTTTGCGCGGTCGCACCGAAATCGCCCGCAAGAAAGGCGCCGACCTGTTCGTCTCCATCCACGCCGACGCCGCCCCTTCGGCAGCGGCGTTCGGGGCCTCGGTGTTTGCCCTGTCCGACCGTGGTGCGACGTCCGAGACCGCACGCTGGCTGGCCGACACCGAAAACCGTTCCGACCTGATCGGCGGTGCCGGCAATGTCAGCCTCGACGACAAGGACCGGATGCTCGCCGGTGTGTTGCTGGATTTGTCGATGACCGCCTCGTTGACCTCCAGCCTGAACGTCGGCCAGAAAGTCTTGAGCAACATCGGCCGCGTCACGCCGCTGCACAAGCAACGCGTCGAGCAGGCCGGGTTCATGGTGCTCAAGTCGCCGGACATCCCGTCGATCCTGGTGGAAACCGGGTTCATTTCCAATGCCAACGAAGCCTCGAAGCTGTCGACATCGAGCCACCAGCAGGCCCTGGCCCGCTCCATCAGCAGCGGTGTGCGGCAGTTCTTCCAGCAGAACCCACCACCGGGCACCTACATCGCCTGGTTGCGGGACTCCGGCAAGATCGCCCAGGGGCCGCGGGATCACCGAGTCAACCCTGGCGAAACCCTGGCGATGATTGCCGTGCGCTACCAGGTGTCGCCCGCCACCTTGCGCAGCGCCAACAATCTCAAGAGCGACGAGCTCAAGATCGGCCAGACCCTGACCATTCCGGGCAACGAAGTGGCGGCCAAGCAATGAGTGACGAAGTGATCGGCAGCACCGCCCGCATCGAACTGCTCAGCCCCCGGCTGGCGAACCAGATCGCCGCCGGTGAAGTGGTCGAGCGTCCGGCGTCGGTCATCAAAGAACTGCTGGAGAACAGCCTCGACTCCGGGGCCCGGCGCATCGATGTGGATGTCGAGCAGGGTGGCGTCAAGCTGCTGCGGGTGCGCGACGACGGTGGCGGTATTTCTTCCGATGACTTGCCGCTGGCCCTGGCGCGTCACGCCACCAGCAAGATCCGTGACCTGGAAGACCTCGAACGGGTCATGAGCCTGGGCTTCCGTGGCGAGGCGCTGGCGTCCATCAGTTCGGTGTCGCGCCTGACCCTCACCTCTCGCACCCGCGACGCCGAGCAGGCCTGGCAGGTCGAGACCGAAGGCCGTGACATGGCCTCTCGCGTCCAGCCTGCGGCCCATCCGGTGGGCACCTCGGTGGAAGTGCGCGATTTGTTCTTCAACACCCCGGCCCGGCGCAAGTTTCTCAAGGCCGAGAAGACTGAATTCGATCACCTGCAAGAAGTCATCAAGCGCCTGGCCTTGGCGCGTTTTGACGTGGCGTTCCATTTGCGCCACAACGGCAAAACCATCCTCAGCCTGCACGAGGCCCACGACGATGCCGCCCGCGCCCGACGCGTGGGCGCGGTGTGCGGTGCGGGTTTCCTGGAGCAGGCCTTGCCTATCGAGGTGGAGCGCAATGGCCTGCACCTGTGGGGCTGGGTCGGTTTGCCAACGTTCTCTCGCAGCCAGGCGGATTTGCAGTATTTCTACGTGAACGGTCGGGCGGTGCGCGACAAGCTGGTGGCCCACGCGGTGCGCCAGGCCTACCGCGATGTACTGTTCAATGGCCGGCATCCGACCTTCGTGCTGTTTTTTGAAGTCGATCCGGCGGTGGTAGACGTCAACGTGCACCCGACCAAGCATGAGGTGCGTTTCCGTGATGGGCGCATGGTGCATGATTTCCTCTACGGCACCTTGCACCGCGCCCTGGGCGATGTGCGCCCGGAAGACCAGCTGGCGGCTCCGGCGGCAGTGGCCGGCATGGTCCGGCCAACGGGGCTGGAAGCGGGCGAATTCGGCCCCCAGGGCGAAATGCGCCTGGCGGCCAACGCACTGCTGGAGCAACCCCAGCCCCAGCCGAGCTACAACACGGCAGGCAGCGGCGCCGGCAGTGGCTATCAGTATCAATACACCCCGCGCCCACAATCCAACGTGCCGGCAGCCGAGGCTCAGGCGGCCTATCGCGAATTCTTCAAGCCGCTGCCGGAAGCTGGCGCGGCGGCCATGCCCGACGGCCAGGGCGATATCCCGCCGCTGGGCTATGCCCTGGCGCAGCTCAAGGGCATTTATATCCTCTCGGAAAACGCCCAGGGCCTGGTCCTGGTGGACATGCACGCCGCCCATGAGCGGATCATGTACGAGCGGCTGAAAATCGCCATGGCCAGCGAAGGCCTGAGCGGCCAGCCGTTGCTGGTGCCCGAATCCCTGGCGGTCAGCCAGCGCGAAGCCGATTGCGCCGAAGAACACGTGGCCTGGTTCCAGCGGCTGGGCTTCGAGCTGCAACGCCTGGGCCCGGAAACCCTGGCGATCCGCCAGATCCCAGCCTTGTTGAAGCAGGCCGAGGCCAATCGCCTGGTCAGCGATGTGCTGGCAGACTTGATGGAATATGGCACCAGCGACCGGATCCAGGCGCACCTGAACGAACTGCTCGGCACCATGGCCTGCCATGGCGCGATCCGCGCCAACCGGCGCCTGGCCCTGGCGGAAATGAACGGCCTGCTGCGGGACATGGAAAACACCGAGCGCAGCGGTCAATGCAACCATGGCCGGCCGACCTGGACCCAACTGGGCCTGGACGACCTGGACAAACTGTTCCTGCGCGGTCGTTGATGAGCCAGTTGCCCCCCGCGATTTTCCTGATGGGCCCGACCGCCGCCGGCAAGACCGACCTGGCGATCGAATTGACCAAGGTCCTGCCCTGCGAGTTGATCAGCGTCGATTCGGCTTTGGTCTACCGGGGCATGGACATCGGTACCGCCAAGCCGTCAAAAGAACTGTTGGCCGAATTTCCCCATCGCCTGATCGATATCCTCGACCCGGCCGAGGCTTATTCGGCCGCCGAGTTCCGCCGGGACGCGCTCCAGGCCATGGCCGAGATCACCGCGCGGGGCAAGATTCCGCTGCTGGTGGGCGGCACGATGCTGTACTACAAGGCTCTGGTCGACGGGCTGGCGGACATGCCAGCGGCCGATCCAGACGTGCGCGCGCAAATCGAAGAAGAGGCTGCACGCCTTGGCTGGCAGGCCCTGCACGAACAATTGGCGGTCATCGACCCGGAATCGGCGGCGCGTATTCACCCTAATGACCCGCAGCGACTCAGCCGAGCCCTGGAGGTTTATCGGGTCAGCGGCCAGAGCATGACCGCCCTGCGCCAGCGACAATCTGCGCAAAGTACTGAAGCAGCCGCTTCGGGAATGCAACAATTGCCCTATACTGTCGCGAATCTGGCCATCGCTCCGGCGGACCGGCAAGTGCTGCATCGGCGAATTGAACAAAGATTCACATTAATGTTGGAACAGGGGTTCATAGACGAGGTCGTAGCCCTGCGTGAGCGAAGTGACCTGCATGCCGGGTTGCCGTCTATACGTGCGGTAGGTTATCGACAGGTCTGGGATTACCTGGACGGCAAGCTGACGTCAGCCGAGATGCGGGAGCGTGGGATCATTGCCACGCGCCAATTGGCGAAACGCCAGTTCACCTGGCTGCGCAGCTGGACTGATCTGCATTGGCTCGACAGTCTCGATTGCGACAATCTGCCACGCGCCTTGAAATACCTCGGGACCATCTCCATATTGAGCTGAGTCCTTGCAATTGCCGTCTATCCTTGGGGGTGTGACGGCCCAAGCCATCTGATCCGAATTTTATTATTGATCCTTAAAGGAGTGCGGCACATGTCAAAAGGGCATTCGCTACAAGACCCTTACTTGAACACTTTACGTAAAGAGAAAGTTGGGGTGTCCATCTATCTGGTCAACGGGATCAAGCTGCAAGGCCAAATCGAGTCTTTCGACCAGTTTGTCATCCTTCTGAAGAACACCGTCAGCCAGATGGTCTACAAACACGCGATCTCGACAGTGGTGCCCGTTCGTACAATTCGTCTGCCTAGCGCAACCGAATCCGAAGGCGGCGACGCTGAACCGGGTAACGCCTGATAGGAGCCTCCTTTGTTCTTTGAGCGCCACGGTGGTGGTGAACGGGCCATTCTCGTTCACTTGGATGGACAGGACCCTGAGGCGCGCGAAGATCCGCAGGAGTTTCAGGAATTGGCACTTTCGGCCGGCGCCGAGACCGTCGCGTTTTTCAACGTGCCGCGTCATCGGCCAACCGCCAAGTTCCTGATCGGCAGTGGCAAGGTCGAGGAGTTGCGCGACCTGGTCAAGGCCGAACAGGTTGATCTGGTGATTTTCAATCACATCCTCACGCCCAGTCAGGAACGTAACCTCGAACGCGTCTTCGAGTGCCGCGTGATCGATCGCACGGGGCTGATCCTCGATATCTTCGCCCAGCGCGCCCGCACCCATGAAGGCAAGCTCCAGGTCGAACTGGCCCAGCTTGAGCACATGAGTACGCGGTTGGTTCGCGGCTGGACTCACCTTGAGCGGCAGAAAGGCGGTATCGGCCTGCGCGGCCCGGGTGAAACCCAGCTGGAAACCGACCGGCGCCTGTTGCGGGTTCGCCTGCGCCAGATCAAGGGGCGGTTGGAAAAGGTCCGCAGCCAGCGCGAGCAGTCGCGACGTGGCCGCAAGCGCGCGGATATCCCGACGGTTTCTCTGGTGGGCTATACCAACGCCGGCAAATCGACCCTGTTCAACAACGTCACCCAATCCGACGTCTACGCCGCCGACCAGTTGTTCGCCACGCTCGACCCGACCCTGCGCCGGCTCGACCTGGACGACCTCGGTCCGATCGTGCTGGCCGACACCGTGGGTTTCATCCGCCACTTGCCGCATAAACTGGTCGAGGCTTTCCGGGCTACGCTCGAAGAGTCGAGCAACTCCGACCTGCTGCTGCACGTGATCGATGCCGCCGAGCCGGACCGGATGCTGCAGATCGAGCAGGTGATGGTGGTGCTGGGCGAGATCGGAGCCCAGGACTTGCCGATCCTCGAGGTATACAACAAACTCGATTTGCTCGAAGGCGTGGAGCCGCAGATCCAGCGCGATGCCGATGGCAAGCCGCAACGGGTCTGGCTGTCGGCCCGCGATGGCACTGGCCTGGACCTGCTCAAGCAGGCCGTGGCCGAGCTGTTGGGCAACGATCTGTTTGTCGGCACACTGAAGTTGCCGCAACGTTTCGCCCGGCTGCGAGCGCAGTTTTTCGAGTTGGGGGCCGTGCAAAAAGAAGAACACGACGAAGAAGGTGTCTGCCTGCTGGCTGTTCGCCTGCCTCGGTCGGAGCTCAATCGGCTGGTCAGCCGCGAAGGGCTGCAACCGATGGAATTCATCGAGCAACACACTTTGCAATAAAAGCCTGAGAAAGCGGTGTCAGGCATTCTGTAGCATTGGTCGGCGCGCCGTGGGTGCGTCTTTGCTTTATCAGATGGAGAGCGCTATGGCTTGGAATGAGCCGGGTGGCAACTCGAATAATCAGGATCCTTGGGGTGGCAAGCGTCGTAACAACGGCGACCGCAAGGGGCCACCGGATCTCGACGAGGCCTTCCGAAAGCTGCAGGAAAGCCTGAACGGTTTGTTCGGTGGTGGTAAAAAACGCGGTGACGAGGGCGGCGGTCGCCCGGGCAAGGGCGGCGGGTTCGGCCTGCTCGGCATCGGTCTCTTCGTGTTGGCGGCTGTCTGGCTGTACAGTGCGGTCTATGTCGTGGACGAGCAGGAGCAGGCCGTCGTGCTGCGTTTCGGCAAGTACTACGAGACGGTTGGTCCGGGCCTGAACATCTATTTCCCGCCGATCGACCAGAAGTACATGGAGAACGTCACGCGTGAGCGGGCGTACACCAAGCAGGGCCAGATGCTGACCGAAGACGAGAACATCGTCGAGGTGCCGCTGACCGTGCAATACAAGATCACCAACCTGCAGGACTTCGTGCTGAACGTCGACCAGCCGGAAATCAGCCTGCAGCACGCGACCGAAAGTGCCTTGCGCCATGTGGTGGGTTCCACCGCCATGGACCAGGTGCTGACCGAAGGTCGTGAACTGATGGCCAGCGAAATCAAGGAGCGCCTGCAGCGGTTCCTCGATACCTATCGCACCGGTATCACCGTCACCCAAGTCAACGTCCAGAGCGCAGCGGCACCGCGTGAGGTCCAGGAAGCCTTCGACGACGTGATCCGTGCCCGTGAAGACGAGCAGCGTTCGCGCAACCAGGCCGAAACCTATGCCAACGGCGTCGTGCCGGAAGCCCGTGGCCAGGCCCAGCGCATCATCGAGGACGCCAACGGTTACCGTGATGAAGTGGTCTCCCGCGCCAAGGGTGAGGCCGATCGCTTCACCAAGCTGGTGGCCGAGTATCGCAAGGCCCCTGAAGTGACCCGCCAGCGTCTGTACCTGGACACCATGCAGGAAGTCTTCAGCAACACCAGCAAGGTCCTCGTGACCGGCAACAAGAACGGCCAGAGCAATCTGCTGTACCTGCCGCTGGACAAGATGGTCGAGAGCGGTCGCAACACCAGTACGCCACCGGCCAGTTCGTCGGCGGCCAGCAATGAGGCCAGCACCCGTGCGGCGGCGGACCTGCAACAACAGCAAGCACGTACCAGGGAGAGTCGCTGATGAGCAATAAATCGCTGATCGCCCTTATTGTCGGTGTCGTCGTGGCGATCGCTGCCTGGAACTGCTTCTACATCGTGGCTCAGACCGAGCGCGCGGTGTTGCTGCAATTCGGTCGCGTGGTCCAGGCTGATGTCCAGCCGGGGCTGCACGTGAAGGTGCCGTACGTCAACAAGGTGCGCAAGTTCGACGCTCGCCTGATGACGTTGGATGCGCCGACGCAACGCTTCCTGACACTGGAAAAGAAAGCCGTGATGGTGGACGCCTACGCCAAGTGGCGCGTGAAGGATGCCGAGCGCTTCTACACCGCGACTTCTGGTCTCAAGCAGATCGCCGACGAGCGTCTGTCCCGTCGTCTGGAATCGGGCTTGCGTGACCAGTTCGGTAAGCGCACGTTGCATGAAGTCGTGTCCGGTGAGCGTGATGCGCTCATGGCCGACATCACCCGTTCGCTGAATGCGATGGCGGAAAAAGAGCTGGGTATCGAAGTGGTCGATGTCCGGGTCAAGGCCATCGACCTGCCGAAGGAAGTGAACCGCAGCGTGTTCGAGCGCATGAGCACCGAGCGTGAGCGTGAAGCTCGCGAGCACCGCGCCAAGGGTAACGAGCTGGCCGAAGGCATCCGTGCCGACGCCGATCGCCAACGACGCGTGTTGCTGGCCGAAGCCTATCGTGAATCGGAAGAGGTCCGGGGTGATGGTGATGCCCAGGCCGCTTCGATCTACGCCAAGGCCTATGGTCAGGACCAGGAGTTCTACGCGTTCTACCGTAGCCTGCGTGCCTACCGTGAAAGCTTCGCGAACAAATCCGACGTCCTGGTCCTGGACCCAAGCAGCGACTTCTTCCACTACCTGGAAAAGTCCAAGCCTTGATGCGACGTTGACCTGAAACACTCCGCCCGGCGGCTAAAGCGTCGGGCGGGGTGATCCTTTGGGAAAACGTGTGTATGATGCGGCAGCCGGGAAATTCCCGGCTTTTTTGCGTCTGCACGTTCGATTGCGGTTTATAGGTGCAGGCGTCGGGTTGAACGACTCGACAGGTTTTTCGAGGGAAGTGCCGGGCGAGGCTGGAGTGCTGCTCATTTAAAGCGTTGGAGTCTGTGGCGAGGGAGCTTGCTCCCGCTTGAGTGCGAAGCACTCACAGGAATGGGACCGCTTCGCGGCCGAGCGGGAGCAAGCTCCCTCGCCACAGTGATTCAGCCGCTTTAGGTGAACGGCATGACGCCATTCGTCACGTCGCTCTTGCGCGTTTTTTGCCTAAGTTGCGCGCCTGGCGCAGGCATTTTCTGCTTCACTCAAGGCCAGCCCGAAAGCTGGCCGCCCGGACCATAGGGGAATGGCGTAATGGCAACGGTAGACCGCTGGCTGCTGCCAGATGGCATCGAAGAAGTACTGCCACCGGAAGCTGCGCGTATCGAAGTAGCGCGTCGGCAGGTGTTGGATCTGTTCCAGAGCTGGGGTTACGAGTTCGTCGTCACCCCGCATATCGAGTACCTGGAATCCCTGCTCACCGGCGCGGGCCAGGACCTGGATCTGCGCACCTTCAAGGTTATCGATCCGCAGTCGGGCCGGCAGATGGGCTTTCGTGCCGACATCACGCCGCAAGTGGCGCGCATCGACGCCCACACCCTGCGCCGCGAAGGTCCGAGCCGGCTGTGCTACGCCGGCAGCGTACTGCATGCCCAGCCGCGGGCCTTGTCATCCTCGCGCAGCCCGATCCAGCTGGGCGCCGAGTTGTATGGCGATGCCAGCCCGAGCAGCGACGTGGAAGTCATCAGCCTGATGTTGGCCATGCTGCAACTGGCTGACGTGCCGGATGTCCACATGGACCTGGGGCATGTCGGCATCTATCGCGGCCTGGCCCGTGCGGCCGGTTTGTCCGGCGAAGTGGAGCAGCAGCTGTTCGATGCCCTGCAGCGCAAGGCCATTGATGAAGTCATCAGCCTGACCGAAGGCCTGCCGGCCGATCTGTCGGGCATGCTGCGGGCGCTGGTGGACCTGTGCGGCGGGCGTGAAGTATTGGCCGCTGCCCGTGAACGCCTGGCTCAGGCACCGGCGCCGGTATTGGCGGCGCTGGACGATTTGCTGGCGATTGCCGAGCGTCTGTCGGTGCGCTTTCCCGAGTTGCCGCTGTATTTCGACCTGGGCGAGTTGCGCGGTTATCACTATCACACCGGTGTCGTGTTTGCCGTGTTCGTGCCGGGCGTGGGCCAGTCCATCGCCCAGGGCGGCCGTTACGATGACATCGGCGCCGACTTCGGTCGCGCCCGTCCGGCGACCGGTTTCTCTACCGATTTGAAAACCCTGGTGACCCTGGGGCGTGCTGAAGTCGAGCTACCGTCTGGCGGTATCTGGATGCCTGACAGTACGGATGCGGCACTCTGGCAGGCGGTCTGCCAGTTGCGCAGTGAGGGTCAGCGTGTCGTCCAGGCCTTGCCTGGGCAGCCTTTGGCCGCCGCCCGTGAAGCGGACTGCGACCGGCAATTGATTCAGCAGAACGGGCTTTGGCAAGTATTGCCGCTGGCTTCTTGAGTTTTCCTGCCGGCTGAAGCCGGCACCAAGTTTGCGCGAATGAGGACAAGTGTTATGGGTAAGAATGTCGTAGTCCTGGGCACCCAATGGGGTGATGAGGGCAAAGGCAAGATCGTTGATCTGCTGACCGAACATGCTGCCGCCGTAGTGCGCTACCAGGGTGGCCACAACGCAGGCCACACCTTGGTGATCGACGGTGAGAAAACCGTCCTGCACCTGATTCCTTCGGGCGTGCTGCGCGAAGGCGTCCAGTGCCTGATCGGCAACGGTGTGGTGGTTGCGCCCGACGCCTTGCTGCGGGAAATCATCAAGCTGGAAGAAAAAGGCGTACCGGTGCGTGAGCGCCTGCGTATCAGCCCGTCCTGCCCGCTGATCCTGTCCTACCACGTTGCGCTGGACCAGGCCCGTGAAAAGGCTCGTGGCGAGCTGAAGATCGGCACCACCGGTCGCGGCATCGGCCCGGCCTACGAAGACAAGGTGGCCCGTCGTGGCCTGCGCATCGGTGACCTGTTCCACCGTGAGCGTTTCGCCGCCAAGCTGGGCGAGTTGCTGGACTACCACAACTTCGTCCTGGTCAATTACTACAAAGAACCGGCCATCGACTTCCAGAAGACCCTGGACGAGTGCATGGAATACGCCGAGCTGCTCAAGCCGATGATGCTCGACGTCACCGCCGAGCTGCACGAGCTGCGTCGCGCCGGCAAGGACATCATGTTCGAAGGTGCCCAGGGTTCGCTGCTGGACATCGACCACGGTACCTACCCGTACGTCACCAGCTCCAACACCACCGCCGGCGGCATCGCCACCGGTTCGGGTTTCGGCCCGATGTACCTGGACTACATCCTGGGCATCACCAAGGCCTACACCACCCGCGTCGGTTCGGGTCCGTTCCCGACTGAGCTGTTCGATGACGTCGGTGCCTTCCTGGCCAAGCGTGGCCACGAGTTCGGTGCCACCACCGGTCGTGCCCGCCGTTGCGGCTGGTTCGATGCGGTCATCCTGCGTCGCGCCATCGACGTCAACAGCATCTCGGGCCTGTGCCTGACCAAGCTGGACGTGCTGGACGGCCTGGAAACCATCAACATCTGCGTGGGCTACAAGAACCAGGACGGCGCCGTCATCGACGCACCGACCGACGCCGACAGCTACATCGGCCTGGAGCCGGTGTACGAGCAGATGCCAGGCTGGACCGAATCGACCGTGGGCGCCAAGACCCTGGAAGAGCTGCCGATGGCTGCGCGCAACTACATCAAGCGCGTCGAAGAGTTGGTCGGTGCGCCGATCGACATTATTTCGACGGGGCCGGACCGCAACGAAACCATCGTTCTGCGTCATCCGTTTGCCTGATAAGCCGTTGATGTAAAACACAAAGGGCCCTCGTTGGGGCCCTTTGTCGTTTCTGCCTGTCGGGCGGCACGACACTTGCTATGCAACTCCATTAAGGCACCGCTTTCACGAGTGCCATCAAATTAATGGCGTTTGGTAGAGGGATTTCACGTGTCGGCCGTTCTCTCACTGTTACAAAGCCGTTTATTGCGGCCTGTGTTCGTTACCCTGGGTATCGCCCTTTTGGTGCAGGTGCTGGTGGCCGTTGCGCTGACTCGAAGCACCGTCACGGCGCTGGAAGCCGACCTCGGTGCGCGCTTGGGGGCGGACAGCCAGAAGCTTTCCGCCGAGCTGGAGCAGGCCGGGCGCGAAGTCACGTCGAGCCTGGACAGCCTGTCCGCCAATACCCGCCAGCGGCTGAATGCCGGTCTGTCCGCTCGCCTGAAGGACGAGCAGGCACAGTTGCGTGGGACATTGGAGAAAGACTTGAGGGATTCCGCCAATGATATGGCGCAACTCCTGGCTTCCGTCGCACCGCGCGCCATGTGGGACAACGACGTGCCCACCCTCTCTGAATTCGCCCGTCGAGCCCAGCGCAATCCCAATGTGCTGTTTGTCATCTATGACGACGCCGCGGGTGAGCACCTGACGCGCTACCTGAACCGGGAAAACCCGATCAACAAGGCGCTGCTGGAAAAAGGCAAAGGTGAGCGGGCGTTGGACAAGGTGTTGGACGCGGCGAAGAACGATCCGTCGGTGTATTACCTCGAGGCCTCGATCAACCCCAATGGCGTAGAGATCGGCAAAGTCTTGATGGGGGTTTCCACGGCTTCCGTTGAAACCGACCTGAAGGCGCTGGACCAGCGCTTCTCGGCCTTGATCGCCAGCAGCGACCAATTGGTCGGCGACAGCCTCAAAGGGGCGGCGGCTGACAGTGCCACCGCCATGCGCGGTCGCCTGGAGTCGGCCCAGGCTACGGCTACGCAGATGCAAACCAATACCGCCTCCACTGTTCAAGAGGCCGCAGGCACTTTGCGCTGGCGCATCGGCCTGGGCCTTGCGCTGGTGGGCTTCGGCGTACTGGCGCTGCTGGCCGTGGTGCTGGGGCGTCGAGTGGTCAATCGCTTGAAACTGTTGATCGCGGCCATGAACGACCTGGCGGCAGGCGAGGGTGACCTGACCAAGCGTGTGCAAATCAGCAGCAAGGACGAAATCGGCGACATGGCCTCGGCGGTCAATCGCTTTGTGGATAAGTTGCAGCCCATCGTGCGTGAGGCGGGTGACGTGGCCCAGCGTACTGGTGTGGAAATCGGCGCGATGACCTTGCGCAATTCCGGAGCCGACGCGGCGGCTGGGATGCAACGAGATGAAGTGGCCGAGAGCCTGCGTGCGCTGTCGCAAATGGCTGATGAAGCGCAATCGGAAAGTCAGGCCATGCAGGCGGCGCTGCAGCAAGTGGTGGAAATCCGCCAGGCCACTGATGAAAACACGCGGACTTCGGCCAAGGTCGGCGGCTTGATCGAGGCATTGGCCGGTCAGGTAGACACCGGGGCGAAAGTGATCGAGCGGCTGGCGCAGCAGAGCGAACAGATTGAAGTGGTGCTGACGGTGATTCATGGCATCGCCGAGCAGACCAACTTGCTGGCCTTGAACGCGGCCATCGAGGCGGCGCGGGCCGGGGAAACCGGTCGCGGCTTTGCCGTGGTGGCGGACGAGGTGCGGGCGTTGGCGAGCAAGACCCAAAGCTCCACGGGTGATATCCAGGCGCACATTGTGGCCTTGCAGCAGGGCGCTCGCGAGGCGGTGGCCGCCATCGGCCAGGCGGGGCGTCAGGCCAGTGAAGGCTTGCTGGTATTGCGTGACAGCGCGCGATTGCAGCAGTCGGTGCAGGCCTCTGTGGAGCAGGTGCACGCGGCTATTGGTCTGGCGACTCAGGCGGCGGCCCATCAGGCTCAGGGTGCGCAAGCGGTGCGTGGACGGGTGGAGACCATCCATGCCCAGGCTGAGAGGGCGGCTCAGGCTGTGGTTGAGACCACGGCCAGCGGTAAGGTGCTGGACGGCTTGGCGGCGCAGTTGAAGGCAAGTTTAGGGCAGTTCAGGGCTTAGCGTTGTTTGGGCTGGCGTAATCGCGAGCAGGTCTGTGATGAGGTCTGTAGGAGCTGGCGAAGCCTGCGATCTTTTGATCTTTCGCTCGCGATTCAATTGTCTGGGGAAAGATCGCAGCCTCGTTGCACTCGGCAGCTCCTACGGTTCGTGTTTGGCGGGAGGGAGGAGGTAAAGGGGGCAGAAACGCAAAAACCCGCTTTCGCGGGTTTCTGTGAGGTTCAAGGTCATGACCTTGAGCTTGAATTGGTGCCCAGAAGAAGACTCGAACTTCCACGACCTTGCGGTCACCAGCACCTGAAGCTGGCGTGTCTACCAATTTCACCATCTGGGCAGCATCTTCAGCGTTGCCGCTGTTGATGTGGCGCACTATACGGAGCGCGTTTTGATCTGTAAACCCCTGTTTTTGTTTTAGTAATTGCCCAGTGCAAATACAGGGGGCAGAAATGCAAAAACCCGCTTTCGCGGGTTTTTGTTGAGCTGACAAGTCGTTGACCTGTTGCTCGAAATTGGTGCCCAGAAGAAGACTCGAACTTCCACGACCTTGCGGTCACCAGCACCTGAAGCTGGCGTGTCTACCAATTTCACCATCTGGGCAGTATCGGCAACGTGTGTACGTCGTCGATGGCGCGCACTATACGGAGCGTGTTTTTAACTGTAAACCCCTGCGGAGAAAAAAACCGCTAAATTTCACGAGTGGTGCTTTCCCGGGCTTCAAAGGCTGGTCAAATGACCTTGGAAGCGCTATCGGATGCTTGAAATTTCCCGTTTCATTAAGCCTATGCCAAACTAACCCGCATATAGACAAGGTGAAAACTCTCTAATGGCCGATTGGCAGTCCCTCGATCCCGAGGCCGCTCGTGAAGCGGAAAAATATGAAAACCCTATTCCTAGCCGCGAACTGATCCTGGCGCATCTCGCCGATCGGGGTTCGCCTGCTAGCCGCGAGCAGTTGGTCGAAGAGTTCGGTCTGACCACCGAGGACCAACTCGAAGCCCTGCGCCGCCGTCTGCGCGCCATGGAGCGCGACGCTCAACTGATCTACACCCGACGCGGCACCTATGCGCCGGTGGACAAGCTCGACCTGATCCTGGGCCGCATCGCCGGTCACCGCGACGGCTTCGGTTTCCTGATTCCGGACGACGGCAGCGACGACCTGTTCATGAGTCCGGCGCAAATGCGCCTGGTGTTCGACGGCGACCGGGCCCTGGCCCGTGTGTCCGGCCTGGACCGCCGCGGTCGCCGCGAAGGTGTGATCGTCGAAGTGGTGTCCCGTGCCCACGAGTCCATCGTCGGCCGTTATTTCGAAGAAGGCGGCATCGGTTTCGTCGTGCCGGATAACCCGAAGGTCCAGCAGGAAGTGCTGATTACCCCGGGCCGCAATGGCGCCGCCAAGGTGGGTCAGTTCGTCGAGGTGAAAATCACCCACTGGCCCACTGCGCGCTTCCAGCCACAGGGCGATATCGTTGAAGTGGTCGGCAACTACATGGCGCCGGGCATGGAAATCGACGTTGCGCTGCGCACCTACGACATTCCTCACGTCTGGCCCGAGGCTGTGCTCAAGGAAGCCGCCAAGCTCAAGCCGGAAGTCGAAGAGAAAGATAAAGAGAAACGCATCGACCTGCGCCATCTGCCGTTCGTCACCATCGACGGCGAAGATGCCCGCGACTTCGACGATGCGGTCTACTGCGAAGCCAAGCTCGGCAAGCTGCGCCTGTTCTCCGGCGGCTGGAAGTTGTTCGTTGCGATTGCCGACGTGTCCAGCTACGTGAAGATCGGTTCGGCCCTGGATAACGAAGCCCAGGTGCGCGGCAACTCCGTGTATTTCCCTGAGCGCGTGATTCCGATGCTGCCTGAGCAGCTGTCCAACGGCCTGTGCTCGCTGAACCCGAAAGTCGACCGTTTGGCCATGGTGTGCGAGATGACCATCTCCAAGACCGGCGAAATGACCGACTACCAGTTCTATGAAGCGGTGATCCACTCCCAGGCGCGCCTGACCTACAACAAGGTCAGCACCATCCTGGAAACGCCGAAGACCAGTGAAGCCAAGGCCCTGCGTACCGAATACGCTGGCGTGGTGCCGCACCTCAAGCAACTGTACTCGCTGTACAAGGTGTTGCTGGGTGCCCGTCACGTGCGTGGCGCGATCGATTTCGAGACCCAGGAAACCCGGATTGTCTTCGGTTCCGAGCGCAAGATCGCCGCAATCACCCCGACCACCCGTAACGATGCGCACAAACTGATCGAAGAATGCATGCTGGCGGCCAACGTGGCCACCGCGGAGTTCCTCAAGAAGCACGAGATTCCTGCGTTGTACCGCGTGCACGACGGCCCGCCGCCGGAGCGCCTGGAAAAGCTGCGCGCCTTCCTCGGCGAGCTCGGCCTGTCCCTGCACAAAGGCAAGGACGGTCCGACGCCGAAGGACTACCAGGCACTGCTGGCGAGCATCAAGGACCGTCCGGATTACCATGTGATCCAGACCGTAATGCTGCGCTCCCTGAGCCAGGCGGTGTACAGCGCCGACAACCAGGGCCACTTCGGTCTGAATTACGAGGCGTACACCCACTTCACCTCGCCGATCCGCCGTTACCCGGACCTGCTCACGCACCGCGCGATCCGCAGCGTGATCCATTCCAAGCAGAACACTCCGCACGTCAAGCGCGCCGGTGCCATGACCATTCCGAAGGCACGGATCTATCCGTACGACGAAGCGGCCCTGGAGCAGTTGGGCGAGCAGTGCTCCATGAGCGAGCGCCGCGCCGACGAAGCCACCCGCGACGTGGTGAACTGGCTCAAGTGCGAGTTCATGAAAGACCGCGTGGGCGAGTCGTTCCCAGGCGTGATTACGGCTGTGACCGGCTTTGGTTTGTTTGTCGAGCTGACCGACATCTACGTCGAGGGCCTGGTGCACGTCACCGCTTTGCCGGGTGATTACTACCACTTCGATCCTGTGCACCACCGCCTGGCGGGCGAGCGCACCGGTCGCAGCTTCCGTCTGGGCGACACCGTGGAAGTGCAGGTCATGCGCGTCGACCTCGATGAGCGCAAGATCGACTTCGGAATGTCCGACAAGCCTGCCGAAGCACCGACGGGTCGTAAAAAGCGCGGCAGCGAGACCGCGGCGCCTGCGACCAAGGGCAAAGGTGCTCCGGCAAAAACCGCAGCGCCCGAGCCAGCCAAGGCCGGTCGCCGTTCGTCTACCAAGGACAAGGCTCCCGAAGCCTACCGCCCCAGCGACGCAGCGGCGAAAAACGCCGAGCTGCGCAAGAGTCGCGAGTTGAAGCAGCAGTTGCTCAACGAAGCCAAGAGCGGTGGTAAAGCGGCGTCTGGGGGAAAGTCCCACGGGGCGGAAAAACCGTCGAGCAAACCAAGTAAGCACCGTAAAGGCCCGCCAAAAGCGGGTTCGGCTCCCGCGAAAAGCGGTGGGTCGCGTAAACCTAAGGCCAAGTCATGAGTCTGGAAAAAATCTACGGCGTGCACGCTGTGGAAGCACTGCTGCGTCACCACCCTAAGCGCGTCAAGCAAGTGTGGTTGGCGGAAGGTCGCAGCGAGCCACGTGTGCAAGCGCTGGTCGAACTGGCCACCCAAAACAAGGTTGCCATCGGCCAGGCCGAGCGTCGTGAAATGGACGTGTGGGTCGAAGGCGTTCACCAGGGTGTGGTAGCGGACGTCAGTCCGAGCCAGGTCTGGGGCGAAGCCATGCTCGACGAGCTTCTCGATCGCACCGAAGGCGCGCCCCTGCTGCTGGTGCTGGACGGCGTGACCGATCCGCACAACCTCGGCGCCTGCCTGCGTTCGGCGGACGCCGCCGGTGCGTTGGCGGTGATCGTGCCCAAGGACAAATCGGCGACGTTGACGCCGGCGGTACGCAAGGTCGCTTGCGGCGCGGCGGAAGTGATTCCGTTGGTGGCGGTGACCAACCTGGCGCGTACCCTGGAAAAACTCCAGCAGCGCGGCCTGTGGGTCGTCGGCACGGCGGGCGAGGCCGAGGTCAGCATCTATGACCAGGACCTGACGGGCCCGACGATCCTGATCATGGGCGCCGAAGGCAAGGGCATGCGCCGCCTGACCCGCGAGCATTGCGACTACCTGGTCAAGTTGCCGATGGCCGGCAGCGTCAGCAGCCTCAACGTTTCGGTAGCCACCGGCGTGTGCCTGTTCGAGGCGCTGCGCCAGCGTAGCGTCAAGCCTGCTACCAAAAAGCCCTGACATACCCATGTAGGAGCTGACGAGTGCAACGAGGCTGCGATCTTGTCCCTGACAGTTGAGTCTCAAGCGAAAGATCAAGATCAAAAGATCGCAGCCTTCGGCAGCTCCTACATTTTTCAGCCTCGCAATCGTCAGTGGTTGTTCAAATAATCGCCAATTGCCTTGCGCCGCCCTCGGCCCTTCTCTACAATTGCGCCCCTTGCTGTGATGGCAGGCACTTATGTGTCTAGCGTCCTCAAGTCCATAAGTGTCATTCACTCCTTGTCTGACCGTTTTTGAGCGGCAGGCTACAACCCGTAAGGAGCATTCATGCGTCATTACGAAATCATCTTTTTGGTCCACCCGGATCAAAGCGAGCAAGTCGGCGGCATGGTTGAGCGTTACACCAAGCTGATCGAAGAAGACGGCGGCAAAATCCACCGTCTGGAAGATTGGGGCCGTCGTCAACTGGCCTACGCAATCAACAATGTTCACAAGGCTCACTACGTGATGCTGAACGTTGAGTGCACTGGCAAGGCCCTGGCCGAGCTGGAAGACAACTTCCGCTACAACGATGCAGTGATCCGTAACCTGGTCATCCGTCGCGAAGAAGCCGTCACCGGCCAATCCGAGATGCTCAAGGCTGAAGAAAACCGCAGTGAGCGCCGTGAGCGTCGCGACCGTCCTGAGCACTCTGACAGCGCCGATGGCGATGACAGCGATAGCGACAGCGACAACAGCGATAACGCTGACGAGTAATCCACGGACCTTTTAAGGAGCCAATCACATGGCACGTTTCTTCCGTCGTCGTAAATTCTGCCGCTTCACCGCTGAAGACGTGAAAGAGATCGATTACAAAGATCTCAACACTCTGAAAGCCTACGTATCCGAGACCGGCAAAATCGTTCCAAGCCGTATCACCGGTACCAAAGCTCGTTATCAGCGTCAGCTGGCCACCGCTATCAAGCGCGCCCGCTTCCTGGCCCTGCTGGCCTACACCGACAGCCACGGCCGCTGAGACCGGGCAGTCGACGAGTAGTAAGGGATTGAATGCATGCGCGCCTTAGCTGACTTCATCATGCGGGGACGTGTGCAGGCCACGTTGGTTGTGGCCGGATCCGCGGCATTGCCGCTGTTGTTCTGGTTGAGTGCCGCCGCTGGGTGCCTTGTGCTCCTGCGGCGCGGTTCGGACGCCTTGAGCGTCCTGGGTATCGGGTTGCTGTCAGCGTTGGTGAGCTGGTACTTCCTGAAGGACCCGACAACACTCCTGGTGTTGCTCGGGGCGAGTGGCCTGGCGTTGGTTTTGCGCGCCGGCCATACCTGGAACCGCGTGCTGCTGTGCAGCGTGGCCGTGGGGTTGTTGTGTGCGGTGAGCCTGGGAACTGTCTTCAGTTCCTTCATCGAGTCACTGGCGCAGACGTTCGAACACGTCCTGCCGCTGGCGATGGGTGAGGTCTACGAGACTTTCTCGGCAGACCAGAAGGCGTTTCTCACCGCCCTGAGCGCTCCGCTGATGATCATTTCGATAGCGTCTTCGCTGCAGATCTTTAGCGTGCTGTGCCTGATTCTTGGGCGCTATTGGCAGGCGTCGTTGTATAACCCCGGTGGTTTCGGTCGCGAGTTTCGCGCCATCCGATTCCCCAAGAGCGTGGCGCTGTCACTGCTGGCCGTCATGTGTGTGGCTCCGTTTTTCGGGCTGCATGCACTGATCCTGTTGCCGTTGTG
Organism: Pseudomonas thivervalensis; assembly: GCF_001269655.1. Classification (GTDB taxonomy): domain Bacteria; phylum Pseudomonadota; class Gammaproteobacteria; order Pseudomonadales; family Pseudomonadaceae; genus Aquipseudomonas; species Aquipseudomonas thivervalensis. The sequence goes on from NZ_LHVE01000001.1 coordinate 505,316, forward strand.
CAGTGTTGCGCTGGTCTTCGCCGGCCTGGCCCTGATTCACGGGCTGGTGGCGCAGAAGCGACTGGCCACGTTCTGGCTGGTGGGGATATACGTGACGTTGCTGCCTTTCATGCACTTGCTCGGTCCGTTGCTCGTGGTCTTGGCCATCGTCGACAGCCTGATTGATTTTCGCGGTCGTATGGCGCCGAAAGACGCCGACAACGCGAACGGTGAAGGTTAAAAGTTAGAGGATTTTCACATGCAACTGATCCTTCTGGAAAAAATCGCCAACCTGGGCAACCTGGGCGACAAAGTAAACGTTAAGGCCGGCTACGGTCGTAACTACCTGCTGCCTTTCGGCAAAGCCACCGCTGCGACCGCTGCCAACCTGGCTGCGTTCGAAGAGCGTCGCGCTGAGCTGGAAAAAGCCGCCGCAGACCGTAAAGCATCGGCTGAAAGCCGTGCTGCCCAACTGGCCGAGCTGGAAGTGACCATCACTGCCACCGCTGGCGACGAAGGCAAGCTGTTCGGTTCGATCGGTACTCACGACATCGCTGACGCACTGACCGCCTCCGGCGTTGAAGTAGCGAAAAGCGAAGTTCGTCTGCCGAACGGCACCATCCGCAACGTAGGCGAATTCGACGTAGCCGTGCACCTGCACGCCGAAGTTGAAGCCACCGTACGCGTTGTCGTGGTAGCAGCCTAAGCAACACCTGTCGGCTGGCACCCTCGGGTGCTTGCCGGTAACATCGGGCACGATCCTGTTTACAGGTCGTGCCCTTTGTCTTTCTGCAATTCCTGATTTTCATAACCAGACGTGGCCATGAACGAAATCACCGCCCCCGAGCAATACGATCTGCAAACCGCTGCCCTGAAGGTGCCTCCGCATTCCATCGAGGCCGAACAGGCCGTGCTGGGTGGCCTGATGCTGGACAACAACGCCTGGGAACGTGTGCTCGATCAAGTCTCCGATGGCGATTTCTACCGGCATGACCACCGCCTGATTTTCCGTGCGATCGCCCGTCTGGCCGATCAGAACATGCCGATCGACGTCGTCACCCTGGCCGAGCAATTGGACAAGGAAGGCCAGACGTCCCAGGTCGGCGGCCTGGGTTACCTGGGTGAGCTGGCGAAAAACACGCCGTCGGTCGCCAACATCAAGGCTTATGCACAGATCGTCCGCGAGCGGGCGACCTTGCGCCAGTTGATCGGCATCAGCACCGAGATCGCCGACAGCGCCTTCAACCCGGAAGGTCGTACCGCCGCCGAGATCCTTGACGAAGCCGAGCGGCAGATCTTCCAGATCGCCGAGGCCCGGCCGAAAACCGGCGGCCCGGTGAGCGTCAACGACCTGCTGACCAAGGCCATCGACCGCATCGACACCTTGTTCAACACCGACAACGCCATCACCGGCCTGTCCACCGGCTACACCGACCTCGACGAGAAGACCAGCGGCCTGCAACCGTCCGACCTGATCATCGTCGCCGGCCGTCCGTCCATGGGTAAAACCACCTTTGCAATGAACCTGGTGGAAAACGCGGTGCTGCGCAGCGACAAGGCGGTCCTGGTGTACTCCCTCGAGATGCCAGGCGAATCGCTGATCATGCGTATGCTCTCGTCCCTGGGGCGTATCGACCAGACCAAGGTCCGTTCCGGCCAACTGGAAGACGACGACTGGCCGCGCCTCACCTCGGCGGTCAACCTGCTCAACGACCGCAAGCTGTTCATCGACGATACGGCCGGTATCAGCCCGTCGGAAATGCGTGCCCGGACCCGTCGTCTGGTGCGTGAGCATGGCGATATCGGGTTGATCATGATCGACTACCTGCAGTTGATGCAGATCCCTGGTTCCAGCGGCGACAACCGGACCAACGAGATTTCCGAGATATCCCGTTCCCTCAAGGCCCTGGCCAAGGAATTCAACTGCCCGGTGGTGGCGCTTTCCCAGTTGAACCGTTCCCTGGAACAGCGCCCCAACAAGCGTCCGGTGAACTCCGACTTGCGGGAATCCGGAGCGATCGAGCAGGACGCCGACGTCATCATGTTCGTGTACCGCGACGAGGTGTACCACCCCGAGACGGAACACAAGGGCATCGCCGAAATCATCATCGGCAAGCAGCGGAACGGCCCGATCGGCTTCATCCGCCTGGCGTTCATCGGCAAATACACGCGCTTCGAAAACCTGGCGCCGGGTAGCTACAATTTTGATGACGACGAATAATCTGTTCGCTTAATTCGCCTTTGTGGCGAGGGAGCTTGCTCCCGCTGGGCTGCGCAGCAGACCCCGGTTGCACTTGTAATCAAGGTGCGTGGGATATCCGGCTGCTGCGCAGCCGGACGGGAGCAAGCTCCCTCGCCACAATTGGTTAATTTTTGTGCTATATTCCGCGCCCGCGATTTTTCATCCTTTATACCGGTCATCGACATGCAAGCAGCCAAGCCGTTATTTGACTATCCCAAGTACTGGGCCGAATGTTTCGGCCCGGCGCCGTTCCTGCCCATGAGCAGGGAGGAGATGGATCAGCTCGGCTGGGATTCGTGCGACATCATCATCGTCACCGGTGATGCCTACGTCGATCACCCGTCGTTCGGCATGGCGATCATCGGCCGTTTGCTGGAAGCCCAGGGCTTTCGTGTCGGGATCATTGCCCAGCCGAACTGGCAGTCCAAAGACGACTTCATGAAGCTGGGCGAGCCCAACCTGTTTTTCGGTGTCGCGGCCGGCAACATGGACTCGATGATCAACCGCTACACCGCCGACAAGAAAATCCGCTCCGATGACGCCTACACCCCGGGTGGCATGGCGGGCAAACGGCCGGACCGTGCGAGCCTGGTCTATAGCCAGCGCTGCAAGGAAGCCTACAAGCACGTGCCGATCGTGCTCGGTGGTATCGAAGCCTCCCTGCGCCGTATCGCTCACTACGATTACTGGCAGGACCGGGTGCGCAACTCGATCCTGATCGACGCGTGCGCCGACATCCTGCTCTACGGCAACGCCGAGCGGGCGATTGTCGAAGTCGCCCAGCGCCTGTCCTACGGCCACAAGATCGAAGACATCACCGATGTGCGCGGCACCGCGTTCATTCGCCGCGACACGCCGCAAGGCTGGTACGAGGTCGATTCCACGCGCATCGACCGTCCGGGCAAGATCGACAAGATCATCAACCCGTACGTGAATACCCAGGACACCGCAGCCTGCGCCATCGAGCAGGAAAAAGGTCCGGTTGAAGACCCGAGCGAAGCCAAGGTCGTGCAGATCCTGGCGAGCCCGAAAATGACCCGCGACAAGACCGTGATCCGCCTGCCGTCGGTGGAAAAGGTCCGTGGCGATGCTGTGCTCTACGCCCACGCCAACCGCGTACTTCACCTGGAAACCAACCCGGGCAACGCCCGCGCCCTGGTGCAGAAGCACGGTGAAGTCGACGTCTGGTTCAACCCGCCGCCCATTCCAATGACTACTGAAGAAATGGACTACGTGTTTGGCATGCCTTACGCACGTGTTCCCCATCCGGCGTACGGCAAGGAGAAGATTCCGGCCTACGAAATGATCCGTTTCTCGGTGAACATCATGCGTGGCTGCTTTGGTGGCTGCACCTTCTGCTCGATCACCGAGCACGAAGGCCGGATCATCCAGAACCGTTCCGAAGAGTCGATCATTCGCGAGATCGAAGAGATCCGCGACAAGGTCCCGGGTTTCACCGGGGTCATTTCCGACCTCGGCGGCCCGACCGCGAACATGTACCGCATTGCCTGCAAGAGTCCGGAAATCGAATCCGCGTGCCGCAAGCCATCGTGCGTGTTCCCCGGTATCTGCCCGAACCTGAACACCGACCATTCTTCGCTGATCCAGCTGTACCGCAGCGCCCGGGCCTTGCCTGGGGTGAAGAAGATCCTGATTGCCTCCGGCCTGCGTTACGACCTGGCGGTCGAATCGCCGGAATACGTCAAGGAGCTGGTGACCCACCACGTCGGCGGTTACCTGAAGATCGCCCCGGAGCACACCGAGGAAGGCCCGCTCAACCAGATGATGAAGCCGGGCATCGGTAGCTACGACAAATTCAAGCGGATGTTCGAGAAGTACACCAAGGAAGCGGGGAAAGAGCAGTACCTGATTCCGTACTTCATCGCGGCTCACCCGGGCACTACCGACGAAGACATGATGAACCTGGCGCTGTGGCTCAAGGGCAACGGTTTCCGGGCCGACCAGGTGCAGGCGTTCTATCCGTCGCCGATGGCCACCGCCACCGCGATGTACCACTCGGGCAAGAACCCGCTGCGCAAGGTCACCTACAAGAGCGATGGGGTGACCATCGTCAAGAGCGAGGAGCAGCGCCGCCTGCACAAGGCGTTCCTGCGCTATCACGACCCGAAAGGCTGGCCGATGCTGCGCGAAGCGCTGACCCGCATGGGCCGCGCCGACCTGATCGGGCCGGGCAAGAACCAGTTGATTCCATTGCACCAGCCGGCCACCGACAGCTACCAGAGCGCCCGTCGCAAGAACTCGACGCCCGCCGGCAGCCACAAGGTGGCCAAGGAAACCACCAAGATTCTGACCCAGCACACCGGCCTGCCGCCGCGGGCCAGCGACGGTGGCAACCCATGGGACAAGCGCGAGCAGGCCAAGGCCGCGGCATTCGCCCGCAACCAGCAGGCCGCCAAGGAACGCAAGGACGCCGCCAAGGGCAAAGGACCGAAACCGGCGCGCAAGCCTGTCGTGCCGCGCTGATCGCCCAGCCGCCTCGCAAAACGCCAGCCTAAGTGCTGGCGTTTTGCTTTCTAGCGAGGGTGCTGGCCGTTTGTTATCGTGGCGCCCACCTTATGGCACGACGGCGGATGCGTTGCCTTTGTGGCGAGGGAGCTTGCTCCCGCTGGGCTGCGAAGCGGCCCCAAACAATCCCATGCAATGTTCCCGGACAGACCGTGCCGGCCGGTTTACGACGGCTTCGCCGCCGAGCGGGAGCAAGCTCCCTCGCCACAGTATTGTGTGTGGATAAAGATTCACTTCCGATTCTCAAGGACGATTCGTATGAGCAGCGCTTCAACCGGCATTGGCATGGACCTGAGCTTCTCCCAGTTCATGGCCCGCCAACGCATCGAAAGCCAGGTCAACCTGCCGCGCCTGTTCGCGGCCATCGATGCCGACCCTGGCATCGCCGGCGCCGGTGTGGTGTATGTCGACTCCGACTACAACGTCGTGACCCTGCGCGAATTCAAGCCGATTTGCAGCATTGCGCCCAAGCGCATCGTTCTGCGCGAGGCGAAAAAATACATCGCGCCGCAGCAGTTCATCGATCAGGTCAAAAGCAGCCCCCGCGAGTCCAAGCTCGGGCTTGAAGCGACCAACGCCGGCCTGTCCTGTGTCGCCGCGGTGATTGGTTGGGTGGTGGTGTTCAGTGGCAGCGTCGCGGTGCCCTTTACGGCAGGGGCAAGTGCTTTTGTCGTTGCCCTGGGCGCCGCTGCCGCGACGGCCAGTACCGCGCAATGTGTCATTGGCGGGATGCGGGTGGCCAATGAGCTGACCAACCCGACCGGCAACGATGAGATGAACGACGCCGATTGGTACAACATCGTGTCGCCGATCCTTGACGGGGTTTCCCTGGTCGGTGTCGGTGGCTCGGCCCTGACGACTGTCCGGTTGCTCAAGGCCAACAAAGCGGCCGGCACTGGAAAGAGTTGGTATCAGTTGCTCAAGGGCCTGAATCGGCAAGAGCGCAGCAAACTGACCAAGGAGTTGTTGACGCTGAAGGACCCGAGCCTGACCGCGAAGCTGCTCAAGCTGCAGCAACGCGCGGGGGCCATGCCCAAACGTTACTCCTCCGCTGAAATCCGCCACGCGACCCTGACGCAAATCAAGGACTCGTTGGGCGGCGCCCTGGGCGTCATCGGCAGTTATACCGGCGGCGGCCATGTGAAGACCGTGGCCGTCGGCCTGTATGAGGAGTTCACGGAATGATCGGGGGTGGAGCGCTGAAGCCATTCCTCGCCCGTTATTTCCCGGTGTTCATGGGCACCATCTTGCTGGGGTGCTTTTCAGGATCAACGCTGCTCGTCCTGGCGGGCACCACATACTGGCGTGCCTTGGAGTCGTCGGCCAGGGTCGACTATGTCGGGCTTGGCACCTTGGCCCTGGTGCTCGTCCTGGTCTTGGGCAACCTGCTGATTGCCCGTGGGCGTGCCTGGGCCGTCTGGTGTGTGGCGGGTTATTTCCTGGCATGCCTGGCAGTGGTGCTGCCGATGTTTACCTACCGGCCGCACATGGGGGTCTACCTGTTCGCGTTGCTATTGCCGTTGCTGGGGCTGCTGTTGCTCAACAGCAAGCGTCACCGGGAAATGCGCAGCAAACTCGTCGACATCCGCCGCCAACGCGAGCTCATCATCCAATCCGCCAAGGCCTCGCGTCCGCGCCGCTGAGTCGATTGGCGCTGTCTGCGCCGCATTTATGTGCGTTCCTTTGCAGATGAATACGGGCATCGCGCGTTTTTAGTGCTCTACTGCCTTGAGTAGACAAAGAAAGTGTCCGGCCTGCCTGCATGGCATAAGTCTTGCGCCGCTTTCGTTACCGCCCAGGCTCGCAGGAGGCACGTCGTGTCGATCCATGTCGCATTGCACCATGTCACGCACTATCGCTACGAACGCGCTGTCGAGCTCGGTCCGCAGATTGTTCGCCTGCGCCCGGCGCCCCACAGCCGCACGCGCATTCTTTCCTACGCGCTGAAGGTTTCGCCGGAGCAGCATTTCATCAACTGGCAACAGGACCCCCAGGGTAACTACCTGGCGCGGCTGGTGTTCCCGGAAAAGACCGATGAGCTGCGGGTCGAAGTCGATCTGGTCGCCGAGATGGCGGTGTTCAATCCGTTTGATTTTTTCCTCGAGCCTTACGCCGAGAAAATTCCGTTCGCCTACGCGGCCGACGAAAAACATGAGCTGATGCCCTACCTGGAAAAGCTCCCGTTGACGCCGAAGTTCCAGGCGTACCTGGACGGTATCGACCGCACGCCGTTGCCGGCGGTGGATTTCCTGGTGGCGCTCAACCAGCGCCTGAGCGAAGACATCAACTACCTGATCCGCATGGAGCCCGGCGTCCAGACCCCGGAGCACACCCTTGAGCACGCATCCGGTTCCTGCCGCGATTCCGCCTGGCTGTTGGTGCAGTTGTTGCGAAATCTCGGTCTGGCCGCGCGGTTTGTCTCCGGTTACCTGATCCAATTGACCGCCGACGTGAAAAGCCTCGATGGCCCTTCCGGCACCGACGTGGACTTCACCGACCTGCATGCCTGGTGCGAGGTCTACCTGCCCGGTGCCGGCTGGATCGGCCTGGATGCGACGTCCGGGCTGTTCGCCGGTGAAGGCCATATCCCGTTGGCCTGTAGTCCCGATCCGTCCTCGGCGGCACCGATCAGTGGCTTGGTGGAGCCTTGCGAATGCGAGTTCAGCCACGAAATGTCCGTCGAGCGGGTCTGGGAAGCACCGCGGGTGACCAAGCCTTACACCGACGCGCAATGGCTGGCGATCCAGGCGCTGGGGCGGCAGATCGATGCCGACCTGCTGGAGGGCGACGTGCGCCTGACCATGGGCGGCGAACCGACCTTTGTCTCCATCGATGACCCGGACGGCGCCGAGTGGAACACCGCAGCCCTCGGGCCGGACAAGCGCCGTCTCTCCGCCGAGCTGTTCCAACGCATGCGCAACCACTATGCGCCCAAGGGGCTGGTGCATTTCGGCCAGGGCAAGTGGTACCCCGGCGAACAACTGCCGCGCTGGTCGCTGAACTGCTATTGGCGGCGCGACGGGGTGCCGATCTGGCACAACAGCGCGTTGATCGCTGATGAGCAGGAAGACTACGGCGCCGATGGCGAGCTGGCTGGACGCTTCCTGGCGAGTGTCGCCGAGCGCTTGAAGATTCCTGCGCGGTTCGTGTTTCCGGCCTACGAAGACAATTTCTATTACCTCTGGCGCGAAGGGGCATTGCCTTCGAATGTCACGGCCGAAGATCCGCGCCTGGAGGATGCCTTGGAGCGTACGCGGTTGCGCAAGGTCTTCAGCCAGGGACTGGATAAAGTGATTGGCCAGGTCCTGCCATTGGCCCGCACCGCCAAGGGCGATCAATGGCAAAGCGGGCGTTGGTATCTGCGCGACAGTCACTGCCGCCTGGTGCCGGGGGATTCGCCCCTGGGTTATCGCTTGCCGCTGGCGTCCCAGCCTTGGGTGACGGCGGCCGAGTACCCGTTCATCCACCCCACCGACCCGAACCAGGACTTGCCCGAGCTGCCCGGCACCGAGCAATTGGCGCGTCACGGCGAGTCGGCCACCGAGCAGGAGCGAGTTCCGGAGATCGACCAGTCCGCCGACTGGCTGACCCGCACCGCCTTCTGTGCCGAGGCCCGTGAAGGCCGGCTGTACCTGTTCATGCCGCCGCTGGAGCGGGTCGAGGACTACCTGGAGTTGGTCAGTGCCATCGAGGCCACGGCTGAGGAACTGCACTGTCCGGTGCTGCTGGAAGGCTACGAGCCACCAAGCGACCCACGCCTGGGCAATTTCCGCATCACCCCCGACCCCGGCGTGATCGAGGTCAACGTGCAGCCCTCGGCGACCTGGGATGAGTTGGTCGAACGCACTGAATTTTTGTACGAAGAAGCGCGACAGACCCGACTGACCACCGAGAAATTCATGATCGATGGCCGGCACACCGGCACGGGTGGCGGTAACCATTTCGTACTGGGTGGCGCGACACCGGCTGACTCGCCGTTTCTGCGACGTCCCGATCTGCTGCGCAGCCTGATCAGCTATTGGCATAATCACCCATCCTTGTCCTACCTGTTTTCCGGATTGTTCATCGGCCCGACCTCCCAGGCGCCCCGCGTGGACGAGGCCCGTAACGACGCGTTGTACGAGCTGGAAATCGCTTTCGCACAAATGCCGCAGCCCGGCGAAGAATGCCCACCGTGGTTGGTCGACCGCTTGTTGCGCAACCTGTTGATCGACGTGACGGGCAATACGCACCGTGCCGAATTCTGCGTCGACAAGCTCTATTCACCGGACGGCGCCACCGGGCGTCTCGGCCTGCTGGAGTTGCGTGCGTTCGAGATGCCGCCCCACGCCCGCATGAGCCTGGCCCAGCAATTACTGCTGCGGGCGCTGGTGGCGCGGTTCTGGCGCGAGCCGTATGCGCCGGCGAAACTCGCGCGTTGGGGCACAGAGCTGCATGACCGTTTCCTGTTGCCGCACTTTATCGAGCAGGACTTTGCCGACGTCATCCACGAGCTGAACGCCGCCGGCTACCCGTTGCGGGCCGAGTGGTTCGCCGCGCACCTGGAGTTCCGTTTCCCCAAGGTGGGCGACTACGCCGTCAGCGGTATCGAGCTGCAATTGCGCCAAGCCCTCGAGCCTTGGCATGTGCTGGGGGAGGAGGGCGCGGTAGGGGGCACCGTGCGTTATGTGGATTCTTCCCTGGAGCGTCTGCAGGTCAAGCTCAGCGGCCTGGCGCCACAACGCTATCTGCTGACTTGCAATGGCGTACCGGTGCCGCTGCAACCGACCGGTCGGGTCGGCGAGTTCGTCGCCGGGGTGCGGTTCCGCGCCTGGCAACCGGCCAACTGCCTGCAACCGACCATCCCGGTGCATGCGCCGTTGGTTTTCGATTTGCTCGATACCTGGATGCAACGTTCCGTGGGCGGCTGCCAGTATCATGTGGCCCATCCGGGTGGGCGCAACTACGACAGCCTGCCGGTGAATGCCAACGAGGCCGAGAGCCGGCGCATGGCGCGTTTCTTCCGTCTTGGACACACGCCGGGGAAACTGCCGATACCCGACTTGGTAACGGATGACGAGTTTCCACTCACGCTCGATCTGCGGCGTTTCCCAGGACGTTAACGCGCTAGGTGGACCCTGTGGCGAGGGAGCTTGCTCCCGCTCGGTTGCGCAGCGACCATAAAAATTTTGGGGCTGCTGCGCAACCCAGCGGGAGCAAGCTCCCTCGCCACAATGATTGCAGCCTTAAAACCCAGGTCGGATCCAACACAAACACACCTATCCGGGCATCATGCGCTTGCGCTAGTCTCACCTTTCATTGCCGTCTGCCGAGCTTTCCATGCCTGACCTGCTTGACCGTTACCCGCTGACGACGGGCACCTATCACGAATTGCTGGACGACAGCGGAGCGGTGCGTACGCACTGGCGGCGGCTGTTCGACCAATTGCAGCGCAGCACGCCGGCCCAGTTGCTCCAGCGCCAGTCCTTGCTGGCCCGGCAGATCCAGGAAAACGGCGTGACCTACAACGTCTACGCCGATCCGAAAGGCGCCGATCGGCCGTGGGAACTGGACCTGCTGCCCCATGTGATCGAACCGCAGGAATGGAAGCATCTGTCCGCCGGGATCGCCCAGCGAGCGCGACTGCTCAATGCAGTGCTGGCTGACCTGTACGGGCCGCAGCGGCTGATCAGCGAAGGGCTGTTGCCGGCAGAGTTGGTATTCGGGCACAACAACTTCCTCTGGCCCTGCCAGGGCATCGCTCCACCGGACGGCAGTTTCCTGCACCTGTATGCGGTGGATCTGGCGCGCGCGCCCGATGGTCGGTGGTGGGTCACGGCGGACCGGACCCAGGCGCCTTCAGGGGCTGGGTACGCGTTGGAAAATCGCATGATTGTTTCCCGCGCCTTCCCCGACCTGTATCGCGACCTCAAGGTGCGGCACCTGTCCGGGTTTTTCCGCACCTTGCAGGAAACCCTGGCGCGACAGGCGCCCAGCGATGGCGAGTCACCGTTGGTGGTGCTGCTGACACCGGGGCGATTCAACGAAAGCTATTTCGAACATCTTTACCTGGCGCGCCAACTGGGCTATCCGCTGGTGGAAGGCGGCGACCTGACTGTACGGGACGCCACGGTCTACCTGAAGACCCTCAGCGGCCTGCGCCGGGTCCACGCCATCATGCGCCGGCTCGACGACGATTTCTGCGACCCTCTGGAGCTGCGTACCGACTCGGCCCTCGGCGTGCCGGGCTTGCTCGAAGCGGTGCGCCAGGGCCGGGTGCTGGTGGCCAATGCCCTGGGCAGTGGCGTGCTGGAATCGCCGGGCCTCCTGGGGTTCCTGCCGAAGATCAACCAGTACCTGTTCGGCGAAGAACTGTTGCTGCCGTCCATCGCCACCTGGTGGTGCGGTGAGCCGCCGGTGCTGGCCCAGGCCTTGGAAAAATTGCCGCAGTTGTTGATCAAGCCGGCGTTTCCTTCCCAGAGTTTCAGCCCGGTGTTCGGTCGCGACCTGAGCGAGGCGCAGCGCGGCCAACTGGCGGCGCGCATGCAGGCACGGCCCTATGCCTATGTCGCCCAGGAACTGGCGCAGCTGTCCCAGGCACCGGTCTGGCAGGCCGAAGATGGGCAAATCCAGCCCCGGGCGATTGGCATGCGCATGTATGCGGTGTCCGGCAAGGACGATTATCGGGTGCTGCCGGGTGGCCTGACCCGCGTGGCCGCCGAGGCCGACGCGGAAGTGGTGTCGATGCAGCGCGGTGGCGCGAGCAAGGACACCTGGGTGCTGAGTGAGCAGGCCCCCGGCGGTGAACAATGGAAGGCCCAGCGAACCGTGGGCGTCCATGACCTGGTTCGACGCGATCCGTACCTGCCTTCGCGGGTGGTGGAAAACCTGTTCTGGTTCGGCCGCTACTGCGAGCGTTGTGATGGCAGTGCGCGGTTGCTGCGGATCATGCTGGCGCGTTATGTCGATGGCGATGATCCGCAGGCCCTGCAATCGGCGGTGGCCCTGGGCGAAAGTCTGATGCTGCTGCCGGAAGAGGGCGAATTGCCCGAGCGTTTGCTGGCGGCGCTGCTGGGGGACGACTGGTCGTTCAGCCTGCGTTCCAACCTGCAGCGCTTGCAGTGGGCCGCCTCGCAGGTGCGCGGCAAGCTGTCCCGGGAGAACTGGCAGGCGCTGGTGGAATTGCAGCGCGAAGCCATGGAGCTGGAAACCGAGGAGGCGGATTTCGGCGAGTTGCTGGACTTCCTCAATCGGCTGGTGATGTCCCTGGCAGCGTTGTCCGGCTTCGCCCTGGACGACATGACGCGTGACGAAGGCTGGCGCTTCCTGATGATCGGCCGGCGCCTGGAGCGCCTGCAGTTTCTCAGCAGCAGCCTCGCGGCGTTTTTGCGCAGTGATGCAGTGTTCGATCAGGCTGGGCTGGAGTGGTTGCTGGAACTGGGCAACAGCAGCATCACCTACCGTTCGCGTTATTTGGCGGTGGCGCAGTTGATCCCGGTGCTGGACTTGCTGCTGCTGGACGAACAGAACCCCCACGCGGTGCTCTTCCAGTTGAAACTGGTGGCCCGCACCCTCAAGCGCTTGAACGATGATTTTGCTGCGCCCAAGGAAACCGCCTTGCCAGAGCTGGTCGTACGCCTGTCACGCTTTGACCTGCGTTGCCTGGAAAACCCTTTGTTCGGTGAAGCCAGCCTGCGCGCCGCACTCGATGGGCTGGCCGACCTGTTGCAGGAAGTGGCCGATGTCAGCGGCCAGGTGTCCGATCGCCTGGCCTTGCGTCATTTCGCCCATGTCGATGACGTCAGCCAACGTACGGTGTCCGTCTGATGAACGCGCATTACCAGATTCTCCACGATACCCATTACCACTACGACAGCCCGGTGTCCCTGGCCCAGCAGCTTGCTCACCTGTGGCCACGGGCCTGTGACTGGCAGCGTTGCACCGAACAGCAACTGCTGATCAGCCCGGAACCGACGACCCGTCGTGACGAGCTGGATGTGTTCGGCAACCCGCTGACCCGCCTGGCCTTTGAACGGCCCCACGACGAGCTGCTGGTCAATGCCCGCCTGAGCGTCGAGGTGCTGGCCCGTCCCGAGCTGGACTTCAACCTGTCCCCGGCCTGGGAGTCGACCTGCAACGCGCTGACCTACACGGGACGGCCACTGGCGGCGCCATTGCTGGAGGCGTGCCGCTATCGTTTCGAGTCACCCTATGTGCATCTCAAGCGCAGCTTCGTCGAATTTTCCGAAAGCTGCTTTCCGCCAGGGCGACCGCTGATGGTGGGCGTTCGAGCGCTGATGGAGAAGATTTTCGAGGAGTTCACCTTCGATGCCGAGGCGACCCAAGTGGCGACGCCGCTGGTGGAAGTGCTGGAACGGCGGCGAGGTGTTTGCCAGGACTTCGCCCACTTGATGCTGGCTTGCGTGCGCTCACGTGGTTTGGCGGCGCGTTACGTCAGCGGCTACCTGCTGACCCAGCCCCCGCCCGGCCAGCCACGGTTGATTGGCGCCGATGCGTCCCATGCCTGGGTTTCGGTGTATTGCCCGGTGTTGGGTTGGGTGGACTTCGACCCGACCAACAACGTGCAGCCGGCCCTGGAACACATCACCCTGGCCTGGGGCCGGGACTTTTCCGATGTGTCGCCGTTGCGCGGGGTGATCCTGGGGGGCGGTGCCCATGATCCCGAAGTGCGGGTGACGGTGATGCCGCTGGAGTCATGAATCAATTGCCCAGTGAAATACCTGTGGCGAGGGAGCTTGCTCCCGCTCGGTTGCGCAGCAACCGCTCAAATACCTGGGGGCCGCTACGCGGCCCAGCGGGAGCAAGCTCCCTCGCCACAGGAAACACTCATTAACAGCGAGACCCGTTATGTTCCCGGTTTCCATCAAAGGTGTGCTGCAGTCCCCCGAAGGCTTGGTTGTGCTGATGCTCAACGAGCGCGATGAATGGGAGCTGCCCGGCGGGCGGATCGAGCTGGGCGAAACGGCGCCGCAATGCCTGGCGCGGGAAATCGCCGAGGAGCTGGCGGTCGAGGTGAGCGTGGGGGAGCCGCTGGATTCGTACTTGTTCGAGGTCATTCCTGGCAAGCACGTCTTCATCTCCACGTACCGCTGCCAGTTGCTGGGCGGTTTCGTGCCGACCATCAGTCATGAGCACAAGGAGATCGGGCTGTTCGCGCCGGAACAATTGCCGGTGAACCTGCCTGCGGGTTATCGACTGTCGATTATCAAGGCGCTGAGGTTGTGAGGGCCGGCAGCGAGGCTGCCGGTCCTGGACACAAAACCGGGGGGCCGGATCGGATCATCGGGCCCTGGGGGAGTCAGGCGTCGGGGGCCTGGTCTTTCGGTGCATCGACATCATCGTCTGCCGTCACTTCGCCTTCGTCATCCGGGTTCAGTGCCGCTTCTTCAGCTGTGGCTTTCTTGCGCTGCAGCTTTTCCTCTTTCTTCTGCTCCTTGGCCAAGTCTCTCTGACGTTTGGCGAAGGAATAATTGGGTTTGGCCATGGGCGATCCTCTGGGGTCGAAGGTGAGGTTGAGCGGCGCATATTCTGCCCTGTATCGGGCCCGAGCCGTTAGCTGGGTTTTTGTTCGGCCCACTTTGGTTGCACGGACGGTTGCCATTCGTCCAGGGCATCGAGCAGGTTCTGCGCGGATTCGCTCACTTGCAGCATGTCACGATGGGGCGTGCGGACGAAGCCTTCGCCGACGATGTGATCGAGAAAAGCGGTGAGCTTGCTGTAGAAACCGTTCACTTCCAGCAACCCCAGCGGTTTGCCGTGGTAGCCGAGCTGACCCCAGGTCCAGACTTCGAACAGCTCCTCCAGCGTGCCGAGGCCGCCGGGCAGGGCGATGAAGGCGTCGCTGAGTTCGGCCATGCGCGCCTTGCGGGCATGCATGCCGTCCACCACTTCCAGGCGGGTCAGGCCGCTGTGGCCGATTTCCTTGTCCTTCAGGCTTTGCGGGATGATGCCGATGACCTCGCCGCCGGCCGCCAGGGCCGCATCGGCGACGATCCCCATCAGGCCGACGGCACCGCCGCCATAGACCAGGGTCAGTTTTCGTTCCGCCAATGCCCGGCCGAGGGCCTGTGCCGCTTCACGATACGCGGGGTTGGTGCCAGTGCTGGCGCCGCAAAATACACAAACAGACGCGATGGACATGCTTTACTCCGTGGTCAGTCACCTCGCCAGAGTAAAGCCTGGCCTGTGTTGCGCAAAGGATTTATACCTCGCGCTGGGGCTTTTCATAGGTGCCGCTGGCGCCACAGGCGTAGGCGGCGAGCAAGCTGCACAGCAGGCTATTGAAGTTCATGACGGTCGCTCCAGAAGGTGATGGGCTGATCATAGGGGCGCCTCATACTTCTGGCTGGTTGATTCTGTCCATCAGGCTGATAGGCTTAAGTTGTATACAATCTTTGACTCAGGTCATAGGAACTTGCCGGAAAATCAGGCAGTCTTTCCCTTTGACGGATTTTTGTTAACCATGCCTTGGAGATTCACGATGTTTGCCAAACTTGTTGCAGTATCCCTGTTGACGCTGGCTAGCAGCCAACTGATGGCAGCGGAGTGCAAGACCACCATCGACTCGACTGACCAGATGTCCTTCAACACCAAGGCCATCGAGATCGACAAGAGCTGCAAGACCTTCACCGTCGAGCTGACTCACTCGGGCAGCCTGCCGAAAAACGTCATGGGCCATAACTGGGTGCTGAGCAAAGAGGCTGACATGCAGCCGATTGCCACTGATGGCCTCGCTGCCGGTATCGACAAGAATTACCTCAAGGAGGGTGATGCACGCATCATCGCCCATACCAAACTCATTGGTGCCAAGGAAACCGACTCGGTGACCTTTGACGTTTCGAAGCTCAATGCCTCTGAGAAGTACGGCTTCTTCTGCTCGTTCCCGGGCCACATCTCTATGATGAAAGGCACCGTTACCCTGAAGTAATCAGCTTCAGGCACAACAAAAAACGGCGCTTCTTTCAGAAATGGGAAGCGCCGTTTTTTTTGGCTTGGGTTTTGAGTTTTGGGTGTATATCCGTTTCTTCGATAACGGCTACTGGCGGTTCCGCTCTTACAGCGGGTCACTTTTGAAGAGCGCAAAAGTAACCAAAACGCTTTTGCCCCACCACTCGGTGCCTCGCCTAGGCTCGGCATGCCTGAACGAAGGCATTGCTCCGTGGGCCGCCGCGAAGGGCCATCCATGGCCCAGCGCGGCTAACCCGGCATCCATGCCGGGTTGCCCACTGCGCAACACCTTCGTTCAGCCATCGTGGTTAATGGGGCGCCGAGATCAACGTCCACCGCGAGGCGGCCTGATAGCCGACCTGGTTCTTGGTGGGGACCGCGTTCCTCCTGTGGGAGCTGGCTTGCTCGCGAAAGCGGTGTGTCAGTTTGCGGTGATGTTGGATGTGCCGGCGTCATCGCGAGCAAGCTCGCTCCCACAGGGGGGCTAGGTGCACATGAATTTTGTATTCGCTGAAAATCCAATGTGGGAGCGAGCTTGCTCGCGATAGCGATGGTTCAGCCACATAGATGCTGGACATGCCACCGCTCTTGCTTTGCTTTGCTTTGCTTTGGATCTTGATCTTGATCTTGATCTGGGCGCCCCGTTAAACCACGCTGGCCGAACGCAGGCATTGCGCAGTGGGCATCCCGGCATGGATGCCGGGATAGCCGCGCTGGGCCATGGATGGCCCTTCGCGGCGGGCCCACGGAGCAATGCCTTCGTTCGGGCACACCGAGCCTAGGCGAGGTGCCGAGTGGTGGGGCAAGAGCGTTTTGGTTACTTTTGCGCTTTTCAAAAGTGACCCGCTGTAAGAGCGGAACCGCCAGCCGCCGTTACAAAAAAAACGGATATACACACCAACCCACGCCTCTCTACATTCACCATCAATGCAAGCTGACCCACCGCCATCGCGAGCAAGCTCGCTCCCACAAGGGGAACTCTTCCCCCCTAGTGGTGTTTACGGGGCATACGGCATCACCCGCTTGTGCTCAGTCTTGCGATAGGTATCACAAATGATCCTGGCTGCCTCTTCACGAACCGGTTGCCCATGCAGGAACGCATCGATCTCCGCATAGGTCACGCCGTGGGAGGCTTCATCCGGCTTGCCTGGCGACAGGTCTTCAAGGTCGGCGGTGGGGACTTTTTCCACCAGCGATTCCGGCGCGCCGAAGTCACGGGCGATGGCCCGGACCTGGTTTTTCACCAGGCCGCTCAACGGCGCCAGGTCGCAGGCGCCGTCACCGAACTTGGTGAAGAACCCCATGACCGCTTCGGCCGCATGGTCAGTGCCGATCACCAGGCCCTGCTCGGCCCCGGCGATGGTGTATTGCGCCACCATGCGCATCCGCGCCTTGGTATTGCCCAGCACGAAATCCCGCGAGACCACCGCCTTGCCTTCGAACGCCGCGACTTGCTCGGCCAGGGCCTTGACCGCAGGGCCGATGTTGACGGTATGGCGCTCGTCCGGGTCGATGAAGTCCACGCAGGCCTGTGCTTCATGTTCGTCGAACTGGGTTTCGTACGGCAGGCGCACGGCGATGAACTTGTAGGCCGCGTTGCCGGTTTTCTCCCGCAGTTCGCGCATGGCACGTTGGGCCAGCAGCCCGGCGGTCAGTGAGTCGACACCCCCGCTGATGCCCAGCACGAGGGACTTGAGCCCGGAATTGACCAGGCAATCCTGGATGAAGCTCACTCGCCGGGCGATTTCGGCCTTGAGGGCGGCATCATCGGCGAACGGTGGCTGGACCTTGAGCTGTCCAGCAATCTCACGCTGTACGGCTTGCATGAATTCACTCCTTGCTTGATGTATCAAAGGGCGGCAGGTACTTGGAAAACGTGTCGCATGTAGGCGACGAAATTCGGGTCCTTGCAGTGGGTCTTGCCGGGCTCGTCTGAAATCTTGGCCACGGGTTGCCCGGCACAGCTGATCATTTTAAGCACGATGCTCATGGGCTCGACACCTGGAATGTCGCAGGTCAGGTGGGTACCAATACCGAAGCTGACATTAATGCGACCACGCAACGCCCGAAAAATCTCCAGGCATTTGGGCAATGTCAGACTGTCAGAGAACACCAGGGTCTTGCTCATCGGGTCGATGCCGAGCTTGTGGTAGTGGGCAATGGCTTTTTCAGCCCAGATCACCGGGTCGCCCGAATCATGGCGCAAACCGTCGAACAGCTTGGCGAAGAACAGATCGAAATCCTTGAGGAAGGCGTCCATGGTGATGCAGTCGGTGAGCGCGATCCCCAGCAGGCCTCGGTATTCGCGCACCCAGCAGTCGAGGGCGGCGATCTGGCTGTCGATCAGCCGCGGGCCCAGTTGCTGGTGGGCCATGATCCACTCGTGGGCCATGGTGCCCAGGGGTTTCATGCCCAGTTCCCGGGACAGGTGCACGTTACTGGTGCCGACGAAACGCCCGGGGAAATCGTGCTTGAGGACGTTGACCACTTCTTCCTGGACGCGGAAGGAAAACCGGCGGCGGGTGCCGAAGTCCGCGACTTGCAGTTCGGACAGCTCTTCGGCGCTGGCGTTGGCGCTCAGCCAGTCGAACTTGCGGTACAACTGCTCGCGGGCCTGTTCCAGGACAATTTCACGGTAGCGATAGCGGTTGCGCACTTCGCTGACGATGGCCAGCAGCGGCACTTCGAAGAGGATCACATGTAGCCACGGTCCGCGCAGGCGGATGAACAACTCGCCGTTGTCGATGCCGGTGTGCACGTAGCGCAGGTTGAAGCGAAACAGTCCCAGGAACCGCAGGAAGTCCGGCTTGAGGAAGCTGATACGTTCCAGGAAGCCCAACTGGTCGGCGCTCAGGTTCAATTCCGCCAGGCGCTCGATCTGGAAGCGGATCTCCGCCAGGTATGGACGCAGGTCCTCGCTGTTGCGGCAACGAAACTCCCACTCGACTTCGACATTGGGGTAGTTGTGCAGCACCGCCTGCATCATCGTCAGTTTGTAGAAGTCGGTGTCGAGCAGGTTCTGCACGATACGATCGGCAAATACGCTCTCGCTCATAGGGTTCTCCAGACAGGCCGCGGCAGTGGGCAGCGAGGTTCGGCGGTTTTTAGTGAAAGGGCTAGTGGCGCATAACCTTGGTGGGTTTTGCCAGCGATTTTTTAACAGCCCACAGGCCTTTTTGGGGGGGCGCTTACCGTGGCGAGGGAGCTTGCTCCCGCTCGGGTGCGCAGCGCCCGCAGAAAAGGGGCCGCTTCGCACCCCAGCGGGAGCAAGCTCCCTCGCCACAGGGTGTTGTGTTGGCTGCCGTTATTGCGATGTCTGCGGGCCGTCGATCTGCTCCAGCATCCATTCCACGAACAGCCGCACCTTGGGCACCTCCGCCGAGTGTTCCGGATAGGCCAGGTAATAGGCGCTGGTGCTGGGCATCGCATGGGGCCAGGGAATGACCAGTTTGCCGTCGGCCAGTTCTTCTTCCACCAGAAACCGCGGTAGCAGGGCGACGCCGCAGCCGACCTGGGCGGCACGAATGCACATGTAGAAGGTTTCGAACCGCGGCCCGTGATAGCTGTGTTCGGTGTGGTAGCCCTGGCTGTCGAACCAGTCGTGCCAGGCCTGGGGACGCGAGGCGTTCTGCAGCAGCACCAGCTCGGCCAGTTGGGTCGGGTCGGTGAAGGGCTGGTCAGGCAGGCTGCCGGGTGCGCAGACCGGCACCAGTTCCTCGTCGAACAGCCTCAAGGACTCAGTGCCAGGACGTGAGCCTTGGCCGAAATAGAACGCCAGGTCGCTGCGCCCCTGCTGCAAGTCGTCGGCTTCCTGCTCGCTGCACAGGTCCAGATGAATTTTCGGATGACGCAGGCGCCACCCCTTCAGGCGCGGGACCAGCCAGCGGGCACCGAACGTCGGAGGGGTGGAGACACGCAGCACTTCGGTATCGCCACCGTAGGAACGCAGGTAATGGGTAGACATCTCCACCTGGGTGAGGATTTTTCTCACTTCCCCCAAGTACAAGTCTCCGGCCGGTGTCAGCTGCAAGCGGCGGCGCACACGCCGGAACAGCAGGTGCTGCAACAATTCCTCAAGCTGGGCGACTTGTTTGCTCACGGCACTCTGGGTCAGATGAAGTTCTTCGGCGGCACGGGTAAAGCTCAGGTGGCGGGTCACGGCTTCGAAGCACTGGAGGGCGGTGATCGACGGTAAATAGCGCTTATTGAGCATGACGAGGGCCTTTTTCTTGTTGCTCTATAAATCGAGTCAGGGGCAGCATGAATAAACGGAATGATATCTCGCTTAATGGTCGTTTGTTGGCAAGACTCGAGCCAGCTAAAACTAGAGGCCTGAGCAGAGGGTGATTGCCCGCCTGCCAATCTTTTATCGCTCGTTTAGAGGAGTTACCCCATGGTTGCTGCATTGCTTGATCGTCTGGGCGTCAATCCGGCCCTGTACCAGGGCGGCACACAACCGGTGCATTCGCCTATCGATGGCAGTCGCATCGGCGCCGTGAACTGGGAAGGCGCCGCTGAAGTCGAGCAGCAGGTCAGCCGTGCCGAACACGCCTTCGACCTGTGGCGCCAGGTGCCGGCCCCGCGTCGCGGCGAGCTGGTGCGTCAATTCGGCGACCTGCTGCGTGAATTCAAGGCCGACCTCGGCGAGTTGGTGTCGTGGGAAGCCGGCAAGATCACCCAGGAAGGCCTGGGCGAAGTGCAAGAGATGATCGACATCTGCGACTTCGCTGTCGGCCTGTCCCGCCAGTTGTACGGCCTGACTATCGCCTCCGAGCGTCCGGGCCACCACATGCGTGAATCCTGGCATCCGCTGGGCGTGGTCGGGGTGATCAGTGCTTTCAACTTTCCTGTCGCGGTCTGGGCCTGGAACACCACGCTGGCCCTGGTCTGCGGCAACCCGGTGATCTGGAAACCCTCGGAAAAGACCCCGCTCACCGCCCTGGCGTGCCAGGCGCTGTTCGAGCGTGTACTGAAGAATTTCAGCGACGCACCACCGTACCTGAGCCAGGTGATCATCGGTGGTCGCGATGCCGGTGAAGCGCTGGTGGATGATCCGCGCGTGGCCTTGATCAGCGCCACCGGCAGCACCCGCATGGGCCGTGAAGTGGCGCCGAAAGTCGCCGCGCGTTTCGCCCGCAGCATCCTCGAACTGGGTGGCAACAACGCCATGATCCTGGCGCCGAGCGCCGACCTGGACATGGCCGTGCGCGCCATCCTGTTCAGCGCCGTCGGCACCGCCGGCCAGCGTTGCACCACCCTGCGCCGGCTGATCGCCCATGAGTCGGTGAAGGAAGAGATTGTTACCCGTCTCAAGGCCGCCTATTCGAAAGTGCGCATCGGCCATCCGCTGGAAGGCAACCTGGTCGGCCCACTGATCGACAAGCACAGCTTCGACGGCATGCAGGACGCGCTGGAGCAGGCCTTGAGCGAAGGCGGGCGGGTGTTCGGTGGCAAGCGCCAGCTCGAAGACCAGTTCCCGAATGCCTATTACGTCTCGCCGGCCATCGTCGAGATGCCCGAGCAGAGTGACGTGGTGCGCCACGAAACCTTCGCGCCGATCCTGTACGTGGTTGGCTACAAGGACTTCGCCGAGGCCCTGCACCTGAACAACTCCGTGCCCCAGGGCCTGTCGTCCTGCATCTTCACCACCGACGTGCGTGAAGCCGAGCAGTTCATGTCGGCGGTGGGCAGCGACTGCGGCATCGCCAACGTCAACATCGGCCCGAGCGGCGCGGAAATCGGCGGCGCATTCGGTGGCGAAAAAGAAACCGGCGGCGGTCGCGAATCCGGCTCCGACGCCTGGCGCGGCTACATGCGCCGCCAGACCAATACCGTGAACTACTCGCTGGAGTTGCCGTTGGCGCAGGGGATTACCTTCGACTGAGTTCGACTCAACGAAAATCCCTGTGGGAGCGAGCTTGCTCGCGATAGCGTCGAATCAGCCGACATCAATATCGGTAGATAAACCGTCATCGCGAGCAGGCTCGCTCCCACAATGAATTTGTGTGCAGTGGTTGGGTTTCTTTTTCGGAGTCTGGCAATGCCGTTACGCGAAGAATGTCTGTGGGAAAAACTGACGCCGCAAAGGCCTGAAAACAGCGCGCTCACCGGCGAAGTCACGGTGGATGTCTGTGTGATCGGCGCAGGCTTTACCGGGCTATCGGCGGCGGTGCACTTGCTCGAACAAGGCAAGCGCGTGGCTGTGCTGGAAGCCCATCGGGCCGGGCATGGCGGATCGGGACGTAACGTCGGCCTGGTGAACGCCGGGCTGTGGATCCCGCCGGATGACATCGAGGCCGGGTTCGGCGAGGCGGTGGGCAGCCAGCTCAATCGCATGCTGGGGGCCGCGCCGGCCTTGGTGTTCAGCCTCATCGATAAATACAACATCGATTGCCAGTTGCGTCGCGAAGGCACCTTGCACATGGCCCATAACGCCCGGGGCGAGGCCGACCTGCGCAGTCGCGAAGCCCAATGGAAACGTCGTGGTGCCCCGGTGGAATTGCTGACCGGCCAGGCCTGTGCCGAGGCGACCGGCACCTCGAAAATCGCCGCGGCATTGCTCGATCGCCGCGCCGGTACGCTCAATCCGATGGCCTACACCAGCGGCCTGGCCAAGGCCGCCACGGACCTGGGCGGCCAATTGTTCGACCATTCCCCGGTGACGCGCCTGGAACGCCAAGGCCAGCGCTGGTCGGTGCAGACCGCCCAGGGTTCGGTACTGGCCGAACAGGTGGTAATTGCCTCCAACGCCTACACCGAGGGCGACTGGACCGAACTGCGGCGCAATTTTTTCCCCGGTTATTACTATCAGGTCGCTTCGGTTCCGCTGACCGACGAGGCCGCCGGACGCATCCTGCCGGGCGGGCAGGGCTCCTGGGACACCCGACAGGTATTGAGCAGCATTCGCCGGGACAAGGACGGCCGGTTGTTGCTGGGCAGCCTGGGCAACGGTAATCGCAAGCCGACCTGGTTCCTCAAGGCCTGGGCCGACCGGGTGCAGCAGCACTATTTTCCTTACCTCAAGCCAGTGGAGTGGGAATGCACCTGGACCGGTTGCATTGCCTTTACCCCTGACCACCTGATGCGCCTGTTCGAACCGGCCCCCGGGCTGGTGGCCGTGACCGGCTACAACGGTCGCGGCGTGACCACCGGTACGGTGGTCGGCAAGGCATTCGCCGATTACCTCTGTCACGGTAACGCCCAGGCCCTGCCGATCCCGTTCGCACCCATGCAGCCATTGGCCGGGGTTGGGTTGCGCAGTTGCCTGTATGAGGCGGGCTTCTCGCTGTATCACGCGGGCCAGTGCCTGCGGATCGTCATTTGAGTGTTGAAAATTGTTGCTGGAAGCCGCGTTTTCTAGCGTAGCGTCTAGCCTGTTATGGTGCGGCTTGTAGCAGTCGCGCACCGACAGTGTGCAGTTCGGTGACGTGGGCTGTTACACAGTGGTTGCACGCCGTTTCGTGTAAGGGTTGCAATGATGGCTCACGGAGGGTTTTACCCATTTAAATAAAAGGTTGCACCTCGTGCGGTTTAGACGGTTGCACGCCCTATGAAAAAGGGCTCGAAACAGTCGAAATAACAATAAAGCAGCGACTTTTTTCAGAATAAAAAACCGATGGCACGGCCCTTGCTCTGAGCTTTTCAGTGAAATGAAGTCGCAGTGCCAACTAAAAAAAACCTTGGAGCACCACCTCATGTCCCAGACGTTTTACAAGAAAGGTTTCCTGGCCCTCGCAGTGGCAGCTGCGTTGGGTGTTTCTGCGTTTGCTCAAGCTGATGTGAAATTTGGTGTGGCGGGGCCGATGACCGGCGCCAACGCTGCATTTGGCGAGCAGTACATGAAGGGTGCGCAGGCAGCGGCCGATGTCATCAACAAAGCAGGTGGCGTCAACGGCGAGAAGATCGTACTGGTTGCCGGCGACGATGCTTGCGAGCCCAAGCAGGCCGTGGCCGTGGCCAACCGCCTGGTTGACCAGGACAAGGTGATCGGCGTGGTCGGGCACTTCTGCTCGTCCAACACCATCCCGGCCTCTGAGGTCTACGACGAAGCCGGCATCATCGCCATCACCCCCGGCTCGACCAACCCGGCCGTGACCGAGCGCGGCCTCAGCGCGATGTTCCGCATGTGCGGTCGTGACGACCAGCAGGGCATCGTGGCCGGCGACTACATCGTCGACGTGCTCAAGGGCAAGAAAGTCGTTGTCCTGCATGACAAGGACACCTATGGCCAAGGCCTGGCGGATGCCACCAAGGCACAACTGATCAAGCGCGGCGTGACCCCGGTGCTGTACGAAGGCCTGACCCGTGGCGAGAAAGACTTCAGCGCCGTGGTCACCAAGATCCGTGGGGCTGGCGCCGACGTGGTCTACTTCGGTGGCCTGCATCCGGAAGCCGGCCCGCTGGTTCGCCAGTTGCGTGAGCAAGGCCTCAAGGACGTGAAGTTCATGTCCGACGATGGCATTGTCACCGACGAACTGGTCACCACCGCCGGCGGCGCGCAATACGTCGATGGCGTGTACATGACCTTCGGCGCCGACCCGCGCCTGCTGCCAGACAGCAAGGCGGTGGTCGAGGAGTTCCGCAAGAATGGCACCGAGCCTGAAGGCTACACCCTGTACGCCTACGCTTCGGTCCAGGCCCTGGCCGCCGGCTTCAACGGCGCCAAGTCCAACAAAGGCGAGGATGCGGCCAAGTGGCTCAAGGCCAACCCTGTCCAGACCGTGATGGGCAAGAAGGAGTGGGACACCAAGGGCGACTTGAAAGTCTCCGACTACGTGGTCTACCAGTGGGACAAGGACGGCAAATACCACCAGTTGGAAAAACAGAAGTAAGGGCTGAAGTGACCGTCCAGGCCTCCATGGAATTCGGGCAAGTCCCGGGTTCCAAGGGGCGCTTGCCGGTCCTCCCTGACATTGCTCCGACGTAAATCTGTATTTTCCTTAGAAGAACCGCACACCTGTTGGTGTGCAGGTTCTCACTGCGTGAGATTGCGTTATGGATGGTATTTTCCTGCAGCAACTGATCAATGGCCTGACCCTCGGGTCGGTCTATGGTCTGATCGCCATCGGCTACACAATGGTCTACGGCATCATCGGCATGATCAACTTCGCCCATGGCGAGGTTTACATGATTTCCGCTTACCTCGCGGCAATCAGTCTGGCTCTGCTGGCTTACTTCGGTATTGAATCCTTTCCGCTAATGATCCTTGGCACCCTCGTGTTCACGGTCGTGGTCACCGGGGTATACGGCTGGGTCATCGAACGCGTCGCCTACAAACCCCTGCGCAACTCCACTCGGCTGGCACCGCTGATCAGTGCCATCGGCATCTCGTTGATCTTGCAGAACTATGCACAAATCAGCCAGGGCGCTCGTCAACAGGGGATC
Source organism: Pseudomonas thivervalensis (assembly GCF_001269655.1). GTDB lineage: Bacteria > Pseudomonadota > Gammaproteobacteria > Pseudomonadales > Pseudomonadaceae > Aquipseudomonas > Aquipseudomonas thivervalensis. Next base: position 530,394 of record NZ_LHVE01000001.1, read on the forward strand.
CCGACGCTGCTTGAAGGCGCCATGCGCGTCGACATCGGCAGCGGTTTCGTCCAGCTCACCTACACCAAGATTTTCATCCTGGTCGCTGCATTCGCCGGGATGGCCGCGCTGACCTACATCATCAAATACACCAAGCTCGGGCGCATGTGCCGCGCCACCCAGCAAGACCGCAAGATGGCCTCGATCCTGGGGATCAACACCGACCGGGTGATTTCCTACGTATTCATCATCGGTGCAGCCATGGCGGCCCTGGCCGGCGTGCTGATCACCATGAACTACGGCACCTTCGACTTCTATGCCGGCTTCATCATTGGCATCAAGGCATTCACCGCGGCGGTACTCGGCGGCATCGGCTCCCTGCCTGGGGCGATGCTTGGCGGGATCATCCTCGGGATCTCCGAGTCGCTGTTCTCCGGTCTGATCAACTCCGACTACAAAGACGTGTTCAGTTTCTCGCTGCTGGTGCTGATTCTGATTTTCCGTCCCCAAGGCCTGCTGGGTCGCCCACTCGTGGCGAAGGTATAAGTATGTCTGCTGCCAATAAACCGCTTGATATCAAACAGAGCGTCATCGACGCGATCCTGGCCGGCCTGATCTCGCTGATCGTGTTCGGGCCGATCGTCGGCGTGGTGCTCGACGGCTACAGCTTCAACCTGCAGCCGGCCCGCGTCGGCTGGCTGGTGGCGATCGTCATGGTTGGGCGCTTTGCCCTGAGCCTGTTCCTCCAGACGCCCAAGGGGCTGAAGATTCTCCAGGGTTTCGAGAGCACCGGTTCCGGCGTGCACGTGCTGCCACCGGATTACAAATCGCGGCTGCGCTGGATCATCCCGGCGCTGATCGTGATTGCCATCGTGTTTCCGTTCTTCGCCAACAAATACGTGCTCACCGTGGTCATTCTCGGCCTGATCTACGTGTTGCTGGGCCTGGGCCTGAACATTGTGGTCGGCCTGGCGGGGCTGCTCGACCTGGGTTACGTGGCGTTCTATGCCATCGGTGCCTACGGCCTGGCGCTGGGCTACCAATACCTGGGGCTGGGTTTCTGGACGGTGTTGCCATTGGCAGCCATCGCTGCGGCGATGGCGGGGTGCATATTGGGCTTCCCGGTGTTGCGAATGCACGGCGACTACCTGGCCATCGTGACCCTGGGGTTCGGTGAGATCATCCGGTTGGTGCTCAACAACTGGTTGTCGTTCACTGGCGGGCCGAACGGCATGCCCGTGCCGTCGCCAACCTTTTTCGGCCTGGAGTTTGGTCGAAGAGCGAAAGACGGCGGGGTGCCGTTCCATGAGTTCTTCGGCATCGACTACAACCCCAACATCAAATTCCTGTTCATCTATATCGTGTTGTTCATCACGGTACTGCTGGTGCTCTACATCAAGCATCGCCTAACCCGCATGCCGGTCGGGCGTGCCTGGGAAGCCCTGCGCGAAGATGAAATCGCCTGTCGCTCCATGGGGTTGAACCATGTGCTGGTCAAGCTCTCGGCCTTCACCATCGGTGCGTCCACGGCTGGCCTGGCCGGCGTGTTCTTCGCCAGTTACCAGGGCTTCGTCAACCCGTCGTCGTTCACCTTCTTCGAATCGGCGCTGATCCTGGCGATCGTGGTGCTGGGTGGCATGGGCTCGACGGTTGGCGTGGTGATTGCCGCATTCGTGCTCACCGTGGCACCGGAGCTGCTGCGCAGCTTCTCCGAGTACCGGGTGCTGCTGTTCGGCGTACTGATGGTGTTGATGATGATCTGGCGTCCTCGCGGCCTGATCCGTATCAGCCGTACCGGTGTGACGCCGCGCAAGGGGGTAGCGCCATGAGCGAAGTCGTACTCAAAGTTGAAAACCTGATGATGCAGTTCGGTGGTATCAAGGCTCTCGCCGACGTCAGCCTGCAGGTCAAGCGTAACTCGATCTTTGCCCTGATCGGCCCCAACGGTGCGGGCAAGACCACTGTGTTCAACTGCTTGACCGGTTTTTACAAAGCCTCGGGTGGCAAGATCGAGCTCAACGTGCGTGGCGAGCAGACCAACGTCATCAAACTGTTGGGCGAAGCGTTTCGCCTGACCGACTTCGTCTCGCCGAAGTCCTTCGCCAGCCGGCTGTACTACAAGATGTTCGGCGGCACCCACCTGGTAAACCGCGCCGGTCTGGCGCGCACCTTCCAGAACATTCGCCTGTTCAAGGAAATGTCGGTGCTGGAAAACCTGCTGGTGGCCCAGCACATGTGGGTCAACCGCAGCCTGGTGGCGGGCATCCTCAACACCAAGGGCTACCGCAAGGCGGAAAGCGATGCCCTGGACCATGCGTTCTATTGGTTGGAAGTGGTGGACCTGGTGGATTGCGCCAACCGACTGGCGGGCGAGCTTTCCTACGGCCAGCAGCGCCGCCTGGAAATCGCCCGGGCCATGTGCACGCGTCCGCAGATCATCTGCCTCGACGAACCGGCCGCCGGCCTCAACCCTCAGGAAACCGAAGCGCTGAGCGCGATGATCCGGCTGCTGCGCGACGAGCATGATCTGACCGTGGTGCTGATCGAACACGACATGGGCATGGTAATGAGCATTTCCGACCACATCGTTGTGCTGGACCACGGCAACGTGATCGCCGAGGGCGGTCCCGAGGCGATTCGCAACGATCCGAAGGTGATCGCGGCCTACCTGGGTGCCGATGAAGAGGAACTGGTATGAGTGGACCTATCCTCGAACTCAAGGAGCTGGACGTGTTCTACGGGCCGATCCAGGCCCTGAAAAAAGTCTCGATGCACATTGGCGAAGGCGAGACCGTGAGCCTGATCGGCTCCAACGGTGCCGGCAAGTCCACACTGCTGATGTCGATCTTCGGCCAGCCTCGTGCGGCCGGCGGGCAGATCATCTACCAGGGCGTGGACATCACCCACAAGTCGTCGCACTACATTGCCTCCAACGGCATCGCGCAATCGCCGGAAGGGCGGCGGGTATTCCCGGACATGACCGTCGAGGAAAACCTGCTGATGGGCACCATTCCCATCGGTGACAAGTACGCCAGCGAAGACATGCAGCGCATGTTCGAGCTGTTCCCGCGACTCAAGGAACGGCGTAACCAGCGGGCGATGACCATGTCCGGCGGCGAGCAGCAAATGCTCGCCATCGCCCGGGCATTGATGAGCCGGCCGAAGTTGTTGCTGCTCGATGAGCCGAGCCTGGGATTGGCGCCGATCGTGGTGAAACAGATCTTCGCCACCCTGCGTGAACTGGCGTCCACCGGGATGACCATCTTCCTGGTGGAACAGAACGCCAACCACGCCCTCAAGTTGTCGGACCGGGCCTATGTGATGGTCAACGGCGAAATCCGCCTGACCGGTACAGGCAAGGAACTGCTCGCCAACGAAGAGGTGCGCAACGCGTACCTGGGCGGTCATTGATACGGCTGTTGCAATGAAAAAACCGGCGAGTGATCGCCGGTTTTTTTATCCCTCCAAACCACCGCAATCCCCCTGTGGGAGCAAGCTCGCTCCCACGGGGTTTTGTACAGTTTTCAGAATTGTGGACAACAATCCTGAGCCCCTGCGAAACCGCGACATAAAGTCGCCGCAAACAGTTGTTTTGTCACAGTTTTGACTTGTCCCCGTTTGCTGTGGAACGGGCTGTGGGTAACGTGGGAGTAGCTGGCTGCAAGCCTTTGAATACGTGGCTTACAGGGCTGTGATTGTTTTTTGATCAGGCGTTTTTGGTCAAGCGGTAGTGGCGGTTGTCAACAGTTTTGTGAGCACTGGAAGGGGCCCGAAAATCGGTGGGCAAGCCTGTGGATAAGTCTGTGATTAAACTCTGGAAAGACCGCGCTGAGTGCCGTCGTTACTGGCTTGGAGCCATTGCCCATCGCGCGCTGGCTTATAGCAGATAACTAGCGCTGCACAACCTCAGTTGCGGGGTCAAGGGAAAAAATCTTCCAAATAGCCCGCAAAGCCTTATGCACAGCGGCTTGTGGGGTTTGCACTTGCCCCCGATTACTGTGGACGTGCCTGTGGATAAGGTGCGGGCAACCGGCTACGGGCCTTGTTGGGCAAGGCTTGGCGTGGATTGGTTGTTTTATGAGCAACTGTGGGTCAAAAGCTTATGTGCAAACCTTGCCCCCGGCGTACCAGGCCGGGCATGCTGTGGGCCGATTCCATTCAACGGCTTTTGAAGTTCAAACAAGGAGAACACGATGTCTGACACCCTGTTTATCACCGGCGCGACCTCCGGTTTTGGTGAAGCCTGTGCCCGTCGTTTTGCCGAGGCCGGTTGGAAACTGGTGCTGACCGGTCGTCGTGAAGAACGCCTCAATGCTCTCTGCGCCGAGCTGTCGAAGCAGACCGAAGTCCATGGCCTGGTCCTGGATGTGCGTGATCGCAAGGCCATGGAAGAGGCCATCGCCAATCTGCCGCCGTCCTTCGCCACGTTGCGCGGACTGATCAACAACGCCGGCCTGGCCCTGGGCGTCGACCCGGCGCCCAAGTGCGATCTCGATGACTGGGACACCATGGTCGACACCAATGTCAAAGGCCTGCTCTACAGCACCCGCCTGCTGTTGCCACGCCTGATTGCCCACGGTCGTGGTGCCGGGATCGTCAACCTGGGTTCCATCGCCGGCAACTACCCGTATCCGGGCAGCCATGTGTATGGCGCGAGCAAGGCGTTCGTCAAACAGTTCTCCCTGAACCTGCGTTGCGACCTGCAAGGCACGGGCGTGCGGGTGAGCAACATCGAGCCGGGCCTGTGCGAGAGCGAGTTCTCCCTGGTGCGCTTCGGTGGCGACCAGGAGCGTTACAACGCGACCTACGCTGGCGCCGAGCCGATCCAGCCACAGGACATCGCCGATACGATTTTCTGGGTGCTCAACACGCCGGCCCACATCAACATCAACAGCCTGGAGCTGATGCCGGTGAGCCAGACCTGGGCTGGGTTTGCCATTGAGCGCAACAAGGCCTGACGGGTGCTCTAGACACGAGCTTTGTGGCGAGGGAGCTTGCTCCCGCTCGGCTGCGCTGTAGGAGCTGCCGAAGGCTCGGGCCGCGTTCGGACGATCTTTTGATCTTGGAAAGATCGCAGCCTCGCTTCGCTCGACAGCTCCTACAGGCCCAGCGGGAGCAAGCTCCCTCGCCACAGGGGTGTGTCAAGCCAGATAATCGGCCAGCCCGCGATAGCAGGTCAGCAGGTGATACGGCGTGGTGGACGGCATGTCCCGTCGGCTGACCCTACCGTCGGCATCGAGGCATTCGTTCCAGCCTTTGGCATGCAGGAAATGCTGCTGCAACGCCTGCAGTTGATGCAGCAATGCGCCCTGATTGCCCGAACGCAATGTCAGTGCACGCAAATACTCCGCCTGAGCCCAGATCCGTTGGGTGGCATCCCGTAGGCCTGCCTGTAGCTCCAATGCCAACATCGCGCACACCGCGCCGGAGGTGGGGTCGACGCCGCGCTGTTCGGTATGGCCGAAGCTGCGTTCCAGGGCGGTGTGCAACGTGCCGTTGCGCAACAGTGGCGATGAGGCCAGCAAGTAATACCATTCGAATTGATGACCCGGCTCGAACCAGTTATCCACAGCCTTGAGCGGTTTTTCCATCATCACCCGTTGTTGCGGTTCGATGAAATGCTTGGCCATCCCGTCGCACAGGCTCAGCAATGCCTGACGGACGTTGGCGTCTTCGCGGATCGAGAGGGTGGCGAGGAAGGCTTCGGCCAGGTGCATCAAGGGGTTTTGCAACGGGCCGGAACCGGTCGTCGACCAATCGCGCTTGAGGCTGGCTTCGTAGAGACCGTCGGCGCTGGCAAAGCGCTGGGCGATGACCTCCAGGCTGGCGTTGAGCACCGATTCCACCAGCGGTTCGCGGACCTTACCCCAGTAATGGGCACAGGCGAACAGAATAAAGGCATGGGTGTAGAGGTCTTTGCCGGTGTCCAGCGGCGCGCCTTGGGGGTCGATGCTGTAGAACCAGCCGCCGTGTTCGGCATCGTGGAAATGCCGTTGCAGCGAGCGGAACAGGGCACTGGCCCGTTCCTCGGCCTGGGGCACTTCGCCAATCAGGCTGGCGAACACATACAACTGCCGCGCACAGGCCATGGCGCGGTAGCGCTGGGGCGGCAGTGGCGCATGTCCGGCATCCAGGGATTCATAGGGCAGCGCCAGTTCGGCATTCCAGCCCGGGCCTTGCCACATCGGCACGATCACGTCGTGAAAATGCTGACGCACCGTTGCGAACAGGGCGGTCAATTCAGGCTGAGGGGCGGGGCGGGAAGCATCAGGCATGGGCGGACGTCGTCACGGCTGGGGGCGATTGCGCGACATGGTAGCAGAGTGACCGACTCCAGAGAGATGGCGCCTGTAAGTCCGTCATCGCGAGCTTGCTCGCGATAGCGGCCCGGCAGGCGCTAGAGAATCAACCGGCCAACAACCAAACCCCAGTCGCAGCCGAAGCCGCCCCGGCCAATCGAACCAATGGCGCCGCCGCGCGCGGCAACACCCGCACCAGCGCGAAACCTGCGCCATGCAGCGCCGCCGTGGCCGCGACGAAGCCCACCGCATAGGCCCACGGGCTCGACATGTCCGGCAGTTCCAAGCCATGGGCCACGCCATGGAACAGCGCAAACAGTGCCGTCGCGCCAACGGCCAGACTCAACGGTGGACGCACCGCCAGTGCCACCGCCAGGCCCAGAGCCAGCACCGAGGCGGCGATTCCGCTTTCCAGTGCCGGCAACGCCAGGCCTTCAAAGCCCAGCAGGCCACCGAGCAGCATCGTACCGACGAAGGTGCATGGCAGTGCCCAACGCGCGGCGCCTTGTTGTTGCGCGGCCCACAAGCCGACCGCCAGCATCGCCAGCAAGTGGTCGAGCCCGCCGATGGGGTGGCCGAGTCCGGCGATCAGGCCATTATCGCCATGGCCGGGGTGGGCGAAGGCCAGGGCGGGGGTGAGCAGCAGGGCGAGGGCGCCGAAGATGCGTTTAAAGGTCATGGATAAGCTTCCTTGTTGTCAGTCGGTAAAATCAGGCAGCGGTCAGCAGGCCTTGGCGCTCGATGAAGGCAATGATGTCCTCCAGGCCCTGGCCGGTCTTCTGGTTGCTGAACACGAAGGGTTTGCCGTTGCGCATCCGCCGGGTGTCGCTGTCCATCATTTCCAGGGACGCCCCCACCAGCGGTGCCAGGTCGATTTTGTTGATCACTAGCAGGTCGGATTTGCAAATGCCCGGTCCGCCCTTGCGCGGCAGCTTGTCGCCGGCCGAGACGTCGATCACATAGATCGTCAGGTCCGACAGCTCCGGGCTGAAGGTGGCCGACAGGTTGTCGCCGCCCGACTCCACCAGGATCAGGTCCAGCCCCGGAAAGCGCCGGTTCAACTGGTCCACCGCCTCAAGGTTGATCGACGCATCTTCGCGAATCGCCGTATGCGGGCAGCCGCCGGTCTCCACGCCAATGATCCGCTCCGGCGCCAGGGCTTCGTTGCGCACCAGGAAGTCGGCGTCTTCGCGGGTGTAGATGTCGTTGGTGACCACTGCCAGGTTGTAGCGTTCACGTAGAGCCAGGCACAGGGCCAGGGTCAGGGCGGTCTTGCCGGAGCCCACCGGGCCGCCGATACCGACGCGCAGAGGTTGTGTATTCATGTGTGTCTCCTAGGAACGGAACAGGCGGCTGTACTGGCGCTCATGGGCCATGCATGCCAGGGACAGGCCAAACGCGGCGCTGCCGTAGTGATCGGGGTCGATGTTCGAGGCGTTGTGCTGGGCCTGTTGCAACAGCGGCAGCAGTTCGCTGGTCAGGCGCTGGGCTGCTTGCTGGCCCAGGGGCAGTGTTTTCATCAGCACCGCCAGTTGGTTTTCCAGCCAGCTCCACAGCCAGGCGGCGAGGGCGTCCTGGGGCGCGATCTGCCAGGCGCGGGCGGCCAGGGCCCAGCCCAGCGCCAGGTGCGGCTCGCTGCGCTGTTCAAGGCTGAGCTGTTCAAGAAAGCCGCGCGCGGCATGGTCAAGCTCCGGCAGACCGACGAGCAATTGCTGCAACGAGTAGCCCATCTGCCGGCTCTCCTGATACAGCTCACGGGTTTCCCGGCTGGCGCGGTGCGCTTCGCAATGTTGCAGCAGCGCGTCCCAATCGTCAGCCGCGGCGGCGGTGCAATGCGCCAGCAGCAAGGGCGCTTCGAAGCGTGCCAGGTTCAGCAGCAATTGATCGCTGATCCAGCGCCGGGCGTCGTCGGGAGTTTTCACTTGGCCGTTGTCCACCGCCATCTCCAGCCCCTGGGAATAGCTGTAGCCGCCAATCGGTAACTGCGGGCTGGCCAGACGCAGCAGCGCCCAGGCCGGGTTCATGTGCGCACGCCAAACTGGTGCAGGCGTGGCGCGTAGTTGAAGTCTTCGTCGCCGTGCCGGGAGTGATGATGGCCGCCGCCATAGGCGCCATGTTCCGGTTGGAACGGCGCCTCGATGGCTTTGGCGTTGGCGCCCAGTTGTTCGAGCATCGCCTTGAGCACATAGTCGTCCAGCAGACGCAGCCAGCCATCGCCCACTTGCAGGGCCACGTGGCGATTGCCCAGGTGGTAGGCGGCGCGGGTCAGTTCGAAGGCGTTGGCGCAGGTGACGTGCAACAATTGTTCGGCGCGGGCGCAGACGCGCACGATGCGCCCATCTTCTGCCTGCAGGCATTCGCCGTCGTATAGCGGCGGCTGGCCTCGCTCCAGGAACAGCCCTACGTCTTCACCTTCGGCACTGAAACAGCGCAGACGGCTTTTGCTGCGGGCGTCGAAGGTCAGGAGCAGCTCGGCGTCCCAGCGCGGTTGAGTGTCGATTCTGCGGTGAATCACCAGCATCGGAGTGCTTCCAGCAATGAACGGTGCTGTGTTTAGAGCAAGGGGCTTGCCAATCGAAGGCGATGTAGGAAATAGCTGGGATGGCGTTTCAGGATGGGGCGGATTGCGTGCCAAGTTGGTGCGCATCGGAATATCACGCACCATTTTGCGACTGGTGCAAGACGAACCAGTGGGGGCATTCGGGGGTTATTCGGTACTGCCCAGCCCTTGCCAATGCTTGAGGCCAATGAAGATAAACCGCAGTTGCTGGGTCATCTTCGCCTGGGGCGTGAGATGTTCCGGGAGGGCTTGGGCGGGTGGGTCGATGATGTCCGGCAGGGTGGCGAACACGCTCTTGACGATGAGATCGGCCATCACGCCCAGGGCGGCCAGGTCCAGGTGCTGCAGTTTGGGCATCAACGCCAGGTCGGCGGCCAGGTCCGAGCTGATGTCTTCGCGCAATTGGGCGATGGCCTGGCGCACCGGCAGGGAGCCGCCATATTGCTCGCGGGCCAGGAACAGGAACTGCGATCGGTTGACGTGCACGACATCGAGAAAGATCCGCACCGACGCATCGATAATGCCGCCCATGACAAACTCGTTGTGGCGGACCAGGCGGATGGTTTCGCGGAAGGTCTGGCCGACTTCGCTGACCAGTGCCAGGCCCAGTTGGTCCATGTCCTCGAAGTGCCGGTAGAACCCGGTGGGCACGATGCCCGCCGTCCTGGCGACTTCCCGCAGGCTCAGACTGCCGAAGCCCCGGCCACACTCCATCAAATGACGGGCTGCGTCCATCAGGGCAATTCGGGTCTGTTGTTTCTGTTCGGCGCGGGGCAGCATCGCAAGGCTGACTTCTGATTCACGGGAGCGACGCACTCTAGCAAATCGGCTTTGCCGACGTCGAACGGTAGAGGGGGATCGGGCGGGAAAACGAGGGGGTTGAAAAGTTAAAAGCCCGATTGCAGGAATCGGGCTTTTTTCTGGGCCACCATGGGCTCAGCTCACTGTGCCGTTGCGTTCGATCACACGATCACCACCGCCTTCGGCCACGGTATCGCCCATTTTAGTGCGGGAAGAACCGTCTTCGGCGAGGGTCTGGCCTGGGGTACGGTCGGAGCCGTCAGCTGCCAAGGTTTGGCCTGGAGTGCGGTCGGAGCCGTCAGCTGCCAAGGTTTGGCCTGGAGTGCGGTCGGAGCCGTCAGCTGCCAAGGTTTGGCCTGGAGTGCGGTCGGAGCCGTCAGCTGCCAAGGTCTGGCCTGGAGTGCGGTCGGAACCGTCAGCTGCAACGGTATCGCTTTGCTTGGTGCGGTCATAACCGTCCTCGGCCAGGCCTTTTTCTTTCAGGCGATCACTTCCACCTTCGGCAACAGTCTGGCTGTAGACAGAATGGCTGTCCTTGACCTGTGGCGTAGCTTGTTCGGAAGCTGGCAGTGCGAAGGCAGTAGAGGCCAGCAGTGAAAGGGACAGGCTCATCAGTAATTGGCGTTTCATGATCGTTGCTCCTTGGGAGGGCGATAAAGTGGGTACGAGGGCAATGCTACTCTCGATAAGTCGATATAAAAGTTCATAAACGCAATGGTAATAATCAACGGAATTGATTGTTCGCGGCGAAGGCTCTAGAACGGGCCTTTCCGAGGTGCGGTTTTGCACCGTGGTGGGTATTTTGTACCCATCGCTGCCTCGCAAGTGTGCGGGGGCGGTAACAGTTTGTTGGCTGATCGGTCAGGTTCTCGGCATTTTTTATGCCGTTCGTCGGCACCTGTTGGTCGTTCCGCCAGTCCAACCCTTTATGACGAACCGATTGCAGGTTCGTGTTTCAACGGCGTCGCGGTTGCGTGCGCTGACATGTCATCAGGAGCCTTGTGCATGACGCGCACCCCGAAAATCCTCGCCTGGAGCTTCGCCAGTCTTGTTGTCCTGCTGGCGGTGCTGGTCCTGGTCATTGCCTTCTTCGACTGGAACCGCATCAAGCCCTCGCTCAATGCCAAGGTTTCCGAGGAATTGCATCGTCCTTTCGCCATCAACGGCAACCTGGCGGTGATCTGGCAGCGCGAGCCGGAGGAAGGTGGCTGGCGTGCCTGGTTGCCGTGGCCTCATGTGGTGGCCGATGACTTGAGCCTGGGTAACCCGGACTGGTCAAAAGCCTCACAGATGGTCACGCTCAAGCGTGTCGAGCTGCGCGTTTCGCCTCTGGCTTTGCTGGCGCGGCGGGTGGCGATTCCGCGCATCGACCTGACCGAGCCCAACGCCAACCTGCAACGCCTGGCGGACGGTCGCGCCAACTGGACCTTCCAATTCGATCCGAAAGACCCGGACGCCGAGCCCTCCAGCTGGGTGGTGGACATCGGTGCCATTGGCTTCGACAAGGGGCACGTCACCCTGGACGACCAGACGCTCAAGACCCGGCTCGACCTGTTGATCGACCCGTTGGGCAAACCCATTCCGTTCAGCGATATCGTGGGTGACAAGGCCGCGAAAAAAGCCCATGACCAAGGCGCGACGCCGCAGGACTACGCGTTCGCCTTCAAGGTCAACGGGCAGTATCACGGGCAGAACCTGACCGGCTCCGGCAAGGTTGGTGGCTTGCTGGCCTTGCAGGATGCGTCACAACCCTTTCCGCTCCAGGCCCAGGCGAAAATCGGCGACACCCGTGTCGAACTGGCCGGCACCCTTACCGACCCGATGAACCTTGGGGCCTTGGACTTGCGCCTGAAACTGGCCGGCAACAGCCTCGCCAATCTCTACCCGCTGACCGGCGTCACCCTGCCGGATTCGCCACCTTACGCCACCGATGGCCGCTTGATCGCCAAGCTGCATGAGCCGGGTGGGGCGCTGTTTCGCTATGAGGCGTTCAACGGCAAGATCGGCGACAGCGATATCCATGGCGACCTGGCTTATGTCGCCAGCCAGCCGCGGCCGAAACTCAGTGGTGCGTTGGTCTCCAATCAACTGCTGTTCAGCGACCTGGCGCCGCTGATCGGTGCCGACTCCAATACCGAGCAGAAGGCCCGGGGCGGTGCCAGCAAACAGCCGACCGACAAGGTCTTGCCCGTGGAAGAGTTTCGCACCGAGCGTTGGCGCGTGATGGACGCCGATGTGGAATTCACCGGCAAGCGCATCGTCCACAGCGAGCAGCTGCCTTTCACCGATCTTTATACCCACTTGGTACTCGATGATGGGCAGTTGAGCCTCGAGCCCCTGCGCTTCGGCGTGGCCGGTGGCCGCCTCGATGCGCAGATCCGCCTCAATGGGCGCACCCGGCCGCTGGAAGGCCAGGCGAAGCTGACGGCGCGAGGGTTCAAGCTCAAGCAGCTGTTCCCGGGTTTCGAGCCGATGAAAACCAGTTTCGGCGAACTCAATGGCGATGCCGACATCACCGGGCGCGGCAATTCGGTGGCGGCGTTGCTGGGCACCTCCAACGGCACGCTGAAAATGCTCATCAACGATGGCGCCATCAGTCGGGAATTGATGGAGCTGGCGGGGCTTAACGTCGGCAACTATGTGGTGGGGAAAATCTTTGGCGACAAGGAAGTGAAGATCAACTGCGCGGCGGCGGACTTCGACATCAAGACGGGCCTGGCGACCACGCGCCTGTTCGTGTTCGATACTGAGAACGCGATCATCTACATCGACGGCACGGCGAACATGGCGAGCGAACAGCTTGACCTGACCATCACCCCCGAGTCCAAGGGCTGGCGCCTGATTTCCCTGCGCTCGCCGTTGTACGTGCGAGGCACCTTTGCCAAGCCGGCCGCCGGGGTCAAGGCTGTGCCATTGATGCTGCGTGGTGCGGGAATGGTGGCGTTGGGTGTGATCGCTGCGCCAGCGGCGGGCTTGCTGGCGCTGGTGGCGCCCAGTGGCGGTGAGCCGAACCAGTGCGCGCCGCTGCTGGAGCAGATGAAGGCGGGGAAGGCGCCGGTGACGGTCAAGCCTACTCGGTAGCCAGATGTTGCGGTGAGGCGACTGGCCTCATCGCGAGCAAGCTCGCTCCCACCGGGGACCGCATTCTGTCTGAAAGAATGCGGTCAAAATGTGGGAGCGAGCTTGCTCGCGATGGCGCCCTGAAGGCCCTTACAGGTCGGCCAGGATATCGGCCATGTCATCGGCATGCTCTTCCTCCTGGGCCAGGATGTCTTCGAAGATGCGCCGGGTGGTCGGGTCTTTTTCGCCGATGTATTGGATGATTTCCCGGTAGCTGTCGATGGCGATCCGTTCGGCCACCAAGTCCTCGTACACCATTTCCTTGAGGGTGTTGCCCGCTATGTATTGGGCGTGGGAATTGCGGGTCAACAAGTCGGGGTTGAACTCCGGTTCGCCACCCAGTTGCACGATACGCTCGGCGAGTTTGTCGGCGTGCTCGGCTTCCTGGTTCGCGTGCTCGAGGAACTCACCGGCCGCCACGCTGGCCCTGAGGCCGGTGGCCATGAAGTAGTGGCGCTTGTAGCGCAGCACGCAGACCAGTTCGGTGGCCAGCGCTTCGTTGAGCAGGCGGATGACTTCCTGCCGATCGGCGCCGTAGCCCTCGGTCACCGCGCCGTTCTGCACGTTCTGCCGTGCCCGCTCGCGCAGGGTGGTTACATCGGATAAGTGCATGTCGCTCATCTCGTTCTCCTGGAGGCTGATCCGGTTGAGGCGTCACGCTCTACCGGCGCGATCGCTTCTTAAGGTGGGAGTGATGAGCGAAGCAAAAAGTTTTATGCAATACCCCGTGTAGGAGCTGACGAGTGCAACGAGGCTGCGATCTTGTCCCTGATCATTGAGTCATGAGCGAACGCCGACAGATCAAAATCAAGAGATCGTCCGAACGCGGCCCGAGCCTTCGGCAGCTCCTACGCCTGCGGCATCGCAAACACCGGGGGAAACCCGGATAGTCGCGCCTCCTCCCCCAGCCACTGGAAGAATGCCCGCACCGGCGGATGGCGTTCGCGGCCCGGGACGCACAGGGCGCTGTAGCCGGCCCCGCTGACCTGGACCTCCGGGCGATAGCCTACCAGCAGGCCGCTGGCGATGCTTTCCGAGGCGAGGATATTGCTCGCCAACACCAGGCCCTGTCCGGCAATCGCGGCTTGCAAGGCGTAATGCTCTTCGTCGTACTCGCGCATGCACGGCTGCCGGGTGAGCCAGGTTTCCCCGGCCTGGGCGCACCAGGCGTCCCAACCGTGGGCATACAGCTTGGAGTTGTGCCAGCGCACGCTGATCAGCGTCGGCGGCTGCCGGGCTGCCAGGGCCACCTGTTCAGGTGAGCCGTAGACCCCGAAGCTTTCATCGAACAGGCACATGCCGTACAGGTTCGGGTAAGCGTCCAGGCTGTAGCGCACCACCAAGTCGACGCTGGCGTCCTGGTGCAGGTCGATCACCTCGCAATGGGTGTCCAGGCGCACGTTGATGTTCGGGTGGCGCGCATAAAAGCGTCCCAGGCGCGGCACTAGCCACAGGGCGGCAAACGCGGCGGTGGTGGACAGGGTCAGGTGGGTGGTGCTGCGTTGCGGGCGCAGGGTGTCGACGCTTTGCGCCACCTCCAGCAAGGCCCCATGCACGCTGTGGAACAAGCGTTGCCCGCCGTCGGTGAGGCGTACCTGGCGGGGCAGGCGTTCGAACAGCATCAGCCCCAGCCAGCTTTCCAATGCGCGAATCTGGTGGGAGACCGCCGTAGGCGTCACCGACAACTCCGCTGCGGCCGCCTTGAAACTGAGCAACCGCGCGGCGGATTCGAAGGCGCGCAAGGCGTTGAGTGGCAGGTTGGCGAACATCTGAATGCTCCTGAAATGCGACGGATGAAATTAACTCATCCAGATGAACTAACGCTCATTTGTCCGCTGTCAGCGCAGGGCTTCAATCTGAGCAGCACAAACAGTGTTGATTGTAGCCGCATAAAGGGAGATTCAGATGAGCAAGATTCTTGTAGTGCATGGCAGTCCCCGTGGTGATCGTTCTCATTCCCGGCGCCTGGCCGAGGCTTTTGTCTCGGCGTGGCAACCCGCCCATCCGCAATCCCAAGTGACCCGTCGCGAAGTCGGACGGACAGTGATTGCGCCGGTCAACGAAGCCTTTATCGCGGCGGCGTTCTACCCCGAGCCCGAAAATCGGCCGTTGATCATGCGGGCGGACCTGGCCCTGAGCGATGCCCTGGTCGAGGAGTTGCAAGCCCATGACCGACTGGTGATCTCCGCGCCCATGCACAACTTCAGCGTGCCCAGCGGCGTGAAGGCCTGGATCGACCAGATCGTGCGCATCGGGCTGACGTTCAATCACAGCCTGGACAACGGCGTGTCGCACTACGAGCCGCTGGTGCTGGGCAAGAAGGCGCTGATCGTGACCAGTCGTGGCGATTTCGGTTTCGGCCCCGGCGGCCAACTGGAGAGCATGAACCACGCCGACACACTATTGCGCACGGTCCTGGGGTTTATCGGCATCACCGATGTGACGGTGGTGGCGGCCGAAGGCGAAGAGTCGGCTGAGCGCAGTTTTGCGTTGTCGTGTGCCGAGGCCGAGGAGCGTTTGCTGGCCTTGGCGCGGTCCTTCTGAGAGGGGCTGCTGCGCAGCTCAACGGGAGCAATCTCTGGCCACGGATTCATCCCGGTGTCATAGACTGGTCATCATCGGTACCGATGCTGACTGCCTCTGATCACAAGGACGTCGCCATGTCGCAACGCTGCGCCACTCGTTACCCGCTGGTGCTGGTCCCGGGCATGCTCGGGTTCATTCGCCTGGTGCTGTATCCATACTGGTATGGGATTGTCTCGGCGTTGCGTCGCGGCGGGGCCGTGGTCGTGGCGGTAAAGGTGTCGCCGTTGCATTCGTCCGAGGTGCGCGGCGAGCAGTTGCTGGCACTGATCGACGACATCCTGCGGCAAACCGGTGCGCAGAAGGTCAACCTGATTGGCCACAGCCAGGGCAGCCTCACCGCCCGCTATGCCGCCGCCAAGCGCCCGGACCTGGTGGCGTCGGTCACCTCGGTGGCCGGCACCAACCACGGCTCCGAGCTGGCTGATTACCTGCAACGCCACTACCCGGCCGACAGCGCCAAGGGGCGCGTGCTCAGTGCCGTGCTACGCCTGATCAACGCCCTGATGAGCCTGCTGGACACCGGCTACCGCGGACCGAAGCTGCCGGTAGACCTCAATGCGTCCCATGCCTCCCTGACTACCGTCGGGGTGGCGCTGTTCAACCAACGTTATCCACAGGGGCTGCCGGTCACCTGGGGCGGGCAGGGCCCGGAAGAGGTCAATGGCGTGCGTTATTACTCGTGGTCCGGCACCTTGCAGCCGGGCAAGACCGATAAAGGGCGCAACCTGTTCGATGGCACCAACCGCACGTGCCGTCTATTTGCCCGCACCTTTGTCAGGGAGGCGGGGCAATGCGACGGCATGGTCGGACGCTACAGCTCACACCTGGGCACGGTCATCGGCGATGACTATCCGCTGGACCACTTCGACATCGTCAACCAGTCGCTGGGGCTGGTGGGCAAGGGCGCCGAGCCGATCCGGTTGTTTGTCGAGCATGCCGAGCGATTGAAGGCGGCCGGGGTTTAGCCAGTCGGACCGCGTTATCGTTCATCGCGAGCAGGCTCGCTCCCACATTCGACCGGGTTTCTTCAGATGGAATGCATTCAACTGTGGGAGCGAGCTTGCTCGCGATGGCGATAGACCAGGCGCAGAAGATCGAGCAGATGAAGGTGTAACAGGCTTTGTCTACACTGCACCTCATCGCCGTACCCTCGTGCGGCAGCCAGGAGAAACACCATGAAGATGCTTCGTGTGCCTTTGTTGATGATCGGTCTGTTGCTGTGTTCCCAGGGCTACGCCGAGACGGCGCAGCAGAGCAAGATGACCACCTGCAACGCCGACGCCACCGCCAAGGCGCTCAAGGGCGACGAGCGCAAGGCGTTCATGAGCAATTGCCTCAAGACTACCCCGCAGGAGCGCATGAAAACCTGCAACGCCACCGCCACCGAGCAGGCGCTGAAGGGCGATGCCCGCAAGGCGTTCATGAGTGAGTGCCTGAAGAAAAAATAAGGGCTGGGTTTTTCTCCAACCTGTTAGGCCCTATCGTCGGATCGCCGCCCGGAGCAAGCTCGCTCCGGGCGGCGATCCGACGATGGGGCGGCACAGCCACTGAAAAAAACACCTGAACTCCGACCAAGGTCGGCCGATACAATCCCTAGTGCTGCTGGTGGAAGGCTGGCAGACTGCCGATCCTTTCACGCCGTTTTGTCCTGAGGCTGTATGCCAACGTTTTCTCAGCGTCATGTGTTGTTGGTGATCAGTTGGGTGATCATTTTTGGTGGGTTGCTGCTGGTATTGCCGCTGCGCCTGTTGCCGAGCTTGCTGGCCGGGCTGCTGGTGTTCGAACTGGTCAACATGCTCACGCCCCAGTTGCAGCGCCTGATCGAAGGCCGCCGCGCCCGCTGGCTGGCGGTGGCGTTGCTGGGCACGCTGGTGGTCAGTGTGCTGAGCCTGATCTTCGCCGGGGCCATCAGTTTCCTGCTGCACGAAGCGGAAAACCCGGGCGCCTCCCTGGATAAATTCATGGGCGTGGTCGACCGCGCCCGCGGGCAATTGCCGCCCTTCATCGATGCTTATCTGCCGGCCAGCGCGGCCGAGTTCCGCGTAGCGATCAGTGACTGGGTGAGCAAGCACCTGAGCGACCTGCAACTGGTGGGCAAGGACGCCGCCCACATGTTCGTGACGCTGCTGATCGGCATGGTGCTGGGAGCCATCGTTGCCCTGCAGCGCATTCCCGACCTGACCAAGCGCAAGCCCCTGGCCGCGGCACTGTTCGATCGCTTGAACCTGCTGGTCAAGGCGTTTCGCAACATCGTCTTCGCCCAGATCAAGATCTCCCTGCTCAACACCTTCTTCACCGGGATTTTCCTGGCGGTGGTGCTGCCGCTGTTCGGCATTCATCTACCGTTGACCAAGACCCTGATCGTGATGACGTTCCTGCTGGGGCTGCTGCCGGTCATTGGCAACCTGATGTCCAATACGCTGATCACCATCGTCGCCTTGTCGTTGTCGATCTGGGTGGCGGTTGCGGCGCTGGGTTACCTGATCGTGATCCACAAGCTCGAGTACTTCCTCAACGCCCGCATCGTCGGCGGGCAGATCAGCGCCAAGTCCTGGGAATTGCTCATGGCGATGCTGGTGTTCGAAGCCGCGTTCGGCCTGCCAGGGGTGGTGGCGGGGCCGATTTATTATGCGTACCTCAAGAGTGAGTTGAAGCAGGTGGGGATGGTCTGATCCGGTAGTTGTATTGCCTGGTCTACCGCTTTCGCGAGCAGGCTCGCTCCCACAATTAATCGAGTTTCTTCAGAAAGAACGCGGTCAACTGTGGGAGCGAGCCTGCTCGCGAAGGGGGCGCCTCGGTCTGGGATCAGGCTTGGGTGCCATACCGCTTCATCGCCTCGATCGCCAACCCACTGCCAATGCTGCCGAAGATATTGCCTTCCACATGCCGCGCCTGGGGCAGCATCGCCGAGACGCTGTTGCGCAGCGCCGGGATGCCGCTGGAACCGCCGGTGAAGAACACCGTGTCGACCTGATCGACTCGCACGTTGGCATCGTTGAGCAACTGCGTGACGCTGCCGCGCACGCGCTCCAGCAAGCCGTCGATGGCCGACTCGAACATCGCCCGGCTCAGGTCCACGCTCAGGCCCGGCTCGATCCGGTCCAGGAGCAAATGGCGCTGGTCGGCGTGGGTCAGCTGGATCTTGGTTTCTTCCACTTCCATCGCCAGCCAGTGCCCGGCGCGCTGTTCGATCAGCTTGAACAGCCGGTCGATGCCGCCGGTGTCTTCGATGTCGTAGCGCATGCTGCCCAGGGCGAGGGTGGATTTCTGCGAGTACACCGCGTTGATGGTGTGCCAGGTGGCCAGGTTCATGTGGTGGCTGGTGGGCATGTAGGCGCCGCTTTTCATGCGGCTGCCGTAGCCGAACAGCGGCATCAGGCCGGCCAGGGAGAGTTGCTTGTCGAAATCGGTCCCGCCGATGTGCACGCCGCCGGTGGCGAGGATGTCGGCGTGGCGGTTGTCGTGGGTGCGGCGTTCGGGGGACAGGCGTACCAGGGAGAAGTCCGAGGTACCACCACCGATGTCGACGATCAGCACCAGCTCTTCTTTCTCGATGGTCGATTCATAATCGAAGGCCGCTGCGATGGGTTCGTACTGGAAGGAGACTTCCTTGAAGCCGATGGCTCGCGCCACGTCGACCAAGGTGTTCTCGGCTTCCTGGTCGGCCAGCTCATCGTCATCGACGAAAAACACCGGGCGCCCCAGTACCACTTCTTCGAATTCCCGACCGGCGGCGGCTTCGGCGCGTTGCTTCAACTGGCCGATGAACAACCCCAGCAGATCCTTGAACGGCATCGCGGTGCCCAACACGCTGGTGTCGTGCTTGATCAGCTTGGAGCCCAGCAGGCTCTTGAGCGAGCGCATCAGCCGGCCTTCGTAGCCTTCCAGGTATTCGTGCAGGGCCAGGCGGCCGTACACCGGGCGGCGTTCCTCGAGATTGAAAAAGACCACCGAGGGCAGGGTGATCTTGTCGTCCTCCAGCGCGATCAACGTTTCCATGCCGGGGCGCAGCCAGCCGACGGTGGAGTTGGACGTGCCAAAGTCGATACCGCAGGCACGGGCCGGGGATGCGTTTTTCATGTCTTTCGGGTTCCAGTTGAAAAAACGGCCGCGCAGTGTATGTCAGTGCGGCGCGGATTCGAAGGCCGGTTATCTGCTAATTCGCAATCGTTGGCCTTGAAAGACAGCGTTGCACCCCCAAACTTGCTGGCATGAGCCTGGTAGCCACAGGGCGGGCACAAGAACCGCCACCGGCTGCCGATAAACTTCTGACGTGCCGCCCGGTCCCAATCTTGAGGTCGGTCAACCCGCTGTCCGGTCATCCGGGCAAGCTGTGCGTGGCGGTGCGACATCGATAACGGATGGTGATGCTTAGATGGACTTCAAAGACTATTACAAGATCCTGGGTGTTGAGCCGACGGCGGATGACAGCACGATCAAGGCTGCCTACCGCAAGCTGGCGCGCAAGTACCACCCGGATGTGAGCAAGGAAAAAGACGCCGAGACCAAGTTCAAGGACGTCTCCGAAGCTTATGAAGCGCTGAAAAGCGCCGACAAGCGCGCCGAATACGACGACCTGCGCCGTTACGGCCAGCACGGCCAGCCGTTCCAGGGCCCGCCGGGTTGGCAGAGCCGGGGCGGTTTCGGTGGTCAGGACACGGGGGATTTCTCGGACTTCTTCAGTTCGATTTTCGGTAATCGCGGGCCGGGTTTCGGCGGCGGACAGTCAGGTCGCAGCGCCGGCCGTCGAGGGCAAGACGTGGAAATGGAATTACCGATTTTCCTGGAAGAAACCCTGTCGAACGAGTCGAAGAAGGTCACCTTCCAAGTGCCGCAATACAACGCGGCCGGCCAACACGTGAGCAACACCAGCAAGAGCCTGAACGTGAAGATCCCGCTGGGCGTGACCGACGGCGAACGCATTCGCCTCAAGGGCCAGGGCGCACCGGGTATCGGTGGTGGCGCCAACGGCGACTTGTACCTGACCATTCGTTTCGCGCCGCATCCCAAGTTCGATGTCGAAGGCCAGGATCTGATCATCACCTTGCCTCTGGCCCCGTGGGAACTGGCGCTGGGCACCGAAGTGGCGGTGCCGACCCTCACCGGCAGGATCAACCTCAAGGTCCCGGCCGGCAGCCAGAACGGCCAGCGCATGCGCGCCAAGGGCCACGGCCTGCGCAACAAGGCCGGCGAGCGCGGTTACCTGTTCGTGCAGCTCAAGGCCGTGATGCCCAAGGCCAGCGACGAGGCAGTCAAGGCGTTGTGGGCAGAACTGGCGAAGAAAGCCGCGTTCGATCCGCGGGAGAATTTCTGACCTGTGATGGACGGCCTGTGAACACACAACCTGTGGCGAGGGAGCTTGCTCCCGCTGGGCCTGTAGGAGCTGTCGAGTGAAACGAGGCTGCGATCTTTACAAGATCAAAAGATCGCAGCCTTCGGCAGCTCCTACAGCGCAGCCGAGCGGGAGCAAGCTCCCTCGCCACGGTCAGACTTGCCACAATCCTGGCTAGACTCGACAGTTAAAGCATTGGGAGAAGCAGACCATGAACAACCCGATCATTGAACTGAACCTGCTGGAATTCTGTGAGGCCGCCGCGTTGGCCGATGTCCATGTGATCGAAATCGTCGAGCATGGCATCCTCGAACCCCATGGCGCGGCCCCGACGGATTGGCGTTTTACCGATTACGAACTGGCCCTGGCCAAGCGTGCCGCCAAGCTGCGGCACGACCTGGACCTGGAATGGGAAGGCGTCGCCCTGGCGTTGGACCTGCTGGAGGAAGTCCAGCAACTGCGGGCCGAGAACCGGCGGCTGCGCCAGCAACTGGGCCGTTGGGTGGACTGACCGTGGCGGTTCTTCCGTCATGTCTTGTCGGAAAAAGCGATAAATAGTTACCGCATTCCTCGCTGGCACACGGGGTAGGCTCGGGTTTTCCAATCGTCAAGGATGACCCGCTATACCACGACTCACCCCCCGTCTCGCCATCCCCCAGGGCGAGCACTTCGACTTGCTCAAGTCCCGTATTCCCGGCTGGTACAGCGGGGCCATCGTGCAGCGCCAGCAAGAACTGAGCGACCATGAGCTGGAACTTCCAGGCTGGTACGCCAAGGCCTCTCCTGATCTCAGGGACAGCCTCAAGGACAGCCATGCCCAATACCGTGAGCGCCTGAATCAGGTCGACAACCGGTTGGGCAATATCCAGGACATCCGTGCCTTTGCCGAACCCTTGCTCGAACAGGCGATCCTGGCTGAGTTCAAGCAGGTGGTGAACGTCAACGAGGTGTATTTCGTCCGCAAGTACGGGCGCAAGACCCGCGATGATTTTTTTTCGGCGTTGGTCCTCGACAGCGAAGGCGGTCATTTCGATCGCTACGAGTACCGCGGCATGTCGCTGCTGGAGGCGGCGCTGGCGAATTTCGAGGCTGACGAAGAACGCAAGCCCGCCTGTGAGGACTACAACTTGATGACCACGGTGCGCCCGTTTTACGGCGGCGATGTGCGGCCTACCACCGACGCTGTGCGCGCAGGGGCCTTGCCGATTGCCCCGGAGGCCTTCGCCAGGCTGTGTCGCAAGCTCGACTTGGGGCGCCAGTATCAGGCGCACATCAACGCTGTCGTGCGGCCCGACGGCAGCAAGGCCTACGACCACTCACTGAGCGAGCATCACCGGCAGGGTTTGGCGCTGAGCAACCATATCGCCCGGGCCAAGGCGGACATCAGCCCTGCGGTCTACCAGATGCTGCAGCAGGTGATCGGCGGGGCAAGCAGCATCACCCTCGATGGCCAGGCAGTGACATTCAAGTCCCTGAAGATCTTCGACATCGAACTGGTTGGCCCGGTATTGATCGGTCCCGACCTTGAGCGCAGTCGCCGGGTGGTGCCGGTCGTAGCCTACCTTCCGGGCGATCCCGAGCAGCCGTTAAAAGCCTATGCCTCCAGCGTCGACTTCATGGCCGAACTGCGGCGACGTCTGCACAACAGCGCCTATCGTCGCTTCTTCAGCCGTTTCGTGCCGCTGCGTCAGCAGGGGGTGTTTTTCCGGCGCTTCAAACAGCTCTATCAACCGTCCCCGACGGTCGATGATCAGGCCGATTACCCACTCAAGTCGTCGTTGCGCAACCTGCCCATGGACACGGCGCCCATTCCCGGCGACCTGTGGGACGCGCTACGCCTGCGGCAGATCGAGAAGATCCAGGCTGACGCGCGAGCGGTGGCGGTGCCCACCGGCGATGAAGACCAGAAAGCACGTCTGGCACGCCTGGACAGTTACCTGGACGCGGTGGTCGATGTGTTCAACCTGGCGGCGTTCGTCGTGCCAGGGCTGGGCCCGCTGATGTTGACGGTTGGGGCCGTGCAGATGTTCAACGAGGCCTTTGAAGGTATCGAAGCGTTCGAACGTGGGGAGACCCGGGAAATGTGGGCGCATTTCTCCAGCGTGGCCCTCAACACCGCTTTTGTCGCCACCGGTGCGGCGGTGCTGCCGCACATTCAATGGTCGGGCACGGTGGATCGGTTGGAGCCGGTTCAATTGACCAATGGTGAAGCACGTTTGTGGCGCCCCGACCTGAGCGTCTACCAGAGTGAACTGGCGCCTCCCGCAGCTGCGAACCCGGATGCCCAGGGCCTGTATCGGGTCGGCGATCAGCAGATCCTGCCGCTGGGTGAACAGCATTTTGAAGTGCAACAGGATCCGCAGACCCTTCGTTATCGCATTCGCCACCCCTCCCGTCCTGACGCCTACCAGCCCGAGCTGACGGACAACGGCAACGGGGCCTGGCACCACGAACTGGAACAGCCGCGCACCTGGGAAGGCTCGACGCTGATGAGGCGCCTGGGGCACGGCGTCAAGGATTTCAGCGATGCCGAACTGGAGCAGATTCGCCTCGCCAGCGCGACCCCGCAGGACGTGCTGCGGCGGCTGCATGTCGAGGGCGAGCCGGTGCCGGCGTTACTGGCCGACACCCTGGGGCGCTTCGACCTCTGCCGACAAATCGACACGTTCATCGGGCAACTGCAAAGCGAGGCGCCGCCGGGCCATGACCTGGCCGAGCCGATGTTGCACCTGCTGACCCAATACGGCCCGTGGCCAAGAGGGCTGAAGCTGAAGATTGTCGACGGTACCGGCCGGACGCGCTGGGAATACGTCCGGCCCTCGGAAAGCGAGACGCCGGTCCGTGAGGCCAGCCTGACCGAGGCCAAGGTCCGCACGCCAGCGCTGTTGAAAAACCTGATCGAAGCGGTGGATGCCGTAGGCGTCGATCTGTTGGCCACGGCGAGCCCGCCGATTGCGAAAACCAACATGGACGCTCGCGTCCGGCACCTGCGCCAGGCACTCGCCGAGGCGGCGGTGAGTGAAAAGGTGCAGTTGCTCAACGATTACTACGCCCTGGGCGAGACGCGAGATGACCCCCATGTCGCGCTGATCAAGTCGCGTTTTCCTTCGGTTCCGGCCACGGCGATCGAGCAGATCATCACCTTGGCTGGCCCCGAAGAGCTGCAGCAAATGGACGCCTGGGATTTCGCCGAGGCCAGCCAGACCAAACCCATCCCGCTGCGCATCGCCGAAGAGTTGCGCCACTTCCAGCGCGCGGTGCGCCTGAACCGAGCCTACGAGGGCCTGTATCAGGACGCCTTGGTCACGGCGGATACGCCTCGACTGGTGTTGGCCACCCTGGAAACCTTGCCCGGCTGGAGCGACACGCTGCGCATCGAATTGCGCGAGGCCAATGTGTCCGGCACCTTGATCGACAGCATCGGGCCGCACAATGCGGCGCAGACCAAGATCGTGGTCAGGGACGATGATCGCTACCAGGCCTTTGACGACAACGGCAATGAACTGAGCCATTGGGGCAGCGTCTTCGATGCCTTGCAGCATGCCCTGCCGGATGCCGAACGCCGGGCCATGGCTCGACCTTCGATTCATCACGGCGACTTGTTGAAAAAGGCGATCGGCGCTTCGCCGGTGGGCCGGGATACGCTGGCGAGCTGCTTGAAGATGCCCGCGCTCAAGCCCACCTTTAAATCGCCGTTGCGCCTGGCTTCGGGCCGAGTCGGTTACCCCCTGGGCGGACTGCGGGATTGGTTGGGCCTGGGCCGGACGCCGGAAAACCGGGTGTTGGAGCTGTACCCGAGCTACACGGCGGCACAAACCGAGAGGCTGTTGCGCTCTCTGGGTGATGGCGCGGTGAGGGAGCTCAAGCGACGTAAAGTCGAGCTGAAAATGCTGCGCCGGGATCTGGACCGTTGGGTTGCTACCCTCGATTGGCGTGTTGTGGGTACTCGCTATCAGCAAGTACCACTGGGGATCAGGCAGGTGGCGGCCAGACAAATCGAGCGATGCTGGAGGCGTCAGACCTCGGTCGCTATAGGAGCGGATCGTCGAATCATCGGCTATAAGCTTGATTTGAGTGGAATGGACCTCGGCCCACTGCCGGAACTGACGGCGGACTTCAGCCATGTGGGCGTGCTCTATATGCCTGACATGCGCTTGACGCTGCACAAATGCGAAAGCTTCCTCAGCGGATTCCCTTCCATTCGCCGGTTGGACCTGTCCAGGAACCGGTTGATCGATATTCCCCGGGCCCTGGAGGGGATGAGGAACCTGGAGACGCTACGACTGGAGGCGAACCGAATCGGCCTGACACCTCGTAGCGTTGAAATCCTGCAAGGCCTTACCCGCTTGAAAAACCTCGACCTGGATTCCAACGTGCTGGGGCGCCTGCCGGATTTCAGCAGGTTGCCTGACCTGGAACGATTGCACCTGAAGAGTACCGGGATCACCGCCTGGCCCACCGGCCTGCGCGACCAGCCGCTGACGCTGATTGATTTGCGCGACAACGGCTTGACCCAGGTGCCGGATCACCTGCTCGACCCGCCCGCCGAGCGTGCCCATGTCACCGCACGCCTCAATCGCGTGACGTTGTTGCAGGGCAACCCATTGAGCGAGACGGTCCAGCAGCGCATGCGTGATTACTGGGCGACGGTCTCGCAGACGCGTCCTGAATGGATGGTCCTGCGTCTGCCTGATGCGTTTGGGTTTTCAGAGACGGTCGGGCCGTCGAATATGCAGCAATGGATGCTTAACCTGCCCGCGGGCCAACTGGCGCACAAGAGAGTCTTATGGCAAAGCCTGGCGGATGAGCCGCAATCGGGCGAGTTTTTTGAGTTGTTGCATCGGTTGGCTAACTCTTACCAGGGCCTGAAAGATCATCCGGACCTCCAGGCCCGCGTTTGGCAGATGCTTGACGCGATGGGGCGTTCCACCGAGCTGCGTGATGAACTGTTCGACCTGGCCGGCCAACCTGCCTGTGAAGATCGCGCAGCCTTGTCGTTCAGCTACCTGGAAATCCGCTTGATGATCCACAACGCCAGGGCCTTGGCGGTTGGAAAGGATGAGGCGGCAACGCTGGTCCAGTTGGCCAAGGGGCTGTTTCGCCTCGATGAGGTAGAAAGCATTGCCCTGAAGAATATCCAGCGGCGCCGTGACGCGATCAACGCCCGCCCCGACCTGACCAACGAGGAAAAGCTCGAAAACCTGGCGCTGATCGAAGAGGTCGAGGTCCGTCTGGCTTTCCGGGTGGGGCTCAAGAATCGACTGAGGCTACCGGGGCAACCCGAGGGCGGGGTTTTTCTCACGCTGGGCGATGTCACCCCTGAAATGCTCGACGCCGCTGCCAATCAGGTCCTGGCATTGGACGATTCACCCCAGCAGTTTCAATCGCTGGTGGGCCGGGATTTCTGGATCGACTATTTGAAGCAGCAGCATGGGGCTTCCTTCCAGGCGCTGAATGACACCCTCATCGCCAACCAGATCGAGCTGGATGAAGCGAAGGCGGCCGGGACCCTGGAGGAAGCCGACTACGTCAGCCAGTCCGAGGCGTTGGGCCTGCAACACAAGATCAAGGAAGCGGAGCTGGTCCAGTCGTTGACGCGAACCGAGCTGGACGCGCTGCCGGAGAGTACCGATCTGTAAGCGAGTCTGACCCGGTTACTTCAGGCCGGAATGAAACCCGGTAGTGGGGGGCTCATTTGTGGCGAGGGAGCTTGCTCCCGCTGGGGTGCGAAGCAGCCCTCGCTTTTTTGCGGCTGCTTCGCAACCGAGCGGGAGCAAGCTCCCTCGCCACAAGACTGCACAAGAGCTGCACAAGGGTTGTGCGGGTTCAAAACAGGAAATAACGCTGCGCCATCGGCAGCACTTCCGCCGGTTCGCACCACAGCAACACGCCGTCGGCCTTGACCTGGTAAGTCTGCGGGTCGACGTCGATGCTCGGCAGGTAATCGTTGTGGATCAGGTCGGTCTTCTGCACGTCGCGGCAGCCTTTGACCACGGCGATTCTTTTCTTCAGCCCCAGCTGTTCCGGCAACCCGGCCTCGGCGGCGGCCTGGCTGATGAAGGTCAGGCTGGTGGCATGCCGTGAGCCGCCGTAGCTTGCGAACATCGGTCGGTAGTGCACCGGTTGCGGCGTCGGGATCGAGGCGTTGGCGTCGCCCATCAGGCTGGCGGCAATCGCTCCGCCCTTGAGGATCAGCGTCGGCTTGACGCCGAAGAACGCCGGGCGCCACAGCACCAGGTCGGCCCACTTGCCCACTTCGATGGAACCCACTTCATGGCTGATGCCGTGGGTGATCGCCGGGTTGATGGTGTACTTGGCGATGTAGCGCTTGATGCGGAAATTGTCGTTGCCTTCGCCGTCGCCGGGCAGGGCGCCGCGTTGCTTCTTCATTTTGTCGGCGGTCTGCCAGGTGCGCGTGATGACTTCGCCGACGCGGCCCATGGCCTGGCTGTCGGAGCTGATCATCGAGAAGGCGCCGAGGTCGTGGAGGATGTCTTCGGCGGCGATGGTCTCGCGACGAATGCGGCTTTCGGCGAACGCTACGTCCTCGGCAATGCTTGGGTCCAGGTGATGGCAGACCATCAGCATGTCCAGGTGTTCGTCGATGGTGTTGCGGGTGAACGGCCGGGTCGGGTTGGTGGAACTGGGCAGCACGTTGGGGAAACCGCAGGCCTTGATGATGTCCGGCGCGTGACCGCCACCGGCGCCTTCGGTGTGGTAGGTGTGGATGGTGCGACCCTTGAACGCGGCCAGGGTGGTTTCGACGAAGCCAGATTCATTGAGGGTGTCGGTGTGGATCGCCACCTGCACGTCGAACTGGTCGGCGACGCTGAGGCAGTTGTCGATGGCCGCCGGCGTGGTGCCCCAGTCTTCGTGCAGCTTAAGACCGATGGCCCCGGCCTTGACCTGTTCGATCAACGGCTCCGGCAGGCTGGCGTTGCCCTTGCCGGTGAAGCCGATGTTCATCGGGAAGGCATCAGCGGCCTGGAGCATGCGCGCCAGGTGCCACGGCCCGGACGTGCAGGTGGTGGCGTTGGTCCCGGTGGCCGGGCCCGTGCCGCCGCCGATCATGGTGGTGACGCCGCTCATCAGCGCCTCTTCGATCTGCTGTGGGCAGATGAAGTGGATGTGGGTGTCGATGCCGCCGGCGGTGAGGATCATGCCTTCACCAGCAATCACTTCGGTGCTGGCGCCGATGGCGATGGTCACGTCGGGCTGGATGTCCGGGTTGCCGGCCTTGCCAATGGCTGCGATGCGTCCGTCCTTGAGGCCGACATCGGCCTTGACGATGCCCCAGTGGTCGATGATCAGTGCGTTGGTGATCAAGGTGTCGACGACCTCGGCGGCCAGCAGCTGGCTCTGGCCCATGCCATCGCGAATCACCTTGCCGCCGCCGAACTTCACTTCTTCGCCGTAGGTGGTGAAGTCCTTTTCCACTTCGATCCACAACTCGGTGTCGGCCAGGCGGACCTTGTCGCCGACGGTGGGGCCGAACATGTCGGCGTAGGCTTGTCTCGAAATCTTCATGTGCTCGCCTTGAGGTTCTTAAGTCGTATGCAGTCCATTGTGGCGAGGGAGCTTGCTCCCGCAGGGTCGCGCAGCGGCCCTGGGTTTTTGGGGCTGCTGCGCAGCCCAGCGGGAGCAAGCTCCCTCGCCACAGAGGCGCTTCAGTCCAGGTCGCCCATGACCCGCCCGGCAAACCCGAACACCCGGCGGTGCCCGGCCAGGTCCACCAACTCCACCTCGCGACTCTGGCCCGGTTCGAAGCGCACCGCAGTGCCGGCCGGGATGTTCAGGCGCATGCCACGGCTGGCGGCGCGGTCGAAGGTCAGGGCGTCGTTGGTCTCGAAAAAGTGATAGTGCGAGCCGACCTGGATCGGCCGGTCGCCGCTGTTGGCGACGTTCAGCGTGAGCGTGCGGCGGCCGACGTTGAGTTCGATGTCGCCAGGCTGCACCTGGTATTGCCCTGGAATCATTGCGGTTGCCCCAAAGTCTTGTAGTAAATGGCGGTCGGGCTGTAGGTGCCGTCCGGGCTCTGGCAGTAGTCGGGCAGTTCACCAACGCGGGTGTAGCCCATGGCGCGGTAGAACGCTTCGGCCTCGGAACCGGCCTCGGTGTCGAGGTACAGCAGGCCACGTTTGTGCTGACGAGCGCCGAGTTCCAGGGCGCTCATCAATTGCTGGCCCAGGCCCCGGCGGCGCGCCTCGCCGCGCACCAGCAGCTTCTGCACTTCGGCACGGTTGAGCCCGTTGGGCTTCTGGCACAGGGCAAGCTGGACGCTGGCCTGCACTTGTTCATCCTTGACCACCACCCACAGCAGCAGGTGGCCCTGGTTGAGGCTGGCCTGGACCTCGTCGAAATAGGCGCGGGCCTGGACGGCATCGAGGTCGGCCATGAACCCTACGCTGGCGCCGTAACCGACGGCGTCGAGCAACAGATCGATCAGGCCCTGGCGGTAATGGGCAAAGCTTTCGGCGTGGACTCGACGCAACTGGGCGGCGTTCATCGGTATCACTCCTTGTCGATGGCGGGCGGTGGCGCCCCGGGGTTGAGGACCAACTGCATGAACGTCAGGTCCAGCCAATGGCCGAACTTGGTGCCCACCTGAGGCATCTGCCCGGTGGTGACGAAGCCGGCCCGCTCATGCAGGCGAATCGAGGCCGCGTTGCCGCTTTCGATGGCGGCGACCATGACGTGTTTGTCGCAGGCCCTGGCGCGCTCGATCAGCGCGCTCATCAACACTGGGCCAAGGCCATTGCCTCGCTGGTCGTTGCGCACGTACACCGAATGCTCCACCGTATGGCGGAAGCCGTCGAACGGCCGCCAGTCGCCGAAGGAAGCGTAGCCGAGCACGTTGTCCTCGGCGTCGACGGCCACCAGCACCGGGTAGCCCTGGGTTTGCCGGGCGCTGAACCAGGCCTGGCGATTACCCAGGTCCACGGCTTGTTCGTTCCAGATCGCCGTGGTGTTGAGGACGGCGTCGTTGTAGATGTCGCGGATCGCCGGCAGGTCGGCGGCATGGGCGTCACGAACGTGGGCAGTCATGGCGTGGCCTCAGGCGATGGGTTGGTGGACGGTGACCAGTTTGGTGCCGTCGGGAAACGTCGCCTCCACCTGGATCTCCGGGATCATTTCCGGGATGCCCTCCATCACCTGCTCGCGGCTCAGCAACGTGGTGCCGTAATGCATCAGCTCGGCCACGGTCTGGCCGTCACGGGCGCCTTCCAGCAGCGCGGCGGAAATGTAGGCCATGGCTTCCGGGTAGTTGAGCTTCAAGCCCCGGGCCAGCCGCCGTTCGGCGACGAGGCCGGCGGTGAAAATCAGCAGCTTGTCTTTTTCGCGTGGGGTCAGGTCCATGTGCAATCCATAAGGGCAGATAAAGTTTCTTGCAGGAAACGCGTTCCACTGTGGGAGCGAGCCTGCTCGCGAAAGCGGTGTGTCAGTCAATATCCATGTTGAATGTGCCGTTGATTTCGCGAGCAGGCTCGCTCCCACAGTAGAAGTATTCAGGTACTCCAGATTCTCGGTGGCATGGCTTCTCTTCCGAGCAATGCAGGCCTGAGCAAGCGCCACAACTCAATCAACCACCCCCGCGCCAGCAACGCTTCGCTCGCCAGGCAGCGGGCCACGACCAGGCCGGGCAATTGGGTCAGGTCGCCGCGCACGGCATGGCCCAGGGATCGGCAGCGTTCCAGCAGCTCACTGTCGATCTCGCCGGTCACCAGCAACGTGGCGAACACCGGATCGCCGCCCAGCCCGATGGGCGAGTCGAGCAGCCCATCACCGCCGACAATGCGCTGGCGCTCATGCCACAGCAACTGGCCGTCGCGGCGAATGTCCAGCCGTGACTGAAAGTGCCCGAGGTCGAACCGCTCGCCGCTGGCCGGACGGCCGAGGGCAACCATGTCCCAGTAGAACAACCGGGCATCACCCTGTAGGTCGATGCGTGTGCTGAGCTCGGCCTGGGCCGCGCTGAACACGATGGTTTCCTGAGGCAGCCATTCCAGGGTCGCGCCGGGGGCCACGCTCAGGGTCAGTTGTTGATACGCCGGGCCCGCGGCGCGGTACCACTTGGCCGCGCCGGGGCTGGTCAGCTGCGCCCAGGCATCCGGGCCGACGTGGGCGGAGATGTCCAGGCTATCACCGCCGGCAATCCCGCCGGGGGGGTGGACGATGATGTGCTGGCACACCTCGGGGCCTTCGGCGTACAAGTGCTTCTGCACCCGCAGCGGGCCTTTGTGGCGGCGCTGTACCGGGCGTGTGCAATCGCCGAAGCGGGCATAGCCCAAGTCCAGCTCGGCATGCCAGCTGGGGGTGAACAGGGCTTGAGGCGATACAGGTAGATTCATGATTTTCTGATGATCGTCGGGACGCTAAGACTAGATCGTAACCAGCCCGCGCACACCCTCGGCTTCCATGTTTTCTCCGCGGCCCTGCTGTACGATCTCGCCCCGGGACATCACCAGGTACTGATCGGCCAGCTCGGCGGCGAAGTCGTAGAACTGTTCCACCAGCAAAATCGCCATGTCGCCCCGGGCCGCCAGTTTCTTGATCACCACGCCGATCTCCTTGATCACCGAAGGCTGGATGCCTTCGGTGGGTTCGTCGAGGATCAGCAGGCGCGGACGGCTGGCCAGGGCGCGGCCAATGGCGAGTTGCTGTTGCTGGCCGCCGGACAGGTCACCACCCCGGCGTTGTTTCATCTGCAGCAGCACCGGGAACAGTTCGTAGATGAATGCCGGCACTTCCTTGGCTTCTGAGCCAGGGAAGCGCGACAGACCCATCAGCAGGTTTTCTTCCACCGTCAGCCGGCCGAAAATTTCCCGGCCCTGGGGCACGTAGGCAATGCCGGCGTGCACCCGTTGGTGCGGCTTGAAGGTGGTGATGGGTTTGCCCTCCCAGTTTACCGCGCCTTCCTTGGCTGGCAGCAGGCCCATCAGGCATTTGAGCAGGGTGGTCTTGCCCACGCCGTTGCGCCCCAGCAGGCACGTCACTTCGCCGACCTTGGCGTCGAACGACAGGCCGCGCAGGATGTGGCTACCGCCGTAGTACTGGTGCAGCTTGTCGACTTGCAGCATGTTCCAGATTCTCCTTAGTGATCGTTCCCACGCTCGGCGTGGGAATGCATCCTGTGACGCTCTGCGTCACCATTGCGCAGGATTTGAACCCTGCGCAAACCAAGGGACGCGGAGCGTCCCTGGCGGCATTCCCACGCAGAGCGTGGGAACGATCAGGTCCGTGTCAGCCTCAGCGACCGAGATAGACCTCGATCACCCGCTCATTGTCCTGCACCTGTTCCAGCGACCCTTCGGCCAGCACGCTGCCCTGGTGCAGCACGGTGACGTGGTCGGCGATGGCGCCGACGAAGCCCATGTCGTGTTCCACCACCATCAGCGAATGCTTGCCCGCCAGGGACTTGAACAGCTCGGCGGTGAACTCGGTCTCGGCGTCGGTCATGCCCGCCACCGGTTCGTCGAGCAACAGCAGTTGCGGGTCCTGCACCAGCAGCATGCCGATCTCCAGGAACTGCTTCTGCCCGTGGGACAGCAGCCCGGCGGCGCGGTTGACCGAGGCGGTGAGACGGATGGTCTCGAGCACTTCGTCGATGCGGTCGTGCTGCTCGCCGGTCAATTTCGCCCGCAGGCTGGCCCACACCGATTTGTCAGTCTTGAGCGCCAGCTCCAGGTTCTCGAATACGCTCAGGGCTTCGAACACCGTCGGCTTCTGGAACTTGCGCCCGATGCCGGCCTGGGCGATCTCGACTTCGCTCATGGTCGTCAGGTCGAGGGTCTCGCCGAACCAGGCCTTGCCGTGGCTGGGCCGGGTCTTGCCGGTGATCACGTCCATCAGGGTGGTCTTGCCGGCGCCGTTGGGGCCGATGATGCAGCGCAATTCGCCGACGCCGATGTACAGGTTCAAATCGTTCAAGGCCTTGAAACCATCGAAACTGACGCTGATGTCTTCCAGGGTCAGGATGGTGCCGTGGCGGGTGTTCAGGCCCACGCCGGCCGCCTGGCCGAGGCCGATAGCGTCGCGGCTGCTGCCTTGATCTTTGTTGGGTTCAAGAATCGGTTCGAGCATGAAATCCGCCGTTGGAGTGATCCTCATTGTTCGCCCCTTTTCTTCAGCAGCCCGATCACACCTTTGGGCAGGTACAGGGTCACGACGATGAACAGGGCGCCGAGGAAGAACAGCCAATACTCAGGAAACGCCACGGTGAACCAGCTCTTCATGCCATTGACCACACCGGCGCCCAGCAACGGCCCGATCAACGTGCCGCGCCCGCCAAGGGCGACCCACACAGCGGCTTCGATGGAGTTGGTCGGCGACATTTCGCTGGGGTTGATGATGCCCACCTGCGGCACGTACAACGCCCCGGCCAGGCCACACAACACCGCGCTCAACACCCAGACGAACAGCTTGAAACCACGGGGATCGTAGCCGCAGAACATCAGGCGGTTTTCCGCGTCGCGCAGGGCGGTCAACACCCGCCCGAATTTGCTGTGGGCCAGGCGCCAGCCGATGAACAGGCTCGCCACCAGCAGCACCACCGTGGCGAAAAACAACACCGCCCGGGTGCCCGGCTCGGTGATGCCAAAGCCCAGGATCGAACGGAAATTGGTGAAGCCGTTGTTGCCGCCAAACCCGGTTTCGTTTCGGAAAAACAGGAGCATCCCGGCGAAGGTCAGGGCCTGGGTCATGATCGAGAAATACACGCCCTTGATCCGCGAGCGGAAGGCGAAGAAGCCGAACACCAGGGCCAGCAAACCCGGCGCCAACACCACCAGGCACATCGCCCAGAGGAAACTGTGGGTGCCGGCCCAGTACCAGGGCAACTCGGTCCACGACAAGAACGTCATGAACGCCGGCAAGCCATCGCCAGCGGCCTGGCGCATCAGGTACATGCCCATGGCGTAGCCACCCAGGGCGAAGAACAGGCCGTGGCCCAGGGAGAGCAAACCGGCGTAGCCCCAGACCAGGTCCAGCGCCAGGGCGACGATGGCGTAGCAGAGAATCTTGCCCACCAGGGTCAGGGTGTAGGCCGAGACGTGCAGCGGATGGTCCGCCGCCAGCAGCGACAGCAGCGGCAGGCTCAAGAGCACGGCCAGGATCAGCGCGCCGACGGCGAGGGTCACTTTGGGACCGGCCTTTTGCGTGGCCGTGAGCATCAGGGGCTGATTCATCAGTCGATTACCCGTCCTTTGAGCGCGAAGAGGCCTTGCGGACGCTTCTGGATGAACAGAATGATCAGCGCGAGGATCAGGATCTTGCCGAGCACGGCGCCGATCTGCGGTTCGAGGATCTTGTTGGCGATGCCCAGGCCGAACGCGGCGAACACACTGCCGGCCAACTGGCCGACGCCGCCGAGCACCACCACCAGGAACGAATCGATGATGTAGCTCTGGCCCAGGTCCGGGCCGACGTTGCCGATCTGGCTCAGGGCCACGCCGCCGAGCCCGGCGATGCCCGAGCCGAGGCCGAAGGCGAGCATGTCTACCCGCCCGGTGGGCACGCCGCAGCAAGCGGCCATGTTGCGATTCTGGGTCACCGCGCGGACGTTCAGGCCCAGGCGCGTCTTGTTCAGCAGCAGCCAGGTCAGCACCACCACGAACAGCGCGAAGGCGATGATCACGATGCGGTTGTACGGCAGCACCAGGTTCGGCAACACCTGGATTCCGCCCGACAGCCACGCCGGGTTGGCGACTTCGACGTTCTGCGCACCGAATACCAGGCGCACCAGTTGGATCAGCATCAGGCTGATGCCCCAGGTGGCGAGCAGGGTTTCCAGTGGCCGTCCGTAGAGGTGGCGGATCACCGTGCGTTCCAGGGCCATGCCGATGGCAGCGGTGATGAAAAATGCCACCGGCAGGGCGATCAGCGGATAGAACTCGATGGCGTTCGGGGCGAAGCGCTGGAACAGCATCTGCACCACATAAGTGGAATAGGCACCCAACATGAGCATCTCGCCGTGGGCCATGTTGATCACCCCCAGCAGGCCGAAGGTGATCGCCAGGCCGAGGGCGGCCAGCAGCAGAATCGAACCCAGGGACATGCCGCTGAAGGCCTGGCCCAGCAACTCGCCCACCAGGAGCTTGCGCTTGACCTGGCCGAGGCTGGTTTCGGCGGCGGTGCGCACGGCGGCATCGGTTTCGACGCCGGGTTCGAGCAGACCTTCCAGGCGGGTACGGGCCAACGGGTCGCCGGTTTCCCCCAGCAGGCGCACGGCGGCCAGGCGTACGTTCGGGTTGGTGTCCACCAGTTGCAGGTTCGCCAGGGCCAGGCTCAGGGCGGCGTGTACGTCTTCGTCCTGCTCGCCGGCCAATTGCCGATCGAGAAAGGCCAGTTGCGCCGGGCGAGCACTTTTTTGCAATTGCTGCGCGGCGGCCAGGCGTACGCGGGCATCGACGGCGAGCAGTTGATGACTGGCGAGCGCGGTTTCGATCAGCCCGCGCAAGCGGTTGTTCAGGCGCAGGGTCTTGGGTTGGCCGTCGACGGTCAACTGGCCTTGTTGCAGGGCGTTGATCAGCTCGACGCGCTCAGGCTCAGGCTGCGCGGCCCAGGTTTCCAGCAGTTTGGCCTGCTGGGTCGGGTTGGCGGCGACGAAGTCTTCGGCGTCGCCGGCGTGGGCGGCCAGTGGCAACAGCAGCACCAGGGCGAGGATGAGGCGGTAAAGGGCGGTGGGCATATTGTTGGCCTTGCGCAAACTTTTTTTGTGGGAGCGAGCCTGCTCGCTCCCACAAGGGATGGGTGTTGACCCCTAGATTCAGGGCCGACACCCATGGGCTCAGTTGCTCTTCACCGCATAGTCAGGCTTCTTGTCGTTGCCGGCGATGAACGGGCTCCACGGTTGCGCGCGGATCGGCCCTTCGGTCTGCCAGACCACGTTGAACTGACCGTCGGCCTGGATCTCGCCGATCATCACTGGCTTGTGCAGGTGATGGTTGGTCTTGTCCATGGTCAGGGTATAGCCCGACGGTGCGGCGAAGGTCTGGCCGGCGAGGGCTTCGCGGACTTTGTCGACGTCGGTGGACTTGGCTTTTTCCACCGCTTGCGCCCACATGTGGATGCCGACGTAAGTGGCTTCCATCGGGTCGTTGGTCACCGCTTTGTCGGCGCCTGGCAGGTTCTTGGCCTTGGCGTAGGCTTTCCAGGAGTCGACGAATTTCTTGTTCGCCGGGTTATCCACGGACTCGAAGTAGTTCCACGCCGCCAAGTTGCCCACCAGTGGCTTGGTGTCGATGCCGCGTAGTTCCTCTTCGCCCACCGAGAACGCCACGACCGGTACATCGGTGGCCTTCAGGCCCTGATTCGCCAGTTCTTTGTAGAACGGCACGTTGGAGTCGCCGTTGACCGTGGAGATGACAGCGGTCTTGCCGCCGGCCGAGAATTTCTTGATGTTGGCCACGATGGTCTGGTAATCGCTGTGGCCGAACGGGGTGTAGACCTCTTCGATGTCCTTGTCCGCCACGCCTTTGGAGTGCAGGAACGAACGCAGGATCTTGTTGGTGGTGCGCGGGTAGACGTAGTCGGTGCCCAGCAGGAAGTAGCGCTTGGCGCTGCCACCTTCTTCGCTCATCAGGTATTCCACTGCCGGAATCGCCTGCTGGTTCGGCGCTGCGCCGGTGTAGAACACGTTTGGCGACATCTCTTCGCCTTCGTATTGCACCGGGTAGAACAGCAGCCCATTGAGTTCTTCGAACACCGGCAACACCGATTTACGCGACACCGAGGTCCAGCAGCCGAACACCACGGCAACCTTGTCCTGGGTCAGCAACTGGCGGCCCTTTTCGGCGAACAGCGGCCAGTTCGACGCCGGGTCCACGACCACCGCTTCAAGCTTCTTGCCGTTGACTCCACCCTTGGCGTTGATCTCGTCGATGGTCATCAGCGCCATGTCCTTGAGGGACGTCTCGGAGATCGCCATGGTGCCGGACAGCGAATGCAGGATGCCGACCTTGATGGTCTCGGCGGCCTGGACGGTCCAGGCCATGCCCATCGCGGCAATGCTTGCCGAGAGTGTAAAAGCCTTGATCAAGCTACGACGCTTCATTGTGCGATCTCCGTGGACTTATGAGTTTTTTTGGATGGCAGATGCAAACGCTGAAGGCGCTTTTGCAAGGGGTGTGCCCGGTTGGGCAGAGGCTTTGAAATGCGGGGTTATCGGGGGGGGAGGAAAATGACGATGCACCATCAACGACCACTTCGCGGGTGCTGGTGCAATATGGCGCTCCGCATTGGGGCGCGGATGTGGATTAATTCAAGGTGAGATTTTCGACCGCCCGACTATGCTGATTCTTTTGCCATTTGAAGTGGGGCAATCCGTTTGAATGACACCAGCGTTGCAAGTTATTTTCTGCTCGACGATACGGCGGTTTTTGACGTGCTGCCTGAAGTTAAACTGGCCGGGCATCCGCAATGGATGCATGTGACGCATTTAAGAGAAGGACGGTATTCGCTGGTGCTCACCGCTGGAGAACACCTTCGAAGCAGCCAGCTGAATGTGTTTTCCGATTCAAGACTCTACATTCGCTTTTCGGCGGCTCTGCCCAGTATCAGTTTGGATGGGCTCACGTGCTCAGCTGTTTTTTTTGATGAGGCAAGTCAAACCGAGTTTCAACTTGGGGTGTTTCATGTCTGCGGAGGGCAGTCGCCGTCGGAATGGAGGACGGTCGATTTGGATCTGGCTTGGCTGGCAGGGAAAGGTGGCCGTCTCTCGGTAACGTGTGGACCGGGGGCGGAGAATGATCCTACAGCTGACTGGCTGGCAATATCGGATTTGTGCGTCGCCAGAGAGGGAGAGATGAAGTCTCTTCTGGCGAAAACACACCATCCAATGCGCATGAAAAACGAGATCGCACACTTCAGTAGCGTCTATCGGAATGAGTTCTATGCAAACGTTCAGGAGCGACAGAGTGAAGCTGCGATGGGCGTTGCTCGCAGCGTTCGCCAATTAAATGGACTGGCTCATTCGAAAGAGTGTGGTGCGCAGGCTGACATGGTCATTTTGGAGCCGTTTGGAGGAGAGGCCGCCTACGCTTATGCGACGCGTGTCCTGAGGGCGAACGTCCCGGAAACGCCGCCTGATTTTCAGGCGAGGCTACGCCAGAAAGTCACGGACCACGGGGCAATAAAGGTCTTGTCAATCTGCAGTGGCGCCGCGCGGATAGAGGCTGGCTTGTCAGCGGCTGTTCCCGAAGGCGTGGAATGGTCATTGCTGGATATCAATGAAGACCTGCTCCAAATCGCGGCAAAGCAGTTTCCGCCAGGGATCGGTCTCGATTTGATCGTGGCGGATGCGAATAACCTGGTGCCGACCGGTGAACAGTGGGATGTCATTATTTGTGTTTCGGCGTTGCATCATTTGGTAGCGCTGGAAAAGGTCATGCTCTTTATCTCCCGTAGTTTGAAAAGCGAGGGAGAGTTCTGGAGTGTGGGGGAGGCCGTGGGACGTAATGGCAACCGCTTGTGGCCCGACGCAATAATTGCCGCTGACGCAGCATTCTCTTCCTTGCCGGCGCGCTACCGATTAAATGCCGATACCCAGGTTGTCGATGCTGTCATTCCAGACAAGGACCATTCGATTGGGTGTTTCGAGGGGATTCGAAGCGAGGAGATTACCGCGCTTCTTGAACGTTGGCTGAAGCCGGTAGACGTTTACCGCACCAACTGCTTCCTCTGGCGAATGGTGAATCTTGCCTACAGTGGAAACTTCAATCTTGAAGAGGCTGAAGATCGGGCGTTGGTCATCGATATGGTTCGAGCGGAGCTTGAGCATTTTCGAAATGGAGGTCTTGGAACCGAGCTGTTTGGCGTCTATAAAAAGAAACATCTCTTCAACGATGGCGCATCAGACCAATGAAGCGCAAACACCTACGGTTGTTGGGTGGGCAAGTGCTTGCGCGACATGGGTAAGGGTCAGTTTACTTCCGGCCAGGATTCCACATATTTGATGGTGAAGTCTGGATAGGAATCAACCATCTGGATTTTGTAATCGGGGTACTGATCTACAATTTGCCATTTACCGACCGAGTCGGGCCACTGGGTCACTTTTTTAACATCCAGATCGGGCCAGGAGTTGTCGATCTTCACCTTGTAGTCGGGGTAAGAATCGACGAACTGGATTTTGCCGTAGATCTTCGATACATCGACCTTCGTGTCCGCGAAGGCTGCGCTGGAACCGAGTACCAGCAACGACAGTAAGACTTTTTTAAACATGACGCTCATCCTGAGAGTTGACGGCGCACAGTCTAAGTGTCGGCTCGACCCTTGGGTATAGGATGATGCTCGCAGTCGCGAGTAAATTCACTCCACGGCGATTGATTGGGTGGATCAGCGGCGGCGCATCAGCCCGATGAAGAACAGTCCGCCGATGGCTGCGGTAGCGACCCCGATCGGCAAGTCCTCCGGCGCGATCAGCGTGCGAGCTGCCACGTCCACCCACACCAGGAACAGGCTGCCGAGCAGCACGCAGGCCGGAAGCAACCGACGATGCTCGGCGCCCACCAGGCGCCGGGCGATGTGCGGCACCATCAGCCCGACAAAACCAATCGAGCCGCTGATGGACACCAGCACGCCGGTCATCAGCGACGCAATCAGGAAGATCCATAGCCGCACCTTCGCCGCGTTCAGGCCCAGGGTCACGGCGGTCTGTTCACCCGCCATCAGCGCGTTCAGCGGCCGGGCCATGCCCAGCAGCAACACCAGTCCCAGCCCTACGCTGGCGGCCGGCACGGCCAGCAGTTCCCAGCGCGCCAGGCCCAGGCCGCCGAGCATCCAGAACATGACTGCCGAACTGGCGCGATGATCACCGAGGAACAACAGCAGATTGGCCGCGGCCATCATCACGAAAGACACCGCCACGCCACACAACAACAGACGATCACTCTCCAGGCGACCCTGGCGAGCAGCGATGGCCAATACCAGCAACATGCTCAGCAATGCGCCGATGAAGGCGGCCAGGGGCAGGGTCAGCAGGCCGATGATTTCACCGACATGCAAGACCACGATCACCGCTCCCAGGGTCGCGCCGGAGGTGACACCCAGTAGATGCGGGTCGGCCAGCGGGTTGCGCGTCACCGCTTGCAGCACCGCACCGATCAGCGCCAGCCCGGCACCGACCAGCGCGCCGAGTAGCAGGCGCGGGACGCGGATCAGCCAGACGATATGCTCCTGGCCGGGCGTCCAATAGACCTCGCCCACACCGAAGGCCTTGTGCAGCAGCAGATCCCAGACCACGGCCACCGGCACCCGCGCCGGCCCGAAGCCCAGGGACACCACGCATGACACCAGCAGCAGCGCGCCAAGGACCATCAGCAGGGCGGCGTAGCGACGATCATTCATTGACGGTGGAAACCCCGCGCCAGGGTTTGCACCGCCAACACGTTATCGATGCCCGGCGTGGCCTGCACGTAGGGGATCACAATGAAGCGTCGCTGCTGGATCGCTTCCACCGATTGCAGGGCCGGGTTGTCCAGCAAGAATTGCTGCTTCTGCTCGGCGCTGACTTCGCCGTAGTCGACGATCACGATCACCTGCGGGTTGCGCTCGACCACGTTCTCCCAGTTCACCCGCGTCCAACTGGTTTCCACGTCGTCGAGGATGTTGCGCCCGCCGGCCGCGTCGATCAGGGCCTGGGGCATGCCCAGGCGCCCGGAGGTCATGGCGCGGTCTTCGCCGCTGTCATAAAGGAACACCCGCGGTTGTTGGGTCGGCAGGTGCTTGCGTATTTCGGCCACCTGGGCCTGCATCGTCGCGATCAGCGCGTTGGCGCGGTCCTGCACATCGAAGATTTTGCCGAGGTTGCGCAGGTCGCTGTAGGTGTCCTCCAGGGAGGCCGCTGGACGCTTCATCACAAACGCACAGGATTCGGTCAACTCGTACACGTTGATGCCCAACGGTTGCAGGGTCTGCGGGGTCAGGTCGCCACCCACCCGCATGCCGTAGTCCCAGCCGGCGAAGAAGAAATCGACGTTGGCATTGAGCAGGGTTTCCACCGAGGGGTACTTGGCGGCCAGCTCCGGCAGGCCGTCGAGGATCTTCGCCAGCTCGGGCGTCACCGATTTCCAGCCACTGATGCCGCTGTAGCCGACCATGCGTGGCTTGAGCCCCAGTGCCAGCATCATCTGCGTCATGTTGATGTCATGGCTGACGGCGTGCCGAGGGGCCTCGTTGAACACCACCTGGCGGTTGCAGCTCTGGACCGTCAATGGGTAGCGGGTGGCTTCGGCCAGGGCATGGGCACTGCCCAGCAGCAAGGGCAGCAACAGCAGGGAACGCAAGGTCATGGTTGGGTTATCCAGGTGATTCGTGGGTAGCCGGACAGCGGATGTTCATCCACCAGGGCTTCGACGCTGAATACCTCGCGCAACAGCTCCGTGGTGAGAACGTCCTTGGGCGTGCCGCTGGCGACGATGCGTCCGTGTTCGATCACGTATAGACGGTCGCAAAAAGCGGCGGCCAGGTTCAGGTCGTGGAGGCTGGCAAGGGTGCCGATGCCCAGGCCCTTGATCAGTTGCAGCAATTGCAATTGATAGTGGGGGTCGAGGTGATTGGTCGGTTCGTCGAGGATCAGCAACTGCGGTTGCTGGGCCAGGGCGCGGGCGAGGATCACCCGTTGTTTTTCACCGCCCGAGAGCGTGGCGAAGGCATGGTCGCCAAAGCCTGCGAGCCCGGCCGATTCCAGTGCCTGGAGCACGAGCCGACGGTCGTCGTGATTGTCGCCGTCGAACAGGCCTTTGTGGGGCGTGCGGCCCATGGCGACCACTTCTTCCACCGTCAGGCCGAAGGCGTCGGGAAACTCTTGCAGCACCACGGCGATGCGCTGGGCGCACCAGCGCGAGGACTGTTTCCAGACGTTGTGATGCTCGAGTTTGACCTCGCCACTTTCCGGCCGGCTGAAGCGATAGGCGCAGCGCAACAGGCTGGTCTTGCCGCTGCCGTTGGGCCCGATCAACCCGACGAACTCCCCGGCTGTCACCTGTAGCGTGGCGTCACGCAGCTGGAACTGGTGATGACAATGGCCATGGCCCAGGGGCGTCCAGGCGAGGTGGGAGAGGGTTAGCGAGGTCATGCGTTCACTCAAATGATTGGATCGGAACCCCAGTCCATTGTGGGAGCGAGCCTGCTCGCGATAGCGGTGGGTCAGCCAACAAAGATGTCACTGACACACCGCTATCGCGAGCAGGCTCGCTCCCACAGGGATGGTGTTCATCGTTTGGAAAGCGGGCGCGATTGTAGAGGTTTCGCGCCGCCTTCCGTTAACGCACTGTCTTCAGCTTGAAGATGAAGCCGCTTCAGGCTGACGATTGAGCCGGGTGACAAGCCGATCCAGCGCCCAAACCACCACCAGCGAAGCCCCCACCAACGGGAACACCAGCGCCAGGGCGAGCATGATCACCACCCCGGTCTTCCACGTCGGCAGGTCGTGGCGCAGTGGCGGCACGCCGAACTTGCCTTGAGGTCGGCGCTTCCACCAGATGACCAGGCCACTCACGGCGCTGAGCAGGATCATCAGGCAAACCAGCAGCACGAGGATCTGGTTCACCGGGCCGAACATCTTGCCTTCGTGCAACATCACCCCGGTTTCGGTGGCGCGGGCCACGACGCTGTAATGCTCCCAGCGCACATCGGCCAGGACCTTGCCGGTGTACTGGTCCACGTGCAGGGTGGCGTCGTTGCGTGGGTCATCGGCGAACACGGCAATGGTGAACACGCCCGAGGCGGTCGTTGGAAACGTGATGCTGTAGCCGGGTTCGACCTGACGCTCGGTGGCGATATCCTGCACCGCTTGCAAGCTGACGGTCGGGGCGGCGGGGCCTTCGTGCATGCCGCCGTGGGCCATGTGTTCGGCATGGTCGCCGGACATCGGCATCGGCGTATTTTCCATTGCCCACGGCACGGTCTGGCGGTGGGCGTTGTTGAGGCTGCCGGCCTCGACGTCGGACTTGGGCACGTCGTTCCACATCGCCGCCGGGAAGCGGTTCCAGAGGTCCGCGTATTGCTTGCCCCAGAAGCCGGTCCAGGTCATGCCGCTGAGCAGCATCACCAGCAGGAACGCCGCCCCCCAGAAGCCGACGACGACGTGCAGGTCACGCCAGAACAACCGACCGCGTGCGCTCCAGCGCGGCCACAGCACACCGGCCGATGATTGTCCGCGCGGCCACCACAGGTACAGGCCGGAGACCACCAGCACCACGCCCCAGCCGGCGGCCATTTCCACCAGCCGGTCGCCGACGGTACCGATCAGCAACTCGCCGTGGATCGCCCGGGCCATGGCTTGCAGGTTGCTCTTGGCATCCTGCTCGCCGAGGACGTCGCCGTGGTACGGGTCGATGAACACATTCAGTTCCCGCCCCTTGTCGATCACCACGAATTGCGCGCTGCGCTCGGCATTGACCGCAGGCAGGTACTGTTTGACCTGGCCTTCAGGGTAGGCCTGGCGGACCTGCTTGAGCAGGTCGTCCGCCGCCAGGGCGTGATGACTGGCCGGCACGTTCAGTAAGTCGCCGTACATCAATGGATCGAGTTGCGGCTTGAACAGGTAGATGATGCCGGTCAGGGCCAGCATCACCATGAACGGCGCGACAAACAGCCCGGCATAGAAATGCCAGCGCCAGGCCAGGTTGTAGAAGTTCGGTTTCGGTTGGCTCATTGCAAAGCGCTCCGCAGGCAAATTGTGTCGTTATGTTGTGCGGTTGCCAGGCAACCGATAAGCAGGGAGCCTTAAACACAGACCCCGTGGCGAGGGAGCTTGCTCCCGCTGGACTGCGCAGCAGTCCCTGGCTTTTTGCGGTTGCTACGCAACCGAGCGGGAGCAAGCTCCCTCGCCACAAGGTCAGGTGTCAGGCCTTGCCTGTGTTGTCAGAAACTCATATCCACCTTCGTCCAGAGCGTGCGCCCCGGTTCGTTGATGGCCTGCGGGTCGCTCGCCGGGTAGCCGAACCCGGCGTTGCCGGCCAGGTTCAAGTGCTCGGCGTAGGCTTTGCCGAACAGGTTGTCGACGCCGCTGCTGACCTTCCAGTGCTGATTGATGCGATAGGCGCCGTTGAGCGAGAAGACCCCGAACCCCGAGCTTTTGCCGTAGTCCTTGCCGACCACGTTGCCTTTGTTTTCATCGACCCGGTGCTGCGCCGCCACCACCCGCCACAAGGCTCCGGCGCTCCAGCGGTCTTCGCTGTAGGTCAGGCCCAGGCGTGCGTCCAGCGGCGGCATTTGCGCCAGGGCG
The DNA here is from genome assembly GCF_001269655.1 of Pseudomonas thivervalensis. Classification (GTDB taxonomy): domain Bacteria; phylum Pseudomonadota; class Gammaproteobacteria; order Pseudomonadales; family Pseudomonadaceae; genus Aquipseudomonas; species Aquipseudomonas thivervalensis. Next base: position 574,295 of record NZ_LHVE01000001.1, read on the forward strand.
CTGCCGTCGCTGCTGTTCTTGCCCCAGGCGTAGGCCAGGGTGGCGTCGGCTTTCCAGCGCTCGGTGAGTTTGTAGGCCGCGCCCAGTTCACCGCCCATGATCCGCGCATCGATGTTCTCGGCCCGGGAGGTGGAGCCCATCATCCCGGGGGTGTAATCGAACAGGATGTAGTCGCGCACCTGCCCGACATAACCCGATGCCCAGGCTTCGAGGGTTTCGGTTTTGTATTGCAGGCCGACATCGAGCTGGGTGGTTTTCTCCGGCTTGATCGCGTCGAAGGCATTCAACGAGCCGCTGGGGCCAGCGTTCGGCGAGAACAGCTCCCAATAGTCGGGGAAGCGTTGCGCGTGACCCACGCCTGCATAAAGGGTGGTGGGGCTGTCGTCCAGGTCGTGCTCGTAGCGAACGAAACCGCTGGGCAGCGTGTCGGCCCGGGTCTCATCGGCGGTGGGGTTGGGGCGCGCGGACATGCCGGAACCGATGCTCTGGCGGTAATCCTTGGCCGAGGCACGGTCGAGCCGGGCGCCGGTGATCACTCGGTCGCGGTCGGCGGCGTACCAGGTCAATTCGCCGAACACCCCGTAATTGTGGAAGTCGGCGTCCTTGGTGTACGGCAGGTCCTTGTAGGTATCCACGCCCATGCTGCTGCGTTGGCGATGCTCGTTGGTCTGGGCGTCCAGGCCGCTGATCAGTTGCACGTCGGCCCAGCGCCAGGTGGCCTTGATACGGGCGCCGAGGGTGCGACGGTCGACGTTGGAGGCCATGGGCCCAGCCATCATCCCGGTGCCGGATGGCGTGCGCAGCGTGTAGTTGTCCATCACGTGGTCGGCGTAGTTGTAGTAGACCTGGGCCTCGACCTTGTCCAGCACCTCGCCGATGTTCGAGCGCTCGAAACGCAGCCCGAGGCTTTCACGCTTGAACTGTGAGCCGTCCATGCCGCGCCCGGCGTAACGTGCTTCACCGTCGCCCTTGCCGGCCGTCAACTCCAGCAGGGTATCGGCGTCCGGCGTCCAGCCGAGGGTGACGTCGCCATTCCATTTGTCATAGCGCGACGGCACGGTGTCGTTATTGCCGTCGCGGTAATCGTCTGAATGGGCGGTGTTGCCGATCACCCGTACATAACCCAGCGGCCCACCGGCGGCGGCATCCACCACTTTGTCGAAACGGCCATTGGAGCCGGCCAGCGCACTGGCGTTGACCCGGGTGCCCAGCTCGCCGAACTGTTCCGGCTCGCGCTCGAACAGCACGGTCCCGGCCGATGCGCCGGGGCCCCAGAGCACGGTTTGCGGGCCTTTGATGACGGTGAGCTTGTCGTAGGTTTCCGGCGAGATGTAGGACGTCGGCGCGTCCATCCGGCCCGGGCAAGCCCCCAGCAGCATGCTGCCATTGGTGAGGATGTTCAGCCGCGAGCCGAACATGCCGCGCAGCACCGGGTCGCCATTGGTGCCGCCGTTGCGCACCAGGGCGAAGCCGGGAATGGTCTTGAGGTAATCGCCGCCATCGCTGGCCGGCACCGGTTGGCGCGGGTCCTTGGGGTTGGTGATGACGGTCAGCGGCGAGCTGGGGGCGATGGCGGTGATGACCGTCGGGCTCAGTTCTTCGACCGGATGATCGTGATGCTCGTGCTCGTCGGCCAGCACGAGCGGGGTGAGCAGCAGGCCGCACAGTGCGGCGATGGTTTGGCGTAAACGAACCCGTGGCTCGTTCAGGGGGCAGCGAACCTGGGCAGAGCCCAACGCGATGCCAGCAGAAAACCTGGACATGATGATTCCATCGAACAAACGTAGACGACACGGTCGGGCAGCCTGGGGCTGTCTTGTGCGACCGGGTGAGGTAAGTGTCGGGCTTACGCGTCGAGGGGCGGTGCGCGGGTGCGGGCACCCGGGAAGAACGCGGGCCGGGCATGGCCCAGGCGTGGGGAAGGGCTGGTGTAGGTGTTGGTGTGGGGCGTGTCGAAGACGGCGAAGGTGTGACCGCCAGGCAGCGCAGGGCAATTGAACAGCAGGCTGCAATAACCGCACTTCTCCCACAACGCATGGTGCTCGCTCTGGGGCGGGCAATGTTCGGCTGCCGGCGCGTCGTGCGCCGTCATGTCCATGCCCATCTCCATGTCCATGCTCATGGACACCGGCATGGACGAAGACATGCGCTGACCCATCGGCATCGACTGGGAAATCAGCGGGCCGATAAAGATCATCAGCATGGCGAACAGGCTGATCCAGCTGCCGCGGGTCAGGCTCATGGGCTGACGGCGGTGCGTGGACAGGCTGGCGCGACGAGGTTGCATGGGCGGCTACGTCTTATTGGCCGTGCATATGTTTCTTGGTGCCGTCGGGTGCTTTTTTCTGCACCGCAACGTCGACCGTGACATCCCCGGCTTTTTCGAAATGCAGGGTCATGGGGAAACGTTTGCCGTCGCTGAGCAGGCTGCGGTCTGTCAACTCCAGCAGCATCACGTGATACGCCATCGGCGCGAAGGTGACGGTCGCACCGGGGGCGATATTCACGACAGGCACCGGTTGCATCTTCATCAGGTCGTTTTGCATCACATGCTCATGGAGCTCGGCCTTGCCGGCGATGGGCGAGTCGACGCTGAGCAGTTTGTCAGCGGTGGTACCACTGTTGTGGATCACGAAATACGCGGCCACGGTTGGCGCATTGGGCGGCAATTCCTGGGACCACGGATGGGCGATCTCAAGCTCGCCCGCTTTGTATTGGTGAGCTTGGGCGAGGCCGACGGGAAGCAGCAGGGCAGCCAGCAGGATAAGTCTGTTCAACATGGCAATTCTCCGGAACGATTCAGGGCGCAGTTTGATGCGGGAAGAATCAGGCCAGAGGCGAGGCGCGGGGATTGAGGCTGGGCCATTGCTGGCGTGGCGTGGGGCTGTCCAGCTTGGAATGGACGGCACTGCGATGGGCCAGCTGTGCATCCAGATACAACTGTGGGGCATGCCCTGCCAGCGCCACCAACGGCGCCGGACCTGAGCAGCACCAGCAATGCTGCATGGTCGAATGAGTATCTTTCTGGGGCGCGCCCTGTTCGAACTTGCCCAGGGACACCGCGACCATTTTCGTGCCGCTGGAAGAGCAGAAACTGCCCCACAACATTTGTTCGGCTGGCGAACTGGCCGTCGCCCCCCCGCTGTTGGCAAGCGGCATGGCAAGCATGTTGAACAGCACTGCGAAGCAGGCGATCCAGGCTAATGCAAGCCGTTGTCGGGACATGGGGCAATCCGCTCGGTTGGGCGATCAGGTGGCGGTATTTAGCCTGATCGGGGGACAGAAGTAAAAAGGCCACGTGCGGTGTAGGGTCGCAGGGCTGGTGTTAACAGTAGCAACAGATCTTCAAGTGAGTGCTTTTGTGGTGAGGGATTTTGATCAGTTGGTACTCGATTGTTCTATATCTTCATTGGGAGTGGCTTGCATCATCCCTTTTGCCTGTGCGACGTCGTTAAGGGCTGCGCGAATCAGTATCCCATCACCGGCATCCTCTTCGAAACAGGCAACCAGATAAGTGACCATTTCCTCATATGTATTGAGATAGGTTGCAGCGTCGAAACGCGTGAGTTTTTCGACCATGACTGACTCTCCATTGGTAATGTCATCCACCTTCTGACGGTGCATGAGATCCTTGTGGCGAGGGAGCTTGCTCCCGCTGGGGCGCGAAGCGGCCCTAAACCGGACATTGCGGTGTTTCAGGAAAATAGCGTTCACCTTCTTTGGGGCTGCTGCGCAGCCCAGCGGGAGCAAGCTCCCTCGCCACAGGGCTCAGATGGCATTGAAGAGATTGCGAAGGATCATTCTCGCCATCTCCTGCTCTCCGTTCAAAAGCAGAGTGACGGCTTCATCCAGCAGGATTTTGGCGAATTCAGGATCACACCTGACGCGTTCGATGATCGTGTGCTTATAGCTTCGTGTGAGAGGCATAGCATTACCTTTGAAAATCTAATGGCGTGAGCATTCATTGTGGCGAGGGGATTTATCCCCGCTGGGCTGCGTAGCAGCCCCAAGAGCAGTGAATGCAGTCCGCCAGACAAAACTGTGAGCTTATGTTTTGGGACTGCTTCGCAGCCCAGCGGGGATAAATCCCCTCGCCACAGGGGTGGGTTTGACCAATCGATTTTGATCAAACCCAACGTCCTGTCGCTTATCTAGGGTCGACCACATCCAATGCCCGATTCGCCAACAACTGGCTCAACTCAATCATCTGCTGGACCCCTTGCGCGATATGTCGTCGCGAGCCCTCCAGATCGAATGCGAGGTCACTGACCATGGCATTGGCCGAGGCCAGGGTTTCGCTGAGGTTGGCGAGCAGGCATTCGGCGTCGATGTTAGGTGCGATGACGAAAAGGGTATCTAGCCTGTCGGATGGTTCTTTGTCGGCTGACGGATTGAGGTAATAGTCCAAGGCGCGGGTGGCCGCGTCGTCGAGTTTTTTGGCATTGGCCGACTGGCAACGGGATGTGTGGTCGTCCGGGGTTGGAGGATTCGGTGTGTTCTTGAACATTGCTGGAAACTCCATGTTATGGAGCCGCAACCGTTTCGCGACTAAACGAAGGGCGGCGGCTGTGCGCAGGTTAGTCGACCGGGGAGTCCAGCATTACCGGCGCGCCCGAAGGCGCCCTGCGCACAACCACCATCAAGTGCAGGGATGAAATACCTGACTGACGAAGCTTGTGAACCCGCTGAAAACCTCGGGCGACTAAACCCGATCATTGAAGGGCAGTGATGGGAATCAAGTTACCGACGGCCTCCAAGGCACACAAGCCGGCGGATTCTGGCGTAGTTGTAGGCAGCGGCGCAAGGTGACGTAGCCTGCTGACGTAGTTCTGACGGGACAGGCTTGTAGGACGGTGCAGGTTTCTGTCAGACCAACTGCCGCAGTCCCCGCAACACCTCATCCACCGTCTCAAACTCCCGATCCACCCCCGCCAACACCGGCCGTTTCAACACCAACACCGGCACCCCTCGCTCCCGCGCCACCTCCAGCTTCGGTTCAGTAGCCGTGCTGCCGCTGTTCTTGCTGACCAGCACATCGATCTGCCGCCGTTCGAACAGCTCGCGTTCGCCCTCGATGTGAAACGGTCCACGGGCCCCAATCACTTCGCAGCGCTCATTGCCGGGGTAAACGTCCAGGGCACGCAGGGTCCAGAATTGCTCTGGCGGGATTTCATGCAGATGTTGCAGCGGCTCACGACCGAGGGTGAACAGGGGGCGGTGGAAGGGTTGCAGGGCCTGGATCAGTTCGGCCCAGTCGGCCACTTCCCGCCAGTCATCGCCGGCCTGGGGTTGCCAGGCCGGGCGGCGCAGGGCCCAGCAGGGGATGGCGCAGGCGCGGGCCGCGTGGGCGGCGTTGTGGCTGATCTGGGCGGCGTAGGGGTGGGTGGCGTCCAGCAGCAGGCCGATGCCCTCGGCGCGGATGAAATGCGCCAACCCTTCGGCGCCGCCATAACCGCCGACGCGCACCTGGCAGGTCAGGTCGGTGGGGACGCGGCCGATGCCGGCCAGGCTGTAGATGTGCTGGGGCCCAAGGGTGCGGGCGATGGCCAGGGCTTCGGTGACGCCACCGAGCAGCAGGATACGTTTCATGGCAACGTTCTTCATGACCAAGCTCCGGCGTGGCCGACGATCCCGCCCTGGCGGTCGATGGCGAAGACTTCGACCTGGACCTGAGCCGGCACCACACTGCGGGCGAAGGCCAGGGCGTGCTCGCACACCGCGTCGCCCAAGGCGATGCCGGCGGCGCTGGCCATCGCCAGGGCTTGTTGGCTGGTATTGGCTCCTCGGATGCCGTTCTGCAGAACCTCATCGGCACCGATCGCGGCGGCCCATTCGGCCAATTGCGGCAGGTCGATGCTCGAATGGCGACTGTGCAGGTCCATGTGGCCGGCAGCCAGTTTGCTGATCTTGCCAAAGCCGCCGCAGAGGCTGAGTTTTTCCACCGGCACCTTGCGCACATGCTTGAGCACAGCACCGACGAAGTCGCCCATTTCGATCAGGGCGATTTCCGGCAGGTTGTAGACCCGGCGCATGGTGTCTTCGCTGGCATTGCCGGTGCAGGCGGCGATGTGCAGGTAACCGTTGGTCTTCGCCACGTCGATGCCCTGGTGGATCGAGGCTATGTAAGCCGCGCAGGAGAAGGGCCGGACGATACCGCTGGTGCCGAGGATCGACAGGCCGCCGAGGATGCCCAGGCGCGGGTTCATGGTTTTCAGCGCCAGGGCTTCGCCGCCCTCTACATTGACGGTGACTTCGAAACCACCGGCATAACCGCTTTCCTCGGCCAGTCGGCCCAGGTGATCGCCGATCATTTTGCGTGGCACCGGGTTGATCGCCGGCTCACCGACGCCCAGCACCAACCCCGGTCGCGTCACCGTACCAACGCCGCGACCGGCGACGAAACGCACGCCGGGTTCGGCGATCAAGCGCACCTGGGAAAACAGCAGGGCGCCGTGGGTCACGTCCGGGTCATCGCCGGCGTCCTTGATCGTCCCAGCCTCGGCGCCCTGGTCGGTCAACCGGCAGAACTCCAGGCGCATCTGCACCTGTTTGCCCTTGGGCAGTACGATTTCCACGGCGTCGGTTTCGGTGCCGCGCAGCAGCAAGCGGGCCGCCGCCAGGCTGGTGGCGGTGGCGCAACTGCCGGTGGTCAGGCCGCTGCGCAGGGGGGCGGGTTGTTCGGCGGTTTCGTCACGCATCGAGAGGTTTCGTCAGGTCCAGCAAGGTAATCGGCAAGGCCTGGCGCCAGGTGTCGAATTCGCCCAATGGCTGGGCCTGGGCGATGTGGATGCGGGTCAGCTCCCCACCGTGGCGTTCGCGCCAGTGCATGAGGGTCATTTCGCTTTGCAGGGTCACGGCGTTGGCGACGAGCCGGCCGCCGGGCTTGAGTTGGGCCCAGCAGGCGTCGAGCACGCCTTCGCGGGTGACGCCGCCGCCGATGAACACCGCGTCTGGACGCTCCAGATTGTCCAGCGCTTGCGGGGCGCTGCCGCGAATCAGTTGCAGGCCCGGTACGCCGAGGGTGTCGCGATTGCGTTCGATCAAGCCTTGGCGGCCTTCGTCGGCCTCGATGGCCAGGGCTCGGCAACTGGGGTGGGCGCGCATCCATTCGATGCCGATGGAGCCGCTGCCGGCGCCGACGTCCCAGAGCAGCTCGCCGGGGGTTGGGGCGAGGCGGGCCAGGGTGATGGCGCGCACGTCGCGTTTGGTCAACTGGCCGTCATGCTCGAACGCGGTATCGGGCAAGCCGGCCAGGCGGGACAGGCGCGGTGTCGACGGTTCGGTCCGGCATTCGAGGGCGATCAGGTTCAGGTCGGCGACGGTTTCATCGGACCATTGCGCGGCGCAACCGTCGATCCGTCGTTCTGTGCTGCCGCCCAGATGCTCCAGGACGGTCATCGGGCTCGGGCCGAATCCGCGTTCACGCAACAAGCTCGCTACTGCGGCAGGGCTGTGGCGATCATTGCTCAGCAGCAACAGCCTGACGCCTGTGGATAAATGCCCATTGAGCGCCGCCAGGGGGCGCGCCACCAGCGACAGCGTGACCACCTCCTGCAACGGCCAGCCCATGCGCGCCGCGGCCAGTGAACAGGAGGAGGGGGCGGGGATGACCAGCATTTGATCACTCGGCACCTGCTTCGCCAGGCTGGCGCCCACGCCATAGAACATCGGATCGCCGCTGGCCAGTACACACACCGGTTCGCCCTGCCGAGCGAGCAGCGGTTCCAGGGAAAACGGGCTGGGCCACAGCTCCCGCTCGCCGCGGATACACAGTGGCAACAGCTCCAACTGGCGAGTGCTGCCCAGGATCCGCGATGCCCGCAGCAAGGCATGGCGAGCCGTTCGGCCCAGGCCCTTGAAGCCGTCGTCACCGATGCCCACTACGGTCAGCCAGGGGGTCATCTCTGTTCCTCGAATAGATGGGGTTGATCGACAGGCGTGTTGCCGCCGCGAACCGGGCCGCCATCATACCGCGCCCCGGCGTATCAGGCGCCTGGCGCAACATCATTGTCACCAACAGGCCGCTATCGCGAGCAAGCTCGCTCCCACAGGGGATTTTGGGTAAGCGCAGGATTAATGAACACTTCGATCAAAACTGTGGGAGCGAGCCTGCTCGCGATAGTGATAGTACAGGCAACATCATTGGATCAGGCCGCCCGTGTTCTGAGCAATCTCACGGCAATCCGACCAGCAAGCTTTTCATGACCCCTGGCAAAGCAGGCATAATGGCGCTCCTTCGCCAATGTGGCGTTTCTCAGTTGCCGGTCTTCCCTTGAACGAACGTCCATCCTCCCACGTCGTACGCCCCTCCGGTTGTCCGGGGTTGCTGCGTGTCGTCCAGGCGCTGGACGGGGGGATCTGTCGGATCAAGCTCGATGGAGGTTCCATCCTCGCGGATCAGGCCGACGCCGTGGCCTCCGTGGCCGAGCGGTTCGCCGGCGGCGTAATCGAGGCGACCAACCGGGCCAATCTGCAGATCCGCGGGATCGGCCCCGGGCACGGCGCGCTGATCGAGCCATTGCTGGCCGCCGGGCTTGGCCCGCGCAAACCGGCCGGGGATGACGTGCGCAACCTGATGCTCAGCCCCTCGGCCGGGATCGACCGGCAGATGCTGTTCGATACCCGCCCGTTGGCCGAGCAGATCCTCGCCACCCTGCAAACCCATGAACGCTTCCATGAACTGTCGGCCAAGTTCGCCGTACAACTGGATGGCGGAGAAGCACTGGCGATGCTCGAACATCACCACGACCTGTGGCTGTCGGCCCTGGTCCGTGACGGCGACCCCTGGCTGGCCTTCGGCTTGGCCGGCACCCCGCTGGATAAGCCAGCGGGCAGAGTGCCTCTGGCCCAGGGACATGCCTTGGTGGTGGCGGTGCTGGAGCTGTTCCTCGACTTGGCCCGCCCGGACCAGAACCGCATGCGCCACGTGTTGGCTGAAACTCCCGCGGATGAATTTCTCGCCCGGTTGGCCCGCCGCGTGCCCCTGCAACCTTGCCCGGATTGGCGGCGTGATGCGTCCATCGATGGACTGCACATCGGTGTCCATCCTCAGCACGACGACCGTGTCTACGTCGGAGCGATGGCCCCCCTGGGCCGGCTCGATGCAGTGATGCTACGGGGAGTGGCGCAACTGGCGCGGGAGAAGGGCGATAGCAGCCTTCGTTTCACGCCCTGGCAAAGCCTGTTGCTGCCCAGCATGCGCCGCGAAGATGCTGACGAAGTGTTGGCGCGGCTCGAGGAACTGGGATTTTTAGGTTCGAGCGACCAGCCCTTGGCACAACTCGTTGCCTGTACCGGCTCCAGTGGCTGCGCCAAGGCCCTGGCCGACACCAAGGCCGACGCCCGCCGGTTGGCCGATCTGCTGCAAAGCCAAGGCCAGCTAATAAAAATCCATCTTTCCGGCTGCCCGCGTTCCTGCGCGGCGGCCCATGTCGCGCCTGCCACCTTGCTGGCGGTCGCCCCTGGTCGTTACGACCTGTATTTTCGCGATGCCACGCTGCCGGGTTTCGGCGCGTTGCAGGCACACAATCTGACTATTGAAGCGCTCGGCCACTGGCTCGACGCTCGCCCCCCGGAGCCCCTTTAATGCTTGATTACATCCGCGACGGTCAGGAGATCTATCGCAACTCCTTCGCGATTATCCGCGCCGAAGCCAACCTGGCGCGTATTCCGGCCGACCTGGAGAAACTCGCGGTGCGGGTGATCCACGCCTGCGGCATGGTCGAGGCCGTCGATGGCCTGCAGTTTTCCGAGGGCGCGGGCACGGCCGGGCGCCGGGCGCTGGCTGCCGGCGCGCCGATCCTGTGCGATGCGCGGATGGTCTCCGAGGGCGTGACCCGAGCTCGCCTGCCGGCCAACAACCCGGTGATCTGCACCTTGCGCGACGAGGGCGTGCCGGCGTTGGCCCTGGAATTGGGCAACACCCGTTCGGCGGCGGCGCTAGAGTTGTGGCGTCCGCACCTGGAAGGCAGTGTCGTGGTCATCGGCAATGCGCCGACCGCGCTGTTCTATTTGCTTGAAATGCTCGATGTCGGCGCGCCGAAACCGGCCTTGATCCTCGGCTTCCCGGTGGGCTTTGTCGGCGCCGCCGAATCCAAGGCGATGCTCGCGGCCAACAGCCGTGGCGTGCCATTCGTGATCATGCAAGGCCGCCTGGGCGGCAGTGCCATGGCCGCCGCCGCTGTCAACGCCCTCGCTACGGAGATTGAATGATGCAGCAGCCTGGACGTCTGATCGGCCTCGGCGTGGGCCCCGGTGACCCGGAACTGATTACGGTCAAGGCCCTGCGCCTGCTGCGCGAATCGCCCGTGGTGGCGTACTTCGTCGCCAAGGGCAAGAAGGGCAACGCCTTCGGCATCATCGAGGCCCATCTACAGGATGCGCAGACGTTGCTGCCGCTGGTCTACCCGGTTACCACCGAAGTGCTGCCGGCGCCGTTGTCCTACGAAGAGGTGATCGCCGATTTCTACGACACCGCTGCCGAGCAACTGGCCGTGCACTTGGACGCCGGTCGTGACGTGGCGGTGATCTGCGAGGGCGACCCGTTCTTTTATGGCTCCTACATGTACTTGCACGATCGCTTGGCCGAGCGTTATGTCGCCGAAGTCATCCCGGGCGTTTGCTCGATGCTCGGCGGGGCCTCGGTGCTCGGTGCGCCGCTGGTCTATCGCAACCAGAGCCTGTCGGTGCTCTCCGGCGTCTTGCCTCACGATGACCTCAAGCGGCGCCTGGCCGATGCCGATGCGGCGGTGATCATGAAGCTGGGGCGCAATTTTCCCAAGGTTCGCCAAGTGCTCCAGGAACTGGGCATGGACGGGCGGGCGCTGTATGTCGAGCGCGCGACCATGACCAACCAGAAGATCGTGCCGTTGGATGAGGTCGAGCCGATGTCTTCGCCGTACTTCTCGCTGATCATCGTGCCGGGCGAACGGTGGCAGGGTTGATAGCCGCCAAGATGCCGGCCATTGTCATCCTCGGCCCCGGCAGCCTGGCGACGGCCCGACGGATCCAGCAGCGCTACCCCGATGCCCTGATCCACGGCCTGGCCGGACGGGTCGAGGGGGATCGGCAATACCTGGAATTTGGTGCGACGTTGCGTGAACTCTACCAACAGGACACGCCGATCATCGCCCTGTGCGCGGCGGGCATTGTCATCCGTACCCTGGCGCCGCTGTTGCTGGAAAAAGGCGCCGAACCGCCGGTGCTGGCGGTGGCCGAAGATGGCAGCGCCGTGGTGCCGTTGCTGGGCGGCCTGGGCGGTGTGAATGGCATGGCCCGTGACATCGCGGCAACCCTGCAAGTCGCGCCGGCGATCACCACCAGCGGCGAATTGCGTTTCGGCACCTGTCTGCTCAATCCGCCGAGCGGCTACAGCCTCGGCGACCTGGAGCAGGGCAAGCGCTTCGTCTCCGACCTGTTGGCCGGTGAACCGGTGCGCATCGAAGGCGCGGCGCCGTGGCTGGATCAGGCGCAGTTGCCGCAAGACCCGCAAGCCCGGCGCACGATCCATGTCGGCCACGCCGAGCGTGAGGCGAACGCCCATGAACTGCTGATTTATCCGCGCAGCGTCGCGGTGGTCGTGGGCGCCGAGGTAGCGGATTTGCCGGGCACGGTTCGTGCGGCTTTGCAGCAGGCCAACGTCGCGGTGCAAAGCCTGGCGTGCCTGGTGGCGGCGGATGCGCTGATGGCCTGCACAGCCTTGCGTGAAGCGGCGTTGGAACTCGGGGTGGCGCTGCGCTTCGTGGCGACGACGGGTGATACCGCCACCTTGGCCCGCCGTTCGGTACCGGACGCGACTCTCTTTTCAACAACGGAATACCTGACCGTCGCCGTCGCTGCGCAGCCCTTGGAGGTGGCCCTGATCGGTCGCCCGCGTGGACGCCTTGCGGTGATCGGCCTGGGGCCGGGCGCTGCCGAACTGATGGTACCGGCGGTGAAAGCCGAACTGGCGCGGGCCACCGATGTGCTTGGTTACGAAACCTATGTGCGCATGGCCGGCCCGTTTCGCGACGATCAGGTGCTGCACTGCACCGACAACCGCGAAGAAATGCAGCGTGCCCGGCACGCCTTCGAATTGGCTGCACAAGGCCGTTCGGTGATCGTCGTGTCCTCCGGCGACCCGGGTGTCTTCGCCATGGCGGCGGCGGTGCTCGAAGCGTTGCACGAGTCCAGTGATCCGGCCTGGCACCAGGTGGATCTGGAGATCCTGCCCGGCGTGTCAGCCTCCCTCGCCACCGCCGCCCAGGCCGGTGCGCCGTTGGGGCATGACTTCTGCGTCATGTCGCTGTCGGACAATCTAAAGCCTTGGTCGATCATCGAAAAACGCCTGGACCTGGCGGCCGAAGCCGATCTGGCGCTGGCCTTCTACAACCCGATTTCCCGTGCACGGCCGTGGCAATTGGGGCGTGCGCTGGAGATCGTCGGCCAGCACCGCACCCCACGGACGCCGGTGGTGTTGGGGCGTGACATTGGTCGCCCGGGCCAGACCCTGCGTGTCACCACCCTGGGGCAACTGACCCCGGAGCAAGTCGACATGCGCACCATGGTGCTGATTGGTTCTTCCACGACCTGCGTATTCCCTCGCGCCGAAGGTGGCGAGTGGGTGTACACGCCGCGCTGGTATGGCAGCAAACCGCTCTGATGAACCCCGGCGATCTGTTCGGATCGCCGTCGCCTGACCCTCTTTCCGATGGCTGTAGCCATGTTTCAAAGTCTGTTAAATTAACGTGATGAAGTTGTACTTTTAATTGCTGAAACAGCAAGTAAAAGTGCGCGGCTTGTAACAGTCGGTGTGGGTTTTATTTGGAAATTCATTGGGTTTTCCAGTTGGTTGTATGGCGGTGAAAAAGTAGGTTATTTTCCTTTCTCGTTTTGGCCGTGAGTCGGGTTTGTTTTTGGGGGAGTGTTTTAACTTCGCTTGAAAAGAAGCCCATGCTCGGGAGTATTTAACAAATATTGATATTCGATGGTCTGCCAGCGATCTGGTCAGGCCGCTCCCGGCTGTTTATCTACAATAAATGGATGTGTTGTTAATGAGTGAAGCCAAGTTTTCATCGACGGATCTTTACGTCGACTTTGTGGGCTTGTTGAAGTTGAAAGATCTTGAACAAGCATTAATTTCATACAAAGGCACCGATCAATATGATGCGGTGCTTCGGTATTACTTCGGTTGTATCGCCTTGCTGGATTCCCCACAAATGCTGGAGCCGCTGGGCTTGCTCAAGCAAGCGTTGGGGGCTTTACAGGGCGCCAGCCGACGACGTCGTACGCCGGAGCTGCCGTCGGGCCCCGAAGGTGCCGGGGCTGCGACCCTGGGGCAGATCCACGACAAAATAGAAAACTTCGAAGCGCGCCTGCACAACAGCTTCGAGCAGTTGCGATTGCCCGCTACCGAGGTGCCGAAGAATCTGCATTTCGTCTGGCTTGGCGGCGGCGTCGGGGCCATTCAACGTGACTACATCAATATCTGGAAACAGGTGATGGGCGCGCAGGGTTATCGCCTCAACCTTTGGCATGACAGCGACGCGTTGCTGGCCTATGAAACCAATCGGATCATCGTCGAGGCCGCGAAGGCCGATGCCATGCTCCATGGCGGGCAGGACAGTGTCGATGGGGTGGCGCTGGGTGACCGTTATGAAGAACGCGCCATCGTTCTTAAACAGCAGATGTATGCGCACATCACGAAGGCCGTGAAAAACGGTGGCAGCGCCGATGAGGCGCGAATCGATTTGCTGGTTCGGGCCTATGGTCAGGATGAGGCTCGATTGATGGCCCTGAGGGACACGAATCGGCTCAGCCTCCAGGCGCTGGCTGGCGATCACCTGGCCCTGCGCGACCTGGCCAACGGTGAAACGCCCCTGCAGTTGAAGGCTATCTACGAGCGCGAGATCAGCCTGCGCGGCAATTTTGCCGCGGCCTCCGATGTGGTGCGCATCGAAGCCTTGTTCGCCGAAGGCGGCAGTTACGCCGATGTCGATAACCTGCCGCCATTGTTGGAAGAACTGGGCGGGGTGGACATCCGGGCATTCAAGACGGATGCGCGCCTGGGTGTGCTGCAGTTGATGCTTGATCGAAACCCTGAGTGGATGCCTGGCCGGCAGGCGTTGCGTGGCCGATACACGGATTATTTTGAGATGATCCCGCCGGAGCATCGCGGGGCGCTTGAGCGTTTCGCTGATAGTCGACCCGGGTTGGATCGCGTTTTCCGCACGCCGATGGAGCGCCTGGCTCGCCCGGACGAACTGCGAGCGGTTGCCGAACAGCATTCGTTGAGTAACGCGTTCCTGATGGCTCACCCTGAGTCCGCGATGCTTCAGGCCGTACTCGAGCGGTTCCGGTTCAATTATGAAATCGTCGACGCCACCGCGCGCCTGGCCGATGAGCAAAACGTTGCCCTGACCGATGCCGAATCCATGATCGAACTTGCGCGGCAGGCCGCTACGAAGGTTTTCGGTGCTTTTCATGAGCTGGCGCCAGAAGTGGAAATGGCCGCGGCTTTTCTGGTGGAGGCTGCCGCTACCTATTACAGCGATGGTATTCGCCCCCAAAGTGAAGGGACGATCTATCTGACCGGCCCCAGTGCCATGCGCGAGGGGATGATGGCTTACCAACGGGCGCATTTCACACCGGGCACCGCGGAAAAGTGGCAAGCGGCGGCTGCCATTCCGCCCTTCGCCACTGTCAACCGGGCCACCGAGGAAGAGCTGGATCACTCCTGGAAAGAGAACGAGAGCGACCTCGGGCAATGGCTCGAGAACGAGAAAAAGCGCTGGCAGGAAGGTCGGTTCAAGGCCCGTTATGCCGGTGAGCTGGCCGAGTTGCTGCAATACCGCACCCTGCGGTTTGACGAAGGCTGGCCGTTGATCGAGGGGCGCCACGTGTTGTCCACCGACCTGTTGCAACATCTGGCCGATGAGTTGGGTGCGCCCTTCATGCAGGCGATGAATCGCGGCCATAACGGTGTGGTGACGTTCGACAGGGCCATCCCCCTGGGCTTTGATGAGCGTCAGTCGATCCGCGCCCAAAGCGCTACGGTGTTGGCGCCTGCATCGTTGAGCGATCCACAGGCGCAACAGTGGTCTCTCGCTGAACTCTTGAATCGACTCGCCGCAGGTCATTTTGATGTCGCTCAGTTGAGCCCCTTGCAGCGTCTGCTGCTGGGCGCCTTGACCGGGGCAAAGGCGCTGGATAACCGCAGTTTCGACGCGGTGCGCCCACAGTTGGATAACCTGATCAACAACTTCAGCAAACCGGGCACCGCCGGCAGCTACGCGACGATCGAGCGCGCGTTGTACCAGCAGCAGGCACCGGCATTTCTGGCCGGGCTTGCCAGCGCAGCCGACTCTCTGCCAGAGCGTGACGAGACCGCGCTGGGATTGAAGAAAATCGCCCTGGAACAGCCGCTGACGCTACGCCAGTGGGGTCAGCAGGTTGCCCGGATCCAGCAGGCCGCGAAACTGGAACACCGGGTCCGGATCATTGAGCGCGTCGGTGTGGTCCTGGACGGTTTTGAAGCCGGCACGATCAAACTCGTACCGCAGGATTTGTTGCTTCAGGGCGAGGGTGACCGGGTCGGCGGACGTTGTTATCCCTTGGCCCTCGCGATGGCGGCGGCCCTGTCGGAGGGCCCGGTCGCGGTCAATACCCTGCGCGAGCGATTCTTCCTTGGGGTCATTGAGCCCGAGGCCAGCGATTCGCTGACCTTCCTGAACGGCGTGGAGTCGTTGCGCGACGTGCAGCTCAGTGAAGTCGGCCGTGCGCTGGCGCGTTCGAACCTGAACGAGGTCGTGGACACTCTGCAAGCCAGGGCAACGACCGCCACGCTGATGCTCAACTCGGACAATCACGCCATGCTGGTGGCCAAGACCTTTGAGGGCGAACGCAGTACTTATCACTTCTACGATCCGAATTTTGGCGTGTTCGAATTCGAGGATTCGACACAGTTCAAACAAGCGCTGGAACAGTTCTTCCTCGAGCAGGACATGGCCCGCTATTACGCAGCCTATGGCGATGCGACACACCCGACCTTCGACCTGGTCGAATTGCAAGGCGCGGGGGTGTTGGAACTGTCCTTGCCTGGTGCAATGAAGATCTCGCAACTGCTGCGGCCCGGCGCCTTGCCTGGACAGTCGAAAGTGCCTGTCAGGCAACGGGTGGCCAGTGCCCGAGGGCAGTCACTCCACAACAATCCTCGACTCGGCAGTTGCCTGCTGGCACTGGACGGTCATTGGTGGGCGCAACAGATCAGTGACGTGACCCTGCATCTCCAGCAGGTGAATCAGCTGGCGTCCCATCTTGTGCCGTTGTTCGACACCCTGGAGATCATGCCGGACGGGGGGTATCGGATGAGCCTGGTGGATCCTGCCAATCCCAGCCAACTGGTGCGGATCACCACGGACGACCATCGACTCTTGCGGATAAAGAACTATCTCTCGGAGCGTTTTTCGGCCTTGGCCAATAGACCCTCGGTTGCGAGCGATCCTACCGAGGTGGGGAGCGTCCATACCCTTAACGCCGGTTTCGCCATACAAGCGCTGATGAACGCATTGAGAGGACGGGAGGGGGGGGATCGACCCCTCACCCTGGCGGTCCGGCTGCATGCCTATGTCAATTACGCACAATTGGTGCATGGCAACGTGGTCGACATTGCCGGGTTGATCGGTCTGGTCCGGCAAGCGCTGGCAGAAGAAAAACTGATTGCCCGTACCGTCGCGCCCGTCGTCAAGGCTTCGGTGGGGACCAGTGTGAGCGAAGCGACCGGGGGATTGCTGCAGTTGGCCAATGTCGGGTTCGACATCTACCAGTTATCGACCGCACAAAATGAAGTTGAACGCGCCCAGTTCGGCACCCAACTGGCGTTCGACTCGGCCAGTCTGGTGTTGTCGGTGGGCGCCTATGCCGCTGGCGCGACCACCGCTGGCGCGCTGCTTGGTGGGGCCGCGGTGATTCTGGGCGGGTTGGCGGTGGGGGTGGCGGCATTGGCCCAGGGGTTCGCCACCATCGCCGAGGAAGCCAGGCAAGTCGGGTTGTTTTTCGATGAGGTGGCCAAGTCTCACCTTCAGCCCTATGGGTTCAACGCCGGCAGCGGTGCATGGCTGCCACGCCCATCGCTGATCGTCCAGACACTGGATCTGAGCCGCGGCGAGCTGGTGCTGGACAGCCCCAAGCTGTATCCGTTGCGCGATCATTTCGGCGTGCCGACGTTCGATGACGATTACCATCGGGCGATTGATATTCGTCGAGAGCTGGACTTGCCGGATCGAGTCGGCATCACGTTCCCCGCTGGCCAGGCCATCGTGCTGCCGTGCACACCGCAAACCTGTTACCGCTATGAGTACAAGGCGCTGCCATTCGCCAGCCTGCACCATGACACGGGGTTCGACACTGCACGGCGTCTGGAGAAAAGGAAAGCGGATGGCGGCTGGCTGTTTCTGTTTTCCTTCTATTCGTTTCCGAGTGACTACATCCTCCATCGCCTGTTTGCCCCGGACTATCGGCCAACGGTGATCAAAGTGTGGCTCGATGACGTTGATCGCTCACTGGTGGTGCCCGTGCTTGCGCAGGCCTGGCACGGAAAAATCACCTATCAGGTTCGGGGCGCTGGCAAACGATGCGCATTGGAGCTCAATCCCGGCGTGAACCTGAGCCTCCAGTCGAGGCGTTCGGAGAAATCGGCTTGGGTGCTGGACGCTCATTGGGTCAACGAAGGCGATATCCGGTTCGAGGATGAGGGGAAACTGTTCGTCGGTGACGTTCAGGTGCGGTTCTTTGGGCCGGGTTCTCATGAAGTGCTGCTCCGGGTCACCGACAATCAAGTGTTCCGGGTTGAGTTGGGTGAGCGCCGGCTGACCCTTGTCGAACAGGATGTGCCTGCGGGCATGGATCGACAGGTGTTGCAGGGACACCTCAGGACCCTGGCTCGACAGCACCGCCTGGTGATGCCGTATACGCCTGTTCACCACTACTTGATTCCGTTCGAGAAACCCGACGAGCCCCGATACACCTCGGCCTGGTACGACGCGAAGGCGGACCGTTTCCTGTACATCCGTAACGACCTGCCGGATGTCGATCAGGCACTGCTGGGCGCAGTGTCCGGCAGCCACGCGTATTTCTACGATCCGCAGAATGTCATTGTCTGGCAGGTCGACGCGGTGACCGGCCTGCTGACCCATCGTTACTGGCTGTGGGCCTCGAAAGATGAGAGTGCCATCAAGCGCGTCGAGGTGGACGCGCAGGGGGTGATTCATGTGGTCCAGGAAATCACGTGTGCTAATCAGACCCGCGATGTTCTGGTCTACGTGATCCATGATGGGCAAGTGCTGCTCAGTTCGGTCACTCGCGACCTGGACCTGGCGATGGAATCGGTCTTGAGTGCCCGCGAGGCCTTGCCTGACTGGTCGAACGTGTTGGGCAGCGGTTATCCCTTTATGGCGTCTGCTGACGAAAGCGACGGGTTTGTCACCGTCAATTGGCAACCGGCGCCGTTTGTTTCGATCTGTTGGCAATCCGAGCCAGGGCTGCGGGACATGGCCTGGATTCGTCGCAGCGATCGCTTGATCGTCCGTCCCTCGCCCAGGCGCAATCATCACCGTGGCTGGCCCGACTCGATCAAGAACATGACCGACCTGACGCTGCTCTCACCGGCGGACGATAGCGATACGTTCGTCATCTACCACAGGCTCACACAAGAACTTTGTCGTAAGCAGCGCACCCTCGTGGCGGGAAAAGGCGAGTGGTCCGTGCAGTGGCGGCGCCTCCGCAACCTGGAAAATGTCATTGCGGTTGATGGCGGCTACCTGGCGCTGACCTCTGATGGCCTGTTTTTCAACCTGACGAGCCAGGGCCGCCTGGTGTTGGGCGGCTTGAACGAGGCATGGTTCAAGGACCGGGTGCATTGGTGGTCTGCCCTGGAGCCTCTGGCCCGGCAATACGCGAGCGAAAGTTTTGCCCTTGTCGGTTTGACGAACTTCAGTGGCGAGGCGAAGTTGTGTGCCTGGTACGTCGGCAACAGGCTCTTGCTGGCGGAGGGAGGGTACGGAAAGGAAGTGCGCCTGCTGGGGGTAACCCCGGAGGGTGAGGCCGCCTGGTTATTCGATGTGTCGAATGGTGAGGTCTATCGCCAGGCGTTTATCGATCCGCAGCAACTGGAGACTGCTTTTGGCCAGGGCTTGCGATTGCTGAAGGATGACGCGTTACCCGTCGCACAGCGTGAGTGGGCGCCCTGGCAGTTTGTCGAGCTGACGGTCGACGGGCCAGGGCTGCTTGGCGTCACCTTCGAAGGCGTGGTGGTCACGCTACGTGATCATGAACCGGCATTGATCACCGGCGTCACGCATGATTGGGTTGTCGCCCAAGGTGACCGGGTGCAGGAGCGGCTTGAGCAACTGGCCGCCCAGTCGTTGTGCAGTGCGCTGCTGTCGGTGGAGGAGCCCGGCAGCCTGAAGTGGTTCGTCACCGAGACCGGGCGTGTGATTCGGGTTCCCAGGACCGCCATTCCGGAATCCTTCGAATTACTGGGAACCCAGCGGCAGACCAACGTATTGCTTCATGAAAACCAGAACGGAAAACTTCTGACCTTTCCGGTGATGGGGCATGTGGGGCCACTTAATTACGTCCAGCGTGAAGGCGAGGTGCTGGCCGTCGAGGGCCACGAAATGAAGATCGATGATCTTCTGCCGCTGATACCGGACGATGTCACGACCCTGGTCCTGCGCATGGGCCAAGGCGCGGTGAGTTACCGGTTGTCAAAGTCTGCCTGGTTGCGGGTCACCTCGGTCATCCTCGACTGCCGGCATTCGTTGAGCGGCGCGGCGATCATTCCCGGCAAGTTGATCTGGGCGCTGGATGACCCTGACCCATTATTGCTGAGCAAGGTCGATGAGCATCTGGTGATCATTGATCCTGACAGCGGACACAGCGTGATCTTTCGTGAAGTGTATTCAACGGACGTCAACTTCCGTGGAGATGCGTTGCTCAGCTTCGGGGGGAATCGACATTATGCCGTCTCGACACTGGTGGAGCGGTTGAGCGCTCTGCCAGACGCCCAGGCCGGTATTACGCTGAAAGCACTGTTGAAGGGATCGACTGTCGAGGAAAGTAATCTGGTGAGTTGATCGTCGGCAACGTGGAGTGAAGGAAGGGTTGGCGGTGATATTCATCGACAACCCTTTTTTGTGTCGCCCTTGATGACTCAGGAGACGATCCCCTTGCGCAAGGCAAATCGTTTCATGAGGTGCTCGTCCAGTTTCTTTTTGATGAGCATTCTTTTGCTGTCCAATTCGCGTCTGTTCAATTTCAGGAACGCTTTACGCTGGACGATGCTGGCGGAGCGCTTTTCCCAGTTCCAGAACAAAAAGCTGCGCCTTCTTATGTCAACGCTCAGTTCGAGCTTATACAGGGCAATATTGAGATTGCCTTGGAGGTCGTATCGAGCGGGAATGATTTGAAATGTCTCGCCTTCCCGAGTTTCTTTATCAAGGGACAGCATGGCCGGGTTGTTGGTCTTCAATGTGTCCAGCGTATCGATCATCGCATTCGCCTGCCGCGAGTCCCGCATGGCCTGGGCGCTCTCCACCAGGAAGTCCGCCACGGAGCCCGAGACGATATGTTGCGTGCGCGTATGGAGGGTATCGCCATACAGCGACCAACCGAGGAAATTCAACGTACGGGCATACTCTTCAAACCAGCCCTTGGGGTCCGCATAGCGATGATGGCCAAGGTCGGCCGAGCGGGTGGCGATGTTATTGCAGTCAGCGATGTCGTTGTGGTCTTGCAAAGACGGTACTTCGATGTAAGAAAGCAGAGTAGGGCCTGTGACCAGTCCGGTTAGTTGATTCATAAAAACACTCTCTGTCAGGGTAGGTAGGCGGTGCTTTATGAATACAACAACGGTCGCGGGCTTCAAGTGTATGGGGGTGATTAATTGAAGTCTGAATGTTTTAGTTGTGGAGATTGTGCTGCGGATTCTGGGTTGGCTACATAAGTTGTATTCAGTTTGGGGTTGTTGGTTTTTGGCTGGGTAATCTAGATTGTTGTCTGTCCGCAGGAGCGGTCATTTATTTAACCAAGGAAGTTATATGGAACAGTTTGAAAGTGAAAACAGCGTGGCACAAAGTGTTGAATTGATCGGCGCGCGTATCAATCGACGTAAGGCATTGGCTTCTGCCCGCCGGCGTGTACGCAGGTCTATCGTGCAGTTGCAGGACAGCCCGACCCAGGCAATGGATGCGCTCATGTTGGGGGATGCGCTCGTAGGCTATGGCAATAACATGTCGCTCAATAATATGGCGATCATGGAAAACCTGATGACCATGGCAATCATGGAGGCCAACTTTGAGGTGCCCGGCGGCAAGAACACCCTCAAGTGGTATGACGCGTTCATCCGCTGCCTGCAAGACCTCGGGTGTTTCGTGGCCGATGACGGTTATTCGCGTTATTCCGAAAGCTCCCTGCGGGTGGATATGGACAACGTCATCAGCGATATCGTCAGAGGGATCGTTGATGGTGCGAAAGCCAGCATCCCGGCGGCTGCCGTGCTCGGGACTATCGCAAGCTCTACGATTGATGGCTTGAAGCAGGACAAGGGAACCCTCGATCTGTTCGACACTCAGGCCAAGTCTGCCGATGGCGCGCGCTTGTCCGTCATCCCGTGCGAGCAGTTGCCCAACGGTATTCTGATCGCGTCCTGCGCCTCGATAAAACAGTCTGGCTCTTCGAATAACGGCGGGGTTCTTTTCGTGAACTGGCAAGCTTCAGCGCGAGAGATCTTGCGCGGTAAGTCGTTCGTGACCTTCAACCCGGCTCGTTATGAAGCGTTCAGGCAAGACATCGAAGAGTACCTGGGCGAGCATCGCAAAGAGGTGCTGAAACAACGATTCAGCCGTCGCAAACGCGCCTGAATGTTCAGTCACCACCATCGCTACGGCACCAGGTAGCCCCGGACCCCGGTAAAAATGATCTGCGCCGCCAGGGCACAGACAAACAGCCCCATCAGGCGGCTGACGATCTGCAAGCCCTGGTCGCCAAGAATCCGCTCGATACGGCTGGACAGGTAAAGCACGACACCGACGGTGAAGCTGGCCAGGGCAATGCTGATGATGGCCATGAGTTTGTCGTCCCAGTGCGGCTGGCTCACGCCCATCACCAGCAGGGCGCCGATGGTGCCGGGGCCAACGGTCAATGGAATGGTCAGTGGGACGATGGTCACGTCCTGCTGGACATTGTCGGTCTGTACGGCCGACTTGCCTTGGGCCATGCCCAGCGCCGAAATGAACAGCACGCTGCCAGCGCCAATACGGAACGCATCCACGGTGATGCCGAACACGCTGAAAATCACTCGCCCGAACAGGTACAGCAATACGCTGGATATCAGCGTTGCGGTCGCGACCTTCCAGGCCAGGCGACGTTGTTCCTTGCGCGAATAACCGCGAGTCAGGCTGATAAAGCAGGACAGTACGAAGAAGGGGCTGTAGAGCACCAACATTTTCAAGTAAACGCTGAACAGCACATGGAGCATGTTCGAGACTCGGGACGAAGGAAAGGACGGAAGTCTATCAGCGTTTTTGCGCCTGTCGGGTCAGGATGTATGCACTGTACGGTTCTGTTGATCGCGCTGGGCCACCCAGTGTTCGATCAACTCGCGCAGCTGCGACAGTTCCACGGGTTTGGCCATGTGCCCGTCCATCCCGGCCTGGCGCGCGCGTTCCTTGTGTTCGGCCAGGATGTGCGCCGTCAGTGCCACCACCGGCGTACGGGTGCGCTGGTTGCCGACTTCCCAGGCACGCAACTGCTGGGTGGCGGAGAAACCGTCGAGAACCGGCATTTCACAGTCCATCAGGACCAGGTCGTAGCGCTGCTCCTTCATGGCCTTGAGGGCCTCTTCGCCGTTGCTGGCGGTATCGGGCTGCAGGTTGAGCTTGCCGAGCATGCCACGGATGACCTTGGTGGAAATGCTGTTGTCCTCGGCTACCAGGATGCGGAAATCGCTCGGTACCTTCACCGGGAGGGGAGGGCCGGCGTTCACCTGCACGTTCGTTGCCTGGCCCCGGTTACGCTGGTTCAGCTCGTCCGCCAGGGTGGTCTTGAGGGTATAGCCGGCCACCGGTTTGGCGAGGATGCGCTTGACCCCGCTGTTGCGCGCCACGATCTTGCTCGGCGCGTTGCTGATACCGGTGAGCATGATCAACAGGATGTCGTGGTTCAGGCTCGGGTCTTCCTTGATCTTGGCCGCCAGTTGCATGCCGGTCATGCCCGGCATGTTCTGGTCCAGCAGCACCACGTCGAAATAATCGCGCAGGTGCGCCTTGGTGCGCAGCAATGCCAGGGCTTCTTTGCCCGATGGCACCGCGCTGACGTTCAGGCCCCAGGCGCTGCACTGCTGCACCAGCACTTTGCGGCAGGTGTCGTTGTCGTCGACGATCAACACCCGTGCCCCTTGCAGCGGGCCATCGAGGTCGGATGTCGGGTGTTCGAGGCGATCCGGGTCCAGCGGCAAGGTCAGCCACAGGGTACTGCCCTGGTTGCTGCCGCTTTTGATACCGAATTCCCCGTGCATCAGGATGATCAGCTGGCGGGCGATCACCAGGCCCAGGTTTCCGCCCAGGCGCGTGGCCGAAAGGAAATTCTTGCTGTGCAACTCGGCGTGCATCAGCGTGTCGCGCTCTTGGGCGTCCATCGGCATTCCGCTGTCCTGCACGGCGATGCGCAGGCGCGGCTGATGGCTGCGCTCGTCGAGGGCGACGACGATCAGTACCTCGCCTTCGTCGGTTTTCTTCAGGGCGTTTTCCAGCAGGCTCAGCAGCGCCTGGCGCAGCCGCGTCGGGTCGCCGCTGATCACGCGCGGTACCTGGGGCTGGATGAAACTGATCAGCTCGACATTCTGCTGTTCGGCCTTGGCGCGGAAGATGCTCAGGCAATCCTCGATCAGTGCATTGAGGTCGAACTGCACGTCGTCCAGTTCGATCTGGCCGGATTCGAGCCGCGAAATGTCGAGGATCTCGTTGATCAGCGTCAGCAGTTCATTGCCGGCGCTGTGGATCGTCTGCACGTAGTCGCGCTGCTTGACCGACAGCGGCGTGCCCAGCAGCAGTTCGGTCATGCCCAGCACGCCGTTCATCGGGGTGCGGATCTCGTGGCTGATCTTGGCCAGGAACTCGGCCTTGGCATTGATCTCGGCATTGCTCGCCGCCAGGTCGCGGCTGAGGCTGAAGCGGCTTTCGTTGATCGAGCGCTGGCGCTCGCCGAGGGCGACACTCATCAACAGGCCGCTGATGCAGATGAAGATCAGCAGCGTGATGATCAAGCCCTGGGGGGGAACTTCCGTGAGCCCTTGCAGTGCCGGAAGGATGATCAACGTGCCCAGGTTGAAGATCACCATGGCCGCGACGAACAACCGGGCCGGGCGGTAGCCCTTTTGCCAGTGCCAGGCGCTGACGAACAGCATGCTCAGGCCGGCCAGGGCCACCAGGGCGTAGGTCATGATATTGAGCGGCAGCGTATTGACGAACAACAGCAGCAGGCTGCACAGCATGACGAACACAATGTCCCCCAGCAGCAACCGGTTCAACGGGTGTGGCCCCAGTGGCGCGAAGAAGCGGTAGGCGAACATCAGGCCGCAGGGCGCCGTCAGCAGCAAGGCCAGGTAGGCCCCGGGCGTTTGTACCGCCGGCCAGTCGGGCAGCCAGGGCCCGGCCAGGTTCAGCAACAGCGCCAGGCTGAGCATCAACAGCCCTTCACAGGCGGCCAGCCACAGGCAACTGCGGGAACGGGTATAGGCGTAGCGGGTGAGGTTGTGCAGGATCAGCATGGCGATGCAGCCGAACAACAACCCGTAGATCAGCGTCTGGTTCTGATCGGCTGCCGCTGTGACGGCCGATTGCAACGTGACGTAGGGGCGCAGTTCATGGCGCGAGGCCAATCGCAGGTAGACGTCGAGTGACTTATCGCTGCGCGGCAGGGGCAGCATGAAGTCGCTGCTGGGCACTGCCGGTTCGGTATGCGGCGTGGCATTGCCACTGACCTGTTGCTCGACCAGGGCGTCGCCGTCCAGCACGTAGAGGTTCAGGCGTGACAGATCGGGTGCGAAGATGCGCAGGATTTGTTCGTGCCTGTCCGGGGCCAGGCGGAAACGCAGCCACAATGCACCACCGGGCTCGGCGGCCTTGAGGCGGTCGAGGTCGATGGGGCTGAATTGATTGGTGTAGCGGGCAGAACGGATGTCGCTCAGCGTCAGGTCGCCCTGTTCGTCGAGCAATACCGCCCAGCCACTGCCTGGCGCGGCCTGGGCCGGGAGCATGCAGAGCAGCGTCAGCAGGGTGACGGTAAAGCCTATGGCAATCCTGAGCCAGCGCACGGCGAAATCCCTTCGTAGGTTGATGCCAGATTATAACTATGCGCGGCGCCGGAACAGTCAGGCAAGGGCCGCAGACCCTTGCCTGGCTGAATGGCCGGGTTATTCCAGATTTTCGCCACGCTCGCGGGCAATGGCGCGGTAGCCAATGTCCTTGCGGTAGAAACAACCTTCCCAGTCGATCTCGGCGGCAAGCTTGTAGGCCTGCTGCTGAGCTTCGTCGACACTGGCGCCCATGGCGGTGGCGCAAAGCACACGACCGCCGGCGCAGACCACTTGCCCATCCTTCAATGCGGTGCCCGCATGGAAGACCTTGCCTTCCAGCCGGGCGGCAGCGTCCAGGCCCTGGATCGCGTGGCCCTTGGCGTAGTCGCCTGGGTAACCGCCGGCCGCCAATACGACACCGACGCTCGGACGCGGATCCCACTGGGCTTCGACCTTGTCCAGGGCCTGGGCCAGCGCGGCCTCGACCAACAGGACCAGGCTCGATTGCAGGCGCAGCATCACCGGCTGGGTCTCAGGATCGCCGAAACGGCAGTTGAATTCGATGACTTTTGGGTTACCAGCCTTGTCGATCATCAGGCCGGCATAGAGGAAACCGGTGTAGACGTTGCCTTCGTCGGCCATGCCACGCACGGTTGGCCAGATTACCTGGTCCATGACGCGCTGGTGTACCTCGGCCGTGACCACAGGCGCCGGAGAGTACGCTCCCATGCCGCCGGTGTTCGGGCCGCTGTCGCCATCGCCGACACGCTTGTGATCCTGGCTGGTGGCCATAGGCAGGACGTTCTTGCCATCGACCATGACGATGAAGCTGGCTTCCTCGCCGTCAAGGAACTCTTCGATCACCACGCGGGAACCGGCGTCACCGAAGGCATTGCCGGCGAGCATGTCGCGCACGGCGTCTTCGGCTTCGGCCAGGGTCATGGCGACGATCACGCCTTTACCGGCGGCCAGGCCGTCGGCCTTGATCACGATCGGCGCGCCTTTCTCGCGCAGGTACGCCAGGGCTGGTTCGATTTCGGTGAAGTTCTGGTAATCGGCGGTCGGGATCTTGTGACGCGCCAGGAAGTCCTTGGTGAACGCTTTCGAGCCTTCCAACTGCGCGGCGCCGGAGGTCGGGCCGAAGCAGTCCAGGCCACGGGAGCGGAACAGGTCGACCACGCCGGCCACCAGCGGTACTTCCGGGCCGACGATGGTCAGCGAAACGTTCTTCTCGGCGAAGTCGGCGAGTTGTTCCAGGGCCAGCACGTCGATGGCGACGTTTTCGCACTTGGCTTCGGTGGCGGTGCCGGCATTGCCCGGGGCCACGAAAACCTTCTGCACACGGGGATCCTGGGCCACTTTCCAGGCCAGGGCGTGTTCGCGGCCACCGCTGCCAATGATCAAAACATTCATTTCAAAAACCTCGGATGACGCTGATTCTGTTTGGAGCCTAGGGCATTTTGTGCCGTAGGAGGTCGCAATGAAGTCGGTAGATGCAAGGCGGAGTCGACCTCGATGAGCGGAGTTGCCTTCTGGCAATGAGCATCATCGAGGTCGGCTCCAACGCAGCAGATACCGGCTTCAGTGCGGCCGTCGTCTTGTTAGTGACGGAAGTGGCGCATGCCGGTGAAGACCATGGCGATGCCGGCTTCATCGGCTGCAGCGATCACCTCAGCGTCACGCATCGAACCACCCGGCTGGATCACGGCGGTGATACCCACCTTGGCCGCGTTGTCGATGCCGTCGCGGAACGGGAAGAACGCATCGGAGGCCATGACCGCGCCCTGGACCTGCAAGCCGGCATGTTCAGCCTTGATGGCGGCGATGCGGGCCGAGTTCACGCGGCTCATCTGGCCGGCGCCGACGCCGATGGTCTGGCGGTTCTTGGCGTAGACGATGGCGTTGGACTTGACGTACTTGGCGACTTTCCAGGCGAAGATCAGGTCGTTGATTTCCTGCTCGCTCGGGGCACGCTTGGTTACGACCTTGAGGTCGTCGCTGCCGATCATGCCGATGTCGCGGCTCTGGACCAGCAGGCCGCCGTTGACGCGCTTGTAGTCCCAGGCCGGCGCACGGTCGGCCGACCATTGGCCGCAGGCCAGCAGGCGCACGTTGGCCTTGGCAGCGACAATGGCCCGGGCTTCTTCGCTGACCGAAGGGGCGATGATCACTTCGACGAACTGGCGCTCGACGATGGCCTTGGCGGTCTCGGCGTCCAGTTCACGGTTGAAGGCGATGATGCCGCCGAAGGCCGATTCGGTGTCGGTGGCGTAGGCCAGTTCGTAGGCCTGGCGGATGCCACCCTCGGCGTCCGGGCTCACGGCCACGCCGCACGGGTTGGCGTGCTTGACGATCACGCAAGCGGGCTTGACGAAGCTCTTCACGCACTCCAGGGCGGCGTCGGTGTCGGCCACGTTGTTGAACGACAGTTCCTTGCCTTGCAACTGGGTGGCGGTGGCGATGCCGACTTCGGCAGGCTTGGCTTCCACGTAGAACGCCGCGCTCTGGTGCGGGTTCTCGCCGTAGCGCATTTCCTGGGCCTTGACGAACTGGGTGTTGAAGGTGCGCGGGAATTCGCTGCGGCCTTCCGTGCTCAGGGTTTCAGCGGCCTGGTTCACGGTGCCCATGTAGTTGGCGATCATGCCGTCGTAGGCGGCGGTGTGTTCGAAGGCCTTGAGCATCAGGTCGAAACGCTGGGCGTAGGTCAGGCCACCGGCCTTGAGGTTGTCCAGCACGCTGGCGTAGTCGCTGGCGTTGACCACGATCGCCACGTCCTTGTGGTTCTTGGCCGCCGAGCGGACCATGGTCGGGCCGCCGATGTCGATGTTTTCGATGGCGGTCGGCAGGTCGCAGCCAGGCTTGTTGATGGTGGCTTCGAACGGGTAGAGGTTGACCGCCACCAGGTCGATCGGCTTGATGCCGTGTTCGTTCATGATGGCGTCGTCGATGCCGCGACGGCCCAGGATCCCGCCGTGGATTTTCGGGTGCAGGGTCTTGACCCGACCGTCCATCATTTCCGCAAAACCGGTGTAGTCCGCGACTTCCACTGCGGCGACGCCGTTGTCCTGCAGCAGCTTGAAGGTCCCGCCGGTGGAGAGAATCTCGACGCCCAGCTGTTGCAGCTCGCGGGCGAATTCGAGGATCCCGGTCTTGTCGGAGACGCTGATCAAGGCGCGGCGGATCGGCAGGCGGGTGGTCTGGTCGGTCATTTCAATTTCCATCAAAAGCAAGGGAAGTCAGCAAAAAAGGCGACCGTTTTTTATGCGGGCGCCTTTCTGGTTTGATTGAATGCTTACAGCAGATCGTACTGCTTGAGTTTCTTGCGCAGGGTGCCGCGGTTCAGGCCCAGCAGCTCACTGGCCTTGGTCTGGTTGCCCTTGACGTAGTTCATCACGCTTTCGAGCAGAGGCGCCTCGACTTCGGAAAGCACCAGGTTGTACACATCCGTGACGGCAGCGCCCTCAAGGTGGGCGAAATAATTGTGCAGCGCCTTCTCGACACTCCCGCGAAGGGTCTGGCCTTCTTCGCTGGGCGTATTGAGGTGCTGTTTCAAATTCACGTTGTCGCTCACGGGTGTTGTTCCACTCACTAAAGTCTCGGTCATCATCGTCATGCGGCCACCCCTTCGTCCCCTGTCAGGCTCTTGTAACGCTCAGCGAAGAACGCCTGAACGTCGGCGCATTGTGCTTGCGTACCATCCAAACGATTGAAACGGGCGCGAAACTCCCTGGCGCCCGGCAGGGTTGCGAGATACCAGCCCACATGCTTGCGAGCGATGCGTACGCCCATGACTTCTCCGTAGAAGGCATGTAGCGCGGCCAGATGCTCTAGCAGAATACGTTCCACCTCGGGCAACTGCGGCGCAGCGAGCTTTTCGCCCGTGCGCAGGTAGTGTTCGATCTCACGAAAAATCCATGGCCGCCCCTGGGCGGCCCGGCCGATCAACAGGCCATCTGCACCGGTCGCGTCCAGCACGTACCGGGCCTTCTCCGGCGAATCGATGTCGCCGTTGGCAAAGACCGGAATCGACACCGCCTGCTTGATCGCGGCAATGGTGTCGTACTCGGCCTCGCCGGTGTACAGGTCGGCCCGGGTGCGGCCATGGACCGCCAACGCCGTGATGCCCGCCTGTTCGGCGATCTTCGCCACCACCAGGCCATTCTTGTTCTCCCGGTCCCACCCGGTGCGGATCTTCAGGGTCACCGGCACATCGACCGCGGCGACGACCGCCTGCAGGATCTCGGTGACCAGCGCTTCATCTTTCAACAGGGCTGAGCCGGCGGCCTTGTTGCAGACCTTTTTCGCCGGGCAGCCCATGTTGATGTCGATGATCTGCGCCCCCAGCTCGACGTTCGCCCGGGCCGCCTCCGCCAGCATCTGTGCGTCGCCACCGGCGATCTGTACCGAGCGGGGCTCGGGATCGCCTTCGTGGATCATGCGCAGACGCGATTTGCGGGTGTTCCACAAACTCATGTCGCTGGTGACCATTTCCGAAACCACCAAGCCCGCGCCCAATCGTTTGCACAACTGACGAAAGGGCTGGTCGGTGACGCCCGCCATGGGGGCGAGAACCAGGCCGTTCTGCAATGTATATGGGCCGATGCGTACCGCCGACATAGGACTTCCCTGAAGTGGGGCCGGATCATGAGACTTCGAAAAAGGGTTGGCATGATACCCGCTCTCGATGACTGGATAAAGATCGAATTGGATAAAATCTGAACAGCTATTTTGTTATCGCCAGCGGTTTGGTCTGGGTGAGGGCAGTCAGAAAGTTGCCGTCAATCGAACGACCCTGGCCCGTTCATTCAGGGGAATGAAAGCTCAGACTGTAGTTCACCGCCTTGGGGCCTGGGTCCAGGATATCCAGCGCGATGTGGATAGGCGTCTGCGGCGGCATTTCGCCGCGGCCCTCGAGATCGCCGCCCAGGTACTCCCCGGGCTTGAAGCGGCGGCTGGCGATCAGGTGCCCGTTGAGGTCGGCAAAGCGCAGTTCCAGCAACGGAAAAGGCTGGGAGAAGGGCGCGCGGTTGTAGATGATCGCGTCCACGACCAGGGCGCCGCTGAACTCCGGATGGCTGCGCACCACCAGATTGCTGCTCTTGATCTTGGCGATGTCGACCTTGGAGGGTACGTCGCAGCCGATGGTCGGGCAGATTTGCAGGAACCATGGCCGGTACTGGTCCTGGCGGGCCAGTTCTTCGAAATGATAGGCGATGTATTGGCCGCCCAGGGCTGCGGCGGCGAGCAGTATCAGCAGGGCCCACAACAAGCGGCGACCCCACGGCGAGCGGCGTTTGCGCCAGTCCAGTTGCAGCGGGTCGTCGTCCAGGTCGTGGAGGGCCTCGGCGCGTATCCCCGGCTCTTGGCGTTCCCGTGACTTGCGCAGTGGCACCGGTTGCTCGGGTTCGTCGTCGAGCTCGTCGGTGGCGGACAGGCGCTCCAAGTGTTCGTCGGGTTCGTCGTCCGGGGCGAGGCGGAGCGGGGCGCCCGGTTCGTCGTCCGGTTCCAGCGGTTCCAACGTCAGGGACAGGGACGGCTCGGTACGCGGCGGCCGCGCCGGTTCGTGGGGTTCGAACGGTTCAAAGGGGGTGTCGAGGACGGTTTCGGCGCGTTCGCCCGAGGTTTCGCTGTACAGGCTGTCGGGCCAGGCTTGTTGTTCGCCGGAAAGCGAATCGCGCTGCGCGCTCAGGTTGTCTTCCCGGCGCCGGCCGGCATTGCCCGGGGCGCGATTGTCACGTCGTTCCAGGCGCGCCAGTTCCTTGTCCAGGTCATCCAGGTCCAGCTCGGCGGCGCTCCATTGTTTCTGGCTGATCGCCCGGGGCGGAGCTTCGGCGGCAGGCTTGGCGGTCGGCGCGACCGGCGGCGCTTGCTTGCCAGTGCGTTGCTCCAGCAACTGCCGTGCGGCATTGAACACTTGCAGGCACGAGCCGCAACGAACCACCCCGCGGGCCACGCTCAATTGAGCATGGCTGACGCGAAAACGGGTGTGGCAATGCGGGCACTGGGTGACGAAGCTATCAGTCATGCGGCAATCCGGTGGATACAGGCGCTCATTCTAGCGCCGACGTCCGGTGATGCGCACCCAGCCATCGCGATTGGCGATCGGGTCCAGCTCAAAGTCTGCGGCATAAGCGGCGGCGACTTCTTCGCCCTGTTCGGCGAGGATGCCCGACAGCGCCAGGCGTCCACCCGGCTTGACCAGGCTCGACAGTTGCGGCGCCAGGGACACCAGCGGGCCGGCGAGGATATTGGCCACCAGCACGTCGGCCTGGACCTGTGGCAAGTCCTGCGGCAAATACAGCGGGAACAGGGCTTCGGCAATGTTGTTGCGTCCGGCGTTGTCGCGGGAGGCTTCCAGGGCCTGGACGTCGATGTCGGTGCCGACCGCTTCCCGGGCACCCAGCAGCAGCGCGGCAATCGCCAGGATCCCCGAGCCACAGCCGAAGTCGAGTACGTTGCAGCCCTTGAGGTCCTGGCCGTCGAGCCATTCCAGGCACAGCGCGGTGGTCGGGTGGGTGCCGGTGCCGAACGCCAGGCCCGGGTCCAGCAGCAGGTTGACCGCGTCCGGCTCCGGCGCGGCATGCCAGCTAGGGACGATCCACAGGCGCTGGCCGAAACGCATCGGCTGGAAGTTGTCCATCCAACTGCGCTCCCAGTCCTGGTCCTCGATCACTTCGCTGTGATGTTCGGGCAACGGGCTGCCGGTCAGCAGCTCCAGATGGGCAAGCACGCTGGCCGCCTCGGTGCCGCCTTCGAACAGGGCCAGCAGGTGAGTGTGGGACCACAACGGGGTGGTATTGAGCTCCGGCTCGAAGATCGGCTGGTCTTCGGCGTCCATGAAGGTTACCGATACCGCGCCTACTTCAAGAAACGCGTCTTCGTAGGTTTCGGCTTGTTCCGGGCTGATGGCCAGGCGTACTTGCAGCCAAGGCATGGCGGGCACCTTTGAAAAAATCTACAGGGGGCAGCGCAGGGCTGCAAAGGCGCGCAGTGTACGCCAGGTCGCCATCAAAGTGGATAAGCGCGTCTGCGCCGACCGAGCGGTGTTTCGATATATATATGTATGCCATGGACGTCTTGCAGGACGGATAAGGTGCCGGTCCACACAGCAGGGAGGAATGTGTATGGACATCACTGCCAAACGGCAAGGCAACATGGAACGCACGGGGCCGGTCACTGCCCCGCAGGTGGCCGGCGCGCAGGCGACCCTGGAGAAATTGATAGGCAGGCAGGTGGCTATCGACGCACGGCTGCAGGCCCAGATGAGCTTGCTGGAGCTGATGGAAGAGTACCTGCTGGTCGAGCTGCGCACCTACCATTACCAAGGCAATATCGATCCCCATTACCTGGATAGGCTGCTCGACACCGTGCTGCAGCGCATGATCGACCAGGCGCCATTGGTGTATGACGAGGAACAGGACGCGCCCTACCGTTGGCCCGACGGCGCAGACCTGGGGTTTTCGGCCGAGCGCCGGGCATTCATTGTCCAGGCGGTGGAGGGGGCGGCCACACAGTTTGTCAGTCACTACAAAGACTATCTGCGGCGGCATTGGCGAATGGCGGCACATGACGCCTAGCTCGTGGAGGTGGTCAGGCAAAAACTCGATGAGCACCTGGTTGCGGTTGACGAGCTGTTTCAGCCTGATCGCCTGATTGGCCTGGACGTCGATGAGTTGCGAGAGCGGATCGAAACACTCCAGGACGCCTGGCGCGGGACGAGTCACTTGACTGCGCTGGCGACGACATCGGAGCGCCGGGAGCTTGGTGCGACAGCTCGTTTGCAATTGCCGTACTGGCTGCGAGCGTTGAGCGGTCCGGATCGTGAGTGGCTGCGGGCATTGGAACAGCAGGTCGCGCTTGCACAGGCACGGGTAGATGAGCGGGTCGATGGCCTGGGTTCGCTGCGGGCCTTCGCTCGGCAATTGACCCGGGACTATGTCAGGCATGAATTGGACATGGTGGTCGAGCCGGACAGTATTCGTGTGCAGTTGCAGTGGCGAACCGTCGTTGGCCAGCCAGTCCACAGCTACAGCTTGAGTGAACTGGTGGCGGCAGGCCCGGTTAGGCCGGACGCGGTGTCGGTGTTTCTGGTCGAGAACGGCGGCATGCTCCGTAACCAGCCGCTTTCATCAGTCTTCATTGCCCAATTGTTGGCAAACGTCGATGCGCCTGCCGGGTACCTGTCGGCGCTGGCCGAGCGCTATGAACGTGCCGACCTGCAGGACGCCATGCTCGATTGGTATTGGGTGCGGCTGCAGCACAGTGCGTTTGTCGCGCGTTGCGCGGGCCAGTTGTCGGTGACCGGCCATGACCACCTCAGTGCCCTATGGACGAGTGACGGCGCGACGTCCACCGTCGATGGGTTGCGTGTCGCCGGCCTGGTGCTTCCCAACGGTCTGAAGTGTGCCGAACTCTTGGTGTTTTACCGCGAAGACGTGGGGGATGGTGTCAGTGGCCTGGTGTTGTACGCCCCCGGCAAACCCGATGGCCAGGAGTGGATCGAGATGCCCTCGCTGCGAGCCCTGAACGGTGAGGTAGGGGCCTGGACCCAGCACGAGGCCGGTCGCGAATATCTGTTGCAGCAACTCTCGGCGACCGAGCGTGGGCAGGCGCGAGAGTATTTTGCCCACGTGCTGGAGAAGCCTGCTTCATGGGATCTGGAACAAGACCCGAGGGGCGCGGAGGCAGGTTTAAGCGACTGTCTGCGGAACGCTGTCCTGACCGGCCTGGCCAATAACCTGACGCAGGTGGAATTGGACGAGTCGCCTCGCTGGTACTCGGCGTTACCGCTCGAGTCCCGGCGCAACATCAGTGGTTTGAGCCAGGCGTTTCTGGTCCAGCAAAAAGTGTTCGACGAGCAGCTTGTGGGCTATGAGGCCTTCATGGACTTCGCCAAGCGCACCTTTGCCGAGGTGATCACGCCTTATATGCGTCGCAAAGGTGTGCTTGAACCGGTCGATCCGGCCACGGTCCTCATCGACTACAGCCCGGGGTTGGCCGCCCGGAAAAAAACCGCCAGCCTGTTGGATCTCGCCATCTTCGGATACGAGCACAACGCGGACATCGATGACCCGGCCAAGGGCGTGCGGTCTACTGTCGGGCAGGATTTGCAGCAGGTTCGCAGTGCCGATCTGGCGTCCTACATTCGCGTGGCTTACCTGGGGGAGCGCTATGCCCGGCACATCCGCGCCGGGTTCCTTGACGCCACCGCGCCAGAATATTCGGAGCGTCGCGAGGCCTGCCGCTACCTGCTGTTGGCCCGGATGGACCGCGACCTGCGGGTTGCCCATGGCAAGTCGATGTTGAGCACCGATGAGTTCCAATGGCTGACCCGACAAGTCACGCTCTTGAGCGATGGGCGACCAGCGGACCGCGCCACGTACCCCGGCACCGCCGTGGCGCGCGAAGGCGTGATCAAGTTGACCGTCGATGGCCATGTCGTGCTGGGCGTCTATGTGTTCGCCTACTTCGATCCGCAGGCGTTTTACTGGCTGTACACACCCGACGCGCCGGACGGCATCCTGTTTCGCCGATACCTGGATGTTTCCGGGAGCGTCGCAGCGCAACTGCAAGATTACCTACTGGAGCGGGTCTCACTCACCGCGCGTGACGCGGTAAGGCGGACTCTGCAAGCCCTGGCGAACGGAACCCGGCGCGTCGATACATTGCGCGAGGTCAACCGCCTGACCGATGTCCGTACCGAGTTCGATGCTGGCATCGAACGCGCTGTCACCGATGTGGAGGACATCACCAGCAGTCGTGCCGAAATGATCCGCAGCCAGGTGTTCAAGGGCCTGATCTTCGCGGCGGTTCCGGTGTGCATGGTTTACCCGCCATTTGCCTTGTTGCTGGATGTCGGCTTGATTGCCGTCAGCGCCAGGCAGGCCATCGAGGCGCATGTGCAGGGTGACACGGAGGGCGCGCTTGGCCATTGGCTGGTCGCGACCTGGGGAACGCTGTTTGCCACGCTCGGTGCCCCAAGCGTGGCCATCGCACTGGGGCATGCGGCCAGGTACGTGCAACTCGCCGTGAAACCCTTGCCATTGTCCGCCCAACGCCTGAGACGCCTGTCATCGGTTGTCGCCAAAGAGTCCGGGCCGCCCATCCCGGCCATCCGCCTCAAGCCGCGGCAGGCGGCCCGCAGGACACCGGAGAATTTACAGCGGGTGACGGAGGAGGGAATTTTTTTCGGCACCTATCGCAGCTTGCCCAGCGCTTCGCAACCGCGAAGCACTTATTACATCGCAAGCAAGGGCAAGTATTACCAGGTGAAGAGGGACCGCTACTTCGATGGCTTGTGCCTGGTGGATGCCAGGCGCCCCGGTGCGTTATTCAACGTGCCCATACGGCGGATGGCGAACGGCAAGTGGACCCACAACAGGGTTGGTTTGAGCGGCGGCAATGGCGAAGTGCGCAACTTGGGGCGAATAGGCGATCTGCGCGAGGCGTTCCCCGGGCATGTCTTTCCGGACGTGACAAGGGGCGCATTGCAGGGTGAAGCCGTGGTGGCGAGGTTCAGCGAAGCGGCGGACAACTACCTGTTCTCGCTCAATGCCCAGACGTGCGTGATCGCCTCGTTGTACAACCCGACCACCCGGGTCGGGGCGGTCATTCATTTCGATCACAACATCCGCGTGCTGATCGAGCGCAGTGTCCGGGATGTGCTGGGACGCCTGGGGGGATCGGCCAAGGAGGTGCGTGCCACCCTGGTTGGCGGGGACTGGTTGACGGGGACCGACATCGGCGAGCCGGTCAGGCTGGTGATGAGGAAGCACGGGCTGCGACCGACCTGGGATCACTGGTCGTATTCTTCCTGCCTGGGCAATACCTATGGCGTGTCACTGGATCTGCGCACAGGCGTCACGTCGGTATTCAAGACGTCTGGCAGTCAGGTCGAACGCTTCTACATACCCGTGCTGGCGCGAGCGAAGAACAGTACCGATCCGGTGTCCATGCGGGCTCGCGGGTTCATGGCGCGCATGCGCAGCGACCTCCTGGTGGAAAATGCCAGTGGCGTTGTACTCACCCGACGGGGCAGGCCGGCGACTGCTTCGACGGTCGAATCGCACGCGTTTTCCACGGTCGTGCTGAAGTGAGCCGTTTCCGGCCTGCTTGAAGCGCGCATAAAAAAAGACCCCGGCCAATGGACCGGGGTCTTTTCTACTCCACTTGAAACATCAGTGCTGGTTGCCCAGCTTGTGTTCCAGGTAGTGGATGTTGACGCCACCTTTGCAGAAGCCTTCGTCACGTACGAGGTCGCGGTGCAGCGGGATGTTGGTCTTGATCCCGTCGACCACGATCTCGTCCAGCGCATTGCGCATGCGCGCCATGGCTTCGTCACGGGTCGCCCCGTAGGTGATCAGCTTGCCGATCAGCGAATCGTAGTTCGGCGGAACGGCATAACCGCTGTACAGGTGCGAATCGACGCGAACGCCATTGCCACCCGGGGCATGGAAATGCTTGACCGTGCCTGGGCTTGGCATGAAGGTTTTCGGGTCTTCGGCGTTGATCCGGCATTCCAGCGAATGGCCGCGGATGACCACGTCATCCTGGGTGAACGACAGCTTGTTGCCGGCGGCGATGCTGAGCATCTCCTTGACAATGTCGATGCCAGTGACCATTTCCGAAACCGGGTGCTCCACCTGAACACGGGTGTTCATTTCGATGAAGTAGAAACGACCGTTCTCGTACAGGAACTCGAAGGTACCGGCGCCGCGATAGCCGATGTCGATACAGGCCTTGACGCAACGCGCCAGGACTTCCTCGCGAGCCTGCTCGTCGATGCCCGGTGCCGGCGCTTCTTCGAGGACCTTCTGGTGACGACGTTGCAGCGAGCAGTCGCGGTCGCCCAGATGGATCGCCTGGCCCTGGCCGTCGGACAGCACCTGGACTTCGACGTGGCGTGGATTGGTCAGGAACTTTTCCAGGTAGACCATCGGGTTGCCGAACGCCGCGCCTGCTTCGGAGCGGGTCAGTTTCGCCGAGGAAATCAGGTCTTCTTCCTTGTGTACCACGCGCATGCCGCGACCACCGCCGCCGCCAGCGGCCTTGATGATCACCGGATAACCGACTTCGCGACCGATGCGCAAAGCGGTTTCTTCGTCTTCAGGCAGCGGGCCGTCGGAACCCGGAACGGTCGGCACGCCGGCAGCGATCATGGCGTGCTTGGCCGAGACCTTGTCGCCCATCAGGCGGATGGTCTCGGCTTTCGGGCCAATGAAGGCAAAACCGGAGTTTTCCACCTGTTCGGCGAAGTCGGCGTTTTCCGCCAGGAAACCGTAGCCCGGGTGAATGGCGGTGGCGCCGGTCACTTCGGCAGCAGCGATGATCGCCGGGATGTGCAGGTAGGAGTGCGCAGCCGACGCTGGACCGATGCAGACGGATTCGTCCGCCAGGCCCAGGTGCATCAGTTCTTTGTCGGCCTTGGAGTAAACGGCGACGGTCTTGATGCCCATCTCTTTGCAGGCACGCAGAATCCGCAGGGCGATCTCACCGCGGTTAGCGATCAGGACTTTTTCCAACTTCGCAGTCATCAAAGGCTCCCCGCGGTTCAAACGATGGTGAACAGCGGTTGGTCGTACTCAACCGGCTGGCCGTCTTCGACGAGGATGGATTCGATCACACCGCTGGTTTCAGCTTCGATGTGGTTCATCATCTTCATGGCTTCGACGATGCACAGGGTGTCGCCTTTCTTCACGGTCTGGCCGACTTCAACGAAGGACGGCGAGGATGGCGAAGACTTGCGATAGAACGTGCCCACCATTGGCGAACGGGCAACGGTGCCGTTCAGCGTTGGCGCGGCCGGTGCGGCTGGGGCTGCGGCGGCAACCGGGGCTGCTGCTGGAGCAGGCGCGGCGGCCGGAGCCTGCATCGGGGCCGGTGCGTAGAACTGCTGGGCCGGGGTCTTGCTGTGGCGGCTGATGCGTACGGACTCTTCGCCTTCCTTGATCTCGAGCTCGTCGATGCCGGACTCTTCCAGCAATTCGATCAATTTCTTAACTTTACGGATATCCATGAATCATCAACTCCCAAGGGTCGGTCAGGGGCGTTTAACGCTTGTTGTTCAAGCCGTTGCCTGTTTCTCAAGCTGCTCTAGGGCGGCCTCCAGGGCCAGTCGGTAACCGCTGGCGCCAAGGCCGCAGATCACTCCCACTGCTACATCGGAGAAGTAGGAGTGATGGCGGAAAGGTTCGCGTTTGTGCACGTTGGACAAATGCACTTCGATGAATGGGATGCTCACCGCCAGCAGCGCGTCACGTAATGCGACACTTGTATGTGTAAAAGCTGCTGGATTGATCAAAATGAAATCCACGCCTTCGCCACGCGCGGCATGGATGCGGTCGATCAATTCATATTCGGCGTTGCTTTGCAGATAGAGCAAATGATGGCCGGCGTTGCGGGCCCGCTGCTCCAGGTCCTGGTTGATCTGGGCCAGTGTCACGGCGCCGTAGACGCCCGGTTCACGGGTGCCCAGCAGGTTCAGGTTGGGTCCGTGCAGGACCAATAGGGTCGCCATCTGCTGTTCCTTGTTATCTGTGAGCAGGTATCAGAACCCGGCGACTATGCCGCAAAGCCTTAATGACTGTCCAGTTCTCGGCAATAGCCAGCACGATGACCGATGTTTACGCGAAATTTGTGACCCAGGTCCCTGATCCAGTCATACGGTTGGAAACCGAACCCCTGTGGAGCGAGCTTGCTCGCGATGACGGCAGCACATCCAGCATCGATGCCAGCAGACCCACCGCTATCGCGAGCAAGCTCGCTCCCACAGGGGATCTGTGGCGCTAAACCCGAAACGCCTGCACTGCCGTGTGCAAGCGCCCGCCCAGCACCAGAAGATGGTCGCCCTGTTCCCGGCCCTGGCCGATGCGCAGCAGGTTGTCCCCGCCCAGTTGGTGAATCCGCTCGCTGTGATCGCGGATTTCGCTGACGGCGCCGCTTTGCTGGGCGGTGACGTCGGCGATGCGGACTGCCGTGTCGGCGATGGTCTGGATGGCACCGACGATCTCATCCAGCGCGCCGTCGGCCGCTTGCGCCTGGCTGGCAGTGGCTTCGGCGTGTTCGACCTGGGCGCGCATGCCGTCCACCGATTGGCGCGCGGCCAGTTGCAAGCGGGCGATCAGGGTCTGGATTTCGGCGGTGGCGCCGGCCGTGCGTTGGGCCAGGGAGCGGACTTCCTCGGCCACGACCGCAAAGCCCCGGCCCATTTCCCCTGCACGAGCCGCTTCGATGGCGGCGTTGAGGGCCAGCAGGTTGGTCTGGTCGGCAATTGAGCGAATCACCGTCAGCACGCCGCCAATGGTGGCCGATTCCTCGGCCAGTTGTTCGATCATCTGCGCATTGTCCTGCACTTCCCCCACCAGCGCATGCAGGCCCGTGAGGCTCAGGCCGATGACTTTCTGCCCTTGCTCCACCGCTTGCCCGGCACTGCGGCTGGCGTCTGCGGCCTGGCTGGCATCGCCGGCGACTTGCTGGATCGTCGCCTCCAGCTCGCTGAGGGAGTCGCGGATCAGCGCCGTGTCGCCGGCCTGGTGCTCGGCCCCGCTGTGCAATTCGCCGCTCAGCTCGGCCAGAGCCCGGCTGCTGCCGGCGACCTGTTCGGCGTTCACTCGAATGGTGCCCACCAGGTCCACCAGGTAAGCGCGCAGGCGATTGAGCGAAGCCTCGATGTCTTGCATCTCGCGATTGCTGGCGCCCACCTGGATGTCCCGGCTGAAATCCCCCTCGGCCCAGGTCGACAGGGCCGGCGCCAGGTGCGTCAAGGTGCGGGCCAGGCGCCGTTGCAAGGTGTCGATGAGCAGCGCGATCAGCAGGATCAGGCCGATCATCACGCCCTGGATCAAGCGAACCTCCCCCTGGATCTGCCCATGCTGGGCCCGTACCACCGGCTCCAAGGTGTCGATCGCCGTTTGCACATCGGCGATTTTCAGATGCGTGGCGCTGCTTAGCTCAGTGCGTTTCTGAATCAGCTCGCGGGTGCGGGTCAATTCCGCCGGGTAGCGGCCGAGCAGGCTGTTGAGTTCGCGCTTGAGGGCGATGCCAGCATCTTCGGCGGCGGCTTTTTCCTGGGTTTCCAGGCCCATCAGCGCGGCGAAATCATCGCTGCCCGATTCGCTGCTGGCGGTGACACCCAGCAGCGGCAGGCTGTCGAGGCGTTCAGCTTCCAGGCGGATGCTCGCCAATTCCCGTTCGACGTCGGCGGCCAATTCGCTTCGGCCGCTGCTGACCAGTTTGTCCCGGGTGAGGGACAACCGCCCCAGGTGCTGCGAAGCGGCAAACAACGGGGGCAAGTAGGCCGGTGTGCCATGGGCGTATTGGGCCAGTTGATCGAGACTGGCGCTCAGTTCACGCTCAGCCTGCAACAGCAAGGCCTGGGGGTCGCCGGCCAGTTTGCCGGCGGCCAGCAGATCGGTCTTGCTGAAGCCGTCGAGGTTCGACAGGCTCGGCCGCAGGGTCTTGGCCAGTTCCGGCGGAAACTGATCGAGGTCTTTTTGCAGGGTATCCAAGGCCTGGGTGGCCGCGCTCAGGCGCAAGGCGTCGCCGCTGGCCAGGTAGTCCTCGATGTTGCGCGCCACGTCGCCCTGAAACTGCCGCGACAGGCCCAGGTAGCGCTCCATCAGCAAGTAGGGCCGTTCCAGGGCGATCTGTGACCACCATAAGGTGGCCCCGAGGCCCACGCACACGGCAACTAAGAGAAGGGTGTTGAGATTGGTCAGCAGCTTCAGGCGCATCAAGGGTCTACCGGGGGCAGAATCGTAAGTGCCTGAATTTATTGCGCTTGAGTTACAGGTTTATGACCGAGTCAGTGGATTCCGATGAAAAAGTGGCACTTTGCTTTGATTGTCGGGCGCTCTGTACCCGGTTGCGTCCGGCGTGCTTGGCGCGGTACAGCGCTTCGTCCGCCTGGCTGGCCATCATCAGGCTGTCGGAGTCATCGCTCATCTCCACCACGCCAGCGCTGAAGGTGCACCACAAATCATGGGGCTGGGCCGGGTAGTGGATTTCGGCAAAGCGCTGGCGAATTTCATCCAGCACCTTGCAGGCGGCGTCGATGTCGGTGTCGGGCATGACGATGGCGAACTCTTCGCCGCCGTAACGGCCGATGAAGTCGGTCTTGCGCAGGCGCTGCTTGAGAAACAGCGCCAGGCTCTTGATCACCCGGTCGCCCATGGGGTGGCCGTGGCTGTCATTGACCCGTTTGAAGTGGTCGATGTCGAGCATGGCGAAGCTCAGGGGCTTGCCTTCGCGACGGGCGCGAAAGCTGCAATCCTCGAGCAGTTGCAGGATGTGGGTGTGGTTGTACAGGCCGGTGAGGCTGTCGCGCACCATCCGCGCCTTGAGGTTGCGCGCCCGCGCGGCACGGTTGCGCACGGTGGTGATCAGGTGCCGGGGCTTGATCGGTTTGGTCAGGAAGTCGTCGCCACCTTCGCTCATGGCGTCGAGCTGCTTGTCCAGGTCGTCTTCGGCGGACAGGTAGATGATCGGCACGCTGACGTAGCGGTCATTGTGGCGGATCACCTTGGCCAGTTCCGTGCCGGTGCAGGCTGGCATGTACATGTCGAGGATGATCAGGTCGGGCTGGAAGTCCGCCAGCTCGGCCATGGCCTGGATCGGCTCGATCAGCGTGCGGGTGATGATGCCGGCGCTGTTGAGCAGGCGCTCGGTGTGCAAGGCCTGGGCGCGGGAGTCATCGATGATCAGCACTTTGTAGGGGTCGTACTGGGCGACGCAGGTCAGCACCTCGATCTTTTCCAGCAGGCTCGACGCTTCGAGGGTGCCGGTGAGAAATTCCTGTCCACCGGCGCGCACTGCGGCCAGGCGTGTCGGCGTGTCGGTTTCCAGCAAGCTGAAAAACAGCAGTGGCAACGGTTGTTCCAGGCCTTCCTGGGCTTCGGCAGCCAGTTTCAGCCCCGTGCCAGGCCCGCTGAAGTCCACATCCATGACAATCGCCGCCGGCAGGCGCTCGACCATCGAGGCCCGGAATGCCGCGACATTGTCCAGCGCCTGGGCGCTGAGGCCGAAGAACTCCAGTTGCTTGGCCAGGCGTTCGGCGCGGTCATGGTCCTGCAGCATCACG
The DNA here is from genome assembly GCF_001269655.1 of Pseudomonas thivervalensis. Taxonomy (GTDB): domain Bacteria; phylum Pseudomonadota; class Gammaproteobacteria; order Pseudomonadales; family Pseudomonadaceae; genus Aquipseudomonas; species Aquipseudomonas thivervalensis. Next base: position 616,702 of record NZ_LHVE01000001.1, read on the forward strand.
TAGATGGGTTTGCGCAGCGGTGGCAGGAAGGTTTGTTCGAGCTGGTCGCCGTGGCGCAGGCCGGTACGAGACAGGCGCTGCATCAGGCGGTTGATTTCGGTGATCAGGTGGCTGCTCAAGCGTCCGCGATTGGCGTCCACCGCTTGCAGCGACTGGCTGATGCCGTGGGCCAGTTGGGAATGCTCGGGCTGTTCGAAGCGCTCGGCAAAGCGCAGCAGGCGCAGATTGGCTTCGCTGAGCTCCGACAGGTCGGTGCTTGACCACTCGCTGCGTTGCAGGCGCTGCCAAATCTCCAGGATCTGGCGAGCCTGATGAATTACCCGCTGGGCAAAGTGGTGCTTGAGGCGCTCACGGCTGGGGTCTTCTGGCTCGGTCATATCCTGACTACTAGTTAGGGTGCATGCTGAGATCGACTGGTGGCTCTATGCTAGCACCTCTTTTCCTTCGCATGAGTGTCATACGTCAATATTCTGTCCAGTCGCTCAATTCAGTTTGTGACTGGACAGTCTCGTAGGCCGATGGCAACGCTTCCTTTATAGTGCTGTTCGATTGCCCTGTCGCGCCCGGCATGATTGGCGCCGCATTATCGCGTTTCAAATCAGGCACGATGGCGTAGGGTTGTGGTCGAACCGAGAACTCAAGTGATTGAAGGAACATCGCCATGCTGGACTGGAAAAACCGCGCGGGCAGCGCGCCTGAACGCGCCGCCGAGCCGAAATCGGCCACCCGCAGCTACCTGGGTGGGCTTTTTTTCAGCCGCGCACTGGCCACGCTGATCGGCCTTTACCTGCTAGTGACCATTGCCCTCGGCTGGTACTGGAGCCAGGAGCCCGCGTTGTTCCCCGTGCAGCAGAATGCCCAGGCCGCGGCTGAGAAGGATGGCCGGCAAATGGTGGTGGGCTACACCACGGTCGAGACGCTCAAGACCGTGGCCGGGACCCTGCTGACCAAGCAGGGCGGCTACATTTCCAACGACCGCTTCCCGCCAGGCCTGTGGATGGACAACATGCCGAGTTGGGAATACGGCGTGCTGGTGCAGGTCCGTGACCTGAGCCGCGCCCTGCGCAAGGACTTCGCCCGTTCCCAGTCCCAGTCCGCCGAAGACGCCGACCTGGCCAAGGCCGAGCCGCGCTTCAACTTCGACAACCGCAGTTGGGTGCTGCCCTCCAGCGAATCCGAATACCAGGAAGGCATCAACTCCCTGAGCCGCTATCAGGCGCGCCTGTCCGACCCGAACCAGAAAAGCGCGCTGTTCTATGCCCGCGCCGACAACCTGAACAACTGGCTGGGGGATGTCGGCACGCGCCTGGGTTCGTTGTCCCAGCGCCTGTCGGCCAGCGTTGGCCGGGTCAAGCTCAACACCTCGCTGAAAACCGAAGTCCCGGCCCCGGGCCAGGTGCCGCAGGTGGACGAAGAGGTGGTCGAGACCCCGTGGCTGCAGATCGACAACGTGTTCTATGAAGCCCGCGGCCAGGCCTGGGCGCTGTCGCACCTGCTGCGTGCCATCGAAGTGGATTTCGCCGATGTGCTGGCGAAAAAGAACGCCACGGTCAGCGTGCGGCAGATCATTCGTGAACTGGAAGCCTCCCAGGAGCCGGTCTGGAGCCCGATGATCCTCAACGGCAGCGGCTTCGGTGTGTTGGCGAACCACTCGCTGGTCATGGCCAACTACATTTCCCGGGCCAACGCAGCGGTCATCGACTTGCGGCAGTTGCTGAACCAGGGCTGATCCATGAGCGAAAGCCCCCGGGAGGTCGCTCACCGAGTGGCCTCGGATGCCGAGCTGATCGCATGGGTCGACGAGCACGACAATCTGCTCGGCAGCCTGGTGCGTTCGGAGTTGCGCGAGCGCGGCCTGATCGGGCGCGGCACCTACATCATGCTGTTCAACTCGGCCGGTGAACTGTGCGTTCACCGGCGCACCCTGAGCAAGGCCATCTACCCGGGTTTCTGGGATGTGGCGGCGGGCGGCATGGTCCAGGCCGACGAGACCTACGCCGAGTCGGCCGCCCGTGAGCTGGCGGAAGAACTGGGCGTGAGCGGCGTGGAGCTGACCGCCCACGACCATTTTTATTTCGAAGACCCGGGCAGTCGCCTGTGGTGTTCGGCGTTCTCGGCGGTGTGGGACGGCCCGTTGGTCCTGCAACCCGAAGAAGTCCTCGAAGCGCGCTTCCTGCCCCTCGAACAGGTGCTCGATGAAATCCAGCGCATGCCTTACTGCCCGGACTCCCTGGCGGCGCTCGAACGCTATTTGCGCGTTCATGGCGGCGGCGTCGCAAAGAAGCTATAAATTGGCGCTGATTGGCCCTTAGCAAGTCGGCTTTTTGCCGTTACACTGCGCGACTTTTCAAGCTGAGCCGTCTCTGCGGTCCAGTAGCGCTGCCCCTGCCTGAGTGGGGTTTCGCGGTCGAGGCACGTTCACCCCTCGACCAGTCTTTGTCCTCCCAAGAGGATTGCCGGTGGCCAAAAAAGCCGCATCCTTCGCCGCCCTGGGCGGCCTGGTATTTTCTACCGACGCCGGTCGTCATTGCCCTGATTGCCGTCAACCGGTGGATGCCTGCATCTGCAAACAGACCGCCATCCCTGCCGGTGACGGCATTGCCCGTGTGCGCCGTGAAAGCAAAGGTCGCGGCGGCAAGACGGTGACCACGATCACCGGCGTGCCGTTGGCCGAAGACGCGCTCAAGGAATTGGCCACCACGTTGAAGAAACGCTGCGGCACCGGTGGTGCGTTGAAAGACGGCATCATCGAGATCCAGGGCGACCACGTCGAGCTGCTGCTGGCGGAACTGCTCAAGCACGGTTTCAAGGCGAAGAAATCCGGCGGCTAGCAGCTTCTGTGAAAACCACCCTCGGCTGGACCCGAACCCGATGTTCGAGGTCGCCCGCATGGTTTTCACAGAGTCTGTTCTGAACGGGTTTCTAAACTCATCGCTGGGAGCAGGGTCTACCTTGCTAACAGGCAATTCGTCATTTTCACTCTCTAGACTGCCCCAGCCTCCGACCGGATGGTGCATTTTGACTTCTTTATAGGGGACTTCGATGTCCGTACGACGCACACGCAAAGACGATGGCAGCCAATGGACAGTTGCGGACAGCCGCAGCGTTTACGGGATTCGCCATTGGGGGGCCGGGTATTTCGCGATCAATGAAGCCGGTCGCGTCGAAGTCCGTCCGAACGGTCCCGGCAGCTCGCCCATCGACCTGTACGAGCAAGTCGACCAGTTGCGCCAGAGCGGCCTCTCGCTGCCCTTGCTGGTGCGCTTCCCCGACATCCTGCAAGACCGTGTGCGCCAGCTCACCGGCGCGTTCGACAGCAACATCGCGCGCCTGGAATATCAGAGCAAGTACACCGCGCTCTACCCGATCAAGGTCAACCAGCAGGAAGCGGTGATCGAGAACATCATCGCCACCCAGAACGTCTCCATCGGCCTGGAAGCCGGTTCCAAGCCGGAGCTGCTGGCGGTGCTGGCCCTGGCGCCGAAAGGCGGGACCATCGTCTGCAACGGCTACAAGGACCGTGAATTCATTCGCCTGGCGCTGATGGGCCAGAAGCTCGGTCACAACGTCTTCATCGTCATCGAGAAAGAGTCCGAAGTCGGCCTGGTGATCGAAGAAGCCGCGGTGCTCAAGGTCAAGCCGCAGGTCGGCCTGCGCGTGCGCCTGTCGTCCCTGGCGTCGAGCAAGTGGGCCGATACCGGTGGCGAGAAGTCCAAGTTCGGCTTGTCGGCCGCACAATTGCTGTCGGTGGTCGAGCGCTTCCGCGCCGCCGGCCTGGACCAGGGCATCCGCCTGCTGCACTTCCACATGGGCTCGCAGATCGCCAACCTGGCGGACTACCAGCACGGATTCAAGGAAGCGATCCGTTACTACGGCGAGCTGCGCAACCTCGGCCTGCCGGTGGATCACATCGACGTCGGCGGTGGCCTCGGGGTGGACTACGACGGCACGCACTCGCGCAATGCCAGTTCGATCAACTACGACATGGACGATTACGCCGGTGTCGTGGTGGGCATGCTCAAGGAATTCTGCGATGCCCAGGGCCTGCCGCACCCGCACATCTTCTCGGAAAGCGGCCGCTCGCTGACTGCTCACCACGCGATGCTGGTGGTGCAGGTGACCGACGTCGAGAAACACAACGACGACGTGCCGGCGATCGACAACAAGCAGGAACTGCCGGAAACCGTGCAATGGCTGGTTGATCTATTGGGCCCAACCGACATCGAGATGGTCACCGAGACCTACTGGCGCGCCACGCACTACATGAGCGATGTGGCGGCCCAATATGCCGACGGCAAGCTGACCCTGGCGGAAAAAGCCTTGGCCGAGCAGTGCTACTTTGCCGTGTGCCGTCGCCTGCACAACTCGTTGAAGGCCCGCCAGCGTTCGCACCGCCAGGTGCTGGATGAGCTCAACGACAAGCTGGCCGACAAGTACATCTGCAACTTCTCGGTGTTCCAGAGCCTGCCGGACACCTGGGCCATCGGCCAGGTGCTGCCGATCCTGCCGCTGCATCGCCTGGACGAAGAGCCGCTGCGCCGCGCCGTGCTGCAAGACCTGACCTGCGACTCCGACGGCAAGATCAAGCAATACGTCGACGAGCAGAGCATCGAGACCAGCCTGCCGGTTCACGCGCTCAATCCGGGGGAAGACTACCTGCTGGGCATCTTCCTGGTGGGCGCCTACCAGGAAATCCTCGGTGACATGCACAACCTGTTCGGTGACACCGACTCGGTGAACATCTACCAGAACGCCGACGGCAGCGTGTACCACGCCGGTATCGAGACCCACGACACCATCGAAGACATGCTGCGCTACGTGCACTTGTCGCCGGAAGAGTTGATGACGCACTACCGCGACAAGTGCGCCAGCGCCCGCATCAGCGCCGCCGAACGCACTCAGTTCCTCGATGCCTTGCGCTTGGGGCTGACGCGTTCGTCTTATCTGTCTTCCTGATAGAGAAAGCGCCAACAGCCGTTCCCTCAAGGTTGGCGCGATTCACTGTGGCGAGGGAGCTTGCTCCCGCTGGGCTGCGCAGCGGACCCATTTTTGTGGCTGCTTCGCCCCCAAGCGGGAGCAAGCTCCCTCGCCACAGGATGGCATCAGCTCCACCTCTTGGCTGATTAACAATGCCCGCCGGGGCTGTCAGAAAATACACCGCACATTGCGGGTTTTTTCGGAGAGTCTCGGAGGGCATTTTTGTTTATGCCACGGCTATTTCTTCACACCGGTGTATTTAATCGGTGATGTCCTTATTTCGTGTAGTCCCTTTCCTAACCTGTACTTCGCCCCTCTACGCGGCCATGACGGTCGGCGAGAATCCCCGGCCGCCCCTCCTGTAGAGAAACGCCGATGTCCGATCCAGCCCGCGAACCAGCATTTCGTCTGGAGATAGCCGGTCTGCCCGAGCCCGTTGACGTCGTGGCCTTCACGGGTAGCGAAGCCATTAGCGAACCCTTTGTCTATGAAGTTGAACTCCGGTTGCACGATGCAAGCCTCGACCTGGCGGGCTTGCTGTACCGCAGCGTCTGGTTGAGTTTCGGAGCCCCGGGACGGGGCATCCATGGGCAGCTCCATGAGCTGGTCCAGCACCGGCATGGCGCCGGTTGCCGGGTGCGCATCGGGCCCAGGCTGGCCTGTCTGGCGCAGCGCTTCAGCCAGCGGGTGTTCAGCGCCCGCTCGGTGCCGCAGATCATTCGCCAGGTACTCAAGGCCCATGGCATCAGCGGTCGCAGCTTGTGCCTGGACCTGAGTGGCGATTATCCACCGCAGGATTTCTGCACCCAGTATCGGGAATCGGACCTGCGGTTTCTCCAGCGCGTGTGCGCCCAGGCGGGCATCCACTTTCATTTCGAACACGCCCGGGATGGGCATTGCCTGGTGTTCGCTGACAACCCGCACAGCTTTCCCCCCGCCGGTAAGGCGGTCTATGAGGACGACGGGCCGACTGCCGCGGTGCGGACCTTCAGCGTGCAAACCGATGTGTCGGGGCAGCAGGTCGCCCAGGGGCGCAGCGATCTGACGAACCTGCAGGGGGGCCAGGTGTTGACGTTGACGGCCCATCCGTTTGCCGGCTGGAACCGGCGCTGGCTGTTGACGAAGGTCGAGCATCGCGCCCAGGCGGGTGTGTATGGCAATCATTTCAAGGCCATTCCTCGGGGCGTGCTGTTCGTGCCGGACAACATCCCGGCCAAGCCACGCATGGTGAGCCGGCAACGCGGCTGGGTCGTGGCCGTGGATGAGCCGCCGGAACTGGGGGCGGGGCGCGTGGCGGTGGAGTTTGACTGGGTCTATCAGGGCGAAGGTTCCAGCCCCAGTCATTGCTGGTTGCCTTTGGCGCCTGAGCTGGCGGCTGGCGGAGCGGGCGCGCTGGGTGACGGGACCGAGGTGCTGGTGAGCTTTATCGAAGGCGATCCGGATCGGCCGTTGATCAGTGCATTTCTCAGCGAGCCAGCCTCGGCCGAGATCGCCGATGAGTCATCCCCAGGCGAAACACGCGAGTCGTCGGTGGTCGATCCGGTGCTGTTGTCGGCGATACGGGAGGCCGAGCCACTGGTGTTGTTGTGCTTGTTGCCCGAGGGCGGGTCTTTCAGCCCCTGCGCCCAACCCCTGTGCACCTGCCGCATGCTCATGGGGCGCGGCGCGGGCGTTGCTCGATGAGCGCCGTGGTCGTGCCTGGATCGACGCCACAGTGGTTGCTGCTCGACGGACCGAGTGCGCCTGAGGCGGCGCAGCGGGTGCACGCGCAGTTCGCCGACGCCCAGTGCTTTGCCCTGTTCGAAGGCACCGAGTTGCATGGGCTTCGCGAGCACGGTCCGCTGTTGGTGGATCTGCGCCAATCGCCTGCGTTGGCCAGCCTTTGTCACCTGGACCCGCGCGCCTGGCCGGGGCTGTTGTTGGTCAGTCCAAAGCCTGCCGTGCAACTGCTGGCGCATCTGCGGCGCATGCTGACGGTGACGCTGGGCCTGCACCACAAAGCCTTGTTGAACTACTACAACCCGCACACCGCCAGCTACTTCTTCGACGGTTGCGATTCCCATGAGCTCAGTTGCTGGCTGGGGCCGATCAGCCTGTTGCGCTGGTTTGGTGGCACATGGGCCGACCGGGCGATCGGCAGCCAAGGCTGGCAACAACTGTCCAACCCCGGATTGTCGGTGGCGGCGCTGGAAAAGGAGCACGGCCTCAGCGACCGACAGCAGGGCCAGTTGCAGCGATGCCTGCTGGAACGTCACGCGTGGCAATGGTCCCTTTCCACCGGGCGCGATTACCGTCGGCTCTGGGAAGATTTGCAGCAGGGGCTGGCGCTGGGGTTTACCGAGCGGACGGTGCTCGATGACTGGCTGTGGCTGCGCCTGCAATACCCCGATGCCCGGCCCATGCCAGGGCCGGAGGGTGGTGGTTCGCAGCGCGAGCGACTCGATCGCCTGCGGCGGCGCTGGCAGGGCCGTCAAGGGTGAAGGTTATTGCGTCGGCGCGCCGAGCCAACGGTCGTGCCGCTGCAAGCGCCAGGCAAACGCACCGAGGGTCAGGCTGCGCAGGGCCATGAACAGCAGGAAGCTGATCCACAGTCCATGGTTGCCCAAACCCAGAAGCATCCAGGCGATTGGCGCCACCAGCAGCAGGGTCAAGACCATGCCGTTGCGCATTTCCCGGGCGCGGGTGGCGCCGATGAACAGGCCGTCGAGCAAGTAGCTCCAGACCGCGATCAGCGGCAACGTCGCGAGATAAGGCAGGTAGCCGTAGGCGGTGGCGCGCACGTCAGGGATGTCGGTTTGCATGTCGATGAACAAGTGGCCGGCGAGCAGGAACAGCAGGGCAAAACCGAGGCTGGCGATCAGCGACCAACCGCCGGCCACCACCAGTGAGCGGCGCAGGGCCAGGCGGTCGCGAGCGCCGATGGCATGGCCACACAGCGCTTCCACGGCGTGGGCCAGGCCGTCCAGGGCATGGGCGGTCAACAGCAGGCCGTTGAGCAGCAAGGCATTGGCCGCCACGGTCGCGTCTCCCAGGCGTGCGCCTTGCACTGTGATCAGGAAGAACACCGCTTGCAGTGCCAGGCTGCGAATGAAAATGTCCCGGTTCACCGCCAGCAGCGGACGCCAGTTCCGCCACACGCCCAGGGCCGTCCAGGCAATTTGTCCGGGCCAGGCCCGCAGTGTCTTGTGAGCCAGTGCCAGGCCGACCAGCGCACCGGTCCACTCGGCAATCACCGACGCTCGGGCCGAACCGGTCACGCCCCAGTCCAGGCCGATCACGAACCACAGGTTCAGGGCGATGTTGACCAGGTTGGTCACCAGCAGGATCGCCAACGGCGCCCGGGCATTCTGGGCGCCGAGGAACCAGCCCACCAGCGCATAGCTGGCCAGCGCCGCCGGCAAGCCGAAGAGTCGGGTGTGGAAGAAGTCGCGGGTCAACTGGTTGAGCTCGGCGGACGGCTGCATGAAGTGCAACGCCACGTCGCTCAACGGCACGCCGACGGCACCGAGCAGCACCGCCAGCCCCATCGCCAACAGCAGGCCTTGCAGCAACACTTGCCGCAACGCCGCGCCGTCGCCACGCCCGGCGGCCTGGGCGGCGAACCCGGTGGTGCCCATGCGCAGGAAACCCATGGCCCAGGCCAGCACCGTATACAAACTCGCCCCGACCGCCACCGCGCCCAACTGATGGGCATGGGGCAGATGGCCGATGACCGTGCTGTCCACCAGCGCCACCAGCGGCACGGAAATGTTCGAGAGAATCATCGGCGCAGCCAGCGCCCAGACCCGGCGATGAGTCAGGCGGTCGCGCCAGTCGGTGATCAGGTTGGACATGCGGGCTCCTTGATGGAGCGCGATTGTAGCGGGTTCTCGCCTGGTCGTTCTGTGCGTAAGTCGGAGCCATTGTGGCGAGGGAGCTTGCTCCCGCTGGGTCGCGTAGCGGCCCTGTTTTTTGGGAGGCCTGCTGCGCAGTCCAGCGGGAGCAAGCTCCCTCGCCACAAGGTGGTGTTCTGCTTGGGATCGGTGAGGGCTTTAGTGAATGATCCAGCTCAACAACCACAACCCCAGCACCAGCCAGATGATGCCCATGACAATCGAGGCCCGCATGAAGGCGCGGATGGCCGAGTACAGCAGCATCAGCCCGAGGATCAGCGCGATGATGCTGATGATCGACGTGTCCATGCCCAGGGTGCGTGACAGCCCATCGACGAAGTTGCCGCCGGCGTTGGCCAGGGTGTTGAAGAGGCCGCTGAGCAGGTCGACGATGAACCGGATCACCGAACCGAGCGCCTGGCCGAGCCATTCGAAAAAGCTTTCTGCCTGCATATGTGCATCCTGATGGGAGGGAATCTGCGTTGAGCCGTTGGCTCCTGATTGTAGGAGCTGTGGCGGCCGAGTTGGTTCGATTATGGGGCAAACCGCCGCTTCGTATCGAGGCTCTTGCCTTCCCCGGTCATCCCCCTGAAGCTATGCGCATTCAGGAGAACCCGATGAACCTTGTTGAACTGACCGAACGCCTGCATGCCATTCGTGATCGTAACGATTGGCGGCAATTCCACAGCCCGAAAAACCTCGCCATGGCCGCCAGTGTGGAAATGGCCGAGCTGGTAGAGATTTTTCAATGGCTGACCGAGGACCAGTCCCGCCAGTTGCCGGCGGAGAAATTGGCCCACGCCGGGCAGGAAGTCGGTGACATCGTGTTGTACCTGTTGCTGCTGTGCAGCGAGTTGGGCCTGGACATGGACGCGGTGGTGCGCAGCAAGCTGGCCGACAGCGAACGGCGGTTCGGCCAATGAGCGACCGTCATTTCGATCAGCTCGCCACGCGTTTCGCGGAGAAAATCTACGGCGGGGCCAAGGGCGCGATCCGCCTGGCAGTGCTTCAGGCCGATTTGCTGGAAAGCTTGCCGCAACGCCCGTTGCGTGTGCTGGACATCGGCGCTGGCCTGGGCCACATGTCGTTGTGGCTGGCCGAGCACGGCCACCAAGTGACCCTGGCCGAGCCGGCCGAGCCCATGCTTGACGGTGCCCGCCAGCGTTTTGCCGAGGCCGGCCAGCCGGCCACGTTCATCCAGGCGCCGTGGCAGGACCTGCTCGGCCAACTGACCGAGCCTTACGACTTGGTATTGTGTCACGCGGTGCTGGAGTGGCTGGCCGAGCCCCACGCGATCCTGCCGGTGCTGCATCAACTGACGGCGCCTGGCGGTTGGCTGTCCCTGGCGTTCTACAACCGCGACGCATTGGTCTATCGCAATCTGCTCAAGGGGCATTTCCGCAAGTTGCGCAAAAACGACATGGCCGGTGAAAAACAGAGCCTGACGCCGCAACAACCCCTTGATCCGCGCGAATTGGCGGCGCAACTTGAAGGCCTGTGGCAGGTCGAAAGCCAGAGTGGCGTGCGGGTTTTCCATGACTACATGCCGGTGGAGTTCCAGGGCCGAGTGGAGCTTGCGCAGTTGCTGGAAATGGAACTGGCCCACCGTCGCCATCCGGCGTTTGCCGGGCTGGGACGTTATCTGCACTGGATCTGCCGTCCGGTGTAAGCGGAGCGCGAAATGAAAGTTCGTTCAGGGTTGTTGGTGCTGTGCCTGGGACTGGTGGCCTGCCAGGGCAGCAACCCCTATGTCGCCACCTCCAATCCGCTGCCGCCGGCGCCGCCCGAGGCCGCCTCGGTATTCGACCGTAGCGCCTACCCTGCGCCGCCCCGTGACTACGGACGCTATCGCAGTTGGGCCTGGCGCGACGGACGCCTGCCATCGGGTACTGCCTGGGCGGACTCGGCCCAGGTGGCCGAAGCGGTGAGCAATGCCCTTGACCAACGTGGCCTGCGGCCGCTGCATGACAACCGGCCCGCCGACCTGTTCGTCAGCGCCGACCTGCGCCTGGAGACCCGCGTGCGTCAGGTTCGGGACGATTATGATGCCGGTTACTACGGCGGCTATAACCGTTATGACCGCTACGGTCCGGGTTATGGCATGTACCATCCGGTGCCGATGGTGCGCACGTATCAGGAACAAGTCGTGGTGGTTCGGGTGGACCTGTTCGATGCCCGCACCGGTCAGCCGGTGTGGAGCGCCAGCGCCGAGACCGGCCAGCGGGGCAGCCAGACCGAGCGCACCGATGCCATTCGCGAAGCGGTGGAAAAAGCCATGTCGGCGTATCCCCCAAGTTGATTACGCAACGGAGAAAAACCATGTTTCGCCGTCTTGCTCTACTGGCCTTCACCCTGTTGCTGGGGGCCTGTGCCGCAAACCAAGTCAATCATGACTTCGACACGAGCCGTGATTTCGCGGCGTATCGCAGTTGGAGCTGGAAAGACCCGGCGCTGCAATATCGCCCCGATGACCCGCGCATCAAGAGCGACCTGACCGAACAGCGGATCCGCCAGGCGGTGGCCGATCAACTCGACCAGCGTGGCCTGCGCCCGGCTGCGGTGGGTGGGCGTGGCGATGTGCAGGTCCAGGCCTACTTGATTGTCGAGGACCGCCAGCAACAGGTCACCACCAACTACGGCGGCGGTTGGGGCGGCCCTTGGAATGGCTATTGGGGCGGGCCGATGTACAACGAAACCCGCAACATCAGCTACAAAGTCGCGACCGTGCAGATCGACCTGCTCGATGGCAAGGACGGCAAGCTGGTGTGGCGTGGCAGTGATGAACAACTGCTCAGCAACTCCCCCAATCCGACCGACCGCAACACGGCCGTGCGCGAGACGGTGGGGCGGATCCTGTCCAACTACCCGCCGCGCTGACCACGGCGCATTCAAGATGGATGCAAGCTGACCCACCGCTATCGCGAGCAGGCTCGCTCCCACAGGGGGAAGGGTATGGAGACCCTCATGGTGCTCAGGCCACCGGCCGCCACTCTCCTACCATATGCTCCAAACCTCCAGCCCCCACCAGTTGCAGTTGCCCGCTGGAGCCCGCCGCGCTGGCCAGCAGCGTCACCTCGCTGGGCAGGCGCACCGGCTTCTTGAAGGTGACATCGATCTCGATGTTGGCCTCGGGCAGGTGGTCATCCAGCGCCGCCAGGGTCCTGGCCTTGTTCCACAGGCCATGGGCGATGGCGGTGGGAAAGCCGAACAGCCGGGCACTGATACCGCTCAGGTGGATCGGGTTGTAGTCGCCGGAGACCTTGGCGTATTGCCGACCGATGTCAGCCGGTGCGGCCCAGCGCGCCACCTCAACCAATGGCAGGCTAGCCTGAATCGAGTCCTCCACGAGCGTCCCGTCAAGCTGGACACCCTTGCACAACATCTGGCTCCGGGCTTCCCACAGCGGCCCCAATTGATCATCGAGGCGGGTCACCAGGTCGAACACCGCGCCCTTGGGGTGGGCTTGCAGATTCTCGACATGGACGCTGGTCCGCACCTGGCCGACCCCGCCCATGGGCCGCAATACACGAATGCGGTTGCTCAGGTGGATCAACCCCAACAACGGAAAGGGAAAGTCCCGAGCCGTGAGCAATTGCATTTGCAGGGCGAACGCCAGGACGTGGGGATAGGTTGGCGGCAGCAGCCCGTTATCGGCGAAACCGCAGACCTTGCGATAAGCCGCCAGGCGTTGCGGGTCGACCTGAAGCACTTGGCGCAGGCCCGCCTCGGGCAAGGTCGTTCCGGTGACCTTGCGCCGTGTCGCCGCTTTTGAATACAGCCCGGACATCGATGGCGGGCTGCTGACTTCATGCCATTGGATCGTCATGGTCACGCTCCCAACAGGCTTTGTCCGCACACCCGCAAGGCCTGCCCGGTCACGGCGCCGGTGCCCGGTTGTGCGAGCCAGGCCACGGCTTCGGCGACGTCCTGGGGCAAACCGCCCTGGCCGAGGGAACTCATGCGCCGCCCGGCCTCGCGCAAGGCGAAGGGGATTTCGGCGGTCATGCGGGTTTCAATGAAGCCCGGCGCCACGGCGTTGATGCTGATGCCGCGTGTTTGCAAGAGCGGTGCCCAAGCCTGGGCCAGGCCGATCAGCCCGGCCTTGCTCGCCGCATAGTTGGTCTGCCCACGGTTGCCGGCAATGCCGCTGATGGACGCCAGCAGAACGACCCGGCCATTGTCGCGCAGGGTGCCGCTGTCGAGCAGCGCCTTGGTCAGCACTTGCGGGGCGTTGAGGTTGACGGCCAGCACGGCGTCCCAGAATTCCGGGGTCATGTTGGCTAGCGTCTTGTCCCGAGTGATGCCGGCGTTGTGCACCACGATGTCGACGCCGTCGGGCAGGTGCTCGATCAACTGGGCGGCCGCATCGTCGGCGCAGATATCCAGCGTGACGCTGCGTCCGCTCAAGCGTGCCGCCAGGGCGTCGAGGTCGGTCTTGGCCTGGGGGACGTCCAGCAGGATCACGTCGGCACCATCGCGGGCCAGGGTCTCGGCGATGGACGCGCCGATCCCGCGGGCCGCACCAGTGACCAGCGCCTTGAGCCCCGTGAGCGGTCGGGTCCAGTCTTGCACCTGGGTGTCACAGGCATTGAGGCGAATGACCTGCCCGGAAATGAAAGCACTCTTGGGCGACAGGAAAAATCGCAGCGCACCTTCCAACTGGGCTTCGGCGCCGTCGCCGACGTACAACAGTTGCAGCGTTGCGCCGTGGCGCAGCTCTTTGGCCAGGGAGCGGCTGAAACCCTCCAGCGCCCGCTGGGCGCTGGCGGCGAACGGGTCTGCGAGGTTTTCCGGGGCGCGACCCAGGATGACGAGATGGGCGCCGTGGTCGAGGTTCTTCATCAGCGGCTGGAAAAATTCCCGCAACTGCTTGAGCTGGTCGGCCTGCACCAGATGGCTGGCGTCGTACACCACGGCCTTGATTTTCGGGCCGTGGCCGGGGATCCACTCGGTGGCCAGGGTCGGTTCGCCGCCGTAGATGAAAATGCTGTCGGTCAGGCGCTTGGCAAACATGCCGATCTGTTCAGTCAACGGCCCACCGCCCAGCAGCAGTGCGCCTTCGATCGGCCGCAGCCGCCCGGCCTGCCAGCGTTCCAGGCGCACTGGCGAGGGCAAGCCGAGGGACCCGACCATACGCCGGCCGATGGGCGAATTGGCGAAGTCGATATAACGGTCAGACATGGAACACACTCCGGCTGATGAGGTTCCAAGTGTGGACCATGATTGGCAATCAGTCGTTCGATCGGCGAGATAAAGCCTAAGCTTGAGCGGGAGCGCTTTTTCCAGAGCTCCGGATCCCTGTGGGAGCGAGCTTGCTCGCGATGCAGACACCTCGTTTCTTCAGGGCGATCGCGTCATCGTTCATCGCGAGCAAGCTCGGCTCCCACAGGTGATCGGTTGAGTTTCATAAGGTGATGGGCACATTCAGACCTACACAGGGAGTTCTTCATGACACAGCTACGCCGCGTCGCGATCATCGGTGGTAACCGCATTCCCTTCGCCCGTTCCAACGGGCCCTATGCCACCGCCAGCAACCAGGCGATGTTGACGGCCGCCCTCGAGGGGTTGATCGAACGCTACAACCTGCATGGCTTGCACATCGGCGAAGTGGCCGCCGGTGCGGTGCTCAAGCACTCCCGGGATATGAACCTGACCCGTGAATGTGTGCTCGGTTCGCGGCTGTCGCCCACCACGCCGGCCTACGACGTACAACAGGCCTGCGGCACGGGCCTGGAAACGGTGCTGCTGGTAGCCAACAAGATCGCCCTGGGCCAGATCGACAGCGGCATTGCCGGCGGCGTCGACACCACGTCGGACGCGCCGATCGCCGTCAATGAGGGGCTGCGCAAGATCCTCCTGCAAGCCAATCGCGCCAAGACCACCGCAGATAAAATCAAGACCTTCCTGCAATTGCGCCCTCGACACCTGATGCCGGACCTGCCGCGCATCAACGAAGCGCGCACCGGCCTGAGCATGGGCGAGCACTGTGAGTTGATGGCCCAGACCTGGCAGATCCCCAGGGAGGCGCAGGACCAGTTGGCCCTGGAAAGCCATCAGAAAATGGCCGCGTCCTACGCCGAAGGTTGGCAGAACGATTTGATGACACCGTTTCTCGGCCTGACCCGGGACAACAACCTGCGCCCGGACCTGACCTTGGAAAAACTCGCCTCCCTCAAGCCGGCCTTCGAAAAAAGCGCCAAGGGCACGATGACCGCCGGCAACTCCACACCGCTGACCGATGGCGCCTCGTTGGTGCTGCTGGGCAGCGAAGAGTGGGCCAAGGCCCGAGGACTGCCGATCCTGGCGTACCTGCGCGACGGCGAAACGGCGGCGGTGGATTTCGTCAATGGCGCCGAAGGGCTGCTGATGGCCCCGGTCTACGCCGTGCCGCGATTGCTGGCGCGCAACGGCCTGACCTTGCAGGATTTCGATTACTACGAGATTCACGAAGCGTTCGCCGCCCAAGTGTTGTGCACGCTGAAGGCCTGGGAAGACCCGGACTACTGCAAGAGCCGCCTGGGCCTCGACGCGCCGCTGGGGTCCATCGACCGCAGTCGGCTGAACGTGAAGGGCAGTTCCCTGGCCGCCGGGCATCCGTTTGCCGCCACGGGCGGGCGCATTGTCGCCAACCTCGCCAAGTTGCTGGATGCCGCCGGGCGAGGTCGCGGGTTGATCTCCATCTGTGCCGCCGCCGGCCAGGGCGTAACGGCGATCATCGAGCGTTGACGAGGACGCCCTCCTGGCGGGACGCCAGTGCCTGGTGCTGGCTGGCGTAGCGCTCGGCCAGGATCGAGCAGACGATCAACTGCAGCGGATGGTAGATCATGATCGGCAGCAGAATCAGGCCCAGGCCCGGGTGGTTGCCGAAAATCAGTGCGGCCATCGGCACTCCGGCGGCGAGGGATTTCTTGCTGGCGCAGAACACCGCGGCGACTTCATCGGCACTGCTGAATTTCAGGGCGCGGGCGGTGC
Organism: Pseudomonas thivervalensis; assembly: GCF_001269655.1. GTDB lineage: Bacteria > Pseudomonadota > Gammaproteobacteria > Pseudomonadales > Pseudomonadaceae > Aquipseudomonas > Aquipseudomonas thivervalensis. The sequence goes on from NZ_LHVE01000001.1 coordinate 632,523, forward strand.
GGGTGGTCGCCCACAGGATGATTGCCAGCAGCACGGCGCTGCCAATCGCTGCGCTGAGCAACACGCCGTTGCCTTGCTGGCGCCAGATGCCGGACACCATCGAATTGCAGAACGCCGCATAGACCAGCAGCAGGATCACCAGCTTGTCGATGATGCTGGTGTAGCGTTTGTACCGCCCGAAAAAGCCGGCCAGCCAACGCCGCAGGAACTGCCCCAGTACCAGCGGCAGCAACAACATCAGGCACAGGTCGAGCAAGGTTGAACCCAGGTCGATGCCCCCGGCGCCGCTGCCGACGACGAAACTGACCAGCAACGGTGTCAGGAAAATCCCCAGTACGCTAGACAGGCTCGCGTTGAGAATCGCCGCCGGCACGTTACCTTTTGCACTGCCGGTCAGGGCCACCGAGGAAGAAATCGTCGAGGGCAGGGCGCAGAGGTAGAAGAACCCCAGCATCAGCAGCGCCGGCACATGGCTGCCCAATAGCCAGTTGCTGAGCAGCCAGAGCAACGGAAATACGCCAAAGGTGAACGCCTGCACCATCACGTGCAGCCGGATGTTCTTCAGGCCGTGGCGGATCTGTTCGCCGGAGAGGTTGACCCCGTGCAGGAAGAACACTACGAAGATGCCGATATTGACTACCCATTCGGCATGCATGGCGCCGCCCGTGGCACCGAAGGTTGGAAAGAAGTACGCCAGCAACGTGGCGAGCAACATGCCGCACAGGAACCAGTCGGTCACCAGGCGTTTGAGGTGTCTGAAGATCTGCATAGGGCACCGCAAGTTGTAAGAAAAGTCGACTTAGCCTAACGTCGTCCTCATCAGTCGTCTTGCGACATAAGGCCAATCAATGCCGCCTAACGGACACCAGCAGCTCGAACGACGCATTCCCGACCTGGCGCAATTGCCGAGGCCGCTTTACGCCCGTGTCGAAAGCTTGAACGCCGGTTCCTGGACCCAAGCCCATTGTCATGACTGGGTGCAGTTTTCCTACGCCATCAGCGGTGTTCTTGGCGTACACACCGCTGCGGGAAGTTTCTTTGCCCCGCCACAACGGGGCATCTGGATCCCGGCGGACCTGGAGCATCAGGTGGTGACTTCCACCCGGGCGGAAATGCGCAGCCTGTATGTCCATCGCCACGCCTGCCCCTGGGCCGACGAGCACTGTCGGGTGCTGGAAGTCACGCCATTGGCCCGTGAGTTGATCAAGGTGTTCTGTCAGTTTCCAGCCGATTACCCCCAGGGTGATACCTCGGAAGAACGGCTGGTGCAGGTGCTGTTGGACCAGTTGGCGACGCTGCCGGAGGTGGGATTCTCCCTGCCGCTGCCGCGACACGCCCGCCTGCTGGCGCTGTGCAACGAATTGATCGAACAGCCCGAGCAGAACGTCACTTTGCAAGCCTGGTCTGAGCGTCTGGGTACGTCGGAAAAAACCCTGATGCGTCTGTTCCAGCGCGAGACCGGCCTGAGCTTTCGGGCCTGGCGTCAGCGCATGCGCTTGTTGTCGTCCCTGGGGTCGTTGGAGAAAGGCGACAGCGTCACCAGCGCCGCGTTGTCCTGTGGGTATGATTCAACGTCGGCGTTCATTGCCGCGTTCAAAGGGATGTTCGGGTTTACCCCGGGGGAGTTGTTCAAGCATTGAGTCGCCGCACTGGCCTACGACGGCGGTAGACATGACTGTCAGCCTTTGTCGCAAATACCTGGGCATTCAGTTGCCAACGCCAGGTCCGGTCTCGGCTATGATTCGGCGCGGTCGATTAATCCGGCACATTGTGTGCATCACCGGTTCATAGGTCGGCAACCCCTCCCCGTGGAGGAAAGATTGCCGTATAACGACTGTCATTCGCGTGTTTGGTAATAAAGGACCCACAATAAAAGCTGATGAAGACTCCAAAACGCATTGAACCCCTGATCGAGGACGGTCTGGTCGACGAGGTGCTGCGCCCACTCATGAGTGGTAAAGAAGCAGCTGTTTATGTGGTGCGCTGCGGCAACGAGCTACGTTGCGCGAAGGTCTACAAGGAGGCGAACAAGCGAAGTTTTCGTCAGGCGGCCGAATACCAGGAGGGCCGCAAGGTCCGTAATAGCCGTCAGGCCCGGGCCATGGCCAAGGGCTCGAAGTTCGGGCGCAAGGAAACCGAGGACGCCTGGCAGAATGCCGAAGTGGCGGCCCTGTTCCGCCTGGCGAGCGCGGGTGTGCGCGTGCCCAAGCCGTACGACTTCCTTGAAGGCGTGTTGCTGATGGAACTGGTGGCCGACGAGTATGGCGATGCGGCGCCGCGCCTGAACGATGTGGTGCTGGAGCCGGACCAGGCCCGTGAATATCACGCCTATCTGATTTCCCAGATCGTGCTGATGCTGTGTACCGGTCTGGTGCATGGCGACCTGTCGGAGTTCAACGTCCTGCTCACGCCAACGGGGCCGGTGATCATCGACCTGCCGCAAGCGGTGGATGCCGCGGGTAACAACCATGCCTTCAGCATGCTGGAGCGGGACGTGGGCAACATGGCGTCCTACTTCGGCCGGTTTGCCCCGGAGCTCAAGCGCACCAAGTACGCGAAGGAAATGTGGGCGCTGTATGAAGCTGGGACCCTGCACCCGGCCAGCGTGTTGACCGGCGAGTTCGACGAACCGGAAGAACTGGCGGATGTCGGCGGGATCATGCGCGAGATCGAAGCCGCGCGCCTGGACGAGGAACGCCGCCAGGCCGTCCGCGCCGCCGACGATGCTCCACCGGGCAAGACCGAAGAACCACCGCCGCCGTGGATGCAATGATCGGTTGAACGGAAACCCGGCCGATGGCCGTAATGCTGTTCACTTGGAAAAAACGGCGCTTCTTTCAGAAATGGAAAGGCGTCTTTTTTTTTGGCTTCGTTTTTTGAGGCTCAATTTGCCGGGGGGGATTTTTTTTGGTGTGTATATCCGTTTCTGCGGTAACGGCGGCTTATGGTTCCGCTCTTACAGCGGGTCACTTTTGAAGAGCGCAAAAGTAACCAAAACGCTTTTGCCCCACCACTTGGTGCCTCGCCTAGGCTCGGCATGCCTGAACGAAGGCATTGCTCCGTGGGCCGCCGCGAAGGGCCATCCATGGCCCCGCGCGGCTACCTCGGCATCCATGCCGAGGTGCCCACTGCGCAACACCTTCGTTCAGCCATCGTGGTTAACGGGGCGCCCGAGATCAACGTCCACCGCGAGGCGGCCTGATAGCCGACCTGGCTCTTGGTGAGGCCGCGTTTCTCCTGTGGGAGCGAGCTTGCTCGCGATGACGGCGGCACATTCAACATAGATGCAAGCAGACCCACCGCTATCGCGAGCAGGCTCGCTCCCACAGGGGGATTGGCGGTGGCATCAACTTTTGCAGCACCCCGACGCCAGTTCCTTGAGGATCGGACAGTCCGGACGGTGGTCGCCGTGGCAGTGCTCTACCAGGTCTTGCAGGGTGTCGCGCAGTTCGGCCAGTTCGCGGATTTTCTGGTTCAGTTCATCGATGTGTTGCCGGGCCAGGGTCTTGACGTCGGCGCTGGCGCGTTGGCGGTCTTGCCAGAGGGTCAGCAGTTTGCCGACCTCTTCCAGGGAGAAGCCGAGATCCCGGGAGCGCTTGATGAACGCCAGGGTGTGCAGGTCATCGGTGCCGTAGATCCGATAGCCGCTGTCGGTGCGATGGGCGGCCTTGAGCAGGCCGATGGATTCGTAATAACGGATCATTTTCGCGCTCAGGCCGCTCTGGCGGGCCGCTTGGCCGATGTTCATCGTTTGTCCTCCAACTGCTTGGGTGTCCAGAGCTTCAACAGTAACGCATTGCTCACCACGCTGACGCTCGACAGCGCCATGGCCGCGCCGGCCAGCACCGGGTTGAGAAAACCGAACGCCGCCAGGGGGATGCCGATCAGGTTATAGACGAACGCCCAGAACAGGTTCTGGCGGATCTTGGCGTAGGTCTTGCGGCTGATGTCCAGCGCCGCCGGCACCAGTCGCGGATCGCCGCGCATGAGGGTGATGCCCGCGGCATGCATCGCCACGTCGGTGCCGCCGCCCATGGCAATGCCGATGTCGGCGGCGGCCAGGGCCGGAGCGTCGTTGATGCCGTCGCCCACCATCGCCACCACCGAATGGCTCTTCAGTTGCTGGACGATGGCGGATTTATCCGCAGGCAACACTTCGGCATGGACATGAGTGATCCCCAACGCCTGGCCCACCACCCGGGCGCTGCCTTGGTTGTCGCCGGTGAGCAAGTGGCTGGCGATGTGCTGTTCATTCAAGGCTTCCACGGCGGCGAGGGCACCGGGCTTGAGGGTGTCACCGAAAGCGAACAGGCCCAGCACCCGCGGCGTCGCGCCTTGTTCGATCAACCAGGACAAGGTGCGGCCTTCGGTTTCCCAAGCCTGTGCGGAGTCGGCCAGCGAACCGGGGTTCAGGCCCAGCTCGTCCAGCAGGCGACGATTGCCCAGGGCCAGGCGGTGACCGTCGAGGCTGCCGGCGATGCCGCGTCCAGCCAGGGACTGGCTGTCGCTGACATCCTGCACGTCCAGGCCGCGCTCGGCGCAGGCGTCCAGCACCGCTTTGGCCAGAGGATGTTCGCTGCCGCGTTGCAGGGCGCCGGCCATGTTCAGCAGCGCGTCTTCATCACCGTCGAGGGCGGTCAAGTGGGCGATGCGCGGCGTGCCGGAGGTCAGAGTGCCGGTCTTGTCGAACACCACCGTCGTGACTTCATGGGCGCGTTCCAAGGCCTCGGCGTCCTTGATCAGAATCCCGTGGCGCGCCGCCACGCCAGTGCCGGCCATGATCGCCGTGGGTGTCGCCAGGCCCAGGGCGCAGGGGCAGGCGATCACCAATACGGCGACGGCGTTGATCAGCGCGGTTTCCAGAGGCGCGCCGTACAGCCACCAGCCGATCAACGTCGCCAGGGCCAGCAACAGCACCACCGGGACGAAGACCTGACTGACTTTATCCACCAGTTTCTGGATCGGCGCCTTGGCGGCCTGGGCGTCTTCCACCAGGCGGATGATGCGCGCCAGAACGGTTTCGGCGCCTAGGGCTTGCGTGCGCACCAGCAACCGGCCTTCGCCATTGATGGCGCCGCCGGTGACTGTGTCGCCGGGTTGCTTGGGCACCGGCAGGCTTTCGCCGCTGATCAGCGCTTCGTCGGCATGGCTCTGGCCTTCCAGTACTTCGCCGTCCACCGGGAAGCGTTCGCCCGGCTTGACCAGCACCAGGTCATTCAAGCGCAGGGCGCTGATGGCCACGTCCCGCTCCTGGCCCTCGATTACCTGGATCGCCCGTTCCGGGCGCAAGGCTTCGAGGGCGCGAATGGCGCTGGCGGTCTGGCGCTTGGCACGGCTTTCCAGGTATTTGCCGAGCAACACCAGGGCGATCACGACGGCTGAGGCCTCGAAATACAGGTGCGGCATGCTGCCAGGGCGGGCGATCACCCATTCATAAAGGCTCAAGCCGTAGCCGGCGCTGGTGCCCAGGGCCACCAGCAGGTCCATGTTCCCGGCACCGGCCCGCACGGCCTTGAAGGCCGCGACATAAAAACGCGCACCGAAGATGAATTGCACCGGCGTCGCCAGGGCGAATTGGACCCAGGCCGGGAGCATCCAATGCACGCCGAACGGCTGCAGCAGCATGGGCAGCACCAGGGGCACGGATAGCAGGATCGCCAGCACCAGTGCCAGGCGTTCACGGTTCAGACGGTTGCTCTGGGTGTCGGCGGCTTGCTCGGCCTGCCAGACCGTGGCGTCGTAGCCGGCGCGCTTGACAGCATCGATCAGGGTTTGCGCATCCACTTGGCCGAGCAGTTCGAGGTGGGCCCGCTCGTTGGCCAGGTTGACGCTGACGCTGTTCACGCCGTCTACCTTGCTCAGGGCGCGTTCGACCCGGCCGACACAGGAGGCGCAGGTCATGCCTTCGATGTTCAGTTCCAGGGTGTGCACGGGAACGCTATAACCCGCCTGTTCGACGGCCTGCTTCAAAGCCGGCAGGCTGCCTTCGGGGGCCTGGACACGGGCCAGTTCCGTCGCCAGGTTGACGCTGACGGCACTGGCACCGGCGACTTTGCGCAAGGCTCGCTCGACCCGTCCGGCGCAACTGGCGCAGGTCATGCCGGCAATGGGTAGATCGAACGTGGTGGATTCGGACATGGGTCGGGCTCCCTGTAGTGAATGACTACAGGATCAACCTTGCCATGCTGGCAAGGTCAAGCGCCAATCCCTGTAGGAGCGTGCTTGCTCGCGATAGCGGTAGGTCAGTCGACCTCAATGTTGGATGTTAGGCCGTCATCGCGAGCAAGCTCGCTCCCACAGGGACAGTGGTGTGTCAGTAACCGAGCCCGGCGGGCTTGAGGAACATGCCTTGATGGTTCATGGCGATGCGGAACTTCAGGATGTCACCGGCCCTGAGGGTAATGTCCTGCGAGCCCGGTGCGAGCATGCCCGGGTTGCAGCCCGGCGCCTGTCCTGGCAGCAATTTCAGGCGCAAGGAGAATTGACCTGGCGGCAGGTTGAACGAGGTGCTTTGCTCCTGGAACAGCCTGGCCGAGAGTTGATCCTGGATGTAGATGCCGATTTCGCAGCTGGTCGCCACTTCCAGGCGCTCCCGGGAAATGATCAACACGCCATAATCTTCGCCGGCGGCCAAGGCTTGGGGCGCCACCGCTGAAAAACCGAGCATGCAAAACAGGCTGAACGCTGACCAGCGCATGGCTGAACCTCCGGTGTGGAATCCTTGATGGGTGCAGCTTGGCTGACGGCGATGCCGATTGCCAGCCCGGCAGTTTTTGTCAGAACTTGACCTTGCCATGATGGCAAGCTTGAGACTGGCGCCAACTTCAATCCCAAGGAGTCATCTCATGCAAACATTCAATGTCGAGGGCATGTCCTGCGGTCACTGCGTCAAGGCCATCACCCAGGCTCTGCAGGCCAAGGATCCGGCGGCTCACGTGCGTATCGACCTGGGCGCCAAGACCGTCGAGGTCCAGAGTTCATTGCCGGCCAATGCCGTGGTCGAGGCCATCCAGGAGGAGGGTTATCAAGTCAGCGCCGTTTGAATTTTTTAATCGTTAGCGACCTATCGGAATGTTCAAGAGCGCCCGGCACAGCTAGACTGTCGGGCTGTCGAACGACGCCTGAGCTGGACGCCCGATGAACCTCCGTACGATTCTGATTCTTGGCGCCTTGAGCGCTTTCGGTCCCTTGGCGATCGATTTCTACCTGCCTGCCTTCCCGGCAATGGCCACAGCCTTTGGCACTGACGAAAAACACATCCAATTGACCCTGGCGGCCTATTTCCTCGGCTTGTCCATCGGGCAGTTGGCCTATGGGCCGGTGGCGGATCGCTTCGGGCGGCGCATTCCGCTGCTGACCGGCGTCGGATTGTTCACCCTGGCGTCCCTGGGCTGCGCCTATGCACCGAACCTCGAATGGCTGATCGGCGCTCGCTTCGTCCAGGCCTTGGGCGGCTGTGCCGGGATGGTGATCTCTCGGGCGGTGGTGAGCGACAAATGCGACGCGGTGGGCTCGGCCAAGGTGTTTTCGCAACTGATGCTGGTGATGGGCCTGGCGCCAATTCTGGCGCCAATGCTGGGCGGGTTGCTGGTGAACCTGCATGGCTGGCAGTCAATCTTCATTGCCCTGACCGTGTTCAGCGCATTGGCGTCGACGGCGGTGGCCTTGTGGCTGCCGGAGAGCTTGCCGGACTATGTGCCTCGGCAGCCGTTGTCGGGGGCGTTGCGCCAATATGGCCGGTTATTGACCGATGCCGTCTACCTCGGCCATGCGCTGACGGGGGGCATCGCTATCGCTGGGATGTTTGCCTACATTGCCGGCTCGCCTTTCGTCTTCATCAAGCTTTATGGCGTGCCCGCCGAACATTTCGGTTGGCTGTTTGGCACCAACGCGGCAGGCTTCATCCTGGTTGCTCAGGTCAACGCCCGGCTGCTGTCCAAGCGCGGCCCGGCGTTCCTATTGAACCGCGCAGTATGGGTTTACCTGGGCGCCGGGCTGAGCCTGTTGGCGGTCAGTTCATTGCAACCTGCGCAGTTGTGGCCGCTGCTGGTCCCACTGTTTATCTGCATCGCCAGCCTGGGTTGCATCCTTCCCAATGCCTCGGCCTGCGCCATGAACGGGCAGGGCGCGCGGGCGGGCAGTGCTTCGGCCATGCTTGGCTGCCTGCAGTTTTCCGTCGCGGCGGGAGCCGCCGCGCTGGTCGCCGCGTTGCATGACGGCACCGCCGTGCCGATGGCCTTGGTCATCAGTCTCTGCGGGCTGTTGGTGGTGGGTGCCGCCATGCTCACCCGTCGTCTGCAAAACGCCCGGGCCCTGGCCCAGGCCAGTGGCGAGGGCTGACTCAGCCAGCTGCGCGCTGCTGCTGTTCGGGGAAATGATGAGGCGCGTGGATCCGCGCTTGCAGGGTCGTGGCGAAAGCCTGGGCTTCAGCCTCGGTACGGAAGGTGACGACGTGCTGGTCAAGACGCACTTGCCATTGGGATTTTGCCACTTCTTTTATCAGGATCTTCATTGCTGACCTCCTCACGAAAAGATTGCGTTGCAAAGGCCTCGAGTGTAGACCCGAATGCGATCGCAATTGTGACAACGGTCAATTCTCGGACTGACGGTGCAGTTCCAAGTTGATGCAACAGCAGTTCCAAGTTGATGTACCACTTGTGGCGAGGGAGCTTGCTCCCGCTTGGGTGCGCAGCGCCCACATTGGGGCTGCTGCGCAGCCCAGCGGGAGCAAGCTCCCTCGCCACAAGGATTGTTGGCGGGGCGACTGCTGCGTTCGGTCAGAAGCCTTCGAGCACAATCTTGCCCTTGGCCTGGCCGCTTTCCAGCAACGCATGCGCACGGCGCAGGTTCTCGGCGTTGATGGTGCCGAAATGCTCGCCCACCGTGGTCTTCAACGTCCCGGCGTCGATCAGGGCGGCCACACGGTTGAGCAGTTTGTGCTGCTCGAGCATGTCCGCCGTTTCGAACAGCGAGCGGGTGTACATGAACTCCCAGTGCAACGACAGGCTCTTGCGCTTGAGCTTGGTCACGTCCAGCGCCTTGGGATCGTCGATCAGCGCCAGTTTGCCTTGGGGCGCGAGGGCTTCGACCAATTGGTCCAGGTGCTGGTCGGTCTGGGTCAGGCTGGCGACGTGAGTCACCTGGGGCTGGCCTGCTTCTTTCAACACGTCGCTCAAGGGGCGGCTGTGGTCGATTACCAGGTCGGCACCCAGGTTGCGCACCCATTCCTGGGTTTGCGCACGGGACGCGGTGCCAATCACTTTCAGCCCGGTGAGTTGGTGGGCCAGTTGCGTCAGGATCGAACCCACGCCTCCCGCCGCGCCGACGATCAACAGGCTTTGGCCCTGGTCGTCCTGGCCTTCCTGGATGTGCAGGCGCTCGAACAACAATTCCCAAGCGGTAATGGCCGTCAACGGCAGCGCTGCCGCATCGGCGAAACCGAGGGTCTTGGGCATGTGGCCGACAATGCGCTCATCCACCACGTGCAACTCGCTGTTGCCACCGGCCCGGGCGATGGAACCGGCGTAGAACACCTTGTCCCCGGCCTTGAACAGCGTGACCTCGCTGCCCACCGCCTTGACCACGCCGGCTACGTCCCAGCCCAGCACCTTGGCGACGCCGTCTTCGGGTTGGACGTTCTGGCGGACCTTGGTGTCCACCGGATTGACCGAAATAGCCTTGACCTCTACCAGCAGGTCTCGGGGACCGGCGAGCGGTTCCGGCAGTTCAATGTCCTGGAGCGATTGCGGGTCGGTGATGGGCAACGAATGGTAGTAGGCGATGGCTTTCATGAAGCGGCTCCGTGAGGTGAGTTTCGATGAAGGCCATGTTTGACTATTTATAGTCGAGATAAAACCGGCTAAAAGAACAGGCTCTTTCAATAATATTTTGATAATGGAGCCGTCATGCTTCGCTTCGATGACTTGCAATTGTTTGTCCGGGCGGCGGACCTGGGCAGCCTTTCGGCGGCGGCCAGGGTCATGGACCTGTCGGCGGCGGTGGCCAGTGCCGCGTTGAAACGGATCGAGCAGCACCTCGGCGCGCGGCTGTTGGCCCGCTCCACCCGCAGCCTGCGCCTGACGGCCGAAGGCGAGGGCTTTCTCGAATATGCCCGTGCCGCGTTGAGCAGCCTAGATGAAGGCCGGCGGTTGTTGACCAGCGGTCAGGACCAGGTCAGCGGCGTGTTGCAGTTGTCCGCGCCATCGGACTTGGGGCGCAACCTGCTGTTGCCCTGGCTGGACGCGTTCCAGCGCGAGCACCCGGGGCTGACGGTGCGGTTGCTGTTGGGCGATCGCATTGCCGACCTGTTCAAGCAACCGGTGGACATTGCCCTGCGTTATGGCGATCCGGAAGATTCGAGCCTGGTGGCCTTGCCCGTCGCCCCGGATAACCGTCGGGTGCTGTGTGCGTCGCCGGATTATCTGGCACGCCAGGGTGAACCCCATCAGTTGGAACAATTGGCCCAGCACAACTGCCTGTTGTACATGCTGGGCAGCCGGGTCCATGACCGATGGGGTTTTCATGACGGCAAGCGGGAGGTGAGCCTCACCGTTACGGGCGACCGCTTCAGTGACGACGCCGATGTGGTGCGCCGCTGGGCGGTGGCAGGTGCCGGGATCGCCTACAAGTCATGGCTGGATGTGTCCACCGACGTGCTGGCCGGGCGCTTGAAAATCCTCTTGCCGCACCTGCAATGCGAACGCGCGCCGCTCAACCTGCTATGCGCGCACCGGGCGCAATTGAGCAAACCCATCAACCTTTTGCGGGACATGCTCCGGACCCGCTGTGGTGAGTTGACGGCTCGATTTCCACTCCCGACGGGGGCGGGGCAATAGTCGCGCACAAATAGAGACTTTTCCCTCATGAACAATCGCCTCCAAAGGTTTCCGGAGGACAGGAAAGCTCGATCGCCGCGCTTATACTAGCGACCGCCTGCGCCAGAGCAGTAGACGAATGATTCAACAGGGAGTGAATACATGGAACATGCACCTTGCATCAGCCAGATCGCCACGCTGCTGGCTGACCCCAAGCGCAGCGCAATGATGTGGGCCTTGATGGACGGCACGGCCCGCCAGGCCGAGGAGTTGGCATTGCTCGCCGGGTTGTCGCCGTCATCGGCCAACGCGCACCTGGGGCGCTTGTCCGCCGGAGGCCTGTTGAAAGTCGAAGCCCGGGGCCGCAAGCGGTTTTTCCGCCTGGCCGCGCCTGAAATCGGCGCGGCCGTCGAAGCCCTGGCCAGCGCGACCCTGGTCAGTACGCCGCGGCAGATTCCGGAGGTCTTCAAGCGCCGGGTCATGCCGACCAAGGCCCCATCGGCCCCCGCTTCGTTGATGCGGGCCAGGCTGTGCGACGATCACCTGGGGGGAACCCTGGCGGCCGATCTCTACCAGCGCCTGCTGGATGCCGGGTGGATCGAGCAGTTCGAACAGCGGGTGATCGTCACGCACAAGGGCGCCAACCAACTGGCCGAGCGTGGTTTGTTCATCCAGGCCCTGGCCCATCGCAACGCCCGTATCGCCTGCCCCTGCCCGGACTGGAGCGAGCGGCGTCCGCACCTGGGGGGCGCGCTGGGGGCGGCGTTGCTGCAGTTGTTCCTGCAGTCGGGTTGGCTGACCTTGCCCAACGATTCGCGGGCCTTGCAGGTGACGACGCTCGGCCAGCAGGAAATCCACCGGTTCGCCCGGCAGGACGCCGTGGAGATGGCGCTCTAGGAAACGCTCCTGGCGCGTCGCTCAGGGCTGTCGGCAGGTCGTAATCAGCAATAACCGCCCGCAAGGTTCGCGCACACTCGGTCCGGGGAATTTTTCTGGATTGGGGGGCTTGCATGAATACTCACGGTTACAGCGCGGCGGAACGCCTGGAGCGGTTACCCATCAGCGGGTATCACCGGGTCATTTTCATCATCATCGCCCTGGCGTTTTTCTTCGATTCCATGGACTTGGCAATGATGACGTTCCTGTTGGGCTCGATCAAAGCCGAGTTCGGCCTGAGCACCGCCCAGGCCGGTCTGCTCGCCAGCTCCAGCTTCTTCGGCATGGTGCTGGGGGCGTCGCTGTCGGGCATGCTGGCCGATCGGTTCGGGCGCAAGCCGGTGTTCCAATGGAGCATCGTGTTGTGGGGCATTGCCAGTTACCTGTGCTCTACCGCCCAGGACGTCGAGACCTTGACACTGTTTCGCGTCCTGCTCGGCATCGGCATGGGCATGGAGTTCCCGATTGCCCAGTCCATGCTCTCGGAACTGATCCCGGCCAAGCGTCGAGGGCGCTACATCGCCTTGATGGATGGTTTCTGGCCGCTGGGTTTCGTGGCGGCGGGGGTGTTGTCGTATTTCCTGCTGCCGGTGATCGGTTGGCGCGACATCTTCCTGGTGCTGGCGGTGCCGGCGGTGTTTGTCCTGGCGATTCGCTTCTTCATTCCCGAGTCGCCGCGCTGGTTGGAACAGGCCGGGCGGGGTGACGAAGCGGACGCCGTGCTCAAGCGGATCGAAGACAAGGTCCGGGCCTCGCTGGGACGGCGCGACCTGCCGGAGCCGATCCGCCTGCCAAGGGTCGAGCGTGTGCCGGGCAATTTCTTTTCGGCCCTGGCGCAGATCTGGTCGCCGCTGTATCGCCAGCGCACGACGATGATCTGGAGTGTCTGGTTCTTTGCATTGCTCGGTTTTTATGGCCTGACGTCCTGGCTCAGCGCGTTGCTGCAGCAGTCGGGGTTCGCCGTGACGCAGTCGGTGTATTACACCGTGTTGATTTCCCTGGGCGGGATTCCCGGCTTCCTGATGGCGGCCTGGCTCGTGGAGCGTTGGGGACGCAAGCCGGTGTGCATCATCACGTTGCTGGGCGGCGGCGTGATGGCGTTTCTGTATGGGCAGAGCGCGGTGTTTGGCGGCAACGTCGGCCTGTTGATCGGCACCGGGTTGCTGATGCAGTTTTTCCTGTTTGGCATGTGGGCGGTGCTCTACACCTACACGCCGGAGCTGTACCCGACCTCGGCACGGGCCACGGGCTCGGGTTTTGCTTCGGCGGTGGGGCGCATCGGTTCGCTGCTCGGCCCCCTGGTGACCGGCCTGGTGTTTCCCATCACCGGCCAGGGCGGCGTATTCGCCCTGGGCGCGCTGTGCTTCGCCGTGGCGGCGGGGGTGGTCTGGTTGTTCGGGATGGAAACCCGGGGCAAGACGCTGGAGGAGTTGAGCGAGGGGGGAGCGCAATAGAGCTCCTTGTGGCGAGGGAGCTTGCTCCCGCTGGGCTGCGTAGCAGCCCCATCGTCAAACCGCTTTCACCGATTGCGACCGCTTCGCGCTCGAGCGGGAGCAAGCTCCCTCGCCACAGGTGTTCTCAGTGAAGAGGGCCTACTCAACCTCAAAGGTCTTAAGGTTTCACCAACCGCGCATCCAGGCTGTTCTGCGCCAGGCGCTTGGCCTGGTCCTGGGTCATGCCCAGGTGGGTGTGCAGGGCGTGGAAGTTTTCGGTGACATAGCCGCCGAAGTACGCCGGGTCATCGGAGTTCACCGTCACCTTCACGCCGCGCTCGAGCATGTCGAGGATGTTGTGCTGCGACATGTCGTCGAACACGCAGAGCTTGGTGTTGGACAGCGGGCACACGGTCAATGGAATCTGCTCGTCGATGATCCGCTGCATCAGCCGCTCGTCTTCGATGGCCCGCACGCCATGGTCGATGCGCTGGATCTTCAGCAGGTCCAGGGCTTCCCAGATGTACTCGGGCGGGCCTTCTTCGCCGGCATGGGCGACGGTGAGGAAGCCCTCGTTGCGTGCGCGGTCGAATACCCGCTGGAACTTGCTCGGCGGATGGCCCATTTCCGAACTGTCCAGGCCCACGGCCACGAAGGCATCGCGGAACGGCAGCGCCTGGTCGAGGGTTTTCTCGGCTTGTTCTTCGCTCAGATGGCGCAGGAAACTCAGGATCAGGCCGCTGGTGATGCCCAGTTGTTGCTCCCCGTCCTTGAGGGCGGCGGCGATGCCGTTGAGCACCACTTCGAACGGGACGCCACGGTCGGTGTGGGTCTGCGGGTCGAAGAACGGTTCGGTGTGGATCACGTTTTGCGCCTTGCACCGCAACAGGTAGGCCCAGGTCAGGTCGTAGAAATCCTGGGAGGTGCGCAGCACATCGGCGCCCTGGTAATACAGGTCGAGAAATTCCTGCAGGTTGTTGAAGGCATAGGCCTTGCGCAGGGTGTCGACGTCGCTCCACGGCAGGGCGATCTTGTTGCGCTCGGCCAGGGCGAACAGCAGCTCGGGTTCCAGCGAGCCTTCCAGGTGCAGGTGCAGTTCAGCCTTGGGCAGGGCGTTCAGCCAGTCGTACATGGTCTTTTCTCATCAGCGAATCGATGGCGGGCATTCTACAGGGGGCTGGCCGCCCTGTCGGGTAAAACCTGACCGGCTGATCCACTACACGGGCTGCGGCTCCCGCCGGTAAGCATAGGTGTCAGCGAAGCGCGACAGCAGGAATTCGGCGCAAGTGGTGGTTGGGTACTTTGGCGGGTGGGTGTCATCCTGGCAACCGGGCAGGCACTGGATCAGCGTGTCGGGGTGCGGCTCGGCAAAGAATGGCATCGAGTAGCGGTCCACTCCCAGCGGGCTGATCACCCGGTGCGGCGTGGACAGGTAACGGTCGTTGCTCCAGCGCGCCATCATGTCGCCGAGGTTGACCACGAAGGTGCCCTCGATGGGCGGCGCGTCGATCCACTGGCCGTTGACGTTGCGCACTTGCAGGCCGCCGGCGGCGTCCTGGTAGAGCAGGGTGATGCAACCGTAATCGGTATGGGCGCCGGCCCCTTGCTGCTCGGCGCTGCTGGCAGTGTCGCGGGGCGGGTAATGGATCAGGCGCAGCACGCTCACCGGCTCGTTGAAGCGCGTGTCGAAAAAGTCCCGTTCGATGCCCAGCGCCAGGGTCATGGCGCGCAGCAGGGTTTGCGCAAGCGCTTGCATGTCGCGGTAGTGCTGCTCCATCAAGGCTTCCCAACCGCTCAGGTCGGGGTGACGGTTGGGGCCGCGCAAGGGTTTTTCCGCCAGCACCTCGGGGTGATCGGCCGGCAGATGCAGGCCCATGTCGAAGGTTTCCTTCAGATCACTGGGCTTGGTCGGGTCCAGTTGTTCCGTGGCGACGGCGCCGTAGCCACGGTGGTGGCGGGTCCGGGTGATGTCGATCTTGAGTTTTTCTTCGACGGGCAAGGCGAAGAAACGTTGGGCATTGCCCAGCACCTCGGCGATGCGCGCTGGACTGATGGGATGGCCCTTGATGTAGAAAAATCCCCATTGGCGGCAGGCGCGGTCGATCTGCTCGGCGACGGCTTGCCAGGCGTCGGGCTCATCGTCGTAGAGTGGGCTGATGTCGATGATGGGCAGGCTGTTCATGGCTTTTCCTGAACTTAAAGGTGTACTCAATGTGGGAGCGAGCCTGCTCGCGATAGCGGACTTACGTTCAACATGGATGTGGACAGATAAATCGCTATCGCGAGCAGGCTCGCTCCCACAGGGTCTTGTGTCTATTCGCCAGCTATTTGGGGATCTCAGCCTTCATGCCTTCGACGTAATAATTCATCGACGCCAGTTCCGCGTTGGTGGCGCTCACGCCCGCCGGGATTTTCTCGACGCCGGCCTGGTCCTTGATCGGGCCGGTGAACGGGTGGAAGGCGCCGCTCTCGATGTCGGCGATGATCTGCTCGGCTTCGCCCTTGACCGCTGCCGGCACCAGGTCGCTGATCGGCAGTTTCACCGTGCCTTCCTTCAGGCCACCCCAGTAGTCCTGGGATTTCCAGCCATGGTCGATTACGCTCTGGGTCGCCTGGATGTAATGCGGGCCCCAGTCATTGACGATGGAGGTCAGCACCGCCTTGGGCCCGAAGTGGGCCATGTCCGAAGCGTAGCCCACCGCATAGACGCCGCGGCGTTCGGCGGCCTGGATCGGCGCCGGGCTGTCGGTGTGCTGGAACACCACGTCGACGCCCTGGTCGATCAGCGCGTTGGCGGCGTCGGCTTCCTTGCCCGGATCGAACCAGGAGTTGACCCACACCACTTTGATTTCGGTGCCGGGGTTGTACTTGTTCAGGGCCAGTTGGATGGCGTTGATGTCGCGAATGACTTCCGGGATCGGGAACGAAGCGACATAGCCGATCTTCTTGGTCTTGGTCATCTTGGCCGCGAGGAAACCGCCGACGTAGCGACCTTCATAGGTACGAGCCAGGTAGGTGCCGAGGTTCTTGTCCTGCTTGTAGCCGGTGGCGTGTTCGAAGATCACCTTGGGGAATTGCTTGGCGACTTTCAGCGTCGGGTTCATGTAGCCGAAGGAGGTGGTGAAGATCAGGTCGTACTTGTCCTTGGCCATGTTGCGGATCACCCGCTCGGCGTCGGCCCCCTCCGGCGCGTTCTCCACATAGTGGGTGGTGATCTGCTCGCCGAATTTCGCCGCCAGTTCCTTGCGCCCTTGTTCATGCTGATAGGTCCAGCCGTGGTCGCCGATCGGACCGATGTAGACGAAGCCGACCTTCAGCGGGTCGGCGGCACTGGCATTCAAGCCGGCACCCAGGCCGACGGCTGCGACGACGGCGCAAAGCAACTTCTTCAAAGGGCGTTTGTGCATGAACTCGGACTCCATTTTGTTGTGAGGTTGGCTGTGCAGCATCAATGCAAAATGCTGACCAACAGGACAACTAATCGACATGACCCTATTGTGGCGAGGGAGCTTGCTCCCGCTGGGCTGCGCAGCGGCCCTGTTTTTTACGGTTGCTTCGCAACCGAGCGGGAGCAAGCTCCCTCGCCACAGGTTTTATATCCGCATAACCTGTGGGAGCGAGCGTGCTCGCGATGAGGCCCCTGAGCGCAATAAAGGTGCGCCTGCAAGCCACTCGCCACCCCCTGGTGCACCACACCGACGAAACGTTCGGCGCCCCCCACAGTCAGTAACTCATGACCCGCTCACAGTGACAGGCCCGCGATGTTCACTTTGATCAAGCAAGAAAAACTGCTGTTGCTGGCGCTGGCCGCCGTGTGTGTCGCCTATCCGTTGGAGCACTGGCTGCTGGGCAGCGGGCAGGTGGTGGCGTTGATCGGCGGCCTGGTCTTGATCGGTTTCATCGTCGCGGCCTCCATGCGCGTGGCCCATCACGCCGAGCTGCTGGCGGAAAAGGTCGGTGACCCTTACGGCACCATGATCCTGACCTTGTCGGCGGTGCTGGTGGAAGTGGTGATCCTGGCGATCATGATGAACAACGAAGCCTCGTCGACGCTGGTGCGGGACACGATCTATTCGGCGGTGATGCTCGACATCAACGGCATCCTCGGATTGGCGGCGCTGATGGGCGGGATCAAGCATGGCGAGCAGGTCTACAACGACGATTCCGCGCGCACCTACAGCGTGATGATCCTCACGGCCATGGGCGTGTCGATGGTGGTGCCGGAGTTCATTCCCCGGGAGAGCTGGAAAACCTATTCGGCGTTCACCATCGGCGCGATGATCGTGCTGTACACGCTTTTCCTGCGCATGCAGGTCGGGCCCCACAGTTATTTCTTCAGCTACAGCTACCCGGAAAAACGTCGCAAGAAAGAACCGGTGGAAAACGAGCCGAAACCCGTCAGCCTGACGATTTCCATCGGCGCGCTGGTGTTTGGCGTGGTGGTGATCGGTGCCCTGGCCGAAGTCATGTCCAAGGCCCTCGACCTGGGGCTGGAAGGTTCGGGTGCCCCGCCCGTGGTCACGGCGATCCTGGTGGCGGCGATCTCTGCCGCGCCGGAAATCCTTACCGCCCTGCGCGCGGCCCTCGCCAATCGCATGCAGTCGGTGGTGAACATCGCGCTGGGGGCGTCGCTGTCCACGGTGATCCTCACCGTGCCCGTGATGGAAGCCATGGCCCTCTATACCGGCCAGCCGTTCCAGATGGCAATGACCCCGGTGCAGACGGTGATGATTTTCATCACCTTGATTGTCAGTGCGATCAACCTCAACGATGGCGAAACCAATGCCATCGAAGGCATGACGCACTTTGTGTTGTTCGCAACATTTATCATGCTGTCCCTGCTGGGCCTTTAGGTTCAACACCGTCCCGCTGTGGGAGCGAGCTTGCTCGCGATGACGGAATGACATTCAACATCGATGTCGACTGATACACCGCTATCGCGAGCAAGCTCGTTCCCACAGGGGGGTTAGGGTGGGTCAGGTGCCGGCGATCAATTCCCGTGCTGCCTGGCTGTGATCGGCAATCAGACCCTTCAAGTCCAACCCCTCGACCTGGCCGTCGATCACTCGCCATTGCCCACCGATCATCACCCGATCCGCCCGGTCCGCGCCGCATAACAGCAGGGCCGAGACCGGGTCGTGGCTGCCGGAGAAGCGCAGCTCATCGAGCTTGAACAGCGCCAGGTCGGCTTGCTTGCCCACGGCCAGTTCGCCGATATCGTTGCGCCCGAGCAGTTGCGCCGAGCCCCGGGTCGCCCAGCCCAGTACGCGCTCCGGTGTGATCGCTGGCGCGCCGTAGCGCAGGCGCTGGATGTATAGCGCTTGGCGGGTTTCGAGGATCATGTTCGAGGCATCGTTGGACGCCGAACCGTCTACGCCCAGGCCCACAGGAGCACCGGCGGCGGTCAGTTCCAGGGTCGGGCAAATGCCCGAGGCCAGGCGCATGTTCGAACTTGGGCAGTGACAGATGCCAGTGCCGGCGGCACCGAGTCGGGCGATTTCGTCCGGGTTGAAATGGATGCCATGGGCCAGCCAGGTGCGTGGGCCGAGCCAGCCGACGCTGTCCAGGTAATCCACGGTGCGCAGGCCGAAGCGTTGCAGGCAGAACGCTTCTTCATCGAGGGTTTCGGCCAGGTGCGTGTGCAAGCGTACGTCGAGCTTTTCCGCCAGCTCGGCGCTGGCGCTCATGATTTGGGGCGTGACCGAAAACGGTGAACAGGGCGCCAGGGCAATCTGGATCTGCGCGCCGTCGCCGCGCTCGTGGTATTCAGCGATCAGGCGCTGGCTGTCGTCGAGAATCACCTCGCCTTGCTGCACGGTCTGCTGCGGTGGCAAGCCGCCGTCGGCCTCGCCCAGGCTCATGGAGCCACGGGTCAGCATCGCGCGCATGCCCAATTCACGGACACTTTGCACTTGCACGTCGATGGCGTTTTCCAGGCCTTGGGGGAACAGGTAATGGTGGTCGGCCGCTGTGGTGCAGCCCGACAGCAGCAACTCGGCCAAGGCCACTTTGCTCGCCAGGGCGAGTTTTTCCGGGGTCAGTCGCGCCCACACCGGGTAGAGGGTTTTCAGCCAGGGGAACAACGGCTGGTTCACCACTGGCGCCCAGGCACGGGTCAGGGTTTGGTAGAAGTGATGATGGGTGTTGATCAACCCCGGCAGGATCACATGCTCGCGTGCGTCGAAGACGTGGTCACAGGGCTGGGCGGGTTGTTGGCCGGCGCTTAGCAGCTCGACGATCACACCGTCCTGCAGGACGAGACCGCCACGGGCATCGAGGTCGTTGGCCGTGAAAGTGGCGAGGGGATTTTTTAACCAGGTACGGATCGCAGGCATGGTGGCCGGCTCCTCTGAAAGTGGGTTCAGGTTAGCCAGCTCAGTGATGCCCTGTCTGCTGATCCAGGGTCGCCCGTTGGATAGGGCGAGGTGCGGAGTTTACTCAGGTTGCCGGACGTATTTCCAGTGCCCAACAAAGATCCAATGTGGGAGCGAGCTTGCTCGCGATAGCGGCCTGATATCCAACATCAATGTTGACTGGTCTGGCGCCATCGCGAGCAAGCTCGCTCCCACAGGGTTATCAGAGTCCCACAGGGTATCGGGGGTGTTTACCAGGGAATCGTTTCGCCCCGGTAATTGACGAAGTGATGCCCACCCTTGCCGGCGAAGGCATTGACTTGGTCGATCAGCCCACGGGTGCTGGTCTCGACGTCGATGTCCGCGCCTTCACCACCCATGTCGGTCTTCACCCAGCCCGGGTGCAGCGACAATACCGTCAACGTCTGCTCGCCGAGTTGGCTGACGAAGCTGTTGGTCATGGAGTTGAGCGCGGCCTTGCTGGCCTTGTACAGCGCCAGTTCCGGCGCGTCGGGCATGGTCACGCTGCCCAGCACCGAACTCATGAACGCCAGCACGCCGCTGCCGTCGCGGATCTGGCCGACGAAACGCTGGGCCAGGTTGATCGGCGCCACGGCGTTGGTGAAGAACAACTGGCCGACTTCGGCCAGCGTCGCGCCGCCCGGGCTCTGGTTGTCCGGGCCCTTGACGCCGGCGTTGACGAACAGCAGGTCGAAGGTTTCGCCCTTGAGCTGCTGGCTCAGGGCGATGACGGCTTGCTGGTCGTCCATGTCGAGTTTCTCGATCCGCACCGGGCCCAGCGCCTTCAAAGCTTCTGCGTTCTGCGGGTTGCGCACGGTGGCGGTCACGTTCCAGCCATCGCTGAGCAGTGTCTTCACCAGACCGAGGCCCAGGCCCCGGGAGGCGCCGATGATCAATGCGTTTCTTGCCGAAGTCATGAAGGGCATCCTTGAAAGAAAAAGGTCACGGGTTTAATGGACAACGTTGCCCGAGCCGTTGTTTCAGCTCGTGACGCAACGCGTCGAGTTCGGTCATGCGGGTTTCGATCAGGTTCAGTTTGTCTTGCAGCAATTGCGTCACGGCGCAGTCCGGGTCGGGGGCGTTCCACAGGGCGGCGACGCTGGCGCCGATCTCGCCCAGGGTAAAGCCCAGGCGCTGGGCCGTCTTGATATAGAGCACCAGTTGGACCACGTCGGCAGGGTAGTCGCGGTAGCCATTGGCGCTGCGTGTCGCCGCGATCAGGCCACGTTGCTCGTAGAAGCGCAGCGTGTCCCGACTGACGGCGCAGGCCTGGGCTAATTCACCGATGCGCATTGTGGAACTCCAGAGGACTTGACCTTGGAGCATACCCCAGGCTTTAGCCTTTTCGCTTCCCAATTATCTGGAGCAAGGTGTATGTGGACTTCGATGCAATATCGCCGGGTGGTGCTCGGCAGCGCCTGGTACGACCTGATCGTGTCGGCCGCGCTGGCCACGCCGTGGAGCTTTGCGGCGGTGCATGCTGTGTTGATGAGCATGACTCAGCTATTTGCCCTGCCAGGGGACCTGCCGCCGTTTGCGCCGGCGCATGTGCTGATGGTGAATTTGATGGGCTCGATTGTCTGCGTGTGGGCCGTGCTGCGGATTCGGGATCCGCAACCGTTGTATGGGCGTTATGACGCGACGGGGCGGTTTCTGTTTTCGGCCTGGATGCTGTATGCGCTGCTGCATGGGGCCAGTGCGGTGTTGTGGGTTTTCCTGTTTTTCGAGGTGGTGTGGGGCGTTATGCAGATACTGCCCGTCCGTGGCGAGGGAGCTTGCTCCCGCTGGGCTCTGTAGGAGCTGGCGAAGCCTGCGATCTTTTGATCTTTCGCTTGAGATTCAAGCGTCTGGGGAAAGATCGCAGCCTCGTTGCACTCGACAGCTCCTACAGCGCAGTCGAGCGGGAGCAAGCTCCCTCGCCACAGGGTTCTCAATGCCCCGCCTGCCAAGGCTGCCCCAGTGATACAGGGGCATACAACCGGGTGCGCACGGCATCCCGGGAGAGCAGCACCAGCACCACAATGGTCGCGGCATAGGGCAGCATCGCCAACAGGCTCGATGGAATCGCCAGCCCCAACCCCTGGGCCACCAGGTGCAGGATGCTGGCGAGGCCGAACAGGTAAGCGCCCAGCAGCAGGCGCCACACTCGCCAACTGGCGAAAACGACCAGTGCCAGGGCGATCCAGCCGCGCCCGGCGCTCATGTTTTCGGCCCACATCGGTGTGTAGGCCAGCGACAGATAGGCGCCGGCCAACCCGGCCATGGCGCCGCCAAACAATACCGCCAGGGTCCGTACCCGCAACACCGGCAGGCCCATGGCGCTGGCGGCATCGGGGTTTTCGCCAACGGCCTGGATGATCAATCCGACGCGGCTTTTCACGATCACCCACGCCACCAGCGCAAACAGCGCGAAAGACAAGTAGACCAGCAGGTCCTGGGCAAACAGCATCCGTCCGATCAAGGGGATGTCACTCAGGTAGGGAATGGCCAACGGCTCGAAGCCCGCCAACGGCTTGCCGACCCAGGCCGCGCCGACAAAGCTCGACAGGCCCACCCCGAAAATCGTCAATGCCAGCCCGGTGGCGACCTGATTGGCGTTGAATACCAGTGCCACCAGCGCAAACAGCGCCGACAACAGCATGCCGGCGGTCATCGCCAACAGCACGCCGAGCCAGAGGTGGCCGCTGTTGAACGCGACGATAAAACCGATCACCGCGCCGAACAGCATCATGCCTTCCTGGCCCAGGTTGAGGACGCCGCTTTTTTCGCAGACCAATTCACCCAACGCCACCAACAGCAGCGGTGTGCCGCAGCGGACCATGGCGTAGAAAATATTGCTCAACAGGTCGATATCCATCACAGGGCTCCTGCCTGTACCGCGGTGGTTTGGGCACGCCGGATCCAGCGCAGGTTCAGGCGTGGCCGGTAGAGGATCAGCACGTCGCAGGCCAACAGGAAAAACAGCATCATCCCCTGGAACAACTGGGTGATTGCCTGGGGCAGGTTCAGCGACATCTGTGCGCTCTCACCGCCGATGTACAGCAGGGCCATCAACAGGCTGGCAAGCAGAATGCCGATGGGGTTGAGGCGTCCGAGGAACGCCACGGTAATCGCCGCATAGCCGTAGCCCGGCGACACCTGCGGCACCAGTTGGCCGATCGGTCCGGTCACTTCGCAGACGCCGGCCAGCCCGGCCAGGGCTCCGCTGAGCAGAAGCGCCAGCCACACCAGCGGCTTCTGGCGAAAGCCGGCGAAACCGGCGGCGCGGGTATCGAGGCCCAGCACCTTGATCTGAAAACCGACGAAGCTCTTCTGCAGCAAGACCCACACCGCCACCAACGCCAACAGGGCGAAATACACCCCGGCATGGACCCGGCCATCCTCCAGCAGCAACGGCAGGCGACTGGCCTCGCCGAACATCGCCGACTCCGGGAAGTTGAACCCCGCGGGGTCTTTCAACGGCCCGTGCACGCAAAACAGCAGCAGGTTCAGGGCGATGTAGTTGAGCATGATGCTGGTCAGGATCTCGTTGGCGTTGAAGCGCGTGCGCAGCCACGCCGTGAGCCCGGCCCAAGCCGCCCCGGCCAGGGTGCCGGTCAGCAGGATCAACACCAATGCCCAGCGGCTCTGCACGTCGATGATGTTCACCGCCAAGGCACTGCCGGCCAGGGCGCCCAGCAGCAGTTGGCCTTCGGCGCCGATGTTCCAGATCCGCGCCTGATAGGCCACCGCCAGGCCGAGGGCGCACAGCAGGATCGGCAAAGTCTTGACCAGCCATTCGGAGACGCCGTACAGGTCGCTGATCGGCGCGATCAACAGCGTGTACAACGTTTGCAACGGGTCATGCCCGAGGGCGATAAATAGCAGCGAGCCACAGCCCAGGGTCAAGACGGCGGCCAGCAATGGCGAGCACCAGAGCATCAGGCGCGATTGCTGGCCGCGGGGTTCGAGAGAAAGCAGCATGTGGAACTCCGTTAAACCGGCGCGGGGGCAGGGGATTGAGGGGCGTCGAACTGGCCGGCCATCCAGGCGCCGACGTCGCTGAGGCGGGTCTCGACGGTGGGACGCAAGGCCGACAGGCGCCCGCCGCACAAGGCGCCGAGGCGGTCGCTGATCTGGAACAGTTCGTCGAGGTCTTCGGAGACCACCAGAATCGCCGCGCCGGCATCGCGCAGGGCGATCAGGGCGCGATGGATGGTCGTCGCCGCACCGACGTCCACGCCCCAGGTCGGGTGAGCGGCCACCAGCAGCTTTGGTTGTTGGAGGATCTCCCGGCCAAGAATGAATTTCTGCAAGTTGCCTCCCGAGAGGCTGCGCGCCGAGGTTTTGGAGTCGGGTGTCTTCACGCCAAAGCGACGGATGATCGCCTCGGCCAGTTGTTCGACCTTGCGGCGTCGAATCAGCCCATGGCTGACCAGGCCTTGCTGGAAAGCACTGAGCAAGGCGTTATCGGCCAGGCTCAATTGCGGCACGGCGCCGTGGCCCAAGCGTTCGGCGGGAACGAATGCCAGGCCAAGCCGACGACGAGCGTCGGGGCGCAGGTGCGCGACGGGTTGTCCGTCGAAGCGGATCGTTTCGCCTTGCTGGCGTGGAAGCTGTGTTTCTCCGCTGAGCAACGCCAGCCATTCGTCCTGGCCGTTGCCCGCCACTCCGGCGATGCCGACGATTTCGCCGCTACACACCTCCAGCTCAATGTCCCGCAATGAACAGCCGAACGGGTCCGGGTTATGCCAGGACAGCTGGTTGATCTGCAGGAAGGCGTTGTCTGCGCTGACCTTGGGATAATCCGTGATCAGTCCGGCCGCTTCGCCAACCATCAATTGCGCCAACTCCCGGTCCGAGCAGTGCGCCGGAGTGCAATGTCCCGATACGCGTCCGCCGCGCAGCACCGTGGCGCTGTGGCACAACCCTCGCACCTCCCCGAGCTTGTGGCTGATAAACAAAATGCTGCAGCCCTCGCTCGCCAGGCGGCGCAGGGTCACGAACAGTTCTTCGGCTTCCGCGGGCGTGAGCACCGAGGTCGGTTCATCGAGAATCAACAGCCGAATGTCTTGCATCAGGCAGCGAATGATCTCGACCCGCTGGCGCTCGCCAATCGACAGGCTGTGGACCAGCCGCTGCGGTTCCAGGGCCATGCCGTAGCGCCTGGAAACCTCGCGGATCCGGGGCTCCAGCTGCGCTGGCGTACCGGCTGTCGCGCCCATCGCCAAGGCAATGTTTTGCGCAACGGTGAGGGTTTCGAACAGCGAGAAATGCTGGAACACCATGCCGATGCCCAAACTGCGGGCCTGGGCCGGGTTACGCAGGTTGATGCGCTGGCCTTGCCAGATCACCTCACCCGAATCGGCAGCGGTGACGCCGTAGATAATCTTCATCAGAGTACTTTTACCCGCGCCGTTTTCCCCGAGCAGGGCGTGAATCTCGCCGGGCTGGATGCTCAGGTCGATGGCGTCGTTGGCCAGGCAACCGGGGTAGCGTTTGCTGATCTTGCGCAATTGCAGGCGCGCGATGGAGTCGGGGTTGGACATGACAGGCTCGGGCCGATGGACAGGAATGCCTGTGGATAAAGCAATTTCCTGGCCATCAGGTCAGGAAATTGCCTTGGGCCCGGCGCTAGGGCCCTCTGTATGTGGCCTGGGCAGCGGCGATGGGAAAAATTCTGCACCGAGTTGGAGCGCGCAGGTTTTGTGCAGGCATCGGTTTGCCCTGAAATGGGTGGTTAAAAAATGAACAAGCGGCTGCGAGCCCTGTGCTTGTTGGGGCGGGAAGAGCCATGAACGGGTTATCCACAGGTTGCTCCACAGTTATTGTGTGCAAGCCAGAAACTCGGGCATAAGCACTGTGGGGCTTTCTTCTAAAGGTGATAAACCGCCGCAAGCGGTTGTTTTGTAGGCGGATTTGTCGATTCGGCGGGACTTTGGCTGAAAAATGAGCAACCTGCTGAAACCCGCATGACAGAAGGGTTACAGAGGGATGTGCTCAGGTTATCCACAGTCGGGTGCACAGTGGATGTGGGCAAATTGAACGATTGCGAGCTGCCCTTAAAGGTTGCAAGCCTGCGAGCTCAACGCTCCAACAGGATCCGTCCACGGCTCAGGTCGGCCAGTTGCGTTTGCAAGGTTTCGATGTGGGCTTCACCCACGGCCAATTGCAGCTCTACGCCATTGGCGGTGAAGCGTTCCTCATTCACCAGCCCGCCGCACTCGGCGACGCGCAGTTTCACCAAGGGCAGTTCGGCGAACCCGCAGCTACAGTGCAATGGCACCCGACTGATCAACTCGATTTTCTCGGCGTTTTGCAGGCATTTGTTCGCGCCGCCGCCGTAAGCCCGGGCGAGCCCGCCGGTGCCCAGTTGAATCCCGCCGTACCAGCGGATCACCAGCACCACGACCTGATCGCAGGTCTGGGCTTCGATCGCGGCCAGGATCGGTCGCCCGGCGGTGCCACCAGGCTCACCGTCGTCGTTGCTGCGGTATTGGTCGCCGAGTTTCCAGGCCCAGCAGTTATGCGTGGCATCCAAGTCACTGTGCTGTTCGATAAACGCCTGGGCATCGGCCGGGCTGGTGATGGGCGCGGCGAAGGTGATGAAGCGGCTTTTGCGAATTTCTTCGCGGTGCTCGCAAAAACCGGCAAGGGTAAAGGGCATGGCGATCTTAAAGAGTGGGTGTCAGGCCGCAGCCCTTGAGAATGATACGGATCAGGTTGTCGCCCGCGTCGACCATGTCCTGCTTGGTCAACTTGCTGCGACCGGTCACACGGCAGATCTGGGTGGCGAAGTCGGCGTAATGCTGGGTGCTGCCCCACAACAGGAAAATAAGGTGCACCGGGTCGATCGGGTCCATCTTGCCGGCGTCGATCCAGGCCTGGAACACAGCCGCCCGGCCATTGAACCAGGCGCGATAATCCTGGTTGAAATACTCGGTCAGGCATTCGCCCCCGCTGATCACTTCCATGGCAAACAGCCGCGACGCCTGGGGCTGGCGACGAGAGAATTCCATTTTGGCGCGGATGTAGCGGGTCAAGGCTTCGGCCGGATCATCCTCGGCGGTGAGGGTGTTGAAGGTGCTGTCCCACAATTCGATGATGTTGCTCAGTACCGCCACATACAACCCGAGTTTATTCGTGAAGTAATAATGCAGGTTCGCCTTGGGCAGCCCGGCCTTGAGGGCGATGGCATTCATGCTGGTGCCTTTGAACCCGTGGCGGGCGAATTCATCTTCGGCGGCCTTGAGGATCGTCTCTTCGTTCTTTTGACGAATGCGACTGGTGGGCTTGCCACTGTGGGCGGGGACTTCAAAGGTCATGGGCGTTTCCGGGCTGGGTCTGTGGGCAAGCAACTGCGTTGATAGCGCACCGGCATCGATCCGACAAGTGCCATCACACTAAAAGCCTTCTCGATCGCGATCCCTCGCCTCTGTGGGAGCGAGCTTGCTCGCGAAAGCGGACGCTCATTCAACATAGGTGTGACTGATACACCGCCATCGCGAGCAAGCTCGCTCCCACAGGGGGGCAGAGGAGATCAGCGGGTGGCCGCCAGGCTTTCGAGAAAACTCTCCAGCACCAGGTGAGGCCGGCGCCCCTTGCGCGTGACCGACGCCAGGCTCAGGTCATAAAACCGTGCCGCAGGCTTCAAGGCCCGCAACCGACCTTGCTGGACCCAGAGGTTGGCGTAGTGATCGGGCAGGTAACCGATGTAGCGGCCGGTGAGAATCAGGAATGCCATGCCTTCGCGATCCGATGCGCTCGCGGTGCAATTGAGTGCCTGGTAGTGGGCCTGGATCTCGGCCGGCAGGCGGAACGTGGGGGCGATGGCGTCCTGGCTGTTGAGGCGAGCGTCTTCAAGCTGCTGGTCATCGACATAAAACAGCGGATGCCCGACCGCGCAGTACAGCAGCGATCGTTCACTGTACAGCGGTTGGTATTCCAGTCCGGACAGGGCGCTGGCCTGGGGAACCACGCCGACATGCAAGCGCCCGTCGAGTACGCCTTGTTCGACTTCGTTGGGGGCGATCATGCGAATCTGGATTTGCACGTCGGGGCCACGCTCTTTCAATTGAGCCAAGGCATGGGTGATGCGCATGTGGGGCAGGGTGACCAGATTGTCGGTCAGGCCGATGATCAGCTCACCGCGCAAATGCTGGTGCAGGCCGTTGACCTCGGTGCGGAAGCTCTCCAGTGCGCTCAATAACTGCAATGCCGACTGGTAGACCTCGCGCCCTTCTTCGGTCAGGGAAAAGCCCGCGCGTCCACGCTGGCACAGACGCAAACCCAGGCGTTGTTCGAGGTCGCTCATCTGCTGGCTGATGGCCGAGCGGCCGATACCCAGCACGGTCTCAGCGGCGGAGAACCCACCGCATTCCACGACGCTACGGAAAATGCGCAGCAGGCGAATATCAAAGTCGCTGACCTGGGCCAGTGGATCGGGACGACGAGCGCTCATGGTTTAGTGATCCACCGACTGAAGGTTACAAAAGTTGGATTTCACCGACTTTATCGCCGTGGCAATTTAGCTGCAAGAACGCCTTTCGATCCCTGTCGCTTATCACCTGCGAGGTTTTGTCGATGAACATGCCCGAACACGCTGCCGGTTCCCTGGCCAGCCAGCTCAAGCTCGATGCCCACTGGATGCCTTACACCGCCAACCGCAACTTCCAGCGCGATCCTCGCCTGATCGTCGCCGCCGAAGGCAGCTGGTTGGTGGATGACAAGGGGCGCAAGGTCTACGACTCGCTGTCGGGCCTGTGGACATGCGGCGCCGGGCACACGCGCAAGGAAATCCAGGAAGCGGTCGCCAAGCAACTGGGCACCCTCGATTACTCGCCGGGGTTCCAGTACGGTCATCCGCTGTCGTTCCAACTGGCGGAAAAAATCACCAGCCTGACCCCGGGCCATCTCAATCACGTGTTCTTTACCGACTCCGGCTCCGAGTGCGCCGATACCGCGGTGAAGATGGTCCGCGCCTACTGGCGTCTCAAGGGCCAGGCAACCAAGACCAAGATGATCGGGCGTGCCCGTGGCTATCACGGCGTGAACATCGCCGGCACCAGCCTCGGCGGTGTCAGCGGCAACCGCAAGCTGTTCGGCCAGGCGATGATGGACGTCGATCACTTGCCCCACACCTTGCTGGCCAGCAACGCCTATTCCCGTGGCATGCCGAAAGAGGGTGGCATCGCCTTGGCCGATGAGCTGTTGAAGCTGATCGAGCTGCACGATGCGTCCAACATCGCTGCGGTGTTCGTTGAGCCGATGGCAGGGTCGGCCGGCGTGCTGGTGCCGCCGGAGGGTTACCTCAAGCGCCTGCGGGAGATCTGTGACCAGCACAGCATTCTCTTGGTGTTCGACGAAGTGATCACCGGTTTCGGTCGCACTGGTTCGATGTTCGGTGCCGACAGCTTCGGCGTAACGCCAGACCTGATGTGCATCGCCAAGCAAGTCACCAACGGCGCGATCCCCATGGGCGCGGTGATTGCCAGCTCCGAGATCTACCAGACCTTCATGAACCAGCCAACGCCCGAGTACGCAGTGGAGTTCCCCCACGGCTACACCTACTCGGCGCACCCGGTGGCCTGCGCGGCGGGCCTGGCGGCGCTGGACCTGCTGCAGAAGGAAAACCTGGTGCAGAGCGTGGCCGAGATCGCCCCGCATTTCGAAAACGCATTGCACGGCTTGAAGGGCGCGAAGAACGTCATCGACATCCGCAACTATGGCCTGGCCGGCGCGATCCAGATCGCCGGGCGCGATGGCGATGCCATCGTGCGTCCGTTCGAGGCCGGCATGGCGTTGTGGAAAGCCGGGTTCTATGTGCGGTTTGGCGGCGACACCTTGCAGTTCGGGCCAACATTCAACAGTAAGCCACAGGACCTGGACCGCCTGTTCGATGCGGTCGGTGAAGTGTTGAATAAACTCGACTGATGCATTCTTTAACAACGGGCGTCCGGTCACGGGCGCCTGTGGATAATTCTGGAGTCCCCATGAGCCTCATCCCACATTTGATCAATGGCGAACTGCTGAGCGACAGCGCTCGCACCGCCGATGTGTTCAACCCGTCCACTGGCCAGGCCATCCATAAGGTGCCATTGGCTGATCGTGCGACCATCCAGCAGGCCATCGACGCCGCCAAGGCGGCTTTCCCGGCCTGGCGCAATACACCGGCGGCCAAGCGGGCGCAGGTGATGTTTCGATTCAAGCAATTGCTGGAGCAGAACGAGGCGCGTATCGCCCAGTTGATCAGCGAGGAACACGGCAAGACCTTGGAAGACGCGGCCGGTGAACTCAAGCGCGGCATCGAAAACGTCGAGTTTGCCTGTGCAGCGCCGGAAATCCTGAAAGGTGAATACAGCCGTAACGTAGGACCGAACATCGACGCCTGGTCAGACTTTCAGCCTTTGGGTGTGGTGGCCGGTATCACACCGTTCAACTTCCCGGCGATGGTGCCGCTGTGGATGTATCCGCTGGCGATCGTCTGCGGTAACTGTTTCATTCTCAAACCGTCCGAGCGTGATCCGAGTTCGACGCTGCTGATCGCCCAGCTATTGTTGGAAGCTGGCTTGCCCAAGGGCGTATTGGGCGTGGTCCATGGCGATAAGGCCGCGGTGGATGCACTGATCGAAGCGCCGGAAGTGAAGGCGCTGAGTTTTGTCGGGTCGACGCCAATTGCCGAATACATCTATGCCGAGGGCACTCGGCGCGGCAAACGCGTCCAGGCGCTGGGTGGGGCGAAGAACCATGCGGTGCTGATGCCGGATGCCGACCTGGACAATGCCGTCAGCGCACTGATGGGCGCGGCATACGGTTCATGCGGTGAGCGTTGCATGGCAATTTCGGTGGCGGTATGTGTCGGCGACCAGGTGGCGGATGCGCTGGTGGCCAAGCTGGTGCCGCAGATCAAGGCGTTGAAGATTGGCGCCGGTACCTCTTGCGGATTGGACATGGGGCCGCTGGTGACTGGTCAGCATCGGGACAAGGTCAGTGGCTATATAGAAGAGGGTGTGACAGCAGGCGCTTCACTGGTGGTCGATGGTCGCGGCTTGAGTGTGGCCGGGCATGAGGAAGGTTTCTTCCTTGGTGGTTGCCTGTTCGATCGCGTGACCCCCGAGATGCGCATCTATAAGGAAGAGATCTTTGGGCCGGTGCTGTGCATCGTCCGGGTCAACAGCCTGGAAGAGGCGATGCAACTGATCAATGATCACGAGTATGGCAATGGCACCTGCATCTTTACGCGCGATGGTGAAGCGGCGCGGTTGTTCTGCGATGAGATCGAAGTCGGCATGGTGGGCGTCAACGTTCCATTGCCAGTGCCGGTTGCCTATCACAGCTTTGGTGGCTGGAAGCGTTCGTTGTTCGGCGACCTGCATGCTTACGGCCCGGACGGGGTGCGCTTCTACACCCGTCGCAAAGCGATTACCCAGCGCTGGCCGCAGCGTGCCAGCCATGAGGCTTCACAGTTTGCTTTCCCCAGCTTGTAATCGGTAAGTGAAGAGGCCGGCGCCCTTGGGCGCCGGCCTCTGTGTTTACGGGCTTTTAGACTGATATGACAGAATTGTGAAAATAGGTGTTGACGGCAGATTCTGGAAGTCTATAATTCGCCCCACTTCCGGCGCAGTCGAAACGGAAAACTCCTTGAGATTCAATGAGTTAAGTAGGTTTCGAAGGGGTTGGGCTTCAGTTCATCGAAGCCTGGAAGGAGCAGATAGAGCGGTGTTGTTTGGCTCTATCGGCGGTTCGATCTTCTCGGTCGAAAGCGGTGAAAAAGAGGTGTTGACAGCAGCGAGTAACGCTGTAGAATTCGCCTCCCGCTAACGAGAGATCGGAAGCGCAAGTGGTTGAAGTTGCAAAGGAAACTTTGAAAACTTCTTAAAAAAACCGCTTGACAGATACACGGGGCGCTGTAGAATGCGCGCCTCGGTTGAGACGAAAGACTCAGCCAACCGCTCTTTAACAACTGAATCAAGCAATTCGTGTGGGTGCTTGTGGAGTCAGACTGCTAGTCAACAGA
>NZ_LHVE01000010.1 GCF_001269655.1 Pseudomonas thivervalensis
TTTGCTTCTGATCGGCGGTGATTGCCTTGGTACCGACAAGCGTCGATCCGGCGCGCTCTTTTCGCACCTGCTCGACCCAGCGGCGCAGGGCTGTTGGGCCGATATCCAAGCTGGCACAGATCTCGGGAATCGGCTGATCCTCATCGAGCACCATGCTTGCAGCTTTGAGTTTGAACTCACTGGAATAGGATTTTCGCATCATCATGCACACCTCAGATTTGGGCGCCATCATAGCGCCCTATTGATGTGTCCAAATTCATTAGGCCAGATCAAGCTCGCTCCCACAGGGGTACGTCAATGACCGAAAGACTTCGACCAAAAGCACTCAATGCCCGGCCGCTCCGCCTTTGCGATATTCACTGAAGCTCGCTGCATTTTGCTCGAGCGGCAATGCAAGGCCATTCGCAATGTAGGAGACCGTACGGTAAAAGCCCGCGAGCATCAGGATCTCCAGGATCTGATCGTCGTCGAAGTGCTTTCTGAGGGCCAAGAACTCTTCATCGCTCAACGTTGCTCGATCATGAAGCGCATCGACCGCAGTCAGTAGAGCGACCTCTTCCTCCTTCCAATGCCCTGAGCCAAGGGGATATTCCAACGTGCCGGCAATCTCTTCCTTGGAGAGCCCGGCGGCCTGGGCGAAGGCCATTACATGTACCCCCCACTCGTATTCACACCCTGTGCGAGCACAAACCCTATCGATGACGAGTTCTCTCTGGCGAAGCGTCAACAGCGCGCCATCCAGCAGCGAACCGCCCTTGAATTTTCGCCACGCGCGATCGCTGCTTGCAAGGGTCGAGAATAGAACGAGCGGCGGTACCCCTACGCCCATTATCTTGTCGAAATCCGCCCTGACCTCGGCTGGGTAGGGTTCATTGAGTGCTTTGATTCGTGCCATCGCTTATCCTCCGCTATCAAATGTGTAGCAAGGATAGTCGCTACTGAATCTGTAGCAAACAAGGGCAATAACGATGAATGATAACCAGGGCTGCGCTTCATCAATACTCAGGGGACGTCGGCCAATCATGGCGCTCCTGGACTTACTCGGACAAAAATGGGCGCTGAGGGTGCTTTGGGAACTGCGCGATGGCGCGTTGAGTTCCAGGGCTTTGAGAAGTGCGGCGGGAGACATCTCTCCCACCGTGCTGCAAAGCAGAATCCATGAGCTGCGCGATGCGGGCATTGTCGAACGAGTCGACGGTGGCTACAGCCTCACGCCACTTGGCTTGGAGCTGTCGGAGGCATTCATGCCCCTCTACCGGTTTGCGGGTAAATGGGCGGACAGCCTGGAGCGGGAACCCCGCTAGATGCTCCCGCAAACCAAACCTTGCGAGTGCAAAGTGCTGGAATGAAGGCAGCGACCGTATTCGCAAGCGCCACCTTCATCACGTTCAGTTACGCATTCTTAGCGCGTACCTCCATGGCCCTTTTCGGCGTTGAAACCATCGAAGTTCTCGAAGACGCCCATGAAGCCGGGAACGGTCAACTCTCGCGCCCAGTCGCGCTGGAGTTCGCAATACATCTGCACGCGGCTGATGAGCTTCGCACCCGCCTGTTCCATTCGACGCAACGCCGCCTCGTGCGCGGCGAGTGACGTGCCGCCCACCGCATCGACCGGCACATAGACTTCATAACCTTCCTGAATCGCGTCGAGTACAGGGAATGACAGGCATGCTTCGGTCCAGAGCGCGGTCATGATGAGCTTCCTGCGGCCGATCGCCTTGACCGCCTGCTTGAACTCAGTGTCCTCCCAGCTGTTGATCGAGGTGCGGTCATAGGTTGGCAGGTGGCCGAGCACGTCCTGCAGTTCCTGGATCGGCGGCTTGTTGCGGCCGGTCGCGACGTTGACGGTCGAGTGGATAATCGGGAGGTTGTAATTGACCGCCGCCTTGGCGACGCTCGTAATATTGAAGACGAGCTCGTCACGGGACATCGAGCGGATCGAGGAAACCTGGATCGGCTGGTAGTCGATGATGATCAATGCCGAGTTCCCGGGGGACAGGAGCTGGTCAGTCTGCGGGTTGCGGATATTCTCGCTTGCCATTGGGCAAATCCTTTTATAGGTCACGCTCGTGGGAGAAGTTGATTTTCCGGAAGACAGGCACCAGCGGCGACGCTGCCCGGAAGCAGCATTGTGCTGTTCCCCTATTCGATGCAGTAGTAGCATTGCGCGGCGAGCTGTGTCGCAGAACGAGGAACGCTGGAATGGATATTGAGGAGCTGCAGACCTTCGTCGAAGTGGCTGATGCGGGGGGTGTCTCACCTGCTGCGCTTCGGCTTGGCGTGTCCAAGTCGATCGTCAGTCGCAGGCTCGTTCGGCTTGAAACGGAACTGGGCGTCCAGCTGCTTGCACGCTCCACACGCGGGGCTGCTCTTACGGAAGCCGGGGCGACGTTCCGCGACTATGCAGCCAGGGTCTGCGCCGAAATCGACATAGCCAAGGAAACGATCCTACCCGCCGGAGCCCTTCGTGGCCGTTTGCGAGTCGCCGTACCGCTCTCTTTCGGCCCGACGCATTTCGCGCCCGTGCTCGCGGAAATGGCACGACGTCACCCCCAGCTTCAGATCCAGACCTGCTACAGCGATCGTTTCGTTGATCTCATCACGGAGGGTTACGATTGTGCGATACGGGTGGGCTACCTTCAGGACTCCAACTTGATCGCAAGGCGCATCGGCCCGATCCATGGGAAGCTCCTCGCGAGTCCGGGCTACATCAAGGCGCACGGAGCACCTGAGACGCCGGAGGAGATTGTCGCCCATCAGGCCCTGATGCAGAGCACCGAAGCCTGGCAATTCATGGATGGAGACAAGATCATCACGGTCCGTCCGCAAGGACGCTTCAAGGCCGACAACGGTATCGCTCTGGTCGCTGCGGCAACTGCGGGACTCGGAGTCGCGTACCTGCCCGATTGCCTTACCCACGAACACGTGACTTCGGGGGCACTGGTGCCAATCATGACGCGTTACCCACCACCTCCGGCAGGTGCCTATGTCGTTCGCCCGCCAGGCCAACATCCCGCACGCAAGATACGGGTTCTCACCGAACTGCTGATCGAGTATTTCGGCGAGTCTCCGCACCTTGCGGTGCTGCCCCGGTCAGAGGCATGACCGCTGACCACAACGCTCGTCGTGACTCGATTCATCGAACAACCCGGTTCATCGCATCAATGAAGTCGGCCTTGCCGCCAGCAAGCGAAGGCGCTGAAGCAGCCACCATATCGTGTGGAAATCCAAGGGTGATGGCGCTGGCAGCGTCCAGCTGTGCCAGTTGATCCGCTGTCAGCTGAACCTCGGCTGACGCCAGGTTATCGGCCATCTGCTCCGGCGTGCGTGGACCAATAATCGGCAGTGTTCCCTTGGCCAGCACCCAGGCGATTGCGATCTGACCCGGCGTGTGGCCGGTCTCTTCGGAGATCGCTAACACGGCATCCACCGTCGAGGTCTTGCGCTCGCTGTCCTCGTCGTGGATCACCGCCCCCAAACCCTGCGCACGACCGGTTTCCCCTTTGCGGTATTTACCGGTCAGCAAACCACCGCCTAGCGGTGACCATCCGACAGTTCCCAGATTGAATGCAGCGGCCATCGGCAGGAGTTCGCGTTCGGCCGAGCGCTCCACCAGGCTGTGCTCCAATTGCACCGCCGATATAGCCGACCAACCACGAAGTTCGGCCAGGGTGGCGGCCGTTGCCACACGCCAAGCCGGAAAGTTGGACAGTCCGCTGTAGAGCACTTTGCCCGAGCGGATCAAGTCGTCCAGGCCCCGCACGATTTCGTCGATAGGCGTTACGCCATCAGGCATGTGCACCCACAAAAGATCAATGTGATCCGTCTTGAGGCGCTTGAGGCTGGCTTCCACCGAGCTGCGCATGGCTTTGCGGCTGTTGCCGGCGCGCAGGACGCCGGCACCGGGTGAATCACCGAGCGAGAATTTGGTCGCCAGCACCACTTCATCGCGCTCGGTCGCCATGAAATCGCCGAGCATGGATTCAGATTGGCCAAATTGATATTGATCGGCCGTATCGATGAAATTGCCCCCTGCTTCACGGTAACCGTCGTAGATTTTACGGGCCTCGTCCACGTCGGCCCCGTAACCCCATCCTTTACCGAAATTGCCAGTGCCCAGCGCGAGCGAAGAGACCCGCAGGCCGGTATTGCCGAAAATGCGATAACGCATGGCGAACTCCTTCAAGGCAGGAGCCTTCGGCGACCTGCGCTGGGTTGAAGATTAATGAATGCCATTTGAGCCTACAGTAGCGAGGCAACCCACGGCATTACGCGGTACCCGCCAGTCGTTGTGTCCGGCGGATATTTGCGGCCTGCACGGCAGCGCCCATCAGATAAATCAAGAAACAGACACCGACCAACATCTTGAGCGTCGGGTCTTCTGGCCCCGTGAATACCGGATGACCAACGGGCACTCGCGTTCCTGTTTCCGTCAGTCCGGGGATGAAGTGAAAGAAAAACGTCAGCGAGTAGCCCAATACGGCAACGTAATGGGCTAGCCCGCGTTGGCCGATGCGCGTTTCTGCCGCGTAAGCGATGGCCAAGACAATCAGTGTCGTGATCGCCAGGATATGCGGGGCGCCAAAGCCTCCGTGGTGAAAGATGAACAGCCCGGTGATACAAGTCGCTACGGTGAGCCACACATAAGCTCGGCCTGAGCGTGTGCGAGAGCTGATTTCTCCATGGCGGACAAACGCAAGGATTCCTCCAGCCAACGCCACCAGGGCAATGACCGTGTGCAACAGGCCGAAAGGTGTCATACCCAGCATAAGGCTACCTCCTCGTCAGGCGCGTCGGAGGTCGACGCGCCGGTCCGGTGACGGGCTCTCAGGAACTCACGAACGCCAGAAGATCTGCATTGAGCCTTTCCTTGTGGGTGTCGGTAATACCATGCGGTGCCCCCTCGTAGACGATCAGCTTGCTGTCCTTGATCAGCTTGGCCGAAGCACGGCCCGCGGCGTCGATAGGCACGATCTGATCATCGTCACCGTGAATGATCAGCGTTGGCACGTCGAACTTCTTGA
The DNA here is from genome assembly GCF_001269655.1 of Pseudomonas thivervalensis. Classification (GTDB taxonomy): domain Bacteria; phylum Pseudomonadota; class Gammaproteobacteria; order Pseudomonadales; family Pseudomonadaceae; genus Aquipseudomonas; species Aquipseudomonas thivervalensis. The sequence goes on from NZ_LHVE01000010.1 coordinate 5,025, forward strand.
GATCCTCGGTGAAGTCGGTTTCCGAGAAGGCCTTGATGCTGTCATAGGTGTTCTTGTGGCCACCCAGCATGCCCTGCATCCACCAAGCGTCAATCACCCCTTGCGACGGTTTTGCGCCTGGACGGTTGTACCCAAAGAACGGACCGCTGGGAATATCGATGAACAATTGCGAACGGTTGGCCAGGAACCCTGCGCGGATGTCATCGAAGACCTTGACAGGCAGCCCGCCGGGGTTGGCTTCGGTCTTGACCATCAACGGCGGCACCGCGGAAATGAGGCCAGCCTTTTTCACGCGCCGGGTACCATGACGACCGATGTACCTCGCCACTTCGCCGCCCCCCGTAGAGAACCCGAAGAGCGTGGCGTCCTTCACATCCAAGTGGTCGAGTAACTGCGCCAGGTCGTCGGCGTAATGGTCCATGTCATTGCCGTCCCAGGGCTGGCTGGAGCGGCCATGGCCACGGCGGTCATGGGCGATACAACGAAAGCCGTTGGCGGCCAGGTGATACATCTGCGACTCCCAACTGTCCGCGTCCAGCGGCCAGCCATGGCTGAACACCACAACCGGGCCCTTGCCCCAATCCTTGAAGTAGATTTCAACGCCATCTTTGGTAGTGAAGGTGCTCATGGTCTTGTGCACTCCGTGGGGGTTATGACGCCTGAAATACGACCGATGATCCCAATGCAAAAGCGGAAGAACTACGTAAAAACGGCAATTTTGAACTGAGGCGTTGCTGATCCATGCAATCAGTCTGCTTGCCTGTTTTACGTAGTACGGTGCAGCGATTGCAGCAACACTTCTACAACCTGAGCCGAGTGGAATGGCAAGTTGAAATGGATAAAGCCCCCGTCACGAGTAGGCCATCCCCCTTCCGGGCAAAACCGCAAGGCGGGTGGCAAGGTGCAAAACACCAGGCAACCGTCGCCCGGGTGGTGACGCTGCTGCAAGCCCATGAAGAGCGACCGATTCGCCTGTCAGAACTGTGTCGCAATGCCGGCATCAGTGAGCGCACCCTGCGCTCCATTTTCAAGGAGGTCTTCGGCATGGGCCCCAATCGCTACCTGCATGTCCGTCGGTTGCATCTGGTCCGGGCTGCGTTGTCGATCGCCAATGCCAACATCGAGTCTGTCAGCGACATAGCCTTGCGCTTCGGCTTTTCCGACAGCGGTCGGATGGCGTCTGATTACCACGCACTGTTCGGCGAATACCCCAGCCAGACCCTAATGCGAATGCTGCCTTGAACAGTGTGCCTAGCGCTGCGCGACCGCTTTAACGGACCTCAGGGAGTGTGCCGGCAGTACCCCGAAATGCTGACGATACTGACCGGCAAATCGACCGAAGTCCCAAACACCAAAGCGCGAACAAATACTGGTAATCGTGTCGCCAGGCCCCGCATGGCGGATCGCGAAACGAATGGCGTGCAATCGACGCACCATCAGATAGCGATGCGGGCTCATGCCCAGGTACTCGTTGAAGACATTGCGTACCGTACGCTCTGAGGCACAGGTCGCATGGCAAATGTCTTCGGTGTATACCGACTGGATGTCCAACGCTTCGAGCAACTCCAGGGCCCGCTTGAGTATTTCCCTGTGGTCGCGACTGTGCCGGGCTCCGGCGTGTAATGGATCGATAGGCAGCAACAGGCGGAACACCACATCCATCACCTCCATGCGCGCGTCATGCTCGGCGCTCTCGGTATGCAGCACTTCGGGTGTATGGGTTTCGATGTAGAACAGACGGCGCGCCAGCCAGATCAGCGGAGCGATATTGCGATGCGCGTTGCTGACCATGTTGCGATGGAGCATGGAAAAGTCGAACTCATCATTGCGGACTGCCGCCCAGCGCAAAACCCGTTCGCAGGACATGGCGACGGTCAGCCAACTGGCGGGACGTTTCGCATCGATGTGAAACATGGCGTTCGGCACCATCCAGCCGATTCTTCGTCGATTGAATGCGTGACCATCGACCACCGTGGTGTCGTGCCCTGTCAGGGGCACGAAAATATTGAAATAACCTGGCAGGCCAACGCCGGTGTACACCGTTGCGGCGCCTTCGCGACCGCTCATCAGCGCCACGCCGTTCAAGTCGACAACGTTGAGTTGCCAGTCGCGCTGCTGCCTGGCGTGTAGGACATAGCGACCCTGCACGCCATACAGGGCCTCTTCGAATTCATCGAATTCGGAACACACCAATTGGACCATTGACGTAACCTCAATGCCTTGGCAGCCTCCTTGCCAGATCGAAACTGGCAATCAGCATAGCTCACGAATTCGATGGCAAATGGACGATGCCGCCGTCCATCTGCTATCCGCCTGCTCGACCGGCCAGGTATTCGTCCGTGGAAATGACAGGCGCATAACCAAAAGCGAGTGCGGCCATGAAGGCTGCATGCACCTGAGCAGCGGGCACTGTCACACCATTGAACGCCAGGTCGAGCGTGGCGCAGGCGTCGTGCAACACGGTGGTCTTGTAACCAAAATCGATTGCAGCGCGCGTCATGCCGTCCACACACATGTGGCTCATGTTACCGACCACCACCACTTCGTTGATGCCATGCTGGTCGAGGATGGCCTTGAGATCTGTTTCGCGAAACGAATTGATGAAATGCTTGAGTACCACCGGTTCATCCGCGCGATTCTCTACGCTTTCGTGAATCTGCGCGCCCTCACTATAGGGCCGGAAAAACGGCGCGTTCTCGTCTTTGAACTCATGACGGATATGCACCACCAGATCGCCTCGCTCACGAAAGCGGTCTATTACCCGCGCCGCTTGAGCAGCCGCCTCTTCAACACCGCAAAGCGCCCATCGCCCTCCGGGAAAGTAGTCGTTCTGGATATCGACGACGACCAATGCTTTCTTGTCCAGATTGGAGTTGCTCATGATCTTTCTCCATTGACCCGCCAAATGTCCTGTACGAGTGCAGGCCCCGAGGGCCGGCGGTTTGAATACTGGGGTTATCGATGACCGGCGCACCAGTGAAAGCGAACACTTGGGCCTTACCCGCACCCAATTAAACCGGTGCTTGGGCGAGCATAAACAGGGGTACTCATTTGAACTCCCGGTACTCGCGAAAACAGGGCCAGGCTTACTCGTTCATCTTCCACGTAGCCGGCAATGAAAGATCGCCCGACGCAACGTCCCATACCGAACTGACGCAAAGCAGTGGGTCGTGCAGATCGGCATTGACCTTCAATCCAGCAGTAACGCCGTCGTAGTTGAAGGTTTCAGGAAAGCCAATGGCAGCCAACGGAACTCCGAAGGCTTTTGGCGTATTGGCGCCTGCTGTGCCGCTCACGACCTGTTGAAAGACAATGTTGTCGCCGACGCGGTAGATATGGGTGTGCGCCAGGTCGAAAGCCGCGTCGATCTGACCTTTTGCACTGTTGATGCCTCCAGGCTCATGCGCCATCAAAGGAAAGCTCAACGCCATGGAAATGACCAAACACGACAGTTTCCGCATACCCTGCCTCACAAAGGAGATGAACAGTGCAATCCGTGTCGGGCTCTCACATCGGGTTCTACGCTATCGTTTTGGAACACGTAGACGCTGACGAGCACGCCGCTTGATTCACTGCCATTGTTTTTCTCGGGAAAGCACTATGCGAAAACGCTACGGCGCAGACTACGTAAAAACGGCAAATATAGGATTTGATGCCAACCAAAGTTGGGGTTTCTAAGGTCCAGGTCGGCGAATGTTCCCGCTACACATTGAAGTCAGGGCATCACGCTGATTTGCGTGCCCATCGGAGTCATGCGCCTGCAAGCATCAAGTCCAGATTCTGCACCGCCGCGCCAGCGGCGCCCTTCCCAAGATTGTCAAACACCGCAGCCAGCAAAATTTGTCCGGTCCCATCGTTCTCGAACACTGACAATCGCACATCATCGGTCCCGTTAAGCGCCTGAGGATCAAGGGTCGTCAGCGCTTTGGCTTCCTGCATCGACATCACGTGTACATGGCGCGCATCGGCATAGTGCTGCACCAGACACGCATGCAACTGCAGCGCACTCACGCCTGGCGCCAACAACCGGGCTTGCACAGGTATGGTCAGCACGATTCCCTGCCGGAAAGCGCCATAGGCCGGCACGAACATCGGCCGCTCCGTCAGGCCGCTTTGCTGCTGGATTTCCGGAACATGCTTGTGTGCCAGCCCCAGCCCATAGACCTGAAACGCCAACGCCTGCGCTGCGCCCGCGCCCTCATGCTCTTCCACGCCGGCCCGTCCTTTTCCGGAATAACCCGACACGGCATGAATGTTCACCGGGTAATCCCTGGGCACTAGTCCCGCCTCCAGCAACGGGCGCAGCAACCCGATCGCCCCCGTTGGATAACAACCGGGGTTGCTGACCCGTCGTGCGGCGGCGATGCGTTGGGTCTGCTGCAAGCTCATCTCCGCGAAGCCATACGTCCAGTCTGGATGGGTACGGTGCGCCGAACTCGCATCGATCACCCGAACGGCTGGGTTTTCGATGGCCCCTACAGCGTCGCGCGCAGCCTGGTCGGGCAAGCAGAGGATCGCGATGTCGCAGTGGTTGATGGCTTCGGCGCGACGTTGCGGATCCTTGCGATATTCGGCGCTGAGGGTGAGCAGCCGCAGATCGTTCCGATCGCGCAGGCGTTGATGGATTTGCAACCCGGTGGTGCCTTGGTCGCCATCGATGAATACAAGGGGGCTCGCCATGGAATGCTCTCGGACATTGGAAATCAGGAGCTCCAATGTTCAGCGAGGCGCTAAGATAGGAAAAGTTGAATTTATAAACGCTGAAATTCAGATTTTCTGAACAAGGACTCACTTATGCGGGAAATCAGCCTGGACCGTCTGCGCACGTTGGTGGCGATTGCCGACCTGGGGTCGTTTGCCGAAGCGGCCCGTGCCCTGCACCTTGCGCCACCCACCGTCAGCCTGCATATCGCCGACTTGGAGTCGCGCGTGGGCGGCAAGCTGTTGTCGCGCACCCGTGGGCGCGTTCAGCCTTCAGCGATAGGCAACACGCTGGTGGAACGCGCGCGGCGCCTGTTGGCAGATGCGGAGCAGGCGCTTGAGGACGTGAAGCGTCAGGTACAGGGATTGGCCGGGCGTGTGCGGCTAGGCGCCTCCACCGGGGCCATCGCCCAGTTGCTGCCGAACGCTTTGGAAACGTTGAGCCAACGCCACCCCGCGATCGATGTGCAGGTGGCGGTGCTCACCTCCCAGGAAACCTTGAAGAAGCTTGCCGAGGGCGCCTTGGAGATCGGTTTGGTGGCGCTGCCGCAGCCGCCGGTGAAGGGCTTGCGGATCGAGCCGTGGCGACGGGACCCGGTCATGGCCTTCTTGCCGGCTCGCTGGGAATGCCCGGCGGTGGTGAGCCCCGACTGGCTGTCCGCTCAGGCGTTGATCTTGAATGACACCACCACTCGCCTTTCGCGCTTGACGTCGGAGTGGTTCGCCAGTGACGGCCGGCAGCCCGCGCCGCGCATCCAACTGAACTACAACGATGCGATCAAGAGCCTGGTGGCGGCGGGTTATGGTGCGACATTGTTGCCCCATGAAGCCTCCACGCCATTGCCCGATACCCGGATCGTCATGCGGCCATTGAAGCCCTTGTTGTGGCGTCAACTGGGTATAGCCCACCGCAGTCAGGACATCGAACGGCCTACGCAACATGTGTTGGATGTGTTGTGGGAATTAAGCGCGGAGTGATTATGTCCGGGCATGCGGTATCCTGCGCGACGTAAAACACGATCCAGGCCTGCGGCGTGCCACCGCTTGTCACGCCCCCTTGATCGATCTAAAGGCGGCGCACCAGGAGGTCAGCATGTTGTTTGGACATCGATTCGAGCGCACCGCGCAGGATGATCTGCACATTCACTCGCGTAACCTGGTACAGAGCGCCTTCGTGCTGCTGACAGGCGCGCTTGCCTTCATGTTGCCGATGGCGTTCGCCGTGTTTGTGATCATTGATGAAAACTCGCCTCTGACGGACCTGGATCCGCTGACTTCACTGCTGATCGTGCTCGGGCTGCTGCTGATTCCGGCCCTCGGCCTGCTCCTGATGGTGTACACCGGCATGCGCGAGACCTTGCTGCTATCGCGACGCGACGGTGAAGGCAAGCGCCGCACCCGAAACTTTTTTGGACGCCGCGAGCGTGTGCATTCGGTCTTTAGAATCGACACCCCCAAATGCCTCGAACTTCGCCGTCGCCCGGATGCCAGGCCAGCCTACACCCAACTGTGGCTGGTGATGCGCGATGGCACCGAGCAGCGCCTGACGACCGACAACGTTCCGGTGGTACCGGGAAGCAAACACACCGATGTGTGGCTGCGAGAGCTGGCCAACTACCTGAACGTGGCAGTGCCTACTGAAGTCGTCGTGGGTTCGACGGCGGCTGTGAAGGCCACCTACAAACCTGCTCCAGCCCCAACCAGCGGTAAAGCGGTGAGGGAAGCCAGGCAGCGCAGAGCCAAGGAACTCAGGCCTTCCCATGAGGCCACTGAAAAACTCGGCACGCCCGCACGCGCCCTGCTCCTTCTAATGGGTGTTTTCCTGGCACTATTGGAGCTGAGTCGCGTCATCGCATTGGTGCCCGCTCTGTTTGCCGGACGGCTGCGTGTCGGCGGTCGAACGGGCACGACCACCTTCTACTGGGCCGAGCAACCGCTCACCTTCTCATTCAACATGCTGGTGGGCATGGCCGAGGTGTTGATCCTCGGATTCATCGCCTGGGGTTGTCTGCGCATGGCAATCCGGGGCCGGATGAGTTCCAATCCCTGAGGGTGGTCAATTCGGCCGCCGCTCGGTCAGAAACGGTGAGCAGGAAGCTGCCCCGTCAATATGGTAGACCCTCGGTTCTTCCGAAAAATATTCCTCCAAACCCATCATGAACATCCGATGGTCTTCACTCGCTTCGAAACCCGGCGTGTGATCCTCGAGTGACTGCCATTGCACGATCAGGTTGAATTGCTCGGGGGTCTCAATCCCTTGCGCCAGCAGGTGACCGCCGTAACCCTTTGCCCGGGTGAGCAAAGGAGCGACCTCGGCAAATGCACGCCTGAACATTTCAATGCGTTCTTTGTGAATGGGGAGCAGAGCGATCTCATAAATCATGGCCTTCCTCGAAAATGACTTGAACGGTTAAAAGTGCGCACTTACGCGATGAGCGATGGCTCGACCGCTATCGCGATTTTTCCTTGAACACCGTTGTTGAGACTCTCCAGCCGGGCATGGGCGAGCGCAATGTCGGCAAGCGAATAGACGGCGCCAACATGTGGCCGCAGTTGACCTCGCGCGACCAACGCGCTCAACTCATCGAGCTTGCCGCGGTTCTGCCTTGTGAAAACGAAGTGATAACTCGCGTTCTTGCCCCAGGCCTGGACAAGGTTTTGTGGCTGTGCAATGTCCACGATCGAGACAACGCGGCCAAGCTGTGCCAGCGCGTCGGGGCTGCGCGACAAGGTATTGCCGCCGATGGTGTCGAACACAACATCCACTCCGCGACCACCCGTTTCCAGCAGGATGGCGTCGACGTAATCCTCCTTCTCATAGTCGATGACCACATCGGCCCCCAGACTTCGCACGAACTCAGCGTTTGTCTCGCGCACGGTCGTGAACACCCTTGCCCCCATGGCTTTTGCCAGTTGGATCGCCACATGACCGACGCCTCCCGCGCCGCCGTGGATCAGAACGCTTTCGCCCACCCTGAGCGCCGCACGCACGATCAGTGCTTCCCATACCGTCCCGCCAACCAAGCTCAGGCTTGCCGCCTCTAGATGGCTTAGCGAGGGCGGCTTCTTCCCAATGATGGTTTCGGCAGCAACGTGGTACTCGGCATAACTTCCTTGCCCATCAAATATTTGCGGGGTGTACCAGACTTCGTCTCCCGGCGCGAAGGCTGTCACGCCGGGTCCAACGTCTTCGACGACGCCCGATACATCGTGTCCGGTAATGGCCGGCAGTTGCACCAGGTCGGGATAGTCGCCGCGTCGAACCTGATAATCCAACGGATTGATGGAGGTTGCGTGTACCCGGACCAGGACTTGTCCCGCCTGCGGCACAGGCTTGGGCACATCGCAGAGTTCGAACGAACCCGACCCGCCAAATGATTTAAGTACCATTGCTTTCATCGTAAAATCCTCGAATCTAGAAAAAGGAATATCGAGATATCTCGATATATTACGGTAAAAAAACTACAGTTCTTTCCCTATGACCTCGGCAAGCGCGCGGATGGCTGCTTCATTGCGCTTGTAGTAGGTCCACTGACCGATACGCCGGACTTCGACCAAGCCCACTCGTTGCAGCGTTGCAAGGTAACCAGACACCGTTGACTGCGACAGTCCGATACCTTCTTGAATACTGCTGACGCAGACACCCACCGTGAGAACGTCACCTTCATCCTGTGGAGGGAAGTTCTTTGCGGGATCCTTCAAGCCTTTCAAGATTTGCAGGCGTGTAGGGTTCGAGAGTGCTTTGAATATTTCGATCAATTCCATGGCCCGAGAATATCGAGATTTTTCGATATGTCAATACAAGGTATCAATGCGGTTCAGATGCCAGTCTGGACGACAGAAGACTGGCCACTCAGAGCCATACACATCCCACATAACCCTAAAAGCACCTTTTAAATGGCAGAATCCCCGTAATCGATCGTTTCGGAGACCACGATGCTTCGCGTATTTGAACAAAGACTCGACCCCTTCCCGCCTGACGAGGTCCCCCCGCCACCCAACGGCCTGGCTCGATTTCTTTGGGCCTGCACCCGGGGCGCCCGCGGTTACATCCTGGCATTTGCGCTGCTCAGCGCCGGTGTGTCGATCTACGAAGCCTGGCTGTTCGCTTTCCTCGGCCAGGTGGTGGATCTGCTTTCGACCTGGCAGGCAGGTGGTGACGCGGCGGCGCAGGAAAGTCGCGTGCTGTGGGGCATGGGCATCGTCATGGTGGCCAGCGTCGGGCTGGTGGCGCTGCGTACAATGGTGCAGCACCAGATATTGGCGATCAATCTGCCGTTGCGGCTGCGTTGGGACTTCCACCGCCTGATGCTGCGGCAGAGCCTTTCGTTCTTTTCCGATGAGTTCTCCGGCCGGGTCACCACCAAGGTGATGCAGACTGCCCTGGCCGTGCGCGACGTGTTGTTCACCCTGATCGAGATCGCCCCTGGAATCGGCGTGTATTTCATCGCGATCATCGCACTGGCCGGCGGCTTCGCCCTGAAACTGATGCTGCCTTTCGTGGCCTGGATCGTGTTATTCGGGCTGGCCATGCTCTACTTCGTGCCCCGCCTGGGGAAAGTCGGACAGGAACAAGCCCATGCGCGCTCCTCGATGACCGGACGGATCTCGGACGCCTACACCAACATCACCACCGTGAAGCTGTTTTCCCACTCCAACCGTGAAGCGCACTTCGCGCGCGCGGCCATGGAGGATTTCAAACAGACCGGCTTTCGCCAGATGCGTCTGGTCAGCCAGTTCGAGATCGTCAACCAAGCGTTGGTGGTGGGGTTGATCATGGCCGCAGGCGGTTATGCGCTTTGGCTGTGGCATCAGGGCGATGTCGGCGCCGGCGCGGTGGCGGCGATCACCGCCATGGCGTTGCGCATCAATGGCATGTCGCACTGGATCATGTGGCAAATGACCTCGCTGTTCGAGAGCATCGGCACCGTGCAGGATGGCATGGCGACCCTGACTCGCGGCCCCAAGGTGCAGGACGCGCCGGACGCGGGTGTACTGGTGACCTCCGGCGGAGCGGTCACCTTCGACAACGTGAGCTTCAACTACAACGGCGAACGCCAGGTGCTCGATGGCCTGAGCCTGGACATTCGCCCGGGTGAGAAAATCGGCCTGGTAGGCCGTTCCGGCGCGGGCAAATCCACGCTCATCAACTTGCTGCTGCGCTTCTATGATGTCGACAGCGGGCAGATCCGCATTGACGGGCAGGACATTGCCCACGTGACGCAGGACAGCCTGCGCAGCGCCATCGGCATGGTCACCCAGGATACGTCCCTGCTGCACCGTTCCATTCGCGACAACATCGCCTACGGCCGACCTGATGCAAGCGACGCACAAATCCGCCGCGCCGCGGCCAATGCCCAGGCCGATGAGTTCATCAGCCAACTGAGCGACCGCCAAGGTCACTCCGGCTACGACACCCTGGTGGGCGAGCGCGGCATCAAGCTGTCGGGCGGTCAGCGCCAGCGCATCGCGATTGCTCGTGTGATGCTCAAGAACGCCCCGATCCTGCTCTTGGACGAGGCGACCAGCGCGCTGGATTCGGAAGTCGAAGTGGCCATCCAGGAAAGCCTCGATGAAATGATGCAGGGTAAAACTGTCATCGCCATTGCTCATCGACTGTCGACGATTGCGGCGATGGATCGACTGATTGTCATGGATGATGGACGCATCATTGAACAGGGTACCCACGCTGAACTGCTCGCCAAGAACGGTATTTATGCGCGTCTGTGGCACCACCAGAGTGGCGGGTTCCTGGGTGAGGATCGGTGGGTGACGGAGGCGATGGATCAGGTGTGAGGGTAGATGGCCTGGGGTGATCTGCAGGTGGGTGTTTTGGGTCGGAAGCTGTCCTCCACAACGGGCAGGTTTCGGCCAGAAGCAGACGTTCAGACGAGGGCCGTCTCCAGCCAATAGCCGTCATTGTGGAGCTCTTTAATCAACCCGTTCCGTCCCTCCGAAGAACCTACAAAGCCAGTAGTGATTAGTTTTGATGAAGGACCAGCGTATAGCTAATGCTAAGCCATTGCCCTACAACGTGTTAACTCTAAACTAGAAAATATTGCGTAAATATAGCTTTTAACCAAGAAAAATAGTCATCATCAGTCATTGCTTTCGTAATGCTCTCGCCTTTCCGACCAATCGTGAAAGAATCAAGGCTACCGCTGTTCATTTTAAAAGTAAAATTATTCGGCAACTCTAGCGTCGAATCATAATACTCATCTTGCATCAGGGAAAAATCGATCTCATATGGAAATCTATCGAGGATTTGCCCGACCGCGAAGATGAATAGCTCCACAATATCAAGATAGTCTTCCACCTGCTCCGTAGTAGGCACAATGTATTCGTGCTCGACACGGTTTCGTGTCTTATTTAATCTGGACAAAATGCGAGGTGACAATACCCCGCATTTTGAAAGGTACTCCAGTCGCTTATCAAATCCTAGCTGCTTATTTTTGTAGGCAACTTTCCACCCTAGGGCATCGCACAGAGTTTCTGTCTGCAGATGGAAAGCTCTTTTGGCGTTTCCAACAGCGTTAATTAAAGTCCGCCCCCCATCCTGCTCGTCAAAATCCTGCCTTGCATATTCCAAATAAGTTGATGGCAAGATTTTTGCTTGATGATTCACCCAGCTATAAGTCCCTCCATCATTGATGTAGTGGGAAATGTACTCTGGTTTTAAGTTCTTAACGTTCATTTACAGTTCCCAAATACCTGTCAAATTGGTGCTCTATAGTACACAGACGCTCGACAGTATTGAATCGCCCCCGGGTTCCATAGACATCTGAATGACCGCTTTCGGCCAATAGCGGACGGTCAGATTTAACCAGATTCCGTCCAACCCCTACGGTCGGAAAAAGCTACATTCGCGCGAAACCGTGTCAGATGCGTCTAGGAACCTCAAGACGATTCAAGGCTAATCTGTTTCAGACCATAATTTATAGGCTGATTTACTGGCAGAAGACTCGCGATTGGCAAGTTCGCCAAGCCTGTCAAATTTAGCGAGAAAAGTACTTCTCGGTAGCGGCGTAGCCCCTAGAACTCGCATTCCATTTCCAACTTGGCACACATGCCGATCAAAGCCTATAAATCGATCATGCGACTCCTTCTTGAAAAAATCTTCATTCGCAGAAATCAGCGTAAGACTTTCAAGTGCGGAGGAGAATTTTTGATTACTACGGAGCAAAGCTGAAAATGCAACGCTTATAGCACAATGAAAATCACTATGCCTTTCCCCTCCATGCGAAATAATTTTGACATTGTATTTTTTTCCTAGCCTAGATAAAAAAGTGAAAAAATTAACTAATGCAGCGTCAGCTTTTTTGTCTTTGGCACCACGCCAAATAGAGTCGAAAAAATACCTATCGATAATCGTAATTTTTTTTGAAAAGCGAGCAAGCGGTTCGAATCTGGTTCGCCACACCTGCTCTGCCGTATCGAACTCTAAGATGTCTGACTGAGAAAGCCTTAGAGAATTACTGATGTGAGAGGACTCACTGCAGACACCGGCACCCAGCATTTCAAACCCTGTTTTTTGGCATATTCTCTTGCTCGTCTCATCTCCAGATAATAGATAGCCAACATCCTCATCAGCGAAAGCAATTTTAAAAAAAGAGCTTAATTCGCATAGGTTCTCGAAATTTGCGTAATCGCTAAACTCCCACCAACCACGATTGACCTCTGCTTTCTTTCCATATTCAAACGCCTCAACCCAGCGCTGGCGAAACTTACTTGGTAAGTTATCTACAAACTCTAAAAACTCATCACTTCCACCTTGAGGCAGAATCAATACGCCAAGGTCGATCCATGCGTTAGTTAAGTAATCATGAGCTAGGCTTATTGACTCGTTATTGAGAACATCAGACGAAAAAAAGTCTTTATCTAAAGAAAATTCTGAGATCATTTCGTGGTCACCACTTTATCCCGGTACTTTTCTTTAAGACGCTCTTCAAAGAAGCCTTCTGGCCATGCGTCAATAAAATCACCATCACTATCCAGCCGAATGGGTATTATTTCGCCACCAGCTTTAGTGGGCTCCACGTAATATATGGCGACTTTTTTTGGTGAGAGTTCTTTTCTTGCGATCATCGCCTGTAATCTGAGAAGAAGAGATTCACTATGTGTTTCTATGATCCACTGATTGCTATCGCATGTGTTAACAAAAAAATTAGCCAGGTTCGCTTGAAGTCGCGGATGAAGGTGAATTTCCGGCTGCTCTACACAAATAACGCTATCATCTCTAACAAGCCCTTCAACGATTATGGGCAACATTTGGCCTATGCCAAATCCGACATCTGAAGGCCCAACTATAACATCAGTCCGCTTGTCTTTTAGCTGAAGACAAATTACAGGCCCTGAAACATCATTACCAATTCCTGCTGACGATAACTCATAGGGAACTTCAAATGATGAAAACCAATAATTTATATCTTCAGTTATTTCAGGTCTTTCGTAAATAAATCGTGCAACGTTTTCCCCTTGCTTACCTACAGAATCATTCTGATCGGTCTTAGGGGCATAAATTCGACTAGGGTGGCTTCGCAAAGGGCCAAGATAGGTAACTGAGCTAAATTTATCTTTTAAGTCCCTTGCCAAGCTCCCGTATGTAAAATTCAGATAAAAAACGCCCTCAGTATCTTTTGCAGGATTCGCCTTTCCTTCATAGGTCGCCATTGATGGCGTTGCGTAGTTAAGGTCGCTTCGAAAAGTAACGTAGTCAAGGAGCTTGTCTATATCAATTTCCTTATTATTAAACCTAGGTCTACCTTTCAAATATTCACTTGCAGACGACCATGCCTTGCGGCCTGAAAATGAGAACGTTTTTGCAGCTGCGATTTTCATAGCGGGTGCTTTTTTTCTAAAATCATCAAGCTGCAGTAAAAATTTGTTTTTTTCTTTATCAGTAGCAGACTCAATGCTTTTTTCAAGATTCAAAAGATCAGACCTAAGCTCTTGGACCTTCCGTGGCAATGCCGAGTTTAATTCAGTATAAAATAGAACAGCATTATCATCCGCATTACTAACCGATACCGACATAGAGTCAATATAAGAAAATCCTTTGTGCTCTTTCTCTCCGTCCATGTGCCTGTATGTCAGCTCGTACTCTCTTTTTCTTGATTTTCCGAACACATCAAAATCAAGACCTGAAACTGATTGCTTTGTTGTAGGAAGGTAAGAAAATTTGAACGCGATAGGATCTTCTCGTTTGTGGCCATGGACCATCGAAGAAAAATCGCCCAAATCAACATATTCGCCGTTTGATACTAAGCCACCCTGAACATTAGGTCTTGTTATGGATTGCTTAAGGAGCATTATGGAGTGAATTATTGAACTTTTACCCGATGAATTGGGGCCATAAATCAGGGTTATCGGAGCAAGTTTTATATCTTGCCAATCTGAAAATGCTTTGAAGTTTTTAATTGATAAAGTTTCTAACATGATTCATCCCTGATCTAAATTTGCGTCAATGATGGCACAATGCCTCACCCGTGCACAGCCTCATGGGTGGTGTTTCTTGCACCTTATTACCCTTCAGACCGTTAACCCGTGGCGCGGTGGTGGCGCCGTTGGTCGAAACTTGATTTGCCCCCCTGTTTTTTGTCGATTGGGGGTGACCGCTTCTGGCCGTTAGCGACGGCCTGACTTCGACCGTCGCTTCGCATAGTCAAACCTCGGTTTGCTCTGCCATTTCCAAGGCGTCATCGACCCCAATCCCAAGACATCGAACGGTGCTCTCCAGCTTCGTATGGCCGAGCAGCAGTTGAACCGCCCGCAGGTTCTTCGTTCTGCGATAGATCAGTGATGCCTTCGTACGTCTCATTGTGTGAGTGCCATACATGGCAGGATCAAGGCCAATGGCTTTCACCCAGCCTTTCACTATACGAGCGTATTGACGGATGGATAGATGCTCTGAGGTAATCAGCCGGCTCGGAAAAAGGCAGTCCTCGCTACGGAGCTGTGCTTGATGTATCCAGGCCGCGAGAGCAGACCGTGTTTGCTCAGTGATCTCGAACTGCACTGGCCGCTGCGTTTTCTGCTGCTTCACCATGGCTCGCGATGACACGTGTTCGCCATGGGCAATGTCGCGCACACGCAGCTTAGTTAAATCGCAGGCTCGAAGCTTGCTGTCGATCGCCAAATCAAAGAGGGCCAGATCACGGGTTCTTTCTGCAATTTGCAGCCTTACTCGGATCGCCAGATATCTCTCAGTCGGAGCGGGGTTTTCTGCCCGACCAATTTCCCTTTGTTCCAGGGTTGACGGCCGCAGGTAGTGATGATTTTCATGGCAAGTCCTCCACGTGTGGGAGGACAAGGATGGCTAGCCAGAGCAATGGTCGCTAACCGACCAAGAGCGGAGTTTGGAAAGTGGGATTATGACGAACAACAATAAGCCGGAATACTGCACGATCTGCAGACGCTTACTCGACAACCCAGCAGATCCGCTATCAGGCAATTGCGGCGGAGATTGCTGGGGATGCATAGGCGCTATCGAGGCGGAAATGGGATGCGCAGAGTCGCTCGCCTACGTACGCAAAGAATACGAGTCAGGACTTCGGCCTGGCTGGATTGATCCATTCAAGCCCTGATTGGAGCTGCGTTACGACCGCTTCGGGTCGGAAGCAGCCCTTCGCTTCCGACCCGATCCATCTTGGGAAAAATGGAATCTATCCCCCCGAACGCCTACCTAGGGTCGATGACATCCAGCGCCCGGTTTGCCAATAGCAGACCTAGTTCAATCAACTGTTGCAACCCTAGTGCAACATGCCGTCGAGAATCCTCCAGATCGAACGCCAAATCGTTGGCCATGGCATTGGCGGAGGCCAAGGTTTCGCTGAGGCTGGCCAACAGGCTTTCAACATCGACACCCTCCACGACGGTGAATAGCTGGTCCGGAGGTGGCTTCTTGTCAGGCTGGGCGGGTTTGGGGTTCAGATAGGAATCGATGACACGTTCGGCGTTGGCGTCGGCCGCGATGTCCAGGTGCAGCGGTGGAACGGGTGGGTCTGGGATGAGTTTGTCCATGGAATGCTCCTAACGTAAATGGGAGCCGCCACGTTCGCTGCTAAACGAGTGGGTGGCAGCCGTGCGCAGGTTAGCAGACCGGTACGTTAGGAAACCGGCGCACCCGAGGATGCCCTGCGCACAGCCGCCATAAGAATTCGAGCAATAAAAATGCCCGCACTGAAGGCAGTTGCCGTGCGCCTAACGTGATTCCGAGCTGCTAAACCCGACCGCTAATTGTTAGCGGTGAGCAAAGACTAGGCACCGAAATCAGCAGGCGCAAGGGACTGGAATTTTCTAGGAAATGTCCTGCAAGTCAATGGGCAATATTCGCCCCGTCGATTCCTACGAGAAGCTCGTTCAACCCTTCCACCACCGAAACGCTGCGCTGCGCAACGGGTGCGATGTGATTGGAAGACCACAATCATGGCTCAGCCGATTAATCCGGCAGATGCCATAATCCTCCCTGCTCATACCAGAGACGGATCAATGACCACCGAACGCTACGATCAACTCGCCATCTTCGCCGCCATCGCCCAGGCGCGCAGCTTCACCCGTGCAGCGGCCAAGCTCGGCATGTCGCAACCGGCGCTGAGCCGGGCGATGCGTCAGTTGGAGGAGCGGCTGGGGGTCAGGTTGTTGTCGCGCACCACGCGCAGTGTCGCCCCGACCGAAGCAGGAGAACACCTGCTGCGGGTGGTCGCTCCGCGCTTCGAAGAGATCGATAACGAGATGGCGATGCTCAGTGAGTTTCGCGATAAGCCGGCGGGTAAGTTGCGCATCACTGCTGGTGAGCACTCCGCAATCACGATCCTGCAATCGGTGCTCGCCAGGTTGTTGCCGGACAATCCTGACCTCACTATCGAAATCATCGTCGACTACGGATTTACCGATATCGTCGCGGAGGGTTTCGACGCCGGTGTGCGGCTGGGCCCACAAGTTGCCAAGGACATGATTGCCCTGCGTATCGGCCCTGACATGCGCATGGCGGTGGTGGGCTCCCCGGCGTATTTCTCCCGGCATGCCAAGCCGGTCATCCCAGACGACCTCACGGCGCACAATTGCATCAACCTGCGCATGCCAACTCATGGCGGCCTTTATGTCTGGGAATTCGAGAAAAACGGACAGGAATTGAAAGTTCGGGTGGAAGGCCAGTTGGTGTTCAACACCATCGCCATGCGCCTGGAAGCGGCGCTTCAAGGCTTGGGGCTGGCCTTCATGCCGGAGGACCTGGTGCAGGACGCTGTCGCGCAAGGCCGGTTGATTCGGGTGCTGGAAGATTGGTGCGAGCCGTTCTCCGGCTACCACCTCTACTACCCCAGTCGCCGCCAAAGTTCACCGGCCTTCACGCTGTTGCGCGAAGCCTTGCGCTACGAGGGTTGACTGGCCTGAACGGTGTCCAATGCTTCAGCGGCGCGCTTGGCCGCGGCGGCGTCGCCCTGCTCGCCCAGTAGCTGGATCAGTTGCCGCAGTTGCGCAGCGCTCAAGCCGACGCGCAGGCTGGCCGCCATGTGCGAGCGCAGTTGTGACTCCACGCCGGGAGTGACCGCCAGCGCGGCAACCGTTGCCAGCTCACGGCTTTGCCAGTCCAGGTTGTCACGCTCGAAAATGTCGCCGAACAGGTGCGTCTGCAAGTACTGGTTGATGACCGGAACGAAATCGAACAACGGCCCTTGGACGGGCGCACCGGCAATGCGCGTCTGGTTGGCCTTGCCCGCCGCCAGCAGCGCATCGCCGGTGGGAATCAGGCGAGCGGGCTCGCGTCCCGACTCGTCCTGGACGCCGCGTTGCTTGCGCGCCTCCACCACTTTCATCAATTCGCCGAGGGCGTTGAGGCTGCGGGGAAAGCCGCTGTAGGCGTAAAGCTGCACCAGGATTTCCTTCGCCTCGCTGACGGTGAGACCGGCATCCAACCCTTGATTCAAGGCGGTATTGAGGCCGGGCATGTTGCTCGTCGCCATGGCGGCGGCAATCAACGGGATGGCTTGCTGCTTGGCCGATAGGGTTTGCGAAACCGCCACGGTCTCCGGCTTGGCCGATGGCGTCGATGCTCCACCGACGCCATATTGTTCTTCGCTGACCTTCTCCAGCCACTCCACGTTCTTGCCCTCCACCGTGCCGGTCACGGCCAGGTGAGTCATGGCGCTCGTCGGTGCAGCGCCATGCCAATGCTTGACGCCTGGCGGGCAGACGATCACGTCGCCCGGGCGGATCTGCTGTACGGGCTTGCCCCATTCCTGCGTCAGGCCGACACCGGAAATCACCACCAGGCGCTGTCCGGCGGGATGGGTATGCCAGGCCGAGCGCGCGCCCGGCTCGAAGCTGACGTAGGCGCCGGAGGCATTGATTTCATCGGTCGCCGGAAACAGGGGATCAACCCGCACGCGCCCAGTGAAATAGTCCGCCGGACCTGCGACTGAAGCCTGGCTGCCGGCCCGGCTGATCTGTTGCGAAGTCCGCGATTCGCGGGTGTTTTCTGTACTGGCGGCGTCGGCAAAAGGTGCTGCCGCGCATAGCGCAAAACAAAGGCTACCGGTTGAACGCAGAGTCATTTGGCTTTCCTCTCGATTGATATCGTAGAGAACAAATTACCCGCGCTGTATTAATCGATAAACCATGCCAATTACATAGCACTCATATCGCAATCGCATGAATCCGATTTACTTGATCTCGACCAACCGCACTGCCTGTGATCCATCCAGGGACAGGTGAATCACGGCGGCCCGGCTTGGGAAATTCGGCGCATCCTCGTCGGTATTCTCCAACACCGGAATGTCGATCAGCGTCTGCTCACCCGTCGGGTCGCTGACCAGCTTGGCATCGAGTTTGTCGATGGCCCGCCAGCTGTCACCACCGATGCGCATCACGTCCAACAGGCTGTAGTGCGGCACGCCTTCTTCGTTCTCTTCGGGGGTGAAGGCTGCCAGGTATTGGCTGTAGTTGTTGCCCATGCCGAAACCCTCGACGGTGAAGACCGCGAGGGTGACCTGGCTGTCCTCACCGGTGTCCAGCGTCTGCACCAGCGTTGCTTCGGGGTAGCCGGTGGCGTAGCTGTCCTTGATGAGCGCCACCAGGTGCTCGATCTGTTTTTCCAAGGCTTTCGGAATGGGTGTCGATTCAGCGGCGTGGGTCAGGGTGCAAGTGAACAACAAGGCAGCGGTCAGCAGGCGCAATTTCATGGAGGTGAAGTCCAGAGGTATCGGGAGGTCAGCGCGCAATGGTAGCGGTTGGAAAGGGATTGGGTGGCGAATTGTTGATGGGTTTTGTGGTGGGGTGCACAACCTTGTTCGCGAAAGCGGTGGGTCAGTGCGCGTCGATGGCGGTGGTCTCTGTGCATCGATGCTGAATGTATCGCCGCAGGCCTACCCGAACGGCCACTGATTAGCGCTGCGTGCCGTAGACCCTAAGTCAAATCCTCCAACTCGACAGGGTGCAGCCCTACCCGTGCCAAGTAGCTTTTCAGCGCCTCCCCCTCTCCGGCTGATACGAATGCACCGATGTACCCGTCGGGACGAACAAGAACCCAATCGCCCAACGCAGGTTGATAAGCGTCACGAAAATGCCCTTGGTCATCCTGGAGATCACCGCCAGGGCCGATGACATGGATGTGCAATCCAGGACGAGGCCGTACCGTGCTGCGTTCCGCGCCATAACCGAGCAGTGTCCAGTGCGCGCCCTGGAACAGATCGAACAGCCGTTGCGGTTTACCGGCCGCCCCGCGCATGGGTGCGTCCGGTGCGCGGTCACCGGCCGAGGGGCCGCCGGTGCGTTCGGGTTGCTCAAGGGCGAGCGTGGAGTCGGGATAGCCGATGTCGAGTTGGTGCACTTCGCGCCCACGACGCATGTCGCCACGCTGGTGCGCGTCCAGCAGTTTGGTGGAAAGGCCCAGCATCGCCTCTGCGACCGGGCGGCGTTCTTGCTCGTAGCTGTCGAGCAGCGCCGTCGACGCGCCGTTGATGACCGCTGCCAGTTTCCAGCCCAAGTTGTAGGCATCCTGCACGCTGGTATTGAGGCCCTGGCCGCCCGTGGGTGGGTGGACGTGTGCGGCATCGCCGATGAGAAACGCTCGACCGACCCGGTATTGATCGGCCAACCGTGCGTTCATGGTATAGGCCGATGCCCAGGACACCGAATGGATATGGATATCCCCGCGCCCCGTGCGTTGTGCGACCAGGGTCGTCAACGCTTGCGCATCCAGGTCGATGTCCGCGTCGAGGCCTATCGGCGCCTGGATCTGGAACAGTTCAGTCCCGGCCAACGGACACAGGAAGATCTGACGCAGCATGTCGCCGTCGCCGAAGCGATGCCAGCGATCCCGCGACAGGCCCGTAACCAAGACGTCGGCCACCACGGCGCGGATACCGAGCGTCTTGCCCGGAAAACCGACACCCAGCGCATGACGGATAAAGCTGCGACCGCCATCGGCCCCGACAAGCCAGCGCACCCGCAGCGTTTCTTCGTCGGCCTTACTGCCCAACTGAACGCTGACGCCCTCGGCATCCTGCTCGAACCCCGCCAGTTCGCAACCAAACTCCGCCCGGTGGCCCAATTCGAGCAAGCGTTCACGCATGACCTGTTCCGTCAGCCATTGCGGCACCATCAACGGCGATTGATGAGGCTCCGCTGGCGTGGGGTCGTTTTGCTCGACGCTGACGGTGTCGGTGAAACTGCCATCGTCGCGATATCGACGTTCAGTCGGGTAGACTCCTCCCATTGCGACGATTCGGTCGAGGATCCCCATGTCCTCGAATATTTCCTGGGTCCTGGGCTGTAGGCCCTTGCCACGCGAGCCGTTGAACGGCTGGTCTGCCTTCTCGATCAGGCGAAAGGGAATCCCCCTCCTTGCCAACTCGATGGCCATCGCCAGACCGGCCGCGCCCGCACCGCAAATCAATACCTGGATTTCGAATTGCTCTTTCATGACGACCCCACATATGTGCAGAACGCACATACTTAGACGGAGCGGGAACAGTGTCAACAGAAAATGTGCAGAACGCACATATTAATGCCCAATTGCGCGAGCTTCACGGCGCCCTGATGGAAATCGTCGGGGTGATGAACCGACCTCAGCGCGACGAAGCCATGGTTCGGGCGGCCGGAATATCCCTGGATCGCGCCCTGTTTCCGTTGCTGGTGTCGGTGGAGCGGCTTGGTCCTATCGGCGTCGGTGAACTGGCCGATCGCGTCGGGCGCGACTACACCACGGTCAGTCGGCAGGTGTCGAAGCTCGAAAGCCTGGAGTTGGTCGCTCGGGAAAGTACCGCCGACCGCCGGGTGCGCAAGTCGGTCATCACGCCGAAAGGCAAGGCGATGACTGATCGCATCGACGAGGCACGTGCGCGGATAGGACGGGCCATTTTTGCCACGTGGGATGAAGCGGATGTAGAGAACCTGGTACGGCTCATGTGCAAGTTTGCCAACGACATCAAGGATGACACGCTGACCGGTGCGCAGGACCAGGCTTGAGGCAAGGTGATCGCCAGTTCTGATGCGTGGGGCACGCCCTGTGCCCCTACAGAATCTTGCCCAGCGTCAGGCCCCTGAGCGAATCCGCTCGACCAGGCGCGCCTGGAGCTTTTCCAGTTCTTCGGGATCGGCCTTGCCCCGGCCATGCACACCCGCTTCCTCACCTTCCCAGCGAGGAATGATGTGCATGTGAATGTGATAGACCGTCTGCCCGGCCACCGCACCATTGAACTGCGCGACCTGGACCCCGTCCGGCTGCAACTCGTCCACGATGATTCGCGTCAGGCGCTGCACGGCAGCCATCATCGTGCTCAGGATTGCGGGCTCGACCTCAAGAATATTCCGTGCCTGGGCGTTTTTGGGAATGACCAGGACATGGCCGCGCGATTGCGGAAAGATATCCAGGAAGGCCAGCACATCGGCGTCTTCGTAAATCTTGTAGCACGGCGCATCGCCGCGAAGGATCAACGCAAAGATGTTCTGCGGATCGTAATGACCGTGGAGACTCATGATCACTCCTTGAATGGGTTTTTGAGCGGTGGGTTGCCGGTAAGAGATTTAGCACAGTCCAGAGGCGACGTCTCGTAGAGGCCTGCTTGGGAACCAAGGGCTGGGCCCGCTCCCACAGTTTTTCGAGCGTTCGCAAAAGTCGTGCCTGGCCAATATCCCTGTGGGAGCGAGCCTGCTCGCGATGGCGGTGGGTCAGTTTGTACGGGTATTGAATGTGAGATCGCTTTCGCGAGCAGGCTCGCTCCCACAGGGGATTTGTGGCGCCCGCTCAGTCACAGTCCACCGCCGGGCCATTGTGGGAGCGAGCTTGCTCGCGATGGCGGTGGGTCAGTTGGCATCGGTGCTGGATGCCTGGCCACTTGCCCGAGCCTCCTTCAGCGTAACGGCAATCTTCTGCTGCAATTCACTTTCCGAAAACGGCTTGTGCAGGACCGGGCGGCCGGCGTATTCGACCGGCAGCCCGCTGGCACCGTAGCCGGTGCTGAACAGGAAGGGAATCTGGCGATTGCGAAGGATGTCGGCTACCGGAAAAACCCGCTCGCCCGCCAGGTTGACATCCAGGATCGCCAGGTCCACCTGTACCGAGCCGGCAATTTCACAGGCCGCAGCGAGTCTGGCGACCGACGCCACCACTTCGCATCCGAATTCCTCCAGCATCTCCTCGATCAACAGGGCAATGGCGCCTTCGTCCTCGACGACCAGCACCCTGGTTCCAGCCAATGGGGTCATGCCCCGGTCGCTCCAATCAGGAACGAAAAGCGACAGCAAACACCTTGTGGAGCGTAGGTGAGGTCAAACGTGCCACCCAAGTCGCGCTCGATGCAGCGCTTCATCAGGCGCGACCCCAGCCCTTCCCGTTCCGGCGGGGAGACCAGCGGCCCTCCACGCTCTTGCCAGTCAAGGGTCAGCAGCGTTCCGCCTGCTTGGGTTTGCAGATGCCAGGTGACGGCAAGCGTCCCCGTCTCGACCGACATCGCCCCGTACTTGAGCGCGTTGATCGCCAGTTCATTGAGGGTCATGGTGAGATTGAGCGCCACACGGGTGCCGACATCTACAGAAGCGCCCTCAATCACCACACGGCCAGGCTCATGCCCGAACACCGGCATCAGCACGTCATGGGCCAGGGTGTCGAGCGGCGTCTGCCCCCAATGCCGTTTGGTCAAGAGATCGTGTGCTCGCGACAATGCCAACAGCCTGGCCTCGAAGCGCCGGTAGCCGTCTTTCGCATCCTCGGCATTGCGCGCGGTCTGGGCCGCCAGCGACTGCACCGTGGCCAGGGTGTTCTTGACCCGGTGATTGAGCTCATCGATCAGCGTCTTCTGGCGGTTTTCCGCCTGCTTTCGTTCGGAAATATCGACCAGCATGTTGATGGCGCCCACCAGGTTTCCATCGGCATCATGCAACGGCGTGGGAAACGGCGTGAACGGTACACGACTGCCGTCCGGTCGCTCTGCAATCGCCTCGACGCCGCGTATCGGCCGGTTCTCTTTCAGCGCCACCGCCATCGGGCATTGGTCATGGGGAAGTGCGGTTCCATCGGTATTGAACAGCTTCCAGGTCACACACCACATCTCGCCCAACTGCGGCGTGCGCCCCGACAGTTCGACAGCGGCACGATTGAAGAACGTGATGTGCCCCTCGGCGTCGGTGGTATACACCGCCGCCGGCAACGCCTCGAGTAGATTGCGCATGTGCCGTTCGCTTTCGCGGATCTGGTTTTCCATCCGCCGCGCCAGCGTGACGTCCTGCAGCACCCGCACGCCATAACGAAACGTACCGTTGGCGTCCCTCACCGACGAGCTGTGGATGTCGAGGTACACCACCTCCCCATCGGGCTTTACAGCGCGCTTGCGAAGCACGTAGTTATCCAGCTCACCGGCCACCTGGCGAGCGTACAACCCGGCATCCTGCGCAATGCAGTCCGGGTGGGTGTAGTCCAGGAAGGTCATTGACAGGAGCGCTTCCCGCGACCGGCCCAGCATGTTGCACAGGGCGTCGTTCACCCGGAGCAAGCGACCGTCGATGCCAGCCTCGGCAATGCCGATGGTTGCCGCTTCGTAGGTCGCCGAAAGCCGGTCATCGCTGTCCTGGCGCGCCGCCTCGGCCGCATGGACGCAGCTCCTGTCGAGGGTGAAGCAGCGGGTGTTGAAGAGTTTTCCGTCCTCGAACCGTCCATTCGAGGTGATCGTGACATGCTTGATCGAGCCGTCCTTGGCCCTCAGGCGCGCCGGATAGCTCTCCAGGCAGTCGCCACTGCCCAGCTTGGTGAGGATATCGCCGATGACAGGTTCGTCGACATGAAACTCGGTGATGTGCCGCCCGATGTATTCCTCCGGCGGATAGCCCAGCAGTGCCAGCTCCGCCTTGTTGGCGCGCAGGATGACGCCCTCGCCACTGACGATATGCAGGCCCACGGCACTGTTCTCGAAGAAGTCTTCCAGGTCGGCACTCTTGCGCCGAAGCTCCTCGGCCATGGCATGGTGCGCCGAGACGTCCTGGAAGCAATTGATCACCCCTTCAATGGCGCCCCGCCAATCCGTGAGGACGCGGATGTTCATCAGCGCCACGAACCGCGAACCGTCCGGGCGCTCGATGATCACTTCCTGGTTGCGCGGCGCGATACCGGTACTGAGCGCCGAGGCCGTCGGGCAGTGTTCGAAGGCCAGCGGCGTGCCGTCGGTCAGGAACAATCGGTGAGCGCCGCAGAAGCGGTCGCCGTTCTCTCGGAGTGCCGGCGCCCTTCCCCACAGCTCGGCCGCCTCACCGTTGTACCGGACGAGCCATCCCTCGCGATCACAGAGATACACCGCACCGGGAATGGCATCGAGCGCGCTCGTCCCCATTGCGATCAAGCTTTCGTACTCGCTTGGCGTATGTGTTTGCGTGGGTAGCTCTTCAATGTTCGACATCAGTCATCCCCAGACCATCTGGCCGCAACGCGCAGAGTTTCAATGGATTCTAGATCCCTATTCATCGCACGAGTTCAGGAAACTCTTCATCGCGCCTCTCGCACCTCAGAAACCGAATAATGCCCGGGGTGCCTGGACCATTAACGCATGCGTCTGCGACGCCGAACATTCCAATGCACGCAACTGCGCCATGACCGTTTCGAAGCCGACATTGGCTTCATGCTGTGTGTGCGGCCAATCGCTGCCCCACACCAGGCGCTCGGGGCCGAAGCTGCGCTGCAGCAGCGTCAACGAGGCGCGGGCAAATTCGAGATTTTGCGCCGCCGTTGCGCCCAATCGATAGATGCCGGACACCTTCACCCAGACGTGCCCGCCCTGCCCCAGCGCCATCAATTGGGCAAAGCCAGGTTGATCCGGCCCCAAACGCGCCTCCGGGCGGCCGAAGTGATCGACCACCAACTTGATGCCCAATGGCAACAACTGCCCCATCAGTCCCGGTAAATCCGCAAGGCTGGCATGCAATTCGACGTGCCAATCCAGTTCCGCGATGTGGCCCAGGAAACCCTTCCAGGCCGCATCGCGAAAATCAGGCAAGGCTTTGCCCATCAGGTTCAGGCGCACCCCAACCACACCCAGCCGGGCCATGTCGTCCAGCTCGGCTCGGCTGACGTCTCGCGCCACCACCACGACCCCACGCAACTGCTCCGGTGCCTGCCGTAACGCGGCCAGCAGGTAGCGGTTATCGGTGCCGAGAAAACTCGGTTGCACCAACACGCCATGGCTCAAGCCGTGGGCGTGCAAGTGGCTCAGGTATTGAGCAAGCGTGGCGTCATAGTCGGGTGTGTAGCGCCGGCCAGCGACCAGTTCCAGCTCACGACTGAACACGTGGGCGTGGCAGTCAATGCCGGTTAACGGCTTGGTACAGGTATCAACCATGGGTCTCATCTATCGACAATAAGGGGAAATCAGGCTCGGGCGCCCTGGCTGTCACGCTCGACCACAGGCGCCGATGCCGCAGTGGCTTCCAGGCTGCGGCCGCGGGTTTCCGGCAGACACAGCGCCGCGATCACCGCCACGCCGTAGGCAATCCCAGCGTCGATACCAATGGCCGAGCCCAAGGACATGGAATCACTCATGTGACCGACCAGGAACGGAAACACCGCCGAGAGCACCCGGCCGAAGTTGTAGCAGAACCCCACGCCGGCGCCGCGCACATCCGCCGGGTACAACTCGTTGAAAAACGCCCCGAGGCTCGCCGGGATACCGGCCGCGAAGAAGCCGAGCGGGAACCCCAGGAACAGCATCTGGGTGTTACTCAACGGCAGGAACACATAACACTGTACGGTGACCACGCAGCACAGCGCGAACAACACGATGTTCTTCCGACGACCAATGCGATCGATCAACAGGCCACTGACCACGCAGCCACACCAGAAGGCAAAGATGATCACCGCCAGGTAACCACCGGAGTTGAGCACCGACAGATTGCGCTCGGTCTTGAGGAAGGTTGGCAGCCACGTCATTACGGCGTGGTAGCCGCCGTGCGCGCCGAGCCCCAATAACCCGCCGAACAAGGTCACACGGATCAGCTCGGGGCGAAAGATGCCGCCGAGGGACTTAAAGAAATTCTGCGGGATAACGTTGTCTTTTTTCAGGCGCTGGAAGCTGTCGGGCTCTTCCACGTTGCGCCGCACCCAGATGATCAGGAACGACGGCAGCAGACCCACGATGAACATCACCCGCCACGCCATGTCCTGCGGCACCAGGGAATAAATCAGCGTGAAGACGCCGACCGCCAGCCCCCAACCCACCGCCCAGGCACTTTGCACGGTGCCCATGACTTTGCCGCGGTACTTGGGGTTGATGGTCTCGGCCATCAATACCGCGCCGGCGGCCCATTCCCCGCCAATACCGAAGCCTTGCAGGGCCTTGACGATCAACAACTGGTGGAAGCCAGTGACGAACGCCGACAGGAAGGTGAAGAACGAAAACCACAAGATCATCCACTGCAGCGTGCGCACCCGGCCGTAGCGGTCCGACAGCGTCCCGCCGACCCAACCGCCGAGGGCCGAAGTGACCAGGGTCACACCACTGACCAACCCGGCATCGCCCTTGGTCAGGGCAAACGCGGCGATCAACGCCGGGATCGCCAGACCGAACATCTGTACTTCCAGGGCGTCGAGCGACCATCCGCCGAAACAGGCCCAAAAGGTTTTGCGCTCCCGCGCAGTGATTTGGCGATACCAACTGAACATGATTTTTATCCTTATAAGTGGAACGAAAGGCAGCCGAGAGCGAACCGCGCCGCTACAGGGCCAGTCATGGCAAACAAAACGATAAGGACAGCGGCGACCGACGCGCCGCTATCCAGACAGGGTCAGCGGATTTCCACGCGGTAGCGGAAGTGCTCGGCATGCCCACGGGAGCGTCGCCACTCCAGTGGATTGCCGGCGTAGTCCCGCGCCAGGCGCTCGATCACCACCACCGGGCTGTTGACCGGCACCTGCAGCAATCTGGCGTGCACCTCATTCACCGATTCGGCGGTGAGGGTTTCCTCGGCATAGGCGACGACCTGGCCGCAGACTTCTTCATAGATGGGGTAAAGCAACGGGCCCTTTTGATTCAGGTCGATGTCGAGCAAGGCTTGGAAGCGGCTACGGGGCAACCAGATTTCTTCGGCGAGCACCGGCTCCACCTCCAGCAGACGCACCCGCACAATGCGAATCACCGGCGCCTCCACCGGCAACCCCAATGCCTGGGCTACCGCCGAAGGCGCGGCCACCGGTTCCACCGTCAAGATGCGGCTTTCGGGAACCCGGCGTTCGCCCGAAGCGCTTTGAAAGCGGAAGAAACGGAACAGCGACGATTGAAACTGCGGCCGCCGGATAAACGTACCGCGTCCCTGCTGGCGCTCGAGGATGCCCTCGCTGACCAGGGCATCGATGGCCTTGCGCACCGTGCCGGTCGACAACTGGTACTCCGCTGAAAGCGCCGCCTCGGTCGGAATCGCCTCCCCCGGACGCCAGCGGTTATTGGCGATCTGCTCAGCCAACTGATCGCGTAAACGTTGATAAAGCGGCAGACGAGCATCGCTGGAGAGAGCATTCATGACCTTATTCACCTTGTTATCTAGTCATCTATATGAATTTTTCGCGAGTATTCCCGCAGGTGATCGGCTTGTCAAGAATGAGTGCCCTGCCGTACGTCAGCCCGTATGAATGTTCAATGGCGTAACGCAGCAGTTATGAGCGAGGCCGGCTCCGCGCTTTCCGCAACAGCTCGACCACCCTTTCGTCCGGGGTCTGGCTGAAATCTTCATACCAATCGCCCACCGAGCGCATCCACTCGGGCATCAACGGGCACACCAACTCATCAACCTCGCTGCGCAAGGCTTCAGCGGTCTCCACCGGTGCCACCGGAACGGCGACGACGATGGCGGAAGGGTTTTGCAGACGCACCGCATGGACTGCCGCCATCATCGAGGCACCGGTGGCCAAGCCATCATCCACCAGAAGCACCACTTGGTTTTTCAGCTCGACAGGTGGGCGGCTGCCGCGATAACGCGCTTCACGGCGCGCCAGCTCCTGCGTTTCCCGCTGGAGCACCGCATCGAAGGCGGCCTGGTCAACGTGATGGGCACTCAACGCAGCGTCGTTGCGAATCTGGATGGCGCCGCTGGCAATCGCCCCCATCGCCACTTCTGGGTGGGACGGCACGCCCAGCTTGCGCACCAATATCAAGTCCAGGGGCAGCCCCAGGCCTTCGGCCACTTCCCATGCGACGGGCACGCCGCCCCGAGGCAACGCCAGGACAATCGCATCGTCTCGTCCACGGTATTGGGCCAACGGTTTTATCAGGCGTTGGCCGGCCGCCGCTCGATTCGCGTAAGGCGGCGATGCAAAAGACAGAGGATTCATATTCAGGTCTCCTTGCAAAAACGGACACGTCGCACGCACAGTCACATTGTCAGGATACTCAGCACTGGATGACCCAGGCTACAGGTGCCGTCACGCCCATCGACAGGCGGACACACGGACACCGAACAGGAGAAATTCATGAACATCGACTGGCTCAATTTCACCCCTTGGTCGTCCTTGGCGGGCGGCCTGCTGATCGGCCTGGCGGCCGGTCTGTTCGTCGTCGCCAATGGGCGCATTGCCGGCGTCAGCGGCCTGATTGGCAGCCTGCTGCAACGTGGCGCTGAAGGCATTGGTGAAAAGGCGCTGTTTCTCCTCGGCCTGCTCGTTGCGCCACTTCTCTGGGGGGTGTTTACCCACCTCCCAGCGCTTGAATTCCAGAGTGGTGCGGCCGGTCTCATCATCGCTGGCCTGTTGGTAGGCATCGGCACCCGCTACGGTTCAGGCTGCACGAGCGGCCATGGCGTGTGCGGCCTGTCCCGCCTTTCGCCACGCTCGATGGTTGCCACCGCCTGCTTCATGTTCAGCGGTTTCGCCACGGTGTTGGTCCTGCGTCATTGGCTGGGGGTTTGAACATGCTCAAGTTGACGGCATTCATGGCCGGGTTGCTGTTCGGTTTCGGCCTGCTCCTGTCGGGCATGACCAATCCGAGCAAGGTACTGGCGTTCCTGGATCTGGCCGGTGCCTGGGACCCTTCCCTGGCCCTGGTGATGCTTGGCGCGATTGGCACCGCCATCCTCCCGCTGACCTGGGCGCGCCAGCGCCGCTACTCACTGCTGGGACGTCCCATGCAACTGCCAGCCAAGCGCGAACTGGACAGGCGCCTGATCGGCGGCGCCCTGGTGTTCGGCATCGGCTGGGGCATCGCCGGCATTTGCCCTGGGCCCGCCGTGGCGATCCTGTTGACAGGGCACTGGCAAGCCATCGTTTTCACCTTGGCCATGCTGGCCGGCATGATGCTGTTCACGGCGCTGGAAAAGCGACGGGGTCTCTGAGCCAAAACGCTGATCATTGACGCTGTCGAAGCCGTTTATTAACGATATTTGAAGATGAAAAGTTGTGTCACACCCGAGAAATAGTCCAACAAAACTGGGCTGCCATTGCTCGTTCTTCCGTAGTACAGTAGGCAAAACCCGATAAATATCCACTTTTAGATGACCTGAAGTGCCAGGCCCCAACGTCAATGGACCCGCACACCCGTCATCCTTCTACCGCGGCGGTAACTGCATGATCGACATCACCGAAGTTTCCATTGCCCAACTGCGCGCCGCGCTGGAATCGGGCCAGACCACGGCGGTAGCGCTTGTCCAGGCCTACCTCGCCAGGATCGATGCCTACGACGGCCCCGACACGCCCACCGCCCTCAATGCGGTGGTGGTGCGCAACCCGGAAGCGCTGAAGGAAGCGCAGGCTTCCGATGCCCGCCGGGCCAACGGCCAAACCCTCGGTCCACTTGATGGCATTCCCTATACGGCCAAGGACAGTTACCTGGTCAAGGGACTCACCGCCGCTTCCGGCAGCCCGGCGTTCAAGGACCTGGTTGCCTATCGCGATGCGTTCACCATCGAACGGTTGCGTGCCGCCGGAGCCATCTGCCTGGGCAAGACCAACATGCCGCCCATGGCCAATGGCGGGATGCAGCGCGGGGTGTATGGCCGGGCGGAAAGCCCGTATAACGGCGACTACCTCACCGCGCCCTTTGCCTCCGGCTCCTCGAACGGTGCGGGCACCGCGACCGCCGCGAGTTTCGCGGCATTTGGCCTGGCTGAAGAAACCTGGTCGAGCGGACGCGGCCCGGCTTCGAACAACGGCCTGTGCGCCTACACGCCGTCGCGTGGAGTGATTTCGGTGCGGGGCAACTGGCCGTTGACGCCGACCATGGACGTCGTCGTGCCCTTCGCCAGGACCATGGCCGACCTGCTCGAAGTGCTGGACGTGGTGGTCGCCGAAGACCCGGACACCCGTGGCGACCTGTGGCGCCTGCAACCCTGGGTGCCGATCCCGAACGTCGACTCGGTTCGCCCCGCCTCGTATCCGAGCCTTGCCAGCGACCCGGGCGCGCTGGCCGGCATTCGGTTCGGCGTGCCACGGATGTACATCAACGCCGACCCTGAAGCCGGTACGGCCGAGACCCCCGGCATCGGCGGCCCGACGGGGCAGCGCATCAATACCCGTGCCTCGGTGATCGACCTTTGGCAGCAAGCTCGCAAGGCCCTGGAGGCCTGTGGCGCCGAAGTGGTCGAGGTGGATTTCCCGCTGGTGTCCAACTGCGAAGGCGATCGCCCCGGCGCACCGACGGTGTTCACCCGTGGCCTGGTTTCCAAGGAGTTCCTGCACCATGAATTGTGGGACCTGTCGGCCTGGGCCTTCGATGATTTCCTGCGGGCCAACGGTGATCCGCAGTTGAATCGCCTGGCGGATATCGACGGACCGAAGATATTTCCCCACGACCCGGGCACCCTGCCCAACCGCGAGGACGACCTGGCCGCCGGCATGGATGAGTACGTGAAAATGGCCCAACGGGGTATCACGCCCTGGGACCAGATCCCGACCCTGCCCGACGGGCTGCGAGGGCTTGAAGAAACACGCCGGATCGATCTGGAAGACTGGATGGAACGGCTGGGCCTGGACGCGGTGATCTTCCCGACCGTCGCCGACGTCGGGCCGGCGGATGCGGACGTCAACCCAGCGTCTGCGGATATCGCCTGGAGCAACGGGGTCTGGGTCGCCAACGGCAACCTCGCCATCCGCCACCTGGGCGTACCCACGGTTACCGTGCCGATGGGCGTCATGGCGGACATTGGCATGCCCGTCGGGCTGACGTTTGCCGGGCGTGCCTATGATGATTCGAAGCTGTTGCGACTGGCATCGGCATTCGAGTCCATTGGCTCCAAGCGCCTGGTGCCGCCTCGGACACCACCATTGTCGGCGTGACCCGCTCATTGGGGGGGCTGCTGCGCAGCCCAGCGGGAGCAAGCTCCCTCGCCACAAAAGCAGTGTTCGACTTCATTTTGAGTACGGGCGGCGCCCCGTGGCGAGGGAGCTTGCTCCCGCTGGACTGCGCAGCAGTCCCTAGCCCGGCCCTACAGCCGGAAATGCTGTTGCATGGCAAGAGAAAGCAGGCTCACGGCCTCATCGCCCTGTGACGCCTGGCTCCGCATGAACACCACCTCATGCTCCGCAATCACCGGCAGGTCTTCAAGGATCTGCATGGCATCCGTCACCCGGGCGCGGTCGATCAGGCTGATCGCCAACCCCGCCTCCACGCAGGCCTTCACGGCCTGGTTGGAAGGGCTTTCCAGGACGATGCGGGTCCTGCGCCCACTTTGCCTGAGGGACTCGATCATCGCTTGCCGGTAAGGACATTGCGCCGCATGCACCGCCAACGGCAGCGGCTCCATCGAGGCGGCCGCCGTGTGGGCCGGCCCGACCCAGACCGGCGTGGTGGAAACCAGCACTCGCACCTCTGCGTTCGCTTGACCCTTCGGCTGGGTAACGACCGCTGCCTGGAGCTTGCCGCGCAGCACCAGGTCACGTAGCGCGTAGCTTGGCGCGGTCTTGAGCTCTAGCACGACGTTGGGCCAGGCTGCAGCGAAAGTCGGGAGGATGTCGCGGATGACATGGTCGGCGTATTCATCCGGCACCCCCAACGTGATGCGTCCCGCCAACCGAGTGCCGTGCAGGTCAGCCAGCACCCGGTCATGAGTACTCAGCAGCTCCGTCGTCGCCACGAGCAAACGCTTGCCAAGCGCGGTGAGGGACACCGATTGATTGTCCCGGTTGAGCAACCGCCCTCCCGCCACTGCTTCCAAACGCTGGATATGCACACTGACCGCCGCCGGGCTCTTGTGCAGTTGTTCCGCCGCCGCACTGAATTTCCCGATCCGCGCCACTGCATGAAAAGTACGTATCAAATCGATATCGAGTATGGCTTTCATGATTCAATCTTCGTGAACAACTGATGCATTACATTTTGATTTATTAGATTAGCCGGGTTCCGTAGCCTGTGGTCATGAACCCGAACAAATCGATGATCTGCACGTCCCTGCCCCGGCCCGCCTGGTACTGGCTGATTCCATTGCCGTTGCTGGAAGCGGCATTGCTTGTGTCGTGGAGCTCCGGCTTCATCGGCGCGCGCTTTTCCATCGAATACGCGCCGGCCCTGCTGGTGGTGTTCTGGCGATGCGTCGTGGTCACGCTCGTCCTGTTTCCCTTCGTCGCCAGGCAACTCCGCCGAACCTCGCCCGTCGCGCTGTTGAAGAACGCCGGCATCGGCCTCCTGGCAATGGCGGGCTACCTGGGCGGCATCACCCAAGGCATTGCCCTGGGTGTACCGGCGGGCCTGGCCGCACTGATCGCCGACCTGCTGCCGATGGGCCTGGCACTGCTGTCCGCCGGCGTACTCAGGCAACGACTGGCCTGGCAAGTCTGGGTGGGGCTGCTCATCGGCCTGGTCGGCGTCATGCTGGTGACCCAAGGCGCATTGGCGTGGGGTAACGCGCCCTTATGGGCCTATGGCCTGCCGCTGCTGGGCATGCTCTCACTCGCCGTCGCGACCCTGTGGCAGAAATATCTACCCCCTTCACAATCGCTGGGTCTGCTGCCCAATCTCTGGCTGCAATGCTGCGTGTCAGGCCTGGCCTTCGCCCTTGTCGAGGGTGCCCAGGGCAGCCTGGCCCCGCTCCCCAGCACAGGCTTTGCGCTGAGCGTTTTGTGGACCGCAGGCCTTTCGACAATGGGCGGCTACGGACTCTATTGGTTGTGCCTGCGTCGTGCGACAGCCACCCGCGTCGCCAGCGTCCTGTACCTCAGCCCACCCATTACGATGCTCTGGGCCTGGGCCATGTTCAACGAACCGCTTTCATGGCAAATGGTGGTGGGAATGGCGGTGTCCGGGGTGGGCATCTGGCTGGTCGTTGATACCGAAGCACGGCAGGCCACCAGCTCAAGACCATGACCGACACACCAAAGCACTACCAATCCCGGATGCAGAAGGTGCTCGACTACATCGACCTGCATCTTGATGATTGCCTGGATCTGGCTTGCTCGCGAGAGGCCAGCCCATCCAACATCTTCATCGGCTGTAAAACCGCCACAGTCGGGTCGCCAGACCTCAAGCCTAAACCTCAAGCACCAACGACTCGCTCCCTTGGGCCGGCACGGCGCAGCAGATCAGCACTTCACCTTCGCCCACCGGTTCGGCCGGCTGGCTCAGGTAATGCACCTGGCCGCGGCTCAAGCGGGTTTTGCAGGTGCCACAGGAACCGCCGCGGCAACTGAACTCCGGGTTCAGGCCGCGCGCTTCGGCCAGCTCCAGCAGCGTTCCAGCGCCGGGTTCCCAACGGGCTTCCTTGCCGGAACTGGCGAACAAGACCTTCACCGCTTCAGTCGCGGCAGGCACTTGCTGGGGCGCCGGCATGCTGACTTCCAGAGCTCGCACCAGGGTGGAAGGACCGAAGGTTTCCGCGTGAATACGATCATCAGGGATGCGCAACTTGCGCAGCCCGTCGTACAGCGCCTGGGTAAAGCTACCTGGCCCACACAGATAGAAGTCGTAGTCGTTGAGCGGCAACAGTTTCTTCAGCAACTCCACATCGATCCGGCCCGCCAGGTCGTAGCCTTCCGCGCCCTCTCCCTCCGTGGACGGTTGACTGACCATGCGCACAACCCTGAGCTTGTCGCCGGCACGGGCGGCCAGTTCATCGATTTCTTCACGGAACGCCAGGTCGGCCACCGAGCGAGCACTTTGCACCAGCCAGACCGGGCGCATGCGGCTGATGCGTTGCCCCTGGTAAACCACCTCGCGCAACATCGACAACAGCGGCGTGATACCCACCCCCGCCGCCAGCAATACCAACGGACGCCGCTCGGTGGGCTGGACCGTGAAGTGGCCCTGGGGCGCCCGCGCTTCGATCTCGTGCAGCGCCCGCACCTGCTCATGCAGGTGCGACGATACCGATCCATCGCGCTTGACGCTGATGCGCAAAAAATCATCCGACGGCGCGCTGGAGACGCTATAGGTCCGGATCGACGGGGCGTTCTGCCCCTCCAGCTGGATCCGCACCGGCAAATGTTGCCCGGCTTCAAACCGGGGCAACCCCAAGCCATCGCTCGCCTGTAGATGGAACGAGCGAATGTCGGGACTCTCATCCACCACCCGCGCGACCCGCAACGAACGCCAACGGCTACGCAGCGCCTCGGCTTGCAAGCGCTCGGCGGCCTGCTCCCAACTGCCGGTCATCAATGAATTGGGCGAGTCACCTTCGTCCTGATCCTTCCAGCGCAGCGCAATGGCGGCCGGGCGATGGACGATGCGCTGCGGCGTGAAGCGCAGCAGCCGCTCGGCGCCCTGGAAAGCATTGATCTCGGGATCGTCCAGCAACACTTGCGCCGAGCCGCTCATTTGCAGCAGATCGCCGCTCTGGAAATCGACGAACACCAGCCCGGCCCGTGGGTTGAGCAGGATGTTGCCCAGGGTGTTGAAGAACAGGTTGCCGGAAAAATCCGGAATGGTCAGCGAGCCGTCTTCATCCATGCGCACGAACCCCGGCTTGCCGCCGCGATGAGAGGCATCGACCTGCCGCTCGCCGTCGCGGACCACGTAGGTGGCGATATAGAACGAATCGGCCGCCGTCACCAGGCGCCGCACCAGCGGGTCTGAGACGGTCAATTGACGCGGCGCGACAGCCTGCGCATCGACAAACTGGTACTGGCGCAGGTTGATGTAGCGAGGGCAGTTGCCATAGGCCTGGCTCACTGCAATCTCCAGCCCTGGGACAAGCTGACGGCGCACGACGCCGTTCATGCGATTGCGCCGACGGGTGTGCAATTCGATCCCCAGCATGCCGATGGCATCGCCCTCGCCCATGCCCTCCTGGGCCGGGTCGTTCGGCTCGGGCTCGAGGTTGATGTGCAGGGTCTGCGGATCGGGCGAGTTCATGAAGCCCGGTTGCCCCGCGCGCAGAGTCGCCCAGACGTCGCCTTGGTGATCCACCGCACCCAGCACCACAAACGGCAGTTGGGCGTAGAACTCACGGTGCTGGTCCGGCATCCACGTACGCGCCAGTTGCCGTTGGCCAACACCGGCCATCATGTCGACGGCCCCGACAGAGCGCTGCAAGGTCAGCTCTCCTTCGTGCCAGGGCGAGGCTTGGGCTTTCACGACTTCGTCCATCAGCTACTCCTCGTGCTCGCAGCATGAATGCCTGCGCCAGTGCGCTACGGTTAGGGATTCTCCGCCACCGTCTGCACGGGTGTGCAAGTGGCTGGGATCATCTTCTGCCCAAAGCGGCTGCGAAGGAATACGCACAAACTGCAATCCACCGTTTCATAAAATGGAAGGGTGGGAGACGAGGTTCATGAGAGATAGAGTTACCGCGTCAGGTTCCACATCAGTTGATGCGGCGCATGGCGCGGATGAAGCCTGGATCGCGGAGTCGACGCCCTTC
Source organism: Pseudomonas thivervalensis (assembly GCF_001269655.1). GTDB lineage: Bacteria > Pseudomonadota > Gammaproteobacteria > Pseudomonadales > Pseudomonadaceae > Aquipseudomonas > Aquipseudomonas thivervalensis. The sequence continues at coordinate 40,974 of NZ_LHVE01000010.1, forward strand.
AACCCACCCAGCCGATAGCCGTCTTTGGAATCACCTCGGACTCGTCGAGCTTGGACGCAAACATGCTCACCGCATCGAGGGCATCGGTGGTCCCGTTCCGGATCTGCACGATGACCGATCCCGCCTGATCTGCCAGGGTGACGCCACGCAAGGCGCCCTCATGGGTCACGTTCATGCTCGCGACGGCATCGCGGGTTTCGGAGAGGATCATGCCGATCATTTCGGCAATCTCCGAGGTGGAGCGACTGGTGCGCCCAGCCAGTTGCCGGACCTCGTCGGCCACCACCGCGAAGCCCCTCCCCTGGTCGCCGGCCCGCGCCGCCTCGATGGCCGCGTTGAGGGCCAGCAGGTTGGTCTGGTCGGCGATGCCGCGAATGGTGTTGACGATGGCCGTGATCTCTTCCGAACGCGCGCCCAGTTGCCCAACCAAACGTGCGGAGGCGCCGATGTTGTCGGCGATCTCGCGCATCTCCTTGGCCGTCTGATGGATCACCTGGGCGCCCTGTTCGGCCACGCGCTCGGTCTCGGCGGAGATGTGGTAAGCCCGGGACGCGCCGCGCGAATCCTCTTCGAATTTCTCCACCCGCTCGGTGATGTCACTGGCGAACTTCGCAATTTTGCACAGCTTGCCTTCGGCGTCGTAGACCGGGTTGTAGCTGGCTTCCAGCCAGACGACTTTGCCGTTTTTGCCGAGGCGCTTGAATTGCCCGCTGAAAAACTCACCGGCGTTGAGGCGACGCCAGAAATCGCTGTACTCCGAGCTGCCCACCAGGCTCGGTTCGCAAAATATCCGGTGGTGCTTGCCCTTGAGCTCAGCCAGTGAGTAATTCATGACATTCATGAAGTTGTCGTTGGCGGTCAGGATGTTGCCGCCCAGGTCGAATTCGATCACTGCCATGGCACGGTCGAGGGCCGCCAGCCGGCCACGGGTTTCGGCCTCAGCGGTCACTTTGGCAGTGACATCGAGTGCGTACTTGACCACTTTTACGACGCGGCCCTGTTCGTCCACTACCGGGTTATAGCTGGCTTCCAGCCAAACGCTCTGGCCTGACGCGCTGCGGCGCTGAAACGTGCCGGAAACGAATTGTCCGGCGCGCAATTGGTTCCAGAATTCACGGTATTCGGCGCTGCCCGCCAGCGCCGGGGTGCAAAAATCCCGATGGGCCATACTGATCACTTGATCCGCACGGTAGCCCATCGTTTTCAGGAAATTCTCGTTCGCCCGCAGCACCTTGCCGTCGGGACTGAACTCGATAACCGCCATCGAACGCTCCAGAGCGCCGACCAGTCCTTTGTAGGTTGCTAATTCGGCCGTCCTAGCCGTCAGTTCATTTTTTAGCGTTTTATTAAACATGACGTACCCTCGGTGAACCCTGAAAGTAACCGGACCTTCTATTCATATCGGCGGGTTGGCGTGGGGCTGAACGGTACGGCGTAATTATGTTTCGGCGCCAGAATCCACCGAATCCATCAACCAGCTTCTAAAGGCCTGAACTTTTGGGGAATCGGCCAATTCATGCGGAGTAACTAGGTAAAAGCCCAGGTCGGACTTCAATCGCAGGTCAAAGGGTGCTACCAGTCGTCCGGCCCTCAGGTCCTCCTCGACATAAGTTGAACGGCCGATGCATACCCCCAGGCCGTCAACCGTTGCCTGTACGGCCATCATGGCCAGGTCGAATGTCAGCCGGCTGCCTTCGGCCCGTTTTTTCGGTTGGCCGGCTGCGCTCAGCCACGCACTCCAGTCGCCGCGGGTCACCCCGCTGACTTGCAACAAGGTGTGCCGGGCCAGGTCGCCCGGGGTCCGCAAGGCGGTCGGACCTCGCTCCCACAAGGAATTTTGGGTGGACCTCAAAATCTCGTAATCACCCCGGAAAACTGTGGGAGCGAGCTTGCTCGCGATGACGGCGGCACAGCCAACACCCCCCGCAATCTGACCCACCGCTTTCGCGAGCAAGCTCGCTCCCACAGGGGCCCGCGGGTGGATCAAAAAACGGGTTCGCTCGGGCTATTCGCCCAGGGCCTGACTGAAAGATGTGTCGATAATCCCAGCAGTGGCCAGCGGGGCTGGCAGTGCCTTGACCTTGAACAGGAAGTCCGCCGTGCTTTGCAGGTCGGCAGCGGCCTGTCGGTCCACCGGGCCGACGCTCATGTGGGCCTGGCGCAACCAATGGCGCGAGACATTCTGGTCGAGGTTTGCCTTTTTCGCCCACAGGTCCGCGTATTGGTCGGTGTGATTGTCGACCCAGGCACGGGCCCGTTTCACGCGGCCGAGGAAGTCGGCGATGGCTTCGCGCTTGCTGTCGATGGCCGGCGTCGAAGCGGCGATGGCGCTGAGCCCAGGCATCAGGTCCTTAGCCGTCAGGAGCGGTCGGGCGCCGGAGAACAGGATCTGTTGCGAGATGTAGGGTTCCCACACCGGAAAGGCATCGATGCTGCCCTGGGGCAAGGCCGCCGCCGCGTCGATCGGCATCAGTTTGATGAAGTCCACATGGTTCTCCGGCAGGCCGGCCTGCTCCAGGGCGCGCAAGGTCAGTTGCTGACTCCAGGCGCCCGGCCAGTAGGCGACCTTCTTGCCCTTGAGGTCGGCGATGGTCTTGACCGGTGAGTCCTTGGGTACCAGCAGCGCGATGGTGTCCGGGTTCTGCCGCGAAACACCGATCAATTTCACCGGTGCCTGCTTGGCAGCCAGGAACAGGAACCCCGAATCGCCGAGGAAACCCAGGTCCAGGTCGCCGGTATTCAGCGCCTCGGCCAGGGGCGCGGCAGCCTGGAAGTGTTTCCAGTCGACACGATAGGGGGCGCCCTCAAGCACACCCGAGGCCTCCACCGAGGCCCGTACGTTGTAATAGTTCTGGTCGCCGACGTGCAGGACCAACGGCTCGCTGGCCTGGGCCAAAGGTGCGGCGAGCAATGTGCTGAGGAGCAGACGATGCAGGGATCGGGCGAACTTCATGAAGTCATTCCTGAATGAATTTCATAGAACATAGCGCTCTTACAATCCACCTTAGAAATTCTTTAAACGCATAAGCTCATAGTCACAAGCAGCCCGTGTCCGTGACGCAACAGTGCCGCAACAGACTGTTGGCTGGGCAACAGCACGCTGAGGCCCGAACCCCGAGAGGACGCCCGCAAACCGCCCTTTCCCAGGCTATGGCACAGAGCCTGCAATATTCCTTTCAAGCGTGATTCTCATCCGCTGTCCGATCTTTCGGAAATAAGAACATTGCCTTCCACCGCCTTGTCTGGAGCTGTTCCATGAAACCCGACGTCCGCTTCTCCCTGGCCCGCGCCAGATACCTGATCAGCGTCTGCGCCCTAGTCCTGGGCCTGCCGTCCATGGCCCTGGCCGCGGAAAACCCTCCGGCCGAAGTGCACCTGGATTACGCCTACTATTCGCCGGTCAGCCTGGTGCTCAAGCACTTTGGGTACCTGGAAAAGGCCCTGCCCCAGACCAAGGTCACCTGGGTCCTGAGCCAGGGCAGCAACCGCTCCCTGGAATACCTCAACAGCGGCGGCGTCGACTTCGCGTCGTCCGCCAGCCTCGCCGCGGTGCTGAGCCGGGCCAATGGCAGCCCGATCAAGTCGGTGTATGTCTACAGCCGCGCCGAATGGACCGCCCTGGTGGTGCGCAAGGACTCGCCGTACCAGACAGTCGCCGACCTCAAGGGCAAGAAGATCGCCGCCACCAAGGGCACCGATCCCTATCTGTTCACCCTGCGCAGCCTGCAACAGGCCGGGCTGAAGAAAGACGATGTGGAACTGGTGCACCTGCAGCATCCGGATGGCCGTACCGCTCTGGAAAAAGGCGACGTCGACGCCTGGGCCGGTCTCGACCCGCACATGGCCGCCAGCGAAGTGCAGGCCGGCTCGCGCCTGCTGTATCGCAACCCCGCCTTCAACAGCTATGGCGTGGTCAGCGTCACGGAAAAATATGCCCTGGAGCATCCACAGACCATCGACACCGTGCTCGCGGCCTACGAACAGGCCCGGGCGTGGTCGGTGGAACATCCGCAGGAGCTGGCCAAATTGCTCGCCGACGAATCCGGACTGCCGCTGGAAGTCGCCCGCCTGCAACTGTCCCGCACCGACCTGGGCAGCCCGCAGTTGAGTGCCAAGGATGTGCTGGCGTCCAAGGCTGCCGCGCCGATCCTGGTCTCCGAGGAATTGGTACGTCGCGGAGTCAATGTCGACCAGGTGATCGATCAACTGCTCGACACCGGCCGCCAGCAAGCCGTGGCCCGTCAATAACCCCTAGCCCAGGCGACAACCGATCCGCGCCTGGCGCGGATTCGGCGTTGCCGGAGAACCGCCATGAGCAGCAACAGCAAAGACCTCTCCAGCCCGCGCCTGGCCCTGTCCGCACCGGGCAGAACGCCCCTGTTCAACCCCGACCATTGGCGGCTGCGCCTCAAGGGTTTGGCCCTGCCGGTGCTGATCATCGTGTTCCTGGAGATCATCGTGCGCATCGGCTGGCTGCCCGCCTACCAGATGCCGGCCCCCAGCGAGATCGCCCTGACCCTCGGCGACCTGGCCGAAGGTGCGCTGTGGAAACACATCAGCGCCAGCCTGTTGCGCGTCTTGCTGGGCTTTGCCATCGGCGCCAGCCTGGCCTTGGTCTTCGCCGCCTGGGTTGGCTTGAGCCGGGAAGCCGAAGCCTATCTGGAACCGACCTTCGCCGGCCTGCGCTCGATTCCCAGCCTGGCCTGGGTGCCGTTGCTCCTGCTGTGGCTGGGCATCGACGAAACCTCGAAAGTGGTGCTGATCGCCATCGGCGCGTTCTTTCCCGTGTACCTCAATGGCGTAGCCGCGATTCGCAATATCGACCGCAAGCTGGTGGAGGTCGGTCACATGTACGGCTTCAGCCGCCGCCGTCTGGTGCGCCGGATTCTCCTGCCCGCCGCCCTGCCCGGCCTGTTCACCGGGTTGCGCAGCGGCATGAGCCTGGCCTGGATGTTCCTGGTCGCCGCCGAACTGATCGCCGCTACCAAAGGCCTTGGCTACCTGCTCAGCGATGGCCGCGAAACCTCGCGCCCGGACATCGTGCTGGCGGCGATCATCGTGCTCGCCCTCCTGGGCAAACTCAGCGACGGCCTGCTTGCCGGCCTGGAAAAACGTTTCCTGGCCTGGCGCGACACCTTTAACGGCACCGAGGAGTGAGCCATGACCCAAGCCCTGCTGGAGCTCCACGTCGAGCGCAAGACCTTCGCCACCACCACCGTGCTCAATCACATCCACCTGCAATTGCTGCCCCGGGAAACCGTGAGCCTGCTGGGCCCCAGCGGCTGCGGCAAAAGCACCCTGCTGCGCATCGTCGCTGGCCTGGAGAAGGACTTCGAAGGGCAACTGCTCAGCCACACCGAACAATTGGCCTTTGTGTTCCAGGAGCCGCGGTTGATGCCCTGGCTGACGGTCCAACAGAACATCGGCTTCGTTGACGACGACGATTACGACCAGGCCTGGGTCGCGCAGTTGATCGAGGAAGTCGGCCTCAGCGGTTTTGCCGACGCCTTGCCCAAGGCGTTGTCCGGCGGTATGGCGCAACGGGTGGCGATTGCCCGCGGCCTGTACTCGCGACCACGGGTGCTGTTGCTGGACGAGCCGTTCAGCGCGGTGGATGCCTTCACCCGAATGAAACTGCAGGACCTGTTGCTGCAACTGGCCGAGCGGCACGCCATCGCCCTGTTGCTGGTGACGCACGATGTCGACGAGGCGCTGTACCTGAGCGACCGGGTGTTGGTGATGGATAACCGCCCCAGCAGCATTCGCCAAGAACTGGCGGTACAACTGGAACACCCGCGAGACCGGCGCGACCCGTTGCTGGCCCGACTCAAGGCGCTGGCCCTGACCGAATTGCATCGCGCTCATGTGATTTGATCAGAGCGCCTCTCTAATCACTTAAAAGCATTAATAAATAAACAATCAGTATTTATGGTTATAAAAATAACCACGTACTCTCAGCTCATCCCGCCCGATTGGTCACGACAGTGAAGTGCCTTATGAAACCGACTGACAACGTTATCGACTTCGTCCAATTCCGCAAACGCAAGCAGGCCCAGCAACTGGCCCGGGCCATGTGGGAAATGTACGCGCGTAATGCCGGTTACCAGGCGTTCCAGTGGGTCCAGGCGTCCCAACCGACCCGGACGTACCAGGCGTGAGCGCCCAGGAACCCTCGCGTTTTTTGGCGAGTAGCGACGACCCTGAAGTGGACCTGAACAACCTGGAAGCGTTGGATGAAGATCCGATCTGCGAACGGGTTGCGCAGAACCTGCAGCGCCTGCGCGGCAAGCGACACCTGTCCCTCGACGCCCTCGCCCGTCAATGCGGCGTCAGCCGGGCCATGCTCGCGCAGATCGAGTCGGGACGCAGTGTGCCGTCGATCAAGGTGCTGTGCAAAATCGCCAAGGGCTTGAAGGTGTCGGTCGCCGCGTTCCTGGAACACCGGGCTTTCGAAGGCGTGGCGGTGCTGTCGGTCAGCCAGAGCAAACGCCTGGTCAGCGCCAATGGCGCCTTCGTCAGCCGCGCCCTGTTCCCGTTCGATGTGGCACGCCAATCGGAATTCTACGAACTGCGCCTGAGTCCCTTGGGCGAGGACCGGTCCGAAGGGCACGGGCCTGGCGTCCAGGAGAACCTGGTGGTGGCCCAAGGCGTGCTGGAGATCAGCGTCAACGATGAGCGTTACCTGCTTTCCACGGGCGATTCGATTCTGTTCTACGCAGACCAGCCGCACCGGTATCGCAACCCGGCTGACAGTGAAGCGGTGGCGTATCTGGTGGTCACCTACCCGGAACGCCTGGATTGAAAAAGCCCGGCCGTATCACCGGCGCGGGCTCTTCAGGAATTGACTTGATACACGCAACCTGTGGCGAGGGAGCTTGCTCCCGCTGGGCTGCGTAGCGGCCCCTTTTTGTGAGCGCTCCGCACTCAAGCGGGAGCAAGCTCCCTCGCCACAATGGATCGTGCCCGCTTCAAAAGGGAACTTACCCGGTTGTAATCAGCAGGTGCAGCACATCATCGGCATGCCATTGCAGCTCATCATCATCGGCATGCCGCAGTCGCCCATCATCTTCATCATCAGGGCGCAGCAGTTTTTCATCATGTCCATGTTCATGCCCGCCATCGGCATGACTTTGCACATCATGCAGTCCGCCATTACCGTGCATTCCATCACGCACTTCATCGACGGCATCGGCATGCCCATCATCGGCATTGGCATCATCACGCTCGCCATCGGCATGGCCATGCTCGCCGGGGACATGCACATCATGCTCATGTTGCCGCAGTGCATCATCATCGGCATGCCGCAGTTCATCATCATCTGCATCATGTCGGCGCTGTTCTTGAACATGGCCATGTCCATGCCGGCGGCTGGCATCATTTTGCACATCATGCCGTCGTCCATCATGTCGCAGGTCATGGTCGCCATCATCATCGGCATGCCCATCATGGGCATCATCGGCATGTTGGCGTTCATCGGCATGGGCATCTGCATAGCGTTCATCATGGTGGTGTTCCCTGTAAGTTCGAGAGTCGGACAAGCTGATGGGGCGGATTCTAAGGATTGGCCCGGGCCCGACAAGATGGCGATCGAACAGCAGGAATGAACGTTCAAGCAGGCTTACCGGAGTGACGAGTGCCAAGTCGTCTGCTGATGCATGCCAAACGCTTTCATGGCAGACAGTTCCTGAACGACAGCTTCGATTCTTCGGTCATGGATATGCCATCCAGCGCTATATAAATAACCATAAGAAATAATCGATCTAAACTTGGCCCTCGAAGTGCCCACCACGCTGGCTCAGCCGATCAACCTCGCATAAACCGGCCGATCGATATTCCCCCCGGACAGAATCACCCCCACCTTCTTCCCCTGCATCGCTTCACGCTCCTGCATGAGCGCTGCCAGGGCCGCGGCGCCTGCACCTTCGGCGAGGTTGTGGGTGTCGGTGTAATACACCCGCATGGCCTCGGCAATTTCAGCGTCGCTGACCGCGACGATCCGCGCCGCAGCGGCTCCGTAGATGGCAAAGGCCTCGGGAATGGGTTTGCGCACGGCCAGGCCGTCGGCGAAAGTATTCGCCGACGCGGTCTCACACAGTCTTCCCGTTTCAAATGACGACTTCGCCGCGACCGCCTCGGTGGACACCACGCCCACCACATGGGTTTTCAGGCCCAAGGCATCACGGGCGGCGATGACTCCACAGATTCCCGACCCACAGCCTATCGGCACGTAGACGGTGTCCAGGTCTGGCACCGCCTTGAACAGCTCAAGCCCATAGGTCGCCACGCCCTTGACCAATTCGGGATGAAACGGCGGCACCAGGTAGAGCCCCTGCACGTCGGCCAGGCGAGCAGCCTCTTCGCGGGCCTCATCGAAATCACGGCCATACTCGACCACCTCGCCACCAAAGCCACGCATGGCATTGTTTTTCTCCACCGAGTTGCCTTCCGGCACGACAATCAGGGCTTTCAAACCCAATGCGGTGGCCGCCAGCGCCAGGCTCTGGCCGTGATTGCCGCGCGTCGCCGTGACGATGCCTTTGGCCTCCGGGTGCTCGCGCTTGAGCCAATGCACGAAGGTCAGCCCGCCACGCACCTTGAAGGCGCCTGTCGGGGTGTGATTCTCATGCTTGACCCACACCGTGCAACCCAGCCGTTGCGCCAGCAAGGGCCAGGCATACTGCGCGGTGGCGGGCATGACTTGATAGAGATGGCGGGCAGCGTGTTCGATGTCGTCGCGGGTCAGTGTGTGCATGATGGGTCTCCAGGTTTTCGCCCAGTCTAATCAGCGCGTCACCGACAGGTTTTCAGAAAACTGACCTGACTTTCAGTCCCCCTCTTCACTACTATGGGCTCCATGAGCCCTCGAAACCGCCCATCGCAGCCCTCATCCGAACCGGTCCGTCGTATCGTGGCGGGGCCTTGGGCGATCGAATTGCTGCCCGGCTGCGCCTACGCGACCCGCTATGTCGCGCCCCAGTCGGCAATCGGCTTTGCCTTCGACAGCCAGCGCGGCCTGCACGCCATCGGCAGCGACCGGGTCCGGCCGTTCGACGCGCTGCCCAACGGCCTGGCATTCGTTCCTGTCGGATGCGACGTGTTCTCCGAATCTCCCAATGGCGGTGAATACCTGCGGGTTGTGCGCACCGACGGTATGGCACTGCCGGGGACGCAGGCGTTCAACAATCGCATCGACCCGCAGGCCATCACCCTCGCGTCGAGAATGCGCAGTGCGCTGTTGCGTGCCAGCGCAGTAGACGATTGGGAGGCCTGGGCGCTCGGACTGGTTGAGCGAGTGACGGACGCCAAGCCATTTCCCGCGCCCTCGCACGGTTCCATCACGGACGGCCGGATGCGCCTGCTCGATGAATTCATCGACGCTGGTCTCGACGCTCCGCTGGGGGTCAAGGACATGTCCGGCCTGCTGGGCTTGTCCGAGGGTTATTTCATGCGGGCCTTCAAGCAAGCGACCGGCAAAAGCCCTCACAGCTACCTGATCGACCGACGCCTCGCCAAGGCACGGGCACTGATGCGTGATTCAACTGCCAGGTTGGCCGACATCGCACAGGCCTGTGGTTTTAATTCCCAGGCACACATGACCACGCTGTTCAAGCAGCGCCTGGGCGTCAGCCCGGCGCAGTTGCGCGGGTATTCGCGGCCCTGAGCGAGCCAGTCACGCCACGAATTCAGGTCAGTTGAGGCGCGAAGTGGCACGCCAAATCAAATTGCCATCAGATGGCCTTGCAAAAACACCCTGGCCGTCTAGATTCAAACCTGTCTTCAACCACATCGTCCATCGCACCTGACAGCCCCTCCGGCGAGAGCGTCTATTGGCATAAAAAAAATACCTGGCGTTGCTTTTAACTACTGACACGGAATCAGTCATAACAACAAGAGGGATGCTTGATGAAGCATGACCGTGGGTATCGTTTGCTCTCGCAAAAAGGACCAGCCGGACATTTCTGGTTGTCATTGGTGTGCTTTTCGGGCCTGGTGATCGCCAGCTTCCTGTTGTTCGAACAACAGATCCAGGACTTCCTGACCCATCTCAACCTGTACCTGCCTTCGACATCCTCGCAGAAACTCAACCTGGCGTTGTTGCTGATCGCCCTGCTGGCACTGGACGTGGTGTTGCCGGTGCCGTCGAGCATGGTCGCGCTGCTGGCCGTGGCGATGCTCGGCAGCCTGGGGGGTTACCTGGTGATTTTCGTCGGCCTGTGCCTGGGGGCCGGGCTGGGTTATGCGCTGGGGGCCGGCTATTTCCGTCTGCTGTCCGGCCGCCTGGGCCTGCATCAGCGCCAACCGGGGCAACTGGGCTATCGGTTGGGCACGCTGTCGTTGATCTGCCTGCGCGGCGTCCCGGTGCTGGCGGAAACCTCGGTCGTCGCCGCCGGTATGCAGCGCTATCCACTGCCTGCGTTCCTGCTGGTCACCACCCTGGCCAATGCCGGCCTCGCGTTGGCCTACAGCGCCATTGGCAGCTTTCTCGTCGAACAGAACGCGCTGTTGGTGACGCTGCTCGCCAGCATGGTATTGCCCGGGCTGTTCATCGCCGGCTACAGCCTGTTCAAAACCCTTCGCCGGCACGACGCGGAGCCTTCCTTGCACGGGCGCTTCAAGGTCAGCTACGACTATCCTGTATTGTTCACCGATCATCTGTTCGACCCGCTCAATCCCTGCCTGCACCGTCAGCTCACCGCCGAGCACCGGGGCCAGGTCACGGTGCTGGTGTTCGCCGATGAACAACTGCTGCACAGCGCCCCGCACCTGCTCGAACAGATCAATGCCTATTTCGCCCACCACTCAGACCTGCACTTGCAGGCGCCGCCGATCGCGGTCCCGGCCGGCGAGTCGAGCAAGGATTCACAGGTGCTGCAGCAGCTGTACAGCGACATGCTGCAACATGGCCTGGACCGGCATTGCTATGTGCTGGTCCTCGGTGGCGGTGCGGTGCTGGATGCGGTGGGCTACGCCTGCGCCACCTTCCACCGCGGCATTCGCCTGATTCGTATCCCGAGCACCGTGCTCGCCCAGAACGACGCCGGTATCGGGGTGAAAAACGGCATCAACGCCTTTGGCCAGAAGAACCTGTTGGGCGCCTTCTACCCCGCCACCGCAGTCATCAACGACTTTCAATTGCTGACCAGCCTGACCCGACGCGACCAGATCGCCGGGCTGGCCGAGGCAGTCAAAGTGGCGCTGATCAAGGACCAGGCGTTTTTCCAGTGGATGGAGCAACAGGCCGACGCCCTCGCCCACTTCGATCACGCGGCCAGCCGCTACGCGATCCGCCGCTGCGCCGAACTGCACCTGGCACACATCACCGGGGCCGGCGATCCCTTCGAGCGCGGTAACGGGCGGCCATTGGACTATGGGCATTGGGCGGCTCACAAACTGGAAAACCTCAGTCAGCACCGACTGCGCCATGGTGAGGCCGTCGCGGTGGGCATGGCCCTGGATGGGCTCTATGCCAATGCCCTGGGGCTGTTGAGCGACGCCGACAGCGACCGGGTGCTGCGCCTGTTGCTCAAGCTCGGCTTCTGCCTGAACCCGCCGGAACTGGCCTTGAAAGATGCCCAAGGACGCTCTTTGGTTTTGCTCGGGCTGGAGGAGTTCCGCCAGCATTTGGGCGGGCAACTTTCCATTCCCATGCTCAGCCGGATCGGCGAGTCGGTGGACTTGCATGAGATCGATCCCGCGCGCATGGAGCAGGCCTTGCAACGGCTGTCCACCCAGGCCGATCTAGCGCCGCTCACCGTGGACGAGGGCTGTGCGCAATGAACCAGATATCGCCAGGCCTCAAGACCTGGATGACCCTCGGTCGCGTGTCCAACCTGCCCACGGTGTGGACCAATACCCTGGCCGCCGCCCTGCTCGCCAGCAGCGCCGGCGCCCTGGCACCGCCGTCGTCCCTGGTGTGGCTCCTGCTGCTGGCGGCGCTGTCGCTGCTGTACCTGGCCGGCATGCTCTTGAATGACCTGCTGGACGCCGATTGGGACAAACAACACGACAATCCCCGCCCCATCACCCTGGGCCTGGTCAGCCGCCAGCAAGTGCGCCTGGCCACGGCGCTGTTGCTGGTGTTGGCCGCCGCCTCGCTGTTGGGCCTGAGCCAACTGATCGAGCAGCCGCATTGGCTGCTGGGCAGCGCGACTCTATTGGTGGGCTGCATCCTCGGCTACAACCTGCTGCACAAGAAGTATGCCCACAGCGTCTGGCTGATGGGGGCCTGCCGCTCGGCACTCTACCTCACCGCAGCCGCCAGCCTGGCGATGCCCCCCGAACCGATCTGGCTCTGCGCCCTTCTGCTCGGCGTCTACATCAGCGGCCTGACCTACCTGGCCCGCCAGGAACACCGTAACCAATTGATCAGCCGCCTCCCGCTGCTGCTGATGCTGAGCCCACTGGCCTTGGCGATCTACGCAGACAGTGCCTGGTTCTGGCCGGTCCTGCTGATATGGCTTGGCTGGTTGGGCTGGCACTACTGGCGCAATCTGGCCAACCCGCGACAACGACAGGTTCGCGCCTTTATCGGTGCAGGCCTGGCCGCCCTGCCGCTGTTCGACGCTCTGGTGCTGGCCGTCGCCAACCAGCCGCTGGGCAGCCTGTTATGTGTCCTGGTGTTTTTCCTGCTTCCTCATTTCCAACGCTGGATCAAACCCACATGAACACGGACGTGACTGCGCCGGCATCGGCGGCCCTCGACATGCGCCACGACTGTTTGAACGAACAACGTCGGAATTTCACCCAGTCACTCGATGAAACCGAACGACAGTGGTGGGACTCGGCGCAGGCGCAGCTTGCCCAACGCCCGGACGCCAACACCGCGGCGCTCCTGAGCGGCCAATGCAAGCGCAACCTCAAGGAGCGTGCCCAGCCCGGCACCGACGGCTGGAGCAATGTCCAATTGGCGCGGGCGTTGCTGCTGGCCCAGGTCCTGGAGCAGCAACCCGGCGCCGAGCAGGTGCCCCTGCTGCGCCAGTTGTTCCTGTGGGGCGACGACCAGGAAAAGATCGCTACCTTGAAAGCCCTCGACTGGCTCGATAGCCGTGGGCTGTGCGTCGAGCTGGCACTTCAGGCCGGACGCACCAGCAACAGCCAGGTGTTCGCCGCCCTCGCCCTGGACACCGCCTACCCGTCGCGTCACTACGACGAACGGGCCTTCAACCAAATGGTGTTGAAAGCTCTGGGCATGGGCCTCGATGTACAGCGGCTGATCGGCCTGAAGCAACGACACGGCGTCACCCTCAACCAACTGGCCCTCGACCTGTTGGACGAACAACTCGCCGCCGAACGAACCGTGTCCGCCGGCTTGCCCCACGTGATTGCCTTCGACCTGCTGAGCCCGGCGCAACGTCAACGCCTGGCCGGCCTGAGCCAGCAACGACGCTTGCCGCCGCCATGGCACGAACACCTGGGCGGCGCTTCGCCGAACTGAAGCCCGCTCGTCCCCCTGTCTTTTTGACGAGGATTCACCATGCCCAAGTACTTTGACCCGCATATCCACATGGTCAGCCGCACCACCGACGACTACCAGAACATGGCCGCCGCCGGCATCACCGGCGTAATCGAACCGGCCTTCTGGCAGGGCCAGGCCAGGACCAGCGTCGGCAGCTTCATCGACTATTTCGACACGCTGTTGGGCTGGGAGCGTTTTCGCGCCAGCATGTTTGGCATCCATCATTTCTGCACCATTGGCCTGAACCCCAAGGAGGCCAACGACCTATCGGTGGCCAATGAGGTGCTGGAGATTCTGCCGCGCTACCTGGTGAAGGACGGCGTGGTGGCAGTGGGTGAAATCGGCTACGACGACATCACCCCGGAGGAGGATCGCTTTCTCGCCGCCCAATTGGAGCTGGCCAAACAATTCAACCTGCCGGTGCTGGTGCACACTCCGCACCGCGACAAGATCGGCGGCACCAAGCGCACACTCGCGGTCATTCGCGAGGTCGGCATTGCCGAACACTTGGTGATCATCGACCACCTCAACGAACTGACCCTGCCCCTGGTGCTGGACAGCGACTGCTGGCGCGGCCATTCCATCTACCCCAACACCAAGATGTCGGAACAGCGCATGGTCGCGCTGCTGCAGCAGTACGGCACGGAAAAAATGGTGGTCAACAGCGCCGCCGACTGGGGCATCAGCGACCCGCTCAAGGTGCCCAAGACCGGCCAGGCAATGCTGGCCGCCGGCTTCAGTGAGGCCCAGGTCGAACAGGTGCTGTTTCACAACCCGGTGGACTTTTTTGCCCAGAGCGGCCAGTTGGACAAAGTCCTGGTCAGCACGCCACTGCCCATCGATCAGCGCCGACAGTGGCAGGACAACTCGGCCCTGCGCGGCCAGGAGCCGGTGGTCAAATGAGTGCCCGCACGGGTTGGACGGCGACGCAAATCGGCTATTGCAGCAATGTGCACCCGACCCATGACCTGGGCGGTCTGCGCGCGTCCATCGAGCGGCATTTCCAGACCGTGCGAACACTGCGCGGGCTGGACACCCAGGACAGCGGCCTGTGGATCAGCGCCGGTGCCGCCGCCGAACTTCAACAGCCGCCGGCTCGTGCGGACTTCCTCGACCTGCTGCAACGCAGCGGGCTGCGCCTGACCTCGCTCAACGGTTTTCCCTACGGCCAATTTCACCAAGGCGCGGTGAAAGCCGACGTCTACCTGCCCAGTTGGGCCGATCCGCAGCGGCTGGCGTACAGCCTGGACCTGGCCCGGTTTCTCGCCCAGGCCCTGCCGGCGGACTGTGCCCAAGGGGTCATCTCCAGCGTGCCGCTGGGTTATGCCGCTCGCTGGAGCGCGGCGCTACAACAACGCGCCGAGCATCAACTGCGCGAACTCACCGCCGCGTTGGCGCAGCTGCGATTGGAGACAGGCAAGAAGATCGTAGTCTGCCTGGAAATGGAGCCTGATTGCGTGCTGGAAAATACTGGCCAGGCCATCGCCTTCTTCCACCACTGGCAGGCCACGGACCCGCACCAAGAACACTTGGCGCTGTGTTTTGACGTCTGCCACCAGGCCGTGATGTTTGAAAATTGCTACCAGTCGCTGGAACGATTGCGTCAGGCACGGGTGCCCATCGGCAAGATCCAGTTATCCAACGCGTTGATTTGTCACTTGCCTGCAGACAATCACCGACGCGAACAAGTGCTCGAGACATTGGGCGGTTTTGCCGAACCCACCTACCTGCACCAAGTGAAAGCCCGTGATGGACAGGACCGATTATCTGCCTGGGCCGACCTCCCCGCGGCCCTGGACGATTGCGAGCAGAACCGCTCCTCCCATTCCGAGCTGAGGATTCACTTCCACATTCCATTGTTCAGCGAGCACCTGCTGCTGCCCGAACTCAACGGCAGCCAGGTTGCCTTGTCGCAGACCTTCGATTTCCTGGCCGACCATGGGGATTTCCGCCCTGTGCTGGAAGTGGAAACCTACAGCTGGGGCGTCCTGCCCAGCCAGTTGCGGCCCACGACCGAGCACGCCCAGCTTCAGGGCATCGCGGCCGAGTTGCGGTGGGTCGAGGACCAGTTGCAACAGCGCCAATTACTGCAACCCCAAGCGCTGGAGGCCTGCGCCGATGCCCTCTGATTCTGCGCGCCAGCCGCTGCTGCTGATCAACGTGGTCGGCCTGACTCCCGCGCTGCTGGGTGCCGCGACGCCCTGCATCAATGCTTTATTGAAAACGGCGAAGATGGCCACGCTGCAACCGGTATTCCCGGCGGTCACCTCGACGGTGCAGGCCTCGATCCTCACGGGACAGCCACCGTCGGAACACGGGATCGTCGGCAATGGTTGGTATTTTCGCGACCAGGCCGAAGTGCGTTTCTGGCTGCAACCCAACGCACTGATCCAGGGGGAGAAGGTCTGGCAGACACTCAAGCGTCAATACCCCGGGTTTCGCTGCAGCCAATTGTTCTGGTGGTACAACATGTACGCCGACGTGGACGCGGCCATCACCCCACGGCCGCATTACCCGGCCGATGGCCGCAAGATGTTCGGCCTGTATTCGACACCGGCCTCGTTGCACGAGCAGATTGAACAGCAGATCGGCGAGTTCCCTTTTCCAGGCTTCTGGGGGCCGGCGGCCGGCATCGCCTCGAGCCGCTGGATCGTCGATTGCGCCATCGCCGAATTCCAGCTCAATCGACCCGACCTGCAGTTGATCTACCTGCCCCACCTCGACTACAGCCTGCAACGCCTGGGGCCCGATCACCCGTCGATTGCCGACGAGGTACGCGCCATCGACAGCGAAGTCGGGCGTCTGCTGGCCTTCGCCCAAGCGCAAGGCGCGGCGGTGATGCTTTTGTCCGAATACGGGATCGAAGCCGTCTCCCAATCCGTCTCCATCAACCGGTTATTGCGCGCCGAAGGCTTGTTGCAGGTACGCCAATCGCTGACCTGGGAATTGCTCGACCCCGGTGCCAGTGCGGCGTTTGCCGTGGCCGACCATCAGGTCGCGCACATCTACGTGAAACAGGCGCGTGACATTCCTCGCGTCAAGGCGCTGTTGCAACGCCAGGCGGGTATCGAGCAGGTGCTGGATAAAGCCGAACAACGGGCCTGGCAACTGGATCATTCCCGCAGCGGTGAACTGGTGGCCGTGGCCGCCGCCGGTCACTGGTTCGATTACTACTACTGGTTCGACGATCGCAAGGCCCCCGACTTTGCCCGCACCGTGGACATCCATCGCAAGCCAGGCTACGACCCGCTTGAGCTGTTCATCGACCCTGCTATTCGCTTCCCGAAATTGAAAGTGGCGCGCCGCCTGCTGCAGAAAAAGCTCGGCTTTCGCTACTACATGGACCTGATTCCGCTGGACACCCGCTTGGTCCGCGGCAGCCACGGCCGGCTGCCCACGAGCGAAAAAACCGGCCCGCTGCTCATCACCAATTGTGATCTGTCGTTGCCGCAGCACCTTGCGGTCACGGCGGTGAAGCAACTGCTCCTCGAACACTTCCAGGGGCACCCTCATGCCGATACGGCGAATGCCAAGGAGCTTCCATGCGGCGAGCCATTTCCATCACTGTTCTAAGTGCCCTGGCCGGTTTGGCCCAGGCACAGAACGCCAACCACTTCGACTGCAGCAACTTCCTGCAGTTTGGAGCCGACATCAACAAGACCCGGACCGCGTTTGCCCAGAGTCCCGAGACCATGGCCTGGAACTGGTTCGCCTGCCTGAACCAGCCCAGCACGGCACAGAGCAGCAACCTCGTGTGGGAGACGATGAAGCCCTCGGATCAGGTCTACCTGCCCAACGGCGCACCACCGGGCACCTATGACAGCTCCGCGCCGCTCCCGGCCGCGGTGGTGACACAAGCCAAGGCGCAAGGCATGAACCTGTCCCGTGCCTTCCATAACCTCAACGCCACCCAACAGGTCGACGGCTTGATCCTGCAAATGGGCGGTGCCGTGCCCGACGCCCAACAGGGCAACCCCGTACGTTTTCAACTGCTGATGGGCAAGGACACCTTCGACTACATCGTGAAGAACCAGGTCTACAACATGAATGGCCAGGCCGCCCTGGCCAATGACCTGCACTTCCCCCCCACCGCCTGGGAATTGAAAGCCGCGTGGCTGTGGATCGGCACGGACACGACCTACCAACAAACCCTGGTGAACGATGGCTACTACATTGCCCAAGCCTATTACCAACAGGATGGAAAATACCAGGTCGGCTATGCGGCACTGAGTGGCCTGCATGTCGTCAACAAGCTGGATAGCAGCTGGGTCTGGACCACCTTCGAAAATATCAACAACAGCAAGTACACCGTCACCAATGCCGCACCGGCCACGCCGATGACCAACACCACCGGGCCGACACCGGCCGCCAAGCCGGTCAATGCCAGCTTCCAGGCCAGTAACCCAACGCTGTCGAAGTACGAACTGATCGGGGTCGAGTTCCAGCCCATCACCCAGGTACTGGCCAACTCGCAGCTGGAATCGGCGTTCCAGAACACCTCGTCCTGCCTGGCCTGCCACAGCACTGCCGCCTACTCGAACGACGACGGCTACTTCAATTTCGCCCTGAACAAGGGGGGCGGCATTGTGTACCCGACAGCCCCGCTGCCAGCCTCAGACTTCGACGGCTACAAAAAACTGGACTTTGTCTGGTCGCTGAAACGCGCCCAGTGGCAACGCTAAGGAGCATGACATGAGCGTATTGAATTTCCCCCGTATCTACCTCAACGGCCATATGTTCTGGAACCCACCGACGGCCAACAACAACGACGTGTTTCCGCTGTATGACGCGGTCAACGCAGACATCAATTGGCCGTTCATGAGCCACTTCGACATCAACGCCACGAACGCCCCCACCCAGCTGATGCCCTGGGCCATCAAGCCCCTGGCGATGAGCGACCTGCCGACCTATGTGTTGCAGGTGCCGACCAATGCCAACCCGAAAACCTACCCGTACATGCCCGCCGAATGGGACCTGTTTGGCGACAACGCCTGCGGCACGGTGAGCTACAAAGGTACTCGCTCAACGATCATTGGCGGCGAGCTGCAGGCCAACACCTACATCACCGAGGATGCGCTGGTCGGCAGGGACTACCAACTGCTCGGCAATCCCTTTGGCAGCAACGCCCCGACTGCCGCGCGCTTCGTGGACGTCAGCCCGTGGCAGAATACCTTCACCGCGTTGTATTTCGACAAACTGATGCTGGGGGATGCCACCTGTGGACTGACCCTCAATCGCCAGTATCGGATGATGGACCGGTTCCTGAACTTCAATTGGGGCGCCCTCGGTGGCCTGGTGTATGTCACCACCACCTGGCAGTCGTGCTTTCCCCAAGAGAACCTGGAATGGGTCATCGGCGATTCGGCGCTGCTGAGCAACCTCCAGCAGCAGATGAAGCTGCAAGGTGCAAAGGGCTTGATGTTCAGGTTCTCCACCTACCTGACCTGCTACGACAGGAACGGTGTGTTCAACGACTTCCCGTACGTCAACACCCGCTCCAACGCCCCCACGGATACGGCTCGCCTGCAAGCGATGTATCAGAAGGGCCTGGACAACGTTTCCGGTATTTTCTTCAACCCCGCCTACAGCCGCACTGCCGCGACCCTGGGCCTCTGGTTCGCCGACGAATACCCCACCGCCCCCGCCGGCCTGCGCCTGGTGCCCGTCGCCGCCGTGCCGATCATTCAAACTAGTCCACCTCGTGATGTCGCACCGACCAAACTGGGTGTAGTGTCGGCCCAAGTCACCGGGAACACCCTGTCCCTGGATCTGACCAATACCTTCCCGTTCTATCCGGTGGACGCCACCGCGCCGATCCTGACCGCAGAAAAATTCCAGGCTGGCGACTACCAATTGGGGGTACGCGAGGGTGATCAATTCACGTCGGTGGTCGACTTCGGTTACGAGCAGTATCGCCAGTGCGCCTTCGATAAACGCTCGGGCCTGCTGGACTTCGCGCTCAACGACGACAACGTGAAGGCCTTGCAGTCAGGTACCTTGGAACTGCAACGCAAGAGCCCGGCTCCGGCCAAACCGGTGACCGCCGCCGCCCAACAGACCTGGACCGCCGAGGTCATAGAAAGCGGCAGTTTCATCGACGTGGGCGACCACAAGACGCTGAACATCATGGTGCAGAAAAATGGTGTGCCGGCCGCCAATACCACGCTGTGGGTGGCGGAATATGGCAATCCCTACATGGTGACCAGCAGCGACTACTACCTGGCGTTCAGCAACGCGGCCAACTTCACGTTGTTCTACGACGATCCGACAGACCGTAACTTTAACCAGGCCAACCTGCCGCAATTCAATGACGCGCCCCCCGTATCGAACTACCTGGCCACCGGCAGCGGCCGCCGACTTACCGCCCTGCAGAATGTGCATAGGCCAACGAGCACACCGGTCGGCTACCTGGATTTCCTGAATGGCCCGGGCAAACCGATTGCGGTCAATCTGCAACCTTGCCTGGCATTCGACGCCGGCGTCTACGTCACAGGGACACTGAACGATAACCAGGCCACTCAGGTGGATTACTCCTATGTAACGACCACCACCGACGCCAATGGCATCGCCCAGGTGAGCTTCAGGGCTGTGACCCCGGGCTTCCCGACCTTGCGTTTTTTCGTCAAGGACGGTGACAGCGATCCGGCCATCCCCTTCAGCTTCCCGCTCCCCCAAGCCTACATCGACTTCCTCACCCCGCTACGCGTCCTGCCGTTGGACATGCAACTGCAACAGGACTTCATCAACTACTGGAACACCGTCTACAAGAACAAGGACGCCGCCACAGAACTCTGGGAGGGTTTCCTCTACCCACGCATCCTGCAGACCTTCTATTACCTGTACCCCATCATGAACAAGTACATGCCGCTCAACTCCCAGGCCCGCGTCGAAGGCGCCATCGACCAGCTGATTGTGCTGATCAGCAAGCCCTACCAGGAAGAAAGCACGCTCTCGATGCCCATCACCCGTGACATGTCCCAGAGCCGCCGCGCGGTATTGGAGCTGTGGGCCAAGAAGCTGGTGAAGCGCAACTATCCGCCACAACAACTCAAGATGAGCGACTACGACAACCTCTGACAGAATCTCAACGCTGCTCAAAGGAAATGACCGTGGCGAGGGAGCTTGCTCCCGCTTGAGTGCGAAGCGCTCACAAAAGGGCTGCTGCGCAACCCAGCGGGAGCAAGCTCCCTCGCCACAATGGACCGGGTGAGGAGCCAATCACCCGGCACTTCACAGGAGTGTCGATATGAAAACCAGTCTCTTGAACCGGCTGTTGCTGTTGATCCTGCTGTTCAGTCCACCTCTGTTCGCCCAGGACAGCGGTGCCGTCTACTTCACCATGGGCGTGCATAACACCGAGGGGTGCAACGAACAGAACGGTAACTGCATCGCCAAACGCATCCCGGGCGAACCTTCCGATCCGTTTTTTCCGGCGTACTGGATCAGCGACTGGACCATGTACCGGGTGATGCACAACTACGAAAAGAACCCGCCGCCCTACAGCAATCCCCCCACCACCCTGACCCCGGCGGACTACACCGTCTCCCATGGCACCAGCTACTACGACACGGCCTATATCCCGGCCGATGGCGACGGCTTCGGGGCGATGATGGAGCACTATGAGAAATACTGCCTGCCGATCTTCCCGATCAAGAACAACAACTACACCTGCTCCTTCGTGTCCCTGGGCAACAAGGCCTACTTCCTGACCTACCCGCAGGATCGCCCCAAGGACATGCCGGCCTGCTGCATGTTTTCGCCGATGAATCATCCGCCGCGGCAAGACTTCATCCAGCACCTGCCCTACAGCGCCGAGCGCAGCCAGAACCTCGACGGCAGCGTTCAGGCCTACGCGCTGGACCTCCAATCGCCCCAGGGTCCGATCCTGTTCGGCTATGCCTTCTACAAAAAGATGACGGGACAACCGCCCTACCGCCAGCCCCAGTCGTTCTTTTTCTCCGGTGACACCAGCGTCGCCAATGCCCCCATCGTCAGCCAGAACTACACCAACTTCCGCATCGCCAAACCGGACCCGGCCCAGACCTGGGCGCAGGTGGCCGCGATGTGCCCGGCGAATCCACCGCCCTGCCAGTTGTTCGAGCCACCGGCTTCACAGAGCAATGGGCAAAAGGCGCAGTGGAACAAGCTCATGCAGCGCAAACCCTGACCAATGACGAAGGATCGCCATGAACACTTCATTCCGTTTCACCTGGGTCCTGCTGGGTTTGGCCAGCCTTCCGGCCCTGGCCCTGGAACAATCCCAGGATCAAGCCATGCCACGGACGCAGGCCACCAGCCTGAATTGCCAACCGCCCAGTACGGCACCGGCGGCCAACGCCAGCCAGGACCTGTTCGATCAATACAGCTGGCAGCTGTTCATCGCCATGAACTGGCCCGCCCAGGCCGGGCAGCGCGGTGATCCCGACTGCAGCAAGCAACCAGGGGCCCCTGGCTACACCGTCTGGCAAACCTACAAGACCGTGGAGGAAACCTTCCTGCCACAGGGGGCCGATCCAGGCCCCTGGAACACCCCGCAACTGGCCAAGAGCCTGGGCATCATCAACATCGCCGCATTGAAGAACAGTTCCCAAGTGAATGCCGTCGACCAGGCTGTCGGCGGCTGGCTGATCGACCAGGCCGGCAACCCGACCTACTACGACATTTCGGCCAACGAGACCTCCTACAACTACGTCGTCGCCAACCAGTTCTACAACGCCGATGTGGTGTCCAGAGCCAACAACATCAACTTCCCCTATGGGGTCATCGAGGTCAAATCGAGCTGGCGCATCCTCACCCCCAACGACAATGCCAGCCGCTACCTGACCATGCTTGCGCGCGTGGCCACGTTCGACGACCAAGGCCAGCGCACCGGTGTCACAGAGGCCTACCTGGGGCTGGTGGGGCTGCACGTCATCACCAAGGTGAACGGCTATCCGCAGTGGATCTGGTCGACCTTCGAGCAGATCGACAACGTGCCGCCCAAAGTGCTGGTGAACGGCGTGTGGGTCGACCAACCCACCACCGGCACGGCTTACTCCTACTTCAACCCCAGCGCTCCGCCAGCCACCCTCAACCAGTCGCCCTGCGACTGGCAGACTCAGGGCGCGCACCTGGTCTGCGTGCCCAAACCCGGCACCACCTTCCAGACCCCCAACCCATTGAACCGGTTCACCCCGATCGCCGAGGTCACCAACGAGGTCAATACTCGCTACCGCAGCGACCCGGACCTGCAACGCAGCGTCTTGAAGTACTACCAACTCATCACCACCCAGCGCCCGCTGATGCCGGACAACCCCAGCAATCCACTGGGCCAGCCGACACCCGCCCTTTCAGCCAACGTGACCATGGAAAGCTACATCCAGCCCAACAGCAGTTGCATGAATTGCCACTCCATGGCGACGCCGGTCAAGAGTCCCTACAAATCCGATTACTCCTACCTGTTCAAATTCGCCAATGCACCTGTCGGCAAAACCATCAAGGACGAGGAATAACTCATGAGCATCCTGAACGGACCACGGCTGAATTTCTGGGGCGGCATCCGCACGGACGTCAGCCTGCCGAACAACTCCCCGACCATTCCTTACGATGGCAACGATGACTGGCCGCTCTTCGACCTGACCACCTCGACCCTGGCACCGGGCGCCGAGCCCTACACCGACGACCAGTTGAACAACATGATCAATGCCCCCACCGGCAACTACTACACCGCCGGTGGCTGGAATCACTATGGGCAGCATGTCGTCGACATGCAGAACGCCTTGATCAGTTCCCAGGGCATCCCCGGCAGCATCAGCACCACCGGCGACCTGGTGGGCCAGGCCGTCTACCTGCTCGGCTCGGTGGACCCGGTGACCAACCAGGGCCCGGTTTCCGGCCCGATGATGGTGGACCTGGACCCCACCGCCTCGACGACCACACAGATCTTCGTCGGTGGCCTGCAAATCGGTGGTAACGACAACATCCAACTGCTGATCCGCTGCGACACCGTGTGCAGCAGTTTCGACGTAGCAGGACGTGTGCTGCTGCCAAAAAAAATGGACGCGCCGGGCTCTTTCCACGCCAGCGGCACCTTTCAACTGACCTTCCCAATGAGCAGCATCGTCAGTTGGAACCAGAACAGCAGCGGCCTGCGCTCGATCATCCAGGCACCGGAGGCGACGGGCATCGTCCTGCGTTTCGTCATGTTCGAAATGTGCCCGACGATGACCACTGAACAACTGGACGCCGACTATGCCGCCGGCCGGTACACGCCCAACCCGAGCATCGGCCGGGTCATCGGCACGCTGGCCCCGGCCTTCGCCGACGAGCCGCTGAACTGTCAGCCAGGGCGGCAATTGGTCAACCAGAGTACGGGCAATGCCGGCTATGCCGACCTGGACAACACCGGTTACCTGAGCATCGACATGGTGAACGTCATTCCGAAGGAAACCTTCCGGGCGGTCAGGGACGACATCACCAGCCCGATCGGACCCAACGCCAATTACGGAAAAGTAACCATCAGCGCTGGCGCCACCACCCTGACGACCCTGGAGCCGACCAGCCGCTTTTTATTGGACTACTACGTGTATGGCGGCATCGTCGACCTGCCCCTGACCTTCGATCAGCTACAGGCTGTGAAAACCAGCGCCCTGGCGATCAACGCACCGGGCACGGTCGCCGGTACCACGTTGCAAGCCACCGAGTCGACCTATCGGATCTATGCCGACCAGCGCAACGTCTACCTGGAGGACTACCCCAACGGCCTGTCGATCACCCTGCAGGTCAGGTACCTGGGCGGCGCAGTCCCCAGCGCCACCGAAATCGGCCTGCAGGCGGCAGCCCCCGCAGTCTATGATCAACCGCAATACTGGGACTTCCTCGACTACCCTGACTCGCTGACGCTCAGCGCCGGCCAACTCGCGATCAGCTTCCCCGTCACCCTCAAGCCGGGCAGCGCCGCCCAGGCGGGGTTTGTCGCCTTGACCTGCACGGCCAATGGCTTCGACAGCAGTGCTTACTTCACCAATTTCCGCAAATACGCCCAGACCGACTTCGGCATTCCCCGGGGCACCACCATCACTTGGCCACTGATGTACCCCAACGTGCTGCGCTTCCACTACCTGGCGTTCCCCGCCATGTCGCGCTATATCCCGCTGAATCAGCCCGACGCCATCATGGGCGCCAAGAACCCCATCCTCGCCCGTACCTCGGATGCCTACAAAGGCACCACGCTGTTCATGCCGGTGGTGCGCTCGATGTCGCCCTGCCAACGGGCGCTGCTGCGGGCCTATCTCACCGGCGAACCGTGGCAACCGCCGCAATGACCGTACCCCCTTCTCATTCACGGAGAGAGCCTATGGCCGTTCCCCTTCAGATCCCCGCACACCCTGGGGAAGACCTGCGCCCCAACACCCTCATCGCCGACGACCTGCTGAACCCTCGCGGCCTCTGCCTGCAAGCCGATGGCAGCCTGCTGCTCACCGAAGCAGGCTCAGGGTTGCCCGACCAACCCTTCAGCGGCCGTATCAGTCGTCTGCGACCGGATCCGCAGCGGCCCGGCGCCTACCTGCCCCGCGAAACCCTGGCCCAAGGGTTTCGCGCCATGAACATGCAGGCGCGCATGCTGCGCGATGAAATCATGGGCGTGTCGGACATCGCCTGCGGTGACGGACGCTGCCTGGTCAGCCAGACCGATTACGTCGCCGGTTCCAAACTGCTGGACCTGCAATTCACACCGCCCGAGCCGGTCTTCCATAGCCGCGGCAATCTGAACGCGCTGTGCTACCACCCGACCCGCCGCAGTTGGCTGGCCGTCAAGCCCGATACCAATCAGTTGGTGGAGTTCGTCACAGGCCAGGAAGAGCGCGTGCTGGTCCAACTGCCCGAACTGGATCAAGGCCAGGAAGCCGTTCCCGTGACCCTGGTGTACGAACCGGCGACAGGCGCCGTGCTGATCAGCCTGTTCTCGGGCGAACTGCATGGCGACCCGAGCCGCAAGGGCATCGACTTTGCCGAGAAGGCAGGCCAGGTAATCCGGGTCTGGCCCGCCAGCGCTGAGATCGAGATCCTGATTCGCGGCCTGCAACTGCCCACCGGGCTGGCGCTGCGTCCCAATGGCCAGCTGTTGGTGCTGGAACTCTGCGAGCGCCTGCAACAACCGCTGCTCCCCGACTGGAACGGCGAACCTTTGCATGGCGGCTTTACCCGATTCAGTGGGCGACTGCTGAACTGCGACTTGCAAACAGCCCAGGTCACCGTGCTCGCCCGCGACCTGGATACCCCGTCCAACCTGTGCCTGTTACCCGACGCGGTACTGGTCAGCGAAGGCATGGGCCTGGTCGGGCGGCCACTGCCTACGCCAGATGCACACGCGGTGCCATTAAGCGGCAGGCTTCGTCGGGTGCAACTCTGAACAGCTCAAGGCCGAAGACAAAGAAACGGCGCTTATCCTTCACGGGATAGGCGCCGTTTTTCCTTGACTCAACCAGCGGTGACCGTCATGCCACCGTCCGCCATGACAATCGAGCCGACAATAAAACTGGCACGGTCCGACGCCAGGAACGCAACCACCTCGGCAATTTCTTCCGGCTGCGCTGCCCGACCGATGGGTGCGGCCTCACCGTGCTGGGCGAGGAACGCCGGGCCGTCCTCGACCACATCATTGAGGATGTTGGTGACCACATCACCAACACCGATCGCATTGACCCGAATACCATGCTCGATGACTTCCAGCGCCAGGGTACGCGTCAGTTGCGCCAGGGCACCCTTGGAGGCGGTGTAGGCAGCGATGGTCGGGAAGGCAAAATAGGACGCATAGGAAGCAATGTTGACGATGGCGCCCGATTTGTTGGGCATCATCGCCTTGACCGCTTCGCGTGAGTGCAAGAAGGCGGCGGTCGCATTGACCGCCTGGATGCGCTCCCAGTCCTGGCGCGTCATGTCGATCACCAACTTGTTGATGATGATCCCGGCATTGTTGACCAGGATGTCCAGCCGGCCGAACTGCTCGACCGCCAGGCCGACGGCGCGCTCGGCGGCGCCATCCTTGGTGATGTCGGCCTCCAGCGGCACCAGCCCCGGACGGGCCAGCTCATGGACGGCGGGGTTGATGTCCTCCGCCACCACCTTGGCGCCGCGGGCATGCAACAGCAATGCGATGGCCTTGCCGATGCCACTGGCTGCGCCGGTGACCAGTGCAACCTTGCCTTCGACTTCGTGGGGAATGCTGTGTTGGATATCGGTCATGATCGCTCTCCTGCGTGAGCGGGCCGACGAGACATTCGCCGGCCCGGCGCCCGTGGGCGCTGTCGTTATCGACGGCTTCACTGTCTCGCAACGGCGATTAGCGGGCTTTCGCAGGCTTGCTGGGACTGTCGGGGTTTTGCGCGAATCTGCCCGCGCCGACACAATCCCATTACCGGTGGCATAGGCCGGAACTCCCACTCCGCCTGGGAGTATCAGCCGATACGCAATCACTCCGGGCTTCCCCATAGTGCGGTCATAAGGTCAACGGTCAGGCCTCGATGACCGCATGCTCTGGAGAAAGTCATGACTATTCGCGAGCAAGACTCAGCGCTGCTGAGCGATCCAGCCTCGCTATACACTGCAACCGCCAGCACCGGCCTGGGGGTCGTAGCAACCGGCGTCAACGTGACGCTGGATGAAACCGCCAATTTGCAGAACGGCGCCGCCACACCAGGCGCTCCAACGGACGCGGATGACAACGACATTCTGGTCGCGTCCCTCCCCACTGCCTTCGCCAGTCGCCTGACCGCGCTCGGTACAGGGACCGCAACGGGAGCAGCCTTGAGCGGCTATACCGGCGACGTAGGCAACACCGGCAGCGATGCGTTCACGGTCAACGCCGCGCCTGGTGCAACCATTACCAATATCAGCTTCGTCGGCAGCACCGGTGCGCCGCTCGACGGTGTGGACAGCGGGCTGGATACGCTCAACGGCACCAGCATCCTTCTCTACACGGACACCAACGACAATATCGTTCTCGGCCGGGCCGGCGGGCCCGCCGGTGCCATCGTCTTCGCCGCGTACATTGAAGAAACCGCCACCGGCGGCAAGATCTGGACCGTGCTCTACGAACCGCTCCAGCAACCGGTCAATACCAACCCCGACGATGCCGTCAACCTGCTGGACAAAGTCTTCATCGGTGCGAGCCAGGACCTGCAATTCAGCCTGGCCGATGCGCCTTCCGGGCAGAACCTGTTCCTGATGTTCACCACGGCGAACCCGACGACGGAGCTGGTCGACGGCGTCCTGCGGATCACCGAGCCCACCATCATCGCCACCGGCAAGAACCCGGCCGACCAATCCAGCGGCGCCAACATCACCACCGGTGACACGATCAACACCAGCCAGGCCGGTGGGCCGACAACCTTCGGTACCAATAACCAGATGATCGTGGAACAGGAAGGCATCCGTTTCACCTTCGTCACCGGTGCCAGGCAGGATGTGACCATTCCCAACCTGGACCAGACCGAAGCGGATGTGGAATCCAACATCGACTTTACCGACGTCTTCAATACGAAGATGGCTAACTTCGATGTCGTGCAATTGCAGGCCGGCAAGACGGCCGTGGTAAAAATCAGTGCGTTCAGCACCGCGGCTGAATCCGGGGTGAACTTCGTCAACGGCTACACCGGTGACACCTCGGTGGCGATCAGCAATGTCCGGGTCATCAACATCAGCACCGGGGTAGTCATCGAGAACTCGGACGGCTCTGCCAACGATGCGGGCATTGTCATCAGCTTCGCGTCCGGGGTGGCCACCATCACCGGCGTCAAGGCTGGCTACACGATTGAATACACCACCACGTCAGACCATAACCGCGTGCTCATCGAAAACGGTGCGGCCCTCGACGCCAAGGGCACCAACCACGCCGACTTTGACATCGGCGGCTTCACGCTGGTCCAGGCTTCTGTCACGAAGACCGAGATCGGCTCGCAGATGGTCTTCGAAGACGATGGGCCGAGCATCGGCACCACCGGCACCGAGCCCACCCTGACCGTGGATGAAACGCTACTGGGCACCAACGCCACGCAGAACTTCGCCGCCAACTTCACCTCCGCCTACGGCGCCGACGGTGCCGGCACGCTGACCTATGCCCTCGGCATGGTGGCCGGCGCTTCCGGGCTGACCGATACGGCCACGGGCGAGCTGGTCAACCTTTCGCTCAATGGCACAACAGTGGAAGGTCGCACCGCCACGACCAACCTGTTGGTGTTCACTGTCAGCGTCGCCACCAATGGCGATGTCACCCTCGACCAACTCCGCGCCGTGGTGCATCCCGACACGACCAATCCCGACGACGCCCAGAGCCTGACCTTGGACAACCTGGTCACGCTGACCGCGACCAAGACCGACAGGGACGGCGACAGCGTTCAAGCCACACTCGACATCGGCCAGAACCTGGTCTTCGAGGATGACGGGCCAAGCATCAGTACCACCGGAACCGAGCCCACCCTGACGGTGGACGAGACGCTACTGGGCACCAACGCCACGCAGAACTTCGCCGCCAATTTCAGCTCCGGCTATGGCGCCGACGGTGCCGGTACACTGACCTATGTCCTCGGCATGGTGGCCGGCGCTTCCGGGCTGACCGACACGGCCACGGGTGAGCTGGTCAACCTCTCGCTCAGCGGCACCACGGTAGAAGGTCGCACGGCCACCACCAACCTGTTGGTGTTCACCGTCAGCGTCGCCACCAATGGCGATGTCACCCTCGACCAGGTCCGCGCCGTGGTGCACCCCAACACCACCAATCCCGACGACGCCAAGAGCCTGACCCTGGACAACCTGGTCACGCTGACCGCGACCAAGACCGACAAGGACGACGACAGCGTCCAGGCGACGCTCAACATCGGCCAGAACCTGGTGTTCGAGGATGACGGGCCAAGCATCAGCACCACCGGCACCGAGCCAACGCTCATGGTGGATGAGACGGTATTGGCGACCAACGCCATGCAAAACTTCGCCGCCAACTTCGTCTCCGCCTACGGCGCCGATGATGCCGGCACACTGACCTACGGTCTCGGCGTGGTGGCCGGCGCATCCGGGCTCATCGACACCGCCACCGGCGAGGCGGTCAACCTCTCATCCAACGGCACAACGGTAGAAGGTCGCACGGCCACCACCAATCTGCTGGTGTTCACCGTCAGCGTGGCCACCAATGGCGATGTCACCCTCGACCAGATCCGGGCGCTGGTGCACCCCGACGCCACCAATCCCGATGATGCGAAGAGCCTGGCGGACAACTTGGTCACGTTGATCGCGACCAAGACCGACAAGGACGGCGACAGCCTCCAGGCAACGCTCAACATCGGCCAGAACCTGGTGTTCGAAGACGACGGCCCTTCCGTCGCGTTCGGCAACCTGATCGGTACCGGCAGCGTCCTGGCGCAATATGGATTCTGGGATAAATCAGCCGGGGCCGACGGGCTGGGTGCGGCGGGCCTGGACATCTCGTTGGTCAATGGCCAGTTCACCCTGGTCAGGCCCGACGACACGACCACCACCGGGACCGGCACCCTCACCGAGCAGGCGCCCTCGCCGGACGCCAACGGCGCGTACCATTTCGCCGGGACATTGACCGGTGACTTCGACAACAACGCCGCCACCGCCAATACCAGCGTCGACTACACGCTGACCGCCTACGCCAATGGCAGCTATGCCCTGGACCTGGTGCAAGGCTTCAGCTCGACCATCGTGCGCAGCAGTGCCGACGGTTCCCTCGATGCCGGCGGCCCTGATCCGGTGCGCACCTTGTTGATCCCTGAGACCAACAATCCGGCCATCCCTTCGGCGTCCGAAGAAATCGTGTTCTTCTCCGCGAAGGCACTCGCCTCAACCACGGATATCCTCGCCGGCATCGGCCTCGGCGCCCCCGACCCTACCGAGGCCACGCTGCAAACCACGCCCCTGCCGTCCTACATCGATCCGACAGCCATGAACGTCAGCACGTCCGGTATCGGGGTCGGCAACAACCTGCTGCAAGGGGACAACCT
Source organism: Pseudomonas thivervalensis (assembly GCF_001269655.1). Classification (GTDB taxonomy): domain Bacteria; phylum Pseudomonadota; class Gammaproteobacteria; order Pseudomonadales; family Pseudomonadaceae; genus Aquipseudomonas; species Aquipseudomonas thivervalensis. The sequence continues at coordinate 71,427 of NZ_LHVE01000010.1, forward strand.
GGCGGCCATCGGCGCTGCCGATGAAAGCTTCGTGATCAACCCGGAAAGCCTGCTGACGGGCATGAAAATCTTCATCGACAACTCGGTGGCAGGCTACAACACCGCGACTGAAGACCTGTACTTCCGGATCTACTACGAAGACGGCACGTTCTCCAACCTCACCGAGGTCAACACCCTGACGCCCGAGGCTGGGGGCCAGGTGTCCTTCGAGGTCGAGCGCGAGGGCACGGCGATGATCGATGCCGTTCAGCTCACGATGGGCCGTGGCGCGATAAAGATTCCGGTCATCCAGTTCATCCAGGAAACCGAGAACCTGGCCAGCGATGTGAAACTGTCGTTCAACGCAACGCTGACGGACAAGGACGGCGATACCGCGACCAGTGCGTTCGACGCCAACCTGTTCGCCAATAACACGGCCGATGCGCTGTTCGACTACACGCTGGTGGGCACGGGCGGTGAGCGCGATGCCTTCAACATCGACCTGACCTTCACCGAGAACCTGTACCAGCTCACGGGCTTCGATGTCAGCCAAAACCTGCGAGACACGCTGGTGCTCAATGGTGACCAGGGCGCCGTTGTCCAATCGATCGATAATGCCGGAGCAGACAGCATCGTGACGGTCGCCGAGACGGGCGGGCAAATCACCACCATCACGCTGGTGGGTGTCGATCTGCTGAGTAGCGACGTGGTCTTTGGCAACGCCTGAAGCATCGCGTGCGGGAAAGATGCGAGGATGGCCTGGAAACCATCCTCGCATCGCTTTTTATGCCTTCCCTGATCACGACGAAATCCAGCACACCCCACAGAGGAATCTGTGCCGAACTCAAATCTTTTGCCCTATGAAGATCCAATGTGGGAGCGAGCCTGCTCGCGATAGCGGTGGGTCAGCTTGCATCGATGGTGCATGTGCCGCCGTCTTCGCGAGCAAGCTCGCTCCCACAGGGGGATCTGTGCTGAACACAAGTTTTTTTGTCCTCTGGAGATCCAATGTGGGAGCGAGCTTGCTCGCGATAGCGGTAGGTCAGCTTGCATCGATGGTGCATGTGCCGCCGTCAGGGCGGAACCCTAAGCGGCCGTTACCGCAGCTATGTACTCAATCAACAAAATCCTAGCCAGTTCCAACAAGGTCAATCCAACTCCACCCAAGTAGCCTCCGGAGGCTCCTCATTGTTGGTAAGCCCATGCTTGAGCGCATACATCAACAGGTCGATGCGATTAATAAGATCAAGCTTCTGATAAATATTGCTCAGATGATTGTGCACCGTGTGCTCGCTGATACCCAGGCGCCCGGCAATGCTGATGTACTTGGCAGACGGATCCCCCACAATGGCACGAATCAACTCCTTCTCGCGCAGCGTCAACCGAGCCTGTTTCGCCTGCTCCAGATTGCATTGGGTGGTGGCATGGCCGATGGACGCATAACCGGAAAGCCCCCCGGCCCACGCCCTGTCCAGCCCGATATCGCGATGATGCACTTTGACGATGGCTTGAATGATCGACTCCGTCGGGTCTTCGGCCAGCACGATACCCCGTGCCCCCGCCTCGATCGCCTGGGCAACAGGAACGGCCTCATACAATCCCTTGAGCACGAGCACCTTCATCTCCGCGCTGCGGGTCAACCCCGCGACGACTTCCAGTGGGTTCAACGCATCGGGAAAGAAACTGAAAAAAATCACATTGGGCCGCAACTGATCGGCAAGATCCAATGCATGGGTATACGTGGAAGCCTGGCCACTCACTTCCATCTGTGGCTTTCTGGCATTGATCAAGTCATGAAGCCCCCTAAGAACGAGAGGACGACAATCGATCAGCATCACGCGTATCGGTTTTCTTTGGTCCGGCCTCATATCGATACCCCCCTCGCACGGCAAACCAGGATGTTCACTGGGTGCTCTGGCGGGGGGTGCGTGCATTTCAAGAAGCCGGACGAAACCATCGAGACAACCTGAATAGGAATAATTATCAACAGCTTACACATGATAATGTGCTCCTTTCGAGCTCGTAGGCTGAGTCTAGGCCAGCCCGGCGCACCGCCGACCGCCCATTAGCCAGTCGTCTGCCAACGCCCGGCGCCGACCGTCTGGCCAACCTTCTCGAAAAGTAAATAAACACTTTTAAATCAGTTCGTTAAGCTACCAGCGAGGAATCGGCAAGCCTGCCGAGGCTGGAAGAGAATCGTCAATTAATCGACGAATGGTATGAACTTAGATGCCGTAATAAAACGACTGGAATTTAGCGTCAAAAAACCAACTGTGTTGACTCTCCTCATGGACGCAAGCATGTCCTGATCAGTGAACGGCCTGGCCAGCGCTGCCGGGACTCAACCACCCATTCACATTCTCAATGCTCTCGGCCGGTGGTTTTCCCGCCCAGCGATTCAGGATCAGCACATTGCTGAGAAAGTCGTATTGGGTTTTAAGCAGATCACGCCGGGCACGGTATTCATTGCGTACGCTGGCCAGGACATCGACGGAGTTGACCATCCCGTAGCTCAGCGCCTTTTCTGCGGCCACCCGAGAGAGTTGTGCCGACTCCAATGCCAGCCGGTTCGCACCGATTTTTTCGCCATTGGAATTGGCGGTCAGGTAGGCATTGGTGATCTCCTTGACCACCCGGCGCCGGATCGCCTCCAACTGCTGCTCGGCGATCACCTGATCCTGATAGAGCCCACGAACCCGCGCCGACGTGGATCCGCCGCTGTACAGCGGAACCTGGATACCTATCCCGGCGACATAACTGTCCGTGCGGGGTGCCAGGGAGTTGTTGTAGCCCTCATTGGTCTGTTGGGCGCTCAGGTTCAAGCTCAGGGTCGGATAGTGTCCGCCCTTGCCACTGCGCAAGGCCGCCCCCGCCGCTTCGACGCCGCTCTCGTTGGCCTTGAGCGCCGGGTTGAGTGCCATGCCATCGCGAACCCAAGTCTCCAGGCTGTGTGCCGAGACTTGCAGCGCAAGGTCATCACGAATCCGGTTGAGTCGTTCCTTGACCGGCCGGCCGACAATCTCTGCCAGCGCCTCGCGACTGAGACTGGCCTGGTTGCGGGCATCCAGTTCCTGGGCCGAGAGCAGATCCACCCGGGCCTTGAGATCGAGTTGATCGGTGATCAATGCCAACTGCTTTTCGTACAACGCGTTGATCCGGTCCAGGCTCCTCTGAGTGGTCAGCCGCTCCGCCCGCACCAACTGCAATTCATCCTCGGCCGCCAGTGCCGTGAAGTAACGCCGGGCCAATTCCACCGAAGCCTCGGCCTGGGTGTCCAAGGCCTGGGATTCGGACTGCCGGGCCAGGCTCTTGAACTTCTGATAGTTCTCCCACGCGGTCTTGTTGTAGAGGTACTGACGCATTACCAGGCCGTAGCTTTCGCTATCGAAACTGCGCTGCACCAGATCGCTTTCCTGATGAATCCGGTTCGACCCGGCGTTGAACGACAATTGCGGCAAGAGCGCGCCCATGGCTTCGCGCTGATGCTCCTGACCGGCCTGCGCTTGCGCATAGGACGCCAATATTTGCGGGTCCTCCAGCCGTGCCTCGCGATACAACTGCATAAGGTCGGTGGAAAACGTCGAGGCATTGACCCCATTGGGCGCGGCCGTCTCGGCCTGCGCCAGAACGGCACCCGCTGCGAGCATCAAGAAACCGCCTAGCAGAATTGTCGACGTGGCCATGGTCATTCCTCGATCATCGATTGAGAAAGCGCATTGCGAGCCGGCTGCATCAGGTACTGCAGCAGCGTGCGTTGCCCGGTGATAATCAACACGTCCGCCGGCATGCCCGGCAACAATTTGCGCTCACCCAAGGTGCGCGCCCCCTCCTCGGTCACCCGTACCCTCGCCAGGTAATAAGCCGTCCCGGTCTTTTCGTGGGTCATGCGGTCTGCAGACACGCTGCTGACCTCGCCTTCGATCACGGGCGTCGTGTCGCTATTGAATGCGCCGAAACGGATATCGGCACGCTTGCCGATGGCAATGCGATCAATATCCACCGGCGCCACCTGCGCCTCGATGATCAGATCGGACACCGAGGGCACGATATCGAGCAGTGGCGTCGCCGGGCGCACGATCCCGCCAATGGTATGCACCGTCATGTCGATCACCATGCCCGCATCGGGCGCCCGGATGACGATGCGAGCGAGCCGGTCTTCCAGGGCCGAGGTTTTCTCCTGCAAGTCGTAGATCCGGGTCTGGACCTCTGCCAGTTGTTTGGTGACTTCAGCAGTGAAGTCATGGTCGACTTGCAGGATCTGCAACTGTGTTTCGTTGATCTGCAAGCGCGTCCGGTCAATGGCAGAACGGTGATCGGCCACCTCTGAGCGGAGCAGCCCCAACTTGCGCTCTTGTTCGAGCAGGCGCTGCTTGTCAACGAACCCCTGTTTGAGCAGGTCGGCCAACTCATCGATTTCGCTGCTGTAGGATTTCTCCAAATGAACCTTGGAACCGACCATCGATTCCAGCCCTTTGATCTGCTGGCGGAACTGGCCAATGCGCTCACGCAGCACAGCAATCTGGCCCAGCCGTGAACCTTGTCGAGCGTTGAATACCCGCGTCTCCCCCTGGCGCGCCTCCACGCCCCGGACACTGTCGGGATCGGCACTGTTGCCAAAACCGATCGCCGGCAAACTGTCGCGCTCGGCCACAAGCCTCGCCTCCATGGCCCTGGCCGCGATCAGTTGGCCCCGGGCCATTTCGTATTCGAAGCGCAATTGGGCGTCATCCAGAATGATCAGCGGATCGTCACGCTTGACGATGTCGCCATCATGGGCGAGCAGCGCCTTGACGATGCCGCCTTCAAGGTGCTGAACGGTTTTTCGATAAGCCTTCACGGTGACCACACCGGGTGCGTAAGCGGCACCGTCGAGGGGGGCGACGGCAGCCCAGGTGCCGAACAGGCCGAAGATCACGGCGATAATCACAATGCCCAGGCGACGAATCTTATGATCGGTAGTTGGCAGGTCGGTGAAGCTCTCAATTTGACGACTGGGCACCATGGGGTTCATTGGAATCACCCTTGCCGGTATCGACCGAAGCCGTGCCGGTGCTTGCGGGCACGGCTGGCATCTGTGCCTGCTGTCGCTGCGCGTTAAGTTCGGCCAGGACATGCTCGCGTGGCCCGTAGAGACTGATAACCCCAGCGTTCATCACCAGCAGTCGGTCAAGCTGCGACACGATGTTGGTGCGATGGGTAATGACAAATAACGTCGCGCCGGTCTGCCTCAACTGCAGGATCGCTGCCGCGAGGGCGCGGTCGCCGACGTCGTCAAGGTTGGAATTAGGCTCGTCGAGAACGATCAGCCGTGGGCTGCCATACAGCGCCCGGGCCAGTCCGATGCGCTGGCGCTGCCCTGCCGAAAGCATGAGGCCCTCGCTGCCGATGACGGTGTCGTAGCCATCGGGCAGTTGCAGGATCATCTCGTGAACGCCAGCGACTCTGGCCGCCTGGATCACTTGCACCGAATCGACCGCGGCGAAACGCGCGATGTTTTCGCCGAGGGTGCCTTCGAACAACTCGATGTCCTGGGGCAAGTAACCGATATGGGGCCCGAGCGCATGCTTGTCCCAAGCGCTGATGTCGGCGCCATCGAGCCGAACCACGCCATGCTGCGGGGCCCAGACGCCCAGCAACGCCCTGGCCAGGGTCGACTTGCCCGCCGCACTGGGGCCGATGATGCCCACCATGCAACCGGCGGGTGCGCTGAAGCTGATGTTCTTGAGGATCGGCGTCCTGGAACCGGGGGCCGCGACAATCAGGTTTTCGACTTGCACATGCCCTTGGGGCGCCGGCAAAGCCATGCGCTCGGGTTGCGCCTGCTGTTTATCGAGGATGTCATTCAGGCGACTGTACTGAGAGCGGGCGGCAATAAAGCCCTTCCAACTGCCAATGATCAGGTCGATGGGTGCCAGCGCACGTCCCAGCAGTATGGACCCGGCGAACACCAGGCCAGCCCCGACTTGATGGTCCACGGCCAGGTAGGCCCCCAAGCCCAGGACCAGCGATTGCACCAGGATGCGGAAGGTCCGCGACAGCGTGCTGATGAGCGCCCCGCTGTCGCTCGCTGCCGATTGCAACAACAGCACGTTGCGTTGCCGCCGTCCCCAACGATCCATCAGGGTTTCCAGCATGCCCATGGACTCGATGACTTCGGCGTTGCGCAGGTTCTTGGTGGTGTAGAGCGTCGCGCCGATGTGCTCTTTGTTGGCCTGGGCCAGCACCGGCCCCGTCAGTCGTTCGTTGACGAACGCGAGCGCGAGCAACAACAACGCGCTGGCCGTCGCCACCCAACCAAACCAGGGATGGAACAGGAACATCACCGCGATATAGATCGGCAGCCAGGGCGCGTCGAAAAACGCGAACAAACCGTTGCCGGAGAGAAACTGCCGCAAGCCCGTCAAGTCATTGAGCGATTGCGCTGAGGCGTCCATGCCGCCGCTTTCCAGGGCTCGCTTGAAGCTGGCCCGGTAGACCTGGCGACTGAGCAGCACATCCAGCCGAGTGCTGACCCGAACCATGATGCGCGAACGGATCCATTCCAGCGAACCGAGGGTCACCAGCAATGCGGTCATGATCAGCGTCAGCATGGTCAGGGTCGTGAGACTGCCGCTGGTGATCACACGGCCATAGACCTGGAGCATGTAGAACGTGGGGACGAGCATCAGCGCATTGATGAAAAAGCTGAAAAACCCGACAGAAATAAAGCTGTCCCGGCAGGCTTTCAGTGCTTTTTTCAAGCTGCTTTCAGGTGCGCTTCGCATTGAAACCCCCTGCTCGGGTGACCCTCCTCTGGAGCTTAGATCATGCCGGACAACGGCGTGTAGCAATTGGCCAGATTGTTTTCTGTCAGGCAGTTGGGGCGGCTACAGGGTCAGAAACAGCGCGGAGGTCCAGACCCGCGATTGATCCCGCTGGCGGGCGCAGATGAACAAGGGATGTTCACGCCCGGGGTCAAGCCCCAAGCGGGCCAGTTCGATCTTGCCCTGCAATTCACGGGGCAACGGCGCAGCGGTCATCCGTTCCAAAGACATCTTCAACTCCGCGCCCGGCAACGCTTCGACCACTTGCGAGCGCGCCAGCAGCTCATCGCCGGACAGCGCCATCACCACCGTCGGCGCATGTACGTAAGGTTGCGGTTCGGACGGGTCGCCGACCTTGACGTAGTTGTCGATACGGCTGTGGATCTGCAGCGTGGCGCCGGCCAGTTGCGACAGGTCGATTTCGATGCTGTCGGTATCGCCGTTGGTGTCGGTGCGAAACGCCAGGACCGTTGCGTCCTTGCGCCATACCGTCTGTTCGGGATGATCGAGGCCCAAGGCGCGAAAGCCATTGATGACCGCGCCGGTGATGCGGATCTCGCCGGTCCAGTAAGCGCCGCGGTAACGGTCCTTGATCCGTGCTCCGCCCAGGCGCAAGCGAATGCGCTGTGCAGAAAAACCAAGTTCTTGATGCAAGTTGCGCGACCAGATCAACTGGTCGCCATCGAACAGATCGACCTGCTCCCAACCCGCCTCCCCCAACAGTCGATAATCCAGGGAGGCATTCGAATCGGCAGCGAAGACTTCACCCATGAAGTGCTGGCCCTGGCGCAGGCTGGCGAACGAACGTTCCCCGGTCGTGGCAAAGGTGCGGCGGGCGCGCAAGGCCTTGCCGACGCTGGCGCGGTCGAACGCCTCGGCGACAACGCCGGTCAGCCCGCCGCGAGAGCCGAACACCGCCGTGGCCGGAACGCCGCCACCGCAGCGCCCCTGGTGTTCATCACTGTTCGCGGCAGCGCCGACCCGATAGCCGCGCTGCAGCGCTTCGGCGTAGACCCAATGGAACTGGCCCCAGGCCGAGCCGACCTCGATCAGCCGTTCGAGCTCCGGGTGATGCCAGTCGAGGTTACAACGGCGTCCGCCGACGTGAGGCATCATCAGATGACCTTCCGGGTCCTTGGCATAGGCGGCGTACAGCTCGTCCACCGGCCAGGCGCCCGGCTTGATGGTGCCGGCAGTGAACTCGTTCCATTCGAAGGAACGCACCAGTCGCCCTTGATTGTCGAAAGGGAATTCGGGTTTGCGGTCATGCAGAAAGACGACGTTGCGGTCGCCACCCGCACAGGAGTTACCGCACCATTCGGTGCCGGGGTAACAGACGAATCGGCCCGGCTCATTGAGTTCATGGATCAGCTTGACCGCCTGGTCCCAGCGCTGCTCGGTAATATTGAAGTCGTTGGCGGTGTAGCCGAGGACGTCGAGCCCGGCGACATCGCGGCCGTAGCTGAGGTTGTACAGGGTATCGTTGGTGCCCACCGTGTCATCGGAATGCACGTGCAGGTCGGCGTAGAGCGGGCGCAGCGCAGTACCGGCCGGATCGACCGTGACGAAGGCCTGGGCACCGTCGACAAACGGCGCCGCCACCTTGGCGGACAAACGCCACTCGCCCACCGCGCCTAGGTCGAGGCCCTCGAGCCGGGCCGTCGCCCAACCTTCGGATGCCAACGCGAACGGCTGCTGGCGCTCGCCCCCCTCCGGGTCAACCAGGGTCAAGACACCCGCGAGCGGCAAGTTTCGGCAGGTGTTGCCCCAGGCATCGTCCACCCGCAACAGCACATCGAACGCTTCACCGGCGCTGACCAGTCGCGGCACGATCACCTGCACGCGCTGCGCCGGACCCGGCACGATGTCCAACAAGGGATCGCCCGGCACCTCGGCAAATTTCGAACTGCCCAACGGGTCGATGAACAGGCGGAAACGGAAGTCCTTCTCGACGAAGCTCTGCACCCGCGTCCCCGCCCCGCCCTGGCGTCGGTCGCCCAGGCGAATGATGACTTTGTCGCCCGGGTTCAGGTAACCGTCGATGATGTCGATGATGATCGCTTTCTGGAACGGCCGCTCGTGGCCCTTCTGGTCGAAGCGCACTTTCAAATGCTGCACCGTGGCCGGGCTCTGGCCGGGAACCAGCTCACCGGCCTGGTATTCGGCGCTGACATAGTTGGGACCGGCCGGGTTCGAGGTCTGGAACAAGGCCCAGTCGGAATAGAACTTGAAGGCCAGCTTGAGCCACGCACCGTCGGCCAGGCCGCTGCCACCGACCTCGTAGACCAGGGTGATTTCATCCCACTGCCCGGCGACCAGCGTGTCACGGTCGCAGTGGATACTGCCCAGGAACGGACGTTGCTTGTTGCGTTCGTACAGGCCTTGCGGGGCGATGTAGTGCCCGGCTTCGCGGGGATCGAAAACGTTACTCACATGACACCTCGTGCAGTGGTCCACTGAAGGTTTGAAGGGGGGAGCGAAGGCAACGGACGGTGCTTATTGCACGCGCCATTTCTGGTAGTGACGCTCGATGCGCCGGAACACGAAGCTCTCCATGAGCCAGGCAATCAGGCCGATCACGACAATGCCCAGCAGCACCTGGCTGCTGTTGCCGATCTGCCCGCCCGTGGCGACCATCCAGCCGATGCCCTGGGAGGCGCCGATCATTTCCGCCGCGACCAGCGCCCGCCAGCCCTGACTGAAGCCGATGCGCAAAGCGGCGGTCACGAACGGCAACGAGGCCGGCAAGTAGACGCGGGCCAACAGTTGCCAGGCGTTGGCACCCAGCGTCCGTGCCGCGCGGACTTCACCGCCGCGGATGCCCTGCACGCCCTCCTGAATCGTCACCGCCATGGGGAACATCGCGGCAATGAAAATCACCAGCACGATGGAGACATAGCCCAGGCCGAAAATGATCATGATCAGCGGCGCCCAGGCAATCGGCGGGATGGCCATGAACAGGCTGTTGAGCGGCGAGATGAAATCGCGAAAGCGCGCGGACAGGCCAGCAGCCGTACCCAGCAGGAGCGCAACGATCACGGCAGCGAAAAAACCACCCAGCTCTTCCAACACGCTGGCCTGCAGGTGCTGCCACAGCGAACGGTCACCCAGCCAGCGCAGCGCCTCGCGGGCAACGTCCCAGGGCTGCGGCAGAATGTAAGTGGGAAAGCGGCTCGCCAGGGCGATCCAGATCAACAACAGGCATGGCAGCGACGCCCATCCCCAATTCGGTTTTGGCAAGGACATGGCGGACTCAGTGCGCGGCTTTTTCCAGGTAGGAGGTGTCCACGATCTGTTCGGTCTTGAGCGTGGTGTCGATAAAACCCAGGTCGTGGGAGTAATCCATCAGGCGCTGGATGAACTGGATGTCCGACGCCTGCAAATCGGCCGACCAGCCCAGTCGGGTTCGGGCCTGGGCAACGATGGCCTCCGGCGCGATGGTCGTGCCGTCAATGCCTTGCACCGCTTCGAGCTTGAAGGCCTCGGCGATGAGCCGGTTCGACTCGTCGGGATGTTCATTGAGGAAAGCGATGGCCTTGCGATGGGCGCGCAACAGCTTCACCACATCCTCAGGGCGCTCCTGCAAGGTTTTCGGCAAGGCAATCACGACGTACCACGGGTACTGCGGCAGCGCCTGGTTGACGTCCAGCAGGATCCGGCTCGAACCGCGCAACACCGACTGGCTGACGAAGGGTTCCCAGGAAAATGCCGCGTCGACGATGCCACGCTCGAGGGCGGCGTTCATGTTGCCCGGCGGCATGTCGACGATGTCCAGGTCCTTGTCGGGATCGAGCCCGGCCTTTTCCTTCAGGACATAACCGCGCAGGAGCACATCCATGCCACTGCCCTTCTTGACCCCGGCGAGCTTTTTGCCCTTGAGCGCTTGGAGGTCGGTGATCGGGCTCTCGGCGTCGACAATCACCGCGGCCTGGCCGTAATTGACCTTCGCCAGGATCCGGCTTTGCAGCCCGCGGGAAAACCATTGGTACACCGGCGGGGTGCCGACATAGGCCACGTCCAGTTCACCGGCGGCCAGTGCCTGCTGGATCACCGGGCCATCGCCCAACGCCCTGAGCTCGACATTCAGGCCTTCCTCACGGTAGTAACCCTGTTTGTCGGCGATCAGCGCCGGGGCGTTGGCCATGGCGAAGACATAGCCCACGCGCAAGGGTTTGTCTTCGCCCGCCACGGCGGACGCGCTGCCGGCCAACGTGGCAGCGGACAAGGTAAAGGCAAGCAGCGAACGTTTGATCATGCTGTCAGCTCAAGTCGAGGGGTGGGGTAAACCGTGGCGTCGCCCGCGTCCATCACCTGGGCGATGCGCGTCATCAGCTCATTGCGGTAATCGAGGAACGCCGGCAGGCGGCGGGTTTTCAGGTTGCTGCGCGGACGTGGCAGCTGGATTTCCAGCTCGCTGTGAATGCCTCCCGGCGCGATGCTGAGCACGATGACCCGATCGGCCAGGAACACCGCCTCGTCAATGTCGTGGGTAATGAACAACACCGTCTGGCCCAGTTCGGCCCAGATGCGCAAGGTCTCTTCGTTCATGCTGTTGCGGCTGATGGCATCGAGCGCGGCGAACGGCTCGTCCATCAGCAACACACTGGGTTCCAGTGCCAGGGTCCGGGCCAGGGAGACGCGCTGTTGCATGCCGCCGGAAAGCTGGTGCGGCAGCCGATGCGCGGCACTCTCCAGACCGACCAGGCGCAGGTACTGCAACGCCTGGGCGCGCTGTTGCGATGCGTCGGTGCGAGCGCTCATCCGCAGACCGAAACGGACGTTTTCCAATGCGCTCAACCAGGGAAATAATTGCGGCGCCTGGAACACATAGCCCAACTCCGAACGCTCCGGACGCACCGCGGTCTGGTTGATGGTGATGCGGCCACTTTGCGGTTGTACGAAACCTGACAACAGGTTCAGCAAGGTGGTTTTCCCACAGCCGGATGGCCCCAGGATCGCGACGAACTCACCGGGCCTGGCGTTCAGGCTGAAAGAAGAAAACACGCGGTGCCCATTGGGGTAACTGAAGCTGATGTCATCGACCGCCAGGGCATCGGCTTGCGGCGGTACATAAGGAAAGGTGTTGAGCATGGCAAGTGTCGTCAGGTCGTTTACAATGGGAATGCCTGACATAATACGTATTAATACAAGCAGTCCCAATAACCTATTTTTATAACCTTAGAAGTGAAGGCACACCGCCCCACTCAAGGCCATGGAAGCTGACAGTGTCCACCTCTATTCTTCGCGACAGCAGCACCTCGCTCTATGAACAGATCGCCCATCAACTGTTGGAAGAAATCCAGCGCGGCGACTACGAACCCAGCGGCAAGCTACCGTCCGAGGCGCAACTGGGCGAACGGTTCGGGGTGAGCCGCGTCACGGTTCGCCTGGCCGTGGGCAAGCTCAGCGACGACGGCGTGGTGGAGCGCAAGCAAGGCAAAGGCACCTTCGTGGCGGCCAAGCAGGTACGTCACGGCCTGGATGCATTGCGCAGTTTTCATGAGGCGTTGTTGCTGCAAGGGCTGCAACCGAGCATGCAGGTGCTCAGCCATACCCTGCAGCCCGTTCCAGAAGCGCTGCGGGGTTTGTTTGAAGAAGCAGACGACTGCCTGCTCCTGGAGCGTCTGCACTTCGTCGATGACGAGCCCATCGCGTTGGGACGCAGTCACCTGCCGGCAGCGTTGGCCAGCGTGGCCTGGGCTGAAGTCGAACATCAGCCGATCTATTCCATACTCGAGTCGATCACCGGGCTGGCGGTCACCCGCGCCGACCTGGCCATCCGTGCGCAGGAAGCCGACAAAAACCTGGCCAGCGCGCTGCATGTCAAACGCGGCGCCGCGTTGCTGGTCATGGAGCGCACGTCCTATTTCGCCGACGGCCGCTGCTGCGACCGCACGACGTTTTTCATCCGCCCGGAACGTTATGCCTTCGTGCTCAGTGGGGTGTTCAAATCCAATCCGAGCAGTTGAGGGATTGGGCTTGGTCCTGCATCGCTGCCAACTGAACCACCGCCATCGCGAGCATATCCAACCTCGATCTCGAACAATGACCTGAAACCACCACTTCAATGATCGCTATGAAGGCTATTGACCCGACTGTCCGCCAGCTTGAACACCACGCGCTGAGGGTGGTTGATCGAGACCAGGTATTCCACGGGCTGCCCTTGGCGGTCGAAGATCACGCCCCGGTAGACCAGCGCGGCCGTCCCGGGCTCGACGTCGAGCAAGCGCGCCTCCTGGTCGTTCATCGTGGCGATGCTCAGCGTGCCCTCGTCACTCTCTATTTCGATCTGGTAGCGCGATAACAACAACGCATACAACGAGGCCCCCTCGATCAGGTCTGCCGCCACCAGGTCCGGTGCGCGGGCGACCGGAATGTAGCTGGTCTCGATGCAGAATGGCTTCTGATCCACGGTGCGCAGGCGCCTGATGGTCAGCAACGTGTCGCCTTCCTGGATCTTCAGCAGTTTCGCCACCCGGGCACTGGCCTGGGTTTGTTCAAAGTAGAGCAGCTTACTGCCCGGCCTGGCCCCCGCTTGCTCGACCACTTCGGCGATGCCTTTGCGGGCCACGGTATTGAGTGGCCGCTCGACACCTGGGGCGGTCACGAAGGTGCCGCGGTTGCCCCGGCGCTCCAGGACTCCACGATCGATCAGCGTTTGCAGGGCCTTTCGCAGCGTCATCCGGCTGATGCCCAAGTGCTCGGCCAGGTCCCGCTCCGCCGGAATCCGCTCGGTTGGCCCGAACTCCGGGCGCTCCAGCATTTCCAGCAGCGCCTGGACGGCCTGCCAGGCCACCTGCTTGCGTTCGGGCGCCAGGAGCGCCACATCGGAGGATTTGGAAGGAAGCACTTTCATGGTCTACATCCTGGATTTATTTTTTTGCCACGGCGTTGCAACACTACCTTCCGGAAACCGTCGCAAACCCGCAAGTTTGATAATGAGAACAAAAAAAGGCCCAGCGCCTACCTTGAAAACCGCGCTGGAAGCGCATTAGACCATGGGGGAAAATTCTTGTAATGGTATTTTTCATGGTATAGCTTTTGGTCTAAATGGTGTTCATGAACCGCAACATGAACACCGTAACAAAGCCCCAGGAGCTCACATGGCGATCCAGTTCAACCGGGAAGCATTCACCACTTCCTTGCAGCAATCCGTGCACATCGTCGACGACGCCCAGCAGTTTGGCCAAGAGCTGGCCACGCGAATCGACCGCATCTACTTCGTCAGTTGTGGTGCGCCCAACCGCATCATGCTCGGGCTGCAATATTGGCTGGAGCGCTACAGCCATACGCTGGAAGTGCGCCGTTATTTCCCGGCCGATTTCATGGACATCGATCCGCCGCGCCTGGATGAACGCACGCTGGTGGTGCTCGCCTCCAAGTCCGGGACGACCCAGGAAACCATCGCCGCCGCACACTTTCTGCAAGACAAGCCCTGCCTCACCGTCGGCGTGACGCAAACCGCCGAGTTGCCGCTGGCCCAGGCAGTCCAACATTGCTTCCTGCTGGGACGTACCGATGAGGCGTACTTCGGTTGCTTCATGATCCTCCAGGCATTGGTCGGCGGGATCCTGGCCAAGCGCGAAGGCTGGCCACTGCTGGGCAAGCTCACTCGCTCGCTCAAGGCCCTGCCACAGGCGCTGGCCGATGCAGCGATCAACAACGATCGCCGCGCCACCGAAGAGGCACGCCTGTATAAAGATGATCGCGTGATGTACTTCCTCGCCTCGGGTCCGATGTTCACCACTGCCTATGTATTCGGCGTCTGCGTGGTGATGGAAAGCCAGTGGCTGCATTGCCTGCCGGTGGAGGCCGCCGAGTTTTTCCATGGCCCGTTCGAAGCCATCGACGCCAGCACCCCGCTGCTCCTGCTGGTGGGCGAAGATCCCAGCCGGGCACAGATGGAACGCGTCGTGAGTTTCTGCCAGCGCTACACCGAACGGGTCATGGTCTATGACGCCAAGGACTTCCCGATGGAAGGCATCGACCCCGAAATCCGCGCCATTGTCGCGCCCTACATCGTCGGTATCGCCGTGGAACGCATCGCCGCGCATCTCGCGGTCTGGCACCAGCAGCCGCTGACGACGCGCCGCTACATGTGGAAAACGGAGTACTGAGCATGGCCAGCCTGATCGCGGTCGGCGACAACACCCTGGATGTCTACCTGGACCGGAACATCGAATACCCCGGAGGCAACGCCCTCAACGTGTCGGTGTTCGCTGCCCGGCTGGGGGCTCGCAGTGCCTATCTGGGCTGCGTTGGCGATGACCGACACGGCCAGTACCTGCTCGATTGCCTGGAACAGGAAGCCGTCGATGCCTTCCGTTGCCGCACGCTGCCGGGGGCCAATGGCTGGGCCTGTGTCGACAGCATCGATGGCGAGCGAGTGTTCCTCGGCAGCGATCCGGGCGTCTGTCGCCAACTGCGACTCGATGCCGACGACCTGGCCTACCTCGCGAAATTCCCGCTGGCCCACAGCAGCCTCTACAGCGGTCTTGAAAATCAACTGGCGCAGATTCGCCAGGCCAGTGGCTGCCTGTCATTCGACTTCTCGGACAACTGGGTCGAGTTCGATTGGCAGGCAATGATCCAGCAGGTGGACATCGCCTTCTTCTCGGCGGCCGACCTGTCATCCAGCGAAGCCCGTGACCTGGCGGATTCGATGCGGGCGATGGGCCCGGCAACGGTGGTCATCACCCGCGGCGCCCAAGGCGCCCTCGCGGTCGACGCACAGGGCGTACATGAGCAAGCCGCGCGGCCCTGCACGTTCGTCGACAGCATGGGCGCCGGCGACGGTTTTATCGCTGCGTTCCTGCTGGCCTGGCAAGCCCGGCACCCCGTTGCCGAGTGCCTGGCGCGGGGCGTCGAGCATGCCGGCAAGGTATGCGGTTGGGCCGGAGGCTTTGGCCACGGGCAAGCCGTAGACAGCCAACGCACCGAACAACTGAAACACGCCTTGAACATTCAAGGCTGATGCGTGCCGCCCGGGCCTCTCCCGGGACGGCTCTACCAACCTGTCGTGGATACCCTGTCGATGAAAACATATCTGATCGGTTTGATGCTCGTGGCCTGCCCGCTGATAACCTGGGGCGCCAACGAAGAGCTGCGTTTCGGGGTCGACCCCACCTACCCGCCCTTCGAGTCCAAGCGACCGGACGGCTCGCTGACAGGTTTCGATATCGAGTTGGGCGAAAGCCTGTGCAGCGAATTGCAACGCCGTTGCGTCTGGGTCGAAAACGCCTTCGATGGCATGGTCTCGGCCCTCAAGGGCAGGAAGTTCGACGGGATACTCTCTGCCCTCTCGATCACTGAAGCACGCAAAGCCGAAATCGCCTTTTCCAACACCCTGTACGACACCCCGGCCCGCCTGGTCGCCCCTGAAGGCAGCCCGTTGCAACCGACGGCCGAATCCCTGCGCGGCAAACGCATCGGCGTGCAGCAGGGCAGCGTGTTCGAAGTCTACGCCAAGCGGATGTGGGGCCTGAAGGGCGTGGAAGTGGTGCCCTATCAAAGCAGTGACTTGACCTATTCGGACTTGATCAACGGTCGACTGGATGCGGCGTTCGACGATGCCATCGCCGTTTCCGAAGGACTATTGAAAAAACCGATGGGCAAAGGCTTCGGCTATGCCGGCGAGGTGGTCAAGTCGCCGGAAATCTTCGGCCCGGGCACCGGCATCGGCTTGCGCAAGAGCGATACAGCCCTGGCCGGGGAAATCAATCAGGCGCTCGAACGGCTCCATCGCAATGGCACCTACGCGCGCATTGCCAGGAAGTACTTCGACTTTGACATCTCACCGAAATAACCCCCCGAGCGGAGCCTGAAAGCATGTTTCTCGAAGGGTACGGCTATCTCATTTTCCAGGGCGCGTGGCTGACCGTCCAGGTCGCCACGTGGGCCGCTTGCGTCGCCCTCGTGCTGGGCCTGCTCGGAGCCTTGGCGAAACTCTCGCCCGTGGCGCCGCTACGGCTGGTCGCGACGGTCTACACCACCCTGGTGCGCAGCGTGCCGGACCTGGTCCTGATGTTGCTGATCTATTACAGCGCGCAAATCGGAATCAACCAGCTAGCCCAGGCGTTCGGCCGGGAATCGTTGCAGTTGAATCCCTACGGTACCGCCATCGGTACGCTGGGATTCATCTACGGCGCGTACTGCGCCGAAACCTTTCGCGGGGCCTTCAGGGCCATCCCGTTTGGTCAACTGGAGGCGGCCCGGGCCTATGGCATGAGTCACTGGCAAGTGCTGCGGCGTATTCGCCTGCCGCAAATGATGCGGTTCGCCTTGCCCGGCATCGGCAACATCTGGCAAGTGCTGCTGAAAAGTGCCGGCCTCATCTCGCTGCTGGGCCTCAATGACATGGTCCAGGTCGCCAAACAGGCGGGCAACGCGACCTCAAGGCAAATGTTCTTCTATCTGGTGATTGCGGCGATCTTCCTGGCGTTCGCAATCCTCTCCAGCCTGGCCCTCAAGCACCTTGAACGGCGCTACAGCATCGAACCGCAGCGGAGCGTGTCATGATCGAGATACTGAAAGAGTTCGGGCCGAACTTCCTCTGGTCCGACGGTTACCGCTGGAGTGGCTTGTCCGTCACCCTATGGCTGTTAGTGACGTCCGCTCTTATCGGTCTGGCCGCAGCGATCCCGCTGGCGCTGGTTCGCGCCTATGGCAATCGTTGGCTGGCACTGCCTGTCCAGCTCTACACCCTGGTGTTTCGCGGCACGCCGCTGTTCGTGCAACTGCTGATCATCTACAGCGGCCTGGCCAGCCTGAGCCTGATCAGGGAATCGCCGAGCCTGTGGTGGTTCTTTCGTGACGGCATGCGTTGCGTGATCCTGGCGCTGGCCTTGAACACCTGCGCCTACACCGTCGAGATTCTCGCCGGCGTGCTGCGCACCACCCCACGCGGTGAGATCGAGGCGGCACTGGCCCTGGGCATGACCCGTCGCCAATTGTTCATGCTGGTGCTGATACCGAGCATGCTGCGCCGGGCACTGCCGGCCTACAGCAACGAAGTGATCTTTGTCCTGCACGCCACGGCCATCGCCTTTACCGCGACCGTTCCTGACATCCTGAAAATCGCGGCAGATGTCAACGCTGCCACCTTCAAGACGTTCCAGGCCTATGGCATTGCCGCGCTGCTCTACATGATGCTGGCGTGCGCGCTGGTGGGTGTATTCCGATTGGCTGAGCGCCGATGGCTGGCCTATCAGCGATAACGGCGAAGACCTAGAGAGGCTCCGCAGTCTGGATGAGCGAGTTGAGCACCAGTTTTATCTCAATCGCCGGATCTTCATGCCCTTGCAATATCAAGCCTTCGGCCAAGGCCGTGAAGGTCTTCGCAAGCGCGGCATGTTCCAGTGGTGGTTTCTTGCCCGCATGGTTGAATATGATGGTAATCAACTTGCCCAAGGCTTCACTGTTTTCCTCATGCAAGTCGTAGTAATGCTGTGAGAACTCTTCGTCACGCAGGGCGATCAGTTGCAACTCGGCATCGAGGATCGCACAGCGGGTATTGTTCTTCAGGGTGTCGATATAGGCATTCAAGCCGTGGCTCAACTGCTCCGACGAATACCCCGACGTCAGCGTCGCACTCAGTCGATCGATTTCAACGCGCTTGAAGCGTTGAGTCAGTTGCAGGAGCAAGTCCGATTTACTGGAAAAATTGGAAAAGAAGGCGCCTTTGGAAAAACCGGCCTCCTCGGCGATAACGTTGACGCTGGCGGCATGGAAGCCTTTGCTGATCATCAGCTCAGTGGCGGTGTCGAATAATTTGTCTCTTGTTACTTGCTGGCTCTCTTCTCGACCTAGTCTCTTTTTAATCACGCCCTCGGCTCCTTTGGCCAGTCAAAATATGTACCTGTAACTGAATGCAACGAAGCGATTACTCACTGTAGTGAACCCGTGTTTCGCCATCATATCTTATACGCGCCTCGTTCAATCATTTACATTTTAACTTTCAAAAAGTGCCATGTATGTGCCATGTAACCGGGACAGCCTACCGTGGTGCAAGATGGACTATGCAGTCACCTTTTTCACTCAAGGACAGGGAGCATTCAAACCCACGAGGCGCGTCGTCTGGCGAGCTGGAGGTAAACCCTTGTTGGCCTTCCTTGACGTGGCATTTTCTCGCTCCGCCCCCCTGCCGTGTGGAAAAAATCTCCGTAAGGGCCGGTTCAGAGCCATCGATTCGCTATCCCTACTAAAATACCGCTTGATTTTCAGATACCGAATGGTTTTTACTTGCGCCGTTGGTGGAGCCCAACGCCTGATCAGCGCATCGAGTCAGTGACACCGGTCTCGATGCAATGGCAGGTCACCTCACAGGAGCAGGATTTTAATGGAATATGCCTTCGTTACAGGCGCTACTGGCCTGCTCGGGAATAATGTCGTTCGTGCGCTGTTAAAACGAAACATCAAAGTAAAGGCACTGGTTCGTTCCGCAGAAAAAGCCAAGAAACAGTTCGGCGGCCTGCCCGTCGAATGGGTCGAAGGCGACATGCTCAATGTCGACGCCTTCAGTCAAGCCCTGCGAGGGTGCGATGCCTTGTTTCATACGGCGGCCTATTTCCGCGACAGTTACAAAGGCGGGAAACACTGGCAAAAACTCTATGACACGAATGTGACCGGCACCGAGCGTTTGTTGCAGGCCGCTTATGACGCCGGCATCCGTCGCGCCGTGCATACCTCTTCCATTGCCGTATTGAAGGGCAATAAAGATCAAGTGATCGATGAAACCATGTCTCGCAGTGAACAGGAGGCTGACGATTACTACTTGAGCAAAATATTGTCCGAACAAAAGGTCCAGCAATTCCTGGCGCAGCACCCGGACATGTTCGTTGCAATGGTATTGCCAGGGTGGATGTTCGGCCCGGGGGATATCGGCCCGACATCCTCAGGACAGTTCCTGCTCGACTTTGTCGGACAAAAATTGCCCGGCGTACTTCCCGGTAGTTTTTCCGTCGTCGATGCCCGGGATGTGGCCGAACATCAAATCGCGGCCATCACCCGCGGCAGGTCCGGAGAGCGTTACCTCGCCGCCGGCAAACACATGGACATGAAGAGCATTTTCCAGGCGCTGTCCAGCGTCAGTGGTGTAAAAGCCCCGGAACGAAAAGTGCCCTTGTTCATGCTGCGACTCATCGCGCTTATCTATGAAGGTTATTACCGGATCACCAAGAAACCGGTGCTCATCAGTACTTCTACGGTCAAGCTCATGGCGCAAGAACAAGGCCGCACGCATTTCAGCCACAACAAAAGTTCGAGGGAGTTGGAATGCCAGTTCCGCCCTGTCGCTGAAACCCTGACCGATACCCTGGACTGGTATCGGGACAACAACTACACAGATGCTTAATTGAGACCATTCATATAAAGCCTGCCTCTGTAGTACTTTTTTGACGCGCCCTATATCCAAGGATTGAAAGAGGTTGGTAAATGAAAAGCCTTTCATATAAAGAAGGTTTTCTGCATCGCTTTGTCGGTTTTTCGGAATCATTCCCCGAACAAGTTGCTATCCGGCACCTGGACGCGGATGACGATACCCTCACTTACCGCGAGCTGCGCATCAAGGCCGAAGCCAGCAACGGCGCCCTGACAGCACTCGGTGTATTGCCAGGCGACAAAGTAGCGCTGGTGCTGCCCAACGGGGTGGCGTTCATCGCTTACTACCTGGCGATTATCGGGCGGGGTGCCATTCCGGTCATCCTCAACTGCAAGTTGACCCCTTTCGAAATGAACAGTGTGGTCAGCCTCGCCAGGCCGACCCTGGTGGTCACGACCCAAGCGCTATGGGTGCAACACAGTGAGGTATTCCAGCCGGACAACGGCGTCAGGCACGCCCTGGTGCTGGACGGCGGGAGCGAACCGTCATCGCCCCTGCCCGCCAATGCAACGGCCACCTCTCAACTGCCTCGACAGCTCGAACCCTTGTTATTGCCCGAAGGCAATCCGATCGTCTCGGTGCAGTTCACCTATCGAGGCATCGGCAGGCCCCTGGCGGTTTCTCACCGCTACCTCGACCTGACGCAATCGAGCGATGGGCTGCACGAACACTTTCACCTGCAAGGCGTCGGCTCCGTGCACCTGGTGACACTGCCGCTGTATGCCATCTTCGGCTTGTCCGTGATGATGGTGTTTCCCTTGAGCGTGGGCGCCACGCTGCTGATGACCAACACCCTGCTCAACCGGGACCTGGCAGAAGTCCTGTCCGAACATCAGGTTACCTTTGCCTGCCTGGTGCCCGACGTCATTCGCTACTTCAATACGCGGCTGGCCAAACGCAAAGGCTCACGGTTGCCGTTGCACCCGCAATTGATGATCTACTCGGGCGGCAGCCACCTGCCGGCCGACGAAGCCGAGAAACTGGGCACGCTGCTGGGCTGCAATCCAGTGCTCCAGGGCTATGGCTTGACCGAAAGCATGCCGGTGCTCGTCCAGAGTTCGATTGGCCCGGTCCACCGCGGCGCCATGGGCCAGCCGATCAGCGGCGTGGAACTGCGCGTCGTCGATGCCCAGGGCCAGGACGTGGCACCCGGGCGCATCGGCGAATTGCTGATCCGCGGTTCGATGGTGATCGACGGCTACAACGATGCCGAGGACACCAATGCCCGCTTCTTCCGCGATGGCTGGTTCCACAGCGGTGACCTGGTCTGGCGCGACGATGACGGGCATGTGTTTTTCTTTTGCCAACGCCTGCGCATCTCGAAGATCAAGGCGCAGATGGTCGACCTGGTGGAAATCGAATCCATCGCCCTCAAGCACCCCGACGTGGTGCGCGCCAGGGCCTATATCGTCCCGGACCACAAGGAAGTCAACGTGCTGCACCTGTGCGTCGAAGGGACCGGCGAGCTGACCCAGAACGCGCTGAGCACCCTGCTTGCGCGCGACCTATCGGGCTTCAAGCTGCCCAAGACCATCGAGATCATCCCGCTCAAGGAAGAGGCACATGCACGCTAACAACACCCAACCGGTCCTGGCCGTTTTCGACTTCGACGGCACGTTGACCGACCGGCACACTTTCTGGCGCTACATGCGCTATATCGTGGGCACCCGTTCGTTCTGGCTCAGGATCATTCCCCTGCTGCCCAAGATGCTCAGCGTGGTCCTGGGCATCACCCCACTGATGCAAGCGCGCCTGGCCTTCATTGCCTGTTACCTGGGCGGACTGTCGGTGGAGCAAGAACGCGAGCACGCCAAGTACTTCATCAGCGAACAACTGCCGCTCTGGCTCAGGCCCGAAGCGTTGCGGCGGCTGCAATGGCATCAGTCCATGGGGCACATCACCGCCCTGGTCAGCAACTCGCCGGAAAACTACTTGATCCCCTGGGGCCAGGCCGCAGGTTTTGACTATGTGTGCGGCACGCGCCTGGCCACGGCAAAGAACAAACTCACCGGCGGGATAGCCGGTACCAACTGTGTAGAGCGAGAGAAAGTCACGCGGCTCAAAGGCTGCCTGAGCAACCTGGATGATTTTTACATTTATGCCTACGGCGACTCATCAGGCGACGCTGATCTGCTCGGCATTGCCCACTCTCCCTTCTACAGAAACTGGTACTGATCGATGAACACGCTGAGCACGTTGGCACCCAAGCATTTCAAGCGCCCTGGCAACGCCCCGACCGTCATGATCGTCGGCGCCGGCCCCATCGGCCTGTCCCTGGCAATCATGCTGAAGAAATGGGGCGTGGCGTTTCGCATCATTGAAAAGAACGCCGGCCCCTCGACCGCGACCAAAGCGATGGCGATCCATTCCCGGACCCTGGAAATCTTTCGCGACCTGGGCGTTGCCGAGCAAGCCATCGACGACGGCTTCACGATCAACCAGTTTTCCGTGCAGTCGAACGCCAAGCGGGTGCTGAACTACAACTTCTCCTACCTGGACGCGACCTATCCCCTGCTCCTGAGCCTGCCACAGCCGCAAACCGAGAAAATTCTCCTGGAGCGGCTGAAGGAACTGGGCGCAGAGGTGGAGTGGAACACCGAACTGGTGGACATCGAAAACCTGCCGGGCTCGGTGCGCATGACGCTCAAGCACGCCGACGGCACCGACGAAACCTTCGCCAGTCGCTGGGTGGCCGCCTGTGACGGCGCTCGCAGCAACATCAGAAAACGCCTGGACATGACCTTCGAAGGTTCGTCCTACGACCGCTTCTTCATGCTCGCCGATGCCGATATCCAATGGTCCGGCAGCCAGGATGAGGGTGCGTTCTTCCTCGGCGCCCAGGACGGTTACGTGGCCGTTGCGCCGATCAGCGCCCAGTCCCGTTATCGACTGTTCATCGAAATGCCCTACAACCTGCCACCAGAAGGCGAGCGCCCGTCGTTGAGCCTGGAGAACTTCCAGCGGCTGTGCGAAGGACGCGGGCAAAAGATGACGCTGTCCAACATTTCCTCGACCACCATCGCCTCGTTCCAGCATCGCCGCGTGCAATCGATGCAGCAAGGCTCCGTGTTCCTGCTGGGGGACTCGGCGCACATCGGCAGCCCCATCGGTGGGCAGTGGATGAACCTGGGGGTTTCCGAGGCTTATAACCTGGCCTGGAAAATCGCCTATGTCGATCAAGGCCTGGCGGATCCGTCCTTGCTCGACAGCTACAACGAAGAGCGTTATCCGGTTGCCCTGGAAGTCGAGAACACCGCGCACCGGCTGACGGGACTGATCACCGTCCGACGTCGCGCCCTGGTCTGGCTGCGCGACCATGTCCTGCCGCTGTTGAGCAACCGGAAAAAGGTCCAGCGCAAGTTGCCGTCGATGATTTCCGGTCATCAGTATCACTATGGCAAGAGCGACTACATCCAGGAGTCGCTGACGAAGAAGCAGCGCTACCACTGGAACAAGAAAGGCAAAAAACCCGAATTCCCGACCGCAACGCCTCGCGCCGGACAACTGGCACCCGATGTCGAGTTGTGGCAACTGCAAGGGCTGCCCGCAAAACACTTGATCGATCTGTTCCATGGAACGTTCACGCTGTTGATCTTCAGCGCGGCCGACCAGTTTTCGCCTTTATTGCCAGGTTATTACGCGTTGGCCGAGTCGGTGGAAAAGGATTATCCAGGCATCAAGGCCTATTGCGTGATCGACGCCCTGAGCAGCGCCGGGCTGCCGGCCTGGCACTCGACATTGCTGGACCCCGATTGGCGGCTGCACAAGCGCTACCACGCCAAGGCAGGCACGTTGATGTTGATTCGTCCTGACGGCTACATCGCTTTCCAAGGCGCCGACGCAATCACGCTGGCGACTTATCTGAACGTAAGGTCCGGGTTGCTCAAGGGCGCCAGAAAAACAACATCTTGCGAGATCGACGCAGTGGAACTCCAACTTTAAGTCGCCCCGTGGCTACTGCCGGTTTGCTTCATTGATATAAACAAGGCCCAGTCCTGGGCCATGATTTTTGATCTTTCTTGTGCATAGAAAGATCGACCGACTTGGTTAGGAGAACCTTATGCGCTTGCAACTTAACGATGTGGTGCAGGAATTCATCGTGTCCAACGGAAGAATAGCCCATAGCTATTTCTCTCTGTCCGAAAAGATCATTGAGTCGTTGTGCGAATCCAATGTCGCCAAGGAAGCGATATTGCTGCGCGTGTTGGAACAGGCCGAATCCGTCACGGCCCATTATTTCAATGCTCATCAACAAGTGCTCGAGGGCGTTTATGCCCATGGGATCGAAACCTCCGTCAGCCAGAACGTTTCGGTGCTGGAGCCTGTTCACGCTAACCCGACCATACTGGCCCCGGTGCCGGCCGCCGAAGCCGCCGTAGAGACATCGGCACTCAGCTACGGGCAATGGTTGCGCAGCGAAATCAGCACGGTCACCGGCTTCCAGGCGCAGCAGATCGACTTCGATCAGAGTTTCGAGAGCCTGGGGATCGACTCCCTGGGGCTGGTGGATATTTTCGAGTCCCTGGCCCAGCACTTTCCCGAAAAGAAAGACCTCACCGCGCAGCTCTTCGATGCCCCTACCCCGACCGCCTTGCTGGCACGGCTGGAAGCCGATCAGCAGGCGCCGGCGGTGGACGTCCACCGGTGGGTGCTCGAGCAACTGGCGGCGATCACCGGCTTTACGGTCGAGCAGATCGACCCGGCACAAAGCTATGAAAGCCTGGGCCTGGATTCGCTGGTGCAGCTGGATTTCCTTGAGTCGGTCGTCGCCCTGTGGCCGCAGCTCAAGGCCCACAGCTCCGAGCTGGCCAATGCCAAGTTCCCGCAGACAACCATCGCCCTGATTCAGGCCGCCCTGGCCGATCCCCAACCGCAAGCAGCGCCTTGCGAAGTGACTGCACCTGCCGCGACGGACACTCAAGGGCAAGAAGCCAACCTGTTGCTGAGCGCCCTGTCGCCGTTGATCCCGGACGCCGCGCAGTCGATCGACATCCAGACTCCGTTCGCCCAACTGGGTCTCAACGGCTTTGCCCGGGAGGCGCTCTGCCAATCCATGGCCCAGCAGTGCTCGGCCAGCGAGTTTGCCGGTGAAGCGCTGATGTCCCGTCGCACGCCCCAGGATGCCTTGTCGCTGCTGACCAGGCTGAGCTGATACCAGCAGCGAGCAACAGGAATGGAATCCGGGTGACCGAACAGATCACCCAACAGTTTGGCGATCAGGAGACAGGGTATGAGTGGCGCAGCAACAACAGCGGGCGATTTTTGCTTCAGCGCGATGGCGGGCGAGTTTCCAGGGGCGCCGTCAACGGAGGCGCTTTGGCAGTTGCTTGCCCAAGGGCAGGTCGCACCGATCGAATCGATGCCGACACGCTGGGAAGTGGACAAGGGGGCGATCTATTCAACCAAGGCCGGCGAGAAGGATCGTACGTATCTGGACAGCGCTTTTTGCCTGACCGACGATGCCTCGACCCCGTCACGGCACGAAGGACGCCAGGTTGCCATCGGCAAGAAAGTGCTCCAGACGCTGCTCGGCCAGCTGGCCGCACAAGGCTCGCCACTGAACGGCGAGCGCACGGCGCTGGTGGTCGCGACATCCTGGAGTGACGAGAGCTATTTCGTCACCGGTCTGTCCGGAAAAGCCGATGCACCGCTGGGCTTTACACCGGGTGAACAAGTCGCGGCATTGGCCGCGGCCTTTGCCCTGGGTGGGCCGGCGTTATCGGTGGACACGGCGTGCAGTTCGTTCCCCTATGCCCTGGACATGGCCCAGGCGCTGGTCAACAGTGGCCAGGCGGACAACGCGATTGTCATGGCCCTCAACACCGTGCTGCCACCGGCGCTGTTCCTGGGCTTCTCGCAATTGACGGCGTTTTCCGCGCGGGCGCGGATGGAAGCCTTCGGCCAGGACGCCGACGGCATTGTGCCGGGCGAATGTGCGGTCGCGTTTCTGGTTGAACCGCTCGCCGAGGCCCTGACGGCGCAGCGCCGTCCCCTGGGCGTCTTGCGCGCCCTGGGCATGTCTGCCGACGGCGCCGAGGGGTCGGTGTTTGCCCCTGGCAAACGGGCCCAGTACTCGGCTTACCAACGTGCCTATCGCGGCCTTGATCCACGCGACGTGGACTACATCGAGACCCACGGCACCGGCACACCGCTCGGGGATGCGACGGAGCTGGCCTCGCTGGACAGCTTCTTCGCCCCCCATCGCCCGGACGGCGAGAAAATCATCATCGGCTCGATCAAGTCGGTCATCGGCCATCCCTTGGCCGCTGCTGGCGGCGCTTCGCTCGCCAAGGCCTTGATGATACTGAGCCACAAGGGCATTCCACCGCAGCCCGGCTACCGTCCCAGCACCAAGGTCGACGATACCTGCCTGCGACTCGCCACCCAGCAGGTACATCCTCTGGAGGCGCGTCAGTCAGCGACACGGATTGGCATCTCCAGCTTCGGTTTTGGCGGCGCCAACGCGCACCTGGTGGTGGAGGAGTACAGGCCCGACGACCGCCCTGCCGCAGCCCCCGCAAACACCTGCGGCGTGGTGAGGTTGGACCTTGCCATCGTCGAGGCTGAAGCCGCGCTGGGCAGCCACCGTTCGTTGCAGGCATTCCAGCAGCAACTCGACCAACCGGCGGCACCTTCGGTCGTGTTTCCTTATGGGCGTTTCGTTGATTACACCCCGGTGCCCGGTCAGCCTTTGCTGGGCAAATTCCTCGCCCAGGACCATGTCATCGATATCGATGGCTTCGGCATGGGCCCCAAGCCGCTGGCCCACGTCGACCCGTTCAAGCTGTTGATCACCGATCGCGTCAATCACTTGCTGCGACGCTTGCCGGGCGTGGCCGGTTCGTCCGATACCGCGATGGTGATGTGCTGCAACATGGGCGGCGAGCGCTTCAGCAACGCCTACAGCAGCGCCCACAACTTCTATTCCCGGGCCCAGGGCGCGGCGCCAGGCGTCGAGGTAACTGACGTGGCAACCATGTTGCCGAACATGCTGTCCGGCTACCCGGCGCAGATTTTTGACTTCAAGGGTTTTCATCAAACCCTGGTCGGCACCGCAGGTCTGTTCTGGCAAACCTTGCTGGCCTCGCCGCAATGGTTCGACAACGGCATCACCACGCTCCTGCTCGGCGCAGGGCGTTTTGTCAGCGGTGAAATCGAGGTCGAGCGCGCCCGGCGCAGCACGACGCTGCAGGGTGAAGGACTGGGGCTGCTGGCGCTGCGTCGCTATCAGCCAGAGGCCACTGAAAAGCCCTTGCTGGTGATCCGCGCCGCGGTCCTCGGCCATGCGGCCGGTTCGCTGGGAGAGGCTTGCCGTTTGTTGGGCAAAGCGCCGGGCGACTATTCGAACGTTGAAGTCTGCGAGTTGCAGCCGGTTGCGACACCTGCCAGCGGATCGCTACAGGCGATCACCGGTTTCCTCGCCGAAGCCAGTGGCATCGAAACCCTGCTGGCGGTGATGTTGAGAGGCGCGTCCAATACCGTGATCGAGGTGCGCGAAGCGGGCAAGGCGGTGATGTGGCTGTTTACCGAGCAGCTTCGCCAGTGGAACCCGACCACGGCCGAGGTCAGCACGCCCATCAAGCATCCTTTCGTATTGCGTTTCGCCCATTCGTCATCCCACGATTTGCAGCAGGTCATCACACCTGTCAGTCGGGTGCGCGAGCCACAAAACGATGGCGTCGACGTGCAGCAGCTCAGCGACATGCTCACCAGCACCCTGCTCTCCGGGCTACGGGTGCGGGTGCGCGCCATGGAAAGTCTGTTCGCCCTGCACCGTGGCGATGCCACCCAGCGTCCGGCGCACTGGCAACGCAGCGCGGAACATAGCGTGATCACCAACGCCCAGCGCAACGCTCAGTCCCTGCGCGCCCAACTCGTGGTGAATGAAGCGCACCCGTACTTCTTCGATCATCCCCTGGATCACATTCCGGGCATCTTGTTGCTGGAGGGGGTGCTGCAATTGCTCGAGCTGGCCATGCCGCCGCTGAGCGGACGGGTCGCCTACATCAAGACCCTGACGATCAAGTTCCAGCATTACGTACAAAAGCACGGCACGGTCGATCTGCACGTGGAGCCAGGCGAAGATTCCCAGGTGTTCCATGCGAAGGTCATGCAGGCCGGAAAAGTGATGTGCACCTGCGCCCTCGCAATGGCCTACAGCTCGGCGTTCGAGACATTGCCGACCAGCGAATTCACCGCCACGCCCTGCCGCGACAAGGCCCTGTTGCACAAGGCCAGGGCGGAAAACGTCATCGTCAGTGACATGAGCGGCGTCGCCCAGGGCCTGAGCGTGGACACCGTGAAACTGCCGCAGGAACACTTCTTCCAGGCAGGCGATCCCCAGCACTATTCGATGGTGTATTTCCTCGAAGTGGCTCGCCAGTGCTACATGCAGATTGCCCATAGCCACCTGCAAATTCCCCTCAATACCCCGATGAACCTGCTGGCCTTGAGTTTCACCCTGGATCGGCCCATCCCCAGGAACAGCCCGCTGTCATTGGCGCCGCAGGCCGGTTTCGATGCTGCGCTCCAGGCCTTCAAGACCAACCGCATCTATATCGACCTGTTCAACCGGGGCGAAAAAATCGGTCAAGCCAGCATTACCGCCCAGGTGCTGAGTCAATCCGCACCGGCAGCCTGAGCATTGAACGAATCTGCCCACCCCGCATGACCGTGCCCCCATAACCAAGGTGTCGCCATGAACGATGTCAACGTGCAAGTCATAGTCAAATCGCCCCCTTCTGAAATCTGGAAGCTCTGGAGCAATTTCCCCGAAGCGCCGCTATGGGATACCGACGTGCGCCAGTGCCAGCTCGACGGTCCGTTCCAGGCGGGAACGCGCGGCAAATGTGTCCTCAAGAATGGCTTGAACATGCCCCTGAAACTGGAAGCCGTGAGCCTGCACGAAAGTTATCGCAACAGCGCACGGCTGCTCTGGATCGACCTCGAATTCGACCATCGGATGCGCAGGCTCTCTGCCGATGAAACCCATGTCGTCCATAGCGCGAAGATTTCCGGCCCGTTGAGCTTCCTGTACCGCGGGCTGCTGCGCAAAGCGTTGACCGTAGCGATGACCACCGCCCTGGACAACCTCTGCACGCTGGCTGAACAACGGGCCATCGGCGCCCCTAGGCACGGGAAAACCGCGACGCCTTTGCACCTCGTATGAATACCTCCCGGACTCGCTTCACTTACTTTTCGATAACAGCACATTTCGGATCGAGCATGAACCTACAGAAAAACACCCAATATCTTGTCATGGGCATCGTTGGCCTCGGGGCTATTGCCTCGGCATCGTGTTTCGCCGACACGCTCGGCCCCTATGTCAGCGGCATGGGCGGCGTGAACTGGGTCGCGGAACAGGACCTGACCCAGAACAACGGCGACTTCGTCGAGATGGAATTCAATCAACCACTGCACTCGGGATACGCCACCGGGTTGGCATTGGGCTGGCGGTTTCCGGTCGGGCTACGACCCGAGGTGGAACTGAGCTACCGCCGCAACACCCTGGACCAGTTCAATAACCGGATCTATGAAGGCGGAAGCAGCATCGAAGGCAAAGGCGAAGAAGAAGCCAGCAGCCTCATGGCCAACCTCTGGTATGACATCTCGAACCTGCCCGCCCCCTTGAGCCGCTTCACACCTTATATTGGCGGTGGCCTGGGCTACGCCGTACTGACGATCAAGGGTCTGGAAGCTGGCGGGGTCGAGTTCGGCGGCACCCATCGCGACACCGTCACGGCCTGGCAACTCGGCGCCGGCGTCGCTTACGAGCTCAGCGAACATTGGTCCATGTCCCTGGATTACCGCTACTTCAAGACCGGCGAAGCGAACTTCGGCAAGATCCAGGGCCTGCCCCAGGCCGATGTGGAAACCGAATACAACGCCCAGTCGTTGATGCTTGGCTTGCGGTACTGGTTGTAGGGGGTAGACGGATCGGCGCCTTAGGTGCCGATTCGTCCTTCACGGCTTCGCCGTCCAAGCCATGGGGCCAGGGCTACGCCACCTGCTGCGGGTGAGTCGAATTTCTAGATCGAAAGCGTAAAACGGCATCCACCCTCGATTTCCTCACCACCCGACAACGCTCCAGGCACAAACCCACACCGCTCAAGGACCTTCCTTGAGCCAACGTTGTTCTCATAGACATAAGCCACCAGCCCCGTAAGCCCCCAACGCATCCGCGCCGCCTGGATCAGATGTTTCAGGGCCTGTGTTGCCAGCCCTTGCCCGCACACACGTTGATCAATGCGATAGCCCACCTCGGCGCAACCGTGTGGTGAATGGATGCCTTTCAAATTCGCCCGTCCCACGATTCTCCCGCTGGAATCTTCGATCACAAACGGGTGCCAGGCGCCCTTGGCAAAGTCGGCCAGATAGCTTTCGATGTGATCGGTGACGCCCGCCCATGAATAAAAGGCCGGGGCACGTGCATCGATATGCGACTCGAACCATTCACGGTTGTGGATCTCGAAGGCCAGCAGCGCTTGCACATCGGTCATTTCCAGCTCGCGAATCCTGAATGGCTTCACTGATTGTTTCTCCTGGTCCTTGAAGCGCAATCGTAAGGTCGAGTGGTCGTTCATGGCGAGGATTTCTGCTTGCGCCTTGTGTTGGGTCTGCTGCGCAGCCCAGCGGGAGCAAGCTCCCTCGCCACAAAAAGCGGCGCAGGTCCGTCCGATGGGACAGGTGGACGGAACACCCCTCGCTACAGTTTGGTGTGTGAATGATTCACGCCTTCTCCAGCCAAACACAGTACCGTGGCGAGGGAGCTTGCTCCCGCTGGGCTGCGCAGCAGCCCCAAAAAGTAGAATGCAGTCTGCCTGACACACCACAGGGTCAGGCTTCAGGGCCGCTGCGCGCCCCAGCGGGAGCAAGCTCCCTCGCCACGGGGTTCGTTTGATGGGGATCCTAAACGAAAAATGCTCCGTACCTTTCGATACGGAGCATTTCTTCAAGGCTTCCCGCGGATTGCCAGGGACTCACACGCTGGTGAGTCGCCCGGTTCAATCGCCTGCCGAATCCACAGCGATTCTGCAGTGCCTAGCGGGGAGCCAGGGCGGAACCTGCCTGGAGTCCTTCAGGCGTCCTGGTTCCAAGGACGATCCCCATGCTCATCCTTGATGCGCGTCGGCAGGCCCATCACATCCAGCGCCTCAAGGAACGCCTCGGCAGGCAGCTCCTCGACGTTGACCATGCGCTGCACGTCCCACTCGCCACGGGCCACCAGCAAGGCCGCGGCCACGGGTGGCACGCCGGCGGTGTAGGAAATGCCCTGGCTGTCGGTTTCGGCGTAGGCGTCCTCGTGGTCGGCCACGTTGTAGATGAACATCTCGCGCGGCTGGCCATCCTTGGTGCCCTTGACCAGGTCGCCGATGCAGGTCTTGCCGGTGTAGCCCGGCGCCAGCGAGCTCGGGTCAGGCAGCACGGCCTTGACCACTTTCAGCGGCACGACTTCCAGGCCTTCGGCGGTCTTGACCGGTTGCTCGGAGAGCAGGCCGAGGTTCTTGAGCACGGTGAACACGTTGATGTAGTGCTCGCCGAAGCTCATCCAGAAACGCACGTTGGGCACGTCGAGGTTCTTCGACAGCGAGTGCACTTCGTCGTGACCGGTCAGGTACAGGTTCTGCGAGCCTACGACTGGCAGGTCGTCAGTGCGCTTGACTTCGAACATGGTGTTGCTGGTCCACTGGCTGTCCTGCCAGCTCCACACCTGTCCGGTGAATTCGCGGAAATTGATTTCCGGGTCGAAATTGGTGGCGAAATATTTGCCATGGGAGCCGGCATTGACGTCGAGAATGTCGATCGAATCAATGCGGTCGAAATGCTGTTGTTGCGCCAGTGCCGCATAGGCATTGACCACACCCGGGTCGAAGCCCACGCCGAGAATGGCGGTGATGTTCTTCTCCTGGCACTCCTGGAGATGGTTCCACTCGTAGTTGCCGTACCAGGGCGGCGTCTCGCAGACCTTGCCCGGCTCTTCGTGGATGGCGGTGTCCAGGTAGGCCACGCCGGTATCGATGCAGGCACGCAGCACCGACATGTTGAGGAAAGCAGAGCCGACGTTGATGACGATCTGCGACTCGGTTTCGCGAATCAGCGCCTTGGTCGCTTCGACATCCAGAGCGTTCAGCGCAAAGGCCTTGATGTCGGCGGGTTGCTTGAGGCTACCCTTGGCCTTGACGCTGTCGATGATGGCCTGGCATTTGGAGATGTTGCGCGACGCGATAGCAATACGACCGAGTTCGTCGTTGTGCTGCGCGCACTTGTGGGCCACCACCTTGGCGACACCTCCTGCACCAATGATAAGTACGTTCTTCTTCAATTTCTTTATTTCTCCTTCCGCCAGCTCAAGAGAGGCTGGACAAGTAGTCGTCGTAAACAAACTCGCGAACCACCTCGACGCTGCCGTCGAGTTGCTTCACAACGATGGACGGCATTTTCAGGCCGTTGAACCAGTTTTTCTTGACCATGGTGTAGCCCGCTGCGTCGATGAACGACAGCCGATCGCCGATGGACAGCGGACGATCGAATTTGTATTCGCCAAAAATGTCTCCGGCCAGGCAGGATTTGCCGCACACCATGTAGGTGTGTTCGCCCTCGCTGGGTGCCAGCTTGGCGTCCAGGCGATAGATCAGCAGATCGAGCATGTGCGCCTCGATGGAGCTGTCCACCACGGCCAGGTGCTTGCCGTTGTAGAGCGTGTCGAGCACGGTGACTTCCAGCGACGCACTCTGGGTGATCGCTGCCTCGCCCGGTTCCAGGTAGACCTGCACGCCATACTTTTGCGAGAAGGCCTTGAGCCGTGCGCAAAAGGCGTCCAGGGCGTAGCCCTCGCCGGTGAAATGGATGCCGCCACCGAGGCTGACCCACTCGACCTTATGCAGCAAGTGACCAAAGCGTTCCTCGATAGTGCCCAGCATCTGGTCGAACAGCCCGAAATCGCCGTTCTCGCAGTTGTTGTGGAACATGAAGCCGGAGATATGCTCGATGACCTGCTCGATCTTCACCGGGTCCCATTCACCCAGGCGGCTGAACGGTCGCGCCGGGTCGGCCAGCAGGTAATCGGAACTGCTCACTTGCGGATTGACCCGCAGGCCACGGACCTTGCCGGCCGAGGCCTCGGTGTAGCGCTGCAACTGGCCGATGGAGTTGAAGATGATCTTGTCGCAGTTGGCGAGCATCTCCTCGATCTCATCGTCGGCCCAGGCCACGCTGTAGGCGTGGGTCTCGCCGGCGAACTTCTGCCGGCCGAGCTTGAGTTCGTAAAGCGACGACGAGGTGGTGCCGTCCATGTACTGCTGCATCAGGTCGAACACCGACCAGGTGGCGAAGCATTTGAGCGCCAGCAAGGCCTTGGCCCCGGACTGCTCACGCACATAGGCGATCTTCTGCATGTTCGCCAGCAGCTTTTGTTTGTCGATGAGGTAGTACGGCGTTTTGATCATTTTCGAGGCCTCCGGGCAAGGCGAGCCAAAAAAGGATGCGCATTGTGCCTTCACTCACTGCATATCGAAAGAGCGAAAAGCCCCGTTCACGCAATCATCCTGATCCAGGCCGACGCTTGGCGATAGCCGGACGTACCGGCTGCCCAGGCGACGAAATGCTGGATGATCTGACTAAGGAGGGGGAACCGACCAGCGCTGATGCTCGACCTTGAGCCGTCGCGATCACCGGCGCTGCGGGACAACGATGGGTGATCAGTGCTGATGCATCAGGCCATGAAGTACACCGAACCTGAGACCCGCTTCGCTAGCGAACATGTCTGTAATACCGAAGACCTTGAACGCCGCCAGCATGATCGCCAGGCCACCAGGCAGGATGCCCAGGCGATGACGTTGCAAACCGGCCAACCTGAGCTGGTCGACATGCCCGACTTCCAGCAGCCGCAATGACAGGCGCAACAACCCGCTGTAGGTAATGCCACCGCGCCCGAAGTCGTTGAGACCATTGGCCTTGAGCACCTTGGCCAACATCCGCGCGGTACCGGATGAGCCGATCACCTGCTGCCAGCCCTGTGCGCGATAACGCGCCGCCACCCCTTCGAACTGCAAGACGGCCACGCGTTCAGCCTCCAGCAGCGCCTGAGCGGTGATGCGTCCGCCGGCAAAGTAACGTGCACCAAAGACACCACTGCCGACGGCAATGCTCTCCGTCAACAACGGCTGGGCGCCCTGCCCCAGAATCAGTTCGGTCGAGCCACCGCCGATGTCCACCACCAATCGCGTCTGCTCGACACCGGGCACCGTATGGGCCACACCGGCATACACCAGTCGGGCTTCTTCATGCCCCGACAGCACGTCGATCCGAAACCCCAGGTGCCGTTCGGCACTGGCCAGGAACAGTTGGGCGTTCGCCGCTTCGCGCACGGCACTGGTCGCCACCGCCCGCACCCGCCCCGCTTCAAAGCCACGCAGTTTTTTGCCGAATCGAGCGAGGGCCTGCCAGCCTCGATCCAGCGCCAACTCGTCCAGTGCCCCGGCTTGCAGGCCTTCGGCCAATCGGACAGGTTCGCGCAGGGTTTTCACCTCTTGGATCACCAGGCGTCGATTGCGCTTGACCGACTGGCCAATCATCAGGCGAAAGGCATTGGAGCCCAGGTCAATGGCTGCGAACAGAGGGGCGTCGCCTTTCATAGTGGTGTTCCTTGATTCATCCGCCAGCAGGCACAAGCGCTGCCAGACATACCACGATGGTTTGCGAGGATCCTGCCATGGGTTCGATGACATCTGGATGACACTCCTTGCGCGGCCCTGGAAACAGGCACGCGTCGGCGACGTTTCGGTCAACCCCTGCCTTCAGATAATTGTTACCTGCGCGTGAAGCATAGATGACCGTCACGACTGTGTAATAACTTGCAACTAGCGTGGATTCGCCTCCATGACCGAGTTCTCCATCATGCTTTCAACCCAGGACACCTTGGTACAGCGCATCCACCGCGAATTGCTCGATCACAGCGACGAAGAACTGGAGCTGGAGTTATCCGAAGACGGGCATGACCTGAACGCCTTGTTCGACGAACACGCCCCGCAGAGCAGCGAGAAGGAAACCCGTCGACTGTATTTCAGCGAACTGTTCCGCCTCCAGGGCGAACTGGTGAAGCTGCAAAGCTGGGTGGTCAAGACCGGGCACAAGGTCGTGATCCTGTTCGAAGGGCGCGACGCCGCCGGCAAGGGTGGCGTGATCAAGCGCATCACCCAGCGGCTCAATCCCCGGGTGTGTCGCGTCGCCGCCCTGCCCGCGCCCAACGACCGTGAACGGACTCAATGGTACTTCCAGCGCTACGTCTCGCACCTGCCCGCGGCCGGTGAAATCGTGCTGTTCGACCGCAGTTGGTACAACCGCGCCGGGGTCGAGCAAGTCATGGGGTTCTGCACCGACGACCAGTACGAAGAGTTCTTCCGCACGGTGCCGGAATTCGAACGGATGCTCGCCCGCTCCGGCATCCAGTTGATCAAGTACTGGTTTTCCATTTCCGACCAGGAACAGCACCTGCGCTTTCTCAGCCGCATTCATGACCCGCTCAAGCAATGGAAGCTCAGCCCCATGGACCTGGAGTCCCGTCGGCGCTGGGAGGCCTACACCAAGGCCAAGGAAATCATGCTCGAACGCACCCACATCGCCGAGGCCCCCTGGTGGGTGGTGCACGCCGACGACAAGAAAAAAGCCCGGCTCAACTGCATCCATCACCTGCTTGGGCAGATGCCCTATGAAGAAGTGGAACTGCCGACCATCGAACTGCCGCAGCGGGTACGACAGGAAGACTACTCCCGCAGCCCGACGCCACCGGAGCTCATCGTGCCCCAGTTCTATTGAAACCCGCCAGGCAGGGACGCCTGGCACCGACTTGTTCACCCAGCGGTTCTAACCTCACGATCACCTGCCTGACACCGACCACTGTGGGAGCGAGCTTGCTCGCGATAGCGGCGTGTCAGTCACAGCCCTTGCGACTGATCCTGCGCTATCGCGAGCAAGCTCGCTCCCACAAGGGGTTTGGGTGAGTTCATAGCCAGAAACGGTTACCATCCCTCTCCTTCGTCTACCCTCACAGAACGGCGTACCGCCATTCACATGGGCGTGACCCTTCAACATTCCTTGCCTTCCTGTATCGGAGATCCTTCATGCTCAAGCCGTCCCTGGCATTGGCCGCTGGTGTAGCCCTGTCGTTTTGCAGCTGGCTGGCGCAGGCCGCCGACACCCTGAAAGTCAGTGCGATTCCCGACGAAGCCCCGACCGAGCTGCTGCGCAAGTTCAAGCCGCTGGGGGCTTACCTGGAACAGCAAACCGGCATGAAGGTCGAGTTCGTCCCCGTGAGCGACTACCCGGCCGTGGTCGAGGCGCTGGCCACCGACCGGATCGACATGGCCTGGCTGGGTGGCTTCACCTTCGTGCAGGCACGCCTGAAAACCGGCAACGCCATCCCCCTGGTCCAGCGCGAACAGGACGCCCAGTTCACCAGCAAATTCATCACCGCCGACCCCGCCGTCAAATCCCTCGCCGACCTCAAGGGCAAGACCTTTGCCTTCGGCTCGGTGTCGTCGACGTCCGGCAGCCTAATGCCGCGCTACTTCATGCTCAAGGACGGCATCAAGCCGGAAAGCTATTTCAGCCGCGTGGGCTACTCTGGCGCCCATGACGCCACCGTCGCCTGGGTCCAGGCCGGCAAGGTCGACGCCGGCGTGCTGAACGCCAGCGTCTGGGAAAAACTGGTCGCTGCCGGCAAGGTCGACACGGCCAAGGTCAAGGTCTTCGCCACCACCCCAGCCTACTTCGACTACAACTGGACGGTGCGCGGCACCCTCGACCCTGCGTTGGCGGCCAAGATAAAGGCGGCCTTCCTGGCACTCGATCCGGCCAACCCAAAGGATAAGGAAATCCTCGACCTGCAAGCCGCCAGTCGCTTCATCGAAACCAAGCCTGAGAACTACCAGGGCATCGAGGAAGCCGCACGCGCCGCCGAACTGCTCAAATGACCCTGCAACTGACCCAGGTCAGCGTGACCCATGCCCACGGTGTCCAGGCACTGCGAGGCATCGACCTGCGCATCGGCGCGGGCGAGCAGGTCGCTGTCATCGGTCCGTCCGGCGCCGGCAAGTCGAGCCTGCTCAACTTGCTGGCCACCGCGCTGCGCCCAGGCAGCGGCGAGGTGCAGTTGCTCGGCGAACCCGCCTGGCAACTGTCTGCCCGCCAGCGCCAGCGCCTGCGCGCGCGCATCGGCCTGATCCACCAGTCGCCGCCCCTGCCGCCGCGCCAGCGCGTGGTCACGGCAGTCCTGGCCGGAAAACTGGGTCAGTGGGGTTTCGGCAAGAGCCTGTTGAACCTGCTCCATCCGCTGGATATCCCAGGCGCCACGGCGGCATTGGCCCGACTGGACCTGGGCGACAAACTGTTCGTGCAATGCCAGCAATTGTCCGGCGGACAACTGCAACGCGTGGGCATCGCCCGGGTGTTGTACCAGGCGCCGGAGGTGTTGCTGGCCGACGAACCGGTTTCGGCCATGGACCCGGTATTGGCCGAGCACACGCTGTCGGTGCTTTGCCGCCATGCCCGTGAACACAACGTCACCCTGGTCGCCAGCCTGCACGCGGTGGAACTGGCCTTGGCGCATTTCTCCCGGGTCATTGGCCTGCGGGATGGGCAGATCCTGTTCGACCTGCCCACCGAGGCGGTCGACCGTCCGTTGCTCGACACGCTCTATGCCAACGAACAACTGCAACCTTCGCCAACGCCCCCTACCACCTTGAGCGTGCAGATCCCCCGATGCTGACACGCGATACCCGAGACCCCGCCACCCGCCCTCGCCTGCTGCTCAGCCTGCTGGCCCTCGTGCTGCTGTGGCCGGGCATCCGATTCAGCGAATTGGACCTCGGCGTGCTGCTGGCAAGCGACAGCCAGAGCGAAATGGGCCGGTTCGTCGCGGCGTTCTGGCCGCCCGCCCATGGCGACGAATTCGTTGAACTGCTGTGGCAGACCACCTTGCAGACGCTGGCGATCGCCACGGCCGGCATGGCCCTGGCGTTGCTGCTGGCGGTGCCCGCGAGCCTGCTGGCCAGCCGCGCCCTGTCACTGTCGGCCGCGTCCCGTGCCGGCCATCCGGGCTATTGGGGCCAATTGCTGCGCTGGCCGGTACGCGGCCTGTTGATTTTCTTGCGCAGCGTCCCGGAAATCGTCTGGGCCTTGCTCTTCGTCCGCGCCGTCGGCCTCGGCCCCACGGCCGGTGTACTGGCAATTGCCATTACCTACAGCGGCATGCTGGGCAAGGTCTACGCGGAAATCTACGAATCGGTCGACCAGCGTCCGGCCCACGCGCTCTTGCAGTCCGGCAGCAGCCGACTCGCGGCCTTCTGCTACGGGATCCTACCCAATGTCGCGGCGGAACTGTTGTCGTACACGGTGTATCGCTGGGAATGCGCGATCCGCGCCTCCGTGGTAATGGGTTTCGTCGGTGCCGGAGGCCTGGGCCAGCAAATGGACCTGTCGCTGCGCATGTTCGCCGGCGGTGAAGTGGCCAGCCTGCTGCTGACGTTCCTGGCGTTGGTACTGCTCGCCGATCAACTCAGCCGCCTGCTGCGCTGGAGGCTGGCATGAATCGCCTGCTCAACGTGGTCATGGTCCTGTGCATCGGCGTAGCGGTCGTCGCCTCGTTCGTCTACCTGGGCATCGACCTGGGTGAGCTCGGCGACAGCGGCAACCTGCAGCGGATGGCGGCTTATGCGCAGCGCTTTCTCAGCCCGGACCTGAGCCCGGGCCATTTGCAGGCGATCGGCCGCGGCGCCCTGGAAACCCTCGCCATGTCCGCCCTCGGTACGCTGCTCGCGGCGGTATTCGGCCTGCTGTTGGCCTTGCCTGCCGCCGGGCGCTTCGGCTGGCCCCTGCAGAGCGCTTCGCGCCTGGTGCTCAATGCCTTGCGCGCCGTGCCAGAACTGGTGTGGGCCGCGCTGATGGTCCTGGCCGCCGGGCTCGGCCCCAATGCCGGCACCCTGGCCCTGGCCCTGCACACCACCGGCGTGCTCGGCCGGCTGTTCGCCGAGGCCCTGGAAAATACCCCCTCCGAACCCGCCGACGCCATCCGCTTGCAAGGTGGCAATGCGGTCTTGGCGTTCTGCTACGGCACGCTGCCCAACCTCCTGCCCCAGCTACTGGCCTATGTCCTGTACCGCTGGGAAAACAATATCCGCATGGCCAGCGTGCTCGGTTTCGTCGGCGCCGGGGGCCTGGGGCAAATGCTCTACGTCAGCCTCAGCCTGTTCCAGGAAGCCCAAGGCAGCACGGTAATCCTGGCGATGCTGTTGCTGGTTCTGGCGGTCGACTCGTTGAGCGGTTGGAGTCGCCAGCGTTGGGTCAAGGCGTGACCACAGGCGCTGTCTCATCAGCTCAGATAACGCGCTATCCCCACGCCTGTTCCAGGCAAGCCCAAAATCCACCCGGACGCCACTATCTTTCCGTCGGCTTGCAAAGAGACGCTCCGAGCCAAATCCAAACCGCCCAAGTCTGTCATGACTCGACCATGCAATCCGAACTCGAGGTCTGGCGCGCCGTTGGGAAGAAACCGCATCAACGTGAAATTAGCGGTTTTTTCGGTCCCCAGGGATGATCCTGCTGCAATGATTTTATTGTCAGATTGAATGGCCACAGCGTGATTCTGAACTTCGTAACCTTGAAAACCAATAACAGCAGGTGTTCCGTGATGAAAAGTCTCGTCCAGACTTCCGTCAGGATTGATTCGCGCTATCAAAGCATGGGCTCCCTTCGATTCAATCTCCGCAGAACCCACGGCCACGATTTTTCCATCTCGCTGCCGCTCAGCGGCAAGAATTTGCGCGAATTGGACTTGTGATACTTCAATCGTAACAACACCTTCCTCGCCAAAAGAAGGATCAGGTCGTCCATCACTCAAATAGCGTGCAAACAACAAGGCACCTTTTTTTGCCCCGGCGAAAAGCAGCCGGTCATCCGGGAGCACGATCAGTGATGAAAAGTGAACCTTCCCGACAAATACCATGCCGGTTTCGCCGAAGGTCAGGTCAAGCTCCCCTTTGCTGTCAAGCCGAAGGAGAACTTCATCATAGTTCTCATACCCTCTCACAACCCTCGCGACGAGGACGATTTTTCCGTCGGGTTGGACCGCTACAACATGAGCAATATTTTCGCCCTCTGGCAAATTGATAATCACACGCCCTTTCATGCCAAAGCGGGTGTCCAGTGTTCCGTCAGGCAAAATCCTGAGGAGAAAAAGTATCGCTTCAAGCTTTTCCCCGACACTGCCGAATACAAAGGCGTGATCATTGGGTTGGAGGTTTAAAACGACCTTCGCTATGCGGACACCGGGAAA
Source organism: Pseudomonas thivervalensis (assembly GCF_001269655.1). Lineage (GTDB taxonomy): Bacteria > Pseudomonadota > Gammaproteobacteria > Pseudomonadales > Pseudomonadaceae > Aquipseudomonas > Aquipseudomonas thivervalensis. Next base: position 111,916 of record NZ_LHVE01000010.1, read on the forward strand.
AAGCTTGATGCGCGTAATGCCATGCTCACCAAAAGAATCATCCAGGTCGCCATTACTCAGGTGTCGCACCAAAACAACATCATCGGCATTGGCACCAGCCGAGAATATTTTTCCGTCACTGAGTAATTTTGACGCTCCTAAAAAACTGCCTTGGGCAAGAGTGAACACTACTGTTCCCCCGTCACCAAAGCTTGGGTCAAGATCGCCTGCCGCTTTAGTTGCTTTTTGCGTAGTCATACCAGTTGCTCTTCAAAGGAAGTGATGGGACTACAGGTATAGGGAAAGTCCTTTCACCTCACTACTGTCAGAGTTGACAGGAGTGACGAGCGGTTTTAAGCCCTCATCATCAACTCCCCCCGCACATCCGCCTCCCCCTGCAACAACTCAACCACCCAATCGATAAACACCCGCACCCTCGGCGACAACTGTCGATGGGGCGGATACACCGCCGAGATCGGCCACGACGGCACGCCGTACTCGCTCAACACTTCGACCAGCCTGCCCTCGGCCAACTGCCGTTGCACGTGATAACGCGGCACCTGGATCAAGCCGAATCCCGCTTCACAGGCCGTCACATAAGCGTCGGCATTGTTGACGTTCAACTCACTCGGCAATTGCATTTCCCGCACCCGCCCCGCCACCTCGAATTCGAACGGGAAGAACCGTCCATTGCCAGACGCAAAGCCGATGGCCTGGTGTGCTGGCAAATCCTCCAGACGCCGAGGCGTGCCGACGCGAGCGAGGTAGCCGGGGCTGGCACAGGTCAGTTGATGCAGGCACACGATGGGCCGCGCGACCAAGCCTTGATCAATGATATGGCCGGCGCGGATTGCGCAATCCACGCCCTCGCGCTGCAGATGGACCTGGTGATCATGAAAACCAATGTCCAGTTGCAACGCCGGGTAGCGGCGATAAAAATCCGCCAGGCGCGGCAGGATCCAGGTGCAACCAAAGGCGATCGGCATGTCCACTTTCAAGGTGCCCCGCGGTTGGCTCCGCTGCACCGACAACGAACTCTCCAGATCATCGAGGTCGTCCAGCAACTGGCCGCTGCGCTGGTAATACGCCTGGCCATCCAGTGTTGCCCGCACCTGCCGGGTGGTGCGCTGCAACAGTTGCACACCCAAGTGGGCTTCCAACTGCTGGATCAACAGGCTGACGGTGGCCCGGGGCAAGCCAAGGTCATCGGCCGCCTTGCCGAAACCGCCCAGCTCGACGATACGCCGGAACACTTGCATGGCCTGTAATCGGTCCACTGTCGCGCCTCATTATTCAGATATTACGAATAGTTAAACCAATAATCGGGGATTTATCCAGGAAACCTCTTGCTGGAGACTGCACAGGTCGTTCATTTCCAGGAGCTATCAGCATGAAGACCCGCCACCTCGGCCATCACGGCCCTCACGTTTCCTCCATCGGCCTGGGCTGCATGGGCATGTCGGATTTCTACACCACGGGCGTCGACGAGGGCGAAGCGATTGCCACGCTGCACCACGCCGTGGAGTTGGGCGTGACGCTGTTCGACACCGCCGACATGTATGGGCCGCATACCAACGAGGAACTGCTCGGACGGGCCCTGCGAGGCAAGCGTGAAGGCGTGTACCTGGCGAGCAAGTTCGGCCTGGTGCGCAGCAGCGATCCCCATGCCCGCGGCGTCAATGGCCGCCCCGAATACGTCCGGCAATCGGTCGACGGCAGCCTCAAGCGCCTCGACACCGATTACCTCGACCTCTACTACCAGCACCGCATTGACCCTGAAGTGCCCGTCGAGGAAACCATCGGTGCCATGGCCGAGCTGGTCAAGGCCGGCAAGGTCCGTCACATCGGCCTCTCGGAGGCCAGCGCCGAAACCATCCAACGGGCCCACGCCGTGCACCCGCTGGCCGCGGTGCAAAGCGAATACTCGTTGTGGACCCGCGAGCCCGAGCACAATGGCGTGCTCGATACCTGCCGAAGCCTGGGCATTGCGTTTGTCGCCTACAGCCCCCTCGGCCGAGGCTTTTTGACCGGAGAGCTGAAGTCACCGGAGGATTTTGCCGCCGATGACTATCGCCGCTTCAACCCGCGCTTCCAGGCCGACAATTTCAAGCGCAACCTGGCGCTGGTCGAACGGGTCAAGGCCTTGGCCTTGGACAAGGGCATCAGTGCCTCGCAACTGGCCCTGGGTTGGGTGTTGGCCCAGGGTGACCACGTCATTCCGATCCCGGGCACCAAGCAGCGCAAGTACCTGGAGAGCAATGTGGCGGCCGCTTCGGTGGTGTTGAGCGCTGACGAATTGGCCCAGCTGGATGGGATTTTCACAGGCAAAGGTGTGGTGGCGGGCGACCGATACCAGGCGCAGACGATGACGTTGTTGAACGGTTGATCGTCGGCTGGGCTGTCGGTTTCGACAGGCCGGATTCAAGCAGGCGCCCGCCCAGCCGATAACCCTATCAACAATAGCCCTCAGCCATCGCCGGGCGCTGCCAGTTGCATAGGGTAATGATCAATGGGTTTGCCGCTTAATCGCCTGCTGATGTGGGGCGTCCTGATGTTCCTCGCTGCATGCGCTTGCGCGGCAGAGACACCGCTGCGCATCGTGACGGAGGAACTGCCGCCCTACAACATGACGCAGAACGGGCGAGTGACCGGCATGAGCACCGAAGTGGTCCAGGCCGTGCTCAAGGAAGTCGGCATGGACGCGCCTATCCAGCCCATGCCCTGGGCCCGTGCCTACGAACTGGCGCTCAATGAAAGCAATGTGCTGATCTATTCGATTGTCCGCACGCCTGCACGCGAATCGCTTTTCCAGTGGGTCGGCACCATCGGCCCGACGCAGTGGTACATCTACTCGCTGGCGGATCGGCCGGTAAAACTCGACTCGCTGGCCGATGCCCATGGTCACCAGATCGCCACGGTCAATCAGGACGTGGGCGAGCAATACCTGGTCTCGAAGGGCTTTCGCATCGGCGAAGAATTGCAGTCGAGCACCAAGTACGAACACAACTACCGCAAGCTCAAGGTCGACCACGTGGAGCTGTGGATTTCCAATGAGCTCAACGCGCTGTACCTGACCCGCCAGAATGGCGAAGACCCGGACAAGGTACTGATCCGCTCGCTGCCACTCCCCGAGCTGAGCAGTGCCGATGGCTTCAGCATGGCGTTCAGCCGCAAGACGCCGGCCGAGACAGTGGAGAAGTTCCGTGCAGGCCTTGAGGCCATCCGTCGCAATGGTGTCTACGATGCCATCGTGCGCAAATGGTTATGACATGGGTGGCCCTTTCCGCACAGCGTCCTCCCTGCCACCACCAACCAAGGCGTTCAGCTCCCTGGGACGGCGCCTGGTGCTGGCAACGCTGTTGTTCTGCCTGGTCTTTACCCTGGCGATGGTCACCTGGCGCACTTGGCTGGCCTGGGAAAACAACCTGGCGGAAATGAATTCGGAACTGGCCCTGATCGATCAGGTGTTCCAGAACACCCTGGCCCACGCCATTTGGGAACTGGACCGTGAATCCCTCGACCAGCAAATCACCAGCGTCGCCACGGCAGCCCCCGTGGGTCGCGTGGTGTTGAACATCCTGCGCCCCGGGCAAGCGCCGGAAGTCATCGAACTCAAGCGATACACCGTCGATCAGTCGGGCGTGGTGCCGGTGCTGCATCGCCAGCTCATCGCCCAGCCCTACGCCGGGGCCCACGAAAAAGTCGGCGAGCTGACCATCGAAGGCGACCATAACCTGCTGTGGGAGCGCCTCTGGAGCGAAGCACGCAGCATCGTCATCACCCAGCTCATCCAGTCCTTGCTGCTGGCCGGGTTGGTCATGACCATGTTCAACCGCCTGGTGACCGTGCATGTGGTGCATATCGCCCGTCACCTGGCTGAACTCGCGCCGCACACCCTCAAGCGTCACCTCAAGCTGCAACGGGCGGTGCAGCGCCAGGACGAACTGAGCCTGCTCGAATTCCAGGTCAATGAGCTCCAGGACAATCTGCGCGCCCACCTCGAACGCCAGCGTTCGGACGAACTGGCCCTGGCCGCCAGCCGCGATCAAATGGCCGAACTGGTCGAGGCACGCACCGCGGAACTGAAGGCGGCCAACCAGTCGCTTGAAGCATTGTCCCGCCACGATGCCTTGACGGGCCTGGCCAACCGCCGCTACTTCGACGAATTGAAGGACATCGAGTTTCGCCGGGCGATCCGCCACAACACCCCGCTGGCCGTGCTTATGTGCGACGTCGATTTCTTCAAGATCTACAACGACACCTACGGCCACATGCAGGGCGACCTGTGCCTGAAAGAGATCGCCGAAACCCTGCGCACTGTGTTCGGCCGCTCAGGCGAACTGACCGCCCGCGTAGGCGGCGAAGAGTTCGTCGTGGTCCTGCCCAACGTCGACGCGGCCCAAGCCTGCGAAGCCGCCCAACGCTTGCGCGCCAGCCTGGCGGAACGTGAGCTGCCCCACAGCGGTTCCAAGGTTTCACCTTTCGTCACCGTGAGCATCGGCGTCGCCGAGTTGGACACGCAGACCATGGACCATTTCGATCAACTGTTGCAACGCGCCGACCAGGCGCTGTACCGGGCCAAACACCAGGGACGCGACCGCGTCGCCCTGTAATTACTCTCGCGCGCCATGAGGTCTATCTATGCACTATCGCCTGATACTCTGCTCGTGCTTGCTACTCGCCTCGATCAGCCTGCACAGCCACGCCGACACGATCGAAGTCGTGACCGAAGACTCCCTGTACGCCCATCAGCGTGACGACAAGGTCATCGGGCCGGGCATTCGCATCGCCGAAGAAACGCTGAAAAGCGCGCAGCTCACCGATTACAGCCTGTCGCTGTACCCATGGGCCCGGGCCTACGAAAAGGCGCTGCACGAGCCCAACGTGCTGATCTTCCCGTTGGACCGCACCCCGGCCCGCGAACAATTATTCAAATGGGTGGGTGAAATACATCGCGTGGCGAGCCGGCTCTATAAATTGCGCGATAATAAAGACATCGCCGTCAACAGCCTCGAAGAAGCCAAGCAGTACAGCATCGGCGTGGTGCGAAACGACGCCAAGCAGATCTACCTGCAACAACGTGGATTCACCCGGCTGGTCATCTCGGCCAACAACCACGACAACTTTGAAAAACTGCTGAATCGCCAGATCCAGTTACTGCCGATGCCGGAGAATACCGCGCGCCTGATGAGCAAGGATGCCCAGGTGGATTTCACTTCGCTGGAAGAGGTCTATACCCTCGACGAACAACCTCACAAAGTCCACTTGGCCTTCAGCCTGAGCACGCCGGATGAAGTCGTCGCCAAGGCCCAACTCGCTTTCGAAAAACTCAAGGCATCCGGTGAAGTCGCACGAATCATGAACGAACAGCGGTAGACTCTGGGGGATCACACCGCAAGCAACGATGAGGTATGTCCCGATGAGTAAAGCGTCCTACGTTCCGCCCAAGGTCTGGAAAAACGACGCCCCGTCTGGCGGCCATTTCGCCAGCATCAACCGCCCGGTCGCCGGGCCGACCCACGAAAAAACCTTGCCGGTTGGCAAGCACCCGCTGCAGCTCTACTCCCTGGCCACGCCCAACGGCGTGAAGGTGACCATCCTGCTGGAGGAGCTGCTGGCGCTGGGTCATGCGGGCGCGGAGTACGACGCCTGGCTGATCCGCATCAACGAGGGCGATCAGTTCTCCAGCGGCTTTGTCGAGATCAACCCCAACTCCAAGATCCCGGCCCTGCTGGACCGCAGCGTGGAACCCGCCATCCGGGTCTTCGAGTCCGGCTCGATCCTGCTTTACCTGGCGGAAAAATTCGGCGCCCTTCTGCCCACCGACCCGGCAGGTCGCACCGAAACCCTGAATTGGCTGTTCTGGCAGATGGGCTCTGCACCGTACCTGGGCGGTGGCTTCGGGCATTTCTACGCCTACGCGCCGGAGAAACTCGAATACCCGATCAATCGCTTCACCATGGAAGCCAAGCGCCAACTCGACGTCCTGGACCGCCGCCTTGGCGAAAGCCACTACCTGGCCGGCGATGACTACACCATCGCCGACATCGCGGTCTGGCCCTGGTATGGGCAACTGGTGCGCAACAACGTGTACGGCGCCGCCGAATTCCTGAGTGCTCACGAATACACCCATGTGCAGCGCTGGGCGGAAGAGATCGCCAAGCGGCCGGCCGTACAGCGTGGGCAGCGGGTCAACCGCACGTGGGGCGATGAGGCGAGCCAGGTGCCGGAGCGGCATGCGGCTGGGGATTTGGGCTGAAGGCCCGTTCCCACACCAGATCGCTGGTAAACCCCGATCTATTGACTGTGACACTCCCCTTGTGGGAGCGAGCCTGCTCGCGATAGCGGTGGATCAGCTTGCATCGATGCTGGATGTGCCGCCGTCATCGCGAGCAGGCTCGCTCCCACACTGGATGGGTGATGAGCCTCGATTTCTCGACTGGCACCGTCCCCCTGTGGGAGCGAGCCTGCTCGCGATAGCGGTGGATCAGCTTGCAGTGACGCTGAATGTGCCGCCGTCATCGCGAGCAGGCTCGCTCCCACAGTTTTTCCCCAAGCTTTTCGTCAAGTGTTCAGCGGCTGGCTTCCAACTTGTACCCATCGCCCGCCGACGCCGGCGTCGTTTCATTGGCCAAGGCAAAAACACCCCCCATCCAGATAACGATGCAACCCAACAAAAAAACCCAGGCCACTCCGGACACGGCTTTGTATTTATTCATGGATTGTCTCTGCAAAGGGCAATGACGAGCAGATTCTCGTCTCGCGCCTGGCGTTGGTTGTGGTGAATGGCAAGAGGCCACTGCCGAAGCATAGCGGGTGGTGCTTTGTCGTCCAGCGAGCAAGAACTGATTTTTTCCGTAGGTTTCCGGGACCTATACGAAAGTCGCTGATCGACAGACGAAGTAAACCCCAACCAAAAGCTCCTACAGGCCGCCCCCGCAAATAGCACAAGCTCACGCCCACCCAAGCCCCCAGCCGTGACCGCTACAGCGAAAGGACTCCCCACGCATCCCTCGTACGCATCACGTCGCGCTCAACCGAGTCCAGCCATGAACCTAGCGAACCTCTTCAACAAAGCCCGAGCCCGCACCCAAGGGACGGTGAGCGTGGCCTGCACGTCGGGTGAACTCGACCAGGCGTTGGCCAACGTACGTATCACCCCAGTGTTGATCACCGGTTTCGTCTCCCCGCACCTGGACATCGACCAGGTCGCCGCCAAGGTCAAGAAGCGCTTTGCCCACAGCACCATCAGCCTGTGCACGACCTCGGGTGAGTTGTGCAACGCTGCGAACGCGCTGTATTGCCAGACCGGCGAGACCTGGGATCGGGTGATGCTGCAGTTGTTCGACGCCAGTGTGATTGTGTCGGCAGAGGTAGTGATGGTGCCGCTGGAGTGCGAGGACATTCGCGGTGGCGGCAAGCGCTTGGCCATGCGTGAGCGGATCACCCGGTTGGTAAATAACATCAAGCAGGCGCAGGTGAGCACGCCCATTGATCATCGCGATACGTTGGCCTATGTGGTGTTCGATGGTCTTTCGGCCTCCGAGTCGTTCTTTATGGAAGCGCTGTATGAATCCGGGCGTTTCCCCTGCCTGTTCGTTGGCGGTTCGGCTGGCGGCAAGGCTGACTTCAAGAAAACCCTGATCAGTGACGGGCAGCGCAGTTATCAGAATCATGCGCAGATTGTCTTCCTGAAAACCGCGGCGGACGTGCGCTTCGGGGTGTTCAAGAGTCAGAACTTCCAACCGGCCGGGCTGACGTTCAGCGTGCTGACCGCGTCGGTCGAAGACCGCACCATCGACCAGGTCATCGACAGTCGTGGGAACATCAAGAGCATGGTCCAGGCACTGTGCGATGCATTCGAGTGCAGCCCCCAGGCGTTGGAGAAGAAGCTGGCCGATTATTCATTCGCCATCCGCGTGGGTGATGAGCTGTTCGTCCGTTCCATTGCCCGCATCGACCACCGGCAGCAGATCATCCAACTGTTCTGCGACGTGGCGCCTGGCGAAGAGTTGGTGATGGTCAAGCGCACGCCCCTGCGCGAGGCGACCCGGCTCGACTACGAGAAATTCCTCAAGGGCAAAGGCGGCCAGCCGGTGGCGGCTATTCTCAACGACTGCATCCTGCGTCGGCTCAACAACAGCAGCGACCTGGGCAGCATGGCCGGTATTTTCGGCGATGTGCCGTTGGCCGGTTTCTCGACATTTGGTGAAATCCTCGGCTTGAACCTTAACCAGACGCTCACGGCGATTTTCTTCTTCAGAGTCACCAAGGGCGCCGGTTTTGTCGATGAGTACGTCGATAACTTCATCGCTCACTATGGCGAGTTCAAGGCGTTTTTCCTGCGCCGCCAGATCAAGAAATTGGCGGGGCTGAACCATGTGGTGGTCAAGCAGATCAAGGCGTTCAAGCGGAATGATTTCAGCAGCGCCCTGGACACCCGTGGCCTGGACCCGACGATCCTGCCGGTGTTCGACGGCCTGACGGACCTGGGCCAGGTATTGGCGCAGGCCAGCCAGCAACAGGCGCAGATGGCGACGCAGATCAAGCATTACTCCGGCGAGCTGCACCTGTCGATGGATGACCTGACGGGCACGATCGACCGGCAACACAGCGTCGCCGAGCAGGCCGGTACGACCGTTGAGCAACTTGCCACCCAAGCAGGTGAAGCCGTGGTCGGCGCCCGTGCGCTCGCCAGTTCGAGCTTGCGCATTCAGTCGATTGTCCAGGTCATCCAGCAAATCGCAGGACAGACCAACCTGTTGGCGCTCAACGCCGCCATCGAAGCCGCGCGGGCCGGTGAGATGGGCAGAGGATTTGCGGTGGTGGCTGATGAAGTTCGCAAGCTGGCGGAGATCACCCGCAAGAATGCTGCGGAAATCGGCGTGGACATCGATCTGCTTTCGACGGAAATCCAAGGCGTCGCCCAGCAGATTGAAGACCAGTCCGTCGCCGTGAGCGCCTTGCGCGAGATGCTCGACGCCCTGGAAGACTCGAGCCGTACCACCGAAGGCACGGCACAACGTACGAAGGCCATCGCGGACACCTTGACCGGGCTGACCCATGCCAGTGCTTGAGGCCGAGTTGCCCAGACAGTGAATCGAGATTGAGCGACCACCACAGATCCCTTTGTGGAAGATTCCCTTGTGGGAGCGAGCTTGCTCGCGATGACGACGGCACAGTCAACATCACTGCAATCTGATCAACCGCTATCGCGAGCAAGCTCGCTCCCACAGTGGGGATCTGCGGTGCCGCGGGTGTCACCGTCAGGGAATCAACATCTGCACCTGCCCCGGCACGACGATCTTGATCACCCCGGCCCAGCTGCACATCAGGGTGCTGTTGGCGTCGATGGCCGGCATGTTGCCCAGCAACAGGGTCGGGGCGCCGCCGGGGATCCACGGGGCCGCGGTGGCCGGGATGCAGGGCATGGGGGTCAGCACGCCCAGGGCCGCGGCGGTGGCGGCGGCCACGGTGGGATTCGCCAGGCTCATGCACATGCCGAAGGTGGTGATGTTCACCAGCGGGATGTGATCCATGATGTTCGCCGCCGGCATCCCGCCGGTCAGCAGGCGATTGACCGGCAGCACATTGAGCACCGCCGGGGCGGCACCGAAACTGCATTGCAGGGTCGCGGTGCCACAGACTTGCGGGCATCCCATCAGGGTGGCTCCTCTGAAAGCGACAGACCTCAGAACCTTAGCTCGCCCGCCTCCAACGCGCACGCCGCCATGCATCAAGCCCGCTGATTATCCGGCAACACGCTAACCTATAAGACCCTGGCGTGCTTGTGACGCCTCCCACGCGCCATTAGATTAGCCAATGATCGATGGCCTCCAAAATAAGCAGAAGGGATAAGCATGGCGTTTACTGATCAGTCCACCCGCGTGCGCGACGGTGAAGAACTCGATGCCAACCTGATCGACCCGTACCTCAAGGCCCACATTCCCGGCCTCACCGGCCTGCCGACGATCAGCCAGTTCCCCGGTGGCGCGTCGAACCTGACCTACCTGCTGGAGTACCCCGAACAGGAATTCGTCCTGCGCCGGCCGCCGTTCGGCCACAAGGCCAAGTCCGCCCACGACATGGGCCGTGAGTTCCGCATCCTCAACCAATTGCGCGATGCGTTCCCGTATTGCCCCAAAGCCTACGTGCACTGCACCGACGAATCGGTGATGGGCGCCGAGTTCTATGTGATGGAGCGGGTCAAGGGCATCATCCTGCGCGCCGAGCTGCCGCCGGAGCTGGGTTTCGACGCCGCCCGCACCGAAGCCCTGTGCAAGAGCTTCATTGACCGGCTCGTCGAATTGCACCGCGTCGACTACAACGCTTGCGGCCTGGCCGACCTGGGCAAGCCCGAAGGCTACGTGGCCCGGCAGATCCGTGGCTGGAGCGACCGCTACGAAAAAGCCCTGACCCCCGATGCGCCGAAATGGGAGACGGTCAAGGCCTGGCTCAACGACAAAATGCCCGCCGACCACCCGACGTCGAGCATCGTCCACAACGACTACCGCTTCGACAACGTGATACTCGACCCGCAGAACCCGATGCAGATCATCGGTGTGCTGGACTGGGAACTGACCACCCTCGGCGACCCGTTGATGGACCTGGGCAACAGCCTCGCCTACTGGATCGAGGCCGATGACCCGTCACCGGTGCAACTGATGCGTCGCCAGCCAAGCCATGCACCCGGCATGCTGACCCGCCGCGAATTCGTCGATTACTACGCCGAGCGCGCCGGGATCCGCATCGACAACTTCGACTTCTACTACACGTACGGCCTGTTCCGTCTGGCCGGGATCGTCCAACAGATCTACTACCGCTTCTTCCACGGCCAGACCCAGGACAAACGCTTCGCGCAGTTCGTTCAGATGAACAAATTGCTGGAGCAGATGAGCCTGCAGGTCATCGCTAAATCCACGCTCTGAGCGCCCCATAACAAGGAAACAGCATGTCCAAGACCCAGTTGTTCGACCTCGACGGTAAAATCGCCTTCGTTTCCGGCGCCAGCCGTGGCATCGGCGAGGCCATCGCCAAACTGCTGGCCCAGCAAGGCGCCCATGTGATCGTGTCCAGCCGCAAGCTCGACGGTTGCCAGCACGTGGCCGATGCCATCATCGCCGCGGGCGGCAAGGCCACCGCCATCGCCTGCCACATCGGTGAAATGGAGCAGATCAGCCAGGTGTTCGCCGGCATCCGCGAACAGTTCGGGCGCCTGGACATCCTGGTGAACAACGCCGCCACCAACCCGCAATTCTGCAACGTCCTGGACACCGACCTGGGTGCGTTCCAGAAAACCGTGGACGTGAACATCCGCGGCTATTTCTTCATGTCGGTGGAAGCCGGCAAGTTGATGCGCGAGAACGGCGGCGGCAGCATCATCAACGTGGCGTCGATCAACGGCATTTCGCCGGGGGTTTTCCAGGGCATCTACTCGGTGACCAAGGCCGCGGTGATCAACATGACCAAGGTCTTCGCCAAGGAATGCGCGCAGTTCGGCATCCGTTGCAACGCCCTGTTGCCGGGCCTGACCGACACCAAGTTTGCCTCGGCGCTGGTCAAGAACGACGCGATCCTGAAAACCGCCCTGGCGCAGATCCCCCTCAAGCGCGTGGCCGACCCGAGCGAAATGGCCGGCGCGGTGCTGTACCTGGCGAGCGATGCGTCGAGCTATACCACGGGTGTGGCATTGAATGTGGATGGTGGGTTTCTGTCCTGACAGCGGGCTCCATGACAGACCTGTGAAAATCCCCTGTGGGAGCGAGCTTGCTCGTGATAGCGCTGTATCAGGTCACACCAGTACTGCTGACCCACTGCTATCGCGAGCAAGCTCGCTCCCACAAGGGGATCTTCAGTAGCTATGGAAATGAATATTTATTCCACTATTTGCAATTTGAGAATATTTATTCCATAAAGAACCCTTCTGACAATAACAATTCAAAGGGCTCTTCCTCATGCGCGAACTCGGCATCGGTCTGATTGGCACCGGCTTCATGGGCCGTGCCCATGCCTTGGCGTTCCACAATGCCAAGGCTGTGTTCGACCTCCCCCTGAACCTGACACTGGCGGCCCTGGCCGACGCCGATCCGCAGCGTGCCCGGCAATGCGCCCAGAGTTGGGGATTCGAAACGGCCCACAGCGACTGGCAACGGCTGATCGATGACCCGAAGGTTCAGTTGGTCGCCATCACTACACCCAACCATTTGCACTTCCCGATGGCCATGGCGGCGTTGGCGGCGGGCAAGCCGGTCTATTGTGAAAAACCCCTTGCGGTGTCCCTGGAACAGGCCGAACAAATGCGCCAAGCGGCCAAGGCCGCCGGGGTGGTGACGCGGGTCGGCTACAACTACCAGCACAACCCGATGATTCAACGGGCGCGGGAGATGATCCAACGCGGCGAACTGGGGCAGATCATCAGTTTCCAAGGCGAGTTCAGCGAAGACTTCATGGCCGATCCCGCCTCGCCGTGGTCATGGCGTTGCGAAGCGACCCACGCCGGTGGCGCACTGGCGGACCTGGGCAGCCACCTGCTGGCCATGGCCCGGCACTTGTTGGGCGATGTCGAGGCGGTGTGCGCCGACAGCCAGACCGTGCACCACCAACGCCCTGCCAGTGCCGGCAGTGCCGAACAGCGGGCCATCGCCGTGGATGACCAAGTCCATGGGCTGCTGCGTTTCGCCAACGGTGCACGGGGCACGGTGAGCAGCAGTTGGCTCAAGCACGGCTACAAAAATCACCTGAGTTTCGAGATCAGCGGCACCCTCGGCACCCTGGCGTTCGATCAGGAACGACTGAATGAACTGCGCCTGTGTCGCGCCGGCCAGCCAGGCTTCCAGCGCCTGCTGGCCGGCCCGGACTTGCCCGGCTATGCCGCGTTCAGCCCGGCCGCCGGGCACCAGTTGGGGTATAACGAATTGAAGACGTTGGAGGTGCAGGAACTGGTCATGGCCCTCGCTGGCGAAGGTGCCAGCGGTACGGACTTCGACGAGGCCTGGGAAGTGGAGCGCCTGGCGGCGGCGATTCGCGTTGCGGCGCGGGAAGAACGTTGGGTGAAGGTCAGCGAGCAATAACTTGCTGAGCAAACCGCTCATGTGAACGGTTCTTGTGGCGAGGGAGCTTGCTCCCGCTGGGTTGCGCAGCAACCCCAGAGAGGCTGAATGCAATCAATCTGACACACCAGGGTGAATGGTTTTGGGGCTACTTCGTAGCCCAGCGGGAGCAAGCTCCCTCGCCACAGAGGGACTGTGTTCAACCTAGAGAAGGGTTTGCAGTTCAACCAACCGCCCCGCCAACCCCTTAGCCTGGCTCGCCACATCAGTCACAGCAGTACTCTCCCACCACATCCCCCGCAGTGGCGGGCCCATGGCGAACAAGCGGCTGGCCGGCTCGCCCTGCGCATCCAGCACCGCACCATCGGCACGCGCGGCGATGCCCAAAGCCAGCGGCCCCGGTTGGATTAACCCTCGAACCAGCAACTGTTGCGGCAATGGCCGTGCAACCCGACGCCAGTCATATTCAATGCCGCTGGAGTTGATCAACGCGGCGCCCTGCACCACTTCCAATCCTGCCTCGCCCCGTCGGCGAACGCTGATGGCCACCGATCCTTCGGCGGACGCTGCCAGCCCCTTGAACGACGCCGCCTGGATCCGCAGCCGCCCTTCCCCATGCAGCCGCGCCACCAGCTCCGCGCTCAACGGCGGCGAGCGATGGTGATGACTCTCCCACCAGGGCCGTACATGCCGTACGAACTGGCGGCGCTGCACATCGCTGGCCTGGTTCCACAAGCGCCCGATGTGCGCGCGCACGGTGTCCAGCGGCGCTTGCCAATCGATCCCTTGGGCTTGGGCCTGGCGACATTGCTCGCGCAGGGCCCGCATCAATTGGCGGGGAGAACGCAGGTTGTGATCTTCGGCGAGGAAATCCACCCAGGCGGGTGGCTGACGGCGCACATGGGGCAGCAGGCCGTGGCGGGAAAACACTTCGATCGGCCCGCGGTGGCCGGCCTGTTCCAGGGACACGACGGCATCGACCATGGTCAGCCCCGAGCCGATGATCAGCACCGTGGACTGTGGGTCGAGCTGGCGCATCGCAGCCACATCCCAAGGGTCGAGGGCTGCGGCATTCAAGCCGCTGGATTCGGTTTGCGGGGTGCGCGCCGCCGGGAACATGCCCGTGGCCAGCACCGCGAAACGGCCACGCAAGACTTGGCCGTCGTCCAGCGTCAGCGTCACGGCATCGTCGGCAAGTCGCAAGTCCACAGCCTCGCCGCGCACGTGCTCGGCGGTCGAACCGTTTTGTGCGCCCAACACGCGAGCCTCGGCCAGGCGTTGCTGCGCATAGAGGCCAAACATCCCCCGGGGTGGGAACAACTCGCTGATGGGCACGTGCTGCTGATCCGACTCGGGCCAGCCGCCGGCCTCAATGAACTCAGTGAGCCATTGAGTCAGGTCATCGGCGTTGTCCGGGTCGACGCTCATGCGCGCCGCGTTGCCGTTCAAGGTGTGGCCCAGTTCCACGGCGCTGTAGGCCTCGCCCCGGCCCAGCTCACTGCGCGGCTCGACGATCAGCACCTCGCGCCGACCGGGCAGGCGCAGCAACTGCGCGGCCAGCATGGCACCACTCAGGCCGCCGCCGATGATCAGGATGTCGGCTTCGCGGATGAGGCCGCTGCCCTGTCGCTCTGGCGCTGTGTCCATACCGCTCTTCTCCCAGGGAAATTAAATCACCACGTTGCGTACGAATCTCGCCGCCACCGGGCCATCGTTGCGATAGGCATGGGGCTGGTTGCTGGCGAACATGAAGAACTCACCGACGCCTATGCGGCGCTCTTCGCTGCCCAGCAGCAACGTCAGGCAGCCTTCGAATACATAAAGTTGTTCACTCCATCCATCTGCGTCGCACTCGGAATGGTAATGCTCGCCCGGCTCCAGCCGCCATTCCCAGAGTTCTACCTCACGGCTGGCGGTGGCCTTGGCGAGCAATACAGCTTTGCTGCCTGGGATCACACCGGCCCAGACCAGTTCGTTGATGCGGCTCGGGTCGCGGGCTTCGGGGGCCTGGATCAAATCGCTGAAGGCGACATCGAGGGCTTCGGCGACCCGGTCCAAGGTCGTCAGGCTGACGTTCTTTTCGCCGGCCTCGATAGCCACCAGCATTCGCCGGCTGACCCCCGACAGCTCGGCCAGCGCCGTCTGGCTGAGCTCGGCGGCGTGCCGCAGACGACGGACGTTCTGGCTGACGTGTTGCAGGACGGAGGCCCGCTGGCCGGATTCTTTGTGCACTATATTGCTCACATGGCAGGGTTGCGCATTATACTGCCCAACTTCGGGCGCATTGTGCGTCCGCCTCAAGTGGCGCGCAAGGTCATGGCATCGGTGAATTCCCCACAAGCTTCCTCCCGCTTCTCAAGGTTCAGCAAGGCCGAATGCGTGTTGGTGCTGATTACCATGATCTGGGGTGGGACTTTCCTGTTGGTGCAGCATGCCATGACGGTCAGCGGGCCGATGTTTTTCGTCGGTCTGCGCTTTGCCGCCGCGGCCGCGTTTGTCGCGCTGTTCTCCTGGCGTCACCTGCGAGACCTGACGCTGTTCGAACTCAAGGCCGGCTGCTTCATCGGCGTGGCGATCATGCTCGGCTATGGCCTGCAGACCGTTGGCCTGCAAACCATTCCCAGCAGCCAGTCGGCGTTCATCACCGCGCTTTACGTGCCGTTTGTACCCTTGCTGCAGTGGCTGGTGCTGGGCCGTCGGCCGGGCTTGATGCCCAGCATCGGCATCATGCTGGCGTTCACCGGGCTGATGCTGGTGTCGGGCCCGGCCGGGGCCTCGCTGAACTTCAGCCCCGGTGAAATCGCCACGCTGATCAGCGCCATCGCGATTGCCGCCGAGATCATCCTGATCAGCGCCTATGCCGGCCAGGTCGATGTGCGTCGGGTGACCGTGGTGCAACTGGCGAGCACGGCGGTGCTGGCGTTCCTGATGGTCGTGCCGACCCAGGAAACGATCCCGGATTTCTCCCTGTTGCTGCTGGTCAGCGCCGTGGGCCTGGGCGCTGCCAGCGCAGCGATCCAAGTGGCGATGAACTGGGCCCAGAAAAGCGTCTCGCCGACCCGCGCCACGCTGATCTATGCCGGCGAACCGGTATGGGCCGGCATCGCCGGACGCCTGGCCGGCGAGCGGTTGCCGGCGATCGCGTTGTTCGGCGCTGCGCTGATCGTGGCGGCGGTGATTGTCAGTGAGCTGAAGACTCGCAGCAAAGGTGTTGTCGAGGTGGATGAGGGGCTTGAGCGGGAGCAGTGAGGCCGGTTACCTGCGATGGTGATTGACCCTGTGGCGAGGGAGCTTGCTCCCGCTGGGTTGCGCAGCGACCCCAAAGAAGCCGAATGCAATCAACCTGACACACCGGGGTGAATGGTTTTGGGGCTACTGCGTAGCCCAGCGGGAGCAAGCTCCCTCGCCACAGGAGTAAGGCGCGAGATTTCGTGCTGATTCCCAAGTTGTGTCCACTGAGCAAAACAACGCAAAGTCAGAAAACCCCACCTACTTTGTAGGATTCTGCGACACCCTCGCGGTTGGTGATCCGGAATACGCCACGTATGATCCCTCACAACCTTCCGCCGAATAGAAGCCTATGTCCCTGATAGTTCTATTGCTTTTGCCCTTCATCGGCAGCTGTGTCGCGGCGCTGCTGCCGCATAACGCCCGTAACGCCGAATCACTGCTGGCCGGCCTCGTGGCCCTGGCCGGCACGGTTCAGGTGGCGTTGCTGTACCCGCAGATCGCCGACGGCGGCGTGATCCGCGAGCACTATCAGTGGTTGCCCAGCCTGGGCCTGGATTTCGTGCTGCGCCTGGACGGCTTTGCCTGGCTGTTTTCGTTGCTGGTGCTGGGCATCGGCACGCTGGTGTCGCTGTATGCCCGCTACTACATGTCGCCGGACGATCCGGTGCCGCGCTTCTTCGCTTTTTTCCTGGCGTTCATGGGCGCCATGCTCGGGCTGGTGATCTCCGGTAACCTGATCCAGATGGTATTTTTCTGGGAATTGACCAGCCTGTTCTCGTTCTTGCTGATCGGCTACTGGCACCACCGCGCCGACGCTCGACGCGGTGCCTATATGGCGTTAATGGTGACCGGCGCCGGTGGGCTTTGCCTGTTGGCCGGAGTGATGCTGCTCGGCCATGTGGTGGGCAGCTATGAGCTGGACAAGGTCCTGGCCGCCGGCGACCTGATCCGTGCCCATGCCCTCTACCCCATTCTGTTGCCGCTGATCCTGATCGGCGCCCTGAGCAAAAGCGCGCAGTTTCCGTTCCACTTCTGGCTGCCCCACGCGATGGCCGCCCCCACGCCGGTGTCGGCGTACCTGCACTCGGCGACCATGGTCAAGGCCGGGGTGTTCCTGCTGGCGCGGTTATGGCCGTCGCTGTCGGGCAGCGAAGAATGGTTTTACATCGTCGGCGGCGCGGGGGCCTGTACGTTGCTGCTGGGCGCCTACTGCGCGATGTTCCAGAACGACCTCAAGGGCCTGCTGGCCTACTCCACCATCAGCCACCTCGGGCTGATCACTCTACTGCTGGGCCTGAACAGTCCGCTGGCGGCGGTGGCGGCGGTGTTCCATATTCTCAACCACGCCACCTTCAAAGCGTCGCTGTTCATGGCCGCCGGGATCATCGACCACGAAAGCGGCACCCGGGACATTCGCAAGCTCAGCGGCCTGGTGCGGCTGATTCCGTTCACCGCGACCCTGGCCATGGTTGCCAGTGCGGCGATGGCCGGGGTGCCGCTGCTCAATGGCTTCCTGTCCAAGGAAATGTTCTTCGCCGAGACCGTGTTCATCTCCGCCACGGCCTGGGTCGAGTTGGGGCTACCAATCATCGCCACCATCGCCGGGACCTTCAGCGTCGCCTATTCCCTGCGCTTCACCGTGGATGTGTTCTTCGGCCCCGCCGCCACCGACCTGCCCCACACCCCCCATGAGCCACCGCGCTGGATGCGCGCGCCGGTGGAGTTGCTGGTGTTCACCTGCCTGTTGGTGGGGATCTTTCCGGCCCAGGTGGTCGGCTCGTTGCTCGCTGCGGCCGCGTTGCCAGTGGTGGGCGGTACGCTGCCCGACTACAGCCTGGCGATCTGGCACGGCCTGAACGCACCGATGATCATGAGCCTGGTGGCAATGTCCGGCGGCATCGTCCTGTACCTGTTGCTGCGCAAGCAGTTCCGCCTAGGTCATATCAAGCATCCGCCGTTCATTGGCCGGCTCAGCGGCAAGCGCCTGTTCGAGCGGTGCCTGGTGCTGATGATGCGCCAGAGCCGGCGCTTGGAACGCAGGATCAGTACCCGGCGCCTGCAAGCCCAACTGTTTTTCCTGGTGCTGGCGGCGGTGTTGGCCGGACTGATCCCGATGCTGCACAGCACGCTGGTCTGGGGCGACCGACCGAAGATCCCCGGCTCCATCGTCTTCGTCACCTTGTGGCTGCTGGCGATCATCTGCGCCCTGGGTGCGGCCTGGCAGGCCAAGTATCACCGGCTCGCGGCCCTGACCATGGTCAGCGTCTGCGGCTTGATGACCTGCGTGACCTTCGTCTGGTTCTCCGCGCCCGACCTGGCCTTGACGCAACTGGTGGTGGAAGTGGTCACCACGGTGTTGATCCTGCTGGGCCTGCGCTGGCTGCCACGGCGAATCGAGGATGTCTCGCCGTTGCCCAACAGCGAGCGGCGCGCGCGCATCCGACGCCTGCGGGACTTGCTGCTGTCCATCGCCGTCGGCGGCGGCATGGCGCTGTTGTCCTACGCGATGCTCACGCGGCAAACGCCCAACGACATTTCGTCATTCTACTTGAGCCGGGCCCTGCCCGAAGGCGGCGGCAGCAACGTGGTCAACGTCATGCTGGTGGACTTCCGTGGCTTCGATACCCTGGGGGAAATCACCGTGCTGGTGGCGGTGGCCCTGGCGGTGTTCGCCCTGCTAAGACGCTTCCGTCCACCGAAGGAAAGCATGCAGCTGCCGGCGCAACAGCGCCTGCTGGCGCCAGACGTGGTCACCGACCTGGTCAACCCGCGCCATGCCAGCGATACCGCCCTGGGTTTCATGATGGTGCCGTCGGTGCTGGTGCGCCTGCTGCTGCCGATCGCCCTGGTGGTGTCGTTCTACTTGTTCATGCGCGGCCACAATCAACCCGGTGGCGGCTTCGTGGCCGGGCTGGTGATGTCGGTGGCGTTCATCCTGCAATACATGGTCGCCGGCACCCAGTGGGTCGAGGCGCAAATGAGCCTGCGACCGCTGCGCTGGATGGGCACCGGGCTGTTGTTCGCCACGGCCACCGGCCTGGGGGCGATGGCCGTGGGTTATCCGTTCCTGACCACCCACACCTGGCATTTCGAATTGCCGCTGCTGGGGGACATCCATCTGGCCAGCGCGCTGTTCTTCGACATCGGCGTCTACGCCGTGGTGGTCGGTTCCACCCTGTTGATTCTCACCGCCCTGGCTCACCAGTCGGTACGGGCCCATAAGCCGGGCCTGCAAGCCAAACCCGTCGCCCCCGCCCAAGGAGCCACCGCCTGATGGAAGAAGTCATCGCAATCGCAATCGGCGTACTGGCCGCCTCCGGTGTCTGGCTGGTGCTGCGGCCACGGACATTCCAGGTGGTCATGGGCCTGTGCCTGCTGTCCTACGGCGTCAACCTGTTCATCTTCAGCATGGGCAGCCTGTTCATCGGCAAGGAACCGATCATCAAGGACGGCGTGCCCCAGG
Organism: Pseudomonas thivervalensis; assembly: GCF_001269655.1. Classification (GTDB taxonomy): domain Bacteria; phylum Pseudomonadota; class Gammaproteobacteria; order Pseudomonadales; family Pseudomonadaceae; genus Aquipseudomonas; species Aquipseudomonas thivervalensis. The sequence goes on from NZ_LHVE01000010.1 coordinate 131,638, forward strand.
ACCTGTTGCACTACACCGACCCGCTGCCCCAGGCCCTGGTGCTGACCGCCATCGTGATCAGCTTCGCCATGACCGCGCTGTTCCTGGTGGTGCTGCTGGCGTCCCGGGGCCTGACCGGTACCGACCACGTGGACGGTCGGGAGCCCAAGGAATGATCTTGACGCCTCATCTGATCGCCGCGCCCATCCTGCTGCCGCTGCTGACCGCCGCGTTGATGCTGATGCTGGGCGAGAAACACCGCCCGCTCAAGGCCCGGATCAATCTGTTGTCCAGCCTGCTAGGCCTGGGCATCGCCGTGCTGTTGCTGTACTGGACCCAGGACCAGGCCCTGCCCGCGTCCATTGGCGTATACCTGCCGGGAAACTGGCAAGCGCCGTTCGGCATCGTCCTGGTGGTCGATCGCCTGTCGGCGCTGATGCTGGTCCTGACCGGCATCATCGGCGTCAGCGCCCTGCTCTTCGCCACGGCCCGCTGGGACCGCGCCGGCGCCAGTTTCCATGCGTTGTTCCAGATCCAGTTGATGGGCCTCTACGGCGCCTTCCTCACGGCGGACCTGTTCAACCTGTTCGTGTTCTTCGAGGTACTGCTGGCGGCCTCCTACGGCTTGATGCTGCACGGCTCGGGTCGGGCGCGGGTGTCATCGGGCCTGCATTACATTTCCATCAACCTGTTGGCCTCGTCGCTGTTCCTGATCGGCGCTGCGCTGATCTATGGCGTCACCGGCACGTTGAACATGGCCGACCTGGCCCTGAAAATCCCGCTGGTGCCGGAGGCCGACCGCGGCTTGCTGCACGCCGGCGCAGGCATCCTCGCGGTGGCGTTCCTGGCCAAGGCCGGCATGTGGCCGCTGAACTTCTGGCTGGTGCCGGCCTACAGCGCTGCCAGCGCACCGGTGGCGGCGCTGTTTGCGATCATGACCAAGGTCGGTATCTACACGATCCTGCGCCTGTGGACGCTGCTGTTCTCCGGCCAGGCCGGCGCCTCGGCGTATTTCGGCGCCGATTGGCTGGTCTACGGCGGCATGGCGACCATCGTCTGCGCCGCCATCGCCATTCTCGCGGCCCAACGCCTGGAGCGCATGGCGAGCCTGAGTATCCTGGTCTCGGCCGGGATCCTGTTGTCGGCCATCGGCTTCGCCCAACCGAACCTGGTGGGTGCGGCACTGTTTTACCTGGTGAGTTCGACCCTGGCACTCTGCGCGCTGTTCTTGCTGGCCGAGCTGATCGAACGTTCGCGCTCGGCCAATGAATTGTCCCTGGACGACGACTTCGACACGTTGCCGCGACCGCTGGAATCCCTGCAGCCGCCCAAGGGCATCAACCTCGATGACGAGCAGAAAGCCGTGGTCGGGCAAGTGATTCCCTGGACCATGGCGTTCCTGGGCTTGAGCTTTATCTTCTGTGCGCTGTTGATCATCGGCATGCCGCCGCTCTCGGGGTTCATCGGCAAGCTGAGCCTGCTCAGTGCCTTGCTCAATCCCCAAGGGTTCGGCGCCAGCGCCGGGGCGCCGATGTCGAACCAGGCGTGGGGCTTGTTGGCGTTGTTGATCCTGTCGGGGCTGGCCTCGTTGATCGCGTTCTCGCGCCTGGGCATCCAGCGCTTCTGGACGCCCCAGGAACGCCCGTCACCGTTGCTGCGGCCGTTCGAATGCCTGCCGATCGTCGTGCTGCTGGGCCTGGGCATCGCCCTCACCTTCAAGGCCGAGCCGTTGCTGCGCTATACCCAATCCGCCGCCGACGCGCTGAACACGCCGGAACATTACGTGATGTCGGTACTCGCCACCCGCGCCGTGCCCAACCCTGAAGCCCGCGCCGCGTTGCAGGAGGTGCAGCCATGAAGCGCCTGTTTCCCGCCCCGTGGCTGTCCCTGGCGCTGTGGTTGCTGTGGCTGGTGCTGAACGTCTCCGTCAGCGCCGGCCATCTGCTGCTGGGGGCAGCGTTGGGCTTCCTGGCGCCGTTGATGATGCGCCCGTTGCGACCACGCCCCATCCGTATCCGCCGGCCCTGGGTGGTGTTGCGCCTGTTCCTGCGGGTGGGCCGAGACGTGCTGGTGTCCAACCTGGCGGTGGCCTGGGGGGTGCTGAACGCCGGGCGCCGTCCGCCTCGCTCGCGGTTCATCAAGGTGCCACTGGACCTGCACGACGCCAACGGCCTGGCCGCGCTGTCGATGATCACCACGGTGATCCCCGGGACCGTCTGGTCGGAACTGGCCCTCGACCGCAGCATCCTGTTGTTGCATGTGTTCGACCTGGAAGACGAGGCGTCATTCATCGCGCACTTCAAGGCCACCTACGAGCGCCCCTTGATGGAGATTTTCCAATGAGCCCGCTGCTGTCCAATGCGATCCTGTTGAGCCTGTTCCTGTTCTCCCTGGCGATGGTGTTGACCCTGTGGCGGCTGTTCAAGGGCCCGTCGGCCCAGGATCGGGTATTGGCCCTGGACTACCTGTACATCGTGGCGATGCTGATGATGCTGGTGCTGGGCATCCGTTATGCCAGCGACACCTATTTCGAGGCGGCGCTACTGATCGCCCTGTTCGGCTTTGTCGGCTCGTTTGCCCTGGCCAAGTTCCTGTTGCGTGGCGAGGTGATCGAATGACTGGCGAACTGTCGATGTGGGTGGAAATCCCGGTGGCGATCCTGCTGGTGCTCGGCAGCTTCTTCGCCCTGGCTGGAGCGATCGGTCTGGTACGGCTGAAGGACTATTTCCAGCGCATGCACCCACCGGCCCTGGCCTCCACGCTGGGCGCCTGGTGCGTGGCCCTGGCCTCGATTGTGTATTTCTCGGCGCTCAAGTCAGGACCGGTGCTGCATGCCTGGCTGATCCCGATCCTGCTGTCGATCACGGTACCGGTGACCACCCTGCTGCTGGCCCGGGCGGCACTGTTCCGCAAGCGCATGGCTGGGGATGATGTGCCGGCAGAGGTGAGCAGCCGCCGTACCGACTGACAGGTATCTCAAGCCGGTACAGCTTTTGTGACGAGGGAGCTTGCTCCCGCTGGGGTGCGCCCTGTAGGAGCTGGCGAAGCCTGCGATCTGTTGATCTTGATCTTTCGCTTGCGATTCAATTGACTGGGACAAGATCGCAGCCTCGTTGCACTCGTCAGCTCCTACACAGCTCCTACACAAGCCCAGCGGGAGCAAGCTCCCTCGCCACAACTGTGTTCGGTCGGGTGACGGAGTCAGTCAGGCCCACGCCACCGTCAACAACCCGGCCCCAAGCACCACGCACAACGGCGAATAGACCCAGGTGTCGAGCCTGGCGAATGTCGAGCCCTTGACCTCCTTGAAGAAGCCCACCAGGTTCGACTCGCCAATGGCCCGGGCGAACATCATCAAGGCAATCGCGCTGATCAGCCACTGCAACGCCCGATGGGTGACCGGTTGTGCCAACAGGCCGACCCGCAGGCACACCAGCAGCGCAATCATCAGCAGCGCCAAGGCCACCAGCAACGTCAGCCCGCCCGAGGGGTCGAACGCCGGGCGCAGCGCGTCCCCTTGCTTCACCGGCACCTGGGGCACCACCGCCAGGGCCGCCCACCGCCCACCCAGGGCCCAATACAAATGAATCAAGCTGATGGTCGCAAACACTGCGACCAGCGACCGAGCCAATAGAAGCGTCATTCGCCAGCCTCCTGAAAAAGGTTGAACAATCATCCTAGCTGGAATTTGGCATTTCGCTGGACGGGCGCAGGTTGCCAGTTTCCAGTGAATGATTCATTGCTCAGGATCAAGCGTTCAACCCGCTGGCATGGGCGCCCTAGAGACCGGCGGACACCTTGTCGGCGACCTCCTTGGGCAACCAGGCCTGCCAGACCTGGGGATGGGCCTTGAGGAATGCCTCGGCGGCTTCACGGGGCGGCGTGCGCTTCTCGCTCATGTCGGCCAGGGCCTTGTTCAGCGGCTCGATGGGCAAGTCGACCTTGCTGAAGAACCCGGTAATCTCCGGGTATTGCTTCTGGAACGGCGAGGACACGCCAATCGACAGTTTCGAGGCCAGCGAGCGGGTCGGCTTCGGATTGGGGTTGTCGGCGTCGGTCAGGGTTTTCCAGGCCTCGGCATCGAACGGTGGCTCTTGCAACTGCACCAGCTTGAAGCGTCCGAGCAGGGGCGTGGGCGACCAGTAGTAAAACAGGATCGGCTTGCCCCGGCGGATCGTCGAACTGATTTCCGCATCCAACGCCGCCCCCGAGCCGCTGCGAAAATTCACGTAGCTGTCAGACAGGCCGTACGCCTTGAGCTTCTGTTTGTTGACCACTTCGGAGGTCCAGCCGATGGGGCTGTTGAGGAAGCGGCCCTTGTCGGGGCTTTCCGGGTCCTTGAACACGTGCTTGTAGCGCGCCAGGTCCTCGACGCTGCGCAGGTCCGGCGCCAGGGGCTTGATGCCCTTGGCCGGGTCGCCCTTGATGACGTATTCGGGCACCCACCAGCCTTCGGTCGCGCCTTTGACCGTATCGCCCAAGGCGACCACCTTGCCTTCGGCCTCGGCCTTGACCCACACCGGGCTGCGGCCGGCCCATTCCTCGCCGATCACCTGAATATCGTTATTGGCCAGGGCGGTTTCCAGGGTAATGGTGGTGCCGGGCAAGGTATCGGTCTGCAATCCATAGCCTTTTTCGACGATGACCCGCAGGATCTCGGTGATCAGGCTGCCACTCTCCCAATTCAAGTCGGCAAAGTGGAGCGGCGCTGTGGCAGCCGACGCCGGAAGGGGTGAAACCAACACAGCGAAGGTGGCCCAGGCAGCCAGCCACTGTCGAACTCGTTTCATGCTTTGCACCTCGTGCCAGATACAGCAATAGCTGAACGGCCCTGCGTAACGGAACGCAAGCCCCTGAATAGTTCAGTCAATTGACTGTAGCCGAGGTTCCAGCGAGATCTTGCGAAACTGTCAGTGGTTTGGCTGCACTGCCCCTGAAAGTCCCAACGTCTACACGTTTTTCACCCGCGTTGAGCCTGTCACTCGCTGGCCTTGAAAGTCACCAGTTCACCCTTGCGCCACTTGGCGGCCTTGGCGGTGACCGCCTTCAAGGTCTTGGTCAAGCCTTCCTGCAATTGTTCGTTGGCCGCGAACACGGTCACCACACTGTGGCCTTCCTTGAACAGGATTGCCTGACCGCCGGGGGTCGTGACGAAGGCGTAATCGCCCAGGCCATAGACCGTCAGCTTGATTTCGCGAAAACGGATTTCAAACTTGCCACCTTCGCGGCTGGGCAATACCGCTGCACGAAAATGATCACCGACCTTGAGTTCCAGCCTGGGCTTGTCATCGACCACCAGCGCCGACTCGGTGTCGATTTCGGCGACATAAATACCTTCGGCGGTCTGCTCGGTGATGTAGACGAAACGTGACTGGAATTGTTTGACCAGTTTTGCCCGCAGGTCACCAAGTACGAATAACGCATGCATGTCGAGATTACTTACTGCCAAGGAAACATCCCCATCTTTGAAAGAAACCCGCCCTGCGCAAAGGACGGACCACGAGAACCCGTACCGACTGTAGTGTCGTAATGGACCTGTAATTGAAGTTCGAAATGACCGGCGCGCCCTGTCCCGGGCCGAGAGCAGACTAAAGGTTGTCGCTCTCGCCGTCTTTCCCGGGGGGTCGCCAGAGGCTGAAGGAAAAAGCCACTCTGAGCATCGGAAAAGATAGGACTACTAACTTTAGGGAATTTTCTCACTTAAAAAAGCATTTTTCTGACATCGAGCCCAAAAAAAATTGCTTTAGATAGGCGCTGCCGTCCACACGACACTGCCGATTCTAGAGCAGCCGAAGGCGTGGAGACTACTCGAAGTACCCGGCACTTCGTCGGTAAACCATGAAAAGGAATTCACAATGGCCACTTTCACCACCCAGCCCCACCCCGTCACCCCTCGTATCGTTGAACCAGCCAACAGCCCTCACGGCGTCAATTGCCTGCCCGTTTTGTTGATTCAGCCGCGTTATCGGGTGGTCTTGGCCGGCAAGTGTTTTTTTCACATCGAAGAAACATCGACTGGACGCGTAAGAGGTTTCCGAACCGACCATAACGAGGCCTGCTACCTGGCCAGGCGTCTCGAACACGGCGCCTGAATGCCTATGAATGACTTAACTCAGCCGCCGGCGGGCAACTGCTGCCATACTGCCCGCTCAGCGAAGACCGTCGTTCAACGGGCGGATCGCGCACCCATAATGATTTTGAGGAGCAGGCGCGACGTGACGGAATTTGATATTGGCGAATTTTTTATCCGGGGCGAAGCCAGGGAAGTCGAGGGCGAGTTCCAGGCTGTCATCGTGATGCGGGCCAAGCCACCGTTGACCACCGTCAGATGCCACCAGGTTGAAAAGGATCGCTGGTTCAAGACCTCGCAGATCGCTGCCGAGGCTGCCAGAGAAGCGGCCAAGGCGCTGAAGGCCGCCGTGGATGAAGGAGCCTTGAAAGCCTGATTCCAATCGAACTCCTGATGACCGCTTGCCTCAGATAAAGGTAAGCAGCGAGGCGCCATGGCGGCGCCTCACCCAAAGGAGACTTCCATGGAACAGCCTTCCCACGACCTCAAGACCCTGTTCGACCAACTCGGCCTGCCCTCCGACGACCAGGCCATTGACGATTTCATCATGGCCAACCCGCTGCCCCCGAAGATCAAGCTGGTGGAGGCTGGTTTCTGGTCGGACCTGCAGAAAGAGCTGCTTCAGGATTGGCTGCTCGCCGACGGCGAAGAAGCGGTGCTGGTGGATCAACTGAACGTGCGCCTGCACGGTGGCAAGTAGCGCAATGTCCATTGGCTGAATGCTCCCTCGCTTTTTGTGGCGAGGGAGCTTGCTCCCGCTGGGGTGCGCCCTGTAGGAGCTGTGTAGGAGCTGTGTAGGAGCTGACGAGTGCAACGAGGCTGCGATCTTTCCCCAAACACTTGAGTCTCAAGCGAAAGATCAAAAGATCAAAAGATCAAAAGATCGCAGCCTCCGGCAGTTCCTACACCAGCCCAGCGGGAGCAAGCTCCCTCGCCACAAAGGCGCCCTTGCCACATCGACAGTATTGAAACCTAGCGCGGCTTCTCGGGTTTGTAGCCCAAGCGCAAGCCACCCCAATGACGCCCCTTGAGCATGATCGGTACGGAAAGATCATGCATCAACTCCCCCGTATCCCGGGTGTAGGTCTGCAGCAGTACCGGCTGCTGGTGGCTGCCGCAGCGGATTCCGGTGCGATCGGAGAATTTGCGCTTGGTGCGGTTATTCAACGTGTCCACCTGGGGATCGCCGGTCAGCGGCTGACTGAAGACCTTGTTGTGGGTCGGCACATAGCCCTGCTGGGTGCAGGCAATCGCAAACACCAAGCCCTCGTGGCGGGCCAGCAGCGGTTCCTGGATCGCCGGCAGGATTTGGTCGGTGTAACGGTCGAAGCGGGTCTGGTATTTGGCCGGCTGGGTATTGGGGATCGCTTGGTAGTTACGGTCGAACAAATCCTCCAGGCTGACACGGCCCTGGTCGATATCGGCTTCGAACTGCGCGGCGATCTGGCTCGCCCCTTCCCGCGCCAGGTCGTAGACCCGTTGGTGGTAATCGTCGAGGCCCACCTCGGCCAGGCGTTCGCTGATGGTTTCGGCCTGGCCTTCCATCTGCACCGCCGCCTCGGCCAGCCGCTGGGTCTGCTGGTCGCTGACGGACAGGTCGCTGCGCATCTGCTCGATGGCATGGAACAGGCTGTCGAGTTGTTCGCGATTGGTGTCGGTGCCCTGGGCGATGGCGCTGACCTGGGTTTCGACGCCAGCGGCGAGCCGGGCGATGTTTTCCAGGTGCTGGCCAGTGTGCTCGACCTGCTGCACACCACTGTCCAGGTCAGCGGCCAGTTGACGGATCTGCTCCACCACCTGGGCGGTGCGCTGCTGGATGTCGGCCACCATCACCCCGACCTCGCCGGTCGCCGCGGCTGTGCGCCCGGCCAGGCCACGGACCTCATCGGCCACCACCGCGAACCCACGGCCATGCTCACCGGCCCGGGCCGCCTCGATGGCCGCGTTCAGCGCCAGCAGGTTGGTCTGGCTGGCGATCGATTGGATCACCAGGCTGACCCGCTGGATTTCATCGCTGCGCACGCTCAAGGCTTCGATCAACTCACGGCTGTCGTTGGCGCGCTGGCTGAGCTGGTGCATGCGGCTGATGGACTCTACCAATTCGCTGCGCCCGGCCACGCTGCTGCGATGGGCCTCGCTGGCGGCGCCCAGGGCCTGCTGGCTGAGTTGCGAAGTGGCCTGTTCGGTGGCAATCATCGATTCGGCATTGCTGACGATCTGCGCCGCCGCATCGAGCTGGGACTGGACCTTGCCGGCCAATTGCTTGACCGAATAGGCGACACCGGCCGCCGACAGGGCGTTATGGCTGGTGGTGTAGGACAAGTCGCGGGTCAGCTCAGCCAACGTGTCGGTGGGGGGTGCGGTTGCCCCGGCCACGCGCGAACGCAAGCGTGGCAACCAGACGATCAGCATCACCAGCGGCAGGCCCAGGTACAGCGACCAGCCACCCAGGGCCATGCCGCACAGCAGCAAGGCCAGGGCAAGACTCTGCAGAGTCGGCGTCAGCCAGCGCGCCGCGCCTTTCGTTTCGGCTACCGAGGCCGGCACCGCACCCGCCAGCGTTCCGTCTGTCGCCATGTTCGTCACCCACACTCTCGTTGTTATGACCGCATTAAACGCCACTACCGAGCCATTATCCATGGTCCATTAGTCGTGTTCTTGCAGCAGGTCAACGGGAGTCGCCGAACCGGCACGGGCGAAAACAAAAGATCGCGACCTTCGTCAAAAGGTCGCGATCTTTTTTGGGAAAACGCGAATCAGGCCTGACGCTGGTGCTTGTCGATCTGTTCGTGACGTTCCTGGGCTTCGATGCAGTACTTGGTGGTCGGGCTGATCAGCAGGCGCTTGAGGCCGATCGGCTCGCCGCTGTCGTCGCACCAGCCAAAGCTGTCGTCGTTGATGCGGTCCAAGGCCTGCTCCAGTTGAGGCAGCATGCGCTGGTCGCGATCGATGGCGTTGACCAGCCAGGTCCGCTCTTCTTCTACGGAAGCAGCGTCCGCCGGGTCGGCCGGGGTGTCCAGGCTCTCAATGGCGATTCGGTTCTGTTCGATGCGCTCGTGGGTTTCGACTTTCATGTTCTGCAACAGCTTGGTGAAGAAAGCCAGCTGCTCGGCATTCATGTAGTCATCCGCCGGCATGGCCAGCAACTTTTCCTTTGTCATTGATTTCTCTATAAAAAAACGTGCATTAAGGCGAATTATGGAGCGTCCCGCAGCGCAGCTGCCACGCTCATCGGGAAAGGCGCCGTCTATTCCAAGCGCCACCCGGCACTCAATTTACGAGGGGCGGCAGTCTAAGGCCGAGTCGAGGCCTCAGCAACTGAAAACATAGGGAAAATGTCCGACAACCCCCTCAAATGTTCTCTGACAGGCTTTTGGCAGTCATCGGAGTGCGTTTATAACAAGAAATTCGGTGCAATTGCTGTATTAAGAAGACAAATGGCAACGCCACGCGGGTCAGGCGTGGCGCTTTGTCGCAATTTTCGGCTATCAGCGCTTGAGTTTGCGCTTGTTGCGGTACTGGTCGATGACCACCGCCACCACGATGATCAGGCCCTTGATGATGTCCTGGATGTAGGCATCGACCCCGACGAAGGTAAAGCCGCTGGCCATCACCCCGAGGATCAGCGCCCCGATCACGGTCCCGGTGATGCGCCCCACCCCGCCCGCCAGGCTGGTGCCGCCGATCACCGCCGCGGCAATCGCGTCCAGTTCATAGGACATGCCCATGCCTGCCTGCCCGGTCGCCGCCCGCGCCGAGGCCACCACGCCGGCCAACCCCGCCAGCAACCCGGCAATGCTGTAGACGATCACCAAGTGGCGCTTGACGTTGATACCCGAGGTCCGCGCCGCCTGCATATTGCCGCCAATGGCGTAGGTGTACTTGCCGTACTTGGTGTAGCGCAGGGCAATGTGGAAAATTACCGCCACCACCAGGAAGATGATCACCGGCATCGCACCATGGCCAATGGCGGTATAGGAATCGGACAACATGCTCACTGGCTGGCCTTCGGTGTAGTAGCGCGCCAGGCCACGGGCCGAGACCATCATGCCGAGGGTGGCAATGAACGGCGGGATGCCGGTCATGGCGATGATGCTACCGTTGATCGCCCCGGCCAGCAGCCCGACCCCGAGCCCCGCCACCACCGGTATCCACACCGGCAAATCCGTCAGCGAGGGAAACACCGCCCGGGCGAAGTCCGAGGTCTGGGCCAGGCTGGCGGCAATCATTGCCGACAGCGCCAGCACCGAGCCGGACGACAGGTCGATCCCGGTGGTGATGATCACCTGGGTCACGCCGATGGCCAGCAGGCCGATGATCGATACTTGCAGGATCATCAGCACCAGGCGCTGGGAGTTCATCAGAAAACTCTGGTCACGCATGATCCAGCCGAACATTTCGAACACCAGGCCGATGCCGATCAGCACCAGGAAGATGCTCAGTTCCGTCGGCAACCGCCGCCGGGTCCTGTTCGGTGCTGCCGCGGGTTTGTTTTCCAGTATCGCGTTCATAACCATTCACCTTTTTTATCTGTGGCGAGGGAGCAAGCTCGCGCTGGGTTCTGTAGGAGCTGGCGAAGCCTGCGATCTTTTGATCTTTCGCTTGAGATCCAAGTGTCTGGGGAGAGATCGCAGCCTCGTTGCACTCGACAGCTCCTACAGCTCCTACACCGTTCTACTGACCCAGCGCGAGCGTTGCTCCCTCGCCACGGGATTATTGCTCGACGTTATTGATCCGAACGACGAGCATCAGGACAGGCCCGAGGCCAGTTGCATCACGCGTTCCTGGGTCGCTTCGCTGCGGTCGAGGGTGCCCATCAGGTCGCCTTCGTGCATCACCATGACCCGGTCGCTCATGCCCAATACTTCCGGCAGCTCCGAGGAAATCATGATCACCGCCATGCCTTCGCTGGCGAGGTAAGAAATCAGCCGATAGATCTCGGCCTTGGCGCCAACATCGATACCGCGGGTCGGCTCGTCGAGGATCAGGATGCGCGGGTTGGTCATCAGCCAGCGCGCCAGCAGCGCTTTCTGCTGGTTGCCGCCGGACAAGGTGTCGATGCACTGTTCCAGCGACGGAGTCTTGACCCGCAGCTTCTTGCACATGTCCTCGCACAAGGCGCGCAGGGCTTTCTGCTGGATGAAGCCGTTGCCGACATAATGGGGCAGCACGGCCATCTCCATGTTTTCCAGCACCGACAGGCACGGGAACAGACCACTGAGCTTGCGGTCCTCGGTCAACAGCGCGAAGCCTTTTTCGATGGCCATGTGCGGGTCGCTGATGCGCACCGGTTGGCCGTCCAGGCGGATTTCGCCGCCGGTGCTCGGGGTCACGCCGAAGATCGCTTCGGCCACGTTGGTCCGGCCCGAGCCCATCAACCCGGCGATGCCCAGGATCTCCCCGGCATGCAGGTCGAAGGACACGCCTTTGAAGATGCCGTCCAGACTCAGGTCGCGCACCGACAGCACCAACTCACCGATGGGTTGTTCGCGCACCGGGAACAACTGGCTCAGCTCGCGCCCGACCATCATCGAAATCAGGCTGTCGCCGTCCATGCTGTCGGCCCGTTGCAGGCCGATGTAGGCGCCGTCGCGAAACACCGCCACTTCATCGGCGATGGCGAACACTTCGTTCATTTTATGGGTGATGTAGATGATGCCCTTCCCCTGGGACTTGAGGTCGGCAATGATCGAGAACAGGTGGGCAACTTCGGTCTCGGTGATGGCCGAGGTCGGCTCGTCCATGATCAGGATGTCAGAGTCGTAGGACACGGCCTTGGCAATCTCCACCATCTGCCGCTCGGCGATGCTCAGGTTACCCACCTGCTCCTCGGGATCGAGCTTGATGCGCAGGCGTTCCAGGAGCCGGGCGGTGCAGCGGTGCATCTCGCCATGGTCGACCATGTGCAGGCCGTTGAGCTGCTCGCGGCCGATCCAGATGTTTTCGGCAATGCTCATGTGGGGCATCAGGTTCAGCTCCTGATGGATCATCGCGATGCCGGCCTGCAACGCCGCCAGTGGCGTGTCGAACGTTACCGGTTTGCCACGCAGACGCAGTTCGCCGGCGTCCGGCTGGTAGATGCCGGCGATGATCTTCATCAAGGTGGATTTGCCCGCCCCGTTTTCACCCATCAAGGCCAGCACGGAGCCGGGGCGTACCCGCAGTTGGACATCGGACAGGGCCACCACACCGGGAAAGCCCTTGCTGACATTGACGACTTCCAGCAGGTACGGCTCATCAAGTAATACGTCCGGCTGGAAAGTCATGGCCGGGGCGCTCGAAGCAGTCGCTGAAGCGAACATGATCAGGTACTCCCTCGGCAAGGTGGCGTTGCAACCTTGCCTGCTTATTGTTGTGGTGGGACCGGGTTGAACGTCACTTGAACTGATCGACGTTTTCCGGCGTGATCAAGCGGTACGGCACCACGACGGACGCCATTTTCTCGCCCTTGGCCATTTTGACCGCCGTGTCGATGGAGCCATCGGCCTGGCCCTTGGCGTCCTGGAACACCGAGACCGCCATTTGGCCTTTCTTGATGGCGTTCAAACCGTCCGGCGTGCCATCGACCCCGGCAATCAATACGCTGCCTTTCTTTTTACCCGCTTGCCTGAGGGCCATGGCCGCGCCGATGGCCATTTCGTCGTTGTTGGACACCACCGCGTTGAACTCGCGACCTTGGGTCAGCCAGTCATTAACCAGGGTCATACCCTTGTCCCGCGACCAGATACCGGTCTGCTCCTGTTCGATCTTGATGCCCGGGTACTTGGCCAGTACCTCCTTGACGCCCTTGGTGCGGTTGGTGGTGGAGTTGTTGGCCAGGTCACCCAGCAGGATCACGATGTCGCCCTTGCCGCCCATCTTGTCGGCCAGGTATTGCATCTGCATGCGCCCGGCTTCGAGGTCGTCGGAGGCCACGGTGACCACCCCTTCAGGCAACTTCGGATCGTCCGGGCGACGGTTGACGTACACCAGTGGAATACCTGCGGCCACCGCGGCCTTGGTGATGCGCTGGGTCGCGGCAGTGTCCACCGGGTTGACGATGAGCGCATCGACCTTCTGGCTGATGAAGCTCTCTACCTGGCTCAGTTGCTTGACCACGTCGCTGCGCGCATCTTCGAACTGCAGGGTGACGCCGTCCGGCAGGGACTTGGCTTTCTTGTCCATGGATTCGCGCAGGTAGGTCAACCAGGTGTCATCGAACTGGGACATGCTGACGCCGATCTTCAGGTCCGCCAGGGCAGCGCCGCTGGTGAGCATCAACGACAGGGCCAGCGAGGCGATACGGGTCTTGGTCTTCATGAACGGTCTTTCTCCACTTTTTTGTTGGTTTTATGGATAAGGCGTGACGGATCAGGAACGGGGCAAACGCACGATGGGCGCGCCGGGCATGCAACAGACCACGGCGCCCTTGCGCTGGATACACAGGGATTCGAACAGGGGAAGGACTGCGGACAGGCGCAGCAGATGTGACAGGTGAAACGCAGAACGGCTGAAGGTTTTCATCGACGGTACCTAGCTGTGTTTCTTGTTTTTGTTTCGTCTGTCTCCATTCAAGGCTGGCTTGGCAGAGGCAGACAGGGTTGTCGGTCACCTGGAATCGACTTTATTGGAAAATATTTTCCACATCAACTAATTTTAGAATTTTATTCGTTTTTTATTCCATGTCCCACAGACGCGGATAAACACATCACCTCGCCCTGTTCGGCACTCTGCCTGGCCGCGTCGAGGATGCGCGTGGTCGCCAGCGCATCACGGGCCTCCACCGGCAGCGGGCCAGCGCCCTGCAATGCGCTTTGCAGCTGTTGGTAAAACGCCAGCCAGCAGCCGCGTTCCGAGGTCACCCGCTCGCGCTCGGTGCCGTGTTCGAACCAGCCCCAGCGCCGATGCTCTTCGGCCCCCCAGCGTTCGCCCTCGGTCGCCGGGCTCAAGCCGGCCAGCGCTTGGGCCTCCTGCCCGTCCAAGCCTTCGACGGTGTAGCAACCCTGGGTGCCGTTGACCCGAAAGCGCGGGCGCGGTGCGTTTTGCACGCAATTGCCGCTCAAGTGGGAGATCACGCCGTTGGCGTGGGTCAAGGACATGAAGAAGCCGTTGTCGAATTCCTGACCTGGCTGCCGGTAGTCCAGCTCGGCATAGACCCGCACCACCGGCCCGAACAGTTGCAGTGCCTGGTCCACCAAGTGGCTGCCGAGATCGCGCAGGAACCCGCCACCGCTGCCTTTGCCGACCGAGGTCGGCGAATAGCGTTCGACGCTGGATTCAAAACGGATGACCTGACCCAGGGCACCGGACGCCAGCAGTTTGCGCAGGGTCAGGAAGTCCGAATCCCAGCGGCGGTTCTGGTACACGCTCAAGGGCACATTTCGGCGCTCGGCGGCCAACACCAGCGCCTCGGCCTGGGCGGCGTCAGGGGCGAACGGTTTGTCGCTGACCACCGCCACGCCGAGTTCAATGGCCTGCATTACAATGGCCGGGCGACCGTCCAACGGCGTGGACACCACCACCGCATCGACACCCGCCGCTACCAATTGTTCGAGAGTGTCGAAGGCTTGGGTATCGGGGTGATCGCTGGCCAGTTGCTGGCGGCGCTCGGCGGACCGGGTCACCACGCCGACGAACGTAGCCCCTGGCAGGCTGCTGATCAGCGGCGCATGAAAGAACCGCCCACCCTTGCCATAGCCGACTAGTCCGATTCGCATGAAAGTTCCTTGTTGATCACTGAATGAATGCAACCCCTGTGGGAGCGGGCTTGCTCGCGAAGGCGGCGGCACATTCAACATTGATGTCGACTGACACTATGCCTTCGCGAGCAAGCCCGCTCCCACAGGGGGAATGCATTTAACCGTAGAAACGCGGCCGTTCGGGCAGGTCGACCTTGACGATCTGCCCACTCTGCTGCGCTTCGACACAGGCATCCGCCGCCATCGCCGCGGCAAACCCATCCCAGGCCGACGGCCCGCCCACTTGCCCGGCGCGCACACCGTCGATGAAGGCTTGCAATTCGACGTCGTAGGCCGCGATGAAACGGTCCTTCCAATCCATCAGGATCGCATTGGACAGCTTGGCGCCGCTGCGCAGTTGCACCTGGGACGGCTCCGGGAGCTTGGCGATGCCGGTCTCCCCCACCACTTCGCATTGGATGTCATAACCGTACTGGCAGTTGACGAACACCTCGACGTCGATGCGCGTACCCCGGGCGGTTTCCAGCAGGACGATCTGCGGGTCCCGCAGGTGAGCCAGGGCCTTGCTGGTCTTGCGCGGAAAGACCACCTGCACCGAGACGTAGTCATCGGCCAACAGCCAGCGCAACACATCCAGTTCATGGATCAAGGTGTCGGTGATCGCCATGTCGGTCTTGTAGTTCTCGCCCACGCTCGGGTTGCGGTGGGCGCAGTGCAGCATCAGCGGCTCACCGATCTGGCCGCTGTCGATCACCGCCTTGAGCGCCCGATAGCCTTCATCGTACGGACGCATGAAACCGACCTGCACCAGGCGCTTGCCATGGGCCACTTCGGCGTCGACGATCTTGCGGCAGCCCTCGGCGGTGACCGCCAGAGGCTTTTCACAGAACACCGGCTTGCCCGCCGCAATCGCCGCCAGCACGAACTCTTCATGGCTCGGGCCCCAGGAGGTGACAAGAATCGCCTCCACGTCCGGCGCCTTGATCAACGCATGACCGTCGGGATAAACCTCGGCGGTCAATTTCAAGTCGGCCACCACCTTCGCCGCCTGGGCAAGGTTGATGTCGGTCACCGCGACCACCTGGCTGTTGAGCAAGGTCTGGCTGCAACGACGGATATGGTCCTGGCCGATGGCCCCGGTGCCGATGACGCCCAGCTTCAAAGACATTTGGAACTCCTTTCGTAGGGTTGGGGCAATCAGTATTGACGGGCTTCGGCCAGTCGTTCGTTGAGGGTCTTGGCGACGGCATCGGTGCGGGCGCTGGTGGACACTTGCGCCACGCCGACCCGCCACCAGGACAGATATTTGTGGATCATGGTCTTGGGCAAGACCTTGATGTCGATCAGCGTCGAGACCGTCTGGCGCCGCGCATCGGCCAGGGCCGCGTGCAGCTCATCAAGGGTCCTCACTTTGTAGGTCTTGCACCCGTAGGCCGCCGCGCTCATGGCGAAGTCCACCGGCACAAAGGCACCGTCGAGCTTGCCGGTCTCGGGGTTGCGAAAACGGAACTCGGTGCCAAAGCTGTCCATACCGTGTTCCATTTGCAGGTTGTTGATGCAACCGAAGGTCATGTTGTCCAGCAGCACCACGTTGATCTTGCGGCGCTCCTGGATCGAGGTCGCGAGCTCCGAATGCAGCATCATGTAAGAGCCATCGCCCACCAACGCATAGACCTCTTTGCCCGGCTCGGCGAGCTTGACGCCCAGCGCCGCATTCACTTCATAGCCCATGCAGGAATAACCGTACTCGACGTGATAGGTGCCCACACCCTTGCTGCGCCAACTGCGCTGCAAATCGCCGGGCAGGCTGCCGGCGGCGGCGACGATGATGGCGTCATCCGCCAAGGTTTCGTTGAGCGTACCGAGCACCCGGCTCTGGGTCAGGCAGGAGCCGGTGAGTTCGATGAATTCACGAAACACCGCCGGATCCATGTGGTCGTTGATTTCCGGGACGAAATCCTCGGCCTGGTAATCCGCCTGGTAGATCCGGTCCACTTCCGCGTCGAGCTGGGCCTTGGCGTCGGCGATCTGCCCGCCCCATTCGGCGCGATAATCCCCCATCGCGGCCGACAAGGCCTCCAGGCCCGAACGGGCGTCGGCCAACAGTTGCACGCCGTCGAGCTTCAAGGCATCGCACGGGCTGATGTTGAGGTTGAGAAACTGCACCTCGGGGTGCTGGAACAGCCATTTCGACGCCGTGGTGAAATCACTGTAGCGGGTGCCGATGCCAATGATCAGGTCGGCTTCCTTGGCCAGCAGGTTCGCCGCCAGGCAACCGGTTTCGCCAACGCCGCCAACGTTCAGCGGATGGCTGGAAACCACGGCGCTCTTGCCGGCCTGGGTCTCGGCAAAGGGAATCTCGAAGCGCTCGGCAAACGCCTGCAACGCCGCGTTCGCGCCGGAGTAGCGCACGCCGCCGCCACAAATGATCAACGGTTTGCGCTTGCCCTTGAGCAGCGCCAGGGCATCGCCGAGCATCGCTTCGGTGGCCGGGCGCCGGTCGATGCGGTGCACGCGTTTTTGCAGGAAGTAATCCGGGTAATCGTAGGCTTCGGCCTGCACGTCCTGGGGCAGCGCCAGGGTCACCGCGCCGGTTTCGGCCGGGTCGGTCAGCACCCGCATCGCGTGGATCGCGGCGGTCATCAATTGCTCGGGGCGGTTGATGCGGTCCCAATATTTGCTCACGGCCTTGAAGGCATCGTTGGTGCTGATGCTCAGGTCGTGGAACTGCTCGATCTGCTGCAGCACCGGGTCCGGCTGGCGACTGGCGTAGACATCGCCGGGCAACAGCAGCAACGGGATGCGGTTGGCCGTGGCGGTGGCCGCGGCGGTCAGCATGTTCGCCGCACCGGGGCCCACCGACGAACTGCAGGCGTAGATCTTGCGCCGCAGATGCTGCTTGGCAAACCCGATAGCGGCGTGGGCCATGCCCTGCTCGTTGCGGCCCTGGTGGACCACCAGGTCGCCGCTGTCCTGCTCCAGCGCCTGGCCCAGGCCCAGCACGTTGCCGTGGCCGAAAATGGTAAAGACCCCGGCGACGAACTTGCTCTGGACGCCATCGACCTCGACGTATTGGTTATCGAGGAATTTCACCAGGGCCTGGGCCATGGTCAGTCGTGTTGTGGTCATGCTTGCACCTTTTCAAACGCAACTCGGTCAAGTGTGGGAGCGAGCTTGCTCGCGATAGCGGTGTGTCAGTCAAAATTGATGCTGGCTGACCTACGCCATCGCGAGCAAGCTCGCTCCCACAGGAGGTTCTCCATCGTTCGGGGAGGCGGGTCAGGCCTGTGAGCTTTGCAGGTGGCTCATGCTCGCCCCCAACGCCTGGCGGATGTCGGCCAGGTCATGGACGCTCTCGGCGAACGGCTCGAAGGACAGGTGGCCCTCGTAGCCACCAGCCCGCAGCGCCTCGATCTGCGCGGCATTGCCGAGGATGTCAGCCTCGCCCACCAGCACCCGGTGGCCGTCTCGAATCGTCGCCAACGGCGCCTGGGCATCCTCGACCCCGGAGATGTGCACCAGTCCGGTCAACTCAGGGAAAAATTCCTGCTCGCCCGCCAGATGATGGTGAAAGGTGTCGTGCACCAGGCGGAACACATCCAGCCCGCCAATGCTCTTGATCGCTTCCACCGCCGTGCGTTTGCGGCGCAACGAGCACTCTTCGAAACCCAGGGGTTCGATGAAACCGTAGATGCCAAAGGCGCGCAGGATCGGCGCCAGTTCACTGAGGGCGGTCCGCAGCCCCGCAGCCCGTTCAGCCTCGCTGCGCGGGTCGGCGTGGTCGTTGAGCGGGCACATCACCAGCCCCTCGGCACCGCACTCGCGGGCGTAGTCGGCCAAGCGCACGGCCTGGGTGCGGCGCTCGTCGTTCCACACATCAAAGGGGTACAGGGCGTTGATCGACAGCACCTTGATGCCGCGTGCCTCGCACAACTCACGGACGCGGGCCGGCGGCATGCCGTCTTCGATCTCGACACCCTTGAGGTCGTTGCGAATCTCGATGGCATCGGTTTTCAACGCCAGGGCCAGGTCGATGAACGCGGGCAGTGACAGGCGCGGCGCAACCATTCGGTTCAAGGCAAAACGCAGGGGCTTGTTCATTATTGTTCTCCCTCCGGCAGTCATTCGAAAAATGCGTTATTGGGCAGTCGGCATGCTGAATTCAGGGCCCTTGGCGATGCTGTCCGGCCAGCGCTGCATCACGCTTTTGTAGCGGCTGTAGAAGCGCAGCCCTTCTTCCCCGTAGGCATGGTGATCGCCGAACAGCGAGCGCTTCCAGCCACCAAAGGAATGCCAGGCCATGGGCACCGGAATTGGCACGTTGATGCCCACCATGCCGACCTTGATGCTGCGGGCGAACGCCCGGGCGATGCCGCCGTCCCGGGTGAAGCACGACACGCCGTTGCCGAACTCATGGGCGTTGATCAGCGCCACCGCCGTGGCGAAATCCGGTACGCGGACGATCCCCAGCACCGGGCCGAAAATCTCCTGCTGGTAGATGCTCATCTCCGCAGTGACCTGGTCGAACAGCGTCGCCCCGACAAAGAACCCCTGCTCGGCTCCCGGCACTTTGAAACCACGACCATCGACGATCAGCCGTGCGCCCTCGGCGACACCGGCGTCGATGAAACCTTCGACCTTGGCCTTGTGCTCGGCGGTGACCAGCGGCCCCATGTCAGTGCCAGGCTGCTGGCCGTTGCCAACCTTCAACTGGTCGATACGCGGCAGCAGGCGAGCGATCAATTCGTCGCCGACATCGCCCACCGCCACGGCAATGGAAATCGCCATGCAGCGTTCACCGGCCGAGCCGTAGGCCGCACCAATCAAGGCGTCCGCCGCCTGGTCGAGGTCGGCATCGGGCATGACGATCATATGGTTCTTCGCCCCGCCCAGGGCCTGCACGCGCTTGCCGTGGGCCGTGCCCTGCTGATGGATGTATTCGGCGATGGGCGTGGAGCCGACAAAGGAAATCGCTTCGATGTCCGGGTGCTGCAACAGCGCATCCACCGCCACCTTGTCGCCTTGGACCACGTTGAACACGCCGTCCGGCAAGCCGGCTTCCGTCAGCAAGCGGGCCATCAGCAAACTGGCGGACGGGTCGCGCTCCGAAGGCTTGAGGATGAAGCAATTGCCGGCAACCAGCGCCAGGGGAATCATCCACAACGGCACCATCACCGGGAAGTTGAACGGCGTGACCCCGGCGCAAACGCCCAGGGGTTGGCGCAGGTTCCAGTTGTCGATGCCACCGCCGATGTTGTCGCTGAAATCGGTCTTGAGCAGGTTCGGCGCACCGCAGGCGTACTCGACGATCTCGATGCCGCGGGTGACTTCGCCATGGGCGTCGGACAGCACCTTGCCGTGTTCACGGCTGATGATCTGCGCCAGTTCGTCGTGGTGACGATCGAGCAGTTCCTTGAACTTGAACATCACCCGCGAACGGCGCAAGGACGACTGCTCGGACCAGACCGGGAACGCCGCCAGCGCCGAAGCCACCGCCGCGTCAACGGTGCTCGGTTCGGCCAGGGCCACCCGGGCCTGCACCGCACCGGTGGCCGGATTGAAGACGTTGCTGGACCGCGGACTGTCGCTGTCCTGCACCTGACCGTTGATGTAATGGCCTACTACCGGGGCGTCGCTCATTGTGCTTATTCTCCCTGCGTATGTGTGGGGTCAGAGATCCAGCAGCCAGCTGTGCTGCGGATCGTTGTGGAATTGCCAGACCCGCTTCGGGCCGGCCATGACATTCAGGTAATACGACTCGTACCCGTAGGGCACGCTGACCGGGTGATAGCCCTTGGGGACCACCACCAGGTCGCTGTTCTCCACGGCCAGGGCCTGGTCGATGCTGCGGTCGTCGGTGTAGACCCGCTGGAACACGAAGCCTTGGGACGGATTGACCTGATGGTAATAGGTCTCTTCGAGGAAGCTCTGGTGCGGCAGGTCATCGGTGTCGTGCTTGTGCGGCGGGTAGCTAGAGGAATGCCCCGACGGCGTGCGCACTTCCACCACCAGCAGTGAATGGGCCGGTTCGCTGTCCGGCAGGATGTCGCAGACATAGCGTGTATTGGCGCCCTTGCCGCGCACGCTGCGCTTCATGCTGTCCGGGCGGATCAGCCGTGGGCCATAACTGTTTTGCGCAGAACCCGGCGCGGCGCACACGGCAATCTGCACATCGCTCAGGGCGGTGACCTGGGCCTGGCTGCCGGGCGGCAGGTAAGCGGCATAAGGCGATTTGTCCTCGAACACCGACTGGCGATCGCCGAGGTTGTCCCAATCGAAGGCGCCCTGCCCCGGCGCTTCGCCCTTGAGGCTGATGCGACCACTGAGCAGCACCAGGCACAATTCCTTGTCCCCGGCGGCCACCGGCAGGGTTTCCCCGAGGCTCAGGCGATAGGCGGCGAAGCCGACATATTCCAGCTCACCCGCCGGCAACTGGACCATGGTCCGGCCGCTGGATTGGCTCTTGATCAACAGGCTCATGCCGGACTCCTTTCCTGCAGCAAGGCGCGCAGGGTGTCGTAGCCCTTCTTGGCGTAGGTATAACTCGGCGCTACGGCCGGGTCCTGCTCGGCTTCCACCACCAGCCAGCCGTGGTAGGCGGCGGCCAGCAGCACATCGAGCAATGCAGCGAAGTCGATGTCGCCATCTCCCGGCACGGTGAAGGTGCCGTTGATGATGCAGTCGGGGAAGCTCCAGAGGTTGTTGCGCGCCAGCTGCACCACGGGTTTGCGCACGTCCTTGAAGTGCACATGGCAGACCCTCTCGATGTGCTTGCGCAGCACCTGCAACGGTTCGCCACCGCCCATGTAGCAGTGGCCCGAGTCGAACAGCAGGCCCACTTCGCTGCCGGTCAGGGCCATCAGTTTGTCGATGTCCGAGGGCGACTCGACGTAGGCGCCCATGTGGTGGTGATAGGCCAGGCGCACACCGTGGGACAAGGTGAAGCGCGCCAGCTCGGTAAGTTTGTCGGCATAGGCTTGCCAGGCGTCATCCGTATGGAAGCGTGGCCGCTCGACCAGTGGAATCCGCTGGCCCTGGATCGAGTCGGCGACTTCGCCGTAGACCAGCACCGTCGCACCGTTCTGCGCCAGCAGCTCGACGTGGCTGGCGATGGCGTCGATTTCTTCGGCCGCCGAACGCCGAGCCAGGCGACTGGAATACCAGCCGGAGACCAGCGCCAGGTCATAAGGCCGCAGCACATCGCCAACGCCCTTGGCGTCCTTGGGGAACTTGCCGTTGAGCTCAAAACCTTCGTAGCCGATGGCCTTGCCTTCACTCAGCGCCGTACTCAACGGCGTCTCGCCGCCCAGCGACGGCAAGTCATCGTTGCTCCAGGAAATCGGGTTGATGCCAATTCGAATAGCGGGCATGGCTGCACCTTTTATTGTTGTCTCTAATGTTCAACCGATCACCTGTGGCCAGAGATTGCTCCCGCTCGGCTGCGCCTGTAGGAGCTGTCGAGTGCAACGAGGCTGCGATCTTTCCAATACCAATTGAGTCGAGAGCGAACGATCAAGATCAAAAGATCGCAGGCTTCGCCAGCTCCTACAGCGTCCAGCGGGAGCAAGCTCCCTCGCCACAAAAGCCCCTGTGCCTCATGCACGAGCACTGCGCCACGCCTCGATCAACTCCACAAACCTGCCCTGCACGTCCCGGATCAGCGTTTCATCATCGATCTCCCCGGCCAGCCAGGCACGGCTCGGTTCCTGGAAGATCGTACGGCCCACGGCAAACCCACGGCAGGTGGTGCTCTTCCTGGCCTGGCGAAAGCCTTCGGCCAACGCGGTGGCCGGGGCGTTGAGACCCAGCAGGACCACGCCACGGCAATACGGATCGCGCTGCTGGATCAGCTCATCGAGCTGCTGCCATTCATTCGCACCCTGGGCTTCGATCTTCCACCACGCAGGGAAAATACCCAGGTTGTAGAGGCGCTTGAGGGCGCGATAGAGCACGTCCGGGTGCGGTGATGGATGATCCTTGGGCGGTATGACTTCCAGCAGCAATTCATGGCCGCTGGCCTGGGAAGCTTTGTACAACCCCATCAACTGCGCCTCTTGCTCCAGGCGCAGCAGCGGTTCGTCGTCAGGGTGAAATTGCACCAGGCACTTGATGATCTGCTCCTGTGGCCAGGCGATCAGGTTGCTGCCAATGGAGCGCCCGTGTTCAAAGGCCAGTGGCCGCGAACCTTGCACCTCCACCGGCCGCGCCACCCACCAGCCCCGACCGGTGGCAGCGTTCAGCGAGTCCTGGCCGAAGCGCTGGTCGGCCAGCAGACCGACATCGGCCTCGATGCCCTGATGTCGCAGGTCGGCTTCGACCCGCGCCACCGCCTGGATGAACAACTGCTTGAGTTCGCCGATGCTGCTCAACTCGCGGCCACCCTTCTGAGCCAGCTCCACCAATTGTCCGCGATGGTCGAAGGCGAAGATGAACAGCTGTTTCCAAGCCTTGCGGGGCACGCTGACCTGGTGCAGCCGTTGCAGCACGGCATCCTGGTCGGGCCGGGTGATCGGCACCGGGCTTTGGAATAGATAGTCGAGCTCGGCCCGGGTCGGCATCGCCGGGGCGCAGGCATGGCGCGACACCACCAGCCCTCCGCAAGCATTGGCCAACTGGCAGCAGCGTTCATCGCTGGCGTCCTCCAGCCAGCCGGCGAGAAATCCGGACATGAATGCATCACCGGCGCCCAATACGTTCAAGACTTCGACCCGTACACCTGGGTAAATCGCACCGTCTTCAAGCCGGGTCGGAATGGGGCCATGGATCACCGTGCAGCCCTGGGGGCCGAGCTTGACCACCAGGGTCGCCGCCGTCAGCGAGCGCACGGTGCGCAGCGCGGTCAGCAGGTCTTCGCTGCCGCCGGCAATGAGGAATTCTTCTTCGGTGCCGACGATCAGGTCGAAACGCGGCAGGATGCCTTGCACGTGCTGGCTGACCTTCTGGTCGGCGACAAACCGGGTTTCTCCGTCAGCCTTGGCCGCCAGGCCCCAGAGCACCGGCCGATAGTCGATATCGAGGACGCGCTTGACCTGGTGCTTTTGCGCGTAGTCCAACGCTTGGATACTGGCCTGGTAGACGCCATCGGTGGAGAAATGCGTGCCGGTGATCAGCAGAGCCTTGCTGGAGGCAATGAAGGTTTCGTCGATGTCTTCGGCGCGCAGCGCCATGTCGGCGCAATTTTCCCGGTAGAACACCAGGGGAAAGGTTTCCCGGTCCTTGATACCCAGCAGGACCATGGCCGTCAGGCGTTCGGGATCGACCTTGATGCCACTGACGTCGCAGCCTTCGCGGGCCAGGGACTCCATCAAAAAGCGGCCCATGTGGTCGTCCCCGACCCGGCTCAGCATCGCCGACCGGAGCCCCAGGCGCGCCGTGCCGAAGGCGATGTTGGCCGAGGAACCGCCCAGGTACTTGGCGAAGCTCGAAACATCTTCCAGGCGCGCGCCGACTTGCTGCGCGTAGAGGTCGACGCCCAGGCGTCCCAGGCAGATCACATCCAATTGACGCCCACTGGCAAAACGAGTCTGGCCCATGCTGGCTCCTGTTATTTTTATCAGCCTGCGCTTGTCGCCGACACCGGCGCCAACGCTGTTGGTGAATGCAGACTAAAACGAGCAGTGGGCAATAATCAATAATTATTCTATAAATTTTTTACGTGGAATATTTTTTCCAATACGCTATGACCCAAGCGAACCAGACACCGTGCATCGTTTCAGCACTGCTGCAACATTTGTCCGCCCATGATTTTCCCTGCGCCTACGCTGTAGACTGCGACCAGCCAACCTATTGTCGAGGGCCGGCCTTTTTTCGGGCCGCCCTATAAGAACAAGCCAGAAGGATTTTCTATGACCCGCCCCGATGATCTGCCGGCGCCGTCCGAGAGCGCGTCCGAACCCGCCCTCCCGAGCCCACCGATCAATGCCGAGCGCCTGCTGCAACTGATCACCGACGAATACGAAAGCCTGCCGCGCCAGCTCAAACGCATCGCCAGCTACATGAGCCAGCAGAGCGACCGGATCATGGTCGACCGCATCAGCGACATCGCCCGGGAATGCGAAGTGCACCCCTCGGCCATCGTCCGATTCTCCCAGCGCTTCGGCTTCAGCGGGTTCAGCGAAATGCAGGCGTTGTTCCGCGAGGCCTACACCCACAAGACCACGCCGGTGCAGAACTACCAGCAGCGCATCCGCAGCATGATCGCCAACAAGTCGCAGAAAGCCAGCGGCGGCGACCTGGCCCGCGAGTGCGTCAACGCGACCCTGTCGGGCATCGAGCGCCTGGGGTTGGAGCTGGACGACCAGGCGTTCGAAAAGGCCGTGGACCTGGTGGTCAACGCCGACAACATCTATGTGGTGGGCGTGCGCCGCTCGTTCGCGGTGGCCGATTACCTGGTCTACAACCTGCAACACACCAACAAACGCATTCACCTGGTGTCCGGCCTGGGGGGCAGTTACCGCGAGCAGATGCGCAGCGTGCGGGCCAACGACCTGGTCATCGCCATCAGCTTTACGCCCTACGGCAAGGAAACCCAGCACTGCCTGCGCATTGCCCAGCATCACCAGGCCAAGACCCTGATCATCACCGACAGCAACCTCTCGCCCTTGGCCAAGCGGGCCAACGCGGTGTTGCTGGTGAACGAAGGCAGTTCGTTCGCCTTCCGTTCGTTGAGCGCCACGTTGTGCCTGTGCCAGGCGTTGTTCATCGCCGTGGCTTACCGGCTGGAACTCAAGGTCGATGAAATCCATGAACAGGTCGGGTTCGAGGATTAACCCCGCAAGATTTTTCTGAAGGAGACGTCATGAAACTGATCGGCATGCTGGACTCGCCCTACGTGCGACGCGTCGCCATTTCCGCCAAATGCCTGGGGGTCGCCCTGGAACACGAGTCCGTTTCGGTGTTCAGGCATTTCGACCAGTTCCAGCGCATCAACCCGGTGGTCAAGGCCCCGACCCTGGTGCTGGACGATGGCAATGTGCTGATGGACTCTACGTTGATCATCGACTACCTCGAGGCCTTGGCCGCGCCGGGCAAAAGCCTGATGCCGGTCGACAGTGGGCAGCGACTGCGCTCACTGCGCCTGATTGGCTTGGCCCTGGCCGCGTGCGAGAAGTCGGTGCAGATCTACTACGAACGCAACCTGCGTCCCACGGAAATCCAGCACGCCCCCTGGGTTGAACGCGTGGAAGGTCAACTCGCGGCGGCTTATTGCCTGCTGGAGCAAGAACTGGAAAAACAGCCGCTGCCCACCGATGGCACACTCGATCAGGCCGGCATCACCGTGGCGGTGGCCTGGAGCTTCACCAACCTGGTGGTGCCGGACCAAGTGCAGGGCCAGTCGTTTCCGTCGATCAGCGCGTTCACCGCCTATGCCGAAGGGTTGGAGGCGTTTGTCAGCACGCCGATGGAATAACCTCTTTGAACAAGAATTCCTGAAGGCAACCAGAGCCCCTGTGGGAGCGAGCTTGCTCCCACAGGGGGTTCCTGAATAACTTACGGATCGAGGCTCACCCTAAATCCCTGTGGGTCCTGGATGACCGCCAGATAGGGTTCAATTCAAATCCCACACAGGATTTTGCTCAGGCCAGTTCCATTTCCTTTGGCTTTACCACCGGCGCCACTTCGAAGCGATCCGCCAGGAACGGCGTGATGTCCAGCGGCAAGGGCTCGTTGTTCACCAGTTTGTCCAGCAGCACCCCGGTGATGGCCGAGGTCAGGATGCCGGTGCGGAAATGCCCGCAGGCGTTGAGATAGCCCTCCACGCCGCGCATCGGCCCCAGGATCGGCAATTCATCGGGCGAGCCCGGGCGCAGGCCGGCCCAGGTTCGTTTCAGGTTGATGTCGACCAACTGCGGGATGCAGCGCACCGCGCCTTGCACCAGCCCCTCGATCTCCGGATAAGTCGTGGTCACGTCGAAGCCTTTGTCTTCAGTGGTGCTGCCAATCAGGATTTCACCGTTGTCTTTCTGCGCCACATAGCAGTCGCTGGTGGTCAGGCAGCCGTTGAGGATTTTCGGCATGCGCTCGGTCAGCAGGATCTGGCCCTTGACCGGCTTGACCGGAATCCGCACGCCAGTGGCCTGCTCGCTCAGGTCCGCCGCCCAGGCACCGGCCGCGTTGATCAGGGTCCGGCAATGGAAAGTCCCCGCCTCGGCAGTTTGCACCCCAGTCACCCGTGTGCCGCTGCGCAACACCTCCGTCACATGGGTGTTGAAGAACAGATCGACGCCATTCTGCCGGGCGCCCTCGGTGTAGGCGTCGGCCAGGCGGAACGGGCTGACCTGATGATCGCAGAGAAATTCCAGGGCCCCGAGGGCTTCATGGCTGACATTCGGCTCTGCCGCGCGCAGGGCAACCTGATCGAGCCAGCGCACCTGGTCGGCCAGGTGGGGAATGCAGGCGACGATGTGCTCGGCGTACAAGCGGTCTTCGTCGTCGTAGATCACGAACTTGAGCCCGGTCTCCTCGAACTTGAAGTCCATGCCGTGACGGTCGATCAATTCGCGGTGCAACTGCGGGTACATCGCGTTGGACTGCAAGGCGAAATCGAAAAACGACTGGGGCAGGATGTGCGGCGTGCTGGCATCCACCGCCACGGCGGCACCCTGGGTCTGGCGCTTGCGGTTGGCCGACATCATGCGAAAGAAAATCACCCCACACCCCAGGCCCACCGACTCACCGATGGCCCACAGCCCACCCGCCGAGGCGCGGGTCGCGTTGCCGGGGCGCTTGGCGTCGATCAAGGCGATCTTCAAGTGTTTGCGCTTGGACAGTTGATAGGCGCACGAGGCCCCGATCACACCGCCACCGGCGATGACCACGTCATAGTCCTTAATCATGGGAAACGGCCTCCGTGCCGACGTTCTGAAACGCTGAAAAGGGAATCGGGTCGATGGGGAAGCGCGGCCGCAGCCAACCCACGTCGGCGCGCCCGGTGGCTTCGCGCAAGCGGTCGCTGCAGTAGCCGACGCACATCCGCCCCTGGCAATCGCCCATGCTCACGCGGGTGCGCATCTTCAGGCTGGCCATGTCCTGCACGCCTTGCTCCAGCGCCCGGTCGATGTCGGCGCGGGTGGCGTGTTCGCAGCGGCAGATCACCGTGTCGGCGGCCGGCAATGCGGTTTGCCCGGCGCCACGCTGGGTGTAGCGATCCACGGCGGCGCGAAAGCGAATGATCCGCTGCAGTTGCGCCTGGTAGCGTTCGCGGTGGGCCAGGGCCGTGGACGGATCCAGCACATTGCGTTGCAGGAGGATCGACAACGCCGCGATGCGCCCGCTGAGCATGGCCGCTTCACCGCCGCGAATCCCGCCCATGTCACCGGCCAGATGAATGTGCGCTTCGCTACTTTGTTGCCAGGCATCGGACACCGCCCGCAAATAGCCTTCCTCGCTGAAAACGTGTTCCAGGCCCATCTGTTGGCTCAATTGAGTTCGCGGGATAAAGCCGTAGCCAACTGCCAGGGTCTGGGCCGGCACCTGTTCGGCGCGTTTGAGATCCGGTTCCCAGGTCGTGGAATAAGGAGCGACGGTGACATGGCTCAACTCGCCCTCGCCGTCAGCCTGCACCACGCCCCAGCCATAACGGACGGGAATGCGATTGCGCTTGAGGTAGGCGAGCATGCCCAGGCCGTCGAGGAACAGTTGCGGTTTGTTCAGCAACGCCAGGCTTTCCTTGGCGATCCGGCCGAATGCGCAGGCTTCGAAGACCCCCGCCACCGCCACGCCCGCTGCGTGCAGTTGGCAGGCCACCAGCGGCAACAACGGGCCGGTGCCGGCGATCACCACCGGGCTCGGCGGCCTGACCACGCCGCTCTTGATCTGCAATTGCAGGCCGCCGAGCATCATCACCCCCGGCAGGGTCCAACCGGGAAACGGTACGCTGCGTTCGTGGCAACCGGCCGCCAGGACCAGATGGGAATAGGCGACCTCACCCAGGCGCTCGTCGGCGTCCAGCAGCATCAGCGCCCGGAAGCCTTCGGCACCGATGACACGGCTGCCCAATCGCACGTCGATCAACCCGGCGTGGCGCTGATATTCTCCGTGGAGTTTTTCCAGGGCTTCGCGGTAGCGCGGCCCCAGGTAGTCGAGGCTGACGCCATCGCGCAGCGGCCCGCGGTACACGACGCCACCCAGGCGCGGCGCTTCTTCGAGCAGCGTGCAACGCACCCCGTGGGCGGCCAGCTCAATGGCCGCCGCCATGCCCGCCGGCCCACCGCCGACAATCACCGGATCGAGGCTCATGGCGCCTCCGTTTCGGTCATGCGGTTGGCCCGCGTCTCGATCTGCATGCCAGGGCGCACCAGGGTCTGGCAGGCACGGCGTTTGTGCCGACCGTCGATCTTGACGAGGCAGCACTGGCACACGCCCATGCCGCAGTAGGCACCGCTGATCTGGTCGTGGTCGTTGCGGGCGACCTGGCGTTGCCCCAGGGACTGGATGACGGTGAGGACGGTTTCGCCGTGGGCGGCGTTGACGACTTGCCCGTCCAGGCGCACCGTCATGTCGGCGCGGGTCAACGGCTGGATATCGAATGTTCGGCGTAGAACGTCTTGAGGTTGCATCATGCGGCTCTTCCTTGAAGGTTCAGTGAAGTTTCGGCTCCTTGCGGCACACATCCACCGGTTCGCGTCGGCCCCCGGCAACAGCGCACCGAAGCGGGGCAACAGACGCGACATGATAGTGCGCACGAAATTCATGTTAGGGATAATTTGTGACCAAGTGTTGATCCAGGCCAGCGAATCGGTGTGTCGGTCCATGAACTTTTTTTCAGAAAGCCGACAGGTAATGTTTGGCAGAATGCTGCGTAATCGCTCCAATTTCCCCACACGGTACCGCCCATGAACCGCATCCTGACCATCGAAGACGACGCCGTGACCGCCCGTGAAATCGTGGCCGAGCTGACCCGCAACGGCCTGGACGTCGATTGGGTCGACAACGGCCGCGAAGGCCTGGAACGGGCAGTCAGCGGCGACTACGACCTGATCACCCTCGACCGCATGCTGCCCGAGCTCGACGGCCTGGTGATCGTCACCACCCTGCGCACCATGGGCGTGGCCACACCGATCCTGATGATCAGCGCCCTCTCCGACGTGGATGAACGCGTGCGTGGCCTGCGGGCCGGCGGCGACGATTACCTGACCAAGCCGTTCGCCACCGACGAGATGGCCGCCCGGGTCGAAGTGCTGCTGCGGCGCAACAATGGCACCCGCGAGCCGGAAACCGCACTGCGGGTGGCCGACCTGGAGCTCAACCTGATCAGCCGCGAAGCCAGCCGCAACGGGCAACTGCTCAGCCTGCTGCCCACCGAATACAAGCTGCTGGAATTCCTGATGCGCAACAGTGGCCAGATTCTCTCGCGCATGATGATTTTCGAGGAAGTCTGGGGTTATCACTTCGACCCCGGCACCAATCTGATCGACGTCCACATCGGCCGCCTGCGCAAGAAAATCGACCCGCCGGGCCTGGAACCGCTGATTCGCACGGTACGGGGTTCCGGCTATGTCATTGCTGAACCCCGCTAAGGGCTGGCGCTCCTCCAGCAGCCGCCTGCTGGCGCTGTACAGTTCGCTGTTCGTGATCTGGAGCGCGATCCTGATGGGGGTGATGTATTACGAAGTGTTTGGCTACCTCGACAGCCTGGCCAAGCACTCCCTGATGCAGCGCCAGCACCTGTTCGCCCGGATCCACGGCGAGCAATTGGAAGATGCGCTGATGGCCAGCCTGACGCTGGACGAGCGCGGCGTCGACGCTTATGGGCTGTTCGATCCGCAACTGCGCCATTTGAGCGGACCGATCCAGCGAGTGCCCGCCGATCTGCCACTGGACGGCAAGATCCACATGCTCGGCGGCTGCGTCGATTCCGATGAACCGGGCGTGCCTTCCGACAGCTGCGACGCGGTGGCGACCCGGACCCAGGACGGCCGCTGGCTGGTCCTGGCCCGGGACAACGGTTCGCTGTTCGCGGTGACGCGGATCATCTTGCACGCGCTGTTCTGGGGGGTATCGCTGACGATCCTGCCGGGCATCGCCGGCTGGCACCTGTTGCGCCGCCGACCGCTGCGGCGGATCCGCCAGTTGCAGGCCAGCGCCGAAGCCATTGTCGCCGGTGACCTGACCCATCGCCTGCCGCTGTCGAGCCGGCGCGATGAACTGGACATGCTGGCAGCGATCGTCAACGCCATGCTCGAACGCATCGAACGCTTGATGAACGAGGTCAAGGGTGTGTGCGACAACATCGCCCATGACCTGCGCACCCCGCTGACGCGTCTGCGTGCCCAACTTTATCGCATCCAGCAGCAAGCACCGGACGGCTCCGCCGAAGCCTTGCAGATGGACCAGGTGCTCGCCGAGACCGACACCCTGATGGCACGGTTTCGCGGTTTGTTACGGATTTCCGAACTGGAAGACCAGCAACGGCGCTCGGGCTTCGTGCGCCTCGATCCGTTGCAGTTATTGCAGGAGCTGCATGACTTTTACCTGCCACTGGCCGAAGAAGGCGAACTGACCTTCCTCCTGGAGGCGCCCGACGCCCTGCCCCTGCTCAACGGCGACCGGGCCCTGCTGTTCGAGGCGGTGTCGAACTTGCTGAGCAACTCCATCAAGTTCACCCCGCCGGGGGGCACAGTGATCCTGCGCGGGGTCGATCAGGGCGACAGCACGCGCATCGAAGTGCTCGACTCCGGCCCCGGTATCCCCGAGGCGGAGCGCAAGGCCGTGTTCCGCCGCTTCTACCGCGCCGAGGGCAGCAGCCAGCACGGCGGATTCGGCCTGGGCCTGTCGATCGTCGCGGCGATCGTCAATCTGCATGGGTTCACGTTGGAGGTGGGCAGCAGCGAACACGGCGGCGCGCGGTTGGTGCTCGATTGCCGGGCGACGTTGTTGTAGGAAAACCGCACCTGTGCTGCACCAGAAAACCGCACCAATGTTGCTGCAGAAAACTGCACTTGTGGCGAGGGAGCTTGCTCCCGCTCGGCTGCGAAGCAGTCGCAAAACCGGTGGACATGGTTGGCCTGGCGTGCGCGTTCGGCAGGTTTTGGGGTCGCTGCGCGACCCAGCGGGAGCAAGCTCCCTCGCCACAGGGTGTGTGTGCTTAACCTTTATCTATCAAGCCACAGGGCGTGGTGTGTTTGATCTTTAGTTATCAGGGTTCACTGCGATGCGGCGGGGTGTTCTGCAGCTCATAGCGCAGCTCGTCGATCAACTTGGCGATGCTTTCTTCCGAGCGGACACTGTCGACACTCATGCCGCTCACCACCAAGTCCACCTCGCCGCTTTCACGGTGGTACAGGCGCACGGTGAGGGTGCCGTCGCCATTGAGGCTGCATTCGCAGGCCAGGGGCGTAAAGCTTTCTTCGAGGCGGGCACGAAAGGGGGCCAGATGAGTCATGGAATGCACCTCAGCCCCGGGGGCGCAAATGAACGGTAGACAGCTCCGGCCTCCTGGTCCGCATAGACATCCTGTCGCTCACGTATCGAGTTCGTTCATAGCACATTGAGGCGTATTCCTTGAGTGTTTCGTGGGGGACGCAGCATCACGGCGGATGTCGCACACTCACAGCCTAAGGAACCGCCTCCTCCCGCAAAACCTGAATTTGCACCAGCACACCCGGTGCATTTGCACTGGCTATCATGGTGCCTTCATGCGCCATTCATTGGCGAACAACCCCCGCTCCCGTGCCCAGACAATCGCCTCGCTGCGGCTATGCAAATCCAGTTTCGAATACAGTGTTGCCACGTGATTGCGCACGGTGTTGGGCGCGAGCTTCAGGCGCGCGGCAATTTCCTTGTCAGCCAGCCCCTCACAGATCAGCCCCAGCACATCACGTTCCCGGGCCGTCAGCTCGGTGAAGGATGCGCTGGGCACCTGGGTATTGAGGCTCTTCACGTTGGCCAGTTTTTCAATCAGCGTCCGACTGAACCATGACGCGTCTTTCATCACTTCCTCGATCGCCGCCACCAGTTCCAGCTCCGAGCGCTTGCGTTCGGTGATGTTCATCAACACCAGCAGGTAACAGGGCTTGTCCTGGATGAGCACCGTATCGGCGGCGACCTCGCAGTCGATGAGTTCGCCACCCTTCTTGTGCACCTTGACGTCGATACTTGAGACAGCGGCGGCCTTTTCCAGCCGGGCAAACAACGCGACGCCGGCGTCCTTGTCGAGAAAGCCGATCTCCTCCACGGTTTTACCCAGCAACTCTTCGCTGGCGTAACCGGTGGTCTGGAGAAACGCTTCGTTGATTTCCAGCAATTGCTGCTCGGCACTGCATACCAAGGTGGGCACGGGTGACAGGCGGAACGACTTGGCAAAACGCTCCTCGCTCTGGCGCAGCGCCGTTTCCGCCTTGCGGCGCAGCTCCATGTCCATGAAGGAAAACAGCATGCAGTCTTCGTCATGCAGGTCCAGCGGCTGGCCGGCAACGACCACCTGCTTGCTGGTGCCATCGGGCAATTTCAACTCGGCCTGCATTTGCGGAATGGTCGCGCCCTGCCCCAGGCGCTCGATGGCCAGGTCGCGCTTCTCGGCGGCTTCGAGCACATCCAGTTCGTACACCGAACGCCCGATCACCTGCTCGCGGCTGTAGCCGGTCATCTCCAGGAAACCCGGGTTGACCTTGATGTAGCGCAGGTCGCTAAGGCGGCAGATCACCGCCGGCGCCGGGTTGGCCCCGAAGGTTTTTTCAAAACGCTGCTCGGCGCTGGCCCATTCGGTGGCATCGCTGAGAATCAGCACGAGCAGTTCCGGCTCACCGTTGCGGTCGGCCAACACCATGCTGCGGATCCGATGCACCCAGGTGCGATCCGGGTCGGCCTTGGGCGTGACTTCCACCAGCACATCGCTGAACTCATCGCCACGGGCCACTCGGGCGATGGGATAGTTGTCTTCGGTCAGTGGATGGTTGTTGCGGTAACGCAAATTGAAACGCCGGGCGTATTGCCGGGCCGTGGTGCCCAGCTCATCAAGGTCGTTGACCCCGTGCATGGCCAACGCTGCGGCGTTGGCCCAGGCGATGGTCTGGTCGACCTCGATCAACATCACCCCGTCGGACAGCCCGGCAATAATCTGCAGCAATTGACGACGGTTGGTATCGGTGGTCGGGACTTGCTGATTCATTGGGTCTCCATGTGGTTGGAAGCGCATGCAGATTACGACCCTCCACAGGGATGACACGTTCCCCATAGGAACTGTGTAGGAGCTGTGTAGGAGCTGTCGAGTGCAACGAGGCTGCGATCTTGCCAGCATCAATTGAGTCAAAAGCGAAAAATCAAGATCAAAAGATCGCAGGCTTCGCCAGCTCCTACAGAAATCTGCGTGCACTGAAATATTGCGCAATTGCTTTTTCAAGCGTTCTTCGTCGCAACGACTAATTTTCGATGATCGACATATTTCTTTTGGAGATCACCCAATGCCCACCGCAGCACATGGATGTCGTTTGCGTAAAGGTCGAGTAAGCGAGCACGAACGAATCTATCTATTGACCGCCGTTGTGTACCAGCGTCAGCCTATTTTCAGCGATTGGCGAGTGGGCCGGCTGCTCGTCGAGCAATTGCGCAGTGCCGAAGAAGCCTCAATGGTGACCTCCCTCGCCTGGGTAGTGATGCCGGATCACGTACATTGGCTGACACAGTTGCATAGCGGCACTCTGGCCGAGCTGATGAGCCGCATCAAATCCCGCAGCAGCCGAGGCGTCAATCTTGGCCGTTACCAGCAAGGCCGATTATGGCAGCGAGGCTATTATGATCGTGCGCTACGCAAGGATGAGGATCTGAAAGACGCTGCAAGGTACATCATCAACAATCCATTGCGTGCCGGCTTGGTGAAGCGTGTGGGTGACTACCCCCTGTGGGATGCCATTTGGGTTTGAAGAGCAAAAAGATCGCAGGCTTCGCCAGCTCCTACACCGGCAATCCCCCTGTAGGAGCTGTCGAGTGCAACGAGGCTGCAATCTTGCCCCAGGCAATTGAGTCGAGAGCGAAAGATCAAAAGATCGCAGGCTCCTACACCGGCGATCCCCTGTAGGAGCTGTCGAGTGCAACGAGGCTGCGATCTTTTACCCCTCACGCGGCCATGCGCCCCTCGGCAATTGCCTGGGACGCGGCCAGCATCGCTCGCAGCAGCACCGCGCAACCGGCGGCGAGGTCGTCTGGGGCGGCGTTTTCGATTTCGTTGTGGCTGATGCCGCCTTCGCAGGGCACGAAGATCATTCCGGCCGGGCCCAGTTCGGCGAGGAAGATCGCGTCATGGCCGGCACCGCTGACGATGTCCAGGTGGGACAGGCCCAGCCCTTGGGCGGCGCCGCGTACGGCGTCGACGCAACCCTGGTCGAAATACAGCGGCGGGAAGTCGGCGGTGGGTTTCAAATCGAAGGTCAGGCCGTGTTGCCGGCAGGTGTCTTCGATCACCTGCTTGACCTCGGCGATCATCGAATCCAGGCGCGCCGGTTCCAGGTGACGGAAATCCAGGGTCATGCGCACCTCGCCGGGAATGACATTGCGCGACCCCGGATAGGCTTGCAGGCAACCGACCGTGCCGCAGGCATGGGGCTGATGACCGAGGGCGGCACGGTTGACGGCGCCGACGATGATCGAGGCACCCACCAGGGCGTCCTTGCGCAGGTGCATCGGGGTCGGGCCGGCGTGGGCTTCGACGCCGCGCAAGGTCAGGTCGAACCACTTCTGCCCCAGGGCACCCATCACCACGCCGATGGTCGTGCCCTCGTCTTCGAGGATCGGCCCTTGTTCGATGTGCGCCTCGAAATACGCCCCCACCGGATGCCCACTGACCGGGCGCGGGCCGGCATAGCCGATGGCGTTGAGCGCCTGGCCGACGCTGATGCCCTCGGCGTCGGTCTTGGCGAGGGTTTCTTCGAGGCTGAATTTCTCGGCGAACACACCGGAGCCCATCATGCACGGGGCGAAGCGCGAGCCTTCTTCGTTGGTCCAGACCACCACTTCCAGCGGCGCTTCGGTCTCGATGTTCAGGTCGTTGAGGGTGCGCAGCACCTCCAGCCCGGACAGTACGCCAAAGCAGCCGTCGAACTTGCCGCCGGTGGGTTGGGTGTCGATGTGGCTGCCGGTCATCACCGGTGGCAGGTTCGGATTGCGCCCCGGGCGACGGGCGAAGATATTGCCCACCCCGTCGATGCTGACGGTGCAGCCCGCCGCCTGGGTCCATTGCACGAACAGGTCGCGGGCCTGGCGGTCGAGGTCGGTCAGGGCCAGCCGGCACACACCGCCCTTGACCGTAGCGCCGAGCTGGGCCAGGTCCATGAGCGACTGCCACAGGCGGTCGCGGTTGATGTGCTGATGGGTGGATTGCAGGACGTCGAGGGCTGCGTTCATGGGGATCTCCATTTTTTCAGGCATTTTTTTCGGGTGTGTTTGAGGCCGCTATCGCGAGCAAGCTCGCTCCCACACTGGATTTGGGTGGATGCAAAATCTGTGTGCACAGCACATCCCCTATGGGAGCGAGCCTGCTCGCGATGAGGCCCTCTTTCACACCGCTGTTTTAGCGACGGACGGGCTCGCTCGCATACTGCACAACCCGTAATAAATCACCCCGCCCAGGGCCGAGCCGGTGAACCAGCCATAGCTGTAGAACCAACTGAACGCATCGCTGCCCAGGGACAGCAGCGTCAACACCACCGGCACGCCAAAGGCGATGAAGCCATTCCAGTTCCACGCCGGGTAAATGTCGTCGCGGTACAACCCGGCCAAGTCCAGTTGCTGTTTCTTGATCAGGAAATAATCCACCACCATGATCCCGGCAATCGGCCCCAGCAGGCTTGAATAACCCAGCAGCCAGTTGGAATAGACCGACTCGAGGCTGACCTCGGAGACGATCAGGCCGAGTTTCTTCAGCAGTTCGTGGGCCATCAACGCCAGCCCGACCAACCCAGTGAGCATCACCGCCTTGGTGCGACCGATCAGTTTCGGCGCCAGGTTCTGAAAGTCGTTGGTGGGCGAAACGATGTTGGCCGCGGTGTTGGTCGACAGCGTAGCGACGATGATCAGCACCATGGCCAACGCCACCCACACCGGGCTCTGGATGTGCCCGATCAAGGTCACCGGGTCGGAGACGGTCACCCCCACCAGTTTTTCCGAAGCCGCGGTCATGACCACGCCGAGGGAGGCGAACAGGAACATGGTCAACGGCAGGCCGATGATCTGCCCGACGATCTGGTCTTTCTGGCTCTTGGCATAACGGCTGAAGTCCGGAATATTCAACGACAGCGTGGCCCAGAAACCGACCATCGCCGTCAGCCCGGCAAGGAAATAGCTCGTCACCCCGGCGCCTTCAGGCCGCTTGGCCGGGACCGCCATCAGTTCAGTCAACGAGACATTGGGCAACGCCCACACCAACAGCCCCGCCCCCACCAGTACCAGCAGCGGCGCAGACAGGGTTTCCAGCCACTTGATCGACTCGGCACCGCGCAGCACCACCCACAGGTTGATGACCCAGAACACCATGAAGCCGATCACTTCGCCGGTACCGCCCAGGCTCTTCCAGCCTTCGAACACCGAGCCGAGAAACAAGTGGATCGCCAACCCGCCGAACATGGTCTGGATGCCGAACCAACCGCACGCCACCAGGGCGCGGATCAGGCACGGCACGTTGGAACCAATGACACCAAAGGACGAGCGCAGCAGCACCGGAAACGGAATGCCGTACTTGGTTCCGGCGAAGGCGTTCAGGGTCAGGGGGATCAGCACAATGATGTTGGCGAACAGGATCGCCAGCAGCGCCTCGCCCACCGTCAAGCCGAAATAGGCGGTGAGCACGCCGCCGAGGGTGTAGGTCGGCACGCAGATCGCCATGCCCACCCACAATGCGGTGATGTGCCATTTGTTCCAGGTTCGCTCATGCACCTGGGTCGGCGCGATGTCGTGGTTATAACGGGGGCTGTCGAGGACGTCGCTGCCGGCTTCAAGCTCGAATAATCCGTCGCGCTCGATCACTGTTGATCTGGTCATGTCCGCTCCACTGTTTTCATTATTTTTGCTCATCGACTGGCGATGGCCGGAGTACTTGCACGCGTGCTATCCATCACCCCGCCAGGCCACGACGGCACTCAATAACCGTGCCGAATAACGCGCCGAGCTGACCGGATGATCGATATAACCCTTTCAACCTTTTGATGTTTAACGTTTTAAAACCCAGTGATTGCCTTGTTTAACTCCCGGCTTATCGATATTGAGGCTAGATGACCTTCACGCCCTGTCGAGCAGGAGATTCAAAGTGGTGCACCCCGAATCGACGCGAGGTGTCTGGACCGCACTTCAAACGCTTTCAAGCCGCTGATTTACCATGACAAATCTCGCTCAAATAACGATCCTGTCAAGTGCGTCAAAATGGTGAACAGGCTCACCATTTTGGTGAAGTTGTAAATTAATCGTTAAATTTCAATAGGTTAATTAACGAATAAGCTTATAAAAAATAATCTTGCTCATTTCGATAACTCCAGCTAGCGTCTAATCCTGACAGTCGTGACAAGAATATAAACCGGCACGACTTTACCTACCGTGATGGATAAAACATAAAGAACCGGCAACAGTCGGTCATGCCTGCGAGGAACTCGGAATGTCTCTGTTGATCCGTGGCGCCACCGTTATTACCCATGATGAAAGTTATCGCGCCGATGTGTTTTGCGCCGACGGCGTGATCAAGGCCATTGGTGACAACCTGGATGTTCCGGCCGTTGTCGAAGTGCTCGATGGCAGCGGTCAATACCTGATGCCCGGCGGCATCGATCCCCATACGCACATGCAGTTGCCGTTCATGGGCACGGTCGCCAGTGAAGACTTTTTCAGTGGCACGGCGGCGGGCCTCGCCGGGGGCACCACCTCGATCATCGACTTCGTGATTCCCAACCCCCAGCAGTCGCTGATGGAAGCCTTTCATCAATGGCGCGGCTGGGCCGAGAAAAGCGCCAGCGACTACGGTTTCCATGTAGCGATCACTTGGTGGAGCGAGCAGGTCCGTGAAGAAATGGCCGAGCTGGTCAGCCATCATGGCGTGAACAGCTTCAAGCATTTCATGGCCTACAAGAACGCGATCATGGCCGCCGACGACACCTTGGTGGCGAGCTTCGAGCGCTGCCTGGAACTGGGCGCGGTGCCCACCGTGCACGCCGAAAACGGCGAACTGGTCTACCACCTGCAACGCAAGCTGCTGGCCCAGGGCATCACCGGCCCCGAAGCCCATCCGCTGTCGCGGCCCTCGCAAGTGGAAGGCGAAGCCGCGAGCCGCGCCATCCGCATCGCCGAAACCCTGGGCACGCCACTGTACCTGGTGCACGTGTCCACCAAAGAAGCCCTGGACGAAATCACCTACGCCCGGAGCAAAGGCCAACCGGTCTACGGTGAAGTACTGGCCGGGCACCTGCTGCTGGACGACAGTGTTTATCGCGATCCCGACTGGCAGACCGCCGCCGGCTACGTAATGAGCCCACCCTTCCGCCCACGGGGGCATCAAGAGGCACTCTGGCACGGCCTGCAATCCGGCAACCTGCACACCACCGCCACCGACCATTGCTGTTTCTGCGCCGAACAGAAAGCCGCCGGGCGTGACGACTTCAGCAAGATCCCCAACGGCACCGCCGGCATCGAAGACCGCATGGCGGTGCTTTGGGACGAGGGGGTCAACAGCGGCAAATTGTCGATGCAGGATTTCGTCGCCCTGACCTCCACCAACACCGCGAAAATCTTCAACCTCTACCCTCGCAAGGGGGCGATCCGCGTTGGTGCCGATGCCGACCTGGTGCTCTGGGATCCCCAGGGTAGCCGGACGATTTCAGCCAAGACCCACCATCAGCAAGTGGACTTCAACATCTTCGAGGGCAAGACCGTGCGCGGCGTGCCCAGCCACACCATCAGCCAGGGTCGGCTGGTGTGGGCCGACGGCGACCTGCGGGCCGAACGCGGCGCCGGGCGCTACATCGAACGGCCGGCGTATCCGGCGGTGTTCGATTTGTTGAGTAAGCGGGCGGAGCTGAATCGGCCAACGGCCGTGAAACGCTGACCCCAGGATCGTTCCCACGCTCTGCGTGGGAATGCCTCTGGGGACGCTCCGCGTTCCGCTTTGGGACGCAGAGCGTCCCGGGCTGCATTCCCACGCGGAGCGTGGGAACGATCAAGGCGACCGAAAAAAACCACTGCCCACCAGAGGCAGCACCTCAAACACCGTGAGGCCCATTCCATGATCCAGCCCTTGAGTCACCTCCCCCATTCCCAGGAAGACCCGGCCACCCTCGCCGCCCGCTTCAGCGACCTGGCGCCGCCGCTCAACGCGCGCCAGGCCCACCTGGAAGCGTCCCGTTGCCTGTACTGCTACGACGCGCCCTGCGTGAACGCCTGTCCCAGCGAGATCGATATTCCTTCGTTCATTCGCAACATCCATCAGGACAATGTCCAAGGCGCGGCGCAGAAAATCCTCTCGGCCAACATCCTCGGGGGCAGTTGCGCCCGGGTCTGCCCCACGGAGGTGCTGTGCCAACAGGCCTGCGTGCGCAACAACGCCCATGAATGCGCGCCGGTGTTGATCGGCTCGCTGCAACGCTATGCGGTGGATAACGCCCACTTCAGCGGCCACCCGTTCCAACGGGCCGCCACCACCGGCAAGCGCATCGCCGTGGTCGGGGCCGGGCCGGCGGGGTTGTCGTGCGCCCACCGCAGTGCGATGCACGGCCATGACGTGGTGATTTTCGAAGCCCGCGACAAGGCCGGCGGCCTCAACGAATATGGGATCGCCAAGTACAAACTGGTGGACGACTACGCCCAACGTGAACTGGACTTCCTGCTGGGCATCGGCGGCATCGAAATCCGTCACGGTCAGAGACTCGGCGAAAACCTGAGCCTGAGCGACTTGCATCAACAATTCGACGCGGTATTCCTCGGCCTCGGCCTGGCCGCCAGCAAACAACTGGGCCTGAGCGACGAACAGGCACCGGGGCTGCTGGCCGCCACCGAGTACATCCGCGAACTGCGCCAGGCCGACGACCTCAGCCAGTTGCCCGTGGCCGACCGTTGCATCGTCCTCGGTGCCGGCAACACCGCCATCGACATGGCCGTGCAGATGGCTCGCCTCGGCGCCCGGGACGTCAACCTGGTCTACCGTCGGGGCCTGGAAGACATGGGCGCGACCTTGCATGAGCAAGACATCGCCAAGGCCAATCAGGTGCGCCTGCTGACCTGGGCCCAACCGCAACAGGTGTTGCTCGATGACGCCGGGCACGTGTGCGGCATGCGCTTTTCCCGTACCCACCTGGAAAACGGCCGACTGGTCATCGGCGCCGAGACCTTCGACCTGCCCGCCGACGCCATTTTCAAAGCCATCGGCCAAGCCTTCGACGACAGCGCGCTGGTGGACCCACTGGCCCGGGAACTCAAGCGCCAGGACGGGCGGATTCTGGTGGACGAACACCTGCGCACCAGTGTTCCCGGGGTCTACGCCGGCGGCGATTGCACCAGCCTCGACCAGGACCTCACCGTGCAGGCCGTGCAGCACGGCAAGCTCGCCGCCGAGGCGATCAACGCTCAACTGATGCTCAACGTGGAGGCTGCGTAAATGGCCGATCTGTCGATTGTCTTCGCTGGCATCAAAGCCCCCAATCCGTTCTGGCTGGCCTCCGCGCCGCCCACCGACAAGGCCTACAACGTCGTCCGTGCCTTCGAGGCCGGCTGGGGTGGCGTGGTCTGGAAAACCCTCGGTGAGGATCCGGCGGCGGTGAACGTGTCATCGCGCTACTCGGCCCACTACGGGGCCAATCGCGAGGTGTTGGGCATCAACAACATCGAGCTGATCACCGACCGTTCGCTGGAGATCAACCTGCGGGAAATCACCCAGGTGAAGAAGGACTGGCCAGACCGGGCGTTGATCGTCTCACTAATGGTGCCCTGCGTCGAAGAGTCCTGGAAGAACATCCTGCCCCTGGTGGAAGCCACCGGCGCCGACGGCATCGAGCTGAACTTCGGCTGCCCCCACGGCATGCCGGAACGGGGCATGGGCGCGGCGGTCGGCCAGGTGCCCGAATACGTCGAGCAAGTGACCCGCTGGTGCAAGACCTACTGCTCGCTGCCGGTGATCGTCAAGCTCACGCCGAACATCACCGACATCCGCGTCGCCGCCCGCGCGGCCCATCGGGGTGGTGCGGATGCGGTGTCGTTGATCAACACCATCAACTCCATCACCAGCGTCGACCTGGACCGCATGGTCGCCCTGCCCAGCGTCGGCAGCCAGAGCACCCACGGCGGTTACTGCGGTTCGGCGGTCAAGCCGATCGCGCTGAACATGGTCGCGGAAATCGCCCGCGACCCGCAGACCCGGGGCTTGCCGATCTGCGGCATCGGCGGCATCGGCAGTTGGCGCGACGCCGCGGAATTCATCGCCCTGGGCAGCGGCGCGGTGCAGGTCTGCACGGCGGCGATGCTGCATGGTTTTCGCATCGTCGAAGAGATGAAGGACGGCCTGTCACGCTGGATGGACAGCCAGGGTCACGCCAACCTGCAGGCGTTCTCCGGTCGCGCGGTGGGCAACACCACCGACTGGAAGTACCTGGACATCAACTACCAGGTCATCGCCAAGATCGATCAAGAGGCCTGCATCGGTTGCGGGCGCTGCCACATCGCCTGCGAAGACACCTCACACCAGGCCATCGCCAGCCTCAAGCAGGCGGACGGCACCCATGTGTATGAGGTGATCGACGACGAATGCGTGGGCTGTAACCTGTGCCAGATCACCTGCCCGGTGCAGGACTGCATCGAGATGGTGACGGTGGACACCGGCAAGCCGTTTCTGGATTGGAATCATGATCCGAGGAATCCCTATCATGTCACTGCTTGAAAGTTGAGGTGCCTGGGCTACCGTCATCGCGAGCAGGCTCGCTCCCACATTGGATTTGTGGTGAATACAAATTTTGTGTCCACCACCGATCCCCTGTGGGAGCGAGCCTGCTCGCGAAGGGGCCATCAGCTCCCACACAAACCTCAAGGCTCCAACCCAATCCCCCGCAAAATCACACTGGTCACCGTCTGCACCGCCCGTTCGAACTGCATGTCAGACAGCGGCTGGTGGTCGTTGAGGATGTTGATCTGATGGTCGAAGTCGGCGTAGTGCTGGGTCGAGGCCCAGATCATGTAGAGCAGGCTTGAAGGCTCCACCGGCAGGATGCGTTTGTCCTCCACCCACTGGTGGATTTTCGCTTCCTTCATCTTGGCCCAGTCATAGAGGCTGGCGTCCAGCGCCTGGCCCAGGGTCGGGGCGCCGTGGATGATCTCGTTGGCCCAGACCTTGGAGCCGTAGGGCCGACTGCGGGAGTGGTTCATCTTGGCGCGGATGTAGCTGCTGAGCACCACCCGCGGGTCGTCGAACATTTCGAAGCACAAG
This sequence comes from Pseudomonas thivervalensis, assembly GCF_001269655.1. Lineage (GTDB taxonomy): Bacteria > Pseudomonadota > Gammaproteobacteria > Pseudomonadales > Pseudomonadaceae > Aquipseudomonas > Aquipseudomonas thivervalensis. Next base: position 174,743 of record NZ_LHVE01000010.1, read on the forward strand.
GCGTCCTGTTTCCAGACTTCCAGCAGGTCGAACAGCACGGCGCTGTACAGTTCGCTCTTGGTGCTGAAGTAGTAATGCAGGTTGGAACGCGGCAATTGCACTTCGGCGGCGATGTCGGCCATGGCGGTGCTGCCGAAACCTTTCTCGGCAAAGACTTTCTCGGCGGCCAACAGGATTTTCTCGACGTTACTGCGACGAATCTCGATCTTGTGATTGCCCATGAGGGCTCCCTGGCAACAGCGTTGATCAAGACTAGCATTCGCCCACTCTTGAAAACACCGGGGATCCCTGCGGGAAGGCTTTTGTGGCGAGGGAGCTTGCTCCCGCTCGGCTCTGTAGGAGCTGTCGAGTGCAACGAGGCTGCGATCTTGCCCCAGACAATTGAGTCGCAAGCGAAAGATCAAGATCAAGATCAAAAGATCGCAGGCTTCGCCAGCTCCTACAGAACCCAGCGGGAGCAAGCTCCCTCGCCACAAAAGCGGGTTTTGCGCTATGTCGACTGCCGTGCTTCGACGTTATCCAGCGCGCGGTTCGCCAACATTGTGCTCAGTTCGATCAATTGCTGTGCCCAGGGCAATGTGGCGCCTCGGACCTTCCAGGTCGAAGGCCAGGTCATTGACCATGGCATTGGCCGAGGCCAGGTTTTCGCTGAGGTTGGCGAGCAGGGTTTCGGTGTCGACGCCGTTGACGACGGTGAACAGCTGGCCGGGCTCGGCCTCGGGTTTGCTGGGTTTGGGCTTGAGGTAGGAGTCAAGGATGCGGTCGGCGGCTTTGTCGAACGCTTTTGAGCTGGATGGATCTGTATCCGGTGGGTTGGGGGTTACTTTGAACATAGATGAAGCTCCGATGCATTTAAAAGGGAGCCAACATCCCTTTCGCTACCAAACGAATTAGGGTGGCGGCCATACGAAGGTTGGTAGACCGGGCATCGGAGCCGGCGCCTCCGAAGAGGCCCTGCGCATGGCCACCAAAAAGCGAAGTGTAGGATTGCACTTGCAAGAGATGACGCTATGCACCGATACCTGGGCTACCAAACCCGATCGCTGATTCAATCAGCGACCCGGAAACGATAGAGCCCTGGCCCAAGGCGCACAAGCCGGCGGATTCTGGCGCAGTTGTAGGTAACGGCGCAAGACAACGTAGCCCGATCCCGAACGATCCTACCTATGAATAAACACAGGCCTGTTTGGACTGGAAACAGAGCTAACAACACACCCCTTGTGGCGAGGGAGCTTGCTCCCGCTGGGTGGCGAAGCCGCCCCAAAAATTTGTGCTGAAACAAAGAACCTGGGCCTGCTGCGCAGTCCAGCGGGAGCAAGCTCCCTCGCCACAAGAGCCGCTTAAGCCTTCCGATCGGGGGCATTCGACTAATGTCTTAGACCAGTCATCGCACAACTGAGCATCCTCCCCACTATTCTCAAATCCCGGATTTACCCGGCTCCACCGCCTTCGATCTTGACCTCCACCGACGAAAGCCGTTGCACCGCCTCATTTTGAAGCACGCCCGAGTTGGATAATTCCGATAATGGCCAGTTGACAACGAGCAGCCGCTTCCAAATAATCCACCCCATGTTGTACGACGACGTATGACAAATAAAAACAACAAAAAGTAAGGGAGCGCCATAGTGAGCACACGTGTCCGTTTTTCGCCCAACCATCGTCCAAACCGCCGTACTCTTCGCAACACCAGCCCCGCCCTGGTCCTGCTCGGTTGCAGCAGCCTTGCCGCGTTTCTGCCGATGACCGCCAGCGCCGAAGGCTTCGTCGATGACGCCAAGGCTACGTTGAACCTGCGCAATTTCTACATCAACCGCAACTTCACCAACCCGAACAACGCCCAAGGCAAAGCCGAAGAATGGACCCAGAGTTTCATCCTCGACGCCAAGTCCGGTTTCACCCAGGGCACAGTCGGTTTCGGCGTGGATGTGCTGGGGATCTACTCGGTCAAGCTCGACGGCGGCCGTGGCACGGCGAACACGTCCCTATTGCCGGTGCATGACGACGGTCGCCCCGCCGACGACTTCGGTCGCCTCGGCGTGGCCCTCAAGGCCAAGGTCTCGAAGACTGAACTGAAGGTCGGCGAATGGATGCCGGTGCTGCCGATCCTGCGTTCCGACGACGGTCGTTCCCTGCCGCAAACCTTCCGTGGCGGCCAGGTGACGTCCACCGAAATCAACGGCCTGAGCCTCTACGGCGGCCAGTTCCGTGGCAACAGCCCGCGTAACGACGCGAGCATGGAAGACATGTCGATGAACGGCCGCGGTGCGTTCACCTCCGACCGTTTCAACTTCGGCGGCGGCGAATACGCCTTCAACGAGAAACGCACTCAGGTCGGCGTCTGGTACGCGGAACTGTCCGACATCTACCAACAGCAGTACTTC
>NZ_LHVE01000011.1 GCF_001269655.1 Pseudomonas thivervalensis
GGCCAAATACGGCGGCAACACCTTCTACGTTGGCCTACAGAAAGTCGGCGGCGACGACGCCTGGATGCGCGTCAACGGCACCAGCGGCGGCACCCTGGCGAACGACAGCTACAACTCCAGCTACGACAACGCCAAGGAAAAATCCTGGCAAGTGCGCCATGACTTCAACTTCGCCGCCGTCGGCGTGCCGGGCCTGACCCTGATGAACCGCTACATCAGCGGCGACAATGTGCACACCGCCACGGTCGATGACGGCAAGGAATGGGGCCGTGAAAGTGAGCTGGCTTACACCGTACAGAGCGGTGTATTCAAGAGCCTCAACGTGAAATGGCGTAACTCGTCGCTTCGTCGTGACTTCAGCACCAACGAATTCGACGAGAACCGAATCATCTTCAACTACCCGATTTCGCTTCTGTAATACGGGACCATTGCCATGGGCGCATCCCATGGCAATCTGCGGCAGGGACGCCGATTCCAGAGCGGTTCGTCGATCAAACGTTGACAAGGTAGCGGAAGGATAAGGATATTCCCTCTCGGTCGTACGACAACTTATAACAACTGTACCTCTCATTGTTTGCTCAGGTAATGCCATGACCACGACACAGATTCGCCACCCCTTCAATCGCCTGCTATTGACCGGCGCCGCCGGCGGCCTTGGCAAAGTCTTGCGCGAACGCCTCAAGCCTTACGCCCGCCACATTCGCCTGTCGGACATCGCCAACATGGCCCCGGCCATCGACGAAAGCGAAGAAGTGGTGCCTTGCGACCTGTCGGATAAACAGGCCGTGCACCAGTTGGTGGAAGGCGTCGACGCCATCCTGCATTTCGGTGGTGTCTCGGTGGAGCGCCCGTTCGAAGAGATTCTCGGCGCCAACATCAGTGGCGTGTTCCACATCTATGAAGCGGCGCGCAAGCACGGCGTCAAGCGCGTGATCTTCGCCAGTTCCAACCACGTCATCGGTTTCTACAAGCAGGACGAGGCCCTCGACGCCCATTGCCTGCGCCGTCCGGATGGCTACTACGGCCTGTCCAAGTCCTACGGCGAAGACATGGCCAGTTTCTATTTCGATCGCTACGGCATCGAGACCGTGAGCATCCGCATCGGCTCGTCGTTCCCGGAGCCGCAAAACCGCCGGATGATGAGCACCTGGCTGAGCTTCGACGACCTCACCCAATTGCTCGAATGCTCGCTCTACACGCCGAAGGTCGGCCACACCGTGGTCTATGGCGTGTCCGCCAACCGCGACGTCTGGTGGGATAACAGCCACGCCGCGCACCTGGGCTATCAGCCCAAGGACACTTCCGAGATTTTCCGCGACAAGGTCGAAGCGCAGCCAATGCCGGCCGCCGATGACCCAGCCAGGATCTACCAGGGCGGTGCCTTTGTCGCAGCCGGCCCGTTCGACGACTGATTCGCCTGTTGTTCATGGGATACGAACGAACCAAGGAATCGCCATGCAAGCCGAATTGATTGTCGATGCACGCAACGCCGTCGGGGAAAGCCCGGTGTGGGTCCCCGAGGAAAACTCGCTGTACTGGGTAAACATCCCCAGCGGCGGCCTGCAACGCTGGAACGCCAGCAACGGAAAAATCCAGGGCTGGGAAGCGCCCGAAATGCTCGCCTGCATCGCCCGTCACCAGGACGGTGGCTGGGTCGCCGGCATGGAAAGCGGTTTTTTCCGCCTGCACCCCCATGACGACGGCAGCCTTGACAGCGAACTCTGTGCGAGCGTGGAACACAGCCGCACCGACATGCGCCTCAACGATGGCCGTTGCGACCGCCAGGGGCGTTTCTGGGCCGGCAGCATGGTGTTGAACATGGGTGCCAATGCCGACGAAGGCCGGATGTACCGCTATGAGGCCGGGCAACGCAGCCCGGTCGAGGCGCAACTGAGCGGGTTCATCGTGCCCAACGGCCTGGGCTTCAGCCCGGACGGACGGACGATGTACCTCTCCGATTCGCACCCGTTGATCCAGCAGATCTGGGCCTTCGACTACGACATCGACAGTGGCACACCGTCCAACCGGCGGCTGTTCGTCGACATGATGCCCTTGGCCGGTCGCCCGGATGGCGCAGCGGTGGATGCCGACGGTTGCTATTGGATCTGCGCCAACGACGCCGGGCTGATTCATCGCTTCACCCCAGACGGACGTCTCGACCGTTCGCTGGAAGTGCCGGTGAAAAAACCGACCATGTGCGCCTTTGGCGGCAGCCAGCTGGACACCCTCTTCGTCACCTCGATCCGCCCGGGCGACGACAACGACCCGCAATCCCTGGCCGGTGGCGTGTTCGCGCTCAACCCCGGCGTCAAGGGCCTGGCTGAACCTGCTTTCGGAGGACGGAAACACTCCGCGAACTGATCTGCTTTGCCGCTTCACATCGATAGATATAAAAACAACAACACTGGAGATTGACCATGAATTTCAAACGCACGCTTCTGATCGCAGCCCTGCCCCTGGCCTTCCTGGCCCAGGCGGCACACGCCCTCGACCTCAAGATCGCTGACATCCACCCCAAGGGCTACCCGACCGTGGTCGCCGAGGAATCCATGGGTAAAACCCTGGAAAAGGAGAGCAATGGCGAACTGAAGTTCAAGTACTTCCCGGGCGGCGTGTTGGGTTCCGAAAAAGAAGTCATCGAGCAAATGCAAGCCGGTGCGATCCAGATGTCCAGGGTCAGCCTGGGCATTGTCGGTCCTGTCGTGCCGGACGTGAACGTCTTCAACATGCCGTTCATTTTCCGCGACCAGGCCCACATGCGCGCCGTCATCGACGGTGAAGTCGGCGATGCGATCCTCGACCGGATCACCAACTCCGAATTCGGCCTGGTGGCCCTGGCCTGGATGGACGGTGGCACGCGCAACATCTACACCAAAAAACCAGTCCGCAAGCTCGAAGACCTGAAGGGCATGAAAATCCGCGTCCAAGGCAACCCGATGTTCATCGAGATGATGAATGCCATGGGCGCCAACGGCATCGCCATGGACACCGGCGAGATCTTCAGCGCCCTGCAGACCGGCGTGATCGACGGCGCGGAAAACAACCCGCCGACCCTGCTCGAACACAACCACTACCAGAACGCCAAGTACTACAGCCTGACCGGTCACCTGATCCTGCCCGAGCCCATCGTGATGTCGAAAATCACCTGGAACAAGCTCACGCCGGAACAGCAGGACATGGTCAAAAAAGCTGCCAAGGCGGCCCAGGCTGAAGAGCGCGATCTGTGGGACAAGAAGTCCGCCGCCAGTGAAGAAAAACTCAAGGCCGCTGGCGTTGAGTTCATCACCGTCGACAAGAAACCTTTCTATGACGCCACCGCGCCGGTCCGGGCCAAATACGGCGCGCCGTATGCGGACCTGATCAAGCGTATCGAAGCCGTCAAGTAAGGTCCCTCAATCTGTACTCATGAAACGGCTGGGCGCGCCTGCGATAAAAAGGCGCGCCCGGTTACGGTGGAACCCGATGAAGAACTTGCTGCTGCGTATCAACGACACGATTTACATGACTTGCATCTGGGTGGCCGGCCTGTCTGTCCTGGCAGTATCCCTGATGATCCCCTGGGGTGTGTTTGCCCGCTACGTGCTGGGCTCAGGCTCGAGCTGGCCGGAGCCCACCGCCATCCTGCTGATGATGGTGTTTACCTTCATCGGTGCCGCTTCCAGCTATCGCTCCGGCTCGCACATGGCCGTGGATATGCTCACCAGCCGCCTGCCATCCCAATGGCGAACCGCGGCGTCGATTTTCACCCAGCTATTGATGGCGGCGGTGTGCATCTTCATGACCATCTGGGGCGCCAAGCTGTGCATGACCACCTGGAATCAGTTCATGAGCGCCATCCCTACCCTGCGCGTCGGCATCACGTACATGCCGATCCCGGTCGGTGGCTTCCTGACCCTGATTTTTGTCCTGGAAAAACTCTTGCTGGGTGATCAAAGCCAGCGTCGGGTCGTGCAGTTCGACCTGGTCGAAGAAAACGAAGGTGCCGCTTAATGGACGCTCTGATTCTGCTGGGCAGTTTTTTGCTGTTGATCCTGATCGGCATGCCGGTCGCCTACGCTCTGGGCGCTGCCGCCCTGATCGGCGCGTGGTGGATCGACATTCCGTTCCAGGCCATGATGATTCAGGTCGCGGGCGGGGTGAACAAGTTCTCGCTGTTGGCCATTCCGTTCTTCGTGCTGGCCGGCGCAATCATGGCCGAGGGCGGCATGTCCCGCCGGCTAGTGGCCTTCGCCAGCGTGTTGGTAGGCTTCGTGCGCGGTGGCTTGTCCCTGGTCAACCTCGTGGCCTCGAGTTTCTTTGGCGCGATCTCCGGCTCCTCGGTGGCCGATACCGCCTCGGTCGGCTCGGTGCTGATCCCGGAAATGACACGCCGGGGCTATCCGCGTGAATACGCCACCGCCGTCACTGTCAGTGGTTCGGTACAAGCGCTGCTGACACCGCCCAGCCACAACGCGGTGCTGTACTCCCTCGCCGCTGGCGGCACCGTCTCCATCGGTTCGCTGTTCATGGCCGGCATCGTCCCCGGCATCATGATGAACCTCTGCCTGATGGCGCTGTGCCTGGTTTTTGCGAAAAAGCGCAATTACCCCAAGGGCGAAGTGATTCCGCTCAAGCAAGCGTTGAAGATCTGCAAGGAAGCCATGTGGGGCATGATGACCCTCTTCATCATCCTGGGCGGCATTCTCTCGGGTGTGTTCACCGCCACCGAATCGGCCGCGATTGCCGTGGTGTGGGCATTCTTCGTCACCATGTGCATCTATCGCGACTACAAGTGGAGCGAGTTGCCGAAACTGATGCACCGTACGGTGCGCACCATCTCCATCGTGATGATCCTGATCGGCTTCGCCGCCAGCTTCGGCTACATCATGACGCTGATGGAAATCCCGGCGAAGATCACCACCGCGTTCCTGACACTGTCGGACAACCGCTACGTGATCCTGATGTGCATCAACGTGATGTTGCTGCTGTTGGGCACCGTGATGGACATGGCGCCGCTGATCCTGATCCTGACGCCGATCCTGATGCCGGTGATCGTGGGCATCGGCGTGGACCCGGTGCAGTTCGGCATGATCATGCTGGTGAACCTGGGTATCGGGCTGATAACGCCACCGGTGGGCGCGGTGTTGTTCGTCGGCTCCGCCATCGGCAAGGTCAGCATCGAAAGCACCGTCAAGGCCCTGCTGCCGTTCTACGCCATGCTGTTCGTGGTACTGATGCTGGTGACCTACGTGCCTGCCATTTCCCTGTGGCTGCCGCATCTGGTGTTGTAACCCTGTAAGCGAGCAAGCCCCCTTGTGGCGAGGGAGCTTGCTCCCGCTCGGCTGCGAAGCAGACGCCCGGGTCCAGACCGGATGGGCCTGCTGCGCAGTCCAGCGGGAGCAAGCTCCCTCGCCACAAAAGCTATCTGCCTCCCTTCCATCTGCTTCCCTCCGAACAGAAGCGACTCCCATGACGCAGCCTCTCCTGTACCTCGAAGACGAACTCACCCGCCTCACCCTGGCCCCGCACCTGGGCGCCAGTCTCGTTGAATGGACATTGAGCAGTACCGGTGCTCCCCTGCTACGCCCGCCCGCGCCGCAAGCGCTGGAAAATGGCCTGCCGGGAAAACTCGGCTGCTTCCCGTTGATCCCGTGGTCGAACCGGATCGCCCAAGGCGGTTTCGATTGCCCCGGCGGCTGGCTGGCCCTGGACGCCAACAGCCCCAACGATCCCTTCCCGATCCATGGCAGTGCCTGGCAGCAACCGTGGCAAGTGATCGAACAGAATGGCCAGGAAGCCTTGTTGCAACTCGACAGCCAGCACCCGTTCGCCTATTGCGCCTCCCTGCGGATTCGCCTCAGTGGCGGCCAATTGCAAATCGCAATGCACGTCACCCACACGGCGAAACAGCCCGCCTGGCATGGGCTTGGCCTGCATCCGTATTTTCCGCGCACCGCCGGCACCCGTCTGCAAACCCGGGCGAACGAAGTCTGGAAATGCGATGCCAGCAAGCTGCCAACGGAGCTGAGTGCTATTCCTGCCGAGTGGGATTTCCAGCAAGCCCGGACGCTGCCCGACACACTGGTGGACAATGGCTTCGGCGGCTGGGACGGCAATTGCCTGATCCAGCAACCAGACCTGGGGTATGAACTGCAATGCCTCGCCAGCGGTAGCCCATACTTTCTGTTGTACTGCCCCGTGGGTCTGGATTTCTTCTGCATCGAACCGGTCAGCCACCCGGTCAATGCCCATCACCTGCCAGGACGGCCGGGGCTGCGTTTACTGGAGCAAGGGCAGTCGGTGGCGTTGGGCTTTTCGATGCAGTGCCGGGAGTTGTAAACACCACCCCCCTTGTGGCCAGGGAGCTTGCTCCCGCTGGCCTGCGCAGCAGGCCCATACAATCTTGACCCAGGGCGTCTGCTGCGCAGCCGAGCGGGAGCAAGCTCCCTCGCCACAAAGGCAATGTGCAATCCTGATTCGTCGCAACTACGCCCGTACCAGCATGAACCCCGCCACCGCCAGGCAGACGCCGGCAAACCCCACCTGCAACGCCCGCGCAGGAACCTTGGCCGACACTCGCCGCCCGAGCACCATCCCGACGATGCTCGCCGCAATGAACGCCGCTCCTACCCGGTCGATGCTCACGCCGGCATGAAACGCGCCCACCACGCCAATCAGTGAAATCAGGCTGATGACCATCAAGGAAGTCGCGACGATCCCGCGCATCTGCACGTCGGTCAGTTGCTTGAACGCCGGCACGATCAGGAAGCCGCCACCGACGCCCAGCAGGCCTGAAACCATGCCGGTTACCGCGCCCAATGCCGACAGCGTGGCGGTGCAACGGGCAGTCCAGGCCAGGCGCCCGGTCTGGCGGTCGAGCAGGCAATTCTTCTGGCCCCAACTGGCGGCACCGTGATCACTGGGCCCCGTTTGCGGCGTTTCCCGGCGCAACATGCGCGCCGCCACCAGCACCATCAACAGGCTGAACAGCAGCATCAGGATTTTTTCCGAGAGCTGATGGGCGAGGTAGATGCCCAGCGGCGAAAACACCGCGCCCAGCAGCGCAATCAGCAGGGCCGCACGGTAACGCACCAGGCCATGGCGCAGCCCATCGATGGCCCCCACCGCCGCCGCACTGCCCACCGCGAACAACGCCACCGGCGCGGCCTGGGTCATGCTCCAACCCAGGCCCAACACCAACGCCGGCACCGCCAGGATGCCGCCGCCCGCCCCCGTCAGGCCAAGGACCAGGCCCATGACCACGCCAAACAAACTCGCCAGTAACATTCAGGTTCTCTCAAGCCGCGCACACCTGTTGGCAGGTGCGATCGCATTTGCAGGACGCCTTGGCCCTCACTAAGCTGCGGACCATATGTTGTAAACCTCAGGCGTTGCAACAAGTGCTACTTATCCAATATGGGTATGTGGCCAGAGCTTGCTCCCGCTGGGTTGCGTAGCAGCCCCCTTTATGAGTTCGTCCCGCATAGGTTCGCTGTCATGCCCGCGCAGATTCAAAGTTTTCTCGACCCCGCCTCCAAGACCTTTACCTACGTCGTGTACGAACACGATGGCGGGCACTGCGCGGTGGTCGACCCGGTGCTCGACTACGACCCGGCCTCGGGCCGCAGCGGCACCACGCAGGCGGATAGGGTGATCGCTTTTGTGCGCGAACATCAACTGACGGTGCAATGGCTGCTGGAAACCCATGCCCATGCCGATCACCTGTCCGCCGCGCCTTATCTGCGTCGCGAACTGGGCGGCAAGATCGCCATTGGCGAGTCCATCGGCCAGGTGCAGAACGTGTTCAAGACCCTGTTCAACCTGGAACCGCAATTCGCCGTCGACGGTTCGCAATTCGACCACCTGTTCGCGCCCGACGCGTCCTTCCTGATCGGCAACCTCAAGGCCACCGCGCTGCACGTGCCCGGCCACACCCCGGCGGACATGGCCTACCTGATCGACGGCGACGTGATCCTGGTGGGCGACACGCTGTTCATGCCCGACGTGGGCACCGCCCGTTGCGACTTCCCCGGCGGCAATGCCCATCAGCTCTACGCCTCGATCCGCAAGCTGCTGGCGTTTCCTGCGGGCGTGCGGCTGTATGTGTGTCACGACTATCCACCGGAGGAACGCGAACCCCACTGCGTGAGTACCGTGGGTGAGCAGCGCCAGCACAATATTCATGTCCGCGATGGGATTGATGAAGCGGCGTTCGTGGCCATGCGTACCCAGCGCGACAAGACATTGGGCATGCCGACGCTATTGCTGCCGGCGATCCAGGTGAATGTGCGGGCGGGACACCTGCCGCCGGCCGAGGGAAATGGCGTGACCTATCTGAAGATTCCGATCAACCAGCTCTAGCAGTTTGGGGCTGCTGCGCCCGAGGCGCCGGACCGGCCCAGCGGGAGCAAGCTCGCTCCCACAGGGATTGAATTCAGGTGCCCAAGGTCAACCCATTGGCCGGCAACGGCAGCGCGGTCTTGTAGCGCACTTGCTTGAGGGCAAAGCTGGAGCGGATGTTCGCCACGCCCGGGACCTTGGTCAAAAAGTCCATCATGAACCGCTCCAACGACTGGATCGTCGGCACCAGCACGCGAATCAGGTAATCCGGATCGCCGGCCATCAGGTAGCACTCCATCACCTCCGGCCGGTCGGAAATCGCCTCCTCGAAGTGCTGCAGCGCCTCTTCCACCTGCTTCTCCAGGCTGACATGGATGAACACGTTGACGTGCAGCCCCAGCAAGTCGGCATCCAACAGCGTGACCTGCTCGCGGATCACCCCCAGCTCTTCCATGGCCCGGACGCGGTTGAAGCACGGCGTCGGCGACAGATTGACCGAACGAGCCAGGTCGGCGTTGGTGATGCGGGCGTTTTCCTGAAGGCTGTTCAGAATGCCGATGTCGGTGCGATCCAATTTACGCATGAGACAAATAACCTTGTTTTTTATCGTTGTGCAGATTTTTTATCTGCAAATGATCTGAACAGCAAGCTAACAGAGAAAAATATTCTTCTTCGTCGAGCCTATGATTGTTGTAGGACAATTTCCCACCTACCCAGGGAAATTCGTCAGCTAGCGCGCCCACTACAAGAAATTCACAAGATCGAGCGTAGAAAGCCATGAACCCAGCGTACGAACCGCTACGCCTGCACGTTCCCGAACCCTCGGGCCGTCCCGGCTGCAAGACCGACTTTTCCTACCTGCATCTGTCCGATGCCGGCACGGTGCGCAAACCTCCCATCGACGTCGAACCCGCCGACACCGCCGACCTGGCCCGCAGTCTGATCCGCGTGCTCGACGACCAAGGCAATGCCTTGGGCGACTGGGCCGCCGACATCCCCGTCGAGATCCTGCGCAAAGGCATGCGTGCCATGCTCAAGACGCGTATCTACGACAACCGCATGGTGGTCGCCCAGCGTCAGAAAAAGATGTCCTTCTACATGCAAAGCCTTGGCGAAGAAGCCATCGGCAGCGCCCAGGCCCTGGCCTTGAACATCGACGACATGTGCTTCCCCACCTACCGCCAGCAAAGCATCCTGATGGCCCGCGAAGTGCCGCTGGTGGACCTGATCTGCCAACTGCTGTCCAACGAGCGCGATCCGCTCAAGGGCCGGCAATTGCCGATCATGTACTCGGTCAAGGACGCCGGTTTCTTCACCATCTCCGGCAACCTTGCCACGCAATTCATCCAGGGCGTGGGCTGGGGCATGGCCTCGGCGATCAAGGGCGATACCAAGATCGCCTCGGCCTGGATCGGTGACGGCGCCACCGCTGAATCGGACTTCCACACCGCCCTCACCTTCGCCCACGTCTACCGCGCGCCGGTGATCCTCAACGTGGTCAACAACCAATGGGCGATCTCCACCTTCCAAGCCATTGCCGGCGGTGAAGCCACCACCTTCGCCGGACGCGGCGTCGGCTGCGGCATCGCCTCCCTGCGCGTCGATGGCAACGATTTCATGGCGGTCTACGCCGCCTCGCGCTGGGCCGCCGAACGCGCCCGCCGCAACCTCGGCCCGGCGCTGATCGAATGGGTCACCTACCGCGCCGGCCCGCACTCCACCTCGGACGACCCTTCGAAGTACCGCCCCGCCGACGACTGGAGCCACTTCCCCCTGGGCGATCCGATCGCCCGTCTCAAGCAACACATGGTGAAGATCGGCCAGTGGTCCGAAGAAGAACATGCGGCGGTCACCGCCGAACTCGAAGCCGAGGTGATCGCCGCGCAGAAGGAAGCCGAACAGTACGGCACTCTCGCCGGCGGGCAGATTCCAAGCGCCGCGACCATGTTCGAAGACGTCTACAAAGAGATGCCGGAGCACTTGAAGCGCCAGCGTCAGCAGTTGGGGATCTGACATGAACGATCACAACAACAATATTGCGTTGGACACCGCCATGACCACTACCACCATGACCATGATCCAGGCCCTGCGCTCGGCCATGGACGTGATGCTCGAGCGCGACGATAACGTCGTGGTGTTCGGCCAGGACGTCGGTTACTTCGGCGGCGTGTTCCGCTGCACCGAGGGCCTGCAGAACAAGTACGGCACCTCGCGGGTGTTCGACGCACCGATTTCCGAAAGCGGCATCGTCGGCGTGGCGGTGGGCATGGGCGCCTATGGGCTGCGGCCGGTGGCCGAGATCCAGTTCGCCGACTACGTCTACCCGGCCTCAGACCAGATCATTTCCGAAGCGGCGCGCCTGCGCTATCGCTCGGCCGGCGAGTTCACCGCGCCGATGACCCTGCGCATGCCCTGCGGCGGCGGCATCTATGGTGGCCAGACCCACAGCCAGAGCATCGAGGCGATGTTCACCCAAGTCTGCGGCCTGCGCACCGTCATGCCGTCCAACCCCTACGACGCCAAGGGGCTGCTGATCGCCTCCATCGAAAACGATGACCCGGTGATCTTCCTCGAACCCAAGCGCCTGTATAACGGCCCGTTCGACGGCCACCACGATCGCCCGGTGACGCCGTGGTCGAAACACCCCTCGGCGCAAGTCCCGGACGGTTACTACACCGTGCCGCTGGACGTCGCCGCCATCACCCGTCCGGGCAAGGACGTGACGGTGCTCACCTACGGCACCACGGTCTACGTCTCCCAAGTCGCCGCCGAAGAGACCGGCATCGACGCCGAAGTCATCGACCTGCGCAGCCTCTGGCCGCTGGACCTTGAGACCATCGTCAAATCCGTGAAGAAAACCGGTCGCTGCGTGGTCGTCCACGAAGCCACCCGCACCTGCGGTTTCGGCGCCGAGCTGGTGTCGTTGGTACAAGAACATTGCTTCCACCACCTGGAAGCGCCCATCGAGCGTGTCACCGGTTGGGACACCCCCTACCCGCACGCGCAGGAGTGGGCGTATTTCCCAGGGCCGTCCCGTGTGGGCGCGGCGTTGAAACGGGTCATGGAGGTCTGAATGGGCACGCACGTTATCAAGATGCCGGACATCGGCGAAGGCATCGCGGAAGTTGAACTGTCGGTGTGGCACGTCAAGGTCGGCGACATGGTCGTCGAGGACCAGGTGCTGGCCGATGTCATGACCGACAAGGCGATGGTGGACATCCCTTCGCCGGTGCATGGCCGGGTCATCGCCCTGGGCGGCGAGCCCGGTGAAGTCATGGCGGTGGGCAGCGAACTGATCCGCATCGAAGTCGAAGGCGCGGGCAACCTGAAGGAATCGGCGCAACCGGCCCCAACCCCGGCCGCTGTGCAGGCACCAAAACCGGCGCCCGTGGCAACGCCTGAACCGGTGGTGGAAAAAACCGCCGCGCCACGCTGCGCCCCGCAAGCCCCGGTGGCCCGCGACCCTGAAGAGCGTCCATTGGCCTCGCCGGCCGTGCGCAAACATGCGCTGGACCTGGGCATCCAACTGCGCCTGGTCCAGGGCAGCGGCCCCGCCGGACGGGTCCTGCACGAAGACCTCGAAGCCTACCTGGCCCAGGGTTCGTCGACCCAGGCCAAGGGTGGCTCGGGTTATGCCGAACGCCACGATGAGCAGCAGATACCAGTGATCGGCATGCGCCGCAAGATCGCCCAGCGCATGCAGGAAGCGACCCAGCGCGCCGCCCATTTCAGCTACGTCGAGGAAATCGACGTCACGGCCCTGGAAGAGCTACGGGTTCACCTGAATGAAAAACACGGTGCCAGTCGCGGCAAGCTGACCTTGCTGCCGTTCCTGGTCCGCGCCCTCGTCGTAGCCCTGCGGGATTTTCCGCAGATGAACGCGCGCTACGACGACGAAGCCCAGGTCATCCACCGCTGCGGCGCCGTACATGTTGGCGTCGCCACCCAGAGCGACGTTGGCCTGATGGTGCCGGTGGTGCGTCACGCCGAGGCCCGCAGCCTGTGGGACAGCGCGGCGGAAATCTCGCGGCTGGCCACGGCCGCCCGCAATGGCAAGGCCAGTCGCGATGAACTGTCCGGCTCGACCATCACCCTGACCAGCCTCGGTGCGTTGGGCGGCATCGTCAGCACGCCGGTGTTGAACCTGCCGGAAGTGGCGATTGTCGGCGTCAACAAAATCGTCGAACGGCCCATGGTGATCAAGGGCCAGATCGTGATCCGCAAGATGATGAACCTCTCCAGCTCCTTCGATCACCGGGTGGTCGACGGCATGGACGCGGCGCAATTCATCCAGGCCCTGCGCGGCTTGCTCGAACAACCTGCCACCTTGTTTGTGGAGTAAGAGATGCAATCTTTGAACACCACGCTGCTGATCATCGGCGGCGGTCCTGGCGGTTATGTGGCGGCGATCCGCGCCGGGCAACTGGGCATTTCGACCATCCTGGTGGAAGGCCAGGCGTTGGGCGGTACCTGCCTGAACATCGGCTGCATCCCGTCCAAGGCGTTGATCCATGTGGCCGAGCAGTTCCACCAGACCTGCCACCACAGCCAGGGCTCGGCCTTGGGTATCACGGTGGCGGCGCCGACCCTGGAGATCGGCAAGAGTGTGGAATGGAAAAACGGCATCGTCGATCGCCTGACCACTGGCGTCGCGGCATTGCTGAAAAAGCACAAGGTCCAGGTTATTCATGGCTGGGCCAAGGTCATCGATGGCAAGACCGTCGAGGTCGGCGACACCCGCATCCAGTGCGAGCACCTGCTGCTGGCCACCGGTTCGAAAAGCCTCAACCTGCCGATGCTGCCCGTGGGCGGGCCGATCATTTCCTCCACCGAAGCCCTCGCCCCCACCTCGGTGCCCAAGCACCTGGTGGTGGTCGGCGGTGGCTACATCGGCCTGGAGCTGGGCATCGCCTACCGCAAGCTCGGCGCCGAGGTCAGCGTGGTCGAGGCCCAGGAGCGGATCCTGCCGGCCTACGACGGCGAGCTGACGCAACCGGTGCACGAGGCGCTCAAGCAGTTGGGCGTAAAGCTGTACCTCAAGCACAGCGTCGAAGGTTTCGATGCCCAGGCCAGTACCTTGCAGGTGCGTGACCCCAACGGCGACACGTTGAACCTGGACACCGACCGGGTGCTGGTGGCGGTCGGTCGCAAACCCAACACCCTGGGCTGGAATCTCGAAGCGCTGGACCTGGCGATGAACGGTTCGGCGGTGAAGATCGACAGCCGTTGCCAGACCAGCATGCGCAATGTCTGGGCCATCGGCGACCTGAGCGGCGAACCGATGCTCGCCCACCGGGCCATGGCCCAGGGCGAAATGGTCGCCGAACTGATCGCCGGCCAGCATCGGGAGTTCAACCCGACGGCCATTGCGGCGGTGTGCTTCACCGATCCGGAACTGGTGGTGGTCGGCAAGACGCCGGACGAGGCCAAGGCTGCCGGCCTGGACTGCATCGTTTCGAGCTTCCCGTTCGCCGCCAACGGCCGGGCCATGACCTTGGAATCGAAAAGCGGTTTCGTCCGGGTCGTGGCGCGCCGGGACAACCATTTGATTGTGGGTTGGCAAGCGGTCGGCGTCGGTGTGTCGGAGCTGTCCACCGCGTTCGGCCAATCCTTGGAAATGGGTGCGCGCCTGGAGGACATCGCCGGCACCATCCACGCCCATCCGACACTGGGCGAGGCCGTGCAGGAAGCGGCGTTGCGGGCGTTGGGGCATGCGTTGCATCTCTAGACGTGTAGCGCATCTGTAGGCATGAGTTTCACCTGTGGCGAGGGAGCTTGCTCCCGCTGGGCTGCGAAGCGGCCCCGTTTTTGCGACTGCTGCGCAGTCGAGCGGGAGCAAGCTCCCTCGCCACAGATGTGAAACGCCGGGAAAATATGCCTGCCCCTTATCGAGCGGGCTGCGAAACAGCCCCGGAATGAAGTATTGTTGTCCCCATCCAAAAAACGTCAGAAGCCTTGAACCGTTTCGACGGTTGTTAAGAAATAGAGGGTGTCATGGGTAACGAGAGCATCAATTGGGACAAACTGGGCTTTGACTACATCAAGACCGACAAGCGCTACCTGTCGCACTGGCGCGATGGCGCCTGGGACGCGGGCACCCTGACCGAAGACAACGTGCTGCATATCAGCGAGGGCTCCACCGCCCTGCACTACGGTCAGCAGTGCTTCGAAGGCCTGAAGGCCTATCGCTGCAAGGACGGCTCGATCAACCTGTTCCGCCCGGACCAGAACGCCGCCCGCATGCAGCGTAGCTGCGCCCGCCTGCTGATGCCGCACGTCGACACCGAGCAGTTCGTCGAAGCCTGCAAGCAAGTGGTCCGCGCCAACGAGCGCTTCATCCCGCCGTATGGCACCGGCGGCGCGCTGTACCTGCGCCCGTTCGTGATCGGCGTGGGTGACAACATCGGCGTGCGCACCGCACCCGAGTTCATCTTCTCGATCTTCTGCATCCCGGTCGGCGCCTACTTCAAGGGCGGCCTGACCCCGCACAATTTCCTGATCTCCAGCTTCGACCGCGCCGCCCCACAAGGCACCGGCGCGGCCAAGGTCGGTGGCAACTACGCCGCCAGCCTGATGCCCGGCTCCCTGGCCAAGAAGGCCACTTTCGCCGACTGCATCTACCTGGATCCGCTGACCCATTCGAAAATCGAAGAAGTCGGCTCGGCCAACTTCTTCGGCATCACCCACGACAACAAATTCATCACCCCCAACTCCCCTTCGGTCCTGCCGGGCATCACCCGCCTGTCGCTGATCGAACTGGCCAAATCGCGCCTGGGCCTGGAAGTGATCGAAGGTGACGTGTTCATCGACAAGCTGGCGGATTTCAAGGAAGCCGGCGCCTGCGGCACCGCTGCGGTGATCACCCCGATTGGCGGCATCAGCTACAAGGACAAGCTGCACGTGTTCCACAGCGAAACCGAAGTCGGCCCGATCACCCAGAAGCTCTACAAAGAGCTGACGGGCGTGCAGACCGGTGACGTGGAAGCGCCGGCGGGCTGGATCGTCAAGGTTTGATCCAAGCCGGCGCTTGCGCCCGCTGGGCTCTGTAGGAGCTGTCGAGTGCAACGAGGCTGCGATCTTTCCCCAGACACTTGAGTCTCAAGTGAAAGATCAAAAGATCGCAGCCTTCGGCAGCTCCTACAGAGCCCAGCGCGAGCAAGCGCCCTCGCCACATGGGTCTGCACCCCACTACCCTCGCCGCAAAACCGGCCATCGCCCCCAGCGCTGGCGAAACCATCCGTAACCGCTGACCAGCAGAATCCCACTCAATACCAACGCCGCGCCAACGATGAAGTTCGGCTCCAGCGGCTCATCCAGCAACCAGACGCCAAAACCGATACCGAACAGCGGCGTCATGAACGATAGCACCCCCAATTGCGACGCGAGGTAGTGGCGCAGCAGGGAGAACCAGATCAGGAAACTGGCGAAGGATACCAGCAACACCTGGAACGCCATGCTGGCAATGAGTTGTGGCGTGGGGTTGATCGTCGTTTGCCCCAGCGCTGCCGACATGCCGATCAGCAGCACCCCGGCGCCTACCAGTTGATAAAGCAGTGTCTGGCTGGCCGGCACGTCAGTCAGCCGCGAACAACGAACCGTCACCGTGGTTGCGCCCCACAGCGCGCCAGCCAGCAAGCCCATGCCGTCACCGAGCAACGAGCTGCCGTTCGCCGCGCCCGAGCCGCCACTGAAGGCCACCACGATCCCGCCGAAGGCAACGGCGATGCCCAGCCATTGCGCCGGTTTGAGACGCTCACTCGGCAGTTTCCAGTGCAAACCGAGGGCGGCGAACATCGGTGCGGTGTAGAGGAAAATCACCATGTGCGACGCCGTCGTATGACGCAGGCCTTCGCCCACCATCACGAACTCCAGGGCGAACAACAGCCCCACCAGCAGGCCTGGGCGCCAACTGCCATCGGCCAGGGACAGGCGTTCACCGCGGGCCAGCACCAACAGCCAGACCAGCACCGCAGCGATGGCCGAGCGCACGCCCAGTTGCAGCATCGGCGCCATGTCGACGGCGCCTGCCTTGATCGCGACTTGCTGGAAACCCCAGATGGCACAGAGGCCGGTCATCAGGGCACAGACCTGGCCATCCAGGGCGCGACGGGTGGTCATGGGAAAGGGTCCTTGGGCAGAAAAGAGATGAAAGGATTGTCTGCCTGACACCTTTGCTGGATATAGTGATTACCCGACAAGCCATCCCGGTAATCCGCCATTGCGGTCGATATGCAACCTCCAGCCCAACACCTGAAGATTCCTCCGTTCGAATCGGCCCTGCCCTCGCCGATTTTCTTTCGCAGCGCCTGCATGCCGGCCCACGCCACTTACCCCCGGCACCGGCATGCCTGGGGTGAGTTCGTCTACTCCTACAGTGGCGTGATGGAAATCGAGATCGCCCAGCACCATTACCTGGCGCCACCGCAGTACGGCATCTGGCTGCCGCCGGACATGGAACATGTGGGGTTCAATCGGCACGAGGCCTGCCATTGTTCGTTGTATCTGGCGGCCGAACTGTGCGCTGCGCTGCCTGCCGTACCCTGTGCGCTGACCTTGAGCCCGCTGATCCGCGCGTTGCTGGAAGAACTGCGCAGCGACCCGCCGAGCCAACCGCAGACGCCCGAACAGCAGCGCTTGTTACAGGTGCTGGTGGACAAACTGACTCAGGCGCCCCACGTCGGCAGCTACCTGCCCTTCTCGGATGACCCACTGCTGGGCCCAGTGCTGCGGGCTCTGGAGGCGAACCCCAGCGACCCGCGCTCCTTGCCACAACTGGCCCACGCCGCCAACACCACCGAACGCACGCTGATGCGCCGGGCCCAACGGGACCTGGGCATGTCCTTGGTTGAATGGCGCCAGCGCCTGAAAGTCATCGAGGCCCTGGCCCTGCTCGAACGCGGCCAGAGCGTGGAAACCATCGGCCTGGACCTGGGCTACAGCAGCGCCTCGGCGTTTATCAGCATGTTTCGCAAAATGATGGGGACCACGCCGGATGAATATCGGCGCAGGCATATGGCTGGATGATGTGACGTTGAATGTGCTGCCGTCATCGCGAGCAGGCTCGCTCCCACAGGGGATAGGTGGTGTGCATGGGTCTTGTATTCAGCGCAGACCCATTGTGGGAGCGAGCCTGCTCGCGATGGCGCCTGTGGGTTTGACGTCGATTTCGGCACTGATCCCGAATCGCGCCGCCATTTCCCGGCGGCCACTGGCCGTCAACCCCAGCGCCCGGCTGTCCAGGTCCTGGATCACCCATTTGCGCTTGAGCGCGACTTGCAGCAACGCCGCGCCCAAGGCCCCGCCCAGATGGGGGCGGCGCATGCTCCAGTCGAGGCAGGGGCAGGCGAATCGGCGGCGTTGCGTGGCGAGGTGATGCACATCGACACCCAATCCCTCGAACACTGCCTCGCCGGATTCACTCAGGCGATAGCCCTCACCCTCCATGCCCACCAGCCATCCGGCCTCAAGCATGCGGTCATGCAGGCGCACCGCCAAGGTGCCGGCCATGTGGTCGTAGCAGGTGCGGGCAAATTGCAGGCGATCCGGCGTGCGCGGGGTGAAGGTCGGCGTGGCGCTCTGGCCGATCACCATCAGCGCCTCCAGTGCCTGGGCCACGCGTGGGTCCGCCAGGCTGTAATAGCGATGGCGGCCCTGGACATGCAGGCGCACCAGGGCCATTTGCTTGAGTTTCGCCAGGTGGGCGCTGGCGGTCGAGGCGCTGACCTCGGCGATGCTTGCCAATTCGGTGCTGGTACGGGCATGGCCGTCCATCAACGCACACAGCATCCGGGTACGGGCCGGCTCGGCAATGGCCGCGGCCACCTGGGACACGCCCAGGTCATGGTGTTCTGCATTCATAGTTCGCTCCCCGACGAATCAAGCCCTGCATCGACTGGAGATAGTAGCAACACTTTCTCCCTCACGAACAAGGCCGCGCTTCATGGACCCGATCACCGCCGCGACGCACACCGACCCTTACCCTTTCTACGCCACCCTGCGCGCCGCCGGCGGGCTGGCCTTCGACCCTGAATTGAACCTGTGGATCGCCAGCAGCGCCGAGGCCGTATGCGCCGTCTTGCATCACCCCGATTGCCACGTGCGCCCGGCCCACGAGCCCGTGCCCAAGGCCATCGCCGAGGGACCGGCCGGCCGCGTGTTCGGCCATCTGATGCGCATGAACGAAGGCGAACGGCAGCGTTGCCCGAGGGCGGCGATTGCGCCGGGGTTGCAGGACATCGACCCCAGTCAGATCGAAGCATTGATCAGAGCCCGCTTTCTCCGGGACGGCGCCGAAGGCCTGCATCAGGCCCAGTTCATCGGGCCGGCCAGCGTGGTCGCGGCATTACTGGGTTTCAACCCGACGGAGAGTCGCCTGATCAGCGAATTGACCGCAGACTTCGTCGCCTGCCTGTCGCCCCTGAGCCAGGCGCCGCAACTGAACGCCGCGCACCGGGCCAGCGAGCAGCTAGCCAGGTTGTTCCAGGAACGGCTCGGGGCGCAGGACATCCCTTTGTTGACACACATCGATCAAGGCTTCGAAGGCACGGCGCCGGACAGCAAGATCGCCAACCTGATCGGCCTGCTCTCGCAAACCTATGAAGCCACGGCTGGGCTGATCGGCAACGCGTTGCTGGCACTGATCGACGATCCGGCGTTGCGCCAGGCGCTGCGGGACGACCCCGCGCAAGTCGGCCCGCTACTGGCCGAAGTCCAGCGTTTCGACCCGCCCGTGCAGAACACCCGTCGATTCGTCGCCGCCCCTTGCGAAATCCTCGGCAGCGCATTGAACCCTGGCGAAGCGATCCTGGTGCTACTGGCCTCAGCCAACCGCGACCCGCAGCTCAACCCGCAGCCGGACAGCTTGCTACTGGACCGGCCGAATCGCCGCAGTTTCAGCTTCGGCAGCGGGCGTCATGAATGCCCAGGGCAAACCCTGGCCATGGGCATCGCCCGCGCCACCCTGGCGGTACTTCTGGAAGCCGAACCAAGACTGGAGCAGTTGACCTGGCGCTACCGCCCCTCGGTCAACGGACGCATTCCACTGTTCAGCGAGCGGTCCTGACCCGCCCCTGCCCCCTCAATCGTCCCGGGTCAGGACTTCCAGCAACTCGATTTCAAAGATCAGGTTGGCGTTGGGCTTGATATGGGCGCCCATGGAACGCTCGCCATAGGCCAGGTGAGCCGGCACCCACAACTTGCGCTTGCCACCGACTTGCATGCCCATCAGGCCCAAGTCCCAACCCTTGATGACGCGACCGGTGCCGATCACGCATTGGAAGGGTTTGCCGCGACTGTAGGACGAATCGAATTCGGTGCCGTCTTCAAGGGTGCCGCGGTATTGGGTGGTGATCAGCGCACCTTTGACTACGCTTTTGCCGTCGCCCTGTTGCAGGTCGATGATTTGCAGTTCTTCATTCATGGCGTATCCCTCGTGTGATCCTGGCGCGGGGTTTTCGCAGAAATCAGGCCCCATGGCAAACGTTGTCTGCCATGGCCAGGGAACCGCAACGGCCTCTTCGGTTCACATGGGTATCGACCCTGCATTTCAGATAAGGATTTTCTGATGATCGACTCTCGCCCACACCACAGTTTCATTCCGCCGTACATCCTCAACCGCATCATCGCCCACGGTTCCGAGCAGCAACGCTCCAGCGCCCTCGGCACCTTGACCCACGTGCGCAACCTGCGGCACAACCCAGGCCCGCCCAGCCATCCGCCGGTCGCGGCGGCGCTGCCCAAGCCCGGCAAGGCCGGACACCCGCAACGCAGCGTGCATGACGCCCAGAACAGCATGGAACTGCCCGGCCAGCCGGTACGCCTGGAAGGCCAGCGGGCCAGTGGGGACCCGGCCGTGGACGAGGCCTACGACGCCCTCGGCGCGACCTATGATTTTTTCTGGAAGGTCCTGGGGCGCGACTCCATCGACAACAAAGGCTTCGCCCTGGTGGGCAGCGTGCATTATGGCCAAGGCTATGAAAACGCCTTCTGGAACGGCGCGCAGATGGTATTCGGCGACGGCGACGGGGAAATCTTCCAGCGCTTCACCCGCTCCCTCGACGTGGTGGCCCACGAACTGGCCCATGGCGTCACCGAAAGCGAAGCCGGGTTGATCTACGCCAACCAGTCCGGTGCGTTGAACGAGTCCATCTCCGATGTGTTCGGTGTGCTGGTCAAGCAGTTCGTGCTCGAACAGACCGCCGACCAGGCCGACTGGCTGATCGGCGCCGACCTGCTCACCGACAAGATCAACGGCGACGGCCTGCGCAGCATGTCCAACCCCGGCACCGCCTACGATGACCCATTGCTGGGCAAGGACCCGCAACCAGCGCACATGCGCGAATTCGTGATTACCCGTGAGGACAACGGCGGCGTGCACATCAACTCCGGCATTCCCAACCGGGCCTTTTATCTGGTGGCGACCACGCTGGGCGGATTTGCCTGGGAAAAGGCCGGCCGGATCTGGTATGAAACCTTGTGCGACCGAAGACTGGCCAACGACGCGTCCTTCAGCGCCTTCGCCCGCCTGACCGTCGAGCACGCCCGCCAGCGCTTCGGCATGCGGGAAGTGCAAGCGGTGCAGAACGGCTGGGCCCAGGTCGGCGTCGACCTGACACAGGAGAGCTGATGAAAACCCTTCCAGACCTCGACGACAAGGCCGTGGTGCGGCTGTCGCGCCAGGGCGGCGTGGCCGCCATTCATGCACTGACCCGACCACGGGAAATCGAGTTCGCCCAGTGCGACCTCGACCAGCGCACCCGCATCTGCTCGGTCCTGGAGGGCTGCCTGCCGCTGACCTCCTCCACGCCCGGGCGCGGCGACCAGCGGTTTTTCCAGATCGAGGTGCGTTATCGCGCCAACGACCAGGACGACGAGATGGTGCTGCAGGTGCCCGAGGACCGGGCACCTGGCGAGTTGGTGCATTTGTGGGACAAAGGCGAAGTGCTTTAACGGGTGGCCGGAACGATCTTGACGATGGCGCCCGACACGGTTTCGATCAGCAGGTACTTGTCGTCGATCTGCACCCATTGCTGGTCGTTTGTCGGCTGTTCGAGCTTCTTCTGTTTCAAGTCTTTCACGGCCCTGTCCGCGCGCTGGTAGTCCGCCGGTACCCGGTCGTTCTCCACCAGCCTGCGGCCATTGCTCGGCGAATGCTCCAGGGCGTCGCCGGTTTTCTCGACCGCTTGTGCGACCGGCCCAAAAGCGGTGAGGCCGGCGATCAGGACCAGGCTGGCGATCAGGGTGGGTTTGCGCATAAAAAACTCCAGTTATTCGAGGGACTGAATCTGGGACTTCGCGGACGGCGAATCATTCCTTAATTTCTGGAAACTGTACCCCTGCTTGCTCCCGCTGAACCCTGTAGGAGCTGGCGAAGCCTGCGATCTTTTGATCTTTTGATCTTTCGCTTGAGACTCAAGTGTCTGGGGAAAGATCGCAGCCTCGTTGCACTCGACAGCTCCTACAGAGCCGAGCGGGAGCAGGCTCCCTCGCCACAGGTTGTGCCTGGCATGGCATAGTGACGGGTCTTGGCCCAACACCCGCCGGACGGACCCACCATGAGCACCACCGCCTCTTCCCCTGCCCTCAAGGAAATCTTCAACAACGCGCGCCTGGAGCACATCGCCGGCGAAATGCGCGCGGTGTATCCAGCCTTCGACGCCAAGGCGTTCTTGCACAGGGCCAACGATGGGCTGGCCGAATTGTCGGTGATGCAGCGCATGGCCCGGGTCAGTGAGTGCCTGCACGCGGTGCTACCCCTCGATTACGAGGCGTCGCTGGAGGTGCTGCGCGCCCTGGCTCCGCGCCTGAACAGCATGTTCGTCAGCATGTTCCTGCCGCACTACGTGGCGTCTTACGGCCGGCATCGCTTCGACGTGTCGCTGGATGCGCTCAAGTATTTCACCCGGTTCGGCTCGTCGGAGTTCGCCGTGCGGCACTTCCTGCGCGATGACCTGGAACGCACCCTCAAGGTCATGCACGACTGGGCGCTGGACGCCAACGAGCACGTGCGCCGCCTCGCCAGCGAAGGCAGCCGTCCACGCCTGCCGTGGTCGTTTCACCTGGAGCCGATCCAGGCCAACCCTGACCTTGCCGCCGCGATCCTCGACACGCTCAAGGCCGACGACAGCCTGTATGTGCGCAAATCCGTGGCCAACCACCTCAACGACGTCACCAAGCAGCATCCTGACTGGGTGCTGGACCAGATCGAAGGCTGGCCACTGCAAGACCGTCACACGGCGTGGATCGCCCGGCATGCGCTGCGCAGCTTGATCAAACAAGGCAACCCCAGGGCGCTGGGGGTCATCGGCGCCGGCGGCAAGGCGCAGGTCCAGGTGCTCGATTTACAGGTGACGCCGGCGGTGATTCGCCTGGGGGAACAGGTCACGCTGTCCTTCACCGTGCAATCAACCCTGGAGCAGAGCCAGCGCCTGGTGATCGACTACGCCGTCGACTACGTGAAAGCCTCGGGCGGCACCTCGGCCAAGGTCTTCAAGCTCAAGACCTTCGATCTTCCCGCCCAGGGTTGCGTCAATCTCAGCCGCTCCCAACACATTCGCGAGCTGACCACCCGCAAACACTATGCGGGCCGACATGACGTGCACCTGCTGGTCAACGGCGAGCGACTGGGTAGCACAGCGTTCGACATCGTACCCTGAGGGCGTCTCAGGCCATCACCACGCGTTTCGCCCGGCGAATCTCCTGCAAAAATCCCTCGGCCGGCAGCGGATGGCCCAGCAGATAACCCTGCAGCGAATCGCAGCCCAGCTGGGTCAGGAAGTCTTGTTGCACATCGGTCTCCACGCCTTCGGCGACGATCCGCAGGCCCAGGGCCTGGCCGAGGGCGACGATGGCCGAGACGATGGCCGCGTCATCGCTGTCGTGCTCCAGGTCGCGCACGAAGCCGCGATCGATCTTCAGCTCGTTGGCCGGCAGGCGCTTGAGGTACATCAGGCTCGAATAGCCGGTGCCGAAGTCATCGATGGACAAATCCACGCCCATGTCCGAGAGCTGTTGCAGCACCGTCATGCTCGCGTCCGCATCACTCATGGCGGTGGTTTCGGTGATTTCCAGGGTCAGGCTGTTGGCCGGCAGTTTGTGCATCGCCAACGCCTTGGCCACGCTCTGCACCAAGCCGGTGTGGCAGAACTGCAAGGCCGAGAGGTTCACCGCGATGCGCCAGTCGGTATAGCCGAGCACGTACCACTCGCGCATCTGCCGGCAGGCTTCGTTCAACACCCATTCGCCAATTGGGATGATCAAGCCGGTTTTTTCCGCCAGGTCGATGAACGTGTCGGGCATCAACAGGCCCTGGGTCGGGTGGGTCCAGCGCAACAAGGCTTCGGCCCCGACCGGACGGCCATTGGCCGCGTCGAACTTGGGCTGGTAATGCAGGCTGAACTGCCGCTGTTCGACGGCCGTGCGCAAGTCTTGCAGCAGTTGCAATTGCTTGCGGGCATTGCTGTTCATTGAGGCGTCGAAAAAGCTGTAGCCGTTCTTGCCGGCGCCCTTGGCGTGGTACATCGCCGCGTCGGCATTCATCAGCAGCTCTTCGGCGCTCTGGCCGTTGCCAGGGTAGACGGCGATGCCGACGCTGGCGGAGATCTGCAAGTCATGGTCAGCCACCCGGAACGTACGCCCGATCAAGCCGACCTGACGTGCCGCCAGTCGCAGGGCATCGTCGGGCTCGGCCAGTTGCACCAGCAGCACGAATTCGTCACCGCCAATCCGCGCCAGGGTGTCCTGGCTGCGCAGGTCTTCGCGCAGGCGCAGCGCCACGTCCCGCAGCAGCAAATCGCCCATGTGGTGACCAAAGGCGTCGTTGACCGGCTTGAAGCCATCGAGGTCGATGAACATCAAGGCGAAGCAGCCGCCCTGCTCTTGCACCCGATGCATGGCCTGGTCGATCCGATCAGCCAGCAGCACACGGTTGGGCAGACCGGTGAGGGGGTCGTGCAGGGCCAACTGGGTCAGTTCCCGGTTGGCCAGGGTCAGGGACTGGGCCAGCTCGGCGGTGCGGGCTTCCAGGCGCGCGTCGAGAATCGACGTCAGCAAGGCGATGGCCAGCACGGCCAGGGTGGTGATCAACACCAGATTGTCCAGGCCCTTGCCGCTCAAGCCGTCCAGCGAGCCACAAAAGCTGCCTTCGCTGAACCGCGCCCCGGCCATGCCGGTGTAGTGCATGCCGACGATGGCGATGCCCATGACCACCGCGGCGCCCGCCCGAGCCAGACGCACGTGAGGCGTGTTCTGACGCAGGCGAAAGGCAATCCACAGCGCCGCCGCAGACGCGCCGACGGCAATCACCAACGAAGCGCCGAACAGCGTCGGATCGTAATCGATGCCCGGCTGCATCCGCAGCGCGGCCATGCCGGTGTAATGCATGGCGCTGATCCCGGCGCCCATGATCAGTGCGCCAAAAGCCAGTTGCCACGCCGGCAATCGCGGTTGGCTGACCAGCCACAGGGCGAAACCGCTGGAAAGAATCGCGGTCAGCAGCGACAGCGCAGTGATCGGTACATCGTAGCCAAGCTCGATTGGCAAGGTGAACGCCAGCATGCCGATGAAGTGCATGGACCAGATGCCCACCCCCATCGCCAGCGCGCCCCCGGTCATCCACAAATGCGCGGCGCGACCCTTAGCGGTCGCGATCCGCCCGGCCAGATCCAGCGCGGTGTAGGAAGCCAGCACTGCAACAAACAAGGAAATCGAAACAAGAGCAGGGGAATAACTACCAATGAGCATGGTTTTTCTCGTAACAGGAGAACCGGACGGCTTCCATGCCCGGTTGGAGGCCGGCGATTGTACTGAATCGTGGCAGGGACGCACGAACCAAATGTCAAAAAGCCATCAAACTTGGAATATTTTCGACGAAAGACACTACCTCCAGCAGGGTGAATATTTTTTGTGGGAGCCTCTCAATCCTGTGTTCCGCGGATCCAATGTGGGAGCGAGCCTGCTCGCGATAGCGGTGGGTCAGTCCGCACACCGGCCCAAGGCTGTTCAGCTACTCTCGAAGAACCACTTCAAGGAGGATTCCAATCATGAACGTTCCAGCCAACCGAGCCTTGACCACCGCACTCGTGGTGATCGATGTACAGAACGACTTCATCCCCGGCGGTCAATTGGCCGTGCCGGGGGGTGATGAAATCGTGCCGCTGATCAACCAGCTCGGCCAATCCTTCAGGCACGTCGTCCTCGCGCAGGACTGGCACCCGGCCGGGCATGCCTCGTTTGCGTCCAGTCATCCGGGCAAGCAACCTTTCGGCACCGTCCAATTGCCCTATGGCGAGCAAAAGCTCTGGCCCGACCACTGCGTACAAGGCAGCCACGGCGCCGCGCTGCACCCGGCACTCAAGCTTGACCATGCCAAGCTGATCATTCGCAAAGGTTGCAACCCGGACATCGACAGCTACTCAGCCTTCATGGAAGCGGACCACCTGACCCCCACCGGTTTGACCGGCTATCTCAAGGAACGCGGCATCGACACCGTGTACCTGGTGGGCCTGGCCCTGGATTTCTGCGTGATGTTTTCGGCGCTGGATGCCCGGCTGGCCGGGTTCAACGCATTTGTGGTGCTGGATGCCTGCCGGGGCATCGACACCGATGGCTCGACGGCGACGGCGATCCGGCGGATGCAGGAAGCGGGCGTGCAATTGATCGAGTCCAGCGCGATAGACGGCCGGCCCTTCGCTTGATGGCTCATACTAGGCATCTCCTTTCCGGACAGTGAGCCTCCATGCCCCTCCTCGCCCGCACCCACCCGCGTCTTTCCAGCGCCACGGTCCTTGGCCTGGCGGTGGGTATTCTGGTGCCCGTGGATTCGATCATCAGCAAAATCCTGATCGGTTGGAACGCCGGTGTCTGGACCTACCTGATACTGATGTTCTGGCTGACCGTGCGGGCCAAGGCGCCCGACGTGAAGCGCATCGCTGAAATCGAAGATGAAAATGCCGGGCTGGTGCTGCTGATGGTCTGCGTCGCGGCATTGGCCAGCCTGGCGACCATCACCTTCGAGTTGGCGGGCAGCCGCGACCTGCAAGCCGCTGGCAAGCTGTTGCATTACGGCTTCACGGCAATGACCGTGATCGGTTCATGGTTGCTGATTGGCGTAATTTTCAGCGTTCACTATGCGCGGTTGTATTACACCTGGGAGGGCAAGGAGCCGGCGCTGCGGTTTGCCGAAGGGCTGATTACGCCCAACTATTGGGATTTCCTGTATTTCTCTTTCACCATCGGCGTGGCGGTGCAGACCTCGGACGTGGGCGTAGCCACGCGGCAATTGCGCAAGATCGTGTTGGCGCAGTCGTTGATCGGGTTTGTGTTCAACACGGCGATCCTGGGGTTTTCGATCAATATTGCGGCGGGGTTGTTTGGGTAGGTAATGGTCACCCTCCTGTAGGAGCTGCCGAAGGCTGCGATCTTTTGATCTTGATCGTTCGCTTACGACTCAATTGTCCGGGGCAAGATCGCAGCCTCGTTGCACTCGTCAGCTCCTACAGACGAGTCGGGCGATATATCGAGATGCCTCAGGAGGGTGTTGGCAGCCACAGCCTGAAGCGCGCCCCGCCCAGTGGCGAGGCCTCGACGGTCAGTGTGCCGCCCTGGGCTTCCAGGGCCCGGCGGCTGATGGCCAGGCCGAGGCCGAAGCCGCCGGTGGCGCGGTCGCGGCTACGGTCCAGGCGGTAGAACGGCTCGAACACACGTTCGCGTTCGCTGTCGGGAATACCGATGCCGTCGTCGTCGACCCAGATCTCACAGCCTTGATCACTGACCAGTACACCAACCTGGATGCGCTTTTCGCAGTAACGCATGGCATTGCGCAACAGGTTCTGCAACGCCCGAGCGGTCAGGCGAGGATCCAGCACGAAACGTTCCAGCGCCCCATGCAACAGCACGTCGATGACCACGTCCGGCGCCGCCAGGTCCTCGTCGATGCTGCCCAGGATGCTGTCGATGAACTCATCCAGCGCCACTTCGACCTGTTCGGGCAGGCGCTGCGGGTTTTGCAAACGGCTGTAGGACAGCAGTTCCAGCACCAACTCATCCAACTCGCGAATGTGCGCCACCAGCCCTTGCAAGCGCTCGCGACTGGGCGCCGGCAGGTCGTCGGACAGCGCCAGGGCCAGGCCGAAATCGAGCCGGGTCAGTGGCGTGCGCAGTTCGTGGGACACGGCGTTGAGCAGATCCCGCTGTTGGTTGAGCAGGTTCTCGATGTCCCCCGCCATCGTGTCGAATACGTGGGCCAGGCTGCCAATGTTCGAACTGGACGCGATGTGTGTCCGCTCCTCCAGATGGCCTTTGCCGAAACGCTCGGCGGTGCGCCTGAGGCGTTCCAGGTCGCGCCAATGCGGCCGCAGCCAGAGCAACAGACAGGCCAGCATGGTCGCGCCGATCAACACGTTGATGCTCCAGTACAACCAACTGACATCGGCCGGGTCCGGCGGCACGACCATCTTCACCGCCGTACGCTCGTCCAGCGGCGCCGCCGCCAGGGTTCGCCAGGCCCAATCGCCAAGGCGCACCACATTCTCGCCACGCTTGAGACGCGCCTGTTCATCGGCGCTGAAACCCTCGTCATCGACCGCGGCCAGTTCGATGCGCAGCGGCTCGAACTCCTTGTCCATCTGCGCCGCCAGCGCCGGCCACTGCTCGCTGGGCACGGCGCGGAACTGCTTGACCATCAAGGTTTGCAGGCCCCGGGAATAATCGAGGTTGTAGGTCAGGAAACGCTCCTGGAACAGGCGGATCACCAGTTCCGGCATCAGGTAGATCGCCGCGCTGTAGGACACGATGGTGACCAGGTACAGGCGAATCAGCAGCTTCCACATTGGCTCAGCATTCCCACTCGGAACGACTGAACAGATAGCCCTTGCCCCACACGGTCTTGATCTTGCGGGCTTCGTCGGCGTTGTCGTCGAACTTGCGCCGCAACTTGGAAATCGCCACGTCCACCGAACGGTCGGTGCCGTTGAACTCGATGCCGCGCAGGCGCTGCAGGATCTGGTCGCGGCTCAGCACTTCGCCGGAATGCCGGGCCAGTACCACCAGCAGGTTGTATTCGCCACTGGACAGCTCCACCGCTTGGCCGCGCCACGTTACCGTACGCTCGGACAGGTCGATGCACAGGTTGCCCATGAGGATGCGGTCGTTGACCGTCTGCGGCTCGGTGAGGCTGCTGCGCCGCAACAAAGTGCGCACCCGCGCCAGCAACACTCGGGGTTCGCAAGGCTTGGTGACGTAGTCGTCGGCGCCCATTTCCAGGCCCAGGACCTGGTCGTGGCTGTCGTCCCGGGCGGTGAGCATCAGGATCGGCAAGGTCGCCGAGTCGGCCCGCAACAGACGGCAGACCTGCAAGCCGTCCAACCCCGGCAGCATCAGGTCGAGGATCACCAGGTCCGGCGGATCGACCCGCGCCCGTTCACGCACATGATCGCCACGGCTGAGCACGCTGACCTGATAGCCGTTGCGCTCCAGGTAACTGGCGATCAGTTCGGAGAGCGCGGTGTCGTCTTCGACCAGGAGGATGTTGGGCATGGTGTTTCCAGAGTGCTGGGGCGTCAGCTATGCCGCCATCGCGAGCAGGCTCGCTCCCACATTTGGCTTTGGTACGACACAAAACCACTGTGGGAGCGAGCCTGCTCGCGATGGCGGTATGACAAACGCAGAAAATCTCAATCTGCCAAGGATATACGCCCTCGCCCGCCCGCGAGCAAACCCCTTACACAATTTCACAACAAGCTTTCCAATCACAAAACCTCGGCCTTGGCTACCTGTAATACTTGACAGTATACAAAGGAGCAACATTGGTCCTATATAAGAAACCAGGCGCATGGCATCGCAACGTGCCGACTGGAGCCTTCCAATAACCTTATGGAGTTCACCTATGAACAGCGCAGCCAGTAAATCTTCCTTAGCTACAACTGACGTAAATTTCACTGCGAGCCTTGAGGACGGCTCCTCCTTTCGCGCCTCCGTAACGGAACTTAAAAGCTCGGTTACGCCAGGCCGCGGCGATATATGGATGGTGATTGCCACTGAATGGGTCAACGGTCGTCCCAGAACGTTCACCATCACGTTCTCCAAAGAGAGGAAAGATGCAACAAACGAACCTGTGACGGACCAAGACCAACATGCAACCGTGCATTTCAATAATTATCAAGACCCCCTACACCCGACGTTGCAAAAAGCCAGATCAGGAACGATCACTTACCGTTTTAACCGCGCAAACTTAAACTTCTCGGGTACTTTTCAAGTCACCATGGACAAAGCTGACGGCACTGGCCGCTATCAATGCGTGGGGGAATTTGACACCGCGCTTGATTGATAGGCAAAAAATAGCCCCGGCGTTAAACCGGGGCTATACATATTAAAATCAAATCCAAGCCAAAACGATAAGCATGCTTACCATTTAAATTGCAGACCTACAGTTCCCCCTAGCGGCATTTCAATGCCTTTACCATTCATATATTCAACTTCCCCGTGGGCTTGCCAGCGCTGCGACAGGTTGACGGCAATACCAGCGCCCAATTCAGCGCGCGATCCGGAAAGGTCGTTATTGAACACATTATTATTCACTTTGACTTCATTATTTTTGGAGAACTCATGGGCCCATGCCGCACGAACATAAGGCTGAACCGTCGCGCCATTGTTCAGTTGCATGTCCCGCCCTACCGTCATGCCAGCCTTACCCAACAATGAATAAGTACGGTCACCCTCAGCCTGCAAACCATTATCCAAGTGGTAATCCTTCCCCTGGATCGCCACAGCGGACCACTGGGTAAACGGCTCGATGAAGTAACCATCGTCAAGCTTGATATGGCGACCGACCTCCACCGAACCGCCGAGGCCATTGTTGTCATAATCGCCCTTGGAGCGTTGCCCATCACTCATGCCGACCTTGGCTTCATTCCGAAAGCGGTTCAGCTTGAGCGTGCTGTCGACATAGTAACCACTGGTCTCATCCATCCATGTCAGATAGGTACCGAGGTAGTAACTTTTAATCGTGCCCGAAGTACCGTAATGCAGATCCAGGTCCGAAGTGCTATGACCGGCCATGACCCCCAGCAACCATTGCCCATCACCCAAAGGCAACGGCGCATCGGCACCCAATGAGAATCCTTGTTGTGCCTGGCGGTATCCTGCGCCGTAGCTGTCCGACACGTTGTACTTGTTGCCATAGGCGCGGATCCAGGCGCCGGATTTTTCCGGATTGAAGCGCAACTCCCCCATGCGGCTGCGCAATGAGGCCTGCTCGCCGTACCACACCGTCACTGCGGTATTGAACAACGCCATGACGGCGCGGGTGGAAGGGCTGACGCCGCGAGCCGTGGGATCGAGGAACCAGTCACCCGTATCGCCTTTCTGCAAACCATAGGTAAATGCGCCGAACTCCACTTCTCCACCGGTATTGGCCAGGGAGAAAACAGCATCCCCCCCGGCGGTCTGGACCACCTGAACGGGCTGACCGCTACTACCCACCAGCTCGTTGCCACTGGCAGCAATCAAGAGTTGGTGGTTCCCCGTGGCAGTGCCCGTGACATTGATAAAGTCCGTCTGGTTGGTTGTAAAATCAGTGCCGATTGCAAACAGACCATTCCCGGAGAGGTTCTCCACGTTCAATCGATAGAACGCATTATCGGCACCCATTCTCACCGTACCGCCATTGAGCGCCAGGTTACCGACCTGACTGTCGCCCGTCATGGTCCAACCCGATTGAGCATCGATGCCAACCGTCGCAACATTGGTCATGATGCCGGTCAATTGCGAGCCTTGCTGCAACGCTACTGTCGCCGTACTGCCCGCATCGGCGGTTATGTCACCCGTCAATGAGCCTTGAGTAAAAGTCAGCGCCGCGACACTGTTGTCGGAAACTTGAACGTTACCCGTCAAGTCGCTCAGACCTACATTCGTGGCTACGTCAGCCGCGCCCTTTACTTCCAGAATCGTTCCGTTGCTACCGGTCAGCGTTGAACCGTTGAGGACATCAATCCGCGTAACCGGGGCCGAACTGCCCGAATAATCCACAACGATGGCAGATCCGTTTTTTCCTTCAACGCTCGACCGATCCAGCTCTAACTGGTTACCAACCGATACGCCGCTTTCAAGCCCCAGCGTGACGCCATTCTGACCGCCGATAATACGCGTTCCATTACTGGCAAACGCCGAGCCACCCAGCAGTGAAATACCAAAACTTGTTGCGCCTGTGCCTTCGACGGTCGAATTCGAAAACGCCATGGTGCTATAGGCCGATGCACGAGCGCCACCTGTGGCGCCGGTGAAGGTACTGTCGGTGGCCGTTACCGTTGAACCCGTTGTCGAAGTGACATCCCGCGCGGCTGACAACCCCAATCTATCCCCAATAATGGTGCTGCCGTTGATCGTCGCGGTACTGTTGTCAAGTCGCAACGCGGAGGGCGCATTCCCACCAATGACTGTGGTGTCAGATAAATTGATGGTCGAACCAACACTTCCAGTTACTCTTCCAGTTGTAGCTCCGCTGGCATTCAACGTTGATTCAGAGACAAAAACATCGAGCGTTTCTGCGCCATTGACGTTCAACGTGGAGAATTGCGCGAGCGTCCAGGTTTCCACCGGGTAACCGTTTGTGATTGTCTCGTCTTGGCCTACCAACGCCCCGGCAAGCGCCGGCTCAGCCAGGAACAAAAAATACAATAACGACGAACTACCCAGACAGCCTGCTGCCTCAGACCTTCTGCTGACAAACTTGACCGATTTCATAATTGCAACCTGAGTTCTGTCATTCCGAAAAATGACGAGGCTAATTTCGTGAGCGTCCCCTCTCACAGACGGCCGGTAAGCTACACTTCAATTCCGCAATTTAATGTAGGATAAATCCCAATTCAAACTAGGACATTTCTTCACTCCCTATTCCCGGAAGACATCAGGGAGGCATTTACCCCCCCGATGCCCGAACCGCCAGCCTATTGATTATCCGTCCCATCACAATACTGAAAGCTGTTATTCAGCAGCGAAACCTCATTTATAAATTCAAGCGAGGGTGTAAGCACCCCACCGACATCAACCTCATACCAGATTTTTATGTAACCATTAGGCAGACCGGAAGAATGTGGCGGCTGGATAGGCTTGAGCTTTGTCAAATAGGGTTCTATGTTTTTCTCAAACTGCCCACCCGTTTCCGTCCCCTTAATTACGTACTCTCCGCTGTAGTCCGTACCCGGAATTTCATCAAGTCCAAACTCATCAGTGGTCCCAACGGATTTCAGCGTAACGACCGTACCGGTAGGCATATAAACCGGATCGATAGGAACGGTGACAGGCAGCTCGTAGTTATCCACCAAATATCGGCATGAAACAAAGCCGTTAAACAAGCGGACCGTTGGCTCTAGAAATACAACCCGAACTGCATCAACTTGAACCTCAGTAGGGTACGATCGCATTACGTTACGACCGCCGGCCTCTTCGATGGTCCAATGGGCAAGTTTTTTTCCAACCCCGGCAGCATCGATATCAGCGGCGGTCATCTGAAAGGTCAATGGCGCCAACGACCCGGCCGTTAAGTTAGCGCTATGTACTTCCACACCGTTGAACCACAACCGGGCAATCTCATCGCCAATCGGCAACCACTGACTTGATGCATCGACCATAGGGGTGCTGATAGTCGCAGGTTTTCCACGATCATCGGCTGTAATGTGGTTTGGAGTGCCAGAGCCACCAACGGCTACCACCGTAACCCTCACCATATTCGGGTTTTCCAACCCGGGGAAAATCGGATTCACAGGTCCGCGATAGCTAAAGTCAAGAGCAGACTCTACAGGATTGGACGGAACTGGGGTTTCTGTTGTTCGGGAAAATTGATATTCAGTAAATACAGCAGTTTCTGCGGTGGAGCTTCCCCAAAGCCCAACCAACTTGCTCGTAGTCACATGAAATTGGAGTTTTTTATTAGGCGTATCCGGCCCTAACTCCTGACTACCCAAATAAAAGTCGGTGCTACCGTTAAAATTAACGATTTTCGGGATGATCCGGTCCGTA
Source organism: Pseudomonas thivervalensis (assembly GCF_001269655.1). Taxonomy (GTDB): domain Bacteria; phylum Pseudomonadota; class Gammaproteobacteria; order Pseudomonadales; family Pseudomonadaceae; genus Aquipseudomonas; species Aquipseudomonas thivervalensis. Next base: position 33,331 of record NZ_LHVE01000011.1, read on the forward strand.
TCTTGACCATTGGTGGTATAAGGCACTTCCACATATACCGGGCTTGTCAGGTCCTCCAAATCGACAACATCCGGCAATATCCCTTTTGGAATATAAGAGTCAATCAGTTGAGGTCGTGGCCGGCGGCGGACGTAATACGCACTCGGAAACGCATCTTCGCTGATATTTCCGACCACGTCTTCCAGCACATACCAAACATAATATTGCCCGTCCAGTTGCGGGATAGCCGTTGTTGGGACCGAGACCTCTCCTGATGACGTTAGCGCTTGCGTATGTACCGGGGTCCCCCCACCATAATTGGTCCCTGCATAAACGTGAACGAGGTCGTCCTCGCGGTAAAAGTCATAGGCAATATTAATATTCAGATCCAGCGTACTGTTATTAGCGAGCCATTCATCATCGATTTCCTCGCTGGGCGCCAAATTCACAAATACAGCGGCCTCAGGCTTAAGCTTCATATTCGACCGTTTATCATGCTCAGGTGCATACCGGTCAATTTCTGCTGGGAACCAATCGGAGCGGTCAGGATTGCCGTCCGCCCCTTTGAAGTGGATAAACCGGTATTCGTAGGTTGTTGACGCTTTGGATACATCATCATCCACAAGCGAAACGGTGGGTACCGGAATGTTGATCTCCGTCGGACGACCTAGTACAGGACCGAACTGGCCATCATCGACCAATCTTCCATTCCCCGTATCTGGCGCCTTCCGCTCGCGCAGCTCCCATTCATCAAGATCATGCGGGGTAGCAATGTCACTGGTTTGGAATCGAACCGTCATCTCCCCAGTGTCCAACACCGATTTGGGGATCAGGTCGTCTATGATCTGCCCGACAATTTCAGGGGGATCCAGCAGAACGCCTGAGTCAGAAGTTGGAATACGTAACGCTGACCTGGAGCGGCGAGCAATTTGCTGCAGCGTCAGAACTTCACCGTCGACATTTATACTTTTACTAGTCATTTTTTGTTTCTCCCTGAACACTGAATGAGTTCTGTTAAAACTCGTATAGAGATTCAACCGTCGCCACACCACTGAATGAAATACAGCGGAAACTCTTAACTTCTATGCCACCCTTCAACCTAACATCTATCTCATGCAAATCCCCCGCATGGCATTGCCTCCCCGGGAATCATCCGGTCTATTTTGACCAGGCCTTTCTTCGACTTGCCTTTAGGAATGCCATTTCGATAAATCGTATATTGGGCAACCCCAGAATCGTTATTCACCATGGGCTTCACATAAGGTACAAACGGGATTTCCATAACAAACCCATTCAGCGCCTCGCTATCACTTAGCGTCTTACGAAATTCATAAACGGATGTGAGTGCGGGGGGACTCCCATTCAAACTGCCAAATCCCTGCCATTCAAGAACACATTCATCCTGCCCGCTGAAAATGGATTGAGGCGCTATTGCCACCCTGACTTTATCCCAGATCGGAACTGGCGAAGTGCAATTGAGATAGCCCCAAAGATTGCTGTCAGGGAAGGTAGGCTCCGCCAAAGATGGCGCCGGTGTATGATCGATGGTGAGCTTGCGTACTGGAGAGCGGTCTTCATTACCATCATGTTTAATCAATAGGTAACGAATATATGCAACCCCATCTACACTCATATCTTGGGGTGTTATTGGAAATGTAAATTCCGGCCGGTCATCGGCAGGCGTATACCTGTTTTGGTATATCTCTCTTTCGTTAGGCTGCGCCCAAAATACAAAAAGATCGGTATATTCCCCGGGCTGATCAGGAAAATCCGCCCAGCGCGCTATTCTTCCGGTCGTTCCGTTAGTCAGCTGTTCTAACGGTATCCTGCCCTCTGGATCCTGATCACTCACTCCATCTATTCGCAAGGGTTGGGCGGTGATTTGCTCGTTAGGCTGTGACATCACGTATTCACTCCGGAAAAAGTGCTTGTGAGCACACGTTTGTCTAGAGAAGTCCTCAATTCAATTAGGCACCGAACACATACGGCCGCCTACTGTCATATCTGACAGGTCTGAATACCGTTTATCGGATTTGACGGAACGACACGCGCACAGACACCTGCGCAATCGCCGGATGATTTGAACGAGAAGTTTATGGGAGCCGCAGTAAGCAATGGGTGGCGCGGGGCACTTGATGCTGATTCATGCTGCTTAGTCATGACGGACGTTTTTTCAACTGGAGTTGTCCGCCATGGTTGATCGTGAGAGCCAAACGGGTTGGAACCGTTTCAACCAGCCCTCAAGTACATCGAATCAGTTCTGCCGCATACAAGGCAATCCGCCGGCACGCCTCCGCCAACTTCACCTGATCGACCACCAACCCGATCCGAATATGCCCCGCCGCGCTTGGCCCAAACGCCTCGCCGGCCAGCACCGACACGCCATACCCGTCCAGCAGCCGCTCGGCAAAAGCCTGGGCATCGAGGCCGGTCTGGCGCACGTCGACCATCACGAACATGCCGCCATCGGGCCGCACCGGCTTGAGGCCTGGGCAGTCATCGAGCATGGCGCAGACCAAGTCCCGCCGCTGGCGATATTCCTCATGCATCTGCGCCACTTCCGGCAAATCTCGCTCCAGGGCCACCTGGGCTGCTCGTTGCACGAAATCCGGCAGGCCGAACAGCATGCACAAGGACAAGTTCGCCAGATGGCCGGTGAGAGGTTCAGGGCCAACCACCCAGCCGATGCGCCAACCGGTCATGGCGTGGGATTTGGACAGGCTGTTGATCGTCGCGGTGCGCTCGGCCATGCCCGGCAGGCTGGCCGGGCTGATGTGTTCGCCCTCATAGACCAGGTCGCTGTAGACCTCGTCACTGATCAGCCACAGGTCATGTTCGATGCACAACCGCGCCAAGGCTTGCCAGGTGGACATCGGCAGGCTGGCGCCGGACGGGTTGTTCGGGCTGTTGAGCAGCATCGCCCGGGTACGTGGGGTCACAAGACGGGCAACGTCCGCAGGCTCGACCCGAAAACCGTTCTCCGGGCGGACGGCCACCGGCACCACTTTCGCCCCGCAGGCGCCGAACACCGCTTCGTAGGTAACGTACATCGGTTCGGCGACGATGACCTCGTCGCCAGGGTCGAGCAGGCATTGCGCGACCGCATACACCGCACACTGCGCGCCCGGCAGCACGACGACCTGTTCGGCCCCCACCGGCTGGCCGCAACGCAGGCGATGACGCCGGGCGATGCTGGCCCGCAAGGTGTGCAGGCCACGGATATCCGAATAATGGGTGTCGCCGGCCCGCAGGCTGCCCACCGCGGCGTCGACAATGGCGCGCGGTGTATCGAAATCCGGGTCGCCCACCGACAGCAACAACACATCCATGCCCTGTTCGCGCATGGCCAGCGCCCGGTCGTGAATCTGCCAGGCGGCGGCGCCTTCGCCGGTGATGCGTTGGGTCAAGACTGAGAAGCGCATGTATCTCTCCTGATTGCGCGGTATCCAGCCTCAACCCTATCTCAAATCACAAACCGCGCCACCATCGCATTCAACCCCACCGCCAGGCGCGACAGTTCGTGGGTCGCGTCGCTGGTCTGTTTCGCACCGCTGGCCGATTGAGTCGCCAGGTCGCGAATGTTCACCAGGTTGCGGTCCACCTCACGGGAAACCTGGGCCTGTTCTTCCGAGGCGCTGGCGATGACCAGGTTGCGTTCGTTGATCTGGTGGATCGACTGGGTGATCTGCTCCAGCGCTACGCCGGCGGCCCGGGCCATTTCCAAGGTACTTTGGGTACGCTGGTTGCTTTGCTGCATCGACTGCACGGCCTGACCGGTGCCGTTCTGGATGCCGGCGACCATTTTTTCGATTTCCTGGGTCGACTGCGCAGTGCGATGGGCCAAGGCCCGGACTTCGTCAGCCACCACCGCGAAACCGCGTCCGGCCTCCCCGGCGCGGGCGGCTTCGATGGCGGCGTTGAGGGCCAGCAGGTTGGTCTGTTCGGCGATGGCGCGAATCACGTCCAGCACCTTCCCGATGTCGCGGCCCTGGATCGCCAGGCCTTCGATCATCGAGGCGGTGGCTTGCACGTCGTGGGTCATGGTCTGGATCGCGTCGACCGTTTCCACCACGCGTGTGCGACCTTCCCGGGCGGCCTGGGTCGACTCGTTCGACGCTTCTGAGGTGGACACCGCGTTACGGGCGACCTCTTCGACAGCGGCGGTCATTTCGTTGACGGCCGTGGCCGCCTGTTCGATTTCATTGTGCTGCTGTTGCAGGCCGCGGGAGGACTCCTGGGTCACGGCGCTCAACTCTTCCGCTGCAGCGCCCAGTTGAGTGGCCGAACCGGCGATCTGCTCGATGGTCTGGCGCAGGCTGCCTTGCATGGCGGCCAAGGCCTGGAGCAAGCGGCCGGGCTCGTCCTTGCCGTCGTCCGCAATGACCTGGACCAGGTTGCCACTGGCGATGGTCCGCGCCGCCTCCAATGCGCGGTTGAGCGGCGCAACGATGCTGCGGGTCAGCAGCAATGCCAGCACGACGGTGGCCAGGGCGGCGGTGATCGAGACAATAATGATGCCGGTGATCGCGCTGTCGTAGTGCTCGCCGGCCAGTGCCGACGCTTCGCCGGCACTGGCCACGTTGATCGCGATGAGCTTGTTGAGCTGCTCGCCCATCAGGTCGGTGCCTTCCTTGATCCGTGTATTGATGTGGGCGCGCAGCTCATCCGCCTTGTTCTGTCGCGACAGGTCGAGCATTTCCTTCTGGGCTTGCAGGTATTTTTCCAGGGTCGCGGAAAAGACCTTGTACAGTTCGGCCTCTTGCGGCGTGGTCGGCAACGCGGCGTAGCTGTTATTGGCCTTGTTCAGTTTTTCCGTCAATACGCCGATGCGGCTTTCGGCTTCGGTCAGGCTGGCCGTATCCCGGTTGACCAGGATACGGAACGAGAGGATGCGCATGCGCAGCACGTTCTCCAACACATTGGCCAGGTAGCCGACGCTGGGCACCTGGGTCTGTTCCATGTCCAGCGAGGCTTGGCGAATGACGGACATGCGGTTGGCGGCGAACACGCCAAGGATAACGACGAGCAACGCGATGACGGCGAAGCCGAGAAAGGCTCTTGGCGCGATATTCAGGCTGCGTAGGGACATGGAGGGACCTCGAATGGTGGGTCGAGCATCCATGCCGGCAAGCGCACGGGTTGGAGTTATGGGTGTATGCGCTTAACCCGTTATCGGCTGGGCTTTAGGGTTGGCGCAGGCGAATGTAAAAAAATATTTCTGAAGGCTTTTGTGGCGAGGGAGCTTGCTCCCGCTGGGCTGCGCAGCAGCCCCACATTGGCGGTGGTCAACCAGACGAATAGTGGTGGATGGTTTTGGGGCCGCTTCGCGACCCAGCGGGAGCAAGCTCCCTCGCCACAGGTTCACCATGCTCCTGGTCCAAAGATCCAAGATCCAAGATCCAAGATCCAAGCAGGATTGTGCTCGTTGCCTTTACCGCGCCGCCACCCGCCAAAGCCGAGCGATGTCCCGGGCGCGCTCCCTCAGCAGGCGCGGGGCGTCGGTGCAGGCTTCTTGCAGGGTCATCGGCCCGTTGGCCAGGGCGAAGGCGGCATCGATGCCGTGTTCGTACAGCGCCTGATAGCCCTCCCCCAGCGTGCCGGCAATGACCACCACCGGTACACCGTGCTGGCGGGCGATGCGGGCCACGCCGAAGGGGGTCTTGCCGCGCAGGGTCTGGGCGTCGAAACGGCCTTCGCCGGTGATCACAAGGTCGGCGCCGCTGACCGCCTCGGCCAGCCCGGTCAATTGGGCGACAACGTCCACGCCGGTACGAAACTGCGCCCCCAGGAACGCCTTGGCCGCAAACCCCAAGCCACCGGCGGCGCCGCTGCCCGGCTCGTCGCGCACATCCTGGGTCAACACCCGGGCGCACTGTTCGGCGAAATGCCCCAGGGCCCGGTCCAGTGCCTGCACTTGCTGGGCGGTGGCGCCCTTCTGCGGACCAAAGACCGCCGAAGCGCCGTGGGGCCCGCACAGGGGGTTGTCGACGTCGGCGGCGATCTCGAAATTGACCTGGGCCAGGCGTGGGTCGAGGTCGCTCAGGTCGATGCGCGCCAGGTTCGCCAAAGCCAGGCCGCCGGGTGGCAGGGATTGGCCCTGGTCATCCAGCAAGGCCACGCCCAAGGCCTGCATCGCACCGGCACCGCCGTCGTTGGTGGCGCTGCCGCCAATTGCCAGGATCACCCGCTCGGCGCCTGCATCGAGGGCGGCGCGAATCAACTCGCCGGTGCCGTAGGTGCTGCTGGAACAGGCATCGCGTTGCCCTGGCGGCACCAGTTGCAAGCCACTGGCCTCGGCCATCTCGATGATCGCGGTGCGGCTTTCGACCAACCAGCCCCAGCGCGCCTCGACGGCAACACCCAGGGGGCCGCGGACCCGGGCATGACGCCACTGGCCGTTGCAGGCTGCCAGCACCGACGCCACCGTTCCCTCCCCGCCGTCGGCCATCGGGCATTTGATCAACTGCGCATCCGGCCAGACCTCGGCCAGCCCCAGGGCGATGGCATCGGCGACGCCCTGGGCGCTGAGGCTGTCCTTGAACGAGTCGGGGGCGATGATTATTTTCATATTATTCTCCGGTTCCGATGCACAGCATGCTGCCAGCTGACCGTAGCCGTGACCCCGGTCCGCCGCACAAAAGACACCGGGCATTATTGTTCAAATTCACAAAGATCGGTCGGGCAAGGGGATTGTGGTCGACAGTGATGGCCTCATCGCGAGCAGGCTCGCTCCCACAGGGATTCGTGGTGGTCAAAATAATCAGGTACACCGCCAGCCCCCTGTGGGAGCGAGCTTGCTCGCGATGACGACGGCACATCCAATACCTTTGCAAGCTGATACACCGCTATCGCGAGCAAGCTCGCTACCACAGGTTCTACACCGGAGGGCTCTCGGTCTGCGGCAACAGCTGCACCCCCAGGTACAACGCCAGCATCCCATCCAGCCGCAACGGGTCCACGCCACTGAGTTCGGCGATGCGTTCCATGCGGTAGCGCAGGCTGTTGCGATGGATGCCCAGGGCGTCGGCGCAGGCCTGGCTCTGGCCGTCGTGTTCACACCAACTGCGCAAGGTGGCAAGCAGTTGGCCGTTGCTGTCCTTGGCGATGACTTTGCGCAACGGGGTCAGCAATTCGTCCAGGGCATCGTCGCTGCGATGGCGCCAGAGCAGCACCGGCAGGCGATAACGGGCCAGCGCCAGCAAGCGCGATTGCGGCAACACATCACGTCCGTAGGCCAGCAGGTCCGCCACCCGCCGATAGCAACGCCGCAGGCCCGCCAACCCTTCGGCCTGGCCGCCCACCGCGATCCGCAGGATGTTCCAGCCCAGCCCATCGAGCTTGGCCAGCAGCCGCTCGTTCTCCACCGAGGCGGTGACCGGCCGGCACCAGAGCAAGGAGGATTTGGACGAAGTCAGGCACCAACTGTCCGGGTAGCGCGACATCAGCCAGCTGCTCAAGGTCTCCACCGTCTGCCCGGGACCATGTTCCAGGCCCAGTTCGAACAGATACGGCACCCGCGACAACTGCGGCTTGAGGCCCATTTGCCGAGCTTCGTCCAGCAATCGCGGCGAATCCCCGGCGTCCCCCAGCAGCAACGCCAGCAAATCATCGCAGCGCTGGCGACGCCATTGCTGCTCGGCCTGCTGGTTGCGCTGACCGAGCAGCATTTCAGCGGTCATGCGTACCAGTTCAGCGTAGGTGCGCAATTGCGCCGGCTCGCCGGTGATGCCCAGGACGCCGATCAGCCGCTGGTCGAGCATCAGCGGCAGGTTGATGCCCGGCTGCACGCCCTTGAGGTGCACGGCGGTGTGTTCGTCGATTTCCACCACTCGCCCGTTGGCCAGGACCAGTTGCGCGCCTTCGTGACGGGTATTGATGCGCTCGCGTTCGCCGCTGCCGAGGATCAGGCCCTGGTTGTCCATGACATTGACGTTGTACGGCAGGATCGCCATCGCCCGGTCGACGATGTCCTGCGCCAGGTCGTGATCGAGTTCGAACATGGGCGGGGTTCCTTGCAGGCGGCGTGGATTGTTGTTTTAGGCATGGGTTTGGTCAGGCGCACAGGGTCTGTATTCAAACCCTGTGCTCCGGCACAAAGACATGGGCCCTTGGGCTGGCCGAGACTCAAGGGGCGGTCAACGTTACCCCTTGGCTCGCAAAAAATCATAATAAAGAGAGACCCGCCATGTCCCAGAGCGCAACAGCCCTCCTGGCTACCCCCGACGAAAAAAATAGCGTCTACAAGCGCATCACCCTGCGCTTGATCCCATTCATTTTCATTTGCTACCTGTTCAACTACCTCGACCGGGTCAACGTGGGCTTCGCCAAGTTGCAGATGCTCGACGCCCTGAAATTCAGCGAAACCGTGTACGGCCTCGGCGCCGGGATCTTCTTCATCGGCTACGTGTTGTGTGGCGTGCCGAGTAACCTGGCCCTGACCAAATTCGGCCCGCGTCGCTGGATCGCGCTGATGATGATCACCTGGGGCACCCTCTCGACCTGCCTGCTGTTCGTCACCACCCCCACCGAGTTCTATACCTTGCGCCTGTTCACCGGCGCCGCCGAAGCCGGGTTCTTTCCGGGCGTGGTGCTGTACCTTTCGCAATGGTTCCCGACGTTCCGCCGCGGCCGGATCATGGCCTTGTTCATGTCGGCCATTCCGGTGTCCGGCCTGCTGGGCAGCCCGTTTTCCGGATGGATCCTCAACCACTTCGCCGCGGGCCAGGGCGGCCTGGCGGGTTGGCAGTGGATGTTCCTGCTGCAAGGCGTCCCGACGGTGATCCTTGGGGCGCTGGCCTTCTTCCTGCTCAGCGACACCTTCGCCAACGCCAAATGGCTGACCGACCAGGAACGCGCCGTGCTCAGCGCCGACCACGCCGACGACTTGGCCAACAAGCCAAAGACCGCCACCGACTCGCTGCTGGCGGTGTTCAAGAACCCGGCGATCTGGGCCTTCGGCCTGGTGTACTTCTGCATCCAGAGCGGCGTCTACGCGATCAACTTCTGGCTGCCGTCGATCATCAAGAGCCTGGGCTTCAGCGATAACCTGGTGATCGGCTGGCTGAGTGCAATCCCTTACCTGCTGGCCGCGGTGTTCATGTTGCTGGTGGGCCGTTCGGCGGACCTGCACAAGGAACGTCGCTGGCATTTGGTGGTGCCGATGCTGATGGGCGCCGTCGGACTGCTGATCGCGGTCAACTTCGCTACCACCCCGGCCATCGCCATCATCGGCCTGTCCATCGCCACCATGGGCGCCCTCACCGGCCTGCCGATGTTCTGGCCAGTGCCCACTGCCCTGCTCAGCGCCGGCGCGGCGGCTGGCGGGTTGGCGTTGATCAACTCCATGGGCCAAATGGCCGGTTTCCTCAGCCCGTACCTGGTGGGCTGGGTCAAGGACGCCACCGGCTCGACCGACGCGGCGTTGTACGTGCTGGCGGGCGTGATTGTCTGCGGCAGCCTGCTGGCGTTGCGCATGACCCGCACCCTGCGGGCCTGACACCCCTGTGCCCCTTTGTGGGAGCGAGCCTGCTCGCGATGGCGGTGTATCAGTCGATATAAATGTTGGCTGACCTGACGCTATCGCGAGCAGGCTCGCTCCCACAATGGATTTTGGTGGGGTTGAGAAAACGGTTGGATCCACGCGGCGGTTCTGGTATTTGATTGAGCCTTTCCCCATGGATAAAAGGATCTTGTCATGAGCTACCGCACGCTAGGCCATTCCGGGTTGCAAGTCTCGACGTTGACCCTGGGCACGATGATGTTCGGCGAACAGACCAGCACCGAGGATTCGCTGCGGATCATCGACAAGGCCTGGGACCAGGGCATCAATTTCATCGACACCGCGGACGTGTACACCAACGGTCGTTCCGAAGAGATCGTTGGCGAGGCAATCGCCCGTCACCGCCAGGAATGGGTGTTGGCGACCAAGGTCGGTTTCGGCCCGCCGGACGGTATGCCCAACCGCAGCGGGCTGAGCCGCAAGCACCTGTTCAATGGCATCGAAGCCAGCCTGACGCGCCTGGGCACCGATTACCTGGACATCTATTACCTGCACCGCGAAGACCACAACACCCCGCTGCACGTTACCGTGTCGGCCATCGGCGACTTGATTCGCCAGGGCAAGATCCGCTACTGGGGCCTGTCGAACTACCGTGGCTGGCGCATCGCCGAAGTGATCCGGATCGCTGACAGCCTGGGCATCGACCGGCCGGTGATCAGCCAACCGCTGTACAACATCGTCAACCGCCAGGCGGAAACCGAGCAGATCACCGCGGCGCAGAATTACGGCCTCGGCGTGGTGCCGTTCAGCCCCCTGGCCCGTGGCGTGCTCAGCGGCAAGTACGCGCCGGACGTGGCACCGGACGTCAATAGCCGTGCCGGTCGCCAGGACAAACGCATCCTGGAAACCGAATGGCGGGTCGAGTCCCTGCGCATTGCCCAGCAGATCCTGCAATACACCCAGGGCCGCGGCGTGGGCATCGTCGAGTTCGCCATCGCCTGGGTGCTGAACAACAGCGCCGTGACCTCGGCCATCGTCGGACCGCGCACCGAGGAACAGTGGAATTCGTACATCAAGGCGCAGGCGGTGAAGATCAGCGCGGAGGATGAAGCCTTCATCGATTCGCTGGTGACGCCGGGGCATGCGTCGACACCGGGGTTCAACGATGTGAGTCATTTCGTGCCTGGCCGAGTGGCGCGCACGTCTTAACACCCATAAACATCGTGGCGAGGGAGCTTGCTCCCACTGGGTCGCGCAGCGGCCCCCGGAAAAAGCGGCCGCTGCGCAGCCGAGCGGGATCAAACTCCCTCGCCACAGGTAATACTTCCCACGCCTGCGTTGCAGCCCCAATCAATAAGAGGCCTCAGTGTCCAAAGGCATCGCTCTATCGGTCTCGGCCTCTGCGCTGTTCGCCGTCATGTACTACTACACCTCGTTGCTCTCACCGCTGACCGGCGTGGAGATCTTCGGTTGGCGCATGTTGCTGACGATGCCGTGCATGACCGTCTTCCTGCTGGTGACACGGGACTGGAACCTGGTCACAGCGCTGATCCAGCGCCTGATCGCCACGCCACGGCTATTGATCGCGGCGATCGCCTCTTCGGCCCTGATGGGCGCGCAACTGTGGCTGTTCATGTGGGCGCCACTCAACGGCTACAGCCTGGACGTGTCGCTGGGGTACTTCCTGTTGCCGCTGTCGATGGTCCTCACCGGGCGCATGGTCTATGGCGAGCGCCTTTCCTACCTGCAGAAAGTCGCCGTGTTCTTCGCCACCCTCGGCGTGTTCAACGAGTTGTACCAGGTGGGTGGTTTTTCCTGGGCAACCTTGCTGGTGGTGATCGGCTACCCGATCTATTTCATCCTGCGCAAACGCATCAAGACCGACAACCTCGGCGGGCTCTGGCTGGACATGACCCTGATGCTGCCCCTGGCGCTGTGGTTCGTGCAAAGCGGCGAACAGGGTTTCAACGTGTTCGATCAATACCCATGGCTATCGCTGCTGATCCCGTTGCTCGGGTTGATCAGCGTCAGTGCACTGGTGTCCTACATCGTCGCCAGCCGACTGCTGCCGTTCAGCCTGTTCGGGTTGTTGAGCTACGTCGAACCGGTGTTGCTGCTGGGCGTTGCGCTGCTGTTGGGCGAAAGCATCAAGGCCAGTGAATGGCTGACCTACATTCCCATCTGGATGGCGGTGGCGGTGCTGGTGTTCGAAGGCTTCAAGCATCTGGTGCGGCAGCGACGCCGGACTTAAGCACACCACCGGCCCCCCTGTGGGAGCGAGCTTGCTCGCGATGGCGGTGGCACATTCAAAATTGATGTGACTGCCATATTGTCATCGCGAGCAGGCTCGCTCCCACAGTTGTACTTTGTTCGCACGCAAAAAAAGCCCGCCCGGCATCACTGCCGGGCGGGCTTTTTCATGGGTCAGGCCTTACTCGGTCGCGAGTACACCACGACGCACCTGGTCACGCTCGATGGATTCGAACAATGCCTTGAAGTTGCCTTCGCCAAAGCCATCATCGCCCTTGCGCTGGATGAATTCGAAGAACACTGGCCCCATCAGGGTTTCCGAGAAGATCTGCAGCAGCAGGCGCTTGTCATCCGGGTTGGACGAGCCGTCCAGCAGAATGCCCCGCGATTGCAGCTCATCGACCGGTTCGCCGTGGTTCGGCAGGCGGCCTTCGAGCATTTCATAGTAGGTATCCGGCGGCGCAGTCATGAAGCGCATGCCGATCTTCTTCAACGCATCCCAGGTCTTGATCAGGTCATCGGTGAGGAAGGCCACGTGCTGGATGCCTTCGCCGTTGAACTGCATCAGGAATTCTTCGATCTGCCCGGCGCCCTTGGACGACTCTTCGTTCAACGGGATGCGGATCATGCCATCCGGCGCGGTCATGGCCTTGGAGGTCAGGCCGGTGTATTCGCCCTTGATGTCGAAGTAGCGGATCTCGCGGAAGTTGAACAGTTTCTCGTAGAAACCAGCCCAGTAGGCCATGCGTCCGCGATACACGTTGTGGGTCAGGTGGTCGATGATCTTCAGGCCCGCGCCCACCGGGTTGCGGTCCACGCCCTCGAGGAACACGAAGTCGATGTCATAGATCGAGCTGCCTTCGCCAAAACGGTCGATCAGGTACAGCGGCGCACCGCCGATTCCCTTGATCGCCGGCAGGTTCAGCTCCATCGGGCCGGTCTCGATGTGGATCGGTTGGGCGCCGAGTTCCAGGGCGCGCTTGTAGGCCAGTTGCGAATCCTTGACCCGGAACGCCATGCCGCACACCGACGGACCGTGCTCGGCGGCAAAATACGATGCGACGCTGTGGGGTTCGTTGTTGAGGATCAGGTTGATCGCGCCCTGGCGATACAGGTGCACGTCCTTGGAGCGGTGGGTAGCCACCTTGGTGAAGCCCATGATCTCGAAGATCGGCTCCAGGGTGTTGGGGGTCGGGGATGCGAATTCAATGAATTCGAAGCCCATCAGGCCCATGGGGTTTTCGTATAGATCTGCCATGTCGGCGCCTCATCATTCTAGTCAATTAACAAAAAACGTTAGTTGCAGGCAATGCTGGGGGCACGGGGCGGCGCGCAGGAAATGCCACGAACGCTGCGGGCGAGGAAATCGCCGTAGATCAGTTGAAACCCAAGTATCTTCATTGTCGACCCAAGGCTCTTGCGGGCGAGTCTTCTGCTGCCAGAAGACGTTATTCTTATATGCGTAAATCGATTCTACACAGCGTAACTTGATTTGTCCGCCTTCTGTATCAAATCGCCTTTTGCGCCGACCGCGCAAGGGGTTTGTTGCAGAGAAAAATGCCCAGCAGGATCACGCCGCCGCCGACACACATCAAGGCTGTGAGGCGTTCGTCCAGCAGCAGCGCGCCCAACAGCACCGCCGTCAGGGGGTTGAGCGCGATGAATACGCCGGACCGGGTCGCGCCGATCCGACGAATGCCGTCATACCAGGCGATATAGGCCAGGGCCGAGCCCAGCACGCCGAGGTACAACAAGCTCAGCCATTGTTCCATGTCCAGTGCGCGCAAGGCTTCGACACGAATTTCGCCTGCGGCCGCGCAGGTCAGCCACAGCATCAGCGTGCCCAGCAGAATCGACCAGGTCACGGTCTGCAAGGGGCCGAGGCTGTCGTTGAGTTTTTTCGAAAACAGCGAATAAATGCCCCAGCCGAGCACGCAACCCAAAATCAGCAGGTCGCCGATCCAGCCCTGCGCGGCGTCTTGCAACAAGGACGGATCACGGCTGACGATCACCAATCCCGCCCCGCCGATGCACAGCACGATGCCCGCCACTTTCAGTCGGCTCAGCCGCTCCTTGAACAGCCACCAGGACGCCAGCCCGATCACCGCCGGGTTCAAGGCCACGATCAGCGAGGCCCGTGATGCATTGATGTACTGCAAACCGTAAAAAAAGCACAGGTTGTAGAAAAAGATACCGAAGAACCCCAGCGCCGCCAATTGCAGCCCCTGCTTCACACTCGGCCTGGCCAGCGGGATGCCGGCCAGGCCGAGGAACGCCAGCAGCGCGATACTCGCCAGCAGGAACCGCAGGCTGGCGGCAAACATCGGCGCCAGGGCATCGGCCAGGATCCGACCGGCCACGAAGGTCCCGCCCCAGATCATGGTGACCATGGCGAGCTTCAGGTAGACCGGCAGGTCCGATGAGATTGGGACGGCTTGTTCAAGGGGTTTCATGGTTTCACCACATTGAAATAGGACGAATGACCGGTGGCGAGGGAGCTTGCTCCCGCTGGGCTGCGAAGCGGCCCTCTCATTTACCAGCAATGGGCCCGCTGCGCGGTCCGGCGGGAGCAAGCTCCCTCGCCACGGAAAAGCGCCTGGGCCACAGTTCCGTGTACGGTTGGGATGCCGTATTGTTCGCCTCATGTTCGTTCATCGTAAAATGAGCAATCCCTCATGACCCTCACCCAACTCGAAATCTTCTCCCTGGTCGCCGAGCTGCGTGGTTTCACCGCTGCGGCCACCCGCTTGGGCATTGGCCAATCCGCGGTATCCCATGCCATCAAATCCCTGGAGCAAGAGCTGGGTGTGGAATTGCTCAGGCGGCATCAGTCGATGGTGGAGCTCAGCGACATTGGCCAGCAATTACTGCTAAGGGCCCGGGCCATGCTCGGGCTGGCCAACACCTTGCGCCAGGAAGCCGCCGATGCCCGGGGCATGCGCCGAGGCACCCTGCGCATCGGCTCGTTCGGGCCCACGTCTTCGATGAAATTGCTGCCCGGGATCCTGCGGCGCTATCGAGCCTTGCATCCCGGGATCGAAGTGCACATCGACGAAGGGCCTGACAGGCAGGTCATCCAGTGGCTGGACGAACGCCGAATCGACGTCGGTTTCGTGGTGCTGCCCGAGGAGCGTTTCGATACGTTCATGCTGATGGAAGATCAGATGGTCGCCCTGCTGCCCACCGCACACCCCCTCGCCGCCCAGGCCAGCCTGAACCTCAAGGACCTGTGCAACGACCCCTTCGTGCACACCGAGGCGGGATCGTCGGAGCTCGTGACGCGCCTGTTCAATGCCGCCCGGCTGACACCGAACGTGCGCTTTCGTTGCTCGCAATTGCTCAGCACCCTGGATGTCGTCAGGCGCGGCGAAGCGGTGAGCGTGGTGTCCGAAGGATCGTTGCCAGATGACGAGAACCCTGGTTACGTCGCCCGGCCCTTGTCGCCACGGGTGCCGCGCCAGATTGGCCTGGCCGTATTGGACAGCCGCCAGGCCTCGCCCGCGACCCTGGCGTTTATCGAACTGGCCCGGCAGTCATGAGCCCGCTCCCACAGTCACACGGCTATCGGCAACTAACCGGCAAGCCATCTATCATGGTCGGCATCCAAAGCTTCCCCCGCCCCTTTTGCTCAGGTTGTGCCGATGCCCTTGACCGCCACCCGCTCGCACACCCGGCCCCTCCGCTTACTGGTCACCCTGCTCTGCGGCCTGGTGCCGATACTGTCAGGGCTGGCCATTTTGTACATGCAGGCCGAACGGACGCTGGCGCAACACACCCGGCAGACCGCTGAGGAACTGGTCAGGCAGATCGAGTTGATGCTCGACAACACCGCGTTGGCGGCCCGTGAATTATTGCCCCTGGCCGGCCAGCCCTGCGAAGCGGTGAAGCTGGCCCTACGCGAACAAGTGACGCGCCGGCCCTTTGTCCGCTCGACCAACCTGATCTGGGACAACAACCTGTATTGCAGCTCGCTGTTCGGTGCCGTCGAGGAACGCCTCGACCCGAGCAATTATCATCAAGGCACGTTGTGGCTCATGGACGGCAACCCGGTTACGCCGGATACCGCCCTGCTGATCTACCGGCTCAATGAAGGTCGGCAAGGCGCCTTGGCCACGCTGGATGGGTATCACCTGGCCAACGTCCTGCGCCTGATCGGCGGCCAGACCCGACTGCGGCTGCAAGTCGGGCCGCACTGGCTGGCGGCGGACGGCAAGGTCCGGCCAGCGCCCTTGCCCGGGTTGTCGGTGGCCCAGAACGAACTGGGCTCAACGCGCTACGCCTTCAATGTCGAAGCCGGATTCGATAAGGGTGAAGCCTGGCGCTACATGGCCAGGGAATATCCGCCGCTGTTCAGCTTGCTGATTTTCTTCGGCGTCGTGGCCGGGACCTTGGGACACTGGTTGCAAAAACGCGCCTCGTCTCCCAGCCGGGAATTGCAACGGGCGCTGGAAGCCAGCGAGTTCGTGCCCTACCTGCAACCGGTCGTGCACAGCGACAGCAAACGCTGGGCCGGCGTCGAGGTGCTGATGCGCTGGAACCACCCCAAGGAAGGCCTGGTCCGCCCGGACCTCTTCATCCCCTTCGCCGAACACAGTGGCGTGATCGTGCCGATGACCCGTGCGCTGATGCAACAAACCAGGCGCTTGCTGGTGCCGCTTGCGCCGCAACTCGAAGCGCCGTTTCATGTCGGCATCAACATCACCGCCCGCCACTGCCAGGACCTGGCGCTGGTGGACGATTGTCGCGAGTTTCTCAACGCCTTCGCGCCGGGCGCGATTGCCCTGGTGCTGGAGTTGACCGAACGCGAGCTGATCGAACCAACGCCCGTGACCCGGCAACTGTTCGACCAACTGCGGGAACTGGGGGTCAAGATCGCCCTCGACGATTTCGGCACCGGTCACTCCAGCCTGGCGTACTTGCGCCAGTTCAACGTGGACTTCTTGAAGATCGACCAGAGTTTTGTCGCGATGATCGGTGCCGACGCGCTGTCGCGGCATCTCCTTGATAGCATCATCGAACTGTCGGGCAAGTTGGGCTTGGACATGGTTGCCGAGGGCGTCGAGACCCTCGAACAAAGCGACTACCTGAGCGCCCAGGGGGTGAACTTCCTACAGGGCTATCTCTTTGGTCGACCGATTAGCGCGCAGGCATTCATTGAGGCATTGACCGCCACTAATGGCAGTTAACCGCCGCCGATCTATTGACGATCGAGTTCCAATTGATAAAACGTTTGCTGTTGTTACATAACGAAAAAGTTACGATTTACACTCTAGGGATTAACTACTACAATTTTTCTACCTGTGCCACATAACAGGAGAGAGTCATTAACACCGAGTCGCTTCAAGGCGCTTGGCTTATAGCTTTGTTTGCGGTTGGTATCAGCCAAATATTTTGATTGGAGTAATCATTTTGTCCAGACTCGCTGAATTTCGTGCAGCCGAAAAGGCCCTTCAAGAACAGCTCAAGCAGCTGGAATCGCTGAAGAACGATGCCGGGCTCAAGAAGGAAATCGAATTCGAGGAAAAGCTCCAGGGACTGATGAAAACCTACGGCAAGGGCCTGCGCGACATCGTCGCGATCCTCGACCCGAACCCGTCCAAGGCGAACCTGCAATCGACCAAGACCACCAAAACCCGCCGTGCGCGAGTGGTGAAGGTTTACCAGAACCCGCACACGGGCGAGTTGATCGAAACCAAGGGCGGCAATCACCGCGGCCTGAAAGCCTGGAAAGAACAATACGGTGCGGCGACTGTCGATTCCTGGCTGCGTGGTTGACAACACGTGGCTGACAGCCCCAATGATGCAAAAAAGCCCTGAACATTCAGGGCTTTTTTTTATGGGCTAAACTTTAGGATTAAACCCTTTGGCGTATAACGCTGAAGGGGGTCATAGTTTCAAACTGTTTCGCACCGACTGTATTTCGTCCTGGCTTTCAACAAACACCTGCGCCTGGCCTGCATAGGACAGCACATAAGCCTTGCCCTCATTTAGTGCCGCAACGAGTGCCTGGGACAATACATGTCGTCCGTTTTGCGTGATCGTGCAAGTAGTTTCCAGTGCAGTGACGCCGCCCAACATGGCGGTATGGATCTTAGTGCACACACTTTGGTAACCGCCCTGGAAAAAATCCTTCTGGATTGATTTGCGCATCTCCAGCAATACGCCTTGCAAGTTGACCTGGTGATCGGGCTCGACGGGGGTCGTGGTCAATTCCATGACCATCACGGCATTGCCAGCCGAATCACTCTTGGATGCACGTTGTCGCTGGGTTCCGGGGGGCGCCGAGGTCGATGCCTCCGCCGGCAGCGGTTCGACAACCCAGCCCTGGGGCCAAGCTACCTGCGGCTCGGCCGCCTGGGCGCCGCCGATGCTGGCAAACAGCAGGACAAACAGCAAAAGGAACGGTCGAATCATTGCATTGGCACTCAAGGACGAATCGTAAAGTCTGAAGCCCGAGGCAGAGCCAGGCAATAGCCACATGCGGTTTGGCGACGCCACGCCCCTTGCGTATCATGGGCGCACCTGCAAGGAAGCCGTCTGACGCAAGCCCAGGAACCGTCGCAACCCAGTCTGCGACGCCGTTTGCCCCACTTATTTTCCGGAGGGCCCATGAGCCTGCACGAACTCGATACTTTCCCTGGCGTCACCGCACAACCTGACGCCGCCACGGCCCAGTTCGTTTTCAACCACACCATGCTGCGGGTCAAGGACATCACCAAGTCCCTGGACTTCTACACCCGCGTATTGGGTTTCTCGCTGGTGGAAAAACGCGACTTCCCAGAAGCCGAATTCAGCCTGTATTTCCTGGCCCTGGTGGACAAGAACCAGATCCCCGCGGACGCGGCAGCGCGTACCGAATGGATGAAGTCGATCCCTGGCATCCTGGAACTGACCCACAACCACGGCACCGAAAGCGACCCGGCGTTCGCCTACCATAACGGCAACACCGACCCACGCGGCTTCGGCCACATCTGCATCTCGGTACCGGACCTCGTCGCAGCCTGCGAGCGCTTCGAAGCACTGGGCTGCGATTTCCAGAAACGCCTCAGCGACGGTCGCATGAAAAGCCTGGCCTTCATCAAGGACCCGGATGGCTACTGGGTCGAGATCATCCAGCCTGCGCCGCTGTAAACCCATAGTAGATTTCTAGAGAATACAAGTTCTACAACCACATCCGCCCCCTGTGGGAGCGAGCTTGCTCGCGATAGCGGTCTGTCTGGCACATCAATGTTGAATGTGCTGCAGCTATCGCGAGCAAGCTCGCTCCCACAGGGGGATGGGTGATCCAAAATAAAACCCCATGAGCCATTTTGGCTCATAGGGTTTTGTGTTTTCCGCTGTCGGTTGTTCAGGCCGGCGCGGAGGTGCGGATCAGGTGGTCGAAGGCACTCAGGGAAGCCTTGGCGCCCTCGCCCACGGCAATCACGATCTGCTTGTACGGCACAGTGGTCACGTCACCGGCGGCGAACACGCCAGGGATCGAGGTTTCACCCCGGGCATCGACAATGATCTCGCCCCGTGGCGACAGCTCGACGGTGCCTTTGAGCCAGTCGGTGTTAGGCAGCAGGCCGATCTGCACGAAGATCCCTTCCAGCGCCACGTCGCGCACTTCACCGCTCGGACGATCCTTGTAGCGCAGGCCATTGACCTTCTGGCCGTCGCCCGTCACTTCGGTGGTCTGGGCGTTGGTGATCACCGTCACGTTCGGCAGGCTGTGCAGTTTGCGTTGCAACACCGCGTCGGCTCGCAATTGCACATCGAACTCCAGCAATGTGACGTGCGACACGATACCCGCCAGGTCGATCGCCGCTTCGACGCCGGAGTTACCACCGCCGATCACCGCCACGCGCTTGCCTTTGAACAGCGGGCCGTCGCAGTGCGGGCAGTACGCCACGCCTTTGTTGCGGTATTGCTGCTCGCCCGGCACGTTCATTTCGCGCCAGCGGGCACCGGTCGCCAGGATCACAGTCTTGGCCTTGAGGCGCGCACCGCTGGCGAACTTGATTTCATGCAGGCCGCCATCCTTGCCTGGCACCAGGCCGTCGGCACGTTGCAGGTTCATGATGTCCACGTCGTACTGCTTGACGTGTTCTTCCAGGGCGACGGCCAGTTTCGGCCCTTCGGTCTCCTGGACCGAGATGAAGTTCTCGATGGCCATGGTGTCCAGTACCTGGCCGCCGAAACGTTCGGCCGCCACACCGGTGCGGATGCCTTTACGGGCCGCATAGATCGCCGCCGAAGCACCGGCCGGGCCACCGCCGACCACCAGCACGTCAAAGGCGTCCTTGGCGCTGATTTTCTCGGCCTGGCGTTCGATGCCGCTGGTGTCGATCTTGGCGAGAATCTCCTCCAGGCCCATGCGGCCCTGGCCGAAATTCACGCCGTTCAGGTAAATGCTTGGCACGGCCATGATCTGGCGCTCATCGACTTCGGCCTGGAACAGCGCGCCGTCGATGGCGACGTGCTTGATGTTCGGGTTCAGCACCGCCATCAGGTTCAGCGCCTGGACCACGTCCGGGCAGTTCTGGCACGACAGCGAGAAATACGTCTCGAAGTTGAACTCGCCTTCAAGGGCGCGGATCTGTTCGATCACTTCGACACTGGCTTTCGACGGGTGGCCACCGACTTGCAGCAGGGCCAGCACCAGCGAAGTGAATTCGTGACCCATGGGGATACCGGCAAAACGCAGGCTGATATCGGCTCCCGGGCGGTTCAACGAAAACGAAGGCTTGCGCGCATCGGTACCGTTGTCGAGCAAGGTAATCTGGTGGGAAAGACTGGCTACGTCTTTGAGTAACGCGAGCATTTCCTGGGATTTCGCACCGTCGTCGAGGGAAGCGACGATCTCGATCGGCTGGGTGACCCGTTCCAGGTATGACTTCAACTGAGCTTTAAGATTGGCGTCCAACATACGGGCGATTTCCATTTTTTGAATTTCAGAAAAAACAACGCCCGAGCGAATCTCGCCCGGGCGTTTTTTGGGGCGAAGCGGCTTACTTGGTTAAGAGCGAATCGCCCTCGGATGACTCACAGACTTAGATCTTGCCGACCAGGTCCAGGGACGGAGCCAGGGTGGCCTCGCCTTCTTTCCACTTGGCTGGGCAGACTTCGCCTGGGTGAGCGGCAACGTACTGGGCGGCCTTGATCTTGCGCAGCAGCTCGGAAGCGTCACGGCCTACACCGCCGTCGTTGATTTCAACGATCTTGATCTGGCCTTCTGGGTTGATCACGAAAGTACCGCGGTCAGCCAGGCCGACTTCTTCGATCAGCACGTCGAAGTTGCGGGAGATGACGTGAGTCGGGTCGCCGATCATGGTGTACTGGATCTTGCCGATGGCTGGCGAAGTGTTGTGCCAGGCAGCGTGGGCAAAATGAGTGTCGGTGGAGACGCTGTAGATCTCGACGCCCAGTTTCTGGAATTCGGCGTAGTTGTCGGCCAGGTCTTCCAGTTCGGTTGGGCAGACGAAGGTGAAGTCAGCCGGGTAGAAGAACACGACCGACCACTTGCCTTTCAGGTCGGCGTCCGACACTTCGACGAATGCGCCGTTTTTGAAAGCGGTAGCGTTGAACGGTTTAACTTGGCTGTTGATGATAGGCATCGATGTTTCTCCGTCAGGGTTGAAAAGTTGATGGAGGGAATCTTAACCACTCATCCCCTGGCTGGCTCATTGGCAAACCTGATGTGAATGATTGGTTTTGGCTATCAGGATTCTATATAGATAGAAGAAATCTGTAGGAGCTGGCGAAGGCTGCGATCTTTTGATCTTTTGATCTTTTGATCTTTCGCTTGAGATTCAAGTGTCTGGGGGAAGATCGCAGCCTCGTTGCACTCGACAGCTCCTACACAGCTCCTACACAGCTCCTACAGGCTGCCTCAGGCTACGGGCGTACGCATGGTGACAAATTCTTCGGCGGCGGTCGGGTGCACGCCGATGGTTTCGTCGAAGTCGCGCTTGGTTGCGCCGGCCTTGAGGGCGATGGCCAAGCCTTGGACGATCTCACCGGCATCCGGCCCGACCATGTGGCACCCCAATACCTTGTCGGTCCGGGCATCCACCACCAGTTTCATCAGGGTGCGCTCCTGGCAGTCGGTCAAGCTCAACTTCATGGGCCGGAAACGGCTTTCGAAAATCTCCACCTCATGCCCCTCCTCCCTGGCCTGCTCTTCGGTCAGGCCCACCGTGCCGATGTTTGGCAGGCTGAACACGGCAGTCGGGATCATCCGGTAATCCACCAGTCGATACTGCTCGGGCTTGAATAGCCGCCGCGCCACCGCCATGCCTTCGGCCAGGGCCACGGGGGTGAGTTGGACGCGGCCGATAACGTCGCCAATGGCCAGGATCGACGGCTCAGTGGTCTCGTATTTTTCGTTGACCTCGACAAAGCCTTTCTTATCCAGCGTGACGCCGGTGGTTTCCAGGCCAAGGTTGTCGAGCATCGGCCGCCGGCCGGTGGCGTAGAACACGCAGTCGGTCAGCAGCGTGCGACCGTCCTTGAGGGTCACCTTGAGGCTGGCGTCGTCCAGCTTGTCGATGCGTTCGATGTCGGCATTGAATTGCAGGTCCAGGCCACGGCGGGTCAGTTCCTCTGCCAGGTGCTTGCGCACCGCACCGTCGAAGCCGCGCAGGAACAGGTCACCGCGATACAGCAACGATGCTTGCGCGCCCATGCCGTGGAAGATCCCGGCGCACTCCACCGCAATGTAGCCACCGCCCACCACGATGACGCGCTTGGGCAGGTCCTTGAGAAAGAACGCCTCGTTGGAACTGATGGCGTGCTCGCGCCCCGGAATGTCCGGGATCACCGGCCAGCCGCCGGTTGCGATCAGGATGTGCCTGGCGGTGTGGCGCTGGCCGTTGATCTCGACCTCGTTGGGCCCGGTCAGCCTGGCATGCCCTTCGTGCAGCACAACACCGCTGTTGACCAGCAGGTTGCGGTAGATGCCGTTGAGGCGATTGATTTCCTTGTCCTTGTTGGCGATCAACGTGGCCCAATCGAAACTCGCCTCGCCCGCCGTCCAGCCATAGGACGACGCCTGCTCGAAGTCCTCGGCGTAATGCGCGCCGTAGACCAGCAGTTTTTTCGGCACACAGCCCACGTTCACGCAGGTCCCGCCCAGGTAGCGGCTTTCCGCCACGGCCACCTTGGCCCCGAAACCGGCGGCGAACCGCGCAGCCCGCACACCACCGGAACCGGCGCCAATCACATACAAGTCAAAATCGTAGGCCATTTTCTCTCTCCTTCGGCAGGTCATCAGCATACCTGCTGTTTTTACCTGGGGCAGCGTTGGGATGGTTATGGGGGCGGAACCTGAAAAGCCAAACGGCATTTTTCTCAGCTTGCCTTTGTGGCGAGGGAGCTTGCTCCCGCTCGGCTCTGTAGGAGCTGGCGAAGCCTGCGATCTTTTGATCCTGGTCTTTCGCTCTGGACTCAATGGGCAGTGGAATGATCGCAGCCTCGTTGCACTCGTCAGCTCCTACAGAGCCCAGCGGGAGCAAGCTCCCTCGCCACGGGATCTTCAGCGCCTGCGATTTGGCGGCATAAAAAAACGCCCCATCGGGGCGTTTTTCAAGGCGTGGCGCAGGCTATCAATAAGCCTTGCCGGTCTTGTAGAAGTTCTCGAAGCAGAAGTTGGTCGCGTCGATGTAGCCTTCGGCGCCACCGCAGTCGAAACGCTTGCCCTTGAACTTGTAGGCCATGACGCAGCCGTTCTGGGCCTGTTTCATCAGGGCGTCGGTGATCTGGATTTCGCCGCCCTTGCCTGGCTCGGTCTGTTCGATCAGGTCGAAGATGTCCGGGGTCAGGATGTAGCGACCGATGATCGCCAGGTTCGACGGCGCGTCTTCAGGCTTTGGTTTTTCAACCATGCTGTGGACGCGGTAGATGTCGTCGCGGATCATTTCGCCGGCAATCACGCCGTACTTGTTGGTTTCTTGCGGATCGACTTCCTGGATTGCCACGATGGAGCAGCGGAACTGCTTGTACAGCTTGACCATCTGGGTCAGGACGCCGTCGCCTTCGAGGTTGACACACAGGTCGTCCGCCAGGACCACGGCGAACGGTTCGTCACCGATCAGTGGGCGACCGGTCAGGATCGCGTGGCCCAGGCCTTTCATTTCGGTCTGGCGGGTGTACGAGAACGAGCACTCATCCAGCAATTTGCGGATGCCGACCAGGTACTTTTCCTTGTCGGTGCCTTTGATCTGGTTTTCCAGCTCGTAGCTGATGTCGAAATGGTCTTCCAGCGCGCGCTTGCCACGGCCAGTCACGATGGAGATTTCAGTCAGACCTGCATCAAGGGCTTCTTCGACGCCGTACTGGATCAGTGGCTTGTTCACCACCGGCAGCATTTCTTTGGGCATGGCTTTAGTCGCTGGCAGGAAGCGAGTACCGTAACCGGCTGCTGGGAACAAGCATTTCTTGATCATATAAGTCCTTGAAAAGGCGGTGTGTACGAGTTTCGGCGCAGTCTAATCAGGCGACGGGCACCTTACAATGCCCGCACTGGCCAACCGGTGCCATCATAGAGAAATAAAAAACGGCGGATAGTTCAATCGCCTTTCGTTTCGATGGCGGCAGCGGTCCACTGTACGCCAGTGAGCGCTGTTTGCGAGCATTTGACGTATCATGGCGGCCTTGATAACGCCAACGAGGCAGCTAGATGTCGGCAAGAAACGCAAACGGTTATTCGGTCAGCCAGGGCAAGGACGGCCAGTGGTGGATTATCAACTACCACGGCGAGCAGGTCGCCGGCCCCTTGCCTACCAAGGCCATGGCAGTGGAAGTGGCTGCGGTATTCCAGGACGAGCGCGAGGCTCCGGCGGCGAAAGAACGCGAAAGCGCCCCTGCACGTAGCCCCCGCCGCAAGAAATAAACGGGCGAGCCTCGTTCAATGCCACCCGGTGATTGAACGAGGCTTGTTTAGCTGTACCGCAATGGCCATTCGCTATAACCTCGCCGTTGCCCTTCCCTCCTCGATGACGATCCCATGAAGACACTTCTGGCGCTGTTTACAGTCCTGGCCCTGGCGGGCTGTGCCTCGGCCGAAAAAACCTATCTCGATAATGGCGAACAAGGCTTGGCGATCGACTGCTCGGGCGAGGCCAATTCCTGGGCGACTTGCTACGAAAAGGCCGATGCGTCCTGTGCCGGCACCGGCTACCGCATCGTCGGCACCGACGGCACGCCCCAGGCCAAGGAAAGCGAGAAGACCCTGGGCGTCGACGTCGGCAACTTCAGCAGCCGCAGTGTCGTGGTGGTCTGCAAATAAGTCAGATGTGTATTTCGGCGAACTTGATGCCCAGCCCGCGTATGGTCTCGATCAGGTCATCGAGTTGGCTGAAGGACTCGACTTCGTCCTGCTCATCCACCAGGAAAAAACTGCGCCCGGCGCTTTTCTTGAAGAACACGATCCATTCGCCCGGGCTCGCCGGGTTCTGAATCACGTGGGTGGCAAAGATAAGCCCTTCTGCATGGCGCTCACGCACCTGCTCGCGTTTCATCGAGTGACTCCATGAATGACAATGCCGCCAACGTTGACCGGGGCGGCATTTTTTGTCGAGGGGCAGCAGTTTATCCGATGGCCGGTCCGCTCGTCAGGCGTTGACGGTGTTCAGCCGGAAATGCAGGCGTTGGCCGCGTCCTGCACATCGCCCGGACGCACGGGCACGTTGGACATGCTTTCGTGCAGCTTGATGCTGCTGCCACTGGAACGTTCGTCAATGTCGAACACCGCCGCCGGCAGGGTCGACAGTTTGCCCGGGACGATCAGCCGCACGCCATTCTTGTGCGGCTCCATTTGCAGCGAGCCCCGGCTGCTGGCCAGCTTGTCGGCTACGCACTTGGCATACTCGTGGGGTTTCTTTCCGGAGATGACGCTCATGGTGGGGGGCGTCTGGTTGATGTCCGATACCGATGCACATCCACTCATGGCCAATGCCAACACCCACACGCTGCGCTTCATATGTTTCCTCCAATAAAGATCCTCCGACAGTGCTAACACCGTTTTGCTCCGGTGCCGCACCGCTTTTTTTTCCCGCTACCTGCGATAAATGAACAAAGCCTGGCGCGCGGGCCGGATATTAACACTCGGGGCTGATAAACTGCGCCTCATTGCCCCTTGCTATCGTTTTGATTTTGTAGAAAAAGCCCTTCTGGAGGCGCCCATGAAATTCATTCACCAGCGCGAGCACCTGAACGAAGACGACATTGTCGTCATCGAATGCTCCCAAATGTGCAACATCCGTTTGATGAACGACGCCAACTTCCGCAGCTTCAAGAACGGCGGCCGGCACACGTATCACGGTGGTGCGTTCGACACCTTCCCGGCCAGGATCACGGCGCCGAGCACCGGTTTCTGGAACATCACCATCGACACCGTCAACCGCCGTGCAATCAGCGTCACGCGCAAGCCGACCCTGACCCACAAGATCAAAATCATCCGGCGTTCCAGCTCGAAACTGAGCTGAGCATCGCCCTTTCAAGAAAGGCAAAACCGTGGCCCAGACGACCAAATACGTCATCAAGTACAAGCTCAACGGCGAACGCCGCTTCGAATTCGCGCAACTGAGAACCGGCACCGAGGAAGAAGCCCGGGCCGCGTTGCAGGAGCTGCATGGCGAGACTGGCGATGTGATCAGCGAGGTCAAGGTCAGCAAGGCTCTGTAAGCCTTCGTAGCGGTGAGCTTGCTTGCGCTGAACTCCGTAGGAGCTGACGAGTGCAACGAGGCTGCGATCTTGTTCCAGGCAATTGAGTCGAGGGCGAAAGATCAAAAGATCGCAGGCTTCGCCAGCTCCTACAGAGCCCAGCGGGAGCAAGCTCCCTCGCCACAGGGATGGCTACGCACCGCAAGAATCGGAGTGCCCGGCAACACCGCACTGCGCAGACTGAACAGTCCTTCCAACAAGGATTGCCCTCATGCCCCCCACGCCTTCCCTGTCCAAAGACCTCGCCAACCTTGACTGGCCCACCCTGGAGCACAGTCTTGACCAGGACGGCTGTGCAATCATTCGCAACCTGCTGCCGCCATCGCAATGCCGGCAACTGAGTGGTTTGTACACCGAGCCCGGGCTTTTCCGCTCGCGGGTGATCATGGCCCGCCACGGATTCGGGCGCGGCGAATATCAGTATTTTCGCTATCCACTAACGGACCTCATCCAACAGTTGCGTCAGTCGTTGTACCCCATGCTGGTGCCGCTGGCGAACCGCTGGAACGAATGCATGGGCCTGGAGGTGCGGTATCCCCACGAACATGCCGACTTCATCCAACGCTGTCACGCCGCCGGGCAATCGCACCCCACGCCGTTGTTGCTGCAATACGGCCCGCAGGACTACAACTGCCTCCACCAGGATCTGTACGGCGAAGAAGTGTTCCCCTTGCAGGTGGCGATCCTGCTGTCGGAACCGGGCCAGGACTTTACCGGTGGCGAGTTTGTCCTCACCGAACAACGCCCGCGCATGCAGTCGCGACCCCAGGTCATCGATCTGAAACAGGGCGATGCACTGGTATTTGCTGTACACCAACGGCCGGTCAAAGGCGTTCGCGGTTATTATCGGGTGAACATGCGCCATGGCGTCAGCCGCGTGCACAGCGGCAGACGGCACACCTTGGGAATCATTTTTCATGATGCGCAGTAATGACACACCGCTCACCTTGGACCTGTTCGCCGACCAGGCGCCCACCCCGCCCGGCCAGGTCGAACAGATCGGCCAGCAAGCGTTCGTATTGCGCGGCTTCGCCCTGCCCTGGCTCGAACGTTTGCTGCCGGCGCTGGAAAACGTCTTGCAGGCTGCGCCGTTCCGGCAGATGGTCACGCCCGGCGGCTTTACCATGTCGGTGGCCTTGAGCAGTTGCGGCGCGCTGGGCTGGACCACCGACCGCAGCGGCTATCGCTACACCGCCCATGACCCGCAGACCGGCCAGCCCTGGCCGGACATGCCGGCGGTGTTTCGTGAGTTGGCCCAGGCCGCTGCACGCCAGGCACGGTTCGAGCATTTCGAGCCCGACGCCTGCCTGATCAACCGCTACGTACCCGGCGCCCGCATGTCGTTGCACCAGGACAAGAACGAACGCTCCCTCACGGCCCCCATCGTCTCGATGTCCCTGGGCTTGCCGGCGGTGTTCCAGTTCGGCGGCTTCGAGCGCAGCGACAAGAGCCAGCGCATCCCGTTGTTTCATGGCGACATCGTGGTCTGGGGCGGCGTGGACCGGTTGCGTTACCACGGCGTGTTGCCGCTCAAGGAAGGACAACACCCGCGCCTGGGCGCCCAGCGGATCAACCTGACGTTTCGCACCGCAGGATGAAAATGCGGAATTCAACCGCAAGACCCGGAGTGTTGCCGTCTCATAGGCTCGCTACTGTAGCCAAAACGGGCCAATGGAATAACGACCATGAACAGCACTTCAAACAATCTCGCCCCTGAACTGGATCCCCGCTGGGCCGCCGTGCTCGCTCGCGATCCGCACGCCGACGGTACATTTGTCTATGGCGTGAAAACCACCGGCGTCTACTGCCACCCCAGCAGCCTGTCGCGCTTGCCCAACCCGCGCAACGTGGAATTCTTCGACACGCCGGAACAGGCCCAGGCCGCCGGCTACCGGCCCAGCAAGCGCGTGGCCCGGGACCAGACTCAGATCGCCGCCCAACAAGCGGCACGGGTCGCAGCGGCGTGCCGGCAGATCGAGGCGGCCGAGGAACTGCCAGGCCTGAATGAACTGGCGGAAAGCGCCGGCTTGAGTCCCTTCCATTTTCATCGGATCTTCAAGGCGGTCACCGGCCTGACCCCCAAGGGTTACGCCGCCGCCCACCGCTCACGCAAGGTGCGCGAACGCCTGGCCGATGGCGGCACGATCACCGAGGCGCTGTATGACGCCGGTTTCAATTCCAACAGTCGCTTCTATGAAGCGGCCGATAAAGTGTTGGGCATGAAACCCGCCGACTACCGCGCCGCCGGGCAGAACACCGACATCCGTTTCGCCGTCGGCCAATGTTCCCTCGGGGCGATTCTGGTGGCGCAAAGCGAGCGTGGTGTCTGCGCGATTCTGCTGGGTGACGACCCGGACGCGCTGGTGCGGGACCTGCAGGACAAGTTCCGCCGGGCCAACCTCATCGGTGCCGACCGCGAGTTCGAGCAGTTGATCGCCCAGGTGGTGGGCTTCATCGAAGCACCGGCCCTGGGCCTGGACTTGCCCCTGGATCTGCGCGGCACTGCCTTCCAGGAACGGGTCTGGCAAGCGTTGCGGGACATTCCCGCGGGCAGCACTGCCAGCTATGCCGAGATCGCCCAGCGCATCGGCATGCCCAAGGCCGTGCGAGCCGTGGCCCAGGCCTGTGGCGCCAACAGCCTGGCGGTGGCGATCCCTTGCCATCGGGTGGTGCGCAGCGACGGCAACCTGTCGGGCTATCGCTGGGGCGTGGAGCGCAAGCGTCAGTTGCTGGCGCTGGAACGCTCGTTGGGGGACTGAACGCCGATGTAGATCGCCACCGAGTCGGGGCCGCTGTAGACCTCGAAATCGGTGGTGAAACGGCGCAGTGTCTGCGGGTTATCCGCGAAATATGCCCAGATCAGGCCCCAGGCCTGGATCACGCAATCAGGCATCTCCCCCTTGGCTGAAAACACCAGGTAATCCCCGCCTTCGATGTCCACGGCGGGGTAGCCTGCGCTGGTCTCATCCACCTGGACGCCGGCCGTCACGTCGAAGTGGCCGGTGGCGTCGGACTCGTAATTGGAATACACCCCGTAGACGAACAACTCCGATTGCCGGGCCGGAATCGTGTCGAACAACCCTTCGCTGAAGAACCGTTGCCACATCGGGCCGATCCTCGCCGTGTCGGGCTGCTGCTCGTCGGTGTTGCGGGTGCGCACCTGCAAACCGGCCACGGTGAAGGGTTCGACAGTCTTGAGTTTCACGTCCATGGGTCAGGCTCCTTGATGTATGAAGCCCGCATGGTAACCCTCCCGCCGTCGGGATCAAGGTGCAGCGCTCGATTGAAAAACTCGACTGGCCCTGGCTAACCCACTCCTGTTAAAAACGCTATTTCCTTCTGCCGTCGGAGACCCCGCACATGAGCCAGTGGCCAGACACTCGCATTCTTGACCTGCTCGGTATCGAGTTGCCCATCATCCAGGGGCCGCTGGCCGGGGTGACCGGACCGGCCATGGTGGTCGCGACCTGCAACGCCGGCGGGCTGGGTTCGATGCCGGCGGCGATGCTCGATGTCGAACAACTGCGCCAGGCGCTGACGACCATCCGCGAACAGACCGACAAGCCGTTCAATGTGAATTTTTTCTGTCACCAGCCGCCGGCCTTCGACGAACAGCGGGCCGAGGCCTGGAAGCAACGGCTCGAGCCGTACTACCAGGAATTGGGCGTCGACTTCAATGCGCCGACCCCGGTGTCCAACCGCACGCCTTTCGATGATGCCGCCTGCCGGGTGCTGGAAGAGATGCGGCCCAAGGTCGTCAGTTTCCACTTTGGCCTGCCGGAAAAATCGCTGTTGGACCGGGTAAAGGCCACCGGGGCGAAAATCCTTTCTTCGGCCACCACCGTCGAGGAGGCTATCTGGCTCGAACAGCATGGTTGCGACGCAATCATCGCCATGGGTTATGAAGCCGGGGGGCATCGCGGGATGTTTCTCAGCGACGACCTCAACACCCAGGTCGGCCTGTTTGCCTTGCTGCCGCAGGTGGTGGATGCAGTGAAGGTGCCGGTGATCGCCACCGGTGGCATTGGCGATGCGCGCGGGATTGTCGCGGCGTTCGCCCTGGGCGCCTCGGCGGTGCAACTGGGCAGCGCCTATCTGTTCACGCCCGAGGCGAAGATCAGCGCGTCTCATCACCGGGCTTTGCGCACGGCCAAGGAAAGCCAGACCGCGATCACCAACCTGTTCACCGGCCGCCCGGCCCGGGGCATCGTCAACCGGGTGATGCGCGAAGTGGGT
The DNA here is from genome assembly GCF_001269655.1 of Pseudomonas thivervalensis. Lineage (GTDB taxonomy): Bacteria > Pseudomonadota > Gammaproteobacteria > Pseudomonadales > Pseudomonadaceae > Aquipseudomonas > Aquipseudomonas thivervalensis. The sequence goes on from NZ_LHVE01000011.1 coordinate 64,001, forward strand.
CCGATGAGTCCGCTGGCACCGGCATTTCCCCTCGCGGGTGGTGCGTTGATGCCGCTGCGCGCCAAGGGCGAAGCGGACTTCAGCAACCTCTGGGCCGGCCAGGCCTTCCCGCTGGGGCGCGAGCTGTCGACGGCCGAGCTGACGCGGCGGTTGGCTGAAGAGGCGTTGGCCCGACTCCACAGGACGAATACCTGATCGAACGCCATCGCGAGCAGGCTCGCTCCCACAGGGTTCTGGGGTGGGCATAAATCCGGCGACCACCTCAGGTCCCATGTGGGAGCGAGCTTGCTCGCGATGGGGCCAGCCCTATCACCCGCACCCCAGGCAAAATGCCACGTTCCGTTTGTCGGCCATTCGCTATATATTCCGGTATATAGCGAATCCACCCTTCGGAGCCTCACCCATGCGCCTCACCCGCTTCGCGCCGTTGTTGTTGATCCCGTTCCTGACTATTGGTGCCGTCCAGGCCGCTGAGGTACAGGTTGCGGTCGCCGCCAATTTCACCGCGCCGATCCAGGCCATCGCCACCGACTTCGAAAAAGACACCGGGCACAAACTGGTGGCGGCGTACGGCGCCACCGGGCAGTTCTACACCCAGATCAAGAATGGTGCGCCCTTCGAAGTCTTCCTTGCCGCCGATGACACCACCCCGGCCAAGCTCGAAAGCGAAGGCGACACCGTCAAGGGCTCGCGCTTCACCTACGCCGTCGGCACCCTGGCGCTGTGGTCGGCCAAGGACGGTTATGTCGACAACCAGGGCCAGGTCCTCAAGCACAACGATTTCCAACACCTGTCCATCGCCAACCCGAAAGCCGCGCCCTATGGCCTGGCTGCGACTCAAGTACTGGACAAGCTCGGACTGACCACCCAGGTCAAAAGCAAGCTCGTCGAAGGCCAGAACATCACCCAGGCCTACCAGTTCGTCTCCACCGGTAACGCTGAACTGGGCTTCGTCGCCTTGTCCCAGGTGTATAAGGACGGCAAAGTCACCGGTGGTTCGGCGTGGATCGTTCCGGCCGACCTGCACGACCCGATCAAACAGGACGCGGTGATCCTTACCAAAGGCAGGGACAACCCCGCCGCCGTGGCCTTGGTGGATTACCTCAAGGGGCCGAAAGCCGCCGCCATCATCCAAGCCTACGGTTATCAACGCTAAATGCCCCTGACCAGCGCCGACTATGCCGCCATCTGGCTGACCCTGAAACTGGCGTCCTTGACCACGGTGATCCTGCTGATCATCGGCACGCCCATCGCGTTGTGGCTGTCGCGCACCCGCTCCTGGCTGCGCGGACCGGTGGGCGCGGTGGTGGCATTGCCTTTGGTGCTGCCGCCCACGGTGATCGGCTTTTACCTGTTGTTGGCGTTGGGGCCGAACGGCTGGATCGGCCAGATCACCCAAGCCCTCGGGCTGGGCACCCTCACCTTCAGTTTCACCGGGCTGGTGATCGGCTCGGTGATCTATTCCATGCCGTTTGTGGTGCAGCCGTTGCAAAACGCCTTCGCCGCCATCGGCAGTCGCCCCTTGGAAGTCGCCGCCACTTTGCGGGCCGGGCCCTGGGATACTTTTTTCAGCGTCATCCTGCCCCTGGCCCGCCCCGGTTTTGTCACCGCGGCGATTCTCGGTTTCGCCCACACCGTCGGCGAATTCGGCGTGGTGCTGATGATCGGCGGCAACATCCCGGAAAAAACCCGGGTGGTGTCGGTGCAGATCTACGACCATGTCGAAGCCCTGGAATATGCCCAGGCCCACTGGCTGGCGGCGGCGATGCTGGTGTTTTCCTTCCTGGTGCTGCTGGCGCTGTACTCCAGCCGCCGAACCCGTGCCGGTTGGAGCTGATCGATGATTCACACGCGTTTTCAGCTTGACCAAGGCGCATTTTCCCTGGACCTGGATGTGCAACTGCCGGGCCGTGGCGTCACCGCATTGTATGGGCCTTCCGGCTCCGGCAAGACTACCTGCCTGCGCTGCATCGCCGGGTTGGAGCGGCCGGCCCGTGGTTTTGTCGAGGTCAACGGCCAAGTGTGGCAGGACAGTGAGCACGGCGTGTTCATGCCGCCCCATAAGCGACCGGTGGGGTATGTGTTCCAGGAGGCGAGCCTGTTCGCCCATCTGTCGGTGCGGGCCAACCTGGCGTTCGGCCTCAAGCGCATCGCGCCGGCACAACGGCGGGTGGACATGGACCACGCCACCGACCTGCTGGGCATCGGGCACTTGCTCGATCGGCAGCCGCACAACCTCTCCGGCGGCGAACGCCAACGGGTGGGCATCGCCCGCGCCCTGCTCACCAGCCCGCAGCTTTTGTTGATGGATGAACCGCTGGCGGCCCTCGACACCCGGCGCAAAAACGAAATCCTGCCTTACCTGCAACGGCTCCATGATGAGCTGGACATCCCGGTGCTGTACGTCAGTCATTCCCAGGACGAAGTGGCGCGCCTGGCTGATCACATCGTCCTGCTCGACGCGGGCCGCGCGCAGGCCAGCGGGCCGATCGGCGAAACCCTGGCCCGGCTCGACCTGCCATTGGCCCTGGGGGATGACGCCGGGGTGGTGATCGAGGGCAAGGTCAGCGGCTATGACCCGGCTTATCAATTGCTGACCTTGAACCTGCCCGACAGCCAACTGAACGTACGCGTGGCCCACACCTCATTGGCCCTCGGCCAGCCGCTGCGCTTTAAGGTCCAGGCCCGGGATGTCAGCCTCAGCCTGGCGAACGATGCCCAGACCAGCATTCTCAACCGCCTGCCGGTCACCGTGATCAGCGAACAGGCCGCCGACAACGCCGCCCATGTGCTGATCCGCCTGGAGGCCGCCGGCACTCCGCTGCTGGCGCGCATCACCCGCTATTCTCGCGACCAGTTGAAGCTGCAGCCGGGGCAGGCGTTGTGGGCGCAGATCAAGGCGGTGGCGGTGTTGGCGTAGGATTTGAGCGACTCAGATAAAACCATGTGGGAGCGAGCCTGCTCGCGATAGCGGTGGGCCAGTCGTCTTCCATGTTGGATGAAAAATTGCTATCGCGAGCAGGCTCGCTCCCACAGGTCAAGCGATCTATCCGAGACCTCAGAATCTTGGCACGACCAGAACGGGCTGCGGTCAATGAATTCACAGGCCACCGGATTCGTTGCCAAGGATTTTTTTCATGCCCGACACCCTGCCGCCGGATGCACTGCCGGCCGACCTGCATTATGTCGATGACGCGGCCCCTGGCATCACCCGTAAGAAGCTACGGGGCAAATTCTGTTATTTCGACCCGCAAGGCCAGCGCATCACCGACGCAACCGAGATCCAGCGCATCAATGCCCTGGCGGTGCCGCCGGCCTACAGCGATGTGTGGATCTGCCCCGACCCCCGCGGCCATCTCCAGGCCACCGGCCGCGATGCCCGCGGACGCAAGCAATACCGCTATCACGCGCGATGGCGGGAAGTTCGCGATGCGGACAAGTATTCGCGGATGCTCGAATTCGGACGCGCCCTGCCGCGCCTGCGCGGACGCCTGGAGGAGATCCTGGCCACGCCCGGCTTCAGCCGTGACAAAGTCCTGGCCACGGTCATCACCCTGCTCGACGTGACCCTGATCCGCGTCGGCAACCCGCAGTACGCCCGCGATAATCGCTCCTACGGCCTGACGACCTTGCGCAACAAACATGTCGAGATCAACGGCAGTGCCATCGCCTTCCAGTTCCGCGGCAAGAGCGGCGTCGAGCATCAGATCACCGTGAAGGACCGGCGCCTGGCGCGGATCATCAAGCGCTGCCAGGAGATCCCCGGGCAGAACCTGTTCCAGTACCTGGACGAACACGGCGAGCGCCATTCCATCAGTTCTTCGGACATCAACGCCTACCTCAAGACCCTGACCGGCGCCGACTTCACCGCCAAGGACTACCGCACCTGGGCCGGCAGCGCAGCCGCTCTGGCCGGGCTGCGAGCGCTGCACTGGGAAACCGAGACCGAAGCAAAAAGACACGTCACCGAGATGGTTCGGCAGGTCTCCCGACAACTGGGCAACACACCGACCGTCTGTCGTAAATGCTACATCCACCCCGCAGTGGTGGAAGGTTTCCTGCTCGGCGCCCTGAAGGCATTGCCCAGGCCCCGGGCCCGCAAGGGCCTCAGCGAAGAAGAAGCCGGACTGGCGCTATTCTTGAAGCGTATGACACAAGCGGCCGAGGCGTGCGAACAGGCGCAATCGGTTTAACGCGATTCCCCCGTAGCGAGTCACGAAGGCGGAACATACGCACACCACCGGACTCCCAACTGTACGGCACGACCACTGCGCAGGCATTTAAAAAAGGGTGAAATCGACAGGAGCTGCAGATGTCCGAACACATTGTCCATTTTCATTGCCAGATCGACCAGGGAACCACGGAACGCTTTCGTGACAACTGCCTGGAGGCCATCGAGAAAGGCGCCGACTCGCTGATGCTCAACCTCTCCACCGTCGGCGGCAGCACCAACTTCGGTTTTACGCTGTATACCTTCATCAAGTCCCTCCCGGTGCCGGTTCGTGCGGTCAACGCGGGCAACATCGAATCGATGGGCATCGTCATGTTCCTGGCCGCCAGCGACCGCACCACCACCCCGCATTCGCGTTTTCTGATCCACCCGATGAACTGGTACTTCGGCCAGAAATCCGTGGACCATTCACGCTTGCGCGAGTACCTGTCCAGCCTGGACAACGACGTGGCGCGGTACGTAGAGATCTATGTCAAGGAAACTGCTGGCGCGGCGACTCAGTTGGATATCTTCAAATGCCTGTGTGCCGAGGAACGGGTCATTCCGGCCGAGAACTCCCTGGCCTTTGGTATCGCCCATCGGGTCGAACAGGTGGTGTTCCCCGTGGAAGCCAAGCATTGGAAAGTCAGTGGTGGCGAGGACTAGCGAAACGTATTAACAAACAATATGTTTATTCGTCCTCTAATAAAGACTTCCAATTCTGTATAACTTTCAAGCGAAGCGGCTGTATAACTTTTTTATCCGGCCTTATTAGCATCATGACCGTTCGTCGCCAACGAAACGTTTTCTTTAAACTTCCCTCGGGCATTTTCTTTCACAGTTAGGCGAGGCAGTTTTTGCTCGCTTTAACCAAAATGAGGATTCTCAAAATGGCTAACACCGGAAACAAGAACCCAGGTAATTTCGCAAATGATCGTGAGAAAGCATCGGAAGCCGGCAAGAAAGGCGGGCATGCTTCGGGCGGCAATTTTGCAAATGACCGGGAAAAAGCCTCTGAAGCTGGCCGCAAAGGTGGCGAACGCAGCCATGGCGGCGGCCGGAAATCGTAACCTGGAAAACCGTCGGGGCGCAGTGCTGCTGCGCCCTGGCGCTTAACCGCACCGAGGTCGCCCATGAGCAGCCAGGATCGATTCATCATCAGTTTCATCAGCGATGGCCAGCCCGACAATCGCGTGGTCGAGGCCAGCACCGAAACATTGAGTGTCAGCGAAGCCGAAGCCTTATTGAGGGCGACATTCAGTGAACTCAAGGATGTTGAACTCAGCGATGTCCAAGTTCAGAAGAAAACCAGGCCCAACGAAGAAGAACATGGTGTGCCGGGGCATTTCAAACAACCCTAGTTCAAACTAGTTCCGCAACGCCCTACTCCTTATTACTTCGCACACTTTGTGGCGAGGAAGCTTGCTCCCGCTGGGCTGCGTCTGTAGGAGCTGTGTAGGAGCTGTGTAGGAGCTGTCGAGTGCAACGAGGCTGCGATCTTGTTCCAACCAATTGAGTCTCAAGCGAAAGATCAAGATCAAGATCAAGATCAAGATCAAAAGATCGCAGGCTTCGCCAGCTCCTACAGAGCCCAGCGGGAGCAAGCTCCCTCGCCACAAAAAGCGGAATTTCGATAACTTTTAATGCGCATGACCGCCAGTTGGATCCTTGACCTGCCACACCTGCCACACCTGCCCTTTCTGCCAGGCATCCGCACCCGGATCGATCGCCGGTGTTCCAATACCGGCCCGGGCACGCTTTTTCGCCTCGCTGTCGACCCCCATCCGACCGTCCCGCTCGCGTACCAACTGCGAGTCAATCTGCCCATCGGCGGTGAACCCCATCATCAACTGAGGCACCCCGTAGGGCAGTGCATTGCCCTGTTCGGTGTGCCACGTATGCCAAGTCTTGCCATACGTGCCGATCAGGTTTTCCATCAACCGGGTTTCCGCTGCCTGGGGAATCCCTGGCGCGATCAACTGCCCGGATTTCACCTCGTGCACATGGCTGTGCCACAGCTGTTTTTCACTCGCCGGCAATCCTTCGAACAAGCGCTTGCTGATGATGTACTCGACGCCCATCAGCTTGGCGCTGGAAGTATTGCCGTCGAAGATCGCGCACTGAAAGACCTCCTCGTTCAGCGCCGTACAGTAGTGATGCGCTTCCATCTGCCCGGACATTCGCCCGTTATAGAAATGAAAGCCGTCGAGGTAGGTGTCCAGGGCCCGCAACGGCGGCTTGTCTTGCATGATCCGCGCCCCGGTTTCCAGCGTCGCGGTGGTCGGGGTCTTCGCGGCACCCGGCGCATCGACGGGCGAGTCGCTCGTGCCCCCCGCGCAGCCGGTCAATCCTAAAGCCGTCGCCCATAGCAGGGTCCAGGCGCCATAAACACGTCGATCCGGCATGTCATCTCTCCTTTGCATGACTGTTCATGAGAAAGACAGTGCCGGGGGCGGGTTTGATTTTCCTGGCGGTCCACCGACGAATGGCGCGCCTCTGGCCGATCAACCGACGCTATGGATTTGTTTCACCGTCTCGATCCAGCTCGGGTCCAGGCGCGACTGTTCCGTGTCCAGGCCCAGCGCCTGCATTTTCGCCAGGTGCGCATCGGCCTCTCGAGCCAGGGAAGACTGGGCGCTGGAGTTGGCGTCCAACTGGTGCATCTGGGCGAGCCCCAAATGATAGAAGCGCAACAGCTTCATGGCGGTCGGGTCCTCGGCCTGCACACCGGCCTTCACCTGGTGCATCACGTTGGTGATTTTCATCAGGCTGCGCTTGAGCTGCCAGCCGTACACCGCGGCGGCCATCCACGGCTGCGACCAGAAGTACTGGCGCATCAGCACCGCCATCACCAACACGGCGACAATCACTCCGCCGAGGTTGAAGCGAAAGTTGTCGCCTCCGGGCGTACCGAACAGCATCACGGCGAGGCTGGACAGCACCATCGCCAGGGCCAGGAACACCACCGCGATGATCAGGGTGCTGCGGCGGGTCTGCTTGCGGTAGGTGTCACCATCCCACGGTTTGATCTCGAACATCGCGGCGCAATTTCCTTGTACGGCATCAAAAGAGTCACGCATTATCGCCTGCCCGGTCGATTTAGCTATGCTGGGGCTCATTTTGTATGACCGTCGACTCGCCGGGTCCGGATCGAAGTCCATGGCGATAGCGCAAGGATCGTGCGATCTTTCTACGTGGACGTTTTTTTCAAGATGCCGTCGTTGTGTGCATGGCATCGTTTTCAAGGAAAGCTGAATGACTCAAAGACATGTAATCAACGCCTCGGTCAGCCCCAAGGGCAGCCTGGAGACCTTGTCCCAGCGCGAAGTCCAGCAACTGAGCGAAGCCGGTTCCGGCAGCATCTACGACCTTTTCCGCCAGTGCGCCCTGGCCATCCTCAACACCGGCGCCCATGTCGATAACGCCAAGACCATCCTGGAAGCCTACAAGGACTTCGAGATCCGCATTCACCAGCAGGACCGGGGCGTGCGCCTGGAGCTGCTGAACGCGCCAGCCGATGCGTTCGTCGACGGCGAAATGATCGCCAGCACCCGGGAAATGCTCTTCAGCGCCCTGCGCGACATCGTCTACACCGAGAACGAGCTGGACAGCCAGCGCATCGACCTCAGCTCGTCCCAGGGCATCAGCGACTACGTGTTCCACCTGCTGCGCAACGCCCGCACCTTGCGCCCAGGCGTGGAGCCGAAAATCGTCGTGTGCTGGGGCGGTCACTCGATCAACACCGAAGAATACAAATACACCAAGAAAGTCGGCCACGAACTGGGCCTGCGCAGCCTGGACATCTGCACCGGCTGCGGCCCGGGCGTGATGAAAGGCCCGATGAAAGGCGCCACCATTGCCCACGCCAAGCAACGCATCCATGGCGGCCGCTATCTAGGCCTGACGGAGCCGGGCATCATTGCCGCCGAGGCGCCGAACCCGATCGTCAATGAGCTGGTGATCCTGCCGGACATCGAGAAGCGCCTGGAAGCCTTCGTGCGGGTCGGCCACGGCATCATCATCTTCCCGGGCGGCGCCGGTACGGCGGAAGAGTTCCTGTACCTGCTGGGCATCCTGATGCACCCCGCCAACCAGGACCTGCCCTTCCCGGTGGTGCTCACCGGGCCGAAAAGTGCCGCGCCGTACCTCGACCAGTTGCATGCGTTTGTCGGTGCGACCCTGGGCGAGGCGGCGCAGAAGCACTATCAGATCATCATCGACGACCCGGCCGAAGTAGCACGGCAGATGACCCAGGGGCTCAAGGAGGTCAAGCAGTTCCGCCGCGAGCGCAACGACGCCTTCCACTTCAACTGGCTGCTGAAAATCGACGAGGGCTTCCAACGCCCGTTCGACCCGACCCACGCCAACATGGCCAGCCTGGGCCTGAGCCGCGACCTGCCCGCCCACGAACTGGCCGCCAACCTGCGCCGGGCGTTTTCGGGGATCGTGGCGGGGAACGTCAAGGACAAGGGCATCCGCCTGATCGAAGAACACGGCCCCTACGAAATCCACGGCGACCCCGCCATCATGGAGCCCCTCGACCGCCTGCTCCAGGCCTTCGTCGCCCAACACCGCATGAAACTGCCGGGCGGCGCGGCGTATGTGCCGTGCTATCGCGTGGTGACCTGACCTCAAGCCCCAACACCACTCCAATGTGGGAGCGAGCTTGCTCGCGATGGCGTCGGCCCATCCAATATTGATGCAAGCTGACCCACCGCTATCGCGAGCAAGCTCGCTCCCACAAGGGATTATCTGCGGTTACAGAATTCGCATCAGCCCGGCTTCATCCACTTCAAGGCCCAGCCCAAGGTAATCCTTGATTTGCGGATGAAGGGTTACCACTGGGTGCGTATGGGTTGCCGTCACCACCATCACATCGGCCTCGGCCGCCTCGCCTGCCCGGATTCCGGCCTCGGCGTCTTCGAAAACCAGGCATTCCTGCGGCGCCACTTGCAGACGCTCGGCAGCCAGGCGGTAGCAGGTGGGATTGGGCTTGCCGTCGCTGACGTCTTCGGCAGTGACCATGACCAAGGGGCGCGGAATTCCGGCGGCTTCCATACGGCGCAAGGCCAACCCCATGGGCGCGGAAGTGACGATTGCCCAGCGCTCCGGCGGCAGGCTTTCCAGGAACGCCAGCGCACCGGGCACTTGCACCACCCCTTCGACGTCTTCGATTTCTTCCCGGGTAATCTGCTCGGCTTCCGCCTCGGCATCGACCCCCGGCAGGTGCTGACGGGCAATGGTGTCGATGGCGCGCACGCCATGGATGGTCGGCAGGAACGTCGCCACGTCCACGCCATGGCGCAGGGCCCAGCGCGTCCAGATCCGCTCGGCGGCGGCGATGGAATTGAGCAACGTGCCATCCATGTCGAACAGGAAGGCGCGGTAGGCGATGTTGGAGCGCAGAGTGACAGGCATCGGATCCTCGGTGGGCGGCGTGGCGGGTGATGGCCACTGTAACATCGCCAGGCCCCGAACCTGTGGGAGCGGGCTTGCTCGCGAAGGCGGTGAATCAGTCAATATTGTTGTTGAATGAAACACCGCATTCGCGAGCAAGCCCGCTCCCACATTTGGATTTGAGTTGTGTCACACAGCAGCGATCTACACCAACCGCTCGATCGGCTGGTGCTGCCAGACCCGCTTGTAGTACAGCGTCTGCAACAGCAGCATGCTCAGGTAAGCCACCGGGAATGCCATCCACACCCCTTGCAGCCCGAAATGAGCGTCCAGCAGATACGCCGCCGGCACTTGCACGGCGACGATACAGAAGATCGCAATGGCGACCGGCACCAGCACCGTGCCACTGGCGCGCATGATGCCGCCGACAATCGCCTGGAAACCGAACACCAGCAAGCTCCAAAGCATGATATGCAGCAGGTGTTCGGCCTGGATCCGCGCCGCCGGGTCGGTGATAAACAGCCCCAACAGCCAGTGGGACAACAGATAGCCCAGCAGCACCAGCCCACCGGTCAGCCAGAGGTTGATCGCCAGCCCCGTGCGCAGGATCGGCCCCAGGCGCTCCAGGCGTCCGGCACCAATGGCCTGGGCGCCGAGGATCGAGGCGGTGATGGCAATCGACAGCGCCGGAAACTGCACGTAATTGACGATCTGCGTCACCGCGCCGTAGGCCGCCGTGGCCTGGGAACCGTGGCGATTGACCAGCGCCAGGATCACCAACTCCGACAACGAGATCACCACCATCTGCAACCCGGTGGGCAAGCCAATGCGCAGCACTTTGCCGAGGATGTCCTTGTCCAGGCGCATCGCCGCGAACAACGCACGGTCCGGCGCCAGGGCATGCTCGCGGCGGTTCAAGCGCCACGCCAGCATCAGCATCGCCGATGTCGTCCCCACCAGCCCCGCCCATGCCGCGCTCTGGATGCCCATCTGCGGCAACCCCAGCCAGCCGCGAATCAACGCTGGCGTGAGCAGCAGCCCGACACTGGTGGACACCAGCAGCGCCAACATCGGTGACACCGTATCGCTCACCCCGCGCAGCAGTTGGGTGAACAGCACGAATACCAGCAACATCGGCAAGATCCACAGCATGACCCGGGCATAGGAAACGGCGTCCTCCAGCACATCGGCCGGTGTGCCGAGCCCCTGCAACGCCTGACGCGCAAAGACACTGCCGAGCACCGCGGCCACCAAGCCGATGATCGCCCCCAGCAACAAGGTCGCCCCGGCAATTGCCTTCACCGTGCCGGTTTCGCCAGCGCCGTAGGCCTGCCCGATCAACACCCCCGCCCCCGCGCCCAGGCCGATCACCAACGCGATAAAGAAAAACACGATGGGAAACATGCCTGACACCGCTGCCAACGCCTGGGTACCGAGCATCTGGCCGATGTAGATGCTGTTGAGCGTGCCGGACATGGACTGCAGGAAGTTGGACAGGACCATGGGGAGCAGGAACAGGAGATAGGTTTTCCAGAGGGGCTGGGTGGGCATGGGGGCTCTGATGGCAGGTTCGAAAATCCGATGCGGGGTAATTTAGCGCAATCCATGCAACTCGTTTCAGAAGATTCGGCGCAGGCTGCTCTTGTGCCTCTTGTGGCTCTTGTGCCTCTTATGCCTCTTATGCCTCTTGTGGCTCTTGTGGCTCTTGTGGCGAGGGAGCTTGCTCCCGCTGGGCTGCGCAGCGGCCCCGAAACCGGAACACGCCGTGTATCAGGCTGACCTCGCCAGCCGCTTTTGGGACCGCTTCGCGCTCCAGCGGGAGCAAGCTCCCTCGCCACAAAGGTTCCCTTGAGCCATCTCCCTCGCCACAAAAGCCCCGCGCACCCGCTATCTCGCCAAAGGGGTTCATACCTTCGTCGGGTCTATTCGACATTTCCCAGACTGCGTCTAATCTGAAGGCACAGTGCCACGTACTGGGTAGGCCAATGCCTACGGCAATATCGGAATCGGACAGCCGGTCTTAAAGTCCGAGTAGAGGTAGCAGATAACCAGTTATTCGCAAATATCCTGTTAGCAACACTGTTCAAGGACCGAACCATGACGTCGTATTCTCACGGTCATTTCCTTTCCCAACCACAACCGCGCATCCTCTGGAGTGCCGTGCTGGTGGCCATTGCCGCGAGCGTTGGCGTGCTGGCAGTCAATGGCGCGAGTGGGCAAAACATCGGCTTGAGCGTGGCGATCCTGGCCTTGGGCGTCGCCGCTGGCGTATGGGGTGCGCGTTCGCAACGCCTGCAGTTCGACAGTGCCCTCGCAGCGGCCGTTGCCCATCACGACCTGCAAGGCAACGAGCATCCGGCCCATAAAGCCAACGCACAACTCAACGAAGTCATCCTCGGGGCCATGCCGATCTGGGCCAAGCAGGTCGAAAGCTCCCGGCAGCAGACCGAAACCGCGATCGTCTCCCTGACCAGCCGCTTCACCGGCATTTCGTCACGCCTGGAAGACACCGTGCAAGCCTCGCAATTGGCCGCCGGTGAACTGGCCGGCAGCAGCAGTGGCGGCGCCGTGCAGGTGCTGGCCCAGAGCGAAGGTGAACTGGTCAAGGTCATCGATTCACTGAAGGCCACCCAGGCCAGTCGCGACGAAACCCTGGCCCAGGTGCGCAACCTGACGGCCTATACCGGCGAGCTGCGGACCATGGCCGCCGATGTCGCGGCGATTGCCGCGCAAACCAACCTGCTGGCCCTCAACGCCGCCATCGAGGCCGCCCGTGCCGGCGAGGCCGGGCGTGGCTTTGCCGTGGTGGCCGATGCCGTGCGCAGTCTCTCGAGCAAGTCCAGCGAGACCGGCCAGCAGATGTCGGCCAAGGTCGACATCATCAACACCGCCATCACCCAACTGGTGCAGGCCGCGTCCAGCGGTGCGGACCAGGACAGCCATTCGGTCAGCGCCTCCGAGCAGAGCATCCAGCACGTGCTGGAGCGCTTCAAGAGTGTCACTGGTCGACTGGCCGACTCGGCGGACATGCTGCAACGGGAAAGCTTCGGCATTCGCGATGAGCTCACCGAGGTGCTGGTCAGCCTGCAATTCCAGGATCGGGTCAGCCAGATCCTCAGCCACGTGCGCGACAACATCGAGGACCTGCATGTGCACATGCAGCAGGCCAGCCAGTCGCCCGAACAGGCCGTCTCCATCGACGCCCGCCAATGGCTGGCGCGCATGGAAACCACTTACGCCACCGACGAGCAACGCCGCAATCACCACGGCGACTCGGCCGCGCAACAGACTTCACAGGAAATAACCTTCTTTTAGGAGAGCCGTTCATGGCTAAAAGTGTATTGGTTGTCGACGACTCCGCGAGCGTTCGGCAGGTGGTCGGCATCGCGTTGAAAAGTGCCGGCTATGACGTGATCGAAGCCAGCGATGGCAAGGACGCGCTGGGCAAGCTCAATGGCCAGAAAGTGCACCTGATCATCAGCGACGTGAACATGCCCAACATGGACGGCATCACCTTCGTCAAGGAGGTCAAGAAGCTGGCCAGCTACAAGTTCACGCCGATCATCATGCTCACCACCGAATCCCAGGAATCGAAGAAGCAGGAAGGCCAGGCCGCCGGGGCCAAGGCCTGGGTGGTCAAGCCGTTCCAGCCGGCACAGATGCTGGCGGCGGTCTCCAAGCTGATTCTTCCTTGATGGTCGGAGGCTCCGATGCCGCTGCAATACGAAACAAGCGATGACACCGCCCAGGTACACATCGACGGCGAACTGACGATCTACACCGCCGCCGAACTGGCTGCGCAATGGCTGCCGCACCTGGGGGCAACGCCGCGGATGGCCCTGGATCTGTCGCAGATCACCGAGATGGACGGCGCCGGCCTGCAACTGCTGCTGATGGTCCAGCGCGAGGCCTCCAGGGCCGGGACTCAATTGACACTGACCGGCCAAAGCAAGGCCGTCACGGAAACACTTGCCCTGTGCAACCTGGTTGCCTAGGACCGCAATACGTCGGACACGACAAAGGATATGAGCGTGAGCATCAATCTCGATCAGGCACAACAGACCTTCATCGTCGAGGCTCGGGAACAGTTGCAGGCGATGGAAGAGTCGCTGCTGCAACTGGAAACCGACCCCGGTGACGATGACGCCATCGGCGCGATCTTCCGGGCGGCCCACACGATCAAGGGTTCGGCCGGACTGTTCGGCCTGGAACCGATCGTCAGTTTTACCCACATCGTCGAAGACGTGCTCGACCGTCTGCGCAACGGCAGCGTCGAGGTGGACGCCGGCCTGATCGCGGTGTTGCTCAAGTCCAGCGATCACATGCTGGAACTGATCAACGTGGCCGCCAACCAGGGCGGCGCGCTGCCGCCACCAGCCCTGCAACGGGAAGTGGAGCTGTGCCAGATCCTGCAGGAGTACCAGGCGCCCTCGCCCGTCGCGGCCTCGACGCCTACGCAGGAAACCGAAACACGTGAGCCCGGCGAAACGCGCCTCTGGCACCTTTCCCTGCGCTTCGGCCAGGACGTGTTCCGCAACGGCATGGACCCGCTGTCGTTCCTGCGCTACCTGCAAACCCTGGGTGAAATCGTCGACATCACCACCTTGACCGACACCCTGCCCGCCGCCGAGGCCTGGGACGCCGAGTCCTGCTACCTGGGCTTCGACATCGCGTTTCGCTCGGCCGCCAGTCATGGGGCGATCAACGAAGTGTTCGACTTCGTCCGGGAAGACTGCGAGATCGAGATCGTTGCCCAGGATGACGACATCGCCCCCCCGGCCAACACCGGCCTGATGACCACGTCGCCAGAACCGGCCGAGGAAAGCACCGCGTTGGTGGCCACTGGCGAGTTGTTGGCCGACCAGCGCAAGACGCCGCGCATGCCCGCCCAGATCGCCACCGACAAACAAGCGGTGAGCAGCGACAGCAAGGGCAAGGACGGCACCTATGTGCGGGTCAATGCCGACAAGCTCGACGAGTTGATCAACCTGGTAGGCGAACTGGTCATCGCCAGCGCCGGCGCCAGCCTGCTGGCCCGCACCTGCCACAACGATCCGTTGCAGGAAGCCACCTCATCGGTCTCCGGGCTGGTGGAAGAAATCCTCGACGGCGCCCTGCGCCTGCGCATGATCCCCATCGGCGAAACCTTCAACCGCTTCCGTCGGGTGGTGCGCGATGTCAGCCAGGAACTGGGCAAGGACATCGACCTGATCATCAGCGGTGCGGAGACCGAGCTGGACAAGACCGTGGTGGAAAAAATCGGCGACCCGCTCATGCACCTGCTGCGCAATGCCATGGACCACGGCATCGAAACCGCCGAGGCGCGGCTGGCGGCCGGCAAACCGGCCAAGGGGCACCTGCACCTCAACGCGTATCACGACTCCGGCAGCATCGTGCTGGAAATCGCCGACGATGGCGCCGGCCTGAACCGTGACCGGATCCTGGAAAAAGCCCAGGAACGCGGCCTGGTGCCGCCGGGTGCCAGCCCCACCGACCAGGAAATCTACAACCTGATCTTCGAACCCGGCTTTTCCACCGCCCAGGCCGTGACCAACCTTTCGGGGCGGGGCGTGGGCATGGACGTGGTCAAGCGCAACATCACCCTGCTGCGCGGCACCGTCGACCTGGACAGCCAGCCCGGCAAAGGCACCGTGGTGCGCATCCGCCTGCCGCTGACCCTGGCGATCATCAATGGTTTTTTGGTGGGCATCGGTCAGTCGACCTATGTCATTCCGCTGGACATGGTCCAGGAATGCATCGAGCTGAGCGAAGACGATGGACTCGCCAGCCGCGAACAAGGCTACCTCGACCTGCGCGGCGAGGTGCTGCCCCTGGTCTACCTGCGCGATCACTTCAGCCACGAAGGCCCGCCCGCGCGCCGGCAGAACGTGGTGGTGGTGCGCTACGCAGAACTCAAGGCCGGGCTGGTGGTGGACGATTTGCTGGGTGAATTCCAGACCGTGATCAAGCCGCTGGGCAAGCTGTTTGGCGCTCTTCGCGGCATCAGTGGCTCGACCATCCTGGGCAGTGGCGCCGTGGCGTTGATTCTCGACGTACCGGCGCTGCTCACCCAGATCGCCCAGACCGAAAACCGCTACACCCCGACTCAATTACAACAAGCCAACGCTCGCTGACGCTTTAGCAATTCCATGGAGAGGTACTTCCCAATGAAATGGTTCTACGACCTTAGAATCGCCACCAAACTGATCACTTCATTTCTTGTGGTGCTGGCGCTGACAGCCGTCATGGGGGTGTTCTCGATCATTCAACTGGGCCAGGTGAACCACACCGCCCTCGATATCCGTGAAAACTGGATGCCGTCCATGCGCGCCGCCTCCGGCATGCGTTTCTATGCGGCGAGCTATCGCCTCAAGGAAAATCGTCACATTGCCGCCGATTCCGAGCAGGAGCGCATCATCCTCGAGCAAGAAGCCGAGGAAGCCAGGAAGGCCTTCGACACGCGATTGGACACTTACGAAAAACTGCTCTCCAGCGCTGAAGATCGGCAGGTATTCGACACCACCCGCAACGACTGGGCCGCTTATCTGGCGATCAGCAAAGACCTTCTGGCACTGTCCCGGCAGAACCTGACCGAGCAGGCCAATGCGATGCTCAAGGGCGAGTCCAAGCGTCGGTTCGACCTGGTGACCGGCGACCTGCAAAAACTGGTCGAGCTCAACGCGGCTGGCGCTGATGTCGCCAGTGCACACGGCACCAAGCTGTTCGAAAACGCACGCCTGTCGATCATCGCCGTGCTGGTCGCCGCCCTGCTGGTGGGCGTGGGCCTGGCACTGTTCATCTCGCGGATCATTTCTCGGCCGCTGAAACAGGCCGCCGTCGTCGCCGAACAATTGGCCGAAGGCAACCTGAACGCGAAAATCGAAGGCGGCTCCAAGGATGAAACCGGCATGGTGCTCAACGCCATGCAGAACATGGTCGGCAAGCTCTCGCACATCATTGGCGAAGTGC
Organism: Pseudomonas thivervalensis; assembly: GCF_001269655.1. Taxonomy (GTDB): domain Bacteria; phylum Pseudomonadota; class Gammaproteobacteria; order Pseudomonadales; family Pseudomonadaceae; genus Aquipseudomonas; species Aquipseudomonas thivervalensis. The sequence continues at coordinate 80,577 of NZ_LHVE01000011.1, forward strand.
GTAACGCCGCGGACAACCTGGCCAGCGCCTCCGAAGAAGTCAGCGCCACCGCCCAATCGATGAGCCAGGCCACCAGCGAGCAGGCGGCCAGCGTCGAGGAAACCAGTGCCTCCATCGAGCAGATGAGCGCCAGCATCAACCAGAACACCGAGAACGCCAAGGTCACCGACGGCATGGCCAGCAAGGCCGCCAAGGAAGCTACGGACGGCGGCGAATCGGTGCAGCAGACCGTGGTGGCGATGAAGAAAATCGCCCAGCGCATCAGCATCATCGACGACATCGCCTACCAGACCAACCTGCTGGCGCTCAACGCCGCCATCGAGGCCGCCCGCGCCGGTGAGCACGGCAAAGGCTTCGCGGTGGTCGCTGCCGAGGTGCGCAAACTGGCCGAACGCAGCCAGGTGGCCGCTCAGGAAATCGGCGAGCTGTCGTCCAGCAGTGTCGACATGGCGGAAAAGGCCGGCAACCTGCTCAACGAGATGGTCCCCTCGATCAACAAGACTTCGGACCTGGTGCAGGAAATCAGCGCCGCCTCCGAAGAACAGGCCGCCGGCGTGGCGCAGATCAACACCGCCATGACCCAGCTCAACCAGGTGACCCAGCAGAACGCTTCCAGCAGCGAAGAACTGGCCGCCACCGCCGAGGAAATGAGCAGCCAGGCCGAGCAACTGCAACAGGCCATGAGCTTCTTCACCCTCGACACGCCGCCCAAGTCCGCCATTCAGGTCGCCCGGGGCGACAACACCCCGGGGCCATCCAGCCGCAAACCGGCGCGGGCACCGGCACCGGTCATGCCCAAGGCGTTTGCCTACAACATGGCCAGCGCGCCGGACGAATCCGAGTTCACCCGGTTCTGACGGCCCGGTTCCACAGGCTTGCTTAAAGGAGAAAAGGCAATGGGCGCCATCGCGACCACACGTCAAACCGCCCTCGCGGTCGAGGAAGAAGCGCAATACCTGACGTTCATGCTCGGCACGGAGATGTTTGCCATCGGCATCCTGTGCATCAAGGAAATCATCGAGTACGGCAACCTCACCGTGGTGCCGATGATGCCGGCCTTCGTGCGCGGGGTGATCAACCTGCGCGGCGCGGTCGTGCCGGTGGTGGATTTGTCGGCCCGGTTCGGCCGGCCGAATTCGGCGATCAGCCGGCGCTCGTGCGTGGTGATCATCGAGGCGTCCAGCGCCGATGGCCAGGCCCAGGACATTGGCCTGCTGGTGGACACGGTGTCGGCGGTCCTGGAAATCCCGGCCTCGCAGATCGAACCGCCACCGAGCTTCGGCGCGAAGATCCGCGCCGACTTCATCAGTGGCATGGCCAAGGTCGATGGCAAGTTCGTCATCGTGCTGGAGGTGGACCGCGTGCTGTCCATCGACGAAATGTCCCAACTCGCCGAAGCCAGCCCGAACGCGCTGGAAGTGGATGCCCCGTGAACGCCGATATCTGCAAGGAACGCACGCTGAACGCGCAGGCGCTCACTGACCGGGAGTTCGGCCAGTTCCAGTCCTGGCTGTACCAGGCCGCGGGCATCAGCCTGTCCGAGGCCAAGAAAGCCCTGGTGGCCGGGCGTTTGTTCAAGCGCCTCAAGCACTATGGTCTGGACAGCTACGGCGAGTATTTCAAGCTGATCATGAACGGCCAGCGCACCGATGAACTGCAGGTGGCGCTGGACCTGCTGACGACCAACGAGACCTACTTTTTCCGCGAACCCAAGCATTTCGATTTCCTGCGTCAACACGTACTGCCCCACGCCACGCCGGGCAAGACGTTCCGCCTGTGGAGCGCGGCCAGCTCGTCGGGGGAAGAACCCTACAGCCTGGCCATGACCCTGGCCGAAGGGCTCGGCACCACGCCTTGGGAAGTCATCGGTTCGGACATCAGCAGCCAGGTGCTGGCCAAGGCACGCTCCGGGCATTACCCGATGGAACGCGCCCGCACCCTGCCCCAGCCGCTGCTGGTGAAATACTGCCTCAAGGGCACCGGCAGCCAGCAAGGCACGTTCCTCATCGACCGGGCGTTGCGCAACCGGGTCAACTTCATCCAGGTCAACCTCAACGACACCTTGCCGGAGCTGGGGGAATTCGATGTGATCTTCCTGCGCAACGTCATGATCTATTTCGACCAACCCACCAAAAGCAAAGTGGTTGCCCGCCTGATCCCCCGGCTCAAGCCCGGCGGGTATTTCATCGTCAGCCACTCGGAAAGCCTAAACGGTGTGTCCGATGCGTTGAAACTGGTGGCGCCATCGATCTACCGCAAACCATGAACGCCGCCATCCGGGACGTGGCCGAGGTGTACCTGGCGCCGGGGGAATTCCGCTTCGCCACCTGCCCGACCCGCCTGCGCACGATCCTCGGCTCTTGCGTGGCGATCACGCTGTGGCATCCCGAACGCCGGATCGGCGCCATGTGCCACTTCATGCTACCCAGTCGCGTACGCTGCTCCACCGCGCTGAACGGCATTTACGCCGACGAAGCCATCGAACTGTTCATCCGCCAGGCCCGGGCCCACCACACCGAACCCGAGGACTACCAACTCAAGCTGTTCGGCGGTGGTGAGATGTTCCCCGAGCTGCAACGCCATGTGCCCTATGGCGATGTGGCGCGGCTGAACGTCAACGCCGCGCTGGAAATGGCCGCCCTCTATCGCCTCGACCTGATCGCCCAGGACATGGGCAGCACCGGTCACCGCAGCATCATCTTCGACCTGTGCAGCGGCGATGTGTGGGTCAGGCACCAACCCTTAAGGACCCGGCACTGACCATGTCAAAAAAGATCAATGTATTGCTGGTGGATGACTCTGCCGTGGTGCGCCAGGTGTTGCTGGCGATTCTCAGCGACACACCGGATATCCACGTCATGGGCGCGGCGTCCGACCCGATTTTCGCCATGGACAAACTGGCCAAGGAATGGCCCGACGTGATCGTGCTGGACGTGGAGATGCCGCGCATGGACGGCATCACCTTCCTGAAAAAAATCATGAGCGAGCGCCCCACGCCGGTGGTGATCTGCTCGTCCCTGACGCCCCGGGGCGCGGAAACGACGTTGCAGGCGATGGCCGCCGGCGCGGTGGAAATCATCACCAAGCCCACCACCGGCCTGAAGAATTTCCTATTGGAATCGGCGCCGGAACTGGTCTCGGCCATCCGCGCCGCCGCCCAGGTCAACGTGCGCAACCTGGGCAAACGCCCGGCCCCGGCCGCGCTGACGCCGGCGACCAAACTCACGGCAGACGCCATGCTGCCCGCCGCCAACGGCCACGCCATGGCGCAGACCACCGAGCGCATCGTCGCCCTGGGCACCTCCACCGGCGGCACGCAGGCCCTGGAGGCGGTGCTCACCGCCCTGCCGAGGGTGTGTCCGGGCATCGTTATCGTCCAGCACATGCCGGAAAAATTCACCGCTTCGTTCGCCGCCCGGCTCAACAGCCTGTGCCAGATCGAAGTGCGCGAAGCCCGCAACAACGACCGCATCCACCCGGGCCTGGCGCTCATCGCACCGGGCGGCAAACACATGATGGTGACCCGCAGCGGCGCGTTCTATCACGTGCAAGTGGTGGACGGCCCGCTGGTCAACCGCCATCGGCCTTCGGTGGATGTGTTGTTCCGCTCAGTCGCCAAATTCGCCGGCCGCAACGCCACCGGCGTCATCATGACCGGCATGGGCGACGACGGCGCCCGCGGCCTGAAGGAAATGCTCGACGCCGGCGGCAGCACCGTGGCCCAGGACGAAGCCAGCTGCGTGGTCTTCGGCATGCCCAAGGAAGCGATCAAGCTCAATGCTGCGCAACGGGTGATGGGGTTGCAGGAGATTGCGCAGGTGATTTTGCATCGCTAACAGGAACCGACCCCACAGTGAAGCTCGATCAGGGCGGTGAAGATCGTTCCTCACGCTCCGCGTGGGAATGCCGCCAGGGACGCTCCGCGTTCCAACTTCACAACGGTCAATACCATCGCTGAATCTCAATCAACCCTTCCATCCCTGCATAATTGCGCGCACTGGAGTAGCGCCAGTGCTCCGGTAACTCCACATACCCGCGCTTCACTGGGTTGAAATGTATGTAATCCAATTTCTGGCGCATGACCGCTTCGCTATAGATCTGCTCCGCATGTGAGCCTTCTTGCCAGAGCTGATAGACCCTGTCCTGCTTATGCGCTCGCTTGCTGAACCGCAGGCGTTGCAATGCCCGCTCAGCCCCCTTGCTCTGCAGGTCATTGATAATCTGGCGCGCCGTAAAGGATTTGAACTGACGCAAGCACTTACTCAGATTCGGAGCCTGGGCAACGAAATGCAGATGGTTTTCCAGAACGACATAGCCGAATAACTGCAAGCTCTGATGGGTTTGCTGATAGCGCCAGCACCCAAGCAGGTGCTCAACGAGATAGGGCCGTATGAACAGCGGCAACCACTCCATCAAGGTGCAGGTGAGAAAATGGGGTTTTTCGGGTTCGGTGATGACGTAGCGGCTCCGGCCCATTGGATGCCTTCCTTTGCGGCGTGGGGAATGACCATGTTGCCGGTTTCGAGGCGTTTGGGGATAGACGAACAGGACTCGGAGCATGTGGGAAGGGTCGGTAAACCCTCGATGATCGCTCCCCCGCTCTGCGTGGGAATGCAGCCCGGGATGCTCTGCGTCCCTTCAAGAGCCGAACGCGGAGCGTCCGTAGAGGCATTCCCACGCAGAGCGTGGGAACGATCGACCACATGACGCTTCTGCAGCGTGTGCCTATACGGGCGAAATCGTTGCCAGCACGCCGATCAAAAGAGTCAGCGCCAAAAACCCACCCAAAAAAATCGCCATCTTCGCCATGAGCACTCCTGAACCAAAAAATTGCGGCACACGGGCCGCCTGACAGGCAAACCGCGTGGTTATTCTGGGGTGGGGGCCGGGTTCATTACAGAGGCACCTGACGCAGGAAAATACGGATCAGACGAACGCCCTCCAGCCCTTGTCGCGCAACTTTCAATAGGCGACAAAAGATAAAACCCCGCCGCTAAGTTCTCTCACCGAAGGGAACGGATATACCAACGTATATTTTCATGTCCCAAGTCAGCGTGGTCATCGGCCCGGGCAACACTTAGTCTTGCCGGGCATTCAACGCCCTCGTCCAAGTGCACTTCAACTTCATCACGTCCAATGATCGCAAGTGTGGTCGCAGCCCTGGTTTTCAAAGCGTAATAGAGGTGATCCATGCGCCCTTCATTCCTTGCACCTGCATTGACGCCCTTCAACAGGGAACAACTCCCCGCCCATTCCTGGCGCGCCGATGTAGCGTTATTGGGCCTCCTGGTGCTCTTGGCTGCCTTTGTATTCCATGGCCTGGATCAAATGAACCAGCCCCTCGGCGTGCTCGATGTTTCGCCACTGTCCCTCGATCTGGTGCACCTGCCGGAATACACCCTGCGCACCACGTTGCGCATGTTCATCGCCCTGTTCGCTTCGTTGGTTTTTTCCCTGGTCGTTGCCACCTTGGCCGCCAAAAGTCGCAAGGCGGCAATGGTGATCCTGCCGGCTTTGGATATTCTCCAATCCGTCCCAGTCCTTGGCTTTCTGACGTTTACCGTTGTGTTCTTCATGGGACTTTTCCCCGGTAAGGAAACCGGTGTGGAGTGCGCGGCCATCTTCGCCATTTTCACCAGCCAAGTCTGGAACATGACCTTCAGTGTCTATCAATCGCTGAGAACCGTGCCCAACGATCTCTACGACGTCAGCCGACAGTTCTCGTTTTCGCCATGGCAACGTTTCGTCAGAGTGGAATTGCCCTTCGCCACGCCGGGCCTGGTGTGGAACATGATGATGTCGATGTCCGGCGGCTGGTTTTTTGTGGTCGCCTCCGAAGCCATCACCGTCGGCGACACCACCGTCAGCCTGCCGGGCATCGGTTCATGGTTGGCCCTGGCGATCGAGCAGCAAAACATCGCCGCGATTGCCTGGGCCGTGCTGGCTATGGTCGGGGTGATCATTGCCTATGACCTGTTGTTCTTCCGGCCTATCGTCGCCTGGGCGGACAAGTTCCGCTTCGAACAGACCGCCTCCCAGAAGCGCCCACGGTCCAGGGTCTACGACCTGCTGCGCTCGACTCGCCTGGTGCCCTTGGTGCTGCGGGCGCTGGGCAGCCTCAAGGCCTCGTTATTCCTGGAGAAGCTCCCCCGGCTGCCGTCCATCCGCTTCAAGGCCAGTGCCCGCGTCAGCCGCGCAACCGACCTGATCTGGCTCGCCCTGGTCGCCGCCGCCTGCATCGCCGGTGCCCTGCAATTGTCGCGGTTCATCGGCAGCACATTGGGCTGGGAGGACGTCGCCAGTACCTTCGGCCTGGGGCTGGCCACCCTGTTGCGCGTCTGCGTGCTCATCATCCTGGCCAGCGTAGTGTGGGTGCCCATCGGCGTCTGGATCGGCTTGAACCCACGTTGGGCCGAACGCCTGCAACCCATTGCGCAATTGCTGGCGGCCTTCCCGGCCAACGTGCTGTTCCCGTTTGCGGTGATCGCCATCGTCGCCCTGAAACTCAACCCCGATGTCTGGCTCTCGCCGCTGATGATCCTGGGTACCCAGTGGTACATCCTGTTCAACGTGATTGCCGGTGCCAGCGCCCTGCCGACGGATTTGCGCGAGGCGGCGCGCAGCTTTCGCGTGCGCGGCTGGCAGTGGTGGCGCCAGGTCGCGCTGCCGGGTGTTTTCCCGTACTACGTCACCGGCGCCCTCACGGCGGCGGGTGGTTCATGGAACGCCAGCATCGTCGCCGAGGCAGTGTCCTGGGGCGACCAGCACCTGTACGCGTCCGGCCTGGGTGCCTTCATCGCCCAGGCCACCACGGCCGGAGATCTGCATCGGGTGGCGCTGGGCGTCATGGTCATGTCGATTTTCGTGGTGGGTTTCAACCGGTTGCTGTGGCGCCCGCTGTACGGTTTCGCCGAACGTCGGCTTCGAATTGATTGAGGGTGATCCTATGCAAGTGATAGACAAACGCTGCCTCGTGGATGTGCAGCAAGTCGGCCACGTCTATGGCAGCACGGGCGGCGCCGAGCGACGGGTCCTGGATGATGTCTGCATGCGCCTGGACGAGGGCGAAATCGTCGGCCTGCTGGGGCGCTCGGGCTCCGGCAAATCGACCTTGCTGCGCGCCATCGCAGGGCTGATTTCACCCACTACTGGCGTGGTGGATTTTCCGGCCAACGCCCAAGGGTTGGCGAGCTCGGTGCGCATGGTGTTCCAGAGCTTCGCCCTGTTCCCCTGGCTGACCGTGCTGCAAAACGTCGAGGTCGGGCTCGAAGCCTTGGGCGTGGCGACACTTGAGCAACGTCGCCGGGCGCTGGCCGCCATCGACATGATCGGCCTCGATGGCTTCGAAAGCGCCTTCCCCAAGGAGCTGTCGGGCGGCATGCGCCAGCGCGTCGGCCTGGCCCGTGCGTTGGTGGTCAACCCGGATGTGTTGTTGATGGACGAGCCGTTTTCCGCCCTGGACGTGTTGACCGCCGAAACCCTGCGCACCGACTTGCTGGAGTTGTGGCGGGAGGGGCGCATGCCGATCAGGTCGATCCTGATGGTCACCCACAACATCGAAGAAGCCGTGCTGATGTGCGACCGCATACTGATTTTTTCCTCCAATCCGGGGCGGGTCACGAGCGAAATCACCGTGGACCTCCGTCAGCCGCGCAATCGCGCGGACCCGGCGTTCCAAGCCCTGGTCGAGCACATCTACGTGCAGATGGCTGGCGGCGCGAATGTTAGCTCCGCACGCCAGGAGACCTCTGCCGGCAACGGCATGAGCATGGTCCTGCCGTCGATTTCCAGCAACGCCCTGGCCGGGCTGATCGAAGCCGTGCAGGACCAGCCGTTTGCCGGCCAAGCAGACTTGCGCGAGCTTGCCGACGCGTTGCGCTATACCGCCAGTGACCTGTTGCCGGTCGCCGAGGTGCTGCAGCTCCTGCGCCTGGCCGACCTGCAGGACGGCCACATCACCCTCCTGCCGGCCGGGCAGCGCTACGCCGAGTCAGCGGTGGATGAACGCAAGCACCTGTTTGCCAAACACCTGCTTAAATACGTGCCGTTGGTGGGACATGTACGTCGGGTGCTGGACGACCGCCCTACCCACACCGCCCCGGCCAGGCGTTTCCGTGACCAACTGGAAGATTTCATGTCCGAGCACGACGCCGCCATTACGCTGGACTGTGTCACGCAATGGGGCCGCTACGCCGAGTTGTTCGCCTATGACGAAGTGGCCGATCAGTTCAGCCTGGACAATCCATCCTGAGATGCCGCGGTATAAACTGCGTGGATCGGTCGTTGGAGCAATGCGCGATGGACATTCAATGAGAAGAACCCAGTTGACCCTGCGCCTGATGCTCCTGCTGGGGTTGGCCCTCGGCATCGCGGCGATCGACACCGTCACCGACCTGGAAATCGCGGTCGGGGTCTTCCAGATCGCGGTGGTGCTGATCGCGGTGAGAATCCTGCCGGCGCGGGCGGTCGCGGGTGTGGCGGTCATCTGCATGGCCCTGACGATCGTGAGCTATCGACTCACGCGTTTTGGCGACACGGAGGCCGGGCTGATCAACATGCTGATCAGCCTCGCGGCCATCGCCGGCACCACCTACCTGGCGCTGCGCCTATCGGCCGCCGTGCGCACCGTGCATCAGACCCGCGCCCACCTGGCCCACATCGCCCGCATCAACATGCTCGGCGAACTCGCCGCCTCGATCGCCCACGAAGTCAACCAGCCCCTGGCCGCCGTCGCCACCAGCGGCGGTGCCTGCCTGCGCTGGATGGCCACCGAACCGCCCAACCTGCCCAAGGCCCGGCAGGCGGTGGAACGGATCATCGCCGATACCCACCGGGCCAGCGACATCATCGCCCGGCTGCGCGGCATGGCCCGGCATCAAGCGCCGACGAAGCAGTGGCTGAACGTGGCCGACACGGTCAACGCCGCGCTGCGATTAATGGCCGGAGAGCTGAACGAACAAAACATCACCTTACGCGTGCAAGTCCAGGACGGGCTGCCGCCGATGCTGGCGGATGAAGTACAAATCCAACAAGTGATCCTGAACCTGGCAATGAACGCGGTCGACGCCATGCGCCAGGTTGACGTCGACCAGCGAACTCTGCAGTTCCAAGTGACGCTTGAGTCACCTCAGCAGTTGCTCTTTGCGGTGTCCGACCAGGGCAGCGGCTTGTCGGCCAGCGAGCGGGAACGGGTGTTCGATGCCTTCTACAGCACCAAGCCGGACGGCATGGGGATGGGATTGGCCATCAGCCGCTCGATCATCGAGGCCCATGACGGGCGAATCTGGGTTGCCAGCCATTCGCCGTCGGGCTCGACGTTTCACTTCACCCTGCCAGCCGTAACCGGGGAACCCAATGAGCCAAACTGACCTGCATGACCAGGCCGATTCGATGGTCTACATCGTCGACGACGACCCCTCGGTGCGCGCTTCACTGCAAGACCTGCTGGCTTCCGTGGGCCTGGCAAGCCTGGCCTTCGGCTCGGCCCGGGAGTTCATCGACGCCGAACGGCCAGACGTCCCGGCGTGCCTGATTCTCGACGTGCGCATGCCGGGCCTGAGCGGGCTGGATTTCCAGCAGGAAATGGCGCGCTTGAACATCCTGCTTCCGACTGTCTTCATCACCGCCCATGGCGACATTCCCATGTCCGTCAAAGCCATGAAAGCCGGGGCGCTGGAGTTCCTGACCAAGCCGTTCCGCGAACAGGACCTGCTCGATGCAATCACCCAGGGCCTGGCCCGCGATCAGGAACGGCGCAAGGCCGCAGCGAGCGTAGACGCGTTGAAACGCCGGCATGAGACCCTGACTGACGGCGAGCGCGAGGTGATGGAGCTGGTCGTGTCAGGGCTGTTGAACAAGCAGGTGGCCGCCCGACTGGGCTTGAGCGAGGTGACCGTGAAAGTGCGGCGCGGGTCGTTGATGCGCAAGATGAATGCGGACTCGTTGGCAACGCTGGTGAAGATGTCGGAAAAACTCAAGGTGGTGAATCGCTAACGGTCCCCGATCACGGCTATGATTGCCGCTCGCCGTTCGGACAGGCGATGTCGCAGGCCACCCTCAAGGATCCAGGTATGACTTTTCTGCCGTCACGCTCCACCCTCTTCGTCTCCAGCCTCCTGCTCAGCTCCCTGTGCTTTGCCGAAGGCGAGCCAACCGACGGCAGCCTCATCAAGGACTCGACCAAGGCAGCCGTTTCAACCTTCATTACCGCCGGCAAGAACCTGTTGGGCGGCGTTAGCGAAGGTGTGCTCGATGGCCGCGAGTCGGCCCAAGGCACCGATGGCGCCGCGATCATTTCCTCCGGCGAACAGATGAAAGATCGCATCGCCATTGAAGTGTTGAAACTCGAACCCAGCGACGACAACGTCAGCATCACCCTCGGCTTCAAGAACAGCACCGACACCCAACTGCGCGTGGTCAACCTCGGCCAGACCGGCGTGCTGCTGGCCATCGACCAGGCGGGTTACTCCAACCGCCTCACCGGCCTGGACAACCCGGATGAAGTCACCATTCCGCCGAAGACCGCCGTGCGCCAGAAGTTTGTGTTTGAAGGCATGAACGAGGCGGTCAGCACGGTACGGGTGTGGGGGCAGGATTATCCGGTCAAGAAGTAGTGCGGCAGCGTGTCCGGGTAACGTGCTTGGTTCTCGCCATGGGCATGCTTGTGGCTTGCGAATACGGTGCGGAGCCGGACCCGCTGAAAAACGCCCTGCTCGACGCACCACCCGAGCTCGTCTTCAAGGGCCAGCTTGCAGGGCAGTTTACTCACTTGGTTGTTCACGATTGTGCGGTTTACAAGATCGAAGGCCAGTCTGCGAAAGACATGACCTGGACCGTGGTGCTGGAAACGGAGCCCTACCCTTTTTTCACCAGTTGCGATCGGCAGTCGCTGAGCAAGGGAAAGGAGAGTGTCACGGTTGAGCTGGGGCGTATGGCATTTGGAGCCGGTGGATGCTGCGCCACTGGGGGAACCTACCGCACGAACGATGGACGTGGATGGAAGAAGTTGTAGGCTTGAGACGCAGCCTTACGTTCACTTAACCAATCGCGTATCCAGGCCAAACCTTTCCTGCGAGACAAGCCTGAACTGATCCGCCGCCAAATCGCAGCTCACCAGTAGATTCCAGGAGTGCCGAGTCACCGCCGAAGGAATCAGTACAAAGGGATGCTGCGCCAGCAACTCGTCAGCAAACTGCTGCTGATTGGGCGACGGTCGAGCCGGAATCAGCCAGTTGGGGTTTGGCACGTCTTTGACCTGAATCACTTTGATGAGCGCCGGATCCAGCACCTCAAAACATGTCAGTAAGTAAGGCACCCTGTCCAACGCGTCGAATCCCAGGTGGGCCGCTACTTCCAAAATGGCCGTGGACGGGTCAGCCGAAGCGTAGATAACCCGCCGTCCGGGCGGATTCCAGCGGCCACCGGTTCGTTGCGCCCCGATGCCGCTGTCCCATGTATCCTTGTAGACCTCCCGGTCAAGGCGCCAAGCGTGCCATCGTCCGTCCCAGGGCAAAGGATTCATTGATAAACCCCATGTTCAATCCGGGTCAGGTAATCCTCCACCGCCTGGAAGCCCAGCGAGTTGTCGATCAACTCCAATGGCACGTAACCGTCCAGGTACTTGCAGGGTTTCTTCAACCAGTCCTCAGCCAGTTGCTGGCTGCCAAAGACGTTGGTGGCGTGCTCCAGGGTCTGAGCATACTGAAAGGCAACCGTACTCTGCTGCTGGTTCAGGCGTATTGGCTTGGTCTCCTTCGCCAGACGCTGAACGGTCCTGACGGATCTCCCGGTAATGCGTTGAACCAGATCCTGCTCCATGTACAGAGTGGACGTAGAAAGCATGTCCTTGACGTCGCTCAGGTAAAAGCCTTCCTGCGCATACCGGATAATCAGCAAACGCTCATCACCTTTACGGCCATCCAACAGCACCTCCGTAGGCTTTCTGGTTACCCTTGCCTCCATACCAGTTTTTCCGGCGGATTTCACAGCCGGCTTGTCTGCTTGCTTCGCTAGGGACATAACATTGACCTCCGCACGACATTTGACGCAATCATAGCGCCAAATGTCGCGATAGCGACAACTCAATTCGTCGGTTTTGACGTATAGGGTTTCAGGCATCGATCTGTCCTCACTATATAAAACGAAACTGAGCATGCCGGATGTCACACGGAGCACCGAGACAACGCCAGATCGTAAGTGCGGTACTTCCGAAGGCCAACCCTATAAAGTTGTCAGAGACTTCTGCGATTTATCCCAAAGCGGTCGACTGTCCGTAGGACGGTGTTCGTGATACTCCGTGTGCGACAACACCCAACCTCATTGCCTACACCCACAACAGAATCAACCGATTTTTGCCCCACTCCCCGGCTCAAGCTTCAACGCCAGCACACTCATCAACACAATCACCGCCCCCACAATAACCGTCGCTGACGGTCGCTCAGCCAACACCAAAGAAGCCATCAACATCGCCGTGGGCGGTATCAGGTAAAGCGCCATGGAAGCGCGGCTCACGTTGCTGTGCGCCAGCACGTAAGCCCAAGCAAGGTACGCCAACGCGCTGGGAAAAATACCCAGAACCAACACCGCCAGATTCACCGAAGCCGAAGCCTGTCGCGCCGCACTCAACATGCCCGGCGCGAAAATGAACAACAAAACTGTGCCCGACCAAACGGTGTAGCAAACCAGGGTCAAACCGTCATAACGATGGGCATGGTGCTTCTGCAAAGCGAAATACAAACTCCAGGACAGCGCCGCCAACAGGATCAATAGCCCATGGGCGTCCATGTCACCCAAGCCACGATCCCCCGCGACCACCACGCCAGCGCCAAGCAAGCCGCACAGCACACACCCCCACTGCCAACCACTGACCCTGTCCTTGAAGACAAAATGCGCCAGCAGCGTGCTGAACAACGGCGTGGACTGGGCCAGTACACTGGCCGCCCCGGCGCTAACGCCCCGCTGGCCATAATTGAGGGCGATGTGGTGCAGGCTGACCGCAAAGAAACCCAACACCGCCAGCAACGGTAGATCCCTGAGACGCGGCCAGGAAATACCCTTCACCATCGCAACGAGGGCCATGAACACCGAAGCGATGAGAAAACGCATCAACGCCAATTGTCCGGGTTCGTAAGCCTGCAAGCCAATGCGAATACCAATCGGCGAATAGGCCCAGCAAACAATCACCAACAGCGTCGCCAGGATAACCTTCACACCGGTTTTGCCGGAGGAACCTTCTACCAGCGCGAAACGCGTTTCCATCTAAAGTTCCTGCTCACCGGCCGATTTGCCTCGAAGTATCGAAACCACCCCACCTCAGCACAAGTGACTTAAACTCAGCCCACCATTCACTTTTGGTGAGCTATGGAACTGTCTCAACTGCGCATGCTCAAGACCGTCTGCGAAACCGGCAGCATCGCCCGCGCCGCCGAAGTGCTGCACTGCGTGCCGTCCAACATCACTGCACGCCTCAAGTCCCTGGAACGAGAACTCGGCACGCCGCTGTTTTTCCGCGAAGGTCGCGGGCTGCGGGTCAGCCCGGCGGGCGAAGTGTTTCTGGAGTACGCGACAAAAATACTGAGCCTGACGGAAGAAGCCCGCCGCGCAGTCGCCCCCACCCGCGCACCGAGTGGCCCACTGCGCATCGGCGCAATCGAGTCCAGCGCCACCGGGCGCCTGCCTCAATTGCTCGCCAAATACCACGCGCAGTATCCACAAGTGTCACTGGAACTGAGCACCGGCACCTGGGCGCAGCTGCTGGACGATATCCAGCATCACCGGCTCGACGGCGTGATCGTCGCGGTGGACATCGAACGGCCTGGACTCAAGCGAGCCGTGATGTACCGCGAAGACCTGGTGCTCATCGCCTCCGAGTCCCACGGCCCGTTGCGCAGCGCCGCCGATTTGCAAGGCAAGGCGATCTTCATGTGGCCCACGGGCTGTCCGTACCGCTTGGCTCTGGAACAGTGGCTGCTGCGTCATGACCAAGTGCAACCGATCATCAGCATCGCCAGTTATGGCGCCATTGTTGGCTGTGTCAGCGCTGGCGCAGGCGTCTCGCTGGTGCCCCGGGGGATCTATGAGCAATACCGCCAGGGGGCGGGTTGGACGGGGTATGAATTTCCTGAGCTGACGGGCATCGATAACCTTTTTTACTGGCATGAAAACGCTGGCCGGCATCCTGCCAGAGAAGCTTTTTTGACGATGCTGCAAACGGAGTTCGAAGGCTAGTTGCAGCACTACCCCTTGTGGCGAGGGAGCTTGCTCCCGCTGGGCTGCGCAGCAGCCCCAATACCCGATCAACCTGATAAACGAAGATTTCAAATTAACAGGGAGTCAGCTTTGAAATTAGCCCCCCACTTCATCCTCCACGAAACCACCCACTGGCTAGTCAACCACCACCTGGCCTCCGCCCTGCCCGGCTACCTCATGCTCGGCTCCAAGCATCACGTTAACTCACTGGCGCAACTGCCCGAACCCGCACTCGCCGAACTGGGTAGCCTAATGGCAAACATTCAGAGCGTCGTTGAAACACAACTGAACCCCAAATGGCTTTACATCAGCCGCTTCGGCCACGATCCCCGCTACCCCATCCATTTCCATTTCATCCCGGTGTACGACTGGGTCGAGGCACTGTTCTGGAAAGATGCGCGGTACAGGTTGCTGGAGACCTTTGGCACTCAAGAAAACGCCCAGACATTGACCGATGGTGCCGAGCTGACATTGTTCATCTGGCGTGAGTTTGGTGAGAGCCCTACGCCGCCTGCGATCCATGGGCCCTCTATCAGCCAGGTAATTGAAAGGTTGCGGCAAGCGTTCAGGACTCGGCCAACACCAAACCTTCTTCCAGCGCGCTGGCCATGATGTCTGCTGCAGATGCGTTGACCCAGGTCGAAATATCAGTTTCGCCCCTCGATGCAAGCCAACGCCCGACCATTTGATAACCCAACGAGTAACCGAGCCATTTGGGTTTGTCGCCAAAACCAAAGAACCACTCGTTGTGATCGTAATACCGTGATTCAAGAGTTTGCAGCCCAACCGGTGAGCGCAAAAGATCGGCAGATGCGATGGCATGCTCCCAAGGCTCCGGATCGCTACCAAGCACATGCCGAACAAACTGACCGGCAAGCCCTTCGCTGACCAACGCCTCGCCTAACGTCCAACCATAACCAGGACCGCCCATGCGCAGGCAATGGTGAACCTCATGAACAACCTGTCGACGCAGTGCGCCGGTGCGCAGGCTGGAAAAGAAATTCGGATTGTCGGGATCAAGGGTCATGGTAAACATGGAGCTGCGATACGCCCGTCCTACCAGACCCATTTCCGGAATGGTTTCGCCCGGTAGCCTCTGAATCAGGACATCGAGTCTCGGCGGGGGCATCAGGCAAGCAATAGCCTCGTAAGCGGCGTCAAACTCATCAACCAGCTCGCGGCGAAACTCGGCAAGACTCCCCGAGGCCTCCAGCCAGTGCAGCGTCCATTTCTCCATGCCCCATCTCCTTTATTAATCAAATCACCTGGCTCGATGACTCCGGGCCGCTCGCGACGGTAGATCCCCCGCCGGGCAGCTGTCCAGTGTCGATCAGGTTTGACTGCGCCTCTGTTTGCCCGGTTATCTCTGGCAAAAAACTGTCTCGATTCCTACAAGGCTCTCGGAAGCAGGTGTCTTGCTCGTCGTGTCTGGTGAAATCTATAGTCATTTCCATCGCCGCAGAATGGCGATCAGGTTTGGCGACCTGAGGATCGAGTGCAAAAGTACTGCGTTTTTTGCAGAGGCTTTGGCACACTTGCACGGCTGCCCGTTACGGCAGTTGTGCGTGGGAGGCCTTCGGGTCTGCCGGTTTCCGATCCCGGTTCGCCAACCTGCGTACAACTGCCACCCAATTGTTTGGCGACGATTGAGTGGCTAAAACCTCATTAGATCGGAGTTTTGAACATGGAAAGATATGTCCCCATCACCGGCATCGACTGCACTCCCGCTTCCCTCCTCATAGATACTCAAGCCCCGCTGGACGTCCTGCATGCAACCGCTGATTACCGCATCCGTGTGGTGACGCAGGTACTGGAGAACATTGCGTTTCGCTCTGAAATCACCAGCGATACGGTGGTGCTTTCAGATTTCGCACAGCTTCTGGTAATTCCGTTGCGGGATGGCTGTGATTTGCTGGAGGTGATTGGTCGGCGGCTTCAAGCGCAGGTCGAAAGCTGATGGAACGACGGGCGTCTAAAACGCGCCCGTTTTACATAATTAGGGATGGTATTCGCACCGTGCATCAGATCTGACCATCCAGTTTAAAGATCCCAGCCGACAGAGAGCGGCCAATAGCTGACGTAGCGAAAGGTGCACCGATGGATGGGGAGGTTTCAGCAAGGCTTCAGGCCCGCCAGGTATGGGATGCCTGATAGAAGTCCGAAGTCGACGCAAACCTCCACGAGCTGGAGCCTAGACTCGCCCCATGGGGATGGGTATCCTCAGCCAAAAGCTTGAGGTCGTGGCCCAATGCCATGGAACTGATGCGACAGTTATCAAGGGATGAATGCATGGAGCTCGTACGCGCAACTGTGGGACCTTTTCGCTCAATCAATGAGCCCCAAGCGGTGTCGATTGATCCTGAAGTAACTGTGCTGGTCGGCATGAATGAGGCCGGAAAAACAGTTTTTCTCAAAGCGTTGCACAAGGCCAAAGATGCTTTGGGTAGAGAGGTTTTTAACATCACGGATGACTACCCAAGGAAAGACGTCACCACATACAGGCGTCGTCACGAAGAGGAGCCGGACGTCGCGGTGAAATTGACGTATCGGGCTGTTGCGCGGGAGATTGAGAGAGTTAATAAGCTAGTCGGCACCGACTTAACCGACGGCTTTGAGTTTTCGGTGACTTTTGATTATAAAAATCAGCGAGTCAATTCGTTGAATGTCACTGATGGACCCGTACTCAAGAAAATGTCCACGAACGCGGCCTTGAGCGAAGGGGTGAGAGCTATTCTCAAGGATGCGACGACTATCAGATCTGCCTCAAAGACTCTCGTAGAATTTGAATCTCCAAATGATGCGGATACGACGTTGATCGAGTCGTTGACAAAAAGAATAGCCGCCGCAGATGGGAGTAAGGGCTGGGATCACATCTCCGCCTATGAGGTATTGATCAATTTAATGCCATCAATACCCAGCTTTTTGTATTTCAGTGATTATGATTTGCTTCCCGGAAAGCTGAACCTTCACGATCTTAAGCAGCGAGTGAATGCTGCTGCGGCTGATCCTGCTAATGCGAGTAAACAGATCGAGCCAAAGCACCAAGCGGTCCTTGCACTGCTTCGAATGGCGGAGGTGGATTTGACTGATTTCGATAATGGTAAATCCTACGAGGAGTTGAAATCACAGATTGAAGCTGTCTCTATCAGTCTAACTGACCAAGTTCTAGAGTTCTGGAAGCAGAATGAAGACCTTGAAGTCGAAATAGACATTCGCACAGACGTCTCCGAAGCTGCCCCATTCAATAATGGGCCCAATATTTATCTCAGGATCAGAAACCGCCGTCATCGTGGTGTTTCGACACCCTTTGATCAACGTAGCCGTGGATTCATCTGGTTCTTTAGCTTCCTTGTATGGTTCGACAGTGTTCAGCACCAGCTTGATGCGAGTGGCAAGGCTAGTAATAAATCCTTGGTACTTCTGCTTGATGAGCCTGCACTGGCTCTTCACGCGCTTGCACAGACAGATTTTCTGAGCTATATCGATCACCTATCAAAAAACTATCAGGTGATCTACACCACTCACTCGCCGTTCATGGTGCATTCTGACAGATTGCATCAGGTGCGTGTGGTGGAAGACAAGGTTAAGATTGGTACAGTGGTTTCGGACAACCTTTCAGGCTCTGATCCTCGTACCATTTTCCCTCTCCAGGCAGCACTTGGTTGGAACTTAGCTCAAAATCTATTTGTCACAAAGTTCAACCTACTGGTTGAAGGTATTTCTGAATTGTCGATCTTGCAGGCTATGTCCCATGTAGTCGAGACCGCTGGAAATGCGGGCTTGATGAGTAATGCCACCATCGTTCCGGCTGGTGGCTTAAGCAACGTTGCCACCTTTGTTTCTTTGTTGGGGGCAAATGGCCTTAATCTAGCGGTATTGCATGATTACAATGGGAAGCCGGAGCAAAAGCTTGAGTCATTAGTGCAGCAGAAATTGCTCAAGAAGAAATCGGTATTCAATTTCTCCCAATTCCGCGATCTTTCAAAAATTGGGGAGAACAGTATTGCTACGGATGTCGAGGATTTGCTTGACGCCGATAGATACATGATGGTTTTTTCAAGCGTATTCCAGAAAGAGCTGGACCATAAGGCCATTACTCAAGCTGACCTTCCACTAGGGGATCGAATTGTCGGGCGAATTGAAAAGTACCTCACAACCAATAGCATAAAAATTCGCCTCTCAGGAGGTTATAACCATTACGCTGTGGCTGCTGCTTTCGTGGCAAACATCATGGAAAACTGTACCGATGACACTGTTACTCGGTTTACAGCGCTGTTCAAAGACATTAACGCTGCACTGAAATAACCTGTAGCCCCAGCCGGGGACTCTCTTGGCTGGGTGATTATCGTGAAGTCATATTTTCCGCTCCGATTAGACTAACCAACTCTGGCACATAAGCTTCATTGAGCGTTTGACGGACACGCTGCGTGTCGTTGCTCTGCCTGACTCATGAAGTCGGTAATCGCTTCGACTACCTGCTCAGGGTGCTCGCGGTGCGAGACGTGTTTGCAATGATCAAGCAAAATCGGCGGCTTCTCGTGTGTTGTGAGAATCTCGTAGCAAGCTTGGTGAAGAGATGAGCCGAACTGGTCCTCTAGCTCTTGTATGGCCAGTACTGCGCACGCCGACGTACAGATATAATCCCCGACTCGCCAACCGATGGAATGAATAGATATGAAGCTGGAACTTATTGAGCAACTTGGCGATGGAGCGTTCGCAGATGTTTGGCGCGCACGAGACGAATTAGAAAGAGAGGTTGCTGTAAAGATTGTTAGGGAGGCTAGTTTAGGAGTTGCAGATGCCTTGGCGCATGCAAAAGCCTTAGCTCGTGCAACCCACCCGAATGTTGTAGCGGTCCTCACCCTAGAAACTATTCAAGACCCAAACACTGGCAAAGACGCTAGCTGTGTTGTAATGGAGTTGATTCACGGAGTAACACTTGCAACACACCTCAGCCGTGGAAAATTGACAGCTGCTGACGTTGTTTTGTTTGGGCTAGGAATAATTGATGGACTAGCTCACATTCACGCACAAGGTATGGCGCATGGGGATCTTCATGCTGAAAACGTTATGATTGGTGCCAACACAGCCAAAATTATCGACATTTTATACTTGAATTCGCTGTCAACATTAACAAGTGAAAATCGTGCATCTCGTTTAAACAGAGACATACTTAGTCTCCGACTAATGATTCAGGAGTTAATCGTCAATTCGGATATTGACTCTGCTGAGGCCACTGAATTCAATAACATGCTTGGATCACGCGCCCAGTTAAGCGACATACGTACCGCCTTCATAAAGATAACTTCGCCTGATGATCCTGGGCGGGAGCAGCGTACACTTGACCACCTATTCTCCCGTGTAGTCGACACAGACTTTGTAGAGGGGGAAGCGTATGCAGCGGCATTAGGCGAAGACACACCAGACCACGCTGTATTTGATTTGCTTAAGCGCATCGCAGACGAGTTAGTATATGAATACAAACATGGCAACTATGTTAGAGTCCTTTGGTCACGACTATCTACTGCCAAACGAAGCGAGTTCCTCACACACCTAAGCGTCGTTATCGATAAGGAGACACCAAGAGGAAAGTGGTCGCCAAACTTACGACTACTCTCTACTTTACCACGAGCCAACTGGTCTGGATTGCGGAAGCTGGTGCAAATACGGCTTGAAGAGCTCATCACCAAAGACGTACTGGCTGGCCATGTCGACATACATGGAACAAAGAAAATATCCGGCGGCGTTTTAGGCACTTATGCGAATAGCTTCTGGGCTGTCTTTCAGAATAAAGGAATTCTGGCAGACAATCTTATTTCGCTCCTGCGACAAAGCTGGTACACACAGAACTATATTGGAAGTTACTTTATGACTACCATCCCCCCGCTCGCAGAAACTACTGGCAAACGAGCTGACTTTATAAAAGCTTTCCGCACAGCATTGAATAATGATGCCCGAATAGTAAAAAACAAACTTGATGAGCTACCGCCTGACTGGATCGAAGAGATTCGTGCCAAATGATGTTCTCTTATGCTAAACACCGCTAGCATTAAGCTATAATCAGACTCCGCTAGAGAGAGTGGCGAGTGAGCATTGGCACGCTCCAAGCAATGTAATCTCGCCTCCCCTTATGTTTTGCACTATTCGACCGAGCCGCGCATCAGCATTGGGAAAAAGATCGAGTCGAATATCGTAGCGCCAAAGCAGTTGTTTTGCAGAACGTCCAGGTCTGGCTGATTGCTGCCTGTCGTGAGGCTGAAACCCATTACAGACGCTCGAGCATCACTTTATCGCAACACCTACCGACCTACCAGACTTTTTAGTCGATTAATATTTTGCGAATAATTAACTATATAAGCTCCAAATGAATGCGTCATTGTTATACCTTGACCCATCCACCTTCTCATATCCCACCCAAGATCAAGTAGGTCTGAGGCAGCGAAAACAAATTCTAGCGTGTCAATTATAAACGCGAATTCTGCGAAGTGTTTTTGATAGTCGAACGACCCGGCGCTGCCATGCACATAGTGATTTCGAGACAAAACAGCATGATTGCATGGCAGATAAAGTTCCGGAAACTTATCGCCGGCCACCTCGATTATTTTGTCGGCACGGTGATGTATCTTGTCGCGCAGGCTCGCCTTACCAATGCGTCCCAAGCTTGAGAGAACTGACTGCCTAGCGAAACTTTCCGGCAGGCCTGCGAATATTTTTCGGCACTGCGCCACCGCATCTTTCAGCGACGCATCAGTTTCCTTTGTTTTAGGTACATGGCTCTCTGGTAGCAAATCAAACATGTTGGCAGCGCCAACTATACGATTGATGCTGTAGCTTCCAAAAAATGCGGTCGCAAATCGTACCCTTGGATCACCCATAGTATCCGCACTATCCATCCAACCTGTCGCCACCTTGGCAAACTCTTCAGGGTTACGATCTGGGCAAAGAAGAATGTCACCTAAACTAGTCGAGGAATTCCCCTCGACGCGTTCATTGCACAAGCTCCAGTACAGCCGGGCAGTCTGAGGTCTCTCGGGCGTGGGCTCCTTTGAGCGCTGAGTCAGTTCCAACTCAATCCAACGGAAGCGCTGACGATGCCCGAGGCTAAGCTCAAACAACCCGTGTAAGGTGCGAAGAGCATCGATCGCTTCGCTCAGTGTCTTAAGTTCTGCGAACTCTATATTGGCGGTGACTTCGTTGTTGATGCCTATTCCAGCAGCACTTCCCGAGTTATGAGAAGATCGGTTCGTCAATGAGACTTTCCCAATCTTTGCGTTGCTCGCTACGATTTCCCACAAGCCGCTAAAATACAGCAAGTGAGGATGCTCGCTGATCTGAGGCTTGAAAGCGCGGCTTTCCCAACCATACTCTTCTGCTATCTTTTCCTTACGCTTGTAATCCATCTCAAGAATCTGATGGATTTCTGCTATTTCTGGGTATAGTGATTGAAAGGTCTCACGCCCGCTTACAAGGCAGTCGACATTCTGAAAGTGGTAGCGAATCGCCTGGATAACAGGCTCACCAGAAGTAATAGACTCTTCACCTACTACGATGTAGTGCGGAAAAAAAATGCTCTCAAACTGAGAATTCTCATCGAAGCGGTGTTGGTTTTTACCATGGAGCACGCAATCCAGAAGCGAGACTTTCTTGCCATCGTTTAGCATTCCATGAATATCAGCAGGTCCGGTTTCGGGATGATCCCAGAAACTTTTCCCTACGAGTTTAAGGATGCTATCCGCACCAGCAATTTTGAGTAGTCCGGCAAATTGGCTGTTTGTCGAGAGGAAAATTCCATTGTACTGTTCGTGCGTCGGCATAGAAAACACTCAATTAAATTATAGGTAAGCACGGCAACCCTTAGACTAGCACTCAGTCGAAATTTTCACCGGGAGCTTTCGTTGCGATAGCTAGTACTAAGTGCGCAGCCACCCCTGGCGTCTAAACCTGATAGGCAACGTGCATTCGCTTTTTTTGCGAATCGCGGGATGACGAAGGCGTGCTGCGAGCCAAGAGTGGACTAGGGTTATCCTCCGCTCTTGGCCGAAAGCCGCCGATCAAGAAAATCGCCTATCTCCTCATCAACCCACCAACCAACTAGCCTCTAACCGCTTTCATATTGCCAAGTATCCTCCCCGCATCCTGTCCAAGCGGAAGTCCAAACACCCGCGCATAATCCCGGCTGAATTGCGTCGCGCTCTCGTAGCCCACTTCGAAGGCAGCCGCCATGACGCTTTTGGCATTCGCCACCATCAGGGTTCTGGCCTGATGCAGGCGAACCCGCTTCTGGTACTGCAAGTGGCTCAGGTTGGTGACAGCCGTGAAGTGACGATGGAATGCCGAGACGCTCATTGAAGCGCGTTGCGCCAATCGCTCAACACCAATGGACTCGGCGAAGTCGCTGCGGATTCATTGGATTGCCAGGTTGATTCGGGCCATCGCGGTATCCGGCACTGCGATGTCTCGCAACATCCAGCCATGGGGGCCTTGGAGTACGCGGAGGATAATCTCTCGCTCTTAGACGGGGGCCAGGGTCTTCGAAGAAGGGTTCAGCCTGAGCATCGCCGGGCCCGTCATTACTGACCTCCAAGAATGATCAATCCCGAGGTGCGCGACCCAACTACCAGCCCCCTTGGTCTCAAGCCTCCAATACGCGTTTCACCTCAAACCCTCTCCCCGTCACTGACATGAATACCAAGATCACAACGCCCCGACGCAAGATGCGATTTAAGCGTCAACGCCGGGATTTCGTAATCACCGTGATTCTGGCGACGAAATGGCAGAGGTTGATCACTAAAAAGCGTATCCAAGCGAGCGGCATAAGCCGTGCAAATGGATTGGAAGCGGGCGGCGTCCATCTTGCTGGTCTTATAGATTGGGAAGGCCGGCATGACCGTGAAGCCAGGATAGAAAAGCACCCCATGCTGGATAGGAAATAGCAGGTCATCCAACGCGCCGTTCACCCCTCGGCCACTGTAGTGGGACTCCCAACCGCCCATCGTGACCACCAACATGGCGCGCTTGCCTGTCATGCTGCCTTCGCCGTAGCGATCGCCCCAGTGGCTTTCGCTATGTTCGCCGACACCATAGGCAAACCCGTAGGCGTAGACGCGTTCGATCCAGCCCTTGAGAATCGCGGGCATCGAGAACCACCACAGCGGAAATTGAAAGATGACGGCATCGGCCCAGAGCAATTTGGCCTGCTCTGCCTGGATGTCCGCCGGTTGGCTGTCAGCGGCAAATACACGCTGGGATTCAAGTGCCGGGTTGAAAGGCGTTTCTGCGTCATAACCTGGGGCGTCGTCCGGATCGAGGGATGCTTTCCACCCCATGCCGTAGAGATCTGAGACTTCGACCTCGTGACCTGCTGTTTCCAGGTGAGTGATCGCAAAATCCTTCAGTGCGCCATTGAGCGAACGAGGTTCGGGGTGGGCGTAGATCAGTAGTATTTTCATGAGGGCTCCGCGTTGAGTTTGTCCCTCAGCGTAAGCATGCATCCGCTATGATAGAAATGAATTCCCGAAACACATGGTATTTGCATGCACAATAGCTTGCGCCGTCTGGATCTTAATTTGCTGGTCACATTGGATGCCTTGTTGGCCGAGCAAAATGTGACGCGGGCGGCGCGCTTGCTCAATCTCGCGCAGCCGACCGTCAGCCTGCAACTGGGCAGGCTGAGAGATCTGCTTGATGATCCGCTTTTGCTGCCTGGCCCCCGAGGGATGTCGCCCACCGAGCGAGCTCGCGAATTGCAGGGGCCCCTGCGTGACGCGTTGGCCGCGCTGGAAAGCGCACTGAGTCCTGTTGCCGCTTTTGAACCCGGACGGTCCGATCAAACGTGGAAGATCGCTGCCAGTGATTATGCGACGACTGCCTTGATCTGGCCGTCGCTCTCGCGGCTCAGGCACCTGGCCCCGTACACGCGGTTAGCGCTTATGAATAAACCGACTGTCGACTTTGCCAAGGATCTGGAAAACGGCCTTATCGATCTGGCGCTGCACACCCGCGATGAAGCGCCGCCCAAGTTGCGTCAGCGTTCCTTGATTCACGAACGCTATGTGCTGGCGGCACGGCGCGACCATCCCGCGCTGGCAACCAGGCTGTCGCTCAAAGCGTTCTGCGCGCTTGAACATGCCGTCATGTCACCTGATGGCGCCGGCTTCGTTGGCAGTACCGACCACGCGCTGGCAGCTGAAGGTCTGGAACGGCGAGTGGTATTGTCCGTGTCCAATTTCAACTCGCTGGTCTCGGCATTGGTGCACAGCGATTTAGTTGCCGTGGTGCCGGAAAGGCTGGTGAAACATGAGCCTGCGCTTCACGTCCAGGCACCTCCCCTCGCCATTCCCGGGTTTGAAATGCTGATGTTATGGCCCGAGCGACTGCATCGCGATCCTGCCCATATGTGGCTGCGCGACCTTATTGCTTCGACGTTGGAAACAAGCGGCACGCAGAAATAAATGGACCGGAAGACACACATTCAATCCATGCCATTCGGAGAGCATGGGGACCGAATAACGGAGACAGATCTATTTATCTTGAGTTAAATAATCCGCCCCCTTTTCCCACGGGGGATTGCCCACCGGGCTGGCGATGTCGAGCGGTCTACGCAACATGTGTTGTGGGGGTTGAGAGTGGGGTAGGATAAAGCTAGGTTAATACTTATGGCATCTGAAAAAGCGGGCACCCACGCAGTAACTGTGAACGCTTCTCCAGCCAGCGATTGAAACCCGCAACTCTAAGTCCAGGGAAAGACATGAAAATAAGCTCGTTTTTAGATGTGACAAAACTCAAGCCATTCAAGCGTAGACGCCTAAAAAAAATGGAAGACCCCTTCAATCTTTACTATGAGGAGAAGGCGGAAGTCTTTTGCATTGGGAAGATCCCATTGCGAATAAAACAAGAGGCACGCTCTATAATCAAGGGAAAACTCGAAAATGACATTCAATTCAATCGAGACTACGTAAATTCTCTTGACCTCTCTTCAGAAGGCAAAGAAATATTTGACTCCGCCCTTTCACAACTATCGTTTTGGATATCAAAACTAGTCGGCATGAAGAAGAGAAGAAAAGGACAGTCATTATACCCATGGCAATATGCAGTCATTATTGTTCCATCGCTGAGCTTCAATGCTTGGGTCAGACTGTCTTATGATGAAAAAGATAATACCGCATTAATTTTTCTCAATACGGGTGTGTTACTAGAGAATCTCGACAGGCTACACGCAACTTTTTCGACACCTGGCTTTCTTGAAGAGTTTTGGAGCGGTAAAGCTCCTATTGAAAAGCCATTGGAGATAAAGCAAGGATACCTATGCAATTTATCCGAGAATCAAGTCTTTCGCGCGATGGCTACAGAGATAAGTATCAAGGCAGCAATGTTCGTAGTTTTTCATGAGCTCGCACACTTCCTTCGAGGGCACGTATCTTATTTGAGAGGTGAGTTGGATCACTCAGGAGAAATTCATGAAGCGCCAACCTCGAACACAGAGGAAGTGCTGGACAATACCACAAGAAGGGTTATGGAGGTCGACGCCGATCAAATGGCAGGTATATTTGCATCGCAATTTTGGCGACAATTTGATCACCCTGCGGTATCCCCCAAGGAGTTTCGAAATGAAGCTTTTTCTTTAGAGGTCATGTCGGCGATCCTTTCCAACAACTTGATACTTGGACAATATGAATTCTCAGATAAATATTACAGCCCAATATGGCGCACGCAGCATATATTAGAATTTTTCTATAAAGACTTTTTCTATGTAGATGAAACGCTCCCCCTCCTAGAAAGACAAAATCGACGCGAAAAAATCAGCCGTGACATGTATAAACTACAGCTGGAGTTGATGTCAGAACATGAGCGCTCCTATGAAATAATGGGATGGGGTAAGGGGCTATCAACTGAACGATTAGAAAAAGAGATCGATAGTTTATTGGGCGATGATCAATTAGCGTTTAACAGGTTGATACCGGTACTGGCTAAATACATGCCACCCAATTTTTTTTATCAGCGGCCTGACGGTCAGGAACAATATTAGGCACTGTACGAAAAGTAATGTCGCAAACACCGCATAGCACAAGCTAACGATACCATCGCTGCATAACTTTTCGCGAGCTTGTCGACGCGCGTGACGATGCGGCGGTTCTCTTTCAGCCAGCCGAACCTGCGCTCGATGAAGTTGCGCTGCCGGTATTTTGGCCGATCAAACAAGCGGGGCAAGCCGGGCTTGGGTTTGCGTTTCATGGTTCGCAGAGGGATTACTGGCTGCATCCGGTAACGGTCGCAGTAGCGACGCAGGGCTTCGGCATCGTAGCCCTTGTCAGCCAAGAGCCAGCGACAACGCTTTCGAGGACGACCGCGTAAGCTGGGGACATAGGCTTCATCGAGCAGTGGGCTGGGCATACGAGATATTACTGACCTGCCCACCCGAAAGCAGAAAACGCAGCGGTATGCCGTTGGCGTCACACCACACATGAATCTTGGTCGTCAGGCCTCCGCGACTGCGGCCTAGCGCGTGGTCTGAGGGTTCATCAGGCCCCCTTTTTTCCCGGCGCCTGATGAGGCTCGGGTTGCGCTTACAGCCGTGGAGTCGATCATCCATGTTTCCAGGTCGAACGTTCCTTGGTTACGCCAATCCCGAAACCGTTGGTAGACCGTTGACCAAGCCCCGAAGCGCTCGGGCATGTCGCGCCATGCGGCACCTGAGCAAAGCACCAAGAGCACGCCATTGAGCATCAAACGATCATCGGCTCTGGGCCGACCACTGCGCCGGGCTGTTCACAGAGGTCAGCAACCAGCTCCCAGGCTGCATCGGGAATTTCGTACCGTTTCACCATCGTGGCCTCCTGCCTTCGATGGGCGCGAACTCTATCGAATGTCAGTGTTCAAGTGCGGTGACGGCGGTTTCAAAGGATTTCGTACAGAACCTAGACTGACATTGTTCGATCAATGCTTTGCGCATACTATTACTCCTTCTCTGCCGCATGACAAACCTAACATGAGCTACGACACAGAACTTGAACTTATATTCCACAAACTCGACGGACTGTCATTTCAAGGCTTCTTTAATGAGCTTATGGTATATGACACGAACGGCTTCTGCCCCGTGCGACAAAAACTGGATGGTGGCAATGACGGTTTCGTGCCAGCCACAGGAACCTTCTATCAGGTGTACGCTCCAGAATCCATAACGAGCTCAACCATTAACACCGCCTCATCAAAGCTAATCGAGGATTTTGAAAAACTAGCCAGCAAGTGGCACTACACAATTAAAATTCAAGAATACATATTTGTAATCAACGACAAATTCAAAGGAGCCGATAAAAAGCTAATCGAGCGCGTGCACGGACTAGGAATTGAGCACAACATAAAAACCCAGGTACTTACCGCATTAAACCTCCAAAGTATATTTTATAATTTACCCCTAGAAAAACAGGGCCACCTGATTGCAAAACACTCCAGTGGCAGACCCAGCAAATCAGCCATTAAAGTCGCCGCCGACGTTGTTTCCAGCAAACTTCCAATCGACCTCTGGAAATCAATTGACGAACAGATACCATTTTTCGCTGTTGACGAAGCCTACCTAAACCTGCTCTCTGAAATCAGATCAACACTATTTTCTATACATTTTAGTGAGCCCGAAAAAGACATTACCGACAACCTCATCAAAAGCATCAACACCTTAGTCAATCGCTTCTACGCCGACAACACTACAGAAAAGAACGGAGAGAGAACCTGGGACAACTCTTGGAAAAGAATATATCCTCACCCAAAAGCAAGAGAATTCGACGCTGCCCTTATCAATTGGGAAAAAGATATTTTCCTCGCTGCCGAACAACTTTGCGCGGCCTTAAACGCTTTCGCCAACCATGTCAGGCAATACCATCTACCAGACTTTCTCAACCATAGAAACTACACCATAACAAGGCTAATCGACACTATAAAAAATGAATACATAGAGTACCAGCCTTAAATTGTATTTAGAGGCCGGTGCCCTAGGGATGGCCTGAAAATGGCCGGATATTAGAGGGTGCCCTGACTGCCCTAGGGTGCATGAAAATCAACCTGCAAATTGTCAGCGCAAATGAGCACGTCAAAACCTTCTACGAGTCGCTGGGCTACTCGATCGAACCGCGCATCAGCATGGGGAAGAAAATCGAATCGAATATCGTGATGCCTGGCGGACAGTCCTGAGGGAGGAAAGTGTCCCCCTAGGCTCCAAAAGTGTGTCCCCCTACGCCCTTGCGCATCGCCTACTCCAACCGCAACAAACTTTATCGCCCAGACAAATCCTGTGATACTTAATGCGAATTACTCTCACGCGCATTAGCATCAGGATCTATTCATGTCGACTCGTGCCACCCCACCACGTCACTTCACCCCTACCCGCAATCTTCTGGCCATGGCCATCTGCATGGCCGCCCTCGCCCCCGCCTACGCCGATGACAACACCACGACGCCACCCGCCACCCTGGAGCTAGGCGCAACCGAAGTCACCGGCAGCGGCCAATTAGGCAGCACCACAGAAGGCACCGAGTCCTACACCACCGGCGCGATGTCGACCGCGACCAAACTCCCGCTGACAATGCGTGAAACCCCGCAAGCCGTCACCGTCATTACGCGCCAGCGCATGGATGACCAGACGATGACCAGCATCAACGACGTGGTCAAGGCGACGCCCGGCTTGTTCCTGGACTTTTCCGGCGGTCCTGGTCGGCAGACCTACAAGGCGCGCGGTTTTGAGATCGACAACCTGATGTATGACGGCATCCCGAGTGGCTACGACGGCGTTAACGTCGGTGCCCAGCCTAACTTGGCGATGTTCGATCGGGTCGAGGTGGTGCGCGGTGCCACCGGTCTGGTGACGGGTGCGGGCAACCCTTCGGCCGCCATCAACCTGATCCGCAAGCGGCCATTGGCCGAGCAGAAACTCACCCTGACCGGTGCCGCCGGCAGTTGGGACGACTACCGTGGCGAGGTCGATGCCTCCAGCCCGCTCAACGACAGTGGCACGCTGCGTGGTCGGGTCGTGACGTCTTACCGCGACGCCAACAGCTTCATCGACAACGTCGAGGAAGATCACGGCCTGTTTTACGCGGTCACCGAAGCGGACCTGAGCGAAGACACCACCCTGACCCTGGGTTTTTCCCATCAGAAAGACAAGACCAATTACTTCTGGGGTGCCTCGATGATCGGTCAGGACGGCCATCATCTGGACCTGCCACGCTCCTACAACCCCGGTACGGATTGGGAGAACAAGGATCAGGAGATCAACACCGTATTCGCCGAAGTCCGTCATCGCCTGGCCAATGACTGGAACCTTCAGGTCAACGCCAACTACGCCGAACAGAACGCGTTGTTCTCCGGATCTTACCAATCGCGCTGGGTCAACAACACACTGGCCCGCACGGCCTACCAGGCCGACTTCGATGAAAACCAGGCCGGCGTGGATGCCTTTGCCAGCGGGCCCTTCGAGGCGTTCGGGCGTAGCCATGAACTGGTGGTGGGCGCCAGCAAGCGCATCTACGACATGAATACCCACAACTACAGCCCGTACGACACCAACTGGCCGATCAATGCGGGTAAACCGAACTTCGTCCACACCGATAACCAGCGCGAAGTGACCACTCAGGACGGCGTCTACCTCACCACACGCCTGAGCCTGGCCGACCCGTTGAAGTTGATCCTCGGCGGGCGCCTGGACTGGTACGACTACGATAACCGGGATGGCGACACCGACTACAAGGTCACCCGTAACGTCACCCGTTATGCCGGTTTGATCTACGACGTGGACGACCATCACTCGGTCTATGTCAGCTACAGCGACATCTTCACGCCGCAGCGCGAAAAAGATACCTCCGGCAGCCCGGTCAAGCCCATCGTCGGCAAGAACTACGAGGTCGGCATCAAGGGCGAATATTTTGGTGGCGCGCTGAATGCGAGCGTGGCGCTGTTCCGCGTCGACCAGGAAAACCGCGCCGTACAGTTGTTCACGGCAAACTGCCCACAGGCAAGCTGCTATGAAGCCTCCGGCGAGATTCGCAGCCAGGGTATCGACTTCGAACTGCAAGGCGCCTTGACCGAAAACTGGCAAGTCGGCGGTGGCTACACCTATGCGCGCACCCACACCATCAAGGATGCCGCCAACCCACAGAACGTGAACAAGCAGTTCGACACCGACACACCGGAGCACCTGTTCAAGCTGACCACCCATTATCAATTCCAGGGCCCGCTGGAAAAACTGCGGGTTGGCGGCAACGTCTCCTGGCAGAGCCGCATGTACAACGACATTCCGCTGGTGGATGGCAATGAGTACCGGCTCAAACAAGGCAGCTACGCGGTCACGGACCTGATGGCCGGCTACCGGGTCAACGAGAACCTGGATTTGCAGGTCAACGCCAACAATATCTTCGACCGTCGGTACTACTCGACGATCGCCAACTCCGCGAGCTACGGCGGTGATGCCTACGGCAGCCCGCGCAATATGATGCTGACTGCAAAGTACAGCTTCTAGAAAAAAGGGGGGCGTGCCTTGGAACGCCCCCCTTTTTCGGGTTGAGCGGACGCTCTATCTGTCTGGAAACAGGCCTATCCCTCTAATGCCAGTCAGTTAAGTGACTCCACGGGCAAACACACAAACCGTGGCGAGGGAGCTTGCTCCCGCTGGGCTGCGTAGCCGCCCCAAAAACAGGGCCGCTTCGCGACCCAGCGGGAGCAAGCTCCCTCGCCACGAGGCTACTGCCCGGCTTTATTTCGCTTGACTGACTGGCATTAGCCCTGCCAACCAGACAGCGCGCACGATAACGTGCCATTGACCACTGTTTCAGGCCGCTTTCGGTCCAGGCTGCGTGAAAACGCCAGAAAAATCGAGACTCGATCACAATTCGATAACTGTGATATGCCCCAGGTTCTGCGACGCCTAGCCAAGTACAAATACCAAACTAGACTCCGTAACACCGTCACTTCACACCCCCCCACCAAGCGCATCACCAAAACCACCGTAGCCTCGCAGATAGGGATATCGCTCATGTTCAATCTCGACGAATCCGAACAGACGAAAAGTGCCATCGCCCCTGCATTTTCCGCCGTGCCACCCACCAATGGCGGCATCGAAAGTACCGGCGTGGCGGTTGTCTGGCAGAACATTCTTTGGAGTGATGTGCTGCAGATGCTCTCGGACATCAATCCCCCGCTGACCGGTTCCTTCATCGATTACCGCTACTGGGCAAACGGCATTCTTCGTTGGGCGCTGAGCCAGCTGGATGACGATGGCAACCCGCTTTATGCGTTCGCTATCCCATCGTGGGAAACGGGCTCCGATGACAACGGCAATCCTGTCGTCGGGGCGTTCCTGTTCCCGCTGGGCACCCAAGTTGCCCTGCTCCAGCCCAGCGACGACGAGCTCAACGCCGCGCTGGCGAGCGCCTACGGCAATCAGCCGCCCCTCACGCTGACCTCGAACCAGACCGGCGATCCTGACGAGCGCCGCTGGGCCGCTGCTGCCCACGCCTATGCCCAGACGCAAATCGACGCTAACGGTAATCCCTACGCGGCCGGGATCCCGAGCTGGGAAATGGTGGTCGAGAGCGGGCAGAACTACCGAGGCGTCTACGCCTTCAGCTACACCCCTGGTATCCAGGTACTCAAGGCGGGTCGCGCCGCCCTGATGGATCAGATTCTCACGGGCATCCTCGAACCCTTGAACAGCCCGAACCTGATGGACTCGAACATGAGTGTCCTCGCCGTGGCGGCCAACCGTTGGGCCATGCGCTACGGGGGGGTGTGCGGCGCAGGGACCTTTGGCTACTGCTCTGCCAAATACGCGGTGGAGAACGATTGGTACACCATCTTCACTCACGACGTCGTCATTTGCTTCGCACCACAACAGCCGACCATGGACTTGCTGCAATCCATCGTCGACCAACCCGCCGTGGCCTGGCCTGATTTCAACAATGCCTACTCGGCGCTGTGCGTCGCGCTTGGCAATATCATCAACGGGGCAAACTCCAACGACCCACTCGACCCACGCGCGCTTGCGCTGGCGTCACCGGACTGGTCGCCGAACACGGTCGCCACCGAGCTTGCCACCTGGTTGCAGTTCGACACCAGTGGCAACTACGGTTTTTCGTCCACCGCCCCCGCGGCACCGACGGGTGTGGCCGCCGACGACTGGCTCCAGATCATCTATACGGTCTGGCAGGAGATGAGCGCCATCGAACAGCTTCAATCGCTCTACACCTACACCCAAGGCACCTTGAATACGGCCCAGGGCACGGCCAATACCCTGATCAGCGGCGCGATCGCCAACATGCAGGCCAAGACCGACGACAGCGCGCTGCTGGACTTCTGCCAACTGCTCAAGGATCTCGGTTATTCGCTGGTGTGGTTTTTCCCCGAAGCCGTCGCCCCCTGGGCCAACCTTGCGGTGGTGGCGGTGACCGATGTCATCCGCGTGATCACCAGCAGCCTCGACGGATCATCCAGCTCGATCACCATCGGCCAGTACTGGGAGCAGGTCGCCGACTCCTTCGAAACGAGCAACAAGAGCCTCAGTAACTTCTACACGACCATCGCCAGCGACCACGGGCGTCTGATGAACTTCTACCACTACGCCGACAACGGCAACCTGCCGATACCCACTGGCAATAATGGGGGTTCCTCGACCTCGGACGGCGACAGCTCCACCGCCACCGCCATGGCCAACGGGCTGATGTTGCAGGCCTACCAGAACCTGATGCCGCTCTTCTGGGCAGTCGCCTGGGCCTGCCCCGATCCGCTCAGCGGCAGTGGCTATGATGCTTACTCGACACTCACCATTCCCAGAGCGCCCGAGGGAACCTATGTCGAGGGCACGTATTACGAGTTCGCGATCATCTGGAGCGACAGTAATATCGTCAAAAGCTATCCGACGTCAGCGATGATGACGGACCTCACCAGCACATTGAACGTCAACCTGATGGACATCATGGCCCGGACCGATCCCTGGCTCGGTGTAACCAGTTGGTTTGGCTGGTTCCTTGGCAATCAGGTCATCTTGCAAGGCCCCTACACGCGCTGATCCGTGATCGCGGCCTCAGCGTCAAACCGTGGTGGATGAGTTGATTGCGGAGCGGTTTTCGATATCGCATCGCTGGTTCAGTGAATGGCGCCAGCGCCGCACGTCTTATCGCTCATACCGCCGCTGAATCCGCTCCAGGTCCCCGGAACGACGCAACTGCTCCAACGCCTGAGCCCACGCCGCCACCACTTCATCGTCACTGTCAGGGCTAAAGGCGATGTACAACGATGAGCGATACAGTTCGATCGGAATCCGTCGCAAGGTGCCCGGCGCGATGTTCAACTGTCGGCTGTAATAAGCCACGCCCGCATCGGTGTCGCCGACGATGATCTGGGTGCGTCCGGCAAGCAGCATGCGGTAGAGCAACTTGCTCTCGGTGGCGCTTTTGTCCAGGTTGTTGAAGCCCAGCGACTGCAACATCTGGGGCACCAGGCCGGCGTGGCGCGTGGTGATCTGCGGGGCGTTCAGGAGTTGTTCCAGGGTGTTCAACGGCGGGGTATTGGCCAGTTGATAGGGGTGGATGGACTCCTCCACGATCGGCCCGACCCATTTGTACAACGACTCGCGCTCCGGCGTGCGAAACAGGGAGTACATGATGGTCTTGGGGCGGTGCTTGAGTATTTGGGTGGCGCGCATGCTGGGCTGCAACAGCACCTCGAAATCATCCCCGGTCAGCGCCATGATCGCCCGGACGATCTCGGTGGTCATGCCGGTGAGCTGATTGTTTTCCTGATAGTTATACGGTGCCCACTCTTCGGTGACGACCTGATACGGCTCGGCCCTGACAACCGTGCCGAGCAATAGGCAGAACAACGCAGCAGCCGGTATCGAATGTCTCACGCGTACTCCCTGTGGACCGTTCGGTGTTCGTGCATGGGTGGGCCTGATTAAAGAGCGCAAGGTAAGCATAGACCCAAACACTTGCCCGACAGTTGACGCAGTCCACATTCCGCCCCTTAGCAACCTCTGGACCTTGGTGTAGGATCAGCGCGAACCGGCTACGCGGCGCTCCCCTTTCGCCCTCCTCTTGTGACCCAGCCCACATGAACCCAATCGACCCATTGTCGTTTCAACGCATCCTCACCGCCCATGGCGATCTCGAAGGCGCGTCATATTTCGATGTGGAGGAAAGCCTTGCCCATGAGGTGTTCCCCGACCGCATCGTGTTCCAGACCAATTACCTGGATTACCGCAGCTATGAGGTCGATCTCGCCGAAGGCAGCGTGCGTGTGCGCAAGACGCGGCTGGATAATTACCTGCGCGGCCATAAGGCCCAGGTGATCGAGGACGAGATGGATGACGAGGATTGGGACGAGCTAGCCAGTCTGTGGCAGCGCTTGAGCCACGACCTGGATACCCAGGGACAAGGGCCGCAGCCCGATCTGGCCGATACCCTGGCCGACCTGTTCGATAGTTTGTTCGATGAAGTCCACGCGCAAACGCTCATTCAGAACCTGCCGGCGCCTATCGGGCAATGGGATTGGGCCTGGACGCAAGTCGAGTCAGCGCTCACCGAGACCAATCAATTGGCTGGCTTCGAATGGAAGGAATGGTCGTCCTGCGGCGTCGCTGCGGTCAATGCCCTGGCCCCATTGCGGCAACGGGGCATCGAAATCCCTACGCCAGATCGTAAAGCCCTCGATGCCGTCAACCGTGCCAACGATTGGGAGCGTGCGCTCCTGCAATACTTCAATGCGCAGTTGGAAGCCCATGACTTGAAGTTGCTGGCCATCGGCACGCACTTCGATGAATACCAGGCCTTCGCCTGCCTGCCCATGAATGGCCTGGGCCTGGTCAATGCCTTGGAGATCATGGGCAGGCTGGGCATCGTTTATAAATATTAAGCGACTGACGCCCGGTGTTTTCGGCCGCTTTACAAGCCCATAAAGGGCTACCCCCTCTGAGCCTCGAAGTGACGACATGACAAACTGTGAACATTGCGGATACCGCCTCCTTGACGACACCGCCGTTTGCCCGCGATGTGCCGGGGAGATGACGTTCACGGTAGAGACGCTCGCGCCGAGGTCCCAGCCGTCGAAAGGGCTGAAAATCCTCAAATGGGTGCTTATCAGCATGGTGGTCGCGGTGCTGGCGGCCGTAGCGGTGGTCGTGTGGATCTTTAATTCGTTGGGGCCGATGCCTTCTTTTGGTTGAGGGCGATTTCAGGGCACCTGAACAAGACAGTGTGGCGAGGGAGCTTGCTCCCGCTCGGCGGCGCAGCCGTCGCACATCGGCCAATGAAATACACTTGGAAGACTCGCGTCGTTCCGTTTGGGGCGGCTTCGCCACCCAGCGGGAGCAAGCTCCCTCGCCACAACAGTCACCTTGCAACCGAAGCGAAACGCAGCTATCCGATTTTCCTATAGTTGCTATCGATGCCCACGCCGTTCTCGTCATCGGTCTCTCTCTCTAATCTGCCCACCAACGCGATCGATGACGGTCGCCGCAGATCAAACCGACCTTATGGAGAGAGACACGATGAACACCTTCAACCGCACCCTGGCTGTCGCGACCCTGGCCTTGGCCACCCTCAGCGCCGAGGCCGCGTCGCCGGTCCAGGCCGCTGCGAGCGCATCTGCTGTCGGCAGCGTGGTCCAGTCCGCCAGCTACATCACCACCAAGGATGGCGTGCAGCTGTACTACAAGGACTGGGGCCCGCGCGATGGTCAGGTCGTGACGTTCAGCCACGGCTGGCCGCTGGACTCCGACAGCTGGGAAGGCCAGATGATGTTCCTCGCCTCGAAGGGCTATCGGGTAATTGCGCATGACCGCCGCGGTCACGGTCGCTCCAGCCAGCCTTGGGAAGGCAACGACATGGACCACTACGCCGACGACCTGGCTGCGGTGATTGAAGCGCTGGACCTGAAGAACGTGACGCTGGTGGGCTTCTCGACGGGGGGCGGTGAAGTGGCTCGGTATATCGGGCGCCACGGTACCGGCCGGGTGAAAAAAGCCGTGCTGGTTTCCTCGGTCCCTCCGTTGATGTTGAAGACAGAAACCAACCCCGGCGGCTTGCCTCTCGAAGTATTCGACGGCCTGCGCAAGGCGTCCCTGGAGAACCGTTCGCAGCTCTACCTGGACATCGCCTCGGGCCCGTTCTACGGCTACAACCGCAAGGGCGCCAAGCCATCCCAGGGGCTGATTCAATCGTTCTGGGTGCAGGGCATGCAGGGTGGCAGCAAGAATACCTACGACTCGATCGCGGCCTTCTCGGCGACAGATTTCCGCGGCGACTTGAAGAAGTTCGACGTGCCGACCCTGGTCATCCATGGCGATGACGATCAGATCGTGCCAATCGACGCTGCAGGCCGGGCCTCGGCGGCGCTGATCAAGGGCGCCCGACTGATCGTCTACCCTGGCGCACCACACGGTTTGACCGAGACCCACAAGGACCGGTTGAACCAGGATCTGCTGACATTCCTCAAGGAATAAAAACACAGATTCCATGTCCAAGCGGGCTTGCTCGCGAAGGCGCCGGGTCAGTCAGCATTGAAGTTGACTGACCTACCGCTTTCGCGAGCAAGCTCGCTCCCACAGGGGTTGGTTGTGAACCCTGCATTGGGTGCACCGCCGACCAAAATTGTGGGAGCGAGCTTGCTCGCGATAGCGGTGGAACAGGTTGCAGTTATTCCTCGACCCGCCCCGTACCCTCACGATCATGCTCATAGCATCGGGTCAGCGGAAACGCCGGCAACCAGGGCTCACGGCGCACGGTCCAGCTTTCGTAGGTGGGCATCAGTTGATCGGGCGCGTCCAGAATCCCCAGGTGCACTTCGATTTCATCGCCAGAGCGGGCGAACAGCGACGAGCCGCAACGAGGACAGAAAAACCGCCCGGCGTAATCCCGCGTTTCACCCTCGATTGTCACCGCCTCCCGAGGGAATACGGCTGCCGCGTAGAACAAAGCCCCGTGATGCTTGCGGCAATCGAGGCAGTGACAAAGGCCAACACGGTACGGCCGCCCTGAGGCTTCAAGTCGAACGTTGCCGCACAGGCAGCCACCGGTGAATCGGTCCATGGTACGTCTCCCCTGTCGTCGAGTCGTCGAGATACAACCTTCGACCGCTCTCATCCGTTCCTGGTTTAACTCACTGAAACCCTGCCATCGGCACCGCGATCAGCCAGATCGCCGTCCCATGGGTCGCCGTCGACGCCACCACCCCATAACGCATGCGCACGAACCCGCAGGCCACGCCCTCAATCAACGTGAACAACAACACAGGCCAACCCAGCTGGGTAACGCTCAAGGCGAGAAAGGCATGCAACGCCGAAAACGCGAGGGCACTGATCAGCGCTGCGCGCAGCTCGCTGACATGCCGTTCGAGATAGCCCTGCAAGAAGCCACGAAACAGCACCTCCTCCAGCGCATTGGCGCCATAGGCCAGCACCGCCATGCCGAGCAACCAGGCCCAGCCACCCGGCATCGCCGTTTCAGCACTCTGATAGACACGATCCGCAACGCGGTCTGGGTCTTGGGTGTCAAGGCGAACCAGAGGCCGAACAGTGCGAGGCCCGGGAGCAGATACCGTACGTAGTCCAGCAGCACAGCGAGTCCTTCGGCGATCATCACACGCGTCCCTTGGCAGCCACCGGCGCATGCTGCGCCATCAGCTCCACCACCCAATCGATGAATACCCGCAGTTTGGCATTGACGTGGCGGTTAGGAGGGTAAGCCACGTAGAGCGGCATCGGGTCGAGCTGCCAGTCTTCGAACAGCGGCACCAATTCGCCCTGCGCGTGGTGACGCCGGGACATGTACTCGGGCAACCAGAGCACACCTAGCCCCGCCAGGCCGGCCGCGAGGTAGGCGTTGCCGTCGTCGATGGCCAGCGCGTAGCGCCCTTTGACGTGAAGCAGCTCACTGTCACGGCGCATGGCGTAGGGCAAGGATTTACCGGTGCGCGCCCACAGGAAACCGACGGTGCGATGGTGTGAATCTTCCAGTTCCCGCGGATGCGCGGGCCGGCCGAAACGTGTCAGGTAACTTGGAGCGGCAAAGACGCCGAGGGCGAGATCGCCGACACGTCGGGCGACCAGCGACTGATCCGTCAGCTCACCGCCGCGCACCACGCAATCGACTTTCTCATCGATCATGTCGACGATGCGATCACTGACCCCCATATCAATCTGGATGTCCGGGTACCGCGCATAAAATGCCGGCAAGGCCGGCACCAGAATCATTGCCGCCAGCGGGCTCGGCACATCCACCCGCAGACGCCCACGGGGTTGCGCCTGGGCGTTGGAGACGCTGGTCTCGGCATCGTCCATGTCGGCCAGCAAGCGGATCACCCGCTCGTAATAGACGGCTCCATCGGTGGTGACATTGACTTTGCGTGTGGTGCGGTTGAGCAACTTGACCCGCAACCGCGCCTCCAACTGCTGCACCAGTTGGGTCACGGTGGTCTTGCTCATGTGCAGGGTTTCCGCCGCCTTGGTGAAACTGCCCGCCTCCACCACTCGTACGAACGCTTGCATCGCATCAAAACGGTCCATTTCTGCCCCGGGTATCGGTCCGATTATTTGGGATTCACAAACAGTGAGCGCCAAGGTTGCTCGTTTATCGCCCGGGCACAAGCCCCTAGAGTGCGTTCATCGTTTGGCACCCACTCTTTGATGGAGGTATTCATGACACAGCGCGATGTGGTTTTCCCGCCTGGACGCCAGGCACTGTATGAGCGCAATCGCTATTCGCCGGCGATTCGTTCCAATGGTTTTTTGTTCGTCTCCGGGCAAGTCGGCAGCACTGTCGACGGTTCGCCAGAAGCCGACCTGGAAGCTCAGGTGCGGCTGGCGTTCAACAACCTGAAGGCGATCCTCGCCGCGGCCGATTGCAGCTTTGACGATGTGGTGGATGTGACGGTGTTCATGGTCGATCCCGAATCGATCTTCGAACGGGTCTGGAGCGTCGTGCCCGAATTCTGGGGCAGCGCGCCGCATCCGACGCTGACGGCGGTGGGGGTGACGTGGTTGTATGGGTTTCAGTTTGAGATCAAGGTGATTGCCAAGGTGCCTGAGACCACCCCGTAGCTCAGTGGCCATCAAGGTTGACTGTGCCGCCGTCATCGCGAGCAAGCTCGCTCCCACAAGGGAATGGTGGTGATTCGCGGGCTAGCCTTTCACCGCTGCTTCAATCGCGGCAATGTCGATCTTGGTCATGGTCATCATGGCTTCGAAGGCACGCTTGGCCACGGCTTTATCGGAACTGCCGACCGCTTCAAGCAACACCCGCGGGCTGATCTGCCACGACAGACCCCACTTGTCCTTGCACCAGCCGCAGGCGCTGGCCTGGCCGCCGTTGTCGATGATGGCGTTCCACAAGCGGTCCGTTTCGGCCTGGTCTTCCGTTGCAATCTGGAACGAAAAAGCCTCGCTGTGCTTGAACACCGGTCCGCCGTTGAGGCCGATGCAGGGAATACCGATCACCGTGAAATCCACGGTGATCACATCGCCCTCCTTGCCCGACGGATAGTCGCTTGGGGCATGGTAGACAGCGTTCACCGCGCTGTCGGGAAAGGTCTTTGCGTAGAACTGCGCAGCTTCCTGGGCGTTGCCGTCGTACCAGAGGCAGATCCTGTTTTTATTGTTCATTCCGCTTCTCCGAAAGGGACTGGACGATAAAGTCTAGCAGTCCCCCCGAAAGTTGCAGATGGCCGCGCCTCAGGTAAACAGATCGACCCCCAACTGGAACGCGACCCACAACGCCAAGCCCGTGGCAAACATCAGCGCGATGTTCTCGAACAGGTTGTTGCGATACTCCTTGCCCAGCAGGGACTTCTGGTTGGACATGATCAACAGGCCCAAAGAAATCACCGGCAAGCCAATGATGTTCAGCGCGTTGACACCGATGGTCAGCGTGACGAAGTCCGGCATGCCTGGGAGCGACCAGATCAGTGGCGTCACGAGAATGAACAACATGAACCATTTATGCATCGGGTCACGGTGGAACTCTTTGCCGTAACGCTCCCGGCGCCCGGGCCGTACATGCTGGAAGGCGTCGGTGATGAGCATCGGGAACGCCGTGGTCTTGCCGGAGATGCTGGCGAACAGCGTGGCAAACACGCCGACAAAGAACACGTACCAACCGATCGAACCGAAGAATATTTCCAGGGCCTTGCCCAGGTCGCCCAGGGTTTTGACCTCGATGCCGTTGGGTCGCAGGATTTCCGCACCGACGATCCAGATGGCCAGGTTGATGACGATCCCGACAAACACCGCAAACAACAGGTCGTTACGCTGGATACGCTTGTGTTCAGGCCCTACCCAGCCCTTCTGGCGCATCACATACGGATGGACGAAGTTGGCGATGGAACCGGCTACCGCACCGATCACCGAGACGGCCACCAGCAGCGC
Source organism: Pseudomonas thivervalensis (assembly GCF_001269655.1). GTDB lineage: Bacteria > Pseudomonadota > Gammaproteobacteria > Pseudomonadales > Pseudomonadaceae > Aquipseudomonas > Aquipseudomonas thivervalensis. Next base: position 121,219 of record NZ_LHVE01000011.1, read on the forward strand.
GCCGTGCACGCCTTCATCAGGCGGAATGCTGAAGCCAATGGTGCCTTTGACGATGCCGGCGACATCCGGGCCGGACATCACCGCCAGGGCCAGGAACGCCAGCGTCATGATCGCCAGCAGGCCTTTCATCACGCCTTCGATCATCGAATAGATATTGCGCCCGACGAGCATCCACACGGCCAGCACCACCGCCACCGAACACAGCAGTGGATAGTCGACCTTGAGCAGCATGGCCAATGCCTCACCGGCGCCCTTGATCATGTAGGCATTCATCAGGTGCCCCATGAGCAATGCATACACCAGCATGAACCAGGCGAAAAACGGATTGAGCTGGGCATAGCCCTGCAGGATGGTCATGCCCTGGTTATTGCAGAGCTGGAAGCGCGCGATGATGTTGACGATCAGGTAGCGCAGCAGCAGAGAGACCGCCAGCACCCACATCATCGCGTAGCCGTAGTTCGCGCCGGCCACGGATGAGGTGATCAGGTCGCCGGCGCCCAGCCAGGAAAGGACGGCGATAATGCCGGGGCCAAGAAGCTTCAGCAGCCGCACGAAACGGCTTTGCGAAGGGGCCACGGCCTGGCCTTCAGCGGAAGGAATGCTCGACATGGATGGGGTCTCCGTTATTTTTTTTGTGAGAAACGGCCACAGTCGAACATATTAGATACGACGTCGTACAACCATTATTAATCAGTAATTATGTATAAATGTTTCGTGGCATTCGCTCCCAAGATAACGCTGTATTGAGGAACAAATTGCCACTAACTCCTCACCTGCTCGCCGTTATCGACCATCCAGCGCACCATCCGCGCCAATGGCACCCGATGCTGCTGGATGGCGCACCAGCTGACGTGTTCATGGCGGTACAGCTCGACATAACGGCTAAGCAACACATGCCGACCATCCTCGGCCAAGCGCAGCTCAACCTCACGGCAATGCAACACATCCGGCGCGAGCGAGCGCATTCGCCGATGCAAGACCAGCGCCTGGTTATTCATCGGCAGCGGCTCCGTCCTGGCATTGCGGGTTGTCCTCCACCACCGCCCCCAACTTGCCCTGCGCGACAAGATCGGCTCGCCGTTGCGCCGTGGCGTCGCGAAGCGCCGCGTAGTAATCCGGTGCGGCCTGCAACTCGTCGGTCAGCGGCAAGGCCTCGGCACGGCCGTCGACGATGCCGCCGACGGTGTTGATCGTGCCCAGGGTCTCGACCGTGCTGCTGTTGTCGCCGAACGGGTCGACGGCAAAACTCAGCACTTTGCCCGTCGCGTCCCGCAGGTTGGCGCTGCCCAGCAGCGGCAGCTCCACGGTAGGTCCGGGGGCGAGGTTCCAGACGCCGAAGGTCTGGCCGAAATCGGCCTTGTGGCGCTCGATGCCCAGCTTGCCCGACACGTCGATCAGCCCGACGAGCCCCGCCGTGGTGTTGATGACGAAACGGCCCAAGGTATTGACCGAGCGCTGGGCATTGCCTTGCAGCAGATCGTTGATGAACACCTTGGGCTCGCCGAAGTTCGCCACGAAGTTGTGGACGCCGGCCTGGAACATGTCCGGCAACTTGCGATAACCACGGGCCACCGGCGCCAGCGCATAGTCGTCCACGGTTCGGTTGAACGCGAAGATGCCACGGTTGACGGGTTCGGCGGGATCGTAAACGGTATAGGTCGCGCTTTCACACGAGCCCGGCTTTGCAGCCGGCGTGCTGGAGCAACCACTGGCGAGTGCCACCAATACAACCACGACGGTGGAGCGAACGAACGACGGAGCGGGCTGGGTGATCGGCATACAGGGTGATCTCGGCGAGGAATGGGGATGTTGCCTAGGCCGGTCCAAAGCCAAACACAGCCCCCTGTGGCGAGGGAGCTTGCTCCCGCTGGGTCGCGAAGCGGCCCCAAAAAAAGCGGTGAGCGCTTCGCACTCAAGCGGGAGCAAGCTCCCTCGCCACAGGATTTGTACAGCGCTGACTCGTTTTTAACTGACCGACATCAAGGCCATCCTGCCGCCGTTTTTTTGCCCGCAGATTTCCAGAATATTGCCCGCCGGCAACTTTATTACCGGGTTGAAATATATGACGCAGGCCCCGGATTGACCCTAGTATTCCCCTGTATTCCTTACCCTGCGTGCCCACCGTGAGCCATCTATTACTGGTGGACGATGACCTCGAAGTCCTCGCCCTCTTGCGCAAATTCCTCGAACAACATGGCTACAGCGTAGCCGTGGCCGCCGACGGCAATGCCCTGTGGCAGGCGGTGGCGCACCAGGTGCCGGACCTGATCATCCTCGACGTCATGCTGCCGGGGGACAACGGCCTGGTGCTGTGCCAACGGCTGCGGGCCGAGCACACGGTCGGCATCATCATGCTCACCGCCATGGGCGAATTGAGCGACCGCGTCGTCGGCCTGGAGCTGGGGGCGGACGACTACTTGACCAAGCCCTTCGACGCCCGGGAGCTGTTGGCCCGGGTGCGCGCCGTGCTGCGACGCACCGGTGAAGCCAAGGGCACGTTGAGCGACTCATCCCGGCCAATCCTGGAGTTCGAAAACTGGCAACTGGACGTCACCCGTCGCGAATTGCGCTCACCGGACAAGGTCATGATCCCGCTGTCCAGCGGCGAGTTCGAACTGTTGCTGGTGTTTGCCGAGCACCCGCGCCGGGTGCTGACGCGCCAGCAATTGCTGGACTTGACCCGCGGCGAAACCTTCGAGGCGTTTGACCGCAGCATCGACGTTCAGGTGAGCCGCCTGCGACGCAAGTTGGAAACCGACATCCCCGGTGCGTCGATGATTCGCACCGTGCGCAACAGCGGCTATCTGTTCAGCCCCCACGTGGTGAAGCGATGAAGCCCGCGCGCTCGGGCACGCATCGGCCACGGGACACGGTGGCGCGCTGGATCGCCCTGACCACCCTGATCGCCATGCTGACCTTGCTGGCCCTCAACGAACTGTTCAGCCTGCTGGCCGGTGCCTGGGCGCGCCCTCCCCTGATGGAGACCGGCCTGATGGAAAAGGCCGCCGCCATCACCCGTATCATCGACTCCGTCGCCCCCGCACAACGCCCAGCGATTGCCGCGGCCGCCAGTGACCAGGCGTTCAACGCGCAATGGCTGCAGCGACATGAAGAGGCGCGTCTGCCAGTGATCGACGACCCGGAATTCAGTGAAGGCTCGGCGTTGCTGCGCCGACAATTGGGCCGGCCGGACGCCAGGATCGAAGCCTACGAACCGGGCGACTGGCCGGCCAACCAAGCGGATGCGCGCTACGCGGTGATCATCGAACTGGCCGACCATTCCTGGGTGATTTTTTCCGTGCCTTCACGCAGTTGGGGGCTGGGCGAATGGGCGCGCAACGGGATCATCATCGCGCTGATCCTGCTCTCGACATTGATCGTCGCGCTGATTGCCACCCGGCACCTGGCCGCACCCTTGGAACGCTTTGCCGAAGGCGCTCGGCGCTTTGGCGTCGACCATCAGGCGCCACCGATTCCGGTCATCGGCCCCCATGAAATCCGCCAGGCGATCCTCGCGTTCAATGCCATGCAGGCCCAGCTCAAGCACTTCCTGCAGGACCGTACGCAGATGCTCGCCGCCATCTCCCATGACCTGCGCGCACCGTTGACCCGCATGCGCCTGCGCGGGGAATTCATCGAGGATGCCGAACAGCAGTCGCGCTTGTTCAGGGACGTGGACGAGATGCAGGCGATGGTCAATTCTGCCCTGGAGTTCTTCCGCGACGATGCCCGGCTGGAACACGCCACCGCGTTCGACCTGGCCGAGCTGCTGCACACCATCGTCGATGATCTCAAGGACGCCGGCACCGAGGTCGCATTCGAAGGCGCCCAACGCTTCGTGTACGTCGGCCGGCCCATCGGCATCAAGCGCGCCTTGGTCAACCTGATCGACAACGCGATCAAATATGGCGGCGCGCCGACGGTTCGACTCCAAGCCGACGCCCATCGAGTGGACATTCGCATCCTCGACCGTGGGCCGGGCATCGCCGCCCAACACCTTGAGCAGGTCTTCACGCCGTTCTTTCGTATCGAAGGCTCGCGTAACAAGCACACCGGCGGCGTCGGGCTGGGCCTGTCGGCGGCCAGGGCGACGGTGCTGGAGCACGGCGGGACGCTGACCCTGAGGAATCGAAAGAGCGGCGGATTGGAGGCCAGGGTCTCGCTGCCACTGGACTGAAGCCCCCGGATGTATCGATCCGCGCTAAACAATCGGCGCCTTCCCCGGTAGGATGTCCGGCCTTTCCGGCCTCGACCCTGCCTGGGAAGGCGCTCTTGTTTGTATCGCTCGACCCCGTACCATCGTTCGCGCTCATTGTAGGAGCTGCCGAGCGAAGCGAGGCTGCGATCTTTCCCCAGACACTTGAGTCTCAAGCGAAAGATCAAAAGATCGCAGCCTTCGGCAGCTCCTACAGGCCCAGCGGGAGCAAGCCTCCTCGACAGACAAGAATCGACGGAGCCAAACCAAGGAATTCACCGATGATTCTTATCATCTATGCGCACCCCTACCCCGACAAATCGCGGGTCAACCAGCAGATGCTCAAGCGAGCCTCCAGCAACCCGGACGTGGTCATACGTTCGCTGTATGCGCTTTATCCCAATTTCGATATCGACGTCGAGGCGGAACAGCGAGCGGTGGAGCAAGCGGAACTGGTCGTCCTCCAGCACCCGATGTATTGGTACAGCACCCCGCCGCTGCTGAAACTGTGGATCGATAAAGTCTTCACCCACGGCTGGGCCTATGGCAAAGGCGCCACGGCGCTCAAGGACAAGAGGTTGCTGTGGGCCGTCACCACTGGCGGCGATCAGGCGCATTTCCAGATCGGCGACTACCCAGGCTTTGCAGCGCTGGCCCAACCCCTCCACGCCACGGCCATTTATTGCGGCATGCGCTGGCTGGAACCCGTTGCCGTGCATGGCGCGTATGCCGCCGACTCCGAGGCCCAACGCGCCCAAATCGAACACTACGGCGAACGCCTGGCCGTCTGGAAGGAAGATTGAGATGGAGACGCACAGCCTGATTGAAATGCTGATCTACCTGGCCTCGGCGACGCTGATCGTACCGATTGCCGTTCGGTTTGGCCTGGGCCCGGTGCTGGGCTACCTGCTGGCCGGGTGCATCATCGGCCCGTGGGGGCTGAAGCTGATTACCGACGTGAAGGCGATCCTGGAGTTCGCCGAAATCGGCGTGGTCCTGATGCTGTTCATCATCGGCCTTGAGCTCGACCCCAAACGGCTCTGGGCCCTGCGCCGGATGGTGTTTGGTGGCGGTGCCTTGCAGATGCTGGCCTGCGGCGGTGCAATCGCAACGTTCTGCGCGGCCCTGGGCCTGAACTGGACGGCGGCGCTGCTGGTCGGCCTGACCCTGAGCCTGTCCTCCACGGCCATCGCCATGCAGGCCATGAGCGAACGCAACCTGACCACCACCGCCGTGGGCCGCAGCAGCTTTGCCGTGCTGCTGTTCCAGGACATCGCGGCCATTCCGCTGGTGGCGATGATTCCGTTGTTGTCGGCCCACGGCGACACGCCTTCGGGCACCGCGCTGTTGCTGTCGATTGGCAAAATCGTCGCTGCCATCGCCATCGTCGTGCTGTTGGGGCGCTACGTGACGCGCCCGTTGCTGCGCTTCGCTGCACGCTCAGGCTTGCGCGAGATTTTCAGTGCCGTCGCCCTCTTCCTGGTGTTCGGCTTTGGTTTCCTGCTGGAGGAAGCCGGTCTGTCGATGGCCATGGGCGCGTTTCTCGCCGGGGTGCTGCTCGCCAGCTCCGAATACCGCCACGCCCTGGAGAGCGACATCGAGCCGTTCAAGGGCCTGCTGCTGGGTCTGTTTTTCATCGGCGTCGGCATGTCGATCGATTTCGGCACGTTGATCAATGCACCGCTGAAAGTCATCACCCTGACCCTGGGTTTCATCCTGATCAAGTTGCTGGTGATCAAGACCATCAGCCGCTTCTTGAATGTCCCTGCCGGCCAGCGCTCCTGGCAAGCGGTGTTGTTGGGCCAGGGCAGCGAATTCGCCTTCGTGGTGTTCGGTGCCGCAACGCTGGCCGGGATCCTGAGCGACCAGTGGGGCAAGAGCCTGACCCTGGCGGTGGCCTTGTCCATGTGTCTGACGCCTCTGCTGATTTTGCTGCTGGATCGCTTTGAGTCGGTCACCCGGAAAAACAAACGCGAATCCGACCTCGTCGACCAGCAGAATCCCCGCGTGATCATCGCCGGCTTCGGCCGCTTCGGGCAGATCGCCGGCCGCCTGTTGATGTCCTGCGGCGTCGACGTGGTGGTTCTGGATCACGACCCTGACAACATCGAGACGCTGCGCAAATTCGGCGTGAAAGTCTTTTATGGCGATGCCACGCGCCTCGACTTGCTGCACGCAGCGGGTGCGGCCCAAGCGGTGGTATTGATTAACGCGATCGACGACCAGGAAGACAACCTGACGCTGACCCGACTGGCCCAGGAACACTTCCCCGCGTTGCAGTTGATCGTACGGGCGCGGGACATGAGCCACCTCATCACCCTGCGGCAGATGGGCGTGGAGGCGGCCGAGCGGGAGACCTTCGAGAGCGCGCTGTCATTGGGTCGCAGTGCGCTGGAGCACATGGGGGTCGGGGCTTACGAAGCGCGTGAGCGAGCGGATCAGTTCCGCCGACTGAACCTCAAGATGCTCGAGGAAATCGTCGCCCAGCCGGAAGACGACCTCAAGTTCCGGCACGACGCCTACCGACGCGCCAATGCGCTGCTCACGGAGATGTTCAACGAAGACCGTGCCCACCCCGTCGACAGCTGGCCGGAACACCACCGCAACGAAACGGACAAGACGCCGGGTTGACCGGCGTCACACGCGCCCGAACTTGCGCCGGTAGGCCACCGGCGTCAGCCCGGTCAACGCCTTGAACATGCGCTGCAAGTTGGAGCTGCTGCTGAAACCCAGTTCGGCGCCGATGCTGGCGAGGGGCAGCGAGGTCAACGTCAGACGTTCGCTGACCTGGTTCAACTTGATGCGCCGGGCGTAGGCCGCAACGGCCTGCCCCGTTTCCCGGCTGACCTTGCGCGCCAAGGTGCGCTCGGACACCGCCAGCTCGTTTGCCAGGGCCTGGACAGTGATCCGCTCGGCCGGCATCTGCTCGATCAACCCATGCAACTGCCGCAGCCATCCGCTGGGTTGCTCGATCAGCGTGCTGCCCTGGAATGCCGCATGGGGAATGGCCGGGCGTGGCAGCACCATGAGCCGGGTGATGTCGCGCAGGACGTCGCTGCTGACGCTGCGTTCGATGAGTTTTTCGGCGATGGGCAGGTAGCCGTTCACCCCGGACGCGGTCGCCGTGCGCGCGTTGAACACGCAGTTCTGCTCGCTTTGCCAAAGGACGTTTCGATACTGCTCCTGCATCGCTTGCGCCAGCCACCAGGTCACCGTCGCGCCCTGCCCGTCCAACCGACCGCTGGCGGCCAGCAGGCAGACACCGGTGCAATAGGACCAGAGCTGCAGCGCGCGGGCATGCTTCGACAGCGCGCTCATGAGGGCTGTCTGCTCGGCCAGCACCACATTCACCTGCTCGGCCGATTCGGCCCAGAAACCGGGAACCAGGACCGCATCCAGCCCGGCGTTTTCAAGGGCCGCTTCCGCGTGCAGGGTCACGCCATGGGCACACACCACCGGCCCGGCCAGCAACGCGATGTAGCGCGCCTCGAACAGCGCCCGCCCTCGCCTGCGGTTGGCGGCGTGCAGCAGATCGGCGAAGGCGAACAGACCGGCGGGCATGCAGCCGGGAAACAAGAGCAGACCGATTCGGAGTTTTTGGGTCATGGCTGGAAACGAATCAAAGATGTCAGATCCGGCCATTATGCACACCGGACCGGATCGGCACCATGAAGCACTCCCTCAACAGGAACGCCTCATGAACCTCCAGCAGATCCGTAACGCCACGATCATTCTTGAATTCGGCCCGTATCGCGTGCTCGTCGACCCGATGCTGGCGGACAAGGGCACGCTGCCGCCGCTTCGCCTGTTTGGCGCCAACCAGCGCAACCCGCTGGTGGCGCTTCCGGCGTCAACAGCGAAGGACCTGGAGACGGTCACCCATTGCCTGATCACCCACTGCCAGAAGGGCCATTTCGATCATCTGGACCGTGCGGCCAAGCGCTGGCTGAGGGAAAAGCAGATCCCGGTCATCTGCACACCCCATGACGCCCCGTACCTGGCCAAGCGTGGCCTGAATGTCCAGGCGCTTACCCAAGCCCATGACCAACCCAACCCGTTCCTGGGCGGCACCATCCGCTCGGTCCGCTGCACCCATGGGCTGGGCCTGGTGGGCAAGCTGATGGAGCATGGCCTCGGCTACCTGATCGAGTTGCCCGGCGAACCGAGTGTCTACCTCACCGGCGACACCGTGCTCACCCCCACCGTGCGCGAATTCGTCTTGCGCCACCAGCCGCAGGTCAGCGTGGTGCCGGCAGGCGGGGCACGGTTCGATCTCGGCGGCGACATCATCATGGGCATCGACGAGACGCTGGCATTCACCCGTTTGTCCCGCGGGACCGTGGTGGCCAATCACTTGGAAGCGATCAGCCACTGCCCGACGACCCGCAAGGCCTTGGCCGAGGCCGCCATGAGGGCCGGTGTCGCAGGTCAACTGGTGATACCGGAAGATGGCGAGACGTTGGTTTTTCAGGCTGCCTAGACCAGCGCATCCAGCTCGGCGAGCATCGGCGCAGGGATCTTCAGTTCACTCGCCGTGAGGTTTTCCCGCAGGTGCGCCACGGACGACGTACCGGGAATCAGCAGGAGATTCGGCGCACGTTGCAGTAACCACGCCAGGGCCACGCACAGCGGTGACGCCTGCAAGCGCGCCGCCACGCTGGAAAGGGTTTCCGATTGCAGCGGTGTGAAGCCGCCGAGCGGGAAGAACGGTACGTAGGCAATGCCCTGCCGGCCCAGTTCGGCGATGAGCTGTTCGTCGTCGCGATGGGTCAGGTTGTAGTGGTTTTGCACGCAGACCACCTGGGCGATGCCTTGGGCCTCCCTGACCTGGGACGCCGTGACGTTGCTCAGGCCCAAGTGGCGGATCAGGCCTTGGCGCTGTAGCTCGGCCAGTGTCGTGAACGACTCCTCGATGGAATCTTCGGTGGGCGAATGCAGGTCGCCCCACACGCGCAGGTTGACCACGTCCAGGACCTCCACGCCGAGGTTGCGCAAATTGTCGTGGACCGCACGGGCCAGCTCGGCGGGGCTGTGGGCCGGGTTCCAGGACGCATCGGCACCGCGCACGGCGCCGACCTTGGTGACGATGACCAAGTCCTCGGCGTAAGGGTGCAGCGCTTCGCGGATCAACCGGTTGGTGACATGGGGCCCGTAGAAATCGGCGGTGTCGATGTGGTTGACCCCGCTCGCCAACGCTTCGCGCAGCACGGCGACGGCCGCCGCCGGATCCTTGGGCGGCCCGAAGACCTGGGGCCCCGCCAATTGCATCGCGCCATAGCCCATGCGATTGACCGTGCGCTCACCCAATAAAAAGCTGCCTGCCTTGCTTGCAATGTTCATCTCGTAGCCCTCGGATCAATGTGAGTGGGCCGACTATAGGCATTGACCATTCTCTTGATAATCAGGTGCAATCAGCACAGGTTGTACGGCGGAGAGAACAATGGCGATGGATATTCAAGATTTGCTGGCCTTCGTGGCCGTGGTCAACGCGAAGGGCTTTCGCGAAGGTGCGCGGTTGAGCGGCAAGTCCGCGTCGAGCCTCAGCGATGCCGTGCGCCGGATGGAAAGCCGGCTCGGCGTGCGCCTGCTCAACCGCACCACCCGCAGCGTGGTACCCACCGAGGCCGGCGCCCGCTTGATGGAACGCATTGTCCCGGCCCTGGGCGAGGTCGAGGCGGCGATAGACGTGGTCAATGACTTTCGCGACCGCCCTTCGGGCACCCTCAGGCTGAACGTGCCGGTCAGCGCCGCCCGGCTGGTACTGCCGGCGATCATCACGCCGTTCCTGAAAAGCTATCCCGATATTCGCCTGGAAGTGGTGACCGAAGAGAGCTTCGTCGACATGCTCGCCGCTGGCTGTGACGCGGGCATTCGCTACGACGAACGCCTGGAGCAGGACATGATCGCCATCCCCATCGGCCCGCGCTTCCAGCGCTTCGCCACCGCTGCGGCACCGGCGTACCTCGACGCCCGGGGCCGTCCCGAACATCCACGGGACTTGCTGGGGCATGCTTGCCTGACGGGCAAGTTTCCCAGCGGCGCCCTGCCCCTGTGGGAATATGAACGTGACGGCGAAACGGTAAACGTCGACCCGAGCGGCCCGTTGATCGTGCGCATCGGCGGCGCGATGGACCTGGCGGTGCAGGCGGCGGTGGATGGCTTGGGCGTTGTCCACCTGTTCGAGGACTGGCTCCGGCCCTACCTGGACAGCGGCGCCCTCGAACCGGTGCTCGAACCCTGGTGGCAGCGCTTCACCGGCCCGTTCCTCTACTACCCCGGCCGGCGCTACTTGCCTTCGCCGTTGAGGGCTTTCGTGGACTTCATCCATGCACAACGCTGCGGGAGCGAGCCTGCTCGCGAAGGCGCCGGCACAGCTAGTATTTTTGCAAACTGACACTCCGCTATCGCGAGCAAGCTCGCTCCCACAGAGGGCGGCGGTGTAGCTGAAAATCCCGACCCACCCCAACTCCATTGTGGGAGCGAGCTTGCTCGCGATGGCGGTAGTGCATCCACCCCGATTGCCCGCTCGTCTCCCCGCCGCGAGGATTTTCGAACCAAGCATTTCGCCACGGGTTCGGACCTACATGACACCGCCGAAAGCCACGAGGATCATGGCTTGGACGGCGGGTACATCAAGCATTCTTCGCGTTTCACCGCCGGGAGTTTTCGCCATGTGTGACGGTCTGGTTCAACACGTTTCTTCAAAAGACTCCCTGGCGTATTTCGCCCAGCGAGACACTTCCGGCAGCCGTTTCGGTACACCCGTCACGCCCCTGGACCTGCACGAGACACCGCCACCCAAGCCCCAGGAGCGGCACAGCCTGATCAAGCCGAACATGCAGGTCAGCGCCATTCGCCGTCGCGGCGGGCACTTGGAGTGCATCAAGGTGCGCTGGGGCTGGTCGCCGATCTGGTCGGTGGGCACGATGCCGCCGCTGACGCATTTGCCTTTGCATCTGGTCATGCGTTCCAAAGTCTTCGATCCCATCAAGCATGAAGGCCGCGTACTGGTCGCCGTGGAGGGCTGGTATGAGTCGCAAGAGCCCTCCTCACCCTCCCAGGCGCCACACCTTGCCTACATGACCTCTCGGCAATCGGCGCCGATCTTCCTGGCCGCCCTGGCCCAAGCCAGCGAAACCCCATTTGGCTGTGACGGCCTGGCCCTGGTGACCTACGGCGACATCGCCCACCAACAGCAGCGAGTCCTGGCCTTCAGCGCCGAAGATGCCCTCGACTGGCTGGAGCCCGAGCTGGGATGGGAACAGGCACAACAACTCGCCGCACGCCTGAATGGCGCGCAACCGCACCTGGAACCGACGACGAAAAACCAACGTCCGGCCCAGGGCGGGCTTTGATTCCAGGAGAGGAAACATGTACGTGATCATGGGCGCCACGGGCCACGTTGGCTCAGCCACAACCCGCGCCTTGCTGGCACCAGGGCATGCGGTAATTGTCATGACCCGCGACGCCAGCCACGCCACCGAATGGCGTGCCAAGGGCGCTCAAATCGTCGAAGCGGACGCTGAAGACGTCGAGTCGTTGCGCGCCGCCTTTCGGCTCGGGCGCAGGGCGTTCATTCTCAACCCGCCGGCCGCGCCCAGCACCGATACCGACACGGTGGAACGGCGCACGGTCGCCAACATCCTCGCTGCCCTCGACGGCTCAGGGCTTGAGAAAATCGTCGTGCAATCCACCGCCGGCGCCCAGCCCGGCGAGCGTATCGGCGATCTCAGCGTCTTGTGGGAACTGGAAGAAGGCGTGCGCAACCAGTCGATCCCGGCGGCGATCAATCGCGGGGCTTACTACATGAGTAACTGGGACAACCTGCTCGAGGCCGTCCGCGAGACCGGCAAGCTGCCCACGCTGTTCCCCGCCGACCTGGCGTTTCCCATGGTGGCGCCCCGGGACCTGGGCGAAGTCGCCGCCGCGCGCTTGCTCTCGTCGAATGACGATGTGGGCGTGCGCCATGTGCAAGGGCCTCGCCTGTACTCGCCCAACGATGTGGCACAGGCGTTTTCCCAAGTGCTCGGCCGGCCGGTCGAGGTACAGGTGATACCCAGGGACCAATGGGAAAGCAACTTCCAGAGCCTCGGTTTCAGCCCCGCAGCGGCGCAGTCCTATGCGCGCATGAGCGCCGTGAGCCTCGACAGCGGCTTCGACGTGGGCGACGACGCGGCCCTGCACGGCACCACGACGCTGGAGGCCTACATCCAGGCGCTGGTGCAGAACCGTGGGCTGGAAACGCACGGATAAAGGAATGCAGGAACGGCGCGGCAATGGACGGTAAACTGCGGCGGTCCTTTTTCTTTCCTGCATGAGGCTTTGCATGAGCAACTCAGACATCACGTTTATTCCAGATCCGGATGCCGATTCGATTTCCTCCGACGTCGCGGGCTTCGGCGGCCTGTTGGTTTCCACCCAGATCCCCACCCGTGCCGACGGCAGCCTGGAACTGGGTGACATCACGCAGCAAAGCGAATGCACACTGCAAGCCCTCAAGACCGCCCTGGAGGGTGCCGGCAGTTCCATGGACCGGGTGTTGCACCTGACCATCTACCTGACCGACATGGCCGATCGCGCCGCGTTCAACGAGGTCTACAAACGCTTCTTCGCCAAGCCCTGGCCGGTTCGCGCCGCCGTGGGCGTTGCATCGTTGGCGGTCGAGGGGATGAAAGTGGAAGTGACGGCGATGGCGGCGAAGGGCTGAACGGACGCACTGCTCCGTTGTACTGAGTCAGCGCTTTTGTGGCGAGGGAGCTTGCTCCCGCTGGACTGCGCAGCAGCCTGTAGGAGCTGACGAGTGCAACGAGGCTGCGATCTTGTCCCAGACAATTGAGTCTCAAGCGAAAGATCAAGATCAAGATCAAGATCAAGATCAAGATCAAGATCAAGATCAAGATCAAGATCAAGATCAAGATCAAGATCAAGATCAAGATCAAGATCAAGATCAAGATCAAGATCAAGATCAAGATCAAGATCAAGATCAAGATCAAGATCAAGATCAAGATCAAGATCAAGATCA
>NZ_LHVE01000012.1 GCF_001269655.1 Pseudomonas thivervalensis
AAGATCAAGATCAAGATCAAGATCAAGATCAAGATCAAGATCAAGATCAAGATCAAGATCAAGATCAAGATCAAGATCAAGATCAAGATCAAGATCAAGATCAAGATCAAGATCAAGATCAAGATCAAGATCAATATCAAGATCAAGATCAAGATCAAGATCAAGATCAAGATCAAGATCAAGATCAAGATCAAGATCAAGATCAAGATCAAGATCAAGATCAAGATCAAGATCAAGATCAAGATCAAGATCAAGATCAAGATCAAGATCAAGATCAAGATCAAGATCAAGATCAAGATCAAAAGATCGCAGGCTTCGCCAGCTCCTACAGAACCCAGCGGGAGCAAGCTCCCTCGCCACAGGTGCTTTATTAACCCAGGTCCCCCGTCCAGCAGGGGACCTTGTTTATCCCGATGTAGGAACGTTCGGGTTCGGGCTACGTTGTCTTGCGCCGTTACCTACAACTACGCCAGAATCCGCCGGCTTGTGCGCCTGGAGGTCGGGCTCTATCGTTTCCCCGTCGCTGATAAATCAGCGATCGGGTTTAGCGATCCGACTCAACACAGACGCAACAATGCCCAGTCTCGATTGCAGTCTTTACGTCTGCAACTCGCTTTATGGTGGCTGTGCGTGGGAGACCTTCTGGTCTACCCGGGGTTTCTGTGACCCGGATCGCTAACCTGCGTACAGCCGCCACCTTTACTTGTTTAGCGATAGGTCGTGGTGGCTCAACCAATCACGGAGATTCACCATGTTCAAAGTAACGCCGAACCCACCGGACACCGATCCATCCAATTCAAAAGCGTTCGACAAAGCCGCCGACCGCATCCTCGATTCCTACCTCAAGCCCAAACCCAGCAAACCCGAAGCCGATCCCGGCCAGCTGTTCACCGTTGCCCCTGGCATCGACACCGAAACCCTGCTTGCAAACTTCAGCGAAAACCTCGCCTCGGCCAATGCCATGGTCAGTGACCTGGCCTACGACCTGAAAGGCTCAAGACGCCACATTGCCCTGGGTATCCAGCAATTGATCGAACTGAGCGCAATGCTGGCGAACCGCGCGCTGGATAACGTCGAAGCACGCCCGTCGACATAGCGCATCCCCCTTGCCCCACTGAACCGTGCCTGTTGGAGCTGTGTAGGAGCTGTGTAGGAGCTGTCGAGTGCAACGAGGCTGCGATCTTGTCCCAGACAATTGAGTCGAAGAACGAAAGATCAAGATCAAAAGATCGCAGCCTTCGGCAGCTCCTACAGAACCCAGCGGGAGCAAGCTCCCTCGCCACAGGGGTTTGCCTGGCAATCGCTTAATAAATCCCCGCCTATACTTCTCTGCCAATCCCCCACGGGGCCTGCACTTCCAACAATAAAAAGCAGAGGTGGAACATGGTCTGGCAACAAGTCTACGATCCCTTCGGTAATGTGGTGCTGTCGACGCTCCTGGCGGCGGTTCCGGTGGTGGTGATGCTGGCGTCCCTGGCGTTCTTTCATGTCAAGGCGCACCTCGCGGCGTTGTACGCCCTGGCCTCGGCGTTGCTGATCGCGATTTTCGCCTTCGGCATGCCCGCCGACATGGCCGGTTCCGCAGCGTTGTATGGCGCGGCCAACGGGTTGCTGCCCATTGGCTGGATTGTCCTCAACATCATTTTCCTGCATCGGCTGACCACCGAGAACGGTTCGTTCAAGGTCCTGCAGGACTCCCTCGCGCGCATCACTGACGACCGCCGCTTGCAGTTGCTGTTGATCGCCTTTTGCTTCGGCGCGTTCTTCGAGGGCGCGGCGGGCTTCGGCACGCCGGTGGCGGTGACCGGGGCGATCCTGATCGGGCTGGGCTTTTCACCTCTGGCCGCCTCGGGCCTGGCACTGATCGCCAACACCGCACCCGTGGCCTTCGGCGCCCTTGGCACGCCCATCATCACCCTGGCCAAAGTCACCGGGCTGGACGAAATGGAGCTGTCGATGATGGTCGGTCGGCAGTTGCCGTTTTTCTCGGTGCTGGTGCCGTTCTGGTTGATCTGGGCCTTCGCCGGCTGGCGCAAGATGCTGGAGGTCTGGCCAGCGATCCTGGTGGCCGGCGTCAGCTTCGCCATCCCGCAGTTCCTGGTGTCCAACTACCACGGGCCGATGCTGGTGGATGTCATCGCTGCACTGATTTCCATGGCCTGCCTCACCGGTTTCCTGAAAGTCTGGAAACCGGCCACGGTGCATACGTCGGCGGCGTTGACGGGTCGGCACGATGACTCGAAGATCGAGGCGAGCGAGCAACAGCAACCCGTCACCACCGGCGCTTTCGGCAGCGACAACCGCCCCGCCGTGCTGCGTGCCTGGATGCCGTGGATCATCCTCACGGTATTCGTCTTCGCCTGGGGCACCCAAGGCTTCAAGAATCTGTTCGACACCCGTCCGGCACTGGACCCGCAAACCCAATCGGCCAGGCTCGACCCCCAAGGCAAGCCGATGCGCGAGGCCAACCCGATCTTCTCGCCACTGGTGACCTTCGGCACCATTCACCAGCAGATCGAAAAAGTCCCGCCCGTGGTGCCGCAGCCTAAAACCGAGGAAGCGGTCTACAAGTTCAACTGGTTCACTGCCACGGGCAGCGGCATCTTCCTGGCGGCGATTCTCGGCGGTTTGCTGATGGGCTATTCCATCCCGCAACTGGTGCGCCACTACTTGCGAACGCTGTGGGTGGTGCGCTACTCGCTGATCACCATCGTGGCGATGCTGGCATTGGGGTTCCTCACGCGCTATTCAGGCCTGGACGCGACCATGGGCCTGGCCTTCGCCGCCACGGGGATCTTCTATCCCATGTTCGGCACCCTGCTGGGCTGGCTCGGCGTGGCGCTGACCGGTTCGGACACGGCGTCCAACGTGTTGTTCGGCGGTTTGCAACGGGTGACGGCGGAGCAGTTGGGCATCAGCCCGGTGTTGATGGCCGCGGCCAACAGTTCTGGCGGGGTGATGGGCAAGATGGTCGACGCCCAGTCGATCGTGGTCGCCTCCACCGCAACCCGTTGGTACGGCCACGAAGGCGAAATCCTTCGCTACGTGTTTTTCCACTCGGTGGTGCTGGCGATTCTGGTGGGCGGGCTGGTGACGTTGCAGGCGTATGTGGCGCCGTTCACGCATATGGTCGTCGGCGGACATTGATAGATAGGGACGTGAGCACGTGCTTTTGTGGCGAGGGAGCTTGCTCCCGCTGGGGCGCGCAGCGGCCCCGTTTTTTGCGTCGCTGCGCAACCGAGCGGGAGCAAGCTCCCTCGCCACAGGTGAACGCCTTCAAAACAGATTGGCGCACCTACCTTGAAAGCACGTTTACTGAACGCTTTTCAGCTTGACCACATCACCGGACACCGAGGTGGTGTAGCCGGTCAGGACCCAGGCCCAGAACCAGTTTTCCTGGACTTGGGTGTTGATCATGGCGTCGCCGCCCTTGGCCTTGATCGCGGCGTCCTGGGCGCGCACGAAACGGTTGTTCTGGCGGATCGGGATCAGGCCGAACAGCAGCAGGCCGGTGGCCTTGGCTTCACTGTGGCCGACCACGGTGTATTGGCTGCTGTCGTATTGCTGGGTTTTCATCGGGGTGCCGGTGCAACCCGCCAGGGCCAGGCCGAACAGTGTGCAGGCGACAACTTTGCTGATGTGATTCATTTGACGCTCCATGGGAAGACGCCCGGGATCCGTCTCTCGGGCGGCGCGTACTCTACCCCAAGCAACAAATTGATACACCAAAATCCGCCCAATTCAGTGCCTGAGAGGCTTATCGCAGAGCCATCCGTCAGGTGCGCCTCCAGCGAAACAGACCCTCGTCGATAACATGAAAACTACGCCACGGAAGGCAATTTATTGCCATAACGGCCGATAGGTAACGGCCGGTCCCGTTGGAGGGTTTTATCATGATTGACGTAACTGTCTGGAGCATTACCCTGCCGGTGCAAACGCCGGCGCAGGTCGTGGCGACCAAAGCCATGCCGACCTTGAAGAACAAATATTTCGACAATAACGGCCAGAGGATCATCTTCTGGGCGCCCGTCACCGGTTCCCACACTGGCAATAGCGATTACCCGCGCTCCGAACTTCGCGAAACCAGCAGGGACGGGAAACACCGCAACTGGCGCTACAACAGCGGCACTAACACCCTCAAGGGCGAGCTGTCGGTGAACCAGGTGCCTTCCGAAGGCCGTGTGGTGGTGGCGCAGATTCACGCCAAGGAAGCGCCGACCCCCTTGTTGAAATTGGTGTACCGCTACGAAAAGGGCACCGGCAATATCGACGTGGAATACCGGGTCAAGCCCAAGGACAAGAGCAGTCCGGTAATCTACACGGTGCCCAAGGTTCCGCTGAACAAATCCTTCTCGTACACGCTGCAAATGAACAAGCAAGGCGAGCTCTCGGTGCTGATCGGCACCGGTGGCAAACAGGTGAAGCTGGACAAGTCCTGGCAAGGCTACGACTTCTACTTCAAGGCTGGCGTCTACACCTTGGACAACAAGGGCTATTCCAACGAAGGCGGGAAAGTGACCTACACCAAGCTGAGCGTCAGTCACAAATGACTGGCGCCCAGCCTTGTTTCAAGCCTTTGACGGCGCGACAAGCGCCTGCTGGCTGCGGAAGGTAAACAGGAAGCAGACCAACACCAGCAGCGCGAAACCGGCCGGGAACAGCCAGATGCTCTGCCAGTCATGCCCACCGGCCACGATAAAGTGATCGGTCACCTGCCCCGCCACCCAGAAGCCGATCAGCATCCCCACCCCATAGGTCGCCAGGGTAATCAGGCCCTGGGCCGAACTGCGAAAGCGCTCCGGTGCCTTCGCGTCGGTGTAGATCTGCCCCGAGACAAAAAAGAAGTCGTAGCAGATGCCGTGCAGGGCAATGCCGGTGAACAGCATGAACGCCAGGTCGCCGTTATTGCCGTAGGCGAACAACGCATAACGCAGTGCCCACGCCAACATCCCCACCAACAGCGCCAGCTTGATGCCGAAGCGTTGGATGAACAGCGGCAACAGCAGCATGAACAACACTTCCGAGACCTGCCCGATGGCCATTTTCGCCGTGGGGTTGGTCATGCCGGTTTCAGCCAGGAACGGGTTGGCATTCTGGTAATAGAACGCCAAGGGAATGCAGATCAGGATCGAGGCGATGAAGAACACCAGGTAGCTGCGGTCCTTCAACAGCCTCAACGCATCCAGCCCCAGCAGTTGCTTGACGCCGCCAGCGCTGGCCTCCTTGAGCGGTGCCGTGGCTGGCAGCGTGAAGCTGTAGAGCCCGAGGACCAGGGACGCGATGGCGGCCATCAGGAACGTATTGCGCAAGCCGCCGGCCGCGATCGCTTCGCGCGAATCCCAGGCGAACACGAAGCTGATCACCACGCCGGCGACGATCCAGCCAAGGGTGCCCCACACCCGGATGCGGGAGAACTCCAGCGCCGGGTCGCGCATCTGCCGGAACGCCACGGAATTGACCAGGGCCAGCGTTGGCATGTAGACCACCATGTACACCAGCACATACGGGTAGAACACGCTGAAATCCGCCGCCGAATACAGCTGATACAGCAGCACCGCGCCGAGCAGGTGCAGCACCGCCAGGATCCGTTCGGCGTTGAAGAAACGGTCGGCGATCAGGCCGATGACGAACGGCGCGATGATCGCCCCCCACGATTGTGTGGAGAACGCCATGCCGATCTGCCCACCGCTGGCGCCCAGGGTGCTGGAGAGAAAAGTCCCCAGGGTGACGAACCAGCCGCCCCAGATAAAGAATTGCAGGAACATCATCACGCTCAGGCGTGCATTCATCGTGGTCATGACCGTCACCGTTTTATTGTTGTTCTTGTAAAAATGAAAAACTTTGCGCCGCTTTTGTGACCTGCCTGCTTTTGTGGCGAGGGAGCTTGCTCCCGCTCGGCTGCGCCTGTAGGAGCTGTCGAGCGGAGCGAGGCTGCGATCTTTCCACTGACAATTCGGTCAAAAGCGAAAGATCAAGATCAAAAGATCGCAGGCTTCGCCAGCTCCTACAGAGCCCAGCGGGAGCAAGCTCCCTCGCCACAAGGGTTACGCTTTTGGTCTCGGGGGCAAACCCAACAACCGCCGATTGGAATCCTCATCCGCCGTGACGCTGGCGAAATCATCGAACGCCTTGCCGGTCTTGCTGATCATGTGCCGCTGGATGAACGCCGCACCTTCCTCGGCGCCCTGTTGCGAATCCTTCAGACAACATTCCCACTCCAGGACCGCCCAACCGCTGAAATCGTATTGGGTCAGCTTGCTGAAGATCGATTTGAAATCGATCTGGCCGTCACCCAATGAACGGAACCGCCCAGGGCGATCGACCCAACCCTGGTAGCCGCCATACACCCCGGAACGGGCATCGGGGCGGAACTCGGCGTCCTTGACGTGGAACATGCGGATGCGTGCGTGGTAGCGGTCGATGAAGCCCAGGTAGTCCATCTGTTGCAGCAGCAGATGGCTGGGGTCGTAGAGAATCGCCGCCCGTGGGTGATAATCCACCGCCTCCAGGAAGCGCTCGAACGAGGCCCCGTCGTGGAGGTCTTCGCCGGGGTGGATTTCGTAGCATAGGTCCACACCGGCCGCGTCGAAGCAATCGAGAATCGGCAACCAGCGCCGGGCCAGTTCGGCAAAACCCTGTTCCACCAAACCCGCCGGGCGTTGCGGCCACGGATAGACATACGGCCATAGCAGCGCGCCGGAAAACGTCGCATGAGCCTTCAGCCCGAGACGCTGGCTGGCGCGGGCGGCCAGCTTGAGTTGCTCGATCGCCCACTCGGTCCGCGCCTGGGGCTGGCCGCGCACATGGGCCGGGGCGAAGTCGTCGAACAGCGCGTCGAACGCCGGGTGCACCGCCACCAATTGGCCTTGCAGGTGCGTCGATAACTCGCTGATCTCGACACCGGCCTGGGCACAGGTGGCCTTGAGCTCGTCGCAATAGGCCTGGCTTTCGGCGGCCCGGGCCAGATCGATGTATTGCGTGCCCAAGGTCGGCAGTTGAATCGCCTTGTAGCCTTGTGAAGCGGCCCACTGGGCAATATTGGCCAGGGTGTCGAACGGGGCTTCGGCGGACATGAATTGCGCCAGGAAAATGCCTGGGCCGCGCAGGCCGCTCGGTGTTTGGTCGGGGGTATTCACAACAAGGATGCTCCAGTTTGCACGGCGGTCCATTTCGCCTCGCCACGGTGGTTGAGGATGGCGGCCTCGATGAACGCCATGCCCCGCAAGCCGGTCTCGATGCCGGGTACGCCGGGGGCGTCAGGGCCTTCGGCATGGCTGCGAATGGCCTGGGCGAAATCGCCGTAGAGGTTGGCCATGGCCTCCAGGTAGCCTTCCGGATGCCCGGCCGGCAGACGCATGCGCCGCGTGGCCGCCTCGCACAGCCACGGCTGGCCAACGCCGCTGCGCAGGGTGCGCAGGGGTTGGTCGAAGGCGCGATGGATCAGGCTCGCCGGTTCTTCCTGGCGCCACTCCAAGGCGCCCTTGTCACCGTAGACACGAATCTTCAGCGGGTTCTCTTCACCGGTGCAGACCTGGCTGGCGATCAACGCGCCGCTGGCACCGCCGGCCATCTTGAACAGCATCGCCGCGTCGTCATCCAATTGCCGGCCCGGGACATGGGTGCCCAACGCGGCGCACAGTTGCTCAATGGGTTGGTCAGCAACGAACTCGGCCAGGGAAAACGCATGGGTGCCAATGTCGCCGATGCAACCGCCCAACCCGGACTGGCCGGGATCGTCGCGCCACTCGGCCTGTTTGTTGCCTTGGGCGGCGACATCCTGGCTGAGCCAACCTTGTGGGTATTCGACCAGCACTTTGCGCACCGCGCCGATCACGCCCGAGCGCACCATATCCCGGGCCTGCCACACCATGGGATAGCCCAGGTAGGTGTGGGCCAGGCCGTAGAGGCAACGGCTGCCTTGCAGCACTTCCTTGAGGGCCAGCAACTCCTTGAGGTCCAGGGCGGCGGGCTTCTCGCTGAACACATGAAAACCGGCTTTCAAGGCCTGGCTGGCAATGGGTGCGTGAAGGTGATTGGGGGTGACGATCACCAGCAACTCCATGCGCTGATCGAGTGGCAGCAGCGCTTCGGTGTCGAGCATCTGCTGCCAGTCGTGATAGCACCGCGACGCCGTCAGGCCCAGGGCCGCACCGGTCTGCCGGGTGTTGTGAGGGTCGCGGCTGAACGCGCCGCACACCAGTTCGAAACCGCCATCCAGGCCCGCGGCCTGACGGTGGGCCTGGCCGATGAACGCGCCCTCTCCTCCGCCGACGAAGCCCATTCTTATTTTCGGTGCTACAGGATTCATCGCGATTCTCTTCTGGTCAGGATGATGATGTAACCGGTTACATCATGACGGAAATCTAGGCTCAGTTTTCCTCCGTGTCAAACCCAAAGGGTTCACGCCTGAACATTTGTCAGGCGCCCAACCTGCGGTAAGCTCCCTCACCGTACCCCCTTTTCCCCGAGGTGATTTTGTCCAACATTCGTGAAGTGGCCCGGCTGGCGGGTGTTTCGGTGGCCACGGTGTCCAGAACGCTGAAATCGCCCGAGCGGGTGCTTCCCGAGACCCGGGACAAGGTCAACGCGGCAGTGGAACAGGCCGGCTACCGGCCCAACCTGATGGCGGTGCAATTTCGCTCCCGCCGCACCGGCAACCTGGTGATCCTGGTGCCGGCCATCGCCAACACGTTTTTCGCCCGGGTCATCAGCGGCGCACAGCAGGCCGCGCAGGCGGCGGGTTACCGATTGCTGCTGTGCGACACCCAGGGCCGGGGGGAAATCGAGCGGGAATTCGCCGCCCTGGTCTACGCCCACCAGGCTGACGGGGTGATCCAATTGCGCGCCAGCGATCCTTTCGAATCGATACCCACAGGCGCCGACAGCCTGCCGCTGGTCAACGCCTGCGAAGTGGTCAAGCACGCCTCCTACCCGACCATCAGCCTCGACAACCGCGCCGCTGCCCAAGCCATGACCGAGCACCTGATCGGCCTCGGCCATCGCCGCATCGGCATCATCAAGGGCCCCCGCAGCAGCCCCCTGACCCTGGACCGCGTGGCCGGCTACCAGGACGCCCTGCGCCAGGCCGGCATCGCCGTCGACCCCAGCCTGATCTGCCATGGCGACTTCACCTTGAAGGCCGGTGACGACGGCGCCGGCGCGATGCTGGCGTTGGCCGACCGCCCCAGCGCACTGTTCTGTGAAAACGACGAGATGGCCATCGGCGCGCTCCGGCGCATCAAGCACATGGGTTTGCGGGTGCCGGAGGATATTTCCCTGGTGGGTTTTGACGACATTCCGTTCGCCGCCTACTGCGACCCACCCCTGACCACCATTTCCCAGCCTGCCGAAGCGTTTGGTCAAAAAGCGGTGGAGATGCTGATCGCCTTGATCGAGAAAAAGCCGATTGCCGAACGGCATGTGGTGTTGCCGTTTGAGTTGACGGTGCGTGGCAGTACGGCCCCTCTGGCATAACCAGGAACCTGTGGCGAGGGAGCTTGCTCCCGCTGGGGCGCGCCCTGTAGGAGCTGTGTAGGAGCTGACGAGTGCAACGAGGCTGCGATCTTTCCCAAGACACTTGAGTCTCAAGCGAAAGATCAACATCAAAAGATCGCAGGCTTCGCCAGCTCCTACAGAGCCCAGCGGGAGCAAGCTCCCTCGCCACAAAAAAGGCCTTTACGGTGTCTCGACTCGCCTGCGCCCCCGTTTGAACTACAGTGGAAGAACTCTGCATAAAGCCATAACAAGACGGAGAGGTCCCCATGCAAGTCAACAAGCGCTTCACCCTCCTGGCCGCCGCGGCAGCCTTGGCGGTCACGACCGCGGCCCAGGCAGCCCCGGTGTACATCAACATCCTGACGGGGGGCACCAGCGGTGTTTATTACCCGATCGGGGTCGGGCTTTCACAGATCTACAGCAACGGCATTCAGGACGCCAAGACCTCGGTGCAGGCCACCAAGGCCTCGGTGGAAAACCTGAACCTGCTGCAAGCCGGGCGCGGGGAGCTGGCCCTGGCTTTGGGCGATTCGGTGGCGGACGCCAAGAACGGCGTGGAAGACGCTGGTTTCAAGGCGCCGTTGACCAAGCTGCGCGCCATCGCCGGCGCCTACCCCAATTACATCCAGATCGTCGCCAGCCAGGAGTCCGGCATCAAGACCCTGGCCGACCTCAAGGGCAAGACCGTTTCCGTTGGCGCGGCGAAGTCCGGCACTGAACTCAATGCCCGGGCCATCTTCAAGGCTGCGGGGCTGACCTACCAGGACATGAAGGTCCAATACCTGCCGTTCGCCGAATCGGTGGACTTGATCAAGAACCGTCAACTGGACGCCACGCTTCAATCCTCGGGCCTGGGCATGGCAGCCATTCGCGACCTGGCCTCGACCATGGCGTTGAGCTACGTATCGGTGCCCACCGACGTGGTGGAGAAAATCGGCAACCCGGCGTACCAGAGCGCAATGATCCCGGCCAATACCTACGATGGCCAGACCGATGCCGTACCGACCGTGGCCATCACCAACATCCTGGTCACCCGTGAAGATGTCCCGGATGAGGTGGCCTACCAGATGACCAAGCTGCTGTTCGAAAACCTCACCCGCCTGGGCACCTCCCATTCAGCGGCCAAGGACATCAACCTGAAGAACGCCGCGAAGAACCTGCCCATCGCGCTCCACCCCGGTGCCGAGCGCTACTACAAGGAAGTGGGCGCGCTGTAGCCCGATACGGTCAACGGCGCTCGCCGTCGTTGACCGGCGTGTTTTCACCCCTTGGATGTGAACAGAAGGCAGGCACCTCATGAGTGAAGACCAGCACGGCATCGCCACGGACCCGCGGGACTGGCCCAAGACCCTGTTCTACGTGGCCTTGCTGTTTTCAATATTTCAGATCGTCACCGCGGCGTTTTCGCCGGTCTCCAGCATCGTGCTGCGGGCCGTGCATGTCGGCTTCCTGCTGTGGGTGGTGTTCCTCAGCTACCCGGCCTATGGCAAGCAGCGTCCCTGGCAACCCTTGGCCTGGGTCCTGGGCCTGGGGGGCATGGCGACAGCTGTCTATCAGTGGGTGTTCGAGGCCGACCTGATCCAGCGTTCTGGCGACCTGACCACCGCCGACATGGTTATCGGCGTGATCCTGATCGTGCTGGTCTTCGAAGCCGCGCGGCGGGTAATGGGCATCGCGTTGCCGATCATTTGCGGCGTGTTCCTGGCCTATGGCCTGTTCGGCGAATATCTGCCGGGCGACCTGGCCCATCGCGGCTATGGCGTCGATCAAATCATCAACCAATTGTCGTTCGGCACCGAAGGGCTCTACGGCACGCCCACCTACGTGTCGGCCACGTATATCTTCCTGTTCATCCTGTTCGGCGCCTTCCTGGAAAAGGCCGGCATGATCAAGCTGTTCACCGATTTCGCCATGGGCCTGTTCGGCCATAAACTCGGCGGCCCGGCGAAAGTGGCCGTGGTGTCATCGGCACTGATGGGCACCATCACCGGCTCGGGCATCGCCAACGTGGTCACCACTGGGCAATTCACCATCCCGCTGATGAAGCGCTTCGGCTA
The DNA here is from genome assembly GCF_001269655.1 of Pseudomonas thivervalensis. Classification (GTDB taxonomy): domain Bacteria; phylum Pseudomonadota; class Gammaproteobacteria; order Pseudomonadales; family Pseudomonadaceae; genus Aquipseudomonas; species Aquipseudomonas thivervalensis. The sequence goes on from NZ_LHVE01000012.1 coordinate 11,553, forward strand.
CAGGGCCGCGTTTGCCGGCGGTGTGGAAGCCACCTCCAGCATGGGCAGCCAGATTATGCCGCCAGTGATGGGCGCGGTGGCGTTCATCATGGCCGAAACCATCAACGTGCCGTTCGTTGAAATCGCCAAGGCCGCATTGATACCCGCCTGCTTGTACTTCGGCTCGGTGTTCTGGATGGTTCACCTGGAGGCCAAGCGCTCCGACCTCAAGGGCCTGCCCAAGGACCAATGCCCCAGCGCATGGGGCGCAGTCAAGGAAAGCTGGTACCTGCTGATCCCGCTCGGGGTGTTGGTCTACCTGTTGTTTTCCGGACGCACGCCGCTGTTTTCCGGCATGGTCGGCCTGGCGCTGACGGCCATCGTGATTCTCGGCTCGGCGATCATTCTCAAGGTCTCGAACTACGCGTTGCGCTGTGCCTTCTGGATCGCGTTGGGGCTGCTCTGCGTGGGCTTTTTCCGGCTGGGCATCGGCGTCGTCTTTGCGGTGATCGGCGTGCTGGTGGTGGCCTGCTGGTTCATGCAAGGCACACGGGAAACCCTGGTCATCTGCCTGCATGCCCTGGTGGATGGTGCGCGTCATGCCGTGCCGGTGGGGATCGCCTGCGCCCTGGTGGGTAGCATCATCGCGGTGGTCTCGCTGACCGGCGTGGCGTCCACCTTTGCCGGCTATATTCTCGCCATCGGCCGGGACAACCTGTTGCTGTCGCTGATCCTCACTATGCTCACCTGCCTGGTGCTGGGCATGGGCATCCCGACCATTCCCAACTACATCATCACCAGTTCCATCGCCGCGCCCGCCCTGCTGGAACTGGGCGTGCCGCTGATCGTGTCGCACATGTTCGTGTTCTATTTCGGCATCCTCGCCGACCTGACACCCCCGGTGGCACTGGCGTGTTTCGCCGCCGCGCCCATTGCCCGGGAAAGTGGCCTGAAGATCAGCTTCTGGGCGGTGCGCATCGCCCTCGCCGGCTTCGTCATTCCGTTCATGACGGTCTATAACCCGGCCTTGATGCTCCAGGGCGACAACCTGTGGATGACCGCGTACATGCTGGTCAAGACGTTGCTGGCCGTCGGGCTCTGGGGGATGGCATCCACCGGTTACCTGCAACAGAAAATGCCGGTTTGGGAACGCCTGCTGTGCTTTGCCGCTGGCGCGTTGTTGGTGGTTGCCCTGCCCCTGACCGACGAGATTGGCTTCATGCTGGGTGGGCTGCTGATCTTCCAACACGTCTGGCGAGCGCGACGTCGCGGGCGGGCCTTGGCGTGATCGGCCTGTGCCTGGGCCTGTCCGGGGTGGTCTGGGCCCAGCTTGCCGTGGCCGATTTCACCTTGGCCTGGAACCACACCATCGAGAAGGTCCGCTGGGAGGAAGATTATCGAGTCAGCGAACAGGGCCTGGTCCTGGGCGAAGCCAGGGTCAAAGGCAATGGCGCGGGCATGGAGATCCCCGACCATGCCCGGCTGGAAAATGGCAGTTGGCACTATCAGCGCCAGGTGCCGCCCCTGCAACCGCTGAAACTGGCGCGCACGCCCCAGGCTGGCGACTATCAATTGTGTTTCGATGGCCGTTGTCGGGCGATGAGCTATTGGTTGGGGCCGCCTACGGCACGTCAACCGACGGTGGAGCTGTGGAGTTGCGGACTGTCCTGAGGCCATCAAAAAATACCGCAGACACAGTGAACATCTGTGGCGAGGGAGCTTGCTCCCGCTGGGCTGCGCCTGTAGGAGCTGTCGAGCGGAGCGAGGCTGCGATCTTTCCACTGACAATTAAATCAAAAGCGAAAGATCAAGATCAAAAGATCGCAGGCTTCGCCAGCTCCTACAGGGTCCAGCGGGAGCAAGCTCCCTCGCCACAAAAGCTATCCGTTACACCCGCATCAGGCAAACGTCGCCCCTCGGGTATTCACGAACAGCGAATACAACGAGTGGCTGCCGGCCATGAACAACCGATTGCCTTCCCGGCCGCCGAAGCAGACGTTGGGGCAGCGCTCCGGCAGGGAGATGTGCCCGATGGCCTTGCCTTCGGGATTGAACACCCGCACGCCATCGAGCTTTTCCAGGTCGGCCTTGGGGTCGCCATTGCCGCCCCAACCGCACCAGAGGTTGCCGCTCTCATCGCACTTGATGCCATCGATCGCCGCGTAATCCAGGCCTTCGATGTGCTTGCGCCGCTCGCCCAGAGTGCCGTCGTCCTTGACCGCGATGGCCCAGATCAGGCGGTTGGGCTTGGCCCGGCCTTCGACCACGTAGAGGGTTTTCTCGTCCGGGGAAAAACACAACCCGTTCGGCCCCGCCAGGTCGTCGATCACCCGGGTGACCTTGCCGGTTTCGCCGTCGATGCGGTACACCGCGTGGGGTTGGACGGGCGTGACTTTGTGCCCTTCGTAGTTGTTGCCGGTCTGGAAAGGTGGGTCGGTGAACCAGACGGAACCGTCCCGCTTGCAGACGATGTCGTTGGGCGAGTTGAAAGGCTTGCCCTCGAAACTGTCCGCCAGCACGGTGAGCGTGCCGTTGTGCTCGGTGCGGGTGATGCGCCGGCCTTCGCTGGCGGTGGTGGAGCCTTCGCACACCAACAGCCGACCCTGGCGATCGCGGCACATGCCGTTGGAGAAATTCGAGTTCTCGCGATACACCGACAGGCCGCCGGTGATTTCATCCCAGCGCACGATGCGGTTGTTGGGAATGTCACTGACCAGCAAGTAGCGCCCGTCCCCCACCCACACCGGCCCTTCCGCCCAGCGCAGGCCGCTGGCGAGCTTCTCCACGCTGGCGTTGAAGATGCGCAGGTCCATGAAACTGGGATCAAGGATGTTGACCAGCGGGTCCGGGTAACGCTGGCTCAAGGGCTCGGCCTGGGCGAGCCTTGGCAGGTTGCCGAGGGTGGCGGCGGCGGCCGAGACCACCAGGGATTTTTTCAGGAAGACCCGGCGGCCCTGATCGGCGGCGGTTGCAGCTTGCGAAGCATCCATCGTGCGTCTCCGTTAATTATTATTGGACGGGACGACAGTTTTACTCTGTGATAAGACATCGTACAAGCATGTGGGGCGGCTCATCCGGATAATCATCAGTCCGGGTGCAGCGGTATGCGAACGGTGAAGGTCGTGCCGACTCGCGCCTTCGAATGCACCTCGATGGTGCCCTGATGAGCCGATACGATTGCCGAGGCGATGTGCAGGCCCAGCCCGAGCCCGGCCGTGGAACCGTATTGCGCTTCACCGCTGCGCAGATTTCGGACCATCGGGTTGAAGATGTTGGCGATGGCCTCTTTCTCGATGGGCTTGCCCTGGTTGTTGATCGCGATCACTGCCATATCTCCTTCAGCGCTCAACGAAACGGTAATCGGCGTGCCCTCGGCGCCATGCTGGACGGCGTTGCCGATCAGGTTGGCGAAGACCTGCTCCATGCGGGCCGGATCAAACAGCCCCTCCAGGGGACCGGTCGTCTCAAAGAGGATTTGGCTTTCCGGGTGATAGGCCCGCGCCTCCTCCACCATGCCTTCGCAGGCGGCCACCAGATCGCCGTTGAAGCGCTGCACCGGAATGCCCGAGCCGAGTTGGGTACGGGTGAAATCCAGCAGATCGCCGACAATCTTGTTGGCCCGCTTGACGCTGGTGTAGATGCGCGACGTGATCTTGGTGGCTTTGGCGGGCAGGTCCCCGGCCCGTAGCAGCACTTCGGAGCTCAGCAGGATCGCGCCCAAGGGGCTGCGCAGGTCATGCCCGAGAATCCCCAGAAAGATGTTGCGCGACGCATCCACCGCCCCCGAATAACTGACGACGGACTCGGCCAAGGCTTGGTCCACGGCTTCGTTGAATCGAATCAGATCGTCCATGACCTGCTTGTGATCCAACTGCGTGTGCGGCATCCAGAGCATGAGCACGCTGGTTCGCAGGGCTCGGTATTCGGAGACCATCTGCTCCACGGTGAAACCCGAGGACTGGCGGATGACCGCATGGGTTTCGGCGGCGGTTTCGGCATCGGCCGGCGGGGCCTCACCGTGGGATTTGGCAATCGCCTCCCTGCGCGTTTGCGAGGTACGCAGGTCTGCGGCGATGGTACGCAGCATCTGCTCGGCATGATCGCGCAGGGCCGCGGAATCCATGCCAATGGACGCGGGGGTGATGGTTTTGGCGAAGTCTTCCCACGCCTGAAGAATCGGCTCGATGTTGTCGAGGATGAAATCAGCCAGGCGCATGAGGGGTTCCGCTTGAAGGGTAAGGCTGTGAACGACACAGGGGTCAGATTGTTGTACAGCAAAGCATTGGGCAATGTGCGGAATGCTGTTCACTTAAGTCGTTGCCGGGGATTTTGATATTCGTTCTGAAGTGTATTTTTTGTGGGGTGTATATCCGTTTCTTCGGTAACGGCTGCTGGCGGTTCCGCCCTTACGGCGGTCACTTTTGGAAGAGCCGGGAGCCGGACCAGCCAAAAGTAACCAAAAACGCTTTGCCCCACCACTCGGTGCCTCGCCTAGGCTCGGCATGCCCGAACGAAGGCATTGCTCCGTGGGCCCGCCGCGAAGGGCCATCCATGGCCCAGCGCGGCTATCCCGGCATCCGTGCGGGGATGCCCACTGCGCAATGCCTGCGTTCGGCCATCGTGGTTAACGGGGCGTCCAGATCAAGATCCAAAGCAAGAGCAAGAGCAGGACACATGCCGACATTTATTTAGCTGAACCACCGCTATCGCGAGCAAGCTCGCTCCCACAGGGGAAATGCGGTCTGCAACAGAGCGTACAGGCCTGCAGACCTTATCCCTTGCAACCCATGAGGCAGAAACCTTAAAGTTGTACGACAACCTATAACTAAAAATAGCTGATCCGGGGCCTTTTGCCTTGGCGGCCGCCTTTGAGACATCTGCCATGACCCGCTCCATTGCCACACCTGCTACCCCCGCGCCCTTACCCCGCCATCTTGCAGTGCTCGTCCTGCTGTGCATGGGTTGTGCCTTCGCCGGCAACCACGTCGCCGCCCGCGCAGCCTTTGACGACGGTGCCGGGGTGCTGCTGGCGATCCTGTTGCGTTCGGGCGGAACGCTGCTGGTGCTGGCGGCAATGGTGCTCTGGCAGCGCCAGAGCCTGCGCCTGCCACCCGGTGCGTGGCGTTGGCAATTGACCCTGGGGCTGCTGATCGGCGCCCAGAGCTTGTGCCTGTACTCCGCCGTGGCGCGAGTGCCGGTGGCGTTGGCGCTGTTGGTGGGCAACGTGTTTCCGATCCTGCTGGCCTTGCTCACCTGGGCCCTGGGCGGCCCCCGCCCGACGGCGCGCACCGCCGTATTGATGGGGATGATCCTGGTGGGGCTGGTGTTCGTGCTGGAAGTGCCGGCGCGGTTGTCGTCCGGGCAGGACGTCGGCCCGCAATGGCTGCTCGGGGTGGGCCTGGCCTTTTGCGCCGCGTGTGTGTTCGCCTGTGCGCTGTGGATCACCGACCACAAGTTGTCCCAGGTGCGCGGCTCGGTCCGCAGCCTGCTGACGATTTTCATCGTGTTCAGCAGCGTCAACCTCGCCGGCCTGACCGGTGCCCTGCCCGGCGGTTTCGACCTGCCAGCCAGCAGCACCGGCTGGTTCGCCCTGGCGACCCTGGTGGTGCTCTACGGCACCGGCTTCATCGTGCTGTTCATCTCCGTGCCCCGCCTGGACATGCCGCGCAACGCCCCGGTGATGAACATCGAACCGCTGGCGACGCTGCTGATCGGCTGGCTGGTGCTGGACCAGATGCTCAACCCGGGCCAGATATTGGGCGGTGCGATTGTGGTGACGGGCATCGTGTTGCTGACTTATCGCAAGGTTGAGCGGGTCAAGGTGCCTGTCGCTGGAACAGCTAATTGAACTGACTGAACACTCTTTTGTGGCGAGGGAGCTTGCTCCCGCTCGGCCGGGCTGGCGTTCCAGCGCGAAGCGGTCGCCAATGCCTTGGGCCTGCTTCGCAGGCCAGCGGGAGCAAGCTCCCTCGCCACAATGGTGTTCAGTCAGCGCTACAGCGTATGCCCGTCATGGGACCAGACAGCCCCACACGGACCTGAAGATTAAGTCTTCACCGTCCTGAAACTTGTTCCCAAACCCACAGTCCTACCCCAGCCGTGAAAACCTTGCCTACCTCCAGCACAGGTTTTCCAGCTGATCGGCGCCACGCCTGGCGCTAAAGCAACTCCCCCTTCTTGAGCCGTTCGCCCCATGCGCCACCCTGTTCGCTCTTGCCGTTTCGTTTCGCTGTGCCTGCTTGCCCTGTTTCCCTTATTCACCAGCCCCGCCCATGCCCGCGGCGAAAGGCAACTGGTGGAGGCCATCAACGACTTCCGTAGCCTGTCGCGCCGCTGTGAATGGCGCACCGTGCGGGCTACGCCGCCGCTGGTGCTGCGTTCGAGCCTGGGCTTGCCGATCGGCTTTCGCGGTGGCCTGCGGGATACCTTGAAAGACGCCGGCTATCAAGCCCAGGCCGTGCGCAGCATCCGCCTGACTGACGCGCGGGATGCCGAAGAGGCCTTCGAGATGCTGGCCGACGAACATTGCGCAGCGCTGCTGGACAACCAGTACGCCGACATCGGCGTCAATCGGGTCGGCGACGAATGGCGCGTGGTGCTGGCGCAGCCCATGGGCGGCACGCGGATGAGCGATGTGGGCTCGTCGGACAAGACGCTGCTGGCCCAGGTCAATGCCGCCAGGGCCAAGCCCCGGATGTGCGGGCGCCAGCGCTTCGCGGCGACTCGGCCGCTGAGCTGGAATGCCGCGCTGGGCACCGCCGCCCAAGGCCACAGCCGGTCGATGGCCAGGGAAAATTATTTCGCCCATCGCGACCCGGACGGACGCTCCACCTCAGACCGGGCCAAGAGCGCCGGCTTTCGCGGACGTAAATTGGGCGAGAACATCGCCGCCGGACAACGCTCACCGAGCCAGGCCCTGCACGACTGGCTCGCCAGCCCTGGGCACTGCGCCAACCTGATGAACCCGATGTTCACCCAGATGGGTGCAGCGTCCGCCAGCGATTCAAGCAGCGATGCGGGGGTGTACTGGACGATGGTGCTTGGCGCGCCGTGAAATACCATTCCCGGCGCTGAGTCACCCGCTGTCGTGGCGAGGGAGCTTGCTCCCGCTCGACCGGGCTGGCGCTCCAGCGCGAAGCGGTCGCCAATACCTGGGCCTGCTTCGCAGTCCAGCGGGAGCAAGCTCCCTCGCCACAAGGGCTACGGCGAATCTGCCAGCACTCACACCGGTCGACGCACCGCCCTCACCTTGCCACTGCCACCGCCGCCACAGAAGAACCGGTCGGCCCCGTCGGACTCCAACCCCGACACACCGATCCCAGGTGGCATCGTCACGCTTTCCAGCACTTGCGCCGTTTGCGGATCGATACGCCGCAAATCGCTCTCATCATTTTCCCAGGTGCCATGCCACAGCTCGCCATCGACCCAGGTCACGCCCGTGACGAAGCGGTTGGACTCGATGGTGCGCAGGACCCTGCCGTCGGCGGGGTCGATCTGCAGGATCTTGCGCGCTTTGTACTGACCGACCCAGAGCGAGCCTTCGGCCCACGCCAGGCCCGAATCGTCCCCGCTGTTGGGCGCCGGAATCGTTGCCAGGACCTGGCCGGTGCGCGGATCGATCTTGCGGATGCTGTCACCGGCGATCTGGAACAGATGCTCGCCGTCGAACGCCGTGCCCGCATTCGCCGGGACATCGAGCGCATGCACGGTCTGGCCGCTGGCGGGATCGAGGGCGTGCAGTTTGTCGCCCGAAGCGAACCAGACGCGCTCGCCGTCATGGCTGACGCCGTGCACGCAGTCGACGCCCGGGAATGGGCCGTATTCACGCAGGATCTGTGCTTCTGAACGTTTCATCTCACTCGCCTCATCGGTGGGGTGTGACGGCAGCCTAACCCTCGGATGGCAGCGCCGTGAGTAACAATACCGTCGCGAATCCGGGCATCGGCGGCGCCGTCCAGCGCCGGGCCCTGGCGCGCCCGAACGACTGCGCCTTGCCGGCGGCGGCCAGTATTTCCAAGGCTCGCTGCACGCTGCGCTGACTGGTGCCCAAGACCAACGCCAAGGCCGAACTGGACCAGGCTTCGCCGTCGGCCAGCAACGCCAGCACCGCCCCGTGAGGTTCCTCGACGGGGCGCGCGAGCAGCACGACCTCGTCGGCCTGCCGCGGCACCAGGGTAAAACCGCGCGAGGTGGCCTTCACCTCCGCCAACGGGCGAAGCATCGCTCGCAACCGACCCATCTCGACCCGCAGCCGGGCGCGATGGGACTCATCCGTCAGCTTCAAGCCAAAGGCCTCGCTCATGAGCGCTGCCCTCGACACATCGCCGGGCCAGGCTTGCGCCAACCCGCGCACCAGGGCAAACAACACCGGGCGTCGGGCCAGGTTGACCTGAATGCCAGCGCCACTGACCCCATAGCGGCACGCGTCCACCACCAATGCTGTCCCGGCCAACAGGGCTTGCACGTCTTCCAGCACGAGCAGCCGCGCTTCGCCTCGGGCGATCAGCCGCGCGGCGGGCCTGCGCAGCAGTTGCCAGGCGCTTTCGATTTCGGCACTCAGTGCACCGATTCCCGCTTGCCGTGCGGCGTGCCCGGCCCGTTCGAGGGCGGCGCGGGCGCTCTGTATTTGCAGGCGCCGCATGGCGATCCCCGCGGCCACTAACTCGCAGGCCGCACGTGATGCTGAGGGCAGACTGGAAAGGTCCAGCCCGACGAGTTTAAGCTCGGCCTCGTCGAGCCGACCGATCAACAGCAGGCGGCGGATGTCGATCGTGTCGGCATGTGCCACGTTCGCTCGATCGCCGTGGATTTCGAGCACCGCGCGCGCGGCGTCGAGGCGTTTCATCGGCCACGCCAGGTCACGGGACGCCAAGGCGATCTCACCTTCGGCGATCACACAGCGCGCCCGTGCCACGGCCTCCTCGGGCCCGAAGGCCGCGCCGGCCCGACGCATCAGGGCGCAGGCCTTGGCCAGATCGCCCAGTTGCGCCATGGCGATACCACGAAGCGCGAGGGCCGGGGCATCGTTGCGCAAGGCGACGCGATTGAGCGCGGCCACGGGATCCCCCGCTGCCAGCGCCTGCGCCGCTGTGGTGATCTCATAATCCATGAACGATGACCTTTGTGGCGAGGGAGCTTGCTCCCGCTGGGCTGCGCAGCGGCCCCAAGGCCAGGCGCCACGGTGTGTCAGGTTGATGTGGGCAGCGTCATGGGGGGGCGCTTCGCGACCCAGCGGGAGCAAGCTCCCTCGCCACAAATGCGTGCCTCACCCCAAACCTGCCGCAGCCCAAGCAATGAGTATCGGCTACAGACGGATGTCAGCAGCCGCCACCACATCGATCCGCGACACCGCACTGCTCAACCGCCCCAGCCGGTTGTTGTGATTGGCGATGATCTGCTCGGCCGTCATGCTGCCGTTGTCCACGGTTGAGTGGGCGTCGGCCGCCAGGACCACGTCATACCCCAGGGCATGGGCCTGGCGCACGGTGGCGTTGACGCAATAGTCGGTTTGCAGCCCGCAGATCACCAGGCGGTCGATGCCCCGAGCCTGCAACAACGGTTGCAGGTCGGTCTGGTAGAAAGCATCGGGCGTGGTCTTGCGTACCCTCAGGTCGTCCGCCGCGGTCAACAGATCGTCAGTCAATTGCCAGCCGGCGGCGCCATAGGTCAACGCTCCTTCCAGCTCTTCATGCTGGATCAGGATCACTGTCCGGCCGACAGCCCTGGTCCTGGCACCGAGGTCGTTGATGGTCTGGAGGATGCGCTGACGGTCGAAGCACGCTTCTTCGCCGCTGCACAGCGCCTCCTGGACATCGATGATCAGCAATGCGGTGTTCATATTGTCCTCTTCAAACGGTGTTGGAGTCGTGCAGCCCCTCAATAACCCAGCGACAACCCGGTGTTGCGACGAGGGTCGTTGGCGCCATAGAAACGGTTCTTGCCCACGGGCTTGCCGCCCAATGATGGCGCGCCGACCAGGATCGCCGCAATGTGGTTGGGGTCCTGCGGGCCGGCGAACTTGTGCCCCCAGCTCTCCAGCAGCTTCTGGGTATCCGGGCTGGCTGCAAAGGTCTCCAGGTTGGTTTCCTCCGGCATCCATTGTTGATGGAAACGCGGCGCATCGACCGCCTCCTGGAGGTTCATGCCGTAGTCGATCACGTTGAGGATCGTCAGCAACGTCGCGGTAATGATGCGGCTGCCACCCGGGGTGCCCACCACCATGACCGTCTTGCCATCCTTGGTGACGATGGTCGGGCTCATGGAGGACAACGGCGCCTTGCCCGGCGCGATGGCGTTCGCCTCGCCCTGCACCAGGCCGTACATGTTGGGAACACCGACCTTGGCGGTGAAGTCGTCCATCTCATCGTTGAGGATCACCCCGGTCTTGCTGGCCATGACACCGGCGCCGAACCAGTCGTTCAAAGTGTAGGTGACCGAAACGGCGTTGCCCCACTGATCGACGATGGAGTAATGGGTGGTGTTGCTGCCCTCATGGGGCGCTACGCCGGGCTTGATCTTCTGCGAGTCGCCGGCCTTTTGCGGCTCGATCGCGGCCCGCAGCTTGGCGGCGTAGTTTTTGTCCAGCAGATGGTCGATGGGGTTCTTCACAAAGTCCGGGTCACCCAGGTAACTGTTGCGGTCCACGTAGGCGTGGCGCATGGCTTCGATCTGGTAGTGCATGCCCTGGGCCGAATGGAACCCCAGTTCCTTCATCGGATAGCCGTCGAGGATGTTCATGATCTGGCACAACACCACCCCACCGGAACTGGGCGGCGGCGCCGAGATGATGTGGTAGCCGCGGTAGTCGCATTCCACCGGGGCCAACTCGCGGGTCTTGTATTTGTCCAGGTCGGCCTGGGTGATGATGCCTTTGTTGGCCTGGCTGGAGGTGACCAGGGCGTCGGCGACCCAGCCTTTGTAGAAGCCGTCGGCACCCTTGGCGGAGATTTCCCGCAGGGTCTTGGCGAGGTCTTTTTGCACCAGCTTCTGGCCGACCTGCATGGGCTCGCCGTTGTGCAGGAAAATCGCACCGGAGTCACGCATGTCTTTCTTGAATACATCGGTGGCGGTTTCCAGCAGATCGACATCGCCCTGCTCCAGGGTGAAGCCTTCCTCGGCGAACTTGATGGCCGGGGCGATCAGTTCCGCGCGGGGCTTGCTGCCGTACTTGCTCAACGCCAGTTCCATGCCGGACACGGTGCCGGGCACACCCACAGCGAGGTGGCCGCGGGTGCTGAGTTCGGGCACGACGTTGCCGTCCTTGTCCAGGTACATGTTGGCGGTGGCGGCCAAGGGGGCTTTTTCGCGGAAATCCAGGAACGTCTTGCGGCCATCGGCCAGTTGCAGGGTCATGAACCCACCCCCGCCCAGGTTGCCCGCCGCCGGATACACCACCGCGAGGGCATAGCCCACCGCCACCGCCGCATCCACGGCATTGCCGCCGTTCTTGAGCACATCGACGCCCACGTGGGTCGCCAGGTGCTGGGCGGTGACCACCATGCCGTTTTCGGCGGCCACTGGCGCCTGGGAGGCGGCCTGGGCATACAGGCAACTGAAGGTCAGTGTGGTGGCAACGAGGATCCGGGCAAAGGATTCGAACTTCATGAGTCGGCCTCTTCTTGTTTTAAAAAGTCGGGGATCGCATCAAGCAGCTAGCTAGTATGGCTTGGTTTGCGTAATGCGCCTGTTTCCAAGTCGACCCGTGACGTCAAGGCAGCCTTTGGGATAGGCTCCTGCGGTTCATCTTGACTGCATAAGGACATCGCCGATGACGCTACGAATCGAACGCACGGATACCCCTACCGACGAGGAACGCCAGGCCATCCTCGCTCCGCTGCGCGGCTATAACACGGCCCAGACCGGTGGAAGTGCACCTGAACTGGTGGCCTGGCTGGTGCGGGATGAACAGGGGGAAATTGTCGGAGGGCTGTATGGCCGAGTGTTTTTTCGCTGGCTGTACATCGAGCTGCTGGTGGTGCCGGAACAGGCCCGGGGCCAAGGCACCGGTTCGACCTTGATGCAGATGGCCGAAGAACTGGCCCGAGAGAAGAACTGCGTGGGCATCTGGCTGGACACCTTCGACTTCCAGGCGCCGGCGTTCTACCGCAAACACGGCTTCACGGAAATCGGCCAGATCGACGACTACCCACCGGGCCATCAGCGCTTCTTTTTCCAGAAGCGCCTGACCGCCGCTGACTGAAACCCAGCCCCTGTGGGGTTGCGGTAGATGGCAATCTTTCGGCCACCCCCGGACCAGTGTGGGAGCGAGCCTGCTCGCGATGGCAGGCACCTCGGTCTATCGGCTCAAAGACAAGTCGCCAACGCCGCCAACCGGCGCTTGGCCACGAAATCGTCTTGCTTGGCGTAATAACTCAACTCGGTGCCCGTCGCACCGGCGTGCAAATCGACAAACGATTCGGCGGAGCGAGTGTAGACCGTCGAGCCGCCCTTCTTGCCCGGTTGCAGATAGGCGCCGGCGTCGACACCGAATACCGCCTCGTCCTGCCAGGAAAACTGCACGCACTGGGCCACAACCTGTTCGGGTTTGTCCGAGGTCAGGGTCTTGTAAGGGGCCTGGGTCCGGGCCTCGTTCATCGCCGAACCCGCGCAGCCGGCCAGCAAGGTTGCGGCCAGGGCCACGGTCAACATTCGCATTGCGTTCACTCATCGAGAAAAAAACGGACTGTAGCACTGCGGCCTGCGCCTTCGTGCTGCTTTACTGAAATTTACACGGGACATCGGCCTGCGATTCGCGCACGCTGTCGCGCCATTGCCACCAGCCACGCGGACACCCCATGACCCCCAACGCCGAATTCTACAAACCCACCACCGAATACGCCGACAAACTGATCAGCCAGATCGGCCAGACACCGTCCTGGATCGCCAAGCGCATCGGCGTCACCGACAAACGAATTCGCTACATCCTCGACGGCGAACGTACCGTCAAGGGCGAAACCACGCCGATCCAGATGACCTACACCGAACAATTCGCCCTCGAATGCCTGGCGGCTGCGGCCAAGGCCAGCAAGAAGCAATCCTCATCCCCCAAGGAGTGACCATGGCGGCAACCGAACAGCAACACGAACGGGCCTTGGAACGGTTTCTCGATGAGCGCCCCGAACTGCGCCTCGAACTGGACAACCTCAACCCGCTGCTGGCCCAGGCCAAGGGCGAGACCGCCGCGCAGTACCGCGCCGAGCGCTTGCATGAAGCGTTCGAAGCCGAGGCCGAGCGCCTGGGCCTGTTTGCCTGGGAACTGACCTTGCAACTGACCGCCGCCTCGCCCGAGGACTACCAGGCCCAGCGCCTGGAGGTGCATAAGGAAGTGGCGGAGATGGCGGGAATGGAATGGGCGGAGTATTGCGAGTTGAATGGCCTAAAGGCCAAGCACTGACCCCCTGTGGCGAGGGAGCTTGCTCCCGCTGGCCTCTGTAGGAGCTGCCGAGCGAAGCGAGGCTGCGATCTTTTGATCTTTCGCTTGAGACTCAATTGAAGTCGGAAAGATCGCAGCCTCGCTTCGCTCGACAGCTCCTACAACGCAATCGAGCAGGAGCAATCTTTAAATGCCCTGGTCCAAACAGGTCTCGCCCTTTCCTGGCAATCGCCCCACCGCCCATAAAGCTTTATCATGGCCGCAGTTTTGCTGATCGGGTCTGTCATGAAGTTCGCCATCGCGCTGTTTTCCGCCGCCCATGCGCCCTCCTCGCGCCGTGCCTTGCTGTTTGCCCAGGCGGCGCTGGCAGGTGGGCATGAGATCGTGCGGCTGTTTTTCTATCAGGACGGCGTCTATAACGCCTGCGCCAGTGTCGTCACGCCCCAGGACGAACAGGACCTGCCCCAGCAATGGCGCGCCTTTGTCAGCGACAACCGGCTCGACGGCGTGGTCTGCATCGCCGCGGCGTTGCGTCGTGGCGTATTGAACGAAGAAGAGGCCCAGCGTTACCAGCGCTCGGCGGCCAGTGTCGAAGCGCCTTGGGCCTTGTCCGGGTTGGGCCAGTTGCACGATGCGATCCAGGACGCCGACCGCTTGATCTGTTTTGGAGGCGCGTGATGGCCAAGTCTTTATTGCTCATCAGCCGCCAGGCCCCCTGGTCCGGCCCCGCTGCCCGTGAAGCGCTGGACATCGTCCTCGCCGGGGGGGCGTTCGACCTGCCCATCGGCCTGCTGTTTCTCGATGACGGCGTGTTCCAGCTCAGCGCCGGCCAAAACGCCAAGGCAGTCCAGCAAAAGGACCTGAGCGCCAACCTACAGGCATTGCCGATGTTCGGCGTCGAAGAGCTGTACCTCTGCGCCGACAGCGCCGCCGAACGCGGCGTGGCCACCGATGCCCTGGCGCTGGGCGAGGTGAACGTACTGAGCGCGCCGGACATCGCCGCGCTCATCGACCGCTACGATCAGGTGATTACCCTCTGATGTCGACTTTGCATGTATTGTCTCAATCGCCCTTCGGCGATAACCGCCTCGCCAGTTGCCTGCGGGTACTGGGCAATCAGGATGCGCTGCTGCTGTGCGGCGACGCGACGTACGCGTTGCAGCCGGGCAGCCCACCGTTTGAAGTGCTGCAGGCCGCCGGCGTGAACCTGTTCGTGCTCGCCGAAGACCTCCAGGCCCGCGCCCTGGATACGCCAGACTGGGCCGAAGCCATCGACTACTCAGGTTTCGTCGAGCTGTCGATCGAGCACGACAAGGTCAACACCTGGCTATGAACACGCTGAACCTGGGCGACCGCGCCATCGCGCTGGACAAGGACGGCTACCTGGCCGACCTGGACGACTGGTCAGCCGAAGTCGCCACGGCCCTGGCCACCGCCGAAGGCATCGAGTTGAGCCCCGAACACTGGGAAATCCTCGAATTGCTGCGCGGTTTCTACGACGAATTCCAACTCTCCCCCGCGACCCGGCCGCTGATCAAGTACACGGCGCTGAAACTGGGGGCAGAGAAAGGCAACAGCCTGCACCTGAACCGATTGTTCAAAGGCACTCCCGCCAAACTCGCCGCCAAGCTGGCGGGCCTGCCCAAACCGACGAATTGCTTATGACCGACCTTCCAGCGTTGACCCTTGAAACTCCGGCCGAACACCCGTTCGCCCAATTCGTGCGCATCCTTGGCAAAGGCAAGCGCGGCGCCCGCAACCTGACCCGCGAAGAAGCCCGCGAAGCCATGGGCATGGTCCTCGACGAAAAAGTCGAGGACACCCAACTGGGCGCCTTCCTCATGCTGTTGCGGCACAAGGAAGAAAGCGCCGAGGAAATGGCCGGCTTCACCGAAGCCCTGCGTGAACGCCTGGTGGTGCCGGCGTTGACGGTGGACCTCGACTGGCCGACATACGCCGGCAAGAAGCGCCATTTGCCGTGGTACCTGCTGGCGGCCAAGTGCCTGGGGCAGAACGGTGTGCGGATTTTCATGCACGGCGGCGGCGCTCACACGGCCGGGCGGCTCTACAGCGAACAATTGCTGGGCGGGCTGCAGATCCCGCTGTGCCGGGATTGGCAACAGGTCGGCAGCGCGCTGGACAACGGCGGCCTGGCCTTCATGCCGCTGGTGGACTGGGCGCCGCAGATGCAGCGGATGATCGATCTGCGCAACACCCTGGGCCTGCGCTCGCCGATCCATTCCCTGGCGCGGATCCTCAACCCGCTGGCCGCCCGTTGCGGCTTGCAAAGCATCTTCCACCCGGGCTACCAGGCCGTGCATCGCGATGCCAGCAGCTTGCTCGGTGACACCGCCATCGTGATCAAGGGCGACGGCGGCGAGATCGAGATCAACCCGGACGCCGACAGTCACCTGTACGGCACCACCGGTGGCGCCAGTTGGGACGAAGAATGGCCGCGACTGGCCGAGCAGCGCCACGTCAAACCGGAGAGTCTCGACCCCGAGCACTTGAAGGCGATCTGGCGTGGTGACGTCGAGGACAGCTACCCGCAACTGGCGCTGATTGCGACCATGGCGTTGGCCCTGCGTGGCCTGGGCATGACTCGCGAAGCAGCGTTCGAAAAAGCCCAGCAATATTGGGATGCCCGGGACCGTTCGATTTAACCGATCATTAACGCCCAACCTTTGCGCTTTTACTTCGAACCTATCGGAATAGACTCGGCTCCAATATTTATGGGCCGAGGAGATTGAGATGGGTTTGTTGGTCGAGGGCCGCTGGCAGGACCAGTGGTATGAAAGCAAGGATGGCAGTTTCCAGCGCGAACAGGCGCAACGTCGTCACTGGGTCACCGCCGACGGCAGCGCCGGCCCTTCGGGCGAGAGCGGCTTTGCCGCCGAGGCCGGACGCTACCATTTGTATGTCTCCCTGGCCTGCCCTTGGGCTCACCGCACGCTGATCTTTCGCAAGCTCAAGGGCCTGGAAGAGCTGATCGACGTCTCGGTGGTCAGCTACTTGATGCTGGAAAACGGCTTGACCTTCGACAAGGCCCACGGCTCCACAGGCGACAAGCTCGACAACCTGAGCTTCCTGCACCAGCGCTACACCGCCGACACACCGGACTACACTGGTCGCGTCACTGTGCCGGCGCTGTGGGACAAACGCCAACAACGCATCGTCAACAACGAATCGGCGGAAATCATCCGCATGTTCAACAGCGCCTTCGACGACTTGACCGGCAACGACCTGGATCTGTACCCCGAACACCTGCGCCGCGAGATCGACGCATTGAACGAGCGCATCTACCCGGCGGTGAACAACGGCGTCTACCGCGCCGGATTCGCCACGACCCAAGCGGCGTACGAAGAAGCCTTCGACCGATTATTTGCCGAGTTGGATTGGCTGGAAACATTGCTGGCAAATCGTCGTTACCTGGCTGGCGAATACCTGACCGAAGCGGATATCCGTTTGTTCACGACGATGATCCGCTTCGACGCGGTGTACTTCGGCCATTTCAAATGCAACCTGCGGCGCATCGCCGATTACCCGAACCTGTCGAACTGGCTGCGGGAGCTGTACCAGTGGCCGGGGATTGCCGAAACCGTGGACTTCCCCCACATCCAGGGCCATTACTACGGCAGCCACAAGACCATCAACCCCAATGGGATCGTGCCCAAGGGGCCGCAGCAGGACTTTACCGTCGCCCATGATCGGGGAAGGTTGAGTGGGAAAGGGATTTGGCGGGGGGCTGGGAGCTGATCATGGATCTTTATTGCCTCTGAAGGCCAATCGCGAGCAGGCTCGCTCCCACATTTGATCGTTGTTCAACCATGGATCTGCGGTTGTACACGGTCCATTGTGGGAGCGAGCCTGCTCGCGATTGGGGTCGACGCGGTCTTCAGACCTGCCCCTGAGCCCCTTCAAACCACGCCAGCTTCTCGCGCAGTTGCACCACTTCCCCAACGATCACCAACGTCGGCGCATGCACCTCATGCTCGGCCACCAGCCGCGGCAAATCCGCCAAGGTGCCAGTAAAGACCCGCTGGTTGGACGTCGTGCCCTGCTGGATCAACGCCGCCGGCGTATCCGCCGCACGCCCGTGCTTGATCAGCTCGTTGCAGATCATCGGCAGGCCGACCAGGCCCATGTAGAACACCAGGGTCTGCGCCGGTGACACCAGGTCGGCCCACGGCAAGTCACTGGTGCCGTCCTTGAGATGGCCGGTGATGAACCGCACCGACTGGGCGTAGTCGCGATGGGTCAGCGGGATCCCGGCGTAGGCCGCGCAACCACTGGCGGCGGTGATGCCCGGAACGACCTGGAACGGAATGCCATGGGCCGCCAGCTCTTCGATTTCCTCGCCACCACGGCCGAAGATGAACGGATCGCCGCCCTTCAACCGCACCACACGCTTGCCCTGGCGGGCCAGATCGACCAATTGCTGGTTGATCTGGTCCTGGGGCACGGCATGGTCGGCGCGGCGCTTGCCGACATAGATGCGCTCGGCGTCGCGCCGGCACAGTTCCAGGATCGCCGGGGCCACCAAGCGGTCGTACAACACCACGTCCGCCTGCTGCATCAGGCGCAAGGCGCGGAACGTCAGCAGGTCCGGATCACCCGGCCCGGCCCCCACCAGGTAGACTTCCCCCGGCGCGTTCGGCGCCTGGCCGTCAATCTTTTCCCGCAGCAGACGCTCGGCTTCGCCGCCCTGCCCGGCCAACTGACGATCGGCGATGGGGCCTTGGAACACTTCTTCCCAGAACGCCCGGCGCTGTTGGACATCGGGGAACAAACCTTTGACCTGATTGCGGAAACGCGCCGCCAGACCCGCCAGTTGCCCGTAGGTCGACGGAATCCAGGTTTCCAGCTTGGCCCGGATCAGCCGCGCCAGCACCGGCGCATCGCCGCCACTGGACACTGCGATCACCAGGGGCGAACGGTCGACGATAGCCGGGAAAATCACGCTGCACAGGGCCGGCGCGTCCACCACGTTGACCGGCACGCAACGCTTGTGGGCATCGGCCGAGACCTGGGCATTGAGCGGTTCGTCGTCGGTGGCGGCAATGATCAACCCGCAACCGTCCAGATCCGTCTCCAGGTAACCGCGCTGGACGCACTCCCCGCCGCTGCCACTGACCAGCTCCCGCAACTGCGGTTCGATGTCGGGTGCGACCACCCGCAACAACGCGCCGGCATCGGCCAGCAGGCGGGACTTGCGCAAGGCAATCTCCCCGCCGCCAACCACCAGCACGCGGCTGCCGCGCAGGTTATGGAACAGTGGCAAATAGTCCATTTAGCCGATGACCTCGATGCCGCCCATGTAAGGCTTCAACACCTCAGGCACACGGATCGAACCGTCGGCCTGCTGGTAGTTTTCCAGCACTGCCACCAAGGTACGACCCACCGCCAGGCCGGAGCCATTGAGGGTGTGGACCAGTTCCGGCTTGCCGGTTTCCGGGTTGCGGAAGCGCGCCTGCATGCGGCGGGCCTGGAAGTCGCCGCAGTTGGAGCACGACGAAATCTCGCGGTACTTGTCCTGGCTCGGGATCCAGACTTCCAGGTCGTAGGTCTTGACCGCGCTGAAGCCCATGTCGCCGGTGCACAGCGCCAGGGTGCGATACGGCAGTTCCAGCAATTGCAGGACCTTCTCGGCGTTAGCAGTCAGGCTTTCCAGGGCCTCCATGGACTTCGACGGCTCGACGACCTGGACCATCTCGACCTTGTCGAACTGGTGCTGGCGGATCATGCCGCGGGTATCACGGCCCGACGCCCCGGCTTCACTGCGGAAGCATGGCGTATGGGCAACGAACTTGATCGGCAGTTGCTTGGCGTCGACGATCTCGCCGGCCACGATGTTGGTCAACGACACTTCGGCGGTCGGGATCAGGTACAGGTCGGCCTCGCCGTCGCGGCTGATCTTGAACAGGTCTTCCTCGAACTTCGGCAACTGGCCGGTGCCTTGCAGCGCCGGGGCCTGGACCAGGTACGGCGTGTAGGCTTCTTCGTAGCCGTGCTCGGTGACGTGCAGGTTGATCATGAACTGCGCCAGGGCCCGATGCAGGCGGGCAATTGGCCCACGTAGCAGGGCGAAACGAGCTCCCGACAGCTTGGCGGCGGTTTCGAAGTCGAGCCAGCCGAATTTCTCGCCCAGGGCCACGTGGTCCTGAACCGGGAAATCGAAGGTGGTCGGCGTGCCCCAACGGCGCACTTCGACGTTGCCGTCTTCGTCTTCACCGACCGGCACCGATTCGTGAGGCAGGTTTGGAATGCTCAGTAGGATCGAATCCAGCTCGGTCTGGATCGCGTCCAGCTCGACCTTGCCCGCGCTCAACTC
Source organism: Pseudomonas thivervalensis (assembly GCF_001269655.1). GTDB lineage: Bacteria > Pseudomonadota > Gammaproteobacteria > Pseudomonadales > Pseudomonadaceae > Aquipseudomonas > Aquipseudomonas thivervalensis. The sequence goes on from NZ_LHVE01000012.1 coordinate 31,235, forward strand.
GCCCGCCATGCGCTCGACATCGGCCATCAGCGGCGCGATGTCTTCGCCACGCTGCTTGGCCTGGCCGATGGACTTGGAGCGCGCGTTACGTTCAGCCTGCAGGGCTTCGGTGCGGGTCTGGACGGTCTTGCGCTGTTCTTCCAGCGCTTCGATGCGCGCGACGTCCAGGGCAAAGCCACGGGAAGCCAGGCGGTCCGCTACGTCCTGGAGGTTGCTACGTAACAGTTTGGAATCGAGCATGTCGGTCTCTCGTTATCAAAGTTTGGTCAGGGACAGGCCGGCCCACGTGGCGAGCAGCCCGCCGAATACGCTGATGGCCGCATAGCCCAGGGCCAGCGGCACCTGCCCGCTTTCCAGCAGGCGCACCGTATCCAGTGAAAAGGATGAAAAAGTCGTCAGGCCGCCGAGAAAGCCAACCATCAGCCCGGCCCGCACCTCGATGGGCACTTCCGGGCGAATCAAAAACAGACCGTATAGAACGCCGATCAGCAGACAGCCCACGATATTAACGGCCAGCGTCGCGGTATAGAAGTGCCGGGGCCAATTTGCGTTGATCCAGTTGCCCGTGGCGAAACGCAGCAAGGTGCCGGCGACGCCGCCGACGGAAACGGCAAGTATCAAAGGAATCAAGGTTTTCTCCGCTGCCGTGGACTCAAGCGGTCCAGTTGCGCCAAGTGGTTGAGCTTCTCGCCGATCTTCAGCTCAAGGCCCCGAGGCACCGGCTGGTAGAAGCGCTGGGGTTCGAGTTCATCGGGAAAATAGTCTTCGCCGGCGGCATAGGCGTCCGGCTCATCGTGGGCGTAACGGTATTCTTCGCCGTAGCCCAGCTGCTTCATGAGCTTGGTCGGCGCGTTGCGCAGGTGCAGCGGCACCTCGAGGGAGCCATGCTCGGTAGCGCTGCGCATCGCCGCCTTGAAGCCCATGTACACGGCGTTGCTTTTCGGCGCACAAGCCAGGTAGGTGATCGCCTGGGCCACGGCAAGCTCGCCTTCCGGGCTGCCGAGGCGCTCCTGCACGTCCCAGGCCGCCAGGCACAGGCTCAGCGCCCGTGGGTCGGCATTGCCGATGTCTTCGCTGGCCATGCGCACCACCCGCCGCGCCAGGTACAGCGGATCGCAGCCGCCGTCGATCATGCGCGCAAACCAGTACAAGGCCGCGTCGGGGTTGGAACCGCGGATGGATTTGTGCAGCGCAGAAATCTGGTCGTAGAACGCCTCGCCACCCTTGTCGAAGCGCCGCCGGGTATCGCCCAGCAGGCTTTGCAGCAGCTCGACGCCAATCTCGCTGTCGTCTTCGGCCAGGTCCGAGGCGTTTTCCAGCAGGTTCAGCAAGCGCCGGCCATCCCCATCGGCGGCTGAACACAGGATCTGGAAGCCTTCATCGCTGAGGCTCAAATGCCGCTTGCCCAGGCCACGTTCTTCGGTCAGTGCCCGCTGCACCAGCTTTCGCATCGCCGTTTCGTCGAGGCTCTTGAGCACGTAGACGCGAGCCCGGGACAGCAAGGCGTTGTTGAGTTCGAACGAAGGGTTTTCGGTGGTCGCGCCGATGAAAATCAGCGTGCCGTCTTCGACGTAGGGCAGGAACGCATCCTGCTGGGATTTGTTGAAGCGGTGCACTTCGTCGACGAACAGGATCGTGCGCTTGCCGTATTGCCCGGCCTGCTGCTTGGCGACTTCCACCGCCTGGCGGATTTCCTTGACCCCAGCCAGCACCGCCGACACCGTTTCGAAATGCGCGTCCGAGACCTCCGCCAGCAGCCGCGCCAGGGTGGTCTTGCCCACGCCCGGCGGGCCCCAGAAAATCATCGAGTGCAACGCACCCTGCTCCAAGGCCTCGCGCAGAGGCTTGCCGCGGGCGAGCACATGTTCCTGGCCGACGTACTCATCCAGGTTGGTCGCGCGCAAGCGGGCGGCCAATGGCTGGGCAATCGGGGCGCTTCGAAACAGGTCCATGATTACGACAAACCCTCCGCTGGGTCCTGTTGCCGATCCATTAATTGATTGAACACCACAATCCATTGTGGGAGCGAGCCTGCTCGCGAAAGCGGTGTGCCAGCCACGACAAATCCAACTGATCCGCCGCCTTCGCGAGCAGGCTCGCTCCCACAGGAGTTATCTCGGGTTATTCCTGGATCACATCCGCACCCTTGGGGATGTCGAACTTGAACTTGGATGCCGGGATCACCTCATTGGCCTTGACCCCGGTGAACAGAATATTGGTGCGCTGGCCGACACTGTCGATCAACTGCATGTCGTTGACCAGGCCATTGCGGAACGACAGGCGCAGGCTGTCGAACAGGCTGTCCTTGGTCTTGGGCTTGAGGGTGAAGTCAATCACGCCCCCGGCCTCCTTGGAGGTGATGTCGAAGCTCTGGCTGATCTCGGAAATGTCACCGGAGAGCAGCAGTGCCGGTGTCTGGGTCAGGCGCTGGTCGAGGGTCTTGATGGTCACCTGTTCCAGGTCCGGGTCCCACAGGGAGACTTTCTTGCCGTCGGAGACCATCAGTTGTTCAGCCGGCGCATCGGTGTGCCAGTAGAACAGGCCCGGACGCTGCAGGGCCATGTCGCCGGCGGTTTCCTGCAATTGGGTGCCGCTGCCGTCGAGGGTCAACTGGGAGAAACGTGCCGTCAGGGTCTTGGAGCCACCCAGCAACTGGGTCAGGCGAGCCACGTCCTTTTCGCCGGCGTGGGCCGAAAAAGTAGACAAGGCCAGTACGGGCAACAGCAACATGCGAATCAGGCGCATGGGAGTCCTCATGAAGTCGTGGGGGTTCGGACGGTGCTTCAGCAGGCCGCCCGGGTCATTAGTCGCGCATCGGGCCCGGCGCCAGTACTTCGCGCGAGCCGTTGGTGTTCATCGCCGTCACCACCCCGGCCATTTCCATGGCTTCGATCATGCGGGCGGCGCGGTTGTAGCCGATCTTCAGCTTGCGCTGTACGGCGGAAATCGAGGCCCGGCGGCTCTCCAGGACGAACTGCACCGCTTCGTCATAGAGCGCATCGGTTTCAGCATCGTCGTCACCGCCACCACTGCTGCCCTCGAAACCGCTGCCGGCTTCTTCGACACCGTTGAGGATGTCGTCGTTGTATTCAGGGGCGCCACGCAACTTCCAGGCTTCCACCACGCGGTGCACTTCGTCGTCGGAGACGAACGCGCCGTGCACCCGAATCGGCAGGCTGGTGCCCGGCGGCATGTAGAGCATGTCACCGTGGCCAAGCAGTTGCTCGGCGCCGCCCTGGTCGATGATGGTCCGCGAGTCGATCTTGCTCGACACCTGGAACGCCATGCGGGTCGGGATGTTGGCCTTGATCAGGCCGGTGATCACGTCCACCGACGGCCGCTGTGTGGCGAGGATCAGGTGGATACCGGCCGCACGGGCCTTCTGGGCGATACGGGCGATCAGCTCTTCGACCTTCTTGCCGACGATCATCATCATGTCGGCGAATTCGTCCACCACCACCACGATGGTCGGCAGCTTGTGCAGCAGCGGCGCTTCGTCGTGGATGCTTTCGCGGTGATACAACGGGTCGGTCAACGGTGTGCCGGCCTCTTCCGCTTCCTTGACCTTGGCGTTGAAGCCCGACAGGTTGCGCACGCCCATCTTCGCCATCAGCTTGTAGCGACGCTCCATCTCGGCGACGCTCCAGCGCAAGGCGTTGGCGGCGTCCTTCATGTCGGTGACCACCGGGCACAACAAGTGCGGAATGCCTTCGTAGATCGACAACTCGAGCATTTTCGGGTCGATCATGATCAGCTTGGCGTCTTCCGGGCCGGACTTGAACAGGATCGACAGGATCATCGCGTTCACGCCCACCGACTTACCGGAACCGGTGGTACCGGCCACCAGCAAGTGGGGCATCTTCGCCAGGTCGGTGATGACCGGCTTGCCGCCGATGTCGTGACCCAGGGCCAGGGTGACCGGCGACTTGTGGTTGTCGTACTCAGGCGTCGACAGTACTTCGGAGAAGCGCACGATCTGCCGGTCTTCGTTGGGAATCTCGATGCCCACGGTGGTCTTGCCGGGAATCACTTCCACTACCCGCACGCTGGTCACGGCCAGGGAACGCGCCAGGTCCTTCGCGAGGTTGGCGATGCGGCTGACCTTCACGCCAGCAGCCGGCTGGATTTCATAACGGGTAATCACCGGGCCCGGGTGGATCGAATCCACCGAGACCTCGACCCCGAATTCCTTGAGCTTGATCTCCAGCAAGTGGCCAACGGCCGCCAGGGATTCAGGGGAATAATTGAGCTGTTTCTTCTCGGCCGGGTCCAGGATCGAGATCGGCGGCAAGGTGCCTTCCACCGCGCTGTCGACGAACAGCGGCGCCTGCTTCTCTTTCTGCACGCGCTTGCTCTGCTCCGGCGGCTTGGCCGGGGCCATGGTGATGACCGGCGGCACCTGTTTCTCGCGCTCGGACATGTGCTTGCTCAATGCCTGCTCACGCTCGATCAGGCGCTCCTTGACCTTGGCCTGCTCGCGTTTGTCCGGTGTGCTCGGGGCCACCACGTCGTGGACGCGGTCGTCGACTTCACGCAGTTGCGCCACCAGTTGCTTGCGCTCGGTGCGCGCCGCCCACCAGCGGTTGACGGCGCCCTGGATCAGTTCGATCAGGTCGAGGGTGATCTTGCCGGTGACGTCCATGACCTTGAACCAGGACAGGTCGGTGAACACCGTCAGGCCGAACAGGAACAGGGCGATGAACAATAAGGTGCTGCCCTGGATGTTCAGGGCGTTCCTGGCCAGGTCGCCGAGGCTTTCCCCCAGCGCACCGCCGGCACCGGCCGGCAAGCCGGTGGGTGCATGGAAATGGATATGGGCCAGCGCGGCCCCCGACAACACCAGGAACACCAGGCCGATCAGGCGCCAGGAGAACAGCCAGCCGCTCCACTGCCAAGGCTCGTGGCGCTGGCGGAAGATCTGGTAGGCCTTGATCGCCAGCAGCAGCGGGAAGATATAGGCGAAATAGCCCAGCACCATGAACAGGATGTCGGCGCTGTAGGAACCGGCCGGACCGCCGAAATTCTGCACGTCGTCGATCTTGCTGTTATGGCTCCAGCCCGGATCGTCCTTGCCGTAGGTCAGCAGGGCCATCATCAGGAACAGGCACAGGGCACCGATGGCGATCAACGCACCTTCCTTGAGCCGGTAGTGCAATTGCTGGCGCCAGAGCGGAACGACTGGTTTGGGTGCTGCGGTGGATTTCTTCAAAACGCTTCTTTTCCTGCGCCAACGGCGCGTCCATCTGTTGAATGACTATAAAAAACTGCCCATGACGAGCAGGTAAAAAAGTGAATGTGCACAACCGGTACTACTTTTACCACTGTGAGGTGCATCCGGAAAACTGCCGGTGCGGCGGAAAATTTTGATCTTTAGGCCATCCTGCGTTCAAAACCCGTGCATTGTACGGGTTTGTCGACGCCAAGGCATTGGCCGCTCGCTGCGTAACAGCATAGCCGGATTCAAGGTGCACACGCGTCAATTGGACCATGCATTCTCTTTTGTGACAAAGGCTTATGAGGTGTTTTTTATGAGCGAAGTGAAGCATTCACGCCTGATCATTCTCGGTTCCGGCCCTGCGGGGTACAGCGCGGCAGTCTATGCCGCCCGCGCCAACCTCAAACCCGTAGTCATTACCGGGATACAGGCCGGTGGCCAGCTCACCACTACCGTGGAAGTCGATAACTGGCCCGGCGATGTCGAAGGCCTGACCGGTCCGGTATTGATGGAGCGCATGCAACGGCACGCCGAGCGCTTCGACACGCAGATCGTCTACGACCATGTCCACACCGCCAAGTTGCAGCAGCGCCCGTTCGAATTGATCGGCGACAGCGGCACCTACACCTGTGATGCGCTGATTATCGCCACGGGCGCCTCGGCCCAGTACCTGGGGCTGCCCTCGGAAGAAAGCTTCGCTGGCAAAGGGGTTTCCGCCTGTGCGACCTGCGATGGCTTTTTCTATCGCAACCAGGTAGTGGCGGTGGTTGGCGGCGGTAATACCGCGGTCGAGGAAGCCCTGTACCTGTCGAACATCGCCCGGGAAGTGCACCTGATCCACCGCCGCGACAAGCTGCGCGCCGAGAAAATCCTCCAGGACAAACTCTTCGAAAAGGCCAGCAGCGGCAATATCACCCTGCACTGGAACCAGAACCTGGATGAAGTCCTGGGCGACGCCAGCGGCGTGACCGGCGCACGCCTGCGGCACAGCGAGAGCGGCGAAACCAGCACCTTGTCCCTGGCCGGGGTGTTCATTGCCATCGGCCACAAACCCAACACCGACCTGTTCCAGGGCCAGTTGACGATGCACGACGGCTACCTGCTCGTGCGCGGCGGCAGTGAAGGCAACGCCACCGCGACCGATATCGAAGGCGTATTCGCCGCCGGCGACGTAGCCGACCACGTCTATCGCCAGGCGATTACCTCCGCCGGTGCCGGTTGCATGGCCGCACTCGATGCGGAGAAGTATCTCGATGACATCCCGGCCGTTTGACGGTTAACCTTCCAGGCGGGTGCTCGCTGACAGGCGAGACCCGCCACCTGCCGCCCTCCCCTTCTACAAGCCGGACACCCATGCTGACCTGGTTACAACGCAACAGCCTCGAATTTCCGCCTCTGGCAAAAGCCATGCGCGATCCCAACGGGTTATTGGCCGCCGGTGGCGATCTTTCCGCCGACCGGCTGATCCAGGCCTATCGCCACGGCTGTTTCCCCTGGTTTTCCGAGGGACAACCGATCCTGTGGTGGTCGCCGGACCCACGCACGGTGTTGTTTCCCGACGAACTGCACGTGTCCCGCAGCCTGGGCAAGCTGTTGCGCAAGCAGCGCTATACAGTGACGTTCGATCAGGATTTTGCCGCGGTCATCCAGGCCTGCGCCGCGCCGCGGGACTATGCCGAGGGCACCTGGATCACCGACGCCATGCAAACCGCTTATCTGCAACTGCACCGGCGCGGTTTTGCCCATTCGGTGGAAGTCTGGGACCAGGGCGTGCTGGTGGGCGGCCTGTATGGCTTGGCCATGGGCCAACTGTTCTTTGGTGAATCGATGTTCAGCCGGGCCGACAATGCGTCGAAATTCGGCTTCGCCATGCTGGTCCAACATCTCAAGGCCGCCGGTTTCGTGCTGATCGACTGTCAGATGCCCACCGAGCATCTGCACAGCCTGGGCGCTCGCTCGATCCCGCGCACGCGGTTCGCCGAGTATCTCGAGGCACACCTGGACCAACCCAACCACGCGACCTGGGTTTGCTGAGCGACATCCGCGCTCCTGGCTTACAATTAGATTTAAAGCTCATCCGAGGGTTGATTCATGACCGAGTTGGCGCGTTTGAAGTTCTATGCCACTCAGCCCCACTCTTGCAGTTACCTGCCGGAGGAGCAGGCCACGACGCTGTTCCTCGACCCTAGCCAGCCCATGGATGTGCATGTCTACGCAGACCTGTCGGAAATGGGCTTTCGTCGTAGCGGCGATCACCTCTACCGGCCGCATTGCCAGCATTGCAACGCCTGCGTCCCGGCGCGCATCCCCGTGGCGCAATTCTTGCCCAATCGCCAGCAGAAACGCATTTTCAAGCGCAACGCCGACCTTCAGGTCCGCCCGGCCAAGCCGCAATTCACCGAAGAATATTTCGACCTGTACCAACGCTACATCGAACAACGCCATGCCGATGGCGACATGTACCCGCCCAGCCGGGATCAGTTCTCGACCTTCCTGGTGCGTGACCTGCCGTTTTCCCGCTTCTATGAGTTCCGGCTGGAGGGGCGACTGGTCGCCATCGCCGTCACGGACCTGCTGCCCAACGGCCTTTCAGCGGTGTACACCTTCTATGAGCCGGAAGAAGAACGGCGCAGCCTCGGGCGCTTTGCCATCCTCTGGCAAATCAACGAAGCCCGGCGCCTGGGACTCGAAGCGGTGTACCTGGGCTACTGGATCAAGAACTGCAAGAAAATGAACTACAAGACCCAATATCGGCCTATCGAATTGCTGATTAACCAGCGGTGGGTTGTCCTGAGTTAGCACCCTTCGGCTTAAAAGCTAGAACCCCTTGGCTTGAACCCCCTTTTTCGGGCACAATGCACGCCGCTTTTGCCTGGCGCAGTTGCACCGGGCCATTCACTGGATACCGAGGGCTTTACTGCATGTCGAAAGAAGACAGCTTCGAAATGGAAGGCACTGTCGTCGACACCCTGCCCAACACCATGTTTCGTGTGGAGTTGGAAAATGGGCACGTCGTAACCGCGCATATCTCCGGCAAGATGCGCAAGAACTACATTCGTATTCTTACCGGTGACAAAGTGCGCGTCGAGCTGACGCCCTATGACTTGAGCAAAGGGCGCATCACTTACCGCGCTCGCTAACAAGTCAATACAAGACGCCCGGCTGATGCCGGGCGTTTTTGTTTGCCTGGAATTTGCCCCAATCTTCAGAAACACATAGCTCCCACAGGGATTGGCAGTGAAACCCAGTCTTGTGCCTTGCCCACAACAGGGCATGATGCGGGACTGGAACAGCAAAAAGGCGCCTTTCGGCGCCTTTTGCTTTATTGCAGCTAACGGTCAGGCCATTTCAGCCGTGGTTTCGAAGTCGAAGGTCAGCTCGCCGTCCTTGATGTCGATGTGAACCACACCGCCATGCTCGGCCAGCTCGCCAAAGAGGATCTCCTCCGCCAGCGGACGCTTGATCTTGTCCTGGATCAAGCGAGCCATCGGCCGCGCACCCATCGTCACATCATAACCACCTTCGGCCAGCCAACTGCGGGCCGCGTCGGTGACTTCCAGCAACACACGCTTGTCTTCGAGCTGGGCCTGAAGTTCGGTAAGGAACTTGTCCACCACGCTCTTGATGACTTCATGGCTGAGGCGACCGAACTGGATAATGGTGTCCAGGCGGTTGCGGAACTCAGGCGTGAAGCTCTTCTTGATCACTTCCATCGCATCGGACGAGTGGTCCTGATGGGTGAAACCGATCGACGCGCGCGCTGCGGTTTCGGCACCGGCGTTCGTGGTCATGATGACGATCACGTTGCGGAAGTCTGCCTTGCGCCCGTTGTTATCGGTCAGCGTGCCGTGGTCCATGACCTGCAGGAGCAGGTTGAAGACTTCCGGATGCGCCTTCTCGATCTCGTCGAGCAGCAATACGCAGTGCGGTTGCTTGGTGATGGCTTCGGTCAACAGGCCACCCTGGTCGAAACCGACATAGCCCGGAGGCGCACCGATCAGACGCGATACGGTATGACGCTCCATGTACTCGGACATGTCGAAGCGCACCAGCTCGATGCCCATCGCCTTGGCCAGTTGCCGCGCCGCCTCGGTCTTGCCGACACCGGTAGGACCGGCGAACAGGAACGAACCGACCGGCTTGTCCGGCGACTTGAGACCGGCGCGGGACAGCTTGATGGCGGTCGACAGCGAGTCGATGGCCGCATCCTGGCCGAACACCGTCAGCTTCAGGTCACGCTCCAGGTTACGCAGCAGTTCCTTGTCGGAACTGGTAACGTGCTTGGGCGGAATACGCGCGATTTTCGCGACGATGTCCTCGACCTGAGGCACTTCGATGCGCTTGACGCGTTTCTCCAAGGGTTGCAGGCGCTGGTAGGCACCCGCTTCGTCGATGACGTCGATGGCCTTGTCCGGCATGTGCCGGTCGTTGATGTAGCGCGAGGCCAGTTCAGCCGCCGCGCGCAGGGCTTCATCGCTGTATTCGATGTTATGGTGCAGCTCGAAACGCCCCTTCAGGCCGCGCAGGATGCCAATGGTGTCTTCCACCGAAGGCTCCGACACATCGACCTTCTGGAAACGCCGGGCCAGGGCGCGGTCTTTCTCGAAGATCCCGCGAAACTCCTGGAACGTGGTCGAGCCGATGCAACGGATATCACCCGAGGACAGCAGCGGCTTGAGCAGGTTCGACGCATCCATGACCCCGCCCGACGCCGCCCCGGCACCGATGATGGTGTGGATTTCGTCGATGAACAGGATCGCCTGCGGACGCTTTTTCAGTTCGCCGAGCAACGCCTTGAAGCGCTTCTCGAAATCACCGCGGTACTTGGTACCGGCCAGCAAGGCACCCAGGTCGAGGGAATACACCACGCTGTTGGCCAGCAGGTCCGGCACCTGGTTGTCGACGATGCGCTTGGCCAGGCCTTCGGCAATCGCGGTCTTGCCCACGCCCGCCTCGCCCACCAGCAAGGGGTTGTTCTTGCGGCGCCGGGCCAGGATCTGGGCCACGCGCTCGACTTCCGCCTCACGCCCGACCAGCGGATCGATACGGCCCTGGCGCGCCAGTTCGTTCAGGTTGCTGGCATAGGCGTCCAATGGGTTGCCTGAAGAAGAAGACTCACCGCCCTCGTCGTCCTGCATATCCTGTTCACCCTCGGAATGATCGCCATGCCCCGGTACCTTGGAGATACCATGGGCGATGTAGTTGACGACATCGATACGCGCGACGCTCTGCTGCTTGAGCAGGAACACCGCCTGGCTTTCCTGCTCGCTGAAGATCGCAACCAGCACGTTGGCGCCGGTGACTTCACGCTTGCCCGAGCTCTGTACATGAAAGACAGCACGTTGCAGGACACGCTGGAAGCCCAGGGTTGGCTGGGTTTCGCGATCCTCGTCATGCACGGGGATCAGTGGCGTGGTGGAGTCGATGAACTCCTGCAGATCATGCTTGAGTTTATCGAGGTTCGCGCCGCAGGCACGCAAAACGGTGGCGGCAGCCTCGTTATCCAATAGGGCCAACAGCAGGTGCTCGACGGTCATGAATTCATGACGCTTCGAACGAGCCTCCTTGAAGGCAAGATTGAGGGTGACTTCGAGCTCGCGGTTTAACATAGCTTCACCTCATACCCAAGTGGTCGGCGTTAACCGTCCTTCTCGATTTCACAGAGTAGCGGATGCTGGCTTTCCCGGGCGTACTGGTTGACCTGCATGGCCTTAGTCTCGGCGATGTCGCGGGTAAACACTCCACATACTGCCCGTCCCTCTGTATGGACGGCCAGCATGACCTTGGTCGCCAGCTCCCGATTCAGGTTAAAAAACACCTCGAGCACTTCGACGACGAAATCCATCGGTGTGTAGTCATCGTTGAACAAAACCACCTTGTACATCGGTGGCGCCTGTAATGCGGGCTTTGCTTCCTGAACAGCAATGCCTGCGGAATCGTCGTCGTGTAGATCCGGGCGATCCTGATTGAATGTTAGTCGAATCTGGCTGACTGCATGCATGGAAAGAAAGGTTCGTTTAGTTGGCGAATACAGTGATGGGGGCGCTTGTGGGCGATTTCAACCACGACCACCGGAGCCACCTTGACTATCGGGAAATCAGTGTTACAACCAATAGAGCCCATCGTGGGTTAAAAAGGTCCGTGGAATCTATCCTGCAAACAAGATTAGCCTGCGGATGGACTGGATGATACTCCAGTGATGGAGTGCGTTGCAGAGGGAAATGGGTTATGTCGGTCGTCAAGAAGAAGGGCAAGGTGAAATGGTTCAATAATGCCAAGGGTTACGGTTTCATTCTTGCGGACGGCGAGGATATCGGAGACCTGTTCGCCCATTATTCGGCCATCGAGATGGACGGCTACAAGACCCTGAAAGCCGGGCAACCTGTGATATTCAACGTTATCCAGGGCCCCAAGGGCCTACATGCCGTCAGCATCCAGCCAGCCCCTGTCGAAGACGCGCCCGCCCCTGTCAAGGTCAGGGTCACCGAGACGCACTGACCGGCAGTCACCTCCCCACCTGAATGAAAATGCCCGGTTCGATCACTCGAGCCGGGCATTCACGTTGAGCGCCGATTCGCTTACATGTGCGAGATCAGGGCATCACCGAAGCCCGAGGACGACACCAGCTTGGCGCCCTCCATCAGGCGCTCGAAGTCATAGGTCACGGTCTTGGCCGAAATCGCGCCGTTGGTGCCCTTGATGATCAGGTCGGCCGCTTCGGTCCACCCCATGTGGCGCAGCATCATTTCCGCCGACAGGATCAGCGAACCCGGGTTGACCTGGTCCTTGCCGGCATACTTCGGCGCGGTACCGTGGGTGGCTTCGAACATCGCCACGGTGTCGGACAGGTTGGCGCCCGGCGCAATGCCAATGCCGCCCACTTCCGCCGCCAGGGCATCGGAGAGGTAGTCACCGTTCAGGTTCAGGGTGGCGATCACGTCATATTCAGCCGGACGCAACAGGATCTGCTGCAGCATCGCGTCGGCGATGGCGTCCTTGACGATGACATTCTTGCCGGTGCGTGGGTTCTTGAACTGCATCCACGGCCCGCCGTCGAGCAGGGTCGCACCGAATTCCTCGGCCGCCACTTCATAGGCCCATTCCTTGAAGGCACCTTCGGTGAACTTCATGATGTTGCCTTTGTGCACGATGGTCAGCGAATCACGATCGTTGTCGACCACATATTGCAGGGCCTTGCGAGCCAGGCGCTTGGTGCCCTGCTTGGAAACCGGCTTGACGCCGATGCCGCAATCCTCGTCAAAGCGGATCTTGGTCACGCCCATTTCTTCTTTCAGGAACTTGATGACCTTGGTGGCCTCGGCCGAACCGGCCTTCCACTCGATGCCCGCATAGATGTCCTCGGAGTTCTCGCGGAAGATCGTCATGTCCACGTCGCCAGGCTTCTTGACCGGGCTTGGCACGCCTTCGAACCAACGCACCGGGCGCAGGCAGACATACAGGTCGAGCTGCTGGCGCAGCGCTACGTTCAACGAACGGATACCGCCACCGACCGGCGTGGTCAGCGGGCCCTTGATGGACACCACGTAGTCCTTGACTGCATCCAGGGTTTCCTGGGGCAACCAGGTGTCCTGGTCGTAGACCTGGGTCGCTTTCTCACCGGCATAGACTTCCATCCAGGAAATCTTGCGTTTGCCGCCATAGGCCTTCTGAACCGCAGCGTCCACAACCTTGATCATGACCGGACTGATATCGACGCCAATGCCGTCGCCTTCGATGAAGGGGATGATCGGGTTGTCGGGAACATTAAGAGAATGGTCTGCATTGACGGTGATTTTGTCACCGACGGCTGGAACCTGAATCTTTTGATACCCCATGCTGAACTCCATTGCTTGGATTGAACATCTGGCTGCGTTCGAGCGTACCCCAGTTGAATCGGCACGCAAACCCTACGTTAGGCCCATCCGCGGCAAAGCCTTGCACTTCGCCGTGTACAAGCCTGAAAACCAAGGGAAAAGCGCCAAACATGAGCATAGTCCGCCCCAGGGGTACTGCGACGTTTAGACCAATGGACGTGTACGGAAGTCTATGAACCATCGGCAGATCGCCAGCTACCTATGTATAATGCCGCCGCTGACCACAGGGTCACGACGGCTGACGGCTCTATTACGAGACTTTCCGCCATTTTGAAAGCCGGGCCGTTACCGCGGCCCGACCGCTTGACGCTCGACTGATGCACCCAACATCACCGCGAAGAAACCTCGACATTCGGCTCACGGATGACTTTGAACGAACGCGCTTACCCGGCGCCCCTCGAGTTTCTGCGCATGCTTTAGCAAAGAAGAGAGTTAATCCGAATATGCCCACCCGCTCGAAGATCATCTATACCTTCACCGACGAAGCGCCTGCCCTCGCCACCTATTCGCTGCTGCCGATCGTCGAAGCCTTTACCGCTTCGGCCGATATCGCCGTGGAAACCCGCGATATCTCCCTCGCAGGGCGCATCCTGGCCAGCTTCCCCGAGCAACTGGGTGACAAAGCCGTAGCCGACCACCTCGCCGAACTGGGCGACCTGGCCGTTACGCCTGAAGCCAACATCATCAAGCTGCCGAACATCAGCGCCTCGGTGCCGCAACTGCAGGCCGCGATCAAGGAATTGCAGGCCCAGGGCTACGCACTGCCGGACTACCCGGAAACCGTGACCAGCGACGCCGAGAAAGACGCGCGCGCCCGTTACGACAAGATCAAGGGCAGCGCCGTGAACCCGGTCCTGCGCGAAGGCAACTCCGACCGTCGCGCGCCGCTGTCGGTCAAGAACTACGCTCGCAAGCACCCGCACAAGATGGGCGCCTGGGCTGCGGACTCCAAGTCCCACGTTGCCCACATGAGCACCGGCGATTTCTACGGCAGCGAAAAAGCCGCCCTGATCGACGCCGCCGGCAGCGTGAAGATCGAGCTGATCGCGCAGGACGGCACTGCCACTGTCCTGAAGGAAAAAACCACCGTACAAGCCGGTGAGATCCTCGACTGCGCCGTGATGAGCAAAAACGCCCTGCGCGAATTCATCGCCGCGGAAATCGAAGACGCCAAGCAAAAAGGCGTGCTGCTGTCGGTTCACCTCAAGGCCACCATGATGAAGGTCTCCGACCCGATCATGTTCGGCCAGATCGTTGCCGAGTTCTATAAAGACGCCCTGGCCAAGCACGCTCAAGTGCTGGAGCAGATCGGCTTCAACCTGAACAACGGCATCGGCGACCTGTACGCCCGCATCAAGGCCCTGCCGGCCGAGCAGCAGGCGCAGATCGAAGCCGACATCCAGGCGGTCTACGCGGCACGCCCATCCCTGGCGATGGTCAACTCCGACAAAGGCATCACCAACCTGCACGTGCCGAGCGACGTGATCGTCGACGCCTCGATGCCGGCCATGATCCGTGACTCCGGCAAGATGTGGGGCACCGATGGCCAGTTGCACGACACCAAGGCCGTGATCCCGGATCGCTGCTACGCCACCATCTACCAGGCGGTGATCGAAGACTGCAAGCAACACGGCGCCTTCGACCCAACCACCATGGGCAGCGTGCCGAACGTCGGCCTGATGGCCAAGAAAGCCGAAGAGTACGGCTCCCACGACAAGACCTTCCAGATCAAGGCCAACGGCGTGGTGCGTGTTTCCGACAACAACGGTCGCACCCTGCTGGAGCAGAAGGTCGAGGCTGGCGATATCTTCCGCATGTGCCAGACCAAGGACGCGCCGATCCAGGACTGGGTCAAACTGGCCGTCAACCGTGCCCGCGCCAGCAGCACCCCGGCAATCTTCTGGTTGGACCCGATGCGCGCCCACGACGGCGTAGTCATCGAGAAAGTCCAGGCCTACCTGAAGGAACACGACACCAACGGCCTGGACATCCGCATCATGTCGCCTGTCGACGCGATGAAGTTCACCTTGGGCCGTACCCGCGAAGGCAAGGACACCATCTCGGTGACCGGCAACGTGCTGCGTGACTACCTGACCGACCTGTTCCCGATCATGGAACTGGGCACCAGCGCCAAGATGCTGTCGATCGTGCCGCTGATGAACGGCGGTGGCCTGTTCGAAACCGGCGCTGGCGGTTCGGCACCCAAGCACGTCCAGCAACTGCTGGAAGAAAACTTCCTGCGCTGGGATTCCCTGGGCGAGTTTCTGGCCCTGGCCGCGTCCCTGGAACATCTGGGTGTGACCTACAACAACCCGAAAGCCCTGGTGCTGGCCAAGACCCTGGACCAGGCTACCGGTGAGTTCCTGGACCGCAACAAATCGCCTTCGCGCAAGGTCGGCGGCATCGACAACCGCGGCAGCCACTTCTACCTGACCCTGTTCTGGGCCCAGGCACTGGCCGCCCAGGACGACGACGCAGCCCTCAAGGCCCAGTTCGCGACCCTGGCCAAGACATTGACCGACAACGAAGAAAAAATCGTTGCCGAACTCAATGCCGTGCAAGGCAAGCCCGTGGACATCGGCGGTTACTACTTCGCCAACCCGGAGCTGACCAGCAAGGCCATGCGCCCGAGCAACACCTTCAACGCGGCGATTGCTGCGCTGGTGTAAGGTTGTAGGCAGTACCAC
The DNA here is from genome assembly GCF_001269655.1 of Pseudomonas thivervalensis. Classification (GTDB taxonomy): domain Bacteria; phylum Pseudomonadota; class Gammaproteobacteria; order Pseudomonadales; family Pseudomonadaceae; genus Aquipseudomonas; species Aquipseudomonas thivervalensis. The sequence goes on from NZ_LHVE01000012.1 coordinate 47,011, forward strand.
AAACCCCGGCCTTGTGCCGGGGTTTGTGTTTCTGGCATTTAGAACCCACCCCTGTGGGAGCGAGCTTGCTCGCGATTGCAATTCATCATTCAATTCAAATATTGACTGACCCACCGCCATCGCGAGCAAGCTCGCTCCCACAGTTGGATTGGAGTACAGCCACCAGAGACAGGTCGGCTGCCAGGCCGCCTTCGCGAGCAGGCTCGCTCCCACAGGAGAAACGCGACCTCACCAAGAACCAGGCCGGCTATCAAGCCGCCTCGCTTTTGATCTTGATCTTGATCTTGATCTGGGGCGCCCCGTTAACCACGATGGCCGAACGCAGGCATTGCGCAGTGGGCAACCCGGCATGGATGCCGGGTTAGCCGCGCTGGGCCATGGATGGCCCTTCGCGGCGGCCCACGGAGCAATGCCGGAGTGAGGGCATGCCGAGCCTAAGCGAGGCACCGAGTGGTGGGGCAGGAGCGCTTTGGTTACTTTCGCGCTTTTCGAAAGTGACCCGCCGTCAGGGCGGAACCCTAAGCGGCCGTTACCGCAAAAATGGATATGTACCCAGTCAACAAAACCTAGCCGTCTGCAAGCTCCATAATGGCCCATATTCGAATCTGAGCAATAAAGGAACCTTATGAACTGGCACCCCCACATCACCGTCGCCACCATCGTCGAAGACAACGGCCGCTTCCTGATGGTGGAAGAATCCAAAGGCGGACGCGCTGTACTCAACCAGCCCGCCGGCCACCTGGACCCCAACGAAACCCTGATCGAAGCCGCCGTGCGCGAAACCCTTGAAGAAACCGGCTGGGACGTCGAACCCACCAGCGTAACCGGCATCTATCTCTACACAGCCCCCAGCAACGGCGTGACCTACCAACGGGTCTGCTTCGCCGCCAAGGCCTTGAAACACCACCCGGAATATCAACTGGACGACGGCATCCTCGGCGCCAAATGGCTCACCCGCGACGAACTGCTCGCGCAACGCGAACACTGGCGCAGCGAGCTGATCATCCGCTGCATCGACGATTATCTGGCCGGCCATTGCCACAGCCTGGCGCTGATCCGTCCTTCTCTTTAGCCTTGCGCGCCCGGGCCTGATAGAATCGCGTCCTTTTTCAAGACACTCATTGAATTCCTATGCGTGATCCAGCCCCTTCTGACACATCCAAGCAGCGCGTCATTGTCGGCATGTCCGGCGGCGTGGACTCTTCCGTTTCCGCCCTTCTGCTGATCGAGCAGGGTTACGAGGTGGAAGGCCTGTTCATGAAGAACTGGGAAGAAGACGACGGAACCGAATACTGCACCGCCATGGATGACCTGGCGGACGCCCAGGCCGTGTGCGACAAGATCGGCATCAAGCTGCACACCGCCAACTTCGCCGCCGAGTACTGGGACAACGTGTTCGAGCACTTCCTGGCCGAATACAAGGCCGGTCGCACGCCGAACCCGGACATCCTCTGCAACCGCGAAATCAAGTTCAAGGCGTTCCTCGACTACGCCATGATGCTCGGCGCCGACCTGATCGCCACCGGCCATTACGTGCGCCGCCGCGACATCGACGGCCACACCGAACTGCTCAAGGGCCTGGACCCGAACAAGGACCAGAGCTATTTCCTGCATGCCGTCGGCGGCGAGCAGATCGCCAAGACCCTGTTCCCGGTCGGCGAACTGGAAAAGCCCGAAGTGCGCGCGATTGCAGAAAAACATGACCTGGCCACCGCCAAGAAGAAGGATTCCACCGGAATCTGCTTCATCGGCGAGCGCCGTTTCAGCGATTTCCTCAAGCAATACCTGCCGGCCCAGCCGGGCGAGATCAAGACGACCGAAGGCGACGTCATCGGTCGTCACCATGGCCTGATGTACCACACCATCGGCCAGCGCCAAGGCCTGGGCATCGGCGGGCTGAAAGACGCCGGCGAAGAGCCGTGGTACGTGCTGGTCAAGGACCTGGAGCACAACGAGCTGATCGTCGGCCAGGGCAACGACCACCCATGGCTGTTCTCCCGCGCCCTGCTCGCCTCCGACATCTATTGGGTCAACCCGATCGACCTCAGCGAGCCACGCCGCCTGACGGCCAAGGTTCGCTACCGCCAGAGCGACCAGCCTTGCACCCTGGAAAAAACCGCCACGGGCTACCGCGCCACCTTCGATGACCCGCAGCGGGCGGTCACACCCGGCCAATCCGTGGTGTTCTACGATGGCGACATCTGCCTGGGCGGCGGCGTGATCGAAGTCGCGGAACCCTGGAGCAGCCAGGCATGACCCCTATCCAGGAACAACTGACGGCATTGGGCGGCGTGTTTCTCGCCGCCGTGCTGGTGGACCGGATCGCCAAGACCGGCCAGGCCTCCGAAGCGGGCGTGGCCTGCATGCTGGGCAGCCTGCTGGTTCGCGACCCCAAGGACACCCTGGAGGTCTACGGTGGCGACGACCTGAACCTGCGTGAAGGTTACCGTGCGCTGATTGGCGCCCTGGAACGCGACCCCAGCGCCCTGCAACGCGAACCGCTGCGCTATGCCCTATCGATGCTGGGCCTCGAGCGCCAGTTGGCCAAGCGTGACGACCTGCTGGAAACCATCGGCAAACGCTTGCCGCAGATCCAGTCCCAGGTCGAGCACTTCGGCCCGGCTCACGAAAACGTCGTCGCGGCCTGCGGTTCGCTGTATCAGGACACCCTGAGTACGTTGCGCCAGCGTATCCAGGTGCATGGCGACATGCGCAACCTGCAGCAACCGAGCAATGCCTCGAAGATCCGTGCCCTGCTCCTGGCCGGTATCCGCTCGGCACGGCTGTGGCGGCAGTTGGGCGGCCATCGCTGGCAACTGGTGATCAGCCGACGCAAATTGCTGAAAGAGCTTTACCCGTTGATGCGCAACGAATAAGTCGCCTCGACCGTTTTTTTGTAGCAAGGGAGCTTGCCCCCTCTGAACCGCAGAAGTTGTGTAGGAGCTGTGTAGGAGCTGTGTAGGAGCTGTCGAGTGCAACGAGGCTGCGATCTTTCCCCAGACGCTTGAATCTCAAGCGAAAGATCAAAAGATCAAAAGATCAAAAGATCAAAAGATCAAAAGATCAAAAGATCGCAGCCTCGTTGCACTCGACAGCTCCTACAGGCCCAGCGGGAGCAAGCTCCCTCACCACAGGTAATAAAACAGCTTTATCTCGTTACGCGTAACACGCCGGTCAGTTGGCAACGGACCGGTGCTGGTTTTCATGTATGATACGCGCCCCATTTCGTTGCCCGACTGTCCGAGAACACCCCATGCAGCTCTCTTCGCTCACTGCGGTTTCCCCTGTTGACGGCCGCTACGCCGGCAAAACCCAGGCCCTGCGCCCGATTTTCAGCGAGTACGGCCTGATCCGTGCCCGCGTTCTGGTTGAAGTGCGCTGGCTCCAGCGCCTGGCCGCCCACCCTGCCATCGGCGAAGTCCCGGCGTTTTCCGCCGAAGCCAACGCGGTGTTGAACGCTCTGGCGGAAAACTTTGTGCTGGAGCACGCCGAGCGCGTCAAAGAGATCGAGCGCACCACCAACCACGACGTCAAGGCCATCGAATACCTGCTCAAGGAGCAGGCGGCCAAGCTGCCGGAGCTGGCCAATGTCAGCGAGTTCATCCACTTTGCCTGCACCAGCGAGGACATCAACAACCTGTCCCACGCCCTGATGCTGCGCGAAGGCCGTGATGAGGTGATGCTGCCCCTGATGCGCCAGACCGCCCAGGCCATCCGCGAGTTGGCGATCCGCTTCGCCGACGTGCCGATGCTGTCACGCACCCACGGTCAACCGGCTTCGCCGACCACCCTGGGCAAGGAACTGGCGAACGTGGTCTACCGCCTGGAGCGCCAGATCGCCCAGGTGGCCGCCGTGCCGCTGCTGGGCAAGATCAACGGCGCCGTGGGCAACTACAACGCCCACCTGTCGGCCTACCCGGACATCGACTGGGAAGCCAACGCCCGCGCCTTCATCGAAGACGAGCTGGGCCTGAGCTTCAACCCGTACACCACCCAGATCGAACCGCACGACTACATCGCCGAGCTGTTCGATGCGATTGCGCGCTTCAACACCATCCTGATCGACTTCGACCGTGACATCTGGGGCTACATCTCCCTGGGCTATTTCAAGCAGCGCACCATCGCTGGCGAAATCGGCTCCTCGACCATGCCACACAAGGTCAACCCGATCGACTTCGAAAACTCCGAAGGCAACCTGGGCATCGCCAACGCGCTGTTCCAGCACCTGGCGAGCAAACTGCCGATCTCCCGCTGGCAGCGCGACCTGACCGACTCCACCGTGCTGCGCAACCTGGGCGTGGGCTTTGCCCACAGCGTCATTGCCTATGAAGCCAGCCTCAAGGGCATCAGCAAGCTGGAACTGAACGAGCAGAAGATCGCCGCCGACCTCGACGCTTGCTGGGAAGTCCTCGCCGAGCCGATCCAGACCGTAATGCGTCGCTACAACATCGAAAACCCGTATGAAAAGCTGAAAGAACTGACCCGTGGCAAGGGCATCAGCCCTGAAGCACTGCAGACTTTCATCGATGGCCTGGACATGCCTGCCGAGGCCAAGGCCGAGCTGAAGAAGCTCACGCCGGCCAGCTACATCGGCAACGCGGCGGCACAAGCCAAGCGCATCTGATCCACGGCTTTACCTTTGAGACGCCCGGCCGCGCCGGGCGTTTTTATTCGCGTCTGAAAAGTATATTTTTTCAATAGGTTACACATGAATCCTGACATTCCACTGCAACTCCTGGGCGGCATCACGGCACGGGAGTTCCTGCGCGACTACTGGCAGAAAAAACCCCTGCTGATCCGTCAGGCGATTCCTGACTTCCAAAGCCCGATCGATGCCGACGAACTGGCCGGCCTGGCCCTGGAAGAAGAAGTCGAATCGCGCCTGGTGATCGAACACGGCGAGCGCCCTTGGGAACTGCGTCGCGGCCCGTTCGCCGAAGACGAATTCAGCAAGCTGCCGGAGCGCGAGTGGACCCTGCTGGTGCAGGCGGTGGATCAGTTCGTACCGGAAGTCAGCGAACTGCTGGAGAACTTCCGCTTCCTGCCGAGCTGGCGCATCGACGACGTGATGATCAGCTTCGCCGCCCCGGGTGGCAGCGTGGGTCCGCATTTCGATAACTATGATGTGTTCCTGTTGCAGGGCCATGGCCAGCGCAACTGGAAAATCGGCCAGATGTGCGACTCCGAAAGCCCGCTGCTGCAGCACGCCGACCTGCGCATCCTCGCCGACTTCGAAGCTACCGACGAGTGGATCCTGGAACCGGGCGACATGCTCTACCTGCCGCCGCGCCTGGCCCACTGCGGCGTGGCCGTGGACGACTGCATGACCTACTCGGTGGGTTTCCGCGCGCCGAGCGCCGCTGAAGTGCTGACCCACTTCACCGATTTCTTGAGCCAGTTCCTCCCGGACGAAGAACGCTACACCGACGCCGACGCACGCCCGGTGGCCGATCCGCACCAGATCCAGCACGACGCCCTCGACCGCCTCAAGGGCCTGCTGGCCGAGCACATGAGCGACGAGCGCCTGCTGCTGACCTGGTTCGGCCAGTTCATGACCGAGCCGCGCTACCCGGAACTGGTGGTGGGCCCGGAACTGGAAGAAGACGACCTGCTGGCCAGCCTGGAACAAGGCGCCGTGATCATCCGCAACCCAAGCGCGCGCCTGGCCTGGTCGGAAGTCGACGATGACCTGCTGCTGTTCGCCAGCGGCCAGAGTCGTTACCTGCCGGGCAAGCTGCGCGAACTGCTGAAGATGATCTGCGCCGCCGACGCCCTGCACATCGAAAACCTCGGCCCGTGGCTGGCCGACGAAGACGGTCGTGGCCTGGTCTGCGAGCTGGTCAAGCAAGGCAGCCTGGGGTTCGCCGATGAATAAAATCCACGTTCGTGTCGCAGACTGGCAAAAGGATAACGCCGAGATCCGGCGCATTCGTGAGACCGTGTTCATTGCCGAACAGTCCGTCCCGCCCGAACTGGAGTGGGACTCGGATGACCAGGACGCGGTGCATTTCCTCGCATTTGAAGGCGACTTCCCCATCGGCACCGCTCGCCTGCTGACCGATGGTCATATCGGCCGGGTCTCGGTCCTCAAGGACTGGCGCGGCCTGAAGGTGGGCGATGCATTGATGCACGCTGTGATTGCCGAAGCCGAGAAACGCGGGCTCAAGCAACAGATACTCAGCGCCCAGGTGCACGCCACGCCGTTCTATGAGCGGTTGGGGTTTGCAGTGGTCAGCGAGGAGTTCCTTGAAGCCGGGATTCCTCACGTAGACATGGTCCGGCGCTCGGCCTGAATACCGCTGGAAGCAGCAACACACCCTGTGGCGAGGGAGCTTGCTCCCGCTGGGTCGCGCAGCGGCCCCAAAAAAACGAGGGCCGCTGCGCAGCCCAGCGGGAGCAAGCTCCCTCGCCACAAAAGCATCATGCAACAACACCCTGCAACGCTCAAAACGCCCCGCCATCCACCGATGCCGGGGCGTTTTGCCGTCTACCATTCAACTTGCCCCACCCAAGGCCGACAAACTGGCAATATCAAGCCTTTGTCTCACGGAGAAATGGACATGCTTCTACGTACCCTGCTGACCCTTCTGCTGCTGGGTGGCAGCCTGTCAGTCATGGCCGACACGCAAGTCGTGCCGCTGAACTACCGCACCAGCGCCGACCTGTTGCCAGTCGCACAGAATTTCATCGGCAAGGACGGCCAGGTCAGCGCCTACGGCAACCAACTGATCGTCAACGCCGAGCCCGGCAAGATCGAAGAGCTCCGGCAATTCCTCGCCCAGCTGGACACCGCCCCCAAGCGCCTGCTGATCACGGTCGACACCAACGAAAACAACCTGCAGGGCGACCAGGGCTATTCGATCAACGGCGCCGCGCCCAGCCAGACTCGCATCATCAACCGCAGCACCGCCAGCCGTGACGGTGGCGTGCAACAGGTGCAAGCCAGCGAAGGCCAGCCGGCGCTGATCCAGGTAGGCCAGAGCGTGCCGTTCACCAGCAGCCAGAGCGACAACTACGGCCGCCTGCAAAGCCAGACCGAATACCGCAACGTCACCCAGGGTTTCTATGTCACCGCCAGCGTCACCGGCGATACCGTTCACCTGAGCATCAGCACCAACCGTGACCGCATGAGCCAGGAACGTCCCGATGTAGTGAACGTCCAGAGTACCGACACAACTGTCAGCGGACGCCTGGGCGAATGGATCACCCTGGCCGGGGTGAATCGCCAGACCCAGGCCGACAAACAAGGCCTGACCCGCAGCTACTCGACTCAGGGCCGCGATGACATGATTCTGCGGGTCAAGGTCGACACCCTGAACTGAAGCACCAAAAACTGACTGATGAGTCGTATTAGACCAAAGATGTAGTGCTACAAAAAAAGCACTACAAAACGTTTGACGAGCCAAAAAACCGAAGGCATGATGGCCTCGCTCCCGCTAATCAGGGGCCCTGGCAAGGGCCTTCGGGTCGACGCTTGCAACTACCCTGCGAGCCGATTCGTGTCTGTACCGCCCACAAGGTGTGTTTGACGAGGTTGCGACTGGAACGAAGTTGTCCCGAGGGACGGAAGCGTAACTAGGTAACCCGGCATCACTCTGAGTTCGTATGAAAGGCCCACGACGCCCGAATGCGCCCGCAGTTCGCCCCTACCTGCTCACTTTCCCCTCGAGCCCATCGTTCATCCCGTCGCCGCCCCGCCTGAACCGACTTGTACGCCAGCCCCCTGGTCGGCAGGAGCAGGAATTTTCCACCAAGACCTATGCGACGAGGTTTATCTCCATGGCACTGACACGCGAACAGCAAATTGCAGCCCTTGAAAAAGACTGGGCTGAAAACCCGCGCTGGAAAGGCGTGAAGCGCAATTATTCCGCTGCTGACGTCGTCCGTCTGCGTGGCTCGGTTCAACCTGAGCACACCTTTGCGAAACTGGGCGCCGAGAAGCTCTGGAACCTGGTGACCCAGGGCGCCAAGCCAGCCTTCCGTCCCGAGAAAGATTTCGTCAACTGCATGGGTGCCCTGACCGGCGGCCAGGCTGTGCAGCAAGTCAAGGCCGGCATCCAGGCGATCTACCTGTCGGGCTGGCAAGTGGCCGCGGACAACAACTCCGCCGAGTCGATGTACCCCGACCAGTCGCTGTACCCGGTGGATTCGGTTCCAACCGTGGTCAAGCGCATCAACAACTCGTTCCGTCGCGCCGACCAGATCCAGTGGAAAGCCGGCAAGAACCCGGGCGACGAAGGCTACATCGACTACTTCGCGCCGATCGTGGCTGACGCTGAAGCCGGTTTCGGCGGCGTCCTGAACGCCTACGAGCTGATGAAGAGCATGATCGAGGCAGGCGCCGCCGGCGTTCACTTCGAAGACCAACTGGCTTCGGTGAAGAAGTGCGGCCACATGGGTGGCAAGGTCCTGGTGCCAACCCAGGAAGCCGTGCAAAAGCTGACCGCTGCCCGCCTGGCGGCCGACGTTGCCGGTGTACCGACCATCATCCTGGCCCGTACCGACGCCAACGCCGCTGACCTGCTGACCTCCGACTGCGACCCTTACGACCAGCCGTTCGTGACCGGTACCCGCACCCAGGAAGGCTTCTACAAGGTACGCGCCGGCCTCGACCAGGCCATCGCCCGCGGCCTGGCCTACGCCCCGTACGCCGACCTGATCTGGTGCGAAACCGCCAAGCCGGACCTGGACGAAGCCCGTCGTTTCGCCGAAGCGATCAAGAAGGAATACCCGGACCAACTGCTGTCGTACAACTGCTCGCCTTCCTTCAACTGGAAGAAAAACCTGGACGACGCGACCATCGCCAAGTTCCAGCGCGAACTGTCCGCCATGGGCTACAAGCACCAGTTCATCACCCTGGCCGGCATTCACAACATGTGGCACAGCATGTTCAACCTGGCGCACGACTACGCCCGCAACGACATGACCGCCTACGTGAAGCTGCAAGAGCAGGAATTCGCCGACGCCGCCAAGGGCTACACCTTCGTGGCTCACCAGCAGGAAGTGGGCACCGGCTACTTCGACGACATGACCACCGTGATCCAGGGTGGCACGTCGTCGGTGACCGCACTGACCGGGTCCACCGAAGAAGAACAGTTCCACTGATCCTTGTGGTAAACGGCCCTTGCGGACCGAATAAAAGCTAACCGCAAAGCCGACGATCTGAAGCCCCGACTGGTTCGGGGCTTTTTTTTGCCTATGCTTTAGCAGCAATGCCGTCACATGAAATGATTCTGTGGCGAGGGAGCTTGCTCCCGCTGGGCTGTGGTAGGAGCTGCCGAAGGCTGCGATCTTTTGATCTTGATCTTGATCTTTCGCTTTCGACTCAATTGGCTGGGACAAGATCGCAGCCTCGTTGCACTCGTCAGCTCCTACAACGCAGCACGGCGGGAGCAAGCTCCCTCGCCACAAAGATTCAGATAAGCCTTAAGGAAGCGCTCCCACAGGAAAACGTGTGAACTGATGAAAAAATTGATCGAACGCAGTATCAGGCAGTCAGAAAAAGAGTAAAACGGCCGGCGCTGACAACTGCAGTTAACGAGCATGTAAGAAAAGTTCTCAGCCACTGCGCCGCACTATTGATCAAATGCCAGGCCAAACAATAATAATTATCATTTAGCTGGAGCTTTCCTTGTTACAACCTGCACGAAATATTATTGCTGAATAAACGGTCAATGCCCGCCCGGCCGGGGCTGCGGGGTCATGGGGGCGCGCTATGTCCTTATTCCAATAAATAATTTCGCTATAGGAATTTTACTTGCCCGGTGTTTAGCCATAAAATCACCGCGATTGATTGCTGCGACATATCGTCACTGCGTTATTTCATTCAAGCTCAGAGACCTTTGCTCTCTGTTAAGGATTTCCAGCATGTCCGAAGCGACAGGACTCATGGCCCACAACTGGGGCTTTGCCATTTTCCTTCTGGGCGTTGTTGGCCTGTGTGCTTTCATGCTCGGCGTGTCGAGCCTGCTTGGGTCAAAAGCCTGGGGCCGCAGCAAAAATGAACCGTTCGAGTCCGGCATGCTGCCTACCGGTGGCGCCCGCTTGCGGCTCTCAGCCAAATTCTATCTGGTCGCGATGCTGTTCGTGATCTTCGATATCGAAGCCCTCTTTCTCTTTGCATGGTCTGTGTCCGTCCGCGAAAGCGGCTGGACCGGATTCGTCGAAGCACTCGTTTTCATAGCAATTCTGTTGGCAGGTCTTGTCTACCTTTACCGGGTGGGGGCACTTGATTGGGCTCCGGAAGCTCGGCGTAAGCGGCAGGCGAAGCTGAAACAATGAGGCTTTGGCAATGCAATACAATCTCACCAGGATCGACCCCGATGCTCCTAACGAGCAGTATCCGATTGGCAAACGGGAAACCGTCGCCGATCCGTTAGAAGATCAAGTCCACAAGAACATCTTCATGGGCAAGCTCGAAGACGTGCTGAACAGCACGGTCAACTGGGGTCGCAAGAACTCCCTGTGGCCGTACAACTTCGGCCTTTCGTGCTGCTACGTGGAAATGACCACCGCCTTCACGGCGCCCCACGACATCGCGCGCTTTGGCGCCGAGGTGATCCGGGCATCGCCGCGCCAGGCGGATTTCATGGTTATCGCCGGTACCTGCTTCATCAAGATGGCGCCGATCATCCAGCGTCTCTACGAGCAAATGCTCGAACCCAAGTGGGTCATCTCCATGGGTTCGTGCGCCAACTCCGGTGGCATGTACGACATCTACTCCGTCGTTCAAGGGGTGGACAAGTTCCTGCCCGTGGACGTCTACGTGCCTGGCTGCCCACCTCGCCCTGAAGCGTTCCTGCAAGGCTTGATGCTGTTGCAGGAGTCGATTGGCCAGGAGCGTCGCCCACTGTCCTGGGTCGTTGGTGATCAAGGCGTCTATCGCGCCGAGATGCCGTCGCAAAAGGAACAGCGCCGCGAACAGCGTATCGCAGTCACCAACCTGCGCAGCCCCGACGAAGTCTGATCCAGCTCTGTTCCTCTACAAGAAACGAGAACCTGGCTTCATTCTTTACGTTGACCGAAAGCGATAAATAACCATGACTACAGGCAGTGCTCTGTACATCCCGCCTTACAAGGCAGACGACCAGGATGTGGTCGTCGAACTGAACAACCGTTTTGGCCCCGAGGCGTTCACCGCCCAGCCGACCCGCACCGGCATGCCGGTGCTTTGGGTTGCCCGCGCCAAACTCGTCGAAGTCCTGACCTTCCTGCGCAACCTGCCCAAGCCGTACGTCATGCTCTATGACCTGCACGGCGTGGACGAGCGCCTGCGCACCAAACGTCAAGGGCTGCCCGACGGCGTCGACTTCACCGTGTTCTATCACCTGATGTCGATCGAGCGTAATAGTGACGTAATGATCAAGGTCGCCTTGTCCGAGAGCGACCTCAGCGTGCCGACCGTGACCGGCATCTGGCCGAACGCCAACTGGTACGAGCGTGAAGTATGGGACATGTTCGGAATCGACTTCCCCGGCCACCCGCACCTGACCCGCATCATGATGCCGCCGACCTGGGAAGGTCACCCGCTGCGCAAGGACTTCCCGGCCCGCGCCACCGAGTTCGACCCGTTCAGCCTCTCCCTGGCCAAGCAACAGCTCGAGGAAGAAGCCGCGCGCTTCAAGCCTGAAGACTGGGGCATGAAGCGTTCGGGCGCCAACGAGGACTACATGTTCCTCAACCTGGGCCCGAACCACCCTTCGGCCCACGGTGCGTTCCGCATCATCCTGCAGCTGGACGGCGAAGAGATCGTCGACTGCGTGCCGGACATCGGCTACCACCACCGTGGCGCCGAGAAGATGGGCGAGCGCCAGTCCTGGCACAGCTACATTCCCTACACCGACCGCATCGATTACCTCGGTGGGGTGATGAACAACCTGCCGTACGTGCTGTCGGTCGAGAAACTGGCCGGGATCAAGGTCCCGGAGAAGGTCGACGTCATCCGCATCATGATGGCCGAGTTCTTCCGCATCACCAGCCACCTGCTGTTCCTGGGTACCTACATCCAGGACGTCGGCGCGATGACCCCGGTGTTCTTCACCTTCACCGACCGCCAGAAGGCCTATACGGTGATCGAAGCCATCACCGGTTTCCGCCTGCACCCGGCCTGGTACCGCATCGGTGGCGTGGCCCACGACCTGCCGCGCGGTTGGGAAAAGCTGGTCAAGGACTTCGTCGAGTGGATGCCCAAGCGCCTGGACGAATACACCAAGGCCGCCCTGCAAAACAGCATCCTCAAGGGTCGTACCATCGGCGTCGCTGCCTACAACACCAAGGAAGCCCTGGAATGGGGCGTCACCGGTGCCGGCCTGCGTTCCACCGGTTGCGACTTCGACCTGCGCAAGGCGCGTCCGTACTCCGGCTACGAGAACTTCGAGTTCGAAGTCCCGCTGGCGGCCAACGGTGACGCCTACGACCGCTGCATGGTTCGCGTCGAGGAAATGCGCCAGAGCATCAAGATCATCGACCAGTGCCTGCGCAACATGCCGGAAGGCCCGTACAAGGCGGATCACCCGCTGACCACGCCGCCGCCCAAGGAGCGCACCCTGCAGCACATCGAGACCCTGATCACGCACTTCCTGCAGGTTTCGTGGGGCCCGGTCATGCCGGCCAACGAATCCTTCCAGATGATCGAAGCGACCAAGGGCATCAACAGTTATTACCTGACGAGCGATGGCGGCACCATGAGCTACCGCACCCGGATTCGCACCCCAAGCTTCCCACATCTGCAGCAGATCCCTTCGGTGATCAAAGGCAGCATGGTCGCGGACATGATTGCGTACCTGGGTAGTATCGATTTCGTTATGGCCGACGTGGACCGCTAAGCATGAACAGCACGCTTATCCAGACTGACCGTTTCGCCCTGAGCGAAACCGAGCGCTCGGCCATCGAGCACGAGCTGCATCACTACGAAGACCCGCGCGCGGCGTCGATCGAAGCCCTGAAGATCGTCCAGAAGGAACGTGGCTGGGTGCCCGATGGCGCGCTCTACGCCATCGGCGAGATCCTCGGCATCCCGGCCAGCGACGTCGAAGGCGTGGCCACCTTCTATAGCCAGATTTTCCGCCAGCCAGTGGGCCGTCACATCATTCGTGTCTGCGACAGCATGGTCTGCTACATCGGCGGCCACGAATCGGTGGTCGGCGAACTCCAGAGCAAGCTGGGCATCGGCCTGGGCCAGACCACCGCCGACGGCCGCTTCACGCTGCTGCCGGTGTGCTGCCTGGGCAACTGCGACAAGGCACCGGCGCTGATGATCGATGACGACACCTTCGGTGACGTCCAGCCTGACGGCGTCGCCAAACTGCTGGAGGGCTACGTATGACCCTGACTTCCTTCGGGCCCGCCAACCGCATCCAGCGTTCGGCCGAAACCCATCCCCTGACCTGGCGTCTGCGTGACGACGGCGAAGCGGTGTGGCTGGACGAATACCAGGCCAAGAACGGCTATGCCGCCGCGCGCAAGGCATTCGCCGACATGGCCGGCGACGACATCGTCCAGACCGTGAAAGACGCCGGCCTCAAGGGCCGTGGCGGCGCGGGCTTCCCCACGGGGGTGAAGTGGGGCCTGATGCCCAAGGACGAATCCATCAACATCCGCTACCTGCTGTGCAACGCGGATGAAATGGAACCCAACACCTGGAAGGACCGCATGCTGATGGAGCAACTGCCCCATCTGCTGATCGAAGGCATGCTGATCAGCGCCCGTGCGCTGAAGACCTACCGTGGCTACATCTTCCTGCGCGGCGAGTACACCACCGCCGCCAAGCACCTGAACCGTGCCGTGGAAGAAGCCAAGGCCGCGGGCCTCCTGGGCAAGAACATCCTGGGCAGCGGCTTCGACTTCGAGCTGTTCGTCCACACCGGTGCCGGACGCTACATCTGCGGTGAAGAAACCGCGCTGATCAACTCCCTCGAAGGCCGCCGCGCCAACCCACGCTCCAAGCCGCCCTTCCCTGCCGCCGTCGGCGTGTGGGGCAAGCCGACCTGCGTGAACAACGTCGAGACGCTGTGCAACGTGCCGGCGATCATCGCCGACGGCGTGGACTGGTACAAATCCCTGGCCCGCGACGGCAGCGAAGACATGGGCACCAAGCTCATGGGCTTCTCCGGCAAGGTCAAGAACCCTGGCCTGTGGGAATTGCCGTTCGGCGTCACCGGTCGCGAGCTGTTCGAAGACTACGCCGGCGGCATGCGCGACGGCTACACGCTCAAGTGCTGGCAGCCTGGCGGCGCCGGCACCGGGTTCCTGTTGCCGGAACACCTGGACGCGCAAATGTACGCCGGCGGCATCGCCAAGGTCGGCACCCGGATGGGTACTGGCCTGGCCATGGCGGTGGACGACAGCGTCAACATGGTCTCGCTGCTGCGCAACATGGAGCAGTTCTTCGCTCGCGAATCCTGCGGTTTCTGCACCCCTTGCCGCGATGGCCTGCCCTGGAGCGTCAAGCTGCTGATGGCCATCGAGAACGGCGAAGGCCAGCCCGGCGACATCGAGACCCTGCTGGGTCTGGTGGGTTTCCTCGGCCCAGGCAAGACCTTCTGTGCTCACGCACCGGGTGCCGTGGAGCCGTTGGGCAGCGCGATCAAATACTTCCGCCCTGAATTCGAGGCCGGCATCGCGCCAACCCGCGCGGGCGACCTCAATCAGGTGGTCACGCCGACCATGGTCGGCGCGTAACGACGCTTTAACAGGCGCAGGGTCCGTGCCCTGCGCCTTTCGTCCGATGACGCCTTTTACCCAGGCTGTTTGGATTCGGACGAATGACAAGATTCCATTAGCCACGCCCGCTGACACCGGGCCAACGAAGAACTTTGAACCATGGCCACTATCCACGTAGACGGCAAAGAGCTCGAAGTCGATGGCGCAGACAACCTGTTACAGGCATGTCTGTCGCTGGGCCTCGACATTCCTTATTTCTGCTGGCACCCCGCCCTTGGCAGCGTTGGCGCTTGTCGCCAGTGCGCGGTCAAGCAGTACACCGATGAAAACGACAAGCGTGGTCGGATCGTCATGTCCTGCATGACCCCCGCCACCGACGGCAGCTGGATCTCCATCGACGACGAAGAAGCGAAAGTGTTTCGCGCCAGCGTCGTCGAATGGCTGATGACCAACCACCCTCACGACTGCCCGGTCTGTGAGGAAGGCGGCCACTGCCACCTGCAAGACATGACCGTGATGACCGGCCACAACGAGCGCCGTTATCGCTTCACCAAGCGCACCCACCAGAACCAGCAACTGGGCCCGTTCATCTCCCACGAGATGAACCGCTGCATCGCCTGCTACCGCTGCGTGCGCTTCTACAAGGACTACGCCGGCGGCACCGACCTGGGCGTGTTCGGCGCCCACGACAACGTGTACTTCGGTCGCGTTGAAGACGGCACCCTGGAAAGCGAGTTCTCCGGCAACCTCACCGAGGTCTGCCCGACCGGTGTGTTCACCGACAAGACGCACTCCGAGCGCTACAACCGCAAGTGGGACATGCAGTTCTCGCCGAGCATCTGCCATGGCTGCTCCAGCGGCTGCAACATTTCCCCGGGCGAGCGCTACGGCGAGCTGCGTCGCATCGAAAACCGCTTCAACGGTTCGGTCAACCAGTATTTCCTGTGTGACCGGGGCCGTTTCGGCTATGGCTACGTCAACCGCAAGGACCGCCCACGCCAGCCGCTGCTGGCAGGCGGCGCCACGCTGAGCCTGGACGAAGCGCTGGACAAGGCCGCCGAGCTGCTGCGCGGACGCAACATTGTCGGCATCGGCTCGCCACGGGCCAGCCTGGAAAGCAACTACGCCCTGCGTGAGCTGGTCGGCGCCGAACACTTCTACAGTGGCATCGAAGCCGGTGAGCTGGAACGCATCCGCCTGGTGCTGCAAGTGCTCAAGGACAGCCCGCTGCCCGTGCCGACGATGCGCGACATCGAAGACCACGACGCGGTGTTCGTCCTTGGCGAAGACCTGACCCAGACCGCCGCCCGCATGGCCCTGGCCCTGCGCCAATCGGTCAAGGGCAAGGCCGAGGACATGGCCGACGCCATGCGCGTGCAGCCATGGCTCGACGCCGCCGTGAAGAACATCGGCCAGGACGCGCTGAACCCGCTGTTCATCGCCAGCCTCGCTGAAACCAAGCTCGACGACGTGGCCGAAGAATGCGTCCACGCCGCCCCGGACGACCTGGCCCGCATCGGCTTCGCCGTGGCGCACGCCCTGGACGCCAGCGCCCCGGCCGTCGACGGCCTGGACAGCGAAGCCGCCGCCCTGGCCCAACGCATCGCCGACGCCCTGCTGGCGGCCAAGCGCCCCTTGATCATTGCCGGCACCTCCCTGGGTTCCAAGGCCTTGATCGAAGCCGCCGCCAACATCGCCAAGGCCTTGAAGCTGCGCGAGAAGAACGGTTCCATCAGCCTGATCGTGCCGGAAGCCAACAGCCTCGGCCTGGCCATGCTCGGTGGCGAATCGGTCGATGCAGCCCTGCAAGCCGTGATCGACGGCAACGCCGACGCCATCGTGGTGCTGGAGAACGATCTGTTCACCCGCACTGACAAGGCCAAGGTCGATGCTGCGTTGAACGCCGCCAAGGTGGTGATCGTCGCCGACCATCAGAAAACTGCCACCACCGACCGCGCCCACCTGGTGCTGCCGGCAGCGAGCTTCGCCGAAGGCGACGGTACGCTGGTCAGCCAGGAAGGTCGCGCCCAGCGCTTCTTCCAGGTGTTCGACCCGACTTACCTGGACGCCAGCATCCTGGTCCACGAAGGCTGGCGCTGGCTGCATGCCCTGCGCGCCACCCTGCTGGACCAACCGATCGACTGGACGCAACTGGACCACGTCACCGCCGCCGTCGCTTCGAGCAGCCCGCAACTGGCTCGCATCGTCGATGCCGCGCCATCGGCCGCGTTCCGCATCAAGGGCCTGAAGCTGGCCCGCGAACCGCTGCGCTACTCCGGTCGCACCGCGATGCGCGCCAACATCAGCGTCCACGAACCCCGGACCTCCCAGGACAAGGACACCGCGTTCTCGTTCTCCATGGAAGGTTACTCGGGCTCCGCCGAACCGCGCTCGCAAGTGCCGTTCGCCTGGTCGCCGGGCTGGAACTCGCCGCAAGCCTGGAACAAGTTCCAGGACGAAGTCGGTGGTCACCTGCGTGCCGGTGACCCGGGCACCCGCCTGATCGAAAGCCAGGGCGATGGCCTGGGCTGGTTCGCCAGCGTTCCGCGCGCCTTCAACCCGGCGCCGGGCACTTGGCAGGTCGTGCCGTTCCATCACCTGTTCGGCAGCGAAGAGAACTCTTCCAAGGCCGCACCGGTGCAGGAACGCATCCCGGCCGCCTACGTGTCGCTGGCCAAGTCCGAAGCCGACCGCCTGGGCGTCAACGACGGTGCCCTGCTGAGCCTGAACGTCGCCGGCCAGACCTTGCGTCTGCCGCTGCGCATCAATGAAGAACTGGGCGCCGGCCTGGTGGCCCTGCCGGCTGGCCTGGCGGGTATTCCACCGGCGATTTTCGGCAAGACTGTCGACGGTCTGCAGGAGGCAGCGCAATGAGCTGGTTCACCCCTGAAGTGATCGCTGTGATCCTGACGGTCCTCAAGGCCATCGTGATCCTGCTGGCCGTGGTGGTCTGCGGCGCGTTGCTGAGCTTCGTCGAACGTCGCCTGCTGGGCTGGTGGCAGGACCGCTACGGTCCGAACCGCGTCGGTCCGTTCGGCATGTTCCAGATCGCCGCCGACATGATCAAGATGTTCTTCAAGGAAGACTGGACACCACCGTTTGCCGACAAGGTGATCTTCACCCTGGCACCGATCGTGGCCATGAGCGCCTTGCTGATTGCCTTCGCGATCATCCCGATCACCCCGACCTGGGGCGTGGCGGACCTGAACATCGGCCTGCTGTTCTTCTTCGCCATGGCCGGCCTGTCGGTGTACGCGGTGCTGTTCGCCGGTTGGTCGAGCAACAACAAGTTCGCCCTGCTGGGCAGCCTGCGGGCCTCGGCCCAGACCGTGTCCTACGAAGTGTTCATGGGCCTGGCGCTCATGGGCATCGTGATCCAGGCCGGCTCGTTCAACATGCGCGACATCGTCGAGTACCAGGCCCAGAACCTGTGGTTCATCATTCCGCAGTTCTTCGGTTTCTGTACCTTCTTCATCGCTGGCGTGGCCGTGACTCACCGTCACCCCTTCGACCAGCCGGAAGCGGAGCAGGAACTGGCCGACGGTTACCACATTGAATATGCCGGCATGAAATGGGGCATGTTCTTCGTCGGTGAATACATCGGCATCATCCTGATCTCGGCGCTGCTGGTAACGCTGTTCTTCGGTGGCTGGCACGGTCCGTTCGGCATCCTGCCGCAACTGTCCTTCGTCTGGTTCGCGCTGAAGACCGCGTTCTTCATCATGCTGTTCGTCCTGCTGCGCGCCTCGATCCCGCGCCCACGCTACGACCAGGTGATGGACTTCAGCTGGAAATTCTGCCTGCCGCTGACCCTGATCAACATGCTGGTGACCGCTGCGATCGTTTTGATGAACGCGCCTGCGGCCGCGGTTCAGTGAGGATTTGACCCATGTTCAAATATATTGGCGACATCGTTAAGGGTACCGGTACCCAACTGCGAAGCCTGGTCATGATCTTCGGCCATGGCTTTCGCAAGCGCGACACCCTGCAATACCCGGAAGAGCCGGTCTACCTGGCGCCACGCTACCGTGGTCGCATCGTCCTGACCCGCGACCCCGACGGCGAGGAACGCTGCGTGGCCTGCAACCTGTGCGCCGTGGCGTGCCCGGTGGGTTGCATCTCGCTGCAGAAAGCTGAAACCGAAGACGGTCGCTGGTACCCGGACTTCTTCCGCATCAACTTCTCGCGCTGCATTTTCTGCGGCCTCTGCGAGGAAGCCTGCCCGACCACCGCGATCCAGCTCACGCCGGATTTCGAAATGGCCGAGTTCAAACGTCAGGACCTGGTGTACGAGAAAGAAGATCTGCTGATTTCCGGTCCCGGTAAAAACCCTGATTACAACTTCTATCGTGTTGCAGGTATGGCCATTGCCGGTAAGCCAAAAGGCGCCGCGCAGAACGAAGCCGAACCGATCAACGTGAAGAGCTTGCTGCCTTAAGGAAGAAAGATGGAATTCGCTTTCTATTTCGCATCGGGTATCGCGGTGGTGTCCACGCTTCGTGTGGTCACCAACACCAACCCCGTGCACGCCCTGCTCTACCTGATCATTTCGCTGATCGCCGTGGCCATGACCTTCTTCGCCCTCGGCGCGCCGTTCGCCGGTGCCCTGGAAGTGATCGCCTACGCTGGCGCCATCATGGTGCTGTTCGTGTTCGTGGTGATGATGCTCAACCTCGGCCCCGCCGCGGTCCAGCAGGAACGCACCTGGCTCAAGCCTGGCATCTGGGCTGGACCGGTGATCCTGTCCGCCCTGCTGCTGGGTGAACTGCTGTATGTGCTGTTCGCTCACCAGAGCGGCCAGGCCATCGGCCACACCACCGTAGACGCCAAGGCCGTGGGCATCAGCCTGTTCGGTCCGTACCTGTTGGTGGTCGAACTCGCCTCGATGCTGCTGCTTGCCGCAGCCGTCACGGCGTTCCATTTGGGCCGTAACGAGGCGAAGGAGTAATCACATGCCTGCTATCCCTCTCGAGCATGGTCTGGCGGTTGCCGGCATCCTGTTCTGCCTCGGTCTGGTCGGCCTGATGGTCCGCCGCAACATCCTGTTCGTGCTGATGAGCCTGGAGGTCATGATGAATGCCTCCGCCCTGGCCTTCATCGTCGCGGGCGCTCGCTGGGCGCAACCGGATGGACAGATCATGTTCATCCTGGTGATCAGCCTGGCAGCCGCCGAGGCCAGTATCGGCCTGGCGATCCTGTTGCAGCTGTATCGCCGCTTCCACACTCTCGATATTGACGCTGCCAGCGAGATGCGCGGATGAACCTTCTCTTCCTGACTTTCATATTTCCTCTTGTCGGTTTCCTGCTGCTGTCGTTCTCCCGTGGACGCTGGTCGGAAAACCTGTCGGCGCTGGTGGGCGTGGGTTCCATTGGCCTGTCTGCCATCGTCACCGCCTACGTGATCTGGCAATTCAACGTCGCCCCGCCGGAAGGTGGCCGATACGTGCAGGTGCTGTGGCAGTGGATGGCGGTGGAAGGCTTCACGCCGAACTTCGCCCTCTACCTGGACGGCCTGTCGGTGACCATGCTCGGCGTGGTGGTCGGCGTGGGTTTCCTGATCCACTTGTTCGCCTCCTGGTACATGCGCGGTGAAGCCGGTTACTCGCGCTTCTTCGCCTACACCAACCTGTTCATCGCCAGCATGCTGTTCCTGGTGCTCGGCGATAACCTGTTGTTCCTGTACTTCGGCTGGGAAGGCGTGGGCCTGTGCTCGTACCTGTTGATCGGTTTCTACTACAGCAACCGCAACAACGGGAACGCCGCACTCAAGGCGTTCATCGTGACCCGGATCGGCGACGTGTTCATGGCCATCGGCCTGTTCATCCTGTTCCAGCAACTGGGCACGCTGAATATCCAGGAACTGCTGGTCAAGGCACCCGAGCACTTCAAGGTCGGTGACTTCTGGATCGTCCTGGCGACCCTGATGCTGCTGGGCGGCGCCGTCGGTAAATCCGCGCAACTGCCGCTGCAAACCTGGTTGGCGGACGCGATGGCCGGCCCGACCCCGGTCTCGGCACTGATCCACGCCGCGACCATGGTGACCGCCGGTGTCTACCTGATCGCCCGTACCCACGGCCTGTTCGCCCTGGCGCCGGACATCCTGCACCTGGTCGGCATCGTTGGTGGCGTGACCCTGGTCCTGGCCGGTTTTGCCGCCCTGGTCCAGACCGACATCAAGCGCATCCTCGCCTACTCGACCATGAGCCAGATCGGCTACATGTTCCTGGCCCTGGGCGTCGGTGCCTGGGAAGGCGCGATCTTCCACCTGATGACCCACGCCTTCTTCAAGGCGCTGCTGTTCCTCGCGTCCGGTGCGGTGATCGTGGCCTGCCACCACGAGCAGAACATCTTCAAGATGGGCGGCCTGTGGAAGAAACTGCCACTGGCCTACGCCAGCTTCATCGTCGGCGGCGCGGCCCTGGCGGCCCTGCCTCTGGTGACCGCCGGTTTCTACTCCAAGGACGAAATCCTCTGGGAAGCGTTCGCCAGCGGTAACCAGGCACTGCTTTATGCCGGCCTGGTGGGTGCGTTCATGACTTCGCTGTACACCTTCCGCCTGATCTTCATCGCGTTCCACGGTGAAGCCAAGACCGAAGCCCACGCCGGCCACGGCATCGCCCACTGGCTGCCCCTGTCGGTGCTGATCGTGCTGTCGACCTTCGTCGGCGCCCTGATCACTCCACCGCTGGCCGATGTGCTGCCGCAAAGCGTCGGCCATGCCGGCGGCGAAGCCAAGCACAGCCTGGAAATCGCCTCGGGCGCCATCGCCCTGGCGGGCATCCTGCTGGCCGCCCTGCTGTTCCTCGGCAAGCGCCGCTTTGTCACGGCAGTCGCCAACAGCGGCATCGGGCGCTTCCTTTCGGCCTGGTGGTTCGCTGCCTGGGGCTTCGATTGGATCTACGACAAACTGTTCGTCAAGCCATACCTTGCGATCAGCCACATTCTGCGCAAAGACCCGCTCGACCAGACCATTGGCCTGATCCCGCGCATGGCCAAGGGCGGCCACACTGCCCTGAGCCGTACCGAGACCGGTCAACTGCGTTGGTATGCGGCTTCCATGGCGGCTGGCGCCGTGCTGGTTATCGGCGCCATCGTGCTGGTAGCGGTCTGATATGAACCTTGCGAACTTGCGAAAGGAAACGAGCCCGTCATGATTCTGCCCTGGCTAATCCTGATCCCCTTCATCGGCGGCCTGCTGTGCTGGATCGCGGAGCGCTCCAGCTCCACGCTCCCGCGCTGGATTGCGCTGCTGACCATGTCCCTGGAACTCGCGCTCGGCCTCTGGCTGTGGGCGACCGGCGACTATTCATTTGCACCGGCCCCTGGCGCAGATCCGACCTGGGCGCTTGAGTTCAAGCACGCCTGGATCGCGCGCTTCGGCATCAGCGTGCACCTGGCCCTCGACGGCCTGTCGCTGTTGATGATCCTGCTGACCGGCCTGCTGGGTATCCTCTCGGTACTCTGCTCCTGGAAAGAGATCCAGCGTCACGTCGGTTTCTTCCACCTGAACCTGATGTGGATCCTGGGCGGTGTCGTCGGCGTGTTCCTGGCGCTGGACCTGTTCATGTTCTTCTTCTTCTGGGAAATGATGCTGGTGCCGATGTACTTCCTCATCGCGCTCTGGGGTCACAGTTCTTCGGACGGCAAGAAAACCCGGATCTACGCGGCGACCAAGTTCTTCATCTTCACCCAGGCTTCCGGCCTGATCATGTTGGTGGCGATCCTTGGCCTGGTGCTGGTCAACTTCAACAACACCGGCGTGATCACCTTCAACTACGCCGACCTGTTGAAAGTGCAGATGTCCAAGACCACCGAGTACGTGCTGATGCTCGGCTTCTTCATCGCCTTCGCGGTGAAGCTGCCGGTGGTGCCGTTCCACTCCTGGCTGCCGGACGCCCACGCCCAGGCGCCGACCGCCGGTTCCGTGGACCTGGCGGGTATCTTGCTCAAGACCGCGGCCTACGGCCTGTTGCGCTTCGCCCTGCCGCTGTTCCCCAATGCCTCGGCCGAGTTCGCGCCGATTGCCATGACCCTGGGCCTGATCGGGATTTTCTACGGTGCGTTCCTGGCGTTCGCCCAGACCGACATCAAGCGCCTGATCGCCTTCTCCAGCGTTTCGCACATGGGCTTCGTGCTGATCGGGATCTACTCCGGCAGCCAACTGGCCCTGCAAGGCGCGGTGATCCAGATGCTCGCCCACGGCCTGTCGGCTGCGGCGCTGTTTATCCTCAGCGGTCAGCTGTACGAGCGCCTGCATACCCGGGACATGCGTGAAATGGGCGGCATCTGGTCGCGCATCGCCTACCTGCCGGCCATCAGCCTGTTCTTCGCAGCCGCTTCCCTGGGCTTGCCGGGCACCGGCAACTTCGTCGGCGAGTTCCTGATCCTGATCGGCTCGTTCGTCAGCGCGCCATGGATCACCGCGATCGCCACGTCCGGCCTGGTGTTCGGTTCGGTCTACTCGCTGATCATGATCCACCGTGCCTACTTCGGTCCGGCCAAGTCGGATGAAGTGTTGCGTGGCATGGACGGTCGCGAACTGATCATGGTGCTCGGCCTTGCGGTGCTGCTGGTTTACCTCGGCGTCTACCCGCAACCGTTCCTCGACACCTCTGCCGCCACGATGCATGGCGTGCAGCAGTGGCTCGGCACCGCCTTCTCTCAACTCGCTTCGGCCCGGTAAGAGCGCTATGGAATTCACGATTCAACACTTTATCGCGCTTGCGCCGCTGTTGATCACCAGCGCCACGATCATCGTGGTGATGCTGGCGATCGCCTGGCGGCGCAATCACTCACAGACCTTCCTGCTGTCGGTGGCGGGGCTGAATCTGGCCTTGCTGTCGATCTTGCCGGCCCTGAAAGTCGCGCCACTGGCGGTCACGCCGCTGATCCAGATCGACAGCTTCGCTTGCCTCTACATGGCGTTGATCCTGGTCGCCACCCTGGCCTGCGTCACCCTCGCCCACGCCTACCTCGGCGATGGCGGTTCGGGTTACCCGGGCAACCGCGAAGAACTGTACCTGCTGATCCTGATGGCTGCCGCCGGTGGCCTGGTGCTGGTCAGCTCGCAGCACCTGGCCAGCCTGTTCATCGGCCTGGAACTGCTGTCGGTGCCGGTCTACGGCCTGGTGGCCTACGCCTTCTTCAACAAGCGCTCCCTGGAAGCCGGCATCAAGTACATGGTGCTGTCGGCGGCCGGTTCCGCGTTCCTGTTGTTCGGCATGGCCCTGCTCTACGCCGAAGCCGGCACCCTGAGCTTCGTCGGCATCGGCCAGGCCCTGGCGGCCACCGGCCTGCCTAGCCCGATCGCGCAACTGGGCCTGGGCATGATGCTGATCGGCCTGGCGTTCAAACTGTCGCTGGTCCCGTTCCACCTCTGGACCCCGGACGTCTACGAAGGCGCCCCGGCGCCGGTGGCGGCGTTCCTGGCCACGGCTTCGAAAGTGGCGGTGTTCGCGGTCATGGTGCGGCTGTTCCAGATCTCGCCAGTGGCCAGCAGCGGCGTGCTGAGCAACGTGCTGACCATCATCGCCATCGCGTCGATCCTGTTCGGTAACCTGCTGGCACTGACCCAGAGCAACCTCAAGCGTCTGCTGGGTTACTCGTCCATCGCCCACTTCGGCTACCTGCTGATCGCCCTGATCGCCAGCAAGGGCCTGGCCGTGGAAGCCATTGGCGTGTACCTGGTCACCTACGTGATCACCAGCCTCGGCGCGTTCGGCGTGATCACCCTGATGTCCTCGCCGTACAACGGCCGCGACGCCGACGCCCTGTACGAATACCGCGGCCTGTTCTGGCGCCGTCCGTACCTGACCGCCGTGCTGACCGTGATGATGCTGTCCCTGGCCGGCATCCCGCTGACCGCCGGCTTCATCGGCAAGTTCTACATCATCGCCACCGGCGTCGAGGCCCACCAATGGTGGCTGGTCGGCTCCCTGGTGCTGGGCAGTGCCATCGGCGTGTTCTACTACCTGCGCGTCATGGTCACCCTGTATTTGATGGAACCGAACCTGCGTCGCCACGATGCCGAGTTGCACTGGGAACAGAAAGCAGGCGGCGTGATGCTGCTGGCCATCGCTGTGTTGGCGTTCTTCCTGGGCGTGTACCCGCAGCCATTGCTGACGTTGGTTCAGCAGGCTGGGTTGACGGGTTGATTGCCTGAGCGTCACCGAACAAAAATGCCCGTTTCGTGAGATGCGGGCATTTTTTTGAGCAGGATTCGAGTGATCAAAAACCGTGGCGAGGGAGCTTGCTCCCGCTAGGCTGCGCAGCAGCCTCGATCAGCTCAACACGGACCATCGGGTAAACGAACGTTACGACTGCTACGCAGCCGAGCGGGAGCAAGCTCCCTCGCCACGGGTTTGGTGTTTTTTCTGAAAGTGAGACGGTTTCTTATTACATCTGATAGTTTGCCGCAGCGAATATCGACAACAATCATCTACGATCATCCTTCAGAAGCGACTGCCTCAGAAAACAGGGCGTGTACCGCCAACTGCAATGGAGAAATCCGCCATGACAGCCACCACGAAAACCCGGTCGGTTACAGCTCACGTCCCGGTGCACCTGGCCGAAAAAGTCGACTTGATGGCCGAACGCCTCGGGCGCTCCAAGGATTGGATCGTTAAACAAGCGCTATCTGCCTGGATAAACCAGGAAGAGGAACGCAGTCTCCTGACTCATGAGGCCTTGGCCGATGTTGACACTGGCCGAGTGATTGACCACCAGGCAGTCCAGGCTTGGGCCGATAGTCTCAACGGGGATCGATAACTTCGGCTCGACCAACCTGACTGCCAAAGCGCAGTGGCCTTTCCATTTGGTGATCGGCTGAGATGCATGTCGATTCGAACGCGCCGTGGCAGGCCATCAGCGCAAACTGCAACGCGTTTTTTCCCCGGCTCATGCAGCTTGCACGACGCTGAAAATCAAGAACACTTCAACCCATTGTTTTTAAAGCGTTTTAAAACCCGTCTCGGCTGGCACAGCTCATGCAATTCAACGCTTACGCGGCGTCGGCGCTCGAAGCCTGCCCGCATCCGTGAATTGCCGAGGAGCTCCCCCATGAATGCCATCGATCTGTTGAAAGCCGACCATGAGCGCGTCAAAGCCATCTTGACTCAACTGAGCGAGTCGACCGAGCGCGCTGTGAAAAAACGCACCGACCTGTTGGCGAAACTGGAAATGGAAATTTCCATCCACACACGTCTGGAAGAAGAAATTCTTTATCCGGCGTTCAAGCAAGCCGGTGGCAAGGACGAGGCTGAAATGTATTACGAAGCCAAGGAAGAACACCGCACCGTCGACTCGTTGGTGCTGCCGGACCTGAAAACCACCGATCCAACTCAGCCGGAATTCGCCGGTCGGGTGAAAGTGGTCAAGGAACTGCTTGAGCACCACATCGAAGAAGAAGAAAAGGAAATGTTCCCCCACGCGAAAAAACTGCTGGGTAAGGCCAAGCTGGACGCCTTGGGCGCGGAAATGGAAACTATGAAAGCGCAGTACAAAAAAGAACTGAGCAGCGCCAACCTCGCCGCCTGATCAAAGCGCCAGATGCTTCAGCCGTCATGTGGCGGCTGAATGCGTTGCGCCGCTTTATTGCATTTGTTCGCGCAAGAATTCCACCAACGCCTGCACTGGGCGTGCACTTTGTCGATGCTGGGGATACACCGCCGATAGCGCCAATGGTTCGGTCTCGAAGCCTTCCAGGACCCTGATCAGCCGACCCTCCTTCAAGGCATCGCCGAGGATGAAAGCGGGCAGATAGGTGATGCCCATGCCGGCAATGGCCGCGTCCCTGAGCAAATCACCGTTATTGGCGCGCATGCGCCCCGTGACCTCCAGCGTCAACGGTTTGCCCGCCCCCGCGAAACGCCACTGCACCTGACGGCTGTGACCATAGGGCAGGCAGTCATGGTTGCGCAGGTCCTCAGGCCGCGCGGGTGTGCCTTTTTGCGTCAGGTAGGTGGGGCTGGCGCAATACACCCGCTCGATGGTCGCGATGCGCCGGGCAATCAGGGTCGAATCCTCCAGCACGCCGATGCGCAGCGCCAGGTCATAGCCCTCCCCCAGCAGATCCACCGAACGGTCGCTCAGGTCCACCTCGACGCTGACGCCCGGATAGCGTTGCAGGAACAGCGGCAACAGGCTGCCCAAGTGCGCCACGGCGAAGGACAGCGGTGCGCTGAGCCGAATCGTGCCACGGGGCTCGCTGGTCTGGCCGCTGATGCCCTGCTCCACCTGTTCGACGTCATTGAGCAGGCGCAACGCCGCTTCGTAATAGCGCTGGCCCAACGGGGTGACGTCCAGCCGGCGGGTCGAGCGATTGAGCAGGCGCACGCCCAGACGCTGCTCCAGTGCCATGAGCTTGCGGCTGACGAATTGCTTGGACAGCCCGAGCTTGTCCGCGGCGGCGGTGAAACTGCCTGACTCCATGACCTGGGCAAAGATGCGCATTTCTTCGAAGGGGTTCATTGTCATTTCGCAGGTGGACAGTCAGTAGATTCAGTGGGGCATTGTGGTCGTGGCAAGACAAATTGCATAGCGTCGATGCCGGCAACTTAGATTAATGACTGGACACAAAAACGCCCGCTCAGGGGGTAATGCTGTCCACTTAAGAGAAACGATGAACCTGTGGCGAGGGAGCTTGCTCCCGCTCGACTGCGCAGCAGTCGTGAACCGGCGGGTGCGGTGTGTCTGATGCTCCGCATTCGGCTGGTTTGGGGCCGCTTCGCGGCCCAGCGGGAGCAAGCTCCCTCGCCACGGGATTGTCGTTTGCCTTAAGTGAACAGCATTACCCACAAGGCGGGCGTCTTCCAGTAAAGACCGCTTACTTGGCCGTCAGCGCCGAGTAGCTGTTCATCAGGTTGCGGTAGTTCGGAATGCGCTGGGACAGCAGGTTGCCCAGTCCTTCGATGTCGTTGCGCCAGTCGCGGTGCAGCTCACAGGCCACCGAGAACCAGTTCATCATCTGCGCGCCAGCAGCGGTCATGCGCACCCAGGCGGCTTGTTGCACGGTTTCGTTGAAGGTACCCGAAGCGTCGGTGACGACGAACACGTCGAAGCCTTCAGCCAGCGCCGACAAGGTCGGGAATGCCACGCAGACGTCGGTGACCACGCCGGCGATGATCAGTTGCTTGCGGCCGGTGGCCTTGATTGCCTTGACGAAGTCTTCGTTGTCCCAGGCATTGATCTGGCCTGGACGTGGGATGTACGGCGCGTCCGGGAACATTTCCTTGAGTTCCGGCACGATCGGGCCGTTGGGGCCTTGTTCGAAGCTGGTGGTCAGGATGGTCGGCAGTTCAAAGAACTTCGCCAGGTCGGCCAAGGCCAACACGTTGTTCTTGAACTCGTTGGGCGAGAAGTCCTGGACCAGGGAAATCAGACCGGTCTGGTGATCGACCAGCAGGACGACCGCGTCGTCTTTGTTCAGACGGTTGTAGGCGGGAACGTTGCTCATGGGATGACTCCTTTGGGATGGATTGTGACAAAACCTTGTGGGAGCGGGCTTGCTCGCGATAGCGGAGCATCAGGCGGCGGCGATGTTGAATGTTCCGTCGCCATCGCGAGCAAGCTCGCTCCCACAGGGGATAGGTGTTTGTGCTCAGTCAAAAGGCAAAGCAGGAACAGCCAAACGCGCCCCAGAAGCCCTGGAAATCGCTGACCGGGACGTTTGACAGTCGCGCCCGTTCGTGGCTGTGGGAATGCACCGTGCACGGGCCGCTGCACTGGTGGACTTGCGCCTGCAATGGAGAGCTCGGGCGCCAGTGGCCCGGGACCTTCACCACTGGCGACCAGTCCGGCAGCACCGGGACGCTGGCCGGGCCGAGTTTTTCGAAATCGCCAGCGGCGTAGACCACCTTGCCGTCCACCACGGTCAGCACCGACTCGATCCACTTGATGGCTTCTTCCTCGACGCTGAAGAAGTCCGCGCTCAGGGCCGCCAGGTCCGCCAGTTGGCCGACCTTGATCTGGCCTTTCTTGCCCTGTTCCGACGAGAACCAGGCGCTGCCATGGGTAAACAGCTCCAACGCGGTCAAGCGCGGCAGGCCTTCTTCGTGCAACGACAGGCCACCGACGGTGCGGCCGCTGACCATCCAATACAACGAAGTCCACGGGTTGTAGCTCGACACGCGAGTGGCGTCGGTGCCAGCGCCCACCGGCACGCCTTCGGCGAGCATGCGCTTGATCGGCGGCGTGGCTTCGGCCGCCTTGGCACCGTAGCGGTCGACGAAGTATTCGCCCTGGAAAGCCATGCGGTCCTGGATTGCAATGCCGCCGCCCAGCGCCCGCACCCGTTCGATGTTCTTCGGGGTGATGGTTTCGGCGTGGTCGAAGAACCACGGCAGGCCGTTGAATGGAATGTCGCGGTTGACCTTCTCGAACACGTCGAGCATGCGGCTGATGGACTCGTCATAGGTGGCGTGCAGGCGGAATGGCCAGCGCTGCTCCACCAAGTGCCGGACCACCGGTTCCAGGTCCTGTTCCATGCCCGGCGGCAGGTCCGGACGCGGCTCCAGGAAGTCCTCGAAGTCCGCCGCCGAGAACACCAGCATTTCGCCGGCGCCGTTGTGCCGCAGGAAGTCGTCGCCCTGGTGCAGCTTGACGCTGCCGGTCCAGTTCTTGAAGTCGGTGAGTTCTTCCTTGGGCTTCTGGGTGAACAGGTTGTAGGCGATGCGCACCGTCAGCTGCTGCTCGCGGGCCAACTGCTCGATGACCTCGTAGTCGTCCGGGTAGTTCTGGTAGCCGCCGCCGGCGTCGATGGCGCTGGTCAGGCCCAGGCGATTGAGTTCGCGCATGAACTGGCGGGTGGAGTTGACTTGGTATTCCAGCGGCAACTTCGGCCCTTTCGCCAGCGTCGAGTACAGGATCATCGCGTTGGGCCGCGCCACCAGCATGCCGGTGGGCTCGCCCTTGCTGTCGCGTACGATCTCGCCACCCGGCGGGTTCGGCGTGTCGCGGGTGTAGCCGGCGACACGCAGCGCGGCGCGGTTAAGCAAGGCGCGGTCATACAGGTGCAACACGAACACGGGCGTATCGGGGGCGGCCTGGTTGAGCTCTTCCAGGGTCGGCATGCGCTTTTCGGCGAACTGGAATTCGTTCCAGCCACCCACCACGCGAACCCATTGCGGCGTTGGCGTGCGGTCGGCCTGGTCCTTGAGCATGCGCAAGGCATCGGCCAACGACGGCACGCCTTCCCAGCGCAGTTCCAGGTTGTAGTTCAAGCCACCCCGAATCAAGTGCAGGTGCGAGTCGTTGAGGCCGGGAATGACGGTGCGGCCCTTGAGGTCGATGACCTGGGTGCCGCTGCCGCGCAAGGCCATGGCCTCGGCGTCGGTGCCTACGGCGACGAAGCGGCCCTGGCTGATGGCGACCGCGCTGGCGCGAGGTTTCTCGCGGTCGACGGTGTGGAATTGGCCATTGAACAGAATCAGATCGGCGTTCATCGGTTTTTCCTTCAACAATGGATGTGCGGACTAATCCGTGGCGAGGGAGCTTGCTCCCGCTGGGCTGCGAAGCGGCTCCAAAAGAGCGGACGCTACGCGTCCAACGGGAGCAAGCTCCCTCGCCACAACAGTGCTTGTCACAAAAGTTCGGCGCTGGTTAAGGCTCCAAATGTTCGTGGGTTGAGGACGCTTCCAGCCACGGCGCGAACAGCCGGGTCGCCAGCGGCATGCACACGTACACCACCGAAAGCACGATGGTCACGGTGATCAGGAACGTGGCGACCACGTAGTTGGACAGAAAGGCGTTGAGTTGCAGCAACGGGCCCCAGAGCAACGGCACCAGCAAGGTGTGCGGCAGGATAACCAGCAGCGTCACCACCGATTGTTTCCAGCGCGGCGGTGGCATGGCGGCATCGGCCAACGGGGCGAACCAGAATTCCTTGTGCGAGGCGACTTCAGTCTGGTCGCCGTCGGCCAGCAGCGGCGTGGCCTCCTCCACCAGCTCGCGACGCTCGGGCGAATCCAGCCAGCGTTGCATGGCCTCGGTGGAGCAGAACCGCAGCACACAGGTGAACAGCGACAAACCGCCCTGCTTGCCCCGCACCACATCCACCCCCAGATGCCCCGGCCACTGGCCGGCCACACTGACGATGCGCCGCAACCAGGTTTCATAGGCACCGTCCTGGCCGGCTTTGATCCGGTGCTTGACCACCAGGGTGACGATTTCGTCGAAGCCGGGTTTCGCCGGACTCGCGGTTGATTCGAGGGTTTGGGACTCAGGCATGACGCAGCACTCCAGCAAAACGCGCGTTCAGCGCCAGGCGCCCAGGCCCGGCAATGAACACGCTGGTAAATACAATCAGCAGCAACCAACCGAACTGGCCTTCTTCCAGGCTCCATTGCGGGTGCACCACCAGCAGCGCCACCGCCAGCAAAAACAGGATCGGCAGGCACGCCAGGCGCACCAGCACACCGGCCATGATCAGTAGCGGACACAGCACCTCGGCGAAAATCGCCAGGATCAGGGTCGGTGCCGCGCCGAGGTGGAACGGGTCTTCGATGCGGGTCAGCTCGGCGCTGTAGTTCAACAGCTTCGGCAAGCCATGGACCCACAGCAGGAACAGCCCGCCGCTCAGGCGCAGGAACAACAAGCCCAGGTCCTGCCATGGGCGCTCATCCGTCATGTTCATCGGTGCGCTCCGTCCGCCGCGGCCGCGGCCGGCAGGGGTTGAGACATGTGGGTGGCGATGCGCGAGCGCAGCCAGCGCTCGGCGGGGTCGTTGTCATGCACGCCGCTCCAGACCATCGACAGCTCGGCGGCATTGATCTCGAACGGCGGGTCTTCGGCGCGCAACGCGCAGCCTTCCACCAGCGCGCAAGCGGCGTAGTCGGGCACGGTGGCGATCAGCTCGGTGCCCGCCAGCAAGGCCCGCAGGCCGCTGAATTGCGGCACCGCCAGCACCACTTTACGGGCCCGACCGATGCGCGCCAGATCCAGGTCGATGTTGCCGCTCAGGTCACCCGAGAACGAAACCATGGCATGGGGCCGCGAGCAGTACTCGTCCAGGGTCAGCGGTCCCGGGCGCTTGTCGCCACGCAAGACTTTGCAGGGGATATCCCGCAGTTTCTTGCGCTTGGCATTGGCCGGCAGATCGGTGGTGTAGCTGACGCCGACGCTGATCTCGCCGCTGGCCAGCAGCGAGGACATCAGCAGGAAATTGGCCCGGCGCACCACCACGATGATCCCCGGCGCTTCTTCGCGCAGTTGGCTCAACAGCGGCGGGAACAGGCCGAACTCGGCATCGTCGGACAGACCGATGCGAAACACGTCGCAACTGGTGGATGGATCGAATGCCTTGGCCCGGCTGACCGCGCCAGAAATCGTGTCCATGGCTGGCTGCAGTTCCTGCAGGATCGCCAGGGCTCGAGGCGTGGGCTCCATGCCTCGGCCATGGCGGATCAGCAACGGATCATCGAACAGATCCCGCAACCGCCCCAGCGCCGCGCTCACCGCCGGCTGGCCCATGAACAGCTTTTCGGCGACGCGGGTCAGGTTTTTCTCGAACATCAGCGCCTCGAAGATCACCAGCAGGTTCATGTCGAGACGGCGTAAATCGTTGCGGTTCATGGGGTGAGGTCCTGTTTAACTGTGGGAGCGAGCCTGCTCGCGATAGCGGTGGGTCAGCTTGCATTCATATCTACTGTCCTGACGCCTTCGCGAGCAGGCTCGCTCCCACAGGTCTTAGCTTGCTTGCGTCAGCCCTGGATGAACGCCAGCAGGTCCGCATTCAAGCGGTCCTTGTGGGTATCGGTCAGGCCATGGGGCGCGCCCGGGTAGACCAGCAACTGCGCGTGCTTGAGCAACTTGGCGGCGGCAATGCCGGCCGCTTCGATGGGGACCATCTGGTCGTCATCGCCATGCACCACCAGGGTCGGCACGTCGATGTTGCGCAGGTCGTCGGAAAGATCGGTCTCCGAAAACGCCTTGATGCAGTCGTAGGTGTTCTTGTGGCCGGCGAGCATGCCCTGCATCCAGAACCAGTCGATCATGCCTTGGGAGACTTTGGCGCCCGGACGGTTGGCGCCGAAAAACGCGCTGGCCACATCTTTGTATAGCTGAGAGCGGTCGACCAGGGAGGCCTGGCGGAAACCGTCGAAGACCTCGATGGGCAAGCCGCCGGGGTTGGCCGCGGTCCTGAGCATCAGCGGCGTGACGGCCGAGATCAGGCCGAGCTTGGCGACACGGGCAGCGCCATGGCGACCGATGTAGCGCGCCACTTCCCCACCGCCGGTGGAGAAACCGATCAGCACGGCGTCTTTCAAGTCCAGGCGCTCGATCAGCTCGGCCAGGTCATCGGCGTAGGTGTCCATGTCGTTGCCGTCCCAGGGCTGGCTGGAGCGCCCGTGCCCACGGCGGTCATGGGCGATCACCCGGTAGCCGTTGGACGCCAGGAACATCATCTGCCCCTCCCAACTGTCCGAGTTCAGCGGCCAGCCGTGGCTCAGGACCACCGGTTGACCACTGCCCCAGTCCTTGTAGTAAATCTCGGTGCCGTCGCGGGTGATGAAGGTGCTCATGACAGGTTCCTTGAGGTGGGTGGATCGCTTCATGGTCCGGTCAGAGGAGGCGTTTACGTGAGTTAAACGTTGTTAATTTTTTCGGAACGGCGGTGTTAAAAACCGCTTTTGTGGCGAGGGAGCTTGCTCCCGCTGGGCTGCGCAGCAGCCCCAGGACTGTCACCTCGGTGTGCCAGATTGATTGGGGATAGGGCCTTTGGGGCCGCTTCGCGACCCAGCGGGAGCAAGCTCCCTCGCCACAGGGTCCGACAGTTGGAAGGCTGAGGGTAGAAGCCTGCGCCGTTGCGCTTGACGCCAAACCTGAGGAATATGCTCGGGTAATGCCCAGGCACCAGGACCAGAACATTGAGAGCACCATGAGCCAATACCTCAGCCTGCCCGTCGAACAAACGGTGCATTTCGGCCCTTACCGGGTCCATCCGCGCCAGCGCCTGGTGCTGGAGGGTGGGCAGCCGTTGCGCCTGGGACGGCGGGCCGTGGAGATTTTGCTGGTGTTGCTCGAACACGCTGGCGAGGTGGTGAGCAAGCAGCAATTGATCGCCCGTGTCTGGCCCAAAAGCGTGGTGGAAGACACCAACCTGCGGGTGCACGTCGCGGCCCTGCGCAAGGCCCTTGGGGATGGCCAGGTCGGGCAGCGCTACATCGTCACTGTGGCACAGCGCGGCTACAGCTTTGTCGCGCCGCTGTCGTTCGAACCCCTCGCCCCGTTGGCGCGCATCCCCCATCCCTCCCTGGCGCGCAACCTGCCGCTGCAGCGCACGCGCCTGATCGGCCGCCAGGCCCTGGTGGAAAGCCTGGTGGCCCAGTTGCCACGAAAACGCTTCATTACCCTGGTCGGCACCGGTGGCATTGGCAAGACCACCGTTGCCCTGCGGGTCGCCGAACGGCTGATCGGCCACTACCGTGACGGCACCCACCTGCTGGACCTGGCGTCGCTCAATGACGCGACCATGATCGCCCCCAACCTCTGCGCATTGCTCGATCTGCCGCTGCAGGACGGCGACCCGCAAGACGCCATCGCCCGGCAGCTCAAAGAACGGCATCTGTTGCTGGTGATCGATAACTGCGAGCACTTGATCGACGCCATCGCCCAGCTCAGCGAAACCTTGCTGCGCGGCGCCCCCCACCTGCACATCCTGGCCACCAGCCGCGAAGGCCTGCGCGCCGAAGGCGAACACGTGCAGCGCCTGGACGCCCTGGCGTTCCCGCCCCGGGAAATGCCCATCGAAGGTTATCCCGCCCTGGAGTACCCGGCGCTGCAACTGTTTGCCGAGCGTGCAATGGCCAGCCGCGACGACTTCGAACTGACCGACCGCGAGGTGCCGTTGGTGATCGATATCTGCCAGCGGCTGGACGGCATTCCCCTGGCCATCGAGTTGGCCGCCGGGCAACTCGGCCGCTTCACCCTGGAAGCGCTTCACCGACAACTGCAAGACAGCGTCGCCCTGCTCCACAACGACATCGGCGCCGCACCGCGCCAGCAGACCCTGCGCGCCACGCTGGATTGGAGCTTCGCGCTGCTCACGGCCTGCGAGCAAACCTGCCTGCGGCGGCTGGCTGTGTTCATGGGCAGTTTCAACCTGGCCTCGGCCGCCGCGGTGATCGTCGGCCAGCACGTCGCGCCCGAACAGGTGCTGGTGTCGGTCAGCCAATTGGTCGCCAAATCGTTGCTCAACGTCGAGATCGGCGATGAAGAAGTGCGCTATCGCCTGCTAGACACCACTCGCCGCCATGCCTTGGAAAAACTGGCCGAAGCCGGGGAACTGGCCGCCAGCCAGGAACGCCACGCCGAGCGCTGCCTGGCGCTCATGGGGCAAGCGGAAAACGATTGGGAAAACACCCCCACCCGACTGTGGATCGCCCGCTACGCCGACTATCGCGACGACATCCGCGCGGCGCTCGACCGAGGCCTGGGTCCGCAGGGTTCACACGCCGTGGCGATCCGCCTGACCGCCCGCACCCTGCCCCTCTGGCAGGAACTGTCGCTGCTCAAGGAACACGGCCTCTACGTCAACAAGGCGCTGCAGTTGCTGCGAACCAGCCCCGCGCCCTGCCCGCGCTTGACCCTGGCCCTGGAGCTGGCCCACGCCAGTTTCAACTACCACACCGAGGGTGGCACGCCGACCACGGTCCAAGCCTTCGCCACCGCCCGGCACCTGGCCCGGCACTGCCAGGACCTGGCCGGAGAGCTGCGGGCCGTGTCCGGGCAGATGACCGTCGACCTCAGCTGCGGCAATTACCAACAGGCTTTGGAACACAGCCTGGATTTCGACCGGTTGGGTTTGCAGGGCGACCCGACCCTGTCCTTGAGCACCCAACGCCTGCGGGTGCTGGCGCTGCATTTCACTGGCGACCAGGGTGGGGCGCGGCGTGAGGCCGAGCAGGTGATCCAGCGCCTGGCCCAGAGCGGTCACCTCAGCCGCTTCAGCCACGGCTTCGGCGTGCAATACGACCAGAGCGTGGCCGCGCTGACCATTCTGGCGCGTATCCTCTGGCTGCAAGGTTTTGCCGAGAAAGCCCGGCGCACCGCCAACCTGGCGTTGCAGATCGCGCTCCAGATCAACCACGGCATTTCGATCTGCTACACCCTGGCGCTGACCGGTTGCGTGATCGCCCATTACAACGGTGATCATCCGACGGCCCGGGAAAGGCTCGAGCTGTTGAAGCAGCAGGCCAAGAAACATTCGGTGATGCTGTTCCATGACTGGGCCTGCCATTACGCCTGCGCATTCGATGGCCTGTCCCTGGAGACGAACCCGACAGACGGGCTGATCGAGGACATCGCCGTCACCCTGCGGGCTGACTTTGTCAGCCCGGCGCAACTTGAAAGGGCGCGCAGTGGTGCCGCGGGTTGGTGCTCGGCGGAAATCCTGCGGGCCGGCGCCGAAACCTTGCTGGCGCGCAATGACCCCTCCTTGGAGGAAGCCGCCGAAGCGCAACTGCTGGCCGCCCTGAACGTCGCCCGTCGTCACAACGCCCCGGCCTGGGAACTGCGCAGCGCCACGTCCCTGGCCCGCTTGTGGCAACGCCGGGGGCAGGCGCAGGCCGCGCAGGAACTGCTGGGGTCGGTCTATCGACGCTTTACCGAAGGGTTCGACACCCCCGACCTATTGGAAGCCGGCGCGTTGCTCCAGACGCTGGCTCGACGGTTGGGGCCTTGACAGCCGCGCGTCCCAAGCGTCTTGCAGCACGTAACGCCGATAAAACACCGGCCACTGCCCCCTGCGCCGCAATTTATCCATCGCATAGGCCCGAGTCGTCTGGAGCAGGCGCCAACGCTCGCCCTCGGCAAGCGGCTCGACCACCAGCAATGACACGCTCGCCAGCCGCGCCAGCAGCCCGGGCAATTGCCCGACGCTCAGTTCAGCACAACTGATCACGGCCAGCGCCGCCCTGAGGGTAAACGGGCCATCGAACACCGCCAGACGCAAGAACGTGGTTTGTTCGTCAGCGCTCAAACGTTCGAAACTCGAATCCAGCACAGCCTCCAGGCTTCGATGCCGGGGCACCGCCGTACGTCGCCCGTGGCTCAGGAGTGACAAACCGTAATCCAATTGTTCCAAGACGCCGGCCAGCCCCAAGACGTCGACTTGGGCCGCCGCCAGTTCCAGCGCCAGCGGCAAGCCGTCCAGGCGCTGGCAGATCTGCGCCAGGATCAGCCAGTCGCGGCCAACGGGCTGGAACCCCTGCAGCCGGGCGCTCACCCGCTCGGTCAGCAATTGCACCGCCGGGCACGCCACGACCTGGTGCTCGGGCTCCAGAGGCGATGCCACGGCCAGGCCCGGCAGCGGTACGATTTTTTCGTCCGGCAGCGCCAGAGGTTCGCGGCTGCTGCACAACAGTGCCACCCCCGGCGCCGCCGCAGTCAAGGCCTGGGCCAGGTCCCGACAGGCGTCGAGCTGGTGCTCGCAACCGTCGAGCACCAGCAACATG
Organism: Pseudomonas thivervalensis; assembly: GCF_001269655.1. Lineage (GTDB taxonomy): Bacteria > Pseudomonadota > Gammaproteobacteria > Pseudomonadales > Pseudomonadaceae > Aquipseudomonas > Aquipseudomonas thivervalensis. The sequence goes on from NZ_LHVE01000012.1 coordinate 84,123, forward strand.
CGGCAAGACTCAAGACGCCGGCCCAACGCACCGTGCGGCAGGCCCAACGTGTCGGCCACCTGCGCCATCACCTGCGAGGGATCGCTAATGGTCGCCAGGTCAACGAACCAGGCCCCGTCGTCAAAGTGCTCGAGCAGCAGCTCCGCCACCCGCACCACCACGGTGGTCTTGCCGACCCCGCCCGGGCCGGTCACGGTGGTCAGCGCTTGTCGAGGCACTTGCGCCAACAACCGTCCCAGGACTTTGTCGCGACCGATCACCGGGCTCAAGCGCGTGGGCAGGTTGTGCCGCTCGGCCCTGGGACTGAAAGGCGATTCAACGCCGTCTTGCACCGGCAGGGACACCGCCAGGCAATAGCCTTGTCGCGGGTGGTTGAGGATGTAGCGAACGCCGTCTCGCCCGTCGCCAAAGGCCCGCCGCAGCGCCGCGATGTGCACCCGCAGGTTGATGGCCTCCACGACGCTGTCAGGCCAGACGTGGGCAATGAGGGTCTGCTTGCTGACGTAATGGCCGGCGTGCTCCACCAGCACCTGCAGAACATCCAGGGCCCGGCCACCCAGCGCGAGGGGCTGGCCGTCACGGGTGACCAGCCGCTGCTGCCGGTAGAAGGCAAACGGACCGAAGCCCACCGCCGGCTCGCTGTCGGGTTTGACGAAACTGTTCATGGGCGATCCAGCGCCGGAAAACCGGGGCGGGCGTCAGCGTGCGGATCACCGAACACGTCTGCCCTGGGCTCCTGCGCATCCTTTCCAAGGGGTTCGCCGTTATCTTGGCAGGCGCAGGCCTCAGGACAATGCTGGCACAGGGAGCACCACGGACATCACGGTGCCCTGGACGGACACCGACGGCTCAACTGAACTGCTGGCGATATTGCACCGGGGTCAGGCCAAGCTTTTCACCGAATAAAAAGCGCATGTGCCGCACACTGCCGAAGCCGCTGCGAAACGCCACGGTCTTGAGCGGCAGGTCGGTGGTTTCCAGCAAATGACGCGCCCGGTCGATGCGCGCACCCTGCAGGAATTCCATGGGCGTCATCTTCACTTCACGGGCGAAGACCCGGGCGAAATGCCGCGCGCTCATGACGGCCAAGGCGGCCATGCGTTCGATGGTGAAAGGTTCTTCCAGGTGCTCCATCACATGATTCTGCACCCGGGTAATGGCCGACTCCTGCGTCGACACCGCCGCCACCGAGGGGCTGAACTGTGCCTGCCCGCCCTGGCGCTTCATCACCACCAGCAACACCTTGGCCACGTCCAGCGCGACTTTGCGGCCATGGTCCTGGGCAACGATGGACAGGGCCAGGTCGATCCCGGCGGTGACGCCGCCCGAGGTGATCAGGCGGCGGTCCTGCAGGAAGATCTTGTCGGTTTCCACCAGGGCCTTGGGGAAACGTTGGATCAGCCGTTCGGTGTAATGCCAGTGGGTGGTGACGCGATAACCGTCGAGCAAACCCGCCTCACCGAGCACAAAGGCACCGGTGCAGATCGAGCCGTAGCGCGTCGCCCGTTGCGCCGCGGCCCGCAGCCAGGTGTGCAGCCCCGGATGGCGGTCGTTATAGGCCCCCGGCCCGCCCGGTACCAGCAACACGTCGTAGGCCGCCCATGCCTGGTCGATATGGATATCGGCCTGCACCATCACGCCGTTGGACGCTCGCAACGGCCCGCGCTCGGTCCCCAGGGTCAGCAGTTGATAACGCTGGTCCGTTTCGAGGTAACGATTGGCGATGGAAAACACCTCGAGCGGCCCGGCCATGTCGAGCAGCAAGAAATCCGGGAACAGCACCATTGCAACGGTCTTCATCAAGAGGGACGCCAAAATCCAGAACTTGTAAGTGAATGCCCCTGTGGGAGCGAGCCTGCTCGCGATAGCGGTATATCAGTGACATTGATGCTGGCTGATCCAACGCTATCGCGAGCAGGCTCGCTCCCACAGGTTTTTATGTGGCATCAGAACTCAGCATTATGTCGAAGCGAAGCACCTGCCGGTAGGCATTCTCGATTGTCCACTCAAAGCGGACAGTCTTTCGTTTTCCACCTGCTTATTGAATATCCTGGCAACCATTAACCTTCTTCTGAACCCGGCGAGCGGCCCCAGCCGCCGCCCACAGACATCAGGAGAATTGATCATGCTGACCCTTCGCAAAGCTTCGGACCGCGGCATTGCCCGCCACGGTTGGCTGACCTCGTTCCACACGTTCTCGTTCGCCAGCTACCGTGACCTCAATCAACAGGGCTTCTCCGACCTGCTGGTGATCAACGACGACCGGGTCGCCGCCGCCAAGGGTTTCGGCCAGCATCCCCACCGGGACATGGAGATCTTTTCCTATGTGCTCGAAGGGGCGCTGGAACACAAGGACACCCTGGGCACCGGCTCGGTCATTCGCCCCGGTGACGTGCAGTTGATGAGCGCCGGCAGCGGCGTGGCCCACAGCGAGTTCAACCACAGTGCCGAAGAGCCGGTGCACTTCCTGCAGATCTGGATCGTGCCCGACGTCAGCGGTGCCACGCCCCGCTACCAACAGGAGCACTTCAACCGCGAGCAGAAACAGGGACGCCTGCAATTGATCATCTCCCCGGACGGTGCCGACGGCTCGCTCCAGGTGCGCCAGGATGCGCGGGTCTACGCCGGGCTGTTCGATGGCGAGCAAAGCGCCACGCTGACCCTGGAAGCGAATCGCTATGCCTACGTGCACGTGGCCCGAGGCACTGTCGAGCTTAACGGTGTGCACTTACAGGAAGGTGATGGCGTGCGGGTGCGCGAGGAGCAAGTCCTGACCTTGAGCAATGGCCAGGACGCCGAGGTGCTGGTGTTCGATCTGCGGCCGCAGGAATTGCCACAGATGCCATGAAACACCCTTTACCCCTGTGGGAGCGAGCTTGCTCGCGATAGCGGAGTGTCAGCCCTATGAGAGCTGGCTGACCTGACGCCATCGCGAGCAAGCTCGCTCCCACACTGGATGGGTGGCGGATTCATTCATTCTCCAGCGCAAACACCTCGACAATCTCGTCGATCACCGCCCGCACCCGCGCGGTATGGCGCAGGTCCGCGTGGGTGACCAGCCAGACTTCGTAGGGCTGCGGGCGCGTGCGCTCCGGCCAGAGCCTCAGCAACCCGTCACGCTCCCCCATGTACAGCGGAATTTCCCCGACACCGATGCCTGCGGCGATCGACCGGCGTACCAACAGGCTCGAACTCAGGCTGGCGACGATCCGTCCGCGATTGATCGGCTCCGAAACCAGCGTGAAATCCTTGCTGCCCTGCAAGTACGGTTGATAAACCACCAGATCATGTCCTTCGAACTCACTGCCGGGCACCGGTACGCCATAGGCGTCGACATAGGCTTGGGACGCAAACAAGCCTACCGGCCAACGGGCGATCCGCCGGGCGATCAGGTCTGGATTGTCGGGCCGGGTGTTGCGCACGGCGATGTCCGTTTCGCGCTTGACCAGGCTGAGAATCTGCGTGGATGCGTCCAGTTGCACCCGCACGTCAGGGTGGCGCCCGTGCAGGCGGGCGATGGCCGGAATCAGGAAGTCGATCGCCAATGAGTCAGTGGTGGCAACCCGGACATTGCCGATCAGGCGGTCATCCAGGCCCTGTATCCGACGCTCCAGCTCCAACGCCGAATGTTCCATCTTCTCCACCGCCTTGAGCGCCGCCTCGCCGACGGCCGTCAGTGCGTAACCGTCGGAGGTACGCAAGAACAACGCGGCATCGAGGGACTTCTCCAGCGCCGTGACACGCCGCCCCACCGTCGCCTGATCCACCCCCAATGTCCGCGCGGCACCACGCAAGGTCGATGCCCGGCAGACCGCCAGGAACATCCGCGCATCATCCCAATTCATCCAGCCTCCAATGATGCATATCTGCATCGCAGTGTCGCTAAATCGCTGCACAAACGCAGCAACAATAGCCGATATGCTGGACGCCATAAACCTTTCACAGGATCTCCGTCATGACCCCTTCATCCACGGCGTTCGATTCACCCCCCACGGGTATCTGGCTGCCCATCTTCGCCGGCCTCTGTGCCAGCCTCGTCAGCATCGGCCTGGCGCGTTTCGCCTATACGCCACTGATCCCGGCATTGATCGAGGCCCGTTGGTTTTCTGCCAACGACGTGGTCTACCTGGGAGCGGCGAACCTGGTCGGTTACCTGATCGGCGCCCTGCTCGGCCGCCCCATGGCCCACCGACTGACCAACAGGAACGCGTTGCGGCTGATGATGCTGCTCGTGACCGGCGCGTTTTTCGCCTGTGCGTTCCCGGTGTCGGTCACCTGGTACTTCGCCTGGCGGTTGCTGTCGGGGATCGCCGGCGGTGCGATCATGGTGCTGGTGGCGGCGACCGTACTGCCCCATGTACCAGCGGCGCGCAAAGGCTTGGCCAGCGGTGCGATTTTCCTCGGCATCGGCCTTGGCATCGCCGGTTCCGGAACGATTGTGCCGCCGCTGCTGGGCCTGGGCCTGCCGGCCACCTGGCTGGGGCTTGGTGCGCTGTCGTTGGTACTGACCGGGCTGAGCTGGTTTGGCTGGCCCCGGGATACCGCGCATGTAACCATCAGTGCGACGCCCGACGAGCCAATGCCCCCGGCGGTGTTCCAACTGTTCGCCCAGTATGCGTTCATGGCCGCCGGGCTCGTGCCGGCGATGGTCTTTCTGGTGGACTACGTGGCACGCGGTCTCGGTGCCGGGGCACAGGTGGGGGCAGTGGTCTGGGTGATGTATGGCCTCGGGGCGATTATCGGGCCGGTGAGCTATGGTTTTCTCGCCGATCACCTCGGCGCACGCAGGAGTATTCGGCTGGTATTGGCCGTGCAAGCGATTGCCCTCGGCATGCTCGCGATGTCACACACCTTCATCGCACTGGCGCTGCTGGCCGTGGTCATCGGTTCGTTTCCGCCGGGCATCGTGCCCTTGGCCCTGGCCCGGGTGCATGAACTGGTGCCCGATCATCATCGCCAACAACTGGCCTGGAGCCGTGCCACTGTTTCGTTCGCCACCTTCCAAGCGGTGGCCGGGTTTGCCTACTCGGCGCTGTTCAATGCCAGCGGTGGCCGCCATGCGTTGCTTTTCCTGATTTCCGCAGGGGCAGTTCTTTTTGCGCTACTGCTTGATTTCCTAAAACCCGGTTCGACCAGATGCACGGGCTAATCATCGACGGCTCAGAAGTCGACGAAGCGAGCAAGCCGCTCTGCAAGGAACCTATCCCTGATCAGGCAGCGGCTTTATCGCAAGGTTTGCTTGCGCTCCGATTTCGAACGGTAGCTGCCAGGCGGCACACCGAAGAAATCCCGAAAACGACGCTGGAAGTGCGGCGAACTGACGAAGCCTGTCGCCACGGCGATTTCGGTCACCGACCGATTGGTTTGCTGGATCAGTTGGCGCGCACGCGTCAGGCGCAGTTCCAGGTAATAACGTGTGGGGGTCGCGCCGAGAAAACTGCAGAACCGCCGCTCCAACTGGCGCTTGGAAATCTTCACGCACGCCGCCAGCTCATCGATGGTCAAGGGCTCCTCGACGTTCTGCCACATCAGCTCCAACGCCAACTTGAGGCTTTCCGGCAGCGTCGGGTCGGTCTCGACAAAAACCGGTGGCAAGTCCGTCGCATCCTCGCCTGACTCATCACAACGCAGAATTTCCTCGATGGCCCCCACCAGTGCCGCGCCGCCCGTCTGGCGAATCAACTGGAGCATCATGCGCAGCGAACTGTTGGCACCCGCGCAACTGACTCGCTCCCGATCAACCACATAGGCCCGGTTGGACACCTTCACGCGGGGGAACACCTCCGCCATCATGGCGCGGCTTTCCGGGTGGACAGCGCATTCGAAACCATCCAGCAGATTGGCATCAGCCACAAAGAAGGCGCCGTTCCACAGCCCACCCAGGATCGCTCCGGACGCCGCATTGGCGCGCAGCTTGCGTCGCAGCGCCGGGTGGCCTTGCAATTTCACGCGAAAGCCCCCGGCGACGATCAGCACATCCTGGTTTTCCGGTATCTGCGCCAGTTCGATGTCCGTCGAGATGACAATGCCCAGGTCGCTCGTCACCTGCGCACCTGATACCCCCACCGTCAGTACTTCGTAGAGGGGCATGTCGCTCATCAGGTTGGCGGTTACCAGCGCGTCCACCGCACCGGTGAAGGACATCATCGAGAAGTTATCCATCAATACAAACGCGACGCGGATCGGCGCCTGGCTGGCGGGCGCCGATCCGAGTGGCCGATAAGCCATGTTCTTGTTCTTGAGTACGCTCTCGAATGCGCTTGGCATAGGGCCTCGTTAATACATTGAAGACGATGAGGATTGGCTGCACGTGGGTGCCCTGAGCCGCGGGGCGAAGACGCAGGGCACGCCACGCTATCTTCCAGACTAGTCAAGCCGGCTGCATTCGCGCCTGCGCCGTCTACCGGTCGGCCCGCGCCAAAAAGGCAAGCCTCAAGTGCCTACGACTTTGGTCGATACACTGGCAGTAGGCATGGGTGCTTTTCCCTTCCAGAGACTCGCAACGCCAACCACTGCTGTTTCCGCCGTTCCAACACTTAAAATATTCCGCGGGAGAAGTCATGAATATCAAACAGAAGCTGACATGGGCGTTCGCGACCATCGCCTGCCTTCCCGTTATCCTGGTGGCGGTGCTTGTCGTGCTGAACCTGCGCGACGCCGCGAAGGCTAACTTCCTGGACAGTAGCGGCCGGGAAATCCGCCAGATCGACAACGGCATGAAGCAGTTCTTCGACGGCATCAGCCAGAACGTCGAATTCTTCGCCAAGGATCCGCGGGTCATCGCGGCCAAAGGGCTGAAAAGCTACGCCGGTGCCGACGCCGCACAACGGCCCTTCCCTGAGATCAACCAGCAGCTTCTGGACATCTTCGAAAGATTCGCCAAGAGCCATCCCACCACCGCCTACCTTTCCGTGGGCATGGAGGACGGCGGCTACGCCAGTTGGCCGGACGATCCCAAAATGACCAACTACGACCCACGCGTGCGTCCATGGTACAAGGCCGCGATGGCCGCACCGGGCACCAACGTGCGCACGGACGCCTATTACTGGGCGCCGGACGACGTGTCGCTGATCGGCACCGTACACACCGTCAGCGACGCCAGTGGCAAACCCATCGGCGTGGTCGGCCTGGACGTGTCGCTCAAGCAACTGACCGAACTGGTCAAGAACATCAAGCTGGGTGAGAGCGGCTACCTGATGCTGGTGGAAGCCAACGGCAACGTCCTGGTGGACCCTGCCGATGCCAAGCACAACTTCAAGCCGCTGGCCGACCTGGGCCCCAACTATGCCGAGCTGGCCAAGAGCAGCGATGGCGTGACCCAGATCGAAATCGACGGCGTGCCCTACATGGCCAACGTGGTCAGTTCCAAAGGGCTGGGCTGGCGCTTTATCGGCCTGATCAAACGCGATGAAGTGATGGCCGAGGCGTCGAGCCTGACTTGGCTGATCGCCGCCATTGCCGCCGTGCTGGCCGTGGTCTTCGCCGTGGTGGGCGCCAGTTTCGCCAGCGTGATCGTGCGGCCGATTCGCGGTGTTGCCAATGGCCTGCAGGAAATCGCCGAAGGTGAAGGCGACCTCACCCGCAAGCTCTCGGTGCAAGGCAAGGACGAAACGGCCACCCTGGCGGGCTGGTTCAACCAGTTCCTGGGCATGATCGCGCAATTGATGCAGCGCATCGGCAGCGCATCGTCCGACCTGCAAACCGCCGCAGCCGATACCAGCCACGTGGCCCAGAACATGAACGATGCTGCCGGGCGCCAGCGCCAGGCCGTGGAATTGGTGAGCACCGCGTTCAACGAGATGGTCGCCACCGCCAACGAAGTGGCCCGCTCGTGCAGCCAGGCCGCCTCCAGTGCGGACGAAGGCTATCGCGATGTACACGATGGCCAGCACCACATCGGCGAAGCCACGGGCAGCGTGCTGAAACTGAGCGAGGACCTGCAACAGTCGACCCAGACCATGCAGGCGCTGGAACAGGACAGCAAAAACATCAACACCATCCTCGACACCATTCGCTCCATCGCCGAGCAGACCAACCTGCTGGCCCTCAACGCCGCCATCGAGGCCGCCCGCGCCGGTGATCAGGGTCGCGGCTTTGCCGTGGTCGCCGATGAGGTACGAGCCCTGGCTCGCCGCACCGCCGACTCCACCGGCGAGATCGACAGCTTGCTGGGCAACCTTGCGCGGCGCACCCAGGAAGTGACCCAGCAGATGCAAAGCAGCCTGCAGGTGTCGCACACCAGCGTCGAGCGCATCCAGCAGGCCCGCGACAGCTTCGACAAGATCCGCAATTCGGTGGACTCGATTCGCGACCAGAACACGCAGATCGCCACGGCGGCAGAGGAACAGCACCAGGTCGCCGAAGACATCAACCGACACATCGCGCAGATCCATGCCGATGCCCAGTTGGTCGAAGAATTCGCTCACTCGGCGCAGACCGGCTCGGGGCGCTTGACCGATATTTCCGGACAGCTCAAGGGGTTGGTGGGACGCTTCAAATTCTAACTGGGCCTATGTCCCGCTGAAGACCCAATGTGGGAGCGAGCCTGCTCGCGAATGCGGTGTCACAGCCAAGTAGGATGCTGACTGTGCCGGCCTCTTCGCGAGCAGGCTCGCTCCCACAAGGGGCCTGCGGTTACCTGAGTTTTGTGTTCGCTGAAGATCAAAAATGTGGGGCTTGCTCGCGAAGGCGATGTCACAGCCACTGGGTGTTTGCCCGGCCACTACCCTTTCGCCTTGATCGCATACATCCCACCGGCAATCACCAGACACGCCCCCACCACCGTCCAGGTGTCGGGTAGCTCGCCGAATACCAACAGGCCAATCAGCGTGGCAAACACCAGCAGCGTGTAGTTGAACGGCTGGAGCGTGGCCGCCGTTGCATACTTCAGCGCCTGGAGGAATAACAGCTGGGCCACCACGCCTGTCGTGGACAGCACCGCAATCAGGCCCCATTGCATCGGGCTCGGCGCCACCCATCCGGGAAGGCCCAGCAACGTAACGGTGATCGCGCCGAAAAAGCCCATGTACAGCATGTTCGTGGCGAACGAATCATGCTGGCTGATCCGACGTGTGAGCACGCTGAAGATCGCGAACCCCAAGGCAGACGCCAGCGGAATCAGCGCTACAAGCTCGAACACACCGCTGCCAGGCCGAAGGATGACCAGCGTTCCCGCGAAACCTACGGCGGCGGCAACCCATCGACGCACGCCGATGAATTCACCCAGGAACACCCCAGCCAACGCCAGTGTCATCAAGGGAAACACCGCGTACAGGGCGTGCATTTCCGCCAGCCCCAGATAGCGCAGCCCCCATCCAAACAGCACGATTTCACCGACCCCGATCAATGCACGGATGATCTGCTGGTAAGGATGGCGGCTTCGGCACGCGGTCCGCAGGCTGCCCTGATAGACGCTATAACCGACAGCAAAAGCCAGGAATACCCAATAGCGCACCATCACCAACTGTGCGACGGGGAGGTCTTTGACCAGCACCTTGGTGATCCCGTCCTGGCTGGCAAACACCAGCATGGAGAGCAGGCACAGGAGAATGCCGAACTGGGGCCTGGGAACATCATAAGCTCGTGCAGCGCTGTCCAACTGATTGCTCATAGATCATTCCATTTGGAGGGGACTTGCTGCTGCGTGACGACAGGCATCATTCACGCCCGGCACACCATTCGCGTCATCGTAAGTCTGGGCCCCAGCGTCAGGCGAGGTCAGACTCGAGCGCGATCAAAGGCTCAAGGGCAACTTCAAGCGCGTCGACTTTACCGGCGGACAAACGCGCCAGGGGCCGACGTGGACTCCCCGCCCCATAGCCGGTGATCTCGGCACCGGCATAGACCGACTGCACATAATCACCCTGCCAGATCAACGACATCGCCGGCTCGATCGACCGCCAGATCTCCCGGGCACGGGCCCAGTCCTGTTTCATGGCGGCCTCCACCACGGCAACGCACGCGCGCGGGGCCATGTTCGCCCCGCCCCAGATCAGGCCCGCGGCACCGGCGAAGAGTGCGTAAGGCACCAGCGCGTCGGCGCCATTCATCGTCGGCAGGCCCGTACGGATCAGCGAGGCTTGGGCAGCAAGATCACCACTGCTGTCCTTGACCGACACGAAGTGGGGAACCTCGCTCAACCGGCGGAACAGCGCCGGGGTCACTTCTACGCCCACCGCCTGAGGCACGTTGTAGCCAATGATCGGCAACCCGGCTTCGGACACTGTGGAATAGAAATCGACGATGCCCTGGTCGTCGGTTGGGCCTTCGAAAAACGGTGGCAGCACCATGACGCCATCGGCACCACATTCAGCGGCATGACGGGTGCGCTGCAGCACTTCGTCCGCCAACAAGGCAGAGGTTTGCACGATGACGCGAGCACGCCCCTTGATGACCTTGGCGCCAAAGGCCACCAGTTGCCTGGACTCTTCCTGGCTCAGGTAGACATGCATGCCGGTCCCTGAGCTCAAGACAAAACCCTGTACGCCAGCAGCCAGATAGCGCTCGAGCAACGTTTCGAAGCGCGGATAGTCGATCTTGCCTTGGGCATCGAACGGCGTGATCACGGCCAGGTTGAGGCCGGAAAAAGCGAATGCGGACATTGAATCGAGCCCCTTCTTGTTCTTCTTGAGCCGACGTGCCAACAGCCCTTCCCGGGCTGTTGGCACGCACTGACAATCGAGCCCCTCGATGGCCAACGCAGAAAACGCCGGCCAGCGTTGCGGGGAAATCAATCCACCGATTTAAGTGGAATCTGGGCCTGGAGGCGCGTCAGCATGGTTTCGCAGTACCAGTCATCAAACTGGCATACACCATTTTCCGCAATGTCCGAAAAGGGTCCCGGCTCGTAAGTCGGCGAGGTCACACCGGCCTGCGTACCTTCTACCAAACGACGGTCTTGATCGTTGGTGGCAAGCCAGACCTTGGTCAGCCGGTCAATCTCATAGTCCACACCTTCAACGGCGGTATTGGGCACCAGCCATTTGGTCGTCACCAGCGTTTCGCCAGGTCCGATCGGGAGTACCCGGAAGCTCAATGCGTGATCGCCGAGAAAGTGGTTCCAGGTAGACGGGTAGTTGAAGTAGAGCAAGGCGCCAATATCCGGCTCGCCACTTTTATCCAGGCGTCCCGCCACCGCAGGTTTACCATCCATTGTGTAACTCACGGCGCCTGCGGAAAGTGGAATGCGCGTCATGCGAAAACGGCCATTCGGATCCATCACCAGCTTGCTTGGCATACCCGCGGTTTCGCAGCGATTCCAGTGTGCGGTCAGTTCGGGATCATCTTCGCCACCCACCCCGGCCACAGAAAGGTTCTCGACAAAAGAGTTCATCAACTCGGGATGCGTACCGTCACAGTGGAAACACTCGCGGTTGTTCTCGAACACGAGCTTCCAGTTACCCTTTTCCACGAGGTTGGACTCGAAAGCCACCTTGCAGTTATCGAGGAAATGGGGGGCGATGAAAGGACTTACAGAGTGCCTGAAACTTTCGAATTCCGGCGCCTGGTCAGCAACGCAGACATAAATGTAGGTATGAACAATTTCACAATGAACAGGTTTCAGGTTGTATTGAGACCTGTCGAAATCGGCCCCCATATTACCGGCAAACAAAAGACTGCCATCCAGTTCGAACGTCCACTTATGATAAGGACAAACCAGTTTCGCGACTTTGCCCTGGGCGTGCTCGCAAACTTTAGAACCACGATGGCGACAAGCATTGTGAAAAGCCCGGACCTGGCCACTTTTATCCCTGACGATCAAGACGGGATAGTCGCCGATCTGCATCGTCAAGTATTGCCCGGGTTTTTCAATCTCAAAAGTATGCCCGGCAAAAATCCAATCCTTGTGCCAGATCTGCTCAAGATCCTGACGGAAAACCTCAGGTTCAATATACAGTTCGCGGGGAAGCGCGTGGCGCGCCTTACGCTTTTTAATAAGGTCGATCACGGATGCCTTGATATTCATTATTATCCTCTACACATCAACCTGACGGTTAATGGCAAGTACGCCCAGAAAACGGTGTCATGGCCAACGGATCCTGCGCACTGAATCGTCCAACGCAGCCGCTGAATAAATATTTTCTAGCCATGTTTAACACGAAGGGTACGGTAGCCTGCCCAGTCGGCAAAACTACATTTTCGTCGTTCAACTGATAACTTAGCGTTATGACCCAGCGAATCCAGACAATACCCTCGCTACCGACCGAGAAGACTTCAAGGAAGCGGGGAATTTATACGCTCCACCTGGAAAATTTCGAAAGGATCCAGTCGCGCACTCTCCGACAGGCATCTTCGTATTCAGTCCTTTCATTGCAGGCCACGTAATGAAGACTGTTTCGAAGCGTCACCTGATGCTCGACGGGGCGGACGAGCTGCCCTCGCTCGACCATTGCCCCGACCAGCTGGTTCCAGCCCAGTGCGACGCCTTGATGGGTCAGGACCATGTTCATGATCAGGTTGTAATCATTGGCATGAAAAATAGGCGGACAGTCGGCAGGACGCTCATCGATATCAACGTTCAGAAAAGCCAGCCATACCCCCCAATCCACATGTTCAGCCACACCCGACCGTCCATAGGGACTTAGATTGAGCAGCGAAGAATCGCGCACCCCTTCCAGCGAGGTCAGTTCGGGATGCGCATCCAAAAATGCAGGAGAGCACACAGGATAAATAATATCGTGGCACAACTGATAACTTTTATATCCGTCACCGACCTTGCGAATTTTTGAAATGATGATGTCCGGCTCGACACCAGGCTCCATATTCACAAAGTTCTGAGTGGTAATCAGGTTGAACTCAATATCCGGGTTAGTCGCACGAAACTCCGGAAGATGCTCTGACAGCCATAGTGCAGAAAAGGCCGGTGAGCAACAAACCGTCAGGATATGTTTTTGCGTCGGTGCGGTACGAATCCTTTCAGCCGCCTGCGCGATATTAACGAAGGACAGTTGCGCCGCCTCAAAAAAAATCTTTCCCTCGGCGGTTAGTTCTACCGTGCGCCCGGCACGCATAAACAGTTGAGCGCCCAACGAATCCTCAAGCTCTCGTATTTGCCGACTGATCGCGGCTTGGGATACGCACAGCGCCTCCGCTGCCCGTGTGAAGCTTTCATATTTAGCGGCGGCGACAAATGCTCTGACAGCCCGAAGGGAAGGCATTCTAAGCAGCAATGTATCGGGGTCAACGTGTCTGCTGAGCATGGTAAGCCCTCATCCTCCTATCATCCGCGAAAGCGGCGGAGCGTAACCCAATAGCCTAGCCCAGGCCAAACCAAAGCGTCGTGATTGGACCAAGGCGGTCGTTTCGGCGGGTCTCGATAACGTTAGGTTATCCATAAAGCCCTGTAAATGTTGTTGGATTTAAAATCCGGATACTTATAGATTGAAAAAAAGCCCGAGCCCAAGGGCAAACAATAAAAAACAGGTACATGTCATGCGCCGATCTATCTTTTATTACTGCCCGCCTAAATTACCAACGCTCGAGCTCAATTCGATTTCGTGCGCTTGTAGCGTTACACGCAAAGGAGGGACACGATGACTAGTGCAGACGAAATCATTTCTGTTAAGAACGTTTTTAAAATATTTGGCGCCCAGCCTGAAACGGCAATGAAAATGCTCACCGCCGGAGCGAGCAAAAAAGAAGTCTTTGAAAAAACAGGCCAGGTTATTGGTGTTTTCGACGCCAGCTTCGCGGTCAAGCGTGGCGAAATATTTGTGATCATGGGGCTCTCAGGTTCTGGGAAGTCGACGATGGTTCGATTGTTCAACCGCCTTATCGAGCCGACTTCGGGCAGCATTTATCTGAACGGTCGCGAAATTACCGGGCTGGCTGACAAAGCCCTTCTGGATGTCCGCCGCAAAGAGATGGGCATGGTGTTCCAATCCTTTGCCTTGATGCCGCACATGAGCGTTCTGGAAAACACCGCCTTTGGGCTGGAAATTTCCGGCATCAGTGAAAAGGAACGGCATAGCCGCGCCAGGGAAGCCCTGGCCCAAGTTGGCCTGGCAGGCCAGGAGCACAGCTATCCGCATCAACTTTCCGGCGGCATGCAGCAACGCGTAGGCCTGGCCCGCGCGCTTGCCAACGACCCGACCATCCTGCTGATGGACGAAGCCTTTTCCGCCCTGGACCCGCTGATCCGCAGCGAGATGCAGGGCGAGCTCATTCGCCTGCAAGCCGAGCAGAAGCGGACCATCATTTTCATTTCCCACGACATCGAGGAAGCCGTTCGCATCGGTCACCGCATCGCGATCATGGAGGGCGGTCAGGTGGTCCAGATCGGCACTCCTCAAGAGCTGATCAGTCAACCGGCCAATGACTATGTCCGCACGTTCTTCAAAGGCTTCGACAGCTCACGGATCCTCAAGGCAGGCGACGTGGCCAGGCTCGATCCGGAATCGGTTCGCAAGCTGAACGGCCAAGCGCCACAGTTCAAGGCCGGCCTACCGTTCGGTTACTTGATCGATGAAGGCGGGCAACTGCTCGGGGTGGTGGATATCGATACCAGCGGCGCAGGTGGCAGCACGCATTACACCCAGCACCAACAGCATCCCGTATTTACCGATACCCCCCTGCACGAAGTACTGGAAATCGCAGCCAACCTGCCCTACCCGGTCCCTGTACTCGACCGTTCGGGCGCGCTCACCGGAACCCTGTCGAAGAGCCAGTTGCTGCAAACGCTGAGCCGACATTGAACAGCCGCGCTCTCTTTAACGGGTGCGCCCTGATGACCTGTAGTGCCTGCGGCTTCCATGACGCCGCTGCGGTGATGATGAAGAGGTAAGCCCCGATGTCCGAGTTCAGTTTTCTCGATCCGTTCCAAGTCGTCACTATTCCATTGGGTGATTGGGTGGAAAGCACCCTCAATTTTCTGGTGCACAACTTTCGCGATGTGTTCCGCGCCATCCGCTGGCCGATCGACCAAGTGCTGAACGGCGTCGAATACACGTTGCAGAGCATCCCACCCAGCATCGGGATCATTCTGTCTTCCTTGCTGGGATGGCAGCTAGCCGGTAAACGCATGGCTCTGCTGTGTTTTGTGACGCTCACACTGCTCGGTCTTATCGGTGTCTGGTCCGAGTCGATGACCACGCTGGCGCTGGTACTGACTTCAGTATTCTTTTGCGCCTTGCTGGGTATACCCCTGGGTATTCTCTGCGCCCGTAGCGACAACCTGGAAAGGATCTTGCGGCCCGTACTCGATGCCATGCAGACACTGCCGGCATTCGTTTATCTGGTCCCTGTCGTCATGCTGTTCGGCATCGGCAACGTGCCGGGCATCCTTGTCACCATTGTCTTCGCCCTTCCCCCTCTGGTGCGCCTGACGAACCTGGGCATCCGCCAGGTACCGGAAGACAAAATAGAAGCGGCCCGCGCTTTTGGCTGCACGCCTCGGCAAATGCTGACTCGCGTCCAGTTGCCCCTGGCGACCCCCACCATCATGGCTGGACTCAATCAGACCCTGATGCTCTCGCTGTCAATGGTGGTCATCGCTTCGATGATCTCGGTGGGCGGCCTTGGCCAAATGGTCCTGCGCGGCATCGGTCGCCTGGACATGGGCTTGGCTACGGTCGGCGGGACTGGCTTGGTGCTGCTTGCCATCTTCCTTGACCGACTGACCCAGGCCATGGGCGCTCGCACCGGGGCCGACCCGAGCCTGCGCTGGTATCACACAGGTCCTGTCGGCTTTGTTCTGCGCCTGTTCGGGGCGAAACAACCTGTGGGCCGGAGCAAGACAGCTTAACCCTCGTATTCGATCTGCCGCACACGAAGATAAAAACCAAAAAAAGGTACGCGAAGATGTCTGAATTCAAGCTTTCCCGTAGCATTCTCAACTGCGCTGCAGTCCTTTCCATTGCGGCTGCGTCCCTTTGCGCAAACGCCTCGGCCAACCAACCGGGCGACGGTGTAAAGGTTACCCCCATCTTCCCTTCTATCGCTGAGGAACGATTCCGCGGTGAAGTGGCGATGGAAGGTCTTCGGGAGCTGGGTTACAAGGTGCAGGAACCCAAGGAGACCGAGTACGGCGTCATGATGATGGCCCTGGGCAGTGGTGATGCGGACTTTACGGTGCACTTGTGGGACAAATTGCACGATAAGTTCTACCAGCAGGCCGGGGGCGACAAGACCATGGTCAAGGCGGGCGACATCATGCCCGGCGTGCTCCAAGGTTATCTGATCGACAAAAAGACCGCTGAAGCCCATGGCATCAAGTACATCACTGACCTGAAAAAGCCGGAAATCGCCAAACTGTTCGACACCGACGGCGACGGCAAGGCAGACATGACGGGATGCAACCCCGGCTGGGGCTGCGAGTTGATCATCTCCCATCACATGAAGGCCTATGGCCTGGAGAAAACGGTCACCGTCAACCAAGGCTCCTATTTCGCACTGATGGCCGACACCATTACGCGTTACAAGGAAGGGCAACCGATTCTCTACTTCACCTGGGTCCCACAGTGGATCGCCACTGTTTTGGTCGAAGACAAGGATGTGGTCTGGCTGGAAGTACCGAAGACCGACCTGCCTGATGGCAAGAATGATGTCGACACGATGTACAAGGGCAAGAATCTCGGCTTTGCAGTCGATAAGGTCGAGGCCGTGTTGAACAAAGACTTCGCCAATAAAAATCCAGCGGCGTTGAAGTTCCTTTCGATGATGCAAATTACCACCGCTGACGAAAGCGCCCAGAACTTGAAAATGCAACAGGGTGAGAAAAAGCCTGCGGATATCCGTCGTCACGCCAAGGAGTGGGTTGCCGCCCATCGGCAGCAATTTGATGCCTGGTTGCAAACGGCTCGCGCGGCGGCGACACAAGCCAGTAATTAATACGAACAAGAGGCGGGGAGTCGATGACTGCCCCGCTCCTTAATGACGTTCAGTTCTACGCAGAATTAACTATTGAAATCCAACCAAAAGGCCCCGCTTCGATTACTTATAACGAAGGGTTATCTTTTTTCTCTATTAAATGTTGTTGGATATCAAGCAATCACCAGAATAAATTTGGCGCCTGACCTACAGCCAATTAAAACTGCAAACACTTAACCGTTACGCCCGCTAAATACCAAGTTCACCTGAAGTTACCAAGCCCCCTTTTTTGCATGACGGGTGTCGGATCGGTTGAATGAACAGGATCTTGAAATGTTAAAAGTATCTTCGTTACCTGCCGATGATCAATCTTGCGGGTGGTACCACTTGAGCAGGGGGCGCCAGATCAAGCCCGCCCATCAAGGCCATAGCAGCGCCCGCTGGGTCATTGTCGGTGCCGGCTTCACCGGGCTTGCCGCCGCCCGTCAGCTCGCGACTCACTTCCCCGACGATCAGATCGTGTTGATCGACGCCCAGGAAGTCGGCTTTGGCACTTCCGGTCGTAATGCAGGGTTCGCCATCGACCTGCCGCATGACATCGCCGCAGAGGATTACATCGGCGATATCGCCACGGCGAAAACAACACTGAAACTTAATCTGAGTGGCCTGAGCTATCTAAAGGAATTGGTTG
The DNA here is from genome assembly GCF_001269655.1 of Pseudomonas thivervalensis. GTDB lineage: Bacteria > Pseudomonadota > Gammaproteobacteria > Pseudomonadales > Pseudomonadaceae > Aquipseudomonas > Aquipseudomonas thivervalensis. The sequence continues at coordinate 101,620 of NZ_LHVE01000012.1, forward strand.
AACGCCACCAGATCGATTGCCAGATGAAGCACTGCGGTAAATATCAGGCCGCCGTTGAACCACGCGGCATCGCCGTCCTGGAGGCCTACCGCCGCGGACTCGATAAACTCGATCAGCCCTACCAGATGATCGAGGCCAGCGAACTGCCCGACCATATCGGCACGCATTTCTACCGCAAAGCATTATTTACGCCGGGGACTTCTTTGCTTCAGCCTTCAGCGCTGGTCAAAGGCTTGGCCGACAGCCTCCCCAGTAACGTGACGCTGTATGAAAACACCGCGATCACCCACGTGGAGTACGGCACGAAGACGGTGCTCAAGCACGCTACGGGTTCAATTACCGCCGACAAACTGATCCTGACCAATAATGCCTTTGGCATGAGCTTCGGCTTCCTCAAGGGACGAATGCTCCCGGTGTTCACCTATGCCAGCCTGACCCGTCCCATGACCGAACAAGAACAAGCTCGCCTCGGTGGCCGGCCTTATTGGGGTGTCATTCCTGCGGACCCATTCGGCACTACGGTACGTCGTACACCGGACAACCGTCTGCTGATCCGTAACAGTTTCAGCTTCAACCCGGACGGCCGCAGCGATTCAAAATACTTGAAACGCTTTGTCGCCAGGCATCAGGCCTCTTTCGAACAACGGTTTCCCATGTTGCCTGAGATGAAGTTCGACTATACGTGGGGCGGCGCATTGGCTCTTTCACGTAACCATATGGGTTATTTCGGCGAACTTTCGCCCAATGTCTATGGGGCACTGTGCTGCAATGGCCTGGGTGTTACTCGCGGGACAGCGACCGGAAAACTCTTGGCGGATTGGCTGGCTGGGGAACACTCCGAGCTTATTGATTTCGTCTTGAAATCCCCGGGACCTTGCCCTAACCCACCCGCCCCACTGGTTTCAGCAGGCGTCAATATAAGTTTGCGCTGGGGGCAGTACCGAGCCGGTAAAGAAAGTTGACCCGCACCCACCAACTTTAAGCAGTTGAAGTCCACTTGCTCGATCTTAAGCACGTGGTCTCCCTGGGTTGAACAATTGGCTGCGCTGACTCTATCGAGCTGGCGCCGCTTGATAGGCAGTGACATTAACTGGAGCGAGATTGATGAAATTTGAAGGCATTTACACACCGGCCGTTACGCCGCTGACCGCTGACGGCAGTATCGATAAGACCGCCTTCGCCGAAGTCCTGGAGTACCTGGTCGACTCCAAGGTGCACGGCATCATTATCGGCGGCTCAACCGGCGAATATTATGCCCACACCGCCCAGGAGCGTTTCGACCTGGCCGCCCAGGCCAAGGACGTGCTGCGCGGCCGTCTACCGCTGATCGTGGGGACCGGCGCCATCCGCACTGAAGACTCGGTCGCCTACGCCGAAGCGGCGAAGGCCATCAAGGCCGATGCACTGTTGGTGGGTTCGCCGCCCTATGCACTGCCGACGCAAAAAGAGATCGCCCTGCATGTCAAGGCGGTGGACCGCGCCGCAGGCCTTCCCATCATGCTCTACAACTATCCAGGCCGCATGGGCGTGAGCATGGGCGAGGAGTTCTTCGAGGAGGTTCGCGATGTGAAAAACATCGTCGCCATCAAGGAAAGCTCCGGCGACATGGCCCAGATGCACCGTTTGGCCTGCAAGTACCCGCACATCGCCCTGTCGTGCGGCTGGGACGATCAAGCCCTGGAGTTTTTCGCCTGGGGCGCCCGCAGTTGGGTGTGCGCCGGCTCCAACTTCATCCCCCGCGAGCACGTCGCGCTGTACGAAGCCTGCGTGGTCGAGAAGAACTTCGACAAAGGCCGCCGCATCATGGCAACGATGATGCCGCTGATGGACTTTCTGGAAGGCGGAAAATTTGTCCAGTCCATCAAGTACGGGTGTGAACTGAACGGCTTGAGCACCGGTGGCCTGCGCGCGCCCCTGCACGGCCTGGACCTTGAGGAAAAGCAGGCGCTGCAAGGCGTCGTCACCGAGCTCAAGCGCAACATCGCGCAGATCACTGGAGGTGCCTGAAATGGCTGATTTACTGAGCAAAGAACAGTACGCGGCCATCGCCGCCCAGTTGAAGTTTCCTACCCAGGCGTTCATCAACGGCGAGTTCCGTGATGCACTCTCTGGCAAAACCTTCATCACGACGAACCCTGCCACGGGTGAACAGCTTGCAGAGATCGCGGCGTGCGATAGCCGTGACGTCGATGTTGCCGTGGCTGCTGCCAAGCAAGCGTTCGAGGATGGTCGCTGGCACAAGCTGTCACCCGGCGCACGCAAACAGGTGCTCCTGCGTTTCGCCCAATTGCTGGAAGACAACGCCCACGAGCTCGCCGTGCTGGAAAGCCTGGACAGTGGCAAGCCGGTCAGCGAATGCCAGAACGTCGATGTGCCCGACACGATCCATACCCTGCGCTGGCACGCGGAGTTGATCGACAAGGTGTACGACAGCACCGCGCCGACCGGTCACGGTGCGGTCACCCTGGTGGTGCGCGAAGCGATCGGTGTCGTCGGCCTGGTCCTGCCGTGGAACTTCCCCTTGTTGATGCTGGCCTGGAAGATCGGCCCGTCCTTGGCTGCCGGCTGTTCCATCGTGGTCAAGCCGGCCAAGGAAACCACCCTGACTGCCCTGCGTGTTGCCGAGCTGGCCCATCAGGCCGGTATTCCGGCAGGCGTATTCAACATTACCCCGGGCGGCGGCCGGGAGGCTGGCGAGCCAATCGGTCGGCACATGGATGTGGCGATGGTCAGCTTCACCGGCTCTACCGACACGGGCCGGTTGTTTCTCAAGTACGCGTCCGAGTCGAACCTCAAGCGCGTGGTGCTGGAACTGGGGGGTAAAAACCCTGCCGTGGTGATGAACGACTGCGAAGACCTCGATCAGGTTGCCCAGTATGTGACGGCTGGCGCTTTCTGGAACATGGGCGAGAACTGCTCGGCTTCCTCGCGGCTGATCGTTCATGAAGACGTCAAGGATGAACTGCTGCAACTGATCGGCAAGCATCTGCGCGATTGGAAAATGGGTGACCCGCTGGATCCTGAAAATCGCCTCGGCGCCATGATCAGCAAAACCCATTTCGAGAAAGTCCGTTCGTATCTGGAATATGCAGCCGAGCAGAAACTCAATGTGATGCAAGGTGGCGAGACCGAGTCCGGTGTGTTCGTGCAGCCGACGATCATCGACGGCGTCGAGCGTGAAAGTCGCCTGTTTATCGAAGAGATCTTCGGGCCGGTATTGAGCGTCACCAGCTTCAGTACGATCGACGAAGCCATCGAGCTTGCCAACGACACGGTCTACGGCCTGGCGGCATCCGCCTATACCGGCAGCCTGCGTAACGCCTTGCGGCTGTCGCGGGAGATTCGCGCGGGCGTGGTCACGGTCAACTGCTTCGGTGAAGGCGACGCCTCCACGCCGTTCGGCGGCTACAAGGAGTCTGGCTTTGGAGGTCGCGACAAATCCGTCTGGGCCCATGACCAGTACACCGAGCTGAAAACCATTTGGATTGATGCTTCGTAACCTGATCGAGATCGCGATTTTGTGGCGGCTGTACTGGCCTCATCGCGAGCAAGCTCGCTCCCACAGGGTCATGTGTACGCCGGAGAAATGTGGGAGTGAGCTTGCTCCACAGGGTCATGTGTACGCCGCAAGAATGTGGGAGCGAGCTTGCTCGCGATGAGGCCGGCACAGCGGGCAATACTTCTAGCAGACTGAACACTGGACGCCACCATGACCCCTTCACCTTTTTCGATTCCAGCCAATGCTCGGCGCATCGACCCCGCCAGGCAGCGTGCAACCGCATTAAAAAAAGATGGCTCCGTCAATGACAACGACCGCGTCGAAATAGGCCCCACTCCCCTGGCTTTCGCGGAGTGGGAACGTTTGGGCCTGGAGCCGCCCCATTTACCCACCCTGCGTGCGTATCGATTGCAACGACTGGTTGATCAATTGGTTGCCCGTGACCTGGGCGGCATTCTGCTGTTCGATCCACTGAATATCCGCTACGCAACCGATACCACCAACATGCAACTGTGGACGACGCACAACCCTGCACGGGCCTGCTTCGTCGCCGCCAGTGGGCATGTCGTGCTGTGGGACTTCCATGGCTGCGATCACCTTTCCGCCCACTTGCCGCTGGTGACTGAACTGCGCAGCGGTGCGTCGTTTTTCTTTTTCGAGACCGGGGAGCACACGGATCGACACGCCAGGCATTTCGCCGCGCAAATCGACGAGTTGCTGCGCCAACACGCCGGAGCCAACCGCCGGTTGGCGGTGGATCGGATTGAGGTCGCCGGCGTGCGCGCGCTGGATGCCCTGGCTATCGAGATGTGCAGCGGCCAGGAAGTGACCGAATTCGCCCGCATGATCAAGGGCCCTGATGAAATCAAGGCGATGCGCTGTGCAGTGGCCGCGTGCGAAGCCTCAGTGGCCGAAATGCACCAGGCGATGCGCGCCGGCGTGACCGAAAACGATGTCTGGGCCGCGCTGCATGCCGGCAATATCCGCCGCGGCGGCGAATGGATCGAGACCCGAATCCTCAGTTCCGGCCCTCGCACCAACCCCTGGTTCCAGGAGTCGGGTCCACGGGTGTTGAGCGACGGCGACCTGCTGTCGTTCGACACGGATCTGATCGGCACCTACGGCATGTGCGTGGACATGTCCCGCAGCTGGATTTGCGGGGGGTTGGAGCCCACGACCGAACAGAAGCGCCTGTACCGGATTGCCCATGACCATATCGTTCATAACACCGAGTTGATCAAGCCGGGCGTGCGCTTCACGGAACTGACCGCCAAGGCGCATCGGCTGCCAGAGTCCTGCCGCGCCCAGCGGTATGGCGTGCTGTTTCATGGCGTCGGCCTGTGCGACGAGTACCCCAGTATCCGCTATCCAGAAGACTTGGAATCCTACGGATACGAGGGCGAGCTGCAAGCAGGCATGGCCCTTTGCGTCGAGGCGTACGTAGGCGAGGTGGGCGCACAGGATGGCATCAAGCTGGAGAACCAACTGCTGGTTACGCAGACCGGTTATGAATTGCTCACCCACTACCCTTTCGATGACAGTTTCCTGCGAGATACGAAGCACAACTCATGAACCAGATGATTGAGCCCCAGAAAACATCGAGCGTGGGATTCCTGTTGCTCGATAACTTCTCCCTGACGTGTTTCACCCAATGCCTGGACGTGGCGGTGACCGCCAACCTCATCCAGCCCGGGTCGATAAAAATCCATACATTCAGTCGAAACGACTCTGAAGTGATCAGCGACCTGGCAATCCCCATCAGACCCGACACACCGTTGACCGATATCAGGGTCGCGGCACTGGATTTGATGATTGTCTGCGGCGGGCTACGCACGCCCAGGGTACTCCCCGACGGCTTGGTAACGCTTTTGACCAAGCTTGCAAACATGCCCATTGCGCTCGGCGGGTTATGGAACGGCGCCTGGTTCCTGGGCAAGGCTGGATTGCTGGACGGTTACCGATGCGCCATTCATGCCGAACAACGAATGGCCCTGTCAGAGTGTGCACCGAAGACGACGGTGACGCTGGATACGGTGGTGTTCGACAGGGACCGATTCACGGCGTCAAACCCTGCCGGTGCTTTTCAAATCATGATGAAGTGGCTTTACGCCGCCCTCGACCAGAAAGTCGCGGATGTCGTGTTTGACCTGTTGGACCATGAATCTCGATTCCGTACCTCGGCAAAGATGCTGGATCGCAAAGTCAGTGCGTCCCTGCGAGAAGTCATTGCATTGATGGAGTGCAATCTTGAAGAACCATTAGGCCTGGATCTGCTCGCCCAATGTGTCCAACTTTCCAAGCGCCAGATCCAACGTCTGTTTCGAAAACAAATCAATATGTCTCCCCAACGGTACTATCTGGAACTGCGACTGACCGAAGCACGGCGCCTGCTACAGAACTCCAGGCTGACCGTCACGGATGTCGCCATTGCCTGCGGTTTCGTCTCCACCCCTCACTTCAGCAAGTGCTACAGCACGCTCTTCGGCTGTCCGCCTTCAAAGGAAAGTCGTTACGAAATATAGCGTCTGCTGACAAGGCACCGGGTATTTCCTGGAAACGTTTCTCCTGTCTCGCGCCCATCAAGACACACCGTTGCTACCGCAATCTTTGCAAAGCCGTCGTGCAATGCTGTGGCGTTTCGTGTCTTTGTCCAACAGTTCGACCGCTACAAACTCTTCGATCCCCGCCCCGGCCTCAACCTTCTCAATAAACGTCAGAATGGCCTTTTTCATGAACCAGTGGGAGGTGCGGTCCAATTTGGCGGACGCCGACTTCAGCCTCGCCCGCGTTTCTTCGTTCAACTTTACGCCTTGCGTGGTGACCTTCATCTTGCCTCCTCTGAATGGCGAGTTCATTGATTCTTTAACCAGGCACTAATGCATCAAGCCCCACAGTGCCAGAAGTGGAACATCCGTCGATTTCATCGCATGGACACAGGATGGCGGATTGAATACAAGGCCTCCTGCCCCGGGACTCCACCACCCCACATCCTCCCGATACCACTCGCCCGGCGACAGAACGAGGTAGAACTCGGCAGGCGGGTGCTGGTGATAGGGGTAGCAGGTCTCGGGCATCATGAGCGCCAACCCCAAGGTCAAGGTGGAGCATTCAAATAACCCCCCGGGGCCGGCGATCATCCCGTGGCGATGCCGTTCCACGAACGCGCTGTCCTGATCGGCCCGGGCCTGGCGGTTTATCCAGGTGACATGAGGCAAGAGCGTGCTCAACGCACCCAATATCGACGCCAGGTCCCCATGGGTTCTTGGCGCAGCGCCAAGTGCCGCGGATAAATGCCCTCCCAGGAAGCCCGGCAGCGCATTTGAAATCTGCGCAGTCTTCCTGATTTTCCATTGGGCCGTAGCAAGAGACGCGGCGTGTACTTGCGCCTCATCGCAACCGCTGCCCGACAGGACGTTGTGAAGCGAACGCCTGAGCACGTCGCCGTTGCTGATAATGTCCTGATCCCACGGTAGAACTTCAGTGCTGTTTGTCATCGCTTTCGATCCCATTTCCCGAGCAACGTATCGAACTGGTTTACAGACGGCTCAGTTGTTCCAGCAGGTCAACGGGAACACTGATCCCATCATTCTGTGCGTTGGCCGTTGCGTGTTGCCGTTCCCATCCCGGCCTGTGGACGCCCATTCGCGTCAGGCGGGTCATTTGGCTGGCAAGCCGTTGCTCGAATCCCTCTGAAAAGAACACCGGCGCCAGGAGCAGGATCAACAGGCCACAGCCGGGCGTCTGGTTTCCCTGGTTGAAATCCGACGCATCCAACGACCATTTGGCCCCCGTGAGCCCCGCCGCCAGGACCTCGACCATGAGCATCAGATTGGCCCCACGGTGACCACCAAAAGGTAGCAGCGCTCCCGCCAGCGCCGCCACGGCATTGCGCGTGCCGTTGCCGTGTTGGTCCACCGCCCAACCCTCGGGAATATCGCTGCCCGTCGAGGCGGCGTGGGCGATGTTCACAAATGCCGCGGCACTGCTGGCCTGGTCGAACAGCAGAGGAACGCCATCGGCCGAGGGCGCGGCAAATGAGAGCGGGTTGGTCGAGTAGGTCTTGCTCCTGGCGCCAGGAACCGCCACCAGCGCCGGCCCGTTTGCGACGGCCAAGGCAATCAGCCCGGCCTGGGCAAATCGCAGCGTGTAGTCGCCCAGTTCACCGCTGGTAAAACTGTTGCACTGGCTCAACGTAGCCATGCCATTGGCATGCGCGGCATGGCACAGCGAATCGAAACAGCGATCGACACCCAACTGGGCAATTCCGCCCTGGGCATCGGATTTGAAGATCATCGCGCCGGCGCGGGAGATACGTGGCTCGGCACGTGGATTGATGCGTCCGGAGGAAAAGCCCGGCAAGTAATCGGCAAGATGTCGGAACCCCACGGCCTGGTTGCCGCGCGCTTGCGCAGCCACGGTGGCGTGGGCCAATGAGTCGGCAACCGCAGGTGAGCAACCCTTTGATTCGCAGAGATGCTTCACCCAGCCAACTGCTTCATCCAGGGTAAAGCGACGATAGGCTGTGGTCTTCAAGGGGATCGCCTGAATGTTCGTTCGATGCGTCCGATGCCCCTCACAAAGGGCATCGGACGGCAACACAACTATCGGATGACAGCCATTACTGGGCCGGTGTCGCGGAAGCGGTCTGGCTGCCGAACATGGCTTCGAAGCGCGGCTTGTTGGCGGCGTAGTACTCGGCAACGACCTTGTCTGCCGAACTGTCGCGGGCGGTCGCCATCAACTTCTCGAGGTCGGCCTTGGGGATCTTGAAGTTGGCGAAGAACCGGGCGACATCGGGATGTTCAGCGCTGAAGCCTTTGCGGGCAACCGCGTGAATTTGCTCGGCGCCACCGAAAATCTGCTTCGGATCGTCCAGGTAGCGCAGCGGCCACTTGGCGAACATCCAGTGTGGACTCCAAGCGTTGACCAACGCCCATTTGTCACGCTTGAGGTTGCGATCCAGCTCGCTCAACATGCCAGACTCCGAAGAGGCGACCATCTTGTAGCCATCGAGCTTGTATTCCTTGATGGCCTTTTCCGTCAGTTTGTACTGACCGTTGCCCACTTCCGAGGTCAGGATCTTGCCGCCGAGTTTTTCCCGCACTTCAGGCTTGTTCAGGTCTTCGACACTGGCAATCTCGCTGGTGGGAATGGACGTCGGCACGGCCATGCCGATCCGACCTTCATACAGCACGCCGAGATCTTCGAGCTTGTCCTGGTATTTGTCGTAGAACGCCTTGTGAGTGCTCGGCAGCCAGACCATCGGGATCAGGTCGATATTGCCGTTGGCCAAGGCCTGGAACTGAATGCCAATGTCGGCGAGCACCAATTTGACCGGTTGCTTCAAGTGGTCGCGCAATGCGGTATCCGCCAGCTTTACGGCGATTTCCGTATCCGACCAATTCACCCATCCGATGCGGATAGGCGTGGGGTCTTCGGCGTGGGCCATCAGGCTGCTGGCGGCCATCGCCAGGCCGGCAAACCAGCCGATACACGTTTTACTGGACAACGTCATCATGGTGCATCTCCGCGTACTGTATGAATAGTTATTGGCAGGGCAGCAGAAGAATTAACGTTCCCTCATCAAAGCAGGGACTTAATGTTATGCATGGATAAGTTCTAGTTATGGGGAAACTCTTCATGTATTCCGGTTGCTCGGCCCTCCTCCACCCTTTGGCGGAATTTATAAATCCAAGTACTCACAATGCTTTTTCGAGCGCCGGCAAGGCCTCGAACAGATCCGCCACCCACATGTAATCCGCCACCTGGGCAATCGGTGCTTCAGCGTCCTGGTTGATCGCAACGATGACCTTCGAGCCACTCATGCCCGCCAAATGTTGAATGGCGCCACTGATGCCCGCCGCGATGTAAAGCTCTGGCGCGACGATTTTCCCGGTCTGCCCGACCTGCAAATCGTTGGCGGCAAAACCCGAATCCACCGCGGCACGCGAGGCCCCTACGGCACCGCCCAGCTTGTCCGCCAATCGCTCGATCAAGGCGAAATTCTCTTTGCTCTGCATCCCACGGCCACCGGACACGACGACGCGGGCGCTCGACAAATCGGGCCGTTCGCTGGCCGTCAGTTGTTCGCTCACGAAACGCACATTGCTTGCGATTTGCCCGTCGCCCTCCACCGCCACCACTTCGCAGCGCTGCGGCTGGGACAAGGCCTGGGCGAACGCCGAAGCGCGGACCGTGAGCAATTTGATCGGATCGAGGGACTGCACCGTGGCAATGGCATTGCCGGCATAAATGGGCCGCTGGAAGGTGTCCGTCGAAACGATGTGGGTGACGTCGGACAGCATGCCGACATCCAGGCTGGCCGCGACCCGTGGCAGCACATTGCGCCCCATGCTGCTGGCGTCGGCAACGACGTGCGTATACCCCTTGCGCACCAGTGAAGTGATCAGCGGCTGGGCATTTTCAGCCAGGACGTTTTCGAACATCGCACCTTGGGCGAGCAGCACCCGATCCAGGCCCTGGGTCAGCGCCGCTTGCTGCGCCACTGTCGACGCATCCGCCCCGCCCACCACCAGCAAATCCGTCTCGGCACCCAGGGCCAGGGCCGCGGTCACGGCACTCCACGTCCCTGCCGTCAGCTGGCCGACACTGTGCTCGGCGATCACCAATGTGCGCATCAAATCACCCCCGCAACGTTCTTCAATTTATCCACCAGCTCGGCCACCGAACCGACGGTGATCCCCGCTTTGCGCACCGCCGGCGGGACCACGCCTAATAATCGAGCGTGTTCCTTCACGCTCGCGCCCAAGGTGTCGGCAGCAATGATTTCAAGCGGTTTTTTCTTGGCTTTCATGATGTTCGGCAACGAGGCATAGCGCGGTTGGTTCAGGCGCAAGTCGCAGGTCACCACGGCGGGCATGGCGAGGGCGACCACCTGGCTGCCACCGTCGACCTCACGCTCGACGACCCATTGCCCGTCGACCTGATTGACAGCTGAGGCATAAGTGGCCTGACCGCTGCCGATCAACTGCGCGACCATTTGCCCGACCTGGTTGTTTTCCTGGTCGATCGCCTGTTTGCCGAACAGGATCAATCGCGGCTTTTCCTGATCGATCACTTTGCTCAGGTACTTGGCGACATTGAGCGGTTCGAGCATCGCGCTCGTCTCGACCAGCAGCGCCCGGTCCGCGCCGAGTGCCAAGGCCGTGCGCAGTTGTTCCTGCGCCGCCGAAGTGCCCACCGAGACCACCACCACTTCGGATGCCAGCCCCTTCTCCTTGAGGCGAATCGCCTCTTCCACCGCGATTTCGCAGAACGGGTTCAAGGCCATCTTCACGCCATTGAGTTCGACGTCTGAGCCGTCGGCTTTCACCCGGACTTTCACATTCGGGTCGATGGCGCGCTTTACCGCAACGAGCACTTTCATGGTTCTTCGCATAGCCCCCTAGCACTTTGGATCGATGCGGGATGGCCGGCCACACGCACCGGACCACCCCTGTTTCGACTGGATGGTAATCCTGGTTTTTCCGTCACGCAAGGAAAATGTACACCAGTGTCTCACTCGTTGACACTCATGAACATTCGACATACCGTTATGTCAAACCAAGCCTGATGTTCTGTTCCCGGAGCGCAACACCATGTCCAGCGATCCTCTGCTGCAGCCCTATAAGATCAAACACCTGACCCTCAAGAACCGGATCATGACCACCTCCCATGAGCCCGCTTATCCTGTCGACGGCATGCCGAAGGATCTGTACCGCGCCTATCACGTCGAACGCGCCAAGGCCGGCGTGGCGCTGACCATGACGGCGGGCTCCGCCGCCGTTTCCCGTGACAGCCCGCCGGTGTTCAACAACGTGCTGGCGTACAAGGACGAAGTGGTCAAATGGATGAAGGACCTGACCGACGAGTGCCACGAACACGGCGCGGCGGTGATGATCCAGCTGACTCACCTGGGGCGACGCACACGCTGGGACAAGGCGGACTGGCTGCCGGTCGTCTCGCCGTCCCATCGCCGCGAAGCGTCCCACCGGGCCTTTCCGAAAAAGATGGAAGAGTGGGACATCGACCGGATCATCAAGGACTACGTGGACGCCGCCGAACGCATGAAGGCCGCCGGCCTCGATGGCCTGGAGCTGCAGGCCTACGGGCACCTCATGGATCAGTTCTGGTCACCACTGACCAACGATCTCGACGGCCCCTATGGTGGTTCGCTGGAAAACCGGATGCGCTTCACCTTCGACATCCTGCGCGGGATCCGCCAGCGTTGTGGCGAGGACTTCCTGCTCGGGGTGCGCTACACCGGCGATGAAGACCTGCCCGGCGGCTTCGGTGCCAGCGACGGCCTGCAGATCTCCCATATGCTCAAGGACAGTGGGCTGGTGGACTTCCTCAACGTGGTGCGCGGGCACATCGATACCGATGCCGGCCTCACCGACGTGATTCCGATCCAGGGCATGCGCAACTCGCCGCACCTGGATTTTGCCGGCGAGATCCGCTCGGCCACTGGTTTCCCGACGTTCCACGCGGCCAAGATTCCGGACGTCGCCACGGCGCGGCACGCCATCGCTTCCGGCAAGGTGGACATGATCGGCATGACCCGGGCGCACATGACCGACCCGCACATCGTGCGCAAGATCATCGAGAAGCGCGAAGAGGAGATCCGCCCCTGCGTCGGCGCCAACTACTGCCTGGACCGCATCTATCAGGGCGGTGCCGCGTACTGCATCCACAACGCCGCCACCGGGCGCGAAACCACCATGCCCCACGAGATCGCGAAGGCGTCGGTCAAGCGCAAGGTGGTGGTGATCGGCACCGGCCCGGCGGGCCTGGAAGCGGCACGGGTGGCTGGCGAGCGCGGTCATGAGGTCACGGTGTTCGAAGTGGCGGATCAGCCAGGAGGGCAGATTCGCTTGACCGCCCAGAGCGAGCGGCGCCGGGAGATGATCAGCATCATCGATTGGCGCATGGCGCAATGCGAACGGCTGGGGGTGAAATTCCAGTTCAACACCTGGGCCGAAGCCGAGACCGTGATGGCCGAGGCGCCGGACGTGGTGATCGTCGCCACGGGTGGCTTGCCCCATACCGAGGTGCTCAAGCACGGCAATGAACTGGTGGTGTCGACCTGGGACATCATTTCCGGCGACGTGAAGCCCGGCCAGAACGTGCTGATCTTCGACGACGCCGGCGACCACGCGGCGTTACAGGCGGCCGAGGTCATCGCCAACAGTGGTGCGAAACTGGAGATCGTCACGCCGGACCGGTCATTTGCGCCGGAGGTGATGGCGATGAACCTGGTGCCTTACATGCGCAGCCTGCAAGACCTGAACGTCACCTTCACGGTCACCTATCGGGTCGATTCCGTGGAGAAGCGCGACGGTCAATTGGTCGCCCATTTCGGCAGCGATTACGGTCAGGTGCACAAACAGCGGGTGGTCGATCAGGTGGTGGTCAACCACGGCACCCTGCCCCTGGACGATTTGTACTTCGAACTGCGCCCGCATTCGAGCAACAACGGCGCGGTCGAACAGCACAACCTGATCGCCGGGAAAACCCAGAATATCGTGACCAACCCGGAGGGCCGTTTCCAGCTGTTCCGGATCGGCGACGCGGTGTCGGCGCGCAATACCCACGCGGCCATCTACGATGCGCTGCGGCTGGTGAAAGACATCTGAAATCATGTCCCTGATCGTAAGGGTCAGGGACTGATGTTGCATTTAAGGCGTTCGATAAACCCGTGGCGAGGGAGCTTGCTCCCGCTTGAGTGCGAAGCACTCACAGAATGGGTCTGCTGCGCAGCCCAGCGGGAGCAAGCTCCCTCGCCACAGGATCATCGTTTCTCAAGTGGATAGCGTTGCAACTAACACGAGGCTTTTCCATGTCAGCACAGACCCTGAAATCAAGGGCTGCGGTCGCATTCGCGCCCAATGAACCGTTGCGGTTGGTCACCATCGATGTGGCGCCACCCAAGGCTGGTGAAGTCCGGGTTCGCATCGTCGCCACCGGCGTTTGCCACACCGACGCCTTCACCCTGTCGGGCAGCGATCCCGAGGGCATTTTCCCCACAGTGCTCGGGCATGAAGGCGGTGGTGTGGTCGAGTCCATCGGCGAAGGCGTGACGTCGCTGCAAGTCGGCGACCACGTGATCCCGCTCTATACCGCGGAATGCCGGCAATGCAAATTCTGCCTCTCGGGCAAGACCAACCTTTGCCAGGCTGTCAGGGCCACCCAGGGCAAAGGCCTGATGCCCGACGGCACCTCGCGCTTCTCTTACGAAGGCCAGCCGCTGTTCCATTACATGGGCTGCTCGACCTTTTCCGAGTACACGGTGTTGCCGGAAATTTCCCTGGCGAAAATTTCCAACGAGGCGCCACTGGAGCAGGTTTGCCTGCTCGGCTGCGGGGTAACCACAGGGATCGGCGCGGTACTCAACACGGCAAAAGTCGAAGCCGGCGCCAGCGTGGCGATTTTCGGGTTGGGCGGTATTGGCCTGGCCGCGATCATCGGCGCGAAGATGGCCAATGCCGGACGCATCCTGGCCATCGACATCAACCCGGCCAAGCGCGACGTCGCCCTGTCGTTGGGCGCGACGGATTTCATCAATCCCAAGGACGATGACCGGCCCATCCAGGACGTCATCGTCGAACTCACCGACGGTGGCGTGGATTATTCCTTCGAATGCGTCGGCAATGTGCAACTGATGCGCGCGGCGCTGGAGTGCTGCCACAAGGGTTGGGGCGAGTCGATCATCATCGGTGTGGCCGGCGCCGGCCAGGAAATCAGCACCCGCCCCTTCCAGCTCGTCACCGGTCGCGTGTGGCGCGGCAGTGCCTTCGGCGGCGTGAAGGGCCGCACCGAGCTACCCAGTTATGTGGAAAAGGCCAGCCGTGGGGAAATTCCGCTGGAAACCTTCATCACCCACAACATGCCCCTGGAAGCGATCAACGAAGCCTTCGAATTGATGCACACCGGGCAGAGCATTCGCACCGTCATTCATTTCTGAAACCCGCTCGAAAATCCAATGATCCATAGAAAGGAAACCAAGATGTCCGTTTTTACCCATGTCACCGTCGGCACCAACAACCTGGCAAAAGCACGTGCGTTTTATGACGCCACTTTGAAAGAGATTGGCCTCAAGCGTGTTGCCGATCTCAACGAGGCCGGCTCCATCTGGGGCGTCGACAAGCCGTCGTTTTTTGTCCTCAACCCGGCCAATGGCAACCCGGCGTCCATCGGCAATGGCGTCACGGTGAGCTTCGAAGCGCCGAACCGCGCGGCGGTCCAGGCCTTCCATACGGCCGCCTTGGCCAACGGCGGCGTCTGCGAAGGCCTGCCAGGCCCGCGTGGCTGGGCGGACAATGCCTTTGCCGCGTATGCCCGCGACCTGGATGGGAACAAGCTGGCTGTGTATTGCTTCAAGGCTGAATAAAGCAGGCTGACCCACCGCTATCGCGAGCAGGCTCGCTCTCACCATGATGCGGTGTGGTACATCCTTCCTTGTCTAGCCCCCGTCGGTATCGATATCGGCATCAGTGCTGTCACCGGATTTCGGCCGGTCCGGGTCAGGCTTGAAGCCGGGACTGAAGGTGTTGTCGTTGTCCTGGTGATGCTGCTTCTGATCGACCTCAGTGGCGGCGCTGTCAGCCTGGTCCGCCCCGGCAGGACTGGCTGGCTCGGCGCCCGACGGTTTGCCCGGAACCTGGGGATCGATGGCCGGATCGTTACGCGGGGACGGTGTCTGCGCCTGGCCTTGTGGCTGGGTGTTTGCGGGATCGTCGTTCATAGGCACCTCGTTCATGGCAGGGCCGGATGGATGACCGGTCTTGAACATTCGAAGGTGACGCAACGGCTTCGGTTCCATTTGTTTAAAGCGCGGCGATCAACCGCCCAGCACGCTCCTCACCATCCGGGCCAGTGCGTCCGGACCATACGGTTTGCTCAGCAAATGGGTGTCGGGGCTCAATTGATGGTTGCGGGAGATGATGTCCCGGGTATGCCCCGAGGTGAACAGCACCGGCACCGGCGGGCTCTGCACCTTGGCCCACGCGGCCAGGTCGGAACTCTTGATCAGGCCGGGCATGACCACGTCAGTGAAGATCAGGTCGACCGCGG
This sequence comes from Pseudomonas thivervalensis, assembly GCF_001269655.1. Taxonomy (GTDB): domain Bacteria; phylum Pseudomonadota; class Gammaproteobacteria; order Pseudomonadales; family Pseudomonadaceae; genus Aquipseudomonas; species Aquipseudomonas thivervalensis. Next base: position 117,191 of record NZ_LHVE01000012.1, read on the forward strand.
TGCCGTCCAGCAGCAGCTTCATCGCCTCATCGCCGTTGGCGGCCGTGAGGGTCCGATAACCGGACTGCTCCAGCAGTTCCACCGACGCGCTGCGCACGTCGTCGTTGTCTTCCACCACCAGGATTGTCTCTTGCTGGCCGGACTGAAGCGCGTCGTGTTGTTCGGTTTCTCCCACTTCGGGCGCCAGGCTTCGAGGGAAGTACATCCGCACCCGCGTGCCTTCACCCACGTCACTGGAGATGTCGATATGACCGCCACTCTGCTTGACGAACCCGAACACCATGCTCAATCCAAGCCCGGTGCCCTGGCCATCGGTCTTGGTGGTGAAAAACGGTTCGAACACCTGCTGCAGGACATCGGGCGGCATGCCCGCACCGCAATCGATCACCGACAACCGGACATAGTCGCCGGCCGGGATCCCCTTGCCGGCGCAGAATGCTTCATCGAGCACGATGTTCTCGCCGATCATGCGGATCGTGCCCTCGCCGCCCATGGCATCGCGGGCATTGATCGCCAGGTTCAACAGGGCGTTTTCCAGTTGATTGCGATCGACGTGGATGCACCAGGGCGCATGGGGCAGGCTCACTTCAATCTGGATGGTTTCGCCCAAGGCCCGTTGCAGCAGTTCCCCCATGCCCTCGTAGATGCGCCGCGGGTTATAGACCGCCGGTGACAACGGCTGGCGCCGGGCAAAAGCCAGCAACTGCGATGACAACTTGGCCCCCCGTTCCACGGCTTCGATGGAGGCGCTGACCCGCCGTTGCACATTGGCGTTGTCCCGCTCGTGGCGAGCCAGCAAATGCAGGTTGCCGGCGATCACCTGCAGCAAATTGTTGAAGTCATGGGCCACGCCACCGGTGAGGCCGCCAATGGCCTCGAGCTTCTGCGACTGGCGCAACTGCTCTTCCGCGGCCAACCGCGCCTGCACCTCGTTGGCGACGCGCTGCTCCAGGTCACGAGTGAACTTGAGCAGCGACGCTTCGGCCGTCTTGCGCTCATCGATATCAATCAGCACCCCCGGAAAACGCAGGGGCTTGCCCGCCCCGTCGAACTCGCATCGACCGCTGGCCAGTACCCACCGGTAAGTACCGTCCAGGCGACGAACCCGATATTCGGCGCTGTAAGGCGCGCCCGTGCGCACGGTCAGCTCGACCCGCTGGTTGACCTCATCGAGGTCGTCCGGGTGGATGCCCTCGCGGGCGATCTCGACTGGCAGTGCGTCCAGCGAACAGTCGGGTGGGTAGTTGAAGGTACGGGCGAAGCGCTCATCGCCCGACAGCGTGTCGGCCTGGATGTCCCAGACGAACGACCCCAGCAATGGCCCGGCCGAGAGCGCCAGTTGAATACGCTCATTGACCGCGCGGTAACTGCGTTCGGCCGCTTGTCGGGCGCGCTCGGTCAATACGTGCTCGGTGGTTTCCACCACAATCGCCAGCACGCCCGCCGGGGACTGGTCGTCATCGGGCACCGGGCTGTAATAGAGATCCATCCAGACCTCTTCAGGCTTGCCATCGCGCAACAGGACCAGCTCTTTGCTGCGGTAGGACAAGGTGCCACCGGCCAGGCAGACGTCCAGTACATGGCGGTTGAATTCGGCGACCTCCGGCCAACCCAACTCCACCGCACACCCCAGCAGGTAGGGATGGCGGCCGCCAGCGAACTCGGCATAGGCATCGTTGTAGATCATGAAGCCCTGGCGGCCCCACAACATCACCATCGGCAGGGGCGAAGCCAGCAACAGTTGGACAGCGCTGCGCAAGCTGGCGGACCAGTGCTCGATGGCGCCCAACTCGGTTCGACTCCAATCGAACGCCCGGATACGCCCGGCCATCTCACCGCCCCATCCAGGGCACCCGTGATTCTGGGATAGAAACTGCATGGTCGACTCTGAACCTCAAAATACCTGCAGGGAATCGGCACACAAATCCCTTGCGATCAGAGCTTCGAGCACCGGGTTGGCGTTTGGTTTCATGCTGATCGGTTTGCGCACGTTCCCTGTGGTCAAAGATTGCTCCTGCTTGGCTCTGTAGGAGCTGGCGAAGCCTGCGATCTTTTGATCTTGATCTTGATCTTGATCTTGATCTTGATCTTGATCTTGATCTTGATCTTGATCTTGATCTTGATCTTGATCTTGATCTTTCGCTTGCGACTCAATTGTTTGGGACAAGATCGCAGCCTCGTTGCACTCGACAGCTCCTACACAGCTCCTACACAGCTCCTACACAGTTCCTTCACCACGGCGGTAGTGTTCTCTAGCGGAAATCACGGCTCTGTACCCGGATACCCGCCAGCAGTTCAGTCAGGTCGCTCAAACGCCCGGCGATCAAGTGGCGGACCTCGCCGACGCTTTCCCAGCGCCCATCGACCCTGAGCAATTGCGAGCCCACCAGGGTCTTGCGCTGGCGCTCGGCCAGGTCACGCCAGACCACCACGTTGAGGTTGCCGAATTCATCTTCGAGGGTGACGAAGGTCACGCCGCTGGCTGTGCCCGGGCGTTGGCGGCCGGTGACCAGCCCGGCGACGCTGACGTTGCGGCCATGCTCCACATCCTGCAATTCCCGGGAACTGCGGCAGCGCCGGGCGCGCAGTTCAGGGCGCAGCAGGGCCAGCGGATGAGGGCCGAGCGTCGTGCCCAGCGTGGCGTAATCGGCAAACAGGTTTTCTCCCAGCGTGGGTTTGGGCAGGGCCACGGGCGGTTCTTCCTGGCTGGGCAAACCGGCGAACAGACCCAGTTGTTTCTGCACCCCGGCCACTTCCCAGCGGGCCCGATGGCGATCCCCGGCCAAGCCCTGCAAGGCACCGGCGTCGGCCAGTTGCGCCTGGGCCCGGGCATCGAGTTGCGCGCGTTCGCCCAGGTCGGCCACATCGCTGAAGGGCCGCTGCCGGCGGGCCGCTTCGATGCGGCGGGCATCCTCTTCGCGAAAGCCCTTGACCAGGCGCAGCCCCATGCGGATCGCCGGTTGCCGGCCGTCCATGGGTTCGAGGCTGCAATCCCAATCGCTGGCGCGCACGTCCACCGGGCGGATCGACAGTTGATGCCGACGGGCATCCTGGAGAATCTGGTCCGGGCTATAGAACCCCATCGGCCAGCTGTTGATCAGGGCACAGGCGAACGCCGCCGGTTCGTGGCATTTGAGCCAACTACTGGCGTAGGTCAGCAAGGCGAAACTGGCGGCGTGGGATTCGGGAAAGCCGTAATTGCCGAAGCCTTTGATCTGTTCGAAGATTTGCGCGGCGAACTCAGCGGTGTAGCCGTTTTTCTTCATCCCCTCGGCCAGGCGTTCCCGATGGGGCTCCAACCCACCGTGACGTTTCCAGGCGGCCATGGAGCGCCGCAATTGGTCGGCTTCACCCGGGGTGTAGTCGGCCGCGACGATGGCGATCTGCATGACTTGCTCTTGAAACAAGGGAACACCCAAGGTGCGCTTGAGCACTTCTTTCAATGCTGCAGAGGGATAAGTCACCGCCTCTTCCTTGTTTCGGCGCCGCAGGTACGGGTGCACCATCCCCCCCTGGATCGGCCCGGGCCGCACGATCGCCACCTCGATCACCAGGTCGTAGTAATCCTTGGGCTTGAGCCGAGGCAACATCGACATCTGTGCCCGGGACTCGATCTGGAATACACCGATGGTGTCGGCGCGGCTGATCATTTCAAACGTGTCTCGATCCTCCTTGGGCAACGACGCCAAGGTATAACGCTGCCCCCGGTACTGCTCGATCAGGTCGAAACAGCGCCGAATCGCGCTGAGCATGCCCAGGGCCAGGATGTCCACCTTGAGCAGCCCGACCGCGTCCAGGTCGTCCTTGTCCCACTGGATGATGGTGCGCTCGGCCATGGCGGCGTTTTCCACCGGCACCAGAGTGTCCAGGGGCTGTTCGGAAATCACGAAGCCGCCAGGGTGCTGGGACAAGTGCCGGGGAAAACCGATCAATTGCTGGGTCAAGCCCAGGACCCGACGCAACACCGGGCTGTCCGGGTCGAAACCGCCTTCGCGCAAGCGCTCCACCGGCGGCGCTTCGTCGCTCCAACGACCACAGCAATCGGCCAAGGCGTTGACCTGATCCGGCGGCAAGCCCAGGGCCTTGGCCACATCGCGCACCGCTCCGGCACCGTGGTAACTGCTGACCACCGCCGTCAAGGCCGCACGATGGCGACCGTAGCGCTGGAACACGTATTGCAGCACTTCCTCGCGCCGGTCGTGTTCGAAGTCGACATCGATGTCCGGTGGTTCATTGCGCTCCCGGGACAGGAAGCGTTCGAACAACATGTCCGTATGGCTCGGGTCGATTTCGGTGATGCCCAAGGCGTAGCACACCGCCGAGTTGGCCGCCGAACCGCGCCCCTGGCAAAGGATATGGCGGCTGCGGGCAAAGCTGACGATGTCCTGCACGGTGAGGAAATAGCTGTCATAGCCCAACTCGGCGATCAGGCTCAGTTCCTTGTCGATCTGCGCCCGTACCTTGTCTGTCACGCCGTCCTTCCACCGCTCGCGCATGCCACGCTCGGTCAGTTCCCGCAGCCAGGACGCTGGATCATGTCCCTCGGGCACCAGCTCGCGTGGATACTCATAACGCAACTGGCCCAGGTCGAAGGTACAACGACGGGCGATGGCCAGGGTTTCGTCGAGCAAGGCCTGCGGGTAGAGCTCGGCCAGATCCTTGCGACTGCGCAAATGGCGCTCGCCGTTGGGGTACAGGCGCTGGCCGGCCTCCGCCACCGTTACGTGGTGGCGGATGGCGGTCATGGTGTCCTGCAAGGCCCGACGACCGCGCACGTGCATGTGCACATCGCCACTGGCCACGGCCGGAAGAGCCAAGCGCCCGGCCAGCGCCAGGCAGTCCGCCAGCCGCTGGCGGTCGTCCTGACCGCAATGCAACTGGACCGTCAGCCACAGGCGCCCGGCAAAAATCGCCTGGAGCCAACGCCCGTGTTCCTCGGCGTCCTTGCCCTCGGCGATCCACAACGCCAGCAGCCCCGGCAAGGGCTGGTCGAAGTCCTCTCGCACGATGCGATAGTGGCCCTTCTCGCTGCGACGCCGGGCCTGGGTGATCAACCGGCACAGGGCCTGATAGCCGTCCAGGTTTTCCACCAGCAGCACCAGTTTCGGACCGTTCTCGACCTGGATTTCGCTGCCGACGATCAGTTGCAACTCCAATTCCTTGGCCGCCTGCCAGGCCCGGACGATCCCGGCCAGGGTGCATTCGTCAGTGACCGCCAGGGCCTGATAACCCTGCTGCTTGGCGCGGCGGCACAACTCCAGGGCAGTGGAGGCGCCGCGCTGGAAGCTGAAGTTCGACAGGCAATGCAGCTCGGCATACTCAACGCTCATGCGAACCAGCCCTGCAGCCACAGCGGCCCGCCCTCGCCCACCGGTCGATAGGCCCAGCCCCGTTGTCCGCTACGGGTTTCGATCAGGTAATAGTCGCGGCGCACATCCGCGCCGTCCCACCAACCGGTCTCGATACGTTCGGGGCCCATGAGGATCTGTGCCTGGCCTTGCGGCAATGCCTGGGGTTCGTCCAGTAGCCAGCCGGGACGCTGCACGCCATCGCGCACCGGACAAGCCTGGGATCGGGGCTGCGAGGTCATCTGCCAGGCGCACTCAGGCCGGTGGTCGTCGCGAAACCCCAGGCCTTGCACGGCGTCATCCCCCAGGCGGGCCCGCAGCCGTTCCCGCAATTGCTCCCAGGGCAACGACTGTTGCGGACGCTCGTCGAACAGCTCCAGGCGCTGGGGCACGAAACTCGGCAGGTCTTCGGCACACAAGCGAAAGCCCCGCACCGGGGCCTCGACCTGGATCTGTTCCAAGCGACCGCGGGCCAGTTCGAAGAGCATCGCCGGGGCCCGTTCGGCGCTGAGCAGGCCGACCTTGATCACGGTATCCGGCAACCCGGCGTGCTCCAGGTGCAAGTCGAAGCGCTGCACGCCGCTGTCGCGTCCGCACAGGAAGGCCGACAGGTCACCGGTCAGGCGGCGCAACGGGAACAGCAGCGCCTGATGGGATTGCACGTCATAGTTGAGTTCGATGCGCACATCGAAACGGTCGGGCGGCAGGTAGAACGACAGCGCCAGGGTGCGGCTGCCCGTCAACGCGTCGAGGTGCTTGAGCACCTGGGCCTCGAAGCGCCGTGCCAGGGTCTGCCGGGGCAAGGCCTGGACCTGGCTCAGGCGGCGCAGGCCCATGCGCGACAGCGCCATGGCGACGTCGGGCTCCAGGCCGATGCGCTCCACGGGCATGTGCCCCAGGTACTGCTGCAAGGTTTCGGCATCGGGCACCACCAAGGCGTCGTAGGCATTGGCCAACACCCGTGCCGCCACCGGGTTGGGGGCGGCGACGATGCGATGACGAAAGCCCAGCTCGGTCAACTCGGCCCGCAAGCGCGCCTCGAACACCGGCCAGGGTCCGAACAGGCCCAGGCTCGACTCGATCTCGAACAGCAGCGTACGTGGATAATGCACGCTGACCTGGGAGCTGAAACGATAGGCCCAGGCCGCCAGGAACTGTTGCCAATGTTCGATCTGCGCCGCGTCGTATTCGGCGGTGGCAAAGCCTTTGCTCAAGGCCTGGGCGGCGGTCATGGTCTGGCCGGGGCGCAAGCCCAGCGCCCGTGCCGGGGCATTCACCGCCTGCAGCACCCGGCGTTGGGCCGGGCCGGTCAGCAAGGCCAGGGGCTGGTCGGGATCGGGGCGCTGACGCAGCGCGGCGTCCAGCGCCAATTGTGGGAAAAGAATACAGACCCAGCGCATCGCAACCTCAATGCCCTGTGTGCGTGGAGAACGCAATCGGCGCCGAACGGGCCAGCCCGCCCCGGCACTTGAGCACGCGCAATTGCGCCGGCCGGGTATCGATGGCGATGCGCAGGGCCGCCGGCGACGGGTTGATGGCCTCCTGGATCGGGCGCCAGGCGAATGCCAGGGTCTGGCCGGTTTCCGCCGCTACTTGCAAGCGGCGCAAGGCCCGGTCGTCCGCTTGGCGGGGCCAGCACAGCACCGCGCCACAACTGCCCGAACGCAGGCATTGTTCGGTGGCCCACAGGGCCTCACGCTCATCGGCACGGATGATGGACAACTGGCGCAAATCGATGCCCGCGTTCTGCCAGGCCTGGGGATAAGGCACGAACGGCGGCGCCACCAACACAATCCGCTCCCCCGCCGCCGACAGCCGCGCCAGGGTCGGCCAGACCAATTGCAACTCGCCCACGCCCGGCGCGGCGATGAGCAGCTCCGTCAACGCCGCCTCCGGCCAGCCGCCACTGGGCAACGCCGCGTCCAGTGCATCATGGCCGGTGGGTTGCGGGCTGGCAGCCGGCGGCGCAGGCCGGCCCTTCCAGACCTGGCCGCCATTGAACAGCGTATCCAGCGCAACGACAGCGCCCATCAGCCTTGCCTCACCAAACCACAGAACACGCCTTCTATCGCCAGGTCCTGGTCGGCCTCGACGATGATCGGTTGGTAGGCCGGGTTGCGCGGCAGCAAACGCACCCGCTCGCCGATGCGCTCGAAACGCTTGATGGTGACTTCACCGTCCAGGCGCGCCACGACGATCTGGCCGTTGGAAGCCTGGGGCGTACGCTGCACGCCCACCAGATCGCCGTCGAGAATGCCGTCCTCGATCATCGAATCGCCCTGGACCCGCAGCAGGTAATCCGGCGCCTTGGTGAAAATTGCCGGGTCCAGTATCAGGCGGCTGTGGACCTCGGCATCGGCACCAATCGGCAGCCCGGCAGCCACTCGCCCCAACACCGGCACGTCGAGCAACTCGGGCCGTGGCGGCTGGTTCAGCAAGCGAATGCCCCGGGCCTGGTGCGGATTGACCTCGATGAAACCGGCTTCGGTCAACGCCAGCACGTGCTTGCGCGCTACGCTGCGAGAGGCAAAACCGAATGCCTCGCTGATTTCAGCGAGGCTGGGAGGCTGACCCTGATCGGCGATGCGTTCGCGGATGAAAGTCAGGATGGCGGTGCGGCGGGGAGTGAGAGTCGTCATGGAGTACATTTGTACTCTTCCAGGATTTTTCTGACAAGCGCCGCCAGTCAGTTCACCGCTTGGGGCTGCTGCGCAGCCCGGCGGGAGCAATCTCTGGCCACAGGTATCAACACTTTACTTAAGTGAACAGCAATATCCTGTGGGAGCGAGCTTGCTCGCGAAAGCATCAGCACATTCGACATCCATGCAAGCTGACCCACCGCCATCGCGAGCAAGCTCGCTCCCACAATTGGATTGGAGTACGACCGCAGAGCCAGGTCGGCTGTAAGGCCGCCTTCGCGAGCAAGCCCCCACAAGGGGATCTGCGGAAAAGCTACAACCCCGCCAGATAAGCCCAAGGAAAAATCCCCCGCTCATGCCCATCACTGAATACCAGTTGCACCCCATACCCCTGGGCATTGACCCCCACCACCCGAACCCGCGGATCGACCTGAACCGTCAACCCTTGCAGACGAAACGCCCGACACTGCGAACAGGGACATTGCCGGCGTAATTGGGCATGATCCAGGCGCTGTTCACGACCACCGGGCCATTCAAGCCTCAACTCCCCTTTGTCCCGGGAATTACCAATCGCCAACGGGCTCATTGCAACTGCCCCAAGGCGATGCGCACGGCTTTGCGCACTTCCGGGTCACCATCGTCCCGGGCCGCCTGCAAGGCTGGAATGGCACCGTGATCGTTCAGTTCTCCCAAGGCCAGGGCCGCCTCCTTGCGCAGGTTGCTGATCCGATGGCCCAGGGTCTCGATCAAGGCCGCCAGTGCCGGGACATAGCGCAAGCGCCCCAGGCTGCGGGTCGCCCGCAAGCGCACTTGCCAATAATCATCGGCCAGCGCCTCGACCAGGGCCGGGCCGGCATCGGCGTGACCGACCTTGCCCAGGGTGGTGGCGGCTTCTTCGCGCACCGCCCAGGCCGGATCCCGGAGGGCCTGGCGCAGCGCCGGCAAGACCTGCACGTCCGAAGCCAAACCCAGGGCGCCGGTGGCGGCACGGCGCACATCGGTGTCTGGGTCATCACTGGCCAGCCGGGCCAGGGCCGGCAAGGCGTCGAGGTGCTTGAGCCAGCCCAGCACGCCGACCGCCTCGCGGCGCACGCTGGCATCGTCGTCAGCCAGGGCGGCGATGGCTGCCGGTGCACCGTCGGCCAGGCGCAGTTCACGCAAGGCCCTGAAGGCCGCGACGCGCACACCGGCCTCGGCGTGTGCCGCCCAGGGCAGAATCACCCTTCCTGCCGCCTCGCTCTTGAGCAGGCTCAAACTCTGGGCGGCAGCGGCCTGCACGCTCGGCGACGGATCGGTCAGGGCCTCGCACAAGGCCGCCACCACCGGCGCATCCTCCCAGGCTTCAAGCAATCGCGCGGCTTCGGCCCGCACGTCGGCACTGGCGTCCCCGGCCAGGCGATCCACCAGCCACAGCAGGCCTTCGGGTTCCTCAAGGTCAGCCAGTTCGATCAGGGCGATACGGCGCACGCCCGGGTCCTCATCAGTCAGGCGCGGTTGCAGGGCGAGGATGTCGTCGTTGTCGGTGTTTTCGAATAGAGAGGTCATAAGGCAAATCGCGGCAAGGAGGTTTCAGGGGGAAGTCCAAGGGGGTTGAGGCGCGGCAATTGCCGGCCGTCTTCATGGCGCAGCAAGTCGAGGCAGTGGCGCTTCAAGCGCGAGAATTCAGGGCGGGTCACCAGTTCGGTCGTGCGTGGCCGTGGAAAATCCAGGCGCAGGTCCTCGATGATCCGCCCGGGTCGTGGGCTCATCACCAGCAAACGATCGGCCAGGAACAAGGCCTCGTCGATGTCATGGGTGACGAACACCACGGTGGTGCGAATGCGGGTCCAGATGTCCAGCAGCAGCGCCTGCATGTTCAACCGGGTCAGGGCATCCAGCGCGCCGAAGGGTTCGTCCATCAGCAGCAATCGTGGACGGTTGACCAACACCCGGGCGATCTCCACCCGTTGCTGCATGCCCCCGGAGAGCTGGTCCGGCCAGTGCCCGGCGAAGCCTTCCAGGCCCACCAGTGCGAGGATTTCATCAGCGGCCCGGTGCCGTTCAGCCTTGCCCAGGCCACGCATCTTCAGGCCGAAGGCGACGTTGTCGCGCACCGTGCGCCAGGGGAACAGCGTGTGTTGCTGGAACACCATGCCACGTTGGGGCGACGGGCCGGAAACGCTCAAACCGTCGACGCTCAAAGTGCCGGTGCGCGGTTGGAGATGCCCGGCCAAGGCCCCGAGCAAGGTGGATTTACCGCAACCGGATGGCCCGAGGACACAGACGAACTGGCCCGCCTCGACCTGGCAATCGAGCCCTTGCACCGCTTCGAAGGCCTGGCTCCCCTGGCCCAGGACAATGGACAACTGACGGATATCGATCCGCCCTTCGGGTGTTTGCATCACGCTCATCAGGCTTTTCCTCGTGGTCGATGCCAAGGCGTGAACAGCCCGCCCAGGCGTTTGATCAACAGGCTGCTGCCCATGCCCAGCACACCGATCAGCAACATGCCGACCACGATGTCGGCGTAGTTCTGCACCGTGTAGGAGGCCCAGGTGTAGTAGCCGATGCCGTACTGGCCGGCGATCATTTCCGCCGTCACCAGGCAGAACCAGGACGTGCCCATGCCGATGGCCAGGCCGGTGATGATGCTGGGTGCGGCACCCGGCAGAATCACTTCCAGCAGGATCGCCCGGCGTCCGGCCCCGAGGCTTTTCGCCGATGCGATCAGCCGCCGATCCACCCCTTCGACGCCGTGCACGGTATTGAGCAGGATCGGGAACAGCGCGCCGGTGAACGTGATGAACACCATCGACAGTTCCGACGAGGGGAACATCAGGATCGCCAGGGGAATCCAGGCCACCGCCGGGATCGGCCGCAGCACTTCCAGCGGCGGCAGCAACAGGTCTTCGGCCCATTTCGAACGACCGATGGCCAGGCCCAGCGCCACGCCGATCGACAACGCCGCGCCATAACCGGCAAAGACCCGGCCCAGGCTGCTGCCCAGGTGCCGGGCGAGATTGCCCGAATCCCCCAGACCAAGCGCCGCCTGGACCACCGCCAGTGGCGTCGGGACGTTGGCGAAGGTCACCAGCCCGAGATCCCAATGGCCGTTGGCGGCGAACTGCCAGAACAACAGGCAGAGCAGCAGGGAAGCGGCTCGCAGGAGCCAGCGTGAAAATGATCGAGACATACATAGATCCCACTGAAACACCGCACCCTGTAGGAGCTGCCGAGTGCAACGAGGCTGCGATCTTTCACCAGCCGATTGAGTCTTGAGCGAAAGATCGAAAGATCAAAAGATCGCAGCCTCGTTGCACTCGTCAGCTCCTACACAGCTCCTACAGGGGTCGGTGTTAGGTTTATCGGGCAGCGACCGCCTGGGTGGTGGCTTCGCTGAAGTCGAACACCTTGCCGCCCTGGGCCGTGGCAAATTGCTGGGCCTGGCCCTTGAGCAGGAACGCGCTGAGCTGGCCCTTGGCATCGCTGGCGAACCACGCCTGCTCGGCCAGCAGCTTGATCCCGCTGTCGCTGGCCTGGGCATAGACGGCGCGGATGCCCTTGCCTTCCTGCTTGAGGCTCGCCAGCGCGGCGAAGGCCGTTTGCGCCGAGGCGTAATGGCGCACTTTCGCCTCGCCGCGTACCCAGATCTCGGCCACGTGGCGCGCATCGGTGATCGCCTGGCCGGTCGAGGCATCGCCGGTGCCCAGTGGGGTCTGGGCGTAGTCAGCCAGTTGCGCGGTGTAATCCAGGTTCGACGCCTTGAACGCGGCGCGGATGTACTGGTCATCGATGAAAGTGTTGAGGTCCAGGCCACGATCGGCCTTTTTCAGCAGCTTGAGGGTGTCGATGGCAGTGCCGACGGCCTGACGGTATTCCGGTTTCCAGGTCAGGTCGCGGGTCTGCACCCCCAGAGGTCCGTGGAAGAGGTAATTGACCTCGGCATCCACGCCCGTGACTTTGGCGATCAGCTCGCTGTACTTCTCCGGCTCGGCGGCCAGCAGTTGGTTGGCCTCGATGCTTGCGCGCAGGTAGGCGACGACGATTTCCGGGTATTGCTTGGCATAGGCCTGGTCCACCAACGCGCCATGGAACGTCGGCGTTTTCGCCTGGGCACCGTCGTAGATCTTGCGAGCGAAGCCCCGGCTGGGGAACAGTTCGGCGAACGGCACGAAGTCGGCGTGCGCGTCGATCTTGCCGGCTTGCAACGCGGAGCCGGCCACCTCCGGCGGCTGGGCAATGATGTTGACGTCCTTGAGCGGGTCCCAGCCCTGGGCCGCGACGGCGCGCAGCAACATGCCGTGGGCGGTGGAGGCGAACGGCACCGAAATCGTCTTGCCCTTGAGCTCGGCCAGCGATTGCACGCCCGACGCGCTCGGTACGACGATGCCATTGCCGCTGCCCTGGGTGCTGCCCGACAACACGCTGATGAACAAGCTGTGCTTGCCGGCGGTTTCGAACGCCACGCCGTTGAACGCGCCGGGGAAATCGGCCATGGCGCCGAAGTCGAGTTTGCCGGCGACCATCTCGTTGGTCAGCGGCGCGCCGCTGGTGAAGTTCTTCCACTGGATATCGTATCGGGCGTCCTTGTAGGCGCCATCGTGGGGCAGGTATTTATCCAGCAGTCCCAGCTCCCGGATCAACAACCCGCCGGCGGCGCAGTTGATGGTGGTGTCCTGGGTGCCGATGGCGATACGGATGGTTTCTGCCTGGGCAGGCAAGGTCAATGAAGCCAGTACCAGACCGGCGAGTGCTGCACGCAATAGCATGGGTGTGTCCCCTCGAATCATTTATTGGATGTTCGTCTCCGCCGCGATCAGGGCGCGGTGGGAAACGAGGGGTGTTCTGAATCTGGCGTCCGGGGGTGGCCGGATGGCTTTTGTGGTGTCTGGACTGGCCTCATCGCGAGCAGGCTCGCTCCCACAGGGTTTTATCGGTGTACACAACTATCGCGACTGGCTTCAATCCACTGTGGGAGCGAACCTGCTCGCGAAGGGGTCATCGCAGTCAACGCAGCAAGTACGGGATTTCCACCTTCACCGCCCCGGTCGGGCAGTCCTTTTCACAAGGCATGCAGTACCAGCATTCGTCGAACGCCATGTAGGCCTTCTGCGTCGCCGGGTTGATCGCCAGCAGGTCCATGGGGCAGACATCGACGCAGACGGTGCAGCCCTTGTGGGCGATGCACTTGTCCTCGTCCACGGTGACGGGGGCATTGGAGCGGAAGAAGATTTCCTGGGATTGATAGGCCATGGGCGTTCTCTTTGGGTGAAAGGTTCACGCCGCGTCGGCACCGACCCGCAGCCGGTCGTAGGCCTGCAGTTCGTCGGCATCGAGGGCGATGATGTAGGGTTCGACGGCTTTCTTGAATGAGGTCATCGCGCCGTCGTCGCCCTTCTTCAAATGGCAATGGCAAAACCAGTCGCTGTCGTTGCGTTGCGGATGATCGACCCGATAGTGGTACAGGCCCCAACGGCTTTCGGCGCGAAACAGCGAGGCGCGGGCGGCCATTTCGGCGCAGTCGCGGATCATGCTGACTTCCATGGCGCGCATCAGTTCGTGGGCGTTGTGGGCCTTGATCTGGTCCAGGTCGCGCTGGATATCGCTGAAGCGTTGCAAGCCGATCTGCATTTTCTTGGTGACCTTCGGCGGTTGCAGGTAATCGTTGACGAAGCGGCGCAGCTTGTATTCCACCTGGGCCGGCGGCAAACCGTGCTCGCGGTCCAAGGGCGCGTAGACACGTGCCTTCTCCCGTTCGATCTGCCCGGCATCCAGCGCCGAAAAATCCTTCCCCGCCACAAAGTCCGCGGCGTTGTGGCCGGCAAACCAGCCATAGGTGAACGCACCGAGCATGTAATTGTGCGGCACTGCCGCCATGTCGCCGGCCGAGTACAAGCCCTTGACCGAGGTCTCGGCCCGCTCGTTGACCCATACGCCCGACGCCGAGTGGCCGCTGCAAAAACCGATTTCGGAAATGTGCATCTCGACCATCTGCGTGCGGTAGTCGGTGCCGCGATTGGCATGGAACTGACCGCGACTGGGTCGTTCATTGCTGTGCAGGATCTCTTCGATGTTCTGGATGGTTTCCTCGGCCAAGTGATCGAGCTTGAGGAATACCGGACCGTTGCCGCCTTCGAGTTCCTGGTGGAACTCCCACATCATCTGCCCGCTCCAGTAGTCGCACTCGATGAAGCGCTCGCCCTTGTTGTTGGCGGTATAGCCGCCCAGGGGACCGGTGACATAGGCGCACGCCGGGCCGTTGTAATCCTTGATCAACGGGTTGATCTGGAAGCATTCCAGATTCGCCAGTTCGGCACCGGCGTGATAAGCCATCGCATAACCATCGCCGGCATTGGTCGGGTTCTCATAAGTGCCCATCAGGTAGCCGGAGGCCGGCAACCCCAGGCGCCCCGCCGCGCCGCAGCAGAGGATGACCGCCTTGGCCTTGATCACATGGAAGTCGGCGGTGCGGCAATCGAAGCCCATCACCCCGTTTACAGCGCCCTCCTCGTCGGTCAGCAACCGCGTGCAGACCAGCCGATTGGTGATGCTCACCCGCGCCCGTTTCAACTGGCGATAAAGCACCTTCTTGATGTCGTGCCCTTCCGGCATCGGCAGCACGTAGGCGCCCATGTGGTGGACCTTCTTCACCGCATAGTCGCCGGTTTCGTCCTTCTCGAACTTCACGCCCCAGCGGTCCAGTTGCTCGATCGTTTCGAAGCTGTGGGTCGCGTAGGCGTACACCGCCGCCTGGTTGACGATGCCGTCGTTGGCGATGGTGATTTCCTTGGTGTACTGCTCGGGCGTGGAATGACCGGGAATGATCGCGTTGTTCAAGCCGTCCATGCCCATGCTGATGGCGCCGCTGCGCTTGACGTTGGCCTTGTCCACCAGCAGCACGCGCAAATCACGGTTGCGCTCCTTGGCCTTGATCGCCGCCATGGGGCCAGCCGTGCCGCCGCCGATGACGACGATGTCGTATTCCTGTTCCAGGGTGCTCCGAGTCATGCCTGCGTTCCTTTTTGCCGGTCGATCCGCAAGCGGTACTGGAAAGCATCGCCACGGTAGTAGAGGTGTTCGAAGTCCAGGGGCTGGCCGCTGGCGTCATGGGTCAGGCGCTCGATGCGCATGATCGGCGAGCCTGGTTCGACCTCCAGCGCCTGGGTCAGGTCGCTGTCGGCCAGCACCGCATCGATGGCCAGGTCGGCATGGCCCAAGGTCAAGGCACAGTCGTTTTCCAGAATCAGGAAAATGTCCCGGGTGACCAGGTCGGCCTTTTCCAGGCGTTCGCCGAGGGCCCTGGGCAGGTAGGTAATCTCCAGGGAAACCGGCTCGCGATTGATCAAGCGCACCCGTTTGATTTGGGCCACCACTTCCCCTTCGGTCAACTTCAGGCGCTCGGCCACGAGTTTGTCGGCCGCGATGAACTTGAAACTGAGCAAGCGGTTGATCACCTCGAAGCCGCGTCCGGTCATGGACTCGGCCAAGCCTTGGAGGGTGCTGACGTTCTGGAAGGTCTTGGGCTTGGCCACGAACGTGCCCTTGCCGTGGATCTTGAAAATCAGGCCTTCCTTTTGCAGGTCGCCCAAGGCCTGGCGCACGGTGATGCGGCTGACGCGAAACAATGCGCCGAGCTCGCTTTCCGAGGGCATCTGGCCGCCTTGGGGGTATTCACCGTCGAGAATTCGCGCACGCAGCACATCTCGCAGTTGCGTGTGCAGCGGTACGCTGTTGAGAGAGAGAACGTTGTCGGACATGGCCCCTATCACTTGTCATAACGAGTTATGACGTGATCTTAGGAAAACCGTCCGACGCTTGGGAAATACTGTTTGGACATATCCTTAGAGCCGCGCGTCAGCGCTCTCATTGCGAAACGCGCTCGGGCTCATGCCGGTCCAGCGCCGGAACGCCCGGCGGAAACTACGCACATCGCTGTAGCCGACTTCTTCGGTGATGCGCTCGATGGACAGCTCGGGGTTGGCCAGCAGGTTCAAGGTGCGGCCGCGACGCACCTGTTCGAGCAGGGCCTCGAAGGTCAGGCTGTGTTCCGTCAGGCGCCGACGCAGGGTGCGGCTGCTCATGTTGAGGTCGCTGGCGATTTTCTCGATGTGGCTGCCCCGGGTCAGGTCCCGGGCAATCGCCCGTTCCACGGTCTGGATCAGGTCGATCTTCTGGTGGACCTCGGTAGCCTCTTGCTCAAGCAAGGCCAATGCCTGGCGCAGGGCCAGCGGATGATGATTGGGCAACCGCATGTCCAGCCAACGCACATCGATCAACATGCGATTGTGCCGGCAACCGAAGCGCACATCCGGCCCCAGGATCCGCTGATACTCATGGGCATAGGACGGCGCGGCATGCATGAATTCCACGGCCTGGGGCTTGAAATCGGGCCCCGCCAGTGCCCGGCCATAGACCATCAGGCTGGCGAAGAACTCCTCCACGGCAAACACCTGGATCTCGGCGAAAGGCAAGCGGCAAGTGGCCTCGACCATGATCCGGTCAGTGGCTTCTTCGACACGGGTCACGGCGATGCCGCCGGTGGTGTGCTGGTAACGAACCCCCAGGGCGAAGGCATCGCGCAGGGTTTCGCACAACGACAAGACGTGGCCCAGCAGGCCGAGGGTGCCGAGCACGTTGCGGTCTCCCACCCACAACCCCAGCCCCTGGTCGGGCAACAGCTTGAGTGCCCGTTGGATCATGATCACGGCCTGGCGATAGGAAATGCGCTGGGCAGGATCTTGCAGATCATCGAGGCCGAACCCCAGGCCGCGACACAGGCTGGCGGCATCGAAGCCCTTGTCCGCCACCACCTCGGCCAACGTTTGCAGCAGGAATGGCGATACCAGCGCCAATTCATAGGTGGGGTCGATGACTTTCATCTGCATGGGACGGGTTCCGGAGCACGTTAGGTGGCGTTTTTGTAACCGGTTATTTCATAAAGTTAGCATGGGCTGGCGGACAGAGGGGCATAAAAATCTGGCCGCCCAAGTCCCCTGTATGGCCTCCAATACCCTGCCCTGTCGGCGGTGAACGGCTTATTTGTATGACTCGGACCTCCGGTGCATTTCCAACAATAATAATGAGCCCCCACATGAACCCGATCCGCACGACATTCGCCTTGCAATTGACCCTCGGCCTGGCCTGCGGCGGAGCCCTGTCCGCCCTGGCCACCGAATCGGGGGTCGACAACATCGGCCCAGGCACCGATGGCTTTTTTGTCTTGCCGCTGGAGGTCGACAGCCTTCCCGACCACATGGTCGCGTTCAACCTCTACTACAACCATTACAAGGCGCGGAAATTCAACATCAGTTCGTTGGGCGGCGAACTGCCGGACGTCGAAATCGAATCCACGGCAGTGGTCCCGCGTATCGATTACCTGAGCCCGTTGCGGGTGGCCGGTGGGCGCGCGGGGATCTACATCGCCCAGCCCTGGATCAAGCAGGAAGTCTCGGTGTTCGGTCTGCATGACACCCGCGAGGGTATGGGCGACACCACCATTTCGCCCATCGTGCTCTGGGACATGGGCAAACACCTGACCCTGGCCGCGGCGGTGGAAATCACCGTGCCGACCGGCGAATACAGCACCGATCGACTGGCCAACACCAGCAACAACTTCTACACCTACAAGCCGCTGTTTTCCTTCACCTGGCTGCCCACGGAAGACACCGAGGTGTCGATGAAGACCACCTACAGCTTCAACCGCAAGAACAAGGACACCGACTACCGTTCGGGGCAGATTTTCCACTTCGATTATTCCGCCAGCTACCGCGTGACCGACAACCTGCGGCTGGGGCTCAACGGCTACTACCTCAAGCAGACCACCGACGACAAACAGTACGGCCGCACCGTGCAATTCGCCGGACAGGACGTGGACGACGGCGTCCGCGGCCAGGTCTTCGCCATCGGCCCGGCACTGCACTTGACCTTCCTCAAGTACGCCAGCGCCGAGATCCGCTGGGCCAAGGAGTTTGAAGTGGAGAACCGCACCGAAGGCGAAATGCTCTGGGCCAAGATCAGTATTCCGTTTGCGTTCTAGGGAACCTTTGTGGCTCTTGTGGCGAGGGAGCTTGCTCCCGCTCGGCGGCGTAGCCGTCGTAAGCCGGCTGAGGTGGTCTATCTGGAAAAATGGGTTATCCGATTTGGGGCTGCTGCGAAGCCCAGCGGGAGCAAGCTCCCTCGCCACAAGGGTTGTGCCTGGCAGGACAGAATCAGCCAACCAGCTAACCAGCTAACCAGCTAACCGACCATTTGAAGCCTCAGCTCAAACCCAGAATCGAAGAAAGATGCCCATTGAGGAACTTGCCGCCGGGGTCAAGCGCCTGGCGCACCTGGGTGAATTCGGTCCAGCGCGGGTACAGCGCCTGGAGTGCCTTGGCGTTCAGCGAGTGCAATTTCCCCCAATGCGGACGGCCCTGGTATTTCCAGAAGATCGGCTCGATGGCGGCAAAGAAATTGTGGTGGTCCATCTGGTAATGCTGGTGCACGGAGATCGAGCAACTGTCCCGGCCTTCGAACATGCTCAAGGCTATGTCATCGGCCTTCACGTAGCGGTATTCGATGGGAAACCAGGTGCGCAGGTCCTTGTCGCGGATCAGCGCGAGGATCTCCCGCAGGCACGCCGGGCCGTGTTCGGCGGGCACCGAGTACTCCATCTCGTTGAAGCGCACCGTGCGGGCGTTGGCGTAGATGTCATGGGAATCACCGACGCGGTCATCGAAATCGGCCACCAGCCTCAGGCTGTTGAGCAGCGCGCGCCGGGCCGCTGGAAAATCGCTGCCGTACTTGTCGAGGTTTTCGATCAGGGAAACGAATTCATTACCGCCCTCCTCCTCAGGGCTGATCGGCGGCGTGGCCGGATCGCTGGTTTCGTTCAGGGTGATCGACAACGCATAGTCGGAATGGGTGACGACCTGCATTTCCCAGTGCTGGTTGTCCCGGGTATTGGTGTCCACGTCCTCGAGCAATTCCTCGGTCTTCGCCACCCACTGATGCTCGCGCAAGCGATAGGCTGCGCGGTTCTGCAGGCGCACGCGGGTCACCAGCCCCAACGCGCCCAGGGACACCCGGCCGGCCTGGAACACCTCGGGATGACGCTGGGCATCGCAATCGAGCACCTCGCCGCTGGCCGTTACCAGTTGCAGGCCAACCACTTGGGAGGCGTACGAGCCGAAGGCCTTGCCGGTGCCGTGGGTCGAGGTGGCGATGGCTCCAGCCAGGGTCTGGTAATCCACGTCGGCCATGTTCGGCAGTGCCTGGTCGATGGCCTTGAGCGCCGGTCCCATGCGGGACATGGGCGTGCCGCCGCCGAACTCGGCTTGCAAACTGGCGCCGTCGTGATCCAGCAGGCCACTGAAGAAACTCAGCGACAACAAGGTGCCATCGGTGGGCACCAGGGCACTGAAGGAATGCCCGGAACCCACCGGGCGAATCCGCCCTTCGGCACGGCGCACCACCTGCACCAGCTCGTCGAGGTCCTTGGGGGCCAGGCGCGCCGCCGGCAGGCAACTCTGCGCACCGGACCAGTTGCGCCACGGGATCAACCGAGGCGCGCGCATCAGCTCGGCCAGGGCGCCTTGGCTGCCCAGTGCGGTAAAGGCGGCGACCACGCCGGCCTGTTGCAGCAACCGACGCCGTGAATAGTCCATCGTCATGCCGAAAGTACCCGTGTTTATTATTGGAAGTGTTGACCGGACATGAAGGCGATCAGGGCCAGGAACTGCTCTTCGGAACAGTGCATGCACAGGCCCATCGGCGGCATGCCGTTGTAGCCGTTGATCGCGTGGTCCAGCAGGGTGTCGGCGCCCTGGGCGACCCGCGGGGCCCAGGCGTTCGTGTCGCCGGTCAACGGTGCGCCGGCGCCGGGGTTGGCGTGGCAGAGCTTGCAGCTGCGGTCATAGACCTGGGCCAATGCCGCATCACTGGGCATGGCCGTGAACACCGTGGGCGCGGGCGGCTTGGCCTCTTCGCCGCAGCCTGCGAGCAGGGTGCCGAGCAGGAGGATGACGGCTGGGTTGAGCCAGGTGGAAGGTGTCGTTGCCGGCATGGGGCCCTCTTGGCTGCGCCTTTCTTGTTGTAGAGCAACACTAAGTCACGCCAGCGCGTCGACTTGAGGTCATTGGGGGCCATAAAAGGGGGCTTGGGCGGCCAGCCCATTCGCTACGCCCCCCTGTGGCGAGGGAGCTTGCTCCCGCTGGGGTGCGCCCGTAGGAGCTGACGAGTGCAACGAGGCTGCGATCTTTCCACTGACAATTGAGTCGAGAGCGAAAGATCAAGATCAAAAGATCGCAGGCTTCGCCAGCTCCTACAGAGCCCAGCGGGAGCAAGCTCCCTCGCCACGGTTTTTTTCAGCCCCAGACAAAGGGTGTTTGCTCAGGGCAACAACAACCCCTGCTCCCGCTCGCACAACTGCACCACGTAATCCCACAGCACCCGCAGGCGGACGGATTTGTGCAGTTCGCGGCGGGTGCTGATCCAGTAGCTGCGGCGGATGGTTTCGTCCGGCAGCAACGGTACCAGCGTCGGGTCGCCGCTGGCCATGTAGCACGGCAGCACAGCGATCCCCAGGCCCGAGCGCGCGGCCTGTTGCTGGGCGATGACGCTGGTGCTGTGGAACACCACCCGCGGGTTGCGACAAAAGCTGTTGAGGAACATCAATTCCTGGCTGAACAGCAGGTCGTCGACATAACCAATCCAGGCGTGACGGGCCAGGTCCTCGCGGCTGCGCAACGCTGGCGAGCGGTCCAGGTAGGCCTGGCTGGCGTACAGCGCCAGGCTGTAGTCGGTGAGTTTGCGGGTCACCAGCAGGTCGGCCGCCGGACGTTCGAGGTGGATGCTGATTTCCGCCTCTCGGTTGAGGATGCTGACGAACCGCGGCACCGCCACCAACTCCACCTCCAGCCCCGGATAACGCTGGAACAGCCCGTCCATGCGACTGGCGAGGAACATGATGCCCAGGCCTTCGGTCACCCCCAGGCGGATCTTGCCCAAGGGCGCACTGGACTGGGTGATGTCCTCCTGGGCCAGCAACGCCACGTTCTCCATGGCTTCGGCGTGCTTGAGCAATGTCTCGCCAGCCGGGGTCAGTTCATAACCCTGGGCATGCTGGACGAACAGCGCAGTGCCGAGGCTTTTCTCGATGGCCTCGATGTGCCGGGCCACCGTGGCGTGGGTGGTGTTCAGCCGTCGTGCAGCCGTCAACAAACGCCCGCTGCGTTGCAGTTCCAGGAAATAGCGCAGGTCATTCCAGTCGAACATGGGGCGATCCTTGAACGGGCCTGAAGGCAGGACTGTTTATAAACGCACAGCGGCTGCGCAAAAACTAACATTCTTTTGACGAAAACTAACAACTAGGATGGGTCCCACAACAACAAGAATGAGGTCGCGGATGCAACCCGTCATCGATGAATACGATTACGTGATCGTGGGCGCCGGCCCTGCCGGGTGCTTGCTGGCCAATCGGCTTTCGGCCAACCCGCAACACCGGGTGCTGCTGCTCGAGGCCGGGGGGCGCGACAACTATCCATGGATTCACATTCCGGTCGGCTACCTGTTCTGCATCGGCAACCCGCGCACCGACTGGTGCTTCAAGACCGAAGCGCAAGCGGGCCTGCAAGGGCGCGCCCTGAGCTACCCACGCGGCAAGGTCCTGGGCGGTTGCTCCTCCATCAACGGCATGATCTACATGCGCGGCCAGGCTGCCGATTACGACGGCTGGGCCGCCGAGGGCAATCCCGGCTGGGCCTGGAAGGACGTGCTGCCGCTGTTCCGCCAGAGCGAAAATCACTTTGCCGGCGCGTCAGAATTCCACGGTGCCGGCGGCGAGTGGCGGGTCGAACGCCAGCGCCTGTCATGGCCGATTCTCGATGCCTTCCGCAGCGCCGCCGAGCAGAGCGGCATCCCCAACGTCGACGATTTCAACAGCGGCGACAATGAAGGCTGTGGCTACTTCCAAGTCAACCAGAAAGCCGGGGTGCGCTGGAACGCGGCCAAGGCGTTCCTCAAGCCGATTCGCCAACGCGCCAACCTCACGGTGTTGACCGACGTCGAGGTCGACCGCGTGTTGCTGCGTGACGACCGCGCCCACGCCGTCAGCGCGCGCTGGCAAGGCAAGGGCATCACCTTCAAGGCCCGCAAGGAAATCGTCCTGTGCGCCGGCGCCGTGGGTTCGCCGGGGATCCTGCAACGCTCCGGGATCGGCCCGCGCAGCCTGCTGCAACGCCTGGGCATCGGCGTGACTCATGAGCTGCCCGGTGTCGGCGGCAACTTGCAGGACCACCTGCAACTGCGGCTGATCTACCAGTTGGAAAACGCCCGCACCCTGAACCAGATCGCCGGCAGCCTGTGGGGCAAGATGGGCATGGGTTTGCGCTACCTGTATGACCGCAGCGGCCCGCTGTCCATGGCCCCCAGCCAACTCGGCGCGTTCGCCCGCTCGGGCCCGGAGCAGGCCTCGGCCAACCTCGAATACCACGTGCAGCCGTTGTCCCTGGAACGCTTCGGCGAACCGCTGCACAGCTTCCCGGCGTTCACCGCGTCGGTCTGCGACCTGCGTCCGCAAAGCCGTGGCCGGGTGGACATACGTTCGGCCACCCCACACGAAGCGCCGCTGATCCAGCCCAATTACCTGAGCCACCCCGAAGACTTGCGGGTCGCCGCCGACGCCATCCGCCTGACCCGGCGCATCGTCGCGGCCCCGGCCCTGAGCGCGTTCAAACCGGTGGAGTACCTGCCGGGCCCCAGCCTGCAGACCGAAGAGGAACTGCACCAGGCCGCCGCCCGCATCGGCACGACGATTTTCCACCCGGTCGGTACGTGCCGCATGGGCCAGGACCACGACGCCGTGGTGGATGCGCAACTGCGCGTGCACGGCATCAAGGGCCTGCGCATCGCCGACGCCTCGATCATGCCGCGCATCACCTCGGGCAACACCTGCTCGCCGACGCTGATGATTGCCGAGAAAGCGGCGCAGATGATGCTTGAGGCGGACACAAGAATCACCACGCCCCAAAAGGAGCCCGCCACGGTCTGAAGAGCAACCAAATCCCCTTGTGGGAGCGAGCCTGCTCGCGATAGCGGTCTATCAGTCACATATATATTGAATGTGCTGCCGTCATCGCGAGCAGGCTCGCTCCCACAAGGGAACGTGCGTAGGCAATAAGGAAGTGTGTCAAATCAGGAGACGCCACCCCGGCGTCGCAGTGGAACAACAAAAACAATCACTGTGAGGGATACCGCTATGTCCGAACATGTTCAGCCCCTGGAAGCCACGCGCAGCGCCGGCACCAGCCAGGAAACCCAGAAAGTCATCTTCGCCTCGTCCCTGGGGACGGTGTTCGAGTGGTATGACTTTTTCCTCTACGGCGCCCTGGCGGCGGTGATCAGCAAGCAGTTCTTTGCCGGGGTCAACGACACCACCGCGTTCATCTTCGCCCTGATGGCGTTCGCCGCCGGTTTCATCGTGCGGCCGTTCGGGGCGCTGGTGTTCGGTCGGTTGGGGGACATGATCGGGCGCAAGTACACGTTCCTCGCCACCATCGTGCTCATGGGCCTGGCGACGTTCTGCGTCGGCCTGCTGCCCAACTACGCCAGCATCGGCATCGCCGCGCCGATCATCCTGGTGGTGTTGCGCATGCTTCAGGGCCTGGCCTTGGGCGGTGAGTACGGTGGTGCGGCGACTTATGTGGCCGAGCACGCACCAATGGGCAAGCGCGGTTTTCATACCAGCTGGATTCAGTCCACGGCCACCCTCGGGCTGCTGCTGTCGCTGCTGGTGGTCCTGGGCTGTCGCTACTTCACCGGCGATCAGTTCGAAGTCTGGGGCTGGCGCATTCCGTTCCTGCTGTCGATCCTGCTGCTGGGCATCTCCACCTGGATTCGCCTGAGCCTGCATGAGTCACCGGCCTTCCTGAAAATGAAAGAGGAAGGCAAGTGCTGCAAGGCGCCGATCCGCGAATCCTTCGGCAAATGGGAAAACCTCAAGGTGGTGCTGATCGCCCTGTTCAGCATCAACGCCGGCCAAGCGGTGACCTTCTATGCCGCACAGTTCTACGTGCTGTTTTTCCTCACCCAATTCCTCAAGATGGACCCTGCCCTCGCCAACAGCCTGCTGATTGTCAGCGTGGTGATCGGCGCACCGTTCTTTATCTTTTTTGGCTGGCTATCGGACAAGGTCGGGCGCAAACCGGTGTTGATGATCGGCCTGCTGCTGGCGACGGCCCTGTATTTTCCGATCTTCAAGACCTTGGCCCACTATGCCAACCCGGCCATCGACCTGGCGAGCCGCCAGGCGCCGATCACCGTGGTCGCCGACCCGGCCACCTGCACCTTCCAGTTCGACCCGGTGGGCAAGGCGCGTTTCGACAGCCCCTGCGACAAGGCCAAGACTTTCCTGGTCAAGCAAGGCCTGCCCTACAGCAGCGTCGCGGCCCCGGCTGGCAGCACCGTGCAGATCAGCGTCGGCGACGTGAAACTCGAAGGCTACGACGAGGCCGCCCTGCGCGGTGCCGTGACCCTGGCCGGCTACCCGCAAAAGGCCGATGCGCAGCAAATCAACCGGCCAATGATCGTGGCCTTGATCGTGGCGCTGATCATCATCTCGGCGATGTGCTACGGACCGCTGGCGGCGTTGATGGTCGAACTGTTCCCGACCCGGATCCGCTACACCTCCATGTCCCTGCCCTACCACATCGGCAACGGTTGGTTCGGCGGTTTCCTGCCCACCGTGTCGTTCGCCCTGGTGGTCTACACCGGGGATATTTTCTACGGGCTGTGGTACCCGGTGGTGATCACCGGGGTGAGCCTGGTGGTGGGCATGATCTGCCTGCGGGAAACCAAGAACGTGGACCTGGATACCAACTGAGGGCAGAACCGTGGCGAGGGCACTGGCGCCCTCGCCACCGCCTCAGAAGCGCGCCTTCATCGTCATGGTGAAGTTGCGCGGCTCACCGTAATAGTTACCGAAGCCCTCGGTCCCGATGGTGGTGTAGTAGCGCTTGTCGAACAGGTTGTTGCCATTGAGGGCCACCGACCAGGTGTCATCGATGCGGTAGCCAACGCGGCCGTTCCACACCGCATAACCGGCCTGGGTGATCTTCTCCCCCGTCGCCGGCGATACGCGGAAATTGTCGCTTTGGGCATTGACCCCAGCGCCGACACTGAACCGTTCCAACGCCCCGCCGAGGGCATAGTCACCCCACAGGCGCAGCACATGGCGCGGCACGTAGCTGTTGAACGAGCCGCCGTTGAGGCTGGCATCAATGTCGTCGAGGGTCTTGGTCTGGGTGTAGGTGTAGCCGGCCAGCAGTTGCAAGCGCTCGATGACTTCACCGCTGATCTCGGCTTCGAAACCCTGGGCGCGCACCTTGCCGGCGTTCTCGTAGCAGTAGCCATCCGAGGACGCACAGCTGGAGTTGTAGTCAGTCTGGGCCTGGTCTTTCTGCACCGTGCGGAACAGGTTGAAGGCACTGTTCAGGCGTCCCTCGAACCACTCGCCCTTGATCCCCAGCTCGTAACTCTCGCCCACCAGGGGCTTGAGTGCCGAGCCGCTTTCGGAGCGATAGTTGCCCTGGGGCGTGAAGATGTCCGAATAGCTGGCATAGGCCGTCAGGTGTTCATTGAGGTCCAGCAAGACGGCGGCAAACGGCGTGACTTGGCCCGTCTCTGTGCTCTTGGCGTGCTCCGAACCGCCGGTGAGGAACTCCGAGTCGGTCTTGGAGCTGTACCAGCTCACCCGGCTGCCGACGACAAACGTCAACGGGTCCGCCAGTTTCAGCCGCAGCGTCGAATACATGCCTTGCTGCTCGGTCACGGTCTTGACCGGTCCACCGCGCGTCGAGTTTTCGATGAAGTAACTGTCGTCCGGCTCGGGAATATGCCGATCCGGATCGAACACATTCTGCTTCTGTGGCAGCAGTGCCACCGAGAAGAAGTCATCCTTGTCCGAGCGGCTGGCGTTGAAACCGACGATCAATTCATGTTGCTGCCCCAAGGCGTCGAACTTGCCGTCCAGGTAGGCGTCGAGTCCGTAATCGACCTGGTCGTAGTCATACATGCTGCCCAGCATATTGGTGGTCGAGGTGCCGGGCGCCACCGAGCCCGATGCAAACGCGTATTTGATGTCCTGGGTGTTTTTCGTATAGACCCCGGCGACCTTCACGGCCCAGTCGTCATTGATGTGATGGGCGATATCACCGAACAGCGTGGTGCGCTGGCTGCGCCAGGTGTTCCACGACGGGTCCAGGCAGGTGGAGCGGCTGAGTTTCAGATCGCTGCCGTCCCGGTTGCGCGGCAGCCCGCCCCAGCAGGGACTTGCATCGACGTCTTCATAGGCAATGCCCAGGCCGAGCGTCGTGTCGGGCGACAAATCGAAGTCCAGGGCGCCGTAGTAGATCTGGTCCTTGCGCCGGGCATCGTCGTAGAAATAATGCCGGCTCTGCTCGGCGATCACCGCCCTGCCCCGCACGGTGCCGGCATCATTCAACGGGCCACCGGTGTCGACCTGTCCGCGATAGTTGTCCCAGGTGCCACCGGACAGGCTGAGTTCGGTCTGCGCCGTGGCCTGGCCGCGTTTACGCACGAAATTGACGCCGCCGGATGTGCCGCCCGCTCCCTTCATCATCCCCGCGGCGCCGCGCAGCACTTCGACACGGTCGTAATAGGCCATGTCGCTGCTGAAACTGTCGGCCTGGA
This sequence comes from Pseudomonas thivervalensis, assembly GCF_001269655.1. Classification (GTDB taxonomy): domain Bacteria; phylum Pseudomonadota; class Gammaproteobacteria; order Pseudomonadales; family Pseudomonadaceae; genus Aquipseudomonas; species Aquipseudomonas thivervalensis. Next base: position 143,844 of record NZ_LHVE01000012.1, read on the forward strand.
CATAGCTGTTGCCCATGTCCAGCGGAACGCCGTCGTATTGATACTGGCCGGACATGCGGAACCCGCGGGAATAGAAATACTTGCCGCCCATGGTCGAGTCGTAGACGGTGATGCCGGGGGTCTTTTCCATGACCTGTTCGATGGTATTGAGGTTCTGGTCATCGAGCATCTTGCGGGTGATCACCGTCACCGACTGCGGCGTTTCGCGCAGGGAGTGCTCGCCCTTGCTGATGGTGACCGCCCCCGTCGTGTAGGAATTGCTCTGCTCGGTGGTCGCCCCGAGACGCTGTGCCTCGATACGGGTGGCGCCCAGCTCCATGACCGAACCGTTGACAGGTAGCCGGCGCAGCACGTACGTGCCGTTGGCCTGGGGCTCGGCTTGCAGGCCATTACCACCAAGAATGCGGGCAAAGCCGTCGCCGACGCCGAAAGAACCTTTCAGACCGGGCGATCGCAAACCTTCGAGTTGCCGGGCATCAAACGAAATGGCAACGCCGGCGGCGCTGGCGAAACGGGTCAGCACCTCCACCAGGCGTCCGGCACCGATATCGTAGGCCTGCACCGCGCGCTGCTGCGCCGCAGCCTCTGGAACCGGGTCGGCATACACGGCTGTGGCACCAGCGGTCGTGACCGCCAGCAAACCGATTTTCACTGCAAACACCAGACGGCCTGGCGCGCTCACCCACGTCATATTTCCCCTCCCCCAAACGGTCGATAAAAACTCACTGAGGAAGAGCCGAACGATGAGGATGAAAAGTGCAGGGGTTGGTTTTTTTATTGCGCAGCATCAACGCCGATCGCCACCGGCGACCTGGACCCAGAATCGGCTGTAGCGGGTCACCCGCAATGAGAAACCGCTTTCCAGCGCGGCCAGGGCGAGATCGGTGTTATCGACGGGAAACACACCGGACACCTGCAAGTCGCCAATCGCCGGATCCCAACGCAGCACACCGGGACGGTAGCGCGACAGTTCATCCAGCAGCGCCGCCAGGGGGCGGTCAATGGCGATGATGCTCCCCTTCTGCCATGCACCGACCGACACATCGTTGCCGCGCAGCGCCCCCAACGACCGCTCGTTGAAATCCAGGCGCTGGCCGGCTTCGACCCGCCTCCTTGCTCCAGTGGCTGGCAGGCTCACCTCGACCGCTTTCTCCAGCACCGCCACTTCGCCGCCCCGCGCCTGGCTACGGACAATGAAACGCGTGCCCAGGGCAAGCACCTCGGCCGGCCCCGTGACCACCTTGAACGGACGTCGCAGGGGATCGACCGCCGTCGTCACGAGCACTTCACCCCGCAACAGCTCCAGGCGCCGCTGCTGCCCATCGAAACGAATGTTGATCGAGGTATCGGTATTGAGCGTGAGCGTGCTGCCATCGGCCAATTGGAACTCGCGACGCTCGCCCACGGCGGTGCGGTAATCGCAAAACAGGTTCTGCGTAGCCTGGCTGCGCCAGCCCAGCCAGCCCAGGCCGCCAGCGGACGTCAGCAGCAAGGCGCTGCGCAACACCTGGCGCCGGGAGCGCTGGTGGGTGTCGCTCAAGGTCGGTGATGCCAGGCTGCCCGGCACACTCGCCATCTGCTCGGCCACCGCGGCCATGCGCTGCCAGGCCTGACTGTGCAATGGATCGGCGGCCAGCCAGGCGCGCCAATCGGCCCGGTCCGCGTCGGTCGTAATCCCGGAATTAAGCCGGGCGTACCACCGTGCCGCAACACGGATGGCTTTCAACTCCTCGGACGGCAGGTTCATGAAAGCTGCAATTGAATTTGCATCAGGCAGCAATGTTCCATGGCCTTGGCCATGTGGTTGTTGACCGTGCGGACGCTGACGCCCAGGCGCTCGGCAATTTGCGGGTAGGTCAGGCCATCGAACTGCGACAGGATGAACGCTTGCCGGACGCGCGGCCCCAACCCCAGGAGCAGACGGTCGATCTCCATCAGCGCCTGGAGCAGGATTGCCTGCTCTTCCAGCGATGGATGCTGCTCTTGCGGCATGGCGGCCAGGGCTTCGAGGTAGGATTGTTCCAGCGAGCGGCGGCGAAACAGGTCGATCAACAACCCTTTGGCGATCATCGACAGGTACGGTCGCGGCTCGCGGATATCCAGCGCGGTGCGCGCCTTGATGACCCGCACGAACGTATCCTGGGTCAGGTCGGCGGCATCGAACGTGTTGCCCAAGCGCTTGCGCAACCAGCCCTGGAGCCAACTGTGATGATCACTGTACAGAACGTCGACAGCACTGCGTAGGGACAGATCGTTGGCGGGCATGGCAATGGAATAATTCGCGACTGATAATGACTCGCATTGTCATGGAGCCCATCGCCGCTTGCAACCCAAACGTGCCCGGCCGCCTCCCCCCTCTGGCATCACTCAGTGGATGGCGTGATTTTTCACCGTGCTCTCCACCAGATCCAGCATCTGTCCCAGCGCCCAAGGTTTGGCGATGAACGCAGCGTGGTGCTTGATCCCGGCGCTTTCCGGCGTCTCGAAGCCGGACATGATCAACAGCGGAATCTGCGGCCAGCGATCTCCGGTCAGGTTGGCCAGCTCCGCTCCGTCGATCTTGCCGGGCATGGTGATGTCGGTGAGCAACAGGTCGACGTAGTGGGCGCTCTCTTCGAGGAATGTCAGCGCCGCATCGGCGCTCTCCCGAGGCTCCACGACGAACCCTTCTTCCTCAAGGATTTCACAGAGAAATTCCAGGATAGTTGGATCGTCTTCCACCACGAGAATCAAACGTGTAGTCGCCTGGCCGTTGCCATTTGGCATCGAATTCATGAAAGTGACTCTCCTTGACCTCATAAACCTTCTTTACGGTTTCAACCGCCTTGAAGTTATGAGCCATACCCCTGCGAGAAATTCATTCTGCGTGCCGACAGGCCGCCGAATGTCACGCCAGACACCCCTTGGCAACGCAGCGCAACGCTTTTATCTGTATATCCATACAGATAAAACTTGCCCTGGCGCCCATCCATGACCATGCTACAGCCCAAGAAATCTGCTCAGGAAAAGGGCGCTATGCAGCTGTACCTGTGTGAAAAGCCGTCCCAGGCCAAGGACATCGCCGCCGTGCTCGGTGCCACGCGCCGTGGCGACGGTTGCTGGCTGGGCCCTGGCGTCACGGTCACCTGGTGCATCGGCCACCTGCTGGAAACCGCCCCACCCGACGCCTACGACGCGCGCTACAAGCGCTGGGTCCTGGCCGACCTGCCTATCGTGCCGGCGCAATGGAAAATGACCGTCAAGCCGAAAACCGCCAGCCAGTACAAGGCGGTCAAACGCCTGTTGGGTGAAGCGAAGGAATTGGTGATCGCCACCGACGCCGACCGTGAAGGCGAAATGATCGCCCGGGAGCTGGTGGAACATTGCCGGTATCGCGGACCGATCCGGCGGCTATGGCTGTCGGCCCTGGACGAAGCGTCGATCCGCAAGGCCCTGGCCGCCCTCAAGCCGGGCGTCGAAACCTTCAACCTGTATCACTCGGCCCTGGGCCGCTCCCGGGCCGACTGGCTGATCGGCATGAACATGAGTCGCCTGTTCACCTTGCTGGGGCGCCAGTCCGGCTACCAGGGCGTGTTGCCGGTCGGTCGCGTGCAGACACCGACGCTGCGACTGGTGGTGGACCGCGACCGCAGCATCGCCAACTTCGTACCGGTCGCCTATTGGGCCATCGACGTGCAGCTCAGCCATGAAGGCACGGCGTTCACCGCCCAGTGGCGCGCCGACCCGGATGCCTGCGACGACCAGGAACGCTGCCTCAACCAGGCCCTGGCCCGGGACGCCGCCCAGGCCATGAGCAACGCCGCCACCGCCCGGACACTGAAGGTGCGTACCGAGCGCCTGCGCGAAGCGGCGCCGTTGCCCTTCGACCTGGGCACCCTGCAGGAAGTCTGCTCGAAGAAACTCGGCCTCGGCGCCCAGGAAACCCTGGACATTGCCCAGTCGCTCTACGAGACCTACAAGCTCATCACCTACCCGCGCAGCGATTGCGGTTTCCTGCCCTTGAGCCAGCACAGCGAAGCCCCGGCGATCCTGGCCGCCCTCGCCCAGGCCGACCCCAGCCTCGCGCCGCTGCGCGAGCATTTGCAGGCGCAGCGCAAGTCCCGGGCCTGGAACGACGCCAAGGTCAGCGCCCACCACGGCATCATTCCCACCGCCGCCAGGAACCTCGACAAACTCGCCGGCAAGCAGCGCGCGGTCTACACGCTGATTCGCGCACGCTACCTCGCGCAGTTCCTGCCCAACCACGAATACGACCGGACCCAGGCCGACTTCGACTGTGCTGGCCAGGCGTTGCGTGCCGTGGGCAAGCAGATCGTCGAACCCGGCTGGAAACGCGCCCTGCCCGAGGCACTGGCACCGGCCAGGGGCCGTGAAGCACCGGCGCCGCAGGTCCTGCCGGCACTGGCCGAAGGTCGCGATTGCGCAGTGGATGAGGTGAAACCCAAGGACCTCTGGACCCAGCCGCCCAAGCCCTTCACCGAAGGCGACCTGATCAAGGCGATGAAGAACGTCGCCAAGCTGGTGGAAGATCCGTTGCTCAAGCAGAAGCTCAAGGACACCACCGGCATCGGCACCGAAGCGACCCGGGCCTCGATCATCCAGGGGCTGCTCGACCGCGGTTACCTGGTGAAAAACGGCAAGGCCCTGTCCGCCACCCCGGCGGCCTTCAGCCTCATCGACGCCGTGCCCCGGGCCATCGCCGACCCGGGCACCACTGCCATCTGGGAACAGGCCCTGGACATGGTGCAGAGCGGGGAAATGAGCCTGGAAGAATTCGTCACCCGGCAAGCCGCCTGGATGAGCAAGCACGTCGCCCGCTGCCAGGGCATGAGCCTGACCATCAGCGGCCCGGCCAGCCCCGCCGGGCGCGGCGCCACGCCATGGAAGAACAAACGCAAGCCGACCAAGCGCAAGGCTGGTGGTGCACCACGCAAGGCGAGCAAGGCCAAGGCCACTTGAACAACGCCGATTCCAAGCGCTGCCTTTGTGGCGAGGGAGCTTGCTCCCGCTGGGTTGCGTAGCAACCCCAATGCAGGCGACTCGGTCAATTTGACTCATGCACCGCCAGGTTTTTAGGGCTGCTACGCAGCCCAGCGGGAGCAAGCTCCCTCGCCACGAGTGATCACTCGCAGCCGTTTTTCATACCCAAACCATTTTGTCCGACAATATGTAGTGAACAAAAATAATCACTACAAAACCGTTGACGCCTCCGATTTGCCCTTGCATGATGCAGACGTCTCCCCGATCGGGAGTACAGGCAACTGTTTGAGCAAGCTCGTCTGACCGCCGAGCTGTTTTTTGGATAAGGGACTGCCCACAAGGCAGATTGAAGGTGCTGACCTGGCATGACCGTCCGGTAACGAGGACGAGAAACGCTAGCGATCGATCCTCATGACGCGCGTGGTCGACCCTCGAAAGTTGACACTGCCTGAGATTCTTCGCTGTTTCTCTTCGTTGTAGCGCATTTGCGTAGCAGCCCTTCGATAACACTACACAACCGATGCACGACCCCGTCGAAGTCAGGCGGACGAACGCTGACGGCCTGGTTTCGGTAGCAGGCAGGCACTTACCGAGTAGCGAAGTTTTTTGCGAACCACCAGACAGATCAACCAAATGGTCAAGGGGCTTACACATGAATCTGAATAATCAACCATCTATTGATGAGCTGGCTCGCATGTTCGCGGCACACAAGGACACACTCGACAGCCATATCCTGTGGATCAGCAAGACTGGCCAGGTGCATATGGACTGCCTGTCGCCCTACACCCACGAAGACGAGTTCGAAAAGAACACGCAAGAGTTGTGCGCCCGGCTGAAGATGTACCGTCGCGGCCAGGGCTACGTGGGCAAGAAGGCGGCGGCTGACAAAGACTTCATGGGCCGCGTGCTGCAAACGCTGACCCAGGCCTGGCAGTCGCTGCAGAACACGTCCGAGGTCCGGGTCATCGACCGCCTCTGCTGAAATCCCCTAACAAAAGGGCCCGCGCCTGAATCAGGCGCGGGCCCTTTTTTGTGAGACGGGAAACTAGAACACCGACCAGCCGATCCGCTGGCTCATCATTTCCAGCGCCGCCATGCCAGCCAGGGAGTTGCCGGCGACGTTGAGTTCCGGCGACCAGACGCACACCGTGAACCGGCCCGGCACCACGGCGACAATCCCGCCCCCGACACCGCTCTTGCCCGGCAGGCCAACGCGATAAGCGAAGTTGCCGGCCTCGTCGTACAGGCCGCTGGTGGCCATGATGGAGTTGACCTGTTGGGTCTGCCGGGCACTGAGGATCTGTTCGCCGCTGTGTTTGCAGAACCCGTCGTTGGCCAGGAAGCAGAACGCCCGCGCCAGGTCGATGCAGCTCATCCGCAAGGCACAGTGGCTGAAATAACTGCGCAGCACCGCTTCCACGTCGTTGTGGAAGTTGCCGAACGATTGCATCAGGTACGCCATCGCCGCGTTGCGGGCACGGTGCTGGTATTCCGACTCGGCGACCTTGCCGTCCACCATCACCTGCGGGTTACCCGACAGACGGCGCACGAAATCACGCATCGACAGCGCCGGCGCGGCGAAACGCGACTGGTTGATATCGCAGATGACCAACGCACCGGCATTGATGAACGGGTTGCGTGGCCGACCGCGTTCGAATTCCAGTTGCACCAGGGAATTGAAAGGCTGGCCGGACGGCTCATGGCCCAGGCGCTCCCAGATCGCTTCGCCGGAATGCCCGATGGCCTGCACCAGGCTGAACACCTTGGAAATACTCTGCACCGAAAACGCGGTATCGGCGTCGCCAGCGCAATACAACTCGCCGTCATTGCCGTACACGGCAATGCCCAACTGGTTGGGCGCCACAGTGCCCAGGGCAGGAATGTAGTCGGCGACCTTGCCCTGACCGATCAGGGGGCGAACCGCATCGAGGATCTCGTTCAACAGTGCTTGCATATGCGCAGGGTCCAGTCATTCCCCGTTCGAGTGCGGGGATACAGACGCTAGACGCTGGTGGACGGGGTCAGAGCACACTGAGTTGCGAGGAAAAACCGTGGCGAGGGAGCTTGCTCCCGCAGGGCTGTGGTAGGAGCTGCCGAAGGCTGCGATCTTTTGATCTTGATCTTTCGCTTGAGATTCAAGTGTCTGGGAAAAGATCGCAGCCTCGTTGCACTCGTCAGCTCCTACACAGCTCCTACAACGCGCCCCAGCGGGAGCAAGCTCCCTCGCCACAACAGCCGTGTTCGCCGCAATGAATGCAAGCGTTTTCATGGGCGCTGGTCGCCAAATCGAGCGGTCTATAGTTCAAAGGATCAATCGGCAGGAGTAGACGATGCGTCAGATCATGCAAAAAGAACCCTGGTGGGCCTCGCCGCCCCAGCCCGGGCAGGATGAAAGCGAGCTGGAATGGGGCTGGCTGGTGATCTACAGCGAAGGCGAGCCGCGCTTCGAGTTCATCAAGGAACGCCCATCGGACGAGCAGATCCGCCATCGCAAGGGTTGTCGCGTCACCCTCGGGTCAGAATGAACCGGCCTGTCAAGGCTTGATGTCCGGCAGTGCCACCGCGCGATTGGCCAGGTCCGCTTCCACCAGGTTGCCTTTTATTTCGTCGTCCAGGTAATACACCGGCGCCATCACCCCGCTGAGGGGATGCTTGAGCGATTTGAACCACGCCTCGTCGAAGGCGGCGCTCAGGCTTTTGCGGATCTGCGCCTCCATTTCCGGCCGCTCGCCCTCGTGGATAATCGCGCGAATGCCCGCCACGCCCACCGAGATCAGCGCCCCGGCCGCCTTCCCGGCCACGGCCGCCGCCGCACCGGTCGCCCCACGCGTGGCGAATTGGGCCTCGATTTTTTCGCTGGTGCGTTGCGCCACCGTGGCGATCACCGCCTCCGATGGCCCCGCCCCCGTGGTTGCAGCCTTATTGACGTAGTCGATCAGGGCCGCATAGGCCGGCAGCGTGTTCAGCGGTTCGGTGTGAACGATCTCGTACAGCGAAGCGTCACGCGCCGCCGGCGGGCCCAGGCGGATGGCCGGGATGCCGTGCAGGCGTCGATTCATCAGTTCGTTCGGGATTCCATGTCGCTGGGCGATGACCTTGACCTGCTGGTCGAGCAGGCGCAGGTAATGACCCGTCGCGTTGGCCCTGATCGCCTCGGGATCGATTTCCACCGACACCGGCTCCAGCACCTGCTCGCGATATTGTTCTTGCAGGTAGACCGCCAGGCGCTTGGCCGAGGAGTCCGCCTCGCCCTCGGCACTGGCGGCATACCAGCTGACCTTCACCGCCAGCCATTCCTGGGTCCAATAGCTGCTGAACCAAGGGATGAATTCAGCCTCGGTGCGTTCATAGACCAACACGCGCCAATGCTCCATCGACCCGCGGGCATAGACTGCCGCCTGTTCAAGAGCGTTTTTTGACGCTGCGATGATCTGCTGGTCCGCCTGCCGCCAAGTCTCCTGGGCGATCACCACCGTGGCGACCGGTTGCCCGCGCTGTGGCGTGGCGCACCCCGCCAGAACGAGCACAACGGCCAATATCAGCGAACGCAGCACAGTCGCGCCACCCCGGATTCCTGCCATCCATGGGGTTGAGTATAGGTCGCCTAGCTCCCGCAGTTTTCGCGGGTGTTCAAGCAATCGGCATCCACCCCAGATACGCTGTCTCAAGCAATCGGTATGTCACCACCAATCCCTGTGGGAGCGAGCTTGCTCGCTCCCACAGGGATTTCGGGTCTCTCAGAACCGGGTGAAATGCTCGAATTGCCAATCATCGGCCGCTGCGTCCCCTGAAGCGTTGTGAAGAGCCCCCGTCGGTGTCCAATCGGTGCGTTTGCCCACCAACGTCCCCAGGTAAGGTCGGGCGACGTCCAGCACACGTTCGTAATCCATTTGTTCCGGCTCGACGATGCCACGATCCGGATGTTCGATGGCCCAGACGATTCCCGCCATGACGCCCGCCGCCACTTGCAGGCTGGTGGCATTATTGAAGGGCACCAGGGCCCTCGCCTCGTCAATGCTCAGCACCGAGCCGAACCAGTAGGCGTTCATGTCATGGCCCATCAGCAACACCCCCAGTGCATCCACCCCGCCGGGGTCGATTTCGCCGTTGAGAATCCGCTGCCGGGCCTGGGGTTTCCAGCCGCGGCCGATCAGTTCATGGACTGACAGCCAGGCATCGTTGCAGGGGTGATAGGCGTAATGCAGGGTGGGTCGGTAAACCAACTTGCGCTGCTCCTTCACGGTCAGCAAATCGGCGGTCGAAGCGGTTTCGTGGTGAGTGATCATCAGCCCCAGGCATGGCCCGCCCACGGGCGTCCAGGTCTTGATCAAGACACTGGCGCTCGGGCGTTCCAGATAGATCGCGTTGCGGCTACCGAAACGATGGCGCCGCGCAGCGGATGGCCAAGTCCGTTCATGGGTACCCCAACCCAACTTGGCCGGCTGGCTGCCTTCGCTGATGAGCCCCTCCACCGACCAGGTGTTGACGAACTCATCGTCTTCCTTGGGACGCTGGGAGCGTTGGCTGTCACGTTCGGCGAAATGAATGACCTTGATCCTCATGTCCATGCATAGCCTGGCCCAGTCGACCCCGCCCCGCTGTTGTGGCAGCGGCTGCTTCAATTGCATCGCCAACTCAACCAATCCGGCTTTGAGCAAATGGGTGATCAAACCGGGATTCGCGCCATGGGCCACCACCGCCGTAGGGCCTTTACCCAACCTTTTTTGCAGGTCCAGCACCTGATAGCGCAAGGCGTAATTGGTGCGATGGGAAAGGTCCAGGTGCGGATCGTCGTAGCCTCCGGCCCACGGCTCGACGCAGGTATCGAGGTACAGCGCGCCTTTCTCGAAAGCGTACGCCATAAGCTCCAGGGAGCTGACCTCGACGGACAGGTTGACGATGAAATCACCACGTTTGACGACGCGATCCAGGGTTTGTGCATAGGTTTGTCGGGTCAAGGCTTTGCGAACGAAGCGGATCCCTCGCTCCTTGAACCAGATGTTCTGGTCGATCACCGGTGCGATGACGGTGATCTGCTTGACCACAACGTGATCCTGCCTCAGCAACAAGGGCAACGTGGCCCGGGCGATGGAGCCGAAGCCGATGAAGACCAGATGGCCGGTGAACGGGACCTGACGTTCCATGTGCCACCTCCTTGGGAAGGGTGTACTGCGCATGAAATAACCGAACGGCGACCGAGGCTACTGTCGATGTTGACAGGTGCGGCGCAAGTCGCCCTGCGCCGCCCCTGGGTCCACCTACGAAGTGCCCAGCCCGCCGGACAGATCCGTGCCGGAATGAGCCCGTCCGTTGGCTGGCGTGACGCTTGGCTCGTCACGATGCTCAGTGGTCTTGCTCACCGTATCACGCACCGTTTCATAGCCCTCCCGCGCCGTGCGCTTGACCTTGTCGGTCAGGTCGGCGCTGGTCTTGCCCATCACTCGCTGTTCGCTGGAGGACGTGGGTAACGCCGCACCCAGCATGGCCCCCAGGGCGATGCCAGCGGCGGCCATCATCAACGGTTGCTCCTTGAACAAACGGCTGAACTCATCGCCCAGATGCTGCGACCCCTGGGTCACGCGCTCGCCCGCCTGGTGAGCGCTGTGCCGGGCATGCCGGGCGCTGGCGCCCACGTCGTCCGCCAGGTGCGCGGCTTTGTCCTTGAGGTGGTGAAAGCCTTCGCGCAACGAATCGCTGCTGCTGTGCAGATGCTCCCGGGCGCTGTCCAGGCCGCCGGCAAGCCCTTCGCTCCAGCCGCTGGAATCCTGGTCCGGACCGACGCGATAACCGACCCGCGGCGGATGGTTCTGGCCGAGCATCAGCCAGCACAGGCCGACCGTGGTCAGCACGGTCGGCACCGGGTTGTTGCGCACGGTGGTGCCCAGGTTGGTGAAGAACGCCGAACCGTTTCCCTTGGCAAGGCTCAAGGCTTGGTCGAGCATCTGCCCCGGTGTGAACTTGCTGCCCAAGGCATCGACGATATGGCTGATGTGCGCCCTTTGCTCATCGATCTCGCGCTCGATGGCTTCCGGGCTCTTTTCGGATTCAGTCTTGAATTCATCCTTCATGGGGCATTCCTCCGCAGGGCTTGCTGGTCTTTGTTCAGCGCATCGAGCGTTCGGTCAGGCTTGAAGTGAGACGGTTCGAACTGTTTCTTGCCCGACTGCACCATGACGAATCCGATGATCATGACCACGACGCCGACGATCAACGCGGCCAACCAGGGCGCCATCATCGTACTCAGGCCATACACCACCGCCATCAGCAGGATGATGAAGCCGGCCATCAGCACCATGGCGCCACCGGCCACCCCGGCGATACCCGCCTTGAGGGTGTTGAGGCTGGCCTGGAACTCAGCCTTGGCCAACGCCAGCTCCTTGGTAAACAGCGAGGGGACTTCGTGGGTCAACTGCTTCAACAACCCCACCACGGAGGCGTCATTATCGGACGCCGAGGCGCCGGCGGTACGCTGGATATCGGGGTCTGGTCGGTTCATCACAACTCTCCTCTGATATTGGCCGAGCCGGGCAGCGAGCCCGTGGCGGCGTCACTGGGATGATCCTGCGCGCTGGGCGAGGTTGGGGTGATACCTGTAGCCATGCCGCTGGCAGCCCCGGCACCGGGACCGATGGGATCGGGCACTTGGTCGAAGGGACGGTGCGCGGCAAAGCCACCGGCCGGCGGGTGGGAATGGCCGGCTGCCGGATCCTCGGTTTCGCTGGCGATGGATGAACTGCCAGCCTTCAAGAAGCGTGAAAGGCCAAAGCCCACCGCGACGCTGCCGGCCATGAACAGCCCTGGGTTATCCCGGGCCAGCCGGGCACCGTCGTGCAGCAACTGTTCGGCGCTCATGTGGCGTAATTTGTTGGCAAGGCCGGTCATCGAATCCGCCATGTCCGCCATGTAATGGGACAGGCCAAGGGGGTCGCTGGCTTCAAGCTCCGAGCCGGCCGACTTGGCCCCTCGCGCCAGCGCATCGATCTGGTCGGCGGCGGTATCGCGGTATTGGCCGAAATGTGCATCGGCCTGTTCGCGAGCGCTGCCGATGGCATCGTTCATTCGCGCCTTGATGTCATCGGGTCGGGTATCGCGTGATTGATCGGGGTTGTTGTCCGGGATAGTCATGTCTGTCCATCGCCTCCGTGATGAAAAACTCAACGACAGGCATCGCTGAAGCGACGCCTGGATCAGTACCTCTCAGAACAAGTGACGGAGCGTGCTGCGGGCTAGTTCCAACGAGTTGGCGTCTCGGACGCTGTGTGGTCGTCGGGGGCCGCTTGATGGTTTTTTACGGCAAAAAAATGGGCACTGGTGTCAACACCAATGCCCGATACACAAGGAACCCGTGGCGAGGGAGCTTGCTCCCGCTGGGGTGCGAAGCAGCCCCAATAATTTCTGTGTTCAAACCAAAAAACCGGGACTGCTGCGCAGTCCAGCGGGAGCAAGCTCCCTCGCCACAAAAACACTCTGTTCACCTCAAAAGTCCATCAACACACTGCTTAGGTCAGGACTCCATCGTCGCCGCCTGGTTGCCACCCTGCTCGGCAATCTTCGAGAGTTTCTCGTCGGTGGCTTTTTCTTCCTTGAGGGTTGCCAGCAGCAGGCCGACCACTTCATCGCCCAGGTTCAAGTGCTTGGCCATGGCGATCAAGGTGCCGTAACTGGCGATTTCGTAGTGCTCGACTTTCTGTGCCGCGCCGATCAGCCCCGCATCGAGCACCGCGCCTTTTTCGATTTCCTCGATCAGTTCCTTGGACTCTTCTACCAGCCCTTCCATGGCGATGCACTTCATGCGCTTGAGCTTGATACCCGCCACTTCGACGAGCGTGTCGATGCGTTCGATCTGCCCCTGGGTTTCTTCCAGGTGATCATTGAAGGCTTGTGCGAGCAAGGGGTTGGTGGTGGCCCGGGCCATGCGCGGCAGGGCACGGGTGATCTGTTTTTCAGCGCTGTACACGTCGGACAGTTCGTGAATGAACAGGTCTGTTACGGTTTTTCTGGCCATCTCAATCATCCTCTGGTCAAAAAAGCCACGCCGCTTGGCGAGCCTCGAAAGGTTGATGGGGTGAAGCCGCAGAGGCGGCTTCACCTGTCATCAACACTGACCCAGGGAAAATTTCGGATGTTCCAGAAATTTGCCGAAACGTTGACAGAGGGTATCGGGGAGTCCCTCAACCCAACGCCGTGTCGAGAAACATCATCACCGCAAACCCCATCATCAAGCCGAGGGTGGCCGGGGTTTCATGACCGTTGCGATGGGTCTCGGGGATCACCTCGTGGGAGACCACGAAGATCATCGCCCCCGCCGCCAGCCCCAGGCTGATGGGGTACGCGACGGCCACGCCCGACGACATGCCCAGGCCGATCACCGACCCCAGGGGCTCCATCAGCCCCGAACCGACCGCGATGAGCGCGGCACGCAAAGTGCTGATGCCAGTGACGCGCAGCGCCATGGCAATGGCCAGGCCCTCGGGGATGTCCTGGATGGCAATGGCGGTGGTCAGGGGCAAACCGACCTTGAAATCGCCGTCGGCAAAACTGACGCCGATGGCCATGCCTTCCGGCAAGTTGTGCAAGGTGATGGCAAGCACGAACAACCAGACGCGATTGATACGCTCGGCCTGGGGACCACGCCGGCCGCTGAGCTCGTGTTCGTGTGGCACGAAGCGGTCCAGGCCGATCATCAGGGCGACGCCCAGGCCCAAGCCGATCACGACGACAACCGCGGCGAGCAACTGGTTGCCACAGATAATCTGTGCCGCTTCGATGCCCGGCAGGATCAACGAGAAGGAACTGGCGGCGAGCATCATGCCGGCGGCAAACCCCAACATGATGTCCTGGGTACGCGAGGAGATATCCCGCAGCACCACCGCCATCAACGCCCCCAGGGCGGTGGCGGCAAAACCCGATGTACCGCCCAACACCGCGTAACCGAGGTTTTGACGATTGGCGCCCACCAAGGCGTTGTAGCCACTGTAGAGCAACAACGCGGCCACCAACGCCAGCCCGAGCCAGAACGTCAGACCCAGCAGCAGATTCTCTTGCACGGGGTTCAGCCAGGTGCGCCAGGGCGATCGAATCCGGGAGGTGGGCTGGTCCATCGAATGTCCTTACGGGTCTTGGCCGTGGCGTGGCTCGGAATAACAGGCGAGGGAGTCGCCTCCCTCGCCATTTCTTTACAGTTTGTCACCTTGCATCCCCGAACCCAAGTCGGCGCCTGTGGTGGGGTTGCTTTCAGGGTTGGACATCGTCCGTGCCTTCATGTCCATCAACAGTGCTTCATCTTTTTCGCTCAATTGCACACTGGCCAGGCCATCGCCACCGTCGACCGCAGGCGTTGGGTTTTCGACGAACTCCCAATCGTCGCCCTGGTTCCATGGGCCACGCACGGTAGGTTCACCTTGGGACATGTTGAAGTACACATTGGTGAACTCCGGCATGCCGGGTAATTTACCTTGTGGGAAGTTGGGCTGGATGGCATGCAAGGCTTTTTCGAACGACAACTGATGCGCGATTTCACGGGTCATCAAAAAGCCCAGCGCTTCCTTTACCCCCGGGTCGTCAGTGACATTCATCAATCGCTCATAGACAATTTTGGCCCGGGCTTCGGCGGCGATGTTGGAACGCATGTCCGCCGTCGGCTCGCCGATCGTGTCTACATAAGCGGCAGTCCACGGCACCCCGGCGGAGTTGGTCAATGGCGACCCGGCACCGTACAGGAGGCTGGTGATGTGAGAGTCGTTACCGGCACCGTTGATGTCGCGGTACAGTTGGCCCTCTTTTTCCACCCCTTCGGCCATCTTGCCCTTGGCGCCCTTGTTCAACATCACGATGATCGAGCCGATTACTTCCAGATGGCTGAGCTCTTCGGTGGCGATGTCCATCAGCAAATCCTTGCGGCCTGGATCGTCCTCGGACAAGGCTTGGGTGAAATAACGTGACGCCGCCGCCAACTCCCCCTGGGCCCCGCCGAACTGCTCCAGCAGCAGGTTGGCGAGACCAGGATTAGGCTCAGCGACACGCACGGTGTATTGCAGTCGTTTGTTATGTAGAAACATGATTGAACTCCTCGTTCAGGACACACTTCATGAGCACGCTGCCGACGGCAGGCCCATGAAAATCTGAAGAAGTTAAACGAATAAAATTTAGTTTTTATTCAAGACAGAAGACGAGTGGTTAATTGCAACTCAGGCATACTTGCTTATTTATTCAATCGTCAATACCGCAGCGAAGCCGGGTATGACTTTCAATATCAAGGCCGGAACAGGTCCCATGCCAACGGCACGGGACCTGCGAGACCACGGGACATTACGATTTACGACCGCCACCGTGGCTGTTTTCACCGCCTTTACGGCCAGCTTCGGAGGCCTTCTCCCGATCGTTGGCAAAGTTGCCACCCGACGCCTGGCCACCTTTGCGGCCGGCTTCCGAAGCCCGCTCAGGGTCGTTGGCAAAATTACCACCCGAGGCTTGCCCGCCTTTGCGGCCGGCCTCTGCGGCGCGTTCCGGGTCGTTGGCAAAGTTGCCGCCCGATACATGCCCCCCCTTGCGACCAGCCTCCGCTGCACGCTCTGGATCGTTGGCAAAATTGCCGCCCGACGCCTGGCCGCCTTTCTTGCCGGCTTCCGAAGCTTTCTCACGATCGTTAGCGAAATTGCCAGGGTTGTTATTACCTGTGTTAGCCATTTCATTCACCTCGTTAGTTGATGTCAACGAACCTGTTGGCTCGTCTTATTCGGAAAATTTAACGCCGCCAAGGTTTTAAAAAAGAGCTGCAGACGGCGACGAACGGTCAACAGCTTTATTTATATCCCACTGCCCGGCATTTATTGCGCCAGCCTATTAAAAAGGCGGCGATTGATTAACAGCGTTAAATACTGGAACTTCGCCCAGCGAAAAAACCTGTGGGAGCGAGCTTGCTGGCGATGACGGTGTTTCAGTCATATCAATGCAGGCTGATCCGACGCCATCGCGAGCAAGCTCGCTCCCACAATTACGCCGCTTCAACATTAAAAACAGTGCGTGTCTTTCCACGCCGTCCGCCAAAGGCCGGGTAGCGCCGGCACCCCAATGCACCGGTCTCGTCACCCTGGCCTCGCGCCGTTCCAGGAAGCCAAAACTCGCGGGCTGCCGGTGTTGTCTTGCACCACCGCACTGACCGGCTTGCGGTGTCCGGGTACCCTGTCGCCGATACCCGGATTCAAGAATGCTCAGGGTGAAATCGGGTCGCTGGCTGGGAAGGTTTCTTCCAGCGCTTCATCCAGTTGGTTATTGGTAATGTCCCTCTCGCCGACCTTGCCACTGCGTTCGCAATGACAATCCGCCGCCGGACACGGCTCGCCATCAGGGTGTTGTTCCGCGCAGGCCTGGCTGCAATAGGCCTCGCCGTCATGATTGAACACCCGCTCGGGATCTACCTCGCAATGGCAGCCGGGGCAGCCACATCGCAGTTCGCTCATGTTCCTCCTCCTGGGTCCGGGGTCATCAGGATCCCAATTGAACCTCCAGGTTGGCCGCCGCGACGCCGTGCTTCGCTACATACACTTCGTCGGCCCAACCTTTGGTCAGGTTGCGATAAATCTGCGTGCCAAGAGCCGTTGCGCTGTCCCATCCCATGACATCGCCGATGTCCACGTCATTGGCGGGGCCCAGTTCAAGCACTGTGTGGCCCTCCTCTTCCGACACGTAGACGCCCACCCTGGCACTCTGTCGATTGATGACTCTTACCTCACCGGTGGTCTGGGTCATACCGGTCCTCTTTCTTTTGACGGCAGGTTTGGCGCGACTGGGCCGCGCCTCACAGGTCACCTCAGCGCTTGGCTTCGGTATGTGGGTTGGCCGAACGCTCCAGGAACGCTGCGGTAATCTGCGGCAAGTGGTCGCGCAACCAATCAGCCATGGCGATTTCCTGTGGCAGGATCTGTTCGCAGGCCTGTTGTGTCTCCACATCACCGGCCACTTTCGCCGCCTCGATCAAGACGGTGTAAGACGCGATTTCGAGGTTTTCGAAGACATAGCCGCTCATGGCGCCCTTGACCACTTCGTCGCTCATTGCCATCCCGCCCATCGCTTGACCGAAGGCCATCAGCTTGCCGGCCATGTCCTTGAGCATCGACGGGCTACCGCCCAGGCGCCGGATGCATTGTTCCACCAGCTTCTGCTGGCCGAGTGTTTCCTCCAGATGCTGTTCGATCCGGGTCTTGAGCACTGGGTAATGCTCAAGGCGTTCGGCCTGGGCCTTGAGCATTTTTTCCGCTTGCTGTTCCATGGCATGGGCATCGTTGAGCCAGTCCAGCAGGTTCTCTTTAGGGGTTGCCATTTCCTTCTCCTTAGCCGTGGTCGCTACTGCAGCGCAGCGCGACGGTTCTGAAGTACCGCACATAAAAGTGGATATCGCGGCACTGGGGAAAGTTTGAACAAACCCGCCCCCAGGGCGACGAAAGGCGTCGGCTCGAGCCGAGTGCTAATCTCAACGGTCCAAGGCCAGCGCAGACACCTCCCATGCCCGAAGACTTTCACCAAGAACCCATCGATCAGTTGCTGGCGCACATGGCCGGGCGCCGTTTCCTGGTGCTCACCGGTGCCGGCATCAGCACCCCTTCGGGCATCCCCGATTACCGCGACAGCGACGGGGTGCGGCGGGGTCGGCAACCGATGATGTACCAGGAATTCCTCGCCCAGGCCGAGGCACGACGGCGCTATTGGGCCAGGGCAATGCTGGGCTGGCCACGGGTGCGACAGGCCAGGCCGAACGCAGCTCATGAAGCCTTGGCCGAGTTGCAGGCGCGGCAAGGCATCAGCGGCCTGATTACCCAGAATGTCGATACCCTGCATGACCAGGCGGGCAGCCAGGATGTCATCGAATTGCACGGCAGCCTGCACCGCGTGCTGTGCCTGGATTGCGGCCAGCGCAGCGAGCGACAGCGGATTCAACAATTGATGGAAGCTGAAAACCCTTACCTGGCCGGTGTCGATGCGGTGCAGGCACCCGATGGCGACACCTTGCTGGATCCGGCGTTCGAGGCGCGCTTCCAGGTGCCCCGTTGCCCCCACTGCGACGGCGAGCGATTGAAGCCCGACGTGGTATTTTTCGGCGAGAACGTCGCCCCCCTCACCGCGACTCGCGCCCTTCAAGCCGTCGAGCAAGCGGACGGCCTGCTGGTGGTGGGCTCGTCGCTGATGGCGTATTCGGCGTTTCGCCTGTGCCGGGCCATCAAGGACCAGGGCAAGCCGCTGCTGGCGATCAACCGAGGCAAGACCCGGGCCGATGAGTTGCTGGACCTCAAGCTGGAAGAGCCGTGTGAACAGCTGTTGCCACTGCTGGCACAACACCCGCTATAGCCACACCACCACTCTCCCACAGGGGGGATGGGTGGTTAGCGTACGGCCAGATCCTGATCCCTCAGCGTATCGAACAACGCCTGCGCCGCCGCCGACAGCTCATGCCCCGGCTTGGTCAGCACACCGATAGCCCGTTCGATCACCGGGTCGCTCAAGGTGATGCAGCGGGCGCCCAGCTCATGCATCTGCCCGACGCACAGCGCCGGCACGGCACTCACGCCCAGGCCGCTGGCAACCATCCGTCCGACGGTCGCCAACTGGTGGCTCTCGAACTCCACGGGCAGTCTCATGCCACGGGCCTGCAGATGCTCTTCCAGCATGACCCGCACGGTGGAGGGTCGTTGCAGGGTGATGAACGGTTGCTCCAGCAACGCCTGCCAACCGATTTCGCCGAGCTGGGCCAAGGGCGAATCCAACGGCACCACCGCGACGAAGCGATCGAGATACAAGGGGGTGAACGCCAATGACGAACCCTGCATCGGCTCGAACGCCACACCCAGTTCGACATGACGGTCACGGACCATTTCCAGCACCTGTTCATTGATCACGTCGTTGACCGTGACGTTGACATTCGGATAGCGGGCGCGGAAGGTCTTGAGGATTGGCGGCAACAGGTTGCCGGCAAACGACGGCATCGCTGCCAGCGTCACGCGACCGCGCTGCAAGGTGAAACGCTGGCGCATTTCGTCCTCGGCGTTGTCCCAGTCGGCCACCAGCCGGCGGGCCAATGGCAGCAAGGATTCGCCTTCGGGGGTCAGCGCCACGTTCCGGGTATTGCGGCTGAACAGGCGGCCACCGAGGCCTTCTTCCAGGGCCTTGATGGTCAGGCTAAGGGCCGACTGGGACAGGTGCAGCCGCTCGCCGGCCACGGCGAAGCTCAGGCTCTGGGCCACCGCGAGAAAGGCGCGGATTTGCTTGAGGGTCATGGGCGTTTGGTGTCCGGTTGCGTAGGAGCTGCCGAAGGCTGCGATCTTTTGATCTTTCGCTTGAGACTCAAGCGTCTTTGGAAAGATCGCAGCCTCGTTGCACTCGACAGCTCCTACAGAGGAGTCAATTATTGAGCTTTATCAATTAATCAAACCTAAAAATCAACTTAACAAATATATGACTTGGCGCAACACTGCATTCCATTGCGACTCCATCAAGAATAAAAGAGGTGTCTATGGCAGGTTTCGACAAACGCGTGAGCTCGTATGAGGAAGCGCTGGAAGGCTTGAAGGACGGCATGACCGTCATCGCCGGCGGCTTCGGGCTGTGCGGTATCCCGGAAAACCTGATCGCCGAGATCAAGCGCAAGGGCATCCGCGACCTCACCGTGGTCTCCAACAACTGCGGCGTCGACGGTTTCGGCCTCGGCGTGCTGCTGGAAGACCGGCAGATTCGCAAGGTGGTCGCCTCCTATGTGGGCGAAAATGCCCTCTTCGAGAAGCAACTGCTGAGCGGTGAAATCGAAGTCGTGCTCACCCCCCAAGGCACCCTCGCCGAAAAAATGCGCGCCGGTGGCGCAGGCATCCCGGCATTCTTCACCGCCACCGGCGTCGGCACGCCCGTGGCCGAAGGCAAGGAAGTGCGTGAGTTCCATGGCCGCCAGTACCTGATGGAAGAATCCATCACCGGCGACTTCGCCATCGTCAAAGGCTGGAAGGCCGACCATTTCGGCAACGTGGTCTATCGCCACACCGCCCAGAACTTCAACCCGCTGGCCGCCACGGCCGGCAAGATCACCGTGGTGGAAGTCGAAGAAATCGTCGAACCCGGCGAGCTGGACCCGACGCAGATCCACACCCCTGGCATCTACGTCGACCGGGTCATTTGCGGCACGTTCGAAAAACGCATCGAACAGCGCACCGTGCGCAAGTGATCCCCTGCCCCCGGCCCGAATGAAGGAATAACACCATGGCACTTTCCCGCGAACAAATGGCTCAACGCGTCGCCCGCGAAATGCAGGACGGCTACTACGTGAACCTCGGCATCGGCATTCCGACCCTGGTCGCCAACTACATTCCCGAAGGCATGGAAGTCATGCTGCAATCGGAAAACGGCCTGCTCGGCATGGGCGCGTTTCCCACCGAAGCGGAAGTCGACGCCGACATGATCAACGCCGGCAAGCAGACGGTCACCGCGCGCATTGGCGCCTCGATCTTCTCTTCCGCCGAATCGTTTGCCATGATCCGTGGCGGCCACATCGACCTGACCGTGCTCGGCGCGTTCGAGGTGGATGTCGAAGGCAACATCGCCTCGTGGATGATCCCCGGCAAGCTGGTCAAGGGCATGGGTGGCGCGATGGACCTGGTGGCCGGCGCCGAGAACATCATTGTCACGATGACCCATGCGTCCAAGGACGGCGAGTCGAAACTGCTGCCCCGTTGCAGCCTGCCGCTGACCGGCGCCGGTTGCATCAAGCGTGTGCTGACCGACCTGGCCTACCTGGAAATCCAGGACGGCGCCTTTATTCTCAAGGAACGTGCCCCGGGCGTCAGCGTCGAGGAAATCGTCGCCAAGACCGCCGGCAAGCTGATCGTGCCGGACCACGTGCCTGAAATGCAGTTCGCTGCCCAGTGAGGAGAGATTCGATGCAAGAAGTCGTGATTGTCGCCGCTACCCGTACCGCCATCGGCAGCTTCCAGGGTTCGCTGGCTGCCATTCCCGCACCGGAACTCGGTGCCGCGGTGATTCGCCGCCTGCTGGAGCAGACCGGTTTGTCCGGCGAACAGGTTGATGAAGTGATTCTTGGCCAGGTGCTGACCGCGGGTTCCGGACAGAACCCGGCGCGCCAGGCGTCGATCCTCGCCGGCCTGCCCCACGCGGTGCCGGCGCTGACCCTGAACAAGGTCTGCGGCTCGGGCCTCAAGGCGCTGCACCTGGGCGCCCAGGCGATCCGCTGTGGCGACGCCGAGGTCATCATCGCCGGCGGCATGGAAAACATGAGCCTGGCCCCCTATGTGCTGCCGGCCGCCCGCACCGGCCTGCGCATGGGCCATGCGAAGATGATCGACAGCATGATCACCGACGGTTTGTGGGATGCCTTCAACGATTACCACATGGGCATCACCGCCGAGAACCTGGTGGACAAGTACGGCATCAGCCGCGAGGAACAGGACGCCTTCGCCGCCGCGTCCCAGCAGAAGGCCGTCGCCGCCATCGAGGGCGGGCGGTTCGCCGATGAGATCACGCCGATCCTGATTCCCCAGCGCAAAGGCGATCCCGTGGCGTTCGCCACGGATGAACAACCGCGCGCCGGCACCACCGCCGAATCCCTGGGCAAGCTCAAGCCTGCCTTCAAGAAGGACGGCAGCGTTACGGCGGGCAACGCGTCCTCGCTCAACGATGGCGCCGCCGCGGTGATCCTGATGAGCGCGGAAAAAGCCAAGGCCCTGGGCCTGCCGGTGCTGGCGAAAATCAGTGCCTACGCCAATGCCGGCGTCGACCCGGCCATCATGGGCATTGGCCCGGTCTCGGCCACCCGTCGCTGCCTGGACAAGGCCGGCTGGTCGCTGGAGCAACTGGACCTGATCGAAGCCAATGAAGCCTTCGCTGCCCAGTCGCTGGCCGTGGCCCGGGAACTGAAGTGGGACCTGGAGAAGGTCAACGTCAACGGCGGCGCCATCGCCCTGGGCCACCCTATCGGCGCCTCGGGTTGCCGGGTCCTGGTGTCGCTGCTGCATGAAATGATCAAGCGCGACGCCAAGAAAGGCCTCGCGACCCTGTGCATCGGCGGCGGCCAAGGCGTCGCCCTGGCGCTGGAACGGGCGTAACCGACGCGGGTTCAACGGTGGTTGTGCGGACCCACGAATATCCGCGCAGCCACTGGCACCACCCCCGGCGCGACTTAGGTTGCGCCGGTTTTTTTTTGCCTGCTGGTTTATGTGGATGGCTTGCCGGCCTCATCGCGAGCAAGCTCGCTCCCACAGGTATGCTGCTCACTTAAGGATTGTCTGAATCCAAGGCCTGTATGAATCTAAAGGCTTGCCTGAATCCAAGGCCTGTCTGAATCATTGTGGCGAGGGAGCTTGCTCCCGCTGGGCTGCGTAGCAGCCCCCTTTTTGTGAGCGCTTCGCACTCAATCGGGAGCAAGCTCCCTCGCCACAGGTTCCTCGTTTTTTAGTAAGCCACATTGGGGTGTACGCAATATCTATGTGCGCCACCACCTCCTGTGGGAGCCGAGCTTGCTCGCGATGGCGGTATGTCTGTCTGTTGCGGTAAGCGCAGGCGAAAAAAAACGGCACCTTTCGGTGCCGTTTTCATGCTCACAGCAGGGGCTTACTTGCGGGCCGCCTCCCATGATTTCAACAGCTCGGTGTAGCTCACGGTTTCGCCTTTAGGTTTCTCGTTCGCCAGTTTCGGCTTCGGTGCGCCCGGCTGGTCGAACCAGTATTGCGCGTCGCGCTCAGGGTTCATCTTAGGTGCGCAGGTGGCTTGGGCCTTGGAGCGTTCCAGGCGCGTCATGATCGCGTCCTGATCCTTGGCCAAGCCGTCGAGGGCCTGCTGTGGGGTTTTCTCGCCACTGGCCGCTTCGGCGATGTGGCTCCACCACAGTTGCGCCAGGCGTGGGTAGTCCGGCACGTTGGTCCCGGTCGGGGTCCATTGCACGCGGGCCGGGCTGCGGTAGAACTCCACCAGGCCACCGAGCTTCGGCGCCAGGTCGGTCAGCGCCTGGGAGTTGATGTCCGACTCACGAATCGGCGTCAGGCCAACGATGGTCTTCTTCAGCGATACCGTCTTGGACGTCACGAACTGCGCATAGAGCCAGGCCGCGAGTTTCTGTTTCTCAGGCGTGGACTTCATGAACGTCCAGGAACCCACGTCCTGATACCCCAGCTTCATGCCCTCTTCCCAATACGGACCGCGCGGCGAAGGTGCCATGCGCCATTTCGGCGTGCCGTCGGCGTTCATCACCGGCAGGCCCGGCTTGGTCATGTCGGCGGTAAACGCGGTGTACCAGAAGATCTGCTGAGCGATGTTGCCCTGGGACGGTACCGGACCGGATTCGGAGAAGGTCATGCCCGCCGCTTCCGGTGGCGCGTACTTCTTCATCCAGTCCACGTATTTGGTGGTGGCGAACACGGCAGCCGGGCCGTTGGTGTCGCCACCACGGGTCACGCTGGAACCGACCGGATGGCAATCTTCGACGCGAATGCCCCACTCGTCCACCGGCAAGCCGTTGGGCAGGCCCTTGTCGCCGCCACCGGCCATGGAGAACCAGGCATCGGTGAAGCGCCAGCCCAGGGACGGGTCTTTCTTGCCGTAGTCCATGTGCCCGTAGACACGCTTGCCGTCGATCTCCTTGACGTCTTCGGAGAAGAACTTGGCGATGTCTTCATAGGCTGACCAGTTCACCGGCACGCCCAGCTCGTAGCCGTATTTCTCCTTGAACTTGGCCTTCAGGTCCGCACGCTCGAACCAGTCGGCGCGGAACCAGTACAGGTTGGCGAATTGCTGGTCGGGCAGTTGATAGATCTTGCCGTCCGGCGCGGTGGTGAAGGAAATGCCGATGAAGTCCTTGATGTCCAGGGTCGGCGAGGTGAAATCCTTGCCTTCGTTGGCCATCAGGTCGGTGATCGATTCAGTCTTGCCGTAGCGGAAGTGTGTGCCGATCAGGTCCGAGTCGTTGACCCAGCCGTCATAGATATTCTTGTCCGATTGCATCTGGGTTTGCAGCTTCTCCACCACGTCGCCTTCCTGCAGCAGGTCGTGGGTCAGCTGGATCCCGGTGATTTCGGTAAAGGCCTTGGCCAGCACCTTGGATTCATATTCGTGGGTGGCGATGGTTTCCGACACCACGTTGATTTTCATCCCGCGAAACGGCTGGGCGGCCTTGATGAACCACTTCAGTTCTTCGAGCTGCTGCTCGGCTGTCAGGGTCGACGGCTTGAATTCACTGCCGATCCATTTTTTAGCGGCGTCTTCATAGGCGTCGGCCCAGGCCGTAGCGCTCAGCCCGCTGAGTGCCAGCATGGCTGCCAATGAAACGCTATGTCGCAGCTTATTGTTTTTATCGAACATAGAGACCTCCTGTTTGGGTTTAAGAGCCTGATCGCGAACCGACTAGCCCCACCGCATCACTGCCAACAGCCACACCCAGGACAACGCGAACGCTATCCAGATGCTCCAGTCGGTGGCGCCGATCACCAGCAAGTGCAGGTAGGCGCTACCGAGAAGACCGATAAACAACCGATCGCCACGGGTGGTGGCAATCGGCAGGAAACCACGCCGAGGGATGCTCGGCGAACGCAGTTCCCACGTGGTCATGCCTGCCAGCAGCAAGGCGATGACCCCAAAAAAAGCCGCCGTCGGGCCGGTCCAATTCATCCATTCCATCATCGACTCCTCAGACCCGGCCCAGGGCGAAGCCCTTGGCCACGTGGTTGCGAACGAACCAGATCACCAGCATGCCCGGCAGGATGGTCAACACCCCCGCCGCCGCCAGCACCCCCCAGTCAATACCCGACGCCGATACCGTACGGGTCATGACCGCCGCGATCGGCTTGGCATTCACCGAGGTGAGCGTGCGGGCCAGCAACAGTTCGACCCAGGAAAACATGAAGCAGAAAAATGCCGTGACACCGATGCCTGAACCGATCAATGGAATGAAGATCTTGGCGAAGAACTTGGGGAAACTGTAGCCGTCAATGTAGGCGGTCTCGTCAATTTCTTTCGGCACCCCGGACATGAAGCCCTCGAGGATCCACACCGCCAGCGGCACGTTGAACAGACAGTGGGCCAGGGCGACGGCGATATGCGTGTCGAACAACCCAATCGACGAATACAGCTGGAAGAACGGCAACAGGAACACCGCCGGTGGTGCCATGCGGTTGGTCAGCAGCCAGAAGAACAGGTGCTTGTCCCCCAGGAACCGATAGCGGGAAAACGCATAGGCTGCCGGCAGCGCGACCGCCAGGGAAATCACCGTGTTCAGACTCACGTAGTACAGCGAGTTGAGGTAACCGGTGTACCAGCTCGGATCGGTGAAGATCACCTTGTAGTTGTGGAAGGTGAAATCGTGCGGCCACAGGGTCAGGCCGCCGAGGATCTCGGTGTTGCTCTTGAACGACATGTTCAGCAGCCAGTAGATGGGCACCAGCAGGAACAGGATGTAAATCAACAGCGGAATCAGCTTTCTCTTGCTCATGGTGCGGGCCTCAACGGTTGGCGTCGGAGTGCGTCATGGCGGTGTAGAACAGCCAGGACACCAACAGAATGATCAGGAAATACACCAGGGAAAACGCCGCTGCCGGGCCCAGGTCGAATTGGCCGATGGCCATCTGCGTCAGGGTCTGGCTGAGGAACGTGGTGGCGTTGCCCGGCCCGCCGCCGGTGAGCACGAACGGCTCGGTGTAGATCATGAAGCTGTCCATGAAGCGCAGCATCACGGCGATCAGCAGCACGCTCTTCATCTTCGGCAACTGGATGTGGCGGAACACGGCCCAGTTCGACGCCCGGTCGATCCGCGCGGCCTGGTAGTACACGTCGGGAATCGCTCGCAGCCCCGAATAGCACAGCAGCGCCACCAACGACGTCCAGTGCCAGACGTCCATTACCAACACGGTGACCCAAGCGTCCATGGTGTTGGCCGCGTAGTTGTAGTTGATGCCCAGGCCGTTGAGGGTCGAGCCCAGCAAACCGATGTCGGCGCGGCCGAAGATCTGCCAGATGGTGCCCACCACGTTCCAGGGAATCAGCAGCGGAATCGCCAGGATGATCAGCACCAGGGACGACCATTTGCCCTTGGTCGGCATGGTCAGGGCGATGGCGATGCCCAGGGGAATTTCAATCAGCAGCACACACGCCGAGTAGATGAACTGGCGCAGCAGCGAATCGTGCAGCCGTGGATCGAGCAGCACCTGCTTGTACCAATCGGCGCCGACGAAGTAGCGGCTGGACTGGTCGAAGATGTCCTGCACCGAATAGTTGACCACGGTCATCATCGGGATCACGGCACTGAAGGCCACCAGCAGGAACACCGGCAACACCAGCCACCAGGCCTTGTTGTTCTGCACCTTGTTCATGGCTGCACCTCGCTCAACGGTTCCAGCAAATACTCATCGGCATAGACCATCAGCCATTGGGCCGGGAAACTGATGTACGCCGTGCCTTCCGGTACGGGCTTGTCTTCGGCCAGGCGGACCTTCAGCGGTGCGCCATCGAGGCTGAGGGTCAGGATCTTGTAGGTGCCCAGGTCTTCGACATGCACCACGTCAGCCCGCATCGCGTCGTCGTACGGGCCGTCCCAGACATGCACGAACTCGGGGCGGATACCCACCTTCAGGCTTTTGCCTTCGGCTTCGGCGACACGCTGTTGCAAGGTTTCCGACAGCGGTAAGTGGGTCGAGGCGAAGCCGACGCCACCGGGCTGCGCCGTGACCTCGATCAGGTTCATTCCCGGGCTGCCGATGAAGTAGCCGACAAAGGTGTGGCTCGGGCGCTCGAACAAATCCCGAGGGGTGCCGAATTGCACGATCTGGCCGCCGTACATCACCGCGATCTTGTCAGCGAAGGTCGAGGCTTCCAACTGGTCGTGGGTGACGTAGACCATGGTGATGTTGAACTGCTCGTGGATCTGCTTGAGCTTGCGCCGCAGTTTCCATTTCAGGTGCGGGTCGATCACCGTCAGCGGCTCGTCGAACAGGATCGCCGACACATCGTCGCGCACCAGCCCACGGCCCATGGAGACTTTCTGCTTTTCATCGGCGGTGAGGTTGCGGGCCTTCTTGCCCAGCAGGTTCTGCAGGTCGAGAACCTCGGCGATTTCCTGCACCTTGGTGTGGATTCGCGCTTCGGCCATGCCCTGGTTGCGCAGCGGGAACGCCAGGTTGTCGAACACCGTCATGGTGTCGTACACCACCGGGAACTGGAACACCTGGGCGATGTTGCGGCGCTCCGGGGTCAGGTCGTTGACGACTTTGCTGTCGAACATTACCTGCCCTTCGGAAGGACTGAGCAAGCCGGAGATGATGTTGAGCAACGTGGACTTGCCGCAGCCCGAAGGCCCGAGCAGCGCATAGGCGCCGCCCTGCTCCCAGATGTGGTTCATCTCGCGGATCGCGTAATCCTCGGGTCCCGCCGGGGTGCTGGTGTAGCTGTGGGCGAGGTTCTGCAAACGAATTTCAGCCATCAGGCAACCCTCGCAATACGCAGGCCCGGGGCCTGGACCAGCTTGCCTTGGGCATCGAAGACAAACAGTTTATGGGTCGGAATGTAGATGCGGATCGGCGCATCCACGTCGTACTCATGCACCCCTGGCAAGTGCAGCACCAGCAGGAAATGTTCGTTGCGCACGTGCAGGAACGTCTCCGAGCCGCTGATCTCGGCCACCTCGACGGTCACCGCCAGTTCCAGGTCGTCATCGTTGCTCGGCACCAGGGAAATATGGCTGGGGCGCACGCCGAAACGGAACTCACCCTCGCCCACCGGGCGCAGGTCGACGTTCAACGGGAAGTGGACGAAATTGGCGAAGCTGACTTCGTTGCCGGCGATACGCCCCGGCATGAGGTTGATCGGTGGTTCGGAAAACAATTCGGCGGCCAGGACGGTTTGCGGCTGGTGATAGACCGAAGATGACTTGCCACTCTGAATCACCCGGCCCTCGTGCAGGATCGTGGTGGTGCCGCCCAAGGCCAGCGCCTCGTTAGGCTCGGTGGTGGCGTAGACGGCGATGGTGTGGCGGGCCTGGAACAGCTCGCGCATTTCCTGGCGCAGCTCTTCGCGCAGTTTGTAGTCCAGGTTCACCAAGGGCTCGTCGAACAGGATCAGCTCGGCGTCCTTGACCAACGCCCGAGCCATGGCCGTGCGTTGCTGCTGACCGCCGGACAATTCCAGTGGATGGCGCTTGAGGAACTTCTCGATCCGCAACATTTTTGCGGTTTCCAGGACCTTGCCCTGGATGACTTCTTCGGACACACCGGCCTGGCGCAACGGCGAGGCGATGTTTTCGAAAACGGTCATGGTCGGGTAGTTGATGAACTGCTGGTAAACCATCGACACGTTGCGCAACCGCACCGGACGGTTGGTGACGTCGACGCCGTTCATCAGGATGCGACCGCTGTCGGGTTTGTCCAGCCCGGCCATCAAGCGCATGAGGCTGGTCTTGCCGGACAGCGTGCGGCCCAGCAGGACGTTGAAGGATCCGGGTTCGAAACTCAGATTGGCATCGTCGATCCAGGTCTGGCCTTCGACGGTGCGACAGATGTGCTCAAGCTTTAATGACATGGCTCGGCCTTTTTATTATTTGGAGTCAAGCGACCCGAATGCAAAAGCGAAAGCCGTGCCAGAATTCACAACCAATTGATTTTGTTTATATTTACGTTGACTCGCAAAAAAAAGACGTTCGTTGATGAACACAAGTGAACAATCAGGAATGAACAACTGAGCAACGAGTGGGTTGACAATGAACAATTTTGAACAACAATGAATGGAGCCTGCGCATATTAAGTAGTGCCTGGATCTGCCCCAGCACAAGGAGTCTGTGCGAGACTTGCCACAACAATAAAAACAGCTCCTGCGAGAGTGCCCCATGGCCGCACCTGCTCCTGCCTTGTCCCACGAGGCCATCATCCAGGCTTCCTGGTCCCGTTGCCGCGCCTTCGGCCTGAACCATCAGAGCGTGCCGGCCTTCGATCAATTGCCCGCCCAAGGCATCGCCCAGTTGCTGGAGAGCCAGCATTCGTTGGTGCAGACCACCCACCAGGAGGTCTTGCCCTATTACGAGAACATCCTCAGCAATTCCAACTGCCTGATCATGCTCGCCGACAACCAGGGCCAAGTGCTGACCTCCTGGGGCACCCAGCGCTTCATCGAGCCGAAACTGGCCCATGGCTTCAGCGCCGGGGCGAGCTGGATGGAGCGCTGCACTGGCACCAACGCCATCGGCACCGCGCTGGCCTGCGAGCAGGCGGTGCACATCGAGCACGATGAACACTTCCTCAAGGCCAACCGCTTCATGACCGGCTCCGCCGCGCCGATCTTCGATGCCGAGCGCAAGGTCATTGCCGTGCTGGACGTCTCCAGCGACAGCTACCTGCCGCCATCCCACACCCTGGGCATGGTCAAGATGATGAGCCAGACCGTGGAGAACCGGCTGATCCTCAATCTGTTTCGCGGTGAACACTTCCAACTGACCTTCAACACAGGCTTGAACAACCTCGACAGCCAGTGGGCCGGACTGCTGATCTTCGACGAGAGCGGCCAGGTGCTGTCCGCCAATCGACGGGCCGATAACCTGCTGGGCCTGAGCCTGTCACGGGTCAGTATCGAAAGCCTGTTCAAGGTTTCGCTGATGGAATTGCTGAACCAACCCGACGGCCTGCCATTCGCCCTGCAAGCATCCGGCAGCAATCGCTTCCAGTGTTTGCTCAGGCGCCCGAGCCAGGTGTCGATCAGGGCGCGCATCTTCACCGAGGCCACGCCTGCACCGGCCCCCGCCAGCAACGCTATCAGCCTCAACACCCTGCACTTCGGTGACAGCCGCGTGGAGAAAGCCGTGCGCCAGGCCGAGCGCTTGCTGGAAAAGGACATTCCACTGCTGATCCATGGCGAGACCGGTGTCGGCAAGGAAGTGTTCGTCAAAGCCCTGCACCAGGCCAGTTCGCGCTGCAAGCAGCCGTTCATCGCGGTCAATTGCGCGGCGATTCCCGCCGAGTTGGTGGAGTCGGAACTGTTCGGATATGAAAAAGGCGCCTTCACCGGCGCCAATCAAAAGGGCAGCATCGGCCTGATCCGCAAGGCCGACCGCGGCACGCTGTTCCTCGACGAGATTGGCGACATGCCCCTGCCGACCCAGGCCCGGCTGCTGCGGGTCTTGCAGGAACGTTGCGTACAACCGGTGGGCAGCGCCGAGCTGTTCCCGGTGGACATCCGCATCATCTCCGCCACCAACCGTTCGCTGCGCGAACAGGTGCAACTGGGGCGGTTTCGCGAAGACTTGTACTACCGCATCGGCGGCCTGACCCTGGAACTGCCGCCCCTGCGCGAACGCAGCGACAAGCAGGCTCTGTTCAAACGCCTGTGGGAACACCACCGCGAACCGACCCAATGGGCCGGCCTGAGCCGTGAGGTATTGGATCTGTTCGAACGCCATCCGTGGCCGGGCAATCTGCGGCAGGTCAGCAGCGTGCTGCAAGTGGCCCTGGCGATGGCCGAGGAACAGCCGATCCGCCCTGAGCACCTGCCCGATGATTTTTTTGTCGACCTGGAAATGGAACCGGTGGAGACACCCGAACCGCTGGCGGTGGACCTGAACGATGCCGAGGACTTGAACCGCCAACTGCAAGCCGTGGGCGGCAACATTTCGCACCTGGCGCGGCGGCTGGGGGTCAGCCGCAACACCTTGTACAAACGCCTGCGACAACTTGAAAGCTGACACAAAACCTGTGGGAGCGAGCTTGCTCGCGATAGCGTCAGTTCAGCCGATGATGAAGTGACTGACACAACGCCTTCGCGAGCAAGCTCGCTCCCACAGGAGGTTCGTTTCAGGGACGGGCATCACTCCGAAGAGGCTGCCATCTAGTCGAAGCACCCGGTCAGTCGAACGCACCATTGAGTACTTCATAGATGATGCCGGTGGCGATCGCCACCAGGATCAAGTCCGTGCCGACCTGTTGCCACTCATAACCGTCATAGTGCGGCAACCGCCCCAGCAACCGGCCGTCGAGCTTCTTGGCGATGCCGGGTGGCAGCGGTTTACCTCGGGCCAGGTTTTTCTGGATGCCTGGCGGCAGTGCCGGGCCGGGGCTCCAATAATCGCGATAACCGCCAATCACACCCAGGATCCCACCGCGGTCGATGCTCGGGCCGTTGTGCCAATCGCCGCCGCCACTTTGGTATCCCTTGCCACCTTGATTGCCCTTGCCGCCCTGATTGCCCTGGCCACCCTTGTTACCGGGATTTCCTTGCCCCCCCTTGTTGCCCTGCCCGCCCTTGCCTCCCTGCCCTTGACCGGGACCTTGATCGAATTGAGCGTTTCCCTTGCCGTTTCCCGGGTCCGCGACAACAATGCCAGGGCCCGCCGCCAGGGCGAAACAGGTAACAGCAGCAATCAACGAGCGCGATTTGAACATGGCAGTTCTCTCAAAAAGGGGATGCCCCCTGTAAAGATATAGAGACTAACGGTGATATTAGTTCCATATCACGCTGCGCGTCGCTTGCCTGGACCGGATACACCAGAACACAGCAATCAAGGAGTTTCATGCGCAAGGATTACCTGGCATTTTTCGCCTCGATGTTCCTCTCCCGGTTGGCCGACCAGATTTTACTGTTCATCGTCCCGCTGATCGTTTTCCAGACCACCAACAGCGTCGCCTGGGCGGGCCTGGCCTTCTTCGCCGAATCCTTGCCGCGCTACCTGGCGTTCCCGATCTGCGGCGCGTTGTGCGACAAGTTCCCGCCGATTCGCATCCTGCACATCAGCCAGGTCTATCGCGCCGTGGCCTGCGGCGTGGCGGTCGTGCTGTATGGCGTCTTCGGCGGCATCTATTGGATCGTCGCACTCTCGGCCCTTTGCGGCGTGTTGACCACCCAGGGCATCATGGCCCGCGAAGTGGTGATGCCTTACATCTTCCAGCACTACACCTACACCAAGACCCTGTCCTACTCGCAAATCGCCGACCAGACCGGCCTGGTGCTGGGCCCGCTGATCGCTGCGCTGCTGCTTGAGGTATGGGCATGGCACTGGGCGGTGCTGGCAATCGCGGGGCTGTTCCTGCTGGCGGACCTGGCCATGGGGTACTGGCAGCGCACCAGCTCGGTCATCCTGGAAACCTTCGAGCAACATCACGACCTCTGGCTGAACCCACTGCGCGTTGCCTTCGGCCACATTCGCGACCTGGCGGAGTTGAAAAAGATCATTAGCCTGGCGGTGGGCGTCAACCTGATCATCGGCGTCACCCTCGCCACCTCAGCGGCCATGGTCATCGGCCAGTACGGCGCCGGCAAGGATGACTACGCCGGGTTGCAGGCGGCCGGAGCGGTGACCACCATCGTCATCCTGTTCTTCCTGGCCCGAGTGACCTTGCCCTTGAAACTCCTCGGTGCCCTCTCCTACACGCTGATTGCCATCGGCGCCTTCAGCACCGCCCTCAGCCCGAACATTTGGGGCTACGTCGTCGGTTTCCTGCTGATCGTCGGTTTCGACAAAATGTTCAACGTCTACTTCCGCACCCTGCGCCAACAAGTCATTCCGCCTCAGGACTTCGGCAAGACCGTCGGCGTCATTACGCTGCTCAACAACCTGTCGCAACCGCTCGCGGGCTTGCTGGTCGCGGTGCTGGCCGCGCCGATTGGAACGCAGGAGGTGATTCTGCTGCTGGCGGTGGTCACCAGCCTGATCGGCGCCGCGGTGGTCGTGGTGGTCAGACATTCGATACACCGCTCAAACATCTACAGTGCCGATACCGACTGAACTCACCGGGGTGTCGGTTTGTATTATCAGTGACTTATTGTTGAGGCATGGTTGTAACGTTGCCGGCGTCGATGCACCTCTGAACCGCCATTCGTCACCTGTTAGATGTCGGGACTAACGGGCGGCCACGTCTGGCTCAGGGTTTGCACTGGCCTGTCTCAGCAGCCAAGAACGACGTAATTCTGACGCGGCGGCAAATTAATCAATGCTTGGTCAGCAAACGGAGATGTACCGTGTCAACTCTCAACGAAATCGCAGCGAACCACGCGAGAATGGCAAAGTTAAAGGAAGAAGAGTCGATGCGGCTGAGTGCGCTTCAGGGTCAGGTGGTGGGGAGTTTTGAAATTCCACCCATCGAGGCGCCACAGGAAATGTCGCTGCACTTCATGACAGGTGTACAGGATCACTTGTTCGGGGAAGCGGCGGCGCTGAGTTTTTGACCTGGGCGTTGATGAGGCTCCGTCGCCCGTCTATAAGCGGGCGACTCGGCCGTTCAGAATTGTCTGGCTAAAGCCGCTGCAAGTATCCCGGCCGCAATCGCCGGCAGCGGTTTTTTAAGGATCAACATGACGATTGCCGTGATCAGCAGAGCCCATCGCGCGCCGTTATCACCTTTAACGGCCAGCGGAGCCAGCACCGCCACCAACACCGAACCCGACATGGCCGTGATGAACTGCTGCACCCGATAATTGATCGGCACGAACGACATCACGAAAATACCGCCCCACCGAGTTGCCAATGTCACCGCGGCCATTATCAAGATGACCAGCGAGGTGCCATAATCCGCCGTTTCGATGTTCATTGTTGTTTCTCCATCCACAGTGCGCCCAGAACGCCTCCCGCCAAAGCCCCCACCACGACATGACTGTTAGCCGGCAAATACCAATAGGCCAACAGCGATGAGCAGGCAGCCACCGTCCAGATGATGAACATGCGCAGGTTCTTTTTTCCGCCCGCGACCATCGCCAACAAGAAACAACCCATCACCATATCGAGCCCGAAACTGACCGGATTCTCGATGGCGCTGCCAAAATGAAGCCCCAGCCAACTGCCCAGGATCCAGGTGACCCAGAGTGCAATGCCGCCGCCGAATAAAATCCCCAGCCCCGGCTTGCCCCGACTGAACGCCTGCATCGCCATGGCCCAGTTGGCGTCCGACACAACCAGCATCACACCGTAGCGTTTGGCAACGGATAGCTCCCGCAGCCATGGGTAAAGCGTCGCGCCCATCAACAAGTGCCGGGCGTTGATGGCGAAGACAGTGATCATCAGCGGAACGACCGGCACTTGCTGTCCCCACAGATCCAGCGCGGCAAATTGAGAAGCACCGGCAAAAACCAGCGTGCTCATAAGCACGGCTGACGTACCACTCAAGCCCGTTTGCGCAGCGGCCAGGCCGAAAGCAACGCCGAACACGACGACAAAAAGAGAGATGGGAATCAGTTGCTTGAAACCATCGTAAATCTGCTTCAGCTTTAGCTCGTGCAAGTGGGGTTCAACGTTCGACAAGACATGGCCTCTTCTAAATATTCGCGACGTAAAAGCAGGCAGTACGTGGGACTTGCCTCAGAATCCAATCCCTTGAAGTTAATTAATGAGTTCACTGAACCACTTCCGGCACATTTTTCAGTGCCCACTCGTGGAAAATATTCGAGATCACGACACTGCCATACTCGGATATATGACTGTACACGTCCCGTAACAAAGGCATGCCATCACGAATCATAGAACACTCACTCGCCGAGCAGAACAAGCTGTTTTGGTCGAAAAAGGCAACATTCGGGTTGGACTTCGAAAGTGATATCACCAAAGGCGTGAGCTTTTCCACCATTTTATCCCGCTCCTCCATACTGACCTTACAATCATTCGATGGCTTCTTGAAAGGTCTGGAAAAGCAGCTCTTAATATCGTAACCAATTGTAATGTGCGGTGTAAAAACAATAACCTTCACGTTATTTTTTTCGAGAAAATCAATTCGCTTTTTCAAACGAGCAATGTAGTCTTCATCAATAACTTTAGCCAAGCCATCAATGATTGCAAACTTCAGACTGCCCGACTCAATCACACTATTAATGAGTTTTTGTTGATCCGCATGGCGAAAGCCAGCACAGGGGTGGTATTCGTAACCCGGGATAGCCTGCACGCTTTTGGTTTCGTCTATCCACGCAGGATCACAAGTACCTATTGATAAAATACTGTGGCGACTGAAGCTCGGGTTTAGCGAAAGACCTGCATAAAGTTCATTCGCATGGCTGTTTCCCAAAAGTAGAAGCGTGGGTGCTTGATCTTTGCTTAGCATGCAGAACCACCATCCGTATTTCTCGGAACCTTTGAGTGGATACCTTTGCATACAGGCTTCATTTTTCGTAAACCGCCACAATGGACCTACAAACTCTCCACTGACTCGATTCATGCTTTTTATATTTTCGCGAAACGTCAACCCGTCCCGCGAATAGCTGTAGTAGCCTACATAGCCCATAGCAACCATCAGCACGAGCAAAACGCCTACCTTAACCGACTCACCTTTGCCGTTGCGCATAGGTTTTTCAATGAACTCATAGGTCAACCAGGCTAAGACAATGGCCAATCCAACAGCCATAATCCTCAGTTCGCGCGATGGTGTGTACCCTTCAATAATTCGAAGATAGGAGAGTATCGGCCAATGCCAGAGATACAACGGGAAACTAATCAATCCGAACCAAACCAGCAGCCGGTTCGACAACACAACCCGATTCAACCATGCCATCGGCCCAGCCGAAATTATAAGTACTGCTCCAGCCACAGGTAACAGCGCCCACCACCCAGGAAATGCTTGCTCTTTAGTGATGAGCAACACACCCACTGCAATGAAAATCATGCCCAAGACGGATTGGAAATTGCACAATGTCCTGCCATCAGCATCGGGTGCCTCCGTGTTGATCAATGATCCGAGCCAACCATCGACTTTCAATCGCCCCCTCATAACCGCCTGCGACTTATAAAGCGTAATATAAGCCATGACCGAACCCGCCAGCAGCTCCCAAAAGCGGGTCTGCGGCAAGTAGAACGCAGCGACAACATCAGCCTGCGTCTTACTAATATTCAGATAAAACGAAATCAATACAACCAACGCAGTGATAGATAACAGATTAAGTTTTTTCTTCCACGCGGCCCACAATAAAAAAGGCCAGGCGATGTAGAACTGCTCCTCAACGCCCAGAGACCAGAGATGCAGCAAGGGTTTGGTTTCTGCCGCGCCATCAAAGTAACCATTCTCACTCCACAAAACGATGTTAGCTACGAAGCCAGCCCCGCCTGCCATGTGCTTACCCAACTGCTTGAATTCGTCCGCCAGCAAAGCGAACCACCCAAACACAAAACTGCTAATCAACACTAACAATAGCGCCGGAAAAATCCGTTTAATTCGACGATTGTAAAAATCGATAAACTTATACCCCCCCGAATCCAACCCATTGAAAATAATCGTTGAGATCAGAAAACCAGAGATCACAAAAAAAACATCGACCCCAACAAACCCACCTT
This sequence comes from Pseudomonas thivervalensis, assembly GCF_001269655.1. Classification (GTDB taxonomy): domain Bacteria; phylum Pseudomonadota; class Gammaproteobacteria; order Pseudomonadales; family Pseudomonadaceae; genus Aquipseudomonas; species Aquipseudomonas thivervalensis. The sequence continues at coordinate 180,079 of NZ_LHVE01000012.1, forward strand.
TAACCCAATAAGGAAACGCGTGAAACCCAACAACAAGGAGCACTGCTATTGCTCTCAGCCCATCAATATCAGGACGATAACCAGGATAACTCAAGTTTGTCGTCCTTGTTGCCAGCGCTTCTATCCGTTCTATGTCCATATAATCCAGATACTGGAATCCTTGATATTTATGCATCTATTAACTATTAATAGACGTCTTGTGGCGTGTCATGTGCAAGGGGTTTACCCAGCCGCGTAATCATCACCTACTCAAAGCTCATAGTCCACCAGCATGACACCGTGGCGTTTGGCAATGGGTAACTTCCGCAGCCACGGGTAAAGCGTCGCGCCCATCAACAGATCCCGGGCGTTAATAGCGAAAACAGTGATCATCAGCCGAACGACCGGGACGTGTTGTTCCCAAAGGTCCAGCGCGGCAATCGATAAGCGCCAGCATCAACCAGTGTGCTCATGAACACGACTGATATATCACTCAAGCCCGTTTGCACAGTAGCCAAATTCGGCGGGGCTGCTTCCCCGCCGAGCCTTAGGTAAGCGAGTGGGCATGCCGTAGTGCTGGGCAAGCGCGAGCACATCCCAATCATTGAGGGAGGACAGTTGATGATAGGCGTGGCGCTCGGCGTTGAATTTCCTGAAAGCCTTAGTGGCCCTGGAGATCAAAATCCCCTGATCTGGTTTTGGGGCTCCGGGCCAGAGACGTCATTAATCCCCAGTTCGCGTTGCCTTGGCCTCGATAAACCGAGCCGTGGACCGTATCGGATTCTTTATTGAGCTTCTTAACTGCGTCGATGTACTCAGTCAGACTCGACACAACAACAAATAGTAAAGCCTGCGTCAAACGCGTACCTTGCCTCATTTCCCCAGGCAAAACGACGTCAGTCAACCCGGAACAGCAGCAAATTGCCACCACGCTACAGGTGATGTCATGAGCACCCTTGAAAAAGCCATATCGATTTCCGCGCTGGCCCATGAAGGGCAAGTGGATAAGGGCGGCGCCCCTTACATTCTGCACCCACTGAAGGTCATGCTGCGCCTGGCCCATGACGAAGAGCGCATCGTGGCGGTGCTGCATGACGTGGTCGAAGACACCACGACAACCCTCGCCGACCTGCGCAATGAAGGCTTCAGCGAAGCGGTCCTGGGCGCAATCGACGCGCTCACCAAATGCGAAGGCGAGACTTACCAGGCCTTTATCGAGCGGGCTGCACGCGACCCGTTAGCGCGTCGAGTGAAGCTGGCGGACCTTGCGGAAAACAGCGATTTGTCTCGCATGAACAAGCCAAGCCAGAAAGACTTGGATCGAATGGAAAAGTACCGCAAGGCGACTGACTACCTGACGGCCTTGCAGCAGTAGGCCCCCTTGAAACAAATAGAGTGAAGCGCGTCACAGACCAAGCGACCGCTCAAGCTGCCAATGCGGAATGTTCCACATCAACGCTCATAAAGCGGCAAAATAAACGCCCCAGACAACTCGCTCGAATCTTCGACTAAACCAAAGCAACCAATGCTCTAAAACCAGAGCGCAGGATTTCTTGGAAGAAAGACAACTTTTTATGGAAAACAGGAGCCTTGAAAATGAGCACGACTGAACAAGTACAAAGCACTGGCAAATACAGCGCCAAATGGCAGGAACGCTTCGACTTCTTTGACACCTACGGTGCGCCAAACGACCCGCGCTACAAGGAAGCCTTCAAGAAGCTGCCTGGCTTCAAGAAGAAAATCCTCATCAACGCCAATGTGATCGCGTTTTTCTTCGGTCCTATCTACCTGTTTGTTTTGGGTCTCTGGAAGAAGAACCTGGCCCTGCTGGGTATCTTCGTGGCGATCAACATCGCCTTGAGCGTGATTTTCGCCATCATCGGTATGGAGTTTCCGCGGCCGTTGAGCACGGGCCTGAGCATCGCCATGTCGATGATGTACACGCTGATGGCCAACTACGCGTACTACCTCAAGGAAGTGAAAGGCGAACAAGGCTGGAATCCGTTCAAAGGTATGCGTCTCTGATTGCAGGCTTGGGTCATCAAGAGCCCGCACCTCGTCATGATGAGTGTGCGGGCTCGTTGTTTCCGAGTCGTGGGGATTTGGATAGCCCAGTCTGCAGGCCTGCGAAGTCTCCCCCGGTCCGACTAATCCCGAGTCGGTTCTTTAGCAAACAAGGTATACGGCAGAAATAGCGTATCGGCGACCAAGCTGAACGGCAGGTCAATCAATGCCAATGGCACCAAGGCACGAAACACCCCGGCATTTTCGTCCGTTGCGGCCTTGATCACTTCAATGTCGGTGGAGGACCCGCAATACGGATGAGGACCACAACGTGGGCGATCATCGAAGGTTTCAGAGAGCGTCGAACAACCTGCCAGTAGAACAACGGCCAACATACTTAAGAACGGTTTCATGCAGTCACTCACGAATACGGGCCGGAAGAAGAGCCATCCGCACTCTACTCCAAGCCCTGTGACACGGGCGACTAAGTTATACGTTTTGCGTCAGTGCGCCGTACTCCCGTCAGAAACAACGACCCGGACGTCGGCCACTGCCCGATAGCGCCAGACCTTCATAGAGGCGCTGTCACCCGGCGTCATGCGACCGATGATGGCCGTAACCTCGGAAGGGTTGTTCACCGCCGCGCCGGCGATCTCCAAAATAATATCCCCCGCCAAAAGCCCCATTTTCGTGGCATCGGCGCCTGGTTCCGGACCAAACACCAGCACCCCTTTCGCGGAAGGCAAACCGAAGCTCTTTACAACAGCAGGCGTGACTGCGCCGAGATGCGCCCCTAGGTGTCCAGCCGCAACAGGCATGGGAGCGGCATTGCTTTGGGCAGGTATCGGGGCTGGCGCTGCTGTCGTAGAGGGAACAGGACTGGCGACAACGCTTGGCTGCGTTGCGCTATGACGAGAACAGTCTCGCTGAGCGACCACTTGATGAATCACTTGCCTGATTCTTTCTGTCCGAGGCGTGGGGTACTGGTCATAGCTGTCCCGAGTAATCAACAACGTATTGCAGTCCATGGCCTCATAGGTCGCAGGAGACTCGGTAGTCCGATGATATTCGGCGTACTTCGCCTTTTCCTCTGCGCCCATGGGCAGAAAGATACAACCCACGAGCAACGGGGAAGCGGTTGCCATTAGCGAAACGAGTCTGAATGACATAGCCATCCCTGATGGTGGAGTTTTTGAGTTGGGGGTTGAACGCTACTGTTTTGCCATGCGTCTGTCCAATACTTATCGTGCTCTTGGGCAAGAGGATCAGACCCACCGATAAATTCCATGGCGACTTACGCCGACACCTTCCCAAGCCCAGCCAAGTGTTAAGTAGGCGATACATATCTGTCAGCATTTTAAACACTCGTACCTATAACTCCTTAATCTCTTGAAAAGAATGGCAGAATACACAGGCGCGACTACTCTGAGCCCTAGCGATATCCAAAAAAACAATGCAAGGGAGCAGCAGATGAAAACACTACCATTGATAATGGCTGCATTACTCTTAAGTGGCTGCAATGCAAACTGGAACAGCATCTATAGAACCCATGACTTCCAGCTTCCTCAAATAGCCAAAGAAAGGCAAAAGTCCGTATTTATAGATATTAACCAGAGAGCAATTATAAGCGGCAACGACACCATTTGTGCGGAACCGAGCCCTGATGCAATGCAAGCCTATGCAGCTCAACTCGCTGCCTCCGGCGCTCTGAGCGATAGAGCCAAGGCGGAATTGGCAGCCGCGGTACAAACTTCGGCAGCCTACATTGGCGTCAGATCAAAGAACATTCAGCTCTTCAGAGACGAATTTTATCGACTTTGCGAAGCTCGCATGAACGACACGCTTGATGATGCACAATATAATTTTTTCCTGGCAAGACTCCAGCGTTACTCGGTGGCATTAGCAGCCGTGGAAGAACTGAACCAGGGAGCAATTGCTCCGGCTGTGTATCTAGCGTCCTCCGGCAGCGCATCAGTCGCAGGGTTGGCAGCCCAGCGGCAAGAGTTGACCGCCGTTCAGAGCGAGCTGGCGACTGCAAAAAAAGCGGTGACCGATACACCTTCTGACGCAGCCAAGACGAAGGTAGCTGAATTAACCGGAAAAGAAGCAGAGCTCAAGAAGATTATCGATGAAAACAAAAACAATTCAGTCAGTGGTACAACTTCAGGGGGGATTGGAACACCAGTAAATGGTACATCTCAAATAACGGCAGACGCCACTCAAAAAATCATTACAGCCGTCCTGACAACTAATGACCTCCCCTACATGTGCCTTGAACGCTTGAATGAATATGCCAAACGAAACATGAACTTGGGCGAAAGCGACTCATGGTCTCAACTGCCTGACGGACGTATCATTTCCAAAGGCGGACGTCCGCTGAATGAAGCCGACAGGGTCATCGTTTCATATTGCAAATCCATACTTCAAGCAGCTGGGTCTAATGCACAATTCTGAATATTTGAGAAAAAGGGATCGAATGCAAGAGCATCGGGGGCTTGTTCCGCCCCCGCTTTTCGTTAATTGTTTTTGACTCGCTTATAACGACAGATCAGTTCTGTCCAGTCATAGCCTTGGCCGCCTTCTCCAGATTAGCAGCCTGGCGCCCGACGGCTTCAAAGCATTTATCCTGCTCCGCCATCTGGAGTTTCAGGCAGCTGAACGCGTTTTGCTGCACTTGTTGGTTAGCGGAGTAGAATTTGTAGCAGAATCCCGCTACTGCGATTAAAACGATTACGTACAACAGCTTACCCATGACAGCTCCTTTTTTGAGCGCATCAAAATACCCCATACGCCGACCAAAATGAAGGCAAAAGAGTGGCACCACCCTCAAAATGGGAAAAAGCGACAGCGAACAGTGCATCAAGATGCGCCCAAGCTTCTGAGCAACTGATTCAAGGCGCGTCGACGTCAGACACCGAGCGTCTGATCAGCCTGCGCCGAAAGCGGCACATCAAATACTCGATCAAACCCCCATTGAAAAACCAGCGCGTAGAAAAAGAAAAACACAAACAACCCCAGGTTCGTCACCAGCGCCAGCCACAGGCTGATGCCCAACCACGCACCAATCACCGGCGTGAGGATCAGCGTCAAGCCGCCTTCAAATCCCAAGGAATGGAGCAACCGTCGCTGCCAGTTGCGATGGCGGCTGGGTTGGCGGCGCTCCCACCATTCGAACAGGCCGTTGAAAAGCATGTTCCAGGCCAGCGCGACGGCAGAAATCACCAGGGACAGCAGGGTTGAATAGCCCATCCCTTGTTCGTAGGTCAGCGCCAGCGCCGGTGCCACGAACAGCACACCACCGGCTTCATAGAGGATGGCCTGGAGGATTTTACGGGGTGTGCCTTGCATCGCTGGGCTCCTTGGCTGGGTTGGAAGACCACAGCCTGGCAAGTTGAGCCCCTGCGCACAATTGAGCTAAATTGAGCCACGCTCAACCTGAGTAACCCACCCGCATGTTCGCCAAACTGCCCCTCACCGCCTTGCGCGGCTTCGAGTCCGCCGCACGGCTGGGCAGCTTCAAGGCCGCGGCCCAGGAACTGAATGTCAGCCCGGCGGCGATCTCCCATCAGGTTAAAAGCCTTGAAGCCTTCCTGGGTGTGCGCCTGTTCGAACGCTCCAGTCAAAACGTGCGCCTGAGCGCCGACGGCGAGCGCCTTCACCCTTACATGCACCGCGCCCTGCTCGATATCCAACAGGGCCTGCAAATACTGTCGCCCTTGTGTGCCGCCCAGTCGCTGGTGGTGAGCACTACGCCGGCGTTCGCCAGCCTGTGGCTGATCCCTCGGCTCGGGGATTTCCATCGATTGCACCCGGAGATCGACGTCAGCCTGCACAGCAGCAACGACGTAGTGGACCTGCGACGTGACGCCAGCATCGACCTGGCGATCCGCGCCCTGTTCACGCCGGATCCACAGCTGTTCGAACAGCCTTTGCTGGACGAGTATTTCGGTGTGTATCGCCGCCCCGGCTGGCAACCACCCGCAGCGGGCTCGCCTGTTGAACTGATCGACGTGCCATGGCTGAGCAGCGCCAAGGTGGCGGTCGACTGGCCGGCATGGTGCGCCAAGGCCGGCACCCTGGGCTGGCTGGAAAATGCGCGTTTTCGGCGTTATGACGAGGAACAGCACGCCCTGCAAGCGGCGATCGCCGGGCATGGGCTGGTGCTCGCCAGCAATGTGCTGGTTGCCGACGCGGTTGCGCGGGAGGAGTTGATTGATTACCGGCCTGAGGTTCGTTTGGCGGGCGCGCGATATACGGTGGTGTGCGTGCCGGGGCGGGAGCGGCAGGTGGAAGTGCGGGCTTTTAGTGAGTGGTTGTTGGGGTGGAGTATTGGTTGAATTGGATCAGCATGAAAGATCGTTTGCTGTCCGATTAAAGAGCGGCTTTTTGGATCCCTGCATAGGAAGCCGCATCAGAGCGTAGGGTATGGACAGATTTGTTCCTTTAGAAAAAGGCAGAAATGAAAATCTCGTCTCTGGTCCAAGCCTTGGTGGATTTGTACTGATAGGATCCTGCTATCTTTTTTTGATAGCATGAGCGAAATGAAGAACAGGCACCGGAAAATCCTAGAAGCGATCTACCGCACGCCAACCAGCGCGGCAGTAGTGTTTGCTGACATTGAGGCCTTAGTCGTTCATTTGGGCGGCCAGATACTGGAGCGCCAAGGATCGCGGGTCAAGCTCGTGTTACGAGAGACCCAGTGGCGCTGCCATCGGCCGCATCCTGGAAAGGAAGCCAAGAAGTATCAGGTAGAAGAAGCTCGAGAATTTCTCCAGCGGGCAGGAGTTGAACTATGAACAGCATGACCTATAAGGGCTACACAGCCCGTGTTGAGTTTGATGAGCGTGACGACATCTTCGTCGGTCGAGTTCTGGGAGTACGTGACATCATCAGCTTTCACGCCGCCTCAGTGACAGAACTGCGCGCCGAACTTGCTAGTGCTATCGAGGATTATTTGGCGGACTGTGTCGAACAAGGGGTAAGCCCCGAGAAGCCTGCCTCTGGAAAGGTGATGCTGCGCATTCGTCCTGAAGTGCATGCTGCCGCGACCATTGCCGCCCAAGCTGCTGGCAAGAGCCTGAACCAATGGGCCGACGAGGTGTTTGAGCGCGCAGCACACGCCTGACGATAAACCGGATGTTCCTGCCAGCCCACCCCAGGCCAAGAAGGAAAATCCATCCTCTGAATCTGTGGCCGTCCGAGCACAACGGATCCCTGTAGCGCCTTCAGCGCAGTAGAACAGCGGAGCGCGACTCGCGCCCCTTCTTTCCTCGCCCTCAAGGAAGAGGCGGACTCGCCGCGAAATCCGTAGGGATATTGAGAAAGGAATGCCAGGCGTCTACAGCGTCATGATGCCGTTGGGCGGCATCTTCCCAAAAAGGACCGGATACCTCTTTCGCAGAAACCAACATCATCATCTTAATCGTCGCGGCATCCAGCTCTTTGAGAAGCTCATGGGATGTGGCCCTGAATTCTTCGAACGACGTCATTCCATTTGCCTCGGGCGGTGTTCACCGCCATTGAGGAATACATATTCCTCGATGAATGGAGTCCCCCCGGCGGCGGTAATTCCAAACGGTCGGACCGCCGGTCAATTCATTTCGAAGCCAACCTTCTACCGGTCCCAATCCTACTCCGTGGACAGAAATCGCTTGATGATCATCGAGATCGCCTGCGCCGCAGAGGCCATGGCTGTGTCTATGCAAAACGGAGCTTCGTCCCATGGCTCATATTCATGATCCAGTACAGACTGCCAGGTGGGTGGCGTCAGCCCGGGAATGTCACCTTCCCTCGTTTCTACCCGGCGCTGATGTTCATGTTTATCGGAGCAAATCACTTGGATATTTACCAACCGACTACCCGCCCGTGAGGCAACTTCGCTCCACGCGGTTCGGCTGTCGAGGACTGGATTGACACAATCAACGACAACCGTGTGCCCCAAACGAAGATTACTCAGGGCCAGCTCATTGGCGACCATGTAGCCACTGCGCCCGACATCTTGCGCAAGCGCGCCAGAGTTCCGAATCGCCTGTTCAATCGTATCGATCCGCACGTACACGGCACCTGTCGTAGCGGCGAGGTCATTAGCGATAGTCGTTTTTCCGGTGCCGGGCAGGCCGCTGAAAACAATGAGCATTCCAGTTCCTTGAATGAATGAGTTAATCCAGTGTAGGCAGCAGCCCGTCATACGGCAGTAGAAAGCAAAAACCGCAAGAACGATCAAATGTTCTCCCCATGCATTTGATAACGTCGCTTTCAGCATTCATGGAGACCGTCATGCTGAATATCGAGAGGGCCCTGTGGTACATCGAGTTGGAGCTGGGATCCCAACTCGATCTGGGACGTGTCGCGCGCCATTGCAACCTGTCTCCCTTTGCCTTGGCCCGTTTGTTTGCGCTGTCGACGGGCTGGTCGGTGATGCGGTACATCCGTGCTCGGCGGTTGAGCCAAGCAGCACTGGCCTTGCGTCGAGGCGCGCCGGACATTCTGCAAGTAGCGCTGGATGCCGGCTACGGCTCCCATGAAGCGTTTACGCGCGCCTTCTGCGATCTGTTTGGAGTCACACCGAAGCAAGTGCGTGGGCACGAGGATGAACATCTCTCGCTAGTGGAGCCTTTACGTATGAAAGAAAGGAAGCTCATAACACTCTCCGAACCTCGCTTTGAAACCAGGGCAGCGTTTTTCATCGCGGGTATGGGAGATCGTTTTACCTTCGATAAGAACGAAGGCATCGTCGGTTTGTGGCAAGCGTTTTCCCACTACCTGGGACGGGTCCCCGATCAGGTCAACAACTGGAGCTATGGCCTGTGCTGTAATCCTGGACTGGACGGTAGTTTTGAATACATTGCCGGCACAGAAGTGTCCTGCGTAGAAAGTCTTCCTCCGGCTTTTCGTTATTTCAGGGTGCCGCAGCAAAACTATGGTGTGTTTCGACACCAAGGCCATATCTCGACGATCCATCAGACGTTCTTCACCATTTTCAATCACTGGTTGCCTGAGTCTGAATATGAGATAGCCGACGCGCCTGAGTTCGAGCAGTACAGCGCGGATTTCGAACCCTCCCGAGGGAAGGGTTACGTGGACGTGTGGATACCGCTTGCAAGACGTCAAGCATCCGGTGTCATGGATTTATAGGTCTGACCATCCAGTACGGAGCCCGCCCCATGAGTTTTAATTGGCACAGTGATCAGCTCACAAGAGATACGCCAGTTTGCAAGGATTATCGAAACACACAGAACGTCCGCCGATTCATGGTGGAGCACTGCGGCGACAACTTTAAATTTGACCGAGACTTCATGGCCTGGATACGTGATGGCGCCCCTAAAACGCTCGGAGACGCCGTCGATGAGTGGCTGCTGCGCAATCGCGATGACCGTTGATGAGCGGGCATCTCGTAAGCACTCTGATGCTCAATGAAGAACCCTGCGACTCTCCCCAATCCGGATCCTGTCGAGCGCCCTGTTTAAAGCATCCAAGGCATCGAGCAGGGCTTTCGCCTCAGCTTCCCGACCGTCGCCCCAGAGGCGCTCTGCCATTTTGTTCAGTGCCTGGATGGAGCGCTCAATGTCAGCAGCCGTCGCTGCTTTGCTTTCCTGAAGTTTCTTTGGCATTGATTAGTCGTCCTCGGGCGCGTTGTTTCATCAGCTTCGACGCGAATACATCGCGCGGCAGAACGCTAGGCTGGAGTTCCACACCTTTCACCGCCGATGCCCCGGTTAACCAACACTGGCAAACCCAGGATCGCACTACTTGGCTTTTGCGCTCTTGATGTCACTTATGATTTTCTGAGAAATAGCCTGAACCTGCTCTTGGGTCATGGCCGACATGACGCCTTCCCAAGCAGACGACGAGGTGTCATAGGTGCGAGTTCCAATCAGGCGACCCGATTTCAAGTCCGAGTAATCTGCACTGGAATTGACCCACGCATTCCCCACCATGACCCCTGCTCCGTAACGAGCGCCTGGGGTCAGGTAACGAAAATTGGTCACGTTGATCTTGATACCAACACCGTCCTTGCTTGCCTGGCTTGATGCCTGAGCCTCTGTAAGCCTGTAACCGGCGCGAGTCGCTTCGACTTGCAGAGCGTCATTCCACTCCCGCTTCAAGCGAGGCCAGTCCTCGTTTTGTTGAACCTTGCTATTCCCCTCAAAGTTTACGATCAGGTTCTGCTTGGCTGACTCCTGAATGACGAGCGTTTCAGTCCCGCCGCTTTTTACAGAGGCAGCGCATCCGCTCAACATCAAAACTGCAACAGCACAGGACAGCGCAATCGAAAGCTTAGGTGTGTTCATTGAATTTCCATATCCACAAAATCGGTTGAGAGAGGCGTTAAATATCCCCGCCGAGCCAGATGGGCCCACACGCTGGACGCGCAGAATTTAGCACCATTGCTTCGCTGCTACGAGCCAAGGGCGGGAATCAGAACAACTGGGACAGCCCTCGATATTGCGTACATTATCTGCGGCCAAAATACCTTTTCATTTAAGTCCCAATCAATTGGCAAGTGTCCGGGCAAAACGCTGAGTATAGATTGACTGGATGTTTTCCCAGCGCAAGTTACGACGAGGACCTCCTGCAAGTGCCGCTATAGAACCCACCGCAATCGGCGGAAACCAGAAGGCTGAGGACAGACCGCGATTTGAGTTCACGTGTAATCGGACCGCCTCATAATCGTGGTCTGCCCGCGCTTTCCTTGCGTCCGCAGCCCACAAAACCATTGTCGCGAGTGACGATGAGGAGATGGGGACAGACTCCGATTTGAACTCATGAGCACTTTCCAACCCACTGTAACGCCACCCTGCTGATGTTCGCTCCCTACGGGCTCGGCTCGTCAAGAAGGCACGAAAACGGCGGAAAAAATTTAAATTGGACCAGGCCATATCCAAGCGTGCCTGCACCATTTCATTTTTCGCCTGGACGATCTGCCCTGCCAAACTTAACGCCCTTTTTTTGAATTCCCTGTGAAGCGCCTCCTCCTCGGTCTCGTTTCCCTGTGGCTTAACCGTCATCTCGGAAAATGTGAAAAGAACTTTGTCGCCGAGCACATAAAACGTGCCGCTACATTTTTGTATACCGCCTTGAAAGATAAAATCGACCGAACTGAACGCATGTTCGTCCGTGTTTACGTAATACAGCGGCTCACCCTGAAGATTTCGAACTATTCCGTCCTGATGAAGCCGCCCCAAGGGCGCCCCATCGCTGCCCCGGCCTTTGAAGACCAAGTACCGGCCGTTCGTGTAGTTGTACGGCATTATCGGTCCTCATCCCGAATAGACATCGAAACACATGGCTTGCCCATTCGCAGCTCATTCCTGGCCTTTTCCCACAACGCTATCAGGTCAGGCACCCCCCTGCTCATTTCTTCTCACGACCTGGACCGCCACGGTGAAAGAACCCCTTCGAAAAGCGAAAAGGCTCGATGCACGAAACGGTTGAAACGAGCGGCATCACGCCGCAGCCCTGCCTGTTGCCCCCCAATCAAGCACAAGTGGGCCACCTGCCCCATCACTTCTGCTTCGCCTGGCCTATGGGCCAAGCGACGACACGTCCGTATCGCGAAGTCCAATCGTCGTGTGTCAACACGCTGCTGAAACTCGCCTACCAACGGATCGTGCAGCGACCAGGCTCGGATGGAAACTTCTCGCCCAGGTTGTTTCTCAGCGGCAACACTCAAGTAGCGTTTCAAGATTTCGCCCGCGCTACGACCCTGGGCCGCAAAAGCGAGCATGCGCTCCGTGTAGTCTTCTTCCCAAGCGGCCAGCAAGGTGCGAACAAAGTCTTCGCGATTGCGGAAATGGTGATAGAACGATCCGCGGGTCACATTCAATCGGCGCGATAGACTCTCGGCTGACACGCCAATATGCCCTGTCTGGTCGAGGGCCTCGAAACCAGCCGCGATCCAATGGTGACGCGTTAGTTTTTCCATCCGTTATTTCGCTCCTTATTTATTGCCATACAGGCTGTGTATGGCGCGCAACCGATCGATACCCTGCGAACACCAGCAAAGATGGCCGTTGCGTTTTGCACGCCAGCACTTTTCATGGAGCTCGCCTTGAAGAAAATCGTCCTGGTTGCTTTCGACCAATTCACCGATATCGACCTATTCCTGATGTGGGACATCTTAGGCCGCAACACCGAGGACTGGCACGTCCGAATATTGGGTTCCAGCCCTGTCGTACGATCGGCGCATGGCCTGCCTGTTTCGGTGCACGGTCCGCTTTCCGAGGCCAATAGTGCCGACGCGGTATTGTTCGCCAGCGGCAAGGAAGGAATACCCGCCGCACTGGCCTCCCCGGATTTCCTGCCGTCGTTTGAACTTGACCCCAAACGCCAGCGAATCGGCTCCATCTGCGCCGGCGCTTTCATTCTCCAACGGCTTGGGCTGCTCAGCGGCCGAGCAACGACACACCCGGATGCACGATCGGGCTTGCAAGCCCTGGGACTTGAGCCCGTGGATCAACCTCTTGTATGCCAGGGCAACGTTGCAACTGCTGGCGGATGCCTTTCGGCGCTCTATCTGGTGGGATGGTTGGTTGAATCCTGGTTCGATGCCGACAAGCGCCGTGCGACATTGCTTCCTGTTCTGCCTGCCGGGCAGCAAGCGTTCTATGATGTATTGATCGGGCTCAGTATCCGACAAGGAGAAGTGGGCGCGCCCCAACAAGAAATGCGACATGGCATGTCATCTAATTGGTAGTTAGAACTCAGGAAGAGATCCCCGATGCCCCGAGAATGTGAGCTCATTATGTCCGTGCCGGTCCCCTCGAGGTCCGGCGTCATCCACCTTTACAAGTCGACGAACCTGGCGGACGCCTTTGCGATTCAGCTCCCTGCGGGCACATCCAGCGATCCAGAGGTGCTAGCTCGATTCGTCCTTTCCCACCAGCCATCCTGGATCGGATGGCTCATGAAAATCCGGGACACTGTCGTTGCCTGTTTTGGGCTCAAGACAGCCAGGCATCTGGCAACACTTGCTCATCGGATTCAAATCTTCAAGGTTTACAGCACGAACCAGACTGAAATCGTGTTGGGAGAGGACGACAAGCACCTCGACTTCCGCATATCGATCCTGTGTTCTGAAGAGGCAGAGCAAGAAGGCAGTCGCCAACTGGTTTTTTCAACCGTGGTCCAGTGCCACAACCGACTGGGGCGGGCCTACATTTTCGTTATTGCCCCGTTTCATCGTTTGGTTGTTAAGGCGAGCCTGCGCCGTGCAGCGCGTATTGGTTGGCCTCTGGCTGCCTGAGCCGCGACGCCGCAAACCCCGTGGCGAGGGAGCTTGCTCCCGCTGGGTGGCGAAGCCGCCCCAAAAAAAGGGATGGCGCGGTTATACAGACAAACCGCATCAACCCGTTTACGACGGCTGCGCCGCCGAGGACAAACCATGGACCGTCTCATACCGTAGTCTGCCCCCGTTCTCCTCTTATGGAACGAGCGGCTTATAAGTCGCCCGTTTTCATTACTCCGCCGCCTGCTCCCGCAATCGTCTTCCAATCACATCCATGACATCACAACCATCGCGTAACGATGTGGTCAGCAATTTACAAAAATCAGTGAGCACCACGGTGTCTGAACTGATGTCCGAGCGAAACGCGATATTTTCCAAGACTTGGGTCACCGTGCGGATACGGTAATCGGCGGTTTCGAAAAGGACATCTAGAGGCGCTTCGGTGTCGATGAGCAGGGTTGCGGGGATGCAGTCGATGCCGGTGATGGGCATGTATCGGGTCATGAGCAGTACCTCTTCAATTGATAAGGAGCAGGAGCTTCTGCGCTTCATTCAATCGAGTCGCCAAACCCGAATCGCCATCCGGGCGATATAGAGGCAATAAGTTGCCTATCCAGATGCTGCAATGCGCTGGCTTCCGAGGTTTGTGTAGGAGTTTGCGTCAATGCCTTTCGCGGCGCTCGTTTGAGCCCTCATAAGCCGCAGCGGCAAAAAAGTCCCTCCCCTTTTCCCTTTTTCCCGCCCCCCTTTTTCCCGAAACAAAAACGTCCGGCGCAGCCAAGCTCCCTCCAACCTTTGAACGAGGGATTGGAACGCTGAACGCTTGCCTACACAGCACCAAAAGACCAGAATAACGACCTAAATCGGAGTCTTATCTATGCAAAATATCCTGGCCGATGTGGCCGTCAGCGTATCCGAACTCAAGAAGAACCCCTCTGCCGTCCTGAGCGGCGCCAACGGCTTGCCCGTGGCGGTGCTGAATCACAACCGCGTTATGGGCTACATGGTCCCTGCCAACGTGTACGAGGCGATGGTTGAGCGCCTGGACGAACTGGAACTGGTTCACTTGGTCAAGGCACGGCTCGATGCCAACGAAACACCCGTTCGAGTATCTCTCGACGATCTCATCGGCGAGGCCGAGGCAGATATCGCCAATGGCCGTTGAGTACGGAGTCGAGTGGGATCCGAAAGCGCTGAAGGAACTGCGCAAGCTCGACGGCACCATCCGCCTCCAGTTCTTGCGAAAGCTCCAAGAACGGCAGGCCGGGCCACGAGTGCCAGGAGATGCGCTTCACGGCATGAAGGATTGCTACAAGATCAAATTGCGCGGCGCCGGCTACCGACTCGTGTACCGCGTTGAGGATGGACGGATTGTCATCCTGGTGCTGGCCGTCGGCAAGCGGGAACGAAGCAGCGTTTACGATTCGGCCAAGAATCGGTAGGCAGATAAAAGAAGCCCGGCGCTGAGTGAATTAGGGGCAGACCACGATTAGAGTTCACCTGTACTCAACCTCCCCATAGTTGTGGTCTGTCCCTGAGGGATCCCCGAATTTTCTTACAGGAAATCAAGAAGTTGGAATATTGAAGAGACCTGCATGAGTCGGCAACTTGGTTTGCACCACACAAAAACAAGATCCCGAACCCATGCAGGCCATCCGATTTTTACACAGAGCGCTCGCTCAAGCACTTCCCTCTGTCCATTCCCGTCGTCTGACTACGTTGATGAGTTGTGTCAGTTCGTTACTGCAAGGCCGTCGTCTGACGCTGACAGGTCTAGGACGGTCTATGCCAGGCCGGGCTTACCCCAAACATGCCATCAAGCGAGTAGATCGATTGCTGGGTAATCAGCACCTCAGAGCAGAGCGTCCACTGTTCTACTGGGTGATGTTACGAGCATTGCTGGGCTCTCTAAAACATCCATTGATTTTGGTCGACTGGTCTCGAATTGACGCCCCAGGGGACGCGTTCTTGTTGAGAGCGGCGATCCCGTTGGCGGGACGCTCATTTCCCATTTATGAAAGTGTGCATGAGCGTGAGAGTTGCCCGACATACCAAAAACGATTGCTCAACACACTGGCCGAACTACTGCCTGACGGCTGTATTCCCATCTTGGTAACTGACGCAGGTTTTCGGCGTCCATGGATGAAGGCAGTGGCAGCGCAGGGCTGGTATTACGTGGCTCGCATAAGAAATCGTGAGCTTTATCGCAGTGGTGGCGCTGACTGGCAACCAGTGAAAAGCCTATATGCTCTGGCCACTTCATCACCCAAATCGTTGGGCCGTGTCGAGATGACCCGTAGCGCTCCCCATTTCATCGACTTGTATTGTGTCCGTCACTCGGCCAAAGGCCGAAAGCATCAACGAGTCACCGGTTCAATCGCCAAAAATAAGCTCAGTCGTCAGTCTGCCAGACGTGAACGTGAACCCTGGTTGCTGGCGAGCAACCTGGAGCACAGTGAGTGGAATCCGGCGAAAATCGTCGTGATTTATAAAAGGCGCATGCAGATCGAAGAAGGCTTCCGGGATGTAAAAAGTGAGCACTTGGGGTTGGGGCTGAACCTGCATAGAAGTCATTGCCCTCGGCGCATTGAGGCGCTGCTGTTGATTGCGGCTCTGGCCAACTACCTCATCTTCCTGACAGGGCTACAGGCACGTGAAAGCAAATTGGAACAGCGTTATCAAAGCAACAGCCTTAAAGATAGGCGGGTGCTTTCGTTGTGGCGCTTAGGGCTGGAGTATTGGCGTTGCTGCACGGACTTTGGCGGACGAGAGCATTTAGAAAAGCTCGAGCAGGCCCTGCGTGACGAGGTGCATTATCAGGCGCAGAGCCTGGAGTAGATTTGTGGGGATCCCTCAGGGTCTGTCCTCGCTTCTTCGATTGTTGACCGTCAAAAGCTGGCACAGCGTAATTACACCGAGTTGAGTGGAACTGCGAGAGCGGATATAGACAATAGGAGTCGACTTCAACTTCAGGTGTCGACTATGTCCAAGCTGTCCCGCTTCATTTTTCGCTTCATCCTGCTCCTCACACTGCTGTGCTTCTTACGATCGGACTCGACACCACCTCGCGGTGATGCGGAACCAACTGAAGGTTCCCGGAAGGAAGCTAACGCCGTTAATGCTCTTGGGCTCGGGGGAACCGAGGGGACAGACCACAATTTTGATCCGTCTATAATCGGCCAGTCTCATAATCGGTCTGTCCCCCGCTTTCCTGGGTTCAGCACTTGAAAAGCACATTGCACCGAGTGCACCACCTTTCAGCTGCGCTCCGATTCATTGGAAAACGGAGGGGAGGATGACTTGGATCGGCAACCGTCAAAACCAGTGAGAATCCTATGAATCTACGTCGAATCTCGTCGGCTGGAACGCTCATGCCTGCCCCTTCGACTATTTGAAGAACGCCGCCCGATACCTTGCTGTCAATCTGTTGCCACTCAAACTGCCAGCCCGTTACCCACGTGAAGTCTCGAACTTGATAATCGCCGGTGGCGCTTTGGCATTGAGCGAGTTTTTTGTTGGAAGGGTCAAAGGCAAAAAATATGGGGCTTGGAAAGGCGAGCAGCTGAGTCTCGTCAAGGCTCAGGCCTTCTTTTAGGTTGATGGATGCTACAAGCGCTTTTGCTCGTCTCTTGCGCCGTATCAAGTGCCATATAGCGAGGCAAAAAATAGAAACAGAAGCCAGGAAGAGCTGACGTCCTTCGACGGTAAGCTTACCGGACGAAAACTCTATCATGCCCCACACGAATCCTATCGTCGCAAGCCCCGATAACCAAGCGGCGGGGATCACTATACTGTTAGCGAGGCGAGCTCCGAGCGTCCTCAAACAGCTTTTCATCATAATTCAGTTTTCGTCTCGAAATTGTTTAGCCAGCACCCCAAACCTAGTCATCACGGCATTGACCTTCGCCTTGTCGTGCGCATACGGCGCGAAGAATGCCAGGATCATGTATCGGTCTTCGTAAAGCTCGCCCTGTACGTAGACTAAAGCGGCATCTAGCTGCGGCCGCTTTATGTCGCATTTTCTGTAGGCTTGCCGATCGGAAGCCCTGAACTTTTGGGGTGGTAGAGCGATATGAATATGGCGAAGTTGGCCGGATCGAGCCGCTGCCGGCTCGTGATATGGCTGATCACACCCCATGTAACTGGGAAGTGTCTGACCTTTGCTATCCATGCAGACGGTAAAATCTTTAATTATCTGGTCTAGTGCAAAAGGATGGGCTGCGAGTGCCAACTCGATATCAGCCCGCAATTCAGGATGGATTTCGACTCGAATAACCACTATCCGACTTGATCGATCAGACGCTGCGTGTTGCGGGTCGTCAGGGTCTTCAGCCCTTCCAAGTCGATATCGCTCTCGATGACATTCGGGACGATTGTGCGTTGACGTATCAGGGAATCATTCATCGCCGCGACCGAGCGCGCCTTCGCTACAGCTCGAAGCAGCGTATTGAACTCTTTTTCGCGCCCGACCGGAGTACCTGCTTCACGGAGCCTCTTCTCTACAAACCTCAGGTTGTCTGCGATCAAGCCAAAAGGATGGTCTTCCAGATGGCGTTCTGGAACGTCTGCCTCGCACAAAATCCTGGTGTATTTACCCATGTCGGTTTCGAGCCTGCGCAGTTCGCCAACAACACTTTTCACAAGATCCTGCACATTCGCCTGGGTCCGCTTCGCTGCTGCAGTTGACTGTTTGGCTGGCGCTACTTCCGTATGCGCCATTTGATCAGTCATGACCAAGCATGCCGCAACCATAGTCATGGCGATGGTCGGCCCCGACCAAGAGCCTTTGCTTTGAGCTGCTACTGTCATAACGTCACCAAATCTATCGAATTGCTCAAATACTATACAGTGAAATCAAGGCTCGATGCATGGCAGCGAGCAGCGGGTAGTAAAGCCAGCGATACGCCTATCCACCGGTTTACCAAACCCTTTTTTACTGAAAACATCCAGAGCGTAACGCGATAGAAAACCTCCGGCGAGGGCTCAGGGCTTGATTAGCGCCTTTGAAGACATTTTCAGAAACCTCCTACGTCGTAGTTTTGCAAATCCCAGACAACAAAAAAGGGCCCACCTTTCGGTGAGCCCTTCTAGACCGCCCAGCAGAGCGGATTTTGTTTGGTAGGCGCGATTGGACTCGAACCAACGACCCCCACCATGTCAAGGTGGTGCTCTAACCAACTGAGCTACGTGCCTGCTGTGAGGCGGCATTCTACGGAATTCCGGAGGGGTGTCAACACCTTTTTTTCACCTAACCCTATGAATATGCAAAATATTTAATTTCCCCGCCGCAACGAAGAATCGGGGGTGGCTGGCGGCCGATTTTTATCTCGGGTAGGATCGTCGCATTCGTAAAAAATATAAAACAGAGGTTCCAGAATGACGAACACATCCTACCCAGCGTCCTATTACGCCGCATCGGCCAACCCGGTTCCGGCGCGCCCTGCCCTGCAGGACGACGTCGAGACTGATGTGTGCGTGATCGGTGCCGGCTACACCGGGCTGTCTTCTGCGCTGTTTTTGCTGGAGAACGGTTTCAAGGTCACCGTGCTTGAGGCGGCAAAGGTCGGCTTTGGGGCTTCGGGTCGCAACGGCGGGCAGATCGTTAACAGTTACAGCCGCGACATCGATGTGATCGAGCGCAGCGTTGGTCCGCAGCAGGCGCAGTTGCTGGGCAATATGGCGTTCGAGGGTGGGCGGATCATTCGCGAGCGGGTGGCGAAGTACCAGATTCAGTGTGATTTGAAGGACGGCGGTGTATTCGCCGCCCTCACCGCTAAACAGATGGGCCATCTGGAGTCGCAGAAGCGTTTATGGGAGCGTTTTGGTCACACCCAGTTGGAACTCCTGGATCAACGGCGTATTCGCGAGGTGGTGGCTTGCGATGAGTATGTGGGCGGCATGCTGGACATGAGCGGCGGGCATATTCATCCGCTCAACCTGGCGCTGGGCGAAGCGGCGGCGGTGGAGTCGCTGGGTGGGGTGATTTATGAGCAATCGCCCGCGGTGCGCATCGAGCGTGGCGCCAGTCCGGTTGTGCATACGCCGAAGGGCAAGGTCAGGGCCAAGTTCATTATCGTGGCGGGCAATGCCTACCTGGGCAATCTGGTGCCGGAGTTGGCGGCCAAATCGATGCCTTGCGGTACGCAGGTGATTGCCACCGAGCCGCTGAGCGATGAGTTGGCTCATAGCCTGCTGCCGCAGGATTATTGCGTGGAAGACTGTAACTACTTGCTCGACTACTACCGGCTGACGGGCGACAAGCGCCTGATCTTCGGTGGCGGCGTGGTATATGGCGCGAGGGATCCGGCGAACATCGAGGCGATCATTCGGCCGAAGATGCTCAAGGCGTTCCCGCAGCTCAAGGATGTGAAGATCGATTACGCCTGGACCGGAAATTTCCTGCTGACGCTGTCGCGTCTTCCGCAGGTCGGGCGGCTGGGGGATAACATTTATTATTCCCAGGGCTGCAGCGGCCATGGCGTGACGTATACGCACTTGGCGGGCAAGGTCCTGGCCGAGGCGCTGCGGGGTCAGGCTGAGCGTTTTGATGCGTTTGCCGACCTGCCCCACTACCCTTTCCCTGGTGGTCAGTTGTTGGGCACGCCGTTTGCGGCGATGGGGGCTTGGTATTACGGGTTGCGGGATAAATTGGGGTTCTGAGGCCACCTACAACAAGGGCTGCTACGCAGCCCTGCGGGAGCAAGCTCCCTCGCCACGGGGCTTGTTCCAATCTTTCAAATCCCGAAAACAAAAAACCCCGGTCTTTCGACCAGGGTCTTTGCTATCGACTAGAAGGAGCTTTGCAGCTTTCTTCTTAGCTTCAAGGCGTTCAATGGGCCTCGAAGCAGATATGGCGCAGCGGACGGGACTCGAACCCGCGACCCCCGGCGTGACAGGCCGGTATTCTAACCGACTGAACTACCGCTGCGTATCGCTATGGACTTGCGTCCAGTTAACTCGTCTGATCAACACCCTTGGGCCTTGATCTCGAACCAGGCGAACCTGCTTCGGAAAATATGGCGCAGCGGACGGGACTCGAACCCGCGACCCCCGGCGTGACAGGCCGGTATTCTAACCGACTGAACTACCGCTGCGCGTCGGTGGAGGCTTTTGACAGCTTCCGTCTTGCTTTCGCAAAACTCTCGTAAAACATGGTGGGTGATGACGGGATCGAACCGCCGACATTCTGCTTGTAAGGCAGACGCTCTCCCAGCTGAGCTAATCACCCTTTGCTTCGTTGAGGCCGCGAAATTTACGCAGGTACCGAAGCTAAGTCAATAGCAGGGTTGAAGTTTTTTCAAAACAGTTTCAAACGGCACCCGCAATCGCCCTCACTCATAAATCATTTTCTTGGTCATGCCGCCGTCCACCACGAACTCCTGCCCCGTGACAAAACCGGCATTGCGCGACAACAGCCACGCCACCATCGCCGCCACGTCCTCTACCGTCCCTACCCTGCCCGCAGGATGCTGGGCGTGATCGGCATCGGTCAGCGGCTGCGCGCGACGCTGGGACGGATCGCGCGCGTCGATCCAGCCGGGGCTGACGGCGTTGACCCGGATCTCTGGCCCGAGGCTGATTGCCAGGGCATGGGTCAGGGCCAGCAGGCCGCCCTTGCTCGCCGCATAGGCTTCGGTGTCGGGTTCCGATTGCGCGGCGCGGGTCGAGGCCAGGTTGACGATGGCGCCGTTGTGGGCGCGCAGATACGGTGCGCAATGCTTGGCCAGCAGCATCGGCCCACCCAGGTTTACCGCCAGGACCCGATTCCAATAAGCCAGGTCCAGGCTTTCCAGGGTGATGTTGTGCGGGTCAGCGATGGCCGCGTTGCACACCAGCGCGTCGAGCCGCCCGAACTGCCCGAGCACCTCGGCGATACCGGTGGCGACCTGCGCCTCGTCCGCCACGTCCATGGCGATGAACCAGGCATTGTCGCCCAGGCTCTTCGCCACCTTGGAACCACGCTCGCGGTCCAGGTCGGTCAGCACCACCTGCCAGCCTTCACAGATCAACCAAGCGGCAATGCCCAGGCCGATGCCCCGTGCGGCGCCCGTAACCAGTGCAACCCGGCCATGAGTGCCGCTCGGCGGCGTCGCCAGCTCGATCACAAGGCCGCCAACCCGCGGGCCAGGTCGGCTTGCAGGTCCGCGACATCTTCCAGGCCGACCGCGACGCGGATCAGGCTGTCACGAATACCCGCCGATTCACGCTCCTGGGGCGACAGACGACCGTGGGACGTGGTGCTCGGGTGAGTGATGGTGGTCTTGCTGTCGCCCAGGTTGGCGGTGATGGAAATCAATCGGGTCGCGTCGATGAAGCGCCAGGCGCCCTCCTTGCCCCCTTTGACCTCAAAGCTCACCACCGCACCGAAACCGCGTTGCTGACGCAAGGCCAATTCATGTTGTGGATGGCTCTTGAGGCCGGCGTAATGCACTTTCTCGATGCCGTCCTGCTGCTCCAGCCACTCGGCCAGGGCCTGGGCATTGGCGCAATGGGCTTTCATCCGCAGGCCGAGGGTTTCCAGGCCTTTGAGGAAGACCCAGGCGTTGAACGGGCTGAGGGTGGGACCTGCGGTACGCAGGAAACCCACCACTTCTTTCATCTGCTCGCCACGACCGGCCACGACGCCGCCCATGCAACGGCCCTGGCCGTCGATGAACTTGGTCGCCGAATGCACCACCATATCCGCACCCAGCTTCAGCGGTTGTTGCAGCGCCGGGGTGCAGAAGCAGTTGTCGACCACCAGCATGGCACCCTTGGCGTGGGCAATTTCCGCCAGTGCGGCGATGTCCACCAGTTCGGCCAGGGGGTTGGAAGGCGACTCGACGAACAGCAGCTTGGTATTGGCCTTGATCGCCGCATCCCAAGCGGACAGGTCCGCCAGAGGCACGTAATCGACTTCCACGCCGAAACGCTTGAAGTACTTTTCGAACAGACTGATGGTCGAACCGAAGACACTGCGTGACACCAGCACATGATCGCCGGCACTGCAAAAGCTCATCACCACAGCCATGATCGCGGCCATGCCGGTGGCAGTCGCCACGGCTTGCTCGGCACCTTCCAGGGCGGCGATGCGCTCCTCGAACGCGCGCACGGTCGGGTTGGTGTAGCGCGAGTAGACGTTGCCCGGCACCTCGCCAGCAAACCGCGCCGCCGCGTCGGCGGCCGTGCGGAACACGTAGCTGGAGGTAAAGAACATCGGCTCGCCATGTTCGGCTTCCGGTGTGCGGTGATGACCCGCGCGAACCGCCAGGGTATCGAACGCTACGCCTTCAAGGTCGCTGTCCAGCCGACCGGCATCCCAATCCTGACTCATGCTGCCACTCCTTAATCGGTTAAACGCAAACCGGCCCCTCGGGGCCGGTTGGTGACTCAGTTGTTGTACAGATCGATGATTGCACTGACCGCCTGGGTCTTGGCCTTGGAGGCATCGTTACGCGCGTTCTCGATCTTGTTCAAGTACGCGTCGTCGATGTCGCCGGTGACGTACTTGCCGTCGAATACCGCGCAATCGAACTGCTCGATCTTGATCTTGCCGCCGCCCACCGCTTCGATGAGGTCTGGCAGGTCCTGGTAGATCAACCAGTCGGCGCCGATCAGGTCGGCCACGTCCTGGGTGGTGCGGTTATGAGCGATCAGCTCATGGGCACTCGGCATGTCGATGCCGTAGACGTTCGGGTAGCGCACGGCCGGGGCCGCGGAACAGAAATACACGTTTTTGGCGCCAGCTTCACGGGCCATCTGGATGATCTGCTTGCAGGTGGTGCCACGAACGATGGAGTCATCCACCAGCATCACGTTCTTGCCGCGGAATTCCAGTTCGATGGCGTTGAGCTTCTGGCGTACGGATTTTTTCCGTGCGGCCTGGCCCGGCATGATGAAGGTCCGGCCGATGTAGCGGTTCTTCACGAAGCCTTCGCGGAACTTGACGCCCAGGTGGTTCGCCAGCTCCAGGGCCGCAGTGCGGCTGGTGTCCGGGATCGGGATGACCACGTCGATGTCGTGTTCCGGACGCTCGCGCAGGATCTTGTCGGCCAGCTTCTCGCCCATGCGCAGGCGCGCCTTGTAGACCGAGATACCGTCGATGATCGAGTCCGGACGCGCCAGGTAGACGTGTTCGAAGATGCACGGGGTCAGGGACGGGTTGGTGGCACACTGACGGGTGTGCAGCTTGCCGTCTTCAGTGATGTAGACCGCTTCGCCCGGGGCCAGGTCGCGAATCAGGGTGAAACCCAGCACGTCCAGGGACACGCTTTCCGAGGCGATCATGTATTCGACGCCTTCGTCGGTGTGACGCTGGCCGAACACGATCGGGCGGATGC
This sequence comes from Pseudomonas thivervalensis, assembly GCF_001269655.1. GTDB lineage: Bacteria > Pseudomonadota > Gammaproteobacteria > Pseudomonadales > Pseudomonadaceae > Aquipseudomonas > Aquipseudomonas thivervalensis. The sequence goes on from NZ_LHVE01000012.1 coordinate 203,608, forward strand.
CGTGGGGATCGCGGAAACCGACGATGCCGTAGCCGGTGATCATTGCCACCACCGCGTAGCCGCCGACGCAACGGTTGTGCACGTCGGTCACGGCGGCGAACACGTCTTCTTCGGTCGGCTGCAGCTTGCCGCGCTGGGCCAGCTCATGGGCGAACACGTTGAGCATCACTTCCGAGTCGGAACTGGTGTTGACGTGGCGCAAGTCAGATTCGTAGATCTCCTTGGCCAGTTGCTCGACGTTGGTCAGGTTGCCGTTGTGCGCCAGGGTGATGCCGTAAGGCGAGTTGACGTAGAACGGCTGGGCTTCAGCCGACGTCGAGCTGCCCGCGGTCGGGTAACGCACGTGGCCGATACCCATGTGACCGACCAGGCGCTGCATATGACGCTGGTGGAACACGTCACGCACCAGGCCGTTGTCCTTGCGCAGGAATAACCGGCCGTCATGGCTGGTCACGATACCGGCAGCGTCCTGGCCGCGGTGCTGGAGCACGGTTAGCGCGTCATACAGCGCCTGATTGACGTTCGACTTACCGACGATACCGACGATGCCACACATGCGACGCAACCCCTACTTAATGGATCTGAACTGAACACACTTACTGCGGCGTTTTGGCCGTCGGCAAGAGGTGTTCCTTGAACGGTATTTCAGCGGGTACGCTGATACCGCTGGCAAGCCACTGACTGCTCCAACCCAGGATCAGGTTTTTGGACCAGTCTGCGACCAATAGAAATTGTGGCACGAGCCGAGACTCCTGCCACCACGTATCCTGCTGTACTGGCCCCAGGCTCAAGAGCCCGACGGCCACGACCACCAGCAACGCGCCACGCGCCGCGCCGAAGGCCATGCCCAGGAACCGGTCCGTCCCGGAAAGCCCGGTGACGCGAATCAGTTCGCCAATCAGATAATTGATCATTGCGCCCACCAGCAAGGTGGCGATAAACAAGATGGCGCAGCCCGCGATCACGCGGGCCGAGGGAGTTTCGATGTATCCGGCGAGGTACTGGGACAGCGAACCACCAAACATCCAGGCTACGACCCCCGCGATGATCCAAGTCAGCAGCGAGAGGGCTTCCTTGACGAAGCCGCGGCTCAGACTGATCAATGCGGAGATGGCGACGATCGCAACGATCGCCCAGTCAACCCAGGTAAATGGCACGGTGCAGCCTACAGACGGATAAGGCGGCGCATTTTAGCAGAGCGCAGGGCTGTCGGTAAGCTGCGTGATTCAAATCAGCTAAATCGCCGTTAACCGCGCTCTGGCTGGAAGCGCACCACGAAACCCTTGAGGTTCTGCTGACGGCTGAGCAGGTCACGCAGGCGGTCGGCCTCGGCCCGCTCGATCAGCGGCCCGACAAACACCCGGTTCTTGCCATCGGCGGAACGGATATAGGCGTTGTAGCCCTGGCTGCGCAGGGTTTTCTGCAAGTTCTCGGCACTTTCGCGACTGGTCAGGCTGGCCAGTTGCACCGACCAGCTGACCGACAGGCCATTGGCATCCACACGACTCTGGGTAGTGTCCGGTTTGGCTGAAGCAGCGGTGATCGGCTGGCTCGGGGCCGGTTTGACCGCCGGTGCCGCCGGAACAGGCACGGGTGCGACAGCCGGTTTGCTCGGCGCGGCGGGAGCCGGCGTGGCAGGTGCAGGTGCAATTGGCGTGGAAGGCGCAGCAGGTTGCTCAGCCAGTTCCTCATCGCTGGGCACCGGTTCCTGAGGCAACGCCTGGGGCTCGGGCACAACCACCGGCTCGACCTGAACGGGCGGCACCGAAGGCGCCTGGGGCGCGGCCGGCGCGTCGACCGTGACCTGGCGTTGCTCGTCCTGACGGGAAAACAGCATCGGCAGGAAAACCACCGCCAGGGCCACCAACACCAGGGCCCCGACCATGCGCTGCTTGTACGCCTTATCCAGCAATGCCATCTGCAGCTTCCTCCGTGGAGCGCCGGGCCAGCCATTGAAGGGCCTCGGCAACACAAAAAAATGATCCGAACAGCAGGATTTCGTCATCGGCTGTCGCCAGCGCGCACTGCCCTTCCAGGGCAGCGGCCACACTCGCGTAGGCTTGCACTGAAGCACCATGACGCTGCAACGCATCCTGCAACCCAGCCGCCGTACGCGAGCGCGGCGAATCCAGCGGCGTCACCGCCCAATGCTGGACACTAGCACCCAACGCCTCGACAACGCCATCCAGATCCTTGTCGCCCAGCAGCCCGAACACCGCCAGGCGCTGCCCGACCACGGGCCGCCGAGCCAGACGTTCGGCCAGGTACTGCGCCGCATGGGGGTTATGGCCGACATCCAACAACAGGTTCAGGCGCTTGCCCTGCCAATCGAACTGACGGCGATCAAGGCGCCCGACCACGCGGGTCGCCTGCAACGCCTGGACGATTGGGCCGGCCTCCCAGGGCAAGCCCAGCAACAGGTAGGCCTGGAGCGCCAGTGCGGCGTTTTCCATCGGCAGGTCCAGCAGTGGCAGGTCGCGCAACTCCACCGGATTGCCCTGCAGGTCGCTGCCGCGCCATTGCCAATGCTGCTCGGTCATCGCCAGGTCGAAATCCCGCCCACGCAGGAAGAACGGGCAACTCAGCTCGCGCACCTTGTCCAGCAGTGGCTGGGGAGGATTGAGATCGCCACAGAGCGCAGGCGCGCCCTGGCGGAAGATGCCAGCCTTCTCGAAGGCCACGGATTCACGGGTATCGCCCAGGTAATCGGCATGGTCCACGCCAATGCTGGTGACCAGCGCAATGTCCGCGTCCACCAGATTGACCGTATCCAGCCGCCCGCCCAAGCCGACTTCCAGCACCACCGCGTCGAGACCGGCACGGGCAAACAACCAGAACGCCGCCAGGGTGCCCATCTCGAAGTACGTGAGGGTTGTATCGCCACGCCCGGCTTCCACTGCGGCAAAGGCTTCGCACAGCTGGGCGTCAGTCGCTTCGACGCCGTTCACCTGCACCCGCTCGTTGTAGCGCAGCAGGTGCGGCGAGCTGTAGACACCGACGCTCAGCCCTTGGGCCCGCAGCAGCGAGGCCACGAAGGCGCAGGTCGAACCCTTGCCATTGGTGCCGGTGACGGTGATGACCCGGGGCGCCGGCTTGGCCAGTCCCAAGCGGGACGCTACCGTTTGCGAGCGCTCCAGCCCCATGTCGATGGCCGATGGATGCAACTGCTCGAGGTAGGCAAGCCAGTCGCCCAGGGTGCGCTGGGTCATAGCCCGGCAGGCACTGGCGGAACCACGATCGGCTCGATCGGTGCGGCGACGAATTTAGGCGTCGGCAGACCCATCAGTTGCGCCAGCAGGTTGCCCAGGCGCGGACGCAGTTCCTGACGATGGATGATCATGTCGATGGCGCCGTGTTCCAGCAGGAACTCACTGCGCTGGAAGCCTTCCGGCAGTTTTTCACGCACGGTCTGCTCGATCACACGCGGACCGGCAAAACCGATCAGGGCTTTCGGCTCGCCGACAATCACGTCGCCCAGCATGGCCAGACTGGCGGAAACACCGCCGTAGACCGGGTCGGTCAGCACCGAGATGAACGGAATGCCTTCTTCACGCAGACGCGCCAGCACCGCGGAGGTCTTGGCCATTTGCATCAGGGAGATCAGTGCTTCCTGCATCCGCGCACCACCGGAAGCGGCGAAGCAGATCATCGGGCAACGGTTTTCCAGGGCATGGTTGGCGGCGCGAACGAAACGCTCGCCGACGATGGCGCCCATGGAGCCGCCCATGAAGGAGAATTCGAAAGCCGAGACCACCACCGGCATGCCCAGCAAGGTGCCGCTCATGGACACCAGGGCGTCTTTTTCACCGGTCTGCTTCTGGGCAGCGGTCAGGCGATCCTTGTATTTCTTGCCGTCGCGAAATTTCAGGCGATCCACGGGCTCCAGGTCGGCGCCCAGTTCCACGCGGCCTTCCGCGTCCAGGAAAATATCGATACGGGCACGCGCACCGATGCGCATGTGGTGGTTGCACTTGGGGCAAACATCCAGGGTCTTTTCCAGCTCCGGACGGTACAGCACCGCCTCGCAGGATGGACATTTGTGCCACAGACCTTCAGGCACCGAGCTTTTCTTCACCTCGGAACGCATGATCGAAGGGATCAGTTTGTCTACCAACCAGTTGCTCATGCTTTCTTTCTCCAGTACCGGCGGCCCGAACGCTCTGGTTCGCGGCCCCGCGTATGCCCTTGAGCTAAATTCATTGTGCGGCGAGGATCGAACGGCCACCACGGTCAGCGCGAAACATGACCTGCGTGCAGCCCAACCACCTCAGCCATCCCGGCAACCGCTGCACTGCGGTTGCCACTACGCTATCGGCCCACCCGGAGGCGGTGCCTGCCTGCTTTGTACAGTGCAGGTATGGACGGCGGCAGTCTGCCAGCCGTCACATTGACTACTGGCTGTTGCGAACAGCAGCCATGAACGCACGAATCTTTGCCGGGTCCTTGATGCCCTTGCCCTGCTCCACCCCGCCACTCACGTCCACCGCATAAGGGCGAACCTGGCGAATGGCTGCGGCGACGTTATCCGCCGTCAGACCACCGGCCAGGATGATCGGCTTGCTCAGGCCTTGTGGCACCAGCGCCCAATCGAACGCTTCGCCGGTACCGCCGGGCACGCCCTCCACATAGGTGTCCAGCAAGATGCCACTGGCACTGGCGAAGGCTTCGCAACCGGCGGCGATGTCGTCACCGGCCTTGACCCGCAACGCCTTGATGTACGGACGATGCCAGCCTTCGCAATCGGCCGGGGCTTCATCGCCATGGAACTGCAACAGGCCCAGTGGCACCGCATCGAGGATCTCGCCCAGTTCGCAACGGCTGGCATTGACGAACAACCCCACCGGGGTCACGAACGGCGGCAAGGCCTGGATGATCGCTCGCGCCTGCTGCACCGTCACCGCCCGTGGGCTCTTGGCGTAGAACACCAACCCGATGGCATCGGCCCCGGCCTCTACCGCCGCCAACGCGTCCTCGACGCGGGTGATTCCGCAAATCTTGCTGCGAACGACCGGCATGGTGGCTAAAACCTCAGGCAAATCCGTGAAAGTCCCGGATGGTAACAAATGCTGCGGAGGGCGTCAGCCGTCGAGTTCCGAGAAGCCAGTAAGGAAATGTGGCCCGATGTAACGCTCCGGCAGCTCGAATTCATCGCGATATTCGACCTGCACCAGGTACAAGCCAAACGGGTGCGCCGTGACGCCACCGGAACGGCGGATACGACTTTCCAGCACTTCCTTGATCCACTCCACCGGCCGCTCCCCGGCACCGATGGTCATCAGCACGCCGGCAATGTTGCGCACCATGTGATGCAGGAAGGCGCTGGCACGGATGTCGAGCACGATCATCTTGCCGTGACGGGTCACGCGCAGGTGATGCAGTTCCTTGATCGGCGACTTGGCCTGGCACTGGCCGGCACGGAAAGCGCTGAAATCGTGGACGCCGACCAGGTATTGCGCGGCCTCGGCCATGCGCTCGACATCCAGCGGACGGTGATTCCAGGTAATTTCTTCGTTCAGGTGCGCCGGACGGATCTGATCGTTGTAGATCACGTAGCGGTAACGCCGGGCGATGGCCTTGAAGCGCGCGTGGAAATGAGCGGGCATTACCTTGGCCCAGCTGACGCTGACGTCGTGGGGCAAGTTGATGTTGCCGCCCATGACCCAGGCCTTCATCGAACGCTCGACCTGGGTGTCGAAATGCACCACCTGGCCGCAGGCATGCACGCCGGCATCGGTACGGCCGGCGCAATGCAGCGACACGGGCGAGTCGGCGACTTTGGACAGCGCGTTTTCGAGGGTTTCCTGCACCGTCAATACACCGGACGCCTGGCGCTGCCAACCACGGTAGCGCGAGCCTTTGTATTCAACGCCCAAAGCGATCCGGAAAAAGCCGTCGGCCGCCATTTCGGCGGCCGGGTTGTCTATGTTTGCCAAGAAATTACAGCCTGCTGAAGTACGCAAAGGCGGGCATTATAAGGCCGGCGGGGCGGGATGCCAGTGCAACCGGTGGCCCTGTGGTGGAACGACTGGCCTCATCGCGAGCAAGCTCAGCTCCACAGGGGATCTCGGGTGCTCATGAATCCTGCGCCCACCGCATACCCTCTGTGGAAGCCGAGCTTGCTCGCGATGGCGACGGGCCGGCTTGCATGGATGTTGAATGTAGTCCCCACAAGCTCTTTCAGGCCAAGACAGCCGTTGTGGCGAGGGAGCTTGCTCCCGCTCGAGTGCGCAGCGCTCGCAAAGGTAGCCGGCACACCACAGGAGGTCTGCTTCTCAGCCCAGCGGGAGCAAGCTCCCTCGCCACAAGGGCAGCATGAATGACTTGCAAACAAAAACGGCAGCCTCACCGGCTGCCGTCGTTGTTTATCCAATCACCTCACGCCAAGCGCGACAACATTTCCTGCGCTTCGCTCTTCTGGGTGGCGTCGCCTTCGCTGAGGACTTCGCCGAGGATGTCGCGGGCGCCGTCGTTGTCGCCCATGTCGATGTAGGCCTGGGCCAAATCGAGCTTGGTCGCCACTTCATCGGTGCCGCTAAGGAAGTCGAAGTCCGGCTCGTCTTCAGCGCCCACCAGGGCATCTTCGGCGGTGAACGTCGGCTGGCCCAGGCTGTCGGACAAGCGATCCAGCTCGGCGTTGACATCGTCCAGTTCGGACTCGAAGGCGTCCTTGGGCTGGTCGGGGGCATCCATCTCGTCGGCGAGAGACAGATCGAAATCCGCTGGCAGCTCGAGATCATCCGCCGGCGTATCGTCCAAGGCCGGCGTTTGAGCCGCAGGCAACTCCAGGCCCTTGAGGTCGTCGTCCAGATCCAGCAGGAAGTCTTCATCGTCGAGCGCAGGGATCGGGGTCGGCGCATCGGCGCCCAGGTCCAGATCGAATTCCGACAAGTCGTCGAGGCTTTCGTTGGCCTCAGTCTGCTGCTTGAGCACCGACTCGAAACTCAGGTCGTCGTCTTCCGGGAACGCGTCCAGCTCGGCGACAGGCTCAGGGGCCGGTGCGACCGGGGTTTCCATATCATCCAGACTCAGGTCGAAGGCGCTGTCCAGCTCCTCGTCGGTCGGCGACTTGTCTTCCAGCAGGTCCTTGACGTACTGCGCGTCCAGCTCAGCAGCGACCGTCGCGGCGGCCAGGCCAGCGGTGGTGGCGACGACCATGGCCGGGAAACGGCTTTTCAGCTGTTCGACCTGGGCGAAGTTGTCACCATTGGCCACCAACTGGCGCTCCTGGGCGACAAAGGCGTCACGGTCGCCTTGCTGACCGTAGACTTCCATCAGCTTCAGGCGCAGGTCGCTGCGCTGGGGTTCGGCCTTGATGCCCTGCTCGAGCAGGTCGGCAGCCTGGTTCAAGCGGCCGCGGTCCATATGGGACTGGGCCTGGGGCAGCACGTCGTCGGAGCGCTCGGCGGCCGGCGCCACCAATGGCGCGGCGATAGGCGGCGTGACCACCACAGGCGCGACCACCGGGGCCGGCTTGGGGGCTGGCGCAGGAGCCGGCGCAGGTTTTGGCTCGAGTTTTACGCTAGGCGGTGGAACCTCAATGCCCTCGAAGCTGCTCGGGGGCAGATCGAGCTCCGGGGAGAAGTCAGCCTCCTCCTCGAGGGCTCGGGCCATGCGCAGGTGTTTTTCCGCTTCCTGCTGGGCCTTGCGGCGACGGGCGAGCAACAACAGCAGCAACAGCAGGAGCAGCGCGCCGCCGCCAATCAAGCCCAGCAGGATCGGATTGGTCAGCAGGTCATTGTACTTTTGCTCGTTGGACGCGGCAGGCGTCGGCTCGACCGGTGCGGCAGGCGGAGTCGCTTCCGGGGCCGGCACGGGCGCAGCCGTCGGGGCCTGCGCCGCTGGCGCAGGCGTCAGCTCGGCGGACATCGCCGGAGGCGCCTCGCCCACAGGCGGAACGGCGGCACCTTCGGCCTGCATCTTGGCCAGTTGATTGTTCTTCAGCTCGATCAGGCGCTGCAGTTTGTCCAGTTGGCTCTGCAGATCCGCCATGCGGCTTTTCAGTTCTTCGTTATCCCGGCGCGCCGAATCGAGGCTTTCCTGGGTGACTGCAAGCTTGTTGGAGAGCGCCTGGGCATCGCCGGCAGCGCCCTTGCCGCCCGCCTTCGCCGCATCGGCCGACACCAGGCTCAAGTTGTCGCGACCGGCCGCCTGGGCCGGCGCGCCTTCACCACGGCCACGCTTGGTGGCATCCAACTGCTGCTTGCCGGCACCCGCCACGCCACGCCGTCCCGAACGCCAGGCGGCGTTCTGCGCCGCCACTTCGGCGATGGCCTGGGGTTGCGGCAATGCCGTGCTTTGCACCGGATCCGGCAGGCGCAGCACCTGGCCGGTCTTGAGCAGGTTGATGTTGCCGTTGATGAACGCGTTCGGGTTCAACGCCTGGATCGCCAGCATGGTTTGCTGGACCGACCCACCGTTGCGAACCTTGGCGGCGATTTCCCACAGGGTATCGCGCGGCGTGGTGGTGTACTGGGAAGGCTTGGTGGCCCCGGTAACCGGCGTGGACACGACCTGGGGCGGTTTTGCCCGGGCGGCATCGGCGGCCTGTGGCGAAAATTTGGAAGGATCAAGCAACACGCTATAGTCGCGCAGCAGGCGGCCGTTGGGCCACATTACCTGCACCAGGAACTTGACCATGGGTTCGGACAGCGGCCGGCTGGACGTGACCCGCAGGACACTCTTGCCGTTGGCGTTGATCACCGGGGTGAAGCTCAGGTCATTGAGAAAGGCCTGGCGATCGACCCCGGCCTTGGCGAAATCGTCGGGCGAGGCCAGGCTCGGCACGACTTCGGCGGCGGTCAGTTGCTGGACGTCGAGCAGCTCGATCTCGGCGACCAGGGGCTGGTTCGGCGTCGACTTCAGGGTCAATTCCCCCAGCCCGAGCGCTTGCGCCATACCGGAGGACAGCGCCGAGGCGGCCGCTATTGCTAACACCAGTTTGCGAACTTGAACCATAGCCTCTTCCTTTGTATGAACATTCCTCGGCCAGCGAGAAGGTATTGATGCCGCTGCCGTAAGGCATTGCGCGCAGCCCCCAAGGACGGTGTGCGCGATCATTTCACTCATGCCCCGGGAAAGTCCCCCAGAGGGATGTTCGCCTTCAGCATTCCGACCAAGCATAGCGCCCAGCTAGAATCATTCGACAAATTGACGCCAAGTATCTTTTACAGCAAGTCTTTTATCAACAACTCAGCCACCTGCACCGCATTGAGCGCCGCGCCCTTGCGCACGTTATCTGACGTCAGCCACATATTTAGTTCAGCCGGATCGTCGATCCCACCGCGTACCCGACCAACGTAGACCACATCCTGCCCCACTGCATCACCCACCGCAGTCGGGTAATCGCCCGCCTCCACCAGCTCGATACCGGGCGCCGCTTCCAGGGCCGCGTTGACCTTGGCCAGGTCGACGGCATTGGCAGACTGCACGGTCACGCTAAAGCTATCGCCAAAAAACACCGGGGCTTGAATGCAAGTGACGGAAATCTTTAACAAAGGTTGATCCAGCACCTGGCGCAACTCACGGACCAGGCGCTTTTCCAGGGACGTATGGCCCTGCTCGTCCGGGGCGCCGACCTGGGCCAGCAGATTGAACGCCATCTGCCGGTCAAAGAACTTCGGCTCCAGTGGACGGGCGTTGAGTAGCTCGGCGGTCTGGCGCGCCAGCTCGCTCACGGCCACGCGGCCCTGGGCCGATACCGCAAGGCTGGCGGTCAGGCTGATGCGCTGCAGATCCAGGCATTCACGCAGCGGTGCGAGCACGACCGCCAAGGCCGTGGCCGATGCGCTGGGGCTGCTGACCTGCAACGGTTTGCCCAGGCCAACCAGGACCTGGGCGTTGGCTTCCGGCACGATCTGCGGCGCCTGCTCGGGCGGCAAGGCGCCGGACAAGTCGATCAACGCACAGCCGGCCGCCGTGGCCCGCGGGGCGAAACTCAGGGTCACCGCCGGGCCGGCGGCGAAGAACACCAGTTGGACTTTGCTGAAATCGAATTCGTCGACCTCACGCACCCGCACGTTTTTGCTGCGAAACATCACCGAGCTGCCTGCCGATTCGCTGCTGGCCAGCAGGTGCAGGTTGCCGACCGGGAAGTCCCGCTCTTCGAGAATCTGGACGAGGGTTTCGCCGACAGTGCCGGTGGCGCCGATCACGGCAATATCAAAGGACTGGCTCATGGGTCTACCTCAGGTAAAACGTGGGGAGCGGCACTTTACCGGGTGGTTGGCGGGCAAGCAATTGAACACAGGAGAACCTGTGGCGAGGGAGCTTGCTCCCGCTCGGTTACGCAGCAACCGCTAGCGCTTTGGGGCCGCTTCGCAGCCCAGCGGGAGCAAGCTCCCTCGCCACGGAAAACTCACCAAACCGACATAAAAAAACCCGCACCTCTCACAAGGCACGGGTTCTTTCACAGCCGCAATCGATCAACGCTCGAGCAGGATCCGCAGCATGCGGCGCAGCGGTTCGGCCGCGCCCCACAGCAGTTGGTCGCCGACGGTGAAGGCACCGACGAATTGCGAACCCATGTTCAGTTTGCGCAGACGGCCCACCGGTACATTCAGGGTGCCGGTGACCTTGGTCGGACTCAGCTCCTGCATACTGGTTTCGCGGTTGTTTGGCACCAGCTTGACCCAAGGGTTGTGCTGGCTGATCAGGCCTTCGATGTCGGCGATCGGCACGTCTTTGTTCAGCTTGATGGTCAGCGCCTGGCTGTGGCAACGCATGGCGCCGATGCGCACGCAGATGCCGTCCACCGGGATCGGGCTCTTGAAGCGACCCAGGATCTTGTTGGTTTCGGCCTGGGCTTTCCACTCTTCACGGCTCTGGCCGTTGGGCAGTTCCTTGTCGATCCAAGGGATCAGGCTGCCGGCCAGCGGCACGCCGAAATTCTCGGTCGGGTAGGCATCGCTGCGCATCGCTTCGGCGACCTTGCGGTCGATGTCCAGAATGGCACTGGCCGGGTTCGCCAGTTCATCGGCCACGGCGCCGTGGGTCACGCCCATTTGCTTGATCAGCTCGCGCATGTGCTGCGCGCCACCGCCGGAAGCCGCCTGGTAGGTCATCGCGCTCATCCACTCCACCAGACCGGCTTCGAACAGGCCGCCCAGGCCCATCAGCATCAGGCTGACGGTGCAGTTGCCGCCGATGTAGTTCTTGGTGCCCGCATCCAGCTGCTGGTCGATGACCTTGCGGTTGACCGGGTCGAGGATGATCACCGCATCGTCCTGCATGCGCAGGCTGGAAGCGGCGTCGATCCAGTAACCCTGCCAGCCGGCTTCACGCAGCTTGGGGAACACTTCGCTGGTGTAGTCGCCGCCCTGGCAGGTCAGGATCACGTCGAGGGTCTTGAGCTCTTCGATGCTGTAGGCATCCTTGAGCACACCGGTGTCCTTGCCCACGGACGGGCCCTGGCCACCAACGTTGGAGGTGGTGAAAAACACCGGCTCAATGAGATCGAAATCCTGCTCTTCCAGCATTCGCTGCATGAGCACGGAACCGACCATGCCGCGCCAACCGATCAGACCTACACGTTTCATCGCAACTACACCTATACAAAAGTGGGCCACCGTCGAAGCGGTGGGCCCGAAAGATTACAGATTCCGCAGCGCCGCGACTACTGCATCGCCCATTTGCTGCGTACCGACTTTGGTACAACCTTGCGACCAGATATCACCGGTGCGCAAGCCTTGGTCCAAGACCACGCTGACGGCTTTTTCGATCGCGTCGGCGGCATCGTTCAAGTTGAAGCTGTAACGCAGCATCATCGACACCGACAGGATGGTCGCCAATGGGTTGGCAATGCCCTGCCCGGCGATGTCCGGCGCCGAACCGTGGCACGGCTCGTACATGCCCTTGTTGTTGGCGTCCAGGGAGGCCGACGGCAGCATGCCGATGGAACCGGTGAGCATCGACGCTTCGTCGGACAGGATGTCGCCGAACATGTTGTCGGTGACGATCACGTCGAACTGCTTCGGCGCGCGTACCAGTTGCATGGCGGCGTTGTCGACGTACATGTGGCTCAGCTCGACGTCCGGATAATCCTTGGCCACCTGCTCGACCACTTCACGCCACAGTTGGCTGGAGGCCAGCACGTTGGCCTTGTCCACCGAGCACAGCTTCTTGCCACGCACGCGGGCCATGTCGAAGCCAACCCGGGCGATACGGCGGATTTCGCTTTCGCTGTACGGCAGGGTGTCATAGGCCTGGCGCTCGCCATTCTCCAGCTCACGGGTGCCACGCGGGGCGCCGAAGTAGATGCCGCCGGTCAGCTCACGCACGATGAGGATGTCCAGGCCCGAGACGATTTCCGGCTTCAGGCTCGACGCATCGGCCAGTTGCGGGTAAAGGATCGCCGGACGCAGGTTGCCGAACAGGCCCAGTTGCGCGCGAATCTTCAGCAGGCCGCGCTCAGGGCGGATGTCGCGTTCGATCTTGTCCCATTTCGGCCCGCCGACGGCGCCCAGCAGCACGGCATCGGCTGCGCGGGCACGGTCCAGGGTTTCATCGGCCAGAGGCACGCCGTGCTTGTCGATGGCCGCGCCGCCGATCACGTCGTGGCTGAGTTCGAAACCCAGGCCGTACTTGTCGTTCGCCAGTTCCAGGACCTTGACCGCTTCGGCCATGATTTCCGGGCCAATGCCATCACCTGGGAGAATCAGAATCTGCTTGCTCATGCTTTCCTCGTTTGCTCTGTCGACACGGGCCCGGGCTTCGTACCCAAGGCCGGGCCGGGAAAAATGCTATCGCTCGGCCCACAGCACCAGTACATCTGTACTGAACGAACCATCGGCCTCAATCTCAAAATATTCACGCACTTCGTCGCCCATCGATCGCTGTAGCTGGAGAATCGCCGCACGCATCACCTCGGGCGTGCGCATGCGTTCGACCCAGGAGCGGTACTCCAGGCGCAGGCGCTGACGCGAGGTGCTGCGGGTGTGCAGCCCCGCTTCGCTGACCTGGCGCAACCATTCATCGGCCGAATAATCGCGCACATGGCTGGTGTCGCGCAGCACTTCGATGCTTTGCAGGTAGGTGTCCAGCAACGGCATGCCCGGCGACAGGATGTCGATGAACGCCATCACCCCGCCCGGCTTGAGCACCCGCCGTACTTCCCGCAGCGCCAGGCCGAGGTCGCTCCAATGATGCGCCGAATAACGGCTGAACACGAAGTCGAACTCAGCGTCGGCGAACGGCAGGCGCTCGGCGGCGCCACGGACCGTGCTGATATTGCCCAGGCCACGCTCGGCCGCTGCTGCGGTCACAACATCCAACATCTGTTGGGACAGATCGTAGGCCACCACTTCACCGGCCAGTGGCGCCACATGGAAACTCACATGGCCAGCGCCGCAACCCAGGTCCAGCACACGGGCATCGCCACGACCGGCCAACGCCGCCTGTAGCAGCGCGAACTCGGCGCCCTGGGCGTGCACGGCACTGCTCAGGTAGGCCGAGGCCTGTTCACCGAATTGCTTTTGTACGACTTGGCTGTGGGCGGTGCTGGTCATGGGGACTTCCTTTTTGGGTCTAGCTTTGTATTGCCAGTGCCGCCGTCTTCGCGAGCAAGCCCGCTCCCACACTGGATTAGCGGCGTTCACAAAACCCCTTGTGGGAGCGGGCTTGCTCGCGAAGAGGCCAGCACTGACTGCATCAATTTCCGGTCAATCAAGCATCGCGAAACAACCAAGGCTGGCTCGCCCGATGCTTGGCCTCGAACGCGGCAATCGCCTCGCCGTCCTGCAAGGTCAGGCCGATGTCATCCAGGCCATTGAGCAGGCAATGCTTGCGGAACGCGTCGATCTCGAAACCCAGCACCTTGCCGTCGGGACGGGTCACGGTCTGGGCCGCCAGGTCGATCTGCAATTGATAGCCCGGGTTGGCCTCGACCTGCTGGAACAACTCATCCACATCTGCATCGCTGAGGATGATCGGCAGCAAGCCGTTCTTGAAGCTGTTGTTGAAGAAGATGTCGGCGTAGCTCGGCGCGATGATGCTGCGGAAACCGTATTCCTCCAGCGCCCATGGCGCGTGCTCGCGACTCGAACCGCAGCCGAAATTCTCCCGGGCCAGCAACACGCTGGCGCCCTGGTAACGCTCGGCATTGAGCACGAAATCCTTGTTCAACGGCCGCTTGGAGTTGTCCTGGTACGGCTGGCCGACATCCAGGTAGCGCCATTCGTCGAACAGGTTCGGGCCGAAACCGGTGCGCTTGATGGACTTCAAGAACTGCTTGGGAATGATCTGGTCGGTGTCGACGTTGGCACGATCCAAAGGCGCGACAAGACCGGTGTGCTGGGTAAAAGCTTTCATGCTGCGCTCCTTCAGATCAATTCGCGGACGTCGACGAAACGGCCGTTGACAGCCGCGGCCGCGGCCATGGCCGGGCTCACCAGGTGCGTACGGCCACCGGCGCCCTGACGGCCTTCGAAGTTACGGTTGGAGGTGGAGGCACAATGCTCGCCCGACTCCAAGCGGTCCGGGTTCATCGCCAGGCACATCGAGCACCCTGGCTCACGCCATTCGAAACCGGCTTCGAGGAAAATCTTGTCCAGCCCTTCCGCTTCCGCCTGGGCCTTCACCAGGCCCGAGCCCGGCACCACGATGGCCTGCTTGATGGTCGAAGCAACCTTGCGACCCTTGGCGATCACTGCAGCGGCGCGCAGGTCTTCGATCCGCGAGTTGGTGCAAGAGCCGATGAACACGCGGTCGAGCTGAATGTCGGTGATCGCCTGGTTGGCGCTCAAGCCCATGTACTTCAAGGCGCGGACGATGGAGTCGCGCTTGACCAGGTCCATTTCCTTGGCCGGATCCGGCACGTTCTGGTCCACCGCCAAAACCATTTCCGGCGAAGTGCCCCAGCTCACTTGCGGCTTGATCTGCGTCGCGTCGAGCTCGACCACGGTGTCGAATTTGGCATCGGCATCGGAAACCAGGTCTTTCCAGGCTTCGACCGCCATGTCCCATTCCGCGCCTTTTGGCGAGAACGGACGGCCCTTGACGTATTCCACGGTTTTTTCATCGGCGGCCACCAGGCCAACGCGGGCACCGGCCTCGATGGACATGTTGCAAATGGTCATGCGGCCTTCGACGGACAAGTCGCGGATCGCACTGCCGGCGAACTCGATGGCATGGCCGTTACCGCCGGCGGTGCCGATCTTGCCGATCACGGCCAGGACGATGTCCTTGGCGGTCACGCCGAACGGCAACTTGCCTTCGACGCGCACCAGCATGTTTTTCATTTTCTTGGCGACCAGGCACTGGGTGGCGAGCACATGCTCCACCTCGGACGTGCCGATGCCATGGGCCAGGGCGCCGAAAGCACCGTGGGTCGAGGTGTGCGAGTCGCCGCAGACCACGGTCATGCCCGGCAAGGTCGCGCCCTGCTCCGGGCCAATGACATGGACGATGCCCTGGCGCACATCATTCATCTTGAATTCGACGATGCCGTATTCGTCACAGTTATCGTCGAGGGTCTGGACCTGCAGGCGCGAAACCTGGTCGGCAATCGCCTCGATGCCGCCCTTGCGCTCCGGCGTGGTCGGTACGTTGTGGTCCGGGGTCGCGATGTTGGCATCGATGCGCCACGGCTTGCGCCCGGCCAGGCGCAGGCCTTCGAAGGCTTGCGGCGACGTCACTTCGTGAATGATGTGACGGTCGATGTAGATCAGCGCCGAGCCATCGTCGCGCTGCTTGACCAAATGCGAATCCCAGAGCTTGTCGTAGAGCGTTTTGCCGGCCATCAGACGGTTTCCTCATCAGCTTGTTTCTATGCCCCGGGCCTTGAACGAATCAATAACCCCTTGGCTTGTGAGGCTGATCCTATGGGGTTACATTAAATAACTCAAATTCATATTTTTCATGCTTTGCATAACCAACTGGAATCCAACTGGAACCGCCATGGACCTCGCCAACCTCAATGCTTTTATTGCCATCGCCGAGACGGGCAGTTTCTCCGGCGCCGGCGAACGCCTGCACCTGACCCAGCCGGCCATCAGCAAGCGCATTGCCGGTCTCGAGCAGCAACTCAAGGTGCGCCTGTTCGACCGCCTGGGCCGTGAAGTGGGCCTGACCGAGGCCGGCCGGGCCCTGTTGCCGCGGGCTTATCAGATCCTCAACGTACTCGACGACACCCGCCGCGCCCTGACCAACCTGACCGGCGAAGTAACCGGGCGCCTGACCCTCGCCACCAGCCACCACATCGGCCTGCACCGCCTGCCACCTTTATTGAGGGAGTTCACCCGGCGCTATCCCCAGGTGGCGCTGGATATCCAGTTCCTGGATTCGGAAGTGGCCTACGAAGAAATCCTCCATGGCCGGGCGGAACTGGCCGTCATCACCCTCGCCCCCGAACCCCACGCGCTGGTACGGGCCACGCCGGTGTGGGACGACCCCCTGGATTTCGTGGTGGCCCCGGAGCATGCCTTGCTGGAAAACAGCGCAGTGAGCCTGGCGGACATTGCCCTGCATCCGGCGGTGTTCCCGGGGGGCAACACCTTTACCCATCACATCGTGCAACGGCTGTTCGAGGCCCAGGGCCTGACGCCGAACATCGCCATGAGCACGAATTATCTGGAAACCATAAAGATGATGGTCTCCATCGGCCTGGCCTGGAGCGTTCTGCCGCGCACCATGCTCGATGAACAGGTCGCGCGCATTCCTTTGCCGGGCATACAGCTCAGTCGCCAGCTAGGCTATATCTTGCACACCGAACGGACGCTATCGAACGCCGCACGGGCTTTCATGGCCTTACTGGACGCACAAATCGATTTGCCAGGGACAATGGCATAGGTTGTGCCGCGCCTGTAGGGCCTTGGATGCTTGTGCTTTATGCCCACACCCGCTCAAGGCTCGCTAGAAAAATGCCCAAACCCGCTGACCATCTCCCGCCCTTGCCGCGCATCCAGGCGCTCGACCCGAAGCGGTCCGAGCAAAGCTGGGACAGCGCGCCACAGTTGCTGGCCGCCCTGAACGGTGCGCGGCTGGGCGCCTGGTCGTGGGACATCGACAGCGGCCAGATCAGTTGGTCCCGCGGCACCCAGGCGCTGTTCGGCTTCGACCCGCGCCAGCCGTTGCCGGCGGACGTGGACTACCTCGACCTGCTTCTGCCCGAAGACCGGGCCAGGGCCGTGCGCGCCTTTCACGCGGCAGTGGCCGGGGCACCGCTGGAACAGGCCATGCACCACCGCATCGTCTGGCCCGACGGCAGCCTGCATTGGCTGGAAATCAGTGGCAGCGTACTGCCCGACAAACACGGCCGGCCGCGCATGATCGGAGTGATTCGCGAAATCACCCATCAGCGCGAGCGGGAACAGGCCCTGCGCAGCTCGGAAAAACGCTTCGCCACGCTTTTTCATCTGTGCCCGAACATGGTGCTGCTGACCCGCCAGGAAGACGGCCTGATCAGCGAGGCCAACCAGTACTTCGAAAGCCTGTTCGGCTGGCCGGTGCATGACGTGATCGGCCGCACCACCCTGGAGCTGGGCTTGTGGGTTGACCCCAGGCAACGGGCGAAACTGGTGGAGGCGACCAAGGCCAAGGGCGAACTGATCAGCATGGAGGTGGAATTCCGGGCCAGCAACGGCCAGATCCATAACGGCATTCTCAGTGCGCAGAAAGTCGAACTCGAAGGCCAGCCGTACCTGCTGAGCACGTTCCTCGACACCACCGAACGCAAACTCGCCGAACAGGCCCTCAAGGACAGCCAGGAACGCCTGGACCTGGCCCTCGACTCGGCGCAACTGGGCACCTGGGACTGGCACATCCCCAGCGGCATGCTCTACGGCTCGGCCCGGGCCGCGCAGCTCCATGGCCTGGAACCCAAGCCGTTCCATGAATCGTTCGATGCGTTTTTCGAAGGGGTGCCCACAGAAGAACGCAACAACATGCGCAACGCGTATCGCAGCCTGCGGGAAGGTCCGGCGGGCAACTACCAGTTGACCTACCGCGTGCAACTGCCGGACGGCAGCTCGCGCTACCTGGAAAGCCGCGCCCGGCTCTACCGCAACGACGACGGCAGCCCCTTGCGCATGGCCGGGACCTTGCTGGACATCACCGACCAGGTGGAGCGCGAACAGAGCCTGGCCGCCTCGGAGGAAAAATTCGCCACGCTGTTCCAGGTCAGTCCCGACCCGATCTGCGTCACCCACCAGGACAGCGGCCGGTTCCTCGAGATCAACTCCAGCTTCACCCAGACCTTCGGCTGGACGGCCAGCGACGTGATCGGCCTCAGTGCCGACGAAATCGGCCTCTGGGATGCCTCGGGCAGCAGCTTGCAACGCATCGAACGGGTGATCCGCGAACAATCGCTGAACAATGTCGCCATCGTCGTTCACCACAAGAATGGGCAGCCGCTGACCTGTGTGATCTCCAGCCGGCAAATCAACGTCGGCAACCAGCCTTGCATCGTCACCACCTTGCGCGACATCACCCAGCAACAACGCTCGGAAGCCGCCCTCAAGGCCAGCGAAGAGAAATTCGCCAAGGCCTTTCATTCCAGCCCCGACGCCATCACCATCACCGAGCTCGAAAGCGGTCGCTACCTGGAAGTCAACGATGGCTTCTGTCGGTTGACCGGCTACCGCGCCGACGAAGTGATCGGGCACACGGTCTACGAAGTGGGCATCTGGGCCGAAGAAAAACAGCGCGCCGCCCTGTTGGCCGAACTGCAGCTCAAGGGCCGCGTCGTCCACCAGGAAATGCTCGGGCGCAATAAACGCGGGGAAATCCTCACGGTAGAGGTCTCGGTCGAACCCATCACCCTCAATGAAACCGCGTGCCTGCTGCTGACCGCCCGGGATGTGAGCCTGCTGCGCAATGCCGAAGCCCAGATCCGCCACCTGGCCTATCACGATTCGCTGACCAATCTGCCCAACCGGGCCTTACTGATGGACCGGTTGAGCCAGCAGATCGCCCTGCTCAAGCGCCACAACTTGCGTGGCGCCCTGCTGTTTCTCGACCTGGACCACTTCAAGCACATCAACGACTCCCTCGGTCACCCAGTGGGCGACACCGTGCTGAAAATCATCACCGCGCGCCTGGAAGCCAGCGTGCGTCTGGAAGACACCGTCGCGCGCCTGGGCGGCGACGAGTTCGTGGTGCTGCTCAGTGGCCTGGAAGGCTCGCGCAACGAAGTCAGCAAGCAAGTGCAGAGCCTGGCCGACACCTTGCGTGAACTGCTCTCTGAACCGATGTTTCTCGATGGTCAACGCTTGCAAGTCACGCCGAGCATCGGCATCGCGTTGATCCCCGACCATGGCTCCACGCCCACCGATTTGCTCAAGCGCGCCGACATCGCGCTGTACCGCGCCAAGGACTCGGGACGCAACACCTCGCAGATGTTTCACACCACCATGCAAAAAGCCGCCAGCGAACGGCTGCGCATGGAAACCGACCTGCGCCAGGCCCTGGCCCGTGGCGAGTTCAGCGTGCACTTCCAGCCTCAGGTCGATGCCCGGGACAATCGCATCATCGGCGCCGAAGCCCTGGTGCGCTGGCACCACCCGGACCTCGGCGCCCAATCGCCCAACGAATTCATCAAAGTGCTGGAAGACAGTGGCCTGATCCTCGAAGTCGGGACCTGGATCCTCGATGAGGCCTGCGACGGCTTCAAGCAACTGATCGCCAAGGGCAAGATCGACCCACAGCGGTTCAGCCTGTGCGTGAACATCAGCCCACGGCAATTCCGCCAGAGCGACTTCGTCGAACGCATCGAAAACAGCCTGGCCACCCACGGCCTGCCTTGCTCGCTGCTGAAACTGGAGATCACCGAGGGCATCGTGATCCAGAACCTGGACGACACCATCGCCAAGATGCGCCGGCTCAAGAAACTGGGGGTCAGTTTCGCCATGGACGATTTCGGCACCGGTTATTCGTCACTGACCTACCTCAAGCGCCTGCCGGTGGACACACTGAAAATCGACCAGTCATTCGTGCGCGACGCCACCAGCGACCCCAACGACGCCGAAATCATCCGCGCCATCGTCGCCATGGCCCGCAGCCTCAACCTGGTGATGATTGCCGAAGGGGTGGAGACCCTGGAGCAATTGCAGTTCCTGCAAGGGCTCGATTGCCATTTGTACCAGGGTTACCTGCACAGCCGGCCGTTGCCCCTGGAGGCGTTTGAGCGGTTGTTGCCCTAGCCTGTGCAGCCAGGCAGGCAGGAGGCTTTTGTGGCGAGGGAGCTTGCTCCCGCTGGGCCGCGCAGCGGCCCCCAAAAGAGAAGATTCTCCTCAGACCAGCATGACACACCGAGTTGACTGGTTTCAGGGCCGCTTCGCGCCCAGCGGGAGCAAGCTCCCTCGCCACATTTGGTCTTCCACGCCCCCCTCCAAAAAACGAAGAAGGGCGCCATTGGGCGCCCTTCTTCAGTTGCGATGCATCAGTTTTGCAGGGCGGGTTGCTGCTGCGCACCGTTGATCGGGATGCGCTTAGCTTTCGCCTCTTCCGGAACCACTCGCAACAGGTCGATGCTCAACAGACCGTTGCGCAGGCCAGCGGACTTGATCTCGATATGGTCCGCCAACCGGAAGGACAGCTTGAACGCACGCTGGGCAATGCCCTGGTGCAGGAAGGTGACGCTGTCGTTGCTGGCTTCACGCTTGCCGCCACTGATGGTCAGCACACCTTTTTCCACTTGCAGGTCCAGGTCTTCTTCCTGGAACCCGGCGGCGGCGACCACGATGCGGTATTCGTCATCACCATGTTTTTCCACGTTGTAGGGTGGATAACTGCTGCCTGGTTCGTTGCGCAGGGCGGTTTCGAACAAATCGTTGAAACGGTCGAAGCCTACCGAGGAACGGAACAGAGGGGCCAGCGAAAATGCAGTACTCATGATTCAAATCTCCTGAAAAAATCAGCAAGGTTTTTTGTCTCCGCGACCCGAATTCGGCATCGCGTAACCCCTATCTAGGGTTCGCCAAAAACTTTTCAAGAGGTTTTTTTGAAATTTTTTTCAGGCCGCTTCAGTGCGCTGAACACCCAGTAAATGACCCACCGCGTCCAGATCGGTTTCCCGGCGCAGCGCGGTAAACAGCGCCACCGCTTCGGGGTAATTGCGGGTCAACATCGCCAGCCATTGCTTCAACCGACCCGGGGCCTGGCGCGGTGTCAGTTGCTCGACCACTTGCGCCCAGAAGTCGTGGAGCATCGGCTGCAGCTCGGCCCAAGACATCTCGACCACCTCTTCGCCAGCCCGGGCAGCGGCGATCTGCCGGGCCAGGTCCGGGCGGGAAACCAGGCCGCGACCGAGCATGATGTCTTCCACGCCGCTGATTTCGCGGCAGCGGCGCCAGTCTTCAACGCTCCAGATGTCGCCGTTGGCGAACACCGGCACCTTGACCACTTCCTGCACCCTGGGGATCCACTCCCAATGGGCCGGAGGCTTGTATCCGTCGACCTTGGTCCGCGCATGCACCACGATGTGCGCCGCGCCGCCTTCGGCCAGCGCCGTGGCACAGACCAGCGCGCCGTCCGGGCTATCGAAGCCCAGGCGCATCTTGGCGGTGACGGGGATGTGTTTCGGCACCGCGCGACGCACGTGTTCGACGATTTCGTTGAGCAGTTCCGGTTCCTTGAGCAACACCGCCCCGCCCCGGGATTTGTTCACGGTCTTGGCCGGGCAACCGAAGTTCAGGTCGATCACCTCCGAACCCAATTCGCACGCCAACGCCGCGTTTTCCGCCAGGCACACCGGATCGGAACCGAGCAACTGCACTCGCAACGGCACGCCGGCGGCGGTCTGGGCACCGGTCAACAGCTCAGGGGCAAGCTTGTGGAAATAAGCCGGCGTGAGCAGACGGTCGTTGACGCGGATGAACTCGGTGACACACCAGTCGATACCGCCAACACGGGTCAGGACGTCCCGCAGGATGTTGTCGACCAACCCCTCCATGGGCGCCAGGGCAATTTGCATGGAAACACACACTCGAACGAAAAAACGTGCGACAGTTTACCGGATTTTGCCCACATATCCGGCATTCACCACAAATCCCTTGTGGGAGCGAGCTTGCTCGCGATAGCGGTGGATCAGCTTGCATCGATGTTGAATTTGCTGCCGTCATCGCGAGCAAGCTCGCTCCCACACGGGTTCCAAAGCGTTCACGAAACCGGAATCCACCGCCAAACCCTGTGGGAGCGAGCCTGCTCGCGATGGCGGTGGGTCAGTCTATGAGGATGCCGGACGGTTCCAGGGCCGGGCCATAACCCTCAATGAACTCCGGCGGCATGCGCTTGGGTCGGCCGGTGGACAGTTCGATGCAGACGAAGGTAGTCTGGGCCCGTAGCAACGTGGTGTTGTCGCTGGGACGAACCAGTTGGAAATGCCGGTTCATTTTCAGGCGCTGGTCCCAATCGACGATCCAGGTCGCCAATTGCAGCTCGTCGCCTTCATAGGCAGCCGCCAGGTAATCGATTTCATGCCGCACCACCGCCATGGCCCGGTCCAGGCGTCGGTATTCCACCAGATCCAAGCCCAGGCGCTGGGAATGGCGCCAGGCACAGCGCTCGAGCCAGGTGACATACACCGCGTTATTGGCGTGGCCCAGCCCATCGATGTCTTCGTCATTGACCTGAAGATCAATGACGAATGGCGTTGCCCGATCCCAGCCCATGCCCCTCTCCCGGTCGAATTTGGATCGGGGCAGTGTACCGGATGCTCAAGCCGATTGCCGCGCTTGCAGGCTGCGACCGGCCAGCAGTGATAACACGCCATCAATGACACGAGGATCGGCCAGCACCCGCTGATGCCCGCCCTGTGGCAATCGCAGCAGCCGACTGTCGAACCAGGCCTCATGAATCAACTGCGACTCCTTGACCGAAACCGACGTGTCGTCTTCGGCATGGACGATCAACCCGGGCACGTCCAGTTGGTAATGCGCGACATCCATCTTCGAGGCCGGCATTCCCACATCGTTTTCCACCTGGCGAATAAAGGCCGAACGCGCCTTGGGTGGCAGCCCCATCATCCGGGAGAAACCGCGCAGCACCCCAAGAATGCGCGCAGGCGCGGCGATGCTGACCAGCGTCTCGGTGCGCAACCCCAACTGGACGGCCAACATGGCACTGGCGCCGCCCATGGAATGCCCGATCACGGCCTGCAACGGCGGCAATTCAGCAGCGGCTTCGAGCATGGCCCTGGCGAACAACAGCACATTCGCCTCGCGACCCGGCGAGCGACCATGGGCCGGACCGTCCAGCGCCACCACGGTGTAACCGGCGTTTACCAGGGCCGTGATCAGCGCCGCGAACTGGGTCGGCCGCCCTTCCCAGCCATGCATCAGCAAGACCGCCGGGCCTTTGCCCCAGCGCAAGGCCGAGAGACCGAAGCGCAAGGTGACTCGCTCGGAGGTTGCCAGCAGTGGCAGCTCCCAATCCCGTGGCGGCAAATTTCGAGGGCGCATGAACAACGAACGCATCTGCTTCGCCACCAGGCGCGGAGCCACCCAGCCAAGCGTGCCATTGACGCTACGAATCCAGCTCAACTTGTCCATCGCTCATCTCCAGGGCCTGCACCTCAGTTCAACGCACCGCCGACTTGGCGGCGCGCAGCAAACGATCCGATAACTCTCCCGGGCCCAATGCCCGCGCCAGGGCCAAGCCACCGACCATCAAGGCGATGTCGGCCAAGGCCTTGTCGGCGTCTTCCGGACTGGCCGCCAATTGGGCGACCATCAGCTCGATATGCTCATTGAGCACCTCGCGAAACGCATCCGGCAGCCGTCCGAGTTCGCCGACCGACGCCGGGATCGGACAGGCTTGCTCGGTGGAATCACGGTGCTTTCGCGACAGATAGAAGGCTGCGACCAGGGCGCGTCGCTCTTCGCCTGTCAGCTCGTTGTCCATATCGGCGATCAAGCCGCGGCGGCGATTGAGCAGTTGCTTGAAGGCCTCCAGCATCAAGGCATCCTTGCTTTCGAAGTGGGCATAGAAACCGCCCACCGTCAGCCCGGCCGCGCCCATCACCTCGCCCACGCTCGGCTCTGCCGGCCCACGCTGGATCAGTGCATCGCTGGCGGCCTTGAGAATGCGTTCACGGGTTTGTGCCTTTTTATCGCTCATCGTCGCCTCCGAATATTACGATTGAAATATTATCCATATAATAATTTTCCACAAGCGGAAATTTCGACCGCTGGTCAGAAGTGTTTTCAAGGATAGGAAATTGGCCGAACGCCAGACAAACAAAAGGGCCATTCAAGAATTGAATGACCCTTATAAAATCCCGCAGAGCGGGTAATCGTGGCGTCCCCTAGGGGACTCGAACCCCTGTTACCGCCGTGAAAGGGCGGTGTCCTAGGCCACTAGACGAAGGGGACACAAACCTTCTAACGTGATCAGCGCTGAGAACTGATCGCTTCAAGGCCGGTGTGGCCAGACCTTGAAGTGTAAATTGGTGGAGCTAGACGGGATCGAACCGTCGACCTCTTGCATGCCATGCAAGCGCTCTCCCAGCTGAGCTATAGCCCCGGATTTTTCGCCTCGCGGCGGAGCGACATCTTGCAACATCGCTTCTGTAAAACTGGCGTCCCCTAGGGGACTCGAACCCCTGTTACCGCCGTGAAAGGGCGGTGTCCTAGGCCACTAGACGAAGGGGACGCAAACCCTTCTATACAACTGATCAACGCTGAGTGTTGATCGCTTCAAGGCCGGTGTGGCCAGGCCTTGAAGTGTAAATTGGTGGAGCTAGACGGGATCGAACCGTCGACCTCTTGCATGCCATGCAAGCGCTCTCCCAGCTGAGCTATAGCCCCTCATCGCTGAGGACGGGGCGAATCTTAAGGGCGTATCGGAGGGCTGTCAAATTTATTTTCAACAAATTTGAAAGTTTTTTGCCGGGATAACAATCACTTACCATCTTCCCCAATAAAACTGGGGCCTCGCCTGTTTCGTAGGAGCTGTGTAGGAGCTGACGAGTGCAACGAGGCTGCGATCTTTACCCAGCTAATTGAATCTCAAGCGAAAGATCAAAAGATCGCAGCCTCGCTTCGCTCGTCAGCTCCTACACAGCGCCTACAGGCTATTTAGGCGATCGCGCCCAGCAGTTTTTCCCACTCCTTGTTTTCCTTCTTCGACACGCCACCGAGCAGATCGATGGCCTGGCGCAGACGGAAACGGGTCAGGTCCGGGCCGAGGATTTCCATCGCATCGAGCACCGACACCGAGCTGGCCTGGCCGGTAATGGCGGCGAACATCAGCGGCATGGCGTCGCGCAATTTCAACTCCAGCGACTCGACCACGGCCTGGATGGTCGCGGTAATGCTGTCCTTCTCCCATTGACGCAGGCTTTCGAGCTTCCACAGGATCAACTGCATCAACTGGCGCACCTGATCGCCGGAGAGCTTCTTGGATTCGAACAGCTTCGCGTCCGGCGTCACACCACCGGCGAAGAAGAAGCCGGCCAGCGGGGCGATCTGGCTGAAGGTCTCGACCCTGCCCTGCACGTGGGGAGCGATCTTCATCATGTACTCGGGGTTAAACGCCCACTTCTGCACACGGGCAGCGAACTCTTCCACCGGCAGGTCCCGCAGCCATTGGCCGTTGAGCCACGACAACTTCTCGACGTCGAAGATCGGCCCACCCAGGGAGACGCGCGACAGATCGAAGTGCTCGACCATTTCCTGCAGCGAGAACTTCTCGCGCTCGTCCGGCATCGACCAGCCCATGCGGCCTAGGTAGTTGAGCATGGCCTCGGGCATGAAGCCCATGCGCTCGTAGAACGTCACCGAGGTCGGGTTCTTGCGCTTGGACAGCTTGCTCTTGTCCGGGTTACGCAGCAGCGGCATGTAGCACAACTGCGGTTGTTCCCAGCCGAAGTATTCGTAAAGCAGGATGAGTTTCGGTGCCGACGGTAGCCACTCTTCACCGCGCAGGACATGGGTGATGCCCATCAGGTGATCGTCGACCACGTTGGCCAGGAAGTACGTCGGCAATCCGTCGGTCTTCATCAGCACTTGCATGTCCATGCGGTCCCACGGGATCTCGACATCGCCACGCAGCATGTCCGGCACCACGCAGACGCCTTCGCTCGGCACCTTCATACGGATCACATGGGGTTCGCCAGCCGCCAGGCGACGGGCGACCTCTTCCTTGGACAGCAGCAGCGCCCGGCCGTCGTAGCGCGGGGTTTCACCGCGGGCCATTTGCTCGGCGCGCATCTGGTCCAGTTCTTCGGCGGTGCAGAAGCAAGGGAACGCATGCCCCATGTCCACCAACTGCTGGCAATACTGCTTGTAGATCTCGCCACGCTCGCTCTGGCGGTACGGACCGTGGGGACCGCCGACGTCCGGCCCTTCGCTCCAATCGATCCCCAACCAGCGCAGGGCGTCGAAGATCTGCTGTTCGGACTCGCGGGTCGAACGCAACTGGTCGGTGTCCTCGATCCGCAGGATGAACTCGCCGCCATGCTGCTTGGCAAAGCAATAGTTGAACAAAGCGATGTAGGCGGTGCCGACATGGGGATCGCCAGTGGGCGAAGGCGCGATGCGGGTGCGGACGGTGGTCATGGCATGTCTCGGAAAGAATATAAAAGCGAAGATCGAACAGGGGGCGAATGGTAACAGGCGATGGCGGGCGGGCTCCAGTGAGAGGCCGATTTGAGTAAAGCCTACCAGACCGAGTCGCCCTCATCGCGAGCAGGCTCGCTCCCACAGGAAACCGAGTTGTCTGGACTGGATGCGGTCCAATGTGGGGGCGAGCCTGCTCGCGATGGGGCCTTTGAAGCCACTGCAATACTCAGACAGTCAGCAACCGCTCCCGCAACTTGCCAATCTCATCACGCAACTGCGCCGCCGCTTCGAATTCCAGGTCTCGGGCCAGTTGGTACATCTTCTCTTCCAATTGCCGGATACGCTTGGTGATCTCACTTGGCGAGCGCAGTTCGGCCTCGTAGCGGGCGCTCTCTTCGGCGGCCTTGGCCATGCCCTTGCGCTTCTTGCTGCGCGAGCCGGGCACGGTGGCGCCTTCCATGATGTCGGCGACGTCCTTGAACACGCCCTTGGGGGTGATGCCATTGGCCAGGTTGAAGGCGATCTGCTTGTCGCGACGGCGCTCGGTCTCGCCGATGGCCCGCTCCATGGAGCCGGTGATGCGATCGGCATACAGGATCGCCCGGCCATTGAGGTTACGCGCCGCGCGACCGATGGTCTGGATCAACGAACGCTCGGAACGCAGGAAACCTTCCTTATCGGCGTCGAGAATCGCCACCAGCGACACTTCCGGCATGTCCAGGCCTTCACGCAGCAGGTTGATGCCCACCAGCACATCGAAGGTGCCCAGGCGCAGGTCGCGGATGATCTCGACCCGCTCCACCGTGTCGATGTCCGAGTGCAGGTATCGCACCCGCACGCCATGGTCGGCCAGATAATCGGTGAGGTCTTCGGCCATGCGTTTGGTCAGCGTGGTGACCAGCACCCGCTCCTCCACCGCCACGCGCTTGGTGATTTCCGAGAGCAGATCATCGACCTGGGTCAGCGCCGGACGCACCTCGACTTGCGGGTCGACCAGCCCGGTCGGCCGTACCACTTGCTCGACCACCCGCCCGGCATGCTCGGCCTCGTAGTTGCCGGGGGTGGCCGAGACAAAAATCGTCTGTGGGCTGACACTTTCCCATTCATCGAAGCGCATCGGCCGGTTGTCCAGGGCCGAGGGCAGGCGGAAGCCGTACTCCACCAGGGTTTCCTTGCGCGAACGGTCGCCTTTGTACATGGCGCCGACTTGGGGCACGCTGACGTGGGACTCGTCGATCACCAGCAAGGCATCGGCTGGCAGGTAGTCATACAACGTGGGCGGCGGCGCACCCGCCGGGCGACCCGACAGGTAGCGCGAGTAGTTTTCGATGCCGTTGCAGTAGCCCAGCTCCAGGATCATCTCCAGGTCGAAGCGGGTCCGTTGCTCCAGGCGTTGGGCTTCCACCAACTTGTTATTCGAACGCAGGTACTCCAGGCGCTCCTGCAACTCGACCTTGATCCCTTCGATGGCGTCCAGCAGGGTTTCCCGGGGCGTCACATAGTGGCTCTTGGGGTAGAAGGTGAAGCGTGGCAACTTGCGGATCACTTCGCCGGTCAGCGGGTCGAACGCCGAAATGCTCTCCACTTCATCGTCGAACAGTTCGATGCGGATCGCTTCCAGGTCCGATTCCGCCGGATAGATGTCGATCACATCGCCGCGCACCCGGAACGTCGCCCGGGCAAAGTCCATGTCGTTGCGGGTGTACTGCAAGTCCGCCAGGCGCCGGAGCAAGGCGCGCTGATCGAGTTTGTCGCCGCGGTCCACGTGCAGCACCATCTTCAGGTAGGTTTCCGGGCTGCCCAAGCCGTAGATACACGACACCGTGGTGACGATGATCGCGTCCTTGCGCTCGAGCAACGCCTTGGTCGCCGACAGTCGCATCTGTTCGATGTGGTCGTTGATCGAGGCGTCCTTCTCGATGAAGGTGTCCGACGACGGCACGTAGGCCTCGGGCTGGTAGTAGTCGTAGTAGGAAACGAAGTACTCGACGGCGTTATTCGGGAAAAACGCCTTGAACTCACCGTACAACTGCGCCGCCAGGGTCTTGTTCGGCGCCAGCACCAGGGTCGGGCGCTGCACCTGGGCGATCACGTTGGCGATGCTGAAGGTCTTGCCCGAGCCGGTCACACCGAGCAACGTCTGGTGCGCCAGCCCGGCCTCGATGCCTTCGACCATCAGGCGGATGGCTTCCGGCTGATCGCCGGCGGGCTGGAAGCGGGTGACTAGCTGGAATTCAGACATGACATAACCTCTGGATTCACCCCTGTCGGCCAGCCGACAGGAACGAGAAAGACCGAAACGACTGATGTCGCCCGAGGAAAAAGCTGGGATGCACACAATGTGGAGGTGAATGCCTTCGCTTTCAAGACGAACGTCCTACACGCCTTGCAGACTTTGACGCTGCGAAGGGACTAACGGTCGAAAAAAATCGAAAATACTTACGGTAAACACCGAATAGCCTGTCGCCGTGCCGGGTGATGGCCTCTATACTAGCTCCCCGTTTGTGCACCGCTCTAGTGCATTCGGCTGGAGCGCGACACGTCCCCTCATTCTCCATTCAGAGCCGCGCACTAATGAGCCTGTTTTCCGCTGTCGAATTGGCACCACGCGACCCCATCCTGGGCCTCAACGAAGCTTTCAACGCCGACACCCGTACCAATAAGGTCAACTTGGGCGTGGGTGTTTACTGCAACGAGGAAGGGCGTATTCCATTGTTGCGCGCCGTTGTCGAAGCCGAGACGATTCGCGTGGCTCAGCACGTTTCCCGTGGTTACCTGCCGATCGACGGCATTGCCGCCTACGACCAGGCTGTGCAGACCTTGCTGTTCGGCAAGGACTCGGCGCTGATCGCTTCCGGCCGCGTCATCACCACCCAGGCCGTGGGCGGCACCGGCGCGCTGAAAATCGGCGCCGACTTCCTCAAGCAACTGCTGCCTGACGCCGTCGTCGCCATCAGCGACCCGAGCTGGGAAAACCACCGCGCCCTGTTCGAAACCGCCGGCTTCCCGGTGCAGAACTATCGCTACTACGATGCCGCCACCCACGACGTGAACCGCAGCGGCCTATTGGAAGACCTCAACGCCCTGCCCGACCGTTCGATCGTTGTGCTGCACGCCTGCTGCCACAACCCGACCGGCGTGGACCTGAGCCCGGAAGACTGGAAAAACGTGCTGGCCGTGGTCAAGGCCAAGAACCACGTACCGTTCCTGGACATGGCTTACCAGGGCTTTGGCGAAGGCATCGACGAAGACGCGGCGGCCGTGCGCCTGTTCGCCGAGTCGGGCCTGACCTTCTTCGCCTCCAGCTCGTTCTCCAAATCGTTCTCGTTGTACGGCGAGCGCGTTGGCGCCCTGTCGATCGTCAGCGAGTCGAAGGAAGAAAGCGCCCGCGTGCTGTCCCAGGTCAAGCGCGTGATCCGCACCAACTACTCCAACCCGCCGACCCACGGCGCCAGCATCGTTGCCGCCGTGCTCAACAGCCCGGAACTGCGGGCCCAGTGGGAAGCCGAGCTGGCCGAGATGCGCCTGCGGATTCGCGGCATGCGCGACCAGATGGTCGACATGCTGGCCAAGGCCGCCCCGCAGCATGACTTCAGCTTCGTCGCACGCCAGAGCGGGATGTTCTCCTACTCCGGCCTGACCGTTGAACAAGTGACGCGCCTGCGCAACGAGTTCGGCATCTATGCCCTGGACACCGGCCGCATCTGCGTGGCCGCGCTGAACCAGAACAACATCGATGCGGTGACCAAGGCTATTGTTCAGGTGATCTGACGCCTCGACGCTGTATGAAAAAACGGGAAGCCATTGGGCTTCCCGTTTTTTTTGACCTGATGTTTTTGTGGCCTGCTTCTGTGGCGAGGAGGCTTGCTCCCGCTGGGGCGTAGGAGCTGTGTAGGAGCTGTCGAGTGCAACGAGGCTGCGATCTTTTCACTGCCAATTGAGTCTGGAGCGAAAGATCAAGATCGCAGGCTTCGCCAGCTCCTACAGAGCCCAGCGGGAGCAAGCTCCCTCGCCACAAAAGCAGAGGCTACAACTCCGTCGCCCGCTGGCTCGCCGCATCGTCATAGATGACATACAACGACTCGGCCACCTGGCTCTTGATCGCCTTGGTGCTTTCCAGCCCCAGGACAAACCCCTCGGCCTTGCCACCGGCGCGATTCAGCTCCTCGGCGGTGCCGGCCTGGGTAATGGCGTCGTACAGTTTCTCGGCATGAGGCCCCACGCCCTTGGGCAAACTGATCTGGGCGGTACTCACAAGAGCACCTCGGTACGGCGGGCTGTGTGAAGGGGTAACAGATGGTTCATGGCGCGTACCTCAATGTCGGCGAATGGCCGGCAGCGCGTCCTGCCACTTCCGGGCAACCATGGTAGCCCTCTCCCGCCGTTGCGGTAACTGCCAATCGTTGATTGCCCCTCAATGGGCATCAGGAATGCACCGACCGGCAATAGACGCTTGACTTCTCTTTTCCAATCAGTAACATACGCGCCATTCCGCGATAGCTCAGTTGGTAGAGCAAGTGACTGTTAATCACTGGGTCCCTGGTTCGAGTCCAGGTCGTGGAGCCAGACAGCAACATCCAAAAGCCCCTGAATCGAAAGATTCAGGGGCTTTTTTGTGAGCGAAAAATAGCTGGATGGCCGTATAAGCCCGCCCGAGGTCGCTACCGGAACAATAATCCGGCGCCAAAAAGGCAATATGGTCCGGATCCTGCTTTATTTTCCAAAAATCCAAGCTGTCACGTGAGCGTCATGACAGGACCGCAAACTGGCACTGTCCGCCAACAACAGCTTCATAACAACAAGGACGAAGGTATGCCCACACAAAACCCCCATCGCATTGTCGGCCTGTGCACTTCCAGCAAGGTGTACAACGTACTGACCGAACTCAAGCAGCTGGAAGGCCACCGCAGCGCCAAATTCCTTTCCCTGCTGGCGGAAAACCTGGTGCGCAAGGGCCTGCTCAACGAGCAGGAAGTGGTGCACATGCTCGATCTGGTCGTCGATTGAGCGGCATCGATTCCCACTATTGAGCCAGTTGATTTTCCGTCCTTCCCCCTGAGTCGTAAGGTAACCCCATCGATTGATGGAGGTTTCCCATGCCCAAGGTTCAAATCATGTCTGTCATTGGCAGCGCCGTCCCCGCCCCACTCCGCGAGCTCGGCTTGCTGGTCTGCTGGTATCTGGTGCAGGACGGCGTGACCATCAGCGGCCCGCTGACTTCACTGCCCGCCGCCCAGGCCCTGTCGCAACGCATCGGCCCCTACCTGCTGAGTGCCTAGGGCAACTGCACACGCGGCGAGCTCTCGACGAACAACGCCCAGCAGGACATGAACAGCGCGGCGATCAGCGGCCCGATCACGAAGCCGTTCAGCCCGAACACCGCCAGCCCGCCCAGTGTCGAGACCAGCACCATGTAGTCAGGCATCTTGGTGTCCTTGCCCACCAGGATCGGCCGCAGGAAATTGTCCACCAGGCCAATCACGAACACCCCGAACAGCGTCAGTACCACGCCCTGCCAGATCGCCCCCGAGAGCAGGAAATACACCGCCACCGGTGCCCAGACAAGGCCCGCCCCCACCGCCGGCAATAACGAAAGGAACGCCATCAGCACCGCCCAGGGCAATACCGTCGGGATTCCCAGGATCCAGAAGATCAGCCCGCCCAGCGCTCCCTGGGTAATGGCGACCAGCAGGTTGCCTTTCACCGTGGCACGCACTACCCGATTGAATTTCAACTGCAGGCGGCGTTTTTGATGTTCCGCCAAGGGAATCGCCGCGCGCACCTTGCGCACCAGCTCCGCGCCGTCGCGCAGAAAGAAGAACAGCAGATAGAGCATCACGAAGAAGCTGACCAGGAACTGGAAAGTGCCTTGACCGAAACTGAAGGCCTGGGTAGCGAAGAACTCGCTGCCCTGCATCGCGCTCTTGACGATCTTGTCGCGCAAGCCGTTCAGGTTGCCCAGGCCGAAGCGGTCCAACAGGTGCTGGAAGTACGGCGGCAAGGCCTCCTTGAAGCGGGCCAGGTAATCGGCAATGTCCAGCTCTCCGCTCTCCAGGCTCTTGTACAGCGCCGCGCCTTCCTGGACCAGCAACATGCTGATGACGATCACCGGCAGGATCGCGATGACCACACAGATGCTCAAGGTGAACAACGACGTGACATTGCGGTGCCAACCAAACTTGAACTGCAGGCGGCGCTGCATGGGCGCAAAGACGATGCCCAGGATCACCGCCCAGAACACCGCGCCGTAGAACGGCAGCAGAATCCAGATGAAGGCGACCGTGACCAGCACCAGCAACAACATCTGGGCTTTGTTTTGCAGCATCTTTCGATTCATCAGCTTTCCATGTCCAAAGGCGGGATACACATTAGTCAGCCAGGACTCGTCGGAGTGCCGTCCCGTTCGCGCCGCGCATTTGATCCAGGTCAATAAGCGCCGGCCGCCCCTGGCGTACTCTCCGCGCTTTTTGCGACCTGACCCCACCATGACCCTCGCCGCCCCCGAACTGCTGGCGCCCGCCGGCACCCTGAAAAACATGCGTTATGCCTTCGCCTACGGTGCCGACGCGGTGTATGCCGGCCAGCCGCGCTACAGCCTGCGGGTGCGCAACAACGAATTCGACCACGCGAACCTGGCCTTGGGCATTGCCGAGGCCCAGGCCATGGGCAAGCGCTTCTACGTGGTGGTGAACATTGCCCCGCACAACGCCAAGCTGCGGACCTTCCTCAAAGACCTCGAACCGGTGATCGCCATGGCGCCGGACGCGCTGATCATGTCCGACCCGGGGCTGATCATGCTGGTTCGCCGACATTTCCCGCAGATGCCAATTCACCTGTCGGTGCAGGCCAACACGGTGAATTGGGCGAGCGTCGAGTTCTGGCAGCAGCAGGGCTTGAGCCGGATCATCCTGTCCCGGGAACTGTCCCTGGAGGAAATCGCTGAGATCCGCCAGCAGGTGCCAGCCATGGAGCTGGAAGTGTTCGTCCACGGCGCGCTGTGCATGGCGTATTCGGGGCGCTGTCTGCTCTCGGGTTATCTGAACAAGCGCGACGCCAACCAGGGCAGCTGCACCAACGCGTGCCGCTGGAAATACTCGGCTCAGCCGGCGATGGAAAACGCCGTGGGCGACATTGTGCAAACCTGCCAGCCCGAACCGACCCTGGGCCTCGGCGCGCCCACCGACCAGGTGTTTCTGCTCCAGGAAGCCAATCGCCCGGACGAATCCATGCCGGCCTTCGAGGACGAGCACGGCACCTACATCATGAATGCCAAGGACCTGCGGGCCGTGCAACACGTCGAGCGCCTGGCGCACATGGGCGTGCATTCCTTGAAGATCGAAGGCCGGACCAAGTCGCACTTCTATTGCGCGCGCACCACCCAGGTGTATCGCCGGGCCATCGATGACGCGGTGGCTGGCCGGGAATTCGATCGCAGCCTGATGACCGACCTGGAGTCCCTCGCCCAGCGCGGCTACACCGAAGGCTTTCTAAGACGCCATGTGCACGACGAGTATCAGAACTACCAGAACGGCAGCTCGGTCTCGGAGCGTCAGCAGTTCGTCGGCGAACTGACCGGCGAACGGCGCGAACGCCTGGCCGAAGTGCGGGTGAAGAACCGTTTTGGCCTGGGCGATCACCTGGAACTGATGACCCCCAAGGGCAACTTCCACTTCGACCTGCATCAGTTGCAGAACATCAAGGGCCAGGCCATCGACGTGGCGCCGGGGGATGGGCATGTGGTCTATGTGCCGATCCCGGATGCGGTGGATTTGCGGTTTGGGTTGTTGATGCGGGATGTAGGACCGACGCCCACTTGAGATCGATTCGTGGCGAGGGAGCTTGCTCCCGCTGGGGCGTAGGAGCTGTCGAGTGCAACGAGGCTGCGATCTTTTCCCAGGCACTTGAATCTCAAGCGAAAGATCAAAAGATCGCAGGCTTCGCCAGCTCCTACAGAGCCCAGCGGGAGCAAGCTCCCTCGCCACAAGGGTGTATGACTTGAATAAGTGGAGCGACTTGCCCGGCAGAAACTGCCGAAGGCTGCGATCCTCCGCTTCCGATAGGGCCTGGTAGCCCAGGCGAAAACATCTGGATCGGGAGCGAAAGATCGCAGCCTTCGGCAGCTCCTGCTGCCCCGGGGTCAGATCCGGAACTGCCCCACCAGTTGGCCCAGGCGCTGGCCCAGGTCGGCCAGGCTGCGGGAGGTCTGGGCGCCAAGTTGGGTTTCGTCGGCCACGCTATCCACGGCCACGGCGATCTGATGCACGCTGCGGTTGATTTCTTCGGCCACCGCGGTCTGTTCTTCGGCGGCGCTGGCGATCTGGGCGTTCATCGAGTTGATGGTGCCGATCAGCTGCGCCATGGTGTCCAGGGACGCGCCCGCCTCGTTGGCCCGTTCCGAGGTGCCATCGCCGGCCTCGCTGGAACGACGCATCGCTTCCACCGCCGCATGGGTGCCGGATTGCAGGCGGTCGATCATGCCCTGGATTTCCTGGGTGCTCTGCTGGGTCCGGCTGGCCAGGGCCCGTACTTCATCGGCCACCACCGCGAACCCACGCCCCGCCTCACCGGCGCGCGCGGCCTCGATGGCGGCGTTGAGGGCCAACAGGTTGGTCTGTTCGGCGATCGAACGAATCACCCCGAGCACACTGACAATCGAGGCCACGTCCTGCTGCAGGCTGTCCAGGGACACGCCGCTGCTGCGGATATCGTTCACCAATGCATGAATCTGCTGGATGCTGCCGGCCACCACGCGCTTGGCGGACTGACCTTCTTCGTCGGTCTGCTGGGCCGCGACGGCGGCGCCCTGGGCACTGCGGGCGACTTCCTGGGCTGCCGAAGACATCTCGTTGATCGCCGTGGCGACCTGATCGGTCTCATGGCGCTGACGTTCCATGGCCTGCTCGGAGCGCTGGGCCTGCTCGGAAACTTGGGTCACCAGGCCGGTCAGTTGCGAGGTCATGTCAGTGATCTGTCGCACCAGGCCGTGGATCTTGTCGACGAAGCGGTTGAACGACCCGGCCAGTTGGCCGAGCTCGTCCTGGCTGGTGATGGCCAGGCGACGGGTCAGGTCGCCCTCACCCGCGGCGATGTCGTCGAGGTTGTTCTTCATCAGGTGCAGCGGACGCAGGATCGTGTTGGCGAGCACCAGGCCCACCACTGCAATCACCAGCAACACCACCACGGCGATCCCGACGATGCTCAAGATCACCCCTTGCAGGCGATCATGGACCTTGGCTTCCACCAGCGCCACCTGGGCTTCGATGCCGTCCAGGTTGACCGAACTACCGACCGCCAGGTCCCACTTGGGCAGGTACTCGGTGTAGCCGAGCTTGGGCACCAAGTCCTTGCTGCCGGGCAACGGCGAGCTGTATTCCAGGTAATGCGTGCCGTCCTTGGCGACTTTCACCAGGTCACGGTTGACATAGACCCCGTTCGGGTCGCGATTGTCCTTGAAGCTCTTGCCCACGCCATCGGGGCTGTTGGCCTTGAACAGACGAATGGTTTCGGAGTCGTAGCCGAAGAAATAGCCGTCCTTGCCGTAGCTGATGTTCGACAGCAGCTTGATCGCCTGGGCACGCGCCTCGTTATCGCCAGGCGCCGCGGCATCGTAGAGCGGCTTGATCGCAGTAATACCCACCGCCACGTAGTTCTGCAGCGTGGCCTTGGCCTCGCTGAGCAGGCGCTCGCGGGTCTGCAGGACCTCTTTGCTCGCTTGTTCCTTCAAGATGAAAGCCGTGGTCAGGCTGATGATCACGGCGGACAGCAATACCGGCAGTATCGCAAGGGACAGGACTTTAGCCTTCAGGCTCAGGCGCATGCTGTTCACTCTTGTAGGTGTTATTGGCGTGGTTAGCTGTATTAACGGCAGCGCACGGCAAAACTGTAGGACAAGGTGAATAGGGCTTAGGGAAGGATTGAATTTAAGGGCCTCATCGCGAGCAAGCTCGCTCCCACAGGGGTTCGGTGGTGTTCACAACACTTGTGTCCACACCGATTCCCTGTGGGAGCGAGCCTGCTCGCGATTGAGGCGACTCGGTCTTGAAGCTACAACACCATCGCCGCCACCCAACCAAACGCCAGCAGCGGCAGGTTGTAATGGATGAAGGTCGGGACCACGGTGTCCCAGATGTGGTGGTGCTGGCCGTCGATGTTCAGGCCGGAGGTCGGGCCCAGGGTCGAGTCCGAGGCCGGCGAGCCGGCATCGCCCAGGGCGCCGGCGGTGCCGACGATGCAGACGATCGCCAGCGGGCTGAAGCCCAGTTGCAGGCACAGCGGCACGAAAATCGTCGCCAGGATCGGCACCGTGGAAAACGACGAGCCGATGCCCATGGTCACCAGCAGCCCCACCAGCAACATCATCAGCGCGCCGATGCCCTTGTTGTGGCCGATCCAGGCCGCCGAGGTTTCCACCAGGCTCTGGACTTCACCGGTGGCCTTCATCACTTCGGCGAACCCTGAGGCGGCGATCATGATGAAGCCGATCATCGCCATCATCTTCATGCCTTCGGTGAACAGGTCGTCAGCCTCGCGCCAGCGCACCACCCCTGACAGCGAGAAAATCAGGAACCCGACCAGGGCGCCGATGATCATCGAATCCACCAACAGCTGGATCGCGAACGCCGCCGCCACCGCCAGCCCGGCCACAATCAGGCTCAGCGGGTTGTAGCGCACCGCCACTTGCTCGGCCTTGGCGATCTTCTTCAAGTCGTAGACGCGCTTCTTGCGATACGTGACGAACGACAGCGCCAGGCCAAACACCATGCCCAGCGCCGGGATACCCATGGCGTGGGTGATATTGATGCCACTGACGTCGACGCCACTGCGAGCGACGTTGGCCAGCAGGATTTCATTGAGGAAGATGTTGCCGAAGCCCACCGGCAGGAACATGTAGGGGGTGATCAGGCCGAAGGTCATGACGCAGGCGATCAGGCGGCGGTCCAGTTGCAGCTTGGTCAGTACGTAGAGCAGCGGCGGCACCAGCAACGGGATGAAGGCGATGTGGATCGGCAGGACGTTCTGAGAAGCGACCGCGACCGTCCCCAGCAGACCGATCAGCACCCATTTGACGCTCGTGCCGCCAGCGGCATCCTGGCGATCCACCAGGGCCAGGGCTTTGTCCGCCAGGGCGTGGGCCATGCCGGACTTGGCAATCGCCACGGCGAAGGCACCGAGCAAGGCGTAGGACAACGCCACCGTCGCACCGCCGCCGAGGCCAGCATTGAACGCCTTGAGCGTGGCCTCGATCCCCAGGCCGCCCGTCAGGCCACCCACCAACGCGCCGATAATCAGCGCGATCACCACATGCACGCGGGACAGGCTGAGCACCAGCATGACGCCAACCGCGGCAATTACTGCATTTATCATCGTTACCTCAGAGCACAGCGATGGAAAGCCACCGGACAAAAAGGTCGCGACTTTGCAGCAAGCGGCGGCAAGCTGCAAGGGCCGTGGGGCGGGTTTTCAGTGACTCGCAACTCTTGAGTTCACCATCACACCTTGTGGGAGCGAGCCTGCTCGCGATAACGGTCTGTCAGTAGACATTGATGTGGCTGACCAGACG
The DNA here is from genome assembly GCF_001269655.1 of Pseudomonas thivervalensis. GTDB lineage: Bacteria > Pseudomonadota > Gammaproteobacteria > Pseudomonadales > Pseudomonadaceae > Aquipseudomonas > Aquipseudomonas thivervalensis. Next base: position 241,660 of record NZ_LHVE01000012.1, read on the forward strand.
CCATCGCGAGCAGGCTCGCTCCCACAGGGGGACCAAGTCAGACAGAGGATCTGTGGCGCAGCTATAAAGAGGGGGCAGGCTTCAGCGCTTGGGCAACTCGATCACCACCTTCAACCCACCCCACTCGCTGTCGTCCAACGCCAGCATCCCGCCCCAGGTGTCGACGATGTCCCGCACGATGCCCAGGCCCAGGCCGTGGCCATCGGTCTGTTCATCCAGCCGCGTGCCCCGGCTGAACACCTGGTCGCGGCGGTCCGCGGGGATGCCCGGGCCGTCGTCCTCCACGGCCAGGCTGAATCCTTCGCCTGTTTCTGTCATGGTCAGGCGTACTTCGGCGTCGGCCCATTTGCAGGCGTTGTCCAGCAGGTTGCCCAGCAGTTCCAGCAAGTCTTCACGGTCCCAGGGCAGGTGCAGGCCTGGCGGGGCGACGTAGCTCAGGTGCAGGTGTTCGCCGTGGATCATGTTCAGCGTGGCCAGCAAACCAGGCAGTTCGGCGTCGCAGTCCAGGTGGGCGCCGGGCAAGGCATCGCCGGACAGGCGGGCACGGTTGAGTTCGCGGTTCAGGCGCTGGCGGACCTGTTCCAGTTGATCGAGCAACAGTTTGCGCAGCTCGGGATACGGGTCGAGCTTCTCGTTCGACGCCAGGCTTTGCAGCACCGCCAGCGGGGTCTTCAAGGCGTGGCCGAGGTTGCCCAGGGCATTGCGCGAACGCTTGAGGCTGTCTTCGGTGTGGGCCAGCAGATGGTTGATCTGCGTCACCAACGGTTCCAGCTCCCGTGGCACCTGTTCGTCGAGTTGCGTCCGCTGCCCGCGTTGCAACTGGGCAATCTGTTCCCGGGCCCGGTCCAGCGGACGCAATGCACGGCGCACGGTGATGCGTTGCAGCAACAGAATCAGCAGCAGCCCCGCCAACCCAAGCCCGAGGCCGACCTGTTGCATCCGGCGGAAGCTGTCACGCACCGGCGTGTAGTCCTGGGCCACACTGATGGAGATCGCCTGGCCCAACCGCCGATAATCGGTCCGCAGCACCAACAGCTTCTGCCCCTCCGGCCCCAGTTGCAGGTTGCTGTGCAGGCCCGGGTGGTCGAGCCGGGGCAATTCCTGGTCCCACAGGGAGCGGGAGCGCCAGTGCGCATCGGCAAAATCGATGCGGAAATAATGCCCGGAAAACGGCCGCTGATAGGCCGGCGACAGGCGCCGCTCGTCCAGTTGCAAGCCCTGTGGGCCGCGCACCAGGGCCACCAGAAGGTTCTCGCTGTCGTTACGCAGCCCGGCTTCCAGGTAACGCTGCAAGCCCAGCTCGAACAACCACAGGCTGGTTTGCGCCAGGACCAGGCCGACCACCACCATAACACCGATCAGGCCCAGGCTCAGGCGCCGCTGGATGGATCTCACTGCGCCTGCCCGCCGAACAGGTAACCCTGGCCGCGACGGGTTTCGATCACGCTGCGGCCCAGTTTGCGCCGCAGGTGGTTGACGTGGACTTCCAGCACGTTGGAATCGCGCTCGGTCTCACCGTCGTACAGGTGCTCGGCGAGATGGCTCTTGGAAAGGATCTGCTCGGGATGCAGCATGAAATAGCGCAACAGGCGAAATTCGGCCGCCGTGAGCTGGATGTCGGTGCCATCGCGGACCACGCATTGGCGACTCTCATCCAGGTGCAACCCGGCCGCCTTCAGCGTCGGCTGGTTGACCTGGCCATGGGAGCGGCGCAGCAGCGCCTGGATCCGCAAGTGCAGCTCTTCAGGGTGAAAGGGTTTGGTCAGGTAGTCGTCGGCCCCGGCCTTGAGGCCCTCGATGCGCTCGGCCCAAGAGCCGCGGGCGGTGAGGATCAGTACCGGCGTGGCCAGGCCGCCGGCGCGCCACTGGGCCAGCACGTCGAGCCCCGGCACGCCCGGCAGGCCGAGGTCGAGGATGATCAGGTCGTAGGGCTCGCTGCTGCCCTGGTACACCGCATCGCGACCATCGGCCAGCCAATCGACGGCGTAGCCTTGACGTGCAAGCCCGGCCATCAGTTCGTCCGCCAGGGGCACGTGATCTTCCACCAGAAGCAGGCGCATCAGTCTTCCTTATCTTTGAGTAAACGGCCGGTCGCGGCCTCCAGGTCCAGTTCGCGCACGACGCCGTCAGTGGCCAGCAGCTCGACCTCATAAATATAGACGCCGTGTTTCTCCTCCAACTCGGCTTCCAGCAGTTTGGCGCCGGGGTGCAAGTCCAGCGCTTGTTGCAGCAGTTGTTCGAGCGGCAGGATCACGCCCTGCTGGCGCAGTTGCAGGGCCTCGTCCTGGTCCAGGTCGCGGGCCACGGCCAGCGAACAGAACGCCAGCAGCGCCAGCGCCCATCGGCTGCGGGCGCATAAATTAAGCTTCATTACAGATCCTGATGATTCTTGAGTACCTCACCGTTGGTGGCGTCCAATTCCAGGTCCCACTCAATACCCTCCGCGTCGCGCAGGTCCACCTGGTAAATGTACTTGCCGTACTCTTCCTCCAACTCGGTTTCGGTCACGGTGGCGCCAGGGTGTTTGGCCAGGGCGGCGGCTTTGAGTTTCTCAAAGGACAGGATGGTACCAGCGTCTTGCAGTTTGCGGGTTTCGTCGTCGTTGAGGTCTCCTGCGTGAGCCAGGCTCGTACCGAGGGCCATGAGGGTCGCGATGAAAAAGGCAGTCAGGCGGTTCATGGGTTATCTCCTTTTTTATAATCTTTACCAGGGGACTGTATCGGGATGAACTTAACTGAAACTGAATCGCCATCATGGAACCCAAATCAATGTGGGAGCGAGCTTGCTCGCGATGGCGGTGGATCAGTCACGTCGATGTCTACAGACAGACCGCTATCGCGAGCAAGCTCGCTCCCACAGGTTTTTGTGTCGCTATAATCAGCCGCTTACCCGTATTCGAGACCGGTATGACCGCCATCCACATCAAGTTCCCCGCCCTCACCCTCAAGGCCGGCCCCCGTGCATTCGGGTGGATTCGCCAGGCTGGCTTGAACGCCGCCGACGTCGGCATCCTGCCGGGCGCCGCCGGCGGCCCCAAGGCCCTGGGCATCCAGGGGCTGGACCTGGCGCTGTTCGGCGAATGGCTGCCCGCCGTGCCCCGGGAGCGCTCGCTGATCGGGGCCTCGGTGGGGGCCTGGCGCTTCGCCAGCGCTTGCCTGCCGGACGCCGCCGAGGGGATCCGACGCCTGGGCACTTTGTACAACGAGCAAAGCTTCGCCAAAGGCGTGACCATGGCCGGCGTCAGCCAGAGTTCGCAACGCATGCTCGATGACTTGCTCGACGGCCGCGACAGTTCGATCCTCGATAATCCGCGCTACCGGCTCAACATCATGGTGGTCAAGAGCCACGGCCTGCTCGCCCAGGATCATCGCGGCCGGCTGGGCCTGGGGTTATCATCGGTGATTGCCGACAACCTGCGCGGCCGCGGGCGGCTGTCGCGGCATTTCGAACGTCTGATCATCCATGACCCCCGCCTCGCCCCACCCCTGCATCCGCTGAATGACTTTCCGTCGCGCTTCGTGCCGTTGGCAGCCGGCAACCTGCGCCAGGCCCTGCTGGCCTCGGGCTCGATCCCGATGGTCATGGAAGGCGTGCGCGACCTGCCGGGCGCCGGTGCCGGCACCTACCGCGACGGCGGTCTGCTGGACTACCACCTCGACCTGCCGTACAGCGGCGAGGACATCGTGCTGTATCCGCATTTCACCGACCGGGTCATTCCCGGCTGGTTCGACAAGGGCCTGCCGTGGCGCCGAGGCAATGTCGACCGCCTGCAAGACGTGTTGCTGCTGGCCCCGTCCCGGGAATACCTGGCGCGCCTGCCCTACGGCAAACTGCCGGACCGCAACGACTTCAAGCGTTTCATGGGCGATGACCCGAGCCGCCGCAAGTATTGGCGCACGGCGATGGACGAGAGCCGCCGGCTCGGTGATGAGTTCCTGGAGCTGACGGCCAACGGTGGGTTGGGCGAGCGTTTGCTGACCCTTTAGTCAGCACGGCCGCGCAACGCCGTTATCAAACTGATAAACTCCGCCGCCTGCCTCGCGACCGCTATCTAAAGAGCCCGAACCTGTGGAAATTTTCAAAGAGTTTACCTTCGAATCCGCCCACCGCCTGCCCCACGTGCCGGAAGGCCACAAGTGCGGCCGCCTTCACGGTCACTCGTTCAAGGTGGCGATCCACCTGAGCGGCGATATCGATCCGCACACCGGCTGGATTCGTGACTTCTCGGAGATCAAGGCGATCTTCAAACCGCTCTACGAGCGCCTGGACCACAACTACCTCAACGACATCCCTGGCCTGGAAAACCCCACCAGCGAAGTCTTGGCCAAGTGGATCTGGAACGAGTTGAAGCCGTTGCTGCCGGACCTCAGCGCCATCCGCATCCACGAAACCTGCACCAGCGGTTGCATCTACCACGGCGAATAATCACTCCCCTTGTGGCAAGTGAGCTTCCTGTGGCGAGGGGATTTAGCGAAACGTCGCACCGCCCCGCTGGGCTGCGCAGCGGCCCCCAAACCAGGCAACTCGGTGTGCCAGGAAGATTGAGTTCATTGCTTTAGGGCTGCTACGCAACCCAACGGGGATAAATCCCCTCGCCACAAGGGTGTCTCCCCTGCTGAATCGCATTGGCCTATGCTTGGTCCCCTGAGCCATTTTCAGGGGAGTACCGAGCATGACCAACTGGCCGCTGGATCAGACCTACGACTTCAACGGACACCCCATCCGCTACGCCATCCACGGCGATGGCCCGCCGCTGGTGTTCGTCCACGGCACTCCTTTCTCTTCCTACGTGTGGCACCGCATCGCCCCGCTGTTCTTCGCCACCCACCGGGTGCATTACTTCGACCTGCTGGGGTATGGCCAGTCCGCGCAACCGGATGCCGACGTGTCCCTCGGCGTGCAAAACCAACTGCTCGCCCAATTGCTGGAGCATTGGCGCCTGGATTGCCCGGACGTGGTGGCCCATGACTTCGGCGGCGCCACGGCCCTGCGCACCCACCTGCTCAACGGCAAGGACTATCGCAGTCTGACCTTGATCGACCCAGTGGCGCTGTCGCCCTGGGGCTCACCTTTTGTGCAGCACGTACGCCAGCATGAAGCAGCCTTCGGCGGCCTGCCCGACTACATCCAGCGGGCGATTGTGCCGACCTATATTCGCGGCGCGATCAAACGGGACATCCCGGACGCGGAACTGGCGCCCTACGTACAGCCGTGGCTTGGCGAGCCGGGCCAGGCGGCGTTCTATCGGCAGATTGCCCAGATGGATGAGCGCTATACCCGCGAGGTTGAGGGTCTGTACCCGACCGTACGCTGCCCGACGCAGATACTCTGGGGCGAGGATGACCAGTGGATCCCCATCGAGCGCGGTCGGGCCCTGCACCAACTGATTCCAGGCGCGCAACTGCACCCGGTGCCGAACGCCGGGCACCTGGTCCAGGAAGATGCGCCGGAAGCCGTCGTCGCGGCGGTGTTGCGGTTCCTGGCGTTGCCCTCAACCTGAAGCCCTCTGCATTCCACTGTGGGAGCGAGCCTGCTCGCGAAAGCGGTGTGTCAGAAATGTATCAGTAACTGACACACCGCTTTCGCGAGCAGGCTCGCTCCCACAAGGAAAACTGCATAAGTCACAGAACTGTGTTCCAACTTGAATCACCGCCGCACCGCTTTCGCCCCCTGCGCCCACCCAATCCCCAGGATTGTCTATAAATAACCTCGCACTCCCCCGTTTGGCACGGCCGCTGCACGCTTGCGACATCCCCTCCTCCGCAAGGACCGCCACATGACTCAGAACGATCCGGGCAATGACTATCCCCTGAGCGAAGTCCCGCTGCACGCTCGCAAGGGCCTGGCCTCAACGGCCATGGTGCTGCTGGGTTTCACCTTTTTCACCGCGACGATGTTCGCCGGGGGCAAGCTGGGGGTGGCGTTCGGTTTTGCCGAGATGCTCACGGTGATTATCATCGGCAACCTGCTGCTGGGCCTCTATGCCGCCGGCCTCGGTTACATCGCCTTCAAGAGCGGGCTCAATTCGGTCTTGATGGGTCGCTTCTGTTTCGGCGAGGTGGGCAGCAAGCTCAGTGATTTGATCCTCGGGCTCACCCAGATCGGCTGGTACGCCTGGGGCACGGCGACGGCCGCGGTGGTGCTGGGCAAGTATTTCGAATTGAGCGAGGGCACCGTGCTCGGGTTGATGGTGCTGTTCGGCCTGGGGTTCTGCGCCACGGCCTACATCGGCTATCGCGGGCTGGAAATCCTCTCTTACATCGCCGTGCCGGCGATGATGTTGCTGCTGATGCTGTCGATGTGGGTCGCCACGGTGAAAGTCGGCGGCTTCGAGGGCTTGCTGGCGGTGGTGCCCACCGGCAGCCTCGATGGGTCGACCGCCATCACCCTGGTGTTCGGCACTTTTGTCAGCGGTGCGACCCAGGCGACCAACTGGACACGGTTCTCACGCTCGGCGAAGGTCGCGGTGCTGGCGAGCCTGATCGGCTTCTTCCTGGGCAACGGCCTGATGGTATTGATCGGCGCCTACGGGGCTATCGTCTACCAACAACCGGACGTGGTCGAAGTGTTGCTGCTGCAGGGCTTTGCCATGGCGGCGATGGCAATGCTGCTGCTCAACATCTGGAGCACCCAGGACAACACCATCTACAACTTCGCCGTGGCCGGCTGCAACCTGCTGCGCACCCGCCGGCGCAGAGCCGTGACCCTCGGCGGCGCGGTGATCGGCACGCTGCTGGCCCTGCTGGGCATGTATGACATGCTCGTGCCGTACCTGATCCTGCTGGGCACGGTGATCCCGCCCATTGGCGGGGTGATCATGGCCGATTTCTTTTTCCGCTGGCGCGGTCGTTATCCGCGCCTGGCCGAAGCCCGGTTGCCAGCGTTCAACTGGCCGGGGCTGGCGGCCTATGGGCTCGGCACGGTCGTCGCATTCAATTCGCCGTGGGTCGCGCCACTGGTAGGAATCGCCACCGGCGCGCTAACGTATGTGCTATTGATCGGCGTACTGGGTACCCGCACCGCTGACGCGCCCCTACAAGACCTCTAAAGGATTCGCCCGATGCACATCATCAACGCCCGCCTGCGCAACCACGAAGGCTTGCATGAACTGCACCTGGAAAACGGCCTGATCGCCAGCATCGCCCGGCAGACCGAGGCCCCCAGCCTCGGCCCGCAAGACCTCGACGCCGGCGGCAACCTGGTGGTCCCGCCCTTCGTCGAACCGCACATCCACCTGGACGCCACCCTCACCGCCGGTGAGCCGCGCTGGAACATGAGTGGCACGCTGTTCGAAGGCATCGAGTGCTGGGGCGAGCGCAAGGCTACCATCACCCAGGAAGACACCAGCACCCGCGCCAGGAAAACCATCCAGGCCCTCGCCGCCCATGGCATCCAGCACGTGCGCACCCACGTCGACGTGACCGACCCCGAACTCACGGCCCTCAAGGCGATGCTGGAGGTGCGCGACCAAAGCCGTCACCTGATCGACATGCAGATCGTCGCGTTTCCCCAGGAAGGCATCGAGTCCTACCGCAATGGCCGCGAGCTGATGGAAGAGGCGATCCGCATGGGCGCCGACGTGGTGGGCGGCATTCCTCACTTCGAGTACACCCGCGACCAGGGGGTCAGCTCGGTGAAATTCCTCATGGACCTGGCCGAACGCACCGGTTGCCTGGTGGATGTGCATTGCGACGAAACCGACGACCCGCATTCGCGTTTTCTCGAAGTGCTCGCCGAAGAAGCCCGCAGCCGCGACATGGGCGCCCGCGTCACGGCCAGCCACACCACGGCCATGGGCTCCTATGACAACGCCTACTGCGCCAAGCTGTTCCGCCTGCTCGGGCATTCGGGCATCAGTTTTGTCTCTTGCCCGACCGAAAGCATCCACCTGCAAGGCCGTTTCGACACCTTCCCCAAACGCCGCGGCGTCACCCGGGTCAATGAACTGCTCGAAGCCGGGATGAACGTGTGTTTCGGCCAGGACTCCATCGTCGACCCGTGGTACCCGCTGGGCAACGGCAACATCCTGCGGGTGCTGGAAGCCGGGCTGCATATCTGCCACATGCTCGGCTACCGCAACCTGCAAAGCGCCCTCGACCTGGTCACCGACAACAGCGCCAAGGCCATGAACCTGGGCGAGCGCTACGGACTGGAACCCGGCCGCCCGGCGAACCTGCTGATCCTGTCGGCAGACAGCGACTACGAAGTGATCCGCAGCCAGGGTTTGCCGCTGTACTCGATTCGCAACGGTGAAGTGCTGATGAAGCGGCAGATGCCGGTGGTGGAGTTCGGCCCGCAGGTGGGCTGATTCCTTCACCACCTGTGGGAGCTTGCTCGCGATGGCGGTCTACCCGTTGATAGGGATGTGACTGACCCGCCGCTATCGCGAGCAAGCTCGCTCCCACAATGAATCGGTGTCGGATACAACATTTCTATCCACCGAAGATCCCCTGTGGGAGCGAGCTTGCTCGCGATGGCGGCATCAGCCACACCGCAATATGTTCAGAACCCCTAAGGCACAAGCCGCGCCATACCAAACAACCTGACCCGCACCAACTCGCCCGCCTCTTCCTCCAGCAAAATCGGCGCAGTACCACCGGGCATCACCACCCTGATCACCCCCGCCTTCACCCAACCCAACCGCCACGCAGCACTGGCCACCGCGCTGGCGCTGGTGCCCGAGGAGGCGGTAGGCCCCTCACCGCGCTCGAACACCCGGGCTGCGATTTGCCCTTCGGTTTCCAGACAGGCCCATTGCAGATTCACCCCCCTCGGACATGGAACACCAGCCCCACCGGGCGCCGCATAAGCAATGCGGGTCAGGCTCTGTGACAGCGCCGCAGTACGCATCTGCGCATTGCTCGGCAACGCCTCGGCACCCTCCACCAGCGTCACGCAATGCGGGTTGCCCATGCTCACGAACTGGCTGTTGCCCCACGCCGGGTTCAACCGTTCAAGCGCCGCCACACGGCTGACCTCGCGCTGGTGGAACATCACCCGCTCGACCTCCTGGGCGCCAACGGCCTGGGGCCCGAACAGCGGTTTGCCCAGGTCCAGCAAGAAACCTTGGTTCCCTTCAAATTCAGCGGCACGAACCGACGTTTGCAGCGGCGACAAGCCGTCGGGTTTATCGTGATGAACTTGCAGCACACAATCACCAGTCGCCGCCATCAAGCCTTGCTCTTGCAGGGCCTGGGAGAAAATCGTCAAACCGTTACCACTGCGCTCGGCCAGAGTGCCGTCGGTGTTGACGATCAACAGATCAAAGGGCGGCTCGTTCTGGAACGGGCCGATCAGCAAACCATCACTGCGATGGGCCTTGGCATGCGGCGGCGCTTCGCCCGGCGCCCAGGCGCAGAACGCGTGCACGGCAGCCGCAGCCCAGGATTCACGTGTCTGCGCACACTGGGCGGCAGACTGGGGCAGAGCAATGCCGTAATCACGGACCTGCTGCGGGGAAACGACTCCATAGATATTGCCGCGTGCATCATAAAACTGCGTCATGAACCGGTCCTGGTATCAGCCAGCAAGGGGCCGCTACTTTATGCCGGCCAAGGTCGCGGGAGCAAAGCCTGCTGGCAACCCGGACATTCCCGTCGGCACCTTGGGGTCGCGGTGCGGTCAGTGGATATGCAAGCATAGGCCCCTGCCTGCACCACCGCACCGCACGAAAGCCAAGGACGTTTCATGACTGCCATTACGCCCCCACCCACCTTTATCCCCGGACGCCTGGAACAGATGTCCACCCGCATCGCCTACCTCATCGCCGGCATCGGCATCGCCGCCTGGGCGCCGCTGGTGCCGTACGCCAAGGTCAGGGCCAACCTGGATGAAGGCACCCTCGGGTTGCTGCTGTTGTGCCTGGGGGTCGGGTCGATCCTGGCGATGCCGATTTCCGGCGCGCTGGCGACGCGCTTCGGCTGCCGTCGGGTGCTCAGCGGCGGCACGATCCTGATCTGCCTGGCGTTGCCGTTGTTGGCGACGATGACTTCCCTGCCCTGGCTGGTGGCCGCGTTGTTCCTGTTTGGCGCCGGGCTCGGCACCGTCGATTCGACTGTGAACCTGCAAGCGGTGATCGTCGAGCGGGCCAGTGGCAAGACCATGATGTCGGGTTTCCACGGCATGTTCAGCCTCGGCGGGATCATTGGCGCGGCCGGCGTGAGCGCGCTGCTCGGCCTGGGGCTTTCGCCGCTGGGGGCGACGCTGGTGGTCAATGGGGTGCTGCTGGTGGCGCTGTTCAAGGCGGCGCCGCACCTGTTGCCCTATGGCAGTGAAAGCTCGGGACCGGCGTTTGCCATTCCCCATGGCGTGGTGCTGTTTATCGGCATCCTCTGTTTCATCGTGTTCCTGGCCGAAGGCGCGGTGCTGGACTGGAGCGCGGTGTTCCTGACCACCGAGCGCGCGGTGGATACCGCCTATGCCGGGTTGGGTTATGCCGCGTTCGCGCTGACCATGACCGTCGGCCGCCTGACGGGCGACGCGGTGGTGCATCGCCTGGGGGCCAAACGCGTGATCATCTATGGCGGGTCGATCGCCGCCGCAGGGTTCCTGCTGGCGACGCTCGCTCCGATGTGGCAAGCCGCACTGCTGGGGTATGCGTTGGTGGGCGCCGGGTGCTCGAACATCGTGCCGGTGTTGTACACCGCCGTCGGCAAACAGACCCTGATGCCCGAAGCGATCGCCGTACCGGCCATCACCACCATCGGCTACGCCGGCATTCTCGCCGGCCCGGCGCTGATCGGCTTCGTCGCCCACGGCAGCAGCTTGAGCATTGCCTTCGGGCTGATTGCGCTATCGCTGGTGGCGGTGGCGGCCAGTGGCAAGGTGTTGAGGGTTTGAGGCCTTCAGGGAACCTTGGCTAGCAGATAAACCTGTGGCGAGGGAGCTTGCTCCCGCTCGGCTGCGCTGTAGGAGCTGCCGAAGGCTGCGATCTTTTGATCTTTCGCTTGAGACTCAAGTGTCTGGGGAAAGATCGCAGCCTCGTTGCACTCGACAGCTCCTACACAGCTCCTACGACCCAGCGGGAGCAAGCTCCCTCGCCACAGGGTTGTATTTCAGATCACAGGATCGCGCCGCCTGCTTATCATCAAAACCCCACACTCGCCTGCACAAAAAACGTACGCGGTGCGCCGACGTAGATGCCCGAGTTGTTGTCGCTGGAGCGGGTGTAGTACTGGTGGTCGAACAGGTTCTTCACCCCGGCGCCGACTTTCAGGTTCGACAGTTGCTCACCGAAGTCATAGCCAGCGCGCACGTTCCAGAGCACATAGCCCGGCATGTCGCCGTACTGCCCGTCGGCGGTGCCATCGGTGATGTAGTCGCCGCTGAAGCTGCCATCGGCGTTCACGCTGTTGCCTGGGGAACGCTGCTTGGACTGGGCAAAGGCATCGAGGTTGTAGGTCCAGCGGTTGACGTCGTAGCGCAGGCCCACGTTGGCCACCTGGCGGGAATAGAACGGCAGGTCACGGCCCTTGAAGCTCGGGATCTCGCCTTCGTAGGTCGCGCGGGTGTAGGTAAAACCGGCGTTGGCGGTGAGGCCTTCGAGGCGTGGGTCGAGCGCGGCCATGTCGTAGTGCACCGAAGCTTCCAAGCCCTGGTGCTTGGTCGCCCCCATGTTGGTCCAACCCACGTCGTTGCTGATGTATTGCAGTTCGTCGTCGAAGTCGATGTAGAACAGCGTCACTTCCCCGCCCCACACGTCATCGTTGTAGCGCGTACCAATCTCGTAGGTCTTGGCCTTTTCCGGGCTCAAGCCATTGGCGGTGTTGTTGCCGTCGCCGCCCTGGCCGAGCTGGAAATATTGCAGGCTGCCGAACGAGGTCTCGTAGTTGGCGAACAGCTTCCAGGCGTCGGACAAGTGATACATCACGCTCAGGGCCGGCAGCGGTTCGTTGCTGTCGATGCTGCGGCGTTTTTCCTGCACGGGACGGCCGGCGGTGTCGAGCACCGGGCGGTCGTGCCATTCGGTGCTGATGCGTTCGAAGCGGATCCCCGGGGTGATGGTCCATTGGCCGACATCGATCTTGTCATCAATGTAGACGGCGTGGGCTTCAGTGCCGCCGGTGCGGTCCTGGTAGACGTGGCCGTCGGAACCCGGGCGCACCACCGGTTCGTTGTTACGCAACGCCAGGCGGCTGGCCTCTTCGTGCATGCCTTCCTTCAAGTAGCGATAACCGACGCTGGCTTCCTGGGTGGTCGGGCCGAGATCGAACACGTGGGACACCCGCGGCTCGATGCCGAAGGTGTAATAGGTGCGCGGGTAGGACACCAGGTTGCGCTGGTCCCGGGAAGCAATGGTGCTGCCCCGGTAGCTGTCGGAGTAATAGGTCAGCACTTCGGCCTGGGTGCGCTCATCGATCTCGCGGATCCACTTGAACGACACGTCCTTGCGTCGGCCGCTGAAATTGTCCCAGTCGCGGTCGGACTGGTACGGGTCCGCATCGTATTGGGCCTGTTTCAGACCACCGGGCATGTCGGCCTTGGCGTCGTAGTAGTGGAAATTCAGCGAGAAATCGTCGACATCGGTCGGCGCCCAATGGGTCTTGAGGATCACGTCGTCGATGTCGTTGCCGTTGTTGCTCTGGCGATAGCCGTTGCCATTGACGCCCGAATACAACAGCGCCACGCCCAGGCCGTTGTCGGCGGTGCCGCCGAGGAAGGCTGTGTCGATGTGTTTCCAGCCGCCGCGCTGGGAGGTTTCCAGGGTGGTGCCGATTTCACCGGTGGCCTTTTCCGGGATCGCGCGGGTCACGAAGTTGATCACCCCGCCGACGTTCTGCGGCCCGTAGCGCACCGACCCGGCGCCGCGCACCACGTCGATGCTGTCCAGGTTGCCCGAGGAAATCGGCGCCATGGACAGTTGCGGCTGGCCGTAGGGCGCGAACGCCGCCGGCACGCCGTCGATCAACACCGTGGAGCGCGGCGACAAGCGCGAGGTCAGACCGCGCACGCCGACGTTCAGGGAAATGTCGCTGCCGCCGGTGCCGTTGGCGTCTTGCACCTGTACCCCCGGGACTCGTCGCAGTACGTCGCCGACGTTCATGGCGCCCTGCTCCACCATCGCTTCGCGGCGGATCACCGTACGCGCGCCGGGGTGGTTCTGCACCACTTCGGCGTTGGCATCGCCGAGCCAGTCGCCGACCACCTGGATTTCAGTGGCGCCCAGCTCCAACGGGCCAGCGCTGGAGGCCGAGGGCGCCGGCAACACGGTCGCCGAACCCTTATCGATCTGGTATTGCAGGCCGCTGCCCTGGAGCAATTGGCGCAAGGCCGCTTCCGGGGACAGGTTGCCGTCCACGGCAGGCGCTTGCTTGCCAGCCACCAGCTCCGGACTGAAGAACACCTGCAACGTAGTCTGCTGGCCGAGCTGGCTCAAAGCCTGGCCCAGCGGCTGCGCCTGGATGTGAATGACGGTAGCGGCCTGGTCAGCGAACGCCTGGGGCGCCGCGGCACTGACCGCCAGGGTCAGGGCCAGTGGCAGCCAACGTGCGGGGGTACGGTTGTGGCGTTTGGCGGTTTTGTTCACGTCGAACCTTGTCCTGTTGATCGCAAGAATACGCGTCTGTTAATGCAAACCAGTTGCAGTTGGACAAGAAGACGAAGAACTCGAAAAAAACCTGAATTTATTTCGCAATTATTTCCTGGCTACCATCATTCAGCGTGCGCACGGCCACCGGCAGGATGTTCGGCAGCGCCTTGAGCAGCGCGTCGGGATCGTCTGCACGAAATACGCTGGTCAGGCGCAGGTTGCCCACCGCCGCGCTGCCAACCCGCAGGGGCTGGGTGCGATAACGGGAGACTTCTTCAACCACGTCCTTGAGCGGCGCGTTGTCGAACACCAGTTTGCCGCTGCGCCAGGCAGTGAGCGCCTCGGTGTTGACCGCGTAAGGCGTGGCGACCTGGCCCTGGGCATCGATCTGGGTGCCGAGGCCCGCTGTCAGGCTGACCACCTGAGCCGGGAGCGCTCCGCGTCCCTGGACCTTGACACTGCCTTGCGCCACCGCGACCCGGGTCTTGTCGGCGTCACGGCGCACATCGAAGCGCGTCCCGGTGACCGTCACCTGGCCGTTGCCCGCCTCGACGGTGAAGGGCCGGCCGGCGTCATGCTCGACCGTGAACAAGGCCTCGCCTTCGGCCAGCTCCACCCGACGTTGATGGTGTGCGAACTGAATACGCACCCGGCTGCGGCTGTTGAGGTCGATCACCGAACCGTCCGGCAAGGCGATATGCCGACGTTCGCCGAGGGCGGTGGCGTATTCGCCGCTGTAGTCGGTGGAGGAACTCAAGCCGCTGAACAGCCCCAACCCCAGGGCCACCGCGAACAGCCCGGCGGCGACGGCGTAGCGCAACAGCGGCCGGCGCTTGGGCCGTTCGGCAGGTGGTTCGCACAGCGCTTGCAGGCGTTCCTTGGGCAGCAGGTCCGTGGCGCTCCAGATGCCCTGCAGCAATTGGATCTCGTCGCGATGGTTGGGGTGTTCGTCCAGCCAGGCTTCGAAACCCTGGCGCTCCTCGACACTCATGGCGGGCGCTTGCAAACGCACGAACCAATGCGCCGCCGCGTCGCGAACCCTGTCCTGCCCGCACGGGCATTCACGGCTATCCATCATGGAAGGTCCTGTGGCTCAGGTGGAAGAAGGCGACGGATCATTGGCCAGGCCCGTCCAGGCGATCGCGCAGATGCCGCAGGGTGCGGATCATATACTTTTCCACCATGTTTTTTGACAGGCCCAGGCGCTCGGCGATTTCCGCCTGGGTCAGGCCTTCGATCTTCTGCCAGACGAACACCGTGCGGCAGTTGGCTGGCAGCTCGGCAAGCGCCCGCTCGATGGAGTCCGCCAGTTGGATCGCGTGCATGAAATGCTCCGGGTCGCCCGAAAACGACTGACCAGGGTCGATGACAGCCTCCTCCATGGCCCCCCGTCGATCTTCGCGCCGATAGCCATCCACTGCAATGTTGCGCGCCGTCTGATGCAAATAGGCCCGCGGCTGCTCGACTCCGCTCGAATCGGACTCAAGCACCCGCACGAAGGTATCGTGGGCCAGGTCCTCGGCCTGCGCGCGATTGCGCAGACGACGGGTCCAGGTGCCGATCAACTCTTCGTAATGCTCGAAAAAGCCGGGTCTGCGGGGCAGCTTGGGGGTCATCGCGGCGCGCTGTGGAAACGGGGCGTGAATAGTAATTGTTACTATTCATGAGAAGCAAACCTATTCCGGTGCCCGTCGTCCGAAGCCTTGAGGTAAGGATCAATCTTTGTGGGAGCGAGCTTGCTCGCGATGGCGTCAGCACATTCAACAAAAAATGTTGATTGAAAGATCGCTATCGCGAGCAAGCTCGCTCCCACAGGGTTTGCGTCGAATCAATCAGGCCAGCCGAGCCTGCCGCACCGTCAAGCACACCGCCAGCGCGCCACACAGAATCAAAGTCCAGCCCAACGCCTGGGACCAGGCAGTAAGCAGCAAGGCACCGCCGATCAGCAAGTAATAGAACAAGCCAAACAACGCGCCGGCGGTACCCAGGCAGTCACGATAGCCAGCAAGCGCCGCGCCGAGCACGTTAGGGATTGCCATACCGAACGCCAGGACGATCAACAACATCGGCACAACAAAACCACTCCTGTCGAGCAAACCCTGAACGCTCACTCCCCCGACCAGCAACACCACAGCCGCCACCGCCGACAACTGACCGCCGCCGAAGCCCTGCGCCAGCAGACGCTTATTCAGCCAAGCCCCCAGGCCTGAGCCCAGCGCCAGGATGACACCGCTATAGCCGAACAACTCAGGGCTCAATCCGAGCCGTTCGAACTGGAACGGCGCGAGGTTGTAGTAGCTGAACAGGGCAACGTTGAAAGCCGCGACCAGAAACGATGAGCGCCAGATAGCCGGATCCTTGAGCATCCGCCACGCCGTTTTCAATAACGGTGGCGGTGGCAGGCGGGCCACCAGGGTTTCCGGCAAAGAACGCGCGCACCACACCAGCAGCATAAGCGACAGCATCAACAGGCCGCCAAGCACACCCTGATAACCAAAGAACCGCACCAGGACGGCGCCACTGAACAAACCGATCGCCGGACTGGCCGCCAACGCGATGCCGATCACCGAAAAAACCTGGCCCAATTGTGCACCCTCATAACGGTCCCGCAGGACCGTCTGGGTCACCACCGAACCGACCGCAGCACCGAACGCAGCCAGTGCCTGGACGGCCAGCAGCGCTGCGAAGGTGTCGACGTTCAGTCCCAACATCGTCGCTGCCGCGTACAAGGCGATGCCACCCAACATGGCAGGCCGACGCCCGATACGGTCACAGACTCGTCCCCACGCCCACACACCCAAGGCGAACCCGAGAAAATAGACGGATAAGGTCTGCGCCGCCATTTCTGCACTGACGGCAAAACTCAAACTGATGTCTGCCAACGCAGGGCTGTAGAGCGTCTGGGCAATCTGGGGAAACATCACCAAGGCAATTGCCAGGCGGAGGAAACGTCGCGACGTCATGGGCAAGCTCGCTCGAAAAAAGGCGAGCAGTCTACGAAGCCACGACTGTCGTATTATCTAAAGCCTGACAAATCATCCTTTAAATCGGACAACTTATGGCTTGGCTCGACGCTCATGCCGTCTTCGACCCCGACCGACATAACGCCCCGGTGATTGGTATCGCGTCAACGCTGGGGCACCATGATTCCGGCGTGCATCATCATCAGCGTGGCCAACTGTTGTTCACCCGCCAGGGCTGTACGCGCATCACTCTCGCCCAGCAATTGTGCCTGTTGCCGCCCTCGCGGGCGGCCTGGATCCCACCGTTGACGCCCCATCGCGCGGTGATGCAACAGAACGTGGATTATCGATCGATCTACCTGAGGGCATCACTGTGCGCCGACCTGCCTTCACACGTGTGCATCATTGCTGTCTCGCCGCTGCTGCGCGCCGTACTCGAACCGATCACCGACGCGGCGTTCGACACTGACTGGACGCAAGGCCGCAATCTGCATCTGCTGGGGTTGTGCCTGAATGAAATCCGCGAGGCACCGCAACAGCCGATGCTGCTGCCGTTGCCTCAGGACAAACGCCTGGCCCCCCTGCTCGCGGCACTGCAGCATTTGCCACCGACATTGAACGTATTGGAAGAGCAAATCGGAGCCAGTGGCCGGACCATCGGACGGATTTTTCAACGGGAAACCGGCATGGGTTATCAGCAGTGGCGGCAGCAATGGCGTCTGATGCGCGCCATTGAACTGCTCGCCACCGGTCGCAGCCTGAGCTACAGCGCCTTTGAACTGGGCTTTGCCAGTGACAGCGCCTTCATCGCTTTCTTCAAGCATATGACCGGTAGCACACCGAAAGCCTATCTGGGCTGATGGCGGGTGGAGTCAAGCCTCAGGCATCTTGCGAAAGCCCACCGCCAAACGGTTCCAGCCATTGATGGCGTTGATTGCCACGGTCAGGTCGACCATTTCCTTGGGGCTGAAATGCTCGCTCAGCAAGGCATAGTCGGCGTCCGGCGCGTGGGTGTCGCTCAGGCGGGTCAAGGCTTCGGTCCAGGCCAGCGCGGCGCGCTCGCGGCCGGTGAAGAACGGCGCTTCGCGCCAGGCGGTCACGGCGTACAGGCGACGTTCGGTCTCGCCGTCCTTGCGGGCATCAGCGGTGTGCATGTCGATGCAGAAGGCGCAGCCGTTGATTTGCGAGGAACGCAGCTTGACCAGTTCCAGTAGGGACTTCTCCAGGCCCAGGTTCGAGGCGGCGTTTTCCAGGGCCAGCATGGCTTTGAAAGCGTCGGGGGAAGCGGTGTAGAAATCGATGCGCGGTTGCATGGTGAACTCCAGGACAATTGGGTGTAGCGCTACGTTAGCCGTGCAGTGGCGCGGTACAAATAGCCAATTGTTGGGAAGTTCGGGTGGCCAATGGCAGGCCGCTGGACGCAGCCTATGGGCGGCAGAGAAATGCTTCCGTGGCGAGGGAGCTTGCTCCCGCTCGGCTGCGCTGTAGGATCTGCCGAAGGCTGCGATCTTTTGATCTTTCGCTTGAGACTCAAGTGACTGGAAAAAGATCGCAGCCTCGTTGCACTCGACAGCTCATACGACCCAGCGGGAGCAAGCTCCCTCGCCACAGGGGGGATGCGGGGGCTTCGAGGTGAGCTTCAGGCCCGGCTGCGCAACCATTGCAGAAAGCGTTTCTTGACGATCGGCTTGGGGACTTCGCGGGTCAGGTTCTGGGCCAGGTGCATGCGCACGTCCAGCAGGTTCTTCATCGCGTCGTTGATGTCGCGACGGGCCTCGAGGCACGGCTTGAGGTAGCTGTTCTCGATGCGGTACAGGGTGCAGAAGGTCTTGGCGGAAAAATTCGCCAGGGCCGCCTGGTCGGCGACGATCCCGGCCTCGCCGATCACTTCCCCCGGCCCCATGCGCCCGCCCTCGAGTGGCTGGCCGTTGCGCATGAGGGTCACGCTGACCACCCCGGACTCGATGATGAATAGATGATCGCTGACCTCCCCGGCGGCCAGGATCACATCGCCAGCGCGGAAGGTCTGCAGGGTCATGTTCTGGCTGAAGGTGTCTTTCTCATCCTGACGCAGGGTGGAGAAAATGTTCGAGCTTTCCAGCAATGCCCGGGGCCGCGACACCACCTGGGGCGCGGCGCTTTCGCTGGTGGACAGCAAGCTCACGCCCGACGCCTGCAAATGCCGGAACGCCAGATCGAACAACTGGTTGCGCACCGTGCGTTTCAGGGCCATGGAGGCGACGAACCCGCTGATTTCATACTCCGCCCCGCCGCTGCCGCTGCTTTTGAGGGCGACGCTGGGGGCCGGGCTGGCGAGCAGGGAACGACAGCCGATCATGGCCCGCTCAAGCGCGTCGATCACGGTTTGTGGTCGCGCATGAGGGCTGACCTGAATGCTGATGGACAGGCCATGGACATCGCTCGGGCGGCTGAAGTTGATGACCTTGGCCTTGGCCGCCAACGAGTTGGGAATCACCGCCATGCTGCCCTGGGCGGTCTGCAAGCGCGTGGCCCGCCAGTCGATATCGGTGACCCGGCCTTCGGTGCCGTCGATGGAAATCCAGTCATCGAGCTGATAGGGCTTGGTGGTGTTGAGCACGATCCCGGAGAACACGTCGCTGAGGGTGCTCTGCAAGGCCAGGCCGACGATGATCGCCATCGCGCCGGACGTGGCCAACACGCCCTTGACCGGCAAGTCCAGCACATAAGCCAGTGCCGCGATGACGGCGATGAGGAAAATCACCGCGCCGAGCAAATCCTGCAACAACCGCCCGGTGTGACCGACCCGTTGCATCATCGCCGCTACGATCAGCACCGTCAGGGTTCGCGCGGCAAACAACCACCAAGTGATCTGCAAACCAGTAGCCGCCAGGTGCCGCGGCACATCGTCGACCCACTGCGCCGGCACCATGGGGTTGAGGCCTTCGTTGAACAACAGCACGCTGAACAGCGAAAAAATCACCAGCCTCGTCCCGACTTTCCAATAGATCCGATCCGCGCTGACCAGGTGCCACATCAACAGGTCGAGCATCAGCAGCGCCAGGGCACAGAGCAACGGGTGCTCGGAGATCAGAAACAGCATCGGGACAGCTCCAGAGGGCGATTGGCGAAGATTGGCACAGATTTGACGAGAGTGTACCGAACGCCCAAATCCTTGTGGGAGCGAGCCTGCTCGCGAATGCGGTGTAACAGTCAATCCATTATTGAATGTCCTACCGTATTCGCGAGCAGGCTCGCTCCCACAATAGATTCGTGTTGCTGCTTAGTTAGCGTTCAGTCTTGCATCCGGCCAAAACGCCCGGAATGGAAATCCTCAAAGGCCTGGTGGATTTCCTGTTCGCTGTTCATCACGAACGGACCATGGCCGACGATAGGCTCGTCGATCGGCTCGCCGCTGAGCAGCAGCACCACTGCGTCGTTGTTGGCTTGCAGGCTCAATTGATCGCCGGCCCGGTCGAACAGGGCCATCTGCCCGGCCTCGACCCGTTCGCGGCCATTGACCTGGACCGAGCCGCGCAGCACCACCAAGGCGGTGTTGTGCCCTTCGTGCAGGTCAAGGGTAAGGTTTTTATCGGCATTCAAACGGATGTCCCAGACATCGATGGGCGTGAAGGTCCGCGCCGGGCCTTGATGCCCTTCGAAGCGCCCGGCGATCAGGCGCAGGCTGCCGGCGTTGTCCTTCAGGGCAATGTTCGGAATGTCGCCCTTGAGGATCGTCTGGTAGCCGGCCGGGGCCATCTTGTCCTTGGCGGGCAGGTTGACCCACAGCTGGACCATCTCCATGAACCCGCCCTGCCGGGCAAAGGCTTCGGAGTGGAACTCTTCGTGGATGATGCCGGACGCGGCGGTCATCCATTGCACGTCGCCGGGACCGATCTTGCCACCGCTGCCGGTGGAATCACGGTGCTCCAGTTCGCCCTGGTAGACGATGGTCACGGTTTCGAACCCACGATGAGGATGTTGGCCGACGCCACGCCGCTCGGTGGTCGGCGTGAATTCGGTGGGGGCGGCGTGGTCCAGCAACAGGAACGGGCTGATGTGCTTGCCCAGGTTGTCGTAGGAAAACAGCGTGCGAACCTGGAAACCATCGCCGACCCAATGGGGTCGCGGGCTGGTGTAGAGGCCGATGATGTTTTTCATGCTGTGTCTCCAAAATCAGGTACTGCGATTCAATGGACACAGCTTAGAACCGACACCTTTGCAGCACTAGACTGCAAAAATCGGCTTTAGCGTTCTATCCGGAGAACAATGAAGCACCTGGAAAACTGCATGTAACCACAGTCACCCTGTGGGAGCGGGCTTGCTCGCGAATGCGGAGTATCAGTGAAGTAAATGCTTGCTGACACACCGCATTCGCGAGCAAGCCCGCTCCCACAGGTTCTGGTGTCACTCATTCAAAGGTGATTACGCTTGGCAAACTCCGACAACCCCACCAAGGATTGCAAGCCGAGTTTTTCCAACAGGCGGCTCTTGTAGGTGCTGACGGTTTTCGGACTCAGGAACAGGCTTTCAGCGATGTCCTTGCCGCGCATGCCCATGGCCAGCATGCGCAAGATGGACAGCTCGCGGGTAGAGAGGCTTTCCAGGGCCTGTTGTTCGCTGCGCTGCTGGAAATCCAGCCTGACGGACATCTGGGGGAAATAGGCATAACCGGACTTCAATGCCTGGATCGCCTTGGTCAGTTCCTTGAGGTCGCTTCTCTTGGTCACGAAGCCCCGGGCTCCAGCCGAGATGCAGCGGTTGCAAAAGTGCTGCGCATCCTGGGAGGTGAACACCAGCACGCTGCATGCAGGAAACTGGGCCATGATCCAGACCAGCAGGTCCAGGCCATCGAAACCGTTCATTACCAGGTCCAGGAT
Source organism: Pseudomonas thivervalensis (assembly GCF_001269655.1). Taxonomy (GTDB): domain Bacteria; phylum Pseudomonadota; class Gammaproteobacteria; order Pseudomonadales; family Pseudomonadaceae; genus Aquipseudomonas; species Aquipseudomonas thivervalensis. Next base: position 263,010 of record NZ_LHVE01000012.1, read on the forward strand.
CACCAGGTCTGGCGCACGCTCCTTGATGAGGGCCCGGGCATCGGCCGCGCCACTGGCGTCCCGGATACGGGTGAACGCTTCGTTCTGGCAGATAAGCCGCAACGCCCCTCGTATGACAGGGTGGTCATCCACGATCAACACGTCTTTCAAGGCAATTCCCCAAGTCAATACAAACGGCACCGGCGCCATGACCACACCGGACTCTTGCACAAGCACCAGGCCATGCCACCTGTCAGACCTGACAGTGCAGACCAACGGTTCAAATCAGTTGCCATGACCCTGCCTGAGGGGACGCGCCCCAAGGTTGCAACGGCTCATGGCACGGAGGATCAACCCATTCCATCAGGCGTCGCAGTGAAGCGAGATCAGGCAGTGGCGCCTGGCTCGAGTGCAGGTTCGATCGGTGCGCGGCAGGCATCGGCGACTGACTGGCCGGTTGCGCGTTGTAGATCATCCCGTGACGTACCTGCGGGTTGTCGATCACAAAATCGTGCAGGTCCAACGCCCCACCGGCCAGTTGCGCGTTGACGACAATCAGGTCGAACGGCTCGCTGCCGTACTCCACCAGCGTCAGCAATTCCCGCAAATGACTCACAGGAACAATCCGGTGGTAGCCCTGTTGGTTGAACAGACGTTCCAGCACGACTCGATGGGTCTGTTGGGGGTCGGCAATCAGGATACGGAGTGCTTTGTTCGACATGGCAAGCTTTCCAATAGCAGCGCGCCGGGTAGGCACCGGCTCAAGAACATCAAGGGCGCTCAGGCTAGAGGAAGCGTTTGAAGGGCGATGTAGGACTATTCCCAAAATAAGGACAGACGTAGCCCTTGTAGAGAGGGGATTTATCCGCGGCTCGGCGCCTTCGTAGGCGCTGGCGAAGCCTGCGATCTTTTGATCTTTCGCTTGCAACTCAAGTGTGAGGGGAAAGATCGCAGCCTCGTTGCACTCGTCAGCTCCTACAGCTCCATGTAGATTTTCAGTTGTTGCGCCAAGTGTTCGATGGCTTGGCGAAGGTTTTCCACGGCTTCGGTGAGCAGCACCGAGTCGTGCCCTCGACAAGCGCTTTCCAGCGCCTCGCAGGCGGCGATCAGGCGTTGCGCCTGGATGATCCGCGCCCCGCCCTTGATCCGGTGCGCCAGGTCCGCCAGGCCTGGCAAGTCTTGGCGGGTGGCCAAATGCAGCAGGCGCGCTTGATCTTCGGCATTGCTGCTGACCAGTTCCTCCAGCAGCGCCCTGATGGCACCCGCGTCGCCACCGGTCAGTTGCTCCAGGCCGACCAAGTCGATGCCATCGCTGGGCTGGGGCGCTCGCGCATCCGGCGTGACCGAAACCAGGCACGCGCCGAGCTCTTTGAGGCCGATGGGCTTGAACAGGCAATCGTTCATCCCGGCTTCGGCGCAGCGCTCCCTTTCCTCGGGCTGGGCGTTGGCCGTAAAGCCCAGGATCATGACCGGCGACAGCTGGCGGTCGCGCTCTTCGTCGCGAATGGCCCGGGCCAGTTCGTAGCCGCTCATCAAAGGCATGTTGCAGTCGGTGATGACCACATCGAAGCGTTCGCTGCGCCAAGCCTGCAGGCCGTCGACACCGTTCTGCGCTTCCTGGACACGATGGCCCAGGTAGTTCAACTGCTGGGACAGCAGCAAGCGGTTGGCCGGGTAGTCGTCGACTACCAGGATGCTCAGCGCCCGTATCGGCGGCGCTGCCTCGTCCCTGGCCGGCGGCGATACGGGCAGCGCATCGAGCACCGGCAACTCCAGCAGGACATCGACCTGAGTGCCCTCCCCCGGCACGCTGCGCAACGCCAGGGTGCCGCCCATCATTTCGCACAACGTGCGGCTGATGACCAACCCCAACCCGGAACCGCTGCGAGCCGACTGCGGGTGCTGGCCGGCCTGGGTAAAGGGACTGAACAGGCGGCGCTGATCCTCGGCGGCAATACCGCAACCGCTGTCCTCGACCCGCAGGCAAAGGCTCAGGCGTTCGTTTTTCCCTGGGGCCAGCTCGCCGCGCACGCTGAGGCGCACTTCGCCCTGGTCGGTGAATTTGATGGCGTTGCTCAGCAGGTTCGAGACGATCTGCTTGAAGCGCAATGGGTCAATCAACACGTCGCGATTGACCGCAGCGTCCAGCACCCAGTGCAAGCGCAGCTGTTTCTGCCAGGCCAGGCCCTCGAAAATCCGCGCCACCGATTCGATCAACCCGTGCAGATTGGCCCGTTGCGGCGCCAGCGACAGCTTGCCCGACTCGATCCGAGCGATGTCGAGGATGTCGCCGATCAAGTCCAGCATGCCATGGGCAGCCCCCGACGCGACTTCAATGGCGAACCGGTCCACGACGCCCTGCTCGGCTTTTTTCAGGGCCAATTCCAGCAGGCCGATCACCGCATTCATCGGCGTGCGAATCTCATGGCTCATGGTCGCCAGGAACGTGGTCTTGGCCCGATTGGCCTCGTCGGCGCTTTCCTTGGCCACGCGCAACTGCTCCAGCAAGCGCCGTAGATAAACGCCCCAGCCCAAGGCCACCAGCAACAGCAGCGCAGCCACGGCGAATCCCTGGAGAATCGTGCTGCGGTTGCGCAGCCAATAACTGTCGTCGATCACCACTTCACTGCGCCAGCGGTTGGTCAGTTCGTCCATCTCTTCGGGCGTGATGCTCAACAGCGCCTTGTCCAGGATCGAGTGAAGCGCCAATGCGTCCCGGTTCGTCGCCAGGGCAACGTGCGCAGGCAAGGTGCCCACGGTGCTGGTGACTTGCAGGGTGTCGCGGTACTGGCGGGAGATCATGTAGCGGGCGCTGATCAGCGGATTGATCGCCGCGTCCGCCGTGCCGGCGGCGACCATGGCCATGGCGTCGGCGCCATTCTGCGCCACCACCAACTGCACCCGGGGAAACTGTTCCAGCAGGAATTCACGCAGCACGTTGCCGCGCACCAGCGCCAGGCGCTTGCCGGCCATTTGGTCCAGGGTCAGCGTCTTGGCCCTGAGCGGCACCACCAGCACGAACGGGTTCGCCAGGTAGGGTCGGGTAAAACGCAGCTCATCTTCGAGTTCGGCGCTGGGGATCGCGGTGGCCAAGACGTCGGCTTCGCCGCGCTTGATCTGCCCGATCAGATCATCAACCGAGTCGCCCCGCTGCACGTCGAATTTCAAACCGGTGCGCAAGCTGATCCTCGCCAGCACATCGGCGCCAATGCCGCGCAAATGGCCTTGCTCATCGAAGAACGTCAGTGGCAGGAAGTTCTCGTTGGCGGCGACTTTGATCCGGGGATGGGCATCCAGCCAACGCTGTTCGTTGACGCTGAAATGCAGCGCCTGCTGACCCGGCATGCTCGCCCCGCCGGCACTCCAACGCCGCAGGATGATCATGCGTTCGCTAGCGGGAATGGCGTGCAGCGCGGCGTTGACGATGCGCAACACCCGCGCATTGTCGCGGCTGATCGCAAAGGCGAACGGCTGCACTTCCATTCGCGAGAAATCGGCCAGTTGGACATTGTTCAGGTAATTCTTGCCGATCAGGTAGTTGGAACTGATCGAATCCCCCAGGTAGACGTCGGCCTGGCCAAACGCCACGGCACCGATGGCGCTCAAGGTCGAGGGGAACAATTGAAAGGAAGCGTCGGGATAAAACGCCTCGACCGTCTCCGGCGGCAAGTAGTGATACAGCATCGCCACGCGCTTGCCGGCCAGGTCTGTGGGCAAGTCCTGGCTGTCGTCGATGCGGGCCACGAGGGTCGGCAAATCATCGGCATAGGGCTGGGACATCGCTAGGTCCGGATCGGCGGCTTCGAAGCCGTTGGCGGTGCCGAGCAGGTCGATTTCACCGCCGCGCAGGGCCTGGAGCGATTCGGCGTGGAACCGATAGCGCTGGACCTGCACCTTGATGTGCAGGAGTTGCCCGAGCAATTGCGCATAGTCGGCGGTCAGGCCCTCGTAATCGCGACCATTGCCGGTGATGTTGAAAGGCGGATAGTCCGGCGCCGAGGCGCCCAGCAGCAACGTACCCTTCTGGCGCAACCAGGCCCAGTCGGCGGCGTCGAGGGACACCGAATAATCATCCACATGAGAGCGCCCGAGCACCTGCAACGACTCAGGCGCCGCGCCCGCCTGTGGCGCCACGCTCAATGAGCCCAGCAACAGCGCCACCAGGCCTGTGCGTAGAAGCAGCATCATCTGGTCAGGGTGTTTCGCTTGGCGGAGTCGGCCCGGAACACCACCGACGTCAGTCAGGGTGACCGGTTGGGGGTTCAGACTGCCAATACGAGGGAACAGCGAACCGTCGATGCGCCTGTCGAACAGACGCATGACATGAGTGTAGGAAGTTTCTGAAGAATTTCCTGGCGGGCTTGCGGTTGTTTTGTAGGAGCTCCTACACGGCGGCGAGCAACCGATCGCGCACCGCACGAGCCTGCCCGCGATGGTTCCCGTGCTCATACAACGAGCCGGCAATCTCATCGGCACGCACCGGCAGGATCGACAGCAGGGTGTCGCTCAGGCCATGGCTGGCCTGGCAGAAGCCCTGCATGTAGATCGCCGCCTTGCAGCGCTCGTCGGTGATCAGCTTGTAGTTGCGATCCACCTCGAAATCCCCCAGGTACTGCGCCAGTGGCTCCAGCAGGGTGCGGTGCATCTGCCGTTCGTAACCGGTGGCCAATACCACGGCGTCATAACGGCGCACCGTCAGCTCGCCGGTGGCGTTGTTGCGCACCGCCAGTTCCACGCCGGCGTCGGTGGCCGTGGCTTTCTCGATCGTGGTGAGAGTGCGGAACGCATGACGGGCGATGCCGGAGACTTTCTGGCGATAGAAAATCCCGTAGATGCGTTCGATCAGGTCGATGTCCACCACCGAATAGTTGGTGTTGTGGTACTCGTTGACCAGGCGCTCGCGCTCGCTGTGGGGTTGCTGGAACACCAGGTCGGTGAACTCCGGCGAGAACACTTCGTTGACGAACGGGCTGTCATCCGCCGGCTTGAGGGCCGAGCCGCGCAGGATCATGTCGACCTGCACCGAAGGGAAGCTGTCGTTGAGGTCGATGAAGGCCTCCGCCGCGCTCTGCCCGCCGCCGATGATGGCGATGTTCATCGGCTGGCCCTGCACGCACGGCTGGCTCGCCATGCGCTCCAGGTACTGGGAATGGTGGAACACCCGCGCATCATCCTTGAATGCCTTGAACGCCTCGGGGATGCGCGCGGTACCGCCGGCACTGACCACCAGCGAGCGGGTGGTGCGGACCAATTCTTCGCCCTGGGCACCGCGGGAAATCACCCGCAGGGCTTCGACCTGCTGGTTATGCAACACCGGTTCGATACGCAGCACTTCCTCGCCATAGCGGCTCTGTTCGGTGAAGTGCCCGGCCACCCAGCGCAGGTAGTCATTGAACTCCATGCGGCACGGGTAGAAGGTGCCGAGGTTGATGAAATCCACCAGGCGGCCATGGTGCTTGAGGTAATTGACGAACGAATACGGGCTGGTGGGGTTGCGCAGGGTCACCAAGTCCTTGAGGAAGGAAATCTGCAACTCGCTCTGGGTCACCAGGGTGTTGCCGTGCCAGCGGTAGTCGGCCTGCTTGTCGAGGAACAGCACGTCCAGTTCACCCTGGACCGGCCCCCGCTCCTGCAGCGCGATGGCCAGCGCCAGGTTCGAAGGGCCGAAGCCAATGCCGATCAAGTCGTGAACGATGGGCGATGCAATTGCCTGTGTCATGTCCAGTGTCCTCTGGAAAAGCCCCTCAACAGGGCACGAAAAGCCTGGGGAACCTGACCGGCGTTCGAGGCGCCGACAAGTCGTCTGTTGAGAGGAACGAGGACAATGAAAAAAAATTTACCGCCGGGTGACCGGCGACGATCGAATCAGGGCGCGTCCCACTGTCGCACGCGAACGCGGCAGTGCTTCATGGCGTTGACGATGTGCTTTTCCACCAGCGCCCGGGAAATGCCCAGGCGCTCGGCGATCTGCGGGTGGGACAGGCCTTCGAGCTTGCGCAACAGGAAACTCTCGCGGCACAGCGGCGGCAGCTCGGCCAGGGCACGCTGCAGCATGTCCAGGCGCTGGCCATGGTCGAGGCTGATGTGGGGCGACGGGGTGAAGAAGCGCTCTTCACTGTCCAGCACATCGAGGGATTCGACCTGGCGCAGCGTATTGCGCCGGTGCCCATCGATCACCAGGTTCAGCGCCGTGCGGTAGAGGAACGCCCGGGGCTGTTCGATAGGCGTATCGCTGGCGCGCTCCAGCACCCGCACATAAGCGTCATGCACCACATCCTCGGCCGCCTGGCGGTTGCCTAGCCTGGCGTTCAGGAAACACACCAGCTCGCGATAGTAGTTTTCCAACATGACTCCCGTGCGCAGTGACTGCGACAGCTATCCCTGTGCCACCCGGCATGCCTGAAAAGGCATGGCACGATAGTGGCAGATTCAATCGCGTAATTTATAGTAATTCTCATATAGATTTAAAGCGTTGGTTTGTATCAAGGCAGATTCGTTCATTTCTACTGGTGCCGAGCCAATCGCTTTTGTGGCGAGGGAGCTTGCTCCCGCTGGACTCGGTAGGAGCTGTCGAGCGAAGCGAGGCTGCGATCTTTCCGCTGCCAATTGAGTTCGAAGCGAAAGATCAAAAGATCGCAGCCTCGCTTCGCTCGACAGCTCCTACAGTAAGTATTTCATCCCGCTAAATTCCCGCCCGGAACGCTCGTCTACCAGAACAGCCTCCCGTCCCGGCCCTCCGTGCGACGGGCCCGATATCACCGGCCGGAACCCTGCATGAAACGTCCCCGCCCTACCCGACGCGCCTGGCTTCTCACCTTCGCCCTGCTTCCGGCCGTGGCCTTCGCCGCGTGGCAGGCAGTCGCGCCAAGCCGTGAGTCCCTGGTCACTGCCCCCGTCACCCGGGGCGATATTGAAAACAGCGTCACCGCCCTGGGCACTTTGCAACCGCGGCGTTATGTCGACGTCGGCGCCCAGGCGTCCGGACAGATCCAGAAGATCCATGTGGAAGCTGGCGACGAAGTGCGTGAAGGCCAACTGCTGGTGGAAATCGACCCGTCCACGCAAAAAGCCAAGCTCGACGCCGGGCGCTTTTCCATCGAGAACCTCAAGGCCCAGCTCCAGGAACAGCGCGCCCAGCACGACCTGGCGCAGCAGAAATTCCGTCGCCAGCAGCAGCTCAAGGCCGGCGGCGCCACCCGCGAGGAAGATGTGCAGACCGCTCAGGCCGAAGTACGGGCGACCCAGGCACGCATCGACATGTTCCAGGCCCAGATCCGCCAGGCCCAGGCCAGCCTGCGCAGCGACGAGGCCGAGCTGGGCTACACGCGCATCTATGCGCCGATGAGCGGCACCGTGGTCGCCGTCGGCGCCCGGGAAGGCCAGACCCTCAACGCCCAGCAGCAAACCCCACTGATCCTGCGCATCGCCCGGCTGTCGCCGATGACGGTCTGGGCCGAAGTCTCGGAAGCCGACATCGGCCACGTCAAGCCAGGCATGACCGCCTACTTCACCACCCTGGCCGGCGGCAACCGGCGCTGGAGCAGCACCGTGCGCCAGATCCTCCCGGTGCCGCCGCGCCCGCTGGAAGCCAGCCAGGGTGGCAGCCCCACCGGTGGGCGCAGCGGCAGCGAGCGGGTGGTGCTCTACACCGTGTTGCTGGATGTCGACAACGCCGACCGCGCCTTGATGACCGACATGACCGCCCAGGTGTTTTTTGTTGCCGCCCAAGCCAAGGACGTGTTGACCGTGCCCATCGCCGCCTTGCAGGAGGCCGGCCAGGTGCAGGTGCTGGCCGACAATGGCGATGTCCAGCCACGCACCGTTCGCACCGGCGTGAGCGATCGGCTGCGTACCGAAATTCTCGACGGCCTGAGCGAAGGCGACCAGGTGCTGATCGGCCCGGCCAGCGGCAGCGGAGGCTGAATGAACACGCCCCTGATCGAACTGCGGGACATTCGCAAGGCCTACGGCGGTGGCGACAGCCCTCGGGTGGAAGTGCTACGCGGCATCGACTTGTCCATTCATGCTGGGGAATTCCTGGCAATTGTCGGGGCGTCCGGCTCCGGTAAATCCACCTTGATGAACATCCTCGGCTGCCTCGACCGCCCCACCCGTGGCGAGTACCGTTTCGCCGGCGAAGACGTCGCCGGCCTCGGCAGTGACGAACTGGCTTGGCTGCGGCGCGAAGCCTTCGGTTTCGTGTTCCAGGGTTATCACTTGATTCCTTCCGGCACCGCCCAGGAAAACGTCGAGATGCCGGCCATCTATGCCGGCACCTCCGCCGCCGAGCGCCACGCCCGAGCCAGCGCCCTGCTCGAGCGCCTGGGCCTGGCCAGCCGCACTGGCAACCGCCCGCATCAGTTGTCCGGCGGCCAGCAGCAGCGGGTGTCGATTGCCCGGGCCTTGATGAACGGCGGCCACATCATCCTCGCCGACGAACCCACCGGCGCCCTCGACAGCCAGAGCGGCATCGAGGTCATGGCGTTGCTCGACGAACTGGCGAGCCAAGGCCACGTGGTGATCCTGATCACCCACGACCGCGAAGTGGCGGCCCGGGCCAAGCGCATCATCGAGATCCGCGATGGGTTGATCATCAGTGACAGCGCCACCGCTTTGCCCCACGACGTGCAAGCCAATCCAAAGGCATTGCAAGCCGTGGACCTGCGCCAGCGCCTGAGCGCCGGCAGCGAACACAACGGCGCCTGGAAAGGTGAGCTGGTGGACGCGGTGCAGGCGGCATGGCGGGTGATGTGGATCAACCGCTTTCGCACCGCCCTGACCCTGCTCGGCATCGTCATCGGCGTGGCCTCGGTGGTGGTGATGCTGGCCGTGGGCGAAGGCAGCAAGCGCCAGGTCATGGCCCAGATGGGCGCGTTCGGCTCGAACATCATCTACCTCAACGGCAGCGCGCCCACGCCGCGCGCCGCCAAGGGCATCATCAGCGAATACGACCTGGCCGCCCTCGCCGCCCTGCCCGAAGTGCAGCGCATCATGCCGGTCAACGGCGCCGAAGCCAGCGTGCGGTTCGGCAACCTCGACCACACCAGCTACGTCGGCGGCAACGACACCAATTTCCCGATCATCTTCAATTGGCCGGTGGCCGAGGGCAGCTACTTCAGCGAGGCCGACGAACGCAGCGCGGCGGCAGTGGCGGTGATCGGCCACAAGGTCCGGCAGAAACTGCTCAAGGACGTCGCCGACCCCATCGGCCGTTACATCCTGATCGAGAACATGCCGTTCCAGGTGGTCGGCGTACTGGCGGAAAAAGGCGCCAGCTCCGGGGATTCGGACGCCGACAATCGTGTCGCCATCCCTTACTCCGCCGCCAGTGTGCGGCTGTTCGGCACCCGTCATCCCGAGTACGTGGTGATTGCCGCGCGGGACGCCGGCAAGGTCAAGGAGGCCGAACAGGCGGTCTCCCGCACCCTGTTGCGCCTGCACGACGGCAAGCAGGATTTCGAGCTGACCAACAACGCCGCGATGATCCAGGCCGAGGCCCGCACCCAAGGCACGCTGTCGCTGATGCTCGGGGCCATCGCGGCGATTTCGCTGTTGGTGGGCGGCATCGGCGTGATGAACATCATGCTCATGACCGTGCGCGAACGCACTCGCGAGATCGGCATCCGCATGGCCACCGGCGCCCGCCAGCGCGACATCCTGCGCCAATTCCTCACCGAAGCGGTGATGCTCTCGGTGGTCGGCGGCCTCGCCGGCATCGGCCTGGCCCTGCTGGTGGGCGGCGCCTTGCTGCTGGGCAAGATCGCCGTGGCCTTCGAATGGCTGGCGGTGTTCGGCGCCTTCGGCTGCGCCCTGGTCACCGGCGTTGTCTTCGGTTTCATGCCCGCCCGCAAGGCCGCCCGCCTCGACCCGGTCGCGGCCCTCACCAGTGAATGAACCCTACTTTATGAAAGCGCACCTGACCCTCCTGGCCGCCAGCCTGTTGCTGGCGGCCTGCGCCACCCCGGCGTCGGCACCGGACAGCGGCATCCAGCCGCCATCGACCTGGCAGAATCTTGATACGCCCAGCGCCCGAGCGGATAACCAGCAATGGTGGACACACTTCGGCAGCCCGCAATTGAACCGTTTGATCGAACAAGCGCGCCTGGACAGCCACGACCTGGCCGCCGCCATGGCCCGGGTGCGCCAGGCCCAAGCCAGCGCGGTGATTGCCGGCGCGCCGTTGTTGCCAGCCGTCACGGCCGGGCTCAACGGCAATCGCCAGGAATTGTTGCGCGGCAAGGGCTACAGCCAACTGGACGTCGACCGGGATAACCGCACCATCGATTACTACGACGCCAACCTCAGCGCCACCTATGAGCTGGATTTCTGGGGTGGCAAGCGGGCGGCCCGGGACAGTGCGCTGAAGACCTTGGCGGCCAGCCAGTTCGACCGCGCGACGGTGGAGTTGACCCTGCTCAGCGGCATCGCCAACAGCTACACGCAGGCGCTATCCCTGCGCGAGCAACAGCGCATCGCCGAACAGAACCTGGACAACGCCCAGCGTGTGCTCGACCTGGTCCAGACCCGCTACGACGCCGGCAGCGCCACGGCCCTGGAACTGTCCCAGCAAAAAAGCCTGGTGGCGGCCCAAGAGCGCCGGTTGCCCCAGGTGCAGCAACAGGCCCGCGAAGCGTTGATCACCCTGGCGACGCTGCTGGGGCACCCGGTGCAGTCGGTCACACTCGACGACGATAATTTCGACCGCCTGCACTGGCCCGCCATCGATGCCGGCGTGCCCAGCGACTTGCTGCGCCGCCGCCCGGACATCGCCGCCGCCGAAGCACGCCTCGCCGCCGCCCAGGCCGATATCAGCGTGGCCCGCGCCGCCATGCTGCCCACCATGACCCTGGGCTTGAGCCTCGGCACGGGTGCCGACATCGCCGACCAGTTGCTGCGCAACAACGTCTACAACCTCACGGCCGGCGTCGCCGCTCCGATCTTCAACAACGGCCGCCTGAAGGCCGAACGGGACAAAGCCACCGCCCGGCAAGAGGAGCTGCTGGAGCTCTATCGCGCCGCCATCATCAACGGCTTCGCCGACGTCGAAAAAGCCCTGAACGGCATCCACGGCCTGGACCGTCAGCGGCAATGGCAAAGCGAAGAACTGCACCAGGCCCAGACCGCCTTCGACATCGCCCAACGCCGCTACCAGGCCGGCGCCGAGGACCTGCTCACCGTACTGGAAACCCAACGCACGCTATATGCCGCCCAGGACATGAACGTGCAATTGCGATTGGCGCGGGTGCAGGCGAGTGTGGCGTTGTACAAGGCGTTGGGTGGGGGTTGGCGGGTGATGTAGGCCCCAGGCTCATCTTTCGATCGTTCCCACGCTCCGCGTGGGAATGCCTCTACGGACGCTCTGCGTTCGGCTCTCTGGGACGCGGAGCGTCCCCGGCTGCATTCCCACGCGGAGCGTGGGAACGATCAGTAATGGTGTTCGGCTTTGGTTCTGTTTATCGGGCCATGTAGGACTCCCGAGCGAGGCTACGTTGCCTTGCGTCATTGCCTACAACTACGCCAGAATCCGCCGGCTTGTGCGCTTGGCACCCCATCGATAACTTGTTCCCTGTCACTGCCCATCAGTGATCGGGTCTGCAAGCCCGACGAAATACCAGGCGCATAGCCACAAGCCAATCGACACATCCGTGTCGCTCAATGGCGGCTGTGTGCGGGAGACCTTCGGGTCTGCCGGGTTCCTGGTTTCCCGGTCTTGCAGACCCGCGCATAGCTGCCACCCATCATCTGCAAGTGATGTATGGCAGCGCCCTTTGAATAATCAGGAGCTGCACCATGTTCAAGATCACCCCCAATCCCCCCGAAGACGATTCCAAAAAACTCGACGAAGCCGCCGACCGCGCCCTCTCCTACTACCTCGACCCCAAGCCTGAAAAGCCCACGCCATCACCGGGCCAGTTGTTCACCGTTGCAGAGAGTGCGGATTTGGAATGCCTGCTGGCCAACCTCAGCGAAACCCTCGCCTCGGTCAACGTCATGGCCAACGAACTGGCCTTTGATCTGGAAGGCGCACGGCGGAGTTTTGCCTTGGGGATCCAGCAGATGGTCGAGCTGAGTGAACTGCTGGCGAACCGGGCCCTGGACATCGCCGCGCCGCGCTAAGCACCCGCCTCATTGTGCTGAGCTACGTCCCGTAGGAGCTGACGAGTGCAACGAGGCTGCGATCTTTCCCCTGACGCTTGAGTCCCAAGCGAAAGATCAAAAGATCGCAGCCTTCGGCAGCTCCTACAGGGTACAGCCCAGCGGGAGCAAGCTCCCTCGCCACAAAAGCAGCCATCTATACAGCCCGAGCTTGATCGTTCCCACGCTCCGCGTGGGAACGCAGCCAGGGACGCTCTGCGTCCCAAAGAGCCGAACGCAGAGCGTCCGTAGAGGCATTCCCACGCAGAGCGTGGGAACGATCAGTATCCAGCTAGGAAGGGTTAAACCGGCTTGGACTTGAGATTACGCGCATACCAAGGCCGCTGCGGCACGCGGCGGAACAGTTCGGAGAGCTTCTTGTCATCGCTGCCGAAGGTGATGCGCAACGCCAGCTTCATGGTTTCCGGGTCCATCTCCACCGAGCGGCCCACCTGCAGCCCCGGCGTGGTGCTGCAACCGTGGGTGTCCGGGCCCAGCCAGGGGTCGGCGATTTCGACCCAGCGGCCCGGGGCGAACCAGGGCACGCCGTTGACGTCGAGCCGGCTCACTTCTCCCGGATGGAAACGGTCGTGGGCACGGAACCAGTCTTCGAGGCGGTCGTCGATCCAGCCGTGGAAGGCCCAGAACACCGGGCTCACGTGGGAGGAAAACGGATCACCGAGGAAGTCGTTTTCCGGGGCATACCAGCGCGCGGCGAAGTCCGCCGGGTCGCGGGCGAACGGCACCGGGTGGCCGTTGGACGGGTCACGGGGCACCGAGGCCCAACGCATGTGCAGCCAGTCGTGCAGGCCCAATTCCACTTCCGAACCGAACTGGCCCAGGGTCAGTTTCGACAGATAGCGCGGGTCGCGGTAGCGCGATTCCCAGACCTGGAAATTGCTGTGATAGGTCTCGGCGGTCTTGATGTCGCTGACCCACTGGGCGTACTGCTCGTCGCCATCGGCCAGCCAGGTCGGCGGCAAGGCCGTGCCGTCGTGGTTGTCGAGGTAGCGGGCGAACCCCAGGCGATCGCGTTCCAGTTCCGGTTGCGGCAAGGGGAAGCGCGGCCACGACGGCAGCGGTTGGAACGAGCGTGCAGTGCCGAGCATGTGCCGGTGCATGAAAAAGAAGTCCACGCCCGAGCCGTTGCGATCCTTGCGCGGGCCGCGGGCGTCACGTTCCTGATCCCGTGGGCCGGGCTGCCAGCCGATGCCACGCAGGGCATTGCGCTTGTCCTCGTCCAGGGTGTGCCATTTGTCCCGCGAGGCGTGCCAGAGCTGGTGAAACAGCCGATGCTCGGGCGATACCAGCCAGGCCAGCAACGCCGGATTCAGCGGCGTGCGTTCCCGGGCCTCGGGGAAGCGCTGCTTGACGGCGATGAAATGATTGTCCTGCTCAGGCAACGCCAAGGGACGGTCCAGGCGCAACACGCGACCGCTGAGGGTAGCGCTGCCGGCATTGCCGAAACCGGCCCAGACTTCGTCCAGGGTCATGATGAATTCATAGTCCGGCGCATCGCGTTGGGTTCCTATCAGCCGCCAGCCCAGTTGCTTCGGGTCGGTGCCGGCCAGGTCGCCCAGCACCCGGTAACGTGGTTCATCGGCACCGCGCAAGCGTTCAGCGGTGTCGAGGTAACCCACCAGGCCACGGCCCCTCTGGCCGATATCGAGGAAGACCTGCAGGTCGTCCCGGGGCAAACCTTCGAGGCCGGCGTCGCGGCCGGTGAAACGGATCGTCCAGATACCCCGCAACGTATCGGCCCGGCGCTGGCCCGCCACGTCGGCCACGTCGAACGAGGCCTCGCCGGGGGTGATGGTCGGGTCCGGTCGGGTCAGTTCGCGATGCCCGTAATACACCGCAGGCACGGCGGCACCGGTCAGCGCCAGGCCTGCCATGAACCATCGTCGAGAAATCGTCATTGCCTTACCTGTGTCCAGCCCTGGAGCGGGCTTTATCCAAGCTAGAACGAGGGGTGGGCTGACAAATTTATAGGCAGCTGTGAGGGCCTCATCGCGAGCAGGCTCGCTCCCACAGTGGATTTGAGTACCTTCGCCAGAAATGGGTGGGTTTCAAGGCCGCCTAAATTTCCCGCCCGATCACTCGTTCTCCCCAGATAGCAAAGGCCCCGCGCCTGTCCTTCCAAGGCGAATCTGACTGAGATCGGCAATGACAACACCTCGTTCGAAAAAGGCTCTTTTCATCGGCCTGCCCCTGGCCCTGGCCCTGGCGTTGGCCGTAGGTGCTGGCGTCGCGGCTTGGGACCATTGGTGGCGGGACAACCCCGGCTACCCGGTCAAAGTGATGAAGGAGGCCAGGGAGTTGCACGAACGCTTGCTGTCCTTCGACAGCCACATCACCGTGCCGCTGGATTTCGGCACCGCCGGCAATGAAGCCGACAAGGACGGCAGCGGCCAGTTCGACCTGGTGAAAGCCAATCGCGGCCATCTCTCTGGCGCCGCGCTGACGATCTTCGGCTGGCCCGAGCTGTGGAACGGCCCCAACGCGCCGCACAAGCCCACCGCCGGTTTTGTCGAAGAAGCACGCAACCAGCAGGAAGTGCGCTACAAGATCATCACCGGCCTGGTCCGGGACTTTCCCAACCAGGTCGCCATCGCCTACACCCCAGATGATTTCCGTCGCCTGCACGGCGAAGGCAAGTTCGCGATCTTCATCAGCATGCTCAACGCCTATCCCCTCGGCCACGACCTGAGCCTGCTGGACCTGTGGACGGCGCGGGGCATGCGCATGTTCGGCTTCAGCTACATCGGTAACAACGACTGGGCCGACTCCTCCCGTCCGCTGCCGTTCTTCAACGACTCGCCCGACGCCCTCGGCGGCCTGTCGGACATCGGCAAGCAAGCGGTGACGCGCCTGAACGACCTGGGCGTGATCATCGACGTGTCGCAGATGTCGACCCAGGCCCTGGAGCAAGTCGCGCAACTGAGCCGCACGCCACTGGTGGCCTCCCATTCGGCGCCACGGGCGATGGTCGACATTCCGCGCAACCTCAGCGACAAGGAAATGCAACTGATCAAGGCCAGTGGCGGCGTAGTACAGATCGTCGGCTTCTCCCAGTACCTGCGCCCGCTGACGCAAAAGACCCAGGACAAGCTCAACGCCCTGCGCGAACGCTTCGACCTGCCGCCGCTGCCCAACCTGGCGATGGCGCTGATGCCCGGCGATCCGATCATCGCCGCGTGGCCGGAACAGAAGTTCGGCGAATACGCCGGCCAGCTCTACGGCATCCTCGAAGAGGAACCCAAGGCCAGCCTCAAGGACCTGGGCGACGCCATCGACTACACGGTGCGCAAGATCGGCATCGACCACGTCGGCATCAGTTCGGACTTCAACGAAGGCGGCGGTGTGAAAGGCTGGGAGAACGTCGGCGACATCCGCAACGTCACCGCCGAACTGCTGACCCGCGGCTACTCCGAAGCCGACATCGCCAAACTGTGGGGCGGCAATTTCCTGCGGGTCTGGGACCAGGTCCAGAAAGCCGCCCGCCCCGCCCTCGCCTCGACCCAGAAGGCGGTCCAGCCATGAATGAGCGTCGCACGTTCCTGAAGCAGGCCGGGATCCTCGCCGCCGGCCTGCCGCTTGTTGCCAGCCTGCCCGCCACGGCCAGCGCCGATCCCCTGCCACCGCTGCCCAAGGACAAATGGGCGCAGTTGCGCTCGTTGTTCAACCAGGACCCGGACTACCTGCATTTCTCCAATTTCCTGGTCACCACCCACCCGCGCCCGGTGCGCGAGGCCATCGAAAAGCACCGCGCAGCCCTGGACAAGAACCCGGGGCTGTTGATGGACTGGGACCTGGGGGTCACCGAAGAGCGCGAGGAAAACGTCCGTACCTGGGCCGGCCGCTACCTGCAAGCGAGCCCGAAGCAGATCGCCCTCACCGGCAGCACCACCGAAGGCCTCTCGATGATCTACGGCGGCGTCCACGTGGCGGCCGACCAGGAAATCCTCACCACCGCCCACGAACACTACGCCACCCACACCATTCTCGACCTGCGCACCCAAAGGACGGGAACACGAGTGCGCAAGATCAAGCTGTTCGAAAACGCCCACGACGCCAGCCACGAACAGATCCTCACGGCCATCGACCGCAACATCCGCCCCGAAACCCGCGTGCTGGGCATGACCTGGGTGCACTCGGGCAGCGGCGTGAAGTTGCCGGTCGACAAGATCGGCGCCCTGGTGGACAAGCACAACCAGGGCCGCAGCGACGAACAGCGGATCATTTACGTGGTGGACGGCGTGCACGGTTTCGGCGTCGAAGACCTCAGTTTCCCCGCCATGAATTGCGACTTTTTCATCGCCGGCACCCACAAGTGGATGTTCGGCCCACGCGGCACCGGCCTGGTGTGCAGCCGCAGCGAAGAGCTCAAGTACGTCACGCCGATCATTCCAACGTTCTCCGAGGCCACGGCGTTTTCCACCGTCATGACCCCGGGGGGCTACCACGCCTTCGAGCATCGCTGGGCAGCCGACGAGGCGTTCAAGTTGCACCTGCAACTGGGCAAGGCCGAGGTGCAGGCGCGCATCCATGCCCTCAACAGCTACTTGAAGAAACAGCTGCTGGCACAACCGCAGATCGAACTGGTCACCCCGCTGAGCCCGGACCTGTCCGCCGGTTTCACCTTCTTCCGGGTCAAGGGCCGCGACAGCGATGAGGTCGCCGCTTACCTGATGAAAAACCGCGTGGTCGCCGACGCCGTGCATCGCGACGCGGGACCGGTGGTCCGGACCGCGCCGGGGCTGCTCAACACCGAAGCCGAGATCGATCGCTTCATGGGGTTGCTGGGCAAGACACTCTGAACCTGACTGATCGAGAGAGATGGATGAACAGTTTTTCGCTGAAGCTATTCCCGGCACTGGCCCTCACCGCCCTGCTGCCCTCCGGCGCCGAGGCGTCGCAACCGGGCCAGGTCTTTCGCGACTGCAAGGACTGCCCGGAAATGGTCGTGCTGCCCACCGGCACCTTCCAGATGGGCACCCCGGACGACGAAGTGGGACGCGAGCCCGACGAAGGCCCGCTGCACCCGGTGACGTTTGCCAAGCCGCTGGCGATCAGTCGTTTCCAGGTGCTCAAGGGCGAATGGTTCGCCTACCTGCGCGACACCGGCTACACGATGCCCGACGGCGATGAGCGCCCCGGTCGGGCGTGCAAGGCCGGCATCCCGGACTACCAGGGCAGCGACCCGCGCAAGCAGTACACCGACCGACACCCGGCGGTGTGCATGGATTTCGCCGAGGCCAATGCCTACGTGGCGTGGTTGTCGAAAAAGACTGGCAAACAGTACCGGCTGGTCAGCGAATCCCTACGCGAGTATGCAGCTCGTGGCGGTAGCACCGGGCCGTTCCCCTTCCCGTTCGATGAAGGCAAGGACTACAGCATCGCCCAGCACGCCAACACCTACGGCGCGGCCGACGGCTACAACTTCACCGCCCCGGCCGGCAGCTTCGCGCCCAACGCCTTCGGCGTGTACGACATGCACGGCAACATCTACGAATGGACCGCCGATTGCTACAACGAAAACTACGTGGGCGCCCCGAGCGATGGCAGCGCCTGGCTGACCGGCAAGTGCGAATTCAAGCGCATCCGCGGCAATGATTGGGGCGAAGCGCCGGTGTTCTCCCGCTCCGGCAACCGCAACGCGCTGGTGCCAGGCAATCGGGGGGACTGGATTGGTTTTCGGGTGGCGCGGGATATGTAGATCAACCTGCCACCTGAAAACCCGCTTTTGTGGCGAGGGAGCTTGCTCCCGCTGGGCCGGTCCGACGCTTCGGGCGCAGCGACCCCAAGATTTTGCGGTCGCTGCGCAACCGAGCGGGAGCAAGCTCCCTCGCCACAATAATGTGTATCAGGCAGCTCCTCGCTAAATCCCCTTCCTTCCCAATCGTTCTACAGGTGGGCGCGCCCCAACCCGGCGCGCCGCCGTCCTCCAGCCTTGCGGTGAATGTCCCGCGATGGCGTTCGCCCTTTTTCATCTAGCAGGGAAACCTCCATGAGCCAACCAAAACGCGGGGTGATCAATGAATTGTTCACCCTGCTCAAACCCTTCCGGCTGATTGTCATCGGCGCCATCCTGCTGGGCATGGTCGGTGGCCTGAGCGTGACCGTGCTGCTGGCGACCATCAACAAAGTGCTGCACGCCGAAGGCGGGCTGAGCCACACCGTGGTGGGCGTGTTCGCCGGGTTGTGCCTGCTGGCCCTGGTCAGTTCCATCTGTTCCGACATCGGCACCAACTACGTCGGCCAGAAGATCATCGCCAAGCTGCGCAAGGAGCTGGGGGAAAAAGTGTTGTCGGCACCGATCCAGCAGATCGAACGCTACCGCAGCCATCGCCTGATCCCGGTGCTGACCCACGACGTCGACACCATCAGCGATTTCGCCTTCGCCTTCGCCCCCCTGGCCATTTCCCTGACCGTCACCCTGGGGTGCATGGGTTACCTGGCGATGCTGTCGTGGCCGATGTTCCTGATGATGGTCGTGGCGATCGTCATTGGCACCGTGGTGCAGTACATCGCCCGCGGTCGTGGGATCAAGGGTTTCATGGAGGCTCGCGATTCCGAGGACGAATTGCAGAAGCACTACAACGCCATCGCCGAGGGCGCCAAGGAACTGCGCATCCATCGCCCCCGTCGGCAACGCATGTTCGTCTCGGGCATCGAGCGCACCGCCGACAAGATCTGTGACACGCAGATCCGCTCGGTGAACATTTTCGTGATCGCCAAGACCTTCGGTTCGATGCTGTTTTTCGTGGTGATTGGCCTGGCCCTGGCCCTGCAATCGCTGTGGCCGAGCGCCGACAAAGCGGTGATGAGTGGTTTCGTGCTGGTGTTGCTGTACATGAAAGGCCCGCTGGAGCACCTGATCGGCACCCTGCCGATCGTCAGCCGCGCGCAGATCGCCTTCCGCCGCATCGCCGAGCTGTCGGAACAGTTCTCTTCGCCGGAACCGCACCTGCTGCTCAACGACCAGGGCCAGCCGAAAACGCCGGTGCAGACGCTGGAACTGAGCAATGTGGCCTACAGCTTCCCGGCGGTGGAAGGCGCCGCGCCGTTCCGCCTGGGGCCGGTGAACCTGAAGATCGACCAGGGCGACATCGTGTTCATCGTCGGTGAAAACGGCTGTGGCAAGACCACGCTGATCAAGCTGCTGCTGGGCCTGTACGCGCCGCAGCAAGGGGAAATCCGCCTCAACGACCACGCCGTGACGGCCGTGACCCGCGACGACTATCGCCAGTTGTTCACGACGATTTTCGCCGACTACTACCTGTTCGACGACATCGTTCAGGGCGACACCCATATCCCGGACGACGCCAACCAATACCTGCAACGCCTGGAGATTGCCCACAAGGTCAGCGTGCGCGACGGCGCCTTCACCACCACCGACCTGTCCACCGGCCAGCGCAAGCGCCTGGCGCTGGTCAATGCGTGGCTGGAAGAACGCCCGGTTCTGGTCTTCGACGAATGGGCCGCCGACCAGGACCCGACCTTCCGGCGGATTTTCTACACGGAGTTGCTGCCGGATCTCAAGCGCCTGGGTAAGACCATCATCGTGATTTCCCACGACGATCGTTACTTCGACGTGGCCGACCAATTGGTGCGCATGGAAGCCGGCCGCATCATCACCGAACTGCAATCTGCGTAAATAATCACGATTCTCATTCTGGTTTTTCTTGGGTCGTGCGTCCTAATTAAGAATTGATCACAACTACACCCTATTAAAACTAAAACCTGCAAGAGTGAAACACATGCCAGCAACTCCGGGGATTCCACGTTTTACCAAGGCACTGATCATGCGCCGCCTGCTGCAACCAGGCTTCAGCGCCACCGCGTTCAGCCTGGCACTGGCCATGCCGTTCAGCGCACAGGTCCAGGCACAGGAAGTCGATCTCAACATTCCGGCGCAGTCGCTGGCGAGTGCCCTGCAGGCGTTGAGCAATCAATCGAACATGCAAGTGCTCTACAGCGCCGATGATGTCCAGGGCCTGCGCAGCCAGCCGGTGAGCGGCCGGTTGTCGCCGGCGCAAGCGCTGTCGCAGATGCTGGTGGGGACCGGCGTCATGTTCACCATCCAGGGCAACACGGCCAGCGTGCGCGCCAGGACGGCGGGTGATTCGCTGGAACTGGGCGCCACGACCATCACCGGTAAATCCGCGGAGTCCGCCTATGGCCCGGTGGACGGCTATGTCGCCACCCGCAGCGCCACCGGCACCAAGACCGACACACCGATCCTCGAGATCCCGCAGACCATCAACGTGGTCACCGCCGACCAGATCGCAACCCAGGGCGCACGCAACCTGACCCAGGCCCTGCGCTACACGCCGGGCCTGAACACCGGCGGCTTCACCGACCGCAACGCCATCGCCGACGAAATCACCAGCCGCGGTTTCTCGCCAACCCCGTTGTACCTCGACGGTGCCTACCTGCCCTATGCCGGCAGCCTGGGTGGCGCGCCGCAAATCGACCCGTACACCCTGGAGCGCATCGAAGTGCTCAAGGGCCCCTCGTCGGTGCTGTATGGGCAGAACCAGCCCGGCGGCCTGATCAACATGGTCTCCAAGCGCCCGACCACTGAACAGCGCAGCCAGATCAAACTGGGCGCGGGCAGCTACAACCGGGTCAACGGCGCGTTCGACACCAGCGGCCCGATCGACGACCAGAAGGAATTCAGCTATCGCGTCATCGGCGTGGCGAAAAAAGGCAACCAACAGGTCGATCACACCCACAGCGAACGCATGCTGCTGGCACCGAGCCTGACCTGGGCGCCCAACGAAGACACCTCGCTGACCGTGCTGGCGCAGATCCAGAAGGACGACGGCCTGGAAGACTACCAGGCGCTGCCGCGGATCGGCTCCCTGGAGCGCGGCCCCAACGGCCAGCGGATCGACCGGGACTTTTTCTCCGGCGACACGCGGTGGAACGACTACAAGCGTGACCAGTTCATCCTCGGTTACGACTTCAGCCACAACCTCACCGACGACCTGAAATTCCGTTCCACTGCCCGTTACACCGATGTGCGTGACCAGTACAAAGGCTTCTACCTGCGCAGTTTCGTCACCACCGGTGGCGTGACCGACCAGACCCAGGCCAACCGCGTAAAACTCGACTGGCGCCAGCACAACACCGCCTATACCGTCGATAACAACGTGGAATACAAATTCAACACCGGCGCCTTGGAACACACCACCCTGGCGGGCGTGGACTATCGCCATTTCAACCGCAAGTACGACGGTTACAACGCCTACAACGTTGTTCCGATCAACCTGTACGGCAATAACAACAACTACGACACCGGCAGCGTGACCCCGACGCTGGACACCCAATGGGACAACACCGTGCGCCAGACCGGCGTCTACGTGCAGGACCAGATCAAGCTGGACAAGTGGATCCTGACCGTGGGTGGCCGCCAGGACTGGGCCGAAGTGGACAACAAGGACCTGCTGGCGGGCACCGTCTCCTCGTTGCGTGACAACAAGTTCACCGGCCGGATCGGCCTGACCTATGTCACCGACTTCGGCCTGGCACCCTATATCAGCTACTCCGAGTCCTTCCTGCCGACCGTGGGCACCGACGCTGCTGGCGAGTCGTTCAAGCCAACCGAAGGCGAGCAGTACGAAGTGGGTGTGAAGTACCAGCCGTTCGACAAGACGATGATTACCGCCTCGGTGTTCCAGATCAAACAGAAGAACCTGGTCACCGCCGACCCCTCCGATCCGCAGAACTCGATCCAGTCGGGCCAGGTGCGTTCACGGGGCGTTGAGCTGGAAGTCAAATCCACGGTCGACAACATTGACGTGATGGCCGCCGCCACCTACCTCGACTCGTTCTACACCAAGGACAACTACGGCAACGAGGACAACCGCAGCGAGCAACAGGCACCGTTCTCCGCCACGCTGTGGGTCGACTACCACTTCACCCAGGCCGTCCTCAACGGCCTGACCTTCGGCGCAGGTGCCCGCCACACCGGCCGCAAGCCGGGCGACGCGGCCAACTCGTTCGACGTACCGGCCTTCACCGTGTTCGACACCACCATCAGCTATGACATGGGCAAAGCCAGCTCGAGCCTGCGTGGCGTCACCACCAGCCTGAACGTGCAGAACGTCTTCGACCGCGAGTACGTGTCCCACTGCAACTACTCGTTCGGCTGCTACTACGGCCAGGAACGCGTGGCCTCGCTGGACGTGACCTACGACTTCTAAGCAACACCGCACACAAAAAAACCGGGCCTGGCCCGGTTTTTTTGTGCCTCCCAATAAGGTACATGGGCAATACCCTGTGGGAGCGAGCCTGCTCGCGATTCGGTGTTTCAGTCACTTCAGACGCCGGCTGCCCCACCGCTTTCGCGAGCAGGCTCGCTCCCACAAGGGATTTGTGGCGTATGCAAATCCTCAGACCACCCAAACACAACTGTGGGAGCAACTGTCTTGGATGGTTTATTTAGCCATCCTTTCCAGGGATCGCGGCGCTTCAGGCGGTCAGTGCAGCCCGCAAGGCTTGGCTCAATTGCGCATACACCTCGTCAATCTCCGGCACCACGCTCTGCAAGCGCAGGTAGTCGTGGATCAGGCCGGTGTATTCGATCAGTTCCACGCTCACCCCCTGCTCCTGCAGACGCCGGGCGTAGGCGCGGCCTTCGTCGAGCAGCGGGTCATGGCCGGCCAGGGCGATCAGGGCTGGGGCCAGGCCTGGGTAACCGGGCGCCAGCAACGGCGAGAAACGCCAGTCCAGGCGATCGGTGGGCTCATTGGCGTAGTGTCGGTAGAACCACTCAAGGGTTTCGCTCTCCAGCAGATAACCTTCGCCAAACAGCTCGGTGGACGGGCTGCTGGTGGACGCATCGGTCACCGGGTAGCAAAGCAATTGAAAGCACGGCTGGATCGCCAGGGAGGCGGGCTCCAAGGCCGCTTGCAGCGCCAGCACCGTCGCCAGAGTCGCGCCGACGCTGTCGCCGCCGAACGCCACGCGGCTGAGGTCCAGGCCTTCGGCGTGGCCCTGCCGGGCCAGCCAGTCGAGGGCGTCGGCGCCGTCGTTCAGCGGGGTCGGAAAGGTGTGCTCCGGGGCCAGGCGATAGCCCACCGACAACACCGCGCACGGTGTCCGGGCGCAGAATTCGCGGCAGACGCCATCGTGGGATTCAAGACTGCCGACCACATAACCACCGCCATGAAAGTACACCAGCACCGGCAGCGCCTGGGCCGCAGCCGTGGCGGGACGGTACAGACGCAGCGCCAACGTCGCGCCGTCACGGGCCGTGAATGAATGCGCGGCGCACTGCACATCCGCCGGAGCGTTCCAGCGCAATTGCCCAGTGGTGCGCTCGAACGCCTCACGGGCCTGGGCCGGCGTCGACAGGTGAAACGGCCCGGGGCCCTCGGCCTGGCTTTCTTCGGCCAGGTCGAGGAAGGCATTGAGTTCCGGATGCAGCGACATCGCAGGGGTTCCTTGTGAAAAACCATGGGTAAAAGATGAGCCACTCAGGCTCATGCAAAACCCTGTGGCGAGGGAGCTTGCTCCCGCTGGGTCGCGAAGCGGCCCCAAGCATTTTGTCTTGGAACAAAAACTTGGGCCTGCTGCGCAGTCCAGCGGGAGCAAGCTCCCTCGCCACAGGGGCACGTTTTAAGCCGCCTGCGCCACGCAGTGCTCGATCAACGCTTCGAGCTCTTCCTGGTACGCACGCATCAAACCCTCGACAGTCTCGGCACGGTAGCGGCGGGTGCTGAAGATGCAACGCAGCGCCAGGCGCCCGTCGTACACCTGCCCCACCACTTCCAGCCAGTTGCCCAGCGCGGCGTGCGGGCTGTAGCAACTGCCGTAGCTTTCCGCCGCCGGCACCAGCAACGCCTTGTCGTCGAAGCTCTGGTCGAACTGCCCCAGGTAGTTGAACGTCACCCGTGCCTGAGGGGCACGCCCCAAGGTAGCGGCCATCGGCTCGCCGCTCATGTAGCGCAACACGCCGTAGCCCAAGCCCTTGTTCGGCACCGCGGCCAACTGCCGTTGCACCGCCCGCACCGACGTGCCGATATCGGCTTCGGGGCTCGGGGTCAGGCGCACCGGGAACATGCTGGTGAACCAGCCCAGGCTGCGGCTCAGGTCGATGTCCTTGACCAAGTCCTCGCGACCATGTCCTTCCAACTGGATCAGCACCGAAGGCTGCTGGCTCCAACGGCACAACACCCGACTCAGCGCCGCCAGCAACACGTCGTTGATCTGCGTCTGGTAGACCGCCGGCACTTGCTTGAGCAATTGCTGGGTGTGCTGCTCCGACAGGCTCAGATGCGCCACCGACTGGTACTGCACCTGGTTCTTGCCGCGCAGGTTGTCACACGGCAACTCGCTGCCCGGCTGGTCGATCTGCTCCAGCCACCAGGCTTTCTCTTGCGCCGGATAATCCAGCGCATAGGCTTGCAGGCCCTCGGCCCAGGCCCGGTAGCTGCTGGTGCGAATCGGCAGGTTCGGCGCCTGGCCTTCACTGTAGGCCGTATAAGCGGTCTGCAGATCCTGCAGCAGCAAACGCCACGACACCGTGTCGATGACCAGGTGATGAATGACCATCAGCACGCGGATTTCACCGTTGCCCAAGGTCACGTGCGCCGTGCGCCACACCGGGCCGTTGTGCAGATCGAGGCTGCGTTGCACCTGTTCGGCGTACAACTCCAGCTCGGCTTCATCGGCCACGCTGTGCTGCCACAACAAGGGTTCGCTGGCCCACTGCGCCTGCATGTCTTCCAACGCCTGGTAATGCTGCAGATGACGCCCGCCGACTTCGCTGAAGCGCAGGCGCAAGGCATCGTGCTGTTGCATCATGCCGCGCAACGCCAATTCCAGCGCGGTCAGGTTCAACCCCTGACGGGCCCGCAGCATCAATGCCTGGTTGTAATGATGGGGTTCGCTCATGCGCTGGTCGAACCACCACTGCTGGATCGGAATCAGGTTGAACTGCCCTTCGGCCGCCACCTGGGTCACGTCCTCGGCCGTCACGGCGACCGCGTTCGAACGCTGGTCGAAAATCGCCTCGATGGTCTGGCCGCGCATCAGGTCCCGCAGCTTGAGCTCCATCTTCAGCTCGCCATGGTTGCGCACCCGCGAGACCACTTGCAGGCTGAGGATCGAGTCACCGCCCAATTCGAAGAAATTGTCGGTGATGCCCACCCGCTCGACTTGCAACACCTCGGCCCAGACCTCGGCCAGCAGTTGCTCGTCGCGGTTGCGTCCCGGCACATACTCGGCGCCCTTGAATTCCGGCTCCGGCAGGGCCTGGCGATCGAGCTTGCCGTTCGGCGTGACCGGCAATGCCTCCAGACAGATGACCTGGGCCGGCACCATGTAGTCCGGCAATTGCGCCCGCAGTTCAGCCTTGAGCCGGTCGCCGATGGCCACACCGTCGGGGGTGACCACGTAGCCGATCAGTTGCTTGCCCGAGGCACTGTCGCGGGCGATCACCAACGCATCGCTGACGTCGTCCAGTTGCCGCAGGCTGGCCTCGACTTCCCCCAGTTCGATGCGGAAGCCGCGCACCTTGATCTGGTGGTCGATACGCCCGACGTAATCGAGCACGCCGTCGACGCGCTGGCGCACCAGGTCGCCGCTGCGGTACAGGCGGTCGCCCGGCTGGCCGAACGGATCCGGCACGAAGCGCTCGGCACTCAGGTCCGGGCGACGGTGATAACCACGGGCGATGCCCGCGCCACCGATGTACAACTCGCCGGCGATGCCCGGCGGCAACGGGTTGAGGTTATCGTCGAGCACATACAAGGCGCGCTCGCCCACCGCACGCCCGATCGGCGCGTAGGCGGCCTCGCAACGTTCGCTGGCCGGCACCTTCCACAGCATGGGGGTGACCACGGTTTCCGTCGGGCCGTAGCCGTTGGTGAAGAATTGCGGACGCAGCGCTGCCTTCACCTGCTCGAAGGTCTGGTCCGGCACCGCATCGCCGCCGAAGCAGTACACCCGCACCGACGGTGGCGCCAGTTGGCTGTTGGCGGCGTATTCGGCCAGTTGCTTGAGGTAAGCCGGCGGGAAGCAGGCGATGGTGATGCCGTGACGGTGCAAGGCATCGAAGGTTTGCTCCGGCGTCCACAGCGCACCGTCGCGGATCACCAGGGTGCCGCCGCTGAACAACGTACTCAACCAGCGTTCATGGGCGCCGTCGAAGGCGAATGACATGAAGTGCAGCTCTCGGGTGTGTTCGTCCATGTCATACAGCCCGGCGATGGCCTGGCAATGCATGCTCATCGGCCCGTGTGCCACGGCGACGCCTTTGGGTCGACCGGTGGAGCCCGAGGTGTAGATCAGGTAGGCCAGGTTGCCGCCGAGCAAACCGCTGCGCGGCGGCAGGTCGCTGTAGCCACGGCTGTCGAAACCGTCGATGGCCAGGCGCGGCAAACCGTCGACGTCAGGCAGGCGCCCCTGCACCCGGCTGTGGGTCAGCAACAGCGCCATGGCCGAATCTTCGATCATGAACGCCAGGCGCTCGGGCGGATAATCAATGTCGAGCGGCACATACGCCGAGCCGCTTTTCATCACCGCCAGCAGCGCCACGACCATGTCCACAGAACGCTCAAGGGCCACGCCGACCACCACTTCCGGGCCGGCGCCGAGTTCGATCAAGCGGTGGGCCAGGCGGTTGGCCCGCCGCTCCAGTTCGCCATAGTCCAGCGCGTCGTCGCCACACACCAGCGCCGTGGCCTGCGGACGCGCCTGGGCATGCCGGCCAATCAGTTCCGGCAACAGCTGCGACTGATAGCAGCCGTTCGGCGTCGCGCTCCATTGTTCGAAGGCCTGCCACTGTTCCACCGACAAGCGCTGCAGGTTGCCCAGGCACGCGTGGGGCGCATGGATCATCGCTTCGAGGGTGTCTTCCATGGTCCGGCGGATGCGCTCCACCGCTTCGACGCTGAAGGCGTTGCGCAGGAACAGGTACTCGATGGACAGCGTTTCGCCCAGGTTGACCGCCAGGTCCATCGGGAAGTTGGTCACGTCATGATTGCGCGACTCGCCGAAGCTCAGGCCGGTGTCCTGCTGGTCGCCCAGGCGTTCGTCGATGGGGTAGTTTTCGAACACGATGATGCTGTCGAACAAGCCCTGCCCGCCCAGGCCCGACCAGCGTTGGATGTCCGCCAGCGGTGCATGGGAATGCTCACGGATATCCGTGTTGTAGGCCTGCAACTGTTGCAGCCATTGATCCAGTGGCTGCTCGGGATCCAGGGTCTGGATCACCGGCAAGGTGTTGATGAACAGGCCGAGAATGTTGTCGGCGTTGACCAGCCCCGCCGGACGCCCGGCGACGGTGGCACCGAAGACCACGGTGTTCTGCCCGGTGAAGCGTTGCAACAACAGCAGCCACGCCCCTTGAATCAACGTATTGGGGGTGATCTGCAAGGCGCGGCAGGCCTGTTGCAGGCGAGCGGTCTGCGTCACGTCCCAGCGCGAATACAACGCCTCGTGCCCCGGCAATGCCTCGACGTGCCGCGGGAACATCGCCTGGTTGAGGGAGGTCGCCTGTTCCAACGAATCGAGTCGGCTGCGCCAGAAACGTTCCAGTGCGCCCTGGTCCTGGCGTTGCAGCCATTCGATGAACTCGCGGTAGCGACCATTGCGGCTGGGCACCTGCCCGTGGGCGTAGAACTGCATCACCTCGCCAAACAACCGTGAACTGCTCCAGCCGTCCATGAGGATGTGATGACAGGTCCAGATCATCTGGTAGCGATCGTCTCCCAGGCGCAGCAACAGCACCCGTTGCAGGGGCGCACGGCTCAAGTCGAAACCGGCCAGGTAATCGGCGGTCGCCCGGGCGCCGATCGCCTGCTCGCTGATGTCCTGTCCACGCCAGTCTTCGATCTGCAACGGCAGCTCAACGCGACGATGGACGATTTGCACCGGCGCGCTCAAGCCATCCTGCCAATGGAAACTGGTGCGCAGGATGTCCTCGCGTTCGATCACCGAGGTCCAGGCCCGGGCGAAACGCTCGGTGTCCAGGCCATGCACCGGCAGGCTGATCTGGTTGATGTACAAGCCGGAGCTGTCGTCGGCCAGGGTATGGAACAGCATGCCGTCCTGCATCGGCGACAGCGGATAGATGTCTTCCACCTGCGCCACCGGCACCGGCAAGCCGTTGAGTTGCGCCTGGCTCAGGCGCGCCAGCGGGAAGTCCGAAGGGGTCAGGCCCAAGTGCCCGTCGGTGCAGCAATGGTCGATCAGGCGCTGCAACGCCACGGCGTAGGCATCGGCCACCTGCTGGAGCGTAGCCTCGTCGAAGACATCGCCACTGAAGGTCCAATCGAGGGACAACTGGCCGTTGAAGATCCGCCCGTCAATGGTCAGCCAGTTGCCCAGCGCCACGTCATCGCCGTGCCCTGCGCCACTGCCCTCCTCACTCGGCACGAACAGCGCCTGTTCATCGAAGCTCTGGTCGAACTGCCCCAGGTAGTTGAAGGTGATGCGCGCTGGCGGCAGTTTTGCCAGCCGCTGTTGGACCGCTTCGGCGCCGAGGTAGCGCAGGACGCCGTAGCCCAGGCCCTTGTTCGGCACCGCGCGCAGCTGTTCCTTGATCCGCTTGATCGACTCGGCGGGGTCGCTGGCCGGTGTCAGCAACACCGGGAACAGGCTGGTGAACCAACCAACGGTGCGACTCAGGTCGATGCCATCGAACAGCTCTTCGCGGCCATGGCCTTCGAGCTGCACCAGGCAGGCCGGTTGCCCGGTCCATTGGCAGACCACTTGCGCCAGGGCGCTGAGCAGCAAATCGTTGACCTGGGTGCGATAGGCCGTCGGCGCTTGCTTGAGCAAACGCTGGGTCTGGGTGGCGTCCAGGCGTGTGCTCACCGAACGGCCATGGGCCGCGGCCTGGCTGCCTTCGGGCCGGGCCCGTGGCAACGGTGGCAGAGGCTGATCCAATTGCCCGACCCAATAATCCAATTCCTTGTTCAGGGTTTCGCTGTGGGCGTAATCCTGCAACTGAGCGGCCCAGGCCTTGAACGCCGTGGACTTGTCCGGCAAGGCCGGCGTCTGGTTCGCCCGCAGTTGGCGATAGACGTTCTGCAGGTCTTCCAGCAGCACCCGCCACGACACGCCGTCCATGACCAGGTGATGAATCGCCAGGTGCAGGCGCGAACTGCCGTCCTGCACCGCGATCAGGCTGCAGCGCAGCAATGGGCCGTGTTGCAGGTCGAGGCTGCGTTGCGCCTGGTCGGCGATGGCGACGATCTCGGCGGCGTCCTGGGCGGTGCGCTGCCAGATCTCCAGCGGTTGCTCATCCACGGCCTGATGGCTGGCGTGCCAGCGGCCATCGTCGGCCTGGGCGAACCGCAGGCGCAGGGCATCATGATGGGCCACCACCTGCTGGAGGGCCTGTTGCAGAGGGGCGATCTCCAAGGGTTCGCGCGGGGTCAGCAGGACCGATTGGTTCCAGTGATCGCGGTGCGGGATATCGCTGGCGAAAAACCAGTGCTGCATCGGCACCAGCAAGCTGTCGCCGGTGACCGGTCCCTGGTCGATCACCGCCTCATCGGCCACCGTGGCGACCCGCGCCAGGGCCTGGATGGTCTGGTGCAGGAACAGGTCCTTGGGAGCCAGGCCGATGCCTTGGGCACGCGCCCGGCTGACCACCTGGATCGAGTTGATCGAGTCGCCGCCCAGGGCGAAGAAGTTGTCGGCTGTGCCCACCCGCTCGACGCCGAGCACCCCTTGCCAGATCTCCACCAGCGCCCGCTCGATGGCGTTGACCGGTGCCGTGAATGCTTCTTGACGTTCGGCCAGGTCCGGCGCCGGCAACGCCTTGCGGTCGAGTTTGCCGTTCGGGCTCAGCGGCATGTGTTCCAGGCGGGTCAGGTGCGTCGGCACCATGTGCTCCGGCAGGTTCAGGCGCAAATGGGCCAGGAGCGTCTCGCGCAGCAGCGTCCAGTCGCCGGTTGCAGCGGCCTGGGCGACCACGTAGCCGCTCAGCACCTTGCCGCTGCGGCTGTCCTGGGCCACCACCACCGCTTCGCGCACCGTCTCATGTTCAAGCAGGCGCGCTTCAATCTCGCCCAATTCGATACGGAACCCGCGGACCTTCACCTGATGGTCGATCCGGCCGATGTAGTCGATCACCCCGTCCGGGCGATAGCGCGCCAGGTCGCCAGTGCGGTATAGCCGCTCGCCGGCCACGAACGGACTGGCGACGAAACGCTCGGCGGTCAGTTCGGGACGACGGTGATAACCGCGGGCCAAGCCCTGGCCGCTGAGGTACAGCTCGCCGTTGACGCCGTTCGGCACCGGGTTCAGCTCATCGTCGAGGATGTAGGTCAGCAGGTTGGCAATCGGCTCGCCAATCGGCACCGCATCGCGCCCTTCGTCGCGGCAGGTCCAATGGGTCACGTCGATGGCCGCTTCGGTCGGACCGTAGAGGTTATACAGCCGCGCATTGGGCAACTTGGCGAACACCCGTTGCTGGGCGTCCACCGGCAGGGCTTCGCCGCTGCAAACGATGCGGGTCAGGCGGGTGCAACGGCTGACATTGGCGTCGAGCACGAACGCTTGCAGCATCGACGGCACGAAATGCAGGGTGGTGATGGTTTCCCGTTCGATCAGGCTGACCAGTTTTTGCGGGTCGCGATGATCGCCCGGTGCCGCGACGACCAGGCGCACGCCGGTCATCAATGGCCAGAAGAATTCCCAGACCGACACGTCGAAGCTGAACGGCGTCTTTTGCAGGACACTGTCGCCTGCGCCCAGGCCATAGGCCTGTTGCATCCAGCACAAGCGGTTGGTCAGCGCGCCATGGCTGTTGCCGGCGCCCTTGGGCTTGCCGGTGGAGCCGGAGGTGTAGATCACATAGGCGAGGTTCTGGGCGCTGACCCGGGATGGCGGATTGTCGGTGGCGTTGTCCCGCAGCCAGTCGTCATCCCCATCCAGCACCAGCGTGGTGACACCACCCTCTGTGGGAGCGAGCCTGCTCGCGATGAGGCCATCACATTCAACATCAATATCGACTGTCAGGCCGCCATCGCGAGCAGGCTCGCTCCCACAGAACTGGCTGAGCAGCGATTCCTGGGTCAGCAGCCATTGAATGCCGCTGTCCTCGATCATGTAGGCCAGGCGTTCCGGCGGGTAATCCGGGTCCAGCGGCACGTAGGCGCCGCCGGCCTTGAGGATCGCCAGCAGGCCGACGACCATTTCCACGCTGCGCTGCACCGAGATGCCCACCAGCACATCCGGGCCGACGCCACGGGCGATCAAGGCGTGGGCCAACTGGTTGGCGCGGGTGTTGAGCTGGGCATAG
This sequence comes from Pseudomonas thivervalensis, assembly GCF_001269655.1. Taxonomy (GTDB): domain Bacteria; phylum Pseudomonadota; class Gammaproteobacteria; order Pseudomonadales; family Pseudomonadaceae; genus Aquipseudomonas; species Aquipseudomonas thivervalensis. Next base: position 294,397 of record NZ_LHVE01000012.1, read on the forward strand.
CTCAGCGATTGTCCTTCGAACACCAGCGCCTCGGCATGGGGATCACGCTCGACCTGGGCTTCGATCAGATGATGGACCGGGACATGGTTCGGGTAAGCGGCGTAGGTGCGGTTCCAGTCCTCGACGATCAAGCGTCGCTGTGCCCCGTCCAGCATCGGCAGTTCGGCGATGCGCTGGGTCGGGTTGGCGACGATGGCGCGCAACAGGTTCAGCCAGTGCTCGCCGAGGCGGGCGATGGTGCTCGGCTCGAACAGGTCGCTGGCATAGGTCAACGCGGCACTGAGGCCTCCGGCATACTCGAAGGTGTCCAGGGTCAGGTCGAACTGGGCGGTGCCTGAATCCCAGGTCAGTTGCTCCAGGCTCAGGCCCGGTAACGCCGACAGGTCCCGGCGGGCATCGCTGGCATGGTTGAACATCACCTGGAACAGCGGCGTGTGGCGCAGGTTGCGCGCCGGGGCCAGCAGTTCCACCAGTTGTTCGAACGGCAGGTCCTGGTGGGCCTGGGCACCCAATGCGCGTTGCTTGACTTGATCGAGCAACTGGTCGAACCGCAGGTTGCCGTCGATGTCGGCCTTGAGCACCTGGGTATTGACGAAGAAGCCCAGCAAGCGCTCGGTTTCCACCCGGTTGCGGTTGGCGATCGGCACGCCGACGCGGATGTCGTCCTGGCCGCTGTAGCGGTGCAGCAAAGTCTGGAAGCCGGCGAGCAAGAGCATGAACAGCGTGCTGTTGTGCTGCTGGGCCAGGCGCTTGAGGCCTTCGGCCAGGGCCGGTTCGATGACGATGGGCAGCCGTGCGCCGCGATAGCTTTGCTGGGCCGGGCGCGGATGGTCGGTCGGCAGTTCGAGAATCGGTTGCTCGCCGCCCAACTGTTCGATCCAGTAGTCGAGTTGACGCTGCTGCTCCCCCGCCGCCAGCCATTGCCGCTGCCAGTGGCCGTAGTCGGCGTACTGGATCGGCAGCGGCGCCAGTTCTACCGCCTGGTCCTGGCTGAAACCTGTGTACAACTGCAGCAGGTCGTCGACCATGATCTGCATCGACCAGGCATCGGACACGATGTGGTGCTGGGTCAGGATCAGCACATGATCATCAGCGCCCAGTTGCAGCCACTTGACCCGCAACAACGGGCCGCGCTGCAAATCGAACAGTTGCCGGGTTTCGGCTTCGATCAGGCCGCGCAAGACTTGGTCATCGACAGTGGCGTCGATCGACTCGATCGCCAGGGCCAGCGGCGCCGGTTCGTCGATCACTTGCAGGGGGTGTTCGTTATCGAGCACGAAGCGGGTCCGCAGGCTCTCGTGACGCGCCACCAGCGCATCGAAACTCCGTTGCAACGCGGCACGGTCGAGGGCACCGCGCAAACGCAGCGCTGCGGGAATGTGGTAGGCGCTGCTGGTGGGTTCCAGTTGCCAGAGGAACCACTGCCGTTGCTGGGCGAACGAGAGCGCCAGCGGCTGGTCGCGAGCAATGCGCGGGATGCTCGCTTCATCCTGCGCCGATGCCGTGCCCATAGCCTCGACAAATGCCCGCAGGCTGTTATGGGCGAACAACAGGCGCAACGGCAACTGGACGTTCAGTTGCTGGCGGATCCGCGACACCACCTGGGTCGCCAGCAGGGAGTGGCCACCCAGTTCGAAGAAATTGTCCTCCAGACCGACCCGCTGGACCTTGAGAATATCGGCCCAGATCGTCGCCACCGCCTGTTGCGCGGGCGTCTGCGGCGCGACATAGGTTTTCTGCCACTGGTTGGCATCGGGCTTGGGCAACTGCTTGCGATCCAGCTTGCCGTTGGGCGTCAGTGGGAAGCGCGGCAACAGCACCATGTGCGCCGGCACCATGTAGTCGGGCAGGTTGACCTTGAGCCGTGCGCTGAGGCTGTCGCGCAGGCCGCTCTGGGCGGTGGCGTCCAGGTCGCTCAGTTCCGCGCTCGGCACGATGTACGCCACCAACGCCTGGCCGCCCGGCGCCTCCTGGGCCAGCACCGCCGCTTCACGCACGCTGTCCTGTTCCAGCAGGCGCGCTTCGATCTCCCCCAGTTCGATGCGGAAGCCGCGGATCTTCACCTGATGGTCGATGCGCCCGAGGTACTCGAGGATGCCGTCGGCACGCTGGCGCGCCAGGTCACCGGTACGGTACAGGCGCTCGCCGGCGACAAACGGATGAGGCACAAAACGTTCGGCGGTCAGTGCCGGACGTTGGAAATAACCACGGGCCAGGCCCTGGCCGCCGATCAGCAATTCGCCGGCCACGCCATAGGGCACCGGCATCAGGTCGGCACCGACAATGTACAGCGCGGTGTTGTCGATGGGTCCGCCGAGCCACGGTTGTGGGGCCTGGGTCTGCAACGGGTGCAAGGCCGACCAGATGGTGGTTTCCGTCGGGCCGTAGAGGTTCCACACTTCACCGCCGAGGGCGAGCATGCGCACGGCCAGTTCCTGGGGCAGCGCCTCGCCCCCGCACAGGCATTTGCAGCCGCGCAGACCCTGGGCGTTTTCATTGTCCAGCAACATGCGCCATGTGGACGGCGTGGCTTGCACCACATTGACCTGCTCAGCCGCGATCAGCGCCAACACCGCATACGGGTCCTGGGCGACGTGCTGGCCGGTCAGCACGATGCACGCGCCGACCATCAGCGGCACGTAGATTTCCAGGCCGAAAATATCGAACGAGAACGTGGTCAGCGACAGCGCCCGGTCCCCGGCCGTCATGCCCGGTGCCTTGGCCATGCTCGCGACGAAGTTGGTCAGCGCGCCGTGGCGCACCATCACGCCCTTGGGCTTGCCGGTGGAACCGGAGGTGTAAATTGCGTAGGCCAGGTGCTCCGCATCCAGGCGCGTCACGGGTGCCTCGCAGCTATAGCCGTCGAGCCAATCACCCGCCTGATCCAACACCAATGTCTTAACGCCAACCCCCGCCCCTGTGGGAGCGAGCCTGCTCGCGATAGCGTCGGCACACCCACCATCGCCATCGACTGAACCACCGCCTTCGCGAGCAGGCTCGCTCCCACAGGGTGGTGAGAATTGGTTGAGAAGCGAACGTTGGGTCAGCAGCAGCTCGATGCCGCTGTCTTCGATCATGTACGCCAGGCGGTCCTGGGGGAACGCCGGGTCCAGCGGCAGGTAGGCGCCGCCGGCCTTGAGGATCGCCAGCAGGCCCACCAGCATGTGCGCGCTGCGCTCCACGGCAATGCCCACCAGCACGTCGGAGGTTACGCCGAGGCTCTGCAGTTTCCCCGCCAACTGGTTGGCCCGGGCATTGAGTTGGCCATAGCTCCAGCGCTCGCCATCAATCACCAGCGCCGGAGCGTCCGGCGTGCGCGCTGCTTGTCTTTCGAACAGTTGATGGACAAAACCCGCCTCGGGCGCTGGCGCCGCGGTGCGCTGGCCATCGTCGAGCAGCGCCTGGCGCTCGGCTGCGTCGAGCAGCGGCAATTCACCGATGCGCTGCGCCGGGTCGGCCACGACCGCCCGCAACAGGTTCTGCCAATGCCCGGCCATGCGCGCAATTGTTTCGGCGCCAAACAGGTCGGTGGCATAGATAAGTGCAGCCGAAAGGCCTTCGCCATGCTCGACGGTTTCGAGGGTGAGGTCGAATTGTGCCGTGTGAGAATCCCAGCTCAGCCCCTCGACTTTCAAGGCACCGACCGGCCCCTCGCCCGCCGGGCCTTGGGTCCGGTGGTTGAACATCACTTGGAACAGCGGGCTGTGGCTCAGGTTGCGTTCCGGCTGCAACGCCTCGACCAGTTGTTCGAACGGCAGCTCCTGGTGAGCCTGGGCACCCAGGGCTGTGTGTTTCACTTGTTGCAGCAGGGCACCAAACGAATCCTCGCTCTGCACATCGCTGTCGAGCACCTGGGTATTGACGAAAAAGCCGATCAGGCGCTCGGTCTCGACCCGGTTGCGGTTGGCCGTTGGCACGCCGACACGAATATCGTTCTGGCCGCTGTAGCGATGCAGCAGCGCCTGGAACGAGGCCAGCAAAATCATGAACAGGCTGACGCCCTCACGCTGGGCCATCTGCTTGAGGTCACCGGCCAGTACCCCGTCGATGGCCAGCTCCAGCCGCGCGCCGCGATAGCTCATCACCGCCGGACGCGGAAAATCGGTCGGCAATTCCAGCACCGGTTGCTGGCCACCCAGACGTGCGGTCCAGTATTCCAACTGGCGCTCGCGCTCGCCCGCTTCCATCCAGTGCCGCTGCCAGATGGCGTAGTCGGCGTACTGGATCGGCAGCGCTGGCAGTTCCGGCGCGTGGCCCTCGCTGAAGGCGGCGTAACCGTTGACCAATTCCTCGACCATCACCTGCATCGACCAGCCATCGGCAACGATGTGGTGCAAGGTCACGATCAGCACATGATCATCCGCCGCCAACCGCAGCAGGCGCGTGCGCAGCAATGGCCCCTGTTGCAGGTCGAAGAGCTGGCGGGTTTCTGCTTCGATCAACTGGCGCAGTTGCGTCTCGTCCGGCAATTGCTCCAGGGTGTCTGCCTGCAAACGCACCGGCGCCGCCGCGTGCACCTGCTGCACGACCTGCTCGCCATGGGTCTGGAAAGTGGTGCGCAAGCTCTCGTGACGCGCCACCAACGCCGTGAAACTCCGCTCCAGCGCAGCGATGTCCAGCGGCCCGCGCAAGCGCAGGGCCGTGGGCATGTGATAAGCCGCGCTCTCGGGGTCCAACTGCCACAGGAACCATTGGCGTTCCTGGGCAAACGACAGCGACAACGTGTCGAACTCGGCACTGACGGGCGCAATGGGCAGGTTCGCCGGGGAAACGTTCTCTTCGAGCATTTTCTGCAAGTACAAGCGACGTTTTTCCAGCGGCAGCGTTATGAAGCGCCTGGCAATACGTTGTGCGACAGCGGTGTCCATCAAACCTCCTCAAATTCATCGAGCAGCGCTTCAAGCTTGCTCAATTTCGACGTACTCATGGGTTCGCCGGCAGGCTCGAGTTGCGCCACGAACGCGCCGAGTACCGGGAATTGGAAAATCAGTTGCGGGGTCAAGGTCAGGCCCAGCTCCAGTTGCAGGCGCGAAACCACGCTCACCACCAGCAGCGAATGCCCGCCCAGTTCGAAGAAGTCGTCGCCCAGCCCGACCTGCTCGACCTTGAGCACGTCTTGCCAGATCGCCGCGACCCGGCATTCCAGATCGCTCTGCGGCGCCAGGTAGGCCGATTGCAGGGCACGGGTGTCCGGCGCCGGCAAGGCCTTGCGATCGAGTTTTCCGTTGGGGGTCAGCGGCAAGCGGTCGAGGAAGACCCAATGGGTCGGCACCATGAAGTCCGGCACCTGGACCGCCAGTCGCGCCTTGAGCTGTTCGCCCAGGCTGGCCGTGTCGATCATGCTGTCTTGGCCGACCAGATAGGCCACCAGGTTCGGCCCGCTCACGTCGTCCCGCGCCAGCACGACCGCATCGCGCACATCGGCATCGGCCTGCAGGCGCGCTTCGATTTCCCCCAGCTCGATGCGTAAGCCACGGATCTTCACTTGGTGATCGATCCGGCCGACGTATTCGATCACCCCGTCCGCGCCATAACGCGCCAGGTCACCGGTGCGGTACAGGCGACCGCCCGCAACGGGAGCGAACGGATCGGGAATGAAGCGCTCGGCAGACAGTGCCGGTCGTTGGTGGTAACCACGGGCCAGGGACTCACCGGCGATGTGCAACTCGCCGATGGCGCCCACGGCGCAAGGCTGCAACGCCGCATCCAGGACGTAGGTGCGCACGTTATCGATGGGACGGCCAATGGCGATGATTCGCTCGGCGTCGTCTTCGCTGTCGCGCACCACGGCATGGCTGCTGGTGTCGATGGTCGCTTCGGTCGGGCCATACAGGTTGCGCAGTTCGCCATCGAACAGCGCCATGACCTGGCGCGACAGGTGCGCGCTGAGGGCTTCGCCGCCGCACAGCAGCAGCCGCAGGGAGGCCAGTTGTTCGCGGGTCGCCAGTGGCAGCAAGGCCTGCAACAGCGAGGGCGCCATTTGCAGCACGCTGATGCGCCACCGCGCCACGTCGGCCCAGAGGGTGGTCAGGTCAAGGTTCAGGTGCGGGCTGGCGAGCACCAGTTGCGCGCCGCTCATCAACGGCAGCCAGAACTCCCAGACCGAGGCATCGAAACTGATCGCGGTTTTTTGCAGGACGCGGTCGGCGGTCGTCAGTTTCAAACAATCTTGCATCCACGCCATGTGGTTGCTCAGGGCAGCATGGCGCAGGGTCACGCCCTTGGGCTTGCCGGTGGAGCCGGAGGTGTAGATCACGTAGGCGAGGTTTTCGCCGTCGATGACCACGCCAGGGTCGCGCTCGCTGTAGTCGGCCAGCCATTGCCCGGGTTGATCCAACAGCAGCGCGGCCACGGCAGCGTCGCCGAACAGCGGCAGCACATCGGTTTCAGTGAGCAACAAGGCGATGCCGCTGTCCTCGACCATGTACGCCAGGCGGTCCCGGGGATAGGCCGGGTCCAGCGGCACGTAGGCGCCACCGGCCTTGAGCACCGCCAGCAAGCCGACCACCATCTGCACGCTGCGCGACAACGCCAGGCCCACCAAGACATCGGGGCCGATGCCGCGTTCGATCAAGCCATGGGCCAGGCGATTGGCCCGGGCATTGAGCTCGGCGTAAGTAAGCGTTTCCTGCTCGCTGACCAGGGCGACTGCGTTGGGGCTGCCTTGGGCCTGGGCTTCGATCCATTGATGAACCGGGCGCCGAGGCGGCTCCACCACCGAAGTGGCGTTCCAGTCGCCCAGCAGCCTGTCGCGGGTCACCGTATCCAGCAGTTGGATATCGCCCACGCAACGGCCAGCCGGCAAGCTCACCATCTGCGCGAGCACGTGTGCCACCTGCTCAGCCAGGCGCTCGACGGTGTGTGTAGGGAAAGCAGCATGGGCATAGGTGAAGTGCAGGCTCAGGATGTCAGTTAGATTGACGGCCAGGGTCAACGGGAAATTAGTCTGTTCCTGGCTGGCCACGCTGCCGAAGCTCAAGCCCGAGGGCGCCTGCTCTTGCAGGGCCTGGGACACGGGGTAGTTTTCGAACACCAGCAAGGTGTCGAACAAACCGTCGCCGCCCTGCCCGGCCCAGCGCTGGATCTCGAACAGCGGCGTGTGCTCGTGCTCGCGCAAGGCCACGTTCTGGCCCTGGACCTGTTGCAGCAATTCGCTCAGCGCTTGCTCCGGGCGCGGGCTGGCGATGACCGGCAAGGTGTTGATGAACAGGCCGATCTGCTGCTCGACCCCTTTGAGCTCGCTCGGACGCCCCGACACAGTGGCACCGAAGGCCACGGTGGCGTGCCCGGTGTAGTGCTGCAGCAGCAACAGCCAGGTCGCCTGGACGACGGTGTTGAGGGTGACTTTCTGCTGGCGGGCGAACTCGCTCAGGCGTTGGGTCTGCTCGGGCGTCAGGTCGTGATAGTAGCTGGCGTGGCTGCTTTCCAGCGCCGCTTGCAGCGGCGCGAAACGGGTCTCGGCCAGACGGGTCGGCGCCTCCAGGTTTTGCAGTTGCGCCAGCCAGAAGGTTTCGCTGGCCTGGGCGTCGCGGCCTTGCAGCCAGGCGATGTAGTCCCGATAACGCCCGGCCGGGCGTGGCAGGGCCTGGCCGTCATAGCGTTGCAGCACTTCGCCGAGCAACTGCGAGTTGCTCCAGCCGTCCATCAGGATGTGGTGATGGGTGTAGACCAGGTGATAACGCTGCTCACCCGTGCGCACCAGCACCAGGCGCAGCAACGGCGCGCAGGCCAGGTCGAAGCCCTGCTCGCGCTCGGTGCCCGCCAACTCGTCCAGGGCCTGGCTGACATCGGCACGGGCGCTCCAGTCCAGGGAGGTGAATGGCACGCGCACCTGTTTGTGCACCACTTGCACCGGACGCTCGCTGCCCTGCCAGATAAAACTGCTGCGCAGAATGTCATGGGCATCGACCGCCGCTTGCCAGGCCGCCTCGAACCACCGCGGATCGAGGCCTTCGATGTCCAGGCGCATCTGGTTGATGTACTGGCCGCCGCCCGCCTCGTAGAGGCTGTGGAACAACATGCCCTGCTGCATCGGCGCCAGCGGGTAAAGGTCTTCCACCCCGCGCGCCGACAGCGCCAGGCCATCGAGTTGCGCCTGGGTCAGGCCGGCCAGGGGGAAATCCGCCGGCGTCATGCCCTCGCTCGTCGGGTCGCAGCAATGAGCGATCAACAGCGCCAGCTCATGGGCGTAGTCATCGGCCAACCGCTGGATGGTCGCCGGCTCGAACTGTTGCGCACTGAACGTCCAGCCCAACCGCAGCGCGCCATCGAACACCTGGCCGTTGAGCGTCAGCCAGTTGCCCAGGGTGGTCAGCGGGCTTTGCTCGTCACCGGCGCTTTCGCTGGCCGGGCTGAAGAGCGCGCCTTGGTCCTGATCGAAACTGCCGTCGAACTGGCCGAGGTAGTTGAACGTGATGCGCGGCACCGGCAACGCCTCCAAGGCTGCCCGGCTGGCGTCGTCGCCCAGGAAACGCAGCGCACCGAAGCCCACGCCTTTGTCGGGAATCGTCCGCAGCCCTTGCTTGATCGACTTGATCGAGTCCGCCAGTTCCATGGCCGGCGACAACCGCACCGGGAACAGGCTGGTGAACCATCCCACCGTGCGGGTCAGGTCGACGTTGGCGAACAGCTCTTCGCGGCCATGGCCTTCGAGCTGGAGCAACAGGCTGTCGTGACCGGTCCAGCGGCAGATCACCCGGGCCAGGGCCGTGAGCAACAGATCGTTGACCTGGGTGCGATAGGCCGCGGGCGCCTCTTGCAGCAACTGCCGGGTCAAGTGCGCATCCAGTCGTGTGTGAACGGTGACGGCCTCGCGGTTTTGCGCGGTCGCCTTGGCGTCGAGGCACGGCAGGTCGGTCGGTGCGTCGTGCAGTTGCGCTTGCCAATAGGCCAATTGCTGTTGCAGTTGCGCACTGCGAGCGTGGGCCTGCAATTGCTCGGCAAACGCCTTGACCGAGCTGGTCTTGGCCGGCAGTCGCAACGGCTGTCCGGCGAGCAATTGCTGGTAAGCGGTTTGCAGGTCGTCGAACAGAATCCGCCACGACACACCGTCCACCGCCAGGTGATGAACCACCAGCAACAGGCGCTGGCTGCCATCGGCCAAGGTCGCCAGGACACCGCGCATCAATGGCCCGGCGTGCAGGTCGAGGCTGCGCTGAGCCTGATTGGCGAGGGTTTCCAACGCGCTGGCATCGGCCACGTCACGCTGCCACAGCAAACCGTTGTTCGCCCAAGCTTGCTGTTGCGCCGCCACTTCACGGTGCTCGGCGCGCCAACCTTCGGCGGCTTCAATGAAGGACAAACGCAAGGCGTCGTGGTGCAGCACCAACGCCTGCAAGGCCTGCTCCACCACCGACGCTTGCAACGCACTGGCCGGTTTCAGCAGCACCGACTGGTTGTAGTGGTGACGCTCGGGAATCGCCTCGGCGAAAAACGCCTGCTGGATCGGCAACAACGGCGTCGCCCCTTCGGTCGGCGCCTGATCGATTGCCGGTTCTTCCCCACCGGTCTGGGCGATGCTTGCCAGTGCCTGCACGGTCTGGTGCTGGAACAAGTCCTTGGGGGTAAAGCGGATGCCCGCCTGACGGGCGCGACTGACCACCTGGATGGAGACAATCGAGTCGCCGCCCAGCTCGAAGAAGTTATCGCTCAAGCCAACTTGCTCGACCTTGAGCACGTCTTGCCAGATCGCCGCGATCTGTTGTTCCAGCTCGCTTTGTGGCGCCACGTAGTCCTGCTGGACCTGGCTGGCGTCGGCGGTGGGCAAGGCCTTGCGGTCGAGCTTGCCGTTGGCGGTCAACGGCCATTGGTCGAGGAACAACAGGTGCGTCGGCACCATGTAGTCCGGCAGATCGGCCTTGAGCTGAGTCTTGATTTGATCGCGCAGGCCGGCGGGATCCTCGCCGATGTACGTCGGGATCACGTAGCCCACCAGTTGCTGGCCGCTCGGCCCTTCCTGGGCCAGCACCAGCGCTTCGCGCACCGCTGCCAGGGCGCTCAGGCGCGCTTCGATCTCGCCCAGTTCGATGCGGAAACCACGAATTTTCACTTGATGGTCGATGCGGCCGATGTACTCGATCACGCCATCACTGCGGTACTGCGCCAGGTCGCCGGTGCGGTACAGCCGTGCGCCGCTTTCGCCGAACGGGTCGGGGATGAAACGCAATGCGGTGAGGTCGCCACGGTTCAGGTAGCCCCGGGCCAGGCCGGCGCGACCGACGTACAGTTCACCGATGCAGCCTTTCGGCACGGGGTTCAAATCACCGTCCAGCAAGTACCACGACAGGTCGGCAATCGGCTCGCCAATCGGGCTGCTGGCGTCCTGCTCCAGGTCGGCTATCGATAGCGGACGGTAGGTCACGTGCACGGTGGTTTCGGTGATGCCGTACATGTTGATCAGTTGCGGCGCGGCATCGCCGAAGCGCTCGAACCACGGGCGCAGGGATTTGACGTCCAGCGCCTCGCCGCCGAACACCACGTAGCGCAAGGCGTTGGCCCGGTCATCGGCGCAGGCTTCGTGCATCAATTGCTTGAACGCCGACGGCGTCTGGTTGAGCACCGTCACCCCGGCGTCGCAAAGCAATTCGTGGAACTGCTGCGGCGAACGGCTGACGTCGTACGGCACGATCAACAGCTCACCACCGTGGAGCAGTGCGCCAAAGATCTCCCAGACCGAGAAGTCGAACGCGTAGGAGTGGAACAGGCTCCAGACATCCTCCGCGCCGAAGTTGAACCAGGCTTCGGTGGCCTCGAACAGGCGCAGCACGTTGTGGTGCGGCAGCAAGGTGCCTTTCGGGTTGCCGGTAGAACCGGAGGTGTAGATCACGTAGGCGAGGTTCGCTGCGTCCGTTGCTACGTGCGGATCATTGTCGGCGAACGCACTGACATCGGCGTCCAGCAGCAGCGTTTGCACGTCGGCCGGCACTGGCAATTGATCGACCAGGGCCGCTTGGGTCAGCAGCAAGCGAATGCCGCTGTCCTGCATCATGTAGGCCAGACGCTCCTGGGGATACGTCGGGTCCAGCGGCACGTAGGCGCCACCGGCCTTGAGGATTGCCAGCAGGCCGACCAGCATGTCGAAACCCCGCTCGGCCGCCAGCCCAACCAGCACATCCGGGCCGACACCGTGGGCGATCAACTGATGGGCGCGGCGGTTGGCCTGGGCATCGAGTTCGCCGTAGGTCAGGGTTTGCGCGTTGAAACGCAGAGCGATGGCGTCGGGACGCAAGCGTGCCTGCTCCGCGATGCGCTGATGCAGGCACATCTCGCCCGGGAAGCTGCGCGGGGCCGGGTTCCATTGGCCGATGTGCTGCTGTTGCTCGGTGGCGCTCAGCAACGGCAGTTCACCCACACGTTGATGGGGATCGGCGACGATGCCGCGCAGCAGATTCAGCCAGTGCTCGGCCAGGCGTTGCACCGTGCTGGCGTCGAACAGGTCAGTGGCATAGGTCAACGCCGCACCCAATTCGCCCTCGGCTTCCAGGGTGTCGAGGGTCAGGTCGAACTGGGCGGTCTGGCTTTCCCATTCCTGGGCCTTGATCACCAGCCCGGGCAGCGCCGGCAGTGCCTGGCGAGCCACGCTCTGGTGGTTGTACAACACCTGGAACAACGGGCTGTGGCTCAGGTTGCGTTCAGGCCGAAGTGCTTCGACCAGTTGTTCGAACGGCAGGTCCTGATGGGCCTCGGCGCCGATGGCCGCCTGTTTGACCTGCGCCAGCAATTCACTGAAACGCCGCTGCGGATCGACCTCGGCCTTGAGCACCTGGGTGTTGACGAAGAAGCCGATCAAGCCTTCGGTTTCCACCCGGTTGCGGTTGGCGATGGGCACGCCGACACGGATGTCCGACTGGCCGCTGTAACGGTGCAACAAGGCCTGGAACGACGCCAGCAAGACCATGAACAACGTGCTGCCTTCGCGCTGGGCCAGTTGTCGCAGTTGTTGGCCCAAAACCGGCGGCAAGTCGATGGCCAGGCGTGCCCCGGCAAAGCTCTGCCGGGTCGGGCGCGGCCGGTCGGTCGGCAGCGCCAGCAACGGTTGCTCGCCCCCCAGCACATCGGTCCAGTAGGCCAGTTGCCGTTCCCGCTCGCCGGCATCCATCCATTGACGTTGCCATACTGCGTAATCGGCGTACTGGATCGGCAGCTCGGCCAATGCCAAGGGCCCACCCTGGCGGCACGCGGCATAACCTTGCATCAGTTCCTGCACCAGCAATTGCATCGACCAGCCATCGGAGACGATGTGGTGCTGGGTCAGCACCAGCACATGCTCGTCGGCCGCCACCCGCAGCAGTCCGACCCGCAGCAGCGGGCCGTTTTGCAGGTCGAAGGGCTGGGCGATCTGCTGGCGGACGAAGGCTTGGATCTGTTCGTTACCGCCGTCGAGCATCTGCGGGATTACGACCGGATTCATCTGCGGGTGAATGACCTGGAACGCTTGCTCATCGACCTGGACGAAGGAGGTGCGCAGGCTCTCGTGGCGCTGCACCAGGGCGGCGAAACTTTGTTGCAAGGCTTGCAGGTCCAGGTCGCCCTGAATCCGCAGCGCTGCTGGAATGTGGTAAGCCGCGCTGTCGGGCTCCATCTGCCAGAGGAACCACTGGCGTTGCTGGGCGTAGGACAGCGGCAGCGGCGCCTGGTCCCGGGAAAGCCGCGGGATGCTCGCCGGCCGAGCCACTTCGCCGTCCACCAGCGCCGCCACACAGGCTTCAAGGCTGGCGTCTTCGAACAGCTGGCGCAGTTGCAGATTCAGGCCGAGGGCCTGGCGAATGCGCGACACCATCTGCGTCGCCAGCAGCGAATGGCCGCCCAGTTCGAAGAAGTTATCGCTCAAGCCAACCCGCTCGACTTTGAGCACGTCTTGCCAGATCGCCGCGATCTGTTGTTCCAACTCGCTTTGTGGCGCCACGTAGTCCTGCTGGACCTGGCTGGCGTCGGCGGTGGGCAAGGCCTTGCGGTCGAGCTTGCCGTTGGCGGTCAACGGCCATTGGTCGAGGAACAACAGGTGCGTCGGCACCATGTAGTCCGGCAGATCGGCCTTGAGCTGAGTCTTGATTTGATCGCGCAGGCCGGCGGGATCCTCGCCGATGTGCGTCGGGATCACGTAGCCCACCAGTTGCTGGCCGCTCGGCCCTTCCTGGGCCAGCACCAGCGCTTCGCGCACCGCTGCCAGGGCGCTCAGGCGCGCTTCGATCTCGCCCAGTTCGATGCGGAAACCACGAATTTTCACTTGATGGTCGATGCGGCCGATGTACTCGATCACGCCATCACTGCGGTACTGCGCCAGGTCGCCGGTGCGGTACAGCCGTGCGCCGCTTTCGCCGAACGGGTCGGGGATGAAACGCAATGCGGTGAGGTCGCCACGGTTCAGGTAGCCCCGGGCCAGGCCGGCGCGACCGACGTACAGTTCACCGATGCAGCCTTTCGGCACGGGGTTCAAATCACCGTCCAGCAAGTACCACGACAGGTCGGCAATCGGCTCACCAATCGGGCTGCTGGCGTCCTGTTCCAGGTCCACTATCGACAGAGGACGGTAGGTCACGTGCACGGTGGTTTCGGTGATGCCGTACATGTTGATCAATTGCGGCGCTGCATCTCCGAAGTGCTCGAACCATGGGCGCAGGGATTTGACGTCCAGCGCCTCGCCGCCGAACACCACGTAGCGCAAGGCGTTGGTCCGGTCATCGGCGCAGGCTTCGTGCATCAATTGCTTGAACGCCGACGGCGTCTGGTTGAGCACCGTCACCCCGGCGTCACAGAGCAGTTCATGGAACTGCTGCGGTGAGCGGCTGATGTCGTACGGCACGATCAACAATTCACCGCCGTGCAGCAGTGCGCCAAAGATTTCCCAGACCGAGAAGTCGAACGCGTAGGAATGGAACAGGCTCCAGACATCCTCCGCGCCGAAGTTGAACCAGGGTTCGGTGGCCTCGAACAGGCGCAGCACGTTGTGGTGCGGCAGCAACGTCCCCTTCGGATTGCCGGTGGAACCGGAGGTGTAGATCACGTAGGCGAGGTTCGCGGCGTCCATTGCTACGCGCGGATCGCTGTCGGTGAAGGCGCTGACATCGGCGTCCAACAGCAGCGTTTGCACGCCATCCGGCACCGGTAACTGATCGATCAGGGCCGCTTGGGTCAGCAGCAAGCGAATGCCGCTGTCCTGCATCATGTAGGCCAGACGCTCCTGGGGATACGTCGGGTCCAGCGGCACGTAGGCGCCGCCGGCCTTGAGGATCGCCAGCAGGCCCACCAGCATGTCGAAACCCCGTTCGGCCGCCAGCCCCACCAACACATCGGGGCCGACGCCGTGGGCAATCAACTGATGGGCGCGGCGGTTGGCCTGGGTGTTGAGTTCGCCGTAGGTCAGGGTTTGCGCGTTGAAACGCAACGCGATGGCGTCGGGACGCAAACGCGCCTGTTCGGCGATGCGTTGATGCAGGCACGTCTCGCCCGGGAAGCTCTGCGGGGCTGGGTTCCATTGGGCGATGTGCTGCTGTTGCTCGGTGGCCGCCAGCAGTGGCAGTTCACCGATGCGTTGGCTGGGATTGGCGACGATGCCGCGCAGCAGGTTCAGCCAGTGCTCGGCCAGGCGTTGCACGGTGCTGGCGTCGAACAGGTCGGTGGCATAGGTCAACGCCGCACCCAATTCGCCCTCGGCTTCCAAGGTGTCGAGGGTCAGGTCGAACTGGGCGGTGTGGGAACTCCAGTCGAGGCTCTCGACCTGCAACCCAGGCAATTGCAAGGCCTGGGCCGCGCCGTTGCTCTGGTGGTTGAACATCACCTGGAACAGCGGGCTATGGCTCGCCTGCCGCTGGGGGGCCAGTGCCTGCACCAATTGCTCAAACGGCAGGTCCTGATGGGCCTGCGCCCCCAGCGAAGCCTGCTTGACCTGCGCCAGCAATTGCTCGAAAGGCAAGTCACCTCGCACCTGGGCATTGAGCACCTGGGTGTTGACGAAAAAGCCGATCAGGCCCTCGGTTTCCGGGCGATTGCGGTTGGCGACCGGCACGCCGACACGGATGTCCGACTGGCCGCTGTAACGGTGCAACAAGGCCTGGAACGAGGCCAGCAAGACCATGAACAGCGTCGAGGCTTCGCGCTGGGCCAGTTGCTTCAGGCCCTGGGTCAGCGCGGCATCGAAAGTCAGGTCCAGGCGTGCGCCGCGATGGCTCTGCACCGCCGGACGCGGGCGGTCCGTCGGCAACGGCAGGACTTCGCCGCCGTCACCCAGCCGTTCGGTCCAATAGGCCAGTTGCCGCTCCAGCTCGCCGGCCTCCATCCATTTGCGCTGCCAGATCGCATAGTCGGCGTATTGGATCGGCAAGGTTGCCAGGGCCGGCGCCTGACCGCTGCGGTGAGCGGCGTAGAGCTGGACCAGGTCGTTGACCATGATCCGCGCCGACGCACCGTCGCAGATGATGTGGTGCTGGGTCAGCACCAGCACATGATCGTCCGCGGCGAGTTGCAGCAGCTTGACCCGCAGCAGCGGCCCTTGTTGCAGGTCGAACAATCCAGCGATCTCGTCATCGATCAGGGCTTTGAGCGCGGCGTCATCCACTGGCCCCGATACCATCTGGGGCTCGATCGCCAGGCTCAAACTCGCCTGCACCACCTGTTGGGGCCCTTCCGGGCTGTCGACGAACACGGTGCGCAGCACGTCGTGACGGGCCAGCAAGGCGTCGAAACTGCGTTGCAGCGCCGGCAGTTCGAGAGCGCCGCGCAAGCGCAGCGCCGTGGGCACGTGATAGGCGGCGCTGTGGCGGTCCAGTTGCCAGAGGAACCACTGGCGCTCCTGGGCGTAGGACAGGTCGAGCGTCGCGAACTCGTCGCGCATCGCCGGGATCGGCAACGCCGCCAGGCTCATGTGCTTGCTGTGCAGCTTGTGCAGGAACGCTTGCCGTTGGGCGAGCGGTAAACGGATGAATCGCTGAACCAGAGACAGGTTATCGAGCTGAGTCATTCAAAGGGTCTCCAGGTCTGCCAGGAAATCATGCATCTCACTCAGGTCGTCGCTGGAGTGAGGGCTCAGGTGGGCCGCCAGTTGGGCGGCGTAGTCGGCCAGGGACGTGGTGCTGAACAGCAAGTCCAGGGGCACCGCGGCGCCTTGCTGCATTTGCAGGCGCGCCGTCGCTTGCGTCGCCAGCAGGGAATGCCCGCCCAGTTCAAAGAAGTTGTCGTCACGCCCTACCCGTTCGAGCTTGAGCACGTCTTGCCAGATGTCAGCGATGCCCTGCTCGAGCGCGCCCTCGGGCGCCACGTAGGCACGCAGCAGTTGCTGGGCGTCCGGCAGCGGCAAGGCCTTGCGGTCGAGTTTGCCGTTGGGGGTCAGCGGGAAGCGTTCGAGCAACAGCCAGTGCGCCGGCATCATGTAGTCGGGCAGCAACGGCGCCAGCTGCGCCTTGAGGGCGTCGCGCAAGGCCGCCGGTTCCGCCGTCTCTGGATGGGCAGCGATCAGGTAGGCCACCAACTGCAGGCCGCCCGGCCCTTGTTGTGGCACCACCACCGCTTCGCGGATCGACTCTTGGGCCAGCAGGCAGGCTTCGATTTCCCCCAGTTCGATGCGGAAGCCGCGGATCTTCACCTGATGGTCGACCCGGCCGAGGTACTCGATCACGCCGTCGCCACGCTGGCGCGCCAGGTCACCGCTGCGGTACACCCGCGCACCATTGCCGAACGGGTCCGGCAGGAAGCGCTCGGCGGTAAGCGCCGCCCGGTCGTGGTAACCCCGGGCCAGGCCATCGCCGCCAATCAGCAGTTCGCCGATCAGCCCGACCGGGTTCGGCGCGAAGTGATCGCCGACGATGTACAACGCGGTGTTGGCAATCGGCCGGCCGAGGTACGGCAGGCGCTGCTCGGCGGTCAAGCGGTAGGCCGCCGACCAGATGGTGGTTTCGGTCGGGCCATACAGGTTCCAGACTTCACCGGCGACATCGAGCAGCCGCTCGGCCAGGTCCTCGGCCAACGCCTCGCCACCGCACAGGCATTTGCGCCCCGCCAGCAAGGCGGACGCCGGGTGGTCGAGCAACATGCGCCAGGTCGATGGCGTGGCCTGGACCACGCTGACCTGCTGCCGATCGATGGTCTTGAGCAGCGCCTCGGGGTCGTGGGCGCTCTGCTTGTCCACCAGCACCACGCAGGCACCGCTCAACAGCGCGCCGTAGAGTTCCAGGCCGAAGATGTCGAACGAGAACGTGGTCAGCGACAGCACCCGATCACTGGCGGCGATGCCCGGCTCACGGGTCATGCTGGTGACAAAATTCACCAATGCCCCATGGCGCACCATCACGCCCTTGGGCTTGCCGGTGGAGCCCGAGGTGTAGATCGCGTAGGCCAAGTGCTCCGCATCCAGGCGAGTCGCCGGCGCCTCGCAGGCATTACCGTCGAGCCAGCCACCCTCCTGATCCAACACCAGCGTGGTGACGCAAACTCCTGTGGGAGCGAGCCTGCTCGCGATAGCGTCGGCACTCCCACCATCACCATTGACTGAACTACCGCCATCGCGAGCAGGCTCGCTCCCACAGAATGCCGCGAATTGGTTGAGCAGCGAACGTTGGGTCAGCAGCAGTTCAACGCCGCTGTCTTCGATCATGTAGGCCAGGCGGTCCTGGGGGAACGCCGGGTCGAGCGGCACATAGGCGCCACCGGCCTTGAGGACCGCCAGCAGGGCGACAACCATCTCCACGCCACGCTCCAGCGCGACCCCGACCAATTGATCGGGCCCCACGCCTTGTTCGATCAAGCGATGGGCCAGGCGGTTGGCCCGGACGTTGAGTTCGGCGTAGCTCAGCGCCTGCTCGGCGAACACCAGCGCCGTGGCATTCGGCGTTTGGCGGGCCTGGGCCTCGAACAGCCGATGCACGCAACGCTCATCCGAATAGTCGGCCGCGGTGGCGTTCCAGCCTCGCACGTGCTGATGGGTTTCACCGTCGTCAAGCAAGCTCAACTCGCCCAGGGGACGTTGCCCAGCGGCGGTCATTTGCACCAGCAAGCGCTGCAGATGCACACCGATCTGCTCGACCGAGGCCTCGGCAAAACTGGCGCACTGGTAGCTGAACTGCACCGCCAACTCGGCACCGAGGCTGACCAGCAAGGTCAGCGGGTAGTTGGTCTGTTCCAGGTTATCCACGGCACCGAAACGCAAGCCTTCAGGCGCACCGTGTTCCAAGGCTTCGGAAATCGGGTAGTTCTCGAACACCAGGATGTTGTCGAACAACGCTTCGCCGCCCAGGCCCGCCCAGCGCTGGATGTCGAACAGCGCCGTGTGCTCGAACTCGCGCAAGGCTAGGTTCTGCGCCTGGACGCTGTGCAGCCAGTCGCCCAGCGCCTGTTCCGGGCGCGGGCTGGCGATGACCGGCAAAGTGTTGATGAACAGGCCGATCTGGCCCTCGACGCCCACCAGGTCCGCCGGCCGCCCCGCCACCGTCGCACCGAACGCCACGCTGGCCTTGCCGGTGTAGCGCTGCAACAGCAGCAGCCAGGCCGCTTGCACCAAGGTGTTGACGGTGACTTTGGATTCGCGGGCGAACTCGGCCAGGCGTTGGGTCTGCATCGCATCCAATTGCACGCGATGATGGCCGTACTGGTTCGCCGAGACGTCCTGCGCCGGGCGCGCAAACACCTGGGCCAGGCGCACCGGCTCATCCAGCGTGCGCAACTGTTGCGTCCAGAACCCTTCGCCGAGGCTCGCGTCCTGGCGTTGCAGCCAGGCGATGTAATCGCGATAACGACCCGCCGGACGGGCCACGCTGTCGCCGCGGTAATGCTGCAACACTTCGCCGAGCAACTGCGCACTGCTCCAACCGTCCATCAGGATGTGATGGTTGGTGTAGATCAGGTGATGCCGATCAGCCGCCGTGCGCACCAGCACCAGGCGCATCAGCGGCGCCTGGGTCAGGTCCACGCCTTGAGCCCGCTCTTCATCGGCGAGGGTTTGCAAGGCGCCATCGATTTCCGTCCGCCCGTTCCAGTCGAGCACACGGAACGGCACCTCGACCTGACGCTGGACGATTTGTACTGGCTGCTCCAGGTCGCCCTGCCAGAAAAACCCGGTACGCAGGATGTCATGGGCATCGACCACCGCTTGCCAGGCGGCGCGGAAACGTTGCGGATCGACGCCCTCGACGTCGAGGCGCATCTGGTTGATGTAGTCGCCACTGCCTTGCCCGAGCAAGGAGTGAAACAGCATGCCCTGCTGCATCGGCGACAACGGGTAGAGGTCGTCGATGGCCTGGGGTGCTTGGACCAGTGTGTCCAGTTGCGCCTGGGTCAGCCGCGCCAGCGGGAAGTCCGACGGGGTCACACCACGGTGCTGGTTGTCGCAGCAATGCCGGATGAGCGCGGAGAGTTCTTGCAGGTAGTCGTCGGCCAGCCGTTGGATGGTCGCGGCCTGGAACAGCTCGCCGCTGAAGGTCCAGCTCAAGTCCAGCTCGCCGCCGAAGACTTTGCCGTCCAGCGCCAGCGGGCTGCCGAGCGGGCCCTGCAGGTTCAGCTCGGCACCGCCATGCTCATCGGTGGGCACGAACAGGGCATCGTCAGTCGCGGCGAAACTGCCGTCGAACTGGCCGAGGTAGTTGAAGGTCAGTTGCGGCGTCGGCAAGGCCTGCAACGCTTGCCGCGCAGGCCCATCGCCCAGGTGCGCCAGGGCACCGAAACCGATGCCCTTGTTGGGGATGGCGCGCAACTGTTCCTTGATCTGCTTCAGCGAAGCGCCGAGGTCGGCTGCGGGCGTCAAGCGGGCCGGGAACAGGCTGGTGAACCAGCCGACCGTGCGGGTCAGGTCGATGTGCTCGAACAGCTCTTCACGGCCGTGGCCTTCGAGTTGCAGCAGCACACTGTCAGCGCCGGTCCAGCGCACCATCACCCGCGCCAGGGCGGTGAGCAGCAGGTCATTGACCTGGGTGCGATAGGCCGCCGGGGCTTCTTGCAACAGTTGCCGGGTGAGGGACTTGTCCAATGACGAGCGAATGGTCAGGGCCTGGCGATGTTGCTGTCCGCCCTGGGGGTTATCCCATGGCAACGCCGTGCAGGCGCCTTGCAACTGCTGCTGCCAGAACCCCAGCTCGGCCTGCAAGGATGCACCGCTGGCGTAGCCTTGCAACGCTTCGGTCCAGGCTTTGATTGGGCTGGTCTTGGCCGGCAACTGCACGGTTGCGCCGACAAGTGCCTGCCGATAAGCCGTTTGCAGGTCTTCGACGAGGATCCGCCAGGACACCCCGTCGATCACCAGGTGATGCACGATCAGCAACAGGCGCTGGGTGCCATCGGCGAGGTTCGCCAGCACCGCGCGGATCAGCGTGCCGCCGTCCAGTTGCAGGCTGCGCTGGGCCTGGTCGCCCAAGGCTTGCAGCGCGGCAAGATCGGCGACCTCGGCTTGCCAGACAATACCCTCGGCAACCTCGTCACGGTAATGTGCCGTCCAGCCTCCGGCCTGTTCGGTGAACGCCAGGCGCAGGCTGTCGTGGTGCGCGACCAGGCCGTTCAATGCCCGCTCCAGCGCCTGGGCGTCCAGCGCCTGCGTCGGCTTGAGCATCACCGACTGGTTCCAATGATGACGGTCAGGAATCGCCTGGGCGAAAAACCACTGGTGAATCGGCAGCAGCACCGTTTCGCCGGTGGCCGGACGTTGGTCGATCGCTTGCAGCGGGGCACCCATCTGCGCCACCGCCGCCAGGGCCTCGACGGTCTGGTGCTGGAACAAATCCTTGGGGGTGAAGTGGATACCGGCCTGGCGTGCGCGGCTGACCACCTGGATCGAGACGATGGAGTCGCCGCCCAGTTCGAAGAAGTTGTCCCGCAGGCCTACTTGCGCGAGCTTGAGCACGTCCTGCCAGATCGACACCAGTTGCTGTTCCAGCGCGCTGCGCGGTGCCACGTAGGTTTGCTGCAATTGACTGACGTCGGGCTTGGGCAGGTTCTTGCGGTCGAGCTTGCCGTTGGGGGTCAGCGGCAGGCGGTCGAGCAACAGCAGATAAGCCGGGACCATGTGCGCCGGCAACGTTGCCTTGAGTTGTTCGCGCAGGCGCTCGGCGAAATCCTTCGGCACCGGTTCATCGGCCACCACGTAGGCGACCAGGCGCTTGCCGCTGCCGGCGGTGCCTTCCTGGGCCACCACCACCGCTTCGCGCACGCCGTCGAGGGCTTGCAGGCTGGCTTCGACTTCACCCAGCTCGATGCGGAAGCCGCGGATCTTCACCTGGTTGTCGATACGGTCGAGGTAGTCGAAGGTACCATCGACGCGTTGGCGCACCAGGTCTCCAGTGCGGTAGAGCAAGCCGCCGCAGGTGCTGAATGGGTCGGCGACAAACCGCTCGGCCGTCAGGCCCGGACGGTTCAGGTAACCCCGCGCCAACCCGGTGCCGCCCAGGTACAGCTCACCGGCCATGCCTTGGGGCAGCAGGTTCAAGTCGGCGTCGAGCACGTAGGCGCTGCGGTCGCCGATGCGGCTGCCGATGGGCGCATAGGCGGCACCGCACGCCACGTCGCGGCCAGCCTTCCAGATCAGCGGGGTAACCACGGTTTCGGTCGGGCCGTAGCCGTTGATGATGAAGTCCGGATCGAGTGCACGCTTGACCCGTTCGAAACTGGCGTTGGGCACTGCATCGCCACCGAAGCAATAGATGCGCACCTTCGGCGGGTTGCCCTCGCGCTCGGCGTGCTCGGCCAGTTGCTGCAGGTACACCGGCGGGAACGCCACCACCGTCACGCCGTGCTCGCCCATGGCGTTATAGGTCTGTTCCGGGGTCCACAGGCTGTCGTCGCGAATCAGCAGCGAGGCGCCGTGGGTCAGGCTGGTGAGCCAGCGCTCGTGGGCACCGTCGAAAGCGAAGGACATGAAATGGAATTCGCAATCGCTGTCGCGCATCGCGTAGCGCTCGCCGATGGCCTGGCAGTGCATCGCCAGCGGACCGTGGGCCACGCTGACACCCTTGGGGTTGCCGGTGGAACCGGAGGTGTAGATCACGTAGGCGAGGTTCTGCGGATCGACGCTGACCGAGGGTGCATCCGCCGATTGCAGGCTCAGGTCCAGGCGGTCGAGTTCCAGCACTTGATTGGCGCCCTCCAGCGGCAGTTGCGCCGACACCCGGGAGTCGGTGAGCAACAACGCCAACCCGGAATCCTCGATCAGGTACGCCAGGCGTTCCCGCGGATAACTGGTGTCCAGTGGCACATAGGCGGCGCCGGCCTTGAGCACCGCCAGCAGCGCGACGATCACCCCTTCGCTGCGCGGCAGGGCCACGCCAACGCGGGTTTCCGGACCCACGCCACGGGCAATCAAGGCGTGGGCCAACTGGTTGGCGCGACGATCGATGTCGCCATAGCTGAAACGCTCGCCGTCGAAAATCACCGCCGTGGCGTGGGGCTTCTGCGCCGCCAGATGGGCAATGCGCTGATGCACGGCGATGTCGGTCGGGTAAGGTTGCGGGTGGTTGGCAGCCTGTTGCCGTGCCTGCTCCTCGGTGCTGACCAGGGCGATTTGCCCGAGGTTGCGCGCAGGCGATTCGGCGAAGCATTCCAGCAACTGCAACAGATGCGCGCTGATGTCTTCGACGGCCGCTTGGCTGAAATGCGCCCGGTCGAAGCTGTAGTGCAGCGCCAGGGTCTGGCCGAGGGTCACGGCCACGCTCAATGGGTAATGGGTTTGCTCCAGATGGCTAACGTCGCCAAACACCGCGCCCTGCCCGGCACCTGCTGCCAGGGCTTGGGCAATCGGGTAGTTCTCGAACACCAGGATGTTGTCGAACAGCGCCTCGCCGCCCTGCCCGGCCCAGCGCTGGATGTCCGCCAACGGCGTGTGCTCGAACTCCCGCAGGCTGAGGTTCTGTGCCTGCACGGCTTGTAGCCAGGCACCGACCGTTTGGTCCGGACGCGGCGCGGCGATCACCGGCAAGGTGTTGATGAACAGGCCGACCTGTTGCTCGATGCCCGGCAGATCTGCCGGACGCCCGGCCACGGTGGCACCGAAGGCGACGCTGTCATGGCCGGTGTAGCGTTGCAGCAGCAACAGCCACGCCGCTTGCACCAAGGTGTTGACAGTGACTTTCTGTTGGCGGGCGAACTGTTCCAAGGCCTGGGTGCGGGTCGCGTCCAGGGTCTGGAAGTGATCGCCATGGCCGCTGTGGATTTCACTGGCGGACATGACGCGCGCCAACCGCGTCGGCTCCTGCAGGGTTGCCAGTTGAGCGGTCCAGAAAGCCTCGCTCAGTTGGCCATCCTGGCGTTGCAGCCAGGCGATGTAGTCGCGATAGCGCCCGGCGTTGGCCTTGGGCAAGCGGCCGCTGTAGCGCTGCAATACTTCGCCGAGCAGTTGAGCGTTGCTCCAGCCGTCCATCAGGATGTGGTGATGGGTGTAGATCAGGTGCCAGCCGTCGGCCTCGGTCTGCACCAGCGCCAGACGCAGCAACGGCGCCTGGGCCAGGTCGAAGCCCTGACGGCGCTCGGCGTCGGCACGCTCATTCAGGGCCTCGGCGAGGTGATCGCGTCCGCGCCAATCGAGCGCGGTGAACGGCAATTCGACCTGGCGATGAACGATCTGCAACGGCTGTTCAAGGTCGCCCTGCCAGACAAAGCCGCTGCGCAGGATATCGTGGGCGTCGAGGGTCGCCTGCCAGGCGTCGGCGAAGCGCTGTGCGTCGATGCCCTGGACGTCCACCCGCAACTGGTTGATGTACTCCCCCGCCGTCTGCTCGTACAAGGTGTGGAACAGCAAGCCCTGTTGCATCGGCGACAACGGATAGAGATCGTCGAGCTGCCCGGCGGCCACCGGCAGGCTGTCGAGTTGCGCCTGGCTGATGCGGGCCAGGGGGAAGTCCGAGGGCGTGGCCTGGGGCGCTTCAAGCGCGCAGCAATGCTCGATCAACGCCCTCAGTTCGGCGAGGTAGTCCGCCGCCAATGCCTCGATGGTCTGCTGCTTGAACATCCGCTCGCTGAAGCCCCAGTTCAGGGACAGCTCGCCGCCGTAGACCTGGCCCTCCACTGTCAACCAGTTCGCCAACGGTGCCCGGGCATGTTGCGCCGCGCCACTGCCTTCGCTGGACGGCACGAACAGCGCGCCGTCGTCGAACTGCCGGTCGAACTGGCCCAGATAGTTGAAGGTGATGCGCGGTGCTGGCAAGGCCGCCAGTTCAGCACGCACCGAAGGTTCGCCCAGGTAGCGCAGCACGCCATAACCCAGGCCCTTGTCCGGCACGGCGCGCAGTTGTTCCTTGATGGCTTTGACCGACGCACTCAATGCCGGCGCCGGGCTGAGGCTGACCGGGAACAGGCTGGTGAACCAGCCGACGGTGCGGGTCAGGTCAATGCCCTCGAACAGGTCTTCACGGCCATGGCCTTCGAGCTGGATCAGCGTGCTGTCCTGGCCGGTCCAACGGCACACCGTACGAGCCAGGGCGGTCAGCAGCAGGTCATTGACCTGGGTGCGGTAGGCCTTGGGCGCTTGTTGCAGCAGTTGGCGGGTCTGTTCAGCGCCCAGCCGCACTTGCACCTTGCGCTCGTCACGGACCTCCAGCAGCCGCTCGGGGTAGTCGCACGGCAAGCCGTTGCCGGCCGGCGCATGACCCTGGGCGCGCCAGTAATCGAGGCTGCCCATGAAGCCATCGAGATGCCCCTGCAGGTGCGCGGCCCATTGCCCATAAGCGCTGGTCTTGGCCGGTACCTGGATCGCCTGGCCGGCCCGCAATTGACGGTAGAACTGTTGCAGATCGTCTAGCAGGACGCGCCAGGAAACACCGTCCACCACCAAGTGATGGATCGCCAGCAACACGCGTTGGCTGCCATCGGCCATGTCCACCAGCAAGGCCCGCAGCAGCGGTCCGTCTTCCAGGTCGAGGCTGCGCTGGGCGTCGTCGCACAGGGCGTTGAGCTGTTCGACCGACGTCGCCTGGCGCTGCCACAACAGGCTGGCCGCCGACGGCTCGGCATAGACTTGCTGCCAGTGGCCGTTCACTTGGGTAAAACGCAGGCGCAAGCTGTCATGGTGCTCCGCCAAACGGGCCAGGGCCGATGCCAATGCCACGGCGTCGAGGGGTTCGCCGGGCACTAGCAACAGTGACTGGTTCCAGTGTTGACGCTCGGGAATGTCACGCTCGAAGAACCACTGCTGCACCGGCGTCAACGGCACCGCACCACGCGCCAGGCCCTGATCGATTGCATGACTGTCGCCCTGGCGCGCGACCAGCGCCAGGCTGCGCAGGGTCTGATGTTGAAACAGCGCTTTGGGATTGAGCACGATCCCGGCCTGCCGCGCCCGGCTGACCACTTGCATGGAAACGATGGAGTCGCCGCCCAGCTCGAAGAAGTTGTCTTCCAGGCCGATGCTGTCGAGGTTCAGCACGTCTTGCCAGATCGCCGCCAGGGCTTTTTCCATCGGACTGTGGGGCGCGACGAATTCACGCTGCTGCTCACTGCCGTCAATGGCCGGCAGCGCCTTGCGGTCGAGCTTGCCGTTGGGGGTCAGCGGCAGTTCTGCGAGGAACACCAGGTAGGCCGGCACCATGTAGTCCGGCAGGTGTTCACGCAGGGCAGCCTTCAGGGTTTCGCGCAATTGCACTTGGCGCTCGGCCTCGGTCAGTACCGTGGCCTCGCTCGGCACGATGAAGGCCACCAGTTGCTGGCCGTGCTCGCCGTCCTGGGCCAGCACCGCCAATTCGCGCACCTGGGGTTGTTGCAGCAGGCGCGCTTCGATTTCGCCCAGTTCGATACGGAAGCCGCGGACCTTGACCTGATGGTCGATGCGGCCGACGTACTGCAAGGCACCGTCGGCCTGGTAACGGGTCAGATCGCCGGTGCGGTACAGGCGTTCGCCACGGCTGGAGAACGGATTGGGCACGTATTTCTCGGCAGTCATCGCGGCGCGGCCGAGGTAACCCCGGGTGATGCCCGCGCCGCTCAGGTACAGCTCTGCCGAAACGCCTTGGGGCACCGGTTGCAGGTCGACGTCGAGCAGGTAGCTGGCGGTGTGCTTGAGGGGCCGGCCGATGTTCGCCGTGCCGCCGGCGGTGCGGCGGGTCCAGGTGGAATAGGTGGTGTCTTCCGAGGGGCCGTAGAGGTCATAGACATGCGCTATCCCTTGTGGGAGCGAGCCTGCTCGCGATGGCGTCCTGTCAGTTGGCCCATGGGGGGCTGACCCGCCGCTATCGCGAGCAAGCTCGCTCCCACCGTACAGGGCGTCTACCAAACTTTGTTTCAAGGGCTCACCGGCCAGGTTGATGATCCGCACGCTGGCCGGGATCTCACCGCCGCGCTGCAACGCGGCAATCGCCGAGGGCACGGTGTTGATCAGGCGCACCTGGTCCCGGGCCGGCAGTTGCGACAACTCCAGGGCATTGCGGGCGATGATCAGTGAGCCGCCGTTGGCCAGGGTCACGAACAGTTCCCACACCGACAAATCGAAGCACACCGACGTGGAGGCGAGTACACCCTGGATGTCGTCGCGGCTGTAGACCGATCGGGACCAGTCGATCAGCGCCAGCACGTTGCGATGGGCAATCGCCACGCCTTTGGGCTGGCCGGTGGAACCGGAGGTGTAGATCACGTAGGCGAGGTTGTCTGGCGTGACGTGGGTAATCGGTGCATTGAGTGAGTACTGCCCCAACTCGATCCGATCCAGCATCAGTACGGCAGTTTCAGCCGGCACGCTGAGCGTCGCCGCCACCGCCTGTTCTGTCAGCAAGACCCGGGCGCGACTGTCGTCGAGCATGTAGGCCACGCGCTCGGCCGGGTAGTCCGGGTCCAGCGGCACGTAGGCGCCACCGGCCTTGAGCACTGCCAGCAAGGCGATCAGCAGATGTTCGGAACGCGGCATCGCCACGCCGACGCGCACTTCCGGGCCCACGCCCAATTCGATGAGCTTATGGGCCAGGCGATTGGCACGGCCGTCGAGTTCGCTGTAGGTCAGGCGCGTGTTGGCGAAGGTGACGGCCAAGGCATCCGGCGTGGCGTCGGCCTGGCGGGCGATCAACTGGTGGATGCACCGCGCCTGGTCGAACGGCGCGTCCACCGGGTTCCAGTCATGGATCAGGCGCTGATATTCATCGGCTTCGAGCAACGGCAACTCACCGACGAGCGCGCGGCTGTCGGTGACCATGCCTTGCAGCAGTCGTGTCCAGTGCCGGGCCATGCGCTCGACCGTGGCGGCGTCGAACAGATCGTTGGCGTAGGTCAGCGCCGCGTGCAGCTTGCCGGTCTTTTCCCAGGTGTCGAGGGTCAGGTCGAATTGCGTGGTGCGGCCCTGCCATTCCAGCATCGACAATTCCAGCCCCGAGGCAGTGCGAATGCTGGCGATGTCGGCCACTTGCGGCTGGTGGTTGTACATCACCTGGAACAGCGGCGTATGGCTGAGGCTGCGCTCCAGTTTCAGGGCTTCCACCAACCGTTCGAACGGCAGGTCCTGATGGGCCTGGGCGCCGAGCGCGGCTTCCTTGACCGTGCGCAGCAACTCATCGACCCGGGTCTGGCCGCCGAGCTCGGTGCGCAATACCTGGGTGTTGACGAAGAAGCCGATCAGCCCCTCGGTTTCGGCGCGGTTGCGGTTGGCGATGGGCACGCCGACGCGGATGTCGGTGTGGCCGGTGTAGCGATGCAGCAGTACGTTGAAGGCACCGAGCAGGAGCATGAACAGGGTGATGTTGTGTTGCTGGGCGGTAGCGCGCAGTTGCTCGGCCAGTGCCGGCTCCACGGCGAATTCAAAGCGCGTGCCGCGATAGCTGGGCATCGCCGGGCGTGGGTGGTCGATGGGCAGTTCCAGCACGGGATGCTCATCGCCCAGTTGCGCCTGCCAATATTCGAGCTGACGCGCCTGTTCACCGGCTTCCAGCCAGCGGCGTTGCCACAGGGCGTAGTCGCTGTACTGAATCGGCAAGTCGGCCAACTGCGGTTCCACGCCGGCTTCATGGGCGTCGTAGCAACGGATGAACTCGTCGATCAGCACGTTCATCGACCAGCCGTCGGAAACGATGTGGTGCAAGGTCAGCAGCAGTACATGTTCCTGCTCGTCGAGCGTGAGCAGTTCGACCCGCAGCAAGGGGCCGCTGGACAGGTCGAAGGGCTGCATCGATTGGGCTTCGGCGGCCTGGCGCACCGCCTGCTCGCGCTCGGCCGCCGGCAAGGCACTGAAGTCCCTGCGCCCGATCACCAGCGCGGCGCTGGAGGGCACTTGCAGCAGGCTATCGTCGGCCTGGCGCTGGAACACCGTGCGCAGGGTTTCATGACGGGCCATCAGGCTGGCGAAGGCTTGCTCCAGCGCCGGCAGGTTCAACGCGCCCTTGAGCCGCACCGCTCCCGGCAGGTTGTAGGCGCCGCTGCCCGGCTCCAGTTGCCAGAGAAACCACATGCGCTGCTGGGCATAGGACAACGCCTGGCGATCCTCGGCCTCGACGCCCTGGGGAATGGGAAAACCGCTGAACTCCACGCCCTCCTTGGCCAACGCGGCCAGGAACATCCGGCGCTTTTCCAGGGGCAACCCGATAAACCGGCGAGCAAGTTTCAAGGCGTCTTCAGCATTCATTTCTGGGGTATCCGGAATCAGTGGGCACAAGGCACAAAGGCAAGTCGTCCCTATGAAACGAATGCAAACCGGAAAAATTAGCGCTTGGGAATGTAGGAGCTGACGAGTGCAACGAGGCTGCGATCTTTCCCCTGCACATTGAGTCCCGAGCGAAAGATCAGCAGATCAAAATCAAAAGATCGCAGCCTTCGGCAGCTCCTACAGGGACCGATGAACCGCTCTGGAATCCGCAGGTCAGGCGCTGATCGCCAACCCATGCCGCCGATGATGCACGCTCAATTGATCCTTGATCAGCCGCAGCACCTTGGCCTCGTGCTCGTGAATGAAGAAATGCCCGCCCGCCAGCATGTCCACCGAGAAGCTGCCCGTGGTTTCCTGGCGCCAGCCCATCAACTGCTCTGTGGTGGCCTTGTCGGCCGTGCCGCCGAACACGTGCACCGGACACCTGAGCAGCGCTCGCTGCCGTGGCTGGAAGCGTCCACACATTAAAAAGTCGGCCCGCAGGATCGGTAGGGTCAGGTCCATCAGCTCTTCATTGGCCAGGATCTCCTCGCTCGTACCGTTGAGCGTGCGCAGTTGCTCGATCAATTCAGCGTCGGTTTTCGCCTGGGCGAAACCGCGATCGTAGTCGGCCCGCATCGTCGGCGCCGCCGTGCCGGAGGCAAACAGCGCCACCGGTTCCGGGCTGCCGAGTTCACGCAGGGCATGGGCGATTTCGCAGGCCAGCAGCGCGCCCAGGCTGTGGCCGAACAAGGCGTACGGGGCCTGGAGCGTCGGGTACAGCTCCCGCGCCAGTTGCATCGCCAACGGGCCCATGTCGGTGTGCAGCGGCTCGTCGAAGCGCGCCCCGCGCCCCGGCAATTCCACCGGTTGCACGTGCAGCCATTGCGGCAACGTGCGCCGCCAGCGGCTGTACACCATCGCGCTGGCGCCGGAATAAGGCAGGCACAGCAGGGTCAGTTGGGTCACTGCGGTTTTCTCCGATCGGTCGTGTAGGGAAGATAACGAAATCGTAACCCATGGAATTAGTCAAAACCGTGACGTTCGCTATGAAATGCCTGCCCCTTGTGGGAGCAAGGCTTGCCCGCGATGAACGATAACGCGGTTCATCTTCCCACACGACCTTATACTGGCGGCACCTCGACTCACTGCACCGCACAGGAGAACGCCATGGGCTGGTCCGCCAAGCAATACGTCACCTTCGAACAGGAACGCACCCGTCCGTCCCGGGACCTGCTCGCCGCCATTCCCCCCGTACAGGCCCGCACGGTGATCGACCTGGGGTGCGGCCCGGGCAATTCCACCGAACTGTTGGTGGAACATTTCAGCGGCGCCACGGTGCGCGGCCTGGACAGCTCCAGCGACATGGTCGAGGCCGCACGCAAACGCTTGCCCGCCGTGGCGTTCGATACGGCCGACATCGGTCAATGGGATGAACCCGGGCCGTTCGATGTGATCTTCGCCAACGCGGTGCTGCAATGGCTACCCGACCACGCCACCCTGCTGCCCTCGCTGGTCAACAAACTCGCCCCGGGCGGCAGCCTGGCGATCCAGATGCCCGACAACCTGCACCAGC
Organism: Pseudomonas thivervalensis; assembly: GCF_001269655.1. Taxonomy (GTDB): domain Bacteria; phylum Pseudomonadota; class Gammaproteobacteria; order Pseudomonadales; family Pseudomonadaceae; genus Aquipseudomonas; species Aquipseudomonas thivervalensis. The sequence goes on from NZ_LHVE01000012.1 coordinate 324,468, forward strand.
CTTCCCACCGCTTGATGCGGGAAATCGCCGCCAACGGGCCTTGGGCCAGCCAACTGGCCGGGGCGGCTGATTCGCGTACCGAGGTGGCGGATACCAGCACCTATTATTCGATCCTCAAGCCCCACTGCAGCCGCGTCGATGTGTGGTGCACCACCTACCATCACCCCTTGGCCGGCGGTGCCGCAGGCGTGGTGGAATGGTTCAAGGGCAGCGGCTTACGACCGTTTCTGGAGCCGCTGGACGAGGCGCAGCGCGAGCAGTATCTGGCGCAGTATCTCCAGGCGATCGAACAGGCGTATCCGGCCCTGGACGACGGGACCGTGCTGCTGCCGTTTCCCCGAGTGTTCATGGTCGCGACGCGCTAGGGCGAGGGTCGATGATGCAGTAACGAGGCCTAAATTTTTGATTCGGGCCCTCGTTACCTGCTAAGACCAAAAACCCGCAAGAGTGACCGCCGTGGACCTGCAAACCATCCTGGGCAAGCTGTTCGCCAATGCCAGCGCCGTTGGTATCGAAGGCGTCTTCCAATTCGTGTTCGGCCCGCACCAGGCGTACTGGTCCGAGGTCAAGGCCAGCAGCCGCACCGAGGCTGGCCGCCACACCAGCCCTGACGTGACCATCGAGGTGGCGGAAAAGGACTTCCTCGGGATCATGGCCGGCATGGCCAATGTCGAGGAACTATTCGCCAGCGGTCGCCTGAAGATTGGCGGCAACATGGGCCTGGCGACGTTGCTGCCGCAGATCATCGACCATGCCCGGCATGGCGGTGGCGTGGTGGAAAAGGTCGACATGAACAAGCGGTATCCGACCCCGCCGCGCTTCAGCGAAAAACTCACCGCCAGCCTGCCGGCCCAACGCAGCGTGGAACGGCGGCCTCGCAGCGGGCTGTCGGTGCAGGAATTCCGTGCCCAGTACCTGCCCCACGGCATTCCCCTGGTCATCAGCGATGCCTTGCAGGACTGGCCGTTGTTCAAGCTCAGCCGCGAAGAATCCCTGGTGCATTTCGCCGAGCTGCAAGGCATCACCCGCCACGGCGACTACGTGAAGAAGACCTTCTCCACCGAGCGGGATTTTCGCTCCACGTCCATGGCCGACTTCATCGCCTCCCTCGACAGTCCGGCGGTCAAGGGCGCAGACGGCGAACCACCGGCCTACATGGGCAACAACATCCTGCCGGCGCAGTTGATGGAGCAGATCAAGTACCCGCCCTACTTCGACCCGTCGCTGTTCATCCCGCCGCGCATCTGGATCGGCCCCAAGGGCACCCTGACGCCGCTGCACCGCGACGACACCGACAACCTGTTCGCCCAGGTCTGGGGCCAGAAAACCTTCACCCTCGCCGCGCCTCACCACCGCGAAGCCCTGGGCACCTGGTCTACGGCGCCCCAGGGTGGGCTGGACGGCTGCGATTTCAACCCGGATGCGCCGGACTACCAACGCTTCCCCCATGCCCGCAACGTGACCTTCCTGCGCGTGACGCTGGAGGCTGGGGATTTGCTGTTTTTGCCGGAAGGCTGGTTCCACCAGGTGGAGTCGGTGTCGACGTCGTTGTCGGTGAATTTCTGGGTGAATTCGGGGCGGGGGTGGTAACAACCGCTTTCGTGGCGAGGGAGCTTGCTCCCGCTGGGCTGTGTAGGAGCTGGCGAAGCCTGCGATCTTTTGATCTTTCGCTTGAGACTCAAGTGTCAGGGGAAAGATCGCAGCCTCGCTTCGCTCGGCAGCTCCTACATCACCCAACTGAACTCCACCCACCTCCCACCAGTCAGCAGGTAAGGCCCTCAACTCAAGGTGCTAGACCATGCAGATATCCCTCGCCCGACAGGTTGCCTTGGTCACCGGCGCCAGCTCCGGCATTGGCGCGGGTTCGGCCAAGGCATTGGCAGATGCCGGTGCCGCGGTGGTGCTCAACTACCATTCCAACGCCGAGCCGGCGCAAGACCTGGCCCGTGAAATCAACGCCAACGGCGGCCGCGCCATCGCCGTGGGGGCCGATGTGTCGAAGGAACAGGAGGTCGAGCAACTGTTCGCCCGGGCCCTCGAAGCCTTTGGCACGCTGGACATCCTGGTGGCCAATTCCGGTTTGCAAAAAGACGCCGCCGCCGTCGATATGAGCCTGGAAGACTGGAACACCGTGATCGCCACCAACCTCACCGGCCAGTTCCTCTGCGCCCGCGCCGCCCTGCGGATCTTCAATCGCCAAGGCATTCGCCAGGGCGTGTCCCGGGCCGCCGGCAAGATCATCCACATGAGTTCGGTGCACCAGCGCATTCCCTGGGCCGGCCACGTCAATTACGCGGCGTCCAAGGGCGGTGTCGATCTACTGATGCAGAGCCTGGCCCAGGAAACCAGCCACCAACGCATCCGCATCAACAGCATCGCCCCTGGCGCCATCCGCACGGCTATCAACCGCGAAGCCACCGAGGGTGAGCAGGAACAGAAACTGCTGGAGCTGATTCCTTACGGTCGCATCGGCGACGTGGAGGACGTCGCCAACGCGGTGGTCTGGCTGGCCTCGGACTGGTCCGATTATGTGGTGGGCACCACGTTGTTCATCGATGGCGGGATGAGCCTTTATCCGGGATTTCGCGGCAATGGCTGATCATGACGAACCGCAAAGCCCCATCGAGAACCACGGCATCATCGGCGACATGCGCAGCGCCGCATTGGTCAACGACCGGGGCAGCGTCGATTTTTTCTGCTGGCCGGAATTCGATAGCCCGTCCATCTTTTGTTCGTTGCTCGACACTCCGGAGGCGGGCATTTTCCAGCTCGCGCCGGACTTGCCGGACGCCCGCCGCCAACAAATCTACCTGCCCGACACCAACGTGCTGCAAACCCGTTGGCTGAGCGACGGCGCCGTGGTGGAAATCACCGACCTGCTGCCCATCGGCGACAGCGAAGACGACTTGCCGGTGCTGATGCGCAAGGTCCACATGACCGTCGGCAGTGCGACGTTTCGCCTGCGCTGCGCGGTGCGGCATGACTACGCCCGGGCCACGACGACCGCGAGCCAGGATGGCAGCCACATCTGTTTCACCGCGCCGGGGCATCCGAGCCTGCGCTTATGCGGCGATCAGCCTATGACGCTGGACGGCAACGCCGCGGTAGCCGAATTCACCCTGGAACAAGGCCAGCGCGCCGAGTTCCTGCTGGGCGGCATCGACGACCCGCGGCTCCAGGGCGATGTCAGCGCGATGTGCCTGGAACGGACCCTGGCGTTCTGGCGCGGTTGGATCGGCCAATCCACCTATCGCGGGCGCTGGCGGGAAATGGTCAACCGCTCGGCCCTGGCGCTGAAACTGCTGACCTCGCGCAAACACGGCGCCATCCTCGCCGCCGCCACCTTCGGCCTGCCGGAAACCCGCGGCGGCGAGCGCAACTGGGATTACCGCTACACCTGGATCCGCGATGCTTCGTTCACGGTCTACGCCTTCATGCGCCTGGGTTTCGTCGAAGAAGCCAATGCCTACATGCGCTGGCTGCGCGGCCGAGTCAGCGATTGCTGCGACCAGCCGACCAAACTCAACATCCTCTACGGCCTGGACGGCAGGCAGGAACTGCCGGAAGCCGAGTTGCCGCATCTGCAGGGCTTCGGCAACGCGCAACCGGTGCGCATCGGCAACCTGGCCTACGAGCAGGTGCAATTGGATATTTTCGGCGAGCTGATGGACGCGGTGTACCTGGTCAACAAATACGGCGAAGCCATCTCTCACCAAGGCTGGAAACACACCGTCGAGGTCATCGACCAGGTTTGCACTGTCTGGCAGGACCAAGACGTGGGCATCTGGGAGATGCGCGGCGACAAACAGCATTTCCTGCACTCGCGATTGATGTGCTGGGTCGCCGTCGACCGCGCCATCCGCCTGGCCGAAAAACGCTCCCTACCCGCCCCGTTCGCCCGCTGGGACGAGACGCGCCAGGCCATTTACCAAGACATCTGGACAAACTTCTGGAACGACGAGCACCAGCACTTCATCCAGCGCCTGGGCAGCACCGCCCTGGACGGTTCGATGCTGCTGATGCCGTTGGTGCGCTTCGTCAGCGCCCGCGACCCGCGCTGGCTCTCGACACTCGATGCCATCGAAAAAAGCCTGGTGCGCGACGGCATGGTCTATCGCTACCGCAACGACGACAGCCCCATCGACGGCCTCAGCGGCATCGAAGGCTCCTTCGCGGCCTGCTCGTTCTGGTACGTCGAATGCCTGGCCCGCGCCGGCCGCGTGGAAAAAGCCCAGCTGGAATTCGAACAACTGCTGCGCTACGCCAACCCGCTGGGGCTGTACGCCGAAGAGTTCGACAGCCACGGCTACCACCTGGGCAATACTCCCCAGGCCCTGACCCACCTGGCGCTGATCAGCGCGGCGAGCTTCCTGGATCGCAAGTTGAGTGGGGAGAAAAATCATTGGCAGCCGTGAGTTGCCCTTCAGCCTGAACGCGATTTCTGTGGCGAGGGAGCTTGCTCCCGCTGGGTTGCGAAGCGACCCCCGGATTTTTGCGCCTGCTGCGCAGTCGAGCGGGAGCAAGCTCCCTCGCCACAGAAGCAATCACCGCCAGTCACCCATTTATTGTTACGCCCCCTTTCGAGTTGCCAGCCCCGCCAACCCCTCCTAAGATCGATGCTCTCACGGGTGCAGCGGAGCTGCCCGATAAAACCCGACTCAAGGACCTGACATGACCCATATCAAACGCCCCATCACCACCCCACCCCGAACAGGCCTGACCCGCGAAGACCTCTGGGAGGGCCAGGACCGGGGCCTGATCAAATGCTGGGAAATCGGCCGCGACCGGGCGGTGCGGTTTCCCGAACTGGCGCAACGTTGCCTGGCCGGGGAGTTGCCGGTGCTGGGCTGGAAAGGTGGCGTCAGCCGCAGCCTGAAGAAAAACGAAAAATTCGGTTGCCTCAAATACCTCGCCCAATGGCAGGGCCTGCGCGGTGAAGACCTGGACATCGACCTGACCCAGGAACGCACCCTGACCTGCTCCAGCACGAACATGATCGTGACGTTCACCCCGGATCGGGCCAAATACGTCAACCAGGAACCCGCCTGAGCACCAACGCACACTGCCGGAGGCCGACATGAACCTTGAGCCCAAGATCAACTTCGCCGTCACGCCGTTGCTGCGCATCGCCTACGAAGAGCACGGTCCCGCCAGCGGCGACCCGATCATCCTGCTGCACGGTTTTCCTTACGACCCCAGGGCGTTCGATGAAGTCGTGCCGGCTCTGGCCCAACGTGGCTACCGGGTCATCGTGCCCTACCTGCGCGGCTACGGCCCGACCCGCTTCAACAACCCGGCCATCCTGCGCTCCGGCCAGCAAGCGGCCCTGGCCCAGGACCTGCTGGACCTGATGGAGACACTCTCCGTCCCCCAAGCGGCGCTGTGCGGCTACGACTGGGGTGGGCGGGCGGCGTGTATCGTCGCAGCACTGTGGCCCGAGCGCGTGCGCTGCCTGGTGACCGGCGATGGCTACAACCTGCAGGACATTCCGCGCTCGACGCAGCCGCTGGACCCGGAAACCGAACATCGCCTGTGGTACCAGTACTACTTCCACACGGCCCGGGGCGTCGAGGGCCTGACCCGGAACCGGCGCGAACTATGTGAATTGCTCTGGCGCCTGTGGTCACCGTCCTGGAAACGCGGCGCCGAACTGTACCCCCTCAGCGCCACGTCGTTCGACAACCCGGACTTCGTCGACGTGGTGATCCACTCCTACCGTCATCGCTTCATGTGCGCACCGGGCGACCCGACGCTGGAGTGGATGGAGGAAAAACTGGCGGCGCAACCGACCATCAGCGTGCCGAGCATTTCCTTGTGCGGCGCCGACGACGGCGTAGGGCCCGCACCGGAACATGATCAAGACGTCGAGCATTTCACCGGTTTCTATGAGCGCCGAGTGCTGGCCGGTGTCGGCCACAACATTCCCCAGGAAGCCCCGGAGGCCACGCTCAAGGCATTGCTGGATTTGCTTGAGGGCTGACGGCGAACCGCTCGCGATAAGCCTGGGGCGTCACGCCCATGGCCCGTAGAAAACTGCGGCGCAAGGTTTCCTCGCTGCCGAAGCCACATTGCACCGCCACCCGTTTGATCGACACGGCGGTGTCGGACAACAGGCGGCGAGCGGTTTCCACGCGAATCAATTCCACCGCCCGCGCCGGGGTCTGGCCGGTGTCGGCGCGGTAGTGACGCACAAAGCTGCGCTCGCTCATGCCCACCTCGGCGGCCAGGTTCGACAAGCCCAGGTCGCGGGTGAGGTTTTCGGCGATCCAGGCATGCAGGTCATCAAACCGACTGCCCTGTTTTTGCAGCGACAAGGTCACGCTGAACTGCGATTGCCCGCCCGGACGCTTGAGGAACACCACCAGTTGCCGGGCAACCTCCAGCGCCACCGCGCGGCCCAAGTCCTCCTCGACCAACGCCAGGGCGAGGTCGATGCCGGCCGTGACCCCGGCCGAAGTCCAGACCGGACCGTCATTGATGAAGATCGGGTTGGGTTCGACCCGCAATTGCGGATGCTGCTCGGCCAGTTGTTCGCAGCGGGTCCAGTGCGTCACCACGCGCCGCCCGTCCAACCAACCGCTGGCGGCCAGCAGGAACGCCCCGGTGCACACCGACGCCACCCGCCGCGAACGCAGGCCGTGATCCTTGACCCAGGCCACCAGCGCCGGGTCCTTCGCCGCTTCGTACACGCCCCAGCCACCGGCGATCAACAGCGTGTCGCTGCCTTCGCTCGGCAGCGGCTCGGCCATCAGCGCCAAGCCCGCCGAGGACATGACCGCCCCGCCACCCACGGCAATGACCGTCGGCGTGTACGGCAACGGCAGGCCTTGCTGGCGGGCCAGGTCGTTGGCCGAGGCGAAGACCTGCAAGGGCCCGGTAACATCCAGCACCTGCACGTTGGCGAAGGCCAGGACACGGACGGTTTTCGGTGGGTTGAGCATATTGGCGTGATTCGTGGGCTTATTGGCGTATACGCCAGAGCCTACGGATCTAAAGTCAAACCGTCCACCCCTCGGGCATTATCCAAAGGAGAACGCGACATGACGTTGCAGATCGGTTTGTTGTTATTCCCCCAAGTCCAGCAGTTGGACCTGACCGGCCCTTATGACGTGCTGGCCTCGTTGCCGGACGTGAAGGTCCACCTGATCTGGAAAGACCTGGCGCCGGTCACCGCCAGCACCGGGCTGGTACTGTTGCCCACCACCACGTTCGAGGACTGCCCGAAGCTCGACGTGATCTGCGTCCCCGGCGGCAGCGGCGTCGGCCCCCTGATGGAAGACGAGCAGACGCTGGCCTTCATCAAGCGGCAAGCCGCCGAGGCGAAATACATCACCTCGGTGTGCACCGGTGCGCTGGTGCTCGGTGCGGCGGGCCTGTTGCAAGGCAAGCGCGCCACCACCCATTGGGCCTACCACAGCTTGCTGCAAACCCTGGGCGCGACAGCGGTCAAGGATCGCGTGGTCCGCGACGGCAACCTGCTCACCGGTGGCGGCATCACGGCCGGGATCGATTTTGCCCTGACCCTGGCAGCCGAACTGTTCGACCAGGACACCGCCGAACTGGTCCAGCTGCAACTCGAATACGCCCCTGCCCCACCGTTCAACGCCGGCAGCCCGGACACCGCGCCGACGCGCGTGCTGGAAGAAGCCCAACTGCGTGCGGCCGAGTCGTTCCGAGTGCGCTCGCAGATCACCCAGCGTGCTGCGGCGCGGTTGGAACGGGCTTAGCGATCTATTGCCGACACACAGGCTATTGTGCGGCTGGACACACGCTTGAGGCAGTCACCATTGTGGCGAGGGAGCTTGCTCCCGCTCGACTGCGCAGCAGGCGCAAAATCCTGGGGTCGCTTCGCAACCCAGCGGGAGCAAGCTCTCTCGCCACAAAGGGTTTTGCTGTCGGGCCACCTCGATTCAGAACGGGCTGGCGGTGGGCCGCACGATCAGTTCGCTGACGTCTACATCCGCGGGCTGTTCGATGGCATAGGCGATTGCCCGGGCGATGGCTTCGGCCGGAATGGCGATACGGCGGAACTCGCGCATTTCGGCACGCCCACCTTCATCGGAAATGCTCTCGGCCAGTTCCGATTCGGTCACGCCGGGGGAAATCACTGTCACGCGTACATCGCCCCCGACTTCCTGGCGCAAGCCCTCGGAAATCGCCCGCACGGCGTATTTGGTGGCGCAATACACGGCGGCCGTCGGGCTGACGGCGTAGGCACCGATGGACGCGATGTTGATGAACTGGCCGCTGCGCTGGCCCTGCATCAGCGGCAGGCCGGCGGCGATGCCGTGAAGCACGCCACGGATATTGACGTCGATCATGCGATCCCACTCTTCGACTTTCAGCGCCTCAAGTTTGGAGAGCGGCATGACCCCGGCATTGTTGATGATCACGTCGACCCGACCGAACCGCTCGACCGCAAAATCGACGAAGTCCTGGACATCCTCACGACGAGTCACGTCCACCGCCTTGCAGACCGCCTGCTGACCGGCGGTTTCGAGCTCCTGCACCAGTGCTTGCAAACGATCGATGCGCCGTGCGCCCAATACGACACGAGCACCGCGAGCCGCAAGCAACCGCGCCGCCGCTTCGCCAATCCCGCTGCTGGCGCCGGTGATGACCACGACTTTGTTTTGAATATCGGACATGATGGTTCCCTCGTCTGGATGTGTTGGCCCCCCGGTGGGAGCGTTTTGACAGGTCCAGATTAGGGAACCGACCTTCGCCTGGGTTAGCCGGATCCTCCTGCGCACTTGCACGATCCTGTAGCGATGAAACCGACTCTGGCCGACAGCCGCGCAATCGGCTTTACTAGCGCGGTCCACTCGATTTGGCCTGGGAGATTGATCGGCATGTCGGTATCCACGTCCATCCACATTGCGCCAGATGACGGCGTCAATCAGCGTCGCGCCGAACTGGCGAGCCTGATGATGCGCTTCGCACCGGAATTCGGCGTCCACCCCACGGCCATCGAAGCCTTGCACCTGATCCGTAGCGACCAGCCGACCGAAGCCCTGCACACCGTGCACAAGCCTGGTTTGTGCGTGATTGTCGAAGGGCGAAAGGAAGTGCGCCTGGCGGACGAATGCTACGTGTATGACCCGCTCAATTATCTCGTCGTCTCGGTGACCCTGCCGTTGGCCGGCCAGGTGATTGAAGCCAGTCCCGAACGCCCCTACCTGTGCATTCGCCTCGACATCGATCCGGCACAGATCTGCCGCCTGATTGCCGACGCCAGCCCTATTGGTGTGCCGACCGAAAGAACCGGACGTGGATTGTTCCTGGATCGCATCGATGCGCCGTTACTCGACGCGGTGTTGCGCTTGCTGCGGCTGCTGGACAGCCCGGACGATATCGCCACCCTTGCGCCGCTGGCCCAACAGGAGATCTTCTATCGGCTGCTACGTGGCGCCCAAGGCCAGCGTTTGCATGAAATCGCCATTCCCGACACCCAGACCCATCGCATCAGCCGCGCCATCGAGTGGCTCAATACCCATTATGCCGAGCCGCTGAGCATCGACAGCCTGGCACAAATGATCAACCTCAGCCCTTCGGCCCTGCATCACCGCTTCAAGGCCGTGACCGCCATGAGCCCGCTGCAATACCAGAAACAGCTGCGCCTGCAGGAAGCCCGACGGTTGTTGTTGGCGGAGAACAGTGACGTTTCATCAATCGGCTACAAGATGGGGTATGAAAGCCCTTCGCAGTTCAGCCGCGAATACAGCCGTCTATTTGGCGCCTCGCCGAGCAAGGACATTGCGCGTTTGCGTGCCCAGGCACTGCAAGCCAGTAGCGCCTGATCTTGCACACAAACAGGATCAGGCAAAACCAGGACAGTATCCGTCTAACGCCCGTCCCCGCCTCGCCCTTAATCTGAACCCATGCAGCAAGACAACCGTCCCGGCTGCAACGGGTTCAGCAGATCACGACATCTGAACGACCCGGCACTCAACCCTGATATGACCGGAGTCTTTACCATGAAAACGTTCAACACCTTGATTGCCGTTACCACTTTCGCCCTGAGCGCCAGTGCGTTTGCCTTGCCGAGCCAGCAGCAAGACCGCTTCTTTACCCAGGCTGGTGATTACCAGCAGCCTGTGGCCGCTGATGGCGCAGATCGTACGCCTGGTGGGCAGACTCTCGCTGCCGATGGTGCTGACCGCACGCCTGGGGGCCAGGCCTTGGCTGCTGATGGTGCTGATCGTACCCCCGGAGGACAGACACTCGCTGCCGATGGTGCCGATCGCACGCCTGGGGGCCAGACCTTGGCTGATGATGGTGCTGACCGCACCATGACACGGCGTCTGGCCTGATCAGGCCACTTTTTCAAGACGAAAAAAAACCCGCCTAAGCGGGTTTTTTGAGGACCAATTTGACTCCCTGTCCGGCATTCCATGCCTGGTCCAATCATCCATGACCCTGAGCACTCCCTGCACCCAGTGGATAAACATAGATTAGGCCTGCCGTTGTCCTGGGAAAAGACGAGAAAGCAGCAACGCCGTGTAAGCGTTTCGCTATAAAAACTTTCAAGACTTTCCAGCAGGCGAAAAAAAACCCGCCGAAGCGGGTTTTTCCAAGACCATTACGACTCCCTGTCGATAGCTAATCCTTGCATGGTCGATCGTCCCTGATCCTGAGCACTTCCTGTGCTTCAGTGGATGAGTCCAGATTACGCCTCGGATCCAAAATGAAATAGACGACATAGCTACCATCTCGTGTAAGACATTCGCTATACCTGCCCTTCCGAAAACCCTTAGTCCCATCAGCCATCCAAGCTCAAGCCTTGCTCAGGAAGTTTTCAATATTGGCCATTTGCTCATCCCAGCCACGGCTGTCCATGCGAAAAGCCTTGAGTCGGCGAGCCTCGGGGATGTTGTTGAAACCCGACTCCACGACTTTGAGCAAGGTGCCGCCATCCATGTCTTCGAGTTCGAATAACACCCGGGTTTCAGATTCTTGGGAATAGTCCACCTGCGGCTCGACAGCGTAAGGATGCCAGCGAAACGAGAACACTCGCTCGGGCTCCACCCGCTCCACCGCGACATCCCAGATAAGGTGTTCGTAACCTGGGTAAGTGATTTGCCCCTGGGTACGCTCACCTGCCACAAACCGTTTCCCCTCAAGGGCGACACCGAACCATTGGCCGAAGGCTTCGGCATTGGCCAGGGCGCGCCAGACTTGGGAGCGCGGGGCCTTGAGCAGGATCTTTCTTTCGATGCGGTCGGATGAATGCATGAGTCACCTCCTGTGTTTCAACAGTAGGCTTGTAAGACCACGAGGCCAACCGGAAAGTTGTATCAGACCGTTGTTTAGCGCTCGCCCACGTTAAAACAGCACGGAGCGATGTAAACTTCCCCGGCGTTTTCAACCTCTCAAGGAGAGACCCGACATGTCCCCTCGCCTGCTTCTGGCCCTGACACCGCTGCTTTTTGTCGCCGTTGCCCAAGCCGACGACTGCGCCAACGCCATCACTCAAGGCGAAATGAACCAATGCGCAGCCAAGGAAAACAAGGCCGCCGACAGCGAGCTGAACAGCTTATACAAGCAGATCACCGCACGCCTGAAGGACAATCCCGAGGCCAAGCAAATGCTGGTCAAGGCACAGCGTGCCTGGATAGGCTTCCGTGACGCCGAATGTGAATTCTCCGCCTCTGGGGTCAAGGGCGGCAGTGTCTACCCGCTGATCTACAACGATTGCATCACGGCCCAGACCAAAACCCGGATCGAGGCGTTCAAGACCTATCTCAAGTGCAAGGAAGGGGATCTGAGCTGCCCGGTACCCGAGGCCTAACGGCCTGCTGGATGTAAAAAGGATGGCTGCTACAGGTCATCCTTTTTTTGGTCAAAACTTTTTATGGCGGGCAAAAACAAAACCCCTACCTGCATCAGCAGATAGGGGTTTCGGAATTTAATCTTGACGATGACCTACTCTCACATGGGGAAACCCCACACTACCATCGGCGATGCATCGTTTCACTGCTGAGTTCGGGATGGGATCAGGTGGTTCCAATGCTCTATGGTCGTCAAGAAATTCGGTAGCCGGTGCGTGCCTTGCGGTCACGTGCCAGCGAATGGGTATGCGATAGTTTGGTGCTTGTGAGTATCTCGAACTTTCGGTTCGTTTCGTCTTCACACACCGCAATCTGGTCTCTCTCGAGTTCACAAATTGCTTGGGTGTTATATGGTCAAGCCTCACGGGCAATTAGTACAGGTTAGCTCAACGCCTCACAGCGCTTACACACCCTGCCTATCAACGTCGTAGTCTTCGACGGCCCTTCAGGGGACTCAAGGTCCCAGTGAGATCTCATCTTGAGGCAAGTTTCCCGCTTAGATGCTTTCAGCGGTTATCTTTTCCGAACATAGCTACCCGGCAATGCCACTGGCGTGACAACCGGAACACCAGAGGTTCGTCCACTCCGGTCCTCTCGTACTAGGAGCAGCCCCTCTCAAATCTCAAACGTCCACGGCAGATAGGGACCGAACTGTCTCACGACGTTCTAAACCCAGCTCGCGTACCACTTTAAATGGCGAACAGCCATACCCTTGGGACCGGCTTCAGCCCCAGGATGTGATGAGCCGACATCGAGGTGCCAAACACCGCCGTCGATATGAACTCTTGGGCGGTATCAGCCTGTTATCCCCGGAGTACCTTTTATCCGTTGAGCGATGGCCCTTCCATACAGAACCACCGGATCACTAAGACCTACTTTCGTACCTGCTCGACGTGTCTGTCTCGCAGTCAAGCGCGCTTTTGCCTTTATACTCTACGACCGATTTCCGACCGGTCTGAGCGCACCTTCGTACTCCTCCGTTACTCTTTAGGAGGAGACCGCCCCAGTCAAACTACCCACCATACACTGTCCTCGATCCGGATAACGGACCTGAGTTAGAACCTCAAAGTTGCCAGGGTGGTATTTCAAGGATGGCTCCACGCAGACTGGCGTCCACGCTTCAAAGCCTCCCACCTATCCTACACAAGCAAATTCAAAGTCCAGTGCAAAGCTATAGTAAAGGTTCACGGGGTCTTTCCGTCTAGCCGCGGATACACTGCATCTTCACAGCGATTTCAATTTCACTGAGTCTCGGGTGGAGACAGCGCCGCCATCGTTACGCCATTCGTGCAGGTCGGAACTTACCCGACAAGGAATTTCGCTACCTTAGGACCGTTATAGTTACGGCCGCCGTTTACCGGGGCTTCGATCAAGAGCTTCGCGTTAGCTAACCCCATCAATTAACCTTCCGGCACCGGGCAGGCGTCACACCCTATACGTCCACTTTCGTGTTTGCAGAGTGCTGTGTTTTTAATAAACAGTCGCAGCGGCCTGGTATCTTCGACCGGCGTGGGCTTACGCAGCAAGTGCTTCACCCTCACCGGCGCACCTTCTCCCGAAGTTACGGTGCCATTTTGCCTAGTTCCTTCACCCGAGTTCTCTCAAGCGCCTTGGTATTCTCTACCCAACCACCTGTGTCGGTTTGGGGTACGGTTCCTGGTTACCTGAAGCTTAGAAGCTTTTCTTGGAAGCATGGCATCAACCACTTCGTCACCCAAAGGGTAACTCGTCATCAGCTCTCGGCCTT
>NZ_LHVE01000013.1 GCF_001269655.1 Pseudomonas thivervalensis
GTTCAATCTGAGCCATGATCAAACTCTTCAGTTCAAACATCTTTGGGTTTTGAGAAAACCCTAAACTTGGCTCAGCAATCGTTGGTTACATCTTTGATTTCTCGCGGAGTAACTTGTGATGCTGATAATCTGTTGACTAGCAGTCTGACTCCACAAGCACCCACACGAATTGCTTGATTCAGTTGTTAAAGAGCGGTTGGCTGAGTCTTTCGTCTCAACCGAGGCGCGCATTCTACAGCGCCCCGTGTATCTGTCAAGCGGTTATTTTAAGAAGTTTTCAAAGTTTCGCTTCGGAAACATCAACAACTTCAACCACTTGCGCTTCCGATCTCTCGTTAGCGGGAGGCGAATTCTACAGCGTTACTCGCTGCTGTCAACACCTCTTTTTCACCGCTTTCGACCGAGATGATCGAACCGCCGATAGAGCCAAACAACACCGCTCTATCTGCTCCTTCCAAGCTTCGATGAACTGAAGCCCAACCCCTTCGAAACCTACTTAACTCATTGAATCTCAAGGAGTTTTCCGTTTCGACTGCGCCGGAAGTGGGGCGAATTATAGACTTCCAGAATCTGCCGTCAACCCTTAATTTGATTTTTCTATCCATAAACCGAGAGGCCACTTAAATCCGCCTTGTATATAGACGGAATCGCCGCACATGCGCAATATACTGCTCAATGCAGCCTCCCCCGCCTTTATTCTGGACGACACTTCGTAATGACACCCCCTCCACATCGCAGCCTGGCCTCCACCCTGTACCCGGTTGCCTTGCTATTAATAGCCATGGCCTCCATTCAATCGGGAGCCTCCCTCGCCAAAAGCATGTTCCCGATAGTAGGCGCACAAGGCACTACGACGCTGCGACTCATTTTTGCCAGCCTCATCATGCTGTTATTGCTACGCCCATGGCGTGCCAAGCTCACCGCTCAGTCACTGCGCACCGTGATCGTTTACGGGATGGCATTGGGCGGCATGAACTTCCTCTTCTATATGTCAGTACGCACCGTTCCACTGGGCATTGCCGTGGCGCTGGAATTTACCGGCCCTCTGGCAGTCGCCATATACGCCTCGCGCCGGGCAATCGACTTTCTCTGGATTGCCCTGGCAGTGGCTGGCCTGCTGTTGCTCATACCAATCGGCGCGACCAATGCCGGCATTGACCTGCTTGGCGCCGGCTACGCATTGGGTGCAGGTTTCTGCTGGGCGCTGTATATCCTGTTTGGCCAGAAGGCTGGCGCGGACAATGGTGTGCAAACCGCCGCACTGGGGGTCATGATCGCAGCCCTGTTTGTCGCACCTATTGGCATTGTCCACGCGGGCGCCGCACTGCTTACACCGAGCCTGATTCCAATCGCCATCGGGGTCGCCATCCTCTCCACCGCCCTGCCCTATACATTGGAAATGATCTCCCTGACACGAATGCCTGCCCGCACTTTCGGTACGTTGATGAGTGTCGAACCTGCAGTGGCCGCCTTGTCAGGACTTGTGTTTCTCCAAGAGTACTTGTCCCTGGCCCAGTGGATAGCCATTACCTGCATCATCCTCGCGTCGGTCGGCGCAACGTTGACCATGGCCAACACCGCAAAGCCCGCCGTCGCGGCGGATTGAGGCAGGGTTTAACGAAGCTCTGGCATTTGCCGCGCATTTAAGCCATGTTTAGGCGAGTAACCTAATGTCAAACATGGATTTTTTCATACAGGACGTCATGAACGCTTCACGCAAGAGCGAGCACGATCGTACGTGGACATAAGATCCACGGCGATCATAAGGACGGGAATGAAACGAATTTTGATACTGATCGCCGTACTTGCCATAGCGGGCTGCGCGGCAACATCGAAAACTGAAGTCAAGCGCGGCAAGAAAGGCTTGCACATCAACTGCTCCGGCCTTTCCTCATCCTGGGAACAGTGCGCCGCCAGCGCCGCCAACGCCTGTGCTCCCAAGGGCTACAAAGTCATTGCCAAGTCCGGCGATGCTGTCGAAGAACCCGGGGACTACCCCTTCGGGCTCAATCCCGCCGGCTACACCAGCCGCAGCATGATCGTCATCTGTAAATAGGTAGCCCTAGTCGAGACCTTGCTCGGCCATACGACGACTGATTTCCACATGGCTGGACTTGAGGACGTCACGCTGGATCTGCGGCGTGACCAGCATCCGCGCAACAACCAGCGCTCCCACGCATTGAGACAGGATGGCCCACGCCAGGCTGTCGCTTCCCAGTATCCGCGCCCAACTTTCGTGCAGACGACAAATCCACGTTTGCGCCGCCTCCCTCACCTGGACATCCGATCGCGCGATCTCGGCGCCCAACACCGGCAGCGCACACCCCGCTTCGGGCTGCTCGACGTGGCTCATGCTCAAGTACTGCTTGAGGCAGCGCTCCAGCTTCATTGAGTCCATGGCGCCGTCTCCACTCAGACGATCCAGACTCTGGGCCAATTCCCGCTCAACAATGGCCTTGAACAGCTCATCCTTGGATGAGAAGTGGCTATAGAACGCACCGCCGCTCAACCCGATCGCTTTCATCAGGCCATCGACACCGACCGTGGAGAAACCTGATTTCTTGGCGGATACGGCACTGCTGGCGAGCAGTTTCTCGCGGGTTTCCATTTTGTGATTGGCTGAATATCGCATGGTCCTGCCCCTGATCGCTCACCTTGACGCTTGCCGGATCTTAGCATAACGTCCGTTTAGTTAACGATCGTTTACCAATGAGGCGAACCATGAATAACAAGAAGGTCGTACTGGTTGTCGGCGCAGGCGATGCCACCGGCGGAGCGATTGCCAAACGCTTTGCACAGGAAGGTTTTGTGGCCTGTGTCACCCGCCGCAGCGCCGACAAACTCGAGCCGCTGGTCAATGACATCCGCGCCCAAGGCGGCGAAGCCCACGGGTTCGCCTGTGATGCACGCAAAGAAGACGACGTGATCGCACTTGTCGAGCAAATCGAGAATCAGATCGGCCCGATCGAAGCCTTTGTGTTCAACATCGGCGCCAACGTCCCCTGCAGCATCCTTGAAGAAACCGCGCGCAAGTATTTCAAGATTTGGGAGATGGCCTGTTTCTCAGGTTTTCTCAATGCGCGGGAGGTGGCCAAGCGCATGGTCAAGCGTCAGCGCGGGACAATCCTGTTTACCGGGGCGACGGCGGGATTACGCGGCGCTTCGGGGTTCGCCGCATTCGCAGGCGCCAAACATGGCATCCGGGCGCTGGCCCAAAGCATGGCCCGTGAGCTGGGACCACTGAATATCCATGTCGCCCATGTGGTGGTGGACGGCGCCATCGATACCGACTTCATCCGCGATCATTTCCCGGAAAAATATGCCACCAAGGATCAGGACGGCATTCTGGACCCCGAACACATCGCCGACAATTATTGGTATCTGCACAGCCAACCCCGCGACGCCTGGACCTTCGAGCTGGACCTGCGCCCCTGGAGCGAACGCTGGTAAACCCTCCCCCCCCCACAACAACAAGAGAGCAGATACCATGAGCAAATCGGTGGAGTTTTACTTCGATCTCGGCAGCCCGACCACGTACCTGGCCTACACCCAATTGCCAGCGCTGTGCGCACAGACCAACAGCCAGTTGATCTATCGTCCGATATTATTGGGCGGTGTCTTCAAGGCAACCGGCAACGCATCGCCGGCGACCGTGCCGGCCAAGAATCCCTACCTGTTCAAGGACCTGAATCGCTTCGCCAAACGCTACGGCGTCGCCTTCCAGTTCAATCCACACTTCCCCGTCAATACGCTGCTGCTGATGCGTGCAGTGACCGGCATACAGTTGCGCCACCCCGAACGTTTCGAGGCTTTCGTCGATTGCCTGTTCCGAGCCTTTTGGGTGGACGCCCGCAACCTCAATGACCCCGCGACTGTCACAGCGGTCCTGAACGAAGGCGGTTTCGACGCCGACTACGTGCTAACCCTGACAAACGACGAGCAGGTCAAACAAACACTCAAGACCGCCACCGAAGCAGCCATCGACCGGGGCATATTTGGCGCGCCGAGCATGTTTGTCGGCAACGAGCTGTTCTTCGGCCAGGATCGGCTGGACTTCGTCCGTGAAGCCCTCGCCTGATCTTCTAGGTCAAATCGCCATCGTCCGGGTGTTGAGCCATTGCAATGCGTCACCGTCCAGCAATGGGCTCAATCGACGCTGCACCTCGGCGTGGTAGGCGTTGAACCAGTCTTTTTCGTCCTGGGTCAGCAGCGAGGGTTCCAGGCAGCGGGTGTCGATCGGGCACAGGGTGAGGGTTTCGAACGCCAGGAACTCGCCGAACTCGCTGCTTCCGGCTTCACGGTTCAACACCAGGTTCTCGATGCGCACACCCCAACGACCGGGACGATAAGTCCCCGGCTCGATCGAAGTGATCATACCGGCCTGCATCGCCGTCTGCGGCGCGGCAGCGGCTTGATAGGCAATCACCTGCGGGCCTTCGTGGACATTGAGGAAGTAGCCTACGCCATGGCCGGTGCCGTGACCGTAATCGACTTGCTCCGCCCAGATCGGCGCGCGGGCGATGGCATCGAGCAAGGGCGAAAGAATGCCCCGTGGAAATTTGGCCCGGGACAGGGCAATCACACCCTTGAGCACGCGTGTGCAGTCCCGTTTCTGCTCAGCGGTGGGTGTTCCGACCGGCACCATGCGGGTGATGTCCGTGGTGCCTCCCTGGTACTGGCCGCCGGAATCGATCAGCAACAGGCCATCACCTTCAATGACCGCATGAGCTTCTTCCGTCGCGTGGTAGTGAGGCATCGCACCGTTGGCGTTAAAGGCGGCGATGGTGTTGAAACTCAGGGAGACGAAGTCTGGCCGGCGCGTGCGAGCGGCGGTCAGGTGCTCATCGATGGTCAGTTCGGTGATGCGCTCGCGACCCCAGGCCCCTTCCAGCCAGGCGAAGAACTCACAGAGCGCCGCGCCGTCCTGTTCCATGGCCCGACGGATGTGCTCGGCGTCGGCCAGGCTTTTGCGCGATTTGGCCAGCGTCGTTGGATTGAGACCTTCGACCAGCTTCACGCCACTGCCCAGGTTATCCAGCAAGCCGACCGTCACCCGCGCCGGATCGATCTGCAGGCTCGCGCCGTCCGGTACTTCACGCAACGCGGCGGCGGCTTCGCTGTAATCACGCAGGGTCACGCCGTCCTGCTCCAGGACGGCACGCAGCGCTGCGTCAACCTTGTCCAGGGCCACGAACAGCGTCGCCTGTTGCTCACTGATCAAGGCAAAGGAGACGAACACCGGGTTGAACGACACATCCGCACCACGCAGGTTGAACAACCAGGCGATGTCATCCAGCGTGGCGATGAAATGCCAATCGGCACCACGCTCCTTGAGGGACTCGCGCAACTTGGCGAGTTTTTCGACGCGACTGACGGTCGCCTGGGGTGGCAAATGGGCGTAGACCGGTTGATCCGGCAAGCTTGGGCGATCGGTCCAGACTTCCTTGAGCAGGTCGATGTCTGTGCGCAACCGCGCGCCGCGTTCCGCCAGCTTGCCGCCCAGGGTACGGGCCGATGCCACAGCCATGACCGCACCGTCGACCGCAACCACCCCACCTTCAGGCGTTTGTTCGGCCAACCAGTCCAAGGGCCCGGGCTGGCCTGGAATCAACTTGACCAGCTCGATACCGCTGCCCTCCAGCTCCTTGGTGGCCTGCTCCCAATAACGGCTGTCGGCCCAGACGCCGGCGAAACTGTCGGTCACGATCAAGGTACCCACCGAACCATGGAAGCCCGACAGCCATTGCCGCCCCTGCCAATAACCCGGCAGGTATTCAGACAGATGTGGGTCGGCCGATGGCACCAGCAATGCATGAATACCCTCTCGGCTCATCAGTTGGCGGACTCGGGTCAGGCGCTGGGGAACCAGTCCATGGGGCGAAGGCTCGGTGCTCATTGTTTCTCCTGCTCATTGAAATTGTTGTTCGATGTCGAAGACCGCTTATGGGATCGTGGCCCAGAACGCCGGTGCAGTCGCGCATGCGGCCTTGATCAACCGCACCGCCTCGTCGATATCCTGCTCGGTGGTAAAGCGCCCCAGGCTCAAGCGAATGGTCCGCCCGGCCGCGCGGGCATCGTGCCCCAGGGCCAACAGGACGTGGGACGGGGTGTTGTGCGCCGAATTGCAGGCCGAGGTCGCGGAAAATGCAATCGATGCGCCCAACGATGCCGGGCTGAACTCACCTTCGTTGAACGTCAGGCTCAACGTATGGGGAATCCGGCGGCTCGCACTGCCGTTCATCCGCACACCGGGCAACGCCAGCAGCGGCTCGAGCAAACGATTGCGCAACCGGGCGATTTTAGCGAGTTCTTCGTCGAATGCCGTGGCTGCCAGTTCGAATGCGGCGCCCATGGCTGCAATCTGGTGGGTCGCCAGGGTCCCGGAACGCAAACCGCCCTCATGGCCACCGCCATGAATCTGCGCCAACAGCCGGGGCCGGGCACGGTCGCCCACGTAGAGCGCGCCGATGCCTTTGGGACCGTAGATTTTATGCGCGGAAAAAGACATCAGGTCCACCGGCCAATGAGACAGGTCGATCTGCACCTTGCCGGCGCCTTGGGCGGCGTCCACATGAAACAACGCACCGTGTTCGCGAACGATCTCGCCGATGGCCACGACATCATTGACGATACCCAGCTCGTTGTTCACCAGCATCAACGACACCAGGAACGTGTCTTCACGCAACGCCTCGCGAACCGCTTGCGGGCTGATCAGGCCCTCGGCGTCCGGTGCCAGCCAGGTGACCGCGACGCCGCTTTCCTCAAGCTGGCGCGCCGTATCGAGAATCGCCTTGTGCTCGATCAGGCTGGTGATGACGTGGCCGGCGGAACCAGCGCGCGCCTGGGCCACACCCTTGAGGGCCAGGTTGTTGGATTCGGTGGCGCCGGATGTCCAGACGATCTGTTCGGGCTGGGCCCCCACCAATTGCGCCACCTGTTGGCGGGCACGCTCCACCGAGCGCCGGGCCTCCTGGCCGAAGGCGTGGGAACTGGAAGCCGGGTTGCCGAAGTTGCCGTCAAAGCCCAGACACTCGACCATGACCCGGATGACCCGCTCATCCACCGGCGTGGTGGCGGCGTAATCGAAATACAAAGGACGTTTATTCATAGGAAACTCGCAGAGCCTGCTCCGGGATCAGGCGCCCTCGTTGGGTTCGAGACTAGCAATACCTGATCAAAGACCTTAAAGAAGTCGGACTTCGTTTAAAAGTGCGTAGGAACGCTCCTGAACAGCGAGCTTAGCAGGCATCGCGTCGAAGCTCAGCCCTCAACTGATGCTTTCGAGCAACAACGGATACATCGAAGCGACCAACAACAACGCCATGCCCCAGTTGAACACGCGCAACCAGCGACGGTCCCGCAACAGGTTGCGCAACAGGCTGCCGCACACCACCCACAGACTCACGCTTGGCAGGTTGATCAAGGCAAACACCGCCGCAATCACCAGCACATTGAAGAAATACCCCTGGAGTGGCGTGTAGGTGCTGATGGCCCCGATGGCCATGATCCAGGCCTTGGGATTGACCCATTGGAACGCCGCTGCGCCCCAATAGCTGATTGGCGTATTGTTCCCCGGCTGGCTGTCCGAAACCGGGCCGGAATGGGCAATTTTCCACGCCAGGTACAACAGGTACGCGGCACCGATGTAGCGCAGCGCGGTGTAGAGCAGTGGATAAGTCTGGAACACCGCGCCCAGGCCAAGGCCCACCGCCAGCACCAGGGAAAAGAAGCCGCAGGTAATGCCCAGCATGTGCGGAATGGTGCGGTTGAAACCGAAATTGACACCCGAGGCCAACAACATGGTGTTGTTGGGGCCAGGCGTGATTGAGGTCACCAGGGCAAACAGGGCGAAGCCCAGCAGCAGGTCAAGCGAAAGGGTCATGTCAGGTCAATCCAGGGGCAGGTCAGTCAAGACATGACCCTACCCCACGTCCAGACGCAAACCCACGGACAGTTGGGCAAAACTTTGAGCGGTACAGTCCCTTAGCTTGACCGGCCAGGCTGTTGCACGACCTGCTCGGCACTCATCTGGCCCTGATCGTCGAAACCCACGTTCTTCTGCGAAGAACCGAGCAGCTCGGCTTTTTTCGCGTGGTATTCCTCGAACGACAGGCCACGGCGATTCAAGGCTTCAAGGGCCAGCTCGCGAGTTTCGTCGGCGGTGTAGGGGCGCAGCTCCGGGGAGGAGCTGGCGCAGCCGCCCAGGAGGGTGGCGGTCAGTAGCAACAAAACGGCAAAGGTACGGTTCATGGCGGGTGTCCGGTGTTCTGGAGTTGGGCGATGAACAAAGGCTACCCGCCGGCCCCGTGCGGCAGAAATCAACCCTCTCGATAGTGGGTATTGCCTGCCTGGATCAGCCGTCGCGCTTAATCGACCAACTGGCAATGCAGCGCGTTGTCCAGGCTGCGCTCGATGTTGCGTAGCACCTGGAACGAACCGAACGTCACGGCTTTGGCTCGATGAGCCTGGATCAGCCGCCAGAAACCCTGCTCGCCACTTTCGAAGCTTCGAAGCGCCGCCTCGCCTGCCTCGCGGGTTTGCCATTGCAAATAGTTGAGCACGCGTCGGCCGTCGTCGCTGGCTTGGATACTGGCACTCAGGAACCCCTGGTGGTCAGTGGCCAGGCGCTCGGTCTGTTCCGACAAGGCGGTTACCAGCGCCTGCTGCCATTGAGGTTCGATGTCGAATTCCATCAGTTGGGTGAAACTGCGATTGTTCCTTGGCGATTGCATGAAAGGTCCCCTATGCAGGTCAGGCGGATCTTGCGATCCGAAGGCGTGCAGGGTAAAACCTCTAGTTAAGTCAAGGTCAAGCGGTTAATTGCAGCGATGACGCAGATCGATCTCCACAAGGAACTCACCGTCGGCCAAGTAGCCGCCCGCAGCGGCGTGGCGGTCACTGCCCTGCACTTCTATGAGTCCAAGGGGCTGATCAAAAGCACGCGCAACCTGGGCAACCAACGTCGCTACCCACGGGGAGTATTACGCCGCGTGGCGCTGATCAAGGTCGCCCAGCGCCTGGGCATTCCCTTGGCAGAAATCGGCAAGGCGTTGAACAACCTGCCGGACAACCGCGCCCCGACTGCCGCCGACTGGCAGGCTTTGTCGGCGCAGTGGAGCCGGGACCTGGACGAGCGCATCAACCAATTGATAGCGCTGCGTGATCGACTCAACGGCTGCATCGGCTGCGGGTGCCTGTCGATGGAGGCTTGTCCGCTGCGCAATCAGGCCGATGTGCTGGGCCAACAGGGGCCAGGCGCTCATCTGCTGGAACAGTCCTGAAACGTTCGTCGGGCCCCGCGCCCAGCCATGGGGGCTGGCCTATAGTGGAGGGGCGCAAATCGACGAAGACTCTCTTCGCCTCCCATAACAAAAGGAGAAACGTCATGGGCGTCAATGCCGTTCCCGAAGGTTTCCATAACATCACGCCCTACCTGGGCATTCAAAAAGCCGCCGAAGCCATCGACTTCTACAAAAAAGCCTTCAATGCCACCGAGGTCATGCGCCTTTCCATGCCCGACGGCGGCATCGGGCACGCCGAGCTGCGGATCAACGGGCATCCGATCATGCTCGGCACGCCTTGCGAACAAGGCCCGCTGAGTAACCCGGACCCATCGCCATCGGTCGGCCTGCATCTATATGTCGAGGATGTGGACAGTGCATTTGCCCAGGCCATTGCCGCCGGTGGCAAGGTGATTTCCGAGGTCAAGGACCAGTTCTATGGGGATCGCACCGGCACCTTGAAGGATCCCTATGGGCATTTGTGGTTCCTGGCGACGCATAAGGAGGATCTGAGCCAGGAACAGATCGAGCAACGGGCCAGGGAAATGTTTCAACAGCAAGGCTGACCAGCCCTGTAGGAGCTGTCGAGTGCAACGAGGCTGCGATCTTTCCCCAGACACTTGAGTCCCAGCGAAACCTCAAAAGATCGCAGCCTTCGGCAGCTCCTACCACGCGAAACATTTTCTTTCATCTTTCCCTTCAGGATTGCGATCACTCGTTCGTCTTAATTAGATGCAGCAGGCCGCGTCGGCAAAAGCCACGGTCTGCTTTTTTCGGTTCACGGTATTGCGAAGCCCGTAATACGGAACCTTTCATCGAATCAAGACGTTCAATCATGTCGAAGAAATCCCGCTCCAAACTCTGGTTCCTGGTCCATAGTTGGCTGGCATTGCCCATTTGGTTTTTCGTGCTCATCGTCTGCGTCACCGGCACCCTGGCGGTGGTCAGCCAGGAGATCGTCTGGCTGGCCAACCCCGACATGCGGGCCAGCAAGCCCTCGGACGACGCAACGCTGCTCAGCTATGACCAGGTGATCGCCGCGATCAAGCAGGCCCAGCCGCAAACCCAGGTACAAAGCATCATTCGCCCGGACGAGTCGCATTTTGCCCTGGAAGTCGGCGTGACCTACCCCGACGGACGCCCCGACACGGTCTACGTCAACCCGTACAGCGGCGTCGTCCAGGGCTCGGCGCCGACGTTCAACTTCCAGGCCTTCACCCGCGCCCTGCATGGCTGGTGGCTGGTGCCGTTCACCAACGGCTACAGTTGGGGCTGGTACCTGGTGTCGTTCCTGGGCCTGCCGTTGCTCGCGTCCCTGGTGACCGGGCTGGTGGTCTACAAGCGTTTCTGGAAAGGCTTCTTCCGTCCGACCCTGCGAATTCGCCATGGCGCGCGGATTTTCTGGGGGGATTTCCACCGGCTCAGCGGTATCTGGTCGATCTGGTTCATCGCGGTCATCTCCGTCACCGGCACCTGGTTCCTGATCCAGGCCTTGCTCGGCGACAACCAGATCTCCATTTCCAGCGAACCGGTCATCCCGGTGGTGGCCCGTGAAAACGTGCCGCTGTCCGCCGACGGCCTGCCGCCCGCGCAGGTGAACCTGGACCGGGCCATCGAAATCGCCCGGCAACGCATCCCGGGACTGGAAGCGAGTTTCATCAGCCTGCCCGGCAATGCCTACAGCCACCTGGAAATCGGCGGCCGCGGTTGGTATCCGCTGATGTTCCAGACCGCCACCATCAACCCCTACAACGGCGACGTGGCCGCCTCACGGATGCTGTCGGACCGCACGACCCTGGAGTTCGTCACCGAATCCATGCGGCCCTTGCATACCGGGGATTTCGGCGGCCTCTGGATCAAGCTCATCTGGTTTTTCTTCGGTTTGATCCTGAGCATGATGGTCCTCAGCGGGCTGCTGATCTGGACCAAACGCACGGCCCTGGCCACCGCCAATGCCTTCAAGCGCAGCCAGAAACCCACCCGTGGCGCCCGCCTCGCGCAGGCATTGCAGCCGTCCGTCCACCGCGAATCGGAGGGCAGCCTGTGAATTCGTCCAATACCGCTTCATCACCGTCGCGCCTGAGCCTGTTCTGGCATAAATGGCGCTTCCATCTCAACGTATTGTTGCTACTCATCCCCTTGGGGTTCATGCCCAAATACCTCTCCGAAGCCGCATTGTTCCGCGGTGATGCCGGGCTGGGCGAACGGGAAGTCGGCGAAGTCCAGGTCGGTCCCTGGAGCCTGCGCCTGGCGGAATTTCGTAACGAAGCCCCACGCGTCCAAGGGCCTGCCGGGCCGATGAAGCACTTCAACGCGGCCCTGTGCCAAAGCTGTATCGGCCAGGTCAAGGCCACCTACCTGCGAATTGGCAAGCCCCGTAGCCTGCGGGCCGCCGGGGTGATTTTCTTTGGCTCGCCCTATCGCATGGGCGCCTTGTTGCCGGTCCCGCCAAAGACCCAGCCCGATGCCGAACTGTGGATAACCCTTGAAGGTTGGGACGGTTCGATGCATCAGGCCTCCATTCCCATGAGCCAGGCCTCCCCATCCACCGTCGCCTGGCTGAAGAACCAAGGAGCCAAACCATGACCCTCCGCGCCTTATCCAAGGGCTTGGCGCTGCTGCTCTGCGCGGGCGCAAGCAGCAGCGTCCTGGCCCACAACCCGATGTGCGAGTGCAAGGCCATCGACGCCGAACAGATCCAATGCACCGGCGGCTTTTCCGACGGCAGCGGTGCGCCCGGGGTGACCCTGGACGTGATCGGCTATGACGAGACCATCCTCGTCCCGGGCAAGCTCGGCGCGGACTCGAAGCTGACCTTCAAGAAACCGAACGCCGAATTCTACGTGCTCTTCGACGCCGGCCCCGGCCACGTGGTGGAAATCGACCAAGCCGACATCGAGGCCCCATGAGCAACGCCACGACGCAAATCATCCGCCCCGCCGGGGCGGGCCATGAAACCCTGTACGTGTTGCTGCTGTGCCTGTTCATCGTACTGGTGGCCGGGTCCGTGGTGGCCTGGCATGGCAAAGTCGAGGACACCCCTCACCTGGCCTCGAACCAGCTCGACGCCCGCCGCGATCTCAGCGCCGCCGAGCAAGGCATCTATGCCGACCTGCGGGTGACCCTGGATGAAATACGCTTGCTGCGCGAAGACCAACCCACCCTGCCCAGCCCGCAAGCCCTGGCCGAGGAAGGCTTCGCGCCGTTCGCCCAGGACGCCAGTTCCGTCAGCCGCGGCGGCCACGCCTGGCAACAACTGCAGGACCGGGCCTACTTCGGCGCCAGTGCCAATTCGTCCGTGGCCGGTTCGTTTCTGATGCGCATCGGCGAAGCGTCCGACGCCGCCCCGGACATCTGGCTCAACC
This sequence comes from Pseudomonas thivervalensis, assembly GCF_001269655.1. GTDB lineage: Bacteria > Pseudomonadota > Gammaproteobacteria > Pseudomonadales > Pseudomonadaceae > Aquipseudomonas > Aquipseudomonas thivervalensis. The sequence goes on from NZ_LHVE01000013.1 coordinate 12,647, forward strand.
GCGGCACTGGCCTCGCGACGCCCCTCGCGCTGGACGACACCGCTCTGTCCGCCGCCGGCTGGCAACAGATCGTCGCGCAATTCGATGCCGGCGTAACCCGCCAGCACCGGCACTGACCCCACGCCTTCATTCGAGAGAAGACCGTTTGCCCATGCCTATTGCATCCCAACGCCGACCCTTGCTGCGCTTGCTGTTGATCGGCCTGCTGGCCTGCCTGTTCACCTCGCCGGTGAGCGCCGAAACAGCCAAGCGCCTGCGCATCGGCATCACCTTGCACCCGTATTACAGCTACGTGGCTAACATCGTCGGCGACAAGGCGGAAGTCGTGCCGCTGATCCCGGCCGGTTTCAACCCCCACGCCTATGAGCCCCGGGCCGAAGACATCAAGCGTATCGGCGGCCTCGACGTGATCGTGCTCAACGGCGTGGGTCACGATGATTTCGCCGACCGCATGATCGCCGCCAGCGAAACCCCGAACGTGAAGGTGATCGAGGCCAACGAGAACGTACCCCTGCTGGCCGCCACCGGCACGGCGGCCCGAGGCGCGGGCAAGGTCGTGAATCCGCACACCTTCCTGTCCATCAGCGCCTCCATCGCCCAGGTCAATAACATCGCCCGGGAGTTGGGCAAGCTCGACCCGGACAATGCCAAGGCCTACACCCAGAACGCCCGTGCCTACGGCAAGCGCCTGCGGCAGATGCGCGCCGCTGCCCTGGCGAAGCTGACCCAGGCCCCCAATGCCGAATTGCGGGTCGCCACCGTGCATGCCGCCTACGACTATCTGCTACGCGAGTTCGGCCTGGAAGTGACCGCCGTGGTCGAGCCGGCCCATGGCATCGAACCGAGCCCCAGCCAACTTAAGAAAACCATCGACCAACTGCGCGAGCTGGATGTGAAAGTGATTTTCTCGGAGATGGATTTTCCTTCCACCTACGTCGACACCATCCAGCGTGAATCGGGGGTGAAGCTGTACCCGCTCTCGCACATTTCCTACGGCGACTACAGCGCCGAGAAGTACGAAAAGGAAATGGCCGGCAACCTCGACACCGTGGTCCGAGCCATCCAGGAGTCCGGCGCATGACCGTCCAGGAACCCCTCACCCTGCAGCGCGTCGGCCCCTTGATTGCATTCGCCGAGGTCAGCCTGAACCTGGGTCGTACCACCATTCTCGACAGCGTGGCCTTCCAGGTGGAGCCCGGCAGCATTCATGCCCTGGTCGGCCCCAATGGCGGTGGCAAGAGCTCTCTGATCAAGACCTTGTTGGGGCAAATGCCGCATCAGGGCCGTTTGAGCCTGCAATGGCCGGGTGAACCCGGGGTGATCGGCTACGTGCCCCAGGCGCTGGAGTTCGACCGCGGCTTGCCCATGACGGTGGACGATTTCATGGCGGCGATGTGTCAGCGGCGACCGGCGTTTCTAGGCTTGAGCAAGCATTACGCTGGCGCCATTGGCCAGGCCCTGGAGCGGGTCGGCATGCAGGACAAGCGCAAGCGGCGCATGGGCGCGCTGTCCGGCGGCGAGCGCCAGCGGGTGTTGTTGGCCCAGGGGTTGATTCCCTCGCCGCAATTGCTGGTGCTGGATGAACCGATGTCGGCCCTGGACGAGGCCGGTATCCAGGTGTTCGAACGCTTGCTGCAGGACTGGCGTCAGGCCGGGATCACCGTGCTGTGGATCGAACATGACCTGGAAGCCGTCGGGCGCCTGGCCGACCGGGTCACGGGACTGAATCGTCGGGTGCTGTTCGACGGCCCGCCACGCCAGACCCTGACCCCGGAGCGACTGCTGACGCTGTTTTCCACCCATCCACGCACGAACGGGAGCGCTGCCTGATGAGTTATGAAGCCTTTCGTTTGATGGTCCAAGGCTGGGCGTCGGCCGGTTACTTGCCTGAAGCGCTGGCGTACGGGTTCGTGGTCAATGCGTTGCTGGCCGGGCTGTTGATCGGCCCGGTGCTAGGCGGCCTCGGCACGCTGGTGGTGGTCAAGCGCTTCGCGTTTTTCTCCGAGGCGGTGGGCCATGCGGCGCTGACCGGGGTGGCCATCGGCATTTTGCTCGGTGAGCCCTATACCGGGCCTTACGGCAGCCTGTTCGGCTATTGCCTGCTGTTCGGCATCCTGCTCAATTACCTGCGCAACCGCACCGGCCTGGCGCCCGATACGCTGATCGGTGTGTTCCTGTCGGTGTCCCTGGCCCTGGGCGCCAGCCTGCTGTTGATCCTGGCGGGCAAGATCAACGTGCACATCCTGGAAAACGTACTGTTCGGCTCGGTGCTGACGGTCAACGGCAACGACCTGCTGGTGCTGGCGGTGGTCGGCTCGTTGGTGATGGCCCTGGCGCTGCCGCTGTACAACCGCATCATGCTCGCCAGCTTCAACCCGCAACTGGCGGCGGTGCGCGGGGTGGCGGTCAAGACCCTGGACTATTTGTTCGTGGTCCTGGTGACGCTGATCACGGTAGCGGCGGTGAAAGTCATCGGCGCCATCCTGGTGGGCGCGTTGCTGGTGATTCCGGCGGCGGCGGCGCGCCTGCTCAGCCAATCATTGAAAGGTTTTTTCTGGTGTTCGGTGCTGATCGCCACCGTCAGCACCTTGTGCGGGATTCTCGCGCCCATTGTGTTCGACCTGCCAATCCCGTCCGGCGCCGCGATCATCCTGGTGGCCGGCATCGCCTTCGCCCTGAGCGCTATCGCCCGTGGTGTCGTCCCCAGCCTTAAAGGGAATCTTGGATAAATGGTTTTTTCATTGCGACAACTGACCCTGGCCGTCGCGTTGTGCGGCGTGGCTGTTACCTCGTCATTCGCCAGCGAAAAGGTTCGTCTGCTGGCGTCTTTGCCGGTCACCTATGGATTGGGCGAGGCCTTGCTCAAGGGCACTGAGGTCAGCCTGGAGCGGGCCGCGCCAGACAATCTGCCGGGCACCCGCCAGAGCGCCTACTTCAGCGGCCGTGGCGCGCCAGCCTTGAGCAAACTGGCCCATGAGGCCGATGCTGTGATCGGCCTGCGCTCGCTGTGGCCGGACGATCCGCTGTACCCCATGGCCCGACGCAGCAATATTCGCATCGTCGAAGTCGATGCCGCGCGTCCGGTGGACGGCGCCCTGCCCGGTATCGCCGTGCAACCGGGCATGGCCGATGGGTTGGCGAGCCAGCCGTGGATGGCCAGCCATAACCTGGGGCGCATGGCCGACGTGATCGCCGCCGACCTGGTGCGCCTGGCCCCGGCGGACAAAGCGAAAATCGACGTCAACCTCGCGGCCCTCAAGCAGCGCCTGCTCAAACTCAGCGCCGACAGCGAAAAACGCCTCGCCAGCGCCGATAACCTGAGCGTGGTCAGCCTGAGCGAGCATTTCGGCTACCTGATCAGCGGGCTCAACCTGGACGCCATCAGCACCGACACCCGGCCTGATGCCGAATGGACAACCGAAGCTCTCAAGCAGTTGAGTGCGACATTGAAAGACAACGACGTGGCGCTGGTGCTGCATCATCGCCAACCCTCGGATGCGCTGAAGGCCGCCATCACTGAAGGAGGTAGCCAACTGCTGGTGTTGAGCACCGATGGCGCCGATCCGGTGGCGGAGCTGGAAAGTAATGTAGGCCTGGTCGTCACCGCACTGACAGCAGGCTGACAGCAGATCCCCTGTGGGAGCGAGCTTGCTCGCGATGAAGCCAGCACACTCAACATCTTTGCCCGCTGACACACCGCCATCGCGAGCAGGCTCGCTCCCACAGGTTTTGTGTTATTCCTGAAGTATCGAGTTAGAAAACATCCCCCGGCACCCGCACGAATCCTTCCATCAACACCCGCGCGCTGCGGCTCATGATGGCTTTTTTCACGGTCCATTCACCGTTGACCTGGCTGGCCTCGGCGCCGACGCGCAGGGTGCCGGATGGATGACCGAAACGCACGGCGTTGCGCTCGACGCCGCCGGCCGCGAGGTTTACCAAGGTGCCGGAAATCGCCGCGGCCGTGCCGATGGCGACCGCGGCGGTGCCCATCATGGCGTGGTGCAGCTTGCCCATGGACAACGCCCGCACCAGCAAGTCGACGTCACCCGCCGCCACGGTTTTTCCGCTGGAGGACAGGTAATCCGCCGGCGGTGCGACAAACGCCACCTTCGGCGTGTGCTGGCGCTGGGCGGCTTCCTCCAGGTGCTTGATCAAGCCCATGCGCAAGGCACCGTGGGCACGAATGGTTTCGAACATCGCCAACGCCTTGGGATCGCCATTGATAGCGCCCTGCAATTCAGTGCCGGTGTAGCCCACATCGCGAGCGTTGATGAAAATCGTCGGGATCCCGGCGTTGATCAGCGTCGCCTTGAGAGTCCCAACACCGGGCACTTCCAAGTCATCCACCAGATTGCCGGTGGGGAACATCGAGCCGCCACCGCCCTCCTCCTCGGCCGCCGGGTCCATGAACTCCAACTGCACTTCGGCCGCCGGAAAGGTTACGCCGTCGAGTTCGAAGTCCCCGGTTTCCTGCACCGCACCCTCGGTGATCGGCACATGGGCGATAATGGTCTTGCCGATGTTGGCCTGCCAGATCCGCACCACGGCCACGCCGTTCTGCGGGATACGACCGGGCTCCACCAAGCCACTGCTGATGGCGAACGCCCCCACCGCCGCCGACAGGTTGCCGCAGTTGCCGCTCCAGTCCACAAAGGGCTTGTCGATGGAAACCTGGCCGAACAGGTAATCGACATCGTGGTCGGCCCGGGTGCTCTTGGACAGGATCACGGTCTTGCTGGTGCTGGACGTCGCGCCGCCCATGCCATCGATCTGCTTTTCATACGGATCGGGACTGCCAATGACCCGCAGCAACAACGCATCCCGGATCGGACCGGGGACGCGGGCCGCTTCGGGCAGGTCTTGCAGGCTAAAGAACACTCCTTTGCTGGTGCCACCACGCAGGTAGGTCGCGGGGATCTTGATTTGAGGCGAGTGAGCCATGTGCTCCAACTCCTGAAAAAATGGGTGGCCAGAAAACGGGCCACCCAAGCGATTTAAACGGCCACCGCCGATTCCAGGAAATCCTGGGCAAAGCGTTGCAACACGCCCCCGGCTTCGTAGATCGACACTTCTTCGGCGGTATCGAGGCGGCAGGTCACCGGCACGTCGACGCGCTCGCCGTTCTTGCGCGTGATGACCAGGGTCAGCGTCGCCCGTGGGGTGCGCTCGCCGATCACGTCATAGACTTCACTGCCGTCGATGCCCAGGGTCTTGCGATCCGTACCCGGCTTGAACTCCAGCGGCAACACGCCCATGCCCACCAGGTTGGTGCGGTGGATGCGTTCGAAACCTTCGGCGGCGATCGCCTCGACCCCGGCCAGGCGTACGCCCTTGGCCGCCCAGTCCCGCGACGATCCCTGGCCGTAGTCGGCGCCGGCGATGATGATCAGCGGCTGTTTGCGCTCCATGTAGGTCTCGATGGCTTCCCACATGCGCATGACCTTGCCTTCCGGCTCGACCCGGGCCAGGGAGCCCTGCTTGACCTTGCCGTTTTCCTGGACCATTTCGTTGAACAGTTTAGGGTTGGCGAAGGTGGCGCGTTGCGCGGTCAGGTGGTCGCCGCGGTGGGTCGCGTAGGAGTTGAAGTCCTCTTCCGGCAGGCCCATTTTCGCTAGATATTCCCCTGCGGCGCTGTCGAGCATGATGGCGTTGGACGGCGACAAGTGATCGGTGGTGATGTTGTCCGGCAGCACCGCCAGCGGACGCATGCCCTTGAGTGGTCGCGCACCGGCCAGCGCGCCTTCCCAATACGGCGGACGACGGATGTAGGTGCTTTGTGGGCGCCAGTCGTACAGCGGCGTCACTTTCGGCCCGGTGTCTTCCTGGATGGCGAACATTGGGATGTACACCTGGCGGAACTGCTCCGGTTTCACCGACGCTTTGACCACCGCGTCGATTTCTTCATCGCTCGGCCAGATGTCCTTGAGGCGAATCTCGCGACCGTCCACCACGCCCAGCACATCCTTCTCGATGTCGAAGCGGATGGTCCCGGCGATGGCATAAGCGACCACCAGCGGCGGCGAAGCAAGGAACGCCTGCTTGGCGTACGGGTGGATACGCCCGTCAAAGTTACGGTTGCCCGACAACACGGCGGTGGCGTACAGGTCGCGGTCGATGATTTCCTGCTGAATCACCGGGTCCAGCGCGCCGGACATACCGTTACAGGTGGTGCAGGCGAACGCCACCACGCCGAAGCCCAGCGTCTCGAGTTCGGAGGTCAGGCCGGCCTCATCCAGGTACAGCGCCACGGTTTTCGACCCCGGCGCCAGGGACGACTTGACCCACGGTTTGCGGGCCAGGCCCAGGCGGTTGGCGTTGCGCGCCAGCAGGCCGGCGGCGATCACGTTGCGCGGGTTGCTGGTGTTGGTGCAACTGGTGATCGCGGCGATGATCACCGCGCCGTCGGGCATTTGCCCGGGCACATCGTCCCATTGGCCGGAGATACCTTTGGCGGCCAGGTCCGACACTGCGACACGGGCGTGGGGGTTGCTCGGGCCCGCCATATTGCGCACCACCGACGACAGGTCGAAGGTCAGGCCACGCTCATATTGCGCGCCCTTGAGGCTGTCGGCCCACAGACCCACGTGCTTGGCATAGGTCTCCACCAACTGCACCTGGGTGTCTTCGCGGCCGGTGAGCTTCAGGTAGTCAATCGTCTGCTGATCGATGTGGAACATCGCCGCGGTGGCGCCGTATTCCGGGGCCATGTTGGAGATGGTCGCGCGGTCACCCAAGGTCAGGGCGCTGGCGCCTTCGCCGAAAAACTCCAGCCACGCCCCCACGACTTTCTGCTTGCGCAGGAACTCGGTCAGCGCAAGCACCATGTCGGTGGCGGTGATGCCCGGTTGCAGCTTGCCGGTCAGCTCGACGCCGACGATTTCCGGCAAGCGCATCCACGAGGCGCGACCGAGCATGACACTTTCAGCTTCCAGGCCACCGACGCCGATGGCGATCACGCCCAAGGCATCGACGTGGGGCGTGTGGCTGTCCGTGCCGACGCAAGTGTCAGGGAAGGCCACGCCGTCACGCTGCTGGATCACTGGCGACATTTTTTCCAGGTTGATCTGGTGCATGATCCCGTTGCCCGGCGGGATCACATCGACGTTCTTGAAGGCTTTCTTGGTCCAGTTGATGAAGTGGAAGCGGTCTTCGTTGCGGCGGTCTTCGATGGCGCGGTTCTTGGCGAAGGCTTGCGGGTCGGAACCGCCGCTTTCCACCGCCAGGGAATGGTCGACGATCAGTTGGGTCGGCACCACCGGGTTGACCTGCGCCGGGTCGCCACCCTGCAAGGCGATGGCGTCACGCAAGCCGGCCAGGTCCACCAGGGCGGTCTGGCCGAGGATGTCATGGCATACCACCCGCGCCGGGAACCACGGGAAGTCCAGGTCGCGCTTGCGTTCGATCAGTTGCAGCAGCGACTCGCGCAGCGTGGCCGGGTCGCAGCGGCGTACCAGGTTTTCCGCCAGTACCCGGGAGGTGTACGGCAGGCTGTCATAGGCGCCGGGGCGGATGGCCTCCACTGCGCCGCGAACGTCGAAGTAATCCAGCGAAGTGCCAGGCAGCGGTTTGCGAAATTCTGTGTTCATCGTCAGGACTCGGGTCACGGTGGTTTCAGAAAGGCGCTTGCCACGACCATGATCGTTCCCACGCTCTGCGTGGAAACGCATCCAGTGACGCTCTGCGTCACAGGGACGCGGAGCGTCCCGGGCGGCATTCCCACGCAGAGCGTGGGAACGATCATAGTAATAGCGCCAGCCCTCCAGCTCAGCGTCGTTCGATTGGCACGAACTTGCGCTGTTCGACGCCGGTGTATTCGGCGCTCGGTCGGATGATGCGGTTGTTGGCGCGTTGTTCGAAGACGTGGGCGGCCCAGCCGGTCAGGCGCGAGCAGACGAAAATCGGCGTGAACAGCTTGGTCGGGATGCCCATGAAGTGGTACGCCGAGGCATGGTAGAAATCGGCGTTGGGGAACAGCTTCTTCTGCTCCCACATGGTCTTGTCGATGGCTTCGGAGACCGGGAACAGCACCGTGTCGCCCACTTCGTCAGCGAGTTTTTTCGACCAGCCCTTGATCACCTCGTTGCGCGGGTCGTTGTCCTTATAGATCGCGTGGCCGAAGCCCATGATCTTGTCCTTGCGCGCCAGCATGCCGAGGGTGCCTTCAATGGCGTCCTGGGGCGAGCTGAAGCGCTCGATCATTTCCATCGCCGCTTCGTTGGCGCCGCCATGCAACGGGCCACGCAGCGAGCCAATGGCGGCGGTGATGCAGGAGAACAGGTCCGACAGTGTGGAAGCACAGACCCGGGCGGTGAAGGTCGAGGCGTTGAATTCGTGCTCGGCGTAAAGGATCAGCGAGACATTCATCACTTTGACGTGCAGCTCGCTCGGCTTCTTGCCGTGCAGCAGGTGCAGGAAGTGACCACCGATGGACACTTCGTCGGTCACGCATTCGATGCGCTGGCCTTGGTGGCTGAAGCGATACCAGTAGCACATGATCGCCGGGAACGCGGCCAACAGGCGATCGGTCTTGTCGTGCTGCTCGGAAAAATCCTGCTCGGGTTCCAGGTTGCCCAAAAACGAACAGCCGGTGCGCATCACGTCCATCGGGTGGGCGTCGGCGGGAATGCGCTCCAGCACTTCTTTCAAGGCTCGGGGCAAGTCGCGCAACTGGCGCAATTTACCGGTGTAGGCGTCCAGCTGGGCCTGGGTTGGCAGCTCGCCGTACAGCAGCAGGTAGGCCACTTCTTCAAATTGCGCATCTGCCGCCAGGTCGCGAACGTCGTAGCCGCGATAGGTCAGGCCGGCGCCCGATTGACCCACGGTGGACAAGGCGGTTTGCCCGGCCACCTGGCCACGGAGCCCGGCGCCACTGAGTACTTTTGCTTCGGCCATGTTGCTGTCTCCAGTTTTTAGATTTGTAGAGATTTGGGGAAACAGATCGCAGCCTCGTTGCACTCGACAGCTCCTACGGAACATTGCTCGGTCCAATAATGTAGGAGCTGTCGAGCGAAGCGAGGCTGCGATCTTTCATTTCTTCGCCGCGAACAACGCATCGAGCTTCTGCTCGAAGACGTGGTAGTCGATGCGATCGTAAAGCTCCATGCGGGTCTGCATGGTGTCGATGACGTTCTGTTGCGTGCCGTCGCGGCGGATCGCGGTGTAGACGTTCTCGGCCGCCTTGTTCATGGCCCGGAAGGCCGACAATGGGTACAGCACCAGGGACACGTCGGCACCGGCCAGTTGTTCGGTGGTGTACAGCGGGGTCGCGCCGAATTCGGTAATGTTCGCCAGGATCGGCGCCTTCACGCGGCTGGCGAACAACTTGTACATCTCGAGCTCGGTGATGGCTTCGGGGAAAATCATGTCGGCACCGGCCTCGATGCACGCGGCGGCGCGGTCCAGGGCCGATTCCAAGCCCTCCACCGCCAGGGCATCGGTACGGGCCATGATCACGAAACTGTCATCGGTACGGGCATCGACAGCAGCCTTGATGCGGTCGACCATTTCTTGCTGCGAGACGATTTCCTTGTTCGGACGATGGCCACAGCGCTTGGCGCCGACCTGGTCCTCGATATGGATCGCCGCGGCGCCGAACTTGCTCATCGACTTGACCGTGCGCGCCACGTTGAACGCCGAGGAACCGAAACCGGTGTCCACGTCCACCAGCAGCGGCAAGTCGCAGACATCGGTAATGCGGCGCACATCGGTCAGCACGTCATCCAGGCCGGTGATGCCCAGGTCCGGCACGCCGAGGGAACCGGCCGCCACGCCGCCACCCGACAGATAGATCGCCTTGAAACCGGCGCGCTTGGCCAGCAGCGCGTGGTTGGCGTTGATCGTGCCGACCACTTGCAGCGGATGCTCGCTGGCGACCGCATCGCGGAAACGCTGGCCTGGAGTGCTGTTGCTCATGACTCACCTCGTTCAGTGGCGGCGCTGTCCTGGAAATGACGCGCGATATTGCGTTTGGAAGCGCCGATGTGCCGGCGCATCAATAATTCAGCCAGTTCGCCGTCACGGTCGGCGATGGCGTCGAGAATCCGGTGGTGCTCGGCAAAGGCCTGGCGTGGACGGTTGGGCGTGGTGGAAAACTGGATGCGGTACATGCGCACCAATTGGTATAGCTCGCCGCACAGCATCTGCGTCAGGGTGCGGTTGCCGCTGCCCTGGATGATCCGGTAATGAAAGTCGAAATCGCCTTCCTGCTGGTAATAACCGACACCAGCCTGGAACGCCGCATCGCGCTCGTGGGTCTCCAGGACCCGGCGCAGTTCGTCGATTTCTTCCAGGGTCATGCGTTCGGCCGCCAGGCGGCAGGCCATGCCTTCGAGCGATTCACGGATTTCGTAGAGTTCCAGCAGCTCGGCGTGGCTCAGCGAGACCACCCGGGCACCGACGTGGGGCACCCGTACCAGCAGGCGCTGGCCTTCCAGGCGGTGAATGGCCTCGCGCAGCGGTCCGCGGCTGATGCCGTAGGTGCGCGCCAGCTCGGGCTCGGAGATCTTGCTGCCAGGGGCGATCTCGCCCTTGACGATGGCGGCCTGGATACGCCGAAAGACGTTCTCGGACAGGGTTTCCGAGTCGTCCTGGACCACCACCGGGGTTTCGAGCTGATCGAGCATATTGTCGACACCTTGAAAATCAATACGGCAAAAACTAACCAATATCGCCCTTAGCGTCAAAACAAAAATCAACATTGTCGACAATCGTCTAATAAACGCCTTAGCGATAACCCTGCTGCATGAAGAGACTCGTAGCGTCCGGCCAGCGGTGGCGTCAGAAAACCACCGTGCTAGAATGCCGCGGTTATTCGCCGCTCTCCTTTTATAGAGAAAGGCTGCCTAGGGAGCTTGTGCAGTAATGCCAGGGCCTGAACCGATAAACGGAACGCTGCGCACCAGGATCTATGACACTCAAGCCCTTATCTGCTGCTTTCTATTTCATGTGCCTGCCGGGGCTTGCCGTGGCGGGTGAAAAAACCGTGTACGGCCTCAACGAATATGCCGCCCTGCAGGGCATCGACCTGGAGGTCGCCGCCAAGCTGGACACCGGCGCCAAGACCGCCTCACTCAGTGCCCGGGACATCAAGCGCTTCAAGCGCAATGGCGAATCCTGGGTGCGCTTTTACCTGGCCATCGACGCGGCCCACTCGCACCCCATCGAACGTCCGCTGGCCCGGGTCAGCAAGATCAAGCGCCGCGCCGGTGACTACGACCCGGATGAAGGCAAGAAATACACGGCCCGGCCGGTCATCGAACTGGACATCTGCATGGGCTCGGCCCTGCGCAGCATCGAAGTGAACCTGACCGACCGCAGCGCCTTCCAATACCCGTTGCTGATCGGTTCCGAGGCGCTCAAGCGCTTCGACGCGCTGGTCGACCCCAGTCTTAAATACGCTGCCGGCAAACCCGCCTGCGCCAATGCCGCTCAAACCGCAGAGTAATTCCAATGCGCTCCCTTACCCTCCATCTGAAAATGCTGATCGCCATCCTGGTGGTGCTGGGCCTGTCGGTGACGGCCTATCAGATTTTCGTGCTCGGCATCCCGGTCACCGAAGACGCCACCGACGACTTGTGGAACATCGACGCCAAGGTCGAATTCGTGCCCAACGCCAAAGATCCAGTGAAGATCCAGATGTTCGTGCCGCCCCTGAGCCGCGACTACGTGAGCCTCAACGAGAGTTTCATTTCCAATAATTACGGTGTGGCGGTGAACCGGGTCGATGGTAACCGCAAGGTGACGTGGTCGGCCCGTCGCGCCAAGGGCAACCAGACCCTTTATTACCGCCTGGTGCTGACCAAGCGCTACAGCGCCGAGAAAACCAAGGTCAAGGGCCCGACCTTTCGCGACAGCATCGCCGTCGAAGGCCCTGAGAAACTGGCCGCCGAAGCCCTGCTCGCGCCGATCCGCCAGCACTCGGCCGACGTCGAGACGTTCATCAGCGAAGCGATCAAGCGGGTCAACAATCTCAACGACGACAACGTCAAGCTGTTGCTGGCCGGTGATCCTTCCTCGGCCAACAAGGCGCGCATCGTCGAATTGGTGCTGTCCATCGCCCACGTGCCGGTGGAAAAGGTCCACACCATCCGCCTGGTGGCCGACCAGCCGCAGGCACCTGAGCTGTGGCTGCGCAGTTTCAACGGCACCGACTGGCTGTATTTCAACCCGGACTCCGGCGAACAGGGCCTGCCCACCGACCGCCTGTTGTGGTGGACCGGCGACGAGAACCTGATCACCGTCGATGGCGGCAAGAAAGCCACCGTCACCTTCAGCATGAACAACAGCGAAATGAACGCCATTCGCCTGGCCAAGCTGACGGACGAGAACACCGACGCCAACTTCCTCGAATACTCGCTCTACGGCCTGCCGCTGCAAACCCAGCAAACCTTCATGATCATGGTGATGATCCCGATTGGCGTGCTGGTGATCCTGATACTGCGCAACCTGATCGGCCTGCAAACCCTGGGGACCTTCACCCCGGTGCTGATCGCCCTGGCCTTCCGTGAAACGCAGCTGGGCTTCGGGATCATCCTATTCACGGTGATCACCACGCTGGGCCTGTCGCTGCGTTCCTACCTGGAGCACCTCAAGCTGCAAATGCTGCCGAGGCTCTCGGTGGTGCTGACGTTCGTGGTGGTGCTGATCGCCGCCATCAGCCTGTTCAGCCATAAGCTGGGCCTGGAACGCGGCTTGTCGGTGGCGCTGTTCCCGATGGTGATCCTGACCATGACCATCGAACGCCTGTCCATCACCTGGGAAGAACGCGGCGCCGGCCACGCGATGAAAGTCGCCATCGGCACCCTGTTCGCCGCGTCCCTGGCGCACCTGATCATGAGCGTGCCGGAACTGGTGTACTTCGTGTTCACCTTCCCGGCGATCCTGCTGATCCTGGTGGGCTTCATGCTGGCCATGGGGCGTTATCGCGGCTACCGCCTGACCGAGCTGGTGCGGTTCAAGGCCTTCCTCAAGGCAGACTCCTGATGTTCGGCTTCTGGAAGACCTGGAAGGCCCTGGAAGCCCGGGGCATCATGGGCATCAACCGGCGTAATGCCGACTACGTGCTCAAGTACAACAAGCGCAGCCTGTACCCCATCGTCGATGACAAGATCATCACCAAGGAACGGGCCATCGCCGCCGGCATTCATGTGCCGGAGCTGTACGGGGTGATCTCCACCGAGAAGGAAATCGACAAGCTCGACGAGATCATCGGCGGGCGTACCGACTTCGTCATCAAGCCCGCCCAGGGCGCGGGCGGCGACGGCATTATCGTCATCGCCGACCGCTTCGAAGGCCGCTACCGCACGGTGTCCGGCAAGATCATCAGCCACGAGGAGATCGAGCACCATGTCTCCAGCATCCTCACCGGCCTGTATTCCTTGGGCGGACACCGTGACCGGGCACTGATCGAGTACCGCGTGACGCCGGACCAGATCTTCAAGAGCATCAGCTACGAAGGCGTGCCGGACATCCGCATCATCGTGCTGATGGGCTATCCGGTCATGGCCATGCTGCGCTTGCCGACCCGCCAGTCCGGCGGCAAGGCCAACCTGCACCAAGGCGCCATCGGCGTGGGCGTCGACCTCGCCACGGGCCTGACCCTGCGCGGCACCTGGCTGAACAACATCATCACCAAACACCCCGACACCACCAACGCGGTGGACGGCGTGCAACTGCCCTACTGGGACGGTTTCATGAAGCTGGCCGCCGGTTGCTATGAATTGTGCGGGCTGGGCTACATCGGCGTCGACATGGTGCTGGACCAGGAAAAAGGCCCGTTGATCCTGGAGTTGAACGCCCGGCCGGGTTTGAACATCCAGATCGCCAACGACTGCGGCCTGACTCTGCGCACCCACGCGGTGGAAGCCCGCCTGGAAGAACTCCAGGCCCGGGGCGTCATCGAAACCGTGGAAGAGCGCGTGGCGTTTGCCCAGGAGTTGTTTGGGCATATTCCGCCGGTTGAGGGTTGAGGGCTCAAATTGAACCTTGCTCCCGCCCGGTTCTGTAGGAGCTGGCGAAGCCTGCGATCTTTTGATCTTGATCTTTCGCTTGAGACTCAAGTGGCTGGGACAAGATCGCAGCCTCGCTTCGCTCGTCAGCTCCTACGGGCGCAATCCTGCGGGAGCAAGCGCTTTTGCCACAGATATCGTCGATCCCCCCAGACATGTCCATCTCCGACATCCCTCTAGGAGCAAATCCTACAGGGGATTACAATCGCTCCCCCGCCTGAACGGCCGACCCGCCCCGCCCATGCCAACCTGCTCCGTACACCCGTTGCCCTACCGCGCCAACCCTGCCGAATACTTTGCGGCGATCCGTCATGCCCCGGGCAGCGTGCTGCTCGACAGTGGCCGGCCAAGCGCCGGGCGTGGGCGTTACGACCTGCTCAGTGCCTGGCCATTGGCACAACTGGCGGTGCTACCGGACGAGAGCGGCAGCGATTTCCTGCAACGCCTGCGTACTCATCTGACGCAACTGGGCGACGCGGTACTGCCGGCCACAGTGCAATTGCCCTTCGCCGGTGGCCTGATCGGCTACTTGAGCTATGACTTCGGCCGACACCTCGAAGCCCTGCCGTCCCACGCCCAGGATGACCTGCAATTGCCCGATGCGCGTTTCGGCGTGTACGACTGGGCGTTGGTCAGCGACCATCAGGCGGGCACCAGCCAACTGGTGTTCCACCCCCATTGTGGCGAAAGCGAACGCCAGCGCCTGATCGCGCTGTTCAGCCAACTGACACCGGCATCCGTTCCGCCGTTCAGCCTTGAAGGACCGATGACACCGGACCTCAGCGCCGAAGCCTATCGACAGGCGTTCGAACGCATCCAGGCGTACATCCAGGCCGGCGACTGCTATCAGGTCAACTTTGCCCAACGCTTTCGCGCCCCTTGCCAGGGTGATGCCTGGGCCGCCTACCAGGCGCTGCGAGCGGCGTGCCCGACGCCGTTTTCCGGCTTCCAGAGCCTGCCGGAGGGCGGCGCGGTGCTGAGCCTGTCCCCAGAGCGGTTCGTCAAGGTCAGCGAAGGCCAGGTGGAAACCCGGCCGATCAAGGGCACTCGCCCCCGCGGCACAACGCCCAAGGAAGACGCGGCCCACGCCGCCGAGCTGCTGGCCAGCCCCAAGGACCGGGCGGAAAACCTGATGATCGTCGACCTGCTGCGCAACGACCTGGGCCGCACCTGCCGCATCGGCTCGGTGCGGGTACCGGAGCTCTTCAGCCTGGAAAGCTACCCGAACGTGCATCACTTGGTCAGCAGCGTGACCGGCGAACTGGCTGTGGATAAGGACGCCCTGGACCTGATCGCCGGCAGCTTCCCCGGTGGCTCGATCACCGGCGCGCCGAAAATCCGCGCCATGCAAATCATCGACGAACTCGAACCGACCCGGCGTGGGCTGTATTGCGGCTCGTTGCTGTACCTGGACGTACGCGGGGAAATGGACAGCTCCATCGCCATCCGCAGTTTGCTGGTCAAGGATGGGCAGGTGTGCTGCTGGGGCGGCGGCGGGATTGTCGCGGATTCGGACTGGGAGGCCGAGTATCAGGAGTCGATTACCAAGGTTCGGGTGTTGCTCGAAACCTTAGAATCTTTAGGACCTCGCTGATCGTTCCCACGCTCCGCGTGGGAATGCATCCGGTGACGCTCTGCGTTACAAGCGGACGCAGAGCGTCCAGGGCGGCATTCCCACGCGGAGCGTGGGAACGATCAACCTGCTCAGGTTTACAGGCTCAGATTGCGGTTCGAAGCCTTGAGGAATTCCTGCTTCAACTCGGCAAACGTGTGCACTGCCGGGAATTGCGGGAACTCGCGGATCACGTTCTCTGGCGCATGGAACAGAATCCCGGCGTCGGCTTCGCCCAGCATCGTGGTGTCGTTGTAGGAATCCCCCGCCGCAATCACCCGGTAATACAGGCTCTTGAAAGCCAAAACCGACTGGCGCTTGGGATCTTTCTGACGCAACTGGTAGCCCGTCACCCGTCCAGTGTCATCGGTAATCAGACGATGGCAGAGCAAGGTCGGAAAGCCCAACTGGCGCATCAACGGCTGGGAAAACTCGTAGAACGTGTCGGACAGAATCACCACCTGGAAGCGCTCGCGCAGCCAGTCGACGAACTCGATGGCGCCGTCCAACGGCTTGAGGGTGGCGATGACTTCCTGAATGTCGGAGAGCTTGAGGCCGTGCTCGTCGAGGATGCGCAACCGTTGCTTCATCAGCACGTCGTAGTCGGGAATGTCCCGAGTGGTTGCCCTGAGGGAGTCAATCCCGGTTTTTTCAGCGAAGGCGATCCAGATCTCCGGGACCAGCACACCTTCCAGGTCGAGACAGGCAATTTCCACGAGACACTCCCATTTTTTCTGATGTTTATCGGTTGAGCGAACAAAATGCCTGCCGACTCTAGCCATTCGGCGAAGCCCACGCAACGCACAGGAACGCGCCAGCCCCGACAGCTTTTGTTACCATCAGCCCCATATAGAGCGCCCAGCGCCACCGACCTGTAGGAAACCGCCCTGATGAGCCCATCGTTTGACGTCGTGGAACTCGCCACGACCTATGCCAACAAGTCCCCGCAGGACATCCTCAAGCTGGCCTTCGCCGAATTCGGCGACGAGCTGTGGATATCCTTCAGCGGCGCCGAAGACGTGGTGCTGGTGGACATGGCCTGGAAACTGAACAAGAACGTCAAGGTGTTCAGCCTCGACACCGGTCGCCTGCACCCGGAGACCTATCGCTTCATCGACCAGGTGCGCGAGCACTACAAGATCGACATCGAACTGGTGTCGCCGGACTACACGAAACTTGAACCCTTCGTGAAGGAAAAAGGCCTGTTCAGCTTCTACAAGGACGGTCATGGCGAGTGCTGCGGCATTCGCAAGATCGAGCCGCTGCGGCGCAAACTGACCGATGTCCGCGCCTGGGCCACCGGCCAACGCCGCGACCAGAGCCCCGGCACCCGCAGCCAAGTGGCGGTGCTGGAAATCGACACGGCGTTCTCCACCCCCGAGCGCACCCTGTACAAGTTCAACCCGCTGTCGCAGATGACCAGTGAAGAAGTCTGGGGTTACATCCGCATGCTCGAACTACCTTACAACAGCCTGCATGAACGCGGCTTCATCAGCATAGGCTGCGAACCTTGCACCCGCCCGGTGCTGCCGAACCAGCACGAGCGCGAAGGCCGCTGGTGGTGGGAAGAAGCCACGCAGAAAGAATGCGGGCTGCACGCCGGGAATATCATCGCCAAATCCAAGACCGTCTAAGCGTCCGCCAAACCCTGTACACAAAAATGTCACCACAAGTGCCATTTTTGTGTGCACTTACCCTGTAAGTGCCCCGAAAGGTTACACCTACCCTCTCGCTTTATCTGTTCTTCTTTCTCAATTGGCGTTCGCCAAAAAATAAATACCTGTTTAAACGGTCAGTTTTAAATCGCCGTATTTCAGTTAGTTATTAAACATACATAACAAAACGAAATTATCGCCCCAGCGGATAGACCCGTAAGTGGCATAAATCTGGCTTAAGTCGACAAGTGTTTTGTATACAACATCTATAAAACATACACACACTTTAGATCCGCAAGCCTGAAGCGCCCTATCCCGTACAGGCTGCAGATGCCCCGTAACCAATGATGCTCGCCCGCCGCGACGAAGATTTGTCGAGCCCCGCGCTCATGCACAGTCATCGCTGCGCCGAGAATCAGGAGCCTGCCGGAATGCGTACAAGTCTCTCCAATAACATCGCGCTGGATCTGCCCTCCTCCACCCCTGCCCTCGATGACCACACCGCCGCGTCCCTGGCCCTGAGCCCGAGGCTGCACAACAAAGACCTGGCGCCGACCAAGGCCGAAGGTCGCCGCTGGGGCCGCTACAGCATCTTTGCCCTGTGGACCAACGACGTGCACAACATCGCCAACTATTCCTTCGCCATCGGCCTCTATGCCTTGGGCCTGGGTGGCTGGCAGATCTTGCTGTCCTTGGGAATAGGCGCGGCGCTGGTGTATGGCTTCATGAACCTGTCCGGCTATATGGGCCAGAAAACCGGGGTGCCGTTTCCGGTGATCAGCCGGATCAGCTTCGGCATTCACGGCGCGCAGATTCCGGCATTGATCAGGGCGGTCATCGCCATTGCCTGGTTCGGAATCCAGACCTACCTGGCCTCGGTGGTGTTCCGCGTGTTGCTGGTGGCGATCCATCCCGGCTTTGCCGACTACGACCGCGACTCGATCCTCGGCCTGTCGAGCCTGGGCTGGGTGTGTTTCGTGGCGATCTGGTTCGTGCAACTGGTGATCCTGGCCTACGGCATGGAGATGGTGCGCCGTTATGAAGGCTTTGCCGGCCCAGTGATCCTGGTGACCGTCGCGGCCCTGGCCGGTTGGATGTACACCCAGGCCGGCGCCACCATTGCCTGGTCGATCCGCGAGCCGCTGACCGGTGGTGAAATGTGGCGCAATATCTTTGCCGGCGGCGCGCTGTGGCTGTCGATCTATGGCACGCTGATTCTCAATTTCTGCGACTTCGCCCGCTCCTCGCCGTGCCGCCGGACCATTATCGTCGGCAATTTCTGGGGCCTGCCGGTGAACATCCTGGTGTTTGCCGGGATCACCATCCTGCTCTGCGGCGCGCAGTTCCAGATCAACGGGCAGATCATTGAAAGCCCGACCCAGGTGATTGCCTCGATCCCCAACACCTTTTTCCTTGTGTTGGGTTGCCTGGCCTTCCTGATCGTCACCGTGGCGGTGAACATCATGGCCAACTTCGTCGCCCCGGCCTTCGTGCTCAGCAACCTGGCGCCCAAGTACCTGACCTTCCGCCGCGCCGGGCTGATCAGCGCCGCCATCGCCGTGCTGATCCTGCCGTGGAACCTCTACAACAGCCCGCTGGTGATCGTGTATTTCCTGTCCGGCCTCGGCGCCCTGCTCGGGCCGCTGTATGGCGTGATCATGGTCGATTACTGGCTACTGCGAAAAGGCCGCATCAACGTGCCGCAACTGTACAGCGAGGACCCAAACGGTGCGTATTTCTACAGCAACGGGGTCAACCTGCGTGCGGTGGCGGCGTTCATTCCGGCCGCGCTGATCGCCATCATCCTGGCCCTGGTGCCTGGTTTTGACGCCGTTTCACCGTTTTCCTGGCTGATTGGCGCTTCGATTGCAGGGCTGTTGTACCTCATCATCGCCAAGCGCCAGCCGTATTACGAGGACGTCAGCGGTGAGTCCATCGCTGTGGATAACGTCCATCATTGATCGCTCAAGACGGCCCGCCAGGTTCGGGCCGCTTACTTTTCTGTGTTAAGGAGGACAGCTCATGCGAATTCTCGTGGTCAACGTCAACACCACCGAATCCATCACCCAAGCCATCGCCCGCCAGGCCCAGGCCGTGGCCGCGCCGGGCACCGAGATCGTCGGGCTCACGCCGCATTTCGGCGCCGACTCCATCGAGGGCAATTTTGAAAGCTACCTGGCGGCCATCGCGGTGATGGACCGGGTGATGTCCTACGACCAGCCGTTCGACGCGGTGATCCAGGCTGGCTACGGCGAGCATGGCCGCGAAGGCCTGCAGGAACTGCTGAACGTGCCGGTGGTGGACATCACCGATGCGGGCGCCAGCACCGCCATGTTCCTCGGCCACGCTTATTCGGTGGTCACCACCCTGGACCGCACCGTGCCGCTGATCGAAGACCGGCTCAAGCTCTCCGGCCTGTTCGACCGCTGCGCCTCGGTACGGGCCAGCGGCCTGGCGGTGCTGGAACTGGAGCAGGATCCGCAACGGGCGGTTGAAGCCATCGTGCGGCAGGCCGAACTGGCGGTCAGCCAGGACAAGGCCGAAGTGATCTGCCTGGGTTGCGGCGGCATGGCCGGGCTCGATGAGCAGATCCGCCAGCGCACCGGGGTGCCGGTGGTCGATGGGGTAACGGCGGCGGTGACCATTGCCGAAGCGCTGGTGCGGCTGGGGTTGTCGACCTCGAAAGTACGCACCTATGCGACGCCGCGGCCCAAGACCATCATTGGCTGGCCGGGGCGGTTTGGGCGGTGAGTGCACGGCGTTAGACCGCATCGCCCCCTTCGCGAGCAGGCTCGCTCCCACAGGGATTTTTGATGATCACAACATGTGTGGTCGCTACAAAACCAGTGTGGGAGCGAGCCTGCTCGCGAAGGGGGTCTACGCGGTCCAGAGCCTGGCTCAAACCGCACTGAACCGCTTGGCCAACCCCTGTTCGGCAAACTGCTCGATGATGAAATCCACGAACGCCCGGGTCTTGCCCGGCAGCAACTTGTGTTCGGCATAGTAGATGGAGATGTTGCCGTCATCGACGTACCAGTCCGGCAGCACCCGTTGCAACGCGCTGGATTCCAGATAAGGCACGGCCACCGGCATGCTCACCAGCCCGATGCCCAGCCCTTGGGCCGCAGCCGCGCAGTCGGCCTCTGAATCACTCATGGTCATGCGGGTCTTGAGCATGAGCGGGCTGTGCTGCTGGGTGCGGCTGGTCAGTTGCCAGGAACGCACGCGCCCGGTTTGTGGCGAACGAATCAGGATGCCTTGGTGCTGTGACAGATCTTCCGGCTCTGTCACCGGGGCATGGATTTGCAGATAGTCCGTTGAGGCAACCAATACCCGATGGGCCACTGTCAACTTGCGCGCCACCACACCCTGGGGCAGCTCGAAGCCGCCACCGATAGCAGCATCGAAGCCCTGGCCGATCAGGTCCACCTGGCGGTTATCGAAATGCCAGTCCGGGCTGATGGCCGGGTAGCGCCGCAAAAACTCCCCCAGCAATGGCACGACATACAATCGACCGAACGCCGTGCCCATGCTCACCTTCAGCGTCCCCGCCGGTTGCCCGCCAGCACTGGCCAGGTTGGCAACGGCGTTCTGGATGGTGTTGAAGCTGCTGCTGACTTCCCGCAGGAACAACTGGCCGGCTTCGGTCAGCCTCAGGCTGCGGGTGCTACGCTGGAACAGCCGTACCCCCATGCGCGCTTCCAGCTTGGCGACGCTTTTACCCACCGCCGCTGGGGTCACGCTCAAGCGGCGCGCCGCCTCGGCAAAGCTGCCGACTTCGGCGCTACGCACGAAGCATTCGATACTGTTGAAGGTCTCCATAAGCGCCACTCTAAACTTTTGGTTTAGACAGACTATAGCAATGGCGGTCTACACAGTTCATGACGGCTTCTTGATACTCGCCCCATCACCGCGGCACCTCGCCCCGGCACTTTTGGAGAACATCATGAGTAACCCAGCACTGATCGGTAAAGTCGCCTTGATCCAAGGCGGTTCTCGCGGCATCGGCGCCGCCATCGTCAAACGCCTTGCCGCAGAAGGCGCAGCGGTGGCCTTCACCTACGTCAGCTCTGGCGCCAAGTCTGAAGAATTGCAGAACAGCATCATCGCCGCCGGCGGCAAGGCCCTGGCGATCAAGGCGGACAGTGCCGACGCCGATGCCGTGCGTAACGCCGTCGCCGCCACCGTCGAGGCGTTTGGCCGGTTGGACATCCTGGTCAACAACGCGGGCGTGCTGGCCATGGGGCCGCTGGATGAATTCAAACTCGAAGATTTCGACCAGACCCTGGCCGTCAACGTGCGCAGCGTGTTCGTCGCCACCCAGGCGGCCGCGAGGCACATGACCGAAGGCGGACGCGTCATCAACATCGGCAGCACCAACGCCGACCGCATGCCCTTCGCTGGCGGCGCCACGTACGCCATGAGCAAATCCGCGCTGGTGGGCCTGACCAAAGGCCTGGCCCGTGACCTCGGCCCGCGCGGCATCACCGTCAACAACGTGCAGCCGGGCCCGGTGGACACCGACATGAACCCGGCCGACAGCGACTTCGCCTCCAGCCTGCTGTCGCTGATGGCCGTCGGGCGCTACGGCAACGTCGATGAAATCGCCAGCTTCGTCGCTTACCTGGCAGGGCCGGAAGCCGGTTATATCACCGGTGCCAGCCTGACCATCGACGGTGGTTTTGGCGCCTGATCCAGCTGTTCATTGTGGCGAGGGAGCTTGCTCCCGCTGGGCCGGTCCGACGCTTCGGGCGCAGCAGCCCTTTCTTCAGGCCCACTCCAATTCCGGCAAACCGCAAAGGCTTGGCTGGAACATTCTCAAGGAGCGGATGATCCCGTCGGCGTGGGCGTATTTTTCGTCCGCCATGGCCGAGTCCGGAATGGCAATGGCGGTCATGCCGGCGGCTTTCGCGGCTGTCACGCCGAACGGGGAATCCTCGAACACCAGGCAGTCGCGCGGCTCGACACCCAGGCGCCGGGCGGCGGTGAGGAAGATATCCGGCGCGGGTTTCGCCGCACCGACTTCCGGATCGTCCGCCGTCACGATGCAATCGAACAATGCGAACCAATCCCGGTGCAACGTGGTTTTCAGCTCGAACGTCGGGCTCGACGAACTGGTCCCCACCGCAATCGGAATGTTGTGGGCCTTCAGATGCCGCACCAGCTCCTCGGCGCCGGGCATGCCCAAGGCATTAGGAAAACGCTCGCGCATCAAGGGCTCGCGGATGACCAGGAATTCCTGGGGGGTGATCGGTAATTCCAGCGCCTGGACGACGTAATTGGCCAGGTCCGTGGCCCCGCGACCGATGATGTTCTGCTTGACGCTCCAGTCGAACGTGCGCCCGTAGCGCTCGGCGATGATGGACGTAACCTCGGTGTAGATCCCCTCGGTGTCCAGCAACAGTCCGTCCATGTCGAAAATTACAGCCTTGATCGGGCCAAACTCTTTCAGCGGTGCATTCATCGCATCTGATCCGTTATCAACACAACATTCCAGGGATGGCTCAGGTGCGGCCAGAGTGGCGTGTTCGCCTTAAAGGATTCAGCAGCATAACGAAGGGGGCTTGGAACCGGCAATGGGAAATCCATGAGCGGGGTTTTGTGGCGAGGGAGCTTGCGCCCGCTCGGTTCTGTAGGAGCTGGCGAAGCCTGCGATCTTTTGATCTTTCGCTTGAGATTCAAGTGTCTTTGGAAAGATCGCAGCCTCGTTGCACTCGACAGCTCCTACGCACCCCAGCGGGAGCAAGCTCCCTCGCCACAACAGCGGATCGGTGTTGGATGACGACGCAGTGGTTATTGACCCGAGCTGCCGGAGCCGCCCGATCCCGAGCCGCTGCCGCCCGAGCTGCCACCGCTGTCACTGGTACCGGTTCCGCCATTGGTGCCGCCGCCGGCGTCGGCACCGCCCATCGTGCTGCCGCCACTCATCGAACCGCTGCCTGTACCGGGACTGGTGCTGCTGCCGCTGGCATCGCCGCCATTGCCGCCTCCTACGGAGCCTGGCGGCAAGGCGTTACCGCTGGCACCGGATTTGGAGCCGGCCTCCATTTCCGAGGAAGGTGGCATCCCGCCCTTGTCCACGGGGGGCGTGCCGCTCGAAGATTGTGCGAAAGCGGCCAACGAACTAACCGAAAGAATCCCGGCGAGTGTCAGCGCTGTCATGTTGGACTTCATCATGGTGAGTCTCCTTTTCAAGGTACTTACCTGATGTGTGGCATGTGTGACGGGGCGATGGTGCCACTGGATCGACGGGCGGCCCTGCCGATCAGCTCGGCTTGCCGGAGGCATCGTCACCGGCGATGTCCGGATCATCCGGGGTCGCCTCGATATCCTCATCGTCGCTGGGTACCTGCTCCACGCCGGCATCGTCATCGGGAGGGAGCTGGTCGCGGCTCAGCGGGTTGGTGGGCGATGGCAGCGGGTATTCCGGGGTTTCTTCGTCGTTGGGGGCGGGGGAATTGGCAGTCATATAACCTCCTGGCAGGCGCGCGCAGCTGTCCTGCGGCTTACAGAATGCGGGGGATCAGCTTGAGCGACTTCAATCGTAGGACTCGTCCTCGAGTTCAGCGTCTTCATCGTCGAGCAAGGGCACCTTTGCATCATCCATCAAGGAGCCGGGATCTTCATTGCCCGGGTCGTTGGGGCCCGGATCATTGATGAAGGGGACGCCCGTCGGGCCTTTTTCTTCCTTGCCTTCGGTTTCCGGCGTCATGGCACACCTCGTGATTGCTGATGGATGTATGAGTTTGAGGCGGGGGGGTGGCAATCGTTCCCCTGTGTGGGAGCGAGCTTGCTCGCGATAGCGGTGGCGCAGTTACACAGCGGCTGGACCTGCCTGTTCTTCTTGCCTTGGGCTCCTGATCTCGACACGCCGTCAAAAAGAAGCCCAAAAAAACGGCGCTTCCTATTTCTGAAAGAAGCGCCGTTTTTCTAAGTGAACAGCATTACGGCACAACGCCGGTTCTATTCATCCAAGCATCCGCTTAACGATGCTTTCTCTTGTGCTTGTGCTTCTTGCCACTGGAGTGACCGTCGTTGTCATTGGACAGGTTGCTGCCCAACGCGCCGCCCGCCGCGCCACCGATGCCTGCGCCGATGGTGGAGCCGGTGGAGCCGCCCAGGCGGTTACCGACAATCGAACCACCGGCCGAGCCCAGGCCACCGCCGATAGCGGCTTCCGTGCGGCTGCCTTTGCGCGCGCCCACGGCGCTGCCGGCTGCGCCGCCGACACCGGCGCCAATCGCCGCGCCTGTGCTGCCGCCCATTTGCTGGCCGACCACGTTGCCCAACACACCGCCCAGACCACCGCCGACTGCAGCGGTACCGTCGCCGGCAGCCATCGCGCCCTGGGCAACCACCAGCCCCAGTACCAAGGTGGACAAAGTCAAACGCATGATAGAAACCTCAAGAATGCCGCATCGGGGAGAAATGGCCGGTGCGCGCGGGCGCGAGTTTACGCCACACAGCGCCAGCCATGACGGTTGGACAACGAAACGGCGGATTATTTTATGACAGGCAAAAAAAAGCCCGCTGGGGAAACGGGCAGGTACTGCTTTCTAACGGATGAGCTCAGAGTACGTACCTGCTTGTGAAAGAAACGTGAAAGAAACCGCCGGTTGAGAAAAGATGAAAAATATTTATGTAAAGACCGGAATGCTCCCCGTAGGAGCTGCCGAAGGCTGCGATCTTTTGATCTTTTGATCTTTCGCTTGAGACTCAACTGTCTGGGAAAAGATCGCAGCCTCGTTGCACTCGACAGCTCCTACGCAGCTTCTACACCGTCCGGTGGGAACGATCTCTGGTCACGATTCCCGTCACTTCTTGACCGGAACCCTGGGCAAAAACTTGGCCTTCTCCCCTCGCTGCACCTTGGCCACCTTCGTCCTGATGGACTTGATCGGTTCGTCGCCAAAATCTGCATGATAGGCCGACTGGCCACACTGCAACCCTTCATTGATCGGATACGCGGCTCCGTTATCCTCGCTGTACGGTGCTCCCATTGCCTTTCCCCTTTCATTGAGGTCCATACCGACAACAAACGGTTGCCTGACAATATTGACCTTCACGTCAATGAGACTAGTCGGTCATCAACAGACTGTTGATTCAACAAAGCCCCTCGCCGACGAATGGAACTCACTGTTTCAGAAAAGAAACACTCATTCAGCGCCCAACATCGTCCGGTTCAAAACCCGGGAAACCTGGTCGGCTGAATAGGGTTTGGACAAGAATTCAAAGCCCTCATGCCCACTGTGGGCCAACTCTTCGCTGTAGCCGGAGGTGAGCACCACCGGCAGGTCCGGGCGGCGCTGGCGCAGTTCCCGGGCCAGGGCGATACCGCTGATGCCCGGCATCACCACGTCAGAAAATACCGCGTCGAATGCCATCGCATCCGGCCCGACCATTTCCAGCGCTTCTTCAGCGTTGGTCGCCCAGGCGGTTTCGTAGCCCAGGTCCTGGAGGATCTGGTTGGCAAAACGCCCCACCTCCAGGTTGTCTTCCACGATCAACACCCGGCGCTTGCCCTTTTCCAGCACCAAGTGCGTAACCTCTTCCCTGACCGGCTCGTGGTTTTTTTCGGGCGCCACCTCCGGAAGGTACAACGTGAACACCGTCCCCTCGCCCACCACGGTGGAAACATCGACGTTGCCACCGGACTGCTTGGCAAAGCCAAACACCTGGGACAAGCCCAGCCCCGTGCCCTTGCCCACTTCCTTGGTGGTGAAGAAGGGTTCGAAGATGTGCTCGAGCACTGGCGAGTCAATACCGGTACCAGTGTCAGCCAAGGCAATGGCGGCAAAGGATTGCCCGGCCCCGGCATGACCACGGATCGGCGGCATGCCACCGCCGCAACTGACCCGAAGCCACAGCGTGCCCTGGCCATTCATGGCATCCCGGGCGTTGAGGGCCATGTTGATCAATGCCGTTTCGAACTGGCTCAAATCCGCGCGGATATAACAAGGTCGGTCGCACAACTCGACATTGACCTGGATTCGCGCCCCGGTGACGGTTTGCAGCATGTCCCCCAGGCTCTGCACCAGCTTGCCCACGTCGATGACTTGCGGCTTCAACGGCTGGCGCCGGGCAAACGCGAGCAACTGGCTGGTCAGCTTGGAGGCGCGTTCCACCGTTTCCGAAACCGCCGTCATGTAGCGTTGCCGACGGTCGTCGGACAGGTTGGGCATGCGTAAAAAGTCCACCGAAGAACGGATGATCGTCAGCAGGTTGTTGAAATCATGGGCGACACCACCGGTGAGCTGGCCGATGGCTTCGAGTTTCTGCGATTGGCGCAGCGCCGCCTCGGTCTGTTTCAAACGCGTGGTGCGTTCCTCGACCCGCTCCTCCAGCGTCGCGTTCAACTCGGCCAGGGCCGCCAGGCCTTCGCGCACGGCCGCGTCGGCACGGGCGCGCTCGATGTGGGCCCAGGATCGCTCGGTGACCTCCATCAGCAGCGCCAGGTCGTAGGATGACCAGACCCGCGGCGTTTTGTCGTGAATCGCCATCAGCGCAGTCAATCGCCCGCCCTTGATCAACGGCACGCAGATGGTGGCCGCGATGCCAATGGCCTGGAACGTCGCCGCCTCCTCCGGCGCCAGCTCCTTGAGGTTGTCGTGGATCACCAGCGGCTTGCCGGCCCGTAGATTCGTGACCGCCAGTCGGCCGAAATCAGCCAGCCTATAGTGCCCAAGGATATGCGGCGACCCCACCCTGGCCCAATCGCCGCGAATGGTGAAACCGTCCTCGTCCTCATCCATGTCCGCGTAGGCACAATTGGACAGGTTCAGATGCGCCGCCAGGATCCGCGTGGTGGCGGCCATGATGCTCTGCGGGTCGGCGGCATTCGCCACGGCATTGCCGATAGCATCCAGCACAGCCAGGCGCTGAGTCATGAACACCGTGGATGTGGTCTCGGTGACCGTGTCCAGCATGCCTACCACCTTGCCGAACTGGTCACGGATGGGGCTGTAGCAGAAGGTGAAATAAGCCTGCTCCGGGCCAGCGCCACGCTCGATGACCAAGGGGAAGTTTTCTATAAAGGTCGCTTGCCCTTCGAAAGTCGCGTACACGATCGGCCCGATATCGCTCCAGACCTCCTGCCACACCTCATTGAATGGCCGCCCCAGCGCCTCGGGCTTGCTGCCGAGGATCGGCAGGAACGCATCGTTGTACAACGTGATCAGGTCCGGCCCCCACACGATAGCCTGGGGAAAATGCGAGGCGAGGCTCAGCGCCACGGTGGTCTTCAACACATCAGGCCACTGCCCAGGCGGCCCGAGCGGCGTGTCCTCCCAAGAATGGCGGCGGACCCGCTCAGCCATTTCTCCATAGCTCTGGAGCCAATCTGTCATTGCGTTCGATCCTTCTGAGACGCCAATACCAACGAGGGGAAAGCTTGTGACCCCAAGCAGGGCCGTATTATCCCGCGCCGGGTGGGAATGCGCGATTGGATTGTGGGATGAATCGGGGGGCAAATGGGGGGTAAAGGGCGGAACTTGGAGGTTGGGCTACAGAAACATCCTACATATCATTGGGAATTGGCCCGATGTAAGCGAGGGGCTTGCTGAGTCGTAAGACATAGAGCTCAGATACTTACGGCTATGGCAACGTCCTACATATGATTGGGAATCCCCTTCCCTATCAATCCCTTGCGTATTTTTTGCGGTGGCGACTATAGTCTTGGCGTCGCCCAGATGGCGACCGGGTTTGGCGACCCGATTGACACAAGTGCAACGGTGCTTTCTGCTGTGGCAGAAGCACACTCGTGCTCACAGAAACTGCTTTATGGCAGCTGTGCGCGGGAGACCTTCGGGTCTGCCGGCTCCTTGTGTCACCGGTTCGCCAACCTGCGTACAGCTGTCACCCTTTGTTTGGCGACAAAGTGTGGCAGTTCATTCATGACACAAGGAATTGATATGAACCGATATATGGGCCTCACCAGCAACGCCGACGACCAACCCCTCTACGTCGATACCACCGCCCCACTACACATCCTGCTCGACTCAGCCGCCTACCGAATCCGTGCCGCCACCCAGTTCCTGGAGAACTTGGCGATGCGTGATGAACTGACCATCGATCCTGCGACCTTGCAAGATCTGGCACAGCTTTGCTGCATCCCGCTGCGCGATGGGTGCGACGTGATCGATGTGATTGCCCGAAGATTAGATGCGGCACCGGCCGGTTCCACTCTATAAGCCAGCCAGCCGACAACCCGTGGCGAGGGAGCTTGCTCCCGCTGGGCTGCGCAGCGGCCCCTTTTGTGAGCGCTGCGCACTCAAGCGGGAGCAAGCTCCCTCGCCACGGGTTCATCGTTTCCTTACGGAATAGCATTACGGCAGTTCCACTTTTGGATTGCCTACTAACCTTCCAAAGGTCCGCACAAGAAAGTCGAAAACAACATGCCTGACCGCAAACAACTTCACCAAAACGGCTATGCCCTGCTACGTCAAGCGATCCCGACTGAGTGGCTGGTTGATTTGCGTAGCGTGTTCGATGCAGGTGTGCGGCCGTCGGACCAATGGCCAGTGCCCCGCGGCATGGACTGGCGCTATTCGATGCTGGACGATGATTCGAAGATTCAAGCCGTGTGCCGCCTACCCCTGCTACTGGCGGTGGCAGGTGAGTTGATCGGTGAGCAATTCTTCCTCTCCCAAGTAGAAGGCCGCGAACCCTTTGCCGGCGGCGGCCACCAACAACTGCACCGCGACTTGTCGGCCCAACGCCCAGGCGACATCGCCATCGCGCTGGCTTTTTTCGACGATTACGGCCCCGACAACGGCGCGACACGGCTCGTCCCCGGCAGCCATCGCCCCGAGCCGGACGCCCCACCCTTCGACTTCAATGACGAGTCGCGCGCCGTACAGCTTTCAGGCAGCGCCGGCGACATCCTGGTATTCGATGTCGATTTGGTGCACGCGGGCAGCCTGAACGTAATCGGCGCACGTCGTCGTTCCATTCTGATCAGCTATTTCTCGGAGTCGCTCTACGCCTCACACCTGGAAACCGCGGCGCTGCGCAATATCCGGATGGATACCCGTGACCGATTTACCCCCTCGGAGTTTGCTTTCGAGGGCTAGGTATTTTGGTCGCTGAAAGTTGTGCGCAACGGTTCGAATCTGAGCTTTAATGCCCGTGCTCATCGACAGCCCCATTCGTCTGATCAAGGAAGAAACGACATTGAAAACAACTTTCGGCGCCCTGTTGTTGGCCTGCCTGACAACCACCGTATTGGCTGATGAAAACCCCATCGGTTTCCAATCCTCCACCCTGCCGGATCCAAACAATGGTCGGGCTCTGGAGATGGTCGTTTGGTACCCCGCCGCAACCACCGCAACCCCACAACTGATCGCCGATAACGCGGTGTTTGTCGGCGCCGCTGCCGTGCGTAACGCACCGCCCTCTGCCGACGCACATCCACTGGTGGTGCTCTCCCATGGCTACAGGGGTAACTGGAGCAACCAGATTTGGCTGGCCAGCGCCTTGGCCCAAAAGGGTTACATCGTCGCCGCCCTCAACCACCCCGGCAGCACTACCCATGACCGCAGCCCGCAAGCAGCGGCGCAGCTATGGCAGCGCCCCGTTGACCTGCGCCGAGCCATCGATGCGGTCACGACCCAACCGGAAAAATTTGGCCGGGTCGCCAATGGCCGAATTGCAGCCGTGGGCCATTCACTCGGTGGTTGGACTGCCCTGGAAATCGCCGGCGCTCGCTTCGACCCAGAGCGCTTCGCCCAAGACTGCAAAGCCCATTCGCAGTTAGGCAGTTGCACCGTTTACCAACAGATGAATCCCGCCAGCATCCCAGAATCAAAGGCCGAACTGGCCGCCGATTGGCGCGATAAACGCGTCACCGCCGTGGTGACATTGGACCTGGGCCTGTCACGGGGCCTGACCGATGAAAGCTTGGCCGCGCTGCCTGTACCCGCCCTGGTGATCGCAGCTGGCGTACCGTCGCGAGCGCTTCCCGCCGAGTTGGAGTCCTCCAACCTGGCGAAACGCCTACCCCAAGCGACAAGTCGTTACGTCGAGATCAGCGACGCCAGCCATTTCAGCTTCATGTCGATGTGCAAGCCTGGCGCGCAGAAGATCCTCGAAGAGCACGTGCCGGGAGATGGCATTATTTGTCAGGATGGGGATGGCGGGCGTGCTCGTGGGGTAATTCAGCAGCAAGTTGCATCGCTGATAGCGGAGTTTTTGGCGCAGTCCGTCGGGCACTGAAGAAGGCCTTTTGTGAACGGCCCTTCCTCGTCAAAGATAGGTCTCTTTCCCAATAGTTTCCGACTTGACTATCCTACGCCCCCACCCAAACGGACTCACCAAGATGTATCTGCGTTCAAGCCTGTTGTGCCTGTGCCTTTTCAGCAGCCTGAGCCAGGCCGCTGTTAACTGTTCTGCCCTGGCGGAAAAGATCTCCGGGACGGTGCCTGAGTTTCATCCGTCCGTGCAAGGCAAGGTCATTGGCACCGGACGCCTGCACTTCCACGAAGCACCGGACGAAGCCTGTGCCAATAAGAAGATTTTCGTAATACCCGGCGACTCCCTCACCGTTTATTCCAGTCTTGAAGACGAGTCATGGCTGGAAGTGAACTACATTGCCAAGAGTGGCGACGACTACACCGGTTGGGTAAAGGCTGATCGGGTCGAGATTGGCGTACCTTACGGAGCGCCATCGGACGGTGCCGAAGAGGCATCGGTGGGTGATGCCCAATAATTTGCTCGGATCGCTGTCCGGCTAATCATCTAACCGATTGGCTCTAGGGTTGGGGTCCTCCGGCATCTGTGCAAGATACAACTCGCCCCAAGCCTTCATTGCTTCCAGAGTCGGGGCCAGTGAGTGCCCGAGCGGTGTAAGTGTGTATTCCACGCACGGCGGCACTTGCGCGAACACCTTGCGAGTGACGATTCCTGACGCTTCCAGCTCCCGTAATTGCAAGGTCAGTGAACGCTGAGTGACACCGCCAATCAGGCGTCCAAGCTCGCCAAAGCGTTTTGTGCCTCCCAGCAGATAGTGAACGATTAGCGGCTTCCATTTTCCGCCCGCTATTTTGACGGTCAATTCGACTGCACAACGGTAGTCATTGGCGGCTTTCGCAGTCATGAAAAGCTCCATTAGTATAGTTTTTATCCTTATATATCCATCATGTGCCTACTTGTCAAAACGCTTGTGGAATTTCAAGCTGACTTCCAAATGACATTTCCAGGCGCATAGGGGAATCAGCGATGAAGGCGGCTTATTACGAAAAGCAGGGAAGCGCTCAAGACGTACTCGTGGTTGCTAACGTAGCTGAGCCGGTCCCATGCTTCGGGGAAGTTCGAGTGCGCCTTCATGCATCCGGTTTGAATCCGAGTGATATCAAGGCGCGGACAGGTTTTTCGGCCGGGATGCCCTACAAACGAGTCATCCCTCACCAGGACGGTGCGGGTGTGATTGATCGCGTGGGCGAAGGTGTCTCGGTGGATCGGGTCGGGCAACGTGTGTGGGTTTATGAAGCCCAGCAAGGCAGCCCGAACGGCACCGCCGCCGAATATGTTGTGGTACCCACACACAAGGCCATCGAGCTCCCAGAGGGCGTTGGCATGGAGGTTGGCGCATCATTGGGTATTCCGGCCCTGACGGCACACCGCTGCCTGCTCTCGGATGGCAACATCCGAGGTAAGCGTGTTCTAGTGCATGGCGGTGCGGGCAGCGTCGGAACGGCGGCGATACTGCTTGCGAAGTGGGTAGGTGCCTGGGTGGCGACAACGGTTTCAAATGCCTCACAAGCGGCCGTTGCTTTGGCCGCAGGCGCGGATCTGGTCATCGACCGCCATCGAGAAAACACTGCCGATATCGTGGAGAGAGCGACCGATAGCCAGGGTGTTGATCGGATTGTAGACGTAGATTTGATGGCAAATATGACCACCAATCTTGCCTGTTCATCTCCAGGCGCAGTGGTGAGCGCCTACGCCCTCCAACAATCGACAGATGTGTTGGCGGTGCCAATCCTCGAGGCGATGAAAAAGGGCATCGTCTTTCGATTTATCTATATCTACAACGTCCCGCAGTCAGAAAAGCGAAAAGCTATCCAAGCTATTACTGAGTGCCTGACCGCAGGGGCGTATGCACCAAAAATTGGAATGAGAGTCGGCCTGAACGA
The DNA here is from genome assembly GCF_001269655.1 of Pseudomonas thivervalensis. GTDB lineage: Bacteria > Pseudomonadota > Gammaproteobacteria > Pseudomonadales > Pseudomonadaceae > Aquipseudomonas > Aquipseudomonas thivervalensis. The sequence continues at coordinate 45,054 of NZ_LHVE01000013.1, forward strand.
CATTATCAAGGCGCATGAGGCAATGGAGGCCAGCCAAGTAGTGGGTAAAATCATCATTGATCTTCCAAGCGACCATGATTGATAGCAGGCGCCTGTCCCATCACTAAATGCGTTGGGACGCGGTCACTTCGGACGACTTTCGTGGATATTGTCGACTTCTCATCTCCTGTCACAACAGGTCCATGACAAGACTTCAAATCGTCCGATCCAGAACCCGCGCATTCCACAATTCCCGATACCGCTCCCGCCAACCCGGGCTCCCCTTATCCAACCAATCCAACGTTGCCTCAATACTCTCAGGGCTGATCATGAAGTGATTGATATGCTCCTCGATTCGCTCTTCCGACAGATGCAACGAGTCCAGATAACTGTTGAAAGAATCCGCCAACACCACGTACTCATCACCCTGCTGACGGCGCCCAGTCCAAGCGGGCAAGCCTGCCACCATCGCCGCCACGTCCTGGCGCCCTTCCCGCAAATCCAGCAGCAAGATACTCGCACCGCCGTCGCGACCTATCGGCAGCAACCCCGTTTCGGGGAAGCCGGGCTGCGCCTGCAGTTGCTCCAGTTCGAAGGGGTTGGATTCATACGCTTTGTCCGGGTCCAGCCCGTACAGTGAAAAACTCAGCAATTCCTCATCACCATTGGCGAGCGTGGCCAGCACATCGTATTCCAGGTAGGCGCCGTTGCAGATTTTGAGGAACTGGCGATAGTCGTCCGGCAGGCGCGCACCCAGGCTGGCTTCCAGCTGCGCGATGGCACGGTCGGTGGCGCCTTCACGGGTGTCTTCGAGGATGAGTCCGCGGTAGTCAGTCATTGATGTCTCGGAAGTATTGGGTGGGACGCGGTATCAATCGATCTTACAAAAAAGCGACGTTCACTTGGTTGGTTTTTGGCCGATCCCCCTCCGGCCTCACACCACACTCGCCCGATGCAAGCTGCTCATATGCCCAACGCCCGCCGCCTTCAAACGACTCACCAGATCCTCCCGCGCCGCTCGCCCTCCCGAACGCACGTACTCCAGCTCCGCCGCCGTAATCAATACCACCGGCACCAATCTGACCGGGGACAAGGGCATGTCATCCAGTTGGGTAGGGAAATCCGGCGCCGGGGCGCCGAGCAGAACGCCGGTAGAGTCGTCATCGGTCACGAAGTGCTTGGGCAGTTGATCGCTCATGTGGTGCGATTGGCTCAGCCCGGGGAGTTCGAGGGATAGCGTCCCGTACTGATCGAGTTGGTGGGTGATGCCGCCAGCGTCGGCGACCGTTTTGGCGACGTGCTCTAGCAGCTCGAAAGCCCAACTGCCCTTGAAAGGATCGACCTCGCCCACGGGGCCATAGGCGTGCTCGGGGATATCCGCGGTCTCGACGAACAATTCCATCTCGAAGCCGTTGCCCATGCCTTCCGTATCATCGAACGGATCGGACAGGCCTTCAGTGGCGAGGATGATCGTGTCGCCACGGCGAATCACACGATAGGCCTGACGGGTCGAAGGCCAGTAAGGGCCGCCGGAAAAGGTCGGGCTGATCAGGTAGGCAAGGACATCCCGCTCGACCGTGCCGACAGCGCTCCAATGACGATCCAGGCACGCTGCGCCGGCTTCTCGGACAGCCAGATTGGCCGCTTCAGCCTCGGTCAGGTCGCCAAGCTCGGGGGATTGCGACGCGGGCTGGTCGTCTTGGGTTTCAGGGGCTTTCGATGAACCGAAGAGTTTCTTGAAGAAATTCATGGGCGTTCCTTGCTGGGTTTTCGCTCGGCTTCACCGGTATCAACACTCGCTGATCCGAGGGCAAGCGTCGGGCGCATTGTGGCGTGTTGGGGTTGATTTGAAAACGTGGTCAGGAGACGAGATGCGGACCTATGCACGGCCCGCTCTACCGCGACGCATATGGATGAGTGCGGTTCTACGATGATCTGGAGAAACTCGCTCTTCGACAGCGAAGGGCAAAAAGCCCAGCTTTGGATAAAGCAGCAAGCCGGCCGTGTTTTCATTGAAACACGATATCTGCACCTCAGTGGCGTCATAGCGGTCGAATGCCAAGGCCGTCATTGTTTCCACAAGAAAACTGGCAACGCCTTTACCTCGGACCTCTTGGGCAACGATGACATTGCCGATGCAGCAAACCCCACCTGTTTCAGCCCGATAGAAGTTAGCAAAACCGACGACGCGATTCCCTGCCTCGACGACCGTCGAATCGAATCGTTGAGCGATAGCGTCAGCCAACTGAGCCTCGGTCAGAGGGTATTGGGCTTTCGGGAACATATAAAACAGTTCCCGAGCATCCAGCGCAAAGCTACAGATCGTCTTGATGTCATCAGCCGTCACTGGCCTGCTTTGCAATATCATTGGGCGTCCTTGAGATCCATGTGTTTGGTATCTTGGCTCACCTGATTTTGCTCAAACATCTGTCGGGGCGCCAGGACCGGACCGATTCCAAAAGGATGAACATGACATTGACAGTCGAAACCTTGGTCAGCATTGCAATGACCAACCCAATCAACGCACAAATCACTTCGCGCTTGCCTTCACTCGGTTTGAATCAATGCATGCTCACGGCTGGCTGCCTGTTCCAAGCCGTCTGGAATCATCAGACGCAGCAGCCGCCCGCTTGGGGCGTGAAGGATTACGATGTTTTTTACTTCGACCCGGACCTGTCTTGGGAAGCCGAGAACGAAGTGATCCACGCCGCCCAACGTCTCTTTCAAGACCTCGACGTCAACATCGAAGTCAAGAACCAGGCTCGCGTCCACCTTTGGTACGGTCAGCGGTTTGGCAAGCCTTATCCTCAGCTTCAGTCGGCCAAGGATGGCATTGATCGTTACTTGATTGCAGGTACGTGTATTGGGTTGGATGTTGAAACCGGTGAGGTCTATGCGCCCTATGGCCTGGACGACGTCGAGCAAGGCGTTCTTCGTATCAACCCAAAGAATCCCCAGCCGGATTTGTTCGATGAGAAGGCGAAAAGTTATCAGACTCGCTGGCCGTGGCTCAGGATCATGGATGACCGTCACTGATCCGACTCACTCCAGGAGCGAAGCCGACTTGAGCAAATCGTAAAGTCCTTCAGGCACCAGCGGTGATAGAGCGGTGAAACTGGCACTGGAGCACCACGTTGCTCTAAACGATGCACCGTCGCTTTCAAAGCCTTCCAGCCAGGTTTTTTCGTAGAGATCCGCGTCGTCGAACCTTGCGTCGTAGACCTGGACGATCTCGTGCCCAGGCTTGCCGGCGTAGGTAAAAATACTTTCCAAAGTGCCAATCAGCCGAAGGTCACTGATCGAGGCGCCCAGTTCCTCTTGCACTTCTCGGACAATGGCATCGTGGCTCCTCTCGCCGAATTCAATGCCACCACCCACCGGACGAAAATACATCTGCTGTTTGATGGCATCGTAAAACTGGTTGACCAGTATTTTTCCGTGATGATGAAAGATACAAAGCGCGAGGGGGCGAATGCGCTGCTCCGACATGAATAAAATTTCCTTTTGATTTAATGATCAACATACGTACTGCAAATTCCAGTGTCAGGGCTAAAGCGCCCACCGACTCAGCCTTGACTCATTGTCCCCGAAAAACTCGCCTCCACCGGCCCGATAAGAAAGACCGCGCCCACACCATCCCATCGCACCGTCACGCTGCCGCCATCACATTCAACCTCGACGGTGCTGTCCAACAAACCACGACGAATTCCATTAACAACCGCACCGCACGAACAGGACCCCGACCCCAGCGCAATCCCTGCCCCGCGCTCCCAGATGCGCAGCCGAATATGCGTGCGATCAATGATCTGGACGAAATGAACGTTGGTCTTGAGCGGGAACAGCTCGTTGGTTTCGATGGCCGGCCCTATCGTCGCGATATCAACGCTGACCAGGTCATCGACAAAATAAGTGCAGTGGGGATTTCCCATGCTGCACGCGGCTGGACTGCCGGCCAGTGGCAAGGCGGCGGTGTCCAGTTCTTGCGCCAAGGGAACGTCCGACCAGTCGAAAAGCGGCACGCCCATGTCGACGGAAATGTCGCCCGTTGGGGTACGCTCGCAAGTCAGCAGACCACGGTTAGTGCGCAGCACCAGCGAAGTCACATTGGCTTCGCGCATGAGCAGGTCCGCCGCTCCCCGCGTTGCGCTGCCGCAAACATCCAACGCGGAGCCATCCGCGTTCCAGAACATCACCCGTGCATCGGCATCGTCGCAATCGAGCAGCACCGCGAGTTGGTTGAAGCCTACGCCCAAGTTCCGATTCCCCATTCGCCGGGCCATGGCGCTCGTCACCGGATTGGCTGAATTTCGCGAATCGACAATAACGAAGTCATCGCCATTGGCATGCATCTTATGAAAGCTCAGTGGCATGCAAACGCTCCGCTGGAGACGGAGATGGAGTTACCACAATAAAAATTGCAGGGTGCTTGAATGTTCCGGACATACAGCATGATTCGATTGAGTGACGGTTGCATGGGTTCTTCCTTGATCATTGTGAGTGTTGCGCCTGCTCATATGCCTTGGTCATGACCTCCCAGGTCTTGGCGTCGGCAGGAATCAAATGCTCGATACGCAATGAGCTCATCGTGATGTCGAGCGGCATGCCGAAGGTTGTGAACGTTGACATGAACGTCAGCTCACCCTGGGGAGAGTCGACTCGTGTCAGTAACAGCGGAGGCAGTTCGTTCGCCAGCGCCGCAGCGCTGTGTGGCGCTGGCAGGTTTTTCAGAATCTCAGCCAGCGCGGGATTGTTCAAGGCTTCCCGGGATGCCCGTTGCCAGGCCACCAATCTTATTTCCTCGGTGTTGCTCAAATGGTCGCCCAAGCCACCGCGTTGCAGCAGTGTCACCAAGAGGTTGAGTCCCTCCGCCGCCTCTCTGGCAAGCCCCACCAGATCGAACAAAACACCCGCACTGGCATTGGCGGCGAGGATGTCCCATTGAGCATTCAGAACAATCGCCGGAGCAGGGTTATTGGCATGAAGTACATGGTCAATGGCATCACGTACCACGTCCATTGACGACGACGTGAGCGGCGTTGTTTCGTAGCGAGGGGCGTAACCACTGGCCAGGAAGATGTCGTTGCATCGCTCCAAAGGCACATCCAGGGCAGTCAACACGTTATGCAGAGTGCCGGGGCTTGGCTTGGCTTGGCGCGCCCCGTCTCGATGCAACTAAGGTGACGCTGAGAAATCCCTGTGATCAGTGCACAGTCCAGCTGACTCAGTCCGGCCTGTTGGCGCAAGTGACGCAGTTGCGCACCGGCTGAGGTTGGCGGTGTTGTTCGAGAGAAAGGTCGACTGGTCATCCGTTGACTCTGGCATTGCGGGGTGAGCGGCGTCGATGACCTCAGAGGTCATTGAAACCATGACGGTCAAATCACTAGCCTACCTCCACTGCTCAATGAACTTGTCCCAGGAGGCAACGTGAAGAAACCTTATATCGCACTTGTCACGCTGCTGCTTTTTTCCGTGTACACGGCGAGTACTTTGTTCCTCGCCGAGCAATCGCTCCTGGCGTTCGGCGTCGGGCTCATGTCTCGCCCGGACACCGCGCAGGTCGTCATCGACCTTTATCTGCTCGCTTGCATGGCGTGCATCTGGATGTACCGGGACACACGTTCGAAAGGCAGGTCGCTCACATCGCTGCTGCCTTACCTCCTGATCACGGCTATCTTCGTATCAATCGGTCCACTGTTGTACATCGTCGTTAACGGATTTGGACGCCAGTCGCCGGTGACAGATACTCCTGATTACCCACCTCCTTAGCAATGCATCACAGCGCCCCCATCAAGGCCAATCAACAAGCACCGCTTTCGGATCGCCCTGGCGCATCTGGGCCAGTTCAGCCTCCGCCTTGGCTTGCGTCGCGTGGCAGAACTCGAAGGCGTTCTGGGTCTTGCCGGTCGGCCCCTTGGCCTCGGCCATGCACACCGCCGCACCCGGTGCACAAACGGCACTGTTGAGTTTGAAATCCCCCCACACGCCGGGTTGTTCCTGCTTCACCTTGGCGATGTAGCTCTTGAGCGAGGGTTGCATGTCGCTCGCGGCCCCGGCGATCAATTTCACCGGGCTAACAGCAGCGCCGTACGTATGCTGGGTGGACAGCACGGCGGTGCAGTACATTGCGGCGGCCGGGATCGCCGCCGTGGCACCGTTCGCCATCACCGTCGGGGTCACCGAGACTTGAGTCCCGCCAGGCCCCACCAGAACCGGAACGATGCTAAACGCGTTGTTTCGCCAGACCTTCAGGTTCACCCGCGAGCCGATTGGCGCTTTGGCAACGGCCACCCTGAAATCGATTGAGTCGGCGATAAGCCCGTTGTCCACTGCCACGATCACGTCTTGAGGCAAGATCCCGGCCTGTTGCGCACCGCTCCCCGGTACAGTCGCCTGCACCACAACCCCGGCGGGAGGCGCTGACAGAGCCATCGCCCGCTTCGGATCGATGGTCTCGATGCTGGCGCCGATCCTGCCGCGAGGTAAATTGGCCGGCTGGCAGCCTTTTTCAAGCCATACCTGGCCGGCCGCTTCTTTTCGAGCCATGGCGACCTGCTTCAGGATCGGCTCAGCGCTCGCCTGATACATCGGCACCTCACTGAGGGACATTTCGATGTACTCACAGGACTTGGAGCGATACCGGTCAGGCGTTTCCCGGCTCACCAGCTTTTGCAGGTCGATGGGCGGCAGGCCTTGGGGGGCGGCAACGGTGGAGGTTGCAGGGGAGACGCTGGCAGAGTCCGCAGTCGCGACCGAGGAGACCACATAGGCGCCGGCCGCCAGGCCTACGGCACTGGTCATTACGCTGGTGTCCACGCCCCCCATGGGAAGCAGCATCGCACCGACTACCGCCGCCTCACCGAGACCGCCATCAGAGGCACAGCCAGCCAAAGCAGTGAGCGAAAGTGCAACGGCGAGCCTGGTGCTTGATTTGAAGGCAGGTGCAGACATTTCGCTTCTCAGTGATGGATTCGAATGGATCGTGCCGCATCATGGCAAAGTGCCTTGAAGTTGTATATCGAATGCACGTTGCCCGGATGCCGCTCGTCTCAATCAGCCTGGCAGCGAAGTACCTGGTTGTGGTTGGACAGGATGATGGCCAAATAGTACCGTGCTTGAACCCAGCTAGACGCCACGAACTCAGAGAAGCCCATGTCGACAAAATGCCTTGCTGCAATACTGGTGCTCTCCCCTCTCCTGGCGTCTTGCGTCAATCCGATGTACAGCGCCGCCGAGCGAGCCGAAACGGCGGAATACCTGCGCAAGGTCAAAGATCCGGCGACCTACTACGCCATGGATTGTGAAACGTTCCTGGCGACCAAACAGGGCTGGGAAAAGCATCCGAGCATGGCGGGCGATCCCGTTAACCTGGTGATCCAACAGGTCGCCAGACAACGCGATTGTTCAGTCGGTAGCGCTGCGGCGCCAGCTGCCGCTGCGGTGTCGCCCGGGGCGTCCACGGCAATGCCCGCATCGGTACCTAATCAGTCGGGGGCCTTGGGCCTGCACATCACCAGCGTTACACCGTCCGTGGCTCAGCAATTCGGCTTAGCCACCGTCAGCGGTGTATTGGTCGTGAGGCCAGTGCCAGGAAGTGGCGCGGAAAAAGCAGGCATGTTGACCGGCGATATCGTTTTGCAAATTGCCGGGACTCCGGTCAACAGCCCGGCCGAGCTGACCGCTGTCGCCAGCCGTATTCGACCTGGTTTCGCGGCGCCGCTAAAGGTATGGCGCAATCGGGCGCCCATCGACGCGCTGGTGGAAATAGGCGAATCATCGGGCTTGGCACCCTCGGTAGCGCTTGTGCCTCCGGCGGCCGCTGCGCCGAAGCTCCCCTTGGCCGCGCCCGTTACATCGCCTGCGAGCAATAGCGCGGCCAATACTTCGTTCTGTTTTGCCCTGTTCGAGGCCAGACAAGTCCAGGGGCTGAGCGACTATCCATCAAGGGGCCTCATCACCGCCGTCTGGCAAGGCCCGGCACTGAGCGGCACACCGGCTCGTCTTGCCATGCCAGAGTTCCAGGCATTCACACGGGCCCAGGGCTACGACGTGAAAATGCAACCGATGTTCTGCCAACCCATTGGCGCCAGCGAGCAGTGCCAGGCGCTGGGCTCGGAAAGCTTCATGCTGACCACTCGCAGCTTTACCACGATGGTCAATTGCACTGAAACCTTGCAGGGCGTAGAAACAACGCGCGGTCTACTGCTCAAACAGTGGCCTTATCTACAGACCACGGCGTGGCGTCCGTTGGCGAGTCAATAGCTGTCTCGATGGGTTGTTCTGGCCGGCGCGGGAATCAGGTGTTCGATGAAGCTTTCGCTTTAAGCCACGCCTCACGCGTCATTTCCCAGACCTCTTTAAGCAACGGCCCACAGACAAACTCCCCCTGCTGCGTCCCGATCATGCGCATGCCTTCGCGCTCCGACACCCGGCGCGAAGCCAGGTTGCCCACTGCCTTGGACACTTGCATGACAGGGCGTTCCAGGGTTTCAAACCAGTAGGCGTTGATCACCTCGCAAGCTTCGCTCATGTAGCCTTGTCCCTGCCATTGTGGGGCCAGCCAGAAACCTCGATTGTTGCCAGGCTCGTCGTACAAATGGATGCTGCCGATGATCTGTGTCGGATCCTCGGCAATACGAATCATCCAGTGCCACTCGCGACCGGCGGCAACAGCAGGGAGCGCATGGTCGCGCACATAGGTCTGCGAGCCGTCGCCCGGGTAAGGCCATGGCACGCGACAGCCTAGGTAACGGACCACTTCCCAGTGTGGGAATAATCGTTGAATCGCCGGTGCATCCCTCAGTTCAAGGGGAATGAGGATGAGGCGGCGGGTTTGGAATGTGGGGATGGGGTCCATGATGAAGATTCCTTTTCAAACGTTATGGCGTCCTGCGCAAAGGATGCTGCCAGCGTCGGGCGGAAAAACCAAGTTGCACACTCACCCACGACGAACGCCAATCACATCGTTTCGCGGCCTACACTGGGTTCACTCAGTACGATTGAACCGCATAAGGATATCGTCTTGCGACAAATTGCCCTCAGCGACAGAAAACTCCGAGGTATCCCCCGCCGTCTCCGTGCGCTGGAGCGCTGGGCCGCGAAATTTAACGGCCATTTCTATCCTCACCGCCATGAAAGCGAGCGCTACACGCATTGGAAAATTCCAGTCATCAACTCACTCGTTCAAGGTCCACAAGCACAGATCGAAGTGCAGTCCTTCTGTATTCAACAGTTGCTCGAAGCAGCCGCCCATCTCTCCCGTGCGGCGGATCGCAACCAAGGCTACTACCGCGTCGCCTGCCTGCTGGTTTGGCCCTGGGTGCACCAAAGTGAAGTCACGGTATTCTACGACCGTGATTACTACTTGAGCTTCCTGGGACAGCGCAACACCCTTGCACCACTGCGCTTGAGCGACCGACTTGCCTTGGATGTGCCCGAATCCTTCATCGAGCATGGGCACGATGTAACCCAGAGCGACGATGAAGTCGACGTTCATTGGTGGTGCATCGGGGAACCTGCGTGATAGTGAAGACCCACTCAAACCTCTTCACCGGACTGGCCCTCGCGGTAGTCGCGACGCTGAGCTGGGCGTTGAACTTCATTGCGCCCTACGTCACCGGCGACTACACGATCTATGACTTGATGATCGTGAGGTTCTTGATCGCCGGTGCCCTGGGCCTGGGTGTCGTGCTGCTCTATCGGAGCCAGCTGCGGCTGCTGCACCGCAATCAGGTGCTTCTGGCCGCAGGCCTGGGCGTAGTCGGCTACCTCGGCTACAGCGCCTGCATCGCCGCCGGCATCATCTTCGGCGGGCCGGTACTGACCCCGGCGTTTATTGGCATGGTGCCGGTCTTGCTGGCATTGCTGGGCAACGCCACGACCAAAACCCTCCAATGGCGCAAATTGGCGATCCCCCTGGTTTTTTTGACGGTTGGACTTCTGCTGTCGAATCTCGGCGCAGTCCATCAACCCGTTGCAAACGATGGCTCGTGGCTGATGGGCTTGTTGTTTTCAATCGGTGCCGTGGTGTTGTGGCTCGCGTTCAGTTGGTTGAACCAGCGCGCCCTGCTAACGCTGCCACCCCACGCCGCAGGCGCATGGACGGGCCTGATGATGGCTGGCGCCGGAGTCGGCACCTTGTGCTTGTTGCCAGCGGTACAAGCACTCGACCTGCTCAAACTCCCGAGCCTGGGTTTTAGCGTTTCCGTTGCGCGGGATTTATACCTCTGGGGTTTCGTGATTGCGCTGATGTCATCCGTTGTCGGGGCCTGGGCCTGGAACGCCGCGTCCCGGCGTTTGCCCATGGTGCTTTCCGGGCAATTGATCGCCTTGGAGTCGCTGTTCGCGACGCTACTTGGCTTGTGGTTTCATGGTCGGCTGCCGACACTTCTGGAGACGTCAGGTCTTGCGGCGGTGCTTGTTGGGGTGATCATGGCGGTGCGGATCATCCTCAATTCCCGCAGATCGAAAACTTAGCCTGTCCCTGATCGGGATGGATTTTTTTGAAACCACCTATAGCGCTCGTCAACTACGCTACCAACCACCACTCGGCCCTTGCATACTCCGAGACAAGAATGAACCCTGTCGACCCAACCCGCCTGAAAATCTGGCAGGCCCTTTCCTCGCTCTTCCTGGATACCGAGATCGACGGCCTGACCTACGACTACATCGCTCGCGTCGTCGTTGAAACCGGTTATTCACCCAAGGACATCCACGACATCCTGTGGAATGAAGTATTCCCGGTGCTCGAATCCAACCTCAGGTCCGTCGCGGGCGAATGGGCGGGATGGACGGACCAGTGGCTGCTGGAGTACCTCACGGCAAGTGATGGGATTGAGCCCAGGAAAGGCAGTGGCAGCATTGCCAAGGAGATCGCCAGGTGTTGGAGCCAGGTCGCGACGCGGCTCCCACCTGGATACGACTGACGTAATTGCATCGCCACTTCAAGCTTCCTCCCTGAAGTGGCTCCCGTTCACCCCGTCACACACCCCTGCGGCACCTTCCCAGCAAAACTATCCACCAGACTCGCCACCACCATCTCCCCCATCCGCGTGCGGGTCTGCAACGTCGCACTCGCCCGGTGCGGTTGCAGCACCACCTGTTCATTGCCAAACAACGTCTCGGGCACGTGCGGTTCATCGACGAACACATCCAGCGCCGCACCGGCGATTTCTCCGGCGGTCAGCGTCGCCACAAGGTCGGCCTCGTTGACCAGTTTGCCGCGGGCCACGTTGATCAAGTAGCCGCCCTTGCCCAGCGCTTGCAGCACCTCGGCATCGATGAGGGCATCAGCCTTGTCAGCGGCGGCCGCGAGGATCAGGGCATCGCTGTCGTGGGCCAGTTGCTTGAGGTCGGCGACGAAGGTGTAATTCACATCGCTCATGGGTTGCAGATCGGTATAGCGAATCGGACACCCGAACGCGGCGGCGCGTGTCGCGACGGCGCGACCAACCCGGCCCATGCCGACGATGCCGATGCGCATGCCGGACACCTGCCGGGCCAATGGCAGCGGAGACAGTGGCGTCGGGCTCTGGGGCCATTGGCCGGAGCGCACGTAGCGATCACCGGTGCACAGACCCCGGCACACGGCAATCAACAAGCCGATCGCCAGGTCGGCGACATCTTCGGTCAGCGCGCCGACGGTGGCCGTGACGCGGATTCCGCGATCCCTGGCGTAGGCCAGGTCCACCGCATCGGTGCCCACGCCGTTGACCGCGACCACTTCCAGTTGGGGCAGTTGTGCCATGAGCGCCTGGCTGATGCCGGTATGCCCACCGGTGATCACACCGCGAATGTTGGCGCCGTGTTCTTGTAGATAGGCTTGTTTGTCAGCCTGTTCGAAATAGCGCCGCACCGTGAACAGTTCGTTGAGCCGGACATTGATTTCAGGGATCAGGATTGGGCTGAGCTGCAAGACTTCTGGCTTCATGTAGACCTCGTAACGGAATGGAAAAGACTGGCTCAACCACGACCGGCAAACGGCATGGCCGTGGCCATGACGGTCATGTTCAGGACGTTGGCCGACAACGGCAGGCCGGCGATGTAGCGCACCGCATCGGCGACGTGCTTGACGTCGACCATCGGCTCCACCGCGATGCTGCCGTTGGCCTGACGCACGCCCTGGGTCATGCGCACGGACATTTCGGTGAGGGCGTTGCCGATGTCGATCTGGCTGCAGGCGATGTTGTATTCGCGCCCGTCCAGGGCCAGGGATTTGGTCAGCCCCAGCACCGCGTGTTTACTGGCGGTGTAGGCGCTGCTGAACGGCCGTGGGGTGTGGGCCGAAATCGAACCGTTGTTGATGATCCGTCCACCCTGGGGCTGTTGCCGGCGCATCAGGCCGAAGGCACCACGGGCGCACAGGAAAACGCCGTTGAGGTTGGTGTCGATCACGTTTCGCCATTGCTCGAACGTCAGCTCATCCAGCGGCACGGCGGGCGCATTGACGCCGGCGTTGTTGAACACGACGTCCAGGCGTCCGTAGGCCTCGGCGATGGCGGCAAACAGCGCATCGACACTGGCCGGATCGCGCACATCGGTGGGCACCGCCAGGGCTTCACGCCCCTCGCAGGCCGCCAACTCGACCAATGTCTGCAAGGGCTCGGGGCGGCGCCCGGCCAGCACCAGCGTGTAGCCGTCTGCCATCAGGCCCAGGGCCACCGCTCGGCCAATCCCGCTGCCGGCGCCAGTCACCAGAGCCACTTTCAATGTGTTGGACATATGGATTCTCCCTGCTCGAATTCAGTCAGATAAACGCGGACCGACGCGCATTTCCAGTTTGCCGATGCCGTCGATGCCGGCCGTGATGACATCGCCCGGCTGCAGCACATCGACGCCTGCCGGGCTGCCGGTCATGATCAAGTCGCCGGCCCGCAGCGCCACCGATTGGGAGATGCGGGCGATCACTTCACTGACCGACCAGATCTGGCTGTCGAGGCTGTCGCGCTGGCGCTCTTCACCGTTCACGTTCAGCCACAACTCGCCTTCGGGGTGCCCCGCCCGCGAGACCGGCACGATGGCTGTCATCGGCGCGGCACCGTCGAACACCTTGGCGCCCTCCCACGGCAAACCGTTGCGCTTGGCCAGGCGCTGGACATCACGCCGGGTCAGGTCCAGACCCGCCGCGTAGCCCCACACATAGGCCAGCGCCTGGTCCTCAGGGATGTTGGTGCCGCCCTCGCCGATGGCCACGACCAATTCGATTTCGTGAGCGAACTCCTGGGTCATCGGTGGAAACGTCACGCCACCGACCGCGTCCACCACACAACTGGCTGGTTTCATGAAAAACACCGGTGGCACGCGGGATTCACCCTGGGTATCGGGCCAAGGGTAGTTGCGACCAACGCAAAAGACCCGGCCAACGGGAAAACGCTGCGCAGTGCCAACAACCGGCAGGGTCACTGGCAAGTCCGGGGTAAAGACATACTCGGGCATGTTCATCCTGGTAAAAGTCCTGATAGAAACGTCAGCGTACGGCGGCAATCCCTGGCTAAGTTGGAGGAATGCCGCCTCGTGTTGGAGAAAAACAGCTTTTTTCCGGGCTCAGCGCGCCTTGAGTTCAATGCGATACAAACGGCCAAGCAGCAACGAATAGGACAAGGTGCCAATCAGCGCCACACCGCCGATGAACCAGAAGGCCAAGGCAAATGAGCCGGTCTTGTGGACAATCGCGCCAATTACGATGGGGGTGACGATGCCGCCGATGTTGGCCGCCAGGCTGGTGATCCCGCCGGTCAGCCCGATCAGTTCCTTGGGCGCCACTTCCGACACCGCCGCCCACGAGGACGAAGCGATGCCCTGGGCGAAGAAGGCAATCGTCAGCACAGCGATGCAGATCACGTTCGAATCGGTGAAATTCACCAGCACGATGGACATGCCCAGCATCGAGCCGACCACCAGCGGCAACTTGCGGGCAAAGGACAGCGAATAGCCGCGACGGATCAGCAGATCGGAGACGATCCCGGCGAGCAGGATCCCCACCGTCGCGCCCACGAACGGCAGCACGGCAAAGATCCCGGCCTTGATCATGGTCAGTTGACGCTCTTCGATCAGGTACGTGGGGAACCAGGTGAGAAAGAAGTACAGCGCCGAGGTGCTGGCGAACTTACCGATACAAATCGCCCAGACCTGCCGATAGCTGAACAGCTCGGCGATCTGCCGCCAGTTGAATCGGGTGCGCTCCTGGCTGCTCTTGACCAGCCCGCCCCCGGCCTCGATGTACTTGAGTTCTTCCTGGCTGACTTTCTTGCAGTTCATCGGGTCGCGATACAGGCACAGCCAGGCCACACCGAAAACGATGCCGAGTGCACCCGTGCTGTAGAACACATGGCGCCAGTCATAAGTGGTCGCCAGCCACAGCAGCGCACCGGTAAACAGCGCCGTGCCCAAGTACTGGCCGCAGACGTAAATGCTGCTGGCCAGGCCCCGCTCACGCGCCGGGAACCACACCGTGACCGCCCTACTATTGGCCGGAAACGCCGGTGCTTCCATCGCGCCGACCGCCAGGCGCAGGCCAAACAGCGAAGCGAAGCCCGTGGCAAAGCCCTGGCACACGGTGACGGTCGACCAACTGATCAGCGACACCCCGTAGGTGAACCGGGAACCGAAGCGATCGGCGATGAACCCGGCGGGCACCAGTGCAATGGCGTAGGTCCAGGCAAACGCAGAAAAAATCAGGCCCATCTCGATCTTGTCCAGGCCCAGGTCCTTGGCGAGGAACGGCGCGGCAATCGAAATATTCACCCGATCGATGTAGTTGATGATCGTCGCGATCAGCAGCAACGACAGCATGAACCAACGCCGCCGCGACGGCAGGCGCTCAGGTACCACGGCGTCCCGGGCGCTGGCAATTTGGGAGGTGTGGGAGTTCGACATGGTGGACCTCGTTATTGTTAGAAGCGTCGAAATGTTTACGAGCAGCCGAAATCAATGCCCTCGATGCCGGGGCAGAACAATCGCTACAGGAATGAGAGGCGTGAACAGCCGGTGTCAGGTGTTCAAAGAAGCCTTGCAACAAGATCTGTCGCAGGAACAGTCGGGAGGGTCAGCGTGAAGCAGGAACAAGTTCATGATGTGCGCACCTTGGATTGTTTTTGGAGGGAGGGTCGGGTTGCGTGGCCCCAACAGTGGTCGTACAACTATTCAAAATCAACTGAGGTGTTAGATCATTTTTCCCGGTCTAAACCGTGTCGAAGAAACCTGTCCAAAAAAACAAGATCACTGAGTTTTTTAAAACTGTTTTCAGCTTTCTAATAACTGCCTGTTTTTAAAAGATAAATCCTGAAAACACGAATTTGTCGTTTTGGACAAGCAACCGCCATCCTCGGACTACAGAAAATTCAGTCCAGACACCTTGTCATCGTATAACACCTTGAAAATCGGCCAGATGCACCGTCACAATCGTCGTCACCGCCATGCCACGCAAAGGATTCCCAGGAGATGTCATCACCGAGCCGAGTCCCCACCTATGTCATGCAGCAACGCAGCGAATTGACCGACTTCTATATCCGCGACAAAAAAGGACGACGCGCGGAAACCAGCCCGCATCGCCATGAGTACTTCCAGATCCAGATCAACCTCGGCGGCGACACCGTGCAACACATTGGCAATGTCGAACGGCCGTTTCCGCGCAATACCCTGGCCTTCATCCTGCCCCACCGCGTGCACGTGATTCCGCACCCGGCGGACAGCAATTTCATCGTGATCAACTTCTCCCAAACGTTCCTGCTGCCGCACTTGCAGTGCGATCCCATGGATCTGGAGGAGGTTTCGATCCTGTTGGCGCCGGAACTGTCGCCGTTCCGTTTTCAAGAACATCTGGACTTCATTCTCGGCGACGACGATTTCGCCAAGGTATGCGCATTGATCACGCAAATGCGCGCACTGGACGAGAATCGACAATTCGGCACCCGCGAGATGCTCAAGGGCTTGTTGCTGCAACTGATCGGCAGCGTCTGCGCCTTGTACGCCGAGCCGCTCAAGCGCCTGGCCGAAGAGAATGCCGCCGAAGTCAGCCGACGCGATGCGCTGGGCAGGATGTCCGAGTACTTGCGCAAGAACATCGCCGACCCGGACCTCAACCTGATCAAAGTGGCGGCGGCGACCTACCTGTCGCCGACGTACCTGACCCACTGGCTGCGCAAGGAAATCGGCAAGACCTTTACCGAACTGGTGCTCGAACGTCGGATGCATGCGGCGCGCAATTACCTGCTCAATGGCACACGGCCGGTGGGCGAAGTGGCGAGGTTGTGCGGGTTTGCCGACGAGGCTTATTTTTCCAGGCGTTTTCGCCAGATACATGGACAGCCGCCGGGGCAGTTCAGGCGACAACAGTTGAATCCGGACAGTCCGCAATTGCCGTTGAATACCTAAGCCGACAATTGCGGATACCGGTCATCGCAAGATCAACACCGCCGCCACAGCAATCACGGCCACTACGCCAAAGACCATCCGCGCGATCCAGGGCGCGGTGAGCCAGACGCCGGTCACCCCGGCAATCTGCCCCACGTTCTTCTCGGTCAGGCGGAAACTCGGCTCCCGGAAAGGATTACCGCAATGTGGGCAGGCGTAGGCCTTGTCGGAAATTTTGGAAGCGCATTCAGGGCAATCGATCAGACTCATTGTGCGACCTCAGGGAGAGACGAACTTGGGGTACTGACAAAGACCACGCATTTCCGGTTTTTGTTCTGAATCGAGCAAACCTTTTGAAGAGCACGCTACGCAAAAGCGAACTGCTTCACAGCCAACAAGATAGTCCAACGCAAATGTTTCGGGCGAACCGCTACTGTGCAGGTTTTACGCGCCGAATAAGGTCGTCCAGCACGTAAGTGTCCAGAAAGGCTGTGACTTCAGTGATCTGACCGTCCTTGAAGGTCATGTGCCACAGGTAGCTGTTGTTGTAGGGTTTGTGATCAAGCGCCGTGGCTGTTCCGTTCCACAGAACAACCACGACATCATTCTGAGCAACGATACTTTGCACCGTGGGGACAATCGGCGTTGCCAGTCGCGCGGTGATCGGCCGCACGATTTGGGCCAGCTCAGCCTTGCTGTTATAGACACCGGAAACAGGACTCGTCCCGGCCACGGTCCATTTCGCATTAGGCGCCAGTAGATCGAACACCGTGCCTTTGCCTTGCTGCCAGTTAGTGAACGCCTGGCGGACCAGAGTCGCATTCGCGTGCTGGGTGTTTTCCGAAGCCCAAACGTTGTTCGTAAAAAATATAAAAGAAAGTGCAAGCGCCTGGACGCGCCAAGCGAAATTCATCCATCTGGTCATGATGTTCTCTCACGGCATTGCAGTTGATAAGACGCTCTTCCAGAAGAACCTTAACGGCATGTGCCCAGAAACCTTTGCCCGATACTGCTGTGAGGTTGCCTGATGCTGTTCAGTGGCGAAGTTCCACGAACAGCCGTTCATCAAACAATTTGCCGTGCCTTTCTGCCTTCAGTCTTAGCGACCTTCTTGCGCCTGTGCTCAAACTCCCACCCTCACCGGGAAGCTATCGCACGCCAGGGGAGAATTTTCATTCAGAGAGAGGCTGGTTTCCAGAATCGCCCGGCCAGCCAGCGGCTGACACTCAAGGCCCAGGCAAACAGAGCGATCAATCCGACACTCAGCAGCATCCCATTCACGCCCGTGCTGCTGATGAGCTTGCCGGCGATAAAGGGAAACCCGAATACGCCAATGAAGTAGGACAGGCTGAAAAGCAGTAGTGCTTGTGCGGTCAGTCCAGGTGGCGCCTCGTTGGCAGCCAAGCCATTAATGACCGAATAGTTGAGACCATAACCGACCCCAAGCAAGGCGGCGGTCAACCCATAACTCAGACTGTCATGGACCCACACACCGAACCCCGTCACGGCGACCAACATCAGAGTGGTCAACAGGCAAGAGGTCGCGAAAGGGTCACGGCTGACCACCCACCCGGCAATCAACAACCGACAAGCGATAGCCGCCCCCATGAAACCGACGAAAAACAGGGAATAGTCAAGCCCCTGACTGGCTGCATAACTGGTCTGGAAACTGCCCAAGCCGCCGAAGATCGCGCCTCCCAGCCCTACCATCAAAATGGACAACGCTGAACGCGAGCGCAACACGCCCATCGCCGATCTCAGCCCCATCCGAGCCTTATCGCCAGACCGGCGCTCCAACTCGGCGAAGCCCGTTCTCAACCACCAAAAATACAAACCACCCAGCAATGCCGCGACGGCGGCAAAGAAGAAAGCCGTCTGGAGGGGTAACCCAACGGAGCTGGCCAACTTGCCTGAAAGAGGGCCACTACCGATCCCCGTCAACATGCTGCCCGACAAAAGCGCGAAGCAATGAGTCCGCCTGGCTGGCTCGACCATCGCCGCCACCATGATGGGCCCAACCGTGTAGAAGAGCCCCCATCCGATCCCCAGCATCAAACCGCAGGCCAACAGACCGATGCCAAGGCCCGACAACAGTGCAAACCCCATGGACGCAATCACCAGAAATACAGCGCCAAGGGCCATGCACGATGCAGCGCCTACGCGTTGCATCAAATGCCCTGAGACCACCACCGCGACCAGGGTACTCGTCATGGCAACGGCAAAGACTTGCCCTGCATCGCGCTCAGTTCCTCCCAGGGATGTCACCAGCAGCGAGACCAGGAAGGTGGAACCATAAGAAATGGATAGCAGAAAACTGGCGACGCAAAACAGTCCGAAGCGATTGGAGAGCCTGCCGTTGGAGAGCAGTGGCATCGGAGTTTTTCCACGTGTTGGACAGGATGTTTTGTAGCACGGCTATACACGGGGATAGTCATTGTGATGGTGGAGTCAAGGTTAGGAAATTCGCACCTTTTCCGATTGTGCTTTTGGGCGAGCAAGACCCCTATATATAGACTTTTCAGACTGACAATTTGCGCAAGCGCTCCCATGGCAGTCCCATGAATTCTGCCGATGGCGCCAAGCTGAGATCGACACAAAATGATCGCTAACCAGATAAATCCCCCTGCACAGCGGCAACTCAAGAAAGGTCGGACTACACTGGCCAAACTGCAGAAAAATCGTTTTCCGCACCGGACATCCACCTCGTAGCGTGATGCGCGAAGCTAAAATGCAGTCAGTCAGGGGGTGCTACAGGATGCGAACGTGCAGCCATTGACCAAGGGAATGCTTGCTGCATCGATAAAGCATCTCCAACAGCTCAAACCCCATTTCAATCAAGGAGGTGATGCGATGGTACGTTCCTATAGGTGGGTGCCCAAACAGTATGCCCCCATAGCTGTTGGGAGCGGTTTGGTGTCCCATAATGAATCGGCAATGTGGATATTCAATCTTACAAACACCTACCGACCTTCAAATAATATAAGCCATGGCGCAATTCTTATAGCTTATGATCTAAGCGATTTCGCCAACCTTAATATTACGACCAGAGAACTGATCAATTTCGAAGCTGATAGTTTTGAAGGTGAAGGCGCTCACCCGAGGCAGGTGATCATTAAGAATAATGAACCTGGAGCCTACGGTTTGGGGAAGATGCGACAGAAGCTGACAAATTTTCACACTACAACGAGGTACGCAAAAAAAGCAGAAGTTGCCAAGGCGCTTGGCTTAAAACCAGTGGAAGTAAATGATAACTATAAACCGGCAGGTGGCTGGCCGCCGGCATAACGGCAGATTGCGATATACGGATAATGGCTGTGGCGATGCAAATGGGTGCAGTATTGCGGCATGAATGCCTCTAAGTAGACACACGACGTGGCAGTTTTTGGCTGATTTCTACCTGTTACGACTAATCGAAATCAACCCACTGCTTTTGGGTGATTCACTGCCTATCATGGTTCCAGGAAACCCTGTCCGGTCCCAAACTGATCCCATATGGCCCTTTTTCAGGCACCAAAAACCACAAACCCCCGACTTTCTCTAGGAAAATCAGGGGTTTGTGTTTGTAGAATGTGGCGGTGAAGGAGAGATTCGAACTCTCGATACAGTTTCCTGTATACACACTTTCCAGGCGTGCTCCTTAAGCCACTCGGACACTTCACCGTATCTCGGCAAACTGTTCAGTCTGTCGAGGCGCGCTAATGTAGTCGAAAGCTTTTCCGATGGCAAAGGTTTTTTTCAGAATTTTCATGCGGTTAAGCTTGGTCGAGCATTTCAAACGCACTTAGGCATGGCAAACCGGCCAATCTCCGGGGCTGTATAGGCAATGCTCTATATGATGAAGGCTTGGCGGGATGGGCGGGCCAGGCTGTTTGTCGGGCTTGGGGCTGACCGGTGAGTCAGTCACGGTGCTTTACCTGGCCTGCGGCGGTGGGTAACGTCTGCGACACTTCTCTTACAAGGAATAGCGTCATGAGCGACTTGATTGCCTACCATCTCGAAGACGGTATCGCGACCCTGACCTTGAACAACGGCAAGGTCAATGCCATCTCGCCGGATGTGATTGCCGCGTTCAACGATGCGCTGGACAAGGCGACGGCGGATCGGGCGGTGGTGATCATTACCGGACAGCCAGGAATTCTGTCGGGTGGCTACGACCTGAAGGTGATGACCGCAGGCCCCAAAGAAGCGGTGAGCCTGGTCACGGCTGGCTCGACGCTGGCCCGTCGCCTGTTGTCGCACCCCTTCCCTGTCGTCGTCGCTTGCCCGGGGCATGCGGTGGCCAAGGGTGCGTTCCTGCTGCTCTCGGCGGACTATCGCATTGGTGTGGAAGGGTCGTTCAGCATTGGCCTGAACGAAGTGCAGATCGGCATGACCATGCACCACGCCGGTATCGAGCTGGCCCGTGACCGCCTGCGCAAGTCGGCGTTTCACCGTTCGGTGATCAATGCGGAGATGTTCAATCCCCAGGATGCGGTGGATGCGGGTTTCCTCGACAAGGTGGTGTCGGCCGAGGAACTGCAAGGCGCGGCCCTGGAAGCAGCGCGTCAATTGAAGAAAATCAACATGTCCGCCCACAAGAACACCAAGCTGAAAGTTCGCAAGGCCCTGCTGGAAACGCTGGACAGTGCGATTTTGCTGGATCAGGAACATATGGGCTGACGCTTGTAGGAGCTGTCGAGCGGAGCGAGGCTGCGATCTTTTGATCTTTCGCTCCGGACTCAATTGGTAATAGGAAGATCGCAGCCTCGCTCCGCTCGTCAGCTCCTACAGGGCCAGCAGGAGCAAGCTCCCTCGCCACAGGTTCAGCCCTTCCCTGGAGCTGGGCTTTTTCCCACATGCACCGTTTAAAAATCATCAACCGCTCTAGGCCGCTTCTGTCGCGCCGTGCGGAAACATGCGCTTAAACATCGTCCATTTCCTACCTCTACAGGGGCAATTGCCGAAAACAGTGCACGTCCGTACACTGCGCCACCTTTTGTCCCGATGGGGCCTGTTGATGCTGTTTGTACTGCGTATGTTGCTGATGGGCCTGCATTTTGTTTTGGCGGGTGTGCTCGGGGTGATGCTGGGCCTGTGCCGACCGTTCAACCCGGACAACAGTCGTTTATGCGCCAGGTTGTACGCGTTGCCAGCCATGTGCATTTTGCGCCTGCGGGTCCGGACGCAGGTCGACACGCTAGTGGATAAGCCCAATGGCTGCGTGATCATCGCCAATCACCAATCCAACTATGACCTGTTCATGTTCGGCAACGTGGTGCCGCGCCGTACCGTGTGCATCGGCAAGAAGAGCCTGAAATGGGTGCCGCTGTTCGGGCAATTGTTCTGGCTGGCCGGTAACGTGTTGATCGACCGCGGCAATGCGATCAAGGCGCGACAGTCCATGCTGACCACCACCCATACGTTGCAGCATGAGGACACCTCGATCTGGGTTTTTCCAGAAGGCACACGCAACCTGGGCGAGGACCTGCTGCCGTTCAAGAAAGGTGCGTTCCAGATGGCAATCGCCGCCGGAGTCCCGATTATTCCGGTGTGCGTCAGCAGCTACATCCAGCACATGCGCCTCAATCGCTGGCGCAGCGGTGACATCCTCATACGCTCGTTGCCGGCGATTCCTACGGTCGGATTGAGCATGGATGACATGCCCAGGCTCATCGCCCAATGTCGCGAGCAGATGCGCGAATGCATCGCGACAATGGACCGGCAATTACAAGCCGCCTGAATGGAAAACCCGCCCCTCGGCGGGTTTTCTTTTGCCGCAGAACTCCGCAGATTTTGCTGACTCTCAAGCTGCAGGGCGCGTTAAGCTGAACGCTGCCTGCCACTGCCATTTTCCAATAAGAAGTGAACCACCATTATGGGTAGAGTCGTTGCTGCTGCGGTTTACAGCGCCGGTAAGAAAGTCACCAATATCACCCTAGACGAAGGCAGTGCCTGGGCTGCCAAGCCTGGTCACTTTGTATGGATCGGTCTCGAAGAACCCAGCGCCCTGGAGCTGACCAACCTGCAGCGTCAGTTCAACCTGCACGAACTGGCGATCGAAGACGCTATGGAGAAACACAGCCGTCCCAAGCTGGAGACCTTTGGCGATGCGCTGTTCATCGTCACGTATTCGCCGATACGAAAGGACGGCAAGCTGGAATTCATCGAAACCCACATCTTTGCCGGCAAGGGCTACGTCATCACGGCTCGCAACGGTCATTCGGCGTCCTACGCCCACGTCCGGCAGCGTTGTGAGGCACGTCCTCTTTTACTGAAACACGGGGAAGATTTCGTCCTCTACGCCATCCTTGATTTCGTGATTGAAAACTACCAGCCCGTGGGTGAAGCCATTCACGCCGAAATCGATGAGCTGGAGCGCAACGTCTTGTGCAGTTCCCTCAACGAACGGGATATCCAGAACCTGCACAGCTTGCGCCGCGACGTGTTGCGCCTGCGTCGCTATGCGGCGCCAATGGTGGAGATCAGCGAAGAGTTGCAGCGACTCGACTTCCCTTTCATCGACAAGAACATGAGCCCCTATTTCCGCGACGTGCAGATTCATGTCACGCGGCAGATGGAAGACTTGGCAACCCTGGCCGACATCGCCAGCCAGACCATCGAAGTCGGCGTGCTGCTCGAAGCGTCGCGCCAGAGCTTAGTGCAGCGCAAGTTCGCGGCGTGGGCGGCGATCCTGGCGTTTCCCACGGCAGTCGCCGGGATCTATGGGATGAACTTCGAAAATATGCCGGAGTTGACCTGGCACTATGGGTATTTTCTGGTGCTTGGATTTATCGGCGTGGGGTGTACGGCGTTGTGGGCGAGTTTCAAGCGGTCGGGGTGGTTGTAGGCGAGTGTTCTTCAGTCGGATGTGTGGGGCACTCATCGCGAGCAGGCTCGCTCCCACAAGGGAATGGATAGACCCCACTCCCACATTAGACAGCGGTGATCGCTAGGCTTGGCTGGCTTCAGCCTGCGGCTTGTGCGCAACGAAACGCATCATCCACTCCGCCACCGTGGTGCCGTGATGCTCGTAGGCGAGGCTCGCTACGCCCTGGCTGTAGATCTGCTCGCCGAGGTGCTGCTGTCGAATCTCCAGCAAGGCCCGGGAATAATCGTGGATGAATTCCGGGTGGCCCTGGAAGCACAGCACCTGGTCGTTGATGTGGTAGGCCGCGAACGGGCAGAAATCGCTGGAGGCGATGACGGTCGCGCTTTCGGGCAGTTCGGTGACCTGGTCCTGATGGCTGATCAGCAAGGTCAGTTCTTCCATCACCGGGCTCATCCACGGCGCCTTGGCGGCGAGTGTGTAGCGATGGGTGCCGACGCCCCAGCCTTGGGTGGCGCGTTCAGTCTTGCCGCCCAGCAACAGCGCCAGCAGTTGATGACCAAAGCACACGCCCAGCAGTTTATCGCCGCGCTGGTAGCGCTCCAGCAGGTAGGTCTTGAGGGTTTGAATCCAAGGGTCGGTACCAAAGGAATCCGCCTTGCTGCCGGTCACCAGATAAGCGTCGAACGCCTCGTCATCATTGGGGTAATGCCCCTCCATCACGTTGTGCACGATGAATTCGGCCGCGATGGGCTGCTGTGAAAACAGGCGCTGGAACATCTGCCCGTAACCCTGATATTGGTCGACCAGTTCCGGACGCAGGATATCGGTTTCCAGAATGCAGATGCGTAGCGACATAAAAAATACCTGACACGTGATGGGAATATTGCACACCCCAGAGCCTGCCCTGAAACATGGTCCCAAGGCAAGTCCCTTACCCAGTCTGTCAGAACAGTTCGTGCCGGGCGGCTTTCTCCAACAACAAGGCCGGCGGTGAGAAGCGCTCGCCGTATTGCTCGGCCAGGTACTGGGCACGACCGACAAAGTTCTGCAGTCCGTATTGGTTGATGAACTGCAATGCACCGCCGGTCCAGGCGGCGAAGCCAATGCCGAAGATCGAGCCGACGTTGGCGTCAGCCGTCGAAGTCAGCACACCCTCCTCCACGCAGCGCACGGTTTCCAAGGCTTGGATGAACAGCAGGCGATCACGGATATCCTGCGGCGAAATCTGCCCTTCGGCTTGCTCGAAGCGGCTCCTTAGTTGCGGCCACAGGTACTTTTGGCCATTGGCCGGGTATTCATAGAAACCGCCGCCGGCGGCCTTGCCCGGACGCTTGTATTCGTTGAGCAGCAAGTCAATCACGGCGAACGCTGGGTGATCAATCGGCGTTTTCCCTTCTGCGCGCAGGTCCTTGGCGGTTTGCGTGCGGATATGGCTCATCAGGCTGAGGGAAACTTCGTCAGAGATCGCCAGAGGCCCGACCGGCATCCCGGCCTTGCGCGCTTCGGTTTCGATCATCGGCGCACTCACGCCCTCGCCGAGCATGGCGATGCCCTCGTTGGTAAAGGTGCCGAACACCCGCGATGTGAAGAAACCGCGACTGTCGTTGACCACAATCGGCGTCTTGTTGATCTGCAGGACAAAATCGAAACCCCGGGCCAGGGTAGCGTCACTGGTGCGCACGCCCTTGATGATCTCCACCAGGGGCATTTTTTCCACCGGGCTGAAGAAGTGCAGGCCGATAAACTTCGTCGGGTCCGGCACGGCCATGGCCAGACCGGTAATGGGCAAGGTCGAGGTGTTGGAGGCGATCACCGCATCATCGCCCGCCACCGCCTGGGCGGCGGCCGACACGCTGGCCTTCAGGGCACGATCTTCGAATACCGCTTCGATGATCAAGTCGCAACCGGCCAGGTCCGCGTTGCTGTCGGTGGGGTGAATTCGCGCCAACGTGGCTTCGCGCTGCTCGGCCGTCAGTTGGCCGCGGGCAACCTTTTTATCCAGCAACGTCGCCGAACGGGCCTTGCCCCTCTCCGCAGCCACCAGATCGACATCCTTGAGTACCGCCGTGATGCCGGCCACGGCGCTGACGTAGGCAATACCCGCGCCCATCATGCCCGCACCAAGCACGCCGACTTTTCTTGTCAGATAAGGCGCCAAGCCTTGTGGGCGAGAACCGCCAGCCTTGATCTCGTTGAGCTGGAACCAGAAAGTACCGATCAGGTTCTTCGCCACCTGGCCGGTGGTCAGTTCGGTGAAGTAGCGGGTTTCAATCAGGTGGGCGGTGTCGAAATCAACCTGGGCACCCTCCACCGCGGCGCAGAGGATCTTCTCCGGCGCAGGCAGGCAGCCCTGGGTCTTGTTGCGCAGGATCGACGGGGCAATCGCCAGCATTTGCGCGACTTTCGGGTCGGACGGCGTGCCCCCCGGCAGCCGATAGCCCCTTGCATCCCAGGGTTGCACGACACTGGGGTTGGTGAGAATCCAGGCCCGGGACTTGGCCAGCAGTTCGTCACGATCCTTCGCCAGCTCATCGATCAAACCGGCCCGCAACGCCTGTTGTGCATTGACCTTCTTACCCTCAAGCAAATACGGCAGGGCCTTTTCCAAGCCGAGCAGGCGCACCATTCGCACCACCCCGCCGCCGCCCGGCAGCAGGCCGAGAGTGACTTCCGGCAAGCCAAGCTGCACCGATGGCAGGTCCAGCGCCACACGATGATGGCAGGCCAGACAGATCTCCCAACCACCGCCGAGGGCCGCGCCATTGATCGCCGCCACCACGGGCTTTCCCAGGGTCTCCAAGGCACGCAGTTGCGCCTTGAGCAGCAGGACCATCTCGTAGAACGCCTTGGCCTCGGGCTGGCCGACCTTGACCAGTTCATTGAGGTCACCGCCGGCAAAAAACGTGTG
The DNA here is from genome assembly GCF_001269655.1 of Pseudomonas thivervalensis. Lineage (GTDB taxonomy): Bacteria > Pseudomonadota > Gammaproteobacteria > Pseudomonadales > Pseudomonadaceae > Aquipseudomonas > Aquipseudomonas thivervalensis. The sequence continues at coordinate 71,096 of NZ_LHVE01000013.1, forward strand.
CTTGGCCGAGGTGATGATCACCCCGGCAATCGAGTCCTTTTCAGCGTTCAAACGGGCGACGCAGGCGGCCATGGCCTCGCGGTAGCGCGCGTTCATGGTGTTGGCGCTCTGGCCCGGCATGTCCAGGGTCAGGACGACGATCCGGTCCTGGCCGATTTCGTAACGGATAGCAGCGGTCATAAGTGTTCCTTGAAGTCGGGCTCAGAGGCGTTCAATGACGGTGGCAATGCCCATGCCGCCGCCGACACAGAGGGTCGCCAGGCCATAGCGCAGGCGACGCGCCTCCAATTCGTCGAGCAGCGTGCCCAGGATTGCGCACCCGGTCGCTCCCAAGGGATGTCCCAGGGCGATGGAGCCACCATTGACGTTGACCTTGGCAGGGTCGATGGCCATGTCGCGGATAAACTTGAGCACCACCGAGGCGAAGGCTTCGTTGACTTCGAACAGGTCGATGTCCTCCACCCGCAACCCGGCCTTGACCAGGGCCTTGCGGGTGGCCGGCGCCGGGCCGGTGAGCATGATGGTCGGGTCGGTGCTGGTAACGGCGGTGGCGACGATCCGTGCCCGGGGTTGCAGGCCCAGGGCGCGCCCCTTGGCTTCGGAACCGATCAACATCAGCGCCGCACCGTCGACGATGCCGGAACTGTTGCCTGGCGTGTGCACATGATGGATTCGCTCCACATGGCTGTAGACCCGCAACGCCGTGCCATCGAAGCCCATCTGGCCCATGACTTCGAAACTCGGCTTGAGCTTGCCCAGGCCTTCGAGCGTGGAGTCGGCGCGGATGAATTCGTCGCGATCCAGCAGCACGATGCCATTCTGGTCCCGCACGGCGACCAAGGATTTATCGAACGAACCGTCGGCCCGGGCGCGAGCGGCTTTTTGCTGGGAATGCAGCGCGTAGCTGTCGACATCCTCGCGGCTGAAGCCTTCCAAGGTGGCGATCAGGTCGGCGCCGATGCCCTGGGGTATGAAGTGGCCGTGCAGGTTGGATTGCGGATCCAGCGCCCACGCACCGCCATCGCTGCCCATGGGCACCCGGGACATGGATTCGACGCCGCCGGCCACTACCAGGTCTTCGAACCCGGAACGCACCTTCATGGCCGCCAGGTTCACCGCTTCCAGGCCCGAGGCGCAAAACCGATTGAGTTGCACGCCGGCCACACTGACATCCCAATCGGCCACCAGCGCAGCCGTCTTGGCGATATCGGCGCCCTGCTCTCCCACCGGCGTCACGCAACCGAGCACGATGTCGTCGACCTGGCTGGTGTCCAGGTCCATACGCTGCTGCAAGGCGCTGAGCAGGCCGCCCATCAGGTTCACCGGTTTGACGCTGTGCAAGGCTCCGTCGGCTTTGCCCTTGCCGCGAGGCGTGCGTAATGCGTCGAAAATCAAAGCTTGGGTCATGACCATCCTCGAAACCATGGGCGTAATGCGATGCCTCAACCATAAGCCCAGCGGCGCCGGATTCAATGACCACAGCGCTCAATGGCGTTGACGACCACGCTCAGACGAACGGTAGCGAGCTATCGGGTTAACCGATTCAGGAGGGCAAGCTGTCTAGCAAAAGGGCCAGCAGGAAGGTGGCAATGGGCCTCATGCCTTTTTTATAGCGATGTTCTACAAACTGATACGAATTGGATCTAAGCCAAGGCGGCCGCGGCCCCTAATGTAATCCTTGTACAAGTTAGTCGTCGGGTTTTGCCGAGGCGCTTGTCGGAACAGGAAGTGCAACGCCAGCCGTCATGGATATGCAGGCTGGTCTTTAGGAAATAACAAAAAAGGCGGGTCAGCCATGTTCAAACAATCGAAAGTTCGTCAAGCCGGACTCATTCTCTTTGCCACGACGCTGCTGTTGATTTTGCCGAATATCACCAAGGTGATTGGCTGAATCCTGCGCGGGGCACCTGCACCATCCAATACGTTGTGTCGCCAAAAAATGTGATGGGTTCTCTGTTCGAGCTGCGATGGCTGTGCCAACCTTTGCGGCTCCCCTCGACATGGAAGGCGATCGATTTGAAAGCTCTCATTGTGTTCGGGGCGTTGCTGCTCAGCACGCCCCTTTATGCCGCGCAACTCGTGCTGGAGTTGGGCGCGAGCACGCGCACCTGGCAAACTGAAGAACTGCTCAAGCACCCGGACGCGCGAATGGTCCAGATTGCTGAGGACGTTTCCTACAAGAAACCCATGAGTTATCGAGCCGTGCCACTGACGTCACTGTTGACGGGCATCCAGCCGGACGACCACCTGCAGGCCGTTGCCCTGGACGGCTTCGCAGCCGAAATGCCGGCAGCGCCATTACTCAACAAGAGCGGGGCCCGGGCCTGGCTGGCGATAGAGGACCCGGCCCAACCCTGGCCGTCCCTGGGAGAAGGCAAGTCCAGTGCAGGGCCTTTCTACCTGGTCTGGACCGATCCTCAGGCAGGTCATATCAGCCCGGAACAATGGCCCTATGCGGTGGCGAGCATCAAGCGCCTGTCGGCGGTGGCCGAACGCTTCCCGGCGCTGTTGCCGGCGCCCAACCTGGCCAAGGACGACCCGGTCAACAAGGGTTTCGCGCTGTTCCAGAAAAACTGCCTGGCGTGTCATCGGCTCAACGGCGCTGGCGACGCACAGTTCGGTCCCGATCTGAACGTTCCCTTTAATCCGACCGAATACTTCTCAGGGGATTTCCTCAAGCGCTACATTCGCGACCCGCAAGGCCTGCGACGCTGGCCCCAGGGCAAGATGCCCGGGTTCTCGGCAGCAGTGCTGCCAGACTCGGAGCTGGATTTGCTGGTGGGGTATTTGAAGCATATGGCGGGGCGCAAGCAGCCATTGGCCCCGTGAGATAGATTTTTGGTGGCGAGGGAGCTTGCTCCCGCTCGAGTGCGAAGCGCTCGCAAGCTTTACAAGGGGCTGCTACGCAGCCCAGCGGGAGCAAGCTCCCTCGCCACAAAAGCTCGCTCGCCAGATGATCATTGCTGTTGCACCGTAATCACTGGCGCCGCTGTCACCACCAGCTTGGCATGCATCTGCTCACAACCGCCGCGGCGCATGCCACGCACCGGGCAGGCGTCCAGGTAATCCAGGCCCACGGCCAGTTTCAAATGGCGCTCCGGGCGAGCCAGTTGGTTGGTCACGTCGAAGCTGTACCAGGCGTCGTCCAGCCAGGCCTCTGCCCAGGCATGGCTCGCCAGGTGTTCGCTCTCTTCGCTGAACAAATACCCCGACACATACCGCGCTGGCACGCCCAGGCTACGCGCGCAGGCCAGGAAGGCATGGGTGTGGTCCTGGCACACCCCGCTACCACCGGCGAAAGCCTGGGCCGCGCTGGTCTCGACTGCCGTGGCGCCCGGGGTGTAGAGCATGTGCTGGTTCAGCCCGTGCATCAGGTCGATCAGCGCCGTGCGATCGCGACGCTGCTGGCATTGCTGCGCGGCGAAGGCCCGAAGGGCTTCGTCCGCCTCGGTCAGCCGGGTGAAGCGCAGGAACGGCAGCGCCGACTGGCTTTCATGCTCGGCTTCGCGCAACGGATCGATATCCACCTGCCCGCGGGCGCCGATGATGACCGTTTCGTGGGGCTCGTCCAGGGTCAGTACGTGCAGGATGTTGCCGAACGGATCCAGCTGCGCCCGCACCGGCCGCGGCAAATCAAGCTGCCAGCTCAGCACATGCTGGCGTTCGCTGTCGTGGGGTGTCAGGCGCAGGTACTGGATGCTGGCGCGAACCTGGTCTTCATAGTGGTAGGCCGTTTCGTGGCTGATCGAGAGTCTCATATGACCTCCAGGTAGGAACTGTGAATGGCATCACCCAGTTCACGAACCAGTGGGATGAATTCGGTGAGCCAGGCATGCAGGCCCCCGTCGAGGATTTCGTTGATGCAGGTGTAGCGCAGGCGTGCGTCCATTTCCGCCGCCAGCCGTTGTGCCTGTCGGCCGTTGGTGCCCGGTAGGCTGGCGAGGATCTGGTTGATTTCTTCGGTGCAGGCGCGCAGCGAGCGCGGCACGTCGGCGCGCAACAGCAACAGCTCAGCCACATGGCGAGCGCCCGGGGCTTCACGGTAGATCTCGGTGTAGGCCTCGAAAGACGACAAGGCCCGCAACAAGGCGCTCCATTGGTAGTACGCGTGGGCCGTGCCATCGCTGACCGCGTCGGCCTGGTCGCCGGCCATTTCGTAGCGGGCATCGAGCAAGCGCAGGGTGTTGTCGGCCCTTTCGATAAACGTCCCCAGGCGAATGAACCTGAACGCGTCGTTACGCATGATGGTGCCGTAGGTAGCACCGCGAAACAGGTGGGATCGCTCCTTGATCCACTCGCAGAAACGGCTCATGCCATAGCGGTTCAAGCCTTGCTCGGCGATACCCCGGATATCCAACCAGGTGGCGTTGACGTTTTCCCACATGTCGGCGGTGATTCGGCCACGTACCGCGTGGGCACTGGCTCGCGCAGAGCCGAGGCAACTGTAGATGCTGGCCAGGTTCGCCGCTTCCAGGGCAAAGAAATGCAGCAAGCGCTCAGCGTGCAAGTCGCCGTGTCGCTCCCGGTAATCATCCAACGTGCCGGTGATCAACAATGGCATGGCCAGCTCGTGCAGGCCGTCGCCACGTCCATCCTGGGGCATCAGCGACAACGAATAACTGACGTCGAGCATCCGCGCGAGGTTTTCCGCACGCTCCAGGTAGCGCGACATCCAATACAGGTCCGAGGCGGTTCTACTCAGCATGGCAGCTCCTCAATCCTCGACCACCCAGGTGTCCTTGGTTCCACCACCCTGGGATGAGTTCACCACCAGGGAGCCTTCGCGCAGCGCCACCCGTGTCAGCCCGCCAGGCACCACGCGGGTCTCGCGGCCGGCCAGCACAAACGGACGCAAGTCGATATGACGCGGGGCGATGCCGTTTTCGACAAAGGTCGGGCACGTCGAAAGCGACAGCGTCGGCTGGGCAATGTAAGCGTGCGGCTTGGCCTTGATTCGCTCGCGAAAGGCATCGATTTGCGCCGTCGTCGCGGCCGGTCCAACCAGCATTCCATAACCACCGGAGCCCTGGGTTTCCTTGACCACCAGCTCGGGAAGATTCGCCAGCACGTGGGAAAGCTCAGCAGGATTACGGCACTGCCATGTAGGAACATTCTTCAGGATCGGCTCTTCGTCCAGGTAAAAACGGATCATGTCGGTGACGAACGGGTACACCGACTTGTCGTCCGCCACGCCCGTGCCGATGGCATTGGCCAGCACCACGTTGCCGGAACGGTAGGAGTACAACAGGCCCGGTACGCCGAGCATCGAATCCGGGTTGAAAGCCAGTGGGTCGAGGAATGCGTCGTCGAGGCGCCGATAGATCACATCCACCGCTTTCGGCCCGTCGGTGGTGCGCATGAACACCTTGTCATCCCGCACGAAGAGGTCGGCGCCTTCCACCAACTCCACGCCCATCTCCCGGGCCAGGAATGCGTGCTCGAAGAACGCGCTGTTGAAACGCCCCGGCGTCAACACTACGACGCTAGGGTCGTCCAGCGGGCTGGAGCTTTTCAGGGTGTCGAGCAGCAGGTTCGGATAATGGTCGATGGGCGCGATGCGTTGGGCGGCGAACAGCTCGGGAAACAGGCGCATCATCATCTTGCGGTCTTCAAGCATGTAGCTGACGCCGCTGGGCGTGCGCAGATTGTCTTCGAGCACGTAGTAGGTGCCGTCCCCGTCTCGGACCAGGTCGACACCGCAAATGTGGGCATAGATGTCACGGTGCAAGTCCAGCCCCTGCATCGCCAGTTGGTATTGCTCGTTGGCCAGCACCTGCTCGGCGGGAATGATGCCGGCGCGGATGATCCGTTGTTCGTGGTAGAGGTCGGCCAGGAACATGTTCAGCGCCTTGACCCTTTGGATGCAGCCACGCTCGACCACCCGCCATTCACTGGCCGGGATGCTGCGCGGGATGGTGTCGAACGGGATCAGGCGCTCGGTGCCCTGCTCGTCCCCGTAGAGCGTGAACGTAATGCCGGCACGATGAAACAACAGGTCCGCTTCGCGCCTGCGTTGCGCCAGCAGCTCGTCAGGCGTATCGGCCAGCCAGCGGGCAAATGCCTCGTAATGAGGACGGACCTGGCCATTGGCGTCGTACATTTCATCAAAACCGCTGCGGATCATGCCGTACTCCTTGTCACCCTGGCAGCAAGCTTCGCAAGCCCCGTGCCATCGGCATAAACGCTTTATGATCAACGGGTTGGATTCTCCACTGACAGGCTGCGCACTTCTATGGTGCGGCAAATGGCCCCGACCCGCTGCCCCCCGCTTCATTGCGACGCAGGGGCGTCGCTTTCCTGAGCATAGTCGACTCTTTGACGGTGGCTGGCTGTGCCATCGCCATCGCCATCGCGAGCAGGCTCGCTCCCACAAGGGATCCGTGGTGAATGCAGATTTTGTGACTGCTTGAGCTCAACTGTGGGAGCGAGCCTGCTCGCGATAGCGGTGGGTCAGATGCGCACATGAAAACGGCCGACACAAAGGTCAGCCGTTGCTGTGGTTGCGGTGAGGATTGTCAGGCCTGCAGGCGCCGGATCTCTTGCTTGACCCCCCAGCCCTCGATAACCCCCCCCAAGGGTTCGACGACTGCTTCAAAGTCTTGCTCGAAGTCGCCAATATCATCGTAAGTGGCGTACATCACCCGGCTCAGTTCCAATGACCAAGCCCCGTCGTCCCGTGCACTGATCTGCGCGTTCAACGATTCGCCCCGAAAATGACCTGCCGCCCTGCGCGCCCGCTCCTCGTCCGGGAAAATGGCGTAGAACTCAATGGGATGGAATCGGGAAAAATCGAAACCGCCTTCTTTCATGCGGCGTAATACGCTGGTGCTGATGTCTTCTTGATAGGCTGTGCTCATGAAACGTCCTCCTGAAACCAATGGATAGACTTTCCGTCTTCCCGTGCGTGAAGCCCTCAGGCTGCAAGCGTTACGGCATCAAATAGCCGTCGGGACACAAGCATGTAGCTGACAAGACCGGACCTTGGCGATCCTTTCGCTGATCTCAATTGCAGAGTAGCCGCAAGTGATGGCCACTGCCAAGCGAGACCAGGCAAGGTTTCATGAAATCGGTGTAATGCTGAGTATTTTTATACTGTTTTGGGATTCGAGACTCTCAACTGTCGGGTTTTTGGTGCGACCTTCCAAGTCGTTGAGATCCAGCTTTTTAAGCGCGGGTAGAAACCTTTCGCGGATCAATTGGGCGGCCTGCTCCATGGTGGGTTCCTGCTCATGGTCGAACTGCTCGACGGTTTGTTCACCGTGATCGTCAATGAAAGTGATTTCCCACTTTTGCATCAGTGTCTCCTTGATCAATTCAGGGCCTGGCATACCTTTATCTCGACATTGGCGGCGGGACAATCGTTCCGCTGGGTGCTCGGACGGCACACATGAAAAGACCGCCTAGGGGGCGGTCTCTTCATTAGCGGATATTGTTTATTTTTCAGCACGCTCTTTCAACGCCTTCAACGTATTGAACGGCGCATCCACTACGAACTTGTTAGCCACCATGGACGGTACGCTACCGCCCGGCTCGGTGTGGACTTGATAGATCACTTCGACCTGGTCCGCGCCCTTGGGCGTGAACTTCCAGAAACCCTCGACCTTGGTCACACGCACAAAGCCCTTCTCCTCAGGCAAGTACTCAGGTAAGCCCTTGAGCTTACGGGTCAGGCTGCCATCGGCGCCCTCCTCCGTGGTGACTTCCAGCACCGAGTCCCGGGGCGTGACCGGCCATGGCGTGTTGAATTGGGTGTAAGTCCAGCTCTTGTCGCCTTCGTGCTTGAGCAGTTTCTGGCTCTTGCATTCATGAATCCAGTCGCAGGCGCGGGGAACGTCCTCCTGCAAGGACCGCAGCTTGGCCATGGTAGTTTTCATCACCGTCACGCCGCGATAGGCCTTGTAGTCGGAGCCCGCCACTTCACTGAGGGAAACCTTGATGCCGTCCTTCTCCTTGGCAACCTGCCAATCCTCTGCCTGAGCGGTGGCCGTTGCCAGCAACACGGTCAACCCACACAACACAGCCATACGATGCAGCGAACCCATAGTCTTTTCCTTATTGTCCAAGTTCGTTCATTTCGGATCCGTTCACTGATCCATTACGCTGCCGTGACTTGCTCCCACCAACCGATCAACCGGATGGCTTCTTCACTGCTGCTGCCGCACACCTCGATGTCGGCTTCGAACGCCGAGCACACCGCAGGACGCCCCGGCTGGCCGAAGATCCGGCACAGGTTATCGACTGACAATTGCACGCAACGTTCTCCCGCCGGTTTGCCTTGGGGCATGCCAGGGATCGGCGAGCTGATGGAAGGGGCGATGCAACAGGCGCCACAGCCTTCACGGCACTTCATGACGACAACATCCTCACGGTAGGTAATGTCTATTAACAGAACACAGAGTAACGGCTAAAACACTCGTTTTAAATTACCGTCTGCGTGTTTTTTCGCCTCGGACAAGATGACCGAACGGTCAGCGACGAACTGCACGCCTATGAAGGGTCTACTGCTTGAATTCGAAATCCAGCGCCGCACCTTCCACCTCATTGCGCTCCTGATTGCGCAGAGGCAGCTGCATTTCATTGCTTAACAGACGGCCATTGAGCTGGAACGGCCCGGGCTTGTCCCCGAACATCGATGGCAACAAGGGTTCACGCTTGGGCAACGGCACCTTACCTGGTGGCTGCAGTTCCTCGACCATGTCGCGGGGCAGGCTCAGGTCCAGCTTGGCCGGCGGCAATGGGGTCTTGGCAACCTCACGGGCAGATTTGCTCTTGGAAGCGATGGGCGCGCGTTTTTTCTTCTTCGCCGCAGCCGCCTTTTTTGCGGAAGACTTCTGGGCCGTTGCGGTTTTTTTCGGCACATCTTTCGTCGCGCTGACGGCCAGTTTTTCCTGCGCCGGAGCCGCCACGGCGACGCCTCCCATTTGGAAGGCGCTCAACAGGCCGATCAAAACCCAGACAACAGGAACAATGGTTTTCATAGACACAACGGTACTGACGACAGAGATCCCCATGCTCGCCTGATAATGAAACGCTGACAAGCACATCAAGCTAAGCCGCTGATTCCTATAAGAACCCGTTGGCCGTCTCTTGGCACAATTGCGTCGCCAACAACCCCAGGGTCATCAAGGCCCGCTCTGCCTCACGGTTCCAGGGAGTACCGCAGTTCAAGCGGATGCAATGGTTGAACTGCTCGGTGTTACTGAAAATCAGCCCAGGCGCGATACTGATACCTTGCTGTAATGCCCGCACATGCAATTCCTGGGTATTGACCCGTCCCGGCAGACTGACCCACAGGATGAAGCCTCCGGTAGGACGGCTCATTTGCGTGCCTTCGGGGAAGTACTGCTGCACCGCCAGTTGAAAGGCGCTGAGGTTCTTGCGGTACTCCTGGCGGATAAAACGCAGGTGCCGGTCATAACCGCCATTTTCCAGGTATGCGGCAATGCCCATCTGCGTGACGCTGCAGGCCGAGTGAGTGCTGAAGGTCTGGAGCCGCTGGATCTCCTGCTGGAACTTGCCGGCGATCATCCAGCCGATGCGCACGCCCGGCGATAACGTCTTGGAAAAGCTCGAACAGTAAATGACCCGGTCCAGCCGGTCGTAGGCCTTGAGGGCCTTGGTGCGCCCCTGCTCGAACATCAGTTCGCCATAGATATCGTCCTCAACGATCTGGATATCGAAATCCGACGCCAGGCGTAGCAATTGCTTTTGCCGCTCTTCCGGCATGGTGCCGCCGAGGGGATTGCTCAGGCGCGTGGTCAGCACCAGCGCCTTGATCGACCACTGATTGGCCGCCAACTGCAAGGCCTCCAGGCTCATGCCGGTGACTGGATCGCTGGGAATCTCGATGACCTTGAGGCCCAACAGATCCGCCAGTTGCAACAAGCCGTAATAGGTCGGCGACTCGGCAGCGATCAAGTCCCCCGGCCGCGTCAGCACCCGCAGGGACATCTGCAGCGCATCGACACAACCATGGGTAATCACTACCTCAGAGGGGTCCACCACGACGCCGGCGTCGCGCATGCGAATCGCCACCTGGCGCCGCAACGGCTCGAAGCCCGGACTGAACATGTAGCTGAACGCCCGTGGGCTGTGGAAACGCGTGACCTTGGCCAATTGCTGATGCAAGGCCCGAACCGGCAAGTAATCAACGCTTGGTACCGCTGCCCCCAAGGGAAACACCCCTTCGCGGCGCGACTCGACCAATACCTGCTGGATGATGCTGCTGCGCGTCACCAGCCCCGGACGCTCTACCCGGGCGATGTCCGGCGTGGGTGCGGTCAGGGCCGGCGTCTGGTGCACGTAGTAGCCCGATTGCGGCCGTGCGCGAATCAGCCCCTGATCCTCAAGGTTCGCGTAGGCCTGCAGCACCGTGGCATGGCTGACGTTGAGCTGCGAGCTCATCTTGCGCACCGATGGCACGCGTTCACCGGGCTGATACACACCGCGCCGGATGTCTTCAGCCAACTGTTGAGCAATACGTTGATAGAGCAGGAGGTTGGTCATGACGCAGCACTCGATTTCACGGGCATTTTATTCTTGTCGGAAACGATACCGGAACAGTTTAGAAGTGTACTGGGACAGTTGCCAGATTACTCGACAGTACAGTGGAGTGACAGCTCTAACTGTACTCATCGCGCACCGATTGCAGGCTCAAAAAAACCCGGCGCCTTTGACAGGGGCCGGGTTTTCCAGTGACGCAGCCCTCAGCGGGCGGCGCCGAGCTGGCCTTTTTCGTCGGAGAACACAATTTCAACACGACGGTTCTGTGCCCGGCCACGCTCGGAAGCGTTGACGTCCACGGGGTATTGATCGCCGTAGCCTTCGACCTGGATGCGCTTGTCGTCGATCCCCAGGTCTACCAATACATCGGCGACCGCCTGTGCACGGTCGCGAGACAACTTGAGGTTTTCCTGCTTGCCACCGGTGCTGTCGGTGTATCCCTCGATACGCACCACACGCTTGGGGTTGAGCTGCAAGAATTGCACGATCTTGAGCACGACCCGGTTGGCCGAGTTTTTCAGTTCCGCTTCACCGGTGTCGAACAACACGTCACCCAGGGTCATCACCAGGCCACGATCAGTCTGGGTGGTCGCCATCGCCATGATCTGTTCTTCGAGCCATTTGCCCTGCTGCTGCACACTCAGCAACTTGGATTCACGCAAGGCCAACTGCAGGCGCTGGCGTTCCAGTTCGAGCTTCGCTGCGCGCTCTTCGTTGAGCACCTGGTTGCTGTGCTCCCGGGCGATCGCACTGTAGCGCTGGCTGAGGTAGGCATAATGCTGCACGTCCTCGCCGCTGCCCCAGTAGCTGGACAAGCGATCGGCACGGGCCAGGGATTCGCCGGCGCGGATCACATCCCGGGGAGCGGCACGTAATACGCTCGCGTCTTCCTTGACCTTCTGGAAGTCGGTGCTGGCCTGCTCAAGCGCCGCTTCGCTGCGCTGGCTGGCGCAACCATACAAGCTGGCCAGACCCGCGAGGACCAGGCAGCCCAACACGTGGGAGTGCTTCATTGGGCATCCTCCCTCAACTGTTTGCGCAAGCGCTTGATACGGGTATCGAGCACGTTCAGTTGCTCCTGGCTCTTGAGGGTCAGCACCTTCGCTTCGGCCAGGCGGGCATCCAGCTCAGCCTGTTCGGCCCGCATGCGCGCCTTCTTGTAGGATTCGTCGGTCATGTTGGATTTGGCGCGAGCGAATTTTTCTTCAGCCAGTTTCAATTCGGGCACTTCATCGGCAGTGGCGCCAACGGCCCGGGCTTGCTCCAGTGCCTGTTCGGTCAGGCGGATCTGTTCATTCGGCGCCGGATCGGCTGCGCAGCCCGCCAGAGCCAGAACGGCCAGGGCAGCGAAAAGAGGTCGAATAGTCACTAATGTTCCCTACTGTTTTGGGGCACTGACAGGTGGCTGCAACTGTGTTTTCCAGCGCTCGAGATTGCGCTGCAACACAGCCTCCGTCAGACCGGACGCGGCCAATTCTGTCATCTTTTGCGCCAGCTGTCCGCGTAACCATGGGTCATTGCAGGCGGAGTTATGGGAAACCGCGAGGAACAGCCCGGGTTTGTCCACCGGTTGCGCTGCGGCTTGCAGGTCGTTGGCCATCCCCAGTGTCTGCGCCATCGCCAGGCCCGAATAGCGACCGGCGAGGACATATTCCACCTCGCCCAACAGCAATTTCTGAAAGGCCTGGGTCAGGTTGGGCGTGCGTACCAGGGACAATTGCTGCTCGGCAAAGACGCCGAATCCTTGGGTCATGCGAGATTTCTCCGACAAGGCGCCGGGGTGACCATGAAGGTCTTCTGGCTGATTGATGACCAGCGTCGAGTCCTTGCGGGTCCAGACCAGGTAATCGTTTTCCAGCAAGGGCGGATGGACATAATCCAACGCTTCAAGCTCGGAGGTGGTCAGCGGGGCATCGGTGAACAGGTCCATGCGTCCACTGCGCACCTCATCCAGCGCTTGGGCACGCTTGCCGGCATAGAGCAATTCAATCTTGATCCCCAGCTCCGCCGCGACGTGCGCCAGCAGATCGGCACCGGCGCCAATCAGGTGCTTGGGGTCTTGAGGGTCTTGCCAGAGGTAAGGCGGTGCGTCCGGGCTGCCGGTGGCGATCAGGCGTTCGCATTTGCCAGCGGCGACGGACAGGCCTGGCATGACCGCCAACGTCCACAGCAACGACCAGCCGGTCAAACGACGCAGATCCATGGCGACTTGCTCCTCAGGTGCAGAAAATAAAAAGCCCGGCCAAAGGGCCGGGCTCTTTATAAGTGAAGACGCCGGATTAGACCAGCTTCTCCAGCTCAGGGATGGCTTCGAACAAGTCCGCTACCAGGCCGTAATCAGCCACCTGGAAGATCGGCGCTTCTTCGTCCTTGTTGATCGCAACGATCACCTTGGAGTCTTTCATGCCGGCCAGGTGCTGGATCGCGCCGGAGATACCGACGGCGATGTACAGCTGTGGTGCAACGATCTTGCCGGTCTGGCCGACCTGCATGTCGTTCGGTACAAAACCGGCGTCGACCGCGGCGCGAGAAGCACCGACAGCGGCGCCCAGCTTGTCGGCCAGGGCGTACAGGTGCTTGAAGTTGTCACCGTTCTGCATGCCGCGACCGCCGGAAACGACGATCTTGGCAGCGGTCAGTTCAGGACGGTCGGACTTGGCCAGTTCTTCGTTGACGAAGCTGGAGATGCCGGCGTCGTGAGCAGCGCCTACGGCTTCAACGGCAGCCGAGCCACCTTCGGCGGCAACCGGGTCGAAACCGGTGGCACGGACGGTGATGACCTTGATCGCAGCGGTCGATTGCACGGTGGCAATGGCGTTGCCGGCGTAGATCGGACGCTTGAAGGTGTCAGCGCTTTCTACCGAGATGATCTCGGAGATCTGGTCGACGTCCAGTGCCGCAGCAACGCGCGGCAGGATGTTCTTGCCGTTGGAAGTCGCGGCAGCCAGGATGTGGCTGTAGCCCTTGCCCAGCTCAGCTACGAGCGGCGCAACGTTTTCCGGCAACTGGTGAGCGTAGGCGGCGTTGTCGGCCGACAGCACTTTTGCCACACCAGCGATTTTCGCAGCGGCTTCGGCAACGGCGCTTGCGCCCTGCCCGGCGACCAGAACGTGCACATCACCACCGATTTTGGCAGCGGCTGCAACGGTGTTCAGCGTGGCCGGAGCCAGCGCCTTGTTATCGTGTTCGGCGATTACCAAGATAGTCATGGTCAGATTACCTTCGCTTCGTTTTTCAGTTTCTCGACCAGTTCAGCCACCGACTTGACCTTGATGCCCGCGCTGCGTGCAGCCGGCGCTTCGACTTTGACGGTCTTGTTGGTGGAGGCGGTGGAAACGCCCAAAGCGTCAGGCGTCAGCACTTCAAGCGGCTTCTTCTTGGCTTTCATGATGTTTGGCAGCGACGCATAACGCGGCTCGTTCAAACGCAGGTCGGTGGTGACGATGGCCGGCAGTTTCAGGGAAACGGTCTGCGCGCCGCCGTCGATCTCGCGGGTCACGGCCACGCTGTCGCCGGACACTTCGACTTTCGAAGCGAAAGTGCCCTGACCGTAGCCGCTTAATGCCGCGAGCATCTGGCCGGTCTGGTTGTTGTCGCTGTCGATGGCCTGCTTGCCGAGGATCACCAGCGATGGCTGTTCCTTGTCGACAACGGCCTTGAGCAGCTTGGCCACGGCCAGGGAGGTCAGGTCTTCGGCGGATTCGACGAGGATGGCGCGATCGGCACCCAGTGCCAGCGCGGTGCGCAGTTGTTCCTGGGCGGTGGTCGGGCCGATGGATACGACGACGATCTCAGTCGCGACGCCTTTTTCCTTCAGGCGGACGGCTTCTTCCACGGCGATTTCGCAGAAAGGGTTCATCGACATCTTGACGTTGGCGAGGTCGACGCCGGAGTTGTCCGCCTTGACGCGAACCTTGACGTTATAGTCGACCACTCGTTTGACAGCTACAAGAACCTTCATGGATTCCTCGTTACTCTCCGGTGAAAAAGAAGTCGCCTAGGCGAACCTGGCGGTTGATGCTCATGGGCGCAAGGGCACCTCTAAAAACGCCGGCATGAACCACACATGACCCAGCTCACGGGAGTGAAGACCATTCGTCAGCGATGACCGATGAGTCATTCATTATCGCGGCGTGTAAACTGCGCCTCGGAACCGCGCAATACGTCACTTTGTGCTGCCTTCGCCCTGTCTTTAGAGGTGCTCTTGAAACCAACAGTCAGCCTACGGCGAGCGCAAAACCGCCCGTATCTTGACCGGAACGCCTATTCCGGTCAATACGGCAAAATGGTCAGTCATAAGCCGTACGTCAGTGATTTATCTGGGCTGCGGCAATTTCAAACAAACGTTTGTATTGGACCCTGAGAGTGGTGTAGATATAATGCGCCGCTTATAGAGAGACCCGCGTTTCATCCATTGTCGCTTTCGTCGCTTTTCGCGAAGGAAACAACGGATGCAACGCCAAACCTCCAATTAGAAAAAACTGTGAGCCTTGAGTAGGAGATAGCCTGTGGAACGCGAATACATGGAATTCGACGTGGTCATCGTCGGTGCCGGCCCCGCTGGCCTGTCTGCCGCTTGCCGACTGAAACAGAAGGCCGCCGAAGCCGGTAAGGAAATCAGCGTCTGCGTGGTCGAAAAAGGTTCCGAAGTCGGCGCGCACATCCTCTCCGGCGCAGTGTTCGAGCCCCGTGCCCTGAACGAACTGTTCCCGGACTGGAAAGAACTCGGCGCACCGCTGAACACGCCCGTCGTACGCGATGACATTTATGTCCTGAGAAACGCCGAGGCCGGGAGCAAAATCCCTGACTTCTTTGTGCCCAAGACCATGCACAACGAAGGCAACTATATTATTTCCCTGGGTAATCTGTGCCGCTGGCTGGCGCAGCAGGCCGAGAACCTGGGCGTGGAAATCTACCCGGGCTTCGCCGCGCAGGAAGCGCTGTTCGACGAAAACGGCGTGGTTCGCGGGATCATCACCGGCGACCTGGGTGTCGATCGCGAAGGCAATCCGAAGGAAGGCCTTTACACCCCCGGCATGGAATTGCGTGGCAAATACACGCTGTTCGCCGAAGGCTGCCGTGGTCACATCGGCAAGCAACTGATCAAGCGCTTCAACCTGGACAGCGAGGCCGACGCCCAGCACTACGGCATCGGCCTGAAGGAAATCTGGGAAATCGACCCGGCCAAGCATCAACCCGGCCTGGTGGTGCACACCGCTGGCTGGCCGCTGGACATCATGGGCACCGAGAACACCGGCGGCTCGTTCCTCTATCACCTGGAAAACAACCAGGTGGTGGTCGGGCTGATTATCGACCTGTCCTACAGCAACACCTTTCTGTCGCCGTTCGACGAGTTCCAGCGCCTCAAGCACCACCCGGTGCTCAAGCAATATCTGGAGGGCGGCAAGCGCGTCAGCTACGGCGCCCGTGCCATCTGCAAGGGCGGCCTGAACTCGCTTCCGAAAATGGTCTTCAAGGGCGGTGCGCTGATCGGTTGCGACCTCGGCACCCTGAACTTCGCCAAGATCAAGGGCAGCCACACCGCCATGAAATCCGGCATGCTCGCCGCCGAGGCCGTGGCCGATCGCCTGTTCGCCGAGTCCGAAGGCGGTGATGAACTGACCGCCTACGTCGACAGCTTCAAGAACAGCTGGCTGTACGAAGAGCTGTTCGCCAGCCGCAACTTCGGCGCGGCGATCCACAAGTACGGCGCGATCATCGGTGGCGGTTTCAACTGGCTCGACCAGAACATCTTCGGCGGCAAGATTCCGTTCACCCTGCATGACAACAAGCCCGACTACGCGTGCCTGAAGCTGGCGGCCGATTGCAAGAAAATCGACTACCCGAAACCGGACGGCAAGATCAGCTTCGACAAACTCAGCTCGGTGTTCATCTCCGGTACCAACCATGAAGAAGAACAACCCTGCCACCTGAAGCTGACCGACCCGAGCATTCCGATCGGCAAGAACCTGCCGCTGTACGACGAACCGGCCCAGCGTTACTGCCCGGCTGGCGTGTACGAAGTGGTGACCAAGGAAGACGGCGAGAAGCGCTTCCAGATCAACGCCCAGAACTGCGTTCACTGCAAGACCTGCGACATCAAGGACCCTGCGCAGAACATCACCTGGGTATCGCCGGAAGGCGCTGGCGGGCCGACTTACCCGAATATGTAAGCCGACACGCTGAACATCGAGGCTCCCGCAATGGGGGCCTTTTTGTTGCCTGCTATTCCGACAACTACACCGAACCAATGTGGGAGCGAGCCTGCTCGCGATAGCGGTGTGTCAGCCAACATTTATTCTGATTGATAGACCGCTATCGCGAGCAAGCTCGCTCCCACAGGGGGGATATCCGTGGCTCAGGCGGCGCGCTCTTCCCCGGGGTTGCGCTCGAAGTAGCGCTTGTACTCCCGACTGAATTGCGACGGGCTCTGATACCCCACCTGATGCGCGACCTGGGCCACGCCCATGCCTTCGATGAGCAGCAGCCGCTGGGCTTTGAGCAGGCGCAAGCGCTTGAGGTACTGCACCGGCGAGAGCAAGGTGCTGCGCTTGAAATGCTCATGAAAGGTCGAAGCGCTCATGTTCGCGCAACTGGCCAAGGTCTCGACGTTCAGCGGCTCGGTGAAGTGCGCATGCAAATGACTCAGGGCCGCGGCAATCCGGGCGAACTGGCCTTGCTGCTCCACCAGCGCCCGCAGCACATCGGCCTGGGGCCCGCGTAACGCGACGAACAGCAACTCCCGCAGCCGCGCCTGGCCCATGACCTGGCATTCCAGCGGATCGTGCAGGCAGCGCAACAAGCGTTCGACACACCCACGCATGGCGTCATCGAGCACTGCGCAAGTCATTGATTCCGGCGTCTGCGGCGGCAGGCTCCGACCCGGCATCAGCCCCATGGCCAGCACCAATTCCCCCAGCATCGCCCGATCGATCGCCACGGAAACCCCAAGCAGCGGAGCATTGGGCATGGCGTAGGTTTCGCATTCGAACGGCACCGGCAAGGCCTGGATCAGATAATGCCCGGCGCCGTATTCCAACGTGCGAGGCCCCAGGTACGCCAGTTTGCTGCCCTGGGCAATGATCACCAGGCTCGGCTCGTAGAGCTGCGGGCCACGAGCGACGTCCTGGCTGGCACGGAGCGCCTGCACGCCGGGCAGTTGCGTAGGGACGAAACCGTCACGGGTCGCCAGGGGTTCTATCAGTGAAACCAGCGTAGCGTTGGCATCGAGATGGCGGGTCAACAGCATGGGCGAAAACTTCACGAAAAAAGGGATGAAACCATCATCGCAGGTCTGGCGTCACATGAAATCAAATCCTGGCCAAGACCGGAGGATTAGGCATGACAGACGGAGGAATCGCCATCGCCGCCTGCCGCCAGGACTCTCAGAATGGAACCCCTCACCGTTCACCGCTTAGCGAGGTCCATCATGTACACAGCCATCGGATATGCTGCCCAATCAGCCACCACTCCCCTCGCCCCCATGAAGTTCGAGCGTCGCAGCCCGCGAGCCGACGATGTGGCGATCGATATTCTCTACTGCGGGGTCTGCCACTCCGACATCCACCAGGCCCGCAATGAATGGGGCATTGCCGTTTACCCGCTGATGCCCGGCCATGAAATCATCGGAAAAGTTACCGCCGTCGGTGCGAATGTCACCCATCACAAAGTCGGCGATTTGGTCGGCGTGGGCTGCATGGTCGACTCCTGCCGCGAGTGCGAAGCGTGCCGGGCTGACTTGGAGCAATACTGTTTCGAAGGCATGACCCAGACCTACGCCAGCCCGGACCGCGTCAGTGGTGGCCACACCATGGGCGGGTACTCCGACAGCATCGTGGTCAGCGAGCATTTTGTGCTGCGCATCCCGCAGACACTCGACCCGGCCAGCGCCGCGCCGCTTCTCTGTGCCGGCATCACCACCTATTCGCCGCTCAAGCACTATGGCGTGAAGGCCGGTGACAAGGTCGGCGTACTGGGCATGGGCGGCCTGGGCCACATGGGTATCAAGTTTGCCAAGGCCATGGGCGCAGAAGTGACGTTGTTCACCCGCTCGGCGAGCAAGGCTGAAGAAGCCCGTCGCCAGGGCGCGGACCATGTGATCGTGTCCACCGACGCCGAACAGATGGCAGCTGCGGCCGGACGTTTCAACTTCCTGCTGGACACCATTCCGGTGCAGCACGACCTCAACCCCTACCTCGACACGCTGCATTTCGACGGTGTGCACATCATCGTCGGCCTGGTCGAGCCGGTCGACCCACCGGTACACGCGGCAAAACTGATCATGGGTCGCCGAGTGCTGGCCGGCTCGCTGATCGGCGGTATCGCAGAAACCCAGGAAATGCTGGATTTCTGCGCCGAGCACGCCATCAGTTGCGACATTGAAATGCTCGACATCCGCCAGATCAACGAGGCCTACAGCCGCATGATCGCCGGGGATGTGAAGTACCGCTTCGTCATCGACATGGCGACGCTCAAGGCCTGACGCTCGTCAGACCTTGGCGCCCAGCTCCGCCGACAGCCGGGCTGTGACCCCTTTGACCAGGGGAATCAGCTCGGCCATCTTCTCCAACGGCATGTACGGCACGGTGCTGGCGATGCTGATGCCGGCGACGATGCGCTTGCCGGCGTCACGAATCGGCGCCGCTACACAACGAATCGACGGCTCGTTGTCTTCCAGGTCGAAGGCATAGCCCCCCGCCACGTATTCCACCATCCGTTGCTGGAACTGTTCCCAGGATTGCTCCTGATGCTGGGGCCAGAACTGATTCTTCCCACCCGCCGGCAGGCTGATTTCATACAGCCGCTTCCATTGTTCCTGAGGGTCATCGAGCATCAGCGCCTTGCCGATCCCGGTGCGCGCCAGCGGCATGCGATGGCCCACACGCGAACGCATTTCCGGGCCGTTGCGCCCCGGATTCTTCAGCAAGTACAAGACTTCGTCGCCCTCGCGAATCGCCAGGTGAACGGTGTCCCCGGTCAGCGCCGAGAGCTCGTCCAGGTACGGCCCCGCCAGGCTCACCAATGGCAACTCTTCCCGGGCCTGGAAACCCAGTTCGATCAACTTCGGCCCCAGCAGGTAACCCACTTGCGGCACCACGCGCAGGTAACGTTCGTCCACCAGGCAACTGGCCAGGCGATGGGTGGTGCTGCGGGTGGTGCCGATCAGCCGGGCGATTTCCTTCAAGTCACGGGCGCCGCTGGCGACCGCCTGGACCACGCCCAAGCCACGCAGCAATGTCTGCGTGCCTGTGGGCGCGGCGTCCTTGGTGATTTTTGGATCGTCTTGCTGCATAGCCGGCCTTCAACAGTGAGCGGGGAACGGGCGGCATTATGGTCGCCCGCCCCGTCGGACTACAACTCGATGCGCTCGACCTTCCCCACCAGCAGGATGTAGGACAGCGCGCCAGCCAAGGCCAGGACAGAAATATAGGTAATGGCTGGGGCAAACGAATCGCCGCTGGCGAGGAAGCCAATGACGATCGGCGTGGCGATGGCCGCCAGGTTACCGATGAAGTTGAACACCCCGCCGGTCAACCCGAGCAACCGCGCCGGTGCCAGGGTGGAAACCAGCGACCAGGTGATCGACGCCAGGCCATTGCCGAAGAACGCCAGGGCCAGGAAGGCGATTACCAGTGGCGTCGACTCGACAAAGTTGGCACCAATGATCGAGGTCGAGATCAGCAACCCGCCGATGATCGGCAGCTTGCGCGCAAACCCCACGGTGGCGCCGCGGCGAATCAGCCAGTCGGAGAAGAACCCGGAACACAGCACGCCGACAAATGCCGCGAGGAACGGCAGCGACGCCAGCAGGCCAGACTTGATGAAGTCCATGCCGCGATATTTCACCAAATAGGTCGGAAACCACGTCAGGAAAAACCACAGCGTGGAGTTGAGGCAGAACTGCCCCAGGTAGATGCCCCACAACTTGCGTTGGGTCAGGACGATTCCCAGGTCGGTCCAGCTGAATGTCGCCTTCACTTTGGCGGTCTCGGCCTGAATATCCACCAGCCCGCCGCCTTCGCGGATCAGTTCGATTTCGGCGGCGTTGGCGCCTTTGAAATCCCGTGGCTCGCGATACACCGCGTACCAGATCACCGCCCAGAGAATGCCCACCGCGCCCGTGGCGACAAACACCATGTGCCAACCGAAGGCGTGTTGCAGCCAGGCCAATACCGGGGTCAGGAACGCCAGGCCAACAAACTGTCCGGAGGTGTAGAAACCAATGGCCGTGGCCCGCTCGCGCTCGGGAAACCAGGTCGTCACTACGCGGCTATTGATTGGATAGGCCGGCGCTTCCAGGGCGCCGACGGCCATGCGCAGCACGAACAAGGCGATGAAGCTGGAGACGAACCCCAGCATCACTGTGGCCACCGACCACAGCAACAGCGCCACGCTATAGAGGATGCGCGGCGGCACCCGGTCCACCAGCCAGCCACCGGGGATCTGCATGGCGGCGTAGGTCCAGCCGAACGCCGAGAAAATCAGCCCGACGTGGATCGGGTCGATGCCCAGGTCGCTGGTCAGTGCGGGGGCGGCAATCGAGAGGTTGCTGCGGTCCAGGTAATTGATCACCACGGTGATGAACAGCAGGACCATGATGAAAAAACGCTTGCGGCTGGGCGTCACCAACGACGCCTGCGCGCTCAGGGTGTGCGCTTGCATGTGAGGTGCCTCTTTTTATGTTTATTGAGGGCGAAGCTAATGAGCGGTCACGTCAACCACCGTGGCGAGGGAGCTTGCTCCCGCTGGGCTCTGTAGGAGCTGGCGAAGCCTGCGATCTTTCGATCTTTCGATCTTTCGCTTGAGACTCAAGTGTCTGGTTAAAGATCGCAGCCTCGCTTCGCTCGGCAGCTCCTACACAGCTCCTACGATGCAGTCGAACGGGAGCAAGATCCCTCGCCACGTGGAATGTGAGTTGCCTAGGCAATCACCACTCGGCAAAACTGCCATCGGCATGGCGCCAGATCGGGTTGCGCCAGCGGTGGCCGATGGCGGCGCGTTCGATGACGTATTCCTCGTTGATCTCGATGCCCAGGCCCGGGCCGTTGGGGATCTTCACGAAGCCTTTGTCGTAGTCGAACACCTGCGGATCCTTGATGTAATCCAGCAGGTCGTTGCTCTCGTTGTAGTGAATGCCCAGGCTCTGCTCCTGGATGAACGCGTTGTAGCAGACCGCATCCAGTTGCAGGCACGCCGCCAGGGCGATGGGGCCCAGCGGGCAGTGCAGCGCCAGCGCCACGTCATAGGCCTCGGCCATATTGGCAATCTTGCGGGTTTCGGTGATGCCGCCGGCGTGGGACGCATCCGGTTGGATGATGTCCACGTAGCCTTCGCTGAGTACGCGCTTGAAGTCCCAGCGCGAGAACAACCGCTCGCCCAGGGCAATCGGGGTGCTGGTCAGCGGCGCCAGTTCCTTGAGGGCTTCGTAGTTTTCGCTGAGCACCGGTTCTTCGATGAACATCAGCTTGTAGGGGTCGAGTTCCTTCATCAGCACCTTGGCCATCGGCTTGTGCACGCGCCCGTGAAAGTCCACGCCAATGCCGACATTCGGCCCGACCGCATCGCGCACCGCCGCCACGTTGGCCAGGGCCAGGTCGACTTTTTCGAAGGTGTCGAGAAACTGCAGCTCTTCGGTGCCATTCATCTTCACCGCGGTGAAACCCCGGCCTACGGCTTCTTTCGCTGCTCGGGCGGTGTCCGCCGGGCGGTCGCCGCCGATCCACGAATACACACGGATCTTGTCTCGCACCTGGCCGCCCAGCAAGTCGCTGACCGACACGCCCAGGGCCTTGCCCTTGATGTCCCACAACGCCTGGTCGATGCCGGCCAGGGCGCTCATGTGGACGGCGCCGCCACGGTAGAAGCCGCCGCGATAGAGCACGGTCCAGATGTCTTCGATGTTGCGTGGGTCTTTGCCGATCAGGTAGTCGGACAATTCCTCGACGGCAGCCGCCACCGTGTGGGCACGGCCCTCGACCACGGGCTCGCCCCAACCGGTCACGCCCTCGTCGGTTTCGACCTTGAGGAAGCACCAGCGCGGCGGAACGATAAACGTGGTCAGCTTGGTGATTTTCATCTTGTTGTCTCTCTTGTCAGATGCAGCGCGCGGGGCGCTGGATAAGTCTTCAGTTCAGGGCATTCCATGCGGCCACGTAGGCCTTGGCGCGTACCGCCACTTCATCCGCTGTCAGGCCCGGCTTGAACAGCCCGGAACCAAGGCCGAAACCCTTGACGCCGGCTTCGACGAACACCGCCATGTTGTCCGGCGTAATCCCGCCCACCGGCACCAGCACGGTCCCGGCCGGCAGCACCGCGAGCCAGGCCTTGACCACCGCCGGGCCCATTTGCTCGGCGGGAAACATCTTCAGTACATGGGCGCCTTCGGCCAGTGCGGCAAAGGCTTCGGTGGGCGTGGCGACGCCGGGCGACAGGTACAAGCCCGCCGCTTTCGCCGCACGCAGCACCTTCGGGTCGCTGTGGGGCATGACGATCACTTGGCCGCCAGCGGCTTTCACCTGTTCGACCTGTTCCGGCGTGAGCACGGTACCGGCACCGATCAGGCAATCGGCGGGCAAGGTGCTGCGCAGAATGCGGATGCTTTCGTACGGCTCGGGGGAATTGAGCGGCACTTCGATGACGCGAAATCCAGCGCTGTACAGGACTTCGCCGATGGCCGCCGCCTCTTCGGGACGCAGGCCCCGCAGGATCGCGATCAACCCGTTGTGCGCCAGTGCTTGTGTGAGCATGTCAGACCTCCAGTCAGGTTCAGGGGGCGGTGGAATCGAGCAACCCGGCCGCCACGGCCAGTTGCCACAGACCACGTTCGGTGGCCTGTTCGGCCAGGACCACCCGGGCGAAGCCACAGGCGTCGAGGGCCCGTTGATAACGGACACAGAGTTGGGAGTTGCCGATCAGCACCACCGTCGGCAGATGGAGGCTGTCGCGGCGTCGACGTTGTACCTCGGCCAGCGCCGTCAGCTCATGGCCGATCAACAGGCCCGAGAGATAATCGGCCTGGGCGCTGGCCGCCAGTTCGCCGGTCAAGCCCAGGCTGCGGGCGCTGAACACCGTGGACAACGGACCGATCTGGCCGTCCACCGACAACGCCACCTGCACGCCACGATCAAACGCCACGCCATCGAAGGTCGCACTCCGTTGCTGGGTGCGGCCGAGAATGCTGTGGTCACTGAGCACGGCGAAAATCTCGCCGGTCATGAAGGTATCGAAATGCACGATGCGGCCATCGACCACTTCCACCCATTTCGAATGGCTGCCGGGCAGGCCGATCAGCACCGCTTCGTCCGGCAGGCTGTGCAAGGCGCCAAGCACCTGGGTTTCTTCGCCGCGCATGACATTGGGCAAACGTGAACGCTGAATCACCCCCGGCACGATGTGCACGTCGACACCGCGAAGGCTGCGAACGGTTTGTAGGGAATGTCCGAGATTGGCGACGTTGGCGGGTGTGTCGCAGTAAGGCGCTTCACGCCAGCCTTGAGCGCTGCCGACCATGCCGCAGGCAATCACAGGCAAGCCAGGCTGGGCGTCGAGCCAGTCGCCGCAGGCCTCGTCGAAGGCCAGTTCAAAACCGTCGATGCAGACCCGGCCGGCCACGGTTCGCGGCCCGGACGGCAACTGCATGATCCCCGAGGACAGCGAACGCTGTTCGAGCACCTCGCCTCCAGCGGCAAGTTTGTAAGCCCGTAAGGAGGTGGTCCCCCAATCGAGCGCGATCAATTGCGCCTGCATCCGCTTCACCTGTTCTGTTTTTTGGCAGTGAGTGAGACGGACTATAAACCTGGGCGGGACAAAATCTCAATATATAAATATCGCTCCCACATATTGGGATTTAACAAGCCGACCACAAAGCCAATCGCCATCCGGCCAAGACCCTGCTACGTTTTCTGACCGGACGCCAAACGACTCAGGGAAAAAGTAATGGGACAACTGCTGAAAATCCTCGGCCGCACTTCCTCGATCAACGTCAGAAAAGTGCTGTGGACCTGCCAGGAACTGGGCATCGCCTACGAGCGCGAAGACTGGGGCATCGGCTTTGCCTCGACCCATGACCCGGCGTTCCTGGCCTTGAATCCCAATGCCCAGGTGCCGGTGGTCATTGACGAGAACGGGGTGCTCTGGGAATCGAACACCATTTGCCGGTATCTGGTGGGCAAACATGGGCGCAGCGACCTGCTGCCCGTCGACCCTGCCGCCCGGGCACGCGTCGAGCAGTGGATGGACTGGCAAGCCACGGAACTCAACCCGTCATGGGGCTACGCCTTCCACGCTCTGGTGCGCAAGAATCCGGACTTCCAGGACCCACAACGCATTGCCGCCGGCGTCAAGGGCTGGAACGAGAAGATGGGTTTGCTGGAAGAGCAGTTGAACCGTACCGGCGCCTATGTGGCCGGTACGGAATTTTCCCTGGCTGATGTGCTTATCGGTCTTTCGGTACACCGCTGGCGCCAGACGCCCATGGAACGTCCCGACTATCCGGCCGTGACCGCCTACTGCAAACGCCTCGACCAACGACAGGGATTTGCCGAGTACGCGTCCGCCGCGCACTCATGAACGGCTCAGTTGCCGTGGGCGAAATCCCGTAGCACCTTGCCGTCCATTCGGTAGCGCACCCACTCTTCCTGGGGTTGCGCACCGAGGGACTTGTAGAACTCGATGGCCGGCGTGTTCCAGTCCAGCACGCTCCATTCGAAGCGGCCGCAATCGTTGTCACAGGCGATCTTCGCCAAGTGTCGCAACAGGGTCTTGCCTGCCCCGCCACCGCGCTGTTCAGGCGTGATGTACAGGTCTTCGAGGTACAGGCAGTTGCTGCCCAGCCAAGTGGAATAGCTGAAGAAAAACACCGCAAAACCGATCGGCACGCCATCACGCAGGCAGATCAAACCATGGGCGGTCGCGCCCTCGCTGAACAGGCTGCGCTCGATGTCGGCCACACTGGCGATGACTTCGTGGCGGGCCTTTTCGTAATCGGCCAACTCGGTGATGAAGGCAAGGATTTGCGGCGCATCGCTGGGTTGCGCAGGACGGATCTCGATCGACATGAACAGGCCTTGTAGCCAATTGAAAGCGCCATACTAAGCTGCGGCGCTGCGCTCGTCACATGTTCTGAAGACAACGCTCATAGCACCGTTCGTCGCCCCCCAGGCACCAACCCCGCTCCAGCACGGCCAAAAATCAGGCAAGCATTCCAAAAAATGGAGGCGACACCATGATTACTTCAAGGCTGACCGCGTTCACCTTCGCCGCGCTGCTGTCCACGGTGGCATTCGCAGCTTCCACCTCCGGCACCGGGCCGACCGACCCCGTGCAAGCGCCCAACTCGCCGGCCACGCAAGGCCTGCCCAAGTTGAACACCGACGGCACCGGCGGCGGTAGCCTGAACAATGGCCAGCCACCTGCCACCGGCACCGATCCGCGCGTGCAGGGTAATGACGCGGGCCGCCAGGGCGGAATGAATACGCCGGACTCCACGGCGCCCGACAACGCCGAGACCGGGGTGGGCTCGAAAACCACCACCGGTGGCTCGGGCTCCGAAGGTGGCGCCGCCAGCCAGTAGCCGCTGCTCAGACATTTGAGGAGGAAGATCCCATGCCTCGTGGAAGCAAAGACAAATACACCGACAAGCAAAAACGCAAGGCCGAGCACATCGAAGAAAGTTATGAGAAAAAAGGTGTGCCTGAGGGCAAGGCCGAGGCTCGGGCCTGGGCGACGGTGAACAAGCAGTCCGGTGGCGGCGAACGCTCCGGTGGCTCAGGCAAGGAAAAACCGGCGGAGGCCAAGAAAACCGACCGCAAGGAATCAGCCCGTCGCGCCGCCAAGA
Organism: Pseudomonas thivervalensis; assembly: GCF_001269655.1. Classification (GTDB taxonomy): domain Bacteria; phylum Pseudomonadota; class Gammaproteobacteria; order Pseudomonadales; family Pseudomonadaceae; genus Aquipseudomonas; species Aquipseudomonas thivervalensis. The sequence goes on from NZ_LHVE01000013.1 coordinate 97,434, forward strand.
CCCGCGAAGGTCACTCGCGCACCAGCAAAGCCTCCCATGAAGCCCAGACGGTGGACAGCCTGATGAAGGAAGCCCGGGCGAAAAACATTCCCGGACGCTCGAAGATGCGCAAGCAGGAGCTGGTCGAGGCGTTGCGCAAGGCGGGGTGAGTGTCCGCGTCTGGAAGGACGCCATCGCGAGCAGGCTCGCTCCCACACTCGTTCTGTGCTGTGCCGAGGTTCTGCGCCAGACACAATACCTGTGGGAGCGAGCCTGCTCGCGATGGCGATGGCGATGGCGATGGGTCAGCCGCCAGCGATTTCAGCGCTGCTTCAAGCGGTCGATCACTACCGCCAGCAACAGGATCGAGCCGCGGATGACGTATTGGTAGAAGGTGTCGATGTTCTTCAGGTTCATCGCGTTTTCGATGATCGCCAAAATCAGCACACCCGCAATGACGTGGCGAATCATGCCGATGCCGCCGCTCAACGACACCCCACCCAACACGCAAGCAGAGATCACGGTCAGTTCGAAGCCTTGGCCGATCATCGGTTGGCCCGAGGTCATGCGCGACGCCAGGATGACCCCGGCCAGGGCGCCGATCAGGCCATGCACGGCGAAGATGATGATCTTGGTGCGATCAACGTTCACCCCTGCCAGCAACGCCGCTTCCTGGTTGCCACCGATGGCCATGGTGTTGCGCCCATACGTGGTGTAGTTCAGCAGCCAGCCGAAAAACAGAAAGCAGACGATGGTGATAAGGATCGGCACCGGCACGCCGAACAACTGGCCGTTGCCGAACACGAAGAACGATTCCTGGGACACACCCACCGCCTTGCCGTTGGCAAAGATGTAGGCCAGGCCGCGGACGATCTGCATCGTCGCCAATGTGGTGATCAACGCGTTGACCCGCAGCTTGGCAATCACGATGCCGTTGATCAGGCCGACGATCAACCCCATCGCCAGCGCCGCACTGACGCCGAGGAACACGCTGTTGGTGTCGCGCATCACTACCGCTGCGACCACACCAGCACAGGCGATCACCGAGCCGACCGACAAGTCGAAGTGCCCGGACGCCAGGCAATACAACATGGTGCAAGCCGCGATGCCAGTGGTGGAAATCGCCAGGCCCAGACCGCGCATGTTCAGCGGCGACAGGAAATTATCGATCATCAGGGTGCAGAGCACGAAGATGCCGATGGCCGCCAGCAGCATGACCCAGTCATCCAGGAAACGGCGCAGGTCCAGGGGTTTGCGTGCCGTTGGCAGTGCATTGTTTTGAATGGTCATGATTTACCTCTCAGTTCGCCGCGTCGGCAACGCGTTGGCGCGGCAGCGCCAGTTGCAGCAGGTTGGATTCGTTGGCCTGGTCGCGCGGCAGCTCGCCGCGCATGGTCCCTTCGCAGAGCACCAGGATTCGGTCGGATATGCCCATCACTTCCATCAGGTCGCTGGACACCACAATCACCGCGATGCCGTCGGCCGCCAGGTTGTGGATAATCTGGTAGATCTCCGCCTTGGCGCCGATGTCGATGCCACGGGTCGGTTCGTCCAGCAGCAGGACTTTCATCGGCATCGACAGCCAGCGACCGAGAATCGCCTTCTGCTGATTGCCGCCGGACAGGTACATGATTTTCTGGCTGGCCGCCGGGGTCTTCACTTTCAGCGACTTGATCTGCTTGTCGGCATTGCCCCGCTCCCAATCGCCGCGCAACAGGCAGCCGAGGGTGGAATGAGCCGGGCGCGCGCTGATGTTGATGTTCTCGCCCACGCTGCCCAACGGAATGATGCCTTCTTTCTTGCGGTCTTCCGGACACAGCAGCACGCCAGCGGCGATGGCATCCCGTGGCGAACGCAATTTCAGTTCCTTGCCGTGCAGCACGAGGCTGCCCTCGCTCTGGCGCTCCAGGCCACTGAGCAAGCGAAACAGCTCGGTACGACCGGCGCCGACGAGCCCGAACAAGCCGAGGATCTCGCCCTTGTGCACCTGGAAACTTATCGGCTCGCGCAAACCCGGCCCCAGCAGTCCCTTCACTTGCAGCGCCACATCGCCGCGTTCCCGAGGACGGTAATCATAGATGTCCTGGATATCGCGACCGACCATGCAAGTGACCAACTGATCGTGGGTCAACTCGCTCATGTTCTCGAAGGTCCGGACATAACGACCGTCCTTGAAGACCGTCACCGCGTTACAGATGCGGAATACTTCTTCCATGCGGTGGCTGACGTACAGCACCACTTTGCCCTCGTCTCGCAAGCGGGCGATGATCGCCATCAAACGATCGATTTCCCGGGCCGACAGGCTACTGGTGGGTTCGTCGAAGGCAATGACATGGGCACCACGGGACAAGGCCTTGGCGATTTCCACCAATTGGCGTTGGCCGAGGGACAGGCGACCGACTTTTTCCTGCGGGTCGATTTCGTCGGCCAGGCCTTTGAGCAGCGTCAACGCCTGCTGGCGCAGCACACTGCGATTGACCAGGCCGAAGCGCGCCGGCAAATGGCCGAGAAACAGGTTTTCCGCGACGGTCATTTCCGGCACCAGGTGCAGCTCCTGGTGAATCACCGCCACACCGCTGGCGATGCTGTCGGCGGTGCCTTTGAAGGCCATCGTCTGTTCGCCGATCTGCAGATCACCACTGCTCGGGATGTAGGCACCACCGAGGATCTTCAGCAACGTGGACTTGCCCGCGCCGTTCTCGCCCATCAAGGCATGCACCTGCCCCGGATGCGCGACGAAACTGATGTTGGCCAGCGCCTGCACGCCGGGAAAGGATTTGCCGATCCCGTTGAATCGCAAGCTGCCGCCGATGTTGTGTTGCCGTGTCGCTGTTTGCGCTTGCATAACCACCTCGAACTTACAGAGATCAAGCGACCCCGCCACTCATGTGGCCAGGGCCGCTTTTGAATCAACCGGCCGTCAGTTCCACAGACCGATCTTTTCCAGCTCCTGCTTGAAGTTCTCCCGGGTGATCAGTGTCACCTCGTCCATGGCGGTGTATTTCGGCGGCTCCTTGCCGGTGGTGATCCACTCGTACATCATTTCGGCGGTCTTGTAGCCTTCGATGTGCGGGCTTGGCAGCATCGAACCGAAGAAGCCGCTGTCAGGTTTTTTCAGTTCACCGATGGCGTCGGTGCCATTGATGCCGATACCGATCACGTTCTTGGCACTGAACCCGGCCGCTTCGGTGGCGCGCACGCCGCCCAGCACGGTGTTGTCGTTCATGCCGCCGATGATCAGGTTTTTCGCGGCGCTTGGCAGTTTCACCAAGGCCGAGTTGGTGGAATCCATGCTGCCAGGTACGTCGAGGGTTTTCAGGGCAGCTGTGAGGATGTGATCTTTCGGCATACCGGCATCTTCAAGCGATTTGATCGAACCATCGGTGCGCTTCTTGCCAGTGTCCAGTTCGTTGTAGGTGTTGATCACCGCGTAGGTGTCCTTCCAATCCCAGCCGCGTTTTTTCGCTTCAGCGGCCATGGCGGCGCCCTGCTTCTGGCCCACTTCGAACGCGGCCATGCCCAGGTACGGCACGTCTTCCATGAACTTGCCGTTGGCGTCGACGAACCGGTCGTCCACGGCAATCACCTTGAGATCGTTGAGCTTGGCCTTGGCCATGATGGCCGGGCCGAGGGACACGTCCGGCGGGCAGATCACGAAGCCCTTGGCCCCGTTGGCGGCCAGGCTGTCGATGGCCGAGAGGGTCTTCTCGCCGTCGGGCACGGCGATCTTGATCAACTGGAAGCCTTTATCCTTGGCCGCCTTCTCGGCAAACGCCCACTCGGTCTGGAACCAAGGCTCCTCGGCCTGCTTGACCAGGAAACCAATTTTTACCGCATCGGCCGCCAGCAAGTGGCTGCTGAGGCTGACCGCGGTAACCGCCAGGGCGGCGCGACACAGGGAACGGATCCCACGACGATGTTTCATAGTTGACTCCTTGTTTTTTTTATTGAAAGCCAAACGTCCAGGGTCTGCTCCACCGACAGTGGAAATGCGCAGGCTGGGCGGTTACATCAAGTTGCTACACAGCATAGGCCTAAATAGTCATATCGTATGATGATTGGATTACAGGCGAAGTTTTCGACTGCAATCCAGGAATATTCAGTCGTGGTACATGACCGAACGTCCTCCATCGATGGTGATGCATGAGGCATTGATAAACGGTGCTTCGTCACTGGCCAGGAACACGGCCGTCATTGCCACTTCGACCGGTTGCCCGACGCGCCGTGGCGGGTGCAGATCCAGCGCACGCTGGCGTTCGGCATGGGGATCGGCAAAGCCGTTCCAGTAGTCGACGTTCAGTTGGGTCTCGATGTAACCCGGGGCGATGGCATTGACGCGTACGCCTTTGGGCGCGTATTCGATGCCCAGGGCGCGAGTCAGGCCGAGCAAGCCGTGCTTGGCCACCGGGTAAGGGAAACAGCCGGGAATGATGTGGGACGAATGGACGGAGGCAATGTTGATGATGCTGCCCACGCCCTGCTCGATCATCTGTGGCAACACCGCCTTGCAACCGTACCAGGCGCCATCCAGGTCGATGGCGAAGCAGCGGCGCCAGTCCTCTTCGGTCATTTCCAGCGGGTCACGGAAGACATTGACGCCGGCGCAGTTGACCAGCACATCGATGCGGCCATGCAGCTCGACGGCGCGACGGGCCATGGCCTGCAAGTCCTGTTGCTTCGACACGTCGGCCTGCAACGCTTGCACATCGGCCCCGCGTTCACGCCAGTGGGCGGCCACCGCCTCGACCTTCTGCGCCTGGATATCACTGATCACCAGCCGGGCCTGTTGCGAGGCGAAGGCCGCGACGATGGCCTCGCCGATGCCTTGGGCGGCGCCGGTCAATAGCACGACCTTGTCCTTCAGGCGTTCGCCCTTCGGTGGCTCCGGCACGGGTGGCAAGACCAAGGGCTCAGCCATGGCTCAAGGCTCCTGCACGCGGGCACGACGAAAACCGGGCATCCACGGATGACCGGCGCAAAGGCGCTTGAAAGAACAGTGGCCGGCGTACGTCGCCGGGGCGTACGGGGAAAGATCGTTGCATCACTTCACCTGTCTTGTTTTTTTAGTGTGAGTGCGTATTGCCGATGGAGCCGACTATAAACCCGGCCGCCAAATAATCTCAATATATATATTTACATCCCATATTTTGGGATTTATCCCGCAAACCTCGTACAGGCCACGCCAGGCACATCGACACGCATCGACAGCAAGGCGCCGTCCAGCGGATGACCCAAGGGACTCGCCGCGCTGGTGATGTACAACGTCTTGAGGTCTTTACCGCCGAACACACAACTGGTCGGCCGGCTGACGGGCAGTTCGATCACCCGATCAACCTGGCCGTCCGGGGTCAGCCGCAACAGGCAACTGCCGTCCCAGCGAGCGTTCCAGATATACCCTTGGGCATCCATCGCCGAGCCATCCGGGCCGCCACGCGGATGTGGGCCGAACCAGACCTCGGCCGGCGCCAGGTTGCCTTCCGGGTAGATGAAGTGCCGATACACCGTGCCGTCCAGGCTGTCGCCGAAATACACCGTGGTGCCGTCGGGGCTCCAGAGCAACGTGTTGGGGATGCCCAGCCCGCGCAACAAGGGCATGACCCGGCCATCGCTCCCGATACGAAACAGGCCGCCGGACCGTTGCTCGATCGGCAAGTCCTCGCCGTCGGCACCGATGTTGTTCTGCATGGTGCCGAGCCAGAGTTGGCCCAGCGCATCGCAACGGGCCTCATTGGCACGATTGCCCAGTTGGGGATCGGCCATGCACAGCAGCGTCAGGCGCGGTTCCAGGCCCGGCGAATCAAGATCGAGGCGATAGACGCCACTGCTCAGGGTCACCAGTGCGTCGCCACTTTGGGTCGGTATGAAGGCGGAGACATGTTCGGGCATCTGCCAGATCTCCACATTGGCGCCGATCAGCCGCAGTGCCTGCTTGCCAGCGATATCGACCCAATACAACGCCTGGGTCGGTGCATCCCAGAACGGCCCCTCGCCCAGTTTTGCCCGGTGTTCCGTCACAGCCGTCCACTTCATTGAAACCTCCCGTTCCCGGCTTGCCCGGCGGCGTCTGTTCGACCGGCCATGACATTGGGGTAAAAGCGTTTGATCGCCAGGTCGGCGTTATCGATCAGGGTCATGCAGGCCCAGACACCCCGCGCGGCATCACGGGCGGCGATGGCATCGGCGATGTCCTTGTGGATGGGCAAGGTACGGCGCAGCTCGTCCGGGTCGGCCGCCGACACCTCGAACGACACCGCCAGCAATGCCCCCAGGGCCGGCACCATTTGTTCGATGAATTGATTATGGCTGGCGGCCAGGATGCATTCATGGAAAAACTGGTCGGCGCGGTTGTAATCGGCGCCGCTGTCCACTGCCCGCTCCAGCGCATGGTAGGCCAGGCGGATCGCCTGCACCTGATCGGCCGTGGCCCGCTCACAGGCCCAGCGCACCGCCATGGGCTCGATGGTACGGCGCAGGTCCAGCAAGTCATCGACAAAGTTTTCCGGCAGGCCGCTGCGTGACAGCCAGCCCACCACTTGGGGGTCGAACAGGTTCCAGCGGCGCACCGGCAATACCCGCGTGCCGACTTTCGGCCCGACTTCCAGCATGCCCTTGGCCACCAGGGTCTTGATCGCCTCGCGAATCACCGTGCGACTGACACCCAGTTGCTCGCCCAAATCCGCTTCGACCTTGATGGTTTGCCCAGGCTTGACCTGGCCGGCGGCGATCCACCCCCCCAGCCAATCGACGGTCGATGCATGAAAACTGCTGGACATGAAAACCCCGCGGGCCACTCTTATTGGTGGCCCACGCTAATCATCATACGATTGGGTGTCAATTTGTATTTTGCATAACCGCTGTGGGAGCGAGCCTGCTCGCGATAGCGCTCGTCCAGCCGACACAGATGTTGGATCAACCATCATTCCCACAAGGGATCAGGGTTCCAGGCCGATGGGGAAAAACACACCGCCACTCCACACGCCCAACCAGCGCTGCCCGTCGATCTCGCGGCTGACCGCCAGCTCCACCAACTGGTAGAACACATTGCGATGAATCAGCGCTTCGAGGTTGCTGCGCACGTGCACGTAGGGCGCCGGTTCCTGGGTTTGGGGGTCGATCACCACCCGCATCGGGTGCTCGCCGCCGGCCTCGGTGGTTTCTTCGACGTTGGTGGTGAAGCGCAGCAACTGCCCGTCTCCCTGCCCTTCGACTTCAAGGGTCACGGCCACGAACGGCGCGTCATCGACCTTGATGCCGACTTTTTCCACAGGGGTGATCAGGAAATAATCATCGCCGTCGCGGCGGATGATGGTGGAGAACAGCTTGACCATCGGTTTTCTTCCGATGGGCGTGCCCAGGTAATACCAGGTGCCGTCCCGGGCGATGCGCATGTCGATGTCGCCGCAGAAGTCGGGGTTCCACAAGTGGACCGGCGGCAGGCCTTTGGTCTTGGGGATCTGCCCCAACAGGTCATTGGCTTTTTGCGGTCCGCTCATGGTGACTCCTGATAATTACTGGTCGCTCATCCCCAACAGACTGCGGGCATATTCACGCAACGGCGCGGCGATGAGGTCTTGAGGCTGTTTGTCGTGGAACGTCAGTAAACCGCCACGACTCTTGATCCGTGCAGTATCAATCAAATACTGGGTGCTGGTCTCGATCAACATGATTTGAATCACGCTGGTATCGACACCCAGGCGATCCACCGCCTCTTCGTCCAGCCACTCGTCGGAGTTGCCGATGCGGTTATCGGCCTTGGCGAACCGGGTGTACAACAGGTAATGGGCACCGGCGGCACGGGCTTCGCCCATGGCTTGGTCGAGGCCTTCGGGAACACGGGCACGACGGACCATGGGGAAATATTCGATGAAGCCATTGAAGGCTTCTTCGGCCACGACGTTGGGACGCGGATAGGCACTGCCCGGCGGAGCGAAGGCGCCCTGGGCGATGTAAATGAACGAGTCGGGCTGAATTCGCAGGTTGTTCACACGACGGCTGTCGCTATGGTCCAGCAGGCCGGCGTCGCTCATGTGATAACGAACGCCCTCCCCCATGTCGCTGACATTCATGCAACCGCCAAGCACCAAAACGGCCAGCAGCAAAACCAGGCTACGCATCCTATCCCTCCAAAAACCGGTGTCGGAAAACCGGCGAATGGTCGTGGGATGCAGCTTTTGCGCCAGCTCACAGGATGATTGGGTATCAGCCTTGGAATACCCTGTGGCGAGGGAGCTTGCTCCCGCTGGGCTGCGCCCGTAGGAGCTGTCGAGTGCAACGAGGCTGCGATCTTTCCCCCAGACACTTGAATCCCAAGCGAAAGATCAAAAGATCGCAGGCTTCGCCAGCTCCTACAGACTCAAGCCACCAAAGGTCCGATCAGCCACCAATGATCTTCATGATGGTCGCACCGCCGGAAAACGCCACTTCCTGCTTGTCCCCCAAGGCCTTGACCAGCAAGCGCTGAAGCGCCGGCAAAGCCTGATGGCGTGGCTTATCCAGAAGGTCGCCGACGAAGTGACGGTTACTCGACGACAGGCAGCCGTGCAGCCAGCCCGTGGAAGACAACCGCAGTCGCGAACAGGTACGGCAAAAAGGCACACTTTCGTTGGCGATCACGCCAAAGTGCCCCAAGCCCGGAATCTCATAACGCACCGCCGTGGCATCCACCGGCGCATTGGCTTGCAGGTATTCGTACTGATCGCCGATCAGGCTGAGCAATTGCTGGAGGCTGACAAATTGCTGCAGGAAGGCGTTGGAGTCACTGGCCAGGTGGCCCATGCGCATCAACTCGATGAAACGTAACTCATAGCCGCGTTCCAGGCAGTACTCGAGCAACGGCATCACCTGGTCCAGGTTTTGCCCGCGCAACGGCACCATGTTGACCTTGATCTTCAGCCCGGCGGCCCGGGCCTGCTCCATGCCGTCGAGCACGGTCGCCAGGTCACCACCCCGGGCGATGCTGCGAAACGCAGCCGGATCAAGGGTGTCGAGGGAAACGTTGATGCGACGGATACCGGCGTCCACCAGCAACGGCAGTTTTTTCGCCAGCAACTGGCCATTGGTGGTCAGGCTGATGTCCTCCAGGCCCATCTGCCCCACCGCCGTCATGAAACGCTCAAGCTTGGGGCTCACCAGCGGCTCGCCACCCGTGATGCGCAACCGCTCGATACCGGCGGCCTCGATCAGATAGGCCACGCCGCGCGCCATGGCCTCGGCCGACAGTTCATCCTGCGCAGCCACCAACCGCTTGCCGTCAGGCACGCAGTAGGTACAGGCGTAGTTGCAGGCTGAGGTCAGGCTGATCCGCAGATTACGGAAACGCCTGCCTTGACGGTCAACGATCATGGATCACTCCGGCACGAGAAAAATCGGACTCGCGAAAATTGACCTAGAAATCAAGATTTCGCAAGACCCAAGCCTGAGTATATTACTGGGGCACTGCGCCATGTAAGCGGACATGGCGCAATAAGGCAGCTGAATGTCTTGGCTTGGGCGGCCAGTCAGCTGCTCGGGACGTCGGTATCGCGCTTGCGCTTGTTGCCCATGCGCACGCCGATGTCCATCAGGAACTGGAAAAAACCTTCCTGGTCTTCCAGCACGTTGCTCCAGAACGGCGAGTGATACAGCGCCACCGCGCCGTGCACCAACGCCCAGGCGGCGCAGTAATGGAAATAAGGTGGCACGTCCTCAAGCTTGCCTTCGCTGATCCGGCCCTTGATCAGCAGGGTCAGGCGTTCGAAGTTCGAGGCGCGGATCTTGTGCAGCTCCTCGACCATCTCCGGCACCTGGTTGCCCTTGACCACCTTCTCTTCCAAGCGATCGAACAAGCGGTAGCGCTGCGGGTCGCGCATGCGGAACTCGAAGTAGGCCCGGGACAGGGCCTCCTTGTCCTTGTCCACATCGGCTGAATGCAGCAACTCGTTCAAATCGCGCTCATAGTCGAGCATCAGGCGCAGGTAGATTTCCGCCTTGGATTTGAAATGTTTATAAATCGTGCCTTTGCCGATACCCACGGCATCCGCAATCATCTCGACGGTGACACTGTCTTCACCCTGGTCGAGGAACAACTTGAGCGCGGTGTCGAGAATTTCCTGCTCGCGGCGGCGAAACTCACGGACCTTACGGGGTTCTTTGTGCATAAGAAAAAGGTCTGAAGGGTCAAAATTCGAAGCCGGGTATTATGCCTAACTTACGTAAAAATGCACGGATCATCCGTTCCCGGCCACTGTTCTTCACAAAACCGTACACACCCGGCTCGCCGTTTCCCGCGCCAATGCGCCGTGCCAGCGAGCTTTGGCGACAGTGAGAACCTATCCGAAGCGAAGGTATTCCAAATCTGTTTAAAAACCGCCCCGGCCAGACTGGACGGGTTGGCATACTGATCAATACTTGAACTGTCGGCGCGACATCTCCCCCAAGTGACGCGCCGATAAAGGTACCAACGGACCGCGTGCCTTTGTTTTACTCCTAATGGTCTTAACCCGGATTCACCCCCCAGAACCCGGGTTTTTTTTGCATGAAATTCAGGCGTCCACCGAACGGACGTGAGCCAGCGGAAACAATTGCTTAAAATTTTCCGTTGTCTGCTCGGCAAAGCGTTCGTAGGACTCACCACGTAGCATCGCCAGAAACTCCGCCACTTCCCGTACGTATTGCGGAAGGTTCGGCTTGCCGCGATACGGGATCGGTGCCAGGTAAGGTGAGTCGGTTTCCACCAGCAGCCGATCAGCCGGCACTTTGCTGGCAACGTCACGCAGGGCATCGGCATTGCGGAACGTGACAATCCCGGACAAGGAAATGTAATAGCCCATGTCCAAGGCAGCCTTGGCCATGTCCCAGTCTTCGGTGAAGCAATGCAGCACACCGGCCTGGGGCAACGCGGCGTCACGCAGCAAGGCCAAGGTATCGGCCCGGGCGCCACGGGTGTGGATGATCACCGGTTTGCCGGTCTGCCGGGCAGCCTCCAGGTGCAGCCGGAACGACGCCTGCTGCACGTCGGCGGCTTCCGGCTCGTAGTGATAGTCCAGGCCGGTTTCGCCAATGGCGACCACCCGTGGATGGTCGAGCTCACGTAACAGCCAATCGAGCGCAGGCGCGGCGCCGGGCTGGACGTCCAGTGGGTGGACGCCGACCGAACAATCGACATCGGCATAACGCTCGGCCAGGGCCTTCACGTCGGCAGCGTTGTCGGCGCTGACGCCGATGCACAGGAAGTGGCCGACGCCCCGCTCCCGGGCCGCGTCCAGCGCGGCATCCAGGGAACCGCCATGGGCAGCGAGGTCGAGACGGTCAAGGTGACAATGGGAATCTACAAGCATAAAAGGTCAGGCTACATCGTATGGGTGGGACGGTCGGACTTCAGGGAGCCGGCCAAGTGGGTTTCAATCTGATTGCGGGCTGAATTGTCGCCGTCGCTGAACTGCACGCCCACGCCGGCGGCCCGATTGCCCTGGGCGCCCTTGGGGGTCAGCCAGATCACCTTGCCGGCGACCGGAATTTTCTCCGCCTCGTCCATCAGGCTCAAGAGCATGAACACTTCATCGCCCAAGCGATAATTCTTGTTGGTCGGGATGAACAGGCCGCCATTCTTGATAAAGGGCATGTAGGCGGCGTAAAGCACCGATTTGTCCTTGATGGTCAGGGACAGGATGCCGTTGCGTGGGCCGGGACTGACAGGTTCGTTCATGCTGATCTCCGCTGCGATTGAGCTGAGTCTAGGCGGTACCTGTCAACTTCGACCAGGCAAACTCGCCCACTGCACCAACAGCGCCTCGAGCAACAGCACCCGATTGAGGTTCGCCTTGCTCAGCACCTTCTGACGTTGGGCAAGAATCCAGTCCTGGATGTTCAAGATTTTATCCTGGTTGCTTTTTTGTGCCAGGTACTGGATCACCTTGCGCATGTCGCCCAATCCCAGACCTGCCTCGTCTTCGGTCAGCCGGTAACGCAGGATCAGGCTCGACCAGTCGCAGAACCAGTCAAACAGCAGCAGTAGCGGGATGGCGTTCCAGCCCTCGGCCAGTTGCGTGGGGGATTGCTGCTGCTTGAGCAGCTTCTTGACCCCGTCCACCACCAAGGCCCGCTGTTCACGCACACCCTGGGCCTGAAGGCTGACAGCCGCCAAGGGCGAACCGGCCGCGAGGGTCAGCAACTCGACGCGCTCTTCATCGCTGCTGTCAGGCAGGGCCTGGGCCAGCCATTGCAAGCTCATCGCCTCGCTCGGCAGCGGGCAGGCCTGTTGCACGCAACGACTCTTGATCGTCGGCAGCAAGCGACTCGGCTGGTGGCTGACCAACAACAGCACGGTATCGCCGGAAGGTTCTTCGAGGCTCTTGAGCAAAGCGTTGGCGGCGTTGATGTTCATCGACTCGACCGGCTCGATCAGCACCACTTTGCGCCCGCCCATCTGCGAGGTCTGGACCACGAAGCTGACCAGGTCGCGGACTTGGTCGACCTTGATCGCCTTGTCCGCCTCTTCCGGCTCCAGCACGTAATTGTCGGGATGGCTGCCGGCCTTGAGCAGCAGGCAGGACTTGCATTCACCACAGGCGTTCGAAGCACCCGGACGCAGGCACAGCAGACTGGCCATCAAGCGCTCGGCCAGTGCCCGCTTGCCGATGCCGACCGGGCCGTGCAGCAGATAGGCATGGGCATGCTGGGCACGACCGGCCAATTGCTGCCAGAGACCGTCTTGCCAGGGATAGGCTTCAGCCACGGACACGCTCCAGCAAACGTGGAAGCAAGCCATCCAGGGACTGCTGGACCTGGGTAAGCGGCTGCGCGGCGTCGATCAGCAGGTAACGCGCCGGATCGGCCTTGGCGCGCCCCAGGAAGGCATTGCGCACGGCATTGAAGAAGGCCTGGCCCTCAAGCTCGAAACGATCCAGCCGGCCACGGGCGCTGGCACGGGCCAGGCCGATTTCCACCGGCAGGTCGAACACCAGGGTCAGGTCTGGCCGCAGGTCACCTTGGACGAAACTTTCCAGCGCGGCGATGCGCTCCACGGACAAGCCCCGGCCGCCACCCTGGTAGGCATAAGTCGAATCGGTAAAACGATCGCAGAGCACCACGGCGCCACGGGCCAGCGCCGGGCGAATCACCTCGGCCAGATGCTGCGCCCTGGCGGCGAACACCAGCAACAGCTCGGTGTCGGGATTCATGACTTCTTCAAGGGGCGCCAGCAGCACCTCGCGGATCCGCTCGGCCAGCGGCGTACCGCCCGGCTCGCGGGTCAATACCACCTCGATGCCGGCGGCCCGCAGGCGTTCGGCCAGGTATTCGCGGTTGGTGCTCTTGCCGGCGCCTTCCGGGCCTTCCAGCGTTATAAACAAGCCAGTCACGGGGCGATCCTTAATCAAAGTCATTGCGGGCTCGGTGGCTCGCTGGCGTCCGGTTCGGGGGCCGGTACCTGAGGTGGCACTTGGGGCACCGCCTCTGGCGCCGTGTCGGGTGAGGCCGCCGGGATCGGCGCCTGCTCGTCCGGCGTTGCCGGGGCCGGGCTGGAGCGGTAATCGGCACGGCGCTTGAGCTGGAACTCGCGCACGGCGTTGTTGTGCGACTCCAGGTCATCGGAAAACACGTGGCTGCCATCGCCGCGTGCGACAAAATAAAGGCTGTTGCCCGGTGCCGGGTTCAACGCGGCATGAATCGCTTCGCGCCCCACCATCGCAATCGGCGTCGGCGGCAAGCCCGGGATCAGGTAGGTGTTATACGGGTTTTCTTCTTTCAAATGGGCGCGGGTGAGCTTGCCGGTGTAGCGCTCGCCCAAGCCGTAGATCACCGTGGGATCGGTCTGCAGCAGCATGCCCAGGCGCATGCGCCGCACAAAGACGCCGGCAATTTGCCCGCGTTCCTGGGGCACGCCGGTTTCCTTCTCCACCAACGATGCCATGATCAGCGCCTGGTACGGCAGGGTGTAAGGCACATCGGCGGCACGCTGTGCCCATTCCTTGGCGAGCACATCGTCCAGGCGGTCGTAGGCTTTTTTCAGCAAGTCGACATCGGAAGTGCCACGCACGAAGCGATAGGTGTCCGGGAAAAACCGGCCTTCAGGAAACACCCCCGAGTGGCCGATACGCTCCATGACCTGACTGTCGCTCAGGTCGGTGAGGGTCTGCTGGAGCTTTTCATCCTTGGCCAGTGCCGCGCGCACCTGACGGAAATTCCAACCTTCCACCAGCGTCACGCTGTACTGCACCACGTCGCCGCGCTTCCAGACACCGATCAGGCCTTCCATGGTCATGCCCGGCACCATCCGGTATTCACCGGAGTGCAACGGCTGGCCGGCAAGGTTGAAGCGCCAATAGATCCGCAGCCAGAAAGCATCCTTGATCAGGCCATCGGCCTCGAGGCGCTTTAAGGTTCCGGTCGGGGTGGTCCCATTGGGCACGTCCAGCATTTCTTCCTGGGTGATGTTCAGCGGCTGTTGCAGCGCCGAATGAATCTTCCAGGCCGAAGCGCCCAACAACAGCCCTGCCAGGACCAGTCCGGTCTCCAGCAGCAGCAAGAATTTACGTCTCACGAATCAAGCATCCAATAGCGCACGGGCAAGGGTCTGCAGTTTACGGGTGAGCGGGCCAACCGACCAGCGCGCCGAACCGCATCCGCGTACCGGCCACACGCCATAAACGCTGTTGCAGACGAAAACTTCATCGGCCTGGTGCAGCTGTTCAAGGCTGAGGTCGGTGATTTGCGTAGCGATGCCTTGGGACTTGGCTTGAAACAATAATTCCGTGCGCATCACGCCGGCCACGCCGCAACGGCTCAGGTCCGCTGTGAACAAAACGTCATCGCGCACCAGGAACAGGTTGCTGAATACGCCTTCGATTACCCGCCCGGACGTGTCCAGCATCAAGCCTTCGGCGTACTGCCCATCGCACCACTCGGCACGGGCCAACACTTGTTCCAGGCGATTGAGGTGCTTGAGGCCGGCGAGCAAGGGCTGCTCGGACAAACGCACGGTACAAGGAAACAGGTGAACGCCTTGTTCGGCATGGGCGGTGGGATAAGCGGCTGGCGGACTCCCTTGCAGGATGCGCCGGGCCGGGGTGGAAGGATCAGCGGCATAGCCGCGCAGGCTGTCGCCACGGGTCACGATCAGCTTGAGCACGCCATCGCCCAGGCAACGGGCGTAGGTGCTCAACTCTGTGCTCAATGCGCTCATGTCGACGTTGAGCGCCAACCGCTGGCAACCTGCTTCCAGGCGCTGCAGGTGACGCTCCAGCAGCACCAGGTTGCCATCGTGCACCGCGATGGTCTCGAACAACCCATCGCCGTAAGCCAGGCCGCGGTCCTTCAGCGACAGGACGTCGGCCGGCTGACCGTCGACCCAGCTTTCCATCAACCGGCGAACCGGCGGAACACCAGCGAACCGTTGGTCCCGCCAAAGCCGAAGGAGTTGGACAGCACCACATCGATGTCCATGCTCCGGGCGGTGTGCGGCACAAAGTCCAGGTCGCAGCCTTCGTCCGGCTCATCGAGGTTGATGGTCGGCGGCGCCGTCTGGCTGTTGATCGCCAATACGCTGAAGATCGCTTCCACCGCCCCTGCCGCACCCAACAGGTGACCGGTCATGGATTTGGTCGAGCTGACTGCCAGCTTGTAGGCGTGCTCGCCGAACACGGTCTTGATCGCCTGGGCTTCGGCCAGGTCGCCGGCCGGGGTCGAAGTGCCGTGGGCATTGATGTACTGCACCTGATCGCCGTTGAGCTTCGCGTCACGCAAGGCATTGGCGATGCAGCGGGCCGCACCGGCGCCGTCGGCCGGTGGCGAGGTCATGTGGTACGCATCGCCACTGGTGCCAAAGCCGATCAGCTCGGCATAGATGGTCGCGCCGCGGGCTTTGGCGTGCTCCAGTTCCTCGAGCACCAGCGCACCAGCACCGTCGGACAACACGAAGCCATCGCGGCCCTTGTCCCACGGCCGGCTCGCGCGGGCGGGCTCGTCGTTGCGGGTCGACAGCGCACGGGACGCGCCGAAACCGCCCATGCCAAGGCCGCAAGCGGCCATTTCAGCACCACCGGCAATCATCACGTCGGCTTCGTCGTACATGATGTTACGCGCGGCCATGCCGATGCAGTGGGTACCGGTGGTGCATGCCGTAGCGATGGCGTAGTTGGGCCCCTGTGCACCGAGGTGGATGGACAGGAAACCGGAAATCATATTGATGATCGAGCCCGGCACGAAGAACGGAGAAATCCGTCGCGGCCCCGAATCATGCAGGGTGCGGCTGGTTTCTTCGATATTGGTCAAGCCGCCAATACCCGAACCCATGGCTACGCCGATGCGTTCACGGTTGGCGTCGGTGACTTCCAGGCCGGCGTTACGCACTGCCTGAAAACCGGCTGCCAGGCCGTACTGTATGAACAGGTCAAGCTTGCGCGCTTCCTTGACCGACAGGTATTCCTCGACATTGAAACCCTTTACCGAGCCGCCAAAACGGGTGGAATAGGCAGAAAGGTCGGTGTGTTCGATCAGACCAATGCCACTGCGGCCGGCCAGAATGCCCTGCCAACTGCTCGGCACATCCGTGCCCAGTGGCGACAACATACCCATACCGGTGACTACGACGCGTCTACGCGACACAGCACTCTCCTTTTTCTAATGACGACTTTGCATCAGGCCTAAAGAAAAAACCGCACGCCGTGACGGCAGTGCGGTTTTTCCATGACAGCTAGCGACGACTAAATACGATTACGCCTGGTGGCTGGTAACGTAGTCGATAGCAGCTTGTACAGTAGTGATCTTCTCAGCTTCTTCGTCAGGAATCTCGGTCTCGAATTCCTCTTCCAGAGCCATCACCAGCTCAACGGTGTCAAGGGAGTCGGCACCCAGGTCTTCAACGAAGGAAGCGGTGTTCACAACTTCTTCTTCTTTAACGCCCAGTTGCTCGGCAACGATTTTCTTGACGCGCTCTTCGATGGTGCTCATACCTTGTTTTCACTCCTAATGGACAAATTCAGGCAGCTGGCCGGTGGGTAAGTGTATAGAAGAACTTTTCGGTTTTTCAACCGAAAGCTTCACTCCTCAAACCCCGCGGCCCGCCGTCTATAAATTGGTTGCAGCTTTATAACGGATTTTAGACAGCTCGTATGACATTTTTTTGAAGCAATCCGTCACATTTAACTCATGTACATCCCGCCGTTCACCGGGATTGTAGCCCCGGTCACGTATGCCGCACCGTCCGACGCAAGAAAAGCGACCACGGACGCGATTTCTTGAGCTTGCCCCAGACGACCCAGCGGAATCTGTGTCAACAAGCCTTCACGCTGCGCTTCCGGCAGTTCACGGGTCATGTCGGTGTCGATGAAACCCGGTGCAACCGAGTTTACCGTAATCGAGCGCGAACCCACTTCACGCGCCAGCGCACGGCTGAAACCTTCCAGACCGGCTTTCGCCGCAGCATAGTTTACTTGGCCTGCGTTGCCCATGGCACCCACAACCGAGCCGATACTGATAATTCGACCCCAGCGCGCCTTGGTCATGCCACGCAAAACGCCCTTGGACAGCCGGTACAGACTGTTCAGGTTGGTGTCGACCACGTCGAACCATTCGTCATCTTTCATGCGCATCATCAGGTTATCGCGGGTGATGCCGGCATTATTGACCAGGATCGCCGGCGCGCCGAACTGCTCCTGGATGCTCGCCAGTACCGCCGCAACGGATTCGTCGCTGGTGACGTTCAGCTCAAGGCCGGTGCCCTGGATATCGTTTTCCTTCAGGGTCGCGGCGATGCGCTCGGCGCCCGAAGCGGAAGTCGCGGTGCCGATGACGATGGCGCCTTGACGACCCAGTTCCAGGGCGATGGCCTGGCCGATGCCGCGGCTTGCACCGGTCACCAGTGCAACTTTACCTTGCAGACTCATGCAAGCTTCTCCTGTTCAGGCCTGCGCTGCACGGGCGGCAGCGAAGGCGTCTGGGGTGTTGAGGTTGGAAGTCGACACGCCTTCGGCGCAGCGTTTGTTCAGGCCAGCCAGCACTTTGCCAGGACCGCATTCGACCAATTCGGTCGCGCCCTTGGCCGCCAGGGTCTGCACCGATTCGACCCAGCGAACCGGCTTGTAGAGTTGTTCCAGCAGATCGCGCTTGAGGGTCTCGAGATCCGGCGCGACGTTAGCGCTGACATTCTGCACCACGGGAATCTGCGGGGCCTGCCAATCGATGGCAGCAATGGATTCGGCAAAGCGCTCGGCGGCCGGACGCATCAACTCACAGTGCGACGGCACGCTGACCGGCAACGGCATGGCACGCTTGGCACCACGGGCCTTGCAGCCTTCGATGGCACGCTCGACAGCCGCCTTGGCACCGGCGATGACCACCTGGCCCGGGGAGTTGAAGTTCACCGCGCTGACCACATCGCCTTGCGCCGCTTCGGCACAGGCCGCCAGCACATCAGCATCCTCCAGACCGAGGATTGCGGCCATGCCGCCCTGCCCGGCCGGAACGGCTTCTTGCATCAACTGGCCACGACGCTCCACCAGTTTCACCGCGGCACTCAGGCTCAGGCTGCCAGCGGCAACGAGGGCGCTGTATTCGCCCAGGCTGTGACCAGCGACGAACGCCGGCCGCGCGCCGCCTTCAGCCAGCCACAGGCGCCACAGGGCGATCGAGGCGGTGAGAATGGCCGGTTGGGTTTTATCGGTTTGATTGAGCTGCTCTTCCGGCCCTTGCTGGGTCAGCGCCCACAAGTCATAGCCGAGCGCGTTGGACGCTTCTTTGAATGTTTCGAGGATCAGCGGGTATTGCGCGCCCAGCTCGGCCAGCATGCCGAGGGACTGCGAGCCCTGCCCTGGAAAGACGAATGCGAGGGAAGCAGACATGAAAACAAAGCCCCTAATGATCTTGTCGTCAAAAATTGACGCCCCTGGGGGCGCTAGCAAACTGCAAGTTGGATGGCGGGTTGAACCGACCGGTCACATTTAAGCATTGTCGGACGAAAACGCCTAAGTTAACAAATCCTCGAGGCGACCGTGCAAGCGCTCCGGCAGGTTCTCCTGGATCTCGATCACCGCTCGGTTGATCGCACTCTGGAAACCCTGCACGCCCGCCGAACCGTGGCTCTTGATCACGATCCCTTGCAACCCGAGGAAACTCGCACCGTTGTGCCGCGCCGGCGCCAGGTCCGCCTGCAACCGGCGCATCAACGGCAGCGCCAGGGCGCCAACTGCCCGCGAGGCGAGGTTTTGCTTGAACAAGGTCTCGATACGCTGGCCGATCATGGTCGCCAGCCCTTCGCTGGACTTGAGCAGGATATTGCCGACGAAGCCGTCACAGACCACCACATCGGCCTCGCCACGGTACAAGCCATCGCCTTCGACGAAACCGATGTAGTTGATACCCCGCGCGGCCTGCAACAACGTGGCCGCCAGCTTGACCTGCTGGTTGCCCTTGATGTCTTCGGTGCCGATGTTCAGCAACGCCACGCGAGGGCGCACGATGCCGAGGGTTTCAGCCGCGACCGAGCCCATCACCGCAAATTGCAGCAAATGCTCGGCACTGCAATCGACGTTCGCCCCCAGGTCGAGCAACTGACAGAACCCGCGCTGGGTCGGGATCGCCGCCACCATCGCGGGCCGGTCGATACCCGGCAAGGTCTTGAGTACGTAGCGCGACAGCGCCATCAGCGCACCGGTATTGCCCGCGCTGACACAGGCCTGGACCTTGCCATCGCGCAACAGCTCAAGGGCCACCCGCATTGAGGCGTCAGGCTTGCCGCGCAGGGCCTGGGCTGGCTTTTCGTCCATGGTGATGATTTCGGACGCCGGGACAATCGTCAGGCGCGCGCGATCCACAGCCGATTGGCCGCTGAGCATGTCTTCCAGGAGGGGGGATTGACCGACGAGGGTCAGGTGCAGCGAGGGTGTAGCATTCAGACAAGCAAGGCTGGCCTGAACAATGCTGCGGGGACCGAAGTCCCCGCCCATTGCGTCAATCGCGATGACTTGAGCGGACAAGTGATTACTCGTCGGCGCCCTTGTCGATCACTTTACGACCACGGTATACGCCTTCTGGCGATACGTGGTGACGCAGGTGAACTTCACCGGTGGTCTTTTCTACGGACAGGGTGCTAGCCTCGAGAGCGTCGTGCGAACGGCGCATGTCACGGGCAGAGCGGGATTTTTTGTTCTGCTGAACAGCCATAATTGATTAACTCCTAAACGTTTGGGTCACGCTTTAACTGCGCCAATACACTGAACGGGTTGGACCGCGTTACCTCGTCCTCGCTCGGTTCGGGCTCATCTGCTCCCGCCGGCTGCTGGCATTCTTCCGGATGATGAGCAGGCACAATGGGCAAGGCGAGCAGAAGCTCCTCCTCGATCAGTGACTGCAGATCCAATGGATCTTCGCCCAGTTCCAGCACGTCATAACCTTTCGGCAACGACTGGGTATTCGCACCCTCCTTCACCACGGCGTAACTGCATTCGCTGTGGATCGGCAGGGTGACCAGCTCAAGACAACGCTGGCAAACCATTTTGACTTCAGTGTCGATAAAGCTGTGGATCACCACAGATTTACGTTCATCTCGTTCAAAAACGAATTTGGCCTGGACCGTCCCGACATCGTCGGAAAGCGGGTCGCAGAGTCTCTTCAAATCGGCCAGCAGCAGTTCACCTTGAAGGGTGGTGCCACGGTCAGCCAATTTGCGCGGGTCAACGTGAGGTGGAATCGGGTCATTCAACATAGGCGCAGCATTATAGGGATGCCCCCGGCCATGTCAAAGGAAATTCAGCCCTGTCCGTCACTTGCGTGCCTCGCTAGAATTCGTCCCTGCCTCCTGGAGATGTCCATGCTGCCTTTATTACTTGCCTCAAGCTCGGTCTATCGCCGGGAATTGCTTGCTCGCCTGGGACTGCCGTTCGTCTGCAGCTCACCCGATATCGACGAAAGCCATCGCCCTGGCGAGTCCGCCGTCGAACTGGTCAAACGCCTGGCCCGGGAAAAAGCCCGGGCGCTGGCCGGCAGCCATCCGACGCACTTGATCATCGGTTCAGACCAGGTCGCCGTGCTCGGCGAGCGCATCCTGGGCAAGCCCCACACCTTCGAGAACGCCCGCGGACAACTGCTGGCCGCCAGCGGCGCCAGGGTCACGTTCCTGACCGGCCTGGCGCTGCTCAACAGCCAGACCGGCGCCTGCCAGGTCGATTGCGTTCCATTTACCGTCAACATGCGCACCCTGGCCCCAGAGCGCGTCGAACGTTACCTGCGAGCCGAGCAACCCTACGACTGCGCCGGCAGCTTCAAGGCTGAGGGACTGGGCGTAAGCCTGTTCCAAAGCACCGAAGGGCCGGACGCCACCAGCCTGATCGGGCTGCCGCTGATTCGTCTTGTGGATATGTTGCTGGCCGAGGGTGTGCAGGTTCCCTGATCCAACGTACACGTGTGGCGAAGGGATTCATTTGTGGGGGCAAGGCTTGCCCGCGATGCAGGCGCCGTGACGATACAGGCCAGCCGACTTATCGTTCATCGCGAGCAAGCTTTGCTCCCACAGCAATCTCCTCGCCACAGAAGATCGCGCGAAACGAGGAACTAGCGCAACGCCGGCCCCTGAAAGCCCATCCACATCGCCAGATGCTCGGCAATGCTCGCTCCCAGTTTTTTCGAGAAGCGATCAAATGGTGATTCTTCAATCGTGAAGTCCACCAGGTCTTTCTGACCGATCACATCCCGCGCCACCGAACTGGCACTGCCCAAGCCATCGATCAGGCCCAGCGGCAACGCCTGCTCCCCCGACCAGACCAGCCCGGAGAACAACTCTGGATGCTCCTTGTCCTTCAGGCGCTCGCCACGGCCCTTCTTGACGCTGGCAATGAACTGCTTGTGAGTCGTGTCGAGCACACCCTGCCAAAAAGCGGTTTCTTCAGGCTTTTGCGGCTGGAACGGATCAAGGAAGGATTTATGCTCGCCGGAGGTGTACACCCGACGCTCCACACCCAGCTTCTCCATGGTCCCGACAAAGCCATAACCGGCCGCTGTCACCCCAATGGAGCCTACCAGGCTGGCCTTGTCGGCATAGATCTGGTCCGCCGCGCTGGCAATGTAATAGGCACCGGAAGCACCGAGATCGGAAATGACCGCATACACCTTGGTATCCGGGTGCAATGCGCGCAACCGAACGATCTCGTCGTAAACGTACCCCGATTGCACCGGGCTACCACCCGGACTGTTGATGCGCAGCACCACACCCTTGACCTTCGGATCCTCGAAGGCGGCCCGCAGGCTACCGACAATGTTATCGGCGCTGGCAGGCTCTTTGTCGGCGATCATGCCCTCGATATTGATCAAGGCGGTGTACGCCGAACCGGCGACGGCGCTTTTCTCCATGTCCATCAGTGGCGTGAACAGCGCAAGCGCAACAAAGAGATAAGTAAAGGTCAGCAACTTGAAGAAGATCCCCCAGCGACGGGAGCGGCGCTGTTCCTGCACGCTGGCGAGCAAGGTTTTTTCCAACAGCTTCCAGCTTTTGTCATCACCGCCCTCGGCGCTCGCCTTGACAGGTGCTTTCCATTCATCGGTCATGCGTGAATCCCCAGCAAACTTAAAGGGCCCGCCGGCTCAGCCAGGCGTGCAACTCAGGAAAATGATCAATGGCCAGTCGCGGCTCGAATGCCCGTAGCGCCTCGATCGTCTGGGCCCCGTAGCTGACCGCCACCGACCCCATGCCGGCGTTGCGCGCCATCTGCAGATCGAATGACGAATCCCCCACCATCAGCGCCTGCTCCGGCCGCGCGTTGCAGTGCGCCAGGATCTGTTCGAGCATCAACGGATGCGGCTTGCTGGCGGTTTCGTCCGCGGCCCGGGTGATATCGAAATAATCTTCCCAGCCATGGGACTTGAGCACCCGATCCAGCCCACGGCGAGCCTTGCCGGTCGCCACCGCCAAGCGATAACCCTCGCCTTTCAAGGTTTCAAGGGTATGAACCACGCCCTCGAACAACGGCGAAGGCTCGGCCTCCAGCGCAATGTAGTGATCGGCGTAATGTTGGCGAAAAACCACCAACTCATTGTCGTCAATGCCCGGATACAGACTGCGAATGGCCTCCGGCAATCCGAGCCCGATGATGCCTTTCACCGCGAAGTCGTCGCACCGGGCAAACCCCATGCGATCCGAGGCGACATGCATCGCCTCCACGATCCGACCGATGGAGTTCGCCAGAGTGCCGTCCCAATCGAAGATCAGCAATGTGTAGTCAGGATGCACTCAACCGCTCCACGGTCTTGGCCCACATGTCATCCACCGGGGCCTGCAATTTCAGCTCGCCACCATCGGGCAGCGGTACGGTAAGCATGTAGGCATGGAGAAACAGGCGCTTGCCGCCCAGATCGCGGATTTCCTTGGTGAAATCGTCATCGCCGTATTTGCTGTCACCGGCAATGCAATGGCCGGCGTGCAGGGTATGAACGCGGATCTGGTGCGTACGCCCGGTCACCGGCTTGGCCTCGACCAAGGTGGCGAAGTCGTCGAAACGGCGCAACACCTTGAACACCGTCAGCGCCTCCTTGCCCTCCTCGTTGACTTCGACCATGCGCTCGCCGGAACGCAGGTTGCTCTTGAGCAACGGCGCACGGACTTGCTTGATGGAGGTCTCCCAACGGCCACGTACCAGCGCCATGTAGCGCTTGTCGACGCCGTCGCCGCGCAATTGCTCGTGCAGGTGGCGCAACATGCTGCGTTTCTTGGCAATCATCAGCAGGCCGGAGGTGTCGCGGTCGAGGCGATGGACCAGTTCCAGCTCCTTGGCGTCCGGACGCAACTGACGAAAGGCTTCGATCACGCCGAAATTCAGGCCGCTACCACCGTGGACCGCAATGCCCGCGGGCTTGTTGATCACGATCAAGGCCTTGTCTTCATAGACGATCGAGGCTTCAAGGCGTTGCAACAATCCCTGGGCCAGGGGCACCGGTTCATCGCGCTCGGGCACGCGAACCGGGGGCACGCGCACGACGTCGCCGGCCTGGAGCTTGTATTCGGGCTTGATCCGACCTTTGTTCACTCGCACTTCGCCTTTGCGCAAAATGCGGTAGATCAATGTCCTGGGCACGCCTTTGAGCCGGGCCAGCAGGAAATTATCGATTCGTTGGCCGGCATATTCCGGCGAGACCTCGAGCAGTTGAACGCCAGGGGTCGAAGGGGCAGTAGTTGTCATGGCGGCGATCATAACAATTTTTTATGGAATTGAAGCACTTAATCATTGCTGCTATAGTCGCGAACGCCGCCAAAAGTGGCTGGACAGTGGACCAGCGGTCAAAAACCGGCCCTGACCAACGCAATTCACGAGGACGAGAGGCCGTCCTACGGGGCTTTCGCTACGTAACGGTAGAGTTTTCAGGTGTAACGAGCGCAGGTGACATGAGGCCTGAAATACGCCGCAAAGCAGAGTTTTGACTCGCCTTGCGTGCCACATTCACGGCCAGTTCACAAAGTGCAGTCATCCGCGAACGACCCCGAGCGAGAGCTTCGGAAACAACGCCTAAATTAGCCATGATGCGTGACCTCCCCTTCCGGAGCTCACGGTAAATGCCAACCCGCTGCGGATTCTGCGCGCGGCAGCACCCGAATTATCAGGGATACGTGTAGGGTGGAGACGTACAACCGTCGGACTGTGTAGCACTAGGCTTATATTTAGACGCTTCATCTCGTCCACAGACGCCGGTTGATTCCTCCTCCTGACTGAGTGCTTGAGTACCAGCAAGCAGGACGCGTCCGTCGCGACTTCGCCATCATTGGGTCGAACTCGCTGGACACTGGAATGGCCTCGCCATCTCCAGGACGCACCTGACACCGACCGTGAGAAGTCGTGTGTGCCGAACGCCGTTTCCGGCAGCCCGGAAACCGACGGTACTACATGAAAAGAATGCTGATTAACGCAACTCAACCCGAAGAGTTGCGTGTTGCACTGGTAGACGGCCAGCGCCTCTACGACCTGGATATCGAATCCGGTGCACGCGAGCAGAAGAAGGCCAACATCTATAAAGGCCGGATTACTCGCATCGAACCAAGCCTTGAGGCTGCCTTTGTCGATTTCGGCTCCGAGCGCCACGGCTTCCTGCCCCTCAAAGAAATCTCCCGCGAATACTTCAAGAAAGCCCCTGAAGGCCGCGTCAACATCAAGGACGTCCTGAGCGAAGGCCAGGAAGTCATCGTTCAGGTCGAAAAAGAAGAACGTGGCAACAAGGGCGCCGCCCTGACCACTTTCATCAGCCTGGCCGGCCGTTACCTGGTCCTGATGCCGAACAACCCGCGTGCCGGTGGTATCTCCCGCCGCATCGAAGGCGAAGAGCGCAACGAACTGCGTGAAGCCCTGAACGGCCTGGTTGCCCCGGCTGACATGGGCCTGATCGTGCGCACTGCCGGCCTGGGCCGCAGCAGCGAAGAAATGCAGTGGGACCTCGACTACCTGCTGCAACTGTGGACCGCCATCAAAGAAGCCTCGCTGGATCGTTCCGCGCCATTCCTGATCTATCAGGAAAGCAACGTGATCATCCGCGCCATCCGCGACTACCTGCGCCAGGACATCGGCGAAGTGCTGATCGACAGCGTCGAAGCCCAGGACGAAGCCCTGACCTTCATTCGCCAGGTGATGCCGCAGTACGCCAGCAAGATCAAGCTCTACGAAGACAGCGTTCCGCTGTTCAACCGTTTCCAGATCGAAAGCCAGATCGAGACCGCCTTCCAGCGCGTCGTCGAACTGCCGTCCGGCGGCTCCATCGTCATCGACCCGACCGAAGCCCTGGTGTCCATCGACATCAACTCGGCGCGCGCCACCAAAGGCAGCGACATCGAAGAAACCGCCCTGCAGACCAACCTTGAAGCGGCCGAGGAAATTGCCCGTCAGTTGCGCCTGCGCGACATCGGCGGCCTGATCGTCATCGACTTCATCGACATGACCCCGGCCAAGAACCAGCGCGCCGTGGAAGAAAAGGTCCGTGAATGCCTGGAAGCCGACCGCGCCCGCGTACAGGTCGGTCGTATCTCGCGCTTCGGCCTGCTGGAAATGTCCCGTCAGCGCCTGCGTCCGTCCCTGGGCGAAAGCAGCGGCATCGTTTGCCCGCGTTGCAACGGCACCGGCATCATCCGTGACGTCGAGTCGCTGTCCCTGGCGATCCTGCGCCTGATCGAAGAAGAAGCCCTGAAAGACCGCACCGCCGAAGTTCGCGCCCAGGTGCCGATCCCGGTGGCCGCGTTCCTGCTCAACGAAAAGCGCAACTCGATCACCAAGATCGAACTGCGCACCCGTGCCCGTATCGTCATCCTGCCGAACGATCACCTCGAGACGCCGCACTTCGAAGTGCAGCGCCTGCGCGATGACAGCCCGGAAGCCCACACCAACCAGTCCAGCTACGAAATCGCCGCTGCCGCTGCCGAAGTGGAAGAAGTCCAGCCGGCCGCCGCCACTCGCACCCTGGTTCGCCAGGAAGCAGCGGTCAAGACCGCACCGGCCCGCGCCAACGCTCCGGTGCCAACCGAAGTGGCCGCTCCGGTTGCCGCCCCCGCCGCAGCCCCGGAACCGAGCCTGTTCAAAGGCCTGGTGAAGTCGCTGGTCAGCCTGTTCGCCACCAAGGAAGAGCCTGCTGCCCCGGCCGTCGCCGCCAAGCCTGCCGCTACCGAGCGCCCGGCCCGCAACGAAGAACGCCGCAATGGTCGCCAGCAGACCCGCAACCGCAATGGTCGTCGCGACGAAGAGCGCAAGCCTCGCGAGGAACGTGCACCGCGTGAAGAGCGCGCGCCACGTGAGCCGCGTGAAGAACGCCAGCCGCGCGAAGCCCGTGAGGAAGCGCCAGCCGTAGCCCGCGAAGAGCGCGCACCGCGTCCGCCGCGTGAAGAACGCCAGCCGCGCGCACCGCGTGAAGACCGCAAGCCACGTGGCGAGCGTGAAGAACGTGTTCGCGAACTGCGTGAGCCTCTGGATGCCGCACCGACCGCTGCAGCCGCCACCGCTGAAGAGCGTCCGGCCCGCCAGCCTCGTGAAGAACGCGCACCGCGTCCGCCACGTGAAGAACGCCAGCCACGCGCCGAGCAGGCCGCCGCCGCTGCCAGCGAAGACGAAGTGCTGAACGCCGAAGAGCAGTTGCAGGAAGATGGCCAGGACACCGCCGAAGGCGATCGTCCACGCCGCCGCTCCCGCGGCCAGCGTCGTCGCAGCAACCGTCGTGAGCGTCAGCGCGACGCCAACGGCAACGTGATCGAAGGTTCGGAAGAGTCCGAGTCCAACGAGAACGCCGAAGCGCCAAGCGCTGCGGACCTCGCCGCCGGCCTGGCCGTGACTGCGGCCGTCGCCAGCAGCGCGATCAGCGCCCCGGCCGAAGCCCAGGCGCACGAACAAGCCGAACGCGCCACCGCTGCAGTGGAAAGCGCGCCGGTTGAAGCGCCTGTGGTCGAAGCCACGACTCCGGTAGAAGCCACCGCTTCGCCAGAAGTGGAACTCGCACCGGCACCTGAAGCCCAGCCTGAAGCGGAAGTCGCCGCCGAGCCTGCGCCGGTCGTCGAAGCTCCAGTGGTTGCTGCCGAACCGGTCATCGAAGCACCGGCCGAGGAAAAGGCACCCGAGCCTGTTCGCGAGGAGCAGACTGCGTTCAACTGGACCGCCGAGCCAGCCGCACCGGCACCGGCACCGGTTGTCGAGCCTGAGCCGACGCCAGAACCCGTGAAAGCAGTCGAGCCAGAAGTGGTCGAGCCTGCTCCAGTGGTCGAAGCACCTGTGGTTGCCGAAGCCCCTGCCCCGGTGGAAGAGCCTGCACCTGCCAGCGCCCTGACCGCCAATGGCCGCGCACCGAACGATCCACGTGAAGTGCGTCGTCGCAAGCGTGAAGCCGAGCGTCTGCAGAAGGAAGCCGAACAAGCCGCCGCTCAAGCGCCTGCTGCCGAGCCTGCTCCAGTCGTGGAAGAAGTCGTCGAGGCAGCCCCTGCCCCGGTCGCTGAGACCCCGGTTGAATCGGCGCCGACGTTCGACGAACCTCAGCACACCGCTGAAGAAGTCGCACCGCGTCACACTGAAGCCTTGGAAAAAGAGCACGAGCCTAAACCTCACGCCTGATTCCACCGCCCAGTAAAAAGCCCCGCCTGGTAACCGCCAGGCGGGGCTTTTTTATGCCTCCAGACTTATCCACAGGGGAAACTGGACTGGACACAAGACTTTATCCACCGAAAGATCCATGTGGGAGCGAGCTTGCTCGCGAAGGCGTCGGGTCAGCGTGTATCAATGTTGAATGTCGGACCGCTATCGCGAGCAAGCTCGCTCCCACAGGTTTTTCTGATGCTCACAGATTGATCATTCCAGCCAACAAACCGCTCTTGTGGCGAGGGAGCTTGCTCCCGCTGGCCAGCGAAGCTGGCCCCAGCATTCTTCCAGGCCGACTGTATTGCTTGGTTTGCGACTGCTGCGCAGCCGAGCGGGAGCGAGCTCCCTCGCCACGATGCCCGCGCTCTGCCCAGATCCAGTATGGGAACTGGGCCCAGGCACAAACTGATATCAACTGTTATTTGAAGGTCAGCGCCTCAGGCACATCGACATCCCATGTCACGCCAGGGTCGTCCACCGGGACTTCAACCACCTGCGCTCCGGCAAACAGCACCTTGGCGCCACGATCTCCAGTCAGTGCCATCAGTTTCGGCCCAAACTCGCGACCAAACCCCACCGGATGCCCGTACTCACCGGCCAGGACCGGCACGCTGATGCCATCCTCGCGAATCTCCGTCGCCACCTGCTCGATGCTCGACGGCAGGATGAAGGGCATGTCGCCCAGCACCATCAGCCAACCATCAAGATCAGGACAGGCCTGGACACCCGCGGCAATGCTGTCGCCCAGGCCGGGGGAGTCCAGTTCCACGAAATCGCAGCCATAGGCCTGGGCCATGCGAATGGCTTGCGGCCGGTCCTGGCTCGTCACCAGCACGCGCTTTTCCAGGGAAGCAGGCAGATTCACCAACACCTGCTCGATCAGCGACCGCACGGCACCGTCACGCCCAGTGCAATCGGCGAGCAACTTATCCTTGTCGGAGCCCGCAATCCGGCGAAAACGACTGCCCGCTCCTGCCGCCAGGATGATCACGCCAATCGACTTATGCATACGCCCTCCTCGCCCACAGCCTACAGCGGTTTTTTCTGCCGCAGTTCCACGCCATTCTTGATGGCCACGATTTCCGCCAGCAACGACAAGGCGATTTCCGCCGGGGTGTGGCTGCCGATGTGCAAGCCGATCGGTCCATGCAAGCGTTCAATGGCCTCTGCTGACAAGCCTAGCTGAGCCAGGTTGTCCCGGCGCTTCTGGCTGTTGACCCGCGAACCCAGGGCGCCGACATAAAACGCCTTGGAGTCCAGGGCCGTGAGCAGCGCCATGTCGTCCAGGCGTGGATCATGGGTCAGGGCCACAATGGCGGTGCGTTCGTCGGTCTGGATGCTCAGCACGGCTTCGTCGGGCATACCCGAGACAAAGCGACCGTGCTGCTCCTCCCAACCGTAGACAAACTCCTTGCGCGGATCGCAGATCAGCACTTCGAAATCCAGCAACCGGGCCATTTCCGCCACGTAGCGCGACAGTTGCCCGGCGCCGATCAGCAACAGCCGCCAACGTGGCCCATAAATGGCCCGCAGTACCTGCCCATCGAACACCAAGGCATCAGTCTTGCTGGCCGGGGTCAGGACCACGTTACCACTGGCCACCGTCAGCTCACGGGCAACGATTTCATGGGCCTCGCAACGCTCCAGCAACTCAGCGACCCAGTGCGGATCGCCCACCCGCTCTTCGGTCAGGCGCAGGGTGCCGCCGCACGGCAGGCCGAAGCGCGCCGCTTCTTCACGAGTAACGCCATAGGTGATCAGTTGCACCGGCGGACCGTCCGCCGGAATACGGCCGTCGTGCAACCGGGCGATCAAATCATCCTCGACACAACCGCCCGACACCGAACCGATCACCACGCCATCTTCGCGCAGTGCCAGCATCGCCCCCGGCGGCCTGGGCGCGGTGCCCCAGGTCTGGACCACGGTGAACAACACCACCCGCTGCCCGGCGCGGCGCCATTCGAGGACGCTGCGCAGGACATTCAGATCGACGCTGTCCATCAGGCCTTGGCCTGTTGCCAGCCTTGCAGCTGATAACGCACGGGCAAGTCGCGGATACGCTTACCCGTGGCAGCGAAAATCGCGTTGCACAAGGCTGGCGCAATCGGCGGCACACCCGGCTCGCCAACACCGCCCAACGGCACCTCGCCCGGCGGCGTGACCAGGTGCACGGCCACTTCCTTGGGCGCCAGGGACATGCGCGCGATTTCATACATATGGAAATTGTCCTGCTGCACCTTGCCGTCCTTGAAGCTGATCTCTCCGACCATCGCATTGCCCAGGCCCATGACGCAGGCGCCTTCGAACTGCGAGCGGATGCGTTCGGGGTTGATCTGCGGACCGCAGTCCACGGCGATGTCCGCCTTGTGCACGATCACCGTGCCGTCGTCCTTGACCTCGACTTCGATCGCCGCCGCCACGTAAGTGACGAAGCTGTAATGCACCGCCAGCCCCAGACCCCGCCCCTTGGGCAACTCGCGCCCCCAACCAGCAGATTTCGCAGCGGTTTCCAGCACCGTGCGGATCCGCGCCGTATCAATCGGATAACGCTCGGGAGATTCGCCGTAGTTCCAACTGTCATTGAGGCTATTGGGATCGATCTTGCGGTCCGGGCCCAGCAACTTGAGATGGTATTTCAACGGATCCTGGCCGGCCTTGTGGGCCAACTCGTCAATGAAGCTCTGGATCGCAAAACCATGGGGAATGTTCGACACCGAGCGGTACCAGCCAACCCGGGTATGGGCCACCGCTTCGGGGTTTTCCAGGCGCAGGTTGGGAATGGCGTAGGCCATGTTGGTCACGCCCATGCCCACTTCGAACGGCGCTTCATGGGTCATGCCCGGCGCGAACAACGCCGTGATGCTCGGGGCCACGGTGCGGTGCAGCCAACCGGAGGGCATGCCGTCCTTATTCAGGCCGGCCTTCAGGTACTCGGCTGATACGGTGTGGAAATACGAGTGGTGAATATCGTCTTCACGGGTCCATTGCACCCGTACTGCCTGGCCGGGAAACTCCTTGGCGAGCACGGCCGCTTCGACGACGAAGTCGGGTTTCGACTTGCGTCCGAAACCGCCGCCCAACAAGGTGATGTTCACCGTGACCTTCTCGAACGGAATGCCCAGGCGCTCGGCGACACGTTCACGGGTCACCTGCGGCGCCTGACTCGGTGCCCAGGCCTCGCAGTGGCCGTCCTTGAACCGGGCGACGGCAACCATCGGCTCCATCGGTGACTGGGACAGGTGCGGCAAGTAATACGAGGCCTCCAACGTCGAATCAGCCTTGGCCAGCGCATCGTCGAGATCGCCGCTGCTGCGCACGACCTTTCCGGGCTTGAGGGCCGCCGCTTCCAGCTCCTTGCGATAGGCAATGGAGTCGTAACCGGCATTCGGGCCGTCGTCCCACTGGATTTTCAGGGCTTCACGGCCCTTGATCGCCGCCCAAGTGTTCTTCGCCACCACCGCCACGCCGCCCAACGGCTGGAATTCCGAGGGCAGCGGGCGTCCCTCGATCTGGACCACCTTGACCACGCCCGGCACCTTCAACGCCGCGCTGCTGTCCACGCTCTTGACCTTGCCGCCATAGACCGGCGGACGCGCGATGACCGCATAGAGCATGCCGTCGAAATGCACATCGGCGCCAAACACGGCACGACCGTTGACGATGTCCGCGCCATCGATGGCCCGGCTCGCCTCCTTGCCGATGTAGCGGAACTCGGACGGCTGCTTGAGACGCAGGCTGTCACGGGCCGGCACCGGCAAGGCACTGGCGGCAGCGGCCAACTCGCCATAGCCCAGTTCACGCCCCGAAGGCTGGTGCAGCACTTTGTGTAGCTGGGCATGGCATTCACTCGCCGGCACCTTCCACTGCGCAGCGGCGGCCAGTTCCAGCATGGTCCGGGCGGCGGCCCCGCAACGGCGCATCGGCTCGTACCAGTGACGCATGCTGCGCGAGCCGTCGGTGTCCTGGTTACCGAAACGTGCTTCATCGGCCGGCGCCTGCTGCACCTTGACCCGTGCCCAGTCGGCCTCCAGCTCATCGGCCACGACCATGCTCAGGCTGGTGCGCACGCCCTGGCCCATTTCCGAACGGTTGCAGATCACGGTCACGCTGCCGTCGGCGGCAATGCTCACATAGACCTTGGGATCATCGACCGCGCCATGGGGCATGCCCTCGGCACCGAATTTCTTTTCTTCGGCAAAGGCGTCGGGCAGGCCCCACGTGGCCGCCAGCACCAGCACACCGGTGGCGCTCGCGCCCTTGAGGAAACCGCGGCGGCTGAGGTTGCTCAGCACGAAATCATCGGGCAAGCGGCTCATGCCTTGGCCTCCTTCAGGTGAGTGGAGGCTTGGCGGATCGCGGTCTTGATCCGGTTGTAGGTGCCGCAGCGGCAGAGGTTGCCGACCATGGCTTCTTCGATCTGCTCATCGCTCGGGTTGGGGTTGGTCTTGAGCAACGCGGTCGCGGACATGATTTGCCCGCCCTGGCAGTAACCGCATTGGGCCACCGCAGTATCCAGCCAGGCCTTCTGCACGACTTGCCCAACCGGGTCGGCGTGAAGCCCGTCGATGGTGCTGATGGCCTGCCCTTTCACCGAGCCGATCGGCGTGATGCAGCTGCGCGCCGGGGCGCCGTCGATGTGGATGGTGCAGGCGCCACACAGGCCCATGCCGCAGCCGAATTTGGTGCCGTTGTAACCGGCCACATCCCGGATAGCCCACAGCAGCGGCATGTCCTCGGTCACATCCAGTTGATGGTCTTTTCCATTGAGTTTCAAGGTAATCATGGGCACGCCCGCATAGTGATCGAGTTATGGGGTCGAGCAATCTGCCGCAGGGTTGACGGTTCGGTTGGCGCAGACTGGCTCAGGCTGATCGGGCTCTCTTATGCAAGCGCACGCAGGCGTCTGCATCGGGCCTTTAGGATGCGATGGTCGCATCGTTAGCGAACTAAATTAACCCAGGATCAAGCAAAACGCCCTGCACAATCCTGCACGAATGATCGTGCGCAGGGTGTGCAGGGCGTTTTTTCAGGCGTGGCGAGAAGCCGGCTCAGTACCGATTGGGTTCCATTTCCAGTTCGACCTGGAAACGTTCGGCAATGTCTTTCTGGATGCGCAGGGCCAGGTCCAACAGTTGCGGGCCCGTGGCGTTGCCATAGTTGACCAGCACCAACGCCTGCAATTTATGCACCCCGGCATCACCCTCGCGAAAGCCCTTCCAGCCGGCGTGTTCGATCAGCCAGCCGGCCGCGATCTTCATCTGCCCGCCAGGCTGTGGATAAGCCACCAGGTCAGGGTATTGCTGCTTGAGATGCGTCACGTGCGTGGCCGGCACCAGCGGGTTCTTGAAGAAACTGCCGGCATTGCCCAGCACCGCCGGATCGGGGAGTTTTTCGCTGCGGATGCTGCAAATGGCCCGGCTCACATCCGTAGGCGTCGGCTGATCGATGCCCTGTTCGGTCAATCGCTGGCGGACCGGGCCGTACTCCAAGTGCAAGTGTGCGGCACGACTGAGGGCGAAACGCACCCGCAGGATCAACCAGCGCCCGGCCTGTTGCTTGAACAGGCTGTCGCGGTAGGCGAAACGGCATTCTTCCAGGGTGAACTCGTGCAGTTCGCCGGTCTGGCGATCCAGCGCGGTGAGGCCAGCGAAGACATCCTTGATCTCTACACCGTAGGCGCCGATATTTTGCATCGGTGCCGCACCGACGGTACCGGGAATCAGGCTGAGGTTTTCCAGGCCCGACCAACCTTGCGCCAGCGTGTGCTGGACGAAGGGATGCCAGGGTTCCCCGGCTTCGGCCTCGACCACCACCCGTTCGCCGTCATCGCTGAGCAGGCGGATCCCCTGGCTGGCCATGCGCACCACCAAAGCGTCGATGTCGCCGGTCAGCAACAGGTTGCTGCCGCCGCCGATCACCAGCAACGGCACGGCATGTTCGCGAGCATAGGCCAGCGCCTGACGAACATCGTCATCGTCGTGGGCCTCGGCGAACAAGCGGGCAGCGACGTCCACGCCAAAGCTGTTGAAGGGCTTGAGGCTGACACCCGCCCGTACCTGCAAGGTCATAACCGCCCCTTCAATTCGATCACCAAGCGATCCGTGGCGCGCTCGATCAAGTCCAGCACCTGCTCGAAACCCTGCTCGCCGTCGTAGTACGGGTCCGGCACATCGTCGAGTTCGGCTTCGTAGCGCCGCAGGAACAGATCCAGCTCGGCCCTGCCATTGGCCGGTTGCAGGGCCTTGAGATTGCGCAAGTTGCTGCTGTCCATCGCCAGGATCAGGTCGTAGGCGGCGAAATCGGCCCGCGTCACTTGTTGCGCGCGCTGCGCCGACAAGTCGTAGCCACGCTTCAGCGCGGCAGCCAGGCTGCGCTTGTCCGGCGCCTTGCCGACGTGCCAGTCACCGGTGCCGGCGGAAGCGACTTCCACCTGCCCGGCCAGCCCGGCCTCGCGCAACTTGTGGCGCAAGATGCCTTCGGCGGTGGGCGAACGGCAGATATTGCCGAGGCAGACGAACAGGACCCGCATCAGGCCTCCAGCAGGCGACGAACGCGCTCAAGGTCTTCGGCGGTGTCGACGCCGGTCGGCGGGGCGATCAGCGCATCGGCGACATGGATCCGCACGCCGTGCCACAGGGCCCGCAGTTGCTCCAGGGCTTCGGTGTTTTCCAGCCAGCACGGGCCCCAGGCGACGAAGTCCTGGAGGAAACCGGCGCGGTAGGCATAGATGCCGATGTGACGGCGGTACGGCACGCCTTGCGGCAGCACGTCGCGGCCTTGGGCGAAGGCATCCCGCGCCCAGGGCAACGTCGCACGGCTGAAGGTCAATGCCAGGCCATTGAGGTCGCTGACCACCTTGACCACGTTGGGGTTGAACAAGGTCTGCACATCTTCGATCGGCTCGGCCAGGGTCGCCATGCGCGCTTCGGTGTGGGCCGCGAGGTTGGTGGCGACCTGATCGATCACGCTCGGCGGGATCAACGGCTCGTCACCTTGCACATTGACGACGATCGCGTCGGCGGCCAGACCGAGCTTCGCCGCGACCTCCGCCAGGCGGTCGGTGCCGGAATTGTGGTCTTCGCGCGTCAGCACGACCTCGGCGCCAAAGCCCTTGCAGGCCTCGACGATGCGCGCATCGTCAGTCGCCACCACCACGCGCTGGGCGCTGCTTTTGCAGGCCTGTTCCCAGACGTGCTGGATCATCGGCTTGCCAGCGATCAACAGCAACGGCTTGCCGGGCAGGCGCGTCGAGGCGAAGCGCGACGGAATGACAACGGTAAAGGCGGCGGTCATTTGTCCAGACGCTCATCAGTGGTCAAGGTGCGGGCTTCGCTTTCGAGCATCACCGGGATACCGTCGCGAATCGGGTAGGCCAGGCCGGCGCCCTTGCTGATCAGTTCGGTCTTGTCGGCGCTGAGCTTGAGCGGGCCTTTGCAGACCGGGCAGGCCAGAATATCGAGCAGTTTGGTGTCCATGAAATTCCCCAGGGTAAAGGTTTTAAGGCAAGAGCCGATCCGGCAACAGGCGCATCAACTGCGTATCGAACCAGGCCGCGAAGGCCGGCGATGGCACGGCGTCCACCGCCAGGTACCACCAGTCGGGCGCGGCGAAGGCACGGCATTTGACCGCGTCTTTTTCCGTCATGACCAGCGGCAACGATGGCGTGAAACTCAACGCCTGGGCACTGTATTCGGCGTGGTCGGCAAACCCGTGCGGTATGGGCCGCCAGTGTAGCGTTTCGAGGGTCTTGAAGAAACGCTGCGGGTTGCCGATGCCGGCCACGGCGTGCAGGGCCTGGCCGGGTGGAAAATGGTCGAGGGGACAGCGCTCGCCGCTGACCAGGTTCACCAGTTCGGTGGGACGCAATTGGAAGGCGAAACCGTCTTCGCGGTCGGCACTGGCACCGTTGTACAGCACGGCGTCGACCGATTGCAGGCGCTCGACCGGCTCACGCAACGGTCCGGCGGGCAGGCAACGCCGGTTGCCCAGGCCACGGGCGTTATCAATCAGCACCAGCTCAAGGTCGCGGGCCAATCGATAATGCTGCATGCCATCGTCGGACAGGATCAGGTCCAGCGGTTCGCTCTCCAGCAGCGCCTGGACCGCGCGGCTTCGATCGGGGTCGATCATCAGCGGCACGCCCGTGCGCTGGACGATCAACAGCGGCTCATCGCCCGCGACGTCGGCGCCCTGCTCGGCCGCGACCCGCCACGGCAGTTGCGGCGGTTTGGCGCCGTAGCCGCGGCTGACCACCCCGACCCGCAAGCCGCTGCGCTGGCAGTGCTGGATCAGCCACAGGATCAACGGGGTCTTGCCGGTGCCGCCGACGGTGATATTGCCGACCACGACCAACGGCACGGGCGGCTGATAGATCTGGCCTTCACCCGCCAGGAAACGCTTGCGCTTGCCCACCACCACCCGCCGGTACAACCACTCCAGTGGGCGTAGCAGGGTCAGGGCCGGGTGACCTTCGTACCACGCGGCGAGCAATCGATCGGACATGGCCATCAGGGTGCGGGCGCCGCCTCGACCGTGGTCATGCGCAGATGGCTGAAACCGAGCTTGCCGGCCGCGTCCATGGCGGTGATCACCGATTGATGAGGGGTCTTGCCGTCGGCGCTGATGGACAGCGGCAGGTTGGTATCGCCGCCAGACTCTTTCTGCAGGGCCTCGATCAGGCTCGCCAGGTCGCTTTTGGGCAACAACTGGTTATTCACCGAGAACGCCCCTTCGGCGCTGATGGTGACTTCCAGGTTCTTCAGTTGCTGGTCTTCGGCCGGCGAGCCGCTGACGGCTTGCGGCAATTCAACCTTGAGCTGGGTTTCCCGGGTGAACGTGGTGGTCACGACGAAAAACAGCAGCAGGATGAACACCACGTCGATCAGCGACGCGAGATTGATCTCGATGTTTTCCCGTGGCTTGCGGCGGAATTTCACTTCTTGCCCCCAGCCAGGTCCACGTCACGGTCACCCTGCACTACCTCGACCAGCTTGATGGCTTCCTGCTCCATGCCCACCACTAGCTCGTCGACGCGGCGTTGCAGGAACCGATGGAAAAACACGGCTGGAATACCCACCATCAGGCCGGCGGCGGTGGTGATCAGGGCCTTGGAAATACCCCCCGCCAGTACTGCGGCGTTGGTGCTCATGCCGGAGCCGGTAAACGCGCTGAAGATGTCGATCATGCCCAGCACCGTACCCAAAAGGCCCAGCAGCGGGGACATGGCGGCGATGGTGCCCAAGGTATTGATGTAGCGTTCCAGTTCATGGATGACCCGGGCGGCGGCTTCCTCGATGCACTCCTTCATGATCTCGCGACCATGCTTGGAGTTCGCCAGGCCGGCAGCGAGGACCTCCCCCAGCGGCGAGCTGGCCCGCAGCTCCTTGAGCTTGTCCTTGTTCAGTTGCTTGTCCTTGATCCAGACCCAGACCTGCCCGAGCAGATGTTCCGGGGTCACGCGACTGGCGCGCAGGGTCCACAGGCGTTCGGCAACGATACCCAGTGCCGCGATGGAACTCAGAATGATCGGCAACATCATCCAGCCGCCGGATTTGACCAATTCCCACACAGTGACCGCCCCCTCGAAAAAGTGCGCCACTTTATCACACAGACTCGCCTTGCAGACCCGCCCCGCCGATAAGCGCATCAGCCGATTGTCCTGGATCAATGTTGCCCCGGCGGCCCGACGGCGGGCGGATCGCGCCAGTAGCGTCGGTGCCCGGCCTCGGTGCGCGGCAACTCGAAAGCACCCAGTAGCAGACGAATGGCGCCCTGCTCGGCGCTGTCGTAGATCGCCAGGCCCAAGCGGCGGTAGCGGGCCATCACTTGGGGATGGGGATGACCGAACGCGTTGCCCTGCCCTCGGGAGATCAACACCGAATGCGGCTTGAGGCGCGACAGCAGCGCCATCGACGACGAGCTGCGGCTGCCGTGATGAGGCGCCGCCAGCCACTGGATCGGCAGCGCCAGGGGCCCGTCGAGCAAGGCGCGTTCGGCGCGGGTGTCGATATCGCCGGTCAGCAGCAGACGCTCGCCACCGGCCTCCACCAGCAAGACGCAGGACGTCTGGTTGCTGTCGACGGCAGACGTCCACCGCCACAGCTCGAACCCGACCCCGTCCCATTCCCAGCGCCTGCCGCTGTCGCAAGGCCCGGCCAACAACTCGGCGGGCAGCGCGTCGGGATCGCCACTGATCACCTCCCTCGTCGGCAGTCCCTTGCGCACGGCTTGGGCGCCGCCGGCATGATCGGCGTCGGCATGGCTGAGGAGCATCAGGTCCAAGCCGTGCACACCGAGCTTGCGCAAGGTCGGCAGCACCACGCGTTCACCCACATCGGCCTCGCCAAAGCGCGGCCCGGCGTCATAAAGCAAGGTGTGATGCCGGGTGCGCACCAGCACCGCCAGCCCTTGGCCCACGTCCAGTTGCCAGACCTCGGCGTGCCCTGGCGGCAGGTTCTCTCGCGGCGGGAACACCATCAGCAAGACCATCGGCCACCCCAGCACACGCAGCGGCACGCCTTTGGGCAGTAGCAGCAAAAAAGCCCCCAGGGCTGCGATGCCCAAGGCCCAGGGCGGGACCGCAACAGGCACCCAGGCGGGCATTCGCCCGGCCACCAGCGCCAGCCCCTTGAACAGCAGATCGAGCAACCCACCGGCGATCCACAACAGGCCTTCACCGATGAGCGGTATCGGTAACAATGCCGTGCCGAGCAGCGCTGGCGGCAACACCAGCAGGCTGATCCAAGGCACCGCAAGCAGGTTCACCAGCGGCCCGCTGAGACTGACCGGCAAGCCCACGATCAACAGCAACGGACACAGGCCGACCGCCACCAGCCATTGGGCCCGGGTCCAGGTTTGCCACCAGCGCCAGGGGCCCAGGCGAGCACCAAAGGTGAACATCAAGATGGCAACCGCCGCGAATGACAACCAGAACCCCGGCCGCAGGCTGGCGAGCGGATCGAACACCAGCACTCCGGCGAAAGCCAGCAGCCAGGCCCACCACGGATCGGGCTGTTTGAAGCGCAAGCGCCACAGCAACACCAGGCCGATCATCGCGCAGGCCCGTCGCACCGGTACCTCGAACCCGGCGAGCAAGCCATAGCCCAGGGCCGCGCAGAAGGCCAGCGCACAGGCCCAAGGCAACCACGCCAGCCCCGCCGGCCACAGGCCATGACGCGCCGCGCCAGCCACCAGCAGGTACACCAGGCCGGCAAGCAGGCCGATATGTTGGCCGGAAATCACCAGCAAATGGACGGTGCCGGTGTCCTGCAAAACCTGCCAGTCCTCGCGACTCAGCCCGCCGCCGTCGCCCAGGACCAATGCCGCCAACGCACCGGAGCGGCCATGGGCGTCGACCTGTGCCAGCGCCTGGCGCACCTCATCACGCCAGGCGCCCCGGGCCGCTTGCAGGAGACGCCCGTCCTTGACGGTACCGGTCGCGCCAATGCCGCGGCTCAACAACCAGGCGGCATAGTCGAAGCCGTGCGGGTTCAGCAACCCGGCGGGCCGCTTGAGCTTCACTGCCAATCGCCAGCGTTCGCCGCTGTTGATGGGCGGGCCACCGAACCAGGCGAGGCGCATCGTCGTCGGCAATCGAGTCCGACGTGAATGGGCAGCAGCCAGTTCGAAGCGCACCACGCCGTCGCCCTGTTGCGGCAGACCGACGACGCGCCCTTCGATCCAGCGGGTTTCTCCGTCCAGGGCGACGGGTAATCGATTGTCCAGCGCCCACTGCGCCGACAGGCACGCCCAGGCCAGCCCGAATAGGAAGAAGCCCAGCGGGTAGGCGCGAAACGGCAACACCATCAGCGCCAGCACCGGCATGACTGCAACCAGCCACAACGGCGGCAGTGCCGATAAGAAAATCGGGGCCACCAGCCCCAGTGCAAGCGCAACTAACCCTGTGCGCATAACCCGTCCTTGAGAGTGCCCTCTTCAGGCATAGACGGTCCGCGGCACCGCCGGCGTTATCAATTGTCACAAAGTCTGAATCTGCCAGCCGTAGAATCCAGACATACTTGCGGCTTTACTGCGTTGAACCGACCGAGAAGCCTTATGCCCCGGCGCCTATTCAAACGTTACATGCCAGACCCAGAGAGCATTCGGGAACATAAATCCTTACGTTTTCTCGGCACCCTGCTGCACGATCCCAACCTTTGGCACCTCAATCGGCACTCCGTGGCCCGCGCGATGGCCGTTGGCCTGTTTGCCGCGTTCCTGCCAATCCCGTTGCAGATGTTGCTGGCCGCCGCGCTGGCCGTCACGGTGCGCGGCAATATGCCGATCGCCGTGAGCCTGGTGTGGTTGACCAACCCGATCACCATGCCGGCGGTGTTTTTCTGCACCTATCAGACCGGCGCCTGGTTGATGGACGTGCCCGCCCGGACGCTGCCCGAAGAACTGACCTGGGAATGGATCAGCGGCCAGTTGTCCACCTTGTGGCAGCCGTTCCTGCTCGGTTCAGTGGTGACCGGCCTGGTGCTCGGCGCCCTGGCCTACTTCGTCACCATGAGTTACTGGCGCTGGTGGGTGGCGCGACAGTGGCGGCGACGCAAGAAAAGCCGGATGTGAGATGCAAAAAGGCCTCCTGGGAATGGAGGCCTTTTTTGTGGTGTTCTTGCTGGCCTCTTCGCGAGCAGGCTCGCTCCCACAGGAGAATGCATTTCAATGTGGGAGCGAGCCTGCTCCGGGCGGCGATCCGACGATGGCGATATATCAGTCAAAACATATGCCGGGTCAGGTGCGCATCCCGCGTCCGCTGACCAGCAACCGCGCGCAACCGATGTAGAGCACCACGGTCGCCACCAGCATGAACGTGATGGCGATGCTGATCTTGATGTCCGACACCCCGAGGATGCCGTAGCGGAACGCGTTGACCATGTGCAGCACCGGGTTGGCCAGGGACACGGTCTGCCAGAACGGTGGCAACAGGGAGATCGAGTAGAACACCCCGCCCAGGTAGGTCAGCGGCGTGAGCACGAATGTCGGGATGAT
This sequence comes from Pseudomonas thivervalensis, assembly GCF_001269655.1. Classification (GTDB taxonomy): domain Bacteria; phylum Pseudomonadota; class Gammaproteobacteria; order Pseudomonadales; family Pseudomonadaceae; genus Aquipseudomonas; species Aquipseudomonas thivervalensis. Next base: position 138,458 of record NZ_LHVE01000013.1, read on the forward strand.
CGAAATGTCATCGAAATTGCGCGCAAACACGGCGTTGATGAACCCCAGCAGCGAAAAGATCGTGGCCGTGAGCACCACCACCAAGACCGTCACCCCCAGGTGATGCACTTGCAGATCGGTGAAGAACAACGACAGCAGGGTCACGATCAAGCCCACCGCCAAACCGCGCAGTACGCCACCCAAGGTGTAGCCGATGAGGATCGTATGGGGCGACACCGGCGAGACCATCAACTCTTCGATCGAGCGCTGGAACTTGCTGCCGAAGAAACTCGACACCACGTTGCCATAGGAGTTGGTGATCACCGACATCATGATCAGCCCCGGCACGATGTAGTCCATGTACGTGAAGCCACCCATATCGCCGATCTGTCGGCCGATCAGGTTACCGAAGATCACGAAGTACAGGACCATGGTGATAGCCGGCGGCAGCAGGGTCTGTGGCCAGATCCGCATGAAGCGCCGGACTTCACGGTAAACGATGGTATTGAGGGCGATGAGGTTGGGGCGCAGCTCGGAACTCATGCTCATACCGCCACCTTCGCCAGATTCTTCTCCACCAGGGACACGAACAACTCCTCGAGGCGATTGGTTTTGTTGCGCAAGCTCAGTACTTCAATGTTTTGCAGGGCCAGTTGGGTGAACAACCCGGTGATGCCCACGGCTTTGTCCACCTGTACTTCCAGGGTGTGGCTGTCCACCAGGCGAGCCGGATAGCCGATGAGCTGGGGGGCGGCCGTCAGGTCGCTTTTCAGGTCCAGCAGGAAGGTTTCCACATGCAGTTGGCTGAGCAACTGGCGCATGCTGGTGTTCTCGACAATGGTGCCGTGGTCGATGATGCCGATGTTGCGGCACAACTGCTCAGCCTCTTCCAGGTAATGGGTAGTGAGGATGATGGTGATGCCTTTCTGATTCAGCTCGGTCAGGAAACTCCACATCGAGCGACGCAGCTCGATGTCCACGCCGGCGGTGGGCTCGTCGAGGATCAGCAGGCGCGGCTCATGCACCAGCGCGCGGGCGATCATCAGCCGACGCTTCATGCCGCCGGACAGCGAGCGGGACGGCACGTCACGCTTGTCCCACAGGCCCAGTTGGGTCAGGTACTGCTCGGCGCGCTCGTTGGCGACCTTCGGCGGGATGCCGTAGTAACCGGCCTGGGTCACGACGATGTCGAAGGTCTTTTCGAACTGGTTGAAGTTGAACTCCTGGGGCACCACGCCGATGCAACGCTTGAGGGCGGCGGGCTCGCGGTCCAGGTCGTGACCAAAGACATTCACCGTGCCGCTGGTCTTGTTCACCAACGTGGAAAGAATGCCGATGGTGGTGGATTTGCCGGCACCGTTAGGGCCGAGCAAGGCGAAGAAATCACCTTCGGCGACATCCAGATCGATACCACTCAAGGCCTGGAAACCGTTGCCGTAGGTTTTGGTTAACTGCCGGATGGACAGAGCGGAACTCATATCGGATTACGCACCAAGAGGGAGGGAAGAAAAGAATAGATAAGGGCGGGCGGCGAGCAATACAACCACAGCGCACGGAGGCAATGGTGCTTGGCGTCGCCGCACAAGTACAGTCAAGTGTGTCGATAGTAAGTATTAAGTCAACGCGGTCATGACGGCTTTGCGGTAGGCCGGACGCTCCTGCAACCGTGCGTACCAGGCCTTCACACCCGGTCGCTCGGCGCGCTGGATGGGCATCTCGAACCAGGCATAAATGAAACTGCCCAGGGGAATATCGCCCATGCCGATTTCATCACCCGACAGGTAAGGCTGTTCACTCAAGGTCTGCTCGACCATCGCCAACAAGTCGTCACATTCCTTGATCGCCGCGTTGATGGCCGCCCAGTCCTGTTGTTCGGCCGGGGTACGCAAGACGCCCCAGAACACCGTGCGAAACGGTGCGGCAAAGCTGGAGGTGGTCCAGTCCATCCACTTTTCCGCCTTGGCCCGAGCCTGTACGTCAGCGGGATACCAGGCCGAACCCGACGCATGGCGAGCCGCCAGGTAACGCACAATGGTGTTGGATTCCCACAGCACGAAACCGTCATCCTCGATCATCGGCACGCGGCCGTTGGGGTTTTTCGCGCGGTACTCGGGCGTGTCCACCACACCGAATGCCCCGCCAGCATCGATGGCCTCGTAGGCCAGCCCGAGCTCTTCTGCGCACCACAACGCCTTGCGCACATTCGATGAATTTTTCCGGCCCCAAATCTTCAGCATCACGGCGTCCTCGATGGATAAATGCCGCAGCAGCATACGCCGGATCAGGCGCGACTCAAATCGCCCTGCATGTCGCCAAGCAGGAGCGGTACCTGCTCGGCGAACAGATGTGGATAGCACTTCTCCAAGTGTTCGAAGAAAAAATCCTCGGGCACATCGGCGAACTGGCCGTGCTCGGTGACGTACTCCATCAGCTTCGCCCCTTGCCGATTGAACGGGTGGAAGACGCTGTCGTGGCGCCCGTCGAACTCCAGCGGGGCCACGTCGAACAACTCGCACAAAGCCTGGTTGAACGCCGGCGTGGCCTTGACCCAGCGGTCGTTCAGGTACAGCTCGGTATAACCGTGCATGGCGAACACGTCGCTCCTGAGCAACTCCAGCAGGCGCGGGGTGGACAGGTGGTTACGCACATCCGCCAGGCCGATGCGCGCCGGGATGCCGCAATGCCGGGCGCAACCAGCGAGCAAGGTGGCCTTGGGCACGCAATAGCTTTCGCCTGAGGCCAGCGCGTAGCTGCCGCGCAGGGTCGCCGGGTCGCGGCTGAAGGTGTAGGGGTTGTAGCGCACCGCCTCGCGCACGGCGTAATACAGGCTGACCGCCTGGGCACGCGGGTCGTGGTCGGTGCCGCGGTGGGTTTCGGCGAAGTCGATGACCGCGGGGTGGTCGCTGTCGATGAAGCGACCGGGGTTCAGGTATTGCTGCATAGAAGGAAGACCTCTCGGGAAACATCACAGCCCGTAGGAGCTGTCGAGTGCAACGAGGCTGCGATCTTGTCCCAGACAGTTGAGTCGCAAGCGAAAGATCAAGATCAAAAGATCGCAGCCTTCGGCAGCTCCTACGGGAGGGCTTGCCACGAGTCTACCCACAGCCCCAGCCCAGTGATAACGGCATTCCGGCCAAACAATGGCGTTTTCTCACCTTGTTAACGAACGATTTCCCACGGCTGTTGCCAACCAGACTGGCGCAATACATCCAGGGTTTCCCACGAAATCAATCACATCGCGCTGACCGCCGGTTTTGCAGATGCCGTCTAAGCTCTGAAGGTCGGTTTTGCCTTGGTTCACGGAGGATTACATATGCTGTTGTTGTGGATACTGGTCCTGGTCGTCGGGATCGCCTGGCTGGCGCATCGGCGCACCGACCCGCTGCCCGCGCTGGGTATCGTCGCGGTCTACCTGTTGGCCATGGGCATTTTCAGCCATGCGCCCGGCTGGCTGATGCTGATCCTCTGGGTGGTACTCGCAGCCATCGCCGCGCCGCTGCTGCTGCCGGACCTGCGCCGCAAATATTTCAGTGCGCCAATGTTCGACTGGTTCCAGAAAACCCTGCCCCCCATGTCCGAGACCGAGCGCGACGCCATCGATGCCGGCACGGTGTGGTGGGACGGCGAACTGTTCAGCGGCCGCCCGGACTGGAATCTGCTGCTGGCCTACCCCAAGGTGCAACTGACCGAGGAGGAGCAGGCTTTCCTCGATGGTCCCACCGAAGCCCTCTGCGCAATGGTCAGTGACTGGCAGATCGGCCAGGCCATGGACCTGCCGCCTGAAGCCTGGGCCCATATCAAGGAGCACGGGTTCTTCGCGCTGATCATTCCCAAGGAATATGGCGGCAAGGGCTTCTCTGCCTATGCCCATTCCCAGGTCGCGATGAAGCTGGCCACGCGCAGCGGCGACCTGGCCTCCACCGTAATGGTCCCCAACTCCCTTGGCCCGGCGGAGCTGCTGCTGCACTACGGCACCGACGAACAACGCAACCATTACCTGCCACGCCTGGCCCGAGGCGATGACATTCCCTGCTTCGCCCTGACCGGGCCGCTGGCCGGCTCCGACGCCGGGGCGATGCCCGACACCGGCATCATCTGCAAGGGTGAATGGGAAGGCCAGGAAACCCTCGGCCTGCGCCTGAACTGGGAAAAGCGCTACATCACCCTCGGCCCGGTGGCCACCCTCCTGGGTCTGGCGTTCAAGGCGTATGACCCCAACCACCTGCTGGGTGACGAAGAAGACCTGGGCATCAGCCTCGCCTTGATTCCCACCGACACCCCTGGCGTGCATATCGGCCGTCGTCACCTGCCTCTCGGCGCCGCGTTCATGAACGGGCCGAACTGGGGCAAGGACGTATTCATCCCGCTGGACTTCCTCATCGGCGGCCAGGCCATGCTCGGCAAAGGCTGGATGATGCTGATGAACTGCCTGTCGGTCGGGCGCTCGATTTCCCTGCCGGCGGTGGGCACCGGTGCCGCGAAGTTCACCAGCCTGGTGACGGGCCAGTACACTCAGGTGCGCGAACAATTCAACGTACCGTTGTCGGCGTTCGAAGGCATCCAGGAAGCCATGGCACGCATCGGCGGCAACGCCTGGATGATGGATGCGGCACGCATGCTGACGGCCAACGCGGTGGACCTGGGGGAAAAACCCTCGGTGCTGTCGGCCATTCTCAAGTACCACCTGACCGAGCGCGGTCGCGAGTGCATCAGCCACGCCATGGATGTACACGGCGGCAAGGGCATTATCATGGGCCCGAACAATTACCTGGGTCGCAGTTGGCAAGGTGCGCCGATCTTCATCACGGTCGAAGGCGCGAACATTCTGTCGCGCAACTTGATGATCTTCGGCCAGGGCGCCATTCGTTGCCATCCGTTCGTGCTCAAGGAAATGGCCTTGGCAACCCGTGAAGACAAGGACCAGGCACTGGTCGAGTTCGATGCCTTGTTGCTCAAGCACATCGGTTTTGCCGTCAGCAACGCCGCCAGTACCCTGGTGCTCAACCTGGGCCTGGGGCATTTCGAGAAGGCCCCCGGCAATGCCTTGAGCCAAAGTTATTTCCGCGCCCTCAACCGACAGGCCGCGGCATTCGCCCTGCTGGCGGACTTGAGCATGATGCTGCTGGGCGGTGAACTCAAACGCCGCGAACGCTTGTCGGCCCGCCTGGGCGATGTCTTGAGCAACCTGTACCTGGCGTCCGCCGCGCTCAAGCGTTATCACGACCTGGATTCGCCGGACCACATGGCGCCGTTGTTCACCTGGGCGATGGAGGAAAGCCTCGGCCAGTCGGAGCGTGCGCTGGATGAACTGCTGGGCAACTTTCCGAACCGCGTGCTGGGTTGCCTGTTGCGGTTGGTGGTGTTCCCCTTCGGCCGCCGTCACAAGGGACCGAGCGACAGGCTCGACGCCGAAGTGGCTGCGGTTATCGGCCGGCCCAAGGGTGACCCGACCCTCGAAGAGTTGCTGCGGGGCTGCTATCGCCCGCAATCGACCGACGATCCGGTGGGCGCCCTGCAACACGCCGCCGATCTGCTGGCTGCCGCCCATCCGCTGCACAAGAAACTGCACGGTGCGCTCAAGCAGGGGCAGCTCAACCCGGCCCCTGGCGAACCCCTTATCGATGCGGCCCTGGAGGCCGGTGTGCTGCAAGCCGGCGAAGCGCAGACCTTGCGTGCGGCCGAGGCGGCGAGGCGCAAGGTCATCGATGTGGATGATTTCGATAAGGCCGAGCTGACGCTGGCGCAGGACAAGGTCCGTTGATCCTGACGGCCTGGTACGCTCGTGACCTATAGCTCTTCACCTATAGCTCTTTACCTACAAAAGCAGGCGCAAGGGCTTTATACTCCTGCGCCCGTTTTGCTCTTGAGGACTTATCTCGTGTCCAACATCGTTGCCGATCACCTTGTCTTGCTTGACCATTTGCGCAGCATCCTGGTCGCCGTAGGTGAGGCCGAACAGGTGCCCGAAGAAAGCCACGCCTTGTTCCTGGAGCGCTTCGACGAGTTGCGCGCGCAACTGCCCGTCGACCCGATCGAAAGCCAGTACCTGGGTCAGGACCTGCTGTGCCAGGTGATCGTCCGATACCCACAGATCGCTCACCTGGTGCCTCGCGACCTGCTCTGGTACTTCGCCGGTGACTGCCTGCACTACATGCCCGACGAAGAAATCGCCCTGTACCAGACCCTGGAAGAACGTCGTTTCGAAGCCGAGCAAAACGATGAGCCTTTCGACTGGAACCAGGAAAAGCAATTGCTGGCGATGTCGGACCAGGACAGCAAGCACTGATAACGATTCGTCATGCAAAAGGCCCGCACGGTTAATCCGGCGGGCCTTTTTTTGTCTGGACAAAGTGTATTGCCTGGATGGGCCTCATCGCGAGCAAGCTCGCTCCCACACCGGTTTGTGGTTAATCCTAAAATTCATGCACAGCAGATCTCCTGTGGGAGCGAGCTTGCTCGCGATGGGGCCCGTCAGAACAACCCACCACTCTCCGGCAACTCGTAGTGCGCCGCGACCTCGCTGGACCCACGCCCCGCGCGCCCTTTGTTCAAGGTCGGCTCCTTCGCCAGGCACTCCACCAGATAATCAATGAACACCCGCAGCTTGGGCGGCAGGTAGCGGGTCGGTGAATGCAGCAACCACAAGCCACCGTGGTAGGAAGCCAGGAACGTCCAGTCCGGCAATACCTGAACGATCAAGCCCTGCTCCAAGGCATGACGGGCGGTGAAATACGGCAGGCTGCCAATGCCGATGTGCTGCAAGACCGCGCCCAAGCGCACCCCGGTGTGATTGGCTGCGTAGCGCCCACGCACGCCTACGGTGACGGACTTGGTGCCTTGCTTGAACTTCCAGCGAGCATCGTTCGGGGCTTCCCCCAGGTAAATGCAGCTGTGCTCCAGCAAATCGTGGGGATGCGTGGGAACACCGTGTTCCGCCAGGTATTGCGGCGTGGCACAGAGTAGGTGATCAATGGTCAGCAATTGACGCCCCACCAACCCGGCGGGCGGTTGATCGGTAATCCGGATGGCCAGGTCGACATGATCGTCAATCAGGTCGACCTGCCGATCTTCCAGGAACAGTTCCACATCGACCTTCGGACAACGCCGCAGAAATTCGGGCATGTGCGGATGAATCACGAACCGCCCTACCGCCTTGGGCACGCTGACGCGGACACGCCCTTGCGCTTCCTGGGTGAACTGACCGCTGATTTCCATCACCGACCGAGCGGCGGCGACCATCTCCTGGCAACGCTTGAACACCTCTTCGCCGCCATCGCTCAAACGCAACTTGCGGGTGGTGCGCTGCAACAATCGGGTCGCCAGGGCTTTCTCCAGGCGGGAAACACTGCGGCTGATGGCAGACGGTGATACGCCTGACTGACGGGCCACTTCAGAGAAGCTGCCAGTCTCCACGACCTTGACGAAGATGGCCATTTCGGCAAGCAACGGCAACGGTAGATTTGTGCTCATGACGCAACAGTCCTTTGAAATCTGAACGGATTATCACTCTTTTACACGCTACCTATAATCCCGTCACAATTTCTGATGCGGGTATGGACCATGACACTTCGCCTTTTTTTCCATAGCGATGACCTCGAGTCCAACGTGGAAGTCCTGGACTGCAGCCCCCAACAAAACGAATTTGCCGTGGTGCTACGCAGCACCCTGTTCCATCCCCAGGGCGGCGGCCAGCCCTGCGACACCGGATGGATCGCTGACGGCCAGGTACTGCGCGTCGTTCAGGAGGGGCCAACGATCATTCATTACGTCGATCGCCCGGTGGCGCCGGGTATGGCAGTGATCCGCGTGGATGAGCAACGACGCCAATTGAATTCACGTCTGCACTCGGCCGGACACCTGATCGGCCATTTCGCCGAAAGCCGAGGCTGGAAGCCGATCAAGGCCCATCACTGGCCCGGCGAAAGCCGCGTGCAATTCCAGCCAGGGGAACATCCTGAGGAACTGGACAGATCGATCATCCAACAGGGCATCGACGCATGGATCGCCAAGGACCTGTCTCGCCTGGTCGCACTTCGCGAAGGCACCCGGGAAGTCAGCTTCGGTGAGCTGACAGCCTATGGCTGCGGCGGTACCCATGTACGGCGATTGCAAGACCTGGGAGCAGTCACCATCGCCTCGCTTTCACAGAAGAAAGGCATGTTGTCGGTTCACTACCACGTGGACTGATGCCTGGGCATGGCGGCTTTTGGACAACGACGCCCAGGGCAACCGTCCCTCTCCCTATGAATACGTCAGCCTTGCATTGCACAAAAAGACAGATTATTGACACCAATTCTTTCAACTTTTCCCGCCCGTCAGCTTTTAGTCATTTTTTTGTCCGTGGGCGTGGCGCTTTGCCATGCTTGAACTACCGTCAAACAGAAGCGATGACAGGGTCGGCAAAACGCTCCTGAAGCGAGCTGATCGACACCGTCGTTGCTTTCGAAAATCCCGGAGATCCCGGGTACCGAAACGTTATTTGCAAGCAGCCTGTCGTTCAGTCAGGCCGGTGAAATGCGCCCGTTTGCTTTTAGCGACGAGGCCTGAAACTGGCGTTAATGAGCGAGCTGGCGAGATGAAAAAGGGGCAGCCCGGGCCTCTTAAGTGATCCGAGGCATCAGGCAAGCCTAGGGATGGCCTCTCTACCGAGGATCACTTCATGACTCAGCGCACCGCACCCGTTTTGAAACATTTCATCCATGGCCTGTTCTGGATGGGGCTTGGCTTGGAGGCGGCCCAGGCCGCTGCGGCAAATTGTTCGCAACTGGACAATTTGCCGGCGACCTTCGAGGTCGGCCAAGGGCTCCAGAGCGAACTGCGCATCCTGGCGCCCGTGACGAAACTGGCCGTCGGCGATCCGAAAATCGCCGATGTGCAACCCAGTGGCAGCGATGCCTTCATCCTCACGGGCCTGGCGCCCGGTGCCACCAGCCTGATGGTCTGGACGGACTGTTCGAAGATTCCGCGCCAGAGCATGGTCTTTGTCAAAGGCCGGGCGACTGAGGCGTTGACCGGCGCCGCGAGCATGCCTTCCGAAGACCCGATGCTGCTTGCCCAGGTCCAGACCGACATTCGTTTCGTTGAAGTCAGCCGGACCAAACTCAAGGAAGCCTCGACGTCGATTTTCGGCAGCCGGGGCAATTTCCTGTTCGGCTCGCCGAGGACCTTGCCCACCATTGGCGGCGTTGTCCGGCCTTCTTTGCCGGTCAATAACGACATGTTCAACCTGTCATTCGCCACCGGTAAGACGCTGTTGATGATCAACGCCCTGGAAGGCAGCGGTTTCGCCTATACCCTGGCGCGGCCGAGCCTGGTGGCGCTCAGCGGGCAAAGCGCAAGCTTCCTGGCCGGCGGCGAAGTACCGATTCCTGTGCCCAGCGCCGGCAGCGACAACGTGTCCATCGAATACAAGGAATTCGGTATTCGCCTGACCCTGACTCCCACCGTCATCGGCAAGAATCGCATCGCATTGAAGGTGGCACCGGAAGTCAGTGAGCTGGATTTCACCAACGCGGTGAACATCGCCGGGACATTGGTACCCGCACTCACCGTGCGCCGTACCGATACCAGCATCGCCCTGGCCGATGGCGAAAGTTTTGTCATCAGCGGCTTGATCAGCACCCGCAACAGCTCCCAGGTGAACAAATTTCCAGGGCTGGGCGACGTGCCGATTCTCGGCGCGTTCTTTCGTGACAACTCCATCAATCGCGAAGAGCGCGAGCTGCTGATGATCGTCACGCCGCACCTGGTCCAACCGTTGGCCGCCGACGCACAACTACCGACCTTGCCGGGTGAGCAACTGCGCAATTACGACCCGAATTTCTACCGCATGTACTTCCTCGAACATGGCGAGTTCGACAACCGCAGCGGGCTCTCCCAATGAGCCGGCGCCTGATGTGCGAGACATCCTCTGTCCAACGGGTTGCCAGGGAGCACTCAATGAAAACAGTGATCGCATTGACCGCGACCTTGATGCTGGCCGGCTGTGCCAGCAACGGCGTGGTGGCTTCACGCTCGGCCGATTGCGCCAAGCCCGGGGCCGATCAGGAACTGGCCTTGAACATGGCGGAAGACATGGCCAACGAGGGCCGTCTATACGCCAGCCTGGCGAACCTCGAACGTTTGCCCGAGGACTTGGTGCAGGTGCGCCTGCGCAAGGCTCGGGTGCTGCGCCTGATGGGCCGAAACGAGGCCGAACCGTTGTACACAAGCCTGCAAGGGACTTGCCTGGCTGCTGACGGTGAACATGGTCTTGGTCAGTTGGCGGCCGCCAGGAATGACAATGCGGCGGCTACGCAATACCTCGAACGCGCGGCGAAAATGGCCCCTACCGAAGGCAAGATCCGCAATGACCTGGGGGTTGTCTACCTCAATCAACGACGTATTTCAGAAGCCCGTTTCGAGTTCATGACCGCCATGGAGCTCCAGCAGTCCGACACGCTGGCCGCGTTCAACATGGTGACCCTGCTGATTTACCAGGACAACTGGAAGCAGGCCGCCGAGCTCGCCAACATGGCCAAGCTGAGCCCCCGGCAAGTGGCAGATGCCCAGGCCCGTGCGGAAAAAATCAGGGGTTCGGCGCCTCAGGCAGTGACGTCACCCGCCAACCGCCTGACCGAGGTTGTCGATGCTTCAACCGGCGCGGTCAAGTAGAGCGTTACGAGGAGTTAAAGAAATGATGACCAAACAATTGATGATCGTGTGCATGGTGAGCCTGTCCACCGCCGCCTGGGCCATTGAGCCAGGCCCCTCCTCGGCCGCACAGCAAGGCACCGAGAGCTGGATGCAACTGCAGATTCGCGGCGTGGTGGCCTCCACCAACCTGCAAACCGCCTCGGCCGCCGAGCGCGAGATGGCCATGCAGCGTTGGCTCAACAGCTTCAATTATCCGATCCCGGAGTTCTTTGACCAGGACTCGGCAGGAGAGATCACCAGCAGCAAATGAAGCACGCTGGAAACGAAACACCGCAGCCTTCGACAGTTCCTGCATTTGATCCGATGCAGGCATTGCCGAGGGCTGCGGCCTTTTGGCGTGAACGGTTGGCTGATCACTGGCCTGAACCTGTGGGAGCGGACTTGCTCGCGATGGCGAACTGACATTCAACACTTCACTGACTGACCCACCGCTATCGCGAGCAAGCTCGCTCCCACAATGGGCCTGTGGTGAACACAAGCTTCATGAACACCCAAGCTCCCTTCCACAACGGCGCAGAGCCGCCGCAAGAAGCCGGGGCCGCTGCGCAGCCCAGCGGGAGCAAGCTCCCTCGCCACAGGTGCGGTGTTTCGATTGGAATGATCAGTAGGTGGGTGTCAGAAAAAACTGTGGGAGCGAGCCTGCTCGCGATGGCGGCTGCACAGTCAACATCATCAGAAGCTGACCCACCGCTATCGCGAGCAAGCTCGCTCCCACAATGGGCCTGTGGTGAACACAAGCTTCATGAACACCCAAGCTCCCTTCCACAACGGAGCAGAGCCGCCGCAAAAAGCCGGGGCCGCTGCGCAGCCCAGCGGGAGCAAGCTCCTCGCCACCGGTGCGGTGTTTTGATTGGAATGATCAGTAGGTGGGTGTCAGAAAAACCTGTGGGAGCGAGCTTGCTCGCGATGGCGGACGGACATTCAACACCTTCGTTGACTGTCCAACCGCTATCGCGAGCAAGCTCGCTCCCACAAGAACCCCCAGTGCTTTACATGTTTCCGAAAGCCCTGAACACACCAATCATGGCCGGCCCGATAGCGACCAGAAAGAAACTCGGCCACAGGCAGAAGATCAGCGGAAAAATCAGCTTGGTGCCGATCTTGGCGCCCATTTCTTCCGCAGCCTGGGTACGCCGGTCGCGAAACTCGTCGGCGTAGATCCGCAGGGTATCGGCCACGCTGGTGCCGAAACGGATACTCTGGGCCAACAGGCTGACCAGGCCCTGGATGTCCTCCAGGCCAGTGCGCACGGCCAGTTGCTTGAGCGCCTCGGTGCTGGTGATGCCCGCCCGGATCTGCGCATTGACCAACGCCAACTCCTCGGCCAACTCCACCTGGCTGACCGACATTTCCTCAGCCACCCGCTCAATCGTCGTCGGCAGGGCCAGGCCCGATTCGACACAGACCACCATCAGGTCCAGCGCATCCGGGAACGCGGCGCGCAGCCGGCCTTGGCGGGCCTGCTTGCGTTTGCCGACGTAAATCGCCGGGATCAACCAGCCAATGCCCGCCACGAGGGTCACCCCCAGCAAGCCGATGGCCACTGAAACCTTGACCATCGGCAGCAGCAACAACGCAACGCCGACCAGCAACAGCGGCAACATCAGGCGCACGGCCCAATACATCTGCACCGCCGAGGCGGACCGGTAACCGGCATGGGTCAGCAAGGTCTGGGTGGCGGACGTGTGGGCCTGATCGGTCGAGGCAAAGCGCTGGCCGACCCGCTCCAGCAAGAGCTGCAGGTTACCCGGAGCCTCCTGCCCGGCGCTGTTGCCGGCGTAACCGCGCTTGATCAGTGCCAGGCGCCGCTGCACCGGATCCTGCAAGCCCAGCACCAACAGCAGGAGCGCAACAGCCGTCAGCACTGTGCTGAGGCCAATCGCGGCGATGAACAACAGGCGGGCCAGTTCTTCGTTACCGGTGAACCGACTCAACAATCCGAGCAGAAAGTCCATGACTGAAACCTCTCGACGCAACAGCGCTTAAACCTGGATCCGGATGATCTTTCTTATCCAGAAAATCCCGATCAACATGGCGCAGAACGCGCCGATGATCAGCTTGTGCCCTATGGGGTCATTGATCAGCACCGGCATATAGCTGGGGCTGGTGAGCACGATGGCGATCGCCAGCACGAACGGGATCGCCACCAGCACCCAGGCCGACATGCGTCCTTCGGCCGACAGCGTCTTGATCTTGCGCTGGAACCGGAAACGCCCGCGAATCAGCCGGCTCAGGCGCTCCAGCACTTCGGTCAGGTTGCCGCCGGTCTCGCGGTGGATGAGGATCGAAGTCACCAGCATCATCACCGTCATGCTCGGCATCCGCTCCAGCAGGCCGAGCATGGCCCGGCGCACGTCGTTGCCATAGTTGATGTCGGAAAAGGTCATGCCGAATTCCTGGGCGACCGGCCCCTTGTGCTCCTCGGCGACCAGACGCAGGGTTTCGTTGAACGGATGCCCGGCGCGCAAGGCCCGGCACATCGCGTCCAGCGCATCCGGCAGACCTTCCTCGAACGCGGCGAAACGCTTGTTGCGGTCACGGAGGATTTTCAGCACCGGCACCCAGGTCACTGCAAAGGCCGCCAGCAGCGCCATCCACCAGACCGGCGAGACCATCAGCACCAAGGCGCCGGCCGCCGCCCCCAGGACCAGACCGAGCAACATGACTCGATAAGCCCGGTATTCATGCCCGGACTGCTCGATCAGTTGCGTCAGGTTGGCCATGAACGGCAGCTGTTCCAGCCGGGCTTCCAGGGGTGACAGGCGGGTCAGGTATTTCTGCCGCAACACCGTCTGCATGTTGGGCAAGTGATTAGCCTTCTCCAGCACATGCAGGCGCCCACGAATGCGCTTGCGCATCCTGCCGGCCTCGCCGAACACCGGCACCACCACGCCCTGGGACAGCAGGAACACGGCGATGAACACCATGCCCAGGAACATCAGGATGAACTCGCTGGGAATATTGTTCATGACGTCCGGCCCTCCATCCACTCAGGGCGAAAGAGGGTCAGCGGCAGTTCGATGCCGCGCTTGGCCAGCACATCGCGGAAGGCCGGGATCATGCCACTGGGCCGATACTCTCCGAGTACCTCGCCGTGCTCGCCGATGCCCTGGCGCACGAAAGAGAAGATTTCGGTCATTGTGATGACCTCCCCTTCCATCCCGTTGATCTCTTGCATGCTCACCACGCGACGCTTGCCGTCTTCTTGACGCTCCAGTTGGATGACCACATCGATGGCCGAGGCAATTTGTTGACGCATGGCCTTGATCGGAAACGTCGCCCCGGTCATCGACACCATGTTCTCGACGCGCCCCAGCGCATCCCGTGCGGTGTTGGCGTGAATGGTGGTCAGCGAACCGTCGTGGCCGGTGTTCATTGCGGTGAGCATGTCCATCGCCTCGGCGCCACGCACCTCACCGATGACAATGCGGTCCGGGCGCATGCGCAGGCTGTTGCGCACCAATTCCCGCTGGCTCACTTCGCCACGTCCCTCGATGTTCGACGGCCGGGTTTCCAGGCGTACCACGTGGGGCTGCTGCAATTGCAGCTCGGCCGAGTCCTCGATGGTGACGATGCGCTCGTTGTGGGGAATGAAGCTGGAGAGCACGTTGAGCATGGTGGTCTTGCCGCTGCCGGTCCCGCCGGAAATCAGCACGTTCAAGCGCCCGCGAACGATGGCCTTGAGCAGCAAGGCAATGGCCGGGGTCATGGTGCCGACCTGAATCAGACTGTCGGTGTTGAGCAGGTCCACGGCGAAGCGCCGGATCGACATGCTCGGGCCGTCGATGGCCAGCGGCGGAATGATCGCATTGACCCGCGAACCGTCCTTGAGCCGGGCATCCACCAACGGCGAGGACTCGTCGATGCGTCGGCCCAGGCTGGACACGATGCGGTCGATGATGTTCAGCAGATGCTGGTCGTCGCGAAAACGCACGTCGGTGCGTTGCAGCTTGCCGAAGCGCTCGACATAGACCGAGGCAAACCCGTTGACCAGGATGTCGGACACGCTGTGGTCGGCCAGCAACGGTTCCAGCGGCCCAAGGCCGAGCACTTCGTCAGTGATCTGCTTGATGATCAACTGCCGGCTGACGGTACTTACCGGCGCCGAATGCTCTTCCAGCAGGCGCTGGCAGATATCGCGAATCTGCCGCGCGGCCTCGGCTTGCTCGAGGGCATCGAGCAACGACAGGTCCATGACCTTGAGCAATTGCTGATAGATCTTCTCCCGCCACTCGGCCTCCACCGGCGTGACCTGGCTGCGGGTTTCATACAGCACGTCAGGGATGGCCTGCTCCCAGGCCATCAAGGCGTCCGTCGGGTCCGGCAAGCCGTCGCCGGGCTGGGCGCCCGTGGCGGTGCCAGGTTTGGCGGGCTGTTTGCGCAAGCGGTTACGAAAGTCGCTGATCATGGGTCATCCCCCGAAGAAACGGTTGAAGGCGCGTTTAAGCAGGCCCTTGTTCGTGGCCATCTGGTGACCGACCAGGTCTTCGGTCAAATCGCGCAGGGCGGCGGTGATGGCCGCCTTCGGCGCATGCAGCCCCAACGGCACGCCAGTGTTCTGACTCTGGCTGACCAGGTTGAAGTCATTGGGCAATTTCGACAGGTTCGCGCAACGCAGGGCCTCGCCGATGTCCTTGAGGCTGACGGCGGCGTTTTTGTCATAGCGATTGATCACGATCTGCAACTGATCGCCACGCACGCCCAGGTCTTCGCGGAGGATCCGCACCAGGGCGCTGGCATCGCGCAGGTGACTGACGCTCTGTTGCACCACCACGTAGACCCGGTCCACCTGTTCCAGCACCGAGCCGGTGAGGTGATCGATCTGCCGTGGCAGGTCCACCACCACCCAGTCATAACTGGCGCGGGCCAGTTGCAACAGGGCGTCGAGCTGTTCGGGTTGAGCGTCCTGGGGCAGGCACAACTCGCCGGCCCGGCCACCCAGTACGTGCAGGGTCGGGCTGAAGTGGCTGCAAAAGCCCCGCAGCGCGACGCTGTCCATCTCATCGATCTGCTGCAGCACTTCCAGATGACTGTGGGACTGGGCCACGTCCAGGTAATGGGTCACGCTGCCAAATTGCAGGTCCATGTCCAGCAACAGGGTATTGCCTGCCCGGGCGCTGAGCTGCTGGGCCAGGTTGCACGCCACCAGCGTTCCGCCGGAGCCGCCCTTGGCGCTGATCACCGCGATCAGCTTGCCTTCGTTGCCATTGCCGAGACGGACTTCCGCCACCAGGCGATTGAGCGCCGCCACCAATTCCGTATCGGCGATGGGTTCGGGCAGCACATCCCGGGCGCCGGCCTGCATCGCCAGGCGCATGCCTTCCTGCTCGCCCAAAGGACCGCACACCAGCATCGGCGGCCGTTCATGGGCCGGACGTTGCAACAGCGCCGAGAGTTCTTCGCGCCACAGATGGCTGACGCGCAACAGCAGCAGGTCAGGCATGCGATCCAGCCCGTAGAGCGGGTCGACATGCCCGTTGCTGACCAGACGCGTGCTCACCTCCAGACCGGGCATACGCTGGCAGACGCATTGCAAGTCACGCAGTGCCGTGGCGTCGCGACTACTGATCAGTATCCGCAGCCCGGCTCTGCCAGTGGTGGTTGAAAGCGGATTTTCCCTGGTATTCAGCATGGTGTGATCTCCGCGGAATCGGAATGACGCCCAAGGCTTTCGCGTGGCAAGGTTGCCCGGAACGTGGGCAAGGTAATGGGCACGCCCAAGCCGGGAATGAACAGGTTGAAAACGAAGTTCTGCACGCTCAGCCGGACATAGCGGATAGCCCGAAAACCGGTTGTGCCAGACGTGTTGGTGGGGTTGGCCACCACGGCGCCATTGACGTCCAGGTAGGTCAGCGCCAGGTTCGAGGTCGCCAGGTTGCTGATCAGTTGACTGGTGCCGGCGTCCGTCGCCGCGTTGAAGATGGCCCGACGCAACACCACCGGGTCGCTGACATTGCATACCGCCGCCAGCCGCACGCCACGGCGCGCCGCTTCATCCAGGGCATTGACCGTGAAGTACAGCCGGCCCATTTCCACCACGCCGAACAGCAGGATGAACACCAGCAAGCCCACGAAGGAAAACTCCACGATGTAGGTGCCACGCATGTGTTTGCGATTCATCACAGCGCCCTCATGACGGTGGTCGCGACCAACTGGATGCCCAGCGGAATGGCATTGCCGAAGAATCCCGGAATCGACCCGGTGCAGCTGCCCGCACCAATCACCGGGCAGAAGGTGTAGGTGATGGTGACGCGCACATGATCGATGCCCTCGGCGGCGACCTGCACGTTAGCCGTGGTCAACCCTGACACCACGGCGGTACCGGTTGCGCTGGGCACGCCATACACCGCAACGTTTTTCGTCTGGGTCAGGAGCGTGCTGCCCAGGGCGACGGCGCCGAGGGTGGAATTCCATGCCTGGCCAGCGACAAAACGGTCGGCATCGCGACTGGCCTGCAACAGCACGTTGTACTGGTAGAGCATGCGACCGAACTCACCGAAGGCCAGCAGCAACAACAGCAGCAACGGCAGCACCAGGGTGAACTCCACCAGCGCCACGCCTTGTTGGGCTTGTGCTGGTTTGAAATGCGAAAGTCCCATGACGCCTCCTACGAGTCAGTGCTCGGCGTGCCGCTGCCGTTGAGATAGGTTTTGTAGAGCTGAATGATCTGTGGGCCGGAATCAGTGGACGGCGTGGGGCCGGGTACGTTGTCGCCCTCGCACTCCTGGACGAACTGGCCAAAGATGATCGACTCCGAACCACCACCGTTCACCGGCTGCAGGACGAAATAGCAGCCGAACCCCAAGACCGGAATCGACGTCGAGCCACTCAGTTTCCCGGCGCAATCGCCAATCACAATCTTCAGCATCCGACGCTCGAAAACCCCGTTGCTTTCACAGCCGCTGGCGCCCCCCGCCACACAGGCGGCGACCTGGGTCCGCCAGTCGTTGTAGTCCTGTATCGCCTCGCCGCCCGCCGAGAGATCGCCGTTGCTCGAGGTGATGGCCTGGCCTTTGTATTGCGCCTGGGAGAGCGAATCGTTGTAGGTGATCGCCGGGGTGCCGGACGACGTGACCAGGTCCGGTGGATAGTCCGACGCACTGACCGGACCGTTGTAGACACCGAAACGGGTGTTCAAGCCTTGGGAGGTCGGGCCGGCTTTATTACCTGGCGCCGTCTGGACGTTGTCGCCAACGCTGCGGCAGACCGAACCACCGCCGGCCAGGTCCTCGCGGACTGCGCTGCCGCCAGAGCCGAAATCGAGCAGTTGGAAGTTGCCCGGGCCGATGGGCGAGGTGTTCCCCGCCGCCGTCTTCAAGACTTCCAGGTCGCCAAATTGATAGCCCCAGAAGTTGCCGGCGGCCGGGTTGTACTGAGTGGGATCGCCACAGACCATCAACGGCGCCAGATCACAAGGCGAGGTCGGGCTGGGGCCTGCCGTGGCAATCGCCGCCACGCGCTTGTTGCCCAAGCCGGCGCTGCCCATCGTTTGCACGAAGCTCCAGAAAAAACCGCTCAATTGGTAGCTGGTCACCGACACCCGCACGTATTTGGCATCGGTCGGCCCAGGGTAGGAGAACGGGCCATAGACGCTGCTGGACAGCTCCACCACGGCAAACGCACCCGGGTTGCCAGCGACCGCGGTGGCCAGCTCGGCGTTGCCTGCGGCGTTGGCATTTCTGTTGAGCGTGTCCAGGGCCGCCGCGCGCGTGGTGCTGGCCATGTTGATGCCGCCACTCACCTGGCTCAGGGTCTTGGCGCCGCCCAAGGCCGCGGCATCCACCGCATTTTGCAGGCGCGTCTTGTTCAGCAGCATGTGCCCACCATCGAGGGCCAGCGCCGCCATCATGGAAATCGCCACCAGGGCGATCACCATCAGTACACTCACCGCCCCTCCCTGGCGTCGGATATTGGCATTCATCATCGAGCCCTCACCTACAACGTTTGAGGATCGGCATCGCCAGGGCCTGCAAGGGCCTGGCATGGGGGCTTTATTCAGCGGACATTGATCACGCTGCTTTCAATTCCACGGATCAGCGTGACCGCTCCGCCTTGCGGCTTGGCACTGCGCTGCACCACAGGTTTCGGCACCGGGGCGGCCGCCATGGCGATGACTGGCGCCGGGGCTGGCGGCGCAACGGCCACGGCTTTTTTCTCCAGGTTCAACGGGTTGCGCAACGCCAATTGCAGCTTGCCTTCGGTCTGTGCGGTGACCAGCGCTTCCGCTTCGGTGGCGGACATTTCCAGGGTCACGGCCCGTACCACCACCGGCTGGGTCTTGTCGGTGCCCGCCGTCTGGTCCACTGCCAGCACCCGCAAGTTTTCCAGGATGGTCCGCGACGTCGCGCTGTTGCTGCCGGCGCTAGTGGTCTTGGTCGCCAGGACGTCGACCCGGTTTCCCGGCAAGAGGAAGCCGCCCACACCCACCACATCATCCACCCGTACCGATATGGCGCGTTTGTCCGGGGCGATCAGCGAAGCCAGGGTGCTGCCGCCCAGGTGCTCACTCAGACGCGCACCGCGCACGATATCGCCGCGCAGGATGTCGAACGTGGCGATCTTGCCGACGGCCTGTTCGCTGGCATCGAAGGCATCGTCCGGGATTGTGTCCATGGGCATGCGTACGGTGGTGACCTGTTGAGCCTCGACCATTTGCCCGAAGGGGATTTCCACCGTCGCGACCACCACGCTTCGCAAGTGATCATCGGGGGTCGCGTTGAGTCGCGCGCTCAGCCAGGAGTCAGCCATCCATGCGGCACCAAGGCCCATTACCAGGGAAACGCCTATCAGCGGAAGCGTACGAGAGCTCATGTCGGTATCTCCAGATCAAAGGAAGTCGAGCTGAACGAAGTAGTTGTGCCAGGCCCATTCCAGCTCTTGCGGCGACAGGGGCCCGGAACCGCCCAGGTAACGCTGGCGGTCGAGCGCCATGTTCAACAGGTCACGGGGATGGCAAGGCACCAGCGGCATGCCTTCGCCGGCATACAAGCGCTGCAGGACATAACGCACCAACAGCGGGTCATAGGGGATGCCCAGGCGTTCGCACTCCTGGCGCCAGATGCGTTCGTAATCCTCGGGCTTGAGGTAGCCGAACTGCACTTTGTAGCCAATGCGCCGCAGGAAGGCCTCGTCGGCCAATTCGAGGGGATTGAGGTTGGTGGAAAACACCAGCACCAGATCGAATGGCAACTCGCAATGGCGGCCGCCGCCCAGGTTGATGAAGTCGCGCTTCTCCTCCATCGGCACGATCCAGCGGTTGAGCAACTCGGCCGGGGCCATGCGCTGGCGGCCCATGTCATCGATGATGAACAGGCCATTGCTGGCCTTGAGCTGCAACGCTGCCTGGTATTGCCGGGTGAACGGGTCGTAGCGCACATCCAGCTGCTCCATGCTCAGCTCGCCGCCAGTGATGACGATCGGGCGCTTGCAGCACAGCAGCCGGCGGTCGATGCCTTCGTTGAGCATCAGGTTGTTGGTTTGGCCGTTGTCGTCCAGGCGCTGGTGCACCTGTGGGTCGTAGATCTCGATCACCGACTCGTTGATGACAATGGCATGGGGCACCCAGATTGCTTCGGCGAACAGCCGGATCAGTCGACTGCTGACGTAGGTTTTGCCGGTGCCCGCCGGGCCGTAGATCATGATCGCCCGCCCGGAATTCAGGGCAACGCCCAATTGGTCGAGCATGCCCTGGCTCAGCACCAGGCCGGCCAGGGCCTGGTGCATGTCCTTGGCGGTGATGCGGCCATGGTGAATGGTCTGGATCTTGATCAGCGAGCGATAGGTGCTCACCGGGAACGGCGCCGCGCCGATGTAGCCGCTACGGGACAGGGCGTCACGCGCCGAACTGCGGCCGCGCTCGGTCAGGCCATAACGCAGCGTCTGCCCGCCACTTTGTCCTAACTGGCCCAGCACTTCGACGCGACCGTCCTTGCGCAGGAACGCCAGGACTTCTTCCAGTACCGCGCCGGTCAGGGCCAGGCGCTCCACCAGCCGCGACATGTCCAGCACACCGGCGTCGTGCAGGTGCTTGCACACCAGTTCACCCAGGAAGCTGTCGCTCAAGCCGGTGTCGCGAATGGTGCAGGGCTGTGGCGCCAGGCGTTGCACCGCTTCCCGCTCGCTGGGGTAGGCATCGCTATCGTTGATGACGTGCATGACTAGACTCCCCAGCCGCCGGCAACCAGTTGCCAGTAGACGCTGTTCAAAGTGCCGATCAGGATCGCAATCGAATAAGGAAAGGGTTTGCCGGCCACTTCGTCCGACGTCGGCGCCAGGTAGGACTGGGCTCGCACCATCAACCAGTAGCGTCCCAGGGTCTGGAGCAGTTGGCCGCGGGCCAAGACAATCAGGAAACCGCACACACCGCCGGCGATCAGGCTGAACAGCGCCGCCCACAGTGCGTAGTGAAAAGGCAGGAAGCTGCCGACCATGGTCATCAGCTTGACGTCACCGGCGGCCATGCCACCCACCGCGTACATGGGCAGGAACAACCCGAAACAGATCAGCATGCCCAGCAGGCCGTCGCCCAAGCCACCGATCCCGCCGGTATAAACCTGGCCGGCCAACCCCAGGGCAAGGCCCACCAGGACCAGCGTATTGGGGATGCGATGGCGACGCAGGTCGCTCACCACCGCCACACCCAGCAGTCCTACCAGCAGTACCGTCGACACCAGCAATTCCATGGACATGATGCGTCTCCCTAGTGTGGTTATCGTTAGCAGGCGACGTTGCCATTGGCGGCTTGGCACAGCGCCCGGATCTTGGTATCCACGACGCCGCCCAGGAGGACGAATGCCGCCGCTACCAACACCGTGATCAAGCCACCCGCCACCGCGTATTCAACGATGGTCAGGCCGTTTTCATCTTTGGCGAACTTGCCGATCGAAGTTCTGATTGTCTGGAGAGTCATTTCGGATACCTCACGCTGAGAAGAAGTACTGCTACGAACTTGATTGAGGGGACAGCGCGAAGTCCATTTGATGGATTGGTTGTACTCACTGCAAAAGAGTCGCAAACGTTATTCCTTGAGAGTCACCGTGTCCCCTGCACTGCAAGTGGCGGCTGTCAGCAGGCCACGTTGCCGTTGACCGCCTGGCACAGCGCACGGATCTTGGTGTTCACCGCACCGCCCAGCAGCACAAACGCGGCAGCCACCAATACGGTGATCAACCCACCGGCCACGGCGTATTCCACAATGGTCAGGCCGTCTTCATCTTTGGCGAACTTCAGTACCGAAGCCTTGATTGTTTGAAGAGTCATTTCGCACACCTCATTGGGGTTGTTTTCTCAAGAGGCAGTACATTGCGAACTGCCTGATGCAACCCTAGTCAGCGGGTGGTCATTGCCGTTAGGAGGATTTTGCACATCGCTAGGATTTTTTTGCGCCGGATGGGAGAGGCTCCGGAAGGAGAAATCCCCCCTGCATCAGTCAGAAACAGGCGTTCCGCGAGGGGATGACGCTAAGGAACTGGATTTTTATTAAAAATTATTCGGCGAAGTGATAGCACAGTGACAATACTGCTAGCTAAAGGGCAGAAAGAACCTGTGAGTAGTCGTCCTATGGCACCCAATCCGACTGGAAAGCCAAAGCTGTTATGGTTCGATCTGACACATGATCGGTCCAGCCAGGAGCTCATCTCCCAGTTCCTGGACACCTGCGACTGCACGCTGGCAAAAAACGCCATGCTGCCCAGCGCGGAGCAGGTCGACATGATCTGCATCCATTTCGACCGCCCGGACACGCCGGGCCTGCGACGCCTGTTGGAAATCAAGCGGACCGTTCCTGGCACCCCCATCACCATGTTCACCGTGCAGCATTCAGAGGAACTGGCGGTGTGGGCGATGCGCTCCAGCGTCTGGGAATACATGGTGCTGCCCCTGTCGGTCGCCGAGCGAAAGCGCTACCTCACGGCCGTGGCCCAGCTGTGCGAGCTGCGCCGCAATGCCAGTGGCCGGGGAAGAACCTCGCAGATCGACCACTCCCCGACCCTTCCGGACAGCATTCGCCTGACCTCCGGGCACCAGAAACACCAGGCCCTCAGCCACATCATGCTGTACATCGACCAGCATTTTCGCGACAGCATCGATCAGCGCGACCTCGCCAAGCGCTGCGGCATGACCACGTTTCGCTTCAGCCGGGTGTTCAAGGAAGCCAATGGGCTCGGCTTCACCGACTACGTGCTGAACAAACGCATGAGCTTCGCCAAGGAACTGCTCGACAACAGCCAGATGCCGATCACCAGCATCGGCTATGAGGCCGGCTTCAAGGACCCGTCCTACTTCGCCCGCGCCTTCAAGCAGTACGCCAGTTGCACGCCCAGCGAGTACCGTCTCGCGTACCAGATGCGCAGCGCGAGTCCTGCACCGGAGCCTCCGGATGAGGCGGCCTTGGAAGCGATTGAGCATCTGGTGCACAGCCTTGAGGGTTGATATTCAGGCTCACGGGGCGAGTTTTCTTCTCTCGATAGGGATGGACAGGACGATGCTGGTGCGCGTCTCGCCGTACGCGTTGATTTTCGCAATGATGTCCTCGATCTCAGCCATGGACCTGGCATAGATCCGGATCAGATAGGAGTCGTTACCCGTGATGTGCAGGCACTCGACGACTTCGGGTATGTCGGTGAGCGTCGCGATCAATTTGGCTTTTGCCGGCTTGAGTGTCGTGATACCGACGACAGCCGATATGCCGTAGCCCAGTTTGGTGGGATCCAACTGAGCGCAATAGCCCTTGATGACCCCGGCGTCTTCAAGTTTGCGCAACCTGTCATTGGTGGCAGGAATGGAAAGACCCGCGTGCTTGGAAAGCTCTGTGATAGAAATGCGACCACAGTCCTGTACCTTACCCAGGATTTTGACGTCTATACGATCCATGTGCGTTTTCCCCGGTTAAAAGTATAAATTTTAATGAAAAGCCCGCATTTTTCATTAAAAAAAGCATGCACCAAAATAAAGCAGCGCGCTAGTCTATTTCCAGCCTGAAAAACCTGAAAAGAATCCGGGCAATCAATAGCCCTGCTCTTTCGCGTGACGCACTCATAATAAAATATTCTCTCCAGGGATGGTGTTCGCATGGAAGATGAAAAGAAAAAGTGTGGAAAAAAGCCTCACCCGTTGATTCAGCACATTGGCACGCAAGTCCTAAGTCTCCGACACTTCAAGAAAGATCAGTTACTGATGTACCTGATGGGCGTCAGTTTCTTTTCGCTGGGCGCCAAGTGTTTCATCATCAGTCAACTGGGCACCGATCCGTTAGACGTCTTGATCATCTCGATCGATAAGATACTTATGCTCGGCATGGGTGTTTGTTCGGCGATCGTGTCGCTGTTCTTCCTGACCTGGTGGATGCTCTGGAACAAAAAATACCCGCCGATAAGCCCCTTCATTACCACGACCCTGACCGGGCTATTGATTGATCTGTGGTCGTGGCTGGGGCTTGGAGAGTACTTGATCGTCAGAATGAATGAGTATGCGTTATTGGCCTCGGGGCTGATGTTATGTGCCTATTCATCCGCATTGATCATCATGAGCGGTATTGGCATCAGGATCATGGACCTGGTGGTATTGACCATGGTATCCAAATGGAACTGGTCATTCACCAAAGCCAAAATGATCATTGAAATCGGCATCTTTTCCAGCGGTTGGCTTTTAGGCGGGCCCTTTGGTATAGGAACGATTGCATTCCTGCTGGTGATCGGCCCGCTTATTCAACCTTTCATGGATATGAATGCCAAGCGCTTTGCACTCAAGAACTATGGGTTGACGAGTGCTTCATCCGCTTACTAATAACCAATAAAGACGACTGCCCTGCAGGGCAGCAGGATTGTTTCGCCTCGATTTTTTAAACCGATGCCATTGATGGCAACTTCCGTGATGAGGAGTGAAAGATGGACACCACAAAAAATAAAAACTGGACCTTGGAAAGCAGCCCGGCAAAACTGGAAGAAATACTTCCCGGGGGCGCCGTGAAGTGTCATCTTTCCCCGCGCAATTGTGTCATACAGGAGGGCAAGGTCGGTTTTTGCAAAGTGCGCGGAAACCGAGGCGGCAGGCTCGTTACATTGAACTACGGCAAGGGCGTCCACAGCACGGAAGAGACGATTGAAACCGAAGCCGTTTTCCACTTTGCCCCCGGCGAGCGGATTCTGTCCCTGGGCAATATCGGCTGCATGCTCAACTGCGGTTACTGTCACAACTGGAAGACATCGCAGGCCAAGTACGTCACCGACAAGGACGTTTACTACTACACCCCCGAGCAGGTAGTGGAAACCGCACTCAAACACGGCATACGGGTCATTTCCTGGACCTATAACGATCCCGTCGTCTGGCATGAATTCATCCTCGACACGGCAAAGCTGGCCAAGGAAGCAGGCCTGATCAACCTCTATAAATCGGCGTTCTTCATCAGTGAAGAGGCCATTGATGAATTATTGCCGGTCATCGATATCTTCTCGATTTCGCTCAAATCCATCTCCCCGGAGTACTACCGCAAGGTCACCACCGGCTGGGTAGAGCCCGTCCTGGCGGGTATCAAGAAAGTCTATGACGCCGGCAAATACGTCGAAGTCAGTACCTTGATGGTGACTGACATCAGCGATGACGAAGAGACAGCCCGGAAAATCAGTCAGTGGGTCCTGGATGAACTGGGTCCGAACGTACCGCTGCACTTCGTCAGGTTTCACCCCGATTACAAAATGAGCAACAGCATCCGTACCCCTGTGGACAGGTTACTGAAGGCTCGGGACGTGGCGCGGAGCATGGGCGTCGAGCACGTCTACCTGGGTAACGTGAATGATGTCGAAGGGACCAATACCAGTTGCAACCACTGTAACGCCCTGCTCGTCACCCGCTATGGCTTGAACGCTGAAATCATCGGACTGGACAGCAAGGGCTGCTGCTCTCAATGCGGGCACGATGCGCATTTCAAATTGCTCGGTGAACACCAGGCATACGCCCCTGTCGAGCTGCGCGAGGACGCATTGAGCGCATATGAGAAGCGCAAGTTCGAATGGCACGGGGACATCGTGTCGCTGCACGCCCAAGTGCTGAATACCGAGGACTTCGAACAGACGGTCTACCTGCGACGCAACTATACGGACGGGCATAACAGCGGGTGGAAATCACTGACCTTGCGGCCCCATGAAAGCTATCGATTCATCATTGCCAAGGCGCGCATCGATGAAACCGGCCCTGAGGTCTGGCTCCCCCACGGCGTGAACTCGAACCTTCATGAAGTCTTCGACAGGGCTCACTTCCCGACAGAGTCGATTGAAGAGATTGGCATTTCGCAAAATGACATCACCCCAACCGTCGGTTACGAGGGCAAGCAGAACATGTATGAACAGGTCATCAAACTGGTCAGCCAAGCATGAAGGCATCTACTGAAATACTTCATATCAAGGTGGATGACCGGGACGCTCACCCTTCGGTAACGCCTATTTATCAGTGCAGTGCGTTCAACGCGGACTCGGCCTTCTTCTACTCAAGGAAAGCCAACCCCAATGTGACTGAATTGGAGCAGGTCGTCGCGTCCCTGGAGGGCAGCGAATATGCCCTGGCCTACAGCACCGGGATGAGCGCGATCTATATGGTGTTGGAACTATTGAAGCCGGGCGCTTCGCTGGTCATCAACAAATACATTTATGGCTGCTCCTATAAATTGTTCCAGCGCTATGCGGCACGTATCGGCGCACACCTGACGATTCTGGATCTCACCACCGCAGAGGGGTTGAAGGCCTTGCCGGCGAATGTCGACATGGTCATTTTCGAAACGCCGACCAATCCGTTTTTGAAAGACATCGATATCCACGCGGTCAGCAGGGCCGTCAAACAGAACAACCCGCAGGCCCTGGTGGTCGTGGACAATACCTGGGCCACACCAATATTCCAGAAACCGTTGAATTTTGGTGCGGACATTTCCCTGTACAGCGCAACCAAATACTTCTCTGGACACAGCGATGTCATGGGCGGCCTGGTGCTGGTCAACAACGAGACGATTTACAACCGTCTCCTTGAGGGCCGCTTTTATTCAGGCACGATACTGACGCCCAATAGCGCCTGGTTGCTGCGCAGGAGCATGCAGACGTTCAACCTGCGCATGGAAAAGCACAGCCAGACGACAGCAAGCATGCTCAATTATCTGCGTGAGTTGCCTTTCATCGAGCATGTCTATTACCCACGCATCGATGGCAAGCAATTGACCGGCTATGGCGGCATTGTGTTTGTTGATATTCGGCCGGACCTGGTGCCCTTTTACAAAACATTCACCAGCGCGCTCAAATGGTTTGGCACGGGCACCGGAATGGCCTGCGTGACTTCGATGGTCGCCCAGCCCTTCAGTGGCAGCCATGCCTCGATGACGGATCAGGAAAAAGCTGACATGGGCATCGAGAAAGGCCTGGTTCGATTGTGCTTTGGCCTGGAGGACCTGGAAGACCTCAAGGAGGACCTGCTACAGGCATTCGAAACCATGGAAAGCAAGGTCGACCAGAAAAGCGCTCTCGATCCTGCGTAACAGTGTCATCACGAGCAACGAGCCTTCACTGGCTCGTTGCTTTTTTTATGGAGAAAAAAGTGTCCAGCGCATTCGAAAACACACTATTCGAAGACCCCATCCTGAACGTTATCCACCTTCTGAATTCCATCGCCCAGGAAAACCCGGAGGCGATTTCACTGGCCTCCGGTCGACCCGATGACCAGCAGTGCGACCCGTCGCTCATCGACAGGGGCCTGGCCCAATACAAGCATTACATTGCCGGCACCGAGCAATCCCTGGCGACGCTGCTTTGCCAATATGGAAAAACCGCCGGAATCATCAATGAAACCATCGCCACCCATTTGCAGGTGGATGAAGGGATAACCGTCTCCAACCCTGAAAGCATCGTGGTGTGCCTGGGGTTTCAGGAAGCTTGTACCTTGACGCTCCTGTCCATTTTTGAAAGCGGTGGGGTTTTATTGGTGCCTGACCCGGTGTTTTCCGGGATCACCGGCATCGCAAAACTGCTGGGCATAACAATAGTCCCGGTCCCCATGGCGGCTTTTCTCGATCCGACCGCCCTGCGCACAATCATTGAAGAACTTGAATCCAGAGGAGAAAAAACCAAAGCACTCTATGCCGTTCCGGACTTCAGCAATCCGACCGCCGACAGCCTGTCCTATCACGCCAGGAAAGCCATGCTGTCCTTGGCCAATGAAAAGAACTTTTTCATCCTTGAAGACACGGCCTACCGCTACTTCAGGTATGAAGGCGCGGCCATTGCGTCCATGAAGTCCATCGACAGCAGTCGGGTGTTCTTGCTGGGCTCCTTTGCCAAATCCATTTTTCCGGGCTTGCGCATGGGTTATGTGGTCGCCCCAGAGGGCGCCGGGGTCACGTCGTTCAGCACAAGGTTGTGTAAGGCCAAAAGCCTGATCACCGTCAACACCCCTGCCCTGTGCCAAGCGGTCGTCGCCGGCTTGCTGATCGAGAACGAGTATTCGCTGAAAGGGCTGAACCAGCCCAGGGTGTTGTCCTATACGAACAAAAGAAACCACATGCTTGAATGCCTTGAGCGTGAATTTCCATTCAAGGTCGACGCCCAAAGAAGGGTCAGCTGGAATCACCCGGCAGGCGGCTTCTTCATCAATATGCAGTTGCCTTTCGCCTTTGGAGAATCTGAAATGCGCGAATGCGCCCAGCAGTTCAAGGTAATCGTATTTCCTACCACTTTATTTTCGCTGACGAATGAGGCGGCTAACCAAGTCAGACTTTCATTCAGCAATGCCACCGCCTCAGGCGTCACCCAAGCCATAGGCCGATTCAGGGCGTATGTTGAGTCCAGACTGCAGTAGGACCTCTTTTCGTGATCAGGTTGCCGTAGCCAGCATGACACCCGTGGCGACCTGGTAAGCCCCCAGAACAGTGATGGTCGCCCCTGAGAGATAGTTGATCAGCCTTAGCTTCGATTCGGCAATCCGCGCCTTGAAAATGGAGGAGAACCCGCTCAACCCCAGCCACCAGGCAGCCGAGCCCAGGAATATACCGGTCACCATCGGCAACAAGGCGTGCTGGCCGCCTTGGTCACTGGCCATGCCATCACTCAACGCAGCAAATATCGCGATAAACGACAAGATGGTCATGGGGTTCGACAGGGTCAGGAACAGCGTGGTCGAGTAGGCGTTGAACATGTTGGCACGCTCACCCGCCATGGCGGTCGCGCCGCCCTTCGATCGTATGGTCTGATAGCCAATGTAGGCGAGGAATAGCCCGCCAAAAATACACAACCAAGGTTTGAAGCTGATAAGCGTCGCGATAATGGCCGTGACCCCCAGGGCCCCGATGAATCCATAGATCGAATCGGCGGTGGCCGCTCCCAATCCCGTCGCGAAACCAGCCCTCCATCCCTGCATGAGACTTCTCTGTATGCACAACAGCCCAATGGGCCCCACCGGGGCTGCTATGCAAAGCCCAATGACCATCGATTTAACAAAAATCAGCATAAGTGCGCCTCCAGAATGGGTACTGGAAGGTTAGGAGAAGTGATTTTTTTTAGGAATGAACTATTAATCTTCCTTAAGGTTTTTCCTTAAGTTTTGCATGAAGTCGTTTCACTTCACCTTCATTATTAAGGTAAAGCACCGCCAGCCTCCTCAGACAACGAAAATCGCTCGTTATAGACACAAGAGCGCTGAAGGGCCTTTTCACGCACAAAAAAAACGCCGCTCATATGAGCGGCGTTTTTTTGAATTTGGAGCGGGAAACGAGACTCGAACTCGCGACCCCGACCTTGGCAAGGTCGTGCTCTACCAACTGAGCTATTCCCGCAAATGGCGTCCCCTAGGGGACTCGAACCCCTGTTACCGCCGTGAAAGGGCGGTGTCCTAGGCCACTAGACGAAGGGGACACGCTAACTGAAATACATGGTGTGTATTTCAGTGCCCAAATCCGCATCCGAAGATGTCGGCTCTGGTTTCACTCAGCCCTGCCCGAAAGCAACGCTGTTTAAAATTGGAGCGGGAAACGAGACTCGAACTCGCGACCCCGACCTTGGCAAGGTCGTGCTCTACCAACTGAGCTATTCCCGCATTGGCGTCCCCTAGGGGACTCGAACCCCTGTTACCGCCGTGAAAGGGCGGTGTCCTAGGCCACTAGACGAAGGGGACACACGTACAACATTCACTGCTTACTGCGTTTGGCTGAGTGCTTTACGCTGTAAGTGGCGCGCATTCTATGGATGGATTGAAGGGTCGTCAACCCCCAGATATAAATTTATTTAAATCAATGACTTCGCCTGCTTTGGGGGGCAATCCGGGGATTTTGCTCGTCCGGTCTCTGACGCCTATATTCTGGCGTTCGCCGAGACGCTATAGTGCCCTCGGCAAATGATGGCAATGTGCTCCCACCGAATTGTGCTTCCTATAAACAGCACGACGCCCGTCTAATCGCGTCGCTCGGGCCTATGCGCTTAAAAGCCAAGCCACTACACTCATGACATGCGTACCACAATAAAGAGGTCTTACCGGTGACACCACTCATGATCACCCTGCTCGTCGTAGCCGGGATCGCCCTGTTGATCGCCATTGGCTACATGAACCACGTGGTGGAAAACAACAAGCTGGAAAAGGTCCGCACCAGGGTAGAACTCAACGACCGCATGCGTCGCTGTGGCGAACTCACCGAAACCTTCCCCGGGCAGTTGATGACTCCGGCGCTGAAGTTGTTGATGACGCGCCTTGAGTTGAATGTCTGCCAGCGCTTGCTGAACCTGGAAAAAACCAATTCGGCAGTCAAGGCACGCCTGGACGAGTTGAGCGCATTGGCCGCCCAGGGCGAATCGATCCCGGTGAACAATCCGCCGGCACCGATCCAGACCGAAGCCAAGGCCAAGGACGTCCGTTTCCTGCTCGAAGCCTTGCATGGCCAGATCACCCGTGCCGCCCAGGACGGTTTCCTGCCGCCCAACGAAGCCAAGCGCTGGATTCGTGAAGTACGACATATCCTGGTGCTGCTGCACATCGAGTTCTTCAACAACCTCGGCCAGCAAGCCTTGCAGCAAGAACAGCCCGGGCAAGCCCGCCTGGCCTTCGAGCGCGGTGTGCAGTACCTGCGCAAGCAACAGGAACCGCAGGTCTACGCCGAACAACTGGCCTACCTGGAAAAACTCCTGGCCCGCGCCAATGCCCAGGTCCTGGCCAGCACCCAGCCAGTCGAGGGCGAGGTCAACCAGTTGACCGAAGGCTTGAAGGACGACGAAATAAACGACGAGTGGAAGAAGAAGAAGGTCTACGACTGAGGATTCATTGTCAGATACCGAAACGCCACACCGACCAGCGGAGCTGCACCCTGTAGGAGCTGACGAGTGCAACGAGGCTGCGATCTTTCCGGTAACGCTTGAGTCTCAACCGAAAGTCAAAAAGATCGCAGCCTCGTTGCACTCGTCAGCTCCTACAGCTCAGCCACAAGCGTCTCCGTCGTTTTAGTCACAACCTGAAGTGCCCCACCATCCCTTTCAGCTCAACCCCCAACTGGGCCAGCTCGATACTGGAAGCGGCATTGCCGCGCATCGCCAGGGACGATTGATCGGCGCTGGCGCGAATGCTGGTGACGCTGCGATTGATCTCTTCGGCCACCGAGCTCTGCTGCTCGGCTGCGGCGGCGATCTGTTGGTTCATCTGCTGGATCAACGACACGGCCGCGGCAATGCTGCCCAAGGCGCTCTCGGTCTGCAGCGCGTCGCTGACCGCCATCTTAACCAACTCGCCGCTGCTCTGGATCTGCTGCACGGAAGCCTGGGCCGCTGAACGCAGGGCGCTCACCAGCCGTTCGATTTCCTCGGTGGACTGTTGCGTACGCCTGGCCAGGGCTCGCACCTCATCGGCCACGACCGCAAAGCCCCTGCCCTGCTCCCCGGCCCGGGCCGCCTCGATAGCGGCATTGAGCGCCAACAGGTTGGTTTGCTCGGCCACGCTCTTGATCACACTCAACACCGTGCCGATGTTCTGGATCTCGGCGCTGAGGCTTTCAATACTGGAACTGGCCGACGTGGCCGAATCGGCCAATTGCTCGATGCGCACCATGCTCTGGCGCACCACCTGCTGGCCGCTTTCGACCTTGTCGTCGGCCGTCTGGGCCGCTTGCGCCGCTTCTTCGGCGTTGCGCGCCACATCGTGCACGGTGGCGGTCATCTGGTTCATGGCCGTGGCGACCTGCTCGGTTTCCTCCTTCTGGCTGCTGACTTCCAGGTTGGTCTGCTCGGTCACCGCCGATAATGATTGGGCCGAATTGGCCAATTGCTCGATACCCGCCTGCAGGCCGCTGACGATACCGCTCAGCCCGGCGCCCATCTGTTGCATGGCCAGCATCAATTGGCCGATCTCGTCCCGGCGCGTCACTTCGACCGTAGCGCTCAAGTCACCCGCCGCGATCCGCTGGGCAACCCGAATGACACTGCGCAGCGGCGTCACGATCAGCCGGGTGATGACCCACGCCGCGATCAACCCCACCAGCAACGCCAAGGCCGACGACCCGATGATCAGCAGCGAGTTTTTCTTCAGTTCGGTCTGCATGGCCTGGTCTTCGGCACTGAAGGCCTGGTCGACCCGCGCCACCACTTGGTCGGCACGCTCGTGCAGTTGTTGGTAGACGATTTTTTCCTTCGCCAACAGACCCGTGTATTCGGCCAATTGCGCGTTGAACCCGGCGATATGCCCAGCCACTTCGTTCAGCACGGTCTGGTAACCCGGGTCCTTGACCGTGGCCTTGAGCGCTTCGGCCTGTTTCATCGCCTGCTCGGCCTGTTCGATGCTGCCTTCTCCGGCGCCCTCGACATTGCCTTTGCGGCTCTGGTCCAAGCGAACCCGCGCTTCGTTCATGGCCTGCAACATCAACCGCGATACTTCGCTGATCTGATTGGCCTGCTCGATAAACTCGGCCCCTTCCTTGCCTTCGGAGTCTTTCAACGTATAGGTGCCGTCATCCGCCAGCCCGGCCTGCAGCACATCGAGGTTATTGGCCACGCTGGACACCGACCAACTGGCCATTTCCAGCGCCAGGTCCTTGCTCTGGCTCAACCCGACAAATTCGTCAAAGGCCTTGCGGTAGGCGGCCAGCGCTTGCTCCACATCGTTCATCACCGGCACGTTGGCCGCCGACTGCGCCTTGAGTTCGATCGCCAGGGCCAACAGCCCGTCGACACCCTGGCGCAGCGCATCGGCCGTCTTGGGGTCGGAGCGCGAAGCGTATTCCTGTTCCAGCAGCCGGACCTTGAGCAACCCGCTGTTGAGCGACGACATCTGTTTCAGGCCATCGAAGCGAGAGCTGATGGTCTGCAGGGACCAGACGCCGATGGCCGCGACCACAGCGGTCAACAGCAGCACCAGGACAAATCCGATACCCAGTTTTTTTGCCATACCCAGGTTGGCAAAACGTCCTTGCACGGCCGAAATCATTGCGCTCAGTCCTCTGCCAGTGTGTGTTGATCGCAGATTCGCAACGAGACGCCCTGCAGCACAAGATGCTGGCGTCGGAATAATGGCAAAAAGCTACAGCCGCGTCGTTTTCAGGACACTTGAGGTCGATCCAGAGCCGCGGACCGGAAAAAACCCTGCGCTCTGGGGTCACGGGCATAAGCCACGTTGATTCGCAGCCAGTCGCTGTGTGCGCCCGAGGGGCTGAAGGCCGTAGGCGAAGACAGCTGCACACCGAACCGCTTGGCCAGACGCTGTAATCCAGCGTAGTCACTGATGGGCGGTCTTGCCCAGATGAAAAGCCCACCGGCCGGCTTGCCAAAGACCTCCCAGTCGGCATCCTCCAACACCTGCAACAGCGCCGCCGTATCGACGCCCAAACGCTGTCGCTGGCGCTGGACCAGTTTGCGATAGGCCCCATTGGCCAGGAGATTGGCAAGGACCGATTCACAGAACCGCGACCCGCCCATGCTGGTGACCCCCTTGACGTCACTCAGGCGCGCGATGACTGACGGCCCGGCCACCACAAAACCGACACGCAACGAACTGCTCAGGGTTTTCGAAAAACTGCCCACATAGACCACCTCGGCATCCAGGGCCGCCAGTCGGGTCCGCGCCGAGTTCTGAAAGTCGCCATAGGCATCGTCTTCGATCACCAGTACGGCGTGTTGCCTGGCCAGTTGCAACAGCCGTTGGGCCACCGCCGGGACGAGGTTGCTGCCGGTCGGGTTGTGGCAGGCACTGTTGACGAACAGCGCACTGGGCCGGTGCGTCTCCAACAAGCCCTGCAGCGCATCGACGTCCGGGCCGCGCGGGGTCCTGGGCAACTCGACCATTTTGATTTTGTACAACCTGAGCAAGTCGAACAGGTTTGGATAACCCGGGCTTTCCACCACCACGCAGGCGCCCGGCTCCAGCAGCGTGCGTACGATCAGGTCCAGCCCATGGGTCGCCCCGGTGGTGGTCAGGATCAGGTTTTGATCGGCCTCGATATTGAACTGCTTCAAGCGCCTGGACACTTGTTCACGTAGGGCGGGCAGCCCCAGCGGCGTACTGTAGTTGAACAACCCTGCCATATCGGTGCGGGTGACCTGACGGATCGCATAGCCCAGGTCATCGCTTTCACGCCAGCTCTCGGGCAACCCGCCACACCCCAGCTTCAACGCCCATTGGCGGTCGTCACCGTCCTCCGCGAGATTGCCTTGCTGCCGTTCCTGGCCAGCGGGCACATGCCCGGAGGAAGGAGGTGGCGCGACAAAAAAGCTGGAGCCATGCCGGGATGCCAACAGGCCTTGGGCAACCAGGCGCAAGCAGGCTTCATTGACACTGGACTGGCTGAGCAGGTTCTGTCGCGCCAGTTGGCGAACGGACGGCAGGCGAGTCCCCGGTTGCACCGCATCCTGTCGGATCCAGCCGGTCAGCGCGTCGACGATTTGCTGCACGACAGGCACCAAGGCCTGCCGGTCGATTCTCAACTCCATGAGTAACCAAGCTCCTAAGCGTTTGTTTTATTTCCGGAAACAGTTAAGCACAGGCCACCACCGAACGATGTACGACAACGTCGCCAAAACCGCCGATTCTCACCCTTTGAAACACATTGATAGGCCCCTCCGAAGGTTTTCCGCCCTCCAAAGAAAAAGCCCGCAACCATTGCGGGCTTTGTCCTACAAGCTAAGGGAAAGGTCCTCAGAACGCGGTAACGCCACCGTCCACCGCCAGGGAATGGCCGGTGGTGAATGCCGCGCCGTCGCTGCACAGGTACAGCACGGCACTGGCGATCTCCTCGACCTTGCCGATACGCCCCACCGGGTGCATGGCATTGGCGAACTCGCCTTTTTTCGGGTCCGCCTCATAGGCACGACGGAACATGTCGGTGTCGATCACCGCCGGACAGACCGCATTCACGCGGATCTTCTTCTTGGCATATTCGATGGCGGCCGATTTGGTCAGGCCGATCACGGCGTGCTTGGAAGCGGCATAGATGCTCATCTTCGGCGCCGCGCCCAGGCCGGCCACCGAGGCGGTGTTGACGATGGCGCCGCCGCCCTGGGCCAGCAGCAACGGCAACTGGTACTTCATGCACAACCAGACGCCCTTCACATTGACGCCCATGATCGCGTCGAACTCGTCGAGGGTTCCGTCGGCCAACTTGCCCTTCTCGATCTCGATCCCGGCGTTGTTGAAGGCGTAGTCAAGGCGACCGTAGGTCCTGGTGACTTCGTCCATCAGGTGTTGCACATCGTTTTCCAGCGTGACATTGCAGCGCACGAATACTGCTTCGCCGCCCGCATCACGAATCGACTGCACCGTGCCCTCGCCACCCGCCACGTCCAAGTCGGCCACCACCACTTTCAGGCCTTCTGCCGCGAACGCCTGGGCAGTGGCGCGGCCAATGCCTGCGGCGGCACCCGTGACCACGGCGACCTGTCCGGAAAACGTCATGCTCATTGTCAATTCCTCGAAGAATGCGGGAGAGGACGCCAGTCTAGTCACAGGTCCCAAGGGCGCGGCAGCACTATCCAATTGCCGTTTGAGCATTCATGGGCGCCAGTGATAAAGCCCCGGGGCGAACTATCACTGTGTTGGATCGAACTGCATTCGCTATGTCAGCAAACCTTGCGGCAAACGCTTCGAAGGTCTATCAACAAGACTTCATTCATCTTGAGTGCCAGCCATGACTGCCCAGACCAATCGCCAGTTCCTGCTCGCCAAACGCCCGGTAGGCGCCGCGACCCGCGAGACTTTCACCTATCAGCAAGTCCCGGTGGGCGAACCGGCAGCCGGCCAGATCCTGGTGAAGAACGAATACCTGTCCCTGGACCCGGCCATGCGCGGCTGGATGAACGAGGGCAAGTCCTACATTCCGCCAGTCGGCATCGGCGAAGTGATGCGGGCGCTGGGTGTCGGTCAGGTGATTGCCTCGAACAACCCGGCGTTCGCGGTCGGGGACTACGTCAACGGTGCGTTGGGCGTGCAGGATTATTTCCTCGGCGAGCCAAGAGGTTTCTATAAAGTCGATCCGAAACTGGCGCCGCTGCCTCGTTACCTGTCAGCCCTGGGCATGACCGGCATGACCGCCTACTTCGCCCTGCTGGATGTCGGCGCGCCCAAGGCTGGCGAGACCGTGGTGCTGTCGGGTGCCGCCGGTGCGGTGGGCAGCATCGCTGGACAGATCGCCAAACTCAAAGGTTGTCGTGTGGTGGGCATTGCCGGTGGCGCCGACAAATGCAAATTCCTGGTGGATGAACTGGGCTTCGACGGCGCCATCGACTACAAGAACGAAGACGTCCACGCCGGCCTCAAGCGTGAATGCCCCAAAGGCGTGGATGTGTATTTCGACAACGTCGGGGGCGACATCCTCGATGCCGTGCTCAGCCGCTTGAACCTCAAGGCCCGCGTGGTGATTTGCGGCGCCATCAGCCAGTACAACAACAAGGAAGCGGTGAAGGGCCCCGCCAACTACCTGTCGCTGCTGGTCAATCGCGCACGGATGGAAGGCTTCGTGGTCATGGACTACGCCGCGCAGTTCGCCGCCGCCGGGCAGGAAATGGCCGGCTGGATGGCCAAGGGGCAGCTCAAAAGCAAGGAAGACATCGTCGAGGGCCTGGAGACATTCCCCGAGACGCTGACCAAATTGTTCAGTGGGGAGAACTTCGGGAAACTCGTACTCAAGGTCTGACCATACCCACTATAGGAGCTGGTGCAAAAACCACTGTGGGAGCGAGCTTGCTCGCTCCCACAGGT
Organism: Pseudomonas thivervalensis; assembly: GCF_001269655.1. Classification (GTDB taxonomy): domain Bacteria; phylum Pseudomonadota; class Gammaproteobacteria; order Pseudomonadales; family Pseudomonadaceae; genus Aquipseudomonas; species Aquipseudomonas thivervalensis. The sequence goes on from NZ_LHVE01000013.1 coordinate 175,316, forward strand.
TCACTCCCACATCAAGGGATCTTCAGGGGTTGCTCAGGCCAGTTCGGCCACGACCGCCGCCAACGCCTTGGCCGGATCGGCAGCCTGGCTGATCGGGCGACCGATTACCAGGTAGTCGGAACCGGCATCCAGTGCCTGGCGCGGGGTCAGGATGCGACGCTGGTCGTCCTGGGCGCTGCCCGCCGGACGAATCCCCGGGGTCACCAGTTGCAGCGCCGGGTGCGCTGCTTTCAGGGCGCCGGCTTCCAGGGCCGAACAGACCAGACCGTCCAGGCCGGCTTTCTGCGCCAGCGCCGCCAAGCGCAGCACCTGCTCCTGGGGCTCGATGTCCAGGCCGATGCCGGCCAGATCCTCGCGCTCCATGCTGGTCAGCACGGTCACACCAATCAGCAACGGTTTCGGGCCACTGCGCTGGTCCAGCACGTCACGGCAGGCCGCCATCATGCGCAAGCCACCGGAGCAGTGCACATTGACCATCCACACGCCCATCTCCGCAGCCGCCTTGACCGCCATGGCGGTGGTGTTGGGAATATCGTGGAACTTCAGGTCCAGGAACACTTCGAAACCCTTGTCACGCAGGGTCCCGACAATTTCCGAAGCGCAACTGGTGAACAGTTCCTTGCCGACTTTGACCCGGCAAAGCGTGGGGTCCAACTGGTCGGCCAGCTTCAGGGCGGCGTCACGGGTAGGAAAATCCAGGGCGACGATAATGGGCGTCTGGCAGGCGGACATGAGCGGGCTCTCAGGCAAGTCGAAATCGGCGCGCATTGTAGCGGAACGAGCGCCCCTGCGGGACCCGATGATCGGTAAATCTCACCGCCCCCCTGCCGCAGCATGGACGATACCGGCCTTTGTGTCGAAGCCGATACACTCAAGACATGCGCACAACACGTCGCCACGCTACCGTCCGCCGCCGCAACCCGCCCTTTCAGCGCTTCACGCCTCGCGGCACGACGCCTATGCTGAAGCCTCACCTTCGCCGCCTTCTTTGCGGTTGGCAGCCTACCTGGCAGATGATGCATCCATGCAGAACACCCCTGTTGCAAATTCTGACACGCAAAAAGTGCCCGACGATGACAAGCGCTGGAGCACCCGCGCGCTGATCGTCGATGACGACGTGCCGATCCGCGAGCTGCTGATCGATTACCTGGCCCGCTTCAGCATACGGGCCAGCGGTGTGACCGATGGCGCAGCCATGCGCCAGGCGATGCAGGCCGAGCACTTCGACGTGGTCGTGCTCGACCTGATGCTGCCGGGTGAAGACGGCTTGCAGTTGTGCCGCTGGCTGCGCGCCGAATCGGACATCCCGATCCTGATGCTCACCGCCCGCTGCGAGCCCACCGACCGCATCATCGGCCTGGAGCTGGGCGCCGATGACTACATGGCCAAGCCGTTCGAACCCAGGGAACTGGTGGCGCGTATCCAGACGATCCTGCGCCGGGTGCGCGACGACCGCACCGAGCAGCGGGCCAATATCCGTTTCGACAACTGGCGGCTCAACAGCGTGTTGCGCCAACTGATCTCGAGCGATGGGCTGGTGGTGCCACTGTCCAATGCCGAGTTCCGCCTGTTGTGGGTCTTCATCGAACGACCGCGCCGGGTGCTCAGCCGCGAACAACTGCTGGACGCGGCTCGTGGACGCTCCATCGAAGCGTTCGACCGCAGCATCGACTTGCTCGTATCACGCCTGCGCCAGAAGCTGGGCGACGATCCCAAGGCGCCACAACTGATCAAGACCGTACGCGGTGAGGGTTACCTGTTCGACGCCCGGGACATCGGTTGATGCGACTGCGCCTGGACTCCTTGTTCGGTCGCCTGTTTGGCGTACTGCTGCTGGCGATTGTCCTGGCGCATCTGTTGGCCTTTGCCTGGTTTTTCCATTACGACCAACCGCCACCTCCCGGGCCGCCGCCTGGAATGAGCCAACAAGACGACGGTCCCCCGCGATTCGGCCCACCCCCCAACCGCCGTCCACGCCCCTGGTTCGGCGGCCCGGTGGTGCCGCTGACCTTTCAATTCGTGTGCCTGATCATCGCAGCCTGGTACGGCGCCAAGCTTCTGACCCGACCGATCCAGCGCCTGAGCGATGCCGCCGAGCGCTTGAGTGAAAACCTCGACAGCCCGCCGCTGGATGAAAACGGCCCTCGCGAGGCGCGGCAGGCGGCCCATACGTTCAACCTGATGCAAAAGCGGATTCGCGAGCAAGTGCAGCAGCGTTCGCGCATGCTCGGCGCCGTGTCCCATGACCTGCGCACGCCGCTTTCGCGGCTCAAGCTGCGCCTGGAGCAGATCGACGACATCAAGCTGCAAGGCCAGATGCGCCAGGACCTGGATGACATGATCGGCATGCTCGATGCCACCCTGACCTACTTGCACGAACAGCGCACCAGTGAAGCGCTGCAATGGATGGACGTGCAGGCCCTGGTGGAATCATTGAGCGAAAACGCCCAGGACCAGGGCGCCGACGTGCAGGTCAATGGCACCTGCGCCCCGCTGCAGGTGCAACCCATGGCGCTGCGCTCGTGCCTCAACAACCTCATCGACAATGCCCTGCGCTACGCCGGCCATGCCTTGATTACCCTGCAGGACCAGCAACACCTGCTATTGATCCGGGTCATCGACCACGGTCCCGGTATTGCCGCGGACAAGCGCGAGGCGGTGTTCGAGCCCTTTTTCCGCCTGGAAGGTTCACGCAACCGCAACTCCGGCGGCGTCGGCCTGGGCATGACCATCGCCCGGGAAGCCGCCGAACGCCTGGGCGGACAGTTGAGCCTGGAAGAAACGCCGGGGGGTGGGTTGACGGCGGTGATCAGCTTGCCTCGTCCCTAAGCCCCCTTAGATCTCCTGTGGGAGCGAGCTTGCTCGCGATCGGGCCCTGTCAGGCCAACATCGATATTGACTGACGTACCGCTATCGCGAGCAAGCTCGCTCCCACAGGGGCCATCGTTGACCTGGAGGTTTTGTATACCCATCGGTACAAACTCCACACACCCACGACAACTGCCCCGCCGAGGCTGCATAAGCCGGTGCACCCACCGGCTATTCCAGCCCAAGGAGAGCGCCCATGATCGGTAGCGTCAGCAGTTACTCGACCTATACCAGCACCAGCAGTACCACAACCAGCAGTGCCCGCAGCCAGCAGTTTCAAAAGGAACTGCTCAGCAAGCTCGACAGTGACGGCGACGGCTCGGTCAATCAGGAAGAGTTGAGCGCCGCCCTGTCGCAAAAAAGCGATGACGGCATCCTGGTCAGCTTGAGCGATAACTTTGACGACCTGGACAGTGATGGCAGCGGTGACCTGAGCAGCGAGGAAATGGCCGCGATGGCGCCGCCACCTCCGCCGCCACGGGACCAGGCGCCGAATACCGAGCTGGCCGACGCGCTGCTCAGCGCCCTCGACACCGACGGTGATGGCGTGGTCAGCAGCGATGAGCTGAGCAGCGGCCTGGCCAGCGCCGGCAGCAGTGCCGACAGCCAGCAAGTGTTCTCGGCCCTGGACAAGAATGAAGACGGCACCGTCAGCCTCGACGAGCTCGCCGCCAGTCTCGCGCCACCGCCGCCACCGCAACAGGCCTCCAGTGAAGAACTGTTCAGCCAGCTCGACGCCGATGGCGACGCCACCGTCAGCGCCGGCGAACTGCGCAGCGCCTTGCAGGCCGGCCGCCGCAGCGACAGCTCCACCGAGCAGGCCAATGTCAGCGAAGCGTTGAACCGAATGATCGCCAACCTCAGCCGGCAATACTCACTGGATAACGTCGCCACCGTGGGGAAACACCTGAACGTGGCGACTTGATCCGCCCGCCTACCTGGCCCTTCGGGAGCCAGGTTCGCGGTTGATGGGCCGATGATAACCCTGTGGCGAGGGAGCTTGCTCCCGCTGGGCTGCACAGCAGCCGCAAAACCAAGCGGTACGGCCTGCCCGGAAGAATGCTGGGGCCAGCTTCGCTGGCCAGCGGGAACAAGCTCCCTCGCCACAGGTGCTCGGACGTCCAGTGCTCGGCACCCACGCTACCGCGCCTGGCTTTTGCTCCAGTCCGTCAACAGGCTGTACGCCACAGCCAGCAGGGTCGGGCCGATGAACAGGCCGATGAAGCCGAAGGCGATCAACCCGCCGAACACCCCCAACAGCACAATGACCAGGGGCAGGTTGCCGCCACGGCTGATCAGGTAGGGTTTGAGCACGTTGTCCACGCCACTGATGATGAACGTGCCCCAGATGCCGAGGAACACCGCCATTCCGTATTCGCCCTTCCACGCCAGCCACGCCGTGGCGGGGATCCAGACCAGGGGTGGCCCCATGGGGATCAGGCTCAGCAGGAACGTGACGATCCCCAGCACCAGTGCCCCGGGCACGCCGGCGATCAGGAAGCCGATCAACGCCAGCACGGCCTGGGCCGCCGCGGTGCCGATCACACCGTTGACCACCCGTTGCACCGTACCGGCCACCAGCTCGATGTAGTAACCGGCGCGATCGCCGATCAGGCGCTCGAGCAATCCATGGACAAACACCGCCAGGCGCGGGCCGTCGCGATAGAAAAAGAACACGAACACGATGCTCAGGGTCAATTCGAGGATGCCGCCGCCAATCTGCGCGCTGCGCGCCAACAACCAGTTGCCCACCTGCCCCAGGTACGGCTTGATGGAGACCATCATGGCCGCGCCCTGCTGGTCGATGCTGTTCCAGATGCCTACCAGCCGCCCGCCCACCAAGGGAATCGTGGCAAGCCAGTCAGGGGCTTCAGGCAAGCCGTCGACCTGCACATCCCTGATGAACGCCGTGGCGTCGCGCACATGGTCGGCCAGGTTGAACCCCAGCCACACCAGTGGCACCGCCACCAACAGCATCCAGCCCACCGTCAGCAACGCCGCCGCCAGGGATTCGCGGCCATTGACCCAGCGGGTCAGCAGGCGCATCAACGGCCAACTGGCGAACGCCAGCACCGCGCCCCAGAACAGCGCAGACCAGAACGGCGCCATGACCCAGAGGCTTGCGCCGAACAACACCAGGAGCAGGATCTGCACCAACAGCCGATCGTTATTGAGCATGTAGGGTCTCGAAAAAATGAACAGGACCGAGGCAGCGGTGTGAACCCGCTGCCTCCGACACAGCTTAGCGCAGCAACTCCAGGTGCAATCCCGCCGCCTCGCCGCTGGCGGCCTCCATGCGCGCCGCCCGGACGCCCTGGCCCGCCAGCGCCTCAAGCCAGTCCTCGGCCCGGGGACCGGCGATACTGACCCGCAGGCCCGTGTCCAGGTTCAGCGCCCGGGACAACAGGCGCAACCAGGCGTCATCCGGCTCACCGGCAAGACGCGGCAAGTCCAGGACGCCAGTGTCCTTGAGTTGGCGCAACAGCGTGGCCGATGTTGGCAGCAAGTCCCCCAGCGCTGCGCTCGCCTCGAATTGCTCGACATGCAGGTAGGCCTTGCGATTGCCGCGGGTGATGGAATAAAGCGCAATCAGCGTGTTGTCCACCGGCGGCGCCAGGCGCAGCAGCAGGAAGGCCTGGCCATTGTCGGCGCCATAGAGCTTGGCATTGCCAAAGACGTCGTTGGCCCACAGGCTGCTTTCGCCGCAATCGCGGGCCTGGCACCAGAACAGCAGCTCGGCACCCTGTTTCTGCAACGCTTCGCGAGCCGCGGTAAAGGCCTGGGTGGCGGAGTGTTCCGGCGGCAGTTCGTAGGTAACCGACGTGACGTTCCCGCGGGCATCGACCTGGCCGTCAAAGCGCAGCTGGCCGCTGATCTTGCGGATCGAGCCCATGGGGTAGACGCGCTCCAGGTCGCTGGTCTGCCGGTAATCGACGATCTGGGCATCGGGCATGCGCGGCAGGCGATCCAGGTCGCGACTGCCCGGCACATCGACGGCGAACGACGCCGGGCTGAGGCAGGCCAGCGCCAGCAGGACGAGTGAGTGAACGGATAATTTCATTGGATCGGCTTGGCCTGGGACGCTTGAACGCAACGGGCGTCGTCGATGCACTGCGAGGCTGGCAAACAGAGGTTTGTCATGGTTGTCTCCCTTTCAACCCGCCCAGCCTCGACAGTTGCCCGGCGCAAGTCAAGGAGCGGTGAAGAACCGATTGAAACAGTCTGCTACAAGCCCGGCACCGACCTCGTCGTTCAGATGCAGATGATGGCCGCCTGGCAACTGCTCATGACTGAAGGGTAGACGCTCCAGCAGTTCCGGGTGTTGGGCAAGCATGCCGTCGGCCGCCACCACCAGATGCGCCGGACAAGCGACCCGCGCGACGAACGCCATGGCCTGTTCCTCGGTCAGGCGCAGGGGCGATGGCAGAGTCAGGCGGTTGTCGGTGCGCCAGGTATACCCTCCCGGCACCGGCATCAGGCCGCGCTGAGCCAGCAATTCGGCAGCCTCGCGACTGACCGCCACCAGCCCCTTCATGCGCGCTTCGATGGCCCGGTCGAGGGTTTTATAGACCGGCTTGCGTTTTTGCTGCAGATCCAACTGGGCTTGCAGGGCCATGCCCATGCGTTCGGCCGCGTTATCGCCTTTGGCGGTAGGGGGAATCACCCCGTCGATCAATCCCAGGTGGGTCACCCGTTCCGGCAGGGAGCCGGCCAGCACCAGCGACACAATGGCACCCATGGAATGCCCCAACAGGGCGAAACGCTTCAAGCCCAGTTGTTCGGCCACTTGCAGCACATCGTGGGCGTAGTCCCACAAGGCGTAGCCGGCACCCGGCGGCCGATGCCCGGAATGACCGTGACCGGCCATGTCCAGGGCGATCACCCGCAAGCCCTCGAGCCTGGGCGCCAGGCGGGCGAAGCTGTTGGCGTTGTCCAGCCAGCCGTGCAGGGCAATCACCGGCAGCCCGTCTTCCGGGCCGAACAAATGGGCCGCCAACTCGATGTGAGGCAAGCTCAGGCGGACCTCCTCGACCACACTCATGCGCTGCGCCCTTCCCACCGCTGGAACAGGTTCTTGAGCAGGTTCGCCGTGTCTTGTGGACGTTCGAGGGGAAACATATGGCCGCCGGGCATGCTCAGGGATTCGCCATGGAGCATACGCCCCACCGAACGGGTGTGATGCCGCATCACCACACGACTCTGTCGGCCGCGCACCACGGCCAGCGGCACCTTGAGCTTACGAGGCCGCCCGGGACTGGTATGCGGCACGCCGCGGTAGATGCTGATTTCGGTAGCCGGGTCGAAGCGCAGCCGCAACCGGTCGCCGACTTGCTGCAGGCCGTGTTGCAGGTAGGCGTCGAAGCAATCCGGGTCAAAACCACGAAACAGGGTCTTGCCGGCAAAATACTGCCGGGCCGACGCCAGGTCAGCGAACTCCTCACGCCGGCCCAGGGTCCGGCCGGCCGGGGTCAGGCGATCGATGAACCCCAGGCGCTTGGCCGCCAGGATCACCCACTGGTCGGCCCGGGTCAGTACCGGCGAATCGAGCATGACCACGCCGCGATACAGCTCGGGGCAGCGCAACGCCGCGTGCAGGTGCAGCACACCGCCCAGGGAGTGGCCGACGCCCCACACTGGCGCCGGTTGCTGTTCCAGGTGATGGATCAGTTCGTCCACCAGGTTGTGCCAGTTATCGTCCACCGGGAAACGCGGGTCATGGCCGTGCAATTCCAGGTGCGCGACCTGGTATTGCGGCGCCAGCGCGGCGAACAGCTTGCCGTAGGTGGCCGAGGGAAAACCATTGGCGTGGGCGAAAAAAATCTGTTGCGACATGACAGCCGATCCATTGGGGGCACTGCGGCAGATTGTCCGCAGAACCCGACGGCGCGGCAATGACCGTAACTGACAGGAATGATGACAGTCGGGCTTGGGCTATGGGGTTGTATGAGTGATGGAACCTGTGGCGAGGGAGCTTGCTCCCGCTGGCCTGCGCAGCAGGCCCAAAACCAGGCGACGCAGTGTGCCAGGCTAACCGAGTCGATGGGTTTGAGGGGCCGCTACGCAACCCAGCGGGAGCAAGCTCCCTCGCCACAAGAGCCTCCCCGCCACAAAATGCATCAGGGATCAACGCGCCGGCGGCTGCTCACCCAACGGCACCACCGCCATGGTCAGGCGCGACACGCAGTTGACCTTGCCCTCGTCATTGACCAGGCGGATGTCCCAGACCTGGGTGGTGCGGCCCAGGTGAACCATCCGGGCCGTGGCGGTCACCCGTCCGCTGCGCACGCCGCGCAGGTGGTTGGCGTTGATCTCCAGGCCCACACAGTAGAACTTGCTGGCGTCGACACAGAGATAGGCGGCCATGGACCCGACCGTTTCGGCCAGCACCACCGAAGCACCGCCATGCAGCAGGCCGAACGGCTGGTGGGTGCGTTGATCGACCACCATACTGGCGGTCAGGGATTCGTCGTCGAAGGACTCGAACCGAATGTCCAGCACTTCGCTGATGGTGTTTCTACCGGCGGCGTTCAGTTGCTCGATGTTGGGGATGGTGCGCCACAGACTCATCGTTGCCCTTCCTTTGTTGTTTATTGCATTCAACCCCGCACAGCACCGTGGGAGCAAGGCTTGCCCGCGATGCAGACGCTGGCGTAGATCAGGTGTTGCGCGTCGCCACCATCGCGGGCAAGCCTTGTTCCCACATCACAGACGCTTGAGCCTCATCGCCCCGGCCAGCGGCAGATCGCCTTCCAGCTCGGCCAGGCCAGCGGTTTGCACTTGCTCGGGTTGTTGCAGATGGCCGTGCTGCAGTAAGCCCAGCAGGCTGCCCACCAACGGGTTGTGGCTGACCAACAGCACATCGTCCTGATCCTTCAGATGCCGCAGCACCTCGGCCGGCCGGGTCTCCGGCGTGAGCCAATCGACGGTGATCAGTTCAGGCTCGAAGCCCAGTGCTTCGCGCACCAGTTGTGCGGTCTGCTGGGCACGCACGTAAGGGCTGGCGTAAATGGCGTGCAACGGCTCGCCCATCAATCGGCCGGCACTGAGCAACACTTCCTCGCGGCCATGCACCGTCAAGACCCGTTCCGGATCGGGGCGGACACCATGGGGCTCGGCTTCACCGTGACGCAATACCCACAGTTTCATAGCTTCGGCTCCTCGTCCCGGACAGGGTGCGGGGCCGGCGCCACGGCGTGAGGCGCTTCGCCTTCCGGCGTGCGTGGCGTCGGCCAGTCCGCGAACGGCCAAGGTTTCTGGTCGCTGTGGAAAGTGCCGAAACGGCCGATCTGCGCCAGGAACTGGCTCAGGCTGTCGCCGAAATTCATCAGGCTGGCGCTGGGCGCGCCGTAGATCAGCCGATAGATCAATTGCACCAGCACCACGGCGCCGAGAATGAATTGCGCCACCTGCCAGACCAGCAGGTAAACCACCATCCACAGCACACGCAGCAGGATGGATTCGTATTGGGGTTGCCCTTGCGGATCGTTCATGGCTCGCTCCTGCTTGCGGTCAATAGCGGTTCAGTTGAAACCGCTGGTGGAAATGAAATCGACGTCGGTCTTCGGTTCGCCACGCATCAACAGCTCGATCACCTGCTCAAGCGTGCGCCCTTCGAACAGAATCGCGTGCAGCCCGGCGACCAGCGGCATGTACACCCCGGCCTCCTGGGACTTGGCCTTGAGCACCTTGAGCGTATTGACCCCTTCGGCCACTTCTCCCAGGCGCGACACTGCCTCGTCGAGGCTCAAGCCTTGGCCGAGGGCAAAGCCGACCTGATAGTTGCGGCTCTTGGGCGAGGAACAGGTGACGATCAGGTCGCCCACCCCGGCCAATCCCAGGAAAGTCATCGGGTTGGCGCCCTGGCTGACGGCAAAGCGGGTCATTTCCGCCAGCGCGCGGGTGATCAGCATGCTCTTGGTGTTCTCGCCCATGCCCAGCGCCACCGCCATGCCGGCGATGATCGCATAGACGTTCTTCAGCGCCCCGCCCAGTTCCACCCCGAAACGGTCGGCACTGGCATAGACCCGAAAGGTGCGGCCATGGAGCGCGGCCTGGACCTGTTGGCACAGTTCCTCATCCTCACTGGCGACCACCGTGGCGGTCAGCGCGTGCTCGGCTATTTCTCGCGCCAGGTTCGGCCCCGAAATCACACCGATCCGCGCCTTGGGCGCGATTTCTTCGAGAATCTCGCTCATCAGCTTGAAGGTCTGGGCTTCGATGCCCTTGGTCAGGCTCACCAACAGTTTGCCGCTCAAGCGCTCGGCATGGGGCGCCAGCACCGACCGCAAGGCACTGGAAGGCAAGGCGACGAAGAACAGGTCACTGCCCTCCAGTGTGGCCTGCAAGTCAGTCACCGCTAGGACTTCCGGGCGGATCTTGATGCCCTTGAGATAACGCGGGTTCTCGCGGTTGACCCGGATGGCCTCGGCCTGTTCCGGGTCACGCATCCACTGGCGCACCGGGTGGCCATTCTCGGCCAGCAAGTTAGCCACGGCGGTACCGAAACTCCCGCCTCCCAGGACCGCAATCGGGCGCTGTTCAGTCATATGCAATCCGTTCATCCATACCAAGTGGCAATGCGGGGCATTATACGGAGCGGCCGGATGGCGACCAGCCCCGGCAACAATTACCGCTAGCTGTAGGAAGCTGACCACCAATTCCTAGGAAAATGCTGTCAACGTGAATGGAAAAGTCGTTCAGCTCAGTTAACATGCCGGTCATCCTTCCATTCTCAAAGGCTGTGCCGTGTCTGTTGGTCCCTCTCGCTCAGGTTCGTCCCTGCTATTGGCACTGATCATCAGCCCGCCAGTGCTGGCCGACGACTTGTTCGTGGACAGCCAGCCCCTGCCCCAGGTACTGACCGCCACGCGCCTGAAACAATCGCCGGCGGCGGTGCCGGGCAGCATGACCGTGCTCGACAGTGAGCTGATCAAGGCCAGCGGCGCGCGGGACATCAGCGAACTGCTGCGCCTGGTGCCGGGCATGATGGTCGGCAACATCAGCGGCAACCAGGCCGCCGTCAACTACCACGGCACCAACGCCAGCGAAGCCCGGCGCATGCAAGTGCTGATCGACGGCCGCTCGGTGTACCGCGCCGGCCTGGCCACGGTGGACTGGAGCGATATTCCGGTGGCCATGGAAGACATCGAGCGGATCGAAGTCTTCCGCGGCCCCAACACCGTCAGCTATGGCGCCAACGCGCTGATGGCGGTGGTCAACATCATCACTCGGGCGCCAGCAGACAGCCACGGCACCCGGCTGAAAGTCACCCGGGGCCAGCGTGGCATCAGCGACTGGTACGCCAGCCAGGGCAGCGGATGGGAAGGCGGCGACCTGCGGCTATCGCTGTCGGGTCAGGAAGACGATGGTTTTGACAGCGACCGCAACGGCGCCGATTACCGCGACAGCCGCCGCCTGAACCGCTTCAACCTGTCCGTCAGCCAGACGCTGGACGAACGGCAGAGCATCGACTGGCAATTGAACGCCAAGGATGGGACCAACCAGCGGCCTTATACCTACCGCCCTGTGTTCGCCGGGATTACCGCCGCTGGGGATAACTCCGACGTCATCGCCAAGGATTATGCCGGCTCACTGCGCTGGAACCTGGACCTGGACCCTGACCACAGCCTTTATGTACAAGGCTCGATCCAGCACTGGGATCGCCAGCAGACCTGGCGCGCCTGTGACGCCGAGGTGTCCTTCAGCCCGCCACTGACCGACCTGTGGCAGCTCAACCCCTACTATGCCGAAAAGCTGGCGCGCAACATCCCCAGCTACATCAACAGCGGCGCGCCAGCCGGCACGCCCCAGGAACAGGCGTTGGCCAACCAGGTGCTCGACCAGTGGCGCAACGGCGCCTCGCAAACCCTGTGCGGCGATATCGACCAGAGCGCCCGGGAATCGCGCTACGACCTGGAGATCCAGGACACCCTGAGCCTGTCCGACAGCCTGCGACTGGTCACCGGGGGCAACTATCGCTACGACCGCGCTGACTCGGAAACCTACTTCAACGGTACCCTTGACGACACCACGTGGCGCCTGTTCGGCCAGCTCGAATGGCGGGCCACCGAGCATTGGCTGTTGCAGGGCGGCGCGATGTTCGAAGACACCCGCCTGACCGGCAGCTCGCTGACCCCGCGGATCGCGGTCAACTACCTGATCACCCCGCGCCACGGCCTGCGGGCGGTGTACTCCGAAGCCGTGCGCTCGCCGGACATGTTCGAGAACAACGTCAACTGGAGCTATCAGGTCACCAACCTGCAACCCGCCGCCTTCGGCCAGAACAGTGCCCGTTACTTCGTCCGGACCCGCGGCCCGGGCAACCTGGAGCAAGAACACATGCGTTCCCGGGAACTGGGCTACAACGGTTATTTCGTGGACCTGGGGCTGGCGGTCGACGTGAAACTGTTCCATGACGAAATCACCGGCATGATCAGTGAACCATTGCGCAACAATCAGTACATCGCCAGCAACAGCAACGAATCGCAATTCTCCGGGGCCGAAACCCAGTTCGACTGGCGCATGACCAGCGCCGACCGCTTGCGCCTGACCTATGCCTATGTCGACGCCCAGGCCAGCAACCCCCTCGACGAACAACTGACCGCCCGCAACAGCGGTTCGGCCGGCTGGCTACGGGACTGGGGCCAGGGCTGGAACAGCGCGCTGTTCTATTATGCCGCCGACGACCTCAACGGCTATCGCTTCGAACGGGTGGACACCCGCCTCGCCCGGCGCATTCCCCTGGGCAAGGCCAGCCTGGAACTGGCGGGCGTCCTGCAGCAGCGCCTGGACAACCAGCCCATGACCTTCGTCGACAACCGTTACGACTCCCGCCATGTGGTGTACTTCAGCGCGGAGTTATCGTTCTAGATGTCCCGACGCCGCCCCCGCAAGACGCCATTTCATGGCCGCCTGACGCTGGCCCTGTGCCTGGTGTTTGCCGGATGGCTGGCCGCCCTCCAAGCCCGGGCCGCCGAAGTCCTGTTGACCGGCGCCGAGGACAGCCCGGGCGTGCAATCTTTCACCCAGGCCCTGAAGATCCTGCGACCCGAAGACAACGTGCGGTTCACGCCGCTGGCCAACCTGCCGGCGCCGGACAAACTACCGGGCCATGTCCGTCTGGTCCTGCTTGACCTGCCGAGCCTGGAGTGGCGCCTGCAAGACGCCCGGGGGCCGGCGACCCTGGTGCTGCGCATCAGCCGCCAGCAAGCCCGCGACCGCCTGGGCGAGGCAACGCCCGCGCACCTGAGCCTGTTGTGGAGCGATCCACCCATGGCGCGGCAACTGCGGCTGATTCGCACCATCCTGCCGCAAGTGCGACGGGTCGGCGTGCTTTACGACGCCCACAGTGAATTCCTGCTCAAGGACCTCCAACAGGCTGCCGAGCCGCTGGGCCTGGTCATCGTCAGTGAACGCTGGGATGACACCAGCGACAGCCGCCCGCTGCAGAACCTGCTGGGCCAGAGTGACGTGCTGCTGGGCCTCGATGACCCCGACTTGTACAACCCCAAGACCGTGAAAAACCTGTTGCTCAGCAGCTACGCCCGGCAACGCGCGCTGATCGGGCCCAGCGCCGCATTCGTCAAGGCCGGCAGCCTGGCCAGCACCTACAGCGACCAACAAGACTGGCTGGCGATTCTCGACGACCTGCTCGACCGCCCCGCCACGACCTGGCCGCGCACGCTGTACCCGGACCGCTTCAAAGTCCTGGGCAACCGGCAGGTCGCCCGCTCGCTGGGGATCGAACCGCTTGACGCCGAATCCGTCGCGGCAACGTTGGCCGAAGGAGAACACCGCCCATGACCTTGCGTCGCCGTTGGGACATCAACACCCGTACCCAGCTCATCGCCCTCGGCCCGGCGTTGCTGCTGACCTTGCTGCTGATCAGCTTCTTTACCTTCGTGCGGATCCAGGATTTGCGCCAGGAGCTCAATCACACCGGGCAACTGATCGCCAACCAACTGGCCCCCGCCACGGAATACGGGGTGATTTCCGGCAACAACGAAGTGTTGGAAAGCCTGCTCACCGCGACCCTGGCCACCCCACACGTGCGCTTCCTGGAGGTCCAGGACAGCACCGACAAGGTCCTGGTGTACGTCGAACAACCCGAGCAGGTCCACAGCCGTGCCCAGCAGATCGAAGTCTTCCAGGCCCCGGTGCGCCTGCAGCGCATTGCCCTGAACAATGACTTCCTGCAAGGCAACAGCCCATCCGTCGAAGCGGCCGGCGAAGATTACCTGGGCCGCGTGATCGTCGGCATGTCCAGCGACGCCTTCAGCCAGCGGCAGCAGGAAATCCTGTTCAAGGCCGCGATCCTGGCGCTGTTCGCGCTGCTGTTCACCTTCCTGGTGGCGCGCCGGCTGGCGACCAGCCTGTCCCGGCCGATCCGCGACATCGGCAACGCGGTCAAGGCCATCCAGCAAGGCGACTACAGCACCCCGCTGCCGATCGTCGATGACGCCGAACTGGGGGCCTTGTCGCGGCACATCAACAACCTTGCCAACGGCTTGGAGCAAGCCAGCCGCGAACAGCACCAGGCCATGGCGCAGTTGATCAAGACCCGCGAAGAAGCGGAAAAAGCCAACAGCGCCAAGTCCGAGTTCCTGGCGATGATGAGCCATGAATTGCGTACGCCCATGAACGGTGTGCTGGGCATGCTGCAATTGTTGGAAACCACCCGCATGACCGACGAACAGCACGAGTACACGGCGCTGGCCTCGGAATCCACCGAACATCTGCTGAAGGTGATCAACGACATCCTCGACTTCTCGCGCATCGAACGCTCGGCCCTGGAACTGGAACACATCCCGTTCAACCTGGCCGAACTGGTGGGCAGTTGCGCGCAGTCTTTCCAGCACAGCGCCGCGCAGCGCAAGCTGGGCCTGGACCTGCTGGTCCCGGACGACATGCAAGCCTTGCAGGTCCAGGGTGATCCGACGCGGATACGGCAGATCCTGGTGAACCTGATCGGCAACGCGCTGAAGTTCACCGAGCAAGGCCGTGTCACCGTGCAATGCCAGTGGCAGGCCCTGGACCACGAGCTGCTGTGGTTCACCTGCACGGTGCGCGACAGTGGCATTGGTATCCCCGCCGAGAGCCTGGAACGCATGTTCGACGCCTTCCAGCAGGCCGACAATTCGATTTCCCGGCGCTACGGCGGCACCGGCCTGGGCCTGCCGATCGCCCGCACCCTGGCCGAACGCATGGGCGGGACGCTGCGGGCCCAGAGCGAAGAAGGCCAGGGCTCGGTGTTCACCCTCGAGATCCCGCTGGCCCGGTCGCGCCAGACGCCACCGACCCTGGCGCCGCGGCTGCCCGTCGGCAACCGCGATGGTGAAGGCCGCAACGTGCTGCTGGTGGAAGACAACCCGGTCAACCAGACGGTGATCGAAGCCATGCTGCGCAGCCTGGGCTTCACCGTCAGCGTCGCCACCGATGGCGCCCAGGCGGTGCGCAGCGCCGAAAGTCTGATTTTCGAAGCGATCCTCATGGATTGCCGATTGCCCGTCATCGATGGCTACGAAGCCACGCGGCAGATCCGTCAACTGCCGGGCTGCGACCAGGTGCCGATCATCGCCCTGACGGCCAACGCCTTGCAGGGTGACCGTGAAGCCTGCCTCGCGGCGGGCATGAACGATTACCTGGCCAAGCCGTTCAAAAGGAATGACCTGCAGCAGATTCTGCAGCGTTGGGTGAATTAGAACAGGCTAACGGACCATCTGTGACTGGCGTGAAAGGCGAAAGTGCGGCAGTCTTAGGCACCCGAACAAGCCTCGATTGGGGCTTGAATAAAAATTTCAGTGCACAGGTGTACATTCATTTCCCGTGTGCTGTGACTTTCACTACAACGCAATAGTCTATGAGTAGGCTGTCGATTCGAGGCATGAACGCTTCGATCGGCCGGGAAGATTTGCCCCACCCTGCCGCATGGGACTATTGAGGAGCTCGCATGACCAAACAAAACGCCTTTACCCGGGAAGACCTGCTGCGCTGCAGTCGCGGTGAGCTGTTCGGCCCAGGTAACGCGCAACTGCCCGCCCCGAACATGCTGATGGTGGATCGCATCACCCATATCAGCGAAGAGGGTGGCAAGTACGGCAAAGGTGAATTGGTCGCCGAGCTGGATATCACTCCGGACCTGTGGTTCTTCGCCTGCCACTTCGAAGGTGACCCGGTGATGCCAGGCTGCCTGGGCCTGGACGCCATGTGGCAACTGGTCGGTTTCTTCCTCGGCTGGCAAGGCCTGCCGGGGCGCGGTCGCGCCCTGGGTTCGGGCGAAGTGAAGTTCTTTGGTCAGGTCCTCCCGACCGCCAAGAAAATCACCTATAACATTCATATCAAACGCGTCCTCAAGGGCAAGCTGAACATGGCCATTGCCGATGGTTCGGTTGCCGTGGATGGTCGCGAGATCTACACCGCCGAAGGCCTCCGGGTCGGCGTTTTCACCTCCACTGACAACTTCTAAGGGTTATCCGCATGCGCCGCGTCGTTATCACTGGTCTGGGCATCGTTTCGTGCCTGGGCAATGACAAAGAGACCGTCTCCGCTAACCTGCGTGCAAGTCGCCCTGGCATCCGGTTCAATCCGGAATATGCCGAAATGGGTCTGCGTAGCCAGGTTTCCGGCTCCATTGACCTCAACCTCGAAGAACTGATCGATCGCAAGATCTACCGTTTCGTCGGCCATGCGGCGGCCTACGCCTACCTGGCCATGAAGGACGCCATCGCTGACTCCGGCCTGACCGAAGAGCAGGTTTCCAACGTACGCACCGGCCTGATCGCCGGCTCCGGTGGCGCCTCCACCTTGAACCAGATGGAAGCGCTGGACATCCTGCGCGAAAAAGGCGTCAAGCGCGTCGGCCCGTACCGCGTCACGCGGACCATGGGCAGCACCGTTTCGGCCTGCCTGGCCACGCCGTTCAAGATCAAGGGCCTGAACTACTCGATCTCCTCCGCTTGCGCCACCAGTGCCCACTGCATTGGTACCGCTGTCGAGCAGATCCAGATGGGCAAGCAGGACATCGTATTCGCCGGCGGCGGTGAAGAAGAACATTGGAGCCAGTCGTTCCTGTTCGACGCCATGGGCGCCCTGTCCAGCAAGCGCAACGACACCCCGGAAAAAGCTTCCCGTGCCTACGATGCCGACCGTGACGGCTTCGTCATCGCTGGCGGCGGCGGCATGGTCGTGGTCGAGGAGCTGGAACACGCCCTGGCCCGTGGCGCGAAGATCTACGCGGAAATCGTCGGCTACGGCGCCACGTCCGACGGCTACGACATGGTCGCGCCAAGCGGCGAAGGTGCCGTGCGTTGCATGCAGATGGCCATGTCCACCGTCGATGCACCGATCGACTACCTGAACACCCACGGCACCTCGACCCCGGTCGGCGACGTCGCGGAAATGAAAGGTGTGCGCGAAGTGTTCGGCGACAAGGCCCCGGCCATCAGCTCCACCAAGAGCCTGTCGGGTCACTCCCTGGGCGCCGCCGGCGTTCACGAAGCGATCTACTGCATGCTGATGATGGAAGGCAACTTCATGGCCGGTTCCGCCAACATCGACGAGCTGGACCCGGAAGTGGCCGACCTGCCCATCCTGACCAAGACTCGCGAAAACGCCACCATCAATACCGTGATGAGCAACAGCTTCGGCTTCGGTGGCACCAACGCCACCCTGGTGATGAAGCGCTGGCAGGGCGCGTAGGAGCTGCCGCAGGCTGCGATCTTTTAAAGCGAAAGATCGCAGGCTTCGCCAGCTCCTACAGGAGCCGACAAAAAAACGCCCCGACTGGTTCGGGGCGTTTTTTTTGCCTGCTCACATTAAAAAGTTCTGTGGGTATGCCCTTGTGGGAGCGAGCTTGCTCGCGATAGCGGTTCGACAGTCAATGACAGTGTTGAATGTCAGTCCGCCTTCGCGAGCACGCTCGCTCCCACAGGTTTTTCTGACCTCCCTCCCACACAGGCTCGCTCCCGCAGTTGACTCCAATTCAGCGCACGACAAACCGCTGCTGCGTCAGCAGCCGATCCCCCTGGAACACCATGAACCGCCACTCCCCCGGCACCACTTCGTGGCTTTCGGTGAACTCGTAGGCCATGACGTCCTGAGGCGCGCCGGGCACCACTTTCTGGATCACCTCGAACTTGTCGTGGCGCACGCCATCGGGGGTGCGGATACCGGGGGTGAAGTACAACAGGGTCAACGGCTGGTCGTCTGCGACCTTGCCGGCCAATTGATAGCGCATGCCGAACTTGGTGCCCAGCTTCGCCGGTACGCTCTCGGTCTGGCGAATCTGCTCGTTGCTGCGCCGCAGGACCCGCTCTCCCGATTGCAGCTCGGCTTGCGGCCCTTCGAAGACGCCATATTCCACCGGGCCTTCGACACGGACTTCGGCCTGTGCCAGGCCGCAGGTCAACAACAGCGCGACCAGTGCGCTTGAACGGGTGAGGTGCATAGTGCGCTCCTTGATTGAGATGAGCGCGAGGGTATGACGCGGGAGTGACAGGCTGATGACAAAGCGATGTTCGCCAGGCCAGCTATGGCCCGGGAATAGGGTTGGCCTGTGGCGAGGGCGCTTGCTCCCGCTCGACTCTGTAGGAGCTGGCGAAGCCTGCGATCTTTTGATCTTTCGCTTGAGACTCAAGTGACCGGGAAAAGATCGCAGCCTCGCTCCGCTCGACAGCTCCTACAGGCCCAGCGGGAGCAAGCGCCCTCGCCACAAAAGCGGGCTTATCGGGCCACTGAGCGCGGTAATACCGAAAGGAAGTTATCCCGCGCCACTTTCCTCGCCACGTCTTCCGGCAAGGCATCGAGGAACGGATCGAAGCTGCGCAACTCCTTGCCCAACTTGTTGAAACGCCCGACCACATCCGACCCCACCATGAAGCGCTCAGGAAAACGCTCTACCAGCTTTAACCACTCGTCCCGGGGTTTGCCCGTCTCGTCCAGCAAGTACGGCGTGAGCACGCTCCAGGACAGGTCTATGTACAAATTGGGGTAGGCCTCGAGCAGGCGGGTCAGGGTCGGCAACAGAAACTCCAAGCGGGTCTGGTGGCGGTGGATTTCCATGCTGGTGCCCGCATGGGCCCAGATGAAGCGTGTATGCGGGTGGTTGCGTAACGGCTCCTCGATTTCGGCCAGGTACAGCGGATTTCTCTCACGCTTGGACGTGATGTTGGAATGCAGCATCACCGGCAGGTCGTTCTCGGCCGCCAGATGATAGATCCGGGTCATGGCTTCGTTGTTGGCTCGCGGGGTGTCGCCCGAGGTCAGCGCCGTCAGGTCGTCATGGCGGGTGAAGACCTCGCCGATGCCTTGCCACAACCCCGGGTAGAGATCGAGCATGCGCTGGATATGGGCGGCGGAGTTCTTGTCGTTGGGATTGAAGCCCGACAGGAAAGGATGAAAGTGCTGGCGTTGTTCGTCGGTCAGCTTGCTCACCGCCGCCGCGACAATCACGTCGGTGGCGCTGTACCAATAGGCATCCGCGTCGTCACCGGCGTAATAACGCGGACGCTTGGGTTCGTCCTCATGCCATTTCTTGGCCACCGGAACACCGGAAATCATCACATGCTCAATGCGATTGTCCGCCATCGCCTGGAGCAGCTTGGGCATGCCGGCGGTTTCCTGGAAGAAGTCGACGTAATGCAGGTGCGCATCGCTGTAGGCATACTCGCGGGCCATGGCGCCGCTGCTCGAAACGACCAGCAGCCAGGCAAGGATCAAACGGGTCAAAGGCACAGGCAATCTCCAGAAGCCATGAACAGCGTAGACCCTCGCCGTCCCGCCTGGGTTCAAGGTGCATCTGCCGCGTCCGCCGGCGGCGGGTTATGCTTCGGGCAACCGTTGTTCAACCTGGAAGACAACATGACCACTCCCCTGACCGTTCGCCCCCGCGCCGAAGACGTCGAAGGCCAGCCGATCCTTCGCCCGCTGCCGTCCGCCAAATGCCGCAGCGTCGGGCCTTTCGTGTTTTTCGATCACATGCTGCAAACCACTTACCCGGCCGGCAAAGGCATGAACATCCGCCAGCACCCACACATTGGCCTGTCTACCCTCACCTACCTGTTCGAAGGCCAACTCCAGCACAAGGACAGCCTGGGCTCCGACCAGGTGGTGGACGCCGGCGACGTCAGCTGGATGACCGCCGGCAGTGCCATCGCCCATGTCGAGCGCACGCCTGAGTCATTGCTGGGCAGTGCTTTTGTCATGCACGGGTTGCAAGTCTGGCTGGCCTCGCCCAAGTCCCACGAACAGGGTCCGGGGCACTACAGCCATCACCCGGCCCATAGCCTGCCGGTCAGTGAGAACCTGGGGGTCGGCATCCGCATGATCGCCGGGTCAGGCTTTTGCCTGGAATCGCCGGTGCCGGTGCTGTCGCCAACGCTGTACGCCGAGTTGAACCTGCAGACCGCAACGACCTTGCTGATTCCCACCGAGCATGAAGAACGGGCCCTGTATGTGCTGAGCGGCGAGGCGTTATTGGATGGCGAACCAGTAGAAGCCCATTCCCTGGTGATATTGCCGGCCGGGGAAGAAATGACATTGTTTGCCGACAGCGATTGCCATGCGGTGCTGTTCGGCGGCGCGCCGCTGGATGGGCCGCGGCGAATGAACTGGAATTTCGTTTCCAGCGACCCGGCCCGCATCGATGAAGCCCGCCAGCGCTGGGCGGCTGGGGACTGGCCGACGGTGCCGGGGGAAAGCGAGCGGATCGAGTTGCCCTAGCTTCACAACACCCCTATGGCTTCACAACACCCCTGTGGCGAGGGAGCTTGCTCCCGCTCGGTTGCGCAGCAACCGCAGAAACAGAGGGGCCGCTGCGCAGCCCAGCGGGAGCAAGCTCCCTCGCCACAGGTTTTACTTGAAGCATTCAGCCCTTGAACACCTCATCCAACAAATTATGCATCGAGCGGAACGCCCGTCCGGCGACCTTGGCGTCGTACATCATCTTGCCCGGCACATTGGCCTGCGGGTCGGTGAACGAGTGCACCGCACCGCCGTAGCTCAGCAGTTGCCAATCCACCCCGGCGGCGTTCATTTCGTCTTCAAAGGCCGGTAATTGCTCTTTCGGCACCAACGGGTCGGAGGCGCCATGCATCACCAGCACCGCGCCCTTGATGTTCTGCGCATCGGCCGGGTTTGGGGTATCCAAGGTGCCGTGGAAGGAAATCGCGGCCTTGAGCGGTGCGCCTGTGCGCGCCAACTCCAGTGAACAGCAACCGCCGAAGCAGAAGCCGAACGTGGCCAGCTTCGTCGTGTCGACCTCAGCTTCGCGCTGGCTCTGCAACTGCTCGAACGCCGCCTGCATGCGCTTGCGCAACAACGCCCGATCGTTCTTGAGGGGCATCATCGCCGCCCCCGCCTCATCGGCATTGCTTGGACGAACCGTTTGCCCATACAAGTCGGCGATCAACACCACATAACCATTGGCCGCCACCGACTTGGCGATGTCTTCGGCACCCGCCCCGACCCCCATCCAGTTCGGCGCCATCAGCAAACCCGGGCGCGGGCCCTGCTGGTTGACGTCGAAGGCCAGGCGACCTTCATAACTTTGACCATCGATCTGATAGACCAGCGAACGAACCGTAACCTGACTCATGACGAACTCCTTTTTGACTGAACACCAGAAATGAAAAAACCCGCCGAAGCGGGTTTTTCCTGCACTTGTTTAAGCTGACAGTTCAACCAACAGCTTGTTCAGGCGACGCACATACGCCGCAGGGTCCTTCAGGCTGTCGCCGGCCGCCAGGGCCGCTTGGTCAAACAGGATGTGCGACAGATCGCCGAAACGCTCTTCGCTCTGCTCGTTGTCGAGTTTTTCCACCAGCGGGTGGGCCGGGTTGAATTCGAAGATCGGCTTGGAGTCCGGGACTTTCTGGCCGCTGGCTTCGAGGATCTGGCGCATTTGCAGGCCCAGGTCCTGCTCACCGATGGCCAGGATCGCCGGGGAATCGGTCAGGCGGTGCGAGACACGCACTTCGCTGACGGCGTCGCCCAGGGCGGTCTTGATCCGCTCCACCAGACCTTCCTTGCTCTTGGCGACTTCTTCAGCGGCTTTCTTGTCTTCTTCCGAATCCAGGTTGCCGAGGTCCAGATCACCCCGGGCGACGTCGACGAAGCTCTTGCCGTCGAATTCGTTGAGGTAGCTCATCAGCCACTCGTCGATGCGGTCGGTCAGCAGCAGCACTTCGATGCCTTTCTTGCGGAAGACTTCCAGGTGCGGGCTGTTCTTGACCTGTGCATAGGTCTCACCGGTCAGGTAGTAGATCTTGTCCTGGCCTTCCTTGGCGCGGGCCAGGTAATCGGCCAGGCCAACGATCTGCTCGCCATCGTCACCCTGGGTCGACGCAAAGCGCAGCAGGCCGGCGATTTTCTCTTTGTTGCCGAAGTCCTCGGCCGGGCCTTCCTTCATGACCTGACCGAAGTTTTTCCAGAAGCTCTTGTACTGCTCGGGTTCGTTCTTCGCCAGTTTTTCCAGCATGTCGAGCACGCGCTTGGTCAGTGCCGACTTCATGGAATCGATGATCGGATCTTTCTGCAGGATTTCCCGCGAAACGTTCAGCGACAAATCGTTGGAGTCCACCACACCCTTGATGAAGCGCAGGTACAGCGGCAGGAACGATTCGGCCTGGTCCATCACGAAGACGCGCTGCACGTACAGCTTCAGGCCGCGTGGCGCTTCGCGCTGGTACAGGTCGAACGGCGCACGGGCCGGCACGTACAGCAGCGAGTTGTATTCCAGCTTGCCTTCGACCTTGTTATGGCTCCAGCTCAGCGGGTTCTCGTAATCGTGGGCGATGTGCTTGTAGAACTCCTGGTATTCCTCGTCCTTCACCTCGGTGCGCGGACGGGTCCACAGGGCACTGGCGCGATTGACGGTTTCCCACTCCACTTCAGGCTTTTCTTCGCCTTCCGCGGCGGTGGCTTCCTTCGGCAGCTCGATCGGCAGCGCGATATGGTCGGAGTACTTCTTGATGATGTTGCGCAGGCGCCAGCCATCGGCGAACTCGTCTTCACCGGACTTGAGGTGCAGCACGATGCGGGTACCACGATCAGCCTTGTCGACGGTGGCGACTTCGAACTCGCCCTCGCCCTTGGACGACCAGTGCACGCCTTCGCTCGCAGCGAGGCCGGCACGGCGGCTGAACACTTCGACCTGGTCGGCCACGATGAACGCCGAATAGAAACCGACGCCAAACTGACCGATCAGGTGGGAATCTTTTTTCTGGTCGCCGGACAGGTTCTTCATGAAGTCGGCCGTGCCGG
Organism: Pseudomonas thivervalensis; assembly: GCF_001269655.1. Classification (GTDB taxonomy): domain Bacteria; phylum Pseudomonadota; class Gammaproteobacteria; order Pseudomonadales; family Pseudomonadaceae; genus Aquipseudomonas; species Aquipseudomonas thivervalensis. The sequence goes on from NZ_LHVE01000013.1 coordinate 198,443, forward strand.
ACTTGGCGATGGTGCCCAGGTGCGTGATCACCTCTTCGCGGCTCATGCCGATGCCGTTGTCTTCGAGGGTGACGGTTTTCGCGTCCTTGTCGAAGCTCACACGGATTTTCAGTTCAGCGCCGCCTTCCAGCAGTTCAGGCTTGGACAAGGCTTCGAAACGTAATTTGTCGACAGCGTCAGAGGCGTTCGAAATCAGCTCGCGAAGGAAGATTTCCTTATTCGAATACAGCGAGTGAATCATCAGGTGCAGCAGTTGCTTCACCTCGGTCTGGAAGCCCAGGGTTTCCTTTTGAGTTTCCACGCTCATGGTCATCAAACTCCAAGTGGATGGTGGTGTCCGCCTCGCTGAGATTGGCGGCGGGATGTCCTCAAGGTGGGGGCAACGTGGATGATTTCAAGGGCGATCCGGTTTTGGAGGCTCCTGGATCTTGAAATGCGCCCGGGCGGTGGCGATGGGTTCGGCCTCGACGTCTTGCCAAGCGGTGATCGCGACGTTGGCGACCCGCCGGCCCTGACGCCAGACCTGGCATTTGGCATAAGTGTCGCGAAACTGCCCGGTGCGCAGGTAATCCAGGGAAAAGTCGATGATCTTTGGCACCCCTGGCGTACCGGTGGCGATCAACAGATGCACCGCAGCGGCCAGTTCCATGAAGCCGGCGATGACTCCGCCATGGATGGCCGGCAATAAAGGGTTACCAATGTTGTCCTTGTTGGCCGGCAGCCGAAACACCAAATCGTCGCCCTGACGCGCGCATTCGACACCGATGAGTTGGGCATAGGGAATCGAGGCGAGCAGTAGCGCGTAGTCGCCCTGCTCGCAGGCGCGGCGCAGTTGTTCCTGGATGGTATCGGTCATGGCTGGCCCACGGTGGTTATCGGACTGGCCTTGCCCATTCCCCTGGCATGCTGGCCCAGGCGCATGAACGTGCCCACCACATGGGCGATGGGTTGCTCGGGGTCGTCCTGATAGGCGAAACCCCGTGTGAAAATCACGTCCGGCGTCACCCGATAGCATTGAGCGAAGCCGTAGACGTCCTTGTGGGGTTCTGCGGCGTGCATGTAGTCGATGCGCAGGTCGAGGGTGGGACAGACTTCGAATTGCGGCAGCACACACAAGGTCGACATGCCGCACGCGGTGTCCATCAATGACGTCAACGCGCCACCATGGATGATGCCCGTCAGGGGGTTGCCAACGATTTGCGGGCTGAACGGCAGCACGAGCGTCAGTCCGTCACCGCTGGCGCTGTGCAACTTCAAGCCCAGCACCTGACAATGCCGCAGGGCGGATAAAAAGCGCGTCGCGCGTTCAAAAACGGGATCTTCAGCCATGTCCATCAATGCCCTTGTTTGTTTAGAAGCCTGGTAACAGGCGTGTTCGCTAAAGTTCCGCGAGCATGCAAAGTTATATATCTGTAGCAAAAGAGGAACTTAAGCTGAGGGGGCGCGCTCAAAAGGCCAGTAGTTATTTCCATAAGGAGAAACACCCCATGCGTAAGACTTTTGCTATTGCCTTGATGTTGGCCGCCTCCCTCGGTCTCGCTGCCTGCGATAAAAAATCCGAGGACAAAGCTCAAGATGCCAACCAACACGCTGAGCAAGCTCAGCAAGACATGAACAAAGCACAGGATAAAGTGAACGAGGCGGCGAAAGAAAACGCCGAAGCCGCCAAAGCTCAGGCCGAATCGAACGAAGCAGCCGCGAAAGAAGCCCCTGCTACTGAAGCGCCTAAAACCAACTGATACGGTTTTAGCGGTAAAAGAAAACCCGCCTGGTGCGGGTTTTCTTTTACCTGTGATTCGGGAAAGCGGCCGAGCGGTCAGGCCGCTTCCTTGCCAACCTCGGGCACTGGCGCTTCCGTGGGGGTATAGACCATCACGTCCAGCACATCGGAATGAAACTCGCGCTGATACAGCACAAACACCACGCCGGCACTCATCAACATGAATAACCAGGGGCTGACGAACCACGCCAACATGGTCATGCCAAAGTAATAGGCTCGCAGGCCGAAGTTGAACTGGTTGGCCGCCATGGAGATCACTCGCGCCGCCCTTAGAGCAAAAGCCTTGCGTTCCTGTTCCGACACATGGCGCTCGCCGATCATTGGCGCCGAGCCAATCAGCACTGCCGCGAAGTTGTATTGGCGCATGCACCAACTGAACGTGAAGAACGCATACACGAACACCAGTGCCAGGCACAGCAACTTGACCTCCGCCATGCCCTGGGAAGCCTGCTGCACCATGGGGATGTCCGCCAGCAACGACACCGCCCGATCCGAGGCCCCTAGCACCGTCAGGATACCAGCCAGGATGATCAGCGTACTGGAAGCGAAGAATGAGGCGTTGCGCTCCAGGTTGCCGATCACGCTGGCATCGGCGATGCGGTTCTCACGCAACAGCATGCGGCGCATCCAGTCTTCGCGGTACAGGTGCATGACACTGGCCAGGCAGGCCGTATCGCGGGCCTTCCAAGTGGCGTAACGGGTGTAGCCCGCCCAGCAGATGATGAACCAGGCGGCGGCAAGCAGATGGATCAGGTTGGCTTGGATGAAGGACATTCGATTTCCTGTATGTCTAAAAAATGACGTCTAAAGCCAGACTTGCCTTGAAATGCCGACCATAAGGTTTTGTGCAAGCCTTCCAAGACATTGCTTCGACGTTAGCTCACGGAAAAAGACACTGCCCCCCAAAAAAAATGCCCCGTATCGATTGATACGGGGCATTTCGGTTATATCGGCGAGCCTGCTTGAAGCCGATCAGGCCAACGCTTCGCTGCGCTTGCCCAGCAGGCGATCACACACCACCGCCACCGCCAGGGTCATCACCGAAGGCACCAGCCAGGCCAGGCCTTGTTCGCTCAGCGGCAAGTGGGCCAGTTGCGTCGGCATCCAATCCGCCAGCCCGGCACCCTTGAGCGCATCGATCAAGCCAAACAGGAACGACACCAGCATCACCGGGCCGACGATGCGCCCCTGCTCGTGCCAGAAGTCCTTGCAGAAGCTCAGGGCCACCAGGGCGATGCACGGCGGGTAGATCGCGGTCAGGACCGGAATCGAGAAGGCGATCAGCTTGGTCAGGCCCAGGTTGGACACCAGCAGCGAAAAGGCCGCCAGGATCACGACCAAGGTCTTGTAGGACAGCGGCAGGACGCGGCTGAAGTACTCGGCGCAAGCGCAGGTCAAGCCGACCGCAGTCACCAGGCACGCCAGCGAGATCAGCACCGCCAGGAAACCGCTGCCCAGGCTGCCGAAGGTGTGTTGCACATAGGCATGCAGCACGGCGGCGCCGTTGGTCGCGCCCGCGGCCACTTCATGGCTGCCCGAACCCAGGCGGAACAGGCTGACGTAGACCAGCGCCAGGCCCACCCCGGCAATCAGCCCGGCGATGATCGCGTAGCGAGTAATCAAGGCCGGCGACTCGACGCCCCGGGAGCGGATCGCGTTGACGATGACGATGCCGAACACCAAGGCGCCCAGGGTATCCATGGTCAGGTAGCCATTGATGAAGCCCTGGGAGAACGGTGCTGCCACGTATTCAGGTGTGGCCACACCGATATCGCCCGCTGGCAAGGCAAACGCGGCGATTCCGAGCACGGCCAGGGCAATGATCTTCAGCGGCGCGAGAAAGCGTCCGACGGTGTCCAGCAGGCGGCCCGGGTAGAGCGAGATGAAGAACACCAGCAGGAAATACACCGCGCTATAGAGGAACAGCGCCAGCGGGCTTTCGCCGGTCAACGGCGCCAGGCCGACTTCGAACGAAACGGTGGCGGTACGGGGGGTGGCGAACAACGGGCCAACGGCCAGGTAGCACACCGCCGCCAGCAACCCGCCGGCGATTTTGCCGATCGGGCTGCTCAAGGCGTCCATCGCCCCGCCCACCTTGGCCAGTGCGACGACCGTGATGACCGGCAGCCCGACCGCCGTGATCAAGAAGCCCAGCGCCGCCATCCAGACATGAGGCCCGGACTGCAAACCGACGATAGGCGGGAAGATGATGTTGCCGGCCCCGACGAACAGGGCAAATGTCATGAAACCAAGCGCCAGGATGTCCTGGCCTTTCAACACTTTCATTAAGGAAACCACACTACTGAATCGGAATTTAGAGAGGGATTTCCCTTATGGGTAGAGGGAAATGCTGCCGATCCGTATGGGACCGACCCGTTTAGCGCGGCGCTTCCTTGTGGGCAGCGGTCGCAAAAATGGCTGCTAGCCTAACGAATTTGGCGATAAAACGCACTGTAAAGGGGCAAACTATCCGATGTGCGACGTCCACGTGTCGCGTTTTTGCATGTAAATGGTTGGCGACTGTAATTCCGTCATCGCGAGCAAGCTCGCTCCCACAATGAAATTCACTCATGCCCTTGTGGCGAGGGAGCTTGCTCCCGCTGGGCTGCGTGTAGGAGCTGCCGAAGGCTGCGATCTTTTGATTTTGATCTTTCGCTTGGGACTCAATTGTCAGTGGAAAGATCGCAGCCTCGTTGCACTCGACAGCTCCTACACCGAGCGGGAGCAAGCTCCCTCGTCACAACAGCCGCCCTACATTCCCCAGGTAGAGCGGGCGTACAGTCAGCCAGAAACGACAAAGGCCACCCGAAGGTGGCCTTTGTGCTGGAACGAAAAGGTCAGCCGAAGCTTACTTCTTCATTTCCCAGCCAGTCAGCTCGGCCAGGGCCTTGCCGATGTCTGCCAGCGAACGCACGGTTTTCACGCCTGCGTCTTGCAGCGCAGCGAATTTCTCGTCTGCAGTGCCTTTGCCGCCAGAGATGATTGCGCCAGCATGGCCCATGCGCTTGCCCGGAGGAGCAGTCACACCTGCGATGTAGGAAACAACCGGCTTGGTCACGTTTGCCTTGATGTAGGCAGCCGCTTCTTCTTCAGCCGAACCGCCGATCTCACCGATCATGACGATCGCTTCGGTCTTCGGGTCTTCCTGGAACAGCTTCAGGATGTCGATGAAGTTCGAGCCTGGGATCGGGTCACCGCCGATGCCGACGCAAGTCGACTGACCGAAACCGGCGTCAGTGGTCTGCTTCACAGCTTCGTAGGTCAGGGTGCCGGAACGGGAAACGATACCGACCTTGCCTGGCAAGTGAATGTGACCTGGCATGATGCCGATCTTGCATTCGCCTGGAGTGATCACGCCTGGGCAGTTAGGACCGATCAGGGTGATACCCAGCTCGTCGCACTTGACCTTGGCTTCCAGCATGTCGATGGTCGGGATGCCTTCGGTGATGCAGACGATCAGCTTGATACCGCCGAACGCTGCTTCAAGGATGGAGTCCTTGCAGAAAGGTGCTGGAACGTAGATCACGCTGGCGGTGGCGCCAGTGGCGGCTACAGCGTCCTTGACGGTGTTGAACACGGGCAGGCCCAGGTGCTCGGTGCCGCCTTTGCCTGGCGTTACGCCGCCAACCATCTTGGTGCCGTATTCCAGGGCTTGCTGGGTGTGGAAACTACCTTGCGAACCGGTAATACCCTGGCAGATAACCTTGGTGTCTTTATTGATCAGGACGCTCATTATTTGCCCTCCGCAGCTTTAACGACTTGTTGAGCAGCGTCGGTCAGGCTGGTAGCAGCGATGATGTTCAAACCGCTTTCTGCCAGTACTTTAGCGCCCAGCTCAGCGTTGTTGCCTTCGAGGCGAACAACAACCGGGATTTTCACGCCGACTTCTTTCACGGCGCCGATGATGCCTTCGGCAATCATGTCGCAGCGAACGATGCCGCCGAAGATGTTGACCAGTACTGCAGCGACGTTGGTGTCGGACAGGATGATCTTGAACGCTTCGGTAACGCGTTCCTTGGTAGCACCGCCGCCCACGTCGAGGAAGTTGGCTGGCTTGCCGCCATGCAGGTTGACGATGTCCATGGTACCCATGGCCAGGCCGGCACCGTTGACCATGCAGCCGATGTTGCCTTCCAGGGCTACGTAGTTCAGTTCGAACTTGGCAGCGTGCGCTTCGCGCGGATCGTCTTGCGACGGATCGTGGAAAGTCTTCAGCTTAGGCTGACGGTACATGGCGTTGGCGTCGATGTTGATCTTGGCATCGAGGCAGTGCAGGTCGCCGTCGGCCTTGATCACCAGCGGGTTCACTTCCAGCAGTGCCAGGTCGTGGTCCTGGAACAGCTTGGCCAGACCTACGAAGATCTTGGCGAACTGAGTGACCTGCTTGCCTTCCAGGCCCAGCTGGAATGCCAGCTCGCGACCCTGGAATGGCTGTGCGCCAACCAGTGGGTCGATGGTGGCCTTGAGGATTTTCTCAGGGGTATCGTGAGCGATTTTCTCGATGTCCACGCCACCTTCGGTGGAAGCCATGAACACGATGCGGCGGCTCGAACGGTCAACGACTGCGCCCAGGTACAGCTCTTTAGCGATATCAGTGCACGATTCAACCAGGATCTTGGTGACTGGCTGACCGTTGGCGTCAGTCTGGTAAGTCACCAGACGCTTGCCCAGCCACTGCTGTGCGAAGGCTTTGGCGTCTTCTTTGCTGCGAACCAGCTTGACGCCGCCCGCTTTACCGCGACCACCGGCGTGAACCTGGGCTTTGACAACCCATTCGCTGCCGCCGATTTTGTCGCAAGCTTCTGCTGCCGCTTCCGGGGTGTCTACCGCGTAGCCGGTGGATACTGGCAGGCCGTACTCAGCGAACAGCTGCTTACCCTGATACTCGTGAAGATTCATGCTTATTACCGTCTTCGTTAGGTACTGCGCATTCGGTGCTGCACCGTTGTGGTGCCGCACCACCTGTGACTGCTGCTTGCGTAGCGTTCCGGTGAACCGGTGCCGCCACGCAAGGCTGCGTCCAGCGGATATTCCGCGGTGAGTCTTGCTCGCAAGGCTCACGACGGGCCATACCGCCGTGGTTTCTTATTGTCTATTAACGCTTCTTGCGGTTGGCCACGTGGATGGCGCCGCCATTTACGGCCAGGGCCGCTTCGTGCAAGGCTTCGGACAGGGTCGGATGGGAGAAGACCATCATGCCCAGATCCTCGGCGCTGGTGCCGAATTCCATGCCGATCGCGCCTTGCTGTACCAGCTCGGCAGCGCTTGGGCCGATGACGTGAACGCCCAATACGCGATCCGTCTTGGCATCGGCGATGACTTTCACGAAACCACCGGTATCGTTGGCTGCCATGGCACGGCCGGAGGCTGCGAACGGGAAGGTGCCGACGTTAACTTCAACGCCTTCGGCTTTCAAGGCCTGCTCGGTCTTGCCAACCCATGCGATTTCCGGGTGGGTGTAGATAACCGATGGGATCAGGTCGTAGTTCATCTGGGCCTTGTGGCCCTTGATGCGCTCGACGACCATGATGCCTTCTTCGGATGCCTTGTGGGCCAGCATCATGCCGCGAACCACGTCACCGATGGCGAATACGCCCGGTACGGCGGTAGCGCAATGGTCATCGACCGCGATGAAACCACGCTCGTCGATTTCCACGCCGCTGTCGGCAGCCAGCAGGTCGGTGGTCACCGGACGACGGCCGACCGCAACGATCAGCTTGTCGAAGGTGATGGTCTGTTCGCCCTTGGCGTCGGTGTAGGTCACCACGACTTCTTCGCCGTTGACCTTCGAACCGGTCACGCGAGCGCCCAGCTTGATGTCCAGGCCCTGTTTGGTCAGGGTTTTCAGCGCTTCCTTGGATACCGCGGTGTCAGCGGCCATCAGGAAGGTATCGAGGGCTTCGAGCACGGTCACTTCAGCGCCCAGGCGCGACCATACCGAACCCAGCTCGAGGCCGATCACACCGGCGCCGATCACGCCCAGGCGTTTTGGCACGGTCTGGAATTCCAGGGCGCCGGTGGAGTCGACGATCACGTTCTGGTCGACCGGAGCCGGTGGAATGTCGATTGGACGCGAGCCAGGTGCCAGGATGACGTTTTCGGCTTCGATCACTTCCACCGAGCCGTCTGGCTTGGTGACTTCGACTTTCTTGCCCAGCAGCAACTTGCCGTGGCCTTCGATGGAGGTCACGCCGTTGGCCTTGAACAGGGTGGCGACACCGCTGGTCAGGTTCTTGACGATGCCAGCCTTGCGGCCAACCATCGCGGCGACGTCCATCTTCACTTCACCGGTGGAGATACCGTGGACGTTGAAGCTTTCTTTCGCTTCCTTGTATTTCCAGGAGCTGTCCAGCAGCGCCTTGGAAGGAATGCAACCGACGTTCAGGCAAGTACCGCCCAAGGCCTGTTTGCCTTCCTTGTCGGTGTATTTCTCGATGCAGGCAGTGGTAAGGCCCAGTTGCGCAGCCTTGATGGCCGCTACGTAGCCGCCAGGGCCCGCACCAATCACTACCACGTCGAATTTCTGAGTCATGAGTCATTCCTTTTCGAATCAAACCGGACGATCACTTGTGATGACCGTCGAGGGACGAAACCGGTTGTTTCAGCAAGAGGCCGGTCGACAGACCGGCCCTCGCGGCGAAAATCAGATATCCAGCAGCAGACGAGCCGGATCTTCAAGCAGGTTCTTGATGGTGACCAGGAACGTCACGGCTTCTTTGCCGTCGATCAGGCGGTGATCGTAGGACAGCGCCAGGTACATCATCGGACGAATCACGACCTGACCGTTGACCGCCATCGGACGCTGCAGGATGTTGTGCATGCCCAGGATAGCCGCTTGCGGCGGGTTGACGATCGGGGTCGACATCATCGAACCGAATGTACCACCGTTGGTGATGGTGAACGTACCGCCGGTCATCTCTTCGATGGACAGCTTGCCGTCACGGGCCTTCTTGCCGAAGGTGGCGATGCCGCCTTCGATTTCGGCCAGGCTCATCAGTTCGGCGTTACGCAGGACCGGAACCACCAGGCCACGGTCGCTGGAAACAGCAACACCGATGTCGGCGTAGCCGTGGTAGACGATGTCGGAACCGTCGATCGACGCGTTGACGGCCGGGAAGCGTTTCAGCGCTTCGGTGGCAGCCTTGACGAAGAACGACATGAAGCCCAGGCGTACGCCATTGTGGGACTTCTCGAACAGATCCTTGTACTTCGAACGCAGGGCCATGACTTCGGTCATGTCGACTTCGTTGAAAGTAGTCAGCATCGCCATGTTCGACTGTGCTTCGACCAGGCGCTTGGCCACGGTGGCGCGAACGCGGGTCATCGGAACGCGTTTTTCAACGCGGTCACCGGCTGCGAACACCGGAGCGGCAGCGGCAGGTGCGGCAGGCTTGGCTGGCGCGGCGGCTGGAGCGGCTTTCTTGGCGGCAACGGCGGCTACCACGTCTTCCTTGGTCACACGACCGCCCTTGCCGGTGCCGGCAACGGAAGCGATGTTGATACCGTTCTCTTCAGCCAGCTTGCGAGCAGCAGGGGCAGCGACTGGATCGTCTTCGCCCGAAGCAGCAGGCGCAGCGGCCTGAGCGGCAGCCGGTGCAGCAGCGGCGGCTGGAGCCGCGGCAGCAGCGCCACCCTCTTCGATCGAGCCCAGGACCTGGTTCGACAGAACGGTAGCGCCTTCCTCGGCAATAATTGCGCCCAGTACGCCGTCAGCTTCGGCCAATACTTCCAGCACGACCTTGTCGGTCTCGATGTCGACGATCAGGTCGTCACGCTTGACGGCCTCGCCTGGTTTCTTGTGCCAGGTGGCAACGGTGCCATCGGCAACCGATTCCGGGAATGACGGGGCTTTGATTTCGATAGCCATTATCTGTGGGTCCTTAAAATTCGGTTTCAGTCAGCGCGAAGGCGTTAAACAGTGAAGGCATCTTGCAGCAGTTTTTCCTGCTGCTCGGCGTGCATCGACGCATAACCACACGCAGGTGCAGCGGAAGCATCACGGCCGGCATATTCCAGGCCCAGGGCCTTGTTATGGTTGCCGATGCTGCGACGCAGGTGATGCTGGCTGCTGTACCACGCGCCTTGGTTCATCGGTTCTTCCTGACACCACACCACATGGGTGAGGTTGGTGTAAGGCGCGATGGCCTCCATCAGGTCCTCTTCCGGGAACGGGTAAAGCTGCTCGATACGCACGATGGCGATGTCTTCGCGGCCTTCGGCACGACGTTTTTCCAGCAGGTCGTAGTAGACCTTGCCGCTGCACAGGACCAGGCGAGTCACCTTCGCCGCGTCCAGGGTATCGATTTCCGAAATGACGGTCTGGAACGAGCCTTCGGCCAGGTCTTCGAGCGTGGAAATCGCCAGTTTGTGACGCAGCAGCGACTTCGGTGTCAGCACGATCAGCGGCTTGCGCAGCGGACGGATGACCTGACGACGCAGCAGGTGGTAGATCTGCGCCGGAGTCGTCGGTACGCAAACCTGGACGTTGTGCTCGGCGCACAGCTGCAGGTAGCGTTCCAGACGTGCCGACGAGTGCTCCGGCCCCTGCCCTTCATAACCGTGTGGCAACAGCATGGTCAGACCGCAGAGACGGCCCCACTTGTGCTCGCCGCTGGTGATGAACTGGTCGACAACCACCTGGGCACCGTTGGCGAAGTCGCCGAACTGGGCTTCCCAGATCACCAGCGCATTAGGCTCGGTGGTGGAATAGCCATATTCGAACGCCAGGACGGCTTCTTCGGACAGCAGCGAATCGTACAGGTCGAAACGTGGCTGGCCCTTGTACAGGTGTTGCAGCGGGATGTGAGTGCTGGCGTCTTTCTGGTTGTGCAGCGCCGCGTGGCGGTGCGAGAAAGTGCCGCGACCTACGTCCTGGCCGGTGATGCGAATCGGGTGACCTTCGAACGCCAGGGTCGCGTACGCCATGGTTTCGGCGTAACCCCAGTTGATCGGCAGGCCGCCGGCTTGCATCTTCTGCCGGTCTTCGTAGATCTTCGCAACCTGGCGCTGGACCACGAAGCCTTCCGGGATTTCCAGCAGCTTGGCGGACAGTTCCTGCAAGGTCTTGAGGTCGAAACGCGTGTCGTGACGAGCGGTCCAGGCGTGGCCCAGATACGGACGCCAGTCCACGAACAGCTCTTTGTTCGGTTCCTTGACCAGGCTTTTTACAACGTGCAGGCCGTTATCCAGGGCATTGCGATATTCATCGACTTTTTCCTGGACGCGGGCGGCATCCAGAACACCGCCCTGGGTCAGGCGCTCGGCATACAGCTCACGGGTGGTGCGCTGCTTGGCGATCTGCTGATACATCAGCGGCTGGGTGCCACTTGGCTCGTCGGCCTCGTTGTGGCCACGACGGCGGTAGCAGACCAGGTCGATCACCACGTCGCGCTTGTACTGCATGCGGTAGTCGATGGCCATCTGGGTCACGAACAGCACCGCTTCCGGGTCATCGCCATTCACATGGAGAATCGGCGCCTGGATCATTTTCGCAACGTCGGTTGCGTACTCGGTGGAACGCGAGTCCAGCGGGTTGCTGATGGTGAAACCGACCTGGTTGTTGATCACGATGTGCACGGTACCGCCGGTCTTGAAACCGCGGGTCTGCGACATCTGGAAGGTTTCCATGACCACGCCTTGACCGGCGAATGCCGCGTCACCGTGGATGGAGATCGGCAACACCTTCTCGCCGGTCGGATCGTTGCGACGATCCTGGCGGGCACGGACCGAACCCTCGACCACCGGGGAAACGATTTCCAGGTGGGACGGGTTGAAGGCCATGGCCAGGTGGACTTCGCCACCGGTGGTCATCACGTTGGACGAGAAGCCCTGGTGGTATTTCACGTCACCGGAGCCCAGCTCGACCTTCTTCTTGCCTTCGAACTCGTCGAACAGCTCGCGCGGGTTCTTGCCGAAGGTGTTGACCAGTACGTTCAGACGGCCACGGTGGGCCATGCCGATGACAACTTCCTTGGTGCCATAGGAACCGGAACGCTGGATCAGCTCGTCGAGCATCGGAATCAGGCTTTCGCCGCCTTCCAGGCCGAAACGCTTGGTGCCCGGGTATTTGGTACCCAGGTATTTTTCCAGGCCTTCACCGGCGGTGACGCGCTCGAGCAAGTGGCTCTTGATGTCGGCGGAGTACGTCGGACGGCCACGAACGCTTTCCAGACGCTGCTGGAACCACTGGCGCTGCTCGGAATCGGTGATGTGCGTAAATTCAGCGCCGATGGTGCGGCAATATGTCTGCTGCAACGCTTCGTGAATTTCGCGTAGGCTCGCTTCCTCTTTGCCGATGAACAGGTCGCCGGCACGGAAGGTCGTATCAAGGTCGGCATTGGTCAAGCCGTAGTGAGTGATCGACAGGTCTGCAGGTGCAGGACGCTGCCACAGCCCCAGCGGGTCAAGCTGGGCTGCCTGGTGGCCACGCATCCGGTAGGCCTGGATCAGTCGCAGTACTTCAACTTGCTTCTTCTCGTGCTCGGAGCTCACGCTGCCGGCAGACACCGGTTGAGCGCGGCGCTGGTTCTTTGCCAGCAGCACGAAATGGTCGCGAATCGTCGAGTGCGAAACATCGGTGGCAGAGTTACCGTCAGCGGGCAACTTCTGAAAGTAGGTGCGCCATTCTTCTGGCACAGCGTTAGGGTCGTGCAGGTAGAGCTCGTAGAGCTCTTCCACATAGGCAGCGTTACCACCGGAGAGGTGGGCACTGTTCCACATGCGCTGCATCACGCTTTCTTGCATGCTTGGTCACCCTCGATTAGGGGAACACCACCGGCGAAAACACCGAGCAAACTTGCAGAAGTCCGAGTGCAGCGACTAAAACAAGCCACTTAGGATCACGCTGATAGTCCGGGTACCAGCCCGGATGCCCCTGCTTGTCTCATTTCTTCAAAATAAGAACCGCCGCTTTGTGAGCGGCTGTTCTGGTTATAGCCATGACGCGGGTTGAAGCCCGCGCCCTGGCCTTTACGGGTACAACGGTCCTACGGGTACAGCAGCTGAATCACACGCCGCTTTGCAGCAGCATGTTACGAATGTGACCGATGGCCTTAGTCGGGTTCAGGCCTTTCGGACAGACGTTGACGCAGTTCATGATCCCGCGGCAGCGGAATACGCTGAACGGGTCATCCAGCGAAGCCAGACGCTCGGACGTCTTGGTGTCACGGCTGTCTGCCAGGAAGCGGTACGCTTGCAGCAGGGCGGCCGGGCCCAGGAACTTGTCCGGGTTCCACCAGAAGGACGGGCACGAGGTCGAGCAGCAAGCGCACAGGATGCACTCGTACAGACCGTCGAGTTTTTCACGCTCTTCCGGAGACTGCAGACGCTCGATGGCCGGAGCCGGCGTGTCGTTCTGCAGGAATGGCTTCACCTTCTCGTATTGCTTGTAGAAGATGCTCATATCGACGACCAGGTCACGGATAACCGGCAAACCTGGCAATGGACGCACCACCAGCTTGTTGCCCTTGACCACGGCCGACAGCGGCGTGATGCAGGCCAGGCCGTTCTTGCCGTTGATGTTCATGCCGTCGGAGCCGCAAACGCCCTCGCGGCAAGAGCGACGATAGGAGAAACCCTCGTCCTGCTCTTTGATCAGGGCCAGCACGTCCAGCACCATCAGGTCTTTACCACCGGTGTCGACCTGGAAGTCCTGCATGAACGGCGCAGCGTCCTGATCAGGGTTGTAGCGATAAACACTGACTTGCAACATAGCGGTCACCCTTAATAAGTCCGGACTTTTGGTTCGAAAGTCGGAACAGTCTTCGGCGAGAAGTTCACGGCACGCTTGGCGACGCGTTTTTCACCCGGGAAGTACAAGGTGTGGCACAGCCAGTTTTCGTCGTCACGGTCTTCGAAGTCTTCGCGGGCGTGGGCACCACGGGACTCTTTACGCACTTCTGCGGCGATGGCGGTGGCTTCGGCCACTTCCAGCAGGTTCTGCAACTCCAGCGCTTCGATACGGGCAGTGTTGAACGCCTGCGACTTATCGTTGATCTTCACGTTGGCGATTCGTTCACGCAATTGCGCCAGCTGGGCAATACCCTTCTGCATGTATTCGCCGGTACGGAACACACCGAAGTAGTTCTGCATGCAGTTTTGCAACTCGCGACGCAGGGTTGCCACGTCTTCGCCTTCGGTACGCTCGTTCAGAGCGGACAGACGCGCCAGGGCGGCTTCGATGTTGGCGTCGGTGGCATCGTCATATTCGATGCCGTCGGACAGCGCTTTTTCCAGGTGCAGGCCGGCAGCGCGACCGAAGACCACCAGGTCGAGCAGCGAGTTGCCGCCCAGGCGGTTGGCACCGTGGACCGATACGCAGGCCACTTCACCCACTGCGAACAGGCCAGGGATGATTTCGTCGACGCCTTCGCCGTTCTGGGTGATCGCCTGGCCGTGAATGTTGGTGGCAACGCCGCCCATCATATAGTGGCAGGTTGGAACCACTGGAACCGGCGCGACGACTGGGTCGACGTGCGCGAAGGTCTTGGACAGTTCGCAGATACCTGGCAGGCGGCTGTGCAGCACTTCCTCGCCCAGGTGATCGAGCTTGAGCATCACGTGGTCGCCATTCGGGCCACAGCCGTTGCCGGCGATGATCTCTTTAACCATCGAACGGGCCACGACGTCACGACCGGCAAGGTCCTTGGCGTTCGGCGCATAACGTTCCATGAAACGCTCGCCGTGCTTGTTGATCAGGTAACCACCTTCACCACGGCAACCTTCGGTTACCAGTACACCGGCGCCGGCGATGCCGGTCGGGTGGAACTGCCACATTTCGATGTCTTGTACCGGCACGCCAGCACGCAGGGCCATGCCGACGCCGTCACCGGTGTTGATCAGGGCATTGGTGGTGGATGCGTAGATACGGCCTGCACCGCCGGTCGCCAGTACGGTGGCCTTGGCGCGGATGTAGGTGGTTTCGCCGGTTTCGATGCAGATCGCGATCACACCGACGAAGGCGCCGTCCTGGTTCTTCACCAGGTCAACGGCGTAGTACTCGTTCAGGAACGTGGTGCCGGCTTTCAGGTTGCCCTGGTACAGGGTATGCAGCAGTGCGTGACCGGTACGGTCGGACGCCGCGCAAGTACGCGCAGCCTGGCCGCCCTTGCCGTAGTCCTTGGACTGGCCACCGAACGGACGCTGGTAGATACGACCTTGCTCGGTACGCGAGAACGGCATGCCCATGTGGTCCAGCTCGAACACCGCGGCCGGGCCTTCCTGACACATGTATTCGATAGCGTCCTGGTCACCGATGTAGTCGGAACCCTTGACGGTATCGTACATGTGCCAGCGCCAGTCGTCGTTCGGGTCGGCCGAAGCGATGGCGCAGGTGATGCCACCCTGGGCGGAAACGGTGTGCGAACGCGTCGGGAAAACCTTGGTGATCACGGCAGTCTTGTGACCGCCCTGTGCCAGCTGCAGCGCTGCGCGCATGCCGGCACCGCCACCACCAATGATGATGGCGTCGAAAGAAATCGTTGGAATGTTAGCCATGGATCAGATACCCCAGAGAATCTGCACACCCCAGACGAAGTAAGCGAACATCGCAACGCCGCATACCGCCTGGAAAAGGAAACGTACGGCAGTCGCCGACTTGCCGAACGCCATTTGCGTCAGGTAGTCGGTCGCGATGGTCCACATGCCGACCCAGGCGTGAGCGCCCAGTGCGACAAGTGCCAGCAGACTGAAGATACGCATCCAGTTGTTTGCGAACAGTTCATGCCATTGGGCGTAGCCAATGCCAGGGTTTGCCACGACATATCCGATCAGGAAAATGAAGTAAGCCGCGAGAACGACCGCAGACACACGCTGGGCCATCCAGTCATAAAGGCCCGAACGCGAAAGGTTCGTGACGTTGGTTACCATATCCAGACTCCTGCCAGAACGATCAGCACCGCAGACACGGCGATAATGATTTTCGAGCCCAGCTTGCCGCCTTCCAGCGTCTCACCGATGCCCATGTCCATGATCAAGTGGCGCACACCGGCAACCAAGTGATACAGCAAGGCGGACAGGATGCCCCAAATCACTAGCTTGGCTAGCGGACTGGTCAGACACGCTTTCACCTGACCGAAGCCTTCTTCCGAATCGAGCGACTTGTCCAATGCATAAAGCATGATGGCCAGGCTGACGAAGAGGATGACACCGGAAATACGGTGAAGAATGGACGTGTAAGCAGTGACTGGGAGTTTGATGGTCCTTAGGTCTAGGTTTACAGGTCGTTGGCTTTTCACGGCTTTTTTTTCACACTGAAGAGCCCCTAACAATCAGGGCAAAGTTGTTGGGGCGCGCACTGGTCAGGTACTCACCACCCAGGGAGTGACGACCCCCAAGAAAGCAGGCCCAAAAGCCCCTGGCGGTCGGTGGCCGAGTATAGACAGTTAGGCTACTAATGACAACGCGTTCACCTTCCCCTAATAGCGCATTGCACATATGGCGCAAAAGGCGTAAACGGCAGGCAATTTCGCGGAAAAAGTCCGGTTAAAGCCTTCTGGAGCAAGACTTTAGGCAAATTGACATTCGGATTTATCTCACTATAGTGGTGCGGGCCCTGCGTGGGGGGTCTGTCTGATGATTCCAAGCATTAATAGGAGGCCACATGGCTGACAAAAAAGCGCAGTTGATCATCGAGGGCGCAGCCCCCGTCGAGCTGCCCATTTTAACCGGCACCGTTGGTCCCGATGTAATCGACGTACGGGGCCTGACGGCCACGGGCCGTTTCACCTTTGACCCAGGTTTCATGTCGACCGCCTCGTGCGAGTCGAAAATCACCTACATCGACGGCGACAACGGCATCCTGTTGCACCGCGGCTACCCGATCGAGCAACTGGCTGAAAAATCGGACTACCTGGAAACCTGCTACCTGCTGCTCAATGGCGAGCTGCCAACCGCAGAGCAAAAGGCCCAGTTCGTCAGCACCGTGAAGAACCACACCATGGTTCACGAGCAGTTGAAGACCTTCTTCAACGGCTTCCGTCGCGATGCCCACCCGATGGCCGTCATGTGCGGCGTTGTCGGCGCCCTTTCGGCCTTCTACCACGACTCCCTGGACATCAATAACCCCCAGCATCGCGAAATCTCCGCGATCCGCCTGGTGGCGAAGATGCCGACCCTGGCAGCCATGGTCTACAAGTACTCCATGGGCCAGCCCATGATGTACCCGCGCAACGACCTGACGTATGCAGAGAACTTCCTGCATATGATGTTCAACACCCCGTGCGAGATCAAACCGATCAGCCCGGTGCTCGCCAAGGCCATGGACCGGATCTTCATCCTCCATGCCGACCACGAGCAGAACGCCTCCACGTCCACCGTGCGCCTGGCCGGTTCGTCGGGTGCCAACCCGTTCGCCTGTATCGCCGCCGGCATCGCCGCACTCTGGGGCCCTGCCCACGGCGGTGCGAACGAAGCGGTATTGACCATGCTCGATGAAATCGGCGATGTCTCGAACATCGACAAGTTCATCGCCAAGGCCAAGGACAAGAACGATCCGTTCAAGCTGATGGGCTTCGGTCACCGGGTCTACAAGAACCGCGACCCGCGCGCCACCGTGATGAAGCAGACCTGCGACGAAGTGCTCAAGGAACTGGGGATCAAGAACGATCCGCAACTCGAACTGGCCATGCGCCTGGAAGAGATCGCCCTGACCGACCCGTACTTCATCGAGCGCTCGCTGTACCCGAACGTCGACTTCTACTCGGGGATCATCCTCAAGGCGATCGGCATTCCAACCAGCATGTTCACCGTGATCTTCGCCCTGGCGCGGACCGTGGGCTGGATCTCCCACTGGAAGGAAATGCTCTCCAGCCCGTACAAGATCGGCCGCCCGCGCCAGTTGTACACCGGCTACGAGTCGCGTGACATTACCCAGCTGGAAGACCGCAAGTAAGACCTGCCTTGCGCTAGGTCCCAAGCTGCACCGGAACAGCCCCTGCTTCTTATATAAGAGCAGGGGCTGTTTTGTTTGGGGTTCTTTTTATCTGATCCAGACGCTGCAGTGACAGACCCGCCGCCATCGCGAGCAAGCTCGCTCCCACAGTTGGCCTCTGTTGTGAATCCGAGCTTGTGTTCACTGGAGATCCCCTGTGGGAGCGAGCTTGCTCGCGATAGCGGCAGGCCTGCGACTCATAAACCCGGCACAAAAAAATACCCCGGCCTCTCGACCGGGGTATTTCTTCAATCACTGCACTTACAACTTACCGAATCAGTGATTAACCGCCCCACT
Source organism: Pseudomonas thivervalensis (assembly GCF_001269655.1). GTDB lineage: Bacteria > Pseudomonadota > Gammaproteobacteria > Pseudomonadales > Pseudomonadaceae > Aquipseudomonas > Aquipseudomonas thivervalensis. Next base: position 216,448 of record NZ_LHVE01000013.1, read on the forward strand.
CGCCCCCAGACCCGTCTGCGAACGCACGAATTGCGGGAAGAACAGCGCCCGCTCGTTGACGCCTTCAGCCGACTTGTCGGTGATGGAGAAGAACCAGATGCCGACGAACGCAATGGCCATCGAGAACAGCGCTGGGTATTCGTACGGGAAGATCGCCTTCTCGTGCCCCATGATCTGCACCCAGATGGTCGGGCCGAGGATCATCAGGCCTACGGCACTGACCAGGCCCAGCCAGCCGCCGACCATGGCACCACGGGTGGTCAGCTTCTTCCAGTACATCGAAAGCAGCAGGACCGGGAAGTTGCAGCTCGCCGCGATGGAGAACGCCAGGCCCACCATGAACGCGATGTTCTGCTTCTCGAACAGGATGCCCAGGCCGATCGCCAGCACTGCCAGACAGATGGTGGTGATTTTCGAGACGCGAATCTCATCCTTCTCGTTGGCCTTGCCTTTCTTGATCACGCTGGCATACAGGTCATGGGACACCGCCGAGGCACCGGCCAGGGTCAGGCCTGCTACTACTGCCAGGATGGTCGCGAACGCCACCGCCGAGATGAAGCCCAGGAAGATGCTACCGCCCACAGCGTTGGACAGGTGCACCGCCGCCATGTTGTTGCCGCCCAGCAAGGCACCTGCCGCGTCCTTGAAGGCCGGGTTGGTGCTGACCAGCAGGATCGCGCCGAAGCCGATGATGAAGGTCAGGATGTAGAAGTAGCCGATGAAGCCAGTGGCGTACAGCACGCTCTTGCGCGCTTCCTTGGCGTCGCTCACGGTGAAGAAGCGCATCAGGATGTGCGGCAGGCCAGCAGTACCGAACATCAGCGCCAGGCCGAGGGAGAAGGCCGAGATCGGATCCTTCACCAGGCCGCCAGGGCTCATGATCGCCTCGCCTTTAGGGTGAACCTTGACCGCTTCGGCGAACAGCATGTTGAAGTCGAAGTTGACGTGCTTCATGACCATCAGGGCCATGAACGAAGCACCCGACAGCAACAACACCGCCTTGATGATCTGTACCCAAGTGGTGGCCAGCATGCCGCCGAACAACACGTAGAGGCACATCAGGATACCGACCAGGATCACCGCGACGTGGTAGTCCAGGCCGAACAGCAGCTGGATCAGCTTGCCGGCACCGACCATCTGCGCGATCAGGTAGAACGCCACCACCACCAGCGAGCCGCAGGCGGACAGACTGCGAATCTGGGTTTGCCCGAGGCGATAGGACGCCACGTCGGCAAAGGTGTACTTACCCAGGTTACGCAGGCGTTCGGCGATCAGGAACAGGATGATCGGCCAGCCCACCAGGAAGCCGATGGAGTAGATCAAGCCATCGTAGCCAGAGGTGAACACCAGTGCGGAAATCCCCAGGAAGGACGCCGCCGACATGTAGTCGCCCGCGATTGCCAGGCCGTTCTGGAAACCGGTGATCTTGCCGCCAGCCGCATAGTAGTCGGCCGCCGAGTTGTTTTTCTTCGACGCCCAGTAGGTGATATATAAAGTCGCGCCGACGAAGGCCACGAACATCAGGATTGCTGCGACGTTGAGGGGTTGTTTCTGCACGGCACCGGTCAGGGCATCAGCTGCCCAGGCGCCCGGTGCAAACGCTGCGATGCTCAAAAGAGCCAGTAGACGCCGGATCATTGCTGAGCCTCCTTGAGAATCGCATTGTTCAGGTCGTCGAATTCGCCGTTGGCGCGTCGCACGTAAATGCCAGTCAGGACGAAGGCTGAGAGAATCAGGCCGACGCCGATGGGAATACCCCAGGTGATGGTGGAATCGGGAGTCATTTTGGCCCCGAGAATGTGTGGCCCGTAGGCGATCAGAAGAATGAAGCCGGAATACAGCCCAAGCATGATCGCCGAGAGAATCCAGGCGAACTTTTCCCTTCTTCTCACCAGCTCCTTGAAGCGCGGGCTGTTTTGAATCGAGAGGTAAATGCTGTCGTTCATTGTTTTTATCCTCGCAGCACAGATTTAATTGGAACGACTCTACTCTATGCGGCTCAAGGCCAGGTTCCAGACGACCTTAGTATTAGAACGACATGACGGTGTTGCCAGTTTTCCGCAATTTTTTTGCGATTCCTTCCCTGTGGGAGCGAGCCTGCTCGCGAAGGCGATCTGTCAGTTAACCCTGTATTGGCTGGCACACCGCTTTCGCGAGCAGGCTCGCTCCCACAAGGGGATCTGCGTTGGGGCCAGGAATCGCGGGCACAAAAAAACCGCATGACACAACGTCATGCGGTTTTCGGTACAGTCAGACCAGGCCGATTACTTGCCGGTCCACTCCTTCACGCGGTCCGGGTGCTTGGCGACCCAGTCCTTGGCAGCGGCGTCAGGCTTGGCACCCTCCTGGATCGCCAGCATGACTTCGCCGATTTCGTCTTTCGAAGCCCACTGGAACTTCTTCAGGAACTCGGCCACTTCTGGCGCCTTGGCGCCCAGCTCCTTGCTGCCAATGCTATTCACAGTCTCAGCCGCGCCGTAGACGCCTTTCGGGTCTTCCAGGAAGCGCAGTTTCCACTTGGCGAACATCCAGTGCGGCACCCAACCGGTGACGGCAATGGATTCGTTTTTCTTTTCGGCACGGGTCAGCTCGGCGATCATGCCGGCGCCGGAACTGGCCTTGAGTTGATAACCGGTCAGGTCGTAATCCTTGATTGCCTGTTCGGTCTTGAGCATCACGCCTGAACCGGCGTCGATGCCGACGATGCGCTTCTTGAAGGAGTCGTCGGTCTTGAGATCCTCGAGCGACTTGGCCTTGACGTACTCCGGCACGATCAGGCCGATCTTGGCATCCTTGAAGTTGGGGCCGTAATCGACCACGTTGTCCTTGTTCTTGGTCCAATAGTCGCCGTGAGTCACCGGCAGCCAGGCCGAGAGCATCGCGTCGAGTTTACCGGTGGCCACGCCTTGCCACATGATCCCGGTCGCGACCGCTTGCAGCTTCACGTCATAACCGAGTTTCTGCTTGATCACTTCGGCGGCCACGTGGGTGGTCGCGACGCTGTCGGACCAGCCGTCAACGTAACCGATGCTCAGGGTTTTGGTTTCGGCGCTGGCCAAGGTGGAACTGATGGCCAGTACCAGTGCGGCACCTGCGCCCAAGAGTCGTCGCATCTTCATCGTTACTTCCCCGAAAGTGCTGCGCCCGACGGATGCCGGGCGGCGTCAACGTATAGTTATGATGCTCAGCGCCCCCATCACGCTCGCCCTCAAACCGGTCTGAACGCCAGTGGAGTACTGACTCGTTGATCATCAACCTGTGCCGTTCCGGAACCTGCTCTGCCTGCGACGTCGAGGCAACGAGAAACGACATCAGAACGCCAGCTCCCTAGTCCAAGTATTTCCACCCCCACCGCCGCAGGTGAAATTTGCGGTCAAATCCAGCAAACGCCAGATAACTAGCCGTCACCGCACACGACCGTGTATCGTCCCGCTACTATCGCGCCCCGTCCGTGCCTGTTTTGTGCCCGTCATGGCACTTGGCTCCGCTTCGGTGGTCATAGCCTGCGAACCTCATTCGGCACCTTCCTCTAAGGGATCCAGTCATGCTCCGTTCCTTGCGCTTCGCTGCCCTCCTCGGCGGCCTTATCCTGAGTGCGTCCGCGCTGGCGGCAGATATTGACGCCGCCAGCTATGGCTACCCCTTGACCAACCCGTTCGAGGCGACCATCGCCACCACGCCGCCGGACCTGCGTCCGGAGCTGCCGCTGATCGAAGACATCAACCAGGCGGACCACAGCCTGACCCTGCGCCCGGAACGCGAGTTCATCCTGCCGGACAACTTCTGGCCGGTAAAAAGCCTCACCTACCGTATGGCCACCCAGGACAAGCCCGCGCCATTGATCTTCCTGATCGCCGGCACCGGTGCGCGCTACGACAGCACCCTCAACGAATACCTCAAGCGCCTCTACTACAAGGCCGGCTACCACGTGGTGCAGCTGTCATCGCCCACCAGCTTCGACTTCATGAGTGCGGCCTCGCGTTTTGCCACCCCGGGCATCACCAAGGAAGACGCCGAAGACATGTACCGGGTGATGCAGGCGGTACGCGCCCAGAACCCGAAAGTCCCCGTCACCGAGTACTACCTGACCGGCTACAGCCTCGGCGCCCTGGACGCGGCCTTCGTCGCCCACCTGGACGAAACCCGGCGCAGCTTCAATTTCAAGAAGGTGCTGCTGCTGAACCCGCCGGTGAACCTCTACACCTCGATCACCAACCTGGACAAACTGGTCCAGACCGAGGTCAAGGGCATCAACAGCACCACGACTTTCTATGAACTGGTGTTGAACAAACTGACCCGCTACTTCCAGCAAAAAGGCTACATCGACCTCAACGATGCCCTGCTCTATGACTTCCAGCAGTCCAAGCAGCATCTGAGCAACGAACAGATGGCGATGCTGATCGGCACCTCGTTCCGCTTCTCGGCGGCCGACATCGCGTTCACTTCGGACCTGATCAACCGCCGCGGCCTGATCATCCCGCCCAAGTTCCCGATTACCGAAAGCACCAGCCTGACGCCGTTCCTCAAGCGCGCGCTGCAATGCGATTTCGATTGTTACCTCACCGAACAAGTGATCCCGATGTGGCGGGCGCGCACCGACGGCGGCAGCCTGTTGCAACTGGTCGACCAGGTCAGCCTGTATGCGCTGAAGGACTACCTGCACGACAGCCCGAAGATTGCCGTCATGCACAATGCCGACGACGTCATTCTCGGCCCGGGCGACCTGGGCTTCCTGCGCAAGACCTTTGGCGATCGCCTGACGGTTTATCCGCTGGGCGGCCACTGCGGCAACCTTAACTACCGCGTCAACAGCGACGCCATGCTGGAGTTTTTCCGTGGCTAAATATCTGCTGCTTATCGCTGCGTTAATCAGTGCGGGCATGGTCCAGGCCGACAACAGCAAAGCCAATGCGCCTGTGGTGGTGGATTCGGACGGTTTCAAGGAACCGCTGACCAAGCTCAAGTTCAACCCTGGGCTGGACCAGCGCGAGTTCGAGCGCTCGACCCTCAACGCCCTCAACGTCTATGACCCGCTGGAGTCGTGGAACCGCCGGGTCTATCACTTCAACTACCGCTTCGACCAATGGGTGTTCCTGCCCGTCGTCGATGGCTACCGCTACATCACCCCCGGCTTCGTGCGCACTGGGGTCAGCAACTTCTTCAACAATCTGGGGGACGTGCCGAACCTGATGAACAGCCTGCTGCAATTCAAGGGCAAGCGTTCGATGGAGACCACGGCGCGGCTGTTGCTCAACACCACCGTCGGCATCGCCGGCCTGTGGGACCCAGCCACCGCCATGGGCCTGCCGCGCCAGAGCGAAGACTTCGGCCAGACCCTGGGCTTCTACGGCGTACCGGGCGGCGCGTATTTCGTGCTGCCGATCTTCGGTCCTTCGAACCTGCGCGACACTTCAGGCCTGCTGGTGGACTACACCGCTGAATCGGCGATCAACTTCCTGAACGTCTCCGAAGTCAGCTCCAACCACCCGGAACTCCTGCTCCTGCGCGGCGTGGACAAGCGCTACCAGACCAGCTTCCGCTATGGACAACTGAACTCGCCATTCGAGTATGAGAAGGTGCGCTACGTGTACACCGAGTCGCGCAAGTTGCAGATCGCCGAGTAACGTTCGGCGCCCCAAAAAAACACTGTGGGAGCGAGCCTGCTCGCGAAGGCGTCGTGTCAGTTTACGAATAGTCGTCTGACACACCGCTATCGCGAGCAGGCTCGCTCCCACAGTTGTAATGCGTTAGCAGGCTCAGCCTTTCAGCGCCTTCCAGACCTTGCCCACCACCATCACACCCGCCAACACCGCCGCCCCAGCGACAATCCCCGCCACCGCGTTGAGCAACATCGGCACGATGAACCCGGCGCCACCGGCACTGGCCGTCACGCCCTCGATCCAGTGATGCACTGCCGGCACGCCATGAGTGAGGATGCCACCGCCCACCAGGAACATCGCTGCCGTGCCGATCACCGACAGGCTTTTCATCATGTAGGGCGCTGCGCGCAGGATGGCGCCGCCGATGCTTTTGGCGGCCTGTCCCGGTTTCTGGGTCAACCAGAGTCCCAGGTCATCGAGCTTGACGATACCCGCCACCAAACCATAAACCCCAACGGTCATGACAATGGCGATGCCCGACAGCACGATCACCTGCTGGGTCAGCGGCGCATCGGCGACAGTGCCGAGGGTGATGGCGATGATTTCCGCCGAGAGGATGAAGTCGGTGCGTACCGCGCCCTTGATCTTGTCCTTTTCAAAGGCCACCAGATCGACCGCCGGATCCGCCACCGCCTCGACCAGTTGCGCGTGTTCGGCCTGGTCCTCGGCCTTGCTGTGAAGGAACTTGTGGGCGAGTTTTTCAAACCCTTCGAAACACAGGTAGGCGCCGCCAACCATCAATAACGGCGTCACCAGCCAAGGGACGAAGGCACTGATTGCCAGCGCCGACGGCACCAGGATCAATTTGTTGATGAACGATCCCTTGGCCACCGCCCACACCACCGGCAGCTCCCGCTCGGCACGCACGCCTGACACTTGCTGGGCATTGAGCGCCAGATCATCACCGAGCACGCCGGCGGTTTTCTTGGCGGCCATCTTCGTCATCAATGCGACATCGTCGAGAACAGTGGCGATATCGTCGATCAGTACCAGCAAACTGCTTCCAGCCATGGACGGGCTCCTTGAATAATAATGCTGCGCAGCATACCGCGAGCCGCGGCGCCTTGGGGGCATTCTTGAGCGCCGCGCGAGGCCGGTGCTACCATGCGCCACCGCCAGAACAGGCAAGGAACCCCTGGGTTTATGAGCACAATCCGCGAGCGCAACAAAGAATTGATCCTGCGTGCCGCCAGCGAAGAATTTGCCGACAAGGGCTTCGCCGCGACCAAGACCAGTGACATCGCGGCCAAGGCAGGCCTGCCCAAACCCAACGTCTACTATTACTTCAAATCCAAGGAAAACCTCTACCGCGAGGTACTGGAAAGCATCATCGAGCCGATTCTCCAGGCTTCGACACCGTTCAATGCCGACGGCGTACCCGGTGAAGTACTGAGCCACTACATCCGCTCCAAGATCCGCATCTCCCGCGACCTGCCCTTCGCCTCGAAAGTCTTCGCCAGCGAAATCATGCACGGTGCCCCCCACCTGAGCCCCGACCTGGTGGAACAACTCAACGCCCAGGCCCGACATAACATCGACTGCATCCAGACCTGGATCGACCGCGGCCAGATCGCCCCCATCGACCCTAACCACTTGATGTTCAGCATCTGGGCCGCCACCCAGACCTATGCCGATTTCGACTGGCAGATCAGCGCCGTGACCGGCAAGGCGAAGCTGGATGAAGCGGATTACGAAGCGGCGGCGCAGACGATTATCCGGTTGGTTTTGAAGGGGTGTGAGGTGGATCGCTAGCTAGGCTCGGGACCGAGTTGCCGCTATCGCGAGCAGGCTCGCTCCCACAGTGTGGATTTGCGGTGTTTGCAGAATGTGTGCCCACCGCGGCCCTCTCGTGGGAGCGAGCCTGCTCGCGATAGCTGACAGTCAATCAATGCAAATCAAACAGCAGTCCCCACATCCGCCCTCAACTGCACCGCCTCCACCGCCCTCACCGCCACCTGCTCATCCACATCCGAAACATCCCCACTCACCCCAATCGCTCCCAACACCTTTCCCGCCTGATCCCTGATCAACACCCCACCTGGGGCCGGTACGACGTTGCCTTGGCCCAACCCATTCAACGCGGCAAAGAACGCCGGACGTTGCTGGGCGTCCTGGGCGAGCAGGCGCGAGCCTTTGCCCAGGGCGATGGCGCCCCAGGCCTTGCCGATGGCGATCTGCGGGCGGAGCAGGCTGGCGCCGTCTTCGCGCTGCAAGGCAATCAGGTGTCCGCCGCTGTCCAGGACCGCGACGGTCAAGGGTGCGGCGCTGATTTCACGACCTGCGGCAAGGGCTTGCCCAGCCAGGTTGATGGCGACTTTCAAGGTTAGAACGCTCATGGGTGCTGTCCTTCTTTTGTTATGGGAGAGCCTTGGGGCTTCACTTTCAGCAAAACCGAACCCAACAAATAGAACACAACCCTTAATGTTTTTGTATACAATAATTTTCGAAAATCATCTTCATCGACGAAAGGCTGCAGCAAAATCGGGTCTTCCGACGAATGAAACAGGTGCTTGAGGAAAGGGATTGACCTGCACAGTTCACCATGAATACACTCCAAGCACAGCCACTTGTATACAATTACAAAACGTAAGAGGCACAAAACCATGAGCAAAATGAGAGCAATCGAAGCCGCCGTTCTGGTGATGCGCCGTGAAGGCGTGGACACCGCCTTCGGCATCCCGGGTGCTGCGATCAACCCGCTGTACTCCGCCCTGCAGAAGGTGGGTGGCATCGATCATGTCCTCGCTCGCCACGTTGAAGGCGCCTCGCACATGGCCGAGGGCTACACCCGGACCAAGGCCGGCAACATCGGCGTGTGCATCGGCACCTCGGGGCCGGCCGGCACCGACATGGTGACCGGGCTCTACAGCGCTTCGGCCGATTCGATCCCGATTCTGTGCATCACCGGGCAAGCCCCTCGTGCCCGTCTGCACAAGGAAGATTTCCAGGCTGTGGATATCACCAGCATCGTCAAACCCGTGACCAAGTGGGCGACCACCGTGCTGGAGCCGGGCCAGGTGCCGTATGCCTTCCAGAAGGCGTTCTTCGAGATGCGCTCCGGCCGCCCGGGACCGGTGCTGATCGACCTGCCGTTCGACGTGCAGATGGCCGAGATCGAGTTCGACATCGACGCCTACCAACCGCTGCCCCTGGCCAAACCCGCGGCCAACCGCGTGCAGATCGAGAAAGCCCTGGCGATGCTCAATCAAGCCGAGCGCCCCTTGCTGGTGGCCGGTGGCGGCATCATCAACGCCGATGCCAGCGACCTGCTGGTGGAGTTCGCCGAGCTGACCGGCATCCCGGTCATCCCGACCTTGATGGGCTGGGGCACCATCCCCGACGATCACCCGCAGATGGTCGGCATGGTCGGCCTGCAAACCTCCCACCGCTACGGCAACGCCACCTTGCTCAAGTCGGACGTGGTGCTGGGCGTCGGCAACCGCTGGGCCAACCGTCACACCGGTTCGGTGGACGTCTATACCGAAGGTCGCACGTTCATTCACGTGGACATCGAGCCGACCCAGATCGGCCGCGTCTTCACCCCCGACCTGGGCATCGTTTCCGACGCCGCCGCGGCCCTGACGGTGTTCATCGAAGTGGCCCGCGAATGGCAAGCCGCCGGCAAGCTGAAGAATCGCAGCGCTTGGTTGCAGGATTGCCAGCAACGCAAGGCCAGCCTGCAGCGCAAGACTCATTTCGACAACGTGCCGGTCAAGCCACAACGTGTGTACGAAGAGATGAACCAGGTATTCGGCAAGGACACCTGCTACGTCAGCACTATCGGCCTGTCGCAGATCGCCGGCGCGCAGTTCCTTCATGTCTACAAGCCCCGCCACTGGATCAACTGCGGCCAGGCCGGGCCCTTGGGCTGGACCATTCCGGCCGCGCTGGGAGTGGTCAAGGCCGATCCGAGCCGCAAGGTCGTGGCGCTGTCGGGCGACTATGATTTCCAGTTCATGATCGAAGAGCTGGCGGTGGGTGCACAGTTCAAATTGCCGTACATCCACGTTGTGGTGAACAACTCCTACCTGGGCTTGATTCGCCAGGCCCAGCGCGGCTTTGACATGGATTACTGCGTGCAACTGTCGTTCGACAACCTCAACGCCCCGGAACTCAACGGTTATGGCGTGGACCACGTTGCCGTGGCCGAAGGCCTGGGGTGCAAGGCGCTGCGGGTGTTCGAACCGGCCGGTATCCAACCGGCGCTGCGCCAGGCCCAGGCGATGATCGAGGAGTTCAAGGTGCCGGTGATCGTCGAGATCATCCTGGAGCGGGTCACCAACATCTCCATGGGCACCGAGATCAACGCCGTCAATGAGTTTGAAGACCTGGCGCTTGTAGGCAACGATGCACCGACCGCCATTTCGTTGCTCGACTGAGCTGACGGTTGCTTTACCTGTAGGAGCTGCCGAAGGCTGCGATCTTTTGATCTTTCGCTTAAATCTCAAGTGTCGATAGAAAGATCGCAGCCTCGCTTCGCTCGACAGCTCCTACGGGTCAGGACGCCATTTAATTTGTAGCAGGAGACCACCATGCCGCGTTTCGCCGCCAACCTGTCCATGCTGTTCACCGAGCAGGATTTCCTCGCCCGTTTCGAAGCCGCCGCCAAGGCCGGTTTCAGTGGCGTCGAATACCTGTTCCCCTATGACTACAGCTCCGCCGAACTCAAGGCCTTGCTCGACGCCAACGGCCTGACCCAAGTGCTGTTCAACCTGCCCGCCGGCGACTGGGCCAAAGGCGAGCGCGGCATTGCCTGCCTGCCGGACCGGGTCGAGGAGTTCCGTGCTGGTGTCGACCTGGCAATCGCCTACGCCCAGGTGCTGGGCAACACGCAGGTCAACTGCCTGTCGGGGATTCGCCCGCAGAACTGCAGTGAAACCCTGGTGGAAAAAACCTTCGTCGCCAACCTGAAATACGCCGCCGAGAAGCTGCAGGCCAAAGGCATCAAGCTGGTGATGGAAGCCATCAACACCCGCGATATTCCCGGCTTCTACCTGAACAACACCGCCCAGGCCTTGTCGATCCGCGAGCAGGTGGGCAGCGCCAACCTGTTCCTGCAGTACGACATCTACCACATGCAGATCATGGAAGGTGACCTGGCCCGGACCCTGTCGGCGCACCTGGGCGAGATCAACCACGTGCAACTGGCGGACAACCCGGGCCGCAACGAGCCAGGCACGGGCGAAATCAACTACCGCTTCCTGTTCGAACATCTGGACCGCATCGGCTACCAGGGTTGGATCGGTTGCGAATACAAGCCACTGACCACCACCGAAGCGGGCCTGGGCTGGCTGAAAACCCATAACGCGATCTGACTGGCGCGGGCTTTTGTGGCGAGGGAGCTTGCTCCCGCTCGGCTGCGAAGCAGACGCATGATTTTTCACCCGACATGGATTTCTGGGGCCCCTTCGCGGCCCAGCGGGAGCAAGCTCCCTCGCCACAGAAACCCGGGATATTTAAATAAGAGAGGACTTTCCCATGGCTAAAATCGGATTCATCGGCACCGGCATCATGGGCCACCCCATGGCACTGAACCTGCAAAAGGCCGGTCACAGCCTGTTCCTGTCCCAGCACCACGACCCGGCCCCGGCCGACCTTGTGGCCGGTGGTGCAGTGGCGTTGGCCAACCCGAAGGAAGTGGCCCAGGAAGCCGAGTTCATCATCGTCATGGTCCCGGACACGCCGCAGGTCGACGACGTGCTGTTTCGCGCCGACGGCGTGGCGGCGGGCGTGGGCGCAGGCAAGGTGGTGATCGACATGAGTTCGATCTCCCCCACCGCCACCAAGGCGTTCGCGGCGAAGATCAATGAAAAAGGCGCACAGTACCTCGATGCCCCGGTCTCCGGTGGTGAAGTCGGTGCCAAGGCCGCGACCCTGAGCATCATGGTCGGTGGCGACAGCGCCGCCTTCGAACGCGCCCTGCCGCTGTTCCAGGCCATGGGCAAGAACATCACCCTGGTGGGCGGCAACGGTGACGGCCAGACCGCGAAAGTGGCGAACCAGATCATCGTCGCCCTGAACATCCAGGCGGTGGCCGAAGCGCTGTTGTTCGCCTCGAAAAACGGTGCCGACCCGGCCAAGGTCCGTGAAGCGCTGATGGGCGGTTTCGCTTCGTCGAAGATCCTCGAAGTGCACGGCGAGCGCATGATCAAGGGCACCTTCGACCCGGGCTTCCGCATCAGCCTGCACCAGAAGGACCTGAACCTGGCCCTGCAAGGCGCCCGGGAGCTGAACATCAACCTGCCCAACACCGCCAACGCCCAACAAGTGTTCAGCACCTGCGCGGCCATTGGTGGCAGCCACTGGGATCACTCGGCGCTGATCAAGGGGCTGGAGCACATGGCCAATTTCTCCATCCGCGACAACTGACACACCACACCCCTTGTGGGAGCGGGCTTGCTCGCGAAGGCGATCTTCCTGTCAATGAAGTATTGACTGACACACCGCCTTCGCGAGCAAGCCCGCTCCCACAGGGGTCTGCGTTGCCCTTCAAATAACAAAAATCCCGGGAGCCCGCCATGTCGGTCGATCCGCAACAACTGCTGCGCGAGCTGTTTGCCACAGCCATCGACGCGGCCCATCCGCACCATGTCCTTGAACGCTACCTGCCCAGCGACCGCAGCGGCCGGGTGATTGTCATCGGGGCCGGCAAGGCCGCGGCGGCCATGGCGCAAGTGATCGAGCGCTGCTGGCAGGGCGAAGTGTCCGGCCTGGTGGTGACCCGCTATGGCCATGGTGCGCCCTGCCAGAAAATCGAGGTGGTGGAAGCCGCCCACCCGGTGCCTGACGCCGCTGGCCTGGCCGTGGCCCAGCGGGTGCTGGCGCTGGTGAGCAATCTCAGCGAAGACGACCGGGTGATCTTCCTGCTGTCCGGCGGCGGTTCGGCCCTGCTCGCCTTGCCGGCCGAAGGCATCACCCTGGCCGACAAGCAATCGATCAACAAAGCCTTGCTCAAGTCCGGCGCGACCATCGGCGAGATGAATTGCGTGCGCAAGCACCTCTCGGCGATCAAGGGCGGTCGCCTGGGCAAGGCCTGCTGGCCAGCGACGGTTTACACCTACGCGATTTCCGATGTACCCGGCGATCTCGCCACGGTCATCGCCTCCGGCCCCACCGTGGCCGACCCCAGCACCTCGGCCGAAGCCCTGGCGATTCTCCAGCGCTACCACATCGAGGTGCCGGCCTCGGTGCGCAACTGGCTGCAAAGCCCGGCATCGGAAACCGTCAAGCCCGGTGACCCGAGCCTGGCCCGCAGCCACTTCCAATTGATCGCCCGCCCCCAGCAGTCATTGGAGGCCGCGGCGGTGAAGGCCCGGCAGGCCGGTTTCAGCCCATTGATCCTCGGCGACCTGGAAGGCGAATCCCGGGAGGTGGCGAAAGTCCATGCCGGCATCGCCCGGCAAATCGCCCTGCACGGCCAGCCATTGGCGGCGCCGTGCGTGATTCTTTCCGGCGGCGAAACCACCGTCACCGTGCGCGGCGATGGCCGTGGCGGGCGCAATGCCGAATTCCTGCTGAGCCTGACCGACAGCCTCAAGGGCCATCCCGGCATCTACGCCTTGGCCGGTGACACGGACGGCATCGACGGTTCCGAAGACAACGCCGGCGCCCTCATGACCCCGGACAGCTATCGCCGTGCCGCCGAGCTGGGCCTGTGCGCCAGTGACGAGTTGGATAACAACAACGGCTATGGCTACTTCGCCGCCCTGGACGCGCTGATCGTCACCGAACCGACCCGCACCAACGTCAACGACTTCCGCGCCATCCTGATCCTCGAGAACCCCAAACATGACGCCTGATAAAAAGGTCAAGATCCTCGCGACCCTCGGCCCCGCCACCCGCGGCATCGATGACATCCGTGAGCTGGTACAGGCCGGGGTGAACATCTTCCGCCTGAACTTCAGCCACGGCGACCATGCCGACCACGCCCAGCGCTACCAGTGGATTCGTGAGGTCGAGCAGCAGCTCAATTACCCGCTGGGCATCCTGATGGACCTGCAAGGCCCGAAGCTGCGGGTCGGCCGGTTCGCCGATGGCAAGGTCCTGCTGCAACGCGGCCAGGCCCTGCGCCTGGACCTGGACCCGACGCCCGGTGATCAACGCCGGGTCAACCTGCCCCACCCGGAAATCATCGCGGCCCTGGAGCCCGGCATGGACCTGCTGCTGGACGACGGCAAGTTGCGCCTGCGCGTGACCGCCAGGCACAGCGACGCCATCGACACCGAAGTGCTCAACGGCGGCGAGCTGTCGGACCGCAAAGGCGTGAACGTGCCCCAGGCCGTGCTCGACCTGAGCCCGTTGACCGCCAAGGACCGGCGCGACTTGAGTTTCGGCCTGGAGCTGGGCGTGGACTGGGTGGCGCTGTCGTTTGTGCAGCGTCCCGAGGACATCCGCGAGGCGCGTGCGCTGATCGGCAATAAGGCATTCCTGATGGCGAAGATCGAAAAGCCGTCGGCGGTGACCCAACTGCGGGAAATCGCCGAATTGAGCGACGCGATCATGGTCGCCCGCGGTGACCTGGGGGTCGAAGTCCCAGCCGAAAGCGTGCCGCAGATCCAGAAAAACATCATCGGCACCTGCCGTGCCCTCGGCAAACCGGTGGTGGTGGCGACCCAGATGCTCGAGTCGATGCGCTTTTCCCCGGCGCCCACCCGTGCCGAAGTCACTGACGTCGCCAACGCCGTGGCGGAGGGGGCCGATGCGGTCATGCTCTCGGCGGAAACCGCGTCCGGCGACTACCCCCTCGAAGCCGTGCAGATGATGAGCAAGATCATCCGCCAGGTGGAAAACGGCCCCGACTACCAGGCACAGCTGGACGTCAGCCGGCCGAAAGCCGAGGCCACGGTGTCGGACGCCATCAGCTGCGCGATCCGGCGCATCAGCAGCATCCTGCCGGTGGCCGTGCTGGTGAATTACAGCGAATCGGGCAGTTCCAGCCTGCGCGCGGCACGGGAACGGCCGACGGTGCCGATCCTCAACCTCACGCCGAACCTGCAGGCCGCCCGCCGCCTGACGGTGGCCTGGGGCGTGCACTCGGTGGTCAATGACCGCTTGAAGCAGGTGGATGAGGTCTGTTCCACCGCCCTGGAAATCGCCCAGGCCCAAGGCATGGCCCAGCGTGGCGATACCCTGGTGATTACGGCGGGCGTGCCGTTCGGGCAGCCGGGGTCGACCAATTCGCTGCGTATAGAGACCCTGATCTGAGTTTTTCTGTGGCGAGGGAGCTTGCTCCCGCTCGGTTGCGTAGCAACCGCAAAAAGAGGGGCCGCTGCGCGACCCAGCGGGAGCAAGCTCCCTCGCCACAGTTCTCTTACCTCTGACCCATCATGCCCAACCATTCCACCAACCCCCACTGCCCCGACTGGGCCACCGCCCTGCTCAACGGCTTCAGCCAAGTCTTTCTCCAGCGCCATCCGCTGTGCGGCCTGCTGTGCCTGCTGGCGATTCTGCTCACGGCGCCCGCCCTGTTCGGCGGCGCGTTGCTGGGCGGGGTGGCCGGGTTGCTGACAGCCCAGCGACGCGGTTACGCCAAGGCCGACCGCCAAGCCGGGTTGTTCAGCTACAACGGTATCCTGCTGGGCTTGCTGCTGAGCCTTGTGTTGCCCTGGTCGGTGCTGTTACCGCCATTGATCATTGCCGCAGGTGGCCTCAGCGCGATGCTGACCCAGCAATGGCTCAAGCGAACCCGCGGCCCTCGCTGTCTGCCCGCCTACACCGCGCCCTTCGTCGGGTTGGCTTGGCTGCTGATGAGTTTCACCCTGCCGCCCTCACCACCCGCCTCGATGGAGATGACGATAGCCAACCTGCTCGCCGCTCATTTGAGCGGACTGGGCCAAGTCATGTTTCTCGGCCACCCGGCGGCCGGTGCGCTGATTGCGCTGGGCTTGCTGCTGGCCAACCGTCGCGCCGCGGCTTGGGCATTGTTCGCTTCCGCCGCCGGCCTGGCCTTCGCCTTGTCGCAACATGAAAACGCAACCGCCCTTTCCGGGCTGGGCGGCTACAACCCGGTGTTGGTGGCGCTGGCCCTCAGTCAACAACGGCGCCCATGGCTGTCGCTGACGGGCATCCTCCTGGCAATCATGCTTACCCCAGGGTTTATCGCCCTTGACCTGCCGCCGCTGACGGCTCCGTTCATCCTCGCCTGCTGGCTGATCCAGGCCAGCGGCCGGGCGTGGCACCAGGCCAGTCTCGACAGCGCGCCTTGCGCTCTGCGGGGCAATCACCCTAGGCTTCGCTGATTCTGGTTCAGGCGAAGCGTATGGACAGCAGCAACAACTGGCGTGAACGCCTCTATGTGATCATTTTCCAGACCGACACCGTGGCCGGCCGGCGCTTCGACAGCACCTTGCTGTTGATCATCCTCGCCAGCCTGGTGATCGTGATGCTCGACAGCATCGACAGCGTGCACAAAAACTACGCGGCCCTGCTGGCCGGTATCGAGTGGGGCTTCACCTTCATCTTCATCGTCGAATACGGCCTGCGCCTGTACTGCTCGCCCAAGCCGCTGCGCTATGCCTTCAGCTTCTATGGCCTGGTGGATCTGCTGGCGATCGTGCCGGGGATCCTGGCGCTGTACTACAGCGATGCCCAATACCTGCTGATCATTCGGATCATCCGCATGCTGCGGATTTTCCGCGTGCTCAAGCTCAGCCCCTACCTCAAGCAAGCCAACTACCTGATGGCGGCGCTGCGCGGGAGCAAGCAGAAAATCATCGTGTTCCTGGTCAGCGTCTCGACCCTGGTGACCGTCTTCGGCACGCTGATGTATGTCATCGAAGGTCCCGAGCACGGTTTCACCAGCATTCCCAAGGGCATCTATTGGGCTATCGTGACATTGACCACCGTAGGCTTCGGCGACATCGTGCCCAAGACCCCCCTGGGCCAAGTGGTGTCATCCCTGGTGATGATCACCGGTTACTCGATCATCGCCGTGCCGACGGGCATTTTCACGGCCGAACTGGCCACGGCCATGCGCGGCGACCAGCTCCAGCACGATTGCCCGGTGTGCAGCAAAAACAACCACGAACACGGCGCCGCGTTCTGCTCCCGTTGCGGCAACGCATTGTTCAAGAAATTGGAATAAGCAAAGCATTTTTTAATGCTTGATGACCTATAAACTTGCCATTAGTGTGCTGGCTACTTGCCCGCCTCCCCTATAAAAAGGAATTCGCAGTGAAGAACTTCTTTGGCGCCTCCCTTCTCGCAGCCGGACTGACCTTCGGCAGCCTGGCCCATGCCGCCCCGACCCTGCTCAACGTTTCCTACGACGTGATGCGTGATTTCTACAAGGACTACAACGCGGCCTTCCAGAAACACTGGCAGGCCGAGCACAACGAAAACATCACTGTGCAGATGTCTTTCGGTGGCTCCAGCAAGCAGGCGCGCTCGGTGATCGACGGGCTGCCAGCGGATGTCATCACCATGAACATGGCCACCGACATCAACGCCTTGGCCGATAATGGCAAACTGGTACCCGAGAACTGGGTCACCCGCCTGCCGAACAACAGCGCGCCGTTCACCTCGGCCACCGTATTCATCGTGCGCAAAGGTAATCCGAAAGCCCTGAAAGACTGGCCCGACTTGCTCAAGGACGGCGTGCAGGTGATCGTGCCCAACCCGAAAACCTCCGGCAACGGTCGCTACACCTACCTGTCGGCCTGGGGCTATGTGCTCAAGAACGGCGGTGACGAGAACAAGGCCAAGGCCTTCGTCGGCAAACTGTTCAAGCAGGCGCCGGTGCTGGACACCGGCGGTCGCGCCGCGACGACTACCTTCATGACCAACCAGATCGGCGACGTGCTGGTGACTTTTGAAAACGAAGCGGAAATGATCGCCCGCGAGTTCGGCCGCGAGCAGTTCGAGGTGATCTACCCGAGCGTTTCCGCCGAGGCCGAGCCACCGGTCAGCGTGGTCGACAAAGTCGTCGAGAAGAAAGGCTCCCGCGAAGCCGCCGAGGCGTACCTCAAATACCTGTGGTCGCCCGAAGGCCAGGAAATCGCCGCCGCCAACTACCTGCGCCCACGGGACCCGGCGGTACTGGCCAAATACACCGACCGCTTCCCGAAAGTGGACTTCCTGTCGGTGGAAAAAACCTTTGGTGACTGGCGCACGGTGCAGAAGACTCACTTCAATGATGGTGGGGTTTTCGACCAGATCTATAGCGGGCAGTGAGGCACTGATCCAGCCAGGATTGCAAGCAAGCCTTTGTGGCGAGGGAGCTTGCTCCCGCTCGGTTGCACAGCGACCGTCAGAATGGGGCCGCTACGCAGCCCAGCGGGAGCAAGCTCCCTCGCCACAAAAGGCTCTCATCGCAGCAACCATCATCAACCGCAGGCATGACTGATATCAGCCACAAGCCCTGTTCCAGCGTCCTGTAAGTCTTTAGCCTCACGCCATCCTTTCAATTGATCGACGAGATTGCCATGAGTGCGCATCCCCCCACCACGCCCGGCGGCACCCTGACCCGCGGCATGGTCCTGCTCTTCGCCTTCTGCTGCGGCGCCATTGTCGCCAACATCTACTACGCCCAACCCATCATCGAACTGATCGCACCCGACGTCGGCCTGAGCAGCACCATGGCCAGCCTGATCGTTTCGCTGACCCAGATCGGTTATGCCCTGGGCCTGTTTTTCCTGGTGCCGCTGGGGGACTTGCTGGAAAATCGTCGGCTGATGATCCTCACCACGCTGCTGGCGATTGCCAGCCTGTTGGGGGCGGCGTTCACTGACCAGCCGAATGTGTTCCTGCTGGTCTCGCTGCTGGTGGGGTTCAGCTCGGTGTCGGTTCAAGTCCTGATTCCACTGGCCGCACACCTGGCGCCAGAGGAGTCGCGAGGGCGGGTCGTCGGCGGGATCATGGGCGGCCTGCTGCTGGGGATCCTGCTGGCGCGGCCGGTCTCCAGCGTCGTGGCCGATCACTTCGGCTGGCGCGCCATGTTCATCATCGCCGCCGCGTTGATGGCCGCGATCAGCATCGTCCTGGCGCTGACCGTGCCCAAGCGTCAGCCCGACCATAGTGCCTCCTATGGCCAACTGCTGGGTTCGCTCGGCACCCTGCTGCGCCAACAACCGCTGTTGCGGCAACGGGCTTTTTACCAAGCCTGCATGTTCGCCACATTCAGCCTGTTCTGGACCGCCGTTCCCCTGGAACTGTCCCGCAACCATGGCCTGTCCCAGACTGAAATCGCCCTGTTCGCCCTGGTCGGTGCCATCGGTGCCATCGCCGCGCCCATCGCCGGTCGCCTGGCGGATGCCGGCCATACCCGCAACGCCTCGCTGCTGGCGATACTGTTCGCGAGCCTGAGTTTCCTGCCGGCGTTCATCCATCCGCTTTACAGCGTGATCGGCCTGGCGGTGACTGGCGTGGTCCTGGATTTCTGTGTGCAGATGAACATGGTCCTGGGCCAGCGCACCATTTATGCCCTCGATGCCAAGAGCCGCAGCCGGCTGAATGCGCTGTACATGACCAGCATCTTCGTCGGTGGCGCCTTCGGCTCATCGATTGCCAGTGCGGTGTACGAGCATGGCGGCTGGTTGTGGGTGGTGATCGTCGGCAGCGCCTTCCCGCTGTTGGCCTTGCTGCGCTTCTTGAGTGCCTCGCAAAAAACGTCCCTGGCCACGGCCTGATTATCCAGGCACAAAAAAATGCCCGGTCGCTCAAGGCGATCGGGCATTTTCATTGGAGCGGTCAGATCCGCACGTTGCCACGCGGCCCGGCAATCGCCCAGATGATCAGGCCCAGGACCGGCAGCAGCAGGATCAGCAGCACCCAGAGGATTTTCATCCCGGTTTCCGCGCCGCTCTTGAGGACATTGATGATCGCCCAGATATCGAGCGCCAGGATAATCAGGCCGACCAGGCCGTTGAAGGTGGAACCCATGGTGTCGCTCCCAAATGGTGATGTGCACCCTTAGGATAGCGGGCCCTCGGCAAGGGTTCGTTTTATTGCTTCAGACGTGGACCGCGACCTTGAGGGCCTCCAGGGCCGGCGCGGCGGCGATGCCGACGTCGGCACACAACGCCAGCACCCGCGGCACGTCGTTGCCGTACACCAGCACCATCTGCAATTCATCGTCGAGCAACTGGCTGAAATTCATCAACACGTAGCCGCCGCTTTCCTTGTTCAGGCTGCTCATTTGGATCTGGATGCGGTTGAGCGCGGTCAGGGCTTCGGTTTTCGCCAGTTGCTTGGGCTTGAGGTTGAACGCCACGCCGGGGCCGAACGAGGCG
Organism: Pseudomonas thivervalensis; assembly: GCF_001269655.1. Classification (GTDB taxonomy): domain Bacteria; phylum Pseudomonadota; class Gammaproteobacteria; order Pseudomonadales; family Pseudomonadaceae; genus Aquipseudomonas; species Aquipseudomonas thivervalensis. The sequence goes on from NZ_LHVE01000013.1 coordinate 236,336, forward strand.
ACGATCTGCTCGAACAGGTCCACGTAGGTGTCGGCCTGGAATAGCACCGTGTCCGGCAGGCTACCCACCACCACCCACTCACCCAACGGGATCGGGAAGGTGTCGTCGTAATTGATGTCGGGATTGGCCGCCTGGAAAGCCGTCGGATCGGCATAGGCCTGGGCCGCTTCGTCAGCGATTTTCTCGATGTCCGCCTCGCCGAGGCAGCCGGAGCTGATTTTGCCGATGAGTTCGATGAGAGCGGCTTTCATGGGGGTGAATCCTGTGGCGAATGGTGTTTTGGGGGCGCGCAGGATAGCGCATCACATCGGTCCGTAGGAGCTGTCGAGCGAAGCGAGGCTGCGATCTTTTGATCTTGATCTTTTGCTTGAGATTCAACTGCCAAAGATCGCAGCCTCGCTTCGCTCGGCAGCTCCTACAGGGCCAACAACTTTTCCAACTGCGCCGTGGTGTCCGCCGCGCCCATGGTCCTTGCGGCATCGAGGGCCGAGACGCCGTTGGCGTCCTTGGCTTTCGGGTCGGCGCCTTTGCCGATCAGGTAGTCGACGATTTCCACCCGGTTGAACATCGCCGCCATCATCAAGGCGGTACGACCGTCGAAAGAGGCGCCTTCCACTTGCGCGCCGCCGTCCACCAGCGCCGAGACGACGGCCAGGTCGCCCTTGAACGCCGCGCCGGCAATCGGGCTCTGGCCGTTGTCGTTGCGGATTTCCGGATCGGCCTTGTGCTCCAGCAGCACCTTCACCGTTTCCACATGCCCGTGGTAAGCGGCCAGCATCAATAAGGTATCGCCCTTGTGGTTACGCAGGTTGGGCGGCAGGCCCTTGCTCAGCAGCGCGGCCATCATGGCAGCGTCGCCCTGGCGTGCGACGTTGAACACCTGCTCGGCAAATTCAGCAGCCTCTTCCGGCGTCATCTGGCGGCTTGTATCGGACATGGGAAACTCCACTCGGGTCTTCGCAAAGCGGCTAGTTTCCCGAGGGACCCGGGCGCTGTCATCCCTTTTTTCATTGTGCCCGTCATAGCCAGAATCAATAACGCAGTTGTCCGCCCTGGATCCGGATCGCCAGTGGCCGGTCCACCCGCACGTACGTGTCGGTGCCCGGCAGCCAGGCGTAGACCGGCTCGTCCCCAGTCACGCACGGGTCGAACCCTTCTGCCTTGAGGCGGGTCTTCTGGTACTTGAAGGTGCCGGTGGTGTCCATTTTCACTTTGATGCGCAGGAACAACGGCACGGCATAAACGGGCAACTTGCATTGCAAGAATTGCAGCAGCTCGCTGAAGTCCAGGGTCGCCAGGGACTCAGAGGGCGTGATCGCCGCCATGCCGGCGCGGCCATTGGTGCCATTGATCTCCACGCCATAAGCCACCGCCTCGGCCACCTGCGGGTGTTGCAGCAAGACGTTTTCGACTTCCGTGGTGGAGACGTTTTCGCCTTTCCAGCGATAGGTGTCGCCGAGACGATCGACGAACTGCCCATGTCCGAAGCCGATATTGCGCAACAGGTCCCCAGTGTTGAAGTAACGGTCGCCCGGCACGAAGACATCCCGGCAGATGGTTTTTTCGGTCTTGGCGGGATCCGTGTAACCGTCCAGTGGCGCCTTCTCGTCGATCCGCGCCAGCAGCAGACCCGGTTGGCCCCTGGGCACTTTTTGCATGCGACCCTGCAGGTTGCGCAACGGCAGGCCGCTGGCATGGTCGTACTGCACCAATTCCCACCCCATCAGGGAAAACCCGATGGTGTTATCGAAATTCAGGATGTTGGTGAAACCGATATTGCCGTCGCTGGCCGCATACAGTTCGCAGATGTGGTCGATGCCGAAACGCGTCTTGAAGGTCGACCAGGCCCCGGGCCGCAGGCCGTTGCCGATCATTTTCTTCACACCGTGCTGGCAGTCGTCGGCAGCGACGGGTTGGTCGATCAGGTAACGGCACAACTCTCCGACATACCCCAGCGTGGTCGCCCGGTAACGGCGTACATCGCTCCAGAACTGGCTGGCGCTGAACTTGCGTCGAATCGCGAACCCCGATGTTCCACAGATCGCCGCGCCCCAGCACACGCACAGGCCCGTCGCGTGGTACAGCGGCAAGGTGCAATAGACGACATCGTCGGGCTGCATGTCCAGGGCGATCAGGCCGAAGCTGGTGGACGTGCGCATCCAGCGACCATGGCGAAAGACCCCGGCCTTGGGCAACCCGGTGGTGCCCGAGGTGTAGAGATAAAAACATGGGTCGTCGCAGAACACCTGCTGGCTGCACGCCGGGTTATCGCCGGGGTAATCCTCGCAGCCAGCCATCAGGTCGACGAAGCCGAACGGAACATCGCCGCTGTCCTGATCCGCCAGCCACCAAGTCCTGCTGCTCGGTAGCACGGTACGCTCTCGCACGTCGTTGAAGGCTGCGACCCGTTCATCCCCGACCACCACTGCAACCGGATTGACCAGGGCCAGGCTGTGCACCAGCGCATCGCCGGTCTGCGAGGTGTTGAGCATGGCGCTGACCGCGCCAACCTTGGCCATCGCCAGCACGCTGATCAACAGCTGCGGCCGGTTCTCGACGAATATCGCCACGCAATCGCCCTTGCCGATGCCTTGGGCCAACAGATAATGGGCGATGCGATTGGCTTGCGCGTTGACCTGTGCATAACTCAACACCGTATCGCCACACAGCAGTGCCGGGCCCAGGGGATTGCGTTGCGTGGCCTGCTCGAAACACCAGCCCAGGCCGCAAGGCTGGGTCGGGTCCTGGACATTGGCCAGCTTCATGCCTTTGACGATCCGGGGCACGGCTCTGGCGATGGTTGGCAGCTTGCGCAGCATCATGCCCCAGGTAATGGCGTCGCTGGGTGTACGACTCATGGTGATCTTCCCCGTTCGACCTCGTGGGTCTCGGTTCTTGTTATCGGGCTGGCAGTGATTTTGGCTCGAAAGTACGCCGGCCATCGCGGCGCTGTACACGCGGTTTTTGCAATGTTTTGTATCCGCGGTCCGAGGCAGGCGAAGCGTGAGCGCTGGACAACGATTTGGTTCCAAAAATCATTGCCCGACCACGCAAAATGCAGGATGCACGATGGCTATTCATGCAAGATGCACGAAAGCAAAAATCCGCACAAAATATAACCCATTGTTTTTAAAGTGTTTATTGAAAAATAAAATGCTGGCACAGACAGTGCAACCCTCCCTCCACGGTTTGCCATACCATGGAGCAGTCAACTATGAACATGATTCAAGAAAAGTTTGCGTCCCTGTTTTCCAACTACGAAGTGACCACTCAGCCCCGCCCGGATGGCGGCATTCTGCTGACCTTGCGTAATAGCGACGGCAAGCTGTTCAAACGCACGATTTCCTACGCTCAATTGCATGCTGGGGATCAGTTGTCCTGGGCGATCAGCGCGATCCGTCGCGACTTGGCTGAACAGGCCAGCGAGTTGCCACAGATCACGCTGTTGCAGAGCCAGCATCGGTTTGCGCTGCCGACTTACCATAGCGCTTGAGTCTGCTGGTTAACTCGGTTTGCTGTTTACTTGGAAACGGCGCTTCTTTCAGAAATGGGAAGCGCCGTTTTTTTGCGCCTTCTTTTGAGGGCGTTTGATCGGTGTGTATATCCGTTTCTGCGGTAACGGCTGCTTAGGGTTCCGCCCTGACGGCGGGTCACTTTCGAAAAGCCCGGAAGCCGGCCCAGTCGAAAGTAACCAAAGCGCTCCTGCCCCACCACTCGGCACCTCGCTAAGGCTCGGTGTGCCCGAGATCAACGTCCATCGCGAGGCGGCCTGATAGCCGACCTGGCTCTCTGGTCGTACTCCGCTCCCACAGGGTTCTGCGGTGGACATAAGTTTTGTGGCTGCTGAAGATCCCATGTGGGAGCGAGCTTGCTCGCGATAGCGGTGGCTCAGCCACATAGATGACGGCCTGTGCCCCGCTCTCGCCGTTGCTCTTGCTCTTGCTCTTGCTCTTGCTCTTGCTTTGGATCTTGATTTTGATCTGGGGCGCCCCGTTAACCACGATGGCCGAACGCAGGCATTGCGCAGTGGGCATCCCGGCATGGATGCCGGGATAGCCGCGCTGGGCCATGGATGGCCCTTCGCGGCGGCCCACGGAGCAATGCCGGAGTGAGGGCACACCGAGCCTAGGCGAGGTGCCGAGTGGTGGGGCAAAGCGCTTTTGGTTACTTTTGGCGCTCTTCCAAAAGTGACCCGCCGTCAGGGCGGAACCATAAGCCGCCGTTACCAAAATAATGGATATACACACAAACCCAAAGAACGCGGTCAATCCTCCAAACGCGGAAACCGCCGAGCAATATCATCCCCTGTCAGCTCAGCAACCACCCCATGCGAATCACCAGACAAACGAATCGAAACAAAATGCGGCCGCTCCCCCCCATCAAACCAATGCGGCATACCAGCAGGCACCGTTATCAAGTCATTCCTTTCACACAGCACCGCATAGACATAATCGCCAAGGTGGAGGTTAAACAAACCACGACCGGTAACGAAAAATCTCACGTCATCCTGGCTATGGCGATACTCATCGAGCTCCCCAGCCTGTTCCGGATGATCACTGCTGACACTGACGATATCGACCGCCACATAACCCCGCTCAGTCATCAACCCATCGATCCGAGCCTGATAAGCCGCAATGATCTCTTCATCCCTGGCACCCGGCTGGATTTTCACCGCTGCTTCCCAACGGTCAAAGCGCACACCTTGCTCAGCCAACGTCGCGACAATGTCCTCGAAGTGAGTCAACACCTTGTTCGGAATCTCAGGGCTCGAAACGTGATAGACGGACAGGCTGCTCATGACAATGGCTCCAGCAAATTAACGGTTCGAAGGCTCATGGCCGGTCCTCTTGCATACGTGTCGCAATGATAACGGCTGCCGCAAAGGCTGCGACGCTGGCGAGGCTGAACGTCCAACTGGCGCCCAGGGCATTCCAGCTGTAGCCGGAGTACAACGCGCCCAAGGCCCCGCCCGTGCCGGCCAGCGCCGCATACAGCGCCTGTCCCTGGCCTTGCTGACGAGGGCCGAAACTACGTTGCACAAAATGGATGGCGGCGGCGTGAAAACTGCCGAAGGTCGCCGCGTGCAACACCTGGGCAAACAACAATACCCAGAGAAATTCGGCCAGCGAGCCCAACAACAGCCAGCGCAACGCCGCCAGCAGGAAACTCGCCAGCAGCACCCGACGCACGGAAAACCGCGCCAGGATCCGGCTCATCAGCAGGAAGACCAAAACTTCCGCCACCACACCGACCGCCCAAAGCAGGCCGATCAAGCCGCGACTGTAGCCCAGGTGTTCGAGGTGCAAGGTCAGGAAGGTGTAATACGGCCCGTGGCTCACCTGCATCAGGCCCACACAGGTATAGAACGCCAGCACGCCAGGGTTGCGCAGTTGTCGCAGGAAGCCCTCCCCCGCGACTCGCGGCCCCTGCAATGGCTGGGCATTGGGCACCCAGAAACTGGCAAGGACGATACCGGCCATGATCAACACCAGCGCCACCGGGTAGATGTCCAGGCTCAGCCATTCGAACAAACGACCGAGCACGACCACGGTGATGATGAAGCCAATGGAACCCCACAGGCGGATCTGGCTGTAGCGCGCGGCCTGCCCGCTCAAGTGGGCCAAGGTGATGACTTCGAACTGCGGCAACACTGCGTGCCAGAAGAACGCATGCAGCGCCATGACCATCGCCAGCCAGGCGTAGCTTTTGTCGATGAAGATCAGCGAGAAGGCCAACAGCGTGCAGATCGCGCCAAACCGCACGATCGCCAGGCGTCGGCCAGTGTAATCGCCTAGCCAGCCCCAGATGTTCGGCGCCACGCAGCGCATCAGCATCGGGATCGCCACCAGCTCGCCGATGCGCGCCGCGTTGAAGCCCAGGTGATCGAAATACAGGGCCAGGAACGGCGCCGTCGAACCGAGCAGCGCGAAATAGAACAGATAGAAACTGGAGAGCCGCCAGTACGGCAGTGCCGCCACGGTCGTCAGGCCACGGCGGCTGGCAGGCCGGCCATCAAAGTTGTCCCAGTACCGGGGTGCTGACGCGCACGTCGGCGTTCTGGCCGCGATGACGCAGCAGGTGATCCATCAGCACGATGGCCATCATCGCCTCGGCGATGGGCGTGGCCCGAATGCCGACGCATGGGTCGTGACGGCCCTTGGTGATGACCTCCACCGGGTTGCCATGGATGTCGATGGAGCGCCCCGGCGTGGTGATGCTGGACGTTGGCTTCAAGGCCAGGTGCGCCACGATCGGCTGGCCCGAGGAAATGCCGCCGAGGATCCCGCCGGCATTGTTGCTGAGGAAACCTTGCGGCGTCAGTTCATCACGGTGTTCGGTGCCACGTTGGGCGACGCAGGCGAAACCGGCGCCGATCTCAACGCCCTTCACTGCGTTGATGCTCATCAGCGCGTGGGCCAGCTCGGCGTCGAGGCGGTCGAAGATCGGCTCGCCCAGGCCCGGCATCACGCCTTCGGCGACCACGGTGATCTTCGCGCCGACCGAATCCTGGTCCCGGCGCAGTTGGTCCATGTAGGCCTCGAGTTCCGGCACCTTGTCCGGGTCGGGACAGAAGAAGGCGTTCTGTTCCACCGAGTCCCAGGTCTTGAACGGGATTTCGATGGGCCCCAACTGGCTCATGTAGCCACGGATGACGATGCCCTGGCTGGCCAGGTACTTCTTCGCGATCGCCCCGGCCGCCACGCGCATGGCGGTTTCCCGGGCCGAGCTGCGGCCGCCGCCACGGTAGTCGCGCTCACCGTATTTGTGGTGGTAGGTGTAGTCGGCGTGGGCCGGGCGGAACAGGTCCTTGATAGCCGAGTAGTCCTTGGATTTCTGGTCGGTGTTGCGGATCAGCAGGCCGATGGCGCAGCCGGTGGTGCGCCCTTCGAACACACCGGACAGGATTTCGACTTCATCGGCTTCCTGGCGCTGGGTGGTGTGGCGGCTGGTGCCGGGCTTGCGGCGGTCCAGGTCACGCTGCAGATCGTCCAGGGAAATCTCCAGGCCCGGCGGGCAGCCGTCGACAATGGCGACCAACGCCGGGCCATGGCTTTCGCCCGCGGTGGTGACAGTGAACAGCTTGCCGTAGGTATTGCCGGACATGCAGGGTGCTCCGTGAAAACGCTGAGAAACTCAACCTTGGATTCGTAGTGGGCGCCAGTATACGCAGGCTCCCCGCGTAGTTCATCCTCGAACCTTATCGGCGGCCGCCAGTCCAACCGGCACCTTCGTAACTAATGGCGTGATGATGTTAAAGCTGCTTGCCTTAAGCCTTGCCTTGTTTACCGGCCTGTTTTCCTGCCTGGCCCAGGCCACGGTGCTGCAACGCCCGATCAGCCTCGACACCGGCAATGGCGAACTGTTCGGCTCGTTGTTGCTGCCCAAGTCCGACACGCCGGTGCCGGTTGTCCTGATCATTTCCGGGTCCGGTCCTACGGATCGCGACGGCAACAACCCCGAGGGCGGGCGCAACGACAGCCTCAAGCGCCTGGCCTGGGTCCTGGCCAGGCACAACATTGCCAGCGTGCGCTATGACAAACGCGGTGTGGCCGCCAGCCTCGCGGCAACACCGGACGAGCGCAACCTGAGCGTCGAGGCCTATGTGGCCGATGCCGTGGCCTGGAGCCACAAGCTCGCCACCGATCCACGCCTGGGCCCGTTGATTCTGCTGGGCCACAGCGAAGGCGCACTGATCGCCAGCCTCGCCGCGCCCCAGGCCAACGCGGCGGCGGTGATTTCGCTGTCCGGCAGCGCCCGGCCAATCGACCAGGTGCTGCGCCAGCAACTGAGCAACCGCCTGCCACCGCCGCTGATGCTGCGCAGCAACGAGTTGCTCGACAGCCTCAAGGCCGGTCGGCTGGACAACAACGTGCCAGCGCAACTGCAGGTCATTTTCCGCCCCAGCGTACAGCCGTACCTGATCTCCTTGTTCCGCCAAGACCCGGCCCAGGCCTTCGCCGCGCTGACGATGCCGGCCTTGATCATCCAGGGCAGCAACGACATCCAGGTCAGCGTCGATGATGCCCGGAAGTTGAAAGCCGCCAAGCCCGACGCCGAACTGGTGCTGATCGAGGGCATGAACCACGTGATGCGCATCGTGCCCAACGACGTGAAACGGCAACTGGCCTCCTACAAGGACCCCAACCTGCCCCTGGCGGCCGAACTCGGCACGCGGATTCTGCGTTTTATTGACTCGTTAGCCGCGCGTTAGGCGGTTTTAGTCGATTTAGCTTCAGTACTGGCAAAAATGGCCGATAACCCGGTGTCGGATAGCGCAATGGCTACCGACCCGCCGGCCTGGACAGGATTTTGCCGTTATGACTGAAACTCAAACTTCCCCCGACACCGCTGCCGAAGCCCCCGCCTCGTCTGCGGTGGAGCTGCCGTGGGCCGATGTGCATACCGAGCATCACAAGATGCTCCGGCTGGCGCCGCTCAAGACCGACCGCGCCACCGGCGTGCGGCCGTTGCGGTTTGTCGAGTTCAGCTATGTCGAGCGCCACAGCAAGGAACGCAGCCTCCTGCGCATGACCATCCAGCTGCCGAACCAGCGGGTGCGCAAGGAACAGAATCACCTGGACGTCTGGGCCGATCACGTCGAGAAACGCCTGACTTTTTCCCCGGACAACCTGCAAGTCGAGCCGTTGAACCGTGGCATTGGCCGGTTCCTCGCGGCCCAGGGTATTACCTGGGCCAAGAAGCGCTGGTCGGCCTACCAGGTGGACGGCACCGACCTGGACAACAAGGACGCCCTGAACGAAGACACGCGCCTGCGCCGCGACCGCTTCCTCAAGGCCCAGGGCTTCGAGGTCGCCTACGCCGACGCCCAGCACCTCAAGGGCAGCATCAAGTCGGCCCAGGTCGGCGATCTGGTCGGGGACTGGAACACCGAGAAGCTGCAGTTCGTGACCATCCTCGAAGCCGCGCAGATGCTGCAACAAGCCGAGCAGAACCTGGCGGAACAGGAAGTCAAACTCAAGCAGCAGGAAGAGAAGGTCAACAAGTTCAAGCGCGAAGACACCGGCTTGCGCTTCACCATCACCTGCCTGGTGGCCTTCGCCATGTTCCAGGCGGGGTTGCTGATCTGGATTGCGACGCGGCACTGATCCCAACCGCGCATGCCCCCACAGTGGGGTTGCGGCGCAATACGGACAATCCCGTGGCGAGGGAGCTTGCTCCCGCTCGGCTGCGCAGCAGTCGTAAATCTGGCAAATACTATTTTGAGCCTTTAAAGCGAGGGCTGCTGTGCAGCCCAACGGGAGCAAGCTCCCTCGCCACAAAAGCGGTCGCAGCAATCAAACCCGCGAAGCGAACAACCCCTGGTGCTGGCGGCACTGCTCGGCGCTGAGCATGAACACGCCATGGCCGCCGCGCTCGAAGTCGAGCCAGGCGAAATCGACTTCCGGGTACAGCGCCTCGACGTGCACCTGGCTGTTGCCCACCTCGACAATCAACAGACCCTTCTCGGTCAGATGATCGGCCGCCTCGGCCAGCATCCGACGAACCAGGTTCAAGCCGTCGTCGCCACAGGCCAGCCCCAGCTCCGGCTCATGTTGGTATTCCTGCGGCATATCGGCGAAATCTTCCGCATCGACGTAGGGCGGGTTCGACACGATCAGGTCGAAACGTTGCCCCGGCAAACCGTCGAAACCATCGCCCTGGACAGTGAACACGCGCTCATCGACGCCGTGGCGCTCGATGTTCTGGTTGGCCACTTCCAGTGCTTCGAACGACAGGTCGGCCAGCACCACTTCGGCCTCCGGGAATTCATAGGCACAGGCGATGCCGATGCAGCCGGAACCGGTGCACAGGTCGAGAATCCGTGCCGGCGCCTGGCCCAGCCAAGGCTTAAAGCGTTTTTCGATCAGCTCACCGATGGGCGAACGCGGAATGAGCACGCGTTCGTCGACGATGAATGACATTCCACAGAACCAGGCCTCACCCAGCAGGTAGGCCGTCGGGATACGCTCGGCAATCCGCCGACGCAGCAAACGCTGCACGTGGACCAGCTCTTCGTCTTCAAGACGGCAGTCCAGGTAGCTGTCGGCAATTTCCCACGGCAGATGCAACGCGCCCAACACCAGTTGACGGGCTTCGTCCCACGCATTGTCGGTGCCATGGCCGAAAAACAGATCCTCCCCATGGAAACGGCTGACGGCCCAACGGATATGGTCGCGCAGGGTACGGAGGCGGGAAGTGATCACGGTGGCAAACTCCAGAAAAATCGACGGGCGAGTCTACCAGCCAAACGCGCCCCCACCCAAACGCGCCCCGATGACGAACGAAAAGCGCCGGACCAACCGTAGGATTTGTCCGTTTTTTGCACCGCCTATTGAACAAGACGAGCATCTTGACAAGGCTGTAGGCCAGCAACGGCGGCCCTTGCGATGGAAGCGATTCACAGAACCGCTCAGCCAGAGGACAATGTCGCAAAAGCCCCACTCGAAGGAGCCCCAGAATGTCCGTTCCAAAAACGATGTTTCAACTCAGCGGCCGTGGTTATGCAGCGGCCAATCTGAGTCAAGCGACCTTGATCATCATCGATGCCCAGAAAGAATACCTCGCCGGGCCCCTGGCCCTGAGCGGCATGGATGCAGCCGTCGCGAACATCAAGCAACTGCTCGGCGCGGCCCGTGCAGCCGGTCGACCGATCGTGCACGTGCGCCACCTGGGCACCCATGGCGGGCTGTTCGACCCACAAGGCGAACGCGGGGAGTTCATTGCCGGCCTCGAACCCCAGGGCGACGAAACCGTGGTCGAGAAGCTGCTGCCCAGCGCCTTCCACGGCACCGAGCTGAAAAAGCGCCTGGAAGACTTCGGCCCCCTGGACCTGATCGTGTGCGGGTTCATGAGCCATTCCAGCGTCAGCACCACCGTGCGCGCCGCCAAGAACCTGGGCTTTCGCTGCACCCTGGTGGAAGACGCCTGCGCCACGCGCGACCTGCCGTACAAGGGCGGCGTCCTCAGCGCCGAGCACGTGCAGCAGACCGAAATGGCGATCATGGCCGACAACTTCGCCACCCTGGCCCTGACCCGCGATTTCATCTGATGCGCCTTGATGAGCGGCCCACTGCGCCGCTCATCCGCAAAAGCCTCTCATTTGCCGCAATTGCCCTAGTGTCAGGAACAACCCGAATATCTTCCGGTCGAAGGGCCGATACCCATTGAGGAAGGTCGGAATGAAGTTATCCGATGGTTTTGACGCACGTCGCTTGCGGCCCAAAGGCCCGAGCAACTGGCGGTTTCGTTTCGGCGCAGCGATCGCAGCGCTGCTGGCAACACTCGGTGTACTGTTGGCCATGGCCGGTGCCGCCAGCCTGCTGGGCCGTCCACCGGCACTGGGCGAGTTGAACGCGACCCCACTGGGTTCGGCTATCATCCTGGCCGTCGGTCTTTTCGTGCTGTTGCTGGGCGTCTGGCTCTGGCGCCGCTGCCGCCGTCGCGCCCGTCAATCCCTGGAGCTGGCCATGGCTCCGCACCTGATGAAAAAGCACGACTGACCCGCCACCCGACGTTTTGTCGCGCCGGATTCCGCCAGAGTTGGGTAAACTGGCCGGCTTCGCGGAGGCTGACATGCAAGACGACGACTTTTCCCTGTTCAAAAGTGCGATCCAGGGCGTAAAACCGATCAAGCACGACCGTGCCGAGACCGGCAAGCCCAAGGCTGATCGCGCGCAAATCGCCAAGCTGCGCCAAGCGGCCACCGTGCGCACCGACGCCACCACCGTGGACGGCTTGTCCGATCAGTTCGTGATCGACGTCGGGCCGGAAGACGAGTTGATGTGGGCCCGCGACGGTGTCCAGGAAAGCCAGATGCGCAAGCTGAAGGTCGGCCAGATCCCCTTCGAAGGCAGCCTCGATCTGCACGGCATGAGTGTCGAAAAGGCCCGGGAAACCCTTTGGGCGTTCCTGGCCGAAGCCACCAAGTTCGAAATCCGCTGCGTACGCGTCACCCATGGCAAAGCCGTGCGCCTGGACGGCAAGCGACCGATGATCAAGAGCCACGTCAACACCTGGCTGCGCCAGCACCCGCAAGTGCTGGGCTTCACCTCCTGCCAGGCGAAACACGGCGGAGCCGGGGCGGTCTACGTGATGCTCAAGCGCACCATGATGGAAGGCCGCGACGAATAGCCCTCGCTTGCCGAGCTTGCAGCGCCGTGTCCGCCACCGTACCCTTGCCCTTTGCGTAAAATCCCACAGGTAGTTTCATGTCTCTGGAACAGAATTACACCGCTATATAGAGTGGGTTCAGCTTGGTGTTCAGAAGTAATGAAATCGGGGGTTTCGTACTTAGGGCGACCTGATTTTTCTCACCAAAACGCAACGATTGGTACGGAGAATGGTACGAGAACTCATGCATCCAAAAGCCCCGCGTCGGTAGAAACGACACGGGGCTTTTTCTTAACTGGAGACACCCTTTTTCGCTCGCTCAGTGTCGGCTTTCGGGCCAAAAGCAGCCGCTCAACTGTGCCTATCAAACTAGAGGCATTCAGTATGTAAACTCTGATATCACCTGCTATAAGTAGGAGGCGTTGATTTTTTCCATCGAGGGAAGCATGCTTGAATTTCAGATTACAGCTACAGGTGTCGATCTTGAATACGAAGGAGATCTGGGATCCGATGACAAATGGGTCTGGGATGAATTGACGACCAACAACAAAGCGCGGATATCTCGAATATTTCTGTTCAATTCTTCAGACTTACTAAATCCTCCATCCCCCAACCAAAATTTTGAGAATTATAAGTATCAGTTTCGATTCGGAACTTTCGCAAATGACTATGTGAGGATTCCTGCGCGGATCCTTGAAATCAAAAACGACTTACTCATAAGTCGTGATATAACACTCAGGCGGTCTCTCTTTGTTGCCGAGCGCAATATCTCGATTTTTCTTCGTCTATCAGAACTACTAGATCACTCCAATTCCATTGTGATAGGAGGGACACACCCCGACGCAATACCGAGAGACGTATTTGAGGAACTGCTCAAAAAATTCCCGAACAGCTATGAACTCAACCGCTACGCCGATGCTCGTGTTCAAACAATACTTTCTCAGTACCTGGATGGTATGAGGGATGCACGGGGCCGCTATGAAAACTATCTCAACAGAAACAAGTCTCTCACCAGCACCAACAAAATCAATTTGGATGTATTGAAGAAGCTGGAAATCGAGAAATACATTTTGATTCGAGACCTAATAAAGGACTCCTTGGCAACCAAGAAAAATTGGTCCGAGGGTGACTGGCAGAAGCTGATGCTGTCCTTCCTACTCCTTTTGTTCCCCAAATATATTATGGTTCTCGAGAATGTCACTATCCATGATTATTATAGTAATCTCAGCAAGAAAACTGATCGATATATCGACATTGCCTTGATTGATGCCAATGGAAATCTTGACATCATAGAAGTCAAAAAGCCCTTCGATGACAAAATCCTTCGCAAGAGCCAGTATCGTGGTAACAGTATACCGACCTCAGAGTTGAGCGGTAGCATTATGCAGGCCGAGAAATATCTGTTCCACTTATCGAAATGGGGTATCAAAGGTGAAGAAACCCTCACCAAAAAATACACCACTGAACTACCGCCGGGCATGAGGATTCGGATCTCCAATCCCAAGGCGACTATCATCGTCGGACGCGATCAAATCGGCGGTGCCAATATGACAGGAAGCCAGTTGTTGGACTTCGAGATAATAAAACGCAAGTATGCAAACATGATGGACATCATCACATACGATGATCTGCTGCGACGGCTCAATAACACCATTGCTGCCCTTGGCGGCTGAAGGATCCTCAAGTGCGATTTTTCAATGACTACTCTTGGCCGACTTTTGACGGTCTTGACCTGCAGAAACCGGCCCAAAGTAGTTACAGCGTTTCCCAAGTTGACCGAGGTACATTCATGTTTTTTGGGTAGATCGGCCTAGTAGCTAGCCTTTCGCGATACTTGAAACGCAATTGGTTCCGAAATCCACTCATCAATATCCCAGTAAAGTAGAGCCTCAACTTCGCCACCAGTAGCTGTTGGCTCGTCATTATCACGAGAGAGTCTAATCTTCGAGACGATAAGTAGGCCTGTGGATCCTTTATGTTCTCGATGGAGATTAACTTCGTTTTTTGTCATCAGTACCGAATCACAGATATCACTGGTCGTGCCCTTCACCTCGACCATAAGCTTCTCACCAGCTTTCTTGGCAAGAATATCAAATGAGTCCGTTGCTGAAGTATCCCGCGACTCAAAACCCTTTGCAGCCAGATATTGTATCGCCAGTGCCATAGCTTGAAGTTCAACTACCTGCCGTTCCTTTGCTGTCAGCCCTCGTCCTTGCTTTCCTGCTGTACTTCTCAGAGGTTTGGCAATTATAGCAATTTCCCCAGCATCTTGGTCGCCTGGAGATATATCTCGTTGCTCAATCTGAGCAAGATAAATTTCGCTAAGGCGTTCTGCAGCTCTAAATAATAAAAGGTCAAAATCAACGGTCAATAAGTCTGAGACTGCTATACGCTTAGCAAATGCCGTGGCTTTCTCGAATGTTCGTGGGAGTGGCGCTTTCGCACCCAGGACAATCTCGTCATCAAAAGGGCTGAGCGTCTTCCATTTTTGCTGAACGACGAACCGAGCCCATGAGGTTCGTTTACTAAGTTCGTCATTAGATACAGGCTGGAGATCGCCCCCGCGCCAGATCGTGCTCCCGCACCCTACTGTGATGAAAACAGCAGAGCCGTTAGCTGCAAAGTGAATTACCAGATAGAACCCTTCACGCGGGTTAGGGGACATTGTTCTAGAAAAGACGCGTACCCACGGGGCTTCTGTCTTTCGCCCGATACCATCCGAGCCCTCGACAGCAAGATCATCAAAGGCACTATGAAATGCCTTCTGTAGGGCTGGTAAACGGGAACGCAACTCCCCCGCAAGCACAGATCGAATAAGATACCCCCGCTCTTGCATTTCGTGTGTGTTGGTTGATGAGTACTTGGGCTGCAATCCGCAAATTTTTCCCAACGTGCTTTCCACTAAGCGGCTCCAAGTTTCTCTATGCGATCTGCTTTCAAATGCGAAACGCGTGAGCACTGTCGTCTAGCTCAGTGGGTTTCGCGTCAGGTGGACTGGAAGTTATCAATTTATCGCTTGCAGATCACTCTATTGTTACGCGAATTCTGAACCGGCATGGCTTTTGCTCGGCTGAGTGTCAGCTGCTGGTCAAAAGTGGCCCCTGGCTCACCCATGATGGATTGGACGGATTAGTCGCTGAACCTCTACCTAGCCTGGCTGCGAGCATCTTTTAGGAAAACTATGTAGTAAATATTTAGCAATCGCAGCTTGGCTGATTTCAGGCGTGCGGTACTGGGTAAGAAATCACACCGGTAGGTTGGGTGGGTTCCGCTTGGCGTCGGGAGATAGTGAGGCTGGGAAGGCGCTAGGCGTACCCGGCTTTTCGCGCAAAAAAACCAGACTATTAAGAGGGTTTTTATGCGCCGGGCCCCTCCTAGCTATTTTCCCTCACCAGAAACGATGTTTTTCGACAAAAAATTTCGCTTTCGGCTACCCATAAACGCATGAATCTGCGTCTCGCTGCTGGGGCGTTCGTTTTTGTGTCACTTAGATTTGGTTTTTCAGTGACGCAGAGCTAAAGATCACGCTAAATTAAGCACCGATAGGGACAGAAGGCGCTAAATCGACGCAAACGCTGTGGTGCAACATTTCACCACCAGCAAGGTCTAGCAAGGAACGCCCATGACGCAGACAGCGATCAGAAAATCAAGTATGAATTTTACCTCCCCAATAGCGAATATTTTTCGTTCAAAGCCGATCATTCCACTGGAAGAGATCGCAGCCTATGAAGCCCTCTGGCTCAACCATGGCGCATGGTTCGCAAACCTTGCAAAACTGTTCGGCGAAAACCCTGGAGCTGCGCCCTCGGACCTTGTGGACCGTCTACTCATTGAAGATACATGCAAGAAGCTTTCAAGCTCCCTGGGAGCAGAATTTCTTTCGAAGGTCGGCATTAGACTACATGGCGCAGGTGAATATCCACAGAAACTCAGAGATGCCGACCACCCAATTGAAATGCTTTACTACATGGGGAACTGGGAACTCGTTGATACACCATGTGTTGCTATTGTAGGGACACGCTCACCAAGTGAAGAAGGCGCCTTTAATGCTGGATTTATTGCACACAAACTCGTTCAAAAAGGATTCACCGTTGTTTCAGGGCTAGCTAAAGGAATTGATTCCTGCGCCCACAATGCTGCACTCGAGGCAGGAGGCAACACTATTGCGGTGATAGGCACACCATTAAACTCTTATTACCCTAAAGAAAACAAACTTCTCCAAGATCGAATTGCCCAACACCACCTACTCATCTCCCAAGTACCATTCCTGAGGTATGACGCTCAAAACTATAAAGTAAATCGACTTTTTTTCCCCGCGCGCAACGTAACAATGTCCGCACTCACTAATGCGACAATCATAGTTGAAGCGGGCAATACTTCAGGCACACTCGTACAGGCGCGTGCAGCACTTGCGCAAAAAAGAAAGCTTTTCATTCTCGACAGCTGTTTTAGAAAGCCGGAACTAACATGGCCAGCAAAGTATGAGAAGTTGGGCGCCATTCGAGTTAAAAATGTAAGTGACCTTATTGGAATGCTCACGGATGACAAAGCTGATTGAGCTGGACAACGATGATTACCGCTATCTAGTGGATGATGATAAATGTTACTACTATGGTGAATACACATCTGGTGGAGGTTTTCAAAAAAGCGAAACCAACCAACAGATTCTTAACTTAAAAAAGAAACCCTCCAGCTCCAGTGGCGAGCTATGGTATAAGCAGCGCGCGATTGATTATTGGGGCCGCATACTTGCCGCCACTCTAGATCTAAAAGCAGACTCCCGTGTGACATTTGTGCCGATGCCTTGCTCCAAGCCCCCAGGCCATCCAGATTTTGATGACAGGATGCATAAAGTTCTGCTAAGCATGGCTAGAGGAAAACCCCCGACCGATATTCGCCCAATACTTGTACAAACAGCGTTAAGGCAAAGCCAACATGAAGGTGGAGGCAGATTAACTCCCGCCGAACTCTTGGAAACCATGGCGATTGACCCTGCGCATGTATATCACCCTGCAAGAGCCACGGTTGTAATTTTGGATGACGTTATTACTATGGGGGCATCATTTAATGCTGCCAAAAAATTAATCGAGCAGGTGGACGGTGTCGAGCACGTTATTGGCCTTTTTCTCGCTAAAACTGTATGGCCACCAGATGAACTCGATGACTTCTTGGCTCTTTGAAGTCGCAACCACGACTAAAATTATTAATACTGCCACTAAAGACAAATAAAACTTACACAATAGGTCGCCACGCCACATCAAGACGACCAGAACCTTTCAACTTCTCAACAAGGATAATAAAGATGGACCTTTCAATTGAAAAGCAGTGGGAAATCCTCGAGGCAACATTCGTCAAACGAGATGAATGTCACGAGCTAACTGATAAAATCATAGTTAATATTTACGACGACGACCGCGATTTACTTCTAACCATCACTGCCGAAAGCGACACGCTTTTAGAGAAGACCGTAGAGCTGATCAATTCAGAGTTGTCAATTGAAGCAATGGAATTTAACGACAAAGAGCCAAACAATCACTACTTCAACATCCAATCGAACCCGAGCCAGGAAACCATGCGGAATGCTCTCAGAGCGGTTATCCCAAAAATGGAATCTATTGGACTCAAACTCCGAAAACTTGAAGATACTTGGGTTTAATTTTCCAAGGTAGGAGCCTTATGTCACCAGAGCTAATCGCTCTTTTCTGAGAGGCTCTGGCTGTAGAATTTCGGGCGAGAATGGAAAATTACATCTGAAAGCCCACCTCTGCTTCCAATCCTAGTAACACAGGGTGCTGCTATATATGCAGAACGTCCCACACGTGAACGAAGGCTCAATATTTTCCACCGGCTACTTACAAGAAATTCGCCACAGCTGGTCCAGTCTTGTGGTGTAGCTCTGGCTCATCAGCTCCCGGCGCATGCCCCATTCAGGGTTTGCAGGCACGCAGGCTGAACGCAGCGTCCCCCTGCCCCAGCGTCCGTTGATCTGGTCCAACACCGCCATCAACTTCGTGGCGTCGACTGGCTGCGAGGTGGCAAACAGGTCGTCGGTGTACTCTCCTTGCTGACAGAGATTCATCAACAGCACCTCGGCCTTGCTGTACTTGAAGCCCGGTCGAAAAACCCGGTCGAGTGCATCTACCGCGGCCTTGGTCAGCAGCCGCACATCGTCCGTAGGGTACGGCATGTCAATCAGAACACCGTTGGCGTACTTCGCCTCCTCCGGGTTGAACATGCCAGTGCGGATGCTGACGCGGATCTTCTTGCAAAGCGACCTCTGCGCCCTGAGCTTTTCCGAGGCGCGCATCATGTAAGTGGCCACCGCTTCCTTGATCGGTACCAGCTCCGTGAGCCGCTTACCAAACATCCGGCTACAGCAGATCTCCTGCTTCGGCGGGTCCGGCTCATCCAGCTCCAGGCACGGCGTGCCGGCCAGCTCGCGGGCTGTCTTCTCAATCACCACGCTGAATTTCTTGCGTAGCGTCCAAGGGTCGGCCTTCGCCAGGTCCATAGCGGTCTTGATACCCATGGTGTCCAAGTGAAGTTTCATCTTGCGACCGACTCCCCAGACCTCGGACACGTCGGTGTTGCGCAGCACCCAGTCGCGCTTGAACGGGTCGCAGATATCAACCACGCCGCCCGTTTGCACCTGCAGCCGCTTGGCCGTGTGGTTCGCGAGCTTCGCCAGGGTCTTGGTGTGAGCGATCCCTACCCCGACTGGGATGCCAGTGCAGCGCAGCACGTGGCTGCGGATCTTGCGACCGAGGGTATCCCGGCCGTTAATGCCGGTGAGATCCGCGAAGGCTTCGTCGATGCTGTAAACCTCGACAGCAGGCACCATCGATTCAATGAGTGTCATCACGCGCTCGCTCATGTCGCCATATAGCGCGTAGTTTGAGGAGAACGGGACGATGCCGTGTTTCTGCAGCTTGTGCTTGATCTGGAAATACGGCTCGCCCATTTTCACGTAGGGCTTGGCGTCGTAGCTGCGAGCAATCACACAGCCGTCGTTGTTGCTCAGAACCACGATGGGCACGCGGGCCAGGTCCGGGCGGAATACTCTTTCGCAACTGGCGTAGAAGCTGTTGCAATCGATCAGGGCAAAAACAGGCTGGGCTTTAGACATGGCTGCGCACGCTGCAGGTAATGACGCCCCAGATGACCAGCTCGTCGCCCTCGAGCACGTACCTCGGTGGGTACTTTGGGTTCTCCGACAGGAGAATCACCTCCTTACCGCGTATGCAAAGGCGTTTGCACACGGGCTCGTTGTTCAGCAGCGCCACGACGATGTGCCCGTGCGTAGGCTCCATCGCACGGTCGACGACGGCAAGGTCCCCTTCAAAGATCCCAGCGCCCTGCATGCTCTCCCCAGCGATGGAAACTAGGTAGACATGCGGGGCGCGTATGTTCAGAACCTCATCCAATGAGATGTGCGCTTCGATATGGTCCGCTGCCGGAGACGGAAACCCGGCGGGCACTCGAAACGAACAGAGAGGCAGCTTTAACCCGCCTTCAGCGATGGGGCCTAAAATCGAAAAGCTCATGACGGACCACTTCTAGAAACCTGTACAGATATACAGTTAACGTTGTACAAGTTTTGCGGTCAATTTCTTGTAAGAGGATTCGGACAAGTGGCTGAGCAGGCCCCGGCTGATGCAGGTCGCGGTCGTGCGCCGCTTACCTGTGCTTCGTCGACGGGTCGCCCACTGGACTACGCTGACGTTAACCAGAGGGTTCAACATGTGCGGACGACTCTCCCAGTACACCGGAATCCATGAGTTCACCCGCGTTCTAAGCATGCCGAACGCCATGGTCAATACCGTGGGCGATCAGCCCTTGGGGCGCTATAACGGCGCACCCTCGAATCAGTTCGCGCTCTTCCATCAGGAGGGTGACGTTCTACACGTCGACCTAGTGCGTTGGGGCTGGAAGCCGCATTGGGCGAAGGATAGAACCCCGGTGAATGCTAGGGTCGAGAAAGTTGCGCACGGTCCTTACTACAAGTCGATCTGGCCGCACCGAGCACTGGCCCCAATCAACAGTTGGTTCGAATGGGTGGATGAAGGCGGGCCAAAGAAGCAGCCGTACCTGATCCGCCGAAAGGACCAAGCGCCGATTTTGTGCGCTGCCATCGGCCAGTACCCAACTGGAGCCAGGGAGCCGCTGGAGCATGACGGCTTCGTAATCATCACCGCTGACAGCCAGGGAGGCATGGTGGACATCCATGATCGCCGCCCTGTGGCGCTCAATGCGGAGCTGGCGCGGGAATGGATCGATCCTGCCACACCAACAGAGCGCGCCGAACAAATCGTTCTGCTGCAGGGCGAACCTAGCGAGGTCTTTGAGTGGTTCAAGGTTGACCTTGCAGTGGGTAATGTTCGAAATCAAGGCATAGAGTTAATCCAGCGAATAATTTAAATAGATTAAAAAACTCAAAACCTTATCATACAAACAATAGCCTCTATTTCTGAAGATCAGAGAATGCAGCTACGAACAATGACGGAACAAACTTACCCTTCGTATGCAGCAACATACAACGAACAATTTCTTTCTTTACACCTTCTTCATTTTTCCCACACCTTTTAAGCGGCGCATATTTGATCGATATTTTATCTTTCCAAAGCTCATGACCATGATGATTCAAATATCCAGAATCAGAAAGCAGTCGCTTACCACCCATATATTCGAATGAAACATCCCTCAGATTCGGCCGACCCAACAACGTATCTATAAATACATCAACACTTTTTTGCAACAAATCATCATCCTCCAGCCACTGATCGTATGTTACCTCTGCACCACATATAGCAGTCATAGAAAACTTTTGATCATCTATTAGATGCGCTTTTAGCAAAGTACAGACGGGATCGAAAACCAAATTTTCGATTGCATAGCAAACCCCACCACCTAAAACATGCACATGACCCTCAGCGATGTTATTTGCATCCCTATCAATCAGCCCCCTTACCGTGATACTGCCAGCATCACAAAGATGCTCTACCGCTCCTTTCACCTGTACGCAACCACCGACACCGTTTATAGCACTCGTATACAACTCCACCTGTCCCGATTCCAGCCCCCCAAAGAACTCTCTCAGTTTCTCTGCAACCAACCCCCTAGGGTATTTCATCCCAGCACTTACAAACGTCAAGCTAATTTTCTTATCTAGAAACTCACTTTTTCGCAAAACAGCATCATACAACATCTGAAAGATCTCAACATCACTTGAGCTTTCAACATAAACCTGTCTACGATTATGGGGGCTTATTGATATTTGCGTCACACCATCTAGCAACTCGCAAATCGCCCCGTCCTGGTCCACAGCGGAAACTTTATTATCATCCACAACATAAATTGCATCAACGGGAGCGAGAGCAACAGTTGTAGGTGAGTGCGTAGTAAAAAGAACCACAGCGTCGAATACGTCACAAAAACTTTCAAAGCACTGGACCATTTTCAAGACCATTGAGGGGTGTAAAAATGCATCCGGTTCGTCTATCAACAAAAGTTTGGGAGTCTGAGTGCTAGATATAAAAGCACGAGTATTGAAAATGGTAAGAACTAGCCATAAAAGAGTTTGCTCTCCGGAAGAAAGCTCCTTAGGTTCCAACGGAGTTCCATCCGCGCTTAAGCATAAGCTTGTAACAAAAGCGGGATCGTATTCATGTCCCGGTTCGCTAAACTTAAATTTCCCGTCAAACAAGTCGCTCAGGATCGAGTTGAGAGCAACCCAAGGAGGACCTCCAAACTCCGACTCAAATGAATCTTCGGAAACAAAATGAACATCTTCACGCCCTCGCTCTTGACGCAACCATTGAAAATATAAATTACTCTCCTTTCGCCTCAGGTAATCTTTGAATATTGCCCCAACATCATATTCACCAAAAGTCAACCTTCGATATTCATCATAATAGCTATCAACCTCTCCTCCTGAAACCTCACTAGGTTTCTTCCCTAGCTTACGCGCGATCAACCCGATGACTCTATGAGCTTGCGGCCAATCAGCACCACCTAACCTACCAGCCCTCTGTGCCATCAAAGGATGATTAACAGCCACCGCACTTAACGGCTCATCTAACTCCCCCTTACATGCTTCCAATATCTGTTTTAAAGCCAACACTTTCATCTTGCGCGAATTTTCATCATATCCATTATAGAATTGAGGCACCAACGATTTGTGCTCAATCATTTTAATAGATGCGACCGCTATTTCCTCGCCATCCTCATCAACGATGACGTTACCATTGGCTATCGCCTCTAAAAATCTTGTTTTTCCTGAACCATTTTTCCCAGTCAGCACACCAATTTTTTGATCAATACGTAATTCACCATCCAAATCAAAACCTTTATGACCACGAAGACCTTTAAACCTTAACAAGTGCACCATCCTTTTAGCTAATCAGCTATTTATCCGACCACATCAAATAGTCCCCTCTGCATTACAGGAGTCCAGTTCAAAATTGCCAACTCATCACTACTGCTAGTTTTACCATGCCGTTGATTATTACTACTATAGTGGATATCAATCGATATCATTTGGAAGCCTTCGAACACGCGGCGGATGTCCGGGTGGTCGTTGATGCTGACCATTACCTTGCCCTTGCAACGGCGCATGAAGTCAGCCATCCGCTCGTAATTCTCGAACGGGAAGTCCACGCCATAACCAGCGGTCTGCCAGTACGGCGGGTCCATGTAGTGGAACGTATGAGCGCGGTCATAGCGCTCAGCACAATCAAGCCAGGGGAGGTTTTCGACGTAGGTGCCGGACAGTCGTTGCCATGCGGCCGAGAGGTTCTCCTCGATCCGCAGCAGGTTAATGGCCGGGCCAGTGGTTGCGGTGCCGAACGTTTGCCCGGTGACCTTGCCGGCGAAGGCATGGTGCTGCAGGTAGAAGAACCGGGCGGCGCGCTGGATGTCGGTGAGGGTTTCAGGACGGGTCATTTTCTGCCACTCGAACACCTGGCGGGAGCTGAGCGCCCATTTGAACTGGCGCACGAATTCTTCCAGGTGGTTCTGCACGACGCGATAGAGCGTCACCAGATCGCCGTTGATATCGTTCAGGACTTCAACGGGAGCGGCCTGGGGTCGCATGAAGTAAAGCGCGGCACCGCCGGCAAAGACTTCGACATAGCATTCGTGAGGCGGAAAAAGCGGAATGAGGCGGTCGGCTAGGCGGCGCTTGCCGCCCATCCAAGGGATGATGGGTGAACTCATTGAAAGCAAGACCTTTACTGTATGGATAAACAGGTGCTAGGCTCGCCGCGCTTTGTGCACGGAGCAGGAGCCTTGGCTGGACTTGCAGGGACATCTGCAGGGACGGCGACCGGGTCGGATGTTGGCGCATCCGGCCCGGTCGCTTCTTTTCACTTCGGTGTTGAAACTTCTTTGGCATAGGCCTGGCAAGCAGCCAGGGCTATCAGCCCCCGGTCGCCGGCATCGGTGATGCCGATAATTCGTTGAGCATGCGCCGGGTCAAGTCGGGCGCGTGTGGCTCCATGAACCACGCCGCCGGTGCCGGTGGCGGCTGGCACTGCACAGCCGTTGATGGTATCGGTGGCGTCGAGTAGGACTGACAGCCGGACATCAGCAGTAGCGAGGCGATCACGCAGGCGATCCTGATCACGTTGGGCATCGGTTAGGGCTCGATAGTGGGTTTGGTCTTTGGCGGCCAGCCGCTGTTCCAGGGCCAGGCGCTTGTCTTGCTCGGTACGCTGCAGCGCGGCCGAGGCCAGGGTTATTTGGTTGAGGGTTTCGGTGTGGAGCCGGGCTTGTTTTTCCAACTGCTGACCGTATCGCCAGCCCTGGACTGTCCAGGCGATGGCCGCCGAAGTGGCGACCAAAGCGAGCAGTAAAAGGCCGGCGACCAGCACGCGGTATTGCAGCGGGATCAGGTCGACGAGACGCATAACACCGCCCTCGCCCGCTCCCACAGCTGCAGGCGATCTGCCAAGCCGTTGAGCCCGCCGTTGATTTTCCGGGTGATCTTTTCGAACTCATCCCGATCAGCCAGCACGTTCAGCTCCCTGACCCACCAGAACCACGCAGCCGACTCGGCCGCCCATTGGGGCAGTTCCAGCACTTCGGGCGTACGCAACAGACGCTCGTCGCCGAACAGCGCCAAGCTGCAGCGCAGGTAGTTGTGGGCACCGGTAATCTGGATCAAGCCGCGACCGCGATAGCGCTGGCCATCTCCGTCGGGCTCGGGCGTGTTGCCGAGTTTCGACGCCAGCGAACCGGTGTCGTATTTGCTGAGGTACTGATCGCCGCCCAGCTCCCGCACGTACTGCAGTTGGCCGGATTCATGCCCAACCTGGGCCAGGAATGCCGCCTGCCGCTTGGGCGTGTCGATCTGTCGGTGGGCCATGGCGGCGTTCAGGGCCGATACAAAAACGCCCGCTTGGCGGCGGGCGTTGGGCATGATGCGCTGTAGTTGCTGCTCAGTGAGTGGCATGGGGGCTCCAAAAAAAGCCCGCTCGATGGCGGGTTGCGGTTGTGTTTGAGGTGGTGCTGAGTCCGCTTAAAGCTGGACGACCTTGACCGGCTTGGCTTCCTTCTTCTTTTTCTTCCCCTTGGCATTGGCCTTGCCCTTCTTGCCGCCGTTGCACTCGACTGCGGTGGTCCAGCCACTGGGGGTAAACAATTGCTCCACCGCCTCAGCCAGGTATTCACCGTCAAGCCCGGGCTTGATCCCCTGAACGATGATGGACCGTTCGGCAAATACATCGGTACGCCCGGCCATTTCCAGGCGAACCCCGGCGCTGCTGCGATTGAACGCGGCCAAGCGCGCCTTGGCGGCCTGCTCGGCGGCTGACTTGTTGGGGTAGATATGCCGGTCGGTATGGACCGCTGGCAGGCCGTTCGGTAGGTCGTCGTTGTCCAGCTCGACCACCTTAAGCGCGCCGGACTTTTTGTCCTGGTGCTTGGTGCGTACCGCCTTTTGCGTATTGCGGTCGCCGAGACGGAATTGATAGCGGCTCAGATCAGAGCGCCTCAGAACCACAGGGCTCAGGTTCTTGCCGCTGGCTGTTTGACCACCTTGCCGAGGCATGACCAACAGCTTGCCGTCGGCCAGCTTGGCCGTGCAGTCATATTGTTTGGCAAGGCGGGTGATGAAGTTGTAATCCGACTCGTTGAGTTGGTCGACTCGAGGCACCTTGGTTTGCACCGGACACACCGGCTGCCAACCATTGCGGGCTGCCACGTCGCGGACAATTTGCTGCAGGGGCACGTTTTCCCAGGACCCGCTGCGCACGGTCTTGCCGCTGCCGCGCATGTCACTGGCTTTACCCCGAATGATCAGCGTATCCGGAGGCCCGGACACCTGGATTTCATCCACGGTGTACAGCCCCAGGCGAGTAAGGGCCTTGTCGGTGTAGCCCAGGTAGACCTCAATACTTGCGCCCCGCGTGGGTAACGCGACCGCTTGATCCCGGTCATCAATGCGCAGCTCGAAGTCGTCCGACTCCATGCCGGGCTTGTCCGAGACACGCAGCTCTAACAGGCGATCGTTGATCAGCGTGGTGATGTCCTTGCCGTCCGCAACGATGCGAAAGGTCGGCTTCATGGTGATACTCCAGAAACAAGAAGCCCCGCACAGGGCGGGGCTTTTGAGGAATGACGGTGCTGTTTAATCCCACAGCTGGATATCCTCCAGCGTCTGCGCTGGCAGATCCGGCAGCAGGATGATCACACCAGCGCGAAACGGTTGAGGCTCATCGGCCAGGCCTTGATTGGCGGCAAGCACGGCCTCCACCGTGCCATTCAGATGGCCGTAGTAGTGATGACAGACGGTGTCCAACAGATCCCCGTCAGACGTTCTGCAGGTCGTCGCCATAGCTCACAAACTCCAGTGAAAAGGATTGCTTACGCGGAATACCACCCGCGAGCAGGTTGCTTTGCTCTTCCTCGATGTTGAGCAGGCACCAGGTGCCGAGCACTTCGCCGTAGCCGGTGGTCAGGTTCACCGGCTGCAGACGTCGCCCGATGGTACGCAAGGTGTCCAGCTGTTTGAGCCCACCTTTGAAGCCGGGAAAAATCACGCCCTTGAGGCTGATCTTGTCCTCTCCCTGGCCGACCGCCTGCTGGGCGATGCTGCGTGTCAGACGTTCCTGGCCTGCCCAACGAAACGATGTCTGCCGACGTAGCTCCTCGAAAGCCGCCGTATCCAGGTTGAAGTAGTACGGCTGCGCGTTCGGCTCCAAGGGCTGCATGATCAGCAGGTGCGGGAACGGCTTCACCGCCTCGGCCGCTGGTGTCAGCTGTGGAGCAAATGAACCCGTGGGCATGATGTTGCTCAGCGAGGGGCTCACCTGGCCGGCGATGCGATTAATCGCTGCTCCCGCCTTGCCTGCCTGCTCCTTGAGCGAACCCAGCCGCTCTTGGACTTGGCCGGCTGCGGTGACGGCTTGGTTGTACTTCGCCGCCACCTGGCCCACGGTGGACTGTGCCGCGTTGATGGCCCGCATGGTCCGTTGCATCTTGGCGCCGATGGCAGGCCCAATGAAGGGCACTCCCTCCAACTCCGAGGCGGCACCCGTCATGTCGCTGATTGCACCGTTGAGCGGGCCCAGCATGCCGTCGAGACTGGTACGGCCAGCCTCCCCCGCTGCAAGCAGTGATTTGAACACCGATTGCAGTTGCTCCATGTAGGCCATGGCACCTCCTTAAACGTGAGGGGAATCGAACAACTGACTCGACGCTTGACGGGCGGCCACGTCCCGGGAGAAGGACTCCATTAACTGGCGCAGATGCGGCTCCAGATCCCGAGCCAGCTGCGCCGGGTCTTTTACATCGCCTTGCACGGTGATGGAGACTTGCGGCGCAAAGCTGAAAGCCTGCTCAACTTTTGGCGGCACAGGCGGCGTCGGCTCTGCCACCTTCGCGACTTCGGGCGGCTTGGTCGGTGCGTCAGTAGAGGCCGCTGGCTTGTCTGCTTTTGCGTCCTCAACCTTGTCATCACTGCCAAACCAGGACTTGCCCAGGAAGCCACCGATACTCTCGCCACCCAGGCCGCCCAAAGCGGCACCAATTGCTCCGCCGATGGCGGTACCGATGATCGGTACCACTGAACCAATAGCGGCACCGGCAGCACCACCCGCAAGCGCGCCCGCCAGACCACCGGCCGCGCTGCCGTATCCTTCGGCTTTTTCATCCTGCGTTGTGGCGTTGAGTGCGGTGTCCAGGGCACCCACTCCCGCATCGAGCACCGATCCACCTGGGACACGCTTGGAAAGACGCGTAACCCCTCTTATCGACTTCACCGCCTGACCGAGTGAACCGCTAGGAACGGCCTCTGCGACCGCAGCCATAGGGAGAGCGGCCACCGCTGCGGCCTTGGGTAAGGCGGACAATGCAGACGCTTTGGGCAGAGATGGCATTGCGGGTGCGGCCACTGCCGGGGCACTCGGTGCCCGAACCATCATCCGCTTGCGCGGCATAGCCCCTATGCCAGAACGACGACCACGGCGGCCACGTTGACGCTTGCGCGCAGCGCCTCCAGGATCTGTCCCCGGACCGCTGGCACTGGCCCTGCCGATAGCATCCGCATTGACGACAAAGACCCGCTGCGGCTCGCTGCCAGCCTCCGAACTGCCTCCCATGAGTTTGCCGAGCACACCCAGGCCCTTGTCCACCGTTTTGATACCGGTTTTCGGAGCCTTGGCAGCGGCACCACCCAGGGCACCCGCGCCTCGTTCCATCGCTCGACCACGCGATATGTTGTAGAGCCCCTTGCCAATCTTCACCGCGCTGGCAGTCGTCTTGAGGGCCAACAGGCCGGCGGTGATGGCAGCAATGCCAAGCACCACCGGTTGCGAACCATCCGAAAGCTTGGTCAGCCCACGCACAATTGAAGTCAGGCCCTGGGCGACCGCATCGGTCGCTGGGCGGATGGCGTCACCCACGCTGCGCATGCCATCGCTAACCGCCTGGCCCAGCTCGTCCCACATCTGCTTCGACGTTTCGCGCCGCTCGGCCAGGTTCTTATCGAGGATCCCGCCAGAGGACTGCGAATCCTTTTTCAACTGCTCGTACAGCGACTTGTTTTGCGAGTAGGCCGTGAGCGCCGCCTTGACCTGCATGTCTGCGAACAGGTCACCGGTACGCAGGGATTTCTCCAACGCATCGAGCGCCGCCTTGGCCTTCTCCGGATCCGTCTCCTTGCTGATCTTGGCCTGGGCCTCGGCCATCTTCGCGGCCTTTGCCGGGTCGGTGGCCTGGATGTATTTCATCGCCAGGGCGAAGCTGGATTCCAGGGTCGACATGCCCTTCTGGATGCCAGTGTTCAAGGAGGCTTGATAGTCGATACCGGCGTCCTTGTACGCCTTGACCACGTCGCCCGAACCGATTTTTTCCATCCAGTTCTTGAGGTTGTTGGCCGCTTCGTCCGAGCCCCCGGCCGTTTTCATCTGCACCTGGAGCATCGCGCCCAAGGAGCTGACCGCTTCCATGCCGGTGCTACCGTTTTTCTCCATGCTTGCCAACAGTTGAGGGAACCACCGGGCCATGTCGCTGGCCTCGAAGCTCCCCGCCTGTCCCTGATAGGCGATGGCCTCCAGGGCCTGCTGCATCACCTTCGGGTCGTTGATCTTGGCGTTCTGCTGCAGCGCCATGATCATGCTGGCCGTGTCGACGCCGGATGCGCCCTGGCCGATGGCAAACTTCGCGGCCGTCGGTGCGTAGGCCATGGCCTGCTTAAGGTCCATACCTGCACCGACCAGCTGATTCACCAGGTCCGCCACGTCGTTACGGGCCATACCCGTATCGCGAGAGGTCTGGATTACTGTCTGACTAAGCTGTGTTTCTTGCGGCTTGTTGACCACATCCGCCTTGATCGCGATGTCACGGATGATCGCCTGATAATCCGCGCTGACCTTGGTCGGAATCGCCGCCAGGCCTGTGGCTACAACACCCTGACCAATGCTCGACGTGAGTCCTTTCTTGCCGGCATCGAGCTGCTGGTGACCTTTGAGCTGCAGATCGGCGGCTTTAGCTGCACGGCCGAGGCGCTGGTACTCCTGCCCCAGCCTGCCCACCTCCACGCCCTGCTTGCGCAGGGCATCAAGGTTGCCGTTGAGTTTGCGCAACAGGCCATCGGCCGAAGCAGCGCCGCTGTCGTGCGCCCGCTTCCATTCATCACGCAGGCGGATGGTTTCGCCAATGGTGCTCTTGAGCACCTTGGCCTTGCTGCCTTTGTCCTCCAGCTTTTTGATGTGGCCTTCAACCGTGCGGAAGGCAGACGCCATCGTCGAACTAACGGCGCCGCCAATCACCAGCGATAACGCCAGTTTGCTTGCCATCGTCTACCCCTTGTTTCAGTCTGAGAGCCACCAGACCATGTCGGAGAACGGCATGGCGAGAATTTCAGCGGCGGAAAAATTCAGCTCGGTGGCTAGACGCTTAGCCAGTTGCTTCTGCACCTTGGGGTTGAAGTTCATCTTCTCGCACCAGGCGAAAATAGCCGGCCTGTATGCGGTTGAAGTCCTTCAGCGTCAAGCCATCCAGATCCTTGGTTCCGACTTCGGCCAGGGAGGCGAACAAGTTCAGGTCTTGCTGTTCTTCATCATTGGGCGCTGTTTGGCGGGCGATACGAAGGTCACGTACGGTCGGTGTTCGGAGGCTCAGCGTATCGACACGCACGCCGTTGGCTTCAGATGGCACAGTCAGTTTTACGGTGACGCGGTCAGCGGCCAGGGTCATCCAGCTTGGAATTGCGGTACTGCTCATAGAGGTATGTCCTTAAACAGAGGAGCCGCCGCCCGGGCGAATCGCCAGGCGGGGTATCAAGAAGAGTTAAAGTCCCAATGCGGAACGCTGGACGGCCAGTTGATCAACGCCGTTGATGACACGGCGCATGCCGATGGGGTCGATCTCGTAGACGGTTCGTCCGTCCACTTCGAGCTTGTAGTAGGTCAGCCCGATGGAGTGCTTGATCTCGGCCTTGTCGCCCGGCTTCCAGTCGCCCATGTCGACTTCTTTCAACGTGCCGCGCAGGGTGACGATGACCGGCGTGACTTTGCCTTTGAGCCCTTTATAGGCCCCTCGGAACGTACCGTTAAACGCCGTGCCGTCGGCCAAGCCGAAGAACTTCAACGACTCACGGCGTACGCCAGTGGTAGTAAAGCTCGCTTCCTGTTTTTCCATGCCCATGTCCAGCTCGACCGGCGCGTCCATGCCGCCGCCGCGATGCTCTTCCATCTTGAGCGTGAGCTTGGGGAGCGTCAGGCTCGGCACATCGCCCTGGAAGCTGACGCCGTCGGCGAACAAGTTCAGGTTCGCCAGGGTTTCGGGAATCATTGCCATTGAGGTCGCTCCTTAAGCGGCGGTGTCGAGGACTTCGGTCAGCCATTGATTGGTGACCTCTACGCGGAAGTTGGGGTTTTCTGCCGGCGGAACGTCGGTGAAGCGGATGTTCCAATACACCTTGCCCTGCTCCAGCTGGCTGGCCGTGTTCAGCTCCGGGTCGGCATACACCTCGAAGTTGATGATTGCGCCTTGGGCTTTCAGGTCGCGCATGAACGCCTGCAGACCTTCGGTCACATCCTTGATGTATGTCGCTGTGATGGAGCGGTCCACCGCCCATTTGTGGCCGTAGAGGATCGCGTCCATGACGATGTCCATCGTCCGAACGCGGGTAACGAACGCCCACTTCGGATCGCTCGACAGCGTGCGGTTGCCCCACAGGCGGAAGCCGTCATCACGGATGATCGTGGTGATGTTGGCGTTGTTGAGCAGGTTGGCTCGGCAGGTTTCGTCACCGTCCAGGAACTCAATGGGCCGCGTGGTGCCAGTGATGCCGACAAATTCTTTGTTCGAAGGCGAAGCCCAGAAGCCGTATTCGCTATCGGTCCAGGCGAACAAGCCCGCCACCCAGGCCGAGCCCGGCGCGTCGACCGTGGCGTCCGCCGTGGTGTCCCAATACCGCACGCCGGGGTCAACCAGGTACGCCCGCTTGGCGCCGAAGTTCTCGGCGTAGGCCATAACCGCCTCATCGGTGGTGTTTGGACCGTCGAGGATGGCAAGCCCTCGCAACTTGTCGGCCACTGCCACCAGGGCGGTACCGACAGCCTGTGTCGCGCTGTGCTTGGGAGTCACCAACAGCCGCGGCTGCGCGTTGAACCGGCTCTTGCCGTCCAGCAGCGCCTGCAGGCCAGTACGCTTGCCGTCAGCCAGAACGCCGCCAATGATTGCCGAGGTCTGTGCAGCCGGATCGGCCAACTGGGCCACACCACAGGCGACGATCACCGCCTTGGCCCGGGTGTAAATGGCCTTGCAGGCTTTGGTAATCGCCGAGTCGGCACCGAAGGCAGCCACCGCTTCGCGCTCATTGGTGATCACCACCAGGTCATTGGGCTGCGCGCTGTAGGCAGGCGCCGGTACAAAGGTGTCAACGAGTCCAATGATCGAGGACGAAGGCAACGCAATGACACGAGCGCCGGTGTCGACGTTCGTGGTGGTAACGCCGTGAAAGAAGCTCATAGGTTCTCCAGATACGAAAAGGCCCCGCAATGCAGGGCCTAGCTTGTGATGAGGCGGAAAAGAAAACGCCCCGTCGATGCGGGGCGTTTATTCGGATTGATGAGGCAGCCAGGCGGGGATTGGAGGCCGATGATCAGTCAATGGAAATTCGCCGGCCTCCGGCCAGTTGCGCAGGGCCCGTCGGTAGGTTTGAAGCTCCGCATATTGCTCAGCAGTCAATGTTGTTACGACGCCCTCCTCCATCTCGTCTCGATGGCGTGTCACAACCCCATCAGTGAGTGATAGTTGGTTATCGCGCCAGGCCCGCTCGATGCCAGCTAGTTCCTCTACAGTCGGCGGCGGTGGATCCTGCAGCTCTGGTCGGCCATCAGCGCCCTTTCCAATGATCTTGACCACCTGGCGCGGCTCAAACAGTGCGGCGTGGTCCTCATCAGATATTTCGATGCCTCCGTTATCAGTCAATTCGAAGGCAAATCGACCATCTTCTTCAATCCATTTAGCGAACATAAATACCCTCAATAGCCGATGGCTAGCCAGTTGTAACCACCAACAGTCACAGCGGAATTGTTGCTAGTCACGTTGGTCATGAAGCCCGTAAAACCTGTACGGGTCGGCTGTGAGCACTGACAAAGACTTGGATTAGGCGCCGCACCAGCCCCCGCATACATGGCTCCCACATACATACAGGCAGTAGGAAATGCGACGGGGAACGTTACTGGCACTGTTCCTGACGCAGTATCCGTTGATGCATGCCCTATTTTAAATATCCAGCCACTGGGCAAAACTTGATGGCCGTTAGCTCCAAAAATGGCCGCAAACATTGGAGACGATCGCAAACACTCAAGACTGGCGTGGGCCCGCCACATCGCACCGTCCGACACCAGCAATATGTCCGACCCAACGGCCATGGTGTAAGGCGTGGAGACGGCAACGTTATTGATAGCCAGTGAGTCACCTGCCAACAGCGCCAACTTGGCCGCATCGACCGCGCTAGAAGTCGTAATCAGAATTGACGACCCCTTGGGCAGCGTACTTGCCTTGGGCAATGTCAACGTACCGTTTGCGGACAACTCGATACGTGTGCCGACGTGCGCAGCCGTTAGGGTGACGTTTCCACCGGCGATTCCCGCACTACTGGCAAAACTCCCTTTTTCGCGCTGTACGAATTCAGTGGTGGCTAGCGATTTGTCCTTATCGAATTGCGGTGGTGTTGGTGCAGTTGGGTTACCAACAAACACGGGGCTATCCAACGCTGCAAGGGAATTCCAAGGCTCCCATTGGGTAAGACTCCGGCGGCGCCACAGGAGAAGGTTATTTGCATAGGCTTGGAAAATTTGCAGACCGCCGCCGCCATAAATTTTGTGTATCACCGTACCGTTGGCCTCAACCGGCAAATTGGCGGTCGAGGTTGCACTGGCATAGTAAAAACCAGAGGCAAAGGTTGCGTCATCCATATCGAGGATAGTTGCGCTTGGCGAAACATCACCAAGGCCGACAGCGGCCAACATCGTCTTGGCAAAGGCTGTCGTGGCAACCTGCGTATTATTTGCGTTAGGGATGGCTGTGGGTGCCGTAGGTACACCCAAAAACGCGGGCGAGTTAAGTGGGGCAAAGCCTTGCGTGATGTTTTGAAACGTCAGGGCCGTAGTGCCCAAAACAATCGGTCCGTCTGTGATCAATTGCCAGCGAGTGTCAGCCAGCGTAGCGCCTTGCTCGACGGACAGAATCATCGCCGACGTGACTTCAGCGTTACTGTCAGCATCCGGTGCGCGCTGCCAAGCCGCTACGCCGACAATGTAGATGCCGTTGTCCTTGGAGGTCACTTGATTTTTCACCAACACCCGGTCGCCTGCGAACAGGCTAACGCCGTCGATGGTCTGAAGCCCAGTCAACGCGATATTGGCCGTGGTCGCCACGCGCACCGACTGCTTGTTATCTAGCTTGTACAGTTCTTCCTGGATTCGCCGCTCGACAAACTCCCGCGTCGCCAACACAACCGATGGGTCGATTTTGAGTGTGATGTTGCCCGTGCTGCTGACGATGATGTTCATCCGCACGACCTGAGTCCGACCCGAGCCCTGCGACATGATCGGCTTAAAGCTCGGTGGGCAGTTCGCGACCGCCACCAGATCCCCGTCAGCGTCGTACAAGGCAATTTCACGTATCCAACGTCCGCCCTCATCGGCCGGTATTACCTGCTCCGCGACAATTACCGCCGGGTTGACCGGGTCAATAAAAAGCTGATTCAACGGCCGGCGACGCCATTCGTTGATAAGAGACGTTTGCACCGCGCTTGGAATCGGGTCGGTGCCGTTGGCGTCTCCCAATCCCATCTCGGTAAGTTTCCAGGGAACGCCAAGGGCATTGGCGTTTGCCAGTTTCGCCGCCCCCACGTTCGTGAGAATCGCGAAAAATTGCGAGGTCTGATCAATCATTAGTAAACGTCCAAGATGTCTATGGTGTGTTCGCGCCCTACCACGCCGAAGGATCCGGTGACTTCAATGTCACGCATGATCGGCGGGTACACGTCGATTTCGTCGCCCTCATACAGGGCAACACCGATGTTCAAATTCCCTCGGGTTTCGAGGCTGATCGCTAATCCGGTCATGTGGCGACTGACCGGCCTGGCGTCATCGATCAGCCACGTCAGTTCCTGATAGGTCTCTTCGCTGATGCCTTCATCGGAAATGCCGATCTTCAAGGCGAACGTTCCCGGTACCCCCTTCGGCTCGGTCTGGAACCACTCGACTACCTCGATCACGTAGCCGAACGGTTCCACCACGCGACGCAGAGCCCCGATGGTTCCTTTATG
This sequence comes from Pseudomonas thivervalensis, assembly GCF_001269655.1. Lineage (GTDB taxonomy): Bacteria > Pseudomonadota > Gammaproteobacteria > Pseudomonadales > Pseudomonadaceae > Aquipseudomonas > Aquipseudomonas thivervalensis. The sequence continues at coordinate 270,735 of NZ_LHVE01000013.1, forward strand.
GGCGTGAACGTAGAACGAAGAACGGATCACCGAACGCTTGACCTCTTCGGGCCACGCCTCGTCCCAGCGGTCCACGGACCAGGCCCAAGCCAATTGGTAAAGCAGGTGCGCCGGGCAGGTGTCGGGGTTGTATAGGGTTCTGAGCGGTATCTCTGTTGTTTCGTCGATAGCCGCCTCAATGGCCCGCTCAAGCTGAGTGCTGTTGAGGGGAAGCAAACTTTTCATTTACCACCCCGCTTTATGGTGAACCCCGTGCACCACGCTGCCTGGGCTTTGGTTGGACGGATGTCCACCCATCCAGGGATCTCGACTCGGGCCACGCCGCTGACGTGGATCTGTGCATCAATCGCCGAACGGGCCACCTCAACGCCCAGACGGCGCCGTGGATTGATCCAGGCCTGAAGTCGCGCATTACACTCGGCAAGCGCTGCCTCGTTTTCCGGCCCGGTGCCGGCCATGTACACCACGGCATCGATTCGATAAGGCAGGATCTCGGCGCCCTGCACCGTCAGCCGATCAGCAACAGGCCGCCGATCTTCATCGTTGAGGTAAGTGTCCACTTCGACCAACAGCTCGGGGCTGGCCGTACCATCGCCGTCCAGGGACAGTACCGTCACGACAACCTCGGCCGGCGCCGGGCTTTCGGCCGTGGCGTCTGCCACCAGGCCGGAGGCGTTACGGGCATGCAAGATGTAGCTGTTTCGCGGCCCGGCAGTGGTCAGCCCTTCGTACCTCAGCTGGATACGCTCGCGCAGTGCGTCGTAGCTTTCCAGCACCTCCGCCACTGTCGGCACGGCGGTCAAGTCCTCAGCCTGAATGACCAGGCGCTCAAGGTTCACGTTGGCGGCCAACTGCACCAAGTCAGCACCCGTGGCATGAGCCAGGAACAGCGCCTTGGCCGCGTCGTTGACCCTGGCCCGGTTCTGCATGCGCCGATAGGCCCCCAACTCCAGCAACTTGGTTACCGGATCGCTTTCAAGGAAAGCGGTCCAGTTGTCGCCCATGTATTCGCGAAACGTTGCCAGCTCGCCCTGATACAACTCTTCAAAGTCCAGACTCTCCAGCACCTGTGGCGCCGGCAACGCCGAAAGGTCGATAGTGCTCATGCGTTCACCTCCAGCACCACGCCATCGCCAATATATGAGCCCGTCAGTTGCAAGGTGATTTGTCCATCCACCACCGCAATGACCCGGACACGCTCAAGCTTTAAACGAGGCTCCCAGCGCCCGAGGGCACGAGCGACCTCGGCCTGTACCGCGCTTTTCCAACCCTCGTTAACTGGCAGGTCGACATAACGGCGCATCTGGCTGCCGTACTCTGGACGCATGCGGCGGCTGCCGACAGACGTGCTCAGAATGTCCTCGATGGACTGCCGCAAATGCGCCTGCCCGGACAGCGGCTGCCCCGTGCGACGGTCCACTCCGATCATGGAATTACTCCGTCAGCTGTTGCATATCCGGGTGTGCCTTGAGAAAGGCGTATTGATCATCGCCGCAGGCTGTGACCTGGCCGGCGATGACCGGCAAGGTGCTGTCGTCTGGCATGATCAGCGTGCGTGAGGTGTATCGGGTGTCGCGAAACACTCGTGCCGGTCCGATGGGTGCCGGCGACTCGGTTTGGACTGGTTCAGGCAACGCCGCATCGGCAGTTGTCCGCTCCGTCTCTGTTCGCGCTTTGCTCATTTGGGTTGCTCCAAAAATGCGAAAGCCCGCACGTGGCGGGCTGTGGATAAATGTCGGAGTCAGTGTTTGTGGTTCGGCGTGTTGCCACTAGTGTCGATGATTTTTCCGCCGCCGTTGATATCGCCCGTGACCTGTAACGGGCCGTTGATCAGCACATTGCCGGTCAGGGTGATATCGCCTGCCGTGGCGTTGATCTCGCTGTCCGTTACGACCACTTCGGTTCCGCCGGCTTTGATGGTCACGGTACCGCTTGGCACGGTGATGGTGTAGGTACTGGCCTGCCAGTCATAGACCAGCGAACCACCATCATCGAAGCGCCACACCTCGACGTGGTCGCGGTTGTCCGGAGGTGCCCCGGCATCGCCATACAGACCGGGGATAAATGTGCCCTGCGCCACATCGCCGCTGGCACTTACCAGAGTTCCCTGCTCGCCCATGCTGGGCGCTCGCCAATGACGGGCTTTACCGGCGGCGATGCTGTGCCAACGCACCCAGGCACTGACCCAGTCCCCATCCGACACCCGACATGCGGGCGGCGAAGCGGTCAGATCCAGCGCGACCACATAACAACCCTTGACCAGGCCGGCCAGCATGCGGTCATGCTGCGCACTGGGGTAGCTCATGCCATATCCTCCGGTGGCTGGTAGTTTCCTTCGCTACCAGGTCCGGTGTCAGGGCTGAAACCCCAGAGCAAGGTACCCGGGGGCTGATTCGGCCACGGCCACTCCTCTTCACCGAGGTAAATAGTTTGTGTCCATTCAACGACCCAGACCGCGTAACCATCCAACTCGGGGCGGGTCCAGTCTTGGGCTGCCCGAACAAACTCGGCGGGCTCAACCTCCAGCCCCCATGTCTGGATACGCAACAGCACGGCCATTTGTGAGGCGGCGAATGCCGCTTTCTGCTGGCACTCGGCATCCTCACCGCCAACTATGAAGCGCACCTCCAAACGCGCAACCAGCGCCGTCTCCCCTGTTCCGGGATCTCGACCGGGCTCCAGCTCGACCAACTCGATCACCGCAGCAGGCAAGTCGATGTGATCGGCCATATAGGGCATGGTCCGCACGCAGGCCAATCCTGGGATCGCTTGGTCGATACGAGCCTCAACGGCCTGATACAAAAGCTCAAGATTGAAGTCAGACACGGGCAGATCCTCGCAGATACTTCTGCAGTTCAAAGTTCAGTTCCTGCTCCAGGATCTCAAGCAGGCGCTGGTGAGCCCGATTGGTCCATGATTCGAAGTGCGGCCGGACGTCCTCCAGGGATATCTTGGCCTTGGCAAGTGGAAAACGGCTGTCGTTCTCCGAGATCCAGCCCGAGCTTGCCCCACCACCGCCAGACACCTCACTATCGGGATAGTCGCTGGCCTTAAAGTGTTTGCTCGCGGTTCGAATCCAGATATCGGGCCGGCTGCCATAGACCTTCTTGAAAAATGCCCCCTCATATCGACGGCCTGCTACCGAAACACCTGACCGTGATTGTCGAGGTCGACCCGCACGGCTGGCCTCAATCGCATTGATGCCGAACCACAGCTTGCCTTGCCCGTTGCCGGAAAGCGGGTAGGCCCGCAGGCGCTGCCGTACAGCAGACACCGCGATGCGTTCCTGCCGGCTGACGGTGCGGGCAATGTGAGTTCGCAGCCACCGCAACGTTTTGTTGATGGCCCGGCGCTGTGCAGCTAAGGAAGCCTTGGGCACCAGCGCAGCGAAGTCAGCAAACGCTTTCAGATCCGACCGATCAGCCTGCAGCGTGATCATGCCGCTGCTGGCCGACTGCTTGACGTAGCTGCCGACGCTCATGGGGATTTCCTCAGCACCAGAGTCACCAAGCCATCGCCGCCGGGCTCCGGCCTGACGACGATGTAGTTACCACCGCCGTCATGCACCGGCAGGTCGACCACGACCTGTTGTCGCTCACTGACGCCCTCGGCGTCTGCCACCCGGATGATCAGGTGCGGCTCGCGCAGGCCGGTGTTTATCCGGCCGAGTTTGGGTTGCAGCCATGGCGCCGAAAACATACCAAGGACTGGGCGGCCTTCGATCAGCACCGAGTCGCCGAGGACATCGAATACCGTGTTGTCCAGGTCGCTGACCAGCTCGCGAAAGCTCATGGTTAGAGTTCCAGCAGGATCTGAGCACGGGGCCGTGAGCACAGGTGCAGCGGGTTGGATTGCGCTTCGCCGGCCACACCCTTGTTGAAAGGCAACGGCTCCAGCTTGCTGTAGTACGGAATGCCCTGGGTATTGACCGTTTCCATGTAATCCGCCGGAGCGAACACCGAGATGTACAGGTCCGGCACACCTTCAGGGACCAGCAACGCCTTATCGTCGTGGACGAAGGCCACACCGGCCACCTTGCCACGGTAGCGCTCCCAGACGATGCCGCCGAACTCGAAACTCTCCCGAGCGTCCCCTCTCAATGCCGCCGCTTGCTGCGTGGCGATGTAGGTTTCCTTGACCGACTTGTGAACGATCAGCTTGTTCCAGAAATTCTTGCCACAGAAGGCGCGGGAGCCGGTGCTGGTGACGCTGCCCAGCGCGTCCTCCTGCATGTCCAACGCCTCTCCGCACTTAACGCGCAGTTCGGTGCTCGGGTCGTTCAGCCCCATGGACAGTTTTTGTCGGGACACTCCGAAGGTGGCGTACAGGTCCAACAGAGGTGTCGAACCGTCGGCGTCCAGAATCAGGCCGTTGAGTGCGCCCATGCGCTGGAATTCGTGAGTGGCGTCCAACTGGCGGCGCGCTTTTGCCAGCCGGGTATTCACGACGTCCTGTACCGCTTGCAACTCGGTGCGGGTGCCAAACGCTCGGATGCCCTGGATCTCGTCGGCCTTGATGGTAAAGCGTTCCGGCAGGTGCACGGTGTTGAAAGGAATCATCTTGCGTTTGCTGGCACCGACCACCAGCCCCGAAGTACCGCGCTCACCCGCAGGCACAAGGGCCAGGGTGTCGCCATCCTTCTCGATTTGCACTGTCAGGGTAGCAACGCCCTCTTCTTGAAAGAGGCCGAGGCTGCCGATACGGCCCGGCAGATAGGGTTGTTCGTTGATTGCGGCGGTGAGCGCCGGTACGGCAAACGCTTCGTCGTCAAAAATGGCGATATCGGCCATGAGTACACTCCAGAAATGAAAAAACCCGCCGGAGCGGGTTCAAAAAAAATGTTTGTAGTTCTATCCCTGACGCAGGGCTCGAATTGCATTGCCGATCCCATCGGCATTCAGGTCCAGTGTTTCCAAGGCAGTCGTGATGTTGTCCGCAACGTCCAATGAACCTCTATCAGCGACCCAGTTGGAAAGTTCTTCAACGGCAGCGCCAATTGCGTTCTGATTGATCAGCAACAGCTCCAGGGCGCTGGCTAGGGCTTCGTTGTGGTCTGGCATAGAAATCGTCCTTAGTGGAGTTTCTCTGATGCTAGTTCAACCACTTTAACGAACGATCAAAAAATGCGCGGCGAGGGCCCTTTCCGCGTCGGGGTCCAGGCCGGTCAGATGGACTTCGCTCACCTCTGCCAGTCGCACCACGGCACGGGCTCGACGTACCACGTCGGATTCACCAAGCGGGCCGAAGAGGATCGCCACGGCGGTTTGCGTGCCGTCTTCGGCTGCCGGGTCGTAAGGGGCGAACTCGCCAGAGGCGGTGATCAGGCCGAGGACTTGCCCTGGATTCAAGGCTGGGCCTGCCGCGACGTTGATCGCTTCACGCGAGATGTTCCCGGCACCCTCGGACAGGAGGAATTCTCCGGCGTGCATCGGTTCCAGTTTGATGGTCATGGTCTTGCTCCTTTCGAGGTATTAGCGCTACCTGACTGCGCCGCCTGACGGGCTGCCCAGATAGAGGTGGGGTCGGGTTGTTTGGCCTGGACCTTCGGGGCCGGGTCTGCGTTGAGCGGTAGGCTGTTGTCGATCTCGAAGCCTTTGCCGCTGCCCACCAGCTTGTCGAACAGACGCGCTCGAACCGAGGCGGCATCCAAACCGGCCGCGACGTATTCGGCGCTGAACTCAGGCAGTCGTGCGGCAACGCACAGATCGTTTACGGCTTTGGCACGGGCCAAGCCCGCCAGGACGATGGCCTCGCTTTCCAGCTTGGTCGAGTTGAGCAACGGCTCGATCAGGTTGCTGATGCCGTCCACCGTACAACGCTGGGTGATCATCAGGGCCAGCTTGGCCGAGTTCGTCACCCGAGGCTCCTGGGGCGGATCAGTAGGTTCAGGCTCCAGCTCGATATCCGGCTCAGGTGCCTCGTCCAGTTGGGCGAGCAATTCAGCCGGGGCATGCTGGTAACGCTGCAGCACGGAGCCCTGCCCAAGGCACGCCTTGACCTTCAGCCCGTCGCCCACCTCATCGGCCAGCCCCAGGGCCACCGCTTCGCTGGCGGTCAGCCAGGTTTCAGCCCCCACCAGACGCCGAAGCTCGGCTTCGTCGATGTCCGGCGCCTTGGCCTTGTAGGCCGCGATGATGGCCTCCATGGTTTGATCCAGGACGTCGGCCACCTTGCGAAAGTCTTCGGCGTCCCCTGCCGCGTAGGTCCATGGGTTGTGGATCATCAGCATGGCGTTGGAGGCGATGACCACACGGTGCGCACCGCAGACCGCGACACTGGCCGCGCTGGCTGCCAGGGCATCGACACGGCCGGTGCAACGCTCGCCCAGGCGGGATAACGCGTTGTGCATCGCCAGACCATCGAACAAATCGCCGCCGATGCTGTTGAATGCGGCGATAACCGGCGAAACGCCGTCGTCCATGGCGCGCAGATCCTGCACGAACTGATTCGCCGTGATGCCCCAGGTGCCGATCTCGCCGTAGACGAACACCTCGATAACCCGCTCCTCGGCTTCGCCGCTCTCCTGCATGGCGTACCAGGTCTTGTCCTGGACGTTCACCCGCTGGCCGGCTCTGTTGTAAATGCGCGGAAGCGCTGGCTTGCTCATGATTGTTCCTTGTCGTCAGTAACCTCGACGGCTTCGTGCGTGTTGTAGTTGAGGCCCAGCGCCTGGGCTCTAGCGTTGTCGGCTGCGTTTTCCGCGTCGACGGTTTCAGCGTCGTAACCGGTGCGGGTGACCATCTCGCTACGTGAGGCGAACCCGGCTTGCACTTCCATGCGGCGGGCCTGCACGTCCTGAACAGGCTGGATGTAAGCCCAGCCTTGCGGCACCCAGCGCGTGCGTAGGTATTCGCGGCGCCGTTTGGCGTAGTCATCCAACACCAAGGCACCCGACAGGACCGCCATGTCCATCCAGGCGGCACGGATCGGGCGGCAGAGCTGATGCACATAAACGCCAAACTGAAGCTGTTCCAGGCGGCGCCGGAACTCGTTCAACACGACGCGCAACGCCCGGTCATTCACTTCACGCATGTCACCGGTGAGGATCTCGTATGGCGTGCCGGTGCCCGCGGCTGCGGCCATCAATTGTTGGCGCATGAAGTCGGGGTAGTTGTTGCCTGCGTCCGGCGGCTTGGAGAACTCAACCTCTTCGCCGGGCCCCAGCTCCTGCATGGTGCCGGGCTCCAGCGCGACCATGGGCGTGAATCCGTCACGGTCAAAGCTCAGCGGCTCACCGGTGACGGGATCCCTTGGCACGGGGCCAGTGTCCGGTGCCGGGCGGCTGATGAAGCCTGCGAAGAGGTTTGCAACCTCCTGCCGGAACAGCACTGCGTCGTCATAGTTATCCAGGCTACGCAGGCGCTTGAGTACGGGAGACAGGCGCGGTACACCGCGCAATTGCCCCGGCTCCACCGGTTCGAAGATGTGCAGCACCTGCGATGCCGGTACCCGTACCAACTGGTTGTAACCCGCGTTCAGCGATACGCCGTCGCGGGGGTGCGACAGATACATCCAGTAGGCCACCCGCTTGCCCTCCGGATTGAATTCGATGCCAGCACGAATGGAGTTGCCGGTGCGCGTGGTCTCGAATTTGTCGTGGGGCACAAACTCCGGCGCGAGGATCTGCACCTGGAGTGGCACCGCCAGCCCCTCGTCCAGGCGGCGTGGTCGTAAGCGGACAAAGCATTCGCCGGAAGTCTCGACGGTGCGAGCGACCAGCGCCTGCTGCCCATAGAAGTCGGTGTGCTCATCGGCGTCCGACTCGTCCACCCAGTCATCCCATAGCAGTTGCAGCAGCTTGCGAAGCGTGTTGTCTTCGGTGTTCGGCCTGGGCGTGATGCCCGTGCCGATCAGGTTGCTGACGCGTTTGTCGATGACGTTGAAGGCATACGGGTCGTTGCGTACCGCTGCCCGCGACCGGCCGCGCAGGTTGCGCAGTGCCGGTGTGTTGATGCTGTTGATTCCGTTGTCGGGTGCATCCCAGCCAGTGGATCGGCGACCCTCTCCGGCGCCTTCGTAACTGGCCTTGATGTTCGACGGCAACAAGAATCCGCTACGGCTTAGCGTCGGATAGTGTCGGGCCATCAGACTCCTTTGCCTCCGTGATAAAGCCGGACTACGCGGGAGCGCGGCCCGGCCGCGTTGACCAGAGAGGTGCGGATCTCGTCGCGGGCCTTGATCAGCTCGTCCACGGTTCGGTACTCCACGGTGCGATCGGTGTAGCGCACGACTTTCTCACCGCGTGCGATGGCCGCCTCAACCGCGTCGAGGTGCTTCTGTGTAAAGGACATATCAGCGTCTCTTCAGATAGCCGCTAGTGGAACTGCGGCGTTGAGGGGGTGGTGCAGCGGATCGTGGTTGAGCCGCTTGGGCAACAGGATGTGGTGCTGGTTGTGGCATGGTCGCTGGAACCGGCTGAGTGACTCGCTCGCCCTGCACGGGCTTGATCCCCAGCGCGTCATCGAACAACCCAGATTGCGCCAGGGCCTGACGGACCCGCTCCCAGTCATGCTCCTTGTAGCGGTTGATACCCAGGTAATGCGCCATGGCAAGGCAGTACACCATCAGGTCGAGGGCTTCGTTGCGCTCGGCCTTGCCCTTGACCCATTCGATGCGCTTGTGACCCCGCACGTAGCGGGCGACCTTCCGTTCGGCCACGCACTGCGCGAAGAAGTCGTCCGGCAGGTCACTGGCAAAGTGCAACGCGCCTGGCCCGCTCTCGAACGGGTAGCGGTTGTAGATCCAGTCTTTCGCCGTGTCGGTACCGACAAACCACAGCTCGGCGCCGTTACGTTCGGTCTGACCTTTCCAGGTCACGTCTACCATGGATGGCCGCTGAGCAATCACCGGCTTGCCGGGCTTGCTCGCGCCCTTGATGGCGAACACGTTGCGCCAGCGGCGCACGCGGCAGAACTGATAGACCTCGTCGGTGTGATGACCGCCGGAGTCGACAGCCGTTGCTAGAATGCCCAGGCCTACACCGCACGGATGCCGGTATTTGGCCTTGAGCACTTCGTCCAGCGCAGCCCAGGTGCGGTCGTCTGCCGGGTCGCCTGCGACGATCTGGTAGTCAATGATCCAGCGCTCCATGCCGACGCCCCACCCCATCGCCATGAACTCCAGGCGGTTGGCTTGGACGTCAACGGCGCCAGTGATCATAAGCACGCCGGCCGGCATCGAGCCGAGGGTGAAGTTTTCCAGGCGTGCCCGGTGCTTCAGCGTATCGGCCTTGGTTTGCTCCTGGGCGCTGTCCCACACCTTCGCCAAACGGGTGTTATAGAACACCTGCATCGGCTCAAGGTCGCCCTTGGCCTGGGCTTTTTTGGCCTTTTCGAACTGCTTGGCGAGGGACTTCCAGTCCATCCAGCCGAGCGGTGAATACAAGGCGTTGAGGGTGAACCCCACCGTCTCGCCGTCACCCTCGGCATGGGCGCGCCATTCGCCTTTGGCGAGCATCTCGGCCTTGTGGTACTCCTCGATCAGCACGTCACAATCAGGCCCTGCGCACTGGTAGTGCACCACGCTGAAGTCCCGCGAGTAGTGCAGGCGTTCCCATTCCAAGGTTTGCATGTGCCCGCAGGTTGGGCACGGCACGTAGTAGTGACGCTGGTCGCTGCCCTCGAACAAGTCAGAGATTCGTGAGGCTCCCTTGATGGTCGGGGAACTGGAGAAGTAGAACTTCGCATTGCGACCGAACGTACTGCCCCGCGTTTCCGCCAGCTCGATGGGGTCGCCTTCCTCGCCGATGTCCACTTCCCAGCGGTCGATCTCATCGCCGTAAACATATCGCGCCGACAGCTCCGAAAGGTTGGCCGCCGAGCCGGCTGTGGTGACGTACAGCGAACCGCCCTCGAACTCCTTGGTGTCCATGGTGTTGCGTGAGTCTCGCGAGCGGCTGGAGGCCACCCGTTCGCGCAGTACCGGCGTGGCCTTGATGGTCTTGCCAATCCGCGAGGAGACCCGCTTCGCCAAGCCCAGGCTTGGCAGCAGCGTCAGGATGTTCGACGGCGCCATGTGGATCAGGCCGCCGATCCAGTTCAAGGCGATCTGGGTTTTCATCAACTGCGAGGCGACCATGGTCACCACGCGCTTGCAGGGGTGAGCCGGTGAAAGACATCGCATCGGCTCGCGGGCATACGGTGTACGTGACGTGCGGTACTGGCCGGGCTCGGCGGCGCCGGTATCACGCGGGATGCGCATGTATTCGTCGGCCCATACATCGATCCAGACATCCGGATCGGGACGCAGCCCACGGAAATACGCCTCGCGGTACACCTCTGCACCGTCAGGGATTTCCGTGGGCATAGGCTCAACTCGTGTTCAGGGCGTGTTCAAGGTCCGCCGAGGACAGGCGCTCCGCATCCTCCAGCGTGCGGCGCAAGGCCGCCGTCAGGTGCTTTTCGATTTCCCAGGGGTCAGTCATGACCGCCAGCTCCGGCGCCAGTTGTGGCGGCATACCAAACAACTGATCGCGCAGGAGGCGGCCAGCGTTGTAGGCACCCAATTGCACAGCGGGCAATGCGACCAGCGCCCCCTTGGCTTTGTGCAGCTCGATTTCCGCGAGCTGGGCCAGGTTGTGCTCACGCAGTGCGCGGGCTTTCTGGAAGTCGGGGAGCTGCCCCGCAGGGGTGTTCGCGGGCGGCGGCGCAGCCGTGCAAGTCGGCTCAACCGAGGTTGAAAGCTGGCCGTACACGTCACGCTGAATCCGGTCCTGCTGGTGACGCTCGGCGACAGCGGCTTTGCTCGGGTCGGCAGTGTCGCGAATCAACGCTTCACTGGCCTGAACATCGACTTGTTTGCCGTCGGCACTGAGCACCAGTCGGTTGTTGTTTTTCAACCAGGTGATGTAACTCGGTGCCCTGCCGATCCGGGCCGCGAAGGCGCTCTTCGACAGGTACTGTGGTTCTGTCATGAGCCCTCCTTTCAACGGCTTTTCAATGCAGACCTTTCAATTTCAACGGGTTGAATTTCAGTAAGCTGGCAACCCTGCCGCTAACGCTTTCCCGCGGGTTTGCGACCCCGTACCCCTGGGAAATCGGCAGGGTCCCCGGCGCCAAAATCACCCCTGCCCACCAGCGGTCGGCGGTGCCTCTGCAATACCTAGCCGCTTGGCGGCCCAGCGTTCGTAAAGGCCGATGGCTACATCGGCGCCGGCCATCGCCGTCAGGCTTCCCAAGGCGCCTGCTGTCCAGAGCGACATGCCGGCGGCGATCATCAACATCATCGCCGACACCCCGCAGACAACGCAGCCACCGGACCGCAGTGCCAGGCGCCTCAACAACACCCAGCCCCGCGCCCCGTCCTTGTCGGCACGCCACATCTCCCCCGATACGCCGCCGACCAAGGCCAGAAGAATTACTAACCAGATCGGCATCTCTGCCAGTGCTTGCTGCTCGCTCGTCATTGCCCGCCCCTTAAACGCAAAAACCCGGCGCAAGGGCCGGGTTTGGTGTGTGGTGCCTGCCGCTTTATGCGGTCGCACCTATCGAAGATGAGTACTTTTTACAGGTCGATTCCGGTGGCAGCAATCCCCTTTTAATGCCACCCGGTGAATGTCTGGTGAACGCCTAGGCAATGTCGGCGAATATCTTTATTTCGGCTTCCAGCGCCTGGGGCGCTGTCCTTCCTGTCCCACTATCTCGGGTCGAAGTAGGACAGCTACAGGCGCCTAGAATCGGGGCCTGCCCCATTGTCCTACTTTATTTTCTCTTCTCTCCCGTAAAGAGAAAAAACTAAGAGCACGCGTGCGCGCCATGGGCGCGTATGCGCTCCCGCTACGCTCACACATGGGCGGGACGTGCGGGAAGGTTGGACAGTAGGACAGCTCAACAACAGCGCGGCCCGCGCTTGTCCAACTGCATCAAACAGCAGTGGGACAAGGCGAGCCGGTAGGACAGCCACGGACGCAAACGGGGTCAAGCAGCAACTCCCATCAGCAGCCAATAGATGCACAGGTGCGCGTCATGCAGACGCTGGTAGTAGGTGTCGCGCCCGCAGCCGCAGTGGGCATACTTCAAGCGCATGTCGCTGTCCTGGTTGCAGTAGTGCTCTCGCACGATTTGCACATGCAGAGGATCGAGGTGTTTGGTCACGATCAGCTCAATATCAAGCGAACCTTCCAAGGGCGCACGAAACGCCCGCCGGCCTCGAATCAACTGCCCATTGCTCTCCATCATCATGGCGACCATGTTCCCTCCGGCGAGCCCGCCGGCACTGAGGTCGCTGTGCAGCTCCTCGGCCCATTTGCGCAGCCGCGCATCGATCTCCTTAATCATCGAAACATGGCTCCTCGACCGGCTGCACTTTCAGGTTCGATGCCCTGCCCCAATCTTGTGGCTTCTTATAGCCCCAGGGCCGGACGCCGCTCTTAGGCAATGCGGGTAGCCGGACCTTGCGCCAACCCAACCGATGCATGATCGCTCCAACGCGCATCTGTTCAGGTTTGCCCCAATGTCCGTAGTCCAGCTTCAAAGCGCCCAGCAGAATGTCGGTGCCGGTTGCCGTCTCGCCAAGCTGGGACTCCTCGAGCCAGGCCAGGATGGGACCTTCCCACTCATCCACCACAAAGCGCTCTTCCTGGGCCTCCGAGAACAACGGCGCCTCCTCCCGATTGACCCACCAGATATCGCCAGACTGATAGCAAAACATCGCCTCGGCCCACAGCTGGTCGCGAATCTCGCGCAATTGATCCAGATCCACCTTGGTGCAGGCGACCGGCCAATAACGCCGGTTGCCCGTGGCGTCCTTCAGGTACTCGTCCTGGTTCGTCGTACCCACGAAAACACACTGGCGTGGCACGTCCATCGTTCTGCGGCCGTAGCTCTCACGGTAGGTATCGGTCGAGGCCGAGAAGAACTGCTTGGCCTTGGTGGACTCAGCCTTGTTGAAGCTGTCCAACTCCCCCAGCTCAACGATCCACTTGCCGCGAATCGCCTGGAACCCATCCTTGTCGCCCAGGGCGAAAGGTGTGTCCATAAACCAGTCACCACCCAGCACCGACATGGCCGTGGACTTACCGGCGCCCTGCGCGCCTTCGAGGATCATCACCGAGTCAGCCTTGCAGCCCGGCTGCATCACCCGGCCGACCGCCGACACCATCCAGCGCTTACCGACCTTGGAGCTGTAATCCGTCGGGGCTACGCCCATGATGTCTGTCAACCAGGTGTCGAGCCGAGGTACCCGATCCCACTCCAAGCCATTGAGATAATCGCGTACCGGGTGAAAGGCATGGTCATGTGCAACTACACTGACAGCCTCAATAACGCTGCTCGCCTTGACCCGCAGGTTGTACTGTTGCGCGAGCCACTTCATGACCAGCATGTCATCAATGTCAGCCCAATCGCCGACACCGCCTCCATACGGGGCAGCACGCAGCTTGACGATCTTGGAGCTGAACGCACTGAAGCCAATCACACCGGCCCAGCGTTCGTCGTTGCCCAGGATCAGCTCGACGTTTTGCATGTGCGCGATCAACATGCCGTTTTCCGTGCGGGCCAACTGGTCTTTCCAGCCACCCGCTGCAGGTGGCTTGACCACCGCCAGAACCTGGCGGCGCACCGCCTCCAATCCTTCAGCACAGTGCAGGTCGTTGAAGTCAGTCCACTTGTCCTCTCTCTCCCCCGAAAAGATCGGGCCTACTACCTGACCACCTACAACCGTTGCCGCGTTGTTGGCTTTCTCTTCACCTGGGTTCCAGGGTTCGCCATTCGGGCGCTTGGTTTTCCAGTCATCATCCCGGCAGATGATTAGTGGACGCCCCGGGAACCGCTCGCGCATTGCCTTGGAGACCGTCATGAGGTTGCCCGCATCAAAGGCAATGGCGACCGTCAACGAGGTAGCCATGTGCAGGCTTGCACCGGTGGCGTAGCCCTCACACACCAATACTGGCTCGCCCGGTTCAGGGTGCGGACCAATGAGGTGGAAGGCGCCCTCCTTCGCCATCCCATAGGGCCAGTAAGACTTGTCGCGGCCAGTGTCTTCTTGCTTCTCGGGGAATATCACTTGCAGTCCGGCGATCTGGTCCCGAGCGTTTTGCATGGGCACCAAAACCGCGCCGGAGCGCGGGGCATAACGAACGCCGAGGCCCACTATCTGCTTTCGATCCAGATAGGCGCTACGGCCCTTCTCGGGCATCCGCTTGAATAAACCAGCAGCACGGTTAGCCGCTCGACGGGCAGCGTTGGCAGCCTTCTCGGCGGCCTTGCGCTTGGCCTCCTCCTGCCGAGCGCGCATGACTTCACGCTCTTCAGGCGTCATCCGGCCGGGTTTCACCTTGATCTTTTGCGTTTCCCCTGTACGCCAGTCGCCGAACGCACCGAAGATCAGGGTTTCGCCTTTCTCGGCGTAGTGCTCGTGTAGAACGTACCAACCGTTTTTCTCTTTGCCCTTATCCAGGGCGGTCTTGCATCGAGTCAGCTTGCCGTAAATCAGCGGCTGCGCGGGCTCCAGACCGAAGTCCGCAAATTGATTCAGCACGTCATCGAGCATGGCGAGCCTCTCGCATCTCATCGATGGACTGGCAGTTCACACACTGCGTGCAGCTCTGCTGGGCCAGTCGCCGCGCCTCGGGGATCGGATCGTCACAGCTTTCACAGAACAACAACGAATGCCCAGGCAATGCCGGCTTGAACGCATTGCGAGCGGCAAGCGCCTGATCGATGCGCTCCTGCACCAAGTCATTGGCGAAATCAGCAATGTCAGCCACGGCCGTCACCTCGCGTTGTGTGGTTGACGTACGTGGCGCGGTTGAACAAGCCCAGCAGCCCTTGGATACCTCGAAACACTTGCAGACGGATCGCGGCCAGCTCGTGGTCGCTGACCACACCATCGCCGATACTTTTGGCCCAGGTATCGGCCAGATCGGCCACCTGCCGAAAATACTCGGCAAGACCGATGGTCAGGGTTTCCGGCATGTCAGTGGTGTACACCTCGGACAGCTCATGCCAGATCGTATCGCCGACCAAAGCATGCACCGCATCCAGGATGCGTCTGTCCTTGGTCAGTTCGAGGATCTCGGCAAACTCCTGGATATTCACCGAGTGGCTAGGGTGCGTGGGGGACAGCTTGTGCTGCAGCGTGGTGGGGTTTCGGCCGGTGGTGGCGGCGATTGCAGCGGCGCCGCCTGGGTAATCCCGTGCGGCATGGTAAAGCGCCAGATCGAGCGGCAGGACTTCCCGCTGTGCTCGTTCGACGCAACTCAGAGCGATTCGGCTCATGGCATTAATCCTTATAAGTTGCCAGTGCCGCGCGACATGCAGTGGTGATACATTTGCCGCGTGGCTTGAAAGGGCCCAAACGCCGGCTAGATCTTAGGGATCGACACCGGCACCGTGCCGGGGCGAGCAATCCGTTGCTCACCCCTGGCGCAACAGCTGCCCAATCTGTGGTGGAAAAGGCAGCAACACCAAGGCTTCCGAGCCTTGGGAAAGCGCGATAAAGGGAGGCGGTTTGCATGTGGTGTGCCCGCTTACCTTTATCGCGACCCGACAGCGCTGTGGTGGTGCGTGTCGGGAGGAACTGGGCGACCTTAGGGTCGCCTTTTTTCTTGCTACGCCGCCTTGCTTGACGGTGGCGCCTCAGTTACACCGAAATGCTCCAGTACCTCAGTAAGAGAAACGTAGCCTTCACTTTCGCGTGCCAACGATTTAATTAGAGACACACTTGGATCCTTACTCGCATATTTGACATGAAGCCGCAGGTAGCTCGGAGCGATACGGCATCGCTCCGCATAAGCCCTCTGCTTCTCAGCATCCAGATAATTGATGTAGTCACGTAGCTTCATTACAAGCCCTCCGAAACCGAAAATTAACCCATGAGGTTATTTTTTGCAATACCCGACAGGGCATTCACCTACAAGGTTAATCGCGCCAGAATCGCTGCATGAAAATATCTGATACCCGCCTCCAGAATTTCCGTAGGGTCCTAGCTGATCGGAAGCTACGCCTGACCGACATAGCGGAGCTTTTGGGCAAAGCTCCTGCCCAGGTGAGCGCGTTCGGCGGAAAAAATCCAAACAAAGGCATTGGCGATCAAATCGCCCGAGAAATCGAAAAAGCCCTGCATCTTCATGACGGCTACTTAGACATGCCGTATGGGCTAGGCGAATTCAACAACGCTACAGTCTTAAGCCATACAGGACGAAAACTACCTGTGATGGGATCTATCGCAGCTGGCGCTTGGTGCGAACCTGACATGATATTTGATCCTCGAGATGCAGAGGAATGGATCGATGCCCCGGGCCCAGTTGGCCCACGAGCATTCATTCTCCGCGTTGAAGGCATGAGCATGGAGCCGAAATTTCTAGAGGGCGATAAGATTGTGATAGATCCATCGCTAGAAGCTTTGCCGGGGCATTTTGTGGCTGCAAAAAGAACCAGAGATCAAGCTGCAACCTTGAAACAGCTAAAGCAAGAAGGGAACGAAAAGTATCTTTATGCTTTAAATCCAGACTGGCCTGAGCGAATCATTCGAATGACTGAAGAGTGGACGATATGCGGGCGCGCCCGGTGGAAAATATCAGATTTATAACCTGCATTCTAACTTCGGAAAAGGATATCACATGAAGTACAAGACTAGCGATGTCTTCGGCGTTCGCAGCCAGCTTATCGAATCATATATTGAAAGACCTAGCGTTGATGAGCTTTTCAGCGCAGCCCTCCAAGATAAAAACCAAGTCATTGTTTACGGCTCATCAAAACAGGGCAAAACCTCACTCACCTTAAAACATCTAGATCCCGACGGATACGTTAAGGTTGAATGCTCGCCCCAGACACAAGCAATTGATATCTACAGGTCTATCCTAAGACAATCCAACATCACTTACTTTGAGAGTGATACTCAGGGACTAAGCTTTGAAATAGCCTCCAATATCAATGCAGGGGTAAAGGTAAAAGTCCCCTTTATGGGGGAAGCAAACTTAGGTGCAGGTACTGCAGACAAGCAAACCAAGACCAATACATCGAAAGAGCTCTATATCGAATATAATCTGGAGCTCGCTCAAGATGTTTCAGAGCTTCTTAGAAAAAAGGGTATCGAAAAATTTATTGTCCTGGAGAACTTCCACTATCTTTCACCAGAGGTGCAAGAGCGCCTGGCTTACGATCTGCGCGTATTCCAGGATCTAGGCGTAATCTTCATAGTGCTTGGAATATGGCGCGAGGCGAATCGACTGGTACAGTTTAACGGTGATCTTTTAGATCGTGTCACTGAGGTCCCAGTCGAACCATGGTTGAATGAAGACTTTGCTAGGGTAATCGAGAAAGGTTCGAAACTTCTAAACGTTGACTTTACCCGTATCCAAGAAAAACTTATAAAATCATCATTTGACAGTGTTGGAGTGGTGCAAGAGCTCTGCAAGCAGTGCTGCATTGCCGCTGGCGTTAAAGAAACTTCTGACAAAACCATCACAATAAGTGAAGAAGATTTATTATCAGCACTTGAAACGAAAGCCGGTGAATATGGCGGCCGGCACATAAGAAACTTTGAGTCCTTTGTCGACATAGCACGAAAAACGAGCAACCAAAGCGGCAAGCCCTCACTAGCATTCCCTTTCTACTTCATACAATTGCTTTTAAAAACAGACTTAGACAATATTGAACAGGGTCTATCTCGCTCCACTTTGCTTGAAGGTGTACGTAAAGTGCATCACAGGCCCGAGGATGTACGTTCTGGCGACCTAGGCGCATTCCTCCATAATATTACCCAACATCAAATCAACAAACGAATTCAACCTCCCTTTGTCGATTATGATCGCGGTAGTAAATTGCTTAAAATTATTGACTCTTCTCTTTATTTTTTCCTGAGACATTGTGATCGAGAAGCAATTTTGGCCGACATTCCACATCCCATTCTGGACTTTTCTGAAGATCTGCTAACGGATCTGGATGAGCCCGAGTCAGCGACATCGTGAGAAAAAAGCAAAAAATTAACCTTCTAGGTTATTTTTTGTTGACCTGATTACCCCGCAAGGTTAAAAATTGCCTCACTCTTCCACCACAGAGCGAGGCAAAACCATGCACACCACAGCATCCCTGCACGTCCATCCGGCCGTTGCCGACCTATCCCGCATCTTCGAAGTACGGCGCCTGGCCCGCATCTACGGCTGCACCTTCATTCCGTCAAAACCTAAGCAACATGCCCGTACCGCACCGACTTCCTTCGATCCAAACGACGGAGGCCGGGCAGCATGAGCAAATTCCTGATCGACAACCGCACACTGACATTGCTCAGCGCCCAGGTGAACCTGAGCGGGACTTTCAATCACACCCTTCGGCGCCTGTATCGACGCGATGTGTTGGCGTTTCGGCTAAAAGTTGAACGCAACAAGACCGACAGCACTTTCACCGTTGAGCTGGGTTCAGAGCGACACACCCTGACCGTGCCCAACACCAAAAAAACACACCTGAAGCTCGCCGACTTCATTGAGGAGGTCGTCAACGGCCCTTCTGACCTGACAGGCGAACCCCAGCCTAAACGACATGCTGAACGCGAGTACGGCGCTTTCAGCAGCCAGCAGCGGGAACAGGTTTACAGACTGGTTTCCACAGGCGGGTTCATCGACCTGGACCTGGGCTTTGAACTGCCGATCCGGCTCGCCGTGCACCGGACACGTACACGCTCGGGCATCACCGTAGTCATGAGCATCGGCGTCAAAAGCCCGCGTACCAAGTGCTTCACCGTGTACGGCACCGACGCCGAGATGTACGAGCAGGTTTGCGAATCCATCAACCACCTGGCTGCGCTGGCGACACCCGCCGCGCACGCAGCTTAGAGGTATGTCATGGAGCGCAATCTCGAAAAGACCGCCAAGCAGCTCGGCCTGACCCGCCCCGCCCTGATCAAGCTCATGCGTGAGAAGGGTCTGCTCACCGACCGCAACCTGCCGGCATTCCCCGTTCGTGACCGTGAATACCTGCGGGTCAAGGACAGCAACTGGTACCACGACACGCTGGGCATGCAGTACAGCCAATCGACACGCATCCGGCAGGCTGGCATCCCCTGGCTAGCGGAGCAACTGGGCCTCGACCTTCCTGCCATCCCGGCAGATAACCGTGACGTGGCCTAGGGAATACGCTCGCCAGATCATCGCCCTACGCACCCGAGAGGAGCGCAACGCCGCGCTCCTTGAGGTGCCGGAGCACCTGCGCGAGCTGACCAAACGCCATTGCCTCAATGCCTGGAATCACCCGGCCCGAAACAAACGCATGGAGAGCCCAAAGCCTCATGACTAGCCAGCCTCAAAACCCGCTGCGCCTGATGCCAGCACCGGAGACGGCCACCGTCGAGCTGCTGTATCGCACCTTCGGCGACGTGCTTATCCCCCTCGAAAAGCTGCGCGTGCAGTACTTCCGCAACCTCAACGAGCAGTCGTTTGCAGCTGAAATCACCAGCGGCCGCATTCAACTGCCCGTGACCACGCTGGACAGCAGCCGCAAAGCACCGAAGTACGCGCACATCCGCCACGTCGCGGCACTGATAGACATCCAGGCCTACAAGGCCGACGAAGTCCACGCGAAGGCCCAGGCCGACGCAACCGAAGAAGTCCAACCGTAACGGCTGCCACCACCAGCCACACAAACCACCAGGAGCACACCACATGACTGCAATTCAAATCTATGCGCTGATAGCAATCGCCCTATCGACGAGTGCCGTCTATTGGATCGCCTACCGGAACGGCTTCAGCAATGGCCGTGCCGAGGGCTACAGCGAAGGCTATGACGTCGGCGGCTGCGCTGGATTTCGAGACGGAATGGATGAAGGCAAAGCCATCCAGCGCTCTGACAATTGGGAAGAGATCCGCAACCTTGAGCACACCCTAAATCAGGCCAGGGACCAACACAAAAAACTTTACGCCCATTACGAACGCGCTTTGGCGGCCTCGAAACTCGGGGAACCTGCTCGCCAGACACTACTGGATATTGCAGAAAAGCTGCGGATCGCTGCCGCCACATTTAACGCGCTGCGCACCGGAAAGGCCATCACTCACGAAACAACCGCTCTACGCGATCAGGCCCTTGCCATGGCTGATTTACTTAAGCCCGTCGAGATAAAAGTCGATGCAAAGGTTGAGATAACGCCTGGCAGTATTTCTCTCAGCACTGACGACGCAAAGAAAGCTGCCTTGTATTTCCAGCAAGAACACCACGCAATCGCCACCACGCAGAAAACTGTAGGAGGTGCTGCATGAGCCGCCACAGCCCGATGTTACGCCTCTCACCTCAAGCAGCCGGCGAGCTGCACCTGCAACACGGCAAAGCCGTCGCCGAACTGCGCGAAGTGACTCGCTTCCGTAAAGAGTTCGACCGGCAACTGTCGCTGCTGATCGGCTACGACGCCCTGCGCAAGTTGCACAAGGACACCCAGAACGCCCTGCTGCTCGCCGACCTGGTCAAGGAGGCAGCATGAACTGGATCCTCACGCATACCGGCAAACGCTTTGACCTGTTCGAGCCGGACGTCGACATGATCGACCCACGAGACATTGCGCACTCGCTCGCTCATTTGTGCCGCTTCAACGGCCACACCCGCGAGTTCTACAGCGTGGCCCAGCATAGTTGCTTGGTTGCGGATCTGGTGCCGGCCGAGCACAAGCTCGCCGCCTTGCTCCACGACGCCACCGAAGTCTACATCGGCGATATGGTGCGGCCGCTCAAACAGTGGATGCACGCCTACCAGGACGTCGAGACTTGGATCTGGGACCGCATTTGCACCCGCTTCAGCCTCGATCAGGACCTGCCGACATGCGTCACCCAAGCCGACCTGATCGCCCTTGCTACCGAACGCCGCGACCTGATGCCACCCGACCCGGCCACCTGGGATTGCCTTGTCGGAATCGAACCCGCGCCCGAACGCATCCGGCCGTGGTCACCCACCGAAGCCCGGCTCACCTACCACCAGCGCCTGATGGACCAACTCGCTATCGAACACCGGAGGAAAGCGGCATGAAGCAGGAACAGAACGCTCCGCAAACCCAGTCCGCTTTGCTCCGCAGCGCCAGTTGGGTCGACGCGCCTGTAAACAACAGTCTCTGCTGCGCAGCAGCAGGCATTACTGCTTCTTTCCAAGCCACCGCCGAGGCACTTATACCCCACGAAAGGCTGCGCCGGGCAGCAGCACCTGAAGCCACGCTGATAGCTCAGCACCGCCCGCCCGCGCAGCCTGCCTTGGGGTATACGCACTTTGACACCGCAGCGGATCCGACACCGCAGCAGTACCAAGTGGACAAGATTCCCGAGGACAAAATGGCCGAGCTGGTCGGTACGACCCGCCGAGCACTGCAGGGCAAGCGTGCCAGAGGGGTCATTCCTAAAGGCGTCTGGAACACCATCGACAACCGCATCTACTACAGCATCAGGAGATATGAGGCATGGCTAGAAAGCCAATGGGATTGCCCACCGGAGTTGAATTTGTCGGCCAGTCCGTCAGGATTCGCTTCACCTGGAACGGGCAACGCCGTTGCGAAACCCTCCCCTATCCCCAGACACCGAAAGGCATTAAAGCGGCATCCGATCTACGCGCTAACGTAACCAGCCTGATCAAGCATGGCGTTCTCGACGACCAACGCTATGCCGAGCTGTTTCCCAACTCCACTTATGCCACCTACTCGGCAACTCCCCGGTTCGGGGAGTATGCCCAGGAGTGGTTAAACAGTCGGGAGGTCGTGGCAGGCACCCGCAAGAACTACCGAGCATCCCTCAATCTGTATTGGATGCCTCATTTAGCCCTGATGCCCGTCGACGGCATCACCTCGGTGCTGTTGCGCAAAATCGTAGCCAGTACTGAATGGAAATCGCCGGGCGTTAAGCGCTCGGCGATCCAGCGACTGACTACGGTGTTCAGCACCGCCGTCAAAGATGGCCTAATCAATCGCAACCCGGTCGAGTCCATTGAGCTTCCCGTGAAAACGAAAAAGCCCATCGACCCCTTCACGGTGGCAGAGGCCAACTCCATCATCGAACACCTCTATAAGACGTTGAACCATTCGATGCGGATCTATGCGGCTTACTTCGAGTTCGCCTTCTATACCGGCATGCGCCCTAGCGAGATAGCGGCCCTCCGGTGGGACGAGGTAGACAAGCAGAAACGTTTAGCCACCGTGTGTCGGATCGTCGCGGACTATAAGATCGAGGAGCGCACCAAAACCCGCAATGAACGGCAAGTGATGCTCAATAGCCGGGCCATGCACGCCATCGAGGTCGCCGAGCAAATTGCCGAACAACGTGCGAAACAGAGCCGTAGGAAGCAGCCGAAATCGCCCTATGTGTTCCCACCCACGAAGAATTTCGAGTTCATCCAGCAGTCCAGCGTCACCGACAAACACTTCCAGGCGGCACTGACCGAATTGGAGATTCGCGCCCGTCGGCAATACAACTGCCGACACACATACGCTACCATGTGCCTCATGGCGGGTATGAACCCTGCATTTATTGCCACTCAGCTAGGTCACAGCGTTCAGATGTTGCTCTCGACCTATGCCCGATGGATCAACTCCAGCACCGATTGGGGCGAACTCGGGAAACTCGAAAACAGCTTGATTGGTACAAAATTGGTACAGACAGAACAAGTACCCTCCTGAAACCCTTATGGAATCAGCCTCTGTGACACTGGAACAGAACTACACCGCGATTCTCGGCCAACTGGGCGAGGACGTTTCCCGCGAGGGCCTGCTCGACACGCCCAAGCGCGCTGCCAAGGCCATGCAGTACCTCTGCCGCGGTTATGAACAGACCCTGGAAGAAGTCACCAACGGTGCCTTGTTCAGCTCCGACAACAGCGAGATGGTGCTGGTCAAGGACATCGAGTTGTACTCGTTGTGCGAACATCACCTGCTGCCGTTCATCGGCAAGGCCCATGTGGCCTACATCCCGAGCGGCAAGGTGCTGGGGCTGTCGAAAGTCGCGCGCATCGTCGACATGTATGCCCGCCGCCTGCAGATCCAGGAAAACCTCAGCCGCCAGATCGCCGACGCGGTCCAGCAAGTGACCGGCGCCCTGGGCGTGGCGGTGGTGATCGAGGCCAAGCACATGTGCATGATGATGCGCGGTGTGGAAAAGCAGAATTCCTCGATGATCACCTCGGTGATGCTCGGCGAGTTCCGGGAAAACGCCGCCACTCGCAGCGAATTCCTCAGCCTCATCAAGTAACTCGTAGCAAGAAGAAAACCGGCATCGATCGCCGGTTTTTTTTCGCCGGTGAAAAATCAGGTAAGCTGCGCGCCCTCTTCCTCCCTGCCGCGAGGCTGAATACCGTGATCGTCAAAGCGCTTCGGGTTGGCTTGGGCCAGCTCATCATCTTCATCGACTTCATCACCCGCCCCGGCAAGAAAAAACGCCCGGCCGAGGCCCAGGCGCAGGTCGACCAGGCCGCCCGCAGCCTGACGCTGTATCAATTCCACGCCTGCCCGTTCTGCGTGAAGACTCGCCGCACCCTGCGCCGCCTCAACGTGCCGGTGGCCCTGCGCGATGCGAAAAACAACGAACAGGATCGCCAGACGCTGCTGGAGCAAGGCGGCCGGATCAAAGTGCCGTGCCTGCGCATCGAAGAGAATGGCGAGACCACCTGGATGTATGAGTCCAAGGTGATCATTGATTATTTGGATAAGCGGTTTTCTGCAGCCTGATAGTTTTCTGGTGTGGCGACTGGCCTCATCGCGAGCAAGCTCGGCTCCCACAGGGGGCCTTGGTGAACGCTGGATTTGTATTCACCACTGTCCCCTGTGGGAGCCGAGCTTGCTCGCGATGGGGCCTGGATAGCCATCACAAAGCTTTCTGATATCAAGCTGCTTTGGCAGCCAACGCCTCCCGCACCACCCCCGCCAACCGCTTGAGCCCTTCATCCAGCCGCGCCGGATCGATGTGGCTGAAGTTCAAGCGCAGGTGCCCCGGATGCAGGTCCGGCTCAGGAAAGAACGGCTCCCCCGGCATGAACGCCACGTCGGCCGCCAGGGCGGCGGCGAGCAAGGTGCGGGTGTCCAGCGGTTGCCTGAGGGTCAGCCAGAAAAACAGCCCGCCCTGGGGCACGTTCCAGTCCGCGATATCAGAGAAATGCTTCTGCAACGCCGCCTGGAACTGATCGCGACGGTCCCGGTAGAAATCCCTCAATTCACTCAGATGACTGCGGTACTGTTCGGTGCCGATCCATTGCAGCGCCTGCCACTGGCCGATGCGGTTGGTGTGCAGGTCTGCCGACTGCTTGAGCCGCAGCAGGTGCGGAAACAGATCCGGGCTGGCGATCAGGTAGCCCACCCGTAGCCCCGGCAACAGGGTTTTCGACACGGTGCCGGTGTAGATCCAACTGGCCTTCTTCAAGCGACTGACGATCGGCGTGGCACTGCCGCCATCGAAGGTCAGCTCACGGTAAGGTTCGTCCTCGATCAGCGTGACGCCAAACTCATCCAGCAGCGCCGCCACCGCATCGCGCCTGGCCTCGCTGTAGCGCACCGCCGAAGGGTTCTGGAAGGTCGGGATCAGGTAGATGAACGCAGGTCGATGCCGCTCCAGCCGGGCGCGCAACTGGTGCAGGTCCGGGCCGTCGGCCTCCAGGGGCACGGTGATGCAATTGGCACCGAACAGCTGGAAAATCTGCAACGCCGCCAGATAGGTCGGCGCTTCGAGCATCACTTCGGTGCCCACGTCGATGTGCAGCTTGGCCGCCAGGTCGAGGGTTTGCTGGGAACCGCTGACCACCAGCACCTGGCTCGCCTCACAGGCCACGCCCAGCGCCCGCGCCTGGGCTGCCAGGGCTTCGCGCAGGGCCGGTTCGCCTTCACTCATGCCGTACTGGCCCATGGACAATGGCATGGCCGCCCACTCCACCTTCGGCAGCATGGCTTCGGCCGGCAAGCCGCCGGCGAACGACATCACTTCAGGGCGTTGCGCCGCCGCGAGGATTTCTCGAATCAAAGAACTTTTGAGGCGCGAGACACGTTCGGAAATAGCCATGGGTCACCTGTAGCGGGTCGCTGGAATAATGAGTCAAACTGGTTGACCGAAATTACTTCGACCTCCGTGGATACGTCAATATGCTTGACCTTAAAAACCCAGCTTCCCAGCAAATGGCCATGGAAGCGTTTTTCTTCGGCTACCAGGCGTTCACCGCCAAGGCCGATGAAATGCTCGAACGTCGTGGGTTGAGCCGGGTCCACCAGCGCATCGTCTTTTTCATCGCCCGCTACCCGTCATTGAGCGTGAAGGAATTGCTGGCCCTGCTTGGGGTGAGCAAACAAGCGCTGAACATGCCGTTGCGGCAGTTGATGGAAATGCACTTGGTGAACAGCGTCGCGTCCGAGACCGACAAACGCAAACGGCTGCTGGAACTGACCGCCGAGGGCGGGCGCTTTGAGCAGGCGTTGCGGCGTGAACAGGTGAAATTGCTGGAGCGGGTGTTTGCCGAAGCCGGGGAAGCGGCGGTGGATGGGTGGCTGGCGGTGAACCTGGCACTGGGGAAATCCAGTGACTGACGGCGTCTGATCCGACGCCATCGCGAGCAGGCTCGCTCCCACAGTGGGCTGTGATGAATGCAAGATTTGTGTTCACCCATGAACCCTGTGGGAGCGAGCCTGCTCGCGATAGCGTCCGCATAGGCGATATATCCCTATCGCCAAACATTTCGTCGACAACACAGAAAACATTATTTGCATTATTTGTATACAAAAGCATAATTCGCTTCGTGCGAGTTTCTGACCAACAGGTCAACATACCCTCGCCAGCCTTACCTGCCTCAGCGCATCGCGGCCACCCCCAGGGCGTTGCGGTGCTGGAAATAACAATAAGACTCTTGAGGAGTACTCGCTGTGGAAAGCCGCAAACCCGAAGCCCGGACGCTGGACCTCTCGCCGCCACTACGCAGTGGTTGGCTGGAGCGCATCTTCAAACTCAGCTTGCATGGCACCACGGTGAAGACCGAGCTGATTGCCGGCCTGACGACCTTCATCACCATGGCCTACATCATCTTCGTCAACCCCAACATCATGGCCGATGCCGGTATCGATCACGGTGCCGCCTTCGTCGCCACTTGCATCGCCGCTGCCCTGGGCTGCCTGTTGATGGGCCTGTACGCCAACTGGCCGGTGGGCCTGGCTCCGGGCATGGGCCTGAACGCCTTCTTCACCTACACCGTGGTCGGCACCATGGGCTACAACTGGGAAACCGCGTTGGGCGCGGTATTCATTTCCGGCGTGCTGTTCATGTTCCTGACCCTGTCACGGGTGCGCGAGTGGCTGCTCAACAGCATTCCGGTGAGCCTGCGCTTCGCCATGGGCGCGGGGGTCGGGTTGTTCCTCGGGCTGATCGGCCTGAAAACCGCCGGGATCGTCGTGGACAGCCCCGCCACCCTGATCAAGCTCGGCTCGTTGCGTGAGCCCGGCCCGTTATTGGCCGCGGTGTGCTTCCTGATGATCGCCGTGCTCAGTTATCACCGTGTGTTCGGCGCGATCCTGATCAGCATCATCGCCGTGACCCTGGCCGGTTGGGGCCTGGGACTGGTGCAGTACAACGGCGTCATGTCGACACCGCCGAGCCTGGCTCCGACCTGGATGGCGATGGACGTGGCCGGCGTGTTCAATATCAGCATGATCAGCGTGGTGCTGGCCTTCCTGTTCGTGCACATGTTCGACACCGCCGGCACCCTGATGGGCGTTGCCCAGCGCGCCGGCCTGGTGAAAGCCGATGGCAAGATCGAGAACCTGTCCCGCGCCTTGAAAGCCGACAGCGCTTCGAGCGTATTCGGCGCCATGGTCGGTGTACCGCCGGTGACCAGCTACGTGGAAAGCGCCGCCGGCGTGGCGGCAGGTGGCCGCACGGGGCTTACTGCCGTAACCGTTGGTGTGCTATTTATTGCCGCCATGTTCTTCGCACCGCTGGCCGGGATGATTCCGGCCTACGCCACAGCCGGGGCCTTGATCTACGTCGCCATGTTGATGATGGGCGGCATGGCCCACATCGAATGGGACGAAGCAACCGACAGCATTCCGGCCATCGTCACGGCCATCATGATGCCCCTGACGTTCTCGGTCGCAGACGGTATCGCCCTGGGTTTCATCACCTATGTGGTGCTCAAGGCCGGCACCGGTAAACACAAGGAAATTTCCGTCAGCCTGTGGGTGCTCTGCGCGATCTTCATCGCCAAGTTCATCTTCTTGTAAGCGCTGCAGTAGCCAACCGCCTCACCCCTTGGGTGAGGCTTTTGTACATCAGGAGCAAAGCAATGAATCTGGAAACCTGGCTGTTGTTCAGCGGCGCCGCCTTGGTGGTGATCCTCATCCCCGGCCCGTTGTCGTTGTTGATGATCGGCAATAGCCTGAACTACGGCCTGCGCCGCTCGTACCCGGCATTCCTGGGGGGCGTGATCGCATCGATCTGCCTGCTGAGTGCCTCGGCGCTGGGGCTCGGCGCATTGTTGATGGCCTCGGAGCAGTTGTTCAGCGCCCTGAAGATCGTCGGCGCCCTGTACCTGTTTTACCTGGCCTGGCAGAGCTGGCAGCAATCGCGCCAACCGTCCCAAGGCGCCGAAGTGCCCCAGGCCGCCGCCATCCCGCGCTTTCGCGCCCTCTTCGGCCGGGCGTTCGTGTTGGGTGCAAGCAACCCGAAAGACATCCTGTTCTTCGCCGCTTTCCTGCCGCAATTCTTGAGCGCCGAACAAGCCTTCCTGCCACAACTGCTGATCATGATCGCCACCTGGACGGTACTCGACCTGCTGTGCAAGCTGGCCTACGGCCTCGGCGCCCACGGCGCCGCGCGGTATTTGCGTACGGGCAAAGGCCAGAGTTGGTTCAACCGCATCAGTGCCGGACTGTTTGGCGGCGCGGGCGCAGCGTCCTTACTGTCCAGCCACTGAGTACCGGTAGTGTTTTGACCCCAGGCGCTGGCAAAACGTCGCAACAACCCATCGATGTACACCCGTCAGAAAAATACCTTACATAGAAGGCCATTCATTATCGTTGAACAAGGAAGTTCACAATGGCCAAGGTTTTTTACCCAGGTTCCGATGAGCCTGAAGTCGTCATTACGGATATAGGCTTTCATGCCAATGATCATGCCGTCGAAACCCTCGACTTCAAGACGGGCAATGAAACGCTGATCGGACCGCAACACAAACAACGACTGTACCAACTCGACGTTGTCGATCAGTTGTATGGCCCGCTGCACATCGGTTCCGTGACGGTGACTCGCCAGGCCCTGGATGCACTGGGTGCAACGACCAATGGGCAGCCTCTGAACGGCGACAATACTTTTTTCCGCACCCCCAATCGATTTTTCCTCAATACGTTGCAGTTCAACCCGGTTGATATCGAAACACGGATAAAGCTGACCACCAACGGCAACGACTATCGCTTGCCAACCCTTCTGTTCGAAATCGCCAGTGAGCGCTCGTCCATCGCCCCTCCGTTGTTGAACAGCCCCCCTGAAACAGCCTCCGAGCCAGCCCGTTATCGGAGCGCCCTTGAAAAACTTTTAAACGCCGCCCAACAACTCAATACCGCCTCGCTTGCACAACGAACATTCAGTTGGGTGAACAAAGCCAAGAGCAACGTCCTTATTCCAACGGGATTTGGACTTCAGGCCTTCGGTATCTACAGTGGCCTGCGTGGCTTGCAAGACGCCATCCGCAACAAGAACGCCTACCAGACCGTCTTCAACGGAGCCAGCGTGACTGCCGAACTGGCCTCGATCGGTGTCGAGGCTGCGGTGAGCAGGCAAGCCATGCAAATGCTCAAGGCGGGCCAAAGCTCTCTAGGAAGTTTCGCCAAGACAACCTTTGCCTTACGGCTGGGGCGTGGCAGCGGCTTGATTGCCAGCGTGCTGACACTGCCCTTCGATATCGTCGCGGCCGTCGACGCTTTCAAGGCGGCCGCCAAGACTACCGGCAAAGACGCCACCGATCATTACGTCAGTGCAGCCTTGAGCGTTACCAGCGCCACCATGTCCGTGATGATCGGTGCGGCGGCGCTGGCCGGGTTCAGCTCAGCCGGCCCCGTGGGCCTTGCCGCGGGCCTCATCCTGGCGGTGGGTTCGCAAATCTGGGGGGCGATTCGTGAAGTCGATGAAATCGATGACTACATCACGCTCACCGTGCATGAGCGCCTGCGCACCGGTTGGTTCGCCTTCTGGACGATCAGCCCCGATGACGATATCCAGGCGCGCTATACCGTCGCCAAGGCGACCGCTGAACATACGAAGCAACTTCGGGCCAACGCCTTGGCATTACTGCAAGGCACGTTGAAAGACAGCACCGAAGCCATCGTCAATGGAAAGTTCGGCGTCGAACTCGAACAGGTGACTTACAACACTTGGAATTGGTGGACCGGTGAACGCTACCAAGCGACCCGAGTGCGCCCCAGGGTCACCGGCAGCGACGATATCATCGATGCCCACGACGGGGTCACGGCCGAGACCCCCGGAGCCGTTCTTGGCACCTCGGCGGAACACAAAGGTATCCATTGGTATATCGGCGGTGGCAACGACACCATCGTGGGCGTCGAGAAAAAGCCGAACGTCTTCCATTACGGAGCAGGCATCAAAAAACTCACCGGCGGCGAAAAGGACGATGTTTTCATTTTCGAGGGTTCGAGGCAGGCCATCACCAGAAGCACGATAAATCGCTCACCCAACTGGCTATTCGGGGGCACGGGGAACGATACCGTCATTTTGTCCGGCAACATCAGAAGCGAGCAGGAACAACGACTCGGTTATCACGTCGATCTGGAAGCCGGGCATTTATCTGTCATCACGCCGGCGAGTCAAAAGGCTCCGACCGGGCACTATCGCCATGCGGTTATGGAAAGTGTGGAGAATGTGGAGATCCTGGAGGGCGGCGCCAACGTCATCAAGGGCACGACTGGCCCGAACATCATCAAGTCTCGTGGCAATGATTCAATCGAGGCCGGTGCCGGAGATGACCAGATTTTCCTTTTGGGTGGAAATAGCCGCGACGCGGACGGTGGCCCTGGAGAGGATGTCTATGCCATCGCCCATAAACCTGGCCGTGTCTCCATCACCGAAGACGGCCGGGGCAACAGCGTCATCGCGCTGGATTGGAGGGCCGACCTGATTGACAGCTGGCGCGTTAAGGAAGGCCAACTGATCGTGACTTCCTGCTTTGATTCGGACGACTGGCAACGTCGCGAAGTTGTCATCAACAACGTTTACCAAACTTCGGATCCGGGACTTTTACAAAACAACAAACTGACGTTCATGACAAAGGACGGCTACCACTTGGTACCCGACCTGCCGGATATGATCGGACAGGGCCACTCGCTCGACATCGAGGCCGTCGTGGTACAACTGGGAACACCGCGAAACCCGAGCATCTTGCACGATCAGAAAGAGCACCAGGTTCCTCATGACAAAGATTCGAGCTACTTCCTGTCACGGCGGATCGAGTTCAGCACACTCGATATCAAGCAGAAAAGCGACTTCTGCACCACCTTGCACCTGGATTATGCCCACTCCGAGCTGACGCGGATCGAGGCCCACTACAACGCCTATGTCAGTCAAGAGGGGGAAGCAAGCACCGCAAGGTATGGAGAATGCAGCCTGACGCTCTACTTCGGTGTTCGCCGGGTGCTGTTAAAGAACCTGGCCAGTTCAGATGAGCGTTATAGCGCGCGGGACCCTCGTACCGGGCGACGTGCCTTTTCCGTCGTGGGTCTGCATCACGTCATCATACTGATCATGAATGACGGCTCGTCGTATCGCCTCACCGTGCCCTCGCCCGACGAAGGCCAAATGCTGGATGAAAAATTCATCGGTAGAGACCCGGTGAAATGGAAAACCGTAGCACCACAGTCCATCAGTCTCACCAAAAAGAAATATGCCTTCCTACTCCCTCTGGACAAAAAACCCTACGCCATGGGCCGCCGGGCGACCTGTGCTCTGCTGACATCGCCTTCTGAACAGACGGGCGTAGAAGTCCTCATCGGCGAAGGCGCTACCTATCTGGTCCACCTGAGCCAGGACATGACGCTACGTCTGTCGACACCGGGCGCACTGGCCAGCGCGAGCCCGCAGTTGCCCCATGCCTCCGTCTGGGAGCTCGACGCCACGCACCTGGGCCAAGTCGAAATCAAACTCGACGCCAACCTGCTGCAGGTTGGAAGAACGGTTATCCATCTTCCCGTGTATGAAGCTCAAGACCTTATCGACCCGATACGTGTCATCACTGCCCAAGGCATTGTTTACGCAGTCGACGTGCTATTTGAGCGGGTTTATGTCGAAGCGCTGGATGGCCGTTACTTTACGCCCCCTGTCGACCCCTTCGCCCCATGGCCCAGCGAACTGTCCGGCCTCACATCCAAGAAACTCAAGGTTATGAACGTTGCCCTCAAGGATGGGTCTGCGGGCGCCTTGAGTTATCACCTGGGAACACGCCAATGGACCCTGGAGACCGACAAAGCCCGGCCCATCGTTGCCCAGGACCTGAAAAAAACCAACCTTTGCGACCACCATCTCAGCCTCTACCGGGACCTGGCGCGCGAAGGCCTCAGCCAAATCCCGCCCACCGACGACGGCGCACTTCGCTTGCTGCGGGAAAAGTGCGTGGCACTGGCGGAACGCCTCACGCCGGGCAACTCGAAGTCCTTGGTGCAAACCCTGACGTTTAGCCTGGCCTTCGGAATGAGCGCGCCTCAATTAAGCGGGCTTCTTTCATTGCATGGGCTCTTACCCGCCTATTTATAACAACCCCTATACATATGTAGTGCACAGGCTTGAGGCGTTTCCAGGAGCATCTCAAGCCAGTGACCTGTCGATGTGTCGAACGCAAGGCAGGGCATGCTTCACGACGAATGAATGACTCATTCATCACTCTTCAACCCTGAAGGAACAGGAATCCCAATGAGCCCAAGACGAAACACCCGCCCCACGCTTCCAGCTTCGTCCCCCGACACGCCCCATTCCAGTCGCGATACGTCACCGGAAACAGTGCCTGGAAGCCCCACCCGAGGAGAGGGAGGCGACCCGGCCCCCGTCACGCCGCCCGGACGACAACCTGACACCGCTGAACCCCTGTCCCCCACCATACAGCTAGCCGAAATCACCTCACAGACACCCGTCCACGAGTCAACCACGGTGGTGCCGCTGGACCACTATCATCTTTCACCCGAACTGATTCCCATGCTATCGGCGCCCGACGCAACCTCGGGCATCCGCACATTCAGGACACGCACCTATGTGGACCTGGCGGAAGGCGGCACGGTGCTGTTGGGGCACGATGCCGAGCAGAATTACCGTGCCCGACTAAGCACCGAGCTCATCGCCTCCGGACCACGCCTCGAACGAGTGGAAGACAGCCTGCTGTGGCGTCTTGCGCACCGCGCCGAGACGGATGCGGCTGACGCCACCTCCTCGATTACTCGCCGTAGGCCAGCGGAAGACGAGCCCTCGGAAGTCGTTGAACCCAAGCGTCAGCACACGATATCCCCACCCAGCGAACCCGCCGTGGAAAGCCCACCCGCCTTCGGCAAAAACTGGGGCGTCGAGCCAAGGCTCACGGTGCCCGATTTCATTACCGTGGACGGTGTCCACTACAAGGTGGTAACCCGCACCGACGCCCGCGAATATCCGATCGCCTATATCCAGCAGCCCAGTCATTCACGGTATGACTTTGATGTATTGGAAGCGACCCTCAGGCATACGCCAGACGAGCAGCCCCGAAGCGTGATACGCATGCCTCCCGACAATCACTGGCAAATCGATGCAAGGCTGCCCTTTGACAAACCCTTGACGGGTTACGTCAGGGAGGCCTTCCCTGAAGTCAGCACGGCCACCCTGGAAAACATCGCGAGAAAGCAATTCACACTCACCAACAGCTCGTCGTTCGCCGACGCGGCAGGATTGACCGCGCTCCGACAGATTTTCAGCAGTTGGAAAAACGGCACCCCCTCCCCGCATCCGGAATGGAGCGATCCGCTACTGATGCTGCCGGTGCTTCGCGCCGCGTCAGGAAGCTCCAGCACTTCCCGTTCGCTCGATCTGCCGAATCCAACGTCAAGAATGTCGTTGGATCGGCTGGATTTCGATCCCCAACGATTTGCACAGCAGTGGGATTATTTCGTCACGACTTACTCTCCGATGGACCTCAAACGCTTTATGGCCAACCTCCTGACCCGCAACGGCTATGGGGTTTTTGAGCCCAATTCCTTGAACAGTTTCCCGGCATTGGTATTTCGGCGCACAGGGCATGACTATGTCTTTTTCATGAGCCTGCACCGCACCCGGATCCCGAAAATTTCCCTGCCGGCGCATACACATCCAAACACCACTGGCATCAGCCTGGAAACCCAGGTCGGCGAACATGCCGCGAACGCTGTCAGGGAGGCCCACCAGAACAACAAGCTCATCTGGCTCAAGGGCGGTTCGCAAATCCGACCAAACTATCCGGACACCGTCTTCATCGTTCGGGATGACGACGCCAGGCTGTAAGTTCGCAGGCAAAAAAAAGCCCGCAGTGTGAGCGGGCGAAAACCAAAGAAGCGTCATGCGCAGTCGCTTCCAGGAGAGGCAGCTGCTTGGGGGATCAGCTGCCTCGATAGGTGGAATAGGCGTAGGGCGAAATCAGCAGGGGCACATGGTAGTGATCCTGCTCGGCCGAAATACCGAAGCGCAGCACCACCACATCCAGGAATGCCGGATCGGGCAGTTGAACGCCACGGGCACGGTAGTAATCGCCGGCGTGGAACTGCAATTGATAGACGCCCGAACGGTAGTCATCCCCTTGCAACAGCGGCGCGTCGCAGCGGCCGTCGCTGTTGGTCAACGCACTGGCGACCCGCTGCAGTTGCGAACCTTCCACGCGGTACAGTTCGATCTTGATCGAGCTGCCGGGGCAGCCGTGTGCGGCATCCAAAACGTGAGTAGTCAAACGTCCCATTGCTTGTGCGCGCCTCGCTGTTGTGCAGTCCGGCCCGACGCCTCCTGAATCAGTTGAAAGACAGGCCGCACCGTTTCGGAGCACGAAACGTCACGACGATGAACGAATTAAGACACTTTAAAAGAAAATTGTACACAATAAAAAACAGATATTTTGCCCATGGGCCGTGGAGCGGTACGCCAGCCCCAGGTCAAAGCCAAACCAATGAATACAAGATCCTGCCGACGATTGATTGACCAAGCGGGCAGGTTTCTTGCAGTGTAGACAACGCCAGGGGCACGGTGAAAAATGCAAAAATACAGGCTTACAAATCGCGCATAAAGTTGTATACAATCACTCCATCGTCGTGACGCCAGCCTGAAACTCATCGCCAGGGCGCCACCTACATGGTTCGAACAAGAAGGAAAACTGCAGTGAGCGCTGACTACCCACGCGACCT
Source organism: Pseudomonas thivervalensis (assembly GCF_001269655.1). Taxonomy (GTDB): domain Bacteria; phylum Pseudomonadota; class Gammaproteobacteria; order Pseudomonadales; family Pseudomonadaceae; genus Aquipseudomonas; species Aquipseudomonas thivervalensis. The sequence goes on from NZ_LHVE01000013.1 coordinate 305,037, forward strand.
GATCGGTTACGGCAGTAACCCTCCCCACCCCCATTGGCCGGGCAATGCCCGCATCGCCCTGTCCTTCGTGCTCAATTACGAGGAAGGCGGCGAGCGCAACGTCCTGCATGGCGACAAGGAATCCGAATCGTTCCTCTCGGAGATGGTCGCGGCGCAACCGCTGCAGGGCGAGCGCAACATGAGCATGGAGTCGCTGTACGAGTATGGCAGCCGTGCCGGTGTCTGGCGGGTCCTCAAGCTGTTCAAGGAATTCGATATACCGCTGACCATTTTCGCCGTGGCCATGGCCGCCCAGCGCCATCCGGACGTGATCCGTGCCATGGTCGCCGCCGGTCACGAAATCTGCAGCCACGGCTATCGCTGGATTGACTATCAGTACATGGATGAGGCCCAGGAACGCGAGCACATGCTCGAAGCGATCCGCATCCTCACCGAAATCGCTGGCGAACGTCCGCTGGGCTGGTACACCGGCCGCACCGGCCCCAACACCCGTCGGCTGGTAATGGAAGAAGGCGGTTTCCTCTATGACAGCGACACCTACGACGACGACCTGCCCTACTGGGAACCGAATACCCCCAACGGCAAGCCGCACCTGGTGATCCCCTACACGCTCGACACCAACGACATGCGCTTCACCCAAGTGCAGGGTTTCAACAAGGGCGACGATTTCTTCCAATACCTCAAGGACGCTTTCGACGTGTTGTACGCCGAAGGGGCCGAGGCACCGAAGATGCTATCCATCGGCCTACATTGCCGGCTGATCGGCCGCCCTGCGCGCCTGGCTTCCCTCAAGCGGTTTCTCGAATACGTCAAAGGCCATGAACACGTCTGGTTCAGCCGTCGTGTCGACATCGCCCGCCACTGGCAGCAGACCCATCCGTATCAGGGAGCGTCCAAATGACCGCTTTCCAGACCCTCAAGCCTTCCACCTTGAGCCGCGAAGCGTTCGTCAAAGCCTTCGCTGACATTTACGAACATTCGCCGTGGGTCGCCGAGAAGGCCTTTGACCTGGGCCAGGATCCCTCGATCGACGAGATCGAAACCCTGCACCAGCGCATGAGCGATATCCTGTTGAGCGCCGATCACGCCAGCCAACTGGCGCTGATCAACGCTCACCCGGACCTGGCCGGCAAAGCCGCCGTCCAGGGCCAACTGACCGAAGCCAGCACGAACGAACAGGCCGGCGCCGGTATTCACCAATGCACGGCCGAAGAGTTCCAGCGCTTCACCGAGCTGAACGACGCCTACAAGGCCAAGTTCAAGTTTCCCTTCATCATGGCGGTAAAAGGCAGCAACCGGCACCAGATCCTCGCGGCGTTCGAGACGCGCATCCATCACTCGGCAGACGCCGAATTCAAATGCGCGCTGGCAGAGATCAACAAAATCGCGTTGTTCCGATTACTGACCCTTTAGCGAGCAGCCCTGCGACCCGAGGCCCTGCAAGCATCCCCAGCCAACCTATTTAAAGGCAGACAAGAAGAATGAAAGCTTACGCCGTACCTTTCGAGAAGTTCGTCAACCTGGCCGACGCCCGCCTGGGCACCAAGATCATCTCGGTCACCGATGACTGGTTCGCCGACGCCAACCGCCTGTTCCAGCCGACCCCGGCCGTGTGGAAGGAGGGTGTATTCGATGACAATGGCAAGTGGATGGACGGCTGGGAATCGCGGCGCAAGCGCTTCGAAGGCTACGACAGCGCGGTGATCCGCCTGGGTGTGGCAGGCTCGATCAAGGGCGTGGACATCGACACCTCATTCTTCACCGGCAACTACCCACCGTCGGCCTCCCTGGAAGCCTGCTTCCTGACCGAGGGCGAACCGGACGAAAACACCCAGTGGACTGAAGTGCTGTCGGCCGTCGAGCTGCAAGGCAACAGCCACCACTACCACGAAATCAGCAACGACCAGGCCTTCAGCCACCTGCGTTTCAACATCTATCCAGACGGTGGCGTGGCTCGCCTGCGGGTCTACGGCATTCCGCACCGCGACTGGTCGGCCGTGGGCGATAACGAACAGATCGACCTGGCCGCCGCCCTCAACGGTGGCCGCGCCCTGGCCTGCTCCGACGAGCACTTCGGCCGCATGAGCAACATCCTCAACCCGGGCCGTGGCGTGAACATGGGCGACGGCTGGGAAACCGCCCGTCGTCGTACCCCGGGCAATGACTGGGTCATCGTCGCCCTGGGCCATGCCGGCGAGGTCGAGAAAGTCATCGTCGACACCCTGCACTTCAAGGGCAACTACCCCGACAGCTGCTCGATCCAGGGCGCGTTCGTCAAGGGCGGCACCGACAGCCAGATCGAAACCCAGTCGCTGTTCTGGCGCGAGCTGCTGCCGAGCCAGAAGCTGGAAATGCACGCCGAACACACCTTCGCCGAGCAGATCAAGGCCCTGGGACCGATCACCCATATCCGCCTGAACGTGTTCCCGGACGGTGGCGTGAGTCGCCTGCGGGTGCTGGGCAAGGTATCGAAATAAACGACGCACCTGTGGCGAGGGAGCTTGCTCCCGCTGGGTTGCGAAGCGACCCCTCTTTCAAAATGGGACTGCTGCGCCCGAGGCGTCGGACCGGTCCAACGGGAGCAAGCTCCCTCGCCACAAAAGCTGAACCAACAACACAGAATTTTGGATAAGAAGACCAGCATGCGCACACTCAAGATCGAACCATTGACCAAAGAAGCCTTCGCCCCGTTCGGTGACGTGATCGAAACCGACGGCAGCGATCACTTCATGATCAACAACGGTTCGACCATGCGCTTCCATCGCCTGGCGACGGTGGAAACCGCAACGCCAGACGATCAGGCGATCATCAGCATCTTCCGCGCCGACGCGCTGGACATGCCGCTGATCGTGCGCATGCTGGAGCGCCATCCGCTGGGCAGCCAGGCCTTTATTCCGCTGCTCGGCAACCCCTTTCTGATCGTGGTCGCGCCACTTGGCGATGCACCTGTATCAGGCTTGGTCCGCGCCTTCGTCACCAACGGCAGGCAGGGCATCAATTACCATCGCGGCGTCTGGCACCACCCGGTGCTGACGATCGAAAAGCGGGATGACTTCCTGGTGGTTGATCGCAGTGGCACAGGCAATAACTGCGATGAGCATTTTTTCAAAGAGGATGAGTGTTTGATCCTCGCCCCCCACCAATAAGAGAAGGTCCGATCACCCGAAGACAAGGGTGACGGGCGAGAGGTAAAGACTGTGGAAGCACATATGTTGGAATGGCTGAACCTGAGCATTCGCTGGGTTCACATGATCACTGGCGTGGCCTGGATCGGCGCGTCGTTCTACTTCGTCTGGCTGGAAAACAACCTCAATCGCGTCAACCCCCGCAGCGGCCTGGCCGGCGACCTGTGGGCCATCCACGGTGGCGGCATCTATCACCTGGAAAAATACAAACTCGCACCACCGGCCATGCCGGACAACCTTCACTGGTTCAAGTGGGAAGCCTACTTCACCTGGATGTCGGGAATCGCCCTGCTGTGCGTGGTGTTCTATTGGAACCCGACCGTCTACCTGCTGGCCCCCGGCAGCAGCCTGAGCGGCGCTGAAGGCGTAGCCCTGGGCATCGGCTCGCTGTTCGTCGGCTGGTTCGTCTACTCCTTCCTCTGCGACTCGGCCCTGGGCAAGCGCCCCGCCCTGCTCGGCCTGATCCTGTTCGTGCTGTTGATCGCCGCGGCCTACGGGTTCAGCAAGGTATTCAGCGGTCGCGGTGCCTATCTGCATGTCGGGGCGGTCATCGGGACGATCATGGTCGGCAACGTGTTCCGCATCATCATGCCGGCACAACGGGCCCTGGTCGCGGCCATCGCCGAGAACCGCACCCCCGACCCGGCGCTGCCGGCCAAGGGCTTGCTGCGTTCGCGCCACAACAACTACTTCACCTTGCCGGTGCTGTTCATCATGATCAGCAACCACTTCCCCAGCACCTACGGCAGCCCATACAACTGGCTGATCCTGGCCGGTATCGCCGTGGCGGCGGTGTTGGTGCGGCATTACTTCAACACGCGCCATGACAGCAACCGGTTTGCCTGGACACTGCCAGTCGGCGCCCTGGCGATGATCTGCCTGGCTTATGTCACCGGCCCCAAGCCCATGCCCACCGCACCGGAAGTGGCCAAGGCACCCGGCGTGATCGAGTACCAACCGTTGCCGGAAACGGCAGTGGGCGGTGGCGCGAAACCGACCACGGCCCCCGCCGCACCGGCAGCGGCGCCCACCCAGGCCGCCAACGCCCAGGGCCCCTCGTTCGAGAAGGTCCACAGCGTGATCCAGGAACGCTGCTCGGTCTGCCACTCGGCCAAGCCCACCAGCCCGTTGTTCAGCGCCGCGCCGGGCGGGGTGATGTTCGACACCCCGCAGCAGATCCAGCAACAGGCCGCGCGCATCCAGGCCCAGGCCGTGGCCAGCCAGATCATGCCGCTGGGCAACATCACCCAGATGACCCAGCAGGAACGCGACCTGATCGGCGCCTGGATCAATCAGGGCGCACACACCAACTGAGTCACTGTTTTTAATAAATGTCCTACCGCTGACAGGCCGACCGGAAACTTCCGGTCGCCCGTCAGCGACTGCCTGCGCCTCAACAATAAAAACAAGAGGAAAGCACCCGATGGTCCAGCCCCGTCATCACGCCCCAAATTCGCCGCGCATGCGCCGTTGCAGGGCACTTGAGCCCTTCAAGACAAGCCCGTATCCTGCGCGGCCGTTCGAAGCGGGCCGACTACAAAATCCCTTTCGATCCTGACCGGATCGCCAGCTTATTGCGGCGCTGGCGGACCTGAACGCACCCCTGAACACCACTTTCCGACTGTTCCATAACGGCAGGGCAAGCCATTTCCAGTTTTTCCCGGACTTGGCTCAGCGCTTGCTATCAGCATTCGCCACGCTCAAAAAGCTGACCGAACGGATGTTTTTTAATCCATGGAAAAAGGCGCCACACCAGAGCGCTGACCTGAAAAAAAGCGGTACCACTTACCTTTGGGAGCAAACCGAATGAAACGTATGTGCACCAGCCTGATACTCGCAGGATCCTTGCTGGCCGCAGGCCAGGCGATGGCCGACGATCTGTTCCAATGGCAGAACAACAGCCTGACCTACCTCTACGGCAAGGATTTCCAGATCAACCCACGTATCCAGCAGACCGTGACCTTCGAACACGTCGACGCCTGGAAGTACGGGGACAATTTCTTCTTTCTCGACCGGATCTTCTATAACGGCCAGGACGACAGCCAGTCCGGCCCGAACACCTACTACGGCGAGTTCAGCCCGCGCCTGTCGTTCGGCAAGATCTTCGACCAGAAGCTGGAACTGGGGCCGATCAAGGATGTGCTGCTGGCCATGACGTATGAGTTCGGCGAAGGCGACAACGAGTCCTATCTGATCGGCCCGGGTTTCGACCTGGCGATTCCCGGCTTCGACTACTTCCAGCTGAACGTCTACAACCGCCAGACCGAAGGCCCGCGCGCCGGCGACAACGTCTGGCAGATCACCCCGGTCTGGGCCTATACCTTGCCGGTGGGCTCATCAGACATCCTGATCGACGGTTTCATCGACTGGGTGGTGGACAACGACACCAACTCCAAGGGCACCTACCACGCCAACCTGCATATCGTCCCGCAGGTCAAATATGACCTGGGCAAGGCCTTGAAGCTGGGCGCCAAGCAGTTGTATGTCGGGGTGGAATATGACTACTGGAAGAACAAGTACGCCATCGAAGACAGCGACGCGTTCAAGACCAACCAGAGCACGACCAGCTTTTTGCTGAAGTACCATTTCTGATCTGATTCATCGGGATTCAGAAACCACCGCAAATCCCCTGTGGGAGCGAGCTTGCTCGCGATTGCGGTGGGTCTGTTTGCATTGATGCTGGATGTGCCGCCGTCATCGCGAGCAGGCTCGCTCCCACAGTGGCTTCGTGCAGGTCGCAGGATTTAGCGCCCACCGCAAAACCCTTGTGGGAGCGAGCCTGCTCGCGATAGCGGCGGACCTGCTCTAAGCCAACCCCAGGAACCGACTCAGCGCCTCACGCTGCGCCAACGCATCCTGGCGCCCCAGTTCGATCAGCTCGCTGCAATACCCCGCCTCGAACAACAGGTAGCTCAGCACCCCCGCGCCGCTGGTCTTGGTCGCGCCCGGCCCGCGCAGGAATACCCGCAACGCACGAGGCAATTCCTGACGATGGCGGGCGGCGATTTCGTCGATCGGCTGGCTGGGTGAAATCACCAGCACGTCCACCGGTGCCGCGCCGAGGGCGTGGGCCGGTACGTCGTCGGGAAGTAGATGACTGAACTGGTTCAGGCGCTCAAGCAACTCGATGTCGCTTTCCAGACTGTCGATGAACGTGCTGTTGAGCATATGGCCGCCGATCTGCGCCAGGGTCGGTTGCAGGCCCGTGTAGCTGCGCTCGGAAGGATCCTGCCCGCCGCCACCACGGGGGTTGCCGCTGACGCCGATCACCAGCACGCGATTGGCCCCCAGGTGCAAGGCCGGGCTGATGGGCGCCGATTGCCGCACCGCGCCGTCGCCGAAGTATTGCGGGCCGATCCTGACCGGCGCGAACAATAACGGAATCGCCGAACTGGCCAGCAGGTGCTCCACCGACAACTGCGTCGGCACACCGATCCGCCGGTGGCGCAGCCAGGCGTCGATGGTCCCGCGTCCCTGGTAAAAAGTAACAGCCTGGCCGGATTCATAACCGAACGCTGTCACCGCCACCGCCCGCAATTGCTGCTCGGCGATGGCCTGCTCGATGCCCGAGGCGTGGAATTGGGCCTGGAGCAGTTCGCGCAACGGCGAACTGTCGATCAGTGCCACCGGCAATTTGGCCCCCAGCCCAAGCAGACTGTGGGTGATGAAGCGCATCGACTGGGCCAGCACGCCCCGCCAGTCGCTGCGCATGACCTGATGGCTGCGCACCGCTTGCCAGAACGCCGTCAGTCGCTCGATGGCGGTCTTGAAGTCCATCGCCCCGCTCGCCAGGCTGACCGCGTTGATGGCACCGGCCGAGGTGCCGACGATCACCGGAAACGGGTTATCCGCCCCGTCCGGCAGCAATTCGGCGATGGCCGCCAGTACGCCTACTTGATACGCCGCTCGAGCCCCGCCGCCGGAAAGAATCAAACCTGTAACCGGTTCAGCTGGGGTCATCGCAATGCTCCGTGCTCAAGGTGCTGGTGAAAAATGCCGGACGACCGGTTCAACCGCGCTTGTCGTACAGCTTGGGCTCGCCCGGTGGACGGGTCTTGAAACGCCGGTGGGCCCAGAGGTATTGCTTGGGACATTCGCGCACCGACTGCTCGACCCACTGGTTGATGCGGATGCAATCGGCTTCCTCGGTCTCCCCCGGAAAATTCGCCAGCGGAGCCTGGATCACCAGGCGATAACCGCTGCCATCGGCCAGCCGCTCCTGGGTGAAAGGCACCACCAGCGCTTTGCCCAGGCGGGCGAACTTGCTGGTGGCCGTGACCGTCGCGGCCTGGATGCCGAACAGCGGCACGAACACGCTTTGCTTGGCGCCGTAGTCCTGGTCCGGCGCATACCAGATCGCCCGACCGGCCCGCAACAGCTTGAGCATGCCGCGCACATCGTCACGTTCCACCGCCAGGGAATCGAGGTTATGCCGCTCGCGGCCCCGACGCTGAATGTAGTCGAATAGCGGGTTCTTATGCTCGCGGTACATGCCATCGATGGTGTGTTGCTGGCCAAGCAAGGCCGCGCCGATTTCCAGCGTGGTGAAATGCAGTGCCATGAGGATCACACCCTTGCCCTCGCGCTGGGCCTGCTTGAGGTGCTCCAGCCCTTCGACATGGGCCAGTTTTGCCAACCGCGAACGCGACCACCACCAACTCATGGCCATTTCGAAAAAGGCGATGCCGGTGGAGGCGAAGTTTTCCTTGAGCAGACGCTTGCGCTCGGCAGCGGATTTTTCCGGGAAGCACAGTTCCAGGTTGCGTCGGGCGATGCGCCGTCGGTCGCCGGCCACCCGGTACATCAGCGCGCCCAATGCGCGACCGACCCGCAGCAAAAACGGATAAGGCAATTGAACGATCAGCCACAACAGCCCCAGGCCGCACCACAGCAGCCAGAAACGCGGATGAAAAAATGCAGCTCGAAAACGCGGGCGATCCATTACAGCTTCCATTAAGACATGGGCCGCGCATTCTACATTGTTCGACCCGGGTTGCGGCTGGCGGACGATCTCGTTATAAGTCTCGGCACTTTTAGTGACAAGCCGTTGTACGCCGACCATGAGCCAAACCGAACCGCTAGACCAAGATCCCGTGTTCCAGTTGAAGGGCAGCATGCTCGCCATTACGGTGCTGGAACTGGCCCGCAACGACCTGGAGAGCCTTGACCGGCAGCTGGCGGCGAAAGTCGCCCAGGCCCCGAACTTCTTCAGCAATGCGCCATTGGTGCTGGCCCTGGACAAGCTGCCGGCCGGCGAAGGCGCAGTGGACCTGCCGGGCCTGATGCGCGTCTGCCGCCAACATGGCCTGCGCACCCTGGCGATCCGCGCCAGTCGCATCGAAGACATCGCCGCCGCCATCGCCGTGGACATTCCGGTGCTGCCGCCGTCCGGCGCCCGGGAACGCGTGCTGGAACTGAGCCCGGTCGAAGCGAAAAAAACCCCGGAAAAACCGCCGGAGCCGAGCATCAAGCCGACCCGCGTCATCACTTCGCCAGTGCGGGGTGGGCAGCAGATTTATGCCCAGGGTGGCGATCTGGTCATCGTGTCCTCGGTCAGCCCGGGGGCGGAACTTCTGGCCGATGGCAACATCCATGTATACGGCCCGATGCGCGGTCGAGCGCTGGCCGGCGTCAAGGGTGACACCAAAGCCAGGATCTTCTGTCAGCAATTGAGCGCTGAGCTGGTTTCCATCGCCGGGCAGTACAAGGTTTCCGAGGATTTGCGTCGCGACCCGTTGTGGGGGGCCGGCGTCCAGATCAGCCTGTCGGGCGACGTGTTGAACATCATTCGGCTTTAACGGATACTGCCGCATTTTCCAAGCATCTCTAAAACGAGCGAAAACGGCTTAAACGACGTAGGAAAAAGGATCAGGCAGTGTTTACCGGAGGTAGACCCCGCTCGACAACCGATTCCAGCCAAGCCTGTCCAATTGCAGCGGTTTTCCAGAGATGTTTTTCAGGGACTGACAAAGTCCTTTTTCCTTAGGGGTGAAACACCTTGGCCAAGATTCTCGTGGTTACATCCGGCAAGGGTGGTGTGGGTAAGACCACCACCAGCGCCGCTATCGGTACCGGCCTCGCTCTGCGCGGCCACAAGACAGTCATCGTCGACTTCGACGTCGGCCTGCGCAACCTGGACCTGATCATGGGCTGCGAGCGTCGCGTGGTCTACGACTTCGTCAACGTGGTCAACGGCGAAGCGAACCTGCAGCAGGCCCTGATCAAGGACAAGCGCCTTGAGAATCTCTACGTGCTGGCCGCCAGCCAGACTCGCGACAAAGACGCGCTGACCCAGGAAGGCGTGGAAAAAGTCCTGATGCAACTCAAGGAAGACTTCGAGTTCGTGGTCTGCGACTCCCCGGCCGGTATCGAAAAAGGTGCCCACCTGGCCATGTACTTCGCAGATGAAGCGATCGTCGTGACCAACCCGGAAGTGTCGTCGGTCCGTGACTCCGACCGCATGTTGGGCCTGCTGGCGAGCAAATCCCGGCGCGCCGAAAAGGGCGAAGAGCCGATCAAGGAACATTTGCTGCTGACCCGCTACAACCCGCAACGAGTCAGCGATGGCGAGATGCTGGGCGTCGAAGACGTCAAGGAAATCCTCGCCGTCACCCTGCTGGGGGTCATTCCTGAATCCCAAGCGGTACTCAAGGCTTCCAACTCCGGCGTGCCGGTGATTCTCGACGACCAGAGCGATGCCGGCCAGGCATACAGCGATGCCGTCGATCGCCTGCTGGGCAAAACCGTGGAGCATCGGTTCCTCGATGTAACGAAGAAAGGTTTCTTCGAGCGCCTGTTTGGAGGTAGGTAATGAACCTTTTTGACTTCTTTCGTGCCAACAAAAAGCCCAGTACCGCCTCGGTCGCGAAAGAGCGTCTACAGATCATCGTGGCGCACGAACGCGGCCAACGCAGCACCCCTGACTACCTGCCAGCCTTGCAGAAGGAACTGGTGGAAGTGATCCGCAAATACGTCAACATCGGTAGCGATGACGTGCATGTGGCGCTGGAAAGCCAGGGCAGCTGCTCGATCCTGGAACTCAACATCACCTTGCCGGATCGCTGATCGCACCGGCGGGAGCCACGGCGGCTCGGGTCCTTCTCCTCCCTCCCTGGGATTATGAGAAGGGCCCGAGCCGCCGTTGGCGTTTGTAACGAGACTGTTTTCAATGCCCCTGTCCAACATCCGCATCATTCATCAGGACGCCGCTGTCCTGGTGGTCGACAAGCCGACCCTGTTACTTTCCGTGCCCGGCCGGGCCGACGACAACAAGGACTGCCTGATCACCCGCCTGCAGGAAAACGGCTATCCGGAAGCACGAATCGTGCACCGACTGGACTGGGAAACCTCCGGCATCATCCTCTTGGCCCGGGATCCGGACACCCACCGCGAACTGTCCCGGCAGTTTCATGACCGTGAAACCGAAAAAGCCTACACGGCGCTGTGCTGGGGCCAACCGGAGCTGGACAGCGGCAGCATCGACCTGCCCTTGCGCTACGACCCGCCGACCAAACCCCGGCACGTGGTGGACCATGAACAGGGCAAGCACGCCCTGACCTTCTGGCGTGTGCTGGAACGTTGCGGCGATTGGTGCCGGGTCGAGCTGACGCCGATCACCGGGCGTTCGCACCAATTGCGCGTACACATGCTGTCCATCGGTCACCCGCTGCTGGGCGACGGGCTCTATGCCCACCCGCAGGCCCTCGCCGCCTGGCCACGCCTGTGCCTGCACGCGAGCATGCTGAGCTTCACTCATCCGCAAAGCGGCGAACGCCTGCGCTTCGAGTGCCCGGCACCGTTCTAAGAAACACCACTGGCACTGTGGCGAGGGAGCTTGCTCCCGCTGGGCTCTGTAGGAGCTGGCGAAGCCTGCGATCTTTTGATCTTTCGCTTGAGACTCAAGTGGCTGGGGAAAGATCGCAGCCTCGTTGCACTCGACAGCTCCTACAGACGCAGCCCAGCGGGAGCAAGCTCCCTCGCCACGGGTGCGACAACCCAAGTTCCCCATATACATCCCCCTCTCCCCTCCCCATCGTCCAGCAATACGGTAAACTCCCGCCCATTGCTGTCTGGAGTGACTTATGCGCGCAGAGTTGAACCAAGGCCTGATCGACTTCCTCAAGGCCTCCCCTACCCCATTCCATGCCACCGCCAGCCTGGCCAAGCGCCTGGAGGCGGCCGGCTACCAGCGTCTTGACGAACGCGAGACCTGGGCCACCGAGGCCAACGGTCGTTATTACGTCACGCGCAACGACTCCTCGATCATCGCCTTCAAGCTCGGTCGCCACTCACCGTTGCACGACGGCATCCGCCTGGTCGGCGCCCACACCGACAGCCCCTGCCTGCGGGTCAAGCCGCAGCCGGAACTGCAACGCCACGGGTTCTGGCAACTGGGCGTGGAAGTCTACGGCGGCGCGCTGCTGGCGCCGTGGTTCGACCGCGACCTGTCCCTGGCCGGGCGCGTGACCTTCCGCCGCGATGGCAAGGTCGAAAGCCAGTTGATCGATTTCAAGGCGCCGATCGCCACGATTCCGAACCTGGCCATCCACCTCAACCGCGAAGCCAACCAGGGTTGGGCCATCAACCCGCAGAATGAACTGCCGCCGATCCTCGCCCAGTTCGCCGGTGACGAGCGCGTCGATTTCCGTGCTGTTCTCACCGATCAACTGGCCCGCGAACACGGCCTGAATGCCGACGTGGTGCTCGATTACGAGCTGAGTTTCTACGACACGCAAAGCGCCGCGGTCATCGGCCTGCATGGCGATTTCATTGCTGGCGCGCGCCTGGACAACCTGCTGTCGTGCTACGCCGGCCTGCAAGCCTTGCTCACCGCCGACACTGAAGAAACCTGCGTGCTGGTGTGCAACGACCACGAGGAGGTCGGCTCATGCTCGGCCTGTGGTGCCGACGGTCCGATGCTGGAACAAACCCTGCGTCGCCTGCTGCCCGAAGGTGAAGAATTCGTGCGCACCATTCAGAAATCCCTGCTGGTGTCGGCCGACAACGCCCACGGCGTGCATCCCAACTATGCCGACAAGCACGACGCCAACCACGGCCCCAAACTCAACGCCGGGCCGGTGATCAAGGTCAACAGCAACCAGCGCTACGCCACCAACAGCGAAACCGCCGGGTTCTTCCGCCACCTGTGCATGGCCGAAGAAGTACCGGTGCAAAGCTTCGTGGTGCGCAGCGACATGGGTTGCGGCTCGACCATCGGCCCGATCACCGCCAGCCAGTTGGGCGTGCGCACCGTGGACATCGGCCTGCCGACCTTCGCGATGCATTCGATCCGCGAACTGTGCGGCAGCCATGACCTGGCGCATCTGGTGAAGGTGTTGAGCGCGTTCTACGCGTCTCGCGAATTGCCATAACCCCACTGGGCTGTAGGAGCTGTGTAGGAGCTGACGAGTGCAACGAGGCTGCGATCTTTCCCCAGACCCTTGAGTCTCAAGCGAAAGATCAAAAGATCGCAGGCTTCGCCAGCTCCTACAGAACCCAGCGGGAGCAAGCTCCCTCGCCACAACTGCATCCGCCTCAAGACTGGCGGGGTGTGTTGACACACATCAACCCACCCCAGCCAAACCCCAACTAGACTGTCCTTATCCCCCTCGACAAGGCCGTCGTCATGATCTCGATGTCTTCGTTCAACGCCATGCTGGTGCCCATCATCGCCGGCATGATCCTGCTGGCCATCGGTTTCAACTTCCGTGACAAGAACGTCGGCGTCTTTGCCATGTGGGTCGGCATGCTGCTGATCCTCGCCACAGTCATAATCAAGATTCTGAGCAAGCTCAACGAGTCGCTCTGAGCCTGCCTCAGGCCGTCGGCGATTATTCCGGCACCGGTTGCTCCGGCACATCCACGCCGACATGGATCGCATCGTGTCGCCAGAACTCCAGGTCGCAATCGATCAGCCGTTGATGCTGGTCATAGTTGACCCGTGCGATGCGCAGTCCGGGGCTGCCCACCGAAACCTTCAACGCCGCTGCCGCTTCCGGCTGTAACGAGGTGGGCACGATTTCAAACTTCACCCGGCCGTAGTGCAGGTCGTAATGGCGGGCGTACAGTTCGGTCATGGACTGGTTGAGGTCGAACCCGAGGATGTCCGGAAAATACTGCGGGTTCAGGTAGTGCTCGACGTAGAGAACCAACCGCTCGTCGATACGCCGCACGCGGCAGATCTGGATCACGCTGGACAGCGCCGGCAGCTGCAGCCAGGCACACACGGCCGCCGAAGCCGGTTGCAGGCGCGCCGAGATCACTTGGGTAGATGGCACACGCCCCTGGGCCGCGACCATGGCGTGAAAATGACTGCGCTGCATCAGGTTATAGGCCAGGCGCGGGGGCGAAACGAACCAGCCCCGGCGCTCCTCCCGATAGATCTGTCCCTGGGCTTCGAGCTGCAACAATGCCTCGCGCACGGTGATCCGCGTGGTCCCGAACAATTCACTGAGCTTGCGCTCGGCCGGCAACTTGCTGCCGGGCGCCAGCAACCCGTGGTCAAGCTGCTCTTGCAGGACCTGTCCGATGGCTGTCACCGCTTTGGTTGCATCGATGCGCATCAACGTTACCTATCTGGACTAGACCAGCACTGTTTCGGGGCAGGATCGACGCCCCGTCGATCCGCTTCTGGGTCCAGCAAGCCTAGGCACTGCACATGACTGGCAGATGACAGAGCCGCCGAACGGTCATTTTGCAAGCGTGCAAATTAACGGCCAAGTCCTTGCAGATCAGCTGTTTAACCATGGTCTACGCTTAATTCGCAGCCAACCTCCACGAGCCTGGCATTTCCCGGCGCCTGCGGCACCGACATCAAAATGTCACAGGGCTCGCCTACATTGGCTCAGGTATTGCTGACCTAGACCAACACAACCGCAATCGCAGCGTTGAAAACGCCCATAGGAGCTTCGGATGAAACAGCTTTTCCTGGCATCACTGTTAGGCTCGACCATTGCCATGTGCACCGCCGCCATGGCCGCTGACACCGATCTGAAAACGTTGGAAGCCGCTGCGAAAGCGGAAGGCGCCGTCAACAGCGTCGGCATGCCCGATGATTGGGCAAACTGGAAAGGCACCTGGGACGACCTGGCCAAGCTCTACGGCCTGAAACACATCGACACCGACATGAGCTCGGCCCAGGAAATCGCCAAGTTCGCCGCCGAAAAAGACAACGCCAGCGCCGACATCGGCGACGTCGGCGCGGCGTTCGGCCCGATCGCAGTCAAGCAGGGCGTAGTCCAGCCCTACAAGCCAAGCACCTGGGAACAAGTACCGGCCTGGGCCAAGGACAAGGACGGCAACTGGGCATTGGCCTACACCGGCACCATCGCCTTCATCGTCAACAAGAAGCTGCTGCACGGCTCCGAAGTGCCGACCAAATGGGCCGACCTGAAGACCGGCAAGTACAAAGTCTCCATCGGTGACGTGAGCACCGCCGCCCAGGCCGCCAACGGCGTGCTGGCCGCGGCCCTGGCAAACGGCGGCGACGAGAAGAACGTTCAACCGGCGCTGTTGATGTTCGCCGAGATCGCCAAGCAAGGGCGCCTGTCCATGGCCAACCCGACCATCGCCACGATGGAAAAAGGTGAAGTCGAAGTGGGTGTGGTCTGGGACTTCAACGGCCTGAGCTACAAGGCCAAGATGGCCAACCCGGATGACTACGTCGTGCTGATTCCGTCCGACGGCTCGGTCATCTCAGGCTACACCACCATCATCAACAAATACGCCAAGCACCCGAACGCCGCCAAGCTGGCCCGTGAGTACATCTTCAGCGACGCCGGCCAGATCAACCTGGCCAAGGGCAACGCCCGTCCGATCCGCGCCGAACACCTGAAACTGCCGGAAGAGGTCCAGGCCAAGCTGCTGCCGAACGAGCAGTACAAAGGCGTGACCCCGATCAAGGATGCGGATGCGTGGGAGAAGACTTCCAAGGCGCTGCCACAGAAGTGGCAGGAAGAAGTGATCATCAACATGCAATAAAGCGGTAATACCCACTCGGATTTCTGGAGAAGATCCAACTGTGGGAGCGAGCCTGCTCGCGATAGGGGCATGTCAGTCAACATCATTGTTGAAGGTCAGCCGCCATCGCGAGCAGGCTCGCTCCCACAGTGAAGCCAGGTGAATTCAAAACCTCATTGATACCTGCTGGGAGTCCCGGTACCCATGAAGCACAACGTCATCCTGGTGGTGCTCGACGGCCTCAACTACGAGGTCGCCCGGCATGCCATGGGGCATTTGCAGGCTTATGTCGGCGCAGGACGCGCGGCCCTCTACAAACTGGAATGTGAGTTGCCCGCCCTGTCCCGCCCGCTCTACGAATGCATCCTCACCGGCGCCGTGCCCATCGACAGCGGGATCGTGCACAACAACGTCACGCGCCTGTCCAACCAGCGCAGCATTTTCCACTACGCCACCCAGGCCGGCCTGAGCACGGCGGCTGCGGCGTATCACTGGGTCAGCGAGCTCTACAACGTTTCACCCTTCGTTGCCGGTCGCGACCGCCACACCGACAACCCCGACCTGCCGATTCAATACGGGCATTTCTATTGGAATGACCACTACCCCGACTCCCATCTGTTCGCCGACGCCGAACACCTGCGCCAGCGCTACCTGCCGAACTTCCTGCTGGTGCATCCGATGAACATCGACGACGCCGGCCACAAGCACGGCCTCGACACCCCGCAATACCGCAACAGTGCGCGCTCGGCCGACATCAACCTGGCGGTCTACCTGCAAGCCTGGCTCGACGCCGGTTACCAGGTGCTGGTGACCTCCGACCATGGCATGAACAACGACCGTTCCCACAACGGTTTGCTGGCCGAAGAACGGGAAGTGCCGCTGTTCGTGCTGGGTGACAGCTTCAGTTTCGATCCCGCTGCCGCGCCCAAGCAGACCGAACTGTGCGGCACCATTTGCCAGTTGCTCGGCGTCGACCACGACAAACCTTATTGCCAGGAGCTACTCAAGTGAACGCCATGACGCGCGGCAAATGGCTGGCAGCGTTGTGCCTGGTGCCCTTCGCGATTTTCTTCATCGTGTTCCAGATCGCCCCGCTGCTCTGGGTGATGATCAACAGCCTGGGATCGGAAGAATTCGGCTGGGGCCTGGCCAACTTCAGCAAGATCTTCAGTTCGAAGTTTTATCGCCAGGCGATCCAGCACAGCCTGGAGATCAGCTTCTGGTCCAGTGTGTTCGGCATCGTCATTGCCGTGCTCGGCAGCTACTCCCTGCGCCGGGTGGATTCGCGGCTGCGCAACTTCGTCAATGCGTTCGCCAACATGACCAGCAACTTCGCCGGTGTGCCCCTGGCCTTTGCCTTCATCATTTTGCTGGGGTTCAACGGCAGCATCACGCTCATGCTCAAGCAGGCGGGGATCATCGAGGATTTCAACCTCTACTCGAAAACCGGCCTGATCATTCTCTACACCTACTTCCAGATTCCCCTGGGCGTGCTGCTGCTCTATCCAGCCTTCGACGCCCTGCGCGAAGATTGGCGCGAATCCGCCGAGTTGCTCGGCGCCAACGGCTGGCAGTTCTGGCGGCACATCGGCTTGCCGGTACTGACCCCGGCGCTGCTGGGCACCTTCGTGATCCTGCTGGCCAACGCCCTTGGCGCCTACGCCACGGTCTACGCGTTGACCACCGGCAACTTCAACGTGCTGCCGATCCGCATCGCCGCCATGGTCTCCGGTGACATTTCCCTCGACCCGAACCTGGCCAGTGCCCTGGCCGTAGTGCTGGTGGCGTTGATGACCGTGGTGACCGTCGTCCATCAGTTGCTGCTCAAGAGGAGCTACCATGTCTCGCGCTGAACCGGGCTCCGTCGGGCTCTATCATCGGGTGGTGGTGTACCTGCTGTTCGCCATCCTCTTGCTGCCCCTGGCCGGCACACTCGTCTACTCCATTGCCAGCAGTTGGTCGGCCACCGTGCTGCCCAGCGGCTTCACCTTAAAATGGTATGTGCAGCTATGGAGCGACCCGCGTTTTCTCCACGCCTTCGGTCAATCGCTGCTGGTCTGCGTCGGTGCGCTGGTGCTCTCGGTGGTGTTGATCCTGCCGTTGCTGTTCGTGGTGCATTACCACTTTCCCAAGCTCGACGCGCTGATGAACATCCTCATCCTGCTGCCCTTCGCGGTGCCGCCGGTGGTGTCGTCGGTGGGGCTGTTGCAACTCTACGGCTCCGGGCCGCTGGCGATGGTCGGTACGCCGTGGATCCTGATCGGTTGCTACTTCACCGTCGCCCTGCCGTTCATGTACCGGGCGATCACCAACAACCTGCAAGCGATCAACCTGCGCGACCTGATGGACGCCGCCCAACTGCTCGGCGCCAGCACCTTCCAGGCCGCATTCCTGGTGGTGCTGCCGAACCTGCGCAAGGGCCTGATGGTGGCGCTGCTGCTGTCCTTCTCGTTCCTGTTCGGCGAATTCGTGTTCGCCAACATCCTCGTCGGCACCCGCTATGAAACCCTGCAGGTGTATCTGAACAACATGCGCAACAGCAGCGGCCATTTCACCAGTGCACTGGTGATTTCCTACTTCTTCTTCGTACTGGTCCTGACCTGGGCGGCCAACATCTTGAGCAAGGACAAAAGCCAATGAGCTACGTCAGCGTCCAACACCTGCAAAAAAGCTACGCCGGCACACCGGTGTTCAGCGACATCAACTGCGAGATCGGCAAGGGCGAATTCGTCACCCTGCTCGGCCCCTCCGGTTGCGGCAAATCCACGCTGTTGCGCTGCATTGCCGGCCTGACTGCGGTGGATGCCGGCCAGATCATCCTCGACGGGCAAGACATCGTCCCGTTGAGCCCGCAGAAACGTGGCATCGGCATGGTCTTCCAGAGCTACGCCTTGTTCCCCAACATGACCGTGGAGCAAAACGTCGCCTTCGGCCTGCGCATGCAGAAGGTCGATGCCGGGGACAGCCGCCAGCGCGTGCTGGAGATCCTGCGCCTGGTGGAGCTGCATGAATTTGCCGCGCGCTATCCCCATCAACTCTCCGGCGGCCAATGCCAGCGCGTCGCCCTGGCCCGCTCCCTGGTCACGCGGCCGCGGCTGTTGCTGCTGGACGAGCCGCTATCAGCCCTGGATGCGCGGATTCGCAAGCACTTGCGCGAACAGATCCGACAGATCCAGCGTGAGTTGGGCCTGACCACGATCTTTGTCACACACGACCAGGAAGAAGCCCTGACCATGTCTGATCGGATTTTCCTGATGAACCAGGGAAAGATCGTACAAAGCGGCGACGCCGAAACCCTTTACACTGCGCCCGTCGATGTTTTTGCCGCCGGTTTCATCGGCAACTACAACCTGCTGGACGCCGACAGCGCGAGCAAACTGCTGCAGCGGCCGGTGAGCGGTCGCATCGCCATCCGCCCGGAAGCCATCGAGCTGAGCCGCAGCGGCGAGGCCGATGCGCTGATCCGCAGCCACAGCCTGTTGGGCAACGTGATCCGCTACCGGGTCGAGGCCCGCGGTGTGGAACTGGTGGTGGATGTGCTCAACCGCTCGGCTGCCGACCTGCATCCTGACGGTGCACGGCTGGCACTTTCCATCGATCCGTCGGCCCTGTGTGAGGTAGCCTGACGGCCTTGTTGATTTTGAAGCTGATCTTGAGAAGGAAAACGTGCTGATGGCCCTGGCAATCTTTGATCTGGACGAAACCCTGATCCACGGCGACTGCGCCACCCTCTGGAGTGAACAGATGGGTCGCCTGGGCTGGGTCGATCCCGAGTCGTTCATGCGGCGCAACAACGAGCTGATGGATGCCTACAGCCACGGCAAGTTGCGCATGGAAGCGTACATGGACTTCAGCCTGGAGCCGATGATCGGCCGCACGCCCGAGGAGATCGAGCATCTGGTGGCGCCGTGGGTGGAAGACTTCATCGAGCCGATTATCTTCAGCGACGCCACCAAGGCCATCGCCGAACACCGCAAGGCCGGTGACCGGATCCTGGTGATCTCGGCTTCGGGCACGCATCTGGTCAAACCGATTGCAGAGCGCCTGGGCATCGATGAGATCCTGGCGATCGAACTGGAGCTGACGCATGGGGTGTACAGCGGCAAGACCGTGGGCACCCTGACTTACCGCGAAGGCAAGATCACGCGGTTGCTGGACTGGCTGGATGCCGAGGAAGAGAACCTTGAAGGCGCGAGTTTCTATTCCGATTCACGTAATGACCTGCCGCTGTTACAGCGGGTGGACTTCCCCCACGTGGTCAACCCGGACCCGGTGCTGAAGGCCCACGCCGAATCGGTCGGGTGGCCGATCCATACCTGGAAATAAGCCCCCCTTTGGAGCGAGCAGGCTCGCTCCCACAGGTTCAGTGCAGCTCCCGAGTTCGGGATGTGTTCTGGACCTCTCGATGTATCTCGTTCAAATCCCGCGATACACCTGCCTTGCATCAGGGCCTGCAATCCGTTCAGGCGCAGATGCATGGTCAGGGAAAAAATGTTGAAGCCCCCTCAGCCAGAAGTGCACTTGGACCTGTCATTGTTGACAGTAGACATAGCGCCTCATTCACAGGCTAATGCTTCAACTAGCACGCAGTGGCCTGAAACCGAGTCAGGTATCACAGGGGATTGCAAAGATGAAGAAATTACCCGTCATACTCATTTTTTTCTTGTTATTGTCGAGCGGTTCAATTTCAAGCGCATCAGACACTTCTCCTGTCAGCCCTCCACAGCAGAACAGTATAGTTGCTGTCCCCCTCCAACCCCTTCACGGCCCTGCGCTAGCGGCAGAACTAACCCGTCGTTACCAAGACACCCGAGCCGACTGCGGCACCGTCAACAGACCGGCATTTCTGTGTTCGGGAATTCTACTGCGAGGTACAAGCGATGCAGAGGGCAAGCCCTACGATGTCTGGAATCCCAGCGACACGGCGATACGCGTAGGCGGCACTTCATTCTCCTACTTGCGCTCGGACTTCAATATTAAACGCCTGGCCTATACCTATGATAAGGGCTATATATTCTTTCCCAACCTGGAAACACCACCCGATAAACTGCGCATAGAGGTTCTATGTTTCTTCCCCGTCGACGGAGCATCGGACCATCGCTCCAACAAAGGCTGTGGTGCACACCAGAACGCCCCTGTCGTCAGTGAACCTTGCGGCGTACAAGGCATTCATACAGCCGAACAATGGGCCGCTCATTACGTCCAGTATCCCCAAGGTGAAAAACGCTGCGGCTTTGACGTTAGCAAATCATCCACTACGCCAACGGCTCCCGTTTTTTATCAGGCCTTGATGACCGGGCCTTTAGTTTTTCCCATTGCTTATGACGCGCCCAACGATATGAAATTGACGACTTGGCAGGCTGGCATTCCTGAGCAACTACCGATCGAAGCCTTCATGTACACGCGTGATACCGGCATTCGCTCCGTGCAACATGATCAGAGACGCTTCCATGAGCTGACAGGTGTTGTTTTGCCCATCATAAAAATTACCTTAGCCAACACTTTCCAAGGGCAAGCAACATTTGAATATCGCGAGGTCGATCAAGCCATCCTTCCTGAATCGCCGACAAAACCCAAGGTTCCCAAAACGTATAACGCCGCGGGCGACCATCTGAAAATGAGCGATATCTACACCGACGCGCATGTGGAGGTTGAAGTACCTCACTACGCAGGTATGCATGCCACCGATACCATCAGGGCGCGCTGGCAGGGACGGGTCAACTACAACAGCGAAATCATCACCGTCGGAGATCCCCCAGGAAAAAGACTGATCGCCATCCCTCGCCTGGAAGTCGTTGATAATATCGGCCGATCTGTCGAGGTCGGCTACTCAATCAAGGAGAAAGGAGTTGGTGAAACGATAGAGTCGGCAAGATTGACGCTGCATATCGACCCGCAAGCGGTGGACCCATTACTGGCACCGAGTTATTCCAACTCGAAGGTTAGCGTGAACTACGGCGGTGAGACAGGCTACACCGTCAGGGTTCGTTGGGTCGGTGTCACGACCCACGATACTGAAAGCCAGGATGTGACGTCCGGCCAAGCCAACGTTTTTGACATTCCCAGTGCCTGGGTATCCGAAAACAGTGGAAAACCCGTCCTGATCAACTACTCCATTGTCCGTAAAAACAGCAACGAGCAACGGATGTTCTCTCAGGTCCTAAGGGTTAACCTCTAGGTCAACCCTTAGGCAGTACATGGTTTTCCACATTCAGGCAGCACGGGAAAGCCTGGGCGCACTCCCCGGAGTCAGCTCAGGCTTTCATCAATCACCCACACCAACTTTCCTGACACCTTGTTGCTCACCAGCTCGGCAACGCCGCTTCGGCATCCTTGATTGCGAAGGTCCTGGCCAGTTGCGGATTCAAGCGTTTATCGACAAACAACGGCCACACGTGTTGGCCCCGTTGTTGCTGCGGGTGGATTACCCGCATGTGGTGAACCCGGACCCGGTGTTGAAGGCCCATGCCGAATCAGCCGGCTGGCCGATTCATACCTGGAAATAAACACCGGGCGGGAAGAGCACCCCGGTTCCTGTGGCGAGGGAGCTTGCTCCCGCTCGGCTGCGAAGCAGTCGTAAAACCAGCCGACGCGGTCGACCTGGACGGGCGAGTCGCCCCGATTTGGGGGCGACTGCGCCACCCAGCGGGAGCAAGCTCCCTCGCCACGGGGGCGATCCAAGCCCGCGAATACAGGACCATACAAGCGAGCTTGTTCGCCCACAGGTTCAACCTAGCAGCAGCCAAAAACTCCAGCCGAGCAACAACACACCACAGGCACGACTGAGCCAGAGTCCCTGGGGCAGGTTTTTCTCCAGCAGGATGAAGGCCCCTATCACTGCCACCCAGAGCAGGTTCATCACGCCGACCACGAACAGCAACCCCATCAGCGCCCAACAGCAGCCCAGGCAGTAAGCGCCATGGGCCAGGCCCATGCGCCAGCCGCCGAGCACGTCGGGGCGCCAGTAGCCCAGAAGAAAATGCAGCGGCCCGCGACAATGCTCAAGGCAGGCGGCCTTGCTTGGCAGCCACTGATAGACGCCTGCCACCAGCAACAGACCGGCGCCCAGGGCGGTACTGGTGGTGCGCATCCCCGGGCTGAGCAAGGCGAGTTGCTCGAGCGCCCATTGCAGCGCCGTAGCGCCCAGGGCGAAGCCAGCCCAGACCAGGCCATAGGCACTGCAGAACAGCAGCAGGGCCAGGTGTCGTTGCGGTGCTGGCATGCGCTTGCGCAGCATCTGCTGATAGATCAGCAACATGGGCAGGGCGCTGGGCAGCATCATGCCGACCATCATCACCCCCCACATGGCGAACATCAGCAGCGCATCGGCCAGGCTCCAGGGCATGATCATGCCGGCCATTGCCGCATCCGCCATGCCACCCGGCGCATTCATGTCGCGGGCCATGCGCAGCAGCGTCAGCCAGGCCAGGGCGGTCAGCGCGAGCAGGCAGAGCAGGAACAGCCACTGCTCGCCTGTCAGCCGCTTGCTCTGGGTCGCCGCCTGGGGTTCTGCCATCGTTACGGCTCTATGCCATGGCCGGTGAAGTGCACGTGGGCGAGGTGGCTATGACTGCCCTGGGATTGCAGCTTGAGGGCGGAATGCGTCTGGTAGCTGCCGCTGGCGACTTCAGCCTCATGGAACTCGAAGCCCTCGGGCAGGGATAGGCGGACGCGATGCGGTGAGCCGTCGATTGGGCTGCGGATCGGCTCGCCGCTGGCCTGCAACACACCTGGAATGTCCAGGTGCGCCAAGCGTTGATCGACATCGATGGATAGGGTAATCGACACGAATTGCGGCTCGAACGCTTCAGTCATGGTGCTGCTGAACACCTGGAACACGTTGGCCCCAGGGTCGCTCTCCAGGCCAGAAAGGATGGTCAGCAGGGCCTGGCGTTGCGCCTCGTCGGCACGTTCATCGATGAACACCTGACAACTGCCGTTGCCCTCATGGATGGCGCCCGGCCAAGCGAAGGTGGCGGCCCAGCACAAGCCATCCAGCGCCACCTGATTGAAATAGCCGTGCTCCACTCGCATCGACGCCACCGCCTGGCAGTGACCCTGGGTCGGTGGTGCATTGAATTGGCAGGGGCAGCCCCAATTGCAGTTGCAGGCAACGAATTCGACGCCCTGCATGCGCCATTCGGCGATGGCCATGATCAACCTCTTCACCTCGCAGATGAAATGAAAGCTGCGGTTACCCCATCCCCATTAGTTAACGCTAGCAGGGTTAGCGCAACGGATACGGACTGCCGACCAGAGGTCCGCTTGCCCGAGGTCGCCGGTCAAGAGTAGAAGCCACCGTCGATAGGATGAGAGGGCCCGTCATGTTCCCGCGGACCTGTAGGAGCTGGCGAAGCCTGCGATCCTTTGATCTTTCGCTTGGGATCCGATTGTTCTTGGAAAGATCGCAGCCTCGTTTCACTCGGCAGCTCCTACATCGCTCCTACATAACTCCTACATAGCTCCTACACATCTGCCACAGGTTGCACATAGCTGTCGCAATCAGCTCAGACTTTCATCGATCAGCAGCACCAACTTGCCGGACACCTGGTTGGTTGCCAGCTCCGCGAACGCCGCTTCGGCGTCCTTGATCGCGAAGGTCCGGGCCAGTTGCGGGCTCAGGCGTTTGTCGGCAAACAGCGGCCACACCTGTTGCCCCAGCTCGCTGATCAGGTCGGCCTTGAACTGCTCGTCGCGGCTGCGCAGGGTCGAGCCGAGCAGTTGGATGCGCTTGCCCAGAACCTGGGCCAGATCGAGCTCGGTCGAGCGCCCGCCCATCAGGCCGATCAACACCCAGCGCCCGTCAACTGACAAAAGTTTCACGTTGAGTTTGGCGTAGCTGCCGCCCACCGGGTCGAGGATCACGTCGAAGGGACCCAGGTCGTTCAAACTCTCCAGGCCATCGGTGCGTACCACGCCGCCTTGGGCGCCCAAGGCCTCGCAATAGGACAGCCGCTCGGTCGACCCGACACTGACCCAGCACGGGTTGCCGAACGCCTTGCACAGTTGGATCGCGGCCGAACCGACGCCGCTGGCCCCGGCGTGCAGCAGCACTTTCTCGCCCGGTCTGAGCCCGGCCAGTTGGAACAGATTCAGCCACGCGGTGCTGTAGACCTCAGGCAGGGCGGCCGCTTCAGCCAATGACAAGCCCTCGGGCACTGGCAATACATGCCGGCCATCGACCACCGCCTCCTCGGCCATCCCACCGCCGGCCAGCAACGCGCACACGCGGTCGCCCACCTGCCAGGACGAGCCCGGCCCGACCTCGCTGATCACGCCGGAACATTCCAGCCCCAACACCTGGCTGGCGCCGGGTGGCGGCGGGTAAAGTCCGGCTTTTTGCAACAAATCGGCCCGATTCAGGCCGGCGGCCGCCACACGGATGCGAACTTGCCCGACATCACACGCCGGACTTGGCTCATCAGCCCATACCACTTGGCCTTCAACGCCTTGCAATGCTTTCACGGTGCCTCCATAGTGAGTCTCGACTGGGCCCGCTGCTTCAACGCCGGGCTTTCTTGCATTATGCGCCCGGGCCACATGGAACCGGCGACTTCAAAGACGGCCTAATATGCGTTATCAATTGTCCCTGCGTCGAATCAGCATGAAGCATTTGTTCCCCAGCACCGCCCTCGCGCTCGTCATTGGCCTCGGCCTGTTACCGTTGTCGAACGATACGTTCGCAGCCAACAGCTGGGACAAGCTTCAGCCCGATCGTGACGAGGTGATTGCCAGCCTTAACGTCGTCGAATTGCTCAAGCGCCATCACTACAGCAAGCCGCCGCTCGATGACGCGCGCTCGGTCATCATCTATGACAGCTACTTGAAGCTGCTCGATCCATCGCGCAGTTATTTCCTGGCCAGCGACATCGCCGAATTCGACAAGTGGAAGACCCAGTTCGACGATTTCCTCAAGAGCGGCGACCTGAACGCCGGGTTCACCATCTACAAGCGCTACCTGGACCGCGTGAAGGCGCGCCTGGACTACGCCCTTGCCGAGCTGAACAAAGGCGTCGACAAAATCGACTTCAATGCCAAGGAAACCTTGCAGGTTGACCGCAAGGACGCCCCGTGGCTCAAAAGCACAGCCGAGCTCGATGACCTGTGGCGCAAACGCGTCAAGGACGAAGTGCTGCGCATGAAGATCGCCGGCAAGGATCCCAAGCAGATCCAGGAAACCCTGACCAAGCGCTACAAGAACCAATTGGCGCGCCTGGACCAGACCCGCGCCGAGGACATTTTCCAGGCCTACATCAATACCTTCGCCATGTCCTACGACCCGCACACCAATTATCTGTCACCGGATAACGCGGAAAACTTCGACATCAACATGAGCCTGTCCCTGGAAGGCATCGGTGCCGTGCTGCAAAGCGACAACGACCAGGTGAAGATCGTGCGCCTGGTCCCGGCAGGCCCTGCGGACAAGACCAAGCAGGTCAGCCCGGCGGACAAGATCATCGGTGTCGCCCAAGGCAACAAGGAAATGGTCGACGTGGTCGGCTGGCGCCTGGACGAAGTGGTCAAGCTGATCCGTGGCCCGAAAGGCTCGGTGGTGCGCCTGGAAGTCATCCCGGCCAGCAATGCGCCGAACGACCAGACCAGCAAAGTCGTGTCCATCACCCGTGAAGCGGTGAAGCTGGAAGAACAGGCCGCGAAGAAATCGGTCCTCAACCTCAAGCAGGACGGCAAGGACTACAAGCTCGGCATCATCGAGATCCCGGCCTTCTACCTGGACTTCAAGGCCTTCCGTGCCGGGGATCCGAACTACAAGAGCACCACCCGCGACGTCAAGAAACTGCTGACCGAACTGCAGAAGGAAAAAGTCGACGGCGTGGTCATCGACTTGCGCAACAACGGCGGCGGCTCCCTGCAGGAAGCCACCGAACTGACCAGCCTGTTCATCGACAAGGGCCCGACCGTACTCGTGCGCAACGCCGATGGCCGGGTGGATGTGCTCGAAGACGAAAACCCGGGGGCGTTCTACAAGGGGCCGATGGCCTTGCTGGTCAACCGCCTGTCGGCGTCGGCCTCGGAGATTTTCGCCGGCGCCATGCAGGACTATCACCGTGCGCTGATCATCGGCGGCCAGACCTTCGGCAAAGGCACCGTGCAGACCATCCAGCCGCTCAACCATGGCGAACTGAAGCTGACCCTGGCGAAGTTCTACCGGGTGTCCGGCCAGAGCACCCAGCACCAAGGCGTGCTGCCTGACATCGATTACCCGTCGATCATCGACACCAAGGAAATCGGTGAAAGCGCCCTGCCCGAAGCCATGCCGTGGGACACCATCCGGCCGGCGATCAAACCGGCCGTGGACCCGTTCAAGCCTTACCTGGCCCAACTCAAATCGGACCACGACGCCCGTTCGTCCCAGGACGCGGAGTTCGTGTTCATCCGCGACAAGCTGGCCCTGGCGCAGAAGTTGATGATGGAGAAAACCGTCACCCTCAACGAAGCCGACCGTCGCGCGCAGCATGCCGACATCGAGGCCAAGCAACTGGCCATGGAAAACCTGCGTCGCAAGGCCAAGGGCGAAGAACCGCTCAAAGAGCTGAAGAAAGAGGACGAAGACCTGATCACCGAGCCGGAAAAAACCAAGCCGGAAGACGATGCCTACCTGAGCGAGACCGGGCGGATCCTGCTGGATTACCTGAAACTCAACACGGCGATCGCCAAGCACTAGGATGATGGCGATTTAATGGTGATGCTCGTCGGAGTGTCATCAAACTGACATCAGTCTGTCGTGAAATACAGGACTGGGTGCTCCGCGCCCGGTCCTTTTTTTTATCGCCAGAGACTGCCATGACCACGACAGAACAGCTGAGTGCCTTGAGTTCGATCCTGGCTCAAAGCGGTTTGCACAGCCTGTTCCAACCGATCATCTGCCTTTCCGAACGGCGTATCGTGGGCTATGAAGCCCTGACCCGCGGGCCTTCCAACAGCCCGCTGCACTCCCCTATCGCGTTGCTCTCGGTAGCGCGTCAGGCCGGACGCCTCAGCGAGCTGGAACTGGCGTGCCGCCGCAGCGCCTGCCAACGCTTCAACGAGCAAAAACTGCCAGGCAAGCTGTTTCTCAACGTCTCGCCCGAGTCCTTGCTGGAGTCCGCGCACCAGACGGGGCGCACGCTGCAATTGCTGCAAGACTTCGGCATCGCCCCCAGCCAGGTGGTGATCGAACTGACTGAACAGACCCCCATCGATGATTTCCAGCTCTTGCAAACCGCCCTGCATCATTATCGGGCGATGGGTTTCTCGATTGCTCTGGACGACCTCGGCGCCGGTTACTCGAGCTTGCGGCTGTGGTCCGAATTGCGGCCCGACTATGTGAAGATCGACCGGCATTTCATCGACGGCATCCATCAGGACGCCCTCAAGCGCGAGTTCGTGGGCTCGATTCTGAAAATCGCCCGGGCCTCCCGCGCCCAGGTGATCGCCGAAGGGATCGAATTGCCGGAAGAACTGGCGGTGCTGATCGAAATGGGCGTCGACCTGGTCCAGGGCTATCTGCTGGCCCGCCCCCAGGAACAACCGTCACGCGACGCCAGGGCGCTGATGCCCCGGCAGGACAGCGGCGTGGCGGCGCTGAATGATGAGGTCAACGACCTCAGTGCGCTGCTCAACGAACAGCCGGCGGTGGCCCACAACACGCCGACAGCCTCCGTGCTGGAGGCATTCCGGCGCCAGGCCAACCTCAACTCCCTGGCGGTGCTGGACAATCAGAACCAACCCTGTGGCATCGTCCACCGCCACTCACTCTCGGACGCCTTGCTCAAGCCCTTCGCCACTGACCTGTTCGCCCGCAAGCCCATCAGCCGGTTGATGAGCGATGACTTCCTGGCGGTGGAGTTGAACCAGTCGCTGCAACAAGTCAGCCGCTTGATCACCAGCCGCGCCCGACAGCGCATCGAAGAAGACTTCATCATCACCCTGAACGGCGGCTACCTGGGCCTCGGCCGGGTGATCGATGTGCTCAAGCTCATCACCGAACTGAAAATCCAACAGGCCCGCTACGCCAACCCACTGACCCTGCTGCCGGGCAACGTCCCCATCCAGCAATGCCTCACGCGCCTGCTGCAACAACGGCAGGAGTCGGTGATCTGCTACGTGGACATCGACAGCTTCAAGCCCTTCAACGACATCTACGGCTACGGCCGTGGCGACGAAGTCCTGCTGTGCCTGGCCCAATGCCTGAACGAACGCATCGACCCCAGCCGCGACTTCGTCGGCCACATCGGCGGCGACGACTTCCTCTTGGTCCTAGGCCCGGAAGACTGGCGCAAGCGCCTGGACCAGCTACTCAGCGACTTCCAGACCCACTGCCGCCGCTTCTACCGCCCCGAACATTTGGAGGCAGGATGTTTTACGGCGTTGAACCGACAGGGGGTTCGACAGGAGTTTGCGTTGTTGTCATTGTCGATTGGCGTGGTGCACCTGCGCACCGAGGACTGCGGCGTGCTGGATGCCAGCCAGTTGGCGGAACTGGCTTCCCAGGCCAAGCACCATGCCAAGGAGATTTTGGGAGGGAGTGTGTATTTGGTGGAGGGTTTGGCTGAGCGGGAGCTTGTGGTGGAGTTGGGGTTGTCGGTGTAAGTGAATCCCGCATTGGCCCGTACGCCTGGCGCTACCCCTGTGGCGAGGGAGCTTGCTCCCGCTGGGCTGCGCAGCAGCCCCCTCTTCTGAACGGCAACCTCGGTGTGTCTGGTTGATCGAGTAGGCTGTTTTGGGGCTGCTTCAGCCCAGCGGGAGCAAGCTCCCTCGCCACGAAAGCGGTTGGGTAGTGTAGTAGGAACGATCATATTTCCACCTTTTGAGACAAAGTCCCTTATCGGCAATTTAGCTATATATAATCCCAAGTAGATCTGTCCTCAGACTCAGCTTTGCGGAGATCATCCGCCCATAGCTCACTCGCCAGTCTGTATATATCTTCAAAAAAAATTCTTGGATCGTCCATTGCGTCCCACCCGTTGGGTAGCGATGAGCACTCCTGACAATCATGTTCTAGTAAAGCCTGAAAATCATAACTGCTGTCTCGCAGCGCTTCTTCCAAACTTTTATACAATGCAAACTTTTTCCTGTACGTTATTTTCCATTTTTTAGACAGCGAGTAATTTAAGATCAATGTCTCTCGATCCGCTGGGCTGTTGGGATCATATTTTTCAAGCTCCTCCCCTAGCGTTTCTTCTCGATCATATATTTCAAAGCAACCCAAAAAATACGCAGGCGTGGGTATATAGGACTGGCCGGTGCTTGGATCGATCATTTCATTGCTTCCTATTCGATCATTCCCTCGCTCCTGCATGGGAACGCCGCCAGGGGCTTTTCGCTTCTGGAAGGTGACGCAAAGCATCTGCGAGATGCATTCCCCCCGGCAGAGCGTGGGAACGATCAACTCTCCGCTTGATATCTCATCAAAGAAGCCAACAGGACTCGCATAAATCGGCGCTGATCATTAACATCATCAAAATACGCATCCAAATTCAAAAAAACCCTATCAAAGCTATCACCGTTTTCTAGGAAATAGCTGAGAGTATTAATCAACAAAATTTTATCCTTTGGACTGTGAAATAAAAATTCCGGACGAATCAACAAATCAAATAGTTGACCCAACTCCTCATCATCATTTACATTTTTTGAAGTTATTATTTCCTCACGCGCCACGTCATGAGTATTTTCAATACTGAAAACAAACAACAACCCCCAGACATCATGCAAATCATATGCGAGCCGCACTTAATCCCACCTGCAAATGCTCTACCTCAATTGAGCGCTTCATCTCATCCATGCCTAGTTACCTTTCGAATATTTCCCCCAATTAAATTATAAACTTCCCCTCTGAGCAATAGCGCCTGAGGCAGCCCAGCAATATTTCCATAAAGTGTCGCCGATCATGAATTTCCTGATCAAAATACGTATCCATATCTTCAAACAAAATATCAAAGGTGTCGCCAGCCTTCAGATAATAGCTAATTATTTCAATATATTTTTCCTGCGCGCTGGGCGGACAACTCAAAAACTCCGGTCCAAGCAAGATATCAAACAACTCAGAGAGTTCAGCATCGACATTTATATTTTTTGAAACTATCAGCTCCTCCCGCTCTTCGTTGCGGGCATTCTCAATATTAAACACAAACAACAACCCTACCAAGGGCATCATGCTTGGTTTTTGTTTCATTTTTTTGGACCTGCACATGCAGTTACTGGATCATTTTTATTCAATATTACTAATGCACGACCATATGTGGCCGTCTCTGTTATACCCCTCTCCGACCTTTCGCCAAGAATCGATCGACTCAGCACTTTCAAACAAATCATTGCGCCTAAAAACGCGTGTCGGCCTATAAATCACGTTCAATTTATCTCTATGACTTACGAAGCGTGTCGCCGCTGAAGGAGTTTTCGGCAGCCCTCCCTACGACCCCTATTATAATTTCGATTTCTCCAGTCCCAGGGTTTCGGCCTGTCGTAACACGTTCTAGTGTGCTGTTCTCGAAATAATCTACCCATTAGCCCGCAGGCGACACCCCTCAAAACTTACCAACTGGATGGATCTTCCAGAGCAGCTTCTTGGAGATCTTCCTTCCATTTCTCTTTTGCTAACATGTAAACATCTTTAAAAAAACCTTTTGGACTTTTCAAGCTATACCACTCCCCGCGAGGCCAGCTACCAGCACAGTCTTCTTCTATGTCAAACACGCTTTGAAAATCAAAAGTCGGATCATTGAGTTTTTCCTTAAGAAATGACAGCAACACATACCTATGCCTATAAGACAAGCATTCCAGATCCAGCCCATACTTACGAATAAGCTCCAGCCTATCGTGCGCATCATCAGGATCGTAAATTTCTAGCATCGCCCCACGAGTCTCTTCGCGATCGTATACATCAAACCGCCCAACAAACCACATAAGATCAGGAACAAATTTCTCTTTTAGGAAAGGGTGTTTAAGCATCTTTCTTATTTATTAGAGCGCATTTCACTACAGACGAATT
Source organism: Pseudomonas thivervalensis (assembly GCF_001269655.1). Taxonomy (GTDB): domain Bacteria; phylum Pseudomonadota; class Gammaproteobacteria; order Pseudomonadales; family Pseudomonadaceae; genus Aquipseudomonas; species Aquipseudomonas thivervalensis. The sequence continues at coordinate 336,168 of NZ_LHVE01000013.1, forward strand.
TAGAAGTTTATCCAATATCACCACGTCGAAGGGTCCTCCATAGCGGCCCTCAAAATGTCAGCTCTCCAAGCATCATTCGCCACATTAAAAACATCCTCAAAAAAGCTACGAGGCGTATCAATTTCCGATGCTGACCAAGGTGAAGGTGATGGCTCATCCGTCTCGTAGTCATATTCAAAAGCGGAAGAAAAATCATAATTTTTATTTGCTAATGCACCCTCCAACTTTTTAACAAGTAAAAACTTATGCCTGTATGACAAATACTCTTGCCCCTTGATAATATATTTTTTTATTATTTCCACCCGACCCATCTTGCTATTTGGATCAAGCTTCAATAACTCATCTTTGAATTCGCGATCATTATATTCAGTCTCAAGTCCTGCCAAAAACATGACAACGGTAGGCTCATATGGCAGCTCAGTAAATGGAGCTTTCAACATAACTTCTCCCCATACATTCGTTAGTCAATAGGAAATGCAGTAAAAGGCCTATCCACTTGCTCTTTATCGAATTTTATCTCTGCCCCATTCATATTTTCATTTAGTATTGGATTTTGACTATCCCTTCTATTGGGCTTATAACCACGACCGGCGCCGGGCATCTCAATTCTGAGGATGGGATTTCCCGCTCTATCGAAGCCCGTGTGGGCGGGCAACCCTCTTGCCTTTCTTGTTAAGGCCTCATTTAGAGCATGCAATTGCATCTTCCAACTTCTAAACTGAGAACTTTTATTTAATCTACCCGGAGCCCCGCTTATTGGATCTGTTCCGTCTATTGCTCGTTGCCTAAGCACGATATCGGGAATGTGGGGACCATGTTTGTCTATGGTATGCATATCGTATTTTTCTTCCACTTCCACAACTCGTCGCTTAGCGTTTTCTTCAGAAAGCTCCTGAATTCTGGCCCGCCGCTGCTCTGCCGTCATCGGCAGCGCCGGCTCACCCTCATTCACCCCAAGCTTGACCGTCGGGTCTTGCTTACCGACGGCGGGCTTTCTACATCCGTCGCCCGGGCAACCTTCCAACCCCAACGGATCCACCCACCCCGTCGGGTTCAAGGTGTACCGATACCCATTGAGCCCACCCGCCAACTTGCTCGGATCAGGCGCCAAATAGCGGCCAGTCTCGGGATTGTAGTAGCGGTGCCGGTTGTAGTGCAGGCCACTTTCGGGGTCGAAGTATTGGCCCTGAAAGCGCAGCGGCTGTTCCAGTTGTTCGCCGTCGCCGCGCTGGAGTTCAGTGAGTTTGCCGTAGCCGTTGTAGCGCGCCGACCAGACGATCTGGCCGGCGGGGTCGGTGAGTTCCTGGGGCGTGCCCAGGTGGTCGAGGTGGTAGTAGAACGGCGTGGCTTTTTCCGGGCCTTCGCCGTTGAGCATCGCCAGTGGACGGAAGGTGCCCGGTTCGTAGATGTAGCTGCGGTGATGGCGCGGGCTGTTTTCGGCGACGAGCTGGTCGCCCTGCCAGAAAAATTCCGTGGTCAGGCCGTCCACGGTCTTGCT
>NZ_LHVE01000014.1 GCF_001269655.1 Pseudomonas thivervalensis
ACCAGACGATCTGGCCGGCGGGGTCGGTGAGTTCCTGGGGCGTGCCCAGGTGGTCGAGGTGGTAGTAGAACGGCGTGGCTTTTTCCGGGCCTTCGCCGTTGAGCATCGCCAGTGGACGGAAGGTGCCCGGTTCGTAGATGTAGCTGCGGTGATGGCGCGGGCTGTTTTCGGCGACGAGCTGGTCGCCCTGCCAGAAAAATTCCGTGGTCAGGCCGTCCACGGTCTTGCTGATCCGTCGGCCGAAGGCGTCGTAGCGGTAGGACGTTTCGCGGCCGTCGGCCGTGGTGACGCCGATCAGGCGGTGTTGGCTGTCGTAGCGGTAGGCGCTGACCAGGGCCTGGCCGTGGCGTTCGCGGATCAGGTTGCCGAAGGCGTCGTAGTCGTAGTGGCGGTCACCCTCCCTCAGCAGGCGGTTGCCCTTGACGGTGGTCGGGCCGGGGCGGTCCTGCATCAACAGGTTGCCGGCCGGGTCGTGGCTGAAGTGTTCCGGCGGCTCGCTGTGGGAAAAGTCGATGCGGGTCAGGCGATCTAGAGGATCGTACTGGTAGCTGCGGCGGTTTCGGTGGTCGGAAAGGGTCTGGAGGTTGCCTTTGGGGCTGTAGGTATAATCGCGCCAGAACAGTTGCTGCTGTGGGTTCTGCCACACGGTTTGGGCTTTGAGGCGGCCTTGTTCGTCGTACGCATAGTCACTGAGCAGCCGGCCCTGCTGGCGCTGTCGTTCGCGACCGCCGTCAAAGCGGTGCTCGGTCAAGCGCGCGCCGTTGAGGTCGATGGCGGTCAGCGCACCACCCGGGGCGTGGTGGTAGTCGAGCCGGCTGTCGTCTGGCAGGCGCAGGTGGTTGAGGCGTCCGCAGGCATCGTAGCGATAGCGCAGGGTGCCCCAGCCCTGGTGTTCAGTGACCAGCCGGTTCTGGGCGTCGTATTCGAAGGCCAGCGGATGGTCGCTGCCGTCGTCGACGTGGACCAGCCGGCCCAACTCGTCATAGCGGTATTCGGTGGCCTGGCCGTCGGGCAAGGTCTTGACCCGCAGTCGCCCGGCCGCGTCACGCTGGTAACGGGTAACCCATTGCGAGCCGTCCTCGCCGTGCTCGGTCTTCTCCAGCAGGTGACCATTGAGGTCGTAGGCGTAGGCGGTGCGTTGGCCGTCGAAGCCGACTTGCTGTCGGATCAAGCCGTTGGGCGTGTAGTCCAGCTGATAGTGTTCGCCGGATTCGTTTTCGATCTCGGTCAGCAACAGCCGCGCCGAATCGTAGCGATACTTCAGCTCGCTGCCGTCGGGGTTCAGGCGACGGCTGACCAGGTGCAGGTCGTCGGCGTATTCGTAGCGGGTGGTCCGGCCTTGCTCGTCGCGCTCGGCGATGACCTTGCCGTAGGCGTTGTAGCTCCAGGCCCGGGTGGCACCGGTGGGCAGGGTCACTTGCAGCAGGCGGCCAACGGCGTCCCATTGATAATGCGTGAGGGCGCCGTGTTCGTCCCGGCGGCTGAGCAAACGTCCCAGGGCGTCGTAGGAAAAAGACCGGCGACCGCCGTCGGGCAAGACCTCTTCGGTCAGTTGGCCCAGGCGACTCCAGGTGAAGCGATGTTCGCCGCCGTCCGGGTCGTACCTTGCCAGCAGTTGTCCGTGGGCGTCGTAGGCATATTCCGTACGCTGGCCGTCCGGATCGATGCTGGCGATCACATCGCCCCGGGCATTGCGGCGGTAGGTCCACACGGCCTTGCCGCGCTGACGGGTGTGCAGGAAACCGTTGCGGTATTCGTAGGACGTCGGCGCCTCGTCTGGAGGAGTCAGCGCCACCAGCCGTCCGACATCGTCGTAGCGGTATTCGCTGACCGCTCCCAGCGGGTCCTGTTCGGCGATCAACCGGCCTTGTTCGTCATAGGCCTTGAGGTGCTCGCCGCCGTCGGGCTCGACCTTGCGCACCAGCCGCGCCCGGTCGTCGTGGACATACACTTCCTGGCTGCCATCCAGGTGCTGCACCGTGACGCTGCCGTCCTCGCCCCAGGTGTAGCGGCTGTCCATCTGCGCAAACGAGGCCCAATGCCGTACGCAACGGGACGCCGGCCCGACGCCTTGCCACTCCCAGTAGAAACTCGCGCCGCCGGCCAGTTGCCGCTGGAGAATGACGTGCCGGTCGTCGTAGTCGTAGCGTTCGCTTTCACCGGCGGCATTGGTCGCTTCGATCAGTCGGAAACGTCCGTCGTAGCGGTAGGACACCAGCGTCTGTTCGGTCCGCCAGGCGTCGTCGAGGGTGACGGCCGGGTGGAAGCTCTGGTAGTCGACGGCGATCAGGTGACGCTGTTGATAGCGCAGGCGCAAGGAACGCCCGGCGCCGTTGTCCAGGCGGCTGATGTCGCCGTGGATGTTGCGTTGAACGCTCAGGCGGTTGTCGTAGCGGTCGCTGAGGGCGATCAGGTGGCCGTCGCGAAAATGCAGGAACGGCGCGTTTTCGCCGGGTTGGGCGACGATCAGTTCGTCCGGCTCGGTGCCCAGGTAGATCGCCGCCCGGGCCAGGCTGTTGTGGATCGCCGGGCGCTGGGTGGTGGGCAGTGGAAAGAGCGTGCGACGATTTTCCTGGTCGACCCAGGTGACCTGCTCGCCGTCGAGTTCCAGGCGATGGGCCAGGGCATGGCTCCAGCCGCGCCCGAGGCCGATGTCCAGGTCCGCGGCACTGGTGCGGTACAAACGGGTGAAGACGAACGGCAAGCGGCCGTCGAGGGTGCCGTCGTCCAGGGTCAGCAGTTCTTCGCCAGTGACCATCGACACCGGGCAGCCGCTGGTCTGGGTCTGGGCCGCGGTGTCGGCGCTGTCGCCGTTGGGGTTTTTCGATTGGGCGGGGGCGTCGTCGTGGGGTTCGTGTTTTTTCAGTGTGGTGTTGCGCTGTGCATCCCAGCGCAGTTGCATCCGACCTTTTTTTATCCCCGCCGCTATGCCGCGTGCTGCCACGGTTTTGTAGCGGTCCACGTAGGTCATGAAGCCGTTGACCACGGCGAAGATCGCCTTGATGAAACGCTGCATGGCGTTCAGCAAGGTTACGCTGTGCCTGGCCAACCGCATCGACAGGTAGGCGATCCCGGCCCCCGCCCCGGCAAAGGTCAAGACCACGCCGATCAGCAAGTCGATCACCAACTGCACCACCACGGTCGATAGGGCTTCGGCCGTTTCGCCAGCAATCTCGCTGGGCGGCAACATCTCCAGCCAGAGGCTCGCCGTGCGCACCAACAGGCACAGCGCCGCTTCGTCGCTGGCCAGTAGTTGCAGCTTCGCCATCACCGCCGGGGTGTCTCGCGCCAGCTGCTTCAACCGCTCAGCGCTGTCACCCAGTCGCTGAACAAACTGACCAGGATCCTTGAGAATGTCCGACAGCAGGCTGATGCTGTCCCATACCCCCTCGATCGCCGCCCAACTGCCGGCGAGCAAGCCGTTCCCCACCGCGGCCGCCGAAGTCGCCAGGGACTGCTGCGCCCATCGTGGCTTGAAACCTTGCCACTCGCCGCGTAGCCAGTCCGTCAGATCGCCAGTCAAACCATCGTAGGAAGAAAACAGGCTTTTTATCTGCTGGGCGGACACCTCGCCCTGGACATGCACCCGATAGGACTTGCCCGCCTCCCCCTTGAAGGTCCCCAGGCCCTGGGCGTCCAGGGTGACCGGCGTAACCTCGCCACTGTCCACATCCACGACATCCACCACGATGTCGCCCAGGGGGATGTCGTACACCGACTCGAACTTGCTCTCGATCGTCATCACCCCGCCTTGGGGGCACTGGACGACGGTGGAAAGGAAATCATCGTCGCCGCTGCTGACGGCGGTCGTGCTGTCGCCGAAGCGGATCAGCCGCTCCATGCCCATCAGCGCGGGCAAGTCGGCCGCATGGCTGGCCCGGTCCGCCGCCCGGCTATACCAGCGCTCGAGCTGCTCGCGGTAGACCGACAGGGTGTCTTTGAAGCTGTCGAGCTCCTGCTCGATACGGTTCACCTGCTCCATCAGGACAGGGCTCGTTCAAGGGCCAGCAGGGAAAAACGGTCGAACATGGGCAACGTCTCGCAGCACTCAGGGAGCACGAGACTGTGCCGGGGATGACGGGGGAATTAAGTCAGGGGAAAGGGATAAAGGACGTAGGGCGATTCGCTAAATTCGCCGGACTGCACAACGAATGTCCCAGGGGAACACGCTAGAGGTCCCGGGCTTCGAGAGCCTTTAGCTTGATCTCGGCCAACGGATGCCCGGCTTTCGCCGCCAAGGTCCACCAGCGAGCCGCCTCGACCGGGTCCGGTGCCTTGCTGGTTGTACCGGCCAGGCTGATCACGCCGACCTGATAGGCGGCCTTGCCATCACCGGCCAGTGCCGCCAGCCGCAGTAGGCGAACCCCTTCCTCACGGGCGCCCAGCCCTTGGCCGCGGAAGGTGAGGATATGCCCATAGAAGCTTTGCGCACCGACGTCGCCCAGGTTCGCCATGCGCGAGAACTGGCCCTCGAGCCAGGCCCAGCCACGTGCCTGGCGGACGAACCAGGGCCAATGAAACAACCGGCGCGCCAGCCAATAACCCACCCGCGCCTTGAGTCGCCAGAGCACTCAGGCCTCCGCCGACTCGGGGTACTCGTATTCAAACACCCGGACCACTTCCGAAGCGTGCCAGGAGGCGGCAGCCACCCCATCGGAAGGCCCGGAAAAGCGGCCCAGGCGTTCAACGCATTCGAAGAACCCGGTGCGCGGCAATCGACTGGCGCCCTGGCTGATCACCAAGGAACTGCGCAGCGGCTGTTCTGCCCGGGCGTCCAGCGCCGCCAGGTGTTCAAGGGCCGCAGTCAAGGTCTGCATGGCCGGGCTGGGTAGCTGCAAGCGCTCCAGCAAGGCGCGATAAGTCAATAAATGGCGCTGGCGCCGCGCCTGGTCCAATTCACCCAACAACCCATCCCAATGCTGCCGACTGATGCGTACGCTCACGATTCTTCCCTCCAACCCGGCACCGTCAACTCCCAGGCCAGACTGCGCCGAATCGCGGCATCGGGCTGACGCTCGCCGCTTTCGATCAAGGCCAGATAAGACGGGCTGATGCCAACCGTGCGGGCCAGCGCCTCGATGGCGATGCCCTTCCCTTCGCGCAAACTGCGTAATTGATCCAGGCCAGGGAGAACCTGGCCGGGGGCTGCCGCGTGACGGACTGTAGCTTCACGCGGCGGTGCTTGATCGATGCCTGCTGCTTTCAACAACGCTTGGTACTGATCCCACGGCAAAACCGCGTATTCGGGCTCTCCGTCACGTGTGATTATTTGAATATCCATGTTTACCCCGTAGGACAACAACACTTAGCAAGTCAGCCTTTTTCCTTGGAAGTGTAATCCTAAATACCGGCTAAGGTCGCGGGGTGATGAATTCTCAGGGCGTCAGGGCTTTTTTTGACCTTGGAGTTGGAGCTGTTCCGGGGTGTCGGGAAGCCTTTCGACTTTGGCCAGCGTCTCGGGGGACTGCCGATAACGCCAGGCGCGGAAAGCTTCGAGTTCGACGTCGAGGGTTTTCATGATCCATGCCAGCACCGCGATATCGTCGAACATGCCAAACATCGGCAAAAGGTCTGGAATCGCGTCCAAGGGGCTGAGGAAATACATCAGTCCGGCCACCACCGACAGCATCGACTTGGCGCTGACAGCACGGTATTCGCCCCGCCAGTAGGCCAGGCACAAGGCCTGCAACAGGCGCAGGTCCTCCTTGAGCTTGCCCAGCCGCCCACCCTCCCGGGCCCCTTTGCTGGCAACGGCGAAGAGCAGTGTCGGCAAACGACCGCGGGCCAGCAGGCGGCCTGCCAACGGCAGAAATCGCGCAAAATTCCACGGGGCCTTCATTTTTTCTCCCACTGAAATGTTATCCACACAAATTGTGGATAACCTTGTGAACAGAGCTGCATTTCACCGCTGAAGCCCCCGTTTCATAAGGGCCCGGCTTAGATCGGGCGTTTTTTACTCACATAAAAAAACCCAATATTTCATTGACTTGACCGGCTGACTGCGTCTAGCACAGCGCCTGTATTGCCTATGACTATAGCCCGCAGCGTGCGTTCGGTTTTTTTGCCATTCGCCGCAGCCCAGATACGACAACGCCCCGCATAAGCGAGGCGTTGTCGTTATAGCAGACGCGATTACTTGGCTGCGTCTTCTTTTGCCGGATCCTTGATCGCCAGCAGCTCCAGGTCGAACACCAGGACCGAGTTCGCCGGGATGGCCGGGCTCGGGCTCTGGGCGCCGTAGGCCAGGTCGCTCGGGATGTACAGCTTGTACTTCTCGCCGACGTGCATCAGTTGCAGGCCTTCGACCCAACCCGGGATCACGCCGCTGACCGGCAGGTCAATCGGACTGCCACGCTCGACGGAGCTGTCGAACACGGTGCCGTTGGTCAGCTTGCCAGTGTAGTGAACAGTCACGACGTCGGTCGGCTTAGGCTGTGCGCCATCGGCTTTCTTGACCACTTCGTACTGCAGACCGGAAGCGGTAGTGGTGACACCGGCTTTCTTGCCGTTTTCCTCGAGGAATTTCTTGCCGGCGGCTGCCGACTCTTCGCTCATCTTGGCCATGCGCTCTTCGGCACGCTTTTGCAGCGCCGCGAAGGCTTCGACCAGTTCTTCGTCTTTCAGCTTCTGTTCTTTCTTGCCGACGGCATCTTCGATGCCCTGGGCAACCGCTTTGGAGTCCAGGTCATCCATACCTTCCTGAGCCAGGCTCTTGCCCATGTTCAGGCCGATACCGTAGGAAGCTTTCTGCGCCGGGGTTTTCAGCTCTACGCTGGTCTGCGAGTCGCAACCCGCAAGTACCAGGCCAACCAGGGCTACCGCCGCCGCCAACCGATGCTGTTTCATGCTATTTCCTTGTTCATGCGCCTAAAGGGCAATCGAGTAAAGCCGCGAGCTTATCAGGCGGCCACGACCAATGGCTACCGGCATGTGAGCCACAAAGTGATGATAAGTTCAGGTCCGCAAACGCTTTTTAATCCCGGATAAATGAAGCATCTGTCATCTGTTACGTACAGGGACACATTGCCGCCCCCCCACAGGCCAGGCCTACTGGCCACTTGCCCGCTGCGCAGCGCTGAGGCATAAGGGCATATCAAAAAAACAAGGACGTAACCGTGCGCCTCCTCTCTCGCATTCTCTTGCTGCTTCTCGCGCTGCTGATTGTCGCCGTCGCCGTGGTGCTTTACTACGTCGCCAATCCTCGGCTGCCCTTCTATGAGCCCATCGAACAGGTGCATTACCTGGATCAATGGAGCGCCGCCGAGCGCCAGACGTATTACTTCACGCCCCAGGGCACCCAGGTCAAAGGCCTGCGCTACGACTGGTTCACGGCCCTCGAACTGCCGTTTTCGCAACAACGCTTCGCATCGCCGGAGTATCTGGCGCGCTTTGGCTTCCTTATCGATCCGGCCCAGAAAGCCACGCCCGACAATCCCGGCAATTTGCCGGTGGGTTTCACCCGGCACCAGAACGCCGGCAGCGCCGACCAATTCCTCGATATCACCTGCGCTGCGTGCCATACCGGCGAATTGCGCTTCAAGGGCCAGGCGATAAGGATCGACGGTGGCTCGGCACAGCACGTGCTGCCTTCCAGTGTCCCTACGCTGCGCGGTGGCAGTTTCGGACAGGCCTTGGTCGCCAGTCTGGCGTCTACCTACTACAACCCATGGAAATTCGAGCGCTTCGCCCGCCAGGTGCTGGGCAAAGATTACGATGCCCGCCACGAGGACCTGCGCAAGGCGTTCAAGAACTCCCTCGATACCTTCCTGCGGGTGGCCTGGAACGATACCCATCGCGGCCTCTATCCCACCGAGGAAGGCCCTGGCCGTACCGACGCCTTCGGCCGTATCGCCAATGCCAGCTTTGGCGACGCCATCTCGGCGGAAAACTACCGGGTCGCCAACGCACCGGTGGATTACCCGCAGCTGTGGGAAATGTGGACCTTCGACTGGGTGCAGTGGAACGGATCGGCGCAGCAACCGATGGCCCGCAACGTCGGTGAAGCGTTGGGGGTCGGCGCCACACTGAATTTCTTCGACACCCAAGGCAAACCGCTGCAAGGCGACGCGCGATACCCCTCCAGCGTGCGCGTGCGCGACTTGAACAAGATCGAAGAAACCCTGCAACTGCTCAAGCCGCCCGAGTGGCCGGAAGCGTTGCTGGGCGCGATCGATAAACCGCTGGCTGCCCAGGGCCGAGCCCTGTTCACCGAAAACTGCGCCGGCTGCCATGTGCCCAAAGTGGTCCAGGGGCCTGACAGGCCAGTCCAGCAATTGCACATGTTGCCTGTGCAGGTGATCGGCACCGACCCGGGCACCGCCAATAACATCGCCGACCACCGTTACGACCTGACCAGCCTGCAATGGGACCCGGCCGAGCTGGCGAAGCTGGAAGTGCAACTGCACCCGACCCCGACGGAACCGCTGGACCTGAGCCAACTCTCGGTCGCCAAAGGCCTGGCCTACGTCACCGCCTTCGTCGAAAACCGCGCTTACCGCGACGCCGGCGTCACCCCCGCTGAGCGCCCGGCCCTGGACGGTTTCGGCCTGCCCATCGGTGTCCGTGAATTGCGCGCCTACAAGGCCCGGCCGCTGGCCGGTGTCTGGGCCACGCCACCGTTCCTGCACAACGGCTCGGTGCCGACGATCTATCAACTGCTGTCCCCCCAGGACGAGCGCGCGACCACGTTCTATAAAGGCAATTTCGAATACGACCCACGCCACTTGGGTTATCGCACCGAAGCCTTCACCAACGGCTTTATCTTCGATACCCGGATTACCGGCAATCACAACAGCGGCCACGAGTTCCGCGCAGGCGAACGCGGTAACGGCGTCATTGGCCGCTTGCTGCAACCGCAGGAACGCTGGGCCTTGCTGGAGTATTTAAAAGTGCTGGGCGGGCCACTGGAGTCGCAACTGTAATGATGAACCCCACCGGTAAAAGGATGTTGGCATGCTGATCACCCTCTGGCTGCGCCTCGGCGCCTTTTTGGGCAAGACGCTCCTATGGCTGCTGGGCATCGGGTTGCTCGGCTGGGCACTGTCCTCGGCCTGGTTTGCCTGGCAACACAAGGGACCGGTCCCGGACAAGGAACAGGTCGCACCCGGCGAAGCCGCCATGACCCAGGACATCATCCAGACCGCGATTCGCATCGTCGATCAACACCGCGAAGGCACGCGTTACCTGCGCGACGCCCACGCCAAGGCGCACGGTTGCGTCATGGCCGAGGTCCAGGTGCCCAAGGACCTGCCTGCTCCGTTGCGCCAGGGGGTGTTCGCCGAACCGGGCAAGACCTGGCAGGCCACGATCCGCTTGTCCAACGGCAACGCCTATCCGCAATTCGATAGCCTGCGCGATGCCCGTGGAATGGCGATCAAGCTGCTGAACGTGCCCGGTAAGCAATTGCTGGCGGACCGGCAATCATTCGGCGAGCAGGATTTCGTGATGTTCAATCATCCGAACTTCTTTGTCAGTGATGTCGCCGAATATCGTCAGAATGTGGCTGCTCAGGCTGACGGGAAGAAGGCGATGGCTTTTTTTCCGAGCCTGGACCCGCGCACGTGGCAGATTCGGCATCTGTTCATCGCTTTGGCGACCCTCTCGCCGGCGCCGGCCAGTCCGACCCAGACCACTTATTTCTCGGTATCGCCTTATAAGTTTGGCGAGGCCAACGCCAAGTTTCGCGTCGCGCCGGATCCGGACAGCTGTCCAACCTATACCCTGCCACCGCAGAATCAGGATTTGCCGAATTTCTTGCGTAGCGCACTGAATCAGCAGTTATCCACAGATCGGGTGCCTGCGTGTTTTGTCTTGCAGATCCAGCGTCAGGATCCGAGCAAGTACATGCCGATCGAAGACACCAGTATTGAATGGAAGGAAAGTGATGCGCTGTTTGAGACGGTGGCGCGCATTAAGGTGCCGGCTCAGGATTTTGATACGCCCAAGCTGAATCTGGCTTGTGATAATCAGTCGTTCAATCCTTGGTTTGGGATTGAGGCGCATCGTCCGATTGGTGGGATTAATCGGTTGCGCAAGGCGGTGTATGAGGCGGTCAGCGATTATCGGCATCGGCGGAATGCTGAGTAATAGACGATGGGTTTTGGGTGTATATCCGTTTCTTCGGTAACGGATATACACACAAAAAAGAGAACCAAAAAAAAACGACGCTCTCCCCTCGTAAAGGAAAAGCGTCGTTTCTAGTAGCCACCTGGCGTTCAGCATTCCAGATAACCGAATATGGCGCAGCGGACGGGACTCGAACCCGCGACCCCCGGCGTGACAGGCCGGTATTCTAACCGACTGAACTACCGCTGCGCGTAACATTGAAAGCTTGGTGGGTGATGACGGGATCGAACCGCCGACATTCTGCTTGTAAGGCAGACGCTCTCCCAGCTGAGCTAATCACCCTTCACTTTCGATGCGGGGCGCATTCTCTCACAGTTTTTCGTAACGTGCTGATTTAATTAGTAAATTCAGCAAAAAAAACAGGAGCGACACACACCGCAGGAACAACAAACAGCAAAAAGCCCGCATTAGCGGGCTTTCCGTGGTGACCTGGCGTTCAGTGTTCCAGGTTACCGAATATGGCGCAGCGGACGGGACTCGAACCCGCGACCCCCGGCGTGACAGGCCGGTATTCTAACCGACTGAACTACCGCTGCGCGTAACACGTTGAACGAATGGTGGGTGATGACGGGATCGAACCGCCGACATTCTGCTTGTAAGGCAGACGCTCTCCCAGCTGAGCTAATCACCCTTCGCTTTCGGTGTGGCGCGCATTCTACGGAGCAGTCTTTAAGCTGGCAAGCACTTTTTAAATTAATTTTTTCAGGCCTTCCAAAGGCTTAGCGAAGGGTTGGCCTATGGCGCCGCGAAGAGAATAATGCCCCCCTTTGTATAAAGGAGAGACTCACCCCATGTGGTTCAAAAACCTGCTTATCTATCGCCTGACCCAAGATCTGCCTTTTGATGCCGAGGCGTTGGAAACTGCACTGGCCAGCAAACTGGCGCGTCCATGTGCAAGCCAGGAGTTGACCACTTACGGTTTCGTCGCGCCGTTTGGCAAAGGCGAAGACGCACCGCTGGTGCACGTCAGCCAGGACTTCCTGCTGATCGCCGCGCGCAAGGAAGAACGCATCTTGCCGGGCAGCGTCGTGCGCGATGCCCTGAAGGAAAAGGTCGAAGAGATCGAAGCCGAGCAAATGCGCAAGGTCTATAAAAAGGAACGGGACCAGCTCAAGGATGAAATCATCCAGACGTTCCTGCCTCGTGCGTTCATCCGTCGCTCGTCCACCTTCGCCGCCATCGCGCCGAAACAGGGCCTGATCCTGGTGAACTCGGCCAGTCCGAAACGCGCCGAAGACCTGCTGTCGACCCTGCGCGAAGTCATCGGCTCGCTGCCGGTACGTCCGCTGACGGTCAAGATGGCCCCGACCGCCACCATGACCGACTGGGTCAAGACCCAGAAAGCCGCAGATGATTTCTTCGTGCTGGATGAATGCGAACTGCGCGACACCCACGAAGACGGCGGCATTGTGCGTTGCAAGCGCCAGGACCTGACCAGCGACGAAATCCAGCTGCACCTGAACACCGGCAAGGTGGTGACGCAACTGTCGCTGGCCTGGCAGGACAAGCTGTCCTTCGTGCTCGACGACAAGATGGTGGTCAAGCGCCTGAAGTTCGAAGACCTGCTGCAGGACCAGGCGGAGCAGGACGGTGGCGACGAAGCCCTCGGCCAGCTGGATGCCAGCTTCACGCTGATGATGCTGACGTTCGGCGAGTTCCTGCCGGCGCTGGTTGAAGCGTTGGGTGGTGAAGAGATTCCGCAGGGGATCTAAAAGGCTTCTGGTTGCCCATGTGGGAGCGAGCTTGCTCGCGATAACGGTATGACAGCCACAGCGATGTTGACTGACACTCCGCTATCGCGAGCAAGCTCGCTCCCACATTGGTTTATGTGGTTCCACTTGAATAATAAGGATCAGGTCATGCGCGCATTGGCTGCATTGAGTCGTTTTGTCGGCAATACCTTCGCTTACTGGGTACTGTTTTTCGCGGTACTGGCTTTCCTGCAACCGCAATGGTTCGTCGACCTGAAAGTCGCCATCGTGCCGCTACTGGGCCTGGTGATGTTCGGCATGGGCTTGGCATTGAAGCTGGAAGACTTTGCCGAAGTCGCTCGCCGTCCGGGACGCGTAGCCCTGGGGGTGGTTGCCCAATTCGTGATCATGCCCGGCACCGCGTGGCTGCTTTGCCAGGTGTTCAGCCTGCCGCCGGAGATCGCCGTCGGCGTCATCCTCGTGGGTTGCTGCCCGAGCGGCACTTCCTCCAACGTCATGACCTGGCTGGCTCGCGGTGATTTGGCCTTGGCCGTGGCGATTTCCGCCATCACCACCCTGCTCGCCCCTCTGCTGACCCCAGCGCTGATCTGGCTGCTGGCCTCGGCCTGGTTGCCGGTGTCGTTCTCGGCGTTGTTCTGGTCGATCCTGCAAATTGTCCTGGTACCGATCGCGCTGGGCATCGTTGCGCAACGCCTGCTGGGTGCCCGGGTGCGGCATGCCATAGACGTGTTGCCGCTGATTTCGGTGGTGAGCATCGTAATCATTGTGGCGGCGGTGGTTGCGGCCAGCCAGGCGAAGATCGCCGAATCCGGCCTGCTGATCATGGCAATCGTGATGCTGCACAACAGCTTCGGTTATCTGCTGGGGTACTTCACCGGGCGTCTGTTCGGCTTGCCGTTGGCCCAGCGAAAAACCCTGTCACTGGAAGTGGGCATGCAGAATTCCGGCCTCGGCGCGGCATTGGCGAGCGCACACTTTTCGCCGCTGGCGGCGGTGCCCAGCGCACTGTTCAGCGTCTGGCACAACATTTCCGGCGCCCTGCTCTCGACGTACTTCCGGCGCATGAGTGAAAAACAGGACCGTGAACTGCTTGCCCGTCAAACGGCGGATTGACCGAGCGACTTGACCAAACAGTCAGCATTGGGCACTCTTGCGCCCAATGCGGGGACGACCCCGCAACGCCATCGCGTCATTATCCGGGGACGACCCCACCCATCGATGAGGTGTGTGATGTCCTGGATCATTCTGTTTTTTGCCGGCCTGTTCGAAGTCGGCTGGGCCGTCGGCCTGAAGTACACCGACGGCTTCAGCCGCCCTCTCCCCACCGCACTGACCATCGCCGCCATGGCGATCAGCCTCGGCCTGCTTGGCTTGGCCATGAAGGAACTGCCGCTGGGGACCGCCTATGCAATCTGGACCGGGGTCGGTGCCGTGGGCACAGTGATCGCCGGGATCATTTTGTTTGGTGAGTCGATGGCGCTGGTTCGCCTGGCCAGCGTGGCGTTGATCGTTGCTGGGTTGATCGGACTCAAGGTCAGCGCGTAAATTCACTTGTGGGAGCGAGCTTGCTTGCGATTGCAATCTGTCTGCCGGCATTCATGTCATAGAGAGACCGCTATCGCGAGCAAGCTCGCTCCCACAGTTTTTTTGGCTTATCTGACCACTCCGCGCAACTCCCCCACCAGCGCTTGCAACTTCGCTGGCTCAGCCGCCTCGACCGCTACCGCCGAACCCGCCACCAGCGTCACCCGTGACCAGAACCGGCGAAACAGCCCCTTGGCCGGGTCGCGACTGAAGAAACTGCCCCACAAGCCCTGCAGCGCCAGGGGAATCACCGGCACCGGGGTTTCCTGGAGGATGCGCGTCAGTCCGCTCTTGAACTCATTGATCTCACCGTCACCGGTCAATTTTCCCTCAGGGAAAATGCATACCAGCTCGCCGTCCTTCAGGTATTGGGCAATTCGCTTGAAGGCTTTTTCGTAGATATGGATATCTTCCTGGCGCCCGGCGATCGGAATCGTCCCGGCGGTGCGGAAGATGAAATTCAGCACCGGCAGGTTGTAGATCTTGTAGTACATCACGAAGCGAATCGGCCGACGCACCGCGCCGCCAATCAGCAAGGCATCGACGAAAGAAACGTGGTTGCAGACCAGCAGCGCAGCCCCTTCATCCGGTATCGCCTCCAGGTTGCGATGTTCCACGCGGTACATGGAATGGCTCAGCAACCAAATCATGAAACGCATGCTGAACTCGGGGACGATCTTGAAGATGTAGGCGTTGACGCCGATGTTGAGCACCGACACCACCAGGAACAACTGCGGGATCGACAGCTTGGCCAGGCTCAGCAACACGATGGAGACAATGGCCGAGACCACCATGAACAACGCATTGAGAATATTGTTGGCGGCAATCACCCGCGCCCGCTCGTTCTCGACGGTGCGCGACTGGATCAACGCGTACAGCGGCACGATATAGAAACCACCGAAGACACCCAAGCCAAGGATGTCGATCAACACCAGCCAGGCGTGACCGAAACCGAGCACTTCAAGCCAACCGTGGCCTTCGACGCTGGCGGGGATTCCACCAGAATGCCACCACAGCAGCAGGCCAAACACGGTCAGCCCGAACGAGCCGAACGGCACCAGGCCGATCTCGACTTTGCGCCCGGAAAGCTTTTCACAGAGCATCGAACCCAAGGCGATCCCCACCGAGAACACCGTCAGGATCAAGGTCACCACGGTTTCGTCGCCGTGCATCCACTCCTTGGCATAAGCAGGGATCTGCGTCAGATAAATCGCCCCGACGAACCAGAACCAGGAGTTGCCGACAATCGACCGGGACACCGCCGGGGTTTGCCCCAACCCCAGTTTCAGGGTGGCCCAGGATTGGCTGAAGATGTTCCAGTTCAGGCGCATTTGCGGCGAGGCCGCCGCCGCGCGCGGAATGCTGCGGCTGGCCAGGTAGCCGAGCACGGCAATGCCGACGATCGCGGCGGACACCACCGAGGCGTAATGCGCCGAAGACATCATGATCCCGGCGCCAATGGTACCGGCCAGGATCGCCAGGAAGGTGCCCATCTCCACCAGCCCGTTGCCGCCGACCAGCTCATCTTCGCGCAAGGCCTGGGGCAGGATCGAGTACTTCACCGGACCGAACAGTGCCGAATGCGTGCCCATGGCGAACAGCGCCAGTAGCATCAGCCACAAGTGATCGAACAGGAAACCCACCGCGCCCACCGCCATGATGACGATTTCGCCAAGCTTGATCAGACGAATCAGCGCGTCCTTGGCGAATTTTTCCCCGAACTGCCCCGCCAATGCAGAGAACAGAAAGAACGGCAGGATAAACAGCAGCGCGCAGAGATTGACCCAGATCGAGCGATCTCCCTCGATGGTCAGTTTGTAGAGGATGGCGAGGATCAGCGACTGCTTGAAAATGTTGTCGTTGAACGCGCCCAGGGACTGCGTGATGAAGAACGGCAGGAAACGCCGCGTGCGAAGCAAGGTGAACTGCGAAGGGTGACTCATCTTCCATGTTCCTGAGTGGCGTGGACGCTTATTGGAATGAACGTTTTTCG
The DNA here is from genome assembly GCF_001269655.1 of Pseudomonas thivervalensis. Classification (GTDB taxonomy): domain Bacteria; phylum Pseudomonadota; class Gammaproteobacteria; order Pseudomonadales; family Pseudomonadaceae; genus Aquipseudomonas; species Aquipseudomonas thivervalensis. Next base: position 15,415 of record NZ_LHVE01000014.1, read on the forward strand.
ATCCAGGCCACACATTACCTGTCTTTAGCGATTATTTCGCCAGCCCTGCAATGCAGGGCGACACAAACAACTCACCGTGCCAGGCGCCCTGGACCGTACGCCGCCCAACGATCAGCCACAGCACCACCAGCATCGCCACCAGCACAGCACCGAACACGCCGAAGAAACCCAGGCCCAGCAGCTCCGAAAGCTTCAGTGTCGTCAGCGCGTACACGCCCAAGGGAAAGGTAAAACCCCACCAACCGAGGTTGAAGGGAATGCCTGCGCGCAGGTAGCGCGCGGTGATCAGCAGCGCCACCAGCATCCACCAGAGCCCCAGGCCCCACAGCGTGATGCCGGCCACCAGGCCCAACCCGGAGGCGATTTCGCCTACGCCGGGCAGGCCATTGGCGGCAAAAATCAACGGGGCATCGTTGCCCAGCAGCAACATGCCCAAGGCACCGGTACCAATCGGGCCGAGGGCCAGCCAGCTCGAGGCGGCCATGTTCTCGTGAGGGAGTTTATGCAGGGCCATGCGCAACAGCAGAATCGTCAGGATGCTGAACGCCACCGGCAGGGAAAATGCCCAAAGTACATAGCTGGTCACTAGCATGACCAGTTGCCCATGAACGTCGGCCAGGTGCGGCGCCAACAGCCCACCGCTGGCCGCCGCGACTTCGGCGGCCACCACCGGCAACAACCACACGGCGGTCATCTGGTCGATCCGGTGTTCCTGACGGGTGAACATCAAGAATGGGATCAGCACGCCACAGGCCAGTGACATGGCCACGTCGATCCACCACAACGCCTCGGCCACCGCCACCGCGCCCTCTCCCCAGCGCGGCAACCCGAAGACCAAAAAGCCGTTGATGAGGGTCGCCAGCCCCATGGGGATGGTGCCGAAAAACATCGAGACCGTTGAATGTCCGAAAATCCTTCGTGCTTCGTCGAAGAACAGCACCCAACGGGCCGTATACATGAGGGTGAACATCACGAACAACAGCGTGTTGAACAACCACAATCCTTCGCCCAAGGCGCGCAGGCCGGGCATCTGCGCCGGCCATTGCGCCAAGGCCAACGCCAGTACACCGGTGCCCATGGTCACGGCGAACCAGTTAGGCGTGAATTGGCGAATGGCCTCCAACGGCCTGGGCAAATGGCTCAAGGGGCGCAAGCGGTTTTTTGCGGCACAGCATGTCATGGCGAACTCCTGTCCTCGGATGAGGTGCCACCATGCTAGAGCCGGAAAGATTATCTATATAACGGGTAATATCTCTATATGTCATCTGTTTTACAGATAAGCATCAGACGCTGCCCTCGGTCTCGATCACCAGGATTCTCGCTTCGCCCAAAGGCTTGGCGACATGCTCGGTGCCCACCGAGGCGTAGAAAATGTCCCCGGCGTCCAGCAAAGTCGCCTTTTCGACGCCCTCTTCCCGATAGCACATCTGCACCTGCCCATCGAGCACCACGAAGACTTCCTGGCCGTCGTTGATGTGCCATTTGTAGGGTTGATCGGTCCAGTGCAGGCGCGTGGTGATGCCGTTCATGTTGGCGATATCCAGTGCCGCCCAGGCGCGGTCACCGGTGAAGGACTTGCTGCGAATGATTTTCAAGGGATCCGTCCAGAAGAAAACTGAGGCGCCAAGACTAACCCACTGCCAATGGCGCCTGCATGCTCGGTTTCAGGGCCGAACGCCATCGCTGAGTGGTTTTACCGACTGGCGCAGCCCCCACAACGCAGCGGCACACAACACAATCAACACAGCGCCATAACCATCGGTCGTCGGGATCAAGCCGAACACCCGCGTCAGGTTCCCCGCCAGCAACGACGGCAGGCTGAAGGCCAGGTAACTGAGGACATAGAACGCCGACATCAAACCGGCCCGTTCATGAGGCAAGGCCAGCGGCATGAGACTGCGCAATGCCCCCAGGAACCCTGCGCCGAAACCACCACCCGTGACCAGCGTGCCAATGAAGAACAACGGCAAGCTGGCGCCATGCACCGCCACCAGCACCAATGCCAGGCCGATCACCAACAGGCTGGCGGAGGGGCGCAACATCTTGTCGGCCTCCTGGTTGCGCAACAGGTAGATGGCTAACGCGCCGCTGAGGGTCAGCACCGCCACCAGCGCGCCACCGATCAGGTTGGAGGTCGATCCGGTGGCCGCTCGCACCAGGGACGGTGCCAGTGACAGGTAGAAACCACCTACCGCCCAGGCCGCCAGGTCCAGTGGCAAGACTCGCCACAACGCTCGCCGCGCCTGGAGCGGCACGTGCAAGGTCGGGCGCAACGACTGCCAGGCACAGGCTTGCGGGCTGACGCTTTCTTTCAGGCGCCAGAGGTAAACGGCCTGGGCCAGGAACACCCCCAGCAGCAGCCAGTAGGTCAGTTGCAACGGCAACGGTGCGAACTCGGCCAGCAGGCCACAGCCCAGCGCCCCGCACGCCATGCCCAACAGCGGCGCGATGCTGGTGATCAGCGGGCCTTGGCGACGGTCGAAATCCAGCAAGGCAGCACCCAATACACTGGTGGCCATGCCGGTGGCGAACCCTTGGATCACCCGGGCACCGATCAACCAGGCCACGCTGTCGGCGCCGATAAACAGCAGCATCGCCAGTATGTTGAGCAACAGCGCCACGAAGATCACCGGCTTGCGGCCCAGGTAATCCGACAGCGACCCCACGGTCAGCAAGGCCGCCAGCAGACTGAAGGCGTACACGCCGAAAATCAGCGTCAGGACAGCCGGGGAAAACTGCAACTGTTCCTGATAGAGGTGATACAACGGCGTCGGCGCACTGGAGGCGGCGAGAAAACCGAGCAAGGTGAGCGCCAGGAAGATCAGGCTGGCGCGGGTCGAAGCTGGACTGGACATGGGCACGCTCCACAGGAACATTCACAAAAGCTAATTTTTTGCTTTTGCGGAGTGTGCTACCGGCGTGCGCTTAAAGCAAATTCTTTGTGTTAAGGTCTGACGCATGGCTATTAAAGAAGGTTTACGCCCCGGCGGTCGAAGCGCCCGGGTCCAGGAGTCGATTCATTCGGCGGTCCGCGCCCTGTTGCAAGAGCAGGACCGCGCGAGCCTGACCGTGCCGCAAATCGCTGCGCGCGCCGGGGTAACCCCGTCCACCATCTATCGGCGCTGGGGCGATCTGCCGGCGCTGCTGGCCGATGTCGCCATCGCCCGCATGCGCCCAGACGGCGAACCGGCCGACACCGGCAGCTTGCGTGGCGACTTGCGCGCCTGGGCCGAGCAGTACCTGGACGAAATGAGTTCCGAGCCCGGTCGCAACATGATGCGCGACATCCAGGCCTGCGCCACGCCGGGGTATTGCGTGGGGATCATCAGCCGGCAGTTGCAGATCATCCTGGACCGCTACCCCGATGAACCCAATCCGGGCGTCGAGCGGCTGATCAATGTGGTGGTGGCGCCGACAGTGTTCCGCATTCTCTTTGCCAGCGCGCCGTTGGCGGCGGAAGAGTTGTATCGGTTGGTGGATATTGCGTTGGGTCAGTGACGGCGCCATCGCGAGCAAGCTCGCTCCCACAGGGGTTTGAAGTGAACCCAAGCTCTATATTCACTGGAGATCAAGTGTGGGAGCGAGCCTGCTCGCGATGAGGCCCGCCCAAACACCGCGCCCCCCCACCTGCGACACCCCACCGCGCCTCGACCTTGGTCGACACTGACGAACCCGAGCGGGCATGCGAGACTGTCCTGCCGGGCGCAAGTCCCGGTGTCTTTGTCGGGGAGTTTCCATGTCGCTGTCCAGCGGGCTGATCGCCGTTGTCGCCCTGGCCTATATGGCCATCATGTTCGCCATCGCCTTCTACGGCGACCGACGCAGCACGCCGTTGCCGCCTCGGGTGCGGGCCTGGGTCTACAGCCTGTCGCTGGCGGTGTATTGCACCAGCTGGACATTCTTTGGCGCCGTGGGCCAGGCCGCTGAACAGCTCTGGTCATTCCTGCCGATCTACCTCGGACCGATCCTGCTGCTGGTGCTGGCGCCGTGGGTCCTGCAGAAAATGGTGATGATCAGCAAGCAGGAGAACATCACCTCCATCGCCGACTTCATCGCCGCCCGCTACGGTAAATCCCAATCCCTGGCGGTGGTGGTCGCGCTGATCTGCCTGGTCGGCGTGCTGCCGTACATTGCCTTGCAACTCAAGGGCATCGTGCTCGGGGTGAACCTGTTGATCGGCGCCGGTGCCGACGCCATGGGCACCCGCGCCCAGGACACCGCGCTGATCGTCTCGCTGATCCTGGCGCTGTTCACCATCGTGTTCGGTACCCGCAACCTGGACGCCACCGAACACCACCGCGGCATGGTATTGGCGATCGCCTTCGAATCCCTGGTCAAACTGTTTGCCTTCCTGGCGGTCGGTGCGTTCGTGACGTACGGCCTGTACGACGGCTTCGACGACCTGTTCAATCAGGCGATGCTCGCCCCACGCCTGGAGCAGTACTGGAAAGAAACCATCAACTGGCCGTCCATGGTGGTGCAGACCGGGGTGGCGATGATGGCAATCATCTGCTTGCCGCGGCAGTTCCACGTAACCGTGGTGGAAAACATCGAGCCCCAGGACCTGCGCCTGGCCAAGTGGGTGTTCCCCGCCTACCTGGCCCTGGCCGCGCTGTTCGTGGTGCCCATCGCCCTCGCCGGGCAGATGATGCTGCCCAGTTCGGTGCTGCCGGACTCGTTCGTCATCAGCCTGCCGCTGGCCCAGGCCCACCCGGCCCTGGCCGTGCTGGCGTTCATCGGCGGCGCCTCGGCGGCCACCGGCATGGTGATCGTCGCGAGTGTGGCGCTATCCACCATGGTTTCCAACGACATGCTGTTGCCGTGGCTGCTGCGCCGCAACAATGCCGAACGTCCTTTCGAGGTGTTCCGTCAGTGGATGCTGTCGGTGCGGCGGGTGAGCATCGTGGTGATCCTGTTGCTGGCCTATGTCAGCTATCGGCTGTTGGGCTCGACGGCGAGCCTGGCGACCATCGGCCAGATCGCCTTCGCCGCCGTGACCCAACTGGCCCCGGCCATGCTCGGCGCCCTGTACTGGAAACAGGCCAACCGCCGTGGTGTGTTCGCCGGCCTCGCCACGGGGATCTTCCTGTGGTTCTACACCCTGGTGCTGCCGATTGCCGCCCACAGCCTGGGCTGGTCGCTCAGCAGCTTCCCGGGCCTGGCCTGGCTGCACGGCAATCCATTGAACCTGCCGATTACCCCACTGACCCAAGGGGTGGTCCTGTCCCTGGCCGGCAACTTCACGCTGTTTGCCTGGGTGTCCGTGCTATCGCGCACACGGGTCTCGGAACACTGGCAGGCCGGGCGCTTTATCGGTCAGGAAATCAGCGCCCGCCCCAACCCCCGCTCAATGCTGGCGGTGCACATCGAAGACCTGTTGCAACTGGCCGCGCGTTTCGTCGGCGAAGAGCGGGCGCGGCAGAGTTTCATTCGCTTTGCCTACCGCCAGGGCAAAGGCTTCAACCCGAACCAGAACGCCGACAGCGAATGGATCGCCCACACCGAACGCCTGCTGGCCGGTGTACTCGGCGCCTCTTCGACACGCGCCGTGGTAAAAGCCGCCATTGAAGGTCGGGAGATGCAGCTCGAAGACGTGGTCCGGATCGCGGACGAAGCGTCGGAAGTGCTGCAGTTCAACCGTGCCCTGCTGCAAGGCGCCATCGAGAACATCAGCCAGGGCATCAGCGTGGTCGACCAGTCCCTCAGGCTGGTGGCGTGGAACCGGCGCTACCTGGAGCTGTTCAACTACCCGGACGGTTTGATCAGTGTCGGCCGGCCCATTGCCGACATCATCCGCTACAACGCCGAACGTGGCCTCTGCGGGCCGGGCGAGGCGGAAGTCCACGTCGCCCGGCGCCTGCACTGGATGCGCCAGGGCCGCGCCCATACCTCCGAGCGACTGTTCCCCAACGGCCGGGTCATCGAGCTGATCGGCAACCCGATGCCCGGTGGCGGCTTTGTCATGAGTTTCACCGACATCACCGCGTTCCGTGAGGCCGCCCAAGCACTGACCGAAGCCAACGAGGGGCTGGAGCAACGGGTGGCCGAGCGCACCCGGGAACTGTCCCAACTGAACCTGGCCCTGACCGAAGCCAAGAGCACCGCCGAAGCGGCCTATCAATCCAAGACCCGGTTCCTGGCGGCGGTCAGCCACGACCTGATGCAACCGCTCAATGCCGCGCGGTTGTTCTCCGCCGCGCTGTCCCACCAGCACGACGGTTTGCCGAGCGAGGCCCGGCAATTGGTGCACCACCTGGACAGTTCGCTGCGCTCGGCTGAAGACCTGATCACCGACCTGCTGGACATCTCCCGGTTGGAAAACGGCAAGATCAACCCCGACCGCAAACCCTTCGCCCTCAACGACCTGTTCGATACGCTCGGCGCAGAGTTCACGGCGCTGGCCCAGGAACAAGGCTTGAAGTTCCGGGTTCGCGGCTCACAGCTACGGGTGGACAGCGACATCAAGCTGCTGCGGCGCATTTTGCAGAACTTCCTGACCAACGCGTTCCGCTACGCCAAAGGCCCGGTGTTGCTGGGCGTGCGCCGGCGCAACGGCGAGCTGTGCCTGGAAGTCTGGGATCGCGGGCCGGGCATCGCCGAGGACAAGCTGCAGGTGATTTTCGAAGAGTTCAAGCGCCTGGACAGCCACCAGACCCGCGCCGAAAAAGGCCTGGGGCTGGGCCTGGCCATCGCCGACGGGCTCTGCCGCGTGCTGGGCCATACCTTGCGCGTGCGTTCATGGCCGGGGCGCGGCAGCGTGTTCAGCGTCAGTGTGCCGTTGGCCCATACACAGGCCCTCGTACCCAGCCCCGTAGTCGAACCCAACGGTCATCTGCCAAGCGGCGCGCAGGTGCTGTGCGTCGATAACGAAGACAGCATCCTGATCGGCATGAACAGCCTGCTGACACGCTGGGGTTGCCAGGTGTGGACAGCGCGCAACCGCGAGGAATGCGAGCGTTGGCTGGCCCAGGGCGGTCGCCCGCAATTGGCGCTGGTGGACTTTCATCTGGACGACGGCGAGACCGGTACCGAACTGATGGCCTGGTTGCGCACACGCATGGGGGAACCGGTGCCGGGGGTAGTGATCAGCGCCGATGGCCGTCCCGAGACAGTGGCGCTGGTGCATGCGGCGGGCCTGGACTACCTGGCCAAGCCGGTGAAGCCGGCGGCGTTGCGGGCGTTGTTGAGTCGGCATTTACCGTTGTAGGCACCACACCGTTATCCTGGGAACATAGTGGCCTCTGTGGCGAGGGAGCTTGCTCCCGCTGGGCTGCGCAGCGGCCCCCTCTTTTGTGAGTGCTGCGCACTCAAGCGGGAGCAAGCTCCCTCGCCACAGGGTTTTGCTTCAGCCTTAGGGCTTGCTTCAGTCTTGAGAAGGTTCGGCTTCTTCGGACAACTCGGGCAACCCGTCCGCCCCCGTCATCGCTCGCTCGAGCAACTCCGCCGGCAAGCTCTTGCTGGCCCGGGCGCCAAGCAGCTTGAGTTGCTCACTGCGACTGATCAGGTTGCCACGCCCTTCCGTCAGCTTGTTGCGCGCAGCGCTGTAGGCTTTATCCAACTGCTGCAAACGACTGCCAATCTCGTCCAGGTCCTGGATGAACAAGACGAACTTGTCATACAGCCACCCCGCCCGCTCGGCGATTTCCCGGGCGTTCTGGCTCTGGCGTTCCTGTTTCCACAAGCTGTCGATCACCCGTAGCGTCGCCAACAATGTGGTCGGGCTGACGATCACGATGTTGCGGTCGAAAGCTTCCTGGAACAGGTTCGGCTCGGCTTGCAGGGCGGCGGAGAACGCCGCTTCGATCGGCACGAACAGCAACACGAAATCCAGGCTGTGCAAACCGTCCAGACGCTTGTAGTCCTTCCCGGCCAAGCCTTTGACGTGAGTTCGCAACGACAGCACATGTTGCTTGAGGGCGAGTTGGCCGATGGCGTCATCTTCGGCGGCCACGTACTGCTGATAGGCCGTGAGGCTGACTTTGGAGTCGACCACCACTTGCTTGTCGCCCGGCAGATAAATCAACACGTCCGGCTGGAAACGCTCGCCGTCCGGGCCCTTGAGGCTGACCTGGGTCTGATACTCGCGCCCCTTTTCCAAGCCAGCATGTTCAAGCACCCGCTCCAGGATCAGCTCGCCCCAGTTACCCTGGGTCTTCTGGCCTTTGAGCGCCCGGGTGAGATTGGTGGCTTCGTCGCTCAGGCGCAGGTTGAGTTGTTGCAGGCGCTCCAGTTCCTTGCCCAGGGAGAAGCGCTCCCGGGCCTCGGCCTGATAACTTTCTTCAACGCGTTTTTCGAAGGACTGGATGCGCTCCTTCAGCGGATCGAGCAACTGGCCCAGGCGTTGCTGGCTGGTTTCGGCGAAACGCTGCTCACGTTCATCGAAGATCTTCCCGGCAAGCTCGGCGAACTGCGCCCGCAGCTCGTCTCGCGAACCTTGCAGGTCATCCAGGCGTTGCTGATGGCTCTCCTGCTGCTCGCGCAGTTCGGCCTGCAACGACGCCGCCTGGGCATCGAGCCGCCGCAGCTCGGCTTCCTTGTTGGCGCGTTCAAGGTTCCAGGCGTGGGCGGCATCCCGGGCATTGTCGCGCTCGATCTGCAGCAAATCGACTTCGCGACAGGCCGCGGCAAGCTCGGCTTGCTTGGCGGCGTTGGCCTGGCTCAGGTCACTGATCTCGTCGCGGCAGGCATCGAGCTGGGCGTTGAGGCCATCATGGGCCATGTGGGCCGTGGCCAGGCGCTCTTCCAGCAGCGCCGTTTCGGTCTGCGCAGCGCCGGCCTGGCGTTGCAGGTGCCAGGCCAGTGCCAGCAACGGCACCGCAGCGCCTGCCAGGCCAAACAACAGGCTGGTCAAATCCATAGCCATGACATTTCCTGCCGATCAAATAAAGCCCGAAGGTTAACCAAGCGGCTGGGGGTTGCCCAGCTCAGTCTTCGTATCAGACTTCAGTCCTCGATTTCACCGAGGGCCCGACGGGCGCTGTCATCGCCGGCCCGGGCGGCCTGGCGCAGCAGATCGTGGCCGATGCGTCGATCCCGGGCGTTGCCGCATTCACGGCACATCAACTGCCCGAGGCGACTTTGCGCAGCCACCACGCCTTCACGGGCCGGTTGCTTGAGCAAACGACCAGCCAAGTGCTTGACGCTGGGGCTGTCCCCGAGCCGCGGGTTATCGAGCAGCCACTCGGCCACCCGCATCGAAATACGCTTGGGTGGGGTAACACGAGAGGGTGTTGAGGTAACAGGAGTTGATACTGAGCGAAACTTCATAAAACACTGTGGGACAGATCGGAAGGCGCGCCACTCTACTCCTTTTTTCGTACGGGTAAAGCCGAAAAAAAACCGGCACGCCCGTGCTAGAGCAAGCGCTTGGGACAATCCACAGAACCTGTGGATAACTCAGTGGACAACCGACCCTGAACTCGCGCAAAGCCCTATGGAACGGGGCCTGCGCTCAAACTGACGATTTTTTCACCAGCAAAAAAAAGCGATGTTTTTCATTGACTTAAATTTTGGATACAGGCACCCACCCCGGATTGTTTCGACATGACAGAACGGTGACAAGTGGTGCCGCGAGTGTGCACAAGTAACAGCCGAACCGGTTATAACGCTGCGATTTTTTGGCGCATCTGGCGGTAGAAGCTGGGGATAACCTGAGGCCATGCGCGACGTGTGGGTAACCTAACCACACCAGCAGCCGTTGGGTTCCTGTGCTACGCCTTCGTTCTTGGATCGGGTTGAAAACCACCCTGGCGAGGGAGCTTGCTCCCGCTGGGCCGGGCTGGCGCTCCAGCGCGCAGCGGCCCTTTCTTTTGGGGCTGCTGCGCAGCCCAGCGGGAGCAAGCTCCCTCGCCACAGGTCATGGCTCGACTTGCTGCCAGGCCTAACTTGAATATTTTTTAACCAACGCTCTTCCCTTCACGGGTTCGATCCGTTAGTATTCGCGGCGTTAGTACCAAGCTGAAAGTCAATTCCGGGTCGAACACATCTCCGCGGTCAGCCATCCTTCAAAGGACGCCTCACCGAAAAAAGGAGACCGGCCCCCTCGATGGTTTCCAGGTAAACCTTGCGCCAACATAGCCTTTGATCGAATGCAAAGGGTGTTGCCAGGCTCATTACTCTGACCGAACCAACCTGCAAAATTGATCAGGATCTTCACCCTGGGCCCAGAACCTTTGCCCTCGATGTGTTGCCTGCCCTCCTAAGTACCTACCTGCCAGCCCAAGCGCGCACTTTATATAGCGCTCAAACTGGCTGCTTTGTTCCAGTCGGGTTCTTCGTTCGACCAATGGTGGTCGACGTTACTGGAACGTTTTAACGTTGCACGGTTCTTAACCGTGTCATTTGTAGGAACACCCATAACATGTCCAATCAAATCCACGCACAGGATGCTATCCGCACCCTCACCAACGCTTTTGCCCCGATGAACTGCCTGATCATGGCCGCTCGCAAAGGCTGCTTCAGCTTCACACTGGTCAACGAACACGGCATCGCCCGTCACAGCGAACGCTTGTACCCCGACCAGTACTCCAGCGCAGAGCCGCTGCAGGCCGTGATCGAGCGTACCCGTCAGGCACTGGTTGCCTGAGACGCCAGAAAGGCTGAAACCCCAAAGGCCCCGCCCATAAAGCGGGGCTTTTTATTGCCTGGAATTTCTCGATAAAGCGAAACGGCGTAAGCACCAAGGGATATAACAGTTATAACCGTTCGCTGAAGATGTTTTAAAAACAGTCCTTTACAGCGGGAATATGACACTACACTTCAAGTCAAGCGGCATGATCCGCTTCCGGCGGGGCCTGGACCGATCCACTGCTGCCAAGCCCACACTCTTCAGGCTCCGCCCACCTCACATTCCGAGGGTTTTATGGGTATCGCTGCCAGCGAACTGTGTCGATATGTGATCCGCCCGACGCTCCTCTACCTTGAGCGTCACAGCGCAACGGCGGAATCCTTGTTGCTGGGCATTGCCGCCAGCCAGTCCGCCTTGGGTTCAGCCCTGCATGATCGCCGCGGGCATGGCCTGTATCGCATTACCGAACCCCGGCACCAGGCACTCTGGGACCATTACCTGGCACGGGATCCGGAACGGGCCAGCCTGGTACGCGGCCTGGCCAGCCAGCACGCCTTTCTCAGCGGCCCGCATCTGGAATTGACCGTCAACCTGCGCTACGCCACCGCCATCGCCTGGCTGCTGGTGGAGGAACAGAACACCGCGCTTCCGGACGCCGATGACCTGCTGGGCATGGCCCGCATCTGGCGCCAGACCTTTCATCCCCAAGGGCGCCTGCGAGATTTTACCTGCGCCTGGCAAAGCTGTGTTTCGCCGCTGAATCAGGTCGCCTGCTGATGGGAAATTTGGAAACTTCCTACAACGGTCGCGAATCTGGTCGGATTGTCCTACAAAACCGCTCTAAATCAAGCCATCCAGGCTATAGCGCTTGAACGAAAATGTTGGTAATTTTCGCCCCGGTGATCACCAGGAGTTCTAACAATGAAAAAAATGATGCTCAAAACCACCCTCGGCCTTGCCGTTACCTTGGCATCCACGCAACTTTTCGCCAGTGGTTTTGCCTTGAACGAACAAAGCATCAGTGGCATGGGCACTGGTTTCGCAGGTCGTTCTTCCTCTGCCGATGACGCCAGCACCGTGTTTGGTAACCCGGCCGGCATGTCGCGCCTCAAGCGCCAGCAAGTCACCGGTGGTTTCGCCGCCATTGATGCCTCCACCGATATCGACGATGCCAGCGGCACCCAATCCGGTTCCAACAAGGGCGACATGGTCCCGCTCACCGGCGTCCCGATGGGTTATTACGTCAAGCCTATCGATGATCAATGGGCTTTCGGCCTGGGTGTCTACGCACCGTTCGGCTTGATCACCGATTATGAAAACGGCTTCCAGGGCCGGAGTTTCGGCAGCAAGAGCGAAGTGAAAGTCGTCACGTTCCAGCCAACCGTCAGCTATGCCTTCAACGACAAGGTCTCGATCGGTTTCGGCCCGACCATCAACCGTATTTCCGGCAGCCTGGAATCGCAGCTCGGCGTACCAGGCCTGCCTGAGGCCGGCGTGGAGATCAAGGGTGACGACATCGGCTACGGCTACAACATTGGCGTGCTGGTCCAGGCAACGGACACCACTCGTGTCGGCCTGACCTACCATTCCAAAGTCAAGTACAAGCTTGAAGGCCACACGGAAGTGAACCCGGGCGCCGGTACACCTGGCTTCCTGCTTACCGACGGTCGCTACGACGCTTCGCTGGACATCACCACCCCTGAATCGGTCGACCTTTCGGTTACCCAGCAAATCAATGATGCCTGGACCGTCTACGCCGGCAGCACCTGGACTCGCTGGAGCCGCCTGAAAGAAATCACCGTGGAAAACGAAGGCACCGGCAGCGGCGGCGGCTTACTGAACCCTGCTCTCGGCACCATCACCGAAGAGCAGAACTGGCATGACACCTGGGCCTACGCCATCGGTACCTCCTACCAGTTGAACAAGCAGTGGGTATTGCGTACCGGCCTGACCTTCGATCAGGCACCGACCAACAACACTGACCGTTCGCCACGCATCCCGACCGGCGACCGGACCATCTTCAGCCTGGGCGCCGGCTGGAGCCCAACCGAAGACCTGACCATCGACGTGGCTTATTCCTACCTCAAGGAAGAAAAAGTCAACGTCAGCGGCAACAATGCCCTCGGCCAGTCCTACAACGCCAAATACGAAAACAGCGCCAACGGTTTTGGTGTGGGTGCAACCTACCGCTTCTGATAATTCACGGCGAACCTGAACCTCTCGCCACCTGAAGCAAAAAAAGCCCCGCTCTCTGCAAAGAAGCGGGGCTTTTTCGTGGCCAGCAATCAGGGTTGGGAGGCAATGGCCGTCTCTACCGCCTTGATGAAATCGGGATCGTCAGGCTTGATCCGGCTGGAAAAACTGCCAACGACTTTACCCTGGCGGTCCACCACATATTTGTAGAAATTCCATTTCGGCGCGCCGGATTGTTCAGCCAGGTGCTTGAACAGCGGTATCGCATCCGCACCACGTACGGGCTGCGGTTCGGTCATGGTAAAGGTCACGCCGTAATTGACGTAGCAGACCTTGGCGGTTTCAGCACCGTCCTTGGCTTCCTGCTTGAAGTCATTGGACGGCACCCCCAACACTTGCAGCCCTTGGTCCTTGTAGCGCTGGTTGAGCGCCTCGAGGCCTTTGAATTGCGGGGCAAACCCACAGAAGCTGGCGGTGTTGACCACCACCAGTGGCTTGCCGGCGAAGCGTTGGCACAAATCAACGGTTTCCTTGGCCCGCAGTTTGGGCAACGAACCCTCCAGCAACGGCGGGCAACCCGCGGCCCAGACGTGCCCGGTCACAGCCAACAACAGGGCGGGAACAGCAAACCAGCGCATCAACATGTCGGTATGTCCTTAAAAACCTGTCAGACCACGACGTTACTCCCCCACGCCTGACGCCGTCCATTGCTCAACACGTGCCCATGCCCAACTGCATCAAGGCCAACCCGCCCTGATGCCAGCCCCACCAGGCGAACGCCAGCAGCAGGCCGGCGCCGACCGCGATCAACCACGGGCCGACGCGACTCATGCCGCACCGACCTGGACTTGCAGGCGCGCCACCGGACGTTCACGCACCGGCCAATTCAACGCCGCTGCCAACAGGCTGAGCAGGATCGATACCTGCCAGATCAAGTCGTAGCTGCCGGTGCGGTCGTACACCACGCCGCCCAGCCAACCACCGAGGAACGAGCCCAACTGATGGAACAGGAATACGATCCCACCCAACATCGACAGATTTCGAACACCAAACAGGGTCGCCACCGTGCCGTTGGTCAACGGCACCGTCGACAGCCACAAAACGCCCATCGCCATGCCGAACAGGTACGCCGTGGTGGTCGTCACTGGCAACCACAGGAACAGACCGATCACCACCGCCCGCATCAGGTACAACCCGGTCAACAGGCGCGGCTTGGACATCCGCCCACCCAGCCAACCGGCGGTGTAGGTACCAAAGATGTTAAACAGCCCGACCAGGGCCAGCACAGTGGTGCCGACACTGGCGGGCAGGTGTTGGTCCACCAGATAGGCCGGCAGGTGTATTCCGATGAAAACCACTTGGAAACCACAGACAAAAAAGCCCACGGCCAACAGCCAGAAACCCGAATGACTGCACGCCTCGCGCAAGGCCTCGGCCAGGGTCTGTTCATGACCGACGACCGGCAACGGCGCGTCCTTGAGCATGCTGACCAACGGCACGATCAACGCCACCAGCAGCCCCAGCGCCAGCAACGCCGCCGACCAACCGAGCCAGCCGATCAGCCCCAGCGTACCCGGTAGCATGGCGAACTGGCCGAAGGAACCGGCGGCGCTGGCGATACCCATGCCCATGCTGCGCTTTTCCGGCGGCACGGCACGTCCGACCACGCCCAGGATCACCGAGAAGGACGTACCCGACAGACCGATGCCAATCAAAAGGCCCGCGCTCAGCGACAACGACCATGGCGAATCGGCCATGCCCATGAACACCAGGCCGAGTGCGTAGAGCACACCGCCAATCAGCACCACTTTCGCCGCACCGAAGCGGTCGGCCAGCGCGCCGGTGAACGGCTGCGCCAGGCCCCAGATCAGGTTCTGCAAGGCAATGGCGAAGGCGAACACCTCACGGCCCCAGCCGAAATCGGCACTCATGGGCGCCAGAAACAAGCCGAAGCCATGCCGCACGCCCAGGGACAACGCCAGGATCAGCGCGCTGCCCACCAGGACCCAACCACAGGTACGCCACATCGATGTCATTCTTGTTCTCCAGTCGCGGGTATATACCCACTTATCATCGGACGAACCGGCTTCACGCCAGCTCATCCAGCAAGGCCAGCAAGGTCGCGCGTTTTTCCGCGCCCAGCTTGTCGATCAGTTTCTGTTGCGCCGCTTCCCAGGCCGGCAGCGCTGCGGCCAACCGGGCCCGCCCCGCGTCCGTGAGCACGACGATGCGGTTACGCAGGTCGTCACCCTCGGCCAACGCCACCAGCCCCTCGCCCTCCAGCACCCGCAGGTTGCGCCCCAGGGTGCTGCGGTCCAAGCCCATGGCCTCGGCCAGGGAAGAAATACTTGGCTGGTCCAGGCGCGCCAGGTTGTTCAGTAAAGAATACTGGGCAACGTTGATCCCGAAGCCGTCGAGGGCGCCGTCGTAATACCTGCTGACGCCACGTGCGGCACGACGCAGGTTGATGCACAGACATTGGGAAGGAAGCATGATGCGTGTATATACCCGCGACTAAGTGAATGCAAATTTAAATGAACGCTGTCCTGTCGACAAGATCCGGATTCAACTCACCGCCAAGGCGACCAGAACGGCCGTTTCCAGCAACTCCAGCAAGGCGCCCGCCGTATCCCCGGTGCAGCCCTGCAACCTGCGCAGCATCATCCGTCGCAACCCGATGAAGACCAACGCGGCCACGACCAACGTCAACAGCCCGGCCCACCCCAACAGCAGCAGGCAGCCCAGCGCGCAGGCAGCCAACACCTGCCAGCCCGAACGTCGCGGCAGGTGGTCGGCCAGCGCTTGGCCCAACCCACCGGCACGCACATAGGGCGTTGTCAGGAACAACCCCAGCAATGCGCCACGCCCCAGCATCGGCACGATGAGCAATGCCAAGGCCTGCTTCTGCTCGATCAACGCCACCAGCGCAGCCCATTTGAGCAGCAGCACCACCACCAGCGTCACGACGGCAATCGGCCCGCTGCGCGGATCCTTCATGATCAGCAGCGTCCGTTCGCGATCGCCGAAACCACCGAGCCACGCATCGGCGCTGTCGGCCAGGCCATCCAGGTGCAACCCTCCGCTAAGCAGCACCCATGCCGTCAGCAGCAGCGCGGCATGAAGCAGCAACGGCGCGCCGAGCAATAGCGAATCCAATGCCCATAACAGCCCACCGAACACTAGCCCCACCAGCGGATAGAACAACAGCGAACGGCCCAGTTGTCCGGGCTCGGGCATGCCGGGCAGGCGAACCGGCAGGCTGCTGAGAAATTGCAGGGCGATCCAGAAGGGCAACATCGTCACTCCGCCTCTTTGAGCGCTAAACCCGCCGACACCGCCAAAGAAAACAGCGCGCCATGACCGACTTCGACGTTGAGCAACTGCTCCCGAGGCAGGCCACGGGCCTGGGCCAGCAGCAGGCGCATCACGCCCCCGTGGCTGACCAGCAAGACCCGCTGACCGGCATAGGCCGCGTGCAGGCGCTCGACCGCCGCCAGGACGCGGCTGGAAAATGCCAGCACCGGCTCACCATCGGGCGGCGTGAAGGCATAGGGATCGGCCCAGAACTGGCCCAGTGCCTCGGCATCGGTGTCCATCAGCGCTACCGCACTACGCCCTTCCCAGGCGCCAAAATGCAGCTCTTGCAGGTCTTTGTCCAAGTGCACTGGCACGTTGAGCCGGGCGCCGAGTTGCTCGGCGAAACGGGCGCAGCGCTGCAAGGGCGAGCTCACCAGGCGATCCCAGGGCCCGCCTTGCTCGACAGCCGCGTGCATCTGCTCCCAGCCCTTGGTCGTCAAGGCATCGTCGAGGCTGCCGCGCAAGCCGCCGCCCAGCTCGGTTTCGCCATGACGCAGCAGGTCCAGGCGCAAGGTCATGCCGGACGATCCGCCACGGCCGCTTCGGCAAAGGTCGCCATTTGCCCGTGCAGGTCACAGGCCAGGCGCAACAACGGCACCGCCAACGCCGCGCCACTGCCCTCGCCCAGGCGCAGGCGGAGATCCAGCAGCGGTTCGGCGCCGAGGGTTTCCAGCACGTGACGATGGCCCGGCTCGGCACCGCGATGGCCAAACAGCAACCACGGTCGGCACGCGGGGTTGAGGCGTACCGCCACCAGGGCCGCGACGCTGCAGATGAAGCCATCCACCAGCACGGCGACGCCCTGCTGGGCACAGGCCAGGTACGCACCGACCAACGCGGCGATTTCAAAACCGCCGAGGTTGTACAGGGTCTGCAACGGGTCGTTGCCTTGGGCGGCGTGCAGCGCCAGGGCCCGCTCGATCACCTGGGCTTTGTGGCTGACACCCGCAGCGTCCAACCCCGTGCCCGGCCCCACCAGATGCGCCACCGGGCATTCGAGCAAAGCGCAGGCCAGGGCGCTGGCGGCCGTGGTGTTGCCGATGCCCATCTCGCCGCCGATGAACAATTGCGCCCCGGCCGCGACGGCACGCAGCACACTGTCGCGCCCGGCATGCAGGGCCTGCTCGCCCTGGCTCAATGTCATGGCCGGGCCCTGGGCGAAATTCGCCGTGCCCGGCCCGACGTTCAGGTGCCGCACACCGGGCAGGTCCAGCGCAGGCGTGACGGTGCCGAGGTCGACCACTTCCAGGGACGCGCCCAGTTGCCGCGCCAGGACGCTGATGGCCGCGCCACCGCTGACGAAGTTGAGCAACATTTGCCCGGTGACCTCTTGGGGATAGGCCGATACGCCCTCGGCGACCACGCCGTGGTCGCCGGCGAAAATCGCGATCCACAGCCGGTCCAGGCTTGGCTTGACCTGCCCTTGCAGGCCCGCCAGTTGCACTGCCACCGATTCCAGCCGCCCCAGGGAGCCGGCCGGCTTG
Source organism: Pseudomonas thivervalensis (assembly GCF_001269655.1). Lineage (GTDB taxonomy): Bacteria > Pseudomonadota > Gammaproteobacteria > Pseudomonadales > Pseudomonadaceae > Aquipseudomonas > Aquipseudomonas thivervalensis. Next base: position 33,016 of record NZ_LHVE01000014.1, read on the forward strand.
GTCAGCTGTTGCTGACGGGCCGCGGCCAGTTCCAGTGCTTGGTTATCGACGGGCTTGCACGGGTCCAGCCACCAGCGATGATTCATAACGCAGTACCTTTGAGAGTCAGGGGCAGGCCGGCGACGGTCAGCACGACGCGCTGACAACGTTCGGCCAGGGCTTGATGCAGCCAACCGGCTTCATCGACGTAACGGCGAGTCAGCTCGCCCAGCGGCACGACACCCATGCCGGTTTCGTTGCTGACAAAAATGATCTCCCCAGGCAGCGCGGCCAAGCTGTCCAGCAGCGCTTCGCGTTCGGCGTTCAGTTGCTCGGGAGCGTCGAGCATCAGCAGGTTGGTCAGCCACAAGGTCAGGCAATCCACCAACAGGCATTGCCCGGGGGCGGCGTTTTCCCGCAGCACCCGGGCCAGGGCCAAGGGCTCTTCCACCAGCGCCCATTCGGCCGGCCGGCGGGTGCGGTGCTGGGCGATACGCGCGTTCATCTCGCCGTCCAAGGGTTGGCTGGTGGCGATGTAGGTCACCGGCAAACCGGTGTCTGTCGCGAGTTTTTCGGCCAGGCGACTCTTGCCGGAGCGGGCGCCGCCGAGGATCAGTTGCAGCATGGGTCATTACCTTTTATTTGGCGCTATCGCGAGCAAGCTCGCTCCCACAGGGGCTTGTGTATACCCATAAATCCAATGTGGGGACATGGGCTGGTGGTGTTGCTGCCGGCCCCATCGCGAGCAGGCTCGCTCCCACAGTTGATTTAGGTGTGCCTGAATTCTGTGATCATCAAAGATCCTATGTGGGAGCGAGCTTGCTCGCGATGAGGCCGGTACAGCCACCTCAAATCCCACAAAGCTCACGCAACAATCCAGTATCCAGATGCCGCTCCACCAGATCCGCCAGCCGCTCGATGTCCCGCTCGCGCACCCCGTGGTAATCCACCGCCTGCACATCCTGCAACCCCGCCCAACGCAACAACGCGCAACTGGCCGCCGGTGATTCGAACAGACCATGCAGATAAGTGCCGAACACCTGTCCGTCGAGGCTCTGGGCGCCGTCGCAACGGCCGTCTTCCAGATGCACCGCCGCGTTTTCCAGGGCCGGGCCGCTGGTCACGCCCGCGTGGATCTCGTAGCCGCTGACCTCGGCCGCTTCCAACGCCAATCGCCCGCGCACATTGCGCAATTGCTTCTCGTGTTCCAGCGTCGTTTCAAACTCCAACAGGCCCAGCCCGGCACTGGAACCGGCCGCGCCCTCCAGGCCCAACGGGTCGTGGACCTGTTGGCCGAGCATCTGCAAACCACCGCAAATCCCCAGCAACTTTCCGCCGTAGCGCAGGTGACGATGGATCGCTGCTTCCCAACCGTTGGCGCGCAGGTAAGCCAAGTCGCTGCGCACGCTTTTCGAGCCGGGCAAAATGATCAGGTCGGCCGGCGCAATGGCCTGACCGGGGCCGATGAATTGCAGGTCGACCTGCGGGTGCAGACGCAACGGATCGAAGTCGGTGTGGTTGCTGATGCGCGGCAAGATCGGCACCACCACCTTGAGCACTTGCTCGGCCTTGTCGATCTGGCGCTGATCGAGGCCGTCCTCGGCTTCCAGGTGTAGATCCATGACGTACGGCAACACGCCGATCACCGGCTTGCCAGTGCGCGCCTCCAACCAGTCCAGGCCCGGTTGCAGCAAGGCGATGTCGCCGCGAAAACGGTTGATGATGAAACCTTTGACCCGCGCCTGTTCGCTGGGGGACAGCAGCTCCAGCGTGCCGACCAGATGGGCGAACACCCCCCCGCGATTGATATCGGCGATCAGCAGCACCGGGCAATCCACCGCCTCGGCAAAGCCCATGTTGGCGATGTCGCCGGCACGCAGGTTGATCTCGGCCGGCGAGCCGGCGCCTTCTACCATCACCACCGGATAGGCCGCGCTCAAGCGCGCGTGGGAGGCCAGCACGGCTTGCATCGCGATGGCTTTGTAATCGTGATAAGCCACGGCGTTCATGGTGGTGACGGCGCGGCCATGAATGATGACCTGGGCGCCGGTATCGCTGTTGGGCTTGAGCAGCACCGGGTTCATGTCGGTGTGCGGTTCGAGGCCGGCGGCCTGGGCCTGCACCGCCTGGGCGCGACCGATTTCGCCGCCGTCGGCCGTCACGGCGCTGTTGAGGGCCATGTTCTGCGGCTTGAACGGCACCACGCCCACACCCTGGCGCCTGACCCAGCGGCACAAGGCCGTGACCAGGGTACTTTTACCGGCATCGGACGTGGTGCCCTGCACCATTACTGTGGTCATGGGTTGTCCTTGGCGTAGGCATCGAAGGCTTGTTCGAGGCGCAGGAATTCGCCGTCGTCGGCCGGAAGCCCGAAGCGCAGGCTGCTGGTGTTCACGAACAGACGTAGCAGAATGCCGCGCTGGGCCATGAAATCGTGAAGCCCTTGGGCGTGTTCGGTGACCAGCCACTGGAACAATCCGCAACCGCCCTGAGGTTTGAAGCCCTGGCGTTCGAGCAACAGCGCCAGGCGTTGGCTGGTGGCTTCGCAGCGTTGGCGCTGGCGCTCATGGGCGGCGCTGTCCAGCAGGCAGGCCTGGCCCAGCACCCGGGTCGGCCCGCTGACCACCCACGGCCCGACTTGTTCGGCGAGCAACCTGAGCAAGCGCCGCTCGGCCAAGACAAAGCCCAGGCGCACCCCGGCCAGGCCAAAGAACTTGCCGAACGAGCGCAGCACGATCAGCCCGACCAGATGAGTGTGCGCCGCCAGGCTCAACGATGGGGTGACGTCCATGAAGGCTTCATCCACCACCAGCCAGCCACCGCGCTGGGCCAGGCGGGCATGCCAGTCCAGCAAACGTTCCGGGTCCAGGCTCAGGCCCGTGGGGTTGTTCGGATTGACCACCACCAGCACGTCAAGGCTGTCGAGGAAAAAGTCCACTTCCGCCTCCAGCACTTCGCGCACGATATAGCCACTGCGGCGCCAGGCTTCGGCGTGTTCGGCGTAACACGGCGACAGGACGCCGACCTTGCCGCTGCGACGCAAACGCGGCAACAGTTGGATGGCCATCTGCGAACCGGCCACCGGCAGCACGTCCAACGCACCGTAATAATCGCAGGCGGCCTGTTCCAAGCCGTCATCGGTTTCCGGCAGGCGCGCCCAGGCTCGCAGGGGAATCGCCGGGACGTCGAACGGCCAAGGCGCGAGGCCGCTGGACAAGTCGAGCCAATCAGCCTCGGCTATACCGTATTGCCGGGCCGCGCTGCGCAAGCGTCCGCCGTGCTCAAGCATAAAACTCAGCTCCCAGGCAGAGAATCAGCAACCACAACCATACCCCGCGCTGGACCAATTGCCAGCCGCGATCAATCGAGTCCGCACTCGCCGGCACGCCTTCGCCCAAGGGGGGACGTTGGTGCAGTTCGCCGTGGTAAACCGCCGCCCCGCCCAGCTCGACACCCAGCGCTCCGGCCCCGGCAGCCATCACCGGTCCGGCGTTGGGGCTGTCCCAGGTCGGGCCCTGGGTGCGCCAGCATTTGAGTGCGAGACGGGTCTTGCCGAGCAGCGCGTAGGTCAACGCCACCAGGCGCGCCGGAACGTAGTTGAGCCCATCGTCAATCTTGGCTGCCGCCCAGCCGAAGCGTTCGAAGCGTTCATTGCGATAGCCCCACATGGCGTCGAGGGTATTGCTCAGGCGATACAGCACCACTCCGGGCGCGCCGGCCACGGCGAACCAGAACAACGCGGCGAACACCGCATCGCTGCCGTTTTCCAGCACCGATTCGGTGGCAGCACGGGCCACGGCGGTTTCATCCAGCTCGGCGGTTTCGCGACTGACCAGATAGCCTACACGCTGGCGCGCCTGCTCCAGATCACCGCTGCGCAGCGCCCGCGCCACCGGCTCGACATGTTCACCGAGGCTGCGCAGGCCAAGGGCACAGTACAACGCCAGGATCTCTACCAACCAGCCCACCATCGGCGCCCACGACAGGGCCGTAGCGAGCAGCGTCAACGGCACCACCGCGATCACCCAAGCCGTCACCCCGTGGCTGCGCCAGCCGCGTCCGCCGGCATTGAAGCGCTGCTCGATGCGATCGGCAAAACCGCCGAACGCCACCAGCGGATGCCAGCGCCGGGGCTCGCCTAGCAGCGCATCCAGCGCCACTGCGGCGGCACTGAGCAAGGCCACACTCATGGGCTCACTCCCCAACGGTTTTCATACAGCAGTTCATTGAGCGGACGCGGTTGCGCCCACCCTTCCAGGGCGAGCATCGGCGCCGGGTAGAAACCCTCGACCGGGCCCAGGCAGAGGACCGCCAGCGGCTTGGCCCCGGCGGGCAGGCCTAGCAGGTCGGCCAGGGCTTGCGGTTCGAACAACGACACCCAGCCCATCCCCAACCCTTCGGCGCGGGAAGCCAACCACAGGTTCTGAATCGCACAGGACAGCGAGGCCAGGTCCATTTCCGGCAAGGTCCGGCGGCCGAAGATGTGCCGTTCGCGGTCGTCCATCAAGGCCGCCACCAGCACTTCGGCGCAGTCGTTGATGCCTTCGACTTTGAGTTTCATGAATACGTCGCTGCGCTCGCCCAGGGCCTCGGCGGTGCGAATGCGTTCCTGCTCCACCAGTTGGCGGATCTGCCCACGCAAGGCACGGTCGCTGATGCGGATGAACCGCCACGGTTGCATCAGGCCAACGCTGGGGGCCTGGTGCGCGGCTTCCAGCAGACGGCGCAGCAACGCCGGCTCCACCGTGCCGCCGCTGAAATGACGCATGTCGCGGCGCTCGGCGATGGCGCGGTAGATGGCTTCGCGTTCGGCCTGGGAGAAAGCGGTGTCGGTCATGGCCGCTTCGCGAGCAAGCTCGCTCCCACATTGGTTGGCGCTGCACTTGAGATCACTGGATCCCCTGTGGGAGCGAGCTTGCTCGCGATAGCGGTCTCAGCATCGGGCGCAAACAACGCAGCAATCGCCCTGGGATTGGACGGAAAATAAAAATGCACATAGGACGCCGTCATCCGCCCCTGCCGGAAAACGGCCTCCGCCCCTCGCCCGCCATTCGGGCTATGGCCACGGGCGATCGGTTCAAGCTCGGTGCTGGTCAGGGAGTGATGGTAGGTGTGCCCACGCAAGTTGCCTTCCGGCAAATCCACCGATTGCAGCGCCAGGGCCGCCAGGCGCTTTTGCATCTGCGCATCGCCGGCCAGCAAACCCAGCAGTTCGGCGCGCACGCCGTCGACATCGGTCAATGAATCAAGCAGGTACAACATGCCGCCACATTCGGCGAGCAACGGTTTATCGGCGGCGTGGTGAGCACGGATCGCGGCCAGCATCGGCGTGTTCCCGGCCAACGCAACGTGGTGCAACTCTGGATAACCGCCGGGCAGATAAAGGCTGTCCGCCTCAGGGAGTTCGCGGTCGTGGATCGGCGAAAAGAAGCTAAGTCGGGCGCCCATGGCCCGCAGCAGATCAAGACTGGCGCCATAGGTGAAAGCGAACGCTTCGTCACGGGCCACGGCGATGCGCACCCCATCGAGCCACGGCTCAACGGCGACCACCTCGGGCGCGGCGAACGCCACGGCCGGCGGCAGCGCCACTTCGCAACTGCCGGCCAGGGCCTCGGCCGCCGCGTCGAGGCGCAGGTCGAGGTCGTTCAATTCACTGGCCTGGACCAACCCGAGGTGACGGCTGGGCAATTCGATGCCGGTTTCCCGGGACAGCGCGCCGTACCAACGCAAGCCTTCGGTCAGGCTGCCTTCGAGCAATTGCGCGTGGCGCAAGGTGCCGACCCGGTTGGCCAAGACCCCGGCGAACGGCAGGTCCGGTTGATAACGCGCCAGGCCCAGGGCCAGGGCGCCGAAAGTCTGGGCCATGGCCGTGCCGTCGATCACCGCCAGCACCGGCACGCCAAAATGCCGTGCCAGATCGGCGCTGGACGGCGTACCGTCGAACAGCCCCATCACCCCCTCAATGAGGATCAGGTCCGCTTCGGCGGCGGCTTCCCACAACAGCCGGCGGCTTTCCTGCTCGCCGACCATCCACATGTCCAATTGATAGACCGGCGCACCGCTGGCCCGCTCCAGGATCATCGGGTCGAGGAAGTCCGGGCCGCATTTGAACACGCGCACCTTGCGTCCCTGGTTGCGATGCAACCGCGCCAGCGCCGCGGTGACGGTGGTCTTGCCTTGGCCCGAGGCCGGCGCTGCGATCAGCACCGCCGGACAGTGGCGGCCAGTCATGGCGGGATCGCTCACAGTTCGACGCCTTTCTGCGCCTTGATGCCGGCCTGGAATGCATGTTTGATCATGCCCATTTCAGTCACGGTGTCGGCCAGCTCGATCATCTCGGGCTTGGCGCCTCGACCGGTCACCACCACATGCTGCATCGGCGGACGGGCCTGCAGATCGCTCAGGACCTGGTCGAGGTCGAGGTAGCCGTGCTTGAGGGCGATGTTCAATTCGTCGAGCACCACCAGGCCGATGGAGGGATCACTGAGCAACTGACGCGAAACTGCCCAGGCAGCTTCAGCGGCGGCGATGTCGCGCTGGCGGTCCTGGGTTTCCCAAGTGAAGCCTTCACCCATGACGTGAAAGCGCACCTGCTCCGGGAAGCGACGGAAAAACAATTCTTCACCGGTACTGTTGCGGCCCTTGATGAACTGCACCACGCCGCACTGCATGCCATGACCCATGGACCGTGCCAGCATGCCGAACGCCGAGCTGCTCTTGCCCTTGCCGTTACCGGTCAGCACCAGCAGCAGGCCGCATTCATTCGGCGAGTTGGCGATGCGCTCGTCGATCACGGCTTTCTTGCGCAGCATGCGCGCCAGGTGGCGTTCGTCGCGATCAGACGTATCGGTGATGAGGGAGTCGGTCATGGGGAAGCCTCCGCAGGGGATTGGATAACGGCGGGCGGGCACGAAAAAAGACGGCAACAAGCCTGGCATCGCCCACCGTGATGCCGTTGGATGAATCAGGCCGGTCTCCGGGCTCATGAGCGGCGTGGTGCCTGGCTGCGCGCCTTCCCATGTCATCCGACACAGTGGCCTATACGTAGCGTTGACTCATTTACCGTTGCGGGGGCAGCGCCGGGTTCGTGTGCACTCACCGGCTTCCCTGTTTCACTCTGTCGAACGCGGTCACAGAGCACCTGAAACAAGCGGCGAAGGTTAGAGGGTTGGGGATGGAGCGTCAATTAAAGCCGCCACGGCTCACGCACGGAACATTGGCCAGGATCAATAAAGTGACGTCAATCTTGTGCCACGCTACGGCAAATGATATCAAATAGGCATCACGACCCGATATCACAAGAATAAGAGGGCAAGACATGCAAGGCATGATCATCAGCAATCCAAAATTGGAATTCCTGCGCCCGGTGCTGGAACGCTGGTTTGACTCTATCGACCGCTACAACGCCGTGCGCGGCGATAACGACACGCCCTACTGGTTCGATGAACGGGCCAACCTCGGCTTGCTTTCGGCCGCTGCCTGGATGGCCGAGATGGTCACCCTGCAGAACGCGCCGACCCGTAAGCAGAATGAAGACGGCGAACGCAACGTCAGCGCCGATCTGTTCATCGCCAGCACCGAGGAACGCGCCTTCATCCAGGCCACCCAACGCTGGCCCAAGGTCAATAACCTTAACCTGACCCAACCGCTGTCGGAAGTCGCCAGCGATGCCAAGCGCATCAGCTACGCCAGCGACCTGAAGTTGGGCTGCCTGTTCGTCTCGCCGCAAAAAGCCCAGCAAAGCGCCACGCCTGAAGAACTGCAGGACATGATCGACGACCTGCAAAAGGAAAACACCTGCGCCGTGGCCTGGTATTTCCCCTACGCCTACCGCAAGTTGCGCAACGAAGCCGGGCAGTACCATCCCGGCATTGCGGTGTTGTTCAAACAGGCTCATGGTTGATTCGCTCAGCAAGGAGCGGTGAAAGACCACGGTGGGAGCGAGCAAGCTCGCTCCCACACAGGATTTTCAGCCGGACACAGCACTCATATACACCGCAGACATCTTGCCTGACTGACTGGCCTACCCACAGTTGAACCATCGCGCGTCTACGCTCCTCTATGAATAACCACATGCATTCATAGGGAAGCCAGCATGCTCAAGCCACCTCATCTTCTGATCGTCGCCCTTGCCGCCGGGCTTGTCGCTTGTGGCGAGTCTTCCACTTTGCAAGTCTCCGACGGCACCGGCCCTGCGCCGAAGCTGCCTGAACCGAACAAGACCCTGATCCCCACCGTCAACATCGCCGAAGCCATCGGCTGGCCGCAAGGCACCAAGCCAACGCCAGCCCAGGGCCTGCAAGTGGGCGCATTTGCGGAAGGGCTGGACCATCCACGCTGGCTCTATGTGTTGCCCAATGGCGATGTGCTGGTGGCCGAAACCAATGCCCCGCCCAAGCCAGACGATTCCAAGGGTGTCCGTGGCTGGGTGATGAAAAAGGTCATGGGCCGCGCCGGTGCCGGGGTGCCCAGCCCTAATCGCATCACACTGCTGCGCGACACCAATCACGACGGCATCGCCGAAACCCGCACGGTGTTCCTGGAAAATCTCAACTCGCCGTTCGGCATGACCCTGGTCGGCAATGACCTGTATGTGGCCGACACCGACCGACTGATCCGCTTCCCCTATAAAGAGGGTGATACGCAAATCAAGGCACAACCGACCAAGGTCGTCGATCTGCCCGGGGGCACGCTCAATCACCACTGGACCAAGAATGTGATTGCCAGCCGCGACGGCAGCAAGCTGTACGTCACCACCGGGTCGAACAGCAACGTCGCGGAAAATGGCATGGAGGCCGAAGAAGGTCGCGCCGCCATCTGGGAAGTGGACCGTGCCAGCGGCAATCACCGGATCTTCGCCTCCGGTCTGCGCAACCCCAACGGCCTGGCCTGGGAGCCGCGCAGCGGCGCGCTCTGGACAGCGGTGAACGAGCGGGATGAGATCGGCAGCGACCTGGTGCCGGACTACATCACTTCGGTCAAGGACGGCGCCTTTTATGGCTGGCCCTATAGCTATTACGGGCAGAACGTCGATGCCCGGGTCGAACCGCAGAACCCGGCCCTGGTGGCCAAGGCCATTGCCCCGGACTACGCCGTCGGCCCGCACACGGCATCATTGGGCCTGACCTTCGCCGAGGGCAGCGCCTTGCCCGCCCCGTTTACCGAAGGAGCTTTCATCGGTCAGCACGGTTCCTGGAACCGTAAGCCCCACAGTGGCTATAAAGTGATTTTCGTACCGTTCAATGGCGGCAAACCGGTGGGGCAACCCGTGGATGTGCTGACCGGCTTCCTGAACGCCGATGAAAAAGCCCAAGGCCGCCCGGTGGGGGTGGTCATCGACAAGCAGGGTGGGTTGTTGGTGGCTGATGATGTGGGGAACAAGATTTGGCGGGTGTCGAAAAACTAGGGCTGAAACCGATCCCCGTGGCGAGGGAGCTTGCTCCCGCTGGGTTGCGCAGCAGCCCCAAGCTTTCTAGCGGTTGCTGCGCAACCGAGCGGGAGCAAGCTCCCTCGCCACAAAAGCACTCCAGCGGCGCAAAAATTCAATCGTCAAGGATTACGCGCCAGGTGTTCCGGCTGCAGCACACGCTTGGCACCCAGATAAGCCTTCTGCCAATAAGCCTTGGACAGGCTGTCGAGCTTGACGGTGCCGCCCGTGGCCGGCGCATGGACGAAGCGCCCTTCGCCGACATAGATCCCGGCATGGCTGACCTGGGAGCCGCCGTTGGTGGCGAAGAAAACCAGGTCACCGCTCTGCAACGCGTCCTTGCCCACTTCTGGCGCCCGCATGCTGATCATTTCCCGCGTGGAACGTGGCAGGGCAATACCGGCGGCGTCGCGGTACACATAACCGATCAAGCCACTGCAATCGAAACCTGAATCCGGCGTGTTGCCGCCCCAACGATAAGGCGTACCCACCAGACCCAGCGCCCGAAAGAGTACATCTTCGGCGGCCGGCGAAAAGGGTTGCGAGGGGGCGAAGACCACCGGAGCCCGCACGGGTGCTGGCGGCGGGGTGCGGCTGGCGCACGCACTGAGCAGTGCGGCGAGGAAGATGAGCGCGAGGCGGGCCGACGTCGACATATGCAGAACAATCCTGACCTGGATGCGGCTTTTCTGCCGTGGGCATGAAAACAAATTCGCCTGCGGAGTACGCAGGCGGATTGCCATCAATCAATGATCAAGGATTCTAGCGGCTATGGGGCAAACTTCAAGTAAGACTTTAAGTTTGCCTTACAAACTGTGTGTGCTTACTTGCGAGCAGTGACCACAGTCGGTGCCATGGCGAGGGCGCGCTTGGCTTCGATGAAGGTCTTGTTCCAGTAGCTGTCGCCCAGGCTGTCGATCCGAACGCCACCGCTGCGGCGGCTGCTGGAATGGATGAACTGGTTGTCGCCCAGGTAGATACCGGCGTGGCTGACGCGACCGCGACGACCGTTGGTGCTGAAGAACAGCAGGTCACCGGGTTCCAGCTGGTTGCGCGCTACCAGCGGCGCATTCACGTTGATCATTTCGCGAGTGGAACGCGGCAGGTTCATGCCGGCCTCTTCGCGGAACAGATAACCGATGAAACCGCTGCAATCGAAGCCGGCTTCAGAGGTACCGCCAAAACGGTAGCGAGTACCGATCAACGACATGCCACGTTCCAGGATACTGTCAGCCAGTACTGGAAGCTGGTAAGGCTTGCTGCCGGCGAAGGCTGCGAGTTCTTTGTCGGAGGCCATTTCTTCCTGGAACGCAACGGAGGAAGACTGGGCAGTAACAGAGTTCTGGACCTGTGGTTGTGGCGCTTGCTGGGACACTGGAGAGTGGGCAGCGCAACCGAACAACAGGGTAACGAGTGCGAGAGGCACGAGGGGTGCGAAGCGATTTAGCATGGGCACGACCGTGGCTGAAGTAGTAAAGATGGCGAGACTATGCCTTCTATCAACCTCATTTGCAAATTCAATCGATGCAAATGTGACTTCTCGGTTTTACGTTTACATCTAAGCGCTTAAGCCCATTTTGATTGCCATGTGGCCTGCCGCCCAGCAGGACCGCGGGCTGTGGCGAGGGAGCTTGCTCCCGCTGGGCTGCGCAGCAGCCCCTTCTTGTGAGCGCTTCGCACTCAAGCGGGAGCAAGCTCCCTCGCCACAGAAGATCTCGTCGAAAAAACCGTTACCAGCCCAAAGTTTCTTTCAAGAAAGGAATAGTCAGCTTGCGCTGGGCCTGGAGCGAGGCCTGGTCGAGGCGCTCGAGCAGCTCGAACAATGCGCTCATGCTGCGTGTGCCACGGGTGAGAATGAAATGCCCGACTTCGTCGGTCAGGTGCAGGCCACGACGGGAAGCGCGCAGCTGCAAGGCACGGAGCTTGTCTTCGTCGGACAGCGGGCGCATCTGGAAAATCAGCGCCAGGGTCAGGCGGGATTTGAGGTCCGCCAGCTTCACCGGCAGCTCCCGGGGTGAGGTCGAGGCGGCGATCAACAAGCGTCGACCGCTGTCGCGCAAGCGATTAAACAGATGGAACAGTGCTTCTTCCCAGTCAGCCTTGCCGGCCACCGCTTGGAGATCGTCCAAGCAGACCAGCTCGTACTGTTCAAGGTTGTCGAGGATTTCAACGCCACGGTCGAGCAACTCGGCCAACGGCAGGTACACCGCCGGTTCACCCAACTGCTCGAACCGCAGGCACGCGGCCTGCAACAGGTGCGTGCGCCCTACCCCGTCCTTGCCCCACAGGTAGATCAGGCTTTCGGTCCAGCCGGCGTCGGCTTCGCAAAGCCGCTCGACATAGCCGAGTGCAGCGGCATTGGCGCCTGGGTAGTAATTGATAAAGGTGGCGTCATCGCGCAGACGCACACCTAGGGGCAGCTGAATCGGTTTCATGCTGACTGAACAGTTCCCAAGGAACCGTTAGTGGCCTCTGTGTAAAGTGCGCAAAGTTTATACCCGTGACGCGGACCGCACAATGCGCCGGACCACGAGCAAAATCAAAGGTTTGCAGCGACAAGGGGGCGGAGCGTCAGTTTCCCTGACACCCCGCCTGTCATTTGCCCTATAGGTCAGGGTCTTCGACGCCGCTATAGATATCCGAATCCTTGTAAAGATCGTGCATATGCCGCACCAGCACCATGATCACCGCCGCCACCGGCAGCGCCAGCAGGACCCCGGTGAAGCCGAACAACTCGCCCCCCGCCAGGATCGCAAAGATCACCGCCACCGGATGCAGGCCAATGCGGTCGCCCACCAACAGCGGCGTCAGTACCATGCCCTCCAGGGCCTGCCCGACCATGAACACCGCCACGATGCCAACCATCGGGTACAGGTCGCCGCCAAACTGGAACAACCCGGCGACCAATGCCGCGCCAATACCAATCACGAACCCCATGTACGGGACGATGGCCGCCAGCCCGGCGATCAAGCCGATCAACAACCCCAGCTCCAGCCCGACCAGCATCAGCCCTGCCGCATAGATGAAGCCCAGGGCCACCATCACCAGCAGTTGCCCGCGCACGAACGCACCCAGCACTTCATGGCATTCACCCGTCAGGGTCATGATGCGTTCTTCGCGATGGCGCGGCAGCAGGCTGCGGATCTTGGCCATCATCAGGTCCCAATCCCGCAGCAGATAGAAGGCCACCACGGGAATTAGCACCAGGTTCGCCAGCCAGCCGATCAACGCCAGACTCGACGCCGTGGCCTGGCTCAATACCACGCCGACGATGTCGGTGGTCTGGCCCATGTGCTCGCTGATGGCGGCCTTGACCTTGTCGAACTTCCAGAAGCCGTCCGCCAACCCCAGTTTCGACTGCACCCACGGCACCGCGCTGTGCTGCAACCAATCGAGCATCTGCGGCGCCAATTCGTACAGGCGCAGCAGTTGCTTGGCGAGCATCGGGATCAGCACCAGCAGCAACGCGACCACGATCAAGGTGAACAACGCAAAGACCGCCACCACACCCCATGTCCGCGACAGGCCGAGTTTCTCCAGGCGATCCACCACCGGGTCGAACAGATAGGCCAACAGCAGCGCAACCAGGAACGGCGTGAGGATCGGGTGCAGCAGATAGATAAACGCGAACAGCAGGGCAACACCACCCAACCAGAACCAACGCCGCGTATCGCCCATGAACCACTCCTAGCTATATAAAGAAAGACAACCTACCAACGGAACCGCAAGTTGGCGGCCGGCGCAGGCGCAGGTGCTGCAACCGGGGCCGAACCATCGGCAGCAGGGGGCGCCACCGGCGCCGGCGCGACGGCCTCGCCGGGTGGGACTTCCTGCAGTTTTGCCAGGGCCAACTGCGCTTTCAGTTGCTCGGCGCTGCCGTTGACCTTATAGACGATCCGGTCCCCTTCAACCCGCTGCAACTGCCCACCGAACGGTTCGAGCAAACGCCCAAGCGCCGCATAACGTTCCAGGTTCATGCCCTGCACTTCCAGCAGTTGCTCGGTGGCCACGCCCGGCTTGGCGACGAAACGCGGCGCCAGGCGCTGACTCACCGCAAGCATGACCGCATCGGCCAAGGCCGCGGGATCGGCGCCCTGGGCAGTGCCCTGCTCACGCTGGTCCCCCAGCCACAGGCGCCAGGTGCCATGCCACTGCCCGCCCTCTTCCTTGGCGTGGACCGCCAGCAAGGCGTCCGTCGCGTAGCGCTCCGAGGCCTCGCGCAGAGGCGCCGGGTCACTGCCTTCCAGGTTCGGCGCGGTGGCGACGATCTGCTCGCTCAAATCCGCCAGCGGCAGGTGCAGCGCCAGGCCCCGATGCTGCGCCGCACGCCGCAGCGATGTGGCGCTGGCCTGGCCGTCGCCCACCAGGCTGGAGCCCTCGGCCGAGTCGTTCAGCCACCAGCCCAGGATCGATGGCCGATTCGCGCTCCACAGCGACAAGCCTGCCGAGCGCAATGCCCGGTCGGTGCTCGCCGGGTCGAAGTCCACCTTGAGGCTTTCCGGCGGACCGGCATCGTAGCCATATTGAAGAATAATTTGTTGCGGGTCCTGGCGGATGGCCGCCAACCCGGGATTCTGGGCAGCCTTGGCGTCGCCGGTCAGGCGCAGCACCAGCGTATCCAGGGCGCGCAGCGTCGCCTGGTTGCGCTCCTCCGGCGTCTGGCTGGTGACCGGTTCGAGCACTTGATAGAGGCCATTGACGGTTTCGGCATGGCTCGCCAGGCTGATCAGCGACAAGCAGCCCACGGACAAGAATTTGAACAAACGCATGGAAGATTCCCGGACATAACGGCTGGAACAGGCCGTGTGAAGAAGATTGAGCATGGCTGTGACCACAGCACCCGGCAAATCATTCACACGCCCAGTGGAAGTTTCGCACGGTCATCACCATAACCGGTTACCGCTACACCTTATACAGAGGCGTTGCGCAGTACCAATATAAGAAATATCGGTTTTTTTCCGCGGATATGTCCCTGCCCGTCGGCACGAGGATGGCCGCTGCCCCTCAAGCCTGATAAAATCGCGCGCCTTCGCAGACCGGCAATGGCTGGGCTCCCGGAATAATTCGTACAACGGTTATTCAATGGCCCCGGCGATCGGTCGTTACCCAGAAATCCCCCTTTAAAGGCCTGGATCATGAGCAAGCAACCCTCCCTGAGCTACAAGGACGCCGGTGTAGACATCGACGCCGGTGAAGCATTGGTCGAACGCATCAAGAGCGTCGCCAAGCGCACTGCGCGTCCGGAAGTCATGGGCGGCCTGGGCGGTTTCGGCGCCCTCTGCGAGATCCCGGCCGGCTACAAGCAACCGGTCCTGGTCTCCGGCACCGACGGCGTCGGCACCAAGCTGCGCCTGGCCCTGAACCTGAACAAGCACGACAGCATCGGCATCGACCTGGTGGCCATGTGCGTGAACGACCTGGTGGTGTGCGGTGCCGAGCCGCTGTTCTTCCTCGATTACTACGCCACCGGCAAACTGAACGTCGACACCGCCGCCCAGGTCGTGACCGGCATCGGCGCCGGCTGCGAACTGTCCGGCTGCTCCCTGGTCGGCGGCGAAACCGCTGAAATGCCCGGCATGTACGAAGGCGAAGACTACGACCTGGCCGGCTTCTGCGTTGGCGTCGTGGAGAAAGCCGAGATCATCGACGGCTCGAAAGTCGCCGCCGGCGATGCCTTGCTTGCCCTGCCGTCCTCCGGCCCGCACTCCAACGGCTACTCGCTGATCCGCAAGATCATCGAAGTCTCGGGTGCCGATATTGAAAATACCCAGCTCGACGGCAAGCCACTGGCCGACCTGCTGATGGCTCCGACCCGCATCTACGTCAAGCCGCTGCTCAAGCTGATCAAGGACACCGGCGCCGTCAAGGCCATGGCCCACATCACCGGCGGCGGCCTGCTGGACAACATCCCGCGCGTGCTGCCAAAGGGCGCCCAGGCCGTGGTCGACGTGGCGAGCTGGACCCGCCCGGCCGTGTTCGACTGGCTGCAAGAGAAAGGCAACGTCGATGAAACCGAAATGCACCGCGTGCTGAACTGCGGCGTGGGCATGGTCATCTGCGTGGCCCAGGAGCACGTCGAGACTGCCCTGAACGTCCTGCGTGAAGCCGGCGAGCAGCCTTGGGTCATCGGCCAGATCGCCACTGCGGCCGAAGGCGCTGCACAGGTCGAGCTGAAAAACCTTAAGGCGCACTGATGTCCGCAACCTGTAACGTGGTGGTGCTGCTGTCCGGCACCGGCAGTAACTTGCAGGCCTTGATCGACAGCACGCGGACCGGCGACAGCCCGGTCCGTATCCGCGCGGTGATTTCCAACCGCGCCGATGCCTACGGCCTGCAACGTGCCAGGGACGCAGGCATCGACACCCGCGTCCTGGATCACAAGGCGTTCGAGGGCCGCGAAGCCTTCGACGCCGCGCTGATCGAACAGATCGACACCTTCAATCCGCAACTGGTCGTACTCGCTGGCTTCATGCGCATCCTCAGCGCTGGCTTCGTGCGTCATTACCAGGGCCGCCTGTTCAATATCCACCCCTCGCTGCTACCCAAATACAAAGGGTTACACACTCACCAGCGCGCGCTGGAGGCCGGAGACACGGAGCACGGCTGCTCCGTGCACTTCGTCACCGAGGAACTCGATGGCGGACCACTGGTCGTACAGGCAGTAATACCGGTAGAGTTGCACGACACGCCGCAAAGCCTGGCGCAACGGGTTCACGCCCGCGAGCACCAGATCTACCCGATGGCCGTGCGTTGGTTTGCCGAAGGAAGGCTGACCCTCGACGATCGCGGTGCCTCACTGGACGGCCAGTTGCTCGCCGCCAGCGGCCATTTGATTCGATACTAGGAGATTTTATGCGTCGCGCCCTGCTCTTCGCTTGCGCTCTGCTTGCCTTGCCCCTGGCACAGGCCGCAGACCTTCAACCGTTCTCCGCCAGCTACACCGCCGACTGGAAGCAGTTGCCCATGAGCGGCACTGCCGAGCGCAGCCTGACCAAGGAAGCCAATGGCACCTGGAAGCTGAGCTTCAAGGCTTCGATGATGATCGCCAGCCTGACCGAAGAAAGCACCCTGACCCTGGACAAGGACACCCTGCTGCCACAGTCCTACCACTTCGAACGGGGCGGCCTGGGCAAGGCCAAGAAGGCCGACCTGGACTTCGACTGGAACACCAAGATGGTCACCGGCACCGATCGCGGTGACGCGGTCAAGCTGCCGCTCAACCGTGGCATGGTCGATAAATCCACTTACCAGTTGGCCCTGCAACACGACGTGGCCGCCGGCAAGAAAAGCATGAGCTATCAAGTCGTCGACGATGGCGAAGTCGATACCTATGACTTCCGCGTCCTGGGTTCGGAGAAGGTCGACACCAAGGCCGGCCAGATCGACGCGATCAAGGTCGAGCGCGTGCGAGACCCGACACAAAGCAAGCGCATCACCGTGCTCTGGTTCGCCAAGGACTGGGACTATCTGCTGGTGCGCCTGCAACAGGTCGAGACCGACGGTAAGGAGTACAACATCATGCTCCAGGACGGCACGGTCAACGGCAAGGCTGTGAAAGGTAGCTGATCGACGCTGATAACACCAAGCCCCGCCCATGCGGGGCTTTTTGTTGCCCGGATTTCAGTCCCGGCCGATAGGCCTGTGGGAATAAACCGGTGGGAGCGAGCTTGCTCGCGATAGCGCCGGATCAGCCAACTCCACTGTCGACTGACACACCGCTATCGCGAGCAAGCTCGCTCCCACCGTTTTTTTGCGTTCATGCCTGGCAACATGAAACCTTTTTCATGAACGCCACCTGCGACCGAATGCCGCGCACTGCCTGGCCTGCAGGATCGTTGTACTTTCCATGAAAACTTCTTAACGAACCGAGGCATTTACTTAGCACGCTATCAAAATCTATAACAAAGTCCTGCACACGCCTTGCTGCAGATAACAGAGATTGGAGCTTGCAAGATGACTGTGAAAGTAACTGAACGCGACGACGCCCATATGTCCCACGAAGGCATTGCCGCCGGTATCCGGATCTGGGACGTGCATCAACAGGATCTGCTGGTGGGGATGTTCCACTCCGAGACGGACGCCCACAGCTACAAGGCTGAGCTGGAGCGTGAGGAACGGCAGCGTTCGCGTAAGACCGCGCAATCCTGAGCCACACAAAACACCTGTGGGAGCGAGCTTGCTCGCGATTAGCGGGGCATCAGTCAACATATCTACACTGACCGACCGCTATCGCGAGCAAGCTCGCTCCCACAGGTCCGGTGTTTCAGCTCAATGGCATTGCGCCCTGCTTACCACATCAAATCATCAGGAATCTGATACGCCGCGTACGGATCATCGGCATCCACTTCTTCGGTCTGGGTGTTGAGCTGGACGATGCGCTTGGGGTCGCGTTCCTGAATCTTCAGGGCTGCCTCGCGCGGGATCACTTCGTAGCCGCCGGCGTGATGGACGATCGCCAGGGAACCACTGCTCAACTTGTTGCGCATCAGGGTATTGACCGAAATGCGCTTGACCTTCTTGTCGTCGACGAAGTTGTAGTAGTCCTCGGTGGTCAGCTTCGGCAGGCGCGAAACTTCGATCAATTGCTTGATCTGTGCGGCCCGGGCCTTCTGCTCGACCTTTTCCTGCTGCTGCCGGTTGAGTTCCTGGTCGCGCTTGACCTTTTCGGCCATGGCTTCCTGGGCGGCGCGCTGCTGGGAGTCATCCAGTTCGATCTGGCCTTTGTGGGCCAGGCGCTGCTGCTTTTGTTTCTCTTTGCCGACCTGCTTGGCCTGCTTTTGGTTGACCAGCCCTGCTTTGAGCAACTGGTCGCGAAGGGAAAGGCTCATGGTGCTTACTCACTTAGGCAACGGCCTCAGCCACAGCTGGGCAAATTCTTTTCCTGACGTTTGGCTTCGCCCCACAAGGCGTCCAACTCTTCGAGGGTGCAATCTTCCATTGGGCGATGGGTGTCGCGCAATGCCTGTTCGATAAATCGGAAGCGCCGCTCGAATTTCCCATTGGCGTCACGCAGTGCGGTTTCCGGGTCGACCTTGAGATGGCGAGCCAGGTTCACCACGCTGAACAGCAGATCGCCAATCTCATCGCTGATGGCCACCGGATCGTTATCGGCCATCGCTTCAAGCACTTCGTCCAACTCCTCCCGGACTTTATCAAGCACCGGCAACGGACCCGGCCAGTCGAAACCGACCTGGCCGGCACGCTTCTGCAACTTCGCCGCACGGGACAACGCTGGCAGCGCTCCCGGCACATCGTCGAGCAGCGACAATTGTTCGGGCGCCGAAGCTTTCTCGGCCCGCTCCTCAGCCTTGATTTCTTCCCAGCGCTGCTTGACCTGTTCTTCGCTCAGGCGCGGGATATCCACGGGCGCATACAGGTCACCGGTAGGAAATACGTGGGGATGGCGGCGAATCAACTTACGGGTGATGCTGTCGACCACGCCGGCAAATTCGAAGCGGTTCTCTTCCCGGGCCAACTGGCTGTAATACACCACTTGGAACAACAGGTCGCCCAACTCGCCTTGCAAGTGATCGAAATCGCCGCGCTCGATCGCGTCGGCCACTTCGTAGGCTTCTTCCAAGGTATGGGGGACGATGGTCCGGTAGGTTTGCTTGATGTCCCACGGGCAGCCGTACTGCGGGTCCCGCAGGCGGTTCATCAGGTGGAGCAGGTCTTCAAGGCTGTACATCAATCCATCCCATCAAATGAATCCCTGTGAGAGCGAGCTTGCTCGCGATTGCGGTGTGTCAGATAACATTGATGCGTCTGATAGACCGCTGTCGCGAGCAAGCTCGCTCCCACATTTTTGGACTGCGCTTAACCCGGCGTCCGGTTACGCCGAGTCTCGATGATGTTCGGCAACTGGGAGATCCGCCCCAGCAACCGACCCAGCGCATCCAGCCCCGGGATCTCGATGGTCAGGGACATCAGCGCGGTGTTGTCTTCCTTGTTCGAACGGGTGTTGACCGCCAGCACGTTGATCCGCTCGTTCAGCAACACCTGGGAGACGTCACGCAGCAGACCGGAGCGGTCGTAGGCGCGGATAATGATGTCCACCGGATAGGTGAGCACCGGCACCGGGCCCCAACTGACCTGGATGATCCGCTCCGGCTCGCGACCGGCCAGTTGCAGCACCGAGGC
The DNA here is from genome assembly GCF_001269655.1 of Pseudomonas thivervalensis. Classification (GTDB taxonomy): domain Bacteria; phylum Pseudomonadota; class Gammaproteobacteria; order Pseudomonadales; family Pseudomonadaceae; genus Aquipseudomonas; species Aquipseudomonas thivervalensis. The sequence continues at coordinate 52,562 of NZ_LHVE01000014.1, forward strand.
ACAGTCCTGGCGGTGAATGCTCACGCCGCGGCCCTGGGTGATGTAACCGACGATCGCATCCCCCGGCAATGGCTGGCAGCAGCCGGCCATCTGGGTCATCAGGTTGCCCACGCCCTGGATCTGGATATCGCCGCGCTTGCCCGGCTTGTAGCCGGTGGCCTTGCGCGGGATCAACTCCAGTTGCTCGTTGCCCCGCTCTGGCTCCACCAGTTGCTGGGCCAGGTTGACCAACTGCGCCAGGCGCAGATCGCCGGCACCGAGGGCGGCGAACATGTCCTCGGCGGTTTTCATGTTGGCTTTTTCGGCCAGCTTGTCGAAATCCACCTGCGGCAGGCCGAGGCGACCGAGTTCACGCTCGAGCAGGGTCTTGCCGGCGGCAACGTTCTGGTCGCGGGCCTGCAACTTGAACCAATGGACGATTTTCGCCCGGGCCCGGGAGGTGGTGATGTAGCCCAGGTTCGGGTTCAGCCAGTCGCGGCTCGGCGTGCCGTGCTTGCTGGTGATGATCTCGACCTGTTCACCGGTCTGCAGGCTGTAGTTGAGCGGCACGATTCGCCCGTTGATCTTGGCGCCACGGCAGTTGTGGCCGATCTCGGTGTGGACCCGGTAGGCGAAGTCCAGCGGTGTCGCGCCCTTGGGCAGGTCGATGGCGTGGCCGTCGGGCGTGAAGATATAGACCCGGTCCGGCTCGATGTCGACGCGCAGCTGTTCGGCCAGGCCGCCGATGTCACCCAGCTCCTCATGCCACTCGAGCACCTGGCGCAGCCAGGAGATTTTCTCTTCGTAATGGTTGGACCCGGACTTGACGTCGGTGCCCTTGTATTTCCAGTGGGCGCAGACGCCCAGCTCGGCTTCCTCGTGCATGGCATGGGTGCGGATCTGCACTTCCAGGACCTTGCCCTCGGGACCGATCACCGCGGTGTGCAGCGAGCGATAGCCGTTTTCCTTGGGGTTGGCGATGTAGTCGTCGAACTCCTTCGGAATGTGCCGCCACAAGGTGTGGACGATCCCCAGCGCGGTGTAGCAGTCGCGCATTTCCGGAACCAGTACGCGAACGGCACGAACGTCGTAGATCTGGCTGAATTCCAGGCCCTTGCGCTGCATTTTTCGCCAGATCGAGTAGATGTGCTTGGCCCGGCCACTGATGTCGGCTTCGACACCGGTGGCCTGCAATTCCTCGCGCAATTGGGTCATCACATCGGTGATGAAGCGCTCGCGATCCAGGCGTCGCTCATGCAACAGCTTGGCGATCTGCTTGTATTGGTCGGGCTCCAGGTAGCGGAAGGACAGGTCCTCCAGCTCCCACTTGATGTGACCGATACCGAGACGGTGGGCCAAGGGGGCGTAGATGTCGAACACCTCCCGGGCGACGCGATTGCGCTTTTCGTCATCGGCGGATTTCACGGCGCGGATCGCGCAGGTGCGTTCGGCCAGCTTGATCAGCGCAACGCGTACGTCGTCGACCATCGCTACCAGCATCTTGCGCAGGTTTTCCACCTGACCCTGGGTGCCCAGCACCATGGACTGGCGCGGGCTGAGACTGGCGCTGATGGCGGCCATGCGCAGCACGCCGTCGATCAGCTTGGCCACCACGGTGCCGAAGCGCTGGCTGACCACCGGTAGCTGGATCTGCCCTTCGCGCACGCCGCGGTACAGCACCGCCGCCACCAGGGAGTCCTGGTCGAGCTTGAGGTCAGCGAGAATTTCGGCAATCTCCAGGCCCGTCTGGAAACTCGAGGTGCCTTCGGACCACAGGTTCTTCGCCGCGTTGTGTTGTTGCTCCGCCTCGCGAGCGAACTCGCAGGCGGCCTTCAAGGCTTCGCGATCCAGTGCCATGTCGACGCTGACCGCATGATCGAGCCAAGCCTCGAGATTGATACTGCCGTCGGTGTTGATCGGCTGGTGTGCTCTCACCTGTACCATCTTTACTTACCTTCCCTACGACGCAGATTCAATGCGTCAACTTCGCTGACCTTCGCTGTCCGTGTTTCCCGCCCAAGGCTATGGCGGGTTGGCACGAACGGGTCAGTCGGACAAGCCATCCTGGCTCGCTTCAAATAACGCCATGGCCTCGACATGTGCCGTTTGAGGAAACATATCGAGAATCCCGGCACGTTTTAACCGGTAGCCCTGCTTGATCAGTTCGACCGTATCCCGGGCCAAAGTTGCCGGGTTGCACGAAACATAAACCAACCGTTTGGCACCCAGGGACGACAGCTTGCGCACCACCTCGAAAGCACCGTCACGGGGTGGGTCCAAGAGTACCGCAGAAAAGCCTTCGCCGATCCATTCGGCATCCGCCAGAGGCTGGGATAAATCGGCCTGAAAAAAGGCAGTGTTATTCAAATTGTTGCTGATGGCATTGGCCGCCGCGCGGTCCACCATGGTTTGCACACCTTCGACGGCCACCACCTGGCGCACGCTCTTGGCCAGCGGCAAGGCAAAGTTGCCCAGGCCGCAGAACAGATCCAGCACCCGCTCCTCGGCTCGCGGCGCCAGCCATTGCAGGGCCTGGGCGATCATCGCCTCGTTGACCCCGGCGTTCACCTGGATGAAATCCCCAGGCCGGTACGCCAGCTCAAGGTCCCAGGCGTCCAGGCGAAACCCCAGGGCTTGCCCGGGCTCGACCGGTTGTGGTCCATCTTCACCGTGCAGCCACAACTGGGCTTCATGAAACGCGCAGAAATCCTTGAGGATCGTCAGGTCGGCCTCCGACAGCGGCGCCATGTGACGCAGCAATACCGCGAGGGACGAACCGGCGAACAACTCCACATGCCCCAGCGCCTGGGGTTTGCTCAAGCGTCTAAGCATCTCCGGCAGGCGGCTCATGATCGGCTGCAAGGGCTGTACCAGCACCGGGCAATCACCAATGGCAACGATGTCCTGACTGCCAGCGGCGCGGAAACCCACTTCGAGTTTTTTTGCCTTCTGGTCCCAACGCACCGCCACCCGGGCGCGACGCCTGTAACCGAATTCCGGCCCGCTCAACGGCGCCGCCCATTCATCGGGCTCAACCCCAGCCACTCGCGATAATTGCTCGGCGAGCATGCGCTGTTTCAGGGCGAGTTGTTCGTCATGGGGCAAATGTTGGACGCTGCACCCGCCGCAACGACCGGCATGGATGCACGGCGCCGGGCGGCGCAGTTCACTGGGCAGGAACACACGCTCGGTGCGTGCCTCAACCACCTTGCCGTGGGCACCGAGCACCCGCGCCTCGACCTCTTCACCGGCCAGGGCGCCGATGACGAACCAGGTGCGGCCCTCGACAAACGCAATGCCCCGGCCATCGTTGGCCAGGCGCTCAATGGTCAAGCGCTGTTTTTTACCAGTGGGCACTTGCGGGGCCCGGCTTCCGCCGCTGGGCTGGAAGCGCAAGCCTCTTTCTTGCTTGGCCATCAGTTGGGCGCGTCGAAAATGCCGGTCGACAGGTAACGGTCGCCACGGTCACAGATGATCGCGACGATCACCGCATTCTCCACTTCCTTGGACAGGCGCAGCATCCCCGCCACGGCACCGCCCGAAGACACGCCGCAGAAGATGCCTTCTTCACGCGCCAGGCGACGGGTCACGTCCTCGGCTTCGCTCTGGGCCATGTCGATGATCCGGTCCACGCGCTCGGCCTGGTAGATCTTCGGCAGATACTCCTCGGGCCAGCGGCGGATGCCGGGGATGGCCGAGCCTTCCATCGGTTGCAGGCCGATGATCTGCACGTTCGGGTTCTGTTCTTTCAGGTAGCGCGAAGTGCCCATGATGGTGCCGGTGGTGCCCATCGAGCTGACGAAATGAGTGATCGTGCCGTCGGTCTGGCGCCAGATCTCAGGACCGGTAGTGGTGTAGTGAGCCTCGGGATTGTCGCCGTTGGCGAACTGATCCAACACCTTGCCCCGGCCTTCGGCCTGCATGCGCTCGGCCAGGTCCCGGGCGCCCTCCATGCCCTCCTCCTGGGTCACCAGGATCAACTCGGCGCCGTAGGCCGTCATCGCAGCCTTGCGCTCGGCGCTGGAGTTGTCGGGCATGATCAGGATCATCTTGTAACCCTTGATCGCCGCCGCCATCGCCAAGGCAATACCGGTGTTGCCGGAAGTCGCCTCGATCAGCGTATCGCCGGGCTGGATCTGCCCGCGCAATTCACCACGGGTGATCATCGACAACGCCGGCCGGTCCTTGACCGAACCCGCCGGGTTATTCCCTTCGAGCTTGAGCAAAAGCGTATTGGTGGTCACGCCGGGCAAGCGCTGCAAGCGGACCAGCGGAGTGTTGCCGACGCAATCGGCGATGGTGGGGTACTGCAAAGTCATGGCGTATTCGCAATCCGGGCTGCGGGGGCGCCTATCATACCGGCAAACCCGGCGAGGCCATATCACGCAAAGTAAGGGGGTTATGGCTTATGGGAATAAGCGAGGCGTGTGCTGCTTTGCGGGGGAGCTTGTTTCCTCGCCACCGGATTCTCGTGCGCGCCTGTGCTCAGGCCCATGTAGTCGATTCCGTACTTCACACAATCCCTTTTTCCTACAGATTCTTAGCGCTCAAATCGCGCATGCATATCTGTTGTGAGCACCGTCTGTAAGCTCTCTTCCTGCCTGTTTGTGGGTTCGTTCCTTTTTGTAGTGATGACCAAGCAGGCAAGGCTATCTGGCTTTGCACCGTGTTCTTTACAGTTGTAGCGCTAAACGTACGAGCAAGATGCAGAGCAATAACGATGGTCAACGCGAAACAAAAAGATCCACAACCCAGCGCCCGGCGCGCTTGCGGGCAACGCTTGCGCAACCTATTGGAAGAGTACGATATCTCTCCCTCAGGGTTTGCCGCGGTGCTAGGTGTCAGCCCTCAATGCCTGACGAACTGGAGCGCGCGGGGGATACCTCGACAGCGGGTGGAGCCATTGGCACGTTTGCTGAGTGTCAGTGAAGTGTGGCTGGTGACTGGGGAGGGTGAGCGGGCACGTGACATACGTCGGGAGTAGGAGATCTAACAGGTTCGCGGGGCTGGGGGGTGCGTCCTCCCCGAGGCTCCCCCACTCCTCGACTTTCCTCGCCTGATTGGAAAACGCGAATTGGCTACCGGCATGCCGGGTGCGATCAATGGCTAGCTGGGTGGTCAGACCTGTCCCTGCGCCAAGGCTTTATCGTTGACTTATACATAAAGTTAAAACCCCGCCTTCAAACCTTCCATCTGATCTCGAATGCTGCGCTCCCGATCCCCTTCTGAAGCCCATCCGCCATGATCGACCCGACACCCAGGTCGAAAAGTCTATCCACACCCCACCCCCGTCGACTTCCGTAAATCCATTGACAGCCTGGCTGCGCCGCTCGAGCTGGAGATAAAAGTTGCGCCCCGGTGAGAGTAAGCTTCCTCGCCATGGAGGCAACGCTCGATGTTTTATGGGACGTTACCTGACCCAAAGCAGCCCCAGGATGACAGGAACGTATCCGAACAGGGAGAAGTTATAGAGACGTCGCCAACCTGCTGCTTCCTCCATTTCGCTCCATCTAACTGTCAGACCTGCCACTTTCTGTAGTACTTATTACCCCGCAAGGGAAGTTCTTTCCTCGCAACACATAAAAATCTGTAGGAATACGGTTTTTTATCGGATCTTTCCTGCGATTCATCGAGACATTCATAAACTAGCGAATCAGCAGACATATCGATATATTATTACCAAGCAATTCAGCACTTAATCTCAACCAGGGAATAGTCAATTGAAGAAAAACAATAAAGACCTAACAAAACGAGAACACGAAGTATTGCAATTACTTCTGCAAGGCGAAACAAACAAAAGAATAGCCTTAGTGCTCGGCATTAGTGACTTCACGGTGCGAGAATACGTCTCCTCAATTTTACGGAAGAAAGGGGTGAACTCCAGGGGAAAGTTATTCTCGGAGAAGCTAAACAAGCCTTAAAAGCATTACGCGCCTTACATCCCTTCAGTATCACACCATTAAAAATATAGCATCAAACTAACTTACACAGACAGGATCTCTTGCAAAATCAATTACTTCCTGAGCACAACACTTAACCGACACCAATGTAAGCATTCAAAGCAGGCGTTCCATACACAACCATGAACATGATCCCAAAGAAAAAGTACAGCTGCTTATACCTATCCGACACAACACAACCACACACCTTTTTCAGGATCAATTCAGCACCTTTAAAAAACAACCCTATTGCTAAACCCGCCACAGCCCCTATCACACATTTCAACAACATAGACATCTTTCCCCTGTAATCGAACACACAAACCACACCAATACAAAGGAGCTAGACACTAAACGTCAGCCTACCTCCACTCATTTGAAGGAAATATCGACAACCTGAGACTCAAGCTCAACAAAATCACAGATAAGCTATATTATGCTCCAAGCAGAATCTCTTAATCCTTTCGACCACACACTCACGTTGCTCTTCGGGTATAAATCCAGGCAACAAAAAAATCTCCTTTCGACCTGACACCGTCACCACCACCTCAATGGGTTTAAATAAACTATTATTCACGCTAATCTTAGCAGCACGCTGTGCAAATGACACCACTTTAAACTTACGCCGAAAACATATATCCCCTTTATCCAACCAAAGCACCTCAACTCCCTTAAAACAGAAAAACAAAACAATAGAAAACCACATAAACACAAAGAACAACACCCCCCACAAATCCACCTTAAAGAAAAATGAAACGTTAGTAATTACGATACCGCCAACCAAAAACACAGGATAATTATAATAATTTAAAACAACACTATCATTCATCCTCCCCTCCCTAACAAAATAAAACAAAGACCCAAAAATCCAAACACGGCTTATTTAGCGAAAATAAACCGTGCCGATTACCTAGGAGTGGCGCTACGCCATAATCCCCATAATTCCTGAATAACTTGCCGCACCTAGACCCACCGAACCAACAGCGCCTGCCAGCCCAGCCCCCGAACCGATCAACGCTCCCCCTACCGCGCCTACAGCTCCGCCAGAAAGAGCACTAGCGATAACACTATTCCTACCACCACGCGCGGAGGTTGATCCATCGGCCGCCGCCGTAGCCATTGCACCTACAGCGCCGCCATATGCGCCAATAATTCCTCCAGTTACAGCTCCTACGACTCCTCCAACGGGACCTACACCGCCAGAAATAAAATCAATCTCCGCATCTGTTAATGGTCGCATTGCTACTACCTCATTTTATTGATTGGATTGTCTAAACTATTGCCTTCCGACACAACCCGGGAAAGCGAAACACTCAAAGCCTATAAATAGAAACCTGCTTAACCGTACACTCCTTATTTCTCCGCATCCAATGAAGCTTATCAACCCCCTCTTTACGAAAGAATTTTTTTAGCCATAACACGGCTTCTTTTATACCTCCCCTGGGAAAACAGAAATCTATTATCCAAACATTACCTCCCTCGTTCCACTCACTAGCATGCAATAAAAAGTCGGAGTCATGCAGCAAGCGTGCTTCACTATCCGGCGCCAAATATGCCCAGCTCACATACCCTAGCGGGGCACTGGTCTTATCGAAGAAAAAAACAATTTGACCATGATCAATAGCAGGAATAATCCAAAGCTTTAACGTCATTATCTGATACAGAGAGTATCGATTACACATGAACGCTATCAGACAAGCATATCCGACCTTCTTAGCTTTGCTTTCAAACTTGCAACATCGAGGAGCAACATACACATCAATATTGTTCATTCAAAATACTCCATACATTCGAATAAAAAGACATCACATCACTTACATCTGCCACATTCCAGAGTCCACATAGAGACTCTACGACAGTCTCGCCATCGCATCTTCTAACCACAAACACACCAGAAGCAATGTCGTAAAAAATATTCATTGTTGCGCCAAGCCAAAAGGGGATCTTCGAATCAACACCACAGCTAAAAACAAGGGTCGACCAGCACTTCACTTTCCTTTCAAGACAGTCGTATGGCGGGTCATTTCGCCCAATAGGCCTTTCGATTTTTGACAAGCTTTCCCTCAGATCTAAAATTGCATGCGGTCGTCTATTCAACCTAATAACATTAATTGCCACCGCGATTGCGAAGCGTCTGCGATCAATGCCACCCCCTTCAACAAATCCAACAATAAGTTCAAAAAGCTCGCCATAAACACGACAAAATTCATTTATTAAAAATACGTTTTCAGCAGACGTTAAAAACACATCTGACGCACCATTAAAAACTTTTGCTTTAAGCGCATGGACATATATACGCGCCATTTTATACTCATAGCCTTTCCAGGCTAGGCCTGGCCCTTGCTCAACCAATTCATAACAATCTGAGTCCAATAGCCGCTGGAGACAAGATGAAAACTTTAGAAACTCTCGACTATTAGTTACCTGTTTAGTCAGAAAAAAACTAGGGAATCCCACCTGTATGGCATTGTAGAAACGCAGGTATTTTTGATACTCATCCCAAAACTCATTCATCGCCAAACGAAAAATTTCAACCTGAAACTCAGCATCTACGACTTCATATTTCTTTAAGTAATAGCAAATATCATGAATGCTTCGTAAGACCGGCTCATACTCTGTCAAAAAACCAGTCAGATCCAACTTGTCACATCCAATCAATTTGGAAAAAATTCTTACCCCACTGAGATCCATCCATGCGCCACTCAGCGAAACGTTTGAGGCACTGACATTGTAGTGAATAATACGCTTCGCTCTTGCAGCTGAAAATTGTCGAGCATAACGTCTCGCCAGCTCGATTAAACCTGTACGTATACGATCAGATAATGTGGAAATCCCATATAACTCATATGAACTGACAGGAAGAAAATCGACCAACCTCTGTACAGCAAATTTTACGCGCCTTGCATCACCACATAACAAACCGGTAAATTGCTCCTTGAAGTAAACTGCTCTCATAAAATGTGCGGGACGTACCGCTGACTCTCGGACTAATAGAGCACGTGAATATGTTTGACCTTCTTGACTAAATTTGCATCCTGCATCAATGACAGCGACCGTCCTCACCGCTCCGTAGGGAAGAGCTATATTTATTATTTCCGCCCATATCGACTCATAAATCGCGGCCTCAATAGATAAGAAACCGTTTCCATGTGCCTCATCGGAATCAGGGGCAACTAATTCATTAGGCCCAATCCCTTTTAGTTGATATACCCCGTCAAAACCGCAGCGCCCGCCACCTCCGTTTTTATAAATCCCGTCTCCACCGTATCTCTCAGCATAGAAAAGCTTTTCATTCCTTTCTGCTCCAGCAATATCTCTCCCTCCTACAATGTAGCTGTACTGGGAAAGAACCTCTTCTTCAGTCAGGTTAAGTTTCAAGTAGTTATTAAATTGGACGATGGACGTGCCTTCAATTTTTTCCGCCTTGAACCTCACGAAGACCTCATGCAGATCCGATAGTTTTGTCATAGATTGCTCAACCTCGGCGTTCCGAACAGCTCATATGATTCAACGATAGCGACGATATTCGATGATTTGTACCCTACACTTGTAGGGGTGACTTAAAAGGACATCTATGGGATGTCTCCACTGCCTCGTCGCGACGCGGCATAACTTCACCAGGAGCACGGGAATGCAATCATGATTAGCACTTACGTTGAGCCAACAGCTTATTGGGAGCCTAGGGCGCTCGGTGGTTAGGCAGCACCGAACTAGAGTGGAACAAAGGGAAAATCTAGATTATTGACTTTCGTTTTCGTTTCGGTAATACGACGAAAGCCATTAAACATCTAAGAATGCATCATTCATAAACAGACGTTGGAGGCCGCCACAATAATGCTCATTCAACCCAAAGGATGGGGAGCTATTTTACTTCCCAGAATAGGCGACCATCGCGATATCGCCTGCAAGCACTAATCAACTACCAAAAACCTTCACTATAGAGCACGTGATAATGTCACCAGTCGGTCGTATGGCCCAGTAAAAATTGCGACACTCCTTTGGATGGTGCATGTGATAACTTCGGATTTGCAATCATCCGAGAAATACACACCATCACGCCTCTCTGAATATCCGATGGATAGCATTGCGTCCCGCAACAAGCTTGGCTCCATATTAGCTCTGACTCTTAATTCAGCAGATGCCTCATCAAAATACATTTTCTTAGCAGTTACCGCCAAGTATCCAATTGTTCCTCCCACAACTTCCCAACCTGAAAAATCATTTCTCAATGAAAATTTCTCCATAAAAACAAATACCAAAGCTATCAGTAAGGAGACCATTATATTTCTTCCAACCAAAACGAAGATCTTGGAAGGACCACCTGACAGCTGGTCCCTAAGCTTTAACCTTTTTATAACATTTTCGGCCATATGTTCGTCCTCGCTGCACAACTTTTGAATCGCTCACCTAACGCCCTTCCAAACAGCACACATAAATCAACGATAACGACGAAATTCGAAGATTTGTACCCTACACATGTAGGGGTGACCCAAGCGGCCGTCTATGGGAATCTTCACAGCCACGCCGCGATGCGGCATGCCTTCCCAAGGAGCTCCGGGATACAACTATTGTCAGCAAGGAATGCTCACATTGACCCAAGACACGTCGTTATTCAGAACAGAGGCTCTAGAAGCCCAACAGGTGCAATGGTTAGGCAACATCGTCCTGATTCGCCCCGTCTCGTTCGCCTTCCTCACAGTCTTCGCCACAGCCCTTGCATCAATCGTTGTTATTTTTTTCATATGGGGAAGCTATACCAAGCGAAGCAGCATAGCTGGGCAATTACTGCCCTCTTCGGGGCAGATTAAAGTTTATGCACCACAACAAGGACGGGTGCTTGAAAGCTTCATTCATGAGGGGCAGCACGTTAAGGCGGGCACCCACTTGCTCACATTATCCAGCGAGCACTATGGCGAAAATTCCGATCCAATTCAGGAAAGTATTAGTAGCAACCTTAAGGAAAGAAAACGGTCCTTAATTGATGAACTCACAAAAACAAAAACACTGCAGGCTGATCAAAGGAAAAGCCTTACCAGCCATTTAAGCAGCTTAAAAAACGAGTTGGATATTTTAGCCGGGCAAATTTCCAGTCAAAAACAGCTGGTTGCCTTGGCTTCCAATGCCACCAGTCGTTATTCAGGTTTAATGGAAAAGGGATATATAGCCATGGATCAGCTACAGCAACGGCAGGCAGAGCTACTCAATCATCGACAGAAACTAAATACCCTTGACCGTGACCGCTCCGCGCTGCGACAACGGATAACCGAACGCCGCAACGAGCTTTCTGGCTTATCCGCTCGACATGAAAATCAACTCGCCATCATTCATAGAACGCTATCGGAAATTGATCGAGAGATCATCGAGAGTGAGGCGCGGCGTATATTAGTTATCAAGGCGCCTCAAGAAGGTGTCGTGACTGCCATTTTGGCAGAGCCCGGACAGTCCACAGGTACCGCTAGACCGCTTTTAAGCATCGTTCCAAACAACGCCTCATTGCACGCCGAGCTTTATTCTCCGAGTAAGTCCATCGGTTTCATCCGAGTTGGCGATGAAGTACGTATTCGCTATCAAGCCTATCCTTATCAAAAATTCGGGCAACACAACGGCATCGTTAAATCCATCTCCAAGGCCTCGGTTTCTGCCGTGGAACTTGCAAGCACGGTCGGAGAAATACCCGGCATTGGTCTGGACGGCGAACGCTATTACCGAATACGCGTAGGTCTGGACAAGCAGCATGTCCTGGCCTATGGCGAACAACGGTCATTACAAACCGGCATGTTACTTGAAGCGGACATCATGCAAGAGACTCGTCATCTTTATGAATGGGTTCTTGAGCCTCTTTATAGCCTGACGGGTAGGCTCTAGGAGCAGCGCCGTTGAATTACACAAATGCAATCTCACTCCACTGGGGACGCCGGCTTCCATTATTACTGCAAACCGAAGCCACTGAATGCGGTCTGGCATGTTTAGCCATGATACTTGGCTACCATGGGCATAACTCAAGTTTGTATGAACTCCGAAACAGATTCCAAACCTCATTAAAAGGCATGACATTAAAACAGATCATTCAAATAGCCGACCAACTGAAGCTGGGAACACGTGCCGTCAGGCTTGACATGAAAGATCTTCTGCAACTGAAACTGCCCTGTATTCTTCACTGGGATTTCAATCACTTTGTAGTCTTGAAGTCCGTACGTAAAAACCACCTAGTGTTACATGATCCGGCCCGAGGCATTCGACATATATCACTTACCGAGAGCAGTGAGTTTTTCACCGGAATAGCGCTGGAATTATGGCCAGCGTTTAATTTTGAAGAGAAGAAAAAGAAGCCCGATATCAAATTTTCCAAGATGCTTGGAAAAACGACGGGGCTGTATCGATCACTGTTGCAAGTACTTCTACTGGCGTTCGCGCTGGAAATATTTTCTCTCGCCAGTCCGTTTTTTCTCCAGTGGACAATCGACAATGTGCTTGTCAGTGAAGACAACGAGTTATTGAAAACCCTTGTATTGGGCTTTGGGTTGTTAATGCTTATGCAACAGGGGGTGACAGCCATTCGTGCATGGGTGTTGATTCACATGAACACGATGATTAGCGTGCAATGGCGCGCCAACGTACTCACTCATTTGTTGAGATTGCCCATTCATTTTTTTGAAAGACGACATCTGGCCGATGTCGTATCGCGCTTTAGCGCAGTAAACCATATCCAACAGACACTCACCGCCGCATTTTTTTCCAGTGTGCTTGATGGTCTGATGAGTATTGCTACATTGGTACTAATGTTTATGTACAGTCCTACTCTGGCTTCTATTTCCCTCGTCACCATGGCGCTTTATATATTAGGCCGCTGCATCTGGTACTCCCCTTTTCGCCGGGCAACGGAGGAACAAATTATCCACGCGGCGCGTCAGGAGAGCCATTTTTTAGAAACCATCAGAGGTGTTCGCGCGATCAAGCTATTCCGGCGACCCGATGAGCGACGCTCCACTTGGTTAGGCCTGTTGATCGAACAAATCAATGCAGATATTCGAACTCAAAAAATGCAACTTCTTTACACCCAAATGAACGGGTTACTTTTCGGCATCGAAAACCTGCTGGCGGTGTGGTTTGGCGCCGGTATGGTAATGAGTGGACATTTCAGTGTGGGTGTATTGATGGCCTTCACCGCCTATAGGACACAATTTGTCAGTAGGGTGTCGAATCTGGTGGACCATTTTTTCGAATTGCATATGCTTCAACTCTACGGTGAGCGCTTAGCCGATATTGTTCTTCATCCGCCGGAGGATAGCCACGGGGACATTAATTTAGCCATCCCCTGTACACGCAGCGCCCATATAGAAATAAGAGACTTAATGTACCGTTACTCTGACCAAGAGCCTTATATTATTGACAAGCTGAACTTATCTATCGCCGAGGGAGAATCGATAGCTATCACGGGAGCCTCCGGTGCGGGAAAAAGCACTTTGATCAACTTGATGCTAGGGATTCTCTCTCCCAGCGAAGGGCAAATCAAAATTGCCGGAATAGAAGTAAAAGACATGCGCGTAGACACACTCCGTGACATGGTCGGCACGGTGATGCAGGATGATGTCTTGTTTGCCGGATCACTGGCGGAGAACATTTCTTTTTTCGATCAGGATGCTGATATGTCCTGGATCATGCAATGTGCAGAAATGGCCGCGATCCATAATAGTATCCAATCAATGCCTATGGGATACAGCACGCTGGTTGGGGACATGGGGACGGTGCTCTCAGGCGGGCAGAAACAACGCGTACTCTTGGCTCGTGCGCTTTATAAAAAAGCCAGGATTTTATTCCTTGATGAAGCCACCAGCCATCTCGATCTGCAATGCGAGCAATTAGTCAACGACGCCATACGCTCGCTCAAAATAACTCGAATAATAGTCGCGCATCGGCCTGAGACGATCGCGTCAGCGGATCGGGTTTTCATATTAGAATCCGGTAAATTAAAACCGTCCCCCTTCCACGCAAATGTGAATGCAATCAGATGAAGGGCTATTCCACCTGTGCCCTCTCCCTACTTGTCGGGGGCATAACGTTATCAGCTATGGGGGCTGAGCTTGTTGCGCCAAACCACGTCACATCAGCCTCTTCAAAAGCAAGTATCTACACGGATCAGCCGTGCACCTTCGGAAGTATTCCTACAAAATTATCTCTACAGGAGACCATAGAACGGATACTTTGCAATGATCCCAAAACACGCTCGGCCTGGGCTCATGCAAAAGCGCAAGCCGCTCAAATCGGAGTCAGTCGATCTTTATATTTTCCGAAACTCACCGGCAGCAGCGGCATGTCTACGGGACGGACCGTTACTGATTATGAGCAACGCAGCGAACTTTCCAGCGAAGGAAACCAACGGCAGATTTCCAATAGGTTGCATTTCAGTTGGGTACTGTTCGATTTTGGGCATAGGGAAGCCGAGCTAAAAAGATCCATGCAGCTCCTGGTTGCTGCCAATGCCAATCAAGACGCCGTACTGCAAAAATCTTTCGCTTCCGCAGCAGAGCTTTACTACAGAGCTCTTGCCGCTCAGCGCAGCTTGATCACCTCATCAAAGGTTACATCGTTTGCAGTGGAAAATCTCGACGCAGCAGAAGCGAAGTATCGATCTGGAGCCGCAGCACTTTCCGATTTATTGCAAGCGAAAGCAGCCTATTCCCAAGCCAGTCTGAATCACATTCGCGATCAGGGAGCGCTCCGCAATGCCACTGGGCTGCTTGCGCTGCGCATGGGACTCTCTCCTGAGACAGCATTCGCATTGGAGGGCGATCTAACATCATTACCCGATACGCGATTTATCAAGACAATTGACGAGCTATTTCAACAAGCCCAACAAGATCACCCTGCTTTGGTAGCCGTTAGAGCTCGGATCAAAGCCACTGAAGCGAAGCTTAATGAGAGTCGCGCGGCTGGAAAACCGACCCTTTCACTAACGGCGGATATTTCCCATACCCGGGTTGATCAATCCCAGATGCTTAAAGGCGACAGACGTGACCGGGATAGAGCCGTTGGCCTGCAATTAAGCATTCCGCTATTCGATGGCTTCAGCCGAAAATATCAGATACGCAGTGATATCGCCCGTCTTGAGGCAAGCAAGGAAGAACTTCTGGAGGAACAACTGAGGTTATCGCTTGAACTCTGGGAAAACTATCAAACCCTAAGTAATGAGTTTCAGCGACTGAACCATACCAACAAGTTGATCACACAGTCACAACAATCCCTTGAGGTAGTGCAAGGTCGCTATCGATCCGGGGTGGGTAGCATGATTGAATTGTTAAGCGCTTTAAATACCTACGCAGGCGCTGAAGCTCAGCACATTAACGCCTTGAACGTTTGGCACACCGCACGATTAAGACTTTCAGAAAATTTGGGACTGTTGGGCTTTTGGAGATTGAACTGACACAGCACAACAGATCATAAACAAGGAACCTCATAACGAGATCAGCATGGACCGTGACCCTTTAAATTCCAGACCTTCGCAACACAGTGATAGTTTTATCAGAAACACCCTTTCTATCTTATTGCCGTATTGGCAAAGTAAGGAACGAATATTCGCTTGGATTACAGCGGTACTGCTTATATTTCTGTCGCTTCTGGCCGTTGCCACAGCGCTGATCGTTAACGAATGGTATAGGTACTTTTATGACGCAATACAGGAAGGCGATATAAAACAATTTTATCTTCTGATATTGATATTCATAGGTGTCGTCATTTTTTCTGTCTTCAGATCGGTCCTGATAGCATACTTGGTTGACATCTTGGCTTTGAGATGGCGAAGATGGTTAACCAACCATTACCTTTTCCTTTGGACACTAGATCCTGCCCAAACCGATCAAACTGGAAACGAGGTAGACAATCCAGACCAACGCATCGCAGAGGACGTTAATAAATTTACCTTTGAGACCATCGACCTGGCTTGCGGACTAATCTTTACTACCGCCAGCGTAATAACCTTCAGCGTAGTGTTAATCCGCGCCTCCGGTGATGCTGCACTTTGGGGAATCACGATACCTTGCTACATGTTCCTAGCCGCTATTACATATGCTTTTATCGGAACTCTGGTCAGTCAAAAAATCGGCTTCAATCTAATTTCTTTAAGCAACAACCAACAACGATTGGAAGCCGATCTACGCTACTTCTTAATCAAGCTCCGGGAGAAATTCAAAAAAGCTCCTTCTCTCTTGGAACACGAACCTGAGAAAAGCAATATTAATCACAAGCTCGAAAGTAGCTTGGCAAACTTCCGCAAAATAATACAAATAAAAATGCGCCTATCGTTGTTCACGGAGACATATGGCCAACTGGCCTTGATTCTAAGCAGCTTATTGGCCGCCCCGCGCTTCTTTGCCGGCCATATAACCTTTGGTGATTTGATGCAGATAAATTCGGCTTTTGGAAATTTAAGTGAAAACCTTAGCTGGTTCATCAACGCCTACAGCAGGCTCGCTGACTGGAAAGCAACCACAGATCGCCTGATCACTTTCAATAAAGCAATGAGGAACTCTCCTGCGGAGGCGCCGAAGCATCCACAGCCGTCCTCCTCTGACACAGGGCTATCGGCGGACATTCACTGAGCGATTGCAGATCCACTGTGGCAAAGTCCCAGCAGGACCGACGCACAGCGGACACGAATTTTCCAAAGAACCCCCACCCGCAAATCGCTACACTGCCCAGGTAGTGCGTGCCGGATGCGCGCACAGTTCAATCAGACCGCTGGATGCAGGAGACAAGTGTGCTCAAGAAACTGGGAATCAAAGGCCGTGTGCTGTTGCTCACCCTGTTGCCGACCAGCCTGATGGCGCTGGTCCTGGGCGGCTATTTCACCTGGATGCAGCAAGCGGACCTGCACGCCCAGTTGTTGCAACGGGGCGAGATGATCGCCGAACAGCTGGCACCGCTGGTCGCCCCTGCCATGAGCCGCCAGGACACCGATCTGCTGGAGCGCATCGCCACCCAGTCCCTCGAGCAAGCGGACGTACGCGCCGTGACTTTCCTCGCCCCCGACCGCGCGCCGCTGGCCCACGCCGGCCCGACCATGCTCAACCGGGCACCAGAGGGCAACAGTGCGCAGTTGCTGCAACGCACCGGCAATGACGCCACGCGCTACCTGCTGCCGGTATTCGGCAAGCACCGCAACCTGGCGGGCGAGCTGATTCCCGAAGAGGCCGACCGCCTGCTGGGCTGGGTCGAGCTGGAGTTGTCCCACAGCGGCATGTTGCTGCGCGGTTACCGCAGCCTGTTTGCCAGCCTGCTATTGATCGGCGCCGGCCTGTGCCTGACCGCGCTGCTGGCCTTGCGCATGGGCCGCACGATCAACCGCCCGCTGAGCCAGATCAAGCAAGCCGTGGCGCAACTCAAGGACGGCCACCTGGAAACCCGCCTGCCGCCGCTGGGCAGTCAGGAGCTGGATGAACTGGCCTCGGGCATCAACCGCATGGCCAGTACCTTGCAGAACGCCCAGGAAGAATTGCAGCACAGCATCGACCAGGCCACCGAAGACGTGCGCCAGAACCTGGAAACCATCGAGATCCAGAACATCGAGCTGGACCTGGCCCGCAAGGAAGCCCTGGAGGCGAGTCGGATCAAATCCGAGTTCCTGGCGAACATGAGCCATGAAATCCGCACACCGCTCAACGGCATCCTTGGCTTTACCCATCTGTTGCAGAAAAGCGAACTGACCCCGCGCCAGCTCGACTACCTGGGCACCATCGAGAAATCCGCCGACAGCCTGCTGGGGATCATCAACGAAATCCTCGATTTTTCGAAGATCGAGGCCGGCAAGCTGGTGCTCGACAGCATTCCGTTCAACCTGCGGGACCTGCTGCAGGACACCCTGACCATCCTCGCCCCCGCCGCCCACGCCAAGCAGTTGGAACTGGTGAGCCTGGTCTACCGGGACACACCGCTGTCGCTGGTGGGCGACCCGTTGCGCCTCAAGCAGATCCTCACCAACCTGGTGAGCAACGCGATCAAGTTCACCCGCGAGGGCACCATCGTCGCCCGGGCCATGCTCGAAGACGAGCACGAAGACAGCGTGCAGTTGCGCATCAGCATCCAGGACACCGGCATCGGCCTGTCCAGCCAAGACGTGCGGGCGCTGTTCCAGGCCTTCAGCCAGGCTGACAACTCACTGTCGCGGCAACCGGGGGGCACCGGCTTGGGCCTGGTGATTTCCAAACGCCTGGTGGAGCAGATGGGTGGCGAAATAGGCGTCGACAGCACGCCTGGCGAAGGCTCGGAGTTCTGGATCAGCCTGCGCCTGCCCAAGACCCGTGACGATGCCGAGGACCTGCCGGGTCCGCCGTTGCTGGGCCGACGCGTGGCGGTGCTGGAGAATCATGAACTGTCCCGCCAGGCCTTGCAGCACCAGCTCGAAGACTGTGGCCTGCAAGTGACGCCGTTCAGCACCCTGGAGAGCCTGACCAACGGCATCACCGTCGCCCACCAGACCGACCAGGCGATCGATCTGGCCGTGCTGGGTATCACCAGCAACGACATGCCGCCGGAGCGCCTCAACCAGCACATCTGGGACCTGGAGCACTTGGGCTGCAAAGTCCTCGTGCTGTGCCCCACCACCGAACAGACCCTGTACCACCTCTCGGTGCCCAACCCTCACAGCCAGTTGCAGGCCAAGCCGGCCTGCACCCGCAAGTTGCGTCGTTCGCTGTCCGACCTGGTCAACCCGCGTCCGCCCCGCAGCGAACCCAGCGAGCCGGTTTCCAGCCGCGCCCCGAAAGTGCTGTGCGTGGACGACAACCCGGCCAACCTGCTGCTGGTGCAGACCCTGCTCGAAGACATGGGCGCCAAGGTGCTGGCGGTGGAGAGTGGCTACGCGGCGGTCAAGGCCGTGCAGAAGGAAACCTTCGACCTGGTGTTGATGGACGTGCAGATGCCCGGCATGGACGGTCGCCAGAGCACCGAGGCGATCCGCCAGTGGGAAAGCGAGCGACACTGCACGCCGCTGCCGATCGTCGCCCTCACCGCCCACGCCATGGCCAACGAAAAGCGCGCCCTGCTGCAAAGCGGCATGGACGACTACCTGACCAAACCCATCAGCGAACGGCAACTGGCCCAAGTGGTGCTCAAATGGACCGGCCTGGCCCTGCGCAACCAGTCGCCGGAACGCAGCAGCGATGCCCAGGGTGGCAGCGAACTGCTGGTGCTGGATCACGAAGAAGGCTTGCGCCTGGCCGCCGGCAAGGCCGACCTGGCGGCAGACATGTTGGCGATGCTGCTGGCGTCCCTGGAAGCCGACCGCGAAGCGATCCGCCAGGCCAGCGAGGCCAACGATCACAACGCCTTGATCGAACGGGTCCACCGCCTGCACGGCGCCACCCGCTACTGCGGCGTGCCGCAACTGCGTGCGGCCTGCCAGCGCAGCGAAACCCTGCTCAAGCAACAGGACCCCAAGGCTGCCGTCGCCCTGGAAGAACTGGAGCGGGCCATCAACCGCCTGGCGAGCGAAGCGCGTATCAGCGCCTGATCCAGGGCAATACCCTGGAGGTCGGAATCGCTGAAAATCCACGTTCCGACCCCGGACCGTAGGAGCTGTCGAGTGCAACGAGGCTGCGATCTTTACGCTGACAATTGAGTCGCAAGCGAAAGATCAAAAGATCGCAGCCTCGCTTCGCTCGACAGCTCCTACGGGCTAATGCCAGTCAGTTAAGAGAAATGAAGCCCAGCAATATTCCTGTGGCGAGGGAGCTTGCTCCCGCTGGGTCGCGAAGCGGCCCTGTTTGGGGCTGCTGCGCAGCCCAGCGGGAGCAAGCTCCCTCGCCACGGTTTGTGTGTTTCGCCGTGGTATCCACTTAACTGATCGGCATTAGTCCTAGGGGCTTGTTTTTCTGCCAGGAGGCCGCCATGCGCGTGATTTTTTTCAGCAGCCAGACCTACGACCGCGACAGTTTCACCCAGGCCCCGACGCCCGCAGGCCTTCAGTTGCAGTTCCAGCCCGCCCGCCTGAACCTGGACACCGTGGCCCTGGCCGAACGGCATGAAGTGGTGTGCGCCTTCATCAACGATGACCTGAGCGCCCCGGTGCTGGAGCGGCTGGCCGCAGGCGGCACGCGGCTGATCGCCTTGCGCTCGGCCGGCTACAACCATGTCGACCTGCTCGCCGCCAAGCGCCTGGGCTTGAGCATCGTCCGGGTTCCGGCTTACTCGCCTCACGCCGTGGCCGAACATGCCGTGGCGTTGATCATGGCCCTCAATCGCTGCCTGCATCGTGCCTACAACCGCACCCGGGACGGCAATTTCAGCCTGCATGGACTGACCGGCTTCGACCTGGTGGGCAAGACCGTCGGGGTGATCGGCACTGGGCAGATCGGCGCTACGTTCGCGCGGATCATGGCCGGTTTCGGCTGCCAGTTGCTGGCCTACGACCCCTGCCCCAACCCACAGATCGAAGCCTTGGGCGCCCGCTACTTGCCCCTGGACGAACTACTGGCGCAAGCGCAGATCATCAGCCTGCATTGCCCGTTGAACGAACAGAGCCGGCACCTGATCAACGCCCGAACGCTGGCCGCAATGCAACGCGGCGCCATGCTGATCAACACCGGACGCGGCGGCCTGGTGGACACACCGGCCTTGATCGCGGCGTTGAAAAGCGGCCAGTTGGGCTACCTGGGCCTGGATGTGTACGAGGAAGAGGCCCAGTTGTTTTTCAAGGATCGCTCTGACCTGCCCCTGCAGGATGACGTGCTGGCACGGCTGCTGACCTTCCCCAACGTGATTGTCACCGCCCACCAGGCCTTCCTGACCCACGAGGCGTTGGCCGCCATTGCCATGACCACCCTGGACAACATCGCCGCCTGGGCGGCTGGCACGCCGCAGAATCTGGTGGACAACTAAACCTTGAGCCAGCCCCCCCTTGTGGGAGCGAGCTTGCTCGCGATAGCGGTGTGTCAGTCAAGATCAATACTGGCCGATCCGCCGCCATCGCGAGCAAGCTCGCTCCCACAGGGAATGGAGTTTCGTCGGCCCGATCTCCCGATGCCCGCCATCGAGACCATCCCAAGCCATGCCCCGTGCTAGCATGTCGCGCCTATTTGGAGGACCCATGGCCGAACACGATTTCCGCTACACCCTGATGAACCCGCAGCACACCTTGACCGAAGTCCGCGCCCTGGCGCCGGGCCGTTACCAGGTGACCGGCAATGGCGGTTCGATCCAGGCCAACGATGTGTTGCTCGTCACGCTCAAGGGCAGCAAGGACTTGTCCATGCGCCTGACCGTGGACACCGTGCGGCACCTGCTCAAGCCCATGGGCCAATGGACCGCCATGACCACCGGCCCGGTGTTCGGCGAACTGGCGATCCACACCTGGCAGGTCAATTGTGATGCTTGTGCCAAGGAATTGAGCTTCGAATTCGCCGTCGATGCCAAGCTTGGCGTCAAGGCCGAGAAACCGGCCGCCACTGCGCGAATCGCCGAACTGGGCTGGACCACCGTGGGTGAAAAACACCTGTGCCCGAAATGCCGGGAAGCCGCCTGATGAAACGTTTGGCCCTGTCCGCGTCGATCGGCATGAGCCTGATGGGGTGTGCTGCTGAACCTGTGCAGTTGCAACCTAACCGCAGCTACATCCTGGAGTGGATCGGCGAACGGCCATTGATGGACTACAGCCACCTGACCATCACCCTTGGGGATGACGGTCGAGCCTATGGCAACGGCGGCTGCAACCACTGGTTCGCGCCCTATACGCTGGAAGGCCACCGCTTGAGCTTCGGCAAGATCGGCAGCACCCGCAAGCTCTGCGCCCCGGCGCTGATGGAGCAGGAGACGCGCTTCTTGCAGGCCTTGGAAAAGGTCGAACGCTGGGACATCTCGCCCATCGAGCAGATGCGCTTCTGGCCGGCCCAGGGCAAGCCGCTGCGGTGGTGGCTGGAGGAAGGCTGAGGCTGAGAGGCATCTGTGGCCAGAGATTATTCCCGCTGGACTGCACTGTAGGAGCTGCCGAAGGCTGCGATCTTTTGATCTTGATCTTTCGCCTTCGATTCAATTGTCTGGGACAAGATCGCAGCCTCGTTGCACTCGACAGCTCCTACAGTGCCTGCAACGCCTCAAGCTTGGCCATCACCCCCGCCGCCGTCTGCTCCCCCAGCAACTGCTCGCGCACCTTGCCCTGGTTATCGATGATGTAGGTCACCGGCAATCCTTCGCTGCGCGGCAGGTCGAAGATCTCGGCCGGATCCCGGGCCAATACCGTGAAGCGAATCCCCATCTTGTCGCTGGCACTCTTGAGTTCTTCGCCCTGCACCTGGTCGAAATTGACCCCGAACACGCCGACGTTGCGCCCCCTGAGCTGTTCGGCCAAGGCATTGAATTCCGGGATTTCGGTGCGGCACGGCGCACACCATTCCGCCCAGTAGTTGAGCACCAGCCATTGTTTGTCCAGCCGCTGCGAGGCGATGGCCTGGCCGTTCTGGTCCACCCCGTAGTCGTTTCCGCAACCGGCGAGCAACAGGATGCCCAAGAATGTCAGTGCCGCCATCAATCGCCTTGCCATGTGCCAATCCTTGTCTGAATGTGAACGTTGCTGCGACCCGTCACCTCTCTAAGGTGCTAGGGACTTCGCGGCACAGTAGAATAGCCGCCACCTTACGCAAGATGCGACCCGCTCATGACCGATCTGACGCTTTATCACAACCCGCGCTGCTCGAAATCCCGCGGTGCGCTGGAACTGTTGGAGGCCCGCGGCCTGACGCCGACCGTGGTCCGCTACCTGGACACCCCGCTCGACGCCGCGCAACTGGAGCGCCTGCTGGGCAAGCTCGGCATCAGCGCCCGGCAATTGCTGCGCACCGGTGAGGACGAATACAAGGCACTTAACCTGGCCGACGCAAGCCTGAGCCAGGCCCAGTTGATCGCCGCCATCGCCGCGCACCCGAAACTCATGGAGCGGCCGATCCTTGAAGCCGGTGAAAAAGCCATGATCGGCCGGCCGCCGGAGAAGATCCTGGAGATCCTGCCGTGACCACGCCGTACATCCTGGTGTTGTATTACAGCCGCAGCGGCTCCACCAACGAAATGGCCCGGCAGATCGCCCGTGGTGTCGAGCAGGCCGGGCTGGAAGCCAGGCTGCGTACGGTGCCGGCGATCTCCACCGAGTGCGAAGCCATTTCACCGGATATCCCTGAGCAAGGCCCCCTCTACGCCAGCCTCGATGACCTGAAAAACTGCGCCGGCCTGGCCCTGGGCAGCCCGACCCGGTTCGGCAACATGGCCGCGCCGCTCAAGTACTTTCTCGACGGCACCAGCAATCTGTGGCTGACCGGCGCACTGGTGGGCAAACCGGCCGGGGTGTTCACCTCCACGGCAAGCCTGCATGGCGGCCAGGAAACCACCCTGCTGTCGATGATGCTGCCACTGTTGCACCACGGCATGCTGATTACCGGCCTGCCCTACAGCGAATCGGCCCTGATCGACACCCAGGGCGGCGGTACGCCCTACGGCCCGAGCCATCACGCCGGGGCCGATGGCAAAAGCGGCTTGAACGAACATGAAGTCGCCCTGTGCCGCGCCCTGGGTTCGCGCCTGGCGAAAACCGCCCTGCTGCTGGAGAACGGCCGTGGCTAAAAAGCCGAAGATCCTGCCTTCCATCCAATGGCTGGAACCGCGCGTACGTCTGGCCCGCGTCCTCAGCCTGCTGTGCTTTTTCGGCCTGGTGGGGTTGCTCAGCGCCTACTACCTGCTGATCGCTGACCTGCACGGCGCGAGGCCCTGGGTGATTCTGCTGATCGAACTGGTGCCGCTGCTGATCCTCGCACCCGGCATGCTCAGCGGCAGCGCCCGTGGACACTCGTGGATGTGCTTCGTGGTGAACCTGTATTTCATCAAGGGCGCATTGGCGGCCTATGACCCGAACCGGCAACTGTTCGGCGTGCTGGAAATGGCGGCGAGCGTGGCAGTGTTCTGCTCGGCCTTGCTGTATGTGCGTTGGCGGTTTCAGTTGAACCGGCGGTTGGCTGGCGAGGGAGATATCTCCGTCGCCTGATAGGCCGCCATCGCGAGCAAGCTCGCTCCCACATTGGATTTTTGAACGCCGAAAATCCCCTGTGGGAGCGAGCTCACTCGCGATGGCCGCAACCCGGTCTCAATGATTCACTGTATAAGCCAGCATCATCGATATCTGCGACATCGGCCGCCCACCGCTCTCCTCATGCCACTGGTTGAAAGCATTCTGCACCGTTGCCAGGTCCCGCAGGCTGGTGGGGACTTTGTCGATGATGTCCTGGGCATTGAGCGCCGCCACCACGTCATAACTGGGCACGAAGGTATCCTTGCCCATCATCCGCAAGAAGCGCGGTGCCGACAGGCCACCCAATTGGTGGCCGTGTTTTTTCAGGTAGGTCCACAGGCCGACGATGTCGGTCACCGGCCAGTCTGCGATCAACGCGCCGAAGCTGCCTTTTTCGTGGGCCACGTCCAATATCAGTTGCGCGTTGCGCGGCACGCTCTTGAGCTTGCCCAGGTGGCGGATGATTCGCGCATCCTGCATCAGCCGCTCCAGGTGCTCGGCGCTCATCAGCACGACTTTCTCCGGGTCGAACTTGAAGAACACCTCTTCGAAGGCCGGCCACTTGGCGTCCACCAGGCTGTGCTTGAGCCCGGCGCGGAACACCCGCAGTGCCAGGGTCGAGAGGTAGCGGTCGTCGCTGATCTTGCGCAGTTGCGCCGGGGTCTTGGGAACAGGCAGATGGGCTTCCAGTTCAGCCGCCGAACCGAAGCGGTTCAGACAGTACTCGTGCAGCCACTTGTAATCGCGCATGCCCTCTCCTGGGGTCGGAAATGAAAACGGCGCCCGCGAGCGCCGTAAATAGAAGCCCTGCCCTCGTCAGAGGTTCACCACATTGACGAACCGCGGCGTGGCGTTTTCGTCGATGCGCAGGTTGGTGAAATCGAACAGGTTGCGGTCCGCCAGTTGCGACGGAATGACGTTCTGCAAGCCGCGGAAAATGCTCTCGGTACGGCCCGGGGTCTTGCGTTCCCACTCCTGGAGCATCTCCTTGACCACCTGGCGTTGCAGGTTCTCCTGGGAGCCACACAGGTTGCAGGGGATGATCGGGAACTGTTTGAAATCCGAATAGGCCTGGATGTCTTTTTCGTTGCAATAGGCCAACGGACGGATCACCACGTTGCGCCCGTCATCGGCGCGCAGCTTGGGCGGCATGGCCTTGAGCGAGCCGTTGTAGAACATGTTCAGGAAGAACGTCTCGACGATGTCGTCACGGTGGTGCCCCAAAGCCATCTTGGTCGCACCGATCTCGTCGGCGAAGGTGTAGAGCGTTCCGCGACGCAGGCGCGAGCACAGCGAACAGGTGGTCTTGCCTTCGGGAATCAGTTCCTTGACCACCGAATAAGTGTCTTTCTCGACAATGTGATATTCCACGCCCAGCGACTCAAGGTAGGCCGGCAGCACATGCTCGGGGAACCCCGGCTGCTTCTGGTCCATGTTCACCGCGACGATGTCGAACTTGATCGGCGCAACCTTCTGCAAATGCATCAGCACATCGAGCAAGGTGTAGCTGTCCTTGCCGCCGGACAGGCAGACCATGACCTTGTCGCCGTCCTCGATCATGTTGAAATCGGCGACCGCCTCACCGGCCAGGCGGCGCAGGCGCTTTTGCAGTTTGTTCTGGTTGACCGTAAGAGTGCCCATGACGCGAAATCCGTGAGGTGTGACGAAAGGCCGGCATTTTACGCAAAAAATCCCTGCTGTGGCACGGCCCTTGTGGCGAGGGAGCTTGCTCCCGCTGGGTTGCGAAGCAACCCTCTGGGTCGTCCTGTTGGCGTCTGCTTCGCAGCCGAGCGGGAGCAAGCTCCCTCGCCACAGGGAATCTGTTCGCCAGCGAAATTGTGCATACAGATCAAGCCGCGATTAGCCGGCCCCGCTACAGCGCGATTTGCTCTAAGCCCCCCATCCCCCTCGGAGTAACTCCTTCCTATACTGCGACATAAGGTCGCACACATATCTAGACCTTTACTTACTTGGCCGTTTTGGCCCGTAGGCGCTCCGTTGGGGGGCGATGGCAATAACAAAGGAGTGACTGACTATGATCCGACATGTCGCAGGGCTCTTTACCCACCCTGATCAAGAATGGAAAGAAATCCGTGGCGATCAGGAGGAAAGCATCAGCCACATGTACCTCACCCACACGCTGATCCTGGCGGCCATTCCCGCGGTTTCGGCGTTCATCGGCACCACGCAGGTGGGATGGGTCATCGGCAATCGTCCACCGGTCATGCTCACGCAGGAAAGTGCGCTGTGGATGACCATCATGTCGTACCTGGCCATGTTGGGCGGCGTGGCGGTGATGGGTGCCTTTATCCACTGGATGGCCCGCACCTACGACGCCAATCCGAGCCTGGCCCGTTGCGTCGCATTCGCCACCTACACCGCGACCCCTCTGTTCATCGGCGGCCTGGCGGCGCTCTACCCGCACATGTGGCTGGGGATGATCGTTGGCACGGCGGCAATCTGCTACACCGTCTACCTGCTGTATGTGGGTTTGCCGACGTTCATGAACATTCCCCAGGACGAAGGATTTCTGTTTTCCAGCTCGGTGCTCGCCGTCGGCCTGGTGGTGCTGGTGGCCATCATGGCGTTCACGGTGATCGTCTGGGGGCTGGGCGTTGGCCCGGTCTATACCAATTGACGTAGCGCCCTCCCATAAAAAAGCAGGATCTGCCGACACAGGCCGCCGAAAGGCGGCCTTCCTGTGTCTGGAACGACCACTGGGCGCCTGGACGATTCGCAACGGCCGGCGCTTGCGGCATACTCGGGCTTCTGGAGACCCGTAAAGCATGCTCGAGCAACTCAATACCCGCGTCGAAGAGTGTTACCAACAAGCCGAAGCCTTTTTCAAACGTCCTTTCAAACGCCCGGTGGTCAGCTTCAAATTGCGTGGCCAGAAGGCCGGTGTCGCGCACCTGCATGAAAATCTGCTGCGCTTCAATCCACAGTTGTACCGGGAAAACGCCGAAGACTTCCTCAAGCAGACCGTCGCCCACGAAGTCGCACACTTGATCGCACACCAGCTGTTTGGCGACCG
Source organism: Pseudomonas thivervalensis (assembly GCF_001269655.1). GTDB lineage: Bacteria > Pseudomonadota > Gammaproteobacteria > Pseudomonadales > Pseudomonadaceae > Aquipseudomonas > Aquipseudomonas thivervalensis. The sequence continues at coordinate 79,554 of NZ_LHVE01000014.1, forward strand.
CATCCAAGCCCATGGCGAAGAATGGCAATTGATCATGCGCGGGGTGTACGAACTGCCGCCCAACCGTTGCCACACCTACGAAATCAAACGCCGCAGCGTGACCCGCTACATCTACAAGTGCCCTTGCGATGGCAGCGACTTCCCGTTCTCGGCCCAACGCCACAGCCTGGTGCGCCAGGGGCGACGGTATTTGTGCCGTAGTTGTCGCAATACCTTGGTGTTCAGTGGGGAGACTCGGGTCGAATAGTGATTTTTGTAGTGCTTGGACTGGCCCCTTCGCGAGCAGGCTCGCTCCCACATGGGACTTTGCAAACGCCAGAGATCCAATGTGGGAGCGAGCCTGCTCGCGAAGGGGCCATTGAGGGCACTACAAAACCACCTTGGCACTGCGCAGTTGAGCGATCCGCTCATCACTGAACCCCAACGCCCCCAACACCTGATCCGTATGAGCCCCCAGCCCCGCGCCAACATGCCGAGGCTCGGGCAGCCCTTCGGAAAACTTCAACGGACAAGCCATCTGCGCTTGAGTCGAACCATCCCCTCGGGGCACCTGTGTCACCAATGCCCGAGCCTGCAATTGCGGATGCCGCACAGCCTCCTCCAGGCTCAGCACCGGCTCGACGCAGGCATCGATCCCGGCAAACAAGCGGCACAGCTCGGCAAAGTCATGTTTCTCGAACTCGGCTTGCAGCGCCTGCTTGAGGGCCTGTTGCTGTTCAGGCTTGGGCGACAGTCCCCGGGCCGCCAGCTCCGGTCGCCCCAAAGCCCCGCACAACGCCTGCATAAAGGCCGGCTCCAGGCTGCCCACCGACATCCAGCGACCCTCTCGGGTGCGGTAATAGTCATAGAAGCTGCCGCCGTTGAGCATTTGATTTTCCCAACCCGGTTCCACGCCGCAGGCCAGGTAACCGGCACCGGCCATGGCGTTCAGGCTGAACACACAGTCGGTCATGCTCACGTCCAGGTGCTGGCCCTGCCCGCTCTGCTGGCGGGCGATGACCGCCGCCAAGAGCCCGATCACCCCGTGCAACGAACCACCGGCGATGTCCGCCGCCTGGATGCCCAGCGGCACCGGCCCGCTGTCGGCACGGCCGGTGTGGCTGGCCAGCCCCGCCAGGGCCAGGTAGTTGATGTCGTGGCCGGCACGGTCCTTATAGGGGCCGGTCTGGCCGTAGCCGGTGATCGACACGTAGATCAGCCGCGGGTTGATGACTTTCAAGGCCTCGTACCCAAGGCCCAGCCGTTCCATTACGCCGGGGCGAAACTGTTCCAGCAGGATGTCGTAGTCCCCCAGCAACTGCGTGACCACCTCCAACGCTTCCGGCTGCTTGAGGTCCAGGGCCAGGCTGCGCTTGTTGCGGTTGAGGTAGGCGTGGCTGGCCGAGATACCCTGGTCATGGGGCGGCAGCACCCGCAGCAAGTCCTGGCGGGTCGGCGACTCGATGCGCAACACCTCGGCCCCCATGTCCGCAAGCAACAGCGAGGCGAACGGGCCGGGCAGCAGGGTCGAGAAGTCCAGAACCTTGAGCGATGCCAGTGGGCCTTGCATGGGCGATCTCCACGGAGTGATGGTTAAAGACTAGGCAGGAGCGGGTGGCGAGGCAATTACCGCAGGTGTCACAGGGGATGACCATTGCGCTCAGTGTGCCCCCATTGTGGCGAGGGAGCTTGCTCCCGCTGGGCTGCGCAGCAGACCCCTGTGTATTACCTGAAGCCCCTCAGCAGCAGATACATCCTGGGGCTGCTTCGCAACCCAGCGGGAGCAAGCTCCCTCGCCACAAAAAGCACTTCACCCGGAAAACACGGTGCAAAAAAAACCCGCCGAAGCGGGTTTTTCATTGCAGCCTGAAGATTACTTCATAGCGCCTGGAGCAGAGGTTTCAGCCGCTGCAATCTGCGCCGCCGCGATCTGCTCGTCATCTTCACGGACATCGGAGATACCGCGACCGCCGGAAGCCAGTTCAATCTGCAACTGGTCTTCGTCCAGTTCCTTGACCCACTTGGCAACCACGATCGTGGCAACCGCGTTGCCCACCAGGTTGGTCAGGGCGCGGGCTTCGGACATGAAGCGGTCGATACCCAGGATCAGTGCCAGGCCGGCCACTGGCAAGGTGCCTACGGCCGACAGGGTGGCCGCCAGTACGATGAAGCCGCTACCGGTCACGCCAGCCGCGCCTTTGGACGACAGCAACAGCACCAGCAGCAGGGTGATCTGGTGAGTCAGGTCCATCGGGGTGTCGGTGGCCTGGGCGATGAACACCGCAGCCATGGTCAGGTAGATCGAAGTACCGTCGAGGTTGAACGAGTAGCCCGTCGGGATGACCAGGCCTACGACCGACTTCTTGGCACCCAGGCGCTCCATTTTGATCAGCATGCGTGGCAGGGCCGATTCCGAGGAGGAGGTACCCAGCACGATCAGCAGTTCTTCACGGATGTAGCGGATCAGCTTGACGACGCTGAAGCCGTGGGCGCGGCAGATGGCACCCAGCACCACCAGCACGAACACCACGCAGGTGATGTAGAAGCAGATCATCAGCTGGCCCAGTTGCACCAGCGAACCGACGCCGTAGGCGCCGATGGTGAAAGCCATGGCACCGAACGCACCGATAGGCGCCAGCTTCATGATCATGTTGATGATGATGAACATGACGTGGGCGAAGCGATCGATGAAGTCCAGCACCGGCTTGCCGTAGGCACCCAGGCGATGCAGGGCGAAACCGAAGAGCACCGAGAACATCAGCACTTGCAGGATGTCGCCGTTGGCGAACGCGCCGACGATGGTGTTCGGGATCACGTTGAGGATGAAGGCAATGATGCTCTGGTCTTTACCGGCCGAGATGAAACCGGCGATCTTGCTGGTGTCCAGGGTCGCCACGTCGATGTGCATGCCGACGCCCGGCTGCACGACGTTGACCACGACCAGGCCGATCAGCAGGGCGATGGTGGAAACGATTTCGAAGTAGAGCAGCGCATAACCGCCGGTCTTGCCCACCGATTTCATGTTCTGCATGCCGCCGATACCACTGACGACGGTACAGAAGATGATGGGAGCGATGACCATTTTGATCAGTTTGATGAACCCGTCGCCGAATGGCTTCAGGGCAACACCGGTCTGCGGGTAGAAGTGGCCGAGCAAAATGCCGATGGCAATGGCTACGATCACCTGGAAATACAGGGATTTGTACAGTGGCTGACGAGTCGTCATGGCAAACCTTCCTCAAGAGTCCCGCGTGACGACTTCCACCTGTCGTCCACGGCACCTCAATTGCGAACCCTCCTGCACTGGAGGGATTTGTTTTTTTCGGCTGCACGCGGCAGACCTGCAGGCTCTATCGCAAGGCCCGTGCCACTTTCTGAGAAAGCCCTACAACCGTGACTACAGAAGGGCTTGGGGATTCATCAACGGTTAAACAGGACGGTGAGAGGTGGCGGATTTCCGCCCGCAGGGGGTTTACCGCTCCGGGATTTGGCGGATATCCGCCTTGTCCAGCGTCAGCCCCCTGCTACCATCGCCCGCTTAACGGACGGATTTCTGCCATGCGCCAACGCACGATTGCCAGCCACTTCGCCCGCGCAGCCCTGGGCGGTGCGCGTCGGCAAGGCTTCGACTACTTGCCTTTGCTGCAACAGTTGGGCATCAGCCCCGAACTCTTGGATGAGCCGCGCGCGCGGATTGCGCCGGAGCAGTTCGCCCGCCTGTTGCAGGCCCTGTGGCTGGCGATGGAGGACGAATACCTGGGGTTCGGCCGGGCGGCGAGTAAACCCGGGACGTTTGCCATGATGTGTCACGCGTTGATCCACTGTCGGACCCTGGGCAAGGCCCTTCAGCGCGGCTTGTTGTTCTACAGTCTGTTCCCCGACGCCCCGCGCCTGACGCTGGACACCGAAGGCGAACGCGTGCGGCTGGTGCTGGACGATTCGACGCTCTGGGACCCGGATCACTTCCTGACTGAAAGCCTGCTGGTGGTCTGGCATCGCCTCGCCAGTTGGCTGATCGGCCAGCGGATCGGCCTGGAGCAGGTGACGTTCGGCTATGCCAAGCCCGCCCACGGTGCCGAATACGACCTACTGTTTCCCTGTCCGTTGATGTTCGAAGCGCGCAGCAGCAGCCTGTTGTTCCACAGCCGCTACCTGGACATGCCGCTGCTGCAGGACGAGCGCACCCTCAAGCATTTTCTCGAACGCTCCCCTGCCGACCTGCTGTCGCGCCCGGACGATGGCCACAGCCTGAGCAGCCAGCTGCGCCGCTTGCTCAGCCGCGACACGGCACGCTGGCCCGACCTGGACACCGTTGCCACCCACTTGCACATCAGCCCACAGACCTTGCGCCGGCATCTGCGGGAGGAAGGCACCAGCTTCCAGGAACTCAAGGATCAGCTGCGGCGGGATATCGCCATCTACCATCTGGGGCGTGCGGAGTTGTCGTTGCAGCAGATTGCCGAGCAGTTGGGCTTCTCCGAACCATCGGCGTTTCACCGGGCGTTCAAGAAGTGGACGGGGCTGACGCCGGGGGCTTACAGGGCGTTGGAGAGCTGAGGGTAATACCCAGCTTTTTGTATCTACCGGCTCCTGTGGCGAGGGAGCTTGCTCCCGCTCGAGTGCGCAGCGCTCGCAAGTTTTTGGGGGCCGCTTCGCAGCCCAGCGGGAGCAAGCTCCCTCGCCACAACGGCCCACAAACCCACCAAAAACATTCCAGTCAAACCACCGGAAAATGAATCCGGAACGCCGCCCCACCCAGCTCTGAATCCCCCAAGGTCAACTTGGCGCCGTAGCTTTCGATGATGTCCTTGACCACCGCCAACCCAATGCCCTGCCCCGGATGCTGGCGATCCAGGCGCTCGCCACGCTGGAGAATCCGCGCCCGTTGATCCGGCGGCACGCCCGGCCCGTCATCCTCGACACTCAACTCCGTGCCGCCGAGGATCTGGTGCACGCTGACGCGCACCTCGCCCAGGCACAGCCGATACGCGTTCTCCAGCAGGTTGCCGAGCATTTCCAGCAAGGCGCCCTGTTCGATCGGCACCTGGCAGTGGTCCGGCAGATCGAAACTGACCGTGACCTGTTTATCGCGATAGACCTTATCCAAGGTGTCACACAGGCTTTGCAACACCGGGCGCAAGCGCACCTGATGGCGCACCAGCCCACTTTTGCGCAGGCTGGCGCGCTGCAACTGGTAGCCGATCTGTTGGCTCATGCGCTCGATCTGGCTTTGCAGTACCCAGGCCTGGCCACGGTCCTCGGGGCGTCGGGCCATGTCCTCGCTGACGCCCTGCAACACCGCCAACGGGGTTTTCAGGCTGTGGGCCAGGTCATCGAGGGAGTCGCGATAACGGCTACGTTGCTCCCGCTCGCTGTCGAGCAAGCGGTTGAGGGAGCCGGTCAGGCGCAACAGTTCCCGGGGATGTTCGGTACTGAGGCTTTCCCGGGCGCCGCTTTCGATTTCATCCAGTTCCTGGCTCAGGCGCCGCAATGCCCGCAGCCCCCAGGTCAGGCCTATCCACAACAACGCCAGCAACACCAACAAGGCCGCACCAAAGCCCAGGTAAAGATTGTCCCGCAGCCCTTGCAAGGTCACTTCATAGTCGCGCACCGGTTGCAGGGTGACGATACTGAACGCCGCACTCTGGCCGCCGAGCAGCTTGATCTCGACGTCGTAGACAAAAAATTCCTGGCCGTTGTTTTCACGAATGCGGGCGAACTGGTTGCCCTGGCCGTCATAACGCGGCGTGTAATTGATGTTTTCTTCCTGGGTGGCCTTCGACCGCCAGACCAGTCGCCCTTCGCGGTCATAGATGTAGCCCAGCAGACGGGCATCAGCGAGGTTGAAGCGCTCGTCGGGCAACTGCGCCGGCATCTTCAAGCGGTTGTTTTCCACTCGGGCGGCGGAAATCAGCGTGGTCACGTCCGAAGCCAGGCGTTGCTCGATGGATTCCTGCAAGGCCAGGCTGAACGCACCTTGCATGGCCGGTAACAAGGCCAGCATGAACAGCGCCGCCAGGGTCATGGCGGCCAGCATCAACCGCAGCCGAAGCGAACGAATCACTGGCAGCGCTCGTTGAACAGGTAACCCAGGCCTCGTACGGTGTCGATTGGCTTGAAGCCGGCCGGGGCTTCCAGCTTACGGCGCAGGCGCCCCACCAGCACCTCGATGACGTTGGGATCACGTTCGCCGTCATCGGGATAAAGCTGCTCCATCAAGCGGTCCTTGGCGACCACCTGCTGGTGGTGGCGCATCAGGTATTCAAGGATGCGGTATTCGTAGGCGGTCAACGCCAGCGGCTCTTCGTCGAGGGACGCCTGCTTGCGGTTGAGGTCCAGCAGCAACGGCCCGGCGACGATGGTCGATTGGGTGAAACCACTGGAGCGACGCAACAAGGCGTTCAACCGGGCCTCCAGCTCTTCGAACTGAAACGGCTTGACCACGTAGTCGTCGGCACCGGCGGCCAGGCCTTCGACCTTGTCCTGCCAGTTGCCGCGGGCGGTCAGGATCAGGATCGGAAACGTCTTGTCCTGGGCGCGCAGCCGGCGGATCAGTTCCAGCCCGCTGATGCCGGGCAGGCCCAGGTCGATCACCGCCAGGTCATGGTTGAATTCCCGGGCCTGGTACAAGGCCTCTTCGGCATTGGCCACGGCCTGCACCACATGGCCGCTGTCGGTGAGCCGGGTCTGCAGGTGATGACGCAACAGCGCTTCGTCTTCGACGACCAGTAATTTCATGGAGCCTCTCCCCAGGCAAATCAAACCATCCAGCGCGGCACACTTCAACGAAAGGCGCCGGATCGTCTTCGACCGATCCGGCTGGATCTCCTCACCCTCGCCCCCGACCGCTTAGAACGTGTAGTTGGCGGACAGGTAGGTCTGGGCGCTGCTGGTCAGGTCCAGCGAGCCGACCTTGTCGCCACCGTGCGGGCTCATCTCGGTGCTGGCGTTGCTGCGCAGGTAACGGTAACCCAGTTCAACCGAGGTGTTTTGCGAAATTTGTTGCAGCACGCCGCCCTGCAAGCCCACCGCGTAGCCAATGTCGCTATCGCGACTGAAGCCGGGCGAATCCTGGGTCAGCTTGGTCAGGCCCGCCGTGCCGCCGCCGAACAATTTGGTGCTGCTGGTGACCGGATAGAACACATCGTAGCTGCCCAGCAGGTTTTCCTGGCGCAACTTGATGCCGTTGTGGGTGCCCGAAACGTTGTCGTAGGTGGCGTAGTAGCGGCCCTGGTCGTTCTGCTTGCCCAATCGCAGGCCATAGGTGGTGTCCTTGCCGATGATGCCGTCGGCGTTCGGGTTGTTCAGGGCGCTGTCCAAGGCGTTGGATTTCTTCACCTTGTCGCTGGTCTGGCCCAGGGTCAGGCTGGCGAAGTTGTCATCGGCGTGGGCCATGGCGGTGGCGCCCAGCACGGTGAAAGCCAACAGCAGTTTTTTCATAGCAGTCATGGTCGAGTTCCTTTGCAACGTGGATGTTTCGTGAAGTCGTCGCCACCTTAACCAGCGGTCCCTGAACACCCCTTGAACGTTCTCTGAACCTGCGCTGAATGAATCGGCTAATCTGTGCGGACCACTTTTATAAGGAGATCCGTCATGCGCAGGCTGCTAGCTGTTGTACTTCTGGCCATGAGCGGCGTGAGCCACGCCGCCATCCAGACCCAGGAGATCCCCTACACCAGTGCCGACGGCACCCAGCTGATCGGTTATTACGCTTATGACGACGCAGTCAAAGGCCCGCGACCAGGCGTGGTGGTGGTGCATGAATGGTGGGGGCTGAACGACTACGCCAAGCGCCGCGCCCGTGACCTCGCGGGCCTGGGCTACAGCGCCCTGGCCATCGACATGTACGGCGACGGCAAGAACACCGAGCATCCCAAGGACGCCATGGCCTTCATGCAGGCGGCGCTCAAGGACGGCAAGGCGGCCAGCGCCCGCTTCCAGGCCGGTCTCGACCTGCTGAAGAAACAGCCCCAGACCGATCCGGACAAACTCGCCGCCATTGGCTATTGCTTCGGCGGCAAGGTGGTGCTCGATGCGGCGCGCCAGGGTGTGCCGCTGGCCGGCGTGGTGAGCTTCCACGGTGCGCTGGTGACCAACACCCCGGCCACGCCCGGCAGCGTCAAGGCCAAGGTGCTGGTTGAACATGGTGCCCTGGACAGCATGGTCACCCAGGACAACGTCACCGCGTTCAAGAGCGAGATGGACAAGGCCGGTGTCGACTATAAATTCGTCAGCCTCGAAGGCGCCAAGCACGGCTTCAGCAACCCCGATGCCGACCGCTTGAGCCACGGCGAGCATGGCGGGCCGGACATTGGCTACAACAAGGAAGCCGATGAGAAGTCGTGGGCGGACATGCAGAAGTTCTTCAAGAAAATCTTTGGCTGAGAACACTTCTTTCAGCTGAAAAAATGATGTTTTTGTGGCGAGGGAGCTTGCTCCCGCTTGAGTGCGCAGCGCTCACAGATCTTTTGGGGCCGCTTCGCAGCCCCGCGGGAGCAAGCTCCCTCGCCACAAAAAGCCGGCCTCTGCTCCCTACACACGCCCCCCACTACCCAGCCTCCAGCCAACCCGGCAAAATGCCCGGCATGAAGACACTCCCCGCCCTGCCCGCCTGCTGCTCGCCCCTGGATGAGCACTGGCTATTGCCCGACGCCCTGCCCGATACGGTGCTGCTGAGTACCCGCTTCGACCCGTTGTTGCTGGTAGGCGCCGACTTCCCCAACAGCGCCATCGAGCCACCGGCGAGCATCCAGCGCTCGGTGGCCAAGCGTCAGGCAGAGTTCCTGGCCGGGCGGATCTGCGCCCGGGCGGCGTTGCAGCGAGTCGACGGCCAGATTTGCGTGCCGGCCATTGGCGAAGACCGCGCCCCTGTATGGCCGGCGCATATCAGCGGCTCGATCACCCACAGTACTGGCCGGGCAGCGGCCATCGTCGCGAAAAAAGAACACTGGCAAGGCTTGGGCATGGACGTGGAAAACCTGCTCGACCCCGAACGCGCCGAACGCCTGGCCGGTGAAATTCTCACCTCGCCAGAATTGCAGCGCATGGCCCGGCTCACGCGCGATGACCAGGCCTTGCTGGTGACCCTGACCTTTTCAGTCAAGGAAAGCCTGTTCAAGGCGCTGTACCCCATCGTCAGGCAGCGTTTTTACTTCGAACATGCCGAGGTGCTGGACTGGACACACGACGGGCAGGTGCGACTGCGCCTGCTGACGGACCTGTCGGCCGAGTGGTGCCATGGCAGTGAGTTGCAGGCGCAGTTTGGGGTGAAGGATGGGCAGTTGTTGAGCCTGGTGGGGGTCAAGGCCTGAGACTTGTAGTGTCGGGAGTACCGCCTTCGCGAGCAGGCTCGCTCCCACAGGTGACTGCATTCCAATGTGGGAGCGAGCCTGCTCGCGATGGGGTCGCCACATCTCTCAAGACCTGTCCTGATGCCTTGGCCAACTCAAGCTGAAGCACGCCCCACCCAGGCTCTTGCTCTTGCCGATCAGCGCCCGGCCATCGTGCCAGTGGATAATCCGCCGCACGATCGACAGCCCCAGCCCATGACCGCCCGACGCCCGGGCGCGGCTGTCGTCCAGGCGCAGGAAGGGTTTGAAGATCCGCTCCCACGCCGCTTCCGGCACGCCCGGCCCGTCGTCTTCCACGTCCACGCGACAGCGCAACTGGCCCACCTGGTAGCTGACCGTGACCTTGGAATGGGCGTGGCGCATGGCATTGCCCACCAGATTCTGCAAGGCGCGATGCAGAAAACGTGGCTCGGCCTCGACCCAGGCGCCATCGCAATCGGCGGCCGACAGGCATAGACCGCGCTCGACCGTGATCCCGGCCCGCAACGGCCCCAGTTCATCGATCACTTGATTGACCAGCGCATCCAGATCCACCCGCTGGAAATTCAAGGCCGGTGAACCTTGTTCCAGGCGCGCGTAGGTGAGCATTTCATCCACCAGCCGATCCAGGTCTTCGATGTCGTGGTCCATGCCCGCCAGGTATTTGTCCCGGGCCTGGGGCGTGGTGGCGCTGCCGAGCATTTCCAGGCCGAAGCGCAGGCGCGCCACCGGGGTGCGCAATTCGTGGGACACCGCCCGCACCAGTTCGCGCTGAATCGCCAACAGTTGCTGCAGGTGTTCGGCCATGCCGTTGAACGCTGCGGCCAGTCGCCCGACCGAGTCGGCGCCTCGGGCCGGCACCCGGGTTTCCAGGCTGCCTTGGGCGATCTGCGTGGCGGCCGACTCCAGGCCACGCAAGCGCCGCTCCAACTGACGCACCAACAGGTAGACGATCAAGCCGATCAGGCTCAACCCCAGCGCCGCGATCAGCACCAGCCATTGCGGCGGATAAGGGTTCATCTGGTACAGCGGGCCGATCTCCAGCACCCACGGCGTGCCGACCATGCCGGCGAAGACCCGGATGGAGTCGCCGCCCTTGCCCAGGGCCATCACCGTATCGCCCTCCGACACGCGACGGCGCTGGTCTTCGTCCATGTCGGCCTGCTCGGCGGTCATGAGTCGCAGGTCGAAACCAAAGCCTTTTTCCTGTTCCAGCTGCGCCAGCCGCTTGGGCTGTTCGGCCACCGGGTAACGCACCAGCTCGTCAGCCAACAGGTAAATGGTCGCGCGGGCCAATTGCTCGCTGATCTGCTGGACCTCCCCCACCAGCATCAATTGCTCGGCATCATTGACCAGCCGATAGACTTTCGCCGCGTGCGGCCCGGTCTGCTCGACCAGTGCCTGGCCGCGCAGTACGCGGGTGCGCTGGCCCAGGTCGAGGTCAGTCTGGGAGAAGGTCTGCAACGCCAGGGGAATGCCCAGCAGGCGCTCCCACACCGCCAGCGCCCGGCGTCGCTCGGTGTCGTTCATCGGCCGCAGATTATCAGCCATCAACGAAAACGTGCCGTGGGCCAGGCGCTCGCGGTATTGCTCGCCGCGGGTCTGGTTGAGCAGGTGCAGGGCCAGCACGCCGAGGACCGCCACCAACACCAGCGCCGCGCACATGCCGCCATAAATACGCAGGAAGATCGAATTCACGGCGCCAAGTCTACGCAAGCTTCAGGAACGAACAGATAGCCTTTGCTGCGGATGGTCTTGATCAATCGTGGATGGTCCGGGTCGTCGCCGATCTTGGGGCGAATGCGTGAAATGCGCACGTCGATGGAACGGTCCTGGCCGTCATAGCCAATGCCGCGCAGGGCGGTGAAGATTTCTTCCCGGGACAGGATGCGCCCGGCATTGGACACCAGCAGCCACAGCAGGTCGAACTCGGCGCTGGTCAGCTCGATACCGTTGCCCTGCAACCAGGCTTCGCGCAGGGCGTCGTCGACCACCAGCGGGCCGAATTGCAGGCGCCGTGGCTTCTGCGCCGTACTCGGCTCCGGCTCGCTGCGCCGCAGCAGGGCCTGGATGCGTGCCAATAGCAGACGCGGGCGAACCGGCTTGCAGACGTAGTCATCGGCGCCCAGGTCCAGGCCCTGGATCTGATCGGTGTCGTCGGTGCGGGCGGTGAGCATCAGGATCGGCCCGTCATAGTGCTCGCGCACTTTGCGGCAAATGCTCAGGCCGTCTTCGCCGGGCAGCATCAGGTCCAGGACCACCAGGTCCGGTTGCTCGGCAATGATCCGCGCCGCCGCCACCGCTCCGTCGCCTTCGATGGCGACCCGCAACCCGTTGCTTTCGAGGTATTCCCGGGTCAGCTCGGCCAGACGCTGGTCATCCTCGACGATCAATACCTGCCAGGCTTCTTGTTCCACTGGGGCCTCGTCTTGCTGCGAATATAAAAGGAAGGATCAGCGCAAACCCCTGTGGCCAGATTGCTCACGCAGAGTTCTGTAGGAGCTGCCGAAGGCTGCGATCTTTTGATCTTTTGATCTTTCACTTGAGATTCAAGTGTCTGGGAAAAGATCGCAGCCTCGTTGCACTCGACAGCTCCTACGCAGCTCCACTGCTCCACCCATCTTTTTGTCATGTTAAAGGAGGATAAACACACCCATGCATGGGCCGATTGTATAAACGTCGCCTGCCCAGAAAACAAGCGGACAAATGCGTTTCGATCGGGTGGCTTTTATGTGGTAACGTCCGCGCCCGCAAAAAACTGCCGGGCTGTTTTCGGATCGTCGAAACCGATGAAAAAAGGTCCACTCCAGCTAGGTCGCGGCCTACAGAGCTGTTCTACGTTTCGCACACAAATTACGCACAGGCTTATCCACAGGTAGTACGTTGCATACCCCCCGAAAACGCATTATCTTGTAGCCCGCCGCGTAAAAAACCCTACATGTAGGGTTTCAGGCCAAAAACCAAACACAAGTCGGGCAGAGAATTCAAGCGCTTTTCTTGCTTCTGTCCAACTGAAACATCGCATTTCCCCAAGCCCAGACCGCCCCTGCGGATGGCAACTGTTTCAAGGTCGAAAGCGACCGAAACGGTACGGGTGTTGCAGTCAATTGCTGCCACCCCGGCAACCCGGTTTCGAGCCCTGCTCGCAACCTGAGAACTTCGGATGGAAGCAGCATTAAACGCCTGCTTCCTACTGTCCCGAAGTTGTTATGCCCGGCGCCAGTCGGTTGTAGTGCTTCAGGACGGAACGGTGGGCACCGTGATGGTGCCCAAACAAACATAGAGAACGTGGAGACACCCATGCACACCGACACAACTCGCGAGAACCCGCAGGGCACCGCGCCGCTGGCCGCCGATTCGAGCCCGGATCTGTCCGCCACCGCGCCGGGCCAACTGCGTGTGATCAAGCGTAACGGCACTGTCGTTCCTTACACCGATGACAAGATCACCGTCGCCATCACCAAAGCGTTTCTCGCAGTTGAAGGTGGCACCGCCGCCGCTTCGTCGCGAATCCACGACACCGTGGCTCGCCTGACCGAACAGGTCACCGCGACCTTCAAGCGTCGCATGCCTTCGGGCGGCACCATCCACATCGAAGAAATCCAGGACCAGGTCGAACTGGCCCTGATGCGTGCCGGCGAGCAGAAAGTGGCCCGCGACTACGTGATCTACCGTGACTCCCGCGCCAAGGAACGTGCTACCCGCTCCCCGGCCGACGCACCGGTCCAGGCCCACCCTTCGATCCGCATCGCACGCGCCGACGGCAGCCTGGCGCCGCTGGACATGGGCCGTCTGAACACCATCGTCACCGAGGCCTGCGAAGGCCTGGAAGAGGTCGATGGCGACCTGATCCAGCGCGAAACCCTGAAGAATCTCTATGACGGCGTCGCCCTCAAGGACGTCAACACCGCGCTGGTGATGACCGCGCGGACCCTGGTGGAACGCGAGCCGAACTACTCCTTCGTGACCGCCCGCCTGCTGATGGACACCCTGCGTGCCGAAGGCCTGAGCTTCCTGGAAGTCGCCGAGAGCGCGACCCACCACGAAATGGTCGACCTGTACGCCAAGGCCTTGCCGGCCTACGTCGCCAAGGGTATCGAGTTCGAATTGCTGAACCCTGTCCTGGCCGAATTCGACCTGGAAAAACTCGGCAAGGCGATCAACCACGAGCGTGACCAGCAGTTCACCTACCTGGGCCTGCAAACCCTGTACGACCGTTACTTCATCCACAAGGATGGCGTGCGTTTCGAACTGCCGCAGATCTTCTTCATGCGCGTAGCCATGGGCCTGGCGATCGAAGAGAAGCAGCGCGAAGACCGTGCGATCGAGTTCTACAACCTGTTGTCGTCCTTCGACTACATGGCGTCGACCCCGACCCTGTTCAACGCCGGCACCCTGCGTCCGCAACTGTCGAGCTGCTACCTGACCACCGTTCCGGATGACCTGTCGGGCATCTACGGCGCGATCCACGACAACGCCATGCTGTCGAAATTCGCTGGCGGCCTGGGCAACGACTGGACCCCGGTGCGCGCATTGGGCTCGTACATCAAGGGCACCAACGGCAAATCCCAGGGCGTCGTGCCGTTCCTCAAAGTGGTCAACGACACCGCCGTTGCGGTCAACCAGGGCGGCAAGCGCAAGGGCGCGGTCTGTGCCTACCTGGAAACCTGGCACATGGACATCGAAGAGTTCATCGAGCTGCGCAAGAACACCGGTGATGACCGTCGTCGTACCCACGACATGAACACCGCCAACTGGATCCCTGACCTGTTCATGAAGCGTGTCTTCGACGACGGCAAGTGGACCCTGTTCTCGCCATCCGAAGTGCCGGACCTGCACGACCTGACCGGCAAGGCTTTCGAAGAGCGCTACGAGTACTACGAAGCCCTGACCGAGTACAACAAGATCAAGCTGTTCAAAGTCGTCCAGGCCAAAGACCTGTGGCGCAAGATGCTCTCGATGCTGTTCGAAACCGGCCACCCATGGCTGACCTTCAAGGACCCGTGCAACCTGCGCAGCCCGCAGCAGCACGTGGGCGTGGTCCACAGCTCGAACCTGTGCACCGAGATCACCTTGAACACCAACAAGGACGAGATTGCGGTCTGCAACCTGGGCTCGATCAACCTGCCGAACCACATCGTCGACGGCAAGCTGGACACCGCCAAGCTGCAACGCACCGTGAACACCGCCGTGCGCATGCTCGACAACGTGATCGACATCAACTACTACTCGGTGCCGCAAGCGAAGAACTCCAACTTCAAGCACCGTCCGGTCGGCCTGGGCATCATGGGCTTCCAGGACGCGCTGTACCTGCAGCACATCCCGTATGGTTCGGACGCTGCCGTCGAGTTCGCCGACAAGTCCATGGAAGCGGTCAGCTACTACGCGATCCAGGCTTCCTGCGACCTGGCCGACGAGCGTGGCGCCTACGAGACGTTCCAGGGTTCGCTGTGGTCCCAGGGCATCCTGCCGCTGGACTCGCAACAGATCCTGATCGCCCAGCGCGGCCAGAAGTACATCGACGTTGACCTGAACGAATCCCTGGACTGGGCACCGGTTCGCGCCCGTGTGCAGAAAGGCATCCGTAACTCCAACATCATGGCCATCGCACCGACCGCCACCATCGCCAACATCACCGGCGTGTCGCAGTCGATCGAACCGACCTACCAGAACCTGTATGTGAAATCGAACCTGTCGGGCGAATTCACCGTGATCAACCCGTACCTGGTTCGCGACCTCAAGGCTCGCGGCCTGTGGGACTCGGTCATGATCAACGACCTGAAGTACTACGACGGTTCGGTGCAGCAGATCGAACGCATCCCGCAAGAGCTCAAAGCGCTCTATGCCACCGCGTTCGAAGTGGACACCAAATGGATCGTCGACGCCGCCAGCCGTCGCCAGAAGTGGATCGACCAGGCTCAGTCGCTGAACCTGTACATCGCCGGCGCCTCGGGCAAGAAGCTGGACGTGACCTACCGCATGGCCTGGTACCGTGGCCTGAAAACCACTTACTACCTCCGTGCCCTGGCCGCCACCAGCACCGAGAAGTCGACCATCAACACCGGCAAGCTGAACGCGGTTTCCAGCGGCGGCAACCACGGTGACGATTCGGTCCTGGCTGCTCCAGCAGGACCGGCGCCAGTGCCAAAGGCCTGCGCCATTGACGAGCCGGATTGCGAAGCTTGCCAATAAGCTGAGCGGGTGGGCGTGTAAAAGCGCCTGCTGAAGAAGCCCCCGATAGACCGCTGGTTTATCGGGGGTTTTCTTTTGCCTGGAGAAAAGTCGGCGCCTGGACTGGCCTCATCGCGAGCAAGCTCGCTCCCACAGGGGTATGTGTACACAGGTCACAATGTGGGAGCGAGCTTGCTCGCGATGAGGCCGGGACAGCCAACACAAAATAGCCACCCATGAAAAAGCCCCTCTTTCGAGGGGCTCCTTGTGCAGCCTTCAAACCACCATCGGCATCAAGTCATCTGAATGATGGTTTGCATGATGGTGCTCTGGGTGGAGATCGTCTTGGCGTTCGCCTGGTAGTTGCTTTGCGCCTTGATCAACTCGACCAGTTCGTTGGTCAGGTTGACGTTGGACTCTTCCAGGGAGTTGGAAACGATCGAACCCAGGGTACCAGTTTGTGGGGCGTCATAGCCTGGGATGCCCGAAGCGAAGGTTTCTTTCCAACTGGTGCCGCCTACCGGCTGCAGGCCCTGCTCGTTGGTGAAGCTGGCGAGCGCGAGCTGGCCGATCGGCTTGGTCTGGTTGTTGCTGAAGTTAGCCAGCAATACACCGCTGCCGTCGATGGTCAGGTTGGTGATCTGGCCGGTGGCGTAGCCGTTCTGGGTTGGAATCGAGCGGGCGGTGTCGGCGTTGTATTGTGTGGTGTTGCCCATGGAAATCGTGATAGTCGGCGCGCTGGCGGCACCGTTGGCGGTCCAGGTTCCGTTGGTCACGGTGCCAGGAACCCAGCCGGTCAATACCAGGTCGTTGTTGATGGTCGGCGCGGTGGCAGGCGGCACTGGCGGAGTGCTCACCTGAGTCAGCCTGCCGTTCAAATCAAAGCTCATGGTCGATGGAATAGGCGCGTTCGCACCAGTCGTGGTCGGCGCGGTGCCGTTTAGGTTACGACCATCGATCAAGGTGTAGACGTTCCAAGTGTTACCGGCAGTCTTGACCATGTATTGGTCCATGGAGTGCTGGTTACCTTGAGTGTCATAGACCGGGGTAGTGAACTGCTTGGTGAACGTGGCCGTGTCAGCCGGATTGAACGCCGCAGTGATCGCCGTCGCCGTCGAGTTCAGGTTGATTGTCGAGGAGACCAGGCTGGTGGCAGTCGGCGGCAGGTTCGAGGTGTCGATGCGCAGATCGGTCAAGATGCCGTTCTGGATCTTGCCGTTGGCATCCACGCCATAACCCTGCAGGCGCGCAGTGCCATCGCTGTTGGTGATGAAACCTTCCTTGTCGGTCTTGAAGGTACCGGCACGGGTGTAGCTCAGCGAACCGTCGTTGCTCAAGACAAAGAAGCCCTGGCCTTGGATGCCCATGTCCAGCACGTTGCCGGTGTTGTTCACGTCACCTTGGCCGAACTGCTGGGAAACGTTGGCCAGGCGCACGCCGTTGCCGACGGTCTTGCTGCCCGAACCCAGCTTGGTGGCCGAGTAGACATCTTCGAATTCCGCACGGGACGATTTGAAACCGGTGGTCGCCACGTTGGCGATGTTGTTGCCGGTCACGTCCAGCTGTTTGTTGGCTGCATAGAGACCGCTAAGGCCGATGTTGAAAGACATGTTGACTCCTTTTGCCGGTTAGTCGGCTCTACATACCAATAGTTTGTACTTTGGACAGCGCGATGCTGCCCAGCCCGGCCAGGTTGAGCATCAGCTCACCGCCCGTCTGACTGATGGTCACGCTGCTGACCGTGGCCGGCAGGTTGGTGATCAGCGACGTGGCCTTGCCATCGATGGTGGTCGAAGCGGCGAAGGTGTAGGTGCCCGATTCGACCGTCGTGCCCGCGTCGTTCTTGCCATCCCAGATGAAGGCGGAGTTGCCGGCGCTCTGGCTGCCCAGGTCGATGGTGCGAACGGTCTTGCCGTCCTTGTCCACGATCTTGACGGCGACAGAGGACACCGATGTCGGCACCACCACCGTGCCGTTGAGGCTCTTGGAGGTATCGACCACAGCCTTGTCGCCGGGAGCGATCACCGAGCGACCGACCAGGGACGAAGCCTGCAGGGCCTGGGACGAGTTGTAGTTGCCGGCGATGCCGCTCACGGTTTCGTTGAGCGTGGTGATGCCTTCCAGGCTGCTGAACTGCGCCAACTGGGCAACGAACTCGCCGTTATCCTGTGGCTCCAGCGGGTTCTGGTTTTTCAGCTGGGTAACGAGCAGTTGCAGGAACGCGTCCTTGCCCAATTCTTTCTTCCCGGTCGCCGCATTGGCAGCCGCGCCCAGGCCATCGGTCGTGGTGTTGGTCTTGACCGAGGAGTTGGCCAGAATCTCGTTGAGGCTCAAACCGCCTGTTGTACTGGTAACGCTCATATGAATCGCCCCTTATCACTGACCGAGGGTCAGGACCTTCTGCATCATGGTTTTGGCGGTGTTCATCATTTCGGCGTTGGTCTGGAACGAACGACTGGCGGAAATCATGTCGGCCATTTCCTCAACGACGTTGACGTTCGGGTAATAGACGTAACCCTTGGCGTCCGCGGCCGGATGGTTTGGCTCATAACGTGCTTCGAGGTTGCTCTGGTCCTCGACCACGCCAAGCACCTGTACGCCCTGCCCCGCCGCGTCCTGGTCCTGGAACAGCGAGTCGCTGCCGCCGGACTGGCCGCCCTGGAACATGGTGGCGAATACCGGGTGGCGGGCGCGGTAGGTCTGGTCGATGCTCGACGAAACGGTCTCGGCGTTGGCGATGTTACTGGCGACGGTGTTCAGGCGAGTGGTCTGGGCACTCATGGCACTGCCGGCAATGTTGAATACGCTAGCAATCGACATGGCTTACTCTCCGCGCAGGGCCGATACCAGCCCTTTGAACTTACTGTTGAGCAGGGTGAAGCTGGCCTGGAAGTTCACGGAGTTTTCCGCGTAGTTGGACTGTTCCAGTTGAGCGTCCACGGTGTTCTGGTCGATCGACGGTTGCATCGGCGTGCGATACATCAGCGATTCGTCGCCACTGCCCAGGCCTTCGGCTTCGATATGACGGCTGTTGGTCATGTTCAAGGCGAAGTGGCCGTTCTTGGTCTTCTCGTTCTGCTCGGCGAGCACCTTGGAAAAGTCCAGGTCACGCGCCTTGTAGTTCGGCGTGTCGGCGTTGGCGATGTTGTTGGCCAGGACTTCGGCACGCTGGGCGCGGAAGCTCAGGGCCTGTTCGTGGATACCGAGCGCTTTATCGAAGCTGATGCTCATGTCGGAAACCTTTGGGTGACCAGAATATACGTACGATGGCTTTAGCAAGCGTCGTGCCACTTTCAGAAGCCCCGTAAACCGGGGCTTTGCGGGGATCGGCAAAGCGGCAATGCCAGAAAAGCGGCAATCGGCTTCCGCCGGCTGCCGCTTTTCTGCCGCTTCTGCAGGATGAATGCGTTCCACTGTGGGAACGAGCCTGCTCGCGATAGCGGTGTGTCAGTTCACATTGATGACGTCTGGAATACCGCATCGCGAGCAGGCTCGCTCCCACAGGGGACGGTGGTGAATGAATATCAACAGGCAAAAAAAACGAGAGCCCATGGACTCCCGTTTTTTGACACCCCAAGCCCATCACTTCGCCTGGTAGATGATCCCCGGGCTGCACTGGACCATCTGGTAATGATCCGGCAAACCGTTCAACGCCTCGGAGGCGCCCAGGAACAGGTAGCCGCCCGGCTTGAGCGTGCTGTGGATACGCAGCAGGATGTCTTTCTTCACTTCGGCCGAGAAGTAGATCAGCACGTTGCGGCAGAACACGATGTCGAACTTGCCCAGGCTGGCGTAGCTGTCCAGCAGGTTGAACGAGCGGAACTCCACTCGGCTCTTGATCGGCGCCTTGACCACCCATTTACCCGGCCCTTTCGGGTCGAAGTAGCGCTGCAGGCGATCCGGCGACAGGCCTCGACCGATGGCCAGGCTGTCGTACTCGCCGGTCTTGCAATTATTGAGCATGGTGCCGGACAGGTCGGTGGCGACGATCTGCACGCCACCTTTCAACTGGCCCAGGTTGCTCCGCTCGAACTCATCGATGGACATCGACAACGAATAGGGTTCCTGCCCCGACGAACAGGCCGCCGACCAGATTCGCAGGCGCTGGCCCGGGCTGGCCTTGATGGCCGCTGGCAGCACTTTGTTCTTCAAGACCTCGAACGGATAGGTGTCACGAAACCACAGGGTTTCGTTAGTGGTCATCGCGTCCACCACCATCTCGCGCAAGCCGCTGCGCGGTTGGGTCTGGATACGCTGCACCAGCTCGCCCAATGACTTGAGGCCCTGTTGCTCCATCAATTTATTGAGACGGCTCGACACCAGGTATTGCTTGTTTTCACCAAGCAAGATGCCACAGGCTTTTTCCAGGAAGACCCGGAACTGTTCGAAATCCAAATTACCCGTAGACAAGATACCGCCTCTTTCATCGTGTTGACTTGCCGGGCGCACAACGCGCCCGACCTTTACTTTATTCTGCTGCCTTGATCCGATCGACCACCCGGGACGCCAGGTCATCGGGGCGGAACTTCGCCAGGAAATCGTCGGCACCGACCTTCTTGACCATCGCCTGGTTGAAAACACCGGACAATGAAGTATGCAAGATGATGTGCAGCTTTTGCATACGCGGGTCGCTGCGGATTTCCGAGGTCAGGGTGTAGCCATCCATCTCCGGCATCTCGATGTCGGAGATCATCATCAAGAACTCTTCCTCGGGTTTCTTGCCCTCGTCGACCAACTTGCGCAGGTAGTCCAGCGCCTGTCGTCCGTCGTTCAACGCCACCACCTCGACGCCGACCGTTTGCAGGCAACGGGTCACCTGCTTGCGGGCCACCGAAGAATCGTCGACGGTCAGCACCCGCAGCGAAACCGCCTTGTGCTGGGTCTCGGCATCCACCACACCGACGGAGATCGTTTCCGGCGTGGGCGCCACTTCGGCGAGGATTTTCTCCACGTCGATGATTTCCACCAACTGGTTATCGACCCGCGTCACCGCCGTCAGGTAGTGATCGCGACCGGTGCCCTTGGGCGGCGGATGGATCTCTTCCCAGTTCATGTTGACGATGCGCTCCACCGAGCGCACCAGGAAACCCTGGGTCTTGGTGTTGTACTCGGTGATGATCACAAACGGATTGCTCTGGTCCAGCAGCCGACCGGAACCGGTCGCCATCGCCAGGTCGAGAATCGGGATGGTCGCACCCCGGATATTGGCCACACCGCACACGACGGGGCTGGACTTGGGCATCAGGGTCAGCTTGGGGCATTGCAGCACCTCGCGGACCTTGAATACGTTGATCCCATACATTTGTTGGCCGTCGAGACGGAACAACAACAGCTCCAGGCGATTCTGACCGACCAGCTGGGTGCGCTGGTTTACCGAATCCATTACTCCCGCCATGCCCTGACTCCTACCTAACGCTAATGTGTCCGACGCGCATTCATCACTAAACGGCACGGGGCTTGCTATTGAACCGGCATGAACGCACAAACGACATTTTCTCGACGCCTGATCACTCACTGCCGCCACTGGCTCGGTGCACTGCTGGCTGCCTGCCTGTTCACCTCGGGCGCTCCTGCCCTTGCGGCGGTTCCGGTTACCTTGCCTGATCTCCTTATCGGCGTCACTCAGGGCTTTCTTGAATTCACCGTAGAAGACTACCTGGCAACCAGTCAAACCGAAGGTCGTTACGAAATCGAAGTCAACCAGCTCGACCCGCGCCTGCGCATGCCCATGTGTGACAGGGAACTGAGTGCTTCGCTGGAGAGCCCGGCCCGGCCCCTGGGCCGTGTCACGGTGAAGGTCCGTTGCGACAGCGCCGCGCCCTGGACGGTGTTCGTGCCCGCCCAAGTGCGCCTGTTCCGGGAAATCGTCACGACCACGCGCCCGCTCAAGCGGGCCGGGATCGTCGAGCCCCAGGACGTCATGTTGCGCGAACGGGACGTCAGCCAGATCAGCCAGGGTTTCCTGACCTCCGTCGATCAGGCCATCGGACAGAAACTTGTCCGACCAATGGTCGCCGACCAGGTCGTGACACTGGTGCACCTGGAACAGGCCGAAGTGGTCCGCAAGGGCGACCAGGTGGTCATCACCGCCCGCAGCGGCTCCCTGGCCGTGCGGATGCCCGGCGAAGCCTTGTCCAACGGCGGCATGCGCGAACAGATACGGGTAAAAAACCTCAATTCCCAGCGCGTCATCAAGGCGCAGGTGATGGCCCCAGGCCAAGTGGAAGTGGCGATGTAATGACTCGGTAGAGGAGGTAGAAAGCTGGCGCTTGATCCCGGTGTTCCCTAGACTGTGCCTTACGCAAAGGCAAGCGCAGACGTGCGCACGTTCATTGAATAAATGAGCCTAAAGTTTTTTGGGGGATGGCCGAAAACATGGCAAGCGTCCAAATACCCAGAGGTTTTTTACCATGGTCATCGATTTCAATCGTTTAAACAGCTCTTCACCGCTGACAGGCACTACGCGTACCAGCGCCACCAAGGAAACTGTCGAAACCGACAAATCCGCGCCGCTGTCCACGCCAGCCGAACAGGTCAGCAACGGGGAGTCGGTACACCTCAGCAATGAGGCTCAGCAGTTGCAGAAGGTCACTGACAAGCTGCGCGATCAACCTGTCGTCGACAACGCCCGCGTGGCCGAGTTGAAAGCAGCCATCGCCGATGGCAGCTACAAAGTCGACAGCAACCGCGTAGCCAGCAAACTGCTCAACTTCGAAGCCCAGCGCTAGGCCGCCGCCTGCGCCAGGCTTTTGGACGCTAAGACCCAAGGCCAGCCATGCACGACACTCAATTATTGCAACTGATCATCGACGACTTTGTTCCAGCGCAACAATTGCTGGAGTTATTGCAGGCCGAATCCGTGGCACTGCACGGTCGTGACATGCCTTTGCTGGAAAACATCCTGGCGCAGAAACAGGCTCTGATCATCTTGCTCGACCAGCATGGCCGCAAGCGCAGCGAGATCCTCGCCAGCCTCAACCTACCCGCCAGTCATGACGGCCTTGAGCAGTTGGCCAGCCAGTCGACCATCGGCGATCAGTTGCTGTCCCAGAGCAAAGTGCTCAACGACTTGCTCGCCCAATGCCAGGCGACCAACACCCGCAATGGCCAGTCGATCCAGATGCAGCAGGTCGCCACCGCCAACCAGTTGCGCATTCTTAACGGTGGCGAAATCCCGACGCTGTATGACGCCAGCGGTTCGACGGCCAGAATGGTCAAGCACCGTCCGCTCAGCCAGGCATGAAACGAACGATGCCTTCGCTCTATCAACGCACGATACATGCTGGCAAAATGCTGGCTATTCGTAGTCGTATTTTGCCTGGAGATTGACCCACCGTGTTCAATGCCTCAAACGCGGATGATGCTCCGCAGCCCCCCAAGGTCCTCACCACGCCCCTGGAAATCTCCGGCAACCTGCGGATGCTGCAAGATAGCCACGACCCGCTGATCATTACCTTCCATGAACGTACCCAGCGCTTCCAGAGCTATCTGGTCAATGTCGATCGCGAGACCAACTCCATCGCCCTGGATGAAATGATCCCCCGGGACGGCGAACGTTTCCTGCTGGCCGGCGAGCCGTTTCGCGTCGAGGGCTTCCATGACGGCGTGCGCATTGCGTGGGATGGCAAGGGTCCACTGACCATCGATGAATCCAGCGACGGTCGCTGCTATCGCGGCGCCCTGCCTGACGAAGTGGTCTACCATCAACGTCGCAACGCCTTCCGCGCCGCCTTGAAGCTGGCCCAGCTGGTGAGCGTTGAGCTGGGCGGCGACAAGATGAAGTCCCCCGTGGACGGCAAGCTGCTGGACATTTCCGCCACCGGTTGCAAATTGCGTTTCGAAGGCGATATCACGGAACGACTGCAATTGGGCCAGGTGTATGAGCGCTTCATCGCAGCCCTGCCGTTTGGCAACATGACCGCCCCGGTCGAGCTGCGTTATCTGCACTTCGAAGAAAGATTCAACACCACGTTCGCCGGCGTACGCTTCCACAACATCAGTGGCCTGGTGCAACGGCAAGTCGAGCGGTTCGTCTATCAGCTCCAGCGCGAAGCCCGTCGTTTCGACAAAGACGACCTCTGATCGTCGAGGCATAAAAAACGGGCAGTCCCTTGCGGTGACTGCCCGTTTTTTATGCCTGTTTCAAGGCCTGGCCTGGGTAAAACTGGGGCCCTCGGGCTCCTCGGTTTCCGCAGCGGCTTCGGTGGCTGGCTCAGGCTCCATCTCCGGACTGGGCGACGTCTGCATCTGCTCCTGCACGACCTGTTCGTCGACCCGCGGATCGAGGCACGCCACCAAGGGCGAACTGGTCATGTTGTCCGGCATCGCCACATGGTGCAGCGGCGCATCATCGACCTGATGCAGATTGGTGACCGCTTTCGGCCGAATCCGCCACACGAGTACCAACGCAAACAGGGCGAAGAAGCCATACAACATCTGGCTGCCGAACAGCTTCATCAGCACCCCGGCCGCCAATGGGCCGATACTGGCGCCCACGCCGTAGGTCACCAACAGCATCGCCGTGAGCGACACCCGGCGATCGCCCTCGACGTGGTCGTTGGAAAACGCCACCGCCAGCGGGTACAGGCAAAACTGCACCAACGAACAGCAGAACCCCGCGACGAACAATACTTCCAGCGGCACCTTCGACAGGATGGCCAGTGGCAATGCACAAACCACCAAGGCCAGAGCGAAGCAGCGGATCAGCAGCGCTCGGTCATAACGATCCGATAGCCAGCCCAGTGGCCACTGCACCAACAGGCCGGCAAAAATGCAGCAGCCCATGAACAGACCGACCTGTTCGGTGCTCAGGCCCTGCTGGGAGGCGTACAGCGGCGCCAGGCCGTAGAAGGAACCCACGATCAGCCCAGAGCCCAACACCGTGGTCAAAGACTGTGGCACGCGTTTTATAAAGAAACGCGGCTCCATCGGTGCAGGATGCAGCGGGGCCGGGTGAATCCGACGGGTCAGTGTCACCGGCACCAGACACAAGGCGAAGCACAGCGCCACCAGCATCAACAACTCAAGTCCCAGGGCCGGGTGCACGACCAGAATCAACTGGCCCAGCACCAGCCCCAGGTACGAGGCGATCATGTATCCGCTGAACACCACCCCGCGCTGCTTGGCGTCGGCCTGTTCGTTGAGCCAGCTCTCGATGACCATGTACTGGCACATCATGCCGAGGCCGACGATCATCCGCAGCACGATCCAGGCCGGCAGCCAGTCCACCAGGCCATGGCCCAGCACCGCCGCCCCGACGATCCCGGCGCAGGCCGAGTAGGCGCGGATGTGCCCGACGCGGGCGATCAGCCGGTGGCCAATCTTGCCGCCCAGCACCAGGCCGAAATAGTTGGCGGCCATCAGCGCACCGACCCAGAGGCTGTCCACATGGTCGGCGGCCAGGCGCAAGGCCAGGTAAGTACTCAAGAGGCCCGAGCCGATCAACATCATCAGCGAGGCGAAATAAAGCGCTCGAAAAGGTTTCCAGATTTGGCGCATCGGCGTTCCGAGCGGCTCCTTGAGGTGAGTAAGGGCTATCTATTGAAGATAGCCCGAATGCGACGGTTGGTTAGGCCTGGGCCGCGAGGACACGCCGCTCCCAGGGCGTGATTTCGTCGAAGAAACTGGTCAGTTCCAGGGTCTTGGAGGCGATGTAGCCTTCGATGAACTCCGTGCCGAACAGTTCCTTCGCCAGATGACTACGCTTCAGACGCTCCAGGGCGGCATGCAAGGTACATGGCAGCGACAGATTATCCGGCACTTCGAATTCACCCTGGATCGCCGCGCTCGGTTCCAGCCGATGTTCAATCCCATACAACCCAGCGGCCAGGCTGGCGGCGATTGCCAGGTAGGGATTGGCATCGGCCCCGGGCAAGCGGTTCTCGACCCGTCGGGCCAGCGGCGAACTGGCGGGAATCCGCAACCCGGCCGAACGGTTGTCATGGGACCAACAGGCATTGTTCGGTGAGGCGAACGGGTGGCACAGGCGCTGGTAGGAATTCACGTTGGGCGCGAACAACGCGGTGAAGTCCGCCAGGCACGCCTGTTGCCCCCCGATGAAATGCCGGAACGCCGCCGTCGGTTCGCCCGCTTCGTCGCTGAACACGTTGCGACCGCTGCTCGCCTCGACGACGCTCTGGTGGATATGCATCGAACTGCCCGGCGTGTGGGCCAGGGGCTTGGCCATGCAGACCACGGTCAGGCCATGCTTGAGGGCGACTTCCTTGAGCAGGTGCTTGAACAGGAAGGTCTGGTCGGCCAGCAACACAGGATCGCCGTGCAGCAGATTGATCTCGAACTGGCTCACGCCCATTTCATGCATGAAGGTGTCGCGAGGCAAGCCCAGCGCCGCCATGCATTCATAGACCTCACTGAAGAACGGACGCAGGCCATTGTTGGAGCTGACGCTGAACGCCGATTGGCCGTCCTCGCGCCGCCCATCCAGGCCCAGCGGCGGCTGGAACGGCTGGGTCGGGTCCGGGTTGGGGGCGAACACGAAGAATTCCAGCTCAGTCGCCACCACCGGCGTCAGGCCAAGGGCGGCATAACGTGCGACAACCGCTTTGAGCTGGCCACGCGTCGAGAGTCGGGAGCTTTCACCGGCCAATTCATCGGCGTCACAGATCGCCAGGGCACGGGGCTGTTGGCTCCAGGGCAGGCGATGGATCTGTTTCGGATCGGCCACCAGCGCCAGGTCGCCGTCGTCGCTGCCGTAGAAACGCGACGGCGGATAACCGCCCATGATGCACTGCAGCAGCACCCCCCGCGCCAACTGCAACCGCCGGCCTTCGAGGAAACCTTCGGCGGTCATCACCTTGCCCCGCGGCACGCCGTTCAAATCCGGCGTGACACATTCAATCTCATCAATGCCCGTCAGTCGCTGCGCGAGTGAACGCTGGCCATCGGTCGTCATGACGCAATCCTTGTTATGTGCGAGCCGCGAACGGCAACCCGTACAAAATAGGCTCCAGCTGTTCGGAATATCAAGCACCCGGAGGCAATTAAAATCTTATGCAATACGAATGTGGGAGCGAGCTTGCTCGCGATGGCGTCGGCTCAGCCAATATTGAGTTGACTGATACACCGCTATCGCGAGCAAGCTCGCTCCCACAGGAGATTGGTATTGTCAGGACGATCGCTCAGGGCAAATAAAGCCGGAACACCCCACCGCCCAACACACCGCCATTGGCGATCTCGGTCCGCCCACTCACGCCGCCACGCTGGTGCAGCCCGGCGATCCGCGCGGCGAAGTACAGGCCCAGCCCGGTGCTGCCGCTGCTGTGGTTGATACCTTGCACATACTCGGCCTGACGCTCGATCATCTGCGGCGGGTAACCTTCGCCGTCGTCGTTGATGGTCAGCACCAGTTGCCCGGCTTCGTCGCTCACGCTGATCAGCAATGCTTGGCGCGCATGGCGAATGGCGTTGTTGATGCAGTTGTCGAGCACCGACGCCACCAGCTCACGGTCGAAAAAACCCAGGGGGCTGAGCGGATCGACGTCGTAGGTGACCACGATCCCACGGCTGCGGAACAAGTCCTGATGGCCGGCCAGTTGCGCCTCGATGAAGTCGTCCAACTCATGGTAGGCCGGGTGCAACGGCAACTGGTTGACACCGAGTTTGTACAGCCCCAGCAACTGCACCATGAGGCCATTGAGATGGGCGAACTCGAACTCGATGACGCCCTGCTCCGAGGTCTGCCGCTGGGCGTCGGGCAAACGCTCGAGCCATTGCGTATGCGCCTGCATGAGCAAGGTCAGGGAGTTTTTCATGTCGTGCACTGTCGACGCGATCACCGTGGAGAAATCGAGTGCCTGTTCGCTGTCATTCATCGCCAAATGCCTTGCTTCGCAGTTTTTGATAACGCGCAAAACGCGCATCGGTGTCGGGCATCATGCCCACCAGTTTCAGGCAGGCGCGGCACTCCTGCAGCAGTTCCGACTCCACGCTGGTGTCGGTGCCATGCAGCAGCGATTGCGCCATGTTCAGGGCAATACTGATGTTCTTCGGTTGCATCTTCAGCGCGCGGCGGAACAGCTCTCGCGCCTCTGGCAATGCGCCGGTCTTGTAGACGCGCACGCCTTCGCGGTTCAACTCGGCGGCGGCATTGCCCTGATTGAGGATGTTCGGGTCGTCGGTGAGCTTGGCGATGCCTTGCATCACCGTCGGGTCATCACCGTAGATTTCCGCGCAGTTCTTGAGCATCGACTCGCCGGCGCTGGTCTGGCCAAGCATTTGCAACTGCTTGGCCACCAGCAACGCGGCCTCGGCGCTCATGAATTGCTCCATGCCATCGAGGCGCTGCAAGGCCTGTTCGGTGAGCTTTTCGGCGGTTTCGGCATCGTTGAGCAACAGGCTGGTGGCCTTCATCAGCCGCGCCCGGACCTGCAGCCCGGGATCGTTGAGGTTATCCTTCGCCACCGCACTGAGGGTCGTGTTGATCTCCAGCCGGGTCCGGGTATCGAGGCCTTTTTCGCTGCCCTTGCTGATCAGCGCATGGGCCAGGCCGAGGTTGCTTTCCGGGTCCTTGAAGCGCGACTGCGCCCCCTGCCCGACCGCCTGTCGATAAGCCCGGGACGCCGTGTCGTAGTCTTCGTTGGCCATCGCCAGCTTGCCCAGCAACGATTGACGGCGCACCGCCAGCGGCGACAGACGCACCGCTTCTTCCAGCACGTGCTGCGCCTGTTTGGTGTCGCCTTCGGCCATCAGCACTTCGGCCATGCCGTCGTACAACGCCGGCATCATCGGAAAGACTTTCAAGGCCTTTTCATAAACGGCCTTGGCCTGCGCCACTTGGCCGCGCTTGAACATCAACTTGCCCAGCCCCGCGTAGGCCCACGGCAACGGGCGATCCGCGATGATCGAGTTGTACAGCCGCTCAAGGGCTTCGTTCTGATTCAGGTCGCGCAACGCATCGGCGCGATAACGCAAGCACAACGGCCCGTAGCGCGGGTCCTGTTTGCACAGGGCGATGCAGGCATTGAGCACTTCCATTGGCTTGCCACGGTCGAGGGCTTGCAGGATCGGCTTGAGCAGAGTCTTGCGCTGCTCGAGCCGCTCCAGCCGCTGGGCCAGGCCGGAGCGGTTGAACGGCTTGGTCAGGTACGCATCCGGCTCGTGCTCCAAGGCACTGAGCACCATCGCCTGGCTGGTCTCGGCGGTCACCATGAGGAAGACACTTTCATGGCTGATCAACTTCTCGACCATCAGGTCTTCGAGCACCTGCTGGCCATTCTTGCGCCCGTCGCCCAGGTGATAATCCTGCAGGATGAAGTCATAGCGCTTCTGCGAGCACATGCGCAGCGCCACTTCTCCGGTGTCGGCGGTGTCCACGTCCTTGACGCCCAGCTCACGCAGCATGGAGCGGATCGAACTGCGGAAATCCGAGAAATCATCGACGATCAGAAAACTTTTTTGGTGGTACGCCAGCATCGAGGATGTCCAGGCAAGTAAGAAAATAACCCAATGGCAGAACAACGAAACGCCGTGTCACAACCCCGAGGCGCGCAGATGATAGCCACCAGCCAGCAACGTTCAAGGGATTTCAGCACCCGCTTGGCCTGGCTGTGCCGTGACGCACATTGCGAGCCGAAACGTTAAAGAGAAACGGGCTCATCGGGTTATCGGCAGGCGATGGCGTTCCGTTAAGGGGAAGGTGTCGGAGAAACCAATTACCGAGGACCGGCTGAACACCCGTGGCGAGGGAGCTTGCTCCCGCTGGGGCGCGCAGCGGACCTGTTTTTTGGCGGTTGCTGCGCAACCGAGCGAAAGCAAGCTCGATACAGAAGGGTAAAAATGGGCAATCGGTCACAGCTTGAGGAACAAGGAAGCGGTGCAAGGCATGAACGGCGCGATCAAGCCTGGGTTGATCGTTGGAGGAAAGGGGAAGGCAAGCAGGAGAAGTCAGCGGTCATTGCGCTAACTCACTGTTTATAATGGTGTCCCAGGGCAGGTTCGAACTGCCAACCTTCCCCTTAGGAGGGGGATGCTCTATCCAATTGAGCTACTGAGACACAAATCAACCACAAGAAATGCGGTGCGCGGGACGGCGTGCATGTTAACGACCTACCCTGCGTTTGTCATGTTGTCCCTGCTTTTAAGTGTAGGCAAATGGTACTGCCGGGAAGGCCGGCAGGGCCTTAGTGGCGGGCCCCCGGTCACCATTCATCCGCCCCTGGCTTGCTCACCCTAGTAAATCGGCCATTTGCCACTATCCTTGTACAAGACAGGGACGGCACAGCTTTTGTCCATTTCCGTTATCCGCCAGACGGTATGGCACATCGACACAATCCGACGGTCACAAACTGCGAACCTGTTGTTTTTTTCCAACCAGTCCGCATTTTTTGATGAAAGGTGCTGGCATAACGCCTTTACCCGGATCAGAATTTGTCACAGAATTGGCGCCAATGATCTGGCAATTTTGAGGCATGATGCGGGCCTCTTAACAATTCAGGTTGAACATTTGGCAATGGGGCTTGTCCTATCGACATCCTGCGGCCAAATCCCAAGAACCGCTCCCCTGAACTAACCGGTTAAATAAATATGCGCCCAATGAAACAGGCAATTTATTCCAGCCGTACGGCTGACAAGTTCGTCGTACGTCTGCCAGACGGAATGCGGGAACGCATTGCCGAGGTGGCTCGTAATCATCATCGCAGCATGAACTCTGAAATCATTGCGCGCCTGGAGCAAAGCCTGATTCAGGAAGGTGCGTTGGGTGAAGAGTTGAGCATGCGCCTGGACAGCCCGGAGCTGTCTTTGCATGAGCGCGAGTTGCTTCAACGCTTCCGACAACTCTCCCATCGCCAGCAGAACGCCCTCGTTTCGCTGATTGCCCATGACGCCGAGATGGCCGCAGACGCGACCTGATCACCGCTAAAATATTCAAGCCAGCCGCGTGCTGGCTTTTTTTCGCCCGGCGTTTGACCCAGGCCTGCCTGGAGCGCTCATCGCAGCCCCCCCCCCTGCCGATCAATGGCAGTGGTGCTAAATTGATCAACCAACAACAGGGGCTTGGAGGCCTGCATGACAGGTCATGCATTCAAGGTTCGAAGAATCGCAGGGCTGGGCGTGGAAATCGTCGAGGCCGATTCGGATCGAACGTTTGCCCGGCATATGCACGAACACTTTGGCATTGGTTTGCTTGTGCGCGGGGCGCAACGCTCAGCCAGCGGCCGAGGCCCGGTAGAGGCCACCGCTGGTGATCTTATATCGGTCAATCCGGCCGAAGTGCATGACGGTGCCCCCATCGGAGACGGAAAGCGTCGCTGGCAGATGCTGTATTTCGACCCACCGCTGATCGCGCAGGCATTCGAGGACATGAGCAGGGAGGGGGGCATCTGCGCCAGCGAGTTCGCTTATCCGGTTCTGCAAAACCCGCCTGCGGCCGAATTGTTCCGCACCCTGTATCGAACAATCGCTCACGCCGAGGCGCTTGGCGACCACCTGAAGATCGAAGAGACGCTGGCGCTTTTGCTCGAACATTTGCTGGACCGCCCCATGCCGGTATCGTCTATGCCAAGGGTCGCGGCAAGCCGTGCGAAAGCCATGATCGACGACGATCCGCAGTCACCCTTGTCACTTGCCTTGCTCGCCAGGGAAGCCGATTTAAGTCGCTTTCAGCTCGTACGCGCGCTCACCCGCCTGACTGGATTGACGCCCCACGCCTATCTGCTGCAACGACGTATTCAGCGAGCCCGACACCTGATCGCGGCGGGCATGCCGCTGGCCGATGCGTCCCTTGCCAGTGGTTTTGCGGACCAGAGCCATATGACCCGATGCTTCGTGCGCAGCTTTGGGTTCTCACCAGGCATGTACGCCCGACAAGGGCACTAGCGCCCTGCAATTTCGTTCAAGATCCCCCTTTTCATGACAGGCAGGCTGGAGTCTCAATCACTCCAAGGACGCGCTGCATGAACCTCGATTTTCTTCTCACCTCCCTGATCGTGGTCGCCTCGCCTGGCACCGGCGTGGTCTATACGGTGGCGGCCGGCCTGGCCCAAGGCTGGCGCGCAAGCGTGGTAGCCGCATTCGGTTGCACCCTGGGGGTCGTGCCACACATGCTGGCAGCCACCACAGGCCTCGCGGCACTGTTGCATGCCAGCATGCTGGCCTTTGAGGTCATCAAGTACCTTGGCGTCGCTTACCTGCTTTGGATGGCACGGAGCACGCTCCAGAGCCGCGGAGCATTGGACATTGATCCGAACAAGACGCCGCGATCCAATGGGGCGGTGATTGTTGCGGGAATCTTGCTCAACCTGCTGAATCCAAAGCTGTCGATTTTCTTTCTGGCTTTTCTGCCGCAATTTCTTGCGCCAGGAGAAACGAACGCCATGGGGCGCATGCTGCAGCTAAGCTTCGTCTTTATGGCGATTACCTTTGCCATCTTCACCCTTTATGGTGTGTTCTGCGCATCGATGCGCCACCATGTTCTGGAGCGTCCGCCAGTGCTGCGGTGGATGCGCCGCCTATTCTCGGCAGCCTTTGTGTTGCTGGCTGCACGGCTGGCGTTGATGCAGTGATACGCAGAGGATTCGCTTAGGCTCGGCGCCTCTGAACGGAGGCATTGCTCCGGGGACCACCCCGAGGCGACCTTATAGCCGACCTGGTTCTGGCAGCCGTACTCCGACCCAATGGTGGGAGCGAGTCTGCTCGCGAAGGCGGTGGTCCAGTCACATGAATGGTGGATGTGCCGGCGTCATCGCGAGCAAGCTCGCTCCCACAGGTTTTTGTGTCGTGCACACATCGTGAACACTCGCCAATCCATGTGGGGAGCTTGCTCGCGATAGCGTGGCGCCGTTGCATAAGCGACTGTACCTGCCGGCTGCCTTGCTTTGGGTGACGCCCCAGCAATCAAAAGAAGCCCCAAAAAAAAGGCGCTTCCCATTTCTGAAGGAAGCGCCATTTTTTTCCAAGTAAACGCCAAGCAGGCCGGTTTCCTGACGAACGATCAGAGTAGAAAAATCGTCGCCAACCCCAGGAAAATGAAAAAGCCGCCGCTGTCGGTCACGGCGGTGATCATGACGCTGGCGCCCATGGCAGGATCGCGCCCCATGCGGGCCAGGGTCATGGGGATCAATACCCCCATCAATGCTGCCAACAGCAGGTTGAGCGTCATCGCGGCTGTCATGACCACCCCCAGCGACCAGCTGCCATAAAGCAGGTAAGCCACCGCGCCAATCACCCCACCCCAAATCACGCCGTTGATCAAGGAGACAGCCAGCTCCTTGCGCATCAATCGTGATGTATTGCCGGTGCTGACCTGGTCCAGCGCCATGGCACGGACAATCATGGTGATGGTCTGGTTACCGGAGTTGCCACCGATACCGGCGACGATGGGCATCAGCGCCGCGAGCGCCACCAGCTTCTCGATGGAGCCTTCGAACAGGCCAATGACCCGGGAAGCGACAAACGCCGTGATCAGGTTGATCGCCAGCCAGGCCCAGCGGTTACGCAGGGACTTCCAGACCGAAGCGAAGATGTCTTCTTCTTCGCGCAGACCGGCCATGTTGAGGACTTCGCTTTCGCTTTCCTCACGAATCAAGTCGACCATTTCATCGATGGTCAGACGGCCGATCAGCTTGCCGTTCTTGTCGACCACCGGCGCAGAAATCAAGTCATAACGCTCGAACGCCTGGGCCGCATCGTAGGCGTCTTCGTCCGGGTGAAAGCTCACCGGGTCGCTGGCCATGACTTCGGCCACCTGTTTTTCCGGGTCGTTGACCAGCAGACGCTTGATGGGCAGCACGCCCTTGAGCACGCCGTCGTAGTCGACCACGAAAAGCTTGTCGGTATGGCCGGGCAGCTCCTTTAGGCGACGCAGGTAACGCAAGACCACTTCAAGGCTGACATCCTCGCGGATCGTCACCATCTCGAAGTCCATCAGCGCACCGACTTGCTCCTCGTCATAGGACAACGCCGAGCGCACACGCTCACGCTGCTGGCCGTCGAGGGCTTCCATCAGTTCGTGGACAACGTCCCGTGGCAGTTCGGGCGCAAGGTCGGCGAGTTCGTCGGCGTCCATTTCCTTGGCCGCCGCCAGCAACTCGTGATCATCCATGTCGGCGATCAGGGTTTCCCGAACCGAGTCCGACACTTCGAGCAGGATGTCACCGTCGCGATCAGCCTTGACCAACTGCCAGACCGTCAGGCGCTCTTCCAGTGGCAGGGCTTCAAGAATGTAGGCGACGTCGGCGGAGTGCAGGTCATCGAGCTTGCGTTGCAACTCGACGAGATTCTGCCGGTGGACCAGGTTCTCGACCCGGTCATGATGCGGGCCTTCCTGGCGATGCGTCAGGTCTTCGACGACCCGCTGGCGCTGCAGCAGCTCAACGACTTGAGCGAGACGATCCTGAAGGCTTTCCTGCGTTTTTTTGACTTCTACTTGGGTCATAGGCGAACTCCACTCCCAGCAGTGGAGCACGCCGGAAGGATCAATCAGTTAATTCATGATTGGCAAAACTAAAAATTGAGTAACTACTGGGTAAGTCCATGGAGATATTCCAAAGCCCCGGCGGGGCTGACGGGCGCAATCATACACCGCTTGACGCTTTAAAACGCTAAAAAATCATGGCAAGAACAAGCGCTTGCGAGACAAACCTGAACCCAGGCTGAACCTGTTCCTCTACGACGACTTATCCAGAAAAGAAAACACACGCGCCGGCAGGAATGCAGCGACTACCCTTTTCTCCTGCACCGTCAAGGAGGACGACCGGATGCCCGTCAGCCACTACCTGTTCCTGCTCGCCGCCCTGCCCTGCCTGCCTTTGTGGGCGGCCGGGCAGACCGTGCACCGCTGCGAAAGTATTGCGGGGCACGTGACATTCACCACCTTGAGCTGCGGCCCGGGAGAAGCCCTGTCGCTGCAGCAGATCCACCCGTACAGCCCAGGTTCGACCGAGCCGACGACCGAAGCGATGCTGCCCGAGGCGGAGCGCCGGCAAACATCCGGCAACACAACCACCCGCAAGGAACCGACCGTGGTGGGTCAGGTCCAGGACCGCTGCGGGAACCTCATCGATGCCAGGCAACGCCGGGATGCCATCCTGGAACGACGCATCGTCGCCGGCATGAGCCAACAGGACGTGGAGAGTGCCTTGGGCAAGCCAGATTCAATCAAGATTCGGAATTCGAGCACACGGTATACCTACAAGGCGAAGAAAGGTCGCAGCGCCGAGGTCGTGTTCGATGAGAGGGGATGTGTGAAAGGTAAATCGTAGACAGCAAAAAGCCCGCGTTAAACGCGGGCTTTTTGGTGTTTGGTGCACTCGACAGGATTCGAACCTGTGACCGCTCGGTTCGTAGCCGAGTACTCTATCCAGCTGAGCTACGAGTGCAAGTTGTGGTTTTATACCAGATCACAACTGGTTGAAGCCAAGTTATTTGCATTGCTGCAAACGACTCTTAAATGGTGCACTCGACAGGATTCGAACCTGTGACCGCTCGGTTCGTAGCCGAGTACTCTATCCAGCTGAGCTACGAGTGCATTTGTTGCCGCGCATTATAGGTCGTCAAATCCTTTTGTAAAGCGCTTTTTTCAGTAATTTCAATCACTTACTGATCAAGCCAGGCTCTAACGCACTAAACGAATAATGGCGGAGAACGGGGGATTCGAACCCCCGACACCCTTTTGAGGTGTACTCCCTTAGCAGGGGAGCGCCTTCGGCCACTCGGCCAGCTCTCCGCAACACGGGGCGTATATTAACCACCTTCATCCCCGTTTGCAAACATAAAAATCGATAAAAATTAATGGCTTGGTTCGTCGTCCTTCTCTTTCTTGATACGCAGGTAGATTTCCTCCCGGTGTACAGCAACCTCTTTCGGGGCGTTGACGCCGATACGCACTTGGTTTCCTTTGACGCCGAGCACGGTCACGGTGATTTCGCCATCGCCAATAATCAGGCTTTCTGCACACCGACGGGTCAGAATCAGCATACCTTTCTCCTCACGCAATTCACTTAAGGGACAACAGTCTGCAAAAAAAAGGCATTGGACCTACAACCGAAACGGTCGAAGCCTACAGGCCTAGTATTGACCAGCGCGGGCAAAAGAACAGTTTTGGGACGCGCCATTCAGAAAAACAAAGGGCGCGGTCCAGCCGCGCCCTCAAGACAACGCTTTACTCGCCCTGTTGGACAGCAGCGTCGAGTTCGAAAGCCGTGTGCAGGGCGCGCACGGCCAGTTCCAGGTACTTCTCTTCGATGACCACGGAAACCTTGATTTCCGAGGTAGAGATCATCTGGATGTTGATGCTTTCCTTGGCCAGGGATTCGAACATGCGGCTGGCCACGCCTGCGTGGGAACGCATGCCGACACCGACGATCGAGACCTTGGCGATCTTGGTATCGCCCACCACTTCCCGGGCACCGATCTCGCCAGCGGTCTTTTTCAGGATCGCTTCGGCGGACTGGTAGTCGTTGCGGTGCACGGTGAAGGTGAAGTCGGTGGTGTTATCGTGCGAGACGTTCTGCACGATCATGTCGACTTCGATGTTCGCGGCACTGATCGGGCCGAGAATCTTGAACGCCACGCCGGGGGTGTCTGGCACGCCACGGATGGTCAGCTTGGCTTCATCGCGGTTGAAAGCGATGCCGGAAATGATCGGCTGTTCCATGGATTCCTCTTCATCAATAGTAATGAGGGTGCCCGGACCCTCTTTGAAGCTGTGCAGAACGCGCAGCGGAACGTTGTACTTGCCGGCGAATTCGACCGCCCGGATCTGCAACACCTTCGAGCCAAGGCTGGCCATTTCCAGCATCTCTTCGAAGGTGATCTTGTCCAGGCGCTGGGCCACAGGCACGACCCGTGGGTCAGTGGTGTAGACACCGTCCACATCGGTGTAGATCTGGCATTCGTCAGCCTTGAGAGCCGCTGCCAGCGCCACGCCCGTGGTGTCGGAACCGCCACGGCCGAGGGTGGTGATGTTGCCCTGCTCGTCCACGCCTTGGAAACCGGCGACGACCACGACGCGGCCAGCCTTCAGGTCGCCGCGAATCTTCTGGTCGTCGATCTGCAGGATACGCGCTTTGTTGTGCGCGCTGTCCGTCAGGATCCGCACCTGGTTGCCGGTGTAGGACACCGCCGGCACGCCACGCTTGATCAGCGCCATGGCCAGCAAGGCAATGGTCACCTGCTCGCCGGTGGAAACGATCACGTCCAGCTCACGGGGAACCGGTTGCTGGTCGCCACTGATTTGCTTGGCCAGATCGATCAGACGGTTGGTCTCGCCGCTCATGGCCGACAGCACAACCACCAGGTCATCGCCCGCTTCACGGAATTTCTTAACCTTGTCGGCGACTTGTTCGATTCTCTCGACAGTGCCGACCGAGGTGCCTCCAAATTTCTGTACGATCAAAGCCATTTCAAAGCCGCCTCTGCCCATGAAGGGCGCCCAATAATTCAATCAACAGCGCGCGGGCTCGTCACTAGACCACGAGCCCGCGGCACTGTCTTAAATACCCTGCTCTACAAATGCAACGGTCTGGGCCAGTGCCGCGTCCAGTGCGCCGACGTCGGTACCACCGCCTTGCGCCATGTCCGGACGACCACCGCCCTTGCCGCCCACTGCCGCAGCGGCCTGCTTCATCAAATCACCGGCTTTGAGTTGGCCAGTCAGGTCTTTGGTCACGCCTGCGACGAGAACGACCTTTTCCTCATGGACACTGCCGAGCAGGATCACTGCGCGGCCGAGTTTGTTTTTCAGTTGATCGACCAGCGCCAGCAGCGCCTTGCCGTCCTGGCCGTCCAGACGCACGGCCAGCACCTTCACACCCTTGACGTCCACCGCCTGGGCCGACAGATCGTCGCCCGCGGCGCTGGCGGCCTTGGCTTGCAACTGCTCGAGTTGCTTTTCCAGCAGGCGGTTGCGCTCCAGCACAGCCGACAGCTTGTCGATCAGGTTGTCACGGCTGCCCTTGATCAGGGTTGCCGCTTCCTTGAGTTGTTCTTCGGCTGCGTTGAGGTACGCCAGGGCCGCAGCGCCGGTAACCGCTTCGATCCGGCGCACGCCGGAGGCCACGCCGCCTTCGCTGATGATTTTCATCAGGCCGATGTCGCCGGTCCGGTTGGCATGGATGCCACCGCACAGTTCAACGGAGAAGTCGCCCATGCTCAGCACGCGCACGCTGTCGCCGTATTTCTCGCCGAACAACGCCATCGCGCCCTTGCGCTTGGCGGTTTCGATGTCGGTTTCTTCGGTTTCCACCGGGGAATTCTTGCGAATTTCGGCGTTGACGATCTCTTCCAGCGCCTTGAGTTGCTCAGGCTTGATGGCTTCGAAATGGCTGAAGTCAAAGCGCAGGCGCTGACTGTCCACCAACGAGCCCTTCTGCTGGACATGCTCGCCCAACACCTGGCGCAACGCTGCGTGCAGCAAGTGCGTGGCGGAGTGGTTCAGCGATGTCGCGTGACGAACCTCTGCGTCGACATGGGCCGCCACGGGAGCGGCAATCATCAAGCTGCCCGACGCCAGCACGCCGTGGTGCAGGAAGGCACCGCCGGTCTTGGTGGTGTCGCGCACGTCGAAACGCGAGCTGCCCGCCTGCAGGTAACCGCTGTCGCCGATCTGGCCGCCGGATTCGGCGTAGAACGGGGTCTTGTCCAGCACGATCACGCCTTCCTGGCCTTCGCTCAGGATGTCGACCGACTGCCCGTCCTTATAGATGGCAACGATCTTGGCCGAACCGGTGGTGCCGGCATATCCGGTGAACTCGGTGGCCACGTCAACCTTGACCAGGCTGTTGTAGTCCATGCCGAAGGAGCTGGCGGAACGCGCGCGCACCCGCTGGGCTTCCATCTCGCGCTCGAAACCTTCCTCGTCGAGGGTCAGGTTGCGTTCGCGGGCGATGTCGCCAGTCAGGTCCATCGGGAAACCGTAGGTGTCGTACAGTTTGAACACCACGTCGCCCGGGACCACGTTGCCCTTGAGTTCAGCCAGGTCCTGCTCGAGGATCTTCAGGCCTTGCTCCAGGGTCTTGGCGAATTGCTCTTCTTCCGCCTTGAGCACGCGCTCGATGTGCGCCTGCTGGGACTTGAGTTCCGGGAAGGCTTCGCCCATCTCGGCCACCAACGCCCCGACGATCTGATAGAAGAAGCTGCCCTTGGCGCCCAGCTTGTTGCCGTGACGGCAGGCGCGACGGATGATCCGGCGCAGCACATAACCGCGACCTTCGTTGGAAGGCAGCACACCGTCGGCAATCAGGAAACCGCAGGAACGGATGTGGTCAGCGACTACTTTCAGCGAAGCCTGGTTGTCGTTGGTGCAGCCGATGGCCTGGGCCGACGCGCTCAGCAGGCTCTGGAACAGGTCGATCTCGTAGTTGGAATGCACGTGCTGCAGTACCGCACTGATCCGCTCCAGGCCCATGCCGGTGTCGACCGACGGTGCTGGCAACGGATGCAACACGCCATCGGCGGTGCGGTTGAACTGCATGAACACGTTGTTCCAGATCTCGATGTAGCGGTCGCCGTCTTCTTCCGGCGAGCCGGGTGGGCCGCCCCAGATGTCGGCGCCGTGATCGTAGAAGATCTCGGTGCAAGGGCCGCACGGGCCGGTGTCGCCCATGGTCCAGAAGTTATCGGAGGCGTAAGGCGCGCCTTTGTTGTCGCCGATGCGCACCATGCGCTCTGCCGGGACACCGACCTCTTTGGTCCAGATCTCATAGGCTTCGTCGTCGGTGGCGTAGACCGTCACCCAGAGCTTTTCCTTGGGCAGGTTCAGCCACTTGTCGGAGGTCAGGAAGGTCCAGGCGAAGGTGATGGCGTCGCGCTTGAAATAGTCACCGAAGCTGAAGTTACCCAGCATTTCGAAGAATGTGTGGTGACGTGCGGTATAGCCGACGTTTTCCAGGTCGTTGTGCTTGCCGCCGGCACGCACGCATTTCTGGCTGCTCACCGCACGGGTGTAGGCACGTTTTTCCTGGCCCAGGAAGCAGTCCTTGAACTGGTTCATCCCCGCGTTGGTGAACAGCAGGGTCGGGTCGTTGCCCGGAATCAAAGAGCTGGAGGCTACTCGGGTGTGGCCTTGCTCTTCGAAGAAGCGAAGGAAGGCTTCACGGATTTCTGCGCTTTTCATTAGGTTCTTCCACGGAGGCTGCGGCCAAAGGCCTGTGCAAAACGTCAACAGACGAAGCAACGGCAAAGGGCCGCATTATATCGGCCCTGCGCGTGGGGTACAGCGTGTTTATGCGATAGAAACTGTCAATTGGCCCGGTTGCCGGGTCATTGGCGGGAAAATTCGACGAAAGTGGCGATCACCTGGTCGATTTGCGCCGCGCTTACGTCCATATGCGTCACCATTCGCAGGCGTGGCGCCGCGCTGAGCTTGACGCCCCGTTCATCGGCAAACGCCTTGATCGCCTCGGCCCGCTCGCCGATCTGCACGTAGACCATGTTGGTCTGCACTGGCTCGACCTCGTAGCCCGCCGCACGCAAGCCTTCGGCGAGCCGCTGGGCATTGGCGTGGTCATCGGCCAGGCGCTGGACGTGATGGTCCAGGGCATACAGCCCCGCCGCCGCGAGAATCCCGGCCTGGCGCATGCCACCACCGACCATCTTGCGCAGCCGGCGGGCCTTGCCGATCAGCTCGGCCGTGCCGCACAGGACCGAGCCCACCGGAGCACCGAGGCCCTTGGACAGGCACACCGACACCGAATCGAAGTATTGCGTGATCTGCCGGGCATCGACATTCAGCTTGACCGCAGCGTTGTACAGCCGTGCCCCGTCCAGGTGCAAGGCCAGGCCATGTTCCTGGGTGAAACGCCGGGCCCGGGCCAGGTATTCCAGCGGCAGCACCTTGCCCTGCGTGGTGTTTTCCAGGGCCAGCAGGCGGGTGCGGGCAAAGTGGAAGTCATCGGGCTTGATCGCCGCGGCGACCTGCGCCAGATCCAGGGAACCGTCCGCCTGTACCTCAAGGGGTTGGGGCTGGATCGAACCGAGCACCGCCGCACCACCGCCTTCGTATTTATAGGTGTGGGCCTGCTGGCCGACGATGTATTCGTCGCCGCGCTCGCAGTGGGCCATCAACCCCAACAGGTTGCTCATGGTGCCCGTGGGCACGAACAGCGCCGCGGCGAAGCCCAGGCGTGCGGCCAATTCAGCTTCAAGGCGATTGACAGTCGGGTCTTCGCCATACACATCGTCGCCGGTCGGCGCGCTGCCCATGGCATCCAGCATGCCGGCGGTAGGTTGGGTGACCGTGTCGCTGCGAAGATCGATAACACTCATGAATCTGGCCTCGGGTTCTGGTGGGAGAATTCCCTTTCGAAGGGCAATTACTGCGGGCATGGCGAGGAATAATCAAGCCCAGGACCACACTAACCCAACAGATTATCCAGATCCCCTGTGGGAGCGAGCTTGCTCGCGATGGCGGCAGTACATCCTGCATCGATGCAAGCTGAACCACCG
This sequence comes from Pseudomonas thivervalensis, assembly GCF_001269655.1. GTDB lineage: Bacteria > Pseudomonadota > Gammaproteobacteria > Pseudomonadales > Pseudomonadaceae > Aquipseudomonas > Aquipseudomonas thivervalensis. Next base: position 120,434 of record NZ_LHVE01000014.1, read on the forward strand.
CCATCGCGAGCAAGCTCGCTCCCACAGTGGTTTATGTGTTAAAAATTCTCCGCCGTCACATGCCGTGACGGCAAAACGTTCTCAGGGCGGGGTGCAACTCCCCACCGGCGGTAATTGCACGCAACGTGCATAGCCCGCGAGCGCTTGGTGCTACCTCGTTTTTTGGGGGGTAGCGACAAGGTCAGCAGACCCGGTGTGATTCCGGGGCCGACGGTCATAGTCCGGATGAAGAGAGAACGGGATTGGCACCCAAGGGCCGCCTGCGACTGTCTTGTGCGCGGCGTACCCTCGAATCCCCTTCGATTCATGACGCCCTGTTTTTCACACAAACAGGAACCAGAACATGCAACCCACCGCAATCGACAGCAAAAGCAAAAGTCATCCGGGCGAACGCGTCGCGTTCATCCAGGCCTGCTGGCACAAGGAAATCGTCGACCAGAGCCGTAAAGGCTTCGTCGCCGAAATGATCATCCAGGGTTACCAGGAAAGTGATATCGACTTCTTCGAAGTCGGCGGCGCCTTCGAGATCCCGCTGCACGCCAAGCTGCTGGCCAAGTCAGGCCGCTACGCCGGCATCGTCGCCGCCGGCCTGGTGGTGGATGGCGGCATCTACCGCCACGAGTTCGTCGCCCAATCGGTCATCAGCGGCCTGATGCAGGTCCAGCTGGAAACCGAAGTGCCGGTGTTCTCGGTCGTGCTCACGCCGCATCACTTCCATGCGGGGGAAGAACATCAGAAGTTCTTCTTCGAGCATTTCGTGCACAAGGGCCAGGAAGCAGCGAAGACTTGCGCCGATACCCTGCACAAGACCCGGGCATTGCGTCGCAGTGAACAGCGGGCGGTAGCGGTCTAAACCCAGACGCTGATCCAAATGTGGGAGCGAGCCTGCTCGCGATGACGGAGTGTCAGTCGCTATAGATGTCGGCTGATATACCGCTATCGCGAGCAGGCTCGCTCCCACAGGGGTCTTGGGTCAGTTTGATACTGAGTCAGGCCAGGTTCTCATCAGTCGCCGGCACAATCAGTATCCCGGCCCGCAAGCCATTCTTGACCTTGGGGTTCGGGAAGATGATCCGCGCACCCTCTTCCTCGATCACCCAGCGGGTCTGGGCGATGTCCTCGGCCAGTACATAGCCTTTTCCAAGCTCAGAGAAGTTCTCGATATCCGCCGGCAGGTTCAGGCGGAAACTGTCGCTGTGCTTGATGATTTCCCGGGCGACGCTGAACAGCTGGAGGCCATCGAGCCCCTCATCCAGCTCAGGCTCGTTGCCTTCGATGATCTGTTGCAGACGGGTTTCCAGCAGGCTGACGTTGACCCCGTCGTTCTGCCCGAATGGCCGGGCCTTGCCCAATTCCAGGGTGAAGGATTCGGCGCCGAGCTGATCGTAGGTGTAGGCACTGAACACGATGGACGGTTTGTTCTGCAGCAACACCGCTTCCATGCCTGCGGCACGCAGGCGCGCCAGTTCACGGCGTGAATGCGCGCGACCTTCCTTCCATGGGTACAAGGCGAACTGCTCGATCTTCGAGCCGCGGATGGCGGTGTGCAGGTCGTAGTGCAAGCGACTGCGCTCCGGCCGACTGAAGAAACTGGCGGCCAGCCGTTCCAGCTCACAGGCCCTTAGCGCTTCAGGACCGCCACTCAGCTCATGGCGACCATTGAACAGGCGGTTGACGTCCTGTTCGACGAAACGCTCCCCGCGCCGGATGGCCTCGGGGTTGCCGAACAGGAACAGAATGCGTGCCCGCGGTTTCAGATCACCACGGGCGATGTCATGCAGCAGACGGTCGAGCAATTCGATCGGCGCGGTTTCGTTGCCGTGGATACCGGCCGACAGCAGCAGGTCCAGGCCGTTATCCCGGGCTTCGGGCGGCTTGACCTCCAGCGCGCCCTCGCTCAACCAGCGCATCCGTACGCCTTCGACAGTCAGTTGAGTCTTCTCCGCCGGTTCACGGCCGGCGAGGGTCAGTTCAAGCAGTTTGCCGAGGGCGAGCATAGCGCGGTTTCCTTAATGGTCGTGGCCGCAATCCGGGCCATGGACATGGTCATCGTCGCCGACGTCCGCCGGTTCCATTTCCAGTTGCAGGCTGACCAGGTTGGTCGCCAATGGACGCAACAACAGGTTGGCGTATTCCTCGTCCCCTTCCTCGACATCGACGCCGATCAGCAGCTGACCGCGGCCATCCTGCTGGATCCACAGCTCCTTGCCTTGCCACATCACCGCGACGCGGGTGCAGGAAGTTTCCAGTTGGGTGCCGTCGGTGTCTTCAAGGATCAACTGCAGGGTATCGCTCATGTCTTTACGTTCTCGTCTGGGGATAAGGCAACGCGCCCTGCTTTGACTGTAGTCAGGTCGCGCGCGCTTTCAATTGATCTGGAAAGGATAAACCGCGCCAAGTTTAAGGATTTGTGTCAGTTCATCCAGTGCCCCGCGGCATTCAAGCAACAACTGCGGGTCTGCCAGGTCATTTTCGGTCATGCGGTCGCGGTAGTGCCGCTCGACCCATTGGGTCAGCGAATCGTACAGCGACGCGGTCATGATAACCCCTGGGTTGACGGCCGCCAGTTCGGTTTCGTTCAGCGCCACGCGCAACCTCAGGCAAGCCGGGCCGCCTCCGTTCTGCATGCTTTGCTTGAGGTCGAAGACCTTCACTTCGCGGATGACTCCGCCAGAGCCCGTCAGGCCTTGCAGGTATTGCCAGACGCGTTCGTTGCTGCGGCATTCTTCCGGCACGATCAACAGCATCGAGCCGTCGGGACGCGACAGCAACTGGCTATTGAACAGGTAGGAACGTACCGCATCATCGACGGTGACCGCCGAACGCGGTACGCACACCGATTGAAATTTCCCACCGACCTTGGCGAGTTTGCTGCTCAATTCGGCCAGCATCTTGTCGGTCTCGAGGAACGCGTCCTCGTGATAAAACAGCACTTCGCCATTGCCCACGGCGATGACGTCGTTGTGGAACACCCCCTGATCGATCACCGACGGGTTCTGCTGGGCATACACCACGCCCTCCTCCCGCAGCCCGTGCAGGCGGGCAACCGCCTGGGAGGCTTCGAGGGTCTGGCGCGCCGGGTATTTCTGCGGTGCGGGGTAACGGGTGTCGAAGGCACTGCGACCGAAGACGAAGAATTCGACACCGGCCTCGCCGTAGGCGCGGCAGAAACGCGTGTGGTTGGCCGCGCCTTCATCGCCAAACTGCGCCACCGCCGGCAATGCGGCGTGGTGGGCGAAGTGTTGCTGATTGGCGAACATCGCCCCCAGCACACGGCTGGTGGTCGGATGCTCGATGCTGCGGTGGTATTTGCAGTTCAGGTTGGCGGCGGTGAAGTGCACGCGGCCATCAGCCGTGTCAGCGCTCGGGCTGACCGTGGCGGCGTTGGCCACCCACATGCTGGAGGCGGAGCAACTGGCCACCAGCAGTGGCATCGCTTCTTTCGCGACCTGTTGGATGACCTGGGCATCGCTGCCGGCAAAGCCCAACCGGCGCAAGGCCGCCACGTCCGGGCGCTCCTGCGGCGCCAGCACGCCTTGCTGGAAGCCCATGTCCATCAGCGCTTTCATTTTCGCCAGGCCCTGCAACGCCGCTTCCTTGGGGTTGGAGGATTGCTGGCTGTTGCTCTGGGACGCGACGTTGCCGTACGAGAGCCCGCCGTAGTTATGGGTCGGCCCCACTAGACCGTCAAAGTTGACTTCATAGGATTTCATCAGCGAGGCTCCACGAGAATCTGTTTTTTATAGGCATCAGTAAAGACCGCAGCGCGGCCTTCGCGAGCAGGCTCGCTCCCACAAGGACTGTGTAAATCCCTGTAGGAGCGAGCCCGCTCGCGAAAAGGGCTACGCCATTCGCACGCCAGGCGTCAGGCTCGCGGGCATGACCAGGCTTGGCGTCTCCAGGGAAGCCACCGGATACGCACAATAATCAGCCGCGTAATAAGCGCTGGCGCGGTGGTTGCCCGAGGCGCCGACGCCGCCGAACGGTGCGCTGCTGGCGGCACCGGTCAGCTGTTTGTTCCAGTTGACGATACCGGCGCGGCTCTGCAGCCAGAACTGCTGGTAACGCGCCTGGGAATCGGACAACAATCCGGCCGCCAGGCCATATTGCGTATTGTTGGCCTCGGTGATTGCCGCTGCGAAATCCTTGTAGCGGATGACTTGCAGCAACGGCCCGAACAGCTCCTCATCGGGACGCTCCGCCACAGCCGTCACGTCCAGGATACCCGGCGTCAGCAAGGCTGCCTGGGGATGCGGCTGGGTCATGGCCAACAGCGGCACGGCGCCTTTGCCCAGCAAATGGTTTTGCGCATCCATCAGCGCCTTCGCCGCGCCCAGGGAAATCACCGAACCCATGAACGGTGCCGGTTGCTGGTCGAAGGCACCGACTTCAAGGGTCGCGCTGACCGCCACCAGGCGCGCCAGCAAGGCATCGCCCCAGGCGCCTTCCGGCACCAGCAGGCGGCGCGCACACGTGCAGCGCTGCCCGGCTGAAATGAAAGCGGATTGGATAACGGTGTAGACCGCCGCATCGACGTCCGCCACCTCATCCACCACCAGTGGGTTGTTACCGCCCATTTCCAGCGCGAGGATCTTGTCCGGGCGTCCGGAAAATTGTTGATGCAAAAGGTTGCCGGTGCGACTGGAACCAGTGAAGAACAGCCCGTCGATGCCCGGGTTCGCCGCCAGGGCGATACCGGTTTCCCGCGCGCCTTGCAACAGGTTCAACACGCCCGCCGGCAGACCGGCCTCGATCCAGCACTTGACCGTCAGCTCGGCGACTTTCGGCGTCAGTTCGCTCGGTTTGAACAACACACTGTTGCCGGCCAACAGCGCTGGCACGATGTGGCCATTGGGCAAGTGGCCGGGGAAGTTATAGGGGCCGAACACCGCCACCACACCGTGGGGCTTGTGGCGCAACACGGCGGTGGCATCGCCGAGGGGGCCGCTCTTCTCGCCGGTCCGCTCGCGGTAGCTCTGCACCGAAATGGCGACTTTGTTGACCATGCTGGTCACCTCGGTCGCCGCTTCCCACAACGGCTTGCCGGTTTCTTCACCGATGCACTGGGCCAGTTCGTCAGCGCGGTTCTTCAGGGCGGCGGCAAAGGCTTCCAGCACCTGGATGCGTTCATCCAGCGAGCGGCGGGCCCAGTCCGGGAACGCCTGGCGCGCGGCCTGCACCGCCGATTCCACCTGCGCCGCCGTGGCGCCGTTACCCGACCACAACACCTGTTGGGTCACCGGGTTCAACGACTCAAAGAGGTCGCCCTGACCTTCCAGCCAGCTCCCTGCGATGTACAACGAGTTCATCATTTCGACTCCCGGGCAGCAGACAACGCGACGGCACGCACTTGATCGCCGGCGTTGAGTTGAAGACGTTTGGCGGTCAGAGGATCGACCACCAGTGTGCCTGCGGCGAAGCGCGCCGGTGCCGCGGTGATGCGGCAGTCTTCGCGCTTGCGGTTATGGATGAGGAACGGCGTGGCGTCATCGCCCGGCGTACCAATGGCCAGCACCAGCGCCTGGCTGTCGCGAATCGCGCGGATCTTGCCGGTTTCGCATTCCACCGCCGGGCCGGCGTCGAAGATGTCGACGTAACCCTGGTAGCTGAAGCCTTCGCTCTTGAGCATCGACAATGCCGGTTCGGTATCCGGATGAACCTGGCCGATCACGGCCCGGGCATCTTCGGACAAGAAACAGGTGTACAGCGGAAACTTGGGCATCAGTTCGGCAATGAATGCCTTGTTACCGACGCCGGTCAAGTAATCGGCCTGGCTGAATTCCATCTTGAAGAAATGCCGGCCCAGGCTTTCCCAGAACGGCGAGCGCCCGTTGTCGTCGGACATGCCGCGCATCTCGGCGATGATCTTGTTGCCGAACAACTGCGGGAATTCGGCGATGAACAACAGCCGCGCCTTGGCCAGCATCCGGCCATTGAGGCCACTGCGGTAGTCGGCGTGGAGGAACAGCGAGCACAGTTCGGAATTGCCGGTCAGGTCGTTGGCCAGGAACAGGGTCGGGATTTCCCGATAGATGTTCAGTTCCTGGGAAGCGCTGACCGTCAGGCCAACCCGGAAGTTGTACCAGGGCTCACGCAGGCCCACGGCACCGGCGATGGCGGAAATACCGACCACGCGACCGTCGTCATCTTCGAGCACGAACAGGTAGTCCGCGTCACCGCGCCCGGCTTCGCCACGAAAGGTCTTCTCGGCCCAGCCGACCCGATGGGCCAGGCGCTCTTCGTTGGCCGGTAAGGTGGTCAGGCCGGTGCCCGTGCTGCGGGCCAGGGCGATCAGAGCGGGTAAATCGCTGCTGCGTACGGGACGAACGATCATGCTATCTCCTCAGACGGGCCGCTCACGCCACCCGCGAAACTCAGCTGTAAAGCGTTAAACCGCCACCAGGCGCACGCTGGCACCCTCGCCAACGCCCAAGGCCTCGGCCGCTTCCATGTCCAGCGTCACAGGTTTGCCCGGTGCGTAGTCGAGTTCGAGCAGCACGGCGCGGTAATCCTGCAACTGGGCATTGGCCACCAGGTATTGGCGACCGGCGCCCTTGACCGGTTCGCCGATCTTGACCGGCACTACGCGGCTCTGGGCGATCGAGCGGATGCCCGAGACACGGGCATGCAGCGTCGGGCCACCGTCGAAGATATCGATGTAGTGATCGGTCTCGAAACCCTCGCGCATCAGGATGTCGAAGGTGATCTGCGCCCGCGGGTGGACCTGGCCCATGGCTTCCTGGGCGGCATCCGGCAGCAGCGGCACATAGATCGGGTAATGGGGCATCAGCTCGGCGAGGAAGGTACGGCTTTTCAGCCCGCACAAGCGCTCGGCGGCGGCGTAGTTGAGGTCGAAGAAGTTGCGACCGATGGCGTCCCAGAACGGCGAGTCGCCGTTTTCATCGCTGTAGCCGACGATCTCGGTCACCACCGAATCGGCGAACCGCTCCGGATGGCTGGCGACGAACAGCAGTCGCCCACGGGAGTTGAGTTCCGACCACGGCGAACCCACCAGTTCCGGCACCACGTAGAAGCTGGTCAGCAGGCTATTGCCGGTCAGGTCGTGACACTGGGAGAGTACGTGGATCTTGTTGTGGATCTTCAGTTCACGGGAGGCGTGGACGAAGGTCTCGTTGCGAAAGCTGTAGAACGGTTCGGAATAACCGGCCGACGCGACGATGGCCGAACAGCCCGCCAGCTTGCCGGTCGCGGTGTCTTCGAGGACGAAGAAGTAGCTTTCTTCGCCGTTGAAGCTGACTTCGGCGGCAAACGAGGCTTCGCTTGCGGCGATCTTGTCGCTCAGGCGTTCCACGTCATCCGGCAAGGAAGTGACACCGATCGGACTGTCCGCAGCCAGACGCTGTACCTCGCCCAGATCAGCCATTTGCGCGGGGCGCATCACCAGCATGGTGTCACTCCTTAACTTGAAATAAACGGTTCGACCAAAGGGTCGATACACAAAGAATAAAAACCGGAAATCAACTTAAGCACAGAAGCGGACTTCCTGTGGGAGCGAGCCTGCTCGCGATGCGAACGACTCGGTCTGCCTGGCGGACCGAGGCGATTCCAATCGCGAGCAGGCTCGCTCCCACAAAAGCCCGACCCACACTGGAGCCGGTCAAGTCTGAAATCAGGCTTGCGTCAGCTTCGCCGCCGCCCGCTCGAAGCGGTCCAGACCGGCGTCGATATCGGCGTCTTCCACCACCAGGCTCGGGGCGAAGCGAATCACGTCCGGGCCAGCCTGGAGGATCATCAGGCCTTCCTGTTCGGCGGCATTGAAGATGTCCTTGGCCTTGCCTTTCCAGGCCTCGTTCAGCACGCAGCCGATCAACAGGCCCAGGCCGCGCACCTGGGTGAACAGGCCGTACTTCTCGCCGATCTGTTCCAGGCGCGCCTTGAACTTGGCATGCTTGGCTTTGACACCCGCCAGCACTTCAGGGGTATTGACCACGTCGATTACCGCTTCGGCCACCGCACACGCCAGCGGGTTGCCGCCGTAGGTGGTGCCGTGGGTACCGACGACCAGGTGCTTGGCCAGCGCTTCGGTGGTGAGCATCGCCGCGATCGGGAAACCACCGCCCAGGCTCTTGGCGCTGGTCAGGATGTCCGGGACCACGCCGTAATGCATGTAGGCAAACAGATGACCGCTGCGGCCCATGCCGGTCTGCACTTCGTCGAACACCAGCAGCGCGTCGTGGGCATCACACAGGTCGCGGGCGCCTTGCAGGTAGGCCTGCTCGGCCGGCAGCACACCGCCTTCGCCCTGGATCGGTTCCAGCACCACGGCGCAGGTCTTGTCCGAAATCGCGGCTTTCAACGCGGCCAGGTCGTTGTAAGGAACGTGGGTGATGCCGGTAATTTTAGGCCCGAAACCGTCGGAGTACTTCGATTGCCCGCCGACGTTGACGGTGAACAGGGTACGACCGTGGAAGCTATTGAGCGCGGCGATGATTTCGTATTTTTCGCTGCCGAAACGATCGAACGCCACACGACGGGCCAGCTTGAAGGCGGCCTCGTTGGCTTCGGCGCCGGAGTTGCAGAAGAACGCGCGCTCGGCAAAGGTCGCGTTGACCAGTTTGTGAGCCAGGCGCAGGGCCGGTTCGTTGGTGAAGACGTTGGACACGTGCCACAGCTTGTTGGCCTGCTCGGTCAGTGCACCGACCAGCGCCGGGTGGGCATGGCCCAGTACGTTGACTGCGATACCGCCAGCAAAGTCGATCAACTCGCGACCGGATTGGTCCCATACGCGGGAACCGGCACCACGCACAGGGATGAAGGCAGCAGGTGCATAGTTGGGAACCATAACCTGGTCGAAATCGGCGCGTTGTACCGCGGCTTGCTCAACGGACATCGGAGTCTCCTGATGAGGAACACCCGCCTGGAACTGGCGGGCTTGGTAAGGATTGTAAGGACAGTTTTCAGCCCGGCCTTGCCGCCAAGCGACAACTTCTTATAGCGCCAACCCACGTTTTGCGCGGGTTTACGGCAATGCGACAAATAGCGTCGCAAAGGCGCAGTTTAAACGTTGCCGCGGGGTTTGAGGCAGCGGCATCTACATTTCCCTGCCCAGCGACAACTGTAGTTTGAGAGGCGTTATCTGTGGCGAGGGAGCTTGCTCCCGCTGGGGCGCGCAGCGTCCCCCAGAAAGGCTCCCAATCAATCTGACACACCGGGGTTACCGTTTGGGTCCGCTTCGCGGCCCAGCGGGAGCAAGCTCCCTCGCCACAGGTCAGTTGCCTTACCACAGGAGCCTTATCTGCCCTACCCGCGTTCGGACGGCACCGAGGACAATTCGAACGGGCTGCTGCTACGCCGCTGGTTGCGGTCTTCCCGCGGCGTCGCGCCGAAGAAGTTGCGGTAAGCGCTGGAGAAGTGCGGCCCCGAGGAGAAACCGCAGGACAGGCCGATCTGGATGATGGATTTGCTGGTCTGCATCAGCATTTGCCGGGCCTTGTTCAGGCGCAGCTCCAGGTAATACTGGCTGGGCACGCGGTTGAGGTATTGCTTGAAGATCCGCTCCAACTGCCGGCGGGACACGCACACATGTTGGGCGATTTCGTCGGTGGTCAGCGGCTCCTCGATGTTGGCTTCCATCAGCAGCACCGCCTGGGTGAGCTTTGGATGACTGGAGCCGAGACGGTTCTGCAACGGGATGCGCTGGCGCTCGCCGCCCTCGCGAATGCGCTCGACCACCAATTCTTCCGACACCGCGCCGGCCAGTTCCGCGCCGTGATCCCGGGCCAGCACCGCGAGCAGCAGGTCCAGCACCGACATGCCGCCGCAAGCGCTCAGGCGATCGCGGTCCCAGTCGAACAGATGACTGGTGGCAATGACCTTGGGAAAGCGCTCGGAGAAGTCGTCCTGCCAGCGCCAATGCACGGCCGCACGGTAACCGTCGAGCAAACCCAATTGCGCCAAGGGATAGACACCGGCCGACAAGCCGCCGATCACACAACCGGCGCGCACCAGTTGCTTGAGGGCGCTGCTCAGGGGCGAGGCCAGCGTGGTCGGCGGCTCATCGGCCAGCAGGAACAATTTCTGGAATCCCTCGAGCTTGCCGGCCCAAGGTTCACCCGGCAGTTGCCAGGCGCCATCGGTCGGCGGTTCGGCCTGCAAGAACGACAGCTCGTAGACCACATCCGGATGCACCCGCTGAGCGACACGCAAGGCGTCCTCGGCCAGCGCCAGCGTCAAGGCTTTAGTGCTGGGCCAAATCAGGAAACCTATTCGATGGGCAGTCATGGCGGGCGATCCGAAGCGAAAACAGTGTTAAAGCCAAAAGCGGCTGCAACCAAATTAGACCATCTGGCGCGCGGTGCGCAGCATGACCCAAATCAGGTGCGTAACGGGAGCGATTACTTGAGGCTGCCCGAAAGAAATTGTTGCAGGCGCTCCGATTGCGGATTCACCAGCACTTCGCGCGGGTTGCCGCTTTCTTCGACGATGCCTTTGTGCAGGAACACCAGTTGGTTCGACACTTCACGGGCAAAGCCCATTTCGTGGGTCACCACCACCATGGTCCGGCCTTCCAGGGCAAGGGCCTGCATCACCTTGAGCACGTCGCCCACCAATTCCGGATCGAGGGCCGAGGTCGGTTCGTCGAACAGCATCACCTCAGGCTCCATCGCCAGCGCACGGGCAATCGCCACGCGCTGCTGCTCGCCGCCGGACATGTGGCCCGGGTAGGCGTCCTTGCGATGGGCCACGCCGACCTTGTTCAGGTAGTGCTCGGCCTTCTCCCGCGCTTCGGCCTTGGCCACGCCCAGTACATGCACGGGCGCTTCCATGATGTTTTCCAGCGCGGTCATGTGGGACCACAGGTTGAAATGCTGGAACACCATCGACAGCCGCGAACGCATGCGCTGCAACTGCTTGGGGTCCGCGGCCTTCATGGCGCCGTCCTTGCCCGCCACCAGCTTCAACTCTTCGTTGTTGAGCAGGATCTTGCCGGCATGGGGCTGCTCGAGCAGGTTGATGCAACGCAGGAAAGTACTCTTGCCGGAGCCACTGGAGCCGATGATGCTGATCACATCGCCAGCGGCAGCTTTCAGGGACACGCCCTTGAGCACTTCGTGACTGCCATAGCGTTTATGCAGGTCTTGGACTTCAAGCTTGTACATGCGGTCGGTTCTCACAAAACGTCAGTCGTTGAGCAGTCGATCGGATCGATGCGTTATCAGTGCTTGCGCGGGGCCAGGTAACCCAGCCAGCGGCGCTCGGCCAGTTTGAACAGGCGCACCAGGATGAAGGTCAGGCACAGGTAGAAAACGCCGGCCGTGATGTAGGCCTCGAACGGCAAGTAGTACTGCGCATTCACCGTGCGCGCGGCGCCGGTGATGTCGATCAAGGTCACGATGGACGCGAGGCTGGTGGTCTGCAACATCATGATCACTTCGTTGCTGTATTGCGGCAGCGCCCGACGCAAGGCCGACGGCAGCAGGATCCGGCGATACAGCTTGTAGCGCGACATGCCCATGGCCTTGGCTGCTTCGATCTCACCGTTGGGCGTGGCCCGCAGGCTGCCGGCGATGATTTCGGCGGTGTAGGCGCTGGTGTTGATGGCGAACGCCAGGCACGCACAGAACGTGGCGCTGGAGAGCCACGGCCAGAGAAAGCTTTCGCGTACGACTGCGAACTGCGCCAGCCCGTAGTAGATCAGGAACAGCTGCACCAGCATCGGCGTGCCGCGGATCACGTAGGTGTAGAGCCAGGCCGTCATGTTGACGACCGGCTGCTTGGACACCCGCATCAGCCCCAGGGGCAACGCCGCCAGCAGGCCGAAGAACAGCGACAGGGCCAACAATTTGAGGGTGGTCAGCAAGCCACTGAAATACAGCGGCAAGGCTTCATAGATGACGTTGTAGTCGAAGATCATAGATCAGCCGCCCTTACGCCTACCGAGTAGCGCTTCTCAAGGTGACGCAAAGCCAGCAACGAGACACTGGTGATGACCAGGTACATCGCCGCCACTGCGAGGAAGAAGGTGAAAGGCTCGCGCGTGGCATCTGCCGCCTGCTTGGCCTTGAACATCATGTCTTGCAGGCCCACCACGGAAATCAGTGCGGTGGCCTTGGTCAACACCAGCCAGTTGTTGGTGAAGCCCGGAATCGCCAAGCGAATCATCTGCGGCACCAGCACCCGGAAGAACACCTGGAAGCCGTTCATGCCGTACGCCATGCCCGCCTCGGCCTGCCCCTTGGGGATCGCCATGAACGCACCGCGAAAGGTTTCCGACAGATACGCACCGAAGATGAAGCCCAGGGTGCCGATGCCGGCCGCCAGCGGGTTCAGGTCGATGTAGTCGTCATAGCCGAGCATCGGTGCGACGCGGTTGAGCAGGTCCTGGCCGCCGTAGAAAATCAGCAGGATCAGCACCAGGTCGGGAATGCCGCGGATGACCGTGGAATACAGGTCGCCCAGCCACGCCAGCCAACGCACCGGCGAGAGGCGCAACGCGACGCCGATCAGCCCCAGGACGATGGCCAGCGCCATGGACGACAAGGCGAGCTGAAGCGTCAACCATGCGCCATCGAGGATCACAGCCCCGTAGCCTTTCAACATGATTCAGGTCCTCGAAAGTGGGATGAAAAAATGGCGCAAACCGCAGAGATCCTGTTGCTTGCGCCATTTCGCACGAGTGGCGGGACGTCGTTACTTGCCGTAGATGTCGAAAGCGAAGTATTTGTCCTGGATTTGCTTGTACTTGCCGTTCTCGCGAATGGCCGCGATCGCGCCGTTGATCTTGTCCTTCAACGCGTCGCCCTTGCGAACCGCGATACCGACGCCGTCGCCGAAGTACTTGACGTCGGTAAAGGCCGGGCCGACGAAGGCGAAGCCCTTGCCCGCATCGGTCTTGAGGAAGCCGTCATCCAACAGCGTAGCGTCTGCCACGGTGCCGTCGAGACGACCGGCGGACACGTCCAGGTAGATCTCGTTCTGCGAACCGTACGGCTTGATCTCGGCACCCAGTGGGGCCAGGACTTCACGGGCGAAACGCTCGTGGATCGAACCACGTTGCACGCCAATGTTCTTGCCCTTGAGCTCGGCCAGGCCATCGCTCACCTGGGTACCGGCCTTCATCACCAGACGGGCCGGGGTGTTGTAGTACTTGTTGGTGAAATCAACGGATTTCTTGCGATCTTCAGTGATCGACATGGACGACAGGATCGCGTCGATCTTGCGCACCTTCAACGCCGGGATCAGGCCGTCGAACTCTTGCTCGACCCACACGCACTTGACCTTCATCTCTTCGCACAGTGCATTGCCGATGTCGTAGTCGAAACCGACGATGCTGCCATCCGGGGCTTTCGAGGCGAACGGAGGGTAAGCCGCTTCGATACCAATCTTCAGGGGTTTTTCATCAGCGAAGGTCGGCAGGGACAGCACGGACAGTGCCAGGGCGCCAAGCAGCACAAGTTTCTTCATCTTGGGACTCCATCGGTAAAGGGCAAAAACGGCAGAGTGAGCAACAGCCCAATATGCGAATGGGTGAAACGAACGTTGGTGCTGCGTCCTGGGAAGCTCACGGTTTACCCAACGAGCCACGACGAGCGAGTGATCGGCATTCTAACGACAGGCCCGAAGCCGATATTTCTTCAATGCGACAACAAATTACAGAAGCACTGAGAAAGCTGTTCGAGCACATTGACAGCCCCGCAAATTCATGCAAGAGCAAAAGAAGGGAAACCGATCTATGCTGCAAATAGCGGGCCCATTATTCGCAAACCCTTCTAATCCGGCAAGCACAGCGTGTCGGCTTATTTTCGCGAACATCTGGAAACGCCCTGTAACGGGGCTTGGCGTTTCACATCCCCCCGTTGTGGCGCCTTTGGTTACACATTTCGAAACTCCGGTAACGTTCAGGCGCGTCCTACATTGAACGCCGATATTTATTCGAACACGTGTCAGCCAAACACCAACCCCCGTGGCGAGGGAGCTTGCTCCCGCTGGGGGTAGGAGCTGCCGAAGGCTGCGATCTTTTGATCTTGATTTTTCGCTTGCGACTCACTTGCCTGGGACAAGATCGCAGCCTCGTTGCACTCGACAGCTCCTACGCTCCTACAAGGCGCAGCCGAGCGGGAGCAAGCTCCCTCGCCACAAATGCACCACACTTCAAGCCCTCCCAGCGCGCCCATAAAAAAAGCCCCGCCCGGCAACTACCGGGCGGGGCTTTTCGGTGTTACGGGTTACCGTCAGGCCACGTTCATGGTCTTGTGCGTCTCGATCAGATGCGCCACCACACCCGGGTCGGCCAGGGTGGAGATATCACCCAACCCGTCGTATTCCGCCGTGGCGATCTTGCGCAGGATGCGGCGCATGATCTTGCCGGAGCGGGTCTTCGGCAGCCCCGGTGCCCACTGGATCACGTCCGGCGAAGCAATCGGACCGATCTCCTTGCGCACCCAGTTCTTCAGTTCCAGGCGCAGGGCCTCGCTGGTTTCTTCGCCGGCATTGAGGGTGACGTAGACATAGATGCCCTGGCCCTTGATGTCGTGCGGCACACCCACCACCGCCGCTTCGGCGACTTTCGGGTGGGCGACCATGGCGCTCTCGATCTCGGCCGTGCCCATGCGGTGGCCGGAGACGTTGAGCACGTCATCCACCCGACCGGTGATCCAGTAGTAGCCATCCTCGTCACGACGAGCACCGTCACCGGTGAAGTACATGCCGCTGAAGGTCTTGAAGTAGGTGTCAACGAAACGGTCATGGTCGCCGTACAGCGTACGCGCCTGGCCTGGCCACGAATCGAGGATCACCAGGTTGCCTTCGGCAGCGCCTTCGATCAGGTTGCCAAGGTTGTCCACCAGCGCCGGCACCACGCCGAAGAACGGACGCGTGGCCGAACCCGGCTTCAACGCCGTGGCGCCTGGCAGCGGGCTGATCAGCACGCCACCGGTTTCGGTCTGCCACCAGGTGTCGACGATCGGGCAACGCTCCTTGCCGACATTCTTGTAGTACCAGTCCCAGGCTTCCGGGTTGATCGGCTCACCCACCGAACCCAACAGGCGCAGGCTGCTGCCATCGGCACCTTCGACAGCGGCAGTGCCCGAGGCCATCATGGCGCGGATCGCGGTCGGGGCGGTGTAGAGGATGCTGACCTTATGCTTGTCGACGACCTTGGCCACCCGAGTGATGTCCGGGTAGTTCGGCACGCCTTCGAACAGCAGCGTGGTCGCGCCGTTGGCGAGCGGGCCGTAGACGATATAGCTGTGGCCAGTGACCCAACCCACGTCGGCGGTGCACCAGTAGACCTCGCCTGGCTTGTAGTCGAACACCCGCTCATGGGTCAGCGCCGCGTACAGCAAGTAGCCGGCGGTGGTGTGCTGCACGCCCTTCGGTTTGCCGGTGGAGCCGGAGGTGTAGAGGATGAACAGCGCTTCCTCGGCGCCCATTTCTTTCGGCGCGCAAACGGTACCGGCTACCTTCATCAGGTCTTCGTACCAGATGTCGCGGTGCTGGTTCCACTTGATGTTGCCCGCCGTGCGCTTGCACACGATGACTTTCTGGATGCTGCTGGTTTCCGGGTTGGTCAGCGCGTCATCGACGTTGGCCTTGAGCGGGATCTTCTTGCCGGCGCGAATGCCTTCGTCAGCGGTGATCACCACCTTGGATTTGCAGTCGATGATCCGACCCGCCAAGGCTTCAGGGGAGAAACCGCCGAACACCACCGAGTGAATCGCACCGATGCGGGTACAGGCCAGCATCGCGACCACGGCTTCAGGGATCATCGGCATGTAGATGGTCACCACGTCGCCGCGGTGCACGTCCTGGCCGCGCAGGGCGTTGGCGAACTTGCAGACTTCTTCGTGCAGCTCGCGATAGGTGATGTTGCGGCTCTCGGACGGGTCATCGCCCTCCCAGATAATCGCAATTTGATCGCCGCGCTCGGCCAGATGACGGTCGAGGCAGTTGTAGGAAACGTTCAAGGTGCCGTCGGCAAACCACTTGATGTCGACATGGTGATCGTCGAAAGAAGTCTGCTTCACCGTGGTGAAAGGCTTGATCCAATCGAGGCGCTTGGCCTGCTCACGCCAGAAACCATCGGGGTTGACGACCGACTGCTGGTACATGGCCTTGTAGGTCGCCTCGTCAGTCAGCGTATTGGCCGCTACCTCGGGACGAACGGGATACACAGAAGCCGCACTCATCTTTCTTACCTCGGTGACAATAGTTGTTTTTGTATGATCCCGTTGTAGCCCGGGGCGGGCCTATAGAACCATTCGACGATGGTAGTAACAAGTCCCTACAAAATGTCGGTACTAGTGGGAGCCGAGCTTGCTCGCGATGACGGCAGCACATCCAACATAGACGCAACAGACAACCCCACCACCTCTAGCGATTATTACCAGATCAACCAACAGTGTTTATCAAAACCGAGTCTGTTTACCCCCACCCTCACCTTCTAAAATCCACCTCGCCAACCGGCAAACACGATTAACGCAACACAGCCCCCACGAAGGCCGTTAATCCAACCTCCAATACTTGCTCCACACGCAACCCCAAAAAGGTTGCGTGACCCCACTCGACCTCAAAAAAGGTGAAATACAGATGAAAGCTTTATGGGTTCTGGTCCTCGGCAGCCTGTGCGCCACCGCGATGGCGGATGAGGCCCCGACCGACGCAGCACAGCAAAAACCAGCCATCGAGGAGTACACCTACTCCACTCACTTGGACATCGCCAAGGTCATCTCCATGAGTGACATCCCGAACGTCTGCGAAGTGGTCCCGGCGAAGATGGAATACGACGACTCCAAGGGCCAGCGCCACATCCTGCGCTACAGCATCATGGGCACCGGTTGCTCCAACGGCTGATCACAACTGGCAATTTCCATGGCCCGATTTCGCTCGGGCCTGGTTGTGTCTGTAACCGCCGAAAAGCCTCCACAAACACAACATGTAGTGCAAAATCGCAAAAAACGCTGGTTTTTTGATCAAAAAAATCCGCGATCCGCTTCATGCAAAAAAAATCTTGAGCGGCCAAAGCCTTGTAAACCCTCGCTCCCACGCGGATATCCCACCCGCCGTCCCTTCTGTGAGCTATTTCGCCGCAGCACGTAGGCAAAAAAGTCCTTATAATGCCGCCTTAAACGGGCCTGCAATATTCCCTTACAGGGGATCACGCCAGCCTGGAGCCACGCAGAGGCCAGTCGCCTCCTCGCGTTCACCGCCGCTCCGGAATGACCCGTACATTTTTCTGTTTATTGCCTGCGTCAGCTGCTGCAACAAACGATTTTTCAAGATCCACCGCGGCCAGTAGGCCTTCATCGGGCATCTGGCCCTCACGCAGGAGACGACACGTCATGCTGAGCTGGGACGAATTCGACAAAGAAGACAGTGGCGAAGTCGCTGTAAAAGGCGCCAACGCCGGCCACGCTTCTGAAGCCAACATGGACCGCCTCGACAGCGCCGGCGGTGCCGCCGCCCTCGAAGCCCGGGCCGTGACGGCCAGCGACTCGGCCGCGATCATTCGCGCCAAGGCCGCCCTCGACAAACTCGACGTCGCCGAAGGCCTCGCCGAACTCGAAGGCGCCTCCGCCCGTGTCGCCGTCGATGAAAAGCGCATGATCAACTGCCGCGCCGACCTCAACCAGCTCGTGCCATTCAAATATGACTGGGCCTGGCAGAAGTACCTGGACGGCTGCGCAAACCACTGGATGCCGCAAGAAGTCAACATGACCGCCGACATCGCCCTCTGGAAAAACCCGGAAGGCCTGACCGACGACGAACGCCGCATCGTGATGCGCAACCTGGGCTTCTTCTCCACCGCCGACTCCCTGGTCGCCAACAACCTGGTCCTGGCCGTGTACCGCCTGATCACCAACCCGGAGTGCCGCCAGTACATCCTGCGCCAGGCCTTCGAAGAGGCGATCCACACCCACGCCTACCAGTACTGCATCGAATCGCTGGCCATGGATGAAGGCGAAATCTTCAACATGTACCACGAGATCCCATCGGTCGCGAAAAAAGCCGCCTGGGGCCTGAAATACACCCGTTCGATCTCCGATCCGAAGTTCGAAACCGGCACCCCGGAAACCGATAAAGAGCTGCTGCGCAACCTGATCGCTTACTACTGCGTCCTGGAAGGCATCTTCTTCTACTGCGGCTTCACCCAGATCCTCTCCATGGGCCGCCGCAACAAAATGACCGGCGTCGCCGAGCAGTTCCAGTACATCCTGCGCGACGAATCCATGCACCTGAACTTCGGCATCGACGTGATCAACCAGATCAAAATCGAAAACCCACACCTGTGGGATGCCGAGATGAAGGAAGAAGCAACCCAGATGATCCTGCAAGGGACCCAACTGGAAATCGAATACGCCCGCGACACCATGCCTCGCGGTGTACTGGGCATGAACGCGGCGATGATGGAGGATTACCTCAAGTTCATCGCTAACCGTCGCTTGTCGCAGATTGGCTTGAAGGAAGAGTACCCAGGGACGACGAACCCGTTCCCTTGGATGAGCGAGATCATGGACTTGAAGAAAGAGAAGAACTTCTTTGAGACGCGCGTGATTGAGTATCAGACGGGTGGGGCTTTGAGCTGGGATTGATTCGAAAGACAGATCCTAGGCTGCACGCGTAACTAAAAACCCCGTGAAAACGGGGTTTTTTATTTCTACAGGACCAGAACTGCGTTTATTTCTGGAACCGGCATGCTGCCCTTCCCTACGAAAAACTCGCGTTGCTGGTTTATCACTACTGCCCTGAGTATCGGTTGCTGCGTGAGTGGATCACACATCAGGTGGTGCCAACCCTGCGGGATGAGCGCTACTCGCATAATGTGGAACGGCCTACGTTGAGCGTGTTGGATTGGCCGAAGATGTCGCTCTGCATGCTGCACTGGCAGGATGAACCATGGATTCGCTTGCGGGATATGCCGGCGGTGCTGGTGGATGATCCGTTTAGTCAGCATGAGTCTTGGTGGCGGAAAGCTTCTCGGATTTTGCGAGGGTTTTGAGATTCCAGCAGAAGCCGTCGTCCGTGTTCGAGCGACGGCTTTTTGTCTGGAATTTGGAGTTGGGGCTGCTGCGCAGCCCAGCGGGAGCAAGCTCCCTCGCCACGGGTGTCAGGCCATAGGTTGGTGTAGGGCTTGGTTGCTGCGTTGTTTTGAAAATTTCGGGCAGGTTTCCACGGCTTTGGCGATTCTGTACTCAGAACCGGCCCTCAAAGCCATTGATGAGATCCTCGGGGGTGCGGTCGAAATCCGCTGATATCCGAATCTTCCCCTTCAACCGTCCAGGCTTGCGCGCCTGAAGCGTATCGACATGGGGCAGCAGATCCAGATAAGGCTTGCCGGCATTGGTGATCACAACCTTGTCGCCCAGCCACGCACGCGCCCCCAGTTGTAAGAGGTGGGATTTTGCTTCTTGCAGGGTTACTTGCACCTGTTCACTCATACAACGGCCTCCATGGATTTAGCTAAGCAGCCATTAGAATTCCAGATCGAGCTAAGAACCAGCATCATGATATCGATTTCTCAAAGTAGGGAACTGCGGAACGAGGGCCGCTACGCAGCCCAGCGGGAGCAAGCTCCCTCGCCACGGGTTGGTGTCAGGGCGCAGGCAGGTGGCAGGCCTGATGGCTGAATTGTTTGTGGTAGTCGCGAGCGCCCTCCTCCCCACCACCCTTCCCCCATTTATGAGAAACCGCCTTGCGCTCTTCGCTATAACCTTAGAAGCAACCGCGAATTAGACTTGCCGGAGTTCAGTCCGCGTTGTGATTAAGGAAGACAACATGCAAGAAATTTTCAGCATCAACTGGTTGCTTTGGCTATCGACCATGGTGCCGCTGACCCTGAGTGCAGGCCCGGGCAACTTGATGGTGGCGACGTCGGGTGCGCAAAGCGGTGTGCGTCGTTCGGTGCGGTTTATCGTTGGGCTCGACATGACTTACTTCCTGATCGCCGTGCTGGTCGGCTTAGGCCTTTATCACACGCTGACGAACAATCCGACGCTGGTATGGGCGCTGCAAGTGGTGGGCAGTTTCTACATCTTGTGGCTGGGTGTGCGCATGCTGCGCCGGCCACTGAAGGCGCCCACCGACAAGGCCATGCACCTGCAATTTCGGGACGGCATTGTTGTACAACTGGGCAACGTGCAAGGGATCGTGATGTTGCTGGTGATGTTTTCCACGTTCATGCCTTCCGGCGAGACCAGCAGCACGGTCGTGTTGATCCTCAGTGCGGCGCTGATTTCGCTGAACTTCTTCTCGCACGTCATCTGGGTGTCGATGGGGTCGACCGTGCAGAAACTGATCCAATCGCGCCCCAAATTGCTGATGTTTCAGAACGCCGCGTTCGGCCTGATGTTGATAGCGGTGGCTGTTTGGATTTTCCTGCGCATCGGTCCGCTTTAAGGAGGTTTCTATGGCCAGACCCATTGTTCATGCAATATCGCGGTGAAACAGCTCCGTCAGATACTCCACCACTCGATCAACGCGGCTCACACCCTGGGTCGCCTGATTGCGCAACAACCAGATTTCCGAGCTGCGCGCAGGGCGATCGGCCAACACCTGGCACAGACCGGACTGATGTCCGACATAGACGGGTAACGCGGCAATCCCCAGATTGGCTTCGACCGCCTTGAGCTGCGCATTCAGGTTTGAAACACGCATCCACAGCCTATGGTTTCCAGCCATTTCGCTCAACCATTGGGCGAGCGGCATGTACGACATTTCTTCGGTCCAGCCGATCAGACTGTGGTGCTTGAGGTCGGCGGGTTCGACCGGCAGGCCGTTGGCATCGGCATACGCCTGGGAGCAGAAAAGCCCCTGCATCAATGTGCCGACCCGGCGCATGGTGAAGTTACCGTTTTCCGGTCTGCGCAAGCGGATAATGATGTCGCTGTGGCTTTGTGTGAGTTTCAAC
Organism: Pseudomonas thivervalensis; assembly: GCF_001269655.1. Classification (GTDB taxonomy): domain Bacteria; phylum Pseudomonadota; class Gammaproteobacteria; order Pseudomonadales; family Pseudomonadaceae; genus Aquipseudomonas; species Aquipseudomonas thivervalensis. Next base: position 141,300 of record NZ_LHVE01000014.1, read on the forward strand.
GACACCGCCGAGTTAATGAAGTCGAAGCTGATCTCGGGGTGCTGATCGTGAAATACCGCGAGTTGCGGAATGATCAAGTGCGTGCCCATGAGCTCCGGACAATCAATGCGCACCTGTCCCGCCATCCGATCACCCGGTTGCGACATCTGCCGCTCGATCAGTTTGAAACGCTCCTCCGTTTCCAGTGCCAATGGCAGTAACGCCCTTCCCGCCTCAGTCAGGAAGTAGCCGTTGGTTTTCTTCGAAAACAATACCGTACCGAGCGACTCCTCAAGCGCTGCGATCTTGCGCGACACCGTCGAGGCCGAAACCTTGAGCGAGATTCCGGCCTCGGTCACGTTGTTCGATTTAGCCACGAAGATAAAAACTTTCAGATCATCCCAATCCATGTTGATGACATACCCAAAAAAGGAAAAATCGATCTCTCCTATTTCTGTTCGAAATAATTAGAGGCCACGTTGTTGAGCAAAAACCAGCACTATGATATCGATTTCCCTGAGTAAGAAACTGCGGATCGGGGGCCGCTTCGCAGCCCAGCGGGAGCAAGCTCCCTCGCCACGGGTGGCGGGCTTGATGGCTGGGTTGGTTTTGGGGATCGCGAGCAAGCTCGCTCCCACAGGGTTTGTGGTGGGTTGAAACTTTGGGTGCAGCCCGCCGCGTCCTTCGGTATTAATACACTTCCTCTCACGGACCCGAGCCCCGATGAAATTCGACACCGCCTACTGCCTCAGCCTCGATGCCAAGCTTTCGATCTATGACGTTCGGGATCTGAATTTCGACGAGACCATGGCCTTCGATTCGGCCAAGGAGCGCTTTCAGTGCCCCAACGATGCCTGTCGGGCGGCGTTTGATGAAGAGAATCGGCTGACGACGTTCAATGCCAAGAACGTCAATTACATCCGCACGCCGCATTTCAAGAATCAGCCTACTACCCAGCATATCGAGGGCTGTCCTTATGTCAGTCCGAAAACACCGGGGTTGGGTGTAGAGAGTGGCGAGGCGGAAACGGATGACGACCGCGAGGAACATTTTCCGTCGGAGCTGTTGCTGACACGGCGTCAGTACCTGCGTAAGCCGTCCGACCCATCGAAGGACGTTGACGCGACTCGGCCTACGCCTCCCTCCGTATCTTCCCACGGTGATAGCGTTCATTCCCCGCAGGATTCAACACCTGACAAAACCAGCGTCTTCGCCCACCCTGTGGAATGTTTCGTCTCGAACTTCGCGGACAAGGACCTGCTCAAGCGCAAGCCGCTGAAGATTGGCGAGCACACGGCGCCCTATGGATCGTTCTTCAAGAAGATCGAGTATTTGCAGGACAACAAGGGCTTGATTTACTGGGGCAAGATCAAGGAGATCAAGGATTACACCCTGAGTTTTCGCATCGACTTCGAAGCAAAGGTCTGGTTCAAGCAGCCGGACGAGGCGAAGAAGAAGCCTTACTCGGTCACCGTTTACCTGAGCAAGAAGCTGATCGATAACTACCGCAAGCGCAAGGCGTTCCTGGCAGAGATCAAGCATGCCATCGACAGTGACGCGCCGTTGTATTGCTTCTTTTATGGCGTCACGCCGGAGTTGAAACAGGTGCCGAGCAAGAAGAACCCCGAAGAAACGTTCGGGGTGTTCAGTGCCAATATCGAGAACCTGGATCACTTCATCATCCGTGAGGCGCCGGGGTTGGCGGGTCAATAACGACCCCTACCTCAGGCACATCCCGATCAGCACCAACATCAACAATCCCACATACACCCGCGCATGGACCTTATCCGGTATCCGTCCGATCCATGGTGTTGCCAGACGAATACCCAGTAGCGCGCCAAGTGTGAGCACAGCGAAGGCCATCAAGTCGATGTAACCCACAAACCACGGCCCCAAATCAAACTCGGTAAACCCGGCCATGGCCATGTAAGTCAGCGTCCCGGCCACCGCAACCGGCAAACTCAACGGGTTAGCCATGGACGTCGCGCGCGACATGTTCAGCCCGCAACGGCGCAACAGCGGCACCGTCATGACGCTGCCGCCCACGCCCAGGAAAGTAGCGATGGCACCGATGCTGATCCCGCCAGCCGAGACCTCTGCCCTGCCCAATCGCCGTGGGATCACAGCGTCAGACTGTGTCAGAAAACCGCGTCTGAACAAGCAGTCCAGAATGGTCACGCCCAAATAAACGATGAACCCATAGCGAATGACTTCGCTGCTCGCCCACATGGCGCCAACAGCTCCGACGACCGCACCCAGGCCGATGAAGCCGCCCAACGGCCATACATAATGGCGAATGAGGTTGCGGGCGCGGTGATGCTTCACCGTGGCGATCAGTGCGTTGACGATCATCACGCAGGTCGAGGTGGCCACGGCAATGTGCATCGCCGATTGGCCGACAGGGTCGTCGGCACCGTGGCTGGCGGTGAGCATGCGGTACAGCAAGGGCACCACGACGAAGCCGCCGCCGAAGCCGAACAGCACGGCGGTGATGCCACTCAGGCAGCCGAAACAGGCAAGCAATACATAGAACATCGAGGCGCATCCGTGGAATGGGAGGCGCCTACCATAGGGAGGCGAAGCTTGGCCTGCAGTAGCAAACAGGCCAATAATGTTCGCATTTACGCCAATCGTGAGCGGCCCATCGATGCGCAACAGTTCGATCGATTTATTGGATGCGACACCCAGGGCCGTCGTTGCCATCGGCACCGATTACGCTCACGGGCAAGTACTGCCGCTGCATCGCCATCGCCGCGCGCAGTTGCTCTACGGTGCCACCGGGGTCATGCAGGTCAGCACGGCGGACGGCAATTGGGTGGTGCCGCCGCAACGGGCGGTGTGGATTCCGCCGGGGGTCGACCATGAGGTGCTAATGCTGGGCGTGAGTACGCGCAGCCTGTACATCGAACCGGACGCGGTAATGGCCATGGGGACGCAGTGCCAGGTCATCAGTGTGTCGCCCCTGATGCGCCAGTTGCTGATGGAGGCCGTCGAGCTTGCGCCGGACTACGACGAGGCGGGTCGGGACGGGGCGTTGATTCATCTGCTACTACACGAGTTGCTGCGCAGCACCCACCTGCCCCTGCACCTTCCGCTGCCCAAGGATCCTCGCCTGCTCAGCCTGTGCCAGGCGTTCCTGGAACACCCCGACGCCCATGCCTCGCCCGTGGAATGGGCGGCGCAATTGCACATCAGCCTGCGCTCGTTCAATCGCCTGTTCAGCCGGCAGACCGCGCTGAGTTTCAGCCAGTGGCGGCAGCAGGCGTGTGTGATGTCGGCGTTGGCCCGCCTGGCTGAAGGGGATTCGGTAACACGCATAGCCTTGGACCTGGGCTACGACAGTCCCGCTGCGTTCTCCACCATGTTCCGTCGCGTATTGGGTCACGCGCCGAGCGCCTGGTTGGCGAAGACCGCCGGTCATTGATCAAAAAAATGAGATTGATCGGGATTCAAAACAACTGTACAAAAACACAGTATTTTTTAATCCCACAGCTTTGGAGCACCCCCATGGCCTCTCTCGCAATCAAAACCACCCTGGAACGCATCGCTGTCTATCAGTTCACCCCCGCCCACTGTGCACAGGCGCGAGCCATGTTGGGCTGGAGTGTCGAGGAGCTGTCCCGGCAATCCGGCGTCTCGGTCCAGGCCATCCGCCGCTTCGAGGTCGGTGGCGAGTTGCTCGATGTGACTCGCCTGGCCCTGGCGTTTCGCCTGGAGGCCGAGGGCCTGGTGTTCTTCCCCGGCTTCGCTCCGGGGCGCGGCATGAACATCAAGGGCGCGACCCCGGACCCGATGGGGCGTTCCGATTACGCGATGATCGAATGATTCCCGCAGCGCAGGTTCTAGGCGATACCGGCCTGGTCCTGATAGGTCGAGGGGTCCACATCCAGCCACCAGGCGCGGCCACGTTGCGGCTGCGTCAGGGTGAAGGCTTCGCCCATTTGCGGTGTGGTGATGCAAACGTTGCGTTCCCAGGCCAAGGCCAGGATGCGGTCGAAGGGTTCATACCAGGCATGCATCGCCAGGTCGAACGTGCCGTTGTGGATTGGCAGTAGCCAACGGCCCTTGAGGTCGATATGGGCCTGCAAGGTCTGCTCCGGCTGCATGTGGACATGGGGCCAGTCGACGTTATAGGCGCCGGTTTCCATCAGCGTCAGGTCGAAGGGGCCGTATTGTTCGCCGATGCGTTTGAAACCCTCGAAGTAACCGGTGTCGCCGCTGAAGAAAATTCGCGTGCCGCCGTCGATCATCACCCACGACGCCCACAAAGTGCTGTTGCTGTCGAACAGGCCGCGTCCGGAAAAATGCTGGGAGGGCGTGGCGATGAACTCGATGCCGTCCACCTCGGTGCCTTGCCACCAGTCCAGCTGACGTACCTTGCTGGCGTCGACGCCCCATTTGATCAGGGTGTCGCCCACGCCGAGGGGCGTCAGGAAGTGGCGAGTCTTGGCCGCCAGCTTGAGAATGGCCTGATGATCGAGGTGGTCGTAATGATCGTGGGAAAGGATCACCGCTTCGATGGGCGGTAATTCTTTCAGGCTGATGGGCGGCTGATGGAAACGCTTCGGGCCGGCCCATTGCACGGGTGAGGCGCGTTCGGAGAACACCGGGTCGGTCAGCCAGAATTTATCCCGCAGCTTGAGCAACACGGTGGAGTGGCCGAGACGGAAAACGCTGTGGTTCGGCGCGGCCAGCAGCGCGGCGCGCGTTAACGGTTGAACGTCGATGGCGCCTGCTGGGCGAGTGGAACGTGGCTTGTGAAAGATCATGTTCCAGATGATTCGCAGGGTGGTACCAAAGCCTTCCCGCGGCGTGTAGGCATGGTTGCGATATTTGCCCTGTTCTTGCCGGGATGAGTCATGGCCAGACGGGCTGTCGGTCGAAAGAGAGGGAATGGTCATGGTGCGATAACTCCAAGGACGTCGTCGCCATTGCGCTTCGTCGTTGTGGGACGCTGGATGGCCGTTGCTTGCACGCTCAGCCGTTTGACACAGAAACTACACCACTCGGTGTAGTTTCTAGATTGCATGAATCCCCAAGGCAAGTAAACTGCCGAGTGTAAGTTCTCTTATCTCAACCGACGAATTGCCCATGACCGTACCGCAGCGCCTTACCGAGCGAAAACGCGAAGCCATCCTCCAGGCCGCGATTGCTGAATTCCGCAGCAGCGGTTTCGAGATCACCAGCATGGACAGGATCGCGGCGACCGCCGGCGTATCGAAGCGCACGGTGTATAACCATTTTCCCAGCAAGGAAGAACTGTTTGCCGAGATTCTGAATCGGTTATGGAACAGCATTACCGCAGAACAGGACATGCCCTACAGCCCACAAACGCCGCTACGGGAGCAGCTTCAAAGGTTGCTGCAAGCCAAATTGCATATGCTGGCGGACGAGAATTTCCTCGACCTGGCGCGCATCGCCATCGCCGCAACGATTCACTCCCCGGAGCGAGCCCAGGACATGGTGTCGCGCATGGGCCAGCGTGAGGAAGGCCTGACGGCCTGGATTCGCCAAGCCCAGGCCGATGGTCGGTTGAAACCCGTGGAGCCGGCCTTCGCCGCTCAACAAATGCATGGGCTGCTCAAGACGTTTGCTTTCTGGCCACAGGTGTCGATGGGGCAACCGAGCCTGACCCGGGAGGAGCAGGCCCACGTGATCGAATCGGCCCTCGACATGTTCCTGAGTCGTTACCAGGCTTAAGTCTCAACCCCAGCGCAGATTGCGCCCTAGCTCATCGAACAAGGTCACCACCGAACGCAAGGCCCGGCAGTCTGGGCGGGTCAATAGCCATAGCGCCGTGTCGTATCCCACCAGCGGTTCGCCAAGGGGCATCAGACCTTTATTTTCATCGATCAAAAAGTCCGGTAGCGCCGCAACACCTAAACCGGCCCGCACCAGTTCGGTGACCGAGAGCATGCTGTTGCAGCGATAGGCGGGCACTACACCGGGTAGATGCTGGCGGCGCCAGGCCACGGTGGGGTGATCCGGGAGAAAATCATCCGGCGCGATCCAGGTCATGGAAGCCAGGTCATCGGCATTGGCCGAGCGCAGGTACGTGGCACCGGCACATACCCGGTAAACCACGTTGCCAAGGTTGCGACCGACCAGGTGTTCCGGCGGTGTACGGGTCAGTCGCAAGGCTATGTCAGCATCGCGGCGGCTCAGGTTGGCGAAGTCGTTCGAAGTGCTCAACTCAAGGCTCAATGCCGGATAAGCTGGCATGAAACGCGCCAGCGCCGGCAGCAGCAACGCTTGCAGGACTGAATCACTGCACGTCAGGCGCACCGTCCCGCTGACGATCTCGCCGCCCTGCTCCACCCCCACCCGCGCCGCCTCCAACGCCTGCTCGGCACGCTCGGCTTGTTCGGCCAACGCCTGGGCCAGGCTCGTGGGTAAGTACCCGGAACGGCTTTTCTCGAACAAGGGCTGGCCCAGGGCCGCTTCCAGCCGACGTACCGAACGAAACACCGTCGACACGTCCACCTGCAGCAGCCGAGCGGCCCGGGCCAGCGAGCCGCCACGGACCAGCGCCAGGATCAGGGACAGATCGGGATAGTCCAGCCGATAGTGCGTCGCTGCATTGATCACTTGGGTAAACGCCAATATTGATTGCGTGAACGCCAATCTATAGTGGCAACCAGGAATCAACAAGCGGCGAGCCTCTCATGGAAAAACAGCGTGCTTTGAACATCGCCCTGGTCGGCGACCACGACCCTCAGATCATCGCTCACCGGGCGATCCCCCTTGCGCTTGAGCTGGCTGGCACACAAACCGGCCATGCCATTCGCTTCCAATGGCTGGCAACACCGCGCATTACTGACAATGCCGTGCTGGAGGATTTCGACGGTGTCTGGTGCGTGCCCGGCAGCCCCTACCAAAACGAAGCCGGCGCCTTGCATGCCATTCGTTTTGCCCGCGAACAACGTCGCCCTTTCCTGGGCACCTGCGGTGGTTTTCAGCATGCCGTGCTGGAATATGCTCGCAACGTGATGGGGTGGACCAATGCCGTCCACGGTGAAACCTTCCCAGAGGCTGAACGAGCCCTGCTGACGCCGCTGAGCTGTGCCTTGGTGGAAACCATCGACAGCCTTCAGCTTGAGGCGGGCTCGCGGATTGCCAAGGCCTATGGCCGACAGACCGCGTTCGAGGGCTACCATTGCCGCTTCGGGGTCAATCCGGACTTTGAAAAAGATCTGCTGAGCCAGCACCTGCATGCCGTCGCCCGGGATTCGGTCGGCGATCTGCGAGCGGTGGAGCTGCAGGATCATCCGTTCTTTGTCGCCACGCTGTTCCAGCCCGAACGTGCCGCACTGGAAGGCCGCGTGCCACCGCTGGTCAGCGCGTTTGTCCAAGCCTGCGCGAGGCAAATGTCATGAGCGCCCATTATTACGCGGTGATTTTCACTTCCTTGCGTACCGAGGGGGACCAAGGCTACGCCGAAGCGGCCGAGCGTATGCTGGCCCTTGCCCGGCAGCAGCCCGGATTTTTAGGCGTCGAATCGGCCCGTGGCGACGATGGTTTGGGAATCACCGTGTCCTATTGGAGCGATGAAGCAGCGATCCTGGCGTGGAAGCAGCATCCCGAACACAGCGCGATTCGTGAGCGAGGCCGCTCCACCTGGTATACCCAATGCCATACAAGAGTGTGCAAGGTCGAACGGGACTATGCCTTCCAACGCCCAATCTAATGTCACAGCGTTTACCGTTGATCAATCTGTGGCGTGATAGCTGGAAAGCTTTTGTGGCGAGGGAGCTTGCTCCCGCTTGAGTGCGCAGCGCTCATCGCTCTTTTTGGGCGCCGCTGCGCGACCCAGCGGGAGCAAGCTCCCTCGCCACAGGACCGTGCCGTTCTAAAAATCCTGTGGGCCCCCACAGGGTTTCTGTTCTATTCAAGAGTTGAGCTTCAGCCTTACACCAATTGCCGCACCGCCAGGATCTCCGGCAGGTCATTGCGGGCCATGTACACGCGTAAAGGTTCGGTCAGGTTGATCCGGTCGTCGATGTTCTGGTCCAGCAACAACTGGATTCGCTCACGACTGAGGGCCATGGTGCCGTCTGACGCAGGGGCCCAGACAAATTCGCTGGTGGGGATGATGCCGTCGTCGGCCACGTCCATGCCAAAGGCGTCTTCGCTGAACCGCACGATGTATTGGCCGGTCTTGCGGTTCAGGCCAACAAAACCCTTGAGCTGGTCGGCGGCCTGGCAGATGAATGTCGAAGTGGTGCGCATGGTAAACCTCATGGATGCGTCCCTCGGGACGTCTGATCGATGGTTTACACGCAGGGCAAGCGAATACAGGATTTAAGGTCTCCCTCTGCCGGGGAAACTGGTGCGGCCAAGGGTACTGCAAAGCGGCCGAAAAATGCGTGGGAAAAATCTGCTTTGCGCAGGTTTATGTCGGTGTGGCGATAGCGCCGACAGCGTTCAGTTGTTAAAAGATAGGTTTTCGCACCTCCCACGAAAGGATCTCGAGCATGCCTATCACCTTCACCCGCAGCGCCTTGATGCTGAGCCTGGTACTCGGCTTCGGCCAGGCACAAGCCTCCGAGGCCCCGAGCCCCAAGGCCCTGGCAACCCTTCAGGGCATTCCGCACCCGGCGGTCATTGCCCACCGCGGCGCCTCGTTCGACGCGCCGGAGTCCACCGCCGCTGCCTACAAGCTCGCCCGCGACCTGGGCGCCGACTACCTGGAACTGGACCTGCAGCGCAGCAAGGACGGCGTGTTGTTCGTCCTGCATGACGACAGCCTGCTGCGCACCACCGATGTCGCCACCAGGTTTCCCGAACGCAAGGACAGCACCGCCAATGAGTTCACCATGGCGGAACTGAAAACCCTCGATGCCGGCAGCTGGTTCAACACCGCCTACCCGGACCGCGCCCGCCCTTCATTCGTCGGCCTGAAGATCCTCACCCTCGACGAAGTAATCAACATTGCCGAGGGCAACCCGCTGCACAAACCAGGGCTGTACATCGAAACCAAGGAGCCGAAGCTGTTCCCCGGTATCGAACGCGACCTGAAGGACAAGCTGCAGGACCGCGGCTGGCTCAGCCCCGCGGGCTCGAAACTAGCCAAGAGCGCCACCGGTGTCGGCCAAGGCAAGGGCAAAGTGGTTTTGCAGACCTTTGAAAAGAACAGCCTGGAATTGTTGCACAAAGAGATGCCGAAAGTGCCGAAGATCCTGCTGCTGTGGGTGGGCGAAGGCAACATCGAACCCAAGTCCAAGGTGACGTTTGCCCAGTCCGGCGAAACGGACAAGGCCGCCTACTACGCCAAGCAGGAGCCCAAGGACAAGGCCGAGTTCGAGCAGTGGGTCCAGTATGCCAAGGCCCATGGCGCCATTGGCACTGGTCCTTCGGCGGCGTTGACCCACGGCGGCAGCCAGAGCTACTCGGACCTGGTGCAGCCGTGGATGAACCGGTACACCCACGACCAGGGCTTGCTGGTGCACGTCTACACCGTGGATGAACCGGTGGACTTCAAGAAGGTAATGGATGCCGGTGTCGATGGCATCTTCACCAACCGTGCCAGTGAATTGCTCAAGTACTTAGAGCGCCCCGAGGCAGGCAGTGTGGCGCAACTATTGGAAAAGAACGGCTACTGAGACGAAAGACGGGTTCAGGAAACTTGCTTCAAGTTTTTTCGAATTAAGGGTGAATTAAGTTGCCACAGATAATCTGAACCTACTTAAACGACTCACCCTTTAACGACACCAAGGAAAAGACAAATGAAAACGTTGACTGCCCTGTTCACCGCCGCTGCCCTGACCCTCACCGCTGGCCTGGCCCAGGCGGACGTTCGCATCGATCAGATTCCTCAACTGGTCAAGGAAGGCAAGATCAAGTCCCTCGAGTCGATGAATGAAGAAGCCCTGAAGTTGCACCCCGGCGCCACCATCACCGACACCGACCTGGATAACCACTTCAACGGTTATGAGTATGAAGTGGAACTGAAAACTGCCGACGGTAAAGAGTTCGACGTGGACTTCGACGCAACCACCGGTAAAGTCCTGTCGAACAAGCAAGACACTTGATCCATGGATTAAAAAAGCCGCGCAACTTTCGAGTTGCGCGGCTTCTTTGCGTACGCCGTCTGTAAACCGCCGCCGGTCTGACGACGCCGTGCACCTGTCACAAAACCATCAAGAAAGCTTGCGATGATGCCGCTCAAGTGAACCTGTCGCCGCGACAGGCACTTCCCGCCAGCGAGCCCTCATGAACCACAGCATCGACCAAAGCCATCGCGATCCGGACCTGTTCGGCCTGCTTTACGGGTTTCGATTCCGTCCCGGCGAGCGTGGCCGGGAGATCGATTCGGCCCAGGCGCTGCAAAGCCTGCAACAACCGCAAGACGCCGACGAGTTCCTCTGGCTGCACCTGAACCTGGCCCACGCCGCTTGCGAGCGCTGGATGAAGAATCATCTGGCCTTGCCCGAGGAATTCTTCGAAGCCCTGCACGAAGGCTCGCGCTCGACCCGCATCGAACATGTGGACTCGGCATTGCTGGCGGTGGTGAACGATGTGGTGTTCAACCTCAGCAACCTGGTGTCCTCGGATGTCTCCACGTTGTGGGTGTGCGTGCACAGTCGATTGATCATCAGTGCGCGCCTGCAACCCTTGCATTCGGTCGACAAGCTGCGCTCATCGGTCAAGGCCGGCGAATGCTTTCGCTCGCCGCTGGAACTGCTCGTGCATCTGCTGCGTGACCAAGGCGAAGTGCTGACCCAGATCGTGCGCAAGACCAGCCTCAGCGTCGACCAGATCGAAGACCAACTGCTGTCTTCGCGCGTGTCCAACAACCGCGCCGAGCTGGGCAGCCACCGCCGCGTGCTGGTGCGCCTGCAACGCCTGCTGGCCCTGGAGCCGGGCTCGTTGCTGCGCCTGCTCAACCGCCCTCCGCAGTGGTTGCAAAAGGAAGACGTCAAGGAGCTGCGCAAGTCCACCGAGGAGTTCGCCCTGATCATCAACGACCTCACCGCATTGGGCGAGCGGATCAAATTGCTGCAAGAAGAAATCGCCGCCAACCTCAACGAACAAAGCAACCGCACGCTGTTCACCCTGACGGTGGTCACGGTCCTGGCGTTGCCTATCAACATCATTGCCGGCTTCTTCGGCATGAACGTCGGCGGCGTACCGCTGGCCAGTGATCCCGAGGGTTTCTGGATCCTGGTGGCGCTGGTAGCAACCTTCACCGTGATCGCAGGCCGATGGGCTTTTCGCAAGCGGCGCGATTATTGAGATTGATCCACCTCGGGTTCGCATAAGCTTTTGTGGCGAGGGAGCTTGCTCCCGCTCAGGCGCTGTAGGAGCTGTCGAGTGTAACGAGGCTGCGATCTTGTCCCAAACAATCGCGTCCCTAACGAAAGATCAAGATCAAAAGATCGCAGCCTTCGGCAGCTCCTACCCCCAGCGGGAGCAAGCTCCCTCGCCACAAGTGTTAATCTCCAGGTGTTAATCAGGCCCCTATTCCAAACAGGTCAATACCGTCAGGCGCTCAACCGCGCCGTCACTTCATTCAACTGCCCTGACAACCCATGCAAATCCTGACTGGCCGCTTCAGTGCGCTTTACGTTGTCCAGGTTGGTGCTGGCAATGCAGGTGATTTCGGTCAGATTGCGTGAGATGTCTTCAGCCACCGAGGTCTGCTCTTCCGCCGCAGTGGCGATCTGACGGTTCATGTCGCGAATCGCTTCCACGGCCTGGGTGATGCGCTCCAGCATCGCGCCGGCCTGGGTCACCTGCTCGACACTTGCTTCACTGCGCGACTGCCCGCTTTCGATGGCCTGGGCCGCGTCCACCGCGCCCGTCTGCACGGTCTGGATGATCTGGTTGATCTCGATGATCGATGACGCCGTACGCTGGGCCAGGCTGCGAACCTCATCGGCGACCACCGCAAAACCACGTCCGGCCTCACCCGCGCGGGCCGCTTCGATGGCGGCGTTGAGGGCTAGCAGGTTGGTCTGCTCGGCAATCCCGCGGATTACTTCCAGCACCTTGCCGATGCGCCCACTGTCGGCTTCCAGGCGCCGGATCACCGTGGCGGTGTTGGCAATTTCGCCACGCATTTGAGTGATGGTGTGGATAGTGCCCTGCATCACTTTCTCGCCCTGCTGCGCCGAATGATCGGCATCATCTGCAGCTTGCGCCGCATCGGCGGCATGGCGGGCAACTTCCTGGGCAGTGGCGGACATCTCATTCATTGCCGTTGCCACCTGATCGGTGCGTTCGAATTGCTCGCTGGTGCCTTGGCTCATCAGGCTCGCAATCGCATTGAGCTCACCGCTGGCGCTGTCCAGCTCCGTGGCACTGCGCTGCAAGCGCGTGAAGGTTTCGGCGAGGAAATCGCGCAGCGTGTTGGCCGCCAGGGCCAGGTCGCCCAGCTCATCCTGGCGCGTGCTCGTGACACGCTCGGCGAAACGCCCGCGGCTCAGTTGAGTCACGTACTCGATCAGGTTACGGATGGGCTGCACCAGGTTGCGGTTGACCAGCCACACGCTCAACAACCCGACCAGCAATCCCGAGACGAGCATGATCACCGTACCCAGCATGATCGTGCGGTCGGCATCGGCACTGATCAGCGCCGATTGTTCATCGCCCAGCTTATGCAGCTCGACCACCAACTCGCTCATCTGCTCACTGGCCGCGCGGTCCACGCCCTTGACCGCCGCATCGCCCGCCGCCGCGTCGCCGCCCGCCGCCACAAACGCATCACGGCCCTTCTGGTAGGCCGCGCCCAACTGGGCATGTTCGCCGCGCAGGCGTTCGATGCGCGCCTTGATCTGCGCCGGGACACCTTCGTGGGTGGTCAACTGGCCAAGGATGCCCTGGACATCGCTCTGGCGTGCCTCGAATTGCTTCCAGTATTTATCCAGGTCCGCTGGTTGCTTGCCGCGCAACAGGACGTTTTTCCACTCTTGGACCTGGACCTTGAATTGCACGTTGGCCTCATCGATCAATTGCGACGCACGCAATGGCCCGTCGATCAGTTGACGATAATTCTGGATGCCATTGGAAAGGAAGTAAAAGGACGCCAGGGCGATCAGCAACATGGCCAGCAGGCTGCCGCTGAGCAGGGCAAGAATCTGGGCTCTCAGGGATTTTTGTAGAAACATGGGGTCGATCTCTTCGAATAAAGAACCTCCATGTCCAGGGTCCGCTGTAGCAACTGAACGTGGAGGATATGTCCATGGCATCGACCTGTACGGAGCGTTCTTGAGCCCTGGCGACCACCGGTAGTGGGACCGTTTTGCTGATTGGACATGACCTGTACACACAATCCCATTTGTCGCTCCGCCAGGATTTAAAAGTCTTTTTGTCATTTCTCCTGGGGTATCCTGCCCAGGCTTTGTAAAAGCGCGGATCTACCAGATCTATCCACAGACTTTGCGAGGAGCGCGAAATGCACGAGATCCCTAATCTCCCCTTCCCAAGCCTGCACGACACTGAGCAGACGACCACGCTACAAGCCGGAGGGCAACCTGACGCCCAGCAACCCGAGCCCAAGGAAGCCACTGAACGCCGCCAGGCCGACAGCGAAGACTGATTGACCCGCACCACCAGACCGTGTGGAAAGCGCTAAGATGCGCTTTCCACACTGCCTGAATCCCGAGCCCCCCATGACCGATGACACCCCTCCCTTCAGCGAAGCCCAGGCCAGCGTCCTGATCGGCACCGCCGAGAAAATGGTCGAGATCTGGACCCGCCTTCCTGCTGAGAAACAAGCGGCCCTGCTGGCGCGTTTCGGCAGCGAAGAAAACGCCATTGCCGCGCTGGTCACCACACGCCTGGTTAGCGGACAGAACGACCGCTGAAGCACCGCTGGGCAAATAGTTTTACTTTTCCCCGCCCTGACGCCACGGTCGCCGTTATCATAAGCAGCCTATCTATCCAGCTGCTCCGTGGACCTCTTCCCCATGTCAGATTCCCAGCGCCCCCTGGCGGTCACGCTGCAAGTCGTTTCCATCGTCCTGTTCACCTTCATCGGCTACCTGAACATCGGCATTCCCCTGGCCGTGCTGCCCGGGTTCGTCCATGGCGAACTGGGTTTCGGCGCGGTGATCGCCGGGCTGGTGATCAGCGTGCAATACCTCGCCACCCTGCTCAGCCGCCCTTACGCCGGGCGAATCATCGATAACCTGGGAAGCAAGCGCGCAGTGATGTTCGGCCTCGCCGGCTGTGGGCTGAGCGGTGTGTTCATGCTGGTGTCGGCCTGGACGCCCCACTTGCCGACCTTCAGCCTGATCAGCCTGCTGATCGGTCGCCTGGTGCTGGGCAGTGCCGAAAGCCTGGTGGGCTCCGGTTCGATTGGCTGGGGCATCGGCCGGGTCGGCGCGGCGAATACCGCCAAGGTGATTTCCTGGAATGGGATCGCCAGTTACGGCGCGCTGGCGATCGGTGCGCCGCTGGGGGTGTGGCTGGTCAATGCGTTGGGGCTGTGGAGCATGGGCGCCAGCATCATCTTGCTGGGTTTGTTGGGGCTGGCATTGGCCTGGCGCAAGACCGCTGCGCCCATCGTCTCTGGCGAACGCCTGCCGTTCATGCACGTGCTGGGGCGGGTGTTGCCACATGGCTGCGGCCTGGCCCTGGGTTCCATCGGGTTTGGCACCATCGCGACCTTCATCACCCTGTACTACGCCACGCAGCATTGGGACAACGCCGTGCTGTGCCTGAGCCTGTTCGGCGCCAGCTTCATCGGCGCGCGCCTGCTGTTCGGCAACCTGATCAACCGCCTGGGCGGCTTTCGCGTGGCGATTGCCTGCCTGTCGGTGGAAACCTTGGGCCTGTTGCTGCTCTGGCTCGCACCGGATGCCCAGTGGGCCCTGGCGGGCGCGGCGTTGAGCGGTTTCGGCTTTTCCCTGGTATTCCCGGCGCTGGGCGTGGAAGCGGTCAACCTGGTGCCAGCCTCCAGCCGCGGAGCGGCGGTGGGCGCTTATTCGCTGTTCATTGATTTGTCGCTGGGAATCACCGGGCCGCTGGCCGGTGCGATTGCCGCAGGCTTCGGCTTTGCCTCGATCTTCCTGTTCGCCGCGCTGGCGGCCCTGGGTGGGCTGGCACTGAGTGTCTACCTGTACCGGCAGGCGCCTCGGTACCGTGAAGCGCGGGAGAAGAACTAGAAATCCACCTTGCCGCGCCCGGCCTTGATCGAGCCGCGCTTGGTCTTGGACTCCAGGCGACGCTTTTTCGACCCCAGGGTCGGCTTGGTCGGGCGGCGCTTCTTTTCGATCTTGGTGGCGCTGAGGATCAGTTCGGTGAGGCGCTCCAGCGCATCGGCGCGGTTCTGTTCCTGCGTGCGGTATTGCTGGGCCTTGATGATCAGCACACCGTCGCTGGTAATGCGACTGTCGCGCAGGGCCAGCAACCGCTCCTTGTAGAACTCGGGCAGCGACGAGGCCGGAATGTCGAAGCGCAAGTGCACGGCGCTGGAGACCTTGTTGACGTTCTGCCCCCCGGCCCCCTGGGCGCGGATGGCCGTCAGCTCGATCTCGGCGTCCGGGATGTGCACGGTGTTGGAAATGACCAGCATGGAAAGTGTCCGGTATCAGGACCCACAGGATACCGCGAATCCCCTAGACAACATCGATCCCCTTGTGGGAGCGGCGGTGAACACAAATTCTGTGACCACTGAAGAACCAATGTGGGAGCAGCTGTTGCCTTGCCTGAAACGACAAACCCGGCACTTGGCCGGGTTTGTTGTATTTCAGGATGGCTTACTTGGCGGCAGTCGCCACCGCCAGTTCATGCCGGGCACTGCGCTTGTTCTTGATCAGGTAGCACACCCACATGAACACCACCCACACCGGAATCGCATAGACCGAGATCTGGATGCCAGGGATCAGCAACATCACACCCAGGATGAACACCACGAACGCCAGGCAGATGTAGTTGCCGTACGGATACCACAGCGCCTTGAACAGCGGCGTCTGGCGGGTCTGGTTCATGTGCTGGCGGAACTTGAAGTGCGAATAGCTGATCATCGCCCAGTTGATTACCAGGGTCGCGACCACCAGCGACATCAACAACTCCAGTGCATGCTGCGGGACCAGGTAGTTCAACAGCACCGCCACCAGCGTGACCGCCGCCGACGCGAGGATCGAACGCACCGGCACGCCGCGCTTGTCGATCTTGGACAAGGCCTTGGGCGCATCGCCCTGCTCGGCCATGCCCAACAACATGCGGCTGTTGCAGTAGGTGCCGCTGTTGTACACCGACAGCGCAGCGGTCAGCACGACGAAGTTGAGGATATGCGCAGCGGTGTTGCTGCCCAGCATCGAAAACACCTGCACGAACGGGCTGCCGCTGTAGGCATCTCCGGAAGCATTGAGGGTGGTCAGCAGGCTGTCCCAAGGGGTCAGGGACAACAGCACCACGAGCGCGCCGATGTAGAAAATCAGGATCCGGTAGATCACCTGGTTGATGGCCTTGGGGATCACGGTTTTCGGCTTGTCGGCCTCAGCGGCGGTGAAACCGAGCATTTCCAGGCCACCGAAGGAGAACATGATGATCGCCATGGCCATCACCAGGCCGCTCACGCCGTTGGGGAAGAACCCACCGTGGGACCACAGGTTGGTCACCGACGCTTGCGGGCCGCCATGGCCGCTGACCAGCAAATAGCTGCCCAGGGCAATCATGCCGACAATCGCCACGACCTTGATGATCGCGAACCAGAACTCAGCCTCGCCAAAGACTTTGACGTTGGCCAGGTTGATCGCATTGATCAGGATGAAAAACGCCGCCGCCGAGACCCAGGTCGGAATCTCCGGGGCCCAGTAATGGATGTACTTGCCGACCGCGGTCAGCTCGGACATGCCCACCAGGATGTAGAGAATCCAGCAGTTCCAACCCGACAGGAACCCGGCGAAACCGCCCCAGTACTTGTGGGCGAAATGGCTGAAGGAGCCGGCCACCGGCTCTTCGACGATCATTTCGCCCAACTGGCGCATGATCATGAAGGCGATGAAGCCGCAGATGGCGTAGCCGAGGATCATCGACGGGCCGGCCGATTTCAGCACCCCCGCCGAACCGAGGAACAGGCCGGTGCCGATCGCGCCACCGAGGGCGATCAGTTGAATGTGTCGATTTTTCAGGCCGCGTTTCAGCTCGCCCGAATGCGTATTTTCTACAACGGTCATGCGTCACCTATTTGTTTTTATCTGTGACGAAATCGAACCCGACACGCTTATGGCATGGCGGAGTGAACAAGGCGGATAACCTTGAAAATGCGTGGGTACGCGAAGGGTCACAGTAAAACGCGGCGCATTGTACACTGCGGCCCTCCCGCTGCCAGACACCACCGGATCAGCGTCTCACCCCGCACTTCAGGTATGGCGCGCATCTGACCCTTCCCGCTGGCCTGACACAAGCGCCGCGAAGTATCAAAAAACTCGTCACACCGGTGCCCTCGGCAGCTTTTTCTTACAGCCCGCCTAAACGCCGATAGGGGTCCGCTCACCAGGCAAAAATCGTCAGCATTGCTTTACGGTGCGTAACGCAGACTTTCCAAGTAGGAAATTTCCGTAGGCTGACTGCAAATTGACGGTAGCTAGCTACCTATTAGATGAATCACCCAGGCGGCTGTTTTTGAATGAGTAATCTCATCGCCAAAAATGGAACAAAAAGTTCAAATAAAAAAAATAAAAATATTATTTTGCAAAGCAAAAAACCCTCGACTAGGTTTTCAGCGACTTGCCAAGGCATCGTGCCGGCGAGTTTTGCGGTGCCGATTCTGCCGGGTATGACTCGCCGAATCGGCCCGCGTTTTCCGTAAAAGTCATCTAGGAGATTCACTATGCAAGCACTGGACAAAGACTTGGAAACCGAACTGCAACTGGACGAATGGTTTGAAGCCCCTACCCATGAGGCCGCCGTTGAAATGATGCAAGCCGACGCCGTCGTTCCGTTCGGCACGGCGATGTGGCCTCTGTAGGCATTGCCCGGCGGAGGCGATCCGGCCGGTCGACTCCGCCACTCTTTGCCGGTTGTCAGGGAAGTTAAATGAACTTGTCAGGGAAGAATAAGCATGGACACACAACGAGCCATCTCACATTTCCTTTACTACCTCGAACACCATCCCGCCCTGGCCGGCATCCCGTCCGCCAAGGTGTTGCTCGGTCATACCGCTGACTACGAAGCGCTGACCAGTGCCATTGCCGAACAGGCGGGCAGCGGCTCGCCCTTCCGGTTCAGCGCCATGCGCCTGGACCTCGAATCCACGGAGCGCCTGTCCAAGGCCATTGCCGACAGCGATCTGTATATTTTCTTCTACGACTCTTCCACCCTGCCCAACCCACGTCCCGACGGCCCGGACTTTGTCCGCGCGCTGCAAGGCGTGATGGCCGACAACTGGAAGAAATCGCTGCTGTTCAAGGACTACGGCGATTATTTCTACGACACCTTCAGCGTGATCCCCCAGCGTATCGCCGGGCTCAACAGTCACCTGATCCGGCGCATGTCCCAAGCGACGACCCTGAGCTTCCAGGATGACCACGGCTCGTATTTCGACACCGCCCTGGGCGGCGTGAAGAAGTGGACCGACATCAATGGCCTCGGCAACTACGACCTCGCCCCCGGCGAAATCGCCACCCACAGCGACACCATCAATGGCCGGGTGAATTTCGTCGGCACGTTCCTGAGCACCATCCCGTTCGCACGCAAATACGGCGTGCTGCAATCGCCGCTGGAGCTTTGGATTGAAGACTCCACCATTCAGAAAATCGCCACCGACGTGCCGGGCCTGGAGCACGACTTCAACAAATACCTGGACGCCAACCCGTCCAACCGCCGCATCGAGGAACTGGGGATCGGCACCAACGAAGGGGTCAAGAGCCTGTACGCGCGCAATGCCGGTTTCGAAGAGCGCCACTGCGGCCTGCACCTGGGGCTGGGTGGCGGGGCCAAGGGCAGCCATCATCTGGATCTGATTTTCGAGAAAGGGATGTTGGCGCTGGATAATGAGCCGGTGTTCGATGGACGGTTTGTGCTTTAGGTTGGGATTTCTGCAAGGCTGACGCCGCCATCGCGAGCAAGCTCGCTCCCACAATGGAACGGTGTCGAACACCTATCTCCCATCCACTGAAGATCAACTGTGGGAGCGAGCTTGCTCGCGATGACGGACTCATCGGCACCGCATCAATTAAGCCAGACAAAAAAAAACGCCAACCCAACGGTTGGCGTTTTTTCTTGCAGCTTGCAGCTAGAAACTCACAACTGCCTCACTCCGGCTTACGACGCCCGAACCCCGGACGCTGTCCCGAACCTGCCGGGGCACCACGGCGCTTGCCCGAGGGTGCGTCGCGGTCGGCCAGGATGATACCCGGGCGTTTTTTCGGCGCCGGCTTGGCTGGACGCTTGGTGTCGGCCGGGCGATCGGCGACGGGCGTACCGCGACCCGCCGGGGCACCGCGACCTTCGCCGCGCTCGCTCCGACCATTGGCCGGACGCGGCGTGCGTGGGCCGCGCTCGCCGTCCTGACGCGGTGCTGGTTTGCGCGCCGGGCGTTCGCCTTCGATCTGCGGCTCGCGCGAAGGACGCGGGCCGGTCGCCACGCCGTCAGCAGCCGGGCGCAGCGTACGCACACGCTCGGTCTTGCCCATCGGGCGCGAGGATTTACGCTGCATCCGCTCCAGCTTGTCCTTGCTCTTGGCGGTCATCTGCGGCATTGCCACCGGCTTGAGACCCACTTCGGCGGCCAGGATGTCGACTTCGTACTGGCTCATTTCGCGCCAGCGGCCCATCGGCAGGTCGGAGTTGAGGAACACCGGGCCGAAACGCACGCGCTTCAGGCGGCTGACCACCAACCCCTGGGATTCCCACAAACGCCGCACTTCACGGTTACGGCCTTCCATCACCACGCAGTGGTACCAATGGTTGAAACCTTCACCGCCGGGGGCCTGCTTGATGTCGGTGAAACGCGCCGGGCCGTCTTCCAGCACAACGCCGGCCTTGAGGCGCTCGATCATCTCATCGTCGACTTCACCACGCACACGCACCGCGTATTCGCGGTCCATCTCGTAGGACGGGTGCATCAGACGGTTGGCCAGTTCACCGTCGGTGGTGAACATCAGCAAACCGGTGGTGTTGATGTCCAGGCGACCGATGTTGATCCAGCGGCCTTCTTTCGGACGCGGCATCTTGTCGAACACGGTCGGACGGCCTTCCGGGTCGTCACGGGTGCAGATCTCGCCGTCGGGTTTGTTGTACATGATCACGCGGCGCACCGTTTCGGCGGCCTCTTCGCGCTTGATCACCTTGCCATCGATGGTGATGGCGTCGTGCATGTCGACACGCAGGCCCAAGGTGGCGTCTTTGCCGTTGACCTTGATCCGGCCTTGGGTGATCCAGGCTTCCACGTCACGGCGCGAGCCGACGCCGATACGGGCGAGGACTTTTTGCAGCTTCTCGCCTGCTGGGCCGATTTCCTGGCTGTCGTTCTGGTCTAGGTCTTTCATTCTGGGCACCTCCCGGTGTGGTCGGGTCAGGCTTGGCCTGACGCTTTGAAAACGGGTCTTTGGCGAAGGGATCGCCAAGGGGTCGCGAATCATACGCCTGTTGAGGCAGTTGCGCATCAGAGACTAGCTGATCAACCAGCGCCCGGCGCTTTTTCCGCCGACCGGTGACGCGTAGTTGGGCGGAGTCATTAGCTAATGTGGGAGCGAGCCTGCTCGCGATAGCGATTTCACATCCACAACAATGTCGATTGACAGACCGCTATCGCGAGCAGGCTCGCTCCCACAGGGTGTTGTGGTGTCAGCTGGATCAGTCGTCGAACTGGCGCCGTTCGTTTTCGATCGCCTCGGCCAAGGCGCGGGCTTCGGCTTCTTCGTCGCTCAGTTCCGGCTCCGGCGGCTGGAGGGCGGCGACGGCGGCCAGCAGTTTTTCCCGGGCTTGGGCAACACCGAGGATGTCTTCTTCTGGCTCTGGCTCTGGCTCTGGATCAGGCTCCACCGCACTATCGGGCTCCGCCAACTCATCCGACTCACTCTCAGGACCAGGCCCTTCACGCAGCAGGTCATCGAAGTCAGTCTTCAAGCCCTCCTCCATGGTGTCCAGCTCCAGCAACAACGAATGGAAACTGGTCTCTTCCTTCGGTTCCTCAGGCTCGGCGCTGGCGTCGGCCAGCTCCTGCAGGCCCTGGGGTACCGGGGCGTCGTCGAACTCGAGCATCGGCTCGGGTTCCAGCTCCCGCAGTTCGGCCAGGGGCGGCAGGTCATCCAGGTTTTTCAGGTTGAAATGATCGAGAAAAGCCTTGGTGGTGGCGAACATCGCCGGTTTGCCCGGCACATCGCGATAGCCGACGATGCGGATCCACTCGCGCTCCAGCAGCGTCTTGACGATATGGCTGTTGACCGCCACGCCCCGCACATCTTCGATCTCGCCCCGGGTGATCGGCTGGCGATAGGCAATCAACGCCATGGTTTCGAGCATGGCGCGGGAGTAGCGCTGGGGCCGCTCCTCCCACAGACGCCCGACCCAGGGCGAGAACTTCTCGCGGATCTGCAGGCGATAACCGGACGCCACTTCCTTGAGTTCGAATGCCCGCCCCTCGCAGGACTTGCCCAACAGCGTCAGGGCTTTCTTGAACACGGCCGGCTCGGGCCGCTCGCCTTCTTCGAAGAGTTCGAACAGGCGCTCCATCGATTGCGGCTTTCCCGAGGCCAACAGGAAAGCTTCAAGCAAGGGGGCCAGCTCGCGGGGTTCAGTCAGATTCATTGATTTGCTCGTTATTCGGCTCGTGCCCGCACGTGGATCGCTGCGAACGGCTCATTCTGCACCAGCTCGACCAAGGATTCCTTGACCAATTCCAGGACCGCCATAAACGTCACCACCACCCCCAAGCGCCCTTCCTCGGCGGTGAACAGCTCGACGAACGGCACGAAGCCGCCGCCCTTGAGCCGTTCCAGCACATCGCTCATGCGCTCGCGGGTGGACAGTGCTTCGCGACTGACCTGGTGACTTTCAAACATATCGCCCCGGCGCAGGACCTCGGCCATGGACATCAGCAACTCTTCCAGGCTCACATCCGGCAGCAACTTGCGTGCCCGCGCTTCGGGCGCATCGAGCTTGGGCACCACCACATCGCGCCCCACCCGGCTCAAACCGTCGATGCCTTCGGCGGCGACCTTGAAGCGTTCGTACTCCTGCAAGCGCCGGATCAGCTCGGCCCGCGGGTCGTCCTCTTCCTCCTCGACCTCCGCCGAGCGCGGCAGCAACATGCGCGACTTGATCTCGGCGAGCATGGCCGCCATCACCAGGTACTCTGCCGCCAACTCCAGGCGCACCGACTGCATCAACTCGACATAGCCCATGTACTGGCGGGTAATTTCCGCCACAGGGATGTCGAGGATGTTGATGTTCTGTTTGCGGATCAGGTACAGCAGCAGGTCCAGCGGGCCCTCGAAGGCTTCGAGGAACACTTCCAGCGCATCCGGCGGAATGTACAGGTCCAGGGGCATTTCCATGACCGCCTGGCCATAGACCATGGCGAACGGCAGCTCCTGCTGCGCGCCGGCCTGGCTGTCGACATTGTCCACGGCGGTTTCCACGACGGACATTCAGGCCTCGACCATGAACGGCGTCGGATCGCCGCAACCGACACGCACCACCTGGGGCTCGCCGTCGGCCAGGTTGATCACCGTGGACGCCGACATGCCGCCGAAACCGCCGTCGATGATCAGGTCCACCTGATGTTCGAGTATCTGGCGCATCTCATAGGGGTCGGTCAGCGGCTCGGTCTCGCCGGGCATGATCAGCGTCACGCTCATCAGCGGCTCACCCAGCTCAGCCAACAGCGCCAGGGCGATGGGATGGCTCGGCACCCGCAGGCCGATGGTGCGCTTTTTCGGGTGCAGCAACAGCCGCGGGACTTCCCGCGTGGCATTGAGAATGAAGGTGTACGGCCCCGGCAAATGCGCCTTGAGCAAGCGGAACGTGCCGGTGTCGATCTTGGCGAACAGGCCCAACTGCGAGAGGTCGCTGCAGATGAGCGCGAAGTTGTGCTTGTCGTCCAGTTGACGCAGGCGTCTGACCCGCTCTACGGCATTCTTGTCGCCGATCTGGCAGCCGATGGCGTAGGACGAGTCGGTGGGATAGACCACCACGCCGCCGCCACGAATGATTTCCACGGCCTGTTTGATCAGGCGCGCTTGCGGGTTTTCCGGATGAATCTGGAAAAATTGACTCACGTGTTCTACCTGTTCAGACGGCGGCGGTAACGGGATCATGTTTGAATCTACACCAGAGTGGTGGCAGATCTTCCGGCAACGGGCGGTATTCGCCGATCTCGGACCAGCCCCCAGGGCCATGGAAATCACTGCCGGCGGTGACCAGCAGGCCGAACTCACGGGCCAGGATCGCCAGGCTGCCCACCTGCTCGGCGGGCTGATGGCCGTTGACCACCTCGATGGCATGGCCCCCCGCTTGAATATAGTCGGCGATCAGGCGGCGGCGCTTGCTGCGGGTGAAGTCATAGTGCCATGGATGCGCCAGGCTGACCCAGGCACCAGCGGCCCGC
Organism: Pseudomonas thivervalensis; assembly: GCF_001269655.1. GTDB lineage: Bacteria > Pseudomonadota > Gammaproteobacteria > Pseudomonadales > Pseudomonadaceae > Aquipseudomonas > Aquipseudomonas thivervalensis. The sequence continues at coordinate 164,782 of NZ_LHVE01000014.1, forward strand.
AGGGTCTGGACGGTTTCTTCCAGGGTTGGCCAATGCTGCTTGACGTCCCCCAGCTTGCCGGCCCCCAACCATTTGCGAAACGCTTCGGCGCGGTCCTTGACGAACCCTTCGCGCACCATCCAGTCGGCAAAATGTGGACGGGCTGGTGCGTTGCCGCTGTCGCCCAGTTCCTGCTGGATCTGCCGGGCGCCGTCCAGCGCACCGGGCATGCCCTTGAGGGCCAGCTTGCGGCTGATCTCCTCGGAGCGTAGCCAGCGCCCGTCGCGCAGCTGTGCGATGGCCTGGACCAGCGCCGGCGCATTCACATCGAAACCGTAGCCCAGCACATGGATGGTCGCCCCGCCCCAGGTACACGATAGCTCGACCCCGTTGACCAGCTGCATGCCCAGCGCCGTGGCGGCGCCGCGGGCCTCGTCGAGGCCTTCGAGGGTGTCGTGATCGGTCAGGGCCAGGACTCGCACGCCGTGCTCGAACGCCCGCGCCACCAGAACCGCAGGCGCCAGGGCGCCATCGGAGGCCGTGCTATGGCAGTGCAAATCAACATTCACGAGAGTTTGTTACCTCAAATCAGCTGGCCCTATCGCGGCCAAGGATGTTTGTTATTATGCCGCCACATCCTGCTTCTGGCTGCCACTGTGAAACAATTCATCGACTTCATCCCGCTCCTGCTGTTTTTCATCGTCTACAAACTTGATCCCCGGGCCGTCGACTTCGCCGGTCACTCCTTGACTGTAGGCGGTATTTACAGCGCCACCGCGGTGCTGATCATCAGCTCCCTGGTGGTCTACGGCGCGCTGTTCGTGTCCCAACGCAAGCTGGAGAAGAGCCAGTGGCTGACCCTGATCGCCTGCCTGGTGTTCGGCAGCCTGACCCTGGCGTTCCACAGCGAAACCTTCCTCAAATGGAAGGCCCCGGTGGTCAACTGGCTGTTCGCCCTCGCGTTCATCGGCAGCCACTTCATCGGTGACCGCCTGCTGATCAAGCGCATCATGGGCCATGCCATCAACCTGCCGGAGCTGATCTGGACCCGGTTGAACATTGCCTGGATCGCATTTTTCCTGTTCTGCGGCGCCGCCAACCTGTTCGTTGCGTTCACGTTCCAGGCGTACTGGGTCGACTTCAAGGTCTTCGGTAGCCTGGGCATGACGCTGTTGTTCCTGATTGGCCAGGGTATCTACCTGTCCCGTCATCTGCATGATGCCGACCCCACCACGCCAAAAACCGAGGACTGACATGCTCTACGCAATCATTGCTACCGACGTCGCCAATTCCCTGGAAAAACGCCAGGCCGCTCGTCCCGCGCACCTGGAGCGCCTGCAAAAACTCCAGAACGAAGGCCGCGTAGTGCTGGCCGGCCCGCATCCGGCGGTAGACAGCAATGACCCGGGCGCCGCAGGTTTCAGTGGCAGCCTGATGGTGGTCGAATTCGACTCCCTGTCCGCTGCGCAGCAATGGGCTGAGGCCGACCCGTTCGTTGCGGCCGGCGTCTATGCCAATGTCGTGGTCAAGCCATTCAAGCAAGTCATGCCGTAAATGCCCCTGGCGCAATGAGCCTTCGCGGCTCATTGCGTTCAATTGCTCATTGTTCTCGTTTGCCTGCCGACAACCTGTCTAATCTCGATTGGAATTCAGGAGTTGCAATGCGCAAAGGTCCGTTGTGCCTGTTATTGGTCACGTTGGCGATCGGGGCACCCGCCCATGGCGAGGAAAGCACCGAGGGCAGTCATTCGGCGCCCTTGTCCCTGAGCGCTGGCGGCCAGATCGCCGAATTGCAGCAACGCTTGAAAGACAGCGAGCGCATGCGTGAAGAACTCACCCAGCAACTCCAGAACACCAACGGTGAACGCGAAAGCGCACTGGTGGGCCGGCTGCGCCAGGAGAACCAGCGCCTGAAGCTGCAACTCAAGGAAGCCCAGGCCAGCCCGCTACCGCGTCTGTTGACCGATCAACAGCAATGGTTCGTCATTGGTGCCGGGGTAGCGCTATTGGCCTTGCTCTGCGGTATCTTTGCCAGCGGTGGACGTAGACAACGTCGGCAATGGCTAAATTGAGTGAGTCATGAGCGAGCTGTTACTGATAGATGATGACCAGGAGCTGTGTGAGCTCCTCGTAAGTTGGCTGGGCCAGGAAGGGTTTCAGGTCCGCGCCTGTCACGATGGCCAGAGTGCCCGCAAGGCCCTGGCCGAAACCGCCCCGGCTGCCGTGGTCCTGGACGTGATGCTGCCCGACGGCAGTGGCCTGGAACTGCTCAAGCAATTGCGCAACGATCACCCGGAGCTGCCGGTATTGATGCTGTCGGCCCGGGGTGAACCGCTGGACCGTATCCTCGGTCTGGAGCTGGGCGCCGACGACTACCTGGCCAAGCCCTGCGACCCACGGGAACTGACCGCCCGCCTGCGCGCCGTGCTGCGCCGCAGCCACCCGACGGCCGTGTCCAGCCAGATCGAACTGGGCGACCTGACCTTCAGCCCGGTGCGTGGCGTGGTCAGTATCGACGAACAGGAACAGACCCTCACCGTCTCCGAAAGCCGCCTGCTCGAAGCGCTGCTCAAGCAGCCTGGCGAGCCGCTGGACAAGCAGGAACTGGCACAGATCGCCTTGGGCCGCAAGCTGACCCTGTACGACCGCAGCCTCGACATGCACGTGAGCAACCTGCGCAAGAAAATCGGCCCGCATCCCGACGGCCGCCCGCGCATTGTGGCGCTGCGTAGCCGGGGTTATTACTACAGCCTCTGAACATTGCTTGGACCGAGGGGCATGGCTAATCCTGTGGCGAGGGAGCTTGCTCCCGCTCGGTTGCGCAGCAACCGCAAGATCCTTGGGGCCGCTTCGCAGCCCAGCGGGAGCAAGCTCCCTCGCCACAGGGATTTGTGTTCGACTCCCGGATTTGTCAGGCCTGCACCTAACCGTCTTTACCCAAGCTTTACGCCCCCCTGACCGCCGCTGACCTTGATCTCCGTAATCTGCACACATCCGGAACTGACCGGGAATGAGACAAGGAGACACACCATGCGCAAGACCCTTATCGCTCTGATGTTTGCTGCCGCTTTGCCGACCGTCGCCATGGCCATGCCCGAAGGCCCTGGCCCGATGGGCCCAATGGACGGCCCGCGTCATGGCGGCCAGATGCACGACAAAGGCCCCTACAGCCAACTGGACCTGAGCCGCGAACAACGCCAGCAGATTCGCCAGATCATGGGCGAACAGCGCCACGAACAGCGGGAACTGGTCGACAAGTACCTGGCCAAGTTGTCGCCAGCCGACCAGAAAGCCATGAAAGACGAAATGGAAGCCCGGCATCAGAAGGTCGATGCCCAGATCCGTGGATTGTTGAAGCCTGAACAGCAAAAAGAATTCGACGCGATCCAGAAGAAGCAGGCCGAGCGTCGCGCCGAGTGGGCCGAATTCAAGGCCTGGAAAGCGCAACAGCCGCAAAAAGCGCAATAATGCACTGAAGTTCCCCCGGCCCAACGGCCCCTTGCCGTTGGGCTTTCTTTGTTTTCGAGGATTTATCGTGCGTTCATTGTTCTGGCGCATCCTGGCCAGTTTCTGGCTGGCCATCGCCCTGGTTGCAGGACTTTCGATCCTGATGGGCCACATGCTGAACCAGGACGCCTGGATCCTCAGCCGCCATCCGGGTCTCAACACCCTGCCCGAAGAGTGGACGCAAACCTATGAAAGCCAGGGCGAGGACGCCGCCCAGGACATCCTGCAACAGCGCAAGCGCCAGTATCACATCGACGTCCAGGTGTTCAACGAAAGCGGCGACCCGGTGGTACGTGGCACCTTCCCCCACCGCGCCGCAGCCTTCGAGGCCCGGCAGAACAACGATGACCGACGCCTGCCCTGGCGACGACTGACTGACGAGTTCACCAGCGCCAAAAGTGGCGATACGTACCTGTTCATCTACCGCATTCCCCATCCCGAACTGGACGCCTGGCACCGCGGCAGCCTGCTCTGGCCCCTCAGTGCGCTGGGGATCGCGTTGGTGGTGCTGACCTTGTTCAGCCTGTTGGTGACGTTCTCCATCACCCGTCCGCTGAGTCGCCTGCGCGGTGCGGTACATGACCTGGGCCAGGCCGCCTACCAGCAGAACAGCCTTGCCAAGCTGGCCAACCGGCGGGACGAGTTCGGCGTACTGGCCACTGACTTCAACCGCATGGGCGCGCGCCTGCAAAGCCTGATCGCCAGCCAACGACAACTGCTACGCGACGTGTCCCACGAACTGCGCTCGCCCCTGGCCCGGCTGCGCATTGCCCTGGCACTGGCTGAACGGGCCAGCCCCGAGGAGCGTGAAAAGCTCTGGCCGCGCCTGACCCGCGAATGCGATCGCCTGGAGGCCCTGATCAGTGAAATCCTGGTCCTGGCCCGGGTCGATGCCGACAACGCCAGCGCCGAAGAGGTAGACCTCAACGGCTTGTTGGTCACCCTGCAAAAAGATGCGCAGCTGGCGTCACCGGAACAAACCGTGCAGCTTGAAACCGAGGCGGACCTGACCCTCAAGGGCTGGCCGACCATGATCGAGCGAGCGGTGGACAACCTGCTGCGCAACGCCCAGCGCTTCAATCCAACCGGACAATCGATCGAAATGCGCGCGCTGCGACAGGGCGAACGGATCCTGATCAGCGTGCGCGACCACGGGCCCGGCGTGGATGCAGAGCACTTGGGGCAACTGGGCGAGCCGTTCTACCGCGCCCCCGGCCAGACCGCCGCCGGCCATGGCCTGGGGCTGGCTATTGCGCGCCGTGCCGCCGAACGCCATGGCGGCGCGCTGGTATTGGGTAATCATCCCGAAGGCGGTTTCATTGCGACGCTGGAGCTGCCGTTGGTGCCGGGGGCTGTCGTGCAACCTTAAAGCCAAAGCAAAACCCCGTGGCGAGGGAGCTTGCTCCCGCTGGCTGTAAGAGCTGCGTAGGAGCTGTGTAGGAGCTGTCGAGTGCAACGAGGCTGCGATCTTTCCCCAAACAGCTGAGTCTCAAGCGAAAGATCAAAAGATCAAAAGATCGCAGCCTTCGGCAGCTCCTACAGCGCCCAACGGGAGCAAGCTCCTCGCCACACCGGCCCCAGACCTGAAATGAGCCGCGTCGCCAGTCTCGTCGCATCAATGCCAAGGAAAGGTCATACCTTTTTGATCATCCATCCCCTTGCTAAGGCGTGATCCTGGGACAGGAGCTCTCGGTCTCCTGTTTTAGGGTTGATTGTATACACAGTCCTGTCACCGGGACCTAGGTCCGAAGACCATGCACGCGAGTCACCCAAACCTGGGTCACCGTCATGGATGGTTCGAAGCGCTCCCCAAGTCACCAGGTCAGGGATGGTCCCCCCGGCGTTCCACGCAGCCTCCCAGCAAATCCAATACGTCCGCGACTCATAGTCTTGACCTAAGTCGAACAGCAGCCAAACGTTGGAAGTAATGACTCGGTAAGACACGCTCGCACCCATTTTATCTCGAACGGTTATCGTAGCGGTCCCTGAGTGCTTCGAGACAACCCGTGGTTCTGATGATGAAAAAAGCTCTGCCTTCTCTGGGTCGCTGGACGTATAGGTATAGGGAGGCACACCTCCCGACGGTATCCGCTCTACGTACGCCCCTACTGGCGGACGATCAGGAAACTTATCGGCTCTAAACATTAACTGGTCGAGAATGGCGTCGCTGGTATCGATGCTCAGGGGTTCAGCTATCACGGTCAGGTTGCGTACGTTCGAATAGACGTTCGTAGGATGGTAGAGCGACTTTGCATACAGGCGGCGAGAGCCAACGTCGACGGTGATGTCTTTGGTCCATTGGCCGGTTGTCGCATCGGCAGTTGCTGTGCCTTTGGGGACGGCACTGGCTCCACTGCCGTCGTAGACCTCGATCTCCTTGCCTTTACTTGCCTCGCCCGACAGCTCCAAGGTGGTGCTGGTTGTTTCGCCTTTGTCGGGAATCTCCTGACCGGCGGAATCTTTTACATGGGTAAGGGTGGGAGCGATCAGCACGCGGTCCAGATGGATATCCAAGTACTTGATCGACGACCGGTTCGCGTTGCCCAACTGGTCAGTCACCGTGAACTGGAGCGCTGTATTGGGGTTGTCCCCGGCCTGCCTGAATGTGTCGGTAAACAGCGTATGCGTCACCGGTCTGGAGGCATCAAACCCGTCAACAGGAACGGTCACATTGCCCACTAGAAACCTGATGCTGTCGTAATCTCGCGGATTGGAATAGGTAAAACCAAACGTCACACCCTGCGCCGCCTGCTCGGCGCTGACACCATCAAGGAGCACATCCGGCGGGATCACCAGATCCAGGCCTTGGGGCGCCGGCTCACCCGGTGCCCGCAAGTGATAAAGCACGTGCAGGTCCCTGGATGATTCACCGTTTTGGCTGGGACGGGTTACCTTGTAGTGCAGCCGATTGATGCCATGCAATAACCGCCCATGGGGCACATACAACTCCATGCGCAGCTGTTCTTCTCCAGGCCCCACATCTTTGCCAGCCACTGGAAAAGGATCGTCATTGACGTATAAATCAGCTCGATCATCCACCGCCATTGTCCAGGAACGTCGCTGGAGTTCGGTCCACGGGTCGATCAGACACCTCAGTCCCCTGGGCTGATCGTCGTAAAGGCTCTTGGGGATACCGCCATCCGCGAGGCCGGCCGGTTTAACTGGCGTCACCCAACCCATGATAATCACGGGAAACAGGTCGAATTGTTCGTTCAAGGCAGAGGATTGAATGTCCATGACGGTTCCTGGCAAACGGAGGGCGTGCGGGCTTTCGACAACGTTCGTGACGGCCAACCCATGCTGGTAACCCCAACGGGTTGGCGCTGGGGCGACTTCATACCTTCACAGCCTTAAGTGCACTGGCATGGTCATATTCATATACTGAGATCTTATGGCTGTATTCGATCGGTATCACAGCCCATCGCTGCCCGGTACCGGAAATATCCGCAGTCCATGCACGATCGCCGCCAAAACCTGCATTGCCGTTGTAAGCCAACAGGAGCTTTCCCCACGCCTCAAGTGTAGGGATGGTGCCTCCTTCAGCTTGCGCCTGATTCCAGCACTCCAAAAACGCTCCTCGTCCTAGAGCGACTCTGCTGACCAGCCAAACATTGGCAACGGTGACTCGATAGGAAGTGCTCTGACCGGATGAATCGTGCACGGTTATCGTGGCGTTTCCTTCCCCCCTTGAAAGAACTCGCGGCTGTGTCTGGGTAGCGACCTCGGCAACGGTAGAATCGCTGGACATGTAGAAGTAGGGGGCGAGCCCCCCTGACGGTACTCGATCCACGTACGTGTTAGGCGGCGGATTCGGTGGTATAGCGGCAGTTCTGACATGCAGCCCAACTAGAAAGTGAACCGCTTGATCGATGGCCAGACGCGCCACCACCGTAAATCGCCAGGGCGGCGACACGGGGTTATTTCGCATGATTGCCCGGGCGGTAAAACTGTGACTCCCTATGTCGAGCCCGCTCAGGGTGTCCTCCCACAAGCCCTTGGAATCGACCTCGACCGTGTTTTTCTTTTCAGTGCCATCGAAGATTTCGACCTTGGTGTTGGGCGTTGCCTGGCCAGTGAGCGTCACGGTGGTCGCCAAGGTGTAGCCACCCTCGGAGATGAGGGTGTTGCTGGGGTCCTTGACCGAGGTAATGAGCGGTGTTTCAAGTACCACGGGCTTGACCGTGTATGTGCGCAAGGGGAACTCGATGGCCGTTGCGATATCAGGGGCCTTGTCGAAGGTCACCAGCAGGACGACGTTCAGCTCGGAGCGATCACGCAAAAGTTGCAGCTGCCCCCATGGAACCGGCTTGAGCAGCCCGGCCCCAACTTCGTTCACGGTCACGCCCGAGGCAGCTTGCACGATGATCGTATGCGGAAAACCGTCAGCCGTGGTGCCGTCGCAGCGCAGCCATACCTTCTGATCAAGGGCGATGAGCGGCCAGGGAGTAACCTTCAAAGTAGCTTCACCGGAGAAGCTGGCCAGGTCGAGTTCCGGGCCTTCGCCATTGTTGGCGGCTTGCAGGATCATCGGCTTGGCCATCAGCAGGTCGGCTTGCGTCAGGGGCAGCACCGCCAAGTCAAAAACCGGCGAAGGGATCGGTGGCTCGTTACCTCGCGTGACCTCATAGGAGACCTTCACCGATTTGCCCAGGTTGAAGGCCACTACGCTGTTGGGGATCCGTATCTCCAACCCGGCACTTACCAACGATTCGCCTGAAGTATGCGAACCCTCGACGGATGTTCCTGGCGCGCCGGTCCAGGTCACTTTTAATTTGTCGCCAGGCAGTAGCGCAGCGTTGGCCGGCACCACGACGGTTAGGAGGTCCTTGGCGCTGATCGGGTTCAAGATCGCGCCGTTAGCCTCTTTCACCGAGGGCTCAATCAGGTTCAGTAGCTGACTCACAGTCAGGGTGCGTACGTTCGAATAGACGTTCGTAGGGTGGTAGAGCGATTTCGCATACAGGCGGCGAGCACCGACCGAGACGGAGATTTCCCTGGTCCATAGGCCGGTCGTCGCATCGGCAAGCGCTTTGCCCTTGGGGACGGCACTGGCTCCACTGCCGTCGTAGACCTCGATCTCCTTGCCTTTACTTGCCTCGCCCGACAGCTCCAAGGTGGTGCTGGTTGTTTCGCCTTTGTCGGGAATCTCCTGACCGGCGGAATCTTTTACATGGGTAAGGGTGGGAGCGATCAGCACGCGGTCCAGATGGATATCCAAGTGCTTGATCGACGACCGGTTCGCGTTGCCCAACTGGTCAGTCACCGTGAACTGGAGCGCTGTATTGGGGTTGTCCCCGGCCTGCCTGAATGTGTCGGTAAACAGCGTATGCGTCACCGGTCTGGAGGCATCAAACCCGTCAACAGGAACGGTCACATTGCCCACTAGAAACCTGATGCTGTCGTAATCTCGCGGATTGGAATAGGTAAAACCAAACGTCACACCCTGCGCCGCCTGCTCGGCGCTGACACCATCAAGGAGCACATCCGGCGGGATCACCAGATCCAGGCCTTGGGGCGCCGGCTCACCCGGTGCCCGCAAGTGGTACAGCACATTCAAATCATCGGAAATACCGGGATTTTCGCTGAGACGGGTTATTGTGTAATGCAGCCTGTTGACCCCTTCTCTCAGTTTCCCCTGGGGAAGGTCCAAGAGAAAGTACTCCTTATTTTCTTCTCCCGGCTGGACGGTAAAGCCTGCCCCCGAGAGCTCGCCGTTGACATACAAGTCAACTCGATCAAGGACCGCCATTGTCCAGGAGCCGCTCTTGAGCTCGGTCCATGCGTAGATCACGCACTGCAATCCCTGGGGCCGACCGTCATAAATGCTCTGTGGGATACCGCCGTGCGCCAGGCCTTCTGGAAGTACCGGCGTCTTCCATCCCGGAATATAGACAGGGAATAGATCGAACGGATGGTTCAAGACAGACGATTCGGTATCCATCATGTTTTCCTGGCGAGTGAGAATCGCGTGACCTTTCGGTGTTGGGGTCATCAAACTCCAGCCAAGGAGGATCGGCTACTGTCAGGGTTGACAGGTCAGAGCCGATTGCCGACGAACGGTTAGGGCGGGAATGACTGGACGCTGGAGCCAGCCTTAGAAAAGCAGCTTGGTAAGCTGGCTAAAGTGCTGCCTAAAAACCAAACGATAATCCCTCTTATTCAAACCGCCCCGCCCTGTTAGACTTTGCGCCCGCGTTTTACTCGTCCCCCAGGATTCCCGATGCCGTCGTTGCCTCTTCGCTTATGCGCACTGTTCATGGCCTTGGGCCTGAGTGCCTGCGATGATGCCCCGCGTTTTACCCAGGCCGAACCGGGTGAAGCCCGTTCCGGTGGCGCGGCGACGGTCCGCAAGAGTGATCAGAACGCCTTTTCCCTGCCCTCGGCCAACCTGCCGCCCTCACGGCGCGTGGATTTCAGCGTCGGCAACAGTTTCTTCCGCAGCCCCTGGGTGATCGCACCATCGACCACCACCGCCCGGGACGGCCTCGGCCCACTGTTCAACACCAACGCCTGCCAGAACTGCCACGTCAAGGACGGTCGCGGCCATCCGCCAGCGCCGGACGCGACCAGCGCGGTGTCGATGCTGGTGCGCCTGTCGATTCCCGATGCACCGGCCTACGCCAAGGTCATCGAGCAACTGGGCGTGGTGCCGGAGCCGGTCTACGGTGGGCAATTGCAGGACATGTCGGTGCCCGGCGTCGCCCCCGAAGGCAAGGTACGGGTCGATTACAGTCCGGTCCCGGTGCGTTTCAAGGACGGCACCGTCGTCGAACTGCGCAAGCCGAACCTGCAGATCACCCAGTTGGGGTATGGCCCGATGCACCCCGACACGCGCTTTTCGGCCCGCGTCGCACCGCCGATGATCGGCCTGGGCCTGTTGGAGGCCATCCCTGACGAGGCGCTCCTGGCGAATGCCGAAGCCCAGGCGCGGGAGAACAATGGCATCGCCGGTCGCCCCAACCTGGTCTGGGACGATGTGCAACAGAAAACCGTGCTGGGGCGCTTCGGCTGGAAAGCCGGGCAGCCTAACCTCAACCAACAGAACGTCCACGCGTTTTCCGGTGACATGGGCCTGACGACCAGCCTGCGGCCTTTCGACGACTGCACCGAAGCCCAAGTCGACTGCAAGCGCGCGCCCAGCGGCAACGGCCCTGCGGGCGAGCCGGAAGTCAGCGACAATATCCTGCGCCTGGTGCTGTTCTACAGCCGCAACCTCGCGGTGCCGGCCCGTCGCGACGTGAATTCACCCCAAGTGCTGGCCGGCAAGAATCTGTTTTTCCAGGCCGGCTGCCAGTCCTGCCACACACCGAAATACACCACCGCCGCCAACGCCGCCGAACCGGAGCTGGCGAATCAGGTCATCCGTCCCTACAGCGACCTGCTGCTGCACGACATGGGCGAAGGCCTGGCCGACAACCGCAGCGAGTTCAAGGCCAGCGGCCGTGACTGGCGAACCCCGCCGCTGTGGGGCATCGGCCTGACCGAAACCGTCAACGGCCACACCCAGTTCCTGCATGACGGTCGCGCCCGCAACCTGCTTGAAGCCGTGCTGTGGCATGGCGGCGAAGCACAAGCGGCGCAGCGCCAGGTTTTAGCGTTCAATGCCGAGCAGCGCGCTGCGTTGCTGGCCTTCCTGAATTCCCTTTAAATGCCTTTTCCAGAAATGGGAGCCTGACATGTTCCGTCCCAAGCTGTTGTTCACCAGCCTCGCCGCCATCGCCCTCGGCGCCTGCTCGCCCCAGGATCCGCAAGCCGTCACCTCGGCCGCCATCGCCAAGCAAGTGATCCTGCCGACCTACAGCCGCTGGGTCGAGGCCGACCGGCAACTGGCGACCAGTGCCCTGGCGTTCTGCCAAGACAAGGAAAACCTGGAAACCGCCCGCGCCGACTTCCTCAAGGCGCAAAAAGCCTGGGCCGAGCTGCAACCGCTGCTGATCGGTCCGCTGGCCGAGGGCAACCGTGCCTGGCAGGTGCAGTTCTGGCCGGACAAGAAAAACCTGGTGGGCCGTCAGGTCGAGCAATTGGTCAACAGCCAGCCGCAGATCGACGCCGCCGGCCTGGCCAAGTCCAGCGTGGTCGTGCAAGGGCTCTCCGCCTACGAATACCTGCTGTTCGACGCGAAAATCGACATGGCCGATAGCGCGCAGAAAGCCAAGTACTGTCCGCTGCTCATCGCCATTGGCGAACGCCAGAAGCAGCTCGCTGAAGAGATCCTGTCGGGCTGGAACAGCAATGACGGCATGCTCGCCCAGATGAGCAAGTTTCCCAACCAGCGCTACGCCGATTCCCACGAGGCCATCGCCGACCTGCTGCGCGTGCAGGTCACGGCTCTGGACACGTTGAAGAAAAAACTCGGCACGCCGATGGGCCGCCAGAGCAAGGGCGTGCCTCAACCGTTCCAGGCCGATGCCTGGCGCAGCCAGTCATCGCTGCAGGGGCTGGAAGCCAGCCTGAGCGCGGCCAGGACCGTTTGGGCCGGCGTGGACAACAAGGGCCTGCGCGGCCTGCTGCCAAGCGACCAGAAGCCACTGGCAGACAAGATCGACGCCGCCTACGATGCCTCGTTGAAACTGTTCGCCAGCAGCCAGCGCTCGTTGACCGAAATGCTCAATGACGATGCCGGGCGCCAGCAACTCAACGATTTGTACGACAGCCTCAACGTCGTCCATCGCCTGCACGAAGGCGAACTGGCCAAGGCGCTGGGCATTCAATTGGGCTTCAACGCCAACGACGGTGACTGATCATGTTTCGACGTCAGGTCCTGGCACTGGGCAGCTTGCTGCTCGGCGCCGTCACCCTGGGCGGCTGGACGCTGTTCAAGCAAAAGGACAAGAGTCCGCTACTGCTTTCGGCACGGGACGATGGCGACGGCAGGCACTACGCCGTCGGCTATCGACTGGACGGCACCCGGGTGTTCGCCACCCAGGTCGGCCAGCGTTGCCATGACATCATCAACCATCCGACGCAGCCGATTGCACTGTTCGTCGCCCGTCGCCCAGGCACCGAAAGTTACCTGATCGACCTGCGCGACGGGACGCTGCTGCAAACCATCGCCTCGTTGCCGAACCGGCACTTCTACGGCCACGCGGTCATCCATAAAAGCGGCGAATGGCTGTATGCCACCGAGAACGACACCACCGACCCGGGACGCGGCCTGTTGGGCGTATACCGTTTCGAAGGCGAGCGCCTGGTGCACAGCGGCGAGATCTCCACCCATGGCATCGGTCCTCACCAAGTGTCCTGGATGCCCGATGGCGAGACGCTGGTGGTTGCCAATGGCGGCATTCGCACCGAAGCCGAAAGCCGGGTCGAAATGAACCTCGACGCCATGGAGCCTAGCCTGGTGCTGATGCAACGCGATGGCACCCTGCTCAGCAAGGAAACCCTCGCCCAGTCGATGAACAGCGTGCGCCACCTGGGCATCGCCAGCGACGGCACCATCGTCTCCGGCCAGCAGTTCATGGGCGCGGCCCACGAATCGTCGGAATTGCTGGCGATCAAGCGGCCGGGCCAACCGTTCCAGGCGTTCCCGGTCCCCGAAGAGCAATTGCAGGCCATGGGGCACTACACCGCCAGCGTTGCCGTGCACAGCGACTTGCGCCTGGTGGCCCTGACCGCCCCCCGTGGCAACCGCTTCTTCATCTGGGACCTGGACAGCGGTGAAGTCCGCCTGGATGCGCCCCTGCCGGACTGTGCCGGCGTGGGCGCGGTGGACAATGGATTTGTCGTGACGTCGGGCCAAGGACGTTGCCGTTATTACGATTGTCGGCAGACACAACTGGTTGCAAAACCGCTGGATCTGCCGGCAGGGCTCTGGGACAACCATTTGCATCTGGCCTGAACACGGGAGCGAAGCCCATCGGCGCCGAGCTCCCTGATTTTTCGGAAAAGTCCCACGCACCACCGACCCGACAGCATCTGGAATAGCCCGCACACTCAGAGTAATGTGCCCGCCTATCTGTATTTTCTCTCGGTTCTTTTCCAAGGAAGTGGAACATGCTGCGACGCCGCATGCTGATCATGTTGGGTGTTGTCCTGCTGGTGGTGCTGTTGCTCGCCGGCTACAAGGCCTTCTCCGTCTACCAGCAGATCCAGACGTTTTCTGCGCCCAAACCACCGGTCAGCGTCGCCGTGGCCACCGCAGCCCAGCAACCCTGGGAAGCCCGCCTGCCCACCGTCGGCAGCCTCAAGGCGCTGCAAGGCGTGGACCTGAGCCTGGAAATCGCCGGGACCGTGCAGAAGGTGCAGTTCCAGTCCGGGCAGAAGGTCAAGGCCGGCCAGCCGCTCCTGCAACTGGACAGCGAAGTCGAAAGCGCCCTGCTGGAAACCGCCGAGGCCGACCTTGGCCTGTCGCAACTGGATTTCGGTCGCGGCCGACAACTGGTGGGTAGCCAGGCGATCTCCAAGGGCGAATTCGACCGGCTCTCGGCGCAACTGAAGAAAAACCAGGCCACGGTCAATCAGCTCAAGGCTTCGCTGGCCAAGAAGCACATCCTCGCGCCCTTCAGCGGCACCATCGGTATTCGCCAGGTGGATGTCGGCGACTATCTGGCCAGCGGCACGGTGATCGCCACCCTGCAAGACCTCAGCAGCCTGTATGTGGACTTCTACGTCCCCGAGCAAACCGTGCCCCGGCTCGCCGTTGCCCAGTCGGTCAACGTCAGCGTCTCGGCCTATCCCGGGCAGACCTTCGTCGCCACCATCAGCGCGATCAACCCCAAGGTCGAGGACAGCACCCGCAACGTCCTGGTGCGCGCCACCCTGGCCAACCCCGACGGCAAGCTGTTGCCAGGCATGTTCGCCAACCTGCAGGTGATCCTGCCGGACACGGTGGCCGGAATCGTCGTGCCGGAAAGCGCCGTGACCTACACCCTCTACGGCAACTCCATGTACGTGGTGACCCAGAAGAAAGCCGCCGACGGCAATGTCGAGAAGGACGACAAGGGCCAGCCGGTCCTGATCGCGGAACGGCGTTTCGTCGAAACCGGCGAGCGACGCGACGGGCAGGTGCTGGTTTCCAAAGGCGTGCAGAGCGGCGACCAAGTCGTGATCGCCGGCCAGCTCAAGCTCGACAACGGTACGCCGATCGCCATCAGCGACGACAAGACCCTGACCGAACAGAACAGCCCGCCGCGCGCGGACTGATCAAGGAACCCCCATGGCTTTTACCGATCCGTTCATCCGCCGCCCGGTGCTCGCCACCGTGGTCAGCCTGTTGATCGTGCTGCTGGGCTTCCAGGCCTGGAGCAAGTTGCCCCTGCGTCAGTACCCGCAAATGGAGAACGCCCTGATCACGGTGACCACCTCCTACCCCGGGGCCAACGCCGAGACCATCCAGGGCTACATTACCCAACCGATGCAACAGAGCCTGGCCAGTGCCGAAGGCATCGACTACATGACCTCGGTCAGTCGCCAGAATTTCTCGGTGATCTCGGTCTATGCCCGCATCGGCGCCAACAGCGACCGGCTCTTTACCGAACTGCTGGCCAAGGCCAACGAGGTCAAGAACCAGTTGCCCCAGGACGCCGAGGACCCGGTCCTGAGCCGCGAGGCCGCCGATGCCTCGGCACTGATGTACATCAGCTTCTTCAGCAAGGAATTGAACAACCCGCAGATCACCGACTACCTGTCCCGGGTGATTCAGCCCAAACTGGCGACACTGCCCGGCATGGCCGAGGCGGAGATCCTCGGCAACCAGGTCTTCGCCATGCGCCTGTGGCTGGACCCGGTCAAGCTCGCCGGCTTCGGCCTGACCGCCGCCGACGTGACCAGTGCCGTGCGCCAGCACAACTTCCTCTCCGCCGCCGGTGAAGTGAAAGGCGAATACGTCGTCACCAGCATCAACGCCAATACCGAACTCAAGTCCGCCGAAGCCTTCGCCGCGATCCCTCTCAAGACCGACGGCGACAGCCGCGTGTTGCTGCGGGACGTGGCCCGCGTGGAAATGGGCGCCGAGAACTACGACACCATCAGTTCCTTTGGCGGCACGCCCTCGGTGTACATCGGGATCAAGGCCACGCCGGGCGCAAACCCATTGGATGTGATCAAGGAAGTGCGCAAGATCATGCCGGAGATGGAAGCCCAGCTCCCGACCAACCTCAAGGCCGAGATCGCCTATGACGCCACCCTGTTCATCCAGGCATCCATCGACGAGGTGGTGAAGACCCTGTTCGAAGCGGTGCTGATCGTCATCGTCGTGGTGTTCCTGTTTCTCGGCGCCTTGCGCTCGGTGGTCATTCCGGTGGTGACCATCCCCCTGTCGATGATCGGCGTGATGTTCTTCATGCAGTTGATGGGCTACTCGATGAACCTCCTGACGCTGCTGGCCATGGTGCTCGCCATCGGCCTGGTGGTGGACGACGCCATCGTGGTGGTGGAGAACATTCACCGGCACATCGAGGAGGGCAAGACCCCGTTCGACGCCGCAATCGAAGGTGCCCGGGAAATCGCCATGCCGGTGATCTCGATGACCATCACCCTGGCGGCGGTGTATGCACCGATCGGTCTGCTCGAGGGCCTGACGGGGGCTTTGTTCAAGGAGTTCGCCCTGACCCTGGCCGGGGCGGTGGTGATCTCCGGGATCGTTGCCCTGACCCTGTCGCCCATGATGTGCGCCATGCTCCTGCGTCACGATGAGAATCCCTCGGGGCTGGCCCATCGGCTGGACATGATCTTCGAACGCCTGAAGGGTCGTTACCAGCGCATGCTCCATGGCACGCTCAACACCCGGCCAGTGGTGCTGGTATTCGCGGTGATCGTGCTGCTGCTGATCCCGGTGCTGGTCATGTTCAGCAAGTCCGAACTGGCTCCCGACGAGGACCAGGGCATCATCTTCATGATGGCCAATGCCCCGCAGCCCACCAACCTCGACTACCTGAACACGTACACCGATCACTTCATCACCATTTTCAAGGAATTCCCGGAGTACTACTCCTCGTTCCAGATCAATGGCTATAACGGCGTGCAGTCGGGCATCGGCGGCTTCCTGCTCAAGCCTTGGGACGAACGCAGCCGCACCCAGATGGAAATCCTGCCCGAGGTCCAGGCCAAGCTGGAAAGCGTGCCTGGTTTGCAGATCTTCGGTTTCAACCTGCCCTCGCTGCCGGGCACCGGTGAAGGCTTGCCGTTCGCGTTCGTCATCAACTCACCGAAAGACTACGCGACGCTGCTGGAGATCGCCGACCGGGTCAAAAAGCGCGCATTGGAGTCCGGCAAGTTCGCCTTCATGGACATTGACCTTGCGTTCGACAAGCCGGAAGTCGTAGTCGATATCGATCGCGCCAAGGCCGCCCAGATGGGCGTTTCCATGGAGGACCTGGGCGGTACCCTGGCGACACTGCTGGGCGAATCCGAGATCAACCGCTTCACCCTCGAGGGCCGCAGCTACAAAGTCATTGCCCAGGTCGAACGACCGTTCCGGGACAACCCGGACTGGTTGAACAATTACTATGTGAAAAATGCCAAGGGTGAGTCGCTACCGTTATCGACCCTGATCAAGGTCAGCGACCGGGCGCGACCGCGGCAACTGAACCAGTTCCAGCAGCTCAATGCGGTGACGATTTCAGGCTTCCCCATCGTGAGCATGGGCGAGGCCATCGAGACCGTCCGCCAGATCGCCCGGGAGGAAGCACCGGTGGGGTTCGCCTTCGACTACGCCGGGGCTTCACGCCAGTTCGTACAGGAAGGCAGTGCATTGTGGATGACCTTCGCCCTGGCCCTGGCGATTATCTTCCTGGTGTTGGCCGCACAGTTCGAAAGCTTCCGGGACCCATTGGTGATCCTGGTGACCGTGCCGCTGTCCATTTGCGGAGCGCTGATTCCGCTGTTCCTCGGCTGGTCGAGCATGAATATCTATACCCAGGTGGGCCTGGTGACGCTGATCGGCCTGATCAGCAAGCACGGGATCTTGATCGTCGAGTTCGCCAACCAGCTGCGCAGGGAACAGAACCTGACGCCGCGTGAGGCCATAGAACAGGCCGCGTCGATCCGCCTGCGGCCAGTGCTGATGACCACCGCAGCGATGGTATTCGGCATGGTGCCGCTTATCTTCGCCACAGGTGCCGGGGCCGTGAGCCGCTTCGACATCGGCACGGTGATCGCCACGGGCATGTCGATTGGCACCTTGTTCACCCTGTTCGTGCTGCCCTGCGTCTACACGCTGTTGGCAAAGCCGGACAAAGCCTGATGTTGTTGGAGAGAAAAGTGGGGAGCCTTGTGGCAAGGGTTGATCTGACAGTCCCCAAAAATAAAGGCCTCGCACAAGGGAGGCCTTTATCTTGGTTTCAGGGCTTTCAACTCTGCGGCCTCATCCCTTGGGACAGGCTGAACATGAACAGCAGCAGGTCATTGTCCGGTTGGATCGCCTCGCTGGCCTTTGCCACCCGTGGCAAAGGACAATGTGCATCAGCATTCGAAACGCTGAGGATCTGCGAGCGTGGCTGTTCCCATACCGCCACCGCCATCGATGCAATTCCCAAGGCGCCCACTAAAAACAAACCTCTGGCAATTTCGAGTTTCATTGCTATAAACCTTTGATAGCGCTGCCAAACGCCGCCTCATAAAAGTAGACGAGTTTTTTCCAGTCAGCATCGCTGAACGACGAATGGCGCCGCAGTTGCCGCAGGTCATGGAAGGCCGCATACCGGGCAGTCAGGCGCTGGCGAGACTTCTCCAGATCCAGCAGGGCGACTTCGGCCTTGGCCGCTTCGCCCTCTCCTGTCACCCGCACAAAGACATGCTTGATGTAGAGGCAGCCATGTTGCCAACGGCCCTTGTGCATGCGGGCCAGGTTCTCAGCCAGAGCCCGGAGGATCTGGTCATGCGCCGCTTCGCCATGGCGCTCACGGCCGCCTCCGGCATACCAGTGCTTGATCTGCTCGAAACCTTCCAACGCTTGGGTCACCAGCAGCGCCCGCCACTTGTGGACCGGGTCGCGCTGGGCGCCGCAAAAAATCAGCTCGGGCACGCGGACATCCAGGCGGGTCAAGGCCAGCAACGCGTCTTGCTCACGCAGCACGGTCGGTCGACCGAACGGATACAACCAACTGCGATAAATGTGTCCGGTTTGACGCTTGGCATACAACGGTTCGCCACCGTTGCTGCTGATCCGCTGCACGCCGCTTTCACCGCCACGCCGCACGTTGGGTTCTTCAACCCACTCACCTTGCTGGTTCCAGAAGTGTTCAAAGCTGCTGTGGGAAACGCCACTTGTCTCTATGGCCTGCACAACCATGCTGCTACCTCTTGCGTAATACATAGACTCGCCACATGGCATAGAGCGGTAGAAAATCCAGTCGTTCCTGAATGCGAAACCCAGCCTGCCGAAACTCCTTCTCTACTGTATCCGTCGGTAACACAAATCGATTCTGGTAGTCTTTCTGCCCACGAGTGCGTTCCAGGCGCTTGCGTTTCCAGGCTTTGAAATTGCCATCGACCCACAATGAAACGATCACGCTGTCACGGCTGACGCGCTCGAATTCCCTAAGGATTGCTAATCGATGCTCGGTTTCGCCGATGTGGTGCAGCAAGCGCATGCAAAAAATGCTATCGACGGCGTTATCAGGCAAGGCGATGTCGAACGCAGAAGTGTGCAAAGGTCGTACCCGTTTTACGACATCGCTCGGTTGAGCTTCCAATGCGGTATTGAGCATGGCCTCGGAATTGTCCGCGCCGATGATGACCCGGTTCGGTTTTTCGGCCAACAAGGGCCAGAAACGCCCGGCACCGCACGGCAAGTCCAGGATGAGGCCGGGGTCGCCGACAAGTGCCAATGCGCGCCGGGCCAATTGTTGGTCTCGCTGATTGGAAAGACGACGACTCAAACCAGTGCGGTGCTTATGAAAATATTCCTTGGCGTGCTGCTCGTTGTATTTTTCGGAAAAAGCCAGCTTGATGGGTTTGGGCATTGAGGAGGGGCTCCATGACTGATTGGCCCCACCTTATGAATCGAGATGTCATGTCTTTGTGAAAATAAGGTCACGTAAACGGCCCAATGTTTACAAGACTTTTCGACGTAGGCGTTTAGCCCTGCTGATTCAATTCCACTTCAAAATGGCAACCGTTAGGCTCCATCGTACTGAGGCTGACCGTCCAGCCTCGGTTCTCGCAAATGCGCTGCACCAGGGATAACCCCAACCCCAGGCCTTCACCGCGCTTTTCGTTACCGCGCACGAAAGGCTCGAACATCGCCTCGCGTTTTTCCTCGGGAATACCTACACCACTGTCCTCAACCACGAATCCGGTGCTGGTCAGCGAAAGACGGATGAACCCCTGGTCGGTGTAGTGCAGGGCGTTGCGCAGCAGGTTACCCATCACTGCCGTCAGGAACGTGGCGTTGTACAGCGTGTCGGCGGTTTGCCCGGGTTCGAAGATCAGCGTCAAGCCTTTGGATTCGATGGGCGCGCGCCACACGCCGAGAAGGTTCTCGGCCACCTGCCCCAGGGTCAGCCGAGGCGACATGCCGTTGTCTTCACGCTCGGCCCTGGCAAGCATCAGGAAGGTCTGTACCAGCTCGCGCATCTCTTCACTGGCCCGATTGATACGCTCGACCTGGGTACGACCGCGCGGGTCCAGCGCCGGGTTTTCCAGCAGCAACTCACAGGAGGTCGCCAGGACCATCAATGGCGTACGCAATTCGTGGCTCACGTCGCTGGTAAACAAGCGCTCGCGGGTCAGGGCCTGGCGCAAGCGCCCCAGTGTGGCATCGAACGCCACGGCCAGTTCACCCACCTCATCGGCGGCATAATCGGGGGCCAGTGGCGGCGCGAGACCGAGGAGCTGGTCGCGATGGCGCACTTGCCGGGCCAGGCGAACCACGGGCGCCATCACCCGACGTGCCAGGACCCACCCCAAGAATACCGCCAGCGCCAGGCTGAGGACGAACCCCACCAGCACCACGGCGAACAGCACCCGTTCGCGCTCTTCGAAGTCGCTCTGGTCTTGCAGCAACACGTAGTGCCGACCGTCCACGATCTCGACCATGGCGTGATAGGACAACTGCTCGCGAAATACTTCGTGGAAACCGCGTTCCAGATGGCGCAGGTCCTTGGGTAACTCGAAGTCCCCTGGGCCGCCGCTGAAATAAAACAACTGGTCGGGCTCCGGCCGATGGTTCCAGTCCGAGACGCTGTCCATCAGCAACAGCCGTTGCAGGTCGCCACCCAGCCCGGCGGAAATCAGCTTTTCTTCAACCAAATGGACCGTCGCCACGATGCCCATGGCGAACGCGCCGGCCACCAATGCGCTCATCAGCGCAAACGCGATGATGATCCGTTGGGCAAGGCTCTGCTTAAACTCCATCACGGCCCTCGGCCAGGCGATAGCCGACGCCGTGCACGGTGTGCAACAGCGGTTTTTCGAACGGTTTGTCGATCACCTGGCGCAGTTGATGGACGTGGCTGCGCAAGCTGTCGCTGTCCGGGCAATCGTCTCCCCACAACGCTTCTTCAAGGATTTCGCGGCGCAACACGTGAGGGCTTTTCTGCATCAGCACCGCCAGCAGTTTCAAACCCACGGGGTTGAGCTTGAGCAGCTTGCCTTCACGGGTCACTTCAAGGGTATCGAGGTCGTAGTTCAGGTCGCCGACCTGCAAGGCCCGCCGGCCACCGCCCTGGGCCCGACGCATGACGGCTTCGATCCGCGCCGCCAGTTCCGACAGGGCAAACGGTTTGATCAGGTAGTCATCGGCACCGGACTTGAAGCCCTGCAGACGGTCGTCCAGTTGATCCCGGGCGGTGAGCATGATCACCGGCGTATCGCGCCGGGCGTCTTCGCGCAGGCGCTTGCACAAGGTGTAGCCGTCGATGCCCGGCAGCATGATGTCGAGCACGATCAGGTCGTAGTGTTCGGTTGCGGCCAGGTGCAACCCCGACAAACCGTCCTGGGCACAATCGACGGTGTAGCCCTTGAGCCCCAGGTAATCGGCCAGGTTGGCCAGGATGTCGCGGTTGTCTTCGACCAATAGAATTCGCATGGGCACCTCTGCGTACACGGTTAACGGCTGGCTTGGCCCGCGCAGCTTACGGCCAAGCGTGGCTCACGGCTAGGGTTGTATCGGCTGTGACAGTGCGAGCCCCCTGTGGGAACGAGCTTGCTCGCGATAGCGTCGGAACATCCAATATTGATGGGGCTGCCCCACCGCTATCGCGAGCAAGCTCGCTCCCACAAAGGACAAGTGCTCCCGGGGACAGGACCGCGTGGGTGTTGACGAGTTTTTCACCCAACCTTCACACCCGCCGAACGCAACGAAGGCCAGACTGCGCAACGCGCTGATTACGAAAACTCCCATCTAAGGTACTGCCATGGTTCCCACCGCCATCCGCCCCGCTTCCAGGCCCCTGAATTTCTGGGTTGCCTTGGGCCTGCCTGCCGTTGTCGCAGCGATTCTGGTATTGCTGGAACTGACCACCCTGGACATGGACGTGGCCAAGCTTTTCTACGATCCGACGGCGGGTGGATTTATCGGTCGGCACAGTTTTTTTCTGGAGGACATCCTGCACGACCGAGCCAAGGAGGTGGTGATCGCCTTCTCTGTGTTGGCGATCCTGGGGTTCATCGGCACGTTTTTCATCGCCCGGCTCAAACCGTTCAAGCGAGAGCTGGGCTGCCTGGTACTGTCCCTGGCATTGGCAACATCCTTCGTCACGCCGATGAAAGCGGTGACAGCCGTGCAATGCCCCTGGAGCCTGAAAGAATTCGGCGGCAAGGAAACCTACAGTGAGCTGCTCAGCCCACGTCCAGCCACGGACAAACCCGGTCGATGCTGGCCCGGCGGTCATGCTGCCACCGGGTTCACCTTGTTCGCGCTGTTTTTCGTCCTGCGCGACCGTCGCCCGCGCCTGGCCCGCCAGGCCTTGGTACTTGCCTTCACCCTGGGCACGGTGTTTTCCCTGGGGCGGATGATGCAAGGGGCACACTTCTTTTCCCATAACGTGTGGACGGCGGTGTTCTGTTGGCTGATTTGCCTGGGGTGTTACTACTACATCCTGTACCGACCGGCCCTTGAAGATGAATGCACGGCCAGAACCGAGCCCGTCAGCGCCTGAACACAGGGGATAGGCGTCGCTCATGAATATGAGGCAATAAAAAACCCCGCTTGCTTTCGCAGGCGGGGTTTTTCGCTACAGGGGTAAGGCTGGCTTACATCATGCCGCCCATGCCACCCATGCCGCCCATGTCTGGCATACCGCCGCCAGCTGGAGCGTCTTCCTTGATTTCAGCGATCATCGCCTCGGTGGTGATCATCAGGCTGGCAATCGACGAAGCCGCTTGCAGAGCCGAACGCGTCACTTTGGCCGGGTCCAGGATACCCATTTCGATCATGTCGCCGTATTCGCCGGTCGCAGCGTTGTAACCGTAGTTACCCGAACCCTGCTTGACCTTGTCGACCACAACGCTTGGCTCGTCGCCGGAGTTGGCAACGATCTGGCGCAGCGGTGCTTCTACAGCGCGACGCAGCAACTGGATGCCCACGTTCTGGTCATCGTTGTCGCCTTTGAGTTCGCTGATGGCTTGCAGGGCACGAACCAGTGCCACGCCACCGCCAGGTACCACGCCTTCTTCGACGGCTGCGCGGGTAGCGTGCAGGGCGTCTTCAACGCGGGCTTTCTTCTCTTTCATTTCAACTTCGGAACCGGCGCCAACCTTGATCACCGCAACGCCGCCCGACAGCTTGGCCAGACGCTCTTGCAGTTTTTCACGGTCGTAGTCGGACGAAGTCTCGGCCACTTGTGCGCGGATCTGGGTAACGCGAGCCTGGATGTCAGCCTCGACGCCGGCACCGTCGATCACGGTGGTGTTTTCCTTGGACAGGATCACGCGCTTGGCGTTACCCAGGTGCTCCAGGGTAGTGCTTTCCAGGCTCAGGCCGATCTCTTCGGAGATAACGGTACCGCCGGTCAGTACGGCGATGTCCTGCAGCATGGCCTTGCGACGATCGCCGAAGCCTGGCGCCTTGACGGCTGCGACTTTAACGATACCGCGCATGTTGTTCACGACCAGGGTCGCCAGGGCTTCGCCTTCAACGTCTTCAGCCACGATCAGCAGTGGGCGGCCGGCTTTGGCAACGGCTTCCAGCACTGGCAGCATTTCGCGGATGTTGGAGATCTTCTTGTCCACCAGCAGGATCAGCGGGCCGTCGAGCTCGGCGGTCATGGTGTCCGGCTTGTTGACGAAGTACGGGGACAGGTAGCCACGGTCGAACTGCATGCCTTCTACAACCGACAGTTCGTTTTCCAGGCCCGAGCCTTCTTCAACGGTGATCACGCCTTCCTTGCCGACTTTTTCCATGGCTTCGGCAATGATGTCGCCGATGGAGTTGTCGGAGTTGGCGGAGATGGTGCCGACCTGAGCGATTGCCTTGGTGTCAGCGCATGGCTTGGACAGGGCTTTGAGCTCTTTGACAATGGCGATGGTCGCCTTGTCGATGCCGCGCTTGAGGTCCATCGGGTTCATGCCGGCAGCGACGGCTTTCAGGCCTTCGTTGACGATCGACTGAGCCAGTACGGTCGCGGTGGTGGTGCCGTCACCGGCGTCGTCGTTGGCACGGGAAGCAACGTCTTTGACCAGTTGCGCGCCCATGTTTTCGAAGCGGTCTTTGAGCTCGATTTCCTTGGCTACGGAAACGCCGTCCTTGGTGATGGTCGGAGCGCCGAAGCTCTTCTCGATGATCACGTTACGGCCTTTCGGGCCCAGGGTCGCTTTTACTGCGTCAGCCAGGACGTTGACACCGGCGAGCATTTTCTTGCGGGCGGAATCGCCGAATTTAACTTCTTTAGCAGCCATGATCGATATTCCTTAAATACTTTGTAGTAACGGGAAAATGGGCGGGGGAATCAGCCTTCGAGAACAGCGAGGATTTCGTTCTCGCTCATTACCAGCAGGTCTTCGCCGTCGACTTTCACTGTGTTGCTGCCGGAGTAAGGGCCGAACACAACCTTGTCACCCACTTTCACGGCCAGCGCACGTACTTCACCGTTTTCCAGTGCCTTGCCTGGACCTACAGCGAGAACTTCACCGTGGTTGGCTTTTTCAGCAGCCGAACCTGGCAGGACGATACCGCCAGCGGTTTTCTTCTCTTCTTCGCTGCGACGGATGACGACGCGGTCATGCAGAGGACGAAGCTTCATTGTCGATCTCTCCTAATTTTTGGTTTTCATCGGCCGGTGTAGTCCCGGCGGGTTTAACAAAAGCCGGCAGAGCCGGGTGCGGTTCGTCAGTCGAACCGCGGAAGTCTGTCCGGTGTCGCCACCGGAAACCTTGCGGTGACCGTTACATAAGGGCGCACAAGTGGATTACAAGGGTGGAGGCAGAAATTTTTTTACTTTGCGCAGCCAAAACAAGCACGGCGCCCGAAGGCGCCGTGTCGAGGGTTTTACTTGGAATCCCGGTGTTCGAATTCGCCTTCGATCACGTTGGGCTCGCGACCCACAGGCTCACGCGGAGCCGGACCGCCACGGGGCTGGAGGTCATCGGCGAAGGCGCGCTGGCGCATGGCCTGCTCCTCGGCGCGCTGGCGCATTTTATTGGCCAGCAACCGACGGGTGAACGGCAACAGCATGACCAGGCCCAGCACGTCGCTGATAAAGCCTGGCAGGATCAACAGGCCGCCGCCCAGGGCCAGCATCAGGCCTTCAAGCATGGTCTGGGCAGGCAGCTCGCCACGGTTCAGGCTTTCACGGGCACGCAGCGCCGTGGCGAGACCGGCAATGCGCAGCACGAACACGCCGAGCATCGTGCCGAGAATGACCAGCAGCAGCGCCGGGAAAAACCCGATCGCACCGCTGACCTTGACGAATACGAACAGCTCCAACACCGGGAACAGCAGAAAGAGCAACAAAAAAGGGCGCATCAAAAGGTTCCTCAACGCAAGAATGCCTTGCTATGAAAACCTAAATGACGTCGACCTTTCGTGAATTCAAGCGTCGATCTCGGCATTTTTTGGCCATTGCTCGGCGTGAGCCAGGTAAACCAAGGCTTCGCGCACTTGTGTCGGCGTGTTGCAAGGCGTCGCGAATGCCAACCAGTGCAGGCCCTGGCCAATGCGCAAATGCATGCCTTCGCTGTCGATGCCCACCAGTTGCGCCGGCTCACTTTTCGGCAAGCTGGCCAATTCCACGTAATGGGCGATGGCCTTGGCGTGATCGGCATTCATGTGCTCGATCATGCTGGCTTCGGCTTTGCCGGCGAAGGGATTGGCCAGGGTGAGCAGGTCAATCCAGTGAATGGCGCCAAAACCGCCGATGTAGCGATGGCGCACCGGCTCGAGCACCCAGAAATCGAAATCATGGGCCTTGTGGTAGTTCTGCGAGTCAGGGAAATAACGGTAATAACGCTCGGCGGCCGCCTCGATGGCGGCGCTGTCTTCGAGCTTCCGTGCCTCGGCCAGATAGGTCAGGCGCCCCACGGCCTGCACATCCTCGGCGCCCCGCTCCCCCACCAGCATCGAACACTTGGGATCTTTTTGCAGATTGTGAGTGTGCTGGGCGATGCGGCTGATCAGGATCAGCGGCCGGCCTTCTGCGTCCAGGCAATACGGTACGACGGAGCCGAACGGAAAGCCGGGCATGGATTTGGAATGAGTGGAGAGCATTCCACGGTATTCCTTGAGCAGCAGTTCCCGGGCATGCTTGGCAGCTTCAACGCTCAATTTATGACTCCTTTTATGAAATCCGTCTAGAAAACGGTCAGGTGACTGGAGTATGTTCCGATACACCTACGGGGAAGTTCTCGTGTGCAGCCGGGCTAACCCGTCGCAAATCGAGAGACCGCCCAAAGGGTCCCCTCCACCGCTGTGCCATCTGGACATGAGAATGCAACTCACTGACAAAGTAATCATTATCACCGGCGGTTGCCAGGGCCTGGGCCGCTCCATGGCCGAGTATTTTGCCGGTAAAGGCGCAAAGCTGGCGCTGGTGGACCTCAACCAGGAAAAACTCGACCAGGCGGTGGCCGCCTGCGCAGCCAAGGGCGTCGAGGCGCGTGCCTACCTGTGCAACGTCGCCAATGAAGATCAGGTGATCGACATGGTTGCCCGGGTCGCCGAGGACTTCGGTGCGATCCACGGGCTGATCAACAACGCCGGGATCCTGCGCGACGGCCTGCTGCTCAAGGTCAAGGACGGCGAAATGACCAAGCTGAGCCTGGCCCAGTGGCAAGCGGTGATCGACGTCAACCTCACCGGCGTGTTCCTGTGCACCCGTGAAGTGGCGGCGAAAATGGTCGAGCTGAAGAACAGCGGCGCCATCATCAATATCTCTTCGATCTCCCGCGCCGGCAACGTCGGCCAGACCAACTACTCGGCCGCCAAGGCCGGTGTGGCGGCCGCCACCGTGACCTGGGCCAAGGAGCTGGCGCGCTACGGCATCCGTGTCGCCGGCATCGCACCGGGCTTCATCGAAACGGAGATGACCCTGGGCATGAAACCCGAGGCCTTGGAGAAAATGACCTCGGGGATCCCGCTCAAGCGCATGGGCAAGCCCGAGGAGATCGCCCATTCGGCGGCATATATCTTCGAGAACGACTACTACACCGGCCGGATCCTGGAGATGGATGGCGGGTTGCGGATCTAAACCCACCCCATAACCCCTGTGGGAGCGAGCCTGCTCGCGATGGCGTCGGGTCAGTCAGCTTGGATGTGACTGATACTCCGCCATCGCGAGCAGGCTCGCTCCCACAGTGGATAGGGTTTCAATCTATCAATCGTCGCTGACGGTGATGTTCGGCATCGCCGGCGATGCGGCTTCCTGCAACACGATCCGCGCGCCCACGTGGCGGGCCAGTTCTTGATAGACCATGGCGATCTGGCTGTCCGGCTCGGCAATGACGGTCGGCTTGCCGCCGTCGGCCTGTTCGCGGATCACCATCGACAGCGGCAGCGAGGCCAGCAATTCGACGCCGTACTGGGTCGCCAGTTTTTCCCCGCCACCTTCGCCGAACAGATGCTCGGCATGTCCGCAATTGGAGCAGATGTGCACAGCCATGTTCTCCACCACGCCCAGCACCGGGATGTTCACCTTGCGGAACATCTCCACGCCCTTGCGCGCGTCCAGCAGGGCGAGGTCCTGGGGGGTGGTGACGATCACCGCACCGGCCACCGGGACTTTCTGCGCCAGGGTCAATTGGATATCGCCAGTGCCCGGCGGCATGTCGATCACCAGGTAATCCAGGTCGCCCCACGCGGTTTGCGTAACCAGTTGCAGCAAGGCCCCGGACACCATCGGTCCGCGCCAGACCATCGGCGTGTTGTCGTCGGTGAGGAAGGCCATGGACATGACTTCCACGCCATGGGATTGCAGCGGCACGAACCACTTCTGGTCCTTGACCTGGGGTCGGGTACCCTCGGCGATCCCGAACATGATGCCCTGGCTCGGACCGTAGATGTCCGCGTCGAGGATCCCGACCTTCGCCCCTTCACGGGCCAGGGCCAGGGCCAGGTTGGCGGCGGTGGTGGACTTGCCCACGCCGCCCTTGCCCGAGGCCACGGCGATCACGTTCTTGACGTTCGCCAGCCCCGGGACCTGGGCCTGGGCCTTGTGGGCGACGATCACGCTGGTGACCTGGACTGTCGCGGCTGTCACGCCGTCCAGGCCTTCGATCGCCATTTGCAGCATCTGCGCCCAGCCGCTCTTGAACAGGTCGGCGGCGTAGCCGATTTCCAGCTGGACGCTGACGCGATCGCCCTGGATGTCGATGGCGCGCATGCATCCGGCGCTGACCGGGTCCTGGTTCAGGTAGGGGTCGGTGTACTGGCGAAGGACGGTTTCCACCGCTGCGCGGTTGACGGCGCTCATGGGCAACTCCGATAGCAAGACTTGAAAACAGGCGGCTATCCTACGCCGCGCGTGCTTTTGTGGCGACCCGATTAAGGCCGGTGAACACTCTTGTGGCGAGGGAGCTTGCTCCCGCTCGGCTGCACCTGTAGGAGCTGTCGAGTGCAACGAGGCTGCGATCTTTCCCCAGACAATTGAGTCTCAAGCGAAAAATCAAGATCAAAAGATCGCAGCCTGCGGCAGCTCCTACAAGACAGCTTCGCCACCCAGCGGGAGCAAGCTCCCTCGCCACGCAACCGCGCAGCACTCTGAAACAGGCCAGTGGGGTGAAATATATTTCCCGGCGCTTTATAGTGGCCGACCTCCGTTTCATCAAGTAGCCGAGCCCCATGTCCGAGCCACGCAAGATCCTCGTCACCAGCGCCCTGCCCTATGCCAATGGTTCGATTCACCTCGGCCATATGCTGGAATACATCCAGACCGATATGTGGACGCGCTTCCAGAAACATCGCGGCAACCAGTGCATCTATGTCTGCGCCGACGACGCCCACGGTTCGGCCATCATGCTGCGCGCGGAAAAGGAAGGCATCACCCCGGAACAATTGATCGCCAACGTCCAGGCCGAACACAGCGCCGACTTTGCCGAGTTCCTGGTGGACTTCGATAACTTCCACTCCACTCACGCCGAAGAAAACCGTGAGCTGTCGAGCCAGATCTACCTGAAGCTGCGTGACGCCGGGCACATCGCCACCCGTTCCGTCACCCAATACTTCGACCCGGAAAAGAACATGTTCCTGGCCGACCGCTTCATCAAGGGCACCTGCCCGAAATGCGGCACCGAAGACCAGTACGGCGACAACTGCGAAAAATGCGGCGCCACCTACGCACCGACTGACCTGAAAGACCCGAAATCGGCGATTTCCGGTGCCACCCCGGTGCTCAGGGATTCCCAGCACTTCTTCTTCAAGCTGCCGGATTTCCAGGCGATGCTGCAAAGCTGGACCCGCAGTGGCACGTTGCACGACGCGGTGGCCAACAAGCTCGCCGAATGGCTCGATTCCGGCCTGCAAGAGTGGGACATTTCCCGCGATGCACCGTACTTCGGCTTCGAAATCCCCGGCGAGCCCGGCAAGTATTTCTACGTCTGGCTGGACGCGCCCATCGGCTACATGGCGAGCTTCAAGAACCTGTGCGACCGCACGCCGGAGCTGGACTTCGACGCGTTCTGGGGCAAGGACTCCACGGCCGAGGTGTATCACTTCATCGGCAAGGACATCGTCAATTTCCATGCGCTGTTCTGGCCAGCGATGCTCGAAGGTGCCGGTTTCCGCAAGCCGACCGCCATCAATGTCCACGGCTACCTGACCGTCAACGGCCAGAAAATGTCCAAGTCCCGCGGCACCTTCATCAAGGCCCGGACCTACCTGGACCATCTGTCGCCGGAATACCTGCGCTACTACTACGCGGCCAAGCTCGGCCGTGGCGTCGACGACCTGGACCTGAACCTCGAAGACTTCGTGCAGAAGGTCAACTCCGACCTGGTGGGCAAGGTCGTCAACATCGCCAGCCGTTGCGCCGGGTTCATCCACAAGGGCAACGCCGGCGTGCTGGTGGCCGGTAACGCCGCGCCGGAACTGACCGACGCCTTCCTCGCCGCCGCCCCCAGCATCGCCGACGCCTACGAGAGCCGCGACTTTGCCCGTGCCATGCGTGAAATCATGGCCCTGGCCGACCGCGCCAATGCCTGGATCGCCGACAAGGCCCCGTGGTCGCTGGCCAAGCAGGAAGGCAAGCAGGATGAAGTCCAGGCCATCTGCGCCCTGGGCATCAACCTGTTCCGCCAATTGGTGATCTTCCTCAAGCCGGTACTGCCATTGCTGGCCGCCGATGCCGAAGCGTTCCTCAACGTTGCGCCGCTGACCTGGAACGACCACCAGACGCTGCTGAGCAACCATCAGTTGAACGAATTCAAGCCGTTGATGACCCGCATCGATGCCACCAAGGTCCAAGCCATGATCGACGCCTCCAAGGAAGACCTGGCCGCCAGCCAGACCGATACCGGAACGCCTGCCGGCAACGGCGAACTGGCCAAGGACCCGCTGTCGCCGGAAATCGACTTCGATGCCTTCGCCGCCGTTGACCTGCGCGTGGCGCTGATCGTCAAGGCCGAGGCCGTGGAAGGGGCCGACAAACTGCTGCGCCTGACCCTGGACATCGGCGATGAGCAACGCAACGTGTTCTCTGGCATCAAGAGTGCCTACCCGGACCCGGCCAAGCTGGAAGGTCGGTTGACGATGATGATCGCCAACCTCAAGCCGCGCAAAATGCGCTTCGGTATCTCCGAAGGCATGGTGATGGCAGCAGGCCCCGGCGGCGAGGAAATCTACCTGTTGAGCCCTGACAGCGGCGCCAAGCCGGGCCAGCGGATCAAGTAATACGACTCCCGCTGCACCGATCCCACAGTCGCCTCGCAGGTGGCTGTGGGATTTTCATATCTGGCCCACGCTTCCGGCGTGCCGGATAATGCCTAATCTTGTAACAGGCCCTTCGTCGCCAACACGCCCATGACCGAAATCATCCTCACGCTGTTCAGCGCTGCCCTGATCAACAACCTGGTGTTGCATTGGCCGCTGGGCGTCGATCCGCTGCTGGCAGCCAACGGTAGAAGGCAAGTGCA
The DNA here is from genome assembly GCF_001269655.1 of Pseudomonas thivervalensis. GTDB lineage: Bacteria > Pseudomonadota > Gammaproteobacteria > Pseudomonadales > Pseudomonadaceae > Aquipseudomonas > Aquipseudomonas thivervalensis. Next base: position 195,712 of record NZ_LHVE01000014.1, read on the forward strand.
CGCCTTGGGCCTGGCGACGGCGTGCCTAATGCTGATCGTCGGCACGTTGGGCTACCTGCTCGATCATGGGGTGCTCGTGCCGACAAACCTGACATTCCTGCGTCTGTTGGTGTGGCTGCCGTTGAGCATCTTGCTGATCGGGCCCTTGTTGCGCCTGCTGGCACGCTGGCTGCCAGCAATGCCGTTCGATGGATTGTGGCCGCTGTTGCTCGGCAATGCCGGCATCCTCGGCGTCACGCTGCTCAACAGCCAGGATGACCGCGGCCTGGGCCATGCCGTGGCCCTGAGCCTGGGTGCCGGGCTGGGCTTCTGGCTGGTGCTGAGCCTGTTCGACGATTTGCGCCAGCGCACCTTCAATAACGCTATTCCCCTGCCCTTTCGGGGCCTGCCTATTCAGTTGATCAGCGCCGGACTGATGGCGGTGGCCTTTCTCGGATTGCGCGGGCTGGTCAAAACATGAGCCTGATTCAACGTATCGACGCCCTGCTGCCCCAGACCCAATGCGGCAAGTGCGGCCATCCCGGGTGCAAGCCCTACGCCGAAGGCATCGCCCAAGGCGAGCCGATCAACAAATGCCCCCCCGGTGGGCGCGAAACCATCGCGGCCCTGGCCGGGCTGATGAAAATACCGGTGCTGGAACTGGACACCAGCCGTGGCGTGGCTCCGGCGCAAATCGCCTTTATCCGTGAAGCCGAATGCATCGGTTGCACCAAGTGCATCCAGGCCTGCCCAGTGGACGCGATTGTCGGCGCGGCCAAGCTGATGCACACCGTCCTCATCGACGAATGCACAGGCTGTGACCTTTGCGTGGCGCCTTGCCCGGTCGACTGCATCGAGATGCGGCCTCTGCCGACGGCAAGCGTGTTGCCGATTGTCGGCGGCCTGGCCTTCAGCGCCGCCGAGCAGCAGGCGCGAACCGCCAAGCGCAATCACGCCCGACACCGCTTCGAACAGCGCAATGCGCGCCTGCGCCGCGAAGAAGAACAGCGCCAGGCCGAACGCCTGGCTCGCACCCAGCGCGCGGCGCAGGCCAAGGAACAAGCGCAGCCGCTCGATCCCGTACAAGCCGCACTGGAACGCGTGCGCGCACAAAAAGCCGCCACCGCCGATGCCGCCTTGAAAAAAGCCAAGGTCGACCTGGCCATGAGCCGGGCGCAGTTGAACAAATCCTTGAAAGCGTTCGGTCATCCGCCGACCTTCGAGCAGCAGTCGCAACTGATCGTGCTGCAACGCCAATTCGAAGCAGCCGAGCAAGCGCTGAACCAACTGGAAAACGCCGCACCAGCGGCCAATCCAGCCCCGGCACCGGCACAAAGCGCCGAGCTGAAGCGGGCCAAGATCCAACTGGCGATGCGCCGCGCCGAACTGAGCAAAGCCCGCACGGCAGCGGCATCGGATGAACAACTTCAGGCGTTGGAGCAAGCGGTGAAGGATGCCGAACGCCAGGTGGACGTCCATGCCGCTTCCTGAGCCCTTGGACGAGCGGCTGCGACCCGCGATGACTCGGGTGTTGCTGGCGACACTGCCCGGCGTATTGGCGTTGCTGTGGTTCCAGGGCTGGGGCGTGGCGCTGAACCTGCTGTTGTCCGGCCTCACCGCCCTGGCGGTCGAAGCGTTGGTGTTGCGTGTGCGGCAGCGGCCGCTCAAGCCCGAGCTAAACGATGGCAGTGCGCTGGTCAGCGCCACGCTGCTGGCCCTGGCCTTGCCGGCGTATTGCCCCTGGTGGCTGACCGTCACGGCGGCCGCTTGCGCCTTGCTGTTCGGCAAGCACTTGTGGGGCGGTGTCGGCAACAATCCGTTCAACCCGGCGATGCTCGGGTACGCCCTGGTGCTCGTGGCGTTTCCTTCCCATATGAGTCAATGGCCCGCGCTCCACGGCATGGGCCTGCTTGAAGGCTTGCAAACGGTGTTCGGCATTCATCCGGCGCCGGATGCCTGGGCTGGGGCGACCGCCTTGGATAGCCTGCGGACCAACACAAGCCTGACCATCGATGAGCTGTTCGGCAACGATCCGGCGTTCGGGCGTTTCGGCGGTCGAGGTGCCGAATGGGTCAACCTGGCCTTCCTGGCAGGCGGTCTGTTTCTGTTGCAGCAGCGAGTGTTCAGTTGGCATGCGCCGGTGGGCCTGCTGGCGAGCCTGTTCATCATCAGCCTGTTGTGCTGGAACGGGTCGGGGTCTGACTCCCATGGTTCACCGCTGTTTCACCTGTTCAGCGGCGCAACCATGCTCGGCGCCTTTTTTATCGCGACCGAACCGGTCTCGGGCGCCAAGGCCCCCCTCGCCCGCCTGCTGTTTGGCGTGGGCATGGGGCTGCTGGTCTACCTGATCCGCACTTGGGGTGGCTACCCGGACGGTGTGGCGTTCGCCGTGTTGCTCATGAACCTTGGTGTGCCAGCATTGGACCGGTTTGCCGAGGCGCGACAACGGCGGTCACTGACATGAAAAATCCCGTCGGCGTGGCAATCCTGATCCTGTTGATCGGCCTCGGTAGCGGGGTCACTTACTTTACGCACCTCGGCACAGCCGGGCGCATCGAGGCCCAGCAGCAAGCGTTGGCGAACAGGACCTTGCTCGACGTGCTGCCCATTGACCGCTATGACAATCAGCCCTTGGCGCACCCCGTTTTCACAGCCTCGGTGACCTTGGCTCATAGCACGCTGCTGGGCGGTTACCTGGCGACCCGCAGCGGCCAGCCGAGCGCCGTGTTGCTGCGCAGCCAGGCGCTGGGTTATGAAGGCAGCATCGAATTGCTGGTCGCCATTGATCCACAGGGCCGCTTACTGGGTGTCAAGACCCTGCGCCAAGCCGAGACCCCCGGCTTGGGCGCGGCAATTGCGGGTTGGCCGAACGCCTGGTTGCAGACCTTCACGGGCAAATCCCGCCAGGCGCCTGACGACAGCGGCTGGGCCTTGAAAAAGGACCAGGGACAGTTCGATCAACTGGCCGGCGCAACAGTGACGTCCCGGGCGGTACTCCAGGCCGTTCACGACGCGTTGCGTTACTTCGACGAGCACCAGGCTCAGTTGACGGGAGTGCCTGCGAATGAATAAACCATGGGGCCTGACTCACGGCCTGCTGCTCGTCCCGTTGGTTGGCGCGAGCGATACGCTGGTCGGCGCACTGGTGCTGTGGCTGGCCTGGACCTTGACTCTTTGCTGCCATGGCTTGGCGATGGGACTTGTCCGAAAGCGCCTGGCGGCTGCTCAACGACTGGTCGCCTCCCTCGTGCTGGCCGCTTCCCTGACCACTTGCACAGACTTGGTGATTCAGGCCTGGGCACTGGAATGGTATCGACCGCTGAGCCTGTACATGGGCTGGATCGCCCTGAGCTGCGTGGCGCTGGAGCATGCGGGTTTCTTCACTGAATCACGCTTGCCCGGACGCCTGCGGCTGGCTGGGGTATTCGGTCTCTTGATGATCAGCCTGGGCGCCGTGCGTGAGCTGATCGGCAGTGGCCTTCCCTTGGCCTTGCTCGCCCCTGGCGGGTTCATTCTGCTTGGGCTGCTGTTGGCGGCCCGGCAGGCCTGGACGGCTGCCAAATCCCCTTCAACCCTCGAGGAAACGCCGCGCCCATGAACGCCGCAAAACGCCTGGAAATATTTCGTCGCTTTCACGAGGACAACCCGGAACCGAAAACCGAACTGGCGTATTCCTCGCCGTTCGAGTTACTGATTGCGGTGATCCTGTCGGCCCAGTCCACCGATGTTGGCGTCAACAAGGCCACGGCCAAACTGTTCCCGGTCGCCAACACACCGGAGGCGATCTACGCCTTGGGCGTCGAAGGCCTGTCCGAATACATCAAGACCATCGGCCTGTTCAACAGCAAGGCCAAAAACGTGATCGAGACCTGCCGCCTGCTGATCGAACGCCACGGCAGTGAAATCCCGCAGACGCGTGAAGCACTGGAAGCCCTTCCAGGCGTCGGCCGCAAAACCGCCAACGTCGTGCTCAACACCGCCTTCCGGCAGTTGACCATGGCGGTCGATACCCACATTTTCCGCGTCAGCAACCGTACCGGGCTGGCCCCCGGCAAAAATGTGGTGGAAGTGGAAAAAAAACTGATGAAATTTGTCCCCAAGGAGTACCTGCTGGACTCCCATCACTGGCTCATCCTCCACGGGCGCTACGTCTGCCTGGCCCGCAAGCCCCGCTGCGGCAGCTGCCGGATCGAAGATTTATGCGAATACAAGCACAAGACGTCGGACGATTGAGGCGCTATTGCTTTTATCGATCCATCGATTGAAAAAATCTTTTTTACCCGCCCGTGGTTTATCGATATAAGGAGCGCCAATGGCAGTCTTAGCCTGGAGTCGAACCCATGAGTGCTGGCAAAGAACAACTGGATGTAGAAGACGAATTCATCGCCGTTGAGGCCGATGACGTTGAAACTGCGGTCGTGCCGGAAGTAGCTAAAACCAATCTGAGCAAGCGCCGCACCATCGATAACCTGCTGGAAGAGCGCCGTTTACAGAAGCAACTGGCCGATTACGACTTCGACCTCTGACACGTAAAAGCCTCCCTGATGGAGGCTTTTTACTGAATACGCGTAACCGCAAGCCTCACACCAGCCCATTACGTTGCGCCAGTTCGATGAGGTCAACCAGCGAACGGGCATTGAGCTTCAATAACAGGCGCGTCTTGTAGGTGCTGACAGTCTTGTTGCTCAAAAACATCCCATCGGCGATTTCCTTGTTGGTCTTGCCTCGCGCCAGTTGCTGCAAGACCATCATCTCCCGCCCTGATAAGCGATCGACCATATCGGATTCACTGGCATTACCCAGGCTCGACCGCACCGTATGCAGCGCCTGGTTGGGAAAGTAACTGTAACCGGACAGTACTGCCTTGATCGCACTCAATAACTCAGTCAGGTCTTGCTGCTTGCATACATAACCGGCCGCCCCCGTCTGCATGCACCGCATTGAAAAATGTCCAGGCGCCTGGGAAGTCAGTACCAATACCTTCATCGACGAAGGTATTGCCGTCAAACGCGCAATAACCTCCAGGCCGTCCAGTTTCGGAATACCAATATCGAGAATGACGATATCGGGCATAAGTTCACGAGCAAGTTGTAACGCATCGACGCCGTTGTCGGTTTCGGCAACGACCTCGTAACCATGACGCTCCATCAGCAAACGTACAGCAAGACGAATGACGGGATGATCATCCACGATCAGCACTTTATTCATGGGCAAATCCAACTTCGCTGTTCGAATTTTTAGAGCACGCACAATAGCCTAGTCATTTCTATCTTGGCATGCTGCCCCCCCCTGACCGCTTGCACCGAGAGACAGAACCTACAAGCTATACAGAAAATTCCTACAAATCTCGCCGGGAAAAATCTGTCCTGAATTTTTTTACAGAGAAAGTCCGAACCCCCTCAACAATCCGGTACCCCTATGAATAATGCGTTCTTTCACCGCCACCCCCACCTGCGGACCGGCAGTCGGGATACACTTCACTCATAAAGAGTAACTGAATTATCTACTGTTAAAACTCCCACCCCGCACTTCTGGAACGGGAATTCATATATAAAGACATCCAGGCGCCTGCTGCTGAACATCGGCAGCCCCTACGGTTACAGCCACACTTTTATTTATCATCATCCCTATTTTTAAACTTACTCACCGAGCATGAATATTCCATGAGCATTCACCATGAACAAACCTTTGAAGACCATCACCAACCCGATGACCCTTATCGCTATATTCGCAACGCTATCCGAAACTTCTGCGGCTATTTCCCTGCCTTTTCTGGATGACCAGGACCGAGAGTATTACCTCTGGTTCCTGATCAGCTTTCCGTTTTATTTATTGCTGCTTTTTTTCATTACTCTCAACTTCAATTATCGTTCCTTGTATTCACCCTCGGATTTCCGCAAGAACAAACACTTCCTGAAGACCATGGAGGAGGCGACCCGTCGGCGCAAACGAATGTTGCGCCGGGCCGGTAAGGTCCAGCGGCGGCTGATAGGTCCTCATCGATGCAGGCGTGAACCTCCGGATCCCCTCTGCGTATGCAGCCAATCGCGGCGTTTATTGAAGACCGGTCGATCGGAACCTTTCAAACACGCCGATATCGTTGTCTACATCGCTTTCAACAGCGCAGACCTCGCGGCGCACGGACAGGATGAATGAGCCATCAGGTGGCAGCGATGCCGTAGACGGCGAGCATGGGCAGAAAAGGGGGGACAAAAAAAACGGCCTGCTCAAGGCAGGCCGTTTTTGCATGAACAGGATCAGAACAGCTTGCGACCCTTGTTCGCCGCGATGCGCATGCGCAAGGCGTTGAGCTTGATGAAGCCGGCCGCGTCGGCCTGGTTGTAGGCACCGCCGTCTTCTTCGAAGGTCGCGATGTTGGCATCGAACAGCGAGTCGTCGGACTTGCGCCCAGTCACGATCACATTGCCCTTGTACAGCTTCAGGCGCACGACACCGTTCACGTTGGTCTGGGAAGCGTCGATCATCTGCTGCAGCATCAGACGCTCCGGGCTCCACCAGTAGCCTGTGTAGATCAGGCTGGCGTACTTGGGCATCAACTCATCCTTGAGGTGGGCCACTTCGCGGTCCAGGGTGATCGATTCGATCGCCCGGTGGGCGCGCAGCATGATAGTGCCACCAGGGGTTTCGTAGCAGCCGCGGGACTTCATGCCGACATAGCGGTTCTCGACGATGTCCAGGCGACCGATGCCGTGTTCGCCACCGATCCGGTTCAGGGTCGCCAGCACGGTGGCCGGGCTCATTTCCACGCCGTCCAGCGCGACGATATCGCCGTTGCGATAGGTCAGCTCCAGGTATTGCGGGGTATCAGGGGCCTTCTCCGGGGAGACGGTCCAGCGCCACATGTCTTCTTCGTGCTCGGTCCAGGTGTCTTCCAGCACGCCGCCTTCATAGGAGATGTGCAACAGGTTGGCGTCCATCGAGTACGGGGACTTCTTCTTGCCGTGGCGCTCGATCGGGATCGCGTGCTTCTCGGCGTAGTCCATCAATTTTTCACGGGACAGCAAGTCCCATTCACGCCACGGGGCAATGACTTTCACGCCGGGCTTGAGCGCATAGGCGCCCAGCTCGAAACGCACCTGGTCGTTGCCTTTGCCGGTGGCGCCGTGGGAAATGGCGTCGGCGCCGGTTTCGTTGGCGATTTCGATCAGGCGCTTGGCGATCAACGGGCGGGCGATGGACGTACCCAGCAGGTACTCGCCTTCGTAAACGGTGTTGGCGCGGAACATCGGGAACACGAAGTCGCGGACGAACTCTTCGCGCAGGTCATCGATGTAGATCTCTTTGACGCCCATGGCCTGGGCCTTGGCGCGTGCAGGCTCGACTTCTTCGCCCTGCCCCAGGTCCGCAGTGAAGGTCACCACTTCGCAGTTATAAGTGTCCTGCAGCCACTTGAGGATCACCGAAGTGTCCAGGCCGCCGGAATACGCCAGAACGACCTTGTTTACGTCCGCCATGCCATCACTCCACGGGTTGTACGGAAAGCCGGGAAGTCTAACGTCCAGCGCGGATAATTTACAGAGGCGCGACAGCTTATGACGACGAAGCGACAGATTATGTCGATTGCGCGACGATCCGGGCGGGATCAGGAAGTGCGCGCAGTCGCCGTAGCAGGTGCAGCGGCCTTGGCCGGGGCAACCGGTGCCGCCGTCTTGCCCGGCGCAACAGCGGGCGCCACGGCAGGCGGCGCTGGCGTTGCCGCAGGTGTTGGCGGCTGTGGCGCCGGGGCCTGGGTGGCCGCCACCCGCTCCAGTTTTACGACGACACGGCGGTTCTTGGCCCGATTGGCTGCGTTGGTATTAGCAACCAGCGGATAACGCTCGCCGTGGAAGCGCACGGTGAACTGGGACTCCTGGAAACCATTGGCCTTGAAGAAATCCATGACGGCCAGGGCACGGCGGCGCGAAAGCTCACGGTTGGTCAAACGGTTGCCACTGTTATCGGAGTGGCCATCGAGCTCGACATGATTGACGCTAGGATCGGCCTTGATGAAGTCGAGCATGACCTGCAACTGAGCCTTGGCCCGAGCGTCCAGCTCAATCCCCTCGCCGGGGAAGCCGATCTGGGTTTGCTTGATCTGTTCGAAATTCTTCGGCAACAGTTTCGCCACGCAGCCCTGGTAATCGTTGAACGCCTTGTTGAAGCGCACGGGCAGCAGCCGGACTTCAGAAACGCGCCCATCCTCGGTGTTGCGTCGAACCACGGGGCTGCGACCTTCCATCAATCCGCTGATCAGTCGGCCTGCCTGTACCTGGGAACTGTCGAACAGCACATCGCCACTGCCGATCCTGACCGAGCCCAGGTTGATATCGCCCCGTCCCGGCTGCCAGGGTGCCGCGGCCGCGAGCAACGTTGCGGAGCCGCCACCGAGCATCGGGTTATAGGCCCTGAGCCGGAACGTGGCTTGCTCGCCCGCCTTGCGCACGAATTCGCCACTGCCGAAATCGGTGATCGGCTGGCTCAGCCGGCACTCGAACTTGTCGCCTTCGACCGTCCACTCGATGCTCTCCAGACGGGTCTGGAAAGTGAGCGCCATGGCGGGAAGGCTGGCAAACACACTGAGCAAGGCTAGATAACGCTGGCGCACGGGAGGCTCCACTGACTTTTATACAAAGATCGACGCATGCTTGAACGGCATGACGCCTGTCCGGGGCACTGAACGGATTCGTGGCACACCTGTAGGAGCTATCGGTAAGTTGTGGCAGAACTTGATAGCGGGTGCCTGAATCGGTCTTTTCCGGTAGCATTCCCAGAGTTTGACCCGCCTGGAAGCCCCCCAATGTCCGACCGCCTGACCCTGCTGCGTCCCGACGACTGGCATATTCATCTTCGCGATGGTGCTGTGTTGACCCATACCGTCGCCGATGTCGCGCGCACCTTCGGGCGCGCAATCATCATGCCTAACCTGGTACCGCCGGTGCGCAACGCCGCCGAGGCCGATGGCTATCGCCAGCGTATCCTCGCCGCGCGCCCGGCTGGCAGCCGCTTCGAACCGCTGATGGTGCTTTACCTCACCGACCGCACCCAGCCCGAAGAAATTCGCGACGCCAAGGCCAGCGGTTTTGTCCACGCCGCCAAGCTGTACCCGGCCGGCGCGACCACCAACTCCGATTCCGGTGTCACCAGCATCGACAAGATCTTCCCGGCGCTGGAGGCCATGGCCGAAGTCGGCATGCCGTTGTTGATCCATGGTGAAGTCACCCGGGGCGACGTCGACGTGTTCGACCGCGAGAAGATCTTCATCGACGAGCACATGCGCCGCGTCGTGGAGCGTTTCCCGACCCTCAAGGTGGTGTTCGAGCACATCACCACCGGCGATGCCGTGCAGTTCGTCAACGAGGCCCCGGCCAACGTCGGCGCGACCATTACCGCCCATCACCTGCTGTACAATCGCAACCACATGCTGGTGGGCGGGATCCGGCCGCACTTCTATTGCTTGCCGATCCTCAAGCGCAATACCCACCAGGAAGCCTTGCTGGATGCCGCCACCAGCGGCAGCCCCAAGTTTTTCCTTGGCACAGACTCGGCGCCCCACGCCCTGCACGCCAAGGAAGCCGCCTGCGGTTGCGCCGGCTGCTACACCGCCTATGCCGCCATCGAGATGTACGCCGAGGCGTTCGAGCAGCGCAATGCGCTGGACAAGCTCGAAGGTTTCGCCAGCCTGCACGGCCCGCATTTCTATGGCCTGCCGGTGAACACTGATCGTATTACCCTGGTCCGTGACGAATGGACCGCCCCCGTCAGCCTGCCCTTCGGCGAGCAGACCGTCATCCCGCTGCGCGCCGGTGAAAAACTGCGCTGGCGCCTGCTGGAGGAAAACGCGTGAGTGAAGATCATTTCGACGACGAACTGGACGGCAACGGTGGTTCCGGCGGCGCCCGTCACCCCATGGCCGCGCGGTTTCGTGGTTACCTGCCGGTCGTTGTCGATGTAGAAACCGGTGGCTTCAACTCCGCCACCGACGCGTTGCTGGAAATCGCCGCGACCACCATCGGCATGGACGAAAAAGGCTTTGTGTTCCCTGACCACACCTATTTCTTCCGGGTCGAACCGTTCGAAGGCGCCAACGTCGAAGCGGCGGCCCTGGAGTTCACCGGGATCAAGCTCGATCACCCGTTGCGCATGGCGGTCAGCGAAGAAACGGCCCTGACCGATATCTTCCGTGGCGTGCGCAAGGCGCTGAAGGCCAACGGGTGCAAACGCGCGATCCTGGTCGGCCACAACAGCAGCTTCGACCTGGGCTTCCTCAACGCCGCCGTTGCGCGCCTGGACATGAAGCGCAACCCGTTTCACCCGTTCTCCAGCTTCGACACTGCGACCCTGGCTGGCCTGGCGTATGGCCAGACCGTCCTGGCCAAGGCGTGCCAGGCGGCCGACATCGATTTCGATGGCCGTGAAGCCCACTCGGCCCGCTACGACACCGAGAAGACTGCCGAGCTGTTCTGCGGCATCGTCAACCGGTGGAAGGAGATGGGTGGCTGGCAGGATTTCGACGACTGACATCGGCGCCAGGTCTGGCTCTTGTGGCTGTTGTGGCTGTTGTGGCTGTTGTGGCTGTTGTGGCTGTTGTGGCTGTTGTGGCTGTTGTGGCGAGGGAGCTTGCTCCCGCTTGAGTGCGAAGCGCTCACAAGATGTTTGGGGCGGCTGCGCCACCCAGCGGGAGCAAGCTCCCTCGCCACAGTGCCCAATGCCCAGGGTTTCTGCGTTTCAGTCGATAACGTTGAAACGTCCATAAAAAAACCGGCCCATCGAGGGCCGGTTTTTTTATGCCTATGTGCGTTTACAGCTTGCCGCCGTGCTCGGTCAGGTAAGCGGCCACGCCTTCTGTGGAAGCGGTCATGCCCTTGTCGCCTTTTTTCCAGTTGGCCGGGCAGACTTCGCCGTGCTCTTCGTGGAATTGCAGCGCGTCGACCAGACGGATCAGCTCTTCCATGTTACGGCCCAGCGGCAGGTCGTTGATGATCTGCGAACGGACAACGCCCTTGTCGTCGATCAGGAACGCGCCACGGAAAGCCACGCCGCCTTCGGACTCAACGTCATAGGCCTTGGCGATTTCGTGCTTCATGTCGGCAGCCATGGTGTATTGCACCTGGCCGATACCGCCATTGTTGATCGGGGTGTTGCGCCAGGCGTTGTGGGTAAAGTGCGAGTCGATCGAAACAGCGACCACTTCAACGTTGCGCTTCTTGAAATCGTCCATGCGGTGATCCAGAGCGATCAGCTCGGACGGGCAGACGAAGGTGAAGTCCAGCGGATAGAAGAACACCAGGCCGTATTTGCCTTTGATGGCCGAGGACAGGGTGAAGCTGTCGACGATTTCGCCGTTGCCGAGGACGGCTGGAACGGTAAAGTCTGGGGCTTGTTTGCCTACGAGTACGCTCATTGGATATCTCCTGATGTAATAGCGTGAAAACAAGGTCCGGGCCAGCCTGCCACCCTCAGGCGACAGCCCTGTGACACGAACCCGCTTGCAAGGGCCGACCATCATACACCGGGCATTTGGACTGTCTTCAACGGTTTTTCGGTGGTATCGAAAAAACGCCGCCCCGCTGCGTACCGCTTTCGTCGCGCTGGATAAAACCGTTCGTCAGCCTGACGTCCCTCAGGGGAAAGACCGTGAGAAACCACTTTGACAATCATTCTCGTTAACATTAAGATCCGTCTCAATTGAGTCACAACCAGCGACGGTTCTCACTTATGTATGTATGCCTCTGCACTGGCGTCACCGACGGGCAAATCCGCGAAGCGATCTATGAAGGTTGCTGCAGCTATCGCGAAGTCCGCCAGGCCACCGGCGTAGCCAGCCAATGCGGCAAATGTGCGTGCCTGGCCAAGGAAGTGGTGCGTGAAACACTCGCCAAGGTGCAGACGGCACAGGCCTCGATCCCTTACCCGGTAGAATTTACTGCCGCGTAAACACAGCTTTTCAAGGAACCGGACTTAATGTCCGGTTTTTTTATGCCTGAAAATCAAATAGTTAGCGTCCAGACGCGGAACACAAACATTCTTATTCCGATTAATTTTCATTTATTATTCAATAACTTAGGTTTGACACTGATAAATACGCGGCTCAAACTCCGCCCTATACACAGCTATTACAGGGCAGGCCTCATCATGAAAGGCGACATTACAGTCATCCAGCACCTCAACAAGATCCTTGCCAATGAGCTGGTCGCGATCAACCAATACTTCCTGCATGCGCGCATGTATGAGGATTGGGGCCTGAACAAGCTGGGCAAGCACGAGTACCACGAATCCATCGACGAGATGAAGCACGCGGACAAGCTGATCAAGCGCATCCTGTTTCTCGAAGGCCTGCCGAACGTCCAGGACCTGGGCAAGCTGCACATCGGCGAACACACCCGGGAAATGCTCGAGTGCGACCTGCGCATCGAGCGCACCGGCCACGCCGACCTGAAGGCCGCCATCGCCCATTGCGAAAGCGTTGGCGACTTCGGTAGCCGTGAACTGCTGGAAGACATCCTCGAATCCGAGGAAGAGCACATCGACTGGCTGGAAACCCAACTGGGCCTGATCGACAAGATTGGTCTTGAGAACTACCTGCAATCGCAGATGGGTGAAGAGTAGGTTTCCCCGCAAGCAAGCCACTAAAAAGCCCCGCCCTCTTACGAGAGGCGGGGCTTTTTATTGCCCTGGATTCCAGGCTCACCTAGATTCCTTGTGGGAGCGAGCCTGCTCGCGATAGCGGTGTGTCAGTCACCATCAAATTGACTGACACACCCTCATCGCGAGCAGGCTCGCTCCCACATTGGTTTGGGGTGGATCAGGCGTCGGCCTTGTTCGCCGCAGCTTTCTCTACCGCTTCCTTGATCGTGGCCTGCAACGAGCCATCAGCGGCCATCTCGGTCATGATGTCGCTACCGCCGACCAGCTCACCACCCACCCACAATTGCGGGAAGGTTGGCCAGTTGGCGTACTTGGGCAGGTTGGCGCGGATTTCCGGGTTCTGCAGGATGTCCACGTAGGCAAACTTCTCGCCACACGCCATCACCGCCTGAGCTGCCTTGGCCGAGAAACCGCACTGTGGCGCGTTCGGCGAGCCTTTCATGTAAAGCAGGATGGTGTTGTTGGCAATCTGGTCTTTAATCGTTTCGATGATATCCACGGAGCACCTCGGCTTAAACTTTGCGACGTCAGTTGTCGACACGGTGGCGCATTGTAACGGAAAGCAGAACGTGCTGCTCAGAGACAATTTTACGCAGCCGCCACCTTCACCGGTACCCCGTTGAGCGCCGCGTTGCCGGACAACTCATCGAGTTGACAATCATCGGTCAGGTCATTGGCGCTGGAGCCTGGCTGTCCGCTGGCAATGCTCATCTGCACGCCCGGCCGGGCATGGCCCCAGCCGTGGGGCAAGCTGACCACGCCCTTCATCATGTCCAGGCTGCCCAGCACCTCGACGTCGATGGCCCCCACCCGCGAACTGACCGTCACCCGCTGCCCGTCGACAAGGCCGCGAGAAGCGAGGTCATCCGGGTGCATCAGCAATTGATGACGCGGCTTGCCCTTCACCAGCCGATGGAAGTTATGCATCCAGGAGTTGTTGCTGCGCACATGGCGACGGCCAATCATCAGCAGCTCATCAGGCGCTGGCGCCCGCAACGCGGCAAAGCGCGCCAGGTCGGCGAGAATCACCGCCGGCGCGGCCTGCACCCGTTGGTTTTCGGTTTTCAGGCGCGGGGCCAGGTTGGGCTTGAGTGCCCCGAGGTCAATGCCATGGGGATGGTCGAACAAGGTTGCCAGGGACAGCTTGTGCGGCGAGGCATCGCCATACGCTCCGCTGCGCAGGCCGAAATCGATCATCTGCGCCGGCGGCATGGTCGGCTTGAGTTCCTTGCCGGTCCGGGCGGCGAAGGCCTTGGCCAGGCCGACGAAGATTTCCCAGTCATGCAGCGCCCCCTCGGGCTTGGGCAGGATCGCCCGGTTGAAACGGGTCACGTTGCGCACGGCGAACAGGTTGAACGTGGTGTCGTAGTGATCGTTTTCCAGGGCCGAAGTCGAGGGCAGGATCAGGTCGGCGTAACGGGTGGTTTCGTTGATGTACAAATCGACGCTGACCATGAACTCCAGCCCGTCCAGCGCCTGCTCCAGCTGCCGCCCGTTGGGCGTGGACAGCACCGGATTGCCGGCCACGGTGACCAACGCACGAATCTGGCCTTCGCCCTCGGTGAGCATTTCCTCGGCCAGGGCCGACACTGGCAATTCCCCCGCATATTCAGGACGCCCGGATACTCGGCTCTGCCAACGGTTGAAATGCCCACCCGAGGTGGTGGCCACCAGGTCCACCGCCGGCTCGGTGCACAGCGCACCGCCCACCCGATCGAGATTGCCCGTGACCAGGTTGATCACCTGGATCAGCCAATGACACAGCGTACCGAACGCCTGGGTCGACACCCCCATCCGCCCGTAGCAGACCGCTGACGGCGCGGCGGCGAAGTCCCGGGCCAATTGCCGGATCTGCGCGGCCGGCACCGCACAGAGCGGACTCATCGCTTCAGCCGTGAAAGAAGCCACGGCCTCGCGCACCTCGTCCAGGCCGTCCACCGGCAGATGGCTGTCACGGGTCAAGCCTTCGCTGAACAACGTGTTGAGCACGCCAAACAGCAGCGCGGCATCGCCACCCGGACGCACAAAAACATGCTGATCGGCAATCGCCGCCGTTTCGCTGCGGCGTGGATCGACCACCACCACTTTGCCGCCACGGGCCTGGATCGCCTTGAGGCGCTTTTCCACGTCCGGCACGGTCATGATGCTGCCGTTGGAGGCCAGTGGGTTACCGCCCAGGATCAACATGAAATCGGTGTGATCGATGTCCGGAATCGGCAATAGCAGGCCGTGGCCGTACATCAGGTGACTGGTCAGGTGGTGGGGCAGTTGGTCCACCGAGGTCGCCGAGAAACGGCTACGGGTCTTCAACAGGCCCAGGAAATAGTTGCTGTGGGTCATCAGCCCATAGTTATGCACGCTGGGGTTGCCCTGGTAGACCGCCACCGCGTTCTGGCCGTGGCGCGCCTGGATATCCGCCAGGCGCTCGGCCACCAGCGCAAAGGCATCGTCCCAGGCGATGGGCTGCCATTCGCTGCCAACGCGTTGCATGGGTTGACGCAGGCGGTCCGGATCGTTCTGGATATCTTGCAGGGCCACAGCCTTGGGGCAGATGTGACCGCGGCTGAAAGTATCCAGCGCATCGCCCTTGATCGAGGTGATCGCCAGGTCCTGGCCGTCGGTCTCGGTGGTTTCGAGGGTCAAGCCACAGATGGCTTCACACAGATGGCACGCACGGTGGTGGAGAGTCTTGGTCATGGCCAGTCTCTGTTTTATTCGTGACGGGCGCTTTCGGCCGCGGGAACAAAACTATGGCGCGTGATCCCCGGCAGCGCCAGCGACGTTCGTCCTGTGAATTGCCGGGCATCAGGCCCGCCGATGAAGTGCCATCACGGGCCTTCGGGAGGTGGCGCCAACAGTTGGATTTCTTCGATGGTTTCCACTTGTTCCTGGGCGATGGGTACACCGGTCAGTTCGCCAATCAACCGCCAATGCTCGTCGAGGCCGCTGCTGATCGTGGCCATGCGATCGATCATCCGCCGACCGGCGGCCTTGGTCACTTCGTCATCGCTGCGCAGCAATTCGAATGACATGGACGTCACCGAAGCCGTCAGGTGCGTCAGCGAGCGTGCGGTCAGGCCCAGCAGTTCCATCAGTTGTTGCTCTTTCGAATCCATTTCGGGCTCCTGTGCCGCTGAGGCTCATTTATAACCCAGGCCTTTGCATTAGGAAATGTTTCACAAGCACCAGCAGACAGGCGCAAGGAAGAGATGACACGGCATAAACAGACCATCGACCACGGCGCGCCCGCCGGGCCTGATTGCCAAGCCAAGCAACGCCAGTGTACAAATGGACCGCTGCTGTCAGGAAACCGGCCTCAAATACACCATCGCATTCGCGTGATGGCTTCGCTGAAATCCCCAAAAACCGTAGCCCTATTGGTAAGACGCGACATTTAATTATAAGATCGCGCCTTCCCCTATTTCGTCGCCCCGTGCGGCTTTTGCCGCAGGTCTCGCCCGTTTTTTCATTAAACAAGGCTTTGAGCATCTGCGGTCAGTTACAAAAAGGTAGTCAATCATGAGCGCAAGGCACTTTCTCTCCCTGATGGATCTCACGCCCGATGAGTTGCTCGGCGTGATCCGTCGAGGCGTGGAGCTCAAGGACCTGCGTAACCGCGGCGTACTGTTCGAGCCCTTGAAAAACCGCGTGCTGGGGATGATCTTCGAGAAGTCATCGACCCGCACCCGCATCTCTTTCGAAGCCGGCATGATCCAGCTGGGCGGCCAGGCGATCTTCCTGTCGCCCCGTGACACCCAACTGGGCCGTGGCGAACCTATCAGTGACTGCGCCATCGTCATGTCGAGCATGCTGGATGCGATGATGATCCGTACCTTTGCCCACAGCACCCTGACCGAGTTCGCGGCCCATTCCCGCGTACCGGTGATCAACGGCCTGTCCGACGACCTGCACCCCTGCCAGTTGCTGGCCGACATGCAGACCTTCCTCGAACACCGCGGCTCGATCCAGGGCAAGACCGTGGCCTGGATCGGCGATGGCAACAACATGTGCAACAGCTATATAGAAGCGGCAATGCAATTCGATTTTCAACTGCGCATTGCCTGCCCTGAAGGCTTTGACCCCAATGCCGAATTGCTGGCCAAGGCCGGGGACCGGGTGTCCATCGTCCGTGACCCGAAACAGGCTGTGGCCGGTGCGCATCTGGTGAGCACCGACGTCTGGACCTCCATGGGCCAGGAAGAAGAAACCGCCAGGCGCCTGGCGCTGTTCGCGCCACTGCAGGTCAACCGGGCCCTGCTCGACCTGGCAGATGCCGACGTGTTGTTCATGCATTGCCTGCCGGCCCACCGTGGCGAGGAAATCAGCATGGACCTGCTGGATGATCCGCGTTCGGTAGCCTGGGACCAGGCCGAGAACCGCCTGCACGCGCAAAAGGCCTTGCTTGAGTTCCTGGTCGAGCCGGCGTATCACCACGCATGAGCCACGCCCTGCTGCTGAACTTGCACAACCTGGCCTGCGGTTATCAGGACCAGCGGGTCGTGCAGAACCTCAACCTGCACCTCAATGCCGGCGATATCGGTTGCCTGCTCGGTTCGTCCGGGTGCGGCAAGACCACGACGCTGCGCGCCATCGCCGGCTTCGAACCGGTGCACGAGGGTGAGATTCAACTGGCCGGGGAAACCATCTCCCGCGCCGGTTTCACCCTCGCCCCGGAAAAACGCCGCATCGGCATGGTGTTCCAGGACTATGCCCTGTTCCCCCACCTGAGCGTGGCCGAGAACATTGCCTTTGGCATTCGCAAGCATCCGGACAAGGACCGCGTGGTCGAAGAGTTGCTGGAACTGGTCAACCTGAAACACCTGGGCAAGCGTTTTCCCCATGAGCTGTCCGGCGGCCAGCAACAGCGCGTGGCGCTGGCCCGTGCGCTGGCGCCGGAACCACAGTTGCTGTTGCTCGATGAGCCGTTCTCCAACCTCGATGGCGAGCTGCGACGCAAGCTCAGCCATGAAGTGCGGGACATTCTCAAGGCTCGTGGCACCAGCGCGATCCTGGTAACCCACGACCAGGAAGAAGCCTTTGCAGTGAGTGATCATGTCGGGGTATTCAGGGAAGGTCGCCTGGAACAGTGGGACACGCCCTACAACCTGTACCACGAACCGCTGACGCCATTCGTCGCCAGCTTCATTGGCCAGGGCTACTTCATTCGCGGCCAGCTCGACAGCCCGGAATCGGTGCAGACCGAGCTGGGCATCCTGCGTGGCAACCGCGCCTACACCTGGCCCATCGGCGGTGCGGTGGACGTGTTGCTGCGTCCGGACGACATCGTCTACGCCCCGGACAGCCCACTCACCGCCAGAATCATCGGCAAGACCTTCCTGGGCGCTTCCACCTTGTACCGCCTGCAATTAGCGACAGGCGCGCAACTGGAATCGATCTTCCCCAGCCATGCCGACCATCAGGTCGGCGCCGATGTCGGCATCCGCGTGGCGGCTGAACACCTGGTGCTATTCCAGGCCTCGGGCAGCACGGCAGCGCAGATCACGCCGGTGGACAGCGGTGTGCGGCGCTATAGCCTGTAGGAGCTGACGAGTGCAACGAGGCTGCGATCTTTCCCCAGTCACTTGAATCTCAAGCGAAAGATCAAAAGATCGCAGGCTTCGCCAGCTCCTACAGGGCGCACACCAGCGGGGAATGCCATCACCCCAACATCAACGTCCCGCTGGCCACCAACGTCGCATTCCCGCCTATCTTCACCCGCTCACCCTCCAACCGGCAAAACAGCGCCCCGCCCCTGGCCGAGCATTGATAAGCCGTCAGCCCGTGTTTACTCAGGCGCTTGGACCAATAGGGAATCAGGCTGCAATGGGTCGAGCCGGTCACCGGGTCTTCGTTGATACCGATCGCTGGGGCAAAATAGCGCGAGACAAAATCATGCTTGCTCCCCGGCGCGGTGACGATAGCCCCAGGCCAAGGCAGTTTTGCCAGGGCCGCCATGTCCGGCTTGCAATCGAGCACCGCTTGCTCCGATTCCAGCACCACGAACAGTTCATTGGAACTCAGCACGTCCACCGCTTCGACACCCAAGGCACTCTGCACGGCCAGGGAGGCGCCCAACTCGACAGGCACGACGGCCGGAAAATCCAGCCACAGCCGATCCCCCTCGCGTGTAACGCTCAACGAACCGGACCGGCAGATGAAATCCAGGCGCTCGACAGGTTCGTGATAAACCTCGAACAGCACATAAGCACTGGCCAA
Organism: Pseudomonas thivervalensis; assembly: GCF_001269655.1. GTDB lineage: Bacteria > Pseudomonadota > Gammaproteobacteria > Pseudomonadales > Pseudomonadaceae > Aquipseudomonas > Aquipseudomonas thivervalensis. Next base: position 214,552 of record NZ_LHVE01000014.1, read on the forward strand.
CGTAGCGTGTCCACACAGCGGGACTTCGGTGGTGGGGGTGAACCAGCGGATATGCCAGTGCGGGCCCTCACGCACCAGGAATGCGGTTTCAGCCAGGTTATGTTCGGCGGCAATCTTCTGCATCAAGTCATCGGCGAGCCAGCCGTCGAGCCGATAGACCATCGCCGGGTTACCGCCGAATGGCCGATCACTGAACGCATCGACTTGATGAAACGCAAGCTGCATGGCACTTCTCCTTATTTTTTGATGCGCCAGCATGGGGTGTAGTGGTACAGCTTATCCAGTGACAGATCAGCAGAATTTTCACCCGACAGCGCAGGCATCTCTGAAACTCCAGCCTTACACCCCGGTGGCGAGGGAGCTTGCTCCCGCTTGGCTGCGCAGCAGCCACCCGCCTTTATTCAAGCACGCCCGATGTCGGCAAACGCCGCCCCGGTGTGCTCCTTCAATACCGAAGGCGCCAGCTCGACTTCCAACCCACGCCGCCCCGCACTGACAAACATGCTGGCGAGTGGCTGCGCGGAACTGTCGATAAATGTGCGCAGACGCTTCTTCTGCCCCAGCGGACTGATACCGCCAAGCAAATAACCGGTCGAACGTTGCGCGGCGGCCGGATCGGCCATCTCGACCTTCTTCACCCCCGCAGCATGGGCCAGGCCTTTCAAATCCAGGCTCCCGGCCACGGGCACCACCGCCACCAACAACTCACCTTTTTCACTGGCCGCCAACAGCGTCTTGAATACCTGCGCCGGATCCAGCCCGAGCTTTTCCGCCGCCTCCAAGCCATAGGACGCAGCCTTGGGGTCGTGTTCATAACTGTGGATGCGATGTTCGGCGCGCACTTTTTTAAGCAGATCCAACGCGGGTGTCATGACCACTCCTGACAAGGAAATCATAAAAAGACTGAGCGAATTCTAAGCCATCGTTTGCGAAAAGGCTTCGGGACTGCGCTGCCAGCACCGATGACGCGCCGTCAACGAGAGAATCATTCACACCACGAATAGTTGAAATGTGACCAGTGGTTCACTTTCGACCTTTGACACCAGCGTTTCTTGTCTATATTTTTTCGAAACTGAAAGCCACATTGCATGTCTCAAGCTGCAACCCGAGATCAGGATGGGGATCCTGCCTCGGTGGAAATCGCGCAATCGTGCTGTATCGAACGCGCTGCAAAACAACAAAAAACCGAGGTTTGAATGACAACTGCTTTACAACAGCCGACCCTCTCCAGCCAATGCCTGGCCGAATTCCTGGGAACTGGCCTGCTGATTTTTTTCGGCACCGGTTGCGTCGCGGCGCTCAAGGTCGCGGGTGCAAGTTTCGGGTTGTGGGAAATCAGCCTTATCTGGGGCGTCGGTGTCAGCATGGCAATCTATCTGAGCGCAGGCATTTCCGGCGCCCACCTCAACCCCGCCGTCAGCATCGCCCTGAGCCTGTTCACCGACTTCGAAAAGCGCAAGCTGCCTTTCTATATAGCGTCCCAAGTGGCCGGAGCTTTCTGCGGTGCCCTTCTGGTCTACACGCTGTACAGCAATCTATTCTTCGATTTCGAACAGTCCCGGCACATGGTTCGCGGCACCGAAACGAGCCTTGAACTGGCCTCGGTATTCTCCACCTACCCCCACGCCGCACTGTCCACCGGCCAAGCCTTTCTCGTGGAAGCGATCATCACCGCCATCCTGATGGGCGTGATCATGTCCCTGACCGATGACAACAACGGCTTGCCCCGAGGCCCGCTGGCGCCGCTGCTGATCGGCCTGCTGATTGCCGTGATCGGCAGTTCCATGGGGCCGCTGACGGGCTTTGCGATGAACCCGGCGCGGGACTTCGGTCCTAAACTGATGACTTTCTTCGCAGGCTGGGGTGAAATTTCCCTCACGGGCGGACGCGACATCCCGTACTTCCTGGTTCCGATTTTTGCCCCGATCGTGGGGGCGTGCCTCGGTGCTGCGGCCTATCGCGGGTTGATTGCCCGCCACCTGCCCAGCGCCATAGCTGCTACAAAGGATGCAAAACCGGCCATTGATGGCAAGCCCAGAACATCCTGAAACAGTCGACGCAGGCTCTTGCCCATCGAACCTGCGCCGTGGCTTCTTCCTTTTACGTCCCAAGGCAATCGACATGACCGATATCCAGAACAAGAACTACATCATTGCCCTCGACCAGGGTACGACCAGCTCGCGGGCGATCATCTTCGACCGTGACGCCAACGTGGTCTGCACCGCCCAGCGCGAATTCGCCCAGCATTACCCACAGGCCGGCTGGGTCGAACACGACCCGATGGAAATCTTCGCCACCCAGAGCGCGGTCATGGTCGAAGCCTTGGCCCAGGCCGGCCTGCACCATGACCAGGTGGCCGCCATCGGCATCACCAACCAGCGGGAAACCACCGTGGTCTGGGACAAGACCACCGGCCGGCCGATCTACAACGCCATCGTCTGGCAGTGCCGGCGCAGTACCGAGATCTGCCAACAGCTCAAGCGTGACGGCCACGAGCAATACATCAGCCAGACCACCGGCCTGGTCACCGACCCGTATTTCTCCGGCACCAAGCTCAAGTGGATCCTGGACAACGTCGAAGGCAGCCGCGAGCGTGCGCGCAACGGTGAGCTGCTGTTCGGCACGGTCGACAGCTGGCTGATCTGGAAATTTACCGGCGGCAAGGTCCACGTCACCGACTACACCAACGCCTCGCGCACCATGCTCTTCAACATTCACTCCCTGGAATGGGATGCGAAGATGCTCGAGATCCTCGACATCCCCCGCGAAATGCTCCCGGAAGTGAAATCGTCCTCGGAAATCTATGGCCGCACCAAGAGCGGCATCGCCATCGGCGGCATCGCCGGCGACCAGCAGGCCGCCCTGTTCGGCCAGATGTGCGTGGAGCCGGGCCAGGCGAAAAACACCTACGGCACCGGCTGCTTCCTGCTGATGAACACTGGCAAGAAGGCCGTGAAATCCAATCACGGCATGCTGACAACCATCGCCTGCGGCCCCCGTGGCGAAGTGGCCTACGCCCTGGAAGGCGCCGTATTCAATGGCGGCTCCACGGTCCAATGGCTGCGCGATGAACTGAAGATCATCAACGACGCCCTGGACACCGAATACTTTGCCAACAAGGTCAAGGACAGCAACGGCGTGTATCTGGTGCCCGCCTTCACCGGCCTGGGCGCGCCGTACTGGGACCCCTATGCCCGTGGCGCACTGTTCGGCCTGACCCGCGGCGTACGGGTCGATCACATCATTCGCGCCGCGCTGGAGTCGATTGCCTACCAGACCCGCGACGTACTCGACGCCATGCAGCAGGATTCGGGTGAACGCCTCAGGGCCCTGCGCGTCGACGGTGGCGCGGTGGCGAACAACTTCCTGATGCAGTTCCAGGCCGACATCCTCGGCACCCGGGTCGAACGGCCGAAAATGCGCGAGACCACGGCCTTGGGCGCTGCCTACCTGGCCGGCCTGGCGTGCGGCTTCTGGGGCAGCCTGGAAGAACTGCGCGGCAAAGCGGTGATCGAGCGCGAATTCGAACCGCAACTGGACGAGCCGGCGAAAGAAAAACTCTACGCTGGCTGGCAGAAGGCGGTCAGCCGCACTCGCGATTGGGAGCCTCACGAAGACGCTGAATAAGGCCCGATAAGGTTCTGAAACTGGTCGGAAGTGGATTCCTGCGGCATCATGGGCAAATTTTGTACGGCAGCCCAAAGGAAGCCCCATGAATCTGCCTCCCCGCCAGCAGCAAATCCTCGAACTGGTCCGCGAACGCGGCTATGTCAGCATCGAGGAAATGGCGCAGTTATTCGTCGTCACCCCGCAAACCATCCGCCGCGACATCAATCAACTGGCGGAAGCGAACCTGCTGCGCCGCTACCACGGCGGCGCCGCCTACGATTCAAGCGTGGAAAACACCGCCTACGCCATGCGCGCCGACCAGATGCGCGACGAGAAGCAACGCATCGCCGAAGCCATCGCCGCCCAGATCCCCGATCACGCCTCGCTGTTCATCAACATCGGCACCACCACCGAATCCATTGCCCGGGCGTTGCTCAATCACAATCATCTGAAGGTCATCACCAATAACCTGCACGTGGCGTCGATCCTCAGCGCCAAGGACGACTTCGAAGTCCTGATCGCTGGCGGCAACGTGCGGCGTGACGGCGGCGTGGTGGGCCAGGCCAGCGTCGACTTCATCAATCAGTTCAAGGTCGACTTTGCCCTGGTGGGCATCAGCGGGATCGATGAAGACGGCAGCCTGCTGGACTTCGATTACCAGGAAGTGCGGGTTTCCCAGGCCATCATCGCCAACGCCCGGCAAGTGCTGTTGGCGGCGGACTCCAGCAAATTCGGGCGCAACGCCATGGTCCGCCTGGGCCCCATCAGCCTGATCGACTGCCTGGTGACCGACCAGCAACCCGTGCCGGCCCTGGCGCAATTGCTGAGCCAGCACAAGATTCGGCTGGAAGTGGTCTGACTTCACCCCCTATCCCCTGTGGCGAGGGAGCTTGCTCCCGCTCGGCGGCGTAGCCGTCGTAAAATCGGCCTGATGCGGTTAGCCCGAAGGAAAACGCCAGCCTGCTTGGGATGGCTTCGCCATCAGCGGAAGCAAGCTCCCTCGCCACAGAAGCATTCCACAATCCTCTTTTTTGTTCGAAAATTTTCCTTTCAACTTCCTTTGATCAGTATTTTCAATCAAAGACGACTGGCTGTTGCCGTCCTTATGGGCTAGTATTTTCGCAAATGAACATTTATGTTCGAATTCAAATATTCGAAAAGAGCCCGAGGCCAGCCGATGCCCACTTCTACCTTGCCTACGCCCCCTCTCGCCGAGATCTATGACGTCGCCGTCATTGGCGGCGGTATCAATGGCGTGGGGATTGCCGCGGACGCTGCCGGTCGCGGCCTTTCGGTGTTCCTTTGCGAAAAGGATGACCTGGCCAGCCATACCTCGTCGGCCAGCAGCAAGCTGATCCATGGCGGGCTGCGTTACCTTGAACATTATGAATTCCGCCTGGTGCGCGAAGCGCTGGCCGAGCGCGAAGTGCTGCTGACCAAGGCCCCGCACATCGTCAAGCAAATGCGCTTCGTGCTGCCCCACCGCCCACACCTGCGCCCGGCCTGGATGATTCGCGCCGGCCTTTTTCTCTACGACCACCTGGGCAAACGTGAACAGCTCGCCGGCTCCAAGAGCCTGAAGTTCGGTGCCGACAGCGCCTTGAAAAGCGAGATCACCAAAGGCTTCGAATATTCCGACTGCTGGGTCGACGACGCGCGGCTGGTGGTGCTCAACGCCATGGCCGCCCGGGAAAAAGGCGCGCATGTGCACACCCGCACCCGTTGCGTGAACGCTCGTCGCAGCAAAGGCTTGTGGCACTTGCACCTGGAACGTGCCGACGGCAGCCTGTTTTCGATCCGCGCCAAGGCGCTGGTCAACGCTGCCGGCCCGTGGGTCGCCAAGTTCATTCGCGATGACCTTAAGCTGGAGTCGCCCTACGGCATCCGCCTGATCCAGGGCAGCCACCTGATCGTGCCGAAACTCTACGAAGGCGAGCATGCGCACATCCTGCAAAACGAAGATCAGCGCATTGTGTTCACCATTCCGTACCTGAACCAGTTCACCCTGATCGGTACGACGGACCGCGAATACACCGGCGACCCGGCCAAGGTAGCGATTACCGAGGGCGAAACCGATTACCTGCTGAAGGTGGTCAACACCCACTTCAAGAAGCAGATCAGCCGCGACGATATCCTGCACAGCTATTCCGGCGTACGTCCGCTGTGCAACGACGAATCCGACAACCCATCGGCGGTGACCCGGGACTACACCCTCGCGCTGTCGGGCGGCGGCGAAGAAGCCCCGTTGCTGTCAGTGTTCGGCGGCAAGCTGACCACTTATCGCAAACTGGCCGAGTCAGCCATGGCGCAGTTGGCCCCCTACTTCACGCAGATGCGCGGGAGCTGGACCGCCGTAGAGGCCCTCCCCGGCGGCGAAAACATGACCACCCCACAAGCGCTATGCTCGGCGATTCGCGATAAGTTCGACTGGCTGCCCACCGACATCGCCCGTCGCTGGGCCACCACCTATGGCAGCCGTACCTGGCGCATGCTCGAAGGCGTGCATGACCTCGGCGACCTGGGCGAGCACCTCGGTGCCGGCCTCTACACCCGCGAAGTCGATTATCTGTGCAGCGACGAGTGGGCCGTCGATGCCCAGGACATCCTCTGGCGCCGCAGCAAGCTGGGCTTGTTCACCACCGCGCCCGAGCAGGAGAAGCTGCAGCAGTACCTGGACAAGGTCGAGCATAACCGTCGCAAGATCGAAGCGGCCTGAACGATACCCGGCTGAACCCAAGAGCCCCTGAATCCCGCGATTCAGGGGCTTTTTGCTATCTGGACTCCGCCACAGAACCCTGTGGGAGCGAGCCTGCTCGCGAAAAGGCCATCAGCCCCAACATAAGTATCGCCAGATAGATCGCCATCGCGAGCAGGCTCGCTCCCACAGGGATTAGTGGGGCTCAAAGCATTCGGTTTTCCGAACACGACCCGCCAGTCAGTTCGGCTAACCGGATAAATCAGGCTGCACAGACCTGAAACAAAACATTAATTACCTTTAAAAACAACAACCTACACAGACTCGACTGGCCTGGCACGACTCATGCTCTACACTCCTCGAGACGAATGCCTGTACGCCAACACAACAGGAGCTGCCAGGCATTTCGAAGTACTCAGGGCCGACGAACCGGCCGAAATAAAAAAAACAATGTCGAGGAAACATCGATGCGTATCGTTCCCCATCTCCTGGGCGCAGCCATTGCTGCCGCTCTGATCAGCACTCCGGTTTTCGCAGCCGAACTGACCGGCACGCTGAAAAAGATCAAAGAGTCCGGCGTCATCACGCTCGGCCACCGCGACGCCTCCATTCCGTTCTCCTACATCGCGGACGCTTCCGGCAAACCGGTCGGCTACTCCCATGACATCCAGCTAAAAGTCGTCGAAGCCCTGAAGAAAGAGCTGGACGTGCCGAACCTGCAGGTCAAGTACAACCTGGTCACCTCGCAAACCCGTATCCCGCTGGTGCAGAACGGCACCGTGGACCTGGAGTGCGGCTCCACCACCAACAACGTCGAGCGCCAGCAGCAAGTCGCCTTCTCCGTTGGCATCTTCGAGATCGGCACCAAACTGCTGTCCAAGAAAGACTCCAAGTACAAGGATTTCGACGACCTCAAGGGCAAGAACGTCGTGACAACCGCCGGCACCACGTCCGAGCGCTTGCTCAAGGCAATGAATGCCGACAAGCAGATGGGCATGAACGTCATCTCCGCCAAGGACCACGGCGAATCCTTCCAGATGCTGGAATCGGGTCGTGCCGTTGCGTTCATGATGGACGACGCCCTGCTGGCCGGCGAAGCCGCCAAGGCCAAGAAGGCCGAGGACTGGGCCGTCACGGGCACCCCACAGTCCTATGAAATCTACGGCTGCATGATGCGCAAGGGCGACGAGCCGTTCAAAAAGGCTGTCGATGACGCCATCAAGGCCACCTACGCTTCGGGCGAGATCAACAAGATCTACGAAAAATGGTTCATGCAACCTATCCCGCCAAAAGGCCTGAACCTGAGCTTCCCGATGAGCGACGAACTCAAGGCATTGATCGCCAACCCGACCGACAAAGCGGCTGACGAAAAGAAATCCTGATTTCTGACTAACCTTATCTCCTGAAGGGGCCCGGCCCTTTCAGGGGATGGTCACTCCCTGCTGGCAAATCTGGAAACACTCGAACCGGTGGCTGTCGAGCCGATCGCGTGTGCCTGGCCTCCAAGCCGGGCGGGAACGGAGTTCCCCAGGCGGGCATTTGTATATCGAACGATCTGAGGGGAGACCCTAATGAATTACAACTGGGACTGGGGCGTGTTCTTCAAGTCCACCGGCGTGGGCAGCGAGATTTATCTCGACTGGTACGTGGCCGGCCTGGGCTGGACCATCGCCATCGCCGTCGTCGCCTGGATCATTGCCCTGCTGCTGGGTTCGATCCTGGGTGTGATGCGTACCGTGCCGAACCGGCTGGTGTCGGGTATCGCCACGTGCTACGTGGAGCTTTTCCGTAACGTGCCGCTGCTGGTTCAGCTGTTCATCTGGTACTTCCTGGTGCCGGACCTGCTGCCCGCCGATATGCAGGAATGGTACAAGCAGGACCTGAACCCGACCACCTCGGCCTACCTGAGCGTCGTGGTGTGCCTGGGCCTGTTCACCGCCGCCCGGGTCTGCGAACAAGTGCGCACCGGCATCCAGGCGCTGCCCCGCGGCCAGGAATCCGCCGCCCGCGCCATGGGCTTCAAGCTGCCGCAGATCTACTGGAACGTGCTGCTGCCCCAGGCCTATCGGATCATCATTCCGCCGCTTACCTCGGAATTCCTCAACGTCTTCAAGAACTCGTCCGTGGCCTCGCTGATCGGCCTGATGGAACTGCTCGCGCAGACCAAGCAGACCGCCGAGTTCTCCGCCAACCTGTTCGAAGCCTTTACCCTGGCGACGCTGATCTACTTCACCCTGAACATGAGCCTGATGCTGCTCATGCGTATGGTCGAGAAGAAAGTCGCGGTGCCCGGCCTGATCTCCGTGGGGGGTAAATAATGGAATTCGACTTCACAGGCATCATCCCGGCCATTCCCGGCTTGTGGAATGGCATGGTGATGACCCTCAAGCTGATGGCCCTCGGCGTCGTCGGCGGGATCATTCTGGGAACCATCCTGGCGCTGATGCGCCTGTCCCACAACAAGCTGGTCTCCAATATCGCCGGCGCCTACGTCAACTACTTCCGCTCGATCCCGTTGCTGCTGGTCATCACCTGGTTCTACCTGGCGGTGCCGTTCGTGCTGCGCTGGATCACCGGCGAAGACACGCCAATCGGCGCGTTCGGTTCCTGCGTCGTGGCGTTCATGATGTTCGAGGCGGCGTACTTCTGCGAAATCGTCCGGGCCGGCGTGCAATCGATCCCCAAGGGCCAGATGGGCGCGGCACAGGCACTGGGCATGAATTATGGCCAGGTCATGCGCCTGATCATCCTGCCCCAGGCGTTTCGCAAGATGACCCCGCTGCTGCTGCAACAGAGCATCATCCTGTTTCAGGACACCTCGCTGGTCTACACGGTCGGTCTGGTGGACTTCCTCAATGCTTCGCGGGCCAATGGCGACATCATCGGCCGCTCCAATGAGTTCCTGATCATCGCAGGTCTCGTGTACTTCACAATCAGCTTTGCCGCCTCGCTGCTGGTCAAGCGTCTGCAAAAAAGGTTCGCCGTATGATCTCTATCAAGAACATCAACAAGTGGTATGGGGACTTCCAGGTACTGACCAATTGCAGCACCGAGGTCAGCAAGGGTGAGGTTGTGGTGGTGTGCGGGCCATCGGGTTCGGGCAAGTCCACACTGATCAAATGCGTGAACGCCCTGGAGCCGTTCCAGAAAGGTGACATCGTGGTCGATGGCACCTCCATCGCCGACCCGAAGACCAACCTGCCGAAACTGCGCTCGCGCGTGGGCATGGTGTTCCAGCATTTCGAACTGTTCCCGCACCTGACCATCACCGAGAACCTGACCATCGCGCAGATCAAGGTGCTGGGTCGCAGCAAGGAAGAAGCCACCAAGAAAGGCCTGCAATTGCTTGAGCGCGTTGGCCTTTCCGCCCACGCCCACAAACACCCGGGCCAGCTCTCCGGCGGCCAGCAACAGCGCGTGGCGATTGCCCGTGCGCTGGCGATGGACCCGGTGGTGATGCTGTTCGACGAACCGACCTCGGCCCTTGACCCGGAAATGGTCAACGAAGTGCTCGACGTGATGGTGCAACTGGCCCACGAAGGCATGACCATGATGTGCGTGACCCACGAAATGGGCTTCGCCCGCAAAGTGGCGAACCGGGTGATCTTCATGGACCAGGGCCAGATCATCGAGGATTGCCCGAAAGAAGAGTTCTTCGGCGACATCAGCGCCCGCTCCGAACGCGCGCAGCATTTCCTCGAGAAAATCCTGCAGCACTAAAGCGTCGCCTTCTTTAGGCGCGCTTGTCCTTGTGGCCAGAGATTGCTCTCGCTGGACCCTGTAGGAGCTGGCGAAGCCTGCGATCTTTTGATCTTTCGCTTGAGATCCAAGTGACAGGGGAAAGATCGCAGCCTCGTTGCACTCGACAGCTCCTACAGAGCCGAGCGGGAGCAATCTCTGGCCACAGGACCGCGTTCGAAGGACGACCGCCGCCACACTGGTTGACCCAAGGCTTCTGTGATGAAATGCGACCCCACCCTTTATCGCGCCGCGCCGCCATCACTCGCCGTGAAACCCCGCCTGATCCGCCATCTGTTCCTGCCGCCGCTGGTCATTGCGCTGATGATCGGCCTGGGTTACCTCGGCTTCTGGATCAGCGAGCACTATGGCGTACGTGGCCTCGCCGAGAATGGCGAGCGCCAGTTGGAACTGCACGCCCGTGCGGTCGAGAGCGAGATCAGCAAGTACACCTACCTGCCCAGCCTGCTGGAGCTTGAATCGAGTGTCTCGCAACTGCTGGACGATCCGACGCCCGAGCATCGCAAGACCGTCAATGAATACCTCGAAGGCCTGAACCGCCGCAGCCGCAGCCGGGCCATCTACGTGATGGACACCACCGGCCGGGTCATGGCCACCAGCAACTGGCGCGACGTCGACAGTTACCTGGGTGAAGACCTGTCCTTCCGCGCCTATTTCCAGAACGCCGTACGCGGCCAGCCTGGGCGTTTCTACGGCATCGGCAGCACCAGCGGCGAGCCCGGCTACTACCTCGCCCACGGCCTGGAACAACAAGGCAAGATCATCGGCGTCGCCGTGGTCAAGGTGCGCCTCGAAGCCATGGAGGAACGCTGGCAGCGAGCGCGGCTGGAAGCGTTCGTCAGTGATGAGAACGGCATCATCATCCTTTCCAGCGACCCGGCGCGACGGCTCAAGTCGGTGCGGCCGCTGAGCGACGAGACCAAGGAACGCCTGGCCCGCAGCCTGCAATATTATTGGTTTCCTCTGAACGAACTGGTGCCCCTGGCCCGGGAACGCCTGGCCGAAGGCATGGAAAAGCTGACCTTCCCGGCCAACACCGAACTGGTGTCCGACGAGCGCGCTATCAGCTACTTGTCGCAAACCCGGCCCTTGAGCGATACCCCGTGGAACTTCACCCTGCTGACGCCCCTTGAAGACCTGCGTCGCCAGGCGATCAACCAAGGCATCCTGGTGGCCGTGGCCTTCGCCCTGGTGGCGTTCCTGTTGATCGCCTGGAACGAACGGCGCAAGGTCATCGCCACCCGCCTTGCGGCCCGGGAAGCCTTGCAGGAAGCCAACAATCAGCTGGAGCGTCGGATTACCGAACGCACCACCGACCTGCGCGCCAGCAACGAACGACTCAAGGGCCAGATCCGCGAGCGACGCCAGGCCGAAGAGACCTTGCGCCGGGCCCAGGATGAACTGGTCCAGGCCGGAAAACTGGCGGCCATCGGCCAGATGTCCACCAGCATCGCCCACGAACTCAACCAGCCGCTGGCGGCGCTGCGCACCTTGTCCGGCAACACCGTGCGCTTCCTGGAGCGCGGCCAGCTGGACATCGCCAGCACCAACCTCAAGACCATCAACGAATTGATCGACCGCATGGGCCGGATCACCGCCAGCCTGCGCGCCTTCGCCCGGCGCGGCGATGACCAGGGCCGGGCGAGCCTGGGCAAGGCCGTCGAGGCCGCGTTGCAACTGCTGGGCGGGCGCCTGGAAAAGCTGGACATCCAGATCCACAGCGGTTTCGATGACGTCCAATTGCAAATCGACCAGACCCGCCTGGAGCAGATCCTGGTGAACCTGATCGGCAATGCCCTGGATGCCATGCAGACGCAACCCGAACCGAAACTGTGGCTCGAAGGCCAGGCCGCCGATGGCAAATATCGCCTGCGGGTTCGGGACAATGGCCACGGCATCGATCCAGAGGCCCGCAAGCATTTGTTCGAGCCGTTCTTCACCACCAAACCTGGCGAACAGGGCCTGGGCCTAGGGTTGACGCTCTCGGCGAGCCTGGCCGCCGCCGCGGGTGGGCACCTGGGCGTCGAGTACCCGCTTGAGCGTGGTACCACGTTTGTCCTCAATCTACCGTTGGTCCGCCTTTCACCTGCCGAGCCGCTATGAACCACGACCTGAGCGTACTGATCGTCGAAGACGACCCCCACGTCCTGCTGGGCTGCCAGCAGGCCCTGAGCCTGGAAGACATTCCCTGCATCGGCGTGGGCAGCGCCGAAGAAGCCCTGGAGCGGGTCGACGATAACTTTGCCGGCATCGTCATCAGCGACATTCGCCTGCCGGGCATCGACGGCCTGGAACTGCTGACCCGCCTCAAGGCGCGGGACCGCAGCCTGCCGGTAGTGCTGATCACCGGCCACGGCGACATTTCCATGGCCGTCGGCGCCATGCAAAAAGGCGCCTATGACTTCATGGAGAAACCCTTCTCCCCTGAGCGCCTGGTCGACGTCGCCCGCCGCGCCCTGGAGCAACGCAGCCTGGCCCGAGAGGTGTCATCGCTGCGTCGGCAACTGGCTGAACGCGATTCCCTGGAAGGCCGGATCATTGGTCGCTCACCGGCCATGCAGCACCTGCGAGCGCTGATCGCCAACGTCGCCGATACCTCGGCCAACGTGCTGATCGAAGGCGAAACCGGCACCGGCAAGGAGTTGGTCGCCCGCTGCCTGCACGACTTCAGTCGGCGCCACGACAAGCAGTTCGTCGCGCTGAACTGCGGCGGGCTGCCGGAGAACCTGTTCGAAAGCGAGATTTTCGGCCACGAGGCCAATGCCTTCACCGGTGCCGGCAAACGCCGGATCGGCAAGATCGAGCACGCCGATGGCGGCACGCTGTTCCTCGACGAAGTGGAAAGCATGCCCCTGCCCTTGCAGATCAAACTGCTGCGTGTGTTGCAGGAACGCACCCTCGAGCGCCTGGGTTCGAACCAGAGCGTGGCCGTGGATTGCCGGGTGATCGCCGCCACCAAGTCCGACCTGGACGAAATGGGCCGGTCCGGGCAGTTCCGCAGCGACTTGTACTACCGCCTCAACGTGGTGACCCTGGAGCTACCGCCCCTGCGCGAGCGGCGCGAAGACATCCTGCAATTGTTCGAGCATTTTCTTCAGCAGTCGTCCCTACGCTTCGACCGCACAGTGCCGGAGCTGGACAACCAGACCCTGTCGAACCTGATGAGCCACGATTGGCCGGGCAACGTGCGCGAACTGCGCAACGTCGCCGAGCGTTACGCCCTGGGCCTGCCGGCGTTCAAGCGCTCCGGCGCCAGCAGCGGCAGCCAGGGCCTGGCCTTCGCCGAAGCGGTGGAAGCCTTCGAGCGCAACCTGCTGGTGGACGCCTTGCAGCGCAGCGGCGGCAACCTGACCCAGGCCAGCCAGGAACTGGGCATGGCCAAGACCACGTTGTTCGACAAAGTCAAAAAATATGGCCTGAGCCACTGATCTGGGACGTGAACCTGTGGACCTGATTTTCAAAGCGGCGCTGGGTGCAGCCGTGGTGGTCATCCTCGCGATGCTCGCCAAGACCAAGAATTACTACATCGCCGGGTTGGTGCCGCTGTTCCCGACCTTCGCCCTGATCGCCCACTACATCGTCGGCAAGGGCCGCTCGGTGGACGACTTGAAGACCACCATCGTGTTTGGCATGTGGTCGATCATTCCGTATTTCGTCTATCTCGCGACGCTGTACGTGATGGTCGACCGCATGCGCCTCGAAGCCTCATTGGCCGTAGCAGCCGTCGCCTGGCTGATGGCGGCGACGGTGCTGGTCAGCGTTTGGGTGCGGCTTCACGGCTGAGTCTGCAGCGACGCACATCCCCCGTAGGAGCTGCCGAAGGCTGCGATCTTTTGACCTTGATCTTTCGCTCGCGACTCAATTGCCAGGGGCAAGATCGCAGCCTCGCTTCGCTCGACAGCTCCTACAGTTCGTGCAGGGCATGCAAGATCAGTAGCCGACGGTAAACCGCGTCCGCGAAAACTGTGGCGTTTCCACTTCATCGATCATCGCGATGGCGTAGTCGGAAAAGCTGATCCAACTGCGCCCGGTATTGTCGAACAGCAGGTGGTCCTTGCCAACGCGGAACTGGCCGGTACGTTCTGTTTCGACGAACTCCGCCGAGGGCGAGAGGAAGGTCCAGTCCAGGTCCTGTTCCTTGCGCAGCACGTCCAGGAACAACGCACCGGCCGTGGCTTCGGCCAGGTATTCCTCCGGGAAGCCGTCGCTGTCGATCACCCGACTGTTATCCGGCAACAGCAACGAACCGGCCCCGCCGACCACTAGCAAGCGCTTGACCCCGGCGGCCTTCACCGGTGCGATGATTTTGTCGGCCGGCACGGTGGCAAAGTGCGCGGCACTGATCACCAGATCGTGGCCGGTGATGGCGGCGGTCAACGCCTCGCTGTCCAATACATCCAATTGCTGGCTGACCACCCCGGCCCTTTCGCCGATTTTCGCGGTGTTGCGGGCAATGGCCGTCACGCTGTGACCGCGGCGCAGGGCCTCTTCCAGCAGTTGGCTGCCAGCACGCCCGGTGGCGCCGATGATTGCGATTTTGCTCATGGTGTTCTCCAGTGATTACACATAGGGGTTATGAAGCCGTGCTCGAAACGGACATGACAAATCTTTGCTGTATGGACACCGTTGTGGCGAGGGAGCTTGCTCCCGCTCGACTGTGTAGGAGCTGCCGAAGGCTGCGATCTTTTGATCTTTCGCTTGGGATTCAAGTGTCTGGGGAAAGATCGCAGCCTCGTTTCACTCGACAGCTCCTACACAGCCCAGCGGGAGCAAGCTCCCTCGCCACCGAAGCGCATCTGCGACCCTGGCGTCAGGGTTGTCACCACTTCATCTCGCCCTTCGCCACCTTGGCGCTGAGTTCCAGGGAACTCTCTTCGCCCAGGTCCGGATAGCGTAGTTTCATGGCGGCGATCAGCGCGGCGGAGTCCTTGGCCTTGGCGGTTTCTTCGTCGAAGGCCTTGATGTAGCCGGCGGTGAAGCGCACCGGGGCCAGGGAGCGGGCGCTTTCGCCCAGGTAATGGCCGGGAATCACCGTGGTCGGTTGCAGTTTCTCAATCTTGGCAAGCGTCGCCAGCCAATCCTTGTGAGACTGCGGCGTCTGGGTGTCAGCCATCCACACATGAATGTTTTCAGCCACCACGACGCCGCCGACCACCGCCTTGATCGATGGAATCCACACGAAACTGCGGTCCGGCTGTGGGCCGTCGAGGCCGACCACCTGCAAGCGCTGGCCTTCCAGGGTCAGGCTGTCACCCTTGAGCACCTGGGGCACGATGGCCTTGGCCGGGGCATCGGTCTTGAGAATCGGCCCCCAGTATTTCAGCTTGCCATCCAGGGTGTGCCTGATGTGTTCGACAGTCGGTGCCGACGCCAGCACCTTGGCCTCAGGGAACGCGGCGGTGAGGGTTTCCAAGCCAAAATAGTAGTCTGGATCGCCATGGCTGATATAGATCGTGGTCAGCCGCTTGCCACTGGCGCGGATTTTCTCCACCACCTGCTCGGCCTGGGTCTTGCCGAACTGGGCATCCACCAGGATCGCCTCTTTCTCGCCACTGACCAGCACCGATGTCACCGGGAAAATCGCCGCCGCGCCGGGGTTGTAGACGTCGAGCGTCAAATCGGCGGCCCAGCCCTGGGCGGTGAAGGCCAGGGCGGCGGTTGCCAGCAGCAGGCGCTTGAGTGGGATATATCCGGTCATGGTGTGCTCCGTTGTCCAAAAACCCGTCAGGGGAATGAGACTGAGCTTAGTTGCCTGACTCGTTACAAAAAATGCGATGCTGGGACATAGTTTGTTTCTGAAAGCGGGCAAATCATGGATCGTCTACAAGCAATGCGGGTGTTCGTCACGGTGGTCGACCTCGGCAGTCAGTCGGCGGCGGCCGAGCATCTGGACCTGTCACGGCCGGTGGTGTCGCGCTACCTGGCGGAGCTGGAAGATTGGGTCGGTGCCCGACTCATGCACCGCACCACGCGCAAACTGAGCCTGACCGCCGCCGGCACGGAGATCCTGCCGCGCTGCCGGCAGATGCTGGAGCTGTCCGGCGACATGCAAGCCGCCGTCGGCGCCCCGGACGACGCGCCACGGGGCATGCTGCGCATCAGTGCCAGCACCTCCTTCGGCCAGGCTCAACTGGCGAGTGCCATGGCCGAATACGTCAAGCGCTACCCTGGGGTGAGCGTCGACCTGCAAATGCTCGACCGCACCGTGAACCTGGTGGACGAGCGCATCGACCTGGCGATCCGCATGAGCAACGACCTGGACCCGAACCTGATCGCCCGCCGCCTTACGGTCTGCCGCTCGGTGATCTGCGCCTCGCCGCAGTATCTGCGTGAGCACTCGACACCGCTGCGCGTGGAAGACCTCGGCCGACACAACTGCCTGACCCACTCCTACGTCGGCAAGAGCCTGTGGCATTTCGAACAGGACGGCGAGCAGGTCTCGGTGCCGGTGCAAGGCAACATCAGCGCCAACGAAGCCAGCACCTTGCTCCAAGCAACGATAGCCGGCGCCGGCGTGGCAATGCTGCCCAGCTACCAGGCGGGTGCCCACATCAAGAACGGCGAACTGATCCGCCTGCTGCCCCACGCCGAACCGCGTCGGATGAACATGTATGCGGTGTATGCCTCACGCAAGCACATGCCATCGGCGCTGCGCAGCCTGCTGGATTTTCTGGTGCTGAAGTTTCCCGAGACGCCTGAGTGGGATGTGGGGCTCTGAACAATATTGGCCACAATGAAGTTCCCCTGTGGGAGCGAGCCTGCTCGCGATAGCGGTGTGACAGCCAATAAAGATGTTGTCTGACCCACCGCTATCGCGAGCAGGCTCGCTCCCACAATGAGTCCGGTGTATTTCCTTGCTCGCACGCCAGGATTTCACCAACAGCCCGCCCCAAGGCATACTGGCCACCCTCCGCATCCCAGAACCCAAAACCGCCCCATGCGTATCCACGTCAGTTTCATCGACCGCGTCGGCATCACCCAGGAAGTCCTGGCCTTGCTCGGTGGGCGCAATCTCAATCTGGATGCGGTGGAGATGGTGCCGCCCAACGTCTACATCGACGCCCCGACCCTCAGCCCGCAAGTGCTCGACGAGTTGCGCGAGGCGCTGTTCAGTGTGCATGGCGTGCAGGCGGTCACCGTGGTGGACATCCTGCCAGGCCAGCGGCGGCACTTGCAGCTCGATGCCTTGCTCGCCGCCATGACCGACCCGGTGCTGGCCCTGGACAGCGTTGGCAAGGTGCTGCTGGCCAACCCGGCGCTGATCGCCCTGTACGGTCGTGAACCGGCCGGGGAAAGCGTGGCCGAGTTGTTCAGTGACGAGGCATTGCTCGGCGCCCTGCTGGAAAATGGTTTCCGCCTGCCGTTGCGCGAGGTCACCCTCAACGGCCAGACCTTGCTGCTGGACGCCACGCCCATCACCGACGCCGGCGCGCTGCTGACGTTGTATCAGCCCAACCGCATCGGTGAACGCCTGTCGGCCCTGCATCACGACCACGCCGAAGGTTTCGATGCGCTGCTGGGCGAGTCCCCGGCGATCCGCACCCTCAAGGCCCGGGCCCAGCGCGTCGCGGCCCTGGATGCACCGCTGCTGATCCAGGGCGAAACCGGCACCGGCAAGGAACTGGTGGCCCGGGCTTGCCACGCCATCAGTACCCGCCACAGCGCGCCATTCCTGGCCCTGAACTGCGCCGCGCTGCCGGAGAACCTGGCCGAAAGCGAACTGTTCGGCTACGCCCCCGGCGCTTTCACCGGAGCGCAACGGGGCGGCAAGCCTGGGCTGATGGAGCTGGCGAACCAGGGCACGGTATTTCTCGATGAAATCGGCGAGATGTCGCCGTACCTGCAAGCCAAGTTGCTGCGCTTCTTGAACGATGGCAGCTTCCGCCGGGTGGGCGGCGACCGGGAAATCAAGGTCAATGTGCGGATTCTCAGCGCCACCCACCGCAACCTGGAGAAAATGGTCAGCGAAGGCTCGTTCCGCGAAGACCTGTTCTATCGCCTGAACGTGCTCAACGTCGAAGTGCCGCCGCTGCGTGAGCGCGGCCAGGACATCCTGCTACTGGCGCGTTATTTCATGCAGCAGGCCTGCGCGCAGATCCAGCGCCCGGTCTGCCGCCTCTCCCCTGGCACATACCCGGCGCTGCTGGGCAACCGTTGGCCGGGCAACGTGCGGCAATTGCAGAACGTGATCTTCCGCGCCGCCGCCATCTGCGAAAGCAGCCTGGTGGACATCGGCGACCTGGACATCGCCGGCACCTCCGTGGCGCGCCAGGGCGATGTGGAAGTCGAAAGCCTGGAACAGGCGGTGGAAACCTTCGAGAAGCAGCTGCTCGAAAGCCTCTATGCCAACTACCCCTCCACACGCCAGTTGGCCAGCCGCCTGCAAACCTCCCATACCGCGATTGCTCATCGGTTGCGCAAATATGGGATTTCCGGGAAGCCATAAACCCGCCGCAGTCCCCTGTGGGAGCGAGCTTGCTCGCGATAGCGGTGTGTCAGTCAACCTGTCGCTGACTGGGCTACCGTCATCGCGAGCAAGCTCGCTCCCACAGGGTTCTTGTGTTGCATCGAAAATAGCGTTCAAAAACGACCTCCACTGTACTGAAAGCGCTACAGCGGAACGATATCGCTACACCCTGCGCTAACCTGCACTGTGCAAGGCTTTGATCCCACAACGATTTTTTCCAGGCTTCCAGCTGTAGCGATTTCGCTACACCTCACTCCATCCAAGCTTCGGCAAAACCACTCAATCCATTGATATATAAGCCATTAATAACATTGGCCGCATTCTTGCTATGGATATAACCATTCGGCCGGGCCAAGCCCCGTGCCTTTCTTCGCGTCCACCAGACGAATCTGGCCCCAGGAGTTTCCATGAGCGAGTTGCGTTTCACTGAAGATCACGAATGGCTGCGCGCCGAAGCCGACGGCAGCGTCACCGTAGGCATCACCGCTTTCGCGCAGAACGCGTTGGGCGACGTGGTTTTTGTGCAACTGCCTGAACTGCAGGCCTACGACAAAGGCGCCGAAGCCTCCACCGTGGAGTCGGTCAAGGCCGCCAGCGGTGTGTACATGCCCCTGGACGGTGAAGTGCTGGAAGTGAACGACAAACTCGACGGCAGCCCGGAACTGGTCAACGAAGATCCGATGGGCGAAGGCTGGTTCTTCCGCTTTAAACCGACCGACGCCGACGCAGTGGCTAAGCTGTTGGATCAAGATGCCTACGATCGCCTGATCAAAGCCAACGCCGAAGCCTGAGGAGCGCACCATGACCGTTAATCTCGGCACCGCCAACGAATTCATCGCCCGCCACATCGGCCCGCGTGCAGGCGACGAGCAAGCCATGCTCGAACGCCTGGGCTACGACTCCCTGGAAGCCTTGAGCGCCAGCGTCATCCCGGAAAGTATCAAGGGCACCAGCGTGCTGGACATGGGCGACGGCCAGAGCGAAGCCGACGCACTGGCCTCGATCAAGGCCATCGCCGCCAAGAACCAGCTGTTCAAGACCTACATCGGCCAGGGCTACTACAACTGCCACACGCCGGCGCCGATCCTGCGCAACCTGCTGGAAAACCCGGCCTGGTACACCGCCTACACCCCGTACCAGCCAGAAATCTCCCAAGGCCGTCTCGAAGCACTGCTGAACTTCCAGACCCTGATCAGCGACCTCACCGGCCTGCCGATCGCCAACGCTTCCTTGCTC
The DNA here is from genome assembly GCF_001269655.1 of Pseudomonas thivervalensis. GTDB lineage: Bacteria > Pseudomonadota > Gammaproteobacteria > Pseudomonadales > Pseudomonadaceae > Aquipseudomonas > Aquipseudomonas thivervalensis. The sequence goes on from NZ_LHVE01000014.1 coordinate 234,318, forward strand.
GACGAAGCCACCGCCGCCGCCGAAGCCATGACCTTCTGCAAGCGCCTGAGCAAGAACAAGGGCAGCAACGCGTTCTTCGCCTCCGTGCACAGCCACCCGCAAACCCTCGACGTGCTGCGCACCCGTGCCGAGCCCCTGGGCATCGACGTGGTGGTGGGCGATGAGCGCGAACTGAGCGACGTCAGCGGTTTCTTCGGCGCGCTGCTGCAGTACCCGGCCAGCAACGGCGACCTGTTCGACTACCGCGAACTGACCGAACGCTTCCACGCCGCCAACGCCTTGGTGGCCGTTGCCGCTGACCTGCTGGCCCTGACCCTGCTGACCCCGCCGGGTGAATTCGGCGCCGATGTCGCCATCGGCAGCGCCCAGCGCTTCGGCGTTCCGCTGGGTTTCGGCGGCCCGCACGCGGCCTATTTCTCCACCAAGGACGCGTTCAAGCGCGACATGCCGGGCCGCCTGGTCGGTGTTTCCGTGGACCGTTTCGGCAAGCCGGCCCTGCGCCTGGCGATGCAGACCCGCGAACAACACATCCGCCGCGAGAAAGCCACGAGCAACATCTGCACCGCCCAGGTGCTGCTGGCCAACATCGCCAGCATGTACGCCGTGTACCACGGCCCCAAGGGCCTGGTGCAAATCGCCAATCGCATCCATCACCTGACCGCGATCCTCGCCAAGGGCCTGGGCGCTCTGGGCCTGAACGTCGAGCAAGAAGGCTTCTTCGACACCCTGACCCTGCTCACCGGCGCGCAAACCGCTGCCCTGCATGACAAGGCCCGCGCCCAGCGCATCAACCTGCGCGTGGTGGACGCCGAACGCCTGGGCCTGTCCCTGGACGAGACCACCAACCAGGCTGACATCGAAGCGCTGTGGAGCCTGTTGGCCGACGGCAAGGCACTGCCGGACTTCACCGCACTGGCCGCTAGCGTGCAAAGCCGTATCCCGGCCGAACTGGTGCGCCAATCGGCGATCCTCAGCCACCCGGTGTTCAACCGCTACCATTCCGAAACCGAGCTGATGCGCTACCTGCGCAAGCTCGCCGACAAGGACCTGGCCCTGGATCGCACCATGATCCCGCTGGGTTCCTGCACCATGAAACTCAACGCCGCCAGCGAAATGATCCCGGTGACCTGGGCCGAGTTCGGCGCCCTGCACCCGTTCGCCCCGGCCGAGCAAAGCGCTGGCTACCAGCAATTGACCGACGAGCTGGAAGCGATGCTTTGCGCCGCCACCGGCTATGACGCGGTGTCGCTGCAACCCAACGCCGGCTCCCAAGGCGAGTACGCCGGCCTGCTGGCGATCCGCGCCTATCACCAGAGCCGTGGCGAAGACCGTCGCGACATCTGCCTGATCCCGTCCTCGGCCCACGGCACCAACCCGGCCACCGCCAACATGGCCGGCATGCGCGTGGTCGTGACCGCCTGCGATGCCCGTGGCAACGTCGACATCGAAGACCTGCGGGCCAAGGCCATCGAGCACCGCGAACACCTCGCCGCGCTGATGATCACCTACCCGTCCACCCACGGCGTGTTCGAAGAAGGCATCCGCGAAATCTGCGGCATCATTCATGACAACGGCGGCCAGGTGTACATCGACGGCGCCAACATGAACGCCATGGTCGGCCTCTGCGCCCCGGGCAAGTTCGGCGGCGACGTGTCGCACCTGAACCTGCACAAGACCTTCTGCATTCCTCACGGCGGTGGCGGCCCGGGCGTCGGCCCGATTGGCGTCAAGTCGCACCTGGCACCGTTCCTGCCGGGCCATGCCAACATGGAACGCAAGGAAGGCGCGGTGTGCGCGGCGCCGTTCGGCAGCGCGAGCATCCTGCCGATCACCTGGATGTACATCCGCATGATGGGCGGCGCGGGCCTCAAGCGTGCCTCGCAGTTGGCGATCCTCAACGCCAACTACATCGCCCGTCGCCTGGAGGAACACTATCCAGTGCTCTACTCCGGCAGCAACGGTCTGGTGGCCCACGAATGCATCCTCGACCTGCGTCCGCTCAAGGACAGCAGCGGCATCAGCGTCGATGACGTGGCCAAGCGCCTGATCGACTTCGGCTTCCACGCCCCGACCATGTCGTTCCCGGTAGCCGGCACGTTGATGATCGAGCCGACCGAGAGCGAATCCAAGGAAGAGCTGGACCGCTTCTGCGACGCCATGATCTGCATCCGCGAAGAAATCCGCGCGGTGGAAAACGGCAGCCTCGACAAAGACGACAACCCGCTGAAGAACGCCCCGCACACCGCGGCGGAACTCGTCGGCGAGTGGACCCACCCTTATAGCCGCGAACAGGCGGTGTACCCGGTGGCGTCGTTGATCGACGGCAAGTACTGGCCGCCGGTGGGCCGGGTCGACAACGTGTTCGGCGACCGCAACCTGGTCTGCGCCTGCCCGTCGATCGAAAGCTACGCTTGATCTGAAGGAGGGCGATCTACCAGCCCTCCGAATCCCCTGTGGGAGCGAGCCTGCTCGCGATAGCGGCGTAACAGCCAATAGAGATGTTGTCTGACACTCCGCTATCGCGAGCAGGCTCGCTCCCACAAGGATCTATGCCAGACCTTAAACCGTCGATCTCATAAAAAGAAACCGGAGAAACACCATGTCGTTAAGCGTGTTCGACCTGTTCAAGATCGGTATCGGTCCTTCCAGCTCCCATACCGTCGGCCCGATGCGTGCCGCTGCCCGTTTTGTCGAGGGGCTGCGCCGTGATGATCTGCTTGAAAGCATTACCAGCGTCAAGGTCGAGCTCTACGGCTCGCTCGGGGCCACCGGCAAGGGCCACGGCAGTGACAAGGCCGTGCTGCTGGGCCTGGAAGGCGAGCACCCGGACACCGTGGACACCGAGACGGTGACCGCCCGGCTCCAGGAGATCCGCAGCAACGGTCGCCTGAACCTGCTTGGCGAACACCCCATTGAATTCAACGAAAAACTGCACCTGGCGATGATCCGCAAGCCGTTGGCCTTTCACCCCAACGGCATGATCTTCCGCGCCTTCGATGCCGCCGGGCTGCAAGTGCGCAGCCGCGAGTACTACTCGGTCGGCGGCGGCTTTGTCGTGGATGAAGACGCCGCCGGCGCCGACCGCATTGTCGAAGACGCCACGCCCCTGACCTTCCCGTTCAAGAGTGCCAAGGACCTGCTGGGTCATTGCAGCACCTATGGCCTGTCCATCAGCCAGGTGATGCTGACCAATGAAAGTGCCTGGCGCCCTGAAGCCGAGACCCGTGCCGGCCTGCTGAAGATCTGGCAGGTGATGCAGGATTGCGTGGCGGCGGGCTGTCGCAACGAAGGGATCCTGCCGGGCGGGCTGAAGGTCAAGCGCCGGGCCGCGGCGTTGCACCGCCAATTGTGCAAGAACCCCGAAGCCGCTTTGCGCGACCCGCTGTCGGTGCTGGACTGGGTCAACCTGTATGCCTTGGCCGTCAACGAAGAAAACGCCTATGGCGGACGCGTCGTCACTGCCCCGACCAACGGGGCGGCGGGCATCATTCCGGCCGTGCTGCATTACTACATGCGCTTTATCCCCGGTGCCAGCGAGGATGGCGTGGTGCGTTTCCTGCTGACCGCTGCCGCCATCGGCATCCTGTACAAGGAAAATGCCTCTATCTCCGGCGCCGAAGTCGGTTGCCAGGGTGAAGTGGGTGTGGCCTGTTCCATGGCCGCCGGCGCCCTGTGCGAAGTGCTTGGCGGCACCGTGCAGCAGGTGGAAAACGCCGCCGAGATCGGCATGGAACACAACCTCGGCCTGACCTGCGACCCGATCGGCGGCCTGGTGCAGGTGCCGTGCATCGAACGCAACGCCATGGGCTCGGTGAAGGCCATCAACGCGGTGCGCATGGCCATGCGCGGCGACGGGCATCACTTCGTCTCCCTCGACAAGGTCATCCGCACCATGCGCCAGACCGGCGCCGACATGAAAAGCAAATACAAGGAGACCGCCCGCGGCGGTCTGGCGGTCAACATCATCGAATGCTGACGCGCGCCATTCTCATTTTCCAGGAGTTGATATGTCCACCGAACAACTGTTGAAAACCCCGCTGCACGCCCTGCACCTCGAACTCGGCGCCCGCATGGTGCCGTTCGCCGGCTACGACATGCCAGTGCAGTACCCACTGGGCGTGATGAAGGAACACCAGCACACCCGCGATCAGGCCGGGCTGTTCGACGTGTCCCACATGGGCCAGATCCGCCTGACCGGCGCAGGCGCTGCCAAGGCTCTGGAGAGCCTGGTGCCGGTGGACATCATCGACCTGCCGGTGGGCATGCAGCGCTACGCCATGTTCACCCACGAGAACGGCGGCATTCTTGACGACCTGATGGTCGCCAACCTGGGCAATGACGAACTGTTCCTGGTGGTCAACGCCGCCTGCAAGGATCAGGACCTGGCTCACCTGCGGGCCCATATTGGCGCGCAGTGCAACATCGAGCCGCTGTTCGAAGCCCGCGCCCTGCTCGCCCTGCAAGGCCCGGCCGCCGTCACCGTACTCGCCCGCCTGGCGCCGGACGTGGCGAAAATGACCTTCATGCAGTTCCAGCGCGTCACGCTGTTGGGCGTGGACTGCTTTGTCAGCCGTTCGGGCTACACCGGTGAAGACGGTTTCGAAATTTCCGTACCCGCCGCCGACGCGGAAAAACTCGCCCGCGCCCTGCTGGCCGAGCCGGAAGTCGCAGCCATCGGCCTCGGCGCCCGCGACTCCTTGCGCCTGGAAGCCGGCCTGTGCCTCTACGGCCACGACATGAACACCGAGACCACACCGATCGAAGCCAGCCTGCTGTGGGCGATTTCCAAAGTGCGCCGTGCCGATGGCGCCCGCGCCGGTGGTTTCCCAGGGGCTGAAGCTGTGTTCACCCAACAACAGGGCGGCGTGAGCCGCAAACGTGTCGGTCTGTTGCCCCAAGAACGCACACCGGTGCGCGAAGGCGCGGAGATCGTCAACGAAGCCGGCGAGATTATCGGCGCGGTGTGCAGCGGCGGTTTCGGCCCGACCTTGGGCGCTCCGTTGGCGATGGGTTACCTGGACAGCGCCTATGTGGCACTGGATACGCCGGTCTGGGCCATTGTGCGTGGGAAAAAGGTGCCTTTGCTTGTAAGCAAAATGCCATTCGTTCCACAGCGCTACTACCGCGGCTGATTGGTTGTTTCTATAAGTAACGCGGTTGCGTTATACGTGCACTAATGTGTCACGCAATCGCCATAAAAAGGTGCATGTCCTTAGATGTGCATCGTTCCTTATAACGTTGGCAAACAATTGAACTAGCCTATCGAATAAGCCCCGCTCCGCAAGCGACGTAAATGCTGGCAAACTGAGCAAATACGGGGCCTTCCGGGGGGTTGTTTTTTTATTCGAAGTTGGCGTAGAGTTTGGTCACTGTGTTTGCATGGGTCGCTTGGAATCGTGACCTGGGCAGTAGCTTATGAAGTTCGCTACATCCCGTTCGACGTCTCTTACTTTCCTGCAACCCAGCCCCAGTACTCTTTCATGTGAAAGAGGCTGTCATCAATTTTAGCGTCAAAGGAAATAAGAAAATGTCTCAACGTCAGAGCGGTACCGTCAAGTGGTTCAACGACGAGAAGGGTTTTGGTTTTATCACACCTGAAAGCGGTCCGGACCTGTTCGTGCATTTCCGCGCCATTCAGGGCAACGGCTTCAAGAGCCTGAAAGAAGGCCAGAAAGTCACTTTCGTTGCCGTGCAAGGCCAGAAAGGCATGCAGGCTGACGAGGTTCAAGCCGAAGCCTAAGGCTTTCGCATACTAAAAAGCCCCTGATTGATATCAGGGGCTTTTTTATGGGCGTAAATCCGTAAAATGGCTTCTTTTTTCAGCCGAGGCCGTCATGCCGAAACACCTGCTCACTCCCCAGGGCGACTTTCCTCCCGCCGGCCTGGGCCGTCGCCTGGCTGCGATGTTTTATGACTTTTTGCTGTGCACGGCGCTGCTGATCGTCACCAGCGGTGCCTACAAGATGATCCAGATGGCGATCATCGGCGAAGAAAAAATGCGCGCCCTGACCGAAGCTGGCGCGCTGGACGGCGACCCGCTGCTGTCCACGGTGCTGCTGTTCGTGCTGTTCGGTTTCTTCGCCAAGTTCTGGACCCACAACGGCCAGACCCTGGGTATGCAAGTGTGGTGCATCCGCGTACAGAACGCCGATGGCACGGCCATCAGCCTGTGGCAAGCGCTGTTGCGGTTCGTGGTGTCGATTGCGTCATTGCTGCTGGTGGGGCTGGGCTTCATCTGGGCGCTGTTCGACAAGCGCCAGCGCAGCTGGCATGACATCTACTCGGATACGCAGTTGGTGCGGATTCCCAAGAAGACCAAATAGGCACACACCACAACCCCCGTGGCGAGGGAGCTTGCTCCCTCGCCACAAAAAGCCGTCCAGGCTCAGGACCTTCCAAAAGCCTCAGCCCGTTGGAAAGCCTCGAGCCTTCCAACCATCAGGCATTGCCCGCCAGCTTCATCCGCGCCGCCTGGGTGAAGTCCAGCATGCGCTTGAGCGGGCGAATCGCCTGGGGGATCAGCGCCGGGTCGACGAAGATCTCGTTGGCGCCTTCCTGCAAGCTCTTGAGCGTACGCTCCAGGGTATTCATCGCCATCCAGGGGCAATGCGCGCAACTGCGGCACGCCGCGCCGTTACCGGCGGTAGGGGCTTCGATGAAGACCTTGTCCGGGCACAGCTGCTGCATCTTGTAGAAAATACCGCGGTCGGTGGCGACGATCAGCGTCTTGTTCGGCAGGGTCTGGGCCGCGGCGATCAACTGGCTGGTGGAGCCCACGGCATCCGCCAATTCGATCACCGACGTCGGCGACTCCGGGTGCACCAGGATCGCGGCGTCCGGGTACAGCGCCTTCATGTCTTCCAACTGCTTGGACTTGAACTCTTCGTGGACGATACAGGCACCGTCCCAGAGCAGCATGTCGGCGCCGGTCTTGCGCTGGATGTAGGTGCCGAGATGCTTGTCCGGGCCCCAGATGATCGTCTCGCCGTTATCCATCAGGCTCTCGACGATTTCCAGTGCGCAACTGGACGTCACCACCCAGTCAGCCCGGGCCTTGACCGCCGCCGAGGTGTTGGCATACACCACCACGGTGCGCTCCGGATGCTGGTCGCAGAACGCCGAGAATTCGTCCACCGGGCACCCCAGGTCCAGGGAGCAGGTGGCCTCCAGGGTGGGCATCAACACGCGTTTTTCGGGGTTGAGGATCTTGGCGGTTTCCCCCATGAACTTGACCCCGGCCACCACCACGGTCTTGGCCGGGTGGGCATTGCCGAAGCGGGCCATTTCCAGGGAGTCGGACACGCAACCACCGGTTTCTTCGGCCAGGGCCTGGATGATCGGGTCGCAATAGAAGTGCGCGACCAGCACCGCGTCCTGAGCCTTGAGCTCAGCGGCGATGGCGGCGCGGTACCAGGCCTCTTGCTCGGCGGTCAGCGGCTTGGGCTGCTTGGCGTCGAGGTGGGCCTGGACCAGAAGGCGTTCGGAAATTTGCGTCATGTTCGCAAGACCTGCAAGCGCGTTTAGCGCGAAAGTCGAGTATACACCCGGCTCCGGACCACTCGGGTACCGCCGGGAAAGTGGGTATCAATCAGGCACGGGACAGCGTGAAGCCGGCAAGGCTACAGAATATCCCGTCGATGCAAAAGATCATTCTGACCTGTGTCCCGACTACAGAACCGGACGCGCTCCACTGTGGCGAGGGAGCTTGCTCCCGCTGGGTTGCGTGTAGGAGCTGTCGAGTGCAACGAGGCTGCAATCTTGTCCCAGACACTTGAGTCGTGAGCGAACGATCAAAAGATCAAAAGATCGCAGGCTTCGCCAGCTCCTACAGAGTCAAGCGGGAGCAAGCTCCCTCGCCACAAAAGCGCCTGATGCTCGCCTCCGGCAAGCTGACTGAAATGTAATCACCCGCTCCGTCGGCTTATGTCATCTTCTTTTCAACGCGACACAGGGGAACCGGTGTTCGCAGCGAATCGACTGACGGACTTTCATGGCATGCAAACAAAAACTTCCCGGCGAACCTTCGTAAAAGGCCTGACTGCCGGCGGCATCCTCGGCGGCCTGGGCTTGTGGCGCGCGCCGGTCTGGGCAGTCACTGGTCCGGGCCAGCCCAACGTATTGAGCGGCACCGAGTTCGACCTGTTCATCGGCGAAAGCCCGGTCAATTTCACCGGCCAGCCACGCACCGCCCAGACCATCAACGGTGGCATCCCCGGTCCGCTGCTGCGCTGGCGTGAAGGCGACACCGTGACCCTGCGGGTGCGCAATCGCCTGGAGGACACCACCTCCATCCACTGGCATGGCATCTTGCTGCCGGCCAACATGGACGGCGTCCCAGGGCTGAGCTTCAAAGGCATCGAGCCGGGCGGCCTGTACGTGTATCAGTTCAAGGTCCGGCAGAACGGCACCTACTGGTACCACAGCCATTCCGGTTTCCAGGAACAATCCGGGGTCTACGGCCCACTGGTGATTGACGCCAGGGAACCCGAGCCCTTCCAGTACGAACGGGACTACGTGGTGATGCTCACCGACTGGACGGATGAAAACCCCGGCGCCCTCCTGCGCAAGCTCAAGAAGCAGTCGGACTACTACAACTACAACAAGCGCACCGTCGCCGACTTCATCGACGATGTGGGCAAGAACGGCTGGGCCAGCACCGTCGCCGATCGCAAGATGTGGGCCGAGATGAAGATGAACCCCACCGACCTGGCCGACGTCAGTGGCGCCACCTACACCTACCTCATGAACGGCCAGGCGCCGGACATGAATTGGACCGGCCTGTTCAAGCCTGGCGAACGTCTTCGCCTGCGCTTCATCAACGGCTCGTCCATGAGCTATTTCGACGTGCGCATTCCCGGTCTGAAGATGACAGTCGTGGCGTCCGATGGCCAATACGTCAAACCGGTGAGCGTCGATGAGTTGCGGATCGCCGTGGCCGAAACCTATGACGTCATCGTCGAACCGACCCTGGAGGCCTACACCCTGTTCGCCCAGTCCATGGACCGCACCGGGTATGCCCGCGGCACCCTCGCGACCAGGGCCGGATTGTCGGCACCGGTGCCGCCCCTGGACCCACGGCCCTTGGTGACCATGGACGACATGGGCATGGGTGGCATGGATCACGGCGGCATGAGCGGCATGGGTGAAATGAAAGGCATGGACCACGGTTCGATGCAGGGCATGGCGGGAATGGACGACAGCCCGATGCAAGGCATGGATCACAGCCAGATGCAGGGCATGGGCGACATGGCCGGTATGGATCACGGTGCCATGCAGGGCATGGACAACATGCTGTCGCATCCCGACACCGAGAAAGACAACCCCCTGGTGGACATGCAAGCCATGAGCGTCAAGCCCAAGCTCGACGACCCGGGCATGGGCCTGCGCGACAACGGTCGCAAGGTGCTGACCTACGCCGACCTGCGCAGCACCTTCCCCGACCCCGACGGCCGCGAGCCAGGCCGTACGATCGAGCTGCACCTGACCGGGCACATGGAGAAATTCGTCTGGTCGTTCAACGGCGTGAAGTTTGCCGACGCCGCGCCGCTGCTGCTCAAGTACGGCGAGCGACTGCGCATCGTGCTGATCAACGACACCATGATGACCCACCCCATCCACCTGCACGGCATGTGGAGCGACCTGGAGGATGAGAACGGCCAGTTCATGGTTCGCAAGCACACCATCGACGTGCCGCCGGGCGCCAGGCGCAGCTACCGGGTCACCGCCGATGCCCTCGGGCGCTGGGCGTATCACTGCCATCTGCTGTATCACATGGAGATGGGCATGTTCCGTGAAGTTCGGGTGCAGGAATGAGGAAGCGACCATGACCATTATCATGAAATACCCCGCCCTGCCCGTGGCCATCCTCGCCCTCGGCACCAGCGTCTCGGCGTGGGCCGCGAGCAATGACATGCCGGGCATGGACCACAGCCAGATGCAAGGCATGGACTCGATGCAGGGCATGGAACCCATGCAGTCGGCCCCTGCCACCAGCCGTACGCCCATCCCGGAACTGACCGCCGCCGACCGCGCCGCCGTCTACGAGGATCCGGGCGGGCACGCGGTGCATGACAGTGGCATCCATTCGTTTTTCCTCGTCGACCAATTGGAGTGGCAAGACGCCGATGACGGCAGTGCCCTGAGCTGGGATGCCTCCGGCTGGATCGGCGGCGACATTGACCGTTTGTGGCTGCGCTCCGAAGGTGAACGCCTCAACGGCAAGACTGAAGAAGCCGAAGTCCAGGCCCTGTGGGGCCATGCCGTCAGCCCTTGGTGGGACGTGGTGGCCGGCGTGCGCCAGGATTTCAAGCCAGGCGATTCGCAAACCTGGGCCGCGTTCGGCGTACAAGGCATGGCGCTGTACAACTTCGAAGCCGAGGCTACCGCGTTCATCGGCGAAGGCGGCCAGAGCGCGGCACGCCTGGAAGGCGACTACGACATCTTGTTGACCAATCGCCTGATCCTGCAGCCCACCGCCGAAGCCAACTTCTATGGCAAGAACGATCCGGCTCGCGGCGTCGGGTCGGGGCTGTCGGACACCGCATTGGGCCTGCGCCTGCGCTACGAAGTGCGCCGCGAGTTCGCCCCTTACATTGGCGTCACCTGGAATCGGGTCTACGGCAACACCGCCGACTACGCCCGGGAAGAAGGTGAGGACCGCAGCGAAGCGCGCCTGGTGCTGGGCGTGCGCATGTGGTTCTGAGCCGCTGATCTGTTTCACTTAAAACTAAAACCAAGCTGTAGGAGTCCTTGCATGTCATTCATCAAAACCGCTGTCGTATTGTCCGTCGGCCTGTTGCTCAGCGGCCTGGCCCAGGCTCATCCAAAACTGCTCTCCTCCACCCCGGCCGAAGGCGCCGAGGGTGCGGCACCGGCAAAGATCGAGCTGCACTTTTCCGAAAACCTGCTGACCAAGTTTTCCGGCGCCAAGCTGATGATGACCGCGATGCCCGGCATGGCCGCGCATTCGCCAATGCCGATGCCGGCCAAGGTGTCCGGCAGCGAAGATCCGAAAAACATGGTCATCACGCCGAATGCGCCGCTCACCGCGGGCACCTATCAGGTCCAGTGGCGCGCGGTGTCATCCGACACTCACCCGATCACCGGCAACGTCACGTTCAAGGTGAAGTGAGTTGATGAGCGACTCGATCAACATTGCGCTGCGCTTTGCCCTGTACCTGGATTTGATGTTGCTGTTCGGCCTGGCCGCGTTTGGCCTGTATAGCCTGCGAGGCCCGGAACGAGTGTCGGGGGTACAGTTACCTTTCGCGCCACTGCTGGTGACCACGACGGTGCTGGGCGGGTTGCTTTCCCTGGCGGCCATGGCGTGCATGGCCTGGGCCATGAGCGGTGTTTCGGAGTGGGCCGAATTGTGGCCACACATTGAAATGATGGTGCTGGAGACCGATGTCGGCTGGACCTGGATGCTGCGCATGGCGGCGCTGGTGCTGGCCGGTTTCGCCGTGACGCTCAATAAACGTTGGCCGGCCGCCAGCCTTGGCCTGGTCACGCTGGGCGGGGCCGTGGCCCTGGCGACATTGGCCTGGGCAGGCCACGGTGCCATGGACGAAGGCACCCGCCGTAACTGGCACTTCATCACCGACTTCCTGCACCTGTGGGCGGCGGGCGGCTGGGTCGGTGCCCTGGCGGCGTTTGCCCTGCTGCTTCGCCAGGCCGAACCGCAGTTGGCGGTACTGACCCGGACATTGACCGGGTTTGAAACCGCCGGGGCAGTGATCGTGGTGCTCATCAGCGTGACTGGGGTGGTCAATTATCTGTTCATCGTCGGTCCCAGCGTCACAGGGCTGCTCGACAGCACCTATGGTCAGTTGCTGGCGCTGAAACTCATCTTGTTCGCGGCCATGTTGGTGTTCGCTGCGTTGAATCGTTTTCACCTGAGCCCACTCCTGGAAAGTGCCCGACAGAGCGGCGAGCATGGGGTCGCGGTGAATGCCCTACGGCGCAGCATGGTCCTGGAGTTCTCCGTGGCGGTGGTCATCCTGGGGTTGGTGGCCTGGCTGGGGACGTTGAGCCCCGGGATGGAATAAACGGCACTGAATTCGTGGCGAGGGAGCTTGCTCCCGCTGGGTTGCGTGTAGGAGCTGTCGAGTGCAACGAGGCTGCGATCTTGTCCCAGACGCTTGAGTCGTGAGCGAACGATCAAAAGATCAAAAGATCGCAGGCTTCGCCAGCTCCTACAGAGCCCAGCGGGAGCAAGCTCCCTCGCCACAAAGGGCAACCGGGCGCGGTATTTAGTTTTTCAATACCAGCAGCCAGTTTTCAGTTTGCCCATCGCAAGGTGCCCTGGCCTAAATGGCGCTTTATCCTGCCAAGGCGCTGTTATGGAAAACGTTCGAACCTCAAGCACCCATGCCGCCTGGCTAATGGTCAGCATCGTGTTGGTAGCGCTGAACCTGCGGCCTTCGATGGCGGCAATCGGGCCGTTGCTGTCGGCCATTCGTGGCGAGGTAGCCCTGAGCTTCAGCACCGCCTCGCTGCTGACCATGTTGCCGGTCATGGCGATGGGCCTGGCGATGTTCCTGGGCATGCGCATCGCCCTGCGCATCGGTGAACACCGCACCATCGTGCTGTCGCTGTTGATCATTGGCGTCGCCACGGCATCGCGCTTGTACCTGGACAGCGCCGCCGAGCTGATCGTCAGCGCGGTGTTGGCCGGGCTCGGCATCGCGCTGATCCAGGCGGTGATGCCGGCGCTGATCAAATCGCGCTTCGCCGACAATGTCTCGTTGTTCATGGGCTTGTACGTCACGTCGATCATGGGCGGGGCAGCCATTGCCGCATCGTTCTCCCCCTTCGTGCTGGCGCAGACCGGCAGTTGGCGCATTGGCCTGGCGATCTGGGCGCTGCTGGCGCTGGTCGCCCTGGGCTGCTGGTACGCCCAGCGATCAGCACTGACATCGCTGCCCGGAGCCCCTGCCCGGCCGCAAGCGTCATTCTTCAACAATTCCCGGGCTTGGCTGCTGGCGATTTTCTTCGGCCTGGGCACCGCTTCCTACACTTGCGTACTGGCCTGGCTGGCCCCGTACTATGTGGAAAAAGGCTGGAGTGAACAGCACGCTGGCTTGCTGCTGGGGTTCCTCACGGCCATGGAAGTGCTGTCCGGCCTTGTCACACCGGCGATTGCCAACCGCAGCCAGGATAAACGCGTGGTCCTCACCGTGTTACTGGCGTTGATCATGGCTGGCTTCGGCGGCCTCATCCTCAGCCCGGAACGCTTCAGCCTGTTGTGGCCCTGCCTGTTGGGCCTGGGCATCGGCGGCCTGTTCCCGATGAGCTTGATCGTGTCCCTCGACCACTTGGACAACCCGCGACGGGCCGGTGGCCTGACGGCGTTTGTGCAAGGCATCGGCTACCTGATCGCCGGGCTCTCGCCGTTGATTGCCGGGATGATTCGCGATCAGTTGGGCAGCTTCGAATGGGCCTGGTGGTCGCTCACCGCCGTCATGGCATTGATGCTCCTGATGGTCCTGCGCTTCGATCCCAAGCAATACGCGCGGCATATAGACTAGGCAACGCTTGTCGCAGCCTTGCACCTGTTTGAAGGATAAAAGCCCCAGGCTCATGTATAAATGGAGACTTTCGTCAGGACAAAGAGAGACGCAGGGATGACGCCGAGAATAGCTGATGCTGGTCAGTAACCTGCTCAGAAAGCTGGACATGCAAGACCTGATGGTTTTCGTGGCGGTGTATGAACAGGGCAATGTCACCAAGGTCTCCGAGGCCTTATGCGTCAGCCAGTCAACCGTGAGCTACTGCCTGAAGAAACTGCGCACCAGTTTCGACGACGAGCTGTTCATCAATACCCGCTCCGGCATGAGCCCCACTCATAAAGCCACCGCCATGTACGGCCAGATACTGGGAGTGCTCCAGGCAATCAATCAATGTCATTCCGGCTTCCAGGCATTCGATCCGAATCAGGAAGAGATCACCTTCAACCTCTGCGCGCCGGAATACTTCGAACTGCTGATCCTGCCAAAATTGGTCAAGCGCTTCATCGGCAAGCGCTTTGCGGTGGTCATCAACACGACGAAATTTCATCGGGATATTCCAGTTGATGCACTGCGGGACGATCGCTTCGATCTTGTCGTCTGTTTCGGGCCGCACTTCCATGGCGATGTCAAAGGTCTGCGCTCGCAGATGCTGCTCGAAGACGAATTGGTGTGCGTCTTCGATAAAAATCTCCCTGGGCCGCAAGCAGACTTCAGCCTGGCAGCGTTTGCCGCCCGCCAGCACGTATTTCCAACACCTTGGACGTCCGACACCAACATGATCGATGGCTGGCTCGCTCAACAGGGTTATAACCGGAAGATCGTCGCAAGGGCCAACAGCTACGTAGCAGCGTTGAACCTGATCACTGGAACCGACTTCATCCTGACGTTGCCTCGGCGTATCCAGGCATTGATTTGCGATCAAGCACGATTCGGCGAACACCCGCCACCCACGGGCTTACCGAACTTTACCTTGGAGATGGTCTGGAGCGAGAAAGCGAGCCAGGACTGCGCCAACATCTGGCTTCGCGAGCAGATCATGCAAGTATGCGCCGAGGAGGGCCTGCTCTGACCCCCACTTCGGTGGGTGCAATGCCGTTCACTTAAGAAAAATGATGACCCTGTGGCGAGGGAGCTTGCTCCCGCTCGGCTGCGTGTAGGAGCTGTCGAGTGCAACGAGGCTGCGATCTTGTTCCAGACCATTGAGTCTTAAGATCAAAAGATCGCAGCCTTCGGCAGCTCCTGCAGCCCAGCGGGAGCAAGCTCCCTCGCCACGGGTTTGCCGATTGCCTTAAGTGAACAGCATTGACTTCGGTGGGTGGGCTTTTTCATGGGCAAAAAAAAATCCGGAAATCCTCACTTTCGTGGGCCTTCCAGACTTTTAAAACAGCAAAAAATGGTGGGTCGTGTGGGATTCGAACCTACGACCAATTGGTTAAAAGCCAACTGCTCTACCAACTGAGCTAACGACCCGCTGTGTGGTGGCGCGTATAATACTGATTTTTAAGGACTATTCAACACCTAATTTGAAATAAATCAAAAATAACGGGTTGGATCGCTCACACCCGCCGCCGCAAAGCCTTCCGCGCGCAAGCGGCAGCTGTCGCATTTGCCGCAAGCGCGGCCCTGATCATCGGCCTGATAGCAGGAAACAGTGAGCCCGTAGTCCACGCCAAGCTTCACACCCGCCTTGACGATGTCGGCCTTGCTGAGATTCTGCAACGGTGCCTGGATGCGGAAACCCTGCCCTTCCACGCCGGCCTTGGTCGCCAGGTTGGCCATGCGCTCGAACGCTTCGACGAACTCGGGACGGCAATCCGGGTAGCCGGAATAATCCACGGCATTGACGCCAATGAAAATGTCGCGGGCGCCTAGCACTTCGGCCCAGCCCAGCGCCAAGGACAGGAACACCGTGTTACGCGCCGGCACATAGGTCACCGGGATGCCTTCGCCAGGCGCCTCGGGCACGTCGATGGAACTGTCGGTCAGGGCGGAGCCGCCGATGCCGTTGAGGTTCAGGCCGATCACCTTGTGCTCCGCCACGCCCAGATCCCGGGCAACGCGCTCGGCGGCGTGCAGTTCTGCGCGGTGACGCTGGCCATAGTCGAAACTCATGGTGTAGCAGCGGTAGCCCTCGGCATGGGCCATGGCCACGACCGTGGCCGAATCCAGGCCACCGGACAACAGAATGACCGCACGTTTTTCAGCAATGTTCGAATGTTCAGTCATCTCAGCGCCCCGGCTCGTCGTTCCAAAGATATTTATGCAACTGCAATTGCAGGCGCACCGGCAAGTTGTCCGCCACTACCCAATCCGCCAGGTCCCGGGCGCTCAAATCGTGATGGCTCGGCGACAGCAACACTTCGCCGGCCCGCTGATCGAGCCCGTACTGGATCAACTTGGACACGGCCCAGTCGTAATCCTCCCGCGAACAGATCACAAACTTGACCTGATCGTTGGGCGTCAGCAATTCGATATTTTCGTAACGGTTGCGGTGCGCTTCCTTGGAGCCTGGGGTTTTCAAGTCCACGACGCGGCTGACGCGCGGGTCGACGGCCGAAATGTCCAGGGCGCCGCTGGTTTCCAGCGAGACCTCGTAACCGGCATCACACAACTGCTTGAGCAAAGGGATGGCGTTAGGTTGCGCCAAGGGCTCGCCGCCCGTGACACAGACATAACGCGGACGATAACCAGCCACTTGCTCCAGGATATCGTCCAGGGTTCGCACGGTGCCGCCGCTGAAGGCGTAGGCGCTGTCGCAGTATTGGCAACGCAACGGACAACCGGTGAGGCGCACGAATACCGTGGGCAGCCCAGCCGTTCGCGTTTCACCCTGCAACGAGTAAAAAACTTCGGTGATTCTCAATGTGTCTTGCATAGTCGCCACGGGCGTAACAGCTAAACAGGCTGTCCGCCTCCGTCAGGCACTTCAAGGAACCCCGCCAACGCGCAGATCCCAAAAAGCGTGTTTCAGAAAAAGGGCGTGAATTCTAACGAAAAAACCCGCGACAGGCGCGGGTTTCTTCAAAACAGGTCAAGCCGGATTACATGCGCTGCAGATCGCGCTGGGCCAACTGGGCGGCGGATGTGCCCGGGTACTGGGCCACCACCTGCTGCAAAATGCCCTTCACCTTGTCGGTGTGACCAAGGCGGCGCTCTACGTCAGCCAGCTTGTACAGCGAATCCGGCACCTTGGCGTGCTTGGGATACAGTTGCGAAACCTTGGCGAACGCCTGGCCGGCACCTTGCAGGTCGCCCTTGGCCAGGTTCACCTCGCCCAGCCAGTATTGGGCATTGCCCGCGTACTGGCTGTTTGGGTATTTGCGCAGGAAAGCGGCAAAGGCCTGGCTGGCCTTGTCGAAATCCTTGGCCTTGATCAGGTCGAAGGCAGCATCGTAATAGAGCTTTTCCTTCGCCGGATCAGCCGGCTCGCCACCGGCGGCAGGTGCTGCTGGAGCAACTGCCCCCGCGCCTGCGGCTGCACCGGGGGCATTCAAGTCGCCACCGGCTGGAGAATTCTCAGGAGTCGCGGCAGGTGCAACGCCGGTTCCTATGCGCCGATCAAGATCCTGGTATCGCTCCAGGTTTTCCTGCTTCATGCGCGAAATATCATTTTGCAGTTCTTCGATCACACCTTGTTGGCGCGAGATCTGATCCTGCATTTGCTGCAGTTGGTTGAACAGCTGGCCCTGTGCCGAGACAGGGGCCGAAACCCCTCCCCCGGCATAGGCGCCGTTCGTACCGTAACCTGCAGGCGGATAGCTGCTCCCGCTATTGTTATAGCCGGAGTCGTTATCGACCACAGGAACCGCAGCCCACGCCGCAAGCGGCGCGAGGCTGAGAGCCAGGACAGTTACAGCACGACGGCACGTTCGCATGACGAATTACTTACGCAGTTCGACGCGACGGTTCTGAGCCCAGGACTGCTCGTCGTTGCCGGTAGCAACTGGACGCTCTTCGCCGTAGGAAACCAGTTCCAGCTGAGCTGGGGAAACACCTTGCAGTACCAGGTAGCGCTGAACGGCTTTCGCACGACGCTCGCCCAGTGCCATGTTGTACTCACGAGTACCACGTTCGTCGGTGTTGCCTTCCAGAACAACGCGAGCGCCGTTTGCTTTCAGGTCTTTGGCGTGAACGTCCAGAGCGCGCATGGCTTCTGGCTTCAGGTCCGAGCTGTCGTATTCGAAGTAGAAGGTGGTGATTGCGCGCAGAGCAGCTTCTTCGCTCAGGGAGCCGTCAACTGCACCAGTGTTAGCGCCGTAACCAGCGTTTGGATCAACAGCGCCTTCACCGGCATTGTCGCCGCCTTTGGACGAGCAACCTACAGCTACAGCCATGGCCAGAGCCAGCGCAGCAAATTTACCAAACTTCAGCATTTCCATCGTGAAACTCCTAATGAACCCCAGTGTGTTAAGTAAAACGTATTGCGCCGCGTCAGTTCAGGTAAGGGGACCAGGACGGTTCTCTGACTTCGCCTTGAGCGGTAGGAAGCGGGAGCCTCACGCGTCCATTAATGGACACGAGCATCAAGACTCCCCGGCCCTGCTGGCGGGTGGCGTAGATTACCATGGTGCCGTTGGGCGCAACAGTAGGTGACTCGTCCAGAGTGCTATCAGTGAGGATTTTTACGCTACCGCGCTGCAAATCCTGGGCTGCCACCTTGAAATTGGTGAAACCATCCTGGCGATGGATCATCACCAGGGTCTTTTCATCCGCCGACAGTTTAGGGTTGGCGTTGTAGTTACCGACGAAGGTCACGCGTTCGGCACCGCCGCCACCGGCACTGGTCTTGTAGATCTGTGGCTTGCCGCCGCGGTCGGAGGTGAAGTAGATGGTCGAGCCATCCTTGCCCCAGAACGGTTCGGTGTTGATGCCCGGGCCGTTGGTGACGCGGGAGATCGAACGCGAAGCCAGGTTCATCACGTAGACGTCCGGGTTCCCGTCCTTGGACAGTACGAACGCCAGGCGCGAACCGTCCGGCGACCAGGCTGGCGCGCCGTTCAGGCCTTCGAAGTTGGTGATCTGCTCACGACGACCGGTGTCGATGTGCTGCACGAAAATGCGCGGACGCTTCTGCTCGAACGAGACATAGGCGATGCGCTTGCCATCGGGTGCGAAGCGCGGCGACAGGATCGGCTCGCGCGATTGCAGCAGGGTCACCGCGCGCGCGCCATCATAGTCGGAACGCTGCAGGGTGTAGCGGGTGTTGTTCTCGGAGAAACGCTCGGCCGTCACGTAGAGCATGCGAGTGGAGAACGCGCCCTTGATGCCGGTGAGCTTCTCGAACGACTGGTCGGCGATGTAGTGCGCCATGTCGCGCAGTTGATCGACGCTGCCCGACACGCTGCCGGTCAGCACTTGCTGCTCGGTGGCGACGTTGAACAGGCCGTACTGCACCTGCAGGCGACCGCCGGCCGGAACGATGCTGCCGACCATGATGTACTGGGCGCCCAGGGCCTTCCAGTCACGGTAGATGACTTCGCTGGCCTGGGTTGGCAGGCTGATCATGTTCTGTTTCGGAATCGGCGCGTAGTAACCCGAGTTGCGCAGGTCGTTGCCGATGATTTCCGCCATGTCGTCCGGCAGGACGCTACCGCCCTGCCAGCCGAACGGTACGACGGCGATCGGGGTCGCCCGGTCGCTGCCGCTGGTGACCAGGATGTTCTTTTCCTCTGCTACCGCTATCCCTGCCAGGCAGCAGATAACGACCAGCATTGATCGAAGAAGGTTTCTCACAAGGCTAGATCCTCAGGTGTGAATGTCATCTTGAATGAACGATAAGGAGCAAAGTCGCTCGGTTTCATTCCTTGCATTTCCGTCAAACGCCCAATGTTCTTGACCGCAGCGACCGCCGAAGCGTCGAACGGACCGTCACCACTGGACTTGGCGACGCTGACCGAGGTAACCGTACCGTCGGGCAACATGCCGATCTGCAATACTACCGTCATGCCTTTGCGCGCCGAAGGTGGACGAGCCCAGCCTTCTGCCGCTCGTGCGCGAATCAGATCATCGTAGCTGCCGGCGACTTCATCGCCCTGCTCATCGGCCAAGGCCTGCTGGCGCTCCGGCGTGTCGGAAAGCAAATCTGCCAAGGCCTGGGCCTTTTTGTCTTCGGCGGATTTACGCGCTGCGTCCTGGGCCTTTTTCTTGGCGGCGTCGGCAGCGGCTTTCTTCTTCGCGTCTTCGGCGACTTTCTTTTTCGCCTCTTCAGCTTCGGCTTTCTTCTTGGCGTCCTCGGCCGCTTTTTTCTTCGCGTCCTCGACGATCTTTTTCTTCGCTTCTTCAGCGGCGGCTTTCTTGGCCTCTTCTTCAGCGGCTTTCTTGGCTTCTTCTTCGGCTTTCTTCTTGGCTATATCAGCCAATTGTTTCTCTTCTGCCTTCTTGGCCTCGGCGGTTTTCTTCGCGTCGTCGGCTTTCTTGGCTTCGTCAGCCTTTTTCGCCTCGTCCGCTTTCTTCGCCTCATCGGCCTTCTTGGCTTCTTCGGCCTTTTGAGCCGCTTCCTCTTTCTTTTGTTCCGCGGCCTTTATCGCTTCCTGCTCGACCTTTTTCTGCTCCATCTGCTCGACTTCAGTCTGGCGCGCGGCGGATTTCTTCGCCTCACCGGCAAGCTTCTGGTTGGTCTGCGTAGTGGCCTGGCTTTTTGACTTGAGCTGGTACAACGTCGCCTGCACGATCGGCTTGGCCGGCGGCAGCTCCGGGGTCATGGCAAAACTGACGAACAGCATGCCGAACACCAGCACATGCAGGCCGATGGCCAGGACACTGGGCCAGAAGTAACTTTCCGAGGCGGACGGCTCTCGCTGTTGCTGCATCAGGGTGCCTCGGTAATCAAGCCAACATTACCGACCCCGGCTTTCTGCAGGCCGCCCATGGCACCCATCACGGCACCGTAGTCGACAGTCTTGTCGCCGCGAATGAAGACCTGGGTGCGTTTGCCGTTGCTGTTGCCGGCATTGATGATCTTGGTCACCGCGTCGGTCATCTGCGGCAAGGTCATGGCCCGGTCCTGCTGCTTCTCGGTATCGACTTCGCTGCCAAGGTTCCAGTAGTAGGTCTTGTCAGCCTTGATCGAAATGGTCAGTACCTGGGTGTTGTTGTCCTGCGGCAAGGCTTCGCTGGAAACCTTGGGCAGATCGACCTTCACGCCCTGATTGAGCATGGGCGCGGTCACCATGAAGATGACCAGCAGCACCAACATCACGTCGATGTAGGGCACCACGTTCATCTCGGCAACCGGCTTGCGCTTTTTTCGGGCTCGAGCGATTAAAGCCATTGGGAAATACCTGCTTATTCTTCGCTGGTGTGCACTTTGCGGTGCAGGATCGCCTGGAATTCATCGGCGAAGGTGTAGTAGCGGCTGGTCAGCGTTTCGCTGCGGGCAGCGAAGCGGTTGTAGGCGATAACGGCCGGGATCGCCGCGAACAGGCCGATGGCGGTGGCGATCAGCGCCTCGGCAATACCCGGGGCCACGGTGGCCAGCGTCGCCTGTTGGGCGGAAGCCAGGCCACGGAAGGAGTTCATGATCCCCCACACGGTACCGAACAGACCGATGTACGGGCTGACCGAACCGACGGTCGCCAGGAACGGCAGGCCCTGTTCGAGTTTTTCCTCTTCGCGGGAAATGGCGACGCGCATGGCACGGGCCACGCCTTCCATCACCGCTTCAGGATCGACGCCAGGCTGCTGGCGCAGGCGGGAGAACTCCTTGAAGCCGGCACGAAAGATCTGCTCGACGCCCGAATCCGGGTCGGGGTTGCTGCCAGCCTGGCGATACAGCTTGGACAGGTCGATGCCGGACCAGAAGCGCTCTTCGAAGCTCTCCAGGGCACGGCGACCGGCGCGCAGCATGTTGCTGCGCTGAAAGATCATGATCCATGAGGTCACCGATGCGGCTACCAGGGTCAGCATTACCAGTTGCACCACGACGCTGGCATTGCTGACCAGGCTCCACATGGAGGAATGGTCGACGACGTTAGCTTCCACGCTTTATCTCCTGCTCTGAGTGTGTACCCGCGCCGCTCACGCCGGCAAAGGCCGCACGTAGAGCTTCGGGAATGGCCCGGGGTTTCAAACTATGGGTGCGCACACAGGCCACCAAAAACTGCCCTTCACAGAGCAGCACATTATCCGTAGCCCGCCTGACCTGCTGCTTGAAGCGCAGGCTGACACGGTTCAATTCGATGACATCGGCACTTACCACCAGTTCGTCGTCCAGTCGCGCCGGCGCGTGGTAGCGCGCTTCGCTGGAATGCACGACGAATAACAGGTCCTCCCCTGCCAGCGCGGATTGGGCAAAACCCAGTTCCCGCAGCCGTTCGGTTCGAGCCCGTTCCATAAACTTGAGGTAATTGACGTAGTAGACGATGCCGCCAGCATCGGTGTCCTCGTAATAAACGCGACAGCGATGTGCGAACGACTCCAGCCCGTTTTGCGCGCGCATACTCTAGTGCTTACTCCTCAGGTTGCCAATCGGCCAGGCAACTGTTTTTTCATTCTCGAATGCATTGACGCTCCAGGCGTGGTCTGGGACAGCACGAACCGGAAAAAAGTCGACATTCAGAGCTCGTTCAATCGTCCACGGCATCGAGGAATTCGTCTACCACCGGCATCTCACCCATTCGTGTCGGGATGTTTAAGCCGAAATGCAGATAAGCATGGCGGGTCACCACACGCCCGCGGGGCGTGCGCATGATATAGCCTTGCTGGATCAGGTATGGCTCCAGCACATCTTCGATGGTGTGGCGCTCTTCGCTGATGGCCGCCGCCAGGCTGTCCACGCCCACCGGGCCACCGTCGAACTTTTCGATCATGGTCAGCAGCAGGCGCCGGTCCTGGTGGTCGAAGCCACGCTCGTCGATGTCCAGCAGGTTCAACGCCAGGTCGGCGATCGGCTTGGTGATGTGGCCCTTGGCCCGGACTTCGGCAAAATCCCGGACCCGGCGCAGCAGGCGGTTGGCGATCCGCGGCGTGCCCCGGGCCCGCCGGGCAATCTCATAGGCACCGTCAGGGTCCAGGGGCAGCCCGAGGATGCCCGCCGAGCGGCTGACAATCGTCGCCAGGTCCGCATTGTTGTAGAACTCCAGGCGCTGGACGATACCAAAACGGTCCCGCAGCGGGTTGGTCAGCATGCCCGCACGCGTGGTGGCGCCCACCAGGGTGAAGGGTGGCAGGTCGAGCTTGATGGAGCGCGCCGCCGGCCCTTCGCCGATCATGATGTCGAGCTGGAAATCTTCCATGGCCGGGTACAGCACTTCCTCGACGATCGGCGACAACCGATGGATTTCGTCGATGAACAACACATCATGGGGCTCAAGGTTGGTCAGCAGCGCCGCCAGGTCGCCCGGCCGTTCAAGCACCGGCCCCGATGTGCTCTTGATCGAGACGCCCATTTCCTGGGCAATGATGTTGGCCAGGGTAGTCTTGCCCAGGCCTGGCGGGCCGAAGATCAAGGTGTGGTCCAGCGACTCGCTGCGCCCACGGGCGGCCTGGATGAACAGTTCCATCTGCTCGCGCACGGTCGGTTGGCCGATGTAGTCGGCCAGGCTGACAGGACGAATCGCGCGGTCCTGGATTTCCTCGCGGTCACGGGGCGCGCCCGTGGCGGCGATCAGACGGTCAGCTTCAATCACTTAGATCATTCCCTTCAGGGCACGGCGAATCATGTCTTCGGTGCTCAGGCCTTTTTCCTTGATGGCGGAAATCGCCTTGCTGGCTTCCTGCGGCTTGTAGCCCAGGGAGATCAGCGCGGTGACCGCATCGTTTTCGGCGCTGACCGCCGGCACCGGCGCGTCCGGCTGGTTCGGCACCAAGGCAAACATCGCTGGCACCGCCTCCCAGGCCTTGAAGCGATCCTTGAGTTCGACCAGCAGGCGCTCGGCGGTTTTCTTGCCCACCCCCGGCACCTTGGTCAGGGCCGAGGTGTCCTGGGATTGTACGCAGCGCACCAGTTCGTCGACCTCCAGGCTCGACATCAACGCCAGGGCCAGTTTCGGGCCGACGCCATTGAGACGGATCAGCTCGCGAAAGAAATCCCGCTCGCGCTTGCCGACGAAACCATAGAGTAACTGCGCATCCTCGCGCACGACCAAATGAGTGTGCAGGGTCAGCGGCTCACCGACCGACGGCAGGCGATACAGCGTGGTCATCGGCACTTCGAGCTCATAGCCCAGGCCGTTTACATCCAGAATCAGGTGCGGCGGCTGTTTTTCAGCCAGGGTGCCGCGCAAGCGTCCAATCACGTTTCAGATCCTTGGGCGTTGGCCAGCCCGCGGGCTGGCGAGTAACAACACGAGCATAAAGGCCGACGACACAGGCGCAACGGGCTCGGGTTCATGAAAGAAGCGCTGATGCTATCAGAGACGCAGGCGCCCGCCACGACTGCGTGCGGTCCCCAGGCCATGGGGCAACAGACTGGAACGGGTGTGGGCATGGCAAATGGCGATGGCCAGGGCGTCGGAGGCATCGATCTGCGGCTTGCTGACCAGTTTCAACAGGTGCATCACCATCATTTGCACCTGCTCCTTGTTCGCCGCCCCTGTACCGACGACCGCCTGCTTGACCTGGGTCGCGGTGTACTCGGCGATCTCCAGGTTTTCCTCGGCGCCCGCCACAATGGCCGCGCCCCGGGCCTGCCCTAGCTTCAAGGCCGAATCGGCGTTGCGCGCCATGAAGACCCGTTCGATGCCCATGGTCACCGGGCCGTAGGTCTGGATGACTTCGCGCACCCCGCGATAAACGATCTGCAAGCGCTCGTGCAGCTCACCCGCGCCAGTGCGGATGCAACCAGACGCAACGTACACGCAGCCGCGCCCGGTATCGCGAACCACACCGTAGCCGGTGATGCGCGAACCGGGGTCGATACCAAGGATTAAAGTCATAACGCCTGCGAAAGGTAATGCGGTTGCATGAGGATACAGCCCATCAAAGGTTTGCTGTGAACCTGTGGCGAGGGAGCTTGCTCCCGCTGGGCTGCGCAGCAGGCCTTTTCTGTGAGCGCTTCGCACTCAAGCGGGAGCAAGCTCCCTCGCCACGATGATTTCAAACAACCCCTAAGTGCAGCATCAAGCCTGTCAGCCGAGTTGTTCGGCGACCGATTCAGGAATATCAGCGTTGGAATAAACGTTCTGCACGTCATCCAGGTCTTCCAACATGTCGATCAGCTTGAGCACTTTCTCGGCACCTTCCAGGTCCAGTTCGGCACTGGTGGTCGGCTGCATGACGATTTCCGCGTCCGCAGGCGCAAAACCGGCTGCCTCCAGGGCGTTGCGCACGGCATAGAAGCTGGCGAACGACGTGAACACGTCGAACGAGCCGTCTTCATGGCCGACCACGTCATCGGCGTCGGCCTCCAGGGCCGCCTCGGTCAGGGCGTCTTCATCGAGGCCCGGGGCGAAGCTGATTTGCCCCTTGCGCTCGAACAGATAGGCCACCGAGCCATCGGTGCCCAGGTTGCCACCGCATTTGCTGAACGCGTGACGCACGGCCGCGGCGGTACGGTTGCGGTTGTCGGTCATGCACTCGACCATCACCGCCACGCCGCCCGGGCCATAGCCTTCATAGGTCAGTTCTTCAACGTTATCGGCCTCGGTCGCACCGGCGCCACGGGCAATGGCCCGGTCGATGATGTCGCGGCTCATGTTGGCACCCAAGGCCTTGTCCAGGGCCAGGCGCAGGCGCGGGTTGGAACCCGGATCGCCGCCACCCTGGCGGGCCGCGACTGTCAGCTCACGGATCCACTTGGTGAAGATCTTGCCTCTCTTGGCATCCTGACGTTCTTTGCGGTGCTTGATGTTCGCCCACTTGGAATGACCTGCCATAACTCGCTCCGTTTCTCTTTGGAACATTGCCCGCCCTGCGCTTGCGCAGCGGCCGACAATCAGAAATATCGACGCCAATGAAAAGGCGCATCCGAAGATGCGCCCTCTCAGGTGCCAGCCTTACTCAGCCTTTGGCTGTTCACGCAGACGGATGTGCAACTCGCGCAACGCCTTGGCGTCCACCACACCCGGCGCCTGGGTCATGACATCGGCCGCGCTCTGGGTTTTCGGGAACGCGATCACTTCACGGATCGACTGGGCGCCGGTCATCAGCATCACCAGGCGGTCCAAGCCGAAGGCCAGGCCACCGTGGGGCGGCGCGCCGTATTTCAGGGCGTCGAGCAGGAAGCCGAACTTCTCTTCCTGCTCGGCTTCGCTGATGCCCAGCAGGCGGAACACCGCCTGTTGCATTTCCTTGCGATGGATACGGATCGAACCGCCACCCAGCTCGGTGCCGTTCAGGACCATGTCGTAGGCACGCGACAGCGCGGTGGCCGGGTTGGCCTCCAGCTCTTGCGGCGAGCACTTCGGCGCAGTGAACGGGTGGTGCAGCGCGGAGAAGCTGCCGTCATCGTTTTCTTCGAACATCGGGAAGTCAACGACCCACATCGGCGCCCACTCGCAGGTCAGCAGCTTCAGGTCGTGGCCCAGCTTGATGCGCAGCGCACCCAGGGCTTCGCTGACGATCTTGGCCTTGTCGGCGCCGAAAAACACGATGTCGCCGTCAACCGCACCGACGCGATCGAGGATCACATTCAGGTTGTCTTGCGGGATGTTCTTCACGATCGGCGATTGCAGGCCTTCAACACCCGCGGCACGCTCGTTGACCTTGATGTACGCCAGGCCCTTGGCACCATAGATGCCGACGAACTTGGTGTAGTCGTCGATCTGCTTGCGCGGCATGCTGGCGCCGCCTGGAACACGCAGGGCCGCGATACGGCATTTAGGATCGTTGGCCGGACCGCTGAACACCTTGAAGTCGACGTCCTTGAGCTGGTCGGCCACGTCCACCAGTTCCAGCGGGTTACGCAGGTCCGGCTTGTCGGAACCGTAGCGGCGCATGGCCTCTTCGAAAGTCATGTGCGGGAACTCGCCGAATTCCAGACCCAGCACTTCCTTGAACAGGTTGCGGATCATGCCTTCGGTCAGGCCCATGATGTCTTTTTCGTCGAGGAAGCTGGTCTCGATGTCGATCTGAGTGAACTCAGGCTGACGGTCGGCACGCAGGTCTTCGTCGCGGAAGCACTTGGCGATCTGGTAATAACGATCGAACCCGGCCACCATCAGCAGTTGCTTGAACAGCTGTGGCGATTGCGGCAGGGCAAAGAAGCTGCCGGGGTGGGTGCGGCTCGGCACCAGGTAGTCGCGGGCGCCTTCCGGCGTGGCGCGGGTCAGGATCGGTGTCTCGACGTCGAGGAAGCCGTTCTCGTCCAGGTAACGACGGATGCTGGTGGTCATGCGCGAACGCAGGCGCAGCTTCTCGGCCATTTCCGGGCGACGCAGGTCGATGAAGCGGTAGCGCAGGCGGGTTTCCTCGCCTACGTCGGAATATTCGTTGAGTGGGAACGGTGGGGTTTCCGACTCGTTGAGCACTTCCAGCTCGTAGCCCAGCACTTCGATCATGCCCGACGCCATGTTGGCGTTGCCGGCGCCGGCCGGGCGCAGGCGCACCTTGCCGGTGATCTTGACGACGTATTCGCTGCGCACGCGGTCAGCGGTGGCGAAGGTTTCGGCGCGGTCCGGATCGAACACTACCTGGGCCAGGCCTTCACGATCACGGATATCGAGGAAAATCACCCCGCCATGGTCACGGCGACGATGGACCCATCCGCAAAGAGTAACTTCCTGACCTTCCAGGCTTTCGTTCAGTTGGCCGCAATAATGGCTGCGCATCATGGTAGTGGTTTCACTTCTCGTAATTCGACATTCGGTTGGAGGCCCTGCCCGTGCAAGAACTCGCGCGTATTCAACTCAATCAGCTTTATCGCCACCGGCCAGGTTCTTCTTGGCGCCGGTCTTGAAGTCGGTTTCATACCAGCCCGTACCGCCAAGGCGGAAACCAGGCATGGACAGCATCTTTTTCAGTTCCGGCGCCTGGCAGGCAGGGCAGTCGACCAGCGGTGCCGCGCTGATCTTTTGAATGGCTTCCATCTGATGACCACAGGAAGCACATTGATAGTCGTACATCGGCATGGGGTTGTCTCGGCGATCAGGTTACTCGCGCAAAGGCGGGGCTTTGCGGCAAAGAGCGGGATTATATCCATTAAATGCGGCCTGTGCAGCCGTAAGACCGCACGGTCATTGCCGACCCTGTTGTTCATTTATGGCTTGCAGGACTCATCGTGGCGAGGGAGCTTGCTCCCGCTTGAGTGCGAAGCGCTCACAAAGAGGGCTGCTGCGCAGCCCAGCGGGAGCAAGCTCCCTCGCCACAAATGAATTCATACCCCTTTTGGGGGCCAATCCACGCAATGATCCACTCCTGCCTCCTTCAAACTGTGCACCACACAGACCACGCGCACCAGCCCGCTGAAATTGCGCACCCCGCCGTGGCGCAGGTGCACTTCCCTGTCCACATGGGACAGCAGCGTACTGATGGAGCAGCGGTTGAGCTCGGCCATGTCACCGAGAATCTCCCAATAGACCTGTTCCAGCCGCAGACAGGTGGCGAAACCGTTCAGGCGAATGGAACGGGCCAGGGGCCGGGCCAATTGCATATCGAACCCCCGGACGAACGGGTCGACACTGATAGGCTGACAACGCCCGCGCGCACCTTCCCCGGGTTCTTTTCCTTGAATCATACCGTTGACACTCCTTTGCCATACGAGCCTCTGGGTTGGAACAACCCATTTGTGGCTCTATGGAAGCTCAACGGCATTCCCAGTTCCAGACGACTTTATGACCACGGGCGTAGGACAAGCCAACAGCAGGCCGGCGACGAATTACGTGGTCCTACACGACAGCTGCAGGCAATACACCCCACTACCCGTCATCGCCCGTTCGATTATTGACCTTCGAGCAGCGCGCGCAGCATCCACGCGGTCTTTTCATGAACCTGCATGCGCTGGGTCAGCAGGTCGGCCGTGGGCTCGTCGCTGACCTTGTCCAATAAAGGAAAGATGCCACGGGCCGTACGCGTCACCGCTTCCTGACCCTCGACCAATTGCCGGATCATGTCTTCGGCGGCAGGTACGCCTTCCTCTTCCTTAATAGAAGACAAGCGCGCATACACCGAGTAAGCACCCGGGGCCGGAAAACCCAGGGCGCGGATTCGCTCGGCAATCAGGTCCACGGCCAGGGCCAGCTCGTTGTATTGTTCCTCGAACATCAGGTGCAAGGTCCGGAACATCGGCCCAGTGACGTTCCAGTGGAAATTGTGGGTCTTGAGGTACAGCACGTAGGTGTCCGACAGCAGGCGCGACAGCCCGTCGACGATGGACTTGCGGTCTTCTTCACTGATACCGATATCAATTGCCATTTGCTTGATCTCCTGACGGTGATGAATTCGACAACGGCCACACCCTACTCTAGTGGTTTTGACCGCCTACAGCCTGCGACAGATCGCCAGCCCTCCTGAACCGACAAGCCGGGACAGCATGCGGTTCCGACACTCAAGTAAATTCAACGCCGCTTGCCTGGCACCTTCGAGCACCGGTGGGCCTTTTCTGCCCGACGAACAGCGCGATGCGCGCCCGTAACGGGTTTGAGAAGGCCCGAGCTTTGCTGTTAAATAGGCAGTGTGTCGCTACGCTTATTTTCCCGGGCGTTGCGCATAGGCTGATTCGGGTACGTGTCCAACGCCTCTCATTGTTTCGAAGCGAACCGTCCCCGACCCGCTCTTCCTTGTGATCTGTCTTAACCGTGAGCCAATCAAAATGTTGAAAATCGTCCACTTGCTAATGGGCGCAGCCGCCCTGCTGCTGTCCTTCATCCCTAGCCTGGGTTCCGAAGCCACACCTTACCTGCAACACCCCGATGCACTGTACCTGGCCTTTTTCGGCCTGCTCAACCTGACCCTTGCCCCCGTCATCCCTTACTGGAACAAAGGTCCACGTCACCAACTGCAAAACCTGGTCAGCGCCCTGCTGGTGTTGGCCGTTGCCTTGCAAACCCTGGCCCTGCTGGCACCCATGCCGGAAATCGGCGGTCAACCGGCCATTCTGTTCAGCCTGGGCGCGGCACTGCTCGCCGTGGCACTGCACCTGGCTGTCAGCTTCTACAAGAAGTCGTCGCCGGCCGCCGCTGCGCAGAACTACGACATGTCCAACCGCGATACCGGCACGGTGAAGTGGTTCAACACGTCCAAGGGTTTCGGCTTCATCTCCCGCGACTCCGGCGATGACATTTTCGTGCATTTCCGGGCCATTCGTGGCGAAGGCCATCG
Source organism: Pseudomonas thivervalensis (assembly GCF_001269655.1). Lineage (GTDB taxonomy): Bacteria > Pseudomonadota > Gammaproteobacteria > Pseudomonadales > Pseudomonadaceae > Aquipseudomonas > Aquipseudomonas thivervalensis. The sequence goes on from NZ_LHVE01000014.1 coordinate 264,023, forward strand.
CGTCCTGGTGGAAGGCCAGCGCGTGGAGTTCTCCGTGATGAACCGCGACAAGGGCCTGCAGGCCGAAGACGTGATCGCCGCGCTGCCGCGCCGCTGATCCAAGCGTAAAAAAACCGCGATGCAGCCTGGCTGCTCGCGGTTTTTTATTGCCCGGCAATCGGGCCACATCCGTTCAGTAGTGAGGGGGCGGCGCCTCTTCCTCGAACGATTCGAATTGCCCGGCCATTTCTTCCTGGCGCTTGAGCAACGCCGCCATCTGCAGCTGCAGACGCTCGACAACCCGCTGTTGCGCCACCAGCACATCATTCAATGCCTGGATGGTGTCATCCTGAAACGCCAGGCGGCTTTCCAGATCGGTTACACGGTCTTCAAGGTTCATGGTTCAGCCCTCCAGAAACTTGAAATCATCGGCCAGGGCCACTCGCAACCGTTCGCGAATGGCCGCGACCTGCCCTGCATCATAAGGCTGGGCCGGGTGCTTGCCCCAGACCGGCGCAGGCCAGGCCGCATCCTCACGCTTGCGCACGATGACATGCATGTGCAGTTGACTGACGACGTTACCCAAGGTTGCAACGTTCATCTTGTCGGCATCGAACGAATCCTTGAGGGTTTCGGCCAACGCCGTGGTTTCTTTCCACAGTTGCAACTGATCGCTGTCATCCAACTGAAACAATTCGCTGATATTTTCTCGCCGCGGCACGAGGATGAACCACGGGTAATTGGCGTCGTTGGACAAGAGCAGCCGGCATAGCGGGAAATCGCCAATGGGCAATGTGTCTTGTTGCAGTCGTGGATCTAAGGCAAACACCGTGTGTACTCCTCGTTTTCGATTCTGTCCGGTTCAGTGACCCGCAGGCCTGCGTCGGACACAGATAGGCAGCATACCCGCGAACGCCGGATCGATCACTGCGTAGCGTCCCGATGTTCATTCTTTCGAACGATTTTTCACCTGCAAGCATCAACCTGTGCAAGCTGACGCACCAACACAGCGCAAGCGGCACGGCAAGGTCCTGAAAGGACCGTGCCAGGGCCCAGGCAAAGCCTCGACGCTGTAAGATTTTCGTACAACCTGAAATTTTTCTGCACCAAAACAGCACAGTGCGTCTACGCTCAGTGCACAAAGCATCCGTGATTTACTCACTGGGTAGGGTGAACCGGTAACGTTTTTGGTTGTCTGGCCACATTTGTCGCCGCCAAACACGGGAGCCCACACGAGTCAACCCTATTTAAAACAAGGCCTTTGGAGCCCGGTTTCATGAGGTTTCACCGCGTCAACCGGTGAAATGTGAAAAAAATGTAAACGAAATCCGGGTTTGAGCATGCTTGTTGCATTCATACTCGCACTGTCCAAGGGGCTCGCCGGAAGCGAGCACCTGCCGACATACAAATTAAAGTGGCAAGGCTGCCCACAGGAGCTTCAAGCGCGGTAATGACGGACTCTTTACACCGATGCCGGAAAAAGAAAAAACAACATAAAGTTGTGAATACGGTTGCGTCGGAACAGCTGAAATGCGACATGGATCGAGCCATTGGCGACAGGGTCGTAAAGAAGCTGAAAGGTTGAATGGGCAAGTATCGCCAAAGAATGTCGACGTGATATAAGTTTGCGCCGACACAAAAAGAAAGAGCCGCCCAGATAAAAAAACAGGTGGGACGGCAGTACTCTTCTAAAAACCAAAGGAGCAAATCACGATGCGCGTGATGAAGTGGAGCATGATCGCACTGGCTGTATCGGCCAGCGTTTCGCAGTTCGCAGTGGCGTCCTCCCAAGAGGAATCCAAGGGCTTTTTTGAAGATCAGAGCCTGACTGTTAAAAGTCGTATGCTGTACATGAACCGTGATTTCAAACACGGTGCTTCCAACAACCAAAATACCGGTGGCAAGGCACGTAGCACTGGCTACCGCGAAGAAACTGGTCTTGGCGTGCAGGCTGTTTACGAGTCCGGCTTCACTCAAGGCACCGTTGGTGTCGGTGTGGACGCTCTGTTCAATGGCCAAGTCAAACTGGATAGCGGCGCAGGTCGTACCGGTAACAGTATTTTCGGCACAGGTGACGACGGCAGCCCGGAAGACACCCAGTCTGAAGTTGGCGGCGCAGTCAAGTTCCGCTTATCTGACACCGTCCTGAAGTATGGTAACCAGTACACCACCAGCCCAGTATTCTCCACGGATGACAGCCGTCTGAATCCGGAAGTTGCTACCGGTACGCTCATCACCAGCAAAGAAATCAAGGGTCTGGAGCTGACCGCTGGTCGCTTCACCGCTATGAACGCACAGAACTACACGGGCCGTGACAGCATCAATGGTCGGCACAGCCAAGGCTTGCCATCCGCCAACATTGCTGGCGCAACCTATCAGTTCACTGACAACTTCGTAGCAGGCGTAGCAGCTTCCGACGTTGAAGACTACTTCAAGAAGAAGTACCTCAACGTGAACTACACCCTGCCAATCAATGAAGATCAGTCTCTGAACTTCGACTTCAACGGCTACGACAGCAAGAGTCAGGGTCAAGAGCTAAGCGGTGATATTGACAACCGCATCTGGTCGCTCGCAGCAGCTTACAGCCTCGGCGCGCATAAATTCACCTTGGCTCACCAGCGCTCCTCCGGTGACAGCGGCTACGCTTATGGCGTTGACGGTGGCGGTACTATCTACCTCGCCAACTCCGTGCAGTATTCCGACTTCAACGGTCAAGACGAGACCTCTTGGCAGGCTCGCTACGACCTGAACATGAAGACCTACGGCATTCCTGGCCTGAGCTTCATGACTCGTTACATCACCAGTGACAACATCGCTACCGCTACAAGCGATGCCAAAGCCCACGAGTGGGACTTCGAAACCAAATACGTTCTGCAAAGCGGTCCAGCCAAAGACCTGTCTGTGCGTCTGCGTAGCGCGGTTTATCGGACTAGCACCTCTAACCCGGATTACACCGACAACAACGACTTCCGCGTAATCGTCGAATACCCACTGAGCATCTTGTAATTCAGTGCTAATTCGATAGCTTCACCCGCAACAAACAAAAACCGCTCACCTGATCCAGGTGAGCGTTTTTTTTATGTCCATTGCAATGCCAGCTTTAACGCAACTTGTTAAGTAGCAAGCTAACTAAATATAACCTGACTCCAGCGCCAAGGTATATTCAAGTCGTTATTGCGCTGGCCCTTCCTGAACGACTCGAATCACGCGTTGTGGAAACGGAATATCTATACCCGCCTCCTTCAAGCGATCCCGCGCCTGCTCATTGAGCATGAACATGACGTTCCAGTAATCCGCGGTCTTGACCCAAATACGCAACGACACCGTGATGGCACTGTCGCCCAAGGTGGAAATCACTGCTTCAGGCGCTGGATCCGCCAGCACGCGTTCATCCTTGGCCAACTCAAGCAACACTTCCCGGGCCTTTTGCAGGTCGGCCTGGTAATCCACACCGACATCGAACACGACCTTGCGGGTCGGCTGGCGGTTGGTGTTGGTGATGATGCCGTTGGAGAGATTGCCGTTAGGCACGATGACGGTCTTGTTGTCACCGGTGCGCAGCACCGTGTGGAAAATCTGGATGCTGTCGACCGTACCGGCCACGCCCTGGGCTTCGATCCAGTCACCGATGCGGAACGGGCGGAACAGCAGGATCAGCACGCCACCGGCGAAGTTCGCCAGGCTGCCTTGCAAGGCCAGGCCAATCGCCAGGCCGGCGGCACCGATGGCGGCGACGAACGAAGTGGTTTCCACACCGATCATCGAAGCGACGCTGACGATCAGCAATATCTTCAGGATGATGTTGGCCAGGGTACTGATAAACCCCTGCAGTGCCAGGTCGGCATTACGCAAGGCCAGCAAAGCACCCAGCTTGCGCGTCACTTTGTTGATCAACCACCAGCCGACGGCCAGGGTGATAACGGCCAGCAGCACGCGGCTGCCGTATTCCATGATCATGGGGATCCAGGTCTGGGAAACCTTGACCAGGTTATCCACTTCAGCGTTCAAGTCCATCTAACTCTCCTTATTCCTGTTGCACGCGGCATTGTGTGGCGAGGGAGCTTGCTCCCGCTGGGCCTGTAGAAGCTGTGTAGGAGCTGTGTAGGAGCTGTCGAGTGAAACGAGGCTGCGATCTTTTCCCAAGGCACTTGAATCCCAAGCGAAAGATCAAAAGATCGCAGCCTTCGGCAGCTCCTACAGGACCAAGCGGGAGCAAGCTCCCTCGCCACGGTCATTACGAAATCAGTCGCGGAAATTATTGAATTGCAGGGGCATGCCGAATTCCTTGCCGCGCAGTGCCGCAATGGCTTCTTGCAAGTCGTCACGTTTCTTGCCGGTGACCCGTACCTGCTCGCCCTGGATGGCGGCTTGTACCTTGAGCTTGGCGTCCTTGATGTGAGCGACGATCTTCTTCGCCAGTTCCTTGTCGATGCCTTCCTTGAGCACGGCTTCCTGCTTCATCAACTTGCCCGAGGCATAGGCGTCCTTGACCTCAAGGCACTGCACGTCGATCTTGCGCTTGACCAGCGCCAGCTTGAGGATCTCGATCATCGCCTCGAGCTGGAAATCGGCCTCGGCGGTCAGGTTCACGGTCAGGTCTTTTTCCTTGAACTCGAAACTGCCCTTGCCCTTGAGGTCATAACGACGGTCGAGTTCCTTGACGGCATTTTCAACCGCGTTGGTGACTTCGTGTTTGTCCAGTTCGGATACCACGTCGAATGACGGCATGTAGTGTTCTCCAAATAAAAAGGCGCGCCAGTAACAACGGCGCGCGCTTGGCTTGTGGTTAAAATCGGGCTCATTATAACGGCTCTTTTCCTGCCGACACTGCGAGCCCTCCGATGCCTGCATCAATCCGAGCAAAAAACTGATGTCGACCACCTGGCATGTCCTCGGGGCCGGCAGTCTCGGCACGTTGTGGGCCACGCGCCTGGCCCGGGCCGGGCTGCCGGTGCGGCTGGTGCTGCGCGACGAAGCGCGCTTGCAGGCCTACCGCGGCGCCGGTGGCCTGACCCTGGTGGAACAGGGCCAGGCGCAGTCCTACCCGGTGCCAGGCGAAACAGCGGACAGCCCGGAGCCAATCAGGCGTCTGCTGCTGGCCTGCAAGGCCTACGACGCAGAAGCGGCGGTGAACTCGGTGGCCCATCGCCTGGACGCCGAATCGGAACTGATCCTGCTACAAAACGGCCTCGGCAGCCAGGACGCAGTGGCCAATTGTGTGCCCCAGGCCCGTTGCATCAGCGCCTCCAGCACCGAAGGCGCGTTCCGCGACGGTGACTGGCGCGTGGTGTTCGCTGGCCACGGCTACACCTGGTTGGGCGACCCGGCACACCCGGTGGCGCCGTTCTGGCTGAACGACCTGGCCGCCGCCGGCATTCCCCACGAATGGAGCGCCGACATCCTCACCCGCCTCTGGCGCAAGCTGGCACTCAACTGTGCAATCAATCCGCTGACCGTGCTGCATCACTGCAAGAACGGCGGCTTGCAGGAACACCGCTGCGAAGTGGCGACCTTGTGCGCAGAGCTCACCGACCTGCTCGAACGCTGCGGCCAGCCTGCGGCAGCCGAGGATTTGCAGCCGGAAGTCGGACGAGTGATCCAGGCCACGGCCGCCAATTACTCCTCGATGTACCAGGACGTCGCCAATCGGCGTCGCACCGAAATCAGCTACTTGCTCGGTTACGCCTGCAAGGTCGCCCAACGCCATGAGCTGAGCGTGCCGCACCTGGAGCAACTGCGCCAGCGACTGATTGCCCACTTGGACAACCTCGGATTGCCCAGCGACTGAGCAGCGGCTACGCTGGCCCTCGTGTTCCTTTTTAGCGACGAGTCTGATGCCATTGCGCCAGCGCCTTGAAAATCTCCCGGTCGGCCAGAAACTGCTGGCCGCCCTGTTGGTGTTATTGACCACTGTCCTGCTGGTGGCCAACCTGACTTTTATCAGCGCCGCCTACTACATTTCCCAGGAAAGCATGGCGCCCCAGGCCCTGCAGACCATTGGCCGGCTGATCGCCAACCCGAGCCTGATTTCCGACGCCCTGCAATCGCCCCAAAGCGCCCAACGCCTGCTCGACGAACTCAACAGCTACGCACCGCTGCGGGCCGCGGCGTTGTACGACGGCCAGGGCGAGCGCCTGGCACAGCTGCAACAAGGCGAAAAACTCAAGCTGCCAGATCATTACCGCCACATACAAGCCTGGCAAGCGGGTGAGTTTCGCAGCAACCAGGTCATCACCCTGCCCCGCCCCGGCACGACGCCCGGCCATCTGTTGCTGGTGGCCAGCAGCGAATTGCCGACCGCGTTCTACACCGGCACCCTGACCGCCAGCCTCGGCATCCTGATTTTCAGCGTATTGCTGTGGCTGGTCATTGCCCAACAGATCAAACGCCTGATTACCCGACCGATTCATCAACTCGAAGAACTGTCACGCCAGGTCACCCGCGAGGAGAACTATGCCCTGCGTGCCGCACGGGGCAACCACGACGAGATCGGCAGCCTGGCCGAGGCGTTCAATACCATGCTCTCGCGGATCGAAGCCCGGGAACAGCAACTCAAGCGTGCGCGGGACGATTCCCAGGCCGCCTACGACCAGGCCCAGGGCCTGGCGGAAGAAACCCGTCACACCAATCGCAAGCTGGAGCTGGAAGTCCAGGTGCGCAGCAAGATCGAGAAAAAACTCACTGGTTTCCAGAACTACCTCAACAGCATCATCGACTCCATGCCGTCGGCCCTGATCGCCCTCGACGAGCAACTCTACGTCACTCAGTGGAACCAGGAAGCCAGCGCCCTCTCCGGCACGCGCCTGGACGAAGCCCTGAACCAGCCGATCTTCCTCGCCTTCGAACCGCTCAAGCCGTACCTGCCCCAGCTCAAGCAAACCGTCGAGCAGCATACGGTGGCCAAGATCGAACGCGTCACCTGGACCAAGGACGACGAAGCCCGGCATTACGCCCTGACCTTCTACCCGCTGATGGGCGGTGCCGGACGGGGCGTGGTAATCCGCATCGACGACATCACCCAGCGCCTGTCGCTGGAAGAAATGATGGTGCAGTCGGAGAAGATGCTCTCGGTCGGCGGCCTCGCGGCGGGCATGGCCCATGAGATCAACAACCCCCTGGGCGCCATCCTGCACAACGTGCAGAACATCCGCCGACGCCTGTCGCCGGAACTGCCGAAGAACCTCGAACAGGCCGAGCACCTGGGGATCGAACTGCCGGTGGTCAACCGCTACCTGGAAACCCGGGAAATCCCGCAGTTGCTCGACGGCATCCAGCAGGCCGGCGCCCGGGCAGCGAAAATCGTCACCCACATGCTCAGCTTCAGCCGTCGCAGCACACGGCAGATGGCGCCGTGCGACCTGCCGGCGCTGATCGACCAGGCGGTGGAAATCGCCGGTAACGACTTCGACCTGGCGATCGGCTTCGACTTCAAGGGCCAGGCGATCATCCGTCAGTTCGACCCGAACCTGGGGCCGGTGCCAGGCACCGCCAACGAACTGGAACAAGTGCTGCTCAACCTGCTGAAAAACGCCGCCCAGGCGATCCATCAGCGCCAGGACGACAGCGAACCCGGGCGCATTATCCTGCGCACGCGGTTGAATCCGCCGTGGGCGGAAATCCAGGTCGAGGACAACGGCATCGGCATGAGCGAGAACGTGCGCAAGCGCACCTTCGAGCCCTTCTTCACCACCAAGGAGATCGGCCAGGGCACCGGCCTTGGGCTATCGGTTTCGTATTTCATCATCACCAACAACCACAAGGGCCAGATGGAAGTGCAGTCGGCGCCGGGCCAAGGCACCTGCTTCACGCTACGCCTGCCCCTGGCGGGCACCTCTATGGTGGCGCAGGAAAACAAACAACTGGAGCGCTGAGCATGGGTTTCCGCCTGTCGAAGATTTACACCCGCACCGGCGACAAAGGTGAAACCGGGTTGGGCGACGGTCGCCGCGTGGCAAAGGATCACCCACGGGTCGAGGCCATCGGCGAAGTGGACACACTGAACAGCCAACTGGGTTTATTGCTGGCCGGGCTCGCCGCTGAAACGGCCCAATACCCGGCGCTGAAGGAAGTCAGCGACGTGCTGGAGCCTTGTCAGCATCGCTTGTTCGACCTCGGCGGCGAACTGGCGATGCCGGCCTACCAGGCCTTGAACGTGGCGGAGATCGAGCGGCTGGAAGCAGCGATCGATGTGTGGAACGAGGAAGTGGGGCCACTGGAAAACTTCATCCTGCCCGGCGGCTCGACGCTGATCGCCCAGGCCCACGTCTGTCGCAGCCTGGCCCGCAGCGCCGAACGTCGGTGCCAGCAATTGAACGCGGTGGAGCCGCTGGCCGGACCGGGGCTGGCCTATATCAATCGGTTGTCAGACTTGTTGTTCGTGGCCGCGCGGGTGATTGCTCGGCGGCAAGGGGTGGCGGAGGTGCTTTGGGAGGCGGCGGCCAAGCCTGGGAGCTGATCACCTGCTTGATCGTTCCCCACGCTCTGCGTGGGAACGCAGCCCGGGACGCTCCGCGTCCCTCCAGAGCCGAACGCGGAGCGTCCGTTGAGGCGTTCCCACGCGGAGCGTGGGAACGATCAGTTCACTGCCCCTCTGGCCAAAACGCCCGAATCCCCGCCACACCCTGCGCTCCAGCCTCCCAGGCTTTTTGCCGCTCGCCGGGCCCTACACCACCCAACAGATAGACCGGACGGTTGAAGCCCTCGATCAACCGCGCCGCCTCTGCCCATCCCAACGGCTGTGCATCGGGATGGGTCTGGGTCGGTTGCACCGGCGAAAGCGTCACGAAATCCACGTCCATCTGCTGCGCCAGGGACAGTTCCTCGGCGTTATGGCAGGAGGCCGCCAGCCAGCGGTCCTTGCCGAACGGGCGACCGGCCGCGGCATGCTTGCGCAGTTGCGCGGCAGTAATGTGCCAGCCAGCGGAAGGAAAATCCCCCAGCCATTCGAACGGCCCCTTGAGCATCAACTGGGCCTTGCCAGCACACAACCCCACCGCATCCACCGCCAGATCGCGGTATTGCGGGTCGTAGCCGTTGGGGGCACGCAGTTGGACCAATTTGATCCCGCCGGCAATCGCCTTCTGCATGCCGCGCAGCAAGGCCGGCGTCTCGAGGCCTTCCGGGGTGATCAGGTATTCACCCGGCAAACGGGCCGCCGCGACGATCGGCTGGTTGGCCGCCGGAAACTCATGGTTGGTCAGGTCGCGGGCCGTCACCCAGGCCAACGGTTGACCTTCGGCGCCATGGGGCTCGCCGGTGAACGCCGAGACTTCCCAGACATCCAGCAACACCTGTTTGTCCGGGTAATCGTGACGCACCTTGATCAACGGCCGGGCGGCGTCGACGACAATGCCCAGCTCTTCATGAAGTTCGCGGGCCAGGGCGGTTTCGACGGATTCGCCGGCCTCGACCTTGCCGCCAGGAAATTCCCACAGGCCGCCCTGGTGCTGGGTGTCGGCCCGTCGGGCGATCAGGATTTTACCGGCGGCATCGCGAATGACCGCTGCCGCCACATGGACTCGTTTCACCGCGCAGTGTCCTCCAGGCCAGCCTGTTGCCATACCTTGAAGGCCGGCCATTGATAAAGGGTTTCAACGTAGGCCTCATCGACCTCGGAAAGTGCCACTTGATAAGTGCGCAAGCGCACGGCAACAGGGGCAAAAAAGGCATCGGCCAGGCTCACGCGGCCAAACAGGTAAGGACCGGTCTCGGTCGCCGTGGCACGGCATTCGGCCCACAGCGCCAGCATCCGCTCGATCTCCGCCTGGACGTCAGCCGGCATGGGCGACAGCGGCGCATCGTGCAGCAGATCCATGGGCATATGGTTGCGCAGGGCGAAAAAGCCGCTGTGCATTTGCGCACAGGCCGAACGCGCTTGGGCCCGAGCGGCCACATCCGTGGGCCAGAGATTGGCCTCGGGGAACTGTTCGGCCAGGTACTCGCCAATCGCCAGGGAATCGGCGATCACGCCGAATTCGGTCTTGAGCAACGGGACCTTGGCCGTGGCCGAATACTTGAGCAGCTTTTCACGGGTGTCCGGCTGGCCGAGCCTGACCAGCTCTTCGGTGTACTTCGCGCCGGTCAGCGCCAGGGCCAAGGCCCCACGCAGGGACCAGGAGGATAGATCTTTGTCGCCGATGATCAGGTGCAGGCTCATGTGGATTCCTTTCTTATGGTTCTGAGGTGTGTCTGTTCTGGCGCCATCGCGAGCAAGCTCGCTCCCACAGGGGATTTGTTGAGTGACCTAAAAAGCGTTCACGCCACCGATCCACTGTGGGAGCGAGCTTGCTCGCGATTGGAGCAGCTCGGTCCCGAGTGTATTAAGTCCGGTACTCAGCATTGATCTTGACGTACTCGTGGGACAGGTCGGTGGTCCAGATCGTTTCGCTGCAATCACCCCGTCCCAGCTCGATGCGGATGGTGATTTCTTCCTGCTGCATCACCGCCGCGCCCTGGGCTTCGGTGTAAGTCGCGGCGCGGGCACCTTGGCTGGCGATGCAGACCTCACCGAGGAACACGTCGATCTTGCTCACATCCAACTCAGACACGCCGGCCCGGCCCACGGCGGCGAGGATGCGGCCCCAGTTCGGGTCGGAGGCGAACAGCGCGGTCTTGATCAGCGGCGAGTGCGCCACGGTGTAGCCGACATCCAGGCATTCCTGGTGATTGCCACCGCCGTTGACCTGCACGGTCACGAACTTGGTCGCGCCTTCGCCGTCACGGACGATGGCCTGGGCCACTTCCATGCACACCTCGAACACAGCCTGCTTCAGGGCGGCGAACAGCGGGCCGCTGGCTTCGGTGATCTCCGGCAGGTTGGCCTGGCCGGTGGCGATCAGCATGCAGCAATCGTTGGTGGAGGTGTCGCCATCGATGGTGATGCGGTTGAACGACTTGTTGGCGCCGTCGAGCATCAGGTCTTGCAGCACCTGGCGCGAGACCTTGGCGTCGGTGGCGATGTAGCCGAGCATGGTCGCCATGTTCGGGCGGATCATGCCGGCGCCTTTGCTGATGCCGGTGACAGTGATGGTCACGCCGTCATGCTGGAACTGGCGGCTCGCGCCCTTGGGCAGGGTGTCGGTGGTCATGATGCCGGTGGCGGCGGCGGCCCAGTTGTTTTCCGACAGGTCATCAAGGGCGGCTTGCAGTGCGCCTTCGATCTTCTCCACCGGCAGCGGTTCGCCGATCACGCCGGTGGAATACGGCAGCACCTGGCTGGCGTCGACGCCGGTCAGCTCTGCCAACTTGGCGCAGGTGCGCTCGGCGGCGGCCAGGCCTGGCGCGCCGGTGCCGGCGTTGGCGTTACCGGTGTTGGTCAGCAGGTAACGCACCGGCCCTTGCACGCGCTGCTTGGCCAGGATCACCGGAGCGGCACAAAAGGCGTTAAGGGTGAACACGCCCGCCACCGTCGAGCCTTCGGCGCAACGCATGACCACGACGTCCTTGCGCCCGGGGCGCTTGATGCCCGCCGAGGCAATACCGAGTTCAAAACCGGCAACCGGGTGCAACGTTGGCAACGGACCAAGACCAACAGCCATGAATGCGCTCCTAAATGAGATGTCTATCGACGCCGTCCTCATCGAGACGGCGAATAAAATGGCAAAACGCCGCGACGGCTGGGAGCCGGTCGCGGCGCGGGTGGTTCAGCGTTGGAACGGGTTTATTGGATCTGCCCGTGGCAATGCTTGTATTTCTTGCCCGAACCGCAATAGCACAGTTCGTTACGGCCCAGCTTCTGCTCGTTGCGCACCGGTGCGGTCGCCAAGGCGACATCCACATCGACGCCCTCTTCGGCGACCACTTCCAGGCCCGGGGCTTCGGCGTGTTCGAATTGCATGCGCGCGGCCAGGGCTTCGGCTTCCTGGCGCAGGCGAGCCTCTTCTTCGGCCGGGTCTTCGCGGCGAACCTGAACGTGGGACAACACACGGATCGAGTCGCGCTTGATCGAATCGAGCAACTCGGAGAACAGCGTGTAGGACTCGCGCTTGTACTCCTGCTTCGGGTTCTTCTGGGCGTAACCGCGCAGGTGGATACCGTGGCGCAGGTGGTCCATGGTCGACAGGTGGTCTTTCCACAGGTCGTCCAGTACCCGCAGCACGATCTGCTTCTCGAAGGAGCGCAGCGCCTCGGCGCCCGCCTGGTCTTCCTTCTCGTTGTAGGCAGCGATCAGTTCGGCCAGCAGTTTCTCGCGCAGGGTTTCTTCGTACAGGTGATCGTCTTCGTCGAGCCATTGCTGGATCGGCAAGGCCACGCCGAAATCGCTCTGCAAGGCGGCTTCCAGGCCGGCGACGTCCCACTGTTCCGGCAGCGACTGCGGCGGGATGTGGGCGCTGACGGTGGCGTTGAGCACGTCCTGGCGGAAATCAGCGATGGTTTCGCCGATGTTGTCAGCGGCCAACAAACTGTTACGCATGTGATAGATCACTTTACGCTGTTCGTTGTTGACGTCGTCGAATTCGAGCAGTTGCTTGCGGATGTCGAAGTTGCGGCCTTCGACCTTGCGCTGGGCCTTTTCAATGGCGTTGGTCACCATGCGGTGCTCGATCGCCTCGCCTGGCTGCATGCCCAAGGCCTTCATGAAGTTCTTCACCCGGTCAGAGGCGAAGATGCGCATCAGGCTGTCTTCCAGGGACAGGTAGAAACGGCTGGAACCGGCATCGCCCTGGCGACCGGCACGGCCACGCAGCTGGTTGTCGATACGGCGGGATTCGTGACGCTCGGACGCGATCACCTGCAAGCCGCCGGACTCGAGCACCTGCTGGTGACGCTTCTGCCAGTCGGCCTTGATCTGCGCGATCTGCTCGGGGGTCGGGTTTTCCAGGCTGGCGACTTCCACTTCCCAGTTGCCGCCCAGCAGGATGTCGGTACCACGACCGGCCATGTTGGTGGCGATGGTCAGCGCACCCGGGCGACCGGCCTGGGCGATGATCTCGGCTTCCTTCTCGTGGAACTTGGCGTTGAGGACCTTGTGCTCGATGCCTTCCTTGTCGAGCAGGTTGGACATGTGCTCGGAGGTCTCGATGGTGGCGGTACCCACCAGGATCGGACGGCCCTGGGCCATGCCTTCCTTGATGTCGTTGATGATCGCCGCGTACTTCTCTTCGGCGGTCAGGAACACCAGGTCGTTGTAGTCTTTACGCGCCAGCGGCTTGTTCGGCGGAATCACCACCACTTGCAGGCCGTAGATCTGGTGGAATTCGAACGCTTCGGTGTCCGCGGTACCGGTCATGCCGGACAGCTTGTTGTACAGGCGGAAGTAGTTCTGGAAAGTGGTCGAGGCCAGGGTCTGGCTCTCGGCCTGGATGTTCAGGCCTTCCTTGGCTTCGATGGCCTGGTGCAGGCCTTCGGACAGGCGACGGCCCGGCATGGTCCGACCGGTGTGTTCGTCCACCAGCACGACCTGGCCATCCTGCACGATGTATTCGACGTTGCGATGGAACAGCTTGTGCGCACGCAGGCCGGCATAGACGTGGGTCAGCAGGCCCAGGTTATGGGCCGAGTACAGGCTCTCGCCCTCGGCCAGCAAGCCGACGCGGGTGAGCATTTCTTCGATGAACTGGTGACCGGCCTCGTTGAGTTCGACCTGGCGGGTCTTCTCGTCGATGGTGTAGTGCCCGGCCTGGGTCACTTCGCCTTCGACTTCCTCGACGTGCAACTTGAGCTGCGGGATCAGTTTGTTGATCTCGATGTACAGCTTGGAGCTGTCCTCGGCCTGACCGGAAATGATCAGCGGGGTACGGGCTTCGTCGATGAGGATGGAGTCGACTTCGTCGATCACGGCAAAGTTGAGTTCACGCTGGAATTTTTCTTCCATGCTGAACGCCATGTTGTCGCGCAGGTAGTCGAACCCGAATTCGTTGTTGGTGCCGTAGGTGATGTCGGCGGCATAGGCGGCACGCTTCTCTTCCGGCGGCTGGAACGGCGTGACGACGCCGACGGTCAGGCCGAGGAATTCGTAGAGCGGGCGCATCCAGTTGGCGTCGCGGCGGGCCAGGTAGTCGTTGACCGTCACCACGTGCACGCCCTTGCCGGACAGCGCATTGAGGTACACGCCCAGGGTCGCCACGAGGGTCTTGCCCTCACCGGTCCGCATTTCGGCGATCTTGCCTTCGTGCAAGGTCATGCCGCCGATCAACTGAACGTCGAAGTGGCGCATGCCCATGATCCGCTTGCCGGCTTCACGGGCGACCGCAAAGGCTTCAGGCAGGAGCTGGTCAAGGGTTTCTCCCTTGGCGACGCGGTCCTTGAATTCGGCAGTCTTGGCGCGTAACTGATCGTCCGAAAGGGCCACCATTTGCTCTTCGAAGGCATTGACAGTCTGTACCGTCTTGAGCATGCGCTTGACTTCACGCTCGTTCTTGCTTCCAAAAAGTTTCTTTAACAAAGGCGCAAACATATCGGCAGGATCTTCCACACTAAAGGGATGGAGGGCGGCCCCGTGAGTCGCCCGTGCAGCCCTCATGGCCGCATGCGAACGAGCATTCTACCCGGAAACGATGGTGAGGAAAGTGGCGTTATTCCACGATGCTGGCACAGCGCTGTGACGGGGCCTCCCTAAAATAAGGTCTTTTGCGCGAACTTCAACCCACAAGGTGCAGAAGTTACCTATTGATTGTATGGATAAAAGGTCGCAGGGCGAGAGGGTCGAGGCGCATCCGGCGCTTTCTGCTACCATGGCGCCTCTGTCACTTGCGGTGTTCATTCATGGCCTTTCGCCCTCTTCCAGCCAAGGCGCCCGCCGTTCTGCTGCGCGAAGCCAAGCCGCTGAAAGCCATCTTCGGCCACGCCAGGCGCCTGGGCCACCTGCAGCGCCTGTTGGACAGCCAGTTGCAACCCGCCGCACGCGAGCATTGCCACGTAGCATCCTGGCGCGAAGGCAGCTTGTTGCTGATCGTCACCGACGGCCACTGGGCCACGCGCCTGCGCTACCAGCAAAAACGCTTGCTGCGCCAACTCCAGGCATTCGAAGAATTCGCCAACCTGACGCGGATCCTGTTCAAGGTCCAACCGCCCACCGTCCAGGTCGGCGCCAAGGGGCATACGCTGGATCTGTCCACCGACGCCGCGGCGACCATCCAGGCCACCGCCGACGGCATCAGCGACCCCAACCTGCGGGCGGCGCTGGAGCGATTGGCGGCCCATGCGCGGCCCAAGGATTGAGATTTTCGGCGGCTGTCAGATAGCTATCGCGAGCAAGCTCGCTCCCACAGGGGATCTGAGGCGGGCATCTCTTTCGTGTACGACGCCAACTCCTTGTGGGAGCGAGCCTGCTCGCGAAGGGCGCGGCTCGGTCCTGACTACCGCCGCTTGCTGCCCCCCAGCAACGACCCCATCAACCCGCGCACCAGTTGCCGGCCCAGTTGATTGGCCGCCTGGCGCATCGCCGATTTGAGCGCCTGGCCGGCTGCCGTGCCGAGGAACTCCCCGGCCTTTTCGGTGAAGCTGGGCTCTTCCGCCGTTGGTTTGCCCGGCGCCGCTTCGTTCTGCGGTTCCAGCCCCTTGCGCCCCATCAGCACCTCATAGGCCGACTCGCGATCAATCGGCTTGTCATAGCGCCCTTGCAACGGCGAACTGGCGATCAACCCGGCGCGCTCGGCCTCGCTCAGCGGCCCGATCCGCGACTGCGGCGGTGCTACCAGTACGCGCTGGACCATTTCCGGTGTGCCTTTTTCCTGCAAGGTGCCCACCAGGGCTTCACCGATGCCCAGCTCGGTCAGCACCGCCAGGGCATCGAATTGCGGATTGGGCCGGAAACCGTCGGCCACCGCCCGCAGGGATTTCTGCTCCTTGGCAGTGAACGCCCGCAACCCATGCTGGATGCGCAACCCCAACTGGGCGAGCACGTCGTCCGGCAAATCGCCCGGCGACTGGGTCACGAAATACACCCCCACACCCTTGGAACGGATCAGCCGCACCACTTGCTCCAGACGCTCCTGCAAAGCCTTGGGCGTGCCAGCAAAGAGCAAGTGCGCCTCATCGAAGAACAGCGCCAGCAGCGGCTTGTCCGCATCGCCGCGTTCGGGCAACTGTTCGAACAGCTCGGCCAACAGCCACAGCAGGAACGTCGCATAGACCTTGGGCGCTTCATGGACCAGACGGCTGGCGTCGAGCAAGTGGATGCGGCCACGGCCATCGCTGGCCGGTTGCAGGATGTCTTCGAGCTGCAAGGCCGGCTCGCCAAACAACGCGTCCGCGCCCTGCTGCTCCAAGGTGGACAAGCGCCGCAGCAGTGCCTGGCTGGAGCCGGTGGTCATCAACGCCGCGTCGTCCCCCAGCAACTCTGGGTTGTCCTTGAGATGGTTGAGCAGTGCCTTCAAGTCCTTGAGGTCCAGCAGCAACAGGCCCTCGCGGTCGGCCACCTTGAACGCGGCGTAGAGCGCCGACTGCTGGCTGTCCGTCAGTTCCAGCAGGCTGCCGATCAACAACGGGCCCATTTCACTCAGGGTGGTGCGCAACGGATGACCGGACTGGCCGTGGATATCCCACAAGGTCACCGGATAAGCCTGGGGCTTGTGATTGAGCCAGGGCATGCCGGCGATGCGCTCGGCGATCTTGCCCTGGGGGTTGCCGGCCGCGCCGAGGCCGCACAGGTCACCCTTGATGTCTGCCGCGAACACCGCCACGCCGGCATCGCTGAACATTTCCGCGAGGCGCTGCAAGGTGACGGTCTTGCCGGTACCGGTGGCGCCCGCCACCAGGCCATGACGGTTCGCCAGGCGCATGGCCTGGCCGATGGGCTGGCCGCTAAGATCGGCGCCGATAACGAGTTGCGATGAGTCAGGCATTTGGTCACCCGTGGTGTTTGCGATATGACGCCATTTTGCATGCTTATATAAAAGCATGCCTGGCGCATTAAGGCCCTGGCGCTGGAAATAAAAACCGCATTTGACCGCACTCCTGTGGCGAGGGAGCTTGCTCCCGCTGGGCTGCGAAGCGGCCCTAGAATCTTGGGAGCGCTTCGCACTGGAGCGCCAGCCCGGTCCAGCGGGAGCAAGCTCCCTCGCCACGTATTCATTTGCATAGCCGCTACATCACCACAACCCCAACCGAACATCTATTCTTCATAAAGGTCAACACAGGAGAACACAGACCGGAGGGATGTTCATCGTGCATATCGCGGACATAACCATGTTCTACGCCCCTGCCAGCGGGGGTGTGCGCACTTACCTGGATGCCAAGCACCGGCGCCTGGGCGATCGGCCCGGTATTCGTCACAGCCTGTTGATTCCCGGCGCGCATTTGAGCGAGCACGACGGAATCTACAAGGTTCCGGCCCCTGCGCTGCCATTTGGCAAGGGCTATCGTTTCCCCCTTCGCCTGGCGCCCTGGCGCAATGTGCTGCGCGATCTGCAGCCGGACCTGATCGAGGTGGGTGACCCGTACCTCACCGCCTGGGCCGCGCTCGACGCCCGCCGTCAGCTCGACGTGCCCGTCATCGGCTTCTATCACTCCGACCTGCCGCTGCTGGTGAGCAACCGCATGGGCAACTGGTTCACCCCCAACATCGAAGCCTATGTCAGCAAGTTGTATGGCAATTTCGACCGGGTCCTGGCGCCAAGCCAGGTCATGGCCGACAAACTGACCGGGCTGGGAGTCAAGAACGTCTTCGTGCAACCCTTGGGCGTCGACCTGCAAACCTTCACCCCCGCCGCCCGCGACCCGGAACTGCGGGCCGAACTGGGGATCGCCGAAGACACGCGCCTGCTGATTTTCGCCGGTCGCGGCTCCAAGGAGAAAAACCTGCCGGTGCTGCTCAAGTGCATGAAACGCCTAGGCGAGCGCTATCACCTGTTGTTGGTAGGCTCGTCGATGCCCGCCGTGGTGCCGGACAACGTCACGGTGGTCGATGAATTCTGCCCGGCACCGCAAGTCGCCCGGCTCATGGCCAGCGCCGATGCCCTGCTGCACGCCGGCGATCAAGAGACCTTCGGCCTGGTGATCCTCGAAGCCATGGCCAGCGGTATTCCCGTGGTGGCCGTGGCAGCCGGAGCCTTCACCGAAATCGTCAATGAAGACTGTGGCCTGCTGTGCACGCCCAACAATCCACAGGCCATGGCCAACGCCGTGCGGCAGCTGTTTGCCGAAGGCTGCCAGCGCCGTGGCCTGCTGGCGCGCCGGCATGTGGAGCGTCACTACGCCTGGGACACTGTGGTCAACAGCTTGCTGGGGCATTACTACGCCGTGCTCGGCGAACAGATGCCGTTGCTGGCCAATGGTTGAGGCGAGGTCCGTGTCGATGAATTCCTCGCCCAGTGTCCTCCTGGTGCTGCACGACGTCGCACCGCAAACCTGGCCCGACTACCAGCCCTTCGTCGAAGCCGTGGATGCCCTCGGTCAAGTGCCGATGAGCTGGCTGGTGGTGCCGGACTTTCACCGCACCAATGCCCTCGACGCTCACCCCGGCTTTCGGCGCCTGCTCGACAGCCGGGTCGAGCGCGGCGACGAACTGGTACTGCATGGCTACTACCACTGCGACGACGGCCCTCTCGGCCGCCACCCCAAGGATTGGTTCATGCGCCGGGTCTATACCCATGAGGGCGAGTTCTACAACCTGTCCGAGGCCGCCGCCCTCGCCCGCCTACGCGCCGGGATCGACACCTTTGAGCGTTACCACTGGCCGCTGGAAGGTTTTGTCGCCCCGGCCTGGCTGATGAGCGAAGGCACGCGCCAGGCCTTGCGCCAGTTGCCGCTGAGCTACACCAGCGATACCCAACACCTTTATCGCCTGCCCGACTTCACCGCCATCGACGCGCCGGGGCTGGTCTGGAGCGCCCGCAGTGCCTGGCGTCGCGGCCTGTCGAAAGTCATCAGCGACCAGCGTGAACAGCGCTGGCGCCGGGCCCCGGTGATTCGCCTGGGCCTGCACCCGGTGGACATGCGCCATGGGTTTTCCTGTGACTATTGGCTGCGCACCCTCGAACGCCTGCTCAACGACGGTCGCGTGCCGATGACCAAGGTCGGTTGGCTGGCGACCCAGGGGCTGCGGGCCCGCAGCGCCGCATGAAACGGTTGATCTGGCTGGGCGCCGCCCTGCTCACGGCGCTGTTGGTGCCGCTGCTGGTCGGGGGCGGAGAAATGTGGTCGCGGGTGCAGCGCTTTCCCCTGTCACTGCTGCTGGCCATGCTCGGCATGATCGTCCTGTGCTGGGGCTTGAACTCCGTGCGCCTGCGCCTGTTACTGGGTGAATACCGCGGGCGCATCGGCCGCTGGAAAAGCATGGGGGTGGTGATGTCCACCGAGTTCGCCATGTGCGCGACGCCCGGCGGCAGCGGCGGCCCACTGACGCTGATGGCCCTGCTGGCGCGCAACGGTGTGCGCCCGGCCCATGGCAGTGCGGTGTTTGCCATGGACCAACTGAGCGACCTGCTGTTCTTCCTCTGCGCCTTGGTGGGCATCCTGTTCTACGCACTGTTCCAGAACCTCAGCCAGCGCATGGAGTGGATGCTGGCGTTGAGCGCGATTTCGTTGTTTAGCGGGCTGTTCGGCTGTGTGCTGGTGGCCCGTTATCACCGTCGGCTGATTCTGCTGGGCGCGCGAGTGCTGCGGCACCTGCGCGTAAAGAGCACCACTCGCCGGCGCTGGGCCCGCAAGATCCTGAACTTCCTGTCGGCCTTCACCGACACCTTGAAACTGCCACGACAGACACTGTTCCAGGTCTTCGGCCTGACCTGCCTGCATTGGGCGCTGCGCTACAGCGTGTTGTACCTGGCATTGAAGGGGCTGGGGGCGGACTTGCAGTGGGCCTGGAGTTTCCTGATCCAGATGCTCTCCTTGAGCGCAGGGCAGTTCAGCCTGTTGCCGGGCGGCGCCGGGGCAGCCGAATTGACCTCGGCGGCGCTGTTGGCCCCCATGGTGGGCAAATCCACCGCAGCGGCGGCGATCCTGATCTGGCGGGCGGTGACCTATTACTTCTACCTGGTGGCCGGCGGGCCGGTGTTCTTCCTGATGGTCGGGCGACCATTGATCAAGAAGCTGATCCGGCTCAGGCAGGCCTGAGCGGTCACCGCTTCCGTTCGGGCTCGTCCTGGGGATGCAGTTGCTCCCACAGTTGCGCGGCATCGGGAAACTCGGTGCCATCCTCCGGGCTCAACGCGTCCGGGTCATAGCGGCTGAGGCAGCCCTCACCCAGGGTGGCTGGGGCCTTGGAGGTGGCTTTGTCCAATGGATCGGTCATGGCGCAGCGCTGCTCCTTGAGAGGTATGAATCATTGCTCCCGCTCGAATGCGCCTGTAGGAGCTGACGAGCGAAGCGAGGCTGCGATCTTTCCCCTACCACTTGAGTCTCGAGCGAAAGATCAAAATCAAAAGATCGCAGCCTTCGGCAGCTCCTACAAGGGCCCAGTCAGAAGACCACGGTCTTGTTGCCGTGCACCAGCACCCGGTCTTCCAGGTGATAACGCAGGCCACGGGCCAACACCATCTTCTCCACGTCACGGCCGAACCGCACCATGTCTTCGATGCTGTCGCTATGGCTGACGCGCACCACATCCTGCTCGATGATCGGGCCGGCATCCAGCTCTTCGGTCACGTAATGGCAGGTGGCGCCAATCAGTTTCACACCGCGCATCGACGCCTGGTGGTACGGCTTGGCACCGACGAACGACGGAAGGAAGCTGTGGTGGATGTTGATGACCTTATGCGCGTATTCGCTGCACAAGGCCGGCGGCAGGATCTGCATGTAGCGGGCCAGCACCACCACCTCGGCATCGTGCTGCTTGACCAGTCGCGACACTTCGGCGAATGCCGGCTGCTTGTCCTGCGGGTTGACCGGTACGTGGTAATACGGAATGCCGTGCCATTCCACCATGCTGCGCAAGTCGTCATGGTTGGAAATCACACAGGCGATGTCGCAATCGAGTTCATCGCTGTGCCAGCGGTGCAACAGGTCTGCCAGGCAATGGGACTCACGGCTGGCCATCAGCACCACGCGCTTTTTCTGCGCGGTGTCGGTGATACGCCAGTCCATCGAGAACTCCTCGGCGATGGGTGCGAACGCTTCACGAAAGGCTTCGATACCGAAAGGCAGCGAGTCGGCGCGAATCTCGTGACGCATGAAAAACCAACCGCTTTGATTGTCCGAATGATGGCTCGCTTCGGTGATCCAGCCGTTATGGGACGCCAGAAAGTTACTGACTTTAGCAACGATGCCGACGCGGTCCGGGCAAGCAATCACCAGACGAAAAGTGCGCATTAGGGAAACTCCAGAACTTCGCAAAGGCGGCCATTCTAGCCATTGCGCGGCAAAACTGCAGTATCGATGACACACCGGATCAACGGCGCCTGCTCCAGGCCATGGCCGGCGAGGCCTGGCAAGGCAGGCTATATGTGTGAATAGATGTGAAGACACTGTCACGGCATTTAACTGCAACTGGCATTTTTGTGGCGCAGCACTAATTAATTAAATAAAACACCGGTTAAATGTTTACTTGATGAAACTGTCTGATTACTATTGCCGCACTGTCTCCTTGTCACCCGCGTCCTACATAAGGTAGTCCCCATGTCCTTGATCAATGAATACCGCGCCACAGAAGAAGCCATCAAAGAACTGCAAGCTCGCCTGAAAAACCTGTCGCAAGACGACAAACTGCAAACCGAGCTGGAATTCGAAGGCAAACTGCGCACGCTGATGGGCGAATACTCCAAGTCGCTGCGTGACATCATTGCCCTGCTGGATCCAGAAGCCAAGTCGAGCAAAGCCCCACGTGGCGCCGTCAAAACTACCGGCACCAAACGCGCTCGCAAAGTTAAGCAATACAAGAACCCGCACAATGGCGAAGTCATCGAAACCAAAGGTGGCAACCACAAGACTCTGAAAGAGTGGAAAGCCAAGTGGGGCGGTGACGTGGTTGAAGGCTGGGCAACCCTGCTGGGCTAAGCCTCAGCGCTGCGCAAGCTTCTTTGCGAACAAAAAAAACGCCAGTGATCACTGGCGTTTTTTATGCCCGACATCTTTTTCAATTCATTGCGGCTCAGGGCTTAAACGTTTACGCAATTGCTGGCTGTAGCCTTGCCACTCGACAAGTACTTGTTGCTGCATTGGCGTAGACAGGACCATCCACTCTGCCATCGCCTCGTCAAAACTTTTCAAGGTATTAGGCGCGCCCCACTCCGGGGCGGACAGACGTTGTTGACAGAAAATTTTCCAGCGTCCCTGCTCTTCGGCATTCAAGGTGTCTGGAAAGTTGCGTGCGCGATATCGGAACAATAGTTCCGGCAGACGCTCATCATCGAAAGGCCAGTGCTCTTGAGCCAATTGCGCCGGGTCCGCCAGGCGGACTTGTTCACATAAACGCCGATCACGATCCCCCAAGAAGCCCGTGTATAACTGTTGTTCGGGATCCTCGCTGGCGCTGAAATCCTCACGGCCATAAATAGCCTGAAGTTTATCCTGCCAAACTTTCTGTGCGTCAGTTAGCCGCAACGCCCGTTGTTGATAGCCCTCCATGTCCAGTTCCAGTCGCTGCTGGTCCTCGACACGCAGCACCGACAACGGCGCGACCACCGGGCACTTGTTGATATGGATAAGCTTGAGTGGCACCGGCAGCTCACCCTCGAGCAGTTCTTCACGGCGAGTATACAAACGCTGGCGCAGGCTTTCGGCATCGTGGTCCAACAGGCCCTGGGGATCCAGGTGCAAGTCGCAGACAATCAGGGCGTTGCGGTTTTTCGGGTGCCAGGCCAGCGGCAGGACCACGCCGATGTAGTTTCGAGCCGCTGAGAAGCGGCCGGAAATATGCACCATCGGCTGCAGCAGGCGGATCTGATCCATTACTTTCTGTTTACTGCGTAACTGAAACAGCCAGTCGTAAAGCCGAGGCTGTTTCTGACGGATCAGGCGGGCCAGGGCAATGGTTGCGCGCACGTCCGACAGTGCATCGTGGGCCTGGCCATGGTCGATGCCATTAGCGGCGGTCAGGCGCTCGAGCTTGAGGGTGACGCGCCCATCTTCCTGCGGCCAGACGATGCCTTGCGGACGCAGCGCATAGGCCGCCCGCACCAGGTCGATCAAATCCCAGCGACTGTTACCGCCTTGCCACTCCCGCGCGTACGGGTCGAAGAAATTCCGATAGAGGCTGTAGCGGGTCATTTCATCGTCGAAGCGCAGCGTGTTGTAGCCGGCGCCACAGGTACCGGGCGCAGCCAGTTGGCCGTGGACACGGGTCATGAAATCGGCTTCGCTCAAGCCTTTTTCGGCCAGGCACGACGGGGTGATGCCGGTAATCGCACAGGCCGCCGGGTGCGGCAGGATGTCATCGCTGGGCCGGCAATACAGGTTCACCGGTTCATCGATTTCATTGAGCTCGAAATCGGTACGGATACCCGCCACCTGCAAGGGCCGGTCGCAACGCGGATTGATGCCGGTGGTTTCGTAGTCGTACCAGAAGATGGAAGTCACGGGCTGTTCCTGAAACTGAAGATTGGCGAAGTCTAGGCGCTTGAACGGGCCTGCGGCCAGCAGTGCTGTAACTTTTGAATGCCGACACACAGGTCCACCACATGCCCCCTGTGGGAGCGAGCTTGCTCGCGATGGCGGTGGGTCAGCTTGCCTAAATGTTGAATGGGCTGCCGTCATCGCGAGCAAGCTCGCTCCCACAGTTGATCTGCGGTGCCTGCGAGTGCAATCCCGGCATGGAGGTACAGACAGTGTTCGCCCTCTCAATCCTGTTGCAAACCATGAATGCCCCACACTGTTCTATCGTTTGCCCGCGCGAAGACTGCTAGCATCTGGGCCGAGATTGCACATTCGGTCTGGCCCATCACAGGTTGCCCATGCTCGAGACACCAGCACTGCAAAGGAACGCGACGCTGCCCGCGCCCCTGGACACGCGCTATCAGGTTGAAACGCCGGAAGGCATCGACCTGCCGCTGCGCCCGGCGGGGTTGATGCCGCGTGCCATCGCCTTCACCATCGACCTGGGCATACGTGGGTTGGTCCTGGGGTTTTTCTTCCTGGTCCTGGCCTTTTTTGGCGAGCTGGGGCTCGGCCTGGGTTCCATCCTGCTGTTTGTCGTCAGTTGGTGGTACATGGTGCTGTTCGAGGTGCTGAACCAGGGGCGCTCGCCCGGCAAACAGATCATGGGGCTGCGGGTGGTGCAGGACGATGGCCGGCCCATCGGCTGGTCGGCGTCGCTGATCCGCAACCTCCTGCGTTTTGTCGACATGCTGCCCTTCGGCTATACCTTCGGGGCCATCTGCTGCCTGCAACATCCGGCTTTCAAGCGCCTGGGCGACCTCGCGGCCGGCACGTTGGTGGTGTATCGCGAACAGCCGGTCAAACGCCCCGCCCTCCCCATGGCCTCGCCGACACGCACGCCTTTCACCCTGACCCTGCAGGAGCAACGCGCCGTGCTGGGTTTCGCCGAACGCCAGGCAGAACTTTCCCAGGCGCGGGTCGATGAGCTGGCGGCCATCCTGGCCGTGCCACTGAACGTCCAGGTGCCGAACGCCACCGCCGAACTCAATGGCATCGCCCGTGGCCTGTTGGGGCCGACATGAAGCAAAGCCTGTTCGAAAGCCGCCACCAAGGCGAATGGGAGCACCTGTCCCGGCAACTCGATCAATTGGAGCGCAGCCGCAACGTGCCCCAGAGTGGTGACTTCCCCGCCGCCTATCGACGGCTCTGCCATCACCTGGCACTGGCCCAGGCCCGGGGCTACAGCAGCTTGTTGGTCGACAACCTGCAACAACTGGCGCTGCGCGGTCACCAGCAGCTCTATCGGGATCGCAGCCGGCCATCCGCCAGCCTCTCGGCCTTTATCCTGGTCGGTTTCCCTCGACTGGTGCGTGAACAATGGCGCTTCGTACTGGCCGCCAGCGTGATGTTCCTTGGCAGCCTGGTCGGCATCGGGTTGCTGGTCTATCTGTTCCCGGAACTGGTCTACAGCGTATTGGGCGCCGACGAAATCAGCCAGATCCGCAGCATGTATGACCCGGCCTCCGGGCACCTGGGCCGCTCGGTCGAACGGGCCGCCAGCGAGGACTGGGTCATGTTCGGCTACTACATCATGCACAACATCGGCATTGCCTTTCAGACGTTTGCCAGTGGCTTGATGTTCGGGCTGGGCAGCGCGTTTTTCCTGCTTTTCAATGGCCTGACCATCGGCGCGGTAGCCGGACACCTAACCCAGATCGGTTCCGGGGGAACGTTCTGGTCATTCGTGATCGGCCACGGCGCCTTCGAACTCACCGCCATCGCCCTGGCCGGCGCCGCGGGCCTGCAATTGGGCTGGGCCTTGATCGCGCCGGGACGCCTCACCCGGGGTGAAGCCTTGCGGCTCGCCGCCGGTAAAAGCGTGCTGATGATCGGCGGCGTGATGCTGTTTCTACTGATTGCCGCGTTCATCGAGGCCTACTGGTCTTCCAGCGCCGTGACGCCCGCCACCAAATACACGGTGGGCGCGTTGTTGTGGCTGTTGGTGATCAGCTATCTGTCGCTTGCCGGACGGGTTCGCCATGCGCCTGAGTGACGCCACCGTCGTTATCCGCCCCCGCACCACCTGGGAAGCCATGGACCTGGGTGTATTGATGAGCCAACAGCATCGACGCCTGTTGATGACCAGTTGGGCGATCATCACGCTGCCGGCGTACCTGTTGCTGACCTTGCTACTGTGGGATTCACCGTCCCTGGTGGTGATGCTGTTCTGGTGGTTGAAGCCGGCCTTTGACCGTCTGCCCTTGTACATCCTGTCCAAGGCGCTGTTTGGCGAAACCCCCACCTTGAGGCAGGCCTTGCGCCAATGGCCTGCGCTGCTCAAGCCCCAATTGCTGGCCAGCCTGACCTGGCGCCGGCTCAGCCTGAGCCGCAGCTTCCTGATGCCCGTGGTGCAACTCGAAGGGCTCGCCGGCGAGGCGCGGCAGCAACGCATACGGGTATTGCTGCAACGCAACCGCGGCGCTTCGCAATGGTTGACCATCATCGGCATGCACCTGGAAACCGCCCTGTGGTTCGGCCTGATGGCCCTGTTCTACCTGTTCGTGCCGCAACAAGTCGAACTGCAATGGGATTGGGAGACGCTGGTGTCCGCGGCCGAGCACGACTGGTTGTGGTTCGAACACCTGGTCAACTTCCTCTACCCGCTGCTGCTGATCTTATGGGAGCCGGTGTACGTCGCCTGTGGCTTCAGCCTCTACCTGAACCGGCGCACGATCCTCGAGGCGTGGGACATCGAACTGGTGTTCCGGCGCCTGCGCCAACGCCTGAGTGGCGTGGCCCCGGTGTTGCTGCTGCTGGCCTTGGTGATGCTGCCATTGGCACCCCCGGCGTTCGCCGCTGAGGACAACAACGCCCCCGACAGTCCGCGGCTGCTTAACCAGCCCCTCACCAGCGAAGCCGCCCGGGACGGCATCGAGGCGATCCTTGACGCCCCGCCGTTCAAGAACCCCGAGACCGTTACCCGTTATCGTTTCGGCGAAGAAACCGCTGAGTCCGCCGACGAGACCGAAGCCAAACCGAACTGGCTCAAAGCATTGTTCAAATGGCTCGGCAGCCAACGCTTCGACATCGCCGCGGCGCTGATCCAGATCGCGCTGTGGGCCTGCCTGATAGGTGCGATCGTCTGGCTGGCCTGGCACTACCGGGAACGGCTCAAGGCCCTGGTCAATCGCCGGCCGACGCCACGCCTGCCCATTGAACGAGCGGCGCCGGCACGCATGTTCGGCCTGGATATTCGTGAGGAAAGCCTGCCGACCGACATCGCCGCCAGCGTCGAACAACTGTGGGCCACGCAACCCCGTGAAGCCCTGGGCCTGCTGTACCGGGCACTGCTCAGCCGCTTGTATCATGACTTCAAGATCCCCTTGAAACCGTCCGACACCGAAGGCCAGGTGCTGCAGCGCGTCGAACAGCTCAAGCAGGACAACCTGCTGGGCTTCAGCAAAGTCCTGACCTTGCATTGGCAGAACATTGCCTACGGGCATCGCCCACCGCCGACCCACCTGCAACAAGAACTGTGTGACGGCTGGCGCGGGCTGTTCGGTCCGGGAGCGTCTCGATGAGCCGGCACGCGGGGTGGCTGATCGGCGCCGTGCTGGCCGCGCTGGTGTGCGCATTCGGTTTCTATCTCTCCAACAAGGCCGTGCCCTATGAGGAGGTCGTCGAACACGGCCCCTCCCCGCAAGCCCAGGCCAACCCTTACCTGGCCGCCGAACTGTTCCTGCGCCAGCGGGGGATCAACGTCGAGCACGCCAACAGCCTGGAGGTGCTGCCCACCCTGGAGCCTCGCCAGCACAGCCTGCTGTTGCTGGGCGAACGAACCCACATGACGCCCCGGGAAGTCGAGCAGTTGATGAACTGGACCCGGGCCGGCGGGCGCTTGCTCTTCGTGGCCGAAGCCTTGTGGGACGACAGCACCGGCAGCAGCGGCGACCTGTTGCTCGATCGCGTGCGCCTGCGCCAATCTTTGAGCAAGGACCTCAAGGAGCCGGCGCCCGAACTGATCAAGGACCGTTACCCGGAACTGACCAAGCTCTACCTGGAAGACGAAGAGGCGCCGGCGTATGTCGGCTTCGACACTGACTTCCACCTCGAAGACCCGCATGACCTGGCCCAGGCCTGGGCCAACAGCGCATCGTCGACCCACATGATGCAATTGACCCTCGGCCTCGGCTCGATCACCGTGATCACCGATGCCGAGCTGTGGAAGAACGACGCCATCGACCAGTTCGACAACGCCTGGCTGCTCTGGTACTTGAGCGCCGACACGGACGTCACGCTGCTGTTCAACACCGACCACGACGACCTGCTGACCCTGCTGCTGCGCTATTTCCCCCAGGCATTGGTGGCACTGCTGGCCTTGATTGCCCTGTGGTTCTGGCGTTCAGCGGTGCGTCATGGCCCGCTGCAAGCACCGGCCTCCCAGGCACGACGCCAGTTGGAAGAACATGTGCAGGCCAGCGCCGGTTTCCACCTGCGCCACAACGGCCAACAACACCTGCTGCACGCCTTGCAACAAGACCTGCTGCGCCGGGCACGCCATCTTCACCCAGGCTTCGAACAACTGGCCGTCGCCGAACAATGGCAGGTACTCGCCCGCCTGACCCGGCAACCCACGCGAGCTATCAGCCAGGCCTTGAGCCCACGGCCGAAACAGAGGATGTCCAGCGCCGAGTTCTGCCGCCAGGTCGCCCATTTGCAAACCCTCAGGAATGCCTTATGACTGAACAGAACGAACCAACCGACGGCCAGGCCCACGCCGCCCAACAGCGCCAGCGTGCCAGTCAGTTGGCCCAGGCCATCCGCACCGAGCTGCGTAAAGCGGTGGTCGGCCAGACCAGCGTGATCGACGATGTGCTCACGGCACTGATCGCCGGCGGCCACGTGCTGCTCGAAGGTGTTCCCGGGCTGGGCAAGACCTTGCTGGTGCGGGCCTTGGCACGCTGTTTCAACGGCGAATTCGCGCGCATCCAGTTCACCCCGGACCTGATGCCCAGCGACGTCACCGGGCACGCGGTGTACGACTTGCAGACCGAGCAGTTCAAGCTGCGCAAGGGCCCGGTGTTCACCCACCTGCTGCTGGCCGACGAGATCAATCGCGCACCGGCCAAGACCCAGGCCGCGCTGCTCGAAGCCATGCAGGAGCGTCAGGTCACCCTCGAAGGCCGCGCCCTGCCCATCGCCCAGCCGTTCATGGTCCTGGCGACACAGAACCCCATCGAACAGGAAGGCACCTACCCGCTGCCGGAAGCCGAGCTTGATCGGTTCATGCTCAAGGTACGCATGGACTACCCGGATGCCGACCAGGAGCTGGAGATGGTCCGCCAGGTCAGCCGTTCGACCCGCGCCGACATGCTCGATGTGCAACCGCTGCGCACGGTGTTGCAGGCCAAGGACGTGCAAGCGTTGCAACGCATCGCCAGCGACCTGCCGATGGACGACCAGGTGCTCGACTACGCCGTGCGCCTGGCCCGCACCACCCGCAGTTGGCCGGGCTTGACCCTCGGCGCCGGGCCTCGCGCCTCGATTGCCCTGGTACGTTGCGCCCGGGCCCGGGCCTTGTTGCGCGGCGGCGACTTCGTGGTGCCGGACGACATCAAGGGCTGCGCCCTGGCCGTACTGCGCCATCGTGTTCGACTGGCGCCGGAACTGGACATCGAAGGGTTGTCGGTGGACCAGGTGCTGGGACAACTGCTCGATCAAGTGCCGGCGCCGCGGTTGTGATGAGGGCGTCTGTGCCAAGCGTGCTTTTTGTGCCAGGAATACTTTTTGTGCCAGGAATATCCTTTGTGGCAGGCATGCTTTTTGTGGCGAGGGAGCTTGCTCCCGCTGGGCTGCGAAGCAGCCCTCAGGTTCTATCTGACACACCGCCAGGGGACGCTGCGCGTCCAGCGGGAGCAAGCTCCCTCGCCACAGGAAACCTCACTGCAGCAAATTTCTTTGCCAAGGCAAACATCCCCTGCAAGGGCATGCACCGATGAAACCCTCACGCCTGCTGCTGACCTGGCTCGCCGTGCTGCTGACCGTGAGTATCGTGCTCGGCGCGCTGCGAGCATTGGGCATCACGGTGCCATCGGCGCTGTTGTCGATCAACTGGGGCTTGCTGCTGGCCTTGCTGGCCCTGGCGCTAATCGATGCCGTGCGCGTCCGGCGCCTGCCTTCGCCCCGGGTGCAACGGCAGATGCCCGGGAGCCTGGCCTTGGGCCGTTGGGGTGACGTCCGGTTGGACATCAGCCATGACTTTGCCCAGCCGTTGCACGTGCAGCTTTTCGACCACGTACCCGATGGCCTGGACTTCGAGAACCTGCCGCTGTCGGTCGAACTGCAACCCGGCCAGCGCAGCCAGGTCGGCTACCGCCTGCGCCCGCTCAAGCGCGGTCACTTCACCTTCGCCCGATGCGAAACCAACCTGCCAAGCCCGTTGGGTCTGTGGACCGACAAACGCCTGCTGGAGGCCGTCGACCACACCCGCGTCTACCCGGACTTCGCCAGGCTCTACGACGGCCAGTTGCTGGCGGTGGACAATTGGCTCAGCCAGCTTGGCATCCGCCAGCGTCAACGCCGCGGCCAGGGGCAGGAATTCCATCAACTGCGCGAATTCCGCGAAGGCGACAGCCTGCGCCAGATCGACTGGAAAGCCACCGCCCGCCATCGCACGCCGATTGCCCGTGAATACGAAGACGAGCGCGACCAGCAGATCATTTTCATGCTCGACTGCGGCCGGCGCATGCGCAGCCAGGACGGCGAGCTGGCGCATTTCGATCACGCCCTGAACGCCTGCCTGCTGCTCAGCTACACCGCGCTGCGCCAAGGCGATGCCGTGGGCCTGAGTACCTTCGCCAGTGAACAGTCGCGCTACCTCGCGCCAGTCAAAGGCACGGGGCAGCTCAATGTGTTGCTCAACACCGTGTACGACCTCGACAGCAGCCAGCACCCCGCCGATTACCAGGCCGCCGTCACCCAACTGCTGGCCCGGCAGAAACGCCGGGCCCTGGTGGTGCTGGTGACCAACCTGCGGGACGACGACGATGAGGAACTGCTGACCGCCGTCAAACGCCTCGGCCAGCAGCATCGGGTGCTGGTGGCGAGCCTGCGGGAAGAAGCGCTCGACCGCCTGCGGCAAACGCCGGTGCAGACCTTGCCCGAGGCGTTGGCCTATTGCGGGACGGTGGACTATTTGAATGCACGGGCGACGCTGCATGAGCGATTGGGTGCCCATGGAATGGCGGTATTGCAAGCCCGGCCCGGGGAGTTGGGGGCCGAGCTGGTGACGTTGTACCTGGGGTGGAAGAAGGCCGGGAATTTGTAGAGAATCGCACCTCACCGTTAAACATCCACCCTGGACGGCAACGTCAGTTTCGGCAGCTCGGGGCTAAGCAATTCCAAAACAAAACTGCCATGAGCACCGGGTTGGGTCACGATGGTCCAGCGCATGGGGGCTGCCGTCACCGGTCGCCGCACATAAAATGCAGGATCAAAGACCAACCCAAGGGATACACCAGGGTTCCCCTCAAGATGAACCTCGGTCTCGTTAATCAAACTGCTGTCTTTTTTGACTCTCAGCTCCAGAATATTGGTGGTACCAGCAGATAGGTAAATCTCCCTGATGTAGCCACTTTCATCAAAGATTGGGCGCTCATTCAGCCAAAGCGTAAATTCCTGCACCCAGCTATCCTCAGTCCCCAACACCTTCGCCTGTAACCAATCCGAATCCCACCCAAACTCTCCGCGCACGGATGCACTCAACGTGTAGCGCCCGATCCTCGACGGCAACTCAAAGGTAATCGACGCCTTGCCCTGCGCATCGGAAACCGACGGTTCCAGCATCACGCCTTTGAAAAACCAATGCACCTTCACCCCTGCAACCGGCGCACCGGTCGCCGCGCCGAGCACTGTTGCCTCGGCGCTGATTTCGTCTCCCGGTACCCCCTCAAGGTCAGGACTGGTCAGGCTTTCAATCACACACGCCTCATGCACGAGGTAATCAAACGCCACGACCTCGATCCCGCCAACGGCGCGGGCCCTCACCGTGCCCGGCCCAGCAACCGTCGCGATGAAACTGAAGCGTGCGATGCCATAGAAATCAGTGGTTGTCGTTACAGGCTCCATGGCTTCGTCGGTGCTCGTCCAGGACACCGGCACATTGCGCGCAGGCTGGCCGGTCACCGCATTGACCAAGGTGACTTCAAAGAACAACACTTCACCCCAGTCGACAACCTGACGCGCCTCGTTCGTCGTCGCCACGATATCCACCGGCACATGGCTGCCCAGGGAAAACGCATTCAGCGGTGAGCGCGCCAACAGCCGCGAGGCCGCCAGTTGCAAATAAAACGCGGCGTCGGTCCGGTCCTCTGCCAAAAGGCTGACCAGCAGACCGTCAGCGGTCAACGTCCGTGGCCTCCCTAACCCGACCGGCCCGAACGATAAGCCCGTATCCAGTTCATGCGCGCCGCTGAACCCCAGCGTCAGGTCCTGGCCGAGCAAGGGGCTGTCTTCCAAAACGGAAAGAGTCAGGTCAAGCCTGTCCGCCCTACGCGGGAAGAAGGTTTGCTCGCCCCAGGGCCGTCCGTCCCCTAAACCGATGTTGACGTTGAGGTCGAGCCAGGGATCTTCCTGATGCGCGAACACATCGAAGCCCTGCTCAACCTCAGTCCCATCATA
Organism: Pseudomonas thivervalensis; assembly: GCF_001269655.1. Taxonomy (GTDB): domain Bacteria; phylum Pseudomonadota; class Gammaproteobacteria; order Pseudomonadales; family Pseudomonadaceae; genus Aquipseudomonas; species Aquipseudomonas thivervalensis. The sequence continues at coordinate 296,093 of NZ_LHVE01000014.1, forward strand.
AGGATTGCTGACCAGCGCCTGGACTGGGTGGTTTCCCGCTGCCGCCGGCTGGTAGGCGCGCTGGGCGATACCGTCTGCCCCGCTCCGGGAGGTTTGGCCATCGTCCCAGGCCACGCTCACTTCGTTGGCCGGCTGGTTCGTGAACGCCGACACAAAGCGCAGGGCCAGCCGGGCACTTTCGCCCTTGCTCAGCACCGGGTCGGTCGCCACCTCGAAGGCGGTTGCGACCCGCACTTTGTTATGGGCCAGTTTCAGTTCGAACGTCGGGGGTTGGGTAAACGCCTCGACGCCCAGCACCCGGGCGCCCCAGCTTCGCTGCGCGGTCTGGCTCGCACCGCTGAAGTCGCAACGGTAGCGAACGCCCCCGGCGGTCATGGGTGCAGGCGCGGTCAAGGGCGGGGTCATCTCCCACCCCGACGGCAGGTCCGGTGCCACGGTGGTCTCGAACAACAACCCATGCAAGCCGCCCGGGTCGCCCACCGGCAGGAGCGTCAGGTCGTGGGCCGCGCCGAGGCATGGGTACAACTGCGCCCCAGCCTCCCAGTTTTTGGGTACCTGGTCGAACACCAGCGTGAGCTCGCTGGACAGGTCCTGGGGCAGCGCCCGAAATGCCAGGTCGAGAGGCTCCATGCCCGTCGAAACCACCTGCAGGTCAAACACCCCGCCCGCCTCGGCCACTAACGCCTGGACCGGCCAATCCAGCCCGGCAGCGGTGATGACCCTCGGCGTTTCCAGATTGGCGATCTCGATAGAACGCGTACTGGCCGGGTCCTGCCAACGCAGAAACACCTCTTTACCGATCAAGGGGCTACCGGACGCCACCGCCAGGTGAAAGACCGAATTCTGCCCCATGAGGCACACCGCCCCCGCCCCGACCCGATCGATGGCGACGCCATCGAGGGTGAAGCTGGCGGTTTTCCAGGCACTGGTCGCCAGGGTCTGGATGGCGAATGCGTGCCCCAGCTCCTGCCCGCCTTCACGGGGATTGACCCGCGCCGCGAGGGTGTAGTCGCCGTGGGCGGTCGGCCGGTCGATCACACTGGCCCAGCCATGTGTGCCGGTCCAGGTTCGCTGCAGCCCTTGTGAGGTATCCCACTCGACCGGCACCCCGGCAATCGGCTGATCCCCCAGGCTCGTCACCCGCAACATGCACCAGACGTAGTCATGTTCATCCACCACCGGCACCCGGTTGGCTTCGCGCACGTCACCGATCTTGAGGCTGTGGCGGGCCAGCGACATGGCGTTACTGACCGTGGGCCGCTGCAGCGCGGCGCAGCCCAAGCGCAACCCGAATTCGTCAATGCCGTTGCTGTCGTCGCAAACCAGCCGCCAGGTTAATGCGTTACCGGTGACCGGCACCGGCGTCAACAAGGCGGGTTGGACCGTCACCCCCAACTCTTCAGGGGCCTTGCCTTCCCATTCCAACCAGACATCGAGGTTGCGCAGAGGGCTGTCGGTGGCAAACAGGACCTCCACCGGGTACGTCGCGCCGCGCTCGGGAAAACCGGTTTGCTCCCCCCAGAGGGCAGCGTCCATGTTGGGGAACTTGATGCGCACGGCCTTCAACGGGTCCGTGGCGTGGGCCTTCACACTGAACGTATGAAGCGCGCTGCCCTGGGCAAAGAAGAGACTCTCGACGCTGGCTTTTACCGCCAGCGTACCCTCGGTGGCCGGTGCGAAGTCGAACCAGGCCTCGCCGCCCTCATCGGTCTCGCTAACCGAAAGCACATCCTCGCCCAGCATCCAGCTCACCTCCAGGCCGTGCATCGGCAGGTCCAGGTAATAGGACGTCACCCGCACCCCCATCCGGACCGTCTGCCCGTACTCGATCACCGGTTGGTAAGCCGGGTCCTGGATACTTTCGACGACCAGCCGATGATGCCCCAGCGAGACCGCGATCGGGTACGTGTCGGCGTGGTACTTGCTGTAGATGGACAGGTTGAACAACTGGGTGTCGTTGTCCACCGGTCGCGGGCAATCCACCTGCCAGGTGCCTTCGATCCGTTGGTTCTCACCCCACTCGGGCGAAATGACCACGGCCTCCAGCGGATTGTCCTGGCTCCATAACAACGCTTCGGTGCCGGCCCAGGGGCTGTCCGGGGCCGGTTGAAAGGACAACTGATGGCGCTTGTCGCCGGTCGCGCCGTGACACAGGTAAAGCGTGGGCTGGTCGGCCGGGATAAAGGCCTGGCCGTCGTTGACGAACCGCGCCAGGACCAACGGGTCGAGTTCAAGGTGAAAATCGATCAGGGCGACGATAACGTTTTTGCTGGATGTCGCCACGCTGGGGCTCATGATGACGAATTCAAAAAGGTCCTCTTCCTCCACGTCGAAGTCGATTAACGCCGTGACAGGCGTCAAGGTCAACGCCCTGGTATCAGCATCCGCCGCAGCGTTGCCCCGTGGTGGCAGGGCGATTTCCAGGCTGTCGTCGGTTCCACGTCGACGCAGGCTGAACGTGCCAGGTTCATCGCCGCGATTGTCGTACAGGAAACTCAAGCGGTAACGCGCGCCCGCCGACTGCGGCGCAGGCGGCGACACTTGCTGGGTAATCCCCGAACCTTTGTAAACGGACATGTAATTGATGGTGTTCCCTTGCCATGAGTCGCTACCGATCACGCTGCTGTTTGGCGGTCCCACAATCTGCCAGTGGTCGTAGTTGACGAAATGTCCGTTGGGAAGGATGTTGGTCCGGGTGTTGACAGGCTCCCTGTTCATTTTTTTCATTTTTCCACCCCACGTGCATTCGGTTCGGGTTGGTTGAAAAAGGATTGAACCTCCCTGGAGAACGCCGGGCTGCCCACCTTGGCGGTGTACCGGACCTTCAGGATGATGTCGGTCAAGGCCAGCAGTTGCTTTTTCTGGCGAGGTGTCTTATGCCAGGGAAAGGCCAACGTCCAGCGGGACACGGCGCCGGTATTCTCAAACGGGTTGCGCAAACCCTCGTCGGGTTTCAACGCGACCGTGCCGAAATCCTCCACCCCAACGGAAATGGCGATGTGCTCGCCGCTGCTGATATTCACCAATACATCCGGTGGGGCTGACGTCGGGTTATCGCTATAGAGATATTCCAACGACTGGAGCGAGTCCTTGATGGCCGTGACGCTGCCGACCTGCGTCAGCGTCGCACAGAGGTTCTCGAAGGGGCCGAGCAGCGTCGGCAGCGTCACATCCACGGCGCTGATCTGCCGGCAGTAATGATTGTGATAGTCACGGTCGAACAAGCGCTGGGACAGCTCGAACGCCAACTCGCCGGAGTCTTGCAAGCTCTCCAATGCCTCTTCCCAGTCCATCTTGCCGGCCACTTCACTGTTTTCATTGAACAACTGGCGCAACGACACGGTCTTGATCATTTCCAGACGTCGCTCATAGCGCAGCAGATAATCGGCCTCCATGCGCAACAGATCGAGCCGCAGGGCATCGCCGGCCGTCAGGCCGTAGTAGTTGTCCAGCCAGGCATTGGTGCGTATGTGGTTGAGATCGAACTCGGCGCTTTCCACCTGCAAGGCGCTCTGGGCACTGAGGCACAAACTGACGACTTGGTCGTAAGCCTGGTAATGCAAGGTCTTGCACTGCCCCACGTACCAGCGGTACAGCTCGACGTGCGTGGCGCGGGTGAGCAGAAAATCGTAGAGCGCCTGGGTTTGGGCATTCATTCTGACTACCTGTTTCAAGCCCGCCTCGGCAGTGGCAACCGCATGGACCTGGGCCCTGATGCTGTCATCGATCATCACCAACTCCGCCGCGGCCTGGTCTCGTGCCAGTTCCCAATCTTCACGCCGCCGACGATAGCTTTCGGACGTGGCATCTTTCTCGGCATTGCCGCGAACGACCTCTGCCGCGATCTGAAAACCCAAGCCAACGGCGCGGGGAATGTTGCCCACCTGGTGCCCGCCGTTGGCCAGGCCGAATACGTTGGGAAGGGTGTCGATGGCAGCAGCGGCCATCTCGAAGCCGGTGGTGAGTGACGACAGCACTTGCGCGACGTCCAGGTCCGCCATGACCTTGTATTCGGCACCGGAAATGTTCTCCATGTGCAGTTTTGCGTAGTGCGCACGGCGCTGTTCGGTGATTGCCCGGCTGCTGTTGAGCGCCGCCAGGCTTTCCTTCGCCTGCGCGAGATTTTCCTCCTGCATGGCCTTGGTGAAAGCGCCCAACTCGGTCAAGTGACGTTGCTGCAACAGCTCCTGCTCGCTGCGGTCCTGTTGTTCCAGCAGACGGATCACCTGATTGCCGCACTCTTGCAGGTATTGCGTGGCCCGCAGCGCGGCATCGAACAGCACGCGCCAGCGAAACGCGGCAATGCGCAAAGGCCCGCCCATGGGCCGAACCGGGCCCGCGCCACCGGCCGCCAGGTGATTGAGCAAATCGGCCGGGTTGATCGTGCTGAACAATTCCACCGATAAGGGTTTGCCATCGATGGTCAGGTTATGGCGCAGGTTGTACAGGCGTTGAGCCGGCAGCTCATAGAGCTGCAACACCCGCTGGCTCACCGGCAAGCGGAAAGGCTCGGTGCCGATGACGCCGGGGTCTTCAAAAAACCGGCTCTTGACCGGCAGCCATCCCGAGTCCAATTGCAGCGTTCTTTCGAACGCCTTGAGCGCTGCACCTTCCTCCAACTTCGTGACCAGGTCTTCCAGCTTGGTCGGCGTCCATTGGCTCAGGATCTTCGTGTCCGGTGATTCGCCCATGAGGTTTTTGGCGCGCAGGTATTGCAGCTTGGCCGCCGCCAGGCTGTCGCGGGTCAACTGGCGGTACAACCAGTCGCCCCATGCCAGAAGGTTGGCCACATAGTCGAGGTAAATCAGCATCTGGTAGTGCCGGGGCGTCGAGTAGGCGATCGCATCCGGATCGGTGGGGTTATCGGCTTCACACCCTACCCCGCCGTCATCCGTGCTGTTCACGTTCAAGGGCCGGCAGCGCCAGTACGGGGGCTTGGGGGCCGCCAGGCGGGTTCCCGGGTCGGCGGGTGCCTGGGGGTCGAAGATGAAGTGCAGCCATTGTTGGGCTTCGACGAAACGGTCTTCGTCCTTGAGCCGCGTCGCCACCAGGTGGGGCAAATGGAAAAACAGCTCCCAGAAAAACAGCCCGTTGGCCCCGCTGAACGGCCCGTTGGGCTCATCGTTATTGCCAGGCAGCTCCGGCTCATCGGGAAACTGGGTGTCCCAGTCGAGCACGGCGTCAATCGAAACGTTGGAGCGTGTCACCAGTTCAGCGCCGATCAGCGTGTTCAGGCGCACGAATTGGAGCTTCGTCAACCCAGGGTCGTTGAGTTGCAGAAACTGGGCCCCGCGCGGGTTGGTTTTGTGCAATTGGGGAAGAGTGATCTCAGGAGGAACACCCTTGAGCACGATTACGAACGTCTTGGTGCCCAGGCCCTCACCTGTGAGGGTCAACGTGGCGGTCATGCCAGCGAGGTTGGGGCGGGTATAGTGTATCCATTCGAATGACCACCCGCCGTTGTCGGACCCTGGCCTGGTGACTGTCGGCAGGTCATCGCCTGAGGCGTCGACAAGTTCCAGGGTGAAGTTCTTCAGTTCGCCAGCCACACCCGGTGTCAATTGGGCGCAATGCGCTTGTACATACAGTAGCTGGTTGCTGCCGCTCTGCTTGGTCACCACCTTGAGGGTGAATTTTTCCACCAGGGGTTTCGCCCCCGACGAAACCGTTTCGGTCATGCTGGAAAAGTCCGACGGCGCAATCCGTTGCTGCAAGGTCAAAGGATCGCCGAAGCGGACCATCGCCAGGTGATCCATGATCGGCTTTGCATCGTCCACCTTGCGAAACAGCGCATCACGGGTTTCGTAGATCTCCACCGGGTTGGTCCGGGTGCCAATAAGCGGTCCTGTTTCATTGGTCAAGTGCACCACCAACCGCCCCTTGGGATAGAGCGGGTCGACGTCGTCGCGCAGCATCACCGCCACCAGCCGGCAGTTGTCACCCACGTCGTAGTCCAACTGTGTCAGGTTCAAGCGTACCGGCGGCGACCACTGCCCACTCAGCGTGATAAAGGCCACCTTCAACTCGATCTCGTAGGGCTTTTGCATCACGCCCTCGCCATCGACAAACGCTTCGAGCCATTCGGCCCAGACCAGGCACAAGCGCCCGCCCCAAAAGACCAGGCGGCTGTCGAGCACGCGCACGTCGGCGGGAATATCGACGGGTTTCCACTCGCTCCAGGCGGCCGGGTTGATGGCATCGCTTTCCGCATTCAGCTGCACATCAGCCTTGCGCCAGAAATAGCGATAGGGCGCAATCCGCTCCTTGCCGACCAGGTAGTAGTCGGCACTGCGGGTATCAGGCCCATCGACATAGCCGGTGAGCACTTCCAGGTTGCACACTTCTTCAAAGCCCCGCAGATACTGCTGGATGCCCTGTTGCACCGAATCGGTGGTCAGCCGGGTCTGGTTGAGGTTGTTTTCAAGGTCTTTGAACAGGCTGGTCTTGCGGATGCGCGCATACGGGGTGATGTAGTCTTCGGGCATGCACTTGAGCAACTGGCTGGCGGCCCACAACGGGTACTGACTGGCAATGTCCCAATCCTTCAAGTCCTTGGGGTCGAACTCCCTCTGGGTGTAGCCCGGTTCGAGTTTCTGGTAGACCGCGTGGATGTATTGCTGGAAACAACTGACGGCCTCGGCGACCCAGGACGTCTTGACCTGATGGTTATCCTGGGGATCGGTGCGCAGCCACTCCAACAAATCGTCGGCGGTTTTAATCAACGGAAACCCTTTGTTCTGCTCTCGATCTTCGATTTCCTTGATCCCCAGTGCGCATTCGACCAACGCGTCGCGGCGCAGGGCGGTGACCCGGGTGATGTCTTGCGTAGCCATAGCCGTCTCCTGTCTGCGGGGTGGCGGTGCTCCACGGCAGAACACCGTGGGGCTCGATCAAAGGGTGTCTTCTTCCAGGGTGAGCACGAAGCTGATCGGTCGCAGCTGCATACTGGGTAGCGATCGCAAAGCGGGCTTGGGGGCCCTAGTAAGAGACATGACGGGCTGTTCAAACACCTGTCAGCTCTGACAGTCCCGACCAGCGGCGGCATCTGTAGGAAGCGACCGGCTGACTACAACGCCTTGCGCAACGGACTACAACTCCGCCAGAATCCGCCGGCTTGTGCACCTTGGCCTTGCCCCGTAACTTGATTCGTGTCGCTGACAACTCAGTGATCGGGTTTAGTCGCCCGGGGTACATCACCAAGATGCATTGCGTCTCCATCAGTCAGGTCTCCCTATTCCTGCTCTTGATGGTGGCTGTGCGCAGGGCGCTTCGGCGCGCCGGTTTTTGGTGATGCTTCCCCGGTCGACTAACCTGCGTACAGCCGCCACCCCTCCGTTTAGTCGCGAAGGGGTCAAGGCATCATTTAAGGAAGATCACCATGTTCAAAGCCACACCTAACCCTCCGCATACCGACCCGCTATCCCCCCACGAAACCCTCGACGCCGAAAAGCTCGACGAGGCTGCCCAACGAGCCCTCGACTACTACCTCAAGCCCAACCACGGCCAGCCCGACAAGAAGCCTGACAAACAACCGGACTACTTCATCGTCGCCCCCGACGCCGACCCCGAAGGCATGCTCGCGCACACCTACGAAACCTTCTGCTCGGTGAGCACGTTGATCCTGGATTTATCGGAAGACTTGGAAGGCGCCCCGCGCAACCTGGCCCTGGCGATTCACCAGATGGGCGAGATGGGGGTGTTGTTGCTGGAAAGGCTGCTGGATAACGAAGCGAGGGTTCAGCGCTAAAAAAGCCGAATGACCTGTAGAACTACCGGGATAAATGACAGCCCTGTGGGAGCGAGCTTGCTCGCGATGGCGGCGGTACATTCAGCATTGCTGCAAGCTGATCCACCGCTATCGCGAGCAAGCTCGCTCCCACAAAGTAATTGCCCCCTAAATGCTCAGGCCGACGCGGGCAACGGATAAAAACAGAAATACTGCCGCAACGCGCTCACCAGTTGACCGTAGTCCGGTGAGGCCACCAGCAGGCTGAAACCGGCATCGAAATGTTGTGGCGTCACGTCTTCATGGCACCACAGACACCGGGCTTTCAACTTGATGTTCTGTTGCGGCCCTTCGTCGGCAGGGACTTTCAGGTGCAGGTCGAAATCCGCACCGACCATCAACGGCAGATGGCTGATCAGCATCAGTCCATGCTCGGAAACATTGCCCAGGAAACCGATGGGTCTGTCGTTGACGGCGTTGAACACTTTGAGGAAATACGGCAATTGATGCCGTTCAATTCGGCGTTCCCTGTACATGTCTTGTATCGCTTTTTTTGCGGCCACATACCGGGCCTGCCGATCACTTCGGAACGAACCCAAGCGAGCCCGCTCTCCCCAATCCCGGTGCCAGACGCGGTCAATCGTCTTGAGCCTGTTTCTGCCGGTCTCAGGTGCTTCTAGAAAATAGAGATCTAGCTCTAACTACGACTTGTACAAATATAGCCCAAGGTGGGGTGACGACCAGCCCCATGAATCAATTTTCATAAACAAGACGGGTAGAGGGTGGCGGCCAGGGATGACGCCTGGCCGCTGGGAGGGGGTCAAGACGCAGTAGGACGGATCGCCGAGGCGCTACGGGTAGGGTAATGGCCCAGGCTCTGCAAGGTTTCGAGCCGGGCACGCGCGCGGAACGCGTATTCGCTGTTAGGGTATTGGGTGATGATGAACTGGTAGGTCTGCGCCGCATCGACAAACAGCTTTTGCCGTTCCAGGCACTGGCCGCGCAGCATCGAGACTTCCGGCTGCATATAGCGGCGGGCACGGCTCGCGCGGTCGACTTGGGACAGTTCGAGCATGACCTGCTCGCAATTGCCACGGTCATAGGCCTTGTAGGCCAGGTTCATGTGGTGGTTCATCGACCAACGGGTGCAGCCCGTGACGCTCAGGGCCAGGGCAACAAAAAGCACGAATCGCATGGGAGGTTCTCCTGTCTTGAGCTCTGTATCGACCTGGATGGGAAAATCTTCAGCCTGAAAGCGCTCGCCATGGTGAACACCTGTGTGGCGAGGGAGCTTGCTCCCGCTGGGGCGCGGAGCGGCCCTGTTTTTGGGGCTGCTGCGCAGCCCAGCGGGAGCAAGCTCCCTCGCCACAAGAGCAATGTTCGGCTTTAGTAGTTAAAAGGCGCAAAAATTTTCAGGAATGTTCATTTCGAAAAACAAACGAAAAAGTAGTGCATATGAACAATGACTACACCCAAAGAGCATAGTAGCCTTCGCTGGCGCTTGAACTTGAGGAGTCTTGCATGTCCGTCCGTCGCACCAAAATCGTCGCTACCCTTGGCCCGGCCAGTAATTCGCCGGAAGTTCTCGAACAGCTGATTCTGGCTGGCCTGGACGTTGCCCGTCTGAATTTCTCCCACGGTACCCCCGACGAGCACAAGGCTCGTGCCAAGCTGGTGCGCGACCTCGCCGCCAAGCACGGCCGCTTCGTTGCCCTGTTGGGTGACCTGCAAGGCCCGAAGATCCGTATCGCCAAATTCGCCAACAAGCGCATCGAGCTGAAGATCGGTGACACCTTCACCTTCTCCACCAGCCATCCGCTGACCGAAGGCAACCAGCAAGTGGTCGGCATCGACTACCCGGACCTGGTCAAGGACTGCGGCGTGGGCGACGAGCTGCTGCTCGACGACGGTCGCGTGGTGATGCGTGTCGAGACCGCCACCGCCACCGAACTGAACTGCGTCGTGACCATCGGCGGCCCGCTGTCGGACCACAAAGGCATCAACCGTCGCGGCGGTGGCCTGACGGCACCGGCCCTGACCGAGAAAGACAAGGCCGACATCAAGCTGGCCGCGGAAATGGAAGTCGACTACCTGGCCGTGTCCTTCCCGCGTGACGCGGCGGACATGGAATACGCCCGTCAACTGCGCGACGAAGCCGGCGGTACCGCCTGGCTGGTGGCCAAGATCGAACGCGCCGAAGCCGTGGCCGACGACGAAACCCTCGATGGCCTGATCAAGGCGTCCGACGCCGTGATGGTGGCCCGTGGCGACCTCGGTGTGGAAATCGGCGACGCCGAGCTGGTGGGTATCCAGAAAAAGATCATTCTGCACGCGCGCCGCCACAACAAAGCGGTGATCGTTGCGACCCAGATGATGGAGTCGATGATCCAGAACCCGATGCCGACCCGCGCCGAAGTGTCCGACGTAGCCAACGCCGTGCTCGACTACACCGACGCCGTGATGCTCTCGGCCGAAAGCGCCGCCGGCCTCTACCCGCTCGAAGCGGTGCAAGCCATGGCGCGTATTTGCATCGGCGCTGAGAAGCACCCGACCAGCAAGACCTCCAGCCACCGCATCGGCAAGACCTTCGAGCGTTGCGACGAGAGCATCGCCCTGGCGACGATGTATACCGCCAACCACTTCCCGGGCGTGAAGGCGATCATCGCCCTGACCGAAAGTGGCTACACGCCGCTGATCATGTCGCGCATCCGCTCCTCGGTGCCGATCTACGCGTTCTCCCCGCACCGCGAAACCCAGGCTCGGGCGTCGATGTTCCGTGGCGTCTACACCGTGCCGTTCGACCCGGCCGCCCTGCAACCGGGCGAAGTCAGCCAGGCGGCGGTGGATGAACTGGTCAAGCGCGGCGTGGTGCAGACCGGTGACTGGGTCATCCTGACCAAGGGTGACAGCTACCACACCATCGGCGGCACCAACGGGATGAAGATCCTGCATGTGGGCGACCCGATGGTCTGAGTGACCGAGCGCTGAAAAACCAAAGCCCTGCCATGTGAATGGTGGGGCTTTTTGGTTTTTGCCTGCTGAAACATGTGCTGCCTGAACTGCCGCCATCGCGAGCAAGCTCGCTCCCACAGTAGGTCTGTGGTGTTCATGAATAATGTGTTCAACACAACCTCCCTGTGGGAGCGAGCTTGCTCGCGATGGCGCCGGGCCAGACGCTACAAAACTCAACGCCTGTTGATAAACCCCGACAACGCCGCTACCGCCTCGGGCGAGCGCAGGCGCTGGGTGAACAGCGTGCCCTCTTCTTCGATCACTTTGCGCAGTTGTTCCCGGTCCGGCGCTTTCATCAGTTGCTTGCTGATGCGCACGGCATCAGGCGGCAGCGATTCGAAGCGCAACGCCACTTCCCGAGCCTTGGCCAAGGCCGCTTCACCGCTGTCCAGCGCCTCGGTGGCGATGCCCCAGGCGACCGCCTGTTCACCACCGAAGCCCTCGCCCAGCAGCAGCAATTGCGCAGCCCTGGCCTGGCCCAGCAGCCGTGGCAGGATCAGGCTGGAGCCAAACTCCGGGCACAGCCCCAGGTTGACGAACGGCATGCGCAGCCGCGCGTCCCGGCTGACGTAGACCAGGTCGCAATGCAGCAACAACGTGGTGCCGATGCCCACCGCCGGCCCGGCCACGGCGGCGATCACCGGTTTGCGGCAATCGAGCAGGCTGAGCATGAACTGGAATACCGGGTTGTCGAGGTCGTTCGGCGGCTGTTCGAGGAAGTCGATGATGTCGTTACCGGCGGTGAAGCAATCGCTGGAGCCGGTGAGCAGCACCGCGCGAACCTGCGGGTCGCTGTCGGCCATCACCAAGGCTTGGGCCAATTGACTGTACATCGCCCGGGTCAGGGCGTTTTTCTTGTCCGGGCGGTTCATGCGCACGGTCAGCAGGCCGCGCTCACGGTCGAGCAACAGGGTTTCGGTCATGGTCGGTCTCGCGTCTGGACATCAGCGCTCAACCACGGGGCAGGAAAACGTCGGCCAGCAGTTGATTGCGCGGCAAGCCGGCCAGGTACAAACGCTTGGCAAAGGCCTCGACCCGGTCGGGATGGCCGCAGAGTAAGGCTTGGGTTTGCCGGGAAACAAGCCGCAGTTGCGCCAAGGCAGACGGCGCCTCGGCCGTGGTCAGCAGCTCCACCGAGAGGTTTTGATGCTTGGCCGCCAGCGCTGCCAGGGGTTTGGCCAGGTAATGCCCGGCCGCATCATGGGCCACGTGAATAAGGCGAATCGCGCCTTGGTGATGCTGGCGCAAGGCTTCGCGCAGGAGGCCGAACAATGGCGCCAACCCCGTGCCGGCGGCGAGCAGCCACAGCGGCCTCTCGTGCCAGTCAGGGTCGTAATGCAGGGCACCGCCACGCAGTTCGCCCAGGCGGATCGGGTCGCCGGCCTTCATCTGCCGGGCCGCCTCGATGAATTGGCCGGGCTCGCGGCAATCGAGGTGGAACTCCAGGAAACGGTCTTCTTCGGGCAGGCTCGCCAGGGAATACGGCCGGGCCACCTCACCGGCCCACAGCACCAGATGCTGCCCGGCGCGATAGCGCAGCGCCCGCTCAGGGGTAACGCGCAAACGCAGCACCTCGCCGCCCAGCCAATCCACCGCTGCCACGTGAGCGGCCTGGCCGTCGCGTTGCGGGTCGAAGGTGTGGATCTGCACATCCTCGACCACCTGGCATTGGCAGGCCAGCCGCCACCCCTGGTCACGCTGCGCCGGGCTCAAGGCGTCTGGGCGGCTGTCGCGCACATCGCCCCCCACGCATTGCACCAGGCAGGCGTGGCAGCTCCCGGCGCGGCAACTGTAGGGCACCGCCACACCGGCGCCGTTCAAAGCGTCCAGCAGGTTACTGCCCGCCGCCACTGTCCAGTGCCGACCGGCGACTGTCAGTTCAGGCATCGACGTTCTCCCACGCGGCGGCGCAACGATTGCGGCCGTCTCGCTTGGCACGGTACAGGGCCTGGTCGGCACGCTGCAACGCATTGTCCAGGTCATCGTCCATGCCCAGCATCGTCATGCCCGCCGACAAACTGAGGGGGCCGACCTGCAGGCCGATCAGCTCGACCTCGGTGAACGCCAGCCGCAGCCGCTCGCAACAGGCCGTCAAACGCTGGGGGTCGCAAGCGGGCAACAACATGACGAATTCCTCGCCGCCATAACGGGCCAGTACATCGCCTTCGCGCAGGCACGCCGTGGCGACCGCGGCGAACGCTTGCAGCACCTGGTCGCCAGCGGCGTGGCCGTGCAGATCGTTGATGCGCTTGAAATGGTCGAGGTCGATCAGGGCCAGGCCATGGGCGATGCCGGGCCTGAGGGTATTGAGTTCGCGGGAGGCCAGGCGCAGGAAGTGTCGGCGATTGAACAGCCCGGTCAGCTCATCGGTGGCCACCAGGTCTTCGAGCTGGCGCATCATCCCGCGCAGGGTGTCCTGGTGCGCCTGCAAGGCAAACCGCCGCTGGCGCATGCGCTGGCGCGAGGTCTGGACGTAGCGGGCGTAAAACACCAGCCACACCAGCACGAGAAACAGCACGGCCACCTGCAAACCGGCCAAGGTGGGATCGGGAAGCCTGAAGAAATAACCGTCCCAGAGGGTAATGGCCGTGAAGCTGATGAACACCAGCGACGCGCAGCGCACAAAGGCCCGGCGCGACAGGTGGAACAGCCCGAACAGCAGGATCAGCACATAGAACACCAGGAACACGCCCCGGGCCTGGTCCAGGTGCGCCATCATCCACGTCTGCCAGCCCAGGCCGATCAACACCTGGACTTCGGTAAGGCTGGGATCGGCGAAGCGCAGGTTGCGGTCGGTGATAAACAGCGCGAACAGCCCGGCCTGGCACAGCACGACCAACACGCTGCCGATGATGACACCGCGCAACGAGTCCAGGTAATGCCCACTGAAAAATGCCAGCCACAACAAAACCAGTGCCAGCGCGTACGTCGCGGCCGCCAAAGCGAAGCGTTTCAGCAAAAGACGTTGAATGGCGTTATGGGTCAATCGTTGACTCACCATGGGAAAGGAAACTGACAGGAGGCGTCCTACGCTACAGGCCAGACGCCACTTTAGTGGCGTGTAGGACAAATGACCATTCAATTCTGGAGCAGAAAAATGGCGTCAAAGCAATGGCCCAAAATGACGCAGTTGTCTGATGTCCCTGGCGAACGTTTACCTGTGGCGAGGGAGCTTGCTCCCGCTTGGGTGCGAAGCGCCCACCAGAAACGGGACCGCTTCGCGCTCCAGCGGGAGCAAGCTCCCTCGCCACGGGCGTTCACCTCCCACCTGTTCAATCCGTCGCTATCGCGAGCAAGCTCGCTCCCACAGGGTGGCTGCCTGCGATATACTGCCGCGCCTTTTTAGCGTCGCGCCAGCATGCCCGGCGTGCCTTGTAGAGGTGCCGCCCGTCGACCGATGCACCCAAGCGGCCGGCACCTTATTGAATGTTCCCGTCTTTAGAGAGGAGCGCGACTCATGACCGTGATCAAGCAAGATGACCTGATACAGAGCGTTGCGGACGCCCTGCAGTTCATTTCCTATTACCACCCCGTGGATTTCATCCAGGCGATGCACGAAGCCTACCTGCGCGAAGAATCGCCGGCGGCCCGTGACTCCATGGCGCAGATCCTGATCAACTCGCGCATGTGCGCCACCGGCCATCGGCCGATCTGCCAGGACACCGGCATCGTGACCGTGTTCGTGCGCGTGGGCATGGACGTGCGTTGGGATGGCGCGACCATGAGCCTGGACGACATGATCAACGAGGGCGTGCGTCGCGCCTACAACCTGCCGGAAAACGTCCTGCGTGCATCGATCCTCGCCGACCCGGCGGGCGCGCGCAAAAACACCAAGGACAACACCCCGGCGGTCATCCACTACTCCATCGTCCCGGGCAACACCGTGGAAGTGGACGTGGCGGCCAAGGGCGGCGGTTCCGAGAACAAGTCGAAGATGGCCATGCTCAACCCGTCCGACTCCATCGTCGACTGGGTACTGAAAACCGTTCCGACCATGGGCGCCGGCTGGTGCCCACCGGGCATGCTTGGCATCGGCATCGGCGGCACCGCCGAGAAAGCCGCGGTCATGGCCAAGGAAGTCTTGATGGAGTCCATCGACATCCACGAGCTCAAGGCCCGCGGCCCGCAGAACCGTATCGAAGAGATGCGCCTGGAGCTGTTCGAGAAGGTCAACCAACTGGGCATCGGCGCCCAGGGCCTGGGTGGCCTGACCACCGTGCTCGACGTGAAGATCATGGACTACCCGACCCACGCCGCCTCGCTGCCGGTGTGCATGATCCCCAACTGCGCCGCCACCCGTCACGCCCACTTCGTGCTGGACGGCACCGGCCCGGCGTCGCTGGAAGCGCCACCGTTGGACGCCTACCCGGAAATCGTCTGGGAAGCCGGCCCGTCGGCCCGTCGCGTCAACCTCGACACCTTGACCCCGGAAGACGTGCAGAGCTGGAAACCGGGCGAAACCGTGCTGCTCAACGGCAAGATGCTCACCGGTCGCGACGCGGCGCACAAGCGCATGGTCGAGATGCTGAACAAGGGTGAAACCCTGCCGGTGGACCTCAAGGGCCGCTTCATCTATTACGTCGGCCCGGTCGATCCGGTCGGCGACGAAGTGGTCGGCCCGGCCGGTCCGACCACCGCCACGCGGATGGACAAGTTCACCCGCCAGATCCTCGAGCAGACCGGCCTGTTGGGCATGATCGGCAAATCCGAGCGCGGCCCGACCGCCATCGAAGCGATCAAGGACAACAAGGCCGTCTACCTGATGGCCGTCGGCGGTGCCGCTTACCTGGTGGCCCAGGCGATCAAGAAGTCCAAGGTCCTGGCGTTCGCCGAACTGGGCATGGAAGCGATCTACGAGTTCGAGGTCAAGGACATGCCGGTGACCGTTGCGGTCGATAGCCAGGGCGAGTCGGTGCACATCACCGGTCCTGCCATCTGGCAGAAGAAGATCAGCGAGAGCCTGGCGGTGGAAGTGCAGTAACACGCACTCAGCGCAGTGAAGAAGGCCGGTGGGCGACAAGCTCACCGGCCTTTTTTATCGCAGCAAAACCCTGTGGGAGCGAGCTTGCTCACTCCCGCAAAGGTGGTGCGCACAACCATTCATCGGGCAAACCCACCGACCTGTCAGATCTGACAGGTTACACCCCTGCTCACCCTTGGCATCCTCCCCTGGCCGGGGATCAATCCTGGCGAGGCTTAAAGGGATGTACGTCCATGGCAGAGCAAGCGCCCCTCCAGATCATCACGCCCACCATCGCCGGCAGCACGTCAATCGCTACGATCGGCAACAGCCTCGGCCCGGTAGGCACGCGAGGCGCCGCTTCCTTTGAATTGCCGTTGCCCATGTCGAGCGCCCGTCACCTGACGCCGCCCCTGGTTCTGCAATACAGCAGCCAGAGCGGCAACGGCACGTTCGGCATCGGCATGCAGTTGTCGCTTCCCAGCATTCGGCGCAGGACCAGTAATGGCGTGCCGCTCTACAACGAAGAGGATGTCATGGTTGGCCCCGACGGGGTGGAGCGCTGGCCTGATCTGGACGCACAGACCAGCCGTAAAGTCGGCGACCGAACTTTCGCGACGGTGCGCTACTACCCCAGGGTTGAAAGCACCTTCGACATTTATGAACTCTGGACACCCATCGACGACCTCCCGTTCTGGCGAGTACAGGGCAGCAACGGGCACTTGTATTGCTACGGGAAAAGCGAAGCATCACGCATTGTTGAGCCCGAACCTGAACCTGAGCCCGAGCCACCGACACGCATCGCCGAGTGGCTGTTGTTGGAAGAAGTCAGTCCGCTGGGCGAGCACATCTATTATGAGTATGCGGCGGATCCGGCGGTGTCCGACGGCCCTCATGACTACCGCGCCCAACGCTACCTGCGCCGTGTGTGCTACGGCAACGTCACCGCCAGCGAAACCTTCTACTGTTTCGAAGGACCGGACCCGGCGACCTTGCCGTGGCACTTCCATCTGCTGTTCGACTACGGCCAACGCCCCCTCGAACTGGAGGAAAAACCCACCTGGACGCCCGTCGACGAAGACGCCTGGCAACTGCGCAGCGACCCGTTCCACAGCTACCGATACGGTTTCGAAATCGGCACCCGGCGCCTGTGTCATCAGGTGCTGATGTTCCACCGTTTCCCTGCCGACGCCGAACCGGCGCTGGTGCGGCGACTGTTGCTGGAGTACACCTCGACGGCGCTGGACTACAGCCTGTTGACCGCCGTCCACTATCAAGACTGGGATGCCGAGGGTCGGGTCAAGTATTCGCCGCCGGTGGAACTTCAATACAGCGACTTTGCGCCTGACGTTGCACCCAAGGCGTTTTTTGCCTTGGAAACCATGCCGGCCCTGGAACACGGTCGGCGTTATCAGTGCGTCGACCTGTATGGCGAAGGTGTTCCAGGTTTCTTGTGCCGCTACAGCAACGGCTGGTATTACCGCGAGCCCGAGCGCGCGACCACCGGTGACAGTGAAGCAATCGGTTATGGCCCCTGGACGTTTCTGCCAAGCATTCCCGTCGCCGCCGAAAACTCGACGGTCATGCAATTACTCACCGACCTGACCGGCAGTGGTCGCCTCAATTGGGTCATCGCCCAGCCCGGCACGATCGGCTTCTACACGCTCAACCCGGACCGCAGTTGGTCGGCCTTCACGGACTTCAAGCATTTCCCCGTAGAGTTCCTGCATCCCGCCGCGCAGTTGGGCGATCTGGCCGGCGATGGATTGCACTCGTTGGCGATGATCGGCCCCAACAGCGTACGCCTCTATGCGAACCTGCGCGAAGAAGGGTTCGCCGCTGGCGTGGACGTACCCCATGAACCGGACAGCACCCTGCCATTGTTCAGCGGCGTACGCAGCGAGCTGGTGCTGTTGGGCAATATGTTGGGTAGCGACAGCACCGAACTGGTCCGCATTCGCTTCGATGAAATCAAGTGTTGGCCAAACCTGGGCCATGGGCATTTCGGTGCGGGTTTTGTCATGAGCCCCCTGCCCTTCAAATACGAGGAATTCAATACCGAGCGGGTGCGAATCGCCGATGTGGATGGCTCTGGAGCACCGTCACTGATCTACCTGCGAAGCGATTGTTTCGAGATCTATTTCAACCACGGCGGCAATGGCCTGGAGCAAACACCTTTGCAGGTGTCCTGGCCCGACGGTTTGCGCTATGACAACCTCTGCCAAGTCACATTGGCCGATCTGCAAGGCTTGGGTTGCGCCAGCCTGATCCTGAGCGTGCCCCATCACACGCCGGATATGAAACCCCGGCATTGGCGCTACGACTTCGTCGCGGCACGTCCCTATATGCTCAGCGCTACGAACAACAACATGGGTTGCAGCAGCACGCTGACGTATCGCAGCAGCGCGCAGTTCTGGCTGGATGAAAAAGCACAGCGCGTGACGAAGGACGAAGCGCTGGATTGCTACCTGCCCATGGCCTTGCCGCTGGTGGCCCGCCAACAACAGATGGACGAAATCACCGGCAATTGCCTGACCCAGCGCTTTACCTATTACGAAGGTGACTACGACAGCTATCACCGTGAGTTCAGGGGCTTTGGCCGGTTGTATCAGCTCGACAGCGAGTTGCCTTCAGAAGACCGGAACAGCGGCTTCACCGCACCGGTGCTGGCCAAGACCTGGTTCCATACCGGCCGTACCGTCGACCCGCCGCTCAGGGATTGCTTCGACGCCGACCAAGACGCGCCGCCCCTGGGACCCACGCTGCTAACCCAGTTCCACGAACAAGACGAAGTCGACCAAATCATCGTTCCCGACCCGGACACCGCCCGGGATATGGCCTACGCCTTGAGCGGTCATGTACTGCGCAGCGAGACCCACAACGGCGTATCGACAGACATGACCAAGCCCTACACGGTGGCCCGGCAGCGTTATTTACTGCGCTACCCCCACGACAACCAGAAGAGCCTGTTGGTGTTGGCGCTGGAAACGGCCACTCATCAATACGATGGTTTTATCAACGACCCGCAGGCCCAGCACACCGTCAACCTGGGTTGGAACCGCTACGGCCAGTTGGCGCACGGTTTCATCGTCCATTATGCCCGGCGTCTGACCGCCGCAAGCCCACCGCCCTTCGAAGATGAAGACGAGATCAATTGGTGGCGTGACGCCCATGACGATCAGCAACAGGTTTTCCACATCATCGAAAGTCGGGCCGAGTATCTGCACCTGGTGGACGATAGCGGGCAACGCCAGCGGCTGGGCCTGCCCTGGCGCGCTCGGACCAACGGGCTGCAACGGTCCAAAGGCCAACTCCCCGAGGGGCTGAATCCGCAGCAGATCAGTTATGAATGCTTCCTCGACCATCAGGATTCGGAACAATGGACGGCCGCCCGGGTGCTGATCGCCCTGGAGGAACAAACCTACCTGCGCGATGATGCGGACGACATCCTGTTCCAGGCCCTGCGCGGTCCGCTGGAAGTGGCCGAGTTCGACAAACAGGCGCTGGACGCCTACGACGCGGTACCTGGGCAGTTCGACATCCGCGAAGCACTGGCTGAGATTGGCTTCGAGCCGATGAAGTTGTTCCTGCCCGAGGATACGGAACAGGATGCCCTGCAAAACCTATGGTCCAAGAGGGTCGGTTTCGCCACCTACCTGCCGCTCGAAGGCTTCTTCCATATCAGAGCGTTGCAGGAAACACAGAGTCATGGCGTTACAACGGTCGAATACGACGACTATCACCTGATGCCCGCCGTCGTGACGCTACCGGATGGGTGCGCGACCCATGTCGAATACCACTACCATTCGTTGCTGCCGCAAAAAATCATCGACGCCAACGACAACCTCCAGGAAGCGCTCTACGGCCCGGCCGGAGTGCCTTTGGGCGTCACCTTCCATGGCACCGAAAACGCTGCTCCGGCAGGCTTCGATGCCATTGACACCTATACACCTCCCGACGATTTGTCACCGGCTCACGCCATCGAATACCCTGCGACCACCTTGGCAAACATGGCCAGCGCCGTGCGTGTCGAGGAACTGAGCTGGATGGGTACTCTTGACCTGGCGCTGGTGCTGCCGGTGCAGCGCGACGAGTGGATCGACGCCCGCTACATACTGCCCAGCGGCCATATTCGCGCGTCGGCGCGCGTTCGTCTGGCCCGACTTCAAACGCATACCGTTGGCGAGGCACTGCTCCGGGCGCTCGTCCAGGCCACGCCCCGGGAGCCGGCCCACAGCGTCATGTTGAGCGCCGATCGCTACCCGGATGATGAACTGCGACAGATCCGCATCGCCATCAGCGCCGTCGACGGTTTTGGTCGCCCGCTGCAAAGCAAGCAATTGGTCGAGCCTGGGCAAGCCTATGCCGTGGCCGAGGACGGCTCGCTGAGATTGGGCGACGATGGGCGGCCGATCCAGCAGGATGCCGACCCGCGCTGGCGCGTCAGTGAACGGGTCGAGTACAACAACAAAGGCTTGGTAACGCGGGTCTACCGTCCTTATTTCGCCGATGACTGGCATTACGTCAACGATGCCTCGCTACGCGAGCATGGCTACCATGATCAACAGTTCTACGATCCGCCCGGGCGGCTGGTCAAGGTCGTCAATGCCAAGGGCCATGAAGCCTGGCATGTCTATCATCCGTGGTACCAGTGCGACCACGATTACAACGACACCGATACGGGGCCTGCCCAGTGAGTCGGCAGATTCATGGCAAGACTCCCGTCGTGGCGGTGTTCAATGGACGAGGCGGACCTGTCCGTCGGGTGGACTATCTGCGCGGTTCAACAAGCGACGAAACCCAAAGGCTGGTCACGGCCCAGGCGTATGACCTCCTCGGGCGCATTATCGATCAATGGGATCCGCGCTTTCACGGCACGCCAACCGTCAGCCTGCACAGCCTCTACAGCCTGTCCGGCACACCGCTGCGTACTGAAAACGTCGATGCCGGGTTGCGCTGCGAATTGTCCGGCCTGGCCGGCGAGCGCTTGCACAGTTGGGATGCCCGCGGTAGCGAGCAACAGACCGAATACGACTCGCAATTGCGGCCCACGCTGATCCGCGAGCGCGGCCAGGGCCAGGCTTGGGCCACGGTCGGTCGCCTGCGCTACGGCAGCCCTTCGCCCGAAGACGCCCTGCACAATCGCTGCGGTCAATGGGTGGAGCATTACGACACGGCCGGGCTGGTCACCGTTGACGATTATTCAATGGCAGGGTTGCCCCTGGATCACGGACAACGTTTCCTCGACACGCTGGAGATGCCCGACTGGCCGGACGATGAAGCGGAGCGCGAGCGTTTGCTGGAGCCTGCCCGCTACGACACCCGTTGGCACTACGACGCCTTGGGTGACACCCTGGGCCAGACCGATGCCAGGGGACACAGCCGACGCATTGAACTCGATGTCGCCGGACAGCCCAAGCGCGTGCATTTGCAATGGGCAGGCAGCCCGACGGACGAGCTGATCGCCCATGAGTTCCAATACTCTGCCGCGGGTCAGCTACAGGCGTGCACCGCCGGCAATGGCATCAAGACCCGTCTTGCCTATGACCCGGCCAACGGACGCCTGACTGAGCTCAAAGCCATGAATGGCAGCGATGCCCTGCAGCACTTGACCTACCTCTACGATCCCATGGGCCATGTCACGTCTATCGCCGATCACACCCATGTCGTGCGTTACCACGCCAACCAGCGCAGCGAAGACATTCGTACCTTCGTCTATGACAGCCTGTATCGCCTGGAAAGCGCCACGGGATTGGAGATCCCCGGAGCGGGTACGCAACCGGGGTTGCCAGGGCTTGTCCCGCCCTCCGACCTGTCCTTGCGAACCCCATACACTCAACATTACGAGTATGACCACGGCGGTAATCTGGAAAAATTGGTTCACAACAGCGCCCCCCCAGGCCAAGGGCATACGCTACGCCTGACACTGGACCCGTCGAGCAATCGCTGCCTGCAATGGCACAAGGGCGAAGCCGCCCCCGGCGACGACTTGGACTTCGATGCCGGCGGCAACCCACTGAGCCTGCCCGCCTCCGGACAACACCTGACCTGGAACTGGCGCAATCAGTTGCACAAGGTGACCCAAGTCCAACGCCACGACGGCGAAGACGATGCCGAGCACTACAGCTACAACGGCCAGGGCATCCGCATGCGCAAGCGGCACATCGCCCAGGCCGCTTCCGTCAGCCACGTGCGCGACGTGCGTTACTTGCCGGGCCTGGAAATCCGCACCCTGGGCAACAGCGAAGAATTGCACGTCTGCACCTTGCAAGGCCCGGCGTTCAACGTGCGCGGACTGTACTGGGCCAAAGGCCGGCCGAGCGAAATAGAGCAAGGCCAGCTGCGCTACAGCCTTGAAGATCATCTGGGTTCGTTGGTGATGGAACTGGACCAGGACGCCCGGCTCATCAGCCTCGAAGGTTACTACCCCTTCGGTGGCACGGCGTGGTGGGCGGCGGACTCCCAGGTGCAGGCCAGTTACAAGACC
This sequence comes from Pseudomonas thivervalensis, assembly GCF_001269655.1. Lineage (GTDB taxonomy): Bacteria > Pseudomonadota > Gammaproteobacteria > Pseudomonadales > Pseudomonadaceae > Aquipseudomonas > Aquipseudomonas thivervalensis. The sequence continues at coordinate 318,278 of NZ_LHVE01000014.1, forward strand.
GTTCGTTACTCCGGCAAGGAGCGCGATGCCAGTGGGCTTTATTACTACGGGTTCCGTTATTACGCACCGTGGATGATGCGCTGGATCAACCCGGACCCGGGGGGGCCGGTGGATGGGTTGAATGTGTATGCGATGGTGGGGAATAACCCGATCGGGCTTGTGGATGCTTTCGGGTTGGGCAAGGAAAAATTTTATCAAGCCTTTAGCCAAGAGACGGAACGCATGCTGACAGGGGCGGGGAAAAACCCCCTACCACCGCAAAAGGGAAAGCCGCACGAAGTCAAGCAAGCGCGGGAAGAATTTTATAGAGAATTCCCCTACGCAAGATTTACCACGGCTGCAAAAAACAAACTGACTGCACATGCTGGCGTGCTGTTTGACAACGGCGACCCCAGCGCCTCGATCATGATCACAAATGTATACAATATTCCCCAACCAAAGAACGTTGAGGAGGTTCCAGGAATCACTGTCCATAAGCCTCGACATCCCACCGTACGGGAGCCCTACTTACTCATGTCAGGAATACTGGCGGTCGACCCGAGCGAATTCGCGACCCATCTGGGTGAACGCTATATCGAAGCTGTCAGGGACCCCGATATAAAAATCCATAGGGGAGGCAGTGTGACCCCAGTCGGTATCAGCGGTATTGAATATGAAGCATCCCTGCCCGATATGGTGAGAGAACTGGTCATTCCTCATATCGAGCAGAGCAATGCTCTGACCCCGCAAAGTGCCGGCATTCCCGGGTATCACGCGGAGGTCATCCAGGGCAACTTGATCAGGTTATTCCCGAACGTTAAGGAAAATCTTCAATTTGTCACCCTCGCCACACAGAAGCTGCAAGGTGCCAATGTCGTTGAAGATTTTCCGGCCTGTTTCAATTGCACCAACATCCTGCTGGACAGCGATCATGGAGCCCCCGGATTCAACATCATTACCGGAAGGACGCTTATATCCCATGACGAATGGAAGCGTATGGTGAAAGCCTACCCAGACTGATGCCACCCACGGCTGGAATCATTCACCGCCCAGGTATTTCGAGCAACTGCCGGCTCAACCGTCGCAGCAACTCCGTGCGACCGTATCCCAGCTCTATCATGCCTTGCTCATACTGTTCCTTAGAGATAGCACCCGTCAGCTGAGCATCAAGCAATGCCTCAGCCTGTTCAGCGTACTTAATCGAGTTCTGAAGAAACGCTTGTGGGTAACGCTTTTTCAAATACCGTCGCCAAAACCTTTGCCCGATCATCTGATTCACCAATCCATCGCCTGTTTCCAGCGCCAGGACAGACTGATAGGCCTGGCTCAGCGCCGCTTCGTCCACATCCGCCAGCGCCTGGAACAACATCCCCTTGGATTGCCATGGCAACTCAAGCCGCTCGGCCAAACCGGTCTGGAACGCCAGGTAGACTTCCACCTCATCAATGGTCCCGGTGAGCTCGCCATCCTCATCCAAGGCGATAAAAGTCTCGCCCGCCTGCAAGCGACTCTGGATCGTGGCGCGGGCAATTTCGTTGACTTGATCCAACCGGGACTTGCCCTTGGCCAGCGCCAGCAACTTGGCTTCGACCTTCCCGGCGTCGCCCTCCCGATACGCTTCATGGACCAGGACCTTGACCCCCATTTCGTTGAACAGCTGGGCCCCGGCATCGGCACAGGAATCCGGGTTGATTGCCATGCGAAACAGCTCCTCGCGCAATGTCGCGTCTTCGGACATCGCGTCGAGCATTCTCCAGACTCGCTCCACCAACTGGGGACGATAAGTCGCCTCGACGTAATCAGCAGCCTCCGTCAATTGCTCCAGCACCTCGAAAAAACCCTGGGCACCGGCTTCACGCTCAAGCTCATCCCACGTCCGTTGCCGAGCCACGCGCTGCTCAGCGTCGACATCTTCGAGCCAATGCTGGCTGGTCAACTCGCCCTTGGGCGGATAACTGCGCGCCGGGTCATAGCCGACCGAACGCATGTAATCCTGGAATTGCCTTAGACAATCATCCGGCAGTTGGTCCCGGCTCAAACGGGTGCGTGCGATCAACCGGGCTTGCTCGGAGCCGGGCGTCACTTGCGGTATACGGCTAATGGGGTTGTCCATCAGATTCAGTTCGAAGGCAGGCGGCCGCGCTGTGGAAAACAAGCCTGGCGGCCAGTCGGCAATGCCGGTGTTCTGCAAGTCCAGCACACTGAGCTCCGGCATGAGGCTGATGTCGGGAGGCAGAGTCAAGGTTGGGTTATTACTCAGCCGCAACACTTCCAGGCGACCAAGCCCCGCTATTTCAGCCACGTTTTCGGCGGTGAGGTTCAACCGGTTGTCGGCGAGGTCCAGCCGTTGCAGATCGGCATAATTGAGTCGGGGAGCCGTTACGAGATTGTTGTGGCTCAGATCCAGCGCCTTCAAATCAGGAAAATAATCGAGGAACGGCCCCATATCGACACGAAGCGCTCCCTGGCGCCATTGAAGCGAGCTCACATGAGCGAAACTCACCTCCAACGTTGGGAAATAATCGAGAAAATCGTGCGACCAGTGATGATCCAGATCCAGTGCGTAGCCCTCGGGCGACGGGTCCAAACCTGCTCGCCAACATTGCTTGAGGGTCGATGCCAGTTTTCTCTTGTGGTAGCGCTGATTGATTGGCAGCGTATCGCCCCGCTCGATGGCGACCCAATCCTCCAGTGCCCTGCTCAACCCTTCGAATTCAATCTCTCGGGTCCTGAGATTTTCCAAGGCCATTGCCTCGGAAGGAAATGAGCCGACGAATTTGGAAAAGGCCTGCTCCGACGCATCGGGGTACAGCACCTGGAACCGCCCCTCCAGGTTCAACCCGTCCCCAGCGCCAAGCAGCCGCTCATCGATCCGCCCATAGCCCGGCTGTTCCCCGAGCAGACGCTCGACAATCGGCGGGTCCTCCACCGCCCTGGTTGCGCCCAGCAGGATCTTGCGAAACGTCGCCCTGTCCAGTGGCGCTCTCTGGACAGCCCGCCTCAGCAAAGGCCCGTCACCCAGGTTGTAGCCCAGCATTCGAAGCTCGGCCTCGGTCAGGGCATGCAGGACGTCGGTGTAGAAATCATCGGCGCTGTCCACCGAATTGGCTTGCTCGCCAAACAGCCGAGGCGTCGCCTCTTCCACCGGCACGAGAACCTTGCGCACGGACGATGACGACGGCCCGACGCTGTCGAGCAGCGGTCCCTCCAGTGCCCCGTCGCGAATTTCGATACGCACGTCTGTCGGCCATCCCGGCAGTTGCTCCAGGCTGTGCAACGCCAACCGCCACGTATCAGGGTTGCCCTTCGTGGGTAGATACAACGCTTCGTAGGCCTGGACAATTCGCCATTCATCCATTGCCCGGCGCGCAGACTGACGCAGGCGCAATGGCAAGTACCCGCGCTCGCTCATCTGCCGGCGCTCCACCTCGGTGACGTCGATCAACAGCTCGTCCACCACGGCGCGGGGCATCTGGGGAAACTCACCGTGCAAAACCTGAGCGCCAGCACCGCCCGCCTCGCCGACCACCGGTTCGATGGCTACTGGACTGCCTTGCTCGGCACGGAAGCGCTTGATGGTTTCGGCCAACAACACTGGAGGCCGGGCGTGTTCAACGTACAGTTGGCGCAAGCTCGATTCTTCGACCCCGCTGACGATGCGGATCTGCTCCAGGGTTTCGTCCGAAAAAGCTTCGACGCTGTGCCCCAGGCGCCGCATCAGTTTTGCCCCTTGCCAGCTCAGCGGACGTTCAGCCTCGTGGACCCAGGCGCCGACCTCGTTGTGGGCGAGCCTGGGGGCATACGCATCCGGCCGCGTAGGATGTTGAATTCGATACGGCCCCGAATTCGCGGCCTGCTCGACCACAAACGGCTGACCGTCGAGTAGCAACACCTCCTGTCCCTGATGAAGAAAGAGGCCATTGGCCTGGGGACGCGCGCCCTCATCGAGGACCAGCGGTTGTTGATAGGGCGTGAGATCCGGGTGCCACAGACGCGAGTTCCCATCGCGGCTGCGAACCACCTTCATTTGCTCGACAAACGGCGAAGGCCGGGTAGACCGCACAGCCCCCACCACCTTGCCTCCCGCCACGAACAGCCCCATGAGCGCAATGTTTTCAGCCACTCCGAGCAAATGCGCGGCAGCTTCAGCACGCTGGCCGTGCGACCAGTCGACGATGCCTTCGAAGGTTTCATCGAGCAATTGATAAACGGTGTAGGCCAGTAGCGCTTCGCCCAGTACCGGCACAAAAGAAGCCGCCGCAAAAGCAGCCATTTCCAGCACGGTCGTGGCCACGCCCATGAAACTGTCCCAACGCGCCCAACGGGACTTGAAGTCTTCGTCGCCGGTGGGCACGGCCACCGCACGGGCATCCCTGATGATCCGATTGAGCCGTTGTTCGTAGCTCCAATCCCAGATGTCGCCCCTGACCCTTTCGCTACTCATTCGCAGCCTGGGGGTTTGTACAAGATCACGCCGGGCCTTGGATAGTTGTTCATTCAGTGCGGCAGAAAAACGTCCCCGGTCGGCGACAGGAACAAAGCGACTGAAGAATTGCTGGAACCGATCCGAACGCAATCGAGCGGCCAATGCTGCCGCGAACGCGGCCGTGGAGCTGTATTGCTTGAAAGGATGCTCCGGATCGTGGGGGATATACACCAGGACTGGCGAGTTCTGCCGGCTCTGTTCCAGAGCGGGGGCGATCATCAGGATGTCGGTCAAGGAAACGTCGAACAGGACGAGCGCATGGCAATAGTACGGCCTGCCACGATAATCCATGCAGGGCTTGCCCGCGATGAATGCCTGCAATGCCTGGCGAGCCTGCGGACCCAAGTCGCCTTTGATCCGCCCCAACGCCGCAGCCGCCCGGAAGGCGTCCTTGTCGTCATTATGGAAACACTCCTGCACCACCGCACCGGCGACAGGTTCTTCGAGCAGATTGTTTTTCAGATAGGTTTGATAACGTCCGCCTATGTCCAGCTCACGGCACAGCGCAACGAACGCCGGTAAAGTCAGCGTGTTGCCCACCGCCAGGATATCGAACTGCCCACTCGCCGAGGGGCGGGTAATGAAGCAGGATGCTTCGTCAAAAAAACCGGGACGTGCCTCCTTCGCCTCGAAGTTCTGCAGGGCGGCGTCCAATAGCGAAAGCGTTCGGGTCCTGTAGGCGACGGACACTCCTTCGGGGATATAGAGCCTGAGACAGGTTTGCCTGACGTCCAACGTGAGGTTGAAGCGTTTTTTCAGCGCAGCGGCCAGCAGCGGTTCGGCGAAGGTTTCGATCGGCTGGAGCCTGGCGAGCAGCTGTTCCAGTTTTCCATGGGATTGCCAACTGGCTTGCACGGCGCTTTTCAGGTGATCCCGATCCGCCGCGCTGGCCTGGGCTGACCCCGTCGGTATCGGACCTGCGGCTTGTAGCAGCGCAGCGCGCTGCTGGGAGCCAAGCCCCACCAACCAGCGGGGCACTGCGTGGGCGATTCGTTCGTGAGAATTGGGCAGCAAGTCCGGGTTCGGTGCTGTCGCCACCGAGGGTTCTAGCGTGGGCATGTCATCAAGTCATCCGTGACCAATAAACCTCAACGCTAAGCGAACAGCCCTCACCGGTGCCAGGGGAAACCTGTTACCGGACAAAACACCTGATGCTCCCTGTCAGACCTGACAGGTTCTGTTGCGCCTTGTCATTGCTACAGTGGTCCAGCTCCCGTGGTTCATCTCAATCATACCGACTGGAGGCCGTCGATCGATGAGCGCCATCCATTTCCGCACGCCTAGCATCGTTGCCGTCGATGGCCGCGGTCTGCCGGTCCGGCAAACGGTTTATTTGCGCGATCAGGCCTGCGACTCAACGACAGCATTGATCTCCCGTCTACGTCACAACGTCGTTGGGCAGCTTGTCGAACAGCGGGATCCTCGCCTTTGCGACCACGCCACACTCCCCAACCAGGCCACCTGCTACACACTCGCCGATGATGCGCTGCGCACCGACAGCGTCGATGCCGGATGGCGCCTGGTGTTGCCGGGGCCGGCAGGGGAGACGCTGCAACGATGGGATGAGCGTGGCAGTCACTGGCAGATTGCCTATGACCCGCAGCTGCGGCCGTTGACCGTTGAGGAACAGCACCAGGTCGAGATTGAAACGTTCATTTACGCCGACGCCTCGGCCGACGCCAGCCACAACTTGCGAGGACAATTGCTGGCGCTGGCCGACGCGTCGGGGGTGTTGTCTCGGGAAAGCTACGGCCTGCTCGGCCAAGCACTTGAGGAAACGCGTACGTTTCATGATGGCAGGGTCTTTAACAGCCGCTGGATCTTCGGTCCTTCAGGCGCGGTGCTGGAACAGACCGATGCCGGCGAACACCAACGACAATCGCACTATGACGTGGCCGGACAGCTCACGCAGGTTCGCCTGCGACTCAAGAGCCAAAACGACTGGCAGCCGGTGCTGCACAATGCGAGGTACAACGCCGCCGGACAGATTATCGAGCAACACGCTGGCAATGGCGTTGTCAGCTATTGGACCTATGATCCGGCCAATGCCAGCCTGGTCAGACAATGCGCAAAAAAAGGCCAGGCCCCCGCGCTGCAGGACTTCGAATATGTCCATGACCCGATGGGCAATGTCACCCGAATTCTGGATCACGCCTTTACACCCACCCATTTCGCCAATCAGCGAGTCGATGGCCACCGAGCCTTCAGCTACGACTCGCTCTATCGGTTGCTCAGCGCCAGCGGCTATGACGATGGCCCGCCCTCGGACACGCCCGGACTGCCCCAGCCAACCGACCCCAACCACCGGCTCAACTACCTGCAGACTTACGAATATGACCATGGCGGCAACCTGACCAAACTCCAACATGTGCGCGCAGGCGCCAGCCATACCCGACAGATGTACATCGATCCTGGCAGCAACCGAGGGGTACGATGGACGCCCGGCGATCCCGTTCCGTCGTTCGACACACTGTTCGACCGCCATGGCAATCTCCAGGCGTTGCTGCCTGGACAAGACTTGCAGTGGAACGCTCGCGACCAACCGGAATCGGTCACTCTGGTCGACCGCGCCCGTGGCCCCAACGATACAGAACAGTACCGCTACAGCCAGGGCCTGCGAGTCTACAAGCGCCATGACATCCACACCCCCACGAACAGCCACTTCCAGGCCGTGCATTATCTGCCGGGACTTGAGGTACGCACCCGGGACAACGGCGAGCAATTGCATGTCATTACCCTCGACACTGGCCCCGTCAGTGTCCGTTGCTTGCATTGGGTGGCAGGAAAACCGGCAGGCATCGACGGCGATCAATTGCGCTACGGTCTGAACGACCACTTGGGCTCAAGCCTGATGGAGCTGGATCAACATGCACAACTGATCAGTCACGAGGGCTATTACCCATTCGGGGCGACGGCGTGGATGGCGGCGCGTTCGGCGATAGAGGTCAGCTACAAGACGGTGCGGTATTCAGGCAAGGAAATGGACGCCAGCGGGCTTTATTACTATGGCGCACGTTATTACGCGCCGTGGCTGCTGCGCTGGATCAGCGCGGACCCGGCGGGTCATGTGGACGGGCAGAACAGGTACGCCTTCGTGGAGAACAATCCGCTGCGTTATGTGGACCCTGACGGGCAACACAAGGCAGAAGCCGTCATCACGTTTTATTCGGACGTCATCTCGGAGCTCAATAAACAATCCCGCCAGCTACTCGGACAACTTCACACCATCATCCAACAGAAAAGCGCCTTGAAAAACCTGGCGGGGAATCTGCTCGGAGAGGTGGTCAAAGGTGTACTCGGCTTCGAGAGTGGTGTTATCGGCGGAGGACAAGTCGACTTGGTGTTGGGTGAAACGCCAGTCATAGCGCCCTACGCAACACCGGGCGGATTGATCGGCGGCAACGGTGGCGGGGATCTATTCGAAAGTTTGGCAGATCCGGTCATCTCCCCGCTCGGATTGATGGGTCCGCTCATCCCCCAGACCTCGCAACTCTCTGTCGAAGCGATTGACCGCAAGCTTGGTTACCCACCCCCCGCCAAGCCCATCCACAATTGGCGGGATGTGAAAAGCGAGCTGATCCATCCAGCGCTAAACTCAATCTTCAACCCGTCTTTCTTGATGACCAGGGTGATGACGACGTGGATACCGATCCTCGCTGGCGCAATGAATATGGGCTCTCGCGCCCAAGAAGCCGAGGATATCAAGCATCGCCTCACTCCAGTCAAGATCACCAAAATCGAAACGATGCTTGCCGACTGGAAAAGCGCTATCGAACAACGTTCAACCTTGATGGAAGCCGCTTTCGATGAATTGGGCACCGACGTCATTTACCCGCGCAACCTGCTTCCCAATGTCAATTTCATGACCCCGGCAGAGATGCTTACGCCAATCAGACGGTCAGCCTTGCGTTATAAAACCCAGGCCACCCTTGCCAACATCGCGCAAGCCCAACGCGGCCTCGCCGCTTATAGAGAAATGGGCACGACGGACAATCAGTATCTGCGACGCCAACGGCGTACCGGGCGCAGATGAAAAAGGCCGGCCAAAATGATGTCCGAGTGAGTCTGGAAGCATTCTCGCGCGATTGAAAAAGTCGACAAGCGTGCTCGAATGACTCGACACGAAGAGACATCGCGGTCGGCAACGGCGTGCTATTGTGCCCGTCTCTGTCCTGCTGTGACGCCTTTTACATGTCCGCAATGCCTCGCCCCTTGCGTCTGTGTTTGTACACCTTGCTAATCCTCGCTGGCGCCGCCCTCGCAGCCACCCTGGCCGTACACCACGCCGAACGCGCGGCCCTGGACGAAGACGCCAGCCGCGCGAGCCAGCAACTGACGCTCTATGCCAATTCCCTTCACACCTTGATCGAACGCTATCGCGCCTTGCCCGCCGTACTGGCGCTGGACCCGGAGTTGCGTGACGCCCTCAAGGGGCCGGTCAACCCAGCGCAACAGGACACCCTGAACCGCAAGCTGGAGAAGATCAACGGCGCCGCGCAGTCCTCGACACTGGAGTTGCTCGACCACACCGGCCTGGCAATCGCTGCCAGCAACTGGCGGTTGCCCAGCAGCTACGTCGGTCACAACTATGGCTTTCGCCCCTACTTTCTCCAGACCCGCACCCAAGGTACCGGGCGGTTTTATGCAGTGGGCGTGACCAGTGGCATTCCGGGCTATTTCCTGTCCAGTGCCGTGACCGGCGACAGCGGCGAGTTCCTCGGCGCCATGGTGGTGAAACTGGAGTTCCCGGAACTGGAGCGCGAATGGCGCCAAGGCAACGACACGCTGCTGGTCAGCGATGCGCGAGGGATCATTTTCATTGCCAACCGGCCAGGCTGGCGTTATCGCCACTTGCAACCGTTGTCCGACAGCGACCGCGCCGAACTCAAGGCCACGCGCCAATACGACAAACAACCGCTGCAACCCTTGGCCTTCGATCCGCTGCGACGCTTTGACGACAACAGCCATCTGGCCCGGGTCGAAGCCCCCGAGGGCACGACGGACTATCTCTGGGAATCCCTGCCATTGACCGGCGAAGGCTGGACCCTGCATTTGCTGCGCCGCCCCCAGGTCGCCCTCGAAGACCTGCGCAACGCCGGGCTCGCCGCCGCCGGGCTGTGGCTGGCGCTGGTGTTTTTGCTGCTGTTTCTCAACCAGCGTTGGCGCCTGGCGAAACTGCGCCAGCGCAGCCGCCAGGAACTCGAACGACTGGTGGACGAACGCACCCGCGAACTGCGCACCGCCCAGGACGGCCTGGTGCAGTCGGCCAAGCTTGCGGCCCTGGGGCAGATGTCGGCGGCGCTGGCCCATGAAATCAACCAGCCGCTGACCGCCCAGCGCATGCAACTGGCGACCCTTCGCCTGCTGCTGGATCACGGCCGCGTCGATGAAGCCTACAAGGCGCTCAAACCGGTAGACGACATGCTGACCCGCATGGCCGCCCTCACCGGCCACCTGAAAACGTTCGCCCGCAAAAGCCCGAGCGGCCTGCGCGAACGCCTCGACCTTACGGCGGTGGTGGACCAGGCGTTGCAACTGCTGGAGGCGCGCCTGCGCGACGAAAACGTCAGCACCGTGCTGTATCTGACCCGTCCGGCGTGGGTTCGCGGCGATGCGATCCGCCTCGAACAGGTGTTGATCAACCTGCTGCGCAACGCCCTCGATGCCATGACCGGCCAACCCGTCAAGCGCCTGGAAGTGCGCCTGGAGGCCGATGAACAATTGTGGCGCCTGAGCGTCAGCGACAGCGGCACCGGGATCGCCGAAGAACACCTGGCCCAGGTATTCGACCCCTTCTTCACCACCAAGGCCGTGGGCGATGGCCTGGGCCTGGGGCTGGCGGTTTCATTTGCGATCATCCATGAGTCCGGCGGGCGGCTGACAGCGGACAACCATGAAAACGGCGCGGTATTCTGCGTGACCTTGCCCATCGATCAGGAGGCCCAACTGCATGCTTGATTCAGTCATGGTCGTGGATGACGAAGGCAGCATTCGCAGTGCCGTCGAGCAATGGTTGAGCCTGTCGGGGTTCCAGGTGCAATTGTTCAGCCGCGCCGACGAATGCCTGGCCCGGTTACCGGAACATTTCCCCGGGGTCATTCTCAGCGACGTGCGCATGCCCGGCCTCAGCGGCCTGGAGCTGCTGGCCGAAGTGCGCCGCCGCGATCCGGACCTGCCGGTGATCCTGTTGACCGGCCACGGCGACGTGCCCATGGCCGTGGAGGCCATGCGCGACGGTGCCTACGATTTCCTGGAAAAACCCTTCAGCCCCGACGCCCTGCTCGGCAGCCTGCGCCGGGCCCTGGACAAACGCAGCCTGGTCCTGGAAAACCGTCGTCTGCATGAACAGGCCGACGCCCGGGCCCGCCTCGATGGCACGCTGCTGGGAGTTTCCCGAGCCCTGCAAAACCTCCGGCGCCAGGTGCTGGACCTGGCGGCCTTGCCGGTCAACGTGTTGATCCGCGGCGAAACCGGCAGCGGCAAGGAACTGGTTGCCCGCTGCCTGCACGACTTCGGTCCGAGGGCCAGCAAGCCTTTCGTGGCGTTGAATTGCGCGGCGATTCCCGAACCACTGTTCGAGGCCGAGCTGTTCGGCCATGAAAGCGGCGCCTTCACCGGTGCCCAGGGCAAGCGCATCGGCAAGCTCGAATACGCCGACGGCGGCACGCTGTTTCTCGATGAAATCGAAAGCATGCCGTTGGCCCAGCAGGCCAAGCTGCTGCGCGTTCTGCAGGAAAAGAAACTCGAACGCCTGGGTTCCAACCAGAGCATCAACGTCGACCTGCGCATCATCGCCGCCACCAAGCCCGACTTGCTGGACGAAGCCCGGGCCGGGCGTTTTCGCGAAGACCTGGCCTATCGCCTGAACATCGCCGAGCTGCGCCTGCCGCCGCTGCGAGAACGGCGCGAAGACATTCCTTTGCTGTTCGAACACTTCACTCACAACGCCGCCGAACGCCTGGGCCGCCCCGCCGCGCCCCTGAGCGGCCCGCAGTTGAGCCATCTGCTCAGCCACGACTGGCCGGGCAACGTGCGTGAATTGGCCAACGTCGCCGAACGCCAGGTGCTGGGCCTGGATCAACCGCAGGCCTTGGACAGCGAACCCGGCCAGTCCCTCGCCGCTCAGCAGGAGGCCTTCGAAGCCCAATGCCTGCGCGCCGCCCTGACTCGGCACAGAGGTGATGTGAAAGCGGTGCTCGAGGAATTGCAACTGCCACGCCGCACCTTCAATGAAAAGATGCAGCGGCATGGGTTGAGTCGGGAGATGTTTTTGTAGAAGCGATATTTTGTGGTGGCTGTACTGGCGCCATCGCGAGCAAGCTCGCTCCCACAGGGGCATGTGTACGCGCCGGACAATGTGGGAGCGAGCCTGCTCGCGAAGGCGTCAGGTCAGTCGAATATTGAATTGGCTGACACACCGCTTTCGCGAGCGAGCCCACTCCCACAGGGGTATGTGCACACCGGACAAAAATGTGGGAGCGAGCCTGCTCGCGATGAGGCCAGTACAGACGGCAAATCTTTCCCTGCATAAGCGGATTCCCGCCCATACCCCGAACCACAATGAGCGGATTTCCGCTCACCTCACACCATAAACCCCTCTAGACCGGCCCTCTGCCTCCTGGCACAGCTCCTGCTATAGCCCTGTCAGGCTGCGTTCCCACGCGCTCCACAAAAACAATTAAACGAAGGATCCTTCAATGGACAACTCCAACGCCCTGCCCATTGGGTCGGCTGCCGTGCCCGCCCGTGAAAGAACCACCGCCAGCCGGATCAAATCGATCTTCAGCGGCTCGGTCGGCAACATGGTCGAGTGGTATGACTGGTACGTCTACGCCGCATTCTCGTTGTACTTCGCCAAAGTCTTCTTCCCCAAGGGCGACACCACCGCCCAACTGCTCAACACCGCCGCGATCTTCGCCGTGGGCTTCCTGATGCGCCCGATCGGCGGGTGGTTGATGGGCCTGTACGCCGACCGTGCCGGTCGCAAACGTGCGTTGATGGCCTCGGTGTACCTGATGTGCTTCGGTTCGCTGATCATCGCCTTGAGCCCGAGTTACGAAACCATCGGCGTCGGTGCGCCGATCCTGCTGGTGTTTGCCCGTCTGCTCCAAGGCCTGTCGGTGGGTGGCGAGTACGGCACCTCGGCGACCTACCTGAGCGAGATGGCGACCAAGGAACGTCGCGGCTTCTTCTCCAGCTTCCAGTACGTGACCCTGATCTCCGGCCAGCTCATCGCCCTGGGCGTGCTGATCGTGCTGCAACAGTTCCTCACCACCGAACAACTGTATGCCTGGGGCTGGCGCATCCCGTTCGCCATCGGCGCGCTGTGTGCGGTCGTGGCGCTGTACCTGCGTCGCGGCATGGAAGAAACCGAGTCGTTCACCAAGAAGGAAAAAGCCAAGGAAAGCGCGATGCGCACCTTGATGCGCCATCCCAAGGAACTGATGACCGTGGTCGGCCTGACCATGGGCGGCACCCTGGCGTTCTACACCTACACCACCTACATGCAGAAATACCTGGTGAACACCGTCGGCATGAGCATTTCCGACTCCACCACCATTTCCGCCGCCACGCTGTTCCTGTTCATGTGCCTGCAACCGGTGATCGGCGGGCTGTCGGACAAGATCGGTCGCCGGCCGATCCTGATTGCCTTCGGCATCCTCGGCACCCTGTTCACTGTGCCGATCCTCACCACCTTGCACACCATCCAGACCTGGTGGGGTGCGTTCTTCCTGATCATGGCCGCGCTGATCATCGTCAGCGGCTACACCTCGATCAACGCCGTGGTGAAGGCCGAGCTGTTCCCCACCGAAATTCGCGCCCTGGGCGTCGGCCTGCCCTACGCGCTGACCGTGTCGATTTTCGGCGGCACGGCTGAATACATCGCGCTGTGGTTCAAGAGCATCGGCATGGAAACCGGCTACTACTGGTACGTGACGGCCTGCATCGCCGTGTCGCTGCTGGTGTACATCACCATGAAAGACACCCGCAAGCATTCGCGGATCGTGACTGACTGACCTTCCGGTCGTACAAACAGAAAGGGGCGAACCTGCCAGGTTCGCCCCTTTTTTCGTTCTGCCTGTCCAAAGATTTATCTGACATTAATCTCTGGTTAATGCCTGTCCTCCATTCTCACACTCAACAGAACGCACATTCGATACGCCGGTGATGGTTCCATCGACCGTTCTGTGGCAACCGCCTATCTATCTATTTAATAGATTGTTTTAAGCGTTTTTTTGCGCTTTTTAATCAAATTAACGAGCGTAATATGAACTCCACACCCAAGGCACTTAACGCCAAACATTCTGGAGCACGACCATGAAAACCAAACTGATCATCGCCCTGACCCTGTCCGTACTGGCCGCCAACACTTTTGCTGCCGACGGTTTCGACCGCACCAGCTCGGCCATCGCCGCCGATGGTTACGACCGCACTGGCGCTGCCACCCTCGCCGCCGATGGTTTCGACCGTACCAACAGCAACGCCGTCGCTGAAGATGGCTTCGACCGCACCAATGGCGCAATCGCCGCCGACGGTTTTGACCGTACCAACGGCGCAATCGCTGAAGATGGTTTCGATCGCACCAATGGCGCAATCGCCGCCGACGGTTTTGACCGTACCAATGGCGCAATCGCTGCCGACGGTTTCGACCGTACCAACGGCGCCCTCGCTGAAGATGGTTTCGACCGCACCAACGGCGCCCTCGCTGAAGATGGCTTCGATCGCACCAACACTGCTGCCATCAGCTAATCCGCTCCCCCCCTCACAGCCCGGCTTCGGCCGGGCTTAGTTATTTATGGAGCAAGTGAAACCAGCACAGCGATAACAGCGGAGCACGATTTGTCTGAGTTCAAAGCTCGCTCCACAAGGGTTCTGGGGTGCTGACAAAAGCAGTGGAGCCCTGCACTATCCTCGAATCCCTTGAAACTCCATCGCAGGACCTTCTCCAGCCATGCCCGACGACATCCATTTCTACGAACCCGCCAACGGCCACGGCCTGCCCCACGACCCGTTCAATGCTATCGTCGGCCCACGGCCCATCGGCTGGATTTCGTCCCAGGATGGCGAAGGCCGCCTGAACCTGGCGCCCTACAGCTTCTTCAACGCCTTCAACTACATTCCACCGATCATTGGGTTCTCCAGCGTCGGGCGCAAAGACAGCCTGAACAACATCGAACAGACCGGCGAATTCGCCTGGAACCTGGCCACTCGCCCGCTGGCCGAGCAAATGAACCAGAGCTGCGCGATGGTCGCGCCAGAGGTCAATGAGTTCGAACTGGCGGGTTTGACGGCTGCCCCGTCACGGGTGATTCAGGTGCCACGCGTCGCCGAAAGCCCGGTGTCCTTCGAATGCAAGGTCACGCAGATCATTCAATTGCAGCGGGCGGACAAGGCGCTGGTGCCGAGCTGGCTGATCCTCGGCGAAGTGGTCGCCGTGCACATCGCCAAGTGGCTGTTGAAGGATGGGGTGTACGACACCGCTGCCGCCGAACCAATCTTGCGCGGTGGCGGGCCAGCGGATTATTTCCAGTTGGGGCCTGAGGCGTTGTTCAAGATGCATCGCCCAAAGTAGAAGCGGCGCGCCCCCCCTGTGGCGAGGGAGCTTGCTCCCGCTTGGGTGCGAAGCACCCACCAAAAAGGGACCGCTGCGCAGCCCAGCGGGAGCAAGCTCCCTCGCCACAAAAAGCCATCTCCGAAAGGCTGATTACCAGATCAACCCGCCCTCGTCGTCGACGCCCTTGAGACGGGTCAGCTCTTTTGCGGCCGCATCGTCGGCCTCGTTGGCTGTCTTGAAGGACTGTTTATCAAGCACCTTGTTGAAACGCGGCGCACCTGAGCCGCCGATGGCCTTGGTGGCAATGGCGGCGTGGTAACCCCCGCCGTCCTTGGGAACAACAGCAGAAACAGCTTCAAAAGTTTCAAAGGCTTTACGTGCCATATTGCACATCCTGGCGATGGAAAATGACCGTCATTAAACCTTCAACCGGCCAGTTTGTGTACCTGCGCCCGGCACCCTTCGGTCGCCTGGGCGGCGGAGACTTCCCTGAAGGTGTGAAAATCCAGGCTGCTCACCACCAGGTCCTGTACCAGCTCGGCGAAAATCGCCATGGCCGGTGAGTTGAAATAGGCGTCCATCGACGGCTGATTGACCCAGAGCCCGGAGACCAGCCACAAATCAGCGTCGCATTGCGATTGCTGCAAGGCAAAGTGCAGGCAACCGGGCGCCTGGCGCGAGGGCGCGATCAGCGTGCTCAGACGCGCACCCAACTGCTTGGAGCAACCGCCGCGGGCCCGGACAAAAGCCATGTGGCTGACGGGGATGTGTGTAGTCATGTTCAACCCTCCCAGGTAATCCGTTGTGCAGCCGGGGAACAGGCTGCGACAGGATCAAAGGTTAAGCGTCATGACGCCAGCGTCGTTAGTCGATTCCTGCCGACCCATTGCACAATCCTGCGCATCGGCCGCACAAAATCCGCCATCGATCCGGTTGCAATCCGGGAAGTTGAAACAAAAGGTTTCAAGCAAGTTTCGGCAGCATTGCACCGTCATGGCCCATTGCGCCGTGCAGGATCAGGCAAGCTTTCAACAGGATGTGGCTACCGCTGCGCCTTGCACAAACATAAGCTTTGTTCATCGCTCCCTATCGCCTGAGGATCCCGGCATGTCGCCACTCGATCACGCCCACGTCCCGCTGGACACGTACCTGGAACAACAGCGCGCCGAACTGGCGTCGATCATCGACCGCAACACCAGCGAAGACGGCAGCTACGCCACGGCCATCGGCTCGTTGAACCTGTCGCGGCACAGCCAGCCGCATAAGTTCGCCCCGGTGCTGGCGCAACCGGCGCTGTGCATCATGGCCCAGGGCAGCAAACAGGTGCGTTTGGCGGATGAGTTCTTCAACTACGACCCGCTCCATTACCTGGTGGTCTCGGTCTCGATGCCGCTCAGTGGTTGCATCGCCGACGTTTCACCCGAGCAGCCAATCCTGGCCTTGCGCCTGGACATCGACCCGACGGAAATCACCGCATTGATCGCCGATGCCGGCCCGTTGGGCGTGCCGACCCGCCCCGCCGGACGCGGGTTGTATGTCGAACGCCTGGACACGCCGATGCTCGACGCCGTACTGCGCCTGGCGCGGCTGCTGGATACGCCGAAAGACATCGCCATGCTCGCGCCCTTGGTACGCCGGGAAATCCTCTATCGCCTGCTGCGCAGCCCACAGGGCTATCGACTGTATGAAATCGCCATCGCCAACAGCCAGAGCCACCGCATCAGCCAGGCGATCAAATGGCTCAACGGCCATTTCGAGCAGCCGCTGCGCATCGATGACCTGGCTCGGGAAGTGAACCTCAGCGTCTCGACCCTGCATCACCGCTTCAAGGCGATGACCGCCATGAGCCCGCTGCAATACCAGAAGCAACTGCGCCTGCAGGAAGCCCGCCGGCTGATGTTGGCCGAAGGGCTGGAGGCCTCCGCGGCGGGGTATCGGGTGGGGTATGAAAGCCCTTCGCAGTTCAGCCGAGAATACAGCCGGTTGTTTGGCGCGCCGCCGTTGCGGGATCTGGCGCGGTTGCGGATGACTGTTTGACCCTGGGTTTGTGTTGAATGGGCCGGCCCCATCGCGAACAAGCTCGCCCCCACAGTTGATCGGTTGTGAACAGAGAATTTTTGTTCACTGAAGATCCCCTGTGGGAGCGAGCCTGCTCGCGAAGGGGCCGGCACAAGCACTTCACCTCATGACCTCAGGCACTGAGCAACCGACACGCCTGCGCCGGTATGGTCACTGACACCGCCTGCCCGATGCCCAGGTCCATGCCCTGGCAAGGCGTATTCAGCGCCGTGAACGAAACCCCGGAACACTCCACTGTGGTCTCGACGGTCGCCCCGATGTCCCGCACGAACGTCACCTTGCCCAGCAACCGGTTACCCGCCGTGGCCTGGGGCGAGGACAGTTGCAGGTCTTCGGGACGCACCAGCAACTTGATCTTCTCGCCCACGATGACGCTATGGCTGGCCGGCACCTCCAGCGTGTCCCCGCCCGGCAGCCCGACCCGCCCGTTGCCCAGGGTGGTCGCCGGGAAAATGTTGCCTGAACCGATGAAGTCGGCGACGAATTCATTGGCCGGGTGCCGGTAGATCTCGATCGGTGTGCCGACCTGTTGCACCCGATGCTCACCCAGCACCACGACAATGTCGGCCATGGTCATGGCTTCGCGCTGGTCGTGGGTCACCAGAATGGTGGTGATGTTCAGCCGCTGTTGCAGTTGGCGGATTTCCACTTGCATCGACTCGCGCAGCTTCGCGTCCAGGGCCGACAACGGTTCGTCCAACAGGAGGATTTTCGGCCGGGCGGCAATCGCCCGCGCAATCGCCACGCGCTGGCGCTGGCCGCCGGACAGCTTTGCCACGGGCCGGTCGATCATCGCCTGGAGCTGGATCAGTTCCAGCAACTCCACCACTCGCGCCTGTTGCTCGGCCTTGCCCACGCCCCGCAGCTTCAACGGGTAGGCAATGTTCTCGCCGACGGTCATGTGGGGGAACAACGCCAGGGATTGAAACACCATGCCGAAGTTGCGCAGGTGCGCCGGGGTGTGGCCGATGTCCTCACCATCCAGGCGAATTTCGCCGCCGCTGAGGCTTTCCAGCCCGGCGATCATGCGCAGCAGCGTGGTTTTGCCACAGCCCGAAGGTCCAAGGAAACACACCAGTTTGCCCTCGGGCAGATGCAGGTTCACATCCCTGACCGCGCAGGCCGTACCGTAATGTTTCTCGACGTTTTCCAGTATCAGTCCAGTCATGTCTTCACCTCGAAATCAAAAGGAAACGCCGCCCTCGCCCACCAGTTTCTCCAACGCCCAGATCAGCACGAAGTCGATCAGCACGATGAGCACGGCAAACGAAAAAACGGTGGGGTCCAGCGATGACACGGTGCGGCTGTACATCCAGATCGGCACGGTCATGACATCGATGGTGTAGAGGAAATAGGTCACGGTGAATTCGTTGAACGAGACGATGAACGCCAGCAGCATCCCGGCGAGAATCCCTGACTTCATCAACGGCACCACCACATCGACAATGGCTCGCCGTGGCGTCGCGCCGAGCATGCGCGCGGCCTCTTCGACTTCACTGCCGATGCCGAGCATGGCGGCGGTGCAGTTCTTCACAACGAAGGGCAAGGCGAGGATCACGTGGGCAATGACCAGCCGCGAGGTGGTCATCTGGAACGGCAAGCTGTCGAACACCAGCAGCAGCGCCAACCCCAGCACCACCATGGGAAACACCAGTGGCAACGACATCAGTTGCAGCGCCACGGCCTTGCCACGGAATTCGCAACGGGTCAGCGCGTAGGCCGCCGGCACCGCGATCAGCGTGGCGAAGATCATTGTCAGGCAGGCCACCAACAGGCTGGTCCCCATTGCCTGGCCCAGGCTCAGCACATCGCTGGCGTCCGGCGAGACAAAGGTGTGCCAGGCCGCCCGATACCATTGCAGGCTGTAGCTGCTCGGTGGAAAGTCCAGGTTCGCCGCGCCGCTGAAGGACATGACGATCATGGTCAGGATCGGCAGCACCGCCAGCAGCAGGATGAACGCTGAAAGCAGACCTGCCACACGGCCGGTTTCACCGGGCAGCAACGCCTGGCGTTTATTACTCGATACGCTCATTGAGAGGCCTCCAGCATCCGCCGCCGACGACCGGTGAAATACTCGGAAAGGGTCATGATCAGCAGCGTGGTGACGATCAGCACCACCCCGGCGGCGGACGCAGCCGGCCAGTTCATCAGCGGAGCGATCTGGTCGTGGACCATCACCGCCAGCATCGGCACTCGTCGACCACCCAACAGCAGCGGCACGACAAAGCTGCTGGCGTTGTAGGCAAACACCAGCGTCGCGCCGGTGATGATCCCTGGCAGGCTCATGGGCAGCACCACTTGGCGAAACACCTGGAAGCGGCTGGCGCCGAGGGTGGCGGCGGCCTCTTCATAACTGCGGGCCACGCCACGCATGGCACTGGCGATGGGCAGCACGGCCAGTGGGAATGCCGTCTGGACCAGGCCCATCAACACGCCGTTCTGGTTGTACAGCAACATGATCGGCCGCTTGATCAAGCCCAGGCCGATGAGCGCCTGATTGAGCATGCCGGCAGGACCGAGGATCACCAACCAGCCATAACTTTGCAGCAGCAGGTTGACCAACAACGGCAACAGCACCGCCGCCAGGAACACCCGCCGCAACAACGGCGAGGCCAGGCGCGACATCGTGTAAGCCACGGGGATTGCCAGCAGCACGGCGATCACCGCGCTGATCAATGCGAGACGCAAGGTCAGCAACAACGACTTGAGGTAATACGGTTCCAGTAGCTGCCCATAGCTGGCGAGGCTGAAGCCACTCCACTCAGCGCCCTTGGTGCCGACGCTCATGCGCAGCACCAACAGGCTGGCGGCGATCAGCACGCCGAGAAACAGCATCGACGGCGAGAGAAAAAACCACGCGCGAGCAGTAGGCGAAAGACTCCGCCGTGAGCGCATTGGCGCAACGCTTTGCGGGTGGGTTAACGCTTGGTGTTCCATGGCAAGGTCTCGTCAGTGGAAAACGACAGAACAAACAAATCTTCAGATACCCAGTTCCCTGTGGGAGCGAGCCTGCTCGCGATGACGGCAGCACAGCCAACATCTCCATCTTCGGGAAGGTTCAGGAAGAAAAGATTTCCGTGTACCGGCGAATCCACTGGTCATGCACCGTCGCCAGGAAGGCGTTGTCATGCATGATCGCCTTGTCGGCAATTTGCTCCGGGGTGAGGATGTAGGGGCTCTTGCGCGCCTCGCTAGAAATGATGGCCTTGGCGTTGACCGGGCCGTTGAAGATGTCTTCGGCCATCTTGCCCTGCACCAGCGGGTCGAGGGAGTGGTCGATGAAGGCGTAGGCCAGGTCGGTGTCGCCGGGGCGGTTTTTCGGCATGACCGAGAGCATCAGGTCGGTGTAGAAACCTTCCTTCATGCCGAACGTCGCTCCCAGGCCGTAGGCCGGGTCGCGGATCTGCTTGGGGAAGAACGCCGGCGCATACAACCCGCCCATGTCCAGGGAACCGGTGCGGAACAGTTCGGCGATCTGATTGGGGTTTTCCCCCAGGGTCATCACCCGATCCTTGAGCTCGGCGAGTTTCTTGAACCCGGGCTCGATGTTGTGTTCGTCACCGCCGGCCAGCTTGGCGGCGATGATGATCAGGTCCATGGCCTCGGTCCAGTTCGGCGGCGGCAGGAAGATGTTCGGTGCCAGCTCCGCATCCCACAGCGCAGCGTAGCTGTCCGGTGCCTGTTTCAGGGTACGGGTGCTGTAGACCAGGCTGTTGCACCACAACAGGTAACCAATGCCATGGCCGCCAGCCCCCGTGCGGTATTGAGCGGGCACATCGACCAGGTTGGGAATGCGGTTGAGGTCGGGCTTTTCCAGCAGCCCGGCAGCGGCCAGGCCCTCGGCGCCGACGCCGGCCAGGGTGATGATGTCGTACTGCGGCCGGTCACCACCCGCCTTGAGCTTGGCAACCATTTCCGATGTGCTGCCGGTGCGGTCAGCGATGACCTTGGCCCCCGTCTTGGCCTCGAACGTCGCCGCGATATTGCGCAGCGCCGCCAACCCGGTGTCATCGGACCAGGTCAGCAGGCGCAGGGTCTTGCCGACGAACCGCGTGTCGCTGGCCCGGGCGCTGATGAAAGGCACGCTCATGGCGGCCGCCGCGACCGAAACCACACTGGCGGTCTTGATGAATTGACGTCTGTTCAGATCATGCTCGCCCATGGAGGACTCCCTTTGTTCTTTTAAGTATGAGGTGGGTAAGAACCGCTGCGCCCGCACCGTTCGACGCCGGTCAAAGCCCCGTATCGCAAGGGCTTCGCCGCCGCCTGCGGCCATCCTGAGGTTGTGCAAAATCCCTGACTATCGAAAAAAACTCATTGAAGCCATGTCCCTGGCGCATGCCTTTTTTCGAGGCATGCGTGACCTGATAACGTGCCGTCAGACGGCCCGTACCACATGCTTGATTTCCTGGAACGCCGCCAGCCCCCAGGGCCCCAGCTCCCGGCCCAGGCTGCTCTGCTTGTAACCACCCCACGCTGCCTGGGGGAAAATCACCTGGGGCGCGTTGATCCACACCAGCCCTGCCTGCAAGGCGTTGGCCACCTCTTCGGCAGCCGTCGTATCACGGCTGATCACACTGGCCACCAAGCCGAAACGGCTGTCGTTGGCCAGGGCGATCGCCTCCGCTTGGGAGCTGAAACGGCGTACGCACAGCACCGGCCCGAAAATCTCTTCGCACCACAACGCACTGTCGAGGGGCACGTCGGTGAAGATTGTCGGCTGTAAAAAAAAGCCCCGAGTCAGATGCGCGGGTCGTTGCCCACCGCACACCAGCGTCGCCCCGGCGCTCAAGCCACGGTCGATGTGTCCCAGCACCTGCTGGTATTGCGCCTGGTTGACCAGTGCGCCCATTTCCACGTCCGGGTCGAAGGGGTCGGCCACGCGGATCGCTTCGGCGCGTTGCTTGAGCCGTTGCAGGAATTCATCGGCCAGCTCGTCGGCGACCAGCACGCGGCTGGTGGCCGAGCACATCTGCCCGGCATTGAAAAAGCCGCCACCACAGGCCAGCTCCACCGCCAGGTCCAGGTCGGCGTCGGCCAGCACCAGCAAGGACGATTTGCCGCCCAGTTCCAGGCTCACGCCCTTCACCGTTTCCGCCGCCCGTTGCATCACTTGCACGCCCACCGCATTGCTGCCGGTGAAGGAAATCTTCGCCACCCGAGGGTCTGACGCCAGCGGCGCGCCGACCGCCAGGCCCGTGCCACAGACCAGGTTGAACACGCCGTCAGGCAAGCCGCATCCGGCGATGATCGAAGCCAGTTCCAGCTCCGGCAACGGCGTGACTTCAGAGGGCTTGAGCACCACGCAGCAGCCGGCCGCCAACGCCGGCGCGAGTTTCCAGGCGGTGGTGACCATCGGGAAATTCCACGGCACGATCAAGCCGACCACGCCGCAGGGCTCGCGGCGAAGGCGTGCGGTGAAATCTTCGCTGGGCAACGCCAGCGGACTGTCCTGTCGAACGTCGAGCCCTTCGGCCAACTCGGCGTAATACTCGAAGGTGGCGACCACATCGTCGACATCGATGGCCGCTTCGAACAGCGGTTTACCGTTGTTGCTCGATTGCAGGTGCATCAGCCGTTCACGAGTCTCCCGCACGCCAGCAGCGATACGGCGCAGCAACGCGCCGCGTTCGGCGCCCGAGGTGTTCGACCATGGGCCGAAAGCCTGGGTAGCGGCGTCCAAGGCTTGATCGACAGCCTGTTCATCGCCGCCATAAACGGTGGTCAGCAGCGCTTCGGTCGCCGGATTGATCACCCGCAGCGGTTGATCGCCGGCCAACCACTCGCTATTGATGTACAGCCCGTCTTGCGTCGTAGGGAAATTCATTTGGCCACCTGTGTCATCCAGGTTGCCTGGTCGATTTCGATCAGCGTCGGGCCCTGCCGGTCGCAAGCGACGAGTAACGCGGCGTGCAGTTGCGCGACGCCGTCGATGGCTTCGGCAGCGCAGCCCAAGGCCTTGGCGACACCGACGAAGTCCGGGGTATGGATGTCCACGCCCACCGGTTCGATGGCGCGGTTGACCATGTATTTCTTGATCTCTTCGTAGCCCTGGTTATTCCACAGCAGCACGATCACCGGGGTGCGCGCCTCCACGGCGCTGGCCAGTTCCGGCAGGGTGAACTGCAACCCGCCGTCGCCGATCAGGCACACCACGGGCGGGCGGCCGTGTCGCTTGTCGACACCGCCGAGCCAGGCGCCGATAGCCGCCGGCAACGCGTAGCCGAGGGTGCCGTAGCCGGTGGAGGAATTGAACCAGCGGCGCGGCCGCTCCAGGTTGAAGGTCAGGTTGCCGGAGTACACCGGTTGCGTGGAATCACCGACGAATACCGCATCCGGCAATGCCTGCAAGACCGTGTCGAGAAACATCGTCTGGGCGCGGGTCGCGGCGTCCCAACTGCCTTGAAGGTCCGCGCGCAACCGGGCGGCCCGCGCCGCCCCCCAATCGTCACGGCGCTCGGCCAAGGCTTGCCGGTCCAATTCGTCGAGCAAGGCCCGGGCGGCGATACGGGCGTCGGCCACCAGCGCCAGGTGCGGCGGGTAGTTGCGCACCGTCTGGTCCGGGTCAATGTCGATCCGCACCAGCGCACCGGGAATGTCGAAGCCACCGGCAAAAGTGACGTCGTAATCGGTCTCGGCCAGTTCGGTGCCGATGGCCAGCACCACATCCGCCTCGGCCACCAACGCGCGGGTGGCGACCAGGCTCTGGGTCGAGCCGATCAGCAACGGATGACGCGCAGGCAACAGGCCCTTGGCATTGATGGTCAACGCCACGGGGGCACCGAGGCGTTCGGCCAGTTCCGTCAATTCAGCCCCTGCGTCGATGGCACCGCCACCGGCGAGGATCAAAGGACGTCGCGCCGTCGCCAGCAGGCTGGCGATCTGTTGCACCGCCGCCGGGGCGGCACCGGCGCGGTGGATGCTCACCGGCACGCTGGCGAGCAGCGCGTCGGCGTCTTCGACCAGCACATCCAACGGAATCTCGATGTGCACCGGCCGCGGTCGCCCGGCCTGGAACAAGGCAAAAGCCCGGGCCAGCACACTGGGCAATTCGGCAGCCGACATCAGCGTGTGGGAAAACGCCGCGACACCGCCCACCAGCGCGCTCTGGTTCGGCAGTTCATGGAGCTTGCCGCGTCCGCCGCCCAACTGGCTGCGTGACTGTACGCTGGAGATCACCAGCATCGGGATCGAATCGGCGTAGGCCTGGCCCATGGCGGTGGTGATGTTGGTCATGCCGGGGCCAGTGATGATGAAACACACGCCAGGCTTGCCGCTGACCCGGGCATAACCGTCGGCCATGAAACCTGCGCCCTGTTCATGACGCGGCGTCACGTGGCGGATGCTTGAGCGGGCCAACCCGCGATACAACTCGACGGTGTGCACGCCCGGGATGCCGAAGACCTGCTCCACGCCATAGCCTTCAAGTAACTTGACCAATACTTCGCCGCACGTCGCCATTGCCATTGCCTTTTTCTTGTCTTGCAAAGGAGCCCCGCACGACAAGCGGCGAGCCCCTTTTGCTGTGGGGGAATGGCGTTATTGGAACGGTCAGGCCATAGCGGCAACAATGGATAAAAAGTCATACTAGCCATGTCCTCACGTCATGGCTTGGATCCAAATGAAACGACTCCCACCGCTGCCGACGTTGCACACTTTTCTAATCACGGCCCAGTGCTGCAACTTCACCCGCGCCGCCGAACAATTGCACATCACCCAGGGCGCGGTGAGCCGGCAGATCGCCGGGCTGGAGGATCATCTGGGTTATGCGCTGTTCCAGCGCCAGGCACGCGGCTTGAGCCTGACCGCCGAGGGCCAGGCGTGGCTGCCTCGGGTGCAACAGGTGTTCAGCCTGATCGGCGAAGCGGTCGAGCAGATCGGCGAGAAGCGCCAGACCTTGCAACTCAAGGCCCCGACCTGCGTGATGCGCTGGTTGCTGCCGCGCCTGTTGCAATGGCAGAAGGAACGACCGGACGTGCCGGTGGAACTGACCACCACGGTCCGGCACGGCGTGGATTTCCAGCGTGAGGCGTTCGACGCGGCGGTGATCTACGGCCCGCAGCCCGATGCATCATTGGCCTGCCTGCACCTGTTCGACGAACAACTGACGCCCGTGTGCTCCCGCCCGCTGCTGGAGGGTCCCGTGCCGCTGCGTGAACCCGCCGATCTGCAACAACATCTGCTGCTGCATCCCACCGCCGACGAACGCGACTGGAACGCCTGGCTGGCCGTGGCCGACGTGCGTTTGAGCAATGTCAGCAAGGGCCAGCATTTCGAAACCCTGGACCTGGCGATGTCCATGGCCTCCCAGGGCACGGGCGTGGCGATTGGCGACTGGTCGCTGATCGGCGAAGACCTCAGCGCCGGCCGGCTGGTGATGCCGTTCGAGCTGAAGGTCAGAACCGGGCTGGGTTATCACCTGGTCCACCCGCACAAACCCAAGGCTTCGGGGCCGTTGCAGGAATTGATGGAGTGGTTGGTGGAGCAGGCCCGGGCGCGGTAGCTGCTAACCCCGATCCCTCAAGGGCGACTGAAACTGTGGCGAGGGAGCTTGCTCCCGCTGGGTTGCGAAGCGACCCCATGACCTACCAGGCACCTTGATGCCTTGGGCTGAACCCTAGGGGGCTGCTGCGCAGCCCAGCGGGAGCAAGCTCCCTCGCCACAAAAGCTGGGCAGTTCTCAAGAACCTGGGGTTATCAGAGCAGGTTCGGCGCCTGCGCCGGCTCGACCTGCGCCCAGTGCGACGTGTCTTCGCGGTGCTGCTGCAGGTACGGCAACACCGTCCCCAGCAACGGTTCCTTGAAGGCCTCCTGGAAACGATGGGCCAGGCCCGGGATCAGTTTCAATTGGCTGCCTTGGATATGCGCCGCCAAGTGCACGCCGTGCATCACCGGCAACAAAGGGTCGGCGGTGCCGTGAACGACCAGGGTCGGCACCCGCAGTTGATTGAGCAGCGCCACCCGGCTCGGCTCGGCCATGATCGCCATGATCTGGCGCTGCACGCCTTCGGGATTGAAGGCCCGGTCGTAGGCCACGGCGGCTTGATGCAACAAGGCCTGGCGATCATCCACTACCATCGGGCTGCCCAACGCGGCCAGCAGATCGGCTTGCTGCTGCAACGCCGCTTCGCGATTCGGCGCACTGCGCCGCGACAGCAACTGCACCAGCGCGGCGCTGGGCGCGGGCAAGCCTTCGGCACCGGAACTGGTCATGATCAGCGTCAGGCTTTCGACCCGCTGCGGCGCCATCGCCGCCATGTGTTGGGCGATCATCCCGCCCATGCTCGCGCCCAGCACGTGGAAGCGTTGCACTTGCAAGGCATCCATCAGCCCCAGCCCGTCGTCCGCCATGTCCGTCAGGGTATAAGGCGCGGCCACGGGCAAGCCGAGTTTGTAGCGCAGGGCTTCAAAGGTCAGGTTGGCGCTGCCCGGAGCCTGGCGCCAGGTGGTCAGGCCGACATCGCGGTTGTCATAGCGGATCACCCGGAAACCCTGCTCGCACAGGGCGACCACCACTTCGTCCGGCCAATGGATCAACTGCCCACCCAGGCCCATCACCAAGAGCAAGGCAGGATCCGAAGCACGACCAATGCTCTGGTACGCCAGGCTCACCTGATCCAGATCGACACGTTGGGTGGCAACATTGACATCACAACGAGACGCCGCCATCGACGGCAGGCCGAAAAACAGCGCGGCCAGGAAAATGAATATACGCATGAACAAACACCAAAACGCAGAACCCCAGTAGAGCGCGAGTCTGATGAAGTTTGTTCAAGCGCGCTGCCACAGTTGCGTGACAGTTTGATGAAGATTGCGTAGGAGCTGCCGAAGGCTGCGATCTTTTGATCTAGATCTGCTGTTTTTTATACTTCTGACTCAATTGTCTGGGGAAAGATCGCAGCCTCGCTTCGCTCGACAGCTCCTACACGCAACTGCCGCGCCGCCGCGACCATGTTCACCAGAGCCGCTTCCGTTTCCGGCCAACCCCGGGTTTTCAGCCCGCAGTCGGGGTTGATCCACAGCCGCTCGGCGGCGATCCGTTTTACCGCCTTGCTCATCAGCGCAACCATCTCGGCCGTATCCGGCACCCGTGGCGAGTGGATGTCGTAGACGCCCGGGCCGATGTCGTTCGGGTAGTCGAACGCTTCGAATGCTTCCAGCAACTCCATGTCCGAACGCGAGGTCTCGATGGTGATGACATCGGCGTCCATGTCGGCGATGGCCTTGATCACGTCGTTGAACTCGCTGTAGCACATGTGGGTGTGGATCTGCGTTTCGTCGCCCACACCCGACGCGCTCAGGCGGAACGCTTCCACCGCCCAGTCGAGGTACGCCTGCCACTCCCCGCGACGCAGCGGCAAGCCCTCACGGAATGCAGCCTCGTCGATCTGCACGATCTTGATCCCGGCTTTCTCCAGGTCCAGCACTTCGTCACGCAGGGCCAGGGCCAGTTGTCGGGCCTGGACCTGGCGCGACACGTCCTCGCGGGGAAACGACCACATCAGCATGGTCACGGGACCGGTGAGCATGCCTTTCATGACCTTGTCGGTCAGGCTTTGCGCGTAACGGATCCAGTCGACGGTCATCGCCTTCGGGCGGCTGATATCGCCGTAGATGATCGCCGGTTTCACACACCGCGAACCATAGCTCTGCACCCAGCCGAAACGGGTAAAGGCGTAGCCATCCAGTTGCTCGGCGAAGTATTCGACCATGTCGTTGCGCTCGGCTTCACCGTGCACCAGTACGTCCAGGCCCAGGCGTTCCTGGATCTGCACGGCATGACGGATCTCGGTGTGCATGGCGTCCTGATAGTCGTTGGCCGACAACTTGCCTTGCTTGTAGGCCTGGCGCGCCAGGCGAATGGCCGGGGTCTGCGGGAAGGAGCCGATGGTGGTGGTGGGAAAGGTCGGCAACGCCAGGCGTGCACGCTGGCGTTCGATGCGCCGGGCAAACGGTGAATGCCGCTGGCTGTCCTGTGGCCCGATCGCCGCCAGGCGCGCCTGGACCTCGGCTTTGTGAATGCGCGCCGAGCCGGCGCGACGGGCCTGCACCGCGCGGCTGTCGCTCAACGCCTGTTGCACGGCGGGCGCTTGTGGATCGTTCAGCGCATCGCGCAGCACCGCGACTTCACCGCACTTCTGCACGGCAAAGGCGAGCCAGCTCTTGAGTTCCGGATCGAGCCGGTCTTCCCGTTCCAAGTCCACCGGGCTGTGCAGCAACGAGCACGAAGTGCTGACCCAGAGGTTGTCGCCAAAACGTTCCTGGGCCGGTCGCAACTGCGCGAGCGCCTGTTCCAGCTCACAACGCCAGACGTTGCGCCCGTTGACCAGGCCCACCGAGAGAATCTTGTAGGTCGGCAGGCGGTCCAGTACTTGGCCCAGCTGCTCCGGGTCACGTACCGCGTCGATGTGCAAGCCGTCCACCGGCAGGCTCACCGCCAGGCCGAGGTTGTCTTGCAGGCCACTGAAATAGGTGGCCACGAGTTTTTTCAATGGCGAGTACTGGAGGATGTGGTAAGCCCGCTCGAAGGCGTTCTTCCACGCCTGAGGCAGGTCGAGGGTGAGAATCGGTTCGTCGATCTGCACCCACTCCACGCCTTGGGCCTTGAGACGGTTGAGGATTTCACCGTAGACCGGCAGCAGGCGTTCCAACAGATCGAGCTTGTCGAACGCCTCGCCCTTGGCTTTGCCCAGCCATAAGTAGGTCAATGGGCCGATGATCACCGGTTTGACCTGGTGACCCAAGGCATGGGCCTCGTCCACTTCGTCGAACAACTGTTCCCAGCTCAGGGCGAAGGTCTGGTCGGCGGAGAATTCCGGGACCAGGTAGTGGTAGTTGGTGTCGAACCACTTGGTCAGCTCCTGGGCGTATTGCGCCTGGCCGTGCTCGGCACCGCAACAGCTGGCCGTGGCGCCACGGGCCATGGCGAACAGGGTGTCGAGGGTCGGCCGGCCCTGGGCATTCAAGGTGCCGTGGAAACGCTGTGGGACGGCGCCCAGGGTCAAGGTGTGGCTGAGCACCTGGTCATACCAGGCGAAGTCGCCGACGGGCAGCAGGTCGATGCCGGCGTCTTTCTGCAGTTGCCAGTGCCGGGCCCGCAGTTCGCGTCCCACCGCTTGCAGCGCGGCCGGGGCCAGGTCGCCCTTCCAGTAGGCTTCGAGGGCTTTCTTCAGTTCGCGGTCGGCGCCGATGCGGGGAAAACCGAGGGTGTGGGCCAGGGCCATGGTGTGCGTCCTCCTGTAAAAGATGGCGCCATTGTCGACAGCTCGACCCACATGAGACAAACTCAACCTTTTCGTGTTGATCACAAGTTTTACTCATGGAGCAACTCCGGTGCTTGAACTCCGTCACCTCAAGACCCTGCATGCCCTGCGCGAAGCCGACAGCCTGGTCGAAGCCGCCGAACGCCTGCACCTGACCCAGTCCGCCCTCTCCCACCAGTTCAAGGAATTGGAAGAGCGCCTGGGCATGCAGTTGTTCGTGCGCAAGACCAAGCCGGTACGGTTCACCAGCGCCGGCCTGCGCCTGTTGCAACTGGCCGATGCCGCCCTGCCGTTGCTGCGCAGTGCCGAACGGGACATCGCGCGGCTGGCGGGCGGCACTGCCGGGCGCCTGCACATGGCCATCGAGTGCCATAGCTGCTTCCAGTGGCTGATGCCGACCATCGACCAGTTCCGCGATGCCTGGCCGGAAGTCGAGCTGGACCTGGCCTCGGGCTTCGCTTTCGCGCCCTTGCCGGCCCTGGCCCGGGGCGACCTCGACCTGGTGGTGACCTCCGACCCGCTGGAACTGGCCGGCATCACGTACGTGCCGCTGTTCACCTACGAAGCGATGCTCGCCGTCGCCAACCAGCATCGGCTGGCGGGCAAGCCCTACATCGTGCCCGAGGACTTGGTCAGCGAGACCCTGATCACCTACCCGGTGGAACGAGACCGTTTGGACATTTTCACCCGCTTCCTGGAGCCGGCCGACATCGAACCGGCCCAGGTGCGCACGTCTGAACTGACGGTGATGATGATGCAACTGGTGGCCAGCGGCCGTGGCGTCTGCGGCATGCCGCACTGGGCGCTGCATGAATACAGCTCACGGGGCTACGTGAAAGCCAAGCGGCTGGGGGAGAAAGGCTTGTTCGCCACGCTGTACGCAGCGGTACGCACCGACATGCTCGACGCACCGTACATGCGCGACTTTTTGCTGACGGCCAAGGACACGTCATTTTCCACCCTCGACGGTGTCAGTGCCGTGCGCTGACTGCTTTTTGTGGCGAGGGAGCTTGCTCCCGCTTGGGCGCGAAGCGGCCACAAACGGGTCTGCTGCGCAGCCCAGCGGGAGCAAGCTCCCTCGCCACAAAAGCTCCACATTCAAACCGGTGGTTAGCTCAAAGTTCTAGCCACATATGGATTTTGTCGAGGTACTCGTCGTCCACCCGGATCGCCATCGGTTCGAGGCCGTACAGGACGAAGCCGCAGCGCTGGTAGAGCTTGAGCGCCGGGTCGTTGCCGGCGGTGACGGTCAGTTGCACCAGGCGCAGGAAGGAGTGGCGCCGGGCTTCGTCGAGGGCGGCCTGTACCAGTTGGTAGCCGAGCCCGCGATGGCGATGTTCATCGGCGACGTACATGCCGAACAGCAGCGCCTTGTGCCGGGCTTTCTCCCGCGGCTCCAGGGCCAGGCCGACGATGCCGACCAGTTCCTGTTCGACAAACGCCCCCAGCAGCACATCGAGCCGGCTGCCCAGGCGTGACACCCACCAATTGATGGGCAGCGCCGCCCGCTCGCTGACGCTGGACGTGAAGGCCTGCGGGTGCAGGGCGTATGCCTGGAGCATCAGCTCGCGATACAACTCGGCATCGCCGGCCCGCAGGCGTCGAATGTTCACGCCGAACGCCGTTGCTCAAGCATCAGTCGCAACGCCAGCGCACCGAGGACAAACCCCATGAAGTAGCGCTGTACCGCCAGCCAGCTCGGGTTGTGGACGAACCACGAGGCAATCCCGGCGGCGAACAGGGCGATCAGCAGGTTGACGCTGAAACTGACGCTGATCTGGGTCAGCCCCAGGATGATGCTCTGGGTGAACAGCGAACCGTGTTCCGGGCTGATGAACTGCGGGAACACCGACAGGTAGAACACCGCGATCTTCGGATTGAGTGCACTGGTGAGAAACCCCATGGTAATCAGCTTGCGCGTCGAGTCCGCCGGCAGTTGCTGGGCTTCGAAGGGCGAACGCGCGCCCGGTTTCACGGCCTGCCAGGCCAGCCACAACAGGTACAGCGCGCCGGCCCATTTCAACACTTCATAGGCCATGGGCACCGCCAGGAACACCGCCGTCAGCCCCGCGGCGGCGGCGAACATATGCACGAAGAACCCGGCCACCACGCCGAGCAACGACGTCACGCCGGCCTTGCGGCCCTGGCAGATCGAACGGGAAATCAGGTAGATCATGTTCGGGCCGGGCGTGAGTACCATCAGCAACGCGGCGGCGGCGAAAATCAACAGGTCCGGCAATGGGATCATGGGCGTCAGTCCTTGAGGCGTGAATCAGCAAGTGGTCGGATGTGTCGCTCGATAAAACGGCAGGATCACCTCGCCTGTCAACGGTGCCAGTAAAAGATCGCTGTCGCCGGCCGGGTCGATCCAGCACACCTCTTCGATTTCGGCCGCCGGCGAAACCGGGGCGTCGATGCGCAGCAAAAACACCTCGGCCTGTACGGTAAACCCCGGCTCGTTGGCCGCCGGCGCACAGAACACGCCCAGGTGGCGGGCCTGGGCCGGGTCGATCCGCAACCCCAGTTCTTCTTCCAGCTCACGGGCCAGCGCCTGCACCGGTTGCTCATGGGCCTCGATCTTGCCACCCGGTTGCATGAAGGCCCGGGTGCCGCGCTTGCGCACCAGCAGGGTCCGCCCGTCCGGCCCGAGCAACAGGGCGGCGGCGATGCGGATGAGGGAAGTGGTCATGAGTGATCGAAGCCTTGGCCGGGGAAATGGTGGGGAGATTACAGTGCGTAGGGGTGGGAGCAAAGTCTGGTGCGACCGATTGGATTGGGTACATATCCGTTGCTGCGGTAACGGCGGCTTAGGGTTCCGCCCTTACGGCGGGTCACTTTTGAGAAGCGCAAAAGTAACCAAAACGCTTCTGCCCCACCACTCGGTGCCTCGCTTAGGCTCGGCATGCCCTCACTCCGGCATTGCTCCGTGGGCCCGCCGCGAAGGGCCATCCATGGCCCAGCGCGGCTAACCCGGCATCCATGCCGGGTTGCCCACTGCGCAATGCCTGCGTTCGGCCATCGTGGTTAACGGGGCGCCCGAGATCAACGTCCACCGCGAGGCGGCCTGGTAGCCGACCTGGTTCTTCCGGTCGTACACCCATCAGATCTGTGGGAGCAAAGCTTGCGCGCGGTGTGGTCAGGGTTGTGTATTGACGTTATCCAGCATCCGGTTCGCCAATAAAGCGCCCAGCTCGATCAGTTGCTGAATGCCAAGGGCAACATGGCGTCGCGAGCCTTTCAGGTCGAAGGCAAGGTCGCTGACCATGGCATCGGCTGAGGCCAAAGTTTCGCTGAGGTTGGCCAGCAGGCTTTCGGTGTCGACACCGTCCACGACGGTGAACAGTTGACCAGAGGGCTTTTTCTTTTTGGCTTGAGGTTTGGGGTCGAGATAGTGGTCGATGGCGCGCTTGGCGGCTTCATCGAGTTCTTGGGGATCGGTTTCGGGGGGATTGGGGTGGCTTTGAACATAGGGTGACACTCCGTCTACAGGTTGGAGCTGCCACGTTCGTTTCCAAGCGAGGGGTGGCAGCCGTACGCAGGTTGGAAAACCGGGGTAAACGAGCCCGACAGACCCGAAGGTCTCCCGCGCACAGCCGCCATAACGAAAGCATGGTCAAAAAACGACCGCAAGCATACGTCATGAAGGGCGCTTTCGCGCCGTCTACTTATCGGATTTCCAAGCCCGGTCGCTGAATTTGCAGCGACGGAAAAAGACTAGCGACAGCCCTTCCCACCCGGCAACCGCCAGAGTTCGTCGGAAAAATCTGCTGCAACCCGGAGGATTGTCCGACCATCCCCACAATCCTGGTCGGCTGTCAGGCCGCCATCGCGAGCAAGCTCGCTCCCACACAGGTTTTTGGTCGTTTATAAGATCCGTGTCCACCGCCGATCCCTGTGGGAGCCGAGCTTGCTCGCGATAGCGATGGGTCTGCTTGCATCCATGTTGAATGTGCCGCCGTCTTCGCGAGTAGGCTCGCTCCCACAGGAGGAACGCGGTCCCACCCAGAACCAGGTCGGCTATCAGGCCGCCTCGGAATGGACGTTGATCTCGGGCGCCCCGTTAACCACGATGGCCGAACGCAGGTATTGCGCAGTGGGCACCTCGGCATGGATGCCGAGGTAGCCGCGCTGGGCCATGGATGGCCCTTCGCGGCGGCCCACGGAGCAATGCCGGAGTGAGGGCATGCCGAGCCCTAGCGAGGCACCGAGTGGTGGGGCAGAAGCGTTTTGCTTACTTTTGCGCTCTTCAAAAGTGAGCCGCCGTCAGGGCGGAACCCTAAGTGGCCGTTACCGCAGCAACGGATATGTACCCAATCCAATCCAATCCAATCCAATCCAATCCAGAACCCAGTCACCCCAAGATCGGCTTCGGCGCCGAAGGGTCGGCCGCCTCTTCGGGGATCTTGACGAACACGCTGTACCGCGCGCCTTCCATCGCTTCGAAGGCGATGAGTTTTTCGATCAACGGACCGCTCAGCACCTTGCCCGCATTGAGCAACAACATGCCATTGTCGGCATTGAGGTTGCGCGCCAGGATCATCCCCGCGGTCAACTCGCGCGTGGTGGAGACTTGTACCGTCGGATCGGACAGGGTCACGTCCTCCAGGTATTCGGCACAGGCCTTGATGAAATCCTCGATCATGTCCGGGTCGTACAGCTTGCCGGCGTACTTGCGGATGTAGACCAGCGCTTCGTCGCTGTTCATCTGCCGCTCCAGGATCAACCCGCGCTGCAGCTCGATGAAGTCCACCGCCAGTTTCAACAGCCGCGAGCCAAACGGAATGGCCTCGCCGCGAAGGTGCTCGGGAAAGCCGCTGCCATCCCAGCGCTCCTGGTGATGGCGGATAATCCGCGCCGCGTCCTTCATCGGATCCAGGGTCATCAGCAGCGATTCGCTCTGCTTGGGATAGGCCCGATAGAGATCGAGTTCGGTGTGGTGCAGCATGTCGGCGGGCGTGACCATCATGTTGTCGGTCCAGCTCAGCTTGCCGATGTTGTAGAGCGCCGCGGCCATGGTCAGGTCGCGGTCGGTGGACTCGTCGAGAAAGTTGAGCCGGCTGTAGACCCGGATCAGCTCGATGATCTGCCGGTTGGTCTGCTTCGCCTTGGGCAGGCGCAGGTTGGCGATCAGCGAAAACACCTCGGTGCTGGTCACATAACTGCGCTTGAGCTCGTCATAGGCTAGGTCGAGCATGTCGGCGGTCTGCTGCAACTCGGAGGTGCGCGACGCCACGCGTTTTTCCAGGGTGGCGTTCAGGGTCTTGAGTTGCAGGTTCTGCTCGCGGTTCAGCGCTTCGAGGCGCTGGCGCTCGCTTTCGGAATGCTGGTGGGCCAGGGCCTGGCGCAAGGCCTGCACCAGTTCCTCATCGTTCCAGGGTTTGCTGAGGTAGCGATAGAGCTGCCCCTCGTTGATGGCCTTGGTCATCATGTCCACATCGGCATAACCGGTGAGCAGGATGCGCAAGGTCGATGGGTACAGCTTGCGGATTTCGGCCAGCAACGTGGCGCCATCCATGTTCGGCATGCGCGCGTCGGTCATCACCAGGTCGACCGGCCGCTCCTTGAGAATTTCCAGCGCCTTGGCGCCACTGTCGGCCAGCAGGATCTCGTACGGTTGGCTGCGCAATAGCCGACGCAGGCTATTGAGAATCGACTCTTCGTCATCGACCAGCAGCACCGCCGGCTTCTTTACCGGAACTTCCGGCGATTGATCTTCCATTTGAAACCCCCTCCTCATTCACGACAACCGTTCTACCTTAGCCCCAAAATACAGGCTAGTAGATTGCGAATATTTAGACACATTTGCCATCAGTGGCCGAGCGCATCCCGATCAGACGACTATGCTGTACCCCATGAAGGGCCATGTACAGGCCGAATACTCATGCCAGCGAAAGGGATATCAGATGTTTCCAAGGTTCTATAGTCCGCATCAAAACGGTGCACGGCCATGAGCCTGCCTTTGGATAAAACCAACCGGCGGATCCTGATCGTCGACGACACCCAGACCATCCATGAGGATTTTCACAAGATCCTCAGCCCCCAGTCGAACGCCGAAGACAACCTGAGCAGCGCCGAAGAAGCCCTGTTCGGTGCGCCGGTGGCGGTGGCCGGCATGAGTTTCGTCCTCGATTCGGCGTTCCAGGGCATGGAAGCCTTGAACAAGGTCGAAACGGCACTGGCCCAAGGGCAACCCTACGCCATGGCGTTCATCGACATGCGCATGCCACCGGGCTGGGACGGCCTGGAAACCATCGAACGGCTGTGGCGGGCCGACCCCAAGCTGCAAGTGGCCTTGTGCACCGCTTACTCGGATTACTCCTGGGAAGATATCTCCGATCGCCTCGAACTGGGCGACCGCCTGCTCATCCTGAAAAAACCCTTCGACGCCATCGAGATCCGCCAGATGGCCAGCGCCTTGACCGTCAAATGGCAGATGACCGAAGACGCGGCGCTGAAAATGGACATGCTCGAACGGGCAGTCGAGGAACGCACCCGCGAGTTGGCCGACGCCAACATCATCGTGCAAAACAGCCCGACCATCCTCTACCGGCTGCGGGGCGAACCGCCATTCGCGTTGATGTACATCTCCCACAACATCACCAAGTTCGGCCATGTCGCGGCGCAACTGATCAATTCGCCGGACTGGGCGCAGACCCTGATCCACTCCGACGACCAGGACAAGGTCCAGGAGGCCATGGTCCGCGTCCTCGACCGCGACACCGCGGGGGCTTCCATCGAGTTCCGCATGCGCACCGGTGACGACACGTTCCGCTGGGTGGAGAACCGCTACATCCCGGTGCGCAACGAACAGGGCCTGCTGCTGGAAGTGGAAGGCATCATTCTCGACATCACCGAGCGCAAGCTGGCGGAAGATAAGATCGCCCTGCTGGCCCGCACCGATGGCCTGACCGGGCTGGCCAACCGCGCCACCATGATCGAGCGCCTTCACCAGGCCTTCGCCGCCGCTCGTCGGGGCGCGGCGCCGTTTGCCATGTTCTACCTGGACCTGGACCACTTCAAACGCATCAACGATACCTTGGGCCATCCCATCGGTGACCTGCTGTTGCAGGAAGTCGCCACCCGCATCAAGGCCTGTACCCGGGAAAACGACGTGGTGGCACGCCTGGGCGGCGACGAATTCGCCCTGCTGCAACTGGACGTCCATGAAGCGACCCACTGCGCCGCGCTGGCGGGCAAGATCCGCGATGCGCTCGTGGCGCCGTATTCCCTGGACGGCAATGACGTGCGCATCTCGGTGAGCATCGGCATTGCCCTGTACACCCCGCAGAGCCTGAGTGCCGACAGCCTGATGGCACAATCCGACATGGCCCTGTACCGCTCCAAGGAAAAGGGTCGCAACCAGTATCACTTCCATAACGAGGAAATCAACCAGGAAGTCACCGACCGGGTCGCCCTCGCCAACGACCTGCGCCAAGCCATCGAAAACCACGAACTGCACCTGCACTACCTGCCGGAAGTCGACCTCGGCACCGGCAAGATCCTCGGCATGGGCGTGCAGGTGCGCTGGAACCACCCCGAACGGGGCTGGCTGGAACCGGCGGCCTTCATGCCGGCCGCCGAGAAGACCGGGATCATCATTGGCCTGGGCCATTGGGTGCTGGACCAGGCCTGCCAGCAGATGCGCCAATGGCGCGACCAGGGCATGGCGCCGCCGGTGATCGCCATCGACTTGTCCCTGACCCAACTCAAGACCGGTCCGGAACTGATCTACGACGTCCTGCGCACCACCGCGCGCTGGGAACTGGCGCCCTGGGATCTGCGCTTCGACGTCACCGAAGCCACCCTGGCCCAGACCAAGTGGACCCACAACGACGTGCTTCCGCGCCTCTGCGAATTGGGCGTGCAGATCGCCATCGATGACTTCGGCACCGAATACTCGTCGTTCGATTATCTGAAGACCTACAAGGTCAATCACCTCAAGCTCGCCCAGCGCTTTCTCGACAGCGCCAGCGCCGATCCCGAAAACGCCACGACATTGCGGGCGATCATCAACTTTGCCCGGGACGTGGGCATCGGGATCATTGCCGAGGGCGTCGAGACCCAGGAGCAACGCACCACGCTGATGTCCAGCGGCGGCGCGATGCAGGCCCAGGGGCATTACTTCAGCACCGTGGTCGACAGCGGCCAGGCTGCCGAACTGCTCAAGGCCGGCACCATCATTCCCGCGACAGACCACTGGACCCGACCAGCCAGCCAGCTATCGGAGAGCAATCCATGAATCCCATGTCGGTACCTGCCAACCGGCGAATCCTGGTGGTGGACGATACGCCGGCGATCCACCAGGACTTTCGCAAGATCCTCAGCCCCAGCGCCGGCAGCGATGACTCGCTGGACGACACCGAAAGCCTGCTGTTCGGCACCCCGCAGGTCAGCCGGTTGCAGTTCCAGATCGACTCGGCCTACCAGGGCGAGGAGGCGCTGGAACTGGTCAAGCGCGCCCAGGCCGAAGGCCAGCCCTATGCACTGGTGTTCGCCGACATGCGCATGCCGCCGGGCTGGGATGGCCTGCAAACCATCGAGCGACTGTGGGAGGCCGATCCGCGGCTGCAAATTGCCCTGTGCACGGCGTTCTCGGATTACTCTTGGGAAACCATGTCCGAACGGATCGAGTTCGACGATCAGTTGCTGATCCTCAAGAAACCCTTCGACACCCTGGAAATCCGCCAGATGGCCAGCGCCATGACCTGGAAATGGCAGCTGGCCCAGGATGCGGCGAGGAAAATGCGCAGCCTGGAACGCACGATCGAAGAGCGCGTCCAGGAATTGCTCAAGGTGTCTCACCTGCTGCAATACGACGTCCTCACCGAACTGCCCAACAGCATGTTGCTCGGCGACCGCCTGACCCAGGCCATGGCCCAGTGCCGTCGGCATGACAAGCAACTGGCGGTGATGTTCCTCGGCCTGGACCGCTTCAAGCGCATCAACAACGCCCTGGGCCACCCGGTGGGCGATGAGATGCTCAAGCGCGTGGCGCGGACGCTGGCCACCGTGGTGCGCGAGTCCGATTCGGTGTTTCGCTACGGTTCCGATGAATTCGTGGTGGTGCTGGGGGATGTCGTCGACCCGCAGCAGACCAAAGGCGTGGCTGACAAACTGCTGGCAGCCATCAGTTCCCCGCAACCGATCGACGGCCATGACCTGAGCGTCACCGCGAGCCTGGGCATTAGCGTGTACCCCACCGACGGCTTCGATGCCGTGGCGCTGATCAAGAAAGCCGAGACGGCGATGCGCAACGTCAAGGAGACCGGCCCCAACGACTACCGGTTCTTCACCGAAGACATGAATCGCCGGGCACGGCAGCAGCAGACCATCGAATCGGGCCTGCGCCTGGGCCTGCAACGCAAGGAATTCGTGCTGCATTACCAACCCAAGCTCGACCTCAAGAGCGGCAAGGTGGTCGGCGTCGAGGCGCTGGTGCGCTGGGACAGACCGGGACACGGCATGGTCTACCCGTCGGATTTCATTCCGGTGGCCGAGGACAGCGGCCTGATCGTCCCGCTGAGCCAATGGGTGCTCCAGGAAGCCTGCCAGCAGGCCTGTCGCTGGCAAGCCCAGGGCATGCGCCCGCTGTACCTGTCGGTAAACGTCTCGGCCATCGACTTTCGCCAGCGTGGCTTCGTCGAAGGCATCACCCGCACCCTCAAGGAAACCGGCCTGGATCCGACACAGTTAGAACTGGAGATCACCGAAAGCGTACTGATGCAGAACGTCGATACCACGGTCGCCATCCTCAAGGCCATCAAGCAACAGGGGATACGCCTGGCCATCGACGATTTCGGCACCGGCTATTCGAGCCTGAGCTACTTGCAGAAATTTCCGGTGGATGTGCTGAAGATCGACCAGTCGTTCGTCGGTGACCTGAGCATCGACAGCAACGACGCCAAGCTGGTGAGCACCATTATCAGCCTGGGCAAGAGCCTGAACCTGCACATCATTGCCGAAGGTGTGGAAACCCTTGAGCAGCTTGAGTTTCTCAAGAGGCACCAATGCGAGGAGGTCCAAGGTTATTACTTCAGCAAGGCCGTCGAACCGCAGGCCTTCGCCGACTGGATGATCGAATGGGAAAAACGCCAGAACCCGTTTTCGTGAACACCGGAGTGTCCTCAACCAAAGTTTCAAGGAAAACATCCCATGGCGTTATATGGACTGACTCTGGCGCTCGGCCTGCTCGTGGGAATGAGCCTGACCGCTCACGCCGACCCCCTGGACGAACCCCTCAAGCCCCTGCCCCCGATTCCAACCCTGGACCCCAAGCGCGTCCAGCTGGGACTGCGACTGTTCAATGACCCGCGGCTGTCGGTCAACAACACCCTGTCCTGTGCCAGTTGCCATCGCCTGGACAAGGGCGGTGCCGACGACAAACAATTTTCCCTGGGCTTCGACGGCAAGCCCGTGGAAGTCAATACGCCCACCGTGTTCAATGCCGGCCTCAATTTCCACCAGTTCTGGGATGGCCGCGTCGATACGCTGGAAGAACAAGTGCATGTCGTGGTGACCAGTCCCGTCGAAATGGGCAGCACCTGGGAAACGGTGGTCAAGCGCATCGCCGACGACCCCGGCTACGCCAAGGACTTCAAGGACGCCTATCCCGATGGCGTGACCAAGCCCAATATCCAAAGCGCCCTGGCCGACTACGAGCGCACCTTGCAGACACCCAACTCGCGTTTCGACCGATACCTGCTGGGCGATACCGACATCCTCACGCCTCGGGAGAAGTTCGGTTACCAGCGCTTCAAGGAATACGGCTGCATCGCTTGCCACCAGGGCGTGAACATGGGCGGTAACATGTTTCAGAAATTCGGCGTCATGGGTGACTACATCGGTGACCGGGGCAACCCGACCCGGGCCGACGAAGGACGCTTCAACATCACCGGCGATGAAAACGATCGCCAGGTGTTCAAAGTACCCAGCCTGCGCAACGTGGCCGTCACCGCCCCGTATTTCCACGACGGATCGGCGCCAACCCTGGAACGCGCAGTGGAGGTCATGTTCAGGTACCAACTGGGTCGTGAGCCCCTCAAGAACGACACGACACTGATCGTCGAATTCCTCAAGACCCTGACCGGTGAATGGGAGGGCAAGCCCCTATGACCCTCTTCCGTCGCCTCGGCCTGGCCTTCATCGGCGTTCTGCTGGCGGGCATCCTGCTGTTCATGTACGTCAATTCGGGTGCCCAGCAGGCCGCCTCGTACATTGAGTCCCGGGACCTGATCCGCCTGCTCAAGCAACAGGACGCCATCTGGGACAACGAAGTCCTCAAGTCGCGGATCGCCCTGACCCACAACTACGACCCGCTGGTCTCGCCCCTGCATGAGATGGCACGCCTGTGGCAGCGTCTGGACGCCATCGAATCGGAACCGGGGCGCCACGGGCCGTCGCTCTGGGAGGCCCAGCGCGACGAGTATCTCAAGGCGGTCAAGGAAAAAACCCGTCTGGTAGAACAGTTCAAATCCCATAACGCTGTGTTGCGCAACTCCCTGGCCTTCCTGCCCACCGGCGAGGACGACATCCAGGGCCAGTTCGCCCGACTGCCCGACACGTACAGGTTGGAGTTGCAGAACGTTGCCATCGACACCTACGACCTGTTGCTCAGCAGCATGGAGTTCGCCCAGCTCAGCTCCCCAGAGATAGCAGCCGAGGTACTGCTGGGTTTGAACCAGCTGGATGTCAACAAGGAGCGCCTGCCTGAGGGGCTGCTCAATTCCATCGAAGTCCTGCGCAGACACATCGGCGTGATCCTGCGCGAACAGCCAAGGGTCAATGAATTATTAATGGGCATCGAAGCGGTCCCCTTGGCCGATCGCCTGGACACCATCACTGTCCTGCTAGAGAAAGACCAGGAAAAAGCCGCCGCCAAATACGAGCGCAACCACGTTTACCTGCTGGTGTTCGCCACATTCCTGGTATTGATACTGATCTGGCTGGCGTTCCGGCTGATCCGCAGCTTCGCCGAGATCAAGCGGGTCAACAACGCCCTGCAAACCGCCAACGACGAACTGGAACAAAGGGTCGAAGAGCGTACTCGCCAACTCAAGGACACCCAGAGCGAATTGATGGACACCGCCCGCCAGGCCGGCATGGCGGAAATCGCCACCAACGTGCTGCACAACGTCGGCAACGTGCTCAACAGCGTGAACATCTCCGCCGACCTGGTCAGCCGCAAACTGCGCAGCAGCAAGGCGCTGGGACTGGGCAAGGCGATGCAACTGATCAACGAACACACCGACGACCTCGGACACTTCCTCACTGAGGATGCGAAAGGCAAGCTGCTGCCCGGTTACCTCAACCAATTGGTCGAGGCCATCGCCTCGGAGCAGCAGAGCCTGACCGATGAACTGGCCCAGTTGAGCAAGAGCGTGGATCACATCAAGGACATCGTCTCTACACAGCAATCCTATGCCGGGGCCAACAGCCTGCTGGAACCTCTGGTGGTCAGCGAACTGCTCGAAGACGCCCTGCGCATGAACTCCGGCGCCCTGACCCGCCATCATGTTACGGTGATCAAGGATTACGGCGAGGTGCCGCGGATCATGGGCGACAAGCACCGCTTGCTGTTGATCCTGATCAACCTGATCAGCAACGCCAAATACGCCATGGCCGGGGTGTCCAACCATGCGCGCAACATGACCCTCAAGGCCGCCGTCATCGATGGCCAGACCCTGCAAATCAGCGTCAAGGACGAAGGCGAAGGTATTCCGGAGGAAAACATGACGCGTATCTTCGCCCACGGTTTTACCACACGTAAGGAAGGCCACGGCTTTGGCCTGCACAGTTGTGCATTGGCGGCCATTGAAATGAACGGCCACCTCACCGCCCACAGTGAGGGGCCAGGCAAAGGGGCGACCTTCGAATTGCAGGTGCCCTTGAAACTTGCAGAAGGTGAACCATGAACAGCCTGAGTAACCGCCGCATCCTGTTGATCGACGATACACCCGCCATTCATGAAGATTTCCGCAAGATCCTCACCCCCGAGGATGAGCGCAACACGGACTTGCAGGACATGGAAAGCGCGCTGTTTGGCGAGGCGCCGAAACCTGCCGCCACCGTGTTCGAACTCGACTCGGCCTATGGCGGGCAGGAAGGCCTGAACAAATTGCTGGCGGCAGCGGCCAAGGAACGGCCCTATGCCCTGGCCTTTGTCGACATGCGCATGCCAGAAGGCTGGGACGGCGCCAAGACCATCGAGGAACTCTGGAAGCGCGACCCGCAGTTGCAAGTGGTGGTGTGCACCGCCTATTCGGATTACTCCTGGGATGAACTGCTCGACCGCCTGAACGGCCACGACCGCTTGCTGATCCTGAAGAAGCCGTTCGACAACATCGAAGTCCAACAGATGGCCAACACCCTGACCACCAAATGGGAAATGACTTCCCGTGCGCAATTGAAAATGAACAAGCTCGAAGACCTGGTGGAGCAACGCACCCAGGCGTTCAGACAGGCCAGCGAGCTGCTGCAAATGGAGATCGACGAACGCAAGATGCTGGAAACCCAGCTGGTGCAATCGGAAAAACTCGCCTCGCTGGGCCAGTTGGCGGCCGGGGTGGCCCACGAAATCAACAACCCGATCGGCTTCATTTCCTCCAACCTGGGGGCACTGGACGGCTACTTCGGCAAACTCCAGGAAATGCTCAGCGCCTACGGCAGCGCCGAAGAGGCCATCGCCTCGCCGGAGCTGGTGGTGAACCTGAGGAAGCTGCGCGAACAGGTGGAACTGGATTTCCTGGTCGAAGACATTCCCCTGTTGATCAAGGAGTCCAAGGATGGCATCGGCCGGGTCGGGCAGATCGTCAAGGACCTGAAGGACTTCTCCCGCGTCGATTCCAGCCAGGAATGGCAGATGGCCAATTTGCAGCAAGGCATGGATTCGACCTTGAACATCGTCGCCAATGAGATCAAGTACAAGGCCGACGTGGTCAAGGAGTACACGCCGTTGCCGGAGGTGGAATGCCTGCCGTCGCAGATCAACCAGGTGATCATGAACCTGATCGTCAACGCCGCCCAAGCCATCGGCCCCGAACGCGGCACCATCACCCTGCGCAACGGTGTCAGTGACGAAACCGTCTGGATCGAAGTGGCCGACAACGGTTCGGGCATTCCTCCTGAAACCTTGCAAAAGATCTTCGACCCGTTCTTCACCACCAAACCCATCGGCCAAGGCACC
Organism: Pseudomonas thivervalensis; assembly: GCF_001269655.1. Classification (GTDB taxonomy): domain Bacteria; phylum Pseudomonadota; class Gammaproteobacteria; order Pseudomonadales; family Pseudomonadaceae; genus Aquipseudomonas; species Aquipseudomonas thivervalensis. The sequence goes on from NZ_LHVE01000014.1 coordinate 361,821, forward strand.
GGGCTCGGGCTATCGTTGTCCTACGGCATCGTGAAAAAACACAACGGCGAGATCACCGTACGCAGCGAAGTCGGCGTCGGCACCACCTTCCGCGTGGAGTTGCCGGTGCGGCAGATGAAGCAAGCGGGCTGAGCCATCCCGGCGGATCAAACTGTGGGAGCAAGCTCCCTCGCCACAATGGCCCCGCGTTTCACCGCCGCTCCCACAGGTTTTTCTGGCCTTCATAAACTGATTACACCAGCCAACACACCGCCCCTGTGGCGAGGGAGCTTGCTCCCGCTCGGCGGCGCAGCCGTCGTAAAACCGGCTGGTGCGGTCTGCCTGAACGATTGCAATGATCCGATTGGGGCCGCTTCGCAGCCCAGCGGGAGCAAGCTCCCTCGCCACAATGGCCCGCACTGTGCCGCAAGTTCAGTTGTGGGAGCTTGGGCCCTCGCCACAGGGTGCATTCCAAGCTAATGTCTCGCCAATCGCTCAACCCCAAGGAAACCGTATGAGCCTGTCGTTGCTGAGCCGTTACGCCTTCTTTGCTGGCTGTGTCATCTTCACCCTCGCCAGCCTGCCCTTCCTGCAACACGACTGGCTCTGGCCGATTGCGCTGGTGACCGGTCTGTTGAGCCTGCTGGGGTTGTTCGACCTGCTGCAAAGCCGCCACGCCGTTCGGCGCAACTATCCGATCCTGGGCAATATCCGCTACCTGGTCGAAGGCATCCGCCCGGAGATCCGCCAGTACCTGCTGGAATCCGACAGCGATGCCCTGCCCTTCTCCCGAGCCCAACGCTCATTGGTGTATTCCCGGGCCAAGAACGAAAGCGCCGACAAACCGTTCGGCACCTTGATCGACGTGTACCAGACCGGCTTCGAATTCATTGGCCACTCCATGCGTCCGGCCCCGCTGAGCGACCCCAGCGGTTTTCGGGTGACGGTCGGCGGCCCACAGTGCACGCAACCGTATTCAGCCTCGGTGTTCAACATCTCGGCCATGAGCTTTGGCTCCCTGAGCGCCAACGCCATCCGGGCATTGAACCAGGGAGCCAAGCTGGGCAACTTCGCCCATGACACCGGTGAAGGCAGCATCAGCCCCTACCACCGCGAACACGGCGGCGACCTTACCTGGGAATTGGGCAGCGGCTATTTTGGCTGTCGCACCCGCGACGGGCGCTTCGACCCCGAGCGCTTCGCCGTCCAGGCACAGAACCCGCAAGTGCGGATGATCGAAATCAAGATGAGCCAGGGCGCCAAGCCCGGTCATGGCGGCATCCTGCCCAAGCACAAGGTCACCCGGGAAATCGCCGAGACCCGCGGCATCCTCATGGGCGAGGATTGTGTGTCGCCGTCATGCCACAGCGCGTTTTCCACACCCATCGAACTGATGCAGTTCGTCCAGCAACTGCGTGAGCTGTCCGGCGGCAAACCGGTGGGCTTCAAGTTCTGCCTGGGTCACCCGTGGGAATTCATGGGCATCGCCAAGGCCATGCTGGAAACCGGGATCCTGCCCGACTTCATCGTGGTGGACGGCAAGGAAGGCGGCACAGGCGCGGCGCCGGTGGAGTTCACCGACCACATCGGCGTGCCATTGCGCGAGGGCCTGCTGTTCGTGCACAACACCCTGGTGGGCCTGAACCTGCGGGACAAGATCAAGCTGGGCGCCAGTGGCAAGATCGTCAGCGCCTTCGACATCGCCAGCGTCCTGGCCATCGGCGCCGACTGGGCCAACGCCGCGCGCGGCTTCATGTTCGCCATCGGCTGCATCCAGTCGCAAAGCTGCCACACCAACAAATGCCCCACCGGCGTCGCCACCCAGGACACCCTGCGCCAGCGCGCCCTGGTGGTCCCGGACAAAGCCCAACGGGTCTACAACTTCCACCGCAACACCCTCAAGGCCCTGGCCGAAATGCTCGCCGCCGCCGGCCTCGACCATCCTTCGCAATTGCAGCCTAAGCACCTGGTGCGGCGTATGTCGGCGACCGAGGTGAAGTTGTTCTCCCAACTACACGTCTTCTTGAAGCCGGGGGAACTGCTGACTGGCGAGGTCAACGGCCAGTTCTATTCGCGGATGTGGCAAATGGCGCGGGCGGACAGTTTTGAGCCGCGGGAGGTGGTGGCTGCGTAATTGAAGCTTTATGACCCCCTTCCTCTGGGAGGGATGAGGTTTTAAGGGTGTACAAAGAAGCAACCATTTCGCCCTCGACAAAGGTAAGGGTTTGCTTCCAATCATTTTCCAGTAGCGTCCTGAAAACTGTTGCAGTCTTGGGTCCTATCCACCAGACGTTGCCTGTGCTGCATTCAAGTACATGCAAATTAGTGAAGTAGTTCAATCGATTGCCTTCGGGAAGCAAGGCGTATCCGCCACGATCGGCAACGTTAAAGAAGATGCCGAGGGATGTGTCGATATAAAATTTCGGCCAAACTCCCGTTTCGTTGTAATAGATGAACGGCAGGTACCAAATTAAAGACTCAAAGACTATTTCGTCGTTTGGTCTCGCCTCTTTTTTGACTGTAGCCGCCAGCACGTCAAGTCTATAACTCTTGCGCAACTCGGTTCCATCCAGGCCATCAGTCAGTCGATATACCGACTGCAATCCTTGAACCTCTACTGCTACCGCAATCATCACGATCAAGACGAGTATGGCAGTTCGCCGAATCGATATATCCAGAGCAACCGCGACAATCAAAGGTATCCCGACCGCTGCAAATGTCAGATACCGAGGCGCAAACACAGGAACAACCAACGTTGCCATAGCCAGGAAGACTGTTGGAATAAAAAAGCAACCGACCACTAGACCGCTGATACGATGCAGGCGGTTTTCTTTCCAAATCAAAATGACCGCGCATGCAACAACTATCATTAATGGCACCGCACGCAACAACAAGGATTGCGTTCCCCATGCGTTCATAGCGGTAAACTGCCAAACAAGACTTAACACCGCCTCCCCCGTGACAGGCGAGAGCCATACGCCCCCCGCCGAAAGATGATCAATAAAATGAGGCAACCAAGGCACATACAACACAACGATTACAGCGTTAGCTAGAAGCCAAGGCAGCATCGGTAACGCGGTATCCGCCCCGGCACGGCCCGACCACCAGTAACACCAATGAACAAGCACATACAGTGCTGCGAAATAGTGCGTATAAAACGCTGCTGTCATTAGCAGCACATAAATGATCTGGAAGCGTTTTTTTTCCGGTTCTTTAACCCAGCACACCAATGCCACGGTTGCGCCCATCAGCCAGAATCCAAGCAGTGAGTACATGCGCGCTTCCTGGCTGTAACGGATCGAGATCGGCAGCAACGCCAATAATAATGCGGCCATCCAGGTTGCTCTTCGCGTGGCAACCAAACTCATCAACTTAATGCTCAGCAAGACCGTACCCACGTCGGCTATCACACTGAGCGACCTTACCTCCATGGCCCCGTCGTCGAACATCATCATCCAGTAGTGCAGCACGAGGTAATAAAGCGGTGGGTGAACATCTCGTGCCGTAATAGACCAGATCTGCCATGGCTCGTGCCTGGCAAGCAGCACGCTAAAGGCTTCGTCATACCAGATGGCAGGCAGCGTGATCTCATGAAATCGCACGGCCAGCGCAAGAACCGTCACAGCAGCCAGTGCTGAGCGGTCCAGGCCAATCAGTGAGTTGCTGAGAAAATCGTTCGATAACGTTTTCACGGGGCGCTCCCGACCCAACCGGCCCTTTGCCTGACGCCGTTCAATCTACGTTCTGCATCAACACAGGGTCTACTGTAAGAACTAACAGGTACCTATCCTGTTGTTCCGTGTTGCGTGGCGAGGGGAATATTTATCCCCGTTTGACTGCGCAGCAGGCACAAAGCTCACGGAAAACTGGACGGGTTTTCGGACCCCAATAGAAAGCCCCGATCATCTGACCGGGGCTTTCTCATACATCGCAATAAACCTACGAAGCCGAACGCACCGAGCCCGCTACATCACCGGTCGGCTGCAACTTGAAGGTGTAGAACAACACCGTCAGCAACACCAGGAACGCCGGGCCGACATACAACGCCACGCGCGTATCCGGGAAGTACGCCATCAGCCCCACCACTAGCACCAGGAATGCCAGCGCCAGGTACGAGCTGACCGGGTACAGCCACATGCGGTACTTGAGGGCCGCACGTTCTGAAGCGCTCAGGCCTTTGCGGAATTTGAGCTGGGCCAGCAGGATCATCACCCAGGTCCAGATCGCGCCGAACGTGGCAATGGACGTCACCCAGACAAAGACTTTCTCCGGCACCAGGTAATTGAGCAGCACGCCCAGCAGCAATGCGGCGATGGACAGCAACAGTGCGCGGCGCGGTACGCCATTGCTGGAAGTCTTGGCGAAACCGGCAGGGGCCTGGCCGTTCTGCGCCAGGCTGTAGAGCATCCGCCCGGTGCTGAAGATCCCGCCGTTGCAGGACGACAGCGCGGCGGTGATCACCACGAAATTGATGATGCCGGCGGCGGTCTTGATGCCCAGGCGCTCGAAGGTCATCACGAAGGGGCTGCCCTGGGTGCCAATCTCGTTCCACGGGTAGATCGACAGGATCACGAACAGCGCGCCGACGTAGAACAGCAGGATCCGCCAGAACACCGAGCCGATGGCGTTGGGGATGGTTTTCTGCGGGTTCTTCGCTTCACCGGCGGTCAGGCCGATCATCTCGACGCCCAGGTAGGCGAACATGACCATTTGCAGGGACATCAACACGCCGGACACGCCGTTGGGCATGAAGCCGCCGTGGGCCCAGAGGTTGGAGATGCCCAGGGCCACGCCGTCGTTACCGAAGCCGAAGGCAATGATGCCGACGCCGCCAATGACCATGGCGATGATGGTGACGATCTTGATCAGGGCGAACCAGAATTCGAATTCGCCGAAGGCCTTGACCGCGATCAGGTTGATCGAGCCCATGCTGACCAGCGCGGCCAGAGCCCAGATCCAACGGGGCACGTCGGGGAACCAGATGCCCATGTACACGGCAACGGCGGTGATTTCCGCGACGCAGGTCACCAGCCACAGGAACCAGTAGTTCCAGCCGGTCAGGAAGCCGGCCAATGGGCCGAGGTAATCCTGGGCATAACGGCTGAACGAACCGGCCACCGGGTTGTGCACGGCCATTTCACCGAGGGCGCGCATGATCACCAGGATCGCCAGGCCGCCAATGATGTAGGAGAGCATGATCGCCGGGCCGGCCATTTCAATGGCCTTGGCCGAGCCGAGGAACAGCCCGACACCGATGCAGGCGCCAAGGGCCATCAGGCGGATATGCCGCTCGCCGAGTTCACGTTTGAGCGGACCACCCTGGGCGGTCTCGCCATGGGGCAGATGATTGCCGACAGGCATAGGGATAAACCTCGTCTTGTTATTGGATTAGCCACCGAGTGTCCAAGACCACAGGCCGGTAAGCCTGCCGCCTTGCCGAAACCGGGCCTGCCTTGTGGACAGACCGTCCTGTGGAACGACAACCTCAGGATCAGCGGGTCGTGCAGTATAAAAAGCCAGGGATAGAGAGTTTCACTGTAAAACCTGTAAAATTCAGGGATTACTCTCCGCAGGAATCAGGTTTTGGAGAGGTGCTGTCTGAGATCCAGGTCATTCGGAAAACGCCGCCGAGTATTGCACAGTGATGGTGCAGCGTCATGTTTTGGCATGGCGCGAGGGCCCTAGTGCAAGGCTTTCAGCCCCCCAACCCTCTGGTTCCCCCCTGTGGCGAGGGAGCTTGCTCCCGCTCGGCTGCGCAGCAGCCGCCCGCTTTTAATAGCTGAAAAGCGAGGGCGGCTTCGCCCCCCAGCGGGAGCAAGCTCCCTCGCCACAAAAAGCGGCTAAAGCCACACCGTGTCCCACAGTGGGTAATCGCCAATCCTATCTACTAGCCCAGCCCGAAGCGGATTGGCAATGATGTAGCGAGCGGAAGGCCGAAGGTCGTCATTGTCGCGGATCGCGCGGTCATGGAAGCCGCTTTGCCAGAAGGCGCCCTTTCTGTTCATTGCTCGATTGATTGTTAGGGTGCTGCGGGATTTGACCGTCTGCATCACTTGTGTGAGCTGAGCTTGCTCTAGCTGCACCAGCCAATGCAGATGGTCCGGCATCACAACCCAAGCCAGCGAATTGACCTGACCTCGCTCATGAGCCAGGCGCATTTCTGCAATCAGTAAGCGGCCCAGTCGCCAATCCTTGAAGATCGGTGTACGTCGGTGAACGACCGTAGTGACGAGATAACCTCGCCCCGGTTCCGAAGAGCGTCCGCGACGTAAGCGATGAGAGTTTGGGCGTGAAGGACGCATTCCTTGGCTTCCTGTGGTTGAGGTGTCTACTTACGGTAGCCTCACCCGCGACGATCCGACGCGATGATGGTTGAGCGACTTTTCCGAAAACGGCGTAGTACCAGTGGCGAGGGAGCTTGCTCCCGCTGGGTGGCGAAGCCGCCCCCGCTTTTCAACCCCGGAAAACGCTTCAGGCATACCACCGTTGCGTCTGCTGCGCAGCCGAGCGGGAGCAAGCTCCCTCGCCACAAAAGCGCCTCAGGCCAAGACGACCCAAGCACTGTGCATTCTTCGCGCAAGGCTGGTAATCACCTCTCCGGAAAACACACCTACCGTGGCGAGGGAGCTTGCTCCCGCTGGGTGGCGCAGCCGCCCCGCTTTTCAATCCCGGAAAACGCTTCAGCCATGTCTCCGTTGCGTCTGCTGCGCAGCCGAGCGGGAGCAAGCTCCCTCGCCACAAAAGCGCCTCAGGCCAAGACGACCCAAGCACTGTGCATTCTTCGCGCAAGGCTGGTAATCACCTCTCCGGAAAACACACCTACCGTGGCGAGGGAGCTTGCTCCCGCTGGGTGGCGCAGCCGCCCCGCTTTTCAACCCCGGAAAACGCTTCAGGCATACCACCGTGGCGTCTGCTGCGCAGCCGAGCGGGAGCAAGCTCCCTCGCCACAAAAGCTCGTTGGCCAGTGGCATCTCACAAATGCTCGTGTATGGGCTTGCCGACAATTTCCCCTCCCCCCACGCCAACCACCGTCTAAGCTTCAAGCAAGTCCGATCAATCTGCTTAATGGATCAGTCGACTATGGGCGCTTTGTGGCAAACCGATTCGAATGAACCTGTGGTCCCGACTGAACGTATGGAAGAAGCGCCTTTACCTCAAAAAAAACGCCGCGCACGGCATGGCTGGCGGGCATTCTGGTTGTTGTTGCTGATTATCGTCGTGGTGGTCGGCCTGGCGGCGGCCAAGGAAATGCGCACATCGCGGTTTCAGGCCCGGGAGCTCAGCAAATACGCCGCGTCCCTGAGTTATTCGGTGCAGCCGGGGCCCAGCGATGCCATCGTCTACCCAGGCGCAGGCCCGTTCGATCGGCGCCTGGGCTACAGCGCGCTGGGGGAGTTCCTGCCACGCCTGCTCAAGCGTGACTACGTGGTCCAGGCCCAGGCGCGGTTTTCGCCAGCGTTGATGGGCTACGTCGAAAAAGGCCTGTTCGTGCCCTATGCGGAAAAGATCCAGGCCGGGCTGACCATCACCGATTGCCGCGCCGCGCCGGTCTATCAGTTCAAGTACCCGCAGCAGTTGTATGCGAACTTCGACGCTATCCCGCCCGTGGTGGTGCAAAGCCTGTTGTTCATCGAGAACCGTTTTCTGCTCGACCCCAAGCAACCCTTGGCCAACCCGGCCGTGGACTGGCCGCGCTTCGGCATGGCGGCCTGGTCGCAAGTCGCCAAGCTGCTGAGCCTGCCGGGGCAGTCCGCCGGGGGCAGCACCTTGGCGACACAACTGGAGAAGTACCGTCACTCGCCTGAAGGCCTGACCGTGTCCGGTGCGGAGAAGATCCGCCAGATGATTTCCGCCAGCGTCCGTGCTTACCAGGCCGGCCCGCAGACCCTCGAGGCGCGGCAACGGATCATCCGCGACTACCTCAACAGCGTGCCACTCTCCGCCGTGCCGGGGCACGGTGAAGTCCACGGCATGGCCGAAGGCTTGCGGGTCTGGTACGGCGCCGATTTCAAGCGCGCCAATGAACGCTTGTCCAGCACCGCCACCGACCCCAAGAGCCTGGCGGAAAAAGGCCTGGCCCTGCGGGAAATGCTGTCATTGATGATCGCCCAGCGCCGGCCATCCCATTACCTGTCCAAGGGCCACGATGAACTGGCGCGCCTGACCGACAGCCACATCCGTCTGCTGGCCCAGAACGGCGTGATCGACGCGGCGTTGTCCGAGGCGGCCCTGGCGAGCAAGGTCAGTTATCGCGACTGGGTTCAGGACCCGACCGTCCAGCCCATCGAAACCAACAAAGGCATCAGCGCCGCCCGCAGTCGCCTTGCCGCGCTGCTCAATCGCCCGCTGTACGACCTCGATCGCCTCGACCTCTCCGCCACCAGCACCTTGCAAAGCGACTTGCAGGCCCAGGCCACCGACTACCTCAAGCGCCTGGCCGACCCGGCCTTCGCGACCGAGATCGGCCTGATGGGCGAACGCCTGCTGACCCCCACCAGCACCGCCCAGGTACGCTACAGCTTCACCCTGCTGGAACTGACCCCCGATGGCTCGCGCGTGCGGGTGCAGACCGACAGCACCGACCAGCCCTTCGACATCAACGAAGGCAGCAAACTGGAACTGGGCTCCACCGCCAAGTTGCGCGTGCTCACCACTTACCTGCAGATCATCGCCGAACTGCACGAGCGTTATGCCCAGCAGACCCCGGCGGCGTTGAAGAAAACCGAGGTCGCCGAGCAGGATCGCCTGTCCCGCTGGGCGGTGGACTACTTGATTGAAAACACCGACCGCAGCCTGCCGAAGATGCTCGAAGCCGCGCTGGACCGCAAATATTCAGCCAGCCCCGGCGAGGCGTTCTTTACCGGTGGCGGGCTGCACACATTCCACAACTTCCGCAAGGAAGACGACGGCCGCCTGCCCACGCTGCGCGACTCCCTGCGCGAATCCATCAACCTGCCGTTCATTCGCCTGATGCGCGACCTGGTGCGCTACGCCACCTACGCCGGGCCCAACAACAGTTCCGAACTGCTCAAGGACGACAAGGATCCGCGCCGCCAGGAATACCTGGCCCAGTTCGCCGACCGCGAAGGCACGTCGTTCCTGCTCAGGTTCTGGAAGAAGTACCAGAAAAAGGACACCGGCCAGCGCCTCGAAACCTTTCTCGACGGCATGCGCCCTACCGCGATCCGCCTGGCCGCCGTGCACCGTTATTTCTTTCCCAACGACAGCCAGGAGAACTTCAACCGCTTCGTCCGCGCGCATTTGAAGTCGGCCAAGAGCGTCGAAAAGCTCACCGACGAACGCCTGGAACGGCTCTACCAAAGCTATGGCCCCGGCGCCTATGACCTGCCGGACCAGGGTTTCATCGCCAAGGTCCACCCGCTGGACTTGTGGTTGATGGGTTACCTGCTGAACAACCCCGACGCCAAGTTCAGCCAGATCGTCAAGGCCAGCCAGTTCGAGCGCCAGGAGGTCTACAGCTGGCTGTTCAAGAGCCGGCACAAGAGCGCCCGCGACAGTCGCATCCGCACCATGCTGGAGATCGAAGCCTTCCTGGATATTCACCAGCGCTGGCAGCAGGTCGGCTATCCGTTCGACCACCTGGTACCGTCGCTGGCCACCGCCATCGGCAGCTCCGGCGACCGCCCCGCCGCGTTGGCGGAACTGGTGGGTACCATCCTCAACGATGGCATCCGGCAACCGGCCTTGCGCGTCGACAGCCTGGACTTTGCCGTCAATACGCCCTATGAAACCCGCCTGGTCAACGACCCGGACAACGGCAAACGCGTGATGCCGGTAGAAGTGGCCCAGGCCTTGCGCGGTGCGTTATCCCAAGTGGTGGATGCCGGCACCGCGAAACGCGTGGCCGGCAGTTTCAAGCTGGCTGACGGGACGCCGCTGGCCATGGGCGGCAAGACCGGCACCGGCGATAACCGCATCGAAGCGGTCGGCTCCGGTGGGCGGGTGATCAGTTCCAAATCGATCAACCGCACCGCCACCTTCGTGTTCTACATCGGCGACAGCCATTTCGGCACCCTCACCGCCTTCGTGCCAGGCGCGTCGGCGCAGAACTTCAAGTTCACCTCGGCCTTGCCGGTGCAGGTGCTCAAGGGCATGGCACCGTTTCTCTCGCCGTACTTGCAGCCGGGGACGCATACCCAGTGCAAGCCGTTGGTGGCGGAGCAGTAGGAGCTGACGAGTGCAACGAGGCTGCGATCTTTGCGCAGGCACTTGAGTCCCAAGCGAAAGATCAAAAGATCGCAGCCTTCGGCAGCTCCTACAGGGCTCACGCCCGCTTGGCGATGCGATGTTTCGCTAAACCCCCTCGCCACAATCAGAGGTTGATTCGCGGCACCGCGTCGAAGATCACTGTGAAGTCGGCGTTATACATCCCGGGAGAGAGTGGGCGGGTAGGCGAGTTCGCCACAACGACGCGCATGTCCGCCTGGGTACCGGGTGTGGACGTGGCATCATCCACGACTTCCTGGGGCAGATTGTCCAGAGGCACACCGTTGAATAAAACCCTCAAGCTCACAATATCTATCCCGTTGGTCAGATGGACAGCCCCCGTGCTCGCGCCGCCCTCAATGTAGGCGTGAACCGAACCCTCGGTGTTCTTCACATCGAAGGTGTGACGCAAAGAGGTAAATTTGTAGGTCAGGGGGTTGTAGTACATGTATTCGTCCTTACCAAACTCCGGATCCCGCGGCTGCACATGAAACTGCTTGTTCGGAATGTTCGCGGTGATATGAATGGACGAGCGTGCATCATCGCCCGCCAGCACCCACGGAGAACTCAAGGCAGCGACACCCAGGACAGTCACGAACACCATCTTTTTAAACATGTTTGACTCCTTTTTATAATAAATAAAACCCGTGGCGAGGGAGCTTGCTCCCGCTGGGTGGCGCAGCCGCCCTCGCTTTTCAACCCGCTGAAAAAACCTCCAGCCATGCCATCGTTGCGACTGCTGCGCAGCCGAGCGGGAGCAAGCTCCCTCGCCACAGGGTTCTATGCAGATGCTCCATTCCATGAGCCTCACCATTCCATGCACTTGCGCTGATTCGCTCTACGGCGCAGTCGCGTCGAACACCATGTGCACCGTGCCGTAGTAATCGCCAGGCTTGTACTCGTCATCGGGCTTGATGGCGGCGATGACCAGCGGTACCTGGCGCCCGGGCCGGGCTTCGGTGGCCGAGACCACTTGGGCCGAATCAAGGGTCAATACGACGTTGTTGAACGTCACGCGCAAGTCAATGCGCTCACGGCCATTGGACAAGTACGCCTCTTCCCCCAGGCGTGCGCCGATGGCGCCGTTGCTGTTCTTCACCTCATAGGTCGCCCGCAGTGGGCTGAGTTCGCTGGTGATCGTGCTGAAGGGCAAGCGCTGCTCGCGCTGGACCAATTGCGGGTCCAGCGGCAACACGTAGAAGTCGGCCGTCGGGATGGTCACGTAGACTTCGAACGTTTCCCGCTCCACCGCCCCCCAGGCCGAAACCCAAGGCAATGTCAGGGCGGTCAATGCGAGGGGGCGTAGTGTCTTGAACATTTTGCTTACCTCTGGCGTCAACGACGGCTCGGCGACGGCGGCCATCAACCTTTGATCTCGACATTTTTCTTCTGGTTGCCTTCCACCAGCGTGAAGCGGTATTGCCGCCCCGCTTCCTTGTCGAACGAGAAGCTCTGGCCGCTCTTGACGTGGTGTTTGGTGGTGGGCTTGCAGTCGTTCTCTTTCAGCGCCACGCAGTCCTTGAACTCATCGATCACCACCACCGTGTTGCCGTTATTGCGCAACTGGTAGCGGCTGGCACTGTCGTCGATCACGGTCTCGTAACGGGTGTTCTTGGGCCGCACGAAAAACACCGTGCCGTAACCCGCCAGCACCTTGACCCCGGCGGCCACGCGCTCCTTCTTATATTCCTCGCGCTCTTCGGCGCTGATGGCGAACTCGTCTTCGGCTTCCGGCACCACCGGCACGAAACGCACCCGGAAGTAACGTTCCTTGTCGCGGTTACCCATGAACAGCAACCGCGTGCCCTGCACCCCGTTGGCCGGCACGATCAGCCGCGCCGGGCTGGCCATCAACCCGTCCTTGGCCTGGGCGCTGGCCTGGTTCTGCAGCGGCACTTCCTGGTAGGTGCCGTCCTCGTTGTAGATGATTTCCAGGATGTTGACCTTGACGAACGCCGTGGACGTCCCGCCGTTGAACACCCGTTTCATGTAGGTGCTTTTGTCGCCGTCGAGGTAGTCGTAGACCACCCCCACCCCAATCTGCGGCCCAGCCTGGGCCACGCCGCAAAACAGATAGATCCCAACCCATGCCAATAGATGTTTCATCGCTTTTCCAACCCTCATGCAGTCAACACAACTCATTGAATTTTTTGCGGCCAGCCGGCCACTCAGACTTCCGAATCCCAGATCACCGTAACGTTGCCGCTGTAGGCTTTGGCGCCGCTGTCCAGCATCTGCTCGACGCTGCTCTGGCCTACCTCGAAATGCAGCATTCCCAAGCGTCGATCGACGTATAAACCTGGCTGGAACAGCTCGGTGCCACTGCCATCGCGCAGCAGCCGACGGCGAGTGACCGGTTGCCCGCCGGCGTCCGTCAAGCCGTCGGGCAGGGTCACGCTGACATCCACTGGCACGGCATGGCCGGTGGCGGTCTCGGTGATTGCGCAGGTGTTGCCGCTGATGTGTTCGCACTCAAGGCCCATTTTGAAACGGGATGAGGCGGAGATATGAAAGCGCTGGTCGCGGAACAGCCGCGTCGGTTTGCGACCGCTGTTCAACCAGGCCTGCCAGCCTTCCTGGGGCACCAGTTCGACGCGGTTGCCGCCGGGGGGGATTTCGACTTTGAGGGTGTGCTCGACGTCGAGCTTGAAATTGAGGGTGACTGCCGAGTCACTGGGAATCATGACGTCTCCCAGGTCGAGATCCAGTCCAGGGCCAAGGGTATAGGTCAGTGTCCCCATGTATTGGCCGGAGGACATTTTCAAAGGGTTAGGCGTCCGCAGTTCGTAGGCAAAGTCCAGATAGGAGTAAGCCATACTGGGAACCACATAGCTGGCCCTTTTGGCACACACACCTTCTACCGGGGTCTTCCAGAAAAATTGGTAGGTAGTATTGGTGTAGTATCCAACCCCGCTGTATAGGCAGGGCGCAGGCGCATACACCCAACTTTTTTGATAGCCGCCCCATAAGTTTTGATGAGCAGTTCGGGCATCCACGCCGCCACCGACCAAGTCGATGACGCTGACGGGAAGCTGGTATCGCGAACCTATACCGGACCACCGCACCTCCACGACTTCAGTTTCGCCCGTACCGGCATGGGTCACCTGTGCCGTACGCCAAGTGGCAGGCACTTTGAACATAGCCCCTTGCCGAGAGTCTCCATGGCCTGCCTGGATAGGGCTGATCGATTGAGTTGTAATGGGCAACCGAACGCTGAACATTCTTGTCGTTCGGCATTCAGCCGGATGCTCTGCGCAATAACCACTCACCGGCGTGGTATTGGCAAACGTATTCTCGTTGGGCTTCGACGCATCAGGTCTGAAGACTGCGGTGATGTCCCGTGTCAAGGCACTGGCCTCGGGCAAACAGACCAACGACAGCACCGAAACCAGGGTGCGCACTATTATCGGTAAACGTTTCATCTCGCTCTCACAACAAATCGGCTTGAATAGGCCAAGCCATGCCTGTCTAAACTTCCGAATCCCAGATCACCGTGACATTGCCGCTGTAGGCCTTGGCGCCGGTGTCCAGCATCTGCTCGACGCTGCCCTGGCCCACCTCGAAGTGCAGCGCCCCAAGCCTGCGATCCACATAAAACCCCGGCTGGAGCAACTCGGTGCCACTGCCATCGCGCAATAAACGCCGACGGTTGACCGGTTGCCCGGCGCCGTCCGTCAAGCCCTCGGGCAGGGTCACGCTGACGTCCACCGGCACGGCGTGACCGGTGCCGGTTTCGGCGATCGCGCAGGTGTTGCCGCTGATGTGTTGGCACTCAAGGCCCATCTTGAAACGTGACGAGGCCGAGATATGAAAGCGCTGGTCGCGAAACAGGCGCGTCGGCTTGCGTCCGCTGTTGAGCCAGGCTTGCCAGCCTTCCGGGGGCACCAGTTCGACGCGGTTACCGCCAGGGGGCACTTCGACCTTGAGGGTGTGCTCGACGTCGAGTTTGAAATTGAGGGTGATCACCGAATCATTGGGGAGCATGACGTCGCCCATGTCGAAGTCCTGCCCCGGCCCAACGCCATAGCTCACCGAGCCCCGGTATTGACCGGACGACATCTTCAAGGGGTTGGGTGTGCGCAGTTCGTAGGCGAAATCCAGGTGGCGGTAGGACATGCTGGGGATCAAGTAGCTGGCCCTCTTCGCGCACACGCCTTCGACGGGGGTCTTCCAGAAAAAGTTATAGATCAGGTGGTTCATCGTCCCAAAATTGGTGGACTGACAGGGTGAAGGCGCGTACCTGAAACTGGAGCCGCTCCATAACCGCCTATGGGCGGTGGTGAGATCCACGCCGCCACCGACCAGCTCGATGACGCTGACAGGCAGTTGGTAGCGCGAACCGATGCCGGATATGCGGACTTGAACGATCTCGGTTTCGCCCGTATCGGTGTGGGTCACCTGCGCCAGACGCCAAGTGGCCGGTACATCGAACATCGCCCCTTGCCGCGAATCCCCATGGTTGGCCTGAATGGGCCCGGTCGACTCGAAGACAATGGGCACCTGGAGACTGAACATTTTTTCCCTGTCGCAGACCGCCGGATACAGCGCGCAATAACCCGAAACCGGGGTGGTATTGAGGAAAGTGTTTTCATTGGGCTTCGAGGGATCGGGCCTGAATAGTGCGCTGACATCCTTGTTTACGGCATGAGCCGTCGATACACAGGCCAACACCATCACCGATACCATGCCTTGCACTGCCATTGGTAACTGCTTCATCTACCCTTCCCTCACATTTGGCTCGGACCGGCCAAGCCATTCCTTTTTAAACTTCTGAATCCCAGATCACCGTCACATCGCCGGAGTAGGTGGTGGCGCCGCTGTCGAGCATCTGTTCGACGCTGCCCTGGCCGACCTCGAAATGCAGCATTCCCGAGCGCCGGTCGACGTACAAACCCGGCTGGAACAACTCGGTGCCACTGCCATCGCGCACCAGCCGGCGGCGGTTGACCGGTTGCCCGGAGGCGTCCGTCAGGCCGTCGGGCAAGGTCACGCTGACGTCCACCGGCACGGCATGACCGGTGCCGGTTTCGGTGATCGCGCAGGTGTTGCCGCTGACGTGTTGGCATTCGAGCGCCATCTTGAAACGCGAAGAGGCGGAGATATGGAAGCGCTGGTCGCGGAACAGTCGAGTGGGTTTTCGGCCGCTGTTGAGCCAGGCTTGCCAGCCTTCCGGGGGCACCAGTTCGACGCGGTTGCCACCGGGGGGGATTTCGACCTTGAGGGTGTGTTCGACAGTGAGCTCGAAGTCGAGGGTCAGGGCCGAATCGTTGGGAAGCATGACATCGCCCATATCAATGTCCTGTCCCGGTCCGACGCTATACGTTAACGAACCCGTGTATCGTCCAGACGACATTTTCAGGGGATTAGGTGTGCGCAGCTCGTAGCCAAAATCCAGATAGGAATAACTCATTCCAGGAACAAGATAATAGGCCATCTTGGCGCATGAATTTTCTTCCGGAGTTCTCCAAAAAAAATTGTAGGTGCTAGCCGTGAGATCCCCATAACCCGTGCTCGTACAAGGCCGAGGGGCAAAAGACCAGCTAGTGCGCCATAACAATGAATGAGCCACTACATCACTCATTCCCCCACCGACTAAGTTGACAGCGCTATCAGAGAGTCGATATTGCGAACCGATACCGGACCAACGAATTTCAACGCTTTCCGTCTCGCCCGTACTGGCATGAGTGACCCATACCGTTCGCCAATCGGCGGGCAATTTAAACATCGCACCGCTCCGAGGATCGTCATGATAGGGCTGGATAGGACTGGTCGAATTGAAGGATAAAGGCAGCCGAATGCTGAACATCGTCCCGCAGTGCGTTGGATGCGTCGAGCAGTAACCACTCTGTGGAGTGGTGTTGGTAAAGGTATTCTCGTTGGGTTTTGACGGGTCTGGCCTGAACACCGCAGTGATATCCTGGCTCGCAGCATTGGTCACAGGCACACACGCAAACAGCAACACCGAGACCACGCTGCGCACTGCAACCGATAAGGGTTTCATTTATACAACCTCATACATCAAGACAAATCACTGCAAATAAGGGTGTAACGCTGCTCAAGGAACTCAGAAGAAACCGTGGCGAGGGAGCTTGCTCCCGCTGGACGCGACAGCGTCCCCTACGATGCGATGGCTGGCCTGGAGAGGCTGCTGCGCAGCCCAGCGGGAGCAAGCTCCCTCGCCACAGGTTCATCCTTGCCATTGGGTTTCTTCCTAGCCATGGGTTCATCGTTTCTCTTGAGTGAGCAGCATCAGCCAATAGGGGTGGAGCTTGGCTCCTGCAGCCCTGGCGGTTCATGAGCGCTGCTTCGTCCCGGCCTCGGCCAGCGTCGTATCGGCCAGGGTGTCCGGCGTGCAGCGCAAGTCACCGATCAGCAATACATCGCCTTCATCGCTGGCGTTTTCCGGGTCGAGGCGGAAGCGGCAGAACAGCTCGTTGCCATAACGCACTTCCAAGGTCGGGGAACCGGCATTCATCTCCATGGAGAAGAATCCGTCCGCCTCGCTGATGCCGCGGCTGGCGTGGTTGATCACGTGATGGCCCTTGAGCGGCTCCCCCTGTTCGTCCAGCAAGCGGCCGAGCACGGTCACGGTTTTCATCACGCTGACCTTGCGGTAATCCACGCCGCCCTTGTTCAGGTGGTAACGGCTGCGGGATGGCTCGATGCTCGCCGCCGGTGGGTGCACGCCCTCGAAATCGAAGGTCACCATGCTGTTCTTGTAGGCGGTGATCGGTACGAAGTTACGGCCCGGGTGCAAGGTGGTGCTGCCACCGGTCAAGTCGTCAGCCCGCAGGATGACGTTGTCCAGGTCGGTTTCCACGTCGACGATCATGCCGGCGCCGCGCCCTTGGGGCACGCCGGTGAAGGCGGCTTTCTGCCCGCCCACGGCGACCGTGCTGCTCAGGTTCAAGCCGCCGGTGAGGTTGTCGTTATAGGACGAACGCTGGACGAAACCATCGCCATACATTGACTCGGTCATGAAACTGGCGATGCCGGACAGGCCCACGCCATAGGTGTCGGCCAGGGCCGTGGCGGAGACGCTTTGCAGTACGTGGTCCTGCAGGTCGCGGCGATAGGACAGCGAGGCATTGTTGTCCCGCGTGCCTTCCCGTGAAGTGCGCGTGCCGATGCTGCCCGACCAGTACTCGCCGGGTCCGCCCAGGGCCACGCTGAGGCTCAGGTCCACACCGCGATTGCGCCGGTCGTTGGTACTCGACGTGCCAGGGCGGTCGAACACCGACAGCCGCCAGTTGGCATCGCTGCCACGCAGTGTGGTGCGCTGGGTCCAGCCCAGGTCCAGGCCGGTGCCCTGGACATTGCCTTCGCTATAGGCAAGTCGGCCGTTGATGGAATTCTTGTTGCTCAAGCGATGATTGACCGACAGCGATGAATTGCTGGTCTGGCCGACGTAGACGTTGCGCTGGCGGATACGGGTGCCGTCCGGCAAGGTTTCGTAGGTGTTGCGAGTGTCGAGCCAACTGCGGTTGTGGCTGGCGACGATGCTGCCATGGCCGTAGCTGTACAGGCCTTGCAAGTCCATGCCGGTGCCGTACTGCTGGGTCTGGTAGACGTTGGCGTACAGGCTGGTGTTGCTGGCGAGCGTCCAATCGATCGAGGTGCCCACCTGCAGCTTGTCCTGCACCTGGCGCGTCGACCCACCGAGGATCACCCGCGGGTGCAGCAGGTAGTTGACGCCGATACCGGCCGTCGTGAAGCCTGAGGGCTGGTCGTCCCAGTTGCTCCACAGCCGGGTTTCGCGACCGGCGAACAGGTTGTAGCGCCAGCGGTCCTCGGTACTGTTCCAATTGTTCGGCTTGTAAACCAGCTCCTGGCTGGTGGCGGTGGTTTGCCCGTCTTCGATCAACCGCACTTCCACTTCATAGATACCGCCGGGCAACGGGCGGGTATCCAGGCTCTGCAAGCCGGCGCTGACAGCCTGGGTGTTGATCAGCAGGCCACTGCGATAGATTTCCACCGACGCCTGGCGGCTGGCGGTGACATAAATGGGATAGACGCTGGGCTTGGGATTGTCGACCACCAGGCTGTCGGAACTGCCGTACATCACCCCCAGCGCGGTGTCCGGGTTGGCGCCGAACGAGCGGATCTGGCGATTCAAGCCATCGGAGCTGGGTGTGAAGTAACCCAGGCGAAAGAAATTGCCTTCCATTTCCCGTTGGGTATAGAGCTCATGGACGGCGTGGTAGAGCTTGTCGTCCGGCCCGCCAAGACGCGAGAGCTGAAGGTCCAGCGACTGGCTCCAGTTGCCCACGCTGGAACTGGCATTGAGGCCATAACGTCCGCCGGTGTCCTGTTCCTGGCCACCGTTGAGATTGAGTTGGTTATTGAAGATCAGACCGAGGCTGCCGCCTTCCGGTTGATCGTAGAAACGCTTGGTTTCAGTTGCGCGCTCGACATCCCGGGTCAGGATCGACACTAATGAATTCTCGAGGCTGTAATGCACGGCCAGCAACCCGCCAGTGCAGTTGGTTTCACACGCACCCAATGCTTGTCCCTGCTTGAGGCGTTGTTCCCATTGCTCGCGGTCGACGGCTTTTATCGTGCTGTCTTGCGTGTCGGTGAATTCCAGCAGGGTAATGCGATCATCCCGCGTCAAGACCACCATGGCTTCACCGAGATACTGTTGATTGAGTTCAATACGAACCGCCAGTGGCACATCGAAGAAGTGGGCTTCAAACTCCGCCGGAAGGCCCTTGGCCTGGGACAACAGACTGGTTGGCGTTGTACCGGGGGCAGTTGGCGCAGCCAATGCAGTCGCGCACAGAAATAGCGCGAGCGCACCTGCGATGGGTGTCATCGGAAACATCAACGGATTCTCATATTCAGCGAGCTATCGGGGCGTTTCAGGTACAGGCCGACCGGTCGGGGAGAACCGGCCGGCCTGCGGCGTTGCCCGTGGGCGAGGTGAGACTCACCGGGCAGCGAATGGCCTTACGGAGTAACGCGCGGCACGGCGTCGAAGATGACGGTCATGTCGGCGGTGTACAGGCCGTTCTGGGTAGCCAAAGGCGTGGCCGCGACGATGGTCATGTCAGCCTGGGTACCGGGGGTGGAGGTGGCATCGTCCACCACTTCCTGAGGAATGGCGGTCAGGGTGACGCCGTTGAAGGCGGTGGTCAGGGCGATGGCATCGCTGCCGTTGTACAGCGAAGCCGGGCCGCCTTCGATGTAGGCGTTTACCGAACCTTCGGTGTTCTTCACGTCATAGGTCTGACGCAACGAAGTCAAGGTGCCGCTGACCGTGTTGTAGCTCATGGTTTCATCTTTACCGAAGTCCGGGTTGCGCGGCTGCACGTGGAACTGCTGGGTCGGGATGTTCGCGGTGATGTGGATGGACGAGCGTGCATCATCGGCAGCGAATGCCAGCGAAGAACCCAGGGTAGCGGCGACCAGGGCAGTACCGGATACGAGTTGTTTGAGCATGTTGTTAACACCTGTTCTTGGCAATAAAGAGAAGAGGTTGAAATGGCAGACCAAGAGCAACTTGGTCCGTCCCTCCAACGCCGAGCATGATCGGCGCTCTTTAACCAAAAAAAAGCAGGCAACTTCCTATAGGCGTGTAGTAAATGCGGCATACGAAAGAGCGAAAAATACATACTTTTCGTTAATACAGAAGTTTAGCTGTCAGAAACAGCCCACATTTTAAATCTACACCCTTTTTTATCATTACAAATGTATGCCGCCACATCCCGCATACATTGAGCATTCAGGTAAGGTCATTCCCTGAACGCAAGTCACCCGCCGCAAAAACAAGATATATCTTAGTTTGCGAAAAATCATCAAGTCAAAAGATATATCTTTTATTCAAGATATATCTGAGCGCTATCTATATGCAGAACGGAGACAGCATATGAACGCCCTTTATTCTCATTCCGACTCTTCCTCCAAACGCGAACACGACGGTTTCGAACGACGCCCGACAGGCTCGCGTGGCAGCCGGGCCCCCCGGGTCTTCGCCTCCGGTGATTTGAAGGTGTTGTTGCTGGCGCTGATTGCCGAACAGCCTTGCCACGGCTACGACCTGATCCGCCGGATCGAGCACATGTTCGACGGCGCCTACAGCCCCAGCCCGGGCGTGATCTACCCGACCCTGACCTTCCTGGAAATGAACGCCATGATCAGTTGCGGCGTCGAAGATGGAAAAAAGTGCTACAGCGTGACCGAGGCCGGACGTCTATCCCTTGAGGACCAGGCCGAAGCGCTGGAAGAGGTGCGCACGCGCATCGAAATCAGCAAGCGCACGTTGCGCGGCCATGATCGTCCCCCGGAAATCCATGAAGCGGTGTATAACCTGCGCCATGCCCTGCAAAAGCACCATGGCCGCTGGAGCCCGGAAGAAATCCGGCGGGTGCGCGACCTGCTCAACGACACCGCCCAAGCCATCATCGACGGCCCCGACCGTCCATCAGTCTCGGAGTCAAGCCAATGACCGAAGTCGATCCAAACACCATTCACCGTGTCAGCCACGAGATCAAACGCCGCCGCCTGCAAGTGCTGCGGGTCGAGGACCTGACCCCGCGCATGCGCCGCATCACCGTCGGCGGGCCGGAGCTGGCCGGGTTCGCCAGCCTGGGCACCGACGATCATGTGAAATTGCTGTTCCCGCAGAACGCCGAGGAACAGGCCGCCCTGGAAAACTTCAGCCCAAGTGCCGGTAAGGCCCAGGGCCCGATGCCCGAGATGCGCGACTACACCCCGCGCCGCTATGACCTGGACACCTTGGAGATGGACATCGATTTCGTGCTCCACGGCGACGGCCCGGCCTCGACCTGGGCGGCCCAGGCGGCGCCAGGGCAATACCTCAACATCGCCGGGCCACGGGGCTCGATGATCGTGCCGGATATTTTCGACAGCTACCTGCTGATCGGCGACGAAACCGCCCTGCCCGCCATCGCCCGCCGCCTCGAAGGCCTGGCGCCCAGCCGACGGGCCCTGGTGGTGGTGGAAGTGGCAAACGGCGCCGAGCAGCAGATCCTCCAGAGCCCGGCGCAAGTGCATGTGATCTGGGTGCTGCGCGAGGGTCGCCAGGACAACCTGCTGCGCACCGTGCAACAGCTGGACATGCCCGGCGGCAAGCTGTACGCCTGGGTCGCCACCGAGAGCAAGGTGTCGCGGCAGATTCGCAAGGTGTTGCTGGAGGAGAAAGGGCTGGACCAGGATTTCGTGAAGGCGGTGGGGTATTGGAAGCTGGATGACAGTGAGGAAGATTGAGGGAGGGGCGGTGGCTGTAGGAGCTGTCGAGTGCAAACGAGGCTGCGATCTTGTCCCAGACAGTTGAGTCGCAAGCGAAAGCTCAGGATCAAAAGATCGCAGGCTTCGCCAGCTCCTACAGAGCCCAGCGGGAGCAAGCTCCCTCGCCACAGGTGCTATCGCTGTCCTTTAATACCTTATACGCCATCACCAGGTACCCCGCCCATGCTTTTCCTGCTCGCCTACATCAGCAGCGTCGTGCTGATCAACTTCGCCTTCTCGACCGCGCCGCACCTGGACGTCATCTGGTCGGCCTGGGGCGGGCTGGTGTTTATCCTGCGGGACATGGTGCAGACCCGTTTCGGCCATGGGGCCATCGTGGCGATGCTGGCGGCGCTGGTGTTGTCCTATGTCACCTCGGACCCGACCATCGCCCTGGCAAGCGCCACGGCGTTCGCGGTGTCCGAGTGCATCGACTGGCTGGTGTTCACGATCACCAAGCGCCCGCTCCATGATCGGTTGTGGATCAGTTCGGCCCTGAGCATTCCCCTGGACACGTTCATCTTCTTCGGCTTGATCGACGCCCTGACGCCCGCCGTGGTGATCACCGCCCTGCTCTCGAAATTCGCCGGGGTGACCGCTGTCTGGCTGATCATGGCCTGGCGTTTGCGCAAACAGGCCGTCGCCGGCTGACGCGGTTCATGTAAAATGCCGCGCTTTCTCCCCATGGGAAGCTCGCCCGGCGCGCGCCCCGATGATCCGCTCCTGTTTGAGGACCTTCAGATGACCCGTATCGGAACCCCATTGTCGCCCACCGCGACCCGCGTTTTGTTGTGTGGCAGCGGCGAGCTGGGCAAGGAAGTGGTAATCGAACTGCAGCGCCTGGGCGTCGAGGTGATTGCCGTGGATCGCTACGCCAACGCACCGGCCATGCAAGTGGCCCACCGCAGCCATGTGATCAACATGCTCGACGGCGCCGCCCTGCGTGCGGTGATCGAGGCCGAGAAGCCACACTTCATCGTGCCGGAAATCGAAGCCATTGCTACCGCCACCCTGGTGGAACTGGAAGCCGAAGGCTTCACCGTGATCCCGACGGCCCGCGCCGCGCAGTTGACCATGAACCGCGAAGGCATTCGTCGCCTGGCCGCTGAAGAGCTGGGCCTGCCGACCTCGCCGTACTTCTTCGCCGACACCGTGGAAGACTACCGCAAGGCCGTCGAGACCCTGGGTTTCCCCTGCGTGGTCAAGCCGGTGATGAGTTCCTCGGGCAAGGGCCAGAGCCTGCTGCGCGGTCACGATGACGTGCAGAAAGCCTGGGACTATGCCCAGGAAGGCGGCCGCGCCGGCAAAGGCCGGGTGATCATCGAAGGTTTTATCGATTTCGACTACGAAATCACCTTGCTCACCGTGCGTCACGTGGGCGGCACCACCTTCTGCGCACCGGTCGGCCACCGTCAGGAGAAAGGCGACTATCAGGAGTCCTGGCAGCCACAGGCCATGAGCCCGGCAGCCTTGGCCGAATCCGAGCGCGTCGCCAAGGCCGTGACCGAGGCCTTGGGTGGTCGCGGCCTGTTTGGTGTCGAGCTGTTCATCAAGGGTGACCAGGTGTGGTTCAGCGAAGTCTCGCCGCGCCCGCACGACACCGGCCTGGTGACGCTGATCTCCCAGGACCTGTCGCAGTTTGCCCTGCACGCCCGCGCCATTCTCGGTTTGCCGATTCCGCTGATCCGCCAGTTCGGCCCGTCGGCGTCAGCGGTGATCCTGGTGGAAGGCCAGTCGACCCAGACCGCTTTCGCTAACCTGGGCGTGGCCCTGAGCGAACCGGATACCGCGCTGCGCCTGTTCGGCAAACCGGAAGTCAACGGTCAGCGCCGCCTGGGCGTGGCCCTGGCCCGCGATGAGTCCATCGAAGCCGCCCGCGCCAAGGCGACCCGGGCTTCCCAGGCGGTCAAGATCGAGTTGTAGCTTGCACCCTGTAGGAGCTGTCGAGTGCAACGAGGCTGCGATCTTTCCCCAGCCACTTGAATCTCAAGCGAAAGATCAAAAGATCGCAGCCTCGCTTCGCTCGACAGCTCCTACAAAGTCCAGCAGGGCTAAAGAAAAAGGCGACACCCGCCAGGGTGTCGCCTTTTTCATGGGCGCAGCTCGGGTTTAATCCGGCAGTTTGTAGGCAATCACATAATCACCCTGCTGGGTGCCCAGGGAACCATGACCACCCGCAACGACCAGCACGTATTGCTTGCCGTCCTTGCCGGTGTAGGTCATCGGTGTGGTCTGGGCGCCGGCGGGCAGGCGGCCTTCCCACAGTTGCTTGCCGTTCTTCACGTCGTAGGCGCGCAGGTACTGGTCAAGCGTGCCGCTGAGGAACGCCAGGCCACTGGCGGTGGTGAACGTGCCACCCAGGCTTGGGACGCCCATGCTCAGCGGGATCGGTACCGGCGAGCTGTCGCGCACGGTGCCGTTCTTGTGCTTCCACAGGGTCTTGTTGTTGGTCAGGTCCACGGCCGCGACGTAACCCCACGCAGGCGCCTGGCATGGCAGGCCCATGGGCGAGAGCAGCGCTTCGAGGATCACGCCATACGGCGCGCCCTTGTTCGGCTGCACGCCTTCGGTTTCGCTCTTGCGACCCGGGCCGCCAGCGACTTCGGCCGCGGGCACCAGTTTCGACTTGAACGCCATGTAGCTCGGGTTGACGAAAGCGATCTGGCGCACCGGGTCCACCGAAATGCCGCCCCAGTCGAATACGCCGAAGTTGCCCGGGTAGACGATCGAGCCCTGCAGCGACGGCGGGGTGAACATGCCGTCATAACGCAGCGACTTGAAGTCGATCCGGCACAGCATCTGGTCGAACGGGGTCACGCCCCACATGTCGCGTTCCTTGAGGACCGGCGGCACGAAGTTCAGGTCGGACATCGGTTGGGTCGGCGAGGTGAAGTCGCCTTCCACCGCGCCTTGCGGCACCGGGATTTCCTTGATCGGCACGATCGGCTGGCCATTGCTGCGGTCCAGCACGTAGATACTGCCCTGCTTGGTCGATGCCAGGACGGCGGGTTTCACGCCATCGGCGGTCTTCAGGTCCATCAGGGTCGGTTGACCACCGACGTCCATGTCCCACAGGTCGTGGTGGGTGAACTGGAAGTACCAGCGCACTTTGCCGGTGGCGATATCCAGGGCAGTCAGGCCCGCGGCGTATTTTTCCGATTCCGGTGTGCGGAATCCACCGAACTGGTCAGGGGTCTGGTTGCCCATCGGCAGGTAAAGCATGCCGAGCTTTTCATCGACGCTGAACATGGACCACATGTTCGGCGAATTGCGGGTGTAGGTCTTGCCTTCGGCAATCGGCGTGGTGTCGTCCGGGTTGCCGCTGTCCCAGTTCCACACCAACTGGCCGGTGTGCACGTCGTAGGCGCGAATCACACCGCTTGGCTCATCGGTGGAGACGTTATCGGTGACGTGGCCGCCGATCACCACCAGGTTCTGGGTGACCGCCGGTGGCGAGGTGGAGTAGTAACCACCCGCGGTGAAGCCGCCGATATTGGCGGTCAGGTCGACCTGGCCCTTGTCGCCGAAGTCTTCGCACATCTTGCCGGTGTCGGCATTGAGGGCGATCAGGCGGGTGTCGGCGGTGGGCAGGAAGATCCGCCGTGGGCATACGGTGCTGGCCGGCGTGGTGCTGGCGGTGCCGGTCGGGCTCTGCTCGGCGGAGGCGTACACGGCGTCATCGTGGTAGGTCACGCCACGGCAGGTCATGTGAGCCCAACCCTTGAAGTTTTCGGCTTTTTGCGTGGAAAGCTTCGGATCGAAACGCCAGATTTCCTTGCCGGTCTCGGGTTCCAGGGCGATCACCTGGCTGTGAGGCGTGCACACGTAGAGCATGCCGTTGACTTTCAACGGGGTGTTTTCGGCGGTGGTTTCACCCGGGTCGTTCGGCCCTGGCAGGTCGCCGGTGCGATAAGACCAGGCTTGCTTCAACTTGCTGACGTTCTCAGGAGTGATCTGCGCCAGCGGCGAATAGCGGTCGCCATGGGCACTGCGCCCGTAGGAATTCCAGTCACCGTCCGGCATGGCCGGTGCGGTGTTGGTCATGCCCGGCACGCTGTCGCGGTCCAGTTGGCCCTTGATCTCACCCGGGTTGGTGAACTGGCTGGCGAGCGCGGCGATGCCGGCGATGACCACGGCGACGCCCAATGCGCGGGTGCCCATGGCCGAGGCATCGGCGGTCAACAGTGGGCGGCGGAACCACGGCAGCAACATGACGATGCCCAGGGCAAACAGCATCGCCAGGCGCGGCACCAGTTGCCACCAGTCCAGGCCCACTTCCCACAGCGCCCACACGGTGCTGGCAAACAGCACCAGTGCATACAGGCCCAAGGCCGCGCGACGGGCCATGATCAGCAGCACGCCGGTCAGCGCCAGACCGATACCGGCCAGCAGGTAATACAGCGAGCCGCCGAGCGTGCTCAACTTGACTCCCCCGGCCAGCAGGGCCAGGCCCATCAATAGAAGCAGAATGCCGAGCAGGCTCGGTAGCAGACGGCTTCGACTCAAAGCACCGTCAGTGCTCATAGTGTGATTCTCCGTGTCGTTTTAAGGAGTCCCGCGCAAGTAGTCACTTTAGATGACGATCCTGGAGGGGCATGGTTCAGTTGAAAAAAGCAAATTCGGTTGCCGCGATCCCTTGTGGGAGCGAGCTTGCTCGCGATGGCGGCGTGTCAATCGGCTTCAATGTTTGCTGTACAGTCGCTAT
Source organism: Pseudomonas thivervalensis (assembly GCF_001269655.1). Classification (GTDB taxonomy): domain Bacteria; phylum Pseudomonadota; class Gammaproteobacteria; order Pseudomonadales; family Pseudomonadaceae; genus Aquipseudomonas; species Aquipseudomonas thivervalensis. The sequence continues at coordinate 387,982 of NZ_LHVE01000014.1, forward strand.
CGCGAGCAAGCTCGCTCCCACAGGAGTCCGCCAAAGACAGCGCTATCTTTCAGAGTCTGAACCTTGGGCATTCTTTAGATCTTTCAGCAGGAATAAGCTGTACGCAGAGGCTCTGGCACGCCAGGAGAAGCGTTTCAGCAAACAGCGCAAGGATAATGTCCTGATCTCAATAGAGAAAGGGCTTTTGTTGACATGGATCATCTCGGATTCGGTAACAGTGCACCTGGCCTTGGGTGCCACGATGAAGGCTATGCTTCCACCACAAGGGCACCTCGGCTAAGGTGCGCGGCTTTACCCTTTTTCGCGCGAAGGCCTCCCATGACCGAACCCAACAATAACCCGCTGCACGGCGTGACGCTGGAGCAGATCCTCAACGCCCTCGTGCAGCACTACGAATGGTCGGGCCTGGCTGAACGCATCGATATCCGCTGCTTCAAGAGCGACCCGAGTATCAAGTCGAGCCTGACCTTCCTGCGCAAGACGCCTTGGGCACGGGAGAAAGTCGAGCGCCTGTATATCAAGTTGATGCGCACTAAACGGCCGGTCTGAGCAGCCGTGGGGATGGATAGAGGTCCTCACCTCACCCTGCGCCAGCATTTCGTGTCGGTGACGGCGCTGCTGGGCTGGGCGGGGCTGGGTATCCAGTTGTATCTGATTTTGCTGGGCCGCTGGGAATTGGGCGCAAGCCTGCTGGGCGGGCTGATGAGTTTCTTCAGCTTTTTCACGGTGCTGACCAACCTGTTGGTGGCGGTGGTCCTGACCTGGGAGCTGAGCCCTCGCCCCTCCCCGGCCCGACGCTGGTTCCTGCTGCCCAGCGTACGCAGCGGCGTCGCCGTGAGCATCGCCCTGGTCAGCCTGGCCTACAACCTGCTGCTGCGCCATCTCTGGCAGCCCGAAGGCTGGCAGTTCGTGGCCGACGAATTACTGCATGACGTGGTGCCCGTGCTGTACATCGCCTATTGGTGGCGGTGCGTGCCCAAAGGCTGCTTGCGCCTGGGGCACATCGGGCTGTGGATGATCTACCCCTTGGTTTATTTCGCCTATGTCCTGTTGCGGGGGGATTTGCTGGCGGCCTACCCCTACCCTTTCATCGACGTGGCGAGCCTGGGTTATCCACAGGTGTTCATCAATGCCGGGGGGATATTGGTGGGGTTTGTCGGGATTGCGTTGGGGGTGGTGGGGGTGGATCGGTGGTTGGGACGATGATCGGTTGAAGCCTTGTGAGATGCCCTGTGGCGAGGGAGCTTGCTCCCGCTGGGCTGCGCCTGTAGGAGCTGTCGAGTGCAACGAGGCTGCGATCTTGTCCCAGACAATTGAGTCGTAAGCGAAAGAGCAAGATCAAAAGATCGCAGGCTTCGCCAGCTCCTACAGAGCCCAGCGGGAGCAAGCTCCCTCGCCACAGGGATTGTGTGTTCACAAGTGGATATCAGCGCCTTACCGGCAACATCCACACCAACCCACTGGCCTTGGCCCGTTCATGACACAACGCCAAGACCCCGCGGCGCTCGTCGTTGTCCATCCGGCTCCACCGGGTGATTTCCGCCACGGTGCGTTGGCAGCCGGTGCAGATGTCCTCATCGTCCAGCGCGCAGATATTCACGCAGGGCGAAGGTACCGGGCGTTCAGGGGCACTCATGCTTCCTGCTCGACCAGATCGCGGGCGTAGCGCTGGGCGTTGTGCACATAGTGCGCCGCGCTGGCCACGAGCATGTTCTTCTGGGCTTCGGTCAACTCACGCACCACCTTGCCGGGCGAGCCCATCACCAGCGAGCCGTCGGGAATCTCCTTGTTCTCGCCGATCAGCGCGTTGGCGCCGATGATGCAGTGCTTGCCGATCTTCGCACCGTTGAGGATCACTGCGTTGATGCCAATGAGGCTGTAGTCGCCCACCGTACAGCCATGAAGCATGGCGTTGTGGCCAATGGTCACGCCGGTGCCGATGGTCAGTGGATAGCCCATGTCGGTGTGCATCACCGTGCCGTCCTGCACATTGCTGTCCTTACCGATCAGGATCAGTTCGTTGTCGCCCCGCAGCACGGCGTTGAACCAGACATTGGCGCCCTCTTCGAGGCGGACCTTGCCCACCAGCGTGGCGTTGGGCGCGACCCAGCTCTTTGGGTGGGTTTCGACACGGGCATCGCCCAGGCGGTATTTCATGGGAATCCTCGGGGCATCAGGTATTGATGAAACTCTTGGGCGGGGTGTGCAAGTCGATTTCGGCGTCGTACAGCAGGTTGACCAACTCAACGATCATGATCGCCGTCAGCCCCCAGATCTTGTACCCCTCGAAACGATAGCTGGGCACGTACCAGCTGCAGCCCTGGTAATCGATCCGGTGCGTGTGTTCGCGCGGATCCTTGCGGAAGAACTCCAGCGGCACGCTGAACACCGCCGCGATCTCGGCATCGTTGGCCCGGTATTCGACGTAGTCCGGAATCACCCCGACATACGGCGTGACCTTGATACCGTGCAGCGAGATCAGCGGGCTGAGGGGGCCGATCACTTCCACCAGACCGGGCGGCAGGCCGATTTCTTCCTCGGCTTCGCGCAGGGCGGTGAAGATCAGGTCCGGGTCTTCCGGGTCGCGACGCCCACCGGGGAACGCCACTTCGCCGCCATGGGTCGAGAGCCCGCTGGCGCGCAGGGTCAGTACCAGCTCCGGTTCATCACTGCGGGTGATCGGCACCAGTACCGCGGCTTCAGGGAAACGTTGGTCAGCCTGCAGATCGTGCGGGGTATGGTTGCTTACTCGATGCAGTAGCTCGTCCAGCATGAGACTTCTCGATTTATTCGCTACCTTGCATCATGCACCAATCATTCAAGCGGCCCAAGCCCCGTACCGCGTCGTGTCGCGAAACGACAACTTGCCGACACCGGCCCGCGCACGCCAAGATAGGCGCAGCATTCAGGAACCCAAGCATGAAATTCTGCAGCCAGTGCGGTAACCCGGTGACCCAGCGCATACCCGAAGGCGACTCGCGCCTGCGCTTTGTCTGCGACACCTGCCACGCCATCCATTACCAGAACCCCAACATCGTGGCCGGTTGCGTACCGACCTGGGGCAGTAAGGTGTTGTTGTGCCGGCGCGCCATCGAGCCGCGGCGCGGCTACTGGACGCTGCCGGCGGGCTTCATGGAAAACGGCGAGACCATCGAACAGGCCGCCGTGCGCGAAACCGCGGAAGAGGCCTGCGCCCGGGTGCGAAACTTGAGCATCTATACGCTGATTGACGTACCGCACATCAGCCAGGTACATGTATTCTTCCGCGCCGAACTGGTGGACGAGGATTTCGCCGCCGGACCCGAAAGCCTGGAGGTGAAGTTATTCGAAGAAGCGGACGTTCCCTGGGACGAGCTGGCTTTCCGCACGGTGGGCCGCACCCTGGAATATTTCTACGCCGACCGCCGGGCCGAGGATTACCCGGTGCGATCCGAATCGATCCCGCCGCTGGCTCAGCCTGCCAACACCTGAAAAAACCAATTAAATAAATATAGCCGCGACACCTCTAGGGATACCGTTTCAATGCGCTGGTTGCTTGTCCTGTTCTGCTTGTCGTTCACCGCTGTGTCCCAGGCCGCCGCCGTGGGAACCTACAATGGCAAGGTCATCGAAAAAGTGCTGGTGCTCAAGTCCGCCCATCAATTGCAATTGATCAACGACGGCAAGCCCCTCAAGACCTATCGCATCTCCCTGGGCAAGGGCGCCAAGAAAGGCCCCAAGCTGATAGAAGGCGACAAACGCACCCCGGAAGGTTTCTATTGGCTGGACTGGCGCAAGACCAGCGACCGCTTCTACCTGTCGATGCACATTTCCTACCCCAACATCAGCGACGCCGCCCGCGCCCGCCGCGAAGGGGTGGAGCCGGGGGGCATGATCATGATCCACGGCACGCCGGATTCGGAAGAGAACCCTGAGCAGTTGTTCCATACGCTGGACTGGACCGACGGCTGCATCGCCATGCGCAACGTGGACATGCGCGAAGTCTGGAACCTGGTGCCGGATGGGACAATGATCGAAATCCGTCCGTAGCACCCTTTTCTTGCGGCTGAGTTGCGCTCTGTAGGAGCTGTCGAGTGCAACGAGGCTGCGATCTTGTCCCAGGCAGTTGAGTCGCAAGCGAAACATCAAGATCAAAAGATCGCAGGCTTCGCCAGCTCCTACAGAGCCCAGCGGGGATAAATCCCCTCGCCACAAGGGATGGTGTCGATCAGTCTTTTGTTACAAGTCCAGGCATCGCAACGCAATCCCCCTCCCCAGCCTTGATCTACCCTCAGAACTGATGCGGGTTTCAGATCGTTCAGCCCCGCAGACCCCAAAGTGAGAGGTGTCACGTCGAAGCATAGGCAGTCATGACGTATGTGATTCGACAGGGCTTCACCGTTCAAAGATAAGGCATCCAATCATGACAACCCATAACAACTTCATACGGATGACTGCTGTCGCGGCAGTGATGTTCACAGGTGTGTGGCAACCGGGCGCCGACGCCTGGGGAGCCGATGGAAAAGAGGAGGCGTGGTATAGAGCCTGGCTTCAGGTCACGGCGGATCCAAGCGTGGATATCCACAAAACCATGCCCTTGTTGCGCTGGCGTACCGACATGGAAACGCTCTACCGAGGGGATACGACAGGTCAGGGCCTCAGTGCCTTCGATAAGGGGCTGTTGCCCAAAGCCGTGGGCAATCCCGAGGAACAATGGGGGTACGACTGGATCACCCACGCGAGCGGAAGCGCAGGGACGGTGTTCAGCAGCACAACGCGCAGTCTGGTCTGGGCCCAACACTACGCCACCGAGTGGGTGTACGAGTTCACTGCCCCCCATGGCGTTGACCAGGTGCAATCGGGAGGGCCCTTTCCAAAAGATCAGGAAATCAGCTTCCCGGGCGGGGTCAAGGGACACTTCATCAAGCAAGCCTGCCACAAAGACAATCTTGCCAAATGCAGGCCAAACCCAAACTACCGAGAACCCACCGGCCGCGAGATGATGCAGGACGTCGCCGCGATTTCCATCGACTGGAGCCGGCTGACGCCTCCAGTGGGGCTGGCATGGATAACGACCAAACAATCCGTCTGGGCAGTCGGCTCTACGACGATCAACCCCGTGCAGGGAGCGGATGCGCTTAGCAATGGGTTACGGGGCTGGAACTCTTTGCCAGCGAAATTGGGATCAGTGAGGCGGCCGGAGTCTCCCCTGGCTCAATCGGTCGTTGTGGCATTTCGCGACTATAGCGAAGCCAAGCTCTGGGCCACCCAGGAAGCCTCGAACGGCGGCTGGGTCTATGAAGTCAGGTCCAACACCGTGGCGGTGGATTTATCGGTACCTAATGCGGGTTCCCGTGAAGGCGCCTTCGCGTTCATCGGCGGTATCAAGGGAGGCCTGTTGATGAACGCCCGTCGTTTCGAGAAAGGCGTGAGTGAACCGGTCGAGTGCATTGGCATAGAAAAAGAAGTTTGCCGGCGCGAAAACATCCACCAATAGTTTTCCGGCCTCTCCGTGCAGGCAGGTGGGTTGAGGCTGTTGACTCGAAGCTTGTGTGAACCTGTGTGAGGAAGCTTGCTCCCTCACCACAGGGGTCAGCCTCTTGTTACAAGCCCAGGAACCGGACAGGGCTTCACCGTTCCAGATAAGGCATCCAATCATGACAACCAATAACAACTTCATACGGGTGACTGCTGTCGCGGCAGTGGTGTTCGCAGGTGTGTGGCAACCGGGCGCAGATGCGTGGGGGGCCGATGGAAAAGAGGAGCCGTGGTATACCGCCTGGCTTCAGGTCACGGCGGATCCAAGCGTGGATATCCGCAAGACCACGCCCTCGTTGCGCTGGCGTACCGACATGGACACGCTCTACCGGGGCGATACGACGGGTCAGGGCCTCAGTGCCTTCACGCAGGGGCTGTTGCCCAAAGCCGATGGCACTCCCGTGGAGCAATGGGGGTACGACTGGATCACCCACGCGAGCGGGAGCGCAGGGACGGTGTTCAGCAGCGCAACGCGCAATCAGCTCGTCGCCCAGCACTACGCCAGCGAGTGGGTGTACGAATTCAGGGCCCCCCACGGAATCGATCAGGTGCAATCGGGGGGGCCCTTTCCCGGTGAGGAGGAAATCAGCTTCCCGGGCGGGGTCAAGGCGCACTTTATCAAGCAGGCCTGCAAGGCACACAATCTTGCCGATTGCAGGACGAACCCAAACTACCGTGAGCCCACCGGCCAGGAGACAATGCGGGAGGTCGCTGTGATGGCCATCGACTGGAACCGGCTGACGCCTCGAGAGGGTTTGGCATGGGTAAAGTCCCAGCAATCCCTTTGGGCAGTCGGCTCTACGAAGATCAACCCCGTCCAGGGCGCGGATGCGCTTACCAATGGGTTGCGGGGCTGGAGCTCTTTGCCACCGAACTTGAGGTTCGCGATGTATCAGGAGGACCCTCTGGCGCAATCTATCGTTGTGGCATTTCGCGATTATAGCGAAGCCAAGCTCTGGGCCACCCAGGAAGCCTCGAACGGCGGCTGGGTCTATGAAGTCAGGCCCAACAGCGTGGCAGTGGATTTGTCGGTACGTAATGCAGGTTCCCGTGAAGGCGCCTTCGCGTTCATCGGCGGCATCAAGGGAGGCCTGTTGATGAATGCCCGTCGTTTCGAGAAAGGCGTGAGTGAACCGGTCGAGTGCATTGGCATAGAAAAAGAAGTTTGCCGGCGCGAAAACATCCACCAATAGTTTTCCAATCCATCCAGCCGCGCATGCTGTTGCTCAAGGCTTGCGTGAATCACTGTGGCGAGGGAGCAAGCTCCCGCTGGGTTGCGCAGCAACCCCAAAGCAGGCGACTCAATCTGCCTGACACTCCGGGTTGTCGGGTTTAGGGCTGCTTCGCACCCCAGCGGGAGCTTGCTCCCTCGCCACAGGATCGGTGTTTCACCGGGATTTTTGTGTTCGTCTTACGATTTATCGCGAGCAGGCTCGCTCCCACAGCGGATTTGTGTTGTCCACAGAACGGGTGATCGACACCCGTCTCCTGTGGGAGCGAGCTTGATCGCGATGAGGCCGGCACTTACTGCATCAAGTCCGAAGCTCAACCCGGTCCAAGGCCTTGTTCGCCAGCAACGTCCCCAGCTCGATCATCTGTGCTACCGCCAACGCCACATGTCGACGCGAACCGTCCAAGTCAAACATGAGGTCGCTAAGCACCGCATTGGCCGAGGCCAGGGTTTCGCTGAGGTTGGCTAGCAGGGCTTCGGTGTCGACGCTGTCCGATACGGTGAACAACTGCACAGAGGGTTTGGGTTCTGGTTCGCTGTCGTCGGGCTTGAGGTAATGGTCCATCGCGCGGTCGGCGGCTTCTTTCAGCTTGTCGGGGGCGTAGTCGCCGTAGGGGAAGGTGGAGGCGGGTTTTGGCGTGTCAGAATTATTTTTCAATTGAAGCTCCTTTAATTTAATGGAGCCCAGGACAAAACGTCCGGGCCTGTTGCCCCTTGATTTTTTTCGGACGGTCAAACCCGGTCGCTGAATTGGCAGCGACACCCAAAGGCTAGGGCCCTCGCTTCCTAGGGACAACCTTAAAAACATGTCGGAAACTTCGGGGCGTCTGACAGACCCTGGGATGATCATTCACACAACAAAAAACCGGCCTAGGCCGGTTTTTGAGGATGGCATTTGGGTTTACACAAACGCTGCACGCTGCTCAGCCTCATAATGCCGAGTCTGAAAAGGCAGAAGGGTTTGCACCTTCAAGCCAAGACCTTCATTCAGCCCCCAAGAGAGAGCAAGCTCATCACGGCGCTTGCGAAGCGCAACAGCGGTTTGTGAGGTTATGGCTTGCTTGGGTGTCGAGCGTAAAAATAGCTCAAGGGCTTTGAAGACTTCCAACGCACGACTGTCCGTGACACACGAAAATCGGGTGAGTCGTTCGAGCAGATACCCTGCACGACGCAGCTCGACCTCATCAGTGTGTTGACTCAGAAAAGCTTGAGCCGCGCTTATCAAGTCCAAGTTGGAGTACCAGACAGCTTTGGCGGCGCTGACGAGCGCAACATCATCTGCGTGATCCAACGGGATTTTGACCAATGTGTCCAGAGCGGCTGAGAGGACGTGGCCGTTAGCAGGCTTCGCCATCTGTATTCTCCAAATAATTTTGCAAAATATAAGTAAGAGCAGAGGTTGGAGGCTCTTTGTGGCCAACATATACATCAATCGCCTGCAACGCCAGTCGACGCAGCTCGACGGTCAAGATGAAGCCAGCCCTCAGAAGCGCCATGATATCGCCAATATCTTGATCCGTTGCTCTGCCCAGCTTTGAAATTGCAATATCGACAGGGGCAGCAATGTGAACGTGCAGAGGAGACTCAACCGGAAACTCTTCAAGAGGGAGGCTTCGACCCCAATAATCCTCGTGAATCGGACCAAAGCTGGTGTTGTATTGGAGGTCGTAGTTTAGCTCCATCAATCGGCCGGACGTCTCGTCAACAAACTGCTCGGGCACTTCCGCCAGCAACGTTCGTAGATGAAAACCTTCTGGAAGACTGGCCTCATAAATCTCGGCGTCAACGTCCGTGGAGACACGATGATTTGTATAAAGGTGCACTGCGCACCCACCAAAAACGATGATTTTGACCGCCCCTGGCGCTGCATTCTCAAGCTTCAGCTCCGCTTCGACAGACTTGAACATTGAAACCAAAGCCTGTCCCAGCGCGGTTTTTGTATTGAGGCGGGGGGTGATCATATCCGGCAGTTCCATGTTTGAACCTCACAGGCTGATGTTGCTCCTTGAAACTTGGATCTGCCACTCGACCTTCCCAAGGGCTAGTTAGCGATCCCGCGCTTGGAGATGTGAGCCCGAAAGCTAGAGTTCCCGCTTCCGAGGGACAACCTTAAAAACTTGTCGGAAACTTCGGGGTGTCTGACAGACCGCCCATCTGGTCGGGGATGTTTCGCACAAATTTCAGATAGGCTTTTTTTGGATGGGATTGGGTACATATCCATTGCTGCGGTAACCGCAGCAACGGATATACACACAAAACGAACTACCACCGGTCGCCACAAAAATAAATATCAAATTCCGTAACCCGCCCCCCGTGCATACCACTGACCTTCAAAAACCCCATCCCAACGCTGTAATTCCACACCCCGCACAAACCACCCTAATACCACTTAAATAACACCCCCACAAATACCCAGAAAACACTGATCAACCCCGGAAAAGCATCGTTGACATGGTATTCAAGTGGTATTAGTTTCAAGCGCAACTCACCGAGCGACAACGCCTACAAAACCGCATCGGACAAACAAATGAACAACATCCTGACCCTGCGCCCCGACGACACCCAACCCACCCCGCTCTACCTGCAACTGGCCCGCAACCTCGAAGCCGCCATCCACGCCGGCCAGTGGAAAGCCGAGCAAGCGATGCCGTCCGAACGCAGCTTGAGCGAACAACTGGGCATTTCCCGAGTCACCGCCCGCAAAGCGCTGGAAGTGCTGTTCGAACAAGGCCTGATCCGCCGCAACCAAGGCTCCGGAACATTCATCACCCCACGCCTGGAACAACCGCTCTCGCGCCTCAGCGGCTTCAGCGAAATGCTCCGGCTCAAAGGCTTCGTGCCCGGCTCCCAGTGGCTGGAGCGGGAAATCACCCCGCCAACCCACGAAGAACTGATTCGCCTGGGCCTGTCGCCCACTGACAAAGTCGCCCGGCTCAAACGGCTGCGCAAGGCCGACGACACGGTCATGGCCATCGAGATGAGCACCCTGCCTGCGTCGATCATTCCCAAGCCACAAGCGGTGGGCGATTCGCTGTATGAATTCCTCGACGGCATCGGCAAGCCGGTGGTGCGCGCCCTGCAGCACATCCAGGCCATCAACGCCTCGGACGAATTCGCCGCCCTGGTGGGCATCGCCCCCGGCACCGCGATGCTGCTGATGACCCGGGTCGGCTACCTGGAAGACAACACGCCCATCGAAGTCACCGACACCTATTGCCGCAACGACTACTACGACTTTGTCGCAGAGCTGCGTCGCTAAAAAATTCAGAGAGTGCCCATGCCAGAAGACAACATCCTCACCGCCAACGGCTGGATACGCGGCCGCCTGGTCCATGAACATGGCAAGGTCGTGTCCGTCGAGGGCCAGCCCTGCGATCCGACGAGCAACGACCTGCCCTACCTGCTGCCCGGTTTCATCGACCTGCATGTGCACGGCGGTGGCGGCAAGGACATCATGGAAGGCGCGCCGGCGTTCGAAACCATTGCCCGCACCCATGTGCGCTTCGGCACTACGGCGCTGCTCGCCACCACCATGACCGCGCCAAGCGAAGAGATCGCCAGCGTACTCAACGCCCTCGGTGAATACTGCGAACAGCGGCCCAGCGGCAGCGCGCGCGTCCTGGGCGTGCATTTGGAGGGCCCCTATATCAACCCCGGCAAACTCGGCGCCCAACCGAATTTCGCCCACACCGCGTTGATGGCCGAAGTAGAGGCCTACCTGGCCCTGGCACCGATTCGAGTGATCACCGTCGCGCCGGAGATCGCCGGGCACGACGCCTTGATTCGCGCCCTCAGCGCCCGGGGCGTGCGCATGCAGATCGGCCATACCCTCGGTAGTTACGAAGAAGGCGTCGCGGCACTGGCGGCCGGGGCCAGCAGCTTCACTCATTTGTACAACGCCATGAGCCCACTGCATCACCGTGAACCAGGCATCGTCGGCGCGGCGCTGGCCCATGCCCGATATGCCGAGCTGATCCCGGATTTGCTCCATGTGCACCCCGGCGCCATGCGCGTGGCCTTGCGTGCGATCCCGTGCCTGTATTGCGTCACGGATTCCACCGCCGCCGCCGGCATGCCCGACGGTGAATACAAGCTGGGCAGCCACACCGTGACCAAATGCCTGGGCGGTGTGCGCCTGGCCGACGGCACGCTGGCCGGCAGCACCCTGACCATGGACCAGGCCCTGCGCAACCTGGTGAAAATCGGCCTGCCCCTCGCCGAAGCTTCACAACGCCTGTCGCAATTTCCCGCCGACTACCTCGGCCTGCCCGAGCGCGGACGCCTGCAACCCGGCGCCTGGGCCGACTGCGTGCGCCTTGACCGCGCCCTGAACCTGATCGACGTGATGGTCGAAGGAGAAGCCATTGACTTCCAAAATGCTTGAAGAGGCCCTGGCCTCGTCCGCCGCCGTCGAGCGCCAATTGCAGCGATTGGACCCTGCCCTTGGGGAAATTGCCGGACGCCTGCTCCGCCAGCCGCCGCAAGTGGCGATGACCGTGGCCCGTGGCAGTTCCGATCATGCGGCCAGCTATTTTGCCTACCTGACCATGCAACAACTGGGTTTGCCGGTGGCGTCGCTGCCGATGTCAGTGGTGACCATGCAGCAGGCGCCGCTGAAGGTCAGCGGCCAGGTGGCGTTCGCGTTCTCCCAATCGGGGCAGAGCCCGGACCTGGTGAACAGCCTGCGTCTGTTGCGCAAGCGTGGCGCCTTGAGTGTGGCGATGGTCAACGCAGAGGACTCTCCACTGGAGGCGGCCTGTGAATTCAGCGTGCCCTTGTGCGCCGGTATCGAAAGCAGTGTCGCCGCGACCAAGAGTTTCATCGCCACCCTCAGCGCCAGTGCGCGCCTGGTGGCCCACTGGAAAGGCGACGCCGAGTTGCTCGAAGCCGGCGCCGCGCTGCCCGAAGGCCTGCGCGATGCCGCCAGCCAGGATTGGAACGCCGCTGTCGAGGCGCTGCGCGATTGCCAGCGACTGATGGTCATCGGCCGTGGCGCCGGGTTCGCCATCGCCCAGGAAGCGGCGCTCAAATTCAAGGAGACCTCGGCGATCCAGGCCGAAGCCTTCAGCAGCGCCGAGGTCCGTCACGGACCGATGGCGCTGATCGACGAGCACTATCCACTGCTGGTGTTCGCCCCGCGCGGTGCCGAGCAGGCCGGTGTATTGAGCTTGGCCGCCGACATGCGCCAGCGCGGCGCCCGGGTATTGCTGGCCGCGCCGGATGACATCGCCGAGCGCGACCTGACGCTGACCCGTGCCGAACACCCGGCCCTGGACCCGATCCTGGCGATCCAGAGCTTTTACCGGATGGCCGCCAACCTGGCCGAGGCCCGGGGCCTGGACCCGGACCAGCCACGGCACTTGAGCAAGGTCACCCGGACCCACTGAACCGACGGTTCTTTAACGCAAGGCCAATGAGACTTCAAAGAGAGCGAGCCCATGCCCAACAACAATAAAGAGCTGACCCTCAGCGCCCCGCTCAGCGGGCCGGTGCTCACCCTCGCCAACGTCCCCGACGCGGTGTTCGCCAGCGGCGCCATGGGCGACGGGATCGCCATCGACCCGCTGAACGACACCCTCTACGCCCCCTGCGACGGCGAAGTGATCCACGTCGCGCGCACCGGCCACGCCGTGACCCTGCGGGCCGATAACGGCGCCGAGCTGCTGTTGCACCTGGGGCTGGACACTGTCGAGTTGCAGGGCGACGGCTTTTCCATGCTGGTCAAGGAGGGTGCGCGGGTCAGCAACGGCCAGGCGCTGCTGCGCTATGACCTGGACAGCGTGGCACAGCGCTGCAAAAGCCTGGTCAGCCTGCTGATCATCACCAATGGCGAACACTTCCAGGCACGGCCGATTACCCTCAAAGGCGTCAAGGTCGGCGAGCCGTTGCTGCATATCGTCAGCAAGACACCGGGTGAAACACGCGACGATGAGCCGGACGTCGGCGTCGAAGTGTTCGGCCAGATCCGTATCGCCCATCGAGGCGGCCTGCATGCGCGGCCGGCCGCCTTGATTCGCCAGACCGCCCAGGGCTTCAAGAGTCGCTCGCACCTGCACTTCGGCGGTCGATCGGCGTCCTGCGACAGTGTGATGGGCATGATGGGCCTGGCGATCATCGAACAGGCCGAAGTGCACGTCAGTTGCCGTGGCAGCGATGCCGAAGCGGCGTTGCAAGCGCTGCTGAAAACGTTATCCACAGCCCTGGCCGAAGAGGCCCATGCCGAGGCGCCGCCGGCCAAGGCACCCAGCCGTAGCGCCGAAGCCGGTGTGCTGCACGGCGTATGCGCCGCGCCCGGCCTGGTCAGCGGACCGCTGGTTCGCCTGCAAGGCATTCAGTTGCCCGAGGATGTCGGGGGTCACGACGTCGCAGAACAACGGCAACGGCTGCACGATGCCTTGGCAAACGTCAGTCGCGAGATCCAGTTGACCCTGGAAAATGCCAAGGCCCGGCGCCACGTCGATGAGCAAGCGATTTTCAGCGCTCATTTGGCGTTGCTGGAAGATCCGGTCCTGCTGGACGTCGCCTACCTGTCTATCGAGCAAGGTTGCGCCGCGCCCCACGCCTGGAGCCGCTCCATCGACGTGCAGTGCCAAGTGCTGCGGCAATTGCAAAGCGCGCTGCTGGCCGAGCGTGCCAATGATTTGCATGACCTGCGCCAGCGGGTCCTGCGGGCGTTGCTCGGTGAAGCCTGGCAATTCGACGTACCGGCGGGCGCGATTGTCGTCGCCCAGGAGCTGACCCCGTCGGACCTGTTGCAACTCAGCGCCCAAGGCGTGGCCGGCGTGTGCATGGCCGAGGGCGGCGCGACCTCCCACGTGGCGATCCTGGCCCGTGGCAAAGGCCTGCCCTGCCTGGTGGCGTTGGGCGAGGCCCTGCTTGCACAGGCGCCGGGGCAATCGGTGGTGGTGGACGCTGACGGTGGTCGTCTCGAACTGTCGCCAAGCGCCGAGCGCTTGATGCAGGTACAGCAAGCACAGAAGCGACGCGCAGCCCTGCGCGCCGAGCAACAGACCCTCGCCCATACGCCGGCACGAACCGTCGATGGGGTGCAGGTTGAAGTCGCCGCCAATGTCGCCTCCAGCGCCGAAGCCAGCCAGGCCTTCGCCAACGGTGCCGAGGGCGTTGGCTTGTTGCGCACTGAATTTCTCTTCGTCGACCGTCACACCGCCCCGGACGAAGAAGAGCAACGCCAGGCTTATCAAGCCGTGCTCGATGCCATGGGCGACAGGCCGGTGATCATCCGCACCATCGACGTCGGTGGTGACAAGCAACTGGACTACCTGCCGCTGCCGGCCGAAGCCAACCCGGTGCTTGGCCTGCGGGGCATTCGCCTGGCGCAGGCGCGACCGGAACTGCTGGATCAGCAATTGCGGGCGCTGCTGCAAACCCGCCCGCTGCAGCGATGCCGGATTTTGTTGCCGATGGTCACCGAGGTCGGCGAACTGCTGCACATCCGCCAGCGTCTCGATGCCCTGGGCAACGAACTCGGCCTGGACGAACGCCCGCAACTGGGGGTGATGATCGAAGTCCCGGCCGCGGCCTTGCTCGCCGAACAGTTGGCCGAGCACGCGGACTTCCTGTCCATCGGCACCAACGACCTGTCCCAGTACACCCTGGCCATGGACCGCGACCACGCCGGCCTCGCCGCCCGGGTCGATGCCTTGCACCCGGCGCTGTTGCGGCTGATCGCCCAGACCTGCGACGGCGCCGCCAAGCATGGGCGTTGGGTCGGCGTGTGCGGAGCCCTGGCCTCCGATCCCCTGGCGACGCCGGTGCTGATCGGCCTGGGCGTGCGGGAGTTGTCGGTCAGCCCGCCGCAGGTCGGCGAAATCAAGGACCGCGTGCGCCACCTCGATGCCGCCCAGTGCCGCCGCGTCAGTACCGAATTGCTGAACCTGGCCAGTGCCGCCGCCGTGCGCCAGGCCTGTCATCAACACTGGCCCCTGGGCTGAGCCACGTCGAACAACAATAAAAGGAGAGACGCCATGTACCAGCATTTCATCGAAGGGCTGCAACGCCTCGGCCGGGCGCTGATGCTGCCCATCGCGATCCTGCCGATCGCCGGCCTGCTGCTGCGCCTGGGTGACACGGACCTGTTGAACATCGCAATCATCCACGATGCCGGCGAAGCGATCTTCGCCAACCTGCCGATGATCTTCGCCATCGGTATTGCCGTGGGTTTCGCCCGAGACAACAACGGCACGGCCGGGCTGGCTGGGGCCATCGGTTACCTGGTCATGATCGCGACGCTGAAGGTGCTCGACGCGACCATCAACATGGGCATGCTCGCCGGGATCATCAGCGGCCTGTTGGCCGGCGCGCTGTACAACCGCTTCAAGGACATCAAGCTGCCGGAGTACCTGGCGTTCTTTGGCGGCCGACGCTTCGTGCCGATCGTCACCGGCTTCAGCGCCGTGGGCCTGGGCCTGGTGTTCGGCCTGGTCTGGCCGCCGATCCAGCACGGCATCAACAGCTTCGGCGAACTGCTGATGGCCAGCGGCAGCTTCGGCGCGTTCGTCTTCGGTGTATTCAACCGGTTGCTGATCGTCACGGGGCTGCACCACATCCTCAACAACATGGCCTGGTTCATCTTCGGCAGCTTTACCGACCCGACGACCGGGGCGGTGGTCACCGGTGACCTGACCCGTTATTTCGCCGGCGACCCCAAGGGCGGCCAGTTCATGACCGGCATGTTCCCGGTGATGCTCTTTGGCTTGCCCGCCGCCTGCCTGGCGATGTACCGCAACGCCCTGCCCCAGCGGCGCAAGGTCATGGGCGGGATCCTGCTGTCCATGGCGCTGACCTCGTTCCTGACCGGTGTCACCGAACCGATCGAATTCGCCTTCATGTTCCTGGCGCCACTGTTGTACCTGGTCCACGCGCTGCTCACCGGCCTGTCGATGGCGGTGACTAACTTGTTGAATATCCACTTGGGATTTACCTTCTCCGGCGGCTTCATCGACATGGTCCTGGGCTGGGGCAAATCCACCAACGGCTGGCTGGTCGTCCCGGTGGGCCTGGCCTATGCGGCAATCTATTACCTGGTGTTCGACTTCTGCATCCGCCGCTTCGACCTGAAGACGCCGGGACGCGAAGAGGTGTCGGCGGGCGACAAACCGACCATCGCCGAAAACCAGCGAGCCGCAGCCTACATCCAGGCCTTGGGCGGCGCGGACAACCTGATCACCCTTGGCGCCTGCACCACGCGCCTGCGCCTGGACCTGGTGGATCGCCACAAGGCGTCCGATGCCCAGCTCAAGGCCCTCGGTGCCATGGCCGTGGTCCGCCCCGGCAATGGCGGCAGCTTGCAGGTGGTGGTGGGGCCGATGGCCGACAGCATCGCCGATGAAATCCGCTTGGCGTTGCCCTCTTCCGATAGGCCAGCCAGCGCACCTATGGTCGCCATGGCTGAGCCAGCCCTACCGACGGCCGTCTGCGAGGCCGAAGCGCAACAATGGCTCGCGGCCCTGGGCGGTGGCGGGAATGTGTTGCAGCTCGATTGCGTGGCGACGAGCCGTTTACGGGTGCAACTGGCCGATGGCAAGGGGTTGTCGGAAAGCCAGCTCAAGGCACTGGGTTGCCAGGGAATCAGTCCGCTGGAGGATGGGGTGTGGCACTTGCTGCTGGGGGAGAAAGCGCCGGGGTTGTGGCGGGCGTTAGAGGCAGTGGTTGTGAAGCGTAAGGTGGATGTCAAAGCCTAGGCCTTCGCCGACTGATCTGGCCTCATCGCGAGCAAGCTCGCTCCCACAGGGTTTGGTGTTGATCGTTTGTTCTGTGCCCCCCCAATCTACTGTGGGAGCGAGCTTGCTCGAGATGAGGCCGGCACAAACAACATCAAATATCTGTCATACACCATTCCTGTGGCGAGGGAGCTTGCTCCCGCTCGGTTGCGCAGCAACCGCCAAAAAGCGTGGGGCCGCTGCGCAGCCCAGCGGGAGCAAACTCCCTCGCCACAAGGGTTTGTGTACACAGGAATCGCACGCAATAAAAAACCCGCTGAATCAATCAGCGGGTTTTTTATTACAGCAGAAGGATCAGAAATCCTCCAACCGCCACACTTCATACGCCGGTGTCTCGTAGGGATGGCTCTGTTTCAGCGCCTCCACCACTTGCCGAATCAACTCATCGGCCACCACCAGCTCCACCTTCCACTCCTCGACCTGCTCGACCTGCCCCGCCTCGCCAATGAACGGCTGGCTGCCGTCCAACGGGCGAAACTGGCCCAGGCCCAGCACCTGCCAGGCGCAGTGGTCATAGTCGCCGATTCGCCCGCCACCGGCAGCGAATACGGCGCTTTTGACCACGTCCACGTGGCTGGCCGGGACGAAGAAGCAGAGCTTGTACACCGTCTTAGTTCACCCAGACGCGCGCGTTGCGGAACATGCGCATCCATGGCGCGTCTTCGTTCCAGTCGTCCGAACGCCACGAGTTCTGCACCGCACGGAACACCCGCTCCGGGTGCGGCATCATGATCGTGACGCGGCCGTCGCGGCTGGTCAGGCCGGTGATCCCGCGCGGCGAGCCGTTTGGGTTGGCCGGGTAGGTTTCGGTGACCTTGCCGTGGTTGTCGACGAAACGCAGCGACACGCAACCGGACAGGTCGGCTTCGAGCAAGGCTTCTTCGCTTTCGAATTCCGCGTGGCCTTCGCCGTGGGCGATGGCGATCGGCATGCGCGAACCGGCCATGCCCTGCAGGAAGATCGAGTTCGACTCTTGCACCTGGACCATTGCCACGCGGGCTTCGAACTGCTCGGAACGGTTACGCACGAAGTGCGGCCAGAACTCGCTGCCCGGAATCAGCTCGTGCAGGTTGGACATCATCTGGCAACCGTTGCACACCCCGAGGGTGAAGCTGTCGGTGCGTTCGAAAAAGCCTTGGAACGCGTCGCGGGCGCGGCTGTTGAACAACGCCGACTTGGCCCAGCCTTCACCGGCACCCAGCACGTCGCCATAGGAGAAACCACCGCAGGCGACCATGCCCTTGAAGTCGTTCAGGTCGACACGACCGGCGAGGATGTCGCTCATGTGCACGTCGATCGCGTTGAAACCGGCACTGTCGAACGCTGCCGCCATCTCCACCTGGCCGTTGACGCCCTGCTCGCGCAGGACCGCCACTTGTGGGCGAATGCCTTTCTTGATGTAAGGCGCGGCGACGTTGTCGTTGACGTCGTAGCTGAGCTTGGCGCTCAGGCCCGGGTTGTCTTCTTCCAGCAGCGCGTCGAATTCCTGCTCGGCGCACTCGGCGTTGTCACGCAAGCGCTGGATCTGGTAGCTGGTTTCAGCCCACTGGCGCTGCAACAGGCGGCGCTGGCCTTCGAAGACGGTGTCGCCGTTGAAGGTGATGTTGATGTGCGCGTTGTTGATCGGCTGGCCGATCACCGAGACGCAATCGGCCAGGCCGGCCGCGCTGAACTGGGCGAGGATGTCCGGGGTGGCATCCTGGCGAACCTGGATCACGGCACCCAGTTCTTCGTTGAACAGGATGGCCGGGATTTCGGCCTTGGACTCGGCAACGCTGTCGAGAGTCAGGTTCAGGCCGCAGTGACCAGCAAAGGCCATTTCCACCACAGTGGTCAGCAAACCACCGTCGGAACGGTCGTGGTAAGCCAGCAGGTGACCGTCGGCGTTGAGGCCCTGGATCACGGCAAAGAATGCCTTCAGGTCTTCGGCATCATCGACGTCCGGCGCTTGCGAGCCGAGCTTGCCATGCACCTGGGCCAGGATCGAGGCGCCCATGCGGTTCTGGCCACGGCCCAGGTCGATCAGGATCAGATCGGTGGTGCCCTTGTCCATGCGCAGTTGCGGGGTCAGGGTCTGGCGGATGTCGGTGACCGGGGCGAAACCGGTCACGATCAGCGACAGCGGCGAGGTCACGCTCTTGTCCACGCCTTCGTCGTTCCAGCGCGTGGCCATGGACATGGAGTCCTTGCCCACCGGAATGGTGATGCCCAGCTCAGGGCACAGCTCCATGCCGACTGCCTTGACGGTGTCGTACAAGCGGGCGTCTTCACCCGGGTGGCCGGCGGCGGACATCCAGTTGGCCGACAGCTTGATGTCGGACATCTTGCCGATGCGCGAAGCCGCGATGTTGGTCAGGGTTTCGCCAATCGCCATGCGACCCGAGGCCGGGGCGTCCAGCAACGCCAGCGGCGTGCGCTCGCCCATCGCCATGGCTTCGCCGGTGTAGACGTCAAAGCTGGTAGCGGTCACGGCCACGTCGGCCACCGGTACTTGCCATGGGCCGACCATCTGGTCACGGGCCACGAGGCCGGTAATGGTGCGGTCGCCGATGGTGATCAGGAAGCTCTTGCTCGCCACGGCCGGGTGATGCAGCACGCGCTCGATGGAATCGGCGATGTCGAGGGTGGACGGATCGAAATCGTCGCCCAGCTCCGCTTCGCGAACCGCCGAACGGTGCATGCGCGGGGCCTTGCCCAGCAGCACTTCCAACGGCATGTCCACCGGGCTGTTGCCGAAGTGGCTGTCAGTCACGGTCAGTTGCGGCTCGGCGGTGGCTTCACCGACCACGGCGAACGGGCAACGCTCGCGCTCGCAAATGGCCTGGAAGCGTTCGAAGTCGGCCGGGCCGACCGCCAGGACGTAACGCTCCTGGGATTCGTTGCTCCAGATTTCGTGCGGGGCCATGCCCGGCTCGTCATTCGGAATGTTGCGCAATTCGAAGCGGCCACCGCGGCCACCGTCGTTGACCAGTTCCGGGAAGGCGTTGGACAGGCCGCCCGCGCCGACGTCGTGGATAAAGCTGATCGGGTTGTGTTCACCCAACTGCCAGCAACGGTCGATGACTTCCTGGCAACGGCGTTCCATTTCCGGGTTTTCCCGCTGGACCGAGGCGAAGTCCAGGTCGGCCGAGCTGGTGCCGGTGGCCATGGAGGACGCCGCGCCGCCGCCCAGGCCGATCAACATGGCCGGGCCACCGAGGACGATCAGCTTGGAGCCGACCAGGATCTCGCCTTTCTGCACGTGTTCGGCGCGGATGTTGCCCATGCCGCCCGCGAGCATGATCGGCTTGTGGTAACCACGGACTTCCTCACCACGGGGGGTGGTGATGGACTGTTCGAAGGTACGGAAGTAGCCGGTCAGGGCCGGACGGCCGAATTCGTTGTTGAACGCCGCGCCGCCCAGGGGACCTTCGATCATGATGTCGAGGGCGTTGACGATGCGCTCAGGCTTGCCGTACGGCTTTTCCCACGGCTGTTCGAAACCCGGGATCTGCAGGTTCGACACGGTGAAGCCAGTCAGGCCGGCCTTGGGCTTGGCACCGCGACCGGTGGCGCCTTCGTCGCGGATCTCGCCACCGGAACCGGTGGACGCGCCCGGGAACGGGGCAATCGCGGTCGGGTGGTTGTGGGTCTCGACCTTCATCAGGATGTGCACCGGCTCCTGGACCGCACCGTACTGGCGGGTCTCAGGGTTCGGGTAGAAACGACCGGCAACGTTGCCGACGATCACCGCCGCGTTGTCCTTGTAGGCCGACAGCACACCTTCGTTATGCATCTGATAGGTGTTCTTGATCATGCCGAACAGGCTTTTTTCCTGGCTCTGGCCGTCAATGTCCCAACTCGCGTTGAAGATCTTGTGGCGGCAGTGCTCGGAGTTGGCCTGGGCGAACATCATCAGTTCGATGTCGTGGGGGTTGCGCTTCAAGCCCTGGAAGGCGTCGACCAGGTAATCGATTTCGTCTTCGGCCAGGGCCAGGCCCAATTCGGCGTTGGCTTTTTCCAGCGCGGCACGGCCGCCGCCCAGTACGTCAATGGCAGTCAGCGGCTTGGGTTCGGCGTGGCTGAACAGGCCAGCGGCCTGTTCGAGATTGCCCAGCACGACCTGGGTCATGCGGTCATGCAGGCCTTCGGCGATCAACCGGGCCTCGGCCTCGCTGAACTCACCGGCGACATAAAAGGCAATGCCGCGCTCCAGGCGCTGGATTTTCGCCAGGCCGCAATTGCGGGCGATGTCGCTGGCCTTGCTCGACCACGGCGAAATGGTGCCGAAACGCGGCAGGACCAGGAACAGGCGACCGGCCGGCTCCTGGACCGGAACACTTGGACCGTACTTCAGAAGGCGCGCTAGCACCTGCTGTTCGTCGCCGGTCAAACCGCCGGTGACTTCGGCGAAGTGAGCGAATTCAGCATACAAGCCACTGACAGCCGGAACCTTCTGGCTCAGTTGCTCAAGGAGTTTGCTGTGGCGAAAGGCAGAAAGGGCAGGAGCGCCGCGCAGGATCAACATCTTCGGGACAGCCTCGGGAAGGGGGTGTGCTTTGAGGCCGTGCATTCTAGCCTAAACCGCCGGCAACGGCACCCGAAACGGCACGTGCGATGCTGGCCGAATGTCGGTCTTTGCGCGCGCAACGATATTGGACACCTGTACCAAGGTCGCCGCAGAGATATTTTTCGGCGGTACAAAGCTCGCCGCACCCCGGCCGGCCGGCGTTGCGGACATGTTTTGCAACGGCTAGCAGACTGGCCTTTTGCTGTCGAGATATGGCGGTAGGGGCCGTTTGCGTATACTGCGCAGATGTTTTCCCCAACGGCTTTGCGTCCGCGATATGCCAAGTGGCTGATCGCAACCGGACTCTTCCTGGTGCTCAGTGGTTGTGTTGAGAAACCCAACACACTGGAGCGCGTAAAGGAGGATGGCGTGCTGCGGGTGATTACCCGGAACAGCCCCGCTACCTACTTTGAGGATCGTAACGGTGAAACCGGCTTCGAATACGAGCTGGTGAAGCGCTTCGCCGACGATTTGGGGGTGGAACTGAAGATCGAGACCGCCGACAACCTCGACGAGCTGTTCAACCAGATCGGCAAGCCCAACGGCCCGGTACTGGCGGCGGCGGGCCTGGTCAGCAGCGAACAGCGCAAGAAACAGGTGCGGTTCTCCCACGCCTACCTGGAAGTCACCCCCCAGGTCATCTACCGCAACGGCCAGTCACGCCCCACCGACGCGGCCGCCCTGGCGGGCAAGAAGATCATGGTGCTCAAGGGCAGCACCCACGCCGAACAGCTGGCGCAGTTGAAGCAGCAATACCCCGGTATCGAATACGAAGAGTCCGACGCGGTTGAAGTGGTCGACCTGCTGCGCATGGTCGACGAGGGCCAGATCGACCTGACCCTGGTGGACTCCAACGAAGTGGCGATGAACCAGGTGTACTTCCCCAACGTGCGCGTGGCCTTCGACCTGGGCGACGCCCGCAACCAGAGCTGGGCGGTGGCCCCGGGTGAAGACAACAGCCTGCTCAACGAGATCAACAGCTACCTCGACAAGGTGCAGAAGAACGGCACGCTGCAACGCCTCAAGGACCGCTATTACGGCCATGTCGATGTCCTCGGCTACATGGGCGCCACCACGTTCGCCCAGCATCTGCAACAACGCCTGCCCAAATACGAACAGCACTTCAAGGCCTACGCCAAGCAAGAGAAAGTCGATTGGCGCCTGCTGGCCGCGATCGGCTACCAGGAATCGCTGTGGCAACCGACGGTCACGTCCAAGACCGGCGTGCGCGGCCTGATGATGCTGACCCAGAACACCGCCCAGGCCATGGGCGTGTCCAACCGCCTGGATCCGAAGCAAAGCATCATGGGCGGCGCCAAATACCTGGCCTATATGAAAGAGCAGCTGGACGACAGCATCGAGGAACCCGACCGCACCTGGTTCGCCCTGGCCGCCTACAACGTCGGCAGCGGCCACCTGGACGACGCCCGCAAACTGGCGGCCAAGGAAGGGTTGAACCCGAACAAGTGGCTGGACGTGAAGAAGATCCTGCCGCGCCTGTCCCAGAAACAGTGGTACAGCAAGACCCGTTACGGCTACGCCCGGGGCGGCGAGCCGGTGCATTTCGTGGCGAACATCCGTCGCTACTACGACATCCTGACCTGGGTGACGCAGCCGCAGCTCGAAGGCAACCAGGTGGCCGAGGGCAACCTGCATGTGCCGGGTGTGGACAAGAGCAAGCCGAACCAGGAATCCCCGCAGCTGTAAGCTGTACACAACTTCTGATGCTGTGATGAACCTGTGGCGAGGGAGCTTGCTCCCGCTCGGTTGCGTAGCAACCGCAAAAACTTGGGGCCGCTTCGCAGCCCAGCGGGAGCAAGCTCCCTCGCCACAATGGATCAGGTAAGTCTCAAGCGAGCAGGCACATTGGGTATGGGACGACTCAGGACTTGGCGGCAGCCAGGATCAGCGCTTTCATCTCCGCCACCGCCGACTTGAACCCGACGAACAACGCATGGGCCACCAGTGCATGGCCGATGTTCAGCTCGTTGATGCCCTTGATGGCCGCGACGGCTTCGACGTTGTGGTAGTGCAGGCCATGGCCGGCGTTGACGATCAGGCCTTGGGCCAGGCCGAAGGTCACGCCATCGGCGACGCGTTGCAGCTCATCGGCCACGTCCGTCGGGGTCTCAGCGTCGGCGTAACGGCCCGTGTGCAGTTCGATGGCCGGGGCGCCGACCCGCTTGGACGCTTCGATCTGCCGCTCGTCGGCATCGATGAACAGCGAGACTTCAGCGCCAATCTTCGACAGCCGCTCCACCGCCGCCTTGATCCGCGACTCCTGCCCCGCTACGTCGAGGCCGCCTTCGGTGGTCAGTTCCTGGCGCGTTTCCGGCACAAGGCAGATGTGGGCCGGGCGGATGCGCTCAGCGAACGCCATCATTTCCTCGGTCACGCCCATCTCGAAATTCATGCGGGTCTGCAGCACGTCCTTGAGCAGCAGTACATCGCGCTCCTGGATGTGGCGGCGGTCTTCACGCAGGTGCACGGTGATGCCGTCGGCCCCCGCTTCTTCCGCGTCCAGTGCGGCCTTGACCGGATCCGGGTAACGCGTACCACGGGCCTGGCGCAGGGTGGCGACATGGTCGATGTTCACGCCGAGAAGAATGCGATTGGTGCTCACGAAAAGGCTCCTGAATGGACAAATAGTCGGCCCACAGCATACGGGTTGATCAGGGCTTGCGAAACAGCTCGCGACTGACCAGTGGCCGACCGCCCAGGTGAACCGCCAGGGCCTGGCGCATCAGCCGCTTGGCCGCCGACAAGGCACCCGGCGCGCTCCAGTCAGCCTCGGCCATGGCCAGCAGCTCGACGCCGTTGAACAGCCCCGGTTGCAGCAGGTAGACCCGTTCCAGGCCGGCATCCACCTGCAAGCGGTACAGCCCGTCGGCGGCGATGGGCTCGCCGTGCAGGTCGACGTTCAAGGCGAAACCATAGCCCAGGTCATCCAGCAGCCGCCATTCGAACGAACGCAGCAGCGGCTCCAGCGGCCGGCCTTCGGCCAGGGCCAGCAACGTGGCGGAGTAGTGATCGAAGACCGCCGGGTGAGGGTCTTCGGCGGGCAGCAGGCGGATCAGCAGTTCATTGAGGTACAAGCCACTGAACAACGCCTCGCCGTTGAGCCAGGCGGCGACGCCGTTGCTTTCCATGCGCCCGACATTTTTCAGCTCGCCCCGGCCACGGAATTCGACTTCCAGCGGCACGAACGGCCGCGCCAGCGTCCCGGCCTTGCCCCGCGCGCCGCGCAACACCGCCCGCAGCCGCCCTTCGGGCGTGAGGAAGTCCACCAGGGCGCTGCTTTCGCGGTAGGCGCGGCTGTGGAGGACGTAGGCGGGTTGAGCGAGGGGTTGGTTGGAGGACATCGGGGGCCTGGATATCAACAAGACATCAATGGTTGAAGAGGTCCCGTGGCGAGGGAGCTTGCTCCCGCTCGGCTGTAGGAGCTGTCGAGTGCAACGAGGCTGCGATCTTTCCCCAGACACTTGAGTCTCAAACGAAAGATCAAGATCAAAGGATCGCAGGCTTCGCCAGCTCCTACAGATTCCAGCGGGAGCAAGCTCCCTCGCCACAGAAGCTCGCTCCCACAATGAAACTCACACACTCAAGTAAGGCTTACAGGTCGCCGTAACCCAACGAACGCAACGCCCGCTCGTCATCGGACCAGCCGCCCTTCACCTTGACCCACAGGTTGAGCATGATCTTGGAGTCGAACAGCAGCTCCATGTCCTTGCGCGCCTCGGTGCCGATGCGCTTGATGCGCTCGCCCTTGTCGCCAATGATGATTTTCTTCTGGCCGTCACGTTCGACGAGGATCAACGCATGGATATGCAGGGTCTTCCCCTGTTGCTTGAACTCTTCGATCTCGACCGTGATCTGGTAGGGCAGCTCGGCGCCCATCTGGCGCATGATTTTCTCGCGCACCAGTTCGGCGGCGAGGAAACGGCTGCTGCGGTCGGTGATCTGGTCTTCAGGGAAGAAATGATCATTTTCCGGCAGGTGCTCGGCAATCACCCGCTCCAGCGCGTCGAGGTTATGGCCATGCTGGGCAGAGATCGGGATGATCTGGGCGTTCGGCAACTGTTCCTGCAGCCAGGTCAGGTGCGGCATCAGTTCAGCCTTGTCTTCTATGCGATCAGTCTTGTTCAGCGCCACGATCAGGGGCCCGGTCACGTACTGGACACGTTCGAGGACCATCTGGTCTTCTTCGGTCCACTTGGTGCGGTCGACCACGAAGATCACCACGTCGACGTCTTTCAACGCCGCCGAGGCGGTCTTGTTCATGTAGCGGTTCAGGGCTTTTTCGCCACCCTTGTGCATGCCCGGGGTGTCAACGTAGATCGCCTGCACGGCGCCCTCGGTCTTGATGCCCAGCATGTTGTGGCGAGTGGTCTGGGGCTTGCGCGAGGTGATCGCCAGCTTCTGGCCCAGGATGTGGTTCAGCAGCGTGGACTTGCCCACGTTCGGCCGACCGACAATGGCGACATAGCCGCAGCGGGTGACGGTTGTATCAGTCATTGCCATTCTCCACGCCCAGGGCAATCAGTGCTGCGGCGGCCGCTACCTGTTCGGCAATACGACGACTCACACCCTGACCCCGGCTTTTTTCATTCAATAGGACAACTTCGCATTCGACGAAGAAGGTTCGGCAATGCGGCTCGCCTTGGATATCCACCACTTCGTAGCGCGGCAGTTCGCAACTGCGCGATTGCAGGAATTCCTGCAAACGGGTCTTCGGATCCTTGTTGGTGTCCACCAGCGTCAGGCTGTCGATCTCGGAAGTCAGCCAGGCCAGCACGCGTTCGCGCGCCATTTCCATGCCCGAATCCAGGTAGATCGCGCCAATCAACGCTTCCAGGGCATCGGCCAGGATCGACTCGCGACGGAAACCACCGCTTTTCAACTCACCGGAGCCCAGGCGCAGGTAATCGCCCAGGTCGAAACCACGGGCCAGTACCGCCAGGGTCTCACCTTTTACCAATCGTGCACGCAAACGCGACAACTGGCCTTCGCGGGCCAGCGGGAAGCGCTCGAACAGCGCCTCGCCAGCGACGAAGTTGAGGATGGCGTCACCGAGAAACTCCAGGCGTTCGTTGTTGCGCCCGGCAAAACTGCGGTGAGTGAGGGCCAGGAGCATCAGGTCCGGGTCCTTGAAAGTGTAGCCGAGCTGACGCTCGAGACGGCTTAGAGAAGCGCTCACGGTTTACCCACGCTGAGTTCGTGGCTGGATTCCACCGCCACGGCGGCAAGGCGCCGTTGGCTTGGGACAATTAACGCTGTGTTCAAAAATGACGTCCTGACTATCGTTGGCTTCATGCCTCCGGGCAACCTTGTGCAGGCTCCAGAAAAGCATTCGGCGCTGTGTTCAACAGCGCCGTGTGTGATTACTTGATCAGGCCAACCCGCGAGAAATTCGGCAGGTGACTGAGTTTGGGTTCCGGCCAGCTCATCCAGACCGCAAAGGCCTTGCCGACGATGTTCCGGTCCGGAACCATGCCCAGCAGGTTCTTGGGAATGTTCGGATCATCCCAGTAACGGCTGTCGTTGGAGTTGTCGCGGTTGTCGCCCATCATGAAATAGTGCCCCGCCGGCACGGTCCAGGAACGGTCCGGCGTGGCGCGGTAGCGGCTCATTTCCTTGCGGATCAGGTGTTCGGCCTCGCCGAGTTTTTCCCGGTAGAGCTCGGCACTGCCCAGCGTACCCGGCTCGGAGCCGAGCAACTGTTCGGCTACCGATTCGCCATTGACGAACAGGCGCTTGTCGGCGGTGTAGCGGATCGTGTCGCCCGGCAGGCCGACCACACGCTTGATGTAGTTGACGTTCGGGTCGCTCGGGAAGCGGAACACCATGACATCGCCGCGTTGCGGGTCACCGACCTCGATGACTTTCTTGTCGATCACCGGCAGGCGAATCCCGTAGGAAAACTTGTTCACCAGGATGAAATCGCCCACATCCAGGGTCGGCTTCATCGAGCCGGACGGGATCTGGAACGGTTCCACCAGGAACGAACGCAGCACCAGTACGATGAACAGCACCGGGAAGAACGACTTGCCGTATTCGACCAGCAGCGGTTCCTTGTTGAGCTTTTCGACCACCACGCCATCAGGCTGGCTGACGCTGCCCTGATAAGAGGCGATGGCCGCCCGGCGCCGAGGCGCCAGGAACAACAGATCAAGCAACGCCAACAGGCCGCAGACAAATACGGCGATAACCAGCAACAGCGGGAAATTTAGCGACATAGGACCTAACTATCCAACCTGAGCACTGCAAGGAAGGCTTCCTGTGGAATTTCCACGTTACCGACCTGCTTCATGCGTTTTTTACCGGCCTTCTGCTTTTCCAACAGCTTGCGCTTACGGCTGACGTCGCCACCGTAGCATTTGGCCAATACGTTCTTTCTGAGCGCCTTGACGGTTGTACGCGCCACAATCTGCCCGCCAATGGCGGCCTGGATTGCCACGTCGAACATCTGCCGCGGAATCAGTTCCTTCATCTTCTCGGTCAATGCACGACCTTTGTAGTGCGCGTTGTCACGGTGCACGATCAATGCCAGGGCATCGACTTTCTCACCGTTGATCAGCACATCCAGCTTCACCAGATTAGCCGATTGGTAACGATCGAAATGATAGTCCAGCGAAGCATAGCCGCGACTGGTGGATTTGAGACGGTCGAAGAAGTCCAGCACCACTTCGTTCATCGGCAGGTCGTAGGTCACCTGGACCTGCGTGCCGAGGAACAGCATGTCGTGCTGCACGCCGCGCTTCTCGATGCACAGGGTAATGACGTTACCCAGGTGCTCCTGAGGCACAAGGATGTTGGCCCGCACGATTGGCTCGCGCATGTCCTCGATGGCCGACAGGTCCGGCAGCTTGGACGGGTTGTCGACGTAGATGGTTTCGCCGTTCTTGAGCAGCAGCTCGAAGATTACCGTCGGCGCCGTGGTGATCAGGTCCAGGTCATACTCGCGCTCCAGGCGCTCCTGGATGATTTCCATGTGCAGCATGCCGAGGAACCCGCAGCGGAAGCCGAAGCCCAGGGCGTCGGAGCTTTCCGGGGTGTATTGCAGGGACGAGTCGTTCAGAGTCAGCTTTTGCAGGGCTTCGCGGAAATCCTCGAAGTCGTCGGAACTGACCGGGAACAGGCCGGCATAGACCTGCGGCTGGATGCGCTTGAAGCCGGGCAGCACATCGACGTCGGGGGTGGAGCTCAAGGTCAGGGTGTCGCCGACCGGCGCCCCGTGGATGTCCTTGATACCGGCGATGATGAAGCCCACTTCACCGGCCTTCAGGTCGACGGTGGCGGTGTGTTTCGGGTTGAAGACACCTACGCTGTCCACCAGGTGGATCTTGCCGGTGGACTTGACCAGGATCTTGTCGCCCTTCTTCACACGGCCATGGCGCACGCGAACGAGGGAGACCACGCCCAGGTAGTTGTCGAACCAGGAGTCGATGATCAACGCTTGCAGCGGATCTTCGATGTTGCCGGTTGGCGCGGGAATGGTGGTCACCAGGCGCTCGAGCACTTCGTCCACGCCCAGGCCGGTCTTGGCGCTGCAGGTAACCGCGTCGGTGGCGTCGATGCCGATGATCTTCTCGATTTCTTCCTTCACGCGGTCCGGATCGGCCTGGGGCAGGTCGATCTTGTTCAGCACCGGCATGACTTCCAGGCCCTGCTCGATGGCCGTGTAGCAGTTGGCGACCGACTGGGCTTCGACGCCCTGGCCGGCATCGACCACCAGCAATGCACCTTCACAGGCCGCCAGCGACCGGCTGACTTCGTAGGTGAAGTCGACGTGGCCGGGGGTATCGATGAAGTTCAGCTGATAGGTGACGCCGTCGCGAGCCTTGTAGTAGAGGGTAACGCTGTGGGCCTTGATGGTGATCCCGCGCTCACGCTCGAGGTCCATGGAGTCCAGGACCTGGGCTTCCATTTCACGCTCGGCCAGGCCGCCGCACATCTGGATGAAGCGATCAGCCAGCGTCGACTTGCCATGGTCAATGTGGGCGATGATGGAGAAATTGCGGATATGACTCAAATCACTCACGGATCAACACTCAAAAAGGCTGCAGGCATGGCCCGCCGAAAAATAGCCGGGAATTGTACCTGATACACCGCGCAAGCGTCACGTTCGCCTGTCGATGGGCTCTTGTGGCGAGGGAGCTTGCTCCCGCTGGGTCTGTAGGAGCTGGCGAAGCCTGCGATCTTTTGATCTTGATCTTTCGCTTTAGACTCAACTGTCCGGGACAAGATCGCAGCCTCGTTGCACTCGTCAGCTCCTACAGGCGCAGTCCAGCGGGAGCAAGCTCCCTCGCCACAGAGGCCCGCTCGCGACTTGAGTTTGGCTCAACCCGCCCGACGCAACAGCCAGAGCCCGGCCAACGCGCAGACACCGGCCGGCACCAGCACCGCGAACAGCGGCGAGAAGCCGAACACCAGGCTCGATGGCCCCAGCAGGTCCTGGGCGATACGGAAGGTGAAGCCTACCAGCACACCGGTAAACACCCGTTGACCGAGGGTCACCGAACGCAGCGGGCCGAAAATGAAGGAAATCGCCATCAGCACCAGGGCGGCAGTGACCAGCGGTTGCAACACCTTGACCCAAAAAGCCAGCCAGTAGCGGCCATTGTTCAAGCCCTGGTCCGCCAGGTAGTGGATATACCCCCACAAACCGGTAATCGACAGCGACTCCGGCGCCATCACCACGGTGCTGAGCAACTGCGGGCTGATCGACACGTCCCAACGCTCCTGTGGCACAGCGACCACTTCGGTGCGCTTGTCATGGAACAGTGTGGTGGTGACATCGCTCAGTTGCCAATGGTCCTCGGCGAAATTCGCGCGCTTGGCGAAACTCGACGACAGCATGTGCCGCTGGTCATCAAAGCGATAGCGGGTCACGCCGTAGAGGATGCCATTGGGCTGGACCGAGTTGATGTGGATGAACTCGTCGCCCTGGCGGTGCCACAGGCCGTGCTTGGCGCTTTGCGCATCACCGCCGCCCTGGGCCAGGGAACGGTTGGCTTGGGCGGTATTCTCGGTAGCCGGCGCGATGTATTCGCCAATCAGCACGCCCACCAGCATCAGCACCAGCATGGGCTTCATCACCGCCCAGACGATCCGACCAATGGACACGCCTGCGGCGCGCATGATGGTCAGCTCGCTGTTGCTGGCCAGGCTGCCGAGGCCGATCAGGCAGCCGATCAACGCAGCCATTGGCAGCATGTCGTACAGGCGTCGAGGCGCGGTCAGCAGTACGTAGCTCGCCACGTCCATCAGGGTATAGGTGTCGCTGACGTCGCTCATTTCATCGATGAAGGCAAACAAGGTCGCCAGGCCCAGGATGATCCCCAGCACCGCGAGGATCGCCATGAACACGCTGCTGCCGATGTAGCGGTCGAGTTTAACCACGGGCCACCTCCATCGCGCTGCGACGACTGGCCAGCTTCAGGCGCAGCGGCTCCCAATAGAGCAGCCCCAGGCCGATGGCCAGGAAGATGCCATGCACCCACCACAGGCCCAGCGTCGGCGAAATCTTGCCTTTTTCCAGGGCGCCGCGGGCGGAAATCAGGATGGTCAGGTAAGCCATATACAGGAGAATCGCCGGCAACAACTTGAGGAAACGGCCCTGGCGCGGGTTGACCCGCGACAGCGGGACCGCCATGAGGGTCACGATGAACACCAGCAGCGGCAGCGACAGGCGCCATTGCAGCTCGGTGCGGGCACGAAGGTCGTCGCTGCCCAGCAGGCTGGCGGTCGGCATGGCGTCGCGGTCGGTGACTTCGTCGCTGACCTCGGGCTTGGGCAGCAGCACGCCGTAGGTGTCGTACTTGATGGCCCGGTAATCGGCCTGTCCCGGCTTGCCGTCATAGCGATAGCCGTTTTCCAGGATCAGGTAGCGGTTGCCGTCGGGGTTGATTTCCTGCCGGCCCTTTTCGGCCACCAGCACGGAAATGCCACGGTCCTTCTTGGTGTCCGAAGACAGGTTCTTTTGCGTAATGAAGACACCGCCCAGGTTGACCCGGTCATCCGAGAGCTGTTCGGTGTAGGTCACCCGCGTACCGTCGCGCAGGGCCTGGAAACGTCCTGGCACGAGGGTGTCGAATTCGGTCATGGCGTCCTGCTGGTTGATCAGCAGCTGGAATTGGTTGGCGCCCTGGGGCGCCAGGCTCAGGCTCAGCCACGCCACCACCAGCGCCACCAAGGTGGCCGGGAACAGCGTCATGCGGAACAGGCGTTGCTGGCTCATGCCGGTGGCCGACAGCACGGTCATTTCGCTGTCCAGGTACAAGCGCCCGTAGGCCAGCAAAATGCCGAGGAACAACCCCAGCGGCAGGATCAGCTGCAGGAAGCCGGGCAGGCGGAACCCCATGATCAGGAACAGGGAGCCCGGATCCAGGGCGCCGGAGGCCGCCTGGGCGAGGTATTTGATGAAGCGCCCGCTCATGATGATGACCAGCAGCACGGCGCTGACGGCGCTCAGGGTCAGCAGGACTTCGCGGGATAGATAACGGAAGACGATCAAACCAGACACTCCAGGATTGTCAGGCTAAGGCGGCCAAACAAGAAACGTATCGAGCCAGCCCACACAGCGAGCCGCCGAAAAAAGAGCCGCATTATCCTGTGATTGGAGGCGCCTGTCACTGCGCACGCTTTAAGCAGACGCTTCACAGCCAAAAAGTTAACGGTTGCGAGGGTTGTCAGGCTCAGGCGCCGGGGTTCAAACTGCGGCCTTTGTCGCCGGTACGTACCGGCGCTTCTTTATATAGAAGACAGCTGTTCAGCGCGCCACTCGGCGCCTGGCCTCTTGACCATTCACTCAGGGATCCGGACATGGAACTGGTTGTAAAAAGCGTCAGCCCAGAAACGTTGAAAACCGCCACGCTGGTGGTTGCCGTCGGTGAAAACCGCAAGCTCGGCATCGTCGCCACCCAGCTCGACAGCCTGAGCGGCGGTGCCATCAGCGCCGTACTCAAGCGCGGCGACCTGACCGGCAAGGTCGGCCAGAGCCTGTTGCTGCACAGCTTGCCCAACCTCAAGGCCGAACGCGTGCTGCTGGTAGGCGTGGGCAAGGACGCCGAACTGGGCGACCGTCCGTTCCGTAAAATCATCGCTGGCGTGCTGGCCACCCTTAAAGGCTTGGGTGGCAGTGATGCTGTCCTGGCGCTGGACGAACTGGTGATCAAGGGCCGCGACAGCTACGGCAAGAATCGCTTGCTGGCCGAAACCCTGGTAGACGGCGAATATCAATTCGACCAGTTCAAGAGCCAGAAAGCCGAACCCCGCGCCCTGAAAAAAGTCACCCTGCTGACCATCAAGGCCGCCCAGGCTGAAGTCCAGCGCGCCGTGACCCACGCCACCGCGATCGCCAACGGCATGGCGTTCACCCGCGACCTGGGCAACCTGCCGCCGAACATCTGCCACCCGACGTTCCTCGGCGAACAGGCCAAGGCACTGGGCAAGGCGTTCAAGGGGCTGAAAGTCGAAGTCTTCGACGAGAAGAAGATCAAGGACCTGGGCATGGGTTCGTTCTATGCCGTCGGCCAGGGCAGCGCCCAGCCGCCACGCCTGATCGTCATGCAATACAACGGCGGCAAGAAGTCCGAGAAGCCGTACGCACTGGTCGGCAAGGGCATCACCTTCGACACCGGCGGCATCAGCCTCAAGCCGGGTGCCGGCATGGATGAAATGAAATACGACATGGGCGGCGCCGCGAGCGTGTTCGGTACCCTGCGCGCCGTGCTCGAACTGCAACTGCCGATCAACCTGGTGTGCATCCTGGCCTGCGCCGAGAACATGCCCAGCGGTACGGCCTCGCGTCCGGGCGACATCGTCACCACCATGAGCGGCCAGACCGTGGAAATCCTCAACACCGACGCCGAAGGCCGCCTGGTGCTGTGTGACGCCCTCACCTACTCCGAACGCTTCAAGCCGCAAGCCGTGATCGACATCGCGACCCTGACCGGCGCCTGCATCGTCGCCCTCGGTTCCCACACCTCAGGCCTGCTGGGCAACAACGACGAACTGATCGGCCAACTGCTCAGCGCCGGCCAGCAAGCCGACGACCGCGCCTGGCAGTTGCCGTTGTTCGACGAATACCAGGAACAACTGGACAGCCCGTTCGCCGACATCGCCAACATCGGCGGGCCGAAAGCCGGAACCATCACCGCGGCCTGCTTCCTGTCGCGCTTCACCAAAAACCTGAACTGGGCGCACCTGGACATCGCCGGCACAGCCTGGACCAGCGGCGGCAAGGACAAGGGCGCCACCGGTCGTCCGGTGCCCCTGCTGACCCAATACCTGCTGGACCGCGCCAAGGCCTGACACCAATGACCGTCGTTGGCGTCGCCCTCGGGTGGCGTCCGCGGCGGCTCAGGAACCGCAATGACCAAAGTCGATTTCTATATCCTGCCCAGCGCCGATCCGTCGGCGCGGCTGGATTTCGCCTGCAAGCTGACTGAAAAGGCCTGGCGCATGGGACACCGCATCTACCTGCATTGCAGCGATGCCGCCCAGCGCGAGGATCTGGACGCACGCCTGTGGGCATTCAAGGGCGAGAGTTTCGTGCCCCACGGCCCGGCCGAAAGCGAACCCGAGGGACTGATCGTGCTGGGGCTGGGAGATGACTGCGGTCAGCACCAAGACCTGCTGGTCAACCTCGACTTGAAAGTGCCGGTCTTTGCCCAGCGCTTCGCCCGCGTGGCGGAAGTGGTGGTGGAAGACCCGGCCATCCGGCAGGCCGCGCGGGAGAGTTTCCGTTTCTACCGCGAACAGGGCTATCCTCTGCAAGACCACCGTTTACAGCGACTCTGAGCCCTACGATGGACACTCCAAAACCGCCACAAAAGTCCGCGCACCTGTTGGATGACCTCGAGTCGATCCGCCAACTGCTCGGCGACGACAACCTGCAGCCGCCGCTGCTGACCGACACGGTCGTGCATGAGCCCGTTCATGAGCCGGTGCATGACGAACAGATCCCGCTGCTGTTCGACCCGATCAACGGCCAGCCCGAACCCAAGCCTGCCGCCAAGGCCGAAACCAAGGGCCCCGACGCCTTGTTGCACCTGGACCGCGAATTGCGCGCTGCCGCGCAGTTGATCATGCAAGACGTCATCGACGACTTCGCCCCGCACATCGAAACCGAGATCAAGCGCCGACTGGATGCGCGGATGGAGCGTTTGTTGAGCCAGTACGAGTAACCCGGCAACCCGGTTGTGGTTGCTTTTGTGGCGAGGGAGCTTGCTCCCGCTCGGCTCTGTAGGAGCTGGCGAAGCCTGCGATCTCTTGATCTTTCGTTTGGGACTCAAGTGCCTGGGGAAAGATCGCAGCCTCGCTCCGCTCGACAGCTCCTACCGCGCAGGCCAGCGGGAGCAAACTCCCTCGCCACAATGTTTCTCGGCTTGAATGAAGCGATCACAGCCACCCCGACTCGCCCTGCGCCCCACGCCCCGCTATACTTCCCGGCTTTTCCTGAATAAATGCCAATAGGGTCCCGCCGCGCATGGATAAGACCTACCAGCCGCACGCCATTGAAACTTCCTGGTACAACACCTGGGAGTCCGAGAATTATTTCGCTCCGCAAGGCGCGGGCGATTCCTACACCATCATGATCCCGCCGCCGAACGTCACCGGCAGCCTGCACATGGGCCACGGTTTCAACAACGCGATCATGGACGCCCTGATCCGTTTCCGACGCATGCAAGGTCGCGATACCTTGTGGCAACCGGGCACCGACCACGCCGGTATCGCCACGCAGATGCTGGTGGAGCGTCGTCTCGAAGCCCAAGGCCAGAATCGCCACGACCTGGGTCGCGAGAAATTCCTCGAGAAAGTCTGGGAGTGGAAAGACGAATCCGGTGGCAACATCAGCCGCCAGATCCGCCGTCTCGGCTCGTCCGTGGACTGGAGCCGCGAGCGCTTCACCATGGACGACGGCCTCTCGGAAGCGGTCAAGGAAGCCTTCGTGCGCCTGCATGAAGACGGGCTGATCTATCGCGGCAAGCGTTTGGTCAACTGGGACACCAAGTTGCACACGGCCATTTCCGACCTCGAAGTGGAGAACCACGACGAGAAAGGTTTCCTGTGGAACCTGAAGTACCCGCTGGCCGACGGCGCCAAGACCGCCGAAGGCAAGGATTACCTGATCGTCGCCACCACGCGCCCGGAAACCATGCTGGGTGACTCCGCCGTGGCGGTGAACCCGAACGATGAGCGCTACCAGGCGCTGATCGGCAAGTTTGTCGAGCTGCCCCTGGTTGGCCGGCGCATCCCGATCATCGGCGACGATTACTGCGACCCTGAATTCGGCACCGGCTGCGTGAAAATCACTCCGGCCCACGATTTCAACGACTACGAAGTCGGCAAGCGTCACAACCTGCCGCTGCTGAACATCTTCGACAAGAACGCCAATGTCTTGCCGGCCGCCCAGGCGTTCAACCTCGACGGCACGCTGAACGAAGGCGTCGACGGCCAGATCCCGGCCGAATACGCCGGCCTGGATCGCTTCGAAGCGCGCAAGCAGATCGTCGCCGCGTTCGAGGCCGCTGGCCTGTTGGTCAGCGTCGACGATCACGCCCTGAAAGTCCCGAAAGGCGACCGCTCCGGCACCATCATCGAGCCGTGGCTGACCGACCAGTGGTACGTGTCCACCAAGCCGCTGGCCGAGCCAGCGATTGCCGCCGTGGAAGATGGCCGCATCCAGTTCGTGCCCAAGCAATACGAAAACATGTACTTCTCGTGGATGCGCGACATCCAGGATTGGTGCATCAGCCGTCAGCTGTGGTGGGGCCATCGCATCCCGGCCTGGTACGACGAGTCGGGCAAGGTCTATGTCGGCCGCGATGAAGCCGAAGTCCGCGCCAAGCACAACCTCGGTCCGGACGTGGCCCTGGTGCAGGACAATGACGTCCTCGACACCTGGTTCAGCTCGGGCCTGTGGACGTTCTCGACCCTGGGCTGGCCGCAGCAGACCGAGTTCCTGAAGAAATTCCACTCCACCGACGTACTGGTCACCGGCTTCGACATCATTTTCTTCTGGGTCGCCCGGATGATCATGATGACCATGCATTTGATGAAGAACGAAGACGGCACCCCGCAGGTACCGTTCAAGACCGTCTACGTCCATGGCCTGGTGCGCGACGGCCAGGGCCAGAAGATGTCCAAGTCCAAGGGCAACGTCCTGGACCCGCTGGACATCATCGATGGCATCGACCTGGAAACCCTGGTGCAGAAACGCACCTCCGGGCTGATGCAGCCGAAACTGGCGAAGAAAATCGAGAAAGCCACCCGCGAAGAATTCGCCGAGGGCATCGCCAGCTACGGCACCGACGCCCTGCGTTTCACCTTCTGCTCGCTGGCGTCCACCGGTCGTGACATCAAGTTCGACATGGGCCGCGTCGAAGGCTATCGCAACTTCTGCAACAAGATCTGGAACGCCGCACGCTACGTGCTGGACAAAGGCGAAGACTGCGGCCAGAACGGCGAAGCCTACGAGCTGAGCCTGGCCGATCGCTGGATCATTTCCCAGTTGCAACGCACCGAAGCCGAAGTGACCCGCCAACTGGACCAGTTCCGTTTCGACCTGGCCGCGCAAGCCTTGTACGAGTTCATCTGGAACCAGT
The DNA here is from genome assembly GCF_001269655.1 of Pseudomonas thivervalensis. GTDB lineage: Bacteria > Pseudomonadota > Gammaproteobacteria > Pseudomonadales > Pseudomonadaceae > Aquipseudomonas > Aquipseudomonas thivervalensis. The sequence goes on from NZ_LHVE01000014.1 coordinate 424,630, forward strand.
ATTGCGACTGGTACCTGGAACTGTCCAAGCCTGTGCTGTGGGACGAAAACGCACCGGTCGAGCGCCAGCGTGGCACCCGTCGCACCCTGGTGCGCGTACTGGAAGTGGCCCTGCGCCTGGCGCATCCGTTCATGCCGTTCATCACCGAGGAAATCTGGCAGCGCATCGCACCGCTGGCGGGCATCCAAGGCAAGACGATCATGCTGCAACCGTGGCCGGTGGCCAACGAGAGCCGCATCGATCCGGCGGCCGAGGACGACATTGAATGGCTCAAGACCTTCATGCTGGGCCTGCGTAACATCCGCGCCGAAATGAACATCGGCCCGGGCAAGCCGCTGACCCTGTTCCTGAAGAACGCTGGCGCCGAAGACCTGCGCCGCCTCAACGAAAACGAAGCGCTGCTCAAGAAACTGGCGAAGCTCGAATCGGTGACGGTCCTGACGACCGGTGAGGAAGCGCCACTGTCGGCCACCGCCCTGGTCGGCGAAATGGAAGTGCTGGTGCCGATGGCCGGCCTGATCGACAAGGCGGCCGAACTGGCGCGCCTGGACAAGGAAATCCTGCGTCTGAAGGGCGAAGTGCAGCGGGTCGGCGGCAAGCTGTCCAATGCCGGCTTCGTCGACAAGGCCCCGGCCGAAGTCATCGAGAAGGAACGGGCCAAACTGGCCGAGGCTGAACAGGCCCTGGGCAAGCTGGCCGAGCAGCACGGGCGGATCTCCAGCCTGTAACGGCGGTTCGCAACGAAAGAAGGAGGCCCAGGTGGCCTCCTTTTTTTTCTACCTGCCCCTTTCTTGCGAACGCTGCCCTCCTCTGTGGGAGCGAGCCTGCTCGCGATGACGGCGGTACATTCAACATTGATGCAAGCTGATCCACCGCTATCGCGAGCAGGCTCGCTCCCACAGTAGATCGCGCTGATCGTTGCAGTTGGGTTCCCAGGGGCCGGATGTGGGACAATGCCCGCCACTTTTTGAGCCATCCCCGAATCGACCCACCCATGACTGCCCCTCGCTCCCCGAAACCTGCCCGCCAGAAGCCCAAGCCCGCCACTGAGGCCAAACCCGTGGTGCCGCGGGAGAAGGCCAGCCTGCATCCGCGTAACCGCCACCAGGGCCGCTACGACTTCCCAGCGCTGATCAAATCCACGCCTGAATTGGCCAAGTTCGTGATCATCAACCCCTACGGCAAGGAAAGCATCGATTTCGCCAGCCCTGAAGCCGTGCGGGTGTTCAATCGGGCGCTGCTCAAAGCCTTCTATGGCATCGCCCACTGGGACATCCCTGCGGACTACCTGTGCCCGCCGGTGCCAGGTCGTGCGGACTATGTGCACTTTCTCGCCGACTTGCTCGCCAGCCACAACGCAGGTGAAATCCCCCGCGGGGCGGCCGTCAAGGTGCTGGACATCGGCACTGGCGCCAACTGCGTTTATCCGTTGATCGGCCACTGCGACTACCGCTGGCACTTCCTCGGCTCGGAGATCGACCCGACGGCGATCGCCTCGGCCAAGGCCATCGTCCAGTCCAATGGTTTGAACAAGGCCATCCAGTTGCGCCAACAGGCCAACCGCAAGCAGATCCTCCTGGGCCTGCTGGAGGATGGCGAACGGTTCGACCTGACAATGTGCAATCCGCCGTTTCACGCCTCCCTGGAGGAGGCCACCAAGGGCAGCCAGCGCAAGTGGCGGGCACTGGGCAAGGCCGATCCGAAGCGCAAGCTGCCAGTGCTGAATTTCGGCGGCCAGGCGGCGGAGCTGTGGTGCGAGGGTGGCGAGGCGCGTTTCGTCACGCAACTGATCGGCGAGAGCGCACAAGTCGCCGGGCAAGTGCTGTGGTTCAGCACCCTGGTGTCGAAGGCGTCGAACCTGCCGGCGATTCAGGCTGCGCTGAAAAAGGCCGGGGCGTTGCACAGCCAGGTGGTGGAGATGTCCCAAGGCCAGAAGCAGAGTCGTTTCGTGGCCTGGACCTTCCAGACCGAGGCCCAGCAACAGGCGTGGCGCCAGGCGCGTTGGGCTCGCAAGGACTAGAAAGACACTGCTGCACTGTAGGAGCTGCCGAGCGAAGCGAGGCTGCGATCTTTTGATCATTCCCTTGAGATTCAACTGTCAGGGAAAAGATCGCAGCCTCACTTCGCTCGGCAGCTCCTACGGTTTCCAAGGCAATAAAAAACCGTGCCCGGATCGCTCCGAAGCACGGTTTTTTTTACAGCGGTCTTACTTGTTGACCGCGTCGGTCAGGCCTTTGGCCACAACCAGCTTGATCACTTTCTTGGCAGCGATTTCGATGGCAGCGCCAGTCGAAGGGTTACGGCCGGTACGGGCAGGACGCTCGGTGACTTTCAGCTTGCCGATACCTGGCAGAGTGATTTCGCCGCCATTTTCCAGCTGATCGGCAACGATTTGGCCCAGTTGGTCCAGAGCGTTACGCGCGGTGGTTTTCGGCGCGTCGATTGCTTCAGCGATGTCAGCGATCAGTTGGTCTTTAGTAAGAGCCATGTAGTGTTCCTTCCCTATCAAATTCATATGGATTGCAGAGTGCAGTGTCAGCCATCGAGCCCGATCTCTCTGGATCAGGCACCCTCGGCACTCACCACGACGGATCGGGGTAATAGATGCCGAAAACCGGGTTTGGTTCGACCTGACAGATGCTGAATGCACGCTTAACGCAGTGACTTCGCGTAAGACCGGGCAAAACTAGCACAACGCCTCTGAAATATCCGCCTCTAGCTACCCATTTGGTCAGCTTTCTTGCGCTAAAACGTTAAAAAAATGCATATAGGCTGTCGGACGGGTCTGAAAGGGCCTTTGCTGGGTTCCAAAACCAGTGATTGCGGTACACTGGGCCCTTTTTCGGGGAGCGCGCCCTCCTCTCTTTCATCAGCCGAGAAATCCATGCCGATCCGTCATTGCATCGTCCACCTGATCGACAAAAAACCCGACGGCACCCCTGCTGTGCTCCATGCCCGCGACTCCGAACTGGCAGAGTCCACGGCCATCGAGAACATGCTCGCCGACCTCAACGAAAGCTATAACGCCAAGCAAGGCAAGGCCTGGGGCTTTTTCCATGCCGAGTCCGGGGCGCATCCGTTCAGCGGCTGGTTGAAGGAATACCTGGACGGCGGCAAGGACTTCACTGCGTTCAGTCGCGTGGCGGTAGAACACCTGCAGAAGCTGATGGAAGAATCCAACCTGTCGGTGGGCGGCCACGTGCTGTTCGCGCATTACCAGCAGGGCATGACGGATTACCTGGCCATCGCCCTGCTGCACCACAGCGAAGGCGTGGCGGTGACCGATGAACTGGACGTAACCCCGTCCCGCCACCTGGACCTGGGCCAGTTGCACCTGGCGGCGCGGATCAACGTGTCGGAATGGCAGAACAACAAGCAATCCAAGCAGTACATCTCGTTCATCAAGGGCAAGAACGGCAAGAAGGTCTCGGAGTACTTCCGTGACTTCATCGGCTGCCAGGAAGGTGTCGACGGCCCCGGCGAGACCCGCACCCTGCTCAAGGCCTTCAGCGACTTCGTCGAAAGCGAAGACCTGCCCGAAGACGACGCCCGGGAAAAGACCAAGACCCTGGTGGACTACGCCAGCAGCCAGGCCAAGCTCGGCGAGCCGATGGGGCTGGAAGAACTGTCCGAGCTGATCGATGAAGATCGCCCGAAAGCCTTCTACGATCACATTCGCAACAAGGACTACGGGTTGTCGCCGGAGATCCCGGCGGATAAACGCACCCTCAACCAGTTCCGCCGTTTCACCGGCCGCGCCGAAGGCTTGTCCATCAGCTTCGAAGCGCACTTGCTGGGCTCCAAGATCGAGTATGACGAAGAGGCTGGCACGTTGATCATCAAGGGGTTGCCGACATCGTTGACCGACCAGCTCAAGCGCCGTAACTGATGCTCGGCGGGGTCCTGAAGAAGTGCACGCGATATAGGTTTGAGGGCCTCATCTCGAACAGGCTCGCCCCACGCAGTGGTTAGTGCCCCCCCCTGTGGGAGCGAGCCTGCTCGCGATAGCGGACAGACACTCAACATCAACATTGACTGATCTGGCGCCATCGCGAGCAAGCTCGCTCCCACAGCGTCATTCGTTGTTCATCGAGCCACGACCCGGAACCCGAACCGCGGAAAGTGCACATGCACCACCCCGCCACGAGCATCTTCGCGGCGCAGAATCAATTCCTCGCGACCCGCGAACAGCAACTCCCCGGCCACCGGATCGACGCCATAATCCGTCGCGGCGATGGTCACCTGCTGCCCTGCCGTGAACCCGTTCGGCTCTTCGAACGACTCCTCCAGCAGCGCAGCCGGCGCAGCGTTGCGGGCAACCTCCAAGGCTTCCTCTGAACTCATCTGGCTCGACGCGCCATGGCCGAAACCCAGCACCCGTGCCAGCCATGCCGAAACAGCCGGATAGGCGTCCACCAACGGCGAGGTCACCGGGGTGCCCTTGAGGAACCACAGCGGATGGGCCATAGCGAAGTCGGCAATCGACGGATCACCCAAGAGGAAATCGCCCTCCTCACGCTGCAACTGTTGCTCCAGGCGCGCCATGATCGTTGGCCACTGGTGCTTGGCCTGGTCGGCGGACAAGCGTGTGGTCGTGCCGCCGCTGAACAGCCCGGCGCGGTCGCTGATGAATGCCTTGATCGCTTCAGGCGACAGCTTGGCGAAACGCACCGCCACCGATTCAGGCTGGAACACCAGGCTCACCGCATGCTGGAACACCACCGAATCGGCCCAGGCGGCAAAGGACGCGGCGAGCATTTCCCGGCCTTCAGGGAACAGTGCTGGCGAGGCTTTTTCCTGCTCTAGTCGACGAGCGATCAGCGACGTATCGCAATAGATATCCGCGCCGATCTGCAACACCGGGGTCTTGCGATAACCGCCCGTCAGCGCCGTCAAGTCAGGCTTTGGCATCATTGGCGGGATGCTCACCGAACGCCAGGACAAGCCCTTGAAACCCAGCAACAGTCGGGCTTTTTCCGCGAAAGGAGACGTTGGGTAATGATGAAGAATCAACTCTGACATGGGATTCGCCACTGCAGGAATGAAGTCTTGCAGCTTAGCGCGCCTCGTCGGGCCAGCCTACCGGCCTGATGAAGACCTATCAGCGCGGCTGATGCAGCGACAGGCCACTGGCCACCAGGCATTCCTTGGCACTTTTCCTGAGCTTTTTGATCAGACGCTCCTGGCGCAAGGCCTCGCCCTTGTCGCGACAGGCCTCGGTGTACACCAGGGCCACTGCCGGGCTGGACAGAAAGAAGCGCGCGCCCTTGCCGCTTTGATGCTTGGCGAAACGCCGGACCGGGTCATCACTGATGCCGCAGTACAGCGAACCATTGGCAGCCCGCACCAGGTAGACGAACCAGGGCTTGTCCGGTTCGGCGGCGCCTTGTGCAGGCAGATCGGAGGATAAGTCGACGGTCGTCACAACATGTTCAACAGGTGGGCCAAGATGAGCCGCGATCTTATCAGCGACTGGCCTGGAACGCCCGCAGCCCCTTGAGCGCCTGGGCCCTGACGGCGTTGCGCACCAGCGGCGTCCAACCCAGCAGCAGGCCCTTGGTGCCCAGCGCCTGGCGGGACCAGCGCCACAGATCGAAGCTGTCATGGTGCTCGCAGATCTTGCCATCGCGAAACACGAAGCGCGCCTGGATGTCATTGATTACGATATTGCCGGTCTGGCTGAACAGGTACGTCGCCACCCAGTGAGCGCCGCCGGTACGCTCGTCGCTGCGCACGTTATCGAAGGTCAGGGAAAAGTCCTTGGCCCGGGTCGTCAACATGCGCCACATGTCACCGGCATCGCGCCCGCGCAGTTCGCCGAACGCCGGATCGCTGAACACCACGTCGTCGGTGTAGCACGCGCTCATGGCTTCGGCGTCCAGGCGCTGGAAGGCCTGGTAAAAGCGGGTGATCAAGGCGTTGTGGGCATCACTCATGGACAGGCTCCGAAAAACGTTTCAGTAGGCCTGCACGATAATCTGCCGCCGCGGGGAAGACTATCGTCATTCGCCACGAAAATGATATCAACGACGGTCAGTAACCCTTTCACTGCTGACCCCGACGTACAACGCCCGGCCCGCGCCAATACCGGCGATGATCGCCCCCAGGCCAATCAGGCCGAAGATCCAGCCCAACGCATTCCAGCCGCCGGTCAAGTCGTGGACCACCCCCACCGCGAACGGCCCCAGCGACGCCAGCGTATAGCCGAAGCCCTGGGCCATGCTGGACAGGTTGGCGGCGACATGGGCGTCCCGCGAACGCAACACGATCAGCGTGAGCGCCAGGCTGAACGTCGCGCCCTGCCCCAAGCCCAGCAGGATTGCCCAGCCCCACAAGCCGTCGATGGGTGCGTAGAGGCAACCGAACAATCCGCCCAGGGTCATGAGCATGACGATCACGATAGCCAGGCGCTGGTCCTTGCCGCGCGTGGCCAGCCAAGGCGCCGCGAGGGAGCTGATCAGTTGCACGATAACCGAGCCGGACAGCACCAGCCCGGCCTGGGTCGGGGTCAGGCCACGTCCAATCAGGATCGAGGGCAGCCAACCGAATACGATGTAGGCCAGAGACGATTGCAACCCCATGTACAAGGTCACTTGCCAGGCCAGGGGATCGCGCAGCAAGCCGCGGACCCGGTACGCCACCTGATGGGCACCGTGTTTCTCGCCCACTTGCGGCAACCAGAACACCGCGGCCAGCAGCGCCGGGACCACCCAGAACCCCAGGCCCAAGGCCCAGTCATGCCCAAGGTGCTCGCTCAACGGCACCGTCGCCCCGGCCGCCATCGCTGCGCCCAGGCACAGCGCCATGGTGTAGACACCGGTCATGGCCCCGGCCTGTTTGGCGAAGTCGCGCTTGACGATGCCCGGCAACAACACGCCGATGACGCCGATGCTGGCACCGGCCAGGATACTGCCGGCAAACAGCCCGACCTGACCGAACGCACTGCGCAGGACGATGCCGCCGGCCAGTGTCAGCAAAATGCCCAGCACGACGCGCTCAGCGCCGAAGCGTCGTGCCAACACAGGCGCCAGCGGTGCGAACAACCCCAGGCAAAGCACGGGCAGAGTCGTCAGCAAACCCGCTTGCGCAGCCGATAGACCAAGGCTTTTGGAAACCTCGCTGAGCAGCGGCGCCATGCTCGACAGCGCCGGGCGCAGGTTCAGCGCCACCAGGATCAGCCCAAGCAGCAACAGCCAGGGCCGACGCACCAACGGATGGCTCTGCTGGGCCTGCTCATCGTCGGCCTCCGCGTCGATCAACAGTTCTTCGAGTTCAGCGGCGCGTTTGGGCGTCGTCAGAGCGGTGCGGTCAAGCGGATCGCGGGACATGGAAAGCTCTGCTTCAGGGTTCATTGATCAACTGCCGGCACAGGGCCTTGGCCTGCTCCGGGTCTTGGCGTTCGACGGCTTCGAGGATTTCGACGTGCAGGTCGAACACATGTTGATGGCGGGGAATGATGTTGAGGCTCTGGCGCAGTTGTGCGCCGATGACGCTGGAAAAGTAGCGATAGAGTTCACTCAGCGCGGGGTTGTGCGCAGCGTCCACCAGCAGGCGGTGGAACACCAGGTCGCAAGCGATGTAGTGCTCCAGGTCGCCATGGTAATGCTCGCCACTGGTTCGCAGTGCCTGGCGCAACGCAAGCAAATCCTCATCGGTGCGCCGCAGCGCAGCCAGGCCAATGGCTTCGACTTCCAGGATGTGCCGGGTTTCCCGGGCCTGTTCCAGCGAACAGCGCGACAGCACCTTGAGGGTATCCAGCGGATCGACCACCGCACGCACGTAGCTGCCGTCGCCCTGACGGATCTCGATCAACCCGGAAAACGCCAGCACACGCATGGCTTCGCGCACGGTGTTGCGGCTGATCCCCAGCTCCGCCACCAACTCCGGCTCGGTGGGCAAGCGCTGGCCGACGGTCCATACCCCGTCACTGATACGCCGACGCAATTGCTCCAAGGCCTGATCGACCAGGGAGCGTTTCATTAATGGAGAAATATCTGACATAGAGTCCACCCTTTCATCCAATCATAGGATGAATTTTCTGACATGTTAGTCAGCTTCGTGTAGGACGGCAATCGCCTAGGGTCAATGGGACGGAAAAGGAGCGAAATTTTCGATTAGTCAATATTACCCTTTAAGGGTAATTTTAAGGACAAGGCACACCGTTCCATGGAAAAGAACACACCCCATTACGCCTTGGTGGCGATACAGGCGGATGTCAGGCGGCTTAAAGGGAAAGCTTTCACCAGCACTGCGAAGAACACTGCTCGGACGCTCGGTTTAAACGTCTCGGACATGCAGCAGGTCATCCATGGGCTTGAGCGAAAACAGTTCTACAAATCGATGACCACCTATGACGATCATCGAGTCTGGCATGACGTCTATCACGCCCATTCACACGGTCTGGAGATTTACCTGAAGGTAACGTGCCACCCCAGTGGAGGCCCACCGGTAATTTCCTTCAAGGAGAAAAACTCATGAAAAATCAGCAGTGCTTCAGCTGTGGTGCCCAGGAGGGCATGTTGCATTTCGAAGGTCGCGGCGAAACCATGAGCGTCAAGGGACTGGAACGCCGGGTCGATGACTTGTCTGGCTGGGAATGTCAGATGTGCGGCGAAGTCGAGCTCGATTCAAGCTGCTCGGATCGCTACGACCACGCAGGTGATGAGCTGGTCAACGCGGCCAGGAGAATAATTGGCGAAGAAATGAAACGCATACGTCGCAAACTGCATCTGTCGCAAAAAGAAGCGGTTTCGTTTTTGTCAGGTGGCGGGCACAACGCGTTTTCCCGCTATGAGCGCGGTGAGGTATTGCCACCAAAAGCGTTGATGCTGCTGATGCGCCTGCTTGATCGCTACCCGCATTTGCTTGCAGATGCACGAACCCTGGCTGAAGGCGCGGACTTGAGAGGATTCAAGACGACGGTGCACAAGGAGCACGAAATCCTCACGACTTCCTGAGCAGCCGAAGCAGAAAAAAATAAACCCGGACAAGTCCGGGCTTATTTCACTGCCTAAGGCCGGATCAATGCAGGATCTGGCTCAGGAACAGCTTGGTACGATCATTCTGCGGGTTATCGAAGAAGTCGTTCGGCGCGGCCTGTTCGACGATTTCACCCTTGTCCATGAAGATCACGCGGTTGGCCACGGTGCGGGCGAAGCCCATTTCGTGGGTCACGCAGAGCATGGTCATGCCGTCTTCGGCCAGACCGATCATGGTGTCCAGCACCTCTTTCACCATTTCCGGGTCGAGGGCCGAGGTCGGCTCGTCGAACAGCATGATTTTCGGCTTCATGCACAGGGCACGGGCGATGGCCACACGCTGTTGCTGACCGCCGGAGAGCTGGCCCGGGTACTTGTGCGCCTGCTCTGGAATGCGTACGCGCTCCAGGTAATGCATGGCGATTTCCTCGGCCTTGCGCTTGGGCATCTTGCGTACCCACATCGGCGCCAGGGTGCAGTTCTGCAGGATGGTCAGGTGCGGGAACAGGTTGAAGTGCTGGAACACCATGCCGACTTCACGGCGGATCGCTTCGATCTGCTTGAGGTCGTTGGTCAGTTCCACGCCGTCGACCACGATGCGACCCTGCTGGTGCTCTTCCAGGCGGTTGAGGCAGCGGATGGTGGTGGACTTGCCGGAGCCCGACGGGCCGCACAACACGATACGCTCGCCCTGCTTGACGTTCAGGTTGATGTCCTTCAACACGTGGAACTGGCCGTACCACTTGTTGACGCCCTGCATCTGAATAATGCCTTCAGGGCTCACAGGCTGTTTGATCGCTTCACTCATAAACTACGCTCCTAACGCTTGTGGCCAGTGTCCAGCTTGCGTTCCAAATGCATGGAATAGCGGGACATACCAAAACAGAAAATCCAGAACACCAGGGCGGCGAACACATAGCCTTCAGTGGCCATGCCCAGCCATTTCGGGTCGGCGGCAGCTTGTTTCACGCTGTTGAGCAGGTCGAACAGGCCGATGATGATCACCAGGCTCGTGTCCTTGAACAACGCAATGAAGGTGTTGACGATACCCGGGATCACCAGCTTCAGGGCTTGCGGCAGAATCACCAGGCCCATGCTGCGCCAGTAACCCAGGCCCATCGCCGCGGCCGCTTCGTACTGGCCCTTGGGAATGGCTTGCAGGCCGCCGCGCACCACTTCGGCCACGTAGGCCGACTGGAACAGGATCACCCCGATCAGTGCTCGTAGCAGCTTGTCGAAGTTCATGCCTTCGGGCAAGAACAGCGGCAGCATCACCGACGACATGAACAGCACCGTGATCAACGGCACACCGCGCCAGAACTCGATGAAGGTCACGCAGACTACACGGATCGCCGGCATGTTCGAGCGCCGGCCCAGGGCCAGGACGATACCTAGCGGCAATGCGCCGACAATACCGACGGTGGCAATCACCAACGTCAGCATCAGGCCGCCCCACTGGCTGGTCGCCACGGTATCCAGACCGAAAACGCCACCGTGCAGCAGGCACCAGGCAATGATCGGGTACAGCACCAGGAAGCTGAGGCCGTAGATCGCCTTGCGCGGGAAGCGCGAGATGAACAGCGGCGCCACACCAAGCACTGCCGCCCACACGGTCAGGTCTACGCGCCAGCGCAGGCCCGTCGGGTAATAGCCGTACATGAACTGGCCGAAACGCTGTTGGATGAACACCCAGCAGGCGCCCTCCTTGGTGCAGTCGGCCTGGGTGGTGCCGACCCAGTTGGCATCGAGAATCGCCCAACCGAGGATCGGTGGAATCACCAGGTAGATCAGGTAGAACGCAAACAACGTCAGCAAGGTGTTGAGCCAGCTGGAGAACATGTTCGCGCGCATCCATGCCACCGGCCCGAACACTTTGCTCGGTGGCGGCATATCAGGTTTGAAAGTATGGGATGTCATGCGCTTTTCCTCACCGCTCGATCAGCGCAATGCGCTTGTTGTACCAGTTCATCAGCAACGAAATGCTGATACTGATCGCCAGGTACACACTCATGGTGATCGCGATCACCTCGATGGCCTGACCGGTCTGGTTCAACACCGTGCCAGCAAACAGCGAAACCATTTCCGGGTAACCGATACCGGCGGCCAGGGAAGAGTTTTTCGCCAGGTTCAGGTATTGGCTGGTCAGCGGCGGGATGATCACGCGCAGGGCTTGCGGGATGATCACCTTGCGCAGGGTCGGACCGTTGCGCAGGCCCAGCGAGTGAGCCGCCTCGGTCTGCCCATGGCTGACCGACTTGATGCCCGAGCGCACGATCTCGGCGATGAACGCCGCGGTGTACACGGTCAATGCCAGGGTCAAGGCCAGCAGCTCGGGAATCAGTACCCAGCCACCGACGAAGTTGAAGCCCTTGAGTTCCGGCATTTCCCAATGCACAGGCGCACCGAAGATCACGGCGCACAGTGCCGGGATCACCAGGAACAGCGCCAGGCCCACCCAGAACTTATGGAACGGCTCGCCGGTCGCTTCGAAACGCTTGTTGGCCCAGCGGGTCATCAGCACGATGGCGACGATCGCCAGCACGATGCTGATCACGAACGGCCAGAACCCTTCCGCTACCAGCGCCGCCGGCATGTTGAGGCCGCGACTGCTGACGAAGAAGGTGTCACCGAAATTGTGGGCAGCCCGTGGTCCCGGCATCGTCAGGAATACGGCGAAGTACCAGAACAGGATTTGCAACAGCGGTGGAATGTTACGGAAAACCTCCACATAGACGGTCGCCAGCTTGGAGATGATCCAGTTCTTCGACAAGCGTGCGACGCCGATGATGAACCCCAGGATGGTCGCCAGAATCACGCCAATGAAGGTCACCAGGAGGGTATTGAGCAAACCGATGACAAAGACGCGGGCATAGCTGTCCGCTTCGGTGTAGTCGATCAGGTGTTGGGCGATGCCGAACCCGGCACTGCGCTCCAGAAAGCCGAAACCGGACGTGATGCCCCGGTGTTCCAGGTTGGTCTGCGTGTTATCGAACAGAAACCAGCCCAGCGAAATAACCGCCACGATGGTGACGATCTGAAATACCCACGCACGCACTCGTGGATCGCTGAGGCTGAGCCTCTGCTTAGGTGCGCCGATTGAATTTTGCATGAAGTGCCCCGCAAAGAATGGAACAGAACATCACCCGGTGGTTGGCCCACCGGGTGATAGAACCATCAGCGCACTGGTGGTGCGTATTGGATGCCGCCTGCGTTCCACAGCGCGTTCAGACCGCGATCGATCTGCAGCGGGGTGTCCTTGCCGAGGTTACGCTCGAACATTTCACCGTAGTTGCCGACTTGCTTGACGATCTGCACGACCCAGTCCTTCGGCAGCTTCAGGTCTTTGCCGTATTCACCGTCAGCGCCCAGCATACGAGCGACGTCCGGGTTCTTGGTGGACTTGGCTTCAGCTTCGACGTTCTTCGAAGTCACGCCTGCTTCTTCGGCATTGAGCATGGCGAAGCCAGTCCAACGCACGATGGCCAGCCACTCGTCGTCGCCGTTACGCACGACCGGGCCCAGTGGCTCCTTGGAGATGGTTTCCGGCAGGACCACGTAGTCCTTCGGCGAAGCCAGCTTGCTGCGCTGGGCGAACAGTTGGGATTTGTCGGAGGTCAGCACGTCGCAACGGCCGGATTCCAGCGACTTGGCGCTTTCATCGGAGGTGTCGAAAGTGATCGGGGTGTACTTCAGGCCGTTGGCGCGGAAGTAGTCGGACACGTTCAGCTCGGTGGTGGTACCGGCCTGGATGCAGATGGTCGCACCGTCCAGTTCCTTGGCGCTCTTGACGCCCAGTTTGCTGTTGGCCAGGAAACCGATGCCGTCATAGTAGGTAATGAAGCCAGGAAACTTCAGGCCCATGCCCGCATCACGGGAGCTGGTCATGGTGGAGTTGCGCGACAGCATGTCGATTTCGCCGGATTGCAGCGCGGTGAAGCGCTCCTTGGCGTTCAACTGGCTGAACTTGACCTTGGTCGCGTCGCCAAACACCGCAGCGGCAACGGCACGGCAGAAGTCAGCGTCGATACCGACGATCTTGCCGGTCGAATCAGGCACCGAGAAACCCGGCAGGCCATCGCTCACGCCGCATTGCACAAAACCTTTCTTCTGCACGGCATCCAGGGTTGCACCCGCCTGAGCGAACCCGCTGACACCGAGGACTGCTGCCGCAGTCACGACTGCCAGGGTGGATTTCAGTAACTTCATTCAAACCTCCAGTTTTGCTCTTGTTGTGTCGGAGCTCGAGCCCTGTCGCACCCTTTTGAGGCATTGCCGACCCTTGTTGGCTTTTTTTAGGGTCAACCGACGTCTGGACCTTCGCTATGAGTCTAATAATGAGGATGTCCGTAAACAGTGGTCATGCCCATCTCTCACCAATCGGCCGAACGGGCTGTAGCCCTTCACGTTCGCGAAGCCCGTAGCGGCTATTGGCGAACATTCATCACCGGATTTCTGATATCCCATGCGGCGCGTCTAACTGATAGTGTTACCGCGCAGCGTAAGAAATCATCACTCAGCTACCCCATAGCAAAGCCCGTACCAGACCGCTGCGCTTAGGCCATGTAAAACTCGTCAAGACAAAAACTTTCAGCTTTGCGACATCTAATTAACTGAGGCACCGGGGACGCACTGTAATCACGCACTGATTGAGCGCACCCGCACAGATTTGGAGCACAACCATGACCGACCCCTTGATTCTCGAGCCCAGCGGCACTGTTGACGCGTGCATTATCTGGCTCCACGGCCTGGGTGCCGATCGTTATGATTTCATGCCGGTCGCCGAAATGTTGCAGCAAAGCCTGCTCACCACACGTTTCGTTCTACCCCAGGCCCCGACCCAACCAGTAACGATCAACGGCGGCTATGCCATGCCCAGTTGGTACGACATTCGTGCCTTGAGCCCGGCCCGGGCCATCGACGAACAGCAACTCGAAGCCTCGGCGCAACGGGTCATTGACCTGATCGAAACCCAGCGAGCCAGCGGAATAGACGCCTCGCGGATTTTCCTCGCCGGTTTTTCCCAAGGTGGCGCGGTGGTCTATCACACCGTTTTCGTGAAATGGCAGGGCCCGCTGGGCGGCGTGGTCGCACTGTCTACTTATGCACCGACCTTCAGCGAAGAACTGCAATTATCGGCCAGCCAGCAGCGCATTCCGGTCCTGGCGCTGCATGGTCAATACGACGAAGTGGTACTCAACCCCATGGGGCGGACTGCTAAAGAGTATTTAAAGCAGCATGGTGTCACCGTGACATGGCAGGAATACCCAATGGGCCACGAAGTGTTACCCGAGGAGATTCGCGACATCGGCACCTGGCTGGCCGAGCGGTTGCGCTAAGCGGCCAATCGCCACGCCGGTCCTTTGACGATCCCACTACGCCGCGCCCGTTTCTTGCATTACACTGGCCGGCGTACATTCCTTAACCAATCGATGAGATGACCGTGCTCAAAGCACTCAAGAAGATGTTCGGTAAAAGCGAGGCCGAGCAACTCGCGCCTGGCCCCACAGCGCCGACCCACGGCCCGAGCCATACCGATGCGCAACAACCGCGCCGGGCGGCACCTGTTGCACAAGCAACAAAAGAACCCGTCGCCCAGCCTGTCACGGCTCCCGAGCCGGAGAAACCCCGCAACGAAGCCCCTCGGCCGCGCCGCGAGCGCGCTCCCAAACCACCGGTCGTTGCCTGGAAACTCGAGGACTTCGTCGTAGAACCCCAGGAAGGCAAGACCCGCTTCCACGATTTCAAGCTCGCCCCTGAATTGATGCATGCCATCCAGGACCTGGGTTTCCCGTACTGCACGCCGATCCAGGCGCAGGTGCTGGGCTATACCCTCGCCGGCAAAGACGCCATCGGTCGCGCCCAGACCGGCACCGGCAAGACCGCCGCCTTCCTGATTTCCATCATCACCCAATTGCTCCAGACCCCGCCGCCCAAGGAACGCTACATGGGCGAACCGCGGGCGCTGATCATCGCGCCGACCCGCGAGCTGGTGGTGCAGATCGCCAAGGACGCCGCCGACCTGACCAAGTACACCGGCCTGAACGTCATGACGTTCGTGGGCGGCATGGACTTCGACAAGCAGCTCAAGCACCTCGAAGCACGCCACTGCGACATCCTGGTCGCCACGCCGGGCCGCCTGCTGGACTTCAACCAGCGCGGTGACGTGCACCTGGACATGGTCGAAGTGATGGTGCTGGACGAAGCCGACCGCATGCTCGACATGGGTTTCATTCCCCAGGTACGCCAGATCATTCGCCAGACCCCACCGAAAAGCGAACGCCAGACCCTGCTGTTCTCCGCCACCTTCACCGAAGACGTGATGAACCTGGCCAAGCAGTGGACCACCGATCCGGCCATCGTCGAGATCGAAGCCGAGAACGTCGCCAGCGAAAACGTCGAGCAACACATCTACGCAGTCGCCGGCGCCGACAAATACAAGCTGCTCTATAACCTGGTCAACGACAACGGCTGGGAACGGGTGATGGTGTTCGCCAACCGCAAGGACGAAGTGCGACGCATCGAAGAACGCCTGGTGCGCGATGGCGTCAACGCGGCCCAACTCTCGGGCGACGTGCCTCAGCACAAGCGCATCAAGACCCTCGAAGGTTTCCGCGAAGGCAAGATCCGCGTCCTGGTTGCCACCGACGTGGCCGGTCGTGGTATCCACATCGACGGCATCAGCCATGTGATCAACTTCACCCTGCCGGAAGTACCGGACGACTACGTGCACCGTATCGGCCGCACCGGTCGTGCCGGGGCTGCGGGGGTTTCAATCAGCTTCGCTGGTGAAGATGACTCCTACCAGTTGCCGTCGATCGAGGCGTTGCTGGGCCGCAAGATCAGTTGTGAAATGCCACCGACGCATCTGTTGCGACCGGTTGAGCGCAAGCGGCCTTAACCGTCCCCACAGAACAAAAAAGCGCAGCCAGGCCAGGCTGCGCTTTTTTTTGCCCGGGATATTGCTCGATTAAACTAAAAGTCCATAATAGACAAATTAGTTTACAAAGCTCCCGGAGCCTCCATGTCCAGCACACCTTATGTGATGACCCAAGCCCAGGCCCGCGAACTGCTCGGGCAAATCGACGTGCCACAGATCCTGCGCCGGCTGTTTCGTGATCTCGCCGCCGGGCAAGCAGTACAGCCGCCCCAGCAACTGGTGGTGTTTCCCCAGGGCGCCGGGGATTTCATCAACTACCTGGGCGTGCTGGCTGAAGACCAGGTCTACGGGGTCAAGACCTCGCCCTATATCGTGCGCGAGCAAGGCCCGTTGGTCACCGCCTGGACCTTGCTGATGTCGATGCAGACCGGCCAGCCGCTGCTGCTGTGCGATGCCGCCGAGCTGACCACCGCCCGTACCGCCGCCACCACCGCCGTCGCCGTCGATGCCCTCGCCCCGCACGGCGCCAGGCGCCTGGCCGTCATCGGCAGCGGCGCGGTGGCCCAGGCCCACGTGCACTACGTCAAGGAGCTGCGGGACTGGCAAAGCATCCGCCTCTACTCGCCAAGCCTGAAAACCAAGTCGGCGCAGGAACTCGCCTCGCTCACCAGCCTGGACCCGCGCCTGCAAATCGCTGATACCCTCGAAGCCGCGCTGCACGACGCCGATGTGGTGATGCTCTGCACCTCGTCCGCCAACGCCGTGCTCGATCCGCAGACCTTGGGCAAACCTGCGCTGATCACCTCCATCAGCACCAACGCCCCACGCGCCCACGAAGTACCGCCCCAGCGCCTCAATGACATGGATGTGTTCTGCGACTATCGTCAGACCACCCCGGGCTCGGCCGGTGAAATGCTGATCGCTGGCGAACAGCACGGCTGGCAGGCGTCGAGCATTATCGGCGACTTGCCTGAATTGCTCAGCGAACACGTGGCTCGGCCGAACTATGAACGCCATGTGTTCTTCCGTTCCATTGGCCTGGGGCTGGAGGATGTTGCGCTGGCGAATGCGCTCTACCGACTTCATAACTGACCCCCCTATTCCCTTGTGGGAGCGAGCCTGCTCGCGATGGCGGCGTATCAGATAAAAATAGGCGGCTGACACACCGCTATCGCGAGCAGGCTCGCTCCCACAGTTTCTCGCAAACTCCCGGCACAGTGTTCGGCAGGAGAGCTTCATGACCTCAGCAGACTTCATCATCATCGGCGGCGGCATTGCCGGTGCCTCCACCGGTTACTGGCTGGCGCCCCAGGGCCGGGTCATTGTGCTCGAACGCGAATCCCATCCGGCCTACCATTCCACTGGACGCTCGGCGGCGCTGTTCACCGCCGCCTACGGCACCCCGCAGGTGCGGGCGCTGACCCAGGCCAGCCGGTTTTTTTTCGACGCGCCACCGGCCGGCTTCTGCGAACACCCATTGCTGAGCCCACGGGGTGAAATGACCGTGGACTTCACCGGCGACCCGGACGAGCTTAACAACCAGTACCTGAGCGCCAAGGCGACGGTACCGCAGATGCAATTGCTCAGCGCCGATGAAGCCTGCGTGCGGCTGCCGATCCTGCGGCGAGACAAGGTTCACGGGGCGATCTACGACCCCACGGCCTGCGACATCGACACCGATGCGCTGCACCAGGGGTACTTGCGCGGCATCCGTCGCAGCGGCGGCAGTGTGCACACCGACAGCGAAGTGCTGGGCCTGAGCCGCGACGACCAAGGACTTTGGCACGTGAAGACTGCCGACCAGACCTTCACCGCCCCCGTGTTGATCAACGCCGCCGGCGCCTGGGCCGATCAAGTGGCCGAAATGGCCGGTGCCCGGAAGCTGGGGCTGCAACCCAAGCGGCGTGCAGCGTTCATTTTTGCCGGCCCCGAGGGCGTGGATATTCACGATTGGCCGATGCTGGTGAGCCTGGACGAATCCTTCTATATGAAGCCCGACGCTGGCATGTTCCTCGGCTCGCCAGCCAACGCCGACCCGGTGGAGCCCCACGACGTGCAGCCGGAAGAGCTGGACATCGCCATGGGCATCTACCAGATCGAAGAGGCCACCACCCTGACCATCCGCCGCCCGACCCGCACCTGGGCCGGATTGCGCAGTTTCGTCCGCGACGGGGATCTGCTGTCCGGTTTCGATCCACAGGTGCCCGGTCTGTTCTGGGTCGCCGCACAGGGCGGCTACGGCATCCAGACGTCACCGGCCATGGGCCAGGCCAGCGCGGCGCTGGTGCGTGGCGAACCGCTGCCCGAGGCCCTGTCCCGTTTCGGCCTGAGCAGCGCCATGTTATCGCCCAAGCGCCTGGCGTGAGCCAACTCAGGTGACGCATCGCCACGATTGCGGCACACTCCCCCGCGCCCCTGTTCCACGGGGCGCTGACGCTGCCTGGAGCCCTGTCATGACCGCTTCGCCACCCGATCCGGCGCTGGAAAACTTCCGCACCATCGCCGACGCCATCGCCACGCTGTTCTACCCCCACGCCGAAGTGGTGCTGCACGACCTGCGCACCCAGAAAATCGACTACATCGCCAATAACCTGTCCAAGCGCGAAATCGGCGATGACTCGTCCCTGGAAGACATGCTCAGTGAGGACGTCAGCGAACGTAACATCGGGCCGTACGAAAAACTGAACTGGGACGGACAGAAGATTCGCAGCCTCAGCAGCGTCCTGCGCGATGCCCAGGGTCGTCCGTTGGCGGTGCTGTGCATCAACCTGAATATTTCGCTGTTCGAGAATGCCAAGGCCGCGTTGGACCTGTTCCTGTCGCCGGGCAAGCTGATCCCCCAGCCGGATTCATTGTTTCGCGATGACTGGCAGGAGCGGATCAACACCTTCCTGCACGCCTGGATGCGCGAGCGTCAACTGAGCCTGAACCTGTTGACCCGCGACCACAAACGCGAGCTGGTGCTGGCGCTGCATGCCGAAGGCGCGTTCAAGGGCAAGAGCGCGTCCAACTATGTCGCCAATGTGCTGAACATGGGGCGGGCGACGGTGTACAAGCATTTGAAGGAGTTGAAGGGCTGAGGTCTTGTGTTGCCTGTCCTGGCCTCATCGCGAGCAAGCTCGCTCCCATACTGGATCTCTGTTCAATGAGATCCAATGTGGGAGCGAGCTTGATCTGGCCTAATGAATTTGGACACATCAATAGGGCGCTATGATGGCGCCCAAATCTGAGGTGTGCATGATGATGCGAAAATCCTATTCCAGTGAGTTCAAACTCAAAGCTGCAAGCATGGTGCTCGATGAGGATCAGCCGATTCCCGAGATCTGTGCCAGCTTGGATATCGGCCCAACAGCCCTGCGCCGCTGGGTCGAGCAGGTGCGAAAAGAGCGCGCCGGATCGACGCTTGTCGGTACCAAGGCAATCACCGCCGATCAGAAGCAAATCCAGGAACTTAAAGCCCTGCTCAGGCAGAAAGACCGGGATATCGAAATCCTAAAAAAGGCCAGTGCTCTCCTGCTTTTAGACTCCAAAGATCATTCCCTCTGATCAGTGAGCTAGGCGAGCAGTACGGCATTACAGACTGCTGCCGCGTGTTTGAAGTCAACCGCAGCAGCTATTACGCCTGGCGTCAGCGCCAAGGTAAAACCAACCCGGAGCGCGAAGCGCTCAAGGTTGTTCTAATTAAATACCACAAGGCATCAAAAGGCTCGGCAGGTGCACGAACCCTCTCCGAAGACCTGCGGGGCGACGGCCATCAGGTGGGCCGCTATATGGCCCGCGGGTTGATGAAGGAAGCTGGGATCGCTAGCCGTCAGCGCAGACCTCACAAGTACAAGTCATCGGGCGTTGAGTCGCTGGTGGCTGAGAATGAGCTGGACCGTGAGTTTTACGTAGCTGATATCAATAAGGTTTGGTGCGCAGATATCACCTATATCCAGCTGGGCAAGCGCTGGCTCTACTTCTCAGTCGTTCTGGATCTATTTGCGCGACGAGTAGTGGGCTGGTCGTTTTCACTGGTCGCCGACGCGACACTGGCGCGCGAATCACTGCGAATGGCCGTCGAATTGAGAGGGCGACCTAAAGGCGTACTGTTCCATTCTGACCAGGGATGTCAGTACACCAGCCATAAATTCCGGGACGAACTGGTGGCGCACGAGCTTAAGCAGAGCATGAGTCGAAAAGGCCAATGCTGGGATAACGCCCCGATGGAGCGTTTTTTTGGCAGTTTGAAGTCCGAGTGGGTGCCTGAAGAGGGATACAACTCGGAACACGAAGCCCGAGTTGATATAAACCGCTATGTGACGCGCT
>NZ_LHVE01000015.1 GCF_001269655.1 Pseudomonas thivervalensis
CCATAAATTCCGGGACGAACTGGTGGCGCACGAGCTTAAGCAGAGCATGAGTCGAAAAGGCCAATGCTGGGATAACGCCCCGATGGAGCGTTTTTTTGGCAGTTTGAAGTCCGAGTGGGTGCCTGAAGAGGGATACAACTCGGAACACGAAGCCCGAGTTGATATAAACCGCTATGTGACGCGCTACAACAATGTCAGGCGCCACAGTTACAACGGTTACCACTCACCTGTAGCAGCGGAAAAGCTGGCTGCGTGAGAACCGAAAAAAATGTCCAAAATTACTGGACCAGTTCAGCTTGCTCGCGATAGCGATTGATCAGTCGCCGTAGATATCCGATTTGAAGTACTTGGACTGGATCTCCTGGTACTTCCCATTCGCCCGAATCCCATCGATGGCCTTGTTCAAGTCCGCCACCAGTTGGGTATTGCCTTTGCGCACCGCGATACCAGCACCCTCACCCACATATTTCGGGTCCTTGAGTTCCGGCCCGACAAACGCATAGCCTTTGCCACGCGGCATCGACAGGAAGTCCTCCAGCGGGATGGTGTCGGCGAAAATCGCGTCCAGGCGACCGGACGCCAGGTCCATGTAGATTTCTTCGTTGTTGCTGTAGCGCTTGACCGTCACACCTTTCGGCTCGAAGACTTCCGTGGCGAAACGATCCGTGGTGGTGGCCCGCTGCACGCCCACGGTCTTGCCCTTGAGGCTGGCGTACTGGTCATCGACCACCGCCCCTTCCTTCATGACCAGGCGCGATGAGGTGAAGTAGTACTTGTGGGTGAAATCCACCGACTTCTTGCGTTCTTCGGTGATGGTCATGGACGACAGCGCCAAGTCGATCTTCTTCACCTTGAGCGAAGGGATCAGCCCGTCGAACTCACCCTCGATCCACTCGCACTTGACCTCCATCTGCGCGCACAGGGCATTGCCGATGTCGTAGTCGAACCCCTCGATCTTCCCTTCCGAGGTCTTGGAAGCAAACGGCGGATACGCCGCCTCGATGCCGATGCGCAAGGTTTTCTCAGCGGCGAACAGGCTGCTGGAGGCCAACAGGCTCAAGGCCAGGCCGGTGATGAGGGGGAGTTTGCTCATGATGTTCTCTCGCGGGTTGTTGTTGGTTTGGCAGAGAAAGGTGGGCACGGCTATTTTGTACTTATAAATCCATACTGGACTTTAATGTACATCCCGTCAATTGGGGAAACAGGCGAAAGTGATGGGGGGGCTGGTGGCCTCATCGCGAGCAAGCTCGCTCCCACGGGGAATCCGTGTCGTACACACATTTGTGTTCTACGCAGATCAAATGTGGGAGCGAGCCTGCTCCGGGCGGCGATCCGACGATAGCGGACTATCAGGCTGCCTACTGCTTCCAGCGATCCGCCGCCGCATGATCACTGTCCCGCCCTTCAACCCAGCGCGGGCCGTCAACGGTGTTTTCTTTTTTCCAGAACGGCGCGCGGGTCTTGAGGTAGTCCATGACAAAGGCGCAGGCGTCGAACGCCGCCTGGCGATGGGCACTGGCGGCACCGACAAAAACGATGGGTTCACCCGGCTCCAGCGCCCCGATACGGTGCAACACTTCCAGCTTGAGCAGCGGCCAGCGCTGCTCGGCCTCGGTGGCAATCTTGCCCAGGGCTTTTTCGGTCATGCCCGGGTAATGCTCCAGGAACATCCCGGACACATCGAGACCGTCATTGAAGTCGCGCACGTAGCCGACAAAACTCACCACCGCCCCCACGCCGACATTGGCCGCGTGCATGGCGTTGACTTCGACGCCCGGGTCAAACGGTTCGACCTGTACACGAATGGCCATGGCTCAGCCTCCGGTTACAGTGGGGAAAAACGCGACTTCGTCACCTTCCTCCAACGGTTCATCGAGCTGGCACAGCTCTTCGTTACGTGCACACATCAGGTTTTGCTCCTTCAGCACCTGGGCACCGTCCCGTTGGGCGAGCAACGCGCGCACATCGTCGACCGTGGCGAAATCGCCTTGCACCTTGAGCGAATCCACGCCAAGCGCTTCACGGTAACGGGCAAAGAATTTCACGGTGATGTTCATGGCGCATCCGCCTGGAAATGGCCGCTCTTGCCGCCGAGTTTTTCCAACACCCGCACGCCTTCGATGGTCATGCCACGGTCGACGGCCTTGCACATGTCGTAAATGGTCAGCGCGGCGACACTGGCGGCGGTGAGGGCCTCCATTTCCACGCCGGTCTGCCCCGACAGTTTGCAGCGGGCGACAATGCGCACCCGATCCTCGCCTTCGGCGTTGAGCTCGACCTTGACGCTGGTGAGCATCAATGGATGGCAGAGCGGAATCAGGTCACTGGTTTTCTTGGCCGCCTGGATGCCGGCAATGCGCGCAACAGCGAACACATCGCCCTTGGGGTGACCGCCGCTGACGATCATCTGCAGCGTGTCGGGCAGCATGCGCACAAAAGCTTCGGCCGTGGCCTCACGGAAGGTCACGGCTTTGTCGGTAACGTCGACCATATTGGCGCGACCTTGGGAATCGAGATGAGTCAGCACAGGGTTACTCCTGATCAGGAGCGTCGATTGTAAACCCGTGGGTCAGATTCCGGCAGGGCTGATTGTCGCACCTAAGAATTTACAAACACTGCAGATCCTTTGTGGGAGCGAGCCTGCTCGCGAAAGCGGTGCTTCAGATAAAAATATTTGGATGACACACCGCATTCGCGAGCAGGCTCGCTCCCACAGGATTATGTGGTGCATAGAAGAACCGGGCGACCTGGTGGTCGCCCGGCTTGGCTGGGGTTACAGATGGGATTCGGCGTATTCGGCCAGGATCGAGCGCGGTACGCCCTGCAGGGTGATGTGGACCCCGTTGGGGAAATCCTTGAAGCGTTCGGTCAGGTAGGTCAGCCCGGAGCTGGTCGCGGACAGGTAAGGGGTGTCGATCTGCGCCAGGTTACCCAGGCACACCACTTTGGAACCGGCACCGGCACGGGTGATGATGGTTTTCATCTGGTGCGGGGTCAGGTTCTGGCATTCGTCGATCAGGATCAGGCTCTGCTGGAAGCTGCGCCCGCGTATGTAGTTGAGGGATTTGAACTGCAACGGCACTTTGCTGAGGATGTAGTCGACGCTGCCATGGGTGCTTTCGTCATCCATGTGCAAGGCTTCGAGGTTATCGGTGATCGCCCCCAGCCACGGCTCCATTTTCTCCGCCTCGGTGCCGGGCAGGAAGCCGATCTCCTGGTCCAGGCCCTGCACGCTGCGGGTGGCGATGATGCGCCGGTAGCGCTTGCTGACCATGGTCTGCTCGATGGCAGCGGCCAGGGCCAGGATGGTCTTGCCGGAACCGGCGGCGCCGGACAGGTTGACCAGGTGGATATCCGGATCGAGCAAGGCGAACAGCGCGAGGCTCTGGTAGATGTCACGAGGCTTGAGGCCCCAGGCTTCCTGATGCAGCAAGGGTTCCTGGTGCAGGTCGAGGATCAGCAGTTTGTCGACGTGGATTTCCTTGATCCAGCCGACGAAGCCTTGTTCGTCGATGATGAATTCGTTGATGTGCACGGCCGGCAGGTTGTCGATCAGTTGCACCTGGTGCCAGGTGCGACCGTGGTCCTGGCGGGTCTCGACCTTGCTCACCCGGTCCCAGAAGGAGCCGGTCATGGTGTGGTAGCCGTTGGGCAACAGCGAAACGTCGTCGACCAGTTGGTCGGTGCTGTAGTCCTCTGCCGCAATCCCGCAGGCACGGGCCTTGAGGCGCATGTTGATGTCTTTGGTCACCAGCACCACGGCCTGGTCCTTGTTGCGCGCGTGCAGGTCGATCAACTGGTTGATGATGATGTTGTCGTTCAGGTGTTCAGGCAGCACCAGGTTGGGTTCGGTGCGCTTGCTCATCAGGATCGAGAGCAGCCCCTTGGGACCGCTCTTGCCGCGCTGGATCGGCACGCCCAGCTCAACGTCTTCCGGGGAAGCATCGCCCAGGGTCTTGTCGATCAGGCGGATCGCCTGCCGGCATTCGGCCGCAACGCTGTGGTGTCCGCCCTTGAGCTTGTCCAGCTCTTCAAGCACGGTCATCGGGATGGCGACGTGGTGTTCTTCGAAGTTCAGGAGCGCGTTTGGATCGTGGATCAATACGTTGGTATCGAGTACATAGAGGATTGGCTGGTTGGAGGAAGGGCTACGTCCGTGGTCATCCATACTCGGTCACCTATGTGGGGGCCATTCGACGCAATACCGTGACAGTGCTGCGCCTCGAGGTAGCCACCGAATTCACCCGCGAGGATTCAGGTGAACTGCACACAATCTGGGTCTTGGAAGACGCCACCTGTGTTGCAGGTTTCGGCGGTCTGGCTTCTTGATACTCCAAAAACCATGACAGGAAAAAGCACTTTGACGCTTTTTTGAAGTTTATTTTTCAGAGTGACGAATAACCCTTGGCGTACCGCCATTGCGCCGTTAAAGTCGGAAGTCCGGTTGTCATGAATGTGCCCCGGATTTTCCTCTTCCCCCAATGTTTCCTGGCATTTCCCGGTTTCAGCGAAACGCTTCCTGACAGTCCGCCCAACCGATCCCACTCTGCGCCGTCTGCGCCATGAGCCAAGGCATCGCCGTTTTCACTCCATCCTGCTTGGCGTTGAAATTGATCACCCCGTGACGCCACAGCAGCATCAGGGTCAGCACGCGCTGGGCGCTTTGCTCAGGCTTGAGCCGATTGCCGCTGTCCTGGGGATCGATGTCCCACAGCGCCACCTGCAGGCCCTGCTGGCGAAAAAACCCTTCGGCATCGCTTCGACGCTGGCCGTGGGGCGGGCGGAACAGCGGCACGAAATTCTCGGGCAGCTTGCCCTTGACCTGTTCGACACTGCGCCGGACCGAGTCTTGCCAGTCCTGCCAATGGCTGTGGGAGCGGAACTCCCAACCTTGCACACCCACACACTGTCCCGCGTACAACATCTGAAGACTGTTGACCGAGCCTTCTTCCAACCGCGCCTGGATATCCTTGCCCAGCACGAAAAAAGTGCCGTTCATGTTCGCCTTGCGCAAGTAATCGGTCAGCCACGGGGTGTTGTCCGGCACGACGTTGGCGGCGCTGTCGAAGGTCAGCAGGAACAACCGGTCGTTCATGTCCTCGCCGTTGCGCTCGTAATCGCCGAAACGGGCGACTTCACTGCTGGTTTGCGGGAAAAGCGCGGCTTTGCGCAGCAGTTCATCGCGGTACTGGGTATGAAATATCTGGCTCGGCGCGGCCCATTTGATGTAGTAGGAGTTGTCATCCAGATGGAACCTGCGGGCCTCTTCGCGCAGGGTCGCCATGTCCTCGACCAGGTAACAGAAGGAAGCATCCTGGTCGCAACTGCGCTGGGCAAAGTTGTAGTTGGTCAGCAGCCGCTGCCACAACCGGGCGCGCAGCGCGTCGACCGAGGCCATATTGACCGTGCGCAGCCCCAGGTACTGCTTGAGCGCGATTTCGTCCATGGCATCGACGTCCAGCAGACCCCGGGCGAACATCAGGATCTCGGCCCGCGAGGCCACGTCGAACAGCGTCGGGCTGGTGAGTTGTTCCGGCCAGGTGCTGCGGTCCAGGGTGGCGACGTCGTTGGGCGCGGCACTGGCGCCCAGGCTCAACAACCAGGCCGATAACAGAAGGGCGATACGCAAAAAGGATGTCTCCATAACGAAACCCGCGCGGCATCATAGCCGATCCTGACGCGTCCCCCTTGCGCAAACTTGGCGGACAAGCCCTTGTGGCGAGGGAGCTTGCTCCCGCTCGGTTGCGTAGCGACCGCAAAAATCCTGGGGCCGCTTCGCAGCCCAGCGGGAGCAAGCTCCCTCGCCACAAAAGCGCCTGACCAGTCAGGAAAGCATCATTCTCCAAACTCGCCCATCCATCACCTATCACCCCAATAGCTGGAGTCCACCCGGACAACCCCCTAGAATCGCCGCACCTTCAAGGAGACGATTGCATGCTGATGGTGATTTCCCCCGCCAAGACCCTCGACTATGAAACACCGCCGGCCACCGCGCGCTTTACCCAGCCGCAGTACCTGGATCATTCCCAGGAGCTGATCGAACAACTGCGCGAGTTCTCGCCGGCACAGATCAGCGAGCTGATGCACGTCTCCGACAAGATCGGCGGTCTCAATGCCGCGCGATTCGGCAGCTGGACACCGGCGTTCACCCCGGCCAACGCCAAGCAGGCGCTGCTGGCCTTCAAGGGTGACGTGTATACCGGCCTCGATGCGCAAAGCCTTGGCGAAGCCGATTTCGACTATGCGCAGCAGCACTTGCGCATGCTCTCCGGCCTCTACGGCCTGCTGCGGCCACTGGACCTGATGCAACCCTATCGCCTGGAGATGGGCACGAAACTGGCCAATGCCCGCGGCAAGGACCTGTATGCCTTCTGGGGCACGCGCATCAGTGAATGGCTGAACGAAGCCCTGGCCGACCAGGGCGATGACGTACTGCTGAACCTGGCTTCCAACGAATACTTCTCGGCGGTCAAGCGCAGCGCACTGAAAGCGCGCGTCATCGATACCGAATTCCGCGACCTGAAGAACGGCCAGTACAAAATCATCAGCTTCTATGCCAAGAAAGCCCGGGGCCTGATGAGTCGTTTCGTGATCGAGGAACGGATCAACGACCCTGCGGCACTCAGCCAATTCGATGTACAAGGCTATCGTTTCAACCCAGAACAATCGAGCCGGGACAAATTGGTGTTCCTGCGCGATCACGCCCCCGAATAAGGCATCACCTTATATCGCTCTCTGATCGGGGGCTTCGATCAAGTCCCGATCTGTCATCTTAGTTCCTCGCGTATTTCGCCGGTTTCATGGCGTCAATAAATCGCCCCACTCCCCCACTAACTTTTCTTTCACTCGACACTCGTCAGTTTTTTGCGTAGTGGCACCGATTTTTTTCATCGGTAGTGGCACAAAAATATCTCAGCTTGTTAACTCCCCATTTATAAAGGCCAAAATGGCAAGTGCCATCATCTTGAGAGCAGTGCCATCTTCGATAATATTTCGAAAAATTTCGAAAATCACGATGAGCGGATCGGAACTATGTGAAATTGCACGGCTCATACCACCCGTAACGATTCTTCGCAGAACTGTAGGAGATAACTTACACAGGACGTCGAACGGATTAACCAAGTTGTCACGACAACTTAGCGAAACGGTCGTCTATTTGGATCCACCCTTAAAGGATGGGAGATAACGCACCATTACTATCCCCTACAAGGCCAAGGCTGCGCCCCTATAACGTGCTCACCCGAGCACACAAGCTTCTGATTTTGTGGGCTTTTTGCCAGGGATCGGAAGTGAAGGACCTTTGCACGAGCGTTCCCGATAACGAGGACTGGCTGCATAACAGGGCAGGTCATAACAACTAGGCCGCTTTGCGCACAACTTGAGTGCAATTATTTAGACACTCGGAACTTAGTATGCCTGCACACGGCACTGTGGCGCCTGCATTCCACACTTCCGAGTGCACGATGACCGCTGAACACTATTAACTCCGGCCATTTAATGGCGTGAAAAACAGAGGTAAATGCGATGCGCATTAGCATATTTGGTTTGGGTTACGTCGGTGCAGTATGTGCCGGTTGCCTGTCTGCACGGGGCCATGATGTAGTTGGCGTAGATGTCGCCAAAGACAAAATCGACATGATCAACGCCGGTAAATCGCCGATCGTTGAACCTGGTCTTGGTGAGCTGTTGGCGCAAGGCATTCAAACGGGCCGACTGCGCGGTACAACCAACTTCGCCGAAGCCATTCGCGATACTGACTTGTCGATGATTTGCGTCGGTACACCGAGCAAAAAGAACGGCGACCTGGAACTGAACTACATCGAGGCCGTGTGCCGCGAGATCGGTTTTGTCCTGCGTGACAAGACCACCCGCCACACCATCGTCGTGCGCAGCACCGTCCTGCCAGGCACCGTGGCAAACGTTGTCATCCCGATCCTGGAAGACTGCTCCGGCAAGAAAGCCGGCGTCGATTTCGGTGTCGCGGTCAACCCTGAGTTCCTGCGCGAAAGCACTGCGATCAAAGACTACGACCAGCCACCAATGACCGTTATCGGTGAGTTCGACACCGCCTCCGGTGACGTTCTGCAGTCGCTGTACGAAGAGCTCGACGCGCCGATCATCCGCAAGGACATCGCCGTCGCCGAGATGATCAAGTACACCTGCAACGTATGGCACGCCACCAAAGTGACCTTCGCCAACGAGATCGGCAACATCGCCAAGGCCGTCGGCGTCGATGGTCGTGAAGTGATGGACGTCGTCTGCCAGGACAAGACCCTGAACCTGTCCCAGTACTACATGCGCCCTGGCTTCGCCTTCGGCGGCTCCTGCCTGCCCAAGGACGTTCGCGCCCTGACCTACCGCGCCGGCGCCCTGGACGTGGAAGCACCGCTGCTCAACTCGCTGATGCGCAGCAACGAATCCCAGGTGCAGAACGCCTTCGATATCGTTTCCAGCCACGACAAGCGCAAAGTCGCCCTGCTGGGCCTGAGCTTCAAGGCCGGCACCGACGACCTGCGTGAAAGCCCGTTGGTAGAACTGGCGGAAATGCTGATCGGCAAGGGCTTCGACCTGAAGATCTACGACAGCAACGTCGAATATGCCCGCGTCCACGGTGCGAACAAGGATTACATCGAGTCGAAGATTCCTCACGTCTCGTCCTTGCTCAACGCCGATTTCGACTCGGTGATCGACAGCTCCGACATCATCATCCTGGGCAACCGCGACGAGAAGTTCCGCGCGCTGACCGAGAACGTACCGGAAGGCAAGCAGGTCATCGACCTGGTCGGCTTCATGTCCAAGGCCACCAACCCGAGTGGCCGGACCGAAGGCATCTGCTGGTAAGTCTGTTTGCCGGCCGGGGCATGCCTCGGCCGGCCTTTCGCCTGCCTTAACCCATCGGGCCGCCCACAAGGCCCGCCCGAGATAGAGACGGATGCAGATTATGCACAGGCTAAAGCACGGCCTGCTTCAGGCCGCCGGTTGGCTGTTTTACTTGAGTTTATTGATGGGCATCGCCATGGCGCTGCCCACGTCCACGTTCGACTCCGAATCCAAGGATTTCATCTTCCTGATCGGCGCCGTGGGCATCTGGCGTTACTCCATGGGAGCGACGCATTTCGTGCGCGGCATGATCTTCCTGTACATCGTCTACCCACACCTGCGCCGCAAGGTCCGCAAGCTGGGCGCGGCGGCGGATCCGTCCCACGTGTACCTGATGGTCACCAGCTTCCGGATCGACGCGCTGACCACTGCACAAGTGTATGGCTCGGTGATTCGCGAAGCCATCGACTGCGGTCTGCCCACCACCGTGGTCTGCTCCATTGTGGAAATGTCCGACGAACTGCTGGTCAAGAGCCTCTGGGCCCGCATGAACCCGCCTGCGCGGGTCAAGCTGGACTTCGTGCGCATCCCGGGTACCGGCAAGCGTGACGGCCTGGCCTACGGCTTCCGCGCCATCTCCCGGCACCTGCCGGACGATCGTGCCGTGGTAGCGGTGATCGACGGCGACACCGTGCTTGCCGAAGGCGTCGTGCGCAAGACCGTGCCGTGGTTCCAGCTGTTCGGCAACGTCGGCGGCCTGACCACCAACGAGTTCTGCGAAGTGCGCGGCGGCTACATCATGAGCGAGTGGCACAAACTGCGCTTCGCCCAGCGGCACATCAACATGTGCTCCATGGCCTTGTCCAAGCGCGTGCTGACCATGACCGGCCGCATGTCGGTGTTCCGCGCCACCGTGGTCACCAACCCGGACTTCATCGCGGACGTGGAAAGCGACTCGCTGCAACACTGGCGCCTGGGCCGCTTCAAGTTCCTGACCGGCGATGACAAGTCGAGCTGGTTCAGCCTGATGCGGCTGGGCTACGACACCTTCTACGTGCCCGATGCGGCGATCAACACTGTCGAGCATCCGCCGGAGAAGAGCTTCATCAAGGCCAGCCGCAAGCTGATGTTCCGCTGGTACGGCAACAACCTGCGGCAGAACTCCCGGGCACTGGGCCTGGGTCTGCGCCGTCTGGGCCTGTTCACCTCGGTGGTGCTGTTCGACCAGCGAGTGTCGATGTGGACCTCGCTGCTGGGCCTGACCGTGGCCTTGATCGCCAGCTTCAAGTATGGCACCGCGTTCATCCTGGTGTATTTGCTCTGGATCGGCATCACCCGGTTCCTGCTGACCCTGCTGCTGTCGTGCTCCGGGCACCGGATCGGCCCTGCCTACCCGGCGATTCTCTATTACAACCAGATCGTCGGCGCCATGGTGAAGATCTACGTGTTCTTCCGCCTCGACCAGCAGTCCTGGACTCGCCAGCCCACCCACCTGACCCGTGATCTCGCCAGCTTTCAACGTTGGTTCAACACTTGGTCGTCTCGGACCATGACCTTCTCCGCCGGCAGCATTTTTGTCGCCGTGCTGCTGACGATGGTCTGACCGGACTTGAATGAATTAACTAGGAAATCGCCCCTATGAACACCGCCGTGAATGTCAACGTAGTGCATGAATCCGAAGCCCAGCGCCAACACGCCAGGGTCAAAATCCCGGCCAAGCTGCGCTTCTTCGGCCCCGACCGTACGCCCATGGAAGTCAAGGTCGTGGACCTGTCTGCCGGTGGGCTGTGCTTCAACGCCGGCCAACTGCCGCTCAAGGTTGGCGAGACCTACAAGGCTCGCCTGCAGTTCGTGATCGACAACCTCGGCCTGGCCATGGACGTGGAATTGCAGATCCGTTCCTACGACCGCCAGACCGGCCGCACCGGTTGCCAGTTCCAGAACCTGGAGCCACGGGACATCTCGACGCTGCGTCACATCATCACCTCGCACCTGGCCGGCGACATCGTCGGTGTCGGCGACGTGCTGGCGACCCTGCAGCGCGACAATTTCACCAAGGCTCGCAAACAGAAAGACGAAAACGGCGGCATGAGCGCCTTCGGTCGCCTGCGCGCCGTGACCTTCAGCCTCGGCATTTTCATCGTTGGCCTGGCGGCGTTCGGTTTCATCTTCAAGTCGGTGTACGGCATGTACTTCGTCAGCCACGCCCAGGCAGGCCTGGTGAACGTACCGGGCATGGCCATCACCATGCCGCGTGACGGCACCGTACAGAGCCTGGTCAAGGCCGACGGCGTGGCCGCCAAAGGCGCCCCGCTGGCGACCTTCAGCACCAGCATGCTCGACGTGCTCAAGGGTCACCTGGACGACAACCAGTTGCAGCCATCCAAGGTCGAGGAGCTGTTCGGCAAGCAAATGACCGGCACCCTGACCTCCCCCTGCGATTGCATCGTGGCCCAGCAACTGGTCGCCAACGGCCAATACGCCAGCAAGGGCGACGTGATCTTCCAACTGGTCCCTCGGGGTACCGAAGCCAACGTTGAAGCGCGCTTCTCCTACCGCCAGTTCGGCGATGTGCGCCCAGGCACGCCGGTCAGCTTCCAGGTCGCCGGTGAAGACACCACCCGTACCGGCAAGATCGTCAGCAGCACCAGCCTGAAAAGTGCCGACCTGTCCTCCGATATCCGAGTGCTGATCCAGCCTGACGAACCCCTGGACAGCTCGCTGGCCGGCCGTCCGGTAGAAGTCACCAGCTCCCGTGGCCCGAACCTGAACTGGCTGATCGACAAAGCCATGGCCGTTGGTATTTAAGTCGAGGATATGCCCGTGATCACTCCACAAAACAACAATGCGCCGCGTTCCCTGTGGGAGCGAGCCTGCTCGCGATGGGATCGACGCGGACTGTCTGGTACTCCGAGCGGCCTGCATCGCGAGCAAGCTCGCTCCCACACAGGCTATGCGGTGTGTGCCCTGGCACTGGCCGTCAGCCTGGCCGGTTGCGCCGGCCTGCCCGATCAACGCCTGGCCAACGAGGCCCTCAAGCGCGGCGACACGGCGCTGGCGCAGCAGAACTATCAGCAACTCGCCGACCTGGGCTACAGCGAAGCCCAGGTGGGCCTGGCCGATATCCAGGTGGACAGCCGCGACCCCGAGCAGATGAAAAAAGCCGAGGCGACTTACCGCGCCGCGGCCGATATCTCGCCACGGGCCCAGGCTCGCCTGGGTCGCCTGCTGGTGGCCAAGCCCGGCTCCACCGAAGCGGAAAAACACGAAGCCGAAGGCCTGTTGAAGAAAGCCTTCGCCAACGGTGAAGGCAACACCCTGATCCCGCTGGCGATGCTGTACCTGCAGTACCCCCACAGCTTCCCGAACGTCAACGCCCAGCAGCAGATCAGCCAATGGCGCAGCGCCGGCTACCCGGAAGCGGGCCTGGCGCAGATTCTGCTCTACCGCACCCAGGGCACCTACGACCAGCACCTGGACGAAGTCGAGAAGGTCTGCAAGGCCGCGCTGGCGACCACGGACATCTGCTACGTCGAACTGGCCACGGTCTATCAGAAACGCGGCCAGCCGGAACAGCAGGCCGCGTTGCTCAAGCAGATGCAGGACGGCCACGCCCGTGGCGTCGTGTCCGCCCAGCGTGTGGACAGCGTCGCCCGCGTCCTGGCCGATGCCAGCCTGGGCAAGACCGACGAAAAGACCGCCCAGTCGTTGCTTGAAGGCATCGCCCCTGGCTACCCCGCTGCCTGGGTCAGCCTGGCGCAACTGCTCTACGACTTCCCGGAACTGGGTGACGTCGACAAGATGATGCAATACCTGGAAAACGGCCGCGCCGCCGACCAGCCTCGCGCCGAACTGTTGCTGGGCAAGCTGTATTACGAAGGCAAGTGGGTCCCGGCCGATGCCAAGGTCGCCGAGGCGCATTTCCAGAAAGCCGTGGGCCGCGAAGTGGCCGCCGACTACTACCTCGGCCAGATCTATCGCCGTGGCTACCTGGGTCAGGTGTACTCGCAAAAAGCCTTGGACCACCTGCTCAAGGCCGCCCGCAACGGCCAGAACAGCGCCGACTACGCCATTGCCCAGCTGTTCTCCCAGGGCAAGGGCACCAAGCCCAACCCGGTCAACGCCTACGTGTTCAGCCAGTTGGCCAAGGCCCAGAACACCCCGCAAGCCACCGAGCTTGCCCAAACCCTCGAAGCACAATTACCGCCGGAACAACTTGCACAAGCGCAACGCCTGCTACAACAAGAGCAGGCCATTCGCGGCTCGATGAGCCCCGATACGCTGGAACTGCAAGCCCTAAAAGAAGATGACGGCGAGGAACCTCTATGAAGCTTTTGAAGCTCAACCCTTTTGTGCAGGCTGGTATTGGCCTGTCGTTTGCCCTGTTGTGGTCCAGCCCGAGCCTGGCGGCCCTGACTGATACCAAGAACTTTGGCCTGGAAGTGAAGATCACCGGCCAGTCCGAAGACGACCGTGACCTCGGCACCCAGAGCGGTGGCGACGTCAACGGTGTCGGCCTGGACCTGCGGCCGTGGGTCTACGGTGAAAGCGAAAGCGGCACCTGGAGCGCCTACGCCATGGCCCAGGCCGTGACGTCCAGCGACATCATCGAGACCGACACCCTGCAGCAGTCCGATGGCAGCACCCAGCAAACCGACAGCGGCGATCGCGAAGCCAAGAAAAGCTACCTGGCCATGCGCGAGTTCTGGATCGGCTACCGTGGTCTGACCCCCTACCCGGGCGAGCAGTTGAAGTTCGGTCGCCAGCGCCTGCGCAACGACGACGGCCAATGGCGCGACACCAACATCGAAGCCCTGAACTGGACCTTCGACACCACCTTGCTGCGGGCCAACCTCGGCGTGGCCGAACGCTTCAGCGAATACCGCACCGACCTCAAGGAACTGTCCCCCAAGGACAAGGACCGCCTGCACGTCTACGGCGACGTGGGCTACCAGTGGATGCCAGGCCAGTGGGCCGGGATCCGTGCCCACCACTCCCATGACAACGGCAGCCTCGATTACCCGACCCCGGGCGAAGCTACCGACACCCTGGACAAGACCGAAAACGGTGACTTGACCTGGCTGGGCCTGGAAGCCAACAGCGACGCCTACAACTGGCGCAACACCAACACCGTCAACTACTGGGCCAGCCTCACCGGCATGACCGGCGACCGTGACACCGTCAACCCGCTCAACGCCGACGGCACACGCCCAACAGAAGCCAAGCACAGCGACGACGTGGATGGCTGGGCCACCGACCTGGGTATCCGCCTGCGTCTGGACCCGCAATGGCAAGTCGGTGCGGCCTATGCCCGCGCCAGCGAGGACTACGAACAGAACGGCCTGCAAAGCAACCGCTCGAACTTCACCGGCACCCGCTCGCGCGTGCACCGTTTCGGCGAAGCGTTCCGCGGCGAAATGGCCAACACCCAGAGCGCCAGCCTGTTCGGTTCCTGGCAGTTGCGTGACGAATACGACGCCAGCCTTGTGTACCACAAGTTCTGGCGCGTGGACGGCAACAAGCCGGTGGGCAGCAACGGCATCAACGCCGTGGAAAACAACACCGACGACGTGACCGGCGCCATCCTCTCCACCTCGACCCTGCCGCTGCGTGATGGCGACAAGGACCTGGGCCAGGAAGTCGACCTCGTCGTCACCAAGTACTTCAAGCAAGGCCTGCTGCCGGCCGCGCTGAGTCAGTCCATTGATGAGCCGTCGGCGCTGGTGCGCTTTCGTGGCGGCGTGTTCAAACCAGGTGACGCCTATGGCAAAGAGGTCGATTCGTACATGCATCGCGCCTTTGTCGACGTGATCTGGCGCTTCTGATGCGAATGGCCATGGGAGTGCCCGATATGAACCGCTACCTCAGGAACAGCCAGGCGATGAAAGGTTCGATCAGCCTGTTGGTCGCAGCGATGCTGCTGGCCGGCTCGCCGGCGTTCGCCAACGTTGAACCGGTGGTCAAGCCGGGCAACGTGGCCAAGGAACTGCAACAAGCCAAGACCTATACCGTCAGCAGCGCGCCGACCGCACCGCTGGAGCTGGCCACGCCGACCCTGCCCGACCTCAAAGGCTATACGGCCGAAGCGGTCGCGGCCAAGATCGTGCGCAGCAAGCCCGGCAAGGTCAGCGTGCGTCGGATGATGCAGGAAAACGCCTTGAAGGACTTCATCGGCGGCGACAACAAGATGGCCGAGTGGGTCGTGCGTCAGCACGGTATCCCACAGGCCATTTTCGTCGACGATGGCTACATGAACTTCAAGGAACTGGCCAAGAAACAACCCAAGTACATCATCGAAACCTCGCCAGGTGTCTACCTGGCGAAGATTCCGATCGTGGTCGGCCAGAAAGGCATCTTGGAAATCGACAAACAGACCCAGGAATTGCGCCTGTCCCAGGAGGGCGGCGCGTTCTTGATCAACGATGGCCGGATGTTCATCCGCGACACCAAGGTCACCGGCTGGCGCGAAAAGGAAAACGGCCCTGCCACGTTCCGTTCGCCCAAGGAATTCCGTCCGTTCCTGCTGGCCTGGGGCGGCACCGAGACCTACATCGTCAACACCAAGATGGCGAGTTTCGGCTACGCCAACAGTAAGTCGTACGGGGTGAGTATTTCCCAGTACACGCCGAACATGGCCAAGGTCCTCAAGCGCCCGGAACCGACCGGCTGGATCATCGGTTCCGAGTTCTCGGACATGTGGTACGGCTTCTACTGCTACGAAACCAACGATTTCGTGGTCAAGGGCAATACCTACAAGGACAACATCGTCTACGGCATCGACCCCCACGACCGTTCCCATCGGCTGATCATTGCCGACAACACCGTCTACGGGACCAAGAAGAAGCACGGGATCATTATTTCCCGTGAGGTCAACGACAGCTTCATTTTCAACAACCGCAGCTATGACAACAAACTCTCGGGCCTGGTGATCGACCGTAACAGCGTGAACAACCTGATCGCCTACAACGAGATCTACAAGAACCACACCGACGGCATCACGCTGTACGAGAGTGGTGACAACCTGCTGTGGGGCAACAAAGTGATCAGCAACCGCCGCCACGGCATCCGGATTCGTAACAGCGTGAACATCCGCCTCTACGAAAACGTGTCCATGGCCAACGGCCTGACCGGTCTCTACGGCCACATCAAGGACCTGTCCGACACCGACCGGGACATCAAGCTCGACCCGTTCGATACCGAAGTGTCGCTGATCGTGGTCGGTGGCGAATTGGCCGCCAATGGCAGCGGCCCGTTGTCCATCGACTCGCCCCTGAGCGTCGAGCTGTACCGCGTGTCCATGCTCGCGCCGACCAAATCCAGCGGCATCAGCTTCACGGGAATCCTTGGCGAGCGCCAGGATGAAATTCTCGACCTGCTGGTGCGCCAGCAGAAAGCCGTGCTGATCGACCCTGTCGAACGCCAGACCGAAATGCGGGACTGAGGATGACCTTTATGAACCCACAGATGATCAAACTTTTGGGCCTGTCCGCCCTGACTGCCGGCATTCTCGCCGCTGCAAGCGGCGCCCGCGCCGATGACATCAAGGCACCGAGCTTCACCGCCGAACCGTGCTGCAACCTGTGCCCGGCGGCCCATGACGCGAAGAACTACACCACGCGCTACCAGCAGAACTTCACCACGCTGGTACAAGCCCAGGGCGACTGGCTGTTCCGGACCCAGGAAGACCTGCGTACTGAATTCAACACCACCCCGGCCGGCTACAAGCGCTTGCAACAGTTGCACGATGCGTTCAAGGCAAAAGGCGTCGAACTGGTGCTCGTCTACCAGCCGACCCGGGGCCTGGTGAATCGCAACAAGCTCAACCCACAGGAAAAAGCCGCTTTCGACTATGAGAAAGCCCTGACCAACTACAAATCCATGCTCGGCCGTTTCGCCCAGATGGGTTATGTGGTGCCGGACCTGTCGCCGCTGACCAACGAAAACCTGCCCGAAACCCTGCCGGCCCACGATTTCTATTTCCGTGGCGACCAGCACTGGACCCCGTACGGCGCCCAGCGCACCGCCAAGGTCGTCGCCGAGAAGGTCAAGCAGATCCCGGCCTTCGCCGACATCCCCAAGCGTGAGTTCGAGACCAAGAAGTCCGGCCGCATGGGCAAGACCGGCACCCTGCACAACATGGCCGGGCAGCTATGCGGCACCAGCTATGCGATCCAGTACATGGACCAGTTCACCACCGAGCCTAAGGGCGAAGCGGGTGACGGCGACCTGTTCAGCGATTCCGGCAACCCGCAGATCACCCTCGTGGGCACCAGTCACAGCGGCAAGAACTACAACTTTGCCGGCTTCCTGGAAGAGGCCATCGGCGCCGACATCCTCAACGTCGCCTTCCCTGGCGGCGGCTTCGAGGGCGCGATGATCCAGTACCTGGGCAGCGAAGAGTTCCAGAAGAACCCACCGAAGATTCTCATCTGGGAATTCTCGCCGCTGTATCGCCTGGACCAGGAAACCATTTACCGCCAGATGATGGCGCTGCTGGACAACAACGGTTGCGAAGGCAAGCCGGCACTGATGAGCAGCAAGACCGCGCTCAAGCCGGGCAAGAACGAATTGATGGTCAACAGCAAGAACATGGATCTGCGTAACGGCAGCCACCAGGTCGACATCCGCTTCGCCGACACGTCGGTGAAAACCTTGCAAGCCACCCTCTGGTACATGAATGGGCGCCACGAGGATATCAAGATCGAAAAACCGGATACCTCCGACACCGACGGGCGTTTCGCCTTCCAATTGCGCACCGACGAGGACTGGGCTTCGCAGAACCTGCTAGCCGTCGAAGTCCAGGGCCCTGAAGCCGGTAAAGAGCCACTGCAAATCGAAGCGAAAGTCTGCAAACGCAACGCATCTCCGCAAGCCGGGCAACAAACGGCTCAAATCGGACAATGAGGTTTCGTCTCATGACCAGTACCACGCGCACCCGAACGTTGAAAACGCTGCTGGCGCCCTCCCTGCTGACCCTGGCGATGTTCGCCGGGGCCACGCAGGCGGCGGCCCCGCTGCGCCCGCCACAGGGTTACTTCGCACCGATCGAGAAGGTCAAGGCCGGCGAAGCAGCCAAAGGTTGCGATGCCACGCCGACGCCCTACACCGGTTCCCTGCAATTTCGCAGCAAGTACGAGGGCTCCGACAAGGCCCGCGCGACGTTGAACGTGCAATCGGAAAAAGCCTTCCGCGACAGCACCGCCGACATCACCAAGATCGAGCGAGGCGTCAGCAAGCAAGTGATGCAGTTCATGCGTGACGGCCGCCCCGAACAACTGGAGTGCACGCTGAACTGGCTGACCGCCTGGGCCCAGGCCGATGCCTTGATGTCCAAGGACTTCAACCACACCGGCAAGTCCATGCGCAAATGGGCGCTGGGCAGCATGGCTTCGGCCTACGTACGCCTGAAGTTCTCCGAGTCCCGGCCATTGGCCAATCACCCGGAGCAGGCACAATTGATCGAAGGCTGGTTCAGCCGGATGGCCGACCAAGTGGTCAGCGACTGGGACAACCTGCCGCTGGACAAGACCAACAACCATTCCTACTGGGCCGCCTGGTCGGTGATGGCCACGTCCGTGGCCACCAACCGCCGCGACCTGTTCGACTGGGCCGTCAAGGAATACAAGGTCGGCGTCAACCAGGTCGATGCGGACGGTTTCCTGCCCAACGAACTCAAGCGCAAGCAACGCGCCCTGTCCTATCACAACTACGCCCTGCCGCCCTTGGCGATGATCGCCAGTTTCGCCCAGGTCAACGGTGTCGACCTGCGCCAGGAAAACAACGGTGCGCTCAAGCGTCTGGGTGACCGGGTGCTGGCCGGAGTGAAAGATCCGGACATCTTCGAAGAGAAAAACGGCGAAGAACAGGACATGAAAGACCTGAAGGTCGATTCGAAATTCGCCTGGCTCGAACCGTTTTGCAGCCTCTACACCTGCTCCGAGGACGTGCTGGAACGCAAGCACGAAATGCAACCGTTCAAGACCTTCCGCCTCGGCGGGGACTTGACCCGGGTGTATGACCCTTCGCGGGAGAAAGGCGAGAAAGGTAGTTAAGACTCAACACATTTCCTGTGGCGAGGGAGCTTGCTCCCGCTGGGGTGCGTAGCGCCCCCAAGCCTGACGATGCGACTGCTTCGCAGCCGAGCGGGAGCAAGCTCCCTCGCCACAGGTAAGCAAGTGTTCGAAATGCAATAACCCCCCGGTTTTGATGGGGGGGTTTGGGGGGGCTCTGGCCCTTGACTGTTGATTCAACATGGAGAGATCGGGATGGTATTTTCATCCAACGTGTTCCTGTTCCTGTTCCTGCCGATCTTTCTCGGCTTGTACTACTTGAGCGGGCAACGCTATCGCAACCTGCTGCTGCTGATCGCCAGCTACGTGTTCTATGCCTGGTGGCGGGTGGACTTCCTCGCGCTGTTCGCCGGCGTGACCCTGTGGAACTACTGGATCGGCCTGAAAGTCGGCGCCGCCGGTGTGCGCACCAAACCGGCCCAGCGCTGGTTGTTGCTCGGCGTGGGCGTGGACTTGGCCATCCTGGGCTATTTCAAATACGCCAACTTCGGCGTGGACAGCCTCAACGCCATCATCACCGGCTTCGGTCTCAACCCGTTCATCCTGACCCACGTGCTGTTGCCGATCGGGATCTCGTTCTACATCTTCGAGTCCATCAGCTACATCATCGACGTCTATCGCGGTGACACGCCGGCAACCCGTAACCTGATCGACTTCGCAGCGTTCGTGGCGATTTTCCCGCACCTGATCGCCGGCCCGGTACTGCGTTTCCGCGACCTGGCCGACCAGTTCAACAACCGCACCCACACGCTGGACAAGTTCTCCGAAGGCTGCACGCGCTTCATGCAGGGCTTCATCAAGAAAGTGTTCATCGCTGACACCCTGGCGGTGGTGGCCGACCATTGCTTCGCCTTGCAGAACCCGACCACGGGCGATGCCTGGCTCGGCGCACTGGCGTATACCGCGCAGTTGTACTTCGACTTTTCCGGCTACAGCGACATGGCCATCGGCCTGGGCCTGATGATGGGTTTCCGCTTCATGGAAAACTTCAAGCAGCCCTACATCAGCCAGTCGATCACCGAGTTCTGGCGCCGCTGGCACATCAGCCTGTCGACCTGGCTGCGCGACTACCTCTACATCACCCTGGGCGGTAACCGCAAAGGCACGCTGATGACCTATCGCAACCTGTTCCTGACCATGCTGCTCGGTGGTCTGTGGCACGGCGCGAACATCACCTACGTGATCTGGGGTGCCTGGCACGGCATGTGGCTGGCCATCGAAAAAGCGGTGGGCATCAACACCACGCCACGCAGCATCAACCCGATCCGCTGGGCGCTGACCTTCCTGCTGGTGGTGATGGGCTGGGTGATCTTCCGTGCCGAGAACCTGCACGTGGCCGGTCGCATGTACAGCGCCATGTTCAGCTTTGGCGACTGGTCGCTGTCGGAACTGACCCGCGCCAACCTCACCGGCCTGCAGATCGCCACGATGGTGGTGGCCTACGTCACCCTCGCCTTCTTCGGCCTGCGGGACTTCTACACCAACCGTCCGCCGATCAAGACCAAGCCTGAGGTCAATACCGAGGCCAACGGCCCGGCCACCGCGCAACCGGGGATGATCAAGGCCGTGCCGGGTGACAACCCAGCGACGATCCACGAACCGGGCTACACCGTCGGCGTCGAGGCCCAGGTGCAACCGGCCTACTGGACCGTGGACTGGTCACGCTACGTGATGCGCGCCCTGGTGCTGCTGTTGTTCATTGCTTCGATTCTCAAACTCTCGGCGCAAAGCTTCTCGCCGTTCCTTTACTTCCAGTTCTGAGGGATCTGAACATGACCCGCTCATTACGCATCTTTTACATCACGCTGTTCATGCTGATTCTCACAGCGCTGGGCCTGTGGTCGATGCGCAGCTTCTTCGGCTTCAGTACCAACCCCGACGCGACCGTGCTCAACGGGCGCTGGGCCAAAGCCGTGGAAACGCACTACGACGAAGAGTTTCCGATCAAGCGCCTGGGCACCAATATCTGGGCCGCGCTGGACTACAAGCTGTTCAACGAAGGCCGCAAAGGCGTGGTCCTGGGCCGTGACCAGTGGCTGTACAGCGACGAAGAGTTCAACCCGATCGTCAACGAAGAGCTGAACCTGCAAGGCAACTACGCATTGATCGAAGGCGTGCGCCAAAAGCTCAAGGAGCAAGGCATCACCCTGGTCATGGCGATCGTGCCGGCCAAGGCGCGGCTGTACCCCGAGCACCTGGGTGAAGTGAAGCCTTCGAGCATTCACGCCAACCTGTACCAGGACTTCCATGCCCGTGTGGCAGCGGACAAGATCGTCGCCCCTGACCTGCTCGCCCCGTTGCAACAGGCCAAGCAAAGCGGCCAGCAAGTGTTCCTGCGCACCGACACCCACTGGACGCCGGAAGGTGCGCAAATTGCTGCGGAACATCTGGCCAAGGCCATTGCCGAACGCACACCACTCAATGGCGAACCACAGCGTTTCGTCACCGAGGCTGCGGAAAAAATCATTCACAAGGGCGACCTGCGTCAGTTCCTGCCGCTGGATCCGCTGTTCGAAAACCTGATGCCGGCCCAGGAGCCGCTGGTCAAGCGCAACACCCGCGAAGCCGACGACCAGCCGGCCGGCGACGACGCGCTGTTCGCCGATGCCCAGGTGCCCGTGGCCCTGATCGGCACCAGCTACAGCGCCAACCCCAACTGGAACTTCGTCGGTGCACTCAAGCAAGCCCTGCACAGCGACGTCGTCAACTACGCCGAAGACGGCCATGGCCCGATTCTGCCGATGCTCAGCTACCTCAAGAGCGATGCCTTCAAGAACAGCCCGCCACAGGTGCTGATCTGGGAGTTCCCTGAACGTTATCTGCCCGTGAACAACGAGATCGGCGACGCCGATCCACAGTGGGTCGCCGAACTCAAGCAGGCCGGGGCCCGCCAACAGAACGTAGCTGCTAACACACAATCCGAGACGCCCGACCGGGCGCAAAACTGAAAGAGAGGTCCACCATGACTTTCAACACTACTCCTCGCCGTCTCGCTGCTCGCTCCTTCAAGGCCGTTGCCCTCGTCGCCAGCATGAGCGCCCTGTCCCTGTCCGCCTTTGCCGGTGACTCGGCCCTGTATGGCCCAACCGCGCCAAAAGGCTCGAGCTTCGTGCGGGTGTACAACGCCAGCAACGCCGAAGTCAGCGCCACCGTCGGCAGCACCAACATCAGCGACGTAGCCCCCCTGGCCAGCAGCGACTTCAGCTTCATGCCCGGTGGCGACTACAGCGCCAAGGTCGGCAGCCAGACCGTGCCGGTGAAACTGGCCTCCGATCACTATTACACCCTGGTCAACAACGCCACCGGCCAGCCGCAACTGATCGAAGAACCACCGTTCAAGAACAAGCAGAAGTCCCTGGTCCGCGTACAGAACCTCAGCGACAAGGCACTGACCCTCAAGACCGCCGACGGCAAGACCGAAGTGGTGCCGAACGTGGCCGCCAAGGGCCGTGGCGAACGTGAGATCAACCCGGTGAAAGTGTCCCTGGCCCTGTTCGAAGGCGACAAGAAAGTCGGCGACCTCAAGCCTGTGGCCCTGGAGCGCGGCGAAGCGGCCGTGCTGTACGTGACCGGCTCGGGCAGCAGCCTGTCGCCAGTCTGGGTGAAACGCCCAGTGTCGACCCGCTGATGAATTCACCTGAGGGCTGAACGCCTATTTGTGTAGGAGCTGCCGCAGGCTGCGATCTTTTGATCTTGATCTTTCACTTGGGATTCAAGTGTTAGGGGAAAGATCGCAGCCTCGCTTCACTCGTCAGCTCCTACAGCAAAGGTCAGCCATTCGGGTACGGAACAACAACAAGAGAGTGAAACGACAGAACGCAGTAGCTCTAACAACCATTTCGCTTCAAGGAGTAACAAACATGATTCCGGTGATCTTGTCAGGTGGTAGTGGCTCACGTCTTTGGCCGCTTTCGCGCAAGCAATTCCCTAAACAGTTCCTGGCCCTGACCGGTGAACACACCCTGTTCCAGCAGACCCTCGAGCGCCTGGTGTTCGAAGGCATGGACACGCCGATCGTGGTCTGCAACAAAGACCACCGTTTCATCGTCAACGAGCAACTGAGCGCCCGTAAGCTCGAAACCCAACGTATCCTGATGGAACCGTTCGGGCGCAACACCGCACCGGCCGTGGCGCTGACCGCGATGATGCTGGTCAATGAAGGCCGCGACGAGTTGATGCTGGTGCTGCCGGCCGACCACGTGATCGACGACCAGAAAGCCCTGCAACGCGCCCTGGCCCTGGCCACCGTGGCCGCCGAGCGTGGCGAAATGGTGCTGTTCGGCGTCCCGGCCACCAAGCCGGAAACCGGCTACGGCTACATCAAGTCGACCAACGATGCGCTGCTGCCCGAGGGCGTGAGCCGCGTCT
Source organism: Pseudomonas thivervalensis (assembly GCF_001269655.1). GTDB lineage: Bacteria > Pseudomonadota > Gammaproteobacteria > Pseudomonadales > Pseudomonadaceae > Aquipseudomonas > Aquipseudomonas thivervalensis. The sequence continues at coordinate 23,259 of NZ_LHVE01000015.1, forward strand.
CGCACTTCGTCGAAAAACCCGACGTCAAGCGGGCCACCGAGTTCGTCGAGGCCGGCGGTTATTTCTGGAACAGCGGCATGTTCCTGTTCCGCGCCAGCCGCTTCCTCGAGGAGCTGAAAAAGCACGATCCGGACATCTACGACACCTGCCTGCTGACCCTGGAGCGCAGTGAGCAGACGGCCGACACCATCACCTTCGACGAAGCCACCTTCGCCTGCTGCCCGGACAACTCCATCGACTACGCCGTGATGGAAAAGACCCAGCGTGCCTGCGTCGTACCGCTGTCGGCCGGCTGGAGTGATGTCGGCTGCTGGGCGTCGCTGTGGGAAGTCAACGAAAAAGACAGCAACGGCAACGTCACCAAGGGCGATGTAGTCGTCCAGGACAGCCGCAACTGCATGATCCACGGCAACGGCAAACTGGTGTCGGTGATCGGCCTGGAAAACATCGTGGTGGTCGAAACCAAGGACGCCATGATGATCGCCCACAAGGACAAGGTCCAAGGCGTGAAACAGATGGTCAACACCCTCAACGCACAGGGTCGTACCGAGACCCAGAACCACTGCGAGGTCTATCGTCCGTGGGGTTCCTATGACTCGGTGGACATGGGCGGGCGCTTCCAGGTCAAGCACATCTCGGTCAAGCCGGGCGCATGCCTGTCGCTGCAGATGCACCACCACCGTGCCGAACACTGGATCGTGGTCAGCGGCACCGCTGAGGTGACCTGCGACGAGAACGTGTTCCTGCTCTGCGAAAACCAGTCGACCTACATCCCGATCGCGTCGGTCCACCGCCTGCGCAACCCGGGCAAGATCCCGCTGGAAATCATCGAAGTGCAGTCCGGCAGCTACCTGGGCGAAGACGACATCGAGCGTTTCGAAGATATCTACGGTCGCTCCACCCCGATCGAACGCGGCGTGTCGGTGAAGACCATCGCGCAGTAACGATCAGCAGAAAAGAAGTCTCATCCAGCCCACTGCGTCCCCTATCCGCAGTGGGCTGGACCCTTCTTCAAGTCAGACTTTCAAGGGCTGCTTGGCACTGAATTTGAGATTCTTCCACTTAAGCTTGGACGTAAGCACACGGGAGCTGTCCAGCTCAATGGTCCGGCCCAATCTCGCCGCCGCGATAAAGCGATGATGGCCATCTTTCAGGGTAATGATTTTTGCCTCGCTATCGTATGCGTAAGTCGGAGTTCCCAAGCCGACCTTGAGCGCTGCTTGATCCTTGGCCTTGATTAAAGCAACCGCACGCTCACGTTCCGCACCTTCCAATACGTGAAATTTTTCATACTCCTTGATGCCTGATTCATTTGCCCAGTCTTGGCTCGGTAACAACTCGTACCCTCGTGGCCATTCAGGCAGGCTTTTTCCTTCGACCAGATCGAACTTTTTCTTAAAAGTCACGACCAGACGCTCCACAGACACCTCCAATCCATTTCGCATGATTTTCGCCGGCTTGAAACTCATCGAAACGTCGCTGGTTGAAAGCGCTTCCTCGCCCGACTCCGTAAACTCAAGTGGACGGAAAGCAATTCCTGTCGGGAGTGTTGATGTGCTGCCATTTTCCCCCTTCTCAGGGGTATTGGCAAAAGTGGCGGGTGGAGGACCCACTGCTGTTCGGCTTTCGAAACGGCTCTTGAGATTCGCATAAGTGGCGGGTGGGGGAGCCTCTGCTGTTTGGCTTTCGAAACGGCTCCTGAGAGCGCTGACGGATCTTTTTTTCGCTACCCCCGATGCAACGGCTCCATTGCCCGTTTCCACCGGCATGAGCCCGTCATCATCAAACCAACCCACCGGGTTATTTCTGACCATCCGATACCTGTTCAAACCATCAACCGCCCCCGCCGGATCCGGATTCATCCATCGTTGCAGCCAAGGCGTGTAATACCTGAACCCGTAGTAATAAAGCCCCGTGGCATCCCGCTCCTTGCCCGAATAACGAACCGTCTTGTAACCCACCTCGATCGCATCATCTCCTGCCAGGGAAGCTGTTTCGCCAAACGGATAAAAATGCTCACGGCTGATGATCCGCCCGTCCAGGGCAAGCTCCATGCAGACCGAGCCCAGATGATCGGCCATGCTGAATCGGTAGCCATCGTTTTCCCCGGTCGGCGGTGCGCTTTCCCAATGCAACACCCGGACATCGCTGAGCCCGCCTTCGGCGATGACCACCTGTAGCGCCTCACCCGTGCCGCTGTCGGCACGCAGCTCCAGCCCCGGCAGATAGCGCACCTCGGCGGTCAGCGTACGGGTGCCGGTCTGCAGCGTGCGCAGCTTGCGCACACGTTGTCCGCCGCTGTCGTAGACGTATGCCTCGCGGTCGTTGAGTTCCGAGGCGCGCTCGATGGGCGTGACCGAACCCAACTGGTTGCGCAGGTCCCAGGCCAGGAACCGGCCCGCGTCCAGTTCCAGGCCATTGCCCCGAGCATCGAACGCCGCGGCGATTTCGTCCTCGGTGGGCGGCACGCCATTGCGGTACGGCAGGCAGCGATTGCTATAGCGAGCCGCTTGGATGTCCCGACCATGACTTTGTGCCCCTACGTGAACCAGCGCCAACAGATTGCCGCCTTCGTCATAGCGGTAGGTCTGCTGGTAATTGCTGACCGCCGCCGGGTCGTTGTGCCCCAGCGAGTCGGGCCCTTGGTTCGCCGAGCCCGCCTCCCAGCCGGTGGCTTTGATCAGTTGATAGAGACTGTCGTAGACAAAGCGGCTGATCGGGTCGATGCGCTGGTTGGCAAAGTAGCGGACCGCCAGGGCGGCGTCCTCGATGCTCAACACATTGCCCATCGGGTCATAAACGTAGCGCAAGTGTTGCAGTACCTGGCCGGCACGCACGGCTTGGCGCTCCGCCAGGCGCCCGTCTGCTGGGCTGTAGACAAGGGTGGTTTGCACGCCGTTGCCAGCGGTTTCCCCCTCGATCTGCCCAAGGGCATCGTAGCGAACATCGCTCACCAGCCTCTGCCAATCGCCCTGCCCCGCCAATAGCAGTTGGCTGCCGGACAGCCGGCCATCGAGCGTGAGGCGTTGACGTTGTCGATTGCCCCGGGCGTCGACTCGCTCCAGCACATCGCTCAGCGGCCCAACACGCCACGTCGAAACGGCAGCGCTTCCAGGTTCAAGGAGTTGTTCGCGATCGGATTCCGGCTCCGGCCAATCGGGCAAAGCCGCATCGAGCAGGTAACGGCGGTTCTGCATGAGGTTTTGCCCGGTCAAGGCAAACGACGCCAGTAACAACGTACCCGCCGTGTCGTCGTGACGGATCAGTTGGCCATACTGGTTGTGGTCCTGATCGCCGTGGCCCGGGTCACCGTAAGCCAGGCGCTCGGTACATCGGCGCGGCTGCCCGTCGCCCTGCTCGAACACCGCCACGGGGCGAAGCGATTCGTCATAGAGCACATCGCGCTGTGTCCCTCGACTGTCCCAGCCCTGCAGTCCTTCCTCGGCGAGACCCGGCAGATCGATCTGCCGGCCGGCATCGACGCCGTCTGCGCGCAGCGTGACGCCGGACAACGAATAAATCGCCGAAAGGTTGGTGGGCGCCGATTCGTCACTGTCCTGCATGGCCCACAACCGTGGATCCCACTGTTTCACCGCGCGCCCGGCGAGGTCAAAGAGGCTGCGGTTGATACGCCGCTGCGCCAGGTCGTTCTCCAGGCTGCGGCAGTAATCGACCGAACGAACCGGCCTACTGCGCGAGTCGACGGCTACCAACGTCGGCGTTCGATAATCCATGCCCATCTGTAGGAGTCCCGTGTAGTGCCAGGGTATCGCGGTCCATCTAACCAACGGGTCTGCAAGGCTGCCAACTGTCAGATATGACAGTGGCGACCGACGGCATACCGCGGCACCGCTGGCCCTGGACCGGGGACTCGATGGGCTCGGCTCAAGGCGTGCGCAGAACGGCCACCGAGCAGAGCCTCCAGTCGGCAGGTCGGGAATAGACGGTCCCGTGGTCGATCATCAACGTGTAATAGTTGCCCGAGTGATGCGCCTGTGCCGTCCAGTAATCGGAAACCCGGGGATCGAAATTCTGGTCGGCATCGAAAGCACCGATGGGCCAGCCATACCCCCGCACCATATCGCCCCACTCGGGATACAACGCGCCGGGGTAGCGAAGCAGGTAACCGTTGCCCAGTTCATACGCCTGGGACAAGGCTGCGCCATGGCTGATCGAGTAGTTGTAGGCCGCGCTCCAATTCATATGACAGGCCAGCGCGGTAAACCATAACCTTGGCTTGGGCAGGGTGTATTGCGCGCTCTGCTGGCGTGCGTCCCTGATGGTGAACGTCCCCTGTGTATAGCCCCTGAGGGTAATCTCACCGGTGCCGGGATCGATGGGCATCTGTTGCGGGTCGGCACTGCTGAAGGCATACGGCGGCGTCCCACCGATGACATTGAGAACCAGCCGTCCTCCGCTGAATCCGGTGTAGGGAAAGCCGCTGTCAGCCGCGAATGTAAAAGTGTCGCCCCGAGGCGAGGCGGTCAGGGAACTGACGCGCAGGATTTTGCTGCGCTCGTCAAATACCTGATCCCTCGGATCGAACGAAAACGAAGCCTTGTGCGCCGGGGTCGCAGGCAAGTCGATACGTATGATGGGCCGCCAAAGACCGCTGTGTTCATAGAAATCCTGTTGGTCATATTGGGCGAATCTCAAGCCATTCCCTACGTAGTAGAACGCCTGGATCGGCAACTGCGGGGCAATATCCCGCGGCCAGGTGGCAAGCATCAGTTCATTGCGGCTGTGGAACGCAACAGCATTGTGCAGTTGCATGGCACGAAGGGCTTGATGGAACGAGTCGGCTGCCGCGTCATTCATCTGGTCACGTACATCGAAGCTGCATTGGTAGTAACTCTGGACCACACCTGGTTGGTTCGTGTGGGCCAGCCACTGCTCTGCTGAGGTAATGCCCTGCGATTGACAGCGCCGGCTCTGCTGCGGGTAGCTGCGGTGAGCGCCACACCCCGGATTGTCCCGGTCGAGAGTGGCGCCATCGATGGGGAACACGCAGAGAATTTCAATCTTGCGCTTGTCGGCTGGCATGTCCAGAACCGGATAGAAAATGAAGCCGTGATCGTACGTGGAGTCGATCTGCCGGAACTGCGAATCCTGCCGCAGGTATGAGAATGATACGGCTCCTTTTTCCTCGGCAATGGGACTGGGATTCCAGGCGTTGTAGTCGGTCGAGTGAATCGTCCCCCTGAACACAATCCCGGAGCAGAGAAACGCTGGCGTGGAGGCACTGCCGCAGTTGATGCGAGTGTCGGCATAACGCGCCGCCAGCGCCGATGCGGTAGCGGTCCCGTCTTGCTCCAGCTGCGCGAGGCTTGAAGGGTCGGACACATGACTGGTTGAGCGGTGCAGGCATCCGGTGACCAGAATGCATAACACCTGCATCAGGATGAACTTCATCAGAGCTCCCCTGTTTCGGCTGGCGCGTGGGGCGCAGCAACGCCGTCCATTTATTCAGGGGCTATTTCAAACGCAGGGCCGTCCCACGGCAACTGTCAGAAATTACAGTGCTGACCAACGGGACCACTCCCTGTCCTGCGGATGTCCATTCAAGCGTCTCTTCGATAGGATGGTCGCCACGACTTCACGGAGTTTTGATCCATGCTCATTGGCGTGCTCCTCGTTATCACTTGGCTCATCCTGCTGTTGCGCTACCCGGCCAAGGCCTTGCCGGTCTCCCTCGCGGCGTTCATCGGGCTGGGACTGGTCGCTGTGTGGGTGCTCTGGCAGGAAAGTCGCGAGACCCGGCAACTGGAGCGCCTGGAACTGCGCATCAGCTATGCCCCCGGACAGTGCCCCGCCGACCGACCGCTGTCACTGACCCTGAAGAACAACAACGACGTGCCGCTGCTCGAACTGCGCTGGCGGGTCGCGGCCTATGCACCGGGCGACACCATCAACCTGGCCGACAGCCCCTACGACGCACCACGCTACCGTGGCCCTGGCGAATTGCAGGCCGGCGCCGACTGGCAGGACTGCCTGCCCCTGCCGCCCCTGCGTCCGGGTTATCGCCCGCAAACCCTGGAGTTTCGCGCCGAGCGCTTGCACGGCAGCTTCTCCAACTGATTGCCTCCCCCCTTTTTTGCACAAGGAACGCGCCATGCCTGTTGCGTTGATCACCGGATGTTCCAGCGGCATTGGCCGCGCCCTCGCAGAGGCCTTCAAGGCCGCGGGTTATCAGGTCTGGGCCACGGCGCGCAAGGCTGAGGACGTGGCGACACTCGCCACGGCCGGGTTCACCGCCGTGCAACTGGACGTCAACGACGGCCAGGCGCTGGAGCGGTTGAGCGAACGGATCAACCAGCAGCAGGGTGGCCTGGATGTACTGGTCAACAATGCCGGCTACGGCGCCATGGGCCCGCTGCTGGATGGCGGCGTGCCGGCCATGCAACGTCAGTTCGAAACCAACGTGTTCGCCATCGTCGGGGTCACCCGGGCGCTGTTTCCGGTACTGCGTCGAGCCCGGGGGCTGGTGGTGAACATCGGCAGCGTGTCCGGGGTGCTGGTCACGCCGTTTGCCGGCGCCTACTGCGCCTCGAAGGCGGCGGTGCATGCCCTGAGCGATGCCTTGCGCATGGAGCTGGCGCCGTTCGGCATCCGCGTGTTGGAGGTCCAGCCTGGCGCGATCGCCTCCAGCTTCGCCAAGAATGCCGGCCACGAAGCCGAACAATTGATCAGCGAACAATCGCCTTGGTGGCCCTTGCGCGAGGGCATCCGCGCCCGGGCCAAGGCCTCCCAGGACAACCCGACGCCGGCCCACGAATTCGCCGCCGCGCTGCTCAAGGCCGTACAACAACCCAAGCCACCCCGCCTGCTGCGACTGGGCAATGGCAGCCGGGCGTTGCCGATGATGGCCGGGTGGCTGCCCAAGGGATTGCTGGAGAAGGGGTTGATGAAGCGGTTTGGGTTGGGGAAATCGCTGTAATCAATGCAATTGGGCTTTTTGCTGTTGTGGTGAGGCTGAACTTCAACTCCTGTGGGAGCGAGCCTGCTCGCGAAGGCGTCGGTTCATCCAGCATGTGTGTCGACTGACTCACCGCTATCGCGAGCAGGCTCGCTCCCACAGGGGATCTGTGGTGTCTATCAAATCTCGCCATCACCCCCACAAATGATGCAATGCCTCAGCGCTTGCCGTGGGGTTCCACCACCACCGTGCAGGTCATCCCCGCCGCCAGCAGCAGGCCTTCCGGCACTTCATCCAGATGAATACGCACCGGCACCCGCTGGGCCAGGCGCACCCAATTGAAGGTCGGGTTCACGTCGGCGATCAACTCACGGCTTTCGGGGTTATCCCGGTCGTAGATGCCACGGGAGATGCTGTCCACATGGCCCTTGAGCACCTCACCGCTCATCAACTGCAACTGCGCTGAATCGCCGATCCGCACCTTGGGCAATTTGGTTTCTTCGAAGAAGCCATAAACCCAGAACGAATTCATGTCGACCACGGCCATCTTCGCCTCGCCGATGCGTGCATAGTCGCCGCGGTGCACGTTGAGGTTGGTGACGTAGCCATCCACCGCCGCGCGCACGTCGGTGCGTGACAGGTTCAACTCCGCGGCTTCCAATTGCGCCTGGGCCTGCTGGTAATCGGCCAGGGCCGAGTCGGCGATGTTGCTGGCGTCGTCGCGGTTTTCCCGGGAGATCACCAGGCTGTCCAGGTCGGCACGCCGATGGGCGTTGACCTTGCGCATTTCCCAAGTGGCCTTGCGTGACGCCACCAAGGAGCGGGCCTGTTTCACGGCGATGCGGTAATGCGCGGGGTCGATGCGCATCAGCAGCTCCCCCTTTTTCACCCGTTGGTTGTCGCGTACCGGCACCTCGACCACTTCGCCGCTGACATCGGCGGCGACATTGATGATGTCGGCCCGCACCCGGCCATCACGCGTCCAAGGTGTGTTCATGTAATGGACCCACAGCGTACGGCCGATCCACAGCGCCAGGGCCAGTACCAACAGCGTCGCCAGCAGGCTGAAAAACTTTTTCATCGCATCGATCTCAACGGTAGACCGTCAGCGCCAACGCGCCGAACAGACAGGTGAACAGACTCAGGCGCAACAACGCCGGGTGCCAGAAGAAGCGGTACAGGTCCAGCCCCGACAGGAAGCGGTCCAAGGCCCAGGCCAGGCCGGCGGCGATGAAGAACATCAGGGTCATGGTGGGCATGTACACGCCATGGAAGGCGATCTCACGGGGCATGTTCAGGTTCCTGGGGAAGCGGTGTGGCACGCGGCATGGCATGCGGTATGACATAGCCGGCCAAGGGCGATTGCGGGTCCAGCAAAGAGGTGCGGATAAAGTGCAGGTAGCTTTTCACCCGACGCAGGGCCGAGGTATCGAAATGCGGGGCGAAGGGTTCGTCCGTGGCCTGCACGCGGCCGATGGCATGGTCCACTGCCACCAGGGCACGCTCCAGATTGCTCGGGTTCGGTTGACGGAACAGCCGCACCAACGCCCGCCCCATTCCCCGGATCGCCTGGCGCCACGGCTGGCTCTCGGCATACGCCGGGTGCACCGGCAGGATCGCCTGTTCCTTGCGCAACTCGATAATCGCGTGGCCGACTTCCAGCACCACGAACATCCAGCGCAGCAGGTCCCGTTGCACCCGAGGCTGTCCCGCCGCCAGCCCGTAGGCCTGATGCAGCAAGTCGCGGGTACGGCTTTCGAAACCCGAGGCCAAGCCCTTGAGCTTGCCGCTGATGGCAAACACCACTTGCTCGCGCAGGTCCTGTTCCAGTCGGCGCCACAGCCAGCGGCTGTTAGGCGGCAGGATGATCGCCCCGGCGGCGGCGCACACCAGCATGCCGAGGATCATCGCGATGTAGTCGTTGATGAAGACGTAGGGGTTATAGACTGTCAGGTTGTCCGGCACCGAGCCGGTGCAGAAAAAGATCAGCAGCCCCAGCCCAACCCCGGCGTACTGGGGGCGTGAACTGAGGAACGAGCCCAACATGATCACCGGTGCGAGCATCACACAAAGCAGCGGGAAACCGTCGATCAACGGGAAGACGAAGAACATCTCGACAAAACCTATCAACGCCCCGAACAACGTGCCGCAGGCCATCTGGAAGGCCATGCGCTTGGGATTTGGCGTCGCGGCCGACAAGCCCACGGTGGCGGCGGCGATCATCGTCATGGTCGCGCCGCTCGGCCAGGCCGTGGCGACCCAGTAGCTGCCCAGCAGCACCAGGATGAAGGCGGCGCGAACACCCGATGCCGTGGCGGCCAGCCAGTTGGTCTGTGGCACGAACGGTTCGTCCCAGCGCTCGCGTTCGTGGCGATGTTCGGCCAGGGACGCGTGGGTCTGGGCGTAGCCATGCAGGTCATCGACGAAGCGATAAAGCAGTTCGTAGGCGGTGTGGAAATCCAGCAGTTGCTCATCGCTCGGCGCGGTGTCTTGAAACAACACCCGCAATCGCCGCACCAGGGCCGGCAAGTCGGCCTTGTACTCGGCCAGCGCCGCCGCCAGACGGGCCGCATCGACGTCGGTCAGGGCGCGGCCGCTGAAACCGTCGAGCAGTTCGGCGAGGGTTTGCAGGCCAGGCTTGATCGCGTTGACCACGTGATCCGCCGCGCTGCTGCGCAGGCGCTCAAGCAACTGGTGCAAGGCGTTGAAGCGGGTGGTGATGCCCATGAATTCGCTGTTCAAGCGACTGAGCCGGCCATTGCGCCGACGCATGTGCGGGTCTTCGAACACGGTCACGCTGCGCAGGCTTTCCAGGCCCACCGCTTCGGCAATGAAACCCACATTGCGCGCTTCGAAGGCCTCCCGCTGGCTACGCCCACGCAGACCATCGGTGACGAACAGGGCGAACACCCCGAAGCGCTGGTACAAGGCATTGCGCATGGCGGCACTGGCGGTTTGCGGCAGGATCGCGGCGCTGACAACGGTGGCGCAGAGAATCCCCAAGGAAATTTCCAGCACCCGCCAGACCGCCGCCATGAAGGCACCGTCCGGATGAGCCAGGGCCGGCAGGCCGATCATCGCCGCAGTGTAGCCGGCCAGCACGAAACCATAGGCGCGGAAGTTGCGATAACGCGCCGCTCCCGCCGAACAGAGGCCAACCCAGATCGCCAGGCACGCGAGAAACGGTTCGGTGTGCTGGGCAAACAAAGCGATCAACGCCACCATCACCGCCGAGCCGGCCAGGGTACCGAGCAAGCGATAGAAACTCTTGGCGAACACCTGCCCGCTCTGGGGCTGCATGACGATGAACACGGTGATCATGGCCGTACGTGGTTGCGGCAGCTCCAGGCGCATCGCCAGCCACAAGGTCAGGAACGCGGCGAACAGGACCTTGAAGATATAGACCCAGGTCACCCCGTCGCTGCGAGCCCAGTCGAAGAAACCACGGCGCCATTCGAGGCGGTGAAGTCGGCGCACGGGGGCAAGGAAAGACATCCCAAAAAGCCTACTCAACATTGTGGCGAGGGAGCTTGCTCCCGCTTGGGTTGTGCCTTGTCGGAGCTGTGTAGGAGCTGCTGAAGGCTGCGATCTTTTGATCTTTTCGCTGGGGACTCAAGTGTCGGGGGAAAGATCGCAGCCTCGTTGCACTCGACAGCTCCTACAGCCTCCAGTCCACCGCCCAGCGCCGTCACCAAATCGGCATGGGCACTCAACCGGGCCGCCTGCACCTGCTGTTGCACCTGTTGCTGCTTGAACAACAGGCTTTGGGCATTGAGCACGTTGAGGTAATCGGTGAGCCCGCGCTGGAACGCCACCATTGCGATGTCGTAGGTGCGCTGGGCCGCAGCCTCCGACTCGGCGGCGAAATCCTGCTGTTTATCCAGGGACTGGCGGCGGATCAACTGATCGGAAATACCCTTGAGGGCATTCACCAACGTCTGGTTGTAGTGCGCCACGGCGATGTCATAACCGGCCGCGGCTTCGCCCAACTGCGCACGCAAGCGCCCACCGTCGAAGATCGGCAAGGTGATCGCCGGCCCGACGTTGTAGCTGAGCTTCTTGCCGGTCAAGAACTCCAGCGCCCCGCCGCCGGTGGCCATGTAGCCGAGGCTCCCCACCAGGTCGACGTTGGGATAAAAACCGGCCCGGGCCACCTCGATGCCCCGGGCCTGGGCCGCCACTTGCCAGCGCCCGGCCACCACATCCGGCCGCTGGCCAAGCAGTTCGGCGGGCAAGGCCGACGGCAGCTTCAAGGGGGCGCCGAGAGCCAGGGTCGGGCGTTGCAACTGCGCGCCCGCGCCCGGCCCTTTTCCCGCCAGCGCCGCCAACTGATTGCGGCTCAAGGCGATGGCTTCGTCCAAGGCGTCGAGTTGGCGATGGGTCTCGGGCAGTGGCGCCTGGGCCTGGCTGACTTCGAACTGAGTGCCTATGCCGCCGTCCAGGCGCTTTTTCGCCAGGTCGAGAATCTGCTGTTGCTGATGCAGGGTCGCGGCGACGATATCGCGCTGGGCGTAGTGCAACGAAAACTGGATGTAGGCGCGCACGATGTTGTTCTGCAATTCCAGTTGCGCCTGGCGTGCTTCAGCGACGCTGACGTGGGCCAGGTCAACCGCCCGTTCGCTGGCATTACGCTCACGGCCCCAAAGGTCCAAGGCATAACTCAAACCCAGGGAAGCATTGTTGTCCCAGGTCGTGGTGTCGGCCAACTCGCCCGGGCCGTAGAACTGATCGGTGGGCCAGTCATGGCGCTTGAGGGTCGACTCACCATTGACCTGCAGCGACTCGGCGGCCTCGGCAACACCGGCCATGGCCTTGGCCTGGCGCACCCGGGCGGCGGCCATGGCCAGGCTCGGGCTGCCCTGCACGGCCAGGTCGATCCAGCGATCCAGTTGCCGATCGCCATAGGCTTGCCACCACTGGCGGGTGGGCCAGCGGGCGTCGCGGGCGGCCTCGCGGATGGCGGCATCGGTCGCCAGTTGGTCGGCCGGCAATACCTGGCCTTGCGGCGCAATGCCGCCTGTGCCGATGCAACCGCTGATGGTTAATGTCAGAACCCAAACACTGAGAGTCTTCAGCTCTCTGCTGATGCAACGCGGCACTGGCGCAAAATTCCTGAAAGGGCATGACGACGAGGATGGCTGCCTGTTAACGCAAAACCTGTGGGAGCGAGCCTTTTTGGGAGCCGAGCTTGCTCGCGATGGGGACGACACGGTTTAAACTGCAAGACCGCGTCATCGTTCATCGCGAGCAAGCTCGGCTCCCACAAAAGCGCTCCCGCAGCAATCAACAGGTCCAGGATTGGCGGCAATTCTAGGCACCGCCCTCCCCGGCGATAAGCCGACCTTTCTGCGAATCTTTGTTACCGTTAACGCGATAATCCATTAGTCGGGTCCCGCAGCTCTGTAACTTCATGTCACAATTTGCCACCTCCCAAGAGAGCCCTCCATGGACACCTTGCAAAACATGCGCGCGTTCAGTTGTGTGGCCGAAGCCGGCAGTTTCACCGCCGCCGCCGTGCAACTGGACACCACCACAGCCAACGTCTCGCGTGCGGTTTCCAACCTGGAAGCCCACCTGCAAACCCGTCTGCTCAACCGCACCACTCGGCGCATTGCGTTGACCGAGGCGGGTAAACGCTACTTGCTGCGTTGCGAACAGATCCTGGCTTACGTGGAAGAAGCGGAAGCCGAGGCCAGCGATGCCCATGCGCGACCGGCCGGGCAGTTGAAGGTCCACACCATGACCGGCATCGGCCAGCATTTCGTAATCGACGCCATCGCCCGCTACCGCAAGACCCATCCGGACGTGACCTTCGACCTGACCCTGGCCAACCGGGTGCCGGACATCCTCGACGAGGGCTACGACGTCTCCATCGTGCTCGCCAGTGAACTGCCGGATTCGGGCTTCGTCTCCCAACGCCTGGGGATCACCTACAGCATCGTCTGCGCGTCACCCGCCTACGTGAAAGCCAGCGGCTGCCCGCAGAAACCCAGCGACCTGCTCAACCACGCCTGCCTGCGCCTGGTCAGCCCGGTCATCCCGCTGGAAAAATGGGTGTTCGACGGCCCGGAAGGCCAGGAGATGGTCACCATCAACAGCTCACCGTTCCTGGTGAATTCCGCCGATGCGATGAAAACCGCAATCACCAGCGGCATGGGCGTGGGGGTGCTGCCGGTGTATGCCGCCATCGAAGGCTTGCGCAACGGCACGCTGGTGCGGGTCATGCCCAACTACCGCTCCCAGGAACTGAACCTCTACGCCATCTACCCCTCGCGCCAGTACCTGGATGCGAAGATCAAGACCTGGGTCGAATACCTGCGCGGCTCGTTGCCGGAAATCCTTGCGGCGCACCAGGCTGAACTGACGGCTTACGAATTGAGTGGCAGCCTGGCAGGCACACGGGGCGCGAACTGAAGTCGTGCCCGTGCGTGAAGGATGAATTCAGCGCTTGCCCATGGAGCGGCGCGTGCCGGGAGGCGCGGCGCCCGGGGTCTTGGTATGGCCATTCTTCGCGCCGTTCTTGTACCAAGGCTGTTGCCCGGCGCCCTTGGCCGCCGCCAGTTCACCGGGTTTGAACGGGAATTTGAAGGCTGGGATCGCCGCTTTGACGTCCTCGCTGTTGGAAACATCGCTGTCCGTCTGGCCAGACGGTTCGCCTTGCGAGCCTTCGTCCGCAGGCGATGGTATTGAGGAAGTCATTTGAATTATTCACTTGAGTAGGACAACAACCCGTGGCGAGGGAGCTTGCTCCCGCTGGGCTGCGAAGCGGCCCCATCCCTGTGAGCGCTTCGCACTCAAGCGGGAGCAAGCTCCCTCGCCACAATTCAGTATGCCGGGCTCGGTAGGCGAGCCGCGAAAGGCGGCAGTATACCTGCCCGATATCCCAGCGCGCAGGGCAGTTTCATCCGCACATCCATTCATCTGACAGCAAGCCAGGACAAAACTGACAAGCCTGTCAGTTAGCCGTCACCTTCCTGACCGGCTCGTAACGCTATATAAGAAAGCTCAAACTCCTGCGTCCCGAACCGGCCCTTTCTATCCATGCGCATCCAGAAGAAAACTGTCCTGCTTGTCGTGCTGTTGGTCGCCCTGGCGGCCCTCGTCCTCTGGTTTGTGCTCAAGCCCGTGACCGCCAAGCCCGGCGCGCCCACCGCCGTTCCGGTGCGGACCGTCAGCGTTGTGCAACAGGATGTCCCGCGCTTTGCCAGTGGCATCGGCACGGTGCTGTCGCTGCACAGCGTGGTGATCCGGCCGCAGATCGACGGCATCCTCACCCGGTTGCTGGTCAAGGAAGGACAACTGGTCAAGAAGGGTGATCTGCTGGCGACCATCGACGACCGTTCGATCCGCGCCAGCCTCGACCAGGCCCGGGCCCAGCTCGGCGAGAGCCAGGCGCAACTGGCGGTGGCCCAGGTCAACCTCAAGCGCTACAAGTTGCTGAGTGTCGATGACGGTGTCTCGAAGCAGACCTACGACCAGCAACAGGCGCTGGTCAACCAGCTCAAGGCGACCGCCCAGGGCAACCAGGCGGCCATCGACTCGGCGCAGGTGCAACTGTCCTACACCCAGATCCGCTCCCCCGTGAGCGGTCGCGTCGGCATTCGCAACGTGGACGAAGGCAACTTCCTGCGCACCAGCGACGCCGAAGGCCTGTTCACGGTGACCCAGATCGACCCGATCGCGGTGGAGTTCTCCCTGCCCCAGCAAATGCTGCCCACCTTGCAACGGTTGATCGCCGCCCCCGAGCAAGCCTTGGTCAAGGCTTACATCGGTGCCGATGGCACCACCGGGGAGCTGCTCGGCGAGGGACGCCTGAGCCTCATCGACAACCAGATCAACGCCAACACCGGAACCCTGCGGGCCAAGGCCGAGTTCAACAACGCCGCGCAACGGTTGTGGCCGGGGCAACTGGTGACGCTGAAAATCCAGACCGCCATCGACAAGGACGCCCTGGTGGTACCGCCCACCGTGGTCCAGCGCGGGCTGGAGCAACACTTCGTGTATCGGATCAAGGGCGACAAGGTCGAGAGCGTGCCGGTGGTGATGGTCTACCAGGACAGCGACCTGCACATCATCAAGGGGGTCAACGCCGGCGACCAACTGGTCAGCGACGGTCAGTCGCGGCTCAAGCCGGGCAGCCACATCCAGGTGCTCAGTGATCCGCCCGCCCTGGCCAAGACTGCGGAGCCGCAACCATGAAGGGCCGCGGCTCGATTTCGGCCTGGTGCATCGACCACCCCATCGCCACGGTGCTGCTGACGTTTGCCTTGGTACTGCTGGGGGTGATCGCGTTTCCTCGCCTGCCCGTCGCGCCGTTGCCGGAGGCGGAATTCCCGACCATCCAGGTGAACGCCCAGTTGCCCGGGGCCAGCCCGGAAACCATGGCGTCGTCGGTGGCGACGCCGTTGGAAGTGCAATTCAGTGCCATTCCCGGCATCACCCAGATGACGTCCAGCAGCGCCCTGGGCTCGACCAACCTGATCCTGCAGTTCAGCCTCGATAAAAGCATCGACACCGCCGCCCAGGAAGTGCAGGCGGCGATCAATACCGCCGCCGGCAAGCTGCCCAACGACATGCCGAACCTGCCGACCTGGCGCAAGGTCAACCCCGCCGACAGCCCGGTGCTGATCCTCAGCATCAGCTCCAGCCTGATGCCCGGCACCGAGCTGAGCGACTACGTCGAAACCCTGCTCTCCCGCCAGATCAGCCAGATCGATGGCGTAGGACAAATCTACATTACTGGCCAGCAACGTCCGGCGATCCGGGTCCAGGCCTCGGCTGACCGACTCGCCGCCATCGGCCTGACCCTGGCCGACATCCGCCTGGCGCTCCAGCAGGCCAGCCTCAACCTGGCCAAGGGCGCCCTGTACGGCGACTCGAGCATTTCCACCCTGTCCACCAACGACCAGTTGTTCCAGCCTGCCGAGTACGGCGAGCTGATCGTGTCCTACCGGGACGGGGCACCGGTTCATCTCAAGGACATCGCCAAGGTCGTCAACGGCTCGGAAAACGCTTACGTCCAGGCCTGGTCCGACAACGAGCCGGGGGTCAACCTGGTGATTTTCCGGCAACCGGGGGCGAACATCGTCGAGACCGTCGACCGCATCCAGGCGGCCCTGCCAACCCTGCAAGCCATGCTGCCCGCGGCGGTGCAGGTCAAGGTGCTGATCGACCGCACCCAGACCATCCGCGCCTCGCTGCATGAGGTGGAGATCACCTTGCTGATCGCCGTGCTGCTGGTGGTGGCGGTGATGGCGCTGTTCCTGCGCCAGCTCTCGGCGACCTTGATCGTCTCGGCGGTGCTGGGGGTGTCGCTGATCGCCAGTTTCGCGCTGATGTACGTGATGGGCTTCAGCCTGAACAACCTGACCCTGGTGGCGATCGTCATCTCGGTGGGGTTCGTGGTGGACGATGCGATTGTGGTGGTGGAGAACATCCACCGCCACCTCGAGGCCGGCGACGGCATGCGCGAGGCCGCGATCAAGGGGGCCGGCGAAATTGGCTTCACCGTGGTCTCCATCAGTTTCTCGCTGATCGCCGCGTTCATTCCGCTGCTGTTCATGGGGGGCGTGGTCGGGCGCCTGTTCAAGGAATTTGCCCTGACTGCCACGTCGACCATCCTGATCTCGGTGGTGGTGTCCCTCACATTGGCGCCGACCCTGGCCGCGCTGTTCATGCGCGCCCCGGTGCACCACGCCCACGGCGCACCAGGGTTCGGCGAACGCCTGCTGGGCTGGTATGAGCGCGGCCTGCGGCGGGCCCTGGCCCATCAGAAGCTGATGATCGGCGTGTTCGGCCTGACCCTGGCACTGGCGGTGGTGGGCTACGTGTTCATTCCCAAGGGTTTCTTCCCGGTACAGGACACCGGCCTGGTGCTGGGTACCAGCGAAGCCGCCGCCGATGTGTCGTTTCCGGACATGGTGGCCAAGCACAAGGCCCTGGCCGAAATCGTCGCCGCCGACCCGGCGGTGCAGACCTTCTCCCATTCCGTCGGCGTCTCGGGCAACAACCAGACCATCGCCAACGGCCGCTTCTGGATCGCCCTCAAGCCCCGGGGCGAGCGTGACGTGTCGGCCAGCGGCTTCATCGACCGGATCCGCCCGCAATTGCTGAAAATCCCCGGCGTGGTGCTGTACCTCAGGGCCGGACAGGACATCAACCTCAGCTCCGGTCCCAGTCGCGCCCAATATCAGTGCGTGCTCAAGAGCAACGACGGGCCGAGCCTCAACGCCTGGACGCAAAAACTCACCGACAAGCTGCGCGGCAACCCGGCGTTCCGTGACATCTCCAACGACCTGCAACTGGGCGGCAGCATCACCCACATCAACATCGACCGCAGCGCGGCGGCGCGTTTCGGCCTCACCGCCACCGATGTCGACCAGGCCCTGTACGACGCCTTCGGCCAGCGGCAGATCAATGAATTCCAGACCGAGACCAACCAGTACAACGTGATCCTGGAACTCGACACCGCGCAACGGGGCAAGGCCGAAAGCCTGGCGTATTTCTACCTGCGCTCGCCCCTGAGCGGAGAAATGGTGCCGCTCTCGGCCCTGGCCCGCTTCGATGCGCCGAGCAACGGCCCTTTGTCCATTGCCCACGACGGCATGTTCCCGGCCGCCAACCTGTCGTTCAACCTGGCGCCCGGCGTAGCCCTGGGGGACGCGGTGCGCCTGCTCGACCAGGCGAAAAACGAAATCGGCATGCCGGCCGCCATCACCGGCAATTTCCAGGGCGCGGCCCAGGCCTTCCAAAGTTCGCTGGCGAGCCAGCCATGGCTGATCCTCGCCGCGCTGGTGGCCGTGTACATCATCCTCGGCGTGCTCTACGAGAGTTTCGTGCACCCGTTGACGATCATCTCTACCCTGCCCTCGGCCGGCCTCGGCGCGCTGATCATGCTCTGGCTGCTGGGCCAGGACTTTTCGATCATGGCGCTGATCGGGCTGGTGTTGCTGATCGGTATCGTCAAGAAGAACGGCATCCTGATGATCGACTTTGCCCTCGACGCCCAGCGCAACAAAGGGCTGGCCCCCCAGGAGGCGATTTTCCAGGCGTGCCTGACACGCTTCCGGCCGATCATGATGACCACCCTGGCCGCCCTGCTCGGCGCCCTGCCGCTGATGCTTGGTTATGGCGCCGGCGCGGAACTGCGCCAGCCGCTGGGCATCGCGGTGGTGGGCGGCCTATTGGTGAGCCAGGCGCTGACGCTGTTCACCACACCGGTCATATACTTGTGGCTCGAGCGCCTGTTCCATCGGCCCGCCCATCAGCCAGGATCGGCGCCGACGGTGGCGCTGGCAAGCACGGATCATTGAGGCGGAGCCATGCGCGTTCTGATCATCGAAGACGAAGAAAAAACCGCGGACTACCTGCACCGCGGCCTGACCGAACAGGGCTACACCGTGGACGTAGCGCCAGACGGTATCGAGGGACTGCACCTGGCCCTGGAAACCGACTATGCGGTAATCGTGCTCGACGTGATGCTGCCTGGCCTGGACGGCTTCGGCGTGCTCCGCGCCTTGCGCGCCCGCAAGCAGACACCGGTGATCATGCTCACCGCCCGGGAACGGGTCGAGGATCGCATCAAGGGGCTACGCGACGGTGCTGACGATTACCTGGGCAAACCCTTTTCGTTCCTGGAGCTGGTGGCCCGCCTGCAAGCCCTGACCCGCCGCAGCGGCGGCCACGAACCGGTTCAGGTGAGCATCGCCGACCTGTGGATCGACCTGATCAGCCGCAAGGCCACGCGCGCCGGCCAGCGCCTGGACCTGACCGCCAAGGAGTTCTCCCTGCTCAGCGTCCTGGCCCGGCGCCAAGGCGAAATCCTCTCGAAAACCGCCATTGCCGAGATGGTCTGGGACATCAACTTCGACAGTGACGCCAACGTGGTGGAAGTGGCGATCAAACGCTTGCGGGCCAAGCTCGACGGGCCATTCGAACAGAAGCTGCTGCACACCATCCGCGGCATGGGTTATGTGCTGGAGAATCGCAGCAATGAAGTTGCCTGACAGCATCGCCCTGCGCCTGAGCGCCCTGTTCACGCTGGTGGCGGCGCTGGTGTTCCTGTTGATCGGGGGCGCCTTGTACCAACAGGTCGCCAAAGGCTTGGGCCTGCTGCCTGAAGCCGAGCTCGATGCCCGCTACAGCGTCCTGGAGTCCACCGTCGGCCGCTATGGCACGCCTGAACACTGGGTGAAGATCAACAACAAGCTGCGATTGCTCGGCGAAGAAGACAAGCGCATCCATTTCTGGATCGTCAGCGACGATCCACGCTTTGAATACGGCAATCCCGATGCGCAGATCCGCACCTTTGCCCAAGGCGCCCTGGGTAAGCGCGACCTGACATTGCCCCATCGGCACTACCCCATGAAAGTACTGGTGAGCCAGTTCCCGGCCAAGGACCAACGCCCGCCGCTGCGTTTCATGATCGGCATCGACACCGAGACCTTCTACCAGACCCAGCATCGCCTGTTGGTGGCGCTGGTGAGCCTGGCGATTATCGGCGTGCTCCTGGCTTCGCTGCTGGGCTACTGGGTCGCGCGCATCGGCCTCAAGCCGCTGATCAAGCTGTCCGATGAAGCCCAGCGCCTGGCCCCACCCCGCCTGTCCGGGCGCTTGCAACTGTCGCCCTTGCCGCCGGAGCTGGGCCAGTTCGTCAGTTCCTTCAACGCCACCCTGGACCGGGTCGAACAGGCTTACTCACGGCTGGAGTCGTTCAATGCCGACGTCGCCCACGAGTTGCGCTCGCCCCTGACCAACCTGATCGGCCAGACACAGGTGGCGCTGACCCGAGGGCGCTCGGCCGAACATTATTTCGAAGTGCTGCAATCGAATCTCGAGGAGCTGGAGCGGCTGCGCTCGATCATCAACGACATGCTGTTCCTGGCCAGCGCCGACCAGGGCAGCAAGGCCACCAAGTTGACCAGCACGTCCCTGGCCGGCGAAGTGGCGACCACCCTCGACTACCTGGACTTCATTCTGGAAGATGCCCAGGTCCAGGTCCGGGTCAGCGGCGACGCCCAGGCCAACATCGAAATCGCCCACCTGCGTCGGGCGCTGATCAATTTGCTGAGCAACGCCGTGCAACACACGGCGCCCGGGCACGTGATCGAGGTGCGCATCGAAGCCGTTGGCGACCAGATCTGCCTCGCCGTCACCAACCCCGGCGACCCGATTGCCGGCGAGCACCTGCCGCGCTTGTTCGAACGCTTCTATCGCGTCGATGCCTCGCGCAGCAACAGTGGCGCCAACCATGGGCTGGGGCTGGCCATCGTCAAGGCCATCGCGCTGATGCATGGTGGCGATGTTTTTGTACACAGCGACCAGGGCGCCAACACGTTCGGGATCCGTTTGCCAGCCTGACACCGCCACAAGGTTCGATCTTTTCCATTTGAATGCTGGGCGAAAGCCAACTGAAGCAAAATCGACCGATCGCAGCCTTCGGCAGTTCCTACCGAGTTATTGCGCAAACACTGATTGCCCGCCATCACCGATCCAAGCACAATTCAGCAAAAGGCCAGCATCTGGTTCATTGCCGGTTTGCAATCCTTTGGGACGGATCCCAGCCACATGACTATGCAGACATCGGACCCATGAGCGCGCGCAGTGCGACACCCGGCAACACCCCGCTTTCGATACGTTCGGAACGGGTACTCGTACTGGCCTGTTCGCTGGTTGTCATCGCCATCCTGAGCATCGTGACGTTTCTGTTGATCCGCGAACATGCCGCCGCACAACAGGCTGCGACACGTGCGGCGACCAATATCGTGCAATTGATTGACGCCGATGTGCTGCGTAACGTGGAGCTCTACGATCTGTCGCTGCAAGGTTTGGTCGCCGCTGCCAAACGCGACGATCTGAAAGACGTTTCGCCAGCGATTCGCCATCTGGCGCTGTTCGACCGCGCCACCGCCGCCCCCTACAAAGGCGACATCCTGCTGCTCGACAAGCGTGGCGATGTCATCGCCGACTCCGCCTCGATCGAACCGCGAAAAGGCAATTACGCCGACCGAGAATATTTCCAGTCCCATGTCCAGGACCCGAGCCCGGGCATGATGATCAGCCGCCCGTTCCGTTCCAGAAGTCATGCGCAGGACTGGCGCATCAGTTTCAGCTATCGACTGAGCGACGAACGGGGCGAGTTCATGGGCGTGGCCGAGGCCGCGATGCGCCTGAATTACTTCAACCAATTATTCAAAAGCTTGAACATCGGACATGGCGGGACGGTCAATCTGGTCAGCAGCAAAGGCATTCTATTGGCACAGGAGCCGCCCCTGGCCGACGATCTGATAGGCAAGGATTTCAGCAACCGACCGAACTTCGTACGCATCCTGCGCGAAGGCAACGGCAGTTTCACCAGTGTATCCGGCCAGGATCAGAAAACGCGCCTGTATACCTTTTCCCAGGTAGGCAACTTGCCTCTGATCGTTGTGGTGGCCCTCTCGACCCAAGAGGTTTTTGCTTCCTGGCTACGCACCGCGCTCTTGGTCAGCGGCGCCACCGGTGCGCTGTGCATTGGCCTGCTGTGGGTCACCTGGCTGCTGCGCCGCGAATTGCGACGCCGCCACAATGCCGAACGGGAACTGGCACAGCTGGCCTCCACCGATGCCCTCACCGGCCTGGCCAACCGACGAACGCTGGACGAGACGTTGCAACAGGAATGGCTGCGTGCCCAACGTTCGGGCCAACCGTTGTCTGTGCTGATGATCGATGCCGATCACTTCAAGGCATTCAATGATCGCCATGGTCATCAGCAGGGTGACGAGGCCCTGCGAACCTTGGCGCAGTTGATCGGCCAACACGTCCGACGCCCCGCCGACCTGGCGGCGCGTTATGGCGGTGAAGAGTTCTC
Source organism: Pseudomonas thivervalensis (assembly GCF_001269655.1). GTDB lineage: Bacteria > Pseudomonadota > Gammaproteobacteria > Pseudomonadales > Pseudomonadaceae > Aquipseudomonas > Aquipseudomonas thivervalensis. The sequence goes on from NZ_LHVE01000015.1 coordinate 45,023, forward strand.
GGTGGTGCTGCCGGAGACCACCACCGCTGGTGCGTTCACCATGGCTCAGAACATTCGCGACGCGGTTGAACAGTTACCACCGGTGACCGAGGGGGGAGCGTCCATGACGGTGAGTATTGGCATCGCTACTTGGCTGAACGGGCCGTATGGTGAGCTTCCGCAACTTTTGTTCGCTGCGGACAAGGCGCTGTACCAGGCGAAGGCCAGTGGGCGAAATCGTGTGGTTTGTGCGATGTGATGTCCGGTGATGTTGGATACCCACAAGGGTTTTGGGAACGGCACGGTCCTGTGGCGAGGGAGCTTGCTCCCGCTGGGTCGCGCAGCGGCCCCAAAAAAGCGATGAGCGCTGCGCACTCAAGCGGGAGCAAGCTCCCTCGCCACAAAAGCTTCCCAGCCATCACGCCACAGATTGATCAACGGTAAACACTGTGGGAGCGAGCCTGCTCGCGATGGCGGTGTGTCAGTTTGCGGTGACCGGCCCCTTCGCGAGCAGGCTCGCTCCCACAGGAGGAACACGGTTCCCTCAAGGACCAGGTCGGCTATTAGGCCGCCTCGGGGAGGACGTTGATCTCGGGCGCCCTGTTAGTTACCGCAGCAACGGATATACACACCAAAAAGATATACACCCAAAAAGCGCCCATAAAAAAAGGCCACCCAAAGGCAGCCTTCAAAAACTAGAGAGGTTTTTTGCTTACACAGCCGCAACAGGGCGCATGTAAGAGATTGGTGCGGTGCTGGCGTCTTCGAACGTCACGACTTCCCAAGCATCCTTCTGCTCAATCAACTTGCGCAGCAGCTGGTTGTTCAGTGCGTGACCGGACTTGAAGCCCTTGAACTCACCAATCAGGCTATTGCCCAGCAGGTAGAGGTCGCCGATTGCATCGAGGATCTTGTGCTTGACGAATTCGTCTTCATAACGAAGGCCGTCTTCGTTCAATACACCATCGGAATCGACCACGATCGCGTTTTCAACACTGCCGCCGAGTGCGAGGTTGTGCTTGCGCAGGTACTCGATGTCACTCATGAAACCAAAGGTACGGGCGCGGCTGACTTCTTTTACGAACGAAGTGCTGGAAAAATCCACGCTTGCACTCTGGGTGCGGTCACGGAAAACCGGGTGATCGAAATCGATCTCGAAGCTCACCTTGAAACCTTCGAAAGGGACGAAAGTGGCGCGCTTGTCGCCGTCTTCCACAGTCACTTCCCGCAGGATGCGGATGAACTTCTTGGCTGCGTCCTGCTCTTCCAGGCCAGCCGATTGAATCAGGAATACGAAGGGTCCGGCACTGCCATCCATGATCGGGACTTCGGACGCGGAGAGCTCGACGTAGGCGTTATCGATGCCCAGGCCAGCCATGGCCGAGAGCAAATGCTCCACCGTGTCCACTTTGGTGTCACCGTTGACCAGTGTGGTCGACATAGTGGTTTCACCAACGTTTTCCGCGCGAGCAGGAATCTGCACCACAGGGTCGAGGTCGGCACGACAAAACACGATGCCGGTATCGACAGGCGCGGGCTTGAGGGTCAGGTAGACCTTCTCGCCGGAGTGCAGGCCGACACCTGTGGCACGGATAATATTCTTCAGGGTGCGTTGTTTAATCATGGCATGGGCCGCTTCAGCGCAAATTGCGAACTGGTATCAACAAAGGCTGGCGATGATAGCAGACCAGACCTTTGCTGAACACCAATCAACCGTATCCCCCTGATACATTCCATCAATCGGCCTGACGACGCAGGAAAGCCGGGATGTCCAGGTAATCCAGATCGTCTTGCGGATTCATCTTCGCGGCAGTCGCAGCACCGGCCTGGGCCTGGTTGCGCATGACGGTCGGACGGTCCAGGTCACGGTAGTTCACCGCAGGCTGTTCCTGACGAACGGGGGCTTGTTGCTGTGGCTGGGAGGCCATGGTGGTCTGCACGGTGTTGTCGATCACCTTCATCGGCTTCTCGATTTTCGCGCCCAGGCCAGTGGCAACCACGGTCACGTGCAGCTCATCGCGCATGTCCGGATCGATCACGGTGCCGACCTTGACCATCGCGTGGTCGGACGCGAACGCCTCGATGATGCTACCCACGTCGGAGTACTCGCCCAGGGACAAATCCGGACCGGCGGTGATATTCACCAGGATGCCACGGGCGCCCTGCAGGTTGACGTCTTCGAGCAACGGGTTGCGGATGGCCGCTTCGGTGGCTTCGCGTGCACGGTTCGGACCGCTGGCGCAGCCAGTGCCCATCATCGCCATGCCCATTTCCGACATCACGGTGCGTACGTCGGCGAAGTCGACGTTGATCATGCCCGGACGCTTGATGATGTCGGAGATACCGCGAACGGCACCGGCCAGTACGTCATCGGCCTTGGCGAAAGCCGACAAGAGGCTTGCGTCTTTACCCAGGATGGTCAGCAGCTTCTCGTTGGGGATGGTGATCAACGAGTCGACGCTTTCGCTCAGCGCGCGGATGCCTTCATCGGCGATCTGCATGCGCTTGCGACCTTCGAACGGGAACGGACGGGTCACCACCGCAACGGTGAGAATGCCCATTTCCTTGGCCACTTCGGCAATGATCGGCGCAGCACCGGTACCGGTACCGCCGCCCATGCCCGTGGTGATGAACACCATATTGGTGCCAGCCAGGACTTCAGCGATGCGCTCGCGGTCTTCCAGGGCAGCCTGACGGCCAACCTCGGGATTCGCGCCGGCACCCAGGCCCTTGGTCACGCCGGTACCCAGTTGCAGGATGGTCCGCGCGCCAATGTTTTTCAGCGCTTGAGCATCGGTGTTGGCGCAGATGAATTCGACGCCTTCGATGTTGCTCTTGACCATGTGGTTGACAGCGTTGCCGCCGCCACCGCCGACACCGATTACTTTGATAACCGGGCTAGCGGGGATGTTGTCTACGAGTTCGAACATTTTCCCTCTCCTTCATTCTCTAGTTTTTTCGCCTACTGCGTTTGCTGCGTCTTCCAGCGCCAAGCCTGAAACTTGCCGCGTGAAGCTTTGAAACTGTTTAAAAGTTGCCTTTGACCCAAGCCTGGAGCCGCTCGAACAACGGTGCCTTCGGCTCGTCGCTGCTGTAGCTGTCGCGGCTGCCAATCCCCGAAAACGAGATCCCGTCGGATTGTTTCTGCAGGCCGTACATCAACAGGCCCACGCCGGTGGAATAGATCGGGTTGCGAACCACGTCATCCAGGCCCTTGACGCCATGGGGCACGCCCAGGCGCACCGGCATGTGGAAAATCTCTTCGGCCAGCTCGACCGCGCCTTCCATCTTCGACGTACCGCCGGTCAGCACGATGCCAGCCGGGATCAGGTCTTCGTAGCCACTGCGACGCAGTTCGGCCTGGATCAGCGTGAACAGCTCGTCGTAACGCGGCTCGACCACTTCGGCCAGGGCCTGGCGCGACAGTTCGCGCGGTGGACGGTCGCCAACGCTTGGCACCTTGATGGTTTCGCCGGCGCCGGCCAGCTTGGCCAGGGCGCAGGCGTAGCGGATCTTGATCTCCTCGGCGTACTGGGTCGGGGTGCGCAACGCCATGGCGATGTCGTTGGTCACCTGGTCACCCGCAATCGGGATCACGGCCGTGTGGCGGATCGCGCCTTCGGTGAAGATCGCGATGTCGGTGGTGCCGCCGCCAATGTCTACCAGGCACACGCCCAGTTCTTTCTCGTCGTCGGTCAGCACCGAGTAGGCCGAGGCCAGTTGCTCGAGGATGATGTCGTCGATTTCCAGGCCGCAGCGGCGCACGCACTTCTCGATGTTCTGCGCAGCGTTCACCGCACAGGTCACCACGTGGACCTTGGCTTCCAGGCGCACGCCGGACATGCCCAGGGGCTCGCGCACGCCTTCCTGGTTATCGATCACGTAGTCCTGCGGCAGGGTGTGCAGCACACGCTGGTCGGCCGGGATCGCCACGGCCTGGGCCGCGTCGAGAACGCGCTCGAGGTCGGCGGAGCTGACTTCGCGATCACGAATCGCCACGATGCCGTGGGAGTTCAGGCTGCGGATGTGATTGCCCGCCACGCCGACGAACGCCGAGTGGATCCGGCAACCGGCCATCAGTTGCGCCTCTTCGATGGCGCGCTGGATCGATTGCACGGTGGACTCGATGTTCACCACCACGCCTTTCTTCAAGCCACGGGACGGGTGTGTACCGATCCCGACGATGACCAGCGTGCCGTCGTCCGCGACTTCGCCTACCAGCGCCACCACCTTGGAAGTGCCGATATCGAGACCGACGATCATTTTCCCGCTTTGCACGTTTGCCATGGGTCCTGCCTCTTCTTAATTCTTCGCGACGGCGGGTTCGGCCGTCGTCGGCGCTACAGGTTCCCGCCAGCCAACAGCGAGGCCGTTGGCGTAGCGCAGATCGATGCGCGCAATGTTCGTAATCTGTTCTTTGAGCGTCTTGTCATAGATGGCGATGAAGCGGCGCATCTTTTCCACCAGGTTGCCGCGCCCGAGCAACAGCTCGATGCCCGGTCCCGAGCTGCCCGCGCCAGTGGTCAGGAACCAACTGCCGCGCTCACGCAATTCCAGGCGCGCGATGGAGAAACCCAACGGCCGCAACATCTGGCTCAACACCTGGTATTGCTGCATCACTTGCTGCTGGGCCCGCTGTGGACCGAACAGTTGTGGCAAATGTTCATAATTGGCCAGTTCTCGCGGCGTAAACGCCTGGCCCTGGTTGTTCAACAGCGATTCGTCGCCCCAACGGGCCACCGGCAGTTGTTCCTCCAGGCGAATCGACACCTGGTCGGGCCACACCCGCCGGACTTCGGCATGGGCGATCCAGGGCATCTGCTCCAGCTCCGTGCGCATGCCCGCCAGGTCGATGGTGAAGAAGCTCGACGCGACGAACGGGGCGATCCGCTGCTGCACCGCCTGCTGACTGATGTAGCTCAGGTCGCCCTGGACGTTGATCCGGGCAATCGGCCGGTCGGCATAAGGCAGCAACCGTTGCGCGCCTTCATACGTACCGAACCCCAACGCCACCAGCAGCACCGGCCAGAACAGGCTCTTGAGAAAACCAAAATTGGCTTTCGGCAAGCGCGCCGACATCGGCTCTTTGGCCACCATTCGGCTGGCACCCCGCGGCACCGGCTTGCGACCGGGTGCGGATGGCTGATGACGAAGCGATGCGCCTTGCATGGCTTAACCTCTTGGCTCTTGTTGGCCGACACTGGCGGCCAGGATCGACAGCACCAGTTGCTGGAAGTCCAGGCCGGCGGCGCGGGCCGCCATCGGCACCAGGCTGTGATCGGTCATGCCGGGGGCGGTGTTGACTTCCAGGAACCAGAACTGCCCATCGGCGTCCTGCATCACGTCCGCCCGGCCCCAACCGGCGATACCCAGCGCCTCACAGGCCTTGGCCGTGAGGTCCATCAGTTGTTTTTCCTTGGCGGCATCCAGCCCGCAGGGAATGCGGTACTGGGTATCGTTGGCGATGTACTTGGCGTCGTAGTCGTAGAACGTGTGGGGCGTGCCCAGCGCAATCGGGGGCAACACCTGGTCACGCAGGGTGGCGATGGTGAACTCGGGACCGGTGATCCATTGTTCGACCAACACTTGCGAATCGTAGGAACTGGCGTCCTTCCAGGCTGCGGTCAACTCAGGCAGCGAATTCACTTTCGCCATGCCGATACTTGAACCTTCATGGGCCGGTTTGACGATCAAAGGGAAGCCCAGTTCCGTCGCTGCCGAAATACAATCGGCCTCGGACGCCAGCACGGCGTGACGCGGCGTTGGAATGCCGAGGCTGTGCCAGACCTGCTTGGTGCGCAGCTTGTCCATCGCCAGGGCGGACGCGAGGATGCCACTGCCGGTGTAGGGAATACCGAGGCATTCGAGCAGGCCTTGCATGCTGCCGTCTTCGCCACCGCGACCGTGAAGAATGATGAAGGCGCGGTCGATCTTTTCGCTCAGCAGGCGCTGCAGGAAGTCATCGCCCACGTCGATGCCGAAGGCGTCGACGCCGGCGCTTTGCAAGGCTTGCAGCACGGCGTTGCCGGACTTGAGGGAGACCTCGCGCTCGGCGCTCTTGCCACCGAACAGCACGGCGACGCGGCCGAAGGCTTTCGGATCGAGGGTCGAGACCAGGTTGGCGTAGGCAGCAGTCATTTCAGTTTCCCCTCGCTGGACGCCACGATGGCTCCGGCGAATAACGGACTGTTCAACAGTTTCGGGGCCAGGCCACCGATGTCACCGGCGCCCTGGCACAGCAGGATGTCGCCGGCGCGCAGCAGCGGCTTGACCAGCGGCGCGAGGTCCACGCCGCGTTCGATGTAGATCGGGTCCAACTGGCCACGCTGGCGAATGCTGTGGCACAGCTGGCGGCTGTCGGCCCCCGGGATCGGCTCTTCACCGGCCGGATAGACTTCCATCAACAGCAACACGTTGGCGTCGGCCAGCACCTGGACGAAATCGTCATACAGGTCGCGGGTGCGGCTGTAGCGGTGCGGCTGGTAGACCATCACCAGGCGCCGCTCCGGCCAGCCACCGCGCACGGCCTTGATCACCGCGGCGACTTCGGTTGGGTGGTGGCCGTAGTCGTCCACCAACATCACGTTGCCGCCGTCCACCGGCAGTTCGCCGTAGACCTGGAAGCGCCGGCCCACGCCCTGGAACCCGGACAGGCCCTGGACGATGGCTTCATCGCTGACGCCTTCGTCAGTGGCGATGCAGATAGTGGCCAAGGCGTTGAGCACGTTGTGGTTGCCGGGCATGTTCACCGACACGTCCAACGGCTCGCGATCGGGACGCAACACGGTGAAGAACGTCTGCATGCCCTGCTGGCGCACGTTGATGGCGCGTACGTCGGCGTCTTCGCCAAAACCGTAGGTCACGGTCGGACGCTTGATCAGCGGCAGGATTTCGCGCACCACCGGGTCGTCAAGGCACACCACCGCCAAACCATAGAACGGCAGGTTGTGCAGGAACTCGACGAAGGTTTTCTTCAGTTTGTTGAAGTCACCGTCGTAGGTCGCCATGTGGTCGGCGTCGATGTTGGTCACCACCGCCACCAGCGGTTGCAGGTGCAGGAAGCTCGCATCGCTCTCGTCGGCTTCGGCGATCAGGTAGCGGCTGGTGCCCAACTGGGCATTGGTGCCCGCGGCATTCAGGCGACCACCGATCACGAAGGTCGGGTCCAGGCCACCGGCCGCGAACACCGAGGCGATCAGGCTGGTGGTGGTGGTCTTGCCGTGGGTGCCGGCGACGGCGATGCCGTGGCGATAGCGCATCAGCTCGGCGAGCATCTCGGCCCGTGGCACTACGGGAATACGGCGTTCCAGGGCGGTGGCGACTTCCGGGTTGGAGGTGTTCACGGCGCTGGACACCACCAGCACGTCGGCATTGGCGGCGTTCTCGGCACGGTGGCCGATAAAGATCTGCGCACCGAAGGATTCCAGGCGCTCGGTGACCGGGGAGGCCTTCAGGTCGGAGCCCGAGACCTGGTAACCCAGGTTCAGCAGCACCTCGGCGATCCCGCACATGCCCACGCCGCCGATACCGACGAAGTGGATGCGGCGAATACGGCGCATTTCCGGTTGCGGCATGGCTTTGCGATTCTCAACCATGGGCCACCTCCAGGCAGGTATCGACCACTTGGGCCGTGGCATCGGGTTTGGCCAGGCGGCGCGCGGCGCGGGCCATGTCTTCAAGTCGTTGCGGCTGCATCAAAACCTCTGTCAGGCGGGCGGCAAGATCCGCGGCGCCAGTCGTTCTTTGCGGCATCAGGAAGGCAGCGCCTTCACGGGCCAAATAATCGGCGTTACGGGTCTGGTGATCGTCGATGGCGTGGGGCAAAGGCACCAGCATCGAGGGCAGACCGGCGGCAGCCAGTTCACTGATGGTCAACGCGCCTGCGCGGCAGATCACCAGGTCGGCCCAGCCATAGGCGTGGGCCATGTCTTTGATGAAAGGCTGCACTTGCGCCTCGACGCCGGCGGCGCGGTAGCGCTCGGCGGTCACTTCATCGTGGTTTTTGCCAGCCTGGTGAAACACTTCCGGGCGCAGTTCGGGGGCGACCTGCGACAAGGCTTCGGGCAGCAATTTGTTCAACGGCTCTGCCCCCAGGCTTCCACCCAGGACCAGCAAACGCGCCTTGCGTCCGGCCAGGGCCGGGCGCGGTGTTTCGAGGAACAGCTCGGTACGCACCGGATTACCGGTGGTGCGGCGGCTGCCCGACAGGGTAAAGGTGTCGGGAAAGGCTTCACAGACCCGGGCGGCCAACGGCACCAGTAACCGATTGGCGGTACCGGCCACGGCGTTCTGCTCATGGACGATCACCGGCACACCGGCCAGTTTTGCCGCAACGCCGCCAGGACCGGTCACATAACCACCGAACCCGACCACGCACACCGGGCGCAACCGGCGAATGATCGCCCGCGCCTGCCAGATCGACTTGAGCAGCATCAGCGGCGCCTTGAGCAGTGACAACTTGCCCTTGCCCCGCAGGCCGCTGGCGTCGATCCGGTGCAGTTCGAGGCCGGCGCCGGGCACCAGTTCGTTCTCGATGCCCCGTGGCGTGCCCAGCCAGTGCACGGTGTAGCCGCGCGCCTGGAATTCCCGGGCACAAGCCAGCGCCGGGAACACATGCCCGCCAGTACCGCCCGCCATGATCAGCACGTTAGCGTCCATGAGTCGGCTCCTCGGCGAAGTCGCTCTCCTGGAATTCCATCTCTTCGCTGCCCAAGTGGGTTCGACTCTCCCATTCGATGCGCAGCAACAGGCCGAGACAGGCACAGCAGATCACCAGGGAGCTGCCGCCATAACTGAGGAACGGCAGCGTCAGGCCCTTGGTCGGCAACAGGCCGACGTTCACGCCGATGTTGATCAGGAACTGGCCGATCCACAGGAACGACAAGCCATACGCCACATAGGCAGCGAAAAACTGCTTGGCCTTCTCGGCCCACAGGCCGATGTACATGCCGCGCACGCAGACGAACACGAACAGGGCGACGGTGCACAGGGAACCCACCACGCCCAGCTCTTCGGCCAGGACCGAGAACACGAAGTCGGTGTGGGCTTCCGGCAGGTAGAACTGCTTCTGCACGCTGTTGCCCAGGCCCACGCCCAGCCATTCACCGCGACCGAAGGCAATCAGTGCCTGGGTCAATTGATAGCCGGAACCGAACTGGTCGGCCCACGGATCGGTAAAGGTGATCAGGCGCGCCATCCGATACGGTTGCGCCTGCACCAGCACGGTCACCGCCGCCACCGCCAGCACGACCATCAAGGTGAAGCGGAACAGCCCGACGCCGCCCAGGAACAGCATCGCCGCCGCCGCGCCCATCATCACCACCGTGGCGCCGAAGTCCGGCTCCATCAGCAGCAGGCCTGCCATCGGTAGCAACACGATGAACGGCTTGAAGAACCCCATCCAGCTCTCGCGCACTTCCTTCTGGCGACGCACCAGGTAACCGGCGAGGTAGATCACCACGAAGACCTTGGCGATCTCCGAAGGCTGGACGTTGAAGAAGCTGAAGCCGATCCAGCGCATCGAGCCATTGACCTCGCGGCCAATGCCCGGCAAGAGCACCATCACCAACAGGCCGAAGGCCCCGAGCAGCATCATCCAGCCCAGGCGTTGCCAGGTGGCGATCGGCACCATCATGGTGACGATGCACGCGCCCAGGCCAATCACCAGGTAAATCAGGTGGCGGATCATGTGGTAAAGCGTGTTGCCCGACTGCACGGCGGCCACTTCCGACGACGCGGAGGTGATCATTACCAGGCCCAGGCCCAGCAAGGCCAGGCAACCGGCGAGCATCGGAAAATCCAGGTCGATGCCACGGCCGGTGATCAACGGCGACGGGTACGGCTTGATGATGTTCATCAGGTTCATGCCAAGTCCTCCGCGGCCCGGGCGAACAATTGCCCACGCTCTTCGTAGTTCTTGAACATGTCGAAACTGGCGCAGGCCGGCGACAACAGCACCGCATCGCCCGGTTGCGCGAGAGCGCGGCATTGCTGCACCGCCTCGTCCAGGGAACCGACACGGACCAGCGGCACGGCATCGCCGAGGGCCTGGGCGATCAATTCGCGGTCACGGCCCATCAGCACCACGGCCCGGCAGTTGGCCGCCACGGGGTCGCGCAGGTCCTTGAAGTCGGCGCCCTTGCCGTCGCCGCCGGCGATCAGCACGAGTTTGCCTTCGATGTCCGCGCCCAGGCCTTCGATGGCGGCCAGCGCGGCCCCGACATTGGTGGCCTTGGAGTCGTTGTACCAGGCCACGCCATCCAGGTCGCGCACCCACTGGCAGCGGTGCTCAAGGCCGGCGAAGGTGCGCAGGGCCGAAAGCATGGCGTCGAATGGCAGACCAACCGCATGCCCCAGGGCTAGCGCAGCCAGGGCATTGGCCTGGTTGTGGGCGCCACGAATCTTCAACTCGCGCACCGGCATCAGGCTCTGGAATTCGAAGGCCAGGTATTTCTCGCCATTCTCTTCGCGCAAGCCGAAGCCTTTGAAATCCGGAACACCGAGGCCGAAGGACCAGCAGGGCATGCCCTCGCCCAGCAACGGACGGGTCAAGGCGTCCTGACGGTTGAACACCACTTGCCGGGCGCCCCGGAAGATCCGGTGCTTGGCCAAGTGATAAGCCGGCAGGCCGCTGTAACGGTCCATGTGGTCTTCGCTGACGTTGAGCACGGTGGCCACTTCGGCGCCCAGGTGGGCGGTGGTCTCCAGCTGGAAGCTCGACAGCTCCATCACGTACAGCTCGACGTCATCGCTGAGCAGGTCCAGCGCCGGGGTACCGAGGTTGCCGCCCACGGCGACGCGCTTGCCGGCCGCCGCAGCCATCTCACCGACCAGGGTGGTGACGGTGCTCTTGGCATTGGAACCGCTGATGGCGACGATCGGCGCCTTCGCGTTACGCGCGAACAGCTCGATGTCGCCGGACAATTTCACGCCACGGGCCGCGGCAGCCTGCAGGGCCGGAGTCGCCAGGGCCAGGCCGGGGCTCACGTAGAGTTCATCGGCGCGGCACAGGAATTCGACGTCCAGCTCGCCACAACGCACGTCCACCTGCGGATAGTCACGGCGCAGCGTGGCCAGCTCAGGCGGATTTTCCCGCGTATCGGCCACGGCAAACGACACGCCCCGGTTCGCCAGGAAGCGAACCAGGGACATGCCGCTCTTGCCGAGGCCGACAACGATGCGGAAGTGGTCAGAAGCGATCAGGGACACTCGTTCTACCTCAGCTTCAGGGTGGCAAGGCCGATCAGCACCAGAATCACGGTGATGATCCAGAAACGGACGATCACGCGTGGCTCGGGCCAGCCCTTGAGTTCAAAGTGGTGGTGGATCGGCGCCATGCGGAATACGCGGCGGCCGGTCAATTTAAAGGAGGCAACCTGAATGACGACTGACAGGGTCTCCATCACGAACACACCGCCCATGATGAACAGGACGATTTCCTGGCGAACGATCACAGCGATGGTGCCCAGGGCCGCGCCCAGCGCCAGCGCGCCGACGTCGCCCATGAAGACTTGCGCCGGGTAGGTGTTGAACCACAGGAAGCCCAGGCCGGCACCGATCAGCGCACCGCAGAACACGATCAGCTCGCCGGCCCCCGGCACATACGGGATCAGCAGGTATTCAGCGAATTTCACGTTACCCGACAGGTAGCAGAAGATCCCCAGCGCGCCGCCGACCATGACCGTTGGCATGATCGCCAGGCCGTCGAGGCCGTCGGTGAGGTTGACCGCGTTGCTCGAACCGACGATCACCAGGTAGGTCAGCACGATGAAACCTGCGCCTAGCGGAATGCTGTAGTCCTTGAGCATCGGCAGGATCAGGGTGGTTTCCACCGGCGAGGCGGCGGTCATATAAAGGAATATCGCCGCGCCGAGGCCGAACACCGACTGCCAGAAATATTTCCAGCGGCTTGGCAGCCCACGGGAATTCTTTTCGATGACCTTGCGGTAGTCGTCGACCCAGCCGATGGCACCGAAGAACAGCGTCACCAGCAGCACGACCCAAACGTAGCGGTTCGCCAGGTCGGCCCAGAGCAAGGTGCTGATGCCGATGGACGACAGGATCAGCGCGCCACCCATGGTCGGCGTACCGGATTTGGACAGGTGCGATTGCGGACCGTCGTTACGGACCGACTGGCCGATCTGCAGGTTCTGCAGGGTGCGGATCATCCACGGGCCCAGGAACAGCGACAACGACAACGCGGTCAGCACACCCAGGATCCCGCGCAGGGTCAGGTACTGGAAGACCGCGAAGCCTTTGTGGAACTGTTGCAGGTACTCCGCTAGCAGCAGCAGCATTAATGTTTCTCCGTGGTGGTGCCGCACAGCGCCGCGACGATGTTTTCCATCGCTGCGCTGCGTGAACCCTTGATCAATAAGGTGGTGTTCGGGTCCTGCTCGGCGCCCAGGGCCTGGATCAATTCGGCTTGAGTGGTGAAATGCCGTGCGTGCTCGCCAAACGCGGCGACCGCGTGAGCCATCATCGGGCCGACCGCATACAGCGCATCGACCTTGCCGCGCGCATAGGCACCGACGTCGTGGTGCCCCTGTTGCGCCCAATCGCCCAGCTCGCCGATATCCCCCAGCACCAGCACGGTACGGCCGGTGAAACCGGCGAGGATATCCACGGCCGCGCACATGGACGACGGGTTGGCGTTATAGGTGTCGTCGATCACGCGCATGCCGTTGCTGGCCAGTTGCGCGACGGAGCGCCCCTTGACCGGTTGCACGGCGTTCAGCCCAGCGATGATGCCCGGCAGCGACACGCCCAGGGCATGGGCGGCAGCCGCGGCGGCCAGGGCATTGGCAATGTTATGGGTGCCCAGCAGATTCAACTGGACCCGCTCGGCACCGTCGGGGCTGTGCAGGTTGAAGGCCGGGCAACCGCGGGCATCGCGGTCCAGGTCGCTGGCGTAGAAATTCGCGGCGAGGTTGCTCAGGGCAAAGGTCAGCACCTTGCGCTCCCCCGCCCGGGTCTTCCAGATTTCGAAGGCCTTGTCGTCGAGATTCAGCACGGCGACGCCATTGGCATCCAGCCCCTCGATGATCTCGCCCTTGGCCTCGACGATTTTTTCCGGGCCGCCGAACTCGCCGACATGAGCGGTCCCGGCGTTGTTGAGCACCGCCACGTGAGGCTTGGTCATGGCCACGGTGTAGGCAATCTCGCCGAGCCGCGAAGCCCCCAATTCAATGACCGCGGCGCTGTGCTCCGGCGCCAGCTCCAGCAAGGTCAACGGCACACCGAGGTCATTGTTCAGGTTGCCACGGGTCGCCAGCACCGGACCGCGGGTGCGCAGGATGCTCGCAAGCATTTCCTTGACCGTGGTCTTGCCGCTGGAGCCCGTAATGGCCGCGACAGGATTGCCGTACGCCGCACGGTTCAACGCACCGAGCTGACCCAGGGCCTGGCGAGTGTCGTTGACGAGCAATTGCGGCAACGTGCTGTTGCTCACTTCCCGCTCGACCAAGGCCGCGACCGCACCTTTGCCCGCGACCTCGTTCAAGTAATCATGACCATCGAAACGCGGCCCGGTCAGGGCGACGAACAATTGCCCCGGCGCGATCGCACGGCTGTCGATGCTGACGCCGTCGAAGGTGGCGTCCGCTGAAATGAGGCGCGCATTCAGGGCGTTGGTCAGCTCGCTGAGTTTCAAGGCCTTAAGCATGGGCCACCTCCCACGCGGTCAGGGCGTGATCGGCTTCCACCAGGTCGGAGAAAGCCTGGCGCTCGCCGTTGATTTCCTGATAGTCCTCGTGGCCCTTGCCAGCCAGGACGATGACATCGTCCGCCGAGGCGCTGGCGATCAGCTGCGCGATGGCCTGGCCGCGACCGGCGACAAAGGTGACGTTATCCACATCGGTAAAACCGGTGCGGATGTCGTCGAAAATCCGCAACGGGTCTTCGCTGCGCGGGTTGTCGTCGGTGACCAGCACGCCGTCCGCCAGCCGCTCCACGACTTCGGCCATCAATGGGCGTTTGCCGCGATCACGATCGCCGCCGCAGCCGAACAGGCACAGCAACCGCCCCTTGGCATGAGGACGCAGGGCAGTGAGGACTTTTTCCAACGCGTCGGGGGTATGGGCGTAATCGACCACAACCAACGGTTGAGCCCCACCGCCCAGGCGCTGCATGCGCCCGGCTGGCCCTTCGAGTTTTGGCAACACCTTGAGAATTTCGTCCAGCGCGTAGTCCAGCCCGAGCAAGGCGCCGATGGCGGCCAATACGTTGCTCAGATTGAAGCGGCCGAGCAAGGTGCTGCGCAGATGGTGCTCGCCCTGGGGCGTGACCAGCGTGGCGCGCACGCCTTCGTCATCGAACTGCGCCTGGCGTACATAAAGGTAGGCGCTGGCATCTTCCAGGCTGTAGGTGATCAACCGGGACTCACGCTTGTCGGCGGCCAGTTGCCGTCCGAACTCGTCATCGAGGTTGATGACCCGGCATTTCAAGTCATTCCAGGCAAACAGCTTGGCCTTGGCCTCGCCGTAGGCCTGCATGGTGCCGTGGTAGTCCAAGTGATCCCGGGACAGGTTGGTCAACACCGCGACGTCGAACGCCAGCGCGGTCACACGGCCCTGGTCCAGGCCATGGGACGAGACTTCCATCGCAACGGCCTTGGCACCGGCCTTCTTCAGGTCCGCCAGGGTCGCTTGCACGGCAATCGGGTTCGGCGTGGTGTGCGAGCCGCTTTCCAGCGCCCCATGAAAACCGTTGCCCAAGGTGCCAACAATGCCGCAATGCTGGCCGAGCAGGTCCAACGCCTGGGCCACCAATTGGGTCACGCTGGTCTTGCCGTTGGTGCCGGTCACGCCTACCAGGTTGAGGTGGCGGCTCGGGTCGCCATAAAAACGCCCGGCGATGTCCGACAGCTGCGCCGCCAGGCCCTTGACCGGAATCAGTGGAACGTCAGTGATCGGCAGCACGGTCGCGCCCTGCACTTCATACGCCACGGCAGCCGCGCCCCGCTTCAAGGCATCGGCAATATGATCGCGACCATCGACACGGGCGCCCGGCACCGCCAGGAACAAGTCCCCGGCACGTACATTGCGGCTGTCCAGGGCCAATTCACGAATCAGCAGATCGTGACCGGCGTGGGCAAAAATCTTGTTCAGGCTCAGGGACATCAGCCACGCCCTCCTTCGGCTTTCAAGGGAATGACCGGTGCGGTATTGGCCTGCTGGGTCGGTGGCAGGTTATCCGGGGTAATGTTCATCAGGCGCAGGGTGCCGGACATCACTTTGCTGAACACCGGCGCCGAGACCAGGCCACCGAAGTAGCCCGCCTTGCTCGGCTCATCGATGACCACGACGATGGCGTAGCGCGGGTCGCTCATCGGGCCGAAGCCGGCGAACAGCGAACGGTAGGAATTCTCGGCGTAGCCTTTGGTGCCCACGGAGGTTTTACGGGCCGTACCCGACTTGCCTGCCACGTGATAGGCCGGTACCTGGGCACGATAGACACCACGCGGCGCCTCGATCACCTGTTGCAGCATGCCCTGCATGGTCTTGGCGACGTTTTCCGGGATCACCTGGGTGGCCTGCGGCGGCTTGTCGGTCTTGATCAGGGTCAGCGGTGCCATGCGCCCGTTGTTCGCCAGCGCGGAAAACGCGTGGACCAACTGGATCGCGGTCACGGAAACGCCGTAGCCGTAGGACAGCGTGGCGGTTTCAGCCTTGCGCCAGTCACGGTAGTTCGGCAGGTTGCCGACACGCTCGCCCGGGAAGCCCAGGCCGGTGTCCTGGCCGAGGCCGATTTTCTGGGCCAGGCGATAGATCGTTTCGCCGCCGATATCGAAGGCGATCTTGCTCATGCCGACGTTACTGGAGTTGATCAGGATGCCGGTCAGGTCGAGCACCGGGCCTTCGGTCTTGGACACGTCGCGGATGGTGTACTTGCCGATCTGCAGGGTGCCCGGGTAGACCTCGACGGTGTCGCTCGGTTTCCAGCGCCCGGTTTCCAGGGCAGCGGCCATGGACACGGCCTTCATGGTCGAACCCGGCTCGAACACGTCGATCATCGCGCGGTTGCGCATCATCGCCGGCTGCAGGTTGCGACGGTTGTTCGGGTTGTAGGTCGGCTGGTTGACCATCGCCAGGATCTCGCCGGTCTTCACGTCCATGATCACCAGGCTGCCGGCCTTGGCACCGTTCTCGACGATGGCATTGCGCAGCTCGCGGTTGGCCAGGTATTGCAGGCGCAGGTCAATGGACAACGCCAAGGGCTTGCCGGCCTTGGCGTTTTTGGTGACTTGGACATCCTTGATCAGCCTGCCGCGCCGGTCCTTGATGACCTGGCGCTTGCCGGCAACCCCGGCGAGCCATTCGTCGTAGGCCAGTTCGACCCCTTCGCGCCCTCGATCATCGATGTCGGTAAACCCGACCATGTGGGCAGTGACTTCACCGGCCGGGTAGAAACGCCGGAACTCTTCGATGCCGTAGACGCCGGGTACTTTCAAGTCGAGCACACTCTGGCCTTGCTCAGGCGTCAAGCCGCGCACCAGATAAATGAATTCTTTGTTGGCTTGGGCTTCAAGACGCTCGGCCAGGGCCTTGGGGTCTTGCCCGAGGGCGGCGGCCAGGGCCGGCCATTTTTCCTTGGCCAGCTGCATTTCCTTGGCGTTGGCCCACAAGGTGGTCACCGGGGTGCTCACGGCCAGGGGTTCGCCATTGCGGTCGGTGATCAGGCCACGGTGCGCCGGAATCGGAATATGACGCACACTGCGAGCATCGCCCTGCCCCTTGAGGAAGTCACGGTCGACGACCTGCAGGTCGATGATGCGCCACGAAATCGCTGCCACCATGATCCCGAGCAAGCCCAGGACCAGACGAAACCGCCACGGGAACAGCGCCCCTTCGAGTTTCATCATGGCGCCACCATCTGCACTTCGGCGGCGCCGGGAATGCGCATTTTCAACTGTTCGGTGGCCAAGACTTCGATACGACTATGGGCGGTCCAGGTGCTCTGCTCCAGGATCAACCGGCCCCATTCGGCCTGCGCCTTGTCGCGCACGCTCAGTTCGTTGTAGAGGGTGTTGAGCAACTGCCGGTTCCAGTGCGCGCTATAGGACACGGCGATGGCCGACACGAGCACGCCGATAAACAGCAGCAGCATGAAAAAGCTGCCGCCAGGCAGGGGCTTGGCGAAGAGCTTGCTCACCGCAACTTCTCCGCGACACGCATGACGGCGCTACGGGCACGTGGGTTGGCCTTGAGTTCGGCTTCGGAGGCGAACTGCGCTTTGCCATGGATCTTGATTTTCGGCACGAAGGCTTCGAAACGCACCGGCAGGTTGCGCGGCAGGTTATCGGCCTCGCCCTTGGTGAGTTTGCGCATGAACAGTTTGACGATGCGGTCTTCCAGGGAATGGAAGCTGATCACCACCAGCCGACCGCCGATCTCCAGCGCTTCAAGCGCCGCTTCGAGACCGACCTCCAGATCGCCCAGTTCGTTATTGACGTGGATGCGCAAACCCTGGAAAGCACGGGTCGCCGGGTTCTTGCCCTTTTCCCAGGCCGGATTGGCAACCTTCAGCACCTCGGCCAGGTCGCCGGTGCGTTGGAAGGGCTTGATGTCGCGGCGTTCGACCACGGCGCGAGCCATGCGGCCGGAGAAACGCTCTTCACCGTATTCCTTGAAGACACGGGCGATTTCTTCCACCGGGGCGGTGTTGACGAATTCGGCGGCGCTGATGCCGCGGGACGGATCCATGCGCATGTCCAGCGGGCCGTCATTGAGGAAACTGAAGCCGCGCTCCGGGTCGTCCAGTTGCGGCGACGACACGCCCAGGTCAAGCAGCACGCCACTGACCTTGCCCGCCAGGCCACGCTCGGCGACTTCCGCGCCCAGCTCGGCAAAGCTGCGCTGCACAACGACAAAGCGGCCGTCTTCGGCCGCTAGCGCTTGCCCGGTGGCAATCGCTTGAGGATCCTTGTCGAACCCCAGCAACCGGCCGTCCGGACCGAGCTGGCTGAGAATCAGCCGGCTGTGTCCGCCACGCCCGAACGTGCCGTCCAGATAGCAGCCATCAGGACGTACGGCGAGAGCCTCGACGGCTTCGTCAAGCAGTACGGTGATGTGGTTAAAGCCGCTATCAATAGTCACAGGATCAAATCACGCAGTTCATCAGGCATGGCGCCCGGTTGTTGAATAGCAGCGAGGTCAGCGGCAGAAACCGCATTCCAGGCATCTTCGTCCCACAGCTGGAACTTGTTCAGTTGGCCCACCAGCATCGCGCGCTTGTCCAGCTTGGCGTATTCGCGCAGGCGCGGCGGCACCAGGAAACGACCGCTGCCATCGAGTTCGAGGTCGACGGCATTACCGATCAGCAAGCGTTGCAGGCGGCGGTTTTCTTCACGCAACGAAGGCAGTGCGCGCAGTTTGGTTTCGATGATTTCCCACTCATCCAGAGGGTAAACACACAAACATGGGTCAACGGCATCGATCGTGACGATTAATTGCCCCGAACTTCGCGAAACGAGCTCGTCACGATACCGGCTGGGCATGGCGAGCCGGCCTTTTGCATCGAGACTGATAGCGTTAGCTCCGCGAAACACGTCTGCGTTTCTCCACTTTTTGGCGTTTTACCTTCAAAAAAACCCACTTCATGCCACTTTCCGCCACTTGCGCACACTATAGGAATGCGCCCACCGCACCGTCAAGGCGCGGAATGAAGGAAAAGCCTTATAGATCGGAGATTTAGGAGCGTTTCAGGAGGGGTAACAAGAATCTGACGTAGGAAAAGTCGCCTCAACCTGAAGCAACACAGGGGACTGCGCGCACAAGTTAAAGTGATTTATTAAGAGTAAGATTTTTTTGGTATTAGGAACTGCGTCTGCCAGCGATTCCGGCAGGAAGGGAAAAGGTGGAGAGTCGATCTGTAAGCCGGGTTCTGTCTTGAACAGTCATTCGTCTACGATGGCCATCACTGGACATCTTTAGCAACCTACCCGGTCCCAGCGCGGGCCACGCCTTGGGACCCTATTTGGTCTTGCTCCAAGTGGGGTTTACCTAGCCACGAACTGTTGCCAGCCGTGCGGTGCGCTCTTACCGCACCTTTTCACCCTTACCGGCGCCGAAACGCTTAGGCGGTTATTTTCTGTGGCACTTTCCGTAGGCTCACGCCTCCCAGGCATTACCTGGCACTTCGCCCTATGGAGCCCGGACTTTCCTCCCCCCCCTAATTTTCATAGAGGGCAGCGACTGTCCGATCGACTCTCCGCCGCGAAGGTTAACGGTAGAGCGCTTGAAGAACAAGCGCTAAAAGCCCCGGGCCAGCACTACGCCCCGCTTTCACTGGTCTTTCTGTTTTTCCAGTGCGACCTGATACAGCACATTCTTTCGCTCGCCGGTGATCTGCGCCGCAAGGGCTGCGGCGCGCTTGAGGGGCATTTCCTCGAGCAGCAGGTTCAAGACGCGCATCGCCTCGCTGCTGACAGCAGCCTCGCTTTGCGGCGGCGTCCAGCCCGCCACCAGCACGACACATTCACCGCGCTGCTGGTTGCTGTCGCCCTCGACAAAGGCCCGCAACTCGGCCAACGGCAGGCCCTTGAGGGTTTCAAAGGTCTTGGTCAACTCACGGGCCAGCAGCGCCTGGCGCTCGGGGCCGAACACCAGCTCCATGTCTTGCAGGCATTCCAGGATGCGGTGCGGCGCCTCATAAAAGATCAGCGTGCGCGGTTCTTCCTTTATAGCTTCCAGGCGCGCCCGCCGCCCTACCGCCTTGGCCGGCAGGAAACCCTCGAAGATGAAACGGTCCGACGGCAGGCCTGCCGCCGACAGCGCCGCGATCAATGCACAAGCCCCCGGCACAGGTACCACATTGATGCCAGCCGCCCGGGCCTGGCGCACCAGATGGTAGCCGGGGTCGGAAATCAGCGGCGTACCGGCATCGGAAATCAACGCGACGTTATCGCCCGCCAACAGCCGGGCAATGAAACGACTGCCTTCGTCCCGCTCATTGTGTTCATGACAGGCCGCCAACGGCGTGGAAATGCCGAAATGTTGCAGCAGGCGCTGGGAGTGGCGCGTGTCTTCCGCCGCGATCAGCGCAACGTCCTGCAGGATTTTCAGCGCCCGGGCACTGATATCGTCCAGGTTGCCGATGGGCGTCGCCACCACATAAAGCGAGCCGGCAGCGGAATTCAAAGCACCTGGAGCAGTCAAAACGCACACCTCATGATCGGTAAAAAACGCCATTGTAGCGTGTGCCGAGCGTCTCGGCTGTTCGCAGTACCTGGCTCCCCGAGGTATCACCGCTCACAGGAAGGTTGCACAAGCCCTTGTGGCGAGGGAGCTTGCTCCCGCTCGGCTGCGTCCGTAGGAGCTGACGAGCGAAGCGAGGCTGCGATCTTTCCCCAGACACTTGAATCTCAAGCGAAAGATCAAAAGATCGCAGGCTTCGCCAGCTCCTACAGAGCCCAGCGGGAGCAAGCTCCCTCGCCACAAGGGCTCAATACCCGTCTTTTGTGCTGCGCTGCACTCTTTGAAATACCTAAATTGATCGATTCACGCCACCAGCATCGCGCCCCGGCCAGTGCTTGGGTACAATTCGACGCTAATTTGATCTCGTATCAGGAACACTTACATGATCGCTTGCCTGCGGCTGCTCTCCGCCCTCTGCCTCGCTGCCCTCCTGGCGGCCTGCGCCAGCTCGCCCTCGTCCAGCCTTGGCGAACTTCCACGGACCCCGGATGCCAGTATCGAGCAGTTGCTCGAACAGGCCACCCAAAGCAAAACCCCGGAAAAAGCCGCCCTGCTGCGCCTGAGCGCCGCGGACCTGGCCTACCGCCAGGGCAATGCCGGTCAGTCCGCACAGATCCTGCAACAAGTGCCGATGGAGCAACTCAAGCCCGGCCAGCAGATTTTCGCCAGCACGCTGTCGGCTGAACTGGCGATGACCCGCAACCAGCCCAAGGCCGCACTGACCGCCCTGAGCCATCCAAGCCTGCAACACCTGAGCGAAATGCCGGTGGAGCAGCAAGTCCGCACCGGCACCGTCCGCGCCCGCGCCCTCGAGGCCGATGGCCAGACCCTGGCCGCCGCCAAGGAACGCATCTTCATCGCGCCCCTGCTGGAGAACGACGCCGCGGCGAAAAACCACGAAGCCATCTGGTCGCTGATCGCCTCGCTGCCCACCGACCAGTTGCAGCCCACCTCCACCGACGACCTCGGCGGCTGGTTGAGCCTGGCCCAGGCCGTCAAGACCGCCGGCACCCTGGAACAGCAGCAGGCGGCCATCGACCACTGGCGCGAACAGAACCCGAAACACCCCGCTGCCCTGCAACTGCCTACTCCGCTGGCCAAGCTCAAGGAACTGGCCAGTCAGCCACTGAGCAAGATCGCCCTGCTGCTGCCACAAAGCGGCCAGTTGGCCGCGGTTGCCAAGGCCTTGCGCGAGGGCTTCATGGCTGCCCACTACCAGGCCCAGCAGGCCGGGCAGACGCCGCCAAGCATCCAGTTCTATGACAGCGCCAGCCTGACCTCCATGGACGAGTTCTATCGCAAGGCCCAGGCCGACGGTGTGCAACTGGTCATCGGCCCACTGGAAAAACCACTGGTCAAGCAGATCAGCACCCGCCCGCAATTGCCGATCACCACCCTGGCGCTGAACTACAGCGAAGGCGAACAAGGGCCACCACAACTGTTCCAGTTCGGCCTGGCACCTGAGGATGAAGCCCGTGAAGTGTCCCGTCGCGCCCGCGCCGATGGTCTGCACCGTGCCGCCGCCATGGTACCGAAGGGCGAATGGGGCGATCGCGTACTGAAGGCATTCAGCCAGGACTGGCAGGCCAACGGCGGCACCATCGTCGCCATCGAACGCGTCGACCAGCCGGTCCAACTGGCCCAGCAGATCGCCGACATGTTCCAGTTGCGCCAGAGCGAAGGTCGCGCCAAGAGCCTGCAAAGCACCGTCGGCACCACGGTCGCGGCCCAGCCGTCCCGTCGCCAGGACATCGAGTTCATCTTCCTCGCCTCGACACCGCAGCAGGCCCAGCAGATCAAGCCGACCCTGAACTTCCAGTACGCCGGCGACGTACCGGTCTACGCGACGTCGTCGGTGTTCAGCGCCAGCGGCGACCAGAACCAGTACAACGACATGAGCGGCATCCGCTTCTGCGAAACCCCGTGGCTGCTCGACGCCAATGACCCGCTGCGCAAACAGGTCACCGCGCAGTGGCCCCAGGCGGGTGGCAGCCTGGGTCGGTTGTACGCGATGGGGGCGGACGCCTATCGCCTGGCACCGCGCCTGGGCCAGCTCAAAACGTTGCCGGACAGCCGCATCGAAGGCCTGTCGGGCAGCCTGGCCGTGTCCCCCACCCAGCGCGTACAGCGTCAACTGCCCTGGGCCGAGTTCGTCAACGGCCAGGTGCAGCGTCTTCCGGACACCCAGCGCTGATGCCTGACCGATCACGCCAACAAAGCGGACGGGATGCCGAGGGTCAAGCCCTCGCGCATCTCCAGCAACACGGCTTGCGGCTGGTGGCGCAGAACTGGTTGTGCAAACGCGGCGAGCTTGATCTGGTCATGCTTGACGGCGATACAGTAGTATTCGTCGAAGTCCGCTACAGAAAAAATACCCAATGGGGTGGCGCGCTCGACAGCATTGACGGGCGTAAGCGCCAAAAGCTGATTTTCGCCGCGCAGTACTTCCTGCAACGCGAGTCTCGCTGGGCCGATCATCCCTGCCGCTTCGACGTGGTTGCCATCGACAGCAACGCCGACCAGTTGAACTGGCTGCAGAACGCCTTCGACAGTTGAGCGTCCATGCCGAGCCGGACACCTTCACCTAACTTTTTTGCTCTTTGCTTTGCGCGCCGCACATGTTTGTGCCGATAAGCCGCGCTACTTAAGGTCACACAGATGGACATGCAATCGCGAATTCGCCAGCTTTTTCAGGCCAGTATCGACACCAAGCAACAGGCGATGGACGTACTTGCACCGCACATCGAGCAAGCCAGCCAAGTGATGGTCAACGCCTTGCTCAACGAGGGCAAGATGCTTTCGTGCGGCAACGGCGGCTCGGCCGGCGACGCCCAGCATTTCTCCTCGGAACTGCTCAACCGCTTCGAGCGCGAACGCCCGAGCCTGCCGGCGATCGCCCTGACCACCGATAGCTCGACGATCACCTCGATCGCCAACGACTACAGCTACAACGAAGTCTTCTCCAAACAGATCCGCGCCCTGGGCCAACCCGGCGATGTGCTGCTGGCGATTTCCACCAGCGGCAACTCGGCCAATATTATTCAAGCGATCCAGGCCGCACATGATCGCGAAATGATTGTCGTAGCATTGACTGGTCGTGACGGCGGCGGCATGGCGTCACTGCTATTACCCGAAGACGTCGAGATCCGCGTACCGGCCAATGTCACCGCACGTATCCAGGAAGTCCACCTGCTGGCGATCCACTGCCTTTGCGACTTGATCGACAGCCAACTGTTCGGGAGTGAAGAATGACCCCTAATCGCCTAGGCCTTCTGGCCCTGACCCTGTGCCTCGGCATCAGCGGCTGCACATCGGTGGTTAACGCCAGCCGGGAAAAGCCGATTGAAGATGACCGCGGCACCCGCACCTTCGGCAGCAAGATCGACGACTCCCTGATTGAAACCAAGGTCGGCGTGAACATCGCCAAGGCCGATCCAGACCTGGACAACAACTCGCACATCGTCGTCACCAGCTTCAACGGCGTCGTGCTACTGGCCGGCCAGACCCCGCGCGCCGACCTCAAGGCCAAGGCCGAGCAGGAAGCCAGCGCCGTGCAGCGGGTCAAGACCGTGCATAACGAGCTTCAGGTCCTGCAACCCTCTTCGCTGCTGGCGCGCCAGAACGACGCTTGGCTGACCACCAAGATCAAGACGCAGATGCTCACCGACGCCAGCATTCCTGGCTCGCGCATCAAGGTTGTGACTGAGAATGGCATCGTTTATCTGCTGGGATTGCTGACCAAGCAGGAAGCGGCGCAGGCGACCAATCTGGTGCAGGGTGTGTCCGGGGTGCAGAAAATCGTCAAGTTGTTTGAGTACATTGACTGATTATTGAACGTCAGTTGTTCAAGAAAAACGGCGCTTCTTCTGAGACGGGGGGCGCCGTTTTTTTTGGCCTCTTTTTTTGGAGGGGCTCGGTGTGTATATCCGTTGCTGCGGTAATGGCGGCTTAGGGTTCCGCCCTTACGGCGGGTCACTTTCGAAAAGCGCGAAAGCAACCAAAGCGCTTTTGCCCCACCACTTGGCACCTCGCTTAGGCTCGGTGTGCCCTCACTCCGGCATTGCTCCGTGGGCCCGCCGCGAAGGGCCATCCATGGCCCAGCGCGGCTACCTCGGCATCCATGCCGAGGTACCCACTCCACAATGCCTGCGTTCGGCCAGCGTGGTTAATGGGGCGCCCGAGATCAACGTCCTCCACGAGGCGGCCTGGTAGCCGACCTGGTTCTGGGTGAGACCGCGCTTCTCCTGTGGGAATGAGGGTGGGTGGGAGCGAGCTTGCTCGCGACGGCGGTGGTTCAGTCACATGGATGCTGGGCTTGCCGGCCTCTTCGCGAGCAAGCCCGCTCCCACAGGGGACTCTGGGCGCATATGAATTTTGTGCCTGCTGAAAGTCCAGTGTGGGAGCGAGCTTGCTCGCGATGGCGGTGGTTCAGTCACATGGATGCTGGGCTTGCCGGCCTCTTCGCGAGCAGGCTCGCTCCCACAGAAGAAACGCGGTCTCGTCAAGAACCAGGTCGGCTACCAGGCCGCCTCGTGGTAGACGTTGATCTCGGGCGCCCCGTTAACCACGCTGGCCGAACGCAGGCATTGCGCAGTGGGCATCCCGGCATGGATGCCGGGATAGCCGCGCTGGGCCATGGATGGCCCTTCGCGGCGGGCCCACGGAGCAATGCCGGAGTGAGGGCACACCGAGCCTAGGCGAGGTGCCGAGTGGTGGGGCAGAAGCGTTTT
The DNA here is from genome assembly GCF_001269655.1 of Pseudomonas thivervalensis. Taxonomy (GTDB): domain Bacteria; phylum Pseudomonadota; class Gammaproteobacteria; order Pseudomonadales; family Pseudomonadaceae; genus Aquipseudomonas; species Aquipseudomonas thivervalensis. The sequence goes on from NZ_LHVE01000015.1 coordinate 69,927, forward strand.
GGTTACTTTTGCGCTTCTCAAAAGTGACCCGCTGTAAGAGCGGAACCATAAGCCGCCGTTACCGCAGCAACGGATATACATACAAACCACGACACCAAAAAAATGCCCGCATCTCACGATACAGGCATTTTCTTAACCAAGTTGCAGGCTGTCACATATCTGCAGCCTACTTCACCACTTTCAAACTCGGCCGCCCGCTAGGACGCGGCGGCTCGTCATCTGGTGGTGGCAAGTCATCATCCGGCTCGAACTCTTCTTCACCGTCCAACGGCGCTTCCAGCTCAAACACCATGCCCTGGCCATTCTCCCGAGCATAAATCCCCAGGATCGCAGCAACAGGCACGTACAGCGTGTGCGGCACACCACCAAAGCGCCCTTCGAAGCTGACGGCATCGTTATCCATGTGCAAATGACGCACAGCGGCTGGCGACACGTTCAGGACGATCTGCCCGTCATTGGCAAAACCCTGCGGCACCTGCACCGACGGAAACTCGGCATTGACCAGCATGTGCGGGGTGCAATCATTGTCCACAATCCACTCGTAGAGCGCGCGGACCAGATAAGGTCGACTGGAGTTCATAGCGGCTCCCTAAGCCTTAGCGCATGTCGCGTTCGACACCAGACAGACTCGCCTGGAATGCCTCGCGCGCAAATTGGCGCTCCATATAATCAAGCAACGGCTTGGCAGGCCGCGGCAGTTCGATACCCAGAATCGGCAAACGCCAGAGTATGGGCAATAGGCAGCAATCCACCAGACTTTGTTCCTCACTGAGGAAAAACGGCTTGTCGACGAACAGCGGCGATACGCCCGTCAGGCTTTCACGCAATTCCTTGCGCGCTACCACCCGCGCCGGCTCCTTGGTCCGGGAATCCAGGATCAAGTCCACCAACCCGCACCAGTCACGCTGGATGCGATGGATCAGCAAACGGCTGTTGGCACGCGCAACAGGATAAACCGGCAGTAAAGGTGGATGCGGATAACGCTCATCCAAATATTCCATCACCACGGTCGACTCCCACAACGCCAGGTCACGATCGACCAGTGTGGGCAGGCTACCGTAAGGGTTCACCTCGATCAGCTTCGGCGGCTGACGCCCCGCTTCGACGTAAATGATCTCGGCGCTGACACCCTTCTCTGCCAGTACGATGCGTACCCGGTGGGAATAGTGGTCGGCGGGGTCGGAGTAACAGGCCAACCGATTGGTCACGCCCATGGCGGTCCTCCTCGCTTGTTGAAATTATCGAAAAACGGAAAAACGAGCGCGCCCAGAGGGCGTCTCCTGTAACACCTGGCGGGCCAGGCTCGTTACATTTCTAGAGACGCCCTTGGGCGCGCACGATTAACAGCAACGGCTTACAGCTTTATCAATGCACGTCTTTCCAGTATTCACGCTTGAGCAGGTAAGCGAATACGAAGAAGAACGCCAGGTACAGCAATACATAGGTACCGATGCGCTGATGCTCCAGCTTCACCGGGTTGGCCGAATAGGCCAGGAAGGTCACCAGGTTCTTGACCTTCTCGTCGAACTGCTCGGGGGTCAGGCTGCCGGTGTTCGGCAATACGGTCAGCTGGTCGCAGGCTTCATGGGTCAAAGCCGAGCCGGTCAGCGGATCGAACTGCTTTTTACCATTTTCAACGATCTGAACCTGTTTGCAGCCTACCACCTGGCGACCCTGGAGGCCGACCAGAACGTTAGGCATGCCGACATTCGGGAAGACCTTGTTGTTCACGCCCCATGGACGCGAAGGATCTTCGTAGAACGAACGCAGGTAACCGTAAAGCCAGTCGGTGCCACGCACACGGGCGACCAGGGTCAGGTCCGGCGGCGCGGCTCCGAACCAGGTCTTGGCGTCCGTGGGCTGCATGCCGATGTTCATGTGATCGCCCAGCTTGGCGCCGGTGAACACCAGCTTCTCGAGCATCAGTTCATGGGGGATGCCCAAGTCATCGGCCACACGCTCGTAGCGCTGGAACTTGGCACTGTGGCAACCCATGCAGTAGTTGGCGAAGGTACGTGCGCCGTCCTGCATGGCCGCTTTGTCGGAAACGTCGATGTCGACTTTTTCCAACTCCAGGCTACCGTGTTCGGCCGCGAAGGACAGTACAGGCATAGCAGCAAGAATCAATACAGCAAATAGCTTTTTCATCAGCCAGTCACCCTTTCCGGAACCGGTTTTGTCTTCTCGAGCCTGGTGTAGAACGGCATCAGAATGAAGTAGGCGAAGTACAGGAAGGTGCAAACCTGCGACAGCAGCGTGCGCCCTGGTGTCGGTGCCAGTACGCCCAGCACGCCCAGGATCACGAACGAGATGCAGAACACCACGAGCCAGATCTTGCTCAGCCAGCCTTTGTAGCGCATCGACTTGACAGGACTGCGGTCCAGCCATGGCAGGACGAACAGTACGGCGATGGCCGCGCCCATGGCGATCACGCCCAGCAGCTTGTCCGGGATCGCCCGCAGAATCGCGTAGAACGGCGTGAAGTACCAGACCGGGGCAATGTGCTCAGGGGTCTTGAATGCGTTCGCCTGTTCGAAGTTCGGCTTCTCGAGGAAGTACCCCCCCATTTCCGGGAAGAAGAACACGATGGAGCAGAAGATGAACAGGAAAACCACCACGCCGACGATGTCTTTCACGGTGTAGTACGGGTGGAAGGCGATGCCATCCAGCGGTACGCCGTTCTCGTCCTTGTGTTTCTTGATGTCCACGCCATCCGGGTTGTTCGAGCCGACTTCGTGCAGCGCGAGGATGTGCAGCACCACCAGGCCGAGGATCACGATCGGCAGGGCGACTACGTGCAGGGCGAAGAAGCGGTTCAGGGTGATGCCCGAGATCAGGTAGTCACCACGAATCCACTGGGTCAGGTCGTCACCGATGACGGGAATCGCACCGAACAGCGAGATGATCACCTGGGCACCCCAGTAGGACATCTGGCCCCACGGCAGCAGGTAGCCCATGAAGGCCTCGGCCATCAGCGCCAGGTAGATCAGCATGCCGAAGACCCACACCAGCTCACGCGGCTTCTGGTACGAACCGTAGAGCAAGCCACGGAACATGTGCAGGTAGACCACGATGAAGAATGCCGAAGCACCGGTGGAGTGCAGCAGACGCAGGATCGAGCCGTACTCGACGTCGCGCATGATGTATTCGACGGAAGCAAACGCTTCTTCCGCCGACGGGGTGTAGCTCATGGTCAGCCAGACACCGGTGACGATCTGGTTGACCAGAACGAGCAGCGCCAGGGAGCCAAAGAAGTAGAAGAAGTTGAAGTTTTTTGGCGCGTAATACTTGCTGAGATGGTCTTCCCACATCTTGGTCGCGGGAAAGCGCGCATCAACCCAATCCATTAGTTTGCTCATCACGCTTTCTCCGTATCGACGCCAATGACAATGATGTCATCGGTCTCATAGGAATGCGGGGGAACTGGCAGGTTCAGAGGTGCAGGCTGCGACTTGTAGACGCGACCAGCCAGGTCGTAGTGGGAGCCGTGGCAGGGGCAGAAATAACCACCAACCCAGTCCTTGCCCAAGTCGGCAGGGGCCACTTCGGGACGGAACGTTGGCGAGCAACCCAGGTGCGTGCAGATACCGATCAGCAGCAAAACCTCTGGCTTGATCGAACGCGTTTCAGGATTGACGTATTCCGGTTGGACCGAGTTCTTGGAGGACGGGTCGGACAACTGACCCTCGATCTTTTTCAGATTCCCCAGGATTTCCTCTGTACGGCGGACGATGAACACCGGCTGGCCGCGCCACTCAGCAATCATCTGCTGGCCTGGCTCGATCTTGCTGACATTCACTTTCACCGGTGCACCTGCGGCTTTCGCCTTGGCGCTGGGAAACCATGACCCCACGAACGGGACCGCAGCCCCCACCGCTCCTGCAGCACCCACCACGGATGTGGCTGCTACCAGGAAGCGACGCCGGCCTGCATTCACGCCGTCATTGCTCATTCAGTCCTCTCCCATCAGCTTTGTGGCCTGTTAGATCAGGCGTCTACTAAGTAAAAATCTGAACTTATAAAAATTTTGCCGAATGGTAATGAAAACCCCCAATTCTGACAAGGTAATTACCATGCGGCCAAACCGCCAGGCCTTGTAGTATAGGGGCTCTACGAATGTGGCAAGTTGTCACAGAGCAATTCTTTTGCCCATAAAAAAACGCCCAGCTCCGTGAGGAACTGGGCGCCTTTTGAAAGCGGAAGCGAAATTAACGCTTCGAGTACTGCGGACGCTTACGCGCTTTACGCAGACCGACTTTCTTACGTTCAACTTCGCGAGCATCGCGAGTTACGAAGCCAGCTTTACGCAGTGCGCTGCGCAGAGTTTCGTCGTAATCCATCAGGGCGCGAGTGATGCCGTGGCGGATTGCGCCAGCCTGACCACTTACACCACCACCGATAACAGTGACGTAGATGTCGAATTTTTCGACGGTCTCGGTCAGTTCCAGCGGCTGACGAACTACCATGCGGGCAGTTTCGCGGCCGAAGAAGTTATCCAGGGAGCGGTTGTTGATGGAGATGTTACCAGTGCCCGGACGCAGGAAAACGCGTGCGGTTGCAGTCTTGCGACGGCCAGTGCCGTAATTTTGAGTCGCCGACATAATGAACTATTCCGTTAAAACTTCAGTTCTTGGGGCTGCTGAGCAGTATGAGGGTGAGCAGCGCCCGCATAAACCTTCAGCTTACGATACATGTCGCGACCCAGTGGGTTCTTAGGCAGCATGCCTTTAACCGCGGTCTCGATCACGCGCTCAGGGGCCTTGGCGATCAGCTTTTCAAAGTTGATCGACTTGATGCCGCCAGGAAAACCGGAGTGGGAGTAGTACATTTTGTCAGTGGTTTTAGCGCCAGTAACACGTACTTGCTCAGCATTGATCACGACGATGTAGTCGCCGGTGTCAACGTGAGGGGTGTACTCAGGCTTGTGCTTGCCACGCAGACGGCTCGCGATTTCGGTGGCCAGACGACCCAGGGTCTGACCAGCAGCGTCGACGACAAACCAGTCGCGCTTTACTGTTTCCGGTTTAGCAGTAAAAGTTTTCATTCTTTATAGCCTCAGGGGCCGCCCTGTAAATTAGACGGCGGATCTTACTGAATAGTGCGTACTTTGACAAGTCAAAGGCAGCCGGATACAGACGCTTTCGGGGGCTCGGGTCGGCGCGTCCGTTCAACGGCAAGATTCTTCGGCGGCGGCGCATCACTTCCACTGCAGAAAGAGGTGCGCAATTATGCAGATTGCGAAAAATATTTCAACCTGCTTTTATGATTGTTTTGCCCAAGGAGTTCCCGATGGACTATCGCCAGCTAGGCCGTACCGATCTGAATGTAAGCGCCCTGTGCCTCGGCACCATGACCTGGGGTGAGCAGAACAGCGAGGCCGAGGCCTTCGCCCAGATCGAGCGCGCCAAGGGTGCCGGCATCAATTTCATCGACACTGCCGAGATGTACCCGGTGCCCCCCAAGGCCGAGACCTACGCCACCACCGAGCGCTACATCGGCAATTACTTCAAAAGCCGCGGCGACCGTGCCGACTGGATCCTGGCGAGCAAGATCGCCGGTCCCGGCAACACCATCGACTACATCCGCGACAAAAATCTCAAGCACAACCGCCGCCACATCGTCGAAGCCGTGGACGCCAGCCTCAAGCGCCTGCAGACCGACTGGATCGACCTTTACCAACTGCACTGGCCGGAACGCAGTACCAATTTCTTTGGCCAACTGGGCTACCAGCACAAGGCCGACGAAACGTTCACCCCGCTGGAGGAAACCCTCGAAGCCCTGGACGAACAGGTCCGCGCCGGCAAGATCCGCCACATCGGCCTGTCCAACGAAACGCCGTGGGGCACCATGAAATTCCTCGCTCTGGCCGAAGCTCGTGGCTGGCCGCGGGCGGTGTCGATCCAGAACCCGTACAACCTGCTCAACCGCAGCTTCGAGATCGGCCTATCGGAAATCGCCATTCGCGAGCAATGCGGCTTGCTGGCCTATTCGCCGCTGGCGTTCGGCTTCCTGTCGGGCAAATACGAAAACGGCGCACGCCCCGCCAAGGGCCGCCTGACGCTGTACAGCCGCTTCATGCGCTACTTCAACCCGCAATCGGAAGCGGCCTGCAGCCGTTATGTCGCCCTGGCCCGCGAACATGGCCTGGACCCTGCGCAGATGGCCCTGGCGTTCGTCACCCAGCAGCCGTTCGTGACCAGCAACATCATTGGTGCTACCACGCTGGAGCAATTGGACAGCAACATCGCCAGCTTCGATCTGAAGCTGTCGGATGAAGTGCTGGCGGGGATCGAGGCGATTCACAAGGATCAGCCGAACCCGGCGCCCTGATTGATTCATAGACCCCATCGCGAGCAGGCTCGCTCCCACATTGGATTTATGCCTGACCACCCATTTGTGATCGACATACACCCCCTGTGGGAGCGAGCCTGCTCGCGATAGCGGCCTAACAGCCACTACGACATCAAAGCGACCGCGCAATGATCTCCTTCATGATTTCATTGGTCCCGGCATAGATCCGCTGCACCCGCGCATCCGCCCACGCCCGGGCAATCGGGTATTCCCACATGAAGCCGTAGCCGCCATGCAACTGCACGCACTCGTCGAGCACCTTGCATTGCAGGTCGGTGCCCCAGTACTTGGCCATCGCCGCCGTCGGCACGTCCAGCTTGCCTTGCAGGTGCAGCTCCAGGCAGCGGTCGACGAAGACCCGGCCGATCTGGATTTCGGTGGCCATTTCGGCGAGCTTGAAACGGGTGTTCTGGAAGTCGGCGATGGATTTGCCAAAAGCCTTGCGGTCACGGGTGTAGTCCAGGGTCCATTGCAGCGCCGCTTCGGCCGAAGCCAGGCCGCCAATGGCAACGGTCAGGCGTTCCTGGGGCAGCTCCTGCATCAAATAGGCGAAGCCCATTCCGGCCTGCCCGAGCAGGTTTTCCTTCGGCACGCGGACATCCTGGAAGAACAATTCCGACGTGTCCTGGGCCTTCATGCCGACTTTCTCCAGGCGCTTGCCCTTTTCAAAGCCTGGCGTGCCCGCCTCCACCAGGAACAGGCTGGTGCCCTTGGCGCCGGCCTTCGGATCGGTCTTGGCAACCACGATCACCAGGTCTGCCAGGAAACCATTGGTGATGAAGGTCTTCGAGCCGTTGATGACATATTCATCACCGTCCAGCACCGCCGTGGTCTTTACCCCTTGCAGGTCGGAACCGGCGCCCGGCTCGGTCATGGCGATGGCCGTGACCATTTCGCCAGACACCAGCTTCGGCAGGTACTTGTGTTTCAACGCTTCGCTGCCGTAATGCAGGATGTACGGTGCGACGATGTCGGAATGCAGCGAGAAGCCAATCCCTGTCAGCCCCAGGCGGCCGATCTCCTCGATCACCACCGTGCTGTAGAGAAAATCTGCGTCCAGCCCGCCATAGGCCTCTGGCAGGTGCGAGCACAACATGCCCGCCTCCCCTGCCTTGTTCCACAGCTGACGATCGACGTGCCCCTGTTTTTCCCACTGGCTGTGGTACGGCACAGCTTCTTTTTCGAGGAAGGTTCGTACGCTGTCGCGAAACAATTCGTGCTCGGGACTGAACAGGGCTCTTGGGATCATGGCGCACCTTTGGTTATTGTTGGGCGTGGTTATCCGACAGAGCCTAAGCCTGCGGGGTACGACAGGACACTGGACACATCCGACAAAAAATAAGACGATCCAGCCGTCTGTTGACCACTTTCCCCTATAAAAATAAAGATGAATTATGTCTATGCACGTCTCCACGCCCTTGCGGCGCGTCAGCATCCTGGCCATCGACCGGGTCTTCGCCTCCACCCTCATGCAAGCCAAGGATTTTTTCCACCTGGCCAGCCTGCGCTACGGCAAACAACTGGGCCACGGCCTGACGCCGGCGTTTGAAACCCGGTTGGTCAGCCCCGATGGCAAACCGGTGAACAGCTTCAGCGACGTGATCATGCCGGTGGACGGCGGCCTGGAAAATACCGACGTCATCATCCTCCCGGCCTTCTGGGATGATTTCGCCAGCCTCTGCCAACGTTACCCCCAGGTCCTGCCCTGGCTGCGCGAACAACACGCTCGCGGCGCAGTACTCTGCGGCGAAGCCACCGGGGTGTTCTGGCTGGCCGAAGCCGGACTGCTCGACGGCAAGGAAGCCACCACCTACTGGCGTTTCTTCAACGCCTTCAAGGAGCGTTTCCCCCAGGTGCACCTGAACCAGGACAAACACCTGACCGACGCCGACAACCTGTTCTGCGCTGGCGGCACCACGTCGGCCTGCGACCTCTACATCTACCTGATCGAACGCTTCTGTGGCGCCAACGTGGCCCAGGCCGTGGCGCGGGATATCCTTTACGAAGTGCAACGCAGCTATTCGCCAGGACGGATCGGCTTCGGCGGGCAGAAGCTGCACCAGGACGTGATCATTCTGCAGATCCAGCAATGGCTCGAAGAGCACTTCGCCGATAAATTCCGCTTCGAGGACGTTGCCCGGGAACATGGCATGAGCATCCGCAACTTCATGCGCCGCTTCCAGACCGCCACAGGCGACAAACCGCTGCATTACCTGCAACGGCTGCGGATCGAAACCGCCAAGGGCCTGCTCTCCGGCAGCCGCAAGAGCATCAAGACCATCAGCTACGAAGTCGGCTACGACGACGCGAGCTTTTTCGCCCGGCTGTTCCGGCAACATACCGACCTGTCGCCGAACCAGTATCGGCAGCAGTTTCAGCAGGCGGCGTGAACCGGAGCTGAATGCAATCCAGTGTGGGAGCGAGCCTGCTCGCGATAGCAGTGTGTCAGCCAGCACTGATTTTGACTGACACACCGCTATCGCGAGCAGGCTCGCTCCCACAGGGTTATGTTGTGAACTCTAGAATTTCAATCGTAAAAAAGGCCTGCAATCGCAGGCCTTTTTTGTGTTCCGAATCCCCTACGGCTTATGCGCCCGCGACAGGAATTCGTGGGATTGCATCTCCAGCAAGCGACTCAGGGTCCGCTGGAATTCGAAGGTCAGGCGACCGCCGGTGTAGAGGTCCTTGAGTTCGACTTCGGCCGAAATGATCAGCTTCACGTTACGGTCGTAGAACTCGTCGACCATGTTGATGAAGCGACGGGCGATGTCGTCGGTGGTGACGCTCATCTGTTCGACACCGCTGAGCAACACGGCGTGGAAGATCTTGCCCAGCTCGATGTAGTCGTTCTGGCTGCGCGGGCCATCGCACAGTTCGCGGAAATCGAACCAGGCCACGTCGTCACAGGTGCGGATGGCGCGGATCTTGCGATTTTCGATGATCAGCTCGTCGTTTTCGACCGCTTGGGTGCATTCCGGCGTCAAGGCGCGGAAGCTCTTGCGCAGGCTTTCTTCGGCGGCGGCATCCAACGGGAAGTGGAACAACTCCGCTTGCTCAAGGTGACGCAAACGGTAATCGACACCGCTGTCGACGTTGACGATTTCGGTGTGTTCCTTGATCAGCGCGATGGCTGGCAGGAAACGCGCCCGTTGCAGGCCGTCCTTGTACAGGCCGTCCGGCACGATGTTCGAGGTGGCGACCAGGGTCACGCCGTTCTTGAATAATTCTTCCATCAAGGTGCCGAGGATCATGGCGTCGGTGATGTCGGAAACGAAGAACTCATCGAAGCAGATCACCCGGGTCTCGTCGGAAAAACGCTTGGCGATGATGGTCAGCGGGTTCTTCTCGCCCCCCAGGGTCTTCATTTCCTCGTGCACGCGCTTCATGAAGCGGTGGAAGTGCGTCCGTGTCTTCTCCTTGAACGGCAATGCTTCGAAGAAGGTGTCCACCAGGTAGGTCTTGCCACGGCCAACGCCGCCCCAGAAATACAGGCCCTTGACCGGCGCCTGGTCTTTTTTGCCGAACAGTTTGCCCAACAGGCCCGGCTTGTTGTTCGACGCCGCGACCAGGTCGTCGTACAGGCGCTGCAAATGCCGCACCGCCGTTTCCTGGGCTGCGTCGTGGAAGAACTCCGGGCGTTTCAGATCAGCTTGATATCGTTCTAGGGGCGTCATATTCGTTAGCAAGGCAACAAAAACGGGCCGTCACTGTAGCGATGGCCCAGAAGAATGGCAATCGGCCCTTATTCGGGCCGATGGTCGGGTAACGCGCCGGAATCAGTCCTGGGCAGGCGTCAGGGCAACGCGCAGCGCTTCAATGGCCGCATCCCGTGCGGCGCTGTCGGCGAACGTCGGGCTGTTCGCCACGCATTCACCGTCGAGCCAGACGCTGAAACCCAGGTCGTCGCTGCGTACGTCCAAGGGTTGGCCGGACTGCAATTGCTTGGTCACCTGCCCTGCGGTCTTGCCGTCGGCAAAATTATTCGAGAGCAACAGTTGCTCGCCATCGGCAGAAAGCAGGCGGAAACGGAAACTGCCGTCGTCTTCCCGGAAGCTGACGAAGCGTGCCGCCTTGGTCGCTTTCTTTTTGGTCTGGGTGGCCACCTGGACCTGGCTGACGAACGAACGCAGGCCAACGGCCTCGCGCAGTTCGTTGAGGAACGGCGTTGCCACGGCCCGGGCCTTGCTCGCGCCCAGTTGCAGGATGTCTTCAAGGTCCGATGGGCGCTCGATGAACTGGTGATAACGCTCGCGCGCTTCGCCCAGCTCGCTGTCGAGCAACTGGAACAAACGGCTCTTGGCTTCGCCCCAACCCAGGCCTTGCAGCAATTCGCTGCGGAACTCGGCGGACTGTTCGGCAGTGGCGAAAGCCTGGAACAGGGTGAACAGGTGCGAATTGTCCGGGTCCTTGGCTTCGCCCGGGGCGCGGGAGTCGGTGACGATCCGCGAGATCGCGTCCTTCATGTCCTTGGCGCTGCTGAACAACGGGATGGTGTTGTCGTAGCTCTTGGACATCTTGCGGCCATCGAGGCCCGGCAATGTGGCGACGCTCTCTTCGATCAGCGCCTCGGGCATGGTGAAGAACTCCTTGCCCTGGCCGAACAGGTGATTGAAGCGCTGGCCGATGTCGCGGGCCATCTCCACGTGCTGGATCTGATCGCGACCGACCGGCACCTTGTGGGCGTTGAACATCAGGATGTCGGCGGCCATGAGGATCGGGTAGCTGTAGAGGCCCATGGTGACACCGGCGTCCGGGTCTTCGCCGGCCTCGATATTCTTGTCCACCGAGGCCTTGTAGGCGTGGGCGCGATTGAGCAGGCCCTTGGCGGCGACGCAGGTCAGCAGCCAGGTCAGTTCCGGGATCTCGGGAATATCGGACTGGCGATAGAACGTCACGCGGTCCACGTCCAGGCCGCCGGCCAGCCAAGTGGCAGCGATTTCCAGGCGCGAACGCTGGATACGCAGCGGTTCATCGCACTTGATCAGGGCGTGGTAGTCGGCCAGGAAGTAGAACGAATCGGCGTTGCTGTCGCGGCTGGCGAGAATGGCCGGACGGATGGCGCCGGCATAGTTGCCCAGGTGCGGAGTGCCGGTGGTGGTGATGCCGGTCAGGATACGGGTACGCGTCGTCATGGGTTATCGCTTGTCAGACTGCTGTCAATTCGAGAGGCGCGGCAGGATCAGATCCTTGAGATCGGTCAGCTTGCCATGAAAAAAGTGTCCGCATTCTGCCACTTTCAGCAGCTCATGGGGGCGTTGGAGCGTGTCGGACCATGCGTAAACCAGTTGCGGATCGACCACTTCGTCGGTTTCCGGCTGGATCACGGTCAACTCGCCACCTGTCGGCAAGGGCGACTGCTCGTCCAGGCGCATCACCGCCGGGGCCACCATGAACAGGTGCTTGACCGGCTGCCCCTGGGCTTCCAGGCGCCCACCCAGGCTGGCGGCGACAAAGCCACCGAAGGAAAAACCGAACAGGGTCAGGGGCAATTGCGGGTATTTTTCCCGCAGCCATTGGGCGACCGCCTGGGCGTCGTCCACTTCGCCAGTGCCCATGTCATGCGTGCCGGCACTGGCCCCCACGCCACGATAATTGAAACGCAACGTAACCAGCCCGGCATCCCGGGCGGTGCGTTGCAGGGTCGAGACCACTTTGTTGAGCATGGTCCCGCCCTGCACCGGGTTCGGGTGGCAGATCAGCGCCAGGCCACGGGGGGCCTCGTTGTCCAGGTACAAGGCTTCCAGTTGGCCCACAGGGCCATCGATGACTACAGGGGTTTCGCGCATAAGCAAGGGAAAGAACTCCGTGACCTCGAATAGGGTCGACTCGTCTAGCTAAAAGTCTGTGCCTGGCATGATTGCGATGTTCTTCGCGGTATACAGCGCAGGTCCGAGCCGTTAACGTAAAGCAAAGCCGTTTATAGAGGAAGGACTCGTGGAACACTCGCTCTTAGTTTGGTTGTTGCCGACTCTTGCCCTGGTTGCCGGTGTCGCCATTGGATTCCTGCTTGCCCGACTGCTGCCCAACGCGGTGCCCAACAGCACCCAACGTCAGCTGGACGACATCCAGGAACGTTTCGACAGTTATCAGAATGAAGTGGTCACCCACTTCAACAGCACCGCGTCTCTGGTGAAAAAACTCACCCAGAGCTACCAGGAAGTCCAGGATCATTTGTCCGAGGGCGCCAATCGCCTGGCCCTGGACGAGCAGACTCGCCAGCGCCTGCTGGCCGCCCTGCAAGCCGATTCGGCACAGACGCCACGGGAACGCCTGACCCCACCCAAAGGGATCCAGGAGCCGCCACGGGACTACGCCCCCAAGGCCCCGAATTCACCCGGTATGCTCGATGAGCATTACGGTTTGAAGAAGTAATTTCCAGGCAACACCCAAAAGCCCGCCCGATCGCATGATCGGGCGGGCTTTTTTATTGCCTCAAACTCCACTCACTTCAATGCTTGACCCATTGTGGCGAGGGAGCTTGCTCCCGCTGGGTCTGTAGGAGCTGTCGAGTGCAACGAGGCTGCGATCTTTCCCCAGACGCTTGAATCCCAAGCGAAAGATCAAAAGATCGCAGCCTTCGGCAGCTCCTACAACGCAGCCAGCGGGAGCGAGCTCCCTCGCCACAGGTTATTTGTGTCCTGAAGTATTGTGAACTCAGCTCAAGCCAACACCTCACCCGCCACCTGATCGATAGCCCCTTTGGTGATGTCGACGATCAGGTCTGCATCTTCGCGGGTCAGAATCAGGGGCGGGGCGAAGCCCAGGATGTCGCCGTGGGGCATGGCGCGGGCGATCATGCCGCGCTCCAGGCAGGCGGCCGAGACCTTCGGGCCGACTTTGAGTGCCGGGTCGAACGCGGTGCGCTGTTCACGGTCGGCCATGAACTCCACCGCTGCCAGCATGCCGTCACCGCGCACCTCGCCCACCAGCGGATGCCCCTCGAGCGTTTCACGCAGGCGACGATTGAGGTAACCGCCCACGTCCTCGGCGTTGGTCGTGAGGTTTTCCCGTTCGAGGATGTCAAGGTTCGCCAGCGCCGCCGCCGCGCAGATCGGGTGCCCGGAATAGGTCCAGCCGTGGCCCATGGCCCCTTCGGCCTGGGAGGCCTTTTCAATCACGCTCCAGACCTTTTCCCCGATGATCACCGCCGACAACGGCGCATAGGCACTGGTCAGGCCTTTGGCGGTGGTGATCAGGTCCGGTTTCATGCCGTAGCGCTGGCTGCCCATCTTCGAACCCAGTCGGCCGAACGCGCAGACCACCTCATCGGCAATCAGCAGCACGTCGTATTTTTTCAACACGGCCTGGATCGCATCCCAATAACCGGCGGGAGGAACGATGATGCCGCCGGTGCCCATCAGCGGCTCGCCAATGAACGCCGCCACGGTATCCGGGCCTTCGGCGAGGATCATTTTTTCCAGCTCATCGGCGCAATGACGCACGAAGGTTGCTTCGTCCATCCCCGCCGGGGCCTTGCGATACCAGTGCGGGCAGACGGTGTGCTTGACCCCTTCCACCGGCAGGTCGAAATGCTGGTGAAAGGTCGCCAGCCCCGTCAGGCTGCCGGTCATGATGCCCGAGCCGTGGTAACCACGGTCCCGTGAAATGATTTTCTTCTTCTGTGGCCGGCCCAGCACGTTGTTGTAATAACGCACCAGCTTGACCTGGGTCTCGTTGGCATCGGAGCCGGACAACCCGTAATAGACCTTCTTCATTCCTTCCGGCGCCCAGTCCATGATGCGGCTGGACAGCTCGATGATCGCCTCGCTCGAGTGACCGACGTAGGTGTGGTAGTAGGCGAGTTCCTTGGCCTGCTTATAGATCGCGTCGGCAACCTCGGTGCGGCCGTAGCCAATGTTCACGCAGTAGAGACCGGCAAAGGCGTCGATGAACTCACGGCCTTCATGGTCACGAATGCGAACGCCTGACGCGCTCTTGATGATCCGGCCCTTGAGCGCGCCACTGGCGTGGTCGTGGGCGTGCGTCGAGGGGTGCATGAAATGCGCACGGTCTTGTTCGAACAGCGTATTGAATTCTTGGCTCATGCGGACTCTCCTGGGAACTGGCCTTGATGATGCAGGCAAAAATATTTGGTTTCGACAAAGGGCTCGAAGCCCTCGCTGCCACCCTCGCGACCGAGGCCCGAGGCTTTCATGCCACCGAAGGGGATCGGGTGGCCGGTGAACTTGACGCCGTTGACCGCGACCATGGCGTGGTCGAGACGGCGAATCAGCGGATAAATGACGTCCAGGCGGTTGGAACAAATATAGGCCGCCAACCCATACTCAGTGTCGTTGGCCATTTCGATGGCTTCGTCCAGGGTGTCAAACGGCATCACCCCGGCAATGGGCGCGAAGTTCTCTTCACGGTAGATGCGCATCTGCGGCGTGACATCGGCCAGTACCGTCGGTTGATAAAACAACCCACCCAAGGCATGGGCTTCGCCCCCCACCAGGCGCTGAGCGCCGAGGGCCAGGGCATCGGCGACACGATCAGCGGTCGCATCGAACGCCGCCTGGTGCATCAACGGCCCGACATCCACGTCCTGTTCCTGTCGATCGACCAGGGCCGGCCCGACGCGCAAGGCACGCACCGCCGCGGCGAAACGACTGAGAAACGCCTGGTACACCGAACGCTGCACCAGGATCCGGTTGGCCGCGCAGCAGTCCTGGCCCGAGGTCTGGAATTTCGCTTCCACGGCGACTTTCACCGCCAGCGTCAGGTCGGCATCGGCGCAGACAATGAACGGCGCGTTGCCGCCCAGTTCCAGCGCGACTTTCTTCACATCATGGGCCGCCGCTTGCAACACCAATTTACCGACCCGCGTTGACCCGGTGAAACTCACCGAGCGTACGCGACGGTCCTTGACCAGGGTTTCCATGGCCATTTGCGGCTCGCCCAAGACCACATTGAAGACCCCGGCAGGGAACCCGGCTTCCTCGGCCAGTTGCGCCAAAGCCAGGGCCGAATAAGGCGTTTCGTGGGCCGGCTTGATCACCACCGTGCAGCCGGCGGCCAGGGCGGCGGCGGCCTTGCGGGTGATCATCGCCGATGGGAAATTCCATGGCGTGAGCAGCGCGCACACGCCCACCGGCTCCTTGATCGTACCCAGGTGCGCATTCGGGATATGGCTGGGGATGTTCTGGCCGTACAGGCGCCGGGCTTCCTCGGCGAACCACGGAATGAAACTGGCGGCATAGGCGATTTCGCCACGGGATTCGGCCAGCGGCTTGCCCTGCTCCAGGCTGAGGATGTGCGCGAGGTCTTCGCTGTGTTCGGTGATCAACGCTGCCCAGCGCCGCAGGATCGCGCCACGGGTCTCCAGGCTCTGCTCGCGCCACGCCGGGAATGCGCGATGCGCTGCGTCCACCGCCGCGACGATCTGTGGCTGATCGAGCATCGGCACATGGCCGATGACCGTGCGGGTAGCAGGGTTGTGCACCGCGATGCTCTGGCCACTGTCGCTGTGGACCCAATGGCCATCGATGTAGCAAAGCGCTTTGAACAGCAGCGGATGTTGATAAGGCATGACGTTCACTCCAGACCGTTTGCGTGAATCCATGCTAGGGCAGCGATGCTTGGGTTATCGGGTGTTTGCGCGGGGTCAGACCTTGGTTTTTTTCTGGAAAAGACCTGTTGGAAAGGGTTTTCTGCGGTGCTCAGGAAGATGGCGCCAGCTCCGCCGGCAAGGCCCCCGTGGTCTTGATGGTCTTGGTGACGATGTAGGTGAAATAGCGTTCGATGCCCAGGTCTTCGAGCAGCAGTTGGTCGACGAAACGCTGGTAGGCATCGACATCGGGTGCCTGGATCATCGCCAGGTAATCCACACCGCCACCCGTGGCGTAACAGAACGCCACTTCGGGCGCGGCGATCATGCGTTGCTCGAAACGGCGCATGTCCTGGGCGGTGTGCCGGGCCAGGGTGATTTCCACCAGCACCTGCTGACGCTTGAACACCGCGGCCCAATCGATCTGCGCCCGATAGCCGATGATCAGTCCCGCCGCTTCCAGCTTGCGCACCCGCTCCCAGGCCGGCGTCACCGACAGGTTGATGGCCTCGGCCAGGCTCGACTTGGTGATTCGCCCATCCTCGGCGAGGATCTGCAGGATCTTGAGGTCGTAGCGATCGAGCTTGTGCATGGGCCGGGGCTCTCCAGGAAATTCAAACATCACACCGTCCCCGTGGCGAGGGAGCTTGCTCCCGCTGGGCCGCGCAGCGGCCCCAATGTCAGAGTCGCGATGGCTCAGGCCAAAAAGCGACGACTGCTTCGCAGCCGAGCGGGAGCAAGCTCCCTCGCCACGAGGTGGTGTGTCAGTTGAGGGGCGGTGTCACGCCAACACATCCGCAATCACCACCAGCGTGTCGCCACACTGCACCAACCCGGGAAAGTGCCGGGCCGCCAGCAGGCCGCTGCGGGCGGCGCGGTATTCAACCGGGGCGACGCCGCTGCGGGTGGTGTCATGGATACGCGCCACCACCTCGCCCTGGGTGACGTTTTCACCAAGGTCGCGGCACATCTCCAGCAAGCCATTGTGCTCACTGGCAATGAAACAACTGGCGTCGGGCATGTCGAGCACCAGCGAGGGCTGCAACTCGATCGAGCCTCGCAAAATGCCGGCGTGGATCAGCAGGTTGCGCACCCCACGCTCGGCAATCGCCACGCTGCGGGCGGTCGACGAGCCACCGCCACCCAACTCGGTGGTGACGAACACCTTGCCTTGGGACTCGGCCGCCGTGTCGTACATCGCCCCGGCGTCCAGCTCCAGCATGCGCATGCAATACGGTGCGTTGAACGCCAGCATCCCGGCCTCGCAGCGAGCCTGTTGCTGTTTGTCCGGCAAGACGTGGCAGGCGGCGAACGGCAGGAAGTCCAGGGTCCGGCCGCCGGAATGAATGTCCAGGACAATGTCCGCCAAAGGCAACAAGGTGCGATTGAAATAGTCGGCGATTTTCTCGGTGACGGTGCCGTCCGGCCTGCCGGGAAAACTGCGGTTCAGGTTGCCCTTGTCGATAGGCGAAGTGCGGCGCCCGGCGTGGAAGGCCGGGGTGTTCATGAACGGCACGATGATTACCCGCCCGCTCACGTCTTCGGCAGTCAACTGCTGGGCCAGTTTGCTCAGGGCCACCGGGCCTTCGTATTCATCGCCATGGTTGCCACCGCTGAGCAGCGCCGTCGGGCCGCTGCCGCGCTGGATGACCGTGATGGGAATCATCACGGCGCCCCAGGCCGAATCGTCCCGCGAGTACGGCAGTTTGAGAAAGCCGTGCTGCACGCCTTCGCGGCTGAAGTCGACCGTGGCGCTGATGGGATTGATGGGCAATTCGCTCATGGCTCAATCCTTCACGAACAGTTGACGAGGGACGTTGCACAGCGTCTCGACGCCGGTCTCGGTGATCAGGATGCTCTCGGTGATTTCCAGGCCCCAATCGTCCATCCACAGCCCCGGCATGAAGTGGAAGGTCATGCCTGGTTGCAACACGCTGTCGTCGCCGGGGCGCAGGCTCATGGTGCGCTCGCCCCAATCCGGCGGATAGCTGATCCCGATGGGGTAGCCGCAACGGCTGTCCTTGTGGATGCCGAATTTCTTTAGCACCTTGAAAAACGCCACGGCGATGTCCCCGGTGGTGTTGCCCGGCTTGGCCGCGTCCAGGCCAGCGGCGATGCCTTCGACCACGGCTTTTTCGCCGTCGAGGAAATGTTGCGGCGGCTTGCCCAGGTAAATGGTCCGCGACAACGGGCAGTGGTAACGCTTGTAGCAACCGGCGATTTCAAAGAAGGTGCCGGCGCCCTGTTCGAACGGCGAATCGTCCCAGGTCAGGTGCGGTGCGCTGGCATCGGCGCCGGTGGGCAACAACGGCACGATGGCCGGGTAGTCGCCGCCATGGCCGTCGGCACCGAGGATGCCGCTGCTGTAGATCTCGGCCACCAGTTCGTTCTTGCGCATGCCCGGTTCGATCCGTTCCAGGATCCGGCTGTGCATGTTCTCGACGATGCGCGCGGCGATGCGCATGTAGGCGATTTCCTGGGGCGACTTGACGGCGCGCTGCCAGTTCACCAGGCCCACTGCGTCCACCAGTTTCGCCTCGGGCAGGTGTTTTTGCAGCGACAGGTACGCGGCGGCGCTGAAGTAATAGTTGTCCATTTCCACGCCGATGCTCAGCGCGCCCCAGCCACGGGCGATGATCACCTCGCGGGACAAGTAGTCCATGGGATGGCGCTCGCGGGACTGCACGTAGATGTCCGGGTAGCCGACGATGTTGTCGGCCTGCATGAACACCGTGCGCCTGGCACCGTTGGCATCCTGGCCGCGACCGAACCACACGGGCTCGCCCTCCAGCGCCAGCAGCACGCACTGGTGCACATAGAACGACCACCCGTCATAGCCGGTGAGCCAGGCCATGTTCGACGGATCGGTGACCACCAGCAGCTCCAGGCCCTGGGCCTGCATGGCCGCGCGCACCTTCGCCAGGCGCTGGGCGTATTCCTCCCGTTTAAACGGAAGATTGACGACTATCTCTGACATCCATCTGCCCTCTGATCAATGACGCACGAATGAAAAATGGTTAGCGGCCGAACGCGAAACCCTTGCCCGCCGCCCGTGCCCGCTCGAACGCCAGGTTGGCGATGGCGGTGTCCTGGGCGCCGGTGCCGGTCAGGTCGCAAAGCGTCACTTGCGCCGCATCGGAACGTCCCAGCCGTTGCCCCGCCAGCACCCGCCCCAGCTCCGTCAACGCCAAGTCATCGCGAACGGTGCCCGCCGCCAGGGCGTGGTGCAGTTCGCCGAGCACACGGGTCTGGCTCAGGCGATCGGCGACATAGCAGTCGACGGCCGCCAGGGCTTGCGGGGAAATTTCGTTCTTGTGTTCCGCATCCGACCCCATCGCCGTGATGTGCAGGCCCGGATGCAGATGGCGGGCGTCGATCAACGGTTCGCGACTGGGGGTGCAGGTGATGGCGATGTCCACGCCTTCCAGGGCATCGTCAATGGAGGTGCATGGCGTGACGGCAAGCCCGGTGTCACGCGCCAGTTCCTGACTGAACGCCTTGGCCTTTTGCGCATCGCGCGCCCAGACCCGCACCTCGTCGATGGGCCGCACCAGGCGCAGTGCCTGAAGCTGCAACGCCGCCTGCTCGCCGGCACCGATCAGCGCGACGCTGCGGCTCTCCGCGCGCGACAGGCAACGCGCCGCCACTGCCCCGGCCGCTGCGGTGCGCACGGCGGTGAGGTAACCGTTGTCCAGCAGCAGCGCTTCCAGCAAGCCGGTGCGCGCCGAGAGCAGCATCATCATGCCGTTGAGGCTGGGCAGGCCGAGCTTGGGGTTATCGAAAAAACCCGGGCTGACCTTGATGGCGAAGCGTTCCAGGCCCGGCAGGTAAGCGGTCTTCACATCCACTTCGCCGTTGTACTCGGGGATGTCCAATCGCAGGATCGGCGGCATCGCCACGGCGGCGGTGGCCAGCAACACGAAAGCCTGCTCGATGGCGTCGATGCTGGCCAGGTCGAGGGCCACGCAGCTGCGCAGATCGGCTTCGCTCAATAGGGTGACTTCACTCATGACAGGCTCCGTTAACGGGTTATCAAGCGTTGGCGCCTGCGATCACGCGGGCATGTTGTTCGGTGTCGACGTTGCGCCCGCTGACCACCAGGACGATGGGGCCGCGTGGTTCGACCAGGCCGTCGAGCAGCGCCGCGATACCCACCACGGCAGCGCCCTCGAGCACCAGGCGTTCGTGGTGATAGGCGTGGCGGATGGCATTGGCGATGGAGGCTTCCGAGAGCAGGTGCACGTCATCGCGCAGTTGCCGGGTCATGGCGAAGGTGTAGCGGTTGTCCAGGCCAATGCCGCCGCCGAGGGAGTCGGCCAGGGTCGGCAGTTCTTCGACGTCCACGGGCTGCCCGGCGACGAGGCTGGCGTGCATCGCCGCACCGCGGGCCATGCTGATGCCGTGGACCTGGATCGCTGGGTTGGCACTTTTGAGGGCCAGGGCAACCCCGGCGAACAGACCGCCACCGGACAACGGCACCAGCACCTGGGCCACCTCCGGTTGCTGTTCGAGAATCTCCAGGCCGAGGGTGCCCTGGCCGGCGATGATCGCCGGGTGATCGAAGGGCGGCAAAAAGGTCGCGCCCTGCTCCCGGGCGATGCGCTCGGCTTCACGCTGGGCATCGTCCTGGGACTGGCCGACGATGCACACCTCGGCGCCCAAATCGCGGATCGCCTGCACCTTGTTGGTCGGCACCAGGTTCGACAGGCAGACAATCGCCTTGACGCCCTGTTGCGAGGCAGCATGGGCCAGCGCCCGGCCATGATTACCGGTCGACGCGGTGACCACGCCCCGGGCCTTCTGCTCGGAACTGAGTTGCGCGACGGCATTGCTCGCCCCACGCAGTTTGAAGCTGCCGGTGATTTGCAGGGCTTCCAGCTTGAGATACACCGCCACGCCCATCAACCGCGACAAACTCGGGGAATGCTCCATGGGCGTGCGCCGCAGCAGCGACTCGATGCGCTGGCGAGCGAGATAGATGTCCTGAAGCTGCAACCCTGTCATGACGGCGTCCCGAGCGGATGTGTTGGGCGCAGTCTAAGAGGGCTGGATTGTGGTGATGAATGTACTAGGGCAATTTAGTTTGCGTTCAGTGCCGGTTGGAAGAGGTGAACAAAACCTATGAAGGGCCCCCTACTCCTGTGGCGAGGGAGCTTGCTCCCGCTGGGCTGTGCAGCAGACCCAAATCCATCTAACCAGATGTATCTGAAGACAGTTAACTGTTTTTACGACTGCTTCGCAGCCGAGCGGGAGCAAGCTCCCTCGCCACAAAAGGCACATGCAACTTTGGAGAAGGCCCACTGCTTGCTTATCAGAAATCATGAATCTGCGGGTATTGGTTGAAGATCTCCCGCATGCCGATCAGTGCATGGCGCATTTCGTCATCGCTGCATTCGGCACCGACGCACACCCGCACCGCGCGCGGCCTGGGAGTACCGCGCACGGTAAACGGGTCAGGGGAGGTCACGGCAATGTGCTTGTGCCTTAGCGCCCGAACCAGGCTGTCCACTTCCCAATGAGGCGGGATGCCGACCCAGGCATTCAACGCGTGCGGGTGCTGGCCCAGCAGATGCTCGCCCATGTACTCGGTAATCATGGCTTGGCGTCCGGCCAGCAATTGACGTTGCAGTTGCACCAGCGACTCGGCGCGGCCATCGCGAATCCAGCGGGTGGCGATCTCCGAGACCATAGGCGTGGCCATCCAACTGTTGACCCGCAGGATGCTCTCGGTGCGCAAGGCCAGGCGCTTGGGCACCACCAGGTAGCCGATGCGCAACCCCGTGAGCACCGACTTGGTCATGCTCGTGCAGTAGAACGACAGCTCCGGCAGGTAGTGACTGATGGGCGGCGCCCGGCGCTCGTCCAGCAGCGGGCCGTACACGTCATCTTCAATGATATGCACGCCGAAGCGCCGGGCGATCTCGGCGATTTCCCGGCGACGCGCGTCGGGCATCAGGCTGGTGGTGGGGTTGTTCAGGTTCGGCGTGCACACCAACGCCGTGATGCGCTCGTTGCTGCACATGTCTTCGAAGTGTTCCGGGTCGATGCCATAGCGGTCCATCTCCAGGCCCTTGAGGGTGAAACCCAGTACTTGGGAATTACCGATCACGCCGTGGTCGGTCAGCCCTTCGCAGAGCACCACATCGTCGGGCCCGGCCAGCGATGCGAGGGCCAGGAAAATCCCGTGGGCCGCGCCATTGGTGATCAGCACATCGTTACGGTCGACCTTCAGCCCTTGCCGAGCAATCCATTGCACCGCCGCTTCGCGATGGGATTCGAAACCGGCGATGGGGCGAAACGCGTGAATCCACGGCTGGTCCTCTTCAGTGCTCAGCGCCGCGCAGGTATCCCGCCAAGCCTGGTCATGCTCGCGGGTATGGAGGATGCGGGTGATGGAAAAATCCACCAGGGCCCGCTCGGGGCTGTCGAGAATGTAAGTCGCCACCCGGTCGCTCATGCGCCGCGAGACAAAACTGCCGCGCCCTACTTCGCAACGTACCAGCCCTTGGCGCTCCAGCTCCTTGTAGGCGTTGGTGACGGTCTGCACGCTGATGCCCATGGCGTCGGCCACCTGCCGTTGCGGCGGCAGGCGCTGGTCGTTGGCCAGGCTGCCCTGTTCGATATCGTCGGCAATGGCCTGCACCAGAATCTTGTATTTGGATTCACCACTGCGGGCGAGGTCCAAGGCTGATTTCCACTTATCCATGACAGCTGCAACCGGCGTGTGTAGGGGTGCGCACAGCATTGCGCGGCCATCGCGGCAAAGCAATTGTCCTAGTGCAATACAATCCACGCCGGGGCTTTTGTATGCTCGGTCCAAGGTCGTTATCCAGGCGGGTGCATTGCCCCGACAAAAAGCCGGACCGACCTGTACCGGCGCCACTCCCGATTCCAGGCCACGCCCGGATCCGCCGTAGTACGTTTTGCTCTTGTCACACTGCCTCCTAACACAGAACCGTCCGCTGACGGATCCACAAGAAACAGGAGATTTTATCGATGAGCAATTTTCTTCCCAGCACCCGTGCGCCCTTGCGTCGGCTCTTGTTGACCTGTGCCGTACTGGGCCTGGCCGGCAGTGTTCAAGCGGCCACCCTGGATACCGTCAAAAGCAACAGCAGCATCCGGATCGGCTACGCCAACGAAACCCCGTTCGCCTTCACCGAAACCGACGGCACCGTCACCGGTGAGTCGCCGGAGATCGCCAAGATCATTTTCGCCAGGATGGGCATCAAGCAGGTCAATGGCGTGCTCACCGAATGGGGCTCGCTGATCCCGGGCCTGCGCGCAGGCCGCTTCGACGTGATTGCCGCCGGCATGTACATCACCCCGGCACGCTGCAAGCAAGTGTTGTTCACCGATCCGCAGTACCAGTTGCCCGACGCCTTGCTCGTGGCCAAGGGCAACCCGAAAAAACTCCACAGTTATGAAGACATCGCCAAGCAACCGGACGTGAAGCTGGCAATCATGGCCGGCACGGTGAACCTGGCGTACGCCCGCGATTCCGGGGTCAAGGACGAACAGATCCTCCAAGTCCCCGACACCACCGCTCAATTGCAAGCGGTGCGCGCCGGTCGCGCCGACGCCGCCGTCGGCACGCAACTGACCATGAAAGGCCTGGCCAGCAAGGGCGGCGACAAGGTGGAAGCGATGACCGAATTCAAGGACGACCCGTCCCACATCGGCTACGGCGCCCTGGCCTTCCGCCCCGAAGACAAGGACCTGCGCGATGCGGTCAATGCCGAGCTCAAGAAGTGGCTGGGCTCGGAAGAGCACCTCAAGGCCGTCGCGCCATTCGGTTTCGACAAATCCAACGTGACCAGCAAGACCGCGGCCGAGCTCTGCGCTCAGTAGTCGTCAAGACTGGCGTGCCGAAACGGGCATGACGCGTAGAGCGTGATGCCTGTTCCCTGCTTCATCGGACATCGGGTTGAACCATGGGCGAATTACTTCCGTTATTGATACAAGGGGCCTGGGTCACGCTCCAGGTGACCTTCTTTGGCTCGCTGCTGGCGATTGTCGCGGCGGTACTCGCAGCCCTCGGACGGCTGTCGCCGTGGCGCGCGTTGCGCTGGTTTTCCATTACCTACATCGAAGTGTTCCGGGGCACCTCGTTGCTGGTGCAATTGTTCTGGCTGTTCTTCGTGCTGCCGCTGCCGCCCTTCAACATTGAGCTGAGCCCTTACGCCGTGGCCATTGTCGGCCTGGGCTTGCACATCGGCGCATATGGGGCCGAGGTGATGCGCGGCGCCATCAGCTCGGTCGCCAAGGGCCAATACGAAGCCTGCACGGCGTTGAATTTCAGCGCCTTCACCCGCTTCAAGCGGATCATCCTCCCCCAGGCGTTGCTGGCGGCAATTCCACCGGGCACCAACCTGTTGATCGAGCTGCTGAAGAACACCTCGCTGGTGTCGCTGATCACCTTGTCCGACCTGAGTTTTCGGGCACGCCAGTTGGATCAGGCGACGTTCCAGACCCTGGAGGTCTTCAGCCTGGCGCTGGTGCTGTATTTCATCCTCGCCCAAGCCATCAACTTCGGCATGCGTCACGTCGAGCGACGGCTGAGCCGGGGCCGGATGCGTGGAGGTCTGTCATGACATTGTTCGACTGGTCCTACGCCGCGCAAATCCTGCCGGACCTGCTTCGCGCCTCGCTCAATACTGTGGGCATTACCCTGATCGGCTTCCTGATCGCAATCGTGCTGGGGCTGTTCCTGGCGATTGGCCGGCGCAGTCGCAAGTTCTGGCTGTCGTGGCCGGCCACCGCGGTGATCGAGTTCATCCGCAGCACGCCGCTGCTGATCCAGGTGTATTTCCTCTACTACGTGCTGCCCAACTATGGCCTGAGCCTGACGGCCATGCAAGTCGGCATCCTCGGCATTGGCCTGCACTACGCCTGCTACATCGCCGAGGTCTATCGCAGCGGCCTTGACGCGGTGCCGCGGGCGCAGTGGGAAGCGGTGACGGCGTTGAACATCGCGCCGTACGACGCCTACCGCAACATCATCCTGCCCCAGGCGCTGCGACCGATCGTGCCGCCGCTGGGCAACTATCTGGTGGCGATGCTCAAGGACACGCCGGTGCTGTCGGCGATCACCGTGGTGGAAATCATGCAGCAGGCCAAGAACATCGGTTCCGAGCATTTCCGCTATCTGGAACCGATCACCCTGGTCGGCCTGTTCTTCCTCGCCCTGAGCCTCGCCTTGGCTTATCTGGTACGGCGCCTTGAAACGCGCATGGAGCTACGCTAATGACTTTACCCCTGTCCACGCCCACCGATTTGTCCCGGCGCAGCACGCTGGCGTCGCAGCAGGAGGCCCCGGCCATGCAGATTCCGACACCGTCCCGGCCGATTGTGAGTTTCCAGGACGTGACCAAGAGCTACGGCAGCTTCACCGTGCTTGACCATCTGAACCTGGATGTCGCGCCCGGTGAAAAGGTTGCGATCATCGGCCCGAGCGGCTCGGGCAAGTCCACCCTGCTGCGGGTGCTGATGACCCTGGAAGGCATCGACCAGGGCCAGATTCGCGTCGAGGATGACTCGCTGACCCACATGCCCAATCGCAACGGCGTGCTGGTGCCGGCCAATGACCGGCACATCCGCCGGGTGCGCGGCAAGATCGGCATGGTGTTCCAGAGCTTCAACCTGTTCCCCCACATGACCGCGCTGCAAAACGTTATCGAGGCGCCGGTGCAAGTGCTCGGCATGAACCCGAAAGAAGCCCGCGAGCGCGCCGCCGACCTGCTGGAACTGGTGGGGCTGGGCAACAAGCTCGACCATTACCCGTCGCAGTTGTCCGGCGGCCAGCAACAACGGGTGGCGATTGCCCGGGCCCTGGCGATGCGACCCAAGGTGATGTTGTTCGACGAAGTGACCTCGGCCCTCGATCCGGAGCTGTGCGGCGAAGTGCTGAACGTGATTCGCAAACTGGGGGCCGAACACAACTTGACCATGTTGATGGTGACCCACCAGATGGGCTTCGCCCGGGAATTCGCCGACCGGGTGTGCTTTTTCTACAAGGGACAGATCCACGAACAAGGCACCCCCGCGCAGATCTTCGAAAACCCGCAGCAGGAGCGCACGTGTGCGTTCTTGAGTGCGGTGAAAGAGGCGAATTGAGGCCCGACCCATCACTCAAGTGAACATCATTGTGGCGAGGGAGCTTGCTCCCGCTGGACTGCGCAGCAGGCCCAAATCAGCGAATGCGGTGTGCCAGGAGAATCAAGGCGAATGGTTTCAGGGCTGCTTCGCAGCCCAACGGGAGCAAGCTCCCTCGCCACAAAAGCCCAAACGCTAGCCGCAAAAAAGGGGACCCTGTCTCCAGGAGCCCCCTTTCATTTACCACCCAGCGATTTTACGGATACTGCTGGTAAGTCTGGCCCTGCTGCTGCGGTGCCTGGTATTGCTGGCCCGGAATTGCCTTGAGGTTGACCTCGACCCGACGGTTTTGCGCGCGGCCATTGACGTCGGCGTTGCTCGCCACCGGATTGTCCGGGCCGGCGCCACGCGCCGACAGGTTGGCACCGCTCACGCCCTGGGACGTCAGGTAGGTCGCCACGCTCTGGGCACGGCGCTGGGACAGGTCCATGTTGTGCTGGCGGCTGCCGGTGCTATCGGTGTAGCCGACGATCTCGATCTGGTTCTGGTTGAACTCCTTGAGGGAGTTGGCCAGGTTGTTCAGCGGCTGGTAGAAGCTGGACGCGATGTTCGCCGAGTCGGTGGCGAAGGTGATGTTGCCCGGCATGATCAGCTTGATCTGGTCACCCTGGCGCTGCACTTCAACACCGGTATTGGCCATGCTCGCGCGCAGTTTCTTTTCCTGCTGGTCGGCGTAGTAGCCGTAGCCAGCCGCGGAAGCACCCACCACCGCCGCGCCGATCAATGCGCCCTTGCCACGGTTATCGTGACCTATGGCCGCACCGGCCAACGCCCCCGCCAGTGCACCGAGGCCGCCATACTTGGCGGTTTTGCTCATGCCCGACGATTCGGTAGAGGCCTGGCCCTGGTTGTCATAGGGGTTGGGCGACGCACAGCCGGACAACAGGGCCACAGCAGTAGCGACAACGATCAAGCGACGCGAGGTGAACATGGAATGCTCCTGGGTTTTCAGTCTGAATGCCAAAGTGTAGGCAATCGACTCTGGCAGGCGTTGGAACGCGACAATCGTTAAAAATTCCGTCCCGCTGCGTTGCGCTTCGTCCGACTGTTCCCCTGGAAATCATCGCGCCGGCAAGCGCTCCTCAGCCCTGCGCCAGACAGCGGCTCACACCCCTGACAATCATCTCCACTTCCCGCCCATCGATCGTCAGCGGCGGTAGCAGGCGGATGGTCTGGCCCCGGGTCACATTGATCAGCAGGCCGTGGTCCCGGGCGGCGCGCAGGGTCAGGTCGCGGACCGGTTGCTTGAGCTCGATGCCGATCATCAAGCCCTGGCCGCGAATCGCCAACACATTCGGGTTGTCCGCCAACTCGATCCGCAACCGGCCCAGCAATTGTTCGCCCTGCTGCCTGGCGTTCTCCACCAGCGCTTGTTCCTCGATGATGTCCAGCACCGTGCAGCCGACCCGACAGGCCAACGGATTGCCACCGAACGTGCTGCCATGACTGCCCGGGGTAAACAACTCGGCGGCCTTGCCCCGTGCCAGGCAGGCACCGATGGGCACGCCGTTGCCCAGGCCTTTGGCCAGGGTCATGACGTCCGGCACGATGCCCTCGTGCTGGAACGCGAACCACTGGCCGGTACGGCCGATGCCGGTCTGGATCTCGTCGAGCATCAGCAGCCAGGCGCGCCGGCTGCATAGCTGCCGCAAAGCCTTGAGGTAACCCGGAGGGGCGAGTTGCACACCGCTTTCGCCCTGGATGGGCTCCACCAGCACCGCGACGATGCGCTCGGCATGCGCCTGCTGGAGCTGTTCCAGCGCCGCGAGATCGCCGAACGGCACCTTGATGAAATCCCCCGGCAACCGGTTGTAGCCCAGCCGCACGGACGGGCCGTCACTGGCAGACATCGTACCCAAGGTGCGCCCATGGAATGCATTGTCCATGACCACCACCAACGGCTGCTCGATGCCCTTGTGCCAGCCGTAGAGGCGCGCCAGTTTCAGCGCGGTTTCGTTGGCCTCGGCACCTGAGTTGTTGAAAAACGCCCGCTCCAGCCCGGACAGCCGAGTGAGCTTTTGCGCCAGGCGTTGCTGCCAGTCAATGCTGTACAGGTTCGACGTATGCAACAGCAGGCCGGCCTGCTCGCTGATGGCAGCCACCAGCCGCGGGTGGGAATGCCCGACATTGGTCACCGCCACGCCTGCCACGGCATCGAGGTATTCGCGGCCGTCCTGGTCCCACAGACGCGTGCCCAAGCCATGGGTGAAATTCAGCGCCAGGGGTTGGTAGGTGGTCATCAAGCAGGCAGCGGTCATGGCATCAGGCTCCATCGGGTGGTTTTTTCCAGTATGGTTAGCCACCAAAGCTGGATAAACGCTGCTTTACTTCAATCATTTAAAAGCATGGCTTGATAATGGACCTGTTCCAGGCAATGACCGTTTACGTAAAAGTGGTGGAAACCGGGAGCCTGACAGCGGCGGCCCAGGCGTGTGAAATGTCCACGACCATGGTGGGCAATCACCTGCGTGCGCTGGAGCAACGCCTCGGCGTGCGCCTGATCAACCGTACGACACGGCGCCAGCGCCTGACGGAATTCGGCGCGGCCTACTACCAACGCTGCCTGGAAGTGCTGGGGCTGGTGGCCGACTCCGAACGCCTGGCCGAACAGACCCAGGGCGAGCCCACCGGCACCCTGCGCATCACCGCACCGCTGACCTTCGGCACCGAACGCCTCGCGCCGGCCCTGGCCGAATTCAGCCAGCGCTTCGCCCAGGTCAAACTCGACGTGGTGCTGACCAACCAGCGCCTGGACCTGCTCGACCATGGCTTCGACGTCGCCATCCGCCTCGGCCATCCCGACCCGAAACTGATCGCCCGTCCGTTGCTGGACTACACCCTGACCATCTGCGCCTCCCCTGCTTACCTGGCCCGACGAGGCACGCCGGAACAACCCGCGGACCTGCAGCAGCACGATTGTCTGTCGTTCGCCTATTCGGCAGCGGACGAATGGCGCTTCGCCCAGGATCACTGGCCGATCAACGGCCCGGACGGCGAGATCAAGGTCCCGGTGAATGGACCGATGCTGATCAACAGTTCCTCGGGCCTGCACCGCGCCGCCCTGGCGGGAATGGGCGTGGTGATGCTGCCCGACGCACTGGTGGCCCAGGATCTGAAGGATGGACACTTGGTGACGTTATTGCAGGGCTACCAGTTGCCCCATCGACCGATGAGCCTGATGTATGCGCAGGATCGCTACCGGTTGCCGAAACTGCGCAGTTTTGTCGAGTTTGCGCTGGAGAAATGGGGCAAACCCCAAACCTCAGGCGGATGATGATGTAGGAGCTGACGAGCGAAGCGAGGCTGCGATCTTTTCCCAGACACTTGAGTCCCAAGCGAAAGATCAAAAGATCGCAGCCTCGCTTCGCTCGTCAGCTCCTACGCTCAAGGCATCGCCCCCGCTAGTGGCCCCGCCCCCCATCAGCTACTCTTTCCCCTTGGACGAGCATTTTGATATCAAGGCTGATTGAGGAAACGATGATGGGAGATGCCTCGAACATCGACATGCTGCGGTTCGACTTGTCCGATCTGGACGAAGGCGTGCTGCACACCATCCTGGAACTGGTCAGCGATGGCATCTGGGACTGGAACGCCAATACCGGCTTCGTCTACCGCAACCCCGGCTGGTACACGATGCTCGGCTACCTGCCCCATTCACTGGACAACACCGTACTGACCTGGGAAAGCGTGATCCACCCGGAGGACTATCCACGGGTCATGGCGCTGTTTGACGACTATCTGGAACAACGCGCCCACAGCTACCAGGCCGAATACCGTTGCCGCACGCGCGACGGGGCCTACATCTGGATCGAGGACCGCGGCTACGTGATCGCCCGCAATCCGGATGGCACAGTGGCGCGCATGATCGGCGCCCATCGCAGTATCGACGACAAGAAGCGCCTGTTCGAACAACTGGAACGACGCAACAAATCCCTCGAAGCCATCATCGAAGAACGCACCCGCGAACTGTCCCGGGTCAACCATCAATTGCAGCTCCAACTCGACGAAAACCGCAGGCTTGCCGAAACCGATGCCCTGACGCGGGTCGCCAACCGTTACCGGCTGGACCAGGCACTGCCGCTGGCCTGTGAGCGCGCCCAGCGTTTCCGCGAGCCGTTGTCACTGATCGCCATGGACGTCGATGATTTCAAGGACATCAACGATCAATACGGCCACGCCTTTGGCGACGCAGCGCTGGTGCAAGTGGTGCAGAGCGTCCAGCGCTGCGAGCGCGACGGCGATTTGCTGGTGCGCTGGGGCGGTGACGAATTCATCATGATCTTGCCCAACACCACCGTGGCCGATGCCCGCTTGCTGGCGGAAAGCATTCGCCGAGGCTTGTCAGATCTGCTGCCGGTGGGCGACTTCCAGATCACCATGAGTTTTGGCGTGGTGCAGCGATTCGAGGACGAACAGCACGCGGCATTACTGCACCGGGCGGACCAGGCGCTGTATCGCTCCAAGATGGCTGGCAAGAATGTGATTTGTGAATGAGCGGTACTCCGGGCCCACGATAAAAAGAATGCAGACATGAGGCGTTGGCAGCGGTCATAGGCTGTATCCGTTGCTATCAGGCCTTCGCCCTTGTCGACTCGACGTCCCTCCTCACGCCTTTACCTGGGCTGCGCCGGCTGGTCGCTGCCCCGAGAGCAGTGGCCGGCCTTCGCGCTCAAAGGGACGCATTTGCAGCGCTACGGCAGCCGCTTTTCCGCCGTGGAGATCAACAGCTCGTTCTACCGCCCGCACCGCCCCGCCACGTATGCAAAGTGGGCCGACAGTGTTGCCGGGGATTTTCGCTTTTCGGTCAAGGTCCCCAAGCAGATCACCCATGAACGGCGGCTGATCGACTGCGAAGGGCTGGTGGATGAATTCCTCGGACAATGTTCGCAGTTGGGAGAAAAGCTCGGCTGCCTGTTGATTCAGTTGCCACCGTCACTGGCCTTCGATGCGAGCGTAGCCGAAGCATTCTTCAAGACCTTGCGGGACCGTTATCAGGGCCATGCCGTGCTTGAGCCGCGACACCCAAGCTGGCTCGCGCCCCAGGCAGCAACGATCCTGCTAGACGAGCGCATCGGCCGGGTTGCCGCCGATCCGTCGCCGTTGCCCGGCGGCGATCAACCGGCAGGCTGGCCTGGCATTCGCTATTACCGGCTGCACGGTTCACCGCGTATTTACTACTCAGCCTACGAAGACGCGTGGCTGGGGCGCCTGGCCCAAGCGCTGAAGGCTGCGCCCGACACACCGTCCTGGTGCATCTTTGACAACACCGCCAGTGGCGCTGCGACCACCGATGCATTGCGATTGATGGACCTGATACGCGACCGAAACGCGCCACCAACGACAAATGGTCAGTTACTGTGGGTCCGACCGTGACAACACCGCCCGCGTCCAATAGATTAGGCGGCCGGAAAAAAGCTCAATGCCTTTCTCGCCTCATCCCGCTAACAGAAGTAGTGAAATTTCAATGTCCGATTCCAACACCGCTGAATCCGTAGTCACCCTGTCGTCCAAAGCGGAATACGAAAACTCCATCAATCTTTCACAGCATCTGCCCCAGGCCAAAACCATCAGCGAAATGGTCCTCGATGCGTTCCAGTCGAACCGTGAAAGCGACCAGATCCGCGACCTGCGCAACGCCATCCGCCAGGCCCACGATGCGTTCGATGACGACAAGGCCTACGAGTTGATGGGTCAGCTCAAGCAGCTCAAGGACGCTGAGGCTGCGGATTTTGCAGCCTTGGAAGACCTGGGCAGCCGCTTCCCGATCAGCCGCATTCTTTCCAGCTACAAAGACGACCCGTCGTTCCAGGAGCTGGTCTACGGCCTGGCCCTGAAAGTGCTGAACCAGACTCACCAGGCCATCAGCAACCCGAGCGGCAGCAAGGGCAAGGCCTCGCGGCCCAAGAAGGAAGCCGAAGTGTTTGTCATCAGCAAGGACGGCATCAGCGTCACCCTGCCCCTGCGCACGCCGCGCTCCAAGCCGAACGTCGACCGTGAAGCCTTCGAGTTCCTGGGTTTCAACTTCGTCGGCGAAGGCGACGAAGCCGAGCTAGAAAGCGAAACCTTCCTGGACAACGACGGCACTGAACAACCGGTCACCCGCAAAAGCATCGTCACCGCGCTGCAACAGCAGAAAGCGTTCGACGGCTACAGCATCGCCCAGCAATAAGCCCGAATCCCCTGTGGGAGCGAGCTTGCTCGCGATTGCGTCGAGTCAGTCCATATCAGCTCAACTGACCCACCGCTTTCGCGAGCAAGCCCGCCCCCACAGGAACATCGTCAGCGGAAATAACGCCCAAGAAAAAGCCCCGCACTTCTCTCGAAGGCGGGGCTTTCCCATGGCTATGAGCGGATCAAACAGCACCAAGCCGCTCGACCATATCCGGAAACTTCTCGACCAATTTGATCAACAAAGCCGCCTGGGCATTAGGCTTGGACTTTTCTTGCTCCCAGTTTCTCAGGGTACCTGGGCTGGTCCTGATGCTCTTTGCGAAGACGGCTTGGGACATATGAAGCCTGTCGCGCAAAGCTACGATTTCCTGGGCTGACACCTCGGGAACCGGCTTGTCTTCAATCGAAATCTGGCGAAGGGTAATCTTGCCCTCGCGGTGAGCGGCCATCTCCTCGACGCCTTGCATCATCTCGGCAAACAGATCGCGCTTTTTCATAAGGTACCTCGTACTTTCAACTCAGCTTCTATGGCGCGCTTGAGCATCTTCTCTTGCTCGGAGGTCAGGTTTTCCAGTTCGTCCTTGTCATAAATCGCAAACATCCAGAACTGACGATCATGCCTCAACCAATAATAAATGACCCGCAGCCCACCTCGCTTCCCTTTGCCACGACGTTCATCGAACCAACGCAGCTTACGGAAGCCACCGGTACGTGGCATGACGTCACCGGCCTCTGGATGCTGCTGCATATAGAACTGAAGCAGGCGATATTCATCATCGGTCAGGTAATGGCCAACCGTGGCAGTGAACGTAGTCGTTTCAAAAAATAAGGTTCGCATGGCAGAAACTATAGGCAAATTGCGTATAGATCAACAAGCAACAATCTATTGCGACGAATGACAGCGGCTAGCCATGGCCCATATCAAAAAAAGCCCCGCGCTTCTCTCGAAGGCGGGGCTTTTTTTGCAGCTCTGGCGCTTAAGGCGCGTAAGTCAGCAACAACTCACTCGGCACCTTGAAATCCAGGGACATCATCACGCTCAGGGCGGTGATGGTGAAGATCGAGAACACGAACAGCTTGCGTGCCCAGACCGTGTCATCCACCGCCTTGTAGCCGGTCCAGGCCATGTACAGCCAGTACATGCCCATGGCAGCGGCGACGGCGAGGTAGCTCATGCCGGCGTAGCCGCTGAAGGTCAGCATCAAGGTCGCCACCAGGAAGGCCAGGATGTAGAGCAGGATGTGTTTCTTGGCCACGCGGATGCCGCGCTTGACCGGCAGCACCGGAATCGAGGCCGCCAGGTAGTCGTTGAAGCGGAAGATCGCGATGGCGTAGGAATGCGGCATCTGCCAAAGACTGAACATCACCAGCAACGTCAGCGCCGCCATGTCGAAGCTGTTGCTCACCGCGACGTAGCCGATCACCGGCGGCATCGCCCCCGACAGGCTGCCCACCAGCGTGCCGTGGACCGACTTGCGCTTGAGGTACAGGCTGTAGAGGCCGACGTAGATGACAAAACCGATCACCGCGAACAACGCCGCCAACGGATTGGCCACCCAGTACAGCAGCGCCACGCCGGCCACGCCCAGCACCGTGGCGAAGGCCAGGGCCAGTTGCACCGGAATCAGGCCTTGGACCAGCGCCCGATTCTTGGTGCGCTCCATCTTGATGTCGATGTCGCGGTCGATGCAGTTGTTGAACACACAACCGGACGCCACCACCAGGGAAGTGCCGATCATCGCCGCCAGGAAGATGGCCAGATCGACATGCCCTTTCGAGGCCAGGAAAAACCCGCCTGCCACAGAAAGCACGTTACCGAAAATGATCCCCGGCTTGGTGATTTGGATAAAGTGCTTCAGGGACATCCGGATTTTCCTCAGTGCGCCATCATGTTGGTGTGGATGCTGAACATGATCCACAACGACAGGCCGACCAGCAGGACAATCACGATCGCGGCAAAGACAAACGCGACCACGTTGTTACGTTGGGCGGCGGAGCGGTCCAGGTGCAGGAAATACACCAGGTGCACCAGTACCTGGACCACGGCGAAGATCAGGATGATCCACAGGGTCAGGCTCTTGGGCAGCGACGGGTACATCACCAGGCCGAACGGGATGACGGTCAGGATCACCGACAGGATGAAACCGATGGCGTAGGACTTGACGCTGCCGTGGCCGGCGTCGTGGCCATCATGGGAATGTGCGTTAGCCATTTACAGGGTCCCCATCAGATAAACAACGGTGAATACGCAGATCCACACCACGTCCAGGAAGTGCCAGAACAGGCTCAGGCAGCTCAGGCGCGTCTTGTTGGTGGCGGTCAGGCCGTTTTTCTGGACCTGGTACATCATGATCGCCATCCAGATCAGGCCGCTGGTCACGTGCAGGCCGTGGGTACCGACCAGGGTGAAGAACCCGGACAGGAAGCCACTGCGGCTAGGGCCGTAGCCTTCGGCGATCAGGATATGGAACTCGTTGATCTCCATGGCGATAAAGCCCGCGCCGAGCAGGAAGGTCATCGCCAACCAGCCCAGGACCTGGGTTTTCTTGCCCTTGAACAGCGCCAGCATGGCGAAGCCGTAGGTGATCGAGCTGAACAGCAGCAGCGCGGTTTCACCCAGCACGTACGGCAGCTCGAAGATGTCGTGGCCCGACGGGCCACCGGCGACGTTGTTAACCAGCACCGCGTAGACCGCGAAGATCGACGCAAACAGAATGCAGTCGGTCATCAGGTAGAGCCAGAAACCGAATACGGTCATCTCGCCCGAGTCGTGGTGATGGTCATCGTGCCCATGGTCATGACCATGGGCGTGTCCAACATTGGTCACTAAGTTCGACATGGTTTAAGCCTGTTCCAACGAGGTTTCAACACGGGTGGCGGTGGCGGGGACTTTCCCGGCCGCTACCAGGCGCTTGTGCTGCTCGGCTTCGATGCGCTCGATGACATCCACCGGCACCATGTAGCCCTGATCGTCACGGGCGGCATGGATCACGAAATACGCCACGGTGCCGACCAGGCTGGCGATGGCCAGCCACCAGATGTGCCAGATCATCGCGAAACCGAACACGGTCAACAGCGCGCCCATGACCACACCGGTCGCGGTGTTGTTGGGCATGTGGATCGGCTCGTACTTGGCCGGAACCTGGTACGCGGTACCGGCTTCCTTGGCTTCGGTGAACGGGTCGATGGTTTCCGCTTTCGGCAGCACGGCAAAGTTGTAGAACGGTGGTGGCGACGAAGTCGACCACTCCAGGGTATGGGCATTCCACGGATCACCGTGATCGCACATGTTTTCCGGTTTCTTGCGATCACGCACGCTGACGTACAGCTGGATCAACTGGCAGGCGATACCGACAGCGATCATCACCGCGCCGAACATGGCGACGTACAGGTACGGCACCCACTCAGGGTTGGTGGTGGCGTTCAGGCGACGGGTCATGCCCATGAAGCCCAGTGCATAGAGCGGCATGAACGCGACGAAGAAGCCCGAGATCCAGAACCAGAACGCTGCCTTGCCCCAACCTTCGTGCAGCTTGAAGCCGAACGCTTTCGGGAAGTAGAACGCAAAGCCCGCGATGTAGCCGAACACGGCACCGCCGATGATCACGTTATGGAAGTGCGCGATCACGAACAGGCTGTTGTGCAGCACGAAGTCAGCACCCGGAATGGCCAGCAGTACGCCGGTCATGCCGCCGATGGCGAAGGTCACCATGAAGCCCAGGGTCCACAGCACATGGCTGGTGAAACGCAGGCGGCCCTGGTAGATGGTGAACAGCCAGTTGAACAGCTTCACCCCCGTCGGGATCGAGATCAGCATGGTCGCCAGGCCGAAGAAGGCGTTGACGCTGGCCCCCGAACCCATGGTGAAGAAGTGGTGCAGCCAGACCATGAAGCCCAGTACCGAGATCGCGCCGGATGCGTAGATCATCGAGTGGTGGCCAAACAGTTTCTTGCCGGAGAAGGTCGAGATGACTTCGGAGAAAATACCGAACGCCGGCAGGATCAGGATGTATACCTCAGGGTGACCCCAGGCCCAGAACAGGTTGACGTACATCATCGGATTTCCACCCAGTTCATTGGTGAAAATGTGGAAATCCATGTAGCGGTCAAGCGTCAGCAAAGCCAGGGTAGCGGTGAGGATCGGGAACGAAGCGACGATCAGCACGTTGGCCCAGGTGCAGGTCCAGGTGAAGATCGGCATGTCCATCAGCTTCATGCCAGGGGTACGCATCTTCAGCACGGTGGCCAGGAAGTTGACCCCCGTCAGCGTTGTCCCCAACCCGGATAGCTGTAGCGCCCAGATGTAGTAATCCACTCCGACGCCCGGACTGTATTGCAGCCCCGACAATGGCGGATAGGCGACCCAACCGGTCTTGGCGAATTCGCCAACACCCAGGGATACGTTGATCAGCACCACGCCGGACACCAGCAGCCAGAAGCTGAGGGAGTTCAGGAACGGATAGGCAACGTCACGCGCGCCGATCTGCAGCGGCACTGCAAGGTTCATCAGGCCGGTGAAGAATGGCATCGCCATGAAGATGATCATGATCACACCGTGGGCGGTGAAGATCTGGTCATAGTGTTCAGGCGGCAGGTAGCCAGGCGAACCCTCGGTGGCCATGGCCAGTTGGGTACGCATCATGATGGCGTCGGCAAAACCGCGCAGCAGCATGACCATGGCGACGATGATGTACATCACGCCGATTTTCTTGTGGTCGACCGAGGTCAGCCACTCGGTCCACAGGTAGGTCCACTTCTTGAAATAAGTGATGCCTGCGAACAATGCCAGACCACCGAGCGCGATGATGGCGAGGGTCACCATGACAATCGGCTCGTGGAACGGGATCGCTTCCCAACTTAATTTACCTAACATCGTTTACTCCTCTGCCCCGGCAGCTGAATGCGAGCTCATGTCCATCCCTTCCATGTTGTGGGCCACTTCCTTCTCGTTCTTCTCGTGATGCATCGGCTTGCCCGGATTCATCCCTTCATACTTATCGATGATGGTCTGGAACAGGTTCGGCGTGACCGACGAGTAGAGTTCGACTGGGTTGTTCTGGCTCGGCTTGGAAAGGGCTTCGTATTCAGCTTTTTCAAGCTGTTTAGGTGCCTTCTTCACTTCGTTGACCCAGGCGTCGAACTCTTCCTGGGTGGTGGCGGTCGCTTTGAACTTCATGCCGGTGAAACCCGCGCCGCTGTAGTTGGCGGAGATACCTTCGAGTTCAGTGTTCTGGTTGGCGATCAGGTGCAGCTTGGTCTGCATGCCGGCCATCGCATAGATCTGGCCGCCCAGGCCCGGGATGAAAAACGAGTTCATCACGGTGTCGGAAGTGACCTTGAAGTTGATCGGCGTGTGGGCCGGGAACACGATCTTGTTGACCGTGGCGATGCCTTGTTCCGGATAGATGAACAGCCACTTCCAGTCCATCGAGACCACTTCGATGGTGATCGGCTTGACGTCGGAATCCAACGGACGATACGGGTCCAGGGCGTGGGTCGACTTGTAGGTGACATAACCCAGGGCAATGATGATCAGCACCGGAATGGTCCATACCGCCACTTCGATCTTGGTCGAATGCGACCATTTCGGCGTGTAGGTGGCCTGGGTGTTGGTTGCGCGGTACTTCCAGGCGAACAGGAAGGTCATGACGATGACCGGCACAACGACCAGCAACATCAGCAGCGTGGCGGTGATGATCAGGTTTCGTTCATCCAGGCCGACCTGGCCCTTGGGATCGAGCAAGGTCATGTTGCAGCCTCCCAGCAGCAACGTGCCGAGCAGCGGCAACAAGCCTAGTAATCGGGGGTACCTGTTTTTACTCATCTCACGACCTCTAAAGCAGCTTGCGCAATGCAGTTGGGTTTTGATCGCCAACACTTCACCCTGCCAAGGGTTGGCATTTTCTTGGATTGAATAAGGGCTGCCCGTCGAACGTCAGACGCTGTTCAACACATCCTGGGCCAGCAGTGAGTTCTTATTCGTTGGTCAAAAGGCCTAGTTCAAGCCCAATTCCATTTGGTGCGGGTAGTTGGAGGCACCGACACCTGGGGTCGCATGGGGCGCTGGCGCCCTTCGACCACTCTCGTGCTCAAGCCTGAGCCGGGTCGGAAAATCGGTGCGGGCGATTGTAGTGAGGTGACGCGCTGTAGACCATGTCTCATCCCGAAATAATTTTTATCCGATCCGGCAACAATCTCTTGCCGATATTGCAACGGGCCAGCATCTTATCGAAATTCATTCTCAACAAGAACCCCAAAAAACGTAGGTCTACTACGCCCGATTTAGACAGCTCAGGCCGATTCGGTAGAGCTTTTTTGCCCGGCAAGCGCCCAGTTTTCGGGGGCTGCGGCACCTGGCGCTGCGCTGTTAAAAATGCCTGCTGCAGGCGAGACGCTGACGGCGAAACCAGACGATTTTTTGTTACAGGAATCAGCGCTTGATCGCCCTTGCAAAGGCTGAACGCCACAAGATGTGTGACAACGTGTCGCACGTTGTCGCAGCCCGTTCTTGCCTCGGATCAAGGACGCTCCGGCTCGAGCCTGAAACGCAAAACGCCCCGGTTCTCCAGAAGAGAACCGGGGCGTTTCATTGAGGCGTTTCAGCGAAGCGATTTGCGGTTACGCGACACCAGCAACGGCACCAGCACCACCGTCAACACGAAGGCCACCAGCGCCCATTGCGCCAGGGACAGGCCCAGGATCGGTGGGTAGGGGGTGGAGCAAAAGCCATCGACCTGGAACCCCAGCGGGAAGATCTTCGCCAGCGGCAGGTCATCGACGATCGGTTGCAACACGTCGATGCCGCAACTGACCGCGGGGAAGAACTGGGTGTACACGTGATGCCCGGCCACACCGGCCCCGGCCAGGGCGCAGAGCACCACCAGGCCTTCGAAGATCGTCAGGCTGCGGCGGGTGCGCATGGCGGCGCCGATGAAGGCGAAGATCGCGATCAGCAACAGCGCATAGCGTTGCAGGATACACAGCGGGCACGGTGCCTCGCCGAGGGCCACCTGCATGTACAGCGCACCGCCGATCAGTGCCAGGCAGATCAGCCCCAGCAGCACCAGATAGCGCCGCTCACGGCCTAACCGCATCATTTCCTCACTCATTGCGTTTCCCTTTGTCTGCATGGATCGACGCGCAGCCTCGCAACACCCGGCGCGCGATCGGATGTACCGAAGTCTACACGCTGACCATGACAGTGAACGAGCAGCGGGCGTCGACATTGGGGGGAATAGACCGCAAAAAGGTTAAGCGGGGATTAATGCGGGTCAGTTGGACAGGGCTGGACTTGCCGCCGCCATCGCGAGCGGGCTCGCTCCCACAGTTTTTATGGCGTTCACAGAAATCGTGTCCACCCCAAATCCCCTGTGGGAGCGAGCTTGCTCGCGAGAGCGGTGGGTCAGCGTGCATTGATGTTGAGTGGGCCGACGCCATCGCGAGCAAGCTCGCTCCCACAGTTTTTTGTGGTGTTCACAGAAATCGTGTCCACCCCAAATCCCCTGTGGGAGCGAGCTTGCTCGCGATGGGGCCAACCCGGTTCCCGGATTGACCGCGACCTTATTCCAGCGCCGCCGCCGGGCCGAAGAATTCGTAGCGACTCTGCCGGTCCGGCACGCCCAGGGCCTTGAGGTGGCGCTTGACGGCGCCCATGAAACCCTTCGGCCCAAGGAAATAGGCGTCGAGGTCACGCTGCTCCGGCAGCCATTGCGCCAGTTGTTCCTGGCTCAACAACCCCACCTTGTCCGCCGCTGGGCTCAAGCCGTCGTCTTCGTCGTAGCAGTAGAAGCGCTTGAGTCGCGGATGCCGCTTGGCCAGGTCGTCGATCCAATCGCGGAAGGCATGGGCGCGGCCATTGCGTGCGCAGTGAATGAAATGCACCGGCCGCTCGGTTTGCAGCGCTGCCTGCAACATGGCCAGGGTCGGGGTGATGCCAACGCCGCCGCTGATCAGTACCAGCGGCTTGTCGCTGGCGGTCAGGTAGAAATCTCCGGACGGCGGGAACAACTGGATGCGACTGCCGACCTCGAAATGATGATGCAGGTAGTTCGACACCCGCCCGCCCGGCTCACGTTTGACGCTGATGCGGTACTGACCGTTGTCCGCCAGCGCCGACAGCGAATAGTTACGGCGCACTTCCTCATCATCGAGCACGAGTTTCATGCCGATGTACTGGCCCGGCTCGGCCACCAGGATCGGCCCCTTGTCCGCCGGCTCGAAGTAGAACGAAGTGATCTCCGAGCTTTCCTGGACCTTGGCCACCAGGACGAATTCACGCTCGCCCCGCCAGCCGCCCGGCGCCTCGGCCTTCTTGTCGTACAGGCCGGCTTCGGCGCCGATCAGGATGTCGGCCAACTGGTTGTAGGCAGCGCCCCAGGCCGCGATCACTTCGGGCGTGGCGATCTCGGCACCCAACACCTCGGCGATCGCCCGCAGCAGGCACGCACCGACGATCGGGTAATGTTCCGGCAGGATCTGCAAGGCAACGTGCTTGTTGACGATCTTCGCCACCAGGTCGCCCAATTGGTCGAGCTGGTCAATGTGCCGCGCATACATCAACACGCCGTTGGCCAACGCACGCGGTTGGTCGCCGCTGGCCTGGTGCGCCTGGTTGAACAGCGGGCGCACCTGCGGATATTCGGACAACATCATGCGATAGAAATGAGTGATCAGCGCTTCACCACCGCTTTCAAGCAATGGCACGGTGGAGCGAATGATGGCGCGTTCTTCTCGACTGAGCATAAGGTGACTCCTGGCATATGACTGATAACCGTTGCGTAAGCCTTATCAGTTTCCATGCCATAAATTTTTTACTTAAATATCAATTAGTTAAGAACAGTGTAGTCATATCGACACGACCCACTTTATAGTCGTTACGACTACATGGAGTCATTATGACCGCAACTGCCCTGCTGACCTCCCTGCTGCCACTGGTGGCCGACCTGTCCCGCGAACTGCCTGAAGGCGAACGTTATCGGCGCCTGCTCGGCACCTTGCGCACCCTACTGCCCTGCGATGCGGCGGCGCTGCTGCGCCTGGATGGCGACTGCCTGGTACCGCTCGCCGTGGATGGCTTGAGCGCCGATACACTGGGCCGGCGATTCCGAGTCAGCGAACACCCGCGCTTCGAAGCGCTATTGGCCAACCCGAACCCGACCCGCTTCGCCGCCGACAGTGGCCTGCCCGATCCGTACGACGGGCTGGTCGAGGGGCTGGCTGAGCACTTGGAGGTCCACGATTGCATGGGCTGCCCGCTGTTCGTCGACGAGCGCCCTTGGGGTCTGCTGACCCTGGATTCGCTGGATCCGGAGCGCTTCGAACCCATCGACCTCAGTGCCCTGCAAGCCTTCGCCAGCCTCGCCGCCGCCACGGTCAGCGCCGCCGAACGCATCGAGCGCCTGGCCTTGAAGGCCGAGGACGAGCATCGCCGCGCCGAGGTCTATCGCCAGGCCAGCGGCCAGCAACATCGCGACATGGTCGGCCAGAGCAAGGCCCACAAGCGTCTGGTGGAAGAAATCACGCTGGTGGGCGGCAGCGACCTGACGGTATTGATCACCGGCGAAACCGGCGTGGGCAAGGAGCTGGTCGCCCAGGCCATCCACGCCGCATCAAAACGCGCCGGCCAGCCGCTGATCAGCCTCAACTGCGCCGCCCTGCCGGATACGCTGGTGGAAAGTGAACTCTTCGGCCACGTACGAGGCGCCTTCACCGGGGCCACGAACGACCGGCGCGGCAAGTTCGAACTGGCCGACGGCGGCACCTTGTTCCTCGACGAAGTGGGTGAACTGTCCCTGACCGTCCAGGCCAAGTTGCTGCGGGTGTTGCAAAGCGGTCAACTGCAACGCCTGGGCTCGGACAAGGAACACCGGGTCGATGTGCGCCTGATCGCGGCGACTAATCGCGACCTCGCCGAAGAAGTGCGCAACGGCCGTTATCGGGCCGATTTCTACCATCGCTTGAGCGTGTATCCGTTGCAGGTGCCGGCGCTGCGTGAGCGCGGACGGGATGTGCTGCTGCTCAGCGGCTTCTTCCTCGAACAGAATCGTTCGCGCATGGGCCTGGGCAGCCTGCGCCTGACCGGCGACGCCCAGGCCGCACTGCTGGCCTACGACTGGCCGGGCAACGTACGCGAACTGGAACACCTGATCGGTCGCAGCGCCCTGAAGGCCTTGGGTCGTCACCCGGCGCGCCCGAAAATCCTCAGCCTCAGCGCCCAGGACCTGGATTTGCCCCACGCCCCTGTGGATAACGCCGAACCGTCATCCCCCAACCCGGCACCGGTCGTACCAGGCGTGACGGGGGATTTGCGCGAAGCGGTGGACGCGTTTCAACGCAATTTGATCGCCGCCTGCCTGGAGCGTCACCAGCACAACTGGGCCAGCGCCGCCCGGGAGCTGGGGCTGGACCGAGCGAACCTGGGGCGGATGGCCAAACGGCTTGGCCTGAAATAGTGGTTGGTGGCGAGGGAGCTTGCTCCCGCTGGGCTGCGCCGTAGGAGCTGTGTAGGAGCTGTCGAGTGCAACGAGGCTGCGATCTTTCCACTGGCAATTGAGTCGCAAGCGAAAGATCAAGATCAAAAGATCGCAGGCTTCGCCAGCTCCTACAGAGCCGAGCGGGAGCAAGCTCCCTCGCCACAAAAGCTATCCCGCACAAGAATCTTGTTACAACGATCCATGCTATCGACAGGCTTTCGCCCTAAAGCCTGCCCCCGACAAGTCGATAACCCAATATCACAAGCTGTTCTGGCGACCTTCATGCTCGCCCCACCTTTTTCCACAGAAGGTTTTTATGTCTTCCAACAAAGCCCGCGCAGATTCACTTTCGCTTCTGCTGTTTACCTTGCGCAGCGGCAAGCTGATGGCGATCAACCTGCTCAAGGTCAGTGAGATCATTCCCTGCCCGCCGTTGACCAAACTGCCGGAGTCCCATCCGCACGTCAAAGGCATCGCCACCCTGCGCGGGACGTCGTTGTCAGTGATCGACCTGAGCCGCGCCATTGGCGAGCGGCCGCTGGAAGACCCGGACGGCGGCTGCCTGATCGTCACCGACGTGAGCCGATCCAAACAGGGCCTGCATGTGCAGGCGGTGAGCAAGATCGTGCATTGCCTGACCACCGACATCAAACCGCCGCCCTACGGCTCCGGCGGCGTACGTGCGTTCATCACCGGCGTGACCTCGGTGGACGGCACGCTGGTGCAAGTATTGGATATCGAAAAGGTCATCCACGGCATCGCACCGGCGCAGATCGAAACCGCGCCGACCGAACTGAGCATGGAAGACGCCGAGGTCCTGGGCAACGCCCGGATCCTGGTGGTCGATGACAGTCAGGTCGCACTGCAGCAATCGGTGCACACACTGCGCAACCTGGGTCTGCAATGCCACACCGCCCGCAGCGCCAAGGAAGCCATCGATTGTCTGCTGGAACTGCAGGGTACTGCGCAGGAGATCAACCTGATCGTTTCCGATATCGAAATGTCGGAAATGGACGGCTACGCCCTCACCCGGACCCTGCGCGAGACGCCGGACTTCGCGCACCTCTACGTGTTGCTGCACACCTCGCTCGACAGCGCCATGAACAGTGAGAAAGCGCGACTAGCCGGTGCAAACGGGGTGCTCACCAAGTTCTCGTCACCCGAATTGACCAAGTGCCTGATCACCGCGGCCAAGGCCGTCGCCGAACAAGGTCGCTGAAACTCGTCCGCGTCAATGCGGGCCATGCTCAAGGAGGCTGCGATCTTCGCGGCCTCTCAACCCTGGCCCGACCTCAGGCATACTCCTGTCCTGTTTCCCTGAACAAGGACATTGTCGATGAAAATCCCTGCGCTGATGCTCCTCGGCCTCACTGCCGCCATGGCCTTTCAGGCTCAGGCTTCGAGCCCTGACGCCTGGGCCGCCTACGACAAGAAAGTACTCGCCAGTTGCCTCAAGGCCAGCGGCCTCAAAGACCCCGAACCCATCGGCACGGCTGCGCAATTCGACGACCGGGTGGGCTACACCGCGCTGTTGCTGCAAGGCCAGTACCCGCAGAAGCACATGAAAGGGGCGACGGGCACCGAGCTATGCCTCTACCGCAAGAAAACCAAGACCGCCTTCGTCACCGAATGGGACTCGGTTCGCCCCACCGACACCCCTCGATGAATGGCGCATAACTTGCTTTGCACGGCTCATCGCGGCGTTTTTCTGTCGCCGCTTTCAGCCTTTTGCCTTCGGTCGATCAATGAACACAACGTTTTCCTGCGTAGGGTGCGGTAAATGCTGCACCGGTCATCATGTTCCCCTGACGCTCGACGAAGCCAGAATGTGGGCGAATGACG
This sequence comes from Pseudomonas thivervalensis, assembly GCF_001269655.1. Taxonomy (GTDB): domain Bacteria; phylum Pseudomonadota; class Gammaproteobacteria; order Pseudomonadales; family Pseudomonadaceae; genus Aquipseudomonas; species Aquipseudomonas thivervalensis. The sequence continues at coordinate 114,465 of NZ_LHVE01000015.1, forward strand.
GTGGCCAGGTGATTGTCCTGGTCGAGGCCTTCCTGCCCAATGGCCTCGGCCTTCCGGTGGCGCAGCGCGAACATGCCGAACGCCGTTCGGCGGTGGTCCGCAGCGGCACGAGCCAGGCGCTCGTGGCAATCACCTTCGCCGCTTATAACCCCGGCCCTTGCCATAACCTGGACGCCGAGAACCTGTGCCGCATCTACGAGCGCAGGCCTCTGGTTTGCCGCATCTACCCGATGGAAATCAACCCGCACATCCCGCTCAATCCCGCCACCAAGGATTGCCCACCGGAATCGTGGGAAACAGGGCCGCAGTTGATCGTCGGCGGTGAACTGGTGGACCAGGAACTGGCCCGGTTGATCGAGCGTTCACGCCAGGCCGATCGTGAAGAAATCGCGATCAAGGCACGCATCTGCGTGTCGTTGGGTATCCACACGACGGCGTTGAAGGGCGACGGATTCACGGCCTACCTGCCGAACATGGCGGCGTTTGCCGCGGCTATTGATCAGGCCCGCTCGCAGCCGTTGGACCCAGAGGCTGGCGAATGGCAGTTCCATCTGTCCGGTGATGACGTTGCCAGCCAGGTAACGGCCAGTGGCGCAAGCGTGGTCACCGAGGCACCGGTCAACTACGCCTTTATTTCCCTGCGGGCCGCATAGATACCTGAGTGATGAAATAGACCTCTGTGGGAGCGAGCCTGCTCGCGATAGCGGTCTGTCAGCCAACGCTATGTAACTGATGCAATGCCATCGCGAGCAGGCTCGCTCCCACAAGGGATTTGCTGCGTTCAGTCGCTTTCCCCCCTCGCCTAACCCGCGCCAGGAATGTTAGCGTGCTTGGTATCTTCTCCGCAGATGAGCCTTGCACGATGAAAAAAACCGTCCTTGCCTTCAGCCGTATCACGCCTCCCATGATCGAACGCCTGCGCCAGGACTTCGAGGTGATCGTCCCCAACCCGTCGAACGGCGACATCAACGCGCAGTTCAACGAAGCCTTGCCTCACGTCCACGGGCTGATCGGTGTCGGTCGCAAGCTCGGCCGCGAGCCACTGCAGAACGCCACGAACCTGCAAGTGGTTTCCAGCGTGTCGGTGGGCTACGACAACTACGACCTGGCGTACTTCAATGAGCGCGGGATCATGCTGACCAACACCCCGGACGTGCTCACCGAAAGCACCGCCGATCTGGCCTTCACCCTGCTCATGAGCAGCGCCCGGCGCGTGGCCGAACTGGACGCCTGGACCAAGGCCGGGCAATGGCAGGCGACCGTCGGCCCGCAACTGTTCGGCAGTGATGTGCACGGCAAGACCCTGGGCATCGTCGGCATGGGCAACATCGGCGCGGCCGTTGCCCGGCGTGGGCGGTTGGGGTTCAACATGCCGATCCTGTACAGCGGCAACAGCCGCAAGACCGAGCTGGAAAACCAGTTGGGCGCCCAATTCCGCGAACTGGACCAGTTGCTGGCCGAAGCCGACTTCGTCTGCCTTGTGGTGCCGTTGAGCGAGAAGACCCGCCATCTGATCGGCCAGCGTGAACTGGAGCTGATGAAGCCGAGCGCCATCCTGGTCAACATTTCCCGTGGCCCGGTGGTGGATGAGCCTGCGCTGATCGAGGCCTTGCAGAACGGCCGCATCCGCGGCGCCGGGCTGGATGTCTACGAGAAGGAGCCGTTGGCCGAGTCGCCGTTGTTCCAACTGAAAAATGCCGTGACCTTGCCACATATCGGCTCCGCCACCCATGAGACCCGTGAGGCCATGGCCAATCTTGCTGTGGATAACTTGCGCAGTGCCTTGTTGGGCGAGCGACCGAAGAACCTGGTCAACCCCCAAGTCTGGAAATAGAACACATTGTGGCGAGGGAGCTTGCTCCCGCTGGGCTGCGTGTAGGAGCTGCCGAAGGCTGCGATCTTTTGATCTTGATCTTTCGCTCTCGATTCAATGGGCAGTGGAAAGATCGCAGCCTCGTTGCACTCGACAGCTCCTACGGGCGCAACCCAGCGGGAGCAAGCTCCCTCGCCACAGGAATCGCCAGAGGATGTGTCTCAGCGAGCACCCAGCGCGACGTTCGCGGCCACTGGCCGGGGCTTGCGGAACACCAGCACGTTGCCCAGCATCACCAGCACCAACCCCACCAATGCCGGCGCCGTCCACTGGTAACCCTCGACAAACGCCGAGACGTTCAACGCCACCACCGGGAACAGCACGGTGCAATATGCCGCCCGCTCCGGCCCCATGCGCCCCACCAGCGTCAGGTAGGCGGTAAAGCCGATCACCGAACCCGGAATCACCAGGTACAACAACGAGCCGATGTAACGCGTGTTCCATTCCATGTCGAACGGGATGCCTTGGAACGCACACCACACCGCCAACATCGCCGCGCCATAGGCCATGCCCCAGGCATTAGTGGTCAGCGGCTTGAGGCCGGCCTTCTGTTGCAGGCTCGACAGCATGTTGCCCGCCGAGAAACACAACGTCCCCAGCAGCGCCAATGCCAACCCGAGCAAGGTTTGAGGGCTTGCGCGGTGACCGGCCAACTCCGGCCAGAACAACAACGCCAGCCCGAATAGCCCCAAGGCGCCGCCCAACAACACGTTACGGGCAATCCGCTGGCCGAAGAACACCCGGGCATTCAAGGCATTCCAGAGGGTGGCGGTCGAGAACACCACGGCGACCAATCCGCTGGGGATCCACTGGCTGGCGGTCAGGAAACACATGAAGTTGATGCAAAACAGGCACAGGCCCTGGGCGACGCAGATCAAGTGACCGCGCCGGTTCATCACCTGCAAGCGGCGACTGAGCAGGAGCATCGCGAACAGGATCAACGCCGCCAGGCCGAAGCGATAAACGATCGAAACAGGGATGGCGACCACACCCAATTGCAATTTCAGGGCAATCCATGTGGTGCCCCAGATGAGCACGGTAAGCAGGTACAACGAGAGGTTCATGACGATGACTCCTGGCAATGGCCTCCAGTGTCACGCCGATGCTTGCTCGTCGCTTGCGTAAACTTGCGGTTTTTACGAGCGATGGGCTGGCAGGGGACGGCCTACGGAGTAGGATGCAAGCGTTGGAGAACCGATCATGTCCACACTGCAAACCCTGCAAGTCTTTCAAGCCCTCAACAGCTCGCCGAATGCTCGTCTCGAGCACAGCGCCGAGCTCGGTGACGGCTTGGCGGCCGCTTTGTGGAGCAATCATCACGACGCCCAGGACTACGAGGGGCCGACTCACCATACGTTGTCCTGCTACATCGCCGGTGGCACCGGCACGTTTCGCCGCGAGCGGCCCGGCACCACGGGGGGCCCAGGCAAACTCTGCGTACTGCCCGCCGGCCATGAATCAGCCTGGGTCATCAACGGCGACATTCGTCTTGCCCACCTGTATTTCAGCGCTGAACAATTCGCCCTTGGCTGCATCACCCTGCTGGACCGCGAGCCCCGGCAAGTGCAACTGCACGAGGAAACGTTCCTCGACGACCCGCAACAGGCCCAGCGCTTCCACCAGTTGATCGCGCTGAACTGGGACGAACCCGGTGAACGCCTGCTGACCACCAGTCTGGCCCATGACCTGCTCAACCACTTGCTGCTCAGCCAGGTCGGCCAGCGCCAGGGCCTTCGCCTCAAGGGCGGCTTGGCTGCCCATCAGCGGCGATTGCTGGTGGACTACATCGACAGCCATCTGGCCGAAGCCATCAGCCTTGGGCAATTGGCGGCGCTGTGTGCGTTGTCCGAGTATCACTTCGCTCGGATGTTTCGCGAAAGTTTCGGACTGCCACCCCATCAATATGTACTGGCTCGGCGCTTGACCTGCGCACGGCACTTGTTGCGCAGCACTTCACGACCGTTGGGCGACGTAGCGCTGGCCTGCGGATTTGCCAGCGCCAGTCATTTCACCAACCGCTTTCGCCAAGCCTTGGGGGCGAGCCCCAGGGAATATCGACAGGCGTTCTTGGGCTAGCCGCCACCGTACCTTGACCAAATGAAACAACCAGGCACTCATCCCGATTGCCGTAGCCATCACTGCGCCCCTACAATGCGAACAATTCTTGTTCTCTAGCACAGCTCACCGCTGTCGGGATGTTCCTCGTTGCCGCCTGCACACACCGTCGAAGTGCTCTACAACGCCCATCACCGTTGGCTCAACGGCTGGTTGCGAAGAAAACTCGGTTGCCCCGACAGTGCCGCCGACCTGGCCCAGGACACGTTCATGCGTGTATTGACCGCGCGTGATCCGCAGCCGGTCCTGGAACCCCGTGCGTTTCTCACGACCATTGCCAAGCGCGTCTTGTCCAATCATTACCGCCGCCAAGACCTTGAGCGCGCCTACCTCGACGCCCTCGCCCAACTGCCGGAGCAAGTAGCGCCATCGGAGGAAGAGCGGGCAATCATCCTGCAGACCCTGATGGAACTGGACCAACTGCTCGATGGGTTGCCGCGCGCGGTCAAGCAAGCGTTTCTGCTGGCCCAGGTCGACGGCCTGACCTACAACGAAATCGCCCATGAACTGGGGATCTCGCTGGCAACGGTCAAGCGTCATCTGAACAGGGCAGCGATGCGCTGCTACTTCGCCTTATGACCCCACCGATGAACGGCGCGCCTGGCGTCAGCGCGCAAGTGGCCGAGCAGGCCGTGCATTGGCTTTTGGAAATGCAGCAAGGCCCACTCGATACCCGCCAGCAGCAAGCCTGGAAACAGTGGCTCGATGCTCACAGCGAACATCGCCGGGCCTGGGAACATATCCAGCGGGTCAATCAAAGGCTGCGCAGCGTGTCCCCGCCGTTGGCCCATGCGGCCCTCAATGCACCGAAGTCTGCGGCGCGGCGTCGGGCGCTGAAGATATTGCTGGTGCTTGGCGCCGGCTCAGCGTTGACCTGGGGCCTGCGTGAACGCCAATTGCTGCCGCCATTGATGGCCGACTTTCGCAGCCCGGTGGGCGAGCAGCGACGCCTGACGCTGGATGACGGCAGTCAGTTGCAGCTCAACACCGGCAGCGCGGTAGACGTTCGCTTCGATGCTCAACGCCGCTTGATCCGCCTGCTGGAGGGAGAGCTGTTGTTGACCACCGCCCAGGACCCGAGGCCCCTGCAAGTGCTGACTGCCCATGGCCTGCTGGACAGCCGCAACGCCCGGTTCAACGTCCGCGAGTATCCGGACCATACCCAGGTGGCGGTGTTTGAAGGCCAAGTGGACATTAATAGTCGACACAGCCCGGCTCTGTTGCTGACGGCATCGCGGCAAGTGGCCCTTGGCATCAACGGCACCGGGGCCGTCACGGCGCTGGACACCAACAGTGGTGCCTGGACGGAGGGCATGCTGGTGGCCGCGCATATGCGCCTGGCAGATTTTCTCGACGAGCTCGGCCGCTACCGACGCGGCCAATTGCACTGCGACGAGGCGGTCGCCAATCTTCTGATCTCCGGAACCTATCCGCTGGACAACAGCGAACGAATCCTCGATCTGCTGGAGGTCACCCTGCCGGTAAAAGTACGTCGCTTCACCCGCTATTGGGTCTCGGTCGAGGCGCGCGCTTGAACCATGACCGTCCGGCCTGAAAAAAAATGATCCGACAGTGAGCCGTTTTCCCCGCCTCGGGTGACAGAGAAGGAAAGCCACTTCGATACAACCTTCTCGGGATTCTCATCCATGCCGCAGCAACCCACCCGTCTCACCCCGCTCGCCCGTACCTTGCGCCAATTGCTCCTGGGGGCCAGCTTGAGTTTCGCCGCACTGCCTCCCGTGCACGCGGCAGAGGCCAAGGCCTATCACATCGCGCCGTCATCATTGGAAAATGCCCTCAATCAGTTCGGACGCGAGGCCGGGGTGTTGATTTCCTTCGGCTCGCAGACAACCGCAGGCCTGCAGAGTCGTGGCCTGGAAGGCAGCTACAGCCCGGAACAAGGGCTGAACGCGTTGCTCGAAGGCACCGGCCTGCAAGCCCAGCCCGAGGGAAACAACGCCTTCAGCCTGCAACCGACCACCAGCACCGCGCTGGACATCGGCACCACCACCGTGGTCGGTGACTGGCTCGGCGATGCAGCCCAAGCCAACGTCTTCGAACACCCCGGTGCCCGAGATGTCATCCGTCGTGAGGAATTCGAACGCCAGGGCGCGACCCAGGCCCGGGACGTGCTCAATCGCATCCCCGGCGTCAACGCACCGGAAAACAACGGCACCGGCAGCCATGACATGGCGCTGAACTTCGGTATCCGCGGGCTCAACCCACGCCTGGCCTCACGCTCCACGGTGCTGATGGACGGCATCCCGGTGCCTTTCGCACCTTACGGCCAACCGCAGCTCTCGTTCGCGCCGGTCAGCATGGGCAACATGGACGCGGTGGATGTCGTGCGTGGCGGCGGCGCGGTGCGCTATGGCCCGCAGAACGTCGGCGGCGTGGTCAACTTCGTGACGCGGGCGATTCCCGATGCCCCCACGGTAAAGGGCGGCTTCCAGACCGAGACGAGCCCGTCCTCCAGCCATGACGGCTTCAAGACCTCCTCCAATCTGCTGGCTGGCGGCACCGCCGACAACGGCCTGGGCGGCGCCCTGCTGTATTCCGGCACCCGCGGCGGCGACTGGCGCGAACACAGCGACACACAAATCGACGACCTGATCCTCAAGGGCAACTATCAGCTGGACGACGCCAACAGTTTCAATGCCATGGCCCAGTATTACGAAGGCGAAGCCGACATGCCCGGCGGCCTGAATGTGGCCGACTACGACGCCGACCCTTACCAGTCCACCCGGCCGAACGACCGGTTCTGGGGGCGTCGCACCCTGGTCAATGTCGGCTACCGCTACCAGCAGGACCGCCGAGAATTCACCGCCAGTACGTTTTTCACCAAGACCTTGCGCAGCGGCTACCTGGACCAGGGCTCCTTCCTGTCCCTGTCGCCTCGCGAATATTGGGTACGCGGCCTGGAAACCCGTTTCGCCCAAGGCTTCGACCTTGGCCCGACCAGCCATGAGGTCGGCGTCGGTTACCGCTACATCAACGAGGCCGGCCATGAACTGCGTTATCGCACGCCCATCGCCAGCAACGAATTGCCGACCACGTCCAGCCGCAACGACCGGGATACCCGTGGCGGCACTGAGGCCAACGCGTTTTTCATCGATGATCGGATCGATATCGGCAAATGGACCATCACGCCGGGCGTTCGCTACGAAATGATCGAATCGCAGCAGACCAACAACCTGACGGATGTGAAATACAAGGGTGACTACAACACCGCCTTGCCGGCATTGAACGTGCTCTATCACCTGACCGACGAGTGGAATCTGTATGCCAATACCGAAGGTTCGTTCGGCAGCGTGCAATACAGCCAGATGCCCAACCGTGTCAGCAGCGGCGAAGTGAAACCGGAAAAAGCCCGCACCTGGGAACTGGGCACCCGCTATGACAATGGCAACCTGCGGGCGGAAATCGGCGCGTTCCTGATCAACTTTGACAACCAGTACGAAAGTAACCAGACCAACGATTCGGTGATCGCCCGAGGCGAGACCCGCCACCAGGGCATCGAAACCAGCCTCAACTACGCCCTCGATGGCCTGAGCCCGGCGCTGGCCGGCTTCGACGTCTATGCCACGTATGCCTTCGTCGACGCCACCATTCGCGAAGACGGACCGAACAAAGGCAACCGTGTGCCATTCTCCTCGAAGCACAAAGGCACGCTGGGCGTCGGCTACACGGACGGGCCTTGGAAGTTGAACCTGGACAGCACCTACCAGAGCGCGCAGTTTGCCGACAACGCCAACACCCGGGCTGAAAGCGCCGACGGCAGTACTGGCAATATCCCCGGCTACATGCTGTTCAGCAGCCGCGCCGCCTATGATTTCGGCCCGCAACTGTCGGACCTGAACGTGGCGGTGGGCGTGAAGAACATCTTCAATACCCAGTACTTCACCCGTTCGTTCGATGACAACAACCGGGGCAAGTATGTCGGTGAGCCACGCACGTTGTATGTGCAAACGTCGTTGGCGTTCTGATTCGAGGTCCCGGTGGATCACTGAAACAAGACGGGCCTGCGATTGCAGGCCCGTTTTCGGTGAGTCGTTTAAGTGATCGAGTTTAGCCGTTGAGTGCGGCCCGTTCGTTCTCCAGGAACTCTTCTTCCAGCATGGCATCAGCCAGGGCAATCGAGTCGGTCGGGCCTTTGGTGGCGGCGCGCTTGCCGCGTAGTTTGCCGAACAAATGCTCCAGGGCACTTTCAAGTTTGGTGGCGGCGCCTTCGATCGCCAGTTCCAGCGAGTCGGCCTTGTGGGTCACGGAAATTGGCTGGTGGCCCTTTGGCCGTGCTTCAAGCTGGCAACGCAGGTCATGGGGACCGGGCTTGTCGCCGTTCTCGTCCCGCAAATGAACCTCGACCCGTGTCAGGTCCTCTTCATAACGTTCGAGCGTGCTTTCGATGGTAGTACGTACCCACTCCTCCAGTCGGATGCTGCTTTGAATATGGTTATCGCTGTTGACTTGGATTTGCATAGTTCATCCCTTATTTCAGCTAGCTCGCCGGGGGCCGTCGACGTTAGCGCAGCGGCCCCTTGAATACAGAGTCGGGCTGGCGGAAGAACAATTCAAGCCCTAAAAAAAGATAAATATTCATACGCAAATAAAGCCAGACAACGGGCAAAAGCGCTGTTAATGTCGGGAGTTGCCCCGCCCTGCTCCCCCTGCGCAAATCGCCTCCCTTCCTGCACCGTCGACGAACATCCGCACGTTATTGCCCCGAAACGGGCAGCCGCATTCCAGAGCGTTCAGCGCTTGGGCGCCGGGATCATTGTCCGACGTTTTTTCCGGCATGCCCCTTGCTAACTTCCCGTAGGAGCTGCCGCAGGCTGCAATCTTTTGATTGGTGAGGCCTGCCTGGTCCAGGAATCTTGAGCTGAACACGATCATGGAATGGCCGATGGTCCGGTGTTGCGAACTAATCCCGATCACGGCCGGTCAACAACTGCACGTTCAATCAGGCGGTGACGCATCATGGACAACCCTTTTCAGATCATTACCGACGCCTTTGCGCCGCATTATCAGATCAACCTGAGTATTCAGGGCCTGGATGGCAGCATCATGCTGACCCTGTCCAAGAGCGGACGCATCGTCGCCAAACGCATGATCAGCGCCCAGCAGCGCAACGACCCGGAGCGGCTCAAGCGCCTGGTGCAGAGCATTCAGTTCGGGATCGCCATCGAACAGGGCCACAGCGCCGTGGCCATCCTCGAAGCCATGACCGGCGGTGACAACATCAAGCTGCCACCACCACACGCACAGGGGACAGCGCCCTCGGCCGCCGGGATCTAGATCTCGCCTTTCTCCACTTCGGCATGCTCGCTGGAACCCGCGCCGACCTTGCGGTGCGGGTGCTCGATCTTCACCGAGGGGAATTGCGACGAAGCGTAGCGCACGACCAGGATCGAAAACGCCAGCAACAGGATGCCACCGCACAGGTAGATGATCCCCAGGTCGGGCGGGCTGTGGTGGGAAACGTTGGAAATCAGCAGCCGCGTCAGCGCGGTGATCGCCACATAGATCAGGAATCGCACCGGCATGTGGTTGGTCTTGAAGTAGATCCCGACCATCGCCCCCAATTCCAGGTAGATGAACAGCAGCAGGATGTCATCGATCTTGATGTGCCCCGCCTCGAGCATCTGCAGGAACTCCATCACCGCGGCCCACGCGGTCACCGCACCGATGGCGAACAGCGCCAGGTAGTGGAAGGTCTCGACGAACAGGTTTCCCAGGGACTCGGCCAGTTGATGGACGTTCTGGCGCAGGTTCTCGGCCCAGTTGATTTTCACGATGTAGTTTCCTTAGGTCGGTTCGACCGGATGATGCGGGTTGGACGTGACGGTTGTTCTGCATGCAGAAAAAAGGCCAGCGACCGAGGTGAGATGGCGATAGGCTGGTATTCGACACGTTGGGGAGCTTCATGCGGCCTGATCGCGAGCAAGCTTTGCTCCCACACAAGCTCTGCCCCGCAAGCTTTGCACCTACAAGCTTCGCGCTCACATGCCGAAATCGGTCTACATTAAAAAGCCACTATCCAAAGCAAGAGGATTCGCTTATCCTTTTGCCTGTATATAAATACAGTAGTCGCAAAGACAAACCAATGTGAAGGCATGTGAGGTGGTGAATGGCCGTCGAAGTGGTATACCGCAGCAGCCGAGATCTGGAGCGCTTGTTCATGGATAAAGCCGAAGCTGACCGTCATGACAAAATGCTGGAGCTCGCCGAATTGCTGGCCGAAGTGTTGCAAAAAGCCGTTCCATCGCTGAGCGAGCAACAGGTCGAGGAAGCCGGGATCTACATGGCGAAAAATCGCGATGTGTTCGCCAAGGCATTCAAGAGCCAGCCGGACGCCTTGTCCGAACTGCTCAACCCGTCGGACGAATAACCAAAAAGATCGCAGCCTTCGGCAGTTCCCACATGGAATACACCGTGTAGGAGCTGCCGAAGGCTGCGATCTTTTTAGTAATAACGACGCGGATCCGAATCGATCAAGCTCGCCAGCTTGGTCAGGGCGAAGCGCAGTTCGTCCTGACTGGTGGGCGACATCAACACCAGCCGCACGCACCGGGTAGTGCCTGAACGCTCAGCCTGGAACTGGGTGCCGCTGAGCACCAATACACCGTTGGCCCGGGCGAGCATGGTGAATTCGTCGCTGGTCCAGGGCTCGGGCAGCGTCAACCAGACGTGGTAGGAATACGGCTGGGTCTTGAGCTCGAAATTGGCAAAGATTTCCCGGGCGATCGCTTGTCGCCCCGCCGCCTCGTTGCGCTGGATACGGATCAGTTTCTTGTCCAGGCCTTCGGTAATTACATTGCTGGCCAATTGCGCGGTCAACGGCGACGGCATCCAGACGCTGCTGCGCACCATCGACGTCAGGCGCGATAGCAGTTTCGGCGGACTGTAGATATAACCGACACGAAGCGCTGGCATGACCGATTTCGACAGACTGGTCAGATACACCGAACGATCCGGCGCAAAAGCCGACAACGGCTTGATCGACGGATCGGTGGCCAGGAAGCCATAGATATCATCGTCCAGGATGATGAAGTCGAACTCCTCGGCCAGCGCGGCGATCTGGGCCCGACGTTTCTGCGACATGATCGCCGCCGTCGGGTTCTGGCAGGTCGCCACGCAGACCAGCATCGCTGGCTTCTCTTGCAGGCACAGTTCGCGAAGGGCTTCGGGGATGATGCCTTCGTCATCCATCGGCACGCCACGCAGGCGACGCTCAAGGCCATGGGCCAGGGAAATGATGCCCGGATAGCACAGCGCTTCGCAGAGCACCAGGTCGCCGGCGTTGGTCAGGGCGCTCATCGCGACCATCAAGCCATGCTGGGCCCCGGCGGTAATCACCACTTGCTGCCATTGCGCGTCGGGCAGTGAATGACGCAACCACTGCGCCCCCGCCTCACGATGGGCCGGGTGACCGCCATCCGGCGCGTAATCCAGGGCGCGGGCGAAATCCGTGCTTTTGGCCATGCCCACCAGCGCGCCGCGCAACCAGTACTCCAGGGTCTCGCTGTAGGGCTTGATGATCGAAAGGTCGAGCAGTTCGGACTGCCCCAGGTTCAGCGGCGCGGACGCGCTGTTACTGGCCGGCAGCTCCAGTTGCTTCTGGTTGAGCACATAAGTGCCGCGCCCCACTTCCCCCTGCACCAGCCGACGCCGATGGGCTTCGCTATAGGCCCGGCTGATGGTGCCCGGCGTGACATTCAACGTGGTCGCCAGCTCCCGCAAGGTCGGCAGGCGATCGCCCTCGTTCAGTACGCCGTTATTGATATCGCGCGCCAACGCATCGGCAATCGACAGATACATCGGCTGGCTGAACTCGCTTAGCTGGGGAACCCACATGAATGATCACTGCCCATCGTAGAAATGATGAATATCCGAGCATATCACATGGAGGTTAGGCAACTAATAATTCGACACAATCAACGCATTGAGTCGATTGATACGATTATTGAATCGTTTCGCGCGGTGATATGAAGAAATTTTTACAACGAAATATCTCTATAAAAATCAAATAGTTAATTTTTAAAACCAATGAAAACAATGCGTAGTAGCAGAAAAATATCTCGTAACAATCCTGCCGCCTATTGAATCAACTCAATTCATTCAAATACACTGATCTCGAATCGAAGCAATCGACTCAATCATCCACTGCGCGCTCCTGCCGCGCCAAGTCGAGACATCATGGACACATTCAGAAAGGATCTATCCCTGTCAGCGATCATCGCAGGCTTCATCGCCGTGATCATTTCCTACGCCGGCCCGCTCATCATCGTGTTCCAGGCAGCCAAGGAAGCGCACCTGCCCAACGACGTGGTGTCTTCGTGGATCTGGGCCATTTCCATCGGCAGCGGGATTACCGGTCTGCTCCTGAGCTGGCGCCTGCGTGTCCCCGTCATCACCGCGTGGTCGACACCGGGGGCGGCGCTGCTGGTATCGATGCTGCCCACCGTGACCCTGCCCCAGGCCATCGGTGCCTATGTGGTGGCATCGGTGATCATCGCCGTGGTCGGTTTGTCCGGCGCATTCGACAAGCTGATGAGCCGTCTACCCAAGGCCATTGCCGCCGCCATGCTCGCCGGCATCCTGTTCCGCTTCGGCGCCGAACTGTTCACCTCGATCAAGCTGCAACCGGCGATGGTGTTGGCGATGATCGCCGCGTACCTGGTCTTCAAGCGGTTTTCGCCACGCTACGCCATTCTGTCGGTGCTGATCATCGGCTGCGCGGTGGCCGCCTCGTTCGGTGAACTCAACAGCAGCTCGATCACCATCGCCGTGGCCCATCCGGTCTTCATCGCACCGCAATGGAGCTGGCACGCAATCATCAACATCGGCCTGCCTCTGGCGCTGGTGACCTTGACCGGCCAGTACGTGCCCGGCATGGCGGTGTTGCGCACCTCGGGCTACAACACGCCGGCGCGCTCGATCATTTCGGTCACCGCGATTGGCTCGGTCCTGATGGCTCCGTTCGGTTCCCACGGTTTTAACCTGGCGGCCATTACCGCAGCGATCTGCACCGGCCGCGAAGCCCACGAGGACCGCGACAAGCGCTACATGGCCGGGATTGCCTGCGGGGTGTTCTACATCCTGATGGGCACCTTCGGCGCGACCCTGGCCTCGGTGTTTTCCGCGCTGCCGAAAGAATTGATCGCCTCCCTCGCCGGCCTCGCCTTGTTTGGCGCGATCAGTGCCGGGCTGACCGGTGCCATGGCGGATGAGAAGCAACGGGAAGCCGCGCTGATCACCTTCCTGGTGACGGCCTCGGGCATGAGTTTCCTCGGTCTGGCCGCCGCGTTCTGGGGGCTGATCTTCGGTCTCGTCGCGCACTTCGTGCTGACCTACACCCGGGAAAGCAAGGCTGCCGTTATCGCCGAGGGCAGCCGACCATGACCGCTCGTTATGACTTCATCGTGGTCGGTGGCGGCATCGCCGGCGTCTCAGTCGCTTATGAACTGGCGGCCCATGGCAGCGTCTGCCTGCTCGAACAGGAACAGCTACTGGCCTACCACACCACCGGGCGTTCGGCCGCGATCTCGATGGAAAGCTACGGCAACCAGCAGATCCGCTCACTGACCTGCGCGTCCCGGCGCTTTTTCGAGAACCCGCCCGAGGGCCTGGCCGAGCACCCACTGTGGGCGCCAAGGGGCGCGCTGATCGTGGCCCAGGCGGCACGGGTGGACAAGCTCAAAGCGCGTTTCAGCGCGGTCCTGGAGCAAGTGCCTACCGCCGAGTTGCTCGACGACAAGCAAGTGCAGGAACTGGTCCCCTACCTCGCCGAAGGCGCCTGGAGCGCCGGGATCTACGAGCCCAGCGCCTTCGACCTCGATGTGCATGGCATTCATGGCGCCTACCTCAGTGGCCTGCGTACCCGCGGTGGCGTGGTCAAGCGTGAGACCGAAGTGCTGCGTGGCGAATATCGCGACGGGCACTGGCGCTTGCACACCCGGGACGGCCAGCAACTGCAAAGCGCCATCGTGGTCAACGCCGCCGGTGCCTGGGCCGATGAGCTCGCCGAGCGCTGCGGCGTGCCCAAGGTCGGTGTCCGGCCGCTGCGGCGCACCGTGCTGGCGGTCGATCCACAGTGCGACGTGCACCACACGCCCTACCTGGGCACGGTGGACGAGGACATTTTCATCAAGCCTGAAGCCGGGCGACTGATTGTCTCGCCCTGCGATGAAAGCCCGTCGTTGCCCTGCGACGCGTTGCCGGAAGAGCTCGACCTGGCCATCACCATGGATCGCCTGCAAAACACCACGCGCCTGCGTCCCCGCTCGATCATCAATAAATGGGCGGGCTTGCGCACCTTCGTCGCCGACCGCTCGCCGGTGCTCGGCCAGGACCCGCAGCAAGAGAGTTTTATCTGGCTCGCCGCCCTCGGCGGCTACGGCATCCAGGCCGCACCCGCGATTGCCCGCCTGTGCAGCCACGCGGCGCTGGGCATCGCCCTGCCGGCCGACCTGGCGGCGCTGCAACTCAACTACCAGCACTTTTCCCCGGCCCGTTGCCGCGACGAAGCGTTTTCCAGCCTGGCCGTCAAGCAGGTTGCCGATTTGCACTAACCCATCCACTTAACAAGGAACGTCACCATGCAAACCACCGCTCAAATCCAGCCCGCCGCCAAACCTTTCCTGGGCGAAGAGAACGTCATTTTCACCGACAAGGCGCCGCTGCCCCTGGGCACCTATTCCCAGGGCATCAAGGTCAGCCATGGGCAGACCATCTACCTGTCGGCGCAGACCCCGGTCTCGGCGCTGAACAACGAAGTGCTGGCCAAGGATTTCGAAGGCCAACTGCGCCAGACCCTCGACAACCTGGTGCAAATGGCCGAAGCGGCAGGCGGCACCCTGGCGAACGTGGTCAAGGTCACGGCGTTCATCACTGACTTGAGTGAGTTCCCGACCCTCAACCGCGTCATGGAAGAGTATTTCACCAAACCCTATCCGGCCCGCACCACCGCCGGCGCCAGCGCGCTGGCCCGCAACACCCTGGTTGCCATCGACGCCATCATGGTGATCTGAAACACCTTCTGTCAGCGGAGTGCCCGTCGGTCCGGTGAGCCGGACCGACGTTGGCAAGGAAAGCACCAGCACAGCGTACTTTCAGAGGGTGACCATGAAAAATTCGTACAGAGAGTATGTATTGCAGTGCCTGGTTTGCGATCGAAGCTACCAGCCCCATGAGGTCAGCTACTACTGCCCTCATTGCAAGATCGATGGTGCCCTGGACGCGCTTTACGATTACCCGACACTCAAGCGCGAATGGTCCCGGGACAGCCTGGCCCATGACCACGCCCGTGGCATGTGGCGCTATGACCGCTTGATGCCGTTGAGCTCGACGCAGTTCATTCCACCGTTACTGGTGGGCAATACGCCGCTGTACTCGCGCCCGGAATTGCTCGGCAAAGGTGCCCGGATCAAGGTCTTCGTCAAAGACGAATCACGGCAACCGACCGGGTCATTGAAGGATCGCGCCAGCGCCCTGGCGGTGGCCCATGCCATGCAATCCGGTGCGCGCACCGTGGCGGTGGCCAGCACCGGCAATGCGGCTTCGGCGTTGGCCGGGATGAGCGCCAGCCTGGGCCTGCACAACGTCATTTACCTGCCCAAGAGCGCGCCCCGCGAAAAGCTCGCGCAGATGCAGGGCTACGGCGCCGAGATCGTCCTGGTCGACGGGCAATACGACGAAGCCTTCGAACAATGCCTCAACGCCTGCGAAAAACACGGCTGGTACAACCGCACGACCGGGATCAACTCGTACATGAGCGAAGGCAAGAAGACGGTCGCCTTCGAGATGTGCGAACAACTCAACTGGCAGGTGCCGGACCTGGTGTTCGTGCCCGTCGGCAACGGCTGCATCCTGGGCTCGGTCTACAAAGGCTTTTTCGACTTGCTGCAATTGGGCTGGATCGAACGCATTCCGCGCCTGATCGGCGTGCAGGCCGAGCACAGCAATTTCATGTACCGCGCCTGGCGCTACGACCGCTCGATGCAGCAAACCGAACGCCTGCCGCCCACCAGCCTGGCCAGCAGCATCAACGTGGCGCTGCCGCGTGATCGCCTCAAGGCCATGCGCGCAGTGACCGCCAGCGGCGGCGAGTTCATCTGTGTCAGCGACCCGAGCATTGTCGCCGCTGCCTCCCGATTGGCCGCCAGCACCGGCGTATTTCCGGAAGCCGGCGCCGCCAGTGCCTTCGCCGGCCTGCTCAAGTATGCGGAAACACACTCCGACACTCCGCAAACCGCCGTGATCCTGATCACCGGCAGCGGTTTGAAGGACACCTCCATTTTTCTGTCCGATTCGTCCAAAAGCCAGCCAAGGGTGTTGCCGCACCACGTGACTGCGCCGCCGGCCGAAGCGCTTATCTAAGGAATCACACCATGAGCCTGCAAAATTTCGACCCCACCATCGCCCGCCTGATCGACCGCGAGCGCAACCGCCAGGAAACCCACCTGGAACTGATCGCTTCGGAAAACTACGTCAGTGAAGAAGTGCTCCAGGCCCAGGGCTCCGTGCTCACCAACAAGTACGCCGAAGGCTATCCGGGCAAGCGTTACTACGGCGGTTGCAAGGTCGTCGACGAAATCGAGAACCTGGCCATCGAGCGGGCGCGCAAGCTGTTCAACTGCGAATATGTCAACGTGCAGCCGCATTCCGGCTCCCAGGCCAACCAGGCGGTTTTCCTGGCGGTGCTTGAACCCGGCGACACGATCCTGGGCATGTCCCTGGCCCACGGCGGCCACCTGACCCACGGCGCCTCGGTGAATTTTTCCGGCAAAATCTACCGGGCCTTTTCCTATGGCCTGGACACCGAAACCGAAACCCTCGACTACGAAGAAATGGAAGCCCTGGCCCGGGAACACCGGCCGAAGATGATCATTGCCGGGGCCTCGGCCTATTCGCGGACCATCGACTTCCAGCGCTTTCGCAAGATCTGCGATGAAATCGGCGCGTACCTGATGGTGGACATGGCGCACTATGCCGGGCTGATCGCCGCCGGCGTGTACCCCTCGCCGGTGGGCATCGCCGATTTCATCACCTCCACCACCCACAAGACCCTGCGCGGCCCACGCGGCGGCCTGATCCTGGCCAAGGCGCAATACGCCGCCCTGCTCGACAAGACGATTTTCCCGGTGTACCAGGGCGGTCCGCTGATGCATGTCATCGCCGCCAAGGCCGTGGCCTTCAACGAAGCGTTGGGCGACGGGTTCAAGCATTACCAGCAGCGGGTGATCGACAACGCCCGGGTCATGGCCGACGTCCTGACCCGACGCGGCTTGCGGGTGGTGTCCGGCGGTACCGACTGCCACATGTTCCTGCTCGACCTGCGCTCGATGAACATCACCGGCAAGGACGCCGAGGCACTGCTGGAAAGCGCCCACATCACCCTGAACAAAAACGCGATCCCCAATGACCCGCAAAAACCGGCAATCACCAGCGGCATTCGCATCGGCACCCCGGCGCTGACCACACGCGGCTTCGGTGAAGCGGAATGTGCCGAAGTGGCGAACCTGATCGCCGACCTGCTGGAACAGCCGGACAACGCCGCACGCCTGGATAACACCCGGCGCCGGGTGATGCATTTGTGCGAATGCTTTCCGGTGTACCTGCTGAGGTAATGGCAGGATAAGGGCCGCAAGAAGCGCCTGGAGGGGCGAGCACAAACCGTGGCGAGGGAGCTTGCTCCCGCTGGGCTGCGAAGCGGCCCCATTGGATCATTCAGGCAGACCGCGTCAGCCGGTTTTACGACGGCTGCGCCGCCGAGCGGGAGCAAGCTCCCTCGCCACAGGGTGGTGTCTGCCTGGAATGGTCAGTCTGTAACACCAGAAAAACCGGTGGGAGCGAGCTTGCTCGCGATGGCGGCCCTACATTCAACACCTTCATCGACTGTCACACCGCTATCGCGAGCAAGCTCGCTTCCACAATTGGATATGCGGTGAGACGCGGGCCATTGTGGGGAGGGGGCTTGCTCCCTTGCCAGGGTTTGATTTTCAGCGGTACAGCAGACGCTCCGCCAACTCATCGGCCACCCGGGCCGGTGAGCGCTTTTCCGCCTGGGCGTGGGCGAAGACTTCCGTGAGCCGGGCACCGATCTTCGACAAGTGCGCGGTGATCGTCGGCAGTTCTTCGCCGCGATGTTTCAGAGCGACATAGATCAGGCCGCCGGAGTTGATCACATAGTCCGGTGCATAAAGAATCCCACGTCTTTCCAACTGATCGGCCACTTGCAGGTTGCTCAACTGATTGTGGGCCGAGCCGGCAACCGCCGAGCAGCGCAGTTGAGCCACGCTTTGGCTGTTGAGCACCCCGCCCAGGCCGCAGGGGGCAAGGATGTCGCAGGGGGTGCTGAGCAGCGCGTCGTTGGCAATCGGATGGGCGCCCAGTTGCTCCATGGCCAGTTGCACCTTGCCAGGGTCGATGTCGCTGACCAGCAATTCGGCCCCCGCCGCGTGCAACTGTTCGGCCAGGGCATAACCGACATTGCCCAGGCCCTGGATCGCCACCCGCAGGCTCTCGAGGTTATCGCTGCCCAGGCGAGCCATGGCGGTGGCACGGATGCCGGCAAAGACGCCCATGGCCGCGTGGGGCGCAGGGTCTCCCGAGGCCGTGGTGCTGGTGACATGGCGGGTCTGCTGGGCGATGCAATCCATGTCGGCCACCGAGGTGCCGCTGTCGATGGCCGTGATGTAGCGCCCGTCCAATTGCTCGATACAACGACCAAAGGCTTCGAACAGTGCCGCCCGACTCTCGACATGGGCCGGGCGCATGATCACCGCTACCCCGCCGCCCACGGGCAAGCCGGCCAGCGCCGCCTTGTAGCTCATGCCTTGGGCCAGGCGCACGGCGTCAGCCACCGCACTTTCGTCGTCGGGGTAGGCAAGATAACGACAGCCCCCCAGGGCGGGCCCGGGACGGCTGCAATGAATGGCAATCACCGCCTTCAACCCGGTCGTCGGGTCTACGCTTAGGTGCAGCGATTCAAGGCGGGAGCTTTGCATGAGAGCAAACATCGTAAGGCTCCCGAATCACTTTTGTTTGTTTCGCCAGTATAGGCGTGCAGTCGAAAATTGCTGGAGCACGCCGGAATAAGTAGGCCGCGTGGTCAGTCTTTTTCGGCATAACTTCTGCCAGTGTCTGTTCGAGACTGGACGAAAATCCATGGCAGGGCTAAAACGGGAGCATAGCCCGGAGAGTTCGATGAAACCGCGCCAAGCCTTTTTTGACTGTCTGCACCGCTCACCACCGGCGCTGTTCGAAGCAGCGTTGTGGATCGCTGCCGAACATGATCGCGACGTCGACGTTCCGGCCTTGCTGAAGGATTTCAAGGCGCTGCAACAGCGGGTCAGCCATGACCTGCCGATGCTGCCTGTCAGCGAACTGGGCCAGCCCCTGTTGCGACGGCTCAACGACTTGGGTTTCGCCCAGGACGATTTCACGCCCCTGCGACCGCGAGCGGCGTTGCTGGACAAAGTCCTGGCACGCAAACGCGGGCAACCCCTGGCCCTCGGGCTGATTGCCCTGGAACTGGCCCGTGGCCTGGAAATTCCGATGGTCGGTGTCAATTTCCCCGGACATTTTCTGTTGAAGGTGCCCGGGGCCGACCACCTGCTCGACCCCTGCGGTGGCCGCCGCTTGTACCCTAATGACTGCCGGGAACTGCTGCAGCGCCAATACGGCGCGAACATGTCGCTCAAGGCGGAGCACCTGGTCAACGCCGAGCCGATGCAGATGCTGCAGCGCCTGTCGCGCAACCTGCGTCAATTGCATCTGGCGAACGACGATTACATCGCGGCCCTGATCGACGCCGAACGGGTGCTGGAACTGGGCAATGCCAGCGCCGCCGACTACCTGGCCCGCGCCAGCCTGTATCAGCGACTCGATTGCCCCAACGCTGAACGCTTCGACCTGGAGCATGCGTTGATGCTCAGTGACGATCCGATCCAGCGAATCCGACTGACGGAGAGGCTGGGGCATTTGCCGCCGAATTCGGTGGTGCATTGAGCTGTCGTGAGGCTGCACATTTTTGATGTGCAGTGGAATCGCTATCGCGAGCAGGCTCGCTCCCACAGGAGGGATCAAGGGGTATCCGGCTGATTCGCCGGGTGCGCCTGTTGGAACGCCGGATGTCCAGCCGCCAGTGCCGCCACGCGCCGGATCCGCGGATATTCCTGCAAGGAAACATTGAACCGCTCGGCGGCGTACAGCTGCGGGATGAGGTACACATCCGCCAACCCCGGCAGCGCGCCGAAGCAATAGCCGTCGTCGCCAATCAACTGCTCCACCGCCGCCACCCCCTGGCTGATCCAATGCCCGATCCACTCCGTCACCTGCGCTTCATCGTGCCCCCACTGTCGCAACTTGTTGAGCACGCTGACGTTGTGCAGGGGATGAATGTCGCAACCGATCAGCGCGGCGACACCACGCTCGTGGGCGCGCACCGCCAGGTCGGCGCTGAGCAGCGGCACCTGGGGATAACGCTCTTCCAAGTATTCGATGATGGCTGGCGACTGCACCAGCAACGCGCCCTCATCGGTACGCAGCACCGGCACTCGACCCTGGGGATTGATCGCCAGGTAGGTCGGCTGGCGATGCTCGCCCCCCGGCGCGGCGATCAGGTTGACGGGCAAGGCCTGGTAGTCCAGGCCCTTGAGCGCCAGTGCAATGCGTACCCGATAGGACGAAGTGGAACGGTAGTAGGTATAGAGTTCCATGGCTGAGCCTCAACGCGCCGGCAGGATCTTGCCCCGGCACTCGCCGAAGCCGATGGAAGCGAAACCTTCGCGGCGGCAACGGGCCCGCAAGATGATCTCGTCACCGTCCTCAAGGAATCGGCGCACTTCGCCAGACGCCAGTTCGATCGGTTTTTTCCCGCCTTCGGTGATTTCCAGCAGGCTGCCGAACTGATGGTTCTCAGGCCCCGACAAGGTGCCCGAGCCAAACAGGTCGCCGGCCTGCAACTGGCAGCCGTTGACGCTGTGGTGCGCAACCATTTGCGCCACGGTCCAGTACATGTATTGGGTGTTGCTCAACGTCAGGCGCTGGGCCGGCAGGTTCTGTTCGACCATGGCCTCGGTCAGCAACAGCACCTCCAGTTCGATGTCGAAAGCGCCACCGGCCTGGTCGCGGGTGTCCAGCAGATACGGCAGCGGTTGTGGATCGCCTTCCGGACGCGTCGGTTGCGGGCGCCGGAACGGCTCCAAAGCTTCAGCGGTCACTACCCACGGCGAAATGCTGGTCAGGAAACTCTTCGACAGGAACGGCCCCAGGGGCTGGTATTCCCACGCCTGGATGTCCCGGGCCGACCAGTCGTTGAGCAGGCAGAACCCGCCAATATGCTCGGCGGCATCGCCGATGGGGATCGGTTCGCCCAGCGCATTGCCCTTGCCGATCCAGATGCCCAGCTCCAGCTCATAGTCCAGCCGCGCACAGGGGCCGAAGGTCGGCTCGGTCTGGCCGGCCGGCAGGGTCTGGCCCTTGGGACGGCGGACCTCTGTGCCGGACGGGCGAATGGTCGAGGCGCGACCGTGGTAACCGATGGGGACGTATTTGTAGTTGGGCAGCAACGGATTGTCGGGGCGAAACAGCTTGCCGACATTCTGGGCGTGTTCGATACCGACGTAGAAGTCGGTGTAGTCGTTGATCCTGGCCGGCAGGTGCATCTGGCAATCGGCGGCGAGGAGCAACAGCTTCGCCTCTTCGACTTTGCCACGCAACGGACTGTCTTCGCGCAACAGCTCCAGCAGTCGTTCACGCAGGGCGACCCGGGCATCGCGACCCCGGTCGAAAAACCCATTCAACTGACCGCCAGCCATGGCTTCGACGGCTTGTCGGGCCGTGCCATCGAACAAGCCCGCGTGCAATGCCGCCTGCAGATCGAAAATCCGTTCGCCAATCGCCACGCCGCTGCGCAGGGCACCGCCATCGACGCTGAAGACACCCAATGGCAGGTTCTGCAACGGGAAGTCGGCGTGGCCGTTGGCGCTGGCGACCCAGCTACGGGCAGGGGAACTTTGAGTCATGGGTTATCTCCGGGTCGGGTCGAACGTGACAGGCAGCGAGGCCCAACAAGCATCGTAGTCGGTTTGCAGTTGCGGGCAGTCCAGGGCGAAACGGCTTGGGCGCAATACCTGGCTGGTCTCGAACATGAACGCCATGGTGTTGTCGATTTTCGCCGGCTGAAGATCAGCGTTGATCGCCTTGGTACAGGTCTCGCCGTCCGGGCCATGGGCGCTCATGCAACTATGCAGGGACGCACCACCGGGCAGGAACCCTTCGGCCTTGGCATCGTAGGCGCCCTGGATCAGGCCCATGTATTCGTTCATCAGGTTGCGGTGGAACCACGGCGGACGGAAGGTGTTTTCCGCCACCATCCAGCGTGGCGGGAAGATCACGAAATCGAGGTTGGCCAGGCCGTGGACACTGGTAGGCGAGGTCAGCACGGTAAAAATCGATGGATCCGGGTGATCGAAGCTGACCGTGCCAATCGTGTTGAAGCGGCGCAGGTCATATTTATATGGCACGTTGTTGCCGTGCCAGGCCACCACGTCGAGGGGCGAATGATCCAGCTCGCAACCCCACAACTCACCGAGGAACTTCTGCACCAGCGTGGTCGGTTGCGCGAGGTTCTCGTAATGGGCGACCGGCGTCAGGAAGTCCCGTGGGTTCGCCAGGCCATTGCTGCCGATGGGCCCGAGGTCGGGCAGGCGCAGCGGCGCGCCATGGTTTTCGGCGAGGTATCCACGAGCCTGGGGATCGAGCAGTTCAATGCGAAACTTCAGGCCCCGGGGCAACACGGCGATTTCCAGCGGAGCCAGCTCCAGCACACCCAGTTCGGTGGCGATCCGCAGCCGTCCCAGTTGCGGCACGATCAGCCACTCTCCGTCGGCATTGAAAAATACCCGCTCCATGGAACGGTTGGCCCGGTAGTGATAAAGGCTGACGCCGGCCGGCTTGTCCGCGCCGGCATTGGCCGCCATGCGCACCAGCCCGTCGATGAAATCGGTGGGCTCGGCGGGAATGTCCAACGGGTTCCAGCGCAGGCGATTGGGCGTGACCTCACCCAGCGGACCACCCGCCAATTGCCGTTCCAGCCGGGTGAAGGCCGGGTGATTGGCCGACGGCCGGATGCGATACATCCAGGTACGCCGCGCTTCGCTGCGGGCCATGGTGAACGCCGTGCCAGAAAACAACTCGGCGTAGAGACCGTACGGAGCTTTTTGCGGGGAATTCTGGCCGACAGGCAATGCGCCGGGCAGTGCTTCGCTGGAAAATTCATTACCCAGGCCTGATTGGTAAACCAGGTCCGACGCGGTGGAATCGAGGTTCATGGAGCCTCCTGGGGATGCGGCCCGTCACTCGGCAGAGTGGTTGAGGCGCATCGGGTTATTTTTATCGTAATTCAATTACGCATAACGTAATTTGCTCGACAGCGACCGTCAAGCTATAAAGACGCCCATTCGCCTCTGGACCCTGCGCCTCCATGGAAACCCCGCTCAGCAACGGTAAACAGAAAGTCCGCTCGGCCGAAGTCGGCACCGACATTCTCAAGGCCCTGGCCGAACTCTCCCCCTCCACGTCGCTGTCGCGCCTGGCCGAGCACGTGCAAATGCCGGCGAGCAAGGTCCATCGCTACTTGCAAGCCTTGATCGCCAGTGGGTTTGCCGAGCAGAACGCCGCCACCAACCACTACGGCCTGGGCCGCGAAGCCCTGCGCGTGGGCCTGGCCGCGCTGAACGGCATGGACGTGCTGCAAGTGGCCGCCCTGCCCCTGGCCGAGTTGCGCGACGACTTGAACGAAACCTGCTTCCTCGCCGTGTGGGGCAACCATGGCGCGACCGTGGTGCGCATCGAACCCGCCGTGCGGTCCGTGACCGTGGTGACGCAACTGGGCTCGGTCTTGCCGCTGCTCAGTTCGTCCACCGGGCTGGTGTTCAGCGCTTACCTGCCGGAGCGCGAGACCATCGGCCTGCGCGAGCAGGAAGTGCAAGGCACCGAGCACCACGCCCTGGCCGACGACCGCGCCTATGCCGCCCTGTGCGAGCAAATTCGCAGCCGGGGCTTGCACCATGTGCATGGTTTGCTGATGCCGGGCGTGGATGCCTTGTCCGCCCCGGTCTTCAATGCGGTCGGCGAGGTAAAGGCGGTGATGACCATCGTTGGTCCGACCTCGCTGTTCCATGCCGACGAAAACGGCCCGGCGGCGCAGCGATTGTTGGCGGCGACCCGGGCCGTGAGCTGGCGGATGGGGTATGAGGCGGGTCCAGGATCAGCCCAGGAAACCCGGGAAAATCCTGATCACTAGATCATTGAGATGCGGTTTTTCAGTTGCGGATGATGCATGGAGTTTAAATGTCCGTTGCATTACCCCATCATCCCCATGACCTTGGCCTTTGCCACCGCCTGAGTACGCCGCTGCACGCCCAACTTGCTGTGGATTCGCCGCGCGTGGGTTTTCACCGTGTGCAGCGATATGAACAACTGTTCGGCAATCTGCTGGTTTGAATGACCTTGGGCAATCAGTTCCAAGACCTCCAGCTCACGATGACTGAGCAAGGTGTCCTCCGCAGTGGCTGGCGACTCGACCAGCTCTGCCGCTGGGTCCCAGCGTAACAACTCGGGTTGGCGCAAGCGCAGCTCGCACAAGGCTTGCTGGGCCCGCCAGCAGGTGACCCGCTTGAGGTCTTCTTGCAGAAGTGACCGGGCCTGTGCACGATCGCCGGACAACCAGACGACCTCCGTCAACACCAGGTGCAGTTCGGTTTCCAGGCTGTGCATTTCACCTTGCTGTGCCTGAGCGATCATGGCCTGCAGACGCGCCTGCGGTTCCTGCGCCCGTTGCAAGTAGACCTCGGCCAGCACCAGCAAGTATTCAAGTCGCGCAATCAATTCCAAGGTCGCGGGAGGCGCGTGCTTGGCTTGCGGTCCATGAAAATGCCGCAGGACACGGGTCAAGGCTTCATGGGCCAGTTCCGCCCGCCCCTGTTGCAACCAGAACTGGCAACTGGTTTGCAACAACACACCACGGTAAACGGTGTCGGGAATGTGTCGCTGCTGCATGATCCGCTCGGCCTCTCGCAGATGCATGAACGCCTCGCCATAGTCGCCCTGGTTGGCCGCCAGGCACGCCTTGCCGAGAAAGCCATACAGCACCTGTTTGTCCTGGCTGTGCAGGCCCGTTTCCAAGCCCGTTTGAAAATGCTCGGCGGCCCGCTCCTCAAATCCCATCCGCAGCGCCAGGCGTCCGCGCCGCAAGGCAATACGCCCCAACAACGGAGAAAAATCCTGGCCCGGTTTATCCAGCAGCGCCTGGACGGCGGCCAGCAAATGATCGGCCCGATGCGGCGCGCCGCGTTGTTCCAGGACCTGGGCGTGGTCCAGTTCCAGCAATCCCTCGAAGACCAGCGAGCCTTGCGCACGCGCCAGGCATAACGCCTGGCGGTTGATCCATTGCGCCGAAGCCAGTTCGCCAGCCAGCAGCGCCTGCTGCGTCAGCCCACCCAGGCACAGCACCCGTTGGGCCCAGGCCTCGGGGTCCAGGCTGGCCTGGGCCTGGAGGAAGTGCTCGCGCGCCGGTTCGCCATCACCCGAGAGGTGCAACAACCAGCCCTGCAAGACCAGCCATCTGCCCAGCACTTGTCGCTGCCGACAAGCAGAAGGCTGCGGCAGGAACCTGGCCAGTTGCTCGATACAGGTCGACGCCTGGTCGAAGCGTCCGGCGAACAACAGCGCAGCGGTGACCAGCCCCACCGATTGCGGCGTGGCGAGGGTCAGCGCGTCGCCTTGTTGATCGTGCAAGCTCAACAGCAGCACCACATTGCGGCGCTGCAAGACGTGCTCGAAGCTCAAATGCTGCAAGAAACTGACGGCGGTCTCGAATTCCTCGGCCAACATGGCTTGCTCGAACGCCATCTGCCAGTCCTGCTCGGCCGCGAACCACTGGCAGGCCCGTCGATGCCAGGAGCGGCCTTGCGACCAGGGCTCTTCACGCACGAGTCGGGCCAGGGCCGGGAATATCTGCAACCAATCCGAGGTCTGCTCCCACGGTTCGATAAAACACCCCAGCTCCAGCAACAACGGCAGGCATTGCGCACCCACCGTGTCGCCGAACAGGTGCTCGCACAGCCGGGCATTGAAGCGCGGCAGATGCGCCAGCACACGCCAGGCCTGTGCCAGTTCCGGGGTCAGCGTGCTGAACAGTTCATACTCCAGGTAGTCGAGCAAGGTCCTCGGCCGCCCCGGCGTGGCATGGCTGCGCGCCCACTCGCAGCGCTCAAGCAGGCTGATGCGCACCCCGGCACACCAGCCACCATTACGCTGAATCACCTCGCGGGCCGTGCGGGCAGCCTGGGGACCGGGCAGATGACGAAGCAATGGCTGGACATCGTCAGGGCTGAAGAACAACGCCTGCGGATCAAACTCGTGCAACTCGTCATCGAGCAACAGCCGCGGCCAGTTGCAGTGGGGGCGACGGCGGCTGTTCAGCCACAGGTGCAATGCCGGGCTGCTGGTGTTCAGCAGACGATCGAGCAACTGGTCCAGCTCGGGATTCGGCGCCCGGCAATAATCGTCGAGGAACAACCAGGTAGGCGTTTGCAAACGTGCCAGGTGGGCCAACAGCCCTGCTTCATCCAGCACCGGCAGGCCGAGGGTCTGTGCCAGCCGCTCGCACATCTGCACCGCGCTCAACGCTACGCCCCCCAGGGGCAACCAATGCAACCGACAGTCGCTGGGGGCCTGCAGGAAGCACTCGGCGAACAACGCACTCTTGCCACTGCCCGCTGGCGCGCAGAGCAGCTTTACCCGTGCTTCGGAAGTCAGCAGCGGCTCGCTCAGGGACCGCCGCGGCACATGCGTCGAGGACAGGCGAGGCAGCAATCCTGGACGGTCCGGACACGGGCTCATGGCGGTCATGGGGAAGATCCTGTTTATTGTTATCTCACCACCCTAGTCCTGTGTCGCCGACCTTTGGAGAAGTATTCAGCGCGCTGATTGGTGCCCATAAAAAAACGACCGGCAAGGGCGCTGCCGGTCGTCATGCCTGGTTCAAATCAGACTCGGTCCCGTGGCGAGGGAGCTTGCTCCCGCTGGCCGTAGGAGCTGCCGAAGGCTGCGATCTTTGATCTTTCGCTTGAGACTCAAGTGTCTGGGAAAAGATCGCAGCCTCGTTGCACTCGACAGCTCCTACCCCCCAGCGGGAGCAAGCTCCCTCGCCACGAGCCCTCATCACTCAGGAAAAGACTTACCGAACCCCGGTCGAGCGCAGCGCCGCCGGCGTGTAGTCGGCCGCCCGGGCTTCGAAGCCGTATTCGTAGCTGTGCTTCTCTTCGTTCTTCATCCCCAGCGCGATGTAGCGGCCGGCGATGATGTCGTAGAGCGCTTCCAAGGTGTAGCCCGGGTTCTGATGGTCGTAGTAGAACTGGGCATGACCCTCGGCCACCCGCCACAGTTGGCCGCGACCGTCGTAGTGATCCACCAGCGCCGCCTGCCAGCTGTCCTCGTCGATGTACATGTGGCGCTTGGCATAAATGTGCCGCTCGCTGGGCTTGACCGTGCCCACCACTTCCCAGACCCGGTGCAGCTCATAGCGCGTCAGGTCCTGGTTGATATGGCCGGCCTTGACCACATCGTCGTACTTGAGGCTTGGCGAATCGAGCTTATAGCTGTTGTACGGGATGTACATTTCCTTCTTGCCGATCAGTTTCCAGTCATAGCGGTCCGGCGCCCCGGAAAACAGGTCGAAGTTGTCGGAGGTGCGCAAGCCGTCGGCGGCGGTGCCCGGGCCATCGTAGGCCACTTGCGGGGCGCGACGCACACGGCGCTGGCCGGCGTTGTAGATCCAGGCCAGGCGTGGTTCCTTCACCTGGTCGAGGGTCTCATGCACCAACAGCACGTTGCCGGCCAGGCGCGCCGGGGCGGTGACCGATTGCTTGAAATAGGTCAGCACGTTGCTGGCCTTTTCCGGGTCGGCATCCTTGATCAGGAACGGCACGGCGATTTCTTCTTCGAAGCGGATCGGCGTAAAGCTGCCATTGGTCTGCGGCGTGACCTGGGTGATGACCCGGCGCAGGTTGCCACCGTGATAGCGGGTGACGTGGTTCCACAGCACTTCCACGCCGTTCTTGGGAATCGGGAAGGCGTAGTAGCGATTGCCGGTGAAATTCGACAGGCCGTTACCGTCGTTGATGGACGTCACGTTGAGGGCGCTGCGCTTGGCCGACTCGTAGATTTCCGGTGGCAACCCGACGCTTCGGTGGGTCGGGTAGACCGGAATCTTGTAGGTCTCCGGATAACGCTTGAACATCGCGACCTGCCCTTCGGAGAGTTTGTCCTTGTACTTGTCAACAGTCGCGGCGGTGATGGTGAACAGCGGTTTTTCATTGGCGAACGGGTCGGCCAAGAAGCCCTTGCTGTCCACGGCCCCGGCGTTTTTTGGAATACCGCCGGTCCAGGCCGGGATCGAGCCATCGGCATTGCCAGCTTTTTCCGCGCCCAACGGCGTGAGGCTGGTGCCCAGTTTGTTCGCTTCCTCCGGCGAAACCGCCGCCATCACGTTCGCGGCCAGCAGGCTCAAGGCCAGGGCACCGCATTGCAGGATCATCTTGCGCATTGGGTTTTCCTTGTCAGCCAGATCAGAAGTTCACGCCGAAGCTCAGCGCGAGGAAATCGCGGTCTTCGAGAACGTTGTAATCGCCGCCAAAAAAGTCGGTGTAGCTCAAGCTGGCGGTGTAGGTGTTGCGGTAATCGGCATCGACACCAACGCTGACGGCCTTGGCGCCTTCGTTGAACAGACCGTTGGGGCCATAGCCGGCCACGTCATGGGACCAGGACACGTTGGGCTTGAAGTTCACCCCGCCGATCACGTTGGAATAATCGAGGATCGCCCGGGCGCGATAGCCCCAGGACGTCGAGGTGACAAAACCATCGGTATCACCCCGGAAGCCGTATTGGCCATAGACCGAATCACGGCCATAACGCAGCTTGTCCTTGGACTCCAGACCACCGACATGCACCACCGCAGCCTCGCCGACCAGGGTCAAGCGATCAGCCCCCAGCACCTGATCGAAAAAGTGCGTCAGGGTGCTCTGTACCTGGGTCACTTCCTTGCGCCGGTAACCGGTGTTGTCGGCCCCCGGCGTGGTCGCGATGGGCGACGCCGCGCCACCGGCAATCGGGTTGACCAGGGCCAGGGTCAGGTCGTTGGTGCTGAGCTGTACCGGCGCGTTGGGACGGTAGCTGACCTCCCCGGTCCAGGCAGTGCCGGTGGGCAACGTCGTGGAAAAACTGGCGCCGTACAGGCGGATGTCTTCCGGGTATTCAAGGTAGTACCCACCACGGCCCAGCATCACGCTTTGCGCCAGACCCGCGCCGCTGCCAGGGGCCAGGCCGTTGGCGATCGCGACCATGCCCGGCAACGCCGCCAGCGTCGAAAGCCCCGCCGTGGTGGTCCCGACGGTCGGCGTACGGCTGTGGTAATTCATGAAGTACAGGCCGTACTCGGTGTCATCGCCGAGCCAGCGCAACGCCGTGCCCCACTGGCCGGAATCGCGGGCGTCACGGTCGCCGCCACGGGGAATGATCACCCCTTCGCTGGACACCTGGATGCCCTGGCCGAATGCGTTGGTCAATGGCACGAACGGCGCAATCGCCGGGCTGCCCACGGTGTAGCCGCTGGTGCAACCATCAGCCACCACGTCGTTGCCGAAGAACGTGCCGCAGTTATCCACCACGGTCTGGTCCCACTCCAACTGGTAGAACCCTTCGATGGTGAGCTTGTCGGTCAGGCCCTGGGAGGCGAACAGCATGTTCACCGGGATCAGGCCTTCCTTGATCTCCGCACCGGGGCGACGAAACGCGGATACGTCCACCGGGTTGATGCTGTTGATCGAGTTGCCGATAAAGGTACTTTCTCCCCAACTGACCACCTGCTTGCCGGCGCGCACGGTGCCCGGCAAATCGGCGATGGAATAGTTGTGATAGACGAAGGCATCGAGAATCTGCGCTCCCGAAGACTTGGCGCCTTCCTTGCGATTGCTGTCGCTGATGTCCTTGAACTCACGGCCTTCATCCTTGAGCTCGAAGTCATACCAGTACTTGCCGCGCACGAACACGCCGGTGTCGCCGTACTTGAGCTCGAGGTCGTGCAGGCCCTTGAATATCTTGGAAAAGGTCTCGCCTTTCTTGAAATTCAGCCGTCCATCATCACCGGTGGAGGACTGGCCCCGCCCGCCGTTGACCGTGCCGACCAGGTCGTTGTCGGCATCGCGCATGCCCCAGCTTGCGCCCACGGACAGCGACGAATCGAACTGACCCTCGATCTCGCCAATGTTGAATGAAACGGCCTGCGCCTGGGCACAGCAACCCAAGGCCACCGCGACGGCCAGCGCCTGCGGCTTGAAGATGGCGCGCATTGTTATTGTTGTCATGCGTCTTCCCCGGTGAGTGACAGAGGCTTCACCCTACTGCCGCACGCCATGGGCGATAAGCGCACCAAGGAGGTATTCGCGCTGTACCTCAAAAGGATTACAGCCCCTGCCCTGCGGCCCTTTGCGCCGTGCATGGACGGACTGGATGATGGGTCATCAGCGCCGCGCATACTCACGCCCCGTTTTCGACTGTTACCTGCCCTGCAACAGTGCATGTCCGGATCCGGGCTGTTTCCCGCAGGGCCCGATCCCTATGCTGGCCGGGCTTGCAGGGTAACGGGCCTGCAAGCGCAAGTCGCCATGGCATCCCTCATGCCCTGGCGCACCGTCATTCGGATGGATTGGCGCATCGGTCCATCATCCCGTGCTTATCGACGTTGGTTTGTAGCTCCTTTGCAACGTCACGCTTAGGCCGCTGCTTTTTGCAGCGGCCTTTTTTATGTGGGTTTGTTTACTTGGGATGACAGCCGAATTCGCATGGCCATGACAGATGGGCCGCTACGATGAATGCAGGCTTTTAGCGTCTGGCATGCACTTTACGGCTGCACGCCATCCGGCGAGATGTGAAAGTGTGATGATCGCGAGACCGCCGCGAACCTGACGGCGTTGAGGTACAAGTCCCCATGAACACGGTTGCCGCGACTGGCAACAACCGGCCCAGGCAATGAGGCTCAGATGGCGTGGCGCTGCAGGTTCGCCATCATTTCTTTCAAGGCTTCCAGGTTGTCGTTCGGATGCACCGCATGCTCGAAGTCGCAGATCTGTTGCCAATGGGCGGCGACGTCTTCGGGCGAAAAGCCTTTGCGCGGATCGAAGCCCGCCCCCAGGCTGCGCTCCCAGCGCACCTTGCCCATCCAGCCGCCGCCCACTTCAAACAAGCCGGAGGTTTCCTGGCAGGTCTCGCTGGCCAGGTACACCACCAGGGGGCTGACGAGTTCGGGCTTGAGTTGTTCGAACACCTGCGGCGGGATCAGGCCTTCGGTCATGCGGGTGCCGCCGGTGGGGGCGATGGCGTTGACGAGGATGTTGTTTTTGCGACCTTCGATGGCCAGGGTCCGGGTCAAGCCATAGAGGCCGAGCTTGGCCATGCCGTAGTTGGATTGGCCGAAGTTGCCGTAGATGCCGGAAGTGGAAGCGGTGAAGATCACCCGTCCGTAGTTTTGCTCACGCAGGTGCGGCCAGGCGGCGCGGGTTACCTTGTAGGCGCCCTCGACGTGGACACGGTAGACCAGGTCCCAATCGGCGTCGTCCATTTTGTGGAATGTCTTGTCCCGCAGGATCCCGGCATTGTTGACCACCACGTCGACGCGACCGAACGCGTCGAGCGCATTTTGGACCAGCTTGTCGCCATCGGTCACCGAGTCGTGGTTGGCCTCGGCGATGCCACCCGCTTCGCGGATTTCGGCGACCACCCGGTCTGCTGCCGAGGCATTGGCCCCCTCCCCTTGCGCCGAGCCGCCCAGGTCGTTGACCAGCACTTTCGCGCCTTGTCTGGCGAACAGCAGCGCGTGGGCACGTCCCAGGCCACCGCCGGCTCCCGTGACGATCACGACTTTATCTTCGAAGCGCACAGACTCACTCATGGCAGAACTCCAGCAGGCGGACAGGACAATGGGCACGAGTGTCCGGCACCTGTGGGCCGGTCACAATCAACACGGTTGCCAGTGAATGGTGGCCGATAAGGCGGGGGGATGATGCGGGCCCACGCCACGCTGGCGCATTTCGATAGCGGTGTTTCAGTCAGGATAGATGTTGGATGTGCTGACGCCATCGCGAGCAGGCTCGCTCCCACAATCTCGCTCCCACAGGTCTGTTCCTGCAGTGCTAAGTCATCATGAACAGGCCATTTGCCTATGCGGCACGGCGATGGCTTCGCGAAACGCCAGGTAATGCTTGAGCACCTGCACCGGGGCCTCGGTGTGCGGGTAATGACCGATGTCGGGCAGCAAGATTGTGTCCGGGTTGGGGATCAGGGCCTCGTAGCGCGCCACCATGTGTTCACCGGAAATCGGATCGACCGCGCCGTCGATCACCCGCAACGGCACTTCGCCGCGCTGCATCGCCTGCACCCAGCGATCACGCTGCACACGCCGCTCAGGAATATAGGCGATGAGTTTGTGCATGATCCGCGGACCGCGGTGGGCTTTCACCAGGCTCCAGAAGTCATCCAGCTCGCTTTCGGTAGGGCCAGTCCCGGTGCCGAAAATCTGCCGAAAGCTGCTGGCCAGGCTTTCCCGGCAGAACATTCGCCCCAACAACCAGCCCAGGGGGCCTAGCAGAACTTTCTGGGCCCATACCGGACGGTGGGTTTCGGGGAACAGGCCGCCATTGAGAAAGACACAACTGTCGAGGTGGATGCGCGCTTCGTAATGCCGTGCGAGCAGCTCCTGGGCCACGCTGTCGCCGTAATCATGGGCCAGCACATGCACCGCGCCCTTCACATTCAGGTGCGCCAGCAAGGCCTGTTGCAGATCGGCCTGCTCCAACAGGCTATAGACGTGATCCGTCGGCTTGGCCGAGTCGCCGAAACCGAGCATGTCACATGCGATCACCCGGTAGCGTTGCGCCAAGGGTTGCCACAGGTAATGCCAATCCCAACTGGCGGTGGGGAACCCGTGGATCAGCAACAGCGGCTCGCCCTGGCCCGCCACCCAGTAACGAATGGCATGGCCACGGAACAGGAAGGTCTGGCTGCGCTGGCGCCAGATACGCAGGGGAATCTGGGCCAGGGGCATCAGCTTCCATACCCGGTGTCGTGTTGATCGAGCTTTCGCAGCAACGCCGGCCAAGCCAACGCGCCGCCCATGCCTTGGGCGCTTTTGGTCACGCCGGCGATCATCGCTCGGGCGCCGGCCAGAATCTGCGGCTCGATGGCAATCAGTTCGGCCCCGCCGTTCTGGGCCAGGACCTGGATGTCACAGGCCCGTTGAAAGGTGAACATCATCAGGAAGGTATCAGCGATGGTACCGCCGCAGGTCAGCAAGCCATGGTTGTGCAGCATCAAAAAATTGCTTTCGCCCAGGTCGGCCTGCAGACGCGCCTTTTCTTCGTGATGCAAGGCCACTCCTTCGTAAGCGTGATAGGCCAGGCTCGACAGCACGAACAGTGCTTGCTGGCTGATCGGCAACACGCCTTGCTTTTGTGCCGATACCGCGACGCCGGCAGCGGTGTGGGTGTGCAACACACACGCCACATCGTGGCGCACCTCGTGTACCGCGCTGTGGATGGTGTAGCCGGCCGGGTTGATCTCGTAGGGGCTGTCCATCAATTTGTTGCCGGCCAGATCGACCTTGACCAGGCTCGAGGCGGTGATTTCATGGAACATCAACCCGAACGGGTTGATCAGGAAATCCTCGGTGCCGGGTACCTTCGCGGAAATATGGGTGAAGACCAGGTCATCCCAGCCATGCAGCGCGACCAGCCGATAACAGGCGGCCAGGTCCACCCGGGTCTGCCACTCGGCGGCACTGACCTGCTCCTTGATACTGAGTGTCGTTTGGATGGGCGCTACGCTCACGACTCTGACCTCCGGCTCTCTTGTTATAGGAATCTCGTCATTAAAACGTCGTACACAAGAAAATCAGTCTAGTCAGGTCTTCCAGAGGCGGTAGTTGCATTGGCAGCCAGCTTACTGGCCAAACGAGTCAGCGCATCCGCTTCAAGGACGCAACGTCTCGATCAATTCAGCCAACCACGGCTCGGCATCGGTTTCCGGGGTGACGCTTTCGCTGGCATCCAGACGCAGCATCGGCAGCACCTCGCGCACGCCCAGTTCGGCGAACAACTCGCACATCTGCTCGCCGCCAGCGCAGAAGGTGTCACCGTAGCTGGCATCGCCCAGGCCGATCACCGCGCCGGGCAAGCCGCGAAAGAACCCTGGCAATTGGTCGCGGATGGTCGAATACAACGGCATCAAACTGTCTGGCAACTCGCCCATGCCGGTCGTCGACGTCACTGCCAGCAAGGCTTGCGGGGCAAATGCCTGCACATCCGCCAGGGTCGCACGAGGGTCGTGCCAGGCGTCGAAACCCGCGTCGCGAAGCAGTTTGGCGGCATGCCGGGCGACTTCTTCGGCGGTGCCATACACTGAGCCGGAAAGAATGGCGACTTTCATCGATCTGATCCTGAACCTGAAAAAAGAGCCGGGATAGTAACAGTTGCACCCGCCAGGCTGCGAATGGCTCTCAACGGCCATAATGGCCAGTGGACAGCCTTTTCATTTCTTCTAAAATGTTGCTTCAACAAGGATGTCCAGAGGGTGCTTTCCAATGATCAACGCGCAACTCATGCAACTGGTCATCAATGCTTCGAACGACGGGATTGTCATCGCTGAAAAAGAAGGCGAAGACAATATCCTGATCTACGTGAACCCGGCCTTCGAACGCTTGACCGGCTATCACCGCGACGAAATCCTCTACCAGGATTGCCGCTTCCTGCAGTCGGGTGATCGGGACCAACCGTCCCTGGAGCAAATTCGCAAAACCTTGCACGAGGGCGGTGCCTGTCGTGAAGTGCTGCGCAACTACCGCAAGGACGGCACGCCGTTCTGGAATGAGCTGTCATTGTCCACGGTAAAAAACCAGGCTGACGGGCACACCTATTTCGTCGGCGTGCAAAAAGACGTCACGACCCAGGTCAAGGCTCAACAACGCGTCGTCCAGCTGGAAAAGGAGTTGGCCGAAGCCCGGGAAACGATTGCACGTCTCGAGGCGACGAACGGTGCAAACAAAACCCCGAATTAATGGTCAGTCACTACAATCACCAGTGAATATGTAAATTATCATTTCGAGCCGACCATGCAGCGCGATGCCCTCCTGACGCAGGATGAACTGGATTTCATCCGGACCATGCAACATAACCCGCAGTTGAACGAGCGGGATGTCACGTCGAGCTTGCTGGTCAACGGTGGGTCGCAGATCCGTGACTTGTTGACGCGTCTGGCGGCGAATGAGCAGGTCACGCTGCAAGCCAACTTCGAAAACCAGCAGATGACCTTTCCGCTGCATCTGGTGGAAGACGAATTCCATGCGATGCACCTGCGCTTGGGTGTGCCGAGCATCTACGAAGATGGGCCGAAGATACGCCCGTGGCGTCTGGCGCTCGACGAGCCGGTAGCGCTGGAAAATATCAAGGGCCAGCCGGGGCCGCTTTGGGTCCACGAGGTTTCCTGCAAAGGCGTATTGCTGGAAAACCGCAGCCGTAGCAAGCCACCCAGGCAATTTGCCCTGTGGTTCAGCCCATCAGGCTACGAGAGAATTTCGTTGCGCGGTATTTTCGAACGGGAAACCGATCGAGGTTTGTTCGCCTATCACCTGAGCCAGAATGACCAGGATGAGACCGAGCGCCTGCGCCAGTACATCCTGCAGCAACATCGACTGACCCATCCCACCATGCATCTCTAGGTGTCGAGGTTGCCTGCCAGAAATTGACGCAGGCGCTGGCGCATCGCCGTCCCTTCATTGCCCAGGCAACCGATTGACGAGCCAACCAGGCTTTCCTGCACCAGGTCGGACGCCTCACCGGCCAGCATCAACGGACAATCCAGGCTCATCGCCAGTTTGCCCAGGCGCTTGGGCAAGTCCGGAGCCGGCGCATGATTGGAAACCAGCACCAGCGCCAACGGCTGGATTTTCTGGCACACCAGGGTCAGCTCGTTGAATGGCAGCCCGATCGACAGCGCCCTGACGCCTACATCCGCCTTGGACAAGAACAGCGCCGTGACCAGCAATTCCAGCTCGCGGCACTGGCCGGCAACCGCACAGACCAGAATGCGCGGCGCCTGACCTTCGCGCTTGAGCAAAAGCCGTTGGATGATCCGCGAACGCAGGAAACCATCGAAAAACACCCACTCACTGATTTGCCCGAATTCTGGCTGGCGATACAGCATTTGTCGCCAGAGCGGCATCAGAATGTCCTGGAATACGACCGGCACGGTGTAGGTGGAAAAGACCTGCCCGTAGACGCGATCCAGTTCGATATCGTCAAAGTTGCCAACCGCGTCCGCC
This sequence comes from Pseudomonas thivervalensis, assembly GCF_001269655.1. GTDB lineage: Bacteria > Pseudomonadota > Gammaproteobacteria > Pseudomonadales > Pseudomonadaceae > Aquipseudomonas > Aquipseudomonas thivervalensis. The sequence goes on from NZ_LHVE01000015.1 coordinate 150,890, forward strand.
ACCTGTTGCTGCCACCGGGCGTGATCGGCTTTGACCAGATCGGATGAAATCAGCGTGGAGACCGGTTGCACCGACTCGGTCTTGGCCAGGATCTTGCCCACTTTGCTCACCGCTACGCCGCGCTCAAGCCAGGCCAGGATGCTGCGAACCTTTTCGATATCGCTCAATGAGTACAGGCGATGCCCGCTTTCGGTGCGGGTAGGCTGGATCAAACCGTAGCGCCGCTCCCATGCGCGCAGAGTCACGGGATTCACGCCGGTCAGGCGCGCGACTTCGCGAATGGGGAACAGATCTTCCCGCTTCAAGGAACCTGATGCCTGGAAAACAAAGCTATCCTCTGTGATTACGCTCATTTTGGCAGACAATTCCGGCTGGCAAATTGGATCCTAGTTTCCTCCTCCGAGACACGTCATGACAAGGAAAACGTATTCAGATGTGCGGTTTTGTTGTTTTACGCGCAATCGGGAATAATCCTTGCATGTTTTTTGGCGACCAGACGCTACCCACCACCCCGGGGCGTCCCCCGCAAATCTCCTATCCGGAGTGCTGCGCCTGTCTTACGGAGATACATGATGTCTACCTCACCCGTCACGCTGATGGTGGCCCGCCGCGTCGCCAATGGGCGTTATGAAGATCTGATTGCCTGGTTGCGCGAAGGCGAACAATTGGCCACCGACTTTCCCGGCTACCTGGGTTCCGGCGTGCTCGCGCCACCGCCCCAGGACGACGAATTCCAGATCATCTTTCGTTTTTCCGACGAGCAGACCCTGCACGCCTGGGAACACTCCGCCTCACGCACGGCCTGGCTGGGACGGGGCAGCGATCTGTTTGCCCATCCTTCCGAACACCGGGTGCGTGGCATCGATGGCTGGTTCGGCGCGGTCGGCCAGCGTCCGCCCCGCTGGAAACAGGCCGTGGCCATCTGGCTCGCGTTCTTTCCCGTGTCGTTGTTGTTCAATTTCCTGTTGGGCCCGTTGCTGGGCGAACTGGGCCTGTTGAACCGCGTGCTCATCAGTACACTCATCCTGACGCCGCTGATGGTCTACCTGTTTATCCCGATGTCGACCCATCTGCTGGCGAACTGGCTCAACGGCCCGCCGCAGCGGGCGGTGCCGGCTACGCAGAATCCTTGATGCCACAGCCTCAACAATTCCCCCTGTGGAAGCTAGCTTGCTCGCGATGACGGCCTGACCTTCAATATCTTCATTGACTGTCACTCCGCTATCGCGAGCAAGCTCGCTCCCACAGTGGCAGGTGAGTCGCCCCTGGATTAGCCGTTGTACATAGGACGCGCCCCCCGTCGCTGTTATAGTTTTGCTCTTGCCGTGAACCGAGCCGTCCTATGTCCAGCGCCACCGCTCCGATCCTGATCACTGGTGCAGCCCAGCGCGTCGGCCTGCATTGCGCCCGACGCTTGCTGGAGGACGGGCACCCGGTGATCGCGACCTATCGCACCGAACGCCCGGGCGTGCAGGTGTTGCGGGACCTGGGGGCGGTCGTGCTGTTCGCCGACTTCTCCAGCGAAACGGGGATCCTGGCCTTTATCGAACAGCTCAAGCAGCACACCGACCAGTTGCGGGCCATCGTGCATAACGCTTCGGCCTGGATGACCGAGGCGCCCGGTAACGAATCAGCGGCCTTCAACGCCATGTTCGGCGTGCACATGCTGGCGCCTTACCTGATCAACCTGCATGGCGCCGAACTGCTGCTGCGCTCAACGCCGGCGGATATCGTGCACATCAGCGACGACGTGACCCGCAAGGGCAGCGCCCGGCATATCGCTTATTGCGCCACCAAGGCCGGCCTGGAAAGCCTGACCCTGTCGTTCGCGGCCAAATTCGCGCCGGCGATCAAGGTCAACGGCATCGCCCCGGCCCTGCTACTGTTCAATCCCGAAGACGACGCGGCTTACCGCGCCAAGGCCCTGGCCAAGTCCGCGCTGGGTATCGAACCCGGCAGCGAAGTGATCTACCAGAGCCTGCGTTACCTGCTGGACAACCCTTATGTCACCGGCACGACCCTGACCGTCAACGGCGGGCGGCACGTCAAATAGCCTTGTTTCGAGGATGCACCATGACGCTATCCCTGCCCCAGAACTACCGCGAAATCCTCATCGGCCTGGGGGAAAACCCCGAGCGCGAGGGTTTGCTCGACACCCCGGTGCGGGCCGCCAAGGCCATGCAGTACCTTTGCCATGGTTATGAACAAAGCGTCGAGCAGATCGTCAACGGCGCACTGTTCGCCTCTGACAGCGATGAAATGGTGATCGTCGCCGATATCGAACTCTATTCACTCTGCGAACATCACCTGTTGCCCTTCATCGGCAAGGCTCATGTGGCTTATATTCCTACGGGCAAGGTCCTGGGGCTGTCAAAGATCGCCCGGTTGGTGGACATGTTCGCCCGCCGCCTGCAAATCCAGGAGAACCTGACCCGGCAAATCGCCGACGCTGTGCAGCAGGTCACCCAGGCCGCCGGCGTGGCGGTGGTGATCGAAGCCCAGCACATGTGCATGATGATGCGCGGTGTCGAAAAACAGAACTCGACCATGAACACCTCGGTGATGCTTGGCGCCTTTCGCGATTCCAGCACCACGCGCCAGGAGTTCCTGCAATTGATTCGACGGAGCAAGTAAATGCCACAACTTCAGCCCGCCATGGCACGCATCAAGGTCAAGGACCTGCGCCTGCGCACTTTCATCGGCATCAACGAGGATGAAATCCTCAACAAGCAGGATGTGTTGATCAACCTGACCATCCTCTATGCCGCCCAAGAGGCGGTGCGCGACAACGACATCGACCACGCGCTGAACTACCGCACCATCACCAAGGCGATCATCGCCCACGTGGAAGGCAACCGCTTCGCCCTGCTCGAACGCCTCACCCAAGAGTTGCTCGATCTGGTCATGGCCAACGAGTCGGTGCTGTACGCCGAAGTCGAAGTCGACAAGCCCCACGCCTTGCGATTTGCCGAGTCGGTGTCGATTACCCTCGCGGCAAGCCGGGCCGCTTCGTAGCCGCTAAAAGCTTCAAGCTGTAAGCTTCAAGCCTGAAGACCGCAAACCCACTTGCAGCTTGAAGCTTGCCACTTGAAGCTGTCTCGCAGAGACCACCATGAACGACCAACAACGCCTCGAACTCGAAGCCGCCGCTTTCCGTCGGCTGGTTGCCCACTTGGACAGCCGCAAGGATGTGCAGAACATCGACTTGATGAACCTCGCCGGCTTCTGCCGCAACTGCCTGTCCAAGTGGTACAAGGCCGCCGCCGATGAGCGCCAGGTCGAGGTCAGCCTCGACGACGCCCGCGAAGTGATCTACGGCATGCCGTACGCCGAGTGGAAAGCCCAATACCAGAAAGAAGCCAGCGCCGAACAACAGGCGGCGTTCGCCAAAGGAAAACCCGATGCTTGATCTTGCTACCCTGCGTACCCGCCTCAAGAGCGGTGAACATGCCTTCGCCGACACCCTGGCCTTTATCGCCGCTGGCTACGACTACCAGCCCCAGGCCTTCAACAACGGCGGCGTACAGAACGCCGCCGGGCAGAACGAAGGTTCGTGCAAGACCCTGGGCCTGGCGCTGCTCGAAGGCTTGAGCGATGAAGAAGCGCTCCTGGCGTTTGGCGAACATTACCGTTCGGTGCTGGCCACGCCCGAAGGCAGTGACCACGGCAATATCCGCGCGCTGATGGCCCACGGGTTGGCGGGCGTGCAATTCGAGGCACCACCGCTGCAGCGGCGCTGATCCACAATCGACCTCTATGTCGAAACCCGCTTTTGTGGCGAGGGAGCTTGCTCCCTCGCCACAAAAGCTTCGTTGTCACACCAAACAGTGCCCGCAAGTCCGCATCTGACCCACATCCCGACTTTTAAGATTGACCCGGCAACTTTATTTCGTTTGCCGGCCCCCTCCGCTCGCGGCTTAGATAACGGCAATTTCTCCTTCGTCCGGGCCGTCCTCCATGAGCAGCGAAACCATCAGCCAATCGATCTCCATCGTGCATCCCGTCAGCCTCAGTCACGGCAAGAATGCCGAGGTCTGGGACACCGACGGCAAACGCTACATCGATTTCGTCGGGGGCATCGGTGTGCTGAACCTCGGCCATTGCCACCCGCGCATCGTCGAGGCAATCCGCGAACAGGCCACCCGGCTGACTCACTACGCCTTCAACGCAGCGCCTCATGCGCCCTACATTGAATTGATGGAGCGCCTGGCAGCGTTTATCCCGCTGGACTACCCGGTCAGCGGCATGCTCACCAACAGCGGCGCCGAAGCGGCAGAGAACGCCTTGAAGATCGTGCGGGGCGCCACGGGCCGTACCGCCGTGATCGCGTTTGACGGTGCCTTCCATGGCCGCACCCTGGCGACCCTCAACCTCAACGGCAAGGTCGCGCCCTACAAACAGAAAGTCGGCGTCCTGCCCGGGCCGGTGTATCACCTGCCGTACCCCAGCCAGGACAACGGCGTCACCTGCGAAGAGGCCTTGAAGGCCATGGAGCGGCTGTTCAGTGTCGAGATCGACGTGAATGACGTGGCCTGTTTCATTGTCGAGCCGGTGCAGGGCGAAGCCGGCTTCCTGGCGATGGACGTACCTTTCGCCCAGGCCCTGCGGCAGTTCTGTGACGACAAGGGCATTGTGCTGATCATCGATGAGATCCAGTCCGGCTTCGGCCGCACCGGCCAGCGCTTTGCCTTCTCCCGGTTGGGCATCGAGCCAGACTTGGTCCTGCTGGGCAAAAGCATTGCCGGCGGCGTGCCCCTGGGGGCAGTGGTGGGACGCAAGGCGCTGCTGGACAACCTGCCCAAGGGTGGCTTGGGCGGCACCTACTCGGGCAACCCCATCGCCTGCGCCGCCGCTCTGGCAACCCTGGACGAAATGACCGACGCCAGCCTGCACGCCTGGGGCGCACAACAGGAAGAGGCAATCGTCAGCCGCTACCAATCCTGGAAAAACCGCGGACTGAGCCCCTATCTGGGTCGCCTGACCGGCGTCGGCGCGATGCGCGGCATCGAGCTGGCCCATGCCGACGGCACCCCGGCCCCGGCACAATTGACGCAACTGCTGGCCCTGGCACGGGAATCGGGCCTGCTGCTGATGCCCAGCGGCAAATCGCGGCACATCATTCGGCTGCTGGCGCCGTTGACCACCGAACCGGCCGTGCTGGAAGAGGGATTGGATATTCTGGAAGCGTGCCTGGCGAAGCTGGCCTGACCACGGTCCTCCTCACCACACAGCCTCCTGTGGGAGCGAGCTTGCACGCGATGACGGTGCATCAGTCAACATCGATGCAGGCTGACCTGACGCCATCGCGAGCAATCTCCCACAAAGGTTATCCACAGAAGTTGAGCCAAATACCAGGCATGAAAAAACCGGCCGAAGCCGGTTTTTTTTGTACCCGAGGAATCAGAACGAAACGTTCTGCAGGCCATCCAGGTAACGCTCGGTGTCCAGGGCTGCCATGCAACCGGCACCGGCCGAGGTGATCGCCTGGCGGTAGACGTGGTCGGCCACGTCGCCAGCGGCGAAGATACCTTCGACGCTGGTGGCGGTGGCATTGCCGTCGCGGCCGCCCTTGACCACCAGGTAGCCATCCTTGAGTTCCAGTTGGCCTTCGAACAGCGAGGTGTTCGGGGTGTGGCCGATGGCGATGAAGACGCCGTCAACCTTGATCTCGTCAAAGCTGCCGTCGTTGTTCTTCAGGCGGGCACCGGTCACGCCCATGTTGTCGCCCAGCACTTCGTCCAGGGTCGCGTTGAGCTTGAGGATGATCTTGCCTTCAGCGACGCGGGCGTTGAGCTTGTCGATCAGGATCTTCTCGGCGCGGAAGGTTTCGCGACGGTGGATCAGGGTGACCGTGCTGGCGATGTTGGCCAGGTAGAGCGCTTCCTCGACCGCGGTGTTGCCGCCACCGACCACCGCGACTGGCTTGTTGCGGTAGAAGAAACCGTCGCAGGTGGCGCAGGCCGAAACGCCTTTGCCCATGAAGGTTTCTTCCGACGGCAGGCCCAGGTAACGAGCGCTGGCGCCGGTGGCGATGATCAGGGCATCACAGGTGTAGGTGGCGCTGTCGCCGGTCAGGGTGTATGGCTTGGCGGCGAAGTCCACGGCATTGATGTGGTCGAAGACGATCTCGGTCTCGAAACGCTCGGCGTGTTCCTTCATGCGCTCCATCAGGGCCGGACCGGTCAGGCCGTGGACGTCGCCCGGCCAGTTGTCGACTTCGGTGGTGGTGGTCAATTGACCGCCGGCCTGCATGCCGGTGATCAGCAGCGGCTTGAGGTTGGCACGGGCCGCATAAACCGCAGCGCTGTAACCGGCAGGGCCGGAACCGAGAATAATGACTCGCGAATGACGCACTTCAGACATGACCTGCTCCTGTTGACCGGACCTTGCGGGCCGGAACGCCGGGTGAGCGGCGCGAATAAAAAAGGACCGTTGACGCACTTGGGGAAGGCTTGGGTTCGACAGTCCTGAAAAAGAATGGGTGCAGCGTATCGAGGGAGCGAAGATTAAGGAAATACGGTTTAACAATCCAGCTCATAGGTGAGCTCTATCTGCGGCGAACCTTTCAATAGGTGCCTTCGCCTCAAGAAACGTTGTTACACGCCATGTCGCCGCTTTCCCAGGCGGGGCAAAGCCGGTAAGGTCGGCGCGTTCACCTTCGCTCGGAGCCACCTATGCCCGCCCCCGTCCTGTCCGGCCCGCAATATTTGCGAGAAGGCCTCAAGCTGGTCCTGAGCCCGGGCCTGCGTCTGTTCGTACTTTTGCCCCTGGCGATCAACCTGGTGCTGTTCGTCGGATTGATTTACCTGGCCGGCCACCAGTTCAGCCTCTGGGTCGATACGCTGATGCCTTCGCTGCCAGAGTGGCTGAGTTTCCTCAGCTATGTGCTCTGGCCGCTGTTCGTGGTGCTCGTCGTACTAATGGTGTTCTTCACCTTCACCATGCTCGCCAACATCATCGCCGCGCCATTCAACGGTTTTCTCGCGGAAAAAGTCGAAGTGGTGATCCGTGGCACCGACGACTTCCCGGCCTTCAGCTGGGCCGAGCTGATCGCCATGATCCCGCGTACCCTCGGCCGCGAAGCGCGCAAGCTCGGCTATTTCCTGCCCCGCGCACTGGGGCTGTTCGTGCTGTCGTTCATCCCCGTGGTCAATCTGGTGGCGGCACCGCTGTGGCTGTTGTTCGGCGTGTGGATGATGGCGATCCAGTACATCGACTACCCGGCGGACAACCACAAGCTGGGCTGGAACGAAATGCTCGCCTGGCTGCGGGAAAAGCGCTGGCAGAGCCTGGGCTTTGGCGGCAGCGTGTACCTGGTGCTGCTGATCCCGGTGGTGAACATCCTGATGATGCCGGCGGCGGTGGCCGGGGCGACGTTGTTCTGGGTGCGCGAACAAGGCGCCGAGACCGCGTTGGCCCGTCAGGGCTGAGCGGTCACAAATCCATCATCCTGGCGTCACAATGACGAAATGGCCCCGGTCGACACTGGGGTCATGACCACACCCCTGCACATTACCCTGATCACCGAAACCTTCCCGCCGGAAATCAATGGCGTGGCCAATACCTTGGGTCGCCTGTACGACGGCTTGCGCGCCCGTGGGCATCAGGTCGAGTTGATACGACCTCGCCAGGCTGACGACCAGCGCCAGGCCAGTGACGAGCAGTTGCTGCTATGCCGGGGCTGGCCGCTGCCGGGCTATCCGGGTTTGCAGTGGGGCCAGGCGTCGATGCACAAACTGCTCCGGCGCTGGAAACGCCATCGTCCGGACGTGCTCTACATCGCCACGGAAGGGCCGCTGGGCTTGTCAGCGCTGCGGGCGGCACGGCGCCTGGGCATCTCGGTGGTCAGTGGTTTCCACACCAATTTCCAGCAATACACCCAACAGTACGGCCTCGGTCTGTTGAGTCGCGGGCTCACCCATTACCTGCGCTGGTTTCACAACCGCTCCAGCCTGACCCTGGTACCCAGTCTCAGCCAGCGCCTGGAGCTGGAGAGACGCCATTTCGAGCGCGTGGCGTTGTTGTCCCGGGGCGTGGACAGTCAACTGTTTCATCCGGTCAAGCGCTCGGCGAGCCTGCGTGACGCCTGGGGCGTGGGCGACGAAGACATCGCCGTGCTCCATGTCGGACGCCTGGCACCGGAGAAAAACCTCGGGCTGCTCAAGCGCAGTTTCGACACGCTGTGCAGCGCTTTCCCGGGGCGCCGGATGAAACTGGTGGTGGTCGGCGACGGCCCGCAGCGCTCCGCGCTGGAGCAGGACTTGCCCGAGGCGATCTTTTGCGGCTCGCAACGCGGCGAGGCGCTGGCCAGCCACTATGCGTCCGGGGATGTGTTTGTCTTTCCGAGCCTGACCGAAACCTTCGGCAACGTGGTGTTGGAAGCGCTGGCGTCCGGGCTGGGCGTGGTGGCCTACGACCAGGCTGCGGCGGCGCAGCATATTCGCCACGGTTATAACGGCGTGCTGGCGATGCCGGGGGATGAAGAGGCGTTCTGCGATGCCGCCCGTTGGCTGCTGGAAGAGCGTGAGACCTTGCGTTGCGTGCGGCTCAATGCCCGCCAACATGCCAGTCGCCAGGGTTGGGCGTCGGTGATCGAGCAGTTCGAGGCGCAGTTGCGCGGGGTTTGCGTGGGTGAGCAGGTGATGCCTGTGGCGCCGACTGTGCGCTGAATATGTGTTGATGCTGAAGCCGTCATCGCGAGCAAGCTCGCTCCCACATTGGATCTTCAGCGCGCACAAATTTTGTGTTTGGCCGAGAACCCCTGTGGGAGCGAGCTTGCTCGCGATAGCGTCAGCTCGGACGCTACTTAAACCAGGGTCATCAACGCCTCGCGACTGAACGGCAAGATCTCCTGCTCGCGCCCTTCACGGACTTTTTGCGCCCAGTCCGGATCCACCAGCAGCGCACGCCCCACCGCCACCAGGTCGAACTCATCGTTGTTCAAGCGCTCCAGCAGTTTCTCCAGGCTGGCCGGTTGAGCGACTTTGTCGGTGTTGACCATGAACTGCAGGAACTCGCCATCCAGGCCGACGCTGCCGACGGTGATGGTAGGCTTGCCGGTGAGCTTGCGGGTCCAGCCGGCCAGGTTCAGCTCGGAGCCTTCGAATTCCGGCTCCCAGAAGCGCCGTGTCGAGCAGTGGAAAATATCCACGCCCGCTTCCGACAACGGCTTGAGAAACTCGCCCAAGGCTTCAGGCGTCTGCACCAGGCGCGCCGTGTAGTCCTGCTGTTTCCATTGGGAGAAGCGGAAAATGATCGGGAAGCCCTCGCCCACCGCCGCACGCACGGCACGGATCAATTCGATCGCGAAGCGCGAGCGGTTGGCCAGGCTGCCGCCATAACCGTCAGTGCGCTGGTTGCTGCCTTCCCAGAAGAACTGGTCCACCAGGTAGCCGTGGGCGCCGTGGATTTCCACTCCGTCCATGCCGATGCTCTGGGCGTCTTTTGCCGCTTGGGCGAAGGCGGCGATAACATCATCGATGTCCGCCTGGGTCATGCCGTGGACCACCACCTGGCCGTCCTTGAGCTTTTCGGTAGGACCATAGCCCGGCACGCTGGCGTCCGGCTCGGTGCCGATGCGCCGCACACTGCCCACATGCCACAGCTGTGGAACGATCTTGCCGCCCTCGGCATGCACCGCGTCGACCACCTGCTTCCAACCGGCCAGGGCTGCGTCGCCATAGAAATGCGGCACGTTCGGGTAGCCGTTGGAGGCCTTGTGCCCGACCGTCGTGCCTTCGGTAATGATCAGCCCTACCCCGGCCGCCGCACGACGACGGTAGTACTCGATCACTTTGGCGTTCGGCACGCCGCCCGGCGAAAAGGAACGGGTCATCGGCGCCATCACCACCCGGGTCGGCAACTCGAACGCGCCGAGGTGGAAGGGTTTGAACAGGGCTTTTACAGGCATGGGGCACTCCACGGGACGCAGTCACGGATCGGATATGACGACGATAATATGGAGCGTTGAGGGCGCTGGGTAGCACTATTGATTGGAATGATTAAGGATCAGAAGGGAGCGCTGAGTATCACAGTCTCAAGCACATTCCCTGTGGCGAGGGAGCTTGCTCCCGCTCGGTTGCGCAGCAACCGCAAAAAGCCAGGGCCGCTTCGCAGCCCAGCGGGAGCAAGCTCCCTCGCCACAAAGGGACCGTCATAAATTATTGGGATCAAGCCAGCGCTTTTTCAATCGCCTGGATCACGGAAGGATCATCCGGCGCTGTACGCGGCGAGAAACGCGCCAGCACCCGGCCGTCCTTGCCGAGCAGGAATTTTTCGAAGTTCCAGGTAATGTCCCCGGGAAACTCGGCCCCCTCGCCCGCCAGCAGGCGGTACAACTGGTGGCGATCAGGACCGTTCACGTCCAGCTTGCTGGACAGCGGGAACGTCACGCCATAGTTGAGGCGGCAGAATTCCTGGATCTCCTGCTCGGTTCCCGGCTCTTGCCCGGCGAACTGATTGCAAGGCAGGCCCAGCACACTGAACCCCTTGTCCTTGTATTGCTGATAGAGATTTTCCAACGCCGCGTACTGAGGCGTCAGGCCACATTTGGAGGCGACGTTGACCACCAGCACGACTTGCCCCTTGAACGGCGCCAGAGCAAGCTCCTGACCATCCAGGGCTTTGAGTTTAAGGTCGTGGAAAGCACTCATGACGAACTCCAGTTTTGCGGATCTTTTCGAAACAGCCATGGGTGATGCTAACAGCAACGGACTAAAAAGGCGCCGTATGGCGCCTTCCCAGTTCACTGGTCATTTGAGCGTAGCGCACAAATCAGTGGTGATGGCCGCCTTCGCCATGGACGTGACCATGGGCGACTTCTTCCTCGCTGGCGTCACGGATATCGACGATCTTGACCTTGAAGTTCAGGCGCTGGCCGGCCAACGGGTGGTTGCCGTCAACGGTGACGTCGTCGCCTTCCAAGTCGCGGATGGTGACGATCTGCATCTGGCCATCGGGCGCCGAGGCGTGGAACTGCATGCCCACTTCCAGTTCGTCCACGCCTTCGAACATGCTGCGGCTCAGGGTGCTGACCAGTTCGGCGGAGTATTCACCGTAAGCGTCTTCCGGCTCGACGGTCACGTTCAGGTCGTCACCGACCGCTTTGCCTTCCAGGGCTTTTTCCAAGCCCGGGATGATGTTGCCTGCGCCATGCAGGTAGACCAGCGGAGCGCCGCCGGCAGAGCTGTCGATGACCTCACCAGCGTCGTTGGTCAGGGTATAGTCGATGGAGACAGCCTTTTTGGTGGCGATCAGCATGGGGCGAGACCTTTTGCATAAGAATGAAGAACGGACAAGTCTAAACAAGGATTTGCCCGAAAGCGAACGGAACCCGGACAAACGGGCTAGCTCGAACAGACCGACGGTCACCGGTTTCCATCAGGACGAGGACGGGCACTGGGTGGCCGAGCTGTCCTGTGGCCATACCCAGCACCTGCGTCACCAGCCACCGTGGCAGTCCCGGGCCTGGGTGCTGGACCCGGCGCAACGTATTGAAAAAATAGGCCAGCCCTTTGATTGCGGCTGGTGCGCTCAAGGCCCGGTTAGCGATAACCTTGGCGACTGAATTGTGGGTAGATGGCCAGTCATAGGCCGCGCCCGGGTCATGCACCTCTAGAGAATCGGCATGCAAACTTTTTTTATCGCGCCCACCGATTTTGGTGTGGGACTGACCTCCATCAGCCTCGGGCTGGTGCGTACCCTTGAACGGGCCGGCCTGAAAGTCGGCTTTTTCAAACCCATTGCCCAACCGCATCCCGGCGACACCGGGCCGGAGCGCTCCACCGAACTGGTGGCCCGCACCCATGGCCTCAAGCCCCCGCAGCCGCTGGGCCTGGCTCACGTCGAGCGCATGCTCGGCGACGGCCAGCTCGATGAGCTGCTGGAAGAAATCATCACCCTGTACCAGCAGGCGGCCATCGGCAAGGATGTACTGGTGGTCGAAGGCATGGTCCCGACCCGCAACGCCAGCTACGCTGCCCGGGTCAACCTGCACCTGGCCAAGAGCCTCGACGCCGAAGTCATCCTGGTGTCGGCACCGGAGAACGAAGTACTGACCGAGCTTTCCGGTCGAGTGGAGTTGCAGGCTCAATTGTTTGGCGGGCCGAAAGATCCCAAAGTCCTCGGTGTGATCCTGAACAAGGTCCGCACCGACGAAAGCATGGAGGCGTTTTCCGCCCGGCTCAAGGAACACTCGCCCCTGTTGCGCAGCGGCGATTTCCGCCTGCTCGGTTGCCTGCCGTTTCGCCCCGAACTCAATGCCCCGCGCACCCGCGACGTGGCCGACCTGATGGGCGCTCAGGTACTGAATGCCGGCGACTACGAAACCCGGCGCATGAGCAACATCATCATTTGCGCCCGCACCATGCGCAACACCGTGGAGCTGCTCAAGCCCGGCGTGCTGGTGGTGACCCCTGGCGATCGCGACGACATCATCCTCGCCGTGAGCCTGGCGGCGATCAACGGCGTGCCGCTGGCCGGCCTGCTGCTGACCAGCGACACCCTGCCCGACCCACGCATCATGGACCTGTGCCGTGGCGCCTTGCAGGCAGGGCTGCCGGTGCTGTCAGTGAGCACCGGCTCCTATGACACCGCCAACCTGCTCAACGGCCTGAACAAGGAAATCCCCATTGATGACCGCGAACGTGCGGAGATCATCACCGATTTCGTCGCCAGCCACCTGGATGCCAAATGGTTGCACCAGCGCTGCGGCACACCGCGAGAAATGCGCCTGTCGCCGGCAGTGTTCCGCTATCAGTTGATCCAGCGCGCCCAGGCCGCCAACAAACGCATCGTGCTGCCCGAAGGCAGCGAACCGCTGACCGTCCAGGCCGCCGCCATTTGCCAGGCCCGGGGCATCGCCCGTTGCGTGCTGCTGGCAAAACCGGCCGACGTCGAAGCGGTGGCCCGCGCCCAAGGCATCGAGCTGCCACCGGGGCTGGAGATTCTCGACCCGGATTCAATCCGCGAACGTTACGTCGAGCCGATGGTGCGATTGCGCAAGAGCAAAAGCTTGAATGCACCGATGGCCGAGCAGCAACTGGAAGACACCGTGGTCATCGGCACCATGATGCTGGCCCTGGATGAAGTGGACGGGCTGGTCTCGGGGGTCATCCATTCCACCGCCAACACCATCCGTCCGGCGTTGCAACTGATCAAGACCGCGCCGGGTTGCTCGCTGGTGTCCTCAGTGTTTTTCATGTTGTTTCCCGAAGAAGTGCTGGTCTACGGCGACTGCGTGATGAACCCGCACCCCAGCGCAGCGGAACTGGCGGAAATTGCCCTGCAAAGCGCCGATTCGGCCGCCGCGTTCGGCATCACGCCACGGGTGGCGATGCTCAGCTATTCCAGCGGCGAGTCGGCCAGCGGCGAAGAAGTGGAAAAAGTCCGCGAAGCCACCCTGCTGGCCCACGAAGCCCAGCACGGCCTGCTCATCGACGGCCCGCTGCAATACGACGCCGCCGCCAACGAAACCGTAGCCCGGCAATTGGCCCCCAACAGCCAGGTGGCCGGTCGGGCGACGGTGTTCATCTTCCCGGACCTCAACACCGGCAACACCACCCACAAGGCCGTGCAGCGCAGTGCTGACTGCGTCAGCCTCGGGCCGATGCTGCAGGGCTTGCGCAAACCGGTGAATGACCTGCCCCGCGGCGCCCAGGTCGACGACATCGTGTACACCATCGCCCTGACCGCGATCCAAGCCGCCAACCGACCTTTGGATATTTAAATGCTGGACTTCCTGCCTGCCCCCTTGCGCGGCGTCATTGCCTCGCTGCTGTTGGCGCTGAACACCATCGCCTGCTGCACACCGCTGTTCATCGTGGCGATTTTCAAGCTGTTGCTGCCCTTCCCCGCCGCCCAACGCTTCACTGACTGGCTGATGAGCCACATCCACGAGGCCTGGATCAGCAACAACAAGGCCTGGATGAGCCTGCTGCGCCGTACCCGCTGGCACCTCAGCGGCCTGGAAGGCCTGGACTACCAGCATTCGTACCTGATCACCAGCAACCACCAGAGCTGGGTCGACATCATGGTGTTGCAGTATGTGCTGAACCGGCGCATCCGCCCGCTGAAGTTCTTCCTCAAGCAGGAGCTGATCTGGGTGCCGGTGATCGGCCTGGCCTGGTGGGCCCTGGGCTTCCCATTCATGAAGCGCTACTCCAAGGCTTACCTGGAAAAGCATCCGGAAAAAAAGGGCAAGGACCTGGAAACCACCCGCAAGACCTGCGCGAAATTTCGTGACAATCCGGTGGGCATTTTCAACTTCGTCGAAGGCACGCGTTTCACCGAAGGCAAGCATGCCCAGCAGCAGTCACCGTTTCGCTACCTGCTCAAGCCCAAGGCCGGCGGCATCGCGTTCGTGCTCGATGCCATGGGTGAACAGCTGGAGTCGATCATCAACGTTACCATTCATTACCCAGGCGGTCGTCCGGGGTATTGGGATTTGCTCTGCGGCAACGTTGGCGAGGTGGTGGTGCATTTCCAGGAATTGAAGATCCCACCGCAGTTCATCGGCAAGAACTACGACCAGGACGGTGCCTATCGCCTGGAGTTCCAGGGCTGGATCAACCAGTTGTGGCAGGACAAGGATGCGTTGCTTGAGCAGATGCATCGGGAGTATCCCTACAAGTCTTGAGGCGCCTGTACTGGCCTCATCGCGAGCAGGCTCGCTCCCACAGTAGATCGTGGTGTTCACACATACCCTGTGGGAGCGAGCTTGCTCGCGATAGCGTCCTTCCAGACAAAAAAAGCCCGCGGATGATCACTCATCCGCGGGCTTTTCAGTTACAGCGGCGGTCCTTAGATCGCCCCACGCTTGCGCAGCAGATCCAGCACCTGCTTGACGCTCTCTTCCAGTGTCAGCGCCTGGGTGTCGATCACCAGGTCGGCGTCCAGCGGCACGTCATACGGGAAGGACTCGCCCGGGATGTTGTCGCCAGCGGCGGCGTACAGCCCTTGCGGATCACGCTGGGCACACACCGTTGGCGAGGCCTGGACGTAGACCGTCAGCAGACGCTCACGACCGATCAGGTCCTTGGCCTGTTCGCGCCCTTCGGCACTCGGCGCAACGAACGCGGCGAGGGTCAGCAGACCGGCCTCGTTGAACTGACGGGCGACATGCGCCGCCCGGCGCCAGTTCTCGGTCCGCCCGGCACGGTCCTGCGGCAAGCCCTTGTTCAGGTCATGACGCAAGTTCTGGCCATCGAGGACAAAGACCGCACGGCCCGAGTCGAACAACTTGCGCTCGACCGCATAGGCCAGCGTGCTCTTGCCCGCGCCCGACAGGCCACTGAACAAGACCGTGGCCGGCTGCTGGCCGAAGCGCTGGGTGCGTTCTTCCACCGACACATGGGCCAGTTTGCCGTGGTGGGAGCTGCTGCCGTGGGTCAGCGGCTGGGCGACGATCATGCCGGCGCCGACCGTGCCGTTGGTCAGGCGATCGATGACGATGAACGCGCCAGTGGTGCGGTTGCTCTCGTAACCGTCCAGGGCGATCGGCGCATCCAGGGCGATCTTCACCTTGCCGATTTCGTTGAGCTGCAACGCGCTGGCCGGACCTTCTTCCAAGGTGTTCACATCGACCTTGTTGACGATGCTGGCAATCGAGCCCGGCACGTAGCTGGTGGCACGCTTGATGTCGTATTTCTTGCCCGGCAGCATCGGCTCTTCGGCCATCCACACCAGCATCGCTTCGAAGCTGTCGGTGACCGGCGGGACGTTGTCGGCATGCACCAGCAGGTCGCCACGGGAGATGTCGATCTCGTCTTCCATGGTCAGCGTCACCGCCTGGCCTGGACCGGCGTGTTCCAGCTCGCCTTCGAAGGTGACGATGGACTTCACGCGGCTGCTCTTGCCCGATGGCAGTACCACCACTTCGTCGCCCTTGTGCACGATGCCGCTGGCGAGTGTGCCGGCGAAACCGCGGAAGTTCAGGTTCGGACGGTTGACGTACTGCACCGGGAAACGCAGGTCGGTGAAGTTGCGGTCGCCTGCCACTTCCACGGTCTCGAGGATTTCCATCAGCGACTGGCCGGTGTACCACGGCGAACGCTCGGACTTGTTCACCACGTTGTCGCCCTTGAGGGCGGACATCGGCACGAAGTGCATGCTGGTGGGCTTCATCTTCAAGCCTTCGGCGAACTTCAGGTAGTCGGCCTTGATCGACTCGAACACGCCCTGGTCGAAGTCCTTGAGGTCCATCTTGTTGATGGCCACGACGATGTGCTTGATGCCCAGCAGCGAGGCGATGAAGCTGTGGCGACGGGTCTGGGTCTGCACGCCGTAGCGGGCGTCCACCAGGATGATCGCCAGGTCACAGGTGGAAGCACCGGTGGCCATGTTGCGGGTGTACTGCTCATGGCCGGGGGTGTCGGCGATGATGAATTTACGCTTGGCGGTGGAGAAGTAGCGGTAGGCGACATCGATGGTGATGCCTTGCTCGCGCTCGGCCTGCAGGCCGTCGACCAGCAACGCCAGGTCGATATCGTCGCCGGTGGTGCCGACTTTCTTCGAATCGCGGGTGATGGCTTCCAGGTGATCTTCGTAGATCATCTTGGAGTCGTGCAGCAGGCGCCCGATCAGGGTGCTCTTGCCGTCGTCGACGTTACCGCAGGTCAGGAAGCGCAGCAGCTCTTTACGCTCGTGCTGGCCCAGGTAGGCGAGGATGTCCTCGCTGATCAAATCAGATTGATGCGACATGACAGCCCCTTAGAAATAACCTTGACGTTTTTTATCTTCCATCGAGCCTGCGCCATCGTGGTCGATGACCCGGCCCTGGCGCTCGGAAGTTCGCGTCAGGAGCATTTCCTGGATGATGTCCGTCAGGCTTTCGGCCTCGGACTCCACCGCGCCCGTCAACGGGTAGCAGCCAAGGGTACGGAAACGCACTTTCTTCTTGACGATACGGGCCTTGTCTTCGTTGGACAGGTGCTCGAGGATGCGCTCGTCGTCGATCATGATCAGCGTGCCGTTCTTCTCGATCACTTCACGCTCGGCGGCGAAGTACAGCGGCACGATCGGGATGCCTTCGAGGTAGATGTACTGCCAGATGTCCAGCTCGGTCCAGTTCGACAGCGGGAAGACGCGGATCGACTCGCCTTTGTTGACCTTGCCGTTGTAGACGTTCCACAGCTCCGGACGCTGGTTCTTCGGGTCCCAGCGGTGCTTGCTGTCACGGAACGAGTACACGCGCTCCTTGGCGCGGGATTTCTCTTCATCGCGACGGGCACCGCCGAACGCGGCGTCGAAACCATATTTGTCCAAGGCCTGCTTGAGGCCTTCGGTCTTCATGATGTCGGTGTGCTTGGCACTGCCGTGAGTGAACGGGTTGATGCCCTGCGCCACGCCGTCCGGGTTCACATGAGTGATCAGGTCCAGGCCCAGTTCCTCGACCATGCGGTCGCGAAACTTGTACATTTCCTGGAATTTCCAGCGGGTGTCGACGTGCATCACCGGAAAGGGCAGCTTGCCGGGGAAGAACGCCTTGCGTGCCAGGTGCAGCATCACGGCGGAGTCTTTACCGATGGAGTACAGCATCACCGGGTTATCGAACTCGGCGGCCACCTCGCGGATGATGTGGATGCTTTCCGCCTCCAGCTGTTTCAGATGCGTCAGTTTGTCGACCATGGCTACTCACGAAAACTTTCTTATGAACGGCCAGCGGGCCGTGTTCGAGCGGGGAATCCTAGCACAGCGACCTCTTCTAATCAGGGCGCCAACTAGATCGAAACAGCATATGGATATGCCTGCCGGTTCGGGCCCCGCGCACGCTTTTATGTGGGAGCGAGCTTGCTCGCGATGACGGTGTGTCAGCCACATTAATGTCGACTGGTCCGCCGCTATCGCGAGCAAGCTCGCTCCCACAGGGGATATAACTCCCCACAGGGGTTATAAGCAGTCAGATCGGATTCGGGCAATCGATGAAGATGTGTTCCAGGGCAAAGCGGCGCGCCAGGTAGTCACCCAGCGCCTGGACGCCATAGCGTTCGGTGGCATGATGCCCGGCGGCGATGAAGCTGATGCCGTTTTCCCGTGCGCTGTGGAACGTCTGCTCCGACGCCTCGCCGCTGAGGTACAGGTCGACGCCGGCCAGCACCGCCTGATCGATATACCCCTGGCCGCCGCCCGTGCACCAGCCGACCCGGCGGATCATCTGCTCGCCTTCGATCAGCAAGGGCTCGCGGCCCATGGTTTCCTGGACCTTGCGCGCGAAATCCCGCGCCGTCATCGGTTCGGACAGCGAGCCAACGAGGCCGACGATCTTGGGATTGTCCGGGTCCAGCGGCCCCTCGACGGTGATGTCCAACTGGCGGGCCAGTTGCACGTTATTGCCCACCTCGGGGTGCAGGTCCAAGGGCAAGTGATAGGCAAGCAGGCTGATGTCATGCTTGAGCAACGTCTTGAGGCGACGCTGCTTCATGCCGGTGACGCAAGGGTTCTCGCCCTTCCAGAAATAACCGTGATGCACCAGCACCAGGTCGGCCTCGGCCTCGACGGCCGCATCGAGCAAGGCCTGGCTGGCGGTGACACCGCTGACGATGCGCATCACCTGGGGCGCGCCTTCGACCTGCAGGCCATTGGGGCAATAATCGGCAATCCGGCTGCTGGCCAGGTAACGGTCCGCTTCTTCTACCAGGGTGTTCAGGGCTACGGCCATGAAAAGACTCCTAAATATCCCGTTCAGAGGCGCGCGCGGCCTCGTATAATGCGCGACATTATGGGCGGTCTCATACCGCCTGCAACCTTTGTAGGACGTGCTTAATGCTCAAGGCGCTGCGTTTTTCCGGCTGGCCGCTGTTGGCCGGCGTGCTTGTCGCTCTACTGATTATCCAGCGCTACCCGGAATGGGTCGGCCTGCCGAGCCTCGACGTCAACCTGCAGCAGGCGCCGCAAAGCAAGGCGGTGCAACAGGGGCCGGTGTCCTATGCCGACGCCGTGACCACCGCCGCGCCGGCCGTGGTGAACCTGTACACCACCAAGGTCATCAACAAACCCAGCCATCCGCTATTCGAAGACCCGCAGTTCCGGCGCTTCTTCGGCGACAACTCGCCCAAGCAGAAGCGCATGGAGTCGAGCCTGGGGTCGGGCGTGATCATGAGCCCGGAAGGCTACATCCTGACCAACAACCACGTCACCAGCGGTGCCGACCAGATCGTGGTGGCCCTCAAGGATGGCCGTGAAACCCTGGCCCGGGTGATTGGCAGCGACCCGGAAACCGACCTCGCGGTGCTGAAGATCGACCTCAAGAACCTGCCGGCCATCACCATCGGCCGCTCCGACAGCATCCGCATCGGCGACGTGACCCTGGCCATTGGCAACCCGTTCGGCGTTGGCCAGACCGTGACCATGGGCATCATCAGCGCCACCGGGCGCAATCAGTTGGGCCTGAACAACTACGAGGACTTCATCCAGACCGACGCCGCGATCAACCCCGGCAACTCCGGCGGCGCCCTGGTGGACGCCAACGGCAACCTCACCGGGATCAATACGGCGATCTTCTCCAAGTCCGGCGGCAGCCAGGGCATCGGTTTCGCCATTCCAGTGAAGCTGGCGATGGAGGTGATGAAGTCCATCATCGAACACGGCCAGGTGATCCGTGGCTGGCTGGGGATTGAAGTCCAGCCGCTGACCCAGGAACTGGCGGAGTCCTTCGGCTTGTCCGGACGGCCCGGCATCGTAGTGGCAGGGATCTTCCGCGACGGTCCGGCGCAGAAGGCCGGCCTGCAACTGGGCGATGTGATCCTGAGCATCGATGGCGAACCGGCCGGCGATGGCCGCCGCTCGATGAACCAGGTGGCGCGGATCAAGCCCACCGACAAGGTGACGATCCAGGTCATGCGCAACGGCAAGGAGCTCAAGCTCACCGCCGAAATCGGCCTGCGCCCACCGCCGGCGCCGGTGGTGGTCAAGGAAGAGCAGTAACCCGTAGCAACCCATCCCCGTGGCGAGGGAGCTTGCTCCCGCTGGGTTCTGTAGGAGCTGCCGAAGGCTGCGATCTTTTGATCTTGATCTTGATCTTGATCTTGATCTTGATCTTGATCTTGATCTTGATCTTGATCTTTCGCTTGCGACTCAATTGTCTGGGACAAGATCGCAGCCTCGTTGCACTCGACAGCTCCTACACGGTGTTCACAGGGTTGCTCGCTGGCCACAAAAACGATGCTTGGTTATTCAATCAGAAATAGCATAAATTCTCATTGGTAGTGTTATATTGTTTCAATACTAAAAATTGGAACAACATAACATGTCATCCCTGAAACGGATCTCCCTCGCCAGTCTCGCCTTCGGGCTGCTGGGCGATCCGGCCTGCGCCGAAGAAATCCAGCCCCTGGAGCTGGACGCCATCACCGTAACGTCAGACTACGAATCCGCCACCGGACCTGTCACGGGGTATCGCGCCACCCGCTCCGCCAGTGCAACCAAGACCGACACAGCCCTGCGCGACATCCCGCAATCGATCAGCGTGATTCCCGCCAGCGTGCTCAAGGACCTGGGCAGCACGAGCGTCGAACGGGCATTGGAATACGCCGGTGGCGTGTCGAAGCAGAACAACTTTGGCGGCCTGACGCTCTACGAATACAGCGTGCGCGGCTTCACGACTTCGGAGTTCTACAAGGACGGTTTCAGCGCCAACCGTGGCTATCCGAGTACTCCGGACGCGGCGAACATCGAACGCATCGAAGTGCTCAAGGGCCCGGCCGCCAGCCTGTATGGCCGGGGCGACCCTGGCGGCACGGTGAACATTGTCACCAAGAAACCGCAACCGGAAGCCTTCACCACCTTGCAAACCAGCGCCGGCAGTTGGGACCGCTACCGCACCGCGCTGGACGTCAACACGCCGCTGGACGCCGAAGGGCAGCTGTTGTCGCGGGTCAACCTGGCGGTCGAGGACAACAATAGCTTTCGCGATCACGTCGACAGCAAGCGCGTCTTCGTGGCGCCTTCCATCAGTTGGCAATTGAACCCCGACACGCGATTGCTGGTGGAAAGCGAAATCGTGCGCCACAGCTCGACGTTCGACCGTGGCATCGTCGCTCCGAACAATCGCTGGAGCGGCGTTTCCCGCTCGACTTTCTTGGGCGAGCCCAACGACGGCGACATCGACAATCACAACAACATGCTCCAGGCCGCCCTCGAACATCAGCTCAACGACACCTGGCAACTGCGCCTGGCCAGTCACTACAAGCAGGGTGAGCTCTGGGGTTTCGCCTCCGAGGCGCGGCCACTGAACGCCGACGGCCACACCGTGAACCGCCGCTATCGCGAGCGCGACAACAATTGGCACGACAGCATCACCCAGCTGGAACTGCGCGGTCTGTTCGATCTCGGCCCCTGGCAGCACGAACTGCTGATCGGCAGCGAATATGAGGACTACCGCAAGAACGAGCGCGTGACTACGATCGGTGGTAGTACCTATCCCATCGACATCTATCAGCCGATCTATGGCCAGCCAAAACCCAACGGTGCTCGGACCGGCACAGACTTCTTCGAACATGTACAAAGCCGTGCGCTGAATCTGCAGGACCAGATCGTCTTCACCGACAAGCTGCGAGGCATGCTCGGCGTGCGTTATGAGCATTTCGAGCAGAGCATCGACGATCACACCCGCAATAACACTAGCCGCCAGCGCCACGACGCCCTGACGCAGCGGGCCGGTCTGCTGTATCAGTTGATGCCCCAGGTCGGCCTGTTCGCCAACGTTTCCACCTCGTTCAAACCTAACAACGGCCTGGATGCCGGCGGCAAGACTTTCGACCCCGAGGAAGGGGTTGGCTATGAAATGGGGATCAAGAGCGAGTTGTTCGACGACCGCCTGAGCACCACCCTGGCAGCGTTCCATATCGAAAAGGAAAACGTCCTGAGCCCAGTCGCCGGGACCGATTTCAGCCGCGCTATCGGCAAGGCCCGCAGCCAGGGCATCGACTTGCAGGTGACTGGGCAACTGACCGACGCCGTGCGGGTGATCGGCGCCTATGCCTACATCGACGCCGAAGTGACCAAGGGTGACCAGCAGACGCCTACCGGCAGCCGAATCCTCGGTGTCGCCAAACATAGCGGCAGTCTATTGGGAGTCTACGAGTTCCAGGACGGGCACTTGCGCGGCTCGGATGTCGGCGCGGCGTTCACTTACGTCGGCGATCGCTCGGGCGAAGCCGGTAAGGATTTCGAATTACCGGCCTATCACACCGTTGACCTGCTGGCTCACTACAAGGCCAGCGACACCGTCACCGTAGGCCTGAACCTGAACAACGTCTTCGACGAAAAATACTACGAACGCTCCTACAGCAATTACTGGGTCACTCCCGGTGATCCGCGCAACTTCACTGTCAGCCTCACCCTCGATCTATAAAGGAAGTCAGCATGAAATACCCCAAGACCTTCGCCCTGCTCGGCCTGCTCCTGGCCACACAGGCCTCGGCCCATGGCCTGTGGACCGAACAGCGCCGCGGCAACATCGAAGTGATCTACGGCCACGGCGCCGAAGACAATGCCTTCAAGGCGCAGAAAGTCAGCGGTGCCTGGGCCTATGACCTGGGCGGCAAAATGATCCCGGTGACCATAGAGCGCCTGCCGGACCACGCCCGCCTGCAACCGCTCAAGCCGCCGGCCGTGCTGGCCGTGGCGCTGGACAATGGCATGTGGTCCAAGACCGCGGACAAGAAGTGGATCAACGAAGGCCGCAGCAAAGTGCCCGGAGCGGTCGAGGCGACCCAGACGTTCAAGTACAGCCTGGCGATCTATGAGCCGGGGGCGAAACTGCCGGCGCTTGAACCGATCAAGTTCGTTATCCTGCCGGAAGTCGACCCGCTGACCGTAGGCCCGGGCCAGTCCTTGCCGGTACGGGTGCTGCTGGACGGCAAACCGGCGGCCGGGGTGAAACTGGTGGGCGACTACCGCAGCGCGCCGAACACCGTCTCGACGGAAACCGACGCCGAAGGCCGGGCCAAGGTGCTGGTGCGCAACGAAGGCTTGAACGTGATTGCGGCGCAGATGGAAGTGAAGCTCAAGGATAACAAGGACGTGGACACCCGCGGCGTGTTCACCTCGCTGACCTTCCTGGGCGAACCGCATCACGAGTAACCGTCCGCTCTCATAATGTCAGGCAGCTCACTTAAGAAAAGCGATGAACCTGTGGCGAGGGAGCTTGCTCCCGCTTGACCGGGCTGGCGCTCCAGTGCGAAGCGCTCACCAAAAGGGGCCGCTGCGCAGCCCAGCGGGAGCAAGCTCCCTCGCCACAATGGCCCAGCGGTAATGCAACATTTCCTGTGGGAGCTTGCTCCGGGCGGCGATCCGACGATGGGGCCAATACAAGCGCCGCAATGCTCAAGCCGGCGTCAAGCACTCCGGCCCATTGAGCTTCGGATCATTGACCATATTGGCCAATACCCGCTCGCGCAGTGGCGCCGGCTCGCTGGCCAACAATCCCTGCAAGGCATGCAGCGGAGTCTCGGGATCGAGCCACAGGCGCTGGCCTGCTTCGTCCAGGATCAACGGCCGACGTTGACCCGCCGCCGGCTGGGTGATGACCGCCGTGCTCAGCCACACCTGTTCCTGCACCGGATACGCCTCCCAGATCGCAGCAAAAAACAACGACGAGCCCTCCCCCGGCGTCAGCCAGTACGGACGCTTGCGCGTGCCGCCGCGCCATTCATAGAAGCCGTTGGCCGGCAGCAGGCAGCGGCGCAGGCGCAAAGCCTCGCGGAACATCGGTTGCTCGGCCACGGTTTCGGCCCGGGCATGGGCCGGGGTGCGGGACAGGTCGGTCAGCCACGGTGGCGTCAGCCCCCAGCGCGCCCGGGCCAGTTCGCGCTGGCCCTCGGCGCCGGCCCGCAGCATCAGCACCGAATCGTTGGGCGAAATATTCCATTGGGCCTTCTGATCGGCGGGAAAACCGGGCAGGGCCGCAAAGGTGGGGTTCCAGCGAAACAGGGCATAACGTCCACACATGGGGCAACACGACTCTTGATCGAACGAACGACCGCCAGCCTAACAGACCAGCGTGCCGGGGTAGCTGTCCGGTTCATCGCCGGGCAGCGGCAGCGCGGCATTGTACGCGGCGATCAACTCCCGGGCGTATTGCGCCTGTTCGTCTTCCACCGCCAGCCCCAGCAGGCCCTGCATGGGTAATTCTCCCGCACCGCCCAGCAGATCGCGCCCCACCAGGTGCGCCGTGATGCCTTCACTGGCGAGCATGCCTTGCAGCAACTCCCCTTCCATCAAGTTGTCCAGCTCGTAGATTCGCTGCATGGGCGCCCCATCATTCGTTTTCGCTGAAGACCTCGAGATGCCATTCCTCGCCATGGACCTGTAGCACAAAGGTGATCGGCCGGCAGCACACCTGACAGTCCTCGATGTAGGTCTGGTCGCCACCGGACAAGTCCACGGTTGTCTCAACTTCCTCCCCACAATAGGGACAATCATAACTAGCCTGTTCCAGCATCGCGGTCTCCCAGGTGACTTGTGCGTATAATCGCCGGTCTATTTGCAGGGCTATTTTTGTCTGGCTTATCTTCCAGGCCGTGCCCTGTCGTTTTTTCGATCGAACCTTTACTTACCCTAGCCGTTTCCAACAAGAGAGCATGATGGGCGAATTCGATGCCATCCGACCTTACGACGACAGCGAAGTCCCAGCGGTGCTGGCACGGCTGCTCGGCGACAAGGCGTTTCTAGATATCCTCACCCACTTCCGCTTCCCACGCCTGGCCGGCGCCTTTGGCTGGATGCTCAAACCCCTTATAGCGCAAAGATTGCGCCGTGAGTTCGCCGGTGTGACGTCAGTCGCCACGTTGCAGGACAAGGTGGAGTTCTACGTCGACCACACCATCGAGCGCGCCACCGATGGCGTGACTTACACCGGAGTGGAGCAATTCAAGTCCGGCAGCGCCTACCTGTTCATCGCCAACCACCGCGATATCGTGATGGACCCGGCCTTCGTCAACTACGCCGTGTACCACGCCGGCCTGCCGACGCCGCGCATCGCCATTGGCGACAACCTGCTGCAAAAGCCTTTTGTCAGTGACCTGATGCGCCTGAACAAGAGCTTCATCGTGCACCGCTCCATCACCGGGCGGCGGGAAAAAATGGCGGCGTACCAGTTGCTGTCGGCGTACATCAACCATTCGATCCGCAACGACTGCGCCTCGATCTGGATCGCCCAGGCCGAAGGGCGGGCCAAGGACGGTGACGACCGGACCGAATCGGCGATCCTCAAGATGTTCCACATGAGTCGCAAGGATGAGCCGTTTGGCGAAGTGATCCAGTCGCTGAACCTCACGCCGGTGTCGATCAGCTACGAATACGACCCGTGCGACCAGGCCAAGGCCCGCGAGCTGTACATCCGCGCCACCACCGGCACCTACACCAAGGCACCGGGCGAAGACGACGTGAGCATCGCCAAGGGCATCACCGGCTACAAAGGCCGGGTCCACGTGAACTTTGCTGCGCCCATCACCGAACTGTTCGAGGACACCAAGCAATTGGCCCTGGAGATGGACCGGCAGATTCTCGGCGGCTACCGGCTGTTCCCGGTGCATTACCTGGCCTACGCCCAATGGGCCGACGCCGATCCGCAGTTGCAGGTGCCGACCGCGGCCGAGGTGTTTGGTGCTGATGAGCTGGCCAAGGCCGAGGAAGAATGGCAGCGCCGGCTGGACGCGTGCCCGCCGGAACACCGGCCGTTCCTGGTGCTGCAGTATGCGACGCCGGTGCGTAATCAGTATCGGGTCAAGGCGGGGTTGGCGCTTTAAAGCCGGGCTTGCGAGGGCCTGGTTTGGCCTCTGTGGCGAGGGAGCTTGCTCCCGCTCGATTGCGCAGCAATCGCAAAACGGGCTTGCAGTGATTTGAGTTGACCGCTCGAAGGGGGCCGCTTCACGCAGCCCAGCGGGAGCAAGCTCCCTCGCCACAAAAGCACTTTTGCCAGGCAATCCTCATTTGCCCTGCAAACACTTTTGCAACGCGATCCTCGATTGCCTTGCAAGGCTACTTCATCAGAACTGCGTACTGATCCACGACACCAACAACGCCAGCGCCAGGCAGCCAAAGCCGAACCGGTAGAAAAACCGGTTCATGCGCTGGGTGGCCAGGTCCAGCAGGGCTTCGAAGCGTTCATCACCGTTGCCACTGCGTGCTTGCAGGCAGGCTCGCGCCCGTAGCTCACGGCGGCGCGTCGCATGCAGCACCCAACCGCCCGGGCAGGCAAACAGCAACGCGAACAGGTTGATCAGTTTGGCGGGGTGGGCGGCGAACAACGAAAACAGATGCGACGACATCACGAACCTCAAGCAAAAAACGGACAGGACATGCCCGTGGCCTACGAACAGGGCGCGGATTCTACCGAAAGCCTGCCGTCCTGCGCCGTTTTTTCCGACCAGTAACGATCCCACCGCCGCACTGTAATACTGTTCACTGAAGGCTTGTGTGAGTCATTGTGGCGAGGGAGCTTGCTCCCGCTGGGCTGCGTAGCAGCCCCAAAACAGGGCCGCTTCGCGCCCCAGCGGGAGCAAGCTCCCTCGCCACAGGATTGTCGCCAGGCATTCGGGCCGTGTGTGTTTTGTTGGGCTGGCCTGGTCATTACAGGATCGGCAATCAGGCCTTGGATTAATTTCCCCAGTCACCGTTTCGTCATCTGATTAGGCCACTCTGTCGCCCTTCAAACCTGCACGGAACCCGTCATGCTGCATGCCGAAAACCAGGATCGCCTCTACCTCATCAGCCCGAGCGACGAACAACAGAACCTCGTCGACAGCCTGTCCTTCAATGTGCAGGACCGCCATTGGCTGGTGTACTGCGCCCTCGGCGGCCATCAACATGCCGACCTGCCGGAGACAGACCTGCTGACCGGGATCAGCGTGCTGGAGTTCTATTCCCAGGCAGCCTGAAAAAACTGTGGGGTTACGGGACTTAAGGTTTACTCAGCCAGCACCTGGCCAATGGTCGGGTCCTTGAACAGCCGGGTCAGGGCATCGCTCAACACGTCGCTGACCAGCTTGGTGTTGGTGTCCTGGTTAGGCGCCATGCCGAAGCGTTGGTCCAGGGACGCCCCGTAACGACCGCTGTAGCGGCGGTTGGCGTTCTGCACGTCGGAGCGGAAGGTCGCGCCGATGGTGGCTTCGGTCACGTACATGCCTTCCTTGGGCGACTGGTACTTGAGCTCGGCCAGGGTCACCGTCAGTTGCGGCGCATTCAAGGCGTTGGCCGTCGGCGTGAAGCCCAGCAAACGCACCGCCGCTTCAGCCTGGGCCTGCAGCTTGGGCAGGATCTGCGCGCCCTGCACCGTGATCACGCTGGTCTCCGGGTACAACCCGCCGCGGGTGCCGAGCGTCGGCGACGGACGACCGTCCACGACCCGCACCACCACCGGCTGGCCACGCCCCACTGGCGCCAGTTGGGCATTGAGCTTGGGCTCCGGGTTAAGTTGTTGCGGGCTGTGGGCGCAGCCGACGAGGGTCAGACTGGTCACAGCGATCAAACCGAACAACAGGCGTTGCAACATGCTCTTCTCTCCAGAATCGGGCACAAACAGGCCGGCAGTATAGCGGTGCGCCATCGCGGTGAACTAGCGCCTTGCGATGAATACTGAAATGTCTGACACGGGCCGTGATTGCCGGTTCCTGTCACCCCATTGTCACGGTCCTTAAACCTGCATGTCATGGCCCGCTGTCAGGCTTGCCCCAAGCTTCCTGACTCGGTATCCGCTCATGCGTTATCTCATCTCCTTGTTCACCCCGCGCCCTCATCACCGCAGCTTCGCCCTGCTCGATCGCAACGGCCGTTGCCAGGCTTTCAAGCAGTGCAGCCTGCAGCCCATGGGTGAAGGCTGGGTGGAAATCGACGAGATCCGTCTCAACTGGTTGCACCAGCCACTGCCCGCCAGCGCCCGCGTGCAACCGCTTCGTGCCCGCGCACGCCACCGGCAACTGTTGACCATCTGACCGGACGCCTAATAAAAGTCATTAAACACGACCATTTCCCTGCGTTTCTTCGATACAATCTCCCCCCGATTATAAGGACGTCTCCTGATCGGGCCTCGCAACACCGCTGATGCGCTGGTATTGGCACCCCGCACCGCCCACAGAGAGCCGCCCACACAGATCGAGTGAAGCTGGCGCGCTTGCTGTTCTCTCAGGCAAATCACCACTTTTCGCGAATCTGCAGAGCTGTCATTACGCTCGGTCACTGAGCTGTCTGCCCGTTTTGCCTGTCATGTACTCCATGGGGGCAACCAAACCGGGCGCAGTGCCAGGCTGGGACAGCCCTTTTTTGAGGTTCACGTCTTCAAAAGAGCGTGAAAAAACGGGTTTTCACAACTTCACGAGAGTGTGGCGAGCAAATGAAGAGTTTTGCGTCTGAACAAGCACCATTAGCGTCTGAAACAGCCCAACGACACAGGACCGGATATCGTTCAAGAACCGGCGCCTGAAGCCTGTCCGCTACGGATTTGGTTGCACGAACGGATGTCTCGGCCATAAGTCGAATTGCCCGCCCGGCGCTTAAATGAGTTCATGTGACTCTTGAGGGCAGGCTGCATGCATCCGCGGTAGGTGCGAAAAATTGCGAAGATTCGGACATGGCGATCCTGGCCATGGATCACTGGGGCGCAACTGACCTGCCCCGCCACTCCTGGCCGCTATGCCGACAATTTGGTGCTGCAGATTTTGGAGACGCGTTAAATGGCGCATAACGAAGCAGTCGATGTAGTTCTGGTAGGGGCCGGCATCATGAGTGCCACCCTGGCCGTGCTGCTCAAGGAGCTCGACCCCGCGATCTCGCTGGAAGTCGTCGAGCTGATGGATTCCGGTGCCGCGGAGAGTTCCAACCCGTGGAACAACGCCGGTACCGGCCACGCCGGGCTGTGTGAGCTCAACTACACACCCCAGGCGGCCGACGGCACTGTCTACATCAAGAAAGCGGTGCACATCAACACCCAGTTCGAAGTGTCGAAGCAGTTCTGGACGTACCTGACAAAAAAAGGCACGTTCGGCTCCTCCAAGTC
This sequence comes from Pseudomonas thivervalensis, assembly GCF_001269655.1. Classification (GTDB taxonomy): domain Bacteria; phylum Pseudomonadota; class Gammaproteobacteria; order Pseudomonadales; family Pseudomonadaceae; genus Aquipseudomonas; species Aquipseudomonas thivervalensis. The sequence goes on from NZ_LHVE01000015.1 coordinate 179,880, forward strand.
CTTTATCGCCCCGGTGCCGCACCTGAGCTTCGTGCAAGGCGAGAAAGGCGTGGAGTTCCTGAAGAAGCGTTTCGAGCTGATGCGCCAGCATCACGCCTTCGCCGACATGGAATACACCGAAGACAAAGACCAGATGGCCGAGTGGATGCCGTTGATGATGCCTGGCCGGCCGGACGATGAAGTCATCGCCGCCACCCGCGTCATGAACGGTACCGACGTCAACTTCGGTGCCCTGACCAACCAGTTGCTCAAGCACCTGACCAGCGCCCCGGACACCCAGGTCAAATACTGCAAGCGCGTCACCGGCCTCAAGCGCAATGGCAGCGGCTGGACCGTGAGCATCAAGGACGTCAATTCGGGCAGCACTCGCGAAGTCGACGCCAAGTTCGTGTTCCTCGGTGCCGGCGGCGCGGCCTTGCCGCTGCTGCAAGCCTCAGGCATCGAGGAAAGCAAGGGCTTCGGCGGCTTCCCGGTCAGCGGCCAGTGGCTGCGTTGCGACAACCCGGAAGTGGTCAAGCACCACCAGGCCAAGGTCTACAGCCAGGCAGCGGTGGGCTCGCCGCCAATGTCGGTGCCGCACCTGGACACCCGCGTGGTCGACGGCAAGAAATCCCTGCTGTTCGGGCCATACGCCGGTTTCACCACCAAGTTCCTCAAGCACGGCTCGATCATGGACCTGCCGCTGTCGGTACGCGCCGGCAACATTGGCCCGATGCTGGCCGTGGCCCGGGACAACATGGACCTGACCAAGTACCTGATCAGCGAAGTGATGCAGTCCATGGAACAGCGCCTGGAATCCCTGCGTCGGTTCTACCCCGAGGCGAAAGCCGAAGACTGGCGCCTGGAAGTGGCCGGCCAACGGGTGCAGATCATCAAGAAAGACCCGAAGAAAGGTGGCGTCCTGCAGTTCGGTACCGAACTGGTGGCCGCCAAGGACGGCAGCCTCGCCGCCCTGCTCGGCGCATCGCCGGGCGCTTCGGTGACCGTGTCGATCATGCTGGAGCTGATCGAGCGCTGCTTCCCGGACAAGGCCAAGGGTGAGTGGGCTGCCAAGCTCGTAGAGATCTTCCCGGCCCGGGAAAAAGTGCTGGAAACCGACGCGGCGCTGTATCGCAAGGTCAATGCGCAGAACAACATTGCCTTGGAGTTGGTTGAAGACAGCAAGGCGCAAAGTTACGCCTGATACGTTGCAGTCAATGTAAAAAGCCCCCGTGCAAACGGGGGCTTTTTTATTTCTGCGGCGTTGTTAGTTCATGCTGAACTTGATGCGCGTGCCACCGTGATGAACATAATCGTCATCGTCTTCGACATAAAACAATTCAGCGACACAGGTCCCCGTCGGTTCCGCCTTGACCCAACGATGATAGGGCATTACCGCTTGATCATCGCCCGACGCTCTTGCGACGTGACCAAAACTGAAATGACACGTGCGACTGCCTTGCGTGTAGCTAAAGGCCTCTCGCTCGGCGCGCGATTGGGGCAGGTAATAGGTCAACTCCTGGCTCTCACCGGGGTCTATCGAAAAACTGTGGCCCGCATTGGCCGGATTCTGCGTCCAGGTAAAATCGCTGCCGGGAACGATGACTGCGCCTGTTGCGTTAAAGACTTCGACATTGACAATCTCATCCCGCGCACAGGCTGCTGAACTTGCCAGACACGCCGCCAAAGACAACACGCCGGCGATACACTTTTTTTGATCTTCCATGATAGATACAGCTCCATTGAAACAATGACGTTAAAGCCAATTGGCTTCGACGCAAAGTAATGGAAATCCAAATAAAACAAAACAGCCCGAATGGTGACATAACCTTTCGGAGCAACTTGCAAAGGAAGATATTAGTTGCGCTCAAGCGGTGCCTTCAACGCTCCGAAGAGCGTTGACAGGACTCAACGCACTCAGCCGCGCGCCTTGTTGATCAACTCGATGTATTCCTCGGCATTACGCTGGTCCTTGATCAGCGCAACGAAATCGTTGCCGTGCTCGTCCTTGCCGTTGAGGTCATGGCCGGCCTCGACGAAGAACGTCAGGAAGCGCTCGAAGTCGTCGACCCGCAGGCCGCGGTAGGCCTTGATCAGTTTGTGCAACGACGGCGAAGTGGCATCGACCGGTTCGAAATTGAGGAACAGCTTGATCTGCTCATCGCCAATTTCGTCGCCAATCACTTGTTTCTTGTCTTTACGCATTGCCGGCTCCAACTCGCACAATTCACGGGGCGGGCAGTTTACCCCCCGCAGGCCCCGGGGCTCAACGCGGGCGTTCGGCACCGGTGTGCAGGTCGGCCCAGATATGGCCGTTGGCGTAGGTGAGGAACTGCACATAGACCGTATTGTTGCGCAGCAGATCGACGACCACCCGGTACTGGGCCTGTGGATAAGACAGCGTCAGGGTCTTGCTCGCCTCATCGAAGACTGGCTTCTTCAGGCTTTTGCTTTCGCCGTCGAAGTTGAGGATCACCTGGCTGATGGTCGCCCCCTTGTTCAAGGGCTTGCCCTTGAGACGAATCAGCAAGGGCGAAGTGACCGGAATCGGTTGCTGGTTGGACTGACGCTGGTTACCCAGCACCACCGAATACTCCGTCACTTGCAGCAACTGCTGTTGTTCAGGCTGTTCCTGGCGCACCACCAAGTCATCCGGCGGCAGAAACTGGCTGTGCATCGGCGCGGCCACAGCCGTTAAAGGCAGACTGGCGATCAACAGCGAAATGGCGCAACGGCGGATCGATACACGCATGACAAGCTCCAGGGTCTTGGCCGAGCACTCTAGCATGAGCATGGACGGTAAAAATAAGCGATCCGGATCAATACATCCGGGCAGCGGGCGCGGCATACTCAAAGGGCCATCAGCCCTCGCATCGCATGATGCCCCTTGTGGCGAGGGAGCTTGCTCCCGCTGGTTTTGTGTAGGAGCTGCCGAAGGCTGCGATCTTTTGATCTTGATCTTTCGCTCTCGACTCAATAGGCAGTGGAAAGATCGCAGCCTCGTTGCACTCGTCAGCTCCTACGACGCCGCCGAGCGGGAGCAAGCTCCCTCGCCACAGGGATCGTTGTTCGGCAGGTCCAGATGTAACGCCCGTTCATTTGTGTGGAGTGCCCATGTCTTTCTCCGCCCCACCGCTGTTCGCCGCCTGGCGCCAAACCTGGCGGGCCGGCTATACCCTGGAACGCCTGCGCGGCGATCTGGTGGCCGGGCTGACCGTCGGCATTATCGCCATCCCCCTGGCCATGGCCCTCGCGATCGCCGTCGGCGTGCCGCCGCAGCACGGCCTTTACACGGTGCTGGTGGCCGCGCCGCTGATCGCCCTCACCGGCGGCTCGCGCTTCAACGTGAGCGGGCCGACAGCGGCGTTCGTGGTGATCCTGTTGCCCATCACCCAGCAATATGGCCTCGGCGGCCTGCTGTTGTGCACCATGCTCGCCGGCCTGATCCTGATCGCCCTGGGTCTGATGCGCGCCGGCCGCCTGATCCAGTACATTCCCTATCCGGTCATCCTCGGTTTCACGGCGGGCATCGGCGTGGTCATCGCCACCTTGCAACTGAAGGACCTGCTGGGGCTGACCACCGCCGGCCAAGCCAAACACTACATCGAACAACTGGGTGAATTGATCGTGGCGCTGCCCGGTGCCCGTCTCGGTGATGGGGCCATCGGCGCCGTGTGCCTGGCGGTGCTGATTGTCTGGCCGCGCTGGGTGCCACGGGTGCCCGGGCATTTGGTCGCCCTGCTGGTGGGCACGCTATTGGGGCTGGCGATGGAGCGCGGCGGATGGCCGATCGCAACGCTGGGCGAACGTTTCAGCTACGTCGCCGATGGCATCATTCACCCGGGCATACCGCCTTTTTTACCGAGCTTCGACTGGCCCTGGAACCTGCCGGACGGCCAAGGGCATCCGTTGATCCTGTCCTATGACCTGGTCCGCCAATTGCTGGCGCCCGCCTTTGCCATCGCCATGCTCGGTGCCATCGAGTCACTGTTGTGTGCGGTGGTGGCGGACGGCATGACCGGCAGCAAGCACGACCCCAATGCCGAGCTGATGGGCCAGGGCCTGGGCAACCTGGTGGCGCCGCTGTTCGGCGGCATCACCGCCACCGCCGCCATTGCCCGCAGCGCCACCAACGTGCGCAGCGGTGCCTCCTCACCGCTGGCCGCGATCATTCATAGCCTCGTGGTGCTGGTGGCGATTGTGCTGCTGGCGCCGCTGTTCAGTTATTTACCCATGGCCGCACTGGCCGCGCTGCTGGTGATGGTCGCCTGGAACATGAGCGAAGCCGGGCATGTGCTGCATACCCTGCGCATCGCCCCACGCAGCGATGTGCTGGTGCTGCTGACCTGCCTGGGCCTGACGGTGCTGTTCGACATGGTCCTGGCCGTCGCCGTCGGCCTGCTGCTTGCCGCCGGGCTGTTCATCAAGCGCATGAGCGAATTGACCGACAGCGCCGAGTTGCCACGCCACTTTCACCAGGCCTTGCTGGACATGCCCGAGCATGTACGCTGCTACGGGATTCGTGGGCCGCTGTTCTTCGGCGCGGCGGAAAAGGCCCTGGATGTGCTGCGCCGTTTCGACCCTGGCGTGCGGGTGGTGGTCGTGGACATGAGTGCCGTGCCGATGCTGGACATGACCGCCCTGGCCGCGCTGGAAAATATCCTGAGGGATTATCGAAAGCAGGGTATTGGCCTGATCCTGGTCGCGACCGCCCCCCGGGTGCGCCTGAAGTTGCGCCGCGCTGGCATTCATCGCGAGCAGCGTCAGTTGGCGTATGTGCAGACCTTGGAGCAGGCGCGGGTCAAGAGCGAAAAGTGGCTGGCCGGTGGTGCAGTTCACTCAAAGCCGGCCTGATCGGCAGCAAGGAAAGCCTTAGTAGCGAGGAGCACTTTTGTGGCGAGGGAGCTTGCTCCCGCTGGGCTGCGTCGCAGCCCCAGGGTGAGCTGCGCAATTGCAGGTGGGTGCTCCACCCCCAAGCGGGAGCAAGCTCGCTCGCCACAAAAGCGCCATCGTCACGTACTAGTCGAACTGGGCGCGCATCCAGGCGTGGTATTGCGCCACGCCGGCCTCGCCTTCACGGGGCGCCCAGTGGGCCAGTTCGCCCTCGCCCACGGGCCGATAAGGGCCGGCCTTGCATTCGAACATCAGGCTGTCGGCTTCCAGCACCACCAACCCGTGATACACGCCAGCCGGCAGGTCGACGCCGAGGCAATCGCCACCGGCCTGCAGGATGCGCTTGTCCACCACCGCACCGGCTTCGTCGAAGATCAACACCCCCAGCCGGCCCTTGAGCACCAGCAAGGTCTCCGCCTTGTCGGCGCTCAGGTGACGATGCGGCGGAATATAGGTGGAAGGCTGCAAGCCAACCGCCATGCGGTGGCACGGCTCATCCATCCCATGAAAATTGTGATGCTGTCGGCCGCGAGGGCTGGCCGCGGCTTTCTCGGCCAGTTCATCGAACAGTGCTTGATCCAGGAAACTTGACCGAGTCATCGATTACATCCCCTTGACGGCGAAAATACCATTGGCGTTGCGCCAGTAACCTTTGTAGTCCATGCCGTAGCCGAAGATGTAGCGGTCGATGCACGGCAGGCCGACGAAATCGGCTTTCAAGTCCGGTCGTGCCTTGCGGTCATGGTCCTTGTCGATCAGCACAGCGGTGTGCACGGCACGGGCGCCGGCGTGTTTGCAGAAGTCGATGATCGCGCCCAGGGTGTGACCTTCGTCGAGGATGTCGTCGATGATCAGCACGTCGCGGTCGATGAACGAGACTTCCGGCTTGGCTTTCCAGAACAGGTCGCCACCGCTGGTTTCGTTGCGATAACGCGTCGCGTGCAAGTAGGACGCTTCCAGGGGGAAGTTCAGATAGGTCAGCAATTTGCCGGAGAAAATCAGCCCGCCGTTCATGACGCAGAACACCACCGGATTGGCATCGGCCAGTTGCTCATTGATTTGCGCACCGACACGGGCGATGGCCGCTTCGACTTCGGCTTCGGTGTACAGGCAGTCAGCCTCTCGCATGATTTGACGGATATGCTCGAGATCAGCGGACATGGCGCTCTCCAGGGATGGCAGGTCGGAAAAGCCGGCAAAGGTACGCATCCCGCCCGGCCAGATCAAGCGTTTGTGGACTAACGTTCTGTATTGTCTATAGGACAACACCCTCGGATAGATTAATCTAGGCCGGTTTTTTTGCCCGCCGCCGGAGCCTTCCCCATGCCCATCCTCGAGATCCGCCATCCGCTGATCAGACACAAACTCGGCCTGATGCGCCGCGCCGATATCAGCACGAAGAATTTCCGTGAACTGGCCCAGGAAGTCGGTGCCCTGCTCACCTACGAAGCCACCAAGGACCTGCCGCTGGAGTCCTATGAAATCGACGGCTGGGCCGGTACGGTCCAGGTCGAGAAAATCGCCGGCAAGAAAATCACCGTGGTGCCAATCCTGCGCGCCGGCATCGGCATGCTCGAGGGCGTCCTGAGCCTGATCCCGGGGGCCAAGGTCAGCGCCGTGGGCGTGGCTCGCAACGAGCAGACCCTGCAAGCGCACACCTACCTGGAAAAACTGGTACCGGAAATCGACGAGCGCCTGGCAATGATCATCGACCCGATGCTCGCCACCGGCAGCTCCATGGTCGCCACCATCGACCTGCTGAAAAAAGCCGGTTGCCGGGACATCCGCGCCATGGTGTTGGTCGCGGCCCCCGAAGGCATCAAGGCCGTGCACGACGCCCACCCGGATGTGACCATCTACACCGCGTCCATCGACCAGAAACTCAATGAGCATGGCTACATCATCCCGGGCCTGGGCGATGCCGGCGACAAGATCTTCGGCACCAAGCAGAAGGACGCTTGAGCATGCAGGACGAGTTCAACGATCCGCTCTGGCGCCAGGTCCTGTCCGGCGCACAGATGCTGTTCGTCGCCTTCGGCGCGCTGGTATTGATGCCGCTGATCACCGGGCTGGACCCTAACGTGGCACTGTTCACCGCCGGCCTGGGGACGATCCTGTTCCAAGTCGTGACCGGACGCCAGGTGCCGGTCTTCCTGGCCTCGAGCTTTGCCTTCATCACCCCGATCATCCTCGCCAAGGGCCAGTTCGGCCTGGCCGCGACCATGGGCGGCGTGATGGCGGCGGGTTTCGTCTACACCTTTCTGGGCCTGGCGGTGAAGATCAAGGGCACCGGGTTCATCGACCGGCTGCTGCCGCCGGTGGTGATTGGCCCGGTGATCATCTCCATCGGCCTGGCCATGGCGCCGATTGCCGCCAACATGGCGATGGGCAAGGCCGGCGACGGCACCGAGCTGATTCATTATCAGACCGCGATGCTGATTTCGATGCCGGCCCTGCTCACCACCCTGATTGTCGCGGTGTTCGGCAAAGGCATCTTCCGCCTGGTGCCGATCATTTCCGGCGTGCTGGTGGGCTTCGCCATGGCGTTTTTCTTCGGCGTCGTGGACACCGCGAAAATCGCCGCCGCGCCATGGTTCGCCCTGCCGGCCTTCACCGCGCCGGAGTTCAACTGGCAGGCGATCCTGTTCATCGTACCGGTTGCCCTGGCGCCGGCCATCGAGCACATCGGCGGCGTGATTGCCGTGGGCAGTGTGACCGGCCGCGACTACCTGAAAAAACCCGGCCTGCACCGCACCTTGCTCGGTGACGGCATTGCCACCACCGCAGCCGGCCTGTTCGGCGGCCCGCCAAACACCACCTACGCCGAAGTGACCGGCGCGGTGATGCTGACCAAGAACTACAACCCGAAGATCATGACCTGGGCGGCGATCTTTGCCATCAGCCTGGCGTTCATCGGCAAGTTCGGCGCGCTGCTGCAAAGCATCCCGGTACCGGTGATGGGAGGGATCCTGTGCCTGTTGTTCGGTTCGATCGCGGCGGTGGGCATGAACACGCTGATCCGCCACAAGATCGACCTGGGCGAGGCGCGCAACCTGGTGATCGTTTCAGTGACGCTGGTGTTTGGCATCGGCGGCGTGCTGGTGGGCACCGGCACCGGCCCGGACGACTTCGGCCTCAAAGGCATCGCGCTGTGCGCGGTGGTGGCGATTGCGCTGAACCTGCTGCTGCCGGGCAATGACGGCTGGAAGCAGAAGAAGGCGGATGAGCCGCTGCTGTAAATCAACCAGTACCTAATGTGGCGAGGGAGCTTGCTCCCGCTGGACTGCGAAGCGGTCCCATTATTGATGGGCGCTTCGCACCCAAGCGGGAGCAAGCTCCCTCGCCACAGGTTTGTATTACAACGCTATAGGCGCCCGTTCGCAGAGGGTGCTCAACGCCTTCGCCCACTGCGGCTCATCATTGAGGCAAGGCACCAGCACCAACTCTTCCCCCCCGGCCTCGCGGAACTGCTCACGGCCGCGATCACCGATCTCCTCCAGGGTTTCAATGCAATCGGCGACAAACGCCGGGCACATCACCAACACTTTCTTCACGCCGCTTTTAGCCAGTTCCTCCAGCCGCGCCTCGGTGTAGGGTTCGATCCACTTGGCCCGCCCCAACCGCGACTGGAACGACACCGACCACTTGCCGTGCGCCAGTCCCATGCGTTGGGCGAACAGTTCTGCGGTGCGAATGCACTGCGCGCGGTAACAGGTCGCCATGACCTCCGGCGGCGCGTTCTTGCAGCAGTCGGCATCCTTGAAGCAATGAAACCCCGTCGGGTCGAGCTTGGTCAGGTGCCGCTCCGGCAAGCCGTGGAAACTCAACAACAGATGATCGTGTTCCTGCATCAGGTACGGCTTGGCGCTGGTCACCAAGGCGTCGAGGTATTCGGGCTGATCGTAGAACGGCTGGAGAATCGAGAACTGCACATTGAGTTTCTTTTCCCGCACGACCCGCTTGGCCTCTTCGATCACCGTGGTCACGGTGCTGTCAGCAAACTGCGGGTACAGCGGCGCCAACGTGATCTTCTTGTGACCTTGGCTCGCCAGTCGCACCAGCGCCGATTCAATGGACGGCTCGCCATAACGCATCGCCAGTTCCACCGGACCCTGGGTCCACTGCGCGATCATGGCCTGCTGCAGCCGGCGACTGAGCACCACCAGCGGCGATCCCTCCTGCCACCAGATCGAGGCGTAGGCATGGGCCGACTGCTCGGGACGCTTGATCAGGATCAGCGATACCAACAAGCGTCGCACCGGCCATGGCAGGTCGATGACATACGGATCCATCAGGAATTGATTGAGGTAGCGGCGCACATCGGCCACCGAGGTGGAGGCAGGCGAACCCAGATTCACCAGAAGCAACGCGTGATCGGTCATGCAACGTCCTATTTCAAAGGCGGCTGGACAAGTCTTCCAAGGCCGCAGGCAAATCAGTGAAGCGGAATGTGAAACCCGCCGCCTGCAATCGGGCCGGCGTGGCGCGCTGGCCGCCGAGCAACAGCAAGGACAATTCCCCCAGCGTGACCTTGAGCACCAGCTCCGGCATCGGCACCACGGCCGGCCGATGCAAGACGCGCCCCAGGGCCTTGGCAAATTCGCGGTTGCGCACCGGGTTCGGCGCGCACGCATTATAAGGACCGCTGGCATCGCTGCGGTGCAGAAGAAAATCAATCAGGGCGATTTGATCGTCAATGTGGACCCACGGCATCCACTGCCGGCCATTGCCGATACGCCCGCCCAGCGCCAGTTTGAACGGCAGCAGCAGCCGCGACAAAAAGCCGCCCTCGGCAGACAGGACCAGGCCGGTGCGCACCAGCACCACGCGCAGGCCCAAAGCCTCGGCCCGTTGCGCGGTTTCTTCCCAGGCGATGCACAGTTGACTGGCGAAATCCTCGCTCACCGGTCCCGATGCCTCGGTCAACTCACGCTCGCCACCGTCGCCGTACCAGCCCACCGCAGACCCGGAAATCAATACCTGCGGTTTCTGCTCGCAACGCTCCAGCCACGCCAGCAAAACTTCCGTCAAGGTGATGCGACTGCTCCACAACAACATCTTGCGCTTGTGGCTCCAGGGGCGATCGGCAATCGGGGCGCCAGCGAGGTTAATCACCGCATCCACCGGCCCATCGATTTCGTCGAGCCTGGCAACACCCCGCACCAAGGTCCCGCAAATTTTCACCACCTCTTCGGGGCGACGACTCCATACCGTCAAGCGATGTCCCTGCTGCAACCAGAGGCGGCAGAGCTGACGTCCGATCAAACCAGTACCGCCGGTCAGCAATATGTGCATGAGATGTTCCTCGCATCGCGTTTTACCCGGCCCATTAGTCTATTTTTATAGGTAGGGATTTTTCGTATCGGACAGGGTCTGTGTTTAACAATAGGACAACCTGTCCAAACACGAACGGTAAAACCTATACCAAAAACCCGAATTGTACAGGTTTAAACGACGGCGTAGTCTGTACAGAAAGGTAAACGAGGCCCTTATGACTGTACCTATCGCAATCATCGGCACCGGCATCGCCGGACTTTCAGCCGCCCAGGCCCTGACGGAGGCCGGGCATGTCGTCCAACTCTTCGATAAAAGCCATGGCAGTGGCGGGCGCATGTCCAGCAAGCGCAGCGACGCCGGCGCACTGGACATGGGCGCGCAATACTTCACTGCGCGCGACCGCCGCTTTGTCACGGAGGTCCAGCGCTGGCAAGCCAACGGCTGGGCCGCGGAATGGAACCCGCAGCTCTACAACTTCCAGAACGGGCAACTGAGCCCATCGCCGGACGAGCAGACGCGTTGGGTCGGCACCCCGCGCATGAGCGCCATCACCCGGGCCTTGCTCGACACGTTGCAAGTGCAGTTTTCCTGCCGGATCACCGAGGTGTACCGCGGTCAGGAACACTGGCATCTGCAGGACGCGGAAGGTTTCACCCACGGCCCCTTCGGCCAAGTGGTGATCGCCACGCCCGCCCCCCAGGCCACGGCATTGCTGGCCGCCGTACCGAAATTGGCCGCAGTGGCCGCTGGCGTGAAGATGGACCCGACCTGGGCTGTGGCGCTGGCTTTCGAAACACCGCTGGATACGCCCATGGAAGGCTGCTTTGTGCAGGACAGTCCGCTCGACTGGCTGGCGCGCAACCGCAGCAAACCGGGGCGCGACAGCAAGCTCGACACCTGGGTACTGCACGCCACCAGCGACTGGAGCCGGCAGCACATCGACCTGTCCAAGGAAGCGGTGATCGAACACTTGCACGGCGCCTTCGCCGAACTGCTGCACAGCGCGATGCCCGCACCGAGCTTCAGCGTGGCCCATCGCTGGCTCTACGCCCGCCCCGCCGGCAGCCACGAGTGGGGCGCCTTGGCCGATGCCGACCTGGGCCTGTATGTGTGCGGCGACTGGTGCCTGTCCGGCCGGGTCGAAGGTGCGTGGCTCAGCGGCCAGGAGGCTGCACGCCGCCTGCATGCGAGCCTGCAGTAGATCGCGTCACCCATCGCTCTTCGCTGCTGTCGAACGAGACAGCAGCCTGCCTGCGACACACCCTGGCGTCGCCCAGTTCCTCTGCAAATCCGGTTGACTTGTGCTCGTTCGGACCTATGATGAAAATATTGTACAGAAATATAAATCTGTACAAGATTAATCCTTAGAGGTCGCCCATGCCCCATGCAGCCATCGCCAAACCCAGAATCGCCATCAGCGCCTGTCTGATGGGTGCTGAAGTTCGCTTCAACGGCGGGCACAAGCAATCGCCGCTGTGCAGCCGCACCCTCATCGATTATTTCGACTTCGTGCCGGTGTGTCCCGAAGTCGCCATTGGCCTGGGCATTCCCCGGGAGCCGATTCGGCTGGTAGGCGACCTCAAACACCCCGAGGCACTCGGTACGGTGAATCGCGGCCTCAACGTGACCCGGCCATTGGCCGACTACGGGCAGCAGATGGCCGGAGAACTGGATGACATCTGCGGCTACATCTTCATGCAGAAATCGCCGTCCTGCGGTCTGGAGCGGGTCAAGGTCTACGACCACAACGGCGTGACCCAGGACGGCGGCGGACGCGGCATCTATGCCCAGGCCTTCTGCGAACGCCATCCCGACCTGCCGGTGGAGGAAGACGGTCGCCTCAACGATCCGGTGCTGCGGGAGAACTTCCTGACCCGGGTGTTTGCCTATGCCGCCTGGCAACCGTTGCGCCGCCAGGGCCTGACCCGTCGCGACCTGATCGAATTCCACTCACGCTACAAATACCTGCTCATGGCCCACAACCCGGAGCAGTACAAGGCCTTGGGCAAACAGCTGGGCAACATGGGCAAGGCCGACCCCAATGAGCTGGGCCCACGTTATTTCAGCGCATTGATGGCCGCCTTGAAAAAATGCGCCACCCGCCGCACCCACACCAATGTGCTGCAACACCTGAGCGGATATCTCAAGCGCGCCATCGACGCCGAGGACAAGCAGGAGGTACAGCACCTCATCGGCCAGTATCGCCTCGGCATCGTCCCGTTGGTGGTGCCGCTGACGTTGCTCAAGCATCACCTGCGCCAGCACCCCGACCCTTATCTGGCACAGCAGGTCTACCTGCAACCGCACCCGGAAAACCTCAGTTTGAGAAACGCGATCTAATGAAGAACGACCCCGACGCCAGCGCCCGCGAAGACCTGGGGGCCGATTTTGCCAAGGCCTTGGCCCAAGGCTGGCTGCCTATCCGCGAAGTCGCCCGGCAGACCGGTGTCAACGCCATCACGCTACGGGCCTGGGAGCGCCGGTACGGCCTGATCGTGCCGCACCGTACGCCCAAGGGCCATCGACTGTTCAATGCCGAGCATGTGCAACGGATCCTGAGCATCCTCACCTGGATCGACCGTGGCGTAGCGGTGAGCAAGATCAAGCCACTGCTGGACACTCCGCCGCTGCCGACCGAGCCCGCACAACCGCCGGAGAACGACTGGCAGCGTCAGCGCCACACCTTGGCGCTGGCGGTGACGCAACTGGCCGAGCGGCAGATCGATGACCTGGTCAACCAGGCGATGGCGCTGTATCCGCCCTGGACCGTGTGCGAGCAATTGCTCCTGCCGTTGCTGGCCGAGCTGCACCTGCGCTGGCAAGGCCAGTTCGGTGCGCAGTTGGAGCGGGTCTTCCTGTATTCGTGGATGCGCAGCAAATTCGGCAGCCGGGTCTATCACAACAACCGTCAACTGCGCGGCCCGCCCCTGTTGCTGGTCAACCATTCAGACCTGCCCCAGGAGCCACACCTGTGGCTCACCGCCTGGCTGGCCAGCAGTGCCGACTGCCCAGTGGAAGTGTTCGACAACGCGCTACCGGCGGGTGAACTGGCCCTGGCGGTCGAGCGCCTCAACGCCCGTGGTGTGCTGCTCTATTCCAGCCACGCCATCAACCTGTCCCAACTGCCCAGGCTGCTCAGCGGAATCGCTTGCCCGATTATCATTGCCGGCCCGGCCGCGTCGATTCACCACGCCCGGTTATCCACGGACGCCTCGATGATCGAGGTGTCCTGGGCCGAAGACCCGCTATCGGCTCACCGTGAACTGAGCCACAGAGAACTCCTTTAGATGGTAAACAGCATGCAACTGATCTGGCTGCGCAGCGACCTGCGCCTGCGCGATAACACCGCCCTGGCGGCCGCCGCAGTCCAAGGCCCCTGCGTGGCGGTGTATCTGACCAGCCCCGGGCAGTGGCGTGACCATGACGACGCCCCGTGCAAGATCGATTTCTGGCTGCGCAACCTCGGCGCATTGAGCGCGGCCCTGGATGAATTGAACATCCCGCTCTTGATCCGCGAGGCAGCGCACTGGCACCAGGCGCCGCACGTGCTGCTCAAGCTATCTTGCGAACTGAATATCGGTGCCGTGCATGTCAACGAAGAGTACGGCGTGAATGAAACGCGACACGACGCCGAGGTCGCCCGCGCATTGAATGATCAGGGCATCGAGTTTCACAGTCACCTCGACCAACTGCTGTTCAAGCCCGGCAGCGTACTGACCAAGACCGGCAATTATTTCCAGGTGTTCAGTCAGTTCCGCAAGGTCTGCTACAACCGTCTGCATTTCTCGTTGCCGAGCCTGGTCGCCACCCCGCTGCGGCAGGCTTCCACCGGCATTGTCCGCGATCCGGTGCCGAAACAAGTCGATGGATTCGCCCCACCCAGCGAAACACTGCGCGCTCTCTGGCCTGCCGGAGAAAGCGAAGCCCAACGGCGCCTGGACAGTTTTGTCGACCAGCACCTCGACGACTACCAGCACGAACGTGACTTCCCGGCCCGACCCGGCACCAGCCAGCTCTCGGCCTACCTGGCGGCCGGGGTGGTGTCGCCACGTCAGTGCCTGCATGCCGCGCTGCAAGCCAACCAAGGAGAATTCGAAAGCGGAAGTGCCGGAGCCGTGACCTGGATCAATGAATTACTCTGGCGCGAGTTCTATAAACACATTCTGGTGGGCTATCCACGCGTATCGCGCCATCGCGCGTTCCGCCCGGAAACCGAGGCGCTGGCATGGCGCAAGGCCCCCGCCGAACTGGAAGCCTGGAAGCAAGCACGCACCGGCCTGCCGATCATCGATGCGGCCATGCGTCAATTGCTGGAGACCGGCTGGATGCATAACCGCTTACGGATGGTCGTGGCCATGTTCTTGACCAAGAACCTGCTGATCGATTGGCGCGAGGGCGAGCGCTTTTTCATGCAGCACCTGATCGACGGCGACCTGGCCGCCAACAATGGCGGTTGGCAGTGGAGCGCCTCCACCGGCACCGACTCGGCGCCTTGGTTTCGGATCTTCAATCCCTTGAGCCAGTCGGAGAAATTTGACCCCGAGGGCCTGTTCATCAAGTACTGGCTGCCTGAACTGAACGATCTGGATAGGCAACAGGTCCATAGCCCAAATACCCAAGGCGGCTTGTTTGGCGCAGTGGATTATCCGGCACCGATCGTCGATTTGCGCGAGTCCAGGGCGCGGGCGCTGACAGCGTTCAGAAACCTGCCGGCGCGAAAGGACGTAGCCACAGAAGGGGTGGGCGATCAGCGAACATAAAATTGCCGGGCCGCAGGATGCAATATTTACCCGATAAACATATAGTCTTACTAATCGTGCGGATTCCACTGAAGGCCCTGTCTCAGTGCGCTGCACAATCGAAAGGAGTATGGAATGGGCCTAAGATTGCCACGGCGCTATTGGCTCACCGGGGCTGGCAACGGAATCGGCGCTTCGTTGGCTGAAGCGATACTGGAGACGGGTGCCTACCTGGCCGTCAGTTCACGCTCGGCCCGCTCCTGCGACCCCCTTTCGACACGTTATCCAGGACAAGTACTGATCGTGCCCGGTAATTTGACCGACAGCCAGACCGTGCGCGAGATCGACGAACACATCACTCGACAATGGGGCGCCCTGGACAGTGTGATCCTCAATGTTGGAACGGCTGAGTACGTTGACGGGCAGCCGGCTGATCACACATTGATCGAGCATATCGTGCGCAGCAACCTGCTGGCCGCCAGCTTCTGCATCGAAGTGGCCATACCCTTGTTGCGCGCCGGGACCGAACCTCATCTGGTGGGTATCGCCAGCCCGGCGACTTATTTGCCGCCTTCGCAAATCGAAGCAGGGGGCAATGGGATGCGTCATCTCTTCGAATCGGCACGGACAGAACTGGCCGGCTCCGGCATCGACGTGACGTTGGTATACCCTGGCTTCGATGGCCCATCGCTGGGGTCCGACGATTGTTCCCCCCCCTCGATGCACTGGTCGCCAGAAGAAGCGGCACGGCATGTGCTGAATCACTGGGTGGAACGCCCCTGGGAAGTCGTGCTCCCCATCGCCTCCATGACCGCGCTCTGGCCCCTGCCGTCATCCACCGAGACCTTGCCGAGCGACCTCGACTCATACCAGGCAAAAAACGGCTATCCGATCAAGGGACGCCCCTGAGCCCTCGATTGCCTTACACTGCGCGCCATGAAAACCATCCCCCTCCATGAAATCCAGGCACCGGCCGTCACGTGTTCAACGTGCGCGGCGTGCTGCTGCCAGTTGGAAGTGATGCTGATCACCGATACCGGGGTCCCGGAGCGTTTCATCGACACGGACGATTGGGGTGGGGAAGTGATGCTGCGGCTCGACGACGGTTGGTGCGCGGCCTTGGATCGCGACAGCATGCTGTGCACCATCTACGAAAAGCGCCCGCTGATCTGCCGCGAGTTCGAGATGGGTGCACCGGAATGCCTGGAAGAACGCCAAGGCATTGCGACGGCGTATCGGTAGAAGATGCTCGGCTTTTGAGGGCATGCAGCGCTATTTAGTCAGCAGGATGATAAACCTGTGGCGAGGGAGCTTGCTCCCGCTTGAGTGCGAAGCGCTCATAAAATAGGCTGCTGCGCAGCCAGCGGGAGCAAGCTCCCTCGCCACAATGAATCAAACAACCCTTAAGTGAGCAACATTGCCAAGGGTTCGAGCTTTACAGCGGCATCGTGTAGTGCAGCGCGTAGCTTTCCACACCGTCGTTGGTCGACTTGATGCCGGCGTTGGAGTAATGAGTGGCGCGAATGCCCACTTCATGTCCGCCATTGAAGCGCAGGCCGAATCCGATACGATCTTCGAACTGGAAGGCCGTGCCGAGCTTGTTGTCTTCTACTTGGGTATTGGCGAACAACGCCACACCGATACCTGCCTCGATGTAAGGCTTCACGTTCTGACCGGAAAATTCATACACAAAAACGGGCGAGAACGACAGGCTGTGATTGCTGGATGCCTCGTCCCCATCCCAGTAGGTATAGGCGCCGCTCCAGTAGCCAGTCAGGCGACCGACATCGCTTTGCAGCCAACTCTTGTCCCAGTCGAATTGCATGCCCAGGCGATAGGTCATGGTCGAGTCGCTGGTCTGGCCAACCCCAAATTCCACACCCGCTGCCTGCGCAGTATAAGTGTGCCCCATCAACGCAGCCGCAAACGCGGCAAAGCAGAATAAGCGCTTCATTAGAAACATCCTTTTCCGAACAGACTTAGTAGATTTTGTTACAAACACTCAAACCTATAGAAATCCGCGCTAAAACAGAAGTTCAGCAGGAATTACATCTTTTTCACGTTTTTTTTACAGATCGAAGCTTCGCACAACGCCAGACGAATGCCATAGCGTTGGTAGGATTTTTCTTAGATGTGTCGGATCTGCGCTCGTCCAGAAGTGCGTTTCACCGGCAGGTCCCTGCGCCAACAGCCCACGTTCAATCAACAGGCGCTGAGTTTGCCGGGCCACCGCGGCACCGGTGTCGATGAGGCTGATGTGCTCAGGAATCATCCGCGCGAGCAATGGCTTGAGGAACGGATAGTGCGTGCAACCCAGGATCAGCGTATCGCAGCCGGCCGCCAGCAAGGGCTCGATATACTGTTGCAACAGTTGATACAGGGCCGGGCTTTGCAGGTCACCCGTTTCGATCAGTTCCACCAACCCCGGACATGGTTGCGTGATCACTCGCACATCGGTGGCGAAACGGTCGAGCAAAGCGGCGAACTTGGCGCTTTGCAAGGTGCCGGTGGTGGCCAATACGCCGACGATACCGCTGCGAGTCGCGGCAGCCGCCGGCTTGACCGCCGGCTCCATGCCAACGATGGGCCAGTGGGGGAAATCACGGCGCAGGTCGGCGACAGCAGCGACCGTTGCAGTGTTGCAGGCCACGACCAGGGCCTTGGCGCCCTGCCCCAGGAGAAAGTCGGCAATGATCGCACAGCGCTGTCGGATGTATTCCGGGGTCTTCTCGCCGTAGGGAATATGCCCACAGTCAGCCACGTACAACAGCGATTCATTGGGCAGCAGCCGGCGGATCTCCCCCAGCACCGACAGCCCGCCGACACCCGAGTCGAGCACACCAACCGGCGCTTCACTCATGTTGGCCACCGCAGACACTGCAACCGGGGTCACGCTTGACCCGCAGCTCACGGAAACGCGTCCCCAGGGCATCGATCAACAGCAAACGGCCCACCAGCGGCTCACCGAAACCGGCCAGCAACTTCAAGGCTTCAAGGGCTTGCAGGCTGCCCACCAAGCCCACCAGCGGCCCGATCACACCGGCTTCGCTACAGGTCAGCTCGGCTTCGCTGCCGTGACCGTAGAGGCAGTGATAACAAGGGCTTTCAGGGCGACGCGGATCGAACACCGACAACTGCCCTTCCAGGCGAATCGCCGCGCCGCTGACCAACGGTTTGCCCGCCGCGACACAGGCCGCGTTTACCGCTTCGCGGGTCGAGAAATTGTCCGAGCAGTCGAGCACCAGATCCACCGCCGCGACCGCTGCGGCCAGGCTGTCTTCGTCCATGGCCGACCGGTGAGGCACCAGCCGAACCTCGGGGTTGATTGCCCCCAGGCGCCGCATCGCCGAATCGACCTTGCTCAGGCCGACGCTGTCGGTGTCGTGAATGATCTGGCGTTGCAGGTTGGTCAGGTCGACACTGTCGAAGTCCGCCAGGTGCATCTCACCCACCCCAGCAGCGGCCAGGTACAACGCCACCGGAGCGCCGAGCCCGCCGAGGCCGATAATCAACACGCGGCTTTGCTTGAGACGCAACTGGCCGTCGATGTCGACGTGTTGCAACAGAATCTGCCGGCTGTAGCGCAACAGCTCCTGATCGTTCAGCACGGCAGGCACCCCAGGCTGATGCGTTCATGATTGCCCAGGTCCTTGCGACTGTGGACTTCAGTGAAACCTTGGGCGCTTAGCAAATCGCGCACCGCCTCGGCCTGATCGTACCCGTGCTCGAGCATCAGCCAGCCACCCGGATCGAGGTGCGCCGGGGCCTGGGCCACGATCTGGCGCAGGTCATCGAGCCCGTCCGGCCCGGCCACCAAGGCACTGGCCGGCTCGAAACGCACGTCGCCCTCAGCCAGGTGCGGATCGCTGGCCGCGATGTACGGCGGGTTGCTGATGATCAACTGGAAACGCTCGCCTTCCAAAGCGCTGAACCAGTGGCTGCTCAACACCGTGACGTTGCGCAGGTCCAGGCGCTGGCGATTGCGCTCGGCCAAGGCAACGGCCTCCAGCACCCGATCCACCGCCGTGACCTTCCAGGCCGGGCGCTCACTGGCCAATGCCAGGGCAATCGCGCCACTGCCGGTGCCCAGGTCCAGGACCCGGGACGGTGTCGCTGGCAGCAAGGCCAGTGCGGTTTCCACCAGCAGCTCGGTGTCGGGACGCGGGATCAACGTATGGGGCGCCACTTCCAGGTCGAGTTTCCAGAAACCTTGTTGCCCGAGGATATAGGCCACCGGCTCGCCGGAACGACGTCGCCGCAGGTATTCGGAGAACAGCAATGCCGCCTCGCTGGGCACGATCCGCTCGGGCCACGTGTGCAGGAAGCTGCGGGACTTGCCCAACGCTGCGGCCAGCAACAACTCGGCGTCCAGCCGTGGCGTAGGCGAATCCGGCAGCTCGGCGGCGCGTAACAGACTGGCGATGATGGTCATTGATTCACCTGTGCTTATTCGCCAATCGCCGCCAACTGGTCGGCCTGGTATTCGGCCAGCAACGGCTCGATCACCGCATCGACACCACCGGCAAGGATTTCGTCCAGGGAATACAGGGTCAGGTTGACGCGATGGTCGGTGACCCGGCCCTGGGCGAAGTTGTAGGTACGGATCCGCTCGGAACGGTCCCCCGAGCCCACCAGCAATTTGCGTTCGCTGGCGATGGCATTGGCGGCGGCGCTGGTCTGCTGGTCGTTGAGCTTGGCCGACAACCAGGCCATGGCCCGCGCGCGATTCTTGTGCTGGGAACGCTCTTCCTGGCATTCGACCACGATGCCCGAGGGCAAGTGCGTGATGCGGATCGCCGAGTCGGTCTTGTTGACGTGCTGGCCGCCCGCGCCGGAGGAACGATAAGTGTCGACCCGCAGGTCCGCCGGGTTGATCTCGATGGCTTCCTGCTCGTCCGGCTCGGGCAATACCGCCACGGTGCAGGCCGAGGTGTGGATGCGTCCCTGAGACTCGGTGGCCGGCACGCGTTGTACGCGGTGGGCGCCGGATTCGAACTTCAGCTTGCCGTAGACATTATCGCCTTCGACCCGGGCGATGACTTCTTTATAGCCGCCGTGTTCGCCCTCGTTCTCCGAGAGGATCTCCACCCGCCAACCGCGACGCTCGGCATAACGCGAATACATGCGGAACAGGTCGCCAGAAAAAATCGCCGCCTCGTCGCCACCGGTGCCGGCACGGATTTCAAGGAACACGTTGCGCCCGTCATTCGGGTCCTTGGGCAGCAGCATGCGTTGCAGGCTGCTTTCCAGTTCAACCAGTTGCTCCTTGGCTTCGCGGACTTCCTCCACGGCCATTTCGCGCATGTCCGGGTCGCTGTCCTTGAGCAGCGCCTGGGCGCCTTCGAGATCGCCCTGCACTTTAAGCAGCTGTTTATAAGTGGCGACAATCGGCTCGACCTCCGCGTACTCCTTGGAGTAGGTGCGGAATTTGTTCTGGTCGGAAATGACTTCGCCATCGCCCAGCAAGGCGGTCAATTCTTCGAAACGGTCCTGGAGGATGTCCAGTTTGTTGAGCAGTGACGCTTTCATTGCGGTTTTTTATCCGAAAAGCTATCCGGTGAGCCCTCACCGAGGGCAAAGAGTTCCTGGGCCATGGCCAGCGCATCGAGGCGGCCCTCGGCGGTCAGCTTCTTGAGCTGGACACTGGGGGCGTGGAGCAATTTGTTGGTCAAGCCGCGGGCCAATTGCACCAGCACCTCTTCGGCACTGCCGCCGTTGGCCAGCAGGCGCTGGGCCTTTTGCAGCTCCTCGTCGCGCAGGCGCTCGCTCTGTTGGCGATACGCCTTGAGCACATCCACCGCCGCCAACTCACGCAGGCGCACCATGAAGTCGTCGGCGCCGACGCTGATCATCTCTTCCGCCGCCTGGGCCGCGCCCTGCCGGCTCTTGAGGTTCTCGGCGACCACCTCGTGCAAGTCGTCGACGCTGTAGAGGTAAACGTCGTCCAGCTCGCCGACTTCCGGCTCGATGTCCCGGGGAACGGCAATGTCCACCATGAAAATCGGCTTGTGCTTGCGCAGCTTCAGGGCACTTTCCACGGCGCCCTTGCCGAGGATCGGCAACTGGCTGGCGGTGGAACTGATGACGATGTCGCTGTGCACCAGCTCGGCGGGAATGTCCGACAGCAGCACCGCATGGGCGCCGAACTGTTCGGCCAGGGTACTGGCCCGTTCCAGGGTCCGGTTGGCGACGACAATGCGCTTCACACCCAGATCGTGGAGGTGACGGGCGACCAGGGTGATGGTCTCGCCGGCACCGATCAGCAGCGCCTGGCTGCGTTGCAAGTCACTGAAAATCTGTTTCGCCAGGCTGACAGCAGCGAACGCCACGGACACCGGGTTCTCGCCGATGGCGGTGTCGGTGCGCACCTGCTTGGCGGCGTTGAACGTCGCCTGGAACAGGCGCCCCAGCAGCGGGCCGACAGTACCGGCCTCGCGGGCCACGGCGTAGGCCGATTTCATCTGGCCGAGAATCTGCGGCTCGCCCAGCACCAGCGAGTCGAGCCCCGAGGCGACGCGCATCATGTGACGAACGGCCGCATCGTCTTCGTGCACATAGGCACTGGCGCGCAGCTCTTCAAGGCTCAAGTTGTGATATTCGGCCAGCCAGCGCAGGACTGAATCAGCTGAAACGTGATCCTGTTCTATATAAAGCTCGCTGCGATTGCAGGTGGAGAGGATCGCAGCTTCGCGGCTGTCGGTGAGTCGGCAGAGCTGCTGCAAGGCCTCAACCAGCTGCTCAGGCGTAAAGGCCACGCGCTCGCGGACGTCTACTGAAGCAGTCTTGTGGTTAATACCGAGTGCAAGGAAGGCCATTCAAGGTCGCTGATGGTGACGTGAAGCCGGCAATTGTCCTACTTCGTCAGATCCAGAACAACCACTCGATCTCTATCGCCCGGCCCTGGAGGGTAAATCGACGGGGCGGTTATGTTTGACCTAAGGCTTGTGTCATGATGATCCGACCGCAGGTTAGTCGTCCTCTTCCTATATGAATAGATCTTCCGCGTTGCTCCTCGCCCTTGCCTTGCTCAGCGGCTGCCAGTCCATGGCTCCCGTTTCGACGGACGGTACCCCGCCAGTCGAAGACAGCGTGCAGACCCCTGAAAAACCCAAGGTCTACGGCTCGTTCAGCGAAGAAACCATCTTCAGCCTGTTGAGCGCCGAACTGGCAGGCCAGCGCAATCGTTTCGACATTGCGCTGGACAACTACGTGACCCAGGCCATCAACACCCAGGACCCGGGCATCTCCGAGCGGGCGTTTCGCATTGCCGAATACCTGGGCGCCGACCAGCCTGCATTGGACACCGCGCTGATCTGGGCCAGGAATGCCCCGGACGATCTCGAAGCGCAGCGCGCCGCCGCCGTGCAACTGGCCCGAGCCGGACGCTACGACGACTCCATGGTGTATATGGAGAAAGTCCTGCTGGGCAAGGGCGACACCCATTTCGATTTCCTCGCGCTGTCCGCCGCCGACACCGACCAGGAAACCCGCAACGGCCTGATGAAAAGCTTCGATCGCCTGTTGCAGCGCCACCCGAACAACGGCCAGCTGATTTTCGGCAAGGCCCTGCTGTTGCAACAGGACGGTGACACCCAGGGTGCCCTTACCCTGCTGGAAGACAACCCGCCGGAAGCCGGCGAAGTGGCGCCGATCCTCCTGCGGGCACGCCTGCTGCAAGGCTTGAACCGTGGCGACGAAGCCCTGCCGCTGCTGGAAAAAAGCATCAAGAAATACCCGGACGACAAACGCCTGCGCCTCACCTACGCCCGCATGCTGGTGGAAAACAACCGCATGGACGACGCCAAGGTGGAGTTCTCCAGCCTGGTCCAGCAATACCCGGAAGACGACGAGTTGCGTTATTCCCTGGCGCTGGTCTGCCTGGAAGCCAAGGCCTGGGAAGAGGCCAAGGGTTACCTGGAAGACCTGATCGCCCGGGAAAGCCATGTCGACTCCGCCCACCTGAACCTGGGTCGCATCGCCGAGGAACGCAACGACCCCGAGAGCGCGCTGATCGAGTACGCCCAGGTCGGCCCGGGCAACGACTATCTGCCGGCACAGTTGCGCCAGGCCGATATCCTGATCAGCAACGGCAAGACCGCCGATGCCCAGAGCCGCCTCGCCGTACAACGTGATTCCCAGCCCGACTACGGGATCCAGCTGTACCTGATCGAAGCCGAAACCCTGTCGGCCAACAATCAGGGCGACAAGGCCTGGAGCGTGCTGCAACAAGCCTTGAAGCAATACCCGGACGATCTGAACCTGTTGTATACCCGCGCCATGCTGGCGGAAAAACGCAATGACCTGGCCCAGATGGAAAAAGACCTGCGCCTCATCATCCAGCGTGACCCGGACAACGCCATGGCCCTCAACGCCTTGGGCTACACCTTGTCGGATCGCACCACCCGCTATGACGAAGCCAAACTGCTGATCGAACAGGCCCACCAGATCAATCCGGAAGACCCGGCGGTACTCGACAGCCTTGGCTGGGTGAATTACCGCCTGGGCAATCTCGACGAAGCCGAACGCCTGTTGCGCCAGGCCCTGGAGCGCTTTCCCGACCAGGAAGTCGCCGCTCACCTGGGCGAGGTCCTGTGGGCCAACGGCAAACAACGCGAAGCCCGGCAGATCTGGAGCCGATTCCTCAAGGATCAGCCCGACAGCCCTATCCTGCGCAGCACCATCAAACGACTGACCGGATCCGAGACTCTTTAAGATTATGTTTTTGCGCCATCTCATCGTTTTCAGCTTCATTGCCCTGCTCGCCGGTTGCGCGGGCTTCGGCGCCCGTGAATCCGTCCAGGGACAGGGCAACCAGGCCCAGTGGCGCGAGCACAAGCAACAACTGAGCGGCCTGGACGGCTGGCAGATCGACGGCAAGATCGGCATCCGCGCCCCGAAAGACTCGGGCAGTGGCACACTGTTCTGGCTGCAACGCCAGGACTACTACGACATTCGCCTCTCGGGCCCGCTGGGTCGCGGTGCGGCCCGATTGACCGGCCGGCCAGGCCAGGTTTCGCTGGAAGTCGCCAACCAGGGGCGCTACGAGGCACCCACGCCCGAAGCGCTGCTGGAAGAACAACTGGGCTGGAAACTGCCGGTATCCCACCTGACCTGGTGGGTTCGCGGGCTGCCGGCACCGGACAGCAAAAGTCGCCTGACCCTCGACGCCGACAGCCGCCTGTCCAACCTGGAACAGGATGACTGGCAGATCGAATACCTCAGCTATGCCCTGCAGAACGGCTACTGGCTGCCCGAACGCATCAAGTTGCACGGCAGCAACCTCGACGTCACGCTGGTGATCAAGCAATGGCAGCCGCGCAAGCTGGGGCAATGAGATGACCGCTGCCCGCCTGACCCTGCCCTCCCCGGCCAAGCTCAACCTGATGCTGCACATCCTCGGACGTCGCCCGGACGGCTACCACGAGTTGCAGACGATTTTTCAGTTCCTGGACTACGGCGACGAGATCACCTTTGCCGTGCGCGACGACGGCGTGATTCGCCTGCACACCGAATTCGAAGGCGTCCCCCACGATAGCAACCTGATCGTCAAGGCAGCGAAAAAGCTCCAGGCACAATCCGGCTGTACGCTGGGCATCGATATCTGGATCGAAAAAATCCTGCCCATGGGCGGCGGCATCGGTGGCGGCAGCTCGAATGCGGCGACCACGCTGCTGGGCCTCAATCATCTCTGGCAACTTGGCTGGGACATGGATCGCCTCGCGGCCCTGGGCCTTTCGCTGGGCGCCGACGTGCCGGTTTTCGTGCATGGCCACGCCGCTTTCGCCGAGGGCGTCGGGGAAAAACTCACCCCGGTGGAACCCGAGGAACCTTGGTACTTGGTGCTGGTGCCGCAAGTATCTGTAAGTACAGCAGAAATTTTTTCAGATCCACTGTTGACACGTAACTCTCCTCCCATTAAAGTGCGCCCCGTTCCCAAGGGAAACAGTCGAAATGACTGCTTACCGGTGGTAGCAAGGCGTTATCCAGATGTTCGTAACGCTTTGAATTTGTTAGGTAAATTTACCGAAGCAAAACTCACCGGAACTGGAAGTTGTGTGTTTGGGGGCTTCCCAAGCAAAGCTGAAGCTGATAAAGTCTCGGCCCTTCTGACAGAGACCCTTACAGGGTTTGTAGCAAAAGGAAGCAACGTTTCGATGTTGCATCGCAAGCTGCAAGACCTGCTCTAAACGGAATCGAGTGCTGGGCACTCGCAGCAACAGATACAGGGGCGTCGCCAAGCGGTAAGGCAGCAGGTTTTGATCCTGCCATGCGTTGGTTCGAATCCAGCCGCCCCTGCCATTTTCCTATACTCATCCAGGTATACCCTCAGCCTTCAGGTACTGCGCGTGTCCAAGATGATGGTCTTTACGGGGAACGCTAACCCCGATCTGGCTCGGCGTGTCGTACGTCAGCTGCATATCCCTCTCGGTGACATTTCTGTCGGTAAGTTCTCCGACGGCGAAATCACTGCCGAGATCAATGAAAACGTTCGCGGTAAAGACGTCTTCATTATTCAGCCGACTTGCGCTCCGACCAACGATAACCTGATGGAACTCGTCGTGATGGCTGATGCCTTCCGCCGTTCCTCGGCTACTCGTATCACTGCTGTTATTCCTTACTTTGGTTATGCCCGTCAGGATCGCCGTCCGCGTTCCGCACGTGTGGCGATCAGCGCGAAAGTCGTGGCTGATATGCTGACCGTAGTCGGCATCGACCGTGTTCTCACGGTTGATCTGCATGCTGACCAGATTCAGGGCTTCTTCGATATTCCCGTGGATAACATCTACGGCTCCCCGGTCCTGGTGGATGATATTGAAGATCAGCGCTTCGAAAACCTGATGATCGTGTCCCCGGACATTGGCGGCGTCGTGCGTGCACGGGCTGTCGCCAAATCCCTGGGCGTGGATCTGGGTATCATCGACAAACGCCGTGAGAAAGCCAATCACTCCGAAGTGATGCATATCATCGGCGACGTCGAAGGGCGCACCTGTATCCTGGTCGATGACATGGTCGATACCGCCGGCACCCTGTGCCACGCGGCCAAGGCCCTGAAAGAGCATGGCGCAGCCAAGGTCTTCGCCTACTGCACACACCCTGTGCTGTCGGGTCGAGCGATCGAAAACATTGAAAATTCCGTGCTGGACGAGCTGGTGGTGACCAACACCATCCCGCTGTCCGCTGCCGCACAAGCCTGTGCGCGTATCCGCCAACTGGATATCGCACCGGTAGTTGCCGAAGCGGTTCGCCGCATCAGCAACGAAGAATCGATCAGCGCGATGTTCCGTTAAGGGCCCTGCCCTTTCCAGAAGGTCTCGTTGACGAAAAGCGCCCCGCCCCAACACTCATGTTGGGGCGGGGCTTTTTTGCCCATACCGCTTTGGCGTCGGTCGCAGACGTCATTCGGAAATGGCTATTTTGGAGATACAACATGAACGATTTTACTCTGAATGCTGAAGTGCGTTCCGACCTGGGGAAAGGTGCGAGCCGCCGCCTGCGTCGTCTCGCAAGCCTGGTTCCAGCTGTAGTCTACGGTGGCGACAAAGCCCCTGAGTCCATCAGCATGCTGGCCAAAGAAGTTGCCAAACTGCTCGAAAACGAAGCGGCCTACAGCCACATCATCGAGCTGAACGTTGGCGGCACCAAGCAAAACGTCGTGATCAAAGCCCTGCAGCGTCACCCGGCCAAAGGCCACGTGATGCACGCTGACTTCGTCCGCGTTGTTGCTGGTCAGAAGCTGACTGCTGTTGTTCCAGTGCACTTCATCAACGAAGCTGCTCCGGTCAAGAAAGGCGGCGAGATCTCGCACGTGACTTCGGAAATCGAAGTTTCCTGCCTGCCGAAAGACCTGCCTGAATTCATCGAAGTCGACCTGGCTGACGCCGAAATCGGCACGATCATTCACCTGTCCGACCTCAAGGCCCCTAAAGGCGTTGAGTTTGTTGCTCTGGCACACGGCGATGACAAGGCTGTTGCCAACGTCCACGCTCCACGTGTTGCTCCAGAAGCCACTGAAGAAGGCGCTGCAGAGTAATTTCACTCTGTCGCCGGAGTGACCGGAAACATCGCGGACTGGAACGTAGCGAGACGGCGGGCGAGAACGCGAAGTTTACTTAACGGTAAATCCGCCATTTTCGTCCACTGTCGCAACACCGCCTGATTGCGACATTGTTATCCACACTCCAGGAAGGGCCCCTATCGTGACTGCCATTAAACTGATCGTTGGCTTGGGAAATCCAGGCACTGAATACGAACAGACCCGGCATAACGCAGGGGCCCTTTTTGTTGAGCGCATCGCGCACGCCCAAGGCGTCAGCCTGGCCGCCGATCGCAAGTATTTCGGCCTGACCGGGCGCTTCTCGCACCTGGGCCAGGATGTTCGCCTGTTGATTCCCACCACCTACATGAACCGCAGCGGCCAGGCCGTGGCGGCATTGGCCGGTTTCTTCCGCATCAAGCCTGAAGAAATCCTGGTGGCCCACGACGAACTCGACCTGCCTCCGGGCGTTGCCAAGCTCAAGCAAGGCGGCGGCCATGGCGGTCACAACGGGTTGCGCGACATCATCGCGCAATTGGGTAATCAGAATACCTTTCACCGCCTGCGGCTCGGCATCGGCCACCCGGGCGTTGCCAGTATGGTTTCAAACTTTGTCCTGGGTCGTGCGCCTCGCGCCGAACAGGAAAAACTCGATGCCAGCATCGACTTTGCCCTCGGCGTGCTGCCGGATATCCTCGCCGGTGAATGGAACCGTGCGATGAAAAACCTGCACAGCCAGAAGGCCTGACACTTATCCGAGGGGAAACACCATGGGATTCAATTGCGGCATCGTCGGCCTGCCTAACGTCGGCAAGTCCACCCTGTTCAACGCCCTGACCAAATCCGGTATCGCGGCCGAGAACTTCCCCTTCTGCACCATCGAGCCGAACAGCGGCATCGTGCCGATGCCCGATCCACGCCTGGAAGCCTTGGCGGCGATCGTCAACCCCAAGCGCATCCTGCCGACCACCATGGAATTCGTCGACATCGCAGGCCTGGTGGCGGGCGCGTCGAAAGGCGAAGGCCTGGGTAACAAGTTCCTGGCCAACATCCGTGAAACCGATGCCATCGCCCATGTCGTGCGCTGCTTCGAAGACGAGAACGTAATTCACGTCTCCAACAGCGTCGACCCGAAACGCGACATCGAAATCATCGACCTGGAATTGATTTTCGCCGACCTCGACAGCTGCGAAAAACAGCTGCAGAAAGTCGCCCGCAACGCCAAGGGTGGCGACAAGGACGCCGTCGTCCAGAAAGGCCTGCTGGAGCAGTTGATTGCCCACTTCACCGAAGGCAAGCCTGCGCGCAGCCTGATGAAGAACATGAGCACCGACGAGAAGCTGGTGATCAAGGGCTTCCACCTGCTGACCACCAAACCGGTCATGTACATCGCCAACGTCGCTGAAGACGGTTTTGAGAACAACCCGCACCTGGACGTGGTCAAGGCCATCGCCGAAGAAGAAGGCGCCATGGTCGTTCCGGTCTGCAACAAGATCGAAGCGGAAATCGCGGAGCTGGACGACGGTGAAGAGAAAGACATGTTCCTCGAGGCCCTGGGCCTGGAAGAGCCTGGCCTGAACCGCGTGATCCGCGCCGGTTACGAGATGCTTCACCTGCAGACCTACTTCACCGCCGGTGTCGAAGAAGTCCGCGCCTGGACCGTCCGCGTCGGTGCCACCGCACCGCAAGCCGCCGGCGTGATCCACACTGACTTCGAAAAAGGCTTCATCCGCGCTGAAGTTATCGCCTATGCGGATTTCATTCAGTACAAGGGCGAATCGGGGGCCAAGGAAGCGGGGAAATGGCGTTTGGAAGGTAAGGAATACATCGTCAAGGATGGTGATGTGATGCACTTCCGCTTTAACGTCTGAGTTTGCACATAGTGCGGTGTGTATATCCGTTATCTAGGTAACGGCTACTTATGGTTCCGCTCTTACAGCGGGTCACTTTTGAGAAGCCCGGAAGCCGGCCCAGTCAAAAGTAACCAAAACGCTTCTGCCCCACCACTCGGTGCCTCGCTTAGGCTCGGCATGCCTGAACGAAGGCATTGCTCCGTGGGCCGCCGCGAAGGGCCATCCATGGCCCAGCGCGGCTATCCCGGCATCCATGCCGGGATACCCACTCCACAACACCTCCGTTCAGCCATCGTGGTTAACGGGGCGTCCGAGATCAACATCCTCCCCGAGGCGGCCTTATAGCCGACCTGGTTCTGGTGGGACCGAGTTTCCCCTGTGGGAGCGAGCCTGCTCGCGAAAGCGGTATCACAGCCAATGAAGTTGTTGAATGTACAGGCCTCTTCGCGAGCAAGCTCGCTCCCACAAGTTTTGTGGTGTACATGAGTTTTGTGTCTGCAGAAGATTATGTGTGGGAGCGAGCTTGCTCGCGATAGCGGAGGCTCAGACAAATAGATGCTGGCATGTTGCTCTTGCTCTTGCTCTTGCTCTTGCTTTTGATCTGGAGGCCCCGTTAAACCACGATGGCCGAACGCAGGCATTGCGCAGTGGGCATCCCGGCATGGATGCCGGGATAGCCGCGCTGGGCCATGGATGGCCCTTCGCGGCGGCCCACGGAGCAATGCCGGAGTGAGGGCACACCGAGCCTAGGCGAGGTGCCGAGTGGTGGGGCAAGAGCGTTTTGGTTACTTTTGCGCTCTTCAAAAGTGACCCGCTGTAAGAGCGGAACCATAATTAGCCGTTACCTAGATAACGGATATACACACAAGATCTTTAACAACACGCAAAAAAGCCCCGAAAGTCACCGACCTTTGAAAATCACACCACTCATATATTGATTCAAATCGCGAAAATCCCTAACCCCCCAAGCGAACGGCACCAACTTCACACCATTCTCTTTCAAAGTCCTGGGAATCAAGTCTCCATTGGGCCGAAGTATTACCGACGACACAATAACCCCCGGATAAATCCTAAGACGCTCCTTGAAAGCCGCAGTCGTAAGATCAGGCGTAGGCGGATTGCTTTTATGAGCCAATGGCCCCGTCCCCTTAAGGTCCGCGCCATGGCACATGACACATCGCTGCAAGTAGATATTCTTCCCATTGGCACTCTCCGCGAAGGACAGTGATGTTTGTATCAGCGACAAAATCCCTAGCGAAGCAATGACTAACCTTCTCACTATTCACGCGGCCTTGTTGTAGAAATCAGATCGGCGCTATTCCCTCGGGAGCAAACTCGCCCCCGCGCCTACTAGAACAGATAACCCATGTAGATCGCCGCACCACCACCGGCCTGCAAGCCAGCGTTCACCCCGGCCATGACCACCGCGCCTTTGGCCGAGCGCGCCAGTTGCCGGTTGACCGTGGTGGAAGCGATAAGCGACGTTGCCGGGTTGGAACTCAGCGCCACCGACAACGCCAGCAACTTGGGATCAAGCCCGAACAGCAGGGCCGTGGCCGAGCCGCCAACCACCAGGCCCACACCCACTTCGGTATACATGCAAGGGCCAGTGATGTCGTCGCTGGTCAGGTCGCGATTGGCCAGGGCATCGCTGACGAACACCTTGCCGGTGCTGGGAAACGCCTCCGCCGCACCGGCCGCAGCCACACCCTTGCCCTTGATCTGGATATTGATCTTGCCGAAGCGCGGCAGCCGTGCGCCAAACCCGACACCCACGCCGACACCACCATAGCGGTAGCTGACGTCCTCGCCTTGGGGTGAACGCAGGATAATCGAGCCGCCACTGCCCGCCACCATGACCACGGTCAGGCCTCCGCCGCTGGCGGTCTGGTACTGCCAGCGACTTTCATTGACCGGGAGTGGGATGTTGTAGCTCATACGTTCAAAGTCCTTTATGTGAATGAGCCGCACCGCGGCCGCGCAGACGGAAAGTTTTTAGCAAGCCGACGAGGGTAAATACCAGGCCGATAACCCCCAAGACTACGGAGGTGCCCCAGAGTGCGGCCGGGGCGTCGACGATGGCGCTGCCAGCCGGCTGCTCGGGCAGGTAATGCACCCGCACCGGCTGGTCTTTCTGATAACCGAAGATAAAGCCGCCCTGGGGATAGGAAATTTTTTCACCACTGACGGTGGTGAAGGCGATTTCAGGATGCGAACCACCAGCATTCAAATGGCTGACGATGCCATCGGCGGTCTGTGCCCGGGCGAGAAAGTTGCGCCGGTCGAGGGTGAGGTTGACGGCAATGCCCAACAAGCCAATGCCAATCAGGGCAAAAAGCAGGCCCAGCAGTATCGTCCCGATGCGTGACGGGGTGTCGTTAGCCATGGGTTGTCCCGATATTCATCCATGAAAGAAGGCGGCGAGAATAACAAAAAGCCGGGCTATGGCGTAATGCTAGATTTGAACGCGGGCGACGGTGTTGGGCCCGTTTGAAATGATGTTGGAGGTGCCGATGTCTTCGCGAGCAAGCTCGCTACCACAATGGATTTTCGGTGTTCGCGAGCGCATAAACACCACTGAACCCTGTGGGAGCGAGCTTGCTCGCGATAACGGTGACTCAGCTCACCTAAATGCCAGACCTCTTCCTTCTCAAGCCTTTCGGGTCCTCGGCAGGAAAATCGCCAACACCCCGAGCAACGGCAGGAACGAGCACAGCCAGTACACATACTCGATACCACGGATGTCCGCCAGGTGCCCCAGCAACGCGGCGCCAATCCCGCCGAAACCGAACATCAGTCCGAAGAACACGCCGGCGATCATCCCGACATTGCCCGGCACCAGTTCCTGGGCGTACACGACGATGGCCGAGAACGCCGAGGCAAGGACGAAGCCGATGACCATGCTGAGGATGCTGGTCCACAACAGGTCAACGTGAGGCAGGATCAGGGTGAACGGTGCCACGCCGAGGATCGAGAACCAGATCACCGCCTTGCGCCCGATCCTGTCGCCAATCGGCCCGCCAAAAAAGGTCCCCGCCGCCACCGCGCCAAGGAACAGGAACAGGTGCAACTGCGAAGAGGCCACCGAGAGGTCGAACTTCTCGATCAGATAGAACGTGAAGTAACTGGTAAAACTGGCCATGTAGAAATACTTGGAAAACACCAGCAGCCCCAGCACCACCAGCGCACTCAAGACCCGCCCCTTGGACAAGCCGTGGGTCGCCGCCTGGCCTTGCTTGAGCTTGAACAGGTTCAGGTGGTTGGCGTACCAGCGGCTGATGCGGTACAGCACGTACAACGCAAACAGGGCGAACAGCCCGAACCAGGCCACATTGCCTTGCCCGTAGGGAATGATGATCGCAGCCGCCAGCAGCGGGCCGAAGGCTGAGCCGGCATTACCGCCCACCTGGAACGTCGACTGCGCGAGCCCGTAGCGGCCGCCCGAGGCCAGTCGGGCCACCCGGGACGCTTCGGGGTGAAAGGTCGACGAGCCGATACCGATCAACGCAGCCGCCAACAGGATCAGGGCAAAATTGCCAACCATGGCCATCATCACAATGCCGATCAGCGTGCACACCGTCCCGGCCGGCAACAACCAGGGCTTGGGATGACGATCGGTGTGATAACCGACCCAGGGCTGTAGCAAAGATGCGGTCAACTGGAACGTCAGGGTGATCAGGCCAACCTGGGTGAAGGTCAGGCCATAGCTGTCCTTGAGCATCGGATAAATCGACGGCAGCACCGCCTGGATCAAGTCGTTGATCAAGTGCGCCAGCGCCACGGCACCGATGATGCGCATGACCAATGGGCTGCTTTGCGCGGGGGCGGCAACGGCCGGAATATCGGCCTGAGTATTGCTGATAGCCATGGGAGTTTCCATACGACAGAGGGTGCACACGGGCAGGTGCGTCAATGTGCCATTTTTCGGTGCAACAAGGCTATCCCCTTAGCTAGCTATCGACCTTGAAAAATTGTCGAAATCCAAGGTGATAGCCCAACGCCATGGTCTGAATCTTGCCTTGTTAACGGCCTACAACGCGGCTCCTTACAAAGGGGACCGAGAATGGGAAGTTTCGCTACAGAGCTGGCCTACCGAGCCGATTTGGACAAACTTTCGAGGCCTTTTAAAAGGGCACCTGTTTCAGCACTTGTGTAGAAACGCACAAAAACAGTGCAAAGGTGTTCAGGGGAGTATGGGCATGCAGGCTTTTTTATCACCGGGAATCAGGTTGTTGGGGCATTTTGGCTTCGCCCGCAAATTCCAATTGCTGTTCCTGCTTTTTATCCTGCCGCTCATGGGCAGCCTGTGGCTCATCGGCCAGGACTATCGCGACAAACTCAGCCTGGTTTCCGGGGAGCGCGCCGGGGTGCGCCAATTGCTGGCCCTGGATAATCTCGACAACC
This sequence comes from Pseudomonas thivervalensis, assembly GCF_001269655.1. GTDB lineage: Bacteria > Pseudomonadota > Gammaproteobacteria > Pseudomonadales > Pseudomonadaceae > Aquipseudomonas > Aquipseudomonas thivervalensis. The sequence continues at coordinate 213,059 of NZ_LHVE01000015.1, forward strand.
TGCTCACTGCCCAGCGAAACCGAGCTGCCCGCTGGCGTGCCACCGAAACCAATCGGCAGCCGACACCCGCGACGCTGGCGGCCATGGCGGCGTACGATGCCGTGCAACCGGCCCTCAACCAGGCCGCCAGTGACCTGGCCAATACGCTGCAAACCGAAGGGGCCGAAGCCGATACCCTCGCCCGCTATCAAACCCTGCAAACCAGCCTCAACGGTCTGGATTCGAAAAGCCTGGGCAGCGTGGGTTGGTGGCCAGATGGCTACGACCGCTTCACCGCGGCCCTCAGCGCCCTGCAATCGTTGCGCGAGCAGATGGTCATGGACAATCGCCTGACCCTCGCCTCCTGGCTGGAGACTTATCTGCTGACCCAGATCTCCACCCAACAGACGCCGGACCTGATCGAACGGGTCGGCCGCCTCGCCAGCGTTGGCCAGGCCTCGGTGGTGTCGGGCCAGTTCACGCTGCAGAGTCGCCTGCAACTGCGAGACCTGCGCAGCCGTATCGGCGACGCCCGGGATCAACTGGTCAAGACCGGAGCCTTGTTGGAAACCCGCCTGCCCAGCGATCTGCAAACCTGGGCCGGACAATTCCAAGGCAGCCTCAAGCACTTGGATGCAGGCCTGAAAGTACTGGATGACGGCGTATTCGGCGGCGCCATCAACCTGAAGCCGGAAGATTTCGAGAAACATATGGATGCCCTCCTCGCCGACCTGGCGACCTTGCGGCAACAGTCGCTGGTGGCGTTGGATACGCGGCTGGACCACTACCACAGTTCGGCCATTCGCCAGTTCATCCTGGTAGCGACGGTGCTGGGCTGCCTGCTGCTGGCGGCGCTGTATCTTTTTGTGTGCCTGCAAGCGTCGATCCGACGCAGCGCCAGCGGCATCACCGTGCTGGCCGAGGCCCTGCGCGACGGCAATCTCAGCCTGCAAGTGCCGGTGCAAGGACGCGATGAACTGGCGGCCATCAGCACCGCCCTCAACGTCGCCGTGGTGCAGTTGCGCAACAGCCTGCTTGGGGTGGATCACGAGACGTTGCAGTTGAGCAACGCCGTGCGCACCCTCAACACACACTCCAGCGGCGCCCTGGGAGAAGTCGAGGCCCAGCAAATGCAGATCAGCCAGATCGCCGCCGCCGCGACGCAACTGGCCGCCACCTCCCAAGGCGTGGCGAAGAGCTGTGAACAAGCTTCCGATAGTGCCCAGCAGACCCGGCGCATCGCTGCCGACAGCAGCCGCGACAGCCAGCGCACCACGGCGAGCATCCAGCAGCTCAACCAGCGACTCAACGAGACCGCCGCCGCACTGGGGCGGGTCAGCGAACAGGGGCAACAGATCCAACTGGTGGTCGATACCATTCGTGGCGTGGCCGAGCAGACCAATCTCCTGGCCCTCAATGCCGCCATCGAAGCGGCTCGCGCCGGGGAACAGGGCCGTGGTTTCGCGGTGGTCGCCGATGAAGTGCGCAGCCTGTCGCAACGCACCCAATCCTCCACACAACAGATCGCTGGCACCGTCGACAGCCTGCGCGCCACGGTCAACGAAGCCGTCAGCCTGATGGAAGCCGCCTGCGGCCAAGCCCAGACCGACGCCCAAGCCGTCACCGGCCTGGGCGAACGGCTGGGGGAAATTGCCAGCGCCGTGCAAAGCGTCACCGACACCCTGGCGCAAATCGCCACCGCCGTGGATGAACAAGCCAGCACCGCCGACGAGGTCAGCGGCAATATCCAGCAGGTCGACCAGGCGGCCATGCGCTTGCTCGAAGGCGCACGGGCCGTGAACGTGGCGGCCGATACCTTGAGCCAGGGAAGCCAGGCCTTGAGTGCCAACACAGGGAGATTTCAGCTCGGCTGACAGGGATTTGCAGCGAGGATTGTTAAGCGGTTGAAAGCGCAGAGAAATATTTCAGATTTACGCTTGACACATCTTCGTTACCGGCGAATAATGCGCGCCACTTGGCTACATAGCTCAGTTGGTTAGAGCATAGCATTCATAATGCTGGGGTCCGGGGTTCAAGTCCCTGTGTAGCCACCAAGTACTAAAAACGGCCTATCGAAAGATAGGCCGTTTTTTTATGCCCTGAGAAAAGCACCTACGCTTTCAGGGTTTGTTCGCTCCCGCGATTTCAGGGTAGCAAGCCCGAGCATTCAGGCAATCCCGAGTCCAGGGTGATTTGCGCCACACGCCTCGCATCGCTACAGTCGATCTCTATACCCCAGGCCCACGGATGGAGCGACACGTGCTTACCGATCTGAAATCGAACCTTCATCGCCTGTCAGCCGTTTCGCTGCTGGCTGTCACCCTGACACTCATCGCCTGCAAGGCCCCGCCCTCCTCGACCGCCACACCCGCGTTGCCTTCCCCGCCGGAGATCACGTCCGGCTACCGCACCGACGTGCAGACCCGTTACGCCGACAAGCACATGGCGGCCGCAGCCAATCCGCTGGCGGCCGAGGCCGGTCGGGAGATGCTGCGGCGCGGCGGTTCGGCCATCGACGCGGCGATTGCGATGCAAGCCGTGCTGACCCTGGTGGAGCCGCAATCTTCGGGCATTGGCGGCGGTGCGTTCATTGTGTTGTGGGATGGCAAGGCCGTGCGCACCTACGACGGTCGCGAAACGGCACCGGCCGGCGCCACCGAGAGACTTTTCCTGCAAGCCGACGGTCAACCCATGCCGTTTACCGCCGCGCAGATCGGCGGTCGTTCCGTGGGTATACCGGGGGTATTGCGCGGACTGGAACTGGCCCATCGCAAACATGGCCGTCTCGAATGGGCGAGGCTCTTCGAGCCGGCCATCGCGCTGGCGGAGCAGGGCTTCGCGATCTCCCCCAGGCTGCACGCCTTGATCGCGTCCGACCCGTCGTTGCCGGGCTCGCCCGACATGGCGGCATACTTTCTCAATGCCGATGGCAGCCCGAAGGCAGTTGGCACCGTCCTGAAAAACCCGGCATTGGCAGGTGTGCTCAAGCGCATCGCCAACGAGGGTCCCGATGTTTTGTACAAAGGGCCGGTTGCCGAGGAGATCGTCGCCAAGGTGCAGGGTCACGCCAACCCCGGCAGCCTTTCGTTGAACGACCTCCAGGACTACACCGCACGGGAACGGCCCGCGTTGTGCACCGACTACAAGCACTGGCAAATCTGCGGCATGCCACCACCGTCTTCGGGCGGGGTTGCCGTGGCACAGATCCTCGGGACGTTGCAGGCCTTGGAACAGCGCGACAGCAACGCGGCCCTCGCCCCCTTGAAACCCCTCAAGACCGCTAAACCCGCCGGCATTGAACCTTCCCCCGAAGCAGTGCACCTGATCGCCGAAGCCGAGCGCCTGGCCTACGCCGACCGCGCCCAATACATCGCCGACCCGAATTTTGTAGCCGTGCCACTCAAAGGACTGGTCGATCGAGGTTACCTTGCCAGCCGAGCCAGCCTGATCGGCCCTCGTAGCATGGGTGTCGCCAAGCCCGGCACACCACCGGGCATCCAGGTAGCCTACGCCCCGGACCGTTCCCCCCTGCGTATTTCCACCTCGCAAGTGGTGGCGGTAGATGACCAGGGCGGTGCTGTGTCCATGACTACCACAGTGGAGTCGGCGTTTGGCTCGCACTTGATGGTCCAGGGTTTCATGCTCAACAACCAAATGACCGATTTCTCGTTCATCCCGGAAGAGAACGGGCAAAAAGTCGCCAACCGTGTCGAACCCGGCAAGCGCCCGCGCTCGTCGATGGCGCCGACGCTGATTTTCGATCATCAGGGCAGACTGCTGGCTGCTGTCGGCTCCCCCGGCGGCTCGCAAATCATCGAATACGTCGCCAAGTCAATCATTGGTCTGCTGGATTGGAATCTGGACCCGCAAACCGCCATCAACCTCCCCAACTTCGGCAGCCGCAACGGCGCCACCGAACTGGAAAAGGGACAGTTCAGCCCAACGCTGGTCCAGGCGCTGAAAGACAAGGGCCACGCTGTGAGCGAGATCGACATGAACAGCGGCACCCAGGCGATTGTCCGGGTGCGTGATGCTCAGGGAAAAACCTCGCTGGCCGGCGGCGCTGATCCAAGGCGCGAAGGTCAAGCACTGGGCGACTGATCGAACTCGTCCTGCGGTTGATAGACCAGCAGATCCGCCGGCTGGCATTGCAGGTAGCTGCAAATGGCGTCGAGGGTTGCCAGGCGGATACCCTTGACCTTTCCTTGTTTCAGCAGGGAAAGGTTGGCCTCGGTAATACCGATTGCAGCAGCCAGGTCCTTGGATTTGACCTTGCGCATGGCCAGCATCACATCGAGTTGAATAACAATGGGCATGAGGATCTCAAACGAACGTTCTGTTTTCTGAATCGACTTCACTGGCCTGGGACAGTATCCGGGCAATGATCGCAATACAGGCGGCAAGAAATAAAGCGACGAAAGACGGCGCGGTGATACTGAAGGTCAGCAATCGCTGGCCGACCGGCGCATTGATCGTCACCAGCAGGCTCAGAAACGGTTCGCAGATAAAGTCCAGCAGCACCCACACCGCCACCGCGCGCCCCGCATTCCCCAGGTACCCCGCTGCTGAGTTGGAAAAGTATTGCCCTTGGGCATAGTGCTTGAAAAGCCTGCGCAAGTTAGTGAGCCCGACCGCCAGGGCCAGCAAGGGAATGCTCGAAAGCAGTATCGCCCCCAGGCACTGCCACCCCGTCAACTGCATGCCCCCTTCGGGCAGGCTCGACAGCTGCCGCTCGGTCAGGGCAAACCCCAGGCCGTATCGCGAGGCCGCTTCAGGGTACAGCCAGGCCACGGCGTTGACGACCATCATCGCGACCATGAAAACCAGGGTTATGGCAGCCATCCGCTGGCTGTACAGGGCTAGACGATTCGAATGCATGTGAGGCTCCAATAAAGTAAGGGAGCCCAGAACATAGCCATTAAATTATCGCAAAACAATAATTAATATGTAAAAAACGATAATAATGCTTTAAGTGGACAACTGATTGGCGAACTGACTCACAGCATCGACGACCTTCTTCGCCCCGTCCTGAATCTCGACGATCACCGTCCCCGCCTCGGCCGCCAGGGCCAGGCCGTGCTCGGCCTGATGCTGGCCGTCGCTCATCAATGCCACGGCGTTGCGGGCCATGTCCTGGTTCTGGCGGACCACACCGACGATTTCATCGGTGGCCTGGCTGGTACGCGATGCCAGCTGTCGCACTTCATCGGCCACCACCGCAAAACCCCGGCCTTGCTCACCGGCCCGGGCCGCTTCGATCGCGGCGTTGAGCGCCAGCAGGTTGGTCTGTTCGGCGATGCCGCTGATGGTCTTGACGATGGTACCGATCACCAGGGATTGTTCGTTCAACGCCTCAATGCCCTCACCGGCCGTTTGCATGTGCCGGGCCAGGTCACGCATCACATCCACGGCCTGGGTCACTACAGTTGTGCCGCGCTGGGCGCTGTTGTCGGTCTGCAATGAGGTGCTGTAGGCGATGTTGGCCGCTTCGGCGACGGCTTTTTCCTGGTTGACCTGGTCAGTGATGTTGGTGGCGAACTTGACCACTTTGTACAGTCGTTCGTTAGCATCCAGTACTGGGTTATAGGAGGCTTCCAGCCAGACCTCACGGCCATTGCTGTCGATACGCTTGAAGCGGCCCGCCACGAACTCACCGCTGTTCAGACGTTTCCAGAACTGCTCGTAGGCCGCGCTGTTGTATTCCTCAGGCTCGCAAAACATGCGGTGGTGCTTGCCCTTGATCTGCGCAAGGCTGTAACCCATGGCGTTGAGGAAGCGATCATTGGCCGTCAGTACATGGCCGCCCAGATCGAACTCGATCACCGCCGTTGAACGCACCAGCGCGCCAATGAGGTTTTCATGCTCGCGAGAAGCTTCGATGGTGCGGGTCAGGTCATTGGAGTACATCGAAAAATAGCGGATCCGCCCGTCAGCACTCCGTACGGGCTGGAGGATCGAACGCAGCCAGGCTTCCTGGCCATTGCCCCGCAGCAGGCGCACGGCACCGGAGAAGTGTTCGCCACGGGTCAGCGCCGACTTGAAGCGAACCTGGAACTCATTGGATTTCAAATACGCCGGAACCAGCTCATCCACAGCCCGGCCGATCAGGTCCTGGCTCTTGTAGCGCATCTCGTCGAGGAAATTCTGATTGACCGATTGAATCCGTCCATCGGCATCCAGGGTGAGGCCAAGCATTTCGCGATCCAGGCTTTCCTTGACTTGCACAAGGCTGGACAGTTCTTGGCGAAGAGCCAGTAGCTCCTGCTTCAGGCGGTTGTTGAACATGGGCAGCTCCGACAGCAGAAGAATTGAATAGGCTGTTCCCTTGCCATCGGCCCGGCATTTTTTTTCTAAAGAGCACCGCGAGCCCCCATTGAAAATATTCCAGGGTGTCCTCGAACCCGATAGGCCTCCCATGGTCACTGGATTGTTCTACTGTTGCGCCTGACCTTTGAAGCCTTGCCGCCATCAATGCCCATAACCATAAAAACGAGGTAATTGCCGTGACCACCGACATCGAAGACAGCCGTTCCGCCCGCTTTGCCTTGCGCTGCTCCAGCTTCGCCGAGCGCTGGTTCCCCGACTCCTGGGTCTTCGCCGCGCTGGCGGTGCTGGTGGTCGCCGTGGCGACGCAATTCATCGGCGCCACACCCACGGCAGCGGCCATGGCGTTCGGCGATGGCTTCTGGAGCCTGATCCCGTTCACCATGCAGATGGCCTTCGTGGTGATTGGCGGCTATGTGGTCGCCAGCTCGCCGCCCGCCGTCAAACTGATTGATCGCCTGGCACGCATTCCGACCAACGGTCGCTCCGCAGTGGCGTGGGTGGCCCTGATTTCCATGGTTGCGTCGCTGCTCAACTGGGGCCTGTCGTTGGTATTTGGCGGTTTGCTGGTGCGCGCCCTCGCCCGGCGCACCGACCTGAAGATGGATTACCGCGCCGCTGGCGCCGCCGCGTACCTGGGCCTGGGCGCGGTGTGGGCGTTGGGGTTGTCTTCGTCTGCGGCGCAATTGCAGGCCAACCCGGCCAGCCTTCCGCCGTCGATCCTGTCGATTACTGGCGTCATTCCTTTCACCCAGACCATTTTTCTCTGGCAGTCTGGCGTGATGCTGCTGGCGCTGATCGTGATCTCATTGATTGTCGCCTACGCCACCGCTCCCGGCCCCAACAGCGCCCGTGACGCCGCCGCTTGCGGGATCGACCCGAGTTTCAGCATGCCGGCATTGCAGCCCCGTACCCGCCCGGGAGAATGGCTGGAGCACAGTCCGCTGCTGACCATCGCCCTCGTGCTGCTGGCCGCCGGCTGGCTGTTCCACGAGTTTTCGACCAAGCCTGCGATCAGTGCCATTTCCGGGCTCAACACGTATAACTTCCTGTTCATCATGCTGGGCGCCTTGCTGCACTGGCGGCCACGCAGCTTTCTGGATGCCGTGGCCCGCGCGGTGCCGACCACCACGGGCGTGTTGATCCAGTTTCCGTTGTACGGCTCGATCGCCGCGCTGCTGACCACGGTCAAGGGCAGCGATGCCCAGACCCTGGCCCACCATATCTCGACCTTTTTCGTCCAGATCGCTTCCCATGACACCTACGCCTTGCTGATGGGCGTCTATTCGGCGGTGCTGGGCTTTTTCATTCCTTCCGGCGGCGGCAAGTGGATCATCGAAGCGCCCTACGTCATGCAGGTGGCCAACGACCTGAACTATCACCTGGGCTGGGCCGTGCAGATCTACAACGCCGCCGAAGCGCTGCCGAACCTCATCAATCCGTTCTACATGCTGCCGTTGCTGGGGGTGCTAGGGCTGAAGGCCAGGGACTTGATCGGCTTTTCCTTCGTGCAGTTGCTGGTGCATACGCCGTTGGTGCTGGCGCTGCTGTGGGCGCTCGGGACGACATTGACCTATTTGCCGCCAGTGATGCCATAAAGCCATAAAAAAGGGCCGATATTTCCATCGGCCCACTTCTTCTTCGGCTCGGTCTGTTTCAGTATGGATACGCCCTGCTTTTGAGGGTCCCTCACGCTGAAAAGGATCTGAGCATGTTCAAACTCGCCGTACTTCCTCTTGCCGCCCTCGCCCTGAGCGCCACCGTCCACGCCGCCGACACCACCCACATCGACGTACAGCTGGGCAGCACCGAGCGCGTTACCCGCCTCTTCGCCTACCCCAACAACTGCAACGTCATTTGTTTTCGCGACTGGACCCTGGAGCAGACCGTCGAGCACTACCTGACCCAAAGCGTACAGCGCGACGGCTACGCCACGGCCAAGGTCGAGGTCAAAATCGACAACGACAAGGTCTATGCCAGCATCGATGGGGTGCCGAAGAGCTACGGCCAACCGCTGAAGGCGCTGCTCGACGCCGGGGACCTGGCGTACAACGGTGCCTCGAAACTCAACAGCGACAAGAAATGGTCCTATAACTGGTACCTGTTCCTGCCGCTGGGCATGGCCCTGGAAAATCGCAAGAGTGTCGAGTTGCTGCACTTCCCGCCGGATTACTCCCTGACCCAGGCCCAGGATTACCTGGAGTCGGCGACCACCGATCGCTGGGCCACGCTGCTGACCGCCAACGGCATTGCCGTTGAACAGACACCGGCCTACCAGACCATCATCGACATCGCGCCTATCGCGGCACCGTCCAATGCCGGTAGCACCTTGGAGGGGCTCTACAGCTACTTCAACGATTACCAGACCACCATGGTCACGCAGATCACCCAAACCGCCAGCGGCGCCGCATTGCCGATGGTGGCCTTCGGTGCCCCTGTGCGCAATTGGATCAAGACCCAGTACGGCCCGACCGTGAATGTACTCGGCCTGGCAAGCATCACTACCGGCAGCGGGGTCAAGGTTCCGGTCCTGGGCTCCAACCATCCGAGCTACATCTGGTATGCCGCCGACAAAGACAGCTACGACGGTGACGAAGCCAAGGCGGATGCCGCCGGCTTGAAAGTCATGGGCCAGGACCTGAGTGCCGCCTGCTGGCAGGCCGGCATGGGCAGCAAGCCAGGCACCGACCCGAGCACCTTGCTGAACCAATGCACGCAAACCTGGCAGGTCACGCAAAAGGAAAAGACCTGCGAGTTGTTCTACACCTCGGTTCGTAAGCTGAGCGAGGAAGACGCAACGAAAAAATGCGAAACACCGGCGATCAAGTCGCAACTTCCACAACTGAAGGTGCCTATGCCGCTGCCTGCCGAAGCGGTGTAAACCTCGCGGCGCTTTCCCGCGTCAGCGCATGCTGACGTCGGAAAGCGCCTTTGGCTACTGTCAGAGTTGACAGTAGATGACGCCCCCGACTTGAGCGAAGCTATCCAGGTTTTTTTACAACCGCCGGCAGGATCGCCAGCGTCAGAAAGTCGAATGTCAACCACCGACAGGGACTGTCATGAGCCTGCTCACCCGCGATAGCGCCTGTTCACAGCGCCGGGACTGCATCTACCCGGAAAAACAACTCAGCACCCGCCTGGGCTACCCTTCTGCGCGCGACTTTGAAGTACACCAGACGACCGACGGACGCGGCAACGGCATCATCGCCCGCAAGCCATTCGCGCCCATGACGCGGATGTGCAGGGTTTCGGGGTTGCTGGTGAGCCGACGGCGCCTGCACACGTTGCAGATCCTGCCGGACGTGCACATGTATGACCCACGCTTCGCCGGATTGCTGCTGCACTCCTGCAACCCGAACGTGTTCCTCGACATGAGCGAGCTGTGGCTGTGGTCACTGGCTCGTATCGATGAAGGTGACTGCCTGACGATGGACTACGCCAGTACCGAACAGAAACTGTACCGACAGTTCGCCTGCCGGTGCGGTTCGTACAACTGTCATGGCTGGATTACCGGCTATGACGAACCGCCCAATGAGCAGGGAATGACCTTTCTACGGCACTGGCGTCGTCAATGTCACCGCGACTGACGATCCGGCCTCAGGGCGCGCCGACCGGACGCAGCCGATACTGCGGCGGCAATTGCTCGAAACCGCTGATCGTGGTGTCCAGGCTCTTCCAGCGTCCGTCCTTGATACCGTAGATGCAGCCATGAATCGACAGTTTCTGCCCACGGTGCCAGGCGTTCTGCACGATGCTGGTATGGCCCACGTTGGCCACCTGCTGGATCACGTTGAGTTCGCACAGGCGGTCGACCCGTTCCTCTTCGGTCGGCAACTGACCCAACGCTTCGCGATGCTCGTAGTACAGGTCGCGAATCGAGCGCAGCCAGCCGTCGATCAGGCCCAGTTGGCGGTCCTGCATCGAGGCCCGCACACCGCCACAGCCGTAATGGCCGGTGACCAGGATGTGTTTGACCTTGAGCACGTCCACGGCGTATTGGATCACCGACAGGCAATTGAGGTCCGTGTGCAGCACCACGTTGGCCACGTTGCGGTGTACGAACAGATCGCCCGGCAGCATGCCGACGATCTCGTTGGCCGGCACCCGCGCATCGGAACAGCCGATCCACAGGTACTCGGGGGTTTGCTGACGAGCCAGCTTGGCGAAGAAGTCAGGATCCTCCTGCTTGATCGCATCGGCCCAGCGCGCGTTGTTATCAATCAGATCTTGTAATTCGTTCATGCTGTCCAGCCTCGATAGAGAGTGCGCAACTGTGACAGACGACCGCCGGTCGAGGTCACGTCGGCGACGCATTGGAATTCCTGGCTGCGCTGCCGGTCGACACCAGTAAGGCCCACAGTATGAGGAATTGCCATGAATGATTCACGACGCCCCTTCGATGCGACGCAACCGGAACCCATCGACGACAACGAGGATCGCATGGGCTCGATGCATGAGTTGGAGTTCGACGACGAACAGCCCAGCGCGAAGATCGGCGACGAACTGCCGAAAGACGAGCGCGAACAGCTGATGCCTCGTGAACGCGTGCGTGAAGCGGGCATGACAGGCGCCTCGACGGATGATCACCAATCGACTGACGACGACATGAGCCCGGAAACCCTCATCCGCGAAGACGGCGCCCGGGACGCCTCCGAGGCCGGCGACGACGAGCAGGCGGATTGGGACCTGAGTGTCGTGCATGAAAACGACATTGGCGGAGGCGGTGGGTTGGACGAAGCGGAAATGGCCGATATCGATCCGCTGGATGGCAAGCGCTAACCCGACCCTGTGGGAGCGAGCCTGCTCGCGAAAGCGGTGGGTCAGCCTGTATCAAATGTCGGATGTGCCGAAGCCATCGCGAGCAAGCCCGCTCCCACAGAGAGTCGTGGCCGTTCAATCCACCAAGGTACACGCCATGACCACCGCATCCTCGCGCCCCCCCACCGCCGGGTAGTAATCCCGGCGCCGGCCCACTTCGTTGAAGCCATAGCGCTCATACAACCGGAACGCCGTCCGATTGCTGTCGCGCACTTCCAGGAAGCATTCCCGGGCTTCGGCCTTGTAGGCAATCGACATCAGGTGTTCCAGCAGACGCAAGCCCAGGCCGCGGCCCTGGTTTTCCGGCTTGACGGTGATGTTGAGCAGGTGCGCCTCGTCCAGGATGATCTGCACCACCCCGTGGCCCACTTGCTGCTGGCCTTCGAACATCAACCAGATCTGGTATTTGCCCAGCCCGTCGAGAAATATTCCCCGGGTCCAGGGGTGGCTGTAGGCCGCGTATTCGATTTTCAGTACAGCGTCGAGGTCCGCCTCGGTCATCGGGCGGAACGATACAGCGTCACTCATTCGATTCTTTCCAACGCGCCATCAGCCGGCGCATGGCTTGCCAGACATCAGCCTTGCGCTGTGGCGTTTCCATTAACAGTTCCAGCCCGGGCAACGCCCAGGCCGAGCCCAGGCCTTCGACCTGCAGTTCGCGATTGAACGCTTCGGCATCCGCCTCGCCGGCAAACTTCACCGCCGGCAGGCCGATCAGCCACAGGCACACGCAGGGCGCGTCTTCGAGGCGCGCCGAAACGAAGCCCTGGACGAAATCCCGTGCCGCTTCAGGCCCTTGGTCCATGGTGCCGCGTGACAACAGCGGCCAGCGTACCGGTTCGCCAATGATCTGCGGACTGTCCGGCAGACCGGCGGCGCGCAGCATGTCCTTGAGCAGCAGGTAGGCCGGATCGCGGCTTTGAAACGGCTCGCCCGTGGGCAACTCCACCAACAGCAGGCAACGCCCGGCCCGCAGCAATTGCAGGGCGAAACGCGGCGGGGCGACATAGGAGGCCTTGGGCGGCGCCTCGACCACCTCCTCCACCACCTTGGCATTGGTGCGGGTCGAGGCCAGACTCGGGCGCGGCACTTCGATTTTTGGTCGCTCGGAGGCTGGCGCTGGCGGCTCGGCGACCGTCTTGGCCACAGGCGCCGTCACGACCGGCGCGACGTACTCGGGCTCGGGCGTTTCCAGCAGTTCGGGCCGCGACGGGGCGGCGAACGGCAATTCGGTACGCGGCAGCCAGTTGACCACCTGCATGGCGGTCAGATAGGCGCGGCGGCGGGACTCGATAAGCAAGGGTCGGCCACTTGTGGATAACTGAAAGTGGAAGCGATTCTACCGCCCTTCTACGCGGATCGCTTCCCTGTCGCTTGATTAGTTGCTCAATACACGACGACAGTCCGTCCAAGGGGTGAATCGCAACCGGCCCTATGCAGTACAATCGCCGCTTTTAATTGCCAACCCGACGGCCATTGCGATGATCGAACCCAAGCGCGTCTTGCGCGCCCTCGCTGAACACTGGGCATTGCTGGAACCTTTGTGCGAGCACTTCGACCAGGGCACCCTGAGCCTCAACGAACTGCGTTCACAGCTGGCCGCCCAACAATTGGACAGCACGCCCCAGGACATCACCAGTCTGCTGGACGTGTGGATCCGCCTGGACATCCTCGTACCGGTGGCGAAAAGCCCGAACCGCTTCGAACTCAATGCCCAGATCCATGATTTCCTCGCCTACCTGCGCCGCGAGCACCGCCTGGGCCTGTGCCTGGAAATCGAAGCCTACCTGCGCCACCTCGAGCGCCTGGCCGGCTACATCCAGGACGCCTTCGATGTGCGCGACGGCAACGACCTGGCCCGCCAGTTGCGCCTGCTGGACATGCGCGTGCGCGATGTCCTGAAGAAACTCGCCAACGATGAACAGGCCCTTGTGGCCGTGGCCGAACGGGCCAAGACCAGTGACCGACAGATCCCGCTGCGCCAGCGCTACGCCGAAGTGCTGGCGACCTGGGACGAATACGTTGAGCCGATGATCCAGTTGGTGAACGCCGACGGCGCCTTCGAGCAAGGCGTGCGCAAGGTCGAGAACGTGCTGTTGCGCATGCTCACCGAACAGCAGCGCCTCGGCCACCTGGTGGACGACGACATGCTGCTGCGCACCCACGCGCGCATCCTGGAGATGCAGACCAGCGCCCAACTGACCCTGCGACATGCCCGTGAGCTGCTCCTGCCGCTGCGTGAAGAGGCTCGCCGCCACAACGCCGTGACCCGTGGCGCCGCCCTGGCCCTGGCGGCCATTCGCCGCAAAGGCATCGACGCCGTGCCGCAAGCCGCCATGCCGCTGTTCACCCGGCCACAAAGCACCTTCCTGGGCAGCGCCAGCCAGGTCGAAGCCTATGTCTATGCCCTGGCCCGCTTCGAGCCGAAACCGGCGCGTTTCCCCAAGTCCCACAAGACTCACAAGGGTGGCGAAGCGCCGCGTGCGCCACGCACCGTGCGCGAGATGGTCGAGCGCTGCGAAGATGCCCTGCCGATGCCGGACTTGATGACCTGGCTGCTGGAGCAGGAGCCGGACGGCGCCACCGACGAATTGCTGTACTGGTTCTCGCGCCTGTCGCGGGAAAAACGCTTCAAGCGCGAGCGTCTGGAACGCCGCGAATACCACACTCACGAGCATCAGGTCAGCCTGCGCTCCTTCGCCCTGCTCTCGGCCGGCGACACCGCCGCCGAGGATTCTGCGAGCATCCCCCATGCATCTTGATCTATCCGAACTGTCCCAGCTGGCGCCGATCTTCCGCGAGCTGTTCAAGGGCTATCACGTCAGCCGCCGTGACCCTGAGCTGTACGCGCAACTGTCGAACTTCCAGGACCAATACCGCACCCTGTTCAAGGCCCTGGGCTTCGAGCTGGTGTGCGACACCCGTGGTTTCTACTACTTCGTGCCGGACCTGGCCGCCGCCGCGGTGAACAAGACCGCCCAGCGCCTGGCCCTGTTCACTTTCATCCTCGTCGAGCACCTGGCTGACCAGGGCCGCGACCCGATCGCCGTGCTCGACGGCGGCAGCCTGGGCCGCGACGAGCTGCCTTCGTTGCTGGAAAAATACCGCGACCTGTTCATCCAGGCCGAAGTACAGACCCAGGAAGAACTGGAAGAAAAAATCATGCGCCGCATGACCCAACTGGGTTTTGCCAGCGAAGAGAACGGCGTGTACCGCTTCCTGCCGCCCATGCATCGTTTCCTCGACGTTTGCCTGTCGGTCCAGCAGGACCGCGACCTGGCTGCCAGCCTGCACAGCGTGCTGCCATTGCCGGCACCGGTATTGATCGACGAAGACAGCGACGAAAAACTGCTGCAGACCGATGATCCGCTGGACCTCAGCGAATTCGAAGGTGAAAGCGAAGAAGACGCCCTGGCCCGCGCCATTGCCGAAGAACAGGAGACCGACGCATGAGCAAGGAACGCTACGGCATCCGCCGCTTTGCCCTTTTGAACACCGCCGGCTACAGCCTCGGTTTGTTCCCGCTGGAAGAACCGCTGTCGGTGTACGGCGCGAACAACCTGGGTAAATCCGCCTCGATCAACGCTTTGCAGTTCCCGATCCTGGCGCGCATGTCGGACATGAGCTTCGGCAAGTACAGCCTGGAGCAATCCCGGCGCTTCTACTTTGCCTCGGACACCAGCTACATCCTGGTGGAAGTCGCCCTGCCCCACGGCCCGCACGTGATTGGCGTGGTCGGTCGCGGCCCTGGCGGCGGTTTCGGTCACCAGTTCTTTGCCTATGCCGGCAAACTGGACCTGGCCCACTATCAGAAAAACGACACCTGCCTGCGGCAGAAAGAGCTGTTCACCAACCTGGAACGCGAAGGCCTGAAAGCCTACGAGCTCAAACCCGATGAACTGCGACGCCTGTTGGTGGGTGGCCACACCTCGATCCCCCTGGACCTGACGCTGATCCCGCTACGCTCCACTAGCGAGCAAAGCCTCAAGACCTTCCGCGCACTGTTCATCAACCTGCTGCACATGCGTGAAATCACCGCGGCCAAGCTCAAGCAACTGTTCCTCGACGCGTTCGAGCACAGCCTGCGCTCCGGCAGCGTGGACTACATTGCTGCGTGCGAAGAAGCCTTCCGCGATGTACGACGCATGGAGCAGGACTACAACTCCCTGGTAGCGGCCGGTCCGCTGGTGGAAGCCCTGGCCAATGGCGTGAAGCAGCGCGATATTCTGCGTGGCAAACTGCATCGCCTCTCGCCGTTGCTCGACTCGCTGCTGGGCACTTGGTCGGACTACGCCAGTGCGCGCAAGGAAGAGTTGACCATCCAGGCCGAACACTACCGCAACGAGCAGGATTCGCTGCAGAACGACCAACGCGGCGGCACCCAGGAACTGATGCGCCTGGAACGGGAAATCAGCGGCATCCAGCGCTGGATCGGCGAGTTGTCGGTGCTCAAGAACCGCTTTGCCCTGGTGGATGACGTCAAGGTGCTGGAGCAGCAACTGCTCGCCGCCAAGGACGCCCATGACGAACTGGCCGGCGCCCTGGCCCAGTCCCGGCAATTCAGCGCCGAAGACCTGGAAGAGCGCCTGCGGGACCTGGAAAAACGCCTGAAGTCGGTCAAGCAGCAACTCGATCACGCCGACAACAACAGCTACGCCCGCCTGCGGGAAGAATTCTCGCAGCAGGACGTCGAGCGCCTGATGCGCCTGTTCAACAGCGCCCTGTTCAGCCTGCCGCTGGGCGAACACGGTATTGCGCTGGACGAGAACGGCGAGTGGGTCAAATCCATGGAGCTGATCCTCGACGGCTTCAAGGGTGAGCGCTTCGAAGTGCCAGGCCTGTCCATCGACCTGTCCCACATCGAGCCGCCGGCCTTGCAAGCCCTGGCCGACCGCGCCGCGCTGCGCGATCAGAAAGAGCGCCTGGAAAAAGAATTCAAGCAGCTCAAGACCCAGCAAGCCGTGGCCGCCGACCGCGCCGCGAGCAAGACCCAGACCGAAGCACTGTATCAGCAGGTCCTCGATGCACAGAAAGCCTTGGAAGACTTCCGTCGCACCCAGACCTTGAGCGCCGAAGAGGGCGAGAAGCTCGAGCAACTCGCGCAGATGGAAGCCGCCCAGGACGAGCTCAAGCGCTCCAGCGATGCCTTCACCGAGCGCGTCCAGCAGTTGTCCGCGAAATTGCAACTGGTGGGTCGGCAGATCGCCGACATGGAAGCCAAGCAACGCACCCTCGACGATGCCCTGCGCCGTCGTCAGTTGCTGCCGGCGGACCTGCCGTTCGGCACGCCGTTCATGGACCCGGTCGACGATTCCATGGACAACCTGCTGCCGCTGCTCAACGACTATCAGGACAGTTGGCAAGGCCTGTTGCGGGTCGATGGCCAGATCGAAGCGCTGTATGCCCAGGTGCGCCTCAAGGGCGTGGCCAAGTTCGACAGCGAAGATGACATGGAGCGGCGCCTGCAACTGCTGATCAACGCCTATGCCCACCGCACCGACGAAGCCCTGACCCTGGGCAAGGCGCGCCGTGCGGCCGTGACCGATATCGCCCGGACCCTGCGCAACATCCGCAGCGACTACGACAGCCTCGAGCATCAACTGGCGCTGTTCAACCGCGAGATCAACAAGCGCCAGGTGTCCAACCTGCAGAGCTTCCGTATCGTCCTGGCACCGAACAAGGAAGCGCTCAAGCACATTGACCAGATCATCCACAGCGCCGGCCAGTACGAAGAAGGCGAGACGCTGTCGGTGTTCGACCTCAGCCAGAGCGCCGAGCAGGACAACAAGAACGAAGAAGCCAAGGAATACCTGGCACGGTTGGTGGCGGCGAACCACAACCAGCTCGGCCTCAAGGACCTGTTCGAACTCGCATTCGAGATCACCAAGGTCAATGGCCAGCCCGTGATCCACACCGACATCGACGGCGCGGCGTCCAACGGCACCACCATGACCATCAAGGCGCTGACCAACATGTACTTGTTGCTGCACCTGATGGACCGCGAACAGGCCGGCCGCGTGCGCTTGCCGTACTACCTGGACGAAGCGGCGGACATCGACGAGAAAAACCAGGCCGCACTGCTGGAAACCAGCCTGCAACTGGGCTTCGTACCGATCCTGGCGAGCGTGAAGCCGCAAGTCTGCGCCAGTGTCGCCATCGACCTGGAAGGCGGCAGCGGCCCGAACGGCATCTACATTGACGAAGCGGACTGGAAATACATCCGTCGTCACGATGCGGTGAAGGCCACGGTGAATGTACAGGCCGACGAGCCGGAGCTGGATTCGGTGTGATGTGAATATCCGGATGTAAAAAAGGCCGCGGTCCATTGGATCGCGGCCTTTTTTTTATTTCGAATACTATTGATGGCCCCATCGCGAGCAGGCTCGCTCCCACAGGTTTGGCGTCGTTCATGGCAATCAAGTACGACATTCATCCATTGTGGGAGCGAGCCTGCTCGCGATGACATCAGAACAGGCTAACGCCACCCCAATCACTTACCCAGACTGATCTTCGGCGCCCAGGTCAGCCATTCATCTTCAAACTTGTCGAACAGCGGGAAGGTCTGCTCCGGTCGGGCCGGATTGCCCATTCGCTCGCCATCCGGCGTTGCGAACGCAATGCCGCCCTGGATCAGCGTTTCAAGCGACTCGGTGCGCACCGTCGCGCCCTTGAATAGACCGAAGTCCAGACCGAAGCCGCTGCTGTTCCAGAAGCGCGTGCCGCTGCGCACCAGCGGCGCGTATTTGGGCTCGATCAGGATACGGATCAGCACCCGATCCGCCGTCTGGCCCAGTTCGTAACCGGTGACCTTGCCCACCGTGATCTCGCGATAGGTGACCGGCACGCCGATCTTCAACGAACCACGGCGGGCCGCGCTCAGCACCAGGCTCAGACCGGCCTCGGGTATAGCGCTTTCCGGTGGATTGGCCAGGGCCACGAAGCTTTTCTGTGGCCCGAGGTTTTTCACCGAAGGCTGCACTTCAATGTATTGGCCTGTGACCAGCGTCTCCAGGTTGGAGGTCTTCATCAACCCCAACTCCGGCTTGACCACCCAGAACTGGGACCCGACCCGGGCGATGCGCTCCGGCACTTCGGTAATACGCGCCGTGAGCAACACCGATTGCATATCGGTGCTGAGGTCGACACCTTCGATCTTGCCCACATCCAACCCTTTGAAACGGATCGGTGTACCGCTGCGCAAGCCATCGGCGCGGTCGACCTTGATCGTCACCACGGTGCCGCGTTGTTGTGCGGCTTCGTGATCGGCAAACAGACGGAAACGCGGGATGCGCCTTTTCAGCGGCACATTGGGTTCCGGCGTTTCGAAGGCAATCCCGCCGGCCATCAGGCTTTGCAAGGACTCGCTCTTGACCTGGATCCCACCCGTCAAACCGCCCGTGAGGGTGATCCCACTGGCGTTCCAGAACCGTGTCGAGCCGTTGACCAGCCCTTCGTATTCCTTCTCGATGTGCACACCAATGATCAACTGCTTCTTCTTGCGGGAAAACTGATAGCTCTGCACCGAGCCAACCTTGACTTGTTTGTAGAGGATCGGACTGCCAACCTCCAGGGATCCGAGGTTATCGGTCAACAGGACCAGGTGCAGCCCCGGTGAACGCAGGTCTAGCGGCGGCGCCTTTGCTCGGGCTTCGTACTCACGCTGCGGCGCGCCCCCCTTGTCGCCCGGTCGCACGGCAATGTAGTTGCCCTTGACCAAGGCTTCCAGGCCGGTGATACCGGCCAGGGAGATCGACGGCTTCACGACCCAGAACTGCGTGCCAGTTACCAGGTAGTCTTCGGCCAACGGGTCCAGGGTCAATTCAGCCGTGGCGCTGGCCAGATCCGGATCGACCTTGAGGGTCTTCAGGCTGCCGACCTGGATGCCTTTGTACATCACGGGTGTACGGCCGGCCTGCAAGCCTTCGAAGTCGCTGAGCTTGACCTTTACGCGGATGCCCGCTGCCGCCGCATCAAAATCTTCATAAAGGCGGAACGGCAAGCTTGGGTCCGTCGGAGGGCTGTCCTTGCGGCTCTCCGGCGTGGCGAAGGCGATCCCTCCGGCCACGATGCTGGCCAGGGATTCGCTACGCACTTTGACGCCCGAGAGGTTGGCATCGATGCTGATGCCACTGGCGTTCCAGAAACGCGTGTGTTTGCGCACCAGGCTGGCGTAGGTCGGCTCAATGAAGATCTTGATTTCGACAGTGCGCTGGTCTTCGGAGAGCAGGTAGCTTTTCACCTGGCCAACCTGGATCTGCTTGTAGAAGACCGGACTCCCACGGTCCAGCGACCCCAAGCGGTCAGCCTTGACGGTCAGGTGCAAGCCCGGCTTGGAATCCGACAACGGCGGCTCTTCGGCCAAAGCCTTGAACTTGCGCGTCGATTCCCCTTCTCCCGGACTGATCGCCACGTAGTTACCCGATACCAGGGTTTCCAGGCCAGTGATCCCGGCGAGGCTCACACTCGGCTTGACCAGCCAGAAGCGTGTTCCGCTCTTGAGGTATTGCCCGACATCTTTGTTCATCTCGATGGTTGCGATAACGCCCTTCGAGCTGCCTTCATCATCGAGCGTGAGGTCTTTGACTTTGCCGACCGTCATACCTTTGTAGACGACCTCGGTTTTGTTGACCTGGATACCTTCACCGCTCTCAAAGCGTACATTGATTTCGATTCCGGTCTCGTTATAAGCCCGCCAGCCGAGCCAGCCGCCGATGATCAATGCAATCAGCGGCAAGACCCAGATGGCCGACCAGTTCGAAGCCGGTCGGGTTTTAGCGGTAGGCAAATCAGTCATGGTCGTCATCCGACTCCGTGTTATCCCAAATCAGTCGGGGATCGAAGGTTACTGCGGCAATCATTGTCAAAATCACTACGCTGGCGAAAGCAATCGCGCCAAGACCGGCTTCGACACTGGCGAGTCGCCCAAAATTCACCACCGCCACCAGGATGGCGATCACGAAAATATCCAGCATCGACCAACGCCCAATGAATTCGATGAAACGGTACATAAGGATGCGTTGCCGCGCCGACATCGGCTGGTGCCGCTGCACGGAAAACAATAACAAGGCGATGCCCACCAGTTTGAAGGTGGGCACCAGGATACTGGCGATGAACACCACGGCGGCGATAGGAATCATGCCGTGTTGAACCAACTCGATAACGCCGGCCATGATGGTGCTCGGGGCGCCCTGGCCCAGCGAGTTGATGGTCATGATTGGCAGCATATTGGCCGGTATATAAAGAATCGCGGCGGTGATCAACAATGCCCAGGTCCGCATCAAGCTGTTCGGCCGACGGGGGTGGACCAGCGCGCCGCAGCGAGTACAGGTTTGTTTATCGGCTTTAGCGTCCTGCCGATTCAATTCATGGCATTCCGTACAAACCAGAATGCCGGCATCAATCGCCCGCATGGGCATCTTCTCCTGATAATGCCTGCCAGATCTGATGCGGTGACATCACCACCTCCAGCCAGACCTGGACCAGCAACAAACTGATGAAGCACACCAAGCCAAGGCCTACGGTGATGGCCGCCATGTCTGCCAACTTGACGATGGCCACCAGCACGCCCATGAGGTAAACCTCAAGCATCCCCCAGTCGCGTAAATGGTGATAAATGCGGTACAGCAACAAACCGTAGCTACGGCCAACGTTCAAGCGAATGGTCAGCAGCACAGCCAACTGACAAAGCAGCTTGAGCAATGGAATGCCCATGCTGCACAGGAACACCACTGCCGATATGCCCTGCATGCCGGTATCGAACAGGGCGACCACGCCACTCCAAACGGTGTCCTGGGAGGACTGTCCGAGCAGATTGAGTTGCATGATGGGTAAAAAATTAGCCGGCACATATAACAGCAGAGCGGCGATCACCAAGGCAAGACTGCGTTCCACGACATTATGTCGATGAGCATAAAGCTCATAACCGCAGCGGGGGCACTCGGCTTTTTCGCCATGGGCCAGTTGGGGCTTGCGCATCAACAGGTCGCATTCATGACACGCTACAAGATCGTCCAGGGGTAGATCTGACAACCTATCAGTGTCTGACGGATCGGGCATAAACAGCTCTGGCTCGGCTAAGGTGGGGCTATTCTAGTGCTCTGGCTCAAAAATAACTGTGCAAAATTATCATCAGCGTTCACAGAATTTTATTGCGGGCAAAACAAAACCCCTACCTGCATCAGCAGATAGGGGTTTCGGAATTTAATCTTGACGATGACCTACTCTCACATGGGGAAACCCCACACTACCATCGGCGATGCATCGTTTCACTGCTGAGTTCGGGATGGGATCAGGTGGTTCCAATGCTCTATGGTCGTCAAGAAATTCGGTAGCCGGTGCGTGCCTTGCGGTCACGTGCCAGCGAATGGGTATGCGATAGTTTGGTGCTTGTGAGTATCTCGAACTTTCGGTTCGTTTCGTCTTCACACACCGCAATCTGGTCTCTTTCGAGTT
>NZ_LHVE01000016.1 GCF_001269655.1 Pseudomonas thivervalensis
CCTTCCTCCCAACTTAAAGTGCTTTACAATCCGAAGACCTTCTTCACACACGCGGCATGGCTGGATCAGGCTTTCGCCCATTGTCCAATATTCCCCACTGCTGCCTCCCGTAGGAGTCTGGACCGTGTCTCAGTTCCAGTGTGACTGATCATCCTCTCAGACCAGTTACGGATCGTCGCCTTGGTGAGCCATTACCCCACCAACTAGCTAATCCGACCTAGGCTCATCTGATAGCGCAAGGCCCGAAGGTCCCCTGCTTTCTCCCGTAGGACGTATGCGGTATTAGCGTCCGTTTCCGAGCGTTATCCCCCACTACCAGGCAGATTCCTAGGCATTACTCACCCGTCCGCCGCTCTCAAGAGGTGCAAGCACCTCTCTACCGCTCGACTTGCATGTGTTAGGCCTGCCGCCAGCGTTCAATCTGAGCCATGATCAAACTCTTCAGTTCAAACATCTTTGGGTTTTGAGAAAACCCTAAACTTGGCTCAGCAATCGTTGGTTACATCTTTGATTTCTCGCGGAGTAACTTGTGATGCTGATAATCTGTTGACTAGCAGTCTGACTCCACAAGCACCCACACGAATTGCTTGATTCAGTTGTTAAAGAGCGGTTGGCTGAGTCTTTCGTCTCAACCGAGGCGCGCATTCTACAGCGCCCCGTGTATCTGTCAAGCGGTTATTTTAAGAAGTTTTCAAAGTTTCCTTTGCAACTTCAACCACTTGCGCTTCCGATCTCTCGTTAGCGGGAGGCGAATTCTACAGCGTTACTCGCTGCTGTCAACACCTCTTTTTCACCGCTTTCGACCGAGATGATCGAACCGCCGATAGAGCCAAACAACACCGCTCTACCTGCTCCTTCCAAGCTTCGATGAACCGAAGCCCAACCCCTTCGAAACCTACTTAACTCATTGAATCTCAAGGAGTTTTCCGTTTCGACTGCGCCGGAAGTGGGGCGAATTATAGACTTCCAGAATCTGCCGTCAACCCCTAATTACGCTTTTGTTGCAGAAGTGACTTTCCTGCCCAGCAAACGCGGGATCCGGCGCGTAATCGACGGCACCCTCAACACCAGCAGTACGGCACCTATAAAGGCGTATATCGACCACTCCTTCAGATCCGCTCGCACGATCCATAGCATATGCAGCAATCCAAGCCCCAGGATCAGATACACCAGACGATGCAGTTTCTTCCAGCGCACGCCAAGCCGCCGCTGGCTGTAGCGATTGGAAGTAACTGCCAACACCAGTAAACCAAGAAACCCAAGCGCCCCGACAATAATGTAAGGCCGCTTGCTCAGCTCCACGCCCAACTGCGACCAGTCGAACCCAAGAATGAACGCCGCATAACCGCTCATATGCAGCACCACATAAGCAAAGCACCACAATCCCAACTGGCGCCTGACCGCAATCCACCCCGCCCACCCCGTCAATTTCTGCAAAGGCGTCATGCTCAGGGTGATCAACAACAGGATCAGCGTCCCCAACCCGAGCCGATCCACCAGCACTTTGCCCGGGTCAGGACCCAGCGAATTCATCAAGGCCTCGTAAAGCCACAATAACGGCCAGACCGCCGCCGCGATGAAGACACTAATTCGCCAGGCTGAAAAACGCATCAGTAGTCCTTCCTCAGGTCCATCCCTGCATATAAAGAAGCGACTTCATCCTGATAGCCGTTGAACATCAGCGTATCGCGAACATTGGGACTGAACAGTCCACTTGGCAAACGACGTTCACGCGCCTGAGTCCAGCGCGGGTGATCGACCATTGGATTGACGTTGGCATAAAAGCCGTACTCGTCAGATGCAATGCTCTGCCAGGTTGTCTTCGGCTGTTCGCTCACCAGGCTGATGCGCACGATGGACTTCACACTTTTAAACCCGTACTTCCACGGAACCACCAACCGTAACGGTGCGCCGTTCTGGTTCGGCAACTCCCGCCCGTACATTCCAACCGCCAGGATGGCCAACGGGTTCATCGCCTCGTCCAATCTCAAGCCTTCGACATACGGCCAGTCGATCAGGGCGAAACCGGAACGCTGCCCCGGCATGACCTTGGGATCCTGCAGGGTTTCGAAGCGGATGTACTTGGCCTTGGAGGTCGGCTCGACTTGCTTGAGCAATGCGGAAATGGGGAAGCCGATCCATGGGATGACCATTGACCAGGCCTCGACACAGCGCAGTCGATAAATCCGCTCCTCCAGTTGATAAGGCTTCATGAAGTCTTCCAACCCGTAGCGCCCCGGCTTGCCCACCTCCCCGTCCACCACCACGCTCCAGGGTTCGGTCTTCAAGGAACCGGCATTGGCTGCCGGATCGCCCTTATCCGTACCGAACTCGTAGAAGTTGTTGTAATGGGTCGCGTCCTTGAACGGTGTGATCGGTTCATTCTTCACCGTGACCGCCTCCCATTGGACGGAAGGCAGTTTCTCGGCAAACCAGGACGGCGCTTTGCCCGGTTCGACATCGGCATAACGCGCTGCGTCGGCCGCGCTGGCCCATTGCGGCAAGCTGCTCACGGCGAGACCCGCCACGGTTGCACCGAGCATTTGACGACGGGAGAGATAGAGGGACTCTGGCGTGACGTCCGATTCACGGCAGCCGGACGACTTGGGGATCTTGATCAGCATGACAACTCCGCAGTATTGGAGGGCAGGTGCACCAATAGACTGCGGAGTATGGGGGAAATTACATTAAGGCAACGTTTAGCGTCGGCGAAGACGCAACAAGTATTGCACCGGGCCGGAAGCCGCGTAGGCGAGGAATACCAGCAGCAGGATACGTGGCGGATCACTGAACACCACGGCAAATACCAGCACGACCGCCAGAATCGCAACGAACGGCACGCGCCCCTTCAGATCCAGCTCCTTGAAGCTGTTGTACTTGATGTTGCTGACCATCAGCATCCCGGCTGCGGCAACCAGCAGCGCCACGAGGAACGACATTTTTGAACCCTGGATGCCGTAGTCGCTGAATGCCCAGACCACACCGGCCACGACACCCGCCGCGGCCGGGCTGGCCAGGCCGATGAAGTAACGCTTGTCAGCCTTGCCGACCTGGGTGTTGAAACGCGCCAGGCGCAACGCCGCGCCCGCCACATAGATGAAGGCGACCATCCAGCCGACCTTGCCCATGTCCCCCAGCGCCCAACCGAACGCCAGCAAGGCGGGAGCCACGCCAAAAGCGACCATATCGGACAGCGAATCGTATTCGGCGCCGAACGCGCTCTGGGTATTGGTCATGCGCGCGACGCGGCCGTCCAGGCCATCGAGCACCATGGCGACGAAGATTGCAATGGCGGCGAACGCGAAGTAACGACTCGCCCCTGCGCTATCGCCAGCGCTCAAGGCGGCCTGGGCACTCATGGAACTGATGATGGAATAGAAACCGGCGAACAGGTTCGCGGTGGTGAACAGATTCGGCAGCAGATAGATGCCACGATGCCGGACCTTACGGCCTTCAGCGTCATGGCCTTCTTCGATGTGCTCATCGATGGGCAACAGGCTTTCGGCGTCAGGAGCCTGGTTTGGCTCGTCGGGACGTTCGCTCATGGACAATACCTTGCAACGGTGTGAAAAAATTCGACAGATGTCTGGGACGACGGTTCGGCCGCAAACGATGCAGCTTTATACCAGAAGCCATCGCCCAAACGAAAAAACGCGGCCAAGGCCGCGTTTTTCGATCAAGCTCGCGACTCAGTTCTTGGCTTTGTCGACGATCTTGTTGGCACCGATCCACGGCATCATCGAACGCAGTTGCTCGCCGATGATTTCGATACCGTGGGCGGCGTTGTTGCGACGCTTGGCGGTCATCGAAGGATAGCCGGTAGCGCCTTCGCTGATGAACATCTTGGCGTACTCACCGTCCTGAATACGTTTCAGGGCGTTGCGCATGGCCTGGCGGGATTCGGCGTTGATGACTTCCGGACCGGTCACGTACTCGCCGTATTCGGCATTGTTGGAGATCGAGTAGTTCATGTTGGCGATACCGCCTTCGTACATGAGGTCAACGATCAGCTTCAGTTCGTGCAGGCACTCGAAGTAGGCCATTTCTGGCGCATAGCCGGCTTCAACCAGGGTTTCGAAACCGGCCTTGACCAGCTCGACAGTACCGCCACACAGAACGGCTTGCTCGCCGAACAGGTCGGTTTCGGTCTCATCCTTGAAGGTGGTTTCGATGATGCCGGTACGACCGCCGCCAACACCGGCAGCGTAGGACAGGGCCACGTTCTTGGCGTTGCCGGACGCATCCTGGTAGATCGCGATCAGGTCAGGGATACCGCCGCCTTTCACGAACTCGGAACGCACGGTGTGACCCGGTGCCTTCGGCGCGATCATGATTACATCGAGGTCGGCACGTGGCACGACCTGGTTGTAGTGGATCGCGAAGCCGTGGGAGAAGGCCAGGGTGGCGCCTTTCTTGATGTTCGGCTCGATTTCGTTCTTGTACAACGCCGACTGGAACTCGTCCGGAGTCAGGATCATGACCAGGTCGGCTGCTGCAACAGCCGAAGCCACGTCGGTCACTTTCAGGCCGTGGGCCTCGGCCTTGGCAACGGTGGCCGAGCCTTTACGCAGGCCGACAGTCACGTCAACGCCGGAATCTTTCAGGTTGCACGCCTGGGCGTGACCCTGGGAACCGTAGCCGATGATGGCGACTTTCTTGCCCTGGATGATCGACAGGTCGCAGTCTTTATCGTAGAAAACTTTCATGAATTTCCCCTATATCCGGCCGTTCAGGCCATTCGCTAATTTGGTTTAGATGCTCAGTACTTTGTCGCCACGGGCAATCCCGGTGACGCCACTGCGTACGGTTTCCAGAATCGAGGCAGTGCCGATCGATTGAATGAAGCTGTCGAGCTTGTCGCTGGTACCGGTCAACTGAACGGTATAGACGCTGGCGCTGACATCGACGATCTGCCCACGATAAATATCGGTAGTACGTTTGATCTCGGCACGTTGGGCGCCGGTGGCCTTGACCTTGACCAGCATCAGTTCACGCTCGATGTGAGCGCTTTCCGACAGGTCCACCAGCTTGACCACCTCGATCAGCTTGTTCAGGTTCTTGGTGATCTGCTCGATGACTTCATCGTGCCCCACGGTGGTCAGCGTCAGGCGCGACAGGGTCGGGTCTTCGGTTGGCGCCACGGTCAGGCTTTCAATGTTGTAGTTGCGCTGCGAGAACAGGCCTACAACACGAGACAGCGCACCCGGTTCGTTTTCCAGAAGCAAGGAAATAATGTGTCGCATGATTAGGTACGCTCCGTCTTGCTCAGCCACATATCGCGCATGGAGCCGTCTTTGATCTGCATCGGGTAGACGTGCTCGCTGGTGTCGACCGCAATATCGATCACCACCAGGCGATCCTTCATGGCGAACGCTTCCTCCATCTTCGACTTCAAATCCTTCGATTCGGTGATGCGCACGCCAACGTGACCGTAGGCCTCCGCCAGCTTGACGAAGTCAGGCAGCGATTCCATGTACGAGTGCGAGTGACGGCTGCCGTAGCTCATGTCCTGCCACTGGCGAACCATCCCCAACACGCCGTTGTTCAGGATCACGATCTTCACCGGCAAACCGTATTGCAGGCAGGTGGACAGTTCCTGGATGTTCATCTGGATGCTGCCCTCGCCCGTGACGCAGGCGACGTCCACTTCCGGGAAGCTCAACTTGATGCCCATGGCCGCCGGGAAACCGAAGCCCATGGTGCCCAGGCCGCCGGAGTTGATCCAGCGGTTGGGTTTGTCGAACTTGTAGTACTGCGCAGCGAACATCTGGTGCTGGCCCACGTCGGAGGTCACAAAGGCATCGCCCTTGGTCACTTCGCACAGGGTTTCGATCACGGTCTGCGGCTTGATCACGCTGCCGTCGCCCTTGTCATAAGGGAACAGGCCGCGATCGCCGCGCCATTCATCGACCTGCTTCCACCAGCTGGCCACGGACTCCTTGTTCGGAACCTCGCCGATTTCCTTGAGAATGGCGACCATTTCGGTCAGCACGCTCTCTACCGGACCGACAATCGGCACGTCTGCCTTGATGGTCTTGGAGATGGACGCCGGGTCGATGTCGATGTGGATGATCTTGGCGTTCGGACAGAACTTCGCCGCGCCGTTGATCACACGGTCATCGAATCGCGCGCCGACCGCCAGGATCACATCGGCGTGGTGCATCGCCAGGTTGGCGGTGTAGCTACCGTGCATGCCGAGCATACCAATGAACTGACGGTCTGAACCCGGGAACGCACCCAGGCCCATCAGCGTATTGGTAACCGGCAGGTTGAGCATTTTCGCCAACTCGGTCAGCGGCGCGGAGCCACCGCCGAGGATCACGCCACCACCGGAGTACAGCACCGGGCGCTTGGCCGCCAGCAGCATCTCGGCCGCCTTGCGGATTTGCCCGGAGTGGCCACGGACCGCCGGGCTGTAGGAACGCAGCTTGGCTTTTTTCGGGAAGATGTATTCGAACTTCTCGGCCGGGTTGGTCATGTCTTTCGGGACATCGACCACAACCGGGCCCGGACGACCGGATTCGGCCAGGTAGAAGGCTTTCTTCATGACTTCCGGGATTTCCGACGCGTGCTTGATCATGAAGCTGTGCTTCACGATCGGCCGGGAGATACCGATCATGTCGGTTTCCTGGAACGCGTCGGTGCCCACCATGGTGCTGGGCACCTGGCCGGAAATGATCACCATCGGGATGGAGTCCATGTACGCGGTGGCGATACCGGTGATGGCGTTCGTGGCGCCTGGTCCGGACGTCACCAGGACCACGCCGGCCTTGCCGGTAGCACGGGCATAACCATCAGCCATATGAGTGGCCGCCTGCTCGTGACGAACCAGGATGTGGGTCACTTCCGGTTCTTTGAACAGGGCATCGTAGACATGAAGAAGAGCACCACCGGGGTACCCGTAGATATATTTGACGCCTTCGTCACGCAAAAAGCGGACGAGCATCTCACCGCCAGATAAAAGCTCCACGTTGTTCACCTCTAAAACGCCAGAATACCGACCCACAAAAGGGGACGGGTCTTAATAGGTTTACTTCTCGGCAGAGCATGAGCGACGGTGGTCGCCGACTACGTCAGCACTGACTGAGCAAGTATTGGGATCGTCCCAAGTGTTGCGGGCCTTTCCCACCCAGCGCGAGGTAACGCGTTGCGGGTGTAACAGGTCGGCGCGGATGTGCGCCTCATGATCTGCCGAGTGGGTCTGCTTCTGGCAGTCCCTCTACAGCGGACTTTGGATTCTTCTGTTTCGCCTCCTTCAAGTCAAGTCGTCTATGTGCTTTATTCGAAGTAAGCGCATGAGAACGCAAGAAAAAACCCTTAAACGGCAACTGTGTTAGCTTCAATTGCGCAATCCAAGACAAGGAAACAGCATGCGAATGATGTTATTGACGGCCAGCCTGCTGGTGGGCCTGAGCCCGATGAGCATGGCCGGCCCGATCTATAAATGGGTGGACCCCCAGGGCGTGACCCACTTCGGCGCCCAGCCGCCCCAGGGCGTAGAAGCGACGACCGTGGGCAAGTCCGCGGCGCCAGCGCCCAAACCACCGGCCGCCGCTTCAGGCGGGGTCATTGGCGACCAAAAGGCCATCGACCAACAGGTCAAGAAACAGGTTGCCGAGCAGGAAGCCCAGCTCAAGGCGTTCTGCGAACAGGCCCGGACCAACCTCGCGCAATTGCAGAACAACCCCAGGGTACGCGAAGACGTGGAGGGGGAAATGCGCCGCCTCACGGACGAAGAACGACGCCAGCGGATCGATGAGACCCGCCAACAGATCGAGGAGAACTGTCAGTAACGCCGGTCAGCCGACGTCGCTGATCAACTGATCGAACTGCGCCAGCAGCCGCTGCAACTCGGCGCCCTGCCCTGGCCGCTGGGCATAGACCATCTCGGCCATGGCAAGGATGCCCGAGGCGTTGGGCAGCGGCAGGTCGTTTTCCAGGATAGCTTTCATCCTCGGCAGGAAAATCCATTGCAGCCACTGTTCGAAATCCAGGGTGTCGACCGCGAACGGTTCGACACTGGCCAGCGCCTGCGCCGAAGGTGAAACCTCGCTCCACCAGCCCTGGACCCGCAGCTCACGCTCGATCAACAGCAGCTGATCGGCGATTTGGGGAAAACGCGTATCCATCAGAGCGAAACCTTAGCCTTCTGGCGGGCCAACGCCGCGCCAGCCGAATCGCCCTGTTTCTCACGGGCCTGGGCGATCAATTCCCACAGGCTGGCCTGAAGTGCCGGGCGACCACTGGCGAATGTCAGGCCACGGCGGGCCAATTGCTCGGCTTGCGGCGCATCGCCTTGAGCCATGCGCACCTGGGCCAGGCGATAAAGCACCTGCGGTTCGCGCGGCGCCACACGCTGGGCGCGCTCCAGGCTGGAAGACGCACCGTTGAGGTCACCGCCGGCTTGTTGCTGTTGCGCGGTGGTCAGCAGGGCCAGCACCGGGCCGTCCAACTGCTCATCGGCGGACAAACCGCCGGCACCTGCCGACGGGATGCTGCTCGGCGTCGAAGGCATGCTGTAGCTGCCCTGATCGATCGGCGAGGTTTCGATAGGGCCTGGCGTGATCGGACCCGTCGTGATCGGCGCGCTGCTGATCGGCGCCGAGGTCGTCGCGCCACCACCGGGCACCATCACGACGACACCGGTGTCGCCTTGCGGAATGGCCTGGGCCTGGCCCTGCACCGGCCGCTTCACAGTCGTTTGCCGGAAGCCGCCGCTGGCCGAGACCCGCTCGCTGTTGGACACAGCGGTGCCGGAGTCAACGACCGGAATCGAACCGCGTTGTACGGTAGAGCAACCACTGAGCAAAGCCACGGCCGTTACCGCTGGAATCAACCACTTGTTCACTTGAAACCCTCTTTGCTTAATTCATCCAGTCCTTGACCCAATCCATCACCGATTCGGCGGGATTCGTGCTGCCACAGGCGGCACCGGGTGGCGGTTCGCTGCCGCGAATATACGGCATCTGCACGGCACCCGGGCAATTGGCGTCGGAGCCTTGGCCCGTGTGCGAATCGACCCAGGCCTGGACGATATTGTCCGGTTGCGGCATGTCCAGCGGCAGCGGGTCGGCCTTGCGCATGAAACTGGTCCAGACCTGCAGCGCGCCGGTGGCACCGGTGAACGGGGTCTTGCCGTTGTCATCACGTCCGAGCCAGACCACGGCCAGCAGGTCCTGGCTGAAACCTGCGAACCAACTGTCACGCGAGTCGTTACTGGTACCGGTCTTGCCCGCCAGGGTCAGGGTCCGGGGCAGCACGTTATAGACCGAACTGCCGGTGCCTTCACGCATGACTCGCTGCATCGCGCTCTGGACCAGGTAAATGGAGGCCGGATCGAAACGCTGCTGGATCTGGAACGGATAACGCTTGAGCGGCTCGCCGTCGGCAGTCAGCACGCTGCGGATCCCGCGCATCGGCGTATTGAAACCGCCGTTGGCCAGCGTCTGGTACATGGCCGCCACTTCGATCGGCGTAAGGCCTCCGGCCCCCAGCAGCATCGACGGGAAGGCCGGGAATTCGCGGCTTACGCCCAGGCGCGCCAGGGTCTTGAGCACGTTCGGCACGCCGACTTCCAGCCCGAGGCGAGCCGTCGACAGGTTGTAGGAATGCGCCAGCCCCTGGTAAAGGAACACCGTGCCGTGGGGGCGACGATCATAGTTTTGTGGCGTCCAGACCTGCCCGTCCGCGCCCTTGATCGAGAACGACTCGTCGGACAGCCAGCTCGTCAGCGTGTACTGGCTGGGTTTTTCCAGCGCGGTGAGATACACCGCGGGCTTGATCAGCGAGCCGATCGGGCGCACTGCGTCCAATGCCCGGTTGAATCCCGCAAAGCTGGCCTGGCGACTGCCAATCATCGCTTGGACTTCACCGGTTTCCGGGTTGGTCACGACCATGGCCGCTTCGACTTCGTCGGAGCCCTTGCGCCCTGCCAGTCGCTTGAAGGTGTCCTCGACTGAGGCTTCGGCTTTCATCTGCAGGATCGGGTCGAAACTGGTGAAGATGCGCAGGCCTTCTTCGGTCAAGTCTTCGTCGCGGTAGTCTTCCCGCAGTTGACGCTTGACCAGGTCCATGAAGCCGGGGAACGAACTGTCCGCCAGGCTGCCACGCTTGGTCACGCCCAATGGCATCTTTTTCGCTGCTTCGACTTGCTCGGCGGTTGCCACACCTTGTTGCTGCAGCAGGTCGAGCACCAGGTTGCGCCGTTCGAGGGCGCGCTCCGGATTACGACGTGGATTGTAGGAAGAGGGCCCCTTGACCATGCCCACCAGCAAGGCCACCTGATGCAGCTTGAGCTCGGACAGTGGCTGGCTGAAGAAGAACTGGCTGGCCAGACCGAAACCGTGCACCGCGCGCTGGCCGTCCTGGCCGACGAACACCTCGTTGAGGTACGCCTCCAGAATCTCCTGTTTGTCGTAATGCAGCTCCAGCAACAGCGCCATCATGGCTTCGGTGAGCTTGCGGGTCAGGCTGCGCTCGTTGGTCAGGTAGAAGTTCTTGACCAGCTGTTGAGTCAGCGTACTGCCGCCCTGGCGCATATGGCCCGAGGAGGTGTTGACCCAGACGGCCCGGGCAATCGACTTGGGCGAGACGCCGAAGTGATGATAGAAGTCGCGGTCTTCGACAGCGATCAGCGTATCGAGCAGGAACGGTGGCACCTGGTCGATCTTGATCAGGATCCGGTCTTCGAGATTCTTGGGGTACAGGCCACCAATCAACAGCGGCTCAAGGCGCACCACTGACAGGCTCGCGTTGTTGGCGCCGGTCAGCGCGGCAACATAATCGCCGGAAAAACGCACCCGCACCGGTTGCGCCTGTTCCATGCCTTCATAAAACTGGAAACCACGGGTGTTGAGGTCGATGGTATTGCCATTGACCGAGGCCGCACCCGGACCATTGGCCACGCTTTCACGGCGATAACCCAAGGCATCGAGTTCGGTCAGGAAGTCAGCCTTGCTCAGCTTTTGTCCGACGAACAGCTCCAACGGCCGGGCATAGACCTTGGCCGGGATCGTCCAGCGCTTGCCGGAGAATTTCTCCTGGACCACGGCATCGAGATAGACCGCAAAACCGGCGAGCACGACGAGGCCCACCAGGCTGAGTTTAAGGGCCCAGCCCAGCCAGGGCCGCAGGCGGCTGGCGGGTGGTTTCTTGGGGGTACGGGGGGATCGGGTACGAGTCATGGCGGCGGATTATACGCACTTTGCTGCGGTTCAACATGAGCCCCCCACGCGGTTTGCGTTAGCGCGGCTTGCGGCCATAATGACGGCCTTGAATTTTCCAGTCTATGAAGGACCGCCCGTGAGCCAATCCCTGATCGCCGCCCTGCAAAACCCGACCCTCTACCCGCACCCCGTCGAAGAGTTCCAGGTCATCGAAACCCACATTTCCTGGGTGGTGCTCACCGGTCCCTACGCCTACAAATTCAAGAAGCCGGTCAATTTCGGCTTCCTCGACTTCACCAGCCTCGACGCGCGCAAGCATTTCTGTGGCGAAGAGTTGCGCCTGAACCAGCGCCTGACCCAGGACCTGTACCTGGAAGTCCTGCCGATTACCGGCAGCACCGAAGCGCCACAATTGGGCGGCGACGGCCCGGCCATCGAGTACGCCCTGAAAATGCGTCAATTCCCCCAGAGCCAATTGCTCAGCACGCTGCAGGCCAACGGCGAACTGACCACCGCGCACATCGACGAGATGGCCGCGCAGATCGCCCAGTTCCACCTCTCCACGCCCAAGGTGCCCGCCGACAACGCCGCCGGCACGCCGCAAAGCGTAATGGCGCCGGTGCTGCAAAACTTCGAGCAGATCCGCCCGTTCCTCAACGACAAGGCCGACCTGCTGCAACTCGAAGCGCTGCAAGCCTGGGCCGAAAGCAGTTTCGAACGCCTCAAGCCGCTGCTCACCCAGCGCAAGGCCGAAGGTTTCATCCGCGAATGCCACGGTGACATCCACTTGGGCAACGCCACCGTGATCGACGGCAAGGTGGTGATTTTCGACTGCATCGAATTCAACGAACCGTTCCGTTTCACCGACGTCTACGCCGACACCGGCTTCCTGGCAATGGACCTGGAAGATCGCGGCCTCAAATCGTTGGCGCGGCGTTTCGTCAGCCAGTACCTGGAACTGACCGGCGACTACCAGGGCCTGGAATTGCTGAACTTCTATAAAGCCTACCGCGCCCTCGTCCGGGCAAAAGTCGCACTGTTCAGCATGCCAGCCGAAGCCGATCCGGTGCAGCGCGCCACCACCCTGCGCCAATACCGCAACTACGCCAACCTGGCTGAAAGCTATAGCACCATTCCTTCGCCCTTCCTGGCCATCACCCACGGTGTTTCGGCCGTTGGCAAAAGTCATGTCGCGATGCGCCTGGTAGAAGCACTGGGCGCCATTCGCCTGCGTTCGGACGTGGAGCGCAAGCGCTTGTTTGGCCAGCAGCAGGTGCCTAACGACCCACAGGCCGGCATCTATAGCAGCGATGCCAGCAGTGCCACCTACGCCCACCTGCATGAAGTCGCCGCGACGATCCTGCGCGCCGGCTTCCCGGTGGTGATCGATGCCACCTACCTCAAGCACGATCAGCGCGATGCCGCGGCAAAAGTCGCCGAGGCCACCGGCGCGCCATTCCTGATTCTCGACTGCAATGCACCGCAAGCGATCATCGAAAGCCGACTTGCACAACGCCAGGCCGACCAGCAAGACCCCTCCGATGCGAATCTGGCAGTCATCGCCGCACAACAGTCCAGCCGTGAAGCCCTGACGCCAGCGGAAATTCTCTGCAGCAAACGGGTCCAAACCAACGAAAGCGGCACGCTCGACGTCGTGGTCGCGCAGATCCGCCAGCGCCTGCCACGCCTGTAAATCACTATTTCGACCGTGAAGCGATGTCCGGCTTCACGGTCGCCAAATAGTGGCACTATAATGGCATCATAAAACCAACAGGTGATATGAAATGAGCCATCCCAAGATTCTCAACAGCCCGCTTTATGCCTTGCTGCGCAAAGACGATATCGCCGGGTTCAACAGTGAACGCCCACAAGGTCCGGTCGACATGCGCGGCGGCGATTTTCGTGGCCTCGATCTGCGGGAACTGAACGCGGACGACGTTGATTTCACCGATGCGTATTTTCGCGCCACCGATTTACGCGGCATCGATTTCCGCAAATCGTCATTGGAAGGCGCGAGCCTGGCCCATGCACAGATATCCGGGGCCTACTTCCCGCCTGAACTGTCTGCGGACGAAATCCTGATGTCGATGAACTTCGGCACCCGGCTGCGCTACCGCACCCGCTGACATTGCTATACCGGGTCGGCCAATACGCAGACCCACCATGCCCGTAAACCTCCAGCGCCCCCGCTTGCGCTGGAGAATGCAGCCCTTTTCCCCCTTATCGTGCGTAATGCATTAGAAGCTTTTGCATTGAATCCCACCAAAGAATCACGCTTTTCCTACTGACCGCTACACTGCTCAGAAGCTTGCCCACCGCACCATTCGGCCGTCGCAAGGAGGCTCGATGAATGATGAACTGCAACACCTGAAGAATCTGGGCAAGACATCGGCCCAGTGGCTACACGCCGTGGGTATCCACAGCGCTTCTGATCTACGCCGGCTCGGGGCAGTGGATGCCTATCGCGCCGTGCGTACTCGCGGCTTCCGGGCGTCCAAGGTGTTGCTGTACGCCATCGAGGGCGCGTTGATGGATGTGCATTGGAATGACATCCCCGCTGAACGCAAGGAAGCCCTGAATAAACAGTTGGACGCCCTTTCGACGCGCCACAAGGCCTGACGCCCCTTCCGTCCCCAGCGCGAACCCTGGCCGCAAGGTTATTTCAACGAATCACAAAACAATGTTTGACATGGTAATGAGAATCGCTATGATTACCACATCCGGTCGCGAGACTGGTCGATATTTGAACAGCCCTTGGTTCGGACTCTCAGATATCTCCTCATCAGGCTAATCACGGTTATTTGACCCGGCTCTTGCCGGGTCTTTTTTTGCCTGGAAGAAACGCTCCCTCTCACACATTGCCCCGTGGGAGCTATGTAGGAGCTATGTAGGAGCTATGTAGGAGCTATGTAGGAGCTATGTAGGAGCTATGTAGGAGCTGTCGAGTGCAACGAGGCTGCGATCTTTCCCCGGACACTTGAGTCCCAAGCGAAAGATCAAAAGATCGCAGCCTTCGGCAGCTCCTACCGGGCGGGGTTGGACTCACGCATCTGCGCACAATAATCCTGAGGTGGCATGGCCGGGGTGTACCACACGTAGTCCGCCATGGCCGAGGTCACATCACTGCCCTCTTCGGCCAGCATCAGGACGATCGGTGCCTCGCTGGCGCCAAGGTCCAACGCATGCAGCGGCACGCCAACGTCCTTTCGCCCATGCCAGGCGCCGACGAGCAGCAATGCCGGGGTCGGCGCTTGCAGCAGGCGTTCGGCCATGCGCCGGTCACGTTGTTGCTGCACGGCCAGCATCGGCGGCATTTGCGACTCTGGCAGCAAACCACAGTGGGATTCACGGATCTGTCCCAACAATACGTCCTTCACCGCGACGGCATTGGAGCGAGCCCCCTGCAAGCTGGGTGCTTGTCGATAGAAACGCTGGATCTCGGCGGTGTCGAGATTGGCGGCCAGCAACGGATAGCGTTGCGCCAGGGCAAACTCGACGACGGGCCCATAGAGATTCCAGTCCCAGCCGGGGGACCAGGCCAGCGCGCCTGGCAGATCCTTGGGCAAGGCGGGCAACCGGCGGACCGAATCAACCCGTGGTTGCTGCGAGGGGGTGAGCATTTCCAGTAACAGGCTGCCTTGGGCCCGCTGCCCGGCCAAGGCCTGGAGCAGCCACAGTTGCAGCGCGTGGTGATCAGGATTGTCGTGCCGCTCCCCCACCACCACCCGCGGCGCTTCTGCCAGACGCTCGACCAACGCCCGGGGCGTCAGGGCCTGGCCGTTGTGCAAATCACGAATCCGCCCGCCGAGCGGGGGCGGTGCGAGGCTCTGACACGCCGTCAGTACGCTCAATGCCAGAATCAGGAACAGGCGCACGTCCGTATCCTCCAGGGCGCCCTCAGCGGGCAATGATCAAGGGATGTCCGCGCTCCGGATGGTCTTGCACCAGTACGTCCAGGCCAAACACCGCCTTGAGTGGTTCCGGGCGCAGCACGTGCCGGGGCGTGTCCAGGGCCACCGGTCGACCGGACGCGAGCAGCAACAGGCGATCACAGTAACGCGCCGCCAGGTTCAGGTCATGCAGGATCACCAGCACAGCGGCGCCGCGACTGGCGAACTCACGCACCGCCTGGAGAATGGTGTGCTGATGCAGCGGATCGAGCATCGAGGTCGGTTCGTCCAGCAACAGGGTCTGCCCCGCTTCACCGGGCCACAATTGCGCCAACACCCGCGCCAGATGCACCCGCTGGCGCTCACCGCCGGACAACGCCAGGTAACTGCGACCGTGCAGATGCGCGGCGTCTGCCGCTTGCAGTGCCGCGGCGACGATTTGCTCGTCGCGCAGCCGGCCACTCTGGTGCGGCAGGCGCCCCATGCCGACGACTTCCTCGACCCGGAAGGCAAAATCCAGGGTCGAGGACTGCGGCAAGACTGCCAGGCGCCGGGCGCGCTCGGCACCCTGCCAGTGGGCCAGCGGTCGCTCATCGAGCCAGACCTGCCCCTGGCTCGGGCGCATTTCGCCACACAGGCCGGCCAGCAAGGTACTTTTGCCCGCACCATTGGGCCCGAGCACACCCAGTACTTCGCCGGGGCTGAGCAATAGATCGACGTCCGCCAGCACGGTTTTCCGGCCACGCTGAATGTGCAGGTTCTGTGCTCGCAACATCAGGCGCGGCCTCGCACCAATAGATAGAGAAAGAACGGCGCACCGATGAAGGCCGTGACGATGCCGATCGGCAATTCCGCGGGGGCCAGCGCCAAGCGTGCCACCAGGTCGGCGAGCAGCAACAGGCTCGCCCCCGCCAGCACTGAAGCCGGCAGCAACACCCGGTGGTCGGGGCCGGCCACCAGGCGTACCAGATGCGGCACCACCAGCCCGACGAAGCCGATCATGCCCGCCGCCGCCACCGCCGCGCCAACCCCCAGGGCCGTACAAAACACCAGCTCACGCTTGAGGGCTTCGACGTTGACGCCCAAATGAGCAGCCTCGGATTCGCCCAGCAACAGTGCATTGAGTTCGCGGGCCCGGCGTGGCAACCAGAGCGCCACACCGGCGCTGACCAGCAACAGCGGCCACAACCTCGCGTAACTGGCGCCATTGAGACTGCCCAGGTTCCAGAACGTCAGGGTGCGCAGGGTCGCGTCGTCCGCCAAGTAGGTGAACAGGCCGACGGCGGAACCGGACAGGGCGGTCAGGGCAATACCGGCCAGGAGCATGGTCGCGACATGGGTCCGGCCGTTGCGGCGACCGAGACGATAGACCAGCGCCGTCACGCCGAGCCCGCCAAGGAACGCACACAACGACAACACGTAAGGGCCGAAGGCATCGGGCAACCCGCCCAGTGCCGAGCCAGCGACAATCGCGAACGCAGCCCCGAGTGCCGCGCCGCTGGACACGCCCACCAGCCCCGGGTCCGCCAGCGGGTTACGGAACAGTCCCTGCATCGCCACACCGGACAATGCCAACACCCCGCCCACCGCCAAGCCGAGCAGGGTGCGTGGCAAGCGGATCTGGCCGAGGATCAGTTCGGCCTGTTCCAGGCCATCGGCGGCCACTGGCAAGCCCAGCAGGCGCAAAGCCGCGCGCAAGGTGTCCAGCAGCGGCAAGCTCACCGGCCCCAGTGCCAGGGACAACCAGGTCGCCAACAGACACAGCAGGCCCAGGCCAATGAACAAGGTGCGTGGCTTGACCAATGAGGTCATGGCGCCGTGGCCGACTCATCTGGATAGAAGCCCGCCATCAGCTTCACCATGCTTTGTGGCAAACGCGGCCCCAACCCGCCCACCAGCAGCGTCGGGTCGAGTTCCATGACGCGCCCGTCCCTGGCGGCCCGGGTGGAGGACAGAATCGGGTTTTCCCTGAACAATGCCGCACGCGCCTCTTCACCGCTCAGGGCACGGTCGGCGAAGACCAGCACTTCTGGATTCAAGCTGGCGAGGGTTTCCACGGAAAAAGACTTGTAGCCGCTGTGGGTCGCCAGGTTGTGACCACCGGCCTGCTGCAACAGCCAGTCGGCGGCCGTGCCCTGGCCAGCGACGAGTGGCTTGCCGCCGGAGCTGCCCACCAGCAGCAATACGCCGGGCGCCTTTTGTTTGCGCTGGGCCTCGGCCACCCGGGCATGTTGCTGGGTGAGCTGTTTCTGATAGCGGTCGAACAACCGTGCCGCCTCGGCCTCGGTCCCCAGCAATTGCCCCAGGTGCTGCAAATTGCCTTGCAGGGTCGGCAGGTCTGGCGTGGCCGAGAAAAGTTCGACCTGCACGCCGGCGCTGCGAATCTGCGCCAGCACCGGTGGTGGCCCCATTTCTTCAGTGCCGACCAGAATCTGCGGACGCAGGCTCAATACGCCTTCCGCGGACAATTGTCGCTGATAGCCAATGCTAGGCAAGGCCCGCAAGGCTTCAGGATGCTGGCTGGTGGTGTCCACGCCCACCAGCTTCGGCTCGCCGCCCAGCGCACTGACCCACTCCGACAGGGCCCCGCCGGCGCTGACCCAACGCTGCGGCAAGTCGGCCGCGCTGGCCCCCTGGTTGACCAACAGGGCGACACAGAGCGCAACAACGCGGATGTTCAGGCGCATCGGGCAGCTTCCTCAAAGAAGTTTTTCGCAGGATCGGGTAGGGCCAAGTATCCTCAGCCACCTGCGAAGGAGGCGCCATTTGATAATTGTTTTCATTTGACCGTCAAGCATAGTCATCTGTGGCATGAACCTCTGTGGGAGCGAGCCTGCTCGCGATAGCGGTGTGTCAGTCACATTAAGGCTGGCTGATCCACCGCTATCGCGAGCAGGCTCGCTCCCACAGGGGACCTTTCAACACAAATATTGAGACACACATGAAGTTTCTTTGTACCGCCGCCGAAGTGCCGGACAACGGCAGTCGCGGTTTCGACCTCGATGGGCGCAAGGTCCTGGCCGTGCGACGCGCCGGCCAGGTGTATGTCTATCTCAATCGCTGCCCGCACCGTGGCGTACCGCTGGAATGGCAACCCGACCAGTTCCTCGACCCCAGCGCCAGCCTGATCCAGTGCGCCACTCACGGCGCGCTGTTCCTGATTGAAAGCGGCGAATGCGTGGCCGGCCCCTGCGCCGGTCAGTTCCTGGCTGCGCTAGACAGCCGGGAGGACGAGCAAGGCATCTGGATCGTGTAGCGGTTCAAGCAACACCGGCAACGCACGGTCCACCCACATCTGCTCGGGCGTCAACGTCACCCCGTAGGCCAGTACCTCCACCCCCGCCGCCACCGCCTCACGCAGGGCTGCGGCGTACACCGGGTCGATTTCGTATGCCGGGCGCACCGCCTCGATGCCACTCAGGTTCACGCAATACAGCTGCACCGCCCGCACGCCTTCCCGGGCCAGGCAGGCAAGCTCCCTCAAATGTTTGGCCCCGCGCAGCGTCACCGCATCGGGAAACGCCGCCACGTGGGTGCCATCGAAACCCAGCGTGACACTTTTGACTTCGACCCAGGCCGAGCCTTGTTCATAGTCCAGGCGAAAATCGATACGGCTGTTTTCCACGCCATAGGCGACTTCACGCTTGAGCCCGGTAAACCCGTTCAGTTCGCTGATGACCCCGGCGCGCAAGGCTTCCTCGACCAAAGCGTTGGCCCGCGCGGTATTGATGCAGGCGAGCCGTCCCTGAGGGGTTTCACCGATTTCCCAGGTGCCGGGCAACTTGCGCTTGGGGTCGTTGGAGCGACTGAACCAGACGCGCGCGCCTTCGGCCATGCAATTGAGCATCGAGCCGGTGTTGGGGCAATGAATCGTGAGGAGTTCGCCGTGAACGGTCTCGATATCAGCGAGAAAACGCTTGTAACGTCGAATCAAGCGACCTTCTTCCAACGCAGGGAAAAAACGCATCAGCCTTGCCAGCTCCGTAGCCCACGTTCGATTCGCTCCACCGCTTCCTGTAGCCGCGGCAGGCTCTGGGTATAGGCGAAACGCACATGGTGGCCGGCCTGGTGACGGCCGAAATCCAGACCCGGCGTGAAGGCCACGTGTTCGCTTTCCAGGAAGTGCTGGCAGAACGCAAAGGCATCGCCACCGAACGCACTGATATCGGCATAGAGGTAAAACGCCCCTTCTGGCTCTACCGCGATACCGAAGCCCAACTCACGCAAGGCTGGCAGCAGAAAGTCACGGCGCAACGCGAACTCGGCCCGTCGCTGCTCGAAGATCTCGATGGTGGCGGGCTCGAAACAGGCCAGGGCGGCGTACTGGGCCATGCTCGGCGCACTGATGTAGAGGTTCTGCGCGAGCTTTTCCAGCTCGCCGATGGCCGCCGAAGGGGCCACCAGCCAGCCCAGCCGCCAACCGGTCATGCCGAAATACTTGGAAAAACTGTTAAGGACAAAGGCGTCGTCGTCGACTTCCAGCACGCTGGCGGCGTCGGTGCCGTAGGTCAGGCCGTGATAGATCTCGTCCACCACCAGATGGCCGTTGTGGCCCTTGATGGCCTTGGACAAGCCCGCCAGCTCGTCCCGGGTGAGAATCGTCCCGGTCGGGTTGGCCGGCGAGGCCACCAACGCACCGACGCTGTCCTGGTCCCAATGACGGTTCACCAGGTCTGGCGTCAATTGGTAGCGCACATCCGGCCCCACCGGCACCAATTGCGCCGCGCCTTCCACCAGGCGCAGGAAATGACGGTTGCACGGATAACCCGGGTCGGCCAACAGCCAATGCTTGCCCGGGTCCACCAGCAAGGCGCTGGCCAGCAGCAACGCGCCGGAGCCGCCCGGCGTGATCATGATCCGGCGCGGATCGATGTCTACCCCATAACGTTGCCCATAGAAACCCGAGATGGCCTCGCGCAACTCAGGGATGCCCCGGGCCGCGGTGTAACGGGTCTTGCCCGCCGCCAGCGCGGCCTGGCCGGCCTGGATAATCGGCTCGGCGGTGGTGAAGTCCGGCTCGCCGATCTCCAGGTGAATGACGTCATGCCCGGCGGCTTGCAGTTCGTTGGCGCGGGCCAGCAACGCCATCACATGGAAAGGTTCGATGGCGCGGCTGCGCGCACTGTAGGGCTGAGCCATTGGCCTTCCTTTCAGGGGAAAAAGAACCGATTCTACCCAACTCGGCCCCCCCTGCGGGAACGAGCACGAACCCAAAGCGGTCTGAGCCCTCGGATTGCAGGAAATGACTCCCGCGATTGGCCCAGGCTTGACTAGAATCAAGCATTGAGCAGGTTTACATCCCCACCGAAACGAACCCGGCCACGTTTTACAGGCCCCGGCTGCCGCAGGCTCGACAACCGGGAGTAGCGCGGCCCGATTTGATCTGGTAAGTTCGCCCGCTTGCAGCCGCAGGGCCGGCAGGTGTCGGTGATGGAGCAATCCTGCGTAGTGGATTACAAGAGTAGAGGCGGTCCATTCATGCCCACCCAAACAAAGCAAAATCCAAATAACACGCTCAGCGGGTTTGAGCCTTACGTCCCGCAAGCTGGCGAAGAGTACATGGGCGCCCCCATGCGCGCGCACTTCACCAAGATCCTGAACAAGTGGAAACAGGACTTGATGCAGGAAGTCGACCGCACCGTGGATCACATGAAAGACGAAGCGGCCAACTTCCCCGACCCGGCCGACCGTGCCAGTCAGGAAGAAGAGTTCAGCCTCGAGCTGCGCGCCCGTGACCGTGAGCGCAAGCTCATCAAGAAAATCGACAAGACCCTGCAACTGATCGAAGACGAAGAATACGGTTGGTGCGAGTCCTGCGGCGTCGAGATCGGCGTCAAGCGCCTGGAAGCCCGTCCGACCGCCGACATGTGTGTCGACTGCAAGACCCTGGCGGAAATCAAGGAAAAACAGGTCGGCAAGTAATCGCCGGGGCTGTCACCGAAACGGAGCGTTCATACGCTCCGTTTTTTGTTTCCGATATTCTCCCCAAGCTTTGGTGCCCCCTGTGGGAGCGAGCTTGCTCGCGATAGCGACCTGTCAGACACATCAATGTCGGCTGCCCCACTGCTATCGCGAGCAAGCTCGCTCCCACAGGGGATATGCTTTGTTGTCGAGATTGTATCCCTACCGCCCGGACCCAGTAACATTCGCCCTATGACTGCCTACATCGGACGCTTCGCCCCCACCCCCAGCGGCCACCTGCATTTCGGTTCGCTGGTCGCCGCACTCGCATCGTACCTCGATGCCCGGGCCGTGGACGGGCGCTGGTTGCTGCGCATGGAAGACCTCGACCCGCCCCGGGAAGAACCGGGCGCGCAAGCGGCGATTCTCAAGGCACTGGAAAGCTACGGGTTCGAATGGGACGGCGAGATGGTTCGCCAGAGCGAGCGCCATGACGCCTACGACCAGATCATTAACCGGCTGTTCAACCAGGGCCTGGCCTATGCCTGCACCTGTTCGCGCAAGCAACTGGAGGCGTACCAGGGCATTTATCCGGGCCTGTGCCGCAATGCCGGGCACGGCACCGAGGACGCGGCCATCCGCCTGCGCGTCCCCGAGCTTGAACACCACTTCACCGACCGGGTCCAGGGCGAGTTCCGCCAGCACCTGGGCCGCGAGGTCGGTGACTTCGTGATCCGCCGCCGCGACGGGCTCTACGCCTATCAATTGGCCGTGGTCCTGGACGACGCCTGGCAAGGGGTGACCGATATCGTGCGCGGCGCCGACCTGCTGGACTCCACGCCGCGCCAACTCTACCTGCAGGAACTGCTCGGGTTGCCACAACCGCGTTACCTGCACGTGCCGTTGATCACCCAGCCCGACGGGCACAAGCTCGGCAAATCCTACCGTTCCCCGCCCCTGGCGGCCGACCATGCCACGCCAATGCTGCTACGGGCGTTACGCGCACTGGGCCAGCAACCAGGTCTCGAACTGGTCGGTGCCAGCCCACGGGAAGTGCTGGCCTGGGGCATTCGCCACTGGGACGCGGGCAAGATCCCGCGCACACTGAGCCTGCCCGAAGCGCAAATCCGTTGACGGCCCTTGCAGCTTGGCGCCCATCCGTTACCATCGCCGCACGTTTTCGGGCACGCGCATAAATTAGAGAGGCCGGGATGTATATCTATCGCTTGGTCCTGCTCCTGGTAGTGGGGATTTACCTGTTCTCCCCGGC
Source organism: Pseudomonas thivervalensis (assembly GCF_001269655.1). Classification (GTDB taxonomy): domain Bacteria; phylum Pseudomonadota; class Gammaproteobacteria; order Pseudomonadales; family Pseudomonadaceae; genus Aquipseudomonas; species Aquipseudomonas thivervalensis. Next base: position 22,227 of record NZ_LHVE01000016.1, read on the forward strand.
CATCATGGATTGGTGGATCGATGCCACGGGTGCCTGGTATCGGCCGTATCTGCTCTGGCTGATTCTGATTGTCGTGACCTTCATCCTGCAGAGCCAAAAAGATGCCGATGAGCTTTAGCCTGACCCAGATGATCCTGATCAGCGCCGCCTACCTGGCGGTGCTGTTCGGCGTAGCCTGGATCAGTGAACGGGGCATGATTCCCCGGGCGATCATCCGCCACCCGCTGACCTACACCCTGTCGCTGGGTGTCTATGCCAGCGCGTGGGCGTTCTATGGCACGGTCGGGCTGGCCTACCAGTACGGCTATGGTTTCCTGTCCAGTTACCTGGGGGTGTCAGGAGCGTTCCTGCTGGCGCCGGTGTTGCTCTACCCGATCCTGAAAATCACCCGTACCTACCAACTGTCGTCGCTGGCCGACCTGTTCGCCTTTCGCTTTCGCAGCACCTGGGCCGGTGCGCTGACCACGATCTTCATGCTGGTCGGGGTGTTGCCGCTGCTGGCCCTGCAGATCCAGGCCGTGGCCGACTCCATCAGCATCCTGACCCGCGAGCCGGTGCAGCACCGAGTGGCGTTGAGCTTCTGTGCACTGATCATTCTGTTCACGATTTTTTTCGGCTCCCGGCACATCGCCACGCGGGAGAAACACGAAGGCCTGGTGTTCGCGATCGCCTTCGAATCGGTGATCAAGCTGATCGCCATCGGCGGCGTCGGTCTCTATGCCCTGTACGGCGTGTTCGATGGCCCGCAGCAGCTTGAGCTTTGGCTGCTGCAGAACCAGACTGCCCTCGCCGCCCTGCACACGCCGTTGCAGGAAGGCCCGTGGCGCACGCTGTTGCTGGTGTTCTTCGCCTCGGCGATCGTGATGCCGCACATGTACCACATGACCTTTACCGAAAACCTCAACCCGCGCTCGCTGGTGAGCGCCAGTTGGGGTTTGCCGTTGTTCCTGCTGTTGATGAGCCTTGCAGTGCCGCTGATCCTCTGGGCCGGTTTGAAGCTGGGCGCCAGCACCAACCCGGAATACTTCACCCTCGGCATCGGCATCGCCGCCAACAGCAAGGCCCTGGCGTTGCTGGCGTACGTGGGCGGCCTGTCGGCGGCCAGCGGCTTGATCATTGTCACCACGCTGGCGCTGTCGGGCATGGCCCTGAACCACTTGGTACTGCCGCTCTACCAGCCACCAGCCGAAGGCAATATCTATCGCTGGCTGAAATGGACCCGCCGGGCGCTGATCGTCGCAATCATCATGGCCGGCTACGGTTTCTACCTGATGCTGGGCGACGGGCAGGACTTGGCCAACCTGGGCATCGTCGCCTTCGTCGCCACCTTGCAGTTCCTGCCCGGCGTGCTGTCGGTGCTGTATTGGCCGACCGCCAACCGCCGCGGTTTCATCGCCGGCCTGCTGGCAGGGATCCTGGTGTGGCTGTTCGCGATGCTGCTGCCGCTGATGGGTAACCTGCAGGGCTTCTATATCCCGCTGCTGAATATGATCTATGTGCTCGACGACACCAGTTGGCACATGGCGGCCATCGCGTCCCTGGCGGCGAACGTACTGATGTTCACCCTGATTTCGCTGTTCACCAACGCCAGCAGCGAAGAAGCCAGCGCCGCCGAAGCCTGCGCGGTGGACAACGTGCGCCGCCCGCAGCGCCGTGAGCTGCATGCCGCCTCGCCCCAGGAATTCGCCACGCAACTGGCCAAGCCCTTGGGCGCCAAAGCCGCACAAAAGGAAGTCGAACAGGCCCTGCGCGACCTCTACCTGCCCTTCGATGAACGCCGCCCGTACGCCTTGCGTCGCCTGCGGGACCGGATCGAGGCCAACCTGTCCGGCCTGATGGGCCCCAGCGTGGCCCAGGACATGGTCGAAACGTTCCTGCCCTACAAGGCCGGCGGCGAGAACTATGTCACCGAAGACATCCACTTCATCGAAAGCCGCCTCGAGGATTATCACTCGCGCCTCACGGGCCTGGCCGCCGAACTGGACGCCTTGCGCCGTTACCACCGCCAGACCCTGCAGGAACTGCCGATGGGCGTGTGCTCGCTGGCCAAGGACCAGGAAATCCTGATGTGGAACAAGGCCATGGAAGAGCTGACCGGGATCGCCGCCCAGCGCGTGGTCGGTTCCCGCCTGAGCACCCTCGGCGAGCCGTGGAAAGGCTTGCTGCAAGGCTTCATCGACCTGCCGGACGAGCACTTGCACAAACAGCACCTGGCCCTCGACGGCCAGACCCGTTGGCTGAACCTGCACAAGGCGGCGATCGACGAGCCGTTGGCCCCGGGTAACAGTGGCCTGGTGCTGCTGGTCGAAGACCTGACCGACACCCAGATGCTCGAAGACAAGCTGGTCCACTCCGAACGACTGGCCAGCATTGGCCGGTTGGCCGCCGGGGTGGCCCATGAAATCGGCAATCCGATCACCGGCATCGCCTGCCTGGCGCAGAACCTGCGCGAAGAACGCGAGGACGACGGCGAGCTGACGGAAATCAGCGGCCAGATCCTCGAACAGACCAAGCGCGTGTCGCGCATCGTCCAGTCGCTGATGAGTTTCGCCCACGCCGGCGGTCACCAGCACAATGACGAGCCGGTCTGTCTGGCCGAAGTGGCCCAGGATGCAATTGGTCTGCTGGCCCTCAACCGGCGCAATTTCGAAGTGCAATTCTTCAACCTGTGCGATCCGGACCACTGGGTCGATGGCGACCCCCAGCGGCTCGCCCAGGTGTTGATCAACCTGTTGTCCAACGCGCGGGACGCCTCACCGGCCGGCAGCGCGGTGCGGGTCAAGAGCGAAGCTTTCGAGCACACGATCGACCTGATCGTCGAAGACGAAGGCAGCGGTATTCCACAGAACATCATGGACCGATTGTTCGAACCCTTCTTCACCACCAAGGATCCTGGCGAAGGCACCGGTCTGGGCCTCGCACTGGTCTATTCCATCGTTGAAGAGCATTATGGACAAATCACCATCGACAGCCCGGCCGATGTTCAGAGCCAACGCGGCACCCGTATCCGGGTGACCTTGCCGCGTCATGTCGAAGCGACGTCCGCTGTGAACTGAGACCGTCGAGAGAATCGAATCAATGCCGCACATTTTGATCGTCGAAGACGAAACAATTATCCGCTCCGCCTTGCGCCGCCTGCTGGAACGCAACCAGTACCAGGTCAGCGAAGCCGGCTCAGTGCAGGAAGCACAAGAACGTTTCAGCATCCCCACGTTCGACCTGATCGTCAGCGACCTGCGCCTGCCTGGCGCCCCGGGCACCGAGCTGATCAAGCTCGGCCAGGGCACGCCGGTGCTGATCATGACCAGCTACGCCAGCCTGCGCTCGGCAGTCGATTCCATGAAAATGGGCGCGGTGGACTACATCGCCAAACCGTTCGACCACGACGAGATGCTCCAGGCCGTGGCCCGCATCCTGCGCGACCGACAGGCGGCGACCAGCAACCCTGCGGAACCCGTCGGCAAGGCCAGCGCCTCGGCGAAAGCCGGCGCCAGCAACAATAATGGCGAAATCGGCATCATTGGCTCCTGCCCGCCCATGCAGGACCTGTACAGCAAGATCCGCAAAGTCGCGCCGACCGACTCCAATGTCCTGATCCAGGGCGAGTCCGGCACCGGCAAGGAGCTGGTGGCCCGTGCCCTGCACAACCTGTCGCGCCGGGCCAAGGCACCGATGATCTCGGTGAACTGCGCGGCGATTCCGGAGAGCCTGATCGAGTCCGAACTGTTCGGTCACGAGAAAGGCGCATTCACCGGCGCCAGCGCCGGGCGTGCCGGGCTGGTGGAAGCGGCGGACGGCGGCACGCTGTTCCTCGATGAAATCGGCGAGCTCCCACTCGAAGCCCAGGCGCGGTTGCTGCGGGTACTCCAGGAAGGCGAAATCCGCCGGGTCGGCTCGGTGCAGTCGCAGAAGGTCGATGTCCGCCTGATCGCGGCCACCCACCGTGACCTCAAGAGCCTGGCGAAAATCGGCCAGTTCCGCGAAGACTTGTATTACCGCTTGCACGTGATCGCCCTGAAGCTTCCTGCCCTGCGCGAGCGTGGCGCAGACGTCAACGAAATCGCCCAGGCGTTTTTGGCTCGCCAGAGCGCGCGAGTCAACCGCACCGACCTCAAGTTCGCCCCGGACGCCGAACAGGCCATTCGTCACTACGCCTGGCCGGGTAACGTTCGAGAGCTGGAAAACGCGGTGGAGCGGGCGGTGATCCTGTGCGAGAGCCCGGAAATCTCTGCCGACCTGCTGGGCATCGACATCGAACTGAGTGACCTGGACGACGAAGAATTCATCGGCCTGGCCCCACAACAGGGTGGCGCTGCCAACAACACCAGCCACGAACCCACCGAAGACCTGTCCCTGGAAGACTATTTCCAGCATTTCGTCCTTGAACACCAGGACCACATGACCGAGACCGAACTGGCGCGCAAGCTGGGCGTCAGCCGCAAGTGCCTGTGGGAACGTCGCCAGCGCCTGGGGATTCCACGGCGCAAGACCGGAGCGACCAGCGAAAGCTGAGGTGTGGGGGTAACACCACTGAAATGTGAAAAAACTGTTACCCCAGTCTTTCTCACGTAACAGAAGCCGGGGTTTACGGTAACGAAACCCCGGCTTTTTTTTGCCCCGAAAAAATGGGCATAACCATAGAACCCCCGGTTTCGCTGGGCCCCGCAAAAGTTGGCACGCACCCTGCTATAGCTTTGGTACAAGAACAATAACAAGCAATGCAAAAGACAATAAAAACAAGACGAATCGACTCACGCACAACAAAAACAAGATGGCGAGAGGCGCAGCTAACTGATTCTTTTGGAGAGGCGTTGTATTTGGGGCTTGCCCCACAACCAGACCGAGAACAATAAAACTGTCTCAAGACAGATGCCTGAACTGGTTGGATCGATTGATCATTGCAACACAGCGACCAAAGCAATCCGTTTGCTCTTGGCTCCCGATTGGGAGGGTCACGAAGGGAAAACCTCGTGGCGCGGGCACTCAACAAAAACAAGAAGCCCGAAACCAATAATAAAAACAGAGCACGCAACTAATTCTGGGGGAGCTTCGGCTCCCCTTGTGGTTTCTGTCGTTCCATCTCCCCGCAGCCTACAAGGCTTGTCGCCAAAGCTTGCAGCTCTAAACTGCTCCGTCCTACACCATCACTCGACTAAATGCTAGAATCCCCGCCCATCATGCGGTCATTCTTCGTTTTTGGCCGAACATTCCTTCAAACAGTGCATCCCATGCTGAAGAAGCTGTTCCAGTCATTCCGTTCTCCCTTGCGTCGTACGCAACACATTCGCAGCACGCCTGAAGTGCTCAACAGCGGCCAGCATTCCCTGCAGAAGGCCCAGTTCAGCCGTTATGCGGTGAACATCGTCGAACGTTTGCAGAACGCCGGCTACCAGGCTTACCTGGTCGGTGGCTGCGTGCGCGACATGCTGCTCAACATCACCCCCAAGGATTTCGACGTCGCCACCAGCGCCACGCCGGAGCAGATACGGGCCGAGTTCCGCAACGCACGGATCATTGGCCGGCGCTTCAAGCTGGTCCATATCCACTTCGGCCGCGAAATCATCGAAGTGGCGACCTTCCGCGCCAATCACCCGCAAAACGAGGAAGAGGAAGACAGCAACCAGTCTTCCCGCAACGAGAGCGGGCGCATCCTGCGCGATAACGTCTACGGCACGCTGGAAGAAGACGCGCAACGCCGCGACTTCACCATCAACGCCCTGTATTACGATCCGGTCAGCGAACGCATCCTCGATTACGCCAACGGCGTACACGACATTCGCAATCGCCTGATCCGCCTGATCGGCGACCCCAAGCAGCGCTACCAGGAAGACCCGGTGCGAATGCTGCGGGCCGTGCGTTTCGCCGCCAAGCTGGATTTCGGCATCGAAAAACACAGCGCCATGCCGATTCGTGAACTGGCGCCGATGCTGCGGGAAATCCCTTCGGCCCGGCTGTTCGAAGAAGTGCTCAAGCTGTTCCTGTCGGGCAACGCGGCAGACACCTTCGAGATGCTGGTGGACCTGCAACTGTTCGATCCGCTGTTTCCCGCCAGCGCCGAGGCCCTGGAGCACAACCCGACCTACACCCACACCTTGATCAGCGAAGCACTGATCAACACTGACCTGCGCATCAAGCAGAACAAGCCGGTGACGCCGGCGTTCCTGTTCGCCGCCCTGCTCTGGCCTGCCCTGCCGGCCCGCGTGTTGCGCCTGCAAGACCGTGGCATGCCGCCGATCCCGGCGATGCAGGAAGCCGCCCACGAGCTGATCGCCGAACAGTGCCAGCGCATCGCCATCCCCAAACGCTTCACGATGCCGATCCGCGAGATCTGGGACATGCAGGAGCGCCTGCCTCGGCGCAGCGGCAAACGTGCCGACCTGCTGCTGGACAACCCGCGTTTCCGCGCCGGCTACGACTTCCTGCTGTTGCGTGAAAGCGCGGGCGAGCAGACCGATGGCCTGGGCGAATGGTGGACCGATTACCAGGACGCCAACGACAGCGAGCGCCGCGACATGATTCGTGAGCTCAGCGGCAAGGAAGACGGCGCCAGCGGCCCACGCAAGCGTCGTCGTAGCAGCGGGGCCAAACGTAAACGTGCCAGTGAACCGAGCGCTTCGGGCGAATAATCGATGGAACGCATCTACATCGGCATGGGCAGCAACCTCGCCGAACCCGCCGAACAACTGCGCAGTGCCGTCCAGGCGCTGGCGCAATTGCCCGATACCCAACTGGTGGGGGTCTCGGCGTTTTATCAAAGCGATTCCCTGCTACCCGGCCAGCCACGCTACACCAACGCGGTGGCGGCGCTGGACAGCCTCCTGGCACCGCTGGACCTGCTCGATGCACTGCAAGCCATCGAAACCGGACAGGGTCGCGAACGCCTCGAACGCTGGGGCCCGCGCACCCTGGACCTGGATATCCTGCTGTTCGGCGATCGCCTGATCGACGAGCCCCGCCTCAAGGTTCCTCACTACCACATGCAGGCCCGGGCTTTTGTGCTTTACCCACTGGCCGAACTGGCCCCCGCCGACCTGCGCCTGGCCGATGGTCGATTGCTCAAGAATCTCCTTGCGGCGTGCCCATTCGTCGGCCTGGAACGCTTGCCGCCCGCTTGAAATAGTTTCCTTGTGGGAGCGAGCCTGCTCGCGATAGCGGTATATCGGTCGACGTCTATAGTGATTGGCCCACCGCCATCGCGAGCAGGCTCGCTCCCACAGGTTCCAGCACCAGATAGTCATTCTGGGACGCACCTCCAAGCTGAAACGCATCAGTAACCCCGGTAACACCCGGCGGTAACACATCCAATTGACTTCCCCCGTACTCCTCACGACTATAGGCGTCCCGTCGCCGCCAACGCGGCGCTAATGGGCGTAATCCAGGCCTTACAAGCACCACGCATAGAAGGTGCGCCTGTATTCGAGCGCCTAATGAGGACTTTTTCATGCCAGCTATTACCCTGACCACGCTGCAAGGTCTCAAGCAAAAAGGTGAAAAAATCACCATGCTGACCTGCTATGACGCAACCTTCGCCCACGCCTGTAATGAGGCCGGTGTCGAAGTGCTGCTGGTGGGCGATTCCCTCGGCATGGTGCTGCAAGGCCACGACAGCACGCTGCCGGTGACCACCGCCGAGATGGCCTACCATGTGGCCGCCGTCAAACGCGGTAACACCGATGCGCTGATCCTCGCCGACCTGCCGTTCATGGCCTACGCCACCCTCGAACAAACCATGACCAACAGCGCCATGCTGATGCAGGCCGGTGCCCACATGGTCAAGGTCGAAGGCGCGCTGTGGCTGGCCGATTCGATTCGGTTGCTGGCCGAGCGGGGCATCCCGGTGTGCGCGCACCTGGGCCTGACCCCTCAGGCGGTGAATATCCTCGGTGGCTACAAGGTCCAGGGCCGCAATGAGAACCAGGCGCGGCAGATGCGCGCCGATGCGATTGCGCTGGAGCAGGCGGGCGCGGCCATGTTGCTGCTCGAATGCGTGCCCAGCGAACTGGCTGGAGAGATCACCCAGGCGGTGAAGATCCCGGTGATTGGAATCGGTGCCGGCAACGCCACTGACGGCCAGGTATTGGTGCTGCACGACATGCTCGGGCTGTCGATCACCGGTCGCGCGCCCAAGTTCGTGAAGAACTTCATGGCTGGGCAAACTTCTATCCAGGGCGCCTTGAGTGCCTACGTCGCTGACGTCAAGGCCGCGACCTTCCCGGGCGCCGAACACGGGTTTTCTGCATGAACACCGTCAAAACCGTACGCGAACTGCGGGCCGCCGTGGCCCGTGCCCGCGGCGAAGGCAAGCGCATTGCCTTCGTGCCGACCATGGGCAACCTGCACAGCGGCCATGTGGCGTTGGTCACCAAGGCCGCGCAACGGGCCGACTTCGTGGTGGCGAGCATTTTCGTCAATCCGCTGCAGTTCGGCGCTGGCGAAGACCTGGACAAATACCCCCGCACCCTGGCGGCCGACCAGGAGAAACTGCTCCAGGCCGGCTGCCATCTGTTGTTCGCCCCCAGCGTCGACGAGATGTACCCCGACGGCATGGCCGGACAGACCCGGGTCAGCGTCCCGCAACTGTCCGAAGGCTTGTGCGGCGCCAGCCGTCCCGGGCACTTCGAGGGCGTGGCGACAGTGGTCAGCAAGCTGTTCAACATGGTCCAGCCTGACCTGGCGGTGTTTGGCCAGAAAGACTTCCAGCAACTGGCGGTGATCCGCGCCCTGGTCCATGACCTGAACATGCCGATCCAGATCATCGGCGAGCCGACCGTTCGCGCCGAAGACGGCCTGGCGCTGTCATCGCGCAATGGCTTCCTCAGCCCGGATCAACGCGCCGTCGCGCCCGTGGTCTATCGCGTCCTGAGCCAGATCGCCGAGGCAATCAAGCAGGGCCAGCGGGATTTCCCGGCGCTGATCGGGGAACAGCTCAAGCAACTCGAAGCCGCCGGCCTGCGTCCCGATTACCTGGAAATCCGTCACGCCAAGACCTTGCGTCCGGCGTTGAGCGAGGACCGCGACCTGGTGATCCTGGTGGCCGCCTTCCTCGGGACCACGCGCCTGATCGACAACCTGCACCTGGACCTCGACACCCCCGCCTGAACACTACAAAACCCTGTGGGAGCGAGCTTGCTCGCGATTGCGGTGGATCAGTTGCCCCCCGGTGACTGACACGCTGCAATCGCGAACAAGCTCACTCCCACAAGGGGCTTGCGGTGTTATTGCCGCCTCGTCAGCCTTCAGGCAGACTGCCCGCCGTCTTGGACCCGACCAGAGGAAACATACATGCACGCCATCATGCTCAAGGCCAAGCTGCACCGCGCCGAAGTCACTCACGCCGTGCTCGACTACGAAGGCTCCTGCGCCATTGATGGTGAGTGGCTGGACTTGTCCGGGATCCGTGAATACGAACAGATCCAGATCTACAACGTCGACAACGGCGAGCGCTTCACCACCTACGCCATCCGGGGCGAGGAAGGTTCGCGGATGATTTCGGTGAACGGCGCCGCGGCGCACAAGGCCAAGGTCGGTGACCGCGTCATCATCTGCGCCTACGCCCACTACAGCGAAGCCGAACTGGTCAACTTCAAGCCTCGCATGCTGTACATGGCGCCGGGCAATGAACTGAGCCACACCAGCAATGCGATTCCGGTGCAACTGGCCTGATCGATACACCTGCTTCACCACTGCCCCTGTGGGAGCGAGCTTGCTCGCGATAGCGTCGGCACATCCAGCATCAGGGTGAGACACACCGCCATCGCGAGCAAGCTCGCTCCCACAGTGAGTAATCTGCGTTTCCGTCTGTCGGACCTTTCCCGCCCAGTTGTATAAAAAAGTACCGGAGACCGGTCAGACAAAGTCAAGACAGATCGCAACGCGAGGTTTACTGTAGTCGCCCTGTGTCCGGCGATCGTGTCGATGCAGTGTCCGGACGCCCACCCCGAGCCGAGCCGGAATTTTTAGTGTACAAAAGGTCGTTCAAGTAAAAGGAAACCCGCAGCGATGGCGTACTACCGAACCCCTCATGACGTGACCGCTCTGCCAGCCTGGCAAGCGCTGAATGACCACCGCAAAGCCATGCAGGATTTCAGCATGCGCGAAGCGTTCAATGCCGATCCGCAGCGTTTCACTCAATTCACTCTGTCGAGTTGTGGCCTGTTTCTCGACTACTCGAAAAACCTGATCAACGCCCAGACCCGCGACCTGCTGGTGGGCCTGGCCAACGAAGTCGACCTCAAGGGCGCGATCAAGGCCCTGTTCGACGGCGAAATCGTCAACGCCTCGGAAAAGCGCCCTGCCCTGCACACGGCCTTGCGTCGGCCGGTGGGCGAAAAGTTGCTGGTCAACGGCGTCAACGTGATGCCGGACGTACATAAAGTACTGAACCAGATCACTGACCTGGTGGGCCGCATTCACGACGGCCTGTGGCGCGGCTACACCGAAAAGCCCATCACTGACGTGGTGAACATCGGCATCGGTGGTTCCTTCCTTGGCCCGCAGCTGGTGTCCGAAGCGCTATTGTCCTACACGCACAAAGGCGTTCGCTGCCACTACCTGGCGAACATCGACGGCAGCGAGTTCCACGAGCTGACCATGAAGCTGCGCGCCGAGACCACGCTGTTCATCGTCTCGTCGAAATCCTTCAACACCCTCGAAACCCTGAAGAATGCTCAGGCCGCCCGCGCCTGGTACCTGGCCCAGGGTGGCTCCGAAGCGGAGCTGTATCGCCACTTTATCGCCGTGTCCAGCAACAACGCCGCCGCCGTGGCCTTCGGCATCCGTGAAGAAAACATCTTCCCGATGTGGGACTGGGTCGGGGGTCGTTACTCCCTGTGGTCGGCCATCGGCCTGCCGATCGCCCTGGCCATCGGCATGTCGAACTTCAAGGAATTGCTCTCCGGCGCCTATTCCATGGACCAGCATTTCCAGAGCGCACCGTTTGAACAGAACATGCCGGTGCTGCTGGCGCTGCTGGGCGTCTGGTACGGCAACTTCTGGGGCGCTCAGAGCCATGCGATCCTGCCGTACGACCACTACCTGCGCAACATCACCAAGCATTTGCAGCAATTGGACATGGAGTCCAACGGCAAGAGCGTGCGCCAGGACGGTACGCCGGTGTCGACCGACACGGGCCCGGTGATCTGGGGCGGCGTTGGCTGCAACGGTCAGCATGCCTACCACCAGTTGCTGCACCAGGGCACCCAGTTGATCCCGGCCGACTTCATCGTGCCGATCGTCAGCTTCAACCCGGTTGCCGACCATCACCAGTGGCTGTACGCCAACTGCCTGTCCCAGAGCCAGGCGCTGATGCTGGGCAAGACCCGCGCCGAAGCCGAAGCCGAGCTGCGAGACAAAGGCGCCAGCGAAGAAGAGGTGCAGACACTGGCCTCCCACAAAGTGATCCCGGGCAACCGTCCAAGCAACACCCTGGTGGTCGAACGCATCAGCCCACGGCGCCTTGGCGCATTGGTGGCGCTGTATGAACACAAGGTATTCGTGCAGAGCGTGGTCTGGGGCATCAACGCCTTCGACCAATGGGGCGTGGAGCTGGGCAAGGAACTGGGCAAGGGTGTCTACAACCGCCTGGTGGGCAGCGAAGAAAACCCGGCCGAAGATGCCTCGACCCAGGGCTTGATCAACTACTTCCGCGGTCGTCACCGCGGGTGATAGTCTGGCAGGGCGGCTCACCCGCCCTGTCACCTTTTGTTAAGGACAGTTCCTTCGGCTGGTTATCCGCAAACCGTGGAGTACACGGTACTGTAGGAGCTGCCGAAGGCTGCGATCTTTTGATCTTGATCTTTCACCTGGCACTCAAGTGGCATTGAGAGAAAAGATCGCAGCCTTCGGCAGCTCCTACGAGGGTCGTGCCGCTCCCCTCTTGTCGCAAAACAAGAATAAGGAACCGTCATGTTCGATATCAGCCAGTACCCCCACGCCGATGCCGTCCGCCGGGCTGCGCAACTGAGTCAGGACGAGTACAAGCGGCTCTATAAAGAATCCATCGAACACCCGAGCGCCTTCTGGGCCGAGCAAGCCACGCGCTTTCTCGACTGGATGACGCCCTGGCAAACCGTCCAGCGCTATGACCTCAAGAACGGCGACGCGACCTGGTTCGCCGGCGGCAAGCTGAACGTCAGCGCCAATTGCATCGACCGTCACCTGGACACCCGTGGCGAGCAGATCGCGATCATCTGGGAAGGCGACGCCCCTGCCGAGTCGGCGCAAATCACCTACAAGAAATTGCACAATCATGTCTGCCGCCTGGCCAACGTGCTGAAAAGCCGTGGCGTGAAGAAAGGCGACCGGGTCTGCATCTACATGCCGATGATCCCCGAGGCCGCCTACGCCATGCTCGCCTGCACCCGCATCGGCGCGGTGCATTCAGTGGTGTTCGGCGGTTTCTCACCGGACTCCCTGCGCGACCGGATTCTCGACGCCGATTGCCGCACCGTGATCACGGCTGACGAAGGGGTGCGCGGTGGGCGCTTCATACCGCTCAAACGCAACGTCGATAAAGCGCTGGAAAGCTGCCCGAACGTCAGCACCGTGCTGGTGGTCGAGCGCACCCAGGGCGAGGTGGACTGGGCTGAAGGTCGTGATCTCTGGTATCACCAGGCCATGCACGACATGAGCGACGATTGCCCGCCCGAACCGATGGACGCCGAAGACCCGCTGTTCATCCTCTACACCTCCGGCAGTACCGGCAAACCCAAGGGCGTGCTGCACACCACGGGCGGCTATCTGCTGCAAGCGGCCATGACCTTCAAGTACGTGCTCGACTACCGCGACAACGAGGTGTTCTGGTGCACCGCCGACGTCGGCTGGGTCACCGGCCATAGCTACATCGTCTATGGCCCGCTGGCCAATGGCGCGACCACGCTGATTTTCGAAGGCGTGCCGAGCCACCCCAGCAGTTCGCGCTTCTGGCAGGTGATCGACAAGCATCAGGTCAACATCTTCTACACCGCGCCGACCGCCTTGCGCGCGTTGATGCGCGAAGGGGCCGGACCGTTGCAGGAAACGTCCCGCAAAAGCCTGCGATTGCTCGGCAGCGTCGGTGAGCCGATCAACCCGGAGGCGTGGGAATGGTATTTCAATGTAGTAGGCGAACAGCGCTGCCCGATTGTCGATACCTGGTGGCAGACCGAAACCGGCGGCATCATGCTCAGCCCGTTGGTCAGTGCCCCACGGCTCAAGCCGGGCTGCGCCACGCGGCCGATGTTCGGCGTGCAACCGGTCTTGCTGGATGAGGTGGGCAAGGAAATCAGCGGTGCCGGCAGCGGTGTGCTGGCGATCAAATCCAGTTGGCCGGGGCAGATCCGCAGCGTCTACGGCGACCATCAACGCATGGTCGATACCTACTTCAAGCCCTATCCCGGTTATTACTTCACCGGCGACGGCGCGCGGCGCGACGAAGACGGCGATTACTGGATCACCGGACGCATCGACGATGTGATCAACGTCTCCGGGCACCGCATTGGCACCGCCGAGGTGGAAAGCGCCCTGGTGCTGCACGACAACATTGCCGAAGCGGCCGTTGTCGGCTACCCCCACGACCTCAAGGGCCAGGGCATCTATGCCTTTGTCACGCCGATGAATGGGGTCGAGGCCAATGACGAGTTGAAGAAGGAATTGCTGGCTCACGTCAGCAAGGAAATCGGCAGCTTCGCCAAGCCGGAACTGATCCAGTGGGCGCCGGCGCTGCCCAAGACCCGTTCGGGCAAGATCATGCGGCGCATCCTGCGCAAGATCGCCTGCAATGAACTCGACAGCCTTGGCGACACCTCGACCCTGGCCGATCCAAGCGTGGTGGAGGGGCTGATCGACAAACGCCTGAATCGCTAGGCCAGACACAAGAACCTGTGGCGAGGGAGCTTGCTCCCGCTGGGGTGCGAAGCGCCCCTGTTTTTTACAGGGTGCGATCGCGATTTAGCGTCTGCTGCGCAGCCGAGCGGGAGCAAGCTCCCTCGCCACAGGGGTACCTGCCTCACATCTGTATGCGATACCCGAGTATCCATAACTGCTAAACTCCCGCGCCTCATTTCTCTAAGGCGCGCCCGGCATGTCTTCCCTGAATCAGGCGCTGCGCGCCGCCCTCGACCAACGCCAGGCACTGCTCGGCCAACTGCACCAGCAAGGTACCGACTGCTACCGCCTGTTCCACGGCAGCCAGGAAGGCGCGCCCGGCCTGACCGTCGACCGCTATGGCCCGCAACTGCTGGTGCAGAGCTTTCATCAATCGCTGGAGCGCGACGACCTGCTGCAATTGCACGGCATCGTCAACGAACGGCTGGGCCTGGAGACCCTGTTGGTCTACAACGACCGCGCCCGGGGCAATTCCCGCGTCGACCGCCAGGACACGGTCTATCAGGCTGACGAGGCCGCCCTGCAAGACCTGGTCGGGCATGAATGGGGCTTGAATTATCGCGTTCGCGGCCGGCATGCCGGGCAGGATCCCCTGCTGTTTCTCGACCTGCGCAACGCCCGGGGCTGGGTCAAGGCACACAGCCGCGACAAAAGCGTGTTGAACCTGTTCGCCTACACCTGCGGCGTCGGCCTGAGCGCTGCGGCCGGTGGCGCGCGGGAGGTGTGCAACCTGGACTTCGCAGAAGGCAACCTGGCCGTGGGCCGCGAAAACGGCCTGCTCAACCCCGATTTGCCGCCGATGGAATTCGTGCAGTCGGATTACTTCCCGGCGATCCGCCAACTGGCTGGCCTGCCCATCAGCCAGCGGCGCGGGCAGAAACTGCCCAGCTACGTGCGCCTGGAGCAACGCCAGTACGACCTGGTCCTACTCGACCCACCGGCCTGGGCCAAAAGTGCGTTCGGCACCGTCGATCTGTTGCGCGACTACCAAAGCCTGCTGAAGCCGGCGCTGCTTACCACCGCCGACAATGGCGTGCTGATCTGCTGCAACAACCTGGCAAAAGTGCCCATGGACGACTGGCGCGAGCAGGTCTTGCGTTGTGCGGAAAAGGCCGGTCGCCCGGTGCGCGAGTGGAGCGTGCTGACACCCGGCGGCGATTTTCCTTCCCTGGACCAGCAACCACCGCTCAAGACGCTGATCCTCCAGCTCTAGGCCCGGGCCTGAAATCTCACATGGAAACCAGACAAATCTCATAAATCACAGTGGCTTCGGAACCGTAAACGCATGCCATACTCCAAGGCACTCCGATTCACACCAGATGAAACCGCACATGCCCAAAGGATTGATTCGCGCTTTCGGCGCCCTGTTGACCGCACTGGCCCTCTACAGTCTGTTGGGTTTCCTGATTCTGCCAGGCATCGCCTTGCGCATCGCCAACCAGCAGTTGGCCGCCCATGCGACGGTGCCGGCCCAAATCCAGCGCATCGAACTCAATCCCTTCAGCCTTGAAGTCACCCTCTGGGGCCTGGACATCGGCGAACCGGGCAAGGAGCAGGTCGGCTTCGAACGGCTGTACGCCAATTTGCAACTCGACAGCCTGTGGTCCGGCGCCCTGCACCTGGTCGACATCGAGCTGGACAAGCCCAAGACCGAGGTCGTGTTCGCCAAGGACGGTCAGCTGAACCTGCTGGGCCTGTTCAAGCTGCCAGCCAGCGAACCGACGCCCACCGATCCCGAGGCCAAACCGTTCCCCTTGCGGGTCGATCGAATCAAACTGGCCGGCGGTTACGTGCATTTCCAGGACCTGCGCCCCAGCGAGCCCATCGAATTTCTCTACGACACCCTCGATTTCGAGCTGAAGAACCTCAGCACCCTGCCCGACGACAACGCCGACATGACCCTGGTGGCCGCCGGCCCCGCAGGCGGACAGATCGACTGGACCGGTAATTTCAGCCTCACACCGATTGCCTCCCAGGGCACGCTCAAGGTCACTGGCGGCCAGATGAAAGCGTGGTGGCCCTACGTGCGCGACGCGGTGCCGCTGGTGTTGGAAAACGGCGTCCTGGACCTCAGCACCGACTATAAGCTCAACCTGGCCAAGGGCACCGAGCTGCTGCTCAATAACGTCGCGGTCAGTGTCGCGCCCTTCGCCATCAAGGCGCCCGACGGCCGTCCATTGGTGAAACTCGAACGCCTGGACGTGAGCGAGACCACGCTCGACCTGGCCAAGCAACAAGTGGTGGTGGGCAAGATCCGCAGCCAGAAACTGGAAACCTGGGCCGCCCGCGAGGCGGACGGGCAGCTGGATTGGCAGAAACTCTTCGCCAGCCAGCCAGCCAAACCGCAGGTCAAGGCGGAGCCGGCCTCCGCTCCAGCGGCGGCCGACTCGCCAAAACCTGAACCGGCACCACCGAGCAAACCGTGGCAGGTGATCTTGAAGGACGTGCAACTGCGCGACTACCAGGTGCATCTGGCCGACCGCCAGGCGCAGCCCGCCGTGGCACTGGAGGTCGGCCCGCTGAACCTCGACCTGCAGAACTACGACACCCTCAACGGCTCGCCCTTTACCCTCAAGCTGGACACCGGAGTAGGCAAACAGGGCAAGATCCTGGCCGACGGCGAGGTCAACCTGAACCCGATCAGCGCCAAACTAAAGGTCAAGACGCAAGACATCGACCTGCGCGTCGCCCAGTCGTACATCAACCCGTTCATTCGCCTGGAGCTGCGGTCCGGGATGCTCGGCAGCGACCTCGCGGTCGACCTCAAGAGCACCGAGCCGCTGGCCTTTGCCGTTACCGGCCGCGCCCAGGTCGATCAGTTGCACACCCTCGACACCCTCAAGACCCGTGACTTCGTCAAATGGCAGAAACTGGTCGTCGAAGGCCTCAACTACCAACACGGCGACAGCCTGTCCATCGACAAGGTCAACCTGTTCCAGCCTTACGCGCGGTTCATGATCAATGACGACCGCACCACCAACGTTGATGACCTGTTGATCCCGCAACCGGCCGACAGCGGCGCGAAGAACACCGCGGCAAAACCGGCCTCCCAGGAAAAACCACTGGGTATCCACATCGGCGGCATCGCCATCAACGACGGTTCGGCCAACTTCGCCGACTTCAGCCTCACACCGAACTTCGCCACGGCCATCCAGCAGCTCAATGGCCAGATCGGCACCATCGACAGCCGCCAGGCCCAACCGGCCAGCGTGGACGTCAAGGGCAAGGTCGACCGTTACGCGCCGGTCACCATCAAGGGCGCGGTCAACCCCTTCGATCCGATGGCCAGCCTCGACATCGCCACCAGTTTCAAACGGGTCGAGCTGACGACCTTGACCCCCTACTCCGGCAAGTTCGCCGGCTATCGCATCCGCAAGGGCCGGCTCAATCTCGACCTGCACTACCGCATCGCCAAGGGCCAGCTCCAGGCGGAGAACAAGGTGGTGGTCGAGCAATTGCAACTGGGGGAAAAAGTCGACAGCCCGGACGCCGTGAGCCTGCCGCTGAAGCTGGCCATCGCGTTGCTCAAGGACTCCGAGGGCAAGATTTCCATCGAACTGCCGGTCAGCGGCAACCTCAACGACCCACAATTCAGCGTCATGCCGATCGTCTGGCAGACCCTGCGCAACCTGGTGGTCCGCGCAGCCCAGGCGCCGTTCAAGCTCATCGGTGGGCTGGTGGCTGGCGGCGGTTCGGAAGACCTGGGCAGCGTCGCATTCGCGCCGGGCTCCAGCGACCTGAACAAGGACAACGAAGGCACGCTGCTCAAACTCTCCGAGGCCCTGGCCAAACGGCCGGAGCTGCGCCTGGAGATCGAAGGCACCGCCGCCGAAAGCAGCGACGGCCCATTGCTCGCCGCCCAGCGCCTGGAACGCGAATACCAGTACAACTACTACAAAATGCTCCAGCGTCGGGGTGACAAGGTTCCGGCCCAGGCTTCGCTGATACAGGTGCCCGAGGATGAAAAGGCGCCGCTGCTCGAAGGCATCTACCGCACGCGCCTCAAGACCCAGCCGCCAGCCGAATGGACGCAATTGGATAAAAAGGCACGCATCGAGAAACTGCGCGAAGGTGTGATCAAATTCTGGAGCGGCAGCGACGTGCTATTGCGCCAGCTGGGCCAGGAACGGGCCAGCAGCATCAAGGATTTCCTGGTAGACAAAGGCCAGTTGGCCGACGACCGCGTGTATTTCATCGACGCCAGCCTCGGCCAGGCCGAAAGCGATGGCCGGGTGATTACCCCTATGCATCTGGATGCCGAATAAGATGAAACCCTGGTATGGGCTCAGCCTGGGTCTGTTGCTCGCCGCTGGCCAGGCATCGGCTGCCAATACGCTGCGCTGCGGCAGCCAGTTGATCAGCGTCGGCGACCGTTCGAGCGAAGTGCTGCAAAAGTGCGGAGAGCCTGCGGCGCGGGATGACCTGGGCTACAAGCGCAGTGTCAATCGCCGGGAGGAATACCCGGTGGAAGAATGGACCTACGGGCCCAACAGCGGCATGTATCAGTACCTGCGTTTCGAGAGGAATCGGCTGGTGGAGATCACCAGCAAGCGGGGGCGGTGAACGGCCCTGCTCCATTCAGCTGGAATGGCGTTGACAGTACCGGCGCCATCGCGAGCAGGCTCGCTCCCACAGTGGATTGGGTTTCGTCAGGCTGAATGCATTTAAATGTGGGAGCGAGCCTGCTCGCGATTAAGAACAACTCGGTTTCCCAGGCGGCCCCACAAACTTCACCCGCACTTTCTCCTCTCGGAATAGAACAGGCCCCCGGCACGAATGTCGGGGGCCTGTAATGGCCACATCCTGTGGCCTTTCGCATGAACTCCAAAGCAACGGCAAGCGTATGACTCAGCTCGCTTACCGTGCCTTCTCCCAGTCCAGGCGAGAAGTCTTGGCCTTACTCGGCTTTCAGGCCGTCAGCCGATACGGCCTTGACGCCTTTGATTTTCTTGGCGATTGCCACGGCGGTATCTTTCTGAGCATCAGTCACGGCAACGGTGGACGACAGCGACACGACGCCTTTGTTGGTTTCGACTTTGATGTCGGTGCCTGGAATGCCTTTTTCGGTGACCAGGTCAGCTTTGACCTTGGTGGTGATCCAGGTATCGGAGGTGGCTTCCTTGGCTTCTGTCACTTCGCCTGCAGCCAGCATCATTGGCGCCTGAGTTGCTTGAGTGGTCTCGGCGAATGCGCTAGCCATGGTCAGGGTCAGTGCGGTAGCAGCGGCGGCAGTGATAGCGAACTTCTTCATACGAGTAACTCCTGTTTTTCTCAGAAACTGCCGGAGATGCATCCCGGCAGGGTTATCAGGAGTAGTGCGAAGGCTGTGCCAGTTTTGAAAAATTTATAAATGACTTATAAATCAGTAGGTTAAGCGAAGCGGCAATTTCCACAATCATGCAAAATGCATGACCTGCCGATTTTCGACATGCAAGTTGCGGGTTTCGCTTGCTCGCTAAGCCTCTGAATTCCTGAACATTTCCAATTTCCAATAAAAAAGCCCCGGTGTTTAAGCGGGGCCGAGTCAACCGGAATTGGTTATGGGTTCGCAGCACCGGTACAGCCAGTCGGCAAGAATTCCTGGGCAGCAGTAGAAGCACAGGTCCAGACACCCGCAGCCGAACGAGAGAGCGTAATCGTCCTACCCTGGACGAGCGCAGGCGAATTGAGGAGAGAACAAGCAATCGTGCCCGCACCGGCCGCCGCTGTGCCTGTAATGGTGATAGTGCAGTTACTGGTAGGTGAGGTGATGCCCATGTTGGCGATCGTCGGGTCCACCCCTCGATTCATGTTGTCCTCGTATGGCACCTTGAATGCAGTGATTTCCGCCAGGCCGGCCGTCACCTTGGCCCGCGCCTGATACCTGGAATACTGCGGCAACGCGAACGTCGCCAGAATGCCGATGATCGCCACGACGATCAGCAGCTCGATCAGCGTAAAGCCCTTCTGCTTATTCATAGACATCTCCCATGCATGAGCCGAAATCTCATGTCCTGAAACGGCCATTGCAGGGCACATGCCAACCCTGAAGCCCCATCATCAAAGGGGCTTGGACCCGCACAACGGCGACGTCCTACCTCAACAACCGCACTATCTGACGTTTTTTGTCACCCAAACCCGCTGGTTTGGCGTCGATGCTTGACTAGGCTATAAGTCATGAACTGTCCGCGTCCGGTATCCCCATGAATGACATCGCCCTCAGCGGCCTGACCAAGCAATTGGTGCTGGCCGAACTGCTCACCGAGCAAAGTGCGCAACAGGCGTATCAACAGGCCCAGCGCAGTCGCATCCCGCTGGTCAGCTACCTGGTACAGAACCGGCTGGTGCAAAGCCGTCAGATCGCGGAAATCGCCTCGGAGCATTTCGGCGTGGCCCTGCTGGACCTCAACAGCCTGGACAAGGAAGCCCAGCCCACCGGCCTGGTCAGTGAAAAACTGGTGCGCCAGCACCACGCCCTGCCGCTGTGGCGACGCGGCAACAAGCTGTACGTGGGCATCTCCGACCCGACCAATCACCAGGCCATCAATGACATCCAGTTCAGCACCGGCCTGACCACCGAAGCCATCCTGGTGGAGGACGACAAGCTCAGCGATGCCATCGAAAAGTTCTTCGAATCCAGTAGCACAGGCCTGGAAGGCATGGGCGATGTCGACCTCGACGGCCTGGATATCGAATCGATCGACGACACCAGGCAGGACTCCATCGGCGGCCAGGACACCGACGATGCGCCCGTGGTGCGTTTCGTCAACAAGATGCTGCTGGACGCGATCAAGGGCGGTTCTTCCGACCTGCACTTCGAGCCCTACGAAAAGACTTATCGGGTGCGGGTGCGCACCGACGGCATGCTGCGAGAAGTGGCCAGGCCGCCGATCCAGCTGGCGACCCGCATCGCCGCCCGCCTGAAGGTCATGGCCAGCCTCGATATTTCCGAACGGCGCAAGCCCCAGGACGGCCGGCTGAAAATGCGCCTGTCGAAAACCAAGTCCATCGACTTCCGGGTCAACACCCTGCCGACGCTTTGGGGCGAAAAGGTAGTGATCCGGATCCTCGACCCGTCCAGCGCGCAAATGGGCATCGATGCCCTGGGCTACGAGCCGGACCAGAAAGACCTGTACATGGCCGCCCTCAAGCAACCGCAAGGGCTGATCCTGGTCACCGGCCCGACCGGCTCGGGCAAGACCGTGTCGCTGTACACAGGGCTGAATATCCTCAACACCGTGGACATCAACATTTCCACCGCCGAAGATCCGGTGGAGATCAACATGGAAGGCATCAACCAGGTCAACGTGAATCCGCGCCAAGGGCTGGACTTCGCCCAGGCCCTGCGCTCGTTCCTGCGCCAGGACCCGGACGTGATCATGGTCGGCGAGATCCGCGACCTGGAAACCGCCGAGATCGCCATCAAGGCCGCCCAGACCGGGCACCTGGTGCTTTCCACCCTGCACACCAACAGCGCCGCCGAAACCCTGATCCGCTTGCAGAACATGGGTATCCCGGGGTTCAACATCGCCACCGCCGTGCACCTGATCATCGCCCAGCGGCTGGCGCGCAAGCTGTGCAACCATTGCAAGAAGGCCATCGAGATTCCCGAGGAAACCTTGCTCAAGGAAGGTTTCCCCCGGGAACGCATCGGCTCATTCACGATCTATGAGCCGGTCGGTTGCGAACAGTGCAACCACGGTTACAAAGGGCGCGTGGGGGTTTACGAAGTGGTCAAGAACACGCCAGAGCTGCAACGGTTGATCATGGCCGAGGGCAACTCACTGGAAATCGATCTGCAGATGCGCAAGGACGGCTTCAATGACCTGCGCGCATCGGGGCTGCTCAAAGTGATGCAGGGCGTTACCAGCCTCGAAGAAATCAACCGGGTCACCAAGGATTGAGCATGGCGGTCAAGGCAGTAAAAACCGACGTCTATACGTGGGAAGGCAAAGACCGCAAAGGCGCGAAAATGACCGGCGAGTTGACAGGCCAGAGCCCGGCCCTGGTCAAGGCACAGTTGCGCAAGCAAGGCATCAACCCGGAGAAGGTACGCAAGAAATCCACCTCGATATTCAGCAAGGGCAAGCGCATCAAGCCGCTGGATATCGCCCTCTTCACTCGCCAGATGGCGACGATGCTCAAGGCTGGCGTGCCGCTGTTGCAGGCGTTCGACATCATCGGCGAAGGCTTCGACAACCCCAACATGCGCAAGCTGGTGGATCAGGTGAAGCAGGAAGTCGCCGCCGGCAACAGCTTCGCCGCCTCGCTGCGCAAATGCCCGCAATATTTCGACGAGCTGTACTGCAACCTGGTGGACGCCGGCGAACAGGCCGGTGCCCTGGATACGCTGTTGGACCGGGTCGCGACCTACAAGGAAAAGAGCGAAGCCCTCAAGGCCAAGATCAAGAAAGCCATGACCTACCCGACGGCGGTGATACTCGTCGCAGCGGTGGTCACCGGCATCCTGTTGGTCAAGGTGGTGCCGCAGTTCGAATCGGTCTTCTCCGGGTTCGGGGCACAGCTGCCGGCCTTCACGGTGATGGTCATCGGCCTGTCGGAGTTCATGCAGCAATCGTGGTGGTTGCTGCTGGGCGGTTTGGCGGGAGCGTTTTTCGGGGTGAAATATGCCCTCAAGCGGTCCCAGGCGTTTCGTGACTGGCGAGACAAGTGGCTGCTCAAGCTCCCCTTGATCGGCACCTTGATGTACAAGTCCGCCGTGGCTCGCTTTGCCCGAACGCTCTCGACCACCTTCGCCGCCGGCGTGCCGCTGGTCGAAGCCCTCGACTCGGTGTCGGGCGCCACCGGCAACGTGGTGTTCAAGCGCGCCGTGCAGCGCATCCGCCAGGACGTCTCCACCGGCATGCAGTTGAATTTTTCCATGCGCGCGTCAGGGATCTTTCCGAACCTGGCCATCCAGATGACCGCCATCGGCGAGGAATCCGGCGCGCTGGACGACATGCTCGACAAGGTCGCGAGCTTTTATGAGGCCGAAGTGGACAATCTGGTGGACAACCTCACCAGCCTGATGGAACCCTTCATCATGGTGATCCTGGGGATCGTCGTCGGTGGCCTGGTGGTTGCCATGTACCTGCCCATCTTTCAACTCGGCTCTGCGATCTGACATGCCCCTGAGCGAATTTTTCGTGCTGTATCCCCTGGCTTTCGTGCTCGTTGCGGCATTGCTCGGCCTGATCATCGGCAGCTTCCTCAACGTGCTGGTGTGGCGCCTGCCGAAGATGCTCGACCGCGAATGGCGCCTGCAAGCCCACGACCTGCTGGGCCTGCCAGCCGAAACCCCGGGCCCGGTCTACAACCTGATGCTGCCCCACTCCCAGTGCCCGCACTGCGACCATCGCATCCGCGCCTGGGAAAACATCCCGGTGTTCAGCTACGTGATGTTGCGTGGCCGCTGTTCGAGCTGCGCCGCGCCCATCGGCAGGCGTTACCCACTGACCGAATTGACCTGCGGCGCGTTGTCGGGGTTCGTCGCCTGGCATTTCGGCTTCGGCTGGCAAGCCGGCATGGTGATGGTGTTGACCTGGGGTCTGCTGGGCATGAGCCTGATCGACGCCGAGCATCAATTGCTGCCCGACACCTTGGTGTTACCGTTGTTGTGGCTGGGCTTGATCATCAACAGCTTCGGGCTGTTCGTCTCCCTGGACCAGGCGATGTGGGGCGCGGTGGCCGGTTACCTGGCGCTGTGGTCGGTGTTCTGGGTGTTCAAGCTGATCACTGGCAAGGAAGGCATGGGCTATGGGGACTTCAAGCTGCTGGCGATGCTCGGCGCCTGGGGTGGCTGGCAGGTCCTGCCGCTGACGCTGCTGTTGTCGTCGCTGGTGGGCGCCATTATCGGGGTCATTGTGTTGCGCCTGCGAGACGCTCCAGGGTCAACGCAAATCCCCTTTGGACCTTATCTGGCCATTGCCGGCTGGATTGCCTTGCTCTGGGGTGGTCAAATAACCGACTTCTATTGGCAGTCTGTCGGTTTCTAATGTCGATCTTTTATGAATAACCCTCTGGAAAAACCCTGGATTCTCGGCCTGACCGGTGGCATCGGCAGCGGCAAGAGCGCGGCGGCCCAGCATTTTATCGATCTGGGCGTGCACGTCATCGACGCCGATCACGCCGCTCGCTGGGTGGTCGAACCCGGGCGCCCGGCGCTGGCGAACATCGCCGAGCACTTCGGCCCCGGCGTATTGCAGGCCGACGGCGCCCTGGATCGGGCGGCGCTGCGCAAGCTGATTTTCGAAAATACCGATGAACGCCGCTGGCTCGAGGCGCTGCTGCATCCGCTGATCGCCGAGGAAATCGCCCATCACCTGGCCCAGGCACAATCGTCCTACGCGATCCTGGTGTCGCCACTGCTGATCGAGTCAGGCCAGTACGCCATGACCCAGCGGGTCCTGGTGATCGATGCGCCGGAACAGCTGCAGATCGAACGTACGTTGCAGCGCGACCAGACCAGCGAGCAGCAGGTCCAGGCGATCCTCAAGGCCCAGTCCAGCCGCCAGGATCGCCTGAGCCATGCCGACGACGTGGTGGTCAACGACCGCGACCTCGCCTGGCTGCACAGCGAGGTCGAGCGCCTGCATCACTTTTACCTTACTTTGCGTGGAGGCCAATCATGAGCCAAACCCCAACCGTTGATTGCCCAACCTGCGGCGCCCCTGTGGAATGGAGCCCGCAGAGCAAATTCCGGCCGTTCTGTTCCGATCGCTGCAAACTGATCGACCTCGGCGCCTGGGCGTCGGAAGAACACAAGATTCCCGTGGCCCCGGACGCCGAGGATGAGTTGTTCAGCGAAGACTTCAACCCTCGCTCCCATCACTAAGGCCCGGTATGAATCATTGTGGCGAGGGAGCTTGCTCCCGCTTGAGCGCGAAGCACTCATCGTTTTTTAGGGGCCGCTACGCGCCCCAGCGGGAGCAAGCTCCCTCGCCACGGGCTCATTGTCATCTCAGGTAACGGGGTTATCCCCTAAGGCCGCATGAAACCGTAGTCCTGTTCGTCGTCGAGGTTTTCCGCGAGGAAACTCAACTCGTCGGCCAGGTCTTCAGCACTGCGCACTGTCTTGCTCTGCTGCACGATGGCACTGAGCAAGGCACGCAGACTCAAGCCCGGGTCGAAACCGATCTCCATGGCGGCGTCGTGGCTACGCCTGATCTCTTGTCTCGCCCACTCATAAACACTCATGGTTGTGCTCCTGGAAGTTTTCCAGAGCATGAAGGGCGTGCGACGGGGCAGCCTTGACGTGAATCAAGGCTTGCCGTCATCGTTCCACGGTGCCGACAGGTAGCGCGTGCGGTTGAAGGTTTCCAGCCATTCGGGACTGAACACCACCAACGCACTGATCACCATGCCATTGATGAACGCCTCGGGAAAGATGATCAGCCAGAGGTAGCCAATGAAGTCTTCCAGCCAGTAAGGCATGGCGAATATACCGTCGTACCACAGCAGGCCAAGCCCCAGCAGCAGGCACGCCAACGCCGAAAGCGCGGCGGCGAGAAAACCCGAACAGAAGATGTACACGAACAGATTGCGCGGCTGTGCGCGCTCCACCAGGATCGCGCAACACTCGGTGACGAGCACCGGCAACAGGATCAGCAGCGCGCCGTTGACCCCGACCGCCGCCATGTCCTGACGCCCCAGCAGCACCAACGCAAGCTGCGCACACAGGCCACCCAGGATCGCCAACGGCCAGTCCAGCAGCAGCGTCACGGCGGTCATGCCGATGAAATGATACGAGACACCGGTATCGAAATCCCGCCGCACCAGCCACAGCATGAACAACGCCAGCACCGTGCCGAACAACAGGTGCTGGCGACGACTGTCGGTGAACAGCTCGACCCACGGCACCCGCACCACCGCCCAGGCCAACACAGGCACATACACCAGCCAGCCGGCCGCCAGAGTCTGCGATGAAAGCAGTTCGGCACCGATCATGGGCTACTCCGTTCGTTCGCTATTCAGGAGCGACACCTCCTGATTGTTGTACCAAGGCCATTGCAAACTTACCAAAGCCTACCGACCAATCCGAATAGTCATTCTCATGCATGAAGATGAAAACGTCTTGCGGACGAACCTGGGCTTGAATGCCGAGATTGTCGACAATTCTTTTGTAGAGCTCGCGCTTCATCGCATCACTGCGGCCCCTGCGCATCGTAATCTCAATCACGATCAAATGGTCTGAACGATCCACACCGTTGAACGTACGGCTGTAGAAAAACTGCTCAGGGTCATAGTCCGTGACCAGGTTGAACAATTCATCCTCGGGCATGCCAATGCTCTCGACCAGCGCTTGGTGTATGCCATCGACAATACGCTGACGTTGCGGCTGGCTGGTGCCCTTGATGACGGAGGTACGAACGAATGGCATGTGAGGTGCTCTCAATTTGATTGGAAAAAAAGCTCCCCAGTCGTCGCAACGTTGAATATTCGACAAACCCTGGAAAGCTGGGGAATTCTGCGAAAACCGCACAGTGCCGGATATCGATTTATGCGCCCGATGTAATTGAGTTAAAGTCACTTGATGAAACGTCACCTACCGCCATTGAATGCACTTCGTACCTTCGAGGCGGCTGCCCGCCTGGGCAAAATGACCGCTGCCGCCGAGGAGCTGTTCGTCACCCCTGGTGCTGTCAGCCGCCAGGTACGCCAGTTGGAGCTGAGCCTTGGCGTGGACCTGTTCGAAGGCCCAAAGAACAAACCCCAGCTCACCCCTGCCGGAAAAGAACTCCTGCCAGCGTTGACGGCCGCGCTGGATCGGATCGAGGCCGCGGTGGGCAGGGTCCGAGACACGGCGACAGGCACCCTGGACGTGTCCTGCTTCAGCACGTTCACGGTCAAATGGCTGATTCCCCGTCTTTTCGACTTCAACACGACTTACCCGCAAATCAAGATCCGCTTGAGTTCACCGGTCCATGGGACCGATCCGGGCCGGGACCGCTATGACGTGATGATCACGGCAGAACAGGACGTCGTGGATGAACGCGAAAACACCGTTCTGTTGTTTCCCGAACGATTGGGCATCGTTTTGGCGCCTTCCTTATCCGCGCGTATCCAATTGACTGACTTGAGCTCGATTTTCCGCCATCCCCTCCTGCACACTAAAACCCGTCCGGATGCCTGGACGAGTTGGGGCGATGCGATGGGACACCCGACCAGCGCGCCGGCCGGGCTGGAATACGAACATTATTACTTTACGTTGGAGGCGGCGATTGCCGGCCTGGGGATTTGCGTCGCCCCATGGCACCTGGTGGCCGATGACATTCGCCTGGGTCGCCTGATTGCACCGTTCGGATTTCAGCCAAGCCACTACACCTATATCGCGAAGCGCAGCGCGCAACACAGCAAGAAACTGGATCTGTTCTGCGCCTGGTTGGCGCACCAGGCTGAACAGGATGGCCTGCTGGGCCCTGCCTGAGGCTCATCCTGTGGGAGCGGGCTTGCTCGCGAAGGCGGCATTACAGTCAACGATGATGTTGAATGTGCTGTCCTCTTCGCGAGCAAGCCCGCTCCCACAATGGGGCCTGCGGTGTACATGAGTTTTGTGGCAACAGCATCACCTGCCTGAGCGAAAATTTCGCCCCATCACAACAGCTTTATTTTTTTTGATCACATTTGAACGCTAAGCTTGGGCACATGGATGATTCCGATTACTTACGCCTGCTGACCATCGCGGCCGAGCAAGCCAACGCCTTTCTCTCCAATGCCCGCAAATGGGAGCGTGAGCGTTGGGTCTGCCAGCGTCTGCTGCAAGGGCTGAACGTGCCTTATCGCGCTGACGAGTTTGCCCCGGCCGGCGAGCCGCCGGACGTGCTGTTTCGCGATGCCAATTTCGAGGTGTTTTTCGTGCTCGACGAGGGCCGCCGCCTCAATGACGAATGGCGCGATGAACTGCAACGCCGTCGCAGCGCCTTCTCCCTGAGCCAACTGGTGCGTCGCGAAGCCAAGCCCCGGCGGATTCCGGCCAATGAATTCCTGATGCGCCTGGCCCCGACCCTGCGCAAGAAAGCCCACAACTACACCGAGCGCGGCATGGACCTGGGGGACCTGGACATCATCGCCTTTGCCAGCCTCAAGCGCGAAGTGCTGGACCTCAACAGCCACTTCCCCCCGCCGACTGAATACCTGCGCCAGGGCTGGCGCTCGCTGTCGCTGGTGGGTCCGACGTTCGCCCGGGTGCTGTTCGCCCATCCCGATGCACCGGATTTCCTGCGGGGCAACCTGGGCCGCAGCATCGTCTTCGATGTCGGGATCAGCCTGTGAGCCCTCTACAGGAACTGATCGCCGCCGTGCCGCAGCAGGGCTGTGTACGCTGGATTGGCGTGCGCCCCCAGGGCCATGCGCCGATGATCGAACTGGACGCCGTTGAGGCCCGCCTGGAAGCCGGACTGACCGGCGACCATGCCCGCCCCGGTGTGCGCAATGCGCGGCAGGTGACACTGATCCAATGGGAACACCTGGCCGTGATCGGCTCGCTGATGGGCCGCCCCGAGAACCAACCGCTGCGCCCCCAAGAGCTTCGACGCAACATTGTGGTCAGCGGGATCAATCTGTTCAGCCTCAAGGGCCGGCGCTTTCGCATCGGCCAAGCCGTCTTTGAAACCACCGGCTGGTGCCAGCCCTGCACCCGATTGGAGCGAAACCTCGGTGAAGGTACGTTCCAGGCCGTACGCGGCCATGGCGGAATCACCGCCCGGGTGTTAAAAAGTGGAATCATTCGCCTGGACGACAGCCTGATCGTCGAACCCGTTCCGGCGAGCGGCTACGCTGCTTTCAATGCCGGCTAGCCGGACGCTGTAACGTCTTCACACTCCGCAACGTCTACCTGACGAGGCCTTTATGACCAGTCGCCTGAACCCAGATGACCAGAAGCATGTCGAAGAGTACCTGCAACTGTCCCAGCACCGAGTCGAGCGCCGGCCTTTCCGGCCGTGGATGCTCCTGGTGGTGGTACTGGCCATCACGATTGGCCTGGGCCTGTTGAGCCGACTGATCAGTTACCTGACGCTATGAGTTGCATGGCACTCGCGCGGGTAACAGCACCGAATTCCTTTAGCCTTGCGAGATATCCCCATGACTCATCGTATTGTCATCGTTGGCGGCGGCGCCGGCGGCCTGGAGTTGGCTACCCGTCTGGGTAAGACTCTGGGCAAGCGCGGCACGGCCAGCGTGATGCTGGTCGACGCGAACCTGACCCACATCTGGAAACCCCTGCTGCATGAAGTGGCTGCCGGCTCCCTGAACTCTTCCGAAGACGAACTCAACTACGTTGCCCAGGCAAAATGGAACCACTTCGAGTTCCAGCTCGGGCGCATGAGCGGCCTGGATCGGGAGAACAAGCGAATCCAATTGGCCGCCACCTATGACGAGGCGGGCGTCGAGCTGTTGCCGGCCCGGGAACTGGGCTACGACACGCTGGTGATCGCGGTTGGCAGTACCACCAACGATTTCGGCACCGAAGGCGCGGCGCAGCACTGCCTGTTCCTCGACACCCGCAAGCAGGCCGAGCGCTTCCATCAGCAACTGCTCCACCACTACCTGCGGGCCCACGCCGGGCAGACCGACATCGTCGAGCGCATCAGCGTCGCCATCGTCGGCGCCGGTGCGACCGGGGTCGAGCTGGCGGCCGAGCTGCACAATGCCGCCCACGAACTGCACGCCTACGGCCTGGACCGGATCAAACCGGAGAACATGCACATCACCCTGATCGAGGCCGGCCCACGGGTCTTGCCAGCGCTGCCAGAGCGTATCGGCGGACCGGTGCACAAGACCCTGGAAAAACTCGGGGTCAACGTCATGACCAACGCCGCCGTCAGCCAGGTGACCGCCGACAGCCTGATTACCGCCGATGGCAAAGTGATCGACGCAAGCCTGAAAGTCTGGGCCGCCGGGATTCGCGCACCTGAATTCCTCAAGGACATCGATGGGCTGGAAACCAACCGGATCAATCAACTGCAAGTGCTGCCGACGCTACAGACCACCCGCGACGAGAACATCTTCGCCTTCGGCGACTGCGCCGCCTGCCCGCAACCCGGCAGCGATCGCAACGTTCCACCCCGCGCCCAGGCCGCGCACCAGCAGGCCTCGCTGCTGGCCAAGTCCCTGAAGCTGCGGATCGAAGGCAAGGCTTTGCCTGAATACAAATACACCGACTACGGCTCGCTGATCTCGCTGTCACGCTTCTCGGCGGTGGGCAACCTGATGGGCAACCTGACCGGCAGCGTGATGCTCGAAGGCTGGTTGGCGCGGATGTTCTATGTGTCGCTGTACCGCATGCACCAGATGGCACTGTACGGCATGTTCCGCACGGCCATGCTGATGCTGGGCAGCAAGATCGGACGCGGGACCGAGCCTCGGCTGAAGTTGCATTGAGGCAGCAGCACTGAGTTTGAATGGTCCACCGCCTTCGCGAGCAGGCTCGCTCCCACAGTTGATCGAGGTCATCCTGTGGGAGCGAGCCTGCTCGCGAAGACGCCAGTGCAGTCAAAAATTATCTAAAAGATAAAACTCAATCTGCGCAACCACCGATCAAACCTGAAACCGCTGCACCATCGTGCGCAGCGAATTCGCCAGTTGTGACAGCTCATGGCTGGAGGCACTGGTCTGGTCCGCGCCGGAAGCCGAGCGCACGGACAAATCACGAATGTTCACCAGGTTGCGATCCACCTCGCGGGCGACTTGCGCCTGCTCTTCGGCGGCGCTGGCGATCACCAGATTGCGTTCATGGATTTCGCTGACCGACGCCGTGATGGTCTGCAGTGCTTCCCCTGCCCGCTCCGCCATGGCCAGGGTGCTGGCGGCGCGACTGGAGCTGGCCTGCATGGAGTCGAGTGCCTGGGTGGCACCGCTGCGCATGCCTTGGACCATTTGCTCGATTTCCTGGGTCGATTGCTGCGTGCGATAAGCCAGCGCCCGGACCTCATCGGCCACCACCGCAAACCCACGTCCGCTCTCCCCCGCCCGGGCCGCCTCAATGGCCGCGTTGAGGGCCAGCAGGTTGGTCTGCTCGGCGATGGCGCGGATCACGTCCAGCACCTTGCCGATGTCCTGCGACTGGTTGGCCAGCGATTGCACCAGGCCGCCGGTCACTTGCACATCGCTGGCAAGAGCGCCGATGGCCTCGACCGTGTCGCTGACCCGCTGCTGGCCCAAGGACGCCGATTCACTGGACTGACGCGTGGCATCGGAGGTGGAAACCGCGTTGCGCGCCACTTCTTCCACGGCAGTGGTCATCTCGGTGACGGCAGTGGCGGCCTGTTCGATTTCATTGTTCTGTTGCTGCAGGCTTTGAGTGCTGTCGAGGGTGACTGCGTTCAGTTCGTCAGCCGCGGTGGCCAGTTGCGCGGCTGAGCCACTGATGCCCTGCAATGTCTCACGCAGATTCTGTTGCATGGCCGCCAACGCCTTGAGCAAGCGGCTCACTTCGTCGTTGCCATGGGTCTCGATTGGCCGGGTCAGGTCACCCCGGGCGACACTCTCCGCAGCATCCAGCGCCTCGCCCAAGGGCTTGACGATGCTGCGCGTGAGCAACATGGCCAGGGCCACCGTGGCCAGGGCGGCAAGCACAATGAACAGGCTGACGATCATGCGGGAATTGGCGTAGTGCTCCTGGGACTTCTGGCTCTCGATGGACACCTGCTTGGAAAACAACTCGGCCAGATCGTTGAGCTGCTTGCCGGAACCGTCCACCACGGTCTTCATGTCCACCAGCAGCAACTTGATCAGTTCGTCCCGACGCCCCTGTTCCGCCAGAGTGAAGGATTGCGCGATACCGGTACGGTACGCAGCGAAGGTCTGCTTGAACTGGTCGTAAAGGACCTTGCCTTCAGGCGTCACGACGAGTTTTTCGTAGGCGGCGATTTTTTCGCCCAACTCTTTATCGCGCGTGTCCATTTGTCCGCGGTACACCGGGATGTTCTTCGGGTCCTGGTCCAGGGCCATGCGCAAGGAAATGGTGCGGATCCGCAGCATCCATTCGCGGATCTCATCCCCTCCGCGAATGCTGGGCAGCCATTGGGTTTCCACGGCCACTTCACTGTCACGAATGCTCGACATCTGCCCCAGCGCAAACACCCCGAGCAACGCCACCAGCACGGCGATCAAGGCAAAACCCAACGCGGCACGGGGGGCGATATTCAACTGACGAAGAAACATAACGGGGTGCCTTTTTTTATTGTTGGCCTGAGATGGGGCCATGCCCCTGTCGGAGGGTTATCGGCAGGTTGTACGACGACTTAAGTCAGTCCGCTTTATCACAGGCAAAAAAAATCCCCGTATCTTTCGATACGAGGATTTTTAATATGGTCGGGGTAAGGGGATTCGAACTCCTGACATCCTGCTCCCAAAGCAGGCGCGCTACCGGACTGCGCTATACCCCGGTAAAAAAAAGGCGACCTTTGCAAGTCGCCTTCCTCGATCAGCGCTTTTGGCCTCTGATCTTAAGATTCGATTCCAGCGAGCTGGTTTCAAAAATGGTGGGTCGTGTGGGATTCGAACCTACGACCAATTGGTTAAAAGCCAACTGCTCTACCAACTGAGCTAACGACCCAAATATGGTCGGGGTAAGGGGATTCGAACTCCTGACATCCTGCTCCCAAAGCAGGCGCGCTACCGGACTGCGCTATACCCCGATTGAAATGGCTCCGTGACCAGGACTCGAACCTGGGACCCAATGATTAACAGTCATTTGCTCTACCGACTGAGCTATCACGGAACTGATATTTCAAGTTACTGCAATTTTGAAGCTACATCGTTGAATCTCGCTTCAACCTCTTCCACCGTCTGCATCGCTGCGTTCGTGTGTCTGAGGCGCGCTATTCTACAATTTTCAAAACCTCTGTCAACCCCTTAAATTGCTTTCAAGACAATGATTTGCAACTTATTTTGGATTCCTTCTCAGTGAGAAGTCGCCCTTGGGGTGACGTACTGCGGGGCGCACTTTACAAGCCTTTTCCTTTGAGTTCAACGGCCTGATGAAAAAATGCCCTCGCAAAGTGAACACACCTCGTAGGAGCTGCCGAAGGCTGCGATCTTCTGATCTGTCGCTTGAGACTCAAGTGCCTGGGGGGAAAGATCGCAGCCTCGTTGCACTCGACAGCTCCTACACAGCTCCTACACAGCTCGTACACAGCTCTTGCGGCGCGCTCCAGCGCGAGAGGCTCTCGCTACAAAAGCCCAGTCAATCGGCTCAGTTGAAGACGATTTCGTCGTTCTCCACCGTACCGGTCACGGTTTCGCCCGGCATGAAGCGACCCGACAGGATCAGCTGCGCCAGCGGGTTTTCGATCCAGCGCTGGATCGCTCGTTTGAGCGGCCGTGCGCCATAGACCGGGTCGTAACCCACCGCGATCAGCTTGTCCAACGCCTCGTCGCTCAATTGCAGTTTCAGCTCGCGCTCGGTCAGGCGGCTGCGCAGGCGACCCAACTGGATCTCGGTAATGCCGGCGATCTGATCCCGGGCCAACGGCTCGAAGATCACCACTTCGTCGACACGGTTGATGAACTCCGGCCGGAAATGAGTAGAGATCGCGTCCATCACCGCCGCGCGCTGTGCCTCGCGGTCGCCCACCAGCTCCTGGATCTGCGTAGAGCCCAGGTTGGAGGTCATCACGATCACCGTGTTGCGGAAGTCCACCGTGCGCCCGTGGCTGTCGGTCAGGCGACCATCCTCCAGCACTTGCAGCAGGATGTTGAACACATCCGGGTGCGCCTTCTCGACCTCATCGAGCAGGATCACCGAGTACGGCTTGCGCCGCACAGCCTCGGTCAGGTAACCCCCCTCTTCATAACCGACATAGCCCGGTGGCGCACCGATCAGCCGGGCCACGGAATGCTTCTCCATGAACTCGGACATGTCGATGCGCACCATGGCCTCTTCCGTGTCGAAGAGGAACTCGGCCAGTGCCTTGCACAGCTCGGTTTTACCGACACCGGTCGGGCCGAGGAACATGAACGAGCCGCTCGGACGGTTAGGGTCCGACAACCCGGCGCGAGAACGGCGCACGGCGTTGGACACCGCCACCACCGCTTCTTCCTGGCCAATCACGCGCTGGTGCAGCAGGCTTTCCATCTTCAGCAGCTTATCGCGCTCGCCTTCAAGCATCTTCGAGACGGGAATGCCGGTCCACTTGGACACCACTTCAGCGATCTCTTCCTCGGTGACCTTGCTGCGCAGCAACTGGTTTTCGCTCTTGCCGTGCTGGTCGACCATCTGCAGGCTGCGCTCCAGGTCAGGGATCACCCCGTACTGCAACTCGGCCATGCGATTAAGGTCGCCTTTGCGGCGAGCCGCTTCCAGCTCCTGGCGGGACTGTTCGATCTTTTGCTGGATCTGCGCCGAGCCCTGGACTTCGGCCTTCTCCGAATTCCAGATTTCCTCGAGATCGGAATACTCACGCTCGTGACGCACGATTTCTTCCTGCAACCTTTCCAGACGTTTCTTCGCCGCCTCGTCGCTTTCTTTCTTCAGGGCCTGGGACTCGACCTTGAGTTGAATCAGGCGCCGCTCCAACCGATCCAGCACTTCGGGCTTGGAGTCGATTTCCATGCGGATGCGGCTGGCCGCTTCGTCGATCAGGTCGATGGCCTTGTCCGGCAATTGACGGTCGGTGATGTAGCGGTGGCTGAGCTTGGCCGCGGCGATGATCGCGCCGTCGGTGATCGCCACCTTGTGGTGAACTTCGTAGCGTTCTTTAAGGCCGCGCAGGATGGCGATGGTGTCTTCTTCGCTCGGTTCCTCCACCAGCACTTTCTGGAAACGCCGCTCCAGCGCCGCGTCCTTCTCTATATATTGGCGGTACTCGTTGAGCGTGGTCGCGCCAACGCAGTGCAACTCGCCCCGGGCCAACGCCGGCTTGAGCATGTTGCCGGCGTCCATCGAACCTTCGCCCTTGCCCGCACCGACCATGGTGTGCAGTTCGTCGATGAACAGGATGATCTGCCCTTCCTGCTTGGACAGTTCATTGAGCAAAGCCTTGAGCCGCTCTTCGAATTCGCCGCGGTATTTGGCACCGGCGATCAGGGCCCCCATGTCCAGGGACAACAAGCGCTTGCCCTTGAGGCCGTCCGGCACTTCGCCGTTGATGATGCGCTGGGCCAGGCCCTCGGCGATGGCGGTTTTACCCACGCCAGGCTCACCGATCAGCACCGGGTTGTTCTTGGTCCGGCGTTGCAGCACCTGGATCGTGCGGCGGATCTCATCGTCGCGACCGATCACCGGGTCGAGCTTGCCTTCCTCGGCGCGCTTGGTCAGGTCGACGGTGTATTTGTCCAGCGCCTGGCGCGACTCCTCGTGGTTGGCGTCGTTCACTGCTTCGCCGCCACGCAGGTTGTTGATGGCATTTTCCAGGGCTTTCTTGCTCACGCCTTGACCGAGCAGCAACTTGCCGAGCTTGCTGTTCTCGTCCATGGCGGCGAGCAGCACCAGCTCGCTGGAAATGAACTGGTCGCCCTTCTGCTGGGCCAGGCGGTCGGCCTGGTTGAGCAGGCGCGCCAGGTCCTGGGACATGTTCACGTCACCGGTCGGATTCTGGATCTTGGGTAACTGGTCGAGTTCTTTCGCCAGTTCTTTGCGCAGGCTGTTGACGTCAAAGCCGACCTGCATCAGCAGGGGCTTGATGGAGCCGCCCTGCTGCTCGAGCATGGCCTGCATCAAATGCGCCGGTTCGATACCGGGATGGTCCAGGCCGACGGCCAGGGACTGGGCATCGGACAGGGCCAATTGCAGTTTGCTGGTTAAACGATCGATACGCATGGGTCACCTTCCTAATGAGCAGGCCGGACCTAGAAAACATCCTGAATGAAGAAACCTGCCAGATACCGTTATAGATGTGGTCGATTCTGGAAGATTCAAGCCGCGCGCCCTTGATGCAGATCAGAGAAGTCTAGCGTTCGATCCAGATCAGCGAAGCGAAGCGGCCGGTGCGTGGATTGCGCCGGTAGGAAAAGAAACGTGAATCGGTCACGGTACAGAAACCGCCGCCGTAGACAGCCGTGACACCCCGCGCGGCCAGGCGCAGCCGTGCCAACGCGTAGATATCGGCCAGGAATTTGCCGGCGTTGGGGCTCGCGGCGAAGGCTTGTGCCGCTTCTGGTAGTTGCGCGATGAAGGCTTCGCGCACTTCCGGCCCGACTTCGAAGGCTTGCGGGCCAATGGCCGGGCCGAGCCAGGCCAGGACTTCATCCGCGGGCACCGCAAGGCTGTCGAGGGTGGCTTCCAGCACACCGTTCGCCAGCCCGCGCCAACCGGCATGGGCCGCCGCGACGCGGGTGCCGGCACGGTTGCAGAACAATACGGGCAGGCAATCGGCGGTCATCGCCGTGCAGGCGATACCCGGCGTGGCGGTCCAGCTGGCATCGGCGGTCATCACCCGGGCCGGGTCAGCCTCGACCACGGCAATGCCGTGGACCTGCTGCAGCCAGGCCGGGGTGATGGCGAATGGATCGGTGAGGCGACGGCGATTTTCGGCGACAGCCATGGGGTCGTCGCCGACATGGTCGCCGAGGTTGAGGCTGTCGAACGGCGCCAGGCTGACGCCGCCCTCGCGGGTGGTGACGCAGGCCTTGACCCGGGCCGGCGCGGGCCAGTCGGGTTTCAGCCAGTCACTCATCCGATGAACGCCTCGCGGTCCTGCTTGAGCAACGTCAGCAGCCAGACGAAATCATCCGGCAACGGCGATTCCCAGCTCATGCGCTTGCCGGTCGTCGGGTGATCCAGTTCCAGGAAACGCGCGTGCAGCGCCTGGCGCGGGAAGTTCTTCAGCGATTCGACCATGGTCTGGCTGGCGGCTGGCGGAATGCGGAAACGACCGCCGTAGGCCGGGTCCCCCACCAACGGGAAGTTGATGTGGGCCATGTGCACACGGATCTGGTGGGTGCGGCCGGTTTCCAGCTTGACCCGCACGTGCGTGTGGGAACGGAAACGCTCCAGCACGCGGTAATGACTGACCGCCTGCTTGCCGCCTTCCATCACCGCCATGCGCTGGCGCTGCTGGCCGTGGCGACCGATCGGGGCGTTGATCTTGCCACCGGCGGTGACCACACCGATCACGATGCATTCATAGATGCGGCTGACACTGCGGCTTTGCAGCTGTGTGACCAGCTGTGTCTGCGCCTGGATGGTCTTGGCCACCACCATCAGGCCGGTGGTGTCCTTGTCCAGGCGATGCACGATGCCGGCACGGGGCACATTGATGATGTCCGGTACGTGGTGCAGCAAGGCGTTGAGCAGCGTGCCGTCGGCATGACCGGCCGCCGGGTGCACCACCAGGCCCGCAGGCTTGTTGATCACCAGGATGTCATCGTCTTCATAGACGATGTCCAGGGCAATGTCCTGGGCGACCCATTCTCCCTGGGCCTCCTGCTCGGCAGTCAGTTCGAGGATGGCACCGCCATGGACGATGTCGCGCGGACGAATCACCGCCCCATCCACAGTCAGGCGGCCGTCCTTGATCCAGGCGGAAAGGCGCGAGCGAGAGTGCTCGGCAAAGAGTTGTGCGGCGACTTGATCGAGGCGTTGGCCGCCCAATTCGGACGGCACCTCTGCGCGAAGTTCTATTTTATCGGACATGCTCGGACTGGGCGTCGGCACAGCCTTTGGTTTCGGCTGCGCGCTTGTGGTTAAATACGGCGTCTTTTGCCCCGAGGCTTTCAACGGGGCGCTCATCATAACAGGACGGCCCCGCCCAAGACAGCGGCCGTCATAGGGACGCAAGCCGCCATGCAAGTGAAACACCTGCTGCTGATCGCCATCCTCGCATTGACTGCTGCTTGCTCGTCGAAGGAAGTCGTAGACGAAAACCTGAGCGAAGTCGAACTGTACCAACAGGCGCAGAACGACCTGGATAACAACAGCTATACCAGCGCCACCGCCAAGCTGAAGGCGCTGGAGTCGCGGTATCCGTTCGGTCGTTACGCCGATCAGGCCCAATTGGAGCTGATCTACACCAACTACAAGAACGCCGAGCCGGAGGCCGCCAAGTCCGCCGCCGAGCGCTTCATTCGCCTGCACCCGCAGCACCCGAACGTCGATTACGCCTATTACCTCAAGGGCCTGACCTCCTTCGACCAGGACGTCGGCCTGCTGGCGCGCTTCCTGCCGCTGGACATGACCAAGCGTGACCCGGGCGCCGCGCGCGACTCCTACAACGAGTTCGCCCAGCTGACCAGCCGCTTCCCCAACAGCCGTTATTCGCCTGATGCCAAGCAGCGCATGATCTACCTGCGCAACCTGCTGGCGTCCTACGAAATCCACGTGGCCGACTACTACCTGACCCGTCAGGCCTACGTCGCCGCCGCCAACCGTGGCCGCTACGTGGTGGAAAACTTCCAGGAAACCCCTTCGGTGGGTGATGGCCTGGCCGTGATGACCGAAGCCTACCAGCGCCTGCACCTGGACGATCTGGCGGCCACCAGCCTGGAAACCCTGAAGCTGAACTACCCCGATCACCCTTCGCTGGTCGATGGCCAGTTCACCCCACGGGTCGACGAAGCCGACAACCGTTCGTGGCTGAGCAAGGCGACCCTGGGCCTGATCGAGTCCCGTCCACCGCTGCCGCCGGGCGAAACCCGCGCCAACCAGGACGTACAGCGTCAGTTCCAGGATGCCAAGGAAGCCATCCCGAACGAACTCAAGCCCAAGGACGAAAATGGCGACGTGATCGAGGAAGAAGAGCCCGAGGGCGAGTCCAGCGACCGCTCCTGGTTCAGCTACATGACCTTCGGCCTGTTCGACTGAGCCAAGGCACCTGCAAAAAGGGAGACCCGACGGTCTCCCTTTTTTGTGCCCGGATTTTATTGCGCTGTGCGCCGTTCCTGTCCTTGGCTAAACTGCCTGATCTCTAGCCAAAAAGCTGCCCATCATGCTTCGTTTACTGTTCTGGATCGCTCTGATTGCCGCTGCGGTATGGTTCTGGCGTAAGTTCAAGGGCGCCTCCTCCGCGCCGAACGCTCCGCGGGAGTACGACGCGCCGCCCATGGTCCGTTGCGCCCATTGCGGCGTACACCTGCCCCGTGACCGGGCGCTGGCCCTCGAACAGCAATGGTATTGCAGCCAGGCTCATCTGGAGCAAGGCCCGGGCACTCGTGAGCGCTGAGGCTACAAGCCCGCGCGTCAAACAGGCGCAGCGCCTGCTGCGCCTCTACCACCTGTACCGCCTGAGTATCGGCATCACCCTGGTGCTGCTGATCTCCAGCAACATGGACAACCGCCTGCTGGAGTTCGCCAACGACGACCTGCTGCGCAGTGGCAGCTGGCTGTATCTGGTATTGAATATCCTGCTGGTGGTGTTCCTTGAAAACACCCGCCGCCCTGCCCGGCTGTTTGGCCTGGCCCTGACCGACGTGCTGTTGCTCTCGTGGCTGTTCTTCGCCGCCGGCGGGGCTCCCAGCGCCATTGGCAACCTGCTCATCGTCTCAGTGGCCATTGGCAACACGCTGTTGCGTGGCCGGATCGGTCTGTTGATCGCGGCCGTCGCCACCCTCGGCATCGTCGGTTCGAGTCTATTTCTTGGCCTGAGCGACTCGAACCGGCCCAGCAGCTACTTGCAGGCCGGCACCCTGGGGGCGTTGTGTTTTGCCGCCGCGCTGCTGGTGCAGGGCCTGACCCGACGGCTGGAAGCCAGCGAAACCCTGGCCGAGCAACGGGCCAGCGAAGTGATCAGCCTCGAAGCACTCAATGCGCTGATCCTGCAACGCATGCGCACCGGCATCCTGGTGCTCGACCGGCAACGCCGGGTCCAGCTGGCCAATGAAAGCGCGCTGAACCTGCTGGGCATGCACGATCTGGTCGGCCAACGGATCGACGACGGCTCCACCGCCTTGGTCGAGCGCCTGCAACTGTGGCTGAACAACCCCAGCCTGCGCGCGCAGAGCCTGATCATCAGCGGCACCGGCCTGACCCTGCAACCGAGCTTCATCGCCTTGGGCCACAACGACCAGCATCAGATCCTGGTGTTCCTCGAAGACCTGGCCCAGGTGGCCCAGCACGCCCAACAGCTCAAGCTCGCCTCCCTCGGGCGCCTGACCGCCGGTATCGCCCATGAAATCCGCAACCCCTTGGGCGCCATCAGCCACGCGGCGCAATTGCTGCGCGAATCAGAGGAACTGAACGATGCGGATCGGCGTCTGACGCAGATTATTCAAGATCACTCCCAACGAATGAATCGCGTCATTGAAAACGTCTTGCAGCTGTCTCGCCGCCAGCAAACCACACCCCAGCGCCTCGACCTGCGGACCTGGCTCGACCCATTCGTCCGGCAGGCCCGCGAAAGCATGGCCGAACACCAGCACTTGCACCTGAGCATCGACCCGGGGGACCACACCACGCTTATGGATCCCGACCAGTTGACCCAGGTACTCGACAACCTGCTGCGCAACGCCTGGCGTCACAGCGCAATGGCCCATGAACAGGCCGAGGCCTGGCTGAAACTGTTCATCGACCCACACAGCCAACTGTCGACACTGGACATCATCGACAACGGCCCCGGTGTCACGCCCGAGCAGCAGGCGCATCTGTTCGAACCCTTCTTTACCACCAGCAGCCAGGGCACCGGCCTTGGCCTCTATCTGTCCCGTGAGCTGTGCGAAAGCAACCAGGCCCGCCTAGACTTCAAACCACGCCAAGGCGGCGGCTGCTTTCGCATCACTTTTGCTCACGGACGGAAACAGATTTGAACAATCGCTCACGGCAACGAATCCTGATCGTCGATGACGAACCGGACATCCGCGAACTCCTGGACATCACCCTGGGCCGGATGAAACTCGACACCCGCAGCGCCAAGAACCTTGCCGAGGCCCAAGCCCTGCTGGCGGGGGATGCTTTCGACCTGTGCCTGACCGACATGCGCCTGCCCGATGGCACCGGCCTGGAACTGGTGCAGCACATCCAGCAACGTTATCCACAACTGCCCGTGGCGATGATCACCGCCTACGGCAGCCTGGAAACCGCCATCGACGCCCTCAAGGCCGGCGCCTTCGACTTCCTGACCAAACCGGTCGACCTGGGTCGACTGCGAGAACTGGTCACGAGCGCCCTGCGCCTGCCACCGGTCGCCTCCCCGACCAGTACTATCGAGCGCTGCCTGTTGGGTGATTCGCCGCCGATGCGCAACGTGCGCAAACAGATCGAAAAACTCGCCCGCAGCCAGGCTCCGGTGTACATCAGTGGGGAGTCGGGTTGCGGCAAGGAGCTGGTCGCCCGGTTGATCCACGAACAAGGCCCCCGCGCCAACCAAGGGTTTGTGCCGGTCAATTGTGGGGCGATTCCTACGGAACTGATGGAAAGCGAGTTCTTTGGCCATCGAAAAGGCAGCTTCAGCGGCGCCATCGAAGACAAGCCCGGGCTGTTCCAGGCCGCCCATGGTGGGACCTTGTTCCTCGACGAAGTGGCCGACCTGCCCCTGGCGATGCAGGTCAAGCTGTTACGGGCCATCCAGGAAAAGGCCGTGCGCGCCGTGGGCGGCCAGCAGGAAGAAGTGGTCGATGTGCGAATCCTCTGCGCCACCCACAAGGACCTCGACGCCGAAGTCGCCGCCGGGCGCTTTCGCCAGGATTTGTATTACCGGCTGAACGTCATCGAACTGCGCGTCCCGCCCTTGCGCGAACGCCGCGAAGACATCGAGCCGCTGGCCAACCACATGCTTCAGCGGCTGGCCGCGAGCACCGGAAGCCCTGCGGCAAAGCTCCATCCGCAAGCCTTGGAGGCCCTGCAGAACTACCGTTTCCC
Source organism: Pseudomonas thivervalensis (assembly GCF_001269655.1). Taxonomy (GTDB): domain Bacteria; phylum Pseudomonadota; class Gammaproteobacteria; order Pseudomonadales; family Pseudomonadaceae; genus Aquipseudomonas; species Aquipseudomonas thivervalensis. The sequence goes on from NZ_LHVE01000016.1 coordinate 63,799, forward strand.
GGGCAATGTGCGGGAATTGGAGAACATGCTTGAGCGAGCCTACACCTTGTGCGAACAGCAACTGATCGAGGCCGATGACCTGCGCCTTGCCGATGGCAATAGTGCTGGTGAGGCGGGGACTCCTGATTTGATGCAGGTCGACAACCTGGAGGATTACCTGGAAGATGTTGAGCGCAAGCTCATCCTCCAGGCGTTGGAGGAAACCCGCTGGAACCGCACGGCGGCGGCGCAGCGATTGAAGTTGTCGTTTCGGTCGATGCGGTATCGGTTGAAGAAGTTGGGGCTGGATTGAGCCGCGGTTTCGAATGTGGCGAGGGAGCCTGCTCCCGCTGGGCTGCGAAGCGGCCCCCAACCTGACACCTCGAGGGCGCGTTTGGCGGCTTCATCGAGTTTTTTTGGGTTAAGGCTGGAGTCAGGGGAAGCGTTATTCGTTTCTGTGGGTGATGGAGGTTTGTTACACATTGCGGTACTCCAAAGAGGGAATGGATTACCAAGTTTTCGGGCCGCGACGCCCGGACGCTGAATTGGCAGCGACGGGGAAAGGTTAGCCAGGGTTCTTCCCACTCGGCAACCGCCGGACCTCGTCGGAAAGTTCTTTTGGAATCAGATCTTTGTCCGACCATTCCCACAAAGGCTGGTTGGCTGTTAGGGCGGTGTGTATATCCGTTTCTGCGGTTACGGCTGCTTAGGGTTCCGCCCTGACGGCGGCTCACTTTTGAAAAGCGCAAAAGTAAGCAAAACGCTTTTGCCCCACCACTTGGCACCTCGCCTAGGCTCGGTGTGCCCTCACTCCGGCATTGCTCCGTGGGCCCGCCGCGAAGGGCCATCCATGGCCCAGCGCGGCTAACCCGGCATCCATGCCGGGTTGCCCACTCCACAATGCCTGCGTTCGGCCAGCGTGGTTAACGGGGCGCCGAGATCAACGTCCACCGCGAGGCGGCCTAACAGCCGACCTGATTTAGGGTGATCGCGTTTCTCCTGTGGGAGCGAGCTTGCTCGCGAAGGGGCCGGAGCATTCAACATATTCATCGCCTGTGCCATCGTCTTCGCGAGCAAGCTCGCTCCCACACTGGATCGGGGGACGATCTACAGATTTGCGGCCACTGCAAATCCCTGTGGGAGCGAGCTTGCTCGCGATGGCGGTGGATCAGTTGCATCAGCCTTGGATGTACCGCCGTCTTCGCGAGCAGGCTCGCTCCCACAATGGGATCGGAGTACGACCGGGAGAACCAGGCCGGCTGTCAGGCCGCCTCGCGAGCAAGCTTTGCTCCCACAGATCGGATGGGTGTACGAGCGGGAGAGCCAGGTCGGCTATAAGGCCGCCTCGGCCCGGCTTTTGATCTGGAGGCCCCTTTAACCACGATGGCCGAACGCAGGCATTGTGGAGTGGGCAACCCGGCATGGATGCCGGGTTAGCCGCGCTGGGCCATGGATGGCCCTTCGCGGCGGGCCCACGGAGCAATGCCGGAGTTGAGGGCATGCCGAGCCTAAGCGAGGCACCGAGTGGTGGGGCAAGCCTTTTTTGCTTACTTTTTTTGGCGTTTGAAAAAAAGTGAGCCGCCGTAAGGGCGGAACCCTAAGTAGCCGTTACCGCAGAAATGGATATGTACTCAATCAAACCGCCATCGCGAGCAGGCTCGCTCCCACAATTTGGATCAGAGTATAAAACCTTACAACCGCCCCGCCGGCGCATAAGGCACAGGATCAATCACCGGCTCACGCCCCAACATCAAATCCGTAAACAACTGACACGACGCCGGAGCCAACACCAGCCCATTACGATAATGCCCACAGTTCAACCACAACCCCGCAACCCCCGGCACCTCGCCGATATAGGGAATACCTTCAGGCGACCCAGGCCGCAACCCGGCCCAATGCCCCACCACCTCTGCACTCGCCAGCGCCGGAATCAGCTGCTGCGCCGAAGCCTTCAGGCTCTCCAGCGCAACCTCAGTCGGAGTCTTGTCGAAACCTTCGCGCTCCAGCGTACTGCCAACCAGAATGTGCCCGTCACGACGCGGGATCGCATAACGCCCCTTGGCCAGAACCATGCTCGACAGGAAATCCGACGCGCACTTGTACAGAATCATCTGGCCCTTGACCGGCTCGACCGGCAACTTCAAGCCCAAAGTCTTGAGCAACTCGCCACTCCAGGCGCCGGCGGCCAGCACCACCTCATCGCCAAGAATTTCACCGGCGGAACTGTGCACGCCCACTACACGCCCACCGTCGCGAATGAACCCACTGACTTCGCAATGCTCATGAAGCGTGACATTGGGCAACGCCTGCAACGCCGCCTTGAGGGATTTCACCAGCCGTGGGTTACGCACATTAGCCACGTCAGCCATGTAGATGGCCCGGGAAAAACCCGCACCCAGCACCGGGACCGCATCGTGGACAGCCGAGATATCCACAGCCCGCAGCGGGCGCCCTTCCCGCTTGGCCCAGGCCAGCGCTTCGTCCTGATCGTCCAGGTCCAGCCAGTACAACCCGGTCACATGCACTTGCGGATCGATCCCGGTGGCCGCGAACAAACGCTCGCCCAGCTGTGGATAAAAATCCTGCGACCAATGGGCCAGCGCCGTGACCGCCGGGCTGTAGCGCCAGGGGTACAACGGTGAAACGATGCCGCCGCCGGCCCAGGACGACTCCTGGCCGACATTGGAACGGTCCAGCAGCACCACACGTTGCCCTTCGGACGCCAGATTGAACGCCGTCAGCAGGCCGATGACTCCGCCACCGACAATCACCACTTGCTGTTGCCTGGTCATGTTCTGATTCGACTCACTCAAACAAAGGGCGCAAAAGCGCGCCCGGATAAAAGAAACTCAGCGCCCCCAACAATCCTTGGTGGTCACTCCCGCAGTGGCGTTGAGCATGCTGCGCGCGCCAGTATTGTTGAGGGTGAAGTCACCGCATTTGTCCGTGGCCATGGACGAGCCGCTCTTGCGCACAGCGGTCAGGGTGAAGCTCTGGTCCGCCAGCGTCTGGGTAACCGTGTAGAAATCGTTGCCGCTGCTCAGCCCGGTCGCGTTGGTGTAGACGTTGTTCTTCGAGTAGTGGCGCTCGAGAATCTGCGCCTGCTCGGACAAAAGCCCGGCAATTTCGGCCCGTCGGCCCTTCTTCATGTATTCGGTCAGGCTCGGATAGCCGACGGTGATCACGATACCGATGATCGCGATCACGATCATGATTTCGATCAAGGTGAAACCGCGGTTGGATCTGCGCATGCCTTGCTCCCTCATTGTATTTGCCGCCACATGATACGGCGGCTGCCGCCAACGGTTTTGCCCAGCAGGTCAGTGATACCGCCGCCAGAGTCGTTCACGATCATATTGGTGGCGCCGTTGGCGCTGACCACGGCGCTCAGGGTCGGGATACCGCCCGTGAACACCACACCGGCGGAAATCGTATCGAGGCTGGTGAGCGAGCCGTCATTGTTGGTATCGAGAATCGCGTAGTTGAGCATCTTACCGTTGAACGCATCCAATTCGATCAGTTTGCCGGTACCGAAGCTGGCGCAAGGGTCGGTAGTGTCCACGGCGGCCGTGGTAAAGACCACGCGCCCGAGCACCAGGTTGGCCGGGTTGATGACCCGCTCCCCGGTCAGCGCATTGTTATACACCAGCGGCAGGTACCAACCCTTTTCCGCAGGATACGTCACATCACTCTGGCTGGTGGTCACGAACTGTCCTGTGCTACCGGAAAACACCCCGGTGATCGACTGGGCCTGCAAGCTCGACACGGTGATCTGCCCCGCGCCGCCCGTGGCGTCCCAGATTGAATAGAATGCCTGCAGGTCCTTGTTGAGCTTGTCGGCCGCTTCGTTGAACTTGCCGGTACCGAAAAACACCTGGGTGCCGCCTTGGGGATTGTCTGCCAGCAGCGGCTGCACCGTGATCGGCTGGGTCGCGCCGCCGGGGGCGGTGAACAACGGTTGGCCGGCAAACGCCAGGCCCCATGTGGTGGGTGAGGTGCCGCTGAGGTCGAATTTCCACATCCGTCCCTTCAAGTCGCCACCGTACGCGGCCTGCACCACATTCTGGGAATTGACCCGCAGCTTGACCGACGACAGGCCGTTATCGGTTTCGCTGCCGCTGATGACAATTTTGCGGATCAGCGAACCGTCGCGGATATCCACCACGTACAACGCCGCCACACCACTGTTGCTGCCGTAGCCATTGGCGATGAACGCCGCCCAGCGACCGTCCGCCAGGCGCGCGACTTCGGGACGTGCGTAGGCATAGCCCAGGTCATTGAAGGCGTTGGCTGTGTTGGCGACGGCTGGCGCGCTGATTTCCCACAGCGCCCGAAACGCATTGCCCGCCGCCGCATCGAACAACTGCACCGCGAAGAACGTTTTGCCCCCGGCACCCGTGCCGCCCAGGGCCACCGTCTTCCAGGCGCTTCCCGATTGCACGTCGAACACGCCGACCTGCCCGTCCACCAGGAACTTGTGGCTGACACCGTTGATGTAGTTGATGTCCGCAATGTCCTGCAACGAGGGCAGCACGTTCGAAGGCATGTAGGCGTAAAGCCGCGTGCCGTTTGCGCTGTTTATGACACTGAAGAAACCATCGTTGCCATTCACCACCAGGCTGGTGCTCATGTTCGCCGCCTTGGTCGCCAGGTACGTGCTGTAGCTGGTGTCGTTGAGCAGGTCCGCAGCGGTCTGGTCGTTGGGCGATGCCAGCACCAGCGGCGAGTTGATGATGTCCCCCAGCAGCGCGCTGCGCACCTTCAGGCCAGTCTTGTTGACGCCCTTGCTCCACTCCACCAGGTCATTGCCGGTGATCCCCGTGGGCAGGTTCTGGCTGAGGCTGGTTTGCTGGGCCGGCGAAAAATTGCCGTAGGCCAGGGTCACCGGCACGTTGCTCGCGGTGTTCCAGGACTGATAGATCGGTGCCGTGGCGCCGGGCACGATGGCGGTGTCGGTGGTCCATTGCACCGCTGCCGTGTTGACCGTGCCCGCCGTGGTGAAGCCGAACGCACGGATGGTCCCACGCCAGTCCTTGGGGTCATAGGTGGTCTGGTAGTAGCTGGAGGTGCTGGACAACGTTGCGGCGTTGGTGGTGCCACCTCCCCCGGAACCGGCCTTCGACGTGATGTCGCTCAAGGCCGACGACAGCGCCGAATTCAGGCCTTCGCTGTCGCTCGCCGGATAATACTTGCCCGCCCCGTAACGGGCTGCGTCGGACAACATCTGGTTGGTGACGGCAAATCCTACGGTATAGGTATTGAGATACTGCCGAGGAAAATCCACGCTGTTCCAGCTCTTGCCGGTGGCGTCGGTGCCGGTGGAGCGCATGTCAATGTCGAAGGCGAACTTGGCGATGTCGTCCAGGTAAAGCGTGTCGCCCTCGGCGTTGCCAAAGGGGTCGGCGCCATCGTTGCTGCTGATGCCATCCCAGTTCGGCAGCCGGGAAAGGCCCAGCGGGTCGTTGGTAGGAAACGTCCGGTCATAGGTGGGCAAGCCGTCGGTGACCACCACGCCGAAATTTTTCTGGCAACGGTACTGGATCGGGCTGGTGTAGGTGGTGGGCGTTCCATTGTAATAAGGCGCCATGCCCCTGAAGTAGCGGGTGACTTCGTAATAGCTCTCGGCCAAGGGGGTATTCGCAACCGCGCCCAGTCCATTGATGGCATTGATCAGGGCGCTGTAGTTGGCGTTGGCCTGGGTTTGGGTCACGCTGCCAGTGACCGGCGACAGGTCGCTGATGGCGCGAGCGATGTACCCGCCGGGGCCGGAGTTGCTGCTGTTGGGGGGGTTGAACGTAGCCAGGCCTATGCGCAGGGCGCGGTTGTTGGCGACCAGATCGGTTGAGACATCTCGTGCCACGTTGATTCGGTAGTCGGTGGGAATTGAGCCGGTGGTGAAGTCGCGGCTCGAACCGTTAGCCAGGGTCACTAGATAGGATAAGTACTTAGCTGTGTAGCGAGTATTCTCGCCACCAACCGGGTCTGGTAACCGCAGGCAAACCTGACCGAAGCCAGGTCGGTAGAAGCCATACCAGCCATTTAAACAGCCTCCACGGAACAAACTTGCAAGCAATACGTTTCCGTCATTTGCCAAAAGCGGCTCCCTGTTGCTGTTACTGCAGCTTCTTTCGTCAGTGCATACATCGATCGATGGTTGCGACACATTCGGATCGAACCCCGCCGCCCAGATGATGTTGTTCATGCTCCCCGAGTCATCGATCAGCAGCATCACGTTCGGCGTGACGGCGGCCGCACTCAGCAAGGGCGAGTCCGAAGGCGTGAACCCATAGACCGGGGCCGCCAGGTAAAGGCCGAGCAACGCCCCCCACAACGCCTGCCACAATCGGTGAAGGGCCCTAATATTTGGCATAGATGCTCTCCACCACGCTGCGCTGGTTATTGCCCACCACCGCTACCGCCGTGATCCGGTACAGCGTCGCCGACGTATTGACCGGCACGTTGACCGCCGTGAGCGTCGTGCCGATGTTCTGCACGCCATAAAACCCACCGGCGGCGGCGACCCAGAGCACCCCCGACGACGAGTTGCGCCCCGCGCCCGTCAATGTCGCCGACTCGGCCGGCGGCGCGCACTGGGTCGCGGTGGTGCACACTGGCAATGAATACGTTTCGACCTGCACCGCGCTTTCCCCCACCCTCAACGCCGCCTCGGCAACCTGGAAGGACTGGTTACGCTGCATGACGCTGCTGGTCATTTTTTCCTGGAGGGTGGCGCTCTGCATCGACGACAGGCCAATCAGCGTCAGCAGCAACAGGAAGACCAGGCTGACCAGCAAGGCCATGCCACGCTGGCGATGCACGTGCCCCATCGAAGTCATCTTCTTCATAGCAGCCGGTTGCGCAAGGCGGCAACCACATTGAAGGTCTGCTCGCGCACCGCATTCCTTGGATCAAAGAGCGTCAAGGTGAGGCGCACGCTGCGGATCAGGGCCGGGTCAGCCGGGTTGCTGGTGTAGCTCGACGCCGCGATGTCCGTCGCGCTGCCGGCCACGCCGAACGTCACGTCGAACGCCCGTACGTTGTCCACCAGCACCGACAGGGTCGGCGGATTGCCGGTGCCGCTGCCCAGGAGCAATTGGTTGTTGCTGAAGCTGTAGACCAGTCGACGGATCGGGAAGGCCAACTGCCCCGCCGCCGGTAGCCGTGCGTTGGTATAGGCCGTCGCCGAGGTGCGGCAATCGGAGACGATGGTCCAGGTTGGAGCGCTGCCGCCATTGCCTATGTCGGCGGTGACCAGGGTCAGCCTCCGGTTGGCGTTATCCCAACGGATCGGGGTGATCTGGCTGGCATTGAAATCATTGGCCGTGGAAGCGTCAGTAATGGTCCCCAGGCAGCCGAACATGCCCACCATGCGAAGCTCCTGGACCATTTTGCTCAGGACGAACCGCGCGTCCTCCTGCATCACCGCCGCTGCACTTTGGCTGACGTAGGTGTTCTTGGCGGCGATGAATATCTGCACGACACCCAGCACGACGATCAGGCTGAGCACCAGTGCGATCATCAATTCGATCAGGCCGAAGCCGCGGCTACGCCTGTTCATGGCGGCGTTCCCAGCGGATCGACAGCGACGCGGCTGGTCAGGACAAAGCTGCGCCGCGCCTCGGCCGCGTCGGTAGTGTTGGCGGCCCGGGCGTCATCCCAGGAAATGGTGATGGTGTAGACCCGCTGGTTCAACGCAATGGTGCCGGTGGCCGTGGCGCCGCCAAAGGCAATGATGTTGGTCTTGAAATCATAAAGGTCCTGGTCACGGGTCACGTTGAGGTTCGGCGAGCTGGGCGGCGTGATGGTGTAGTCGGCGCCGGAGTTGGCGCGAATGCGGTCCAGCAGGTCGTAGGCAATGAAGCTGGCCTGGCTGGTCATGCGCGAGCTGTCGGTGTACTTGAGCGCATTGAGCTGGATCATCGCCGCCCCCAGCAAGCCGACGCCGAGAATCAGCACTGCCACCAGCACCTCGATCAACGTCATGCCCCGCTGTGTCCTTTTACTGCAACCCTTCATCCGCAACTTCCACCCGATACGATTCGTCCATTGAGGCAAACACTCAGCGTCCTGCTCTGCGCCCCTCTTACGTAATTGAAGCTCACCGGCGTGGCCGGCGCCGATAACCCACCGAGGTTGTTGAAATCGATGTTGTTCACCTCTGAGGTTAGCGTCAGAGTCGCGCCACTGCTCATCGCTGGAACAACCCGCAATACATTGGCCGGCGAGCCAGTGCCGTCATATACCGTCAATTCGCTGCTCCAGGCGCTGCCCTCGGCCGTGGGGCGGATGCGCGTGGTGACACCGCGGTCGATCGCCGCCATCCGCGCAAAGTTCAGCGCCCGGCGCAAGTCGTCGATATCGGTGTCGGCCTTGGTGCTTTGCAGCGAGCCGGTAAATGACGGTACCGCCATGGTAATCAGGATCAGCAGCACGCCGAGGGCCACCAGCACCTCGATCAGCGTGAAACCTTTTGTACGAAGATCCATCGGTGCCCTCCGTTGCCGTCGGCTATACCTGCTTGTACACGCTAGAACAAACCGCTGCCTGTGGCGAGGGAGCTTGCTCCGCTGGGCTGCGCAGCAGCCCCAAAATAGCGGCCGCTACGCGCTGGAGCGCCAGCCCGGCCGAGCGGGAGCAAGCTCCCTCGCCACAACATGCTGCCTGCCACACTGAGTTCCTTGCAAAATCGCGCCGCTTCACACTCTCCAGGGAGGAGATGTCATGTATCAACAGGGCTTCAGCCTGATCGAACTGCTCATGGGACTGGCAATTGCCGCAATTGTTCTGTCGTGGGCTGGCGCGGGCTACAAAGAGCTGATCGAGTCCATCGAACGCGAGGACACCGCGCAATTGTTGATCAGCGGGTTGCGTAGCGCCCGTAGCGAAGCCATCGCGCGCAACCGGACGGTCGTGCTCAGAGGGATAGACAACGATTGGGGCCGAGGCTGGCGCATCACCCTGGACGACAAGGAGAAGACCGTGCTGATGGAACGCAGCGCAAGCGCTCGGGTGTTTGGCAACTGGCCGGTGAAACGCCGGGTGAGATTCGGCAGCCAGGGAGAAGCCCTGCGCCCCAGCGGCGCCTTCCAGGCCGGCACGCTGCATGTCTGCGCCAAACGCGGGCCGGTCAGCCATCATCAAGTGATATTGGCGCCCTCCGGCCGCGTCCGCCTGGAAAGCGTCGAAGCCGAAGAGCCCTTGTGCGAGAAAGGACTTAAAGCAAGGAGCGGACGCGCAGCTCTTTCGGCATCGAGAACGTGATGTTCTCCTCGCGACCGGCCAGTTCATCGGCTCCGGTGGCACCCCAGGCCTGCAACTGCTGGATCACGCCACGCACCAGGACTTCCGGCGCGGAAGCACCGGCGGTGATGCCGATACGCTCGACGCCCTCGAACCAACTGCGCTGCATGTCCTCGGCACCGTCGATCAGGTAGGCCGGAGTGGACATGCGCTCGGCCAACTCGCGCAAGCGGTTGGAGTTGGAACTGTTCGGGCTACCGACCACCAGCACCACATCGCATTCGTCGGCCAGTTGCTTGACTGCATCCTGACGGTTCTGGGTGGCGTAGCAGATGTCATCCTTGCGCGGACCGCCGATGGCCGGAAAGCGCGCGCGCAGGGCATCGATCACACGGCTGGTGTCGTCCATGGACAGGGTCGTCTGGGTCACGAAGGCCAGGCTCTCGGGGTTGCGTACCTGCAAGGCTGCAACATCCTCCTCGTCTTCGACCAGGTAGATCGCACCACCGTTACTGGCATCGTATTGGCCCATGGTGCCTTCGACTTCCGGATGGCCTTCATGGCCGATCAGGATGCATTCGCGACCGTCACGGCTGTAGCGCGCCACTTCGATGTGCACCTTGGTCACCAATGGGCACGTCGCGTCGAACACCTTCAGGCCACGGCCGGCGGCTTCGCTGCGCACGGCCTGGGAAACCCCGTGGGCGCTGAAGATCACGATCACGTCGTCCGGCACCTGGTCCAGTTCCTCGACGAAAATCGCCCCACGGCTGCGCAGGTCTTCGACGACGAACTTGTTGTGGACCACTTCGTGGCGCACGTAGATCGGCGGCCCGAAGACTTCCAGGGCGCGGTTGACGATTTCGATCGCCCGGTCCACGCCGGCGCAGAAGCCACGGGGGTTGGCGAGTTTGATTTGCATGCTGTGCCTCGTGTCTTGCGCGCAAGAATTGCCTGTTGATCGAACCAAAGGCTCGGAAAACAATGAAGATCCATGTGGGAGCGGGCTTGCTCGCGAAGAGGGCCTTACATTCAACATTAATGTTGGCTGACACTCCGCCTTCGCGAGCAAGCCCGCTCCCACACTAAACCGCATCCAGTCAGTTACAACGCCTTCACTTCAAGGATTTCCACTTCGAAGTTCAAGGCCTTGCCCGCCAGTGGATGGTTGAAGTCCACGGTCACCTGGGCGTCATCGAACGCCTTCACCACACCCGGCAGTTCGGTATTGGCCGCGTCGTTGAAAATCACCAGCAGGCCCTCGGACAGCTCCATGCCCTGGAACTGGGAGCGTGGCATGGTCTGCACGTTTTGCGGATTGGGCTGACCAAAGGCGTTTTCCGGTGGCACGACCACGGTGCGCTTGTCGCCGGCCTTGAAACCGAAGATCGCCGCTTCGAAGCCTGGCAGCAGGTTGCCGTCACCGACCTTGAACACCGCCGGCGCCTTGTCGAAGGTGCTGTCGACGGTGTCGCCGTTTTCCAGGTGCAGGGCGAAGTGAAGCTTCACTTCGGTGTTTTGAGCGATACGCTGCTCAGTCATGGACGGCTTCTCCGGTTTTCTTGCTCTTGAACATGTCCAGGGCGAGCATCACGGCGCCCACGCTGATGGCACTGTCGGCAAAGTTGAACGCCGGGAAATACCAGCGGTTCTGCCAATGCACCAGGATGAAATCGATGACGTGGCCCAGGGCAATGCGGTCATAGAGATTGCCCAAGGCACCACCGAGCACCAAGGCCAGCGCCACGGCCAGCCAGGTCTCATTGCGCCCCAGGCGCTTGAGCCAGACCACCAGCACGGCACTGACCACAATGGCGATCAGGGCAAACAGCCAGCGCTGCCAGCCGGAACTGTCGGCCAGGAAACTGAACGCCGCCCCGGTGTTGTAGGCCAAGGTCCAGCTGAAGTAATCGGGAATGATCACGATCTGCTGGTACATCGTCAGCGAGTTCTCGAAGTAGTACTTGCTGGCCTGGTCGATGACCAGGACCAGCACGCTCAACCAGAGCCAGCCCAACCGCCCGAAGCGGCCCGCTGCGTTAGGCATAGTGGCGAACCTCGCCAGCACCGCTGATGTTGTCCACGCAACGACCGCAGATTTCCGGATGCTCCGGGTTCACGCCAACGTCTTCGCGACAGTGCCAGCAGCGGGCGCACTTGGTGTGGTTCGACTTGACGATCTTCAGCTTCAGGCCGCTGACTTCGGTGGCCACCGCATCGGCCGGCGCCTGCACGAAAGGTGCAACACTGGCAGTGGAGGTGATCAACACGAAGCGCAGCTCGTTGCCCAGCTTGGCCAGGTCGGCGCCCAGGGCTTCTTCGGCATAAAGGGTCACTTCGGCCTGGAGGTTGCCGCCGACGGCCTTGGCCGCCCGCTGGATCTCCATTTCCTTGTTGACCGCAGCCTTGACCGCCATCACGCGATCCCAATACGCACGGTCCAGCTCGAAGCCTTGCGGCAGTTCGGTCAGGCCTTCGTACCAGGTGTTGAGCATCACCGACTCGTTGCGCTCGCCTGGCAGGTACTGCCACAGCTCGTCGGCGGTGAACGCCAGGATCGGCGCGATCCAGCGCACCAGCGCCTCGCTGATGTGGAACAGCGCAGTCTGGCACGAACGACGGGCCTTGCTGTTGGCGCCCGTGGTGTACTGGCGGTCCTTGATGATGTCGAGGTAGAAACCACCGAGCTCCTGCACGCAGAAGTTGTGGATCTTGGAGTAGACGTTCCAGAAGCGATATTCGCCGTAGTGCTCCTGCAACTCGCGCTGCAGCAGCAGGGTACGGTCCACGGCCCAACGGTCCAGCGCGAGCATGTCTTCGGCCGGCAGCAGGTCGGTGGCCGGGTTGAAGCCGGTCAGGTTGGAAAGCAGGAAACGCGCGGTGTTACGGATCCGCCGGTAGGCGTCCGCGCTGCGCTGCAGGATCTGATCGGAAACGGCCATCTCGCCGGAGTAGTCGGTGGACGCGACCCACAGGCGCATGATGTCGGCGCCCAGGGTGTCGTTGACTTTCTGCGGCGCGATCACGTTGCCCAGGGACTTGGACATCTTGCGGCCAGACTCGTCGACGGTGAAGCCGTGGGTCAACAGCTCGCGGTACGGCGCGTGGTTGTCGATGGCGCAACCGGTCAACAGGGACGAGTGGAACCAGCCACGGTGCTGGTCCGAACCTTCCAGGTACAGGTCGGCGCGCGGGCCGCTCTCGTGGCCCATCGGGTGCGAACCGCGCAGCACGTGCCAATGGGTGGTGCCGGAGTCGAACCAGACGTCCAGGGTGTCGCTGATCTTGTCGTACAGCGGCGCTTCGTCGCCCAGCAGCTCAGCGGCATCCAGCTTGAACCAGGCCTCGATGCCTTCGGCTTCGACGCGCTTGGCCACGACTTCCATCAGTTCGACGGTGCGCGGGTGCAGCTCGCCGCTTTCTTTGTTCAGGAAGAACGGGATCGGCACGCCCCAGTTGCGCTGGCGGGAGATGCACCAGTCCGGACGGTTGGCGATCATCGAGTGCAGGCGCGCCTGGCCCCAGGCCGGCACGAACTGGGTTTCCTCGATAGCCTTGAGCGAGCGCTGGCGCAGGGTGTCGCCGCGGGTGGGCTGCTTGTCCATGCCGATGAACCACTGCGCGGTGGCGCGGTAGATCAGCGGGGTCTTGTGGCGCCAGCAGTGCATGTAGCTGTGTTCGATGACGGTGGTGTGCAGCAGCGCGCCGACTTCGGTCAGCTTGTCGACGATGGCCGGGTTGGCTTTCCAGATGAACTGGCCGCCAAAGAACTCCAGCGACGGCGCGTACACACCATTGCTCTGCACCGGGTTGAGAATGTCATCGTTGACCATGCCGTACTTCTTGCAGGTCACGAAGTCGTCGACGCCATAGGCCGGCGCGGAGTGAACCACGCCGGTGCCTGCGCCCAGTTCCACGTAGTCAGCCAGGTAAACCGGCGACAGGCGGTCATAGAACGGATGACGGAAATTGATCAGCTCCAGCGCCGAACCTGGGGCCGTGGCGACTACCGAACCTTGGAGGCTGTAGCGGGCCAGGCAGGATTCGACCAGTTCTTCGGCCAGCACCAGCAGCTTGTCGCCGACGTCGACCAGGGCGTAGTTGAATTCCGGGTGGACGTTCAGCGCCTGGTTGGCCGGGATGGTCCACGGGGTGGTGGTCCAGATCACGATCGAGGCCGGTTTGGCCAGCTTGCCCAGGCCGAACGCGGCGGCGAGTTTGTCTTCATCGGCGATCGGGAACGCGACGTCGATGGTCGAGGACTTCTTGTTTTCGTACTCGACTTCCGCCTCGGCCAGGGCCGAACCGCAATCGAAGCACCAGTTCACCGGCTTGAGGCCCTTGAACACGAAGCCACCCTCGACGATTTTCGCCAGGGCACGGATTTCGCCGGCTTCGTTCTTGAAGTCCATGGTCTTGTACGGGTTGGCGAAGTCGCCCAGCACGCCGAGGCGGATGAATTCGGACTTCTGCCCTTCGATCTGCTCGGTGGCGTAGGCACGGCACAGCTCGCGGGTCTTGTCCGCGCCCAGGTTCTTGCCGTGGGTCACTTCGACCTTGTGCTCGATCGGCAGGCCATGGCAGTCCCAGCCCGGGACATACGGCGCATCAAAACCCGACAGGGTCTTGGAGCGAATGATCATGTCCTTGAGAATCTTGTTCAGCGCGTGACCGATGTGGATGGTGCCGTTGGCGTACGGAGGGCCGTCGTGCAGGACGAACTTCGGACGATCCTTGCCAATTTCGCGCAACTTTCCGTACAGGCCAATGCTGTCCCAACGCTGCAGAATCTGAGGTTCGCGCTGAGGCAGGCCGGCCTTCATTGGGAAGGCGGTGTCCGGAAGGTTTAGCGTGGCTTTATAGTCGGTCATTTAAGGCTCTTCATTAGCGATTGGCGCTGGTTGCGACAAGGGCACGGGCGGCGGCGATATCTGCATGGATCGCCGTCTTGAGCGCCTCCAGAGAGGCAAAACGCTGCTCTTCACGCAGCTTATGGTGGAAAACCACCGTCAAACGCCGGTCATACAGATCGCCGGCAAAATCCAGAACATGTACTTCAAGGTGGGCCTTGCCATCGCCCTGGACCGTGGGTCGCACGCCGATGTTGGCGACGCCGGGCCAGGTCTTGCCGTCGATCTCGACACTCACCAGGAACACCCCGGTCAGCGGCACGCGACGACGCTTGAGCTGCACGTTGGCCGTCGGCGTGCCCAATTGGCGCGCCAGTTTCTGCCCGTGCAGGATCCGCCCGGCAATCCGGTACGGCCGACCGAGCAAGCGCTCGGCCAATTCGAAGTCGGCCGCGGCCAGGGCATTGCGGACCTGGGTGCTGCTGACGCGCAAGCCATCCATTTCAACGGTCTGCGCCGCTTCGACGGTGAAACCCTGGGCGATACCGGCCTGTTGCAGGTAATCGAAATCCCCGGATCGATCGCAGCCGAAACGGAAATCGTCGCCGACTTCCAGATGTTTCACATCAAGACCGTCCACCAGGATGGTATCGACGAATTCGGCGGCGCTGAGCTTGCTCAGGCGCTGGTTGAAGGCCAGGCACAGGACCCGGTCGACGCCTTCGGCAGCCAGCAGTTGCAGCTTGTCCCGCAACCGGGCCAGACGGGCCGGGGCGGTGTCCGGGGCGAAAAATTCCCGGGGCTGCGGCTCGAAGATCACCACGCAACTGGGCACGCCCAATTCCAGCGCCCGCTCGCGCAGCCGCGCCAGGATAGCCTGGTGGCCACGGTGAACACCGTCAAAGTTGCCAATAGTGGCGACACAGCCCCGATGCTGGGGGCGCAGGTTGTGGAGGCCTCGAACCAGCTGCATAACGCGCTTCTTGCTCATAAAGTGGCCGATTATAACCACACCCGGCGGCCGACGACAGGCAACACCGTAACCCAAAGTGATCGAACCGACAAAACCACTGCCCGGCCCGGGATTATCGAGGGTCCGCCCTCAGCTCAAGGCCTTGCGATTGAAGTCGCGCAGACGGAACCCCATCAGCAGCAACATGCCGAAATACGCCACCACGCCGGCAACCACCAACAGCCCCAGGCGCAGGAAACGCTCGAGCATCTGGCCTTCGCCCCAGGCCGGCATGAAATGCATCGCCCCGAGCAATACCGCCGACATCACGGCCACGGCCACCAGCAGCTTGAGGCCGAACTTGCCCCAGCCCGGCTGCGGTTGATACATCTTCTGCTTGCGCAACTGGTAAAACAGCAGCCCTGCATTGAGGCAGGCACCGGCGCTGATCGCCAGGGCCAGGCCGGCGTGGGCCAGCGGGCCGATGAGCAGCAGGTTGAAGAGCTGCGTCATCACCAGGGTGAAAATGGCGATCTTCACCGGCGTGCGAATGTTCTGCTGGGCGTAGAACCCAGGCGCCAGCACCTTGATCACGATGATCCCGAGCAAGCCCACCGAGTAAGCGATCAATGCCCGCTGGGTCATCGAGGCATCAAAAGCATTGAACTGGCCGTACTGGAACAACGAGACCGTCAGCGGCTCGGCGAGGATTCCCAGCGCCAGGGCACATGGCAGCACCAGCACAAAGCACAAGCGCAGGCCCCAATCGAGAATCCGCGAGTATTCGTGGCGGTCCTGGCTGGCGTAGGTCTTGGCCAGGGTCGGCAGCAGGATCGTGCCCAGGGCCACGCCGAGCACGCCGGACGGCAACTCCATCAAGCGGTCGGCGTAGTACATCCACGACACCGAGCCGGCCACCAGGAACGAGGCAAAGATGGTGTTGATGATCAGGGAAATCTGGCTCACCGACACCCCCAGGATCGCCGGCAGCATCTGCTTCATGACCCGCCACACGCCGCTGTCGCGCAAGTTCAGCCGCGGCAGCACCAGCATGCCGATCTTTTTCAGGTGCGGCAGTTGATACAGCAGTTGCGCCAGGCCGCCTACCAGTACCGCCCAACCCAGGGCCATTACCGGCGGATCGAAGTAAGGCGTCAGGAACACCGCGAACACAATCATGCTGACGTTGAGCAGGGTCGGCACAAAGGCCGGCACGGAAAAGCGGTTCCAGGTATTGAGGATCGCCCCGGCCAGGGAGGACAGGGAAATCAGCAATATATAAGGAAAGGTCACCCGCAACAGATCGGCGGTGAGCTGGAATTTTTCCGGGGTATCGGTGAAGCCCGGCGCCGTGGCCCAGATCACCCAGGGCGCGGCGAGCATGCCGGCAGCCGTGACCAGCGCCAGCACCAATGTCAGCAAGCCGGTCACGTAGGCAATGAATGTGCGAGTCGCCTCGTCGCCCTTCTGGCTTTTATATTCCGCCAGGATCGGCACGAAAGCCTGGGAAAAGGCCCCTTCGGCAAAGATCCGGCGCAACAGGTTGGGCAGTTTGAAAGCGATGAAGAAGGCGTCGGTGGCCATCCCGGCGCCGAATATCCGTGCGATCAACGTATCGCGAACGAACCCCAGGACGCGGGATAGCATTGTGATAGAGCTGACGGCGGCCAACGATTTGAGCAGATTCATGAAAAGAGTTTTTGCCTGTCGATAAACAGCAGGCGAACAACGCGCCCACTTGTGCGATACTCCGCGCCGCTAAACAGTGCAGAGCCAAAGCCCGCGAGTTTACAGGTCGCACGCCGGAAAGAAATCCTCCGGTGCGCCGCACCTGCCATTCAGCGGAACGCGTCACCCGCCCTTGACAAGACTTCAACTCATCGGCATGATTCGCGGCCTATTTTGTTTGCTATTTCCCAAAAAGTCTTTCGAGGAGCTCGACGGTGGCCAACACACCTTCCGCCAAAAAACGTGCAAAACAGGCTGAGAAGCGTCGCAGCCACAACGCCAGCCTGCGTTCCATGGTCCGTACCTACATCAAGAACGTAGTCAAGGCCATCGACGCAAAAGACGCTGAAAAAGCTCAAGCTGCTTACGTTCTGGCTGTGCCAGTTATCGACCGTATGGCCGATAAAGGCATCATCCACAAGAACAAGGCTGCTCGCCATAAGAGCCGCCTGAATGGCCACGTAAAGGCCCTGAACGTTGCCGCTGCTGCCTAAGCGACACGCTCATTAAAAAACCGACCTCAGGGTCGGTTTTTTATTGCCTGCGATTTAACCTCTAACCAGAACACCACTGCCCACCCTGTGGGAGCGAGCTTGCTCGCGAAAGCGGTGGGTCAGCTAGCAGAGATACTGACTGTGCAACCGTCTTCGCGAGCAAGCCCCACACTTGGGCCTGCGGCGACTTCCAATCAGCAGAATCCCTACTCGCCAAAATTGAACACCACCGGCTTCGGCGGAGGGCAGCCTCCCGGTGGCGGGAAATTCTGTACACCCGCCTGATCGTAGCCGGTATAGCAGCCCACGATCTTGTCATCCTTGAAGTTCATGCGGCGCTCAACCACACCCGTCGGGTAGTAATAAACCGTCTCGCCTTCGCGCTTGGCGTACGAGTAATCCTTGTATTCGCGCCCCTCGACCGTTATCAACCGAAAGCCCTGCTTGGCTTCAGAGAACTTCAACTGGCCATCGGGGTAGTACTCGTTACGAGTCACGCGATCATCAGGCCCCAACAGCACCTCCCGGACCTTGCGCCCATCCCGGGTGTGGCGCGCGCTTTGCTCATTACCGAACAGGTAGTCACTCTCGGAGTCGAAGTGGCCGTCATTGAACGCCCCGCGCTGCTTGCCGCACAGCTTGATGCGGGTGTACTTCCCATCCGGCACATGGCAATAGTTGCGGTCCGCGATCAACACCCCATTCGCATCGAATGATTGCACGTTGCCAATGGGCTCATCCTTTTCGTACGTTGCCACCGTATCGGGCTGGCCATTGGGGTGATAGAGACGAAAGGCGCCCTCTCGCGAACCATGGCGCCACGAGATATCCGAAAGCAGCACAGCACCGTCATCGGTGTAGGTCAGCGCCCGCCCCTCGATCTGGCCGTTGGCATAGTTGGCCGAATAGGTGAGCTTGCCATTCGCTGCGTAGGTCTCTTTCAACCCATCCAGCACACCCGCGCGGTAATGCTCGACGAGTCGCAACACACCCGCAGCATCCACTTCGCGCAATTCGCCTTGCTTCTTGTCCGCGACGAAATCCACGGCCTGAACCCCACCGCCTTCCATCTTCAATGTCCAACGACCTTCCCGGACACCTTGCACGTAACGCCCCTCGCCCCACGGCATTTTCCAGTCACCGTGCTGCAGCCCCGCCACGAAGTCGCCACGCTGGACAACCTCACCCTGACGCACACGCTCGGAAGGCCCGTCAAAATCACCATGCTTGTAAGTATCGAAGCCGGACGTCGACTCCTCATCGTCGCGCACCTCGATCGTCCAGCGCCCTTCGTAGAAGTCGTCGACCATCATGCCGCTGGAAACCGAACCCCTGTCACTGATGACCCACGGCCCTTGGCGCAATCCATCCACATAGGCGCCGATGGACTCATAGCCCGACTCGTCGAACTCCGTCCATTTGCCCGACCGTTTTCCCCGGGCATACGAACCCAACACCCAAAGCCGCCCATTACCCAAGGCCGCCCACGCCCCATCCTCGGAGCCCTGGTACACCTTGGGATTGGTTTCCCAAGCCATCCGACTGACACGATAGGCAGCCCCCACATCCTCATCCTGAGGCGGCACGCGCTCGTACGTCAGCGTGAGCCAGCGCCCTTCACGCTGCTGAAAAGTCTTTTTGTAGGTGTCGCGATGAGGATCCTCTGGCGGCTGCCCCACCGACGCCGGGACACCGTCGACGCCGAAGTACCCCACCAGCGTGCCACTCGCGGGCTCCAGCGTATCGAACTCGGCGATACCGGTCTTGGGCAACACAGCGCTGTAATCGTAGGGTGGCAACTTGCCCAGCTCTTTCTGGACCAGCGCAGCAGTAAGGACCTTGCGATCAGCGGCGATACGATCCAACACCGGCTGAAGCGTCTCAAGTCGGCGATACATACCGGTGGACGGTACGAAGCGATAACCATGAAGGGCGTACCGCCCCTTTGCCCGCGACAGCACGACCAACGTCTGGAGATCACTGTCAAGGCTGGCGTAGAACACCGACTCGACACTGGCATCGCCATACCGGTCGAGCACGTGCGGGACCCCATCCGGCGATTCACACAGGCATGAGTAGCCTACGACACCCTCGGCCTCGCGGATAAATGCCAGCGTCGCCCCACTCTCCTGGGAAGTTTTTATCAGCGGGTGGGCCAGGGGTTTTTCGCTATAAAACGGCTCGGCCAAAGCCCCGACGGACACCGAACAACCCAATACAAACAGCAGCAAAAACGCACGCATACGAATCCCTTCGCGCCAAAAGCACAACACATCCATGGAAATCAAAAAAGCGAGCCGATTGGCTCGCCCGTCAGTCGATACTTAACGCCAAGGCAAGATCGGAATCGCCGTCACCGCATTCTGCGGGCTGCCCTCGATCACGCGGTCGCTGTAGACCAGGTACACCAGGGTATTGCGCTTTTTGTCGAGGAACCGCACCACCTGCATGGTCTTGAACACCAGCGAAGTGCGCTCGCGGAACACCTCTTCGCCGTCCTTGAGTTCACCCTTGAAGCTGATCGGCCCGACCTGGCGGCAGGCGATGGACGCTTCGGCACGATCCTCGGCCAGGCCCAGGCCGCCTTTTACACCGCCGGTCTTGGCTCGCGACAGGTAACAGGTCACGCCATCCACCTTGGGATCGTCGAACGCCTCGACCACAATCCGGTCATTCGGCCCGACGAACTTGAACACAGTCGACACCTGACCAATTTCCTCGGCAGAAGCCAGCAGCGGCAGCGCCAACAGCAAGCCGATCAATCCTTTTGCCACACCCATGATTTTTCCTTAGACGAGGATCAGGTTGTCACGGTGAACCAGTTCGGGCTCCGCCATGTAACCCAACAGACCGACAATCGCATCAGACGATTGACCGATGATTTTCTGAGCTTCCAGCGCGCTGTAGTTGGCCAGGCCACGGGCGATCTCGCGACCGTCCGGCGCCACGCACACGACCATTTCGCCTCGACGGAAACTGCCTTGGACCAACTTCACGCCCACCGGCAGCAGGCTCTTGTTGCCCTGGGACAGGGCGGATACGGCACCGGCGTCCAGCACCAGGGTGCCGCGGGTCTGCAGGTGCCCAGCCAGCCACTGCTTGCGCGCCGCCAGCATGCCGCGCTCCGGCGAGAGCAAGGTGCCAATGCGTTCGCCCGACTTCAGACGATCCAGCACCCGCTCCAGCCGCCCGCCGACAATGATGGTGTGGGCGCCGGAGCGTGCCGCCAGACGCGCCGCACGCAGCTTGGTCTGCATGCCGCCACGCCCCAGCGCACCGCCGGTGCCGCCCGCCACCGCATCCAGCGCCGGGTCGTCGGCACGGGCTTCATAAATCAGCTTGGCATCGGGATTGTTGCGCGGATCGGCATCGAACATACCGTCGCGATCCGTGAGGATCACCAACAGGTCTGCCTCCACCAGGTTCGCCACCAGCGCGGCCAGGGTGTCGTTATCGCCGAAACGGATCTCGTCGGTGACCACCGTGTCGTTCTCGTTGATCACCGGGATGACTTTCAGCTCCACCAGCGCACGCAGGGTACTGCGGGCATTGAGGTAGCGCTTGCGGTCGGACAAGTCGTCGTGGGTCAGCAGGATCTGCGCCGTATGACGCCCGTGCTCGGCAAAGCTCGACTCCCAGGCCTGCACCAGGCCCATCTGGCCGATGGCGGCGGCAGCCTGCAGCTCATGCATCGCACTGGGTCGCGACGTCCAGCCCAGGCGGCTCATACCAGCGGCCACAGCCCCGGAAGAGACCAATACCAGCTCGACGCCAGCCTCATGCAAGGCCACCATCTGCTCGACCCACACCGCCATCGCCTGGCGATCCAGGCCCTTGCCATCCGCCGTCAGCAGTGCGCTGCCGATCTTCACGACCCAGCGCTGCGCACCCGTCACCTTGCTCCGCATCATCTTCAACCTTTGCCAGCGAACGGCGCGACCCAGCGCCGCCCATGGGATTATTCGTATTTGCGTTTTACAGATACCAAAACGCCGCTCGAATGAGCGGCGCCTCGGAAACCGGCTTGCCGGCGATGATAACACTGCACTGAAACACTTGAACCTGTCCCCATGCCAGCCACTCGAGAATCCTTGTGGGAGCGAGCCTGCTCGCGATTGCATTGGGTCAGCAGCATCGATACTGACTGATACACCGCCATCGCGAGCAGGCTCGCTCCCACAGGTTTTGACCTCAAGCAGCTTGCATCAGCACACGATCAGTCGCGGACGTAGATGATCTCCGGACCGTCCTCGTCATCCACATCTTCTTCGTCCCAATCGTCGTCACCGATGTCATGGACCGACTTGACGCCACTGCGGCGCAGGGCACGCTGGTCGTCCAGCGCCTGCAACTGGGCGCGAGCCTCGTCTTCGATGCGCTGGTCGAGCTCGGCCAGCTCTTCCTTGTAGACCGGGTCGTTGGCCAGGCGATCGGCACGATCTTCCAGGTAGCGCATGATGTCGTGGCACAGGCGCTCGGTGTTTTCCTTGGCAATGGCCGAGATCACGTAGACCGGACCTTCCCACTCCAGGCGGTCGACGATTTCCTTGACCCGCTCCTCATGCTCTTCTTCGAGGATCTGGTCGCACTTGTTCAGCACCAGCCAACGGTCGCGCTCAGCCAGGGCCGGGCTGAATTTGGTCAGCTCGTTGACGATGACTTCGGCGGCATCGGCGGCACTGGTTTCATCCAGCGGCGCCATGTCGACGAGATGCAGCAACAGGCGAGTACGGGACAAGTGCTTGAGGAAGCGAATCCCCAGGCCGGCACCTTCGGAAGCGCCTTCGATCAACCCCGGGATGTCGGCGATCACGAAGCTTTTCCAGCGGTCGACACTGACCACGCCCAGGTTCGGCACCAGGGTGGTAAACGGGTAATCAGCCACTTTCGGCTTGGCCGCGGATACCGAGCGAATGAAAGTACTTTTACCGGCGTTCGGCAGGCCCAGCAGACCCACGTCGGCCAGCACCTTCATTTCCAGCTTCAGGTCACGCTGCTCGCCCGGCTTGCCTGGCGTGGTCTGGCGCGGGGCGCGGTTGGTACTGGATTTGAAACGGGTGTTGCCCAGGCCGTGCCAACCGCCATGGGCGACCAGCAGACGCTGGCCCGCCTTGGTCAGGTCGCCAATCACTTCCTGGGTGGCCGAATCGATCACCGTGGTGCCAACCGGCACGCGCAGGATCAGGTCTTCGCCCTTCTTGCCGGTGCAGTCGGTGCTGCCGCCGTTGGAGCCACGCTCGGCATCGAAGTGCCGGGTGTAACGGTAATCCACCAGGGTATTGAGGTTTTCGTCGGCGAGCATGTAGATCGAGCCACCGTCGCCACCGTCGCCGCCGTTCGGGCCACCGTTTTCAATGAACTTTTCCCGACGGAAACTCATGCAACCATTGCCGCCGTCGCCAGCCTTCACTCGAATCGATACTTCATCAACAAACTTCATGACACACGCCTCTCGCCATACGGACGAGCCAAAAAAACAAGACATAAGACTCTTGCAAAAATGAGCGCAGCGACCTGAAAACACGCCCCAACCGCAGCGCCGACAGCCCATACAAACAGTTTTGCAAGAGACTCACCCCACAAACGAAAAAGCCCCGTCGCAAGACAGGGCTTTTCCAGCGGTCTCGCAATTAAGCTGCGATAACGCTTACGTAACGACGACCGAAGGCGCCTTTTACTTCGAACTTGATCACGCCTTCGACTTTAGCGAAGAGGGTGTGATCTTTACCCATGCCCACGCCGTAGCCAGCGTGGAATTGGGTGCCGCGCTGACGCACGATGATGTTGCCTGCTTTGATAGCCTGGCCGCCATACATCTTCACGCCAAGGCGTTTGGCTTCTGAGTCGCGACCGTTACGGGTACTACCACCAGCTTTTTTGTGTGCCATGAGTTCAATTCTCCTAGTGAGGAATTAGGCTGAAATTAAGCCTGAATACCGGTGATTTTGATCTCGGTGTACCACTGGCGGTGGCCCATACGCTTCATGTGGTGCTTACGGCGACGGAACTTGATGATGCGGACTTTATCGTGACGACCTTGGGAGATCACTTCAGCCACAACGGTAGCGCCAGCAACGACTGGAGCGCCGATATTCACGTCATCGCCATTGGCGACCAACAGAACGCGATCAAAAGTCACGGATTCGCCGGTAGCGATTTCCAGTTTTTCGATCTTCAGGTATTCACCTGGGGCGACCTTGTATTGCTTGCCACCAGTAACAATTACTGCGTACGACATGGTATTTCTCCGATAATCCTGCTCACCCAGCGCTTTATAAGAAGAGGTATTGGCTGGCATGGCTGCATGGGCTGGAAGGCCCGGATGCAATTGCGTAAGGCAGGTGCTGCCCAGGAAGTTCAGGGTGCGCGATTGTACGCAAGGCAGGAAGGCCTTGCAAGTAGCCGTCCATCGCGCCTTGACAGGCCTGGATGTGGGTCCTAGCATGCCGCGCAACCCTTCTGGAGCGCCTGTCGCTGATGCAACCCCAAGCTTTCTACCGCGCAGTGGCGGACGATTTTAGTGCCGTCGACGGTATCATCAAGAAGCAGCTGACTTCCCGAGTGCCGCTGGTATCGAAAATCGGCGACTACATTACCTCGGCGGGTGGCAAGCGCCTGCGTCCGTTATTGGTGCTGCTGTGCGGCAAGGCCCTGGGTCGCGAAGGCGACGACATGCGCCTGCTGGCTGCCACCATCGAGTTCCTGCACACCGCGACCCTGCTGCACGACGACGTGGTCGACATGTCCGGCATGCGCCGCGGCCGTTCGACCGCCAACGCCATGTGGGGCAATGCCCCGAGCGTGCTGGTGGGCGACTTCCTGTATTCGCGCTCATTCGAAATGATGGTCGAGCTGGGCTCGATGCCGGTGATGAAGATCCTGTCCCAGGCCACGCGCATCATCGCCGAAGGCGAAGTGTTGCAGCTGTCCAAGGTGCGCGATGCCAGCACCACGGAAGAAACCTACATGGAAGTCATCCGCGGCAAGACCGCGATGCTCTTCGAAGCCTCGACCCACAGTGCCGCGGCCCTGGCCGGCGCCACCACCGAGCAGAGCGAAGCGCTGCGCACCTTCGGCGACCACCTGGGCGTGGCCTTCCAGTTGGTGGACGACCTGCTCGACTACAAGGGCGACGCCGAAACCCTGGGCAAGAACGTTGGTGACGACTTGGCCGAAGGCAAGCCGACCCTGCCGCTGATCTACACCATGCGCGAGGGCACGCCGGAACAGGCGGCACTGGTACGCCAGGCAATCCAGAAAGGCGGGATCGAAGACCTGGAAAGCATCCGTGTCGCGGTCGAAGCCTCTGGCTCGCTGGATTACACCGCGAAACTGGCCCGGGACTACGTCGCCCGCGCCATCAAATGCCTCGACGCCCTGCCGGCCAGCGAATACCGCGATGCGCTGGTGGAACTGAGCGAGTTTGCGGTGGCGCGTACGCACTGATCGCATGAAAACGGCGAGCTTTTTGTGGCGAGGGAGCAAGCTCCCTCGCCACAAAAGCCCCGCACCACCCATCTCGCAACAAAACCCTATACAATGTGCGCCCTTTTGTCCTCCTGATACCCAAGGAACCTTAGTGAGCACGTTGCCTCCCTGCCCGAAATGCAATTCCGAATACACCTACGAAGACGGTACCCAACTGGTCTGCCCGGAGTGTGCCCATGAGTGGTCCGCCAACGGCGAAGTTGAAGCGGCGTCCGACGACACCGTGAAGAAGGATTCGGTCGGCAACGTCCTGCAGGACGGCGACACCATCACCGTGATCAAGGACCTCAAGGTCAAGGGCACCTCGCTGGTGGTCAAGGTCGGCACCAAGGTCAAGAACATCCGCCTGTGCGACGGCGACCACGACATCGATTGCAAGATCGACGGCATCGGCCCGATGAAACTCAAATCCGAGTTCGTCAGAAAAGTCTGATTCTGCTGTATCCCATCCCATGCCCCGTGCGTGGGATGGAGCTTCGCCCTCCCCCGCTTCAGCCCCCATTTTCCGGGCGTTACCCAAGTGCCAGCCCTCTTGAGCTAGCACAACCCATCGTCAGAAAAACAATCGCAACGCCAATAGAGACTTGCTATTTAGCGAATAAGAATTATTCTCATCGAACCCATCAAGGAGATGAGAACCATGACTTATTTGATCGATGCCTGGTTGGACCGCCCACATCCCTACCTGAGGATCCTGCATCGGGAAACCGGGGAAGTTTGTGCGGTGCTTGAAGAGGAAGCCCTGAACGAGCTGCAGGACCAAGGGGACCTGGACCTCAACAGCCTCAATTCCAGTGAGCCGTTGGTGCTCAAGGAGCTGGTGCGCAATCTGTTCCTGTTCTGCTATGCCCGGGCGTTGCGCCCTGCGGGTGATTTCAGCGGCAGGTTCCATGGATGAAACAGCAAACCCTGTGGGAGCGAGCCTGCTCGCGAAGCGGTGTGTCATTCAACATCGATATCGACTGACTGACCGCCATCGCGAGCAGGCTCGCTCCCACAAAAGTCTGTTTAAACGCCGATACCTTACAGCACGTCCAACAGCTCGACGTCGAACACCAGCACGCTGTGCGGTGGAATGCTGCCAACGCCTTGAGCGCCGTAAGCCAGTTCGCTCGGCACGTACAGGCGCCATTTGCTGCCAGCGTTCATCAGTTGCAGTGCTTCGGTCCAGCCTGGGATCACGCCGCCTACCGGGAATTCGGCTGGCTGGCCGCGATCATAGGAGCTGTCGAACACAGTGCCGTCGATCAGGGTGCCGTGGTAATGGGTGCGCACCTGGTCTTCACGAGTCGGCTTGGCGCCTTCACCCTGGGTCAGCACTTCGAATTGCAGGCCGGAAGCCAGGGTAGTGATGCCTTCACGCTTGGCGTTTTCCGCCAGGAACGCACGGCCTTCGCCAGCAGCGGCTTCAGCCTTGGCGGCTGCTTCGGCTTGCATGATTTCACGAATGACCTTGAAGCTGGCGGACATCTCGTCCTGGCCCACGCGGCTTGGCTTGCCGGCGAATGCGTCGGTCAGGCCAGCCAGGATCGCGTCCAGGCTCACGCCCGGTGGCGGGTTGTCGCGCAGTTGGTCGCCCAACTGACGGCCAATGCCGTAGCTGACGCGGGTTTCGTCGGTGGACAGGTTAACTTCGGACATGATGCTGCTCCGCTGTGCGGACGGCTCGAGAATCGCCGTGTGTGCCACAGCGCCTCCCGGAGCGCCCGGAACCAAAAGGGCGAGCAGACTAGCACAGATGCCACGGCGGGTGACGAGCCCTCGCGCCAAAGCGCCACGCCGGAAACGACAACGCCCGCCTGAAGCGGGCGTTGCGCCAATACGATGAACGGACCTCAGTGCTTGGTCAGTTTGTCCAGGTAGCCCATCGCAAACGCCGAGACCACGAAGGTCATGTGAATGATCACGTACCACATCAGGTGGTCGGGATCGACATTCTTGGCATCCATGAAGATGCGCAGCAGGTGGATCGAGGAAATGGCCACGATCGAGGCGGCGACTTTCATCTTCAGCGACGAAGAGTCCATGGTGCCCAGCCAGTTGAGCTTTTCCTTGTCGGAATCGATGTCCAATTGCGAAACGAAGTTCTCGTAGCCGGAAATCATCACCATCACCAACAGGCCGCCTACCAGCGCCATGTCGATCAGCGACAGCAGCACCAGGATCAGCTCGGACTCGGCCATGGCAAACACGTTGGGGATGATGTGAAAGACTTCCTGGAAGAATTTCAGCGCCAAGGCCAGCAGGCCGAGGGACAGCCCGAAGTAGATCGGCGCCAGCAGCCAACGGGAGGCATACATTGCGTTTTCGATAAAGCGTTCCATTGAATCTCACACCTGGGCTGAAAAAACGCGGCGAGTATATCAGCCACGACCTGCCCCACAAATGCCGGGGCCATCCCTGGTCCCTGCCCTTGTGTCAAAATTTTTCTGCTGGTGACCGTGCGGTGACGGCCTTCAATGCAGCGGACGAAACTCGAAGCCGCCGACGTTGCGGCAACGGCCTCCATTGATTTCACGCAGTTGGGCCTGCATGTGCAAGGACCAGATCTGCGGGTCGTCGGCCAGTTCATAGCCGTGCAGGGTCAGGCTTTGCACAATGGTATCGAGGATGGATTCGGCGGCAGTCGGACCGGGAAATGGCCCTTGGGCCTTGATCGCGGAGGGTTGTTCGCCAGCCATTCCGGCGGCGAAGAGCAAGGTCCACATCCCGGTATCTCCCGCCAGGGGGCGGATGGCGCATTCGATACGGGTGACAAGGCCCAGGCATTGACGAGTGAGGCAAAGGTTGCGCGACATGGCGGCGCCCCTCGGTAGATCCGGTATTCAGTCTCGGGGGAGGCTGTTTCGATCCAATGATGACTCTCGTTATCCTTGAGCTGAGGATAGAAGAAAAGTTCCGACAGCAAGGGCTTTCGAGACCAGAATGCGCCGAGCGGTCACAGTGTGAATATTGACGCCAGATCTGTGACTATTTACTGGCTGTTGTGGCGAGGGAGCTTGCTCCCGCTGGGTTGCGCAGCGACCCCAGTTTGGATTGGGAGTGCTGCGCCCTCCAGCGGGAGCAAGCTCCCTCGCCACAACAGCTTATTGCCGCGAATATTGCCTCAAGCCGGCTTGGCCTCCGCCAGGGCCTGCTGCGCCAGTTCCTTTTCCGCTTCCTTGATGTCGTCTTCGCTGATCATCTCGGCGATCACCCGCAGCCGCTCCACCACCCGGGCGTTGACGCTGCCCTCCGGGAACTCACCGTTTTCATCCGGCTCGCCGGCAGGCTCGCCCACCAGCAGGCTCAGGGCTTCATCGGCCTGGCGCACCGCATAGACGTGGAACTGCCCGGCGCGCACGGCGGCCAGCACCTTCTCGTCGAGCATCAGGGTCGCGACGTTGGCCTGGGGAATGATCGCCCCCTGCTCACCGGTCAAACCCCGAGCTTCGCAGAGGCGGAAGAAGCCTTCGATCTTCTCGTTGACCCCGCCCACCGCCTGCACTTCACCGAACTGGTTGATCGAGCCGGTGATGGCGAAGCACTGCTTCAACGGTGTCTTCGACAGGGCCGAGATCAGCGTGCACGCCTCGCCCAGGGACGCACTGTCGCCGTCCACGTAACCGTAGGACTGCTCCAGGGCGATGCTGGCCGAGATCGCCAGCGGGAATTCCTGGGCATACCGACTCCCCAGGTAACCGGTGAGGATCATCACGCCCTTGGAGTGGATCGGCTGGCCAAGGTTGACCTCCCGCTCGATGTCGACGATGCCGCTGCCGCCCGGGTACACCGTGGCGGAAATTCGCGCCGGCACGCCAAACGCCGAGTCGCCGACCTCCAGCACCGTCAGCCCGTTGCATTTGCCCACCGCCGCGCCATCGGTGTCGATCAGGATGATCCCGGCCAGCATGTCGTCGAGGATTCGCGCCGAGACGCGCCCGGTGCGGGTGGCCTTGGCCTTGAGGGCACGTTCGATGTGGCCGGCATCGGTCATTTCGTCACCGGCCAGTTGGCGAATGAAATCCGCCTCGCTGACCAACTGGAACAAGTCACCAATGCGCGCCGACAAGCGCCCCTGGTGTTCGGCCAGGCGGGCGCTGTAGGTCGCCAGGCGCGCCACCGCGTCGGCGGTCAGCGGCGCCATGCCTTCCTCCGAAGTGCGGGTCTTGAGCAACTGGGCGAACTGCTCCAGGCTCTCGTCGCCCATCGGAATGTCCTCGTCGAAATCCACCAGCACGCGAAACATTTCCTGGAAGTCCGAATCCAGGTCCTGCAAGGCGTAATAGAGCTGACGGGCGCCGATGATCACGACCTTGACCTGCAACGGAATATGTTGCGGCGTCAGTGTCACCGTGGCCAGGCGTCCCATTTCACCCAGGGGCGACTCCATCTTCAGCTTGCGCGATTGCAGGGCACGCTTGAGCGCATCCCATACGAACGGTTCGCCGAGCATTTTTTCCGCTTCCAGGATCAGGAAGCCGCCATTGGCCCGGTGCAAGGCGCCCGGACGCAGCTGCCGGTAGGTGGTGTAGAGCGCGCCCTGGTCGGTGCTGTATTCAATCCGGCCGAACAGGTTGTCGTAGGTCGGGTGCGGTTCGAACACCACCGGCGCGCCGCCACTGGACGGATGCCCGACCACCAGGCTCGGCGCGTATTGTTCCTCCAGCAGTTTGCGGGCAATGGCGTCGCTCTTGCTGTCGTCTACCAATTGCTCGACCACGGTCTTGAGCAGATAGACCTGCATGGCTTGCAGGTAGCCGCAGACCGCGGCGTTCTCCGCGTACTTTTCCGACAGCGGCGCCAGCAACGGTTGCAGGGCCAGGGTGATGGTTTCTTCGTTGAGCTGGCGCAACTGGTTGCTGGACTCGCGTTTCCATTGCGGCAGGCTGGCGAGCTCTTCGTTCAGGCGTTCTTCCAGGCCGGAGATGTCCTCATGGAAACGCTCGCGCTCGGCTTCCGGCAACTGGGCGAATTCCGCCTCGTCCAGGGCCTTGCCTTCGCTCATCGGCGTGAAGGCGATGTTGCTGCTGTCACGGTACAGCGCAACGTCCTTTTCCAGCGCCAGGCGCTCGATCACATCCAGGGCCCGGTCGTAGCGCTGGTTGAAGGCGCGATCGATGGCGCTTTTCTTCTGCTGGTAGGACGGGTGCTCGAACACTGCCGGGAAGGTCGCCAGCAGGTTGTCGATCAGGCCGTTGATGTCACCGATGAACGCACCCGCCGTACCCGACGGCAGTTCCAGCGCGCGGGGTTCGCGGGGCTCGTCGAAGTTGTTGACGTAGACCCAATCCGCCGGGGTCTGCAGGCGCTTGCCTTCGGCCTTGAGGTAGCGTTTGACGAACGAAAACCGGCCAGTGCCGGGCTCGCCCATGACGAATACGTTGTAACCGGGGCGTGGCATGGCCACGCCGAACTGCAAGGCTTCGACCGCACGTTCCTGGCCAAGCACACCGCGGAAGGGCTCCAGATCATTGGTGGTAGAGAAGCTGAACTGTTCAGCGGAAAACGGACGGGTCAGCGCTTCGGGCGCTAGACGCAAGCTGGCAGCAACAGGATCAGGCATCGGGCTTCCTTACATCAGGCGGGGCAGATAGCGGCATTCTGGCGCTGCCTGTACCTGACTGGCAAGGAGCGCCTCAGACCAAAGCATAGTCAACGGGAAAACCCCGGGCGGCGCCTCGCAAACCGGTGATCCCCTGTAATGTTTTTGCAAAATGTCACGGAACCCTCGGATCGTGCCTAAACTCCAAACTGCGCGGCTGGAACAATAACCGGCCCACTGGCTGCTGTAGGGGCCAGACCCTGTCCATCGGTATGCACATAAAGAGAACATAGCTATGAAACGGATTCTTCTCGGTACTCTCTTCACCGCTGTATCCATCAACGCCATGGCTCAGGCGCCGGGCGGCCCGGATTGCGGTTGGGGCAACATGCTGTTCGAAGGTCAGCGTGGCACCCCCGCACACTTCCTGGCATCCACCACCAATGGCACGTCCGGTAACGCCACCTTCGGCATGACCTCCGGCACCAACGGTTGCTCGACCAACGCGGCACTGACCTACGGCGGCAAGTCCTGGCTGGCCATGAATGGCATGATGAACGAGCTGTCCGAAGACATGGCCAAGGGTCAGGGCGAAGCACTGACCACCTACGCCGTGGTACTGGGCGTGGCGCCGGAAGACCGCGCGCACTTCTCCGCTGTGACCCACGAGCACTTCCAGCAGATCTTCAGCAAGGCTGACGTGACGGCCGAAGACGTGCATACCAACACCCTGGCCGTGCTGAAAAACGACCCTCGCCTGGCCAAGTACGCCACTCAAGCTTAAGCTCGACAGCACTCGCTCCTCTCGGGGAGCGGGTTTTCTTTTTGGGGCCCCTTCGGTCTTTATTTTTCGACTTTCCAAGTAGCCGACTATGCTCAAACGCCTTGCCTGGCTGGCGCTCTGTGTGTGCGCCCCGCTGTCCGCCGCGCCTCATGTCGACCCTCAACGTTTGCAGCAACTGGCCAATGACCGCTTCTGGATCTCCCTGGGCCACTACGAAACCGCCAAGCTCGGCGGCTGGCGCAGCTATATCAGCGACAAAAAATTCTTCCTCGCGCCCGATGGCAACGAACATCCTGACCGCGAACTGACCGCCACGCTGCACGCCTTGTATGCCCCGGCCAGCGCTGGCCAGCAGCATGCCCAGTGCGTGTACCCGGCGCGAACCCGCTGGCTCAAGGCACAGCTCAACCTGACAGACCTGCCGGCAGTCGATTGCAGCGACTTCACCCAGTGGTTCAAGGACGTATCGCCCCATAGCGCGGTGATGATTTTCCCCGCCGCCTACCTGAACAGCCCGTCGTCGATGTTTGGCCACACCCTGTTGCGCATCGACCAGGCCGACGTGCAAAGCGACAAGACCGCCCTGCTCAGCTACGCGATCAATTTCGGCGCCTACATCGAAGGTTCCGACAACAGCATTCTCTATGCCTGGAAGGGCCTGATGGGCGGCTATCCCGGCTTGTTCGCCCTGGTGCCGTACCAGGAAAAACTCTCCGAATACCGTAGCCTGGAGAACCGCGACCTGTGGGAATACCGCCTCAACCTGAGCCAGGCGGAAACCGAACGCATGGTCGAACACGTCTGGGAACTCAAGCAGATTCAGTTCGACTATTTCTTCTTCGACGAAAACTGTTCCTATCGCTTGCTCGAATTGCTGCAAGTGGCCCGTCCCAGCCTGCGCCTGACCGAACAATTTCCGCTGACGGCGATTCCCACCGACACCGTCAAGGCGGTAAAAGAGGCCGGCCTGGTGGAAAGCATCCAGTATCGACCGTCCCGGGAACGGGAACTGCTCAGCCGCGCTGAACCGCTCAGCGATGATGAACAGCAATGGGTACTGAACGTCAGCGCCGATCAGCAGCAGCTGCAAGCGCCGGCCTTCAAGGCATTGCCGCGCGAACGCCAGGCGCTGATCATCGACGCGGCCTATCGCCTGGAGCGCTATCGCGCCAACGGCCAGGAACGTGATTCGAAACGGGCCCAGCGCAGCTTCGAGCTGTTGCGGGCGATCAACCAGAACCCCGCGCCGGAACTCGACATCCCGCAGCCGGGCCTGCCCGAGGACGGTCACCAGTCGCGCACCTGGCAGGCCGGCCTCGGTACACGGGGCGACCGGGCGTTCGGCGAATATGGCTTGCGCATGGCCTATCACGACCTCAACGACAACGCCGAGAGCTTCCCACTGGGGGCGCAGATCGAAATCCTGCAGTTGAAACTGCGCCAGTACGAGGGCAACGACTGGCAGGTGCAGCAACTGGACCTGGCGACCATTCGCTCCCTGACCCCACGCAACGAACTGTTGCAACCGTTGTCCTGGCAGGTCACCGGCGGCCTGGAGCGGGTGCCAGGCAAACACGACGATGAAACCTTGGTCAGCCACGTCAACGGCGGCGCGGGCGGCACCTGGGCGCTGGGCGAAGATGTACTGGGCTTTGCCCTGGGCACGCTGCGGGTTGAGCACAACAACGATTTTGCCCAGTTCATCGCCCCGGCCGCCGGTTTCAACAGCGGTGTGCTGTGGAAGAACCCCTTGGGCAACCTGAGCCTGGAAGCCAAGGGCGATTATTTCGTCAACGGCGAAGTGCGTCGCAGCCTGAGCCTCAATCAGCAGTGGGAATTGTCCCGCAACCTCGGCCTGCGCCTGAGTGCCCAGCGGGAATTCAGCCAATTGGCCTCGCCGGAGAACGAGGTGATGCTCGAGGTGAAGTGGTACCACTACTGACACTGGCCTGCACAACGAACGGATTGATCACCGCGCTTTCACGCCTTACTGACGAATCCACTTCTAGACTTCTTGTATAGGCGGGATTCGGCAGGAAAGCACAAATGAAACGCGCGGCAGTGGTTCTGGGTATGTTGATGTTGCTCGGTGGCTGTGAAACCACCCACGAAGACTTGATCGCCCGGGGTTATCCACCAGCGTTCGCCGACGGCTACGACGATGGTTGCAGCAGTGGCCGGCAAGCGGCCGGGGTAATCACCGGGCAGTTCAGGAAAGACGTGCCGCGCTACCTCAAGGACCCACGCTACGCCGAAGGCTGGAGCGATGGCTTCCGTCAGTGCCAGGCCATGCGCGAGAGCGAAGAGCGCAACGCTTATCGCGAACGCCATTGGGACGAACGTGAGCGGGCCTGGCAGCAACAGAAAGACCAGGACGCCGCCCGGGCTTATCGCTCGCCGTGAGTCGTCCACAGACATCCGTCGAAACCAAAACCCTGCGACCATGGACCAAACTCCAAGAGAGGAGCAAATGCCATGAGTCGCGCCTTCGTCAATGAAGACAACGCCGCTGCCCAGGCCGACCAGCCGGTCGAACGCCAGGTCAGTGCGCAACCCAATTACGTGACACCCACCGGGCTTGCCCAGCTCCAAGCCCGGGTCGCCGAGTTGCAGGCCTTGCACGGCCAGCAGGCGACCCGAGGGGATCTGGCGGACAAGCAGCGGGTCGCCGACCTTGAACGGGATCTGCGCTATTTCAAACAGCGCCTGCAAAGCGCCCAGGTCGTTGCGCCGATTTCGTCCGATCAAGTGCGAATCGGCCACTGGGTGACCTTTGCCGATGAACACGATCACCCACAGCGGGTGCAATTGGTGGGTGAGGATCAAGCCGATGCGGCCAGTGGTTTGATCAACTGGGGCTCGCCGCTGGGTCGGGCGTTGTTGGGGACGAAAGTGGGGGATGAAGTGATATGGGAAAGACCGCTGGGCAAACTCGCCATCGAGGTTATTGCAATAGATCTCCCCTGATGTTGCCAGTGTCTTTAAACATGACTAAAGCCGCCGACTTCCAGACACGATAACAACCTGTTACTTGCTGTAGCTATATGTAACTGCAACATGCGCTCATAACGCCAAGTTTGTGTTGATCCCGGACCATGCTACTGTTTTCCCCGCACTTAAACCCGTGCGCAGTAACAATAAAGGAGATGCAACAATGAGCGAACAAATACTGGCCATGTCCGGTGACTTCGACACCGACTTCAACGCCTACCAACAGGTAATCGACCGTGGCATCGAATCAGCAGCGCTGACCATTGTCGAATGCGGCACCATAAACTGCACCGCGACTCTATGCTAAGTCCTTTGTCATCGAAGTAGACCTGCCCAACAGGTTTTTGCTACATCCTAATCCCACCTAGAAAACAGCACCCTTAACACCCTACAGTGCGGGTGCGCTTACTCGCACCCGCAGACCGCTGGTCACTGTACGTGTTTTGGGGTAACTGATGAGGAACAAACATGAGCGAACAAATCCTGAACATGTCCGGGGACTTCTATAGCGAATTCGACGCTTATCAAGCGCCGGCGAACAACATGGCGTCGATCCTGACAACTACGTTGGAATGCAACACCTTTGGGACGTGCACCAACATGGAATGTTCGACACTTGGGTGCTAAGTCCGCCAACTGAATATCAGAACAGGCGACACCTATAAACATAGAGCAGGCATCGCCTGCTCTATCCATGTCTGGAGCAACGCCATGCTTGTTAATGCTTTGAAGATGAATCAGCGAGGTCAGTACCGATTCTCTTCCGACGACGACATCGCGCTTTTTGAAAACAACCTGACCCGCCTGCATAACGATGATCAGGCCTTGCTGAATCACTTTGGGCTGGACAGGGCGCAACTGGCCGCCTATGCCAGGGAGCCCGTCAATGATCGGCACCTGCCTGCCGACGGTCAAACCGCCTTGATGGCCTTGCAAGAAAAACTCGCTCGGCTTGACAGCCTTCACGTCGACCCACTGGCATCGACCGGCAACGACAATTTTTATTGGTTTGGCTACCGTTTGTTTCTTTATCTCATCGACACGTTCAAAGCGGATGGGCGCTATGACAAAGCCTCGATGCACATCAATGAACCCGGACTGTTTGCAGGTCTTGAGCGCTACGTCCTGGCCCGAGTCGGACGCACGTCAGAACAAAGCCTGGTCCATTACCTGAATACACGGATTGCCGACGGCGACGACATCGACCTGGGTGAGTTCAGCGAACAACTGCGCACCTTGCCGCTGTTTGATTTCTTCGAAGCCTATCCCGTGCTGGCGACATTGTTGTTTGAGTTGCTGGAAGACACCGTCAACTATCTTTACGCGATCATTCTCGACTTCGCCGAGGATATAGAGGCGCTGGAGACGGCATTTTCGATCCCGTCCCGGAAAATCGACGCCATTGAGTTCGGCCTGGGTGACCCCCACGGTCGCGGTGAAACGGTCTGCCAGGTCAAGTTCCGCACAACCTCGTTGGTCTACAAGCCAAGAGCCAGCCGCGAAGCACTGTTTTTCAATCACCTTCTGGGCCAACTCCATGAGTGGACAGGCGCGGATTGTTTTGCCATTCAGGCGCCAGGAATTCTCAGCCGCGAGCGGCATAGCTGGGTAGAAAAGATCGACAACACGCCCTGTGACAGCGCAGCGGATGTAGCGCTGTTCTATAAAAAAATGGGCGCGCAGATCGCCGTCATTCATGCACTCAACGGTATCGACTTTCATTACGAAAATATCATCGCGTGTGGCAGCAGCCCGGTCATGATTGACCTCGAATGCTTGTTCACCGCATCCACCAGTGACTTGCTACTCGACTTACCTGTCGATTGTGCGCTGTCCAATGCCTTCAAGTGGGTCCAGCAGTCGGTGTGTTCCAGCGGCTTTGTGCCCTTCTCACAACAAGCCAATAACGACCAGAGCGGATTGACTCGGCAGGAGCTGTTTATCTCCACCCGTCATGCCCTGGTTGTCGAAGAGGGCTTTTACCACTTACGCAAAACCAAATTCGAACACGCTCCGGAGCAGAAGCATTTGCCGCTCTTGCACGGCGAACACAAGGGACCTGAGGCTTATAAAGCAGAATTGTTCCACGGCTTTGAATACGCCTATGACACGTTGATGACCCATCGGCAAACGATGATGCAGATGCTTGAGCAATCCGCCGGCGAACTGTCAACTCGCTTACTGTTCAAAAACTCTCAGCGTTATGCTGACTTTATCGGGTTGAGCCGTCACCCACGCTTCATGAAAAACATGCTGGACCGGGAACTACTGCTGGCAACGTTGTGGCAGGACTTGCAGGCACCCTATCGGGAAAAGGGCATCCCGCGTTATGAAATAGCCGATCTGCAAAGAGCCAGTATTCCGTGTTTCACCCTGTCGCTCAGCGCCAATCAGTTGATGAGCGCCCAAGGTGAAACCATCGAAATGACGCAGATCCAACCTCCCATAAAAAGCTGTCTAAAAAAAATAGCCAACCTGTCCAAAGCCGACAGGGCATTACAACTGACGCTGCTGGAAATGTGCTTGTATCCAGAACCCAATGGACAGCCATTATCACGTGCCACGCCTGAAACAGCCGCCCCAGCAAATCGACTCGATGGAATTCTGAGCATCAGTTCCCGCCTCGAAGCGCTTGCGCTCACCGGAACGGCAACGGACGTCAGTTGGCTGGCTTTTCATACGCACCCCACGACTCACCGAAAATACCCTTCGCCGATGGACCACGGGCTTTACTCCGGTATCGCCGGGATTGGGTTGTTTTATCTGAGCCTGTTCAAGGTAAGCGGCAAACCGCACGTGCTGTCGCTCGTGGACCAGGTTCTGGACTCACTGGAGCAACATTTCGGTTTCTTCAGAGCCGACCTGACCGTCAGTGCCTATCATGGCCTGGGGGCTTATCTTTATCTGCTGATCAACCGCCGCCAGATCACAGGCGATCCGAAGCACGATAAGAAAATTGCCAGTCTGCTGAGCCAACTGATTGAAGTACCGCCTGAAAACTATGACTTCGACTTCCTGGGCGGTTGTTGTGGGGCGGTGACGCTGTTGGCCAATATCCATGCGTTAACTGGACAAGCGGATGTGCTGCCGGCCATTCGGCGCATGGTCGACTACATAAAAGACCAAGTCCTGGTTGAAGACAGCCAGCTTCTGCGCCGCGACGACCGCTCCGTCATTTTGACGGGCCTGTCCCATGGTCTCTCCGGCGTCATCCATGCCTTGTGCAAAGCCTATGACGTGACCCGTGATGGGGCGTTGGTGCCCTTGGCCACGCAGATCCTGAAAGGTGAAAACCGCTTGAGCCGGGAAGGTTTCTGGCTCGACCTTAGGGACCTGGGCCCGGTGGACCATGCTACCAAGTGGTGCCACGGCGACGGCGGCATCCTCATCGCCAGGCAACAACTCATGAAGTCGATGGGCGATGCCTTGGACGAAACGACCCGGCAGACGGTGCTCGACGATATACAGCGCTGTGAGCACAATCTCTGGCGGCACGGCTTGGGCGATGGCTATAACCTGTGCCATGGCGATTTCGGCAACCTGATCTGTCTGTATGACTGGTATCGACACTCGAATAATCCCGAGGGGATCGACAGGGTCAAACAGGCGCTTGGCGAAGTCGCCCGGAAGTTTTTCGATGGGCCCTTTCTCGACAGCGATCGGGTTCCCGACGTCAGCCTGCTGACGGGTATTACGGGCGCAGGCTACGCCTTGCTGTATGAGATCGATCCAACGATCCCCAACATACTCACGCTCGATTTCGCAGTGCCCGCCTAAAGCAAGCTAACAATACCTGTGATGAAGGCAATACCCTGTGGGGGTGGGAGCGAGCTTGCTCGCGATGACGGCTTCACATTCAACATCTCTGCTAGCTGATCCACCGCCATCGCGAGCAAGCTCGCTCCCACAACGGGAATTGTGTCCATAAAAAAACGGAGCCTTCGAAGGCTCCGTTTTTTTGTGCAACCGACCGAATCAGGCCAGCTTTTTGTGCCGTACGCGATGCGGCTGGGCAGCGGCTTCGCCGAGGCGCTTCTTGCGATCGGCTTCGTACTCGGTGTAGTTACCTTCGAAGAACACCGCTTGCGAGTCGTCTTCGTACGCCAGTATGTGGGTCGCCACACGGTCAAGGAACCACCGATCGTGGGAGATCACAATGGCGGCGCCCGGGAAGTCCAGCAAGGCTTCTTCCAGGGAACGCAGGGTTTCAACGTCGAGGTCGTTGGACGGTTCGTCGAGCAGCAGGACGTTGCCGCCCTCCTTCAAGGTCAACGCCAGGTGCAAGCGACCGCGCTCACCACCGGACAAGTCCTTGACGAACTTTTGCTGGTCGCCGCCCTTGAAGTTGAAGCGACCGACATAAGTGCGCGACGGGATTTCATAGTTGCCGATGCGGATCTGGTCGGAACCGTCGGAAATCTGCTGGAACACGGTCTTGCTGCCGTCCAGGTCTTCGCGGCTCTGGTCGACGCAAGCCAGTTGCACGGTCTCACCGATTTCGATGCTGCCCGAATCCGGGGTTTCCTTGCCCATCAGCATGCGGAACAGCGTGGACTTACCGGCACCGTTACCACCGATCACACCAACAATGGCGCCTTTTGGCATGGAGAACGACAGGTTGTCGATCAGCACGCGGTCGCCATAACCCTTGGTGACGTTCTTGAACTCGATGACCTTGTCACCCAGGCGCGGACCGGCCGGGATGTAGATCTCGTTGGTTTCGCTGCGCTTCTGGAATTCCTGGGATTGCATTTCCTCGAAGCGTTGCAGACGTGCCTTGGATTTGGACTGGCGGGCCTTGGCGCCTTTGCGCACCCACTCCAGTTCTTCCTTCATGGCTTTTTCATGGGCCGACTGCTGCTTGGATTCCTGGGCCAGACGATCGGACTTGGCTTCCAGCCATCCCGAATAGTTGCCCTCGTACGGAATGCCCGCGCCGCGGTCGAGTTCCAGGATCCAGCCGGCGACGTTGTCCAGGAAGTAACGGTCGTGCGTGATCGCTACCACGGTGCCAGGGAAGTCGTGCAGGAAATGCTCGAGCCAGGCAACGGAATCGGCGTCCAGGTGGTTGGTCGGTTCGTCGAGCAGCAGCATGTCCGGGGCCGACAGCAGCAGGCGGCACAAGGCCACGCGGCGCTTCTCACCACCAGAGAGGTGTTCGACCTTCGCGTCCCAGGCCGGCAGGCGCAGCGCATCGGCGGCGACTTCCAGCTGGCGGTCGAGGTTGTGGCCGTCGCTGGCCTGCAGGATCGCCTCGAGCTTGGCCTGTTCGGCAGCCAGCTTGTCGAAGTCGGCATCCGGGTCGGCGTAGGCGGCGTAGACCTCGTCCAGGCGCGCCTGGGCGTCCTTGATCACGCTGACCGCTTCCTCGACCACTTCACGGACGGTCTTGCTCGGGTCCAGCTGTGGCTCTTGCGGCAGGTAGCCGATGTTCAGGTCCGGCATTGGACGGGCTTCGCCGTCGAATTCGTTATCGACGCCGGCCATGATTTTCAGCAGCGTGGACTTACCCGAACCGTTGAGGCCCAGTACGCCGATCTTGGCGCCAGGGAAGAAGGACAGCGAAATGTTTTTCAGGATTTCCCGCTTCGGCGGAACAACTTTGCTCAGCCGATGCATGGTGAAGACGTATTGAGCCATGGTGAACCTAGCGTCAGTGACAGGTGAAAAGAACGAGCCAGGCCATGCGCGGCGCGGGCAGTTGATGTTTATCAATGCCTGCGGGCCGATAGAGCCTGGGAATCTGGAGCTGGAACGCTCTTGTTTGACCGGCAAAGCTACCTCAACCGTCGGTCAAGGTCCAGCCGCCAGGGGCTGGCACTTTGCCACAAGTCAAGGCATGCTAGCCGCCCTTCGGGCGTCCGGCTTATAGTGCACGTCGCGCCAGTCCAGCAAAACGCAGGATTACAGCTTGTCCAACGCCACTTCGCCCCTGTCCAATCGTGCACCCGCTGTCGTGCCCGGCTCGCCCCTGCGCGGGACATTGAAGGGCGCGCTGGCCACGCTGGTGCTGCTATTGCTCGGCTTGCTGTTCTGGCAACTGCTCGACCAACTGCGCGAAACCCAACAGCAACAGCGCCAATACACCATCGATTACACCGCCGATCTCGCCGCGCAGGTCAGCCTGAACATGGCCCTGAACGCGCAAATCGCCCTCAACCTGCTACCGATCGTCGAACAACCGCAAACGGCCGACGAGCAGCAGGCCCTGGTTCGCAAACTCCAGCAATCGCTCCCCGAACTGCGCAGCCTGGCACTGCTGAGCCCTTCCGGCCGGGTGCTCAGTGACAGTGATGCCAACAGCCACGACGCCGACTACCTGGGCGAACTGGTTCGACGCAGCCGGGCCCAGGCGCACTATTTCAGCAATGCCGAAGACGGCTCCGTGGTGCATCTATTGCTGCACCAGGCCAGCGGTAGCGGCCGTGGCTATTGGGCCCTGCGCCTGACTCCGAACTTTTTCGCCACCCTGACCAAGCAGGCCGATGTGGGGCTGCGCCCGCTGTGGCTGGTGGAGAACCGTCTCAACCAGCAAATCATCAGCCGCGACGAGAGCCTGCCCTCGATCAGCCCCGCCCATCTATCGCCGGATGACCTGGAAAACACCGTACTGACCGTCCCCCTGAGCAGCAGCGACTGGCAACTGCGGGGGTTGTTCGACCGTCGCCAGGTGATCGAGCAACTGCTGCCGGCCTTCATCGGCAAATGCCTGCTGGGCTTGGCATTTTCCTTGTTGCCCGTGATCGCGCTGTTGAACATGCGTCGGCGCCAGCGGCAGTTGCACGAGGGGCGGCGACGTTACCAGGATATTTTCGAAGGCACCGGCGTGGCCCTGTGCGTGCTTGACCTATCGGGGCTCAAGGCCTTTTTCGAGCGAGCCGGCCTGCACACTGGCGATCAACTGCGCACCTGGCTGCAAACCACTCACCAACTCGAACAATTGCGCCAGGAAGTCCACGTCACCGAAGTCAACCAGATGGCGTTGAAACTGCTCAACGTCGACTCCTGCGATCAGGCTTGGCAGTTGCTGGTCGGCAAGGGGGCGCAGGACAACAATCCCGTCGGCTCGAAGCTGCTCGAAGCGCTGCTCGACCAACACAAGCAACTGGAACTGGAGATCAAGCTCCAGGACGCCCATGGCCGCGATCAGCATCTATGGCTGGTGCTGCGCCTGCCGGAAAAACAGCACGACTGTAACGCCGTCATCCTGAGCATCAGCGACATCACCAGCCGCAAGCTGATCGAGCTCTCGCTGCTCGAACGCGAAGGGTTCTGGTCCGACGTGGTGCGTACCGTGCCGGACCATCTCTATGTGCAGGACGTCATCAGCCAGCGGATGATCTTCAGCAACCATCACCTGGGCCAGACCCTGGGCTACGACCGTACCGAACTGCACCAGATGGGCGAGTACTTCTGGGAAATCCTGCTGCACAGCGACGACGCCGATCATTACCACAACCTGCGCCAGGAACAACGACGGGGCGGCTATACGCAGCTGTTGCAATGCCAACTGCGCTTTCGTCACCGCAATGGCAAGTGGCGCTGCTTCGACATCCGCGAACAGGCCCTGGCCCGGGATCGGCATAACCAGGTGACCCGGATCATCGGCGTGGCCAAGGACGTCACCGAACAGATCGAGGCCAGCGAATCCCTTCGCGACAGCGAGCAACGCTACCGGATGCTCGCCGAAAGCATCAGCGACGTGATTTTCTCCACCGACAGCAAGCTTTCGCTCAACTATGTCAGCCCGTCGGTGCAAGCGGTGCTGGGCTACACCGCCGACTGGATTTTCCAGAACGGCTGGCAATCGATCATCGCCAATCCGCAACAACTGACCGGCATCTACAGCCTGATGGACCGCGTCAGCAAAGCCCTC
The DNA here is from genome assembly GCF_001269655.1 of Pseudomonas thivervalensis. GTDB lineage: Bacteria > Pseudomonadota > Gammaproteobacteria > Pseudomonadales > Pseudomonadaceae > Aquipseudomonas > Aquipseudomonas thivervalensis. Next base: position 105,705 of record NZ_LHVE01000016.1, read on the forward strand.
GACAAGCCCGGACAACTGGCCGAGCTGCGCAACCAGATGCAGACCCAACTGTTCCTGTTCGACTGCCTGCGTGCCGACGGGCGCAAGATTCCCATCGAGCTGCGGCTGGTGCTGGTGTGGGATGAACACGGCGCGTTCGAAGGCGTGCTGGGTGTGGGCCGCGACATCAGCCAGCAACGTCGCGCCGAAAAAGACCTGCGCATGGCCGCCACGGTCTTCGAGCATTCGACCTCGGCGATCCTGATCACCGACCCAGCCGGCTACATTGTCCAGGCCAACGAAGCGTTCAGTCGCGTCAGCGGTTATGCCGTGTCGCAGGTACTGGACCAGTTGCCCAACATGCTGACCGTGGACGACCAGCAGGAGGCGCACCTGCGCTACGTGCTCAAGCAGTTGCAACAGCACAGCACCTGGGAAGGCGAAGTCTGGCTCAAGCGCCGCAATGGCGAACACTATCCGGCCTGGGTCGGCATCACCGCGGTGCTGGACGACGAGGGCGACCTGGCCAGCTATGTGTGCTTCTTCAGCGACATCAGCGAGCGCAAGGCCAGTGAGCAGCGCATCCATCGCCTGGCCTATTACGACGCCCTGACCCACCTGCCCAACCGCACGCTGTTCCAGGATCGCCTGCACACCGCGCTGCAATCGGCCGAGCGGCAGAAGACCTGGGTCGTGCTGATGTTCCTCGACCTCGACCGCTTCAAGCCGATCAATGACTCCCTCGGCCATGCCGCCGGCGACCGGATGCTCAAGGAAATGGCCACGCGCCTGCTCGGCTGTGTCGCTGATGACGACACCGTGGCGCGCATGGGCGGCGACGAATTCACCCTGTTGCTGCAACCGCGCGCCAGCCGTGAAATGGCACTGAACCGGGCCATCGCCGTGGCCGAGCAGATCCTCGCCAGCCTGGTCCGGCCATTCGTGCTCGAAGGTCGCGAGTTCTTCGTCACCGCCAGTATCGGTATCGCCCTGAGCCCCCAGGACGGCAATGAACTGAGCCAGTTGATGAAGAACGCCGACACGGCCATGTATCACGCCAAGGAGCGTGGCAAGAACAACTTCCAGTTCTATCAGGCCGACATGAACGCCAGCGCCCTGGAACGTCTGGAACTGGAAAGCGACCTGCGCCATGCCTTGGAGCAGAACGAGTTCGTGCTGTATTACCAACCGCAGTTCAGCGGCGACGGCAAACGCCTGACCGGCGCCGAGGCCCTGCTGCGATGGCGCCATCCGCGACGCGGGTTGGTACCGCCGGGGGACTTCATTCCGGTCCTTGAAGAACTCGGGCTGGTGGTGGACGTCGGCGACTGGGTCATTACCGAAGCCTGCCGGCAACTCAGGACCTGGCACCAGGCCAAGGTCCGGGTGCCGAAGGTCTCGGTCAACATTTCCGCCCGGCAGTTCTCCGACGGCCAGTTGGGCACACGCATCGCCAACATCCTGCGCAGTACCGGCCTGCCGCCGGCCTGCCTGGAGCTGGAACTGACGGAAAGTATCCTGATGCGCGAAGTCAGCGAGGCGATGCAGATCCTCGCCGGATTGAAGAACCTGGGCCTGAGCATTGCCGTCGATGACTTCGGCACCGGTTATTCATCGCTCAATTACCTCAAGCAATTCCCCATCGACGTGCTGAAGATCGACCGCACCTTCGTCGACGGCCTGCCGTCCGGCGAGCAGGATGCGCAAATCGCCCGGGCGATCATCGCCATGGCTCACAGCCTCAACCTGGCGGTGATCGCTGAAGGTGTTGAAACCCACGAGCAGCTGGACTTCCTGCGCGAACACGGCTGCGACGAAGTCCAGGGTTACCTGTTCGGCCGGCCGATGCCGGCCAATCGGTTCGAAGCGCAGTTCAGCAATGATGCGTTGTTCATGCTCGACTGAAATCTCTGCTGCCTGGACTGGCCCCATCGCGAGCAAGCTCGCTCCCACACTGACCTGCGTACACAAAACCTGTGGGAGCGAGCTTGCTTGCGATGGGGCCAGTCAGGTCGACACAGAATTGTCCATGAAACCCATTCGTCCAAGACATGACGCCCTTTCATATGCCTTCCAAAACCGGTTGAGGTAGAATGCCCCCCTTTTCTGCCCCGATCCTTGAGGACCGCCATGTTCAGCCGTGATTTGACTATTGCCAAGTACGACGCCGATCTCTTTGCCGCCATGGAGCAAGAAGCTCAGCGCCAGGAAGAGCACATTGAGCTGATCGCTTCGGAAAACTACACCAGCCCCGCGGTGATGGAAGCTCAAGGCTCGGTACTGACCAACAAGTACGCCGAAGGTTACCCGGGCAAGCGCTACTACGGTGGTTGCGAGTACGTCGACGTGGTCGAGCAACTGGCCATCGACCGCGCCAAGCAACTGTTCGGCGCCGATTACGCCAACGTCCAGCCACACGCAGGTTCCCAAGCCAACGCCGCCGTGTACCTGGCGCTGCTGTCGGCCGGTGACACCATCCTGGGCATGAGCCTGGCCCACGGCGGTCACCTGACCCACGGCGCCAGCGTTTCCTCCTCCGGCAAGCTGTACAACGCCGTCCAGTACGGCATCGACGGCAACGGCCTGATCGATTACGACGAAGTCGAGCGCCTGGCCCTCGAGCACAAGCCGAAAATGATCGTGGCCGGTTTCTCCGCCTACTCCCAAGTCCTCGATTTCCCGCGTTTCCGCGCAATCGCCGACAAGGTCGGTGCCTACCTGTTCGTCGACATGGCCCACGTTGCCGGCCTGGTTGCCGCAGGCGTCTACCCGAACCCGGTGCCGTTCGCCGACGTCGTCACCACCACCACCCACAAGACCCTGCGCGGTCCACGTGGCGGCCTGATCCTGGCACGCGCCAATGCCGACATCGAGAAGAAGCTGAACTCCGCGGTCTTCCCGGGCGCCCAGGGTGGCCCGCTGGAGCATGTGATCGCTGCCAAGGCGATCTGCTTCAAGGAAGCCCTGCAGCCTGAGTTCAAGGCTTACCAGCAACAAGTGGTGAAGAACGCCAAGGCCATGGCCGGCGTGTTCATCGAGCGCGGTTTCGACGTAGTGTCCGGCGGCACTGAAAACCACCTGTTCCTGCTCTCGCTGATCAAGCAGGAGATCTCCGGCAAAGACGCCGACGCGGCGCTGGGCAAGGCGTTCATCACCGTCAACAAGAACTCGGTGCCCAACGACCCACGCTCGCCGTTCGTCACTTCGGGCCTGCGCTTCGGCACCCCGGCCGTGACCACCCGTGGCTTCAAGGAAGCCGAGTGCAAGGAACTGGCCGGCTGGATCTGCGACATCCTGGCGGACCTGAACAACGAAGCGGTCATCGACGCCGTGCGTGAAAAGGTCAAGGCTATCTGCAAGAAGCTGCCGGTATACGGCGCTTAATCAGCTCGACAACGCGTAGCCAAAAAGGCCCGCATCGAAAGATGCGGGCCTTTTTTGTTGGCGTATAAAAGACACGATCAAACAACTAACGCCAGGCTACCTTTAACGTCCTGAAATACAGGCAATCCCCCAAGCGATTAATAAATCAATAAGATCCGGCTCGTTCCACTTTTAACTTTATCACTCACTTCAGGAGTCAATATTCACATGGACAGTGAACATTCCTTTCATGCAACCCTTGATATGTTCAGCGCTCACGTCAATCTACTGGACAGGCTGCACGGCAAACCCGCGCTGGCGACCGTCAGTGCTTTCAGCGGTGGTTTTTACACCGGCAAACCCCAGACTCAGGATCACTCTCACCTGCTTGGCATGCGTGCCGAAGAGCCGAGGACGCGCGGTGAGCCCTTGCGGCTGCACTTCCGGCATACAGCGGGCGGTTATCTACTGACCATAAAAAACACCGGCGATTACTACAACAAGTTAATCAGCAAAAGCTGGTTTGAAATACTTGGCGCAAAGGATGTCAATACTAAAAAACCGACACTTTTTACCCTTCTTGACTTTAAACAGAATGTCATCACGCCGAAAAACATCAAGCCCGGTCACACTCGTATTTCGCTCATGACCGCCAATAAAAAACATGTAGGAGGATTAAGACTGCGCGGCTCGCCTTATCTCTATCTTGCCGAGACGGAAGAACAGTCAAAAGCGACGTTCATTCTGAGTATCCTCTGACTCATTATCCCCCTGTGGCGAGGGAGCTTGCTCCCTTGCCACAGTCTTGTGTATCGCCTCGTTATTCGCTTAGGCATCTGGCGGCAAAATTTTTCCAACCTGGAAATGGCTCAAGCACAGGGCTTTCATCGCAACTGGTAAGACCGGTCAAGCCAAATCATCACCATCGGGCTTGCATACCCGCGAAAACAGCGCCTAGACTGCGCCTGCACTGGACAAACCGGTAAGACCACAATAATGAAGTCCTGACGCCAGCACGCTTGGCGAACAAGGACACCGAACCAGGAATCCCTCCCATGCTCAAATGGTGCTCGCGGTCGATCTTCCTTCAAGTTGTCCTCGGATTGGTGCTCGGCATCGTCTGTGGGCTTACCCTTCCCGAATACTCTGCACAGCTCAAACCCCTCGGCGACGGCTTTATCAAGCTGATCAAGATGCTCATCGGCCTGATCGTGTTCTGCGTGGTGGTCAGCGGCATCTCCGGCGCCGGTGATCTCAAGAAGGTCGGGCGCATCGGCCTCAAGTCGGTCATCTACTTCGAAGTGCTCACCACCATCGCCCTGGTCATCGGCCTGGTCCTAGCTTTCAGCACCGGCATTGGCAGCGGCGCGAACATCCACCTGGAGCAGCTCTCCAGCACGGACGTGAACGATATCGCCCAGCGCGGCCAGCATCTGGTCACCACCACCCAGTTTTTGATGAACCTGATCCCGACGTCGGTGATCGGGGCGTTCGCGGAAAACAACATCCTGCAGGTGCTGTTGTTCGCCGTGCTGTTTGGCAGTGCGTTGAACCTCGTCGGTGACGCCGCTTCCGGCATTTCCCGGCTGATCAACGAACTCAGCCACGTGATCTTCCGCATCATGGGCATGATCGTGCGCCTGGCCCCCATCGGTGTGTTCGGCGCCATAGCCTTCACCACCAGCAAATACGGCCTGGACTCGCTGCAGCACCTGGGTAGCCTCGTCGGCCTGTTCTACCTGACGTGCATCGCTTTTGTCACCGTGATCCTCGGTCTGGTGATGCGTGCATCGGGCCTGCCGATGCTGCCATTTCTCAAATACCTGCGCGAAGAGTTGCTGATCGTCCTCGGCACCGCTTCGTCCGATGCCGTGCTGCCGCAGATCATGCGCAAGCTCGAACACCTGGGGATCGGCAGCTCCACCGTGGGCCTGGTCATTCCAACCGGCTACTCGTTCAACCTGGATGGTTTTTCGATCTACCTGACCCTGGCGATTGTCTTCATCGCCAATGCCACCGGTACGCCCCTGGCCCTGAGCGATCTGTTGACCATCCTGCTGGTGTCGCTGATCACCTCCAAGGGCGCCCACGGGATTCCCGGCTCAGCGCTGGTGATCCTGGCGGCGACGCTGACCGCGATCCCGGCGATCCCAGTGGTGGGCCTGGTGCTGGTGTTGGCCGTGGACTGGTTCATGGGCATTGGCCGGGCCCTGACCAACCTGATTGGCAACTGCGTGGCCACCGTGGCGATTGCCCGCTGGGAGAAAGACATTGATGTCCCTCGGGCGCGCAAGGTGCTGTCCGGCCAACAAGGCTATACCTTCCAACCCAGAAAACCGGTGGGCAGCGCCCATCACCAGCAATTTTGAAAGACGGCGATGCCGGCCCGCGAACCGGCATCGCCTGATTGATTTCCAAGGAGTCACATGTGATCAGCTCATCGACCGTCGTCAATTCCGTGGTGGAGAAACTCCGTGCCGCCCTCGCCCGGGGCCAGTGGCGCTCGGGCGACATGCTGCCCGGCCAGCGTGAACTGGCCGAGCAACTGGGCATCAGCCGGCCCAGCCTGCGTGAAGCGGTGATCGTCCTGGAGACCCTGGGCCTGGTGCGCTCGATGCCCGGCAAAGGCGTCGTGGTGCTGGAGGCCAATCCCGGCGATGCCGCCAGTGAAGGCAGCGCCATGGCCGGCGCCAGCCTGGAAGACCTGCTGCAACTGCGCTACACCCTGGAACCCTTCATCGTCGGCCTCGTGGCCCAGTCCATCAGCAGCAAGGAAGTCGGCCAGTTGCGCCTGACCCTCATGGACATGCGCGAAGCCCTGGAAGCCAACGACAGCGACGCCTGCGCCAACGCCTACATCGCCTTCCATGAAGAGTTGTTTGCCCTGACGTCCAACCCGATCTTCCAGAACGTGGTCCAGCAGACCAGCAACGCCCTCAAGCAAAGCGCCGATGTGTTGCGCAACTCGCCTGAGCACCTGGCCGAACGCCTGGAAGAAAACGAAGCCGTGGTCCGTGCCATCCGTGGCAAGAACAGTGCCCAGGCCAGCGCCGAAATGCGCCGGCACATTCTCCGGGAAGGCCAGCGCATGGGCATCGAATTGAATATTCCGGACGACAACCTCGGCACTTGAGCCTAGGCCTGCGGAGACCGCCATGAACACTCTCGTTTCCCATCAACATAACCGCAATGTGCTCGCCGCCCTGCCCCTGCCCGGCCGGATCGGCAAACCGTCGGTGGACGATATCTACCCGCGGATCTTCGACGCCATCCTCGAACAACGCATTGCCCCGGCCAGCCGCTTCACCGAGGAAAGCCTGGGGGACGTGTTCGGTGTCAGCCGCAGCATCATTCGTCGCGTCCTGGCGCGCCTGTCGCACCAGCAAGTGGTGATATTGCGGCCCAACCACCGACCACAAGTCGCCGCACCGGATCTGGAACAGACCCGGCAGATCCTCCATGCTCGCCGCCTGGCCGAGCAGACCCTGGTGCGCCTGGCTTGCAAGGCACCGCAACCGCAGGATCTACGACGTCTTCGGAGTCTGGTGGAACAGGAGCAGCACTGCCTGGACCGCGGCGAGCGTGGCCCGGCGATACGCCTGTCCGGCGAGTTTCATCTGCAACTGGCCGCCATGGCCGGCAACGCGCCGTTGATGCAATTCCTCGGCAGCCTGGTGCCGTTGACCTCGTTGGCCTTGGCACGACACGAGGTCAAGTCGCGCCGACATTGCGCCTGGCAGGAACACCTGGCGATCGTCGACGCCGTGGAAGGTCGCAACGTCAACGAAGCCGTGCGGCTGATGGATGAGCACCTGGACCATCTGGAACAAAAACTGCTGATCAAATAGCTGTTGTGGCGAGGGAGCTTGCTCCCGCTCGGTTACGCAGCAACCGCCAAAAAGCGAGGGCGGCTACGCCCCCCAGCGGGAGCAAGCTCCCTCGCCACGAGAAGCTTTTTAGCTGCACACTTTTGATGGTCGCAGGCAAAGCGTCGTCAACGTAGCGCGGCGTCGAAGCCGGCGCGGATCTTCTCTTCGGGCAGTTCGTCGGCGATGAACACGATCACGCTTTCCCGGGCTTCGCCGGGTGCCCATTCGGTGTCCCAATCGAAACCGTACAGCTTGAGCACGCCTTGGAACACCAGTCGACGGGGTTCGCCCGCGATGTTCAGCACGCCTTTGTAGCGCAGCAATTGCTTGCCGTGCTCTTCCAGCAACTGGTTCATGAACTCGCTGAGCTTGTCGATATCCAGCGCCTTGTCGGTACGCAGCACCAGGCTGCTGATGCGATCGCCCGGGGTGGCCTTGCCCACCGGTCGCAGGCTGAACCCTGCACCCAGGTCCGCATTGAGATTGAAGCCGCGAATGTCGAGCAACTCGGCCAGGTCGATCTGGCCGTGTTCGACCACCCTGATCGGCGCCCGCCGGTTGATGCGCGTCAGGCGTTCGCCAAGGGCCTGGACCTGGGCTACGTCCACCAGGTCGGTCTTGCTCAGCAGCAGGCGATCGGCGAACCCGACTTGGGCCTGGGCGATGGCCTGGGTCAGGTGGATGTCGGCGTGAGCGGCATCCACCAACGTCAGGATGCCGTCGAGGATATAACGCTCGCGCAGGTCCTCGTCGATGAAAAAAGTCTGCGCCACCGGGGCTGGATCAGCCAGGCCGGTGCATTCGATCACCAGGCGATCGAAGGCGATCTCGCCGCTGTCCAGCCGCTCGAGCAACAGGTACAGGGCCTTGGTCAGGTCGGTGTGAATGGTGCAACACACGCAACCGTTGGCCAGGGTCATGACTTGCACCGGCTCGTCGCCCAGCAGTTGGGTGTCGATACCGGCATCGCTGAATTCGTTCTCGATCACAGCGATTTTCAAGCCGTGTTCGGCCTTGAGCAGATGGCGCAACAGCGTGGTCTTGCCGGCGCCGAGGAAGCCGCTGAGGATGGTGACCGGGATGGGAGAGGACAAACTGAATCTCCTTGATGCCTGAAAGGGAAGCGGTTTCGTGGGAGCGAGCTTGCTCGCGATGGCGGTGGATCAGTTGACATTATCATTAACTGACACTCCGATATCGCGAGCAAGCTCGCTCCCACAAGGGATTTGTGGCGTATGCACATCTTGAGAAGACCCCAAAACAACTGTGGGAGCGAGCTTGCTCGCGAAGGCGGTGTGTCAGCCACATCTATGGTGACTGACCCGACGCCTTCGCGAGCAAGCCCGCTCCCACATGGGGTTTGGGTTCAGCTCAATTCAACAGCACTTGGGCCCACCCTTGCCGCCGTAACGGGCCTCCTGGCGTTCACGGAAGAACGCCTCGTAGTCCATCATCGGCTTGTCCGGGTGCTTGGTTTGCATGTGCTCGACGTAGTTGTCGTAGTCAGGCATGCCGACCATCAGGCGGGCGGCCTGACCGAGGTATTTACCCAGGCGACTCAAGTCATTGAACATCGTTGCAATCCTCTATCAAGCGTCCGGCAGGGCCTGGAATGGCGCTTCCTTGTCCGTGCGTTCTTTCGTGCCCCAGGCGGCGATGCCGACCTTGAGCGCGTAGAACAGGATGCTGAAGACCACGAACAGGAACAACACCGTCAGCGTTGCGTTGGTGTAGGCGTTGAACACCACGTGCTGCATTTGCTCGATGCTCTTGGCCGGGGCCAGGATCTGGCCGGCGGCCAGGGCATCGTTGTATTTGCGCGCCAGGGCCAGGAAGCCGATCGCCGGGTTGGCGTCGAACAGCTTGATCAAGCCCGCGGTGGTGGTGCAGATCAGCAGCCAGGCCGCCGGCAGCAGCGTGACCCAGACGTAGCGCTGGCGCTTCATCTTGATCAGCACCACGGTGGCGAGCATCAGGGCGATACCGGCCAGCATCTGGTTGGAGATGCCGAACAGTGGCCACAAGGTGTTGATGCCACCCAGCGGATCGATCACGCCCTGGTACAGCAAGTAACCCCACAGTGCGACGCAGCCGGCGGTAGCGATCAGGTTGGCCGGCCAGGATTCGGTGCGCTTGAGCGAAGGCACGAACGAGCCGAGCAGGTCCTGCAGCATGAAGCGCCCGGCACGGGTGCCGGCGTCCACGGCGGTGAGGATGAACAGCGCTTCGAACAGGATCGCGAAGTGGTACCAGAACGCCATGGTGTTCTCACCCGGCAGCACCGAGTGCAGGATCTGCGCGATCCCGACCGCCAGGGTCGGCGCACCGCCGGCACGGGCCAGTACGGTGGTTTCGCCGATGTCCTTGGCCACCGCTTGCAGCGCCTCGGGAGTGATGGCAAAGCCCCAACTGCTGACCGTCTGCGCCACGGCCACCACGTCACCACCGACGATTGCCGCCGGGCTGTTCATGGCGAAGTACACGCCTGGCTCGATCACCGAAGCCGCCACCATGGCCATGATCGCCACGAAGGACTCCATCAGCATGCCGCCGTAACCGATGTAGCGGGCGTTGGTTTCGTTATCCAGCAGCTTGGGCGTGGTGCCCGAGGAGATCAGCGCATGGAAGCCCGAGACCGCACCGCAGGCGATGGTGATGAACAGGAACGGGAACAAACCGCCCTTCCACACCGGCCCGGTGCCGTCGGTGAACTGGGTCAGCGCCGGCATTTTCAGCTCGGGCATGGTGACCAGGATGCCGATCGCCAGCGCCACGATGGTGCCGATCTTGAGGAAGGTGGACAGGTAGTCCCGCGGCGCCAGGATCAGCCACACCGGCAGTACCGCCGCGACAAAACCGTAGCCGATCAGCATCCAGGTGATCTGGATCCCGGTGAAGGTGAAGGCCTTGGCCCAGACCGGGTCGGCAGCGATCTGCCCGCCCAGCCAGATCGAGCCCAGCAGCAACAGCACGCCGATGATCGAGATTTCACCGATGCGGCCCGGGCGGATGTAGCGCATGTAGATGCCCATGAACATCGCGATCGGGATGGTCGCCATCACCGTGAAGATCCCCCACGGGCTCTCGGCCAGGGCCTTGACCACGATCAGCGCCAGCA
>NZ_LHVE01000017.1 GCF_001269655.1 Pseudomonas thivervalensis
TTTAAGTTCCTGGATTTGCTTCTGATCGGCGGTGATTGCCTTGGTACCGACAAGCGTCGATCCGGCGCGCTCTTTTCGCACCTGCTCGACCCAGCGGCGCAGGGCTGTTGGGCCGATATCCAAGCTGGCACAGATCTCGGGAATCGGCTGATCCTCATCGAGCACCATGCTTGCAGCTTTGAGTTTGAACTCACTGGAATAGGATTTTCGCATCATCATGCACACCTCAGATTTGGGCGCCATCATAGCGCCCTATTGATGTGTCCAAATTCATTAGGCCAGATCAATGCCGAGGTCGTTCAAGACACTGCCCCGCTCCCTATCGGATCACTGTTTGCCCTTGCACTGGCAGCGTTCGTGACCATCCTCACCGAAGCCTTGCCCGCCGGCCTACTCTCACAGATCAGTGAAGGGCTGGCGATTTCCGAAGCCCTTGCCGGCCAGTTGGTCACGGTTTACGCGATAGGCTCCTTGCTGGCAGCCATTCCCTTGACGGCCGCGACCCAGGGCATGCGGCGCCGGTCGCTATTGTTGCTGGCCATAGCCGGCTTCGCCGTTGCCAACACGGTCACGACGCTTTCCACCCATTACGGCTTGACGATTGTCGCGCGCTTGCTGGGGGGCGTATCGGCGGGGCTGCTCTGGGCCTTGTTGGCCGGTTATGCCGCCCGCATGGTGCCGGAGAGCCAGAAAGGTCGCGCAATCGCGATTGCCATGGTTGGCGCGCCCCTGGCGTTATCCCTGGGCGTACCGGCCGGCACGCTGCTCGGCAACCTGATCGGTTGGCGGATGAGCTTCGCCATCATGAGCCTGTTCGCCGTCGCCCTGATGGTCTGGGTACGACTCAAGGTGCCTGATTTCCCCGGACAGGCCTCCAACAAACGCCTTGCCCTGGGCCAGGTCTTTACCCTGCCCGGCGTTCGCTCCGTGTTGTTTGTGGTGTTGGCTTTTGTCCTGGCGCACAACATTCTCTTTACCTATATCGCGCCGTTCCTGACTGCGGCGGGCCTGGGCGAACGAATCGATCTGGTGCTGCTGGTCTTCGGTGTCGCGTCCTTGCTCGGTATCTGGGTGGTCGGCGTGCTGATCGATCGCCACCTGCGGGCGTTGACGCTGGCCGGCACGGTGCTGTTCGCCCTCGCGGCACTGACCCTCGGCGCCATGAGCGAGAGGCCGGCGGCTGTTTATATCGCGGTAGCGGCCTGGGGAATCGCTTTCGGCGGGGCTGGGACACTGTTCCAGACAGCCATCGCCAAGACCGCCGGAGACGCGGCGGATCTCGCCCAGTCGATGCTGGTCACGGCCTGGAACGTCGCCATTGCCGGCGGTGGGATCGTCGGAGGTCTGCTGCTCGATCACCTGGGTGTCGTTGCGTTTGCGCCGGTCCTGGTCGTCCTCCTGCTTCTGACATTGGTCGTGGTGTGGTCTGCCCGGCAGTGCGGGTTTACGCAGAGCATTCAATGAGGATCGTGAGTCATCTTCAAGTGTCATGCTCGGCGGCCAACGCCGGGGTGGCGCTTGCCCGGTATTTCGACAGGCTTACCCAGGCCAGGGGGATTGCACTCAGGCAGGCCGCCGCAAACAGCCAGTGGGCCGCCGCCAGGGCATCCCCGCTTTGTCGGTAGATCAGGGTAATCAATGAGGGCGTGGCGCTACCGAAGAGGGTCACCGACAAGGCGTAGGCCAGCGAGACACCCAGGGCTCTGACTTGCACCGGAAACAGCTCCGCCAAGGCCGCCGACGCCGGGCCTGTATAGAGCACCATCAGTACCGCCAGCCCGCATTGGAAGCTGATCAGCGTCTGGAGACTGGGGCTGTTGTTCAACCATATGAACCCTGGGTATGCGCAAAGCGCGACGCCCACGGAACCGATGAGCATGACGGTGTAACGTCCGATGCGGTCCGACAGCAGTGCCGTTAATGGGCACAGCAGCGTGATGAGGCCGACCAGCACCAACCCCAGGTAGGCCTTGTTGCGCGGAAGCTCAAGCACCATCGATGCATAGGTCGGCATGAAATTGATCAGTTGTGTCGCGACCGTCCAGAGCACGACGATCAACACCCCCATCACGAGGTTGGGCAGATAAGGGCGAAGGCCAGGCCCCTTCCCGGCCATCGCTTGCTTATCCTGATTTTCGAGGAAGCGACGCAGCGGTTCGCTTTCCTCGAGACTGCGGCGAATTTTCAAGCCCGCCACCACGACCAATAATCCGAAGACATAGGGCACGCGCCAACCCCACTCATCCAACTGGGCAGGCGTCAGCGTGTTCGACAACAGACTCGCACTTAAACCGCATAGCAGGAATGATCCGGCTTGCGCCACTTGTTGACTGGACGCAAATAGAGCGCGGCGGTCCGCCGGTGCCGTCTCGACAAGATAAGCCAGCGCGCCACCGATCTCTCCTCCTGCTGCCACTCCCTGCAATATGCGCGCGACGACAATGCTCAACGGTGCCCACCAACCGATGGCCGCGTAGGTCGGGCATACGGCAATGATCAGGGTCCCGGCGCCCATCAGCATGATGGACAGGGTCAGCGCCGCCTTTCGCCCCTGGCGATCGGCATAGCGCCCCATCAGCAGCGCGCCCAACGGCCGGGCCACGAAGCCGACGGCGAGCGCCAGGTAGGACGCGAGCAATGACATCAATGGGTCGGACGCCGGAAAGAACGCTGCGGCAATCTGCAAGGCGAAGATCGCAAACAGGGTGAAGTCGAACCACTCCAGTGCGGCGCCGACACTCACCGCCAGCACCAGTTTTCTGCGTTCGCGCCCCTGACCCTGGCTATCCAGGGCTGTGGCGCTCATTGCGCACCCCCAGCGGGAAAGGGAGGCAAAGGTTCACAGTGTGCCAGGCGGCGCAGGAACTGTTCACACGCTTCAAGCTGAGCCAGGTCCACATACTCGTTCGCCTTGTGCGCTTGCTTGATGCTCCCTGGGCCACAGACGATCGTGGGGATCCCTGCGGCTTGGAACAACCCGGCCTCGGTGCTGTACGCCACTCGCTGTCGACCATGGGCCATTGAGCTAGCCTCGCGGACCCACTGCGCGAACGCCTGGTTGCCCTTCTCATCCAACCCCGGGGTATGCAGCGTGTGGGAAAACTCGATGGAAGCAGCCGCGCGATCATTCATCTCACTGTGCATGGCCTGCTTGGCGTCGTCCTTGATCTGTAGCAGCAGTTGCTCGGCATCGCATCCGGGCAGGTAGCGAATCTCGAAGTCAAAGCTGCATTGACCAGGAATGACATTGCCAGCGACACCGCCATTGACCCGGCAGACCTGGACGGTGGTGTACGGGACATCAAACCCGCTGTCCAACGGTCCCTGTGAAAGCCGCCTGGCCACTTGCTGAAGCTGCATCTGTACCCGCGCGGCATAGTCGATGGCGTTGACCCCCTCGCTCGGCAACGATGAGTGCGCCACCTTGCCATGGACACAGCAATTGATTTCGTGGCGTCCTTTGTGACCGATCACCAACGCCATTGAAGTCGGTTCGCCGACAATGCAACCGGCGGGCGCCAACTGTGCCCGGGTGATGAAGGGAGCCAGATGTTTCGCCCCCATCGCCCCCACCTCCTCATCGTAGGACAACGCCAGGTGAAAGCTTTGCCGTGCAGACGCCATCAGCTCGGGAACCATCGCCAGCACCACGGCGATGAACCCCTTCATGTCCGAACTGCCACGACCGTAGAGCCGGTCCTGATCCAGGTGGGCGCTGAACGGATCCTGCGCCCAGGCCTGGCCCGTCACCGGCACCACGTCGGTATGTCCGGACAGGATAATGCCCCCGGGGCGCGGCGGTCCGAGACTGGCAAACAGGTTCGCCTTGCGCCCGGAGGCGTCCGGCAGAATCTGGGCCTGCACCCCGAAGCCGTGCAGGTACCCGCTCACCCATTCGATAAGGTCAAGATTGGAGCGGTCGCTGACCGAAGGGAAACCGATCAAGGTTCTTGCGATTTCCAACGTGCGTGCCAGCACGCTGCGGCCGTCATTCGAGCAAGCGTCTGCCGCCCCCTGCGCAAAGGCCAAGGAAAGAGTCATGGGATGCTCCAGCAAACAGAAGTCTATTTTTGAAGGGCAACAGGCATAGGCCCTGAACGGACAACGCGCCGGTCTTGCGAAAACCAGACGTTGGACAACAACACCGCCACGCACACCACCGTCACCAGGACCGGAACCCAAGGGCTATGCCAGGTGGAGAGCACGAACTCGGCCGCCAAGGCAATGACCGGCACGCAAGGCGTAAGAATGGACACCCGCCCGCCTCCCAGGTGCTGTATGGCAAATTGCAGGGTGAACACGGGAATCAGCACGCTGACAAATGCCAGTTTGATCAACTGGCCGAGCATGGCGGTATCCAGGGTGAACAATTGGTGCAAATTTTCCCGGCCGACCCACCCAGTGACGATCAATAGCAGAAAGAACCTGACGCACAGGATGTCCATGGCGCTGTACTGGCTGTTGCGGTTCAGTCGAGCCGAGCAGAACACATAGATCCCGCCAGTGATTCCGGCGACTGTCGCCAGGGCAATGCCCTCATGCAAGTTGACAAGACTTACCTGGGCCGTGACTCCAAGCGCGAGACGCATAAGAACCAACGCCATCAACGACAACAGGATCAGCAGCGCGCCCAGCCACCGGGAACGACTGACCGAGGACCGCGCTACCAGCAGTTCACAGACCACCACCACCAGCGGCATCCAGCCTTGGTAGATAGCCGATTCCACCGATGCCTCGATGCGCTGCAGCGCCATGAACATCAGCCACCAACTGAACAGCGTCAGCACATTGAGCAGCAGCACGCCTCGCCATTGCTCGCGCAGCAGGCGAAACGGGTCGTGACCACGCAAGGTATGCACCAAGAAAAATACCGCCCAGGCCATCAGGAAGGTAATGAACGTCAACGCCGCCCCACTGATACGGGTGAACGCCACCATGACCCAGACGGCCGAGAGCGCCGTCGAGATGCAGTAGACCGCCATGCTGACGGCACCGAGTATTCCTGTCTTCATGCCTGCTCCTTGAGAAAAACCTGCTGCCTGCCGCCCACTGGATCAATCAAGCGGTTCCCGGCTCCAGTACTTCCACCTGGGTTGGTACGTAATCCTGCAAGGCTTCGAAGTCGGCGCGAAGCACCTTTGGATCTGCGTTATACAAAGTCAGGATGCCCGCGGTGTCGGCCAGGGACCGGGAGTCCACCACCATCCCGGGGGCGACCCGCCAATCGATGTCATAGGCACTGGAAATGGGGGGTTCGTTGAGCTGGCTGATCCGGCCTTTGCGCAAGGGCAACAAGGCGGACACCACGTTGTTCTTCTCGTTGGGCTTGATGTCATCGAGCGCTGCGGCGCCGGCCACGAGGTAGAGATTGGCGTCGATCAGATTGATATCGCTGTTTTTCTCGTGGTACGGCACGCCGATACCGCCAGGCACGCGTGCGGCAATTTCCAGGAACACCGGATAGCCGCGTTTGCGGTCCACGAAGACCTCGTGGTGCGTCGAACCGTTGCGAAAGTTCAGGGCTGCAATCACGTCCCGGTTGAAGGTTTCCAGGGTCGCCTTGAGCGCAGGGTCGGCCACTGGAATCACGCTCAAGGGCTTGCCCTGGACAAAGTCGAAGTTGGTGCAGCCCAACTCCAGCACACCGCAGTAGCGGATCTGACCGTCAACAACAAACGAGTCGCATTGGAACATGTCGCCGTCGATGAACTCGTCCACCTCATAATCAAACTGATACGGTGAGGCCAACACTTGTTCGCGGGCCTTGTTGAATTCGGCCTCGTTACGAATGATCGACACCTCGAAACTGCCCGCGGCGTTCACCGGCTTCAGGACCAGGGGCAAGCCCAATCGCGCCGTCAGCTCGGCGTAGTAAGCCTGCGGCTCAGCCGATAGCCGTACGTGATCCAGTGGCACAAACTCGGGAATGCGTATCCCCTTCTGGCTGACGGCGTGTTTCATCAGCACCTTGTCGCGAAAGTTCGCCACGATCGCCTGGGTATCGCCCTCCAGTCCGAACTCCTCGCGCAACTGAGCCGCCAGTTCAACGTGGCACTCTTCCTGGCAGAAAATCCGCAATGAGGAGGTATTGCCCTGCACGGCTCGCAGTTCATCGCTGATGATGCTGCGACATTGGTCATGATCCAGCAACGGGCGGATGTTGCGCTGCAGGTCGGCATCGACACGCACGATCTGTGAGACATTGCGCTCGAGCACAGGCGGCAGGACGTCGGCATGATAGGCGATCAGCACTGTCCGGCAGTCTCGACCCAGCGTCTGCAACGCCTTCTCCGAGGCGAAGTTAAGGTAATGGGGTGTCAGGAAAACGATGGTCTGGATCATGGCAATGCCTCACTGGAAGTCGACGTTCATGCGATAGAGGAGCCGCGCATCCGCTCCCCCTTCACTTTTGGGTATTGGCGGACCTTTATGCAGCGTTGAGAGGTTGTCCCAGATGACGATGTCGCCTGGGCGGTAGGCATGCCGATAGCGCGGCGCGTGTTGGATAAGGAAGTCAACCAGACTGTCGAGAATGCGATGGGACAGTGCAGGCGCCACCCCTTCTATTTGCATGGCCGTGGCAGCCGGTGCATACAGCGACGCCGTGCAAGCGAGCGGGTGTTTGTAGACCAGGGGGTGGATCACGGTGTTCTCCAGCGCGCCCACCTCCTGGGGATTGAGGTGTTGCACCGCCGCGTTGGCATTGCGCAGCGCGTCTCGATTGCCGAAGCGGTGGTGAATCCGCAGTTTTTCCAGGTCGAGGCCCTTCAGGTGTTGCGGGCAACCTGGACTTTCCAGCCACTGGCGAACCTGGTGCAGGCCTGCGACACAATCGATGAATTGAGTTTCGCCGTGCTGGTCCGGTACCTGTACCGACAGCAATGACGTGAACACCGTGTTCGCCGATTTGTACGACATATCGGTGTGCCAATACCCTCCTCCTTCATGCACGCCCAAGGCTTGGCCGTCCCGATGAAGATTGGTCACGGTCAGCACTTCCCGGTAATCCTTGAGGCAGTACTTGGCCAACACATGATGCACAGGCGAGCCCAGCCTGTGCATCAACTGCACGTAGGGGGCAACACTGACGTCCTGGTTGGCGATGACCAGCACCTTGGCCTGCGCGACGGTCTGCTTGAACTCCGCTGCCGACTGCCCGAGCACATCGCCAAGGTCCAGGCGCAGCGGCTGGAACATCCTCACGCCCATGACCGCAGTCCTTCTTGCAGCGATACCGTGGCACTCATTTCTGCGGCTGCCGGCACCATCGTGTTGATCGACGCATAGCCTGAGGCAGCACCGGCGAAATACAGGCCTGCGACAGGGCTTTTCCCATCCTGGTGGCAGGTAAAGCCGGTTTGCTGGTTGAGCAGTTGCGGCCAGTCGGTGGCGGGCAGTTGTGCGGTGACGCCGATGGCCGAAACAAGGCATTGCTCCTTCGCCGACACATCCAAGTGCAACTCATGCCCGTCGGATGCCTGGGCGGCGACCAACCGGCCCGCTTCTTGAGCCTTGCGACAGGAAGCCTGGAGCAGCGAATTGCCGTTGAGTGACGCCGGAAGATCGAGGACGACCTTGTCACCATCCTGGCGAATGCTGTTGTAGGCATGCAGCCAGATATTGGCCCGGCCCGTGCTGTTGGCGCTGTTGAGAGCCCCTTGAAAGGAACTGGACGAAGTCTTGGCAATCATTTCCAGCGTGCGCTGGCTCAGGGACCTGAGGGCAAAGCGATCATCGGTCTCTTGGGGATACAGCCCCAGATAGGATTTGATCAGGATCGACACATTGCGGGCGAACGGCGCAAGCAGCAGTGCGATCTGGAACGCACTGTTACCGCTGCCGAAAATCACCACATCCTGCTGCAGGAAACGCTGGGCCTGGCCTCGCGCAACCAATTGGTAGACGTCAAAGCAACTCAACCAATGGGCACTGGGCATTTCGAAGGGAGGCGCCTTCGGGCGAATCCCGGTTGCCAGGATGATCTGCTGCGCACGCAAGGAACGATGCTGGGAACCCGGGGCCAGGCTCACCTCGAACAGCCCCTGGGCCTTGCTGACGGTGACCACCCGTTGCTGGATCTTGGTCAAGGGCAAAGCTTCGAAGTTGCTACGGATGTAGGCTGCGTATTCCTCACCGGTGGGGCTGACGCACAGCTTGCGCATGAACCGATGCAAGGGATAGGGCGCGCCTTCGATCTCCAGCTCATTGCAGTACGACTGCAATGGATGATCTCCCATCATATCCATGCACCCCCCGAATACATCGCTGATGACCGCAACTTTCAGGCCTAGATCAATCAGTCGGATGCACTCGCCAAGCCCTGCGGGACCGCCGCCTACGACAATGACGTCGAACACATGCTGCTCCATTTCAAAAATCCTCCAGGCGGACACAGGCTTGATCAACAATGGGTTTGGCTACCGAGAAAGAAAACCTGACATAGGTGGGGCTCTGCCCCAGGTAGAAGGGCGTCGCAGGCAATGGCATCACCCCGCAACGGACGGCCAGCAATTGACTGAATTCAACCGGGGACAATGAAGGTGCCCGCCGTGAATAATCGGCCATGATGTAATGGCCGCCCGCCGGTAACCGGATATCCAGCCCTGCGGCCATCAGCGCACCTGCCAGACGATCGCGTTTGTGCTTGTAGTGCTCGCGCAGGCTTTCAAGCCGTCCGGAGGTCAATTCATCGAGCAAAACGGCAACAGCTGCCTGTATGGGAGTGGGTTGGCAATAGCTCAGGTAGAGGTGGTGGGCATAGGCTCGCGCCATGAAGGTTGCCTGCGCGCATAACCAGCCAATCCGAACGCCGGTCATGGACAACAACTTGGAAGCGCTGCCTGCCACCATCATGGGAATCTGCTGATAGGGGTATTGCGCCGGTGCGTCGGTGTCGTACTCATAGTGACGGTAGGCTTCGTCGACAATCACCATGAAGTCATGGTGTTTTGCCAACGCCGCCAAGTGCTGCCAATCATTGACGGACATGCACCATCCGGTCGGGTTATGGGGCGTATTGAGCAGCAGTATGCGAACACCCGCGCGCAATTGCTGTTCGAACATGGCCCAGTCGGGGCCGATTGTTTGCCCCATCGACAATGGCAGTGCAACAAATTCCAGCCCCAACAATGTGGCCATTCCTGGGTAATAGGGATAAAAGGGTTCAAAGAAAACGACCCGGTTGCCGTACTGCGTGGACGCTGCGTACAGGGCCAAGTACAAGGCCTCGGTACAACCACTGGTCACCAGCACCTCAGTGTCGGGCGCATAGCCGGCACTGTGGGCCGCAATGCTTTCGCGCAGGATCATTTCACCGCGAGGGTCGGCGTACTGCCAGCCCGCCCGGACCTGGCGGGCCAACGCCGCATTCATGGCAGTGTCGAAGAGGGGTTCAGGAAGCCCTTGCGACAGGTTCAACGCCCCTGAGGATGCCGCATATGCACTGGCATCCCTGAAGGGCGCCACCCGACCAATCAATGTCATATCGTCCATGACTTCCTGTCCCCTTGTACTGATCGATCAGGCGTGAGTGGCTACTCGGTGGAGTCCTTGCCAGAATCGGGTCAACAAGTTCAGTACATCGGCAGCGCCCTCCAGGATATTGTTGCCATTGTCTGTGTCCCGGGCTGCCTCCATGACCGCGTCGCTGATCCATTGCACATGATCGGTTTCAACCAGCATGTGCAGGTAGAAGTAGGTGAAGTCTTCGTGTTTCCACCCGCTATAGAGGCGGAAACCTTCGTACAGGTTGGCGATCATCGGAAAGCCGAACTCTTCGATAACGTAATGAGCACCAATGGCATGCTCTGTCGAACCCTCGAGGAAAATTCGACGCAGGCCATCGACCAGCTCACTGGCTTCGGGAATGTACTCAACCTTCTTCCAGTCATCCAACGTGATGCCGACGCCGGCCAGTACACGCTCAAACATGATGAAGTGTGCCTCGCCTACCCCGTCGCCCAGCTCAGACACGACCGTTCGTGCCAATTTCATCCGAATCACTTCGCTGTCGGTGCGGTGCGAGGTACCTGCCAGGATCTGGGGGAAGGTACGGATGTAATAAAAGTACTGCTGGAACACTTTCTTCAGCGTTGCCTTGGGCAGCGGGGCCTGTCGAAAGGTTTTATAGAACGCATTGGTGTTGATCCCCGAAGCCGTGATCATTCCTTTAATCGAATGGATGATTTGCTCACCCGTCAGATAGCCTTGTTCCATTTGCTGAGCCGGCATAGATCCCCCCAAATACGATAAGGTAGCTTGGATGGCGGCGACGGAATGTCGCTGCGCGTTTCAGATAGTAAACAAGCGAATCGCGCAAACAAATTAATACTTTTAATCGCCAACCGCACAAACAATAGATTTATTTTGAAACAAGAAAATTGCGATATTTATTCCGTTTAAAATCAAATAACTACGATCTGTTAATATTTTGTTGCGCAAAAATAGAGCATTATTTATTTTCTGCACCAATAAGATGCATGTCGGGCGCTAAGCTCAAATTAAATCACCCCGATCTGGAAGTCTTCTATAGTGAACAATCAACCCATCGACATCGCCCTCACCATCAAAGCCGAGCGAACCGCCCGGGAATGGTCCATCGGCGAGCTCGCCCAGCTATCCGGCGTATCGAAGGCAATGATCAGCAAAATTGAAAACGCCCAGGTCAGCCCGACCTCGACGATCCTGGGCCGGTTGTCGGGGGCGTTCGGCTTGCCCCTCTCCACCCTGTTGCATCGAGCCGAGGGGCGCTCGGGACTTCTTTCAAGGGCGGCGGAGCAACCGCGCTGGGTGGACCCGGAAACCGGCTACTCGCGCCAGCAAGTCTCCCCTCGGGAGGGCTGGCCGCTGGAACTCATCAGTGTGCAATTGCCCCCCGGCGTGCGCATCAGCTACCCCGCCACGGCCTATGCGTTCCTTCATCAGCAAGTGTGGGTCACGCAAGGCTCGCTGACGTTTACCAAGGGCACCACCCCCTATGTCCTGGAGCAAGGCGACTGCTTGCAACTGGGGCTGCCGGAAGAGGCCTGCACGTTTGAAAATGCCACATCGCAAGTGTGTGAATACGTCATAGCCCTGATTCGCAAGTAGCAACGCCCCATCGGCACCCGCCTGTAATAAAGGCTGGTCGCCAGCGCGTCCATTTCGCCGACCTGCAACCAGGTACGGCGTGCGCGTCCTGGATAGCCGCCAGAGGCAGCCATCGCAAACCGACATCAAATTGTCATCATCCCGTCGCCGAAATGCCATGACGCCTGGGTACTGTCCTCGCCAATGAGATCGATCTCAAGCGAGTGACAATGACTGACTTGAAAGAAGTGGCACGTTTGGCAGGGGTTTCGCGGGCAACCGCGGCCCGGACCTTTGCCTCCCCTGAAGTGGTGCGTCCGGCCACCCGTGACCAGGTGTTCGCCGCCGCGCGCCAGTTGGGTTTTCGGCCCAATCGTCTTGGCCGCCAACTGCGGCTGCAGGAGACCAAGCTGATCGGCGTGGTGGTCCCCAACCTGCTCAACCCCGTATTCGCCGAGCAATTCCAGGCCATGGAGCGCGCTGCGCGTCTGCGCGGCTACAACCTGCTCCTGGCGACGACCGACTACAGCAGCGAGCGTGAAAGTGTGGTGGTCGAGGAGTTGTTGCGCCAACGGGTCGATGGCCTGGTCCTCACGGTCACCGACGCCGAGAGCAACCGCGTGCTGCAAAGCCTGGACAGCGAGGACACGCCTTTTGTGCTGGCCTATCACCAGCCGGGCAACCCTGACTACGGTGCCGTGTCGGTGGACAACCGCGCCGGCATGGCCCTCGCCACTCGTTATCTGCTGGAAGCCGGGCATTGGCGCATTGGCATGGTTGCCGGCCCTGCCCTGCAATCGGACCGTGCCCGTCTGCGTTACGCCGGTTATTGCGACGCGATGCGCCAGGCCGGCCTCGATAGCCTGCCGGTGATTGAAATGCCCGCCCATACCCAGGCTGACTTCGCGGCCATAGAGCCATTCCTGCAAGGTCCGCAGGCGCTGAGCGCGCTGGTCTGCTCCAACGATCTGCTGGCCATCAGCCTGATTGCGCAACTGCGCCGCAACAACTGGCACGTACCCCAGCAACTTTCGGTCATGGGGTTTGATGGCATTGCCCTCGGCACGCAAATGCACCCGACGCTGTGCAGTGTCGTTCAGCCCATCGAGGCCTTGGCCTACACCGTCATCGATCAGTTGCTGGCGCAGATCGCCGGCTCCACACCGATTTCCCATTGCCTGCCCTGCCATATCCGGCCGGGCGAAAGTACTCAATCCTACGAGGAGACGCTTGATGATCCGCTTCCGTAAAACCCTGGCGACGCTACTGCTGTGCGGCGCTGCCAGCCTGGCCCAGGCCGCCGAAACGACGATTTGCTACAACTGCCCACCGGAGTGGGCCGACTGGGGCACACAGCTCAAAGCCATCGCCGATACCACCGGCGTGCAGGTCCCGCTGGACAACAAGAACTCGGGGCAGGCGCTGGCGCAACTGGTCGCCGAGCAAGCCGCGCCCGTGGCGGACGTGGTGTATTACGGCGTGACCTTCGGTTTGCAGGCGCAAAAAGCCGGGGTGGTCGGCACCTATCAGCCCAAGGGCTGGGAGCAGATTCCGGCGGGCTTGAAGGATCCACAGGGGCACTGGTTTGCCATTCACTCCGGCACCCTGGGCATCATGGTCAACGTCGATGCCTTGGGCGGGCTGCCCGTCCCACAAAGCTGGGGCGACCTGCTCAAGCCTGAGTACAAAGGCATGGTCGGCTACCTCGATCCTTCCAGCGCATTTGTCGGTTACGTGTCTGCGGTGGCGATCAACCAGGCCATGGGCGGCAGCCTGAATGACTTCACGCCGGCGATCGATTACTTCCAGAAACTGGCGAAGAACTCGCCCATCGTGCCCAAGCAAACCGCTTATGCGCGGGTGTTGTCCGGGGAATTGCCGATTCTGGTGGATTACGACTTCAACGCCTATCGGGCACGTTACAAGGACAAGGCCAACGTGGCTTTCGTGATCCCCAAGGAAGGCAGCATCAGCGTGCCCTACGTCATGAGCATCGTCGGCAACGCGCCCCATCGGGCCAATGCCGAGAAGGTCCTGGATTTCGTCCTGTCCGAACAGGGCCAGGCACTCTGGGCCAAGGCCTACCTGCGACCGGTGCGAGCGATGAAGATGCCTGCCGACATCGCCGCACAGTTCCTGCCAGACAGCGATTACGCACGGGCCGGCGTGGTCGACTACGCGCAGATGGCAGCGGCACAGGAAGCCTTTTCCGCCCGTTATCTGAAAGAGGTCAAGTAAGTGACCGCCTCGGTAATAACAGCCCGGGGACTCCCTTCGGCCCAGGCCACGGTGCCGCGTTTGCGGCTGACCGCGGCCTGGGCCCTGGCGCCTGCGGCGGCGGTGCTGTTCGCATTCTGGCTGTTGCCGCTGGCGCACCTGATCGTGCTGGGTGGGCAGCATCGCGACGGCGGCGAAAGCGGTTATTGGCAGGTGCTAAGCAGTGCGCAGTACCTGGGCAGCCTGGCACAGACTTGCCTTCTGGCTTTGGCGACGACCCTCGCGGCCCTCCTGCTGGGCGGCATCAGTGGTTTTTTTCTCAGCCGCCAACGCTTCTTCGGCCGTTCGCTGCTGGTCGCCCTGTTGACGTTCCCGTTGGCATTCCCCGGCGTGGTCGTCGGCTTCCTGGTGATTCTGCTGGCCGGGCGCCAAGGCTTGTTCGCCAGCCTTGGCCTCGAACTGGCGGGTGAGCGCTGGATCTTCGCCTACTCGCTGATGGGGTTGTGCCTCGGTTATCTGTACTTCTCGATTCCACGGGTGATCCTCACCGTGATGGCCGCTTGTGAAAGCCTGGATCGCAACCTGGAAGAAGCCGCTCACTCCCTGGGCGCCGGCCACTGGCGAGTGATCTGCGATGTCATCGTCCCTGGCCTGGCACCGGCATTGGTTTCGTGCGGGGCGATCTGCTTTGCCACGTCCATGGGGGCGTTCGGTACAGCCTTCACCCTGGGCACCCGCCTGAACGTGACCCCGGTGGCGATCTACAACGTGTTCACCAATTACGCCAATTTCGCCGTGGCCGCTGCGCTGTCGGTGGTGTTGGGGGCGCTGACCTGGGCGGTGCTGCTATTGGCCAGGCGCCTGGCGAAAAATTCGAGGACGGTCTTGTGAAGCGCTCGACACTGTTTATCGGCCAGTTGCTGTTTACCCTGCTGGTCTGCGCTTTCATGTTGGTGCCGGTGCTGATGTCGCTGTTGGCCGGTCTGACACGCAATTACTTCCAAGGCGTCTCCAGTGGCCTGACGTTCGATTGGTTGGCGCAAGTCTGGCAGGCCTATTCGCCGACAGTCTGGCTCTCCCTGCAACTGGCCGTGGCCTGTGCGCTCTGTGTCTGTGTGGTGGGTGTACCGGCGGCATACGCGCTGGTGCGGATGAACAACCGCTTCAGCCGTGCGTTCGAGGAGTTGATGGTGTTGCCTGTGGCGATGCCGGGCCTGGCCAGTGCCTTGGCGTTGCTGCTCACCTACGGGCAGTTTGGCGGGTTTCGCAGCAGTTGGTTGTTCATCCTCGTCGGCCATGTGCTGTTCACCTTGCCGTTCCTGGTGCGTCCGGTAATGGCGGTGATGCAACGCCAGCAACTGCCTGTCCTGGAAGAGGCAGCGGCCAGCCTTGGTGCCGGGCCGATCCGCCGGTTCTTCAATGTGGTCGTGCCCAACTGCCAGGCAGGAATCCTCGCCGGGGTTTTGATGGTCGTCACGTTGTCGCTGGGCGAGTTCAACCTGACCTGGATGCTTCACACCCCCATGACCAAGACATTGCCCGTCGGCCTGGCAGACAGCTATGCCTCGGCCAGGTTGGAAGTCGCCAGCGCCTACACCCTCCTATTCCTGCTGATGATCGTGCCGCTGTTGATTGCGTTGCAGGTCATCGGCGCCCGCCTTTCCCGTGGAGAAAAACCATGACCGGAACCACCATTCGCCTGGCGGGTTGCCGCAAGGCGTTCTCGGACGGCACCGTTGCCGTACAGGACCTGGACCTGACCATCAATGCCGGCGAAACCCTGGCGATCCTCGGCCCGTCCGGTTGCGGTAAAACCACCACCTTGCGCCTGATTGCCGGGCTTGAGCGCCCGGATGTGGGGCAAGTGTTCTTCGGCGACACCGACGTCACCCGCCTGCCCATCGAACGCCGCGACGTGGGCATGGTGTTCCAGAACTATGCGTTGTTTCCCAACCTGGATGTGGCCGGCAACATCGTCTACGGCTTGAAGATTCGCGGTATGGCGCCCGCTGAACGGAACAGGCGTTGCTCGGAGCTGCTGGAACTGGTGGGCCTTCAGGATCATGGCAAACGCAGCATCCATGAATTGTCCGGCGGCCAGCGTCAGCGGGTCGCCCTCGCCCGCGCCCTGGCACCCAAGCCCCGGGTATTGCTGCTCGACGAGCCCTTGGCGGCGCTGGATGCGCAGTTACGCGAGCGCCTGCGCAGCGAACTGGATCAGTTGCTACGCCATTTGGGCATCACCGCCGTGTTCGTCACCCACGACCAGGGCGAAGCCATGGCCCTGGGCAACCGGATTCTGGTCATGGAACGCGGGCGCGTCGCGCAGTTGGCCAGCCCAAGGGACATCTACCAACAACCGGCCAATGCATTCGTCGCCCGTTTTGTCGGCAACCTGAATGCGTTTCCAGTACTTGAGCACACGCACCGGGGCTTGAAAGTCAGTGGTGGCGAGTTGCCGTGGCGTGGTACGGAACTGCCCGCCACCGTCTACTGCCGCCCCGAGCATTTGCGGGTAATGGACGGCGAGGGGCATCTGCACGGGCGTCTGCTGGGCCAGTTTTTCCAGGGTGCCCAGAGCCGTCTGTTGGTGGATGTCGGCGCCACCCAGCCCTTGCTGGTGGACAGCGCCGACGGTGTCATTCATGCCCCCGGCGCCCCGATCGCCTTGGCCGTCGAACCACACGTGCTGTTCACCCTGCCATCGTGATATTCGTGTTTCCAGAGGGTTTATTTTGAAGCGTCCGTTTCTAGTTGCGCAGATCAGCGATCTGCATCTCAAAGCGGGGGGGAAACCCACTTATGGTGTGGTTGATACCCTCGCCGCGTTGCGTCGTGCGATCGATCATTTGAATAACCAGGTACCGCGTCCCGACGTCGTGGTGATCAGTGGCGACCTGGTCGACTTCGGTCGCCCTGATGAATATGCCGTGTTGCACCCCGAACTGGCGCGCCTGCACATGCCCTGCTACCTGGTGCCCGGTAACCACGACAACCGCGAGCATCTGCGGGCGGCATTCGCCGACCATGACTACTTGCCAAGCTTGGCCGGAGAACCCTTGGACTGGGTGGTCGAGGAGCATCCGCTGCGCCTGATTGGCCTGGACAGCACCATTCCCGGAGCCCATGGTGGCCGGTTGCTGGACAGCCAGTTGAGCTGGCTCGATGAACAATTGGCAGCTCGTCCCGATGCGCCAACGTTACTGATTTTGCATCACCCGCCATTTATCAGCGGCATTGGGCACATGGACCGGGAGCCGTTTATCAACGCGCCGGCACTGGAGCAGGTCATTGCCCGTCACCCGCAGGTTGAGCGCTTGCTCTGTGGGCATCTGCATCGGCCGATGCAGCGGCGTTTCGGCGGCAGTCTTAGCTGTGTCTGCCCCGGCGTCTCTCATCAAATCGTGCTGGATCTGCAGCAAGCCGCGCCAGCGCATTTCAATCTGGAGCCACCCGGGTACTTGTTGCATCACTGGCATGCCCAGGGATTGGTGACCCATAACGGCGTGTTGGGTGAGTACCCCGGGCCCTATCCCTTTTATGACGCTCATGGATTGATCGACTGATAACCCAGGGAATTTCATGGTGTTGTTCTGAAGGCGCTCCTCGGAGGTTTTAACCACGGCCCCAGTCTATTGATTGAACACTCTTTAACGTTTTTATTCACGCATCGGCCAATCAACTGATCGGCCGAAGGCCTCCTGCTGCCTTTTCTATATGCCCGGAACAGCGATTCCGTGGTGGAGTTCGTCCTGATGAAAGCCCTATTGCAAACACTGAGTCTTTTAACTGGCGGTGTGAGTCTGGTCCTGAGTCCCTTGGCGTCGGCTGATTTTATCAGCGACAGCAAAGCCAACTTGAACTTACGAAACTTCTACTTCAACAACGATAACCGTGACGGCGCCGCCGCACCTTCGAAGACCGAAGAATGGGGCCAGGCCTTCATGCTCAATTATCAGTCGGGATTTACCAACGGTACGGTTGGGTTCGGCCTGGATGCGATCGGGTTGCTGGGCCTGAAGCTAGACAGCGGCGCCGGCCGTCATGTCGGCGGCTCGATGTTCCCCAACGACGGTGACAAGGCGGCAGACCAATGGGCTCGTCTCGGTGCCACGGCCAAGATGCGCGTCTCCAAGACCGAACTGCGTTACGGCACCTTGCAGCCTAAACTGCCGATTCTGGTCTCTAACGATGGCCGATTGTTGCCTCAAACTTTCGAGGGCGGGCAAGTCACCAGCAATGAAATCGACAACCTGACCGTCACCGCCGGCCAGTTGGAACACGCCACAGGGCGTGGTTCCAGCGACAGCGCCGGCCTGGCCGTCGCCGGCGGCACCCAGGAAAGCAACAAATTCACCTTTGCCGGTGGCGATTACAAACTGACCAAGGATCTGACCGCCCAGTATTACTACGCCAATCTTGAAGACTACTACCAACAGCACTTCGCCGGTTTGCTGCATGTATTGCCGTTGGGTGAATACGGTTCGTTGAAAACCGACCTGCGCTATTTCAAGACCACCTCTGACGGCAAGAACAGCAGCGCTGTCGGTCGCGCCAGTGGCTACAAACTCGGCGGTTATACCAAGGATGGTAACGGCGAGATCGACAACGATACCTGGAGCGCAGCGTTCATTTATTCGTTGGGCGGCCATGCGATTACCGCCGGTTATCAGCGCGTTTCCGAAGACAGCAACTTTACCCAACTGAACCAGGGCGGCCTGGTGGGCAAAGGTGAAGGCGGCGCGAGTCTTTATCTCTACACCGACCGCACGATCCAGACGTTCATCCAGGCGGGTGAGCGCACTGCCTTCGCCCAATATGCCTACGACTTCGCGGCGCTTGGCGTTCCAGGCTTGAAGGCATCGGTGATGTACCTCAAGGGCGACAACATCCAGACCGCCAGCGGCCAGGATGCCAGTGAATGGGAGCGTGATATTTCCTTGGACTATGTAGTCCAGAGCGGCGCGTTGAAGAACGTTGGTTTCGGCTGGCGCAACGGGATGTCGCGAAGCGATATTGCCCGCGACCAGGACCAGAATCGCCTGATCGTGAGCTACAGCATTCCGTTGATGTAACCATGCAGAAGGAAGGAGCCGGAGGTATTCCACTGCGGCTCCTGTCCTGCCGTTTTGCGTTGACGCAACGGCGTAGCTGTTCCTGGGCATGTCGGTTTGCAAGATCAGGCAAGAATCAGCCCGGATCATGCAACCCGCCCCGAATATTCCTTCCTATAGTTAACCAGAGCCAAACCATCTGGAGCTGGTCCCCCTATGAGCGCCCTGAACATAAACGGCCGTGAATACACGGTCGACGTAGACCCTGGCACCCCGATTCTCTGGACCCTGCGAGACACGCTGGGCATGACCGGCACCAAGTTCGGCTGCGGTGCGGCACTGTGTGGCGCCTGCACCGTGCACCTGGACGGCCAGGCCATTCGTTCCTGCGTGACGCCCATCGCCGCCGCCGTAGGCAAGAAGATCACCACCATCGAAGCAGCCACCAACGGCAGTGATCCGGTCGGCAGCGCCGTGCACGAGGCGTGGGTCAAACACGACGTGGCGCAATGCGGCTACTGCCAGAGCGGCCAGATCATGAGCGCAACGGCTTTTCTCAAGGCCCAGCCCAAGGGCAAGCAGCCTACGACGGCCGAAATCGACTCGGCCATGGCCGGCAATATCTGCCGCTGTGGCACCTACGCCCGAATCCGCGCCGCGGTGGCTGATGCCGCCAAAACCCTTGCCTGATCGGAGCTGACCATGTTGAACGAAATCTTCCCAAGCGAGCTCCCCCGCGCCCTGCAACATATGCTCGAACGCGATGAGGCTGACGGCCCCGCGGCCCTGCCCCGGCGCAGCTTTCTCAAGATCGTCGGCATCGGCGGGCTGGCCTTGGGCGCGTTCCCACACCTGGCCTTGGCGCAGGAAACCAATGGCGCCGCCGCAACACCGCTCAAACCGACCCAGCAACCCTCCGCATTCGTGCAGATCGCCCCCAATGGCGAAGTCACGGTGACCATCAACCGCTTGGAGTTCGGCCAAGGCGTACAGACCGGCTTGCCGATGATTCTCGCCGAAGAACTCGACGCCGACTGGAGCCTGGTACGCAGTCGCAACGGCAGCAACGACGCCGCCTACATGGACCCGGCCTTCGGCATCCACCTCACCGGCGGTTCCAACACGATCAAGAACAGCTACACCCAGTATCGCGAACTCGGCGCCCGTGCGCGCGCCATGCTGCTGAGTGCGGCCGCCGCCCGCTGGAACGTGGATGTGGCGAGCCTGCGCACTCAGGCCGGCATGGTACTCGGACCCGAGGGGCGCAAGGCGAGCTACGGCGAACTGGCTGAAGCCGCGATGGCAATGCCGGTGCCCGAGCAGATCACCCTCAAGGACCCCAAGGATTTCCGCATCATCGGCCAGGCCACCACGCGCATCGACGCCAAGGCCAAGAGCAGCGGCCAACAGGATTTCGGCATCGACATGCACCTGCCGGGGCAGCTCACGGCGGTCGTCGCCCGGCCACCGGTGTTCGGCGCGAAGATCGCGTCCCTGGATGACAGCGCCGCGCGGTCCACGAAGGGTGTGAAAGCCGTGTTGCGCGTACCGCTGGATGGCGGCGCCGAAGGTGTCGCGGTGGTCGCCGACGGTTATTGGCAGGCGAAGTTGGCCCGGGATGCGCTGAAGGTGGAGTGGAACGCGTCCGCCGTGGAAAAAGTCGACAGCGAAAAACAACTGGCTCAATACCGCGAGCTGGCCGGCCAGCCCGGCCCATTGCACTTTGATGCCGACATGACGCCGCTGGCCAGCGCGCCGCATCAACTGGACGCCGAGTTTGTGTTCCCCTACCTCGCCCACGCCCCGATGGAACCCCTGAACTGCACGGTGCAACTGGCCCAGGACAGTGCTCAATTGTGGGTCGGCACGCAGTTCCCCGGTGGCGATGGCGCGGCCGCGGCCAAGGTGCTGAACCTCAAGCCCGAGCAGATCCAGGTGAACGTGCAGACCGCTGGCGGTGGCTTTGGTCGGCGCGGCGTGCCCACCAACGATTTCGTGGTAATGGCGTGCGAAGTCGCCAAGGCCGCCCGCACCGCCGGGATCAACGCCCCTATCCGCACCCTTTGGAGCCGGGAAGACGACATCAAGGGCGGCTACTACCGCCCCATGCACCTGCACCGCGCGCGTATCGGTTTTGATGACAGCGGCAAGGTCCTCGCCTGGGACCACGCCCTGGTGGGCCAATCGATCATCACTGGCACCGTGTTTGGCGGACGCGTGAAAAACGGCATCGACCCGACCGCTACCGAGGGCATGCGCAACCCGTATCCGGTGCCCATGCGCCTGACGGTTCATCATCCCAAGCTCAACGTGCCCGTACTGTGGTGGCGCAGCGTGGGCTCCACCCATACGGCTTTCGTGATGGAAACACTGATCGACGAGATCGCCCGCACCACCAAGCAGGACCCGGTAGCGTACAGGATGAAGTTGTTTGGCGACCAGAGCCCACGCCATCGCGAAGCGCTGCAATTGGCGGTGGACAAAAGTGGGTATGGCAAGCGCCAGCTACCGGCGGGCCGTGCCTGGGGTGTGGCGGTCCACGAGTCGTTCAGCTCGGTGGTGGCTTATGTGGTCGAAGCCTCGGTGCAGGATGGGCGTCCGGTGCTGCACAACGTGACTGCTGGCGTGCACTGCAACCTGGTCGTCAACCCACGGAGTGTCGAAGCCCAGGTCCAGGGTGCGGCGCTGATGGGCTTGTCGATGTGCCTGCCCGGTGGCGCCGTCACCCTGAAGGACGGCGTGGTGCAGCAGAGCAATTTTGCTGATTTCAGTGTGCCGCGCATTACCGACATGCCGGAATTCGCCGTCCACATCGTACCCAGCGCCGAGCCGCCCACGGGAATGGGCGAACCCGGCCTGCCAGCGTTGGCTCCGGCTTTCGCCAACGCGGTGGCGAGCCTGACGGGTAAACCGTTGCGTGAGTTGCCGTTCAAGTTGGCGTGACGAGGGCAAGGCTTGTCAGGTGTCTCGGCTTCGATCGTTCCCACGCTCCTGCGTGGGAACGATCAAAATCAGCCAACCTGGTGCGCAAAGTTGATCCGACCCACTGGGTTGGGGGCGCTTCGCACCCCAGCGGGAGCAAGCTCCCTCGCCACAAAAGCGGGGTTTGCCATAGCTGGGCGGTAGCACCTGATGACGCTTGAATACCCCGCATTTCCCCAGCCAACACACAACGTGGCGAGGGAGCTTGCTCCCGCTGGGCTGCGCAGCAGCCCCCCAGTGCAGCCAACGCGGTGTGCCAGATTGATCCAGCCAGGTTAACGAAGATGATCGGCGTCGATGACGGCCTGGGCGAACGCCTGCGGCGCCTCTTGCGGCAGGTTGTGGCCGATGCCGCCATCGATCAGGCGATGCTCATATTTCCCGGTGAAGCGCTTGGCATAGGCTTCGGCGGGCGGATGGGGAGCACCATTGGCATCGCCTTCCAGGGTGATGGTCGGCACGCTGATCGACGGGAACGCCGCCAGTTTCTTTTCCAGTCCGTCGTATTTGGCTTCGCCCGTGACCAGGCCCAGGCGCCAGCGATAATTGAAGATTGAAACCGCGACATGATCCGGGTTCCGCAAAGCGGCGGCGCTTCGGTCAAACGTCGCATCATTGAAGTCCCACTTCGGCGACGCCAGCTTCCAGATCAGCTTGGCGAAGTCATGGGTGTTTTTCTCGTAACCGAGCCGGCCACGCTCGGTCGCAAAGTAGAACTGGTACCACCACTGCAACTCGGCGGCTGGCGGCAGCGGTGCCTTGCCGGCCTCCTGGCTGCCGATCAGGTAGCCACTCACCGCCACCAGCGCCTTCACCCGCTCCGGCCAAAGGGCCGCGACGATGTCGGCGGTGCGTGCCCCCCAGTCATAACCGCCGAGCACGGCCCGCTTGATGTTCAGCGCGTCCATGAAATCGATGAGATCGCTTGCCAGCGCCGAAGGCTGGCCGTTGCGCAGGGTCTTGGCAGACAGGAAGCGCGTATCGCCGTAACCGCGGGCATACGGGATCAGTACGCGATAGCCCTTCTCTGCCAGCGCCGGCGCCACATCGGCGTAGCTGTGGATGTCGTAAGGCCAACCGTGCAACAGGATCACCACCGGGCCATCGGCAGGACCGACCTCGGCATAGGAAACGTCCAGCAGGCCGGCCTTGACGTGCTTGAGCGGGCCGAACGACGTGTGGCTACCAGGGGTGATCGCGCCGACGGTGCTCGCCGGCACATCGGCTGCGCTTGCCTGGGACGAGGTCAATGCCAAGGCGCCCAGTTGCAGCATTGCGCACGCCAGGAGGGTTGGCGCGAGCAAACGAGGATGCCGGGGGGCGGATGTAAGGTTTATGTCCATGTGAAGCTCCTTGCGAACGACGTGGGGTGGGCCAGTGAGACGGCTTGCGTTGTCTCGATGGGTCCCATTTGACGTTGGCCAGGTATCGCGGATGTGTCGGCGATGGGTTTGAATGCAAGCGTCCGTATCGATCGTGAGCCTGGATACACAGAGATACATTCGTATCAGGAGGACCGGGTTTGTGTAGGAGCTGCCGCAGGCTGCGATCTTTTGATCTTTTGATCTTTTGATCTTTTGATCTTCGCTTGAGATTCAAGTGCCTGGGGAAAGATCGCAGCCTCGTTGCACTCGACAGCTCCTACAAAGCTCCTACACAGCGCCTGCTGTCAGGTTCCAATCGAGCGGACAGCCAGTCGCCTAAAGTGGCTTCCCATGAAACGCCTGCCCCAATACCGCCAACCGCTCCGCCAACGGTGGCAGACACTGGCTGCTACGAGTCAGGATGCCGATGTTGTCGGCGTTGCGCTCAGCCACGGCCTGCACGTTTTGCAGACGCTGGCTGATGCCTATCGACGCCTGGGATTGCTCTTGGGTAGTGCTGGCGATCAGATCGTTGAAATGGTTGATCACGGCGATGTCTTCGACGACCGCATGCAACAGTTGCGAAGCCAGTTGGCTGGCGGACACGCAGCGTTCCACCCCGTCGCGGCTGTCTTGCATCGCGACGGCGGCCTGGCGGCTGCCTTGTTGCAGCTTGGCAATGATCTGCTGGATCTCGGTGGTGGACGTCGAGGTCCTTTGTGACAAGGTGCGGACCTCATCGGCCACCACCGCGAACCCACGGCCCTGCTCGCCGGCGCGGGCGGCCTCGATGGCGGCGTTGAGGGCCAGCAGGTTGGTCTGCTCGGCAATGCCGTTGATCACATCCAGCACCTGGCCGATCTGCTGGGCCTGTTCGGCCAGGACCTGCACGGTGTCGTTGGTGAGGTTGATGCGCCCTGCCAGCTCGACAATCTCTTCCCGGGTCTGGTCAACCGTGCTGCGTCCGCGGCTGACCTGCTCGTTGGCTTGGCCGGCGCGCTGCAAGGTCTGGCCGACATGGCCGGCGATGTTCTCCATGGCTTGGACCAGATGCCCGATCGCACCGCTCATCTGTGCCACTTCGTCGAGTTGGTGGCGGGCGCCGGTTTCCAGGGTCTGGCCAACCTGGGACAGGTCCTGGCCCAGGTCCGAGAGGTTGCGAGTGTCGCGCACCACACCGTCCACCAGTTGGGTCACCTGCTGGAGAAAATGATCGAAACGCTCGCTCGAAGAAACCTTGATGCCTGCGCTGCGCTGATTGTCGGTGTCGTTGCTCAACTGCGTGGCCGCCGCCAGTACCTTGTCGAGCACCGCCTGGTTTTCCGTGGCGTCGGCCAGGCTCTGGTTCGCCAGGTAGATAAGAATCACGCTTTCCACCACCACGTAGAACGCATGGAGGAAGATCATCGACCAGCCGCCGTGGGTGTCCATGACGAATACCGGATAACCCTGGTGTTGAAGCCAGTGGAAACCCAGGTGGTGAACCGCGATGGTGGCGGCGGCAACGACAATCGGCAGCCAATCACGGTAGAACGTCAGCACCGCCAGCAGCACGAAGATCCCGAAGTGGAATTCGATCACGCCATGGGTCTGATTGATGTGCAGTGCCGCCATGACCATCAGCGCCACCGCGATGACGCAGCGCATCGCCCGGGTGCCGGCCAGGACGCGATAAAGCGCGGTACTCACCACGCAGGTTGTCGCCCCCGCCAGCAGCGCCTGGGTGAACGTCGAGTGCAGGAATGCCAGGCCCAGGGCGTACAGCAACGTGAGCCAAAGCAGCCCCAGCATGATGCGGTCGGCTTTACGGTGGTGATCGTTAAAGCGCACGGGCGATGTCATGGGGTCGTCCTTTTCAAAAGACTTGGAGGTCCGTTACCAAATGCCGTAAACGGCTTAGCGGCGTTTCGTGAGGGAACTTTAACTGATTATCATCAATTGGTGGCACTGCGCCACCAAGCTTTTCTCAGCGGCCTTTGCTTTATGATGTCCGCCATCTCATGACTGACTGATGGAACCCCCATGACTTTCGATTTCGACACCGTATTGGAGCGCCACGGCACCGGCAGTACCAAATGGAGCCGCTACCCGGCCGACGTGTTGCCGATGTGGGTGGCCGACATGGACTTCGCCGCCCCGCCGATGGTCATCGACGCGCTGCACAAGCGCCTCGAACATACGATGCTGGGCTACAGCGTCGCCCAGGACAATCTACGTGCAGCCATCGTGGCTGACCTGTGGAGCAAATACGCCTGGCGCGTCGAGCCCCAGCAGATTGTGTTCCTGCCCGGCGTGGAGCC
This sequence comes from Pseudomonas thivervalensis, assembly GCF_001269655.1. Taxonomy (GTDB): domain Bacteria; phylum Pseudomonadota; class Gammaproteobacteria; order Pseudomonadales; family Pseudomonadaceae; genus Aquipseudomonas; species Aquipseudomonas thivervalensis. The sequence continues at coordinate 24,985 of NZ_LHVE01000017.1, forward strand.
GGGTTTCAACATGGCGCTGCATGCCCTGGTGGAACCCCAGCAGAACGTTGTGGTGCAGGTGCCCAACTACCCGCCACTGCGCCATGCCCCCGGCCATTGGCAATTGAACAAAGTGGAATTGCCATTCACCCCGGTCAACGGTGAGTTCCACACCCCGTTGGCCGCATTACGCGAAGCGTTGCAGGGCGGCGGTGCCTTGTTATTGAGCAACCCCCACAACCCACTGGGCAAGGTGTTTGCCCGCGAAGAACTCAAGGCCGTGGCGGATATCTGCCTGGAGCAGGATGCGTGGATCATCTCTGACGAGATTCATGCCGAACTGTGCTTCGACGGTCGCGTGCACATACCGACCGCGTCCCTGAGCGCGGAGATTGCCGAGCGCACCATCACCCTGATGTCCGCCAGCAAGGCCTACAACATCGCCGGGCTGAAAACCTCGTTCGCGATTATCCAGAACGCCAAGCTGCGCGAACGGGTCAACAGCGCCCGGGCCGGCATGGTCGATAGCGTCAATGCCCTGGGCCTGGAAGCGACCCGTGCGGCCTACAGCGAAGCGGGTCCATGGCTAGAGGCCTTGAAAACTTATCTGCAAGCCAACCGCGATTACCTGGTCGAAGCGGTGAACACTCGTCTGCCGGGCATCACCATGACCGTGCCCCAGGGCACTTACCTGGCCTGGCTGGATTGCTCCGGGTTGGGGCTGGACGACCCGCAAGGGTTCTTCTTGAAAGAAGCCAAGGTCGGGCTGAGTGCCGGGTTGGATTTTGGTGACGACGCCGGGCAGTTCGTGCGCCTGAACTTCGGCTGCCCGCGGGCGCTGCTGGAGGAAGGCATAGCGCGGATGGAGCGTAGCCTGCAAGCCAGGGGTTGATCCAACAGGCAACAACAATCCATTGTGGCGAGGGAGCTTGCTCCCGCTGGGGCGCGAAGCGGCCCCCAACTAACCAGCCAACTCGGTGTTGGTGAAATCTGAGGGGGCTGCTGCGCAGCCCAGCGGGAGCAAGCTCCCTCGCCACAAAAGCGTTCTTGCGACAATTGTTCCGGGCTCTATTCGTGCATATCCGGCGCATAAACAAAGCACAGCTTGTTCCCCTCCGGATCGCGGCAATACGCTCCAAAATAACCTTCGCAGTACTGCGGCCTCGGGCCGGGTGGACCTTCGTCGGTACCGCCCATGGCCATCGCCTGTTCCCAGGCGGCGCGGACGGTTTGCGGGGAATCAGCGGCGAAACTCACTTGCATGCCATTGCCCCAGGTCGCGGGCAGGCCGTTGAACGGCAGTTGGACAAACACCTGCGGCCAGTGCTTGCCGGGTAGACGCCAGCCTTCCCCCGGTGGGCCCGAATCATTTTCACTCTCGATGCGCTCCAGCCCCAGGCAGCCGAGAACTGCGTCATAAAAAGCGACCATTTTCGGCAGGTCGCGCGCGCCGATCTGGATGTGGCTGAACATTGCCCTGCTCCTTATCGAAACCCGTTCTGGCATTGGAGAATAGACGCGTGCCCAATGTTCGTCACAGCCCACCGTTCGCCGACGAAACGACCGCGTCACGCTCATCGACTGACAGGACAATCCGACCGAACTCCGCCCGAAATCCCACAGTCCACCCTCCATCGCACCCCACCTGGAGAACGACAATGGCCGACTACCCTTTCCCGCCTTTCCCGAAACAAAGCCAGCCGGTGCCCGGCACCCAACGCAAGATGGACCCTTACCCGGACTGCGGCGAACAGAGCTACACCGGCTCCGGACGCCTGGCGAACAAGATCGCCCTGATCACCGGCGCCGACAGCGGCATCGGACGTGCCGTTGCCATTGCCTTCGCCCGCGAAGGGGCGGACGTGGCAATTGCCTACCTGGACGAACATGAAGACGCCAAGGAAACCGCGCGCTGGGTCGAACAGGCCGGGCGCCAGTGCCTGTTGCTGCCCGGTGACCTGGCGGACAAAGGCCTGTGCCGCAAGATCGTCGATGAAACCGTCGCCCGCTTCGGACATATCGATGTCCTGGTCAACAACGCCGCGTTCCAGATGACCCACGAAAACCTCGAGGACATTCCCGACGAGGAATGGGTCCGCACCTTCGATATCAATATCACCGCGATGTTCAGGATCTGCCAGGCAGCCGTGCCGCACATGAAGCCCGGCGGCTCGATCATCAACACCAGCTCGGTCAACTCCGACATGCCCAAGCCGACGCTGCTGGCCTATGCCACCACCAAGGGTGCTATCGCCAACTTCACCGGCGGCCTGGCGCAGATGCTCGGGCCCAAGGGCATCCGGGTGAACAGCGTGGCACCGGGACCGATCTGGACGCCGTTGATCGTCGCGACCATGCCCGAGGAAGAGGTGCAGAACTTCGGCTCCCAGACACCCCTTGGTCGCCCCGGCCAACCGGTTGAAGTGGCGCCGATCTATGTGCTGCTGGCCTCGGACGAAGCCAGCTACATCACCGGGGCCCGTTATGGGATTACCGGGGGCAAACCGATGCTCTGAACAAGGTGGTTGAGACTGTTTTTGTGGCGAGGGAGCTTGCTCCCGCTGGGCTGCGCAGCAGCCCCCTCAATCCTCACCAACACTGAGTTGCCTGGTCGTTGGGGTCGCTTCGCGACCCAGCGGGAGCAAGCTCCCTCGCCACAAAGGCGTAAGAATTACTCCTTGGCAATCACCGAAATCTTCCCATTACGCTCGATGATCGCAAACTTGATCTGCTCCAGGGTCTCGATGCCCTGGCTCGAGCGCGCCGCTTCCATGATGTCCGCCTCGATCAAGCGGGCATGGCGCATTCGGCCGCGGAGGATTTTCCCGTCCTCGACGATGATGGTCGGGCCACCGTCGATCAGCCGCGAAACCCATTGCGAACGCAGCTTGAGCAATGAAAAGCCGACATCGATGGCAATCAGCGTCACGATCACCATCAACGCGTTGGTCATCGAGAAATCATCGCCCAACAGCGCCTGCTGAGTGGCCTCGCCGATGATCATCAACAACACAAAGTCGAAGGTGGTGATCTCAGCCAGTGAGCGCCGCCCGGCGATCTTGAACAACAGCATCAATGCCGCGTACATCGCGGCGGCTCGCAGTACCGAATCCATAGGTCACCTAAGGAAAAATGAACTGATTGAAACTGACCGTGGCGCCGCCAGGGGTTGCGATGCGGCTGTGATAGGTCCCGAAGCCTTCGCCGAGCAATGACAGGTAGAGACTGGCCTGCCCTCGCTCATCGGCCTGGACCCAGAGCGTCATGCCCTGCCCCGCGCCAGCCGAGCGCATCGGTGGCGGTTGCAACGCTTGCACCTCGAAACCTTCCAGCCAATCGCCGCCCAACTCCACTTCCAGGACGGCGTTGGGTTGGCCCTTGAGTCGGATGGTCATGGCGTTGGCGGAGCCGTTGCGGTGGAAAGCCTGGTATTCAACGCCAACGCTACCGTCGCTGCTGTACAACTCCCGGTCGCTCAAAGGTCCCCGGGAAAACAGGCCCAGCAAGGTCAGGATCACCAGCAGCACCAACACGTACCAGCCGACTCGCTCGAAACGCCACACCTTGTGCTGGAAGACCATGTCTTCGCGCACTGGGAACTGGCGGCTACGGTGGTCGTCCTGTTCGTCTTGATCGGTCATGGTCGGCCCTATCGGCGCTCGCCCGCCACGGCGCGCTGGTGAAAGGTGGGCAACTGCTGCAACACGTATTCGGCGGCCCACAATTGCACCTGGCCGCGACTGCCGAAGAACCGTTCGCGGCGACTGAACAAGGCGCGCTGGCCGTTCACCTCGAATGCCCAGGCAAAACAGACGGTGCCGGCGGGTATGCCGTCCTTGTCGTCGGGCCCGAGCAAGCCAGTGGTCGCCACCGCCGCGTTGGCATTGGCATCGCGCAAGGCACCGAGGGCCATCTCCTCGGCAACTTCGCGGCTGGTGAGGTTGAACGTCTCGATGCTGCGTGGGCTGACACCGAGCAAGCGCTGCTTGGCCTCAGGGGAATACACCACATAGCCGCTTTCGATCAGCGAGCCGCTACCGGGCACCTCGGCCAGCAACGTGACAATCTGCCCGGCGGTGCAGGATTCGGCCGTGGTCAGGCGCAGGTCATGATCGCGCAAATAATCAACCAGGGTTTGGGCAACAGTCATGGCATATGGTCCTTCGGGGGTGCTGATGGGTTGACCCCTGCCGTTGTGATTCATTCCCTTTATCGCACCGGCAGCCCGATGCTGGAAATAAATGAAACCCCTGTCTGTAGCCGTACCTCAAACCTACATGGGCCTCATGCAGAGGCCGTCCTGATCAGGAGGTCGTCATGTCTGCACCTTTCGTCAAACTGTTCACGCATCCTGAGTTCGCCTGGGCCGACATCCGCGAACAGGAACAGGCGCATCCACGCCACTACCTGGCTCACTTGCTGCTGCTCGCGCTGATTCCCGCCGTGTGTCTGTTCATCGGCACCACCTGGACCGGTTGGAGTCTGGCCGAAAACGAAACGGTACGGCTCAGCAGCGCCAGCGCGTTTCAGTTGTGCGCCCTGCTGTACCTGACCGTCGTGGTCGGCGTCACGCTGATGGGGCTGTTCATTCGTTGGATGTCCCGCACCTTCGAGGCGCGTCCAACGGTCAACCAGTGCATCGGCTTCGCCGCCTACACCGCGACACCGTACTTTCTGGCCGGGATTTTCGGGCTTTATCCGAGCCGCTGGCTGGCCGTGGCGGTGTTGTTGCTGGCGTCGGCCTACTCGACCTTCCTGCTGTTCGTCGGATTGCCCAAGTTCATGAGCCTCAAGAAGGAACAGGGCTTGCTGTACTCGGCAAGTGTCTGGGGCGTTGGTTTGTTGGTCCTGGTGACGATCCTGGTGGAAATGATCCTGCTATGGTTCAACTACCTGCAGCCGGAATACCTGCGCGTTCCGGTGGGCTGAGCCTGCTTTCAGAGCGCACAATGCCAATGACGGCGGCTTTGCAGCGCGCGGTTTTCGCAATCTTCGCGCAACCGGACTATCCTGCGAGTTTTTGCCCCCTGAATTCGATGTGGCGGGACTGGATTGCCCCGCCCTTTAAGGCCAAGAATTTATGCCATCATCCAGCAAGCGCTCTCCCAACGTGCCACAGCGACGAGAGCTTAGCCCCAGTGACCTGAACTTCCCGGTGGTGGGAATCGGCGCTTCGGCGGGTGGTTTGCAGGCCATCAAGCAGTTTTTCGAGCACATGCCCAAGGACAACGGCATGGCGTTCGTCATCGTCCTGCACCTGGCGCCCGATCATCAGAGCCTGGCCGGCAAGATCATCCAGGAAACCACCAAGATGCCGGTGCTGCAGGTTACCGAAACGGTGCCGATCAGCAAGAATTGCGTCTACGTGATCTCCCCTGCCCAAAGCCTGCACATGAACGACGGCTACTTGCACGTCACCCCGGCTGAACCGCGCCAGGGCGGGCACGTGGCCATCGATTTGTTTTTCCGCGACTTGGCGGATGTGCACAAGGAAAGGGCCTTTTGCCTCGTGATGTCGGGTACTGGCTCCGACGGCGCCGTGGGCCTGTCGAGGATCAAGGAACAGGGTGGCGTGACGATCGCCCAATCCCCCACAGATGCCGAGTTCGATGGCATGCCCCAAGCAGCCATCGATACCCAGATGGTCGATCTGGTGCTACCCGTCGTAGACATGCCGCAAAAACTCCTGGAGTTGTGGGGAAACGCTCAGGCAATCCGCCTGCCACCGCCAATGACCCGGAAATTCACACCCAGCCGCCGACCTCCGAGCGCGAGGCCGTCGCGGCCGAGCAGTCACTGCACGACATCCTGGTGCAACTGCGCGCCGGTACCGGCCATGATTTCAAGCATTACAAACGCGCCACGGTGCTGCGCCGTATCGAACGGCGGATGCAGGTCACCGCCCAGGCGGATTTACCCTCCTACTACAGCTACCTGCAGAACCATCCGGATGAAACCAAGTCCTTGCTCGGCGACCTGCTGATCGGCGTGACCAACTTCTTTCGTGACCGTGAAGCATTCGAAGCCCTGGAGCGGGACGTGCTGCCCAGCCTGCTCCAACCCGTCGAGCCCGGCAGCGTCGCTCCCGAGGAGATACGCGTGTGGTCGGCGGGCTGCTCCACCGGCGAAGAGGCCTATACCCTGGCGATGCTGGTCAGCGATCAACTGGTGCATGACGCCAGCCCCGCCAAGCTGCAAGTGTTTGCCACCGATATCGACGAAAGAGCCATTACTGTTGGCCGTAGCGGCGCCTATCCGGAAGCGATCATTACCGACGTACCACCGACCCGGCTGCGTCAATACTTCCTTAAGGATGGCCACAATTACCGCGTGCGCAAGGAGATCCGTGAGCGGGTGCTGTTCGCCAAGCACAACCTGCTGTCGGATCCGCCGTTCTCGCAGATCGACCTGATCGTCTGCCGCAACCTGTTGATCTACCTCGACCGCGAAGTCCAGCGCGAAATCCTGCAAATGTTCCACTTCGCCCTGCGACCGGGGGGCTATCTGTTCCTCGGCTCGTCGGAATCGGCCGACGCCTGCCATGAACTGTTTACGCCAGTGGACAAGCGCAACCGGATCTTCCGCAGCAAGTACGGCACTGCCAGCAGCCGCCGCACGCCGACCATGCCTCGCGGCGGTTATGTGCGCACGACGGCCTCCCCGACGGCGCCCCTGGCCCCCCCGATACGCAAGGTGTCGTTTGCCGACATCCACCTGCGCGCCATCGAACGCTCTGCGCCGCCGAGCATGATCGTCGACGCCAATGCCGATATCCTGCACATGTCCGAAAGCGCCGGTCGCTTCCTGCGCCATGTCGGCGGTGAGATGTCGCGCAACCTGCTGACTCTGATCAATCCGCAGTTGCGCCTGGAAATCCGCACCACCCTGTTCCAGGTCAACCAAAGTGGGCAGGCGGTCAAGTCGCGCCAAGTCAACCTTGAACGGGATGGGCGACGGTTCCTGGTGGATCTGCTGGCCCAGCCTTATCGCGACGACCAGTCCGACGGTGACTTCGTATTGGTCGTGTTCGAAGAAGTTGAAGTTGACGCGGCCGAACAGCTCGAGGCCAACGTCAACCAGACCGACAACCAGGTCCTTTCCAACCTTGAGCGGGAACTGCAGCGCACCAAATTGCACTTGCAAGACACCATCGAGCAGGCCGAAGTCTCCAGCGAGGAGCTCAAGGCCTCCAATGAGGAAATGCAGGCGATCAACGAAGAGTTACGCTCAGCCACCGAAGAGTTGGAGACCAGCAAGGAAGAGCTTCAGTCGATCAACGAAGAACTGCTGACGGTCAACTACGAGCTCAAGACCAAGGTCGAAGAGACCGACAAAATCAACGACTACCTTAGCAACCTGATCGCCTCCACCGACATCGCCACGGTGTTTGTCGACCGTAGCGTGCGCATCAAGTGGTTCACGCCGAGGGCGACGGAAATCTTCAGCATGCTGCCGGTGGACACCGGACGTTCGCTGCTGGATATCACCCATCGCCTGGACTATGCGGACATGGCGACGGACGCCACGCAAGTGTTCGAATCCTTGAACATGATCGAACGAGAAGTCAGCAGCAACGACGGCCGCTGGTACATCGCCCGGCTGCTGCCGTACCGCTCCAGCGAGGACCACATCGACGGCACGGTGTTGACCTTCATCGACATCAGCAAGCGCCGGATGGCCGAGGAAGAGTTGCGCCTGGGAGAAGAACGCATGCGACTGGTCGCCGAAAGCACCCGGGACTACGCGATCATCCTGCTGGATGAGCATGGCGTGATCACCCGCTGGAACACCGGGGCCGAGTTGATCTTCGGCTATTCCAAGGCGGAAGCCGAAGGCGCCTATTACGACTTCATCTTCCCACCCCAGGACCGTGCCGACGGCGTGCCGGAAAACGAACTGAGGATGGCCCGGGCCAATGGACGCAGCGAGGACGAGCGCTGGCACCTGCGCAAGGACGGCAGTCGTTTCTTCTGCAGCGGCGAGGTCACGTTGCTGCAGGGCGACCATCTGCAGGGGTACGTGAAAATCGCCCGCGACCTGACCGGCCACAAGCGCCTGCACGAAGAACAGACCCAACGACTGATGGAGACCCAGAACACCAGTCACCTGAAGGACGAGTTCTTCGCGGTCATGTCCCACGAACTCAAGCACCCACTGAACCTGATCCAGCTCAACGCCGAATTGCTACGGCGCTTGCCCGTGACCAAGACCGTCAGTGCGGCCGCCAAGGCTGTCAATACCATCTGTGACGCCGTGACCAGCCAGGCGCGGATCATCGATGATCTGCTGGACGTGGCCCGGGTGCGCACCGGCAAGCTCAAGCTCAAGCGCCAGGCCGTGGACCTGGGCCGAGTGCTCCAGGACATCTACACGGTGGTGATCAATGACAATCACCCGAACAAGGTAACCCTGGAACTGCCCGAAGGGCCCGGCGAGTTGATCGTCAACGCCGACCCGACCCGGTTGGAGCAGGTCATCTGGAACCTGGTGAACAATGCCCTGAAATTCACCCCCAACGGCGGGCGCGTGCAATTGATCGCCAGCCAGGACGGCAACATGGCGCGGCTGGACGTCAAGGACTCCGGCGTGGGCATCGAAGCCGAGCATTTGAACGAAGTGTTCGACCTGTTCGGCCAGGCCGAGACCCAGCATGCGACCCATCAACGCGAAGGGCTGGGCATAGGCCTGTCCCTGGTGCGGCAGTTGACCGAGGCCCATGGCGGCAGCGTGGAGGTCAAGTCCGACGGGTTGGGCAAGGGCTGCACCTTCACCATTCGCCTGCCCTTGAGCAAGGCCGAGGAACCACAGGCCAAGCAAGTGCCCAGCGGTGGGCAATCCGGCCGTCTCAGCGGCCTGACCGTGCTGCTGGTGGATGACTCCCCCGAAGTGCTGGATACCCTCAAGCTGCTGCTGGAGATGGAAGACGCCCAGGTGCTGGCCTTCGAGCTGCCGCAAGAGGCCTTGCAAAGTGCCCGGGACGCCCGTTTCGATGTGGTGATTTCCGACCTGGGCATGCCGGTGATGAACGGGCATGAGCTGATGCAGGCGTTGCGCAAGTTGCCCCATGTCAAACATATTCCGGCCATTGCGTTGACGGGGTACGGGGCGTCGGTGGATATGCAGAAGTCCCGGCAGTCGGGGTTTGATCAGCACATTGGCAAGCCGGTTTCCTATGATGAGCTGATCGATACGATTGAGCAGTTGTTGCGTTCGCAGGTGTATTGACACGCACCGAAAGCGCCAAAAGTAACCAAAAACGCTTTGCCCCAGGTCAAAGCCAAAGCGAAACGGCCTGATAGCCGACCTGGCTCTCGGTGAGGCCGCGTTTCCCCTGTCGGAGCGGGCTTGCTCGCGAAGGCGATGGCACAGTCGATGAAGATGTTGGATGTGCCGGCCTCATCGCGAGCAAGCTCGCTCCCACAGGTTTTGCGGTATGCATGAGTTTTGTGTGCCTGCTGAAGATCCAGTGTGGGAGCGGCGTGCTCGCGATAGCGATGGCTCAGCCCCCATAGATGCTGGCATGTCTCAGGCATCCGGGGTGATCACCGGCAATACCGTCTCCACCGCCAAGCGAGCCAATTCAGCATCCTGCTCAGCCTTGACCCCAGATACCCCGATAGCCCCAATGCACTGGCCGCCATGACGAATGGTCACCCCGCCTTCAAGCATGCCCTGCAAGTGCGGGGCGCTGAGAAACGCGAAGCGGCCGCCATTGATCATGTCTTCGAAAACCTTGCTGTCGCGCCGCCCCATGGCGGCAGTGCGGGCTTTCTCGGTGGCGATATAAGCCGATAACGGCGAGGCATCGTCCAGGCGCAACAGCCCGAGGGGATGGCCACCGTCGTCCACCACACAGACCGACACCGCCCATTGACGCTGGTGAGCCAGCTTCTTGGCTGCCGCCAGTAATTGTGCGACGTCCTGCTCAGTGAGTACCGCTTTGGTTTTCATGAATCACTCCGTGTTGTGCAACAGCAAGCCCGCGAGACATACCCCGCGGGCCGAAGATTATTCGCCGTAGATATCGAAATCAAAATACTTCTGGCGAATCCTGTCGTAAGTGCCGTTGGCGCGAATGGTCGCCAGCGCCTGATTGAAGCGGCTCGCCAGCGCATCGCGCTTGCGTACCGCAATGCCGATGCCCGTGCCGAAGTATTGCTCCTCGGTGAAGTTAGGCCCGACAAATTCGAATTCCGTTCCCTCGGGACGCTTGAGCAAGCTCTCGTCGATCACCACCGAACTGGCCATGGTCGCGTCCAGGCGCCCGCCCAGCAGGTCGAGGAAGATTTCGTTCTGCGAACCATAGCGCACGACCTCGGCGCCCGCCGGGGCAAAGCGATCGGTGACATAACGATCGAAGTTGGTCGCCCGTTGCACGCCGATCCGCTTGCCTTTGAGTTGTGCCGGAATATCGCTGATGCCGCTGCCCTTGCGAAACACCAGGCGCGCCGGGATCCGGTAGTAGCGATCGGTGAAGTCCACCGACTTCAAGCGCTCGGGCGTGATGGACATGGAGGAAATCACCGCGTCGACTTTCTTCACCTTGAGTGCTGGAATCAAGCCGTCGAATTCCTGCTCCTGCCAGACGCAACGAACCTTCATCTCGGCGCACAACGCCTGGCCGATGTCGTAGTCGAAGCCAACGATGGCGTTGTCCGGGGTTTTCGAGGCAAAGGGCGGGTAAGCCGCTTCGATGCCGATGCGCAGCGATGACTCAGCGGCTTGCAGGCTCGTGCCGAACGCCAGCAACGAGACCAGACCCAGTTTCAGGGCAATGCGTTTTACGTTCATTCATTTGCTCCAGGTGCGATGTTATTGATTTCGGACGCTCCACAGAAGGCGTCCGTTATGGCAGCAGCAATGTGAACAAGCCCGGACGGTGACTCTGGCGGTCGCCTGCCCGGTGACAGCACAACGGTGATCCGACCGGCGGCCTCAGACCGCTGCGGTGACGATCAGCTCCAGCAAGATGTCCGGGTCGTCGAAGGCCACTTGCGCCGTGGCCCGTGCCGGCGTCTGCGCGGCATCGACCCACTCGCTCCACAGGGCGTTCATGGCGGCGAAATCCCGGCCCATGTCCTTCATCCAGATCTGCACGCTGAGCAGCCTGTGCTTATCGCTGCCAGACGCGGCCAGCAGTTCATCGATCCGTTGCAGCACCTGGCGGGTCTGGCCCTGGATGTCCTGGCGGCAATCAGCGGCGACGACACCACTGAGCCAGGCCACGCCGTTGTGCACGACGCTGCGGCTCAGGCGTGGGTTGCTTTCGATGCGTTGAATACTCATGAGGGTTCCTCGACAGAGAGACGCTCGCTGGCCAATTGGGCGAGCGTGATGGGTTTGAGGGGCGAACGGATACGGTAGTAGCCCACCTCGGCGGGTGATACGCGGCGGCGCTCGGCAATGATTTCAGTGACGCTCAGGCCGCATTGGCGACCCTGGCACGGGCCCATCCCGCAACGACCGAAGGCCTTGGTCTGGTTAGGGCCCAAGCAACCCAGGTCGACGTAACTACGGATGTCGCCAGCACTGACTTCTTCGCAGCGACACACCGTGACGTCGTCGGCAGGGATGCGATTCGGTGTCAGGGGGCGATATAGAGCGTCGAGCAGTGGCCGTGCGGCGCGAGCGCGGCGCAAGGCTTGTTGCAGGGGACGCGCTTTCGCCTGTTGACCGGCGATGGCCAACGCGGCCAGGCGTCCCTCCAATTGCGCGACCCGGGCTCCGCCGATGGCGCCGCTGTCGCCGGCGATGAAAATGCCCGGCGTGCTGCTTTCTCCCCATTGATTGCGGCGCGCAACCCAGCACAGTTGCTGTTCGCTCCAGTCGTGGGCCAGGCGCAACGACCAACTGACCTGGGTGTTCGGCACCACGCCTTGATGGAGCAGAATCAAATCGGCGCGAATACGCTGCGAGCGACCTTGACTGTCGAAGCTCAAGGCGCAGGCCCGATCCGAGCCTTCCACCCGCAGGTTGCACGCGCCGTGAAAATGCTGGACACCCGCGCGCTTGAGTTCTGTCAGCAGCCCCAGCCCTTTGAGCAGGTCGCGCCAGCCACGCAGCGCACCGGGAATTTCTCGCCAGGCCCGCAGCAGGTCGCTGCGGTGGCTGGTATCCACCAGCGCTTCAAGGGCGATCCCGGCGCGCAGGTATTGCACCGCCAGCAGGTAGAGCAATGGACCACAACCGGCCAGCACCACTGGCGTGGCCGGCACCATGGCAGCGCTCTTGAGCAGGATCTGCCCGGCGCCAGCGGTCATGACACCCGGCAAGGTCCAGCCGGGAATCGGCATCGGCCGTTCGAAGGCCCCCGTGGCGATCAACAAGTGTCGCCCTTGCAAGACTTCGGCACGGCCCTCGATCAGGTAATGCACCTCACATTGCGACGTTACCTGCCAGATGGCCGCGTTGGGCAAATAGCGGGCACCGCATTGCAGAAAGTCGGCGGCCAATTTTGCCCCGGCCACGTAGTCGACACCCAGCACGGCTCGGCTGCGTGGGTCCGCCTGGAGCACCTGGCGATAAATCTGCCCGCCCGGGCTGGCCTGCTCATCCAGCACTACCACCGACAGGCCATGGGTCCTGGCTTCGAGGGCAGCGCTCATACCCGCCGGCCCCGCGCCGATGATAATCAGGTCGATGGCTGCGTTACTCATCGCCGCCCTCCTCGCACAATGCCAGGCAAGCGACCCCGCGTTGGCGACGCACGCGCATGCCGGCACGCACCGGCACCAGGCACGCCTGGGCATTGGCTTGGCCGTCCACTTCCACCAGGCACTCGAAGCACACCCCCATCATGCAATAAGGCGCCCCGGGACGACCGTTGATGGCGCTCTCGCGGGTGTGGCGGATGCCGCAGCCCAGCAACGCCGCCGCCAGGGATACCTCGGCGGGCACCGTCAACGGCGTGCCGTCGAACTCGATTTGCACGGTGTGATCTCCCGGGGGCAGCGCTCGGAACAGACTGTCAGCCGACATGGCGCACCTCTGCTTGCAGGTTGAAACGTTCCAGCCCGAATGGCTTCACCGCCGGATCATCGAATTCACCGGCGATCCATGGCGCTAGACGCAAGGCGTGGGCAGCGGCCAGGGTCACGCCACTGTGGCAACTGACAACCGCCAGCCCCGGACAGCCTTGGGGCGTTTCGTAGATCGGAAAACCGTCGGCACTCATCACCCGCAGCGCGCCCCAGGCCCGCACCAGCCGTACCTGGCCCAAGCGCGGAAAGCACTGCACCGCGCGCCGGGCAATGGCGGCCATGACCTGGCTGCCGGTGCCGTCATCGAAGCCCGCCGACTCGTGGGAATCCCCCAGTTGCAACGTGCCCTCGTCGGTCTGGCGCACGTAGGTGGTGGGGTATTGCAGAAAGGGTTCGAGCCGTTCGGTGACCAGGATCTGCCCACGGTTCGGCTGCACCGGCACATCCAACCCCACCCTGGCCCCCAGCGCCCGATTGCCGAGGCCGGCGGCCAGCACGACCTGGCGGGCAGACCAGCGCTGCGCGCCTGCCCGCAGTTCGAAGCCCGTGGCACCCGCCTCGATCGCGTCGACGTGATGGCCGTTGATGAGCCTGACCCCGCGCGACTGGCAGGCGGCGTAGAGCGAGCGCAGCAACTTGAGCGGGTTGACGTGGCCGTCCATCGGCGAAAAACAGCCGCCCACCACATCCGGCCCAATGCCCGGCAAGCGGGCGCGCAGTTGCGCGTTGTCCAACAGTTCAAAGGGGTAGTCGCCAGCAAAGGCTTCGCGCAGCCAACTTAGTCGATGGCTTTCCTCGGCCATTTCCGCGTCGCTCAGGCACAGCTGGAAACCACCCTGCTGGCGCAGATGCAGGTCGATACCGGTATCGCCTTGCAGCGCTGCGGCGAACCGAGGCCAAAGCGCCACCGACTCCCGCGTCCATTGCGCATAGGGGCTCATCCGGTAGCCCTTGCCTTGGACCCAGAGCAGGCCAAAGTTGCCGCGGGCAGCACGAATGGCGTCGTCACCTTCGTCAAGCACACTCACCTGGCGCCCGAGCAAGGCCAGGCCATAGGCGATGGACATCCCCACCAGGCCACCCCCTACGACAATGACATCAGTTTTTTGCATGGCTTGGTTATCGCTGTTTTGGGCGCTTAAATATTCAATCAGGCGCCAGCCTATGGCTGGATCAATTGGTTGAGTCCGATCCTAGGGCGATGACAATGCCTTGAAAAATGCTTTATTTTGGCAATCTCATGTCTTTTTGTTATGGATGGATCAGCACCATGAACCTCCGTCAGTTGGAAGCCTTTCGCGCCGTGATCCTGGGCCAGACCGTGACCCGTGCCGCCGAAATGCTGCATATCTCGCAACCGGCGGCGACCCGGCTGATCGCCAGCCTGGAAGAGGACATCGGGTTCAGCCTGTTCGACCGGGTCAAGGGGCGGTTGCAACCCACCGCCGAGGCCATGACCCTGTATCAGGAAGTGCAGCGCTCTTTATTGGGCGTGGAACGCATTGCGCGGACCGCCCAGGACATTCGCACGCTCAAGCGCGGCTCGCTGCACATTGCCTGTGCCCCGGCCATGGGCTTGTCATTCGTGCCCCGGGCGATAGCCGCGTTCGTGGCCGAACACGATCAGGTGCAGATATCGCTGGTGGTGCATTCGTCGCGGGAAGTCGTGGATCTGGTGGTCGGCCAGCGCTGCGACCTGGGCCTGATCGTGTTGCCCAACACCTACCCGAGCCCCCGCGCCGAAAAACTGCTGGCGACACGCATGCTCTGCGCCCTGCCCGCCGGCCATCGCTTGCAGGACCAGGCGACGATCCGCCCGGAAGACTTGCAGGGCGAACCGTTCATTTCCTACCCACAGTCGATTGCTTCGCGCCAACAGATCGACGCGATCTTCGCTGCCCATGGCGTAGACCGCGAACTGCGCCTGGAAACCCAACTCTCGCTGCCCATGTGCGTACTGGTCGAACAAGGCCTGGGCGTGGCGCTGGTGGACGCCATCAGTGCTGTCGAATACCGCGGCCAGGGCGTCGTCTTCCGGGCCTTCGAGCCGGCGATAGAGATGGACTTCAGCATGCTCCTGCCCATCCAGGGGCCAGTCTCCAGGCTGCAAGCCCGTTTCCTGGAGCACATGCAGCAGTTCATCGAAGCTCGGGTGCCGGCGGCCTATCGGTTCTGAAGTGATCATCCGACGCCCGCCAATGGATCCACTAAGTCAGCCAATCGTCCATTTACACAGCAAAACCGTTGACAATTAAATTAGTTAAGAGAGTTAATGGATCCACAGATAAGAACAACATCCGCCTGGAGATCCGTCATGTACCCCAAAAACGCCTGGTACGTTGCCTGCACCCCCGATGAAATCGCCGACAAACCCCTGGGTCGCCAGATTTGTGGTGAGAAGATGGTTTTTTACCGGGGGCACCAAGGCAAGGTCGCAGCCGTGGAAGACTTCTGCCCCCATCGCGGCGCCCCGCTCTCCTTGGGTTACGTCGAAAACGGCAACCTGGTGTGCGGCTACCACGGCTTGGTGATGGGCGACGAAGGCAAGACCGTCGAGATGCCGGGACAACGGGTACGGGGATTTCCCTGCAACAAGACCTTTGCGGTGCAGGAGCGGTATGGCTTCATCTGGGTCTGGCCCGGTGACCAGGCGGTGGCCGATCCGGCGCAGATCCATCATCTGGAATGGGCTGAAAGTGACGAATGGGCCTACGGTGGCGGCCTGTTCCATATCCACTGCGATTATCGCCTGATGATCGACAACCTGATGGACCTGACCCACGAAACCTATGTCCACGCGTCAAGCATCGGTCAGAAGGAAATCGACGAAGCGCCGCCGGTAACCACGGTCGAGGGCGATGAAGTGGTCACCGCCCGCCATATGGAAAACATCATGGCCCCACCCTTCTGGCGCATGGCCTTGCGCGGCAACAACCTGGCCGACGACGTGCCTGTGGACCGCTGGCAGATCTGCCGCTTCACCCCGCCCAGCCACGTGCTGATCGAAGTCGGCGTCGCCCATGCCGGCAACGGCGGTTATCACGCCGCGCCGCAATTCAAGGCATCAAGCATCGTGGTGGATTTCATCACGCCGGAAACCGAGACCTCGATCTGGTACTTCTGGGGCATGGCCCGGCACTTCCAACCGCAGGATGGGGCCCTCACCGCCTCCATTCGCGAAGGCCAGGGCAAGATTTTCAGCGAAGACCTGGAAATGCTCGAGCGCCAACAGCGCAACCTGCTGGACCATCCGCAGCGCAACTTGCTCAAGCTCAACATCGATGCCGGCGGCGTGCAGTCCCGGCGGGTGCTGGAGCGCTGGATCGCACGGGAGCGCGAGCCTCAAGCCGGCTTGATCGCCAGCAGCAATCAGCCACAACGAGCGGAGCAACGGTCATGATCGAAGTCCAGGTCACGGCGCGGCACGACGAAGCCCTCGATATCTGCAGTTACGAACTGACCCGGGTTGACGGTGAGCCGTTGCCGCCCTTCACCGCCGGCGCCCATATCGATGTGCACGTGCCCGGTGGGCTGATTCGCCAGTACTCGCTGTGCAACCATCCCGAGGAACGACATCGCTACCTCATCGGCGTGCTCAAGGACCCCATGTCCCGCGGTGGTTCGCGCAGCTTGCATGAGCAGATCCAGCCCGGCATGCGCGTGTACATCAGTGAACCGCGCAACCTGTTCTCGCTTGTCCCGCACGCCCGACGCAGCCTGCTGTTTGCCGGCGGCATCGGCATTACGCCGATCCTGTGCATGGCCGAGCACCTGGCCCAGAGCGGCGCGGCGTTTGAATTGCATTATTGTGCGCGCTCCCGGGACCGTGCGGCCTTTGTCGAACGCCTGCGCCAAGCTCCCCATGCCGACCGGGTGTTCCTGCATTTCGATGACGAACCTGAAACCTTGCTGGACGCCGCCAAGGTGCTGGCCGCGCCGGGTGATGACGCGCACCTCTATGTGTGCGGGCCCGGTGGGTTCATGCAATACGTCCTCGACACCGCCAAGGGCCAGGGCTGGCAGGAAGACTGCCTGCACCGCGAATATTTCGCCGCCGCCCCCACCGACACCCGTGCCGATGGCAGCTTCTCGGTCAAGCTCGCCCGCTGTGGCCAGGTGTTCGACATCCCGGCGGACCGCAGCGTGGTGCAGGTGCTGGAAAGCCACGGCATCGAGATCCCGATCTCCTGCGAGCAAGGCGTGTGCGGCACTTGCCTGACGCGGGTGCTGGAAGGTGTGCCGGAGCATCGGGACATGTTTCTGACCGAAGCGGAACAGGCCTGCAACGACCAGTTCACCCCATGTTGCTCCAGGTCGAAGACCCCGATGCTGGTACTCGACCTCTAACATCCGAACAACACGAAACCCTGTGCGAGCTTGCTCGCGATGGCGTCAGCTCAGCAGCATCAATGACGACCGAGCCACCGCTATCGCGAGCAAGCTCGCTCCCACAGGGCATTTTATGGCAAATAAAAATCCTGCAATCACCAGCCGCCGAGGCGTTCACTCCGAGCGGAGAATCACCTTCATCCGCTCGTCAGCCAGCGTCGAGCCGAACACCTCGGCATAACGCAGGGTCGCATTGGCATGCTCGCGCATGATCGCTTCGGCGCGGCCGCTCTGACGGTTGATCAGTGCGTCGAACACCGAATGGTGTTGCATATGGGCATAGTTGAAACGGCGAAATTCACCGGCCATGTTCTGGCGATCCACCGCCAGGGCGGTGACTGAGGCGAATGGCAGATGATCGTTGCGCGCCAACGCGTCGGCGATCGCCGGGTTGTGGCTGCCTTCGACAATCACTTGGTGAAAGCGCATGTTGAGGTCGTGATAGACCTCCAGATCATCCTCAGTCACATACCCCTTGGCGAACAGTTCATCACCCTGCACCAGGCATTGCTCGAGTGTCGCGCGGGCCTCTTCAGACAAGCCATGCTCGGCCGTCTGCCGTGCCGCCAGGCCCTCCAGCACGCCACGCACCTCCACGGCGCCGGCTATTTGCTCGGCACTGACCGAACGCACCTGGAAACCGCGCCCGCCAAAACGCACCAGCAGCCCTTCCTGCTCCAGCGTGCGAAACGCCATGCGCACCGGCATGCGGGAAACACCGAACAACTCGGCGGTGGGAATTTCCATCAAGCGCTCGCCGGCGGCCAGCTCACCCGAGGCGATCATCTTGCGCAGCGCAACCAGCACCGTTTGGCCGGGCTTACTCATCCAGGCGATTCCAGAGAAAAGAAGCCGTCATAGTAAAAGGCTTGGCGCAACGTGTCACGGCAAGGCCCTGGCACGGGCTCATGGTGAAAGCCGGTGGCAAGCACGCTGCTGCCACCGCCCAGCGGTTCAAATGCCCGCCAACGCCCGCAACTGCGCCAACGTCTGCTCGTCCAGGGTAATCCCCTGCTGATTGGCTTTGCGACGCTCGCGATGACGACGGTCGCCCGGCAATCGTCGCAGCCCGACGCCATGCATCTGCCTGACCAGTTCCCGGCTGCGCTCGGCGAAGTCTTGTCCGGCAGTCTTGCTGGGGTCGATCACGATCAACAACTGGCCGGTCCACGGCGTCTTGGCGCCCGGATGATTGCTCCAATCGAATTCGAAGGAAAAATTGCCCCCTGTCAGGGCGGCCGCCAGCAACTCGACCATCATCGACAACGCCGAGCCCTTGTGCCCGCCAAACGGCAGGAGCGCGCCACCTTCGAGAATCGCCTTGGGGTCGCGGGTCGGTTGGCCAAGGCTGTCCACGCCCATGCCCGGCGGTAGCAACTCGCCCTTGCGCGCTGCAATCTGCACGTCGCCATGGGCGATGGCGCTGGTGGCCAGGTCGAAGACAATCGGCTCACCGTCGGCCCGTGGCGCGGCGAAGGCAATGGGATTGGTGCCGAACAACGGACGGTCTGCGCCATGGGGCACCACGCACGTCATGCTATTGACCACACTCAGCGCCACCAGGCCTTCATAGGCAAACGGCTCGACATCCGGCCAGAGCGCCGCGAAGTGATGGGAGTTGCGAATGGCCAGGACGGCGATACCGGCGCTGCGGGCCTTTTCCACCAGTAAAGGGCGCGCTGCGGCCAGGGCTGGTTGGGCAAAGCCGTTACCGGCATCCACCGCGACGAACCCTGACGCCACGTCTTCGACCACCGGCACGGCCTTGCCGTTGACCCAGCCGCTGTTCAGCGTCGAGACATACCCGGGAAGACGAAACACCCCATGGCTGTGGGCACCGTCGCGCTCGGCCCCGGCGCAGTTTTCAGCCAGGCACCGGGCGACTTCGGCCGAAGTGCCATGACGCAGGAAAGTCTTCTCCAGCAAGCTCACCAGAGCATCGAAAGACAAGGTGCAAGAAGCGGCATGATCGGATGGCGCAGACATCTGAAGCTCCGGAATGATTGTTGGAGGTAGCAACAGCGTAGAAGGACCCGCCGGGTGATTAAACACTGTTTCAGGCGTGCACTGCCAATCCTTCCCACCGCCAGTCAAAGAAGCCCGGCGGGCAATAACTATTTACCACCTTCGCTCGTCCTTCGTTGCCTAGTGTGGCCGCTTCCGCCACGTTCGCGCCGTTTTGCGGCGCCTTGATCGAGAAGCAACGATGACCACTACAACCACGCCGCTCCTATTTCCTGAGGTGCTGAACGCCAATCGCCTGAACGAATTGAGCGCCTCCCACGGGCTGACCCAGGCCGACCTCGACTGGTTGCACCTTGTCTCCCTACCCAGCCATGCACAACGTGCGGCGCAAACACCGCCGATGTCCGTCGAAACGATACTGCTCCAGGCCGACAATAAGCCCCCGATCCCACTGGCCGGGTGTTTTACCCTCAAGGCCTTGCCAGGTACCGCCGGCGCCAGCCTCAAACCTGCGTTCCTCTACACACCGGACAGAGGGATCAGCAAGTTCAACGACCCGCAGTCCCTCGACAACAAGATCGATGAGATGCTGCGCGACACCGCGGGGCGCGACGAGCTGTTTCGCTACCTGTCGATTTCCCAGCGCAGCGAACTGAACAGCACCACCGACATCACGCAAACCAGCCAGATTATCAACGAAGGTGTTTTCAAGGCGCAGATCGAATCCATCGAACACGCCCAGAGCCTCAATGCTTTGGCCATGGTGGATGAGTTGATCAAACTGCCCACACTGACCTCGATGCTGGACCAGGCCTTGAGCGAGCGGCTTCCAAACTTCGATCAACGACAGGCCCGCGTGGCCGTGCGCAAGGGTGTTCCGCTGGGTGATTCCCATGCAATCCCGGTCACCGAAAGCATTCCGCTAAGCGACGCGGTGCTGGTCTACTTTCACCATCAAGGTTGGCCTGCCGGGCATGACATCGACCTGACTCACCCGGGCACGACCACACACACACCACAGCAATGGGAGACGATCATCAAGGCCACGGCCAGAAACCTGATCCCTACGCTCATCCAATGCATCAATGCCTATTGGGAGGCGAACAGCCCCTTCCATCAGTCGCGCCGCCACTTTCTTTCCCGGGTCATTCGTGGCGCACTGCAGGCAGTATTCCTGATCGAGCGCGAAAAAGGGCAACTGACCGAGGCCCAGCGCCAAGAACTGCTTCGCCTGTTCAGGCCCTCTCGCCGGGACGAAGTACTGCTGTTCATTGAAACGATTCGCCTCTGGGAATATGAGCCACACTTCGTCGAGCTGGCGGGTTCGTTGATGATCAGCGGCAAGGATCATTATCTCTACACCCCCAACCACGGCTTGCAGAAAGTCGCCAGTTACCTGGGCTTCAAGGATGCGCTACTCAATTCCCCCGCCACCTCCGAACCCAGGCAAGGACTCTACAACCTCTTGAGCCTGGAAGAACGCAACCGTTTCCTGCGCTTCGACCAACCGCAGATCTCAGGCGAATCGGTGGACTTGCCGGTGGCCGAGTCGCTGGCTGACGCGATCATCGCCAAGCAACTGGACAATCTTCATTACGCCTTGGAAATGTCCCGCCAGGGCGACGTCAACCTCCATTCGCTCATCGACAAGGCGCTGGATATACGCACCTTGATCAACAAGAGCCTGTTGGATCAGAAAACCGAAGGGCACTGGGGCACGCGACCGGCGTTTTACGGAAACCTGCGACCGTCCAACTTCCGGGCTGACCAACTGGAGAGGAAGATCAAGAGCTACACCGACATCGAAGACACGTTCCACACCCAATTCATCCATTTGCCGCCCACCAATACCACTGCACTGCACCACGGGTTGGATAAATTGCTGCCTGACCTGACCAATGTGTTTTCACTGGGCCTGCGTGCCGAGGCCGAGCTCAGGGACCTCGACGGGACGCTGCCGGCCGTCGCCCATGATTTGATCAGGAGCGTGTTCGCCTATGACCCCGAATACCCGGGCCGTGCGCAGCGCCTGGGCTTCAAAGGCTTTCGACCGGATGTCTACGCCTTGAAGCTGGCGTACAGCATTGGAGGCAGTACGACCGCCCTGCCCCTGCCCAATTGTTTTTTATTGACCGAGCGCGGTGGCCTGGATACGCCTTATTCGGGCATGGCCATCCTTTGGAGCCCCTTCGCCGGTCTGCAGGCTTTTGCCAGCGTCGACCTGGCCACGAGGCAATTGAACAAGCACCTGCTCGACACTCGAAAGCGCTTTGCCTGGCTCTTGAACCTTGCCCCCGAGCAACGCAAGCCCCATGGACGCTATCAACTCCAGGCCTATGAACTGCTCGAGAACAATGTGCTTGTGAATCGGATGAAGTCGTTCATCGAACAGTTCAAGGCCGAGCACAGCTACTTGAGCACTTTGAAAGCTGGGGATTGGCGACTCAGCGGGTCGACATTGCGCAACAGCCTCGACGCGTTGCTGAGCCAGGGCGCGCCCACCAATCTGACGCGCGCCGCAAACATCGCCCGAGCGAACAGGCGACAACAGCAGCTTCCCGCCTGGCTGGGCACAGCGTCCCTGGACGATCAACGCTTGCACATCGAACTGCTCGAACAATACAAGAACAGCGTGGTCGACGCCGATGCCAAGGACTACCTGGACGGTATCGAACCGTTGCGCACCTACGTGCACAAAAGGCTCAAAGCGTTACTGGATACGCGTTTCCCTGGAAAAAACCTCGACCCGGACACCATTCAGATCACACCGAACCTGGCCGTCGTAGGGCCGGCCAGCGCCTTGACGGACTTTGCCTTGAATCATGCCGACGTCACCCGAAACGGCTTCAAGGTGTCGTCAACCTCCACGCGCAGACTGCCTGATGGCTTGAACGAGACCTCAGTCAGGCAAATGTTATCGTCCCTTGATATCCCCACGGCCTATAGAACACAGGTGGTGGACAGCCTTTCGGGCTCCGGCGCGCAGGTCCAACAAAGCAAGCGGCGGTTCCGCCGACAACTGCCTTGGCAACTGCTGCAACACGCTCACGCCCGGCATCTGCAGCAACATCTTTCCAGCCGGGCATTCGACCTGATTCGCCAAGTGCTGGATATGCCGGACGCCATTGCTCGCAGCATGGTTGAAGGCGCCGGCGCACTGTTTCGCCCAGTGGAGCTGATCAAGACCGACGGCGCTGCGGCGGTCAAGGCCCTTGGGCTTTACCTGGTGGGTTCGAGCGCCCAGGCAACGAACCCGCTGGTGCTGTATACCCCCTATCATTCAGGCCATTGCTTCACCGAGTTCAAGGATGAAGCGAGTGTGGTCGCGGCCTTCAACACGCCCGGTGCGCTTCAGGATTTGCTGATTCGCCGGCTTCCAGAGGATCAACAGGCCATTTTCAAAAACCTGTTCGCGTCGACACTGGGGCATCTTTCGGAAGTCACCCTGGGCTCCAACCCCATCCGTACGAACCTGCTCGACACACTGTTCGAGGACAACACCAGGTTGCTGGCAAAGCTGTTGAGTTCGCAGGCACAGGACAAGCGCCAATTCGACTGGGGCACCGTCCTGCACCTGTTCAGCTCGGGCATCCGGCTAGTGGGGAGACAGTTACCTGGCAAACTCACGTTCATAGAAACGCTGTGGGAAAGCTACCAGGACTTCAAGGCGTCTTCCGAGGCCCTGCAAGCCCGTGACTGGAGAACCGGCCTGCACGACTTCATCGCCGGCGCCGCCGAGATGGTGTCGCTGGGTCTGCTCAATCGCGACGATACCTTCGGTCTTCTCGATCCCGTTGAACCGGCCTTGCCAAGTGTCACACCGACGCTCAACTGGAAGGACGTCGCCTCCACCGCCCAACTACGCACCGACCTGGGCGCCTTCGAAGCCTCGGGTGTCAGCCTGTCGAACCTGCAGAAAAACCTGGTGGATGGCACCTACAAGGCCCTAGGAGACGGCAAGCTTTATATCCCCCTGGCCGGCAAAGTCTTTCAGGTGGCAAAGGCCGGCCACACCTGGCGAATCATTCATGAACACGGCGACGGGCCGTTACTGAAAAAGTCCCCGGACGGCCGACTATGGGAGATCGACCCACAACGCCAGACCATCCGCTTTGGCAAGGCTGGGTCGAAGATGGCGGTCACCTATAGCGACTTCAAAGCCAAGGGGTCACTGAATATCGAAGCGCGAGGCATGGCTGAGATACGCCGCAAATACCCATACCGAGCCAATGCAATCGTGCAGGCGCTGGAGACCGCGCGGTTCTACTCCTTCAATGCCTTGCACAATCTCCATCAACTCAAGCAACAGGTTCTTCCGGGTTCTCGATTGGACAGATACCTTAAATTGTTTTTTGGTGTCAGCCACGTCGACGCCAGTCTTATCCGCAAAATAGAGACCGCGATCTCGCCGATATGCCAGGCATTGGCCGATCCCTCCTGGGAACTGCAGAATGCCAGCCGCATCGTTGTCGGCCATCTCAGGCACCTGGAGGACAGAGCGACTGCATTCGTGCTCGAACCGGCGGCCGTTGGAAGAATCTACATCACCCAGTTCTTCTTCGACATGGGGCTGGACTGGTACAAGTCCGTCGTGCCCGACACCTTTAATGTCGATGCCCATGCCCAGGCAGCGACTTTTATCCATGAAGTCTCCCATCAGTTGTTCAATACCTTCGACATCATGTATCTGGACGCGGCACTGCCGTTTCTCGACTTGATTTCGACAGCGACCTATCTAGGACAAGTGCAATACGACAAGCAAAAGAACCTGCAACACCACGGACTTTCGTTAACCACCCCAAAATCCAGATTGTTCACAGAGTGGGATAACTCAGACAACACACACAAGAAAATCGAACTGTTGCCTTTATACAAAGAGACAACCCGGGAAATCCTCAAGATAACCGGCGCCAAAACCATGGATCACGCTCGCGATGATTTTCTCGATCCGATTTTGCCGGACAAGCGCATCGACGTCATACTTCGCAACGCCGACTCGATCACGCTCTTGATTTGTGAATTAGGACGGCAACTCGATGCGAGTCCCTCTCGGCAACTGGCCGTGCCGTGAGTCGTACAAGAGGGGTTGTTGATCTTTTTTTCACGCAAGGTATGCGATGCTCAGGTTAACGACTGATCTTCGAGCGAAAAAACAGGCACATTGATGCGCAAACGCCATGACGGCAGTTCTCGGCAGCTCATGCCGAAGGTTAGAATGCGGCAAACCAGGACGAATCAATGACCGAACATACCCTCTCGGAAGCCGAATACGACGCCATTACCGATGCCGCTGCCCATTGGTGCATGCGTTTGCATGCCGTCGACTGCACCGATGCCGAACGGCAGGCGTTCAAGCAGTGGCACGATGCCGATCCGCTGCACGCGTTCGAATACGAAGCCATGCGGGAAATCTGGGAAGTTGCCGATCATCTGCCGCGCGTCGAGCCAGCACCCGCTGCTCCGGTGTCCAGCGTCAGGCCCCGGTCGCGCTGGAACCGGTTGGCTGCCGCCGCCGCAGTTCTCGTTGTGGGTCTGCCCCTGACCGCCTACACCGGCTGGAACCTGGACTGGATCGCCAATTCCTACCAACGATTCGAAGCTGGCACGAGCGTACGCCATGTCACCCTGAGCGACGGCAGCCAGGTCGAACTCAACCTGGGCAGTGAACTGACCTTTGCAAACTACAAGAACGAACGGCGAGTGACGCTGGAAAAGGGCGAGGCGTTTTTTGACGTCAGCCATGACCAACAACATCCCTTCGTCGTTCGGGCCGGTCAAGGCCAGGTCCGTGTGACGGGTACACGCTTCAACGTCTGGATGTACCAGGACCAGGTGCGGGTCACCCTGGTGGAAGGTTCAGTCAGGGTCACCAGCAACCAGGCGCTCACCCGTAACGGCCTGCAACTTTCGCCGGGCATGCAAGCGAGCTACAAGGCGGGCGACCACCAGCCGCAAGTCCGTGAAACAGACCCCAACGACAGTTCGCTGGCGTGGCGCAACGGCAAGCTGGTGCTGGACAACCTCGCCCTGAGCGACGCCCTGCCGCTGATCAACCGCTACCTCGACCGTCCCGTCATGCTGGCGGACAACAGCACTGGCGGGCTGCGTGTCGGCGGTGTCTACAACATCGGCGAAGTGCATGAACTCGTGGCTTCGCTGCCGAAAGTCCTGCCGGTCTACCTGACCCAGAACAAGGACGGCAACCCGGTCCTCAACTCCATCGGGCAACGACCGGTCCAATAGCTGAGAAACACCCCTTTGGGAACGAAACGCTGTTCACTTAAAGAGGAATGATGTGGCGAGGGAGCTTGCTCCCGCTTGAGCGCGGAGCGCTCACAAAATGGGTCTGCTGCGCAGCCCAGCGGGAGCTAGCTCCCTCGCCACAGGTTTACCGAACGCCTTAGGTACAACAGCGGTTATTGCGTCGCCACCCTGCCCGCCTCATCACCCTCACGGATCATCAGGGCCTGATATTGGGGATCGGCCTTGATCTGCTGTTCGGTGAAGGGCAGCACACTCCACTGCTTCCGGGAAAACGCCTGGGTCTGGTCGGCCGAATAAGGCGACGCTGGATCGCTGGAGATGGAGAACGCCAACAATCCCTGGGC
This sequence comes from Pseudomonas thivervalensis, assembly GCF_001269655.1. Classification (GTDB taxonomy): domain Bacteria; phylum Pseudomonadota; class Gammaproteobacteria; order Pseudomonadales; family Pseudomonadaceae; genus Aquipseudomonas; species Aquipseudomonas thivervalensis. The sequence goes on from NZ_LHVE01000017.1 coordinate 50,906, forward strand.
TTGCGGGCCTTTGCCGTCAAACGTCACCACTTGCAGGTAGCTGGTACCGCTGACCACTTCCCGCTTGCCGTTCGCCCCCGGCACGCTCTGGATCGCGTTGTAGATGCCCAGCTCCCCGGGGCCGCCGTGGATCGGTGTCTGTCGGCTGCCGCTGCTGGCCACCTGGACGTCTTGCCATTGGCTGTCCTTCGACAATCCGGCAGCCTTCACCGCCTCCACCGAAGCCAGCATGGCTTCGCGTATGGCCTTGAGCACCGGTGGCCGCTCGGTCGCCAGCCCGCGCGGGGTGCGTTGCGGGTCTTTGGGGTCGAACGCGACGCGCCATGAGTCAGGCACTGCCTGCAGCCGTTCCATGATCTGCTGGAAATGCACGAACCCCAGGCCACTGTTCAGACCGGCCTTGCGATCCCAGGCCTTGAGGCTGGCACAGGCTTCGGCCAATGCCGGAGCATCGCCCCCCAAGTTACCGGCGCAAACGCGGAGCAGGTCCGGCATCACTTGGTCAGCCAGGTACACCTGATCGTCCATGACCATGCGCTGCAAATCTTCCACCTTCACCGGCCCGTTCTTGGCCAACTGTCCCATCCGCTCCAGCGCAAAACGCGCCCGCGGACCCAGCGGCTGGCCATGCTGGCTGATCAACGGGGAATAACCGGACAACGGCTGCGCAGGATTGACCATCCAGGCCGAATCGTTGGAGTTCTGCACATAATCGCGGCGCAGCAACTGCGGGAGCTTGTCGGCGGCATAAATGCCCTTTTGCACGGCGTTGGGGTCGCTGCCCCAGGCACATTCGCTGCGACTGCCATCCAGCACGATCAGCTGCAATCCCGCCCTGGGATCGCTGCACCGGGCCAGTTTGTCGGCATCGACGTTCGGCACTACCGACACGTTCATGTAGAGGCTTTGCCCCTGGTCGTCCACCGCCAGGGTATTGACCCAGGGAATACCCTGGATCTCATGGACGGCAGTCTGCAAATCCTTGAGCGTGACCGCCTTGTTCATGGCGTACCACTGGGCCAGTACCCGATCGTTTTCCAGGTTCGCATCCCGCAGGCTGTAGGCGAACCGGTTATCCCAGTCCAGCCGGCCGGGCCATTGCACGATCGGGCCGAACTGCGAGCCATAGACCACGCGAGAAACCGTCTGCACCTGGCCGTCGGGTTGCTTGATGTCCACCGTGACCGTCTGTTGGCTCATCGGCACGGACTTGCCATCGAGCAGGTAGCGGGTCGGGTCTTTCGGGTCGAGTTGCAGGCGGTACAGGGTAAAGTGTTTTGAACTGTCGACGGTGTGGGTCCAGGCCAGGTGCTGGCTGAAACCGATATTGATCATCGGCAGGCCTGGCAGCGCCGCGCCCATGACGTCCAGCTTGCCGGGAATGGTCAGGTGCATCTGATAGAAACGCATGCCACCCACCCATGGAAAATGCGGGTTGGCCAGCAACATCCCGCGACCATTGAACGAACGCTCACTGCCGATGGCCAACGCATTGCTACCACGCTCTAGCGCAAAACGCTGCTGCCGGGTCGCGGCGGCGGCGAAACGGGAGGTCGGCTCGGCGGCGAGTGCTGTCGCCTGCGGCGGTTGCGCACCTGCCAGGGCTTCGGCGAACTGGCCGACGCCACCTTCCACCAACAACCGGCGGGTCAGCTTGACCAGGTCCAGCGCGGTGATCGGCCGCACCCACTCGCTGGCGCACTGCTCGGGCAGGCCCTTGGCCTTGCGCTCAGCCAACGCGCGGTTGTAGCCGGCCGCATAACCTTCGACCAGTTGTTGCACTTGAGGCGTCTGGGCCTGCCAGAAACCGGAGACCGCTTGCGGCGTGTTGAGCCAGCTGAAAAACAGATCGCTGACACGGTTCTGCCGCTGCTCGACCGTGACCTGCTCGGGCCCGAAATAACGCGAGCGCTGGGCATTGACAGTGACGATCTCATTGGCCAGCAGGCACAGGTTGTCCTGGGCATAGGCATAGCCGATGCCGTAACCCAACCCCCGTTCGTCCTGGGCGCGGATATGCGGTATGCCAAAACGGGTGCGACGGATTTCGGCGCTGGCCTGCCCATCGTCGTGCGCATCGACCACGGGGCTGAGCCCGAGGGCGATCCCTAGAAAAGCGCCTGCAAGGCCAATCCTCGATAACTGCCCGGACATTCTCACGTTCACTCCTGATGAAAACTGCAGAGACCAGGACGGCTACCGGTGCGCCAATAGACAACCACTCGGCTCGCCTGGGAAATCACATGCCGCGTGCTGAATCGGAATGTGCCTCCCTTGAAAACGAACCGGATGAAAAAAAATTAATGCCCTGGCACCGCTTGAAAACGGGGGGTTGACGAAGCAGGGGCAATTTTTTCACATCATTGTCCTCATGATTGCGCCTCCTCGTTCGTCCTATTACAGGAGAGTATTCGTGACCTTTTCTGAACTGGCTGGTAAGGAGTTTTTGCATGCGTAACGCGCAACTGCCCATGGAGGGCAAGCCAAGGCCAACCGGCGTCTCGCTGAGCGCCACCCGCGGTGAATTCGACAAACTGCCGGATCGCGGCGGCAATGACCACATCAGGCGCCTGCTCAAGCGTTTCGGGCTCAGGACCAGTCTGATCCGCCTCAAAGTCATCGACGCGCTGCTCAAGGCCGCCAACGAGAACCGTTGCCTGGGCGTGCGCGGTGTGCACAGCCAGTTATTGGGGCTGGACATTCCATTGTCCTTTCTCAGCGTGCGCGAGGTGTTGAAGCGTCTGTGCAGCGAGGGGGTCGTGACCCTCAACCCTGATAAAAGCTATCGCCTGCACCCCAGCGCGATGGCCGCGCTCGAGGCCGACGATTGAAACCAACGCTCAGGACTTGACCTTGCGCCGCATCACGCCGTTGATCACCACCACGATGACCGCCACGGCAATAGCGATGTATTGAAACAGCTGCTCGCTGATCATTCCCTTGCCCTGCATCCAGGACAGTCCGAGCATGATCGCCAGGACGACGAGGACGATCAGAATCGAGTATTTCAAACGTTGTGAATGTGTCATTGACAGCTTCCTGAAGTGATCCGTTCTGCATCCAGCGTGCTTCCCAGGCCCGCTGCTGCCTTTTGTTCCTGCGCGATATAGGCAAGGCATAGGGTACAACCATCGCGCATTTTCGCGCGACTGCGGTTGTAAACGATTGATGACCTATTTGTATTGACCGTAAGAATATTTCCCAGCAGCCATTGTAATTTTCTTCTGAGCGACACGTCCCACAAGCGCAGGTCCGTTTTCCACTACTCATTGAAGGAAAAGGCGCCTTACGACCGTAGGAGTCGCCAACGTATTCTCGAAAAAGAAGTGAATTTCTTCTTTCGGAAACCAACGTTGGGACCCTATGCATAATCAGCCGCCCCGTTCTTCACCCATCCGCCTGACAGGCTTCTGCCTGGCGATCGCCCTCTTCGAATGCCTGACCTACCTGGCCAGCGACCTGGTCATGCCCGCCATGCTCAAGGTGACCCAGGACCTGGATGCGCCTGCGGATCAGATCCCCTACGCATTTAACTTGTACCTGTTGGGCGGGGTCATGTTGCCGTGGTTGATCGGTCCGTTGTCGGATCGTTATGGACGGCGTCCGTTCATGCTGGTCGGGTGTGCCGGGTTCGCGTTGGCCTGCGCGGCAATCACCCAGGTCACCAGCATGCATGGCTTCAACGGGTTGCGCTTGATCCAGGGGATGGGGCTGGGCTTTGTGATTGCCGTCAGCTATCCCGCGATACAAGAGGTCTTTTGCGAATCCACTGCCGTGAAAGTCATGGCGTTATTGGGCAACGTGGCCCTTCTCTCTCCTCTGTTGGGGCCTTTGGCGGGCGGGTTGTTGTTGCAATGGCTGTCCTGGCGCGAACTGTTCATGTTGCTGGCCGGCCTCGGGACAGTGAGCTGGCTGGCCTTATGGGGCTTCATGCCGCGAAACATCGGTGCGGCGGCTCATGTCCTCGGTAAAGCGCAGACCGTCGAGCCACTCGACATGCGTTCCCTTGTCCGGCGATACGGCGCTCTGCTGGGCCATTCGGGGTTCATGGCGGCCAGCGTCGCGCTGGGCTTGATGAGTCTGCCGCTCATTGCCTGGATCGGTCTGTCTCCATTGCTGTTGATCCAAGGCCAGGGCCTGTCTCCATTGTTGTACGGCGCCTGGCAGATTCCGGTTTTCTCTGCGGTGATCCTCGGCAATCTGCTGTTGAACGCCTTGGTCGAACGGGTCGGCGTACACCGGGTGGTCGGCTACAGCCTGTGGCCCTTCAGCACCGGCCTGATCACATTGGTCATTGCCAGCCAGTTCAGCCTTTCGTTGTCCGTGTTGATCGGTGCCCTGTCGGTCTATGCGATCGGGCTCGGCATGGGCAACGCCGCACTGTATCGGCTGGCCCTGTTCGCCAGCGAGGACAGCAAAGGGCTGGTCTCGGCCATGGTCGGGATGATTTCCATCGCCGTCATGAGCGTGGCGGGCTCGCTACTGGCACTGCTGGGGGCCGGGGAAAGCCTTGAGTCCTTCGCGTTGATGGTCGGCATCGCCGGGGTCTGCTGTCTTTTGCCATTGCGCCTGTTCAGGTCGCAGCCGTTGCCCACGCCTGAGTTCGCCGTCGCAGAGGAATAGCTGATGATCGATTTTCCCTACGCTGATGCACTGTGCGCATTGCCCCGACCGTATGACTGCGATTCGGTGCCTGCGGGCCTGTTCGACAAAGCCATGGCTGAGATCAGCCTGTTCCACAGTCATCACACCCCCGGTTATCGAGACTGGCTCAACGCCAATGGACTCTCGGTCGATGACCTGGAACACCTGACGGACTGGTCGCGCCTGCCACCGATCTACGCCAGCTATTTCAAGCAGAGAATGCTCCTCAGCCCCACCGCCGAAGGCGCGCTGGAGCTCACCTCCTCGGGAACCAGCGGGCAGAAAAGTCGCATGTGCTATGACGAGCGCAGCATGGCAGCGGCCCAGGGCATGGTCGCGAACATCTTCGAGCACTACGGCTGGTCTACCCATGAGCCGTGCAACTACCTGCTCTTGAGCCATGAACCCGAAGCCGTCAATCGGCTCGGCACAGCGTATACCGATCAGTTTCTGTGTCGCTTCGCCCCCGCCAAACGTGTCGCCTATGCGCTGCGACGCACCGGGAAAGGCCACGACTTCGACGTCTTTGGCGTCATCAATGCCCTGCAGTCGTTTGCCGAAGAAGGGCTCCCGGTGAGAATCTTCGGCTTTCCGGCGCTGCTGTGGCACGTCCTCGAACGCATGCGCGAAACCGATGTAGATGACCTGACACTGGCCCCCGGGTCACTGGTCTTCCTGGGGGGCGGCTGGAAGAAACAGGCGGCCCAGGAAATCCCTCGCCATCAGGTCTACGCGCGCATCACCCGGCAGTTGGGCATCGACGCCCAACGTTGCCGCGACGGCTATGGGGCGGTCGAACACGCGGTGCCTTACGTCGAATGCGCCCACCATCGATTCCACGTACCGGTCTATTCGAAAGTCTTCGTGCGTCACCCCTCGAACTTCAGCGTCCAGCCGTTTGGCGAGCCGGGATTGCTGTCATTCGTCTCGCCCTACATCTCGTCAAGCCCCGCGCACGTCGTGGTGATGAGCGATCTGGCGACCCTGCATCCGGCCAACTGCGAGTGCGGCCTGCCCACCCAGTGGTTCGAACTGCACGGCCGTGCCGGCACCAGTGCCAGTCGAAGCTGCGCCATGGCGGCTGCCGAATTGATCAAGGAAAACTGACATGTACCTCATCAATGGCCACCTCAACGTCGAGCTGACGCTCGATGCCGCACTTGAACACCTTCAAGCGCAACTGCCCGTCCTGCTGCAAGCCCCGCTTCGCAGCGAAGAGGTGCTCGACTGCGCGGACGCGTTCGTGCGCTGGCTGCGTACGGCAGCCCCGGATCCACTGCTCGATGAGGATCAGCGCCAAGCCCTGGTTGCCTTTTGCGAACGTCAGCGGTTGGAGTTCAAACTGGAGCGGGAACTGGGCACCGACGCGCGCTCGCTGCGACGCATCGACTACGGCGGTGGCGCGTTCGAAAGCTGGCAGCCCCTGGGTCTGGTGGTGCATGTGACGCCGGGCAACTCACCGTTGCTGGGATTCTGCGCCGCGCTGGAAGGCCTGCTGGCAGGTAATGTGAACTGGCTGCGCCCCAGCTCCCGTGATGGCGACCTTACGGCCCGGTTGCTGGCGGCGTTCGTGGGGTGCGATCCGAGCGGCCGCTTGCGCGATTATCTGGCGGTACTGCCCGTGCCCTCGCGGGAGATCGGTCGTCTCTTTGCGTTGGCCCACGGCGTCAGCGCCTGGGGCGGCGAGACGGCCTTGAAGGCGTTGCGTGAGCAGCTTCCGAGTGGCTGTCGCTGGATCGATTGGGGCCATAGGATCAGCTTCGCCTATATCACGCCGCTCGCGGCCAGCGCGCAGGCGCTGGATGCTCTGGTTGATGAGGTCTGCCGCCTCGATCAACAGGCCTGTTCCAGCCCGCAATGGTTACTGGTGGACAGCGATGAGCCTGCGCAGATACAAGCATTGGGCAGCGATTTGGCCGCCGCGTTCGAACGCCGGACCGGACATTGGCCCATCTTGGAACCCACTGCCGCTGAAGCCTGCGAGATCACGACCCGGACGGCGTTGGCCCGCCTGGATTACAGTTTCGCCAAGAAAATCGGCCAGGTCTGGGCGGGCAGCGATTGGCGCATCCTCTGGGAACACCATCGCACACTGCAACCCTCCCCGCTGTTTCGCACGCTCTTGCTACGGCCAGTACCCGAAGCGATGCTCGCTGAAACCCTGCTGCCATGGCGGAACGTGCTGCAGAGTTGCGCGCTTATCTGTGAGCCGGAACGGGCACCGGCACTGGCGCGCCGCCTGATCGGCGCTGGCGTTTCCCGCGTGGCGTCCACTGCGCAGATCCAGCAGGGCTATGACGGCGAACCCCACGATGGCGTATACGCGCTCCAGCGACTGAGTCGTCGGGTATCGGTCGGCCTTGAGCCTGATGCAGCGCGCCATCGCGTGGCGCTGGATGCACCTGCGCCGGTTTTATCCCATGACGCCTCGACACCGATCATGGACAAGGCCGCGTTCCTCGCCCTGCCCCCAGCCCCTCAGGCACAACTGCTCTTCCGCTCGGGTGGCAGCAGCGGCGCCCCCGTGCTGTCCCCCTACACGCATCGCGATTTCGATCGCCACATGCGCGCCGCCGCCGACGGGCTGCGCGCGGCGGGCCTTGACCCCGCACAGGATCGGGTCATGAACCTGTTTTATGGCGGCAGCCTGTATGGCGGGTTCCTGAGTTTCACCAAAATTCTGGAACAGATGAACGTTGTGCATTACCCGATGGGTGGGCCACCGGACGACAACTTCGAGGAAATCGCCCAACTGATCGTCGCTCACCGGATCAACACGCTTATCGGCATGCCGAGTACCTTGCAACGACTCTTCTCTTCCCAGCGTGCAGCGCTCCAAGATTACCGTGGCGTTCGCAAGATCATGCTTGGCGGCGAGCACCTGGGGCCAGACAGCCGCACATTATTCCAGCAATGCGGTGCCACCTGCATTCGCTCGGCCATCTACGGCACGGTGGACGCAGGCCCGCTCGGCCATGCCTGCATCGGCAGCGACGACGGCGTGTTCCACCTGATGGATAACATCCAATCTCTGGAGATCGTCCATGTGGAACAGGACACACCTGTCGGTCCGGGGGAAACCGGACGCCTGCTGTTCAGCTCCCGCATTCGCCAGGCGCGCCCTCTGCAGCGATATGAGGTCGGCGATCTCGGCCGCTGGGTCTCCGGCCCGTGCATGTGTGGCCTGGAGTCGCCGAGATTCGAACTGCGTGAGCGCCACGGTCGCGTGGTGCGCATCGCTACGCATTTCATCAATACCGGCGAACTGGCCGAGCGGGCGCAGGCGGCCATCCAGATCGTGCTCGACCGTGAACGCAGTGGTTGCGAGCGTTTACTGATCCGCACCGATGGCGACGCCGAAACGGTACGAAGCAATGTGCTGGAAATGGCGCCGCTACGCGCGTCCATCAATGCCGCGTTGTTGGTCGTGGAAGTCCAGAACTGTCCGGTCGAGCGTTTCGAACGTACCAAACACAGCGGCAAAGTCCCGCAGGTGATCGACCGCAGGATGCCCGGTTAGTTGAGTTCACCCGCCATTCGCCAAGCAGACCTTCAAGCCTTGAGAAAATCCTGATGAACGCTTCTTTCCCCTACGAGCCATGGTTCAACCACATCCGCACGTATTCGACATTTTATAAAGGGCAACTCAGCCATTTGCCTGACCAGGGATGGGATTTCGATCAGTTACCGATTGTGGATGTCAGTGAATTTTGGCGAGGCAGCCACGACCTGGATAACTGGCAGGTGCTGACCGCCGAAGTCAGGGATGCACTGGTTTTTAAAACCGGCGGTACGACCAGCCAAGGCAAACTGTCGGTGTACACCCACGCGGAATGGCAGTTGATGCTCGAATGCTTTGGACGCAGCCTGTCCGCCCAACTGTGCGCTGGGGATCGGATCGCCAATCTGTTCTTTTCGGGAGACTTGTATGCCAGCTTCCTGTTTATCCACGGCGCGCTTTGCTGCGTAGAGGCCGCCATTACCGAATTCCCCTTTTCCGGGTCGGTGGACTTCAACGTGTTGGCCGGCGCAATCGTCGAACACCGCATCAACGTGCTGGTAGGCGTACCTGCGCATTTATTGGCCTTCGCCAGCCATGTGAATGCCCAGGGGCGGATGCTGCCACAAGTCACCACCGTGCTGTTTGGCGGCGAAAACCTTTTCGAAAGCCAGCTACCGACACTCAAGCGCGCCCTGCCGAATGCTCGCTTCGCGTCAATCGGATACGCCAGCGTCGATGCCGGCCTGGTGGGTGCCAGCACACCGGACTGCGGCTTGGGCGAGCACCGGGTGTTTGATGAACAGACGCGTGTGGAGATCCTCGACGAGCTGAGCGGCGAGGCGATCGAGGCATGTGGTCAGACGGGTAACCTGGTGGTGACGAACTTCACCCGGACCCTGATGCCGATTGTCCGATACCCGGTGGGAGACCGGGCCAGCTGGTGCGAGCCTGCCGGCACCCCCCAGCGCAAGTTCGCCCTTCAAGGGCGCAGTGCTGAAAGCCGTCGCGTACGGGTTGGCGTATTGTCGCTGTTTCCCGAAGAGATCGGCGAGATCACCCGGCGCGTGAGCGGCGGTGTGCAGTGGCAATTACTCATCGAGCACATCCAGGGCAATGACCGAGTGTCGCTCAAGTGGGTATCCGACGCACCGGCGCACGCTGGCCAAACTCGATCCCATGCGCTGAGGGCCGCCTTGATTGAGCAATACCCAGGGCTGGATCACCTCCACCTGGACGTCCGGGCCTGCCACGCAGGGGAGTTGGAACGCCACCCCCGTTCCGGCAAGCACCTGTCGATAGTGGATCGTCGGGTCTACGGTCCCCTGGCACCGGGGTGCGTCCGATGAGCAATTTCGTTATCAGACCGTTCAGGTCGACGGACAGTGTCAGCACCTGCGAGCTGTTCCGCCGGGTGTATGGCGATCACTACGTCTCGCCCGACGTCTACATGCCGCAGGTGATTTGCCAGCACAACCTGCTGGGCCGGTGGCATTCGTGGGTCGCCGTAACAGACGGCCGCGTGGTCGGTCATGCCGCGCTGTGCCGCCACGGGCCGGTCGCGCAAGACGCTGAGCTGGCGCTGGTTGCGGTGGATCCCGAGCTACAAGGCCGACAAATCGCCTCGCGACTGGGCCGACAACTGGTGGACGGCAGCCAGGCGCTTGGGCTCGCCAGGCTGTCGATCAAACAAGTCACCAGCCATCCCTACAGCCAACGGCTGGCCCAACGGCTTGGCTTTCACGACGTCGGTTTGCTACCCGACTTCGTGCCCTCGCCGTTCGCAATGGACCAGGCCGAAACCATTGTGATCGGCTGTCAGATCGTCAGCGGCCACCTTCGACCTCTGTCGGAGCGCCAATGGCCCGCGCAGTACCAATGGCTGATGGCGCCGCTGGCGTCCCAATTCGGGACACGCATTGATGAAAGCCCGGCAGGGGTTCAACCCTTGCGGATCAGCCATCTGCCCGGACGAGTCGACATCGTGGCAGAGCGCGTAGACGCCGGCCTCGTCGAGCAGTTGCGACGCCTGCCGGTCCACTGGCCACTCTCGGTGCGGCTCGGACTCGGTCGGCACTTCAACACGGACTGTCGCCTGCTGATGACCGCCGGGTTCTTCTTCACTGGGATAATGCCCATCGACACCGCACAAGATTGGCAGGCGCTTTTCCACCGGGTTGCACAGCCGAGCAGGCTCAGCCTGCATTCCGCCCCCATGCAACGGCTCCACGATGACTGGCAGGCACGCGCCCAAGCCTGGAAAGACACGCAGGCCAGCTCGGCCGCCTGACGAAAGGGGTCTGCGGCATTCAAGCTCTCGGCCAGGAAGCCGACACAAATTGGAACGCTCATCCCATTTGCTTCCGAAAGACGCCTCCGTGCAAGGAATACCCATGCCCTCATTGCGCACCATTCAGGCCCGCTACACCTTGTTTCTGGTTCTGTTCATGCTGGTGTTGTCCATCCTGACTGTCGTTGGCATCAGTTATCTGGTCGCACCCAAGCTGCGCTTCACCGAGGAACAAGTGGCATTGAACCGCATCGCCGAAGTCGCCGAGCAGATCCAGGGCGAACTGAACAAGGTGCAGGCGCAGCAACGCAGCATCACCCAGACCATCCCGTTGCTCGACAGCGATGCCATCGACAAAGTGTTGCCGGGGCTGGTGGACCAATACGGTGAGTTGAAAGTCTTCGGCGGCGGGATCTGGCCATTGCCCAACCAGCGCGCCGAGGGGCGCAGCAAATTCAGCACGTTCTGGCACCGCGACGCGTCCGGCAAACTGACGGTCAATACGTTCTGGAACAGCGACGCCGCGCCCAACTATTACGAACAACCCTGGCACAAGGGCGGCATGGCCACCCCGCCTGGCAAATGCGCCTGGGCCGCGGCCTATAAAGACGACGCCAGCGCCGAGCCACGCACCAACTGCGCCATGGCCATTCAGAAAAACGGTGTGCCTTACGGCGTCTCCACCATTGACGTGACCCTGGGCTTCTTCAATGACCTGGTGGCACGCAAGGAAGCCGACCTGAGCGCCGAGATGCTGATCGTCGAAGGCGACGGCAAGATCATCAGCAACAGTTCGCGCATCAGCGGGCCGATCGTACTGAAGAACATCAGCGAACTGGCGGCCACTTCGCCATTCGCCACCCAGGTCAAGGCTGGCCTGGACAAGCGCGACCAGCCGCTGCAACGGGTCGAATTCGACAACAAGGGCGAGGCCAGCACCTTCTTCATGCGCCCTATCGAAGGTTCGCCGTGGTTCCTGGCCACGGCGTTGCCGACCCGGCTGATCACGGCCCAACGCGACGATGTCCTGAACACGCTGAGCCTGTTGCAGATCCCGATGGTGATTCTGCTGGTCTTGATGCAGCTTTACGCCATTCGTCAATTGACCCAGCGCATGAAGATCCTCAAGGGCAATATCGACGCCTTGTCCACCGGCGATGCCGACCTGACGCGGCGCATCACCATCCGGGCCGAGGATGAACTGGGGGCGATTGGTCATTCGGTCAACCGTTTCATTGCCTACTTGCAAGGCATGATCGGTGAAGTCACCCAGGCCACCGGCGCCATGGCGTCGAGCCTGGGTGATCTGCAGCGGACCTCGGCCCACACCAGCGAAATCCTGATGCGCCACGCCTCGGAAACCGACCAGACCGTGACGGCCATCACCCAGATGAGTTCCACCGCTGAAAGCGTCGCGCAAAATGCCGCCGAGACCGCCGCGTTCACCCAACGCGCCAACGAGCATGCCGACCGCTCCCGCGTGGTGGTCGGCGAGGCCTCCAACAGTGTGGTGGCGTTGATCGATGAAGTGGCCAGCGCCACCCGCAAGGTCGAGAGCATGCAACAGGACGCCCAGCGCATCACCGAAATCCTGGGTGTGATCGGCGCCATCGCCGGGCAGACCAACCTGCTGGCCCTCAACGCCGCCATTGAAGCCGCCCGGGCCGGCGAGCAAGGCCGTGGCTTTGCCGTGGTGGCCGACGAAGTCCGCGCCCTCGCCGCCCGCACCCAGGCCAGCACCTCGGAAATCAACGAAATGCTGACCCGCCTGACCCAAGGCGTGAGTTCGTCGGTCTCGGCCATGGAAAATACCCAAGCCAGTTGCCAGTCGGCCGCCGATGCGACGTCACGGGTGAACTCGGGCCTGGACGAAATGGCCGGCTCCGTCAGCCAGATCAACAGCCTGAGCACGCAGATCGCCACGGCCGCCGAGCAACAGAGCGCGGTGACCGAGGAGATCAATCGCAGCATGGTGCAAATCCGCCACATGGTGGAGGAACTGGTGGAAAGCGGCCTGGCCAGCGAGAGCAATACCCGGCAACTGCTGGAAGCCAACACGCGGGTGAATGCGATCATGGGGCGGTTCAAGGTGCGCTAGCCCCCAAGCACAGACCTGTGGCGAGGGAGCTTGCTCCCGCTGGGCTGCGCAGCAGCCCCTTTGCCCTGCGCCTCGGTGTGTCAGGTTGATTGAGCAAGCTGTCTTGGGGCTGATTCGCAGCCCAGCGGGAGCAAGCTCCCTCGCCACAAAGCGGCATTGCACTCTCAACTGACAATTCTGTAATCCCCGCCTCAGCCCCCTGTCAGCTCGCCCTCGCTACTCTGTTATCCTCCCTCCAAACCGTTCGACACGAGACCTCCTTCATGGCCAATCCCCTGCACCTGCTCGCCTTGAGCGCCCTGTTCATGACTACCCTGGCCCACGCCGCCGAACCGATCAGCATCGATGTGCACCGCGATGCCAATTGCGGCTGCTGCAAGAAGTGGATCTCTCATCTGCAAGAAAACGGCTTCAAGGTCAACGACCACGTCGAGGCCGACATGAGCTCGGTCAAGCAACGCCTGGGCGTGGCGCCGAACCTGCGGTCGTGCCACACCGCCGAGATCAACGGCAAATTCGTCGAGGGTCATGTCCCCGCCGATCAGGTACTGGCATTGAGCAAGCGCGATGACTTGCTCGGCGTGGCCGCTCCAGGCATGCCCATGGGCTCGCCCGGCATGGAAATGGACGGCATGAGCGACGCGTATCAAGTGATCGGCCTGAAAAAAGACGGGACCCAAACCGTAGTGGCGGATTACCCGGCCCACTGATGGGCGAAGCCTATATCGGCTTGTTCCTGGCGGCTTTCGGTGCGGCGACCTTGCTGCCGCTGCAATCCGAAGCATTGCTGGTCGGCCTGTTGCTCAGCGAACGCCACGCAACCTGGCTATTGCTGGGGGTCGCCACCCTCGGCAATGTCCTGGGTTCGCTGGTGAACTGGTGGTTGGGCACGCGCCTGGAGCACTTCAAGGATCGGCGCTGGTTTCCGGTCAGCCCGGCCCATCTGGACAAGGCCCGCGTGCAGTACCAGCGCTTCGGACGCTGGTCGCTGCTGCTCAGTTGGCTGCCGATCATCGGCGATCCGCTAACCCTGGTAGCAGGCGTGATGGGCGAGCCGTGGCGGCGCTTCCTGCTGATCGTGACCCTGGCCAAGGGCTTGCGCTACGGCGTGCTCGCCCTGGCCACGCTGGGCTGGATGGGTTGAACGTTCGGGCCGTTCGGTTGCCTGTGGTTAATGTCGCCATAATCGGGTCGCGCCAGGATCGGCGGCGGCCACAAGGAGATTGACCATGTCCCGAACCACCCCCCGCTGGTTGCCCAGCCTGTTCCTCACCGCGGCCCTGCCCTTGCTTGCTCAGGCCGCCAATCCGCCAGAAGGCCCGGCCTACGGCGTACAGTTGGAAGGCTTCGAGTATCCCTACACCCTCAAGCACTTCGCCTTCCAGTCCCAGGGCACATCATTGCAGATGGGCTATATGGACGTGCCGGCCCAAGGCAAGGTCAATGGCCGCACCGTGGTGCTGATGCACGGCAAGAATTTCTGCGCCGCCACCTGGGGCGATACGATCAAGGCCCTCAGCGAGGCCGGCTACCGGGTCATCGCGCCGGACCAGATCGGCTTCTGCACATCGAGCAAGCCAGACCACTATCAGTACAGCTTCCATCAATTGGCAACCAACACCCAGGCATTGCTCAAGGCCCTTGGCGTACAGAAAACCATCGTCCTCGGCCATTCCACCGGCGGCATGCTCGCCACCCGCTACGCGTTGCAGTTTTCCGATCAGGTCGAACGCCTGGCGATGGTCAACCCCATTGGCCTGGAAGACTGGAAAGCCTTGGGCGTGCCCTACCGCACCGTGGACCAATGGTATGCCCGTGAGCTGAAGATCACCGCCGAGGGCATTCGCAATTACGAGCGCACGACCTATTACGCCGGCCGCTGGAAACCTGAGTTCGACCGTTGGGTGGACATGCTCGCCGGCTTGAACAAGGGTCCGGGTCATACGCAAGTGGCGTGGAACTCGGCGCTGATCTACGACATGATCTTCACCCAGCCGGTCTATTACGAGTTCAAGGACCTGACCGTGCCCACCCTGCTGTTGATCGGCACCTCCGACACCACCGCCATCGGCAGCGACATTGCACCGCCGGCGGTCAAGGCCAAATTGGGCCACTACGAGGCGCTGGGCAAGCAGGTGGCCGGGCTGATTCCGCGCTCGACCCTGGTGGAGTTCCCCAATCTGGGGCATGCCCCGCAAATGGAAGAGCCGGATCGGTTCCACAAGGCCCTGCTCGGCTGGCTGGACAAACCCATTCCCTGACGAGGTGATCCATGGCGGTGCAAATAGCAGTCATAGACGATTGGCAAGATGTGGCACGTGGTGTGGTGGACTGGTCGGTGCTGGACAGCGTCGGCCAGGTGACGTTTCTCCACGACTACCCCGCCGACCGCGACACCCTCGCCGACCGCTTGCAGCGCTTCGAAGTGATCTGCGTGATGCGCGAACGCACCGTATTCGACGAAGGCCTGCTGCGCCGCCTGCCCAATCTCAAGCTGCTGCTCACCGGCGGTATGCGCAATGCCGCCCTGGACCTGAAGGCCGCCGCCGAGCTGGGCATCCAGGTCTGCGGTACCGACAGCTACAAGCATGCCACGCCCGAACTGACCTGGGCGCTGATCATGGCCCTGACCCGCAACCTGGTGCAGGAAGCCAATGCCCTGCGCGCCGGTCTGTGGCAGCAAGGCTTGGGCGGTGACTTGCACGGCAAGACACTGGCGATTCTCGGCCTGGGCAGCATCGGTACACGGGTGGCGCAGTTCGGCCAGGTGTTCGGCATGCGGGTCATTGCCTGGAGCCAGAACCTCAGCGCTGAGCGAGCCGCCGACGTGGGCGTGACCTATGTCAGCAAAAAAGAACTGTTCGAACAGGCCGACGTGCTCTCGATCCACCTGGTGCTTGGCGAACGCACCCGCGGGCTGGTGGACGCCCAGGCACTGGCCTGGATGAAACCCGAGGCGCTGCTGGTCAACACCTCCCGCGGGCCGATCGTCGACGAAAGTGCCCTGATCGACGCCCTTCAGCACAAGCGCCTCGCCGGCGCTGCCCTGGACGTCTTCGCCCAGGAACCCTTGCCGCCCGCCCATCCCTTCCGAACCCTGGATAACGTACTGGCCACGCCTCATGTGGGTTACGTCAGCCGACAGAATTACCAGCGCTTCTATTCCCTGATGATCGAGGACCTGCTGGCCTGGGCGACGGGTAAGCCGATTCGGTTGCTGACGTCGGCGGGTTGAACTGAGCATCACTATTCCCTTGTGGGAGCGAGCTTGCTCGCGATAGCGGCGGATCAGTTGCAAGGTTGGTGACTGGCACACCGCTATCGCGAGCAAGCTCGCTCCCACAGGAGACACTGTGTTTTATTGGCCATTAAAACGCCTCCATGCCACCCGCCCTCCAATGGTGCGCCGCGCCATTCCATCGCGCACGCCGATGAAACAGACCTCCCCCCATACACATTTTTCTTTTCAGAAATGTGCACTTCGTCGGTGCGTATTCCCTGTCGTCGTGTAAGACATTGCCGCTAAAAAACGTGATTGTCGGACAATGCGACGAACCGAGCCGCACCGCTCTAAGTTCTGACCTAGACTGCCTAACCGGGGGGAAAACCGACCGGTCATCCAGACGAAAAAAAGTCGAAACTTTTCGCAACGGCGACAGGTCAGGTTAGAGGTAGGGCAACAGCGACTGGTGCAGTCCTTGCACTGGTCATTGCAACAGCTCCTTCAGCTGATTCGCTTCGCCGCGTTTGGGTAGCCGTTCGCTTTCCTTGCGTAGCGCTTGTGCGCCTGGCCGCAGGATTTGGCCAATGAAACAACAGCTCTGGCGCCTGCCGGAAACAGATCGAGAAAATGGGAGAAACTTATGATCAGTGCTGCCTTGGAACCACAACAAGTCCGTTCACAACTACCGCCGGCAGCCGAATCGCCGACGGCTCCGGTGCTGGCCACCGGTGGCAAGGCACTGCTCCCTGTCGTTCGACAGAATCCCAATCGCAAGAAAATCCTGTTCGTCACTTCGGAAATCGCCGACCTGGTCAAGACTGGTGGCCTGGGTGATGTGTCCTCGGCACTGCCCCGTGCGATGGCCGGGCTACATGATGTCCGGGTGCTGATCCCCGGTTATCCGCAAGTGATGAACAGCGGCAATCCGATCCACATCATCGGCGAACTGGGCGGCCACGCAGCGCTGCCGCCCTGCAAGATCGGGCGCATGGACATGGCCGACGGCTTGGTGATCTACGTCCTGATCTGCCCGGAACTGTTTGCCCGCGAAGGCTCGCCCTACGGTGCCAACAACGGTCGCGACTGGCCCGACAACCATATTCGCTTCGCCCGCCTGGGCCTGGCCGCGGCCGACATTGCCGCCAACCTCGCGCAGATCCACTGGTGCCCGGACCTGGTCCACGCCCATGACTGGCCGGCCGGGCTGGCACCGGCCTATATGCACTGGCGCGGGCAACGCACCCCGACCCTGTTCACCATCCACAACCTGGCGTACCAGGGCGTGGTTAGCCTGGCGTCCTGCCCGGAACTGGGCATTCCAGAACACGCGTTGCAACAGGAGGGCATGGAGTTCTACGGCAAGCTGTCATTCCTCAAGGCCGGGATGGCCTATTCCAGCCATATCACCACCGTCAGCGCCACCTACGCCCAGGAGATCACGACCCCGGCGTTTGGTTGCGGGCTCGACGGCTTCCTCGCGTCCAAGACTCAACAAGGCTTGCTCAGCGGCATTCCCAACGGCATCGATGAAAGCTGGGACTCGGCCACCGATAGCCATCTGTTCCGCCAGTTCGCCATGGGCGACTGGGAAGGCAAGGCCGTCAACGCGAGCCATGTGCGTGAACTGTTTGGCCTCGACGACTCCACTGGCCCGTTGTTCGCCGTGGTGTCGCGCCTGGTCTACCAGAAAGGCCTGGACCTGACCGAAGCCGTCGCCGAGTTCATTGTCGAGTCCGGCGGCCAGATTGCGATCATCGGCCGCGGCGAACCGGAGGAAGAACAAGCCATGCGTGAACTGGCGCTGCGCTTCCCGGGCCGCATCGGTGTACGCATCGGCTTCAATGAAACCGATGCCCGGCGGATGTTCGCCGGCAGCGATTTCCTACTGATGCCGTCACGCTACGAGCCCTGCGGCTTGAGCCAGATGTACGCCCAACGTTTCGGCTCGCTGCCGGTGGCGCGTAATACCGGAGGCCTGGCGGACACCATTGAAGATGGCATCACCGGTTTCCTGTTCGATGAGTCCACCGTGGAGAGCTACAAACAGGCCTTGAGCCGGGCCTTCAAGGTCTTCGAGTTCCCCGACCTGCTCAACGCCATGCGCTGCCGGGCCATGTCGGCGCCGTTCAACTGGTGCAAGGCCGTGGAACCCTACGCCGAACTCTACGAACAGCTGGTGGCGAAGTCACTGGGAAAATCGGCCAGACAATGAGGTAACAATGACGTCAAGGACGCCTGAGACATGGACCCACGGCGCGGTGATGCTGGATGATGAGCACACCCGCTTCGCCCTCTGGGCCCCGGATGCCTTTTTTGTCAGTGTCGAACTCGACACTGGAGATTCAATACCACTGCTGCCCCAAGCCGACGGCTGGTTCATGATCCAGACCCGTTGCCCCGCCGGCACCCGCTATCGCTATAACATCGATGGCGAGCTGGAGGTGCCGGACCCGGCCTCCCGCGCCCAGGCCGGCGACATCGACCGCCACAGCGTGGTGGTCAACCCCCATGCCTACCCCTGGCGGCACACTCAATGGTCCGGCCGTCCCTGGCACGAGGCCGTGATCTACGAGTTGCACGTGGGCGCCCTGGGCGGCTTCAACGACGTCGAACAGCAGTTGGCCCGCCTGGCCGGCCTCGGCGTCACCGCCATCGAACTGATGCCACTGGCGCAGTTTCCCGGTGATCGCAACTGGGGCTATGACGGGGTCCTGCCCTACGCACCGCAGGCCTCCTATGGGACACCCGAACAGCTCAAGCATCTGATCGACAGCGCTCATGGCCATGGGCTTTGCGTCATTCTGGATGTGGTCTACAACCACTTCGGCCCCGACGGCAATTACCTGCACCGTTATGCCAAGGGCTTTTTCCGCGAAGACAAGCACACCCCCTGGGGCGCGGCGATTGATTTCCGACGCCGCGAAGTGCGGGACTTTTTCATCGACAATGCGCTCATGTGGTTGCTGGAGTACCGTTTCGACGGCCTGCGGCTCGACGCGGTGCATGCCATCGAAGACCCGGACTTTCTCCAGGAGCTGGCGGCCAGGGTGCGCGAGCAGGTGGACCCGGTCCGGCATGTCTGGCTGACCGTGGAGAACGAACACAACCAGGCCAGCCTGCTGGAACAGGGCTACGACGCCCAGTGGAACGACGACGGCCACAATGCCTTGCACGTACTGCTGACCGGCGAAACCGACGCCTACTACGCCGACTATGCCGAGCAACCGACGGAGCAACTGGCACGCTGTCTCAGCCAGGGTTTCGTTTTCCAGGGCCACATCAATCGCCACGGCGAATCCCGGGGCGAGCCCAGTGGTCACCTGCCGCCGAGCGGGTTCGTGCTGTTCCTGCAGAACCATGACCAGATCGGCAACCGTGCCCTGGGCGAACGCCTGCACCAACTCGCCGAGCCCCAGGCCCTGCAAGCGGCCACGGCATTGTTGCTGTTGTCACCGATGATCCCGCTGCTGTTCATGGGCGATGAGGTGGCCGCCGAACAACCGTTCCTGTTCTTCACCAGTCACCACGGCGAGCTGGCGGAACTCGTGCGCGAAGGCCGACGCAACGAGTTCAAGGCCTTCAGCGCGTTTGCCGATCCGCAGAAACGCGAGCGGATTCCCGACCCCAATGCGGCCAGCACGTTCGAGGCGTCACGCCCAAGCCTGGAACCGCAACGACCGGAGCAGCAGGCCAGCGAGGCACTGTATCGCCAACTGCTGAAGATCCGTCGTGAAGAAATCGTCCCCCGCCTGCCCGGCACCCAGGCCCTGGGGGCCGATGTGCTGGGCCATGGCGCCGTCAGCGCACGCTGGCGACTGGGTGATGGCAGCGTGTTGCGCATCGACCTGAACCTCGGTGATCAGTCCGTCGAACACCGCGCCCCGGAAGAAGCACGCATTCTTTTCGAACATCCACAGCAGGCCGCGGGTCTGTTGCAACAGGGCCTCCTCGCGCCCTACAGCGCGCTGGTCAGTCTGACGCAGGCGACAACCTTGCCCAACATCACTGGAGAGCGCCAATGAGCGATGCGCAACTGGAAATCCTCGCCAGCCGAGCGGGCCTGGCGGTGGATTGGATCGATGCCAATGGCCGGGCTCAGAAAGTCTCGCCGGCGGTCTTGCGTTCGGTCCTCACCGGCTTGGGCCACCCCGCCGGCAGCGCCCAGGAAATCGACGCCAGCCTGCTGCAGTTGCAGGAAGATCAACAGAACCATCAACTGCCACCGCTGATCACCGCCGATGTCGGGACCAGCCTGGACTTGAGCCGCTACTTCGAGCCCGGGACGCCCTGCGAAATCAAGCTCGAAGATGGCGCGACACTGCACCTGAACCTCGATGCCGAGGCCAGGCTGCCGGGGATGGTCCCGGTGGGTTACCAGCACGTCCATATCCAGGACCAGCATTTCACCCTGGCCGTCGCGCCGGCCCGCTGCTACAGCGTGGCCGACGCGGTGGACGATCCGACGCCACGGGCCTGGGGCCTGAGCGCGCAGCTCTATGCCCTACGACGCCCCGGTGACGGTGGTTTTGGTGACACCCAGGCCTTGGAGGAACTGGCGCGTGTGGCCGGTGAGCGCGGTGCCGAGGCCATTGCCATCAGCCCGATGCACGCGATGTTCAGCAGCGACACCGGACGCTACAGCCCCTACTCGCCATCCAGCCGATTGTTCCTCAACAGCCTGTACGCCGCGCCCGGCACGATCCTCGGTGAACGTGCCCTGCGCACCGCCATCGATGCCACCGGCTTGACCAATCAACTGCGCAACCTGGAAGAGCAGCCGCTGATCGATTGGCCGGTCGCCGCCCAGGCCAAGCAGAAGATTCTCCGTGCCCTTTACGACGGGTTCAGCCAAGGCGCGCACCCGCTGCATGAAGACTTCAGCAGTTTTCGTCACAGCAGCGGCGAAGCCCTGGAGAACCACTGCCGCTTCGAAGCCTTGCAGGCCGAACGCGCGGCCCGGGGCGAAAGCCTCGACTGGCGGCAGTGGCCGGAAGAACTGCGTGACCCACGCAGTGCGGCCCTGGCGCATTTTGCCGAAGAGAATGCTGACGAGATCGGCTTCTACGCGTTTTGCCAATGGTTGATTGCCCGCTGCCTGGAGCGCGCTCAGAGCGCCGCCAAGTCCAGCGGCATGGGCATCGGCCTGATCGCCGACCTCGCGGTGGGCGCCGATGGCGGCGGCAGCCAGGCCTGGAGCCGGCAGGACGAACTGCTCGCCTCGCTGACCGTGGGTGCGCCGCCGGACATCCTCAACCGCTCCGGCCAAGGCTGGGGCATCTCGGCGTTTTCCCCGGAAGGCCTGGTGCGCAACGGCTTCCGTGCCTTCATTGAGATGCTGCGGGCCAACTTCGCCCATGCCGGCGGCTTGCGCATCGATCATGTCATGGGCTTGCAACGTCTCTGGGTGATCCCCAACGACGTCCCACCCTGCGACGGTGCCTACCTGTATTACCCGGTGGACGACCTGCTGCGCCTGCTGGCCCTGGAATCCCATCGTCACCAGGCCATCGTGCTGGGCGAAGACCTCGGCACCGTGCCGGATGGCCTGCGGGAGAAGCTCAGCGCCCGCTCGATCCTCGGCATGCGCGTGCTGTTGTTCGAACAGGACAACACCCACTTCAAGCCCATCCTCGATTGGCCGGACAACGCCCTGGCAACCACCAGCACCCACGACTTGCCGACGCTCAATGGCTGGTGGCACGGTCACGACATCGATTGGAACGCGCGGCTGGACCTGATCGATTCCCACACCGAAATGGACTGGCGCAAACACCGCGAGCGCGAGCGCGAGGGCCTGCGCCAGGTGCTGAACCAGGATCCGCAGAACTTCCGCGAAGAACACCGCGAGACTGACCAGGTGCTGGATGCCAGCGTGCGCTTCCTTGGCCACACCCGCGCACCGCTGGTGTTGCTACCGCTCGAAGATGCGCTGGGTATCGAGGAGCAGGCCAACCTGCCCGGCACCGTCGACACCCATCCCAATTGGCGCCGCCGCCTGGCCCAGCCGAGCCAGGCGCTGCTGGATCACCCGGACGCCGCCCGGCGTCTGGAAATACTCGCCTGCGCGCGACTTCAGGCGAACGAGCGTGACCGATGAAACAGACGTTGATCCAACCCCTGCGGGCAACGTTGCGCCTGCAGTTCCATAAAGGCTTTACCCTGGACGATGCGGTGCCCCAGGTGCCGTACTTCGCCGCGCTGGGCATCAGCCACATCTATGCCTCGCCGCTGCTCAAGGCCCGGGCCGGATCCATGCACGGCTACGATGTCGTCGACCCGACCCTGGTCAACCCCGAGTTGGGCGGCGAAACGGCGCTCAGGCGCCTGGTTGCAGCGTTGCGTGAACATCAGATGGGCTTGATCCTCGACATCGTGTCCAATCACATGGCCGTGGGCGGCAATGACAACCCTTGGTGGTTGGATCTGCTCGAATGGGGCCGGCTCAGCCCCTACGGTGAATTCTTCGACATCCAGTGGCACTCCCCGGACCCGCTGATGGAAGGCCAGTTGTTGCTGCCGTTCCTGGGCAGCGACTACGGCGTAGCCTTGCAGGAAGGCACGCTGCAACTGCGCTTCGACGCCGCCCACGGCAGCTTCTACGTCGAGCACTACGAGCACCGCTTCCCCATTTGCCCGATGCACTATGGCGAGTTGCTCAAACCTGCTGATACCTTGCCCATCGAGCTGACCGAATCGCTCAAGGCCCTGGCCGAGCGCTTCACCACGCTGAACTACCAGACCGATGCCCACACCCTCGCCCGCCCCCTGCAAACAGAGTTGCAGGACCTGGCGGCACACGCCGGCATCCTCGCCGCCATCGAGGACAACCTGGCTGGCTATGACTCCACCCAGCCTCAGGGTTTCGAGCGTCTGCATCAGTTGCTGGAGCGCCAGAGCTACCGGCTCGCCAGCTGGCGCACCGCAGCGGATGACATCAACTGGCGGCGTTTTTTCGATGTCAACGAACTGGGCGGGCTGCGGGTCGAGCGTCCGGCGGTGTTCGAAGCCACCCATGCCAAGATCTTCGAATTGATCGGCGAAGGCTTGGTGGATGGGCTGCGCATCGATCACATCGACGGCCTGGCCGACCCTCGCGGTTACTGCCGAAAATTACGCAGACGCCTTGATTCACTGTCGCCGTCGCGGCATTTGCCGATTTTCGTCGAAAAAATTCTCGGCGATGGTGAGACGTTGCGGCGGGACTGGAACATCGACGGCAGCACCGGTTACGAGTTCATGAACCAGGTCTCGCTGCTGCAGCATGATCCGGCCGGCGCCGCCCCTCTGGCGGAATTCTGGAGCCGGCACAGCGAACGACCGGCACACTTCATCGAAGAAGCCCGCCTCGCCCGCCAACAGATACTCAATGGCTCCCTGGCCGGGGACTTCGAAAGTGTCGCCCAGGCCTTGCTGCAAGTGGCCCGGGACGATGTGATGACCCGCGACCTGACCCTGGGCGCGATTCGGCGGGCCTTGCAGGAGTTGATCGTGCATTTCCCGGTGTACCGCACCTACATCACGCCGATAGGACGCTCCGCCGAAGACCAGGTGTTTTTCAACCAGGCCTTGGAAGGCGCCCGGCAAACCCTCAGCGAAGCCGACTGGCCGGTGCTCGATTGCCTGGCCCGCTGGCTCGGTGGCATGCCCTGGCGGCAACGCCCTCGCGGCAGCCAGCGTAAACGCCTGCGCCATGCCTGCGTGCGTTTCCAGCAACTGACCTCACCAGCCGCCGCCAAGGCCGTCGAGGACACCGCGCTCTATCGCTCGGCGGTGCTGTTGTCGCGCAATGACGTCGGCTATAACACCGAGCGTTTCAGCGCCCCGGTGCAAGAGTTCCACCACGCGTGTCTCGAACGCCTCGAGCATTTTCCCGACAACCTGATCACCACCGCCACCCACGACCACAAGCGCGGCGAAGACACCCGCGCCCGGCTGGCCGTGCTCAGCGAGCGCGCCGATTGGTACGCCGCCTGCGTCGAGCAATGGCGCATCCTCTCGCCTTCGCTGCACAGCGACCCGGCGGCGCCTTCGACCGGAGATGAGCTGATCCTGTATCAGGCGCTGACTGGAAGCTGGCCGCTGGACCTCGACCTCCAGGACCACAAGGCATTGGCCCAATACAACGAGCGCCTGTGGCAATGGCAACGCAAGGCCCTGCGCGAAGCCAAGCTGCAAAGCAGTTGGGCGGCGGTCAACGACGCCTATGAGCAAGCCACCCAGATGTTCCTCGAGCGTCTGCTGCTGGGCGATGAGGGGCTGCCCTTGCGCAGCGCCATCGCCGAGGCTGTCCAGGCGGTGGCGCCGGCGGGCGCCCTCAACAGTCTGGCGCAAACTTTGCTGCGCATGACCGTACCCGGCGTACCGGACCTGTACCAAGGCAACGAGTTCTGGGATTTCAGCCTGGTGGACCCGGACAATCGCCGCCCGGTGGATTTCCAGGCGCGCCGCGAGGCAATGCGCGCTGACAACACCCCAGCCGCGCTGGTACGCGATTGGCGTGATGGCCGGGTCAAGCAGGCGTTGATCGCCAGGACACTGGCCGTGCGGGCGGAGTATCCGCAGCTATGGCGCCAGGGCCGCTACCAGCCGTTGGAAGTGCTCGGCGAGCAAGCCCATCGGGTACTGGCGTTCATGCGTGAGGACTCGCAACAACGGGCGATCATTGTCGTACCTGTCCAGGCGGCGCACTTGCTGGAAAACAGTGCCGTGCCGCTGGTGGCTGCGTCGGATTGGGGCGACACCCGCGTGTCGTTACCGTTCGCCGCCAAGGATGAAAAACTGAAGGGACTTTTTTCAAGCGCAACAGTCACACCCCAAAGGGAGCTGCTGATCAGCGCCGTGCTGGGGAATTTCCCGGTCAATGTCTTTATCCAATCTTGAGTTGAATCAGGAGCACTGCGATGAGTACCGACGATAAACGCATTCGTGAATTCGCCTATCAGATCTGGGAGTCCGAGGGTAAGCCCGCCGGGCAGGAAAAACGCCACTGGGAAATGGCCCGCAAACTCGCCGAAGCCGAAGCGCTGGCGCCGAGCAAGCCACCCAAGGCCGCGAGTAAATCAGCGGCCAGCAAGACCGATGGCGCCAAGCCTGCTGCCGCCAAGAGTACGGCCAAGACCGCTGCGAAAAACACCACGCCCAAGGTCAAGCCGGCGGCCAAGCCTTCCGCGGCGACTGCTGCGATAGTGCCACCGGCGAACAAAACGGCCGACAAGAAGCCTCGGGCACCGCGCAAGCCGCCGGCGGTCTGACTCAGACTATCGGTCTCTTCGCCAGGTGGGAGCAAAGCTTGCTCGCGAGACAGGCGCCCCGATGCCTGAAGGAACGCGTCGCTTCATCGCGGGCAAGCCTTGCTCCCACAGAGAAACCACTTTGTCCCACATAGCGGGGGTGAATCCCCTCGCCACAGGTAAAGGGTGGCGCCATCCACCCCAAGTGAAACGCATCGCTGTATCTGTCTGTCTTTTGCAGGAGCAACTATGACCCGTCCAAACAAAACCACGCCGCCGCCCGTTGTCGAGGCTTCGCGGATTCGTGAAGGGCTGCCTTTTCCACTGGGTGCAACCTGGGATGGCCTCGGGGTCAATTTCGCGCTGTTTTCAGCCAACGCCACCAAGGTCGAGCTGTGCATTTTCGATGATGCCGGCGAAGTCGAACTCGAACGCATCGAGTTGCCGGAGTACACCGACGAGATTTACCACGGTTACCTGCCGGATGCCCATCCGGGATTGATCTATGGCTACCGGGTCTACGGCCCATACGACCCGGCGAACGGTCATCGCTTCAACCCTAACAAGCTGCTGATCGATCCTTATGCCAAGCAACTGGTCGGCCAATTGAAGTGGTCCGAATCCCTGTTCGGCTACACCATCGGCCACCCCGACGGCGACCTCAGCTTCGATGAGCGTGACAGCGCCCCGTTCGTCCCCAAGTGCAAAGTCATCGACCCCGCGCACACCTGGGGCCATGACCATCGCGTCAGCGTGCCGTGGGACAAGACCATCCTGTATGAAACCCACGTGCGCGGCCTCACCATGCGCCATCCTTCGGTGCCTGAAAACGTGCGCGGTACGTTCGCCGGGCTGATGGTCGACGATGTGCTGGAGCATATCCGCAAGCTCGGGGTTTCCTCGGTCGAACTGCTGCCCATCCATGCCTTCGTCAATGACCAGCACTTGCTGCACAAAGGCATGACCAACTACTGGGGCTATAACAGCATCGCCTTCTTCGCGCCCGACCCGCGCTACTTGGCCAGCGGCAAGATCGCCGAGTTCAAGGAAATGGTTGCCCACCTGCACGAGGCCAACCTGGAAGTCATCCTCGACGTGGTCTACAACCACACCGCCGAGGGCAACGAACAGGGGCCTACCCTGTCCATGCGCGGCATCGACAACGCCTCGTACTACCGGCTGATGCCCGACGACAAACGCTACTACATCAACGACTCCGGTACCGGCAACACCCTGGACCTGAGCCATCCCTGCGTGCTGCAAATGGTCACCGACTCCCTGCGCTACTGGGCCACGGAAATGCACGTCGATGGCTTCCGCTTCGACCTGGCGACCATCTTGGGCCGCTACCATGACGGCTTCGACGAGCGCCACAGCTTTCTCGTCGCGTGCCGGCAGGACCCGGTGCTGCGCCAGGTGAAATTGATCGCCGAACCCTGGGACTGTGGCCCGGGAGGCTACCAGGTGGGACGTTTCCCGCCGGGCTGGGTCGAGTGGAACGACAAGTTCCGCGATACGGTGCGGGCCTTCTGGAAGGGTGACGACGGCCAGCTCGCCGACTTCGCCAGCCGAATGACAGCCTCGGGCGAGATGTTCAACCAGCGTGGTCGGCGCCCCTACGCCTCGGTGAACTTTGTCACCGCCCACGACGGCTTCACCTTGCATGACCTGGTGTCATACAACGACAAGCACAACGAAGCCAACGACGAGAACAACCAGGACGGCAGCAATAACAACCTGTCCTGGAACCATGGCGTCGAAGGCCCGACGGATGATCCGGAGATCAACGCGCTGCGCCATCGACAGATGCGCAACTTCTTCGCCACCCTGCTGCTGGCCCAAGGCACGCCGATGATCGTCGCCGGTGACGAATTTGCCCGTACCCAGCATGGCAACAACAATGCCTATTGCCAAGACAGTGAAATCGGCTGGATCAATTGGGACCTGAGCGAGGATGGCGCGGCACTGCTCAAGTTCGTCAAGCGCCTGATCAAGTTGCGCCTGACCTACCCGATCCTGCGCCGTGGACGCTTCCTGGTGGGCAACTACAACGAGGACATCGGCGTCAAGGACGTGACCTGGCTGGCCCCGGACGGCAGCGAAATGACCATCGAGCAGTGGCAGGACGGCCATGGTCGCTGCCTCGGCATGCTGATGGACGGCCGCGCCCAGGAAACCGGCATTCGGCGCAAGGGCGGCGACGCGACGCTGCTGCTTGTGGTCAATGCGCATCATGACATCGTCAACTTCCGCTTGCCGGAAGTCCCCGAGGGCAGTTTCTGGACTTGCATGGTCGACACCAACCAGCCGAACGTTCGTGGACAGGAGCGCTTCGATTTCGAATCCGAGTATTCCGTCACCGGACGCTCACTGCTGCTGTTCGAGTTGCAACGCGAAGAAGAGGATTGAACGATTCGCAGTTAACCGCAAGGACGCGGTTTTTCCATCCAAACCGTCCAGTTAGCCAAAAAAAGCAGTTCAGATACACATGTCACGAGACGAATCGGTCGACATGGTCAATACTTCTCCCTGCGGTAGTCTCCAGGATTCGGAGCGCTGTGAATCGCAGCCATGCCTATGGGGGCGTCATCGGACAGTGAGCCCGGTGCATGGCTGAAAGATTGAACACATACAAGGATGTCGCTTATGAAGCCCGCCTCTCGCTTGCCTGGCCGGCAGCACCCGCAAATCTGGAACAGTGCTGCGCAACTGGCCGATATTCCGATCATCAGTACCCAGACGCTCATTCCCGCCGGCGCCCGCGCCGTCATCCTCGCGCCGCACCCGGGCGATGAAGTCGGAGCCTGCGGCGGCTTGCTGCAGTTGCTGAGTAACCTCGAGCAGCCCATGCTCCTGGTCTCAGTCACTGATGGCGCCTTGGCCCACCCCGGCTCACCGTTGTGGACCGACGAGCGCCTGCGTACGTACCGCCCTCATCCCCAGGAAAGTGTCGACGCCCTACATCGCTTGGGCATCGCCGCCCATGGCCTGCAATGGGTGCGCGGCGGCTTCCCGGAAAAAAACCTGGCCGAACACGAAGCGCAACTGGCCTCTTTCATTGCCCGTCACCTGCGCCCCGGGGACGTGGTCTTCAGCACCTGGCGCCAGGATGGCGACAGCGACCACGACACCGTCGGACGCGCCGGGGCCCTGGCCGCCGACAGGATCGGGGTGGCGTTCAACGAGCTGCCGGTGTGGGCCTGGCACTGGCCGGTCCGCGAACAGAATAAAATCCCTTGGCATCGGGCCCGCAAACTGCGCCTCGACGTCTGGACCACCGCTCGCAAGCGCCACGCCATGCACGCCTATGTCAGCCAACTCACCGGCGAACCGGCGAGCGGCATCGCTCCACTGCTGCCCAGGGTCATTCTTGACCGGATGGGCTTGCCGTATGAGATTGTCTTTATCTGAATACGCATCGATGGAAGCGGGTTTGCTTGCCGATGGCGGCGGTTCAGATGCACCGCCATCGCGAGCAGGCTCGCTCTCACATTGGGTCTGCGGAGGAAATGCAACACCTGTGTACGCCACCAGTCCTTGTGGGAGCGAGCTTGCTCGCGATGGCGATCAGCAAGGAGCGAAAAATCCGGAACTGCCGGTGCCTTGGGTCAGTCGCATGAACAAGTACGTCTGATTCAGGAGTGAACGTGACTCAAGTTCCCGATGGGCGAGCCGTCGAATCAATGCCATCGGACGCGCCTGCGGCGGTTCATCGGTTGCGGGTCCTGACGGTCAATACCCACAAGGGTTTCACCGCCCTCAACCGGCGCTTCATCCTGCCCGAATTGCGCGAAGCGGTGCGCAGTACCGGCGCCGACCTGGTGTTCCTGCAAGAAGTGCTCGGCGAACATGACCGCCACGCGTCACGCTACGACAACTGGCCCCAGACGTCCCAGTACGAATTCCTCGCCGACAGCATGTGGACCGACTTCGCCTACGGTCGCAATGCGGTCTACCCCGATGGCCATCATGGCAACGCGCTGCTTTCCAAATACCCGATTCGCCAGTACCGCAATCTCGATGTGTCCATCACCGGACCGGAGCGACGCGGATTGTTGCATTGCGTACTGGATGTACCGGGCCACGCCGCGGTCCACGGAATCTGCGTGCACCTGAGCCTGTTGGAAAGCCATCGCCAATTACAACTCAAACTGCTCTGCCAACTGCTCGATTCGCTGCCCGAGGACGCCCCGGTGATCATCGCTGGCGATTTCAACGACTGGCAACTGCGCGGCAACCTCACCCTCGCTCGCCGTGGATACCTGCACGAAGCCTTCGAGCATCACCTCGGCCGCCCCGCCAGGACCTATCCGGCCCGCTTCCCGCTGTTGCGGCTGGACCGCATTTATCTGCGTAACGCCAGCAGTCATTCCCCGCAAATACTGGGCAATAAACCCTGGACTCACCTGAGCGACCACCTGCCACTTTCAGTGGAAGTGCACTTGTAGAACGGGCCTTCCCTCATGCTTTCTGTGCATTGACCTGTAAGTTCTGACAGTAGCGACGCTCTGTATTCGTTGCTAGGGTGCCATTCCATACAGCGAGCGTTGCCAGGCCCTGTGTGCCATCTGTTGTGCAACCGATGCTGAAACCGGTGTCCACGGGGACGCCGATGCAGAGGGATAGCACATGATTCGGCACGATAAAGGATTCAATCGGCTGTTCAACGCCTTGTGGGTATCGGTTCCCTTCCTGTTACCCGCACCCGCCACCATGGCGGCCTGCACACTGACCCCCACCGCAGGCAATGACACCTACGTCTGCGACAGCGGCACCAGCCCCGGGCTGACGGACCTTTCGGGTAACAACAGCTTGACCATGCCCGCCAACGGCAGCGGTGTGATCAGCGGCGATGTCACGTTTGGCACCGGCGTCGACAGCATTGTGATCAATGCCAACGGCGTGATTGACGGTGACGTCGAGCAAGGCTCGGAAGCCGATTACTTCGAGATGAATGGCGGCAGGATCCTGTCCCTGGCCCAGGGCGATGGCCTCGATGAGTTCCTGATGACCGGCGGGACCATCGTCGACGCCTTCGAAGACGGCGACATCGCCACAATGACCGGCGGTGCCATTGGCCGGGTCGACATGAAGCTCGATGACAACGTTTTCGATATGTCCGGCGGCAATATTATTGGCAACCTGGTAACCGGTTTCGGCCAGGACACCATCATCCTCTCCGCGGGACGCATCGGCGGCAATGTCAGTGTCAGCGGCGGCAACGACAGCATCACCGTCAGCGGTGGCGAAATCCTCGGCGAGGTCCGGGCCAGTGCCGGTGATGACCAGTTCCAGTGGAGCGGCGGCCTCATTCATTCGGCCATCCTGATGGGCGACGGCAGCGACACAGCGCTGTTGAGCAACCTCGATGAAACCGGGCTGAGCGTCACCCCCAGCCTGAATGGCGGACTGGGTCAAGACGTCCTGACCTTTGAAAGCAGCACCTCCAGCACCGGCGCCCGCTACCTCAACTGGGAAACGGTGAACCTCACCCAAGGCTCGCAACTGGACCTTAACGACACTCTGACCTTGGGTGACAGCGCCACCGCCACCGGGACGCTCAACATCGAAAACGGCAGCACGCTGACGGCGACCCAAGGCGTCATCGCCCCTTTTACTGCCGGTCAACTGGCGACGCTCAACAACGCCGGCACGATAGACCTTACCCAGGGCAACACCCGCACCAACGACACGCTCACCGTCCAAGGCAAGTACGTTGGCAACAATGGCCTGTTGCGTGTGCAAACGGCCGTTGGTGCCGATGGCTCCGCCAGCGACAAACTGGTGGTCAATGGCGGGACGCTCACCGGCAATACCGCCATCATGGTCACGAACCTGGGCGGCACGGGCGCACGGACGACCCAGGACGGTATCGAAGTGGTCCAGGCCCAGGGCGGTGCCGTCAGTGACATCGGCGCCTTCTCCCTGGCCCAGTCCGTCTCGGCCGGTGCGTTTGAATACCGCCTGTTCAAAGGCGGCGCGACCGGCAATCAAAACAACTGGTACCTGCGCTCCACCTTGGTCGACGGACCGGTAGCAGCACCTATCCCGACGGCCCCTCCCGCGCCAGGCGCGCCACCCGCGCCAACACTGCCGCCCTTGCCAACGGCGGTGCCCGGCGCCGCGCCCATCCCGTTGTATCGTCCCGAAGTGCCGACCTGGTCGGTGTTGCCGCCGGCGGCGGCGCAACTGACGTTGATGGCCCTCGGCACGTTCCATGACCGCCAGGGTGACCAGCGCCTGCTCACGGAAACCGGCGCGTTCGGCGCGGGTTGGGGTCGAATCTATGGCGCAGACCTGGATAAAACCTGGGCTGGCACGGTGACGCCGCAGTTCGATGGCTCGATCAAAGGGTTTCAGGTGGGCAACGACCTGTACAGTTCGCTCCTGTCCGGCGGCCAGACCCAGCGCATTGGCTTCTTCGTCGGTCATACGGAACTGAACGGCGATGTAAAAGGCTTCAACCTGGGATTCGAAGGCCGGCACGCCGGCAAGATAGAACTCGACGGCGACAGCTACGGGCTCTACTGGACGCTCATCGATCCCAGCGGCGGATACGTCGACGCCGTGTTGATGGGCACGCGGCTAGACGGCGACAACCGTTCCGAGCGCGGTCTGAAAATCGACAATCGCGGGCATGCCCTGACCGTTTCAGCGGAAGCCGGCTATCCCTTCGCGGTGACCTCCGACTGGGTGTTCGAACCCCAGGCCCAGATCATCCACCAGAAGGTTTCCCTGGATACGCAAGACGATGGCGTTTCCAAGGTCGAATTCGATTCCGACGGTGCCTGGACCGGCCGGCTCGGCGCTCGCCTCAAGGGTCGCTACCAAGTCAGCGGCATGCCCGTGGAACCGTACCTGCGCGCCAACCTCTGGCATACGTTTTCCGGCACCGATTCGGTGACGTTCGACGACACCGAGCGGGTCGAGACCCAACAGCGCGCGTCCACTGGCGACCTGGGCCTTGGCGTCACCGTAAGCCTGGCGCCCACGGTCGCCATGTACGCCGGCGCGGACTACAGCCAAAACTTCGACAGCAATCAGCAGCGCAGTGTGGCGGGCAGGATCGGTCTACGGATCAGTTGGTAGGAAGGCGCTGCGACGGAGGTTTGACGCCGAAATATCCACCTCGATAACCAATTGAAATCAGCGTTTTACTGACGCTGATTTCATCCTGCCATTCATCGTTCATTTTCTTGACGCACCGTCATCAGTCTTCTTGACTACACCGTACTACCCCCGGAAACACAGTCAGGGGCAGGCCTCTGGAACCCGCCGAGACGGGCCGCCAGAGGCTTGCCCCAATCCATTCGGTCGCCCCTCATTCGGGGTAGGAGAGACGCCAGAAAAGCGAGAAATGCATGCGATTGCAAGGCAGGCCCCCATGAAAACTTCCCTCCGCCCGCAAGAATTCACCACCACGTTCCAGACCGTCTCGACTTCGTTGCTGCTGCTTTCATCCATGGAGGTACAGGCCTGGCCTACCGAGGAGTCCACGCAGCCCTGGTATGGCCGAACACCGTCCACCCATCTCGATACCGCACGCTTTGCAACCGAGCCCCCTTCCGGCAAGAGCCCCGCCCTGTTCACCTTGCGAAACGACAGCGGCCATACCCAGCGCATGGGGCTGATCAGCGGACAAAACCAGATCATTTCAACCGGCGGCGGCCTGCTGGTGATGCCCGCCCTGGCCGACCCGGGCACAGATGCCCTGAACCTGAAAGGCTCGAGCCTCGGCGCCTATTGGAGCCTGACTGGCCCGGCAGGCTGGCACGTCGACCTCAGCGCCAGCGGCGGCCGGGTCAACGGCTACAGCCGCACCGAACAAGGCCAGCGCCAGACCACCGAAGGCCACGCGGTGACGCTGTCGGTAGAAGGTGGCTTCCCCATTGGCATCAGCACCCACTGGGTGGTCGAACCCCAAGCGCAACTGATCAACCAGCGCGTCACCCTCGACACACCGAATGCCGAGAACGGCACCGGTGATGAACTGAGCAGCTGGAGCGGCCGTGTTGGCGCACGCCTCAAAGGGAGCTACCAGGTCAACGGTCTCGGCGTGGAACCCTATCTACGAACCAACTTGTGGCACACCGTCCAGAACGCCGGCACCGTGTCCCTGGATAAAGTCGACAAGATCAGCAGCAGCCGAAAATCCTCCACCGTCGAAGTCGGCCTGGGCCTGGTGGCCCGGGTCACGCCGACGGTGAGCTTGTATGTCAGCGCCGACTACAGCAGTGACGTCGACGACAACGACCTCAACGGCGTCATTACCAGCATGGGGGTGCGGATGCGCTGGTGAGTGATCGATAGCTCGGCGTGTAGGAGCTGACGAGCGAAGCGAGGCTGCGATCTTTTGATCTTTCGCTTGGGACTCAAGTGTTTGGAGGAAGATCGCAGCCTCGTTGCACTCGTCAGCTCCTACACGGCGCCTACACAGCGTCTACAACGTAGTCCGGCGCAAGCAATCTGCCGCCACTTAAAAAACACCTCTATTAAGGCGTATAACGCTAAAAGCGTTTTATGCCTGCAAGCGTCTGCCCATGGCTCATTTCATTGATGGAGTAACGACATGACCACAGCCCCCTTCCTCGTCAACCTGTTTCCCGGTGCCGCCGACATCCCGGATGCCTACCGCCTCGAAGGCCGGATCGAGCAGCGCGAATACCTGGTCGATGGCGTCCTGAAAAGCTGGCAAGGGCCGCTGGCCGTCGTCCGCAGCCCCGTCTACCTGACCGGCGAGCTGGGTGACGAACAAGTCATTCTCGGCAGTACGCCGCTGCTGGATGCCGAGACTGCCCTCACCGCCCTGGACGCCGCCGTCCGGGCTTATGATCGCGGCCAGGGCCAGTGGCCGACGATGCGCGTCGCCGAGCGTATCCGCCATGTGGAAACCTTCCTGGCGCGCATGCGCGAGCAGCGCGAGGCCGTGGTCAAGTTACTGATGTGGGAGATCGGCAAGAACCTCAAGGACTCCCAGAAGGAATTCGACCGCACCTGCGATTACATCGTCGACACCATCAATGCCCTCAAGGAACTGGACCGCCGCTCCAGCCGGTTCGAGCTGGAACAGGACACCCTCGGGCAGATCCGCCGCGTGCCCCTGGGCGTGGCCTTGTGCATGGGGCCCTACAACTATCCGCTGAACGAAACCTTCACCACGCTGATTCCGGCGTTGATCATGGGCAATACCGTGGTGTTCAAGCCGGCCAAGCTCGGCGTCCTGCTGGTACGACCGCTGCTCGAAGCCTTCCGCGACAGCTTCCCGGCAGGCGTGATCAACGTGATCTACGGCAGCGGCCGGGAAACCGTCAGCGCGCTGATGGCCAGCGGCAAGATCGACATCTTTGCCTTCATCGGCACCAACAAAGCCGCCAGCGACCTGAAGAAACTCCACCCGCGCCCGCACCGTTTGCGTGCCGCCCTGGGGCTGGATGCGAAGAACCCCGGGCTGGTGTTGCCGGATGTGGACCTGGACAACGCGGTCAGCGAGGCATTGACCGGCTCGCTGTCCTTCAACGGCCAACGCTGCACGGCGTTGAAAATCCTGTTTGTCCATGAAGACGTGGCGCCGGCTTTCATCGAGAAATTCAACGCCAAGCTCGCCAGCCTGAAACCCGGCATGCCGTGGGAAGACGGGGTGGCGCTGACGCCATTGCCCGAAGCGGGTAAGGTCGATTACCTGCACGCATTGGTCGCCGATGCGGTCGCCAAGGGCGCGGAAGTGCAGAATGCCCACGGCGGCGAATCACGAAGCTCGTTCTTCTACCCGGCGGTGCTGTACCCGGTGAACACGGCGATGCGGGTCTACCACGAGGAACAATTCGGCCCGGTCGTGCCCATCGTCCCGTACCGCGACCTCAATACTGTCATCGATTACGTGCTGGAGTCCGACTTCGGTCAACAGCTCAGTATCTTCGGCACTAACCCGGCGGAAGTCGGCAAGCTGGTGGACACCTTCGCCAACCAGGTCGGCCGCATCAACATCAATGCGCAGTGCCAGCGTGGCCCGGACACGTTCCCCTTCAATGGCCGGAAAAATTCGGCCGAGGGCACCTTGTCCGTTCACGATGCGTTGCGCACCTTTTCCATCCGCACGCTGGTGGCGACCAAGTTCCAGGAAAACAACAAAGCGTTGATCAGCGACATCATCCGTGAGCGGGACTCCAATTTCCTGACCACGGACTACATCTTCTGATCCACGCCCGAACGGTGACTACGGCAGGGCTGGGCGACGCAACTTGATACCCCAGCCCTGTTGCATGCCGGCAGCCGCCAGCAGGATCGCCGCCACACCCAGCCATTGCAGCGGCTCGAGGCGATGGCCGAAGGCGAACCAGTCGACGAAGATCGCCGCGATCGGGTAGATGAACGACAGCGCCCCGGTCAACGCGGTCGGCAACCGTTGAATGGCGCTGTACAGCAGCACGTACATCACGCCGGTGTGCACCATGCCCAGGGTCAACAGGCTGGCCCAGGCCTGGGCATCTTGTGGCAAGGCCGAGAAATTCGCCCAAGGTGCCAACAGCAGTACACCGGTACTGACCTGGATCAGCGCGATCAGATGAGGTGGCGTGCCGGTCAGGCGCTTGATGATCAACGCCGCGATGGCATACAGCAACGCAGCCCCCAGCGCCAATGCGATGCCCAGCAGATAGTCATCTCCGCCCTGCCCCTGCTCACCATGGGCACTGACAATGGCCAGCATTCCGAGAAACGACACCGCCAGCCAGAACAGCTTTTGCGCAGTGATTCTTTCCCCCAGGAACAACGCCGCCAGCCCCACCAACATGAACGGCTGGACGTTATACACCGCCGTGCCGATGGCAATCGACGCGCGGGAGTAAGAGGCGAACAACAACACCCAGTTGCCGACGATCGCCACACCACTGAGCACCGCCAGCAGGAAGGTGGTACGGGTAAGGATGCCGGGGCGCAAAAATCCGAAACCGGCGCAGATCAACAACAAGGTCGCGGCGCCGAACACACAGCGCCAGAACACTACATCCAGCACCGGCAAACCGGAAACCAGTACGAACCAACCGATGGTTCCGGAAATCAGCATGGCGGCGGTCATTTCCAGCGAACCGCGGCGTAAGGTCTTGTCCATCTTCAGTCTCCTTCAGCAAGTGGGCACAGTATGCCGAGCCGACGGGGGGCTTCTCCATGGTTTGAAAAAGGCTAAACTCGACTTTCACCTTTTTTATCAAGGCAACTTCAAACATTCGCCTAATGGAGTTGAAATGACTGACGATATTGACCAGATCCTCATCAGTGCCCTGATGGAAGATTCCCGACGCTCGCTCAAGGCCCTGGCGAACCTCAGCGGCCTGTCCTCCCCCAGCGTCGCTGAGCGCCTTCGCCGGCTCGAAGAACGCGGCGTGCTCAGGGGCTACACCGTCGAGGTGGACCCCAAGTGCTTCGGCTATCAACTCCAGGCCATCGTGCGTATCCGCCCGTTGCCGGGACAGTTGCAGGAAGTGGAGCGGCAGATCCAGGCCATCGCTGAATTCACCGAATGTGACAAGGTCACTGGCGACGACTGCTTCATCGCGCGCCTGCACGTGCGCTCGATGGAACAGTTGGATACCGTGTTGGACAAGCTCAATGTCCATGCCGAGACCAATACGGCCATCGTCAAGAAGACACCGGTCAAGCGGCGGTTGCCGCCGATGGCGTAGGCGGGTTTGCCCCTAATGTGAGAGCGGGCTTGCTCGCGAAGGCGGTGGGTCAGTTTGCATTGATGTTGAATGTGCCGGCCACTTCGCGAGCAAGCCCGCTCCCACAGGTTTCGCGGTGCACATGGACTTCGTGCCTGCTGAAGATAGATACCCAAAAAAAACGGCGCTTTTCATCTCTGAAAAACGCCGTTTCTTCTATGTGAACAGCATCACGCCAAAGCGGACCTTTCACTCATCAAAATGCAATCAGTCGTCACGACCCATCAGGCCGAACAGCTGCAGCAAGCTGACGAACAGGTTGTAGATCGATACATACAGGCTGACAGTCGCCATGATGTAGTTGCGCTCGCCGCCGTGGATGATCGCACTGGTCTGGTACAGGATGCAGACCGACGAGAACAGCACGAAGCCAGCGCTGATCGCCAGTTGCAGGCCGCTGATCTGGAAGAAGAAGCTGGCCAGCACCGCACCCAGCAGGACAAAGAAACCCGCGGTGATGAAGCCGCCGAGGAAACTCATGTCCTTGCGGGAAATCAGCACGTAGGCCGACAGGCCACCAAATACCAGCGCGGTCATTGCAAAGGCCGAGCTGACCACTTCGGCGCCGCCCTGCATTTGCAGGTAGCGATTGAGGATCGGGCCGAGCAGGAAACCCATGAAACCGGTCAGGGCGAACGCCGACACCAGGCCCCACGCCGAATCACGGAGTTTGTTGGTGAGGAAGAAAAGGCCATAGAAACCGATCAGCACGACGAAGATGTTCGGGTAACCCACCCGCATCTGTTGTGCGACGTAGGCCATCACACCGCTGAAAGCGAGCGTGAGTGCCAGCAGGCCATATGTGTTGCGCAGGACGCGGCTAACCTCTAGCTGCTCAGCCTGCACGCTGTTGTTCACTGCGTAATCCTGTTCGCGCATGGCGACACTCCTCCGGTTTTGAAACATTCAGTGGCAAGGATCATAACAGACGCTCTGTAACAAGCTACGTAGAGAGTTTGACAGTGTGTTTCATTCGGGTATTATGGCGCCCGCAACGCAATACGGAGGTGTGGCCGAGTGGTTTAAGGCAACGGTCTTGAAAACCGTCGACTGTAACAGGTCCATGAGTTCGAATCCCATCGCCTCCGCCATTTTTCAACGTTAAAGCCCTGATTATTCAGGGCTTTTTCGTGTCTGGCATTCAGAATACCTACCCAGCTTCAGCATTGGACACCGCTATGGCGAACTCTACCCAGCCACTCAAGGAAAGAAAAATGACCAGCAAAACCATTGGCTCCATCGTTGCCGCAATCGTGGGCGTCGTCCTGTTGTGCGTATTCTTTGGCAGTTGGTACACGGTCGACGAGACCGAGCGCGGCGTGCTGCTGCGCAACGGCGCGCTGGTCGGGGTGGTTGAGCCAGGCCTGTCCTTCAAGACGCCATTCATCGAATCCGTACGGCTGATCAGCGTTCAGAGCCAGGTCACGGCCTACGAAGACCTCCAGGCCTATAGCAAGGATCAGCAGTCCGCCCAGCTCAAGGTGTCCGTGTCCTGGCATATCGCGCCCTCCGATGTGGCGAAGGTCTATACCCAGTTCAAGGATCTGGAAGGCATCCGCGACCGGATGATCAGCCGCCAGGTACCGACGCAGGTAGAAAACGTCTTCGGCAAGTTCAACGCCGTGGCTGCCGTGCAGAACCGCGTCCAACTGGTCAATGACATTTCCACGGCCATCAAGGCCACCATCACCGGGCCCGTGATCATCGACAGCGTACAGGTCGAGAACATCGATTTCAGTGACGCCTACGAAAAAGCCATCGAAGCGCGCATGGCCGCGGAAGTCCAGGTCAAGACTCGCGAACAACAGCTCGCCACCGAGCAGGTCCAGGCGCAAATCCGCGTGACCCAGGCCCAGGCAGAGGCTGATTCGCAAGTGGCCCAGGCCAAGGCAGACGCTCTGGCTACCGAGCTGCGCGGGAAAGCCGAAGCCGAGGCCATCAAGGCGCGGGCCCAGGCCCTGGCCAGCAACCAGAACCTGGTGGAGCTGACCAAGGCCGAACGCTGGAATGGCGTGCTGCCAACCACCGTCCTACCGAACAGCGCCATGCCCTTCATCGACATCAAGTAACCCCATTGGCGCGGCCTGCCTGGCCGCGCCAGCTCCATCCCGGAGCGCCCTCAGCACGCATCGCCCCGCTCGTTAGCGCTACACTCGGCAGTGAACCCGACGTTCATCGTTAGCAGGGAGCTCAACGTGCATCCAGGCAAAAGCAAACCGACACAACCCACCGTACGACGATTACCTCGCCTCCCCTTCGGCTCATGCCTTGAGCACCTCCCTCCCTTGGGGAATTCAGCGACGCCTTCGATAAGCACCCTGGACAGGAGCGCAGCGTGACCACTCTGATAAAAAAATATAAATGGCCCGCCCTGTTGGCCGTCGCGCTTATTGTCTTTTCTGCGCTGATATTCTTTCTGATCAAGTCATACACGTACGACTCGTCGACCTATTTCGAATCCCGCGATTTCATTCGCCAGCTCAAACAATCCGACGCGAACTGGAATAGCAAGATCCTGAGGAAAAAGATCGGCGTGAACAACAACCTGTCACTGGCGCCGCCACCCGAGGCCGACAGTCGCTGGCAGCAGTTGGAGCGGCTCAATAACGCCGGCCCCTTGGCGGCGCTTTGGGCGTCCAGGCGCAAAGGTTATGTGGATGCCGTCAAGAACAAGGCCTTGCTGGTGGAGCAATTCGAGCAACACAGCGCCCAACTACGAACATCCCTGGATGCGCTGCCACAGGTCGAAGACCAGATTCAAACGCGGCTCAAAGACATGAATATCGAAAGCCCCCTGGAGCGCCTGACCGCAGCGTCCAATGTGCTTGAATTGACCCTGACGACACTGGAGTTCGCGCTTTATGTCACGGCGGACAAAGCCAAGGAAGTGCAAGGCAGATTAACTGAACTGGAATCCTACATCGCCCGGTTATCCGCAACTGATCAGGCGCCGTTCATTTCCCTGGTCCAGCACGTGAGAACCATTGTCGAGGAACAGCCGGTCGTCAACGACCTGCTTGACCGCATCAGCGTCATTCCGGTTGCCCAGGAACTGGACAACATCAATGAGCTATTGAACGAGACACAGCGCAGGACAGCCGCAACGGACCGTCAGTACCACATATACCTGGCCGTGTGCGCCAGCCTGATGGCGCTGTTGATGATCTACCTGGCGGTACGGCTGGTTCGCAGTTACGCCTTGATCAACCAGATCAACCAGGCGCTGCAATCGTCCAACGAACGCCTGGAAGAACGCGTACAGGAGCGCACCCGCGAGCTGATGGAAGCCGAACGCGAACTGGTGGAGGCGGCCCGGATGGCGGGCATGGCCGAAATCGCGACGAATGTGTTGCACAATGTCGGTAACGTGCTCAACAGCGTGAATATTTCAGCCGAAGTGGTAACCCGCAAGTTGAGGCACAGCAAGACGTCGGGACTGGCGAGAGCGGTAAACATGATGAATGAACATGCTGAGGATCTGGGCCACTTCATTACCCATGATGAAAAAGGCCGGTTGCTGCCACGTTATTTCAACGAGTTGGCCGACTCCATCGCTGCCGAACAGGCGCTGCTGATCGATGAATTGGCGCAGTTGACCAAGAGCGTCGATCACATCAAGGAAATCGTCACGACTCAACAAACGTATGCGGGCGCCGCCAGGCTGATCGAACCGCTCAAGGTCAGCGACCTGTTCGAAGACGCGCTGCGCATGAACTCGGGCGCTCTCAGCCGGCACCACGTCACCGTCATCAAGGATTACCAGGACGTTCCCATGATTTTGGGTGACAAGCACAGGCTGTTGCTGATCCTGATCAACCTGATCAGCAACGCCAAGTTCGCGATGTCGCACACCGACGGACATCCGCGCGAAATGACCCTGGGAATCCGCATTCTCGACGAAACGACGCTATGCCTGAGCGTGAAGGACCGTGGCGAAGGCATTTCCCCGGAAAACCTGGCGCGCATCTTCAATCACGGTTTTACGACACGCAAGGACGGCCATGGGTTTGGCCTGCACAGCTGCGCCCTGGCGGCGGTAGAAATGAACGGCCGGCTGCACGTCCATAGCGATGGGCCGGGGCAAGGTGCCCTGTTTACCTTGGAGATCCCGCTGGAACTGGCCGGTGCCTGATCAGTAAGCTGCAGGCTGGCTTGCGCCATCGCGAGCAGGCTCGCTCCCACAGGGTCATGCTGTTCACTTTTGAAAAGCGCTTACCCTGTGGCGAGGGAGCTTGCTCCCGCTGGGCTGCGTAGCAGCCCCTTTTGGTGAGCGCCTCGCACTCAAGCGGGAGCAAGCTCCCTCGCCACGGGTTTGTCGACCCTATTTCGTGTTCCCTGCCCGGCCGCTACGGTTTCTCCGGGTTGGCAACGCAGCAGCATAGGCCAACGCTTCCTCGCGGGAAACAAAGGAGCCCAACCGGTCAGCCTGGGTACAGACTCGCCATGGGCCACTGTTTACGCTAAGCACGTCATAACCATTGATGTGCATTTTCGTCATCATTGCCGTACTCATAGTCACCTCCGACTTCAACCAAGGGTGCATCGCCTACCATACACGCTGATTGTCCACGGGGGCCGACCGAACGTCGGTAGCGCCTCAGTGGGAATCGGAATCCCACACCCAGTCCCAAAGCCCTGGCAGATGTACAGGCTCAGCGCTGCGATCGACCGTCCGAGCCAAGGCCGCTCGCTCCAGCGCTTGACGATCATCATAGAACGGCTTGGCGGCGGTCCTCACCCCTGTAGCCTTCGCGCTGTCAAGCAGGATTTGCAGGTATTCGCGAGCATGTCGGGCGGTATAACGATTGATGTCGTGAAACGTCACCACCACGGGGATAGCCCCGTCCACCGCAGGCAGTTGTCCGGCAGCGATGCGCTCACGCACTTCGGAGAGTTGTCGGATCAGGTTGATCCGCCGCCGTGGGCTCATCGTGATGCCCCAGACCTTGCCGTCATTTGCACTCATGTCGGTCAACAAAATGTGCAGGCCGTGTTGTCGGTAGGCAGCAGCGGTGCGCCTGTCAAAGCTCCAGAAGGGAGGCCTGACCAGGGACGGTGCCGCGCCGGTCATGGCGGCAATATCATTGCCACCGTTGGTGAGCGATTGCTCCAGTTCATCAGGGCTCAGGAATCGGTGATTGGTGTGCCAGTAGGTCGCCGTATGAAAACCCAGTACATGGCCTTCCTGCTGCTGACGGCGCATCACCGAACGACCGACGTCACTGCCACCGGACCGAGGCCCGCGTGTCTGTAGAAAAAACACGGCCTTGATGCCGGGCTGTACGGGATTGTCTGCGAGGGCATCCAGCACCGCCAGGCTGGGGTTCCAGAAAGGCGACGCGCTGGGACCATCATCGAATGTCAGCAGGAAACGGATCGGGGGTTGTTCGAGCAAGCGTTGCTCGGTTTGCGACGTCAGTTCGATGGGAGCGCCAATGCAGCCCGACAAACCAATGGCGAGGGCTGCGATGAACAGGACCCTGGCGAT
Organism: Pseudomonas thivervalensis; assembly: GCF_001269655.1. Taxonomy (GTDB): domain Bacteria; phylum Pseudomonadota; class Gammaproteobacteria; order Pseudomonadales; family Pseudomonadaceae; genus Aquipseudomonas; species Aquipseudomonas thivervalensis. The sequence goes on from NZ_LHVE01000017.1 coordinate 93,095, forward strand.
GTTTTTCATGTTTTGCCTTTAGTTGATGCCGCGTTCTTTCGCCTTTGGTCCCTGGCCGACGGTGTGATGAAGCCCACCTTGGAGAAGGGTAACCGGGTTTGGTTCCTTGCTGTGAACAATGGCGGTTCGCAAAATTTTCGGTTGCCCCGCGCTTGAGCCCGGGTGGCATTAATTTGACCGTCTGGAAATTCGATGGAATTTTCCGAATGCCTTTGTATCCATCCGTATAGAACTAATTAGGGAGGATTTATGGGCGGGCCATCGCTTTACATCATTGACTACATGCTCCATGGCGAACCCAAGTCGTTCATTATTCGCGCAGAAGTGATGAATAATTCCGAGGCTTGGCATTGGGCCAGTTGCGACGCGGGGGTCGGGCGCATACCGAAGTTTGGCAGGGAGAAGGTCAAGCGGGTTTCCAAACCCCTTGCGGAAAAATATGGCATTACCGATGTGCGCTGGCGGGCGAGCGTCGCGCCGTCCTGGGTCAAGGAGTCCGGCTGACATACTCACGACGTTATCGGCGCACCGGCTGTCCAGCCGGGCGCCGGATTCTTCGACAGATCCGAAAGAACTCAACTACGCTTAAACCACAGCAAGACCCGCCCCTGGCGGGTTTCGTGCTGCCTCATCAACCCTGAATGGAGGTGTGACATGTCCGAAAAAGAGTCCATCACCACCCTGCTCACCTTGCTGGAATCGCGCCAGGCCAGGCTCACGGCAGCCTGCAAGGAAATCGCCGACTGGGTCGACCACCAAGGCGGGCACCCTACCGCTGTACGCATCCGGGACCGGCTCAATGACATCGACAAGGATGCTCCGTCGATCCAGAGCGCGCTGACCTCACTCAAGCCCGCTGAACCGCCGCTGCCCAAGTTCCGCTGACGCGCCGCGCCAGCGGTGTTTCCCCCTGGGTTCTACCGGTTGGAAAACTGATGGAACGCGGGCTTTTTTTGCGCCTCGAAACTGATAGGCATGGGTGCAAAAAGCCGCAAAGGGAGAAATCACAATGAATGCCAGAATCCTGCTATTGATCGTTTGTGCGAGCCCCGCCGCCGTCATGGCCCAAGGCTGCGACGTCATCACCCGATCCCAGAGCCCGTCGGTGCCGGTGATCGAAAGCCATAGCTGCTACGAATACAAAGGTGTACCCGCCGAAACCCTCGATTGGTCTTGCAGCAACGAAAGCAAGGGAACGCTCAGCACCCAAAAGCGCAAAGTCGAGCGTTGTGCCCAAGGGTATGTGGCGACATGCCAGGCCAGGCTGACCCAGGAAGCGTTGGCCAACCCTCGCTCAACCAGTAAAGACAAGCGCGGCGGCTCGGCCAACCTTCCCGATAACGCCAACGTGGCGTGGTACTACTACGGCGTCGAGCAGTTGCAGCAGGCCCAGGAAGACTGCGAAACCACCGGCGGCGAGTGGAAGAACCAGTGACGGGCCGGCCCGCGCAACACCGTTTGTTCCTGGCTAGCCCTTGCTGTGTTCCGGTGACGACGGTGGCTCCTTGACGCCACGAGGCCCGGCGACGCCCCAGATGACCAGGCCCAGCACCGGCAGGACGATCAGCAGCAGCGCCCAGCCGGCCTTGGTGCCGGCCGACTTGTCGCTTCGAAACACACTGACGATCGCCCACAAGTCCACGAGCAGCAAAAGCACCGCCACAGCGATCCAGAAGTAACTGGCTAATTCAGACATGGTCCAATCCTCTTGTCGGTCTAAGGATTAGGCACAGCTGCTCAGTCGCCGTTCAAAGAATTTTCGCCCAGGGCACCTAACCCCGCTCATTCAGATAAGCGACCCACTGCTCATAGGCTTCATGTTGACGCTGGACCGCCTCATCCCAAGTCGATCCGCTCATTTGATGGACACATATGAGCTTCATCATTTCCGCTGTCGCCGTATCGAGCTCCACCAGGAGCTCATGGGATTTGATCTTGAAGTCTTCAACGGTGGTCATCTGTCTGTCCTTCCCCTTCGGGGCCAGCCATTGCACCCAAGATGGATTCATTTTTCGGGAGCTGATTCAATTTGAGGCGATAGCCGGTCGAAAGCCCGGCGCTGGCGGTCGGACAGATCGTCTGAAGCAATGACTGCCTAAATGAACTCAGTCGTTTCCAGCCCGCCGCGGTCGTACTGATAAGACTGTGAAAAAAATCGGGTATTTGAACGAGCAGTTAATGCCAGGCTCAAATATTGCAGATATATTTCAGTTTAATGACAGTCACAGATCGAGTACCGCCATGAAAATTCGAGCGACCGTCATCTGCGAGGACAATCGCCACATCCTGCTGGTTCGTAAAGCCAACAGCCGCTGGGCGTTACCCGGGGGCACCGTCGAACGCGGCGAAACCCATGCCGGGGCAGCCATTCGGGAATTGGCAGAGGAAACAGGCCTGGATGTCGAGAACCTGCTCTACCTGATGCGAATCAATGACGGCCAAACCGAGCATCATGTATTCGAAGCGTCGGTCGGCGACTTGACGGCGGCCAGGCCACAGAATGAAATCATCGATTGCCTCTGGCACCCACTGGATGCCATTGCCCAACTGCAAATGAAAAAGGGCATGCGGGATATCTTGGAGGCGTTTCGCCGTCGGTTGTGACGAGCTGGCACGGACAGTTGGAGCGAAGAAATCGTAAGCGTTCAAAAGCCGGATATGAACAAGGGTTTGCATTAGCTTTCGCTCGCAAACCCTTGATTTTATATGGTGCCCGAAGCCGGAATCGAACCGGCACGCCCTTACGAGCGGGGGATTTTAAGTCCCATGCGTCTACCAGTTTCGCCATTCGGGCGGTAGCGCGGTCAGTCCTGGCAACATCGGTAAATCCGATGTCCTGGCTGGTGCAGCAAGAGGGGGAATATATACATCCCTCCCCCGTGAAGCAAGGTGGCTCATGCCCTTTTCAAGACAAAAACTTTCAAATGCTTCGCAAATAAAAAAGCTCTGTAAATCATAGATCTACAGAGCTTTTTAAAAGTGGAGGCCGAAGTCGGAATCGAACCGGCGTAGGTGGATTTGCAATCCACTGCATAACCATTTTGCTATTCGGCCTCAAGACGCTTGATGCGATGCAGCTACATCAACCGCGGTACAAACCTGATCAGGAAACAGGACAATTACTCAGCGCTATCTCCTTGAAAACATTGAGATTTTTTACGTCCCAGTGCGTTCGATGGGCGCAATTATGTACTCATTTACCTAGGCTGACAACCCCTTGATTTCAAAAAAAAATCGTCGAACGGTCGGCTTTGCCCTTCCCTGGCCAAACCTGCCGGCGAAGCCCTGACTGCCTGGCGAACCTCTGGACCACAGCGCCATGATTCGCCTCATCGGAAAGCACGCACGTTGATGGAACAACCGCACCTGCCCTCGGTTCATTCCTTATGTCGCCCCTGGAGAATGAGGAAACCATCATGTCTGAACGACCCAAGCTGGTTGCGAGCCGGGCAGCCGTGCCGACCCCGTCGCACCCCAATCTCGGCACACCGGAACGGACAGTGTCTCTGCTGGCCGGCACGCTGCTGATCGCCAACGGGCTGCGTCAGGGCGGGCTCCGAGGCTGGCCCCAGGTGCTGTTGGGCGCTTGTGCCGCCTGGCGTGGCTATTCGGGCACGTGCAGGATCAAGCGTGCGCTGACCCACACCCCGTTCGAGCAGGCCTTTGAACAGGATCGCGACTGGAGCGGCAGCAAGATCATCTCCCGCAGCATTACGGTGGGCAAGCCACGGGAAGAGGTTTTCGCGTTCTGTCGCAACCCAGGCAACCTGGGCGCACTGGTGCCTTGGATCGATGCGATCGAACAGACCGGTGAGCACACCTACCGCTGGGTGGCCCACGGTCCGATGGACAAGACCCTGCACTGCGACATCGAACAGAACGAGCCCAAGGACGGCCGCAAGCTGCATTGGACTGCCGGCCCGGGTACACGATTCAAGCATGACATCCAGATGCACTTCAATGACGCGCCTGCCGGCCGAGGCACGCAGCTCAAGGTCATCGTCGCCTGCCAGGCTCCCCTCGGTGCCGCGGGATATGCCTTGGCCGCGGCCATTTCCAAGTTCTCGGACAAAGCCTTGTTGCACCTGCTGCGCAGCATCAAGCAACAACTGGAAACCGGCGAAGTGAGCACCAACCGCATGCACGCCTCTGGTACGAAGGACTTCCTGTTCGTTCATCCGGCCAAAGAGGCCCCTCAAACACCGCCCTACCAGCCTTCTACTGGAGGTAACGCCTGATGCGCGCATTGACTTGGCAAGGCCCTAACCAACTACAAGTCGAAACCGTCGACGATCCGTCCATCCTCAACCCCCGCGACGCGATCGTACGGGTGCAGATGTCGTCGGTGTGCGGATCAGACCTGCATTTGCTGGGCGGCTACGTGCCGACCATGCAGGCCGGCGATATCATTGGCCATGAGTTCATGGGCGAAGTCGTGGAGGTCGGCTCCGCCGTCAGGTCGTTCAGCAAAGGCGACCGGGTTGTCACGGTATCGATCATCGGTTGCGGCGAATGCGAACATTGCAGGCGCTCGGATTTTTCCTGCTGTGACAACTCCAACCCCAACCCCAGCGCAACAGACATCGCCTATGGCCAACCGGCGTGCGGCATCATCGGCTACAGCCATGCGTTTGGCGGTTATGCCGGCAGTCACGCGACCTATATCCGCGTACCGTTCGCCGACGTCAACCTGTTCAGCATCCCCGACGGTGTCCGCGACGAACAGGCGGTATTCGTCTCCGACGCCGTGCCCACCGGTTATTTCGCTGCCGATAACGCCAATATCCAACGGGGCGATACGGTGGCGGTATGGGGGTGTGGCGGGGTCGGACTGATGGCGATTTCCAGCGCCTACCTGTTGGGGGCCGAACGGGTCATAGCGATCGATCGCTTGCCCGACCGCTTGCAACTGGCCGAAGAAAAAGCCGGCGCCATCGCCCTCAATTATGAAACCACCGACGTGCATGCCGCCCTGCTGGAGCTGACCGGTGGCCGGGGTCCGGATCGCTGCATCGACTGCGTGGGCATGGAAGCCCACGGCACAGAGATCGATTACTTCTACGACAAGACCAAGCAGATGATGCGCCTGCACACTGAACGCGGGACCGTGCTGCGCCAATCGATCCGGGCCTGTCGCAAAGGCGGCACCGTGTCGGTGGTCGGCGTGTATGGCGGGCTGCTGGACAAGTTCCCGATGGGGGCCATCGTCAATAAATCCTTGACCTTGCGCGCCGGCCAGCAACCGGGGCAGCGTTATGTGGAGCGATTGTTCGAGCACATCCAGAAAGGTGAACTGGACCCTTCCTATCTGCTGACCCACCCGATGGGGTTGGAGCAGTCGGTGGAAGGTTATGCGATGTTCAAGGAGAAGACGCAGAACTGTCTGCGAGCGGTGTTTCGGCCAGAGTGACGATCGAACTTGTGGCGAGGGAGCTTGCTCCCGCTGGTTGCGCAGCAGCCTTGAGGCAGGCGGCTCGGTCTGTGGTGCGCTGATTGGAAGTTTGGGGCCGCTCCGCGACCCAGCGGGAGCAAGCTCCCTCGCCACAAAGAATGTCAGCGATCTTGGAGGCAGTCGCAGCCTTGCACCATTATGGGTAACATACCGGCCTTCCCCGCAGCCCTTCTGCGTCCTGCCAAATAAGCCCATTCCATGCCTTTCGAACTCAGCGTTGACCTCACTACCCTCGCTATCCTTGCCGTTGTCGCCTTCATTGCCGGTTTCATCGATGCCATCGCCGGCGGCGGTGGGCTGCTGACCACGCCGGCGCTGCTGACTGCAGGTTTGCCGCCTCACCTGGTCCTGGGGACCAACAAACTCAGCTCGACCTTCGGCTCCGCCACGGCCAGCTTCACGTTCTACAAGCGCAAGCTGTTCCACCCAAGGCAGTGGACCCATGCCCTCGTCGGCACACTGGTCGGGGCCCTGACCGGCGCCATTGTCGCCCATTACCTGCCGGCCGAATGGCTGAACAAGATGCTGCCGGTAATCGTCTTCGCCTGCGGCCTGTACCTGTTGTTTGGCGGCACACCCAAGGCACCGCTGGACAGCGACGCACCGATCAAGAAGAAGTGGCAGTCTCCCCAGGGGTTCAGCCTGGGCTTCTATGACGGCGTGGCCGGGCCGGGCACCGGTGCGTTCTGGACCGTCAGCAGCCTGCTGCTCTACCCCATCGATCTGGTCAAGGCCAGTGGCGTGGCCCGCAGCATGAATTTCGTCAGCAACATCGCGGCGCTGTCGGTGTTCATCTTTTCCGGCCAGGTGGACTGGGTCATCGGCCTGAGCATGGGCCTGTCGGTGATGGTCGGCGCGTTCTTCGGTGCTCGCACCGCCATCAGTGGCGGCGCGAAATTCATCCGACCGGTGTTCATCACCGTGGTGCTGGGCTTGACCGTGCGCCTAGCCTGGCAGCACTGGTTCAGCGTGGCCTAAACGCCGCGCCACATACAGGTCGATCAGGTAGCGGGCGATCGAGCGCGAGGCCGGCAACGGTGGCAGGTCGTGGACGTTGAACCATTGGGCGTCCTCGATTTCATCTTCCTGGGGCACGATGTCGCCGCTGGCATATTCGGCATGGAAACCCAGCATCATCGAATGAGGGAACGGCCAGCACTGGCTGCCCATGTACTGGATGTTCTTTACCTCGATACTGACTTCTTCACGCACTTCGCGGACCAGGCAATCCTCAGCCGACTCGCCGGGCTCGGCAAACCCCGCCAGGGTGCTGTAGACCCCCGTGACGAAACGCGGCGAACGGGCCAGCAGGACTTCATCGCCGCGGGTAATCAACACGATCATGCTCGGTGAAATCCGTGGGTAATGGCGCAGGTCGCAGGCGTCGCAATACATGGCCCGCTCCAATGGAATCTGGCTCATGCGCGTGCCGCAACTGCCGCAGAAACGATGTTCCCGAGCCCAAGTGCCGACCTGCGCCGCATAACCCAACACCTTGTACAGCGTGTGGTCGTCCTCGAGCATGAACGCCCGCAGGCCTTTCCAGTTGCAACCGGGGATGTCCAACGGGCTATGCAATTCCAACAGGTAGACCGGCTCGCCATCCAGGTGACCAATACCGTGTTCGGCGAGGATCGACAAATCCTGGCGCTTGAGCCATTCGCGGGGAAACAGCGCGCCATTGTCATCGAACAGAAAACCTTCCGGACTACGGGCGACGGCCCAGCCGCCAGGAAGATCGGTATCGAGTACTGCGGTGGTCCAGCGTGAAATCATGGTCAGTCAGTCCAGAAATTCGGGTTTCTGTTTGCTCATATGGGCGGCCATGGCCACGCGCAGGTCGGTCGATTGCAACATGGCGGCGTTCCAGGTGGCGACGTATTCCAGGCCGTCATCGATGCTGTGGTCGCGCATGTAGCTGATCATTGCCTTGGTGCCGGTCACGGCAATCGGCGACTTGGCGGCTATTTCCCGAGCGATGCCCATCACGCCGTCGAGCAGGCTGGCGGTGTCGCTGTAGACACGATTGACCAGACCGATGCTGCGCGCTTCGTCGGCACCGAAGGTGCGCCCCGTATAAGCGAGTTCACGCAGCATGCCGTCCCCGATGATCCGGGGCAAGCGTTGCAATGTGCCAACATCGGCGGCCATGCCGATATCGATTTCCTTGATGGAGAACTGGGCGTCCTCGGCGGCATAACGCATGTCGCACGCGGAGATCAGGTCAATGGCACCGCCCAGGCAATAACCCTGGATGGCCGCAAGCACCGGCTTGCGGCACTTGTCCACGGCGTTGAACGACGCTTGCAGCTGCAGGATCTTGCGCCGCAGCAGCCGTGCGTTGCGCCCCACGTCCTTGCCCAGTTCGTTGGCCACGCCCGCGAGCATCATCAGGTCGATGCCGGAGGAAAAATGCTTGCCGGCACCGCTGAGCACCACCACCCGCGCTTCATCGGTGTCGTCGATCCATTGGAAGATCTCGATGATCTCGCGCCAGAAAACCGCGTTCATCGCGTTGATCTTTTCCGGGCGGTTGATCTGCACATGGGCGATATTGTCTGCAAGTTCGACGTTGAACGCTTGGTATTGCGACATGGCAGTGATCCTTTACCGGCTGAAAAGAGGCCTGAACTATAACAAGCCATCGCCACGGGACGTAGGCAGTGCATCGGCCAAAAGCGGGACTGTTGGCAGCCATAACTCTGTGGCGAGGGAGCTTGCTCCCGCTGGGCTGCGTAGCAGCCCCCTATTTTATGAGCGCTGCGCACTCAAGCGGGAGCAAGCTCCCTCGCCACAAAAGCACGTTGCGGCGCTACCCAATCATTCAGGGCTTCTCGTCCGCCTGCAACTGCCCATCCCAACCCCCACCCAGCGCCGCAATCAATTGCACACTGGCAATCAGGCGGCTCTGCTGCAGGCTCAGCACGCTGCGTTCGTTGCTCAGCGCCGTGGCCTGCACAGTGACCACGTCGAGGTAGGCAATCAATCCGGCCTTGTACTGGTTCTGTGTCAGGCGCAGGGATTCCCGGGCGGCGTCCAGGGCTTCCTGGCGCACGCGGGCTTCGTCTTCCAGCACCTTGAGCTGGATCATGTAGTTTTCCACCTCGCGCAAGCCGTCGAGCACGGTCTGGCGATAGGTGGCGACAGTCTGGTCGTAGGCCGCGACGGTACGGTCGACCTCCGCCGAGCGCTGGCCGCCATCGAACAGCGTCATCGCCAATTGCGGCCCGACCGACCAGAAGCGGTTCGGCACGCTCACCCAGTTGTCATAGGTACTGCTGCTGTAGCCGCCGCTGAGGCTCAGGGTCAGGTCCGGGTAATACGCGGCCTTGGCAACGCCGATGTTGGCGTTGGCGGCCATCACCGAGCGCTCCGCCGAGGCGATGTCCGGCCGGCGCTCGAGCAGTTGCGACGGCAGCGCCACCGGGATTTGCGGCAGTGTCGGAATGTTCTGGGACTCGGCCAGGTTGAATTCGGCCGGAGGCAGGCCGATCAGCACGGCGATGGCGTTTTCGAACTGGGCCCGTTGCCAGATCAGATCGATCAGGTCGCCCTGGGTGGTCTTGAGCTGGTTCTGCGCCTGGGCCACCGCGTCCTTGCCGGACACCCCGGCGCGGTACTGGTTTTCGGTCATTTTCAGCGAGCGCTGGTAGTTGTCGACGGTGGTCTGCAACAAGCGCTTCTGCTCATCGATCACCCGCAACTGCAAGTAATTCTGCACCAGTTCCGATTGCTGGCTCAGGCGCATCGCCGCGAGGTCGGCGAAACTGGCTTGCGCGCTCGCCTCATCAGCTTCCAGGGTACGGCGCAACTTGCCCCACACGTCCGCCTCCCAACTGACGCCGGCCTGGGCACTGTAGGTGTCGCGAATACCGCTGGAGGAACTGCTCAGGCTCGAACTGCTGCTACCGGTGCCCTGGCTGGAACGCGTCTTGCCAACGGTCAGGTCCACGGTGGGGAAAAAGGCGCCACGGGCATTGCGCACCAGCGCCTGGGCCTGCCGGTACTGGGCTTCGGCCTGGGCCACGGTCTGGTTGGATGCATTGAGCTTGTCCACCAGGCCATTGAGTTGAGGATCGCCGTAGAGCTCCCACCAGGCGCCCCGGGCCAGTGCATCGCTGGGATTGGCCTGGCGCCAGCCCTGGGCCTCCTTGTACTGCACCGGAGCGGCAGCCGCGGGACGCTGGTAGTCCGGGCCGATGGCGCAGGCGCTGAGCATCGCCACGCACAGCGCCAGGCTCAGCACCCGCGAACCGCGGGCGGTCGCCAGCGTGGCGGCAAGATTGAAAGGCGAACGGTCGGTCATAGCGGAGTTTCCAGGGCAGCATCAGTGCGCACGCCACGCCAGCGGTTGAAGCGATGGCGCAGCTTGTCGAGATAAAGGTAAACCACCGGCGTGGTATAGAGCGTCAGCACCTGGCTGAACACCAGCCCGCCGATGATGGTCAGGCCCAGCGGTTGGCGCATTTCCGAGCCTTCGGCGGCGCCGAGCAGCAGCGGCAAGGCGCCCAGGATCGCCGCCAATGTGGTCATCAGGATCGGCCGCAACCGCAACAGGCAAGCACTGCGAATCGATTCCAGCGGCGTCTGCCCGGCACGCTCCAGCTGCAAGGCCAGATCGATCATCAGGATGGCGTTTTTCTTCACCACGCCGATCAGCAGGAACAGCCCCAACAACGAGATCAGGCTGAACTCGCTGCCCAGTGCGTAGATCGACAGCAAGGCGCCGACCCCGGCCGAGGGCAAGGTGGACAAGATGGTCAGCGGATGAATGTAGCTTTCATACAGCACCCCCAACACCAGGTACACCGCCAGCAACGCGCCGAGGATCATGAACGGCTGGCTCTTCTGGGTCGCGGCGAACGCGTCGGCGGTGCCGGCCATCTTCACGATGACATCCTCGGGCATCCCGAGCTTGGCAATCGTCCGCTCGATGGCGGCGGTGCCCTGCTCCACCGTGACGCCTTCGGCCATGTCGAAGGAGATGCCCTCGGAAGCGAACTGGCCTTCATGGCTGACCCGATCGTCCTCCAGGCTGTTCTCGTAATGGGCAATGGTCGACAGCGGCACGCGTGCGCCGTCAGCGGTGATCACCTGGACCTGTTCGAGGGTGCTCGGGTCCTGGGCGTACTTGGGATTGACCTCCATCACCACCTGGTACTGGTTGAGGCTGTCATAGATGGTGGAAATCTGCCGTTGGCTGTAGGCGTTGTTGAGCACCGAGGTGACCATGTCCATGTCGATGCCCAGGCGCTTGGCCTGGTCACGATCCACCACCAGCGTCACTTGCTGCGCCCCGCCACCGTCGCGGGCATCGATGGCGGTCAGTTCCGGCAAGGCCCGGAAGGCCGCCACGACCTTGGGGTACCAGGTGCGCAACGACGCCAGGTCGGCGCTTTGCAGGATGTAGGAATATTGGGAAGTGGTCTGCTCGCGACCGCCCCCGAACTGCAGGTCCTGGTCGGCCATCAACATCAACTGGGCGCCGGGGACCTTGGGCATTTCTTTACGAAGGCGCTCGATGACCTTTTGCGCAGAAATATTACGTTCCTTGATCGGCTTGAGGCGCACCAGCATGAAGGCGTTGTTGGTGCCGTTGTTGCCGCCGATGAAGCCGGCGACGCTTTGCACCGCCTCGTCCTTGAGCACGGCGCGGCGGAAGATTTCCATCTTCGGCTGCATCACGCCGAACGACAATCCATCGTCGCCACGCACAAAACCGATCAGTTGGCCGGTGTCCTGCTGCGGCATGAAGGTTTTCGGCACAACCACATACAACGCGACGTTTACGCCGATGGTCACCAGCAGGCTCAGCAAGGTCAAACGCCGATGGCGCAGCACCCAGTCCAGGCTGGAGGCGTAGCCACGGACCATCCGTTCATTGAGTCGTTGGCTCCAGCGCTGCAAGCGGTTTTCCTGCCCGGGTACGTGGGGCTTGAGCCAACGGGCGCAGAGCATCGGCGTGAGGGTCAGCGAGACCACCAGCGACACCACGATGGACGCCGCCAGGGTGATGGAAAACTCGCGGAACAGGCTTTCGATGATGCCGCCCATGAACAGGATCGACAGGAACACCGCCACCAGCGAGACGTTCATCGACAGCAAGGTGAAGCCCACTTCCTCGGCGCCCCGGTACGCCGCCTCCATCGGCGGCACGCCTTCATCGATGTGCCGGGAAATGTTTTCCAGCACCACGATGGCGTCGTCCACCACCAGCCCGGTCGCCAGGATCAACGCCATCAACGACAGGTTATTCAGGGAGAAACCGTACAAGTACATCACCGCAAACGTGCCCACCAGCGACACCGGCACCGCCAGGGTCGGGATCAGCGAGGCGCGGAAGTTGCCGAGGAACAGGAACACCACCAGCACCACCAGGGCCACGGCGATCAGCAGGGTCATTTCCGCTTCATGCAACGTCGCCTTGATCACCGGCGAGCGATCCATCGCCAGGTTCAGCTTGACGCTGGCCGGCAGCACGGCCTGCAATGCCGGCAGTTGCGCCTTGATCTCGTTGACCGTCTCGATGATATTGGCGCCGGACTGACGGTTGATCACCAGCAACACGGCGGCATCGTCATTGAAGAAACCGCTGTTGTAGCGGTCCTCGACGCTGTCGGTGACTTTCGCCACGTCCTTGAGCCGCAGCACCGAGCCATCCTGATAGCGGATCACCAGCGTTTCGTAGTCCTTGGCTTTTTCCAACTGGTCGTTGGCCTGGACCTGCCACATGCGCCGGTCGTCCTCCACCGAACCCTTGGGCCGGCGCACGTTACTGTCAGCAATGGCGGTGCGCACATCGTCCAGGGCCACGCCGTACTGATTGAGCAACTGCGGCTCCAGCTCGATGCGCACCGCCGGCAACGAGCTGCCGCCGATCTGCACCTCGCCGACGCCCGACACCTGGGACAGGCTCTGGGACAGGATGGTCGACGCCAAATCGTAGAGCTGGCCTTTTTCCAGCACATCCGAAGTCAGCGACAGCACCATGATCGGCGCCTGGGACGGGTTGACCTTTTTATAGGTGGGCATGCTGCGCATGCCGCTGGGCAACAGGTTGCGCGAGGCGTTGATGGCCGCCTGCACTTCCCGGGCGGCGCCGTTGATGTCACGGTCCAGGTCAAATTGCAGGATGACGCGGGTCGAGCCCTGGCTGGAACGGCTGCTCATGGTGTTGACCCCGGCGATGGCGCCGAAGGAGCGCTCCAGGGGCGTTGCCACTGTCGAGGCCATCACCTCGGGGCTGGCCCCTGGCAGGTTGGCCTGGACCACGATCACTGGGAAATCCATTTGCGGCAGCGGCGAAACCGGCAGCAGGCCGAAGCAGACGCCACCGAGCAGCATGATCGCGAAGCTCAGGAGCATGGTTGCTACGGGGCGGCGGATGAAGGGGCCGGAGAGGTTCATCGGCCGCAGCCCCTTGCTTCAATGGACAGGCTTTCGTGGCGAGGGAGCTTGCTCCCGCTTGAGTGCGCAGCGCTCACAAAAGGGGCCGCTGCGCAGCCCAGCGGGAGCAAGCTCCCTCGCCACAAAAAGCCCTTGCACGCCAAGAATGCCGTCATACCTCCACCTCTTTCGCCTCAGGCCGGGCAAACCGACGCCCCAGTCGATCGAAGTACAGATAGATCACCGGCGTGGTGAACAACGTCAATACCTGGCTCACCAACAACCCACCCACCATCACCAGGCCCAGGGGCTGGCGCAGTTCGGCGCCGGAGCCGGTGGCGAGCATCAGCGGTACGGCACCGAACAGTGCCGCCAGGGTGGTCATCAGGATCGGGCGAAAGCGCAGCAACGCCGCCTGGTAGATCGCCGTCTGCGGGTCCATGCCCTGGTTGCGTTCGGCGTCGAGGGCGAAGTCGATCATCATGATGGCGTTTTTCTTGACGATGCCGATCAGCAGGATGATGCCGATGATCGCGATCATGCCCAGGTCATTGCCGCTGAGGATCAACGCCAGCAAGGCGCCGATGGCCGCCGAGGGCAAGGTGGAAAGGATGGTGATCGGATGGATGTAGCTCTCGTACAGCACGCCGAGGACGATGTACATGGTCACCACTGCCGCCAGGATCAGCAGCAAGGTGCTCGACAACGATGCCTGGAACGCCTGGGCCGCGCCCTGGAATTCGGTCTGCACGCCCACGGGCATGCCGATCTCCTGCTGGACTTTTTCGATCACCTCCACCGCATGCCCCAGGGCCACGCCCGGCGCGAGGTTGAACGACATCATTACGGCTGGAAACTGGCCGATGTGAGCAATCGCCAACTGAGCCTGACGCTCTTCGACCCGGGCCAGGCTCGACAAACGCACCTGCCCGCCATCGGTGGTCTTGACGTGGATCTGGTCCAGCGCCTGCGGCCCGATCCGCTCCCCGGCCTGGGCCTGCAACACCACGCGGTACTGGCTGGCCTGGGTGTAGATAGTGGAAATCTGTCGCTGGCCGAAGGCGTCATACAGCGCATCGGTGATATTCGACACCGAAACACCCAGGCGTGAAGCCGCATCGCGATCGATCACCAGGTAGACCTGCAAGCCTTTGTCCTGCAAGTCGCTGGCGACGTCGGTGAGTTCCGCCTGGCGGCCCAGGGCCTCGACCAGACGTCCGCTCCAGAGGCTGAGCAATTCGGCGTCCGGCGATGACAGGCTGAACTGGTATTGGGTCCGGCTGACCCGATCCTCGATGGTCAGGTCCTGCACCGGCTGCATGAACAGGCGAATGCCCACCAGTCGATCCAGCTGCGGCTGCAAGCGGGCAATGATCTCGCTGGCGCTGTCATCCCGCTCGCTGTGGGGCTTGAGGTTGATCAGCAGGCGCCCGCTGTTGAGCGTGGCATTGTCACCGTCCACGCCGATGTAGGACGACAGGCTCTGCACCGCCGGGTCGGCGAGGATCACCTTGGCCAATTGCTGCTGGCGCTCGCTCATGGCGGCAAAGGAGATCGATTGCGGCGCCTCGGAAATGCCCTGGATCACCCCGGTGTCCTGCACCGGGAAAAAGCCCTTGGGCACGGCCAGGTACAGCACCACCGTCAGCACCAGACTGCCCACCGCCACCAGCAGGGTCAGTGGCTGGTGCTTGAGCACCCACTGCAACTTGCGCCCGTAGGCGGCGATCAGCCAGTCGATCCAGGCGCCGCTGGCGCGGTAGAAACGGCCCTGCTCTGCTTCCTTGGGCTCGCGCTTGAGCAAGCGGGCGCACATCATCGGCGTCAGGGTCAGGGACACCACCAGGGAAATCAGGATCGCCACCGCCAGGGTGATGGCGAATTCGCGGAACAAGCGCCCGACCACGTCGGCCATGAACAGCAGCGGAATCAGCACGGCGATCAGCGACAACGTCAGGGAAATCAGCGTGAAGCCGATCTGCTTTGCGCCCTTGAGCGCAGCCTGCAACGGGCTGTCGCCTTCCTCGATGAAGCGAGCGATGTTCTCCAGCATGACGATGGCATCGTCCACCACGAAACCGGTGGCGATGGTGAGGGCCATCAGGGTCAGGTTATTGATGGAGAAACCGGCCAGGTACATCACGCCGAAGGTGCCGATCAATGACAGCGGCACGGCCACCGATGGAATGATCGTGGCACTGACACGACGCAGGAACAGGAACGTCACCATGACCACCAGGGCGATGGCGATCAGCAATTCATGCTGTACGTCGGTAACCGAGGCGCGGATGGTCTGGGTGCGGTCGGTCAGCACGGTGACGTCCAGGCCGGCCGGCAGGTTGTCGGTGATGCTTGGCAGCAGGGCCTTGATCCGGTCCACCACCTCGATGACATTTGCCCCCGGTTGGCGCTGGATGTTCACCAGTACGGCCTGGTTTTCGTTGGCCCAGGCGGCAAGGCGTTCGTTTTCGGCGCCGTCGACGATCTGTGCCACGTCCTTGAGCCGCAGCGGCGCGCCGTTGGCGTAGGCCAGGATCAGTTCGGCGTAGTCCTTGGGCGACGTCAGTTGGTCGTTGGCGTCGAGCATCGAGACCCGGGTCGGGCCGTCGAAGTTGCCCTTGGGCTGGTTGACGTTGGACGCACCGATCAGTGTGCGCACATCCGCCAGGTTCAGGCCGTTGGCCGCCAAGGCCTCGGGGTTGACCTTGATGCGCACGGCCTGGCGCTGGCCACCGGCGATGGTGACCATGCCGACGCCGCTGATCTGGGCGATTCTCTGGGCCATGCGGGTGTCCACCAAGTCATTGAGCTTGGGCAGCAGCATGGTCTTGGAGGTGATTGCCAGGGTCAGTACCGGGGTGTCGGCCGGGTTGACCTTGTTGTACACCGGCGGCGCCGGCAGATCCGTGGGCAGCAGGTTGGTGGCCGCATTGATCGCGGCCTGCACCTGCTGCTCGGCGACGTCCATGTTGATGTCGAGGTTGAAGCGCAGGGTAATCACCGACGCGCCGCCGGAACTGGTGGAGGCCATTTGCGTCAGGCCCGGCATCTGCCCGAACTGTCGCTCCAGGGGCGCGGTGACCGCGCTGGTCATCACGTCGGGGCTGGCGCCCGGGTACAAGGTCATCACGCGGATGGTCGGGTAATCGACCTGGGGCAATGCCGACACCGGCAGCAACCGGTAAGCGATCAAGCCGGCCAGGATGATCGCCAGCATGCTCAGGGTGGTGGCGACCGGGCGAAGGATGAACAGCCGCGAGATATTCATGCGCCGCCCTTTTTCGCCTTGTCGACCGCGGCCGGTTCAGGGGCCGCCGCCGCGGACTTGCCCTGCAGGTGCTCGGTCGGCGTGGTGGGCACTTCCTGGCTGTCGTTGACCACTTCCACCTCGCTGCCTTCCTTCAAGCGATCGGTGCCTTCGAGCACCACCCGGTCGCCCGCAGCCAGGCCTTCGGTGACCACGGTGTGGGTACCGTCGCTGGCGCCGATCTTCAGCTTCTTGATCGTGACCTTCTTGTCACCCTCCAGGGCATAGACAAAGGTGCCATTGGTGCCGAACTGAATGGCGGCCGTTGGCGCCAGGACCACGCCTTTGAGGGTGTCGGCCAGCAGATGGACGTTGACGAACTGGTTGGGGAACAGCGACTGGTCGCGGTTCTCGTAGCGGGCCTTGAATTTCAAGGTGCCGGTGGTGACGTCGATCTGGTTGTCCAGGCTTTGCAGCACGCCACTGGCCTGGAGCTTCACATCGCCACGGTCCCAGGCTTCGACGGGCAGTTTCGCCCCGCTGCGGTAGCGGGCGAGCACCGTATCGAGGTTGTTCTCCGGCAAGGTGAACACGACACTGATGGGCTGGGTCTGGGTGATGACCGCCAAGGCCGTGGTGTCGTTGGCCGCCACCAGATTGCCAATGTCCAGTTGACGCAAGCCCACGCGACCGGCAATCGGCGCGCGGATCCTGGTGAATTCCAGGTTGAGCTTGGCGTCGTTGACCGCCGCCTGATTGGTCTTGACCGTGCCCTGGTACTGGCCCACCAGTGCCGCGGCGGTGTCCAGAGTCTGCTTGGCAATACTGTCTTCGGCGTACAGGCCGCGGTAGCGCTCAAGGTCTACCTGGGCATTTTTCAATTGAGCCTGGTTCTGCAACAGCGTGCCTTCGGCCTGGAGCAAGGCGTTCTGGTAGGGGCGTGGGTCGATCTCGGCCAGCAAGTCCCCGGCCTTGACCATTTGCCCCTCTTCGAAGGCGATCTTGACCAACTCGCCACTCACACGGCTGCGCACGTTGATGGTATTGAGGGCCGTGACCGTCCCCAGCGCCTTGAAGTACAGCGGGAAATCCCCGGTCGCCACCGGCGCCACCCGCACCGGGATCGGCCCTGTCGCCCCACCGAACCCCGGTCGCATGCTACCGGAGCGTCCCACATGCCCTGCGGCGGCCTTCTCCCCTGCCACATTTTTTTCGGTCCAGGCACTGGGCCAGAACTTCCAAGCCAGCGCCACGACGACCAACAGGACGAACAAGCCAAACAGCCAGCGACGGGAATTGCGGGAAACAGAGGATTGCATGGGGTGATCAACCATTGGGCGCGTGGACTTCTTTTTCAGGAGGCTGAACGATAAGCACTGGCGGGTGTTTAGCAAAGCGCCTTTACCGGCAATTTACCTTGGGCTTACCTTTGGCAGGGTCGGCTAAAGCCTTGAAGCACAAAAGAAAACGGCCTGGACAGGGCCAGGCCGTTAACAATTGTAATAAATACTTTATTTCAATCCGCTTATTTCAGAACGGCCAGGGCAGCGTCGTAGTTCGGCTCTTCAGCGATTTCCTTGACCAACTCGCTGTGCAGCACGGTGTCGTTTTCGTCCAGCACAACCACGGCACGGGCGGTCAGGCCTTTCAGTGGACCGTCGGCAATTGCCACACCGTAATCCTGGATGAATTCGGCACCGCGCAGGGTCGACAGGTTCTGGACGTTTTCCAGGCCTTCAGCGCCGCAGAAACGCGCCTGGGCAAATGGCAGGTCGGCGGAGATGCACAGCACCACGGTGTTGTTCAGCTCGTTGGCCTGGGCATTGAACTTGCGCACGGAGGTGGCGCAGGTCGGCGTATCGACGCTTGGGAAAATGTTCAACACTTTGCGCTTGCCGGCGAAGTCCTTCAGGGAAACGTCCGACAGATTGCCGGCAACCAGGGAAAAGGCTGGCGCCTTGGAACCGGCTTGTGGCAACTGACCGTTGACTTGGACTGGGTTGCCTTTGAGAGTGACTTGAGCCATGAACGGATTCCTTCTGACAGGTTTGAAAATGGTGAGGCCGGAGTTAACCACGAAATGCTCGTGCGACCTATGCCCGGACATAAAAAGACACGGCGTCGCCATTCTTTGTAGGAGCTGGCGAAGCCTGCGATCCTTTGATCTTCGCTTGAGACTCAAGTGTCTGGGGAAAGATCGCAGCCTCGTTTCACTCGACAGCTCCTACGTGCTCCTACGTGTTCCTACGTGCCCCTACATGTTATTTGGCCTTGAGCTTCAGGAACGACTGATGCAGATCCGACGCCCAGCCATCGATGACCCCTTTGACATCATCGGGCTTCATGACCTGGGACTCGTTGGACAGCGGCTTGCCGGTGCCCTTGCGCACCACCTGGGCGACCACCGCGTGAGTGCCACCGTCGAGAAAGACCGCTTCGGTGCCCAGGGTGGTTTCCTGGTCGCGAATACCGCTGGCGGTGCTGACAGCCGCCGCCACCAGCGCAATCGGGATCACCTCATAAGGTTTCAAGCCTTCGGTCTTGCTGCTGACGGCCGTGATCGCCGCCCGCATCACCAAGACACCTGGCCCTGGCGCGGTCGCCAGGGGCAAGGACTTCCCCGCTTCGCGCTTGAGGGCCTGATCGTAGTACGCGGTGATTCCCGACAGTGTGGCCTGGGGGATCTTCACGGTCGGCTGCGGCTTCGGATAAAGCTGTGTCGGCTCGATATAAAGGCTGGTGTATTTGTCCGGGTCAATCTTCGGATCGATCCAACGCATGACCTCGGCCCCCGACGGCGACTTTTCTTCCTTGAGCCGGCTGTAATCGCCGAGGAACCCGGAATACTCATCCGGCTGGGTGACTTTGCTCGAGCAACCCGCCAAGGCGAGCGAGGCGATGCAAACAAAGCCGATCATCGACGAAAACTTCATGCTGTCACTCCTGTAAGCCACACGAGGCGGGGCCGGAACTACAGGTATAGCCAATGGACGGGCTTTTGCTTGTCTGGAACCGAAAACTCTTTTGGCCCAAAAAGGAACCCTGAGGGACAGCCCTCAAGGATGGGGTTTTACCGTCTTTCTTAGCCCACCTGTCAGAGTTGACAGTAGTCAAAGCCACATGCCGGAGGTTTGATAGAGCAACACGCCAAGACGATAAACCTGATGATGCTTGGCAAGTAGGAGCAGGCGAAATGACCAACCAGAACGAAGAAAAAGAAATCCTGGCAATTGACCCCGCCATCATCGTAGGGATGGTTTCGGTTGTACATCCAGTGAATCCGGACGGCGGTGTCCCGCTTCGTTTACTGAGCAATGGACTGCTACCGCTACTGGTGCGGCCCTGGATCGAGCAGGAAGAATATGACGACGCCCGCCTATTGCTGGGTGATTCCGACACCCCGGTCTTGAACAAAACCATTCTGCCGGGGGAAAAAAATCAAGATTTCACGCTGAACCTGCCGGATGCCCTGCTGAGCAATGGCATCAACAAGCTGCGCTTGAGCGTACTCCGTGTGGGCCATACACAGCCCGAAACATCGCGGCCTTTGACCGTACTGTTCCACCGGCCACAGCCGGGGGGCGAGGTCTCGACTCCCGGCGACAACCCGAACCTGTCCCTAGCCCTGCCAGCCGATGTCATCGCCAACGGCGTGGATGCGGCAAGGGCCGCCCAAGGGGTGATCGTGACCCTCAGCTACCCCTACATGAGGGATAGGGATGTCATCACACTGGATCGTGACAGCCAGGAAATGTCGTACACCGTCAATGCCAACGAGGCCGCTGCCGGCAAAGTCGACATCATTCTGAGAACCGCCGACTTCTGGCAAGACAATCCCAGGTTCGCCTTGCGGTTCAGGGTCACGGATCAGTTGGGCAACTCCAGCGGCCCGCAAGCGATATGGTCGAGAACCACTTACATCGACGTGCATATTCGCCAACCGTCCCTCGACCTGACAAAACCCAGGGTATTGGAGGCCATGGAACTCAACGGCGAGCGCCTGAACTTCGAAAGAGACTTCTACTATGCGGAATTCGCCAACGTCGAAGTGAACTACATCGGGTCAGCGCCCGGGCAGACGGTAAAGGTGTTTTGGATTGGGCGCAACGCGACCTACGGTAGCGAGATCCAGACTGTCGCTTTTGCCGGACAGACCTTGAACTTCCAGGTGCCCAGGAACGAAGTGGTGGATTGCATCGGCACCGGCGCAGAGGTTCGCTATACCGTCAGGCTGCCTGGCACGGCTACGGATATTCCATCCAGAGACCTGGACATTACGGTCACGCCACAAAAACACGCGTTACGCGAACCAACGTTGGACGGCAGCAAAACCAATCTCAGGGCCTACCATCCAGCCCTGTTCACGCCGCATACCGCCCGAATGGCGCTGTTTGGCGTGACGGCTCGCTACGGTGACGAAATTCGGATAACAGCCGGTACCAGCCAAACCGACCTGGCCGTGCCCCCTGCCTGGATAGCAGAAAACCGCGGAAAACCCATCATGGTCAACTGGACACTCAGGGAAACCGGCACCGGCACGCCTATTATTTTTTCATGGTTTCTGAGATTGACCGCCTGATCCGGGCTTTCGACTTAGCCACCATCTCGATCAATACCTGACGCTGCTGTTCCACTGCAGGAGAACGTACCGTGCGTAAATTAATGGGTCTGCTGTTAATCGCGTTAATGGTCGGTTGCTCGCAAGTCACCACGGCACCGCCTGATATCGTCAACGTCAACGGGGTCCAGGTAATTGATGGACCGGGAACCGCTGGGGTCCTGACCACGCTTTACAATCGCAGATTTCCCAACTGCCACAATACCGACTCTCAACCCTCATTTCTCTGTTCGGGCATCACTCTGAGGGTAACGGTGAAAGACCCCGCCGAGAAATACAAAGTCTGGGACCCCAGCCCAAACTCAATCATCAGTGGCGGCGTGTCCTTCTCCTATCTACGGGCAGACGCCAATTTCGGAAGGTTGGCGTGGGGGCACGGCAACGGCTTTATCCTCTATCCCATCTTCGAATTTGCACCGCCTGACAAGATTGACCTCGACTATTTGTGTTCATTCCCGATGGATGGCTGGACCTGGAATCGAACCACCCCTTGTGGCGCCTCCGCGGACTATCCCAATTACAGCCGCCCCTGTCATGTGGCCGGCGTGACCACCGCAGCACAATGGCTGGGCGTATGGACACTGCCGGGGGGCAATGCATATCTGCGCCAATGCGGATTCGATGTCCAGGATGACCGCAATTACCTGGCTGGGCCCGCGTTTTACGAATCCATTCGGGCCAAAGGCCTGCTAGGAACGAGCGGGTTCAACGAGCACAACGAAATCATCATCAAGACCTGGACACCGGGGCGGCCAAACACTTTTCCGATCATGGCGTTTTTCTTCGTTGCGGGAGGCGACAACGCGGGCTTGGCTGATGCTCGGTACAACCAACGGGACTTCTACAATTCCACCAATCCAAGGATTGTGGTGCCGATCATTCGCCTGACCCCCGCCAATAGCGCTGCCGGAAGCGCCACCTTCACTTATGTCGTATCCGATCAGGCAGTGACTCAATGAAACTCTCTTTGTTTCTACGCAGGGGCAAGACACTGCGGCAACTGATACAGGGATCAATGGGCCTACTGCTTATCACCTTGATGGTCAATTGCGCACAGGCCACGACAAAACCGCCTGAAATCACCAGCGTCAACGGCGCCAACGTGCTCGATGGACCGAACACCGCCGCTTATCTGAGCACACTTTACAACCGCAACTTTGGCAACTGCCACCGGAGCGAATCTCAACCGGCCTTCCTCTGTTCCGGCGTAACGTTCAAGCCCACCATAAAAGACCCCGCCGAGCGGTACAAAGTCTGGGATCCCCGCCCAGCCTCGATCGCCAATGGCGGGGTGTCCTTTTCTTATTTACGGATAGATACCAACTTCAATGCCTTTGAGAATGGCAACCACAATGGCTATATCCTCTACCCCTTCCTCGAGGCCCCGGCGGGCAAAACTCAGCTGTTTTATATGTGCTCATACCCGATGGATGCGAGGAGCCTTCTGCGCAGCCCGGTGTGTGGCCCGTACCATCTTTATCCCCATCACAGCAACCTGTGCCAATACCATAACGTCACCATCGCGGAGCAATGGGTGTATGTATGGACATACCCGGATCCTAATGCCGTTACCGCGCTTCAACAATGCGGATTCGACGTCAGTGATGATCGCAACGTGTTAGCCGGCCCTGCGTTCAGAGAGTCATTGCGATCCAGAAACCTGTTAGCGGCTGTCAGTGCAAATTATGCTGCACAGGTATTCAACGAACGTAACGAAATCATTATCCAAACCTGGACACCCGGGCAACCCAACACTTTTCCAATCCTGGCGTTCTTCTACGTCGCGGGATATCCCCAAGGGCTGGCCGACGCCCAATACAACCAACGCGACTTCTACAATTCAACCAATCCGAGAATTGTCGTACCCATCATTCGCCTGACACCCGCTGCCAGTCTCAATGGAACAGCCGCTTTCACCTACTCCACAGCGGATCAGGTGGTGACGCCATGAACACGTTGTCATTCATCATTAACCAGCCATCAAGCATGAGTTCCGACTGAAACTACCGACAGCCCGTACTAACCCTAGTGCAACTTCCGTTATAGGGAGATCCACGATGCGTAAGTTTATTGGCCTACTATTAATCACGATAATGGTTGGCTGTACTCAGCTCGCAACAAAACCGCCTGTGGCGCGCGACATCAATGGTGTCGAAGTACTTGACGGGCCTGGTGTCGCCGCTTACCTGAGCGAACTCTATGTTCGCAACTTTCCTAACTGCAACCGAACCGACTCTCAACCCGCGTTCCTTTGTTCCGGCGTGACTCACAGGCTGACCGTAAAAGACCCAGCCAATGTCTACAAAGTCTGGGACCCCAGCCCGATTTCAATAAGCAATCGCGGCGTGTCTTTTTCCTATATGCGGGCAGATACCAACTTTGGGGGAGATGCATTTGGTTGGGGTTATCACAACGGCTATATCATTTATCCGTTTCTCGAGGCCCCGGCGGGCAAGGCACAGCTGTTTTATATGTGCTCCTACCCAATGGATGGGTGGACCCAAAGCCGGAACCAGGTTTGTGGCCCACACGCCAATTACCCTTACCATAGCAATCTGTGCCAATACCATAACGTGACCATCGGGGAGCAATGGGTGTACGTATGGACATACCCGGACCCTAATGCCGAACATCACCAACAACAATGTGGATTCGACGTCTCCGATGAGCGCAATGCTTTGGCCGCGCCCGCGTTCCAGGAATCGTTGCGGGCCAGGGCCTTGTTAGCCGCTGCCAGTCCAAATTATGCGGCGCAGGTGTTCAACGAGCATAACGAAATCATTATCAAAACCTGGACACCAGGACAGCCCAACACACTGCCGATCCTGGCGTTTTTCTACATTGCTGGACATCCCCAGGGTCTGGCCGACGCTCAGTACAACCAACGTGACTTCTACAATTCAACCAATCCGAGAATTGTCGTACCCATCATTCGCCTGACACCTGCCGCCAGCCTCCACGGGAAAGCCTCTTTTAGCTATATCGCAGCGGAACAGGCGTTGACTCAGTGATGCTCAAGATCGGTAGCAGGGAGCCGAATAACCAGTACATATGGGACCTGCTCGGGCGTTGCGTTTAGCGCGTATCGCTCAGCGCAACCGCGCCATCGCCAGCGTATCCACCCAGCGTCCGTCACGCACGGCATAGTCGCGCAGCAGGCCTTCGGTTTCGAAGCCGAACTTGCGGTACAGCCCGATGGCCGCTTCATTGTCGGCGTACACCGTCAGCTCGACCCGGCGCAGGTTCATCCAGTTGTCCGCGACGTCCAGCGCGGCGGCCAGCAGCATCGACCCCACGCCTTTGCCCTGCCAGGCGACCGCCACGCCCATGCCGAGGCTGCCGCAATGGGCCCGACGCACCCGCGAGAACTGCTCCAGCCCCAGGTTACCGATGACTTCCCCTTCGTGCAGGGCCACCAGTTTCAACAGGCGCTCGTCATCCATCGCCAGGCGCTTGCGCCAGATTTCGGTGGACTGGAAAGGCATTTGCAACACCTGACGAGTCACCGCCGGGTCGTTGTAGAGCGCGGTGACACCGGCGATGTGGGCTTCAGTGAAGCGTTCGAGGGTGATTGAGGACTCGGACATGGGGGGCTCCTTCCTGGAGGCGCGACAAGGCCAGGCACTATAAGCCGCGCCAAGCTGTGGAGGGAACCTGTGGGTCAGTTGGAGGCCGGATGTGCCGGCCTCATCGCGAGCAAGCTCGCTCCCACAGGTTAGCGTGATGCTCGTTATGCCTGGAACCAATCCCGGCGCTCGTCGAACGTGTGATGGATAAGTTCACGCAGCATCTGCACCTCTGGCAAGCCTTCGGCCTGGGCACTGACGGCCATCCACAAATGCCGCTGCATTGACAGACCGAACACGTGCGGCAACGCCACCAGGCCTCGATCGAAGCGGCTCATGTACTGCGGCAAGAGACCGATGCAGGCGCTGCAGCGAATCATTTCCAGCATCAATTCGTAGGCTTGCACCTGCACCACGCCTGCCCGGCGTTGTTCTATCAGGGCGTTCCACGGGGCGAAGCTGTCCACGTGCCGGTCCGCCTGCCATTGCACCAGCATGTAGTCGTTCAGGTCATCCAGGCAGTCGGGGCGCGTAGCCGGTCTTGAGTAGCGCTTGGCAATGTGCGGCAGATAGTCCAGCCGCGCCAGTCGATCCGCGGGCAACGTGGCGAAGCTCGGCCCCGGCGCCGACGCGTGGGCATCACTCAACCACAGCACCAGGTCGGCGCTGACGGCTTGCAGCGCCAGTTCACTGTCCAGGGTGATGATCTGCAATCGCACGCTGGCGTTGCGCCGCAGCAACGCGATCAGGTCACGGCCGAGGATGTCATGCAGAATCGACTCGGCCACGGCCAGGCGAATCAAGGGTTGATCGCTCAGTGGTGGGGAGCTGTCCTGCGCCAGGGAAACCAGTCGCGCCTGCAACTGCCGGCCTTCGCGACTGAGGGTCAAGGCGCTGCCCTGGAAGCTGAACAGCGAACGTTGCAGCCGCGCCTCCAACTGCGCCAACTGCTTGCGCAGCCAGGTCGCCTTGACGTTAAGACTGCGGGCCGCTTGCATGAAGCAGCCACAACGGGCGCTGACCAGGAAACACCGCGCCACCTGCGGCTCGATATCGCCAGCCATCGCCAGCCACGGGTCGGGGGCACGCAACGGTGTGCGGTATGCGGTGACAGCCTGGCGTCCTGCGGGCTCGATGAAGGTCATGGGTGACTCCCTGTCGGTTGTACAAATACATGGGGCAAACAACTCAGCACCCTGTGGCGAGGGAGCTTGCTCCCGCTGGTCTGTAGGAGCTGACGAGCGAAGCGAGGCTGCGATCTTTTCACTGCCAATTGAGTCTGGAGCGAAAGATCAATAGATCGCAGGCTTCGCCAGCTCCTACAGAGCCCAGCGGGAGCAAGCTCCCTCGCCACAAGGTGTGGGCCTGGCTAAAGCCCCTCCTCCAACACCTTGCTCAACTGCGCGCCATCGATGCTCAACGTCGCTGTATCGAGCATACCGTCCAGGTAGGCCTTGGCGATCTGCTCCTGGCGCTGGGCGCGCAAGGCCTGGGTCAGGCGTTCGCGGACTTCGTCCAGGGTCGCTTCCCGGGCCGGCTGTTGTTCGGTGAGCTTGATGACATGGAACCCCGCCGCGCTCTGTACCGGCTCCGATACCGCACCGACTTTCAAGCGCGTCACCGCCTCACGCACTGGCGGAACCAGTTGCTGCAACGGCTGGAAACCACTGTCACCGCCGCGCTCGGCGCTGCTGCGATCCTGGGAAAAACGACCGGCCAGGGCGCCGAACTCAGCGGGTGAGGCCTGGGCTTTCTTGCTCAACTCCAGCGCTTGCCGGCGCACCGCCTCCACGGTTTGCGGCTCGGTGGCGGCGAGGAAAATCTGACTGACCCGGTACAACGCCGGCGCGGTCCAGTTGGCTTTCCCGGCGTCGTAAGCCTGTTTCAATTCGTCTTCACTGGGATACCCGGCCGGCACCTGGCTGACCGACTGCAAATAATCACGAAAAACAATCTGCTCAGCCGCCGCTCGTGTCTGCCGCTCCACCTCGGGCCGCTGACGCCAGCCCTGGGCATCGGCCTGTTCCAACACGACTTTTTCCGCCAGGCGCGCACGAATCCAGCCTTCCAGCGCCGCCCGATTGCCACGCATTTGCTGGCGAACCTCAGGGGCCAGCGCGGCCAGCAAGGCCTTGAGTTCGTCGGGGCTGACCTGCTGATTGCCCAATCGGGCCAGGCTCGGCGAATCAGCCGAAACAGTACTCACGGTCTGCACTGCGGCAACCGGATCGCTGCCCGGTCGCAGGCCCAGCACCAGCGCCACGACAACCACGCCCAGCGCTGCAGCGCTGATGACGAAAGTCGGTTTTTTCACGATGCGACGGCCTCCTCCAATGGCGCCTCGACGGGCTCGGCCGCGGCTTGCACCCGTGCCGCGTTCTGGCTGTATTCACGCAGGAAGACAATGAACTCCTGCAACAGGCGGTCCCACAGTTCCAGATGACTGCGCAGATGATCGGCGCTCACGCCCGCCGCGACCACCACATCCATTTCCATCACCAGGAATTCGCCCTGCAGCGACAACCGGGCAAAGCGTCGCGAGGCGTTCCACTGTTCCGCCAACCCGGCCGGCAACTCGCCCTGCACCCGCAAGGCGCAGCTGAAGGTGAAGTCCAGGTATTCGCCCGGCGTCGGCGCCGGGTTGCCGAAACGCACGGCAAAGCCGATGCCCTGGCTAGCGCTGAGCAGTTGCACAATGCCGTTCTGCTCGGTTTCGTTGACCCGATAACCGGCGGCCTGTAACAACTCGGTAAGGGATTTTGCGCCGACGGATTCAATCATTGAGGTCATGTTCGGTTCTTCCTTGTGCTGTTCAGTGAGTGATCGAGGCCTGGGGCGCATCGAAACGGTTCTTGTAGAGATCATCGCCGAAACCTTGGGCCAGCTCTTCGAAACGTACCCGGGCCTTGGCCGCGAACGGCTGGCGGATCTTCACGATATCGGTCACATCGATGGTTTCGTAGGCGTGCAATAGCGTCTTGGCGACTTCGTACATCTGCTGATTCTTGACCGAACATTGCTGCACTTGTGTGTCACGCTCGGTCAATTGCGCTTCCAAACGAGCCCGCTCGGTCTCTTTGCCACGGGCCAGGGTCAACAACTCCTCGTAGGCTTTCTTGAACTTGCCGATCTGCTCGTTGCTGGCCGCCACCTGGGCCTGGGCCTGGTTTTGCAGGCTTTGCTGGTGCCCGGCCAGTTGTTCGGTGAGGGCCTGGGCCTTGGCCAGTTGCGCAGTCAATTGCTTGATCTGCGCCTGGGCTTCCTTGGCCTGACTCTCTGCCGCCTGACGAGCGGCGCTGGCCTGGGCCTGCTCGCTCTGCAGGGCCTGCAACTGCGCGGTGGTGCTGCGCAGTTGCGTGCGCAGCCGCTCCTCCAGGCCTTCGCCATGAGCCATGCCACTGAGCAGCAGGCCCAGCATCAGCACCGCAATCGGGCTTGGGTAATTGGCTCGCCTTTTCATGAGGCCTCCCTGCGCTTAGAAGCGCGTATTGATTTCAAGCTGCAAGACATCGATGTCGTACGGCGCGCCGTACACCGCTTCGGAACTCAACCAGCGACCGGTGGCGAAGACGTTGCTCGCCAGGCCATAGTTGCCGCCCAGGAAATAACCCTTGGCGTTGGTGCCCCCCAGATGGAATGACGAATCGTTGAAGCCGTCCGGCAAGGCGTCCGGCTGGATGTACTTGTAGCCGGCGAACAGGTTCCAATCGCCCTCGCGCTTGAGTTCCAGCGAGTTGCCAAGGGTGAACTGGAGCATCCAGGCGTTGGCGCCACTTTCTACCTCGCCGTTTTCATCCAGGTTATTGGCGAACTGCCCTTCGGAGCGCTTGCGCATCTCGCCTTCGTCGTAGCCCAGGTTGTGGACGTAATGGGCCTGGCTGCGCAGTTTCAGGTCTTCAGGCAGATCGGTGTCCCACGCGACGTTCAGGTCCAGCAGGTTGAACTCCGAGGCCAGGCCGACGTATTGCGGCTGTGGCGTGGTCGACGGGTTGAGGGGATTGGGGGTGATGTCGCGCAGCAGGAACACGGTGTTGCCCTTCTGCATGAACGCCACTCGCGAACCGTCGCTGTCGCAGCCCGGATCACCGGCCCAAGGCTGGCACGGCGAGGAACGCTGGCCCTCGATGTCATCGAAGCGGAAATAGGCCAACGCGCCCTTGATCCGGTTGCTGTCGTTGATAGCCCAGTTGGCCCCCAGCTGCGCACCGTACAGCCACTTGTTGTCGCTCTCTTCCTTGTCGCTGCCGTTGCTGGTGCTGGTGTCGTTGGTGTACTCCACCGGGAACGCGCCGACGGTGCCGAACAGGCCCCAGTCCTGATTGAGCTTGTGGTTGAAATTCGCCGCCACGCCGTCGAAGTTCAGGTCACCGGAATACAACAGGTCGGTGGAGAAAAACGGGTTGGCGAAACGCCCGCCGGTCAGCGTCAACTCGTCCGAGGGCTTCCAGGTCAGGTAGCCCTGGTCGAGCCAGATGTCTTTTTTGCCGAAGCCACCACCAAGGGTCTGGGTGGTGGACACCGGGTTGTTGTCCGAGCTGGTGCCGATGCGGATGCCTGCGGTCCATTGCGGGGCAATCACCGCCTTCATACCCAGGCGGGCGCGCAGGCGGAACAGGTTTTCCCGGTCTTCACGGGTATTGAGCAACGGCGGCAGGCCGGAGCTGCTGTTGGGGTTGACGTCGTAGGGCCCCCTGTCATTGAGCCGGGCGAAATCGACGATTTCGTTGCTGTTGGTGCCCGAGTAATAGCGCGACTCATCCCGCAGCCGAATGTCGCCATCGAAACTGATCCGTGAGACCCAGTCCGGGAAGGTGTTGGGCTGGGCCCAATTCTCCTGCTTGGCGGTGGCCATGACTTCGGCCTTGACCTGATCGCGGATCTGCTCGCGCACGATGTTCGGCACGTATTGCACGCGCACGTCTCCCGGCGCGCCGGCCGGCGTCGCGGCAACCGTCGTGGCCGCCTGGCGGGCCTGCACGGCTTCGCGTTCGGCCTGGGCGATCAAGCCATCGGCCTGGTCCTGCTTCAACACCCCCTGCTGCACCAGCAGGCGGATCAGATTGATCGTGGCGTTCTCCGAAGGCGCCGCAGCGGCGGCCGCGTGTCCGGCCAGGCTCAGGACCACCAGGCCGATCGCCCACGACAATCGATTCACATTGGAAATCATCTGCACACAACTCCTGTTGGCAAACTGTCAAAAAGTCGGTTAACCCGGCCGCCGTCCCTGCAAGGACAGGCGCACGGGCAAGGTCAGGGAGGCCGGTGGCCGTTCACTCAAATGGGGCGCGGCACGCAGGGCGGACATCACTTGCTCGTCCACTTGCGGGTTACCGCTGGACTTGACCAGCTCGACCCGGGTGATTTCGCCCACGGCACTGAGCCAGACATCGGCCTGCAGCGAAAACGCCAGGCTGCGCAAGTCGGGGTTTTCCCGCAGCAAGCGCTGGAAGGTGAACGCCAGGAACTGGCTGTAGGTGCCATTGCCCAGGCGTCCGCCCCCTGCCCCGGCCATGCCCCCGCCCTTGCCGGCGCCGATGTTGAAAGCGTCATTGCCGGACTGGGCGTCGCCGTCCATCTGCATCGGGTTCGCCAGGTCGTCGACCGGCGACGGCGGAGCCTCTTCCTCCGGCTTGACCTCTTCGGGTTCCGGGGTCGGCTCGGGCTCGACCACCTTTTCCTCGACCTGGGGTTCCGGTTCCTTGGGTTTCTCCGGCGGTGGTGGGGGCGGCGGTGGCAACGGGATGATGGTCGGCACCTTCGGCGCTTCGCGGCGCACGCCACTCATGTCGTTGGCCCACTGCCACAGCAGCCAGGCCGCCACGGCGCCCAGCAACAGGCCGGCGGCCCACTTGAGCAGGCGCAACGGCGAGGTCTTCACCGGGGGCGGATCGATGGGAAGTCTGGCGGTCATGATCAGCCCTGGCTCGGTTTGCCGGTCACGAGACCGACCTGGGACAGTTCCAGGCGTCGCAACAGGTCCAGCACTTCAATGACTTTCTGGTACTGCACCGTCGCGTCGCCGCGCACGATCACCGGGAAGTCCGGGCTCTGGGCCTTTTCGATGCGCAGGCGTTCTTCCAGCTCGGCCAGGGTCACCGGATAGGCATCGAGGAACACCTGCCCGCCGTCATTCACCGAAATCGCCTTGGTCTTGGCTTCGGACAACGACACCGAGGCGCTGGCCTTGGGCAGGTTGATCTGGATGCCCGACACCTGGGCCGTGGCCGTGAGGATGAACATCACCAGCACCACCATGAGCACATCCACCAACGGCGTGATGTTGATGCTGTCGACCGCGGCATCATCGTCGTCATCGTGTGAAGCGTTTACGCTAGCCATGGCGACTCCCTCAGGCCGGTACGGACGATTGGACGTGTTGATTACGGCGATGCGCCGCTTCACCGGACTGGCCTTCACCGTGCATCTCCGCCAGGCGGGTGATGAACTCGTCGACGAAGACCCGCATGTCGGCGCTGACTTCTTTGTTGCGGGTGATCAGGCGGTTGTAGCCAAACAGCGCCGGGATCGCGACGAACAGGCCCATGGCGGTGGCGAGCAAGGCCGCGGCCATGCCAGGGGCGATGGCGTTGATGTTCACGTCGCCGGCCATGGCCGTGCCGAGGAACACCACCATGATCCCCAGCACGGTACCGAGCAGGCCGATGTACGGACCGCCGGCGATGGCGTTGGACAGGGTCGAGAGCTTCGAACTCAGCGCCTGGTTCTCGCGGGTGCGCACGCCGTCCATCGAGCAACGGATCGCTTCGATGGTGGCCGCCGACACCGACGAGGTGTCGGCGCCCTGCTCACGGCGGGTGCGGATTTCCTTGACGGCCACCAGGTACAAGCGCCACAGCGACGAATGTTGCAGGCGCTGGGCGAGCTCCTGGTCGTCGGCGAACATTTCCAGGCGCGTGCCAATCCTGGCGAACTGCTCGCGGAAGGCTTCGTTGGCGGCGCCGAGACGGCTGACCATGCGGTTCTTGCGGATCATGATGATCCACGACTGGAACATCATCAGCACCAGTACCCCAATGATCACCCAAGCGTCGAGCGGCACGGCGTTGAGCAGGAAGCCCAGGCTGCCGAAACCGAAGCCGGACTGCTCTTCATCGACCCCGTAGGCCACCAGCTTCGATTCGGCGCCCTGGGCATTGGCGTCGGCCAACAGCAACGGTGCCGGACGGGCCACCTTGGACAGACGCGCTTCGTCCATCGCACCGCTGAAAGGCGCGAAGGTACCGGCGGCAGCGTCAGCCCCCAAGGCGATTGGCGAATTGAACGCCGGCATCGCCACGGCGAGGCTCGCGGTTTCACGTCCGTTGACGTACAGCACGACCCGGTCGCCCGAGGCGGTCAACGCCAGGTGCTGCCACTGGCCGGGGTTCAGCGGCTGGGTCGAGACCGCGCGCTGGTCATTGACCGCTACGAACGGCACACCCTGGTTCACGCCAATCAGCAAGCTGATGGCGGCTTCGCGACGGGCCAGGATGACTTGCTCGCCACTGGCCTGGTCCTGGCGCAGCCAGGTACTGAAGGTGAACGCCGCGCCGGCACTGTGTTGCAACGACGGGCTGGCGGGCAACAACAGTGGCTGGCCGTTGAACTGCACGGCCCGCCCGATCACGCCATCGATGCTGACGCCGACCGCGCCCTGGGCATTGTTGCCGTAGGCCGTGGTGTCCTTGGGCGGCACGCCGGTGGCGCCGTCGAAGTGGTACAGCGCGGTGTAGTCCGGGTCGAAGGTCAGCTGGCCGCTGCCCGTGGCCGGCGCCTTCTGGTTGCCGTAATACATCCACAGGTCCTGGCGCTGGCCGCCCTCCACGGTCGGCACGTCGACCCAGATCAGCGCCATGCCCATCAGCGGGTCGAAGCTTTCGATCTGGTGATTGAGCACCGTCTTGTCATCGCCGCTGACGAAACGCAGGTCCGAGCCGTCGTCCTTGACGCCGTCGAAGGTGAAGTTGCCGGTGTGCAGGCGCACCAGCAGCGCGGTGCGGCCCAAGGCTTGGGCGATGGCGGCGCCCTGGGGCGTGGTGTCCACCGAAATCTGTTTGCGATAATGCCAATCGTCCTGCCACCAGGCGTTGGCGGTCGCCGGAAGCACCAGCCCCAGGCAGATCAACAGGGATAACAATAAGCGTTGCATGGACATGACTCCTGGGTTCAAAACGTCGCTTGCAGGTTGAAGTGCAGGCGCGATTCCTGTTTCTCGGTGTTCGGCCCTTCGAGCAGCGGATAACCCCAATCAAGGCTGCCGGACAGCCATTTGCTCAGGCTGGCGCGGGTGCCGAGACCGACGCTGGCGAGGCTGTAGTCGGCTTCCTGGTCAGGCAGTTCGTCACGCAAATACAGCTGCGCGCCTTCGGCGAAGGCGTAGAAACGCCACTCCTGGACGTAGCTGCCGAGGAACTTGGCCAGGGATGGCGTGCGCAGCTCCTGGGACAACAGGTAGCCGTCGTCGCCGGTGCGCTCGGCGGCCAGGTAGCCGCGCACCGAGGTGGCGCCACCGGCGGAGAATTGCTCGTTGGAAACCAGCGGCCCGGAGGCCAGTTGGAAGGCGGCCTTGGAGGCGGTCTGCCAGTCGTTGCCGAAGGTGAAGGTGTAATTGCCATCGCCCTTGAGCACCGCGAAGCTGGGGCTGGCGCGATAGCGCTTGTAGTCGAACTCTTCGTCGGAGCTGCCATAGCCCAGCAGGCTCCGGGTGCCCGCCACCAGGCTAAGGCCTAGGCCCAACTGGCTGTGTTCGGTGTAGCGAAAGCCGTTGTAGGCGAAGGTGAACGGCGCGTACTTGAGCGGTGCCTTGTCGCTGGCACCGCCCAGGTTCAGCTCTTCCTCGAAGTCCTTGAAATCCACCCCGACCGAAAAGCTGTTGGCCCATGCCCCACTGGACGGCAGGCTGTAGATCGCCGACACCCCGTAGGAATGCCCTTTGCCCAACACGTTGCTGCCGCCGACGGTGGCCACGTTGCTGTCGGATTGGTAACCCGAGAACTGCACACTCCAGCGTTCGCTCAGCGGCGCGGTGTAGGAGCCCGACCAGACCTTGGCGTTTTCGGTGTCCTGGGGCGCGGTGAAAAAAGTCAGCGAAACGCTGTGGCCCAGTTGCCAGAGGTTGTTGTAGCCCAGGCTGGCGACCGTGCGCAGCTTTTCGGTGTCGGCACTGTAGTCGTTGTTCAGCCCCAGGCTGGCTTGCCAGGGGTTCTGGTCTTCGACCTGCAAATCCACGTCCATCGTCCCGGGGCGCTGGCCTTCGCGCACCAGCGGCATCACCTGGCGTCCCGGGGTTTTGTTCAACAGCGCCAGTTCTGCCTGGACCTGGGCGAAGTCGGGGACCTCGCCTTCCTTGAGCGCCGGCACGTCCTCCCGGATTTCAACGGGCGAATAGTGCTTGGCCCCTACCACGCGCACCCGGCCGATCTTGGTTTCGCTGACCTGCAGGTAGACGATGCCGTCTTCGACTTTCTGCTCCGGCAGCTCGACGAACACCGATTGATAACCGCGGGTCTGATAGGCTTTTTGCAGGGCTTCCCGGGCGCCTTCGATGTCGCTCAAGGCTTTTTGCGGGCCGAGGAACGGGTACACCGCTTCCTCGATGGCCCGGGCATCGAGCACGGTGTTGCCGCGCACGAAATACTCGTTCACGTCCACCAGCCGCGTCGGCGCCGTTTCGGCCTCCTGCCCTCCTTCTGCTGCGAATGCGGACGGCCCCCCGACCGCCAGCAGCAACCAGCCCCACAGCGCCGGCCGCGATTTGAAAAAATGCTCCACACCACCCCCTGAATTCAAAGTACGGCTCAATTGCTTATGGTCGATGTCGTGGCGTGCCGGGCCAGCCAGGTGTGCAGCAGCGCGAAGTTCAAGGAGAACTCCGGCATTTGCAGCAAGGCGCCACAGAACACTTCACCGATGATTTTCTGGATGAGCCGCACCGCCCGTGCATCGCCCAGCAGCGTGGCGAGGTCTTTGCTCAGGACGTTGAAACTCCAGACCTTCTGGTTCAGGTCCAGGCCGACGAACCAGCGGAACAGCAGGTTGTAATTGAGTTGTTCGTAGAGTTGCTGCTCGCTGGGCACCGAATAGAGCAGTTGCAGAAGGAGGATGTGCATGGCGGTTTGCGGTGCGATCAACATTTGGGCACCGGCGTTGAGGCCCTGCAGCACATCGCGATGGTCATCCAGCAGGTCGTCGATCTGCGGACGCAGCAAAACCAGTGAATGGCCTTGCGGAATGTAGCTGGACACTTCCTTGAGCGCGCCCTGCCAGTCATCCTGGGAAACGATCCAGACCCACGGCGCGCCGTAGCGATACACCGAGACCGGTTGCTTGCGCGCCGCCTCGACGATCTTCGACAGCCGCTGGTCAAGCTCCTGCATGCCCACTTTCGAATAACGTTCCATAGTCCCCATCGCCTCACTCCCGGCTTCGCGCCCCGGCTCCAAACGACCTGAAAGGTCCCCTCGAACACGTCACACAGGCATGACGGGAATGGCGATGTGCTACCGAACTTTTGTCATGAAAGCTTCATTTTTGAAGGTATGGAGGAAGGGAGATTTTGTGGGAGCGAGCTTGCTCGCGATGGCGGTGGGTCAGTTGGCGGTGATGTCGGCTGGGAGACCGTTATCGCGAGCAAGCTCAGCTCCCACAGGGGACTCGGGTGTTTCCAGACCTGATGCCGAGCATTCAACCCCGTGGCGAGGGAGCTTGCTCCCGCTGGGGCGCGGAGCGGCCCCAATAAGCTGCATGCGATCTGCCTGACGCTACGCGGTGCTTGGTTCTGGGGCTGCTGCGCAGCCCAGCGGGAGCAAGCTCCCTCGCCACAAAGGCAGTGGCGGTGGGTCTGATTGCATTGATGTTGGATGTGTCGGCCTCATCGCGAGCAGGCTCGCTCCCACAGGGGGGCTCGGGTGGATACAGGGTTTGTATCCACCACCAATCCCAGTGTGGGAGATTTTGTGGGAGCGAGCTTGCTCGCGATGGCGGTGGGTCAGTTGGCGGTGATGTCGGCTGGGAGACCGTTATCGCGAGCAAGCTCAGCTCCCACAGGGGACTCGGGTGTTTCCAGACCTGATGCCGAGCATTCAACCCCGTGGCGAGGGAGCTTGCTCCCGCTGGGGCGCGGAGCGGCCCCAATAAGCTGCATGCGATCTGCCTGACGCTACGCGGTGCTTGGTTCTGGGGCTGCTGCGCAGCCCAGCGGGAGCAAGCTCCCTCGCCACAAAGGCAGTGGCGGTGGGTCTGATTGCATTGATGTTGGATGTGTCGGCCTCATCGCGAGCAGGCTCGCTCCCACAGGGGGGCTCGGGTGGATACAGGGTTTGTATCCACCACCAATCCCGGTGTGGGAGCGAGCTTGCTCGCGACGAGGCCTTCAGCTTCGGCGTGCCTTTATTGGTGTTGCACCTGCACCATCGAGCTTACCTGCACCCGCGCCTGCATCTGTTCCGCCCCGCCGCCCCGGCGCATGCCGCGGACCGGGCAGGCGTCGAGGTAGTCCAGGCCGACCGCCAGTTTCAGGTGGCGGTCTGGAAGGGTCAGGCGGTTGGTCACGTCGAAACTGTACCAGCCATCGTCCAGCCAGGCTTCCGCCCAGGCGTGGCTCGCCAGGTGGCTTTCGTCCTCGGTGCACAGGTAACCGGAAACATAGCGCGCGGGAATGCCCAGGCTGCGCGCGCAGGCCAGGAATGCGTGGGTATGGTCCTGGCAAACCCCCGTTCCACCGGCAAACGCCTCGGCGGCGGTGCTGTTGACCGCCGTGGTGCCAGGGCTATAGGGCATCCGCGCCGCCAGGCCGTTCATCAGGTCGGTCAAGGCCGAACGATCGCGTCGTCCTGCGCATTGTTCGACGGCGAAGGCGCTGAGGGTCTCGTCCGCCTCGGTCAGGCGGCTGGTGCGCAAGAACGGCAGTGGCGACTGGCTGTCCGGTTCCATCGCTATCGACTGATGGATTTCCACCTCGCCATAAGCCGTCAGGACCAGGGCACCGTGGGGCTCGTCCATGGTCATCACGTGGAGAATGTTGCCATAGGGATCAAGCTGGCTGCGCACCAGTCGCGGCAGCTCCAGATGCCACTCCAGGATGCGCTGGCGCTGAGTGTCCCGGGGCGTCAGGCGCAGGAACTGAATGCTGGTGCAGACTTCATCGGCATAGCTGTAGGTGGTGTCGTGGCGTATGGACAGTTTCATACGACCTCCAAATAAGACTCATGGACGGTCTGGCCCAAGTGGCGGATCTGCCCGATCAAGTCGGTCAACCATTGATGCAGGCCCGACGCCAGGATCTCGTCGATCCCCGAATAACGCAGGCGCGCATTCAGCTCGGCGGCCAGGCGTTGCGCCGGCCGGCCGTTGTTGCCCGGCAAGCTGGCGAGGATGTGGTCCAGTTCCTCGATGCAGGCATGCAGCGAGCGCGGGACGTCGGCCCGCAGCAGCAACATCTCGGATACCTGCTCGGCATTGGGCGCGTTGCGATAGATCTCGTTGAACGCCTCGAACGAAGACAACGCCCTCAACAAGGCACTCCACTGGTAATAACCACGGGCCGAGTTGTCACTGACCTCCTCCGACTCCTCACCGAACATTTCATAGCGCGCGTCCAGCAGGCGCAGGGTGTTGTCGGCCCGTTCGATAAAGGTCCCCAGGCGAATGAAACAATAGGCATCGTTGCGCATGATGGTGCCCGACGTCGCGCCCCGGAACAGGTGCGAGCGCTCCTTGACCCATTCGCAGAAGTGACTGATGCCGTAGCGCCCAAGGCCGTTGCTGGCGATGTTGCGCATTTCCAGCCAGGTGGCGTTGATGTTCTCCCACATGTCGGCGGTGATGCGCCCACGCACGGCATGGGCATTGGTTCGCGCGGCCCTCAGGCAGCTGTAGATACTGCCGGGGTTGGTTTCGTCCAAGGCAAAGAAATGCAGCATGCGCTCGGTATTGAGCGCGTCATAACGGGCGTTGTAGTCGTCCAGCGTACCGGCCGCCAGCAGCGACATCGCTAATTCGGCATGGCCATCGCTGCGCCCGGCCTGGGGCATCAGCGACAGCGAATAGCTGACTTCGAGCATGCGCGCCAGGTTCTCGGCGCGCTCCAGGTAGCGGGACATCCAATAGAGGTCCGAAGCAGTTCTTGAAAGCATGTCTTAGTCCTCCACTACCCAAGTGTCTTTGGTGCCGCCGCCCTGGGACGAGTTCACCACCAGCGAGCCTTCGCGCAGCGCCACGCGGGTCAGCCCGCCGGGCACCAGGCGCGTTTCCTTGCCCGACAGCACGAATGGACGCAGGTCGATGTGGCGCGGCGCGATGCCGCTCTCGACAAAGGTCGGGCACGTGGACAGGCTCAAGGTCGGCTGGGCAATGTAGGCTTCGGGACGGGCCTTGAGGCGGGCGCGGAAATCCTCGATCTCCGCGGCAGTGGCCGCCGGCCCGACCAGCATGCCGTAACCTCCTGAACCTTGGGTTTCCTTGACCACCAGATCCGGCAGGTTGGCCAGCACGTGGGACAGGTCCTGGGGCTTGCGGCACTGCCAGGTGGGCACGTTCTTCAGGATCGGTTCTTCGGTGAGGTAAAAACGGATCATCTCGTCGACGTAGGGGTAGATCGACTTGTCATCGGCGACGCCTGTGCCGACCGCGTTCGCCAGCACCACATTGCCCGCGCGGTATACGGCGATCAGCCCCGGCACGCCCAACATCGAATCGGGGTTGAACGACAGCGGGTCGAGGTAGGCATCGTCAAGCCGACGGTAAATCACGTCCACCTGCCGGGGGCCGGCGGTGGTGCGCATGTACACGTGATCGTCACGCACGAACAGATCGGCGCCTTCCACCAGCTCCACGCCCATTTCACGGGCCAGGAACGCGTGTTCGAAATAGGCGCTGTTGAAGCGTCCCGGGGTCAGCACCACGGCGGTGGGGTTTTCCAAGGGGCTGGAACTCTTGAGGGTATCGAGCAGCAGGTTCGGGTAATGGTCGATGGGGGCCACGCGCTGGGCGGCGAAGAGTTCGGGGAACAGGCGCATCATCATCTTGCGGTCTTCGAGCATGTAGCTCACGCCGCTGGGGGTGCGCAAGTTGTCTTCCAGCACGTAGTAGCTGCCGTCACCGTCGCGAACCAGGTCGACACCGGCGATATGGGCGTAGATGCCCCGGTGCAGGTTCAGGCCCTGCATCGCAATCTGATACCCCTCGTTGGCGAGTACCTGCTCGGCAGGAATGATCCCTTCCTTGAGGATGTGCTGCCCGTGGTAGATGTCGGCCAGGAACATGTTCAGGGCCTGGACCCGCTGGATGCAGCCACGCTCGACCATTTGCCATTCACTGGCCTTGATGCTGCGCGGGATGATGTCGAACGGAATCAACCGCTCAGTGCCCTGCTCGTCCCCATAAAGGGTGAAGGTGATACCGGCGCGATGGAACAGCAGGTCGGCTTCGCGGCGGCGTTGCTCCAGCAGTTCAAGCGGCGTATCCGCCAGCCAGCGCGAGAAGGCTTGGTAATGCGGGCGGCAGTCACCCTGGGCATCGTACATTTCATTGAAAAAAGCGTGGGGCATAGCCAACTCCCAGCCGTGTCGTACACGGCATTTCTTATTACGTCGTCATTCCACTCAGTACGGCCTTGCCTTTTTTATGAGCCCTGGTTCTCTGAATACCTCGTTAGGCATGGGTCTCTGATCAGGCCTTTGCGTCCGGATGACGTGCGCCCCCCCTATTTTTCTACGTATCGAACACCTCTCGCTGGCTCTCTGGTTCTGGAGTCGTAGCAAGGGCTGTGCCTAAGTGCGGTGCATCGAGCCAATGCTGGAAAAACCGTCGCAGAGCGACAGAAAAGCGAAATTTATTTTCAATTTTGCGACGAAAAGCTGTTTGAAGGCTGAAACGTTTATTTCAGTTCCCGGCGGCAATGCCACAAACGGGTCGAATCGGTGCACGCAGACGAGATGCCAGCGAGGAATGCCCTGAAAAGGGGAAATTAATACCCACTCATTCACTGTAGGCACATTTCATCGATCTTGCCCTGGCCCTTCTCTCGGTGCCTCCCGCCTTCCGTCGCCTCCCTTCGCACAAATTCAACAGCACCACTTGCACCGACAGTATTATGGTATACCATCATACGCAAAGCCCTTTTCACCCACCCTGGGAGCAGTCCATGAGTTTCGAAATTCGCAAGATCGTCAGCTATGTCGAAGAAACCTTTATCGAAGGCGGCAAGGCCACCGACAAACCGGTGACCATGGTCGGACTGGCAGTGGTCATGAAAAATCCTTGGCTGGGCCGCGGTTTCGTCGAAGACCTGAAGCCGGAAATCCGCGCCAACTGCTCCGACCTTGGCGCACTGATGGTCGAGCGCCTGGTGGGCATCATCGGTGGCGCCGAGAAGATCGAAGCCTACGGCAAGGCCGCAGTGGTCGGTGCCGACGGTGAAATCGAGCACGCCTCCGCCGTGATCCACACCCTACGCTTCGGCAATCACTACCGCGAAGCGGTCAAGGCCAAGAGTTACCTGAGCTTTACCAACAAGCGCGGCGGCCCTGGCACCTCGATCCAGATCCCGATGATGCACAAGGACGACGAAGGCCTGCGCTCGCACTACATCACCCTGGAAATGCAGATTGAAGATGCTCCCCGCGCCGACGAAATCGTCGTGGTGCTGGGCTGCGCCGATGGCGGCCGCCTGCACCCGCGCATCGGTAACCGTTACATCGACCTGGAAGAACTGGCCGCCGAGAATGCGCAGTGATCCAGCCTGGACAACCACAATAAAAAAGCCATGCAGGAGCGCTCCATGATTCGGCTCACCGCTGAACTCACCCCGGCCGGCACCAGCTACCTGGCAACCGGCGAAGGCCAACCCGTGGTCTTGATCCATGGCGTGGGCCTGAACAAAGAAATGTGGGGCGGCCAGGTCGTCGGCCTGGCCACGCAATACCGGGTGATTGCCTACGACATGCTCGGCCATGGCGCCAGTCCGCGTCCGCAAAGCGGTACCGCGTTGCTGGGCTACGCCGATCAGTTGCTGGAGTTGCTTGACCACTTGCAACTGCCCCAGGCGACGGTGATCGGCTTTTCCATGGGGGGCCTGGTGGCCCGTGCGTTTGCCTTGCATTACCCGCAGCGGCTGCAAGGCCTGGTGGTGCTCAACAGCGTCTTCAACCGCAGCGCCGAGCAGCGCGCCGGGGTCATCGCCCGCACCGCCCAGGCCGCCGAGCATGGGCCGGACGCGAACGCCGAGGCGGCGTTGTCGCGCTGGTTCAGTCGTGAATACCAGGCGGCCAACCCGGCGCAGATTGCCGCGTTGCGCCAGACCCTGGCAGGAAATGATCCGCAGGGTTACCTGACCACCTATGAGCTGTTCGCCACCCAGGACATGTACCGCGCCGATGACCTGGGCAATATCCAGGTGCCGACGCTGATCGCTACCGGTGAACTGGACCCCGGCTCGACACCGGAAATGGCCCGGCAACTGGCCGAGCGCATTCCCGGCGCCAGCGTTGCCGTGCTCGCCGAACAACGGCATATGATGCCGGTAGAGTCGCCTCGCCTGGTCAACCAGTTGTTGCTGGAATTCCTCGACACGGCAAACGCCCGACAAAACCAGATAAAGGGGATCGTTGCATGACACTCGCACGTTTTTCGATGTGCATCGGCGGTGAATGGGTCGATGCCCTGTCCGGCAAGACCTTCCAAAGCCTTAACCCGGCCCTGGCCCAACCCTGGGCCGAGCTGCCTGACGCCGACGAAGCCGATGTCGAGCGCGCCGTCCAGGCAGCACAAAGCGCTTTCGACAGCCCGGCCTGGCGCGGCTTGACCGCCACCGCTCGCGGCAAGCTGCTGCGCCGTCTTGGTGACCTGATCGCGGAAAACAAGGAACAACTGGCCCAACTCGAAAGCCGCGACAACGGCAAGCTGATCCGCGAAACCCGCGGCCAGGTCGGTTACCTGCCGGAATTTTTCCACTACACCGCAGGCCTGGCCGACAAGCTCGAAGGCGGCACCCTGCCCCTCGATAAGCCGGACCTGTTCGCCTACACGGTGCACGAAGCCATGGGTGTAGTCGCGGCGATCATTCCCTGGAACAGCCCACTGTACCTGACCGCGATCAAGCTTGCCCCGGCGCTGGCGGCCGGCAACACCATCGTGATCAAACCGTCCGAGCACGCCTCGGCCACGGTCCTGGAGCTGGCTCGCCTGGCCTTGGAAGCCGGCATTCCACCGGGGGTGGTCAACGTCATCACCGGTTACGGCCCCAGCACCGGCGCGGCCCTCACCCGTCATCCGCTGGTGCGCAAGATCGCCTTCACCGGAGGCGCCGCCACGGCCCGCCATGTGGTGCGCAGCAGCGCCGAGAACTTCGCCAAGCTGTCCCTGGAACTGGGCGGCAAGTCGCCGAACATCATCTTTGCCGACGCCGACCTGGACAGTGCGATCAACGGGGCCATTGCCGGGATTTATGCGGCCTCGGGTCAAAGCTGCGTGTCCGGTTCGCGCCTGCTGGTGCAGGACGAGATCTATGACGAATTCGTCTCGCGCCTGGTCGAACGGGCCCAGCGCATCCGCATCGGCAACCCGCAGGAAGACAGCAGCGAAATGGGCCCCATGGCCACCGCACAGCAACTGGCCGTGGTCGAAGGCCTGGTCGCCGACGCCATCGCGGAAGGGGCGCGCCTGCGCCTGGGCGGCAAGCGTGCGCAGAACCTGGGCGAAGGCTGGTTCTATGAG
This sequence comes from Pseudomonas thivervalensis, assembly GCF_001269655.1. Classification (GTDB taxonomy): domain Bacteria; phylum Pseudomonadota; class Gammaproteobacteria; order Pseudomonadales; family Pseudomonadaceae; genus Aquipseudomonas; species Aquipseudomonas thivervalensis. Next base: position 135,076 of record NZ_LHVE01000017.1, read on the forward strand.
CCAACGCTGTTCGAATGCGACCGCAACTCGATGAAGATCATGCAGGAAGAAGTCTTCGGTCCGGTGGCCTCGGTGATTCGTTTCAAGGACGAAGCCGAGGCCCTGGCGATCGCCAACGACTCGCAGTTCGGCCTCGCCGCCGGTATCTGGACCCGCGACCTGGGCCGCGCCCATCGCCTGGCCCGGGATGTGCGTTCCGGGATCATCTGGGTCAACACTTACCGTGCCGTATCAGCCATGGCGCCCATCGGTGGTTTCAAGAACAGCGGCTATGGACGCGAGAGCGGCATCGACTCGGTGCTGGCCTATACCGAACTGAAAACGGTGTGGATCAACCTGTCCCAGGCACCCATGCCTGATCCGTTCGTGATGCGCTAGGAGTCCAGAGAAATGATCGAACCCGGCATCTACAAAGAAGTGATGAGCTCCTTCCCGTCCGGCGTCACGGTGGTCACCACCCTGGACCCGGACGGCAATATCGTCGGCATCACCGCCAGTGCGTTCAGCGCCCTGTCGATCGACCCGGCGCTGGTACTGTTCTGTCCCAACTACGCCTCCGACACCTACCCGGTGCTGCGCGACAGCAAGCAGTTCGCGATCCACCTGCTGTCCGCGGACCAGACCGCCGAAGCCTATGCCTTCGCCGGGAAAGGCAAGGACAAGGCCAAGGGCATCGATTGGCACCTGAGCGAGCTGGGCAATCCGCTGCTGAGCAAGGCCACAGCGATCATCGAATGCGAACTGTGGCGCGAATACGACGGTGGCGACCACGCAATCATCGTCGGCGCGGTGAAGAACCTGATCCTGCCCGAGCAGCCGGTGACGCCGATGATCTATCACAAGGGCAAATTGGGTCCGCTGCCCACACTGGCCTGATGGCTGCACACATCGCCCTGTGGAGCGAGCTTGCTCGCGATAGCGGTGGAACAGTCGACATTGATGTACCTGACACACCGCCATCGCGAGCAAGCTCGCTCCCACAGGTTCAACACTTTTCAGGAGTCGCGCATGAGCAACGACAAATACGAACAAGGCCTGAAGATCCGCACCCAGGTGCTGGGCCAGGAGTACGTCAACCGTTCCCTCGAGAACGCCGACGATTTCACCCGGCCGCTGCAGGAAATGGTCACCGAATATTGCTGGGGCCATGTCTGGGGTCGCGAGGGCTTGTCGCTCAAGGAGCGCAGCATGATCAACCTGGCCATGATCTCGGCGCTCAATCGCCCGCACGAACTCAAGCTGCATGTGCGTGGCGCCTTGCGTAACGGCTTGAGTCGTGAGCAAATACGCGAAATTCTGCTTCAGGTCGGTATCTATTGCGGCGTCCCCGCTGCCGTGGACAGTTTCCGGCTTGCCCGTGAAGCCTTCGCCGAAGCCGATGCCGAGGCCTCCAGTCAACCCTCGGCTGTTTGATCTGAACGTGCACGGATGTTGCCCGTTTGGCATGGACAGCCATATTACAGAGCGGACCCCATGAAACGCCTGCCACTCGACGACAGCTTCAAGGTCAATCGCAACCCCGTTACCCTGCGCGAGATCGTGCTGGATAAACTGCGAAGCGCCATCATGAACTTCCAGCTTCTGCCGGGCGATCGCCTGGTCGAACGCGATCTGTGCGATCGCCTGGGCGTGAGCCGCACGTCGGTGCGCGAAGCGCTGCGCCACCTGGAATCCGAAGGCCTGGTGGAGTTTGCCGATGCCAAAGGGCCGCGAGTCGCCATTATCACGTTGGCCGACGCCGTCGACATCTATGAGCTGCGTTGCGTGCTCGAAGGCCTGATCGTCCAGCTGTTCACCCTGCGGGCCAAGGCCAAGGACATCAAGGCCCTGGAAAAAGCCCTCGAGGAAAACCGCAAGGCCCTCAAGGAAGGCGAGCTGCAACAGGTCATCGATTCGGTGCAAGGCTTCTACGATGTGCTGCTCGAAGGCTCCGGCAACCATGTCGCCGCCACCCAGTTGCGTCAGCTGCAGGCGCGCATCAGCTATTTGCGGGCGACCTCGGTGTCCCAGGAAAACCGTCGCGGCAGCAGCAACCAGGAAATGGAGCGCATGGTCGAGGCGATCAAGAGCGGCGATCCCCTGGTTGCCCACCAGGCCTGCGTCGACCACGTGCGCGCTGCCGCCAAGGTCGCCCTGGAATACCTCAAGCGCCAACAGGAAGAGACCGGTGAAATCCCCGAGATCATCCCGCCCATCGCCCTCAAAGAACCGCGTATAGGTCGCTAGCCATGTTCAGCCCGAGCTTTTGTCCAAAGTGCGGCGGCAGTGATCTCGATCACCGCCTGCCAGCGGGCGATACCCATGAGCGACTGATGTGTGGTGGGTGCGGCTACATCCACTACGTCAACCCGAAGATCATTGCCGGCTGCATCATCGAGCAGGACGGCAAGTACCTGCTGTGCCAACGCGCCATCCCACCGCGCCCGGGCACCTGGACATTGCCGGCCGGCTTCATGGAAGGCAACGAGACTACCGAACAGGCGGCGCTGCGGGAAGTCTGGGAAGAAACCGGCGTACGCGCTGAAATCGTCTCGCCCTACTCGATCTTCAGCGTGCCGAAGATCAGCGAGGTGTACATTATCTTCCGCGCCATCGCGCTGGAGATCACCGGCCAGTTCGGCCCGGAAACCCTCGCCTGCCAGTTCTTCGCCCCTGAAGACATTCCCTGGGACAGCATCTACTACCCGGCCATCCGGCAGATCCTCGAACGGTATATCGAGGAACGCCAGGCCGGGGTCTATGGCATCTACATGGGCAACGACGACAGCGGCAAGATTCACTTCATCCGCTGACGCCCCTGTAGGCGCTGGCGAAGCCTGCGATCTTTTGATCTTGATCTTTTCACTCCAGGCTCAATTGGCCGGGGAAAGATCGCAGCCTCGTTGCACTCGACAGCTCCTACACAGCTCCTACAGTGGAAGCACGCCCTCGACAATGATCACCTCGGCCCGGGCTGCGCCTTCGCGATGGTGCCTGGCCTCCTGATACTGCGCCGAGTGATAGCAGGCCAGCGCCTGTTCGTAAGAGTCGAACTCGATCACCACGCTGCGCTGCGGCGTGACCCTGCCCTCCATCGCTTCGCTGCGCCCGCCCCGGGCCAGCATCCGACCGCCATACAAGGCAAACGCCGCCGGCGCCCGCTGGGTGTATTGGCTGTATTGATCGGGGTCGGTGACATCCACATGAGCAATCCAGTACGCCTTCATAGTGACCTCTCGGTTTGTTTTGTATTATGGTATACCACAACGACATTCCAGCAAGCCTCATCAAAACAAAGAGAGCCCGACATGGCCTTTAACAGCATTCAGGAAATCATCGAAGATTACCGCCTGGGCAAGATGGTGTTGCTGGTGGATGACGAAGATCGGGAAAACGAAGGCGACCTGCTACTGGCCGCCGATTGTTGCGACGCCCAGGCCATCAGCTTCATGGCGCGTGAAGCCCGTGGGTTGATCTGCCTGACGTTGACCGACGAGCACTGCCAGCGCCTGGGGCTTGAGCAAATGGTACCGAGCAACGGCAGCGTGTTCAGCACCGCATTCACGGTTTCCATCGAGGCCGCCATCGGCGTGACCACCGGTATTTCCGCCGCCGACCGGGCACGCACGGTCGCCGCCGCCGTGGCCGTCGATGCGGGGCCCAACGACATTGTGCAGCCGGGGCATATCTTTCCGCTGCGGGCCAAGGAAGGTGGCGTGCTCACCCGCGCCGGGCACACCGAAGCCGGTTGCGACCTTGCGCGCTTGGCGGGTTTCACCCCGGCGTCGGTGATCGTCGAAGTGATGAACGATGACGGCACCATGGCCCGCCGTCCCGATCTGGAGATTTTCGCCCGCAAACACGGGATCAAGATCGGCACCATCGCCGACCTGATCCACTATCGCCTGAGCACCGAGCACACCGTGGTGCGCATCGGTGAACGGGAACTGCCCACGGTACATGGCACCTTCCGCTTGTTCACTTTCGAAGACCGCATTGAAGGCGGCGTGCATATGGCGATGGTCATGGGCGACATTCGCCGGGATGAGCCAACGCTGGTGCGGGTGCACGTGATCGATCCGTTGCGGGACCTGGTCGGTTCGCAATACAACGGCCCATCCAATTGGACGCTGTGGGCAGCCTTGCAACGGGTGGCTGAGGAAGGTCACGGCGTGGTGGTCGTGCTGGCCAACCACGAATCGTCCCAGGCGCTGCTTGAGCGCGTACCGCAACTGACCCAGCCGCCACGACAGTTCAGTCGGTCGCAATCGCGCATCTATTCTGAAGTAGGCACCGGCGCGCAGATTCTCCAGGACCTGGGCGTCGGTAAATTGCGGCACCTGGGACCACCGCTCAAGTATGCGGGGCTGACGGGGTACGACCTGGAGGTGGTGGAGAGCATCCCCTTCACCGCATAAGCCCAAGGCTACGCACAGCCCCAGTGGGAGCGAGCTTGCTCGCGATAGCAACTAACCAGCCGACATGAAGGGAGACTGACACACCGCTATCGCGAGCAAGCTCGCTCCCACAAGGGTTCCATCCAAGAATGACAGAGAAAAATCTGCGCCCGGACAGATAGCCGGTACGGCAAAATGCTTGCAGAAAGTTTGGAATACCATAATATGATATTCCATAGACCGAGCGTTCCAGCCAACCTTTGGCACGGTCGCCCGCAAGGCCAGTTGGACCAATGCTCCCGATAAGTGGGCGAACAAAAGCCCACTCAATAAACACAACAATGAGGGCGTGAAAATGGTGTTGAAGAAAAGTGCAGCCGCAGTTCTTTTTGCCGGCCTGCTGAGTGTCACCAGCCAGGCGACGATGGCCGCTGAAAGCGTCAACTTCGTCAGTTGGGGTGGCAGCACCCAGGACGCACAGAAGCAGGCCTGGGCCGACCCGTTCAGCAAGGCCAGCGGCATCACCGTGGTCCAGGATGGCCCCACCGACTACGGCAAACTCAAGGCCATGGTCGAAAGCGGCAACGTGCAGTGGGACGTGGTCGACGTTGAAGCCGATTTCGCCCTGCGCGCCGCCGCTGAAGGCCTGCTCGAACCCCTCGACTTCTCGGTGGTGCAGCGCGACAAGATCGACCCGCGCTTCGTTTCCGACCATGGCGTCGGCTCGTTCTACTTCTCCTTTGTTCTCGGCTACAACGAAGGCAAGCTCGGTGCTGGCAAGCCCCAGGACTGGTCCGCACTGTTCGACACCAAGACCTATCCCGGCAAACGCGCCCTCTACAAATGGCCTAGTCCCGGTGTGCTTGAGCTGGCCCTGCTGGCCGATGGCGTTTCTCAGGACAAGCTCTATCCGCTGGACCTGGACCGCGCCTTCAAGAAACTCGACACCATCAAGAAAGACATCGTCTGGTGGGGCGGCGGCGCCCAGTCCCAGCAGCTGCTCGCGTCCGGCGAAGCCAGCATCGGACAGTTCTGGAACGGGCGTATCTATGCCTTGCAACAAGACGGCGCTCCAGTCGGCGTAAGCTGGAAGCAGAACCTGGTCATGGCCGACATCCTGGTCATTCCAAAGGGTTCGAAAAACAAGGCCGCGGCCATGAAGTTCCTGGCCAACGCCAGCAGCGCCAAGGGCCAGGCCGACTTTTCCAACCTGACCGCCTACGCTCCGGTCAACGTCGACAGCGTCGCCCGCCTGGATTCGGTGCTCGCTCCCAACCTGCCGACCGCCTACGCCAAGGATCAGATCACGCTTGATTTCGCGTACTGGGCCAAGAACGGTCAGGACATCGCGACACGGTGGAACGAATGGCTGGTCAAATGAAAATGTCGGCAACGGCAACCCAGCACACCGGGGGCGCCGCTGGCGCTGCCGGTGTGGCAACCGCCCAGGCCGCTGCACCGCAAGCACCGTCGCGGCTGCAGCGCTGGCGCGGGGCCGGCAACCTGCTCCCCGCCCTGCTGTTCCTCGGCCTGTTCTTCCTGGCGCCGCTGATCGGCCTGCTGCTGCGCGGAGTGCTGGAGCCGGTGCCCGGGTTGGGCAACTACGAGCAACTGTTCGCCAACTCGGCCTACGCCCGGGTGCTGTTCAACACCTTTTCGGTGGCCGGGCTGGTAACGCTGTTCAGCCTGCTGCTGGGTTTCCCCCTGGCCTGGGCCATTACCCTGGTACCCCGTGGCTGGGGCCGCTGGATGCTGAACATCGTGCTGCTGTCGATGTGGACCAGCCTGTTGGCCCGTACCTACTCCTGGCTGGTGCTGCTGCAAGCCTCGGGCGTGGTGAACAAGACGCTAATGGCATTGGGCATCATCGACCAGCCGCTGGAGATGGTGCACAACCTCACCGGTGTGGTGATCGGCATGAGCTACATCATGATCCCGTTCATCGTGCTGCCGTTGCAGGCGACCATGCAGGCCATCGACCCGATGATCCTGCAGGCCGGTTCGATTTGCGGCGCCAGTCCCTGGACCAACTTCTTCCGGGTATTCCTGCCGCTGTGCCGGCCGGGGCTGTTCTCCGGCGGGCTGATGGTGTTCGTGATGTCCCTCGGTTACTACGTGACCCCGGCACTGCTGGGCGGCGCGCAGAACATGATGCTGCCGGAATTCATCATCCAGCAGGTGCAGTCGTTCCTCAACTGGGGCCTGGCCAGTGCCGGCGCGGCCTTGTTGGTGGCGATCACCCTGGTGTTGTTCTACTTCTACCTGAAGCTCCAGCCGGAATCCCCGGTGGGCGCCAGCAACGCGAGGTAAGCCGTCATGCTCCTGACTCCCAATGCCATGAGCCGGCGCATGCGGTTCGGCCTGTATTTCACCACCGGCCTGATCGCGCTGTTCCTGCTGCTGCCGATCGTGTTCATCGTGCTACTGTCGTTCGGTTCGTCCCAATGGCTGGTCTTCCCGCCACCCGGCTGGACGCTCAAATGGTACGGCCAGTTCTTTTCCAACCCCGACTGGATGAGTGCCGCACTGACCAGCCTCAAGGTCGCGGTGCTGACCACCGTTTGCGCCGTGGCGCTGGGCCTGCCGACGGCGTTTGCCCTGGTGCGCGGACGCTTCCCGGGCCGGGAAATGCTCTACGGCCTGTTCACCCTGCCGATGATCGTGCCGCTGGTGATCATCGCCGTGGCGGTGTACGCGCTGTTCCTCAAGCTGGGCTACACCGGGACGATGTTCGCCTTCGTGGTCAGCCACGTCATCGTCGCACTGCCGTTCACCATTATCTCGATCATCAACTCGCTCAAGCTGTTCGACCAATCCATCGAGGACGCAGCGGTGATCTGCGGCGCCTCACGCTTGCAAGCGGTATTCAAGGTGACCTTCCCGGCCATTCGCCCGGGCATGGTCGCTGGCGCGCTGTTCGCGTTCCTGGTGTCGTGGGATGAAGTGGTGCTGAGCGTGATGATGGCCAGCCCGACCCTGCAAACCTTGCCCGTCAAGATGTGGACCACCCTGCGCCAGGACCTGACGCCTGTGATCGCCGTCGCTTCGACGCTGCTGATCGGCCTCTCGGTGCTGGTGATGGTGATCGCCGCCGCCCTGCGCCGGCGCAATGAAATCAGCGCCTGAGCGCCTAGGAGAACACGATGAGTGCCGTCAAAGACCCCGCACAACAGAACAACAAGACCCTGGTCAGCCTGCGCAACCTGAACAAGCACTACGGCGACTTTGCCGCCGTGGACGATATTTCCCTGGAGATCCAGGACGGCGAATTCCTGACCTTCCTCGGTTCCAGCGGCTCGGGCAAGAGCACTACGCTGTCGATGCTGGCCGGGTTCGAAACACCCAGCAGTGGCGAGATCCTGGTGGGCGGCAAATCCCTGGTCAACGTCCCGCCGCACAAGCGCGACATCGGCATGGTGTTCCAGCGCTACTCGCTGTTCCCGCATCTGTCGGTACGCGACAACATTGCCTTTCCCCTGGCGATTCGCAAACTGGCCAGCGCCGAGCGCGAACGCCGGGTCGACGCCATGCTTAAACTGGTGCAGCTGGGAGAGTTCGCCCATCGCCGCCCTTCGCAACTGTCCGGCGGCCAGCAGCAGCGTGTGGCGATTGCCCGAGCACTGGTCTATGAACCGCGCATCTTGCTGATGGATGAGCCTCTCGGGGCCTTGGACAAAAAGCTCCGGGAGGACTTGCAGGATGAACTGCGCCAGTTGCACCGCCGGCTGGGCATCACCATCGTCTACGTCACCCATGACCAGGAAGAAGCCATGCGCCTGTCCCAGCGCATCGCCATTTTCAGCCACGGCAAGATCGTCGGCCTGGGCAGCGGCTACGACCTCTACCAGAACCCGCCGAACGCCTTCGTCGCGTCGTTCCTGGGCAACTCCAATTTCCTCAAGCTCAAGGCCCAGGGCAATGCCGTGGCGAGCTTCGAAGGCCAGTCGCTGTCGATCCGACTGACCGCCGGCCTGCAAACGGACCAGGATGTGCTGCTGATGGTGCGCCCGGAAAAAGCCCTCGCCCTGAGCGTCGAGCAAGCCGCCCAGGAACCCTTGGCGGCCGGCTGGAATGAGGTGTCGGCCAAGGTCGTCGAAGTGCTGTTCCTCGGCGAAAGCCAGACCTGCAGCGTGGTGACGTCCGGCGGCACGGCCATGACCGTCAAGGCGCTGTCCGCCGCCGGCATGCCACTCAAGGCTGGCGACCCGGTGCGCGTGCGTTGGGCCACCGCCGACGCCTGCGTCTACACCCAATGGGCCGAGAGCGACCTGAACAAGGCCGCGGGTGCCCACTGATGAACATTGCGTGCCCACAACCGCTCCAGCCCGAGGATCGTCCGATGATCGATGCCAGCGTCTACAAACAAGTCATGGGCTCGTTCCCGTCCGGGGTGACGGTGATCACCACCCTCGATGACGACGGCCAGATCGTCGGCCTGACTGCCAGTGCCTTCAGCTCATTGTCGATGGAGCCGGCCCTGGTGCTGTTCTGCCCCAACTACAGCTCCGATTCCTATCCGGTACTGATCAAGAACAAGCGCTTCGCCATCCACTTGCTCTCCGGCGGCCAGCAGAACGAAGCCTATGCCTTCGCCCGCAAAGGCAAGGACAAGGCCCAGGGCATCGAATGGACCCTGAGCGAACGGGGTAACCCGCTGCTGAGCAACGCCACCGCCATCATCGAATGCGAACTGTGGCGCGAATACGAAGGCGGCGACCACGCCATCATGGTCGGCGCCGTGAAGAACCTGATCGTGCCGCAGCACACACCGGGGCCGCTGGTTTATTGCCACGGCAAGATGGGCGCCCTGCCCGTCCTCGCCTGAATCGATCGTCAACAAAAAGAGAAAGCGCCATGAAATTTTCCTTGTTCGTACACATGGAGCGCTGGGACGAAAGCGTCAGCCATCGCCAGTTGTTCGAAGACCTGAGCGAGTTGACCCTGTTGGCCGAGGCCGGCGGTTTCAGCACCGTGTGGATCGGCGAACACCACGCCATGGAATACACCATCTCGCCAAGCCCGATGCCGTTGCTGGCGTACCTGGCCGGCAAGACCACGACCATCCACCTGGGCGCCGGCACCATCATCGCGCCGTTCTGGCACCCGCTGCGGGTGGCCGGCGAATGCGCGCTGCTGGATGTGATCAGCAATGGCCGCATGGAAGTCGGCCTGGCCCGGGGCGCCTACCAGGTTGAATTCGACCGCATGGCCGGCGGCATGCCGGCTTCCTCCGGCGGCCAGGCCCTGCGCGAAATGGTCCCGGTGGTGCGCGCCCTGTGGCAAGGCGACTACGCCCACGATGGCGAGATCTGGAAATTCCCGACGTCCACCTGCGTGCCCAAGCCAATCCGCAAGCCTCACCCGCCGATGTGGATCGCCGCCCGCGACCCGGACTCCCACAACTTCGCCGTTGCCAACGGCTGCAACGTGATGGTCACGCCGTTGATGAAGGGCGATGAGGAAGTGCTGGACCTGAAGAACAAATTCCAGGCCGCCCTGGACAACAACCCCGACGTGCCACGCCCGCAACTGATGGTGCTGCGCCACACCCACGTCCATGCGGTGGACGATCCCGAAGGCTGGAAGGTTGGCGCCCAAGCCATCTCGAAGTTCTATCGCACCTTCGATGCCTGGTTCGGCAACAAGCAAGTGCCGGTCAACGGCTTCCTGGCACCCAGCCCGGAAGAAAAGTTCGCCGAGCGCCCGGAATTCCAGCTGGACAACATCCGCAAGAACACCATGATCGGCACCCCGCAGCAGATCATCGAGCGAATCAAGTACTACCAGGAACTGGGGGTGGATGAGTTCAGCTTCTGGTGCGACAACAGCCTGCCCCATGCCGAAAAGAAAAAATCCCTGGAGCTGTTCATCCAGCAGGTGGTGCCGGCGTTTCGGTGACTGACATCCTCTGGGAGCGAGCTTGCTCGCGATTGGGCCAGCACGCTCCACATCACTGTGACCGACACTCCGCCATCGCGAGCAGGCTCGCTCCCGCAGGGGATCCTGTGGCGTACGCAGCATCCGGGTACGCCACCAGTCCTGTGGGAGCGAGCCTGCTCGCGATGGCCATCCCACTGAAACATATGTGTCAAATGTGACAATTGACCCCACTGCCCCGCCATTGCCCCGCAGACCCCTATTAACCGCTCGCAAAGCCACCTAACGTACCGCGCAAACGGATCGACTCTGATTAAGGATGATGCGCGTTGGGGGTTTATCGGTTGCTGTTGGCCATGTTGGTGGCCGTTTCTCATATGGGCGTGACTTTCCTCGGATTGAACCCCGGCGTCGTTGCCGTGGTGTCCTTCCTGATCATCAGCGGTTTCGTGATGACCTCGCTGATCGAAAGGACCTACAACCGCCCGGGCCAAATCGGCCTGTTCTATATTGATCGGCTGCTGAGGCTGTACCCGCAGTTCCTGGTGTACTTCGTCTTGTCCTGCGCGGTGATCCATTTCCTCCTGCCGGGAACACCCCAGGCCGCCGCCCTGACCCTGGAAAACATCGCCACCAGCCTGCCGATCCTGCCGCTGGGTTTCTATATGTTCGGCATCACCGTGCCCGAGATCCTGCCACCCGGTTGGTCCCTGGGCCTGGAAATGTGCTTTTACCTGCTGATCCCGTTCCTGATCCTCTACAAGACGCGAGGGATCGTCTTTGCACTGTCCGTGACGGTGTTCATGATCGCCTCGCTGGGCTACCTCGACACCGACATCTACGGCTATCGCCTGCTGCCAGGTGTGCTGTTTATTTTCCTTTGCGGCAGCTACCTGTATCGGGCCCAGGCCAAGGGGCTGTGGATCGCGTTCGTTACCCTGCTCGTTGCCGCATTGATGTTTCTCGCCATTGTCATGGGAATCATTCCGCGCCGACCGTTCAACGCCGAGGTGACCCTGGGCATCGCCCTTGGCCTGCCGACGGTGTATCTGCTCAGCAGGCTGAAGCATCACCGACTCGATGAATTCCTGGGCAATATCAGCTACGGCGTGTTCCTCAACCACTTTGTGGTGATGTACGTGTTGCGGGCGTTCTGGCCGGTGGCGTACAGCGGCCTGATCATCATGGCAGTGCTGGTGCTGTCGTTCGCCTTGAGTGGTATTTCGTACTACGGGGTCGAACGGCCGGCGCTGAAGCTTCGTCATGCTCTCAGGGCTGGCGTGAAATACGATGCCACGCGGACTCCCGTTGTGAGCACGGCGGCTTAGCCCTGAAAGCCGCACAAGAAAATGCCCGGGACGCAGGTCCCGGGCATTTTTTGTTTCAGCGCGGCAGAATCAGAACGTCACGCTGGCGCTCAACTTGGCAGTACGCGGCTCGCCGACGTTGACTTGCAACTGGCTGCCGGTGGAGGACGGGTAGTACTGCTTGTCGAACAGGTTGTCGACGTTCAACTGTAGCGAAGTTTTTTGCCCGAACACCGGTGCCTCCCAGCGCAGGAAGGCGTCGGCGACGGTGTAGCTGCTGAGCCAGAAATCGTTCGCCGCGTTAGCCGCACGCTCGCCGACGTAACGCGCCCCCGCACCGGCGTGCCAGGCACCGAATTCGGCCGGGACGTTCAAGTGGTGCGACAGGTACAGGCTGGCGGTGTGCTTGGGCGCGTCGGGCAGGCGGTGACCTTCATTTTTCGGGTCATCGAGGATTTCAGTGTGGGTATAAGCATACGTCCCGATCAAGTCCCAACGCTCCGCCAGGCGGCCGGTGATGTCGAGTTCGAGGCCTTGGGAGCCAACCTTGCCCGCAGCTTCTGCCAGCGTTACGCCGTTGACTGTCGAGGAGGTCACGACGTTTTTCTTCTCGATATCGAACAGCGCAAGGTTAATGTTCAGGCCCGGTAGCGGATCGTACTTGGCGCCAATTTCGTAGCTACGGCCTTCCTCCGGCTTGAAGGTGCTGAGGTTGTCGTCCACGGTGTCGTTAGGCTTGAACGAGCGACTGTAGTTGCCATACAGCGACAGCGCCTCGGTGGCTTTATAGACCAGGCCCAGGAACGGGACGAAGGCATCGCCGTTGTCGTCGCGGACCGGCACCCTGGTGACCAACCCTTGCTTGGCGAACTGATCGTAATGCTGGTAGCGACCACCCAAGACCAGAATCCAGCGATCATCCAAGTGCCAGTTGTCCTTCAGGTAGACCGAGCTGGAAGTCAGCTGATTGCTCAGATTGCTTTGGGTCGGGCTGATAACGCTGGGCTCTCCCAGGCCGCCGTACACCGGTGCTGTGATATCGAAGCCCCCCCGCACTGCCCCACGGTAGGTCTTGCCACGGTATTGGTCCGATACCTGATTATCAGCCCCGATCAACACGTCATGGCGTTGACCGAAGAGTTCCTGTTTACCGATGAAGTCCCAGCTGGCGTAACGGGTTTCGTCATCGTAATGAGCGCCGTTGGCGGCTCGACGCAGATTATTGCCAATCAGCGAGTTGGGCTGCGCAATCGAAAGGCTGTACCGATCGTTGTTCCAGCCATAAGTCACCCGGGTTTTCCACGCCTCACTCAACTCATACTCGAATCGCGCCGTCGCCGTTTCGCGAATACCGACGCTCTTGGCCCAAGGCTCATCCAGGCGCTTGTCATAATCGATGTCAGCCGGATGCCCATTCTTGAACACGGTGCCACGATCAAACGGATTGGAATATTCGTTGTATTCATAACTCAGGTTCAACGAAGCCCGCTCTCCCGTCCAAGCCAGGGACGGCGCCACCAGGGTGCTCTCGTTGACGCCGTAGTTGCGCCAGTAATCCTCATGCCCGCGTTCGGCTATCAGGCGATAGGCCAACCCGGTGTCGCCCAGCGGCCCGGTGGTGTCCAGGGCCATGGTGCCGCCGCCTTCGCTGTAGGCCGAGCCGCTGAGCGTGGTGCTCTGGGTGTATTCCGGTTTCTTGCTGATGACGTTGATCAGCCCACCGGGCTCCAGCGCGCCGTACAGCATCGAGGCCGGCCCCTTGAGCACTTCGACCCGTTCGGTGGTGGCGCTGAAGTTGTGCCCCAGGTTCGAACGCACGCCGTCGCGCAGGATCGAGCCGTCGTCGTTGGTGCCGAACCCACGCTTGACCAATGAGTCCCGCGAGCCGCCCAAGGTGTTGCCCTGGCTCACGCCGCTGACGAACTTCATCGCGTCGTTCAGCGAACGCACCTGGTAGTCCGCCAGGGTCTGCTGGGTTACCACGTTGATCGATTGCGCCTCTTCCTTGATCGGTACATCGCTCTTGCTCGCCGTGCTGGCTTGCGACGTCGTATAGCCCTCGTCCTGAGTGACACGGCTGCCTTGCACGTTGGTGGTGGGCAGTTCCAAAGTGTCTTGTGCCCTCAGGGGGCTTGCCATGAAACAGCAGGACAGCGCGGGTAAAACACATTTGACGAGAGCGTTGCGGTAAGCGAGAGGGGTGGAACGATTCAAGACGCGCACTCACACAGGGATAGGAATGAGAGCGAATATACTTTGAGAATGATTCCCAGTAAATCTTTCTAACATCTCCCTGCTTGACTCTGCGCACAAAAAAAGGCGCCGGATGATGAGTCCGGCGCCCTTGATGGTTGCCCTCTTCCAGTCTCGGGCAGGTTCAGGTCAGTGGTCGACGGCGGCCCCGGCTCCTCTCGGTACGCGGATGTCTTCGACCAGGTGCTGGATGTGCTCCGGTGGCGGCGCGGTAAAGCGTGACACCACCACAGCGGCCAGGAAGTTGAAGAGCATCCCCAACGTGCCAATGCCTTCAGGGGAAACACCCAGCCACCAATGTTCAGCCGTGTTCATCGTCGGGTTGATGAACTTGAAGTAGACGATGTAGGTGAACGTGAAGGTCAGCCCAACGATCATCCCGGCGATCGCACCTTCGCGGTTCATGCGCTTGGAGAAGATCCCCATGACAATCACCGGGAAGAACGAAGACGCCGCCAACCCGAAGGCGAACGCAACCACCTGGGCGACGAACGCGGGTGGGTAGATGCCAAACAATCCGGCAATCAACACCGCCACACCGGCGGCAATGCGGGCCGCGAGCAACTCCTGCTTTTCATTGATCCTGGGCATGATGTTGCTTTTGAGCAGATCATGGGAAATCGAGGTGGAGATCACCAGCAACAGCCCCGCTGCCGTCGAAAGCGCCGCCGCCAGGCCACCGGCCGCGATCAACGCGATTACCCACCCCGGCAGGCCGGCAATTTCGGGGTTGGCCAAGACCATGATGTCGTTGTCGACATAGAGTTCATTGGGCACCGGCGAGAGCGGGTTCTTGAGCAATCGTTGCTCATGCGCCCCGCGCTCACCGGTAAAACTCGGCGTCCCGACCAGAGCCGCGCCCGGGCTGTACTGGATGATGCCGTCGTTGTTCTTGTCCGCCCACGCAATCAGTCCGGAATTTTCCCAAGCCTTGAACCAGGCCGGTGCGGTGGCATAACTGACGTTGGGAATGGAAGTCAGCAGATTGGTGCGCGCGAACGCCGCCACGGCCGGTGCGGTGGTATAGAGAATGGCGATGAACAGCAAGGCGTAGCCGGCTGACTTGCGTGCATCGCGGACGGTGGGCGTGGTAAAGAACCGCACGATCACGTGGGGCAGGCCCGCGGTGCCGACCATCAGCGCCATGGTGATGAAAAACACGTCCATGGTCGACTTGGTGCCATCGGTATAGGCAGAGAAGCCTAATTCGGCACCCAGGCCGTTGAGTCGCTCGATCACGCTCTGCCCCGAGCCGGCGGCCTCGCTGATAAAGCCCAACTGCGGTATCGGGTTGCCGGTGATCATTATCGAGATGAAAATCGCTGGCACCATGTAGGCGAAGATCATCACGCAATACTGAGCCACCTGGGTGTAGGTGATGCCCTTCATGCCGCCCAATACCGAATAAAAGAACACGATGGCCATGCCGATCATGACACCGGCATTGATATCCACTTCCAGGTAACGGGAAAAAACGATCCCGACGCCGCGCATCTGCCCTGCCACATAGGTAAAGGAAATGAAGATCACGCAGATCACCGCCACCACCCGTGCCGTCTGCGAGTAATAACGCGCCCCGACGAACTCGGGTACCGTGAACTTGCCGAATTTTCGCAGGTACGGCGCCAGGCACATCGCCAACAGCACGTAGCCACCGGTCCAGCCCATCAGGTAGACAGAACCGTCGTAACCGGCGAAGGCAATGATCCCCGCCATGGAGATGAACGAGGCCGCCGACATCCAGTCCGCACCGGTGGCCATGCCATTGAGTACCGGATGCACGCCCTTGCTGGCGACGTAGTATTCGCTGGTGGAACCGGCACGCGTCCAGATTGCAATCGCGATGTACAACGCGAAGGTGGCGCCTACGACCAGGTAGATCAGGGTTTTTGTGTCCATGCGGGCCGTCCTCAGTCTTCGTGGACATCATATTTGCGATCGAGCTGATTCATCTTCCAGACATAGAAGAAGATCTCGAGCACAAAGACGTAGATGGAACCCTGCTGCGCGAACCAGAACCCCAGGGGGGTGCCGAAGAAGCTGATGGTGTTGAGTGAGTCGACCAGCAAGATGCCGAAACCGAACGACACCAGGAACCAGATGGCCAGCAGTACCAGCATCCAACGTAGGTTTTCCTTCCAGTAGGCACGCGCAGCCTGGTGCTTTTCAGTGGACATGGAGACGCCCTCTTATTTGTTTTTATTGTTTTGCATTTCAAACCGTAGCAGCCGTCGAGCGACGCGCTAGTACGACTTTCGTCTAATTCGTAACAATAGGTATTGACATCCTGCCGCACCGAAACGACAGGGTTAACGTGCGCCAGCATCGCAGGGTGATATCAAATCGCCCAAATCCGCTAAAGCTTTGCCGCTATCGGTCGAATGTATTCCATTAAGAGATTTTTTTGCCCAGGAGCAGCGGCATGCAGACGTTAAAGGCCTTGTACGAGTCTATCGAGATGCAGTTTTTCGATACCCTCACCAAAAAGCTGTCGAGCCTTTTCCTGTTGGTGCTGGTCAGTGGCTTGCTTTATTGGGTCGCCCTCAGCGCCCGCGCCGAGATCCTGCTGCTGTTGCGCAATGCGCAGTTGGACGCCGCGCTGTTGGGGCAAATCGAGGCTCGGCTCGATAGCCTTACCCATGCCCTGCTCTTCGGCGCTGTCCTGACCCTGGGCATGATCAGTTTCATGGTCTGGTATTTCCGCCACCTCATCGTGCGCCCCGTCACCGCCATGACCAAGGCCCTGGAAGAGATCGCCAACGGCGAAGGCGACTTGTCCAAGGACCTGCCGCTGGTGACCCACGACGAGATCCGCACGCTGGCCGGCACCTGCAACCGTTTCCTGGCCAAGCAACGGGAAATCATCAGCAACGTCCAGGCCCTGACCGTGCACATCGCTGTCGAGTCCGCCCGCTCGCTGAAGAACATCAGCGACTCCAGCGACAGCGCCACCCACCAGGCCCGCTTCGCCAAGGAAGTGATGGACCAGAGCAACACCGCCGTGGGCCGAATCGAAGAAGTCTCGCGCCAGACCCAAGGCATCTCCAGCACCACCGCGCAGAACCTGAGCATGGCCCGCGATTCCTATGCCGAGCTGCTGGAAGTGACCGGCAACATCAGCGAAATCTCCAGCAGCCTGGGTGAATTCGCCACCCTTGTGAGCGCCTTGAACCAACGTTCGTCGAGCATCAAGTCGATTGTCGGGTTGATCCAGCAGATTTCTGCCCAGACCAACCTGCTGGCCCTCAATGCCGCCATCGAAGCCGCCCGGGCCGGCGAAAGCGGCCGTGGCTTCGCGGTGGTGGCCGATGAAGTGCGGACCCTGGCACAGAACGTCAGCCGTGCCACCGACGATATCTCGCGCAACATCGATGCCATGCTCGATGAAGTCAGTTCCACTCATGAACAGACCACGCAGATCAGCCACAGCGCCCGGGAAACCCAGAAAGTGGTGGAGCGCGCCTCCGGCCATTTCGAAAGCATGATCGTCGACTTCGAATCCACCAACGGCAAGCTGGCGGACATCGCGACTCATATCCAGCAGTTCGCCGACAGCAACACCGGTATCAACGACCGGGTCACCCAGATCCACGCCGACAGCCAGTTGATCGACCAGCGCATGCAGCACTCGGCAACGGCCACACGCGACCTGTCTGGCGTGGCCGAAAAGGTCCAGGCACTGCTGGGGCGTTTCGTGCTCGGCCATGGCAAGCTGGATGCCGCCATCACCCGCGCCAGCGAGTGCCGCGACACCCTCCAAGTTCGCTTGGAAGCCCTGCAACGCGAAGGCCTGAACCTGTTCGATCAGAATTACCAACTGATTCCCGGCACCGACCCCAAGCAGTACATGGCCAGCTATACCGAACGCTTTGCCCAGGTCTGTCAGGAAGAATGCGACAAGCTCACCCGCAGCACGCCGGGTGGCAAGGTTTCGTTCATCGTCGACAGCAAGGGCTACTGCCCGGTGAACAACAGCTGGGTCTCCAAGCCGCCGACTGGCGACCGGGCGGTGGATTTGCCGGTGTGCCGCAACAAGCGCATCTTCAACGACCCGATCGGCCTGCGCGCGGCGGGCAACGTCCAGCGCTTCCTGCTGCAGACCTACCTGCGCGATACCGGGGAAATCATGACCGAGATCGACGTACCGTTCTTCTTCGGCGGTCGCCATTGGGGCAACTTGCGGGTGGGCTTCGATGCGGCGGTGTTGTTGGCGGACTGATCAGCACCGGAATCAAGCCAGACAACTGCCCTGTGGCGAGGGAGCTTGCTCCCGCTCGGCTGCCCTGTAGGAGCTGACGAGTGCAACGAGGCTGCGATCTTTCCCAAGACACTTGAGTTCCAAGCGAAAGATCAAAATCAAAAGATCGCAGGCTTCGCCAGCTCCTACAGAGTCCAGCGGGAGCAAGCTCCCTCGCCACAAAGGATTTGTGGCGTATGCACATCCTGAGAACACCCCAAAACAACTGTGGGAGCGAGCAAGCTCGCTCCCACAAGGGTTACATCATCCACTGGCAGTCAGCGGATCAACAGCACTTGGGCCCACCCTTGCCGCCGTAACGGGCCTCCTGGCGTTCACGGAAGAACGCCTCGTAGTCCATCATCGGCTTGTCCGGGTGCTTGGTTTGCATGTGCTCGACGTAGTTGTCGTAGTCAGGCATGCCGACCATCAGGCGGGCGGCCTGACCGAGGTATTTACCCAGGCGACTCAAGTCATTGAACATCGTTGCAATCCTCTATCAAGCGTCCGGCAGGGCCTGGAATGGCGCTTCCTTGTCCGTGCGTTCTTTCGTGCCCCAGGCGGCGATGCCGACCTTGAGCGCGTAGAACAGGATGCTGAAGACCACGAACAGGAACAACACCGTCAGCGTTGCGTTGGTGTAGGCGTTGAACACCACGTGCTGCATCTGCTCGATGCTCTTGGCCGGGGCCAGGATCTGGCCGGCGGCCAGGGCATCGTTGTATTTGCGCGCCAGGGCCAGGAAGCCGATCGCCGGGTTGGCGTCGAACAGCTTGATCAAGCCCGCGGTGGTGGTGCAGATCAGCAGCCAGGCCGCCGGCAGCAG
>NZ_LHVE01000018.1 GCF_001269655.1 Pseudomonas thivervalensis
CATCGCGATCGGGATGGTCGCCATCACCGTGAAGATCCCCCACGGGCTCTCGGCCAGGGCCTTGACCACGATCAGCGCCAGCACCGCGAGGATGATGATCATGATCAGGAAGCAGCCGAACAGCGCAATGGTGCCGGGAATGCGGCCCATTTCCTCGCGCACCATGTCGCCCAGGGAGCGACCGTTGCGGCGGGTGGACAGGAACAGGACCATGAAGTCCTGCACCGCACCGGCCAGCACCACGCCGGCGATCAGCCAGAGCGTGCCGGGCAGGTAGCCCATCTGCGCCGCCAGCACCGGCCCGACCAGCGGCCCCGCCCCGGCAATGGCCGCGAAATGGTGGCCGAAGAGGATGTGTTTGTTGGTCGGGACATAGTCCAGGCCATCGTTGTTGAGCACGGCGGGGGTGGCCCGGCGCGCATCGAGTTGCATCACGTTGTTGGCGATGAAGAGGCTGTAGTAGCGGTAGGCGACCAGGTAGATGGCCACGGCTGCGACGACGATCCAGAGGGCGTTGATCGCCTCGCCTCGACGCAATGCCACGACGCCCAGGGCGCACGCTCCCACGACGGCCAGCAGTAGCCAGGGCAGATGGCGTAGCAGGCTATTATTGTTTTTCATTATTTGTATTCCAGCCAGGGTGGACAAGAAAGATAGCCATTGGAGTTTAGCGCTAACCTGGGCAAAGGCCATACTCGACATTCGTCTGTCGGTGGCCAAACGGTGACGAGGCTCCCTCAGTAGGGTCTATAGTCAATGAATCTTCAGAGGGGATGCGTAATGAGCGAACGTCGCCGCTTCGAACGAATTGAATTCCATGCCAGGACCGAGCTGAGCCAAGGCCCCTTCATCTGGCCGGTGAAGTTGTTGGATGTGTCTCTTAAAGGTTTGCTGATCGAAAAGCCCGAACCCTGGCTCGGCAATCCCGAAGAGCCCTTCATAGCCGTTATTCACCTGAGCAACGAGGAAGAGGAGTCCGTAAGGATGGAAGTCCTGTTGCGCCACGACGACAACGGTCACCTGGGCTTCGTCTGCGAACATATCGATCTGGACTCCATCGAGCATCTGCGCCGGCTAGTGGAGTTGAACCTGGGCGACCAGGACGAGCTGAAGCGGGAATTGGCGGCGTTGATTCGTATTTGAAAAGCCCCGCCGCAGCCCCAGTGTGCAGAGTCCCCCTCCATGTACACGATCCCCCGTGGCGAGGGAGCTTGCTCCCGCTGGACTGCGTAGCAGCCCCAAAAGCAGCGACTCAATCAACCTGACACACCGAGGTGCAGATTTCAGGTCTGCTGCGCAGCCCAGCGGGAGCAAGCTCCCTCGCCACAGGGCCTGCATCCGCCTCGACTTTATTCGAACAACGCATCCAACGCCTGCTCCAGGCGTGTCACCGCGATAATCTGCAACCCTGCCGGCGCTTCCTTAGGCGCATTGCCCTTGGGCACGATGGCGCGCTTGAAACCGTGCTTGGCCGCCTCCTTGAGCCGCTCCTGCCCGCTGGGCACCGGTCGCACTTCCCCCGACAACCCCACTTCGCCGAAGACCAGCAGGTCGTGAGGCAACGGCCGGTTGCGCAGGCTGGACATGACCGCCGCCATCAACGCCAGGTCGGACGCGGTCTCCAATACCTTGACCCCGCCCACGACGTTGAGGAACACGTCCTGGTCGTGAGTCGGGATTCCGCCGTGTCGATGCAACACCGCCAGCAGCATGGCCAGCCGATTCTGATCCAGGCCCAGGGTGACCCGGCGTGGGTTCGCCAAGTGGCTGTCGTCCACCAGCGCCTGCACCTCGACCAACATCGGCCGGGTGCCTTCCCACGTCGCCATGACCACACTACCCGGGACTTCTTCCTGGGCACGGGTCAGAAAGATCGCCGACGGGTTCGAGACTTCTTTCAGACCCCTGTCGGTCATGCCGAACACACCCAGTTCGTTGACCGCGCCAAAGCGGTTCTTCACCGCCCGCAGCAAACGCAGGCGGCCATCGGATTCGCCTTCGAAATACAACACGGTATCGACCATGTGTTCCAACACGCGCGGCCCCGCCAGCGCACCTTCCTTGGTAACGTGGCCTACCAGGAAAATCGCCGTGCCGCTCTGCTTGGCGTAGCGCACCAGCAACGCCGCGCTTTCGCGCACCTGGGACACGCCGCCCGGGGCCGATTGCAGTTGTTCGGTGAAAATGGTCTGGATCGAGTCGATCACCATCACCTTGGGTTTTTCCAGGCGCGCCGTGGCGATGATGGTTTCGATGCAGGTCTCGGTCATGACCCGCAATTGGTCCTGGGGCAGGCCCAGGCGCCGGGCGCGCATGGCGACCTGCTGCTGGGACTCTTCGCCAGTGACATACAGCGCCGGCATGCGGGTGGCGAGGTTGCACAATGTTTGCAACAGGATGGTGGATTTGCCGATGCCCGGGTCCCCGCCGATCAGCACCACCGAACCGTCCACCAGGCCGCCGCCCAGTACCCGATCCAGTTCACCGGACGCGGTAGAAAATCGCGGGATCTCTTCAACACTGACTTCGGCCAGGGTCTTGATCTGTGCCTGCTGACCGGCCCAGCCCGTGCGCCCGGTGGGCGCCGCCGCACCGCCGCTTTCCACCATGGTTTCAGTCAGCGTGTTCCAGGCCCCGCATTCGCTGCATTGGCCGGCCCATTTGGGAAAGGTCGAGCCGCACTCGGTGCAGCCGTACATGCGCTTTGCCTTGGCCATCTGAACTCCGGGTAAAAACCGCGATGATAGCCCACACGGGGGTCAGCGCGGGGCCGGCATTCTGATTTCACCCTTGGCCAGATCCGTCGCGGTATTGCCCAACGGATCCCGGGCCTCGAGGTCGGCGCCCTTGGCCTTCAAGGCATCGAGCAACTCGCCACGCTTGAACAGACCGGCATACATCGCCGCGGTCTGTCCGGCACCGTTGCGTTGGTCCGGGCTACAATCGCTGGACAGTAAACGCCGCGCAATCTGCACTTCGCCCTTGAAAATGGCGCCCATCAGCGCCGTGTTGCCGCGTTTGTCCTGGGCGCAGGCATCGGCACCTGCGGCCAGCAACCGCTCCACCGCCGGACCCTGGCCGTGGTAAGCCGCCAGAATCAGCGCGGTGTAGCCCTTCTCATCCCGGGTATCCAGCGAATAACCGGCCTCGATAAACGTATCGAGCATCGGTACATCGCCCCGGCGAGCGGCGTCGAAATAATAGCTTTGCAGTTGTTCCTGCACGGCGGCCGGCTCGGTGGGTATCGACTGATCGGCCATTACGCTCATTGACCACGCCGCGAGCATTGATAGAAGAAATTTACCCATTACGACGTCTCCCCATGACTCAAGACTGTGGGAGCGGCCTTGCTCGCGATGCAGACGCAGCGGTGCACAGCCAGACCGAGTCGCCTGAATCGCGAGCAAGCTCGCTCCTACAGATGGATCAGTCGCTCAGTTTTTCCGCCAGGGCCTTGACCCGGGCCAGGTCGCCTTTGGCAACACGGGCCACGCCAGTGCCGTACTCAGGATCCGCCTTGTAGAGGAACGACAGGATGATGTGCTTGCTCTCGTCATCGGTGGTCGCCAGCGAGCCACCGAAGCTCTCGATCAAGTCATCACGCTCTTTCTTGCTGAACGAACGATACAAATCACCGGCCTGCTTGAAGTTCTGCTCACGCTGGATCTTCGCCTGTTGGGTGCTGCCGCTCAGCGCGGTCTGGCTGTAGCGCGCCGCTTGCGGTTCTTCACGAGGCGTCAGGCGGCTCGGCTGGTAATTCACGCCGGTGCTGGTGCTACCCAGGTTCATCGCACCGTCCTGGTTACCATTGTTCACCGCCACCTTGGGGGCGTTGATCGGCAATTGCAGGGCATTGGCGCCTATCCGGTACATCTGCGTATCGGCGTAGGAAAACACCCGCCCCTGGAGCAAACGGTCCTCGGAGGGCTCGATGCCTGGCACCAGATTGGCCGGCGCCATGGCCACCTGCTCGGTTTCCTGGAAGACATTCGCCGGATTGCGGTTCAAGACCATCTGCCCGACCTTGCGCTCAGGCACACCCGGCCAGATCTTGGTCGCGTCCAATGGGTCGAAGTCGAACTTGGCAAGGTCCTGTGGATTGAGCACCTGGACGTACAAATCCCACTTCGGGAAGTCGCCCTTATTGATATGGCTGACCAGATCATTGGTCATATGGCTGTAATCCTGACCCTGAACTTTCACAACTTCTTTCGGATCGAGATTTTTCAGACCCTGCAAACTTTTCCAATGAAACTTCACGTAGTGAACTTCGCCCTTGGCGTTAATCAGTTTGTAGGCATGCACACCGTTACCATCCATTTCACGGTAACTGGCGGGTGTGCCGGAGTTGGAATACAACTCGGTCAGGGTGCGGGTCGACTCTGGAACATGGGAGAAGAAATCGAAACGGCGTGAATCATCGTCCAGGTTAGTCCGCGGGTCAGGTTTAAAAGCATGAACCATGTCTGGAAACTTGATGGCATCACGAATGAAGAAGGTCGGGAAGTTGTTGCCCACCAAGTCCCAGTTACCGTCGGCAGTGTAGAACTTCGTGGCGAAACCACGGGGGTCGCGCAGGGTTTCGGGTGAATGGTTGCCGTGCACCACGGCCGAAAAACGCACGAACACCGGGGTCACCTGGCCTGCGGCGAAAACCTTGGCCTTGGTCAAGTCGCTGAGGTCGTCGGACACGGTGAATGTACCGTGGGCGCCAGTACCGCGGGCATGCACCACGCGCTCGGGGATGCGTTCACGATCGAAGCGCTGGAGCTTCTGGATCAACTGCACGTCTTGCAGCAGGGTCGGACCATTCGGGCCCGCCGTTTGCGAATTCTGGTTATCGCCGACCGCCGCACCGTTGTCCCGGGTCAGGGTCGCCGCGTTGACAGACAAGGATAGAAGGCTCGCGGTCAGCACAAAAAAAGCGCGGCGATGGGAAGAAGCCCCGTGGCCAAGGGAAGTGTTCATAGCATGTTCCTCTGATGTTATAGAGCGCATCCATGTGCGCCATCCAGAGGCTAGTGCCGGGAAAAGGAAAACCTAAATAGAAATGCCGTACCGTGCCGATAGAAAAAACGTTATAGGGCGCCGACCTGAAACCGCGTATCACGCGCGATTGGTGGCACTTTGAAAACTTTTCACCCCGGGCCGGGTCGATAACTGAAGCTTTGTAAGTCGGTGTTTCGAGCAGGACCCGTCAGGCTGACTTACACTGCCACTCATCTTTCATCTGTCAAAAGGAATAACTCATGGGCGTGCTAAGCGAGTTCAAGGCCTTCGCGGTCAAAGGCAATGTCGTCGACATGGCCGTCGGGATCATCATCGGCGCCGCTTTTGGCAAAATCGTTTCGTCCTTCGTTGGCGACGTGGTCATGCCGCCAATTGGCCTGTTGATCGGTGGCGTGGATTTCAGTGACCTGGCCATTACGCTCAAGGCCGCCCAGGGTGATGCGCCTGCGGTGGTGCTGGCCTACGGTAAATTCATCCAGAGCACCATCGACTTCATCATCGTGGCGTTCGCTATTTTCATGGGCGTCAAGGCCATCAACCGCCTCAAGCGTGAAGAAGCCGTAGCCCCCAGCGCGCCCCCTGTTCCGACCAAGGAAGAGCTGTTGCTGAGTGAAATTCGCGATCTGCTCAAGGCTCAGAACGAGCGGCCCTGAAGCAGTCAGTCACTGACACCTCGCCAAAACCTACCAGTAGTTTTCCACCGCCACCTGGCCCGGACGACGGGTCAGGCTCAGTTGCAGGCCCCTGGCCTTGAGTAGCTTGCGCGTGTCGTCGATCATTTGCGGGTTGCCGCACAGCATCACCCGCGAATGCTCCGGCGTCAGCGCCACGCCGGCGGTGCGCTCCAACTCGCCGTTGTCGATCAAGGTGGTAATCCGCCCGCTGAGCGCCCCCGGATGCTGCTCACGGGTGACGGTCGCAATAAAACGAAACTTGTGAGCGTACTCGGCCAGATAGTCGCGCTGGGGCAGTTCCTGGATGAGTTTCTGATACGCCAACTCCTGTGCCTCGCGCACGCTGTACACCAGGATGATCCGCTCGAATTTTTCCCAGACTTCAAAATCCTGGAGAATCGAAAGAAACGGCGCCACGCCCGTCCCCGTGGACAATAGCCACAGATCCCGACCGTCGACAAAGCGGTCCAGCGTCAGGTAGCCAAAAGCCTGGCGATCCACCAACAGTTCGTCACCCGGCTGCAAGCGGCTGAGTTCGCTGGTGAACTCGCCATCGGGAACCACGATGGAAAAGAATTCGAGAAACTCGTCGAACGGCGACGACACCATGGAGTACGCCCGCCAGACGGTGGTGCCGTCCGCCTTGGCGACGCCCAGCCGGGCAAACTGGCCCGCCCGGAAGCGAAAGCCTTGATCCCGGGTCGTGCGCAAGGTAAACAAATGAGGCGTCAACGGCTGGACATCGAGCAGGGTTTGGCGGGTGAACTTCTCTGCGCTGTCGGTCATGAGCCACTCCTATG
Source organism: Pseudomonas thivervalensis (assembly GCF_001269655.1). Lineage (GTDB taxonomy): Bacteria > Pseudomonadota > Gammaproteobacteria > Pseudomonadales > Pseudomonadaceae > Aquipseudomonas > Aquipseudomonas thivervalensis. The sequence goes on from NZ_LHVE01000018.1 coordinate 6,485, forward strand.
AGACAAGAGCTGCAGTGTCCCGCAAAGTGAACCTTTTCACCACCGACGGGCGAGCAATGGCACTTTAGATGCACTCGCCACTTTCTTATTCAAATCCTTGACCAAACTTGTACAAAGTTTGGGAGCATGCAAAAGAAATCAATCTGAAACATTAATCCATTAAATATTTCCAAATGTAAGCAAGTTAAAAAAACCTCACTACAAGTTAGGAATAGTCCTACACTAAAATTTCGCATCATGGATTGGATCCGCATGGACGAATCAAAGCCAGGAGAAAGCGATGGACAGGTGGAAGGACTTATTGCTGAGGAAGTTATCCTGTGAAAAAGACCTGCAGACGGCCTATCGTCTTGTACTTAATTTCTTTAACAATCAGGGATTTGAATATTGCGCATTTGCAGCCTATCTCGGAAGCCCCGACAAACACACCAGTAAGGTGAATCTGAATAACTACCCTTATGGATGGGACCGGCTTTATGAACAGAACGGTTATGCATCGAACGACCCGTTAGTAGCACATTGCAATCAATCACCGCTCCCCATCTTGTGGGATGAGACTGTTTTCGCTCAGGCCCCCAAGTTATGGCGAGAACTCAATCGACAGGGACTCAAGTACGGCTGGACCCAGGCCGTTCATGACGAACAAGGCGCGCAATACAGCCTGTTCAGCCTCGCACGGACTCATTGCCCTATCGACATCGAGGAGCACTATGGAAATCTCGGCTATGCCATCTTTGCCAGTCAAAGGCTGCATGCCCTCGCCAGCAAGAAACTGGTGGACGCCATCGAAGTCCAGCCCAGATGCCACTTGTCACCGAGAGAGATCGAAGTATTGAGGTGGTCAGCCGAAGGCAAGACGGCGTCGGAAGTCGGCAGGATTCTCTGTCTTTCCGAACGAACCGTGAATTTCCATGTATGCAGTTGCATGCGCAAACTGAACGTCAGCAATAAGATTTCAGCGGTGGCCAAGGCCGCCCAGATCCATGTGATCTGACCAGCGGAGCCGCACTGCCGAACTGAAAAACCCACGGGTAATGTGCAACAAAAAAACGTACCATTTACGGTCCCTCTTGAATGATGCCGCTGCTTGCACGCGACGCCGTTCATTCAGGTGGTCCCGCATAGACACCTACCTCCAGGCAGCGGGACTTTCGTTGATCTCCAGAGCCCCCAGCCATGCCCCTGCTTGACAGCCCTTTCGCCCAACTCGACCTGATCCGCCAACCCGAACAGCAGAACGAACCGCTGCAAGCCTTCGATGCGGCCGATGAATACCTGCTCGCGTACCTGGCCGAACAACAACCGGCCGCGCAGGCCCGGGTCCTGGTGCTCAACGACGGCTTCGGTGCCCTGGCCGCCAGCCTGGTCGGCAAAGTCGACGTCACCAGCAGCGGTGATTCGTTCCTGGCATTGCAGGCGCTGGAAAAAAACCTGGTGCGCAACGGCCGGCCCTTCGATGCCGTGCCAACCTTGCCCGCCAGCGAACCGTTGACCGGCCCGTTCGATCGCGTCCTGATCAAAGTCCCGAAAACCCTGGCTCTGCTGGAGGAACAACTGATTCGCCTGCAAGGCCAACTGGCGCCGGGCGCCCAAGTGATCGCCGGGGCCATGATCAAGCACCTGCCCCGTGCCGCTGGCGATTTGCTGGAGCGCTACATCGGTCCGGTGCAGGCCTCACTGGCGGTGAAAAAAGCGCGGCTGTTGATCGCCACACCGCCCGGCGCCTCGTCACTCAACAGTGCGCCGACCGTATCGCCCTACCCCACGCGCTATTGGCTGGACGAACCGAAGATCGAACTGCTCAACCATGCCAACGTGTTCTGCCGCGAAGGCCTGGATATCGGCACCCGTGCGTTCCTGCCCCATCTGCCGAAAAATCTCGGAACGGCCCGGGTCGCCGACCTGGGATGCGGCAACGGCGTGCTGGCCATCGCCAGCGCCCTGCAAAACCCCGAGGCCCACTACACCCTGGTGGACGAGTCGTATATGGCCGTGCAATCGGCAGCCGAGAACTGGCGTGCGGCCCTGGGCAATCGCGAAGCGACCCTCCGGGCCGGCGATGGCCTGGCCGGACAAGCGCCGCAATCCCTGGATGTGGTGTTGTGCAACCCGCCCTTCCACCAGCAGCAAGTGGTGGGCGACTTCCTCGCCTGGCGGATGTTTCAGCAGGCTCGCGAAGCGTTGGTGGTGGGTGGCGCTCTGTACATCGTCGGCAACCGGCACCTGGGCTACCACAGCAAACTGGCGCGGTTGTTCCGAGGTGTAGAGCAAGTGGCCGCCACGCCGAAATTCGTGATTCTCAAGGCCCGCAAATAAATCATTCCCGGTGGGAGCAAAGCTTGCCCCCACCGGGAAATCAGTGGGTAGTCAATCCTGCGGCATTCATGAACATCCGCATCAGGCTGGCGACAATGAACAGCGCCAGCACACTGCCGGCCCATATCAGCGCCAGCCAGCCGAGCCGTTGCCAGAGCGGCTTGCGTTCGGCGGCCTCGATGTCTTTCAAGTCAGGTTTGGCCATGCTCGACACCCTCAATGGTAGCCGTCGTCGTGGGTCACCTTGCCGCGGAACACGTAGTAGCTCCAGAAGGTGTACACCAGGATCAACGGAATGATGAACAACGTGCCCACCAGCATGAAGCCCTGGCTCTGCGGCGGTGACGAGGCGTCCCAGATCGAGATGGACGGCGGCACGATGTTCGGCCACAGGCTGATGCCCAAGCCGCTGTAGCCGAGGAAGATCAGCACCAGGGTCAGGATGAAAGGCGTGTAGTTGGCATTGCGCGCCACCGCGCGGAACAATCCGTACATGGTCACCAGCACCAGGATCGGCACCGGCAGGAACCAGAACAGGTTCGGCAACGTGAACCAACGGGCCGCGATGTCGGCGTGGGCCAGTGGCGTCCAGATACTGACGATACCAATCACGGCCAGCACCACGAACGCCAGCGGCCGGGCCAGGTCATGCATCTGCTCTTGCAACTTGCCCTCGGTCTTCATGATCAGCCAGGTGCAGCCGAGCAACGCGTACGCCGCGATGAGCGCCAGGCCACAAAACACCGTGAACGGCGTGAACCAGTCCAGGGAGCCGCCCGCGAACTGGCGATTGACCACCTCGAAGCCGTCGATGAACGCCCCCAGCGCCACACCTTGGAAGAAGGTGGCGGTCAGCGAGCCGCCAATGAACGCCTTGTCCCAGAGGTGGCGCTTCTCAGCCTTGGCCTTGAAACGGAATTCGAAGGCCACGCCGCGGAAAATCAGGCCGATGAGCATCAGGATCAACGGCAGGTACAGCGCCGAAAGCACCACCGAGTAAGCCAGCGGAAACGCCCCGAACAGTCCGGCCCCGCCCAGCACCAGCCAGGTTTCGTTACCGTCCCAGACCGGTGCCACGGTGTTCATCATCACGTCGCGGTCGCGCTCGCCCTTGACGAAGGGGAAGAGAATGCCAATCCCCAGGTCGAAGCCGTCCATGATCACGTACATCATGATGCCGAAGATGATGACCACGGCCCAGATCAGCGGAAGATCGATACCCATGACTCAATTCCCCTTGTTCGAGCGGTCGTTGTGGTCCACGTCGTCGTCGCCTGCATTGGCAGCCGACAATGGCCGGGCCGGGGTGCGTTTCTGGCCCGGGCCACCATCGCTCGGCTCGGCTTCGTGGGCCTCCGGCCCCTTGCGCACCAGGCGCATCATGTAGCTCAGGCCCGCACCGAACAGCGCGAAATACACCACGACGAACAGCACCAGGGTGATGCTCATCTGGGCGAAGCTGTGGCCGGACGACGCATCGGCCGTGCGCATCAAGCCATAGACCACCCAAGGCTGGCGGCCGATCTCCGTGGTAAACCAGCCGGCCAGGATCGCAACCAGGCCGGACGGCCCCATCCACAGCACCAGGTGGAGGAACGGTCGGGACTGATAGATCCGATCGTTGCGGCGCAGCCACAGGCTGCACAGGCCGGTAAAAATCATCAGCAACCCGAGGCCGACCATGACCCGGAACGACCAGAACACGATGGTCGAGTTCGGTCGGTCCTCAGGCGGGAATTCCTTGAGCGCCGGCACCTGCTCGGTCAACGAGTGCGTCAGGATCAGGCTGCCCAGGTAAGGAATTTCCACGGCGTATTTGGTTTTTTCCGCTTGCATGTCGGGCCAGCCGAACAGGATCAGCGGGGTCGGTTCATTGCCGACGTTTTCCCAGTGCCCCTCGATGGCGGCGATTTTCGCCGGTTGATGCTTGAGGGTGTTCAGGCCATGGAAGTCGCCGATGACGGCTTGTATCGGTGCGACCAGCAACGCCATCCACATCGCCATCGACAGCATCCGGCGAATGGCCGGGTTGTCGCGGCCGCGCAGCAGATGCCAGGCCGCCGACGAGCCGACGAAGAACGCCGTGGCGACAAACGCTGCGGTGGACATGTGCAACAAGCGATAAGGAAACGAGGGGTTGAACACCACCGCCAGCCAGTCCACCGGGATGACCCGACCGTCGATGATTTCGTAGCCCTGGGGGGTCTGCATCCAGCTGTTGGAGGACAGGATCCAGAAAGTCGAGATCAGGGTGCCGATCGCCACCATGACCGTGGAAAAGAAATGCAGGCCGCGCCCGACGCGGTTCCAGCCAAACAGCATCACGCCCAGGAAACCCGCTTCGAGGAAGAACGCCGTGAGCACCTCGTAGGTCAGCAGGGGCCCGGTCACCGCACCGGCGAAGTCCGAGAAGCGGCTCCAGTTGGTCCCGAACTGATAGGCCATGACCAACCCGGACACCACCCCCATGCCGAAGTTGACGGCAAAGATTTTCGACCAGAAGTGGTACAGGTCACGGTAGGTGTCATCGCGGGTCTTGAGCCACAAGCCCTCGAGCACCGCCAGGTAACTCGCCAGGCCGATGGTGATGGCCGGGAACAGGATGTGGAACGAGATCGTGAACGCGAACTGGATTCGGGCGAGATCGAGCGCCTCCAAACCGAACATAAGTCTTCCTCTGTCAGGTAAAACCGGCTGCGGGCGGGGCTTGCACCACCCCCCAGGGATATGGAGTGCAGTGCTTTTCAAATCGTTCTTTTTTTAACCGTCACAACGCAGGACTCTAGGCCGGATGGCCACCAGCCCAACGCCCCTTGGGGTATTGATCTGGATCAAGCAATGCTCAAAGAGTAGTCGCATTATTGCCGATGGACGGCGTGGTCTTTTGTCGCGTGACAGGTTGTCTCAGTGCCGCAATAGCGCGCTAAATGCAGGCAATCCCCTGTGGCGAGGGAGCTTGCTCCCGCTGGGCTGCGCAGCGGCCCCCAAGATTTTGCGGTCGCTGCGCAACCGAGCGGGAGCAAGCTCCCTCGCCACAAAAGCCCGCGTCAGCTTGAAATCGATGTTTGGCTAACTATTTTTCCCACCACCGCAACTTCCGGTTACAGCTCGGTGATAATCTCGTGGCCTTCACCACCGGACCCGTCATAGATGCCCAGCCAAGCACCGCCGCTGCTCCGTCACCATCGTCCCTTCATCGCCTTCTGGCTGGCCAGGATCTTCACCGCGAGCGGCTTCCAGATGCTCACCGTGGCCATCGGCTGGAACCTCTATCAACTGACCGGCAACGTCCTCGACCTGGGCCTGGTGGGCTTGGTGGAGTTTGCCCCGCGCGTGCTGTTCATGCTCCACACCGGGCACGTGGCGGACCGCTATGATCGGCGCAAGGTCGCGGCGATTTGCCAGTCTTTGCAGGCCATGATTGCCCTGGCGCTGGCGGTCGGCAGCGCCACCGACCATGTCACGCGGGAAATGATCTTCATCCTCGCCTTCCTGTTGGGCGCCGCCCGCTCCTTCGAAATGCCCACCACCCAGGCATTGCTGCCGAGCATCGTGCCGGCCGGCCTGTTTCCCCGTGCCGTGGCCGCCGCGCAATCGGCCCAGCAGTCGGCCACCATCGTCGCCCCCGCACTGGGCGGCTTGCTCTACGCCTTCGGTAGTGTCTGGGTCTATGGGCCCACCGTGGTGCTTTACCTCATTGCCTGCTGCCTGATGCTCAACCTGCCCGCCCGGCAGACGCCGCTGAACAAAGGCAAGGCGACCCTGGATTCGTTGCTGGCCGGGGTTCGCTTCATTCGCAGCCGCCCGGACATCCTCGGGGCGATTTCCCTGGACCTGTTCGCGGTGTTGCTTGGCGGTGCGACAGCGCTGCTGCCGGTTTTCGCCAAGGACATCCTGCTCACCGGCCCCTGGGGCCTGGGCCTGCTGCGTTCGGCGCCAGCGGTCGGGGCCTTGCTGATGTCGCTGTGGCTGGCGCGGTTTGCCGTGGAGCGCAAGGTCGGCCGGGTAATGTTCACTGCGGTGGGCGTATTCGGCGTCGCCACCATTGCCTTCGGCCTCTCCACCTCGTTCTGGTTTTCCCTGGCGGTGCTGGTGGTGCTGGGCGCGGCGGACATGATCAGCATGGTGATCCGTGCCTCGTTCGTCCAACTGGAAACCCCGGACGAAATGCGCGGCCGGGTCAGCGCGGTGAACGGGCTGTTCATCGGCGCTTCGAACCAGTTGGGCGAGTTCGAGTCCGGCCTCACCGCCCACTGGTTCGGCACGGTGCCAGCGGTGGTCATGGGCGGTGTGGGCACGCTGCTGGTGACCGGGACCTGGATCAAACTGTTCCCGACCCTGGCCAACCGCGACCGGATGCACGAACCGGTGGACGAAGCGAAAGCCTAGTGGCCTGTACGGTTAATTCGAGTACTCGAATTAGCCACGCAGGCCACTAGATTAACTTGTCGAGGGTGATGGGGAAGTCCCGCACCCGCTTGCCGGTGGCGTGGTAGATCGCATTGGCCACCGCCGCGGCCACCCCGACAATGCCGATCTCCCCGACGCCCTTGGACCCGAGCGCATTGACGATATCGTCCTGTTCCTCGACGAAAATCACCTCGATGTCACCGATGTCGGCACTGACCGGCACGTGATACTCGGCCAGGTTATGGTTCATGTGGCGCCCCAGGGCGTGGTCGGTCAGGGTCTCTTCGTGCAGGGCCATGCCGACGCCCCACACCACCCCACCGAGAATCTGGCTGCGGGCGGTTTTCGGGTTGACGACCCGGCCCGCGGCGATGGCGCTGACCACTCGATTGACCTTCACCGTCCCCAGGTCCTCATCCACCCGTACTTCGACAAATACCGCCGAGTGAGTGGCCGTGGCGTAGGCCTGGCGCTTTGCATCCGGCTCGGCGGTAACCTGGGCCTGCAACGGTGTCTCGCCGCTCTTTTGCGCCAGCTCCGCAAGGGCGACACTCGCTTCGCCCAACCGCAATTGGCCCTCGGCAAACGTCACCTGCTCAAGGGTCGCACCGCTGAAGGCCGGACACGCCTGACGGGCCACAGCCAGGAGCTTTTCCTTCAGCGCTTCACAGGCCTGCTGCACGGCGGTACCCACTGACGAGACGGTGAACGAACCGCCTTGCAGCGGCGCGGTGGGCAGCGACGAATCGCCCAGGACAAACCTGACGTCCTCAAGGGAAACGCCTGACGCCTCGGCGGCGATCTGGGTCATGACGGTGTAGGTCCCGGTGCCGATGTCCGTGGTGGCGCTGCTGACGGTCAGCTTGCCATTGGTGTCCAGGGACGCTTTCGCACTGGCCTTCTGCTGCATGGCCTCCCACACGCCACCGGCCATACCCCAGCCGACCAATTGTCGACCTTCACGCATGCTGCGCGGCTCCGGGTTGCGCTTGTCCCAACCGAAACGACGGGCGCCTTGGGCATAACATTCACGCAGTTCTTTGCTGGAATAGGGCTTGCCTTCGTTCTCGTTGCGTTCGGCGTAGTTGATCAACCGCAGCTGCACCGGATCGATCGCCAGTGCACAGGCCAGTTCATCCATGGCGCATTCCAGGCCAATCAGCCCGAGGGCCGCGCCGGGCGCGCGCATGTCCAGGGGCGTGTAGACGTCCAGCGGCACCAACTTATAGGTCAATGTCACGTTGTCGCAGTGATAGAGCATGCCGCTCCACTCCACCACGTGCTCGGTGAAGTCCTCGAAGCGCGAAGTCTGGCCGACGGCGGTGTGCGCCACGGCCAGCAAGCGACCATTGGCCGCCGCCCCCAATTGCAGGCGCTGGAGGGTTCGCGGCCGATAACCAAAGGTAAACATCTGCTGGCGCGTCAGGCTGACCCGTACCGAGCGCTTGAGGGCCAGTGCCGCCATCACCGCCAACGGCAATTGATACTGCGGGCGCAGCCCGGAACCGAAGGCGCCGCCGACAAACGCGGCAAACACGCGCACCTGTTCTTTCTCGAGGCCGAAGACTTTCTGTACATAGGCTTGGCAATTTTGCGTGCCTTGGGTCTTGTCGTGGATATGCAGGCTGCCGTCAGGCTGATACAGCACGGTGGAGGCATGTGGCTCCATCGGGTTGTGGTGTTCGACCGGCGTGCTGTAGGAAACGTCCACGCTGAGCGCGGAACTGGCGTACTCGCCCTGAAAATTCCCACGGGGCTTGGGCAATTCAGCGGGTGCCGGATGAGCCTCGTTTTGCAGGATTGTCAGATCGGTCTGGTGATCCTCGGCCGCGTATTCGATTTCAACCAGTGAGCCGGCATACCGCGCCAGCTCAAGGTTTTCCGCCACCACCAGGGCCAGCGGCTGACCGCTGTAGAGCACCTGATCGTTGTACAGCGGCCGGAACGGCGAGCCGTCCGCCGCGTCGGCATCCTGGTAAGGCTCGTCGTAGCTGGCGATCCTCGGCCGGTTGGTGTGGTCGATGACCGCGACTACGCCGGGCAGTGCCAAGGCTCGGGACGCATCGATGCGCAGCACACGGCCACGGGCGACAGTGCCGGATACGACGCTGCCGTGGAGCAGGCCGTCCTCGGGGTATTCAGCGGCGTAACGCGCCTGGCCCGTTACCTTGAGCAGGCCATCGACCCGGTCGAGTGGCTGTCCTATGGATTTGCTCGGAGCGTTCATCAGGCGTGTCCTCCCTGCAGTGCGCCACCCAACGCGGCATCGCTCAAGGCGCGGACGATCGCCCGCCGCGCCAGTCTGACCTTGAAGCCGTTGTGCTCCAGCGGCTCGGCGTTTTGCAGCAGCGCATCGGCGGCGGCAGTAAAGGTTTCGCGGCTGACAGTCTGCCCGGTCAGCCAGCTCTCCACGGCCCGGTCGCGCCAGGGTTTGTGCGCCACGCCCCCCAGGGCCAGGCGTGCCTGGCGAATCACCGGCCCGTCCAGTTCCAGCGCCGCCGCCACCGAGACCAACGCAAAAGCGTAGGAGGCGCGGTCACGGATCTTCAGGTAGTGGCTATGCTCGGCAAAACCGGCGGCAGGCAATTCGATGGCGGTGATCAGCTCATCGTCGGCCAGTTGGTTATCGCGCTCCGGCGCGTCACCGGGCAGGCGATGGAAGTCGGCGAACTCAATGGTCCGCGCCCCGCCGCGACCCAGGACATGGACCACCGCGTCCAGGGCGGCCAAGGCCACGCACATGTCGGAGGGATGGGTGGCGACGCATTGATCGCTGGCGCCGAAAATCGCGTGGATCCGGTTCAAGCCATTCCGGGCCGGGCAGCCGCTGCCGGGCTGGCGCTTGTTGCACGGCACGCTCGCGTCATAGAAGTAATAGCAGCGGGTACGTTGCAGCAGGTTGCCGCCGGTGCTGGCCATGTTGCGCAGTTGCGGCGAGGCGCCCGCCAGGATGGCCTGGGCCAGCAGCGGATAACGGCGCTCGATCCACGGGTGCCAGGCCAGGTCGGCATTGCTCACCAAGGCCCCGATCATCACCCCGCCGGACGGGGTTTCACTGAGGTCCGCCAGGGGCAGGCCGGTGATGTCGATCAGGTGCTCGGGGCGGGTGAGGTTTTCCTTCATCAGGTCCAGCAGGTTGGTGCCGCCGGCGATGAAGCGGGAAACCGGGCTCGACAGATCGACGGCCGCCTGCACCGTGTCCGGCTTGCTGTATTGGAAGGGGTTCATCGGTCACCCCCTTGTTCCTGACGGCAACGAGGCAAGGCGTCTTCGATAGCATCGCGAATGTTGTTGTAGGCGCCGCACCGGCAAAGGTTGCCGCTCATCAGTTCACTGATCTCTGCGCGGGTCTGTGCCCTGCCCTCGTTGGCCAGCGCCACCGCTGAACAGATCTGCCCCGGCGTGCAGTAGCCGCACTGGAACGCGTCATGGGTGATGAATGCCTGCTGCATGGGATGCAATCCCTCATCGCCGGCCAGGCCTTCAATGGTGGTCAACTCGGCGCCGTCGCACATCACCGCCAGGGTCAGGCAGGCGTTGATCCGCTTGCCATCGCGCAGCACCGTGCAGGCGCCGCACTGGCCGTGGTCGCAGCCTTTCTTGCTGCCCACCAGGTCCAGTTGCTCACGCAGCAGGTCCAGCAAGGTGGTCCAGGCCAGCACTTGCAGCTCTCGCACCTGGCCATTGAGGGTCAGACGAATCGGATGATGGACGAAGGACGCTGACGTCGCTTCGGACAGGGTCGCGCTCATGGAACACCTCACGGTTGGTCGTACTCGCGGCGTTTTGGGAAACCGCCGTCATAAGGGGTACGACTTCAGGGTGGGGTGAAGCGTTCAAGGCAATTACGGTGGCTACGACAACGCAAGCAGCCTGGATTTAGCGGGCTTGTGCGGTACATATGTACCACACAGGGTGTAATGTATCGCCTTACACTTCTTTCCATGATTAAATCCTTCCAGCACAAAGGCCTCAGGCTCTTTTATGAGACGGGGTCGACCCGTGGTATCCGGACGGACCACGGAAAACGCCTGGCCCGCATGCTCCAGTTCATGGAGAGGGCACAGGTCGCCAATGACTTGGATATCCCAGGATGGCGATTGCATCCGCTCAAGGGTGAGCTGGATGGATACTGGTCGCTGGGGGTCTCGGGAAACTGGCGGGTTATTTTTCGTTTCATCGGGTCCGATATCGAACTGGTCGATTATCTGGACTACCACTGATCAGGAGGCTGGAACATGCCCATGCACAATCCGCCACACCCTGGCGAAACCTTGCGGTTGGACGTGTTGCCCGAGCTGGGCATCACGGTCACCGAACTGGCGCGACACCTGGGCTTCGCCCGGCCTCATCTCTCCCGGGTATTGCATGGTCATGCACCCATCAGCCCCGATCTCGCCGTGCGCCTGGAGCGTGCCGGGATCGGCAAGGCCAGGGTCTGGCTGGGCGTCCAGACCGACTACGACCTGTGGCAAGCCGAGCGCCGTGAGCAGCCCGCGATCGAACCTTTCCCCCTGCACGCTTGACCTCGGTCAGGCCAGCAACTCCGCCGCCACCACGCTCCTCACACCCTTGCCGCTGAGTTGTTCCACCAGCATCAAGGCAAACGCCAGGGCCGCGGCCGAGCCTTGGGCGGTGATGCAATTGCCATCCACCACCACGGGTTGATCCACGAAGCTGCAACCGGACAGTTGCTGGCTCACCGCTGGCAGGCAGGTCATGCGTCGCTGGCGCAGGACGCCAAAGGCCTGTAGCGCCAGGGCCGGGGCTTCGGCGATGGCGGCGAAGAAGCGTCCGGCGGCGGCTTGATCCTTGATCAGTTGCTGCAGCGGCTGATGGGCCGCCAGGTGCTGGGCGCCGATGATGCCGCCCGGTAGGACGGCCAGGTCGAACTCCTGCGCGAGCACGTCCACCAGCATGCCATCGGCCGTCAGGCGCGTGCCGCGGGCGCAGGTGAGCATGCGCCGTCCTTCGATGCTCGCCACCACGGTTTCGATCTGCGCTCGACGCAACACATCGATCAGGGTGACCGTTTGCAAGTCGTCGACGCCCTCGGCGACGGCGATCAGGGCTCGGGGGATCTTGGTTCCAGGAATCATGGGCGCTCTCTCCACTGGGTAATGCCTGTAGTGTAGGAGCTGCCGAAGGCTGCGATCTTTTTACAGGCGCTTGAGATTCCAGCGCCTGGGGAAAGATCGCAGCCTCGCTGCGCTCGACAGCTCCTACACAGCCCTTATGCAGTTCCTATGCGAGAGGCGGGCTATTTGATGTACAGCTGGGTCGACATCCGGTTGCCCGGGGCGTTGATCGACTGGTTGCTGAAGCTGAAGGTGCCCTCTTGCTTGCCCTTCAGGTCGAAGACGTACACATAGCCGACGACTTTGGTCCTCACCGAGCAGTCATTGAGATTGCCATTGCTGTACGCACACACCGGCGAGCGCGTGCCGTCGACTTCAAAGCCGTCCAGGGTGACATGGGGCTGACGGCCATAGCCGACCTCCAACACATAGACCTTGATCGTCGGGCCGTGGTCGCAACGCGTCTGCGCCTGCCCCGGGACGATGTCTTCGAAGCCACAGGCCGGCGACTCGACCTTGAGCACCTTGACCTCACTCAAGGGCGGTGCCGACGCGGCATTGACGGCCTGGCCGGGCAAGCATAGGCCCAGCGCGCAGCCCACGACCGCCAACCGCTTTTTATTCAGTTGAAACATAGAGACCTCCCAGAACCGCGCGCAGTATGGCCCACTTGGCGCGTTGGCAAAACATCGACGACGATCGCAGCCACAACGCTACGCTGCTGGTATGATGCGCGGCTTTTTCCGACCCGCAGAAAATTCCCGGGCGCCGCTGGCGACCTGTGCTTTGCTGTTGAGGTCGATACATTCACGGCGCCGGGCGCGCCACGGGGAGCAGACATGCTGGAAAGGCTGTTTCAACTCAAGGCACACAACACCAACGTGCGGACCGAGATCCTGGCGGGCGTCACGACCTTCCTGGCCATGGCCTACATTCTGTTCGTCAACCCGAGCATCCTCGGCGAAACCGGCATGGACAAGGGCGCGGTGTTCGTCGCCACCTGCCTGGCAGCGGCCATTGGCTCCACGGTCATGGGCCTGATCGCCAACTACCCGATCGCCCTCGCCCCGGGCATGGGCCTGAATGCTTTCTTCACCTACACCGTGGTCCTGCACATGGGCCACACCTGGCAAGTGGCGCTGGGCGCGGTGTTCATCTCCGCCGTGCTGTTCTTCCTGCTGTCGATCTTTCGCATCCGCGAATGGATCATCAACAGCATCCCGCTGCCGCTACGCTCAGCCATCGCTGCGGGTATCGGCCTGTTCCTGGCGCTGATCGCCCTGAACAATGCCGGCATCGTGGTGAAAAACCCGGCGACCATGGTCGGCCTCGGCGACTTGAAGCAACCGGCGCCGATCCTCGCGACCCTCGGTTTTGTCCTGATCGTCGCCCTCGAAGCCTTGAAAGTACGCGGCGCCGTGCTGATCGGCATCCTGGCGGTCACCCTTGTCTCGATCCTGATGGGTTTCACCCCGTTTAGTGGCGTCATCTCCGCGCCACCGTCCCTGGCCCCGACCTTCCTGCAACTGGACATCAAGGGCGCCCTGGACATCGGCCTGGTGAGCGTGATCTTCGCCTTCCTGTTCGTCGACCTGTTCGACAACTCCGGCACCCTGATCGGCGTCGCCAAGCGCGCCGGCCTGATGGGCAAGGACGGCCACATGCCGAAGATGGGCCGTGCGCTGATCGCCGACAGTACCGCCGCCATGGCCGGTTCGCTGCTGGGCACCTCCACCACCACCAGCTACATCGAATCGGCAGCGGGCGTCAGCGCCGGCGGCCGCACTGGCCTGACCGCCATCGTCGTGGCGATCCTGTTCCTGCTGGCGTTGTTCTTCTCGCCATTGGCTGCCAGCGTCCCGGCCTTCGCCACCGCGCCGGCTTTGCTGTTCGTCGCCGTGCTGATGACCTCGGGCCTGGCAGAGATCGACTGGGACGACATCACCGTCGCCGCCCCGGTGGTGGTAACCGCCCTGGCAATGCCGTTCACCTACTCCATCGCCAACGGCATCGCTTTCGGTTTCATCGCCTGGACCGCCATCAAACTGGTGTCTGGCCGTGGCCGTGAGTTGAACCCGGCGCTGGTCATTCTGTCGATCCTGTTCGTGATCAAGTTGGGTTGGTTCAACGCATGACATTTGATTCCCAGGCCTATGCCGCCCAGTTACAGGACAAGGTCACCCGCTTGCGTGACCTGTTGGCGCCGTTCGATGCACCGGAACCTGCGGTGTTCGATTCGCCCCTGAAAAACTTTCGCCTACGGGCCGAATTCCGCCTCTGGCGCGAGGCCGGCGAACGGCATTACGCGATGTTTTCCCAGGACGACAAGCGCACGCCGATCCTCATCGAGGAATTTCCCATTGCCAGCCTGCGCATCAACCAGTTGATGCCGCAACTCAAGGCCGCCTGGCAGGCCAGCGCCCCCCTGAGCCATAAGCTGTTCCAAGTGGAGTTCCTGACCACCCTGGCCGGCGACGCGATGATCACCCTGTGTTATCACCGCCCGCTGGACGAGCACTGGCACGCGGCCGCCTCGAAGCTGGCGGCCGATCTGGGCGTCAGCATCATTGGCCGCTCCAAGGGCAAACGCGAAGTGATTGGCCATGACTACGTGGTGGAAAAACTTGAGGTGGGCGGTCGCACCTTCAGCTATCGCCAGCCCGAAGGCGCCTTCACCCAGCCCAACGGCACGGTGAATCAGAAGATGCTCAACTGGGCTTATGAAGCACTGGGCGATCGCAGCGACGATCTGCTGGAGTTGTACTGCGGCAACGGCAACTTCACCCTGCCCTTGGCCACCCGCGTGCGCAAAGTCCTGGCCACCGAAATCAGCAAGACCTCGGTGAACGCCGCGCTGAGCAACCTCAGCGAAAACGCTGTGGATAACGTCACCCTGGTGCGCCTGTCCGCTGAAGAATTGACCGAAGCCTTGAACGAAGTCCGGCCGTTCCGCCGCCTGCAGGGCATCGACCTGAAAAGCTATGAGTTCGGCAGTGTCTTCGTCGACCCGCCGCGCGCCGGCATGGACCCGGACACCTGCGAGCTGACCCGACGCTTCGACAATATCCTGTACATCTCCTGCAACCCTGAGACCCTCGCCGCGAACATCGCGCAACTGAACGACACCCACCACATCACGCGTTGCGCGCTGTTCGATCAATTTCCCTGGACCCATCACATGGAATCCGGGGTGTTGTTGACACGGCGCTAACCACGCCCCCCTGTGGCGAGGGAGCTTGCTCCCGCTGGGCTGCGCAGCAGTCCCAAGCTTTTTGCGGTTGCTGCGCAACCGAGCGGGAGCAAGCTCCCTCGCCACAATTCCAATCACCGGCGATACATGCCTGGGGCACTGTTCGATCATCGAACACTTATTGCCCAATGACCGCTGCTTTATTTGACCAAATTAACCATCTAGTACAATTTATCTCCACCGGCTGAAACCCGCCGACACCAACAATAAAAATGTGGAGAAATTGCGATGCCTCCGATCGTTCTGGTGCTCAACGGCCCGAACCTGAACCTGCTCGGCACCCGCGAGCCGGCAACCTACGGCCATGAAACCCTGGCCGACATCTCGGCCCTGTGTGGCCGCACCGCTGATGAACTCGGCCTGGCGGTGGAGTTTCGCCAGACCAACCAGGAAAGCGAACTGCTGGACTGGATTCACGGCGCCCGAGGCCGGTGCGCCGGTATCGTCATCAACCCGGCGGCCTGGACCCACACCTCCGTGGCGATCCGCGACGCCCTGGTGGCCAGCGAGGTGCCGGTGATCGAGGTCCACCTGTCCAACGTCCACGCCCGCGAAACCTTCCGCCATCACTCCTTTGTCTCATCCGTCGCCATTGGCGTGATGTGCGGGTTTGGCAGCCATGGTTATCGCCTGGCCCTTGAACATTTCAGTCAGCGGTTGAAGGGTTGATGTTTATGTCGAATATCACTGTGCTGGCCGGCCTGATCGGTGCGGGCATCCAGGCGTCTCGCACGCCTGCGCTGCATGAACAGGAAGGCGATGCCCAAGGCATGCGTTACCTCTATCGGCTGATCGACCTCGACGCGTTGAAACTCGACAGCGGCGCCCTGGCCGATTTACTGGTGGCCGCCGAGCGCATGGACTTTACCGGCCTGAACATCACCTTCCCGTGCAAGCAGGCGATCATCCCGCTGCTGGACGAGCTGTCACCCGAGGCCCGTGGCATCGGCGCGGTCAATACCGTGGTGCTGAAGGATGGCAAGCGCATCGGCCACAACACCGACTGCCTGGGGTTCGCCGAAGGTTTTCGTCGTGGCCTGGGGGATGTGGCGCGCAAGCGCGTGGTCCAGATGGGTGCCGGTGGCGCCGGTGCGGCGGTGGCTCATGCGCTGCTGCTGGAGGGCGTGGAAACCCTGAGCATTTTTGACGTCGAAGTCAGCCGCGCCGAGGCACTGGCCAACAACTTGAACCAACACTTCGGCACCGATCGCGCTCGCGCCGGGCATGACCTGCCGACCGCCATGGCCGAAGCCGACGGTTTGGTGAACACCACGCCCATGGGCATGGCGAAACTTCCGGGCATGCCGGTGCCGGTCGAGCTGTTGCGGCGCGCTTTGTGGGTCGCGGAAATCGTCTATTTCCCACTGGAAACCGAACTGCTGCGCAACGCTCGCGCTATCGGCTGCCGTACCCTGGATGGCGGCAACATGGCGGTGTTCCAGGCGGTGAAGGCGTTCGAACTGTTCAGCGGCGTGGCGCCGGATGCGCAGCGGATGCTGGCGCATTTCCAAAGCATGAATCATTAAAGCCTGGTGATAATCCCTTGTGGGCATGACTTGTGGGAGCGAGCTTGCTCGCGATAACGGTCTGTCAGTCGCAATCGATGTTGGCTGATCGACCGCTATCGCGAGCAAGCTCGCTCCCACACAAGCTCCCACTAGGTGTCAGGCTTGCAGATACCGCAACACCGACTCACACACCATCTGCCGATGCCGCTGCTTGACCGCTTCATCCGACAGATCGATCTGAAAGATCTCACCGAACGTCTGGCGGTTGGACACCCGGTAGAAGCAGAACGAGCTGATCAACAGATGCACATCCAGCGGCTCGAGGCCGGCACGGAACACGCCCTCTTCGGCGCCGCGCCGCAGGATCACGCCCAGGGAATCGAGGATGGTGTTGGTCATCGCCTTGATCGCGCCTGACTGCTTCACGTACTCGGCGTTGTGGATGTTCTCGATGCAGACGATGCGCACGAAATCCACATTGCGGTCGTGATGGTCGAAGGTGAACTCCACCAAGCGCCGGATCGCGTCCACCGGAGCCAGTTCCGCCAGGTGCAGGCGGCTTTCGGTGGTGCGGATATCGCCGTAGAGTTTTTCCAGCACCTCGACGTACAACTGCTCCTTGCTGCCGAAGTAGTAGTAGATCATGCGCTTGGAGGTGTGGATGCGCTCGGCGATGGCGTCGACCCGAGCGCCAGCCAGGCCTTGCTGGACGAACTCGACGATGGCTTCCTGAAGAATGTTTTCCCGGGTCTTTTCCGGGTTGTTCTTGCGACTCTTGCGCGGCGTGGCGACAGGTTCGTCGAGCGCTGCGGAAAGCTCTGGATTCATAGTCATTGCGGGGCTCACGGCCATCACTGCACAGGCTGGCGATTATGGGCCGCACCGTGCACTGAAGGAAGCCACGACACCGCCCATTACCGCCACGTTTACGATTTCCCTACAACTTGGCGTGCCGCAAGCCACCACTGCGGGACTTGGCCATGGCGGCCAGGCGCACCGCGACGTTGGCGGCGCCATAACCGGCGTAACCGTTCTTGCGCTGGATGATCTCAAAGAAAAACCGCCCCTCGAACGGCTCGGTGTAGACGTGGAACAGCTCGCCACCTTGGGCGTCACGGTCGTACAACACGTTGAAATAGGCCAGTTCACTGAGGAACTCGTCGTCAAAATCGAAACGCGCCGCCAGGTCGTCGTAGTAGTTGAGCGGGATGTCCAGCAACGGCACGCCCGCCTCCTTGGCCCGACTGACCTGGGCGAAGATGTCGTCGCAATCGAAGGCGATGTGATGCACGCCGGAGCCGCGATAACTCGACAGCGCATGTGAGATCGCAGTGTTGCGGTTCTCGGAAATGTTCAGCGGCAAGCGGATCGAACTGCAGCGGCTGCGCAGCGCACGGCTTTTGACCAGGCCATAGGGGTCGGGCAAGACCACTTCGTCGTCGGCCTCGAAATCCAGCAGGCTCTTGTAGAACAGCACCCAACTGTCGAGGCTGTCGGCCGGCAGCGCCATCGCCATGTGGTCGATGCGTTTGAGCCCGGCCCCGATGACCGCACCCGGTTGCAGGTTGAAATCGGTGCCATAGACGTCGGCCTGCTGATCCACCAGGTAGATCAGGCTGCCGTCCGGCGCACGCACCGCCGCCAGTTCCAGTTCATTGGGCCCCACCAGTCCGCGATAGGGCTGCCCCTTGTAGGCGACGGCCCGCTCCAGGGCGCTGGCACTGTTTTTCACGCGGATGGCGGTGGCGCACAACGACGGCCCGTGGGCTTCAAAAAAACTGTGGGCGAAGGAGTACGGTTCACTGTTGAGGATCAGGTTGATATCGCCCTGGCGCAGCAGGCTGACATTCTTCGAGCGATGCTGGCCGGCCTTGACGAACCCCAACCGTTCCAACCAGTGGGAGAGCTTGGCGCCGAGGTTATCGTCCACGGCGAATTCCAGGAATTCGATGCCGTCGTATTCGCTGGCCGGCGGTGTAGCGAACAGGATGTCGGCATTGCCAACGGCGCTCGCTTCTTCGGCCAGGCGCTGGCGGGTCTTTTCTTCCAGGTACAGCAGCGAGCGCAGGCCGTCGGCGGCATTGGCCCGTGGCGGCGCGGCGCGGAAACCGTCGTTGAAAATTTCCAGTGACAGCGGCCCGGTATAACCACTCTTGATGATCGGTGCCAGGAACCCCGGCAAATCGAACTCGCCCTGCCCCGGGAAACAACGGAAATGCCGGCTCCACTCCAGGACGTCCATGGCCAGGATCGGCGCGTCGGCCATTTGCACAAAAAAGATCTTATCGCCCGGGATCTCAGCGATGGCGCTCGGGTCGCCCTTGAGGGACAAGGTATGGAAACTGTCGAGCAACACGCCGAGGTTGGGGTGATCGGCCTGGCGCACGATGTTCCAGACCTGTTGATAAGTATTCACATGGCGGCCCCAGGCCAGCGCTTCGTAACCGATGCGCAAGCCGCGGGCACCGGCGCGTTCGGCCAGCAGGCGCAGGTCATCGATCAAGATCTGTTCGTCGCCGACGCTGTCGGCCGAAGCATTGCTGCACACCAGCACCAGGTCGGTGCCCAGCTCCTGCATCAAGTCGAATTTGCGCTCGGCCCGCTCCAGGTTGCGCGACAAACGATCGCGGCGGCAGCCTTCGAAGTCACGAAACGGTTGGAACAACGTGATGGCGATGCCCAAGTCGGCGCACATCTGCCTGATTTCCCGAGGGCTGCCATCGTAATAGAGAAGGTCATTCTCGAAAATTTCCACCCCGTCAAAACCGGCGGCGGCAATGGCTTCGAGTTTTTCCGGCAAAGTACCGCTCAAGGACACGGTGGCAATGGAACGCTGCATGACTTCGGCTCCCGGGACAGGCATCGGCTACAGAAGCTGCGCCGCTTTTGAAATTGCTTAGAAGAGTGAGCCGATTATTGAGCTGCCGGTTTCTTTCAGCAATTTAATATGTACCATTCGGTTAGTTTTTTGGGCGATTATCGAACAAAATGCCGATCACCGAATTGACGATTTTTTGCTCACTGCGCACCATCGCTGCACATTGACGCCGGCCCTGATCGCTAAGCTCAATGGACAGACCCAGACCGACCATAAGAATTTCAAAAACGGGTACACGCTATGATTCCTTCCCAAAGTTCCCGCCTGGCCCCTGGCCTGGGTGCCTCCACCGGCAGCGTCGGTGACAAGATCCGCAGCGCCATGGCCGTGGGCAAGACCCGTTGGGGCATGCTCGCCCTGGTGTTCTTCGCCACCACCCTGAACTACATCGACCGTGCCGCCCTGGGCGTCATGCAGCCGATCCTGGCCAAGGAAATGAGCTGGACGGCGATGGATTACGCCAACATCAACTTCTGGTTCCAGGTCGGGTATGCCGTCGGCTTCGTGTTGCAGGGGCGGTTGATCGACCGAATCGGCGTCAAGCGCGTGTTTTTCTGCGCCGTGCTGCTCTGGAGCCTGGCGACCGGCGCCCATGGCCTGGCCACGTCAGCGGTGGGCTTCATGGTTTGCCGCTTCATCCTCGGCCTCACCGAAGCCGCCAACTACCCGGCCTGCGTGAAGACTACCCGGCTGTGGTTCCCGGCGGGCGAACGGGCCGTGGCCACCGGTATCTTCAACGCCGGGACCAACGTCGGCGCGATGTTCACCCCAATGCTGCTGCCACTGGTCCTGCACGTGTGGGGCTGGCAGGCCGCGTTCCTCTGCATGGCGGCGCTGGGCGGGATCTGGTTGCTGTTCTGGGGCCTGAAATACTTCAACCCCGAAGACCATCCCACCGTTAAACAGTCGGAACTGGACTACATCCAGGCCCAGGACGAACCGGACCCGGTCCGCGTACCGTTCTCACGCATCCTGCGCATGCGCGGCACCTGGGCGTTCGCCCTGGCCTACTCGATCACCGCGCCGGTGTTCTGGTTCTACCTTTACTGGTTGCCACCGTTCCTGAACCAGCAATACAACCTGGGCATCAACGTGACCCAGATGGGCATCCCGCTGATCATCATCTACCTCACCGCCGACTTCGGCAGCGTGGGCGGCGGGATCCTGTCTTCGTTCCTGATTGGTCGCGGCCTCGATCCGATCAAGGCGCGCCTGATGTCCATGCTGCTATTCGCCTGCTGCATCATCGGCGTGATCATGGCCGCGGGCTCCAGCAGCCTGTGGATGGCAGTGTTCGCCATCTCCCTGGCCATCGGCGCGCACCAGGCCTGGACCGCCAACATCTGGAGCCTGGTCATGGACTACACGCCCAAGTACATGATGAGCACGGTGTTCGGCTTCGGCGGCATGTGCGCGGCCATCGGCGGGATGTTCATGACCCAACTGGTGGGCCACATCCTCACGATCACCAACAATAACTACACGGTGCTGTTCACGCTGATCCCAGCGATGTACTTCATTGCCCTGACCTGGCTGTACTTCATGGCGCCGCGCAAGGTGCCTACGCTGGAAAACTGACTGTCCACACACTAACGGACAGCGATTCACCCGTGGCGAGGGAGCTTGCTCCCGCTCGATTGCGCAGCAATCGCAAAAAAAGCGAGGGCCGCTTCGCAGCCCAGCGGGAGCAAGCTCCCTCGCCACAGGGTCCGTGTATAGCCAGTGATTACGCCCGTCGCTGTTGCCACGCCGCCGCCAACCCACTCATGCAGATCAAGGCGATGCCCACCACGGTGGTCAGCGTCGGCGTATGGTTGAACAACAACCAGCCCAGCAGCCCGGCAAACACGATCTGGCAATACCCGAACGGCGCGAGCAGCGCCGGGGCGGCGAAGCGGAAGGCCTGGGTCAGCATCAGGTGTGCGGTCATCCCGCAGGCCCCCAGCGCCAACATCATCGCTCCGTGCATCAGGCTCGGCACTTGCCAGAAGAACGGCACCAGCGCGCTCATCACCAAGGTGTTGCACAGGCCGGCGAAGAAATTGCTGGTGGTCGGGCTGTCGATCTCGCTGAGCTTGCGCGTGAGCAGTTGGTAGAAACAGAAAAACAGCGCCGAACAGAACGGCAACAATACCGCCGGGGTGAACAGATCGCCACCGGGATGGACGATGATCAACACCCCGATAAAACCGAAGATCACCGCGATCCATTGACCGCGCGTCACGCGTTCGCCCAACAATGGCACCGACAGCGCGGTCACCAGCACGGGCGCGAGGAAGTTGACCGCCGTCGCCTCCGCCAGAGGAATGAACATCAACGCGGTGGTGAAAAACAGACTGGTGCCCAGCAGGCACAACGCCCGGGCCAACTGCCACAACGGGCGCTTGGTACGCAGCACCCGCAGTCCCGAGCGCGGCAGGAAAATCCCCGCCATCAACAACGTATGCACCACGTAACGCGCCCAGACCACCATGACGATCGGATAAAAACCGGACAGGTATTTGGACAGCGCGTCATGACTGGAGAACAGGAACGTTGCGACCAGAATAAGCACGATGCCCTTGAAAGCCTGATTGACGCCGGAGAGCGGTGTGCTGACAGTCATGAGGAAACCTGCGTTGCTTGATGTTAGGGCCGTGACGCACGTGCAGTTCTTGGGCCAGCGAGCATGCCGATAAGTTCTGAATCCGCAGTGTAATGAAAAATTCCGGCGCCAGGCAGGATCGGCACATCGATGAACCAAAACCCGTGTCCGTTGCCTGACAGCACAAGCGCGGCGCGCACCTTGGGCGCCTGAAAGCTAGACTCACCGCCACAGCAGTCATTTCTCGCAGCGTCATTCAGAGGATTTCCCACATGTTATGGAAAAAAGGTCGCCGCAGTGACAACGTGGTGGACGCCCGTGGTGACGGTGGGGGCGGTGGCGGAATGCGTTTCGGCGGCGGCAAGGGCTTGAGCCTGACGGCCGTTCTCCTGATCGTCGGCATCGGCTGGATCACCGGCCAGGACCCGATGCAGATTCTCGGGCAATTGGCCGGGCAGATGGACCAGTCCGTACCCGCCCCTTCACAGACTCGCCAGGCGCCACCGGCCAACGATGAACAGGCCGAGTTCGTGCGCTCGATCCTCGGCGATACCGAAGACACCTGGGGCCAGGTGTTCCAGCAGGCCGGACGCCAATACCAGCAACCCAAACTGGTGTTGTTCAGCGGTAGGGTCAACTCGGCCTGCGGCCTGGCCTCCTCGGCGACCGGTCCGTTCTATTGCCCCGCGGACCGGCAGGTCTACCTGGACATGAGTTTCTTCAAGGAAATGTCCCAACGCTTCGCCGCCGCCGGGGACTTCGCCCAGGCCTACGTCATTGCCCACGAAGTCGGCCACCATGTGCAGACGCTGCTCGGCGTATCGGCAAAAATCCAGGAAGCGCGCCAGCAAGGCCGGCAGATGGAAGGCGACGGCGGCTTGTTGGTGCGCCAGGAATTGCAGGCCGACTGCCTGGCCGGGGTCTGGGCCAACCATGCGCAAAAACGTCTGAACTGGCTGGAACCGGGGGACATCGAGGAGGCCCTGACCGCCGCCAATGCCATCGGCGACGACCGCTTGCAGCAGCAAGGCCAGGGCCGCGTGGTGCCGGACTCCTTCACCCACGGTACTTCAGCGCAGCGGGTGCGCTGGTTCAAGACCGGCTTCGCCCAAGGCCAGGTCAGCCAGTGCGACACGTTCGCGGCGAAAACCCTGTAGATGAAGTGGGGGGCGTTGATCGGGCTGGTGCTGTGCTGCGCCGTTGCCCAGGCCGAGGAACACGAGGTCAAGGTGGTCGCCCAAGGACGCCTGCAGTTCAAGGGCGGCGCCATGACCGTCGCCGTCAGCCCGCCTCCGGCGTCGATCCAGCGCGTGCTGATCATCCTCCATGGTCGGCTGCGCAATGCCGACACCTACCTGCACAGCGCCGAAAAGGCTGCCGGACAGGCCGGGCAACAGGGCACCACGCTGATCATCGCCCCGCAGTTCCTCAACGAGCAGGACGTGACTCGCCACACATTGCCCAATGAACTGCTGCGCTGGCGGGGTAACGACTGGATGGCCGGTGGCCTGTCCACGGGGCCCAACCCGGTCAGTTCCTTCCAGGTCCTCGACGACATCGTCGCGCGGGTCAGTGACCGGCAGCAGTTTCCCGAAGTGAAGGAGATCGTCATCGCCGGCCATTCCGGCGGGGCCCAGGTCGTGCAGCGCTATGCCCTGCTCGCCCGAGGCCAATACCGAATCGAGCCGCGTTTCGTCATCGCCAACCCGTCGTCCTATGCCTACTTCGATGCACAACGGCCCATGGCGTTCGACGCCGCCAGTTGCCCTGGCTTCAATCGCTGGAAATACGGCCTGCAGGACCTGCCCGCCTATGCCGGCGGACAAACACCTGCTCGGTTGGAGGAAAACTACGTCAAGCGCGACATCGTGTACCTGCTCGGGCAGCAGGACATCGACCCGGAGCATCCGGCGTTGGACAAGGGCTGTGAAGCGCAAACCCAAGGCGCGTATCGGTTACTGCGCGGGCATTTCTTTTTCGACTACCTGACCCGGCGCCATCCCGAGGGGCTGAACCAGCAGCTGATCGAAGTGCCTGGGGTCGGGCATGATGGGGATGGGATGTTCAATTCGCCGGAGGGGCTGAAGGTGTTGTTTGGGCAGTAAGCCTTGTGGTGGCTTATAGGGCCTCTTCGCGAGCAGGCTCGCTCCCACAGTAGATCGGGTGTGGACACCAATTTCGCGACCAACAGAAATCCCCTTGTGGGAGCGAGCCTGCTCGCGAAAGCGATCGATCAGTCCACCAACCTCAAGCCGACAACATCCTCCGCAACTCAAAGCAATCCCGCGCATGCCAATCCGTCAGTTCCGGCCATGGATTGTCCGGCAAGTTCACCAGCACCGTTCGCGCCCCTGCCGCACGACCGCAGTCCAGGTCGAAACGATAGTCGCCCACCATCACCATCGTGTCGGGCGCCACGCTCCAGGCCTCGGCCAGTTTCAACAGGCCGCCGGGATGTGGCTTGGGCGGTGCCTCGTCGCGGCCCAGCACATCTTCCACGGCGAAACAGTCCGCCAGGCCAATGGCCTCCAGCGTCACGTGGGCCAGTTCGCGGGCGTTGCGGGTCAGGATGCCCAGGCGATAGCCGCGCCCGGCCAGCTCTCGCACCAGCTCGACCGCGCCCGGCGCGGGCTTGGAACCCAGCGCCAGGTCCCGCTCGTGTTCCAGCAACCAGGCATGCTTGGTCGCCGCTTCCTCAGCGGGCAACCCTGCCAGATGAGTGAGGATGTCATCTTCGGCCGGAATCGCCAGGGCCACACGGATCGCGGCAAAATCATGCACGGCGATGGTCAGCGTGCCATCCATGTCGAACACCCAGTGACGAACCTCGGCCAGGCTCATGCCCAGTCCTTGCGGTGGCGAATCAGGCCTTCCTGGGTCACCGAGGCCACCAGTTGCCCGGCGCGGTTGAACACGCTGCCCCGCGAAAACCCACGGGAGTTGCCGGCCCACGGGCTGTCCATGGCGTAGAGCAACCAATCATCGGCGCGCAAGTCGGCATGGAACCACAAGGCGTGGTCAAGGCTGGCCACCTGCATGTCCTTCTGCCAGACCGATTTGCCGTGGGGCAACATCGAGGTGGTCAGCAGGCCGAAGTCCGACGCGTAGGCCAGCAGGTATTTGTGCAAGGCCGGCGAATCCGCCAGGGCGCCATCGGCGCGGAACCACACGTATTTCACCGGATCGGCCGGTTGCGGGTTGTAAGGGTCTTTTTCGGTGACCGGGCGCACCTCGATCGGTTTGGGGCACAGCAGTTTTTCGCGCATGTGCTCGGGCAGCAGGTGCGCGCGTTGCTGGGTCAGCTCCAGTTCAGACGGCAGGTTCTCCGGGCCGACGACTTGCGGCATGCTGCTCTGGTGCTCAAAGCCTTGCTCGTCGTACTGGAACGACGCACTGCAGGTAAAGATCGGGTTGCCCTTCTGAATCGCCGTCACCCGGCGGGTGCTGAAGCTGCCACCGTCACGCACCCGGTCTACCTGGTAGACCACCGGCAACGCGGCGTCGCCCGGACGCAGGAAATAACCGTGCATCGAATGCACATGACGCGCCTCTTCCACGGTCTGGCTGGCCGCCGACAACGACTGGCCCAATACCTGGCCGCCGAACAACTGGCGAAACCCCAGGTCCTGGCTGCGACCGCGAAACAGGTTTTCTTCGATCGGTTCCAGGGTCAGCAGGTCGACCAGATCTTCCAACACGTGGCTCATTCAGACTTTCCTCACTCAGCGCAAAAACCGCGCAGTCTACGCTGCGGCGGTGGATCGATAGTGGCCCGGGCCATTTTGGCGGGCATTGTAAACGTCCGTGTCGGCTAACCGTGCAGGGTCTGCAACCACTGCTCACGATTGATGCGATAGAGCACATGGTGACGCAATGGATGACCGACGGCGAGTGTCGGGTGTTCGAAGTCGTCGGCCGGGTCGTGCTGCATGCCAATGGCCTGCATGACCTTTTGCGATGGCAGGTTGTCGACGGCGGCGAACGCCACCACTTCGTCCAGCGTCAGCTGGTCGAAGGCACAACGCAGGGCGGTCCACGCCGCTTCGCTGGCATACCCCAGGCCCCAGTGCTCCCGGGCCAGGCGCCAGCCGATCTCGATGGCCGGTGTGAAAGGCGCATCGAACCCGACCACACCCAGCCCGGTGAAGCCAATGAAGGCGCCGGTGTCCTTGCGTTCCAGGGCCCACAAACCAAAACCATGCTCGGCGAAATGTCCCCGCACGCGACCGATCAGGGCAGCGCTTTCCAGGCGGCTCAGGCGCGCCGGGAAATAACGCATCACCTGCGGGTCGGCGCACATGGCGGCAAATTCCGGCAAGTCATCATCGCGCCACTGCCGCAACAGCAGCCGCGCGCTTTCCAGTTCCAGTATCGGCTCCATCTTCACTCTCCTCCATGCCCCCTGAGTCTACATCGCAGGCAAGATCCGTCACTCAATCAGCGCTGAAAACCTGGCCCACGACCGCGCGCATATCGAACGTTGCATGGGTGCTGAGTTGGCTCGCGAAGACCAACGGCGACTTGGCCTGCCCAGTGCCACGCGGCCGCCCCGGGAAATCACCCATCGATACCCGGAACTCTAAGGTGGGTGTGAGGGCCTGAGCGGAAAAAACGATAGGTGTGGCTTTGCTTGCGAAGCGCTCGCCTGGCGCTATCGGTTCATGCAGCGTTCGTAGGCTGCCAGAACAGTGCGCTCCGATTGCACCAGATAGGCTTCGAGCATCTGGGTGGCGTCCTCGGGTCGCCTTTCTTCGATACAGCGCAGGATTGAAACGTTCATGTCGACATAGGGCATATGCAGGAACTCGGGATCATTGAGCAGGCCGAAGGCCAACCGCAGCTCGGCCGATATCTGCCCGTAGAACACCACCAGGCGCGGGCTGTCGGCGAGTTCGACGATCGCCTTGTGGAACATCATGTTCGCGGTGCCGACTGCGATCCAATCCTTGGCCTCACGCGCTCGCATGCCCGCTTCCACGGCTTCGCGCATATGCAGTGTTCCCGGGTGCAGCGGATAACCCTGCGCGATGGCCTTGCATTCGATAAAACGGCGCACGCGATAGATGTCAATGATCGAGGCCATATCCGGCTCCGCCACGGTCACCCCTCGATTGGGTTCATGCTTGAGCAACCCCTCCCG
Source organism: Pseudomonas thivervalensis (assembly GCF_001269655.1). Lineage (GTDB taxonomy): Bacteria > Pseudomonadota > Gammaproteobacteria > Pseudomonadales > Pseudomonadaceae > Aquipseudomonas > Aquipseudomonas thivervalensis. The sequence continues at coordinate 33,649 of NZ_LHVE01000018.1, forward strand.
AGTCAGGACCCTGAACGCTTCCCTCAAGGTGTTGCGTGAAATCTGCAGGTTGTCGGCCAGGGCCGCTTCGGACAGCCGCTGGCCCGGCACCAACTCACCTTCGACCAGCATTCTGCGGATCTCCTGGGTAATGGATTCTCCCAGCGAGCGAGGAAGGGAAGGTGAAACGTCGTTCATGTGCAATCCAGAAAATGAGGAAGTCACTTCGATGTTCCATGAGAGCCCAGCCCATGGCAAGGAGCAAGGGTGTTGCCTGCATCATTAAGTAACACCCACGAGTGACAAGGTTACAATTTGGTGCAAATTGTAGCCTCACATCAAATGTATTGTTGAACAATCAAGACGCTATAGATCAACACTTCTAGACGGATGTTTGAATCCTGGCACGCTCGTTGCTCAATAAAAAAACATCTCCCACCGTAGGAATTGATGCCGTGACACAGACAGCCGTGACACAGACCGCTCAAGATTTTACAAAGACGCGACGCGCTTCCCTGATCGCCGCAATTTTCATGATGGCGACGTCCGCCATCGGCCCTGGCTTCATCACCCAGACCGCCACGTTCACGGCCAAGATGGGTGCGGCATTTGCGTTCGGTATCCTGGCCTCGATTCTGATCGACTTCGTGGTTCAACTTAACGTCTGGCGTATCGTCACCCTGACCCGAATGCGTGCCGCAGACGTGGCCAACAAAGCAATTCCAGGCAGTGGCTATCTGCTGGCGGTTCTGGTGATCTTCGGCGGGCTGGTGTTCAACGTCGGCAACATCGCCGGTGCCGGGCTGGGCCTGAACGCGCTGATGGGGCTTGACGCAAAATGGGGCGGCGGTCTCAGCGCCCTGCTGGCCATCGGCATCTTCCTCTCCCACCGCGCCGGATTGGCCGTCGACCGGCTGATCGTCGTGCTGGGCCTGGTGATGATTGCCCTGACGCTGTTCGTGGCCTTTGCCTCTAACCCGCCACTGGGTGAAGCCCTCTACCAGACCGTACTTCCGGACCAGACCAATTTCGCCACCATTACGACCATTGTCGGCGGCACGGTCGGCGGTTACATCACCTATGCGGGGGCTCACAAACTGCTGGATCGCGGGACTACCGGGGTAGAAAATCTCCAGGCAGTGACCAAGGCAGCCCTGGGCGGCATCCTGGTCACCGGCCTCATGCGCTACATCCTGTTTCTCGCCATCCTCGGCGTTGTTGCCAGCGGCGTAGTCATCGACACCTCGGGCCAGGGCGCCAATCCGGCCGCACAAGCCTTCCAGGCGGCAGCCGGGCAGTTCGGCCTGCGCGTCTTCGGTCTCATCCTCTGGGCCGCCAGTATCACCAGCGTGATCGGCGCCGCTTACACCTCCATTTCTTTTATCACCGTGTTCAAGCCGGACATCACTGAGCAGGCTCGCAACCGCGCCACCACCGTATTCATCACCCTGTCGCTGCTGATCTTTGTCCTGATGGGGACTGCTCCTGCCGCACTGCTGCTCTTCGCGGGCGGTTTCAACGGCCTGATACTGCCAATCGGCCTGAGCATCTTTATCTACGTCGGCTGGCGCCGGTCCGACCTCATGGGCGGTTACCATTACCCACGCTGGCTGCTGGTACTGGGCGCCCTGACCTGCCTGCTGACCTGGTACATGGCAATCAAATCCGTCGGGCCGATCTTCGCCTTCCTCAACGTCGCCTGAGCCCGACAACGAACAAGGAGTCACGTCAATGCCAACCATAGATATCAACAGCGACCTGGGTGAAAGCTTTGGCGCTTGGCACATGGGCGACGATGCCGCGATGCTCGATGTCGTGACCAGCGCCAATGTCGCCTGCGGTTTTCACGCCGGAGACCCTGCCGGCATCCTGCGGACACTGAAAGCGGCGGCGGCAAAAAATGTCACCATTGGTGCCCATGTCGCTTACCCGGACAAAGTGGGCTTTGGCCGACGAAACATGGACGTGGCCAGCGATGAACTGACTGCCGATGTGATCTACCAGATCGGCGCGCTGCAAGGCCTGGCCAAGGCCGCTGGCACCTGCGTGCGCTATGTGAAGCCCCATGGCGCCTTGTACAACACCATTGCTCACGATCGCCGCCAGGCGCTGGCCGTGATCGAAGCCATCCGCACGATCGACTCCAACCTCATATTGGTTGCCCTGGCAGGTTCAAGCCTGATTGAACTGGCCCGTAACGAGGGGTTGCAGTGTATCGCCGAAGCGTTCGCTGACCGTGCCTATACGCCACAGGGCACCCTCGTCTCTCGCCGCGAACCAGGCGCCGTGCTGCACGATCCCAAGCTCGTCGCCCAACGTATGCTTCGCCTCGTTGAAGACGGCACCATCGAAGCGATCGATGGCAGCCTGACCAGAATCCAGGCCGACTCGATCTGTGTCCATGGCGACAGCCCGGCAGCGGTGGAAATGGCCCGCGAGCTGCGCCGCGTACTGGAACAGGCCAACATGTCCTTGCTGCCCTTTGCCGGAGGACGCCCATGAACGCTCTTGATCTCGCCCGCCAGGCGGCCATCGCCGCTGCCCGCCAAGCGCGCACCGCCTACCGTGGCGGCCTGGTCACCCCCACGGCAGGTATCGCGCCGGGCATGACCCAGGCCAACCTGATCGCCTTGCCGCGCGCCTGGGCATACGATTTTCTACTGTATGCCCAGCGCAATCCAAAAGCCTGCCCGATCCTTGACGTCAGCGACGCCGGCAGCCCAGGTACGCTGCTGGCTGAAGGGGCCGACCTGCGCACCGATATCCCCCTGTACCGCATCTGGCGTGATGGGAAGCTGGTGGAGGAAGTCAGCGACGCCACTCAGGCCTGGGCCGAACACGACGACATGGTGGCCTTCTTGATCGGCTGCAGCTTTACCTTTGAAACGGCCCTGCAAGAGGCCGGCATCGAAGTGCGGCATATCACTGATGGTTGCAACGTACCGATGTACCGGACCAACCGTGCCTGCCGTCCGGCGGGACGTCTGCAGGGTGAAATGGTGGTATCGATGCGACCGATTCCAGCCGATCGCGTGGCCGAGGCGAGCGGTATCTCCGGGCGCTATCCCTCAGTCCATGGCGCTCCGGTGCACATCGGCGAACCGGCGCTGCTCGGGATCCAGGACCTGAGTCGACCCGACTTCGGCGACGCCGTACGCATCGAACCCGGTGAGATCCCGGTGTTCTGGGCCTGCGGTGTAACGCCCCAGGCGGCGGTCGTGGCCTCGGGCGTGCCCTTCGCCATTACCCATGCGCCCGGCCATATGTTCATCACCGATGTGCCTGACAGCACCTATCACGTCTAGGAGTTTCCTGTGCGTTTTCTACCCGTCAACCTGGACGCCCTGCTCGTCGAATTGAAAGATCTGGACGAGACCCTGGCGTTGTTCGACGCCCTGATGGCCGAACCTATTGCTGGCGTGGAGGAGATCATTCCTGCCGCACGAACGCTGCTGATCCAATTTCGCCCCAGCGCCATTGCCCAGCAGGCGCTCGTCAATCGTATCGCTGGCCAGGACCTGAGCCAGCGCCGCGAGATCGAGCATCGCCGGGTGGAAATTCCCGTCCATTACAATGGTGAAGACCTTGACGAGGTCGCCACACTGCTGGGGATCAGCCGCGCCGAAGTGGTCCAACGCCACACTGCCCATGACTACAGCGTGGCCTTCTGCGGATTTGCGCCGGGCTTCGCCTACCTCACTGGCGGTGCCGGTTTCCAGGTGCCTCGCCGACAAACTCCACGCACCCGCATACCCGCAGGTGCGGTTGCCCTGGCGGGGGAATTCAGCGGTGTTTATCCACAAGCCAGCCCCGGTGGGTGGCAGATCATCGGCGTCACGCCTTTGCAGATGTGGGACCTGAACCGCGCTGAATCGGCCTTGCTGCGTCCAGGCTATAAAGTGCGGTTCACCGATGCAGGCCCGCTCCCGGCGGGAGGCCTGCCCGCCCCCACGGTACCGGCAAGCGCCGCCGCGCCCAGCGGCGCCTATCTGGAAATCATCACCCCCGGTTTGCACAGCGTACTGCAGGATATGGGCCGTCCCGGCCAGACCGGCCAAGGCGTATCCTGTTCCGGCGCGCTGGACCAGGGCGCGCTGCGGGCAGCCAACCGCGCGGTCGGCAACCGCTCGGACATGGCCTGTGTGGAATCGGTACTCGGCGGCCTGAGCTTCGTTTGCCATGGCCGTGCCGTGATCGCTGTCACTGGTGCGAAAACCCCAGTCACAATCACCAACGCCAGTGGCCTGCAATGGCAGGCAAGTCACTACCAGCCCATCGAGCTGGACGCGGGTGACCGCGTCAGCCTGGGTTCCCCCCTCGCGGGGCTGCGCAGCTACCTGGCGATTCGCGGCGGCTTTGATATCGCTCCGGTATTAGGCAGCCTGTCCACAGACACCCTGGCCCAGGTCGGCCCCCCGGCGCTCGCCGTCGGCGACCTATTGGGTTTTACAACACTGACAACGGGGACCAGCGTATCGCTGAACGAAGCCCCGGCCTTTGAATTGCCTACTACTGCCAACGTCATCACCCTTGACGTGGTCATGGGGCCGCGTACCGACTGGTTTACCGAAGACGCTATCCAGCGTCTGAGCAGCCAGCTCTGGCGCGTCACCCCACAGTCCAACCGCGTCGGTATTCGTCTGGCCGGTGAAATGCCGCTTGCGCGCAGCAACCACCATGAGTTGCCCAGCGAAGGCACCTGCGTCGGCGCCATTCAGGTTCCGGCCAGTGGCCAACCGGTTCTGTTTCTCGCCGATCACCCGTTGACCGGTGGCTATCCGGTGATCGGCGCAGTTGCCCACTACCATCTCGACCTGGCTGGCCAGATCCCTATCAATGCGCAGATTCGCTTCAACCCTGTGGACGGCTTCAAAGAGATTCAACCCGTTACGCAAGCTTCTTCAACTGCCGATGTGAAAAAACTTCCATGAAAAAATTACTGATTGCCAACCGTGGTGAAATTGCCGTCCGCATCGCCCGCGCCTGCCGCGACTACGGCGTGCAGTCTGTCGCGGTCTATGCCGACGCGGACATCGACGCCCTGCACGTGCGCCAGGCCGACGAAGCCTACTCACTCAATGGCCAGCGCCCGGCCGAGACCTACCTGGATATCGGCAAACTGCTCGCCGTCGCCAAACGCAGCGGCGCCGATGCCGTGCACCCCGGCTATGGTTTTCTGTCTGAACGGGCCGACTTCGCCCGGGCGGTGATCGACGCAGGGCTAATCTGGATCGGTCCCAACCCGCAGACCATCGACGTGCTCGGCGACAAAGTCGAGGCGCGAAAAATTGCCCAACTGGTCGGGGCGCCTCTGGTAGCCGGTACGCCTGGTCCGGTCGAAAGCGCCGCCGAAGTATTGGCCTTTGCCGAACAGCACGGACTGCCGATTGCCATCAAGGCTGCCTTTGGCGGCGGTGGACGCGGCATGAAAGTCGCCTGGCGCATGGATGAAGTGGCTGAATTGTTCGCCTCCGCCGTGCGCGAAGCGCAAGCGGCCTTTGGTCGTGGCGAATGCTACGTCGAACAGTTCCTCGACCGTCCTCGGCACATCGAAGCGCAGATCCTCGCCGACAAACACGGCAAGGTCGTCGTCGTCGGCACGCGTGACTGCTCCTTGCAGCGGCGCAATCAGAAGCTGGTGGAGGAAGCGCCAGCGCCCTTCATCAGCGACGAACAGCGCCAGCGTATTCATCAATCCGCTCAGGATATCTGCGCCAAAGCCGGCTACGTCGGTGCCGGCACGGTGGAGTTCCTGCTCAGCCAGGATGGCACCCTGTCGTTCCTCGAGGTCAATACCCGCTTGCAGGTCGAGCACCCGGTGACCGAAGAGACCACTGGGGTGGATCTGGTGATCGAACAACTGCGGATCGCCGACGGTTTCCCGTTGTCCTTCAGTGAGACGCCGCCCCCGCGTGGCCACAGCTTCGAATTTCGCATCAACGCGGAAGACCCAGGCAAGGGCTTCCTGCCCACCCCCGGTCAGATCACCGATTTCCTGCCGCCATCTGGCCCGGGCGTTCGCCTGGACAGCGGCGTGATAAGCGGCTCGCGAGTGCCCAGCACCTTCGACTCGATGATGGCCAAACTGATCGTCACCGGTGCCACCCGCGAACAGGCCATCGTCCGCGCCCGGCGCGCCTTGGCTGAATTCAACATTGAAGGCATTGCCTCGGTGCTGCCGTTCCACCGGGCCGTGATGGACCATGACGACTTCACCGGTGCCGATAAATTCGCCGTGCACACGCGCTGGATCGAGACCGATTTCGCCGAACAGATCACGCTCGCCCCACGTACCACCGTATCCGCCGACCCTGGCATCCTGCGCACGTTTGTCGAGATCGACGGCAAGCGCCATGAACTGGGTCTTCCGGCTGCGCTGCTGCGAGGCGTCAGCTTGAACGCAGCGGGTAGCGCCAGCGAAAGCACGGCCCCATCCGAGGCCACTGATCCGCAGGCGGTACTGACGCCCGTGGCGGGCAATCTGCATACCTGGGTCGTCAAAGACGGCGAGTCGGTGAGCGCTGGTCAAGTGATCGCGGTGGTAGAAGCCATGAAAATGGAAACCTCGGTCCTCGCACCGTGTGAAGGCCAGGTGCAGATCGTCAAACAGGCAGGCGACTACTTTGAAGCCGGCTCCGTCATTGGCCGCATCAAAACAGCTAACTGATTTAAAACTTTTCTTTTCGCAGTCAGTACGCGCAACGGGGTAATAACCCGGTTGCCGCGTGCTGCCCGCAGAAAACTGTAGATATAACTTTGCAATCAAAATAACGATAAAACCCAACAAATAAATCTGCCGTTATCTGGAGCATAAAGAGCATGTCGATCAATAAGACTTTCGCTATTGCGGGTACTTGCGCGTTGATTTTCCCATTCACAGCATCTGCAGATTTTATTGCCGACAGTAAGGCAAGTATTGAACTGCGTAATTTCTACTTCAGTCGTGACTTTCGCAACGGCCCTCCCACGGCCCAGCGAGACGCGGCACAAGAATGGGCCCAGGGAGCCATGTTGCGGTTCGAGTCAGGTTATACCGCCGGCACCGTGGGCCTGGGCATCGACGCCGTTGGCATGCTTGGTCTCAAGCTTGACGGCGGTGATGGTTCCGGTGGCACGGGTCTGTTGCCGGCTGACCTTAGTTCGAAAAACGGCCGCGGCTCACAGGACGAATATTCCAAACTTGAGCTGACGGCGAAGGCGAAAGTGTCGGAAACGGTTCTAAAGGTTGGCTCACTGGCCTTCCGTACGCCCGTGGTATCGAGCAATGACACACGCCTGCTGCCCTCCACTTTCGAAGGCGCGTTACTGTCTTCCAAAGACATTGATCAGTTGGTCCTGCAAGGTGGCAAGCTGGAGCAAATCAAGTTCAACAGTTCCTCGGACTATCAGGACTTCACGGGTAACCGCATCGGCGGTGTCAGTGATGATTTTCACTTTGCCGGCGGCACCTACAGTTTCAACAAAGCCCTTAGCACCAGCCTGTTCTACGGCAATCTGGAAAATGTCTACCGGCAGTTCTTTGGCGGCGTTGTCTATGAAATTCCCCTTGCCGCGCAACAGTCGCTGAAGTTCGATCTACGTTATTCGAAAAGTACCGATGACGGTAACTTCCGCCCGCTCGATAACCGGGCAGCGAACGGACTGGTCTCCTACACCTTGGGCGCCAACGTGTTCACGGCCGCCTATCAACACATGAGCGGTGACGATCCCTTCCCATACATTGCCAATAGCGACCCGTACCTGGTCAACTTCGTCCAGATCAATGACTTTGCCAACACCCAGGAGCGCTCCTGGCAGCTGCGTTATGACTACAACTTCGCGGCACTGGGCATTCCCGGGCTGACGTTCATGAGTCGTTATGTCCAGGGTGACAACGCGTTGGTCGGGGGCAGTAACACGGGCAAAGAGTGGGAGCGCGATACGGATATCGGTTACGTGATCCAAAGCGGTTCGCTAAAAAACCTCGGGGTCAAACTCAGAAACGCTACGGTTCGTTCGAACTTCGGCAATGACCTGGACGAAACCCGTCTAATCGTAAGTTACACATTGGCACTTTGGTAATCCGCTGACGGCGACCTTTGTCCCTGCGCAACCGATCCTTATTCAGAGAAAGTGCAATGAAAAGTCTCAGGTTTAACCAGAAGATACTACTGATTGCTTCGTTGCTTATCATGACGGTGTTTTGCACATTCACCGTATTGAATGATGTTCGGTTGCGTGACGACAACGTTAGAAAAATCGAGGAACACACCCGCGCCCTCTCGGCAGCGATGGCACACGATATCCAGAGCTGGCTGGACGGACGAATGATTCTGCTGAGGGGATTTGCCGAACTCATCGGCGACGATCCCTCGCCGCAAAACATACTCGACAAATTGCAGAGCCAAGTGCTCATGAGCCAATTTATCGCAGGCTATGCGGGTACCGGTGACGGTGGGTTCCAGATCCATCCCCCGCGGCAGATGCCAGCCGATTACGACAGCAGGCAGCGGCAATGGTACATAGACGCCGCAGACCATGGCGTGGCGATGACCGAACCCTACGTAGGGGCCGGGATCGACTACCCGATTATCACCCAGGCGGTCGCCATCCACACAGGGCAGCAGACGCTCGGCGTCCTGGGCGCCAGTCTGAACATCGAGACGATTTCCCAGACGCTCAACGCGCAAGTCTTCGAGGGCAATGGATACGCCTTTCTGGTGAGCAAGGAAGGTAAAATACTGGTTCACCCCGACAAGGCGCTCATCGGCAAGACACTGTCCGATCTGTTTCCGGGCAATACCCCGACGCTCAATGATCGATTGGTGGAAGCCACTACGGTCGATGGCGTGAAATTCACACTGTTCTCTGCGATCAAGGGCCTGCCGATGAAAGACTGGTACATCGGCATCGTCCTGGACAAACAGGCAGCCATGGCCAGTCTTGCTGCGTTCCGCAGTTCGGCGATCATCACGACAATCGTTGCCGGCATGGCCACCCTGCTGCTGCTCGGGCTGCTTATTCGCGTGTTGATGAAACCCCTGCGCCTTATCAGTCACGCGATGGAAGATATCGCCCAGGGCGACGGTGACCTGACCCGACGCTTGTCGATCCTGTCCAATGATGAATTCGGCCAATTGGCCGTGAGTTTCAATCGCTTCGGCGACCGGATCCATGCCTCCATCACCGAAGTCTCATCGACGACGAACTCCCTGAAAGAGGCCACCAGCAAGGTCCTGACGGCCTCCAACTCTTCGGTTGGGAAGTCGGAACACCAATCCGGCTTTACCAGCAACGTGGCGGCGGCCATTGAGGAGCTTGGGGCGTCGGCGCAAGAAATCGCCTCGAGTGCCTCGGCGGCGTCCAGAGGCGCCTCGAGCGCCAGGGCGCAGATCGATTCGAGCTGCATGCTCGTCGAGAACACGGTCAAAGCCATGAGTTGCCTGCAAGAAAACATCGAAGAAACCCGCGCACAGATCGAAGAACTCAACGCCAAAAGCGCCAATATCGGCAAGGTGCTGGAGGTCATCTCAACGATCTCCGGAAAAACCAACCTGCTGGCCTTGAACGCGGCCATCGAGGCAGCCCGGGCCGGAGCGGCCGGGCGCGGGTTTGCCGTGGTGGCGGACGAAGTCAGAAGCCTTGCCCACCACACCCAGACAGCGACTGAAGAAATCAGGACGGTGATCGAGGCACTGCAGGAGGGGGCTACCCAGGCTGCCAAGACCATGCTGCGCAGCCATGAAATCGGCAGCCAAAGTGTACGGGTGGCGACCGAGGCCGGGGACAGCCTGCTGACCGTGGTGTCACGCATCATCGAGATCGATGAGATGTGCCTGACGGTCGCCGCTGCAACCGAGGAGCAAACCAGTGCTGTTGACCAGCTTACTCGGGATGTTCATGAGATCAGTCAGTTGAATCGCCATGCCACCGACAATTTGTGCTCGACCCTCAAGGCGTGTGGGGAACTGGATTTTGAAGTCGGACGCCTCAGGAGTGTGGTCGACACTTTCAAGTTGTAGACACACACGCCATGCCCCTCGGCCAGTGGACCGAGCTGATAGAATGCCCGCCCTGATCCGCCAGACATCGCTCGCCATGACTCAAGCTTCCAAGCCTTCCACTCCAAACGTCGCCATCATCGGCGGCGGCCCCGCCGGCCTGATGGCGGCCGAGGTGTTGAGCCAGGCGGGCCTTCAGGTCGACCTGTACGACGGCATGCCCTCGGTGGGCCGCAAATTCCTGCTGGCCGGCGTGGGCGGTATGAACATCACCCACTCCGAAGCCTTCCCGGCCTTCCTGTCCCGCTACGGCGAACGCGCGGCGAATATCGCCCCGCTGCTGCGGGCATTTGGCGCAAACGAACTGTGCGAATGGATTCATGGCCTGGGTATCGACACCTTTGTCGGCAGTTCCGGACGGGTATTTCCCACCGACATGAAAGCCGCCCCGCTGCTGCGCGCCTGGCTCAAGCGCCTGCGCGATGCCGGCGTGGCGATCCACACGCGCCACCGCTGGCTCGGCTGGAACCCTGATGGCAGCTTGCGCATAGCGAGCCCGGAAGGTGAGAAAACGCTACGCCCCGACGCGACCCTGCTGGCGCTGGGCGGCGGCAGTTGGTCGCGCCTGGGCTCGGACGGCGCCTGGATGCTGGCGCTGGAACAACGCGGCGTGACCCTGGCGCCATTGCAACCGAGCAACTGCGGGTTCGAGGTAGAGGCCTGGAGCGACCTGATGATCAGCAAATTCGCTGGCGCCCCGCTGAAAAATATCGCCATTGGCTTGAACGACGATGTACCGCGCCTCGGCGAATGCGTGATCACCGCCACTGGCCTCGAAGGCAGCCTGGTCTACGCCCGGTCGGCGCCGGTTCGCGAAGCCATCAACCAACACGGCAGTGCGACGATCCTTCTGGACCTGCTGCCGGGACGGCCTGTGGATAAGATCCAGCAAGCCCTGAGCAAGTCACGCGGCTCTCGCTCGATGGCCAAGCACTTGCACAGCCAGCTGGGGATCGACGGCGTCAAGGCGGCGCTGTTGCGCGAGCTCACGCCGGCCGAATGTTTCACTGACCCGGCGCGGCTGGCCCAGGCGATCAAGGCCCTGCCGGTCACCCTGGTGAAGCCACGTCCCCTGGACGAAGCCATCAGCAGCGCCGGTGGCGTGACCTTCGAGGCCTTGGATGAACGCCTGATGCTCAAGCACCTGCCCGGCGTGTTCTGCGCCGGAGAAATGCTCGACTGGGAAGCGCCGACCGGCGGCTACCTGCTCACGGCGTGCTTTGCCAGCGGCCGGGCGGCGGGCTTAGGAATCCTGGAATTCTTGAACGGTTTGAACCCGTAGGAGCTGACGAGTGAAACGAGGCTGCGATCTTTCCCCAGACAATTGAATCTCAAGCGAAAGATCAAAAGATCAAAAGATCGCAGCCTCGCTTCGCTCGACAGCTCCTACAGTCCCCATGTGGCCTTTGATATCAAGGCTTACGCTTACGCGGCCCAGTGTTGAACACCGGCACTTTGCGCACAGGCTTGACCGAAGGTTCCACAGGCGCAGCGTCGCCACTGTCCACCCACTTGCCCAGGTTGCGCTTGCCGCCGCCACCGGAGGTTTTCGGTTTCTTCGGCTTTTTCGGCTTCTTGATCACCTGACCACTGGCATCGGTGTCCGGCACTCGATGCTCAGGCTCGAAGTCCTGTTCCATCTGGCGAGCCAGCGTCTGGCGCGTCAGCATCTCGATGGCCGACAGCAGATTCACTTCGTCGGCGCAGACCAGGGAAATCGCCTGCCCGGTGGCGCCCGCCCGACCGGTACGGCCAATGCGGTGGATGTAATCCTCGGCGACGATCGGCAGGTCGAAGTTCACCACCAACGGCAAATCCTCGATATCCAGGCCACGGGCGGCGACGTCGGTGGCAACCAGGATCTGCACTTCGCTGGCCTTGAAGCGATCCAGCGCACGTTGGCGGGTGGCCTGGGGTTTGTCACCGTGGATGCCGTCGGCGTTGACGCCCAGGCCCTGGAGTTTTTCCACCAGCGCATCGACGCCGTTGCGGGTCTTGGCAAAGACCAGCACCTGCTTCCATTTGTTCTTGCGCATCAGATGCACGAACAGTTCCGGCTTGCGCTTCTTGTCCACCGTCACCACCCATTGCTTGACGGTGTTGGCGGCGACATTGCGCGGGCTCACTTCAATGCTCAGCGGGTCGTTGAGCATCTGCCCGGCCAGCAAACGGATCGCATCGGAGAAGGTCGCCGAGAACAGCAGGGTCTGGCGTTTCTTCGGCAAGGCCTTGTAGATATTCGCCAGTTCCTCGGAGAAGCCCAGGTCGAGCATGCGGTCGGCTTCGTCCAGCACCAGGGTCTGCAGTTGGTTGAACTTCAGCGCGTTCTGGCGGAACAGATCGAGCAAGCGACCCGGCGTGGCGACCAGCAGGTCGACGCCTTTGCGCAGCTTCATCATCTGCGGGTTGATGCTGACGCCGCCGTACACTGCATAGGTGCTCAGCGGCAGGTTCTGCGCGTACTGGCGCACGCTTTCATGAACTTGCTCAGCCAGCTCGCGGGTCGGCACCAGGATCAGCGCCCGCACCGAGTTGGCCGCGACCTTCGGCCCTTCGGTGGTCAGCAACTGCAACAGCGGCACCGCAAAACCGGCGGTCTTGCCGGTGCCGGTCTGGGCCGCGGCCATCAGGTCGCGACCGGCGAGCACGGCCGGCATGGCTTGGGCCTGAACCGGCGTCGGGGTCTGGTAGCCGAGCGTCTCGAGGGCGCGCAACAAGGGTTCGATCAGGCCAAGGGTGGCGAAAGTCATGGAAGTACCGTAGGAAAAATCAGCGCAAGGTGTGCAATGCGCGGCAGTTTACCCTAAATCAGGTGGCGGCCGGCGCAGGCTTGGGTTTGCGCCACTGCGGCAAGCCGATCAACACCACGGCACTGATGATCACCAACATCGCCATGGCTTCCTCGATGCCGATGGTTTCACCGGCAAACACAATGCCCAACAACACCGCCACGGCCGGATTGACGTAGGCATAACTGGTGGCCGCCGCCGGGCGCACATGCTTGAGCAGGTACATGTAGGCGTTGAAGGCGATGATCGAACCGAAGCCGATCAGATAGAACAAGGCAAACCAGCCTTCCAGCGGCGGCATGCTCTCCAGGTGTTCGCCGCTGGCGAAGCTGCCGATCAACAGCACCACGCCGCCCACCAGCATCTCCACGGCACTGGCCATCGCCCCGGCGGGCAATGGCAGGTGTTTACTCAGCACCGAACCGAAGGCCCAGGACGCCGCCGCGAACACCAGCAAGGTTGCCCCCAATGGGCTGGACTGCAGGTTGGAACCGAGGTTGAGCATGGCGATACCGATCAACCCCAGCACAATCCCCGCCCATTCCAGACGGGTATTACGCGCGCCCCAGAAGTAGCCGCACAACAGGGTAAACAAAGGCACCGTCGCCACCGCCAACGCCGCGACCCCGGACGCCACGCCCGTGTGCTCGGCCACACTGACGGCGCCGTTGCCAAAACTGAGCAGCAGCACGCCAATGATCGCCCCGGCCTTCCACTGTGCCCACGTCGGTGCCGGCGCCCCGCGCCAGCGCAGGAAGCCGTACATCAGCGAACCGGCCAGCACAAAACGAATCCCGGCCAGCAACAGTGGTGGCCAATGCTCCACGCCGATGCGAATCACCAGGTAGGTCGAACCCCAGATGACGTACAAGGCAAAGAAGGCAGCGATCAATGGCAGGGGAAAACGGCGTGGGCCAGGCATGTTCAGCTCGAAGTCAGGACAATGAGAGGCGTTATTCTAGAAAGGCGGCAGACGGAATTTAAGTTACAAAACCTGTTTATCCAAGCCATACACTTTTCAAAACACGGCGTTCGGCGCTATAAATCGCGCTTTCGAAAGCCACGTCATTTGGAAGCCTACCTGTGGATAAATACGACCGCATGCTGCTCAGCGCTTTGTTGGAAAACGGTCGTGCGTCCTACGCCGAATTGGCCCGCAAAGTGAACCTGTCAGCCCCCGCCGTGGCCGAGCGGGTCAGCAAACTGGAAACCAGCGGCGTCATCACCGGTTATCAAGCCAAAGTCGACATGGCCAAGATCGGCCTGCCGGTGCAGTGCGTCATCGAACTGCGCATGAACCAGCACGGCAACCAGAAGACCTACGACGAACTGTGCAAGATCCCACAACTGACCGAATGCCATCGGGTCACCGGGGATCCGTGCGTGATCATGCAAGCGGCGGTCGGTTCGATGCCCGAACTGGAAGAGCTGATCAACCGCATCGCCAAGTTCGGTTTCAGCAAGACCTCGATCGTGCTGTCCAGCGCCATCGAAAAGCGCGTGCCGTTGGGGCAGTTGGAAGGCAACGGCAAATAGTCGACCCAACACAAATCAAAACTGTGGTGTGTTCAGAACCCGCGATGCCGCTTGAGGTGCTCATTGATCTTCGCCGCTGGCACTTTCTGCAAACTGCACAGCAAATCATGGGACAACTCCCGCAGCCCATGTTTTTGCCGCAGTTGCGCAGCCAGGTGCGCGGTGAGGTTGGCGGCCATTTCGGCGTCGGCCATGGCCCGGTGAGCCTGGCCGGTGTGGGGCAAGCCGGCGAACACGTTGAGCGTGCCGAGCTTGTGGTTCGGTGCTGCCGGCATCAGGCGCCTGGCCAGCAACAGTGAGCAGGCAAAATTCTGCAAGCGGGTGCGCTTGATGCGTCCCAGTTCGAAATCCCAGAACTTCTGGTCGAACGCAGCGTTGTGGGCCAGCAGCGGCGTGGTGCCGACAAACTCGTTGACCTCGTTCATGACCTTTTCCGCCGACGGGGCGCTGCGCAGCATGGCGTTGCTGATGCCGGTCAGTTGCTCGATAAACGCAGGGACGCGCACACCGGCATTCATCAGGCTCTGGTAGCGGTCGACGATCCGGCCTTGTTCGAGCATCACCACCGCAATCTCAGTGGCCCGGCAACTGCTGCTCGGGGTGATCCCGGTGGTTTCAAAGTCGATGACTGCGATGCGTTCCAAACCGTTTGAACTCCGTAAAAATCAATTCTTGAGCAACAACGCGCCTTCGATGGGCACGTATCGACTGGCGGCACGGATCAGCGAGTTGGCGGTCAACCCCGGCACGCCATAGGCCACGGCCTGGATGCCGTGCTTGTTGATGATGCGTTCAAGCAACATGTCGAAATCGCCATCGCCAGAGGCCAGCACCACTTCATCGACGTGGTCGGCGGCGTCCATGATGTCCAGCGTGATGCCCACATCCCAATCGCCCTTGGCCGAACCGTCGCTGCGCTGGATGTAAGGCTTGAGCTTCACGATAAAGCCCAGGTTGCGCAGGATCTGCTGGAATTGCTGCTGCTTGCTGTCACCGCGATCGATCGCGTAGGCATAGGCCTCGACGATCTGCCCTTGTTTGCTGACATCAGCCCACAGCGCGGCGTAGTTGAAATGGCAACCATAAGCCTGGCGCACGGTGTAGTAGAGGTTCTGGACATCGGCGAACACTGCAATTTTTTTCACCGCGTTTCCTCTTGGATGCACACGCACGCAGACCACCTGGGCCGAAAAGTCGCCCAGTATGCCAGCCAGAGGGATTGTTCCGCGAATAATCGGCCCGAGGCGCCAGGGCGCCCCGGACGAATGGCAGGTCAGACGAAGGAGTCGTCGTCACCAAAGGCAGAGGAATCGTCGCTGTAGTCCGCGTCGCTGAAGCCGCCCGGGTCGCTGCCGTAGGCATCGTTATCGGCCACGCGTTGGTCATCGCCCCAGCCGCTGTCGGCGGTGTCGTTGACCGGTTGCGCCGGTTCTTCCTTGAGTATCTCGACGATTTCCTGCGGTTGCTGATTGCTGTGGAACAGGCTGCTGATGCCCTGGGCCAGCATCACGCCACCGGCCACGCCCGCCGCAGTTTTCAGGGCGCCGCCGAGGAAGCTGCCCGCTGCCGGGGCCTGCTGCTGCGGTGCGCCATAGTTAGCGGGCGGAGCGCCGAAACCTTGTTGCGCCGGGGCATTGAAGGACGACGGCGCAGGTTCGCGCCAACCACCACCACTGGTGGGCGGCGCGCTTGCCGGGCGCGAATCCCGCGGGCTGCCGCCGAAAATGCTTGAGAGGAAACCACCGCCACCGCTGGAGGCCGGCGCTTGCTTGCGAGTCTGTTGCAGCTCGGCCTGCAATTGCTCGACCTGCTGGGTAAGCTGCTTGTTCTGCTCATCGAGGCGCTTGATCGCGGCCTCCTGCACCAGGATCGCCTGGGCCATGAAATAGCCCGCAGCAGGCTGGCTCGCCAGGTGCTCCTTGATCCGCGCCTCGGCCTGGACATCGCGCGGGGCTGAATCCTTTTCGGCCTGTTGCAGCCGTGAAAACAGTCCATCGATCAGGGTTTGTTCTTCGCTGTTCATGGCGACCTCATCAGATTGCCGGATAAAAAACCAAGCCGGTCCGCAAAATACCGGCGCCCGTCAGTAATGGGGACCGCCAGGAAGCTTTCAATGGTCTTTACCTGATGTTTACGTTTGTTTATGCGGTCACCTGATGGGTAAAGTGTCGGACCGCTTTTTTTGAACTGCGATACCGACCCATGAATCCGTTAGAAGTACTGCGAGACTCCTTGTATTTTTTCAAGCGCCATCTGGGCCGGATCGCCCAGTTGTGCCTGCCGCTGGTGATACTTGAAGCCGTGCTGCAACAAGGGGTGGACAGCGCCCTCGGGGCCGATGGTTTTTCCGGCTACAGCGTGATCGTTGGGTTATTGGTATATCCGCTGTACACCGCGGCGCTGATTCTGTTTCTCGATGCCCGCAGTCGTGGTGAAGCGCCACGCACGCGTGACCTGATTGCGGCCGCCCTGCTCCAGTGGCCACGCTTTGCCTTGCTGACCGCCCTCAACACGTTGTTGATCCTGATCGGCATTTCCTTGTACTTCCTGCCAGGGCTGTGGCTGATGGTCGTCCTGGCCTTCGGTGAATACCTGTTGGTGTTGAAGGGCATGGCGCCACTGGCCGCCATGAAGGAAAGCGCGCGCCTGAGTCGAGGCCATTTCTGGCGAATCCTGCTTTGCATCCTGGCCGTCATGGTCCCGCTGTGGCTGCTCAAGGGCGCCAGCGTCTCGGTGTATCCGCCGCCGCAGAATCCGTTGATCAGCTTGTTGATCGACAGCATCCACAGTTTCCTGCAATTGTTCACCACTGTGGTGTTGTTCCGAATGTTCATGCTGATTGCTGAAAAACCCGAGCCATGACCCATCTACTACGTCACGCCTTGCTAGGCCTGCTGTTGATTGTCGGCATCGGCGCCTTTGCAACCTATGGCCTGACCTGGCGCCCCCAGGCCCGGGAAGCACTGCCCGTCAGTTGCACCGCCAACGCAGCAGCGCTGGTACCCGGCCAGGCCTTGAAGGTGATGACCTGGAACGTCCAGTTCCTCGCCGGCAAGCGCTACGTGTTCTGGCACGACCTGGCCCAGGGCGACGATGAAAGCCCGACCCTGGAAGACATGGCCTTCAGCCTCGATGAAGTGGCCCGGGTCATCCGTGACGAGCAGCCGGACATCGTGCTGCTCCAGGAACTCGACAAGGACGCCAAGGCCAGCGACTACCAGGACCAGTTCAAGCTGTTGCAGGAACGCTTGGCCGACCTCTATCCATGCGGCACCAGTGCCTTCGACTGGAAGGCCGACTTCATTCCCGACCCGCACATCTTCGGCAGCGTCGGCCGGCAACTGGCGACCCTGAGTCGCTACCGCATCGACCATGCCGAACGGGTGCAGCTGCCGGTGGCCGACACCAACTTCATCAGCCGTCAGTTCCAGCCGAAAAATGCCCTGTTGGTGAGTTATCTAGCGCTGAATGACGGCGGCCAACTGGCGGTGCTCAACACCCATCTGGAACGGGCCAGCGAGCCGGACGACACCCTGCCCAAGCAAATCACCGCCGTGACCCAGGCACTGGATAAGTTCGAATCCGCCGGCACGCCCTGGCTGATCGGCGGCGACTTCAACCTGCTGCCCCTGGGCCAGTACCGTCGCCTGCCGTCCGAGCAACGCACGCCCTACGCCGCCGACAGCCCGCTGCACCTGCTGTGGGACAAATACCCGATGATCCCCACCAACAACGAGGCCAGCGGCATAGACCGCGAACACTGGCTGACCCACTACCCGAACGACCCCGGCCTCAACGGCCCCGACCGTACCGTCGACTACCTGTTCTACAGCCCACGCATCAAACGGGTCCAGGCCCAGGTCAGGCAGGACGATACCTTGCGCATCTCTGATCATTTGCCGGTGATTGCGCGGTTTTTGTTGCCGGCAGCGCCTTAGCCTTTTGTGGGAGCCGAGCTTGCTCGCGATAGCGGTGGTTCAGCAGCATGTTTTTGGCTGACACACCGCTATCGCGAGCAAGCTCGGCTCCCACAGGGTTTGTGTTTCATTTCCTGAACTGCCTCAGCTCACTTACGCGGCTTGACCCGCGCCGTCGCCTCCGCCACCAGCGGATCATCCGGCCAATAATGCTTGGGATAACGACCCTTGAGGTCCTTCTTCACCTCGGCGTAGGTGCTGCGCCAGAAGTTCGCCAGGTCCTGGGTGACCTGCACCGGGCGGCGCGCCGGGGACAGCAGGTGCAGCTTGACGACCTGGCGGCCGCCGGCAATGCGCGGGGTGTCGGCCAGGCCGAAGAGCTCCTGCAGGCGCACCGCCAGGATTGGTGGATGCTCGCTGTAGTCCAGGCGGATCGACGACCCCGAGGGCACGCTCAAATGGTGCGGCGCCAGTTCATCCAAACGTTGCGGCAACGGCCAGGGCAACAGGTTGTGAACGAAGCTCGACAGGTCCAGGTTGGCGAAATGGCTGAGGCGCGAGACGCGGCCCAGATATGGCATCAACCACTGCTCGAGGCTGTCCAGCAAGGCGCCGTCGCTGACGTCCGGCCATTCGCTTTCACCCTTGGCGTCCAGGTCCAGGCGACGCAGCAGCGCCACCCGCGCCTGCCATTGCCGCAGTTCCGGGGTCCAGGGCAACAACTCCAGGCCCTTGCGCCGCACCAGGTTCACCAGGGCCTGGCTACGGGCTGACTCATCCAGGCCGGTCAGCGGTTCGCGGCTGAGCACCAGTTCGCCGACCTTGCGCTGGCGCTCGGCGCGCAGCACGCCTTCGCGCTCGTCCCAATCGAGTTGATCCACGATGCGCACTTGCTCGGCCAGCACCGAATCGAACAGCGTCGGGTCGAAATCCGTCGCCAGGTAGATCCGTTCTTCGCGCTGGCCCTGGCGACTGCCCAAATCGGCGATCACCAGCCACGCTTGTTTCATCAGGCTGTCCGCCTCGGCGAACAGCGCCGCACGGCCGTTGGCCAGGCGATATTCCGCGCCGCCGGGCCGGCGCTGTTGGGCGACGCGGTCCGGGTAGGCCAGCGCCAGCAAGGCGCCGAGCCAGCGCGGATGGTCGGGATCGGCCACGGCTTCTTCGGCCTTGCCCCGCAGGTAGCCGCGATATTGCCGGGCCAGTTGTCGCGCTCGCTGCACCCCACCCTGAGCGCCGCGCGCGGCCCGCTCTTCGCCGGACAGCAAGGCCAGGCGACTGTGCAGATCCGCGCCGGCGCCACGGAGAATGTCACGTTCGCCCAGCAGCGCAGCGACGTTGCAGGCCATGTCCGCCAGCCCCAGCGCCTGGCCGCGCAACAGCAGATGTGCGATACGCGGGTGGGCCGGCAGTTCAGCCATGGCCTGGCCGTGACGGGTCAGTTGCTCACCCTCCAGCGCGCCCAGGCGTTGCAGCAGGTCCTGGGCCTGGGCATATGCAGCGGCGGGCGGGATATCGAGCCAGACCAGTTGCTGCGGCGTAACGCCCCAGCGCCCCAGTTGCAGGGCCAACCCGGCCAGGTCCGCCGACAGAATCTCCGCGCTGCCGTAAGCGGCCAATTGTTCATGCTGGTCTTCGGACCACAACCGGTAACACACCCCCGGCTCCAGGCGCCCAGCACGACCGGCCCGCTGGGTGGCGCTGGCGCGGGAGATGCGCTGGGTGTCGAGACGGGTCATGCCGCTGCCCGGATCGAAACGCGGTACCCGGGCCAGTCCGGCGTCGACCACCACCCGCACGCCGTTGATGGTCAGGCTGGTCTCGGCGATATTGGTGGCCAATACCACCTTGCGCTGGCCGGGCGGCGCCGGGTCGATGGCGGCGCGCTGGGCGGCGAGGTCCAGTTCGCCGTGCAACGGACAGAGCAACACATTACTGCCCTCGCCCAAGGCCTCGGCCAGTTGCTGGTGGACCCGGCGAATCTCCGCCTGCCCAGGCAAAAACACCAGGACGCTGCCGGTTTCATCGTGCAAGGCTTCGAGCACGATCTGCACCAGCCGTGGCTCGATGAACTCGCCCGGCTGGAACGGCCGGCCCCAGCGCACCATCACTGGGAACATGCGGCCTTCGCTGCGCAGGATCGGCGCGTCGTCCAACAACCCGGACAGGCGTTCACCTTCCAGGGTGGCGGACATCAGCAGGATCCTCAGCGGCTGGTCTTCGCGAAACAATTCTCGACCGTTGAGGCTCAAGGCCAGGGCCAGGTCGGCGTCGAGACTGCGTTCGTGGAATTCATCGAAAATCAGCAGCCCCACGCCTTCCAGCGCCGGATCGTCCTGCAAGCGGCGGGTTAGGATGCCTTCGGTGACCACTTCAATGCGGGTCTTGGGCCCGACCTTGCTGTCGAGGCGAATCCGGTAGCCGACGGTTTCACCGACCTTTTCCCCCAGTTCGCTGGCCAGTCGCTCGGCCGCCGCCCGTGCCGCCAGACGCCGGGGTTCGAGCATCAGGATGGTCTGCCCGGCCAGCCACGGCTCGTTCAGCAAGGCCAAGGGAACCCGGGTGGTTTTACCGGCACCGGGCGGCGCTTCGAGCACCGCTTCGTGGCGCGATGCCAAGGCTTGGCGCAGGGCGGGTAAAACTTCATCAATCGGCAAAGAAATCATGCTGGCTCCAAAACAGAGGGCCGAGTATAACGGCGAACTGTTTAGCGTGGTCTGGACTCCAACCAGCAACGCCTCTACCTGTTCAGGAGATTGCTATGCGTATTCCCTTTCGCGTGATCGGTGGCGTCCTGGTCGCCACCCTGCTGACCCAGATCAGCGCCTGCGGCTCGATCTTCTACCCGGACCGTCGCGGCCAGATCGACGGCAAGATCGACCCGGCGATTGCCGCGCTCGATGCCGTCGGCCTGCTGTTCTACATCATCCCCGGCCTGATCGCGTTCGCCGTGGACTTTGCCACCGGCGCCATCTATTTCGAACCGGGCCGCAGCGTCCAGATCGAGCCCGAGAAACTCAAGCCGGCCATCAACCCCGATGGCACCGTCAATAATCAAAAATTGCAGGCGATCCTGGAGCGCGAACTGGGCCGCAGCTTCCCGCTGGACGATCCGCGCCTGATCCAGCACAAGGGCAGTGCACAACAACTGGCAGCCCTCGGTCTCAAACCGGCCGCATGACCGACGCGACTGAAGGAACGACCGCGCCATGACCACCAGCACCGAACACGCTCGCTTGCTGCGCCTGGCCACCCGGGCGTCGGTGGCCGTGGCACTTGTCCTGATCGTCGCCAAGGCACTGGCCTGGTGGCTCAGCGGTTCGGTGAGCATGCTCGCCGGCCTGACCGACTCGGCGCTGGACGGCGTCACCTCGCTGCTCAATCTGCTGGCGGTGCATTACGCCCTGCGTCCCGCCGACGATGACCATCGCTACGGCCATGGCAAAGCCGAATCCTTGGCCGGCATGGCCCAGGCGTTGTTTATCGGCGGCAGTGCGGTACTGATTGCCTTGCAGGCCTTCGAACGCCTGAAAGAGCCGGTGCCGGTAGAGGCGCCCTGGCTCAGTGTCGGCGTGATCGTGTTTTCCCTGGGGCTGACCCTGGCGCTGCTGGCGTTGCAGCATCGGGTCATCCGCGCCACCGGCTCCAATGCCGTGCGCGCCGATTCGCTGCACTATCGCTCGGACCTGTTGCTCAACGGCAGCATCCTGGTGGCGCTGGTACTGGCGGGGTTTGGCTGGTATCAACTCGACGCCTGGTTCGGCCTGGGGATCGCCGCGTACATCCTGTGGAGCGCCATCCAGATCGCCCGGGAAAGCTTCGCCGTGCTGATGGACGAAGAACTGCCGCCCGACGTCAGCCAGCGCATGCTGGAACTGGCCTGCGCGGTGCCCGGTGTGCTCGGCGCCCATGACCTGCGTACGCGGGTCTCCGGCAACCACTGGTTCGTGCAACTGCACCTGGAGTTGCCGGGGGAACTGACCCTGTCAGTGGCCCACGGCATCAGCGACCAAGCCGCCGATGCGATCCATCGTGCTTATCCGAAGGCTGAGGTATTGGTGCATGCCGATCCATCGGAAGTGGTGAAGCGCACCAGCGCATAATGCCGAACACAGAACTCGTGGCGAGGGAGCTTGCTCCCGCTGGGCTGCGAAGCGGCCCCAAGATTTTGCGGTCGCTGCGCAACCGAGCGGGAGCAAGCTCCCTCGCCACAAGAGCGGCACCCTGCCTCCCGCCAGAACTCAGTACGTCACCTGATACCCACGACTGCCCAAGCAACTGCCCTGGGCCTGGCGATAGGTCTGCACCACTTCCGGTGCCGGCGGGTAGGTGTAGTTGCGCGGGTCGAAACCACTCTGCTGCACCGCCCAGCGATAGCAGTCGTAGCCATCCTGATTGACCTGCTCGGGAGACTGGCCGTTGGCCGGATAGGCCACCACATCAAAACTGTTGCCTTGGGGTTGCGGCTGCGGGTTGGCAACCGGCGCATCGACCACGACGTAATCCTGAGTGTTGGCTTCGTAGATGTAATAGGCGCCGGCCGCGAGAAAGAACAACGAGCTGCCGATCCACACTTCCCTGGCGTAATCGGGCAGGTAACGGGTACGAATGCCCCGCGGTGGCGCGACCACGACATAACGCGGCCCTTGAGGGCGATACCAGTAGCCGCCCGAATAGAAATAGTCTTGGCCGCGATAGGGCACACGGTAGTTGCGATCCGGGAAACGGTCGATCACATAACCCGGACGGTATTGCGGCCCGGGTCCCCAACCGTTGCCATGCCCGCCCGGACGACCGGGCCAAGGCCGGTCGGGACGGCCGTCATGGTCAGGACGTGGACCTGAGTTTGGATAACCATCATTGCGACGAGGGATGTCACGGTAGTAACCCGGTTGCGGTTCACGGGTCTGGGTCACGCTGTCGGGCCGGCCCTGGATCGGCAGGTTGTTGCCAGGTTGCGGCTGCGGCGGACGACCGTGAACGTTAGGGTCCTGGGGTGGACGATCGTAGTGCTGCCTACCTGGGTCCTGCGGCTTGACCTCGAACTGGCGACTGTTGTCGCCCCGAATGATTTCGTTGCTCTGCGGCCGTGGCTGGCCCGAGTAGCCCTGGCCGTTGCCGCCGCGCCCGTCCTGCCCGCGACCGCCGTCCGGGCCGCCACGGTTTTGCTGATCGTCGGCCATTCCCTGCGCACTGACACTTGCCCACAACAGACCAACACCTGCCAAACGCCAGATGCGCGACTTCATGAATTTCCTCACAACGGTTCAAGGCCTGATGATAAGACTGGAAAAGCCCAGGCCGGTTCTGCGACAGATTATCAGCCATCAACTTTAATTCGCTGATATTTACCACGCCGCCCTCTCCGGCTCGACTGATACCGTAACGTGCGGACCTGCCTCGCCCAATATTAAAACGCCACCATTCAAAAAAACATAGCAACTACCGCTCGTCTGATTTTAAGATAAATTTTCATGACAAGAAGTGTTACCACTTAAGATGCCCACCGTTTTAGCTAGGCGACAGGGACTTCCATTTGCCTGAAACGATCGCCGGCATCAGCCGCAGTTAGCCATTCAAGGGAATGAAGGCATGTCACATTTTGGCGTTACGCACGTTTTAGCTTTTTGTGCGATGTTCACATCCCTGGCTCATGCCGCCCCCATCCAGACACCTGGTGATCGTGACCTGATTCGCGATCGTCAGCAGCAATTGCTGCAAGAACAACAAAAACGCCTCGACGAACTTCAGCAACTACCAGGCAAGACCTTGCCTGCCCCTGCACCCGCCAACCCCGACGACCAGCGTTGCTTCAACATCAAGACCATTGAGCTTGAGGGCGCTACCCACCTTGACGCCGGCATGCGCGAGCAGTTGATCAAGCCCTATCAGAACCAATGCTTGTCGGTCGGACAGATCAATACCTTGCTCAAGGCCTTGACCCATCACTATCTTGAGCGCGGTTTCGTCACCACTCGAGCCTACCTGCCACAGCAGGACCTGTCGGGCGGCGTGTTAAAGATAGTGGTCGTCGAAGGGCGACTTGAAGGCTTCGACAGTTCCGCCCTGGCCAGCCCTCGCGAATTGGCAATGACGTTCCCCGGCCAGACCGGTGAGCCGCTGAACCTGCGGGAACTGGAGCAACTGGTGGATCAGCTCAGTCGCTTGCCATCGCGTCAGGCCCAGGTCGAGTTGATGCCTGGCGAGCAGGTCGGCGGCAGCCGCATTGGCCTCAAAGGCGAGCGTGAAAAACCCTGGCACGTATCGGCCACGCGTAACAACGACGGTGACCGCAGCACGGGTCAACAACAAATGGGCCTGGGTCTGGACTGGGATAGCCCTCTAGGCCTAGCCGACCAATTAAGCCTGCGCGCCAATCAGGACGCTGTCAGCGACCACTGGCGTCATTCCGACAATCAGAGCCTGTATTACAGCGTGCCCTACGGCTGGTGGACCTTCAATTACGCCTACAGCCAGAGTTTCTACCGCGCCAGCGGCAACGCCCAAGGCTACAAATTCGGTTATGACGGCACCAGCAAGAACCATGCATTGCGCGCCGAGCGCGTGCTGCATCGCGACAACGTGAGCAAGACCGGTATCAGTTTCGGCCTCAGCCAACTGCGCACACGCAACTACGTGGACGATAACTTCATCGACACCTCGAGCGTGACCATCACCGAGACCCAATTGAGCCTTAACCATGGTCGGCGCATCGGCTCGGCATTCATCAACCTGGATGCCGGCTGGCAACAAGGGATTGGCATGCTGGATGCCCAACGGGACAGCGCTCACCAAGGGCCGCAATCGCGCTACAACAAATACAGCCTGACCTTAAGCTATCTGCAGCCGTTCCGTTTATGGGGCGAAAACTTCAGCTTCGACAGCCTTGCGACGGGTCAGCGCAGCGAAGATGAACTCTACAGCCCGCAACGAATCAGCCTGGGCGGTGTCAGTTCAGTACGCGGCCTGCAAGACCAGACCTTGACCGGTGACAGCGGCGGTTACTGGCGCAACCAGTTGCGTTGGCGTCGGGCTGTGACCTGGCAGCCTCTGCAACCGGTGTTGCAGGAATACGGCGTGGCGTTTGCCTACGATGTCGGGGTCATCGAGGGCCGTTCCTCGAACCCCGACGAACGTGGCCGCGTCACCGGCAACGCCCTGGAGTTCAACGCCAGGGGCAAGAACCTCGCAACTTCCGTGAGTTTTGCCCGCTCACTGGAACGCCCGGGGATTATCGAAAAACGTGAACGTCCGGTGTATTTCCGCGTCGATCTGTTTTTCTGACACCCGACTCGCTCTTGTAAATGGAAGACTTTCACATGGACGTGCGCAGCCCCCTGTCTCAAGGTATTGCCCTGGCTTTGGCCTCGATTGTGTTCCTCAATCCCATCGTCGCCGCGGCGGCCGGTCTTGCGGTCGATGCGGCAGCAGGGGGCAAGACGACCATTGGGGCGGCGGGTAATGGCGTGCCGGTGATCAACATCAACGGCACCAACGGCAGCGGGCTGTCCCATAACAAGTTCACCGACTACAACGTCGGCAAGAACGGCGTGATCCTCAACAACGCCACCGGCAAGACGCAGAACACTCAGCTAGGCGGAATCATCCTTGGCAACGACAATCTCAAGGGTCAGGCCGCGCAAGTCATCCTCAACGAAATCACCAGCGGCAATCGCAGCCAGATGGCCGGCTACACCGAAGTCGCCGGGCAAGCGGCACGCGTCATCGTCGCCAACCCCAATGGCATCACCTGCAGCGGTTGCGGCTTTATCAACACACCGCGCGCCACCCTGACCACCGGCAAACCCATCATGGACGGCCAGCGCCTGGACCGCTTCCAGGTCGACGGTGGCGACATCAGTATCGAGGGGGCGGGCCTGGACGCCAGTGACGTCGACCAGTTCGACCTGATTACCCGCAGCGCCAAGCTCAACGCCAATATCTATGCGAAGAACCTCAATGTGGTCACCGGCCGCAACGACGTCAACGCCGACAGCCTGAGCGCCACTGCCCGCGCCGACGACGGCAGCGAAAAACCGGAGTTGGCCATCGACAGCTCGGCCCTGGGCGGCATGTACGCTGGGGCGATTCGTCTGGTGGGCACCGAAAAAGGCGTGGGTGTGCGCCTGGCGGGCGACATGGCCGCCAGCGTGGGCGACGTCCAGATCGATGCCAGCGGCAAGGTCAGCATGACCAACGCCAGCGCCAACCAGGCCGTCACCGTCAATGGACAGAGCCTGGATGTGCAAGGCAAGGTCTACGCGGGCTCCCAAGTCAACATAAACACAAGCGGTAATGTGACAGTCGGCAAGAGCATCGCCGCTCGCGACAAAGTCACCGTCACCAGCGCCGGCAAGGTCATCAACAACGGCATCGTCGAAGCCGGGGTGAATCCGGACAATACCCGCAACCAGGCTGGTGACGTAGCCATCACCGCCAGGCAACTGAGCAACACCGGTAACGTCGTGGCCAGCCGCAACCTCCAGGTGGGTGCCAGCGAGGTGATCGACAATCAGAACGGCATCATCCAGGGCGCCAACGTTGGCCTGACCAGCGCTCGCCTGGTCAACCAAGGCACAACGGCGCGGGTCTTGGGGGTCAACACGCTGTCTCTGTTGACGCCGGCCATCATCAACCTGGGCGGTTTGATCCGCTTCGGCGACGGCCAATCCGCCACCCTCGATCTCGACACGCTGGACAACACCGACGGCCACCTCGAACTGGCTGGCGGCAGCCTCGCTCTCAATGTCAAGCAACTGACCAATCTGCGCGGCTCAGTGATCGCCGACCAACTGCAAGTGACCGCCGAGCGCCTGGACAATCAAGGTGGCCTGATCGCGTCCAGCGTCGGCCAGTCCATCCTCAACGTCAGCGGCCAACTCGACAACACCGACGGCGTGCTGCAAGCCCAAAGCCTGTTGGATGTCAGCGCCGCCGAGGTACTGAACCAAGGCGGGAAACTTGTCGCTGATCACCTCAAGCTCACTGCCCAGCGTCTGAACAACAGCGCCAATGGCTTGATCAGTGCCGAGCTTGGCAACAACGTATTGACCGTTACACAAGACCTGGCCAATCAGGGCGGCCGGATCCAGGCAGCTTCCGCATTGAGCATCAAGGCCGGGAGCCTGGACAATGTGGGCGGCACGCTGGTGGGCCAACAGTTGACCTTGGTCAGCCAAGGTAACCTGAACAACCGGCAAGGCAAGATCAGCGCCGATCAACTGGCCGTCACCGCCCTGGACGTGGACAACACCGAAGGCTTGCTGCAAGGCACAAGCAGCGCCTCCCTGACCGCCCGTGACCTGAACAACCTCAAGGGCAACGTCAACGGCGGCCAGCTCAGCACGGGCCTGGACAGCCTCAGCCAGAACGCCCAAGGCGTGCTCAGCGCCGAAACCGGCAAGCTGACCATGGTCGTGACCCAACAACTGAACAACAGCGCCGGTCATCTCCAATCCAAAGTCGGTGATCTCGACGTCAGCGCAGCCACGTTGAACAACCAGCAAGGCGTGATCGTCGGTAAGCAACTGCTGTTGACTCAAAGCGGTTTGCTGGATAACCGCGGCGGCCGTGTGGTGGGCGATCAACTGACCGTTGGCGCCGGGCGCATCGACAACCGCGCCGGCGGCTTGCTGCTGGCCGGGACCGGTGGTGCGCTGCTGACGCTCAAGGATCAGGGCCTGACGCGGGGGCAATTGCTCAACAATCAGGGGCGCGTGCAGAGCGACGGCCATTTGCAGATCAATGGCAGCGACATCGACAACCACGGCGGCGTGCTGCTGGGCAGCAGCGTCGGGGCCAATGTCTCCAGCCTGGACAACAGCGCACAAGGCTCCACGATTGCCACTGCCGGGGCCATCGAACTGGCGGTCTCAGGCGTATTGAACAACGCCCTGGGCCTGATCGATGGCAGCGCGTCAACGGTTCGCGTGACCCAGGCCACCCAGCTCGACAATCAGGGCGGCACCCTCACCGGCAAACGCCTGGACGTACAGGCTACGGTGGTGGACAACCGCAAGGGCCAGCTCCTATCCGGCACCGAGGGTTTGAAAGTCACCGCAACCACCGTGAATAACAGCGAAGGACTTGTGCTGGCACGCGGTGGTCACGCCAATCTACAGCTTGATCAAGGCACGCTGAACAATCAGGGCGGAGCGTTGCAAGGCGATAGTGTCGAAGTGAAAGCCGCCGCTGTGGACAACAGCGCACTGGCCGACAAGGCCGGGATCATCAACGCCCAAGTCGGCGATTTGAAACTGGTGGTCGACAACCTGACCAACCAGGCAGGCCGCCTTTATGCCCAAGGGCTGCTCAGCAGCCAGGGCCAGATCCTGGACAACCGCGCGGGCGGTGAAATAAGCGCCAGGACCCTGAACCTCAACGCCTTGAACACTTATAACCAGACCGGCCTGATCGAATCGGGCGGTAACCTGCTGCTGACCGGCAGCAACCTGAATAACAGTACTGGCCGCATCCGCGCCATTGGCGGCGACCTGAGCCAGATTCTGCTCACGGGCGCCCTGAATAACCAGGACGGCTCCATCGGTGTCACTGGCCAGGCGCTCAACCTCCAAGCTGGCGCGATGAATAACCTTGCTGGCAGCGTCGAGCACACCGGAGCGGGTTTGTTCAAGATCGACCTTGCCAGCCTGACCGGCAACCAGGGCAGCATCACTGGCCTGGGTAGCGCCGACGTGGACATCAGCTCGATCAATGGCACCGGGCGCCTGCAGTTCAATGGTGCACTGGATGTGGCCGTAAACGACAACCTCAACCTGCTGGCCGGCGACCGCATCGCCAGCGCCAGCGGCCTGGCGCTAAGTGCCACGACCCTGAACAACAGCGGCGAAGTACTCAGCGACGGTGACCTGGGCCTGACGCTCACCGGCGACCTGAACAATAACGGCCTGCTGTCAGCGGCCAAGGCCGTCAGCATCTCGGCGGGTAACCTGACCCAAAATGGCGGACGCATCGCCAGCGCCGGCGATACCACCCTCAACCTGCGCGGTAACCTGGACAACCTCGGGCGCCTGATCGCCAGCCAGAATCTCAAGATCCATGCCGCACAAGTCAGCAACCGCGGAACCCTCGGTGCCATGGGCCAGTTGGACATCTTCGCGGGCAACGGCATCAGCACCTCAGCCAATACCCTGATCTACAGCGGCGCCGACATGAACCTGCGCGGCGCCACCCTGAGCAACCTCTACGGCGATATCTACAGCCGGGGCAACCTGAGCTTCGCCGCCCTGGACAATGGCCAGGCACAGAGCCTGAGCAACCGTTCGGCGAACATCGAAAGCGAAGGCGACATGAGCCTCAATGTCGCCCGACTGGAAAACACCAAGGACGAATTCGAGATCGGCGAATCCCTGGTCAGCCGCCGTATCGACATCAACTGCACCGACTGTTCCGGCGATCACCACACCGCGACGTTCATCGTCAACAGCACCTACCTGGGTAAAATCATCCAGGACTCCCCGTCCGCACGCCTGATTGCCGGGCGCGACCTGCTGATCAATGCCGGTACCGTGGAAAACAAACAAAGCCTGCTCGCCGCCAACCGCGACGCGTTCGTCAACGCGACAAACTTCTACAACCGAGGGGCAACCCTCGACCAGCGTGTTGAAAGCACCACTTACTTCCTGCACGGGGTGAAGCAAGGCGACTTCCGTTGGGCGGAAGCAAACGCCCATGCCTGGAACGCGGCCAATGCCGGCAGCGCTCCCGACCAGCAGCAACCCATTCCGGGGGCGATCACCCAGTACCCACTCATCGGCCAGAGCAGCGTCGTACACAACGGCACCCAGGCGGGTTACGCATCGACTTTGCAGTCCGGTCGCCAATTGAACCTCGTCGTCACCGGCGACCTTGAAAACGGCACCTTGACTCAACAGGCCAGCGCCCAGCTGTCTGGCCAGAGCCTGACCGATACCGTTGGCCTGGTCGGCGGCCAGACCATCACCGTCAATGCCTTGGGCAGCGGCGGCAGCACCCAGGTCGCGGCGGATGTACGACGCGTCGAGCGCGTCACTGCCGACGGCAGCACCCAGGTCAGCTTCGTGCCAGTGGACTTTGCCGGCGTGCCTTTTGTCACGGTCGACCCCACTGCGCTCGCCACCTATCGCCTGCCGGAAGGTGATTATGGCCTATTCGTGCGCAGCCAGAATCCGGACAGCCGCTACCTGATCGAGACCAACCCGAACCTGACCAACCTCTCGCGGTTCATGAGTTCCGACTACCTGTTCGGCCTATTGGGCTACAACGACGACCGTAGCTGGCGTCGCCTGGGTGATGGCCTATACGAAACCCGCCTGATCCGCGAAGCGGTGCTGGCTCAGACCGGCCAGCGCTTCCTCGCCGCCAGCTTGACCAGCGACTACGAGCAATACCAATACCTGATGGATAACGCCATCGCCTCCAAGGACGCGTTGCGCCTGAGCGTCGGCGTAGCCTTGACCGCCCAGCAAGTGGCGGCATTGACCCACGACATCGTCTGGATGGAAGCTCGTCAGGTGCAGGGCCAGCAAGTGCTGGTGCCGGTGCTCTACCTGGCCCAGGCCGAGTCGCGCAACCTGCGCGGCGGCAGCCTGGTGCAGGCCCGTGACATTAACCTGATGGCCGGCAACGATCTCACCAACGTCGGTACCCTGCGAGCCAGCAGCAACCTGACGGCCGAGGCGGGGAACAATCTCTATCAGGGCGGTCTGGCGCAAGCCAGCGAGCGTGTGAGCCTGATGGCCCAGAACAGTATTCGCAACGCCTTGGGCGGCGAAGTACGCGGCAATCAGGTCGACCTCACCGCCGTCAAAGGCGACGTCGTCAACGAACGCGCCGCCATGGAAGTGCTCTACGGTTCCGGCTCGCGGACCAACCTGGACCAGGGCAGCCTGATCAGTGCCCGCCAGCAATTGAATGTCAGCGCCGGACGCGACCTGACCAACAAAGGCCAGATCAATAGCGACGGCAATGCCACCCTCAATGCCGGTCGTGATGTGGAATTGCTCGCGGTGCAGGATCACACCTTCACCCAGAGTGCGATCCGCCGTGGCCTGGTGACCAACAATACGGTCAAGACCCTTGGCTCCAGCGTGACCACTGGCGGCAACCTGGAAGTGAACGCCGGACGCGATATGGCGATCGTGGCAAGCCAGGCCAAGGCCGGTCACGACCTGGCCCTCAATGCCGGCAATGACATGGCCATTATCTCGGCCCAGGACGAACAGTCCTCGACCTTCTACCAGAAGAAAAAAGGTTCCTGGGGCAAAAGCAAAACCACCCAGAGCGCGGACTCGGCGACCACCAATGTGGCTTCGCAGATCGAGGCCGGACATGACCTGACCGTCAACGTCACCCAGGACAAGGACGGTCGCATCGGCCTCAATGGCGGCCACGACGTGAGCGTGATCGGCAGCCAGCTCAAGGCCGGCAATGACGTGTTGGTCGGTGGTGCCGGCGACGTGAACCTGATGTCGGCGCAAGAGCAGACCGACAGCAGCTACAGCGTGAAGAAAAAAGGCAGCTTTGGCCTGAGTAAAAGCGGCAATAGCCGCAGTTCCAGCAGCATCACCCAAGTGGGCAGCGAGCTGAACGCCGGGAACGATGCCGTGGTGGTCGCTGGCGGTAACGTCAACCTGTCCGCCAGTCGGGTCGATGCCAAGCGCGATGCGCAGTTGCGCGCCGGGATGATCGACAAGACCGGCGACGTCAACCTGATGGACGCGGCCAACGAGTCCACCAGCCAGAGCGAGAAGTACAAAAGCAAAGTGGGCTTCAGCACCTCCGGCAACTTCATTTCCATCGCTTCGGCGAAGAAGTCCGGGCAGGAAAACCTGCAAACCCAAAGCGTTGGCAGCCAGGTCAACGCCGGCCGCGATGTCACCCTTCAAAGCATCCGTGACGTGAACATGATCGGCAGCACCGCCGAGGCAGGGCGTAACCTGCAAGTGGGTGCTGGGCGCGACGTCAACGTGTTGGCCGGTAGCAACAGCCAGGACCAGAGCAACTGGAAATCCACGAAGCAGAGCGGCCTCTCCCTGGAAAGCGACCGCAACGGTTTCACTGCATTTGCCGGACGCGAAGCGACCAGGCAAAAGTCCCGCGACGCCCAGCAGACCGCTGCCGGCAGCCAACTGGTGGCGGGCCAGGACATGACCGTCCAGGCCGGACGCGACCTGACCCTCGAAGGGGCGGGCCTCGACGCCGGACGCGACATCAGTCTCCAGGCCACGCGCGACCTCAATGTCGACGCCGCCGATGAAACCTTCATCCAGGAACGCAGCAAGACCCGCGACCGCAACGGCCTGACCGCCAATATCAGCCACAACTATGGCAATACCAAGGACGCCATCAGCGGCACCGGCAAAGGTGAAGACAACGTCAGCAAAGCCTCCAGCGTGCTCAGCACCGTGGACGCCATCAACTCCTTCACCTCCGGGCCAACCAGCGCTACCCATTTCGGCTCGGCCAGCCAGGGCACCAGCTCGCGTTCGGAAATTCGTGACAACGTCCCGTCCACTTTAAGCGCCGGGCGAGACATCAACGCCGTGGCCGGTAACAACCTCAATGTGCGCGGCAGCCAGTTCGAGGCCGGGCGCGACATCACCCTGGTGGGCAAGAACGTCAACCTCGACGTGGCCCGTGGCGAGATCAACGAGGAGAGCCAGACCACCCGCAGCCAGGGCGGCATCAACGGCCAGAGCGGCGGTGGCAGTGGCCGCGCCGGGATTGGCGGCAGCAATGGCGTGGCCAGCGAAGAAATGACCCAGGGCACCAACAACCCGAGCGTCCTGCTTTCCGGGCGGGACACCAACATCGAGGCGAGCGAGAACCTGAACATGGTCGGAACCCAGGTGATCGCCGGCCACGACATCGACCTGCGTGCCGGCAAGGACCTGAACATCCGCGCCGCGCAGAACGACTCCAGCAGTGAGTCCACCCGTCGCAGCGGTGGTGGCGAGGTCGGCATCGCCGTGGGCGGTAAAGACTTCATCGCGGTCTACGCCAGCGTCGACATGGGCAAGGGCAAGCTGGAGCGCGAGACAGAGAAACAGCAGACCGCCTACCTCTATGCTGGAAACCAGTTGCGCTTCAACAGCGGCAACGACACCACCATCGCCGGCGCCAACCTGCGCGCCGACGAAGTAGTCGGCCGCGTTGGCGGCGACCTGCTGGTGTCGTCGGTGCCGGACACCGGCAAAGTCAGCGGCAAGCAGTTCGATGCCAGCGTTACCGTCAGCATCGGCCTGGCCGGTGGTGGTGGGGTCAGCGGCTCGGTGGGCGCGGGCAAGACCACCGGCAAGACCCGTTGGGTCGAGCAGCAAACCAGCATCACCGGTAAAAACGGCGTGGATATCCGTACCGAGAAACACACCCAGATCGACGGCGCGCTGATCGCCGCCGACAATGGCAAGCTCAAGCTTGACACCAACACCCTGGGCTTCCGTGACATCAATGGCGTAGACAAGGAGCACAGCTACTACGTCAACGTTGGCGGTGCCTTTGGTTGGGGCGCGGACGCGGGTAACGGCGCCAAGGCCACCGGCGGCAAGGACGTGGCCTTCACTGGCGACAAGAGCCTGAGCGGTGCCCCCAAGGAAGGTTTCAATGGCTGGAGCGTGAGCGGCTACGACTATCGCAAGGAGCGCGAGCAGGACGTGCGCGCCACCGTCGGCGCGGGCAATATCATCGTGCGCAACGATGCGGTGACCGGGCAAACCTCCACCGGCGGCCTCAACCGCGATCCGTCCAAGGCCTACGACATCACCCGGGACAAGGAAAAGCGTACCGACCTCTATGTGAGCGAGTCGTCGTTGAACTCGGTGGGCAACCCGTCGCAAACCTTGGATCGGTGGAAAAAAGGGCTGCAGAACTATGGCAAGAGCAGTTCCGACCTGTTCAAACCCTATGGCGACATGACCGACCTCACCGAAAAAGCGCTGGCGGAAAATCCGGGCCTGGCGCCTTTGGCGTGGATTCCGGGCGTGCTGCAAGCTGCTTTGGATAAAACCTCATACGGGACCCTGGGCTTGATGCCGGGCGTGATCAGCCACGGCGGCGCAGCGACGCAACTGCCGGTGCTGCTCAGCGGTGATATGAGTTTTTACCGCACTACAGTGGATTACAAGAAAGACGCCACGGGCAAGATCATCATGGACCCGAAGACCGGCAAACCGCAGGTGAAGAAGGTCGACTTCGACTTGATTGTGCGTCCTGACGCCGAGGGGGTGATTGCCATCAACGGCATTCAGAACTCGCTGCAAGATGCAGCGGTGAATGGCAGCATGCAAGGCGGCAAGGACAGCTTCATGCAAGGCTACAACCCGGAGCACGGCCTCCTGGGTGACCTGGTGGAGTCCCTATGGGACGTGGCCTTGGGTAGCGTCAAACGATCCGGTAACGCGCAACAGGTGAGTGAGTTCTACCAGGCGGGTATTGACCAGGGGTTCAAGCTGGACTTGGTGGGCCACAGCCAGGGCGCGTTGCTCACCTATCGAGGGCTTGATGGACTGCAATTCGGCAACAGTGCAGGCGGCATTCAACTGTCTGGCGCCCCGGTGTACGCACAACACTTCTTCGACGCCGCCCAAGAGGCGGGCTTCAATACCGACGGCAACAACGCAGTTTTCCAGGTCAACCGTCCGGACAGCCAAGTGTTCTTTGGCACGCTGCCCAAGACAGACACCGTGTCCGACTTGTTGGGTCACAATGCCCTTAACTCCAACGATTGGATCATGCGGTACCTGGGGGCTGTATTCACAGTCCCCGGCCTGCTGGGTAAAGACAGTCCGCATTCCAACTACTTGTGCCAAGTGAAATCCATGTGCCAGACAGGCACTAACCAAGTACAACAAGATTTCAAGAACGGCACGACGACAAACAAAGACGGGACGACGAAAAAGACTTATATCGTGCCAACCTTTATCGACAAGGATGGTAACGACTTCGGCGCCTCACGTTGAGGCCTGGACTGGTCGCCCTGATGCTGCTGCCCGTGGCCCTGTGGGGTTGCGGGCGCACACCGCTGGTACACGAAGATGATAAGCGGCTGAGCCGAATGCTGTGTGAAGTGGGGGAGCAACGGGTGACCCTGAGCCCACGCTTCTCCTACGACCTGCCAGGGCCATTGCGGCACACGCCGTGCGGCACGATCAAAAGCGGCTTCAACTATGACAAGGTGCGCGACATTCAGTCGGCGAGTGCTGCCGGCGGCTTTCGCTCCGATGACCTCGTCGTACTGGCCTCATCACGCTGGATAACCGTCGAAAGCCTGCTTGACGGCAAGGACGAAGGGACGCTCTATTCTCCCGAGCAGTTCCTGCAAAACAAACTCGCCCTGATGGACCTTACCCCAAGCAAGGCACGCCCCGAAGGAATCGATTGGGTCACGCGGCAAGGCATGCAGTGCTTGCGCTTCTATGACATTTGGCATAGCCCGACGAATGCCTGGGAAGAGGACGTCACCTACTGGTGCTGGGAAAACCAGAGCGGCTTGAAACAGCCATTCTCCGTCAGCGCTGGACAACGCTTGCCCGAAGGTAGCCAAGGCTACGACCTGGATCAGGCGTTTATCCTGCCCTTTTTCCAAAGCCTGAAAATCAATCGCCTGTCCGATACCGCCCTGGCGGGGGCTGACGCAAAAATCAAGGCTGCCTGCGCCCACGTCAAATCTCGTTATGACCAGCATCTGAATTGGGGCAGCGACTACCCGGACAAGCGCCTGACCCGCCAACGCCTGCGTTCTTGCGGATATGACGCGCCCTAGCCAAAGCAGAATCTGCGCCCAATAAAAAAGGGAGACCCGTCGGCCTCCCCTTGAGAATTTCGTCCGTGCTCGACGCTTATGACGTCGGCTCACCTCACGCCGTCTTCTGGACAGTGTGCAGCTCGGGGGCCTGCCAGTACCGGTGGGTACTGCGGCCGCAGCCGGCCTGCTTGGGCGGGCTGCACTGGACTGTTTGTCCGAGCAGTGATCTTGGTGATAAGCATAAGCCTGGGGTGCCGACGGATGATTGCGAAGATTGCGGAAATAAACATCACTTGCGCAATTTTTAACCCCGGATAGATAATCTGCCGCAATTATCAAGATAAAGGCCCGACCGATGAGCAAACTCGACCGTTACGACCTGAGCATTCTGGCGGAATTGCAGCGCGATGCGCGCATCTCCAACCAGGAACTGGCCGAACGCATCGGCCTGTCGCCCTCCCCCTGCTCACGCCGGGTCAAGCAGTTGGAAGATGACGGCTACATCACCCGCCAGGTCGCCCTGCTCGACCGCAAGCTGCTGGGCCTGAGCCTGACGGCTTATGTGCTGATCGGCATGGACCGCCACACACCCGAGCGCTTCGAGAACTTCGAAGCCGCCATCCGCAACCTGCCGCAAGTGCTGGAGTGCAGCCTGGTCACCGGCATGGACGCCGACTACCAGCTCAAGGTCGTGGTGCCGGACATGGACCATTACCAGAAACTGCTGCTGGGGCACCTCACCCGGATCGATGGCGTCACCAGCGTGCGCTCGAGCTTTGTGCTGAACCAGGTGCTCAACAGCACCGAACTGCCGTTGACGCATCTGCGCAGCTGACCGCTTTTGTGGCATTGATCGTTCCCACGCTCTGCGTGGGAACGCCTCTGCGGACGCTCTGCGTTCGGCTCTTGGAGGGGACGCAGAGCGTCCCGGGCTGCATGCCCACGCAGAGCGTGGGAACGATCAACATAGCGTCAGCCCAGGCGATGAATAGCTGCGACACACCGCCGCAGGCCAATCCCCCACCCGCCCCCCATGCCTTATACTCGCCGCGCCTTTTCAATCCCGCCCACGCCGGAGTGTCCTGATGGATCCTGCTGTTTTCGAAGAGTGGATGATGACCGGCCTGGTCAGCATCCTGATCATTTTCATGGGTTTCATTGTCTGGGACCTGGCGAAGAAATCCAAGGCCGGGCGTTTTGGCTCGTTCATCCTGTTTTTCGTGCTAGGTCTCGGCGTGGCGGCGTTCATCATCAAGAGTGTGGTGATCGGCCTGATCGAATCCGGCGCCTTATAAGCGC
Source organism: Pseudomonas thivervalensis (assembly GCF_001269655.1). Lineage (GTDB taxonomy): Bacteria > Pseudomonadota > Gammaproteobacteria > Pseudomonadales > Pseudomonadaceae > Aquipseudomonas > Aquipseudomonas thivervalensis. The sequence goes on from NZ_LHVE01000018.1 coordinate 70,952, forward strand.
GCCGGGACTTCTTTCCACTGGCCCTGGTCGAGCCCTTCGAGCGTCCAGTCACCAATCCTGACCCGCACCAGACGCAAGGTCGGCAAGCCCACCGCGGCAGTCATGCGTCGCACCTGGCGATTGCGCCCTTCGCGGATCACCAGCTCCAGCCAGCTCGTCGGCACGCTCTTACGAAAACGCACCGGCGGGTTGCGCGGCCATAATTGCGGGTCGTCCAGTTGGCGCGCCTCGGCCGGCAACGTCATGCCGTCGTTCAATTCCACGCCATCGCGCAAACGCTGCAACTGCTCGGCGCTCGGCTCACCCTCGACTTGCACCCAATAGGTCTTGGCCAACTTGTGTTTGGGGTCGGCGATACGCGCCTGCAACTGCCCATCGTTAGTCAGCAACAGCAAGCCTTCGCTGTCGCGATCCAGCCGTCCGGCCGGGTAGATGCCCGGTACGTCGATAAAATCCTTGAGCGTCGCCCGCCCTTCACCGTCGCTGAATTGCGTCAGCACATCGAAGGGTTTGTTGAACAGGATCAGCTTCGGCTCGGCCGGCGGGGCCTTGGCCACACGGCGCGGCGCGGTGGCAGCAGGCTTCGCGCCAGGACGACGGGAAGCGGGACGTGGAGGACGGGGCATGGCGGATACAACATTTAACGTTCGGGCCGACCATGCTAGTGGCCCGACCGTTAAATAACCACCCTTCCCTTCAACGGAGCATCAGCGAAACGGCGGCTCGTCGAAGCTGCGCAGCTTGCGCGAGTGCAACGAGTTGAGCTCGGTACGCAACAGGTCCAGGGCCGCGATACCGATCTTCAAGTGCTGATTGACCGCACGTTCATAAAACGCGTTGGCCGAGCCCGGCAGCTTGATCTCACTGTGCAACGGCTTGTCCGAGACGCACAGCAACGTGCCATAAGGCACCCGCAGGCGATAACCCTGGGCGGCGATAGTGCCGCTTTCCATGTCCACCGCCACGGCGCGGGACAGATTGATCAGCGGCCGTTCCTGGGCCCAGCGCAGTTCCCAGTTGCGATCGTCGTAAGTCAGCACGGTGCCGGTGCGCAGGCGTTTTTTCAGCTCGTCGCCCTTCTCGCCGGTGATGTTCGCCGCCGCCTGCTGAAGCGCCATCTGCACTTCGGCCAGGGCTGGAATCGGAATATTCGGCGGTACCACCCGGTCGAGGATCCCGTCGCGGCGCATGTAGGCGTGGGCCAGCACGTAGTCACCGATGGTCTGGGACTGCCGCAGCCCGCCGCAGTGGCCGATCATCAGCCAGCAATGCGGGCGCAGCACGGCCAGGTGGTCGGTGATGTTCTTGGCGTTGGACGGGCCGACGCCGATGTTCACCAAGGTCACGCCATGGCCGTCACTGGCCTGCAGGTGATAGGCCGGCATCTGGTAGCGGTGCCAGACCACGCCGGCAGCGATGGCCGACGCTTCGCCGTGTTCCATGTTCTTGTCGATGATCACGTTGCCCGGCAGGACCATGCGCACAAAGCGCGGGTCGCTGCGCAGTTGCTCCAGGCCATGGACGATGAACTGGTCGACATAACGGTGGTAGTTGGTCAGCAGGATCCACGGCTGCACATGGCGCCAGTCGCTGCCGGTGTAATGCACCAGCCGACGCAGGGAAAAGTCCACCCGCGCGGCATCGAACAGCGCCAGGGGCAGCGGGTCGGTGTTCTCCCAGTCATAGAGGCCGTCGGCGATGCCATCGGTGGCGGCCGACAGGTCGGTGCTGGGGAATACCCGCGCCAGCACCGCGGCGGTCACGCCGGAGCCGGCCAGTTCGTCGCCCTGCTCCACCACATACGGGTACGGAATGTTCTGTTCGCTGACACCCACTTCCACGGTGACGGTAAAGTCGTGCATCAGTGGAACCAGCTGTTCCAGCAGGTATTTACGGAACGCGGCGGGATGGGTGACGGTGACGCTGTAGGTGCCGGGCAACTGGACCTTGGCATAAGCCCGTGTGGTTTGCGGGACTTCGCCATGGCAGTGATAGGTCAGGCGCAGGGCGGGATAGCGAAACAACGCACGCTGCTCGGCATCCGGCTCGATGCGGTCCTTGAGATAACGCATCAGCGCCTGGTTCAGCGCGGTGGTCGCACGCTCGTGCAGGGCCGCCAGACGATCCACGGCTTGTTCGGCGGTTTGAACGACAATAAACGCTTCGGTCACGATCAGCTTCCTGTGTTCTGACTTGCAGGCCTTCATCTTGCCTGCATCGCCGCCCGACGGGAACAGTGGCGTATTGGCGCGCTCGATCATTCACCGACAATCCCTGTGGGAGCGAGCCTGCTCGCGATGGCGGCCTGGTACCGGCCTGATACAGATTGATCAGGTTTGCGCTCTTCACCTTCGAGAAATAAATCGAGAACAACACGCCAGCCATTGTATGGCGCTATCAATGCAACACTCATAATAGCTGTCATCCTTGACAGTATACAGACAGGCAATTTACGTGAATTCTGTTCTTGTGGATATTGCCGTTCATTGAGGCGTATCGAATTCCAGTGGATCGAGTTGTAGAGGCCCTCTACCAAGCAACCAAGGTCTATTCCAATGAACATCTCAACCAAACAAAGCACCGCTCCGGGTAGTTTTGATAACAGCTTCGGAGATCAAGGTATTGCTCGAATTCAACTCCCGTCCGGGCCATTTGAGGGTACATCCAGGCTACTGCCGGATGGAAAAATACTATCAATTTCGATGACCGAGCAATTTAACACCCTGGCTATTATGAAACACACGACGGAGGGCGTTCTGGACACCACGTTTGGCGATGGGGGTGTGGTTAATACTCGACTTCCAATGAACGATGGTTTGACGCTATTAAACTTTGTAGTACTGGAAAACGGAAAAATTGTTGTATTTGGAGGCCTGGGTGGTGGACCCTTCGATTTTTTCGGTGAGGCGCTATTCGCTCGCCTGCTTCCCGATGGCCGTCTGGATCTTATGTTTGGCACAGGTGGAGTCACTACCTTCAATACAGAGCTGGCGACTCGTCATAGAGCGGGAATAGCCGCTAGAGAGAATGGAAGCATTTTTGCAGCAACGGAAACCAGAGACACTGGCGCCGGGCGTGACGGTGTGATTTTTGGCCTCAATGCAGCGGGCAAGCCTGATGAGACTTTCGGCAACAACGGCGTGGTGTACTCAATGCCGGGCGCCAGTTTTCAATCCATCGCCGTCCAGGCAGACAAGGTACTGGTCAGCGGCATCTACCAAAAAGGCGGGCTCATTGCCCGCTATACCAACCAGGGCGAGCTTGACTTGAGTTACGGCGGCTTCAATCAGGGATATGTTTTGATTGATGGCACAGGAGGCTCTCATGTAGAACTCATCCACCTGGCACAGCAACTTGACGGAAAGACATTGGCTGCAGGCTATATTTTCAAAGGGACCATGGGCAACTTGCTGGGAACGTTACCCCTTCTGTCACGCGTTAACGAAGACGGCACGCAAGACAATACGTTTAACGACGGAAAGGCCCTGGAAATATTCGACGACTCAGCCTACGGATGGCAAGCCTTGCATACAACGGCACAACCTGACGAAAAACTTATAGTACTGTGCCAAAAATCCAGTACAACCGCATTACTAAGGTACCTGAAGGATGGCTCTCCGGACGCCAACTTCACCGCCCCTGAACTCCAACTAATGGCTTACAGACCAAGCCCTGTCATCCAGATACAACCTGACGAGAAAATATTGGTTTCCGGCTCGAACAACGGCATCGGCGCCATTGTCCGTCTGCTAGGTTAATCGAAACCAATCACGGTGAAGAGGGAGTTATCAATCTCCCTCGTCACGTCAAGGTTCAAACTCCAACCCTCTGAGGCAGATCGGGATAATCGGCTGTCAGAACCCCTGCGGTGTTGAACGCCCCACAATCGCCTCCACGTCAACCCCACGGGGCAAGGTGCCGTAGACCCGACCTCCTCCCTCCAATCGACTGGCAATAAAACCGTCGCTGACCTCGCTGTTCCCCGCTTCGAGCAACAGCTTGGCTTGCAGGCCCACGGCGATGTCTTCGGTCAGTTGCCGGGCGCGGTACTGGATGTCGTCGGTGTCCTTGAAAGCTGCGTGCAATTGCTGGATGTGCCCGGCCAGGCGCTTGTCGCCGTGGCCGTCGCCCAATTCGCTGAACAAGACTTCCAGGACACCGGGCTCCTTGGACAAGGCGCGCAATACATCGAGGCATTGCACGTTGCCAGAGCCTTCCCACGTTGAGTTGACCGGGGCTTCGCGGTACAGGCGCGGCAGGATGCTGTCTTCGACGTAGCCGGCGCCGCCCATGCATTCGGCGGCTTCGTTGATCATCGCGGGGGCGCGCTTGCAGATCCAGTACTTGCCCACCGCCGTCACCAGCCGGGCGAACTTGGCCTCGTGCTCGTCGTTCAAGTGATCCAGCGCCCGGCCCATGCGCAGGCTCAGGGCCAGGGCGGACTCGCTTTCCAACGCCAGGTCAGCCAGGACGTTCTGCATCAGCGGCTGTTCGCTCAACAGCTTGCCACCGACCTTGCGGTGCGCGCAGTGATGACTGGCCTGGGTCAGCGCTTGGCGCATCAGGGCGCTGGAGCCGACCATGCAATCGAAGCGGGTCATGGCGACCATCTCGATGATCGTCGGCACACCTCGGCCTTCTTCACCGACCATCCAGGCCAGGGCGCCACGGAACTCGACTTCGCTGGAGGCGTTGGAACAATTACCCAGTTTGTTCTTCAAGCGCTGGATGTAGAACTGATTGCGCGTGTCATCGGGGCGATGGCGTGGCAGCAGGAAACAGGTCAGGCCCTTGTCGGTCTGGGCCAAAGTGAGGAAAGCGTCGCACATCGGCGCCGAACAGAACCATTTGTGCCCCACCAGCTCATAGGCCTGGCCCGGGCCGCTGGCGCCCACCGGATAGGCCTTGGTGGTGTTGGCCCGCACATCGGTGCCGCCCTGTTTTTCGGTCATCGCCATGCCCAGGGTCACCCCGGCCTTGTGGGCCATGCCGACGTTGCGCGGGTCGTATTCGGTGGCGAGCACCTTCGGCACCCAACGCTCGGCCAGATCCGGTTGCAGGCGCAGCGCCGGCACGCTGGCGAAGGTCATGGTCAGCGGGCAACCGGTGCCGGCTTCGGCCTGGCTGTGCAGGTAGGTCATCGAGGCACGGGCGACATGCGCGCCGGGCTGTGGCTGGGCCCAGGGCAAACTGGGCAGGCCATGCTCGACGGCGGTGCGCATCAACTGATGATAAGCGGGATGGAATTCCACCAGGTCGATGCGATGGCCGTAACGGTCATGACTGGAGAAAACCGGTTTGTTCTGATTGGCGAGGAAGCCCGCTTCCATCAACGGCCCGCCAGCCAACGCCCCGTACGCATCGATCCGCGCCTGCGCCCAGCCCGCCCCAAAGCGCTGTGACCACTGTTGCAGCGGCAAGTCGATGCGGTACAGGTTGGCGCCATCCAGGGACGGCGGCTGGTTGGTGACGTCGTGGGTTTCAGCGAACTGGTGCAGGTTCATGACGGGGCTCCTCGATCGGCCAGGGATTCAGTTAAGCACCGCCTCCAGGCCGAACAAAGTGTCATATGCGCCTAAATATCGGCGCTTTCACCCTGCTCCGGACAAAGCACCCGGCGCTGGAGCGTCGCCTGCAACGCTTCGAACTTCACCGGTTTGCTCAGGTAGTCGATCAACGCGCCCGACGGACAGCACTCCTGCGCCAAGTTCGGGCTGACCACCAGTACCGGCAACTCTTCGCAGCCGGACAATGAGCGGATCTGGCAGCAGACCGACACACCGTCCAGCGGCGACGACTGGCAATCGAGCAGCACCGCATCGAAGCGCTCGCCGTGCAGCAGATCCAGCGCGGCACGGCCGCTGTCGGCAGTACGCACCCGATAACCGAGCTTGAGCAACATGCCGCGCATGACCAACTGATCGATGGTGTTGTCATCTGCCAGCAGCACCGTGCAGTCCTGGGGCTGGCGCGAGCCCTGGCGGCCCCCGAAGGAAAACGGCATCGGGACCGCCGCCGGCAAGGCGACGTCAAACTCCACGTCCAACTGGAAACGGCTGCCGCGACCGGGCTCGGAGGTGTGGGTCAGGCGCCCGCCCAACAGCTCCACGAGTTGCCGACAGATCGCCAGGCCCACGCCGAGGCCGCCATATTCGCGGGTCATCGAGCCGTCGAGCTGGAAGAAACGCTGGTACAAAGTCGCTTCCCCCAGGTCGGTGAAACCGATCCCGGTGTCGATGACAGCAAAGGACAGCACCAGCCGATCGAGTGTCGTCGGCCTGCCAGTGACGCGCAGGGCCAGGCCGCCCACCCGAGTGAACTTGATGGCGTTGTCCAACAGGCATTCCAGGCATTGAGCCAGTTTGCCGCTGTCGCCAAGCAAGCGGTCCGCCAGGCCCGGGGACACGTCGACCTTGAAATCCAGCCCCTTGGCTGCGGCATTGGCACCGAATTGCACCTGCAGCGCATCGACCACCCCGCGCAAGCTGAACGGCGCCGGATAGACCTTGAGCTTGCCGGCCTGCAACTCGGTGAGAGTGAGAATGCCATTGACCATGCGCATCATGTCCCGCGCCGAACCGGCGGCGGTCTGTTGATACTGGGTCAACTCCTCGTCCATCTCGACGGTTTCCATCAACTCCAGGGAACCGATCACCCCATTCATGGGCGTGCGCAATTCATGGGTCAGGGTGGCGAGGAATTCATCCTTGAGCTTGTTGCCGTGGGCCAATTGCTGGTTGAGCACCTCAAGCTTCTGTCCGGCGTCCAACAGGGTCTGGGCCTGCTGTTCGCGCATGGCATTGATGCGATCGGCCAGGGCCAGGGACAACAGCGCCACTTCGATGGCCGAGCCGATCTGGCTGGCGTACATGGTCAGGAAGACGTTCGGCAAGTAACCCAGCACCATCAAGGTATTGATGATGCCCCCCAGCAGAAACGCCGACCAGGCAATGATGAAATAACGCGCCACCCGCAGACCACGCCACCAGGCGAACAACCCGGCGGCAAAGATCGCCACCGTGAACACCAGCGCCAACGCCGTGGCCAGGCGCAGCGCCAGGGCATAGCTGGTCATCAGCGACAAGCCGATGACCACGGCGCTGTAGGCGATCAGGGCCAGCAGCAAGCGGTCCATCCAGCGGCCATGCTGAGCGGTTTGCAGGAAGCTGCGGGCGAACTGACTGCCAAACAAGCCCGCACAACCGATGAAGAACGGCGTCGCAGCGTTGGCCCACCACGGATTGTCCGGCCAGAAATATTCCACGGCAGCGCCGTTGACCGACAACTGGTACAGGCCAAACGAAGCGATATAAAAGATGTAATAGAGGTAGCTGGTATCGCGCACGCTCAGGTAGATGAACAGGTTGTACACCAGCATCCCCAGCAGCACGCCATAGATGATGCCCAGCACATACAGGCGCACCGGCTGTTGCTCGAGGTACGCGGTGCTTGACCACAGCGTCAACGGCGCCTGGATCGAACCCTGGCTTTGCAGGCGCAGGTAGACGGTCTGCTGTTGTTCGGGCTTGAAGGCCAGGCTGAACAGATAATTGTTCTGGCGGACCTCACGTCGGGCGAATGGCAACGCGTCACCGGTCTGGCGAACCAGGCGATACGCCCCCGCCGCGTCGGGCAGGTACAAATCGAGGTGGTCCAGCGGCGGGTACGCCAACTCCAGCAGCCAGGTGCGCTGGGCGTCCGGATTGCGGGGGCGATAGTGCAGGTCGATTTTCAACCAGAAGGCTGATCGCGAGTAACCGGCGTTCAGCGTGGCTTTGTCGTGGGGCTTGAAAGCACCCGCGGCGGACTGGGCCAGGACATCATCCATGGTGGCTGTGCCGCGCGCATCTTCGAACACCTGCAGGGCGTGGCCCAAGGGCAGGCTTTGGGTGAATTCATCGAATTCGAGGGCACTTGCCAGCGAGGGCAAGCACAGCAGCAACATCAGCAAATAGCGCATTTAAGCCCCAGCGTGGCCTGTCCGGTTGAGTCAGGAAGCCCCCCATTCCCTGAGTAGACGTAAAACCGGCATTACCTGTTATGTGTTGGATCCATCTCTAGCATAGCCGTTGATGGCCAATTTGCACCATTGAAATTTTTCCCATAGAGGGCTCTAGAACGGGCGTTTCAGAGCAAAGCATTGAGATAGAGCTGTTGCATTGGTCAGGTCGATAACCGGCGGACCAATAGTGGCGAGGGAGCTTGCTCCCGCTGGAGTGCGCAGCGCTCCCAAAAACCGGGGCCGCTTCGCAGCCCAGCGGGAGCAAGCTCCCTCGCCACAAAAGCCCCCACCAGCAAGCCACTCAATACAAAACCCTCAGCGTCCGAGCACCGATAAAACAGGTTTGGTGGTAAGCTCGCGCACCATGAATATCTACAGCTCTCGCCCCGTTGTCCTCTGTCTCTCCGGCCACGATCCCAGTGGTGGCGCCGGCTTGCAGGCAGATATCGAAGCCCTGCTCGCCCAGGGTTGTCACGCCGCCCCGGCCGTTACCGCATTGACCGTGCAAGACACCGTCAACGTCAGCGATTTCCGTGTGCTCGACCGCGAGTGGGTGTTGGCGCAAGCCAATGCCGTGCTCAACGATGCCCAGGTGGCGGCGGTCAAGCTGGGGATGCTCGGCTCCCTGGAAATGGTCGACACGGTGGTCGAACTGCTCCAGGCGCACCCGCACCTGCCGATGGTCTGCGACCCGGTGCTGCGCGCCGGCGGTGGTGGGCGCCTGGGCAAGGATGAGGTCGGCTACGCCATGCGCGAACGCCTCCTGCCCCTGGCAATCATCGCCACCCCCAACCTGCCTGAAGCGCGCATCCTCGCCGAACTGCCCGAAGGCAGCGCCGACGCGTGCGCGGAAAAACTGCTGCCCTTCGTCAAGCACCTGTTGATCACCGGTGGCCACGGCGACGAACATGAAGTCCATAATCGCCTGTACAGCCGCGATGGCCGCCGCGAAACCTTTACCTGTCAACGCTTGCCTGGCAGCTACCACGGTTCCGGCTGCACCCTGGCCAGCGCCCTGGCCGGCCGACTGGCCCAGGGCGAACAGCTCGCCAGCGCCGTCAAGACGGCGCTGGACTACACCTGGCGCACCTTGCGCGATGCCGAACAACTGGGCAAAGGCCAGTTCGTCCCGCGTCGCCTGCCGCTGGATTTCTGCTCGTAGCACCGGAGGCCTGTGGAATGAAATTACGTGGCCTTTACGCCATCACCGATAGCCAATTGCTGGCCGGCAAGTTCCTCGCCTATGTGGAAGCGGCGCTGGAAGGCGGCGTGACCCTGCTGCAATACCGCGACAAAAGCAGCGACGAGGCCCGCCGTCTGCGGGAAGCCGAAGCCCTGCGCAACCTGTGCGAACGCTACAAGACCCAGTTGATCATCAACGACGACGCCGAACTGGCGGCACGCCTGGGCGTCGGCGTGCACCTGGGCCAGACCGACGGTCCGTTGGCGCCGGTACGGGCATTGCTCGGGCACAAGGCAATCGTCGGCGCCACCTGCCACGCCAGCCTGGCACTGGCCGAACAGGCCGCCAGCGAAGGCGCCACTTATGTCGCATTCGGGCGCTTCTTCAATTCCAACACCAAGCCCGGCGCCCCCAGCGCAAACCTTGAACTGCTCGAACAGGCGCACATCAAACTGCATATCCCGGTCTGCGCCATTGGCGGCATCACCCTGGAGAACGCCGCCCCGCTGGTGGCCCACGGGGTCGACCTGCTGGCCGTGGTCCACGGCCTGTTCGGCGCCGACAGCAGTGCTGAAGTGACGCGCCGCGCCCGCGCCTTCAATGAGTTGCTGCAGATCAAATAGTCCTTTTTCCGTTTTCGAGAGCCCAATCATGTCCCGTTCCGAAACCTTGTTTGCCAACGCCCAGAAACACATCCCCGGCGGCGTGAACTCGCCCGTTCGTGCGTTCAAGAGCGTCGGCGGCACCCCGCTGTTCTTCAAGCACGCCGAAGGCGCGTACGTCACTGACGAAGACGACAAGCGCTACGTGGATTACGTCGGCTCCTGGGGCCCGATGATCCTCGGCCACAGCCATCCGGACGTACTGGATGCGGTGCGCAAGCAATTGGTCCACGGCCTGTCCTACGGCGCCCCGACCGCGATGGAAACCGAGATGGCCGACCTGGTCTGCTCGATCGTGCCGTCGATGGAAATGGTGCGCATGGTCAGCTCCGGCACCGAGGCGACCATGAGTGCCATCCGCCTGGCGCGGGGTTTCACGGGTCGCGACAGCATCATCAAGTTCGAAGGCTGCTACCACGGCCACTCCGACAGCCTGCTGGTCAAGGCCGGCTCCGGCGCGCTGACCCAAGGCGTGCCGAGTTCGGCCGGCGTACCGGCGGCATTCGCCAAGCACACCCTGACCCTGCCGTTCAACGACCTCGAAGAAGTCGAGAAGATGCTCGGTGAAGTCGGCCAGGAAGTGGCGTGCATCATCGTCGAGCCGGTGGCTGGCAACATGAACTGCGTGCCGCCGGCGCCGGGTTTCCTCGAAGGCCTGCGCAGCCTGTGCGACCAGCATGGCGTGGTGTTGATTTTCGACGAAGTGATGACCGGTTTCCGCGTGGCCCTCGGCGGCGCCCAGGCCCATTACGGCGTCACCCCGGACCTGAGCACCTTCGGCAAGATCATCGGCGGCGGCATGCCGGTGGGCTGCTTCGGCGGCAAGCGCAAGATCATGGAGTGCATCGCACCGCTGGGCCCGGTCTACCAGGCTGGCACGCTGTCGGGCAACCCGTTGGCCATGGCCGCCGGCCTGACCACCCTGCGCCTGATCAGCCGCCCGGGCTTCCACGCCGAGCTGACCGACTACACCACCCGCCTGCTCGACGGCCTGCAGATCCGCGCCGACGCGGCTGGCATTCCCTTCGTGACCACCCAGGCCGGCGGCATGTTCGGCCTGTATTTCAGCGGCGCCGATGACATCGTCACCTTCGAAGACGTCATGGCCAGCGATGCCGATCGGTTCAAGCGCTTCTTCCACCTGATGCTCGACGGCGGCGTATACCTGGCTCCGAGTGCGTTCGAAGCGGGCTTCACCTCCATCGCCCATGGCGAGACCGAGCTGAAGATCACCCTCGACGCAGCCGAGCGGGCCTTCGCGGCGCTGAAGTAAGCCTGTGGATAACTGACGCTGGCTGAAGCCGGCGTCAGTGATTGCTGACAACCTCCCGCCCTTTTCCTACGTATTTATGCCCGAAGCTGCTATTAGCATTCCCTCGCAGCAGAAAAACGAGTAAAGACTTTGTAAGGATGGCCCCGCTTATTTCATAATGCGCGCTTATTGGATCCCCCGTAGGGTCCGCGCGCCCCTCAGAGGTAAGTCGATTCCCATGAACCGCACCGGCCGCACCCTTGCCTTGGGCTGCCTGTTGCTCCTTCAGCCCCTGCTGGCGAATGCACAGGCAGGCGGCAACTCGTTGTTGATCCCGGCGCTGGGCCGTTGCACGCTCAACACCCAGCCACAAGATCTCGCACCGGCACTCGACGCCTGTCAAAAAGCGGCGGACGCAGGTGATGCACAAGCGCAATACGAGTTGGGCGAGTTCTACTACGAAGGCAAGGCTGCACCGCGCGACCTCAAGCAAGCCCTCAGCTACTTCGAAAAAGCCTCGCTGCAAGGCCATGCCCAGGCGCAATTCAAGCTGGGTGGCATGTTCTTCCACGGCGAAGGCGTGCCGGCCAACAACGTCCAGGCCTACATCGTCCTGAAGATGGCCGCGGTCAACGGCGCCGAAGAAGCCCTGGACACTGCCGACGAAGTCGCCGAGCAGATGCCCCGCGACGAGTTGGAAGTGGCCACCCAGGTGCTGGGTCAGATCTTTCGCAAATACCTGATGGAATTGCAGAACGCCGATGGGCGTACGCCTTTTTCGCCACTGCCCTGAATCCACCGCAGCCTTGTGGCTGGGAGCTTATTGTGGCGAGGGAGCTTGCTCCCGCTCGGTTGCGCAGCGACCGCAAGATCTTGGGGCCGCTGCGCAGCCCAGCGGGAGCAAGCTCCCTCGCCACAAAAGACTGCGCTCAACTTATCGACAGTCTTACTTCTCAGGCATCGGCATCGGAAACGGCATTACATTGCCGACCGCGCCGCGGGCTTCGCTGATTTTCGGGGTGCCCAGGCGTTCGACTTCGTCGATGCGCACGATCGAGTGCATCGGCACGAAGCTGCGCACCACGCCTTCGAACTGCGCCTTGAGCTTTTCTTCGCTCGGATCGACGACCACTTGCGTGCGCTCGCCAAAGACGAACTCTTCCACTTCCAGGAAGCCCCACAGATCACTTTGATAGATCTGCTTGGCGTACATTTCGAACACCTGGCCCTGGTTGAGGAAAATCACCTTGTAGATTGGAGCTTCACGTTTGGTCATGGCTGGCGAAACACATCGGCGGGTAAAAATGAGGGCGCGAACTATAGCATAGCCACTGCTCGCGCAGCGGTAGGAACCGGGGGACTTGTTCCCTATAATGCGCGGTTCTTTGAATCACGTGATGACTCTGTCCATGGCCAAGAAGCTTTACATCGAAACCCACGGTTGCCAGATGAACGAGTACGACAGCTCGCGCATGGTCGACCTGCTGGGTGAACACCAGGCCCTGGAAGTCACCGCCCGCGCCGAAGACGCGGACGTGATCCTGCTCAACACCTGCTCGATTCGCGAACGCGCCCAGGACCGGGTGTACTCCCAGCTCGGCCGCTGGCGCGAGCTGAAGCTGGCCAACCCGGAAATGGTCATCGCCGTGGGCGGTTGCGTGGCCAGCCAGGAAGGCGCGGCCATTCGTGATCGCGCACCGTACGTGGACGTGGTCTTCGGCCCGCAGACCTTGCACCGCCTGCCAGAGATGATCGACGCCGCCCGCAGCACCAAATTGCCGCAAGTGGACGTCTCGTTCCCGGAAATCGAAAAATTCGACCACCTGCCCGAACCGCGCATCGACGGCCCCAGCGCCTACGTGTCGGTGATGGAGGGCTGTAGCAAGTACTGCACGTTCTGCGTGGTGCCCTATACCCGCGGCGAAGAAGTCAGCCGGCCGTTCGACGACGTGATCGCCGAAATCATCCACCTGGCGGAAAACGGCGTGCGCGAAGTGACCCTGCTGGGGCAGAACGTCAACGGCTATCGCGGCCTGACCCATGACGGGCGCCTGGCGGACCTCGCCGAACTCATCCGTGTGGTGGCGGCGGTGGACGGCATCGACCGCATCCGCTACACCACCTCCCATCCGCTGGAGTTCTCCGACAGCCTGATCCAGGCCCACGCCGAGGTTCCCGAGCTGGTCAAGCACCTGCACCTGCCGGTGCAGTCGGGCTCCGACCGGATCCTCGCGGCCATGAAGCGCAACCACACGGCGCTGGAGTACAAATCCAAGCTGCGCAAGTTGCGCGCGGCAGTGCCGGGCATCTGCATCAGCTCGGACTTTATCGTCGGCTTCCCTGGCGAAACCGAGAAAGACTTCCAGCAGACCATGAAGCTGATCGAAGACGTGGGCTTCGACTTTTCCTATTCCTTCGTCTACAGCCAGCGCCCTGGCACCCCGGCGGCCGACCTGGCGGACGACACCCCGGAAGAACTGAAAAAAGAACGGCTCAACGCCTTGCAACACCGTCTCAACCAGCAAGGTTTCGAAATCAGCCGACAAATGGTCGGCTCCGTGCAGCGGATTCTGGTGACCGATTATTCGAAAAAAGACCCGGGCGAGCTGCAAGGGCGTACCGAAAACAACCGCATCGTCAACTTCCGCTGCGACACCCCGGCCCTGATCGGCCAGTTCGCCGACGTGCACATCGACGCCGCGCAACCGCACTCCCTGCGTGGTTCGCTGATCCAATAGCTACACAACCCCCCTGTGGGAGCGAGCTTGCTCGCGATAGCGGCATGACAGTCAATACTTATGTTGAATGTGGGGCCCCCATCGCGACAAGCTCGCTCCCACAGTGGCCGTGCCAAGCCCTGTGATCAGATTCGCCTGTTTAAGAGCTTTCGCACCCAGCCTACTGGCGTTATCCTTGATTTCACCTTAATTGCCCCTGGGCGGCTAAAAACGACCTTGAACGCACCCATCGAACCACATCGCTTTATTCTCGAGCCCTTTGAGGCTCGCCGCTTCGCCAATCTGTGCGGGCAATTCGACGAGCATCTGCGCTTGATCGAACAGCGCCTGGCCATCGAGATCCGCAACCGCGGAAACCAGTTCGAACTGATCGGCGAACCCAAGCACACCACCTCCGCGGAAAACCTGCTGCGCCGTCTCTACCGGGAAACCAAGGGGAGCGAGCTGTCGCCGGATACGGTCCACCTGTTCCTCCAGGAGTCGGCTGTCGAAGAACTCGACAACCACGCCCCGTCGGAACCTGCCGTGGCCCTGCGCACGAAAAAAGGCATGATTCGCCCGCGCGGCTTGAATCAGCAGCGCTACGTGAAGGAAATCCTCGGCAACGACATCAACTTCGGCATCGGCCCGGCCGGTACCGGCAAGACCTACCTGGCCGTGGCCTGCGCCGTCGATGCGCTGGAACGCGAACAGGTGCGGCGCATCCTGCTGGTGCGACCGGCGGTCGAAGCGGGTGAAAAACTCGGCTTCCTGCCCGGCGACCTGGCCCAGAAGATCGACCCGTACCTGCGTCCGCTCTATGACGCGCTGTATGAAATGCTCGGCTTCGAATACGTCGCCAAGCTGATCGAGCGCCAGGTCATCGAGGTCGCACCGCTGGCCTACATGCGCGGCCGGACCTTGAACAACAGCTTCATCATTCTCGACGAAAGCCAGAACACCACGGTCGAGCAAATGAAAATGTTCCTGACCCGGATCGGCTTCGGCTCCACCGCCGTCATCACCGGGGACATCACCCAGGTCGACCTGCCCCGTGGCACCAAGTCCGGGCTGAACCACGTGATCCAGGTCCTCAAGGACGTGCCGGGCATCAGCTTCACGCACTTCATGCCCAAGGACGTCGTGCGCCATCCATTGGTACAGCGCATTGTCGAAGCCTACGAGCGTTTCGAGAATCGCACCGAGGAAGCATCGGCCGACAGCAAAGGCACTGGCCGCAATGCTTGAACTCGACCTGCAAGTGGCCTGTGAACACGCCGCCCCCAGCGAAGCCCAGTTCCGCCAATGGTGCGAACTGGCCCTGCGCCAGCGCAGCGCCGACTCGGAGCTGACGATCCGCCTGGTGGATGAGCCCGAAGGCCGCGAACTGAACCACACCTGGCGGCAGAAAGACTACGCCACCAACGTGCTGTCGTTCCCCGCCGACGTTCCCGACGAACTGCTCGACATCCCGCTGCTGGGCGACCTGGTGATCTGCGTCCCGGTGGTGGAGCGTGAAGCGGCGGAACAAGACAAGCCCCCTGAAGCCCACTGGGCTCATCTGGTGATTCACGGCTGCTTGCATCTGCTGGGTTACGACCATATAGAAGATGACGAAGCCGAAGAAATGGAAGCTCTGGAACGAACGTTGCTTGCAGAGCTGGGTCATCCCGACCCCTACGCCGGCGACGAACACTGATACATCAACCTGTAACGATAAAGGATTCAGAGTAATCGCTATGAGCGAAGATCGATCGAGCAACGGGCAGAAGTCATGGCTGGGCAAGCTCACCCAGGCTTTTGCCCATGAGCCGAAAAACCGCCAGGAGCTGCTGGAGCTGCTGCGCGATGCACACCAGAACAAACTGCTGGACAGCGAAGCGCTGGCCATCGTCGAGGGCGCCATCCAGGTCGCTGACCTGCAAGTCCGGGACATCATGGTCCCGCGCTCGCAAATGGTCAGCATCAAGGCGACCCAGACCCCGCGTGAATTCCTGCCCGCCGTGGTCGACTCCGCTCACTCGCGCTATCCGGTTGTTGGCGAGAGCCATGATGACGTCATGGGCGTGCTGCTGGCCAAGGACCTGCTGCCGTTGATCCTCCAGGAGAACGGCGACAGCTTCAACATCAAAGACCTGCTGCGCCCGGCCACCTTCGTGCCCGAGTCCAAGCGCCTGAACGTGCTGCTGCGTGAATTCCGCGCCAACCACAACCACATGGCCATCGTCATCGACGAATACGGCGGCGTGGCCGGCCTGGTCACCATCGAAGACGTGCTCGAGCAGATCGTCGGCGACATCGAGGACGAGCACGACGTCGAGGAAGACAGCTACATCAAGCCACTGCCCAGCGGCGATTTCCTGATCAAGGCCCTGACGCCGATCGAGAACTTCAACGAATTCTTCGACAGCCAATTCTCCGACGATGAGTTCGACACCGTCGGCGGCCTGGTGATGAGTGCTTTCGGGCACCTGCCCAAGCGCAACGAAACCACGGAAATCGGCTCCTGGCGCTTCCGCATCCTGAATGCCGACAGCCGCCGGATTCACCTGCTGCGCCTGTCACCCATTGGCCGATAACCCTTTCAAGACCCGCTAAGGACAAAAATGCGCTGGATAACCCGCCCCGGCTGGCCCGGTAACCTGCTGGCCGTGGTGGCCGGTGCGATCACCACCCTGGCCCTGGCGCCGTTCGACCTCTGGCCGCTGGCATTGCTGGCGGTCGGCTTGTTCTATGCCGGGCTGCGCGAACTCTCGCCGCGCCAGGCCCTGGGCCGCGGCTGGTGTTTCGGTTTTGGCCTGTTTGGCGCCGGCACCAGTTGGATCTACGTCAGCATCCATAACTTCGGCGGCGCCTCGGTGCTGCTCGCCGGGTTGTTGATGCTGCTGTTTATCGCCGCCATCGCCTGGTTCTTCGCCCTGCCCGCCTGGCTGTGGGCGCGCTGGTTGCGCCGCAACGAGGCGCCACTGGCCGATGCCCTGGCGTTCGCTGCACTGTGGTTGGGCCAGGAAGCGTTTCGTGGCTGGTTCCTCACCGGGTTCCCATGGCTGTATTCCGGTTACAGCCAGCTCGACGGCCCCCTGGCCGGTCTCGCGCCGCTGGGCGGGATGTGGCTGATTTCCTTCACCCTGGCCCTGACCGCCGCGCTGCTGTACAACGCGCCCCGGATGATCCGCGGCGCCCGCAAAGGCTTCATTGCCGCAGGCGTGTTGCTGTTGATCGGCCCATGGGTGGCCGGCATGGCACTCAAGGGCCACGCCTGGACCAGCCCTTCGGGCGACCCGCTGAGCGTCGCGGCGATCCAGGGCAACATCGAACAGAGCATGAAGTGGGACCCCGAGCAGCTCAACGCGCAACTGGCGCTATACCGCGACATGAGTTTTGCTTCCAAGCGCGTCGACCTGCTGATCTGGCCGGAAACCGCGGTGCCAGTGCTCAAGGATTCCGCCCAGGGCTACCTGGACATGATGGGCAGCTTCGCCGCCGAGCGGCAGTCGGCGTTGATCACAGGCGTGCCGATCCGGCAACTGGTGCGTCACGAGAAGCGTTACTACAACGGCATCACCGTGACCGGCGAAGGTGACGGTACCTACCTCAAGCAGAAACTCGTGCCGTTTGGCGAATACGTGCCGCTACAGGACCTCCTGCGCGGCCTGATCGCCTTCTTCGACCTGCCGATGTCGGACTTCGCCCGGGGCCCGGCCGACCAGCCGCTGCTGCAAGCCAAGGGTTACCAGATCGCGCCGTTCATCTGCTATGAAGTGGTCTACCCGGAATTTGCCGCCAGCCTGTCGGCGCGCAGCGACCTGCTGTTGACCATCAGCAACGACACCTGGTTCGGCACCTCGATCGGCCCGCTGCAACACCTGCAAATGGCCCAGATGCGCGCCCTGGAAGCCGGCCGCTGGATGATCCGCGCCACCAACAACGGCGTGACCGGCCTGATCAACCCCTTCGGCCAGATCACCGCACAGATCCCGCAATTCGAGCGCGGCATCCTGTACGGCGAAGTGGTGCCGATGCACGAGCTGACCCCATACCTGCAATGGCGCTCGTGGCCGTTGATCATTTTGTGCGTGTTGCTGCTGGGCTGGGCGTTGATGGCAGGACGGATGGCCAAGACCCTTTAAGGTTTTCGATAATCCTTGCTCCTGCTGGACTCTGTAGGAGCTGCCGAAGGCTGCGATCTTTTGATCTTGATCTTGATCTTTCACTCCCGACTCAATTGTCTGGGACAAGATCGCAGCCTCGCTCCGCTCGACAGCTCCTACAGGTGCGTTCCCGCGGGATAATTGCACTTGCCGCAATACCACTCAGCGGTAGAACAACCAATACCCCACCAACCCCACCGCCTCGTTCATCAACTGCCCGGACTGCCAGATCGCCTTGAACTCCGGCATCCAGCCGCCCAGTGGCCGGGCATTGTCCTGCCCCAGGAAACCGACCGGCGCCGGCACCACTTCAAACCCCGAGCGTTCGAAACTCCAGACCGCCCGCGGCATGTGCCAGGCCTGGGTGACCACCACGACTCGCTTGATACCTTCCGGCAACAGGATCTCGGCGCTCATTTGAGCGTTTTCCCAGGTCGTGCGGCTACGCCCCTCCTGCCAGCGCACATCGACACCGAAATCCTCACGCATCGAGTCGGCCATCAGCATGGCCTCGCTGGGCGGGGTGCCGTAGTGCAAGCCGCCGGTTGTCAGCACGGGCAAGCCCGAAGCCTTGGCCAGTCGCGCCGCATAACGCTGGCGTTCGAGACCGACACCGGTGGGCTGGTCGGCGCCCCAGGCCGGGTCGCCGCGCTCGCGACCGGAACCCAATATCACGATGGCGTCGGCACGCTGGGCCAGGGTCGCCCATTCATTGCGCAGCAACGGCGGTTCGCGTTCCAAGGCCTTGGCGCTCCACTGCACCACCACCGGCAGGCTCATCAGCCAGAAGCCGCCCAGGCCCACGGCGAAACACAAGCGGGCCAGGCGCGGCCGTGAGTTGCGCCACCACCAGGCGAGCGCCAACAGCAGCAAGAGAATGCCGGGCGGCAATAAAAGTTGTTTGATGAAATAGCGAAACGGCATCGGGCATCTCCATAGATGCCCGAAGCCTAGGTGGGTTGACGCAAAGCGACAACAGATTCGAAAAAACCTTGAATCGAAAAAAGCGACACGCGTGAATCCGGCGTTACTTGAACTGCAGTGACCGGACCTTTACAGCATCCTTGTCGGGCGTCCGGTCCTTGAGCCATACAACCTTGGCCGAACGGGGCGCATCGAGACGCTTGAGTACCTGGGCCCCACTGGTGGGGGGTTGATGTCCGACCTGCTCGAGGTAAGCCTTGACCAGTTCGAACTCTGCGGGGCTCAAGCCGCGCAGTTCCAGCTCTGCCGGACGTTCATCACGCAAGCGACCGGCGGTTCTTGCAGCGTCCAGGGCCACCCCGAGACGATCGATCAGTTTTTCATACAACTCAGGTGTAGCGACTTTTCGTTGTGATTCAACCATCCCTCACCTCATTGAAGATAAGACTCACTCCCCATTGAGAAGCTTAGCTTCGCTGGGCAAACCGGCAGGGCGCCGCGACCAACGGCCCTGAACACGGGTCCTCGCCAGCGGTCGTCGATGGCCAGCACGCAATCAGGGTTTCCCTCGGTAGAGCGCGGTCATGTATGCTACGGCGCTTCCTGTAACTCCACTTCCAGCTTGGCTGGGCATCGAAAACGCCGCATTCGGCGTCGTCTGCGTCCAGCATCGCCACGAAGAGGATTGGGCCACCCCATTCAGTACAAAAGTAGCCATGCACGAACACTACCAGCCCCGTGAAATCGAAGCCGCCGCCCAGTCGTTCTGGGACGAGCAAAAGTCCTTTGAAGTCAGTGAACAGCCAGGCAAGGAAACTTACTACTGCCTGTCGATGTTCCCTTACCCCAGCGGCAAGCTACACATGGGGCATGTGCGCAACTACACCATCGGCGACGTGATCTCCCGCTACCAGCGCATGCAAGGCAAGAACGTCCTGCAACCCATGGGTTGGGACGCCTTCGGCATGCCGGCGGAAAACGCCGCGATGAAGAACAACGTGGCGCCCGCCAAGTGGACCTACGAAAACATCGCCTACATGAAGACCCAGCTGCGCAGCCTGGGCCTGGCGGTGGACTGGTCCCGCGAAGTGACCACCTGCAAGCCCGACTACTACCGCTGGGAACAATGGCTGTTCACCCGCCTGTTCGAAAAAGGCGTGATCTACCGCAAGAACGGCACCGTGAACTGGGACCCGGTGGACCAGACCGTACTGGCCAACGAGCAAGTGATCGACGGTCGCGGCTGGCGCTCCGGCGCGCTGATCGAAAAGCGCGAGATCCCGATGTACTACTTCAAGATCACTGCCTACGCGGATGAGCTCCTGGAGAGTCTCGACGAGCTGACCGGCTGGCCCGAGCAGGTCAAGACCATGCAGCGCAACTGGATCGGCAAGTCCCGGGGCATGGAAGTGCAGTTCCCGTATGACGTCGCCTCCATTGGCGAAGCCGGCACGCTGAAAGTCTTCACCACCCGTCCGGACACCCTGATGGGCGCCACCTACGTGGCCGTGGCCGCCGAGCATCCGCTGGCCACCCTGGCGGCACAGAACAACCCCGAGCTGCAGGCGTTCATCGCCGAATGCAAGGGCGGCAGCGTTGCCGAAGCCGACGTCGCCACCCAAGAGAAGAAAGGCCTGCCGACGTCGTTGTTCGTCGAGCACCCGCTCACCGGCGAGAAACTGCCGGTGTGGGTCGCCAACTACGTGCTGATGCACTACGGCGACGGCGCGGTCATGGCCGTCCCGGCCCACGACGAGCGTGATTTCGAATTCGCCCACAAGTACAACCTGCCGGTCAAACCAGTCGTGCGCACCAGCGCCGGCGACCAGACCCCGGCACCTTGGCTTGACGCCTATGGCGAGCACGGCGAGCTGATCAACTCCGGCGAGTTCAACGGCCTGGATTTCGTCGGTGCGTTCGATGCCATCGAAGTCGCCCTGATCAAGAAGAACCTCGGTGCCTCGCGCACCCAGTTCCGCCTGCGCGACTGGGGCATCAGCCGCCAGCGCTACTGGGGCTGCCCGATCCCGATCGTGCACTGCGACACCTGCGGTGACGTACCGGTGCCGGAAGATCAACTGCCCGTGGTCCTGCCGGAAGACGTCGTACCCGACGGCGCCGGCTCGCCCCTGGCGCGCATGCCCGAGTTCTACGAGTGCAGCTGCCCGAAATGCGGCGCACCGGCCAAGCGTGAAACCGACACCATGGACACCTTCGTCGAGTCCTCCTGGTACTACGCCCGCTACGCCTCGCCGCACTATGAAGGCGGCCTGGTGGAAAAATCCGCGGCTGACCACTGGTTGCCGGTGGACCAGTACATCGGTGGCATCGAACACGCCATCCTCCACCTGCTCTATGCGCGTTTCTTCCACAAGCTGATGCGCGACGAAGGCCTGGTGAGCTCCAACGAGCCGTTCAAGAACCTGCTGACCCAAGGCATGGTGATCGCCGAGACTTACTATCGTCGCGAAGCCAACGGTGCCTACACCTGGTTCAACCCGAGCGACGTCGAGCTCGAGCGCGACAGCAAGGCCAAGGTCATCAGCGCCAAGCTGATCGCCGACGGCCTGCCGGTGGAAATCGGCGGCACCGAGAAAATGGCCAAGTCGAAGAACAACGGCGTCGACCCGCAGTCGATGATCGACCAGTTCGGCGCGGACACCTGCCGCCTGTTCATGATGTTCGCCTCGCCACCCGACATGAGCGCGGAATGGTCCGACTCGGGCGTCGAAGGCTCGCACCGCTTCCTCAAGCGCGTCTGGCGCTTGGCGCAGGCGCACGTCACCCAGGGCCTGCCGGGCAAACTGGACGTCGCCAGCCTGAACGACGAGCAGAAAGCCGTTCGTCGTTCGATCCACCTGGCCATCAAGCAGGCCAGCCATGACGTCGGCCAGAACCACAAATTCAACACCGCCATCGCTCAGGTGATGACGCTGATGAACGTGCTGGAAAAAGCCGCCCAAGGCACCGAGCAGGATCGCGCTCTGGTTCACGAAGGCCTGGAAGCCGTGACGTTGTTGCTGGCACCGATCACACCGCACATCAGCCACGAGCTATGGAATCAACTGGGTCACGCTGACCCGGTGATCGACGCCCGCTGGCCGCTGGTGGATGAAACCGCACTGGTGCAGGACAGCCTGACCCTGGTCATCCAGGTCAATGGCAAGCTGCGCGGCCAGATCGAGATGCCGGCCGCCGCCACACGCGAAGAAGTCGAAGCCGCGGCGCGGGCCAATGAAAACGTGCTGCGCTTTGTCGATGGCCTGACGATTCGCAAAGTGATCGTCGTGCCCGGCAAACTGGTCAACATCGTCGCAAGCTAATTGGATCGGGCGCCAGGCTCAAGCCTGGCGCCGAATACAACCTGCGGGGTCGCATGGTCGACCCCCATAGGGTTCAAGGGGAGCAACAAGATGATCAAACGTAATCTGCTGGTAGTGGGCCTGGCGGTCCTGTTGAGCGCCTGCGGCTTCCAACTGCGCGGCACCGGCACCACCGAGCTGGCGATCAAGGAACTGGACCTCAGCGCACGGGACGCCTATGGCGAAACCGTGAAAATGCTGCGCCAGACCCTGGAAAACAGCGGCGTCAAGGTCTACAGCGGCGCGCCGTACAAGCTGGTGCTGGCCGGTGAACAACAAAGCCAGCGCAGCCTGAGCTATGCCGGTGCCGGTCGTTCGGCCGAATACGAGCTGACCAACGTGCTGAGCTATGAGATCCGTGGCCACAACGACCTGTCGCTGCTGGACGACAAGCTGCAAGTGCAAAAGGTCTACCTGCACGACGGCAACAACATCGCCGGCTCCGACCAGGAGTCCATCGAAGTACGCAACGAAATGCGTCGTGAACTCGTACAGCGCATGATACTGCGTCTGCAACAGCTGAACCCGGCCCAACTGGAACAGTTGCAACAGACCGCCGACGCCCGCGCCAAAGCGGAAGCCGAAGCCCTGGAAGCAGCGCGCAAGGCTGAAGCGGAAACGCCGCAACAGTCGCCGATGCAGATCCCGGCCGAATAAGCCTTGCGGGGCGCTCCGGCGCCCCGCTCGCCTTCTCTTTATGAAGCTCGCTCCCGCCCAACTCGGCAAACACCTGCAAGGCGCCCTCGCGCCGGTCTATATCATCAGCGGCGATGACCCGCTGCTGTGCCAGGAAGCCGCCGACGCCATCCGCTCTGCTGCCCGCCAGCAGGGCTTCGACGAACGCCAGGTCTTCGCCGCCGACGCCAGTTTCGACTGGGGTACCCTGCTGCAGGCTGGGGCGAGCATGTCGCTGTTCGCTGAAAAACGCCTGCTGGAACTGCGTTTGCCGTCCGGCAAACCCGGTGACAAGGGCGCTGCGGCCCTGATCGAATATTGCTCGCGGCCGGCCGAGGACACCGTACTGCTCATCAGCCTGCCGAAACTCGACGGCAGCGCGCAG
This sequence comes from Pseudomonas thivervalensis, assembly GCF_001269655.1. Taxonomy (GTDB): domain Bacteria; phylum Pseudomonadota; class Gammaproteobacteria; order Pseudomonadales; family Pseudomonadaceae; genus Aquipseudomonas; species Aquipseudomonas thivervalensis. The sequence continues at coordinate 94,265 of NZ_LHVE01000018.1, forward strand.
AAGACCAAATGGGGCAAGGCCCTGGTCGAAGGTCAGCAGACCCAGTTCGTGCAGATCTGGCCAGTGGACGTCAGCCAGTTGCCCAGCTGGATCCGCCAGCGCCTGTCCCAGGCCGGTCTCTCGGCCAGCCAGGACGCGGTGGAGCTGATTGCCGCCCGAGTCGAAGGCAACCTGCTGGCCGCGGCCCAGGAAATCGAAAAGCTCAAGCTGATGGCCGAGGGCGGACAGATCACCGTGGAAACGGTGCAGGCCGCCGTGGCCGACAGTGCGCGCTTCGATGTCTTCGGGCTGACCGATGCGATCCTCAACGGTGAAGCCGCCCACGCCTTGCGCATGCTCGAGGGCCTGCGGGGCGAAGGCGTCGAGCCGCCGGTGATCCTCTGGGCCCTGGCTCGGGAACTGCGCTTGTTGGCTAACCTGTCCCTGCAGTACAGCCAGGGCGTCCCGCTGGACAAAGCCTTCAGCCAGGCCCGCCCGCCCGTCTGGGATAAACGCAAACCCCTGATGAGCAAGGCCCTGCAACGTTATTCCGCATCGCGCTGGGCGCAATTGCTGCTCGAAGCCCAGCGCATCGATGCGCAGATCAAGGGCCAGGCCGCCGGCTCGCCGTGGATGAGCCTCAGTCGGTTGTCGTTGTTGATGGCTGGGCAGCGACTCCCTTTGCCCGCTGAATAACACAATATCTGTGGCGAGGGAGCTTGCTCCCGCTGGGGGTAGGAGCTGCCGAAGGCTGCGATCTTTTGATCTTGATTTTTCGCTTGCGACTCAATTGCCTGGGACAAGGTCGCAGCCTCGTTGCACTCGACAGCTCCTACGCTCCTACAGGCGCAGCCCAGCGGGAGCAAGCTCCCTCGCCACAAAAGCGCTCCAGCCACAATGTCCCTTACCATCCTTGAAACTTCCTGCGCAATGCAGGGACTGGACAACCATCCCACTCTGTCCCATGATTTGCCCCGCAAAACCACCCCCACGAGAGATCCCATCATGAGCAAAAAGCCATCCAGGCATGGCCCCAACAAAGCCAAGTCCATCGTCGCCCAGCCCCTGTTCCGCAGCCGCCAGGAACGACCCGCCAAGGGCAAAGGCAGCTACCGCCGCGAAGCCTTCCAGTCTGACAACTGGGAGGCTTCTTGCTTTCTGGCTGCTTGAAACACTCGGACAAGCCCTACGCCCCTTTCGCATGTTAAGGTCAGCACCTGATTTGTATTTCTGGACCCGTGCATGCCCTTCTGTCTTTCCCATCGTTGGCCACTGCGCCAAATGATTGTTGCCGCCAGCGTTGTCCTGCTTGTCGCCTGCGCCGAAAAACCTACCGCCGCCGACGCCCAACCGCTCCAGACCGTTCCCGCCGTGACCGCGCCGGCCATCGTGCCGCCTGTGGTGCCCGCCGGTGATGACCTGGCCATTGCGCCGACCCAGACCTTTGCTGAATGGCAGGCCGGGTTTCGCAAAGAGGCCTTGGCCGCCGGGATCCGTGCCGATTTGTTCGACCGCGCGTTTATCGGTGTCAGCCCGGACATGAGCGTGATCAAGGCCGACCGCAGCCAGCCGGAATTCACTCGCCCCGTGTGGGAATACCTCGATGGCGCGTTGTCGCCGCTGCGGGTCAACAAAGGCAAGAGCCTGATCCAGCAGAACGCCCAGGTCCTGCAAAGCATCGAGCAGCGCTACGGCGTCGATCGCGAGGCGCTGGTGGCGGTGTGGGGCATGGAGAGCAACTTCGGCCAGTTCCAGGGCAGCAAGTCAGTGATCAACTCCCTGGCGACCCTGGCCTACGAAGGACGGCGTCCGGGCTTTGCCCACGCGCAATTGATCGCTGCGCTGCAAATCCTGCAACAGGGCGATATCACACCGGAAAAAATGCTCGGTTCCTGGGCCGGCGCCATGGGCCAGACCCAGTTCATTCCCACCACGTACAACACCCATGCGGTGGACTTCGACGGCGAAGGCCGCCGCGACATCTGGGGCAGCTCCACCGACGCCCTGGCCTCGACTGCGCATTACCTGCAAAGCTCCGGCTGGCAGCGCGGCCAGCCGTGGGGGTTCGAGGTCTCGCTCAATGAGGGCTTCGACTACACATTGGCCGATGGCACGATCCGCAAGCCTGTCGCTGAATGGGAGCGACTGGGTGTTTCAGAATATGGTGGCCTGCCGATCACTCCGGATGACAAACAGCTCTCGGCGTCCCTGCTCCTGCCCGCCGGCCATCGTGGCCCGGCGTTCCTGATATTCGATAACTTCCGCGCCATCCTCAAGTACAACAACTCCTCGTCCTATGCCTTGGCGGTTGGGTTGTTGTCGAAGCGCTTCACCGGTGCAGGGTTGGTCTACGGTCAATGGCCAAAGGAAGACCTGCCCCTGAGCCGCAGCGAACGCATGGAACTGCAAACCCTGCTGGGCAAGCACAACTACGACGCGGGCAACCCCGACGGCATCATCGGCGCCAACACCCGCAAGGCGATCCGCAGCGCCCAGCAGTCGTTTGGCTGGCCGGCCGACGGGTATCCGACGCACCAGTTGCTTGAGGCGTTGCGCAACCGCTGAATTGCGGTATGGCTACTACCGCTTTCGCGAGCAGGCTCGCTCCCACAGTGGCCGAGTTCCGTCAGGGAAACACGGTCGAATTGTGGGAGCGAGCCTGCTCGCGATGGCTAACTTCCAAGCGACAACTATTTTAGCGGCTGATCACCACATCCTGCTCCAACACCAACCGCTTCTCCCCCGCATCCAGCGTCACCAATGCGCCCATGGGCAAGGTCAGGTTCGGATCGCAATGCCCGCTGCGCCAGCCGGACAACACCGGGATACGCAACGGCGCGAAGGTCTGTTCGAGCAATCGGTTCAACGCCTCGACATCGACCCCGGCCACATCGCCCACCAACACGCCGCCTAGTTTGTGCAACGTGCCGGCCAACCGAAGCTGAGTCAGCAGTCGATCGATGCGATACAGCGGTTCGTTGATGTCTTCGATGAACAGGATCACCCCTTCGGGGTCGATCTGATAAGGCGTGCCCATGGTCGCGGCGATGATCGACAGGTTGCCACCCAGCAGACGTCCGTGGGCGATGCCTGGCTCGACGGTGGTCAATGGGTAGGCCGCGGGATGGTTCAGCGCGCTGCCGGCCTTTACTTGCCCACGTAGCAGGCTGAAGAACGAGGTGACGGTTGGGGGCTCCTTGTCGCCCAGGAGGTCGGCGTTGAGCAGCGGGCCATGGAAGGTCACGAAGCCTGCGTAGCGGCTGATGGCCAGGTGCAGGGCGGTGATGTCGCTGTAGCCGACGAATGGTTTGGGGTTGCGTTTCAGGAGGTCGAAGTCGATGCGGTCCAGCAGCCTGGGGGTGCCGTAGCCGCCGCGTAGGCAGATGATGGCTTTGATTTCGGGGTCGGCGAAGGCGGCGTGGAGGTCGTTCAGGCGTACTTCGTCGCTGCCGGCCAGGTAGGTGTCCTTTTCGTAGACGCCTGGGAATATTCGCAGCTCATGGCCCCTTGCGCGCATCCATTGGATGGCTTTTTCCGTGTCCAGGGGGGCGGGGCCGGCGGGGGCGATTAGTCCGATCAGGCCTTCTTTTGGGAGTGCTGGGACGGGGTGGTGTGGGGTTAGGGCCATGGGGTTCCCGGCTTTTGATCGTGTGTATATCCGTTTTTTGTGTAACGGCGGCTTAGGGTTCCGCTCTTACAGCGGGTCACTTTTGAAAAGCGCAAAAGTAACCAAAACGCTCTTGCCCCACCACTCGGCACCTCGCCTAGGCTCGGTGTGCCCTCACTCCGGCATTGCTCCGTGGGCCCGCCGCGAAGGGCCATCCATGGCCCAGCGCGGCTATCCCGGCATCCATGCCGGGATGCCCACTGCGCAATGCCTGCGTTCGGCCAGCGTGGTTTAACGGGGCGTCTCAGATCAAGATCAAAAGCAAAAGCAAAAGCAAAAGCAAAAGCGGTCGGAGCTGGCATTTATGTGGCTGCACCACTGCTATCGCGAGCAAGCTCGCTCCCACATTGGAGCTGCAGCAGACACAAAATCCATATACACCGCAAAAACCTGTGGGAGCGAGCCTGCTCGCGAAGGGGCCAGCACATCCAACATCACCGCAAACTGTCCCACCGCCATCGCGAGCAGGCTCGCTCCCACAATTGAATCGAAGTACGACTGCCAGAGCCAGGTCGGCTATAAGGCCGCCTCGCTTGGCTTTTGATCTTGATCTGGGGCGCCCCGTTAACCACGCTGGCTGAACGAAGGTATTGCGCAGTGGGCAACCCGGCATGGATGCCGGGTTAGCCGCGCTGGGCCATGGATGGCCCTTCGCGGCGGCCCACGGAGCGATGCCTTCGTTCAGGCATGCCGAGCCTAGGCGAGGCACCGAGTGGTGGGGCAAAGCGCTTTTGGTTACTTTTGGCGCTCTTCCAAAAGTGACCCGCCGTAAGGGCGGAACCTTAAGTCGCCGTTACCGAAGAAACGGATATACACACCACCCAAAAACTCAGGAACCCAGAAGCTCAGCCTTGACCAACTTAGCCTGCTCATCCGCATGATACGAAGACCGCACCAACGGCCCCGAAGCCACGTTCTTGAATCCCATCTTGTACCCTTCCTCGGCAAACCAGGCAAAGGTATCCGGGTGCACAAAACGCTGCACCGGCAGGTGACTACGCGAAGGCTGCAGGTACTGGCCCAAGGTCAGCATATCGATGTCATGCTCACGCATGCGCTTCATGACCTCGATGACTTCCTCATCAGTCTCACCCAGGCCCAGCATCAAGCCAGACTTGGTCGGAATGTGCGGCATCATCTGCTTGAAGCGCTGCAGCAAGGTCAACGACCACTGGTAGTCCGAACCCGGGCGCGCGGCCTTGTACAGGCGCGGCACGGTTTCCAGGTTGTGGTTGAACACATCCGGCGGCTCGGCGGCGGTGATTTCCAGGGCGATGTCCATGCGGCCACGGTAATCGGGCACCAGGGTTTCCAACTGGACGTTCGGCGACAGCTTGCGGATCTCGCGGATGCAGTCGGCAAAGTGCTGGGCACCGCCGTCACGCAGGTCGTCACGGTCCACCGAGGTGATCACCACGTACTTGAGCTTCAGGTCGGCGATGGCGATGGCCAGGCTTTCCGGCTCGTTGGTGTCCAAGGGCTTCGGACGGCCGTGACCAACGTCGCAGAACGGGCAACGACGGGTGCAGATGTCGCCCATGATCATGAACGTGGCGGTGCCGCCGGAGAAGCATTCACCCAGGTTCGGGCAGGAGGCCTCTTCGCAGACGCTGTGCAGCTTGTGCTTGCGCAGCAGGGCCTTGATGCGGTCGACTTCCGGGGAAACCGGGATGCGCACGCGGATCCAGTCAGGTTTCTTCGGCAGTTCGGTGGTGGGGATGATCTTGACCGGGATGCGTGCAACCTTCTCGGCGCCGCGCAGCTTGACGCCGGCCTCTACCTTGGCACGCGGGGCCGGACGCTCGGTGACGTCCAGCGTCGGGATCATGGTTTGCACTGCATCAGTAGTCATATCAGTCGATTCCGCCCGTGAGGGTCGTCTGCTCAGCATAGTCGAGGTGTTTGACGAGCTGCGCGCGCAGCCGGGCACTTACCTCGGCAAATTCAATCGTTCCTGCGTGCTCGCTCAACTGGGTCATCGCCAGTCCCGCGTAGCCACAGGGATTAATCCGTCGGAATGGCGCCAGGTCCATGTCCACGTTCAACGCCAGGCCATGAAACGAACAGCCGTGGCGGATCCGCAACCCCAGGGACGCGATTTTCGCCCCATCGACGTAGACACCCGGCGCATCCGGCTTGGCCGCCGCCGTCACACCGTAGCTGGCCAGCAGCTCGATGAGGCACGTCTCCATGCGGGTGACCAGTTCGCGCACGCCAAACCCCAGCTTGCGCACATCCAGCAACAAATAGGCGACCAGTTGACCAGGGCCATGGTAGGTCACCTGCCCGCCCCGGTCGACCTTCACCACCGGAATATCCCCCGGCAGCAACAGGTGCTCGGCCTTGCCGGCCTGGCCCTGGGTGAATACCTGCGGGTGTTCCACCAGCCAGACTTCATCGTCGGCGCTGGTGCCCCGTTCGTTGGTGAAGCGTTGCATGGCATGCCAGACCGGCTCGTAAGCCATCGTGCCCAGTTCGCGAAAGCCTAGCGTGCCCGGCATCACAACACCATGTGCACGAAACCGGTCGCCCGCAGCTCACTGTTGATGTCGTAGAGCTGTTCCTGACCGGTGGCGATGATGTGCAACTGGATCGTCGTGTACTTGCCGTTGGTGCTCTGGCGCTCGGCCAGGGTCTTGTGGTCAACGGTGGCATGTTTTTCAAGGATCGCGATGATCTTGTCCTTGAAACCCACGCCGGTGTCGCCGATTACCTTGATGGGGTAATCCGCGCAGGGAAATTCGATTTTTGGCGCCTTTACTTCGGAGTCTGTCATGGCGTAACGGCCTCGTAAGCCGTGGTAACGCACATGGCCCCGCTCCGGAGAGGAACGAGGCCATGCAGGTCAACACTTCAATCAGTTGAACAAGCCGTAGAAGAATAGACGGATGCTATCCCAGATGCGGCGGAAGATACCACCTTCCTCGACCGCGTCCAGAGCGATCAGGTCAGCGCTGTGCACCACTTTGTCGTCCAGTTTGACTTCGACTTTACCGATCACGTCGCCCTTGGCGATGGGAGCGGTCAGTTGCGGGTTCATGGTCATGCTGGCAGCGAGCTTCTTGAGCTGGCCTTTAGGCAGGGTCATGGTCAGGTCTTGGGCCAGGCCGGCCTTGACCTGGTTGGTCGAACCTTTCCAGACCTGGGCCTGGGCCAGTTCGGTGCCCTTCTGGTAGAAGGTCTGGGTTTCGAAGAAACGGAAGCCGTAGGTCAGCAGTTTCTGGGTCTCGGCGGCACGGGCCACTTCACTGCTGGTGCCGAAGACGACGGCGATCAGGCGCATGCCGTCACGTACGGCCGAAGACACCATGCAGTAGCCGGCTTCGTCGGTGTGACCGGTCTTCAGGCCATCGACGGTCTTGTCGCGCCACAGCAGCAGGTTGCGGTTAGGCTGCTTGATGCCGTTCCAGAAGAACTCCTTCTGGGAGTAGATGGCGTAGTGCGCCGGGTCTTCGTGAATGATCGCCCGGGCCAGCAGCGCCATGTCGTGAGCCGACGAATAATGCTCAGGGTTCGGCAGGCCGGTGGGGTTCATGAAGTGGCTGTTGGTCATGCGCAGGTCGGCCACGGTTTTGTTCATCATGTCGGCGAACGCATCTTCGCTGCCGGCGATGTGCTCGGCCAGGGCGACGCTGGCGTCGTTGCCGGACTGGATGATGATGCCGTGCAGCAGGTCGCTGACGGTCACTTGCGAACCGACCTTGATGAACATCCGCGAACCGCCGGTGCGCCAGGCGTTTTCGCTGACGGTCACCGGATCGTTTTCACCGATCTGGCCACGACGGATTTCCAGCGTAGCGATGTAGGCGGTCATCAGCTTGGTCAGGCTGGCCGGTGGCAGGCGCTGGTCACCGTTGTTCTCTACCAGCACCTCGCCGCTGCTGGCATCCATCAGCACAAAGGATTTGGCGGCCAATTGAGGGGGCGCCGGCATCATCTCGACCGCGAACGCGGTCGGTGAGAGAAGCAGCGGGACTAGCAGGCAAAGGCGTTTGGCAAAGGTGGTGATGTTCATCCGTCTCTCGAAATCGCTAATGGGACTGCCCGAAGGCAAAACTAAAACAGGCAACCTTCTAACGGGTCGCCGCGTATTTAAGTTGCTCACTCACTGCCCTTGCCGGGCTTTTATTATTCATGGAGCCAACAACCTGACCCGCTCCAACCGCAAGCGGGCCTCATTCAATTATTCAGCGGTGACCAGGCTCGGCGAGCCGAGATTGGCCAGGCGCACACTGTTCTGCACCTGCTGGACTTCACCCGGAGAACCGATCGGCCCCAGGCGCACCCGATGCAGTGTCTGCTGGTTGCGCACGATCGAGCTGATGAACACCGGGGCGCTCACCATCGAACTGAGCTTCGACCTCAGCAGCTCGGCAGCGTCCGGGTTGGCGAACGCGCCCACTTGCAGAAACTGGCCAGACGCTGTTGCAGAAGCGTTTTTTTTTGCACCGATCTGCACCGGCAGCACGGCCGCGGCGTGTTGCTGCGGCGGTGGTGTCCACTGCTCGACCGTACCGGTGGACGCCGTCACGGTGGGCGCGGCATTTTGCGCCACTTTCGGCTCGTTGAGCATCAAAGGCGCCGGACGGCCGCGTTGGGCCCACCATTCCTGCGGGTCGATGCCCTCGACCTTGACCCGGGCGGTGCCGGTTTCAGCGTAACCGAGTTTTTTCGCCGCCGCATACGACAGGTCGATGATACGGTCGGAATAGAACGGCCCACGGTCATTGACCCGCAGGATTACCGTCTTGTTATTGTCCAGGTTGGTCACCCGCACATAGCTGGGCAGCGGCAAGGTCTTGTGGGCCGCGCTCATGCCATACAGGTCGTACACTTCGCCGTTGGCGGTGTTCTGGCCGTGGAACTTGGTGCCGTACCAGGACGCCGTGCCCGAGGCCACGTAGCGCTTGGAATCGGCCATCGGGAAATAGGTCTTGCCCAGCACCGTATAGGGGTTGGCCTTGTAGGGGCCGGTGTGCAGGGTCGGCGTGGCGTCGGGAATACGCGAGACATCCACGTCCCACCACGGCGCGCCGTCCTTGTGGGCCCGGTTGATATCCAGGCCGGGCGTCGCGCGCACGGCGGAAGTGTTTTTCTGGGCCGGCGCGCGGCTGGTCGAACAACTGACGACCAACAGCGACAGCGCAGCCAACGCCACGAGCTTGAGGGGTTTGGCCTTCAGGGGTAGATGGGTAGGCAATGCCCGCATTATTTGACGCCCCGTGCTTTGACCAGCTCTTCAGACAGTTGATATACGGCCATGGCGTACATCACGCTGCGGTTATAACGCGTAATCGCGTAGAAATTCTTCAGGCCCATCCAGTATTCGGGACCTTGTTCGCCTTCCAGGCGCATCGCGGTGACCGGCATGTCGTCACGCAGCGCATCATGACTCGACCAGCCCAACGCCCGCAACTCCCCGACGGTTTTCGTCGGCTCGATGCCCTCGGTCAGGCCCTCGTCCACTTGCTCGCCACGCACGTCGGCACGGCTGACCACCGGCTGGCCGGCTTCCCAGCCGTGGCGCTTGAAATAGCTCGCAACACTGCCGATGGCATCGGTCGGGTTGGTCCAGATATTGATGTGGCCGTCGCCGTCGAAGTCCACCGCGTAGGCGCGGAAACTGCTGGGCATGAATTGCGGCAGCCCCATGGCTCCGGCGTAGGAGCCCTTGAGGGTCAGCGGATCGACCTGCTCTTCGCGGGCCAGCAGCAGGAACTCGCGCAGCTCCTTGCGGAAGAACTCGGCACGCGGCGGGTAATCGAAGCCCAGGGTCGACAGCGCGTCGATCACCCGGAAATTCCCGGTGTTGCGGCCAAAGAAGGTCTCGACGCCAATGATCGACACAATGAACTGGGCTGGTACGCCGTACTCCTGCTCGGCACGGGCCAGGGCCGCCTCGTGCTGGCGCCAGAAATCCACGCCCCGGGCGATACGCGCCTCGGTGATGAACATCGGCCGGTACTCGCTCCATTGCTTGACCCGCTCGGCGGGCCGGGAGATCGCGTCGAGGATCGACTGCTTGCGCTCGGCCTCGCGAAACACGCCCATCAGTTGTTCACCGGCGAAACCGTAGTCACGGGTCATCTCGCCGACGAATTCGGCCACCTGTGGCGAGCCTTCGTATTCACCGGCCAAGGCCTGCGACGCACTGCCCAGGAAGCCGACCAGGCCGATCCACGGCGCATATCGCGTCGACCAGCCACGCATTGCTTGCATTGAACTCTTCACCTTATTCAAACCTGCGCGATCCACTTGCGATGCGTATGAATCGACATCAAAACCCCAAACGCTGACAGTAGTGTCACCAGCGAAGTTCCTCCGTAGCTAATGAAAGGCAACGGCACCCCCACCACCGGCAACAGGCCACTGACCATACCTATGTTGACGAAAACATAAACAAAAAACGTCATGGTCAGGCTGCCCGCGAGCAACTTGCCGAACAACGTCTGGGCCTGGGCGGTGATCACCAGCCCCCGGCCGATCAGCAATAAATAGATCAGCAGCAGCACGCAGATGCCCACCAGGCCGAACTCTTCGCCCATCACGGCGATGATGAAGTCGGTGTGGCTTTCCGGCAAAAAGTCCAGGTGCGACTGGGTGCCCATCAGCCAGCCCTTGCCGAACACCCCGCCGGAACCGATGGCGGCCTTGGACTGGATGATGTTCCAGCCGGTGCCCAGCGGATCGCTCTCCGGGTCGAGGAACGTCAGGACGCGCTGCTTCTGGTAGTCGTGCATCACGAAATACCACATGGCCACCGACACCGGCACGGCGGCGGCGATCACGCTGAGGATCCAGCGCCAGCGCAACCCGCCCATGAACAGCACGAAGGCACCACCGGCCAGGATCAGCAGCGAAGTGCCGAGGTCCGGCTGGCGCACGATCAGGATGAACGGGATGCCGATCAGCAACAGGCTGATGCACACATGCTTGAGCTGTGGCGGCAAGGAGCGCTTGGACAGGTACCAGGCAATGGTCGCCGGCATGATGATCTTGAGGAATTCCGAAGGCTGGAAGCGGATCACCCCGGGAATGTTGATCCAGCGGGTGGCGCCCATGGCGTTGTGGCCCATGATGTCCACCACCACCAGCAAACCGACGCCGACGATGTAGGCCACCGGCACCCAGCGCGCCATGAACCGCGGCTCGAGCTGGGCGATGACGATCATCGACACCAGGCCGATGCCGAACGAGGTGGCCTGTTTGGCCAGCAAGTCCCAGCTCTTGCCGCTGGCCGAATACAGCACGAACAGGCTGCCGGCGGCCAGGGTCAGCAACAGGATCAGCAACGGGCCGTCGATGTGCATGCGCTGCAACAAGGTGGCACGGCGGCGCATCACGTCTTCGCTGGACAGGATCCGGTCGAAATTATTCTTCACGGGCCGTAGCCTCCGCAGTGATGGGGCTTGCGTATTCAGGCTTGAGCTGGCCGTGCTCATCCAGCAGCCAGGCGTCCATGATCTGGCGCACCACCGGCGCGGCGACGCCGGAACCGGACTCACCGTTCTCGACCATCACCGACACGACAATCTTCGGGTTCTCGGCCGGCGCAAAACCGACGAACAAGGCGTGGTCACGGTGGCGCTCCTGGACCTTGGAGCGGTCGTACTTCTCACCTTGCTTGATCGCCACCACCTGGGCGGTACCGCTCTTGCCGGCAATACGGTATTGCGCGCCGAGGGCCGCCTTGCGCGCGGTACCCCGGGCGCCGTGCATGACCTGCTGCATGCCGATATTGACCTTTTGCCAGTCCGACGGGTTGCGCAGGATGATGTCCGGCATCGGGTCCGGGTCCACCGGCTTCTGGCCTTCGATGGTCTTGGCCAGGTGCGGGCGATACCACTTGCCCTTGCTCGCCACCAGTGCCGTGGCCTGGGCCAGTTGCAGGGGCGTGGCCTGCATGTAGCCCTGGCCGATCCCCAGGATCAGGGTTTCGCCAGGGAACCACGCCTGGCGCCGGGTCGCTCGCTTCCACTCCCGGGACGGCATCAGGCCAGGGGATTCTTCGAACATGTCCAGGGAGACTTTCTGACCGAGGCCAAACTTGTTCATGTAGGACGACAACCGATCAATCCCCAGCTTATGGGCCAAGTCGTAGAAATAGGTGTCGTTGGAACGCATGATCGCCGTTTCCAGGTCCACGTAGCCGTCACCGGTGCGGTTCCAGTTACGGTACTTGTGGTCGTAGTTCGGCAACTGGTAATAGCCCGGGTCGTAGACCCGGCTCGACGCGGTGACCACGCCAGCATCCAACCCGGCAATCGCCACGGCCGGCTTGATGGTCGAGCCCGGCGGATAGAGGCCGCGCAACACGCGGTTGAACAGCGGCCGGTCGATGGAATCGCGCAGCTCGGCGTAGGCCTTGAAGCTGATACCGGTGACGAACAGGTTCGGGTCGAAACTCGGCTGGCTGACCATCGCCAGTACTTCACCGGTGTTCGGGTCCAGCGCCACCACCGCGCCACGCCGGCCGCCGAGCGCGGCTTCGGCGGCTTCCTGCAACTTGATGTCCAGGCTCAGGACAATGTCCTTGCCGGGAATCGGGTCGGTGCGCTTGAGCACTCGCAACACGCGGCCGCGGGCATTGGTCTCGACTTCCTCGTAACCCACCTGGCCATGCAATTCGGCCTCGTAGAAACGCTCGATGCCGGTCTTGCCGATGTGGTGGGTGCCGCTGTAGTTGACCGGGTCGAGGGTCTTGAGCTCCTTCTCGTTGATCCGCCCCATGTAGCCGACCGAGTGGGCAAAATGCGGCCCCTGGGGATAATGCCGCACCAGTTGCGCCACCACCTCGACGCCCGGCAGGCGGAACTGGTTCACCGCGATCAGGGCGATCTGCTCTTCGGTCAGCTCGAACATGATCGGCACCGGTTCGAAGGGACGCCGCCCCTGGCGCATGCGTTTCTCGAAGATCGCCCGGTCCTCGGGTGTCAACTGCAGCACTTCGACGATCACGTCGAGGACTTTCTGCCAGTCGCCGGAACGCTCGCGGGTCATGCTCAGGCTGAAGCTGGGCCGGTTATCCGCCACCACCACGCCATTGCGGTCGAAAATCAGCCCGCGAGTCGGCGGAATCGGCTGTACGTGTACCCGGTTACTCTCCGACAAGGTCGAGTGGTACTCGTACTGGATCACCTGGAGGAAATACAACCGTGCGATCAGCACGCCGATCAGCGTCACCACCGCAATAGCGCCGAACACGACGCGACCCCGCACCAGGCGGGCGTCTTTTTCGTGGTCCTTGATGCGGATCGGCTGAGGCATGGGGCAGGATTACTTGTGGTAAGGGTGCCCGGACAGGACTGTCCAGGCACGATACAGCTGTTCGCCGATCAGGATCCGCACCAGCGGGTGCGGCAACGTCAACGGTGACAACGACCAGCGCTGGTCGGCCCGGGCACAGACTTCCGGCGCCAGCCCTTCCGGGCCACCGACCATGAAATTGACCGTGCGCGCGTCCAGCCGCCAGCGATCGAGTTCCACCGCCAGTTGCTCGGTGCTCCAGGGCTTGCCGTGGACTTCGAGGGTGACGATGCGCTCGTTCGGCCCGACCTTGGCCAGCATGGCTTCGCCTTCCTGGCGGATGAAGCGCGCCACGTCGGCGTTCTTGCCACGGGTGTTGAGCGGAATTTCCACCAGTTCCAGGGCCAGCTCGGACGGAAGACGCTTGGCATATTCATGCCAGCCTTCTTCCACCCACTTGGGCATGCGAGAACCGACGGCGATCAGGCGCAGTCGCACAGCGGTCCCTTATTGCTGGTCTTTGTTGAGCTTGGTGAAGTGCTCATGGGGATTTTCCGGGCTGTGGTGCGCGGCGCTGGCCGAACGGCTCTGCTCGGCACCGGCCCACAGGCGCTCCAGGTCGTAGAACTGGCGCGCCGAGGCGGTCATCATGTGCACGATGACATCGTCCATGTCCAGCAACACCCAGTCGCTGTCGCCCTTGCCTTCTTCACCCAGCGGCTTGACGCCCTGGGCCTTGACCGCTTCGCGGACCTTGTCCAGCATCGCGCCGATCTGGCGGTTGGAGGTACCGGTGGCGATGATCATGTAGTCCGTGATGCTCTGCTTGTCACGAACGTCGATCACCTGGATGTCCTGGGCCTTGACGTCTTCCAGGGCCGCCACGGCCACCTTGACCAGCTCTTCGCCAACCAGCGCCACGCCGGTGTGGGCCTCTACAGGCAGCGGGGCGCTCTTGAACGTGCCCTTGCGCTTTACTTTGTTTACGTCTTTGTCAGTCATATAAAACTCGTTTTGCTCGTATGTTCGGGCGCTTCGCTACACGCATTCACGTGCCTTGAAGCGCGCCTTTTTCAGTTCGACGCACGGTAAAGCCCGTGCGCATCGATGTAGGCCAGGACCGCGTCGGGCACCAGGAAACGTACCGACTTACCGCTGGCCAGCAGTTGACGGATCTGGGTGGCGGATACCGCGAGCGGCGTCTGCCAGACGAATGCAATCTGTCCGCTCGGCCCTTTCAGGGCCAGCGGGTCGCTCACCGAGCGGGCCGCCAGCAGGTTGCGCAAGGCATCCGGCGGCTCGCTGTCGGCATCCGGGCGTTGCAACACCAGGATGTGGCAATGCTGGAGCAACTCTTCCCAGCGATGCCAAGTGGGCAGGCCGCAAAATGCGTCCCAGCCCAGAAGCAGGAAAACCTGGGCATCAACGGCCAGCTCGGCGCGCATCAGCTCCAGGGTATCAATGGTGTAGGACGGTTTGTCCCGCTGCAATTCGCGGGCATCCACCACCAGCGGTGCCACACCGGCCACCGCGCACTCGACCATCGCCAGGCGGTCCTGCGCCGACACCTGCGGCGTATCCCGGTGAGGCGGCCGGGCGCTGGGCGTCAGGCGTAGCTCATCGAGGGCCAGGGCGTCGGCGACTTCCAGCGCACCGCGCAAATGGCCGATGTGCACCGGGTCGAACGTGCCGCCCAGGATACCGATGCGCCGGGGCGGGGTTGTCGTCGTCACAGTGGCCGGCGGTTCAAGGTCGCCCAAGTCAGACCGGCTCCTGTCCGCGCAACTGGCCATCACCGACCACGATGTACTTCTCGCAGGTCAGGCCTTCGAGGCCCACCGGGCCGCGGGCGTGCAGCTTATCAGTAGAAATGCCGATCTCGGCACCCAATCCGTATTCAAAGCCATCGGCAAAGCAGGTCGGGGTGTTGATCATCACCGACGCCGAATCCACTTCGGCCACGAAACGCCGGGTTTCGCCCTGGTGCTCACTGACGATGGAATCGGTGTGGTGCGAGCCGTGGCGGTTGATGTGTTCGATGGCCTGGTCCAGCCCGTCGACCACGCGGATCGACAAAATCGGCGCCAGGTATTCGGTGTCCCAGTCTTCTTCGGTGGCAACAACGGCCTCGATGATTCCCCGGGTACGCTCGCAACCGCGCAGCTCGACGCCTTTTTCGCGGAACTGGGCGGCCATCGACGGCAGGAAGCCCTGGGCAACGGCCTGGTCTACCAGCAGGGTTTCCATCGCGCCACAGATCCCGTAGCGGTAGGTCTTGGCGTTGAAGGCGATGCGCTGGGCCTTCGGCAACTCGGCGTGGGCACTGACGTAGACGTGGCAGATGCCGTCCAGGTGCTTGATCACCGGCACGCGGGCGTCGCGGCTGACCCGTTCGATCAGGCCCTTGCCGCCACGGGGCACGATGACATCGACGAACTCGGGCATGGTGATCAGCGCGCCGACCGCGGCGCGATCGGTGGTTTCCACCACTTGCACCACGGCCGCCGGCAGGTCGGCCTCGGCCAGGCCGCGCTGGATGCAGGCGGCAATGGCGCGGTTGGAATGGATGGCCTCGGAGCCGCCCCGCAGGATGGTCGCGTTACCCGACTTCAGGCACAGGCTCGCGGCGTCAATGGTCACGTTCGGCCGCGACTCGTAGATGATCCCGACCACGCCCAGGGGCACGCGCATCTTGCCAACCTGGATGCCCGACGGGCGGTAGCTCATGTCGCGAATCGCCCCGACCGGGTCCGGCAGGGCCGCGACCTGGCGCAGACCGACGATCATGCCGTCGATGCGGGCCGGGGTCAGCGCCAGGCGCTCGAGCATGGCCGGCTCCAGACCGTTGGCGCGGCCGGCGGCCAGGTCCAGCTCGTTGGCGGCGGACAACTCGGCGCGCGCAGCGTCCAGCGCATTCGCGGCGGCCTGCAGCGCGCGGTTTTTCTGCGCGGTGCTGGCCCGGCCGATGATGCGCGACGCTTCACGAGCGGCGCGACCCAGGCGGGTCATGTAGTCAAGAACGGACTCAGTCATGGTCTGTGTGGTCTTGGCGATGGGGAAAGCGGCAGATTATAGCTGTCGTAACCCTCGACTAACAGCATGGACTCGCAGTGGTGACCGGCGGAGAAGCAAAACAGCCATAAACAGCCCGTTGAAACGCAATGCTGTTCACTTAAGGCAATCGACAAACCCGTGGCGAGGGAGCTTGCTCCCGCTGGGCCGCGAAGCGGCCCCAAAACCTGCCAATTGCGGCGTATCAGACACACCGCACCCGCCGGTTTACGACTGCTTCGCAGCCGAGCGGGAGCAAGCTCCCTCGCCACAGGGTCATCATTTTTCCTAAGTGAACGGCATTACGGTTGAAACGTGTGTTCAGCGGTGATTAAGCTTTCCGTTGCTATCATCGCGCTTCCTTTGGCCCCACTTCGTCTATCGCCATGACCGATTTGCCATCGCCCAACGCCCTGCCCCACGCCTTTTTCGACCGCGACGCCCAGGTGCTTGCCAAGGACCTGCTGGGCAAAGTCATCCGCCACAAGGTTGGCGACCTGTGGCTCAGCGCGCGAATCATCGAGACCGAGGCGTATTACTTCGCCGAAAAAGGCAGCCACGCCTCCCTGGGCTACACGGAAAAACGTAAGGCTTTGTTTCTGGATGGCGGGCACATCTATATGTATTACGCCCGGGGCGGCGATTCCCTGAACTTCAGCGCCCAGGGCCCCGGCAATGCAGTGTTGATCAAATCGGCCTACCCGTGGGTCGATGCCCTGTCCGGGCCGGCGAGCCTGGCGCAGATGTTGTTGAACAACCCCGACGCCCAAGGCCGACCACGCACACCGCAAAAACTCTGTGCCGGCCAGACCCTGTTGTGCAAAGCTTTGGGGCTGAAAGTGCCGGACTGGGACGCCAAGCGCTTCGACCCCGAGCGCTTGCTGGTGGAGGATGTCGGCGTGCCAACGGTCAATGCGATCCAGACCACCCGCCTGGGCATTCCCCTGGGACGGGACGAGCACCTGCCCTACCGCTTTGTCGACGCCGCCTACGCCCCCTGGTGTACCCGCAACCCGTTGCGGCGCGGACAGGTCGAAGGCCGTGATTACTTTTTACTTTCATGAACACAACACTGAATGAATCCTGTGGATCCCTGTGGGAGCGAGCTTGCTCGCGATGGCGTCCGGTCAGCAGAATGGGGGCTGACTGACATACCGTAATCGCGAGCAAGCTCGCTCCCACAGTTGATCTTCAGTGGCCACAGGTTTTGTGTTCACAACAGAATCCCACTGGGGGTTCGGTGCATGCCAATCACTATTCAATGGAGTTGTATTTATGGGCCCATGGCTCGATAGCATCACCGGCTGGCTGACCGTCAACCCGCAATGGCTGGCGGTGGCGGTCTTCATCGTCGCCTGCGTGGAGTGCCTGGCCATTGCCGGCCTGATCGTGCCGGGTACGGTGCTGTTGTTTGCCATCGCCGTGCTGGCCGGCAGCGGCGCGTTGTCGTTGGGCGAGACGTTGCTGCTGGGCCTGCTCGGGGGCTTGCTGGGGGACCTGGTGTCGTATTTCCTCGGCCGGCATTTCCACCAGAACATCCGGCGCCTGCCGGGGCTGCGGCATCACCCGGAATGGATGAGCGCGGCGGAAAGCTATTTCCAGCGCTACGGCATCGCCAGCCTGCTGGTGGGCCGATTCATTGGCCCACTACGGCCCATGTTGCCGATGGTGGCCGGGATGTGCGACATGCCGTTCCCACGCTTCGCCGCCGTCAGCGTGTTGGCCGCGGCGGGCTGGACCGTGGCTTACCTGTTGCCGGGCTGGGCCACCGGGGCAGCGTTTCGCCTGCCGCTGCCCGAAGGTTTCTGGCCGCAGGCCGGCGTGGTCATCGGCAGCATTGCGGTGATGATCGGGCTGAGCGTCAACAGCACCCTGCGTCGTCATCGCCATGCCACGGCGCTGATCGCCGGCATCGGCCTGGTGATCCTGATCGGCCTGTTCATCGGGTTTCGCTACCTGACGGCGTTCGACCAGGGCTTGATGGCCTTGGTCCAGGAGCATCGCAGCGCGACGCTGGATGAAATCGCCGTGACCTTCACGCTGATCGGCGAATTCCGCTACATGCTGATTGTCTGCAGCCTGGTGACCGCGTTGCTGCTGTTGGCACGGCAATGGCGCCAGGCGATCTTTGCCGGCGGCACGATGCTGTTCACTGCCCTGGCCAATACCGGCTGCAAACACTTCTTTGCCCGGGTGCGCCCGGAAATCCTCACCGACCCGCTGACCAGCTACAGCATGCCCAGCGGCCACTCCTCCGGGGCCTTCGCGCTGTTCCTGACCCTCGCCGTCCTCGCCGGCCGCGGCCAACCGCCACGCCTGCGCCTGACCTGGCTGCTGCTGGGCTGCCTACCGGCGCTGACCATCGCCCTGTCGCGGGTCTACCTGGGCGCGCACTGGCCAAGCGATATCGTCGCCGGGGCGATGCTCGCCGCCAGCGTCTGTGCGGCCGCCCTGTGGCTGAGCCAGCGCCAGACCCCGCTGCCGGCCATGCCGCCGAAAGTCTGGTGGCTGGTCCTGCCGGCGCTGGTGGCGATGTTCAGTTTCTTCGCCCTGCGGCACTTACCCCATGCGATGTTGCGGTATGCCTACTGATGTCAGAGACGCTGCACTCCACCTGTGGGAGCGAGCCTGCTCGCGAAGACGGCGGCACACTCAACATTGATGCAAGCTGACCCACCGCTTTCGCGAGCAGGCTCGCTCCCACAGAGGTCCGCTTTGATCTACCAAAATCAGTGTGTCAGGCGAAGAGTTCGCCCTGCAACTCATCGAGCAGCGCCTGGATCGCGTCCAGGCGCTGTTGCGGGTCGTCGAGTTGCAGCAGGTCGATCTTGTCCAGCTCATTAAACGGCAGCAGGTAAGCCAATTGATTGGCCAGCGACTGCTGGCCGGTGGCTTCGGTGCCCATGTTCAAGGCCTCGACCATCGGGTGCTCGGCCAAGGCCTTGAGCAGCGCCATCAGGTCGGCATCTTCATCTTGTAGCGGTTGCTCCGGCTCGTCTTCCAGCCACTCGACTTCGGCCACGGTGAGTTGATCGGCCTGGGCGCTGCTGCTGTGCACCAGAAAACGCCGGCCGCCCTGTACGCGAATCCCCAGCAGACCGTTCTCCTGCTGGGAAAAATCGGTAATCAGCGCTTCACAACCAACCCGCGCGTAGCCTTCGGGCGCGATGCCGACTTCCTCGCCATCGAGGATGCACACCACCCCGAAGCCTTCGCCCTTTTTCATGCAGCGCCCGATCATGTCGAGGTAGCGCGCCTCGAAAATCTGCAAGTCGAGGATGCAACCGGGGAACAGCACGGTGTTCAACGGGAAAAGCGGCAAGCTCATAACCAATTCCTTAAACCGTCATCGACACCACCAACGGCAATAGCACCGCCGTGGCCACGCCCATCAGACTCATCGCCAGCGCCGCAAAGGCACCCGACTCCTCGCTTTCCTGCAACGCCACCGACGTGCCCACCGCATGGGCCGCCAGCCCCAGGGCCATGCCCCGGGCCTCAGGGCTATGGACACCCAACCGAGTCAGAATACTCGGGCCGAGGATCGCCCCGAGCACCCCGGTGATCAACACGAACACCGCCGCCATGGCCGCCACGCCGCCGATCTGCTCGGCCACCAGCATGGCGATCGGCGAGGTCACCGACTTGGGCGCCATGGTCATCAGGATCATGTGCTCGGCGCCAAAGGCCCAGCCCAACACCACCGCAGAGCCCGTGGCAAACACCCCGGCTATCACCAGCGTAGTAAAAATCGGCCAGAACAGCTGCCGGATCCGTCGCAGGTTCAAATACAGCGGCACCGCCAGGGCGACCGTCGCCGGGCCCAGCAGAATGCTGAGGATCTCAGTGCTCTTGCGGTACTCGGCATAACCGATGCCGCAGCCGACCAGCACGCCGATCAACAGCACCATCGACATCAGCACCGGTTGCAGGAACACCCAGCGGGTCTTTTCGTACGCTGCCAGCACCAGTTGGTAAGCGCCCAGCGTAATGCCGATGCCGAACAGCGGATGGTGGATCACCGAAGTCCAGGCGCCCTGCCAGTCGAGCATCATTGGCTGTCCTCCGGGGCGGCGACGTGACGGCGGGCCAGGCGCTGCATCAGCACGCCCGTCAGCGCCACGGACAACACCAGGGACAAAGTCAACGCGCCAACGATGGCCCAGAAATCGGCGGCAATCGCCCCGGCATAGACCATCACCCCTACCGCAGGCGGCACCAGCAGCAGCGGCAGGTAACGCAGCAGACTGCCAGCGGCCAGGTTCAACGGCTCGCTGACTTCACCGCGCACCACCAGGTAACCCAGCAGCAACAGCAGGCCAATGATCGGCCCCGGCAGCACCGGCAAGAACAAATGATTGATCGCAGTGCCCAGCAATTGAAACAGCACCAGCCAGGTCAGGCCTCGTAGCAACATCCGCTCTCTCCCCCTCCACAAACACCTATGAATCCTATCCCCGTAGAAGCTACCTGCAGGAGCCGACTGTAGGAGCTGTCGAGTGCAACGAGGCTGCGATCTTTCCCCAGCCAATTGAGTCTGAAGCGAAAGATCAAAAGATCAAAAGATCGCAGCCTTCGGCAGCTCCTACAGGGAGTAACCAGGCGACACATTTAAACACGCCCGCGCTATGGTTCGGCATTCGTAAAAAGCATGGTCGATGACCTTCCCGGCGCGCCATGTTGATCTACAGTGGTTCTCCGGGGACGCAAAATCCCCGATTCAGAAAAAGTAAAACAGATGAACCCAAGGAGAGTCTCAATGCCCTACGTCCCCGTTGCAGCGCTCAAAGATTATGTCGGCAAGGAACTTGGACGTTCCGAATGGCTCACCATCGACCAGGACCGCATCAACCTGTTCGCCGAAGCCACTGGCGACTTTCAGTTCATCCACGTCGATCCGGTCAAGGCCGCGCAGACCCCGTTCGGCAGCACCATCGCCCACGGTTTCCTGTCGCTGTCGCTGATGCCCAAGCTGATGGAAGACATCCTGATCCTGCCCGAGGGCGTGAAGATGGTCGTCAACTACGGGCTGGACAGCGTGCGTTTCATCCAACCGGTGAAGGTCGATTCCAAGGTCCGGCTCAAGGTCGACCTGGTGGACGCCACCGAGAAAAAACCCGGCCAATGGCTGCTCAAGGCCACCGCCACCCTGGAAATCGAAGGCTCGGAAAAACCGGCCTATATCGCCGAGCCGCTGTCGCTCTGCTTCGTGTAAACCTGCGCACATGCGAAACCGTCCAGGCAGTTTCGCATCGCTTCTCTATATCCAGGAGCCAAAGCTGCGGCATACTCGTGGCCTGATGACCTGGATCCCGTTATGCGCTTACTCGTCCCACTGACCCTGACCCTGTTGCTCACCGCCTGTGGCGACGGCGAATCGCCGCTGCCTCCCGACGCGCGCCTGCCCGACGGCGGCCGTTATCGCGGCGACCTGGTGGATGGGCTGCTGCAAGGCCAGGGGCGCATCGACTACCCCAACGGCAGCTGGTACGCCGGGCAGTTCGACAAGGGCCAATGGCACGGCACCGGGGAATGGCATGGCAGCAACGGCGAGGTCTATCGCGGCCAGTTCCACCAGGGTCTGTTCCATGGCCAGGGCAGCCTGACCACACCCACCAGCAGCTACACCGGCGGCTTCAAGCTGGGGCGCCGGGACGGTGAGGGGACGCTCAAGGAAAACGGCATGACCTACCGGGGCGAGTTCAAGGCCGACCGCTATTCCGGCCTCGGACGCCTGGAACTCGACGACGGCAGCCAATACCAAGGCCCCTTCGTCAACGGCAAGCCCAACGGCGAAGGCCAGCGCTTCGACGCCAGCGGCAACCAGTTCACCGGGCACTTTGTCGATGGGCAGTTGCAGGGCAAGGGCACCTTCAACAGCGCCGAGGGCGATGTCTACATCGGCGGTTTCCGGAACAACCAGCTCAACGGCCGCGGTCGCTACGAAAATGCCGACGGCGATGTCTGGACCGGCCAGTTCAAGGATGGCGCACTGACCGGCCGGGGCGAACTGATCGGCGCCGACGGCAGCCACTACCTCGGTCAATTCAATGATTGGCGCTTTACCGGCGAAGGTCGCCTGAACCTGCCCGACGGCAGTTTCTACATCGGCCAGTTCGAGGGCGACAGCTACCACGGGCGCGGCACCCTGGTGCTGACCGATGGCACTGTGCAAAGCGGCACCTGGGCCAACGGCCAGCGGGTGCGCGACGCGGACGGCAGGTTGTTGCCGGATGTGCTTGAACGCGGCATCCTCGCCCAGGGTCGCCTGCTGGAAGATGCCCTGGCCAACATTCCGGCTTCGACCCCGGCGGTGGAACTGTACAGCCTGACCCTGGGCGGCGACGGCAAGCAAAGCGTGTTCCTGCGCGAATCCGACTATGTCGCCAACATGCTCGCCAGCCGTTTCGGCGCGTTCGGGCAGATCCGCCTGGTGAACCACCGCGATCACCTCGGCGACCGGCCCATGGCCAGCCGCGAGAGCCTGCGCCGCGCCGCCGCGACCCTGGCCGAACGCAGCGGCCCGGAAGACCTGATTTTCATCTACCTGACCAGTCACGGCACCAGCGACCATGAACTGGTGCTCGACCAGCCACGCATGGAACTGGCCGACCTGCCCGCCGACGAACTGGCCGTGGTCCTGGCACCGCTGAAGAACCGCGACAAGATCGTAGTGATCTCGGCCTGTTATTCCGGCGGTTTCATCCCGGCGCTCAAGGATGAACGCACCCTGATCATGACCGCTTCACGGGCCGACCGGGTGTCCTTCGGCTGCTCCGAGGAAGCCAACTTCACCTACTTCGGCGATGCGCTGTTCGCCCAGGCCTTGAACCAGACCGACGATCTTGAGCAGGCCTTCAAGCGCGCCAAGGCCACCGTGGCCGAACGCGAACAGGCGGACAATTTCGAAGCCTCCGAACCGCAGATGTGGGCGCCCAGGACGGTCCTTTCCCACTGGCAACTGCTGCGCAAACAACAAGCACGTAAAGCATTGCAAAGTGCGGCATTGAACGACGAGGCGACAAAGAGCAACTAAGCTGAACCGTATCAAGGGGGAAACACTATGTACTTGACGCCTCAGCATGTTTTGCTCGCCGGTGCGACCGGACTGACCGGGGAACACCTACTGGACCGGCTGCTCAACGAGCCGACCATCACCCGGGTATTGGCGCCTTCACGCCGGCCACTGGCCGAGCATCCACACTTGGAAAACCCGGTTGGGGAGCCGGCCCAAGTTCTGCCTCAACTCAGCGGCCAGGTCGACATCGCCTTTTGCTGCCTCGGCACCACCATCAAGAAAGCCGGCTCCGAGCAAGCCTTTCGCGCGGTGGACCTGGACTTGGTGGTGGCGTTTGCCAAGCGCGCCCGGGAACTGGGCGCACGGCACCTGGTGGTGATCAGTGCGCTGGGGGCCGACCCCAAGTCATCGATCTTCTACAACCGGGTCAAAGGTGAAATGGAGGCGGCGCTCAAGGCCCAGGGCTGGCCGCAACTGACCATCTGCCGCCCGTCCCTGCTGCTGGGCGACCGCGTCGAACCGCGCCTGGCCGAACAACTGGCCGGGCCGTTGTCGAAGCTGATCCCTGGCAAATACCACGGCATCGAAGCCTGCCAACTGGCCCGAGCCATGTGGCGTCTGGCGCTGGAGGAACAGGACGGGGTGCGGGTGGTGGAGTCGGATGAGTTGCGTAAGCTTGGCAAATAGTCATGTGGCGCCTGAGCGGGCGCCCTGTAGGAGCTGCCGAAGGCTGCGATCTTTTGATCTTTCGCTTGGAACTCAAGTGGCTGGGGAAGATCGCAGCCTCGTTCCACTCGACAGCTCCTACACAGCTCCTACACAGCGTCTACACAGACTCCATGCGCAGCCCAGCGGGAGCAAGCTCCCTCGCCACAGGTTCTATGGTGTTCGCTACATCCCGCCCGTAGCCTGGAACCCTACCCCTATCGCCGTGAACAACGACAACGGCAACAACAAGGTATCCAACAGCGCACTCCCCGGCAGGTCCACGCCCGGGTAACTCGGCGCCTCGGCCCCAAAGCGGTCCTTGGCGCAGCAACCACCGTTGAGCGCGTACAGATCCAGCCGCGTGCCCGCGTACACTACCGGCGCACCCGGCTTGGCGGCGTCGAGGGTGCGGGCGGTGGCGCAGCCGGTCAGTTGCAGGGCCAGCAGCACGATCAGCAGCTTATTCATCACTGCTCAAATGATGCTCGCCCCAACGCGGCAACATGTCCTGGGGGATGTTCAGCAGATTGAGGATCCGCGCGACCACGAAGTCGATCAGGTCATCGATGGTCTGCGGCTGGTGATAGAAACCCGGCGACGCCGGCAGGATGGTCACGCCCAGGTTCGACAGCTTGAGCATGTGCTCCAGGTGAATGCTCGAATACGGCGCTTCCCGCGGCACCAAAATCAACTGACGGCGCTCCTTGAGCGTAACGTCCGCCGCCCGTTCGATCAGGTTATTGCAGGCCCCGGTGGCAATCGCCGACAGCGTCCCGGTGGAGCACGGCACCACCACCATCGCGGCCGGCGCGCCGGAGCCCGAGGCCACCGGCGACATCCAGTCCTCCTTGCCATACACACGAATCTGCCCCGCCGCCGCACCGGTGTATTCGGTGAGGAAGGCCTGCATCATCTGGGTCTTGGCCGGCAGGGTCACGTCGGTCTCGGTGGCCATCACCAGTTGCGCGGCCTTGGAGATGAGGAAGTGCACCTCGCGGTCTTCGCGCACCAGGCAATCGAGCAGGCGCAAGCCGTACTGGGCGCCGGACGCACCGGTCATCGCCAGCGTGATGCGTTCCGGGCCGTTGCTCATTTCAGCGCCTCGGCGAGTTTGCCGTGCAGGCCGCCGAAGCCGCCGTTGCTCATGATCACCACGTGGGTGCCGGGCTGGGCCTGGCTTTTCACGCGCTCGATGATGCCTTCCAGGGAATCGCTGACAATCGACGGCACCGTGCACAACGCGGCGGTGGCACCGAGGTCCCAGCCGAGGTTGGCCGGCGCGTACCAGATCACCTGGTCGGCATCGACCACGCTTTCCGGCAGGCCGTCACGGTGGGCGCCGAGCTTCATGGAATTGGAGCGCGGCTCGATGATCGCCACCAGTGGCGCGTCACCGATGCGCTTGCGCAAACCGTCGAGGGTGGTGGCGATGGCAGTCGGGTGGTGTGCGAAGTCGTCATAAATGGTGATGCCGTTGACCTCGGCGACTTTCTCCATCCGCCGCTTCACGCTCTTGAACGCGCTCAACGCGGCGATGCCCATGGACGGCACCACGCCGACATGACGGGCCGCCGCGAGGGTGGCCAAGGCGTTGGCGACGTTGTGCTGGCCGGTCATGTCCCACTCGACCACGCCCTGGGACTGGCCTTCGAACATGACTTCGAACTGCGAACCGTCATCCTTGAGCAATTTCACCTGCCATTGGCCGCCCGCGCCGGTGGTTTGCACCGGGGTCCAGCAGCCCATTTCGATGACGCGCTGCAACGCCGGTTCAGTGGTCGGATGGATCACCAGGCCTTCGCTGGGGATGGTGCGCACCAAATGGTGGAACTGCCGCTCGATGGCCGGTAGATCGGGGAAGATGTCGGCATGATCGAACTCAAGATTGTTGAGGATCGCCGTGCGTGGACGGTAGTGGACAAATTTCGAGCGCTTATCGAAAAACGCGCTGTCGTATTCGTCGGCCTCGATCACGAAGAACGGCGTACCGCCCAGGCGCGCCGACACCGAGAAATTCTGCGGCACGCCACCGATCAGGAAACCTGGGCTCATGCCGGCGTGCTCCAGGACCCAGGCGAGCATGCTGCTGGTGGTGGTCTTGCCGTGGGTACCGGCCACGGCCAGGACCCAACGGCCCTGCAACACATGATCGGCCAGCCACTGCGGCCCGGACACGTACGGCAGGCCTTTGTTGAGCACGTACTCCACCGCCGGGTTGCCACGGGACATGGCGTTGCCGATGACCACCAGGTCCGGCGCCGGGTCCAGTTGCGCCGGATCATAGCCTTGGGTCAGTTCGATGCCCTGGGCTTCCAGCTGCGTGCTCATCGGCGGGTAGACGTTGGCGTCGGAACCGGTCACATGATGGCCCAGCTCCTTGGCCAGGACCGCCATCGAACCCATGAAAGTGCCGCAAATACCGAGAATATGGATGTGCATAGTCGACCTCGTAAACATGGCCGCAGGTTAGCGTAGGGAGGGGAAAATCGCACCTTGTGTTTAGCCTTCACACCGCTCCCACAAATGAATGTGCAACCCGGCTGTTGTGGCGAGGGAGCTTGCTCCCGCTCGACTGCGCAGCAGTCGCCTTCGGTTTCAGGGTGGAAAAAAGCTTGGGGCTGCTGCGCAGCCCAGCGGGAGCAAGCTCCCTCGCCACAAAAGCAGCCAGTTGCCAAGCAGTCAGCAGTCAGCAGTCAGCAGTCAGCAGTCAGCAGTCAGCAGTCAGCAGTCAGCAGTCCAAGTATCAGTGGTTCAGCGGGCAATCGCGTGCTTGCGCAGCTTGCGGTAAAGGGTATTGCGGCTGATCCCCAGTTGTTCCGCCGTGTGGGTCATGTGCCAGCGCTGGCGCTCCAGCGCATCGAGCAATACCAGGCGCTCGGCATCCGCCAGAGGCCGCTCCGCCACCGTTTCAACCAGCGCAATCGACGGACGCTGGCGGATCATCGCCGGCAAGTCCTCCAGCCCGATCCGCCCGCCATCGCACAGCGCGGCAAGGGTCCGCAGCACATTGCGCAATTGCCGCACGTTGCCCGGCCAGTCAAACCCCAGCAACGCCTGGCGCGCCGGTTCGTCGATGAACACCGTCTCGACGCCGCTCTCTTCAGCCAACAGGAAATCCAGCAACTGCGACTTGTCACTGCGCTCGCGCAACGCCGGCAACGGGATTTCCAAACCATTGAGGCGGTAGTACAAATCTTCGCGAAAACTGCCGTCCCGAACCCGGTCGAGCAATTGCCGGTGGGTGGCGCTGATGATGCGCACGTTCACCGGCTCCGGTTCGCCGCCGATAGGCACCACCTGGCGATCTTCCAACACCCGCAGCAAACGGGTCTGCAAGGCCAGGGGCATGTCGCCGATTTCATCGAGGAACAGCGTGCCGCCGTCGGCCTGTTGCAGCTTGCCGCGCATGCCCTCCTTGCGCGCGCCGGTAAAACTGCCGCCGCGATAACCGAACAGCTCGCTCTCGATCAGGCTTTCCGGAATGGCCGCGCAGTTGAGGGCGACGAAATGTTTCCCGGCGCGCTGGCTGGCGTGGTGCACAGCCTTGGCAAACGCCTCCTTGCCGGAGCCGGTTTCCCCATGGATCAACAACGGCACATCGCGCTCGAACACCCGCAGCGCCTTGCGGAAATGCTCCTGCAACGCCGCATCCCCCAGGCAAATGCCCGGCAGCCGCGCGGGCTCGATGGCCTTGAGCAACGGCGCGACCGGCACCGGCACGCTGCGCGGCTGCCCGCGCAACACGGCGAACAAATGCCGGCCGTCACGGGTGCGCAGCGGCCAACTGGCGCTGGCCTGGGCACTGGCACGGCCCAGCAACTCGTCCAGTGAACAGTCGAAAAAGTCCTCGACCCGCTGACCGAGCAGGCCGCCACGGATATGCCCCAAGAGATTGAGCGCGCTCTGATTGACTGCACAGATCCGCCCTTCGCCGTCGAAGGCCATCAAGCCTTCGCTGAACAGCCCCACGGACTCGGCCTGCAAGTGGAAACGCAGCAGCCATTGATTGTCGAAGCAACGCAGGAAATAACAGCTCTCGATCATCTTCGCCGAAAGATTGACCAGGGCCATGGTGTGGAATTGGCTCTGGCGCGACACGTCCGGCCGGGCCGAAGACACGTCGAGCACCGCCAGCAATTCGCCCTGGGGATCGAAGACCGGGCTGGCCGAGCAGGTCAGGCCCGTGTGACGGCCGCGAAAGTGTTCTTCCTGGTGGATGGTCAAGGCCTGGCGTTCCACCAGGCAGGTGCCGATGCCGTTGGTGCCTTCGCAGGCTTCGCTCCAGTCGGCGCCGAGCCAGAGGCCGGCCCGTTCGAAAATCTTCCGCTCGCTGGGGGCGGTGACGCAGTTGAGGATCACGCCCCGGGCGTCGGTGAGCAGCACCGCGTGGCCGGCGCCGGACAATTGCTGGTGCAGGCTGGTCATTTCATTGCCGGCGATGTGCAACACCTGCTGCAAGCGCTCGCGGCTCTCCAGCACCCGACCATGCTCGAGCACCGTCGGCGCCAGGTTCTGGGCCGGGTCGAGGTGATAGTCCTCGAGGCAGCGCAGCCAGGAACGGGCAATCGACGGATCGCTGCCAGGCCCCTGCAAATGGGCCTTGCCCTGGGTGACCGTCAGGACTTGCTGGGCATGGCGACTCAAATGGTTGCTGTGCATTTCTTATTGTTCTCCCGAAGGTAGCGGCCTTGCTGGGGTAACAGCCATGAACTCGCTCTGTAGGAGCTGTCGAGTGCAACGAGGCTGCGATCTTTCCACTGACGGTTGAGTCACGAGTGAACGATCAAAAGATCGCAGCCTCGTTGCACTCGACAGCTCCTACACAGCGCCTACACAGCGCCTACCCCGCCAGCTTCGCATCGAGGCCCAGCATCCTCCAGCCCTTCGACCTTTGCAATGCTGGCGCGACCTGCCAGTCACAGACTGTCCCGCATCTGGCACAAACTGTCACAGCCGCTGTATCGCAATCGTCACGCAGGGCATCCGTTTGTCCGGCCAACTCCTCCTAAAGTCTTGATTTCCGGGCCCTGCAAGGCAATGGCCCAACCTTTGCTCTAGGCTTAAGTACCAGCGCGAATTTGCGCGGCTCCCTAATAAGCACAAAAGCCAAGGAGAACTCATCATGCGTTACGCTCACCCCGGTACTGAAGGCGCTATCGTTTCGTTCAAGGCTAAATACGGTAACTACATCGGCGGCGAGTTCGTCGCGCCTGTCAAAGGTCAGTACTTCACCAATACGTCCCCGGTCAATGGCCAGCCCATTGCCGAATTCCCGCGCTCCACGGCCGAAGACATCGACAAAGCCCTGGACGCCGCCCACGCCGCCGCGGATGCCTGGGGTGCCACCTCGGCCCAGGCCCGTTCGCTGATCCTGCTGAAAATCGCCGACCGCATCGAAGCCAACCTCGAAGTGCTGGCGATCACCGAATCCTGGGACAACGGCAAGGCCGTGCGCGAAACCCTCAACGCCGACATCCCCCTGGCCGCCGACCACTTCCGCTACTTCGCCGGCTGCCTGCGGGCCCAGGAAGGCAGCGCCGCCGAGATCGACGGCAACACCGTGGCCTACCACATCCACGAACCGCTGGGCGTGGTCGGGCAGATCATCCCGTGGAACTTCCCGCTGCTGATGGCCGCCTGGAAACTCGCCCCGGCCCTGGCCGCCGGTAACTGCGTGGTGCTCAAACCGGCCGAGCAAACCCCGCTGGGCATCTGCGTGCTCATGGAGCTGATCGGCGACCTGCTGCCACCCGGCGTGCTGAACGTGGTGCAAGGGTTCGGCAAAGAAGCCGGCGAAGCCCTCGCCACCAGCAAGCGCATCGCCAAGATCGCCTTCACCGGCTCGACCCCGGTGGGCTCGCACATCATGAAATGCGCCGCCGAGAACATCATCCCGTCCACCGTGGAGCTGGGCGGCAAGTCGCCGAACATCTTCTTCGAAGACATCATGCAGGCCGAGCCGAGTTTCATCGAGAAAGCCGCCGAAGGCCTGGTGCTGGCGTTCTTTAACCAGGGCGAAGTCTGCACCTGCCCATCCCGCGCCCTGGTGCAGGAGTCGATCTACGACGAATTCATGCAAGTGGTGATGAAGAAAGTCCTGCAGATCAAACGCGGCGACCCGCTGGACACCGACACCATGGTCGGCGCCCAGGCGTCCGAGCAGCAATTCGACAAGATCCTTTCGTACCTGGAAATCGCCAAGGGCGAAGGCGCCGAGCTGCTGACCGGCGGCAAGGTGGAAAAACTCGAGGGCAACCTGGCGACCGGGTATTACATCCAGCCGACCCTGCTCAAGGGCACCAACAAGATGCGCGTGTTCCAGGAAGAAATCTTTGGCCCAGTGGTGAGCATCACCACCTTCAAGGACGAAGCCGAAGCCCTGGCGATCGCCAACGACACCGAGTTCGGCCTCGGCGCCGGCCTCTGGACCCGCGACATCAACCGCGCCTACCGCATGGGCCGGGCGATCAAGGCCGGTCGCGTGTGGACCAACTGCTACCACCTGTATCCGGCGCATGCCGCGTTCGGTGGCTACAAGAAGTCCGGCGTCGGGCGTGAGACGCACAAAATGATGCTTGATCATTATCAGCAGACCAAGAATTTGCTGGTGAGCTACGACATCAATCCGTTGGGGTTCTTCTAACCTGCGGGAAATTGCGCCCGGCTGATCGTTCCCACGCTCTGCGTGGGAATGCCTCTACGGACGCTCCGCGTTCGGCTCTTTGGGACGCGGAGCGTCCCTGGCTGTGTTCCCACGCAGAGCGTGGGAACAATCAAATCCATGCTGTATGCAACACACCGGTTTCAAGAGCAGCCCCGCTCCAACAGGGCCAAAAAACAATAAAAACAGGTAAACCCTTATGCCAAGCGATCATGCAAACCCGCAACCGGCAACGTCCTCGGTCGACTTCGAAAAAGTCGGCTCCGAATATTTCCAACAACGCGAACTGAAAAAAGGCGCGGCGGGCTGGGTCCTGCTGGTGGGCCTGGGCGTGGCCTATGTCATTTCCGGTGACTACGCCGGCTGGAACTTCGGCCTGGCCCAAGGCGGCTGGGGCGGGATGTTCCTCGCCACGCTGCTGATGGCCGCGATGTACCTGTGCATGTGCTTTTCCCTCGCCGAGCTGTCCTCGATGATCCCCACCGCCGGCGGCGGCTACGGTTTTGCCCGCAGCGCCTTCGGGCCCTGGGGCGGGTTTCTCACGGGCACGGCGATTTTGATCGAATACGCCATCGCCCCGGCGGCGATTGCCGTGTTCATCGGCGCCTATTGCCAGTCGCTGTTCGGCATTGGCGGCTGGATGATCTACCTGGCGTTCTACATCATCTTCATCGCCATCCACATATTTGGCGTTGGCGAAGCGCTCAAGCTGATGTTCATCATCACCGCCGTCGCCGCCCTGGCGCTGGGGGTTTTCCTGGTGGCGATGGTGCCGCACTTCAACGTCGCCAACCTGTTGGACATTCCGGTCAAGGAAGCCGTGGGCGCCAGTCCGTTCCTGCCGTTCGGCTACGTCGGCGTCTGGGCGGCGATCCCTTATGCCATCTGGTTTTTCCTCGCCGTGGAAGGCGTGCCCCTGGCCGCTGAAGAAACCAAGAACCCCAAGCGCGACCTGCCACGCGGCCTGATCGGCGCCATGCTGGTGCTGGTGGCCTTCGCCCTGCTGATCCTGGTGATCGGCCCGGGCGGCGCCGGCTCCAACGCGCTGATGACCTCGGGCAACCCGCTCGTGGAAGCCCTGGCCAAGGCCTACGGCGGCTCGACCTGGATGGGCAGCTTCGTCAACCTCGTCGGCCTGGCCGGTTTGATCGCCAGTTTCTTCTCGATCATCTACGCCTACTCGCGGCAGATCTTTGCCTTGTCCCGCGCCGGCTACCTGCCACGCAAACTCTCGGAAACCAATAAAAGCAAGGCACCGGTCCTGGCCTTGGTGATCCCCGGCATCATCGGTTTCGGCCTGTCCTTGACCGGCCAGGGCGACTTGCTGATTCTGGTGGCGGTGTTCGGCGCGACCATTTCCTACGTGTTGATGATGGCCGCGCACATCACCCTGCGCATCCGTCGCCCCAAAATGGACCGGCCATACCGCACGCCGGGCGGCATCTTCACCTCGGGCGTGGCCCTGGTGTTGGCGTGCATCGCCGTGGTGGCGGGTTTCCTGGTCGATCCTCGGGTGGTGATCGGCGCCGCGATCATCTATGGAGTGTTAATTGCTTACTTTGCTTTCTACAGTCGGCATCACTTGGTCGCAGGCACGCCCGAAGAGGAATTCGCGGCCATTCAAAAAGCCGAAGAAGCCTTGCACTAAGCCGTAACGTGCCGAAAACCACGGCGCCGCCCAGCGGCGCCGTCACGGAGAACCTGTATGGCCAGCTTTGCACACACGGTCGGCGCCCAGACCTACCGCTTCGACAGCCTCAAAGACCTGATGGCCAAGGCCAGCCCGGCGCGTTCCGGGGATTTCCTGGCCGAAATCGCCGCACTCAACGATGGCGAGCGCGTGGCGGCGCAAATGGCTTTGGCCGACTTGCCCCTCAGCCATTTCCTGCAAGAAATGCTGATTCCTTACGAGGCCGACGAAGTCACCCGGCTGATCGTCGACACGCACGATAAACAAGCCTTCGCCACCGTGAGCCACCTCACCGTCGGCGGTTTTCGCGACTGGCTGCTCAGCGACGCCGCCGACGAACAGAGCCTGCGGGCATTGGCCCCCGGCCTGACCCCGGAAATGGTCGCCGCCGTGTCGAAAATCATGCGCGTGCAAGACCTGGTGCTGGTGGCGCAGAAAATCCGCGTGGTGACCAAGTTCCGCGGCACCCTCGGCCTGCGCGGGCGCCTGTCCACCCGCCTGCAACCCAACCACCCCACCGACGAACCCGCCGGGATCGCCGCGAGCATCCTCGACGGCCTGCTCTACGGCAACGGCGACGCCATGATCGGCATCAACCCGGCCACCGACAGCACCGCCTCGATCTGCGCGATGCTGGAAATGCTCGACGCCATCATCCAGCGCTACGACATCCCCACCCAGGGCTGCGTGCTGACCCACGTCACCACCTCCATCGAAGCGGCGAATCGCGGCGTGCCCCTGGACCTGGTGTTCCAGTCCATCGCCGGCACCGAAGCGGCCAACGCCAGTTTTGGCATCAGCCTGAACATCTTGAAGGAAGGCTACGACGCCGGGCTCAGCCTGAATCGCGGCACCTTGGGCAACAACCTGATGTATTTCGAAACCGGCCAAGGCAGCGCGCTGTCAGCCAACGCCCACCACGGCGTCGATCAACAGACCTGCGAGACGCGGGCCTACGCCGTGGCGCGACATTTCAACCCGTTCCTGGTGAACACGGTTGTAGGTTTCATCGGCCCGGAATACCTCTACAACGGCAAACAGATCATCCGCGCTGGCCTCGAAGACCACTTCTGCGGCAAGTTGCTGGGCGTGCCGATGGGCTGCGACATCTGCTACACCAACCACGCCGAAGCCGACCAGGACGACATGGACACCCTGCTGACCCTGCTGGGCGTGGCCGGGATCAACTTCATCATGGGCATCCCCGGCTCCGACGACATCATGCTCAACTACCAGACCACCTCGTTCCACGACGCCCTCTACGCCCGCCAGACCCTGGGCCTCAAGCCCGCGCCGGAATTCGAAACCTGGCTGGCGAACATGGGCATCTTCACCCAGGCCGATGGCCGGGTGCGGTTTGGCGACAACCTGCCACCGGCGTTTCGTCATGCCCTCGCGCATTTGGGATAAGAGACCTGCCCATGGATAAAAAACCTGTCGATTCTCAAAACCCTTGGCTGAACCTGCGCAACCTCACCCCGGCGCGCATCGCCCTGGGCCGCACCGGCACCAGCCTGCCGACCTCGGCGCAACTGGATTTCCAATTCGCCCATGCCCAGGCCCGTGATGCCGTGCATCTGGCGTTCGACCACCAGGGCATTCGCGACCAACTGGATGAACGCGGCCGTGAGAGCCTGTTGCTCCATAGCGCGGCCAGCGACCGCAACAGTTATCTACAACGCCCGGACCTGGGCCGACGACTCGACGACGCTTCCGCGCAAATCCTGGACGCGTACGCGGCGGCCCATCCGGGCGGCGTGGACCTGGCCATCGTCGTGGCTGACGGCCTGTCGGCGCTGGCCGTGCATCGCCATACCTTGCCGTTCCTGGCACGCCTGGAAGAACAGATCACCGCTGAAGGCTGGTCGGTGTCGCCCATCGTCTTGGTGGAGCAAGGCCGCGTCGCCGTAGCCGATGAAGTGGCCGAACGGCTCGGTGCCAAGATGTCGGTGATCCTGATCGGCGAACGCCCCGGCCTCAGCTCCCCCGACAGCCTGGGGCTGTATTTCACCTACGCCCCCAAGGTCGGCCTGAACGATGCCTATCGCAACTGCATCTCCAACGTGCGCCTCGAAGGCCTGAGCTACGGCATGGCGGCTCATCGCTTGATCTACCTGATGCGCGAGGCCTGCCGCCGGCAGCTCTCGGGGGTCAATCTGAAGGACGAAGCCCAGGTAAACACGCTAGAGGCGGAAAACGCTGCCGATATGAAAGGTAATTTCCTACTGGCGCCGCCCCACAACTGATCCGTTTATCCGATTGCGTTTTTGATCCGCTTTCAGGCAGCATCAAAAGCACGGCAGCGCGACAGTGTTGTCTGAATATCTGTCGACCTTTGCAGACGAGACCTACCATGCGGATTATCCAAGCAACCCTGGAACACCTGGACCTGCTGACCCCATTGTTCGTCAAATACCGGGAATTCTACGGTTCACTGCCCTACCCGGATTCGTCCCGGGCCTTCCTCGAAAAGCGCCTGCGCCGCAAAGAGTCGGTGATCTACCTGGCCCTGCCCGATGACGACGACAACCGGCTGCTGGGGTTCTGCCAGCTCTACCCGAGCTACTCCTCCCTGTCCCTCAAGCGCGTGTGGATCCTCAACGACATCTACGTCGCCGAAGATGCCCGCCGCCAACTGGTGGCCGACAACCTGATCCGCACCGCGAAAAAAATGGCCAAGGAAACCAACGCCGTCCGCATGCGCGTCTCCACCAGCAGCAACAACGAAGTCGCGCAGAAAACCTACGAATCGATCGGCTTCAAGGAAGACACCGAGTTCAAGAACTACGTGTTGCCGATCAGCGAAGGGCTTTGAGCCTTATGGGCTGCCCGCAGCAGCCCTGGCCTTACTCGGTCCCCCGTGGCGAGGGAGCTTGCTCCCGCTGGGCTGCGCCGTAGGAGCTGACGAGTGCAACGAGGCTGCGATCTTTCCACTGACAATTGAGTCGAGAGCAAAAGATCAAAATCAAAAGATCGCAGGCTTCGCCAGCTCCTACAGAGTCCAGCGGGAGCAAGCTCCCTCGCCACAAAAGCAGTCCGAGCCACGCCTCATCCAGCCACTCCCTCAGAAATCCCCAGCTACAAACTCCCCCCGCACTCCCCCCGCCCCACCGTATAATGCCGCTCTTCCCAGCTTGTAAGAAAAAGCTACACACCCTGTAGCCATACTCAAAGCCAGACCCATCCGCCTGCCGAGTCGGGCCGCCACCACAGGTGCCATACATGGATTTCAACCCCCTCGACCTCATCCTGCATCTCGACGTCTACCTCGACATGCTGGTGACCAACTACGGGACGTGGGTCTACGCCATCCTGTTCCTGGTGATCTTCTGCGAAACCGGCCTGGTGGTGATGCCGTTTCTGCCCGGCGACTCCCTGCTGTTCATCGCCGGCGCCGTCGCCGCCGGTGGCGCCATGGACCCACTGCTGCTGGCCGGCCTGCTGATGCTCGCGGCCATCCTCGGCGACAGCACCAACTACCTGATCGGCCGCACCGCCGGCGAAAAACTGTTCAGCAACCCCAACTCGAAAATCTTCCGCCGCGACTACCTGCAACAAACCCACGACTTCTACGACAAACACGGCGGCAAAACCGTGACCCTGGCGCGCTTCCTGCCGATCATCCGCACCTTCGCGCCCTTCGTCGCCGGCGTCGGCAAGATGAACTACCTGCGCTTCTTCGGCTTTAGCGTCCTCGGCACCGTCCTCTGGGTCGGCGGCCTGGTGACCCTCGGCTACTTCTTCGGCAACGTGCCCTTCATCAAGCAAAACCTGTCGCTGCTCGTGGTGGGCATCATCCTGGTGTCGCTGCTACCGATGATCATCAGCCTGGTGCGCAGCAAACTGAACCAGCGCGCCTCGAAAGCCCAACCGCGCTGATCGCCATGTGGTCCCTGAGCAACTGGCGCCGCCGACGCACCCTCGCCAAACACCCCGTGGCCGAGGACACCTGGCAACGCGTGCGCCAACAATTGAGCTTCCTCGACGGCATCAGCGCCGCCGAGGACCAATGGCTGCGGGAAGCCTGCGTGCTGTTCCTGCACGACAAACACCTCACCGCCCTGCCCGGCGTCGAACTGCACCTGGAACAACGCCTGCTGCTCGCCGCCCAGGCCCAATTGCCGCTGATGCACCTCGGCGAACTGAACTGGTACCAGGGCTTCCACGAAATCGTCCTCTACCCCGACGACTTCCTCAGCCCCCAACGCTACCGCGACGCCAGCGGCATCGAACACGAGTGGGACGGCGAACACAGCGGCGAAGCCTGGCCCCAAGGCCCGATCATCCTGGCCTGGGACGGCGTCATGGCCAGCGGCGGCTGGGACGGCTACAACCTGGTGATCCACGAACTGGCGCACAAACTCGACATGCTCAACGGCGACGCCAACGGCCTGCCACCGCTGCACGCCGACATGCGCGTCAGCGACTGGGCCGACGCCATGCAGCAAGCCTTCGACGACCTCGACCGCCAACTGGACCAGAACCCGGACGCGGAAACCGTCATCGACCCCTACGCCGCGGAAAACCCGGCGGAGTTCTTTGCCGTCACCAGCGAATACTTCTTCAGCGCCCCGGACCTGCTGCACCAGGCCTATCCACGGGTGTACGAACAGCTCAAGGCGTTCTACCGCCAGGATCCGTTGGCCCGGCTGCGGCAACTTCAGGCCGAAGATCCGGTCTATCAGGCGTCATACTAAGGTCTCTAAGACCCTGCTAACGTGGCAACAGCGGCCGAATATGCCTATAATCGCCGCCACTTTTTGGTCAATCCGACCAGTCATTTGGTCAACTAACGGGGGCACCGCCCAATGAGCTACAGCAAGATTCCGGCTGGCAAAGACCTGCCGAACGACATCTACGTCGCAATCGAAATCCCGGCCAACCACGCCCCGATCAAATACGAAATCGACAAAGACAGCGACTGCCTGTTCGTTGACCGTTTCATGGCCACCCCCATGTTCTACCCGGCCAACTACGGCTACATCCCCAACACCCTGGCCGACGACGGCGACCCCCTCGACGTGCTGGTCGTGACCCCTTACCCTGTGGCCCCAGGCTCGGTCATCCGCGCCCGTCCAGTCGGCATCCTGAACATGACCGACGACGGCGGCGGCGATGCCAAAGTCATCGCAGTGCCACACGACAAACTGTCGCAGCTGTACGTCGACGTGAAGGAATACACCGACCTGCCACCGCTGCTGATCCAGCAGATCGAACACTTCTTCGCGAACTACAAAGACCTCGAAAAAGGCAAGTGGGTCAAGATCGAAGGCTGGGCCGGCGCAGACGCCGCCCGCGAAGCGATCATCAAGTCGGCTGCCGCCTACAAAGGCTGAGGCTGTATTTGAATAAAGAACCCCGGTTTGCACCGGGGTTTTTTTATGCCTTAATGGGGCTTAATACAACTTCGTATTAACATCGTTTAAACCCGTTTAGCCCGCGCCTTTCAAATCCTGCAAACGGAAAGATCATCTTATATATTTGAACAACCTGTTTATTGCCGAAAACACAGTCGCCCCTAAACTTTCCGTTTATGAAAATACTTTCCAGTGGCGACCGCTTCCGAGCCCTTCTAAAAGAAGCGAACATCCGTTCCGCCGACTTCGCGAAGTTATACGGCGTGAAATCCCAACACGTGAACAACTGGTTCAACCGTGGCATCCCGCCCGGGCGCATCCACTCCATCGCCAGCCTGCTGACCGTCAGCCCGGAATGGCTCGCCCGCGGCGAAGGCCCACAAACCCCACTGGGCCTCGGCCCCGGCACCACCTATGAGGCGGCCGAAAACGACGGCGTCTACAGCGTGGCGGAACCCACCGACATCGAACTGCCTTTCTACAAGGAAGTCCCCATCGCCCCCGGCGAAACCAAAACCCACATCGTCGAAATCCCCGACCAATCCATCCGCCTGCCCCGCAGCCACCTCGAATCCCTCGAAATCGACCCCAGCGACGCCATCTGCATCACCATGGTCGGCGACAGCATGGCCGAACGCATCGAAGACGGCTCCACCCTCGCCATCGACCGCGGCCTGACGCAAATTGTCGACGGCCAAATCTACGCCCTCGAACACGACGGCATGCTGCGCATCAAATACCTGCATCGCATCCCCGGCAACCGACTGCGCCTGCGCAGCCACAACAGCGCTGCGTATCCTGATGAGGTTTTCAGCGCAGAACAGATCGATGCGCAACACATCCACGTGATCGGCTGGGTGTTCTGGTGGTCAACCCTCAACAAACAGAGACCGCCGGTGTCCGACTAACCCACCCAAGACCAGAAACCGTGGCAGGAACTGCAGTAGGAGCTGTGGCAGGAGCTTTTGTGGCGAGGGAGCTTGCTCCCGCTGGGCTGCGCAGCAGCCCCCTGCTTTCCCCCTAAATCCCCTTAACCCAATGATTCCACACCACTTACCACTGGGATTCCGAAGAAAACCCGCGTATCCTCCGCCCCACATTTGCGAGCCCACGCCTCGCACCGACAAGGCAGATCACTTTCTGACCAAGTCCCACAGCCGGCCGCAAGAGCCGGATGTACGTTTTGAAGGCTGGTAAGGTTTGTCAAAAACGAGCTGAATCAGTCAACGAGAAGCCGGCCATAAGCCGGCTTTTTAATGTCTGAGTTTTATCCATCCCCCCGTCCAAAATCCCGCCTGATGACCAAACAACGTCGCGCGTAAGCATCCCCGTGCTCGAAGGCGAAGGTCATCGAACACCGTATGATTCCCAAACGCCATCAGAAGAGAATATTCTGACGACATATTGCGCTGCGTCCTACAGCGAAACGGGAACCCTACGGATAGCCCCCGCCATGTCCTCTTCATCTATCAGCAATCAATCCAATCCGCCCTGGAGCCGTGACGAACTCGTCCTAGCTCTGAATCTGTACCTTCTTCACCGCAATGGTTTACCCGGAGTGAATCATCCGGAAGTCCGAGCCCTATCACAGAGCCTCAATCTCATTGGCACCGCTACAGGTGTGAGCAAGAACCAGAGTTTTCGTAACACCAATGGTGTCTGCATGAAGCTCAATAATTTCCGTCGTTGGGATCCGAGCTACACCAACACTGGTCGCACAGGTCTTGCAAAAGGCAATAAGGACGAAGAATTGGTATGGCTGGAGTTTGCTAATAATCCCGAGCGTCTGGCCGAAGTCGTAGCAGCCATCAAGGCGAACGTCGGAACCACTTCTTCTACTACGCCAATGGATCTAAGTGCGGAGGAAGAACCGGGCTTCTTCGAAGCAGAGGAAGGAAAAGTGTTAACCCGCGTGCACCGTGTACGGGAAAGGGACAAAAAACTCGTAAAACGAAAAAAGGACGAAGCCCTCAAGAAGCACGGTGTCCTCCAGTGCGAAGCCTGTGGTCTCAACTTCAGCAAAACATATGGCCCGGACATCGAAGGTGTTATCGATGTGCACCACACTAAGCCACTGCATACGCTCCAACCTGGCGATAAAACCAAGCTCGCGGACCTCGCATTGTTATGTGCCAATTGCCATCGAGTGGTGCATTCACGCCGTAAGTGGCTGAGTGTCGCCGAGGTCAAGGAGCGCTACCAAGCCGCCAAAAATAAAGCCTGAACTGGGCCGACTGTCGAAGCGAAAATCAGTCAAAAGCCCACTGTCACAAAAGAAAACTCTTACAATCCATCCCTAGATTTCTGACGTGGCTGTTGGTCACGTTTCTGGCGGCAAACGAGAGGCAAGCCTGTGAGCAAGGCAGACGGCACACCCAAACGATTAATCGACGTGGAAAATCTTGCGACGTCGCTTCAGCGCTTTGCAGATGATCGCGACTGGCAGCAGTTTCACTCGCCCAAAAACCTTTTGCTGGCCCTGACAGGCGAGGTAGGTGAGCTTTGCGAGATTTTCCAGTGGATGAGCGAAGCCGATTCAGTGGCTGCCGCGAAGCATCCCACAACCGCCCAAGCCGTGAAGGATGAGCTAGCCGACGTACTCATGTACTTAGTCCGTCTGAGCAACGTGCTAGGAGTCGATCTCAACGAAGCGGTCGCGAGCAAACTTGCTCTGAACGGCCAGAAATATCCCGTCGACAAAGCCAAAAGCACCAGCAAAAAGTACGACCAACTCTGACCTTCAGTGCTCTAAGGACCTCTTGTGATCGTTTACGCTGCGACCAAACAGCAATTCTTGAAAGACAACGATAACGACGACATTGAAGAAGTGATCCTCCGGCACTTCAAAGAGGCCACTGGTAAGAAGGTCGGCGCGTCAGAGATCAGGTCGTGGCAGGGATCCCTGACCTACATGGCCAAGGTACTTCGAGATGATGATCTACCCAGCGACGCTGGTCTGGCCATTGAGTTGCATATCCCACAGTCCTCGAAACGCATCGATTTTTTGCTCACGGGACGCGATGAGAACCAAGCAAAAAAAGCTGTATTGATCGAACTGAAGCAATGGAGCAAGGCGAGCGCAACCACCAAGGACGCGATAGTGAAAACTGCCTTGGGTGGCGGTCTCGTTGAAACCATTCACCCGTCCTACCAGGTATGGTCGTACGCAGCGCTGCTGGAAGGCTTCAACGAAGCGGTATATGACAAAAGCATCGAAATTCGGCCCTGCGCCTATCTGCATAACTATGTCAGTGATGGCGTCATCGACTCCGCTCACTACCAAGCCCATACCAGTAAAGCTCCATTGTTCCTCAAAGGCCCCGAGGAACTGACCAAGCTACGGACCTTCCTGAAAAAACACATTACCCACGGCGATAACAAGGAGGTTCTCTACGAACTCTCCAACGGAAAAATTCGGCCATCCAAAGCGTTAGCCGAGGCGCTTGGCGGGCTCATGAAAGGCAAACCAGAGTTCGTATTGATTGACGACCAAAAGGAAATATTCGAGTCAGCGCTTGTTGCGGCGAGTGAAGCGTCCACAGCAGCGCCAAAGGTGCTAATCATCGAGGGCGGCCCTGGAACCGGAAAAACCGTTTTGGCAATTAACTTGCTGGTAAGACTCACCGGCTTAAAGTTACTGAGCAAATACGTCTCGAAAAACGCCGCACCACGCAAGGTCTACGAAAGCAAACTGGTCGGAACGATCAAACGTAGTCATTTTTCTAATTTCTTTTCTGGCTCGGGTGCGTTTATCGAAACCGAGCCCAATACGTTCGACGCACTCATCGTTGACGAAGCTCACAGGCTCAACGAGAAAAGCGGTCTTTATGGGAACCTGGGCGAGAACCAAATTAAGGAATTGATCAACTCAGCGAAGTGCTCGATTTTCTTCATCGACGAAGATCAACGCGTGACCTTGAGCGACATCGGTAACAAGCGGGCAATCCGTGCCTTTGCCAAAGCAAAAGGCGCAACGGTGGAGGAGTATTCGCTGTCCTCCCAGTTCCGTTGCAGTGGCTCTGATGGCTATCTAGCGTGGTTGGATGACGTATTGGCTATTCGACCGACTGCCAATCCGCTACTCGATACTAGCGAATACGAATTCAAGGTGTTCAACACTCCGCAGGCGATGCACACGGCCATCGAGCAGAAAAACCACGGGAACAAAGCTCGCGTTGTCGCGGGTTACTGCTGGCCTTGGCTCAGCAAAACAGACTCTCAGGCTTCCGATATAGTGATTGGTGATGATTACGCTCGCCAATGGAACCTGGATCAGGACGGCAGTTTGTGGATCATCGCGGAAAACTCCATTGAACAGGTCGGCTGCATCCACACTTGCCAAGGGCTGGAAGTCGACTACATAGGAGTGATCATCGGACCGGACTTAATCGTCCGAGACGGGCAAGTGCTGACATCGCCGCATAAGCGTGACAAGTACGACAAATCGATTCGCGGCTGGAAAAAACTAATGAAAGAGCGGCCTGATTTCGCGCAGAAGGAGACGGATCTGATCATCAAAAACACGTACCGAACACTGATGACCCGTGGGTTGAAAGGGTGCTACCTGTACTGCACCGATCAGGAAACGGCACAATACTTTGAGAGTCGGCTTGCCGATTACCGCCCCCGCTGACGTCCTGCTGACTTGGACAATTATCCAACAGGTTGTTGGACAATTTGAGCGCCCGTCGTTTCGGGGCTTTTATGAAAGGTCTTGCCAAGCAAGACCTTTTTTCGCCAGAGAGGCAGCCAACACCCCGCCCTATCTCACCTCAACAATATCCAAAGCCCGATTCGCCAACAGTTCACTCAACTCAATCACCTGCAAAATCCCCATCGCAACACGCCGTCGCGATCCCTCCAGATCAAACACCAAATCACTGATCATGGCATTCGCCGAAGCCAGGTTTTCACTGAGACTGGCGAGCAGACACTCCGAATCAACATCAGGCGCGATGCGGAAGATGCTGTTGGGATTGTCAGACGTTTCCTTCTTCGGCGTAGGGTTCAGATAAAAATCCAAAGCCCGTTCAGCAGCTTCATCGAGCTTCTTGTTACGAGCAGACTGAGCGCGAGACACATGCTCATCTGTAGCTGGCGGGTTGGGTGTAATCTTAGCCATGGTAAAGCTCCTAGAGTCTGTTGGAGCTACCACCATTCGCTGCGAAACGAAGTTGGGGTGGCAGCTGTACGCGGGTTCGCAGACCGGGACTCTAGGGACCGGCAGACCCAAGGGGTCTCCCACGCACAGCCACCTCTGA
The DNA here is from genome assembly GCF_001269655.1 of Pseudomonas thivervalensis. GTDB lineage: Bacteria > Pseudomonadota > Gammaproteobacteria > Pseudomonadales > Pseudomonadaceae > Aquipseudomonas > Aquipseudomonas thivervalensis. Next base: position 136,903 of record NZ_LHVE01000018.1, read on the forward strand.
CGAAATCACAGACATGGGTAATCTGCTTTCGAAGGTGACGTTGTGCGCCTATAGAGTCCGGGCTGCGAAACCCGATCACTGATGCTCAGTGACGGATTCAAACTACCGACGCCCTCCAAGACGCACAAGCCGGCGGATTCTGGCGTAGTTGTAGGCAATGGCGCAAGACGGCGTCAGCCCCTCCCAACTCCCACGTGCCCCAATAAACATCCCGCCGTTTTCCCCTAACTTATTCAAACGAACCACTTCGGCTGAGTGTCCTCCACTCCCAATCGATTTAACGGTAGATAGTCCAGACGCCAAGCATTGCCAGCGCCCAAAGCAGCACTCCGGGCACCATGGCCAGATAATTCCAGGCGGTGAAGCGCGAATTGCTCAGCGCCTGAGGGTCATTGGCGGCGAAGTTGATCATCGGTTGGCCCCGGCTCACCACATAGGCTCGCAGTGGAATCGCCAACAGTAACCATCCCATCAGAAACTCGAAGCCATCGACGCGCTTCGCCACTGCATCCAACAGATTGGCACCGACCGTCAGCACAACGAATACGGTTGCCCACTGCTCATAGTCCCACTCATACGTACGACCACTGCCACGAATTTTCTCATTCGCGCGCCGATACAGTTGGTGAATGAAAAATATGCACAACAGGCCGCGAGCCCACGGCCAGATATCTGCCTGGGTGGATTGCTTGTACAGGCTCCAGTTTTTGTATGACCAGTAATAGAAATAGAAGCCAAACGTCAGAATCGCCAGTGTCAGAAGCTTTGCCGGTGAGACCACATAGAATTCGTATGGCTGTTCAACGAAGGTCTCCAATGGAGCCAAAGGTGGTGCGTAAACATTTTCGGACACGGCTGCTTCCTTGATAAGGGTGAACAGATAAGGCTAACGACCTGCCGGGCGAAATATTGAGGGCAATCATCACAATCGATCATGTGTCGTGGCTGGCCGCTGTCGGGCTACCAGCAACAAAAAAGGCCTTGCCATGCAAGACCTTTTTTCATACCCGGGGTAAGCGCGGCCCCTTGCTACCTCACCTCAACAATATCCAAAGCCCGACTCGCCAACAGTTCACTCACCTCAATCACCTGCAAAATCCCCAACGCAAAATGCCGTCGTGATCCCTCAAGACCAAACGCCAAATCACTGATCATGGCATTCGCCGAAGCCAGGTTCTCACTGAGGTTGGCCAGCAGACATTCCGAATCAACATCCGGTGCGATACGGAAAATAGTGTTGGGCTTGTCAGACGTTTCTTCCTTCGGCTTAGGCTTCAGGTAGTAATCCAACGCCCGGTTGGCAGCCTCATCAAGCTTATTGTTACGAGCAGACTGAGCGCGGGACACATGCTCATCTGTGGTCGGAGGGTTCGGTGTAATTTTTGCCATCGACTTAGGTTCCTTAAGTGATGCTGCAACCACCTCGCGACTAAACGAGAGGGCGGCAGCTGTGCGCAGGTTAGTCGACCGGTGAACCTAAGAATCCCGGCGCGCCCGGGGGCGCCCTGCGCACAGCCACCATCAATACAGGAACAGCACAGCCTGTCCGACGGGACTTGTTACGCCTTAGGTTGAGACGGGCGACTAAACCCGATCACTGATGCTCAGTGACAGGATTCAAACTACCGACGCTCTCCAAGACGCACAAGCCGGCCGATTCTGGCGTAGTTGTAGGCAATGGCGCAAGGCGATGTCGGTCGTGGCTGGTCTCGTGGAGTCACGATAAACAGCTGGTTGGAATGTTGGCTGACACACCGCTATCGCGAGCAAGCTCGCTCCCACAGTGGAGCTTGTGAACATGCGTTGCAGGGGAATGCATTCGCGACTGGCTGCATCCTTGCAGCCAGTCGCGAAGAGGGTTTGACTCGTTGTTCAATGGGGCGTGCGAGCAACGTCGCAATAAATCAGGCGGGATATCTCGATCCTATCCACAACGGTTTTGCCATCGACCGCAAACCCGCTGCCTGCCCCCCGGTGTTGCCGTTACTTGAGCGTGACGTCAAGCATCGGCGGGATGTAACCGTAGTCGTACTCGGCCACCACGAACGTCTGCTGCCCTTTTATCTTCATGCCCACCGTGGGTGCCTCGGTGCCGCCGACACGAATCTGCGTGCCGGTTTCGTCGGTCGGTACGCTGTCGATGAAGGAGGTCACCAGGCCGTTTGGCATTACATAGTGCGAGTAGGTCTGGAATGGCTGGGAGGATGGGTTGCCCAGCACCAGGCCGGAACCGTTCAGGGGCACGTAAGGGCCGAACAGCGAGTCCGCGACGAAACCGTACACCCCGTCCGGCCCGGTGACACCGTCGGCGTAGGTGAAGGTATGGCTGATCGTGAACAGGTAGTACTTGCCATCCTGGAACACGAAGTGCGGGCGCTCGGTCTGGTCGTTTACCCCGACGGCGGTCAGCAGTGGCGGCAACATTTCCCAGTCGTCACCGTCCGCGTCGCGGGCTACGGCGATGCCGACACAGGCGGTCTGGAAGCGCGAGTTGCCGACATCTTCATAACCCGGCGGCACGTCGCCGATTTCTGCCTCGCCTACTTTGTGCGAGCCGCGCTCACCGGCCACGTTACCCTCGAACAGCATGTACAGCTTGCCATCTTTCGGGTCGCGGAAAGGCCATGGGTCGCGGAAACCCCAGAACGCGTTTTGTGCTTCGGTCTGATACATCTTGCCGTCTGCCTCGAACAGCGGCTTGACCTTCTCGAAGCCGACCATGCTGACACCGTGTTCAGTGGTCACTACCCGACCGCGCACCTTGACGATGGTCGCGCCTGGGGTGACGGCGGTGTAATACAGGTCCACTTCACCTCGGTCGTTCAGCAGGATCGGCGTACCAGCCCATTCGCGAGCGGTGGGCGAAACGCCTTCGGCCATCACGCGGCCACCGAATTCCCAGTTCTTGCCGGTACGAGAAAACCAGTAGTACATCTTTGCCCGACCGTGGCGGTCGTTCCAATCGCGGAGGATGTCGTAGTTGCCGTCCTCGTCGAGGTACTGCGGGTCGTTTGGATGACGATCGGCGGTCAGGGTGAAGATCACCGACCAGCCATCGACGGACGTCACGTTACCGTCCAGGTCGCGCAGGGGCATGGTGTCCCAGATGAACACGTCGTTGTTCAGGACCGGGAAATCCGCGCTGACCAGTGGTTGAGTGGTGGTGGGGTCATCGGCCCGGACTTTCAACGCGTCGGCGCGGGTCCAGAGGCTGGGTTGATGGGGGGTTGCACCGAATTTTTCAGTGGTGGTTTTCATAGGTTATTGCCTCGTCCATGAATGGATTTAAATAAGTAGCGATTTAGAAATACTGTATGTTCATACAGTGAAATCACCTTATAGAGGCTTGCCTATGCAGGTCAAGCATAAAAATGCATTTGTGCATATTTTGGTTTTTTCTTATAGCTGATACGTTTCAGCTTGGAGCGTTTGAAGAAGTTGGTTTTTGGGAGATCGCCGATGTTGCCTGCACGCTTGGTGTTCTGAGCGCTTGGCGCTATCGCGAGCAGGCTCGCTCCCACAGGGGGATGTGTGGAATGCCTGTTATGGCGGTGGGTCAGTTGTTTTTGATGTGGCTGGTGGTGCGCTATCGCGAGCAAGCTCGCTCCCACAGTGGGGGTGGGGGATGCCTGTTATGGCGCTGGGTCAGTTGATTTGATGTGGCTGATATTGCGCAGATTGTCTTGACCAGCGACACCTTGCGTCCTCATGTCGCTGGTGACGACATGAGGACGACATGTGTTGTCGAAAGGGTGTTTTAGCGACATGACAGGCAAGCGGTTCCTGCGCCTTGAACCATAGTCCGAGGACTGATTCGCCACCCTCACCCCAACGTATTCAAACAAACCACCTTCGGCTGGGTCATTTCCTCATACGCAAACCGCACCCCTTCCCTGCCCAAACTGCCGTACTTCGAGCCGCCAAACGGCATCGCATCAAACCGGAAATCCGACGAATCATTGATCATCACGCCCCCTGCCTCGATCCGTCGTGCAGCGCTCATCGCGGTGCTGAGGTCGTTGGTGAAAATCCCAGCGTGAAGCGCGTACTCAGGTTCGTTCGCCAACGTGATGGCTTCATCGAACGTCTCGAACGGCTGTAACACCACCACCGGCGCAAAGGCTTCGTTGCGCCAGAGTCGGCTGGTGTGGTCGACGTTTTCCAGGACGGTGGCGGCGTAGCAGGTGCCCTGGCGTCGATGGCCGCAGAGTAAGGTGGCGCCTTGTTGCAGGGCTTCGTTGACCACTTGTTCGGCGTTCTGCGCGGCTTGTTGGGTGATCATCGGGCCGATGTCGGTGTTGGCGAGCAGCGGGTTGCCGACGACGAGGGCTTGGGCCTGGTTGACGAAGCGTTCGCGGAAGGCTTCGTAGATCGGTGCGTGGATGAGCAAGCGTTGGGTGCCGATGCAGTTTTGCCCGGCGGCCCAGAAGGCGCCGGAGACGCAGCTGTCGACGGCGGCGTCGAGGTTGCAGTCGCCCATGACGATGACGGGGGCGTTGCCGCCGAGGTCCATGGCGAGTTTTTTCAGGCCGGCGGTGCGGGCGATTTGTTCGCCGGTGACGAAGCCGCCGGTGAAGGAGATCATGCGCACGTCGCGGGCGGCGACCAGGGCTTTGCCGAGTTCGGCGCCGCCGGTGGCGACGGTGACCACGGTTTCGGGGAGGCCGGCGGCGACCAGGTACGAGACCAGTTTGAGGGCGGACAACGGGGCCAGTTCGGACGGTTTGAGGATCACCGCGTTGCCGCCGGCGATGGCCGGGCCGAGTTTGTGGGCGACCAGGTTGAGCGGGTCGTTGTAGGGGGTGATGGCGACGATCAGGCCCAGGGGTTCGCGGGTGAACCAGCCCTGGCGCGATTCGGCGCCTTCGTAGGCGTCGAACGGGACGATTTCACCGGCGTTGCGCTTGGCTTCTTCGGCGGAGAGTTTGAGGGTGTTGATGCAGCGTTTGACTTCTTTTTCGGCCTGTTTGAGGGTCTTGCCGGCTTCGTCGACGATGAGTCGGGCGAAGGCTTTGGCGTCGCGTTCGATGTTCAGTGCTGCTTGTTCGAGGATGCTGGCGCGGCGATGACGCGGGAGTGCGGCGCAGGTTTTTGCGCCGCTGCGGCCGGTCTCGAGCAGGTGTGGAACTTCTGAGGCGCACACGTCGGCGACGGTGCCGACGACGCTGCCGTCAAACGGGTTGAGGACTTCGATGTGCGGTTCGACGACCGCCAGGGCCAGGCGCGATACGTTCACTGGTTGTGCTCCTGTTTGCGGGTTGCCGATTGGTGGATGTGGATGATGTCCGACAGCAGTGCGAAAGCGGTTTCGGTGCGGCCTGCGCCCGGGCCGGAGACGGTGACGGCGCCGAGCAGTTCGCTGATGAACGACACGGCGTTGGTGGCGCCGCTGATGCTCGCCAGTGGGTGGTCGTTGCTGAGCAGGCGCGGTTCGACGCTGGCGCTGATGGAGCCATTGTCCTGGCGGGTGGCGGCGCCGATGAGTTTCCAGCGGGCGCCGTCGTGGCGGGCTTTTTCGATGTCGGCGAGGCTGAGGGCGGAGATGCCGCTGCAACTGACGTCGTTGACGGTGAGTTTGGCGTCGAGCAGTTCGTTGGCGAGGATCACTACTTTGAGGCGCACGTCGTGGCCTTCGACGTCTGCCGTCGGGTCGGCTTCGGCATAGCCCAGGGCTTGGGCCTGGCTGACGGCTTCGGCGAAACCGAGGCCGCCTTCCATGGCGGTGAGGACGAAGTTGGAGGTGCCGTTGAGGATGCCTTCGAAGCCAGTGATCGAGCTGCCGGCCAGGGCTTGTTTGGCGAGGCGGATGACCGGGGTGCCGCTCATGACCGAGCCTTCGTATTCGAAGGCGACGTTGTTGCGTTGGGCCAGGGCTTTGAGTTCGGCGCCGTGCAGGGCGATGGGGCCTTTGTTGGTGGTCACGACGTGTTTGCCGCGCTCCAGGGCCCAGCGGCAGAACGAGGTGGCGGGCTCGCCGTCCACCGGGTTGGTGAAGGTGGCTTCGGCGATGATGTCGGCGCCGCAGTCTTTGATCACGGCTTCGTTGAGGGCGTCGACGGTGCCGCCGGGCAGCTGAGCCATGGCGCCTTTGGTGGTGGGCAGTTTGGCCAGCAATGCGGCGTCGAGGCCGTGGCGGTCCATCACCGAACCGAGGAACAGGTCGGTCACGCCGACGATTTTCAGGGTGAAGCCGAGTTCGGTTTTCCACTGTTGGTTGCGCTCGGCAATCAGTTGAGCCAATGCCCGGTTCACACCGCCGAAGCCGACCAGCGCCAGTTTGTATTCAGTCATTTTTGTTATGTCCTTGATCCGGGTGATGAGGTTGTTGGGATCTAGGTTAGGGGGGCGGGGTGGGCAGTGAAATATGCCAATTTGCTCTATTTTCTGGGCGTTTTGACCAGGGGGTGGGCAAAGCGTCAGGCATGAAAAAAGCCAAGAATCGACTGGCCGCGCTCCCACAGGTTTTTTGGGTGTTTGGTCCATAGGTGTTAGGGCATGCACCTGCGCCGGCTCTTGTGGCGAGGGAGCTTGCTCCCGCTGGGCTGCGCAGCGGCCCCTGGAATGGTCCAGCGCGGTGGGTCAGGTTGATTGGGGTCAACCTGGTTGGGGCTGCTTTGCAGCCCAGCGGGAGCAAGCTCCCTCGCCACGGGTTTGGGGTGGCTGGTTTATTTGTGAATACCATCAGCGGCGGCGATAGGCAGGGCCTGGCCGAACACATTTCCCTGTGGGAGCGAGCTTGCTCGCGATGGCGGTGGATCAGTCAGCAATAGGTTGACTGACATTCCGCTATCGCGAGCAGGCTCGCTCCCACAGGTACTTTGGTGCCAGCCATTATTGTGGTGAAGCTTCAGACCACCGACGACAACACAAACGACGTCACGGTGTTCTCCACTCCCGGCAACGCCGAGATCTCTTTCCACACCTTATGCACCCGCTCCGGGTTCGCCGCGCCGACTCGCAGCATCAAATCAAACTCGCCACTCATCACATCGCACTGCAGCACTTCCGGCATGGCTTGCAACGCTTGCAATACCTCGGCGCCGCGCATGCGGTCGTAGCGGTAGACGAAGATCACGGCGTTGATGTTCGACGACGCTTGCGCGCCCTCCCCGGTGCGCACCGTGTAGCCCTGGATCGCGCCGTCGCGTTCGAGGCGTTCGATGCGTTGGCGTACGGCGTTGCGCGAGAGGTTGACCTTGGCCGCCAGCTCGGCGTGGGCGGCGCGGGCGTTGAGGCGCAGTTCGGCGATGATGCGTTCGTCGAGGGGGTCGAGAATTCGCTTCATGGGGCCTCCGGTTATAGGGCGCCGAGCAGTTGATGGAGGGCACCGAGGTCGTCCGGCTGGATGCGATGAATCTGCGCTGGACCGTGCCCGGACATCGTACGCTGTGGCGCCGCAATGTGGATCCCCAACTCATCGAGCAATGCCGCCGATTTAATAGGTGAGATCTCGCCCAAGGTCACCATCGGCGCCACCAGGCTTCGCCGGTACAAACGCGCCGCGAGCACGCCGGTGGCGGTGTGTGGGTCGATGACGTAACCAGTGTCGCGATACAGTGAAGTGATCTCCTCCAGCGTCTGTTCATCGCTGACCGCGTACGAGTCGATGATCATCCGCGCCTGCAACCAGAACTCGTTGGCGATGGTCATTTCGCCGTGGGTTTCGAAGGTGTGCATCAGCGCGCGCACGGCCTGGTCGTCGTGCCCATAGAGCTCCCAGAGAAAGCGTTCCAGGTTGGAAAAAATCGACAAATCCATGGCCGGCGACAGGGTCTTGCTGGCGCGCAATCGCGAGTAGTGGTTTTTCAAAAAGAACTGATGCAGCGCGTCATTCTGGTTGGTGGCGACGATCATCTGCGTGATCGGCAAACCCATTTTCTGTGCGATGTAGCCGGCATAGACTTCGGCAAAACTCGCCGCCGGCACGCTGAAACCGATGGGCCGCTGACCGCCGCCCAGTTGCAGCACCGCGTGGAAATAAAACACCAACTGCGCCATGACGCTGACCCAATTGCTGGAGTTAAAACTGATCGCCTCATGCTGTCGAAACAGTTGCGTGACGAGGGTCTGGCATTCATCAAAACTGCCATCGACAGCCACTTGATGAACCCGCGGATGCGCCGTCGCTTGCAGGTCTTGAAGCTGGTCTTGCGGCACGCCGGCCTCGGGATAAATCACCACCACGTCGGTCTCGTCGCAGTGCTTGAACGCCTCGATGGCGGCCAGGCCGGTGTCGCCATTGGTGACGCCAATCACCACGGCGCGACGCCCGCGTTTGCGCAGGAAGTACTGCACCAGCCGCGCCTGTAATTGCGCGGCAAAATCCTTCGAAGAGCGGGTTGGCCCGTGGAACAATTCCAGGACCCATTCGTTGCGATCCACCTGATGCAACGGCGCCAAAGAACGATGGCTGAACTGGCTGCCAGCCTCCTTGAGCACCCGCTTGAAGTCGGCCTCGGGAATCGTATCGCCCACGAACGGACGCATCACTCGATAGGCCAGTTCGTCATAGGACAACGTGGACCAGTTGGCGATGTCCTGGGGTTCGAAGTGCGGCAGTGCGACGGGGACGAACAGGCCGCCGTCTTCGGCGATGGCCGACAGCACGACTTTTTCGAAATCGACCTGCACGGCCGAATTTCGGGTACTCACATAGCGCATGGACAACTCCGGATATTCACTTGAAACGGCTCATTTGAAGCGATGCGCCTGCTCCACCAGCCAGGTGGAAAACCGCGCCGCGTCCGGGTGTTGTTCGGCCCCGGAACTGCGCACCAGGTAAAACGATTCGCTGGCTTCGATGCGCTGGGCGAAGGGTTCGACCAGGCGTCCGTCGCCGAGCATGTCACTGACCATCGACGACCGCGCCAGGGCGATGCCCTGCCCCAGTTCGGCCATGCGCAAGGTGCAGACCAGTGTGTCGAATTGCATGCCGGTCGAAGAATCCACCGAGTCGGCACCGACCCTGTTCAGCCAGTAGCCCCAGCCCTCTTCGTAACCCAGCACGTGCAGCAACGGATGCTTGGCCACGTCCGCCGGCACCTTCAGCGTCGCCATCAAGGCCGGCGAGCACACCGGGAACAAGGTGTCCCAGGTCAGGCGCTGGGACACCAGGCCGGGCCATTGGCCGTGGCCCCAGCGAATTTCCATGTCGTCTTCGCCGTCCAGTTCCTTGACCCAGATGTTGCTGATGTAGCGGATGTCGACGTGGGGATGGGCCTGGCGAAAGTCCACCAGTTTCGGCGCCAGCCAGTGCACGAAAAACGCCAGACTGCCGCGCACCTTGATCGGCCGGCGCTTGTGCTGGCCAAAGATCTCGTTGGTGCCCACCGCCAGTCGCGTGATCGCGTCCTGCACCACCGGCAGGTACGCCTGGCCTTCCTCGGTCAGGCCCAGGCCGCGGGGCAAGCGCTTGAACAGCGCCACCCCCAGGTGACTTTCCAACTGGCGGATCTGCTGGCTGACCGCACCCTGGGTCAAGAATAATTCGTCGGCGGCGTGGGTGAAGTTCAGGCAGCGGGCCGACACTTCGAACGCTCGCAGCCAGTTCAATGGGGGCAACGTTTTTTGCTTCATGGTCTTACCTCGTTAACCCCCACGCACCGGGCACGTTTGCCCGCCCCGTCGACGCGGCTTAGAACGCGTCGGACGGTTGTGCCACGAGGGCAACCGACAAGCGTCGCTCGCGGCTTTTGCGAGTAATGTAATACACGAAGTAACACCAGGCGATGAACGGCAAGCCGAAGTACAGCGCCACCCGTTGTTCAGGATCGAAGGCGATCCCGATGCACGCCAGGCTGCAGCATACCAGCGCCCCCAGCGGCACCCACGGATAACCGCGGACGCGGAACTTGAGATTGCGAATGTCGCCGCCGTTCGCGACGTAGTGGCGACGGAAACCGATCTGGCTCGCGGCGATGCTCATCCACACTACCACCACGGCCAGGCCGGAAATCGACACCAGCGCCAGGTAGATGGTGTCGGCGGCAAACACGCTGCTTAGCAACGACGCGGCGCCGCCGGCCATGCTGACGATAATCGCGTTGAGCGGCGTGCCCATGCGGGTCAGGGCCGAGAATTGCTTGGGCAAGTGGCCTTGATCGCTGAGGGTCCAGAGCATGCGCGAGGCGGCGTACAAGCCGGAGTTGGCCGCCGACAACAGCGCGGTAATGATCACGAAGTTCATGATGTCGGCCGAGTACGGAATGCCGATGTAGGTGAACACCGTGACGAACGGACTCTCGACCAGACCGGCTTGCTCGCGGGGCAACAGCGTCGCGAGGACAAAAATGGTCCCGACGAAAAACACCGCCAGGCGCAGCACCGTGGTGCGGATGGCGCGGGGCACATTGCGTTGCGGGTCCTTGGTTTCGCCGGCGGCGATGCCGATCAACTCAGTGCCGGAAAACGCGAAGGACACCGCCAGCAGCGTCATCGCAATCGGCATGAAGCCGGTAGGAAAAAGTCCTTCGCGAGTGAAGTTACTCAAGCCGATGCTGTGAGCCTGGTCGATGTTCAACAGGCCGAGAATCGCGCCACCGCCGATCAGCAGGAACACCACCACGGTCAGCACTTTGATCAACGACAGCCAGAACTCGGTCTCAGCGAACAAACGCACCGACACCACGTTGGTGAGGAACACCACGCCGGCGAACAGCGCACTCCAGATCCACACCGGCGTGTCGGGAAACCAGCGGGTCATGAGGATGCCCGCGGCGGTGAACTCGGAACCGATCGCCACCGTCCACGTCAGCCAATACAGCCAGGCCACGGTGTAGCCGGTGCCAGGCCCGAGAAAGCGCGTGGCGTAGGTGCTGAAGGAGCCGGTTTCTGGCATCTGCACCGCCAGTTCGCCCAGGCACATCATCACCATGTAAACCATGAGCGCGCCGATGATGTAGGCGATGACCGCACCCATCGGGCCGGCCTGGTTGACGGTGTAGCCGGAGGTCAGGAACAGGCCGGTACCGATCACGCCGCCCAAGGCCAGCATGACGATATGGCGCGTCTGCATTTCCTGCTTGAAGCCGGCCCGCGTACTCGTTTGTTGTTCTGTTATGGACATGGTTGTTCTCATGAAATGTCAGGGCGCGCATCTACGTCTGCGCGAGTAAGACAAGCGCCGCTGAGCTTTTATTATTATTCCTATTCATGAACGCCCCGCTGACAGCCTTGTCGCGGGGTATCAACTTTCAAACTTCAGCTTGCCGTCTCGGTGTGGACTTCATTGAGTTGCGGATTGAGGGTCTTTTTGACGAAGGCGAAGGCCTGTTTCAAATCGTCCAGTAGATCGTCGGTGTCTTCGATGCCGACCGAGACCCGCACCAGGCCTTCGGAGATGCCCAGGGCCTGGCGTTCCTCCAGGGTGTTTTCGACATGACTGGTGGTGCGGGCCGGACCGTAGATGGTTTCCACCGCACCGAGGTTGCCGGCGCAATGGGCGAAGCGCAGGCGTGGCAGCAGCAGTTTGACCGTGTCCATGCCGCCGACCAGGACAAAACTGACGATGGCGCCGAAGCCGGACATCTGCGCGCAGGCCACCGCGTGGTTCGGGTGACTCGGCAAGCCCGGGTAATTGACCGCCTCCACCAGCGGTTCGGTGCAGAGGAATTCGGCCAGGGCCCGGGCGCTGTGTTGTTGCTGGCGCATGCGCAGCGCCAGGGTCTTCATGCCACGGATGATCAGGTAGGCCGAGAACGGGTCGAGGCTCGCGCCGTTGATTTCCCGGTAATGCCGCACCTGGGCCATCAAGGCTTCGCTGCCACACACCAGGCCACCGAGCACGTCGCCGTGGCCGCTGAGGAATTTGGTCGCGCTGTGAACCACCACGTCCACGCCCAAGGCCAGCGGGCTCTGGTTCAGTGGCGTGGCGAAAGTGTTATCGGCCACAACCACGGCGCCGACACGCTTGGCCGCCGCCACCAGGCGCGGGATGTCGAGGATTTTCAGGGTCGGGTTGGTGGGGGTTTCCAGGTACAGCACCTGGCAGCCCTTGGCGATTTCACGTTCGAGGTCGTCGTGATCGAAGGTCTCGCACAAGGTCACCGCCACGCCGGTGCGCGGCAGGAATTCTTCGAAGATCTTGTTGGTGCCGCCGTAACTGTCCTTGGTCGACACCACCCGATCACCGTGGGCCAGGAAGGTGTAGAGCACGCTGCTGATCGCCGCCATGCCGCTGCTGAAGGCCACGGCGGACTCGGCCATTTCCAACTCGCGAATCTTGGCTTCGAGGGTCTCGACGGTCGGGTTGCTCATGCGGCTGTAGATAAAACCGGGAGCCTTGCCCAAGGCGACGTCGTACCAGACGTCGATGTCGTCGTAACCGTACGCGGCGCTGGCCACGATGGGGGGTTGCGTGGCGTTGTAGGGGTGCCTGACTTGCTCCCCACCCCAAACCGCCCGGGTTCCCGCGCCGGCATTATCAAGCCCTGTGCTGTCAGGTTTATTGTTCATCGAGGCTACTCACACTGAGGGGGTGGACGTTGAGCCATCCACCGGATCTGAGGGCCAATATAGGGAAAAGCCGGGCGGCCGAGAAACGATGTTATCGGTGCCAAAGGGGTGGTTTTTTTAATGGCTGGAGGCGAAGTCGCGACACCTAAGGTCACTGATGAAACCTGTGGGAGCGAGCTTGCTCGCGATGACGTCGGGTCAGTTACATTGATAGTGACTGACACTCCGCTATCGCGAGCAAGCTCGCTCCCACACTGGAAATTGTGGTGACATCGGAATGCGTGAGCGCAAGTCCTACAGGCGACCGTGGACTTAAAGGCTGTGAGAATCATCGTGGCGAGGGAGCTTGCTCCCGCTCGGCTGCGCAGCAGTCGTAAACCTACCCGGTCACCGCGTTGAATGGCTTTGGGGCTGCTGCGCAGGCCAGCGGGAGCAAGCTCCCTCGCCACAGGGCCAGTGTTATCGATCATTCCCACGCTCCTGCGTGGGAATGTCGCCAGGGACGCTCTGCGTTCCGCTTCTGGATGTGACGCAGAGCGTCACGTGATGCATTCCCACGCGGGAGCGTGGGAACGATCAATGTTCAGGGGCTTTCGATTGTTCCCACACAATCTAGATCCTATTCATCCACATCCTTTATAGATTCAAGCCAAAGAAAAAAATGATCTTTTTGCAGCTGAGGATCACTGACTATATCTTGGTCTTCATAGTCAAATATATTAACAAGATCCGATCTTGAGGCACGCTTACCCAAAACATGTTCATATGCAGCTATCCCTGACGACATTTGCGAGGACATACTGGAAGGTCTTACACTTCGCTTAGCTCCCTTGCATAAAAATTTCAAATCGGAGTGTTCTTTTATAATCTTTCCAAGACACTCATACACGTCAGCCCCGGAATATTTTTTTGACCAGCCACTTTTAAAGGTGAGCAAAATTGTTGATTTTGCTGAATTAACATCAAGCAGCACCTCATCTTTTTGACCGTCTTTAACAATTGAAATAACTTGCTTCGTCATTTTTTATTTCCTTTGAGGGTTGGGTAAAGAGTACCCAACATAGGAACCATCCTTCTTAAGTGGAGTGACCCCGATAATATCTTCCGCTTTTACCCGTTCAGGGATTGCAATCTCATACTCATAGCTATAAGGAACATCACTTCGCGGGAGCTCCTTATTTACATCGCGTCCAGGAATTCGCTTTAGGACATACAGATACCCTTTGCGCGTCCTATACTTTGTTCCAAAATCGATACCGACATCAACATCCGTGCTTGTACTGACAAAATTACTCGGTGGATTTCTGTTATCCCAAACATGAAGTCGTAGGTCGGTGCTCTTCCCCAAGCTCCTAAAACCTTCTTTAAAAATGATTTCTGGCCCCCTCAAGTCTCCACGATAAAGAAATGTAGGTTTTGGTGGGGAAGCCTCCCCCTCATCCACCCCAACCTTACCCGCCGAATCCTGCTCCCCAACCGCCGGCCTACACCCGCCCTTCCCCGGACAATCCACCAACCCCAACGGATCCACCCACCCCGTCGGGTTCAGGGTGTACCGATACCCATTGAGCCCTCCCGCCAGCTTGCTCGGGTCAGGCGCCAAATAGCGGCCAGTCTCGGGATTGTAGTAGCGGTGCCGGTTGTAGTGCAGGCCACTTTCGGGGTCGAAGTATTGGCCCTGGAAGCGCAGCGGCTGTTCCAGTTGTTCGCCGTCGCCGTGCTGGAGTTCAGTGAGTTTGCCGTAGCCGTTGTAGCGCGCCGACCAGACGATCTGGCCGGCGGGGTCGGTGAGTTCCTGGGGCGTGCCCAGGTGGTCGAGGTGGTAGTAGAACGGCGTGGCTTTTTCCGGGCCTTCGCCGTTGAGCATCGCCAGTGGACGGAAGGTGCCCGGTTCGTAGATGTAGCTGCGGTGATGGCGCGGGCTGTTTTCGGCGACGAGCTGGTCGCCCTGCCAGAAAAATTCCGTGGTCAGGCCGTCCACGGTCTTGCTGATCCGTCGGCCGAAGGCGTCGTAGCGGTAGGACGTTTCGCGGCCGTCGGCCGTGGTGACGCCGATCAGGCGGTGTTGGCTGTCGTAGCGGTAGGCGCTGACCAGGGCCTGGCCGTGGCGTTCGCGGATCAGGTTGCCGAAGGCGTCGTAGTCGTAGTGGCGGTCACCCTCCCTCAGCAGGCGGTTGCCCTTGAC
>NZ_LHVE01000019.1 GCF_001269655.1 Pseudomonas thivervalensis
GGCGTGTAGTCCAGCTGATAGTGTTCGCCGGATTCGTTTTCGATCTCGGTCAGCAACAGCCGCGCCGAATCGTAGCGATACTTCAGCTCGCTGCCGTCGGGGTTCAGGCGACGGCTGACCAGGTGCAGGTCGTCGGCGTATTCGTAGCGGGTGGTCCGGCCTTGCTCGTCGCGCTCGGCGATGACCTTGCCGTAGGCGTTGTAGCTCCAGGCCCGGGTGGCACCGGTGGGCAGGGTCACTTGCAGCAGGCGGCCAACGGCGTCCCATTGATAATGCGTGAGGCCGCCGTGTTCGTCCCGGCGGCTGAGCAAACGTCCCAGGGCGTCGTAGGAAAAAGACCGGCGACCGCCGTCGGGCAAGACCTCTTCGGTCAGTTGGCCCAGGCGACTCCAGGTGAAGCGATGTTCACCGCCGTCCGGGTCGTACCTTGCCAGCAGTTGCCCATGGGCGTCGTAGGCATATTCCGTACGCTGGCCGTCGGGATCGATGCTGGCGATCACATCGCCCCGGGCGTTGCGGCGGTAGGTCCACACGGCCTTGCCGCGCTGACGGGTGTGTAGGAAACCGTTGCGGTATTCGTAGGACGTCGGCGCCTCGTCTGGAGGAATCAGCGCCAGCAGCCGTCCGACATCGTCGTAGCGGTATTCGCGGACCGCCCCCAGCGGGTCCTGTTCGGCGATCAACCGGCCTTGTTCGTCATAGGCCTTGAGGTGCTCGCCGCCGTCGGGCTCGACCTTGCGCACCAGCCGCGCCCGGTCGTCGTGGACATACACTTCCTGGCTGCCATCCAGGTGCTGCACCGTGACGCTGCCGTCCTCGCCCCAGGTGTAGCGGCTGTCCATCTGCGCAAACGAGGCCCAATGCCGTACGCAACGGGACGCCGGCCCGACGCCTTGCCACTCCCAGTAGAAACTCGCGCCGCCGGCCAGTTGCCGCTGGAGAATGACGTGCCGGTCGTCGTAGTCGTAGCGTTCGCTTTCACCGGCGGCATTGGTCGCTTCGATCAGTCGGAAACGTCCGTCGTAGCGGTAGGACACCAGCGTTTGTTCGGTCCGCCAGGCGTCGTCGAGGGTGATGGCCGGGTGGAAGCTCTGGTAGTCGACGGCGATCAGGTGACGCTGTTGATAGCGCAGGCGCAAGGAACGCCCGGCGCCGTTGTCCAGGCGGCTGATGTCGCCGTGGATGTTGCGTTGAACGCTCAGGCGGTTGTCGTAGCGGTCGCTGAGGGCGATCAGGTGGCCGTCGCGAAAATGCAGGAACGGCGCGTTTTCGCCGGGTTGGGCGACGATCAGTTCGTCCGGCTCGGTGCCCAGGTAGATCGCCGCCCGGGCCAGGCTGTTGTGGATCGCCGGGCGCTGGGTGGTGGGCAGTGGAAAGAGCGTGCGACGATTTTCCTGGTCGACCCAGGTGACCTGCTCGCCGTCGAGTTCCAGGCGATGGGCCAGGGCATGGCTCCAGCCGCGCCCGAGGCCGATGTCCAGGTCCGCGGCACTGGTGCGGTACAAACGGGTGAAGACGAACGGCAAGCGGCCGTCGAGGGTGCCGTCGTCCAGGGTCAGCAGTTCTTCGCCAGTGACCATCGACACCGGGCAGCCGCTGGTCTGGGTCTGGGCCGCAGTGTCGGCGCTGTCGCCGTTGGGGTTTTTCGATTGGGCGGGGGCGTCGTCGTGGGGTTCGTATTTGCTCAGCCTCGTAGCAGCCTGGGATTTTTCCCGCACGATCGGGGCCGGGTTGCTGACCGACAGCGGCGCGGAGTCTCCAGTGCTGATCTGCAACGGTCTGACGGGCGTCGGTCCCACCGACGGTCCTTGACCGGCGATTACTACCGGCTTCAGTACATCGGCATGTTTGTTGGAGCTGTCGCCACCGAGTTGTCCGAGGCGTTGACTCGATGCCTGTAGCCACTTCCGGGCGCGTTCCGAACGGACATGGCGCAGCACTTTACCGCTCATGCGCAGTCCCACGCCCAGGCCACCGGTCACGCGCGCCAAGAGGAAATTGATCAGAATCGAGGCGCGCATTTCCCCCAGGACTTCGGCCATGTACTGGGGCGGCAGCATCCGCAGCCAACTGGTGAACGCCGCGGTGTAAACGAAGAGCAAGGGCTCATCGCTCAGGATCATCAGTCCTTTGGCAATCGCCTCGGATGACGCCTTCAGCAGTTGCTCAAGCTCGACCTCGGTGAGGTATTCCAACAATTTTTCACTGTTGGCCTGTAGGTCCGCCAACAGATCGAAGACCTGTGTTACGTCGTCCCATAGCCCAAACAGGGCATTTTCAAAGCCGCGTAGCTGGGCTTCCTGCAATGCGTTGAAACGCTTTACAAAACCGCTCTCGGAAGACGCCTTCCACAAGGGTTGAAACTCGTCCCACTCCGCTTTCAGCCAACCTTCGAGTTCGACGATCTCGTGCTGGTAGGACGCGTACAGCGCCCGGACATGATCGGTCGTGATATTTGGAAAAAAACTGATCCGGTAACGCTGGCCGCGGTCGCATTCGGACACTTCCAAAATGCCGCTGGGACCAATGACATGAGGGATCGGATCGCCAAACGTTTCCTTCCCCAGCTCGCCCTTGATGATCGGCTTCAACACCACTGGCGTGTCGCCGATCGGCACGAAACGCGAGGCCTGGAACATGTGCACCAGTGTCAGCGGGCCTTGTGCCGGACACGTCGCCACCACGGCGCTGACCTGTTTGCCACCGTCTTTCACGGGTGCGAGCGACACCTCCTTGCCGACTTTAAATACCTGCTGAATGTCCAGTGTCCGACCGGCCCAGAATCTTTCCGCCCAACTGTCGTAGTCGCCCAGGCAGTGGCGAAAGTCCTGCAGTACTTCCTCGACGTCGGGCGAGTTCATGGCGGCCAGGACCAGCGAACCAATGGCACCGGTTAATGACGGGATCTTGTCAGGGAAACGCATGCAGGCAGCTCGCGGCGCAGGAGTGGGCGCGAGACTGTGCCGGGGATGACAGGAGAAATAAGTCAGTGAAAGAAGCGGGGCGTGTAGGGCAATTCTCTAATTAGGCCAACGTTGCCAGGATTCCGAAAAATCCTTTGGGATGCGGGCTTGCTCGCGAATGCGGTGGGTCAGCTGCTATTGATGTTGACTGACACTCCGCTATCGCGAGCAAGCTCGCTCCCACAGGCTCCCCTTAACTTAAGGCGGCGTGAATCATCGTGGCGAGGGCGCTTGCTCCCGCTCGGCGGTGTAGGAGCTGGCGAAGCCTGCGATCTTTTGATCTTGTCGACTCAATGGGCTGCGGAAAGATCGCAGCCTCGCTTCGCTCGACAGCTCCTACAGGGCCCAGCGGGAGCAAGCTCCCTCGCCACAGGGTCAGCGTTTTTTTCAGTTTCCTAGGTGTCTGGCGCAGATAAATGCACAAATAGATGCCTACCCGCCCTCATTCTCAAGAAATACCCGCCAGCAACCCTTCAACCTATCGTAATCTCCCACCTGTATACGCCCAGCCCCGCCACCGGCCGAGATCTCACCCCGATGCCCTCCATCTACCAACTCAAGCCCGCCTTTCAAAACCTGCTGCGCCCCATGGTTCAACGCCTCTACAACAACGGTGTCACCGCCAACCAGGTCACCCTGCTCGCGGGTATCGTCTCGGTGTTGGTGGGGGCGCTCATTGCCTGGTTCGCCAACCATCCGTGGGTGTTCATCCTGGTGCCGGTGTGGATGTTCCTGCGCATGGCGCTGAATGCCGTGGACGGGATGCTGGCGCGGGAGTTTGGCCAGCAATCGCATCTGGGCGCCTACCTCAACGAGCTATGCGATATCATCGCCGACGCTGCCTTGATCCTGCCCTTTGCCCTGTTTGCCGATACCAGTCTTCTGCTCGTGTTGTTGGTCACGCTGTTGGCGTTGTTCAGCGAATACGCCGGCGTGCTGGGGGCGATGGTGGGGGCTTCGCGGCGGTATGACGGGCCGATGGGCAAGAGTGATCGCGCCTTTGTGTTTGGCGTGTTGGCGACCGGTATTGCCCTGGGTTGGCTCGGGGCACTCTGGGTAAATGGTGTGATGGCGGTGGTTGCCGCCCTGCTGGTTTATACCTTGGTCAATCGGGTCCGTCATGGCCTGGGCCAGGTGACGGAAAACGCTCCCTCAGCATAAGGAAGTTGCAATGCGCGAAGCCCAACACCGGACATTCACCACCCACGATGGCGTGGAACTGTTCTACCAACACTGGCCGGCTGTCGACGTGGCAGCGGGTGAACCTCGCCAGGCTGTGTTGTTGTTCCATCGCGGTCATGAACACTCCGGGCGCATTGCGCACCTGGTGGATGAACTGGGCCTGCCCGGGTTCGACTTCTTTGCCTGGGACGCCCGTGGCCATGGCCAGTCGCCGGGCGAACGGGGCGACAGCCCGAGTTTCGCCACCAGCGCACGGGACGTGCAGACCTTCTGCGACCACATCGGCGCCGCGCATCAGATCGACGAGTCGAACATTGCCGTGGTCGCCCAAAGCGTCGGCGCGGTGATCGTGTCCACCTGGGTTCACGACTACGCACCGCGCATTCGCTCGCTGGTGCTGGCATCGCCGGCCTTCAAGGTCAAGCTCTATGTGCCGTTCGCCCGGCCGGGCCTGGCGCTGATGCGCAAGTTTCGCGGCAATTTCTTCGTCAACAGCTACGTCAAGGCGAAATTCCTCAGCCATGACCCGGAGCGGGTGGCGTCCTACGACAGCGATCCGTTGATCACCAAGGCTATTTCGGTGAACGTGCTGCTGGGCCTGTATGAAGCCGCCGACCGCGTGGTGGCCGATGCCCAGGCGATCCAGGTGCCGACGCAGTTGCTGATCTCCGGCTCGGACTTCGTCGTGCACCGCAAACCCCAGGAGCAGTTCTTCGAACGCCTGGGCAGCCTGCACAAGGAGAAGCACATCCTGCCGGGGTTCTTCCACGACACCCTCGGCGAGAAGAACCGTGCGCCAGCCATCGCCAGTGCCCGCCGCTTCATCCTGCAGAACTTCGCCCGTCCGTTGGAGCGCCCTTCCCTGCTGGACGCCGACCGCCTGGGCGCGACCTGCGCCGAAGCCGAGACCCTGGCCACGCCGCTGCCGCACAACTCGCTGCGTGACCTTTACTGGCGCATGACCCGCGCCAGCATGCGCTTTGGCAGCAAATTGTCCGCCGGGGTGAAACTGGGCTTCGACACCGGGTTCGATTCCGGCAGTACCCTGGATTACGTCTACCGCAACCGCCCCACCGGCACCTCGGCGCTGGGCAAGATGATCGACCAGAACTACCTCAACTCCATCGGCTGGCGCGGCATTCGCCAGCGCAAGTTGCACGTCGAGGAATTGCTGCGCCTGGCGATGGCCGAGTTGCGCGCCCAGGACCGCGAGGTGCGCATCGTCGACATCGCCGCTGGTCATGGCCGCTACATTCTCGAAGCGCTGCAAGGCGTCAGCCCGTTGCCCGAATCGATCCTGCTGCGCGACTACAGCGACATCAACGTGCGCGACGGCAGTGCGCTGATCGTCGAAAAAGGCTTGGGCGACATCGCTCGATTCGTCAAAGGCGATGCCTTCGACCGCCAGGACCTGGCGGCGCTGGAACCGAAACCGACCCTCGCCGTGGTGTCCGGCCTGTACGAGCTGTTTGCCGATAACCAGATGGTCGGCGGCTCCCTCGCCGGCTTGGCCGAAGCCGTGGAGCCTGGCGGTTTCCTGGTCTACACCGGCCAGCCGTGGCACCCGCAACTGGAACTGATCGCCCGCGCCCTCACCAGCCATCGCGCAGGGCAAGCCTGGGTGATGCGTCGACGTACCCAGGCGGAAATGGACCAATTGGTTGAAGCGGCGGGCTTCCGCAAGATCACCCTGCGTGTCGATGAATGGGGCATTTTCAGCGTTTCGCTGGCGCAGCGAGTGCAGTAATGAGCGCCGTCATCGCTCCGGCCCGCGAACCCGCACTGTTGAAACCGGCAGTGCTGTGGCTGCTGTTGTTGGCGCCGCTGTTCTTCACCACCTACGGCTTCGCCACCTGGGTCACCGCCCAGCGTGACGACGTCGGCACGCTGGTGTTCGCCTGGGAAAGCCACATGCCGTTCATGGCCTGGACCATCGTGCCGTACTGGTCGATCGATCTGCTGTACGGCCTGTCCTTGCTGTTGCCCACCAGCCGCGACGAACTCAAGCGCCACGCCTTGCGCCTGCTCACGGCCCAGGTGATTGCGGTCAGTTGTTTCCTGCTCTGGCCGTTGCGCTTCACCTTCCCCCGGCCAGAAATGGATGGGCTGTTCGGGTGGTTGTTCGAGGTGCTGGCGGGCTTCGACAAGCCGTTCAACCAGGCGCCGTCGCTGCACATCGCGTTGCTGGTGGTGCTCTGGGTCTGTTACCAGCGGCATCTGCAGGGTTTCTGGCGCTGGGTGATGCACGGTTGGTTCGCGTTGATCGGCGTGTCGGTGCTGACCACGTATCAGCATCACTTCATTGACCTGCCAACGGGTGCGTTGGCCGGTTGGTTGTGTGTCTGGTTGTGGCCGCTGGATCGACCGAGTCCGCTGTTTAGTGCACGTCTGGCAGCGGATCCTGCGCGCCGACGCCTGGCCTTGCGTTATGGCCTGGGCGCGGCGGCGCTGTTCGTCCCGGCGTTTGCCTGGGGCGGCGCGTGGCTCTGGCTGATCTGGCCGGCGGTGGCGGTGCTCATGGTGGCGCTGAATTACCTGGTGTTCGGTGCCGATGGCTTCCAGAAACGTGCCGATGGCCGCTTGAGCCCGGCGGTGCGTTGGTTGCTGGCGCCTTACCTGGCGGCGGCGTGGATCAATTCCCGCTGCTGGACGCGCAAGCATCCGCAGCCGGACCAGGTGGCGGATAATGTCTGGCTGGGGCGAATTCCTACGCCGATGGAACTCAAGGACAGTACGTTTACCGGGGTGCTCGACCTCTGCGCGGAACTGTCCATGGACAGCACGAATGTCGCCTATCGTTCATTGCCGGTGCTCGACCTGACGGCGCCGACCGCCGAGCAATGCCTGAAAGCGGCAGAGGCCATCGAAAGCCTGCGCCAGCACGGGCCGGTGCTGGTCTGCTGCGCCCTGGGCTATTCGCGCAGCGCCACGGCGGTAGTCGCCTGGTTGCTGCACAGCGGCCGGGCGGCGAGTGTCGATGCGGCTATCGTGCAGATCCAGCGCGTTCGACCGCGTATCGTCTTGCATGCGGCGCACCGTCGGGCACTGGAACAATTATCCACAACGCTGGGGAATGCTCATGATCAGTGATATGGAGCTCCACACCGTGGCGAGCCTGTTGCGCCGGGGTCATTCGCTGGACCAACTGTCCACGGGGCTGACGCTCCTGGCGGCGCTGCTGGGGTTGGGGCAGTGGTTGGCGGGCGTGATCGATCCGTGGTTGCTGCTGTTGAGTGCGGCGCTACTGGTGCTCGGTGTGCTGGAAAAATACTGGGCGCTGCGCGTGGCATTTGACGCCGATCTGTTCCAGCGCATGGCGGACAGCACCCACTCCCTGGCCGAACGCACCTATGAACTGGATCAAGCCCTCACCGCGTTAGGGCTGCAACCCGCCGAACGCGCCGGGCGCCTGTGGACCGAACGGCGGCACGGCGCGTTGTTGCTGCTGCGCCGGCAATCGCGGTTGCTGGCCGTACAAATTGTCCTGGTGCTGGGCTTCATCCTGGCCAGTCCCTGGTTAGCGTCAGGTCTCTAGATAGTTTTTGTGTGTAGGAGCTGGCGAAGCCTGCGATCTTTTGATCTTGATCTTTTGCTCTCGACTCAATGGGCAGTGGAAAGATCGCAGCCTCGCTTCGCTCGTCAGCTCCTACAGGGCCCAGCGGGAGCAAGCTCCCTCGCCACAGTTATGCTTATGTTTCTCAGGACAAGGAATCCTCATGTTCGAACCCGTGGTCGCCAACCTCATCACCTCCGCCGCCCGCATGGTCACGGGCGCTCGCAGCCTGTGGCTCGGCTGTGCGCCGACGCCGGTGCAGCGGATCTACTTCGCCAACCACAGCAGCCACGGTGACTTCGTGTTGCTCTGGGCCTCGCTACCGCCGGCGCTGCGCAAGCTCACCCGCCCGGTGGCGGGGGCCGACTATTGGCAAACCAGCCCGGTGCGTCGCTACATCATCAACCGGGTGTTCAACGGCGTGCTGGTGGACCGCGAGCGCAAGGACCCCGCGTACAACCCATTGCAGCCGATGCTCGATGCGCTGGAAAACGGCGACTCGCTGATCATCTTCCCGGAAGGCACGCGCAATCCGGAGGAAGGCCTGTTGCCCTTCAAGAGCGGGATCTATCACTTGATGAAAAACCACCCCGAGGTCGAGGTGATCCCGGTGTGGATCGCCAACCTCAACCGCGTCATGCCCAAGGGCCGTGTCCTGCCGCTGCCGCTGTTGTGCACCACCAGTTTCGGTGCGCCGCTGTGCATCGAAGACGGTGAAAGCAAAGAGCAATTCCTTGAACGCAGCCGCGCCGCGCTGCTGGCACTGGCCCCGGAGCACGTCTGACATGGATCGATATACCCTGATGTTGTTTGGCGGGATCGGCGCGATTCTGGTGCTGGCTTCGCTGATTGGTTTCATTCTCAGGCTGCGGACCAAAGGCGCACCGAACTCGGTGATCGACAACCTCAACGCTCGGATCAATGCCTGGTGGATCATGGTGTTGGTGATCGGCGTGGCGTTCTGGCTCGGCAACGCGGCGGTCATCCTGTTGTTCTACGCGGTGTCGTTCTATGCCCTGCGGGAATTCCTGACCCTGACACCGACCCGGCGCAGTGACTACCCGGCCCTGGTCGCGGCGTTCTACCTGGCGCTGCCGCTGCAATACCTGTTGATCTATTACGACTGGTACGGGCTGTTTTCGATCTTTATCCCGGTGTACGTGTTCCTGCTGCTGCCGATCCTGGCGTCCCTGGGCGGCGACAGCACGCACTTCCTCGAACGTGCTTCGAAGGTCCAGTGGGGCTTGATGATCGCGGTGTTCTGCATCTCTTTCGTCCCCGCGCTCCTGACCTTGGACATCGCCGGTTTCGAAGGTCGCAACCTGTTGCTGATCGCCTACCTGGTGATCGTGGTGCAGCTGTCGGATGTGTTGCAGTACGTCTGCGGCAAGCTGTTCGGCAAACACAAGATCGCACCGAACCTGTCGCCCTCGAAAACCGTGGAAGGCTTTGTCGGCGGCATTTTCCTGGCCTCGTTGATCGGTGGCGCGCTGTGGTGGATCACGCCGTTCAATCCCTGGCAGTCGTTCCTCATCGCCTTGCTGATCAACCTGCTGGGCTTTGCCGGCGGCATTGTCATGTCGGCGATCAAGCGCGACCGCGGCGTCAAGGACTGGGGCCACATGATCGAAGGCCACGGCGGCATGCTCGACCGGCTGGACTCGGTCTGCTTCGCCGCGCCGATCTTCTTCCACCTGGTGCGGTACTGGTGGACCTGAAAAAGCCTGCGGCGAACCCCTGAACCTGTGGGAGTCTGTGGTGAATATCTAACCTGTGGGAGCAAGCTCGCTCCCACAGGTGTGTGTGCCCAGACGGGTGGCTTAGCGGTGGGTCGACGGCATGGCCGTGGAATCAACACGGACGGCACGAGCCTGACGGGTAGCGTGCTCCCACTCCCTGGCATCGTGACTGCAAAAAATCTCGAGATGCCCGTTCTGGCCCAAGGCCAGTTCCCGCAGGCGGTCCTGGTTGCGCATTCGTGCCGGGCGGTCGGTGTCCATCATGTACTGATAGAACGTCAACCCCGGCGGGCAATGCCGCTCGGGCTGATGAACTTCATCATGGAAGAAATACGCATCACCGGCATGGAGCATCCAGCCGTCCGGCGTTCGCAGGGCGATCCCGGCGTGGCCAGCGGTGTGTCCCCGGAGCGGCACCAGGAAAATGTCCTCTTCTTCGGCCCCGACCAACGCGCGCACCGAGTCAAAACCGAACCAGGTGTCGCCTTCGGTGGTGTAGAACTCCCAGTTGTCGACGCCCTGCCACTGGCGCGCCTGGAATCGTCGGCGACTTATCCAGTTATCGGCGCTGCGCGCCATCGCCATCTCGTCGCGCATCACATGCACCCGGGCCTGGGGGAAATCCTGAAGTCCACCGGCGTGATCGAAATCCAGGTGCGTCAGCAGGATATGGCGCACATCGCTGGTATCGAAGCCCAACCGGCGCACCTGCTCCAGCGCGGTGAGGCGATGTTCGAACTTGATGTTGTTGAACGCCCGGAAGAATCGGCTGAGCCGTTCGGGCGTCTGAACATCCCGCTGGCCAAAACCGGTGTCCACCAGGACCAGGCCATTGCTGTCGGTTTCGATCAACAGGCAATGGCACACCAGGCACGCCGTCAATCCCCGGCTATACCCATCGAACAAGGCCCCGCCCACTGGACACATGCAACCGCAGTTCAGGTGGTGGATATGCATGGGGCCTCCTGTTACGAATGGCGTGCCAGTCTGTGGATTTTCATGGACTCTTTGAAAATCGACAGGGAGGTGGCCGGCGCAATTCCGCAAAGGCGACAGGCGGTGGCCATGCCTGGCCAAGCACATTCACCTTGGGAGCTTGAGCAGACCGTAGGAGCTGTCGAGTGAAACGAGGCTGCGATCTTTCCCCAGACACTTGAATCTCAAGCGAAAGATCAAAAGATCGCAGCCTTCGGCAGCTCCTACACAAGCGCAGCGGGAGCAAGCTCGCTCGCCAGTGTATTAATCAAGAATCAAGTGCGGCAAAAACCGGCTCGAATCCTTGGTGATCAGGCTGTTGTCTTCCCGCACGCCGATGCCGGCCGCCTGGTCGCCGATGACCCAGGAGCCGATCAGCGTGTAGCTGTCGTCAAACTTCGGCAGTGGCGCGAATTCCTGGAGGATGAACGGCGCGTCGGTGTAGGGGCCGTCTTCCTTGACGATCAGGCCATCAGCGGTCTGCAGCTCGATGTTGGCGCCTTCCCGGGAAAAGAACGGCTTGCGCACCCAGCCCTTGGGCACCGCTTTGCTGGTGTCGGTGTCCAGGTGGGCGGCGAGCAGGTTCGGGTGGCCTTTGTTGAATTCCCACAGCAGCGGCAGGATGCCTTTGTTGGAGATGATCGACTTCCAGGCCGGCTCGAAAAACTGCGTATCGCACCGGGCAATCGCCTCACCAAATGGCTCGTGGAAGATGAATTCCCAGGCGTGCAGCTTGAACAGGTGCGGGATCCAACGTTCTTCCAAGTCGACGAAACGCCCATCGCTGTTGAGGCCGATGTCTTCGATATCGATGTGCCGCGATTCAATGCCGACTTTTTCCGCGATCAGGCGCAAGTAATCCGTGGTGCCCTTGTCTTCCACCGAGCCTTTCATCGAGGCGAAATAGAACGGCTCCTTGAGCTGCAACTGGGCAAAGGCCTGGTGCAGCTTGGTGTCGATGCTGTTGAACTGGTCGGCATGGGCCGGCAGCACGCCGCGCGCGATGCATTGCTCCAGCCAGCCCCACTGGAACGCCGCCGCTTCGTAGAGGCTGGTCGGCGTGTCGTAGTTGAGTTCCAGCAGCTTGGCGGGGCCCGTGCCGTTGTAGGAGAAATCCATGCGCCCATACAGGTGCGGGTGGCCTTCCAGCCATGAAGTGCGCACCAGATCGAAGAACGGCGCGGGAATGCTCAGGCGCTCCAGCAATTCTTCGCTCTGGACCACGCGCGCCACAAGGTCCATGCACATCTCATGGAGCTCGGTGGTCGGGTCTTCCAGATCGTCCTCGATCTGCCTGAGGGTGAACTGGTAGTACGCGCTTTCGTCCCAATAGGGTTCATCGTCGATGGTGTGGAACAGAAAGCCGAGTTGCTCGGCGGTCTGTTTCCAGTCAGGACGTTCTGCGCAATGGATCTTCTTCATGGCCCTGGTTCCTTAGCCGCCGGAGCTGCTCGAACCGCCCCAACCGCTGCGGGCACTGGACTTGCTGCCGAAGCCACCGCGAGAGGTGGACGACGCGACGGACATCGCCTTGCTGGTTTTGATGGAGTCGGTGTAGCTGCCGTACCGCGCCTGGTTGGACCGGGTAAAGGTCGAGCCGCTGGAAACCCGCTGGCTGAGCGTCGAGGACCCGAAGTTGCCGCGATCATCGCGGTAACGGTAGACCGGCTCGGAGTAATAGCTGCTGCGGTTGCCGCTCAGCATGTTGCCGATCAGCATGCCGGTCAGCAGGTTGCCGAAGCCTGAACCACCGACGTTCGCTTCCGAAGCCGGCAACTGGGCCCGGGCGGCATCGACCTCGGACTGCGTGACTTCACCATCGGCGTTCAGCTCGAAACCACCCAGCTTGGGAAGGAACTTGCCGGCCGAGTCCTGCTGGCACCAATCGGGCACGAAGTCGGCATCGCAATCGGCCTGGCTATCGTACGTCGGCGCGATGCGACGATGCTCACCCATGGCGGTCATGTAGGCGTTGGCGCAAATGTCCACCGGCAGCTTTTCATCGACACATTGCTGGACGGACTCGAAGTTGTACTTCTTCTGCAACTTGTAGGTTTTTTCCGTTGGCCCGCAGCCAGATATCGCCAGGGCGACCGACGCGGCCAGCGAGAGCTGGACGTACTTGCTTCGTTTCATCGGGATCTCCGTGGCGCAATCAGTTTGTGGAAGGCGTCATGCACGCGGCGTTCAACATGCCGACGCTGATGGCCACGGCGGCGATGTAGATACCCGCGGCGATTTCACCGTTCTTGATGCGCGCGGAAGCACCCTTGAGCACCAGGCTGGTCACCAGGAACGCCAGCAACTGGACGACCGCGGCGATCACCGCCCAGACGACGAAGTCGAGCATGCTGATCGAGTAGGCAATCACATTGCTGGCCGGAATGGCGAAACCGATGACGGCGCCGCCCAGGGCGATGGCGGCGGCCACGTTGCCCGAGCGGATCAGTTCGAATTCCTTGTGCGGCGTGACGCGGGTGTAGATGAACTGGAACAGCGCGAACAACACGGCGGCACCGAGGATGTACATGACAAAGCCAAGCACGGCGGCTTTGTTCAGGGAAATGGAGAGTGCTTCAAGCATGGACTTCTTCCTTATTCAAAGAGTGTTCAGGTCAGTGGTGTACAGCGAAATACCCAGCGAAGTGCTCAGGCTGACGGTGCCTTCGGCGTCCTCTTCGACGGAGAACAGCAGGAACTCCCGGCGATCCGTCAGGCCGGTGTCGCGGGCGTACAACATCGAACGGTGCTCGACACTGTAGGACTCTTCCGGATTGCTCACGCGCTCGCTCATTCCCACCAGTTCGGTCTGGCCCGCCTCGGTGCCCCATTCGCGGGTGTACTCGACACCGTCGTGGGTGTAGGTCGGCAGGCCGATCAGGCTTTCCGGGCCGGCGAGGCGACGCAATTCCGCTTCGCTGTTGATCGTGACGTAGCTGAGGTAGTTGAACAGGATCACCGACTCGACCTGCCCGGCGATGTCGCCGCTGGTGTGCACTTGCAGCCAGTAGTCTTCGTCGTTCATGTAACAGCGCGACAGCCAGTTCGACTGCCCGAGGTCGACGATGCCCAAGCTCCAGATCTGTTGGTTACCCGGGATGACCACGCTGCTGTTGCCGTCGAGCAACAACTTGAGCGTGGTATCGAACATGACCTGCTTGCCGGAGGCCAGACCCAGCGGCCCAACGATGGGCGCGCTATTGCTGGCTGTCGTGTTCGCATTCGGGGCCTCAAGCCCCATCAACTGTTTAAACCACCCCATGGGAAATTTCCTTGAGACGCGCCGAGGCGATATAGAAGAGTTCGCCGCCCACCACACGAGTGGCGCCGGGCGGGTTGATCGATGGGTGTCGGGCACCTTTGGCCCGATAGCCGATCAGCGTAGCGTTGTGCTGCTCTTTCATCCGGGTGTAAAGATCGCCAAACGTCGCTTCAAACGCCTCGGGCAGCTTCATCAGGTACTGGGTGGCGCCTTCGCCGACACAGAGCAATTCATTGATGACCACCGACGAGCCCGGGTCCTGGGAAGCACGCACCAGCATTTCGATCGCCATGCTGGAGGTGCATTCCAGGCTCGGCGCATAGGCGCTGGCGAGGGCGGCAATTTCGCTGTCATTGAAATGGGCGACCACATGTCCGACAGGTCCCAGTCGATTGACCGCCAGCACGGTGGCCAGGGTCAGGTCGTCGGAATGGGTGCGCACCAGCACGCGTTCGGCACCCGGCACGCCGGCGCGCTGCAACAGGGCGACGGAGGACAGGCTGTCGCCCTTGATGTAGGTGGCCTTGCCGGGCATGGGATTTTCTTCGAGATCGCAATCGCAGATGACGATCAGGTTGTCATTGGACGTTTCGTCCTGCAGCAGCAGTTCAATGACCCGCTCGCTGGAGGCACCCTCCCAACCGATGAGCACCGTGTGGCCGGCCTTGCCAGTGAAATCGCCTTTGCCCTTCATGCCTTTTCTCCATACATCGATGACGCTGCTGGTGGTTTTGCCGATGACCGTCGTCAACAGGGCAATGCCCCCGAGCATGATCCAGGTCGCCACGAAAATTCGTCCGGCGGAGGTCTGTGGCAACAGGTCGCCATAGCCGACGGTGAGGGTGGTGGTGAGATAGAAGTAGATAAACGTGGCGGCGGCGATGAGGTGTTGCTCGCCCAAAAGCACCAGGCCGATCCAGGCCGTGGACAGGTGCACGCCCAACGCAATGGCCAGGCCCGCCCAGCCGAACCGATGGAAGAAGGACGAAGCGTACGTGCGCAACAGAAGGAAAATCGACATTTCGTCCCTGACTCCGTGGGGCTTGGTTCCTGGCGGGATCATCGCTCGGGCGCCAGGGGGCGCGAGCGTAGTGGCCGGACAGCATTAAACCTGTTGCGCGGCTTGGATAAAAGTACCTGCCTCACAATTAAATCCATGACGTGCCGAACACTATTGTGGCGAGGGAGCTATGTAGGAGCTGTCGAGTGCAACGAGGCTGCGATCTTTCCCCAGACACTTGAATCTCAAGCGAAAGATCAAAAGATCGCAGGCTTCGCCAGCTCCTACAAAGTCCAGCACGAGCAAGTCCCTCGCTACGAGCTTGACCGATTACTCAGCCGATTTTTTCTTCAAGCGCTCCAGGATCGCATTGGCGCTGCCTTCGTTCGGCGTGATGCCGGCATCGCGCAGCTTGCGCTCCAGGTCGGAGCCGGTCGAAGCCTCGGCCAGTTCGTCCTGGGCTTGCAGCTCAGCGGCGCGTTGCTGTTGCTTGGCTTGCAGGCGATTGAGCGTACCGACGGCGGTTTCCAACTTGCCATTGGCGCCGCCACTGGCGATCGAAGCGCTGACCTGGGCCTTCTGCACGCTTTCGCGGGCCTTGGCCATGTCCACTTGCTGACGCAGGCTCTTGATGCGGCTTTCGGCCTTGGTGATGTCTTTGCGCATGTTGTCCGCGTAGCCGCCGAATTCGGTCGCGTGCTTTTGCTCGGCGTCCAGTTCGGTGGTCAGGGTCGAAATGGCTTCGGCCACTTCCAGTGCCAGGTCTTCGAGGTTGGCCTGGATCGCGGCCAGGGCCTTGGCTTCCAGGTCCTTGATCTTGGCGTTGTATTCGCCAACACGATCGGTTGCCAGCTTGTGCTTGGCCATGATGGTGACCAGCTCACGCTTGGCATTGGCCAGCGCGCTGTCGGCATCGCGGATTTCCTGGTCGAGGATGCGCAGGGCCTGTTGATCGACGATCGATTCGCCGACTTCGCTGGCACCGCCACGCAGTGCGGTGAACAACTTGCTCCAGATGGACTGAGTCATTGGATGGTTCCTATTCGGCGAATTAGATGAAGAAGCGTTCGAACGCTTCGCTGGCGCGCTGGACGTTGTCGACGAGGGTTTTGACCTCGGTGACGACGTTGGTCAGGCTGGAGTCGGAGCTCAGCGCGCCGAACATGTTGTAGACGACCTGTCCGTTGGGCATGGTCTCGATGCCGATGGACGACAGCGGGAACATTTCCCGGCTGCGCAGCACGGCGTCGTTGAATGCCGCCACGTCGCTGATCGACTCGACGTCCACCAGGACGGTATCGACGATGATCTGGTCGCCGACCACGGCGATGTAGATCGGCAAGCCACCGAAGTCATTCATTTCCAGCTTGATGCTGGACTCGGAGCCTTGGACGAGGGAGAGGGTGATGTCGTTCGCGACCACTTCGTCCAGGGCCTGAAGGGCGCTGTAGAGGCGATCGATGTTCCAGTTATTACCTGCGCTCATGTAATCCTCCGACATGAATGAGCCAGCCAGAATCGGTTGGCGTAGCTGTTTCTCCATTTGCTTGAGCAGGCTTCGGTTTTCAGGAAGCACCCAAGTCTCGTGTTTCACATACCCGGCGGCACTCAGGCCCGCGCGCATCTGCTTCATGTAGAAGCTCGACGGTTTTTTCGCCGAGGGTTTGGCGCGCTCTCCCGTGCGGCTCGCTGAATCGGTTACAGACCCGTCTGGCGGATCTGATGGAGAGCTGGTTGACATGCTACTGACCCCACTGTGAAAAACTCACGCGTGAGAAACACTACAGGTACTTTCCAAACCTCACAATAGCTCACGCGTGAGATTTTTTGTCACAAATGCTCCCACAGAAAACACGCCGTAGGAGCTGTCGAGTGCAACGAGGCTGCGATCTTTCTCCAGACACTTGAGTCTCAAGCGAAAGATCAAAAGATCGCAGCCTGCGGCAGCTCCTACACAAGCCCAGCGGGAGCAAGCTCCCTCTCCACAAGGGTTGCTTACGGATAGCTAAAGCTTTTGACCAACGTCAGCTCGCCCACCGCCCGCATCGGCACGACGAAGGTTTCCATCTTCTCGTTCGGTGTGCCTTCTTCGGTGATCACGGTGACTTGTGCGGTGGTCAGGGCTTGTTGCGCTTGTTCTCCACCGCCCTCACCTTCCTCGCCGTCGTCCTGATAGCGATAACCGCCGCCGTAGTAGTTCACATACACCAGGTATTGGCCTTTGATCGGCGCGGGCATGGCGAAGATTTCCGGGCCGTAGCCGGTGGTGACGTCGACGTCGAGGGCGGCGCCGTTGGCGGCGGCGCGGTCGCCGTACCAGATGTGGGCACCGTCAGGGGTGACCAGGTGCAGGTCCAGGTCGGTGCCGTCGCTGTCCCAGGTCAGCAATACACGCAGCTTGGCCGGTGTGGCGCCGCCGCTGGTGTTGAGGAATTGCGTGCGGTGGCGCTGCTGGCCATCGGCGCTGCGCACTTCAACGCTGTTGCTGCCGTTGGGGAACGAGAACGGCCGGTCGAATCGGCCTTCTTCATCCAGTTTCAGCGGCAGGCTCACACCGTTGACGATCAACTGACCCGGCGCGTTGCTGTCCTTGGACGCGCCCTTGATCTGGCCGGTGATGCGCGCGGTGTTGGCCTGGCCCGGGGGCGTGTTGACCGACGAGGCCGGGTAGTTGACGGTCTGGCTGAAGCTTTCGCCTTCACCGCCCGGCGCACCGCTGCGCCAGCCGCCAATAGGGGTGTCGAGCTTGATGGAGTCGGCGGCGGTGGCCAGAGGCAACGCGGTCAGGGCGCAGAGCAACAGCAAGACCTGTGGATAACGGAGTGTCATGGTCTATTCCAGCAAGAGGTGACGGGCAAGCCCTTCGATATAGGTTTCGTCCTGGCCGTTGGGGTGAGCTTCGAAGGCCAGGTGCAAATATTCATGCGTCAGGTCGAGACGATCCTGCAGCGACAGCACGCCGCGCACATAGATGCGCTGGCGTTCACGGTCGACATAAGGCCGGCCGAAAGCGACGCGGCAGACGGCGAAAGCGCTGATTTCGTTGTAGCCCACTTCACGTTCCAGCCGCTCACGCCAGCCCCGGCGCTGCTTCAGCAGCCAGTCCTGGGCGGCGGGCAGCGCTTCGCAGGACGCCACCGGGTTGTCCCAACGGCTGAGGCTGGCGCGCGGGTAGGCGTGCAGCAGGATGGCGTCGTAGCGTTGGCCGGCGTTGGCTTGCTCCACGGCTTGCGCCCAGGACAATTTGTCCGGACCTGGCTGGTCGGAGTGGTAGGTGACATCCGTGCCGGCCAGGACCAGGTCGCTGGTCCAGGCGGCAATGGCGCGAGTTTCAGGCGCCGCCGGACGGGGCGCGACGCGCTGGCGGTGACTGCTGTCGTCGATGCTCAGGCAATCGCCGTTGCGCTGGGCGTTTTGCAGCAGGTAGGTGCGGATCGCCACCGCCAGGGCCTTGGCCGCTTCAGCGGGCTCGGCCTTGGCTTCGCGTTGCAGGACCCGGGCGACGTACTCCTCGCGGTCCAGGCGCGCCACCAACTTGCCGGGCATCAGGAACAATTCGCCGTCGCTGTGGATATCCAGTTGGTTGCCATTGGTGAATTCGACGCGGTAGTCACCGCGCAGTTGACCCGGCGTGGCCGGGCGCTCGCCGGCCATCACCCGTTGCAAGGGATAGCGGGCAAACAGGCCGACTTCCACGCAACGCCCGGTTTCCGCCGGCCAGCGCGACGGCAATGCCGCCGCCAGACCTTCGCCGTAGACCTTGAGGACCTGCTGGCTGGTGCCGCGACCACCGGCCCACACCGGCGTGCCATCGGCCAGCCACCCGGCAAAACCGCCCTGTCGCGAGGAAGGCCCCTGGTCACCCAGCCAGCTCCAGGTCTTGACCCGCAAGCGACTGCCTAATTCGCCAACCAGTCGCCCGTCCGCCGCATTAAGCACCACATCCAACAGCACTCGTCGGGCCTGGTCCTGGGCCGGCAGCATGGCCAGGGCCTTGAGCAGTTCCGCGACCGGCACCTGCGTCTGGGGTTGCAAGGTCGGCAGGTCCAACAACCAGGCCGGCGCCTGGCGGGCCTGCCAGTAATCGCGCCAGTTCGAGGCCGACAGCCCGAGCCGCTGCGGCTCGAAATACAAGCCACAGGATTTCACCAGCGCCTGGTCACGACCGATGCTCTGCCCGGCAGTGCAGCAATAGACTTCTTCCTTCGACTCGCCGCGGCACTCATAGACCGGCTCGCGAGCGTCGGTGTCCACCAGCCAGGCGTAGACAAACAGCTTCCACAGGCTGCCCAACGGTGCCTGCAACGTGTCGGGCAACGGCTGGCGATCCAGCACCTGGGTTTGATTGACGCGCAGCAACTGACCGTCGAAGGCCAGGCGCAACGGCTCGTCCTGCGCTATCGCCAGCGCAGGAATCAAGCACAACAACCACCAGCTCCAAGGCCTGCGCATGTCAGTTGACCGTGATCTGACCGAGCGCCGGTTTCTGTTCGCGAGCCTGATTCTGTGGCGCGTAGACCTGGGTGAAGCGCACCGGCGGCAAGTTGAACTGGCCTTTTTGGGAGAAGCGCACCAGGTGCCGCAGGCGCAGCTCGCCACTGAGGGCGTCCAGCGGTACCGCGTAGGCCATCTGGCCGGGCTCGAAACGGGCCTTTTCCAGGGACGTTGGTTCGCTGTCGGCTTTGCCCAGCAACTGGATGCCCCACGTGGTGCGTTCCACATCGGCGCCCGGCGGCAGCGGCACTTCAAGCATGCCGTAGCGCAGTGGCGTCGGGGCCTTGCTGTTGATGATCACCTCATCCAGGTAGAGGCTGTCGCTGGACAACGGTTTGTTGCCCACGGCTTCGAGCTTGAAGGTGAAGGCCTCGTCGCCCGGCACCAGGCGCGACAGGCGCCGGGTGATCGACACGGCCATCGGAGCCACCGGCGCTTGCTGGCTCTGGAAGCTCAGTGCCGCTTGCAGTGGACGCTCCTCGGCACCGGTCAGGGTCAGCATCGTTGGAAGCTGCGTGCCCTGCCACTGCCAGTAGGTCTCACCAGTCGCACCCTGCTTGGCCGCCCAACCTTCGCCCGGCGCCAGCGCCACGGCCGGCGCCGCCTGTTCGATGCTGCGCTGCAACCAGGTCAGGGCCAGGGCCCGTTCCAAGGTGGACTGTTGCGGCAGTACACGCTCCAGCAATGCAGTGGCGCGAGCCTGATCGAAGCTCTGCAACGACAACACCAGAGCCTCTACGAACGGTTGCGAGCTGAGCTCCAGTTGCTGCTGCGCCGCCTCGGCTTGACGGCTGAAGGCCGCCGGCAACGGCACTTTGGCCTGTTTCGCCAGGGACGCGGTCAGGACACGGGCGCTGGCCAGGCCAAGGGCCGAATCCGGCGCGTACATGACCAGGCTGTCCTCGCCGCTGTCCAGTACGCTCTCGGTGCTGTCTTCACTGGCTTTCGCCAGATCATCCATCAAGCCACTGAGCAAGGTGTTCACCGGCAATTGCATCTGCTTGGCGAACGACAGGATCAGCGCACGTTGCAGCAGCGGCGTATCACCGGCCTGCTTGGCATAGACCTCCAGCACCCGCTGCCAGTGTTCCGGCGGCAGGCTCAGGTCCAAGGCCTTGCTGGCGTGCCAGTCGGCGTAATAGGCATAGGCGGTAAGGAAGGCATCCGGCTCACCGTCCTGGCCCCACCAGGTGAAGCTCGCCGACGGTCCGGCCATCTGCACCAGGCGCAAGCGGCTGTTTTGCATGATCAACCGCAAGCGGTCGCGGATCTGCGGGTTCGACGCCAGGGTCGGATAGGCAATGCTCAACGGCAACAGACGACTGGCGGTCTGCTCGACGCCACCGTAGGGGTAACTCAGCAGGTCGTCCAGGGCCGACCGGAACAACGCTTGCGGGCTGTCATCCAGGCGCAGGCGAATATCGCTGGCGTCGGCCGGCAGGGTCAGCGGGGTGTCGCCGCTGGCTACGTCAAGGCGCTGGCTCTGGGTGACTTGCCAACCGTTGCCGCTGGCGTTCAAGTGCATGGCCAGGGCGTCCTGGGTTTCGCCGTTCAATTGCAACTGTACGGTCAAGTCGCCGTTGCTCAATTCCAGGGCCGGCAGCGCCACGTAGTTGATGCCGTTCTTCAGGTCCGCCACCACGCGCTGTTCGGTGCCGGCGTAACGGATCAGCAGCTCGGCCTTCAATGGTTTTTCCGATTGGCTGAAGGCGAACAGGCCCAGTTGCGGCTTGTCGCCCGTGCGGAAGCGGGTCGGGCCGCTCCACTTCAGGTACAACGGTTTTTCCGAGGCGATGAATTGTTTCTTCTGGCCCACTTGGCCGTCGTCGGCAATGGCCTTGGCGGTGATGCGCCAGCGCGTCAGCGAGTCCGGCATCTTGAAGGTGAAGCGGACCTTGCCGTTGGCGTCGGTGACCAACTCTGGCTGCCAGGCAGCGGTGTCGACGTCTTCACGCCGCGGCCGCTCCAGCACCTTCACGCCACGCTCGCTACGGTTGGCCTTGCCCGGCGCGCCGGGGCTGCCTGGCAACGCCACGTCGTAGCTGATGAACGACAGGCTGGCGCTGGTGCGCACGTTGTTGCGACGCGGGTGATAGAAGAACTGGTCGATGGTCGGCGCCACTTCCGGTTGCAGCGCATAGACCATCTCATCGACCACGCTGACGGTCAGGTGCGCCGGAATCGCCTTGCCAGCGAACTGGGTGCTCAGGTCCACGGTCACCGTATCGCCAGGGCGGTAGGTGGCTTTGTCGGTGACGACGGCCACGTCGATCTGCGGCGTGATCACCTTGATGCCGGCGTTCTGGAAGCTGTACTGGCCGCCCTTGGTGTACAGCACCGAGAAGGTCAGGTTGGGCGCAAAGTTATCCTTCACGGCAATGCGCGCGCGGTACTGGGTGTCGCTGAGCTTTTCCATCTTCAGCCAGTCGCCACCCTTGGACAGCAGCGCCGTGGCCTCGACCTTGTCCCGCTCAAGCGACAGCAGCGCATCGCTGACCGGTTCGGGGAAGGTGATCAGCGCCAGCGCTTCGTCACCGGTCTTGTATTCAGGCTTGTCGAAGACGATCTCGACCGTGCCCGGCACAGCCTTGATGCCTTCACCGGTCACCGCATGGGCGGCGGCGCCAATGACCCGGCCGTGGTCGTCCTTGAGCGTCAGGTTGTAGGTGCCGGGGCGGTCGAAGGTCAGGCTGAAGCCCTTGTCCTTGGCCGCCAGCTTGCCTTCGCCGGTGCTCTGGTCTTCCAGGCGCACCCAGGCATAGCTGCCTGGCGTCACGGCTTTGGCTTGTTCGTTGCCGCCTTCGTTGGCGTAGCTGAACGACACTTTCTGGCCGGCGGCGCTGAACCGCTGGGGGGCGCTCAGGCGGAAATTCGCCGCGCCACGGTCGATGAGGATTTCCTTGGTGGTCTTGACCCGATACGCCGCGCCATCGCTGGCGAACACGGTGAGCGTATAGCGACTCGGCTTGTCGGCGGCCGGCAGGTCGAGTGTCGCGTTGCCCTTGGCATCGGTGGTCACTTCGCTGCTGGTCAGCTCCACCGGGAATTGCCCCAGGTATTGCAGCTCGTTATCGACCATCGACAATTGCTGGGCGCGCAGGCTCAGGCTGACCTTGGCATTCACCACCGGCTTGCCGTCGGGGTAGAGCAGCACGAGATTGCCCTTGACCGGCTCGCCGGTGCGGTAATCCTGCTTGGCCAGGTTCAGGGCGATCTCGAAATGCGGCTTGATGTATTCGGCTACGCGAAAGGCGCTGCTGTAGAGCTGGTCCTTGTAGCTGAAGCGCAGTTCATAACCACCGGCCACGGCGTTTTCCGGCAGTTGGAAACGACCTTGTGTACCGGCCTTGGAATCGAGCTTCAGGGCCAGGGTTTGCAGCGCGGTGCCGGTGGCGTCGAGCACGCTGACATTGACGTCGGCGGCGGTCGGCTGCACCGAGTCACGGGCGTTCTTGAACTCGCGACCGACGATTTTCAGCGACACCCAATCCCCCGGCCGGTACAGCGGCCGGTCGGTGAAGGCATAGAGCTTGGTGTCGTAGATTTCGCTGTCGTAATAGAAGTTTTCCGAGACGAATACGCCGCCCTCCTCGTCTTCACCGATGACGAACGAACGCTCCGGGCTGACGTGCTTGAGGCGCAGCAAGCCATCTTCATCGGTGGCACCGCTGCTCATCACGCCCAGGCCGTCAGTCCACAGTACATTGACCTTGGGCACCGAGCGCCCTTCATGCTTGCGTGCGGCCCAGACCAGCAATTCGTCGCCGGCAATCTTGCTCACGGCCACGGTGTTGGAGACGAAGACCATGGTCGTCGCGCGATATTTGCCAATCAGCGCTTCCACCAGATACAGGCCTGGCTTCAACTGGCCCAGCGGCACATAGACGTTGCCCGGGGCGACGCTGACAAACTCACTGGACGAACCGGCCAGATTGACCCCGGCCGGCGGCTGGATCGGTTTGGCCTGCCACAGTGGATAACGGAACTGGCTGACCACTGGCAAACCCGGGATCAAGGCGAATTGGGCCGGTGCCTCGTACGGCGTCGGCGCGACCAGGGCGTCGCCGATCCTCAGTTCCGGCACTTCCTCGGTGACTTGCTGGCGCGATTCGTAGGAGAACGCCCGCTGCATCACTCGACGCGACTTGCGGTACCAGTTGTCCCACAGGTACGCGAGGGTATTGGACAGGCCTTCGCCCTTGAACTGGCCGTCACTGACCACGCGGTGCAGGTTCTTCTGGCGCTTGAGGAAGTCCAGCGGCTTGTCGATGCGATAAACACGGATATCGGCACCACCGTAGGGTTCCATGCGGTACCGACGGTAGTCGCGGCCCGGCGCTTCGAGGCGGACCATGGCCTGCTCGTCGCTGGCGAAGCTGCTGTCGGCCAGCAGGAAGAAGCTTTCACCGGACACCGGCGTGTAGCCGCTGGGCTCCACCGTGTCTTCGGCATTCACGACAGGTGCCAGCAACAGGGCAAACAGCAGGGGCAATTTTGAACACAAGCGCAGCATGCGGGCACCGGTCATTGGGAGAGAAAGTTGAGTCGATAGACGCCGATGAAGTTGGGGTTGGCTGCGTCGGGTATCCATCGGGTGTCCTTCCAGTTCATGAGTTGTTGCAGGCTTGCGGAGCGCATGCCGTTGTCGGTAGGGGTTGTGGTGCCGGTGTGATAGGCGATGTAGCGGCCCATCCAGATCATCAGGTGCTGGTCATCGCCCTGATCGAAGAACATCAGGTCGCCAGGACGGGCCTGGGCGACATCGCGGCCCACCAGGCGACTGTTGAACTGGATCAGCTTGATCGCGTTGACGTAGGGCCCGACCTTGCCGCCGCCCTGCTGCCATTGCTGGGCGAGGCGCCGTTGCGCATCGCTGAGGGGCAGTTCCGGCGGCAGGTAGCGATTGGACAGGCCATTGCTGCGCAGCCATTTTTCATCGTGGACCTTGAGCGCCTCGTTGGCGGCGAAACGCACCAGCCCGGCGCAGTCCTGCTGGTACCAGCGCGGGCTCGGGCCTTTGGTCAACTGCTCCTGGGCGATGCGCACGAACCAGGCGCGAAAGACCTGGGATTGCTGCACATCCAGCGCCGGCGCCTCGATGGCATGCGCAGGTCCGCCGAGCAGCAGCGCCAGCAGCAGCGTCAACGCCGGGTTGCGGATCCGTGCGGTCACAGCGCTTTCCATTCCAGCGGCAGCCATTGCCAATGGCCATCCGGCTCGCTGCCTTCCGGCAAGGTCAGGGCATATTTGCCGTAGCCACCGAGGGTGCGCAGTTTCGGAATCAGGTAGGTTTGCGCGGCGTTGTAGAACACCGGTTCCATGTCCTGAGGCAAGCTGTCGAGGGTTTCACGCTGCATCAGTTGCGCCATGGAATCGGGGCCGAAGTAGACCGGCATCAGCAGGTCCTTGGGTACCACGTCGGCCATGGGCGGGAAGCGTTTGTCGAGGGTGCCGAGGGCCTTGTCCACCAACTTGTCATCGAGGGAAAACAGCAAGGTCGAACCATGGCGCGCCAGGCTGACCCGTAGGAACGCCTTGCCGGTGATCGCTTCGGGCTGCTCGGCTTCCTTGGCCGGGTAAGGCCCGAAGTTGGAGCTGACCTGACGCAGCCACTGGTGCGTCGAACCTTGTTGCTTCTCGACCACCGGAAAGGCATGTTCGGCGACGTTGTTTTCATAGGCGCCCACCATCGAACCGAACAGGTTGCCCAGGTCGGCGTCGAGCTTGCCATCGTCTTCATTCAGGCTCGCCACCAACAGCGGCGTATACAGGCGCGAATCGGCGTACCAGCACAGGCCGGCGGCACCGGCCACATGGTCGACCATAGCCTGGGCGGCTTTTTCGTCGGCGCCGAGTTTTACCAGCAACGGTTTCTGTTGCTCGGCGGCCAGCGGCAAGGCCACGCAGGCACTGGCGCCCATGGGCATGGCTTGCCAGATCGGCTTGAAGTCAAAGTCCGGCTGGTTTTCCAGCTCGTCCATCGCCAGGAAGCTGTGCCAGCCCTTGTCGTCCATGTCGAAACGCAAGCCGGCGAAGTTCGGAATGAACCGCTGGTAGCCCATGGCGAGCACGCTGGCGTTGACCGAGATGCGTTGCTTGACCTCAGGCGCCTTGGGCGGCAGGCCGAAAGCTTCGGGGAACAGTTTGTCGCCGTTGAGCAAGGCGGCCAGGGCGGTCGTCGAAACGCTGCCCGGCTCAACCGCCGACCCGCTGGCCGGGTCGTACAGTTTGGTCGGGTTGGACAGCACGACCAGTTTGTCGCCATGGGAGGCAAAGGCCAGGGATTTGCTGGCGTTGTAGCTGAGCTGGTAGAGCGCGACGTCGTCACCGCCGACCTTCAGGTCGCTGAGCTTGCTCAGTTGCGTATCATCCAGTGCGACTTTCGCCAACGGTTCCAGGACCTTGGCCAGGCCGCCGCGATCCATCACCAACAGAAAATCCTTGAGCCGACCGTCCGCCCCGCGCCACAGCGCGACATCGGCCGGCTGGTCGAAGAGTTCTTCGATCAGGCTGTCCTGCAGCTTGAGGTCATGCTCGTAGACGATCCGGCGCAGGCTGCCGATCAACCCGAGGCGGTCGGCATGAGCCTCGTAATAGAAGACGAAGTCCTCGGTGAGCGTGGCCTTGAGGAACGGCACCGCCAACAGGTCCTTGGGCAACTGGCTCAGGGAATGGGCCTCGAGCAAGCCGTCGGGACGGCTCACGCCAAGCTTTTCCAACGCCAACTCCATGGGCGGCGCCTTGGGCTTGTTGATGAACCAGCCCAGCCCGGCGGCCACACCGGCGACCAGGCACAGCCCGATCAGTATCGCCGGCCAGCGGCGCACAGGTTTGGCGACAGGTGTCGGCGTGGTCGGGGAAGCAGTGTTGTCGCTCATATTCACAAGGGCCTGTTCATCCGTGGAGCGGATACTTAGTAGTTGAAAGTCTTGACCAGCAACAGATCGCCAATGGCGCGCAGCGGCACGACAAAGGTCTCGCGTTTTTCATCGACGGTGTTTTCGTTGAGCACCAGGTTGATCTGCGAGGTGATCACCTCGTTCTGGTTGCTGGCCTCATCGAAGTTGTAGCCGCCGCTGCCGTAGTTGCCCCAATAGTTCACGTAGACCAGGTA
This sequence comes from Pseudomonas thivervalensis, assembly GCF_001269655.1. GTDB lineage: Bacteria > Pseudomonadota > Gammaproteobacteria > Pseudomonadales > Pseudomonadaceae > Aquipseudomonas > Aquipseudomonas thivervalensis. The sequence continues at coordinate 26,283 of NZ_LHVE01000019.1, forward strand.
GGTGCCGTGCATCGGCGCAGTCATGGTGAACATTTCAGGGCCGGGGCCGTCGACGCCATCCGGGTCGAGGCCGCCACCGTTGCTCAGCGCCGGCTGGCCGAAGTACGCATGTTGGCCGTCGGGTGTGACGATATGCAGGTCGAGTTCGGCCTTGGGGTCGTCCCAGCCCAGCACCACGCGGATCTGCGCCGGGGTCCGCAGGTTGTTGGCTTCATAGAATTGCACGCGCTTGAGGGACTGGCCTTCGGAGCTGCGCACCTCGACGCTGTTGGAACCGGCGCCAAACGCATACGGCCGGGCGAAACGCCCCTCGTCGTCGGTGTAGAGATTCAGTGGATTGCCGTTGACCGCCAGGCTATGGGGTTGGCGAGCCGTGCCCATGTCTTTGATCCGGCCCTCGATCATCGTGCGGTTGCGCTGCACGCCCCGGTCGATCGGCGGTGTGGGGTAGGCGACTTGCGGGTTTTCCGTGCGATCGAGCAAGCCGCTGTAGCGCCAGCCCCCGACCGGCTCCGACATTTCAGCCGAAGGCGCAGCCCACGCCAACGGCGCGCCGAGCAACACGATCAATAAAGAAAGAAAACGCACGTATGCCTCCTGCCATGCACGACGCAACCCGGCACCCTTCCCGGGCGCTGCTTGTGATTATTCGGGTTTCGTCTGAAGGCCCCGTCGCAAGGGGGCCGTAGATGGCGCGAAGAGTAGCCATTTGACGGATTTTTCACAATCGGGGAACACGCGATTCTGTGTGGGAAATCACGTACTGAGAGGGGCGTGAGCCGAATAGAGGATTTATTCGGCTCACGAAATGAGCCGAATAGCGCTATTATTCGGCTCATTCATCTCTGGACAGGCTCATGGCACCTCATTGGATGTGGCAACGGCCCGACTGGCCCGACTTCCACTGGCAAGCTGAAGCATTGGCACCACTGCTGCGAGAATGCGTGCAGGCCCAAGGTCAATTGCTCGGAATGACGGGCGCGGTCACGGCTTCGCTCAGCGCCCAGAACGAACTGGATGCCTTGCTGCAAAATATCGTGACCTCCTCGGCCATCGAAGGAGAGCAATTGAATGTCGGCTCGGTGCGCTCGTCCTTGGCTCGCCGACTGGGCCTGGAGCCCGTCGACGATAATCCCGCCAGCCCACGCAGCGAGGGCTTGGCGAACCTGTTGCTGGACGCAACCCGGCATTTCAACCAGCCGCTGACTGTCGAGCGCTTGCTGGATTGGCACGAGTGGCTTTTTCCTGATCAAACCAGCGATCTGGCTCATCGGCAGACCCGCGTCGGCACGCTACGCGGCGATGAACCGATGCAAGTGGTCTCGGGCAGGCTGGACCGACCTACCGTTCACTTCGAGGCCCCCCCGCGCCAGGGTCTTGAAGAGCAGTTGCAGCGGTTTGTCGACTGGTTCGAGGCCAGCCGTCATCAGGTCGATCTCGACCCGTTGCTGCGAGCCGGCATCGCTCATTTCTGGTTTGTCACCCTGCACCCATTCGACGATGGCAATGGTCGCCTGACCCGCACCCTGACCGACCTGGCATTGGCCCAGGGCGAGGCCCAGGCGATCCGCTTCTACGCCATGTCCGTAAGCATCCTGGATGACCGCGCCGGTTATTACCGAATCCTTGAAAACAGCCAGAAGGCCACGCTTGATATCACCGCCTGGCTGACCTGGTTTCTGCAAACGCTGTTGCGCAGCCTGCACACAGCGATGACGCAGATTGAAAGCGTCCTGGGCAAGACGCGGTTCTGGCAGCTTCATCGTGCTTCGGCTCTCACAGTTGAACAGACCAAGGTGCTGAACCGGTTGCTTGATGGCGGTGAAAAGGGTTTCGAACAGGGGATCAGCGCCGCTCAATATCAAGCCGTGGCCAAGGTCTCCAAGGCGACAGCCACGCGACACTTGGCGGAGCTGCTTGAAAAAGGCTGCCTGGAGCGGATGCCCGGTGGCGGGCGCAGCACCCGGTACCGAATCAACTATCCAGCCGACTGAACACCCGATAAGCCGACGGGACATCTTGTGGCGAGGGAGCTTGCTCCCGTTGGACCGGTCCGACGCTTCGGGCGAAGCAGGCCCCAAGCATTTGCGACCGCTGCGCGCTCGAGCGGGAGCAAGCTCCCTCGCCACAAAAGCAAAGGATTACGGCAGGCGTTTACCCCACCCTGATTTGCCCGAACACCCCATGTCTGCTAGTGTCGCGCCGGTTTAACAGTCAACCGGAATAGCCGCCATGGCCCGCAAAAAAGCTGCACTGGATTTCGAACAATCTCTGGCCGACCTGCAAACGCTGGTCGAACGGCTGGAGAACGGCGAATTGTCGCTGGAAGACTCGCTGACCGCCTTCGAGCAGGGTATCGGCTTGACTCGCGACTGCCAGGCGGCGCTGGCCCAGGCCGAGCAGAAGGTGCAATTGCTGCTCGAGCGCGACGGTGAGCTGACCGAAGAGCCTTTCGACGCGGAACAACCTGAATGATCGGCGCCTATCAGGCCAGCAGCCAGGCCCGGGTCAATGCTGCACTGGATACCTTGTTCAGCGCCCCGAGCCCGGAACTGGCGCGCCTGTACGAAGCCATGCGCTACAGCGTGATGAACGGCGGCAAACGTGTACGGCCGCTGCTGGCCTACGCCGCGTGCGAAGCCTTGGGCGGCCAGGCCGAACAGGCCAACGGCGCGGCCTGCGCGGTGGAATTGATCCACGCGTATTCGCTGGTGCACGACGATTTGCCGGCCATGGACGATGACGACTTGCGTCGCGGCCAGCCGACCACCCACAAGCAATTCGACGAAGCCTGCGCGATCCTGGCCGGCGACGGCTTGCAGAGCCTGGCCTTCAGCGCGCTGCTGGACCCGGCCTTGAGCGATTGCCCGGCGCAGGTTCGCCTGGACATGGTCAGCGCCCTGGCCTTGGCGGCAGGCCCTGCCGGAATGGTCGGCGGCCAGGCCATCGACTTGGGTTCGGTGGGTCTGAAGCTCGATCAGGACGCCCTGGAATACATGCACCGGCACAAGACCGGCGCCTTGATCGAGGCCAGCGTCAAACTTGGCGCCCTGGCCAGCGGTCGGGCCACGCTCGCCCAGTTGCAAGCCTTGCAGGTCTATGCCCGGGCCATCGGCCTGGCATTTCAAGTGCAGGACGATATTCTCGACGTCGAAAGCGATACCCAGACCTTGGGCAAGCGCCAAGGCGCCGACATCGCGCGGGACAAGCCGACCTACCCGGCCCTGCTCGGCCTCGACGCGGCCAAGGCCTATGCCTTGGAATTGCGTGACCAGGCCCTGGCCGCGCTGCGACCCTTTGACGCGGCGGCCGAGCCGTTGCGCGACTTGGCGCGTTATATCGTCGAACGACGCAGCTGATACAGGGTCAACCCTTAAGATTGCGTATCGGCCAAGTTCCGGCCTACGCGTGGGCAGCTTGCGATGCATAAGGTAAACTGCCGCCTCTTTCTATACCTATAACGATTCGCCTGATGCCCACGACGTTTCAAGAGATTCCCCGCAAGCGCCCGACCACGCCCCTGCTGGACCGCGCCAACACGCCGGACGGCCTGCGTCGCCTGGGTGAAGCCGAGCTGGAAACCCTGGCCGATGAGTTGCGCCTGGAATTGCTCTACACGGTCGGCCAGACCGGTGGGCACTTCGGCGCAGGCCTGGGCGTCATCGAGCTGACGATCGCGCTGCATTACGTGTTCGACACCCCGGACGACCGGCTGGTGTGGGACGTCGGGCACCAGGCCTACCCGCATAAAATCCTCACCGGTCGTCGTGATCGCATGGGCACGCTGCGCCAGAAGGACGGCATCGCCGCCTTCCCACGCCGCTCCGAGAGCGAATACGACACCTTTGGCGTCGGCCACTCCAGTACGTCCATCAGCGCCGCCTTGGGCATGGCGATTGCCGCCCGCCTGCAAAACAGCGAGCGCAAGGCCATTGCCGTGATTGGCGACGGTGCACTGACCGCGGGCATGGCCTTCGAGGCGCTGAACCACGCGCCGGAAGTCGACGCCAACATGCTGGTGATCCTCAACGACAACGACATGTCGATCTCGCGCAATGTCGGTGGCTTGTCCAACTACCTGGCGAAGATCCTTTCCAGCCGCACCTACGCCAGCATGCGCGAAGGCAGCAAGAAGGTCCTCTCGCGCCTGCCCGGCGCCTGGGAAATCGCCCGCCGTACCGAAGAATATGCCAAGGGCATGCTGGTCCCCGGCACGCTGTTCGAAGAACTGGGCTGGAACTACATCGGCCCCATCGACGGCCATGACCTGCCCACGCTGATCGCCACCCTGCGCAACATGCGCGATCTCAAGGGCCCGCAGTTCCTGCACGTGGTCACCAAGAAAGGCAAAGGCTTCGCGCCGGCGGAAGTCGACCCGATCGGCTACCACGCCATCACCAAGCTCGAACCCCTGGACGCCCCGGCCGCCGCGCCGAAAAAGGCCGGCGGACCGAAGTATTCCGGTGTGTTCGGCCAATGGCTGTGCGACATGGCCGCCGCCGACCCGCGCCTGGTGGGCATCACCCCGGCGATGAAGGAAGGCTCGGACCTGGTGGCGTTCAGCGAACGTTACCCACAACGCTATTTCGACGTGGCGATTGCCGAGCAGCACGCCGTGACCCTCGCCGCCGGCATGGCCTGCGAAGGCGCCAAGCCGGTGGTGGCGATCTATTCGACCTTTCTGCAACGTGGCTACGACCAGTTGATTCATGATGTTGCGGTGCAGAACCTCGACGTGCTGTTCGCCATCGACCGTGCCGGCCTGGTGGGCGAAGACGGCCCGACGCATGCTGGCAGCTTCGACCTGTCGTTCCTGCGCTGCATTCCCGGCATGCTGGTGATGACCCCGAGCGATGAAAACGAACTGCGCAAGATGCTCACCACCGGCCACCTGTTCAACGGCCCGGCGGCGGTGCGCTACCCGCGTGGCACTGGCCCGAACGCGACGATCGAGGCCGACCTCGAGCCCATCGAGATCGGCAAGGGCGTGATCCGACGCTGGGGCAAGCAGACCGCCTTGCTGGTGTTCGGCGTGCAACTGGCCGAAGCCCTGAAAGTCGCCGAAAAACTCGATGCCACCGTGGTGGACATGCGTTTCGTCAAACCCCTGGACGAAGCCTTGGTGCGCGAAATGGCCGACAGCCATGACCTGCTGGTAACCGTCGAGGAAAACGCCATCATGGGCGGCGCCGGCGCGGCGATCAGCGAATTCCTGGCGCGGGAAAACATCCTCAAGTCCGTGCTGCACCTGGGTCTGCCGGATACCTACGTCGAACATGCCAAGCCGGCGCAGATGCTGGCCGAATGCGGGCTGGACGAGGTGGGGATCGAAGCGGCGGTGCGGCTGCGGTTGCAACTGCTGGGCCTGTAGTTCTCAGACCGCATAGAACCCTTGTGGGAGCGAGCCTGCTCGCGATAGCAATGCAACAGTCGACGATGATGTTGACTGACCCACCGCTATCGCGAGCAGGCTCGCTCCCACATTGGTTTTTGTGTGGACCACAAAATCACGGAACACCCATGAAACTCCGCCTCACCCTAGCCCTCACCCTGTTACCCACCCCGCACCTGCTGGCCGACACCTTCGAACGCGACCAGGCCCTGAAGCTGCCCGATATCGTCATCAGCGCCAATCGCCAGGTCGAGGCCCGCAACGACAGCAGTGCCGCCAATACCGTGTTCACCCGCGACGACATCGACCGCTTGCAACCGGCCAGTGTCACCGACCTGCTCAGCCGCGTGCCGGGCGTGCAAGTGGCGCCGCTGGGTGGGCGCGGCAGCCTGCCAGGGATTTACATCCGCGGCACCAAATCGGCCCAAAGCCTGGTGCTGGTGGACGGCCAGCGCATCGGCAACGCCACCTCCGGCGACAGCAACCTGCAGCGCCTGAACATCAACCAGATCGAGCGCGTGGAAGTGCTGCGCGGTTCGCGTTCGGTGATCTACGGTGCCGACGCGGTGGGCGGGGTGATCCAGATTTTCACCCGGCGCGGCAGCGAGCGAGGCCTGCAACCGCGCCTGCATGTGGGTGTCGGCAACCACCAGACCTGGGAGCGCAGCCTGGGCCTGTCCGGCGGCGACGACCAGACCCGTTTCAACCTCGGCGCCAGCCTCGACGACAGTGCCGGGAGCAATCGAACCCACGAGTCCTACGCCAGCGACCGCGACGACGATGCCAACCGCAACCAGTCCTTCAGCCTGAGCCTGAGTCATGCCCCCAGCGATGACCTGGAAGTCGGCCTGAACCTGCTGGATAACCGTGGCAAGAGCGAATACGACAACCCGTTCGGCCGCTTCGACCCGACCACCTTCGAATCCCTGCCCCAGCAACCCTACAGCGAGTTCGCGGTGAGCAGCTTCAGCACCTACGTGGACGGACGAATCAACGACGCCTGGACATCACGCCTGGAACTGGGCCACAGCGAGAACCGCGAAAAAACCTTCGACAAGCTCAGCGACGTCCGCGAAGTCTTCAACACCTACCGCGATTCCGTGACCTGGCAGAACGACGTGACCCTGGACGAACGCAACAGCCTGATCGTGGGTGGCGACTGGTATCAGGACCGGGTCAACAGCAGCACGCCGTTCGACGAAGACAGCCGCTGGAACCGTGCCGCGTTCATCCAGCACCGCTTCCAGGCCGAAACGTTCTCCACCGAACTGGGCCTGCGTCGCGACCAGAACCAGCAATTTGGCGGCCAGAACAGTTGGAGCGGCACCCTCACCTTACCGATCAACCCGGACAACGACCTGTTGCTGACCTACAGCGAGAGCTTCCGCGCACCGACGTTCAACGATCTGTATTACCCGGACTACAGCAACCCGGACCTGACACCCGAGAAAGCCAAGGGCTACGAGCTGCAATGGCGCAGCCAACTGAGCGACAGCGCCCGCCTGGAGACCTCGCTGTACCGCACCGACCTGGAAGACGCGATCATCTTTGGCCGTGACTCTCGCCCACAGAACGTCGCCTCGGCGCGGATCAACGGCTTTGAAATGGCCTACCTGCAGGATGTGTTCGGCTGGCAGGGCAATCTGGGCCTGGCCATCATCGACCCACGGGACCGTGACAGCGGCCACACTCTGGCCCGCCGCGCCCGGCGAACTTTGAGCCTGGACCTGGACCGGCAATTCGACCGCCTCGGCCTGGGCGCCACCTGGCAAGCGGTGAGCGGCAGCTACGACGACGAAGACAACCGCAATGCCCTGGGTGGCTATGCCCTGCTCGGGTTGCGCGGCAGTTGGGCGTTGACCCCGGAGGTGAAGCTGGAGATGAAGGTGGATAACCTGCTGGACAAGGGGTACAGCCGGGCGCTGTATAGCCATGAGGGTGGACAGTATGGGTATCGGGAGGAAGGTCGGAGCTGGTTGTTTGGGGTGACTTGGACTCCGGAATTCTGATCCAAAATCTTTGGTGTTTGGGCTGGCCTCATCGCGAGCAGGCTCGCTCCTACAGTTAACCTGTGGTGGATACAAAATCGGCGTTCACCACACACCCTGTGGGAGCGAGCTTGCTCGCGATTGCAGGCGCCGCGGTCTACCTGTCTGGCGCAATCAACTCACACAACCGCGCCGTCGCCTCGATCATCTGCCCACTGGGCCGCTCCAGCCCCTTGTCGTTGACCAACAACAACCGCCCCTGCGCCACCGGCCAGGTTTTCCAGGCATCGAGCTGTGCCTGTTCCGTAGCCAGGATGACCTGCGGATTGCGTTGCAGCACCGCCTCCACACTCACTTGCGGCGCCGGCACATTCAGGTCGGCAAAGACATTGCGCGCCCCGCATACCGCCAGCGCATCACTGATAATCTGACCACCTCCCACGGTGTACAGCGGCCGGTCCCAGACCTGATAAAACACCGACAACAGCGGGTCCCGCCGGTAACGCTGGCGTAACGCCTCAAGACGCATGCGCAACTGCGCCGCTCGCTGCACGCCGCGCTCCGGGCGGCCGAGCTGGTTGGCGATGGTTTCGATTTGCGCGATGAGTTGGTCGAGGCTACGGGGCTCGGCGACATGGATGGGGATGCCCAGCCCCTTGAGCTGCTCACGCTGGGCCGGGCCGACGCTGCCAGGCCAGAGCAGGAGCAGGTCGGGCTTGAGGCTGAGCAAACGCTCCATGTCCAATTGCCCGTAACGGCCGACCGAGGGCACGTCCTTGAGCGCCGGCGGACGATCACCGCCATCCAGGACGCCCACCAACAGGTCGGCGGATCCCAGTTCAACGACGATTTCCGACAGCGACGGCGCGAGACTGACGACCCGCGTAGCCGCCATCGTCGAGGCGCTGGCGGCCAGCAACAAGACCGCCAGCCAGCGGTTCATCAGCCGAGTTGACGCGGGATGCGGTACAGGTAGAACAACACGGCGGTCGACAAGGCCAGCAGCATCAACGGCACCGCTTCCAGGCCCACGAACACGGCAAGGGCGCCTACCCAGGCCGGTAGCCCGGCCACCAGGAAAGCGGCGCGGCGACGGGCCGCCAGGTCAATCCAGGCCTGGGGCTCTTCGGGCGTGTCGAGGGCTTTCTGGGTGGCGATCAGGGCTTGTTTATACGGCCCGAAGAATCGCAGGCTGACAAACATCGACGCCACGCCAGCAATGAACAGCGGCATCGCCAGCACTGGAAGAATCGCTTCGCCCTGGCCGAACACCGCGTTGATCACGAACAGTGGCAGCAAGGCCAGGGCCAGGTATTGCCACCAACTGACCGACAGACGCCGCCGAACCTGACCGCGCGTCACGCCCGGTCAACCTCACCTTGGTGCTCGTTGCCCATCATGTGGTCGAGCTTGCTGGCCTTGGTCGCCAGGTAGAGTTTGTTGTGGGGGTTGTGGCCGGTGTGCAGAGGCACGCGCTCAGCCACCACGATGCCCATGTCGGTCAATGCCTTGACCTTGCGCGGGTTGTTGGTCATCAAGCGCAACGACTTCACGCCCAGGTGCTCCAGCATCGGCAGGCAGATGCTGTAGTCACGCAGGTCGGCGGCAAAGCCCAGGCGTTCGTTGGCTTCCACGGTATCGGCGCCGCCATCTTGCAGCTCATAGGCGCGGATCTTGTTCAACAGGCCAATGCCACGGCCTTCCTGGCGCAGGTACAGCAACACGCCACGACCTTCCCGGGCGATGGCCTGCAGCGCGGCCTCGAGTTGCGAGCCACAATCGCAGCGCTGGCTGAACAAGGCGTCGCCGGTCAGGCATTCGGAATGCAGGCGGCCCAGCACCGGAGAACCGTCAGCGAAATCACCCAGGCTCAGCACGACGTGCTCGCGGCCGGTGGCTTCATCGAGAAAACCATGCATGGTGAATTGCGCAAAGGGCGTTGGCAGCTTGGAAGCGGCAACAAAAACGACAGGCACCGGTGTGCTCCTGATCTAGTACTGGAGATTCGCAGAGGCGGGCATTGTAACAGCAGGATCCGGCAGACGCTTAGGCTGAATTATCCACCATCATTATCGAAAAGTTCGATCAAGGCTTCGGTGGCTTGCCGTGCTCGTCGAAGGGATAGGGTTGCTTCCAACGTTCGAAAATCGGCTTGAGCTGGCCGGTTTTCACCAGCACTTCCATCCGCTTGTCGAACAGTCCCATCAATGCCTTTCCGTTGGCGTTGTTGGCAAAGCCCAGGTAGAGCGGCAAGTTGATCAGCGGAGAGAGTTTGAACTGCTTCGGATTATCGGCCTTGGCCAGCACTTCTTCGATTTCCATCGACGCATCGATGTAGAAATCCGCTCGCTCATGAATCAGCATCGGCAAGATACCCACCGCCCGGTGGATCTCATTGAAACGCCGGATGTTGGGCAGGTAGTTGTTGTATTCGTACCCGCGCATCCATACCAGCCGGTAGTTGCCAATCGTCGCCAGGGTGGGCGTCGGCTTGGAGGCCAACCCCAGGGCATAGATATGATCGACGTCGTAGTGCCACTCCGGGTAAAGCACGCCTTCGGACTCATCCCGATAGGCGCCGACCTGCACGTCGACCTCGCCGCGCTGCACCAACCCGATCGAGCGGGTGTAGGGCACGCTGCGGATTTCCAGCCTGATGCCTTCAGGCTCGAACACCGCGCGCAAAATGTCCCAGCCCATGCCCTGGCCATCGGCCTGGGTGTAGTCGGCCCACTCCTCGCTGGCCGCGCGGACCCTGTCGGGCAGTGGCGCCGGCTCGGCCGCCCCCGCCCCCACACAGGCTCCCAAACACAGCAACAGCAGTAGTGCGCGGCTTACGCCCATGCCTGGCTCCTTCAGGTGAAACACCACACCAATCCTTGCATTGCCAGCCAGGCGAAAACCCCGGCCAATACATCGTCGAGCATAATCCCGACACCTCCGTGCACATGCCGGTCGATCCAGCGGATCGGCCACGGCTTGAGGATATCGAAGAAGCGAAACACCAGAAATCCCGTCAGCAACCAATACCAGCCTTCCGGAACCAGCCACAAGGTGATCCACATGCCGACCATTTCGTCCCAGACGATGCCTTCATGATCGTGCACCCGCAGGTCGTCCGCCACTTTGCCACACAGCCAGAAGCCAAACAGCATGGTGATGCCCAGCATCAACCAATACCCCCAGTCCGGCAACATCTGCCATAACGGTATGAAGGGTAGCGCAACCAGCGAGCCCCAGGTGCCCGGTGCTTTAGGTAAAGTGCCCGAACCGAAGCCAAATGCCAGGAAATGCCAGGGATTGCGCCAGACCGAAGGCGGAACGAACTCTGCCGGGACCTGGTTGGGATGATCTGTCACGGTGTCTCCCGAAAATGTTGATAGCCCCGTATTTGCGGGGTGATGTCGTGCCCGACGTCGTCGACCAGCGTGACGCCCTGCCCGGCCAGTACGCTGCCGATCACGTGGATCGGCCAGCCTTCGGCCTGCAACGCCGGCAGTCGGCTCGGTGGCACCGCGAACAACAGCACATAGTCGTCACCGCCGCTCAGGGCAACCTGCGTGGCATCCGCCCCGCCAAGAAACGCTACCAGAGCGTTGGACAGCGGCAGCCGGTCCCGTTCAACCTGCAAGGCCACCCCGGACGCCAGGGCGATATGCCCGCAATCGGCCAGCAGGCCGTCGGAAATATCCATCGCCGCGCTGGCCTTGCCCCGCAACGCGAGTCCCAGGGCGACTTGCGGTCGTGGCGACCAATAATGAGCCAGCAGTGGCTCGGCGATGGCGGGTTCGGCGTGACGCTGGCCGAGCACCAACGCCAACGCGCCGGCAGCATTGCCCAACTCGCCGCCGACACACAGCAGGTCACCGGGCTGCGCGCCGCCACGGGTCAAGGCCTGACTGCCAGGCACATGGCCGAACACTGTCATGGTCAAGCTCAGCGGCCCACGTGTAGTGTCGCCCCCCACCAGTGCCACGCCACAGGCCTGGGCCATCTGGTTCAAACCACGGGCATAGGCTTGCAGCCAATCGGCGGTCACCGTCGGCAAGGTCAGGGCAAGGGTAAAGGCAAAAGGCTTGGCGCCCATGGCGGCCAGGTCGCTGACCGCCGCGGCCAGCGAACGCTGGCCGAGCAGGAACGGGTCGCAAGGGTCTGGAAAATGCACACCGGCCACAAGCGTGTCGGTGGACACCGCCAGTTGTTCCCCGGGAGGAACGGCCAGCAAGGCGCAGTCGTCGCCGATCCCCAGCGCAACGCCCTCGCCGCCCTGCGCGCAAGGCGCGGCGGCGAAGTAATTACGGATCAGCTCGAACTCACCCATAGTCAGTCGTTACAAGCGCCAATCAGCGCTTGAACGCCTTCACTTCAGCTTCACGCAGGCGTGGGGCGAGCTTGTCGAGTACACCGTTGACGAATTTGTGACCATCGGTGGAACCGAAGACTTTCGCCAGTTCGATCCCTTCGTTGATCACCACGCGGTACGGTACGTCGACGCGCTTGAGCAGTTCCCAGGTAGACAGGCGCAGAACCGCCAGTTCAACCGGGTCCAGCTCGTCGATGGTCAGGTCCAGGCAAGGCGTGAGCGCGGTGTCGATTTCGGTCTTGAACTGCGGGACCCCGTGCAGGATCTCGCGGAAGTAAGCACCGTCGACATCGCTGAAATCGTTATCGACCCGAAACTGCGCTTCGATCTCGTTCAGCGATTGCTTGGCCATGTGCCATTGGTACAGCGCTTGGGTCGCGAGCTGACGGGCTTCGCGACGCTTGGCGCTTTTCGACGGCTTGCCGGCATCCGCAGGCTTTGGATCGCGCGGGTTGAAACGATCGCTTTCGTCGCTAATCACTTGGCCTCCAACTGCGCCAGCAGGCTGACCATTTCCAGGGCGGACAGGGCAGCTTCGGCACCTTTGTTACCGGCCTTGGTGCCGGAACGTTCGATGGCTTGCTCGATGGAATCAACGGTCAGTACGCCGAAAGCGACCGGTACGCCGAATTCCATGGACACCTGGGCCAGGCCCTTGGTGCATTCGCCGGCCACGTATTCGAAGTGCGGAGTACCGCCACGAATGACCGCGCCCAGGGCGATGATCGCCGCATATTCGCCCTTTTGAGCGACTTTCTGCGCAACCAGCGGAATTTCGAAGGCGCCAGGGGCGCGGATGATGGTGATGTCGCTTTCGCTCACGCCGTGGCGAACCAGGGCATCGACCGCACCGCCAACCAGGCTCTCGACCACGAAACTGTTGAAACGGCCCACTACCAGAGCGTAGCGGCCTTTGGGGGCGATGAAGGTACCTTCGATGGTCTTCAGGGTCATTCGTCAGATCTCTTAAAGAGCCAGAGCGCGTTCTATACGCGCTCCTTCAGTGATATTAGCCACGAATACAGGGCCGTGGATCCCGCCATCTCGTTCACTTGCATACCTTCTGTGGCGAGGACACTTACTCCCGCCGAACCACGTCGTAGGAGCTGTCGAGTGCAACGAGGCTGCGATCTTTCCCCAGACACTTGAGTCCCAAGCGAAAGATCAAAATCAAAAGATCGCAGCCTTCGGCAGCTCCTACACCCGTTGGGAGCAAACTCCCTCACCACATAAAATCAGCAAGCCTTAACGATAATGCCGGAATTCGCGGGTCATTATTCGGAGGGCACGTATTCTACAACTTCCAGATCGAAACCGGATATCGCATTAAATTTCATCGGCGCGCTCATCAGGCGCATTTTACGCACGCCCAGGTCCCGAAGGATCTGCGAACCGGCGCCGACGATGCTGTAGGTGGTCGGTTTTTTCGGCGCCGCCTGGTCGGCGGTTTCGCGGATGTGCGCCAGCAGCACGTCGCCATCGAGCGGGTGCCCGAGCAGCAACACCACACCGCTGCCGGCCTCGGCCACCGCGGCCATGGCGGCCCGCAGGCTCCAGCGGCCGGGTTGCTTGACCATCAGCAGGTCGCGCAGCGGGTCCATGTTGTGCACGCGCACCAGGGTCGGCTCTTCGGCGCATACGGTGCCGAGGGTCAGCGCCATGTGCACGTCGCCTTCCACCGAGTCGCGGTAGGTCACCAGGTTGAACTGGCCCAGTTCGCTGTCCAGCGGCTGCTCGGCAATCCGCTGAACGGTACGTTCGTGGATCATCCGGTAGTGGATCAGGTCGGCGATGGTGCCGATCTTGATGTTGTGTTCGGCGGCGAAGGTTTCCAGTTCCGCGCGACGGGACATGGTGCCGTCGTCGTTCATCACTTCGCAGATCACGCCGCTGGGTTCGAAACCGGCCATGCGCGCCAGGTCGCAAGCCGCTTCGGTGTGGCCGGCGCGGGCCAGGGTGCCACCGGCCTGGGCCATCAGCGGGAAGATGTGGCCGGGGCTGACGATGTCTTCGGCCTTGGCGTCCCGGGCGGCAGCCGCCTGCACGGTGCGCGCGCGGTCAGCGGCGGAGATCCCGGTGGTCACGCCTTCGGCGGCCTCGATGGACACGGTGAACTTGGTGCCGAAGCCCGAGCCGTTGCGCGGCGCCATCAACGGCAGCTTCAACAGCTCGCAGCGCTCGCGGGTCATCGGCATGCAGATCAACCCACGGGCATGCTTGGCCATGAAATTGATGTGTTCGGCCTTGCAGCATTCGGCGGCCATGATCAGGTCGCCTTCGTTCTCGCGGTCTTCGTCATCCATGAGGATGACCATCTTGCCTTGGCGGATGTCTTCAACCAGTTCTTCGATGCTATTGAGCGCCACGCGGCACCCCCTTGGGTCAGGATTTGAGGTAGCCGTTGGCGGCCAGAAAACTTTCAGTGATGTTACCTGCAGCAGGCTCTGCGGCCTTGTCGCCCAACAGCAGGCGCTCCAGGTAACGGGCCAGCAAGTCGACTTCCAGGTTGACCCGGCGACCTGGCCGGTACGAAGCCATGATGGTTTCGCTCAACGTGTGGGGAATGATCGTCAGCAGGAATTCGGCGCCATCCACCGCGTTGACCGTCAGGCTGGTGCCGTCGACGGTGATCGAGCCTTTATGGGCGATGTACTTGGCCAATTCCTTCGGCGCGCGAATGCGAAACTCCACGGCGCGGGCGTTATCCGTGCGCGAGACCACCTCGCCGACGCCGTCCACGTGGCCGCTGACCAGGTGCCCGCCCAGGCGAGTGGTGGGGGTCAGGGCTTTTTCCAGGTTCACCGGGCTGCCGCTCTTGAGGTCGTTCATGGCCGTGCAGTCGAGGGTTTCGCGGCTGACGTCCGCCAGGAAACCGTTGCCGGGCAGTTCAACGGCGGTCAGGCAGACGCCGTTTACCGCGATGCTGTCGCCCAACTTGACGTCGCTCAGGTCGAGCTTGCCGGTTTCGACGTAGACCCGCACATCGCCGCCCTTGGGGGTGAGTGCACGGATGCTGCCGATGGATTCGATGATGCCGGTAAACATGGAGTCCTCCTCGAGAACAGGCCGCCGCTTGAGCGAAAGCCGGGAATTATACGCTGGCCGGTGGAACGGGAACGGCGATGACTCGCCAGTCATCGCCCACGGCGCGGATTTCGGTGATTTTCAGCTGTGGGGCGTCCTTCATCTGCGCCAGCGGCCAGTCCAGCAGTGGCCGCGCCGAAGAACCGAGGAACTTGCCGGCGATGAAGATCTGGAATTCGTCCACCAGTCCCTGCCGGGCGAAAGCCCCCGCCAGGCGCGGACCGGCCTCCACCAGCACCTCGTTGACGCCACGGTTCGCCAGTTCCACCAGCAGGCGATGCAGGTCGACCTGACCGTCATCGCCCGCCACGATCATGCATTCGGGACCGTTGGCGTATTGTTCTTCCACCGCCATGCAGGTAGCGACCAGCGCCGGACCGGCCTTGAAAAACGCCGCATCCAGCGGCACCCGCAGGCGCCCGTCCACCAGCACCCGCAGCGGCGGACGGCTCATGACCAACGCGGTCTGCTCGGCATCGAGCCCCAGCTCATCGGCGCGCACGGTCAGCCGGGCGTTGTCCGCCAGCACCGTGTCGGCGCCGGTCAGCACCACGCTGGCCTGGGCGCGCAGGCGTTGCACCGCCGAGCGTGCGGCGGGGCCGGTGATCCATTGGCTTTCGCCGCTTTCCATGGCGGTACGGCCATCGAGGCTCATGGCGAGCTTGACCCGCACGAACGGCAGGCCGTGCTCCATGCGTTTGAGGAAACCTTCATTGAGCGTGCGCGCTTCGCCTTCCAGCACGCCGCTTTCGGTGGCGATGCCGGCCTGGGCCAGGCGTTGCAGGCCGCGTCCGGCGACTTCCGGGTTGGGGTCCTGCATCGCTGCCACCACCCGCGCCACACCGGCATTGACCAGCGCATCGGCACACGGCGGCGTACGCCCGTGGTGGCTGCACGGTTCGAGGGTCACGTAAGCCGTGGCGCCCCGGGCGTTGTCGCCGGCGGCACGCAGCGCATGGACTTCGGCATGAGGCTCGCCAGCGCGGATGTGCCAGCCTTCGCCGACAATCTGTCCGTCCCGCACGATCACGCAACCGACCCGGGGGTTGGGGTGGGTGGTGTAGTGACCGCGCCGCGCCAACTCCAGGGCACGAGCCATATAGTGCGCGTCGAGAACGGCCTGCTGCGCCGAGGCGGTCATTGTTTCACCGGTTCGCGGGCCAGGCGGTCGATTTCTTCGCGAAACTCGTTCAGGTCCTGGAAACGCCGGTACACCGAGGCGAAACGGATGTAGGCGACTTCGTCGAGCTTCTGCAGCTCGGTCATCACCAGCTCTCCGACCACCAGGGACTTGACCTCGCGCTCGCCGGTCGCCCGCAGCTTGTGCTTGATGTGCACCAGCGCCGCTTCCAGGCGCTCGACGCTCACCGGGCGTTTTTCCAGGGCGCGCTGCATGCCGGCACGCAGTTTTTCTTCGTCGAACGGCTGGCGACTGCCGTCGGTTTTGATCAGGCGCGGCAACACCAGTTCAGCGGTCTCGAACGTCGTGAAACGTTCGCCGCAAGCCAGGCATTCGCGACGGCGGCGGACTTGTTCGCCCTCGGCGACCAGTCGCGAGTCGATGACCTTGGTGTCGTTGGCACCGCAGAAGGGACAGTGCATGGTGGCAGGCAACAAAAAAAGGGAGGGCCATGGTAGCGCATCCCACTGGCAAGACAAGCCATAGGGTTTACGGTATACAGACGGGCTTACCGTCAGATCCATGGAATTCACCTTGCTGGAGCCACACATGCCGCTACGATCGCTCGTTTTGCTCAGTCTTTTCAGCCTGCTGATGGCGTGCAGCAGCGACGCCCCCAAGCCCACCCCGCCCGCCCCGGCCCCCGCGCCGAAACAGGCCCAGGAAAAGGCCCGGCAGGCGGCCGATTTGGGGCCGCTGCCGGCGTATCAGCGCGAATTGAGCGGCACCTTGCAAGGCGTACCGGCCGGGGCCGAGGTCGAATTGGCGCTGCTGGTGATCGACGAAAAAGACCGGCCGCAGCAATTGCTGGCCAGTTCCAGCCTGATCGGCACCAACCAGGCCCTGCCCTTCCGCCTGCGTTTCAATCCCGATGCGTTCCCGGCCGGTGCCCGCGTGGAACTGCGTGGCCGCGCCAGCCAGTCCGGCCAGTTGATCCTGCATCTGCCGGAGCAACGCATCAACCAACCGACCACCCAGGCATTGGGCGCCCTGCAATTCGTCAAAGCGCCATGAGTGCACCGCAGGACCTGCAACGGGCGTTGAGCGAGTTGCTGGGCGACGCGCGTCTGGTGGCTTGTCCGCTACCCGACGCCGACTTGACGTTGTGGCTGATCGACGGCGACAACATGGACCGCGCCTTCAGCCCGGAGGAAACCCGCCGCATCCTCCACGAACCACCCTACTGGAGCTTTTGCTGGGCCAGTGGCCTGGCGATGGCCCGCTACCTGGCCGAACAACCGCAGTGGGTCGCGGGCAAGCGGGTGCTGGATTTTGGCGCCGGCTCCGGCGTGGCGGGGATCGCGGCGGTCAAGGCCGGGGCATTGGAAGTGGTCGCCTGCGACCTGGACCCGCTGGCGATTGCCGCGTGCCAGGCCAATGCCGCGCTCAATGGCGTGGCGCTGGGTTATTCGACGGATTTTTTCGCCGAGACCGATCGCTTCGAGCTGATCCTGGTCGCCGACGTGCTCTACGACCGGGCCAACCTACCGCTGCTCGACCAGTTTCTCAGCCGTGGTCGCGAGGCGCTGGTGGCCGACTCCCGGGTGCGGGACTTCCAGCATCCGCAGTATCGACGCATCGAAATGCTCCAGGCCATGACCTTGCCCGATCTGGCCGAGCCGGAAGAGTTTCGGCACGTGAGCCTGTACCACGCGCGGCGCGGCTAAAAGCTTCGCGAGCAGGCTCGCTCCCACAAGGGACTTTGTTCAGTTCACAGAAAGTGCAGGCACCACAAAACACTGTGGGAGCGAGCCTGCTCGCGAAAGCGGCTTATCAGGCGCCGCAAGGCCCCGCTTTCAGCCACCCCCCACCAAGCCGTATAGTTGCCCCATTCAAGCGCTCTACGAGATTGCCCATGACTCAGGAAACGCCCTACATCTTCGACGCCACCACGGTCGATTTCGACCAATCGGTGATCGCCAACTCTTTTCATAAACCGGTGCTGGTGGATTTCTGGGCCGAGTGGTGTGCACCGTGCAAGGCGCTGATGCCAATGCTGCAAACCATTGCCGAGAGCTATCAGGGTGAACTGCTGCTGGCCAAGGTCAACTGCGACATCGAGCAGGACATTGTCGCCCGCTTCGGCATTCGCAGCCTGCCGACGGTGGTGCTGTTCAAGGACGGCCAGCCCGTCGACGGCTTTGCCGGCGCCCAGCCGGAGTCGGCGGTGCGGGCGATGCTCGAACCTCATGTGCAGATGCCGCCGCCGGCTGCGGCCGATCCGTTCGAACAGGCTCAGGCGCTGTTCGACGACGGTCGTTTCGCCGACGCCGAAGCCGTGCTCACCGTGTTGCTGGGTGAAGACAACACCAACGCCAAGGCGCTGATCCTGTATGCCCGCTGCCTGACCGAGCGCGGCGAACTGGACGAAGCGCAGACCGTGCTCGACGCAGTAAAAAGCGACGAGCACAAGGCCGCCCTCGCTGGCGCCAAGGCGCAGATCCAGTTCCTCGGCCTGGCCAAGCACCTGCCGGACGCCGCCGACCTCAAGGCCCGCCTGGCAAAAGACCCGCAAGACGATGAAGCGGTGTACCAACTGGCGATCCAGCAACTGGCGCGCCAGCAATACGAAGCGGCCCTCGATGCGTTGCTCAAGCTGTTCGTGCGTAACCGCAGCTACAGCGAAGGCCTGCCCCACAAGACCTTGCTGCAAGTGTTCGAACTGCTGGGCAACGACCATCCGCTGGTGACGACCTATCGCCGCAAGCTGTTCGCGGCGTTGTATTGATTCCCCTGTAGGAGCTGTCGAGCGAAGCGAGGCTGCGATCTTTTGATATTTCGCTCGAGACTCAAGCGTTAGGGGTAAAGATCGCAGCCTCGCTTCGCTCCTCAGCTCCTACGCGGTTTCGTGCCAGCTGTAGAGCGGTGTATCGCCACCGCTAATGACTTTTACATCCGGGCTATGACGCAAGCGCACCAACAAGCGCTTGCCCGCCGAGGCGCTACCGGTCAGGCCTTCGAGCTGTTCCAGCAGGTCCGGGCCGCTCAGTTGCCCGGCCTTGCGCAGCAGTTCCTTGGCGATCTGCCACTGGGCATCATCTTGATTCGCCGGTTTGGCCGCAGGCGCCACTACGCTCTCGGACTTGGCCACTTGCAACTGCGCGCCGAGCTGCGCCCAATCGCCCTCATCCATTTCAATCGTCAAGTCCACCGGCCACTCGCCGACGGTTCCGCGTATCCGCAACATCACTGTGCTCCTGAATATTTCATGTACGCATGCTCCCATGGCCCTTGCGCGACGCCAAGCAGACGGTCAAACTCTCCGCACTTTCGTTATAAGATTACATAACCTTTTCGGAGACTCGCCATGCGTCGTCTGCTTCTCGCTTTGCCGTTCGCCCTGCTGCCATTGGCTGTCGCTCATGCGGCGGTGGAGCATGACCACGATCATGATCACGAACATGGCAGCCTCGGCGCCCATGAACACGGCGTCGCTCGACTGAACGCTGCCCTGGATGGCCAGACCCTGGAACTGGAGCTGGAAAGCCCGGCGATGAACCTGGTGGGTTTCGAACACGCCGCCACCAGCGATGCCGACAAGGCCAAGGTCGCCGCCGTACGCGCGCAGTTGGACAAGCCACTGGCGCTGTTCAACCTGCCCGCCGCCGCCCAATGCACCGTGGCCCAGCAAGAACTGGAAAGTCCATTGTTCGGCGATGAACCGGACCACGAAGACCATGACGAAGACGCCGATGGTGACGAGCACCACGGCGAGCACAGTGAGATCCATGCTCACTACCAATTCACCTGCGCCATCCCAGGTGCGTTGAAGAACCTGGACCTGGCGACACTGTTCAAAACCTTCCCGGCCACCCAGAAAATTCAGGTACAACTGATCAGCCCGAGCGGCCAGCAAGGCGTGGAAGTGACGGCCAAGGCGCCAGCCCTGAAATTCTGAATACACAATGTGGGAGCGAGCCTGCTCGCGATGGGGTCGGCACATTCAGCCCAGTGTCGCCTGACACACCGCTTCGCGAGCAGGCTCGCTCCCACAGGTGTTCCCTTACCTTGAAATCACAACCATGACCCAAGCACTCATCGAACTGTCCGACCTGGGCTTCAGTTGGCCCGGGCACCCGCCCTTGCTGGATATCCCGGCGTTTCGCCTGGAAGCCGGCGAAACCTTGTTCCTCAAGGGCCCGAGCGGCAGCGGCAAGACCACACTGCTGGGGCTTCTGGGCGGCGTGCAAACGCCGGATCGCGGCAGCATCCGCCTGCTCGGCCAAGAACTCAGCGAGCTGGGCGCCGGCCGCCGCGACCGCTTTCGTGTGGACCACACCGGCTACATCTTCCAGCAGTTCAACCTGCTGCCGTTTCTCTCGGTGCGCGAGAATGTCGAACTGCCCTGCCACTTCTCCAAGCTGCGTGCGCAACGGGCCATCCAGCGCCACGGCAGTGTCGATCAAGCCGCCGCCACGCTGCTGGCCCATCTGGGTTTGACCGATGCGAACCTGCTGGAGCGCCGCGCCGACTCGCTGTCCATCGGCCAGCAACAACGGGTCGCCGCCGCACGGGCGTTGATCGGCCAACCGGAACTGGTGATCGCCGACGAACCGACTTCAGCCCTGGACTACGACGCCCGGGAAAACTTCCTGCGGCTGTTGTTCGCTGAATGCCGCGAGGCCGGGTCGAGCCTGTTGTTCGTCAGTCATGACCAGAGCCTGGCGCCGCTGTTCGACCGCCACCTCTCGCTGGCCGATCTCAATCGCGCCGCCACGCCACTCGAGGTCTGAGATGTATTTGTTCCGTCTAGCCATGGCCAGCCTGGCGAACCGCCGCTTCACTGCGATCCTTACCGCGTTTGCCATTGCGCTGTCGGTGTGCCTGCTGCTGGCGGTGGAGCGCGTGCGCACCGAGGCCAGGGCCAGTTTCGCCAGCACCATCAGCGGCACCGACCTGATCGTCGGTGCCCGCTCCGGTTCCGTGAACCTGCTGTTGTACTCGGTGTTTCGCATCGGCAACGCCACCAACAACATCCGTTGGGACAGCTTTGAGCAATTCGCCAATAACCCGAAGGTGAAGTGGGCGATTCCCATGTCCCTCGGCGATTCCCATCGCGGTTATCGGGTGATGGGCACCACCGAAGCCTACTTCGAGCATTATCAGTACGGTCGCCAGCAACACCTGGAACTGGCCGATGGTCGGGCGTTCGCCACCGATCCGTTCGAAGTGGTGCTCGGCGCCGAAGTGGCCGAGGCGCTGCATTACAAACTCGGCGACAAACTGGTGCTGGCCCACGGCGTGGCAGCGATCAGCCTGGTCAAGCATGACGACAAGCCCTTCACCGTGGTCGGGATTCTCAAGCGCACCGGCACCCCGGTGGACCGCACGCTGCACATCAGCCTCGGCGGCATGGAGGCGATCCACATTGACTGGAAGAACGGCGTACCGGCCCAGGGCAATGGGCGTATCAGCGCCGACCAGGCCCGCAACATGGACCTCACGCCCCAGGCGATTACCGCGTTCATGCTTGGCCTCAACAGCAAGATTTCGACCTTTGCCTTGCAGCGCGAGATCAATGAGTTCCGCGGTGAGCCGCTGCTGGCGATCCTGCCCGGCGTGGCGCTGCAGGAGTTATGGAGCCTGATGGGCACAGCGGAGAAAGCCCTGTTCGTGATTTCGCTGTTCGTGGTCCTGACCGGGTTGATCGGCATGCTCACGGCGATCCTCACCAGCCTCAACGAACGCCGCCGGGAAATGGCGATCCTGCGGTCGGTGGGGGCGCGGCCGTGGCACATCGCGACCCTGCTGGTGCTCGAAGCCTTTGCCCTGGCGCTGGCCGGGGTCACCGCCGGACTGGCGTTGCTGTACATCGGCATCGCCGCCGCCCAGGGTTACGTGCAGTCGGCCTACGGCTTGTACTTGCCGCTGGGCTGGCCGAGCGAATATGAATGGACGCTGCTGGCTGGCATCCTGGTCGCCGCCCTGTTGATGGGCAGCGTGCCGGCCTGGCGCGCCTATCGCCAATCGTTGGCCGACGGCCTGTCGATCCGTCTATGAGGACCTTGAAGATGCCCCGCGCCCTGCTAGCGCTGTTGATGATGGTCGCCCTGCCGCTGTGGGCGGCCGAGCCGAGGGACCTGGCCTGGTCGGAAATGATCCCGCCGGACGCGCCGCCGGAAGTGCCGAACATGACACCGCTGCATGACCTGTCGAAAATGAGCGACGCCCTCGCGGCCGAGTCCGCGCCAGCGGCCAAGCAGGACCTGCCCAACGCCCCGGTGGTCAAGGCCCTCGACGGCCAGCAGATTCGCTTGCCGGGCTACATCGTGCCCTTGGAAGTCAGCGAGGAAGGTCGCACCACGGACTTCCTGCTGGTGCCGTATTTCGGCGCTTGCATCCATGTGCCGCCACCGCCGTCGAACCAGATCGTGCATGTGAAAAGCGAAGTCGGGGTCAAGCTCGACGAGCTGTACCAACCGTACTGGGTCGAAGGGCCGATGCAGGTCAAGCCGTCCACCAGTGAACTGGCCGATGCCGGGTATCAGATGGAGGCTGAGAAGATTTATGTGTATGAGCTGCCGGAGTGAACCTGGTGGTGAAGTGTTGTTGATGAGATAGCTATCGCGAGCAGGCTCGCTCCCACAGTTGATCGGGTTTCTTCAGAGGGAATGCGGTCTAATGTGGGAGCGAGCCTGCTCGCGATGGGGCCCTCAAGGTTTGCTCATCATCATTTCATTGAGCTGAGTCAATTAAACACCCGCTGACTCATTGAGCTGTGTCAAAAGACCGGTCCAGACGGCTTCGTACCATGGGACATCAATTTTAGATGCCTTCTGGAGCCCCCATGAACAAGTCCTTGCTCAGCGCTTCCCTCGTTGCCCTCGCCCTCGCTGCCCCGCTCGCCCAGGCCCATACCGCCGGCGACATCATCGTTCGCGCCGGTGCCATCACCGTCAACCCGGACGCCGACAGCTCCAGCGTCAAGGTCGATCGTGGCCCGCTGGCCGGCGCCGACCTGGGTGGCAAGGCGACCATGAGCAGCGACACGCAACTGGGCCTGAACTTCGCCTACATGCTGACCAACAATTGGGGTATCGAACTGCTGGCGGCCTCGCCGTTCGAGCACGACGTGAAACTCAAGGGCACCGCCCTCGGCGCGGCCAATGGCAAGCTCGGCACCCTCAAGCACCTGCCGCCGACCCTGAGCCTGGTCTACTACCCGCTCGACGCCAAATCGGCCTTCCAACCTTATGTCGGCGCGGGCATCAACTACACCTGGATCTACGACGAACACGTCGGCAGCGAAGCCAGCGCCAATGGCTTCAGCAACTTCCGGGCGAAAAACAGCTGGGGCATGGCCTGGCAAGTCGGTGCCGACTACATGTTGACCGACAACATCATGATCAACGGTCAGATCCGCTACATCGACATCGACACCACCGCCTATGTCGACAACAACGCCGTGGCCGGTGGCACCCGGGCCAAGGTGGATGTCGATGTGGATCCGTTCGTCTACATGGTGGGGTTGGGTTACAAGTTCTGACCCAAACTTGAAGGTACAAACATCCCTGTGGGAGCGAGCCTGCTCGCGATAACGGTGGATCAGTCAGCAACACTGTTGACTGACACTCCGCTATCGCGAGCAGGCTCGCTCCCACATTAGGTTAATGGTTGCTGAGAACTCAGCGCCCCAACAACCTCGCCAGCCCCACGCTCATTGGTGTTTGCGGTGGAAAGCTGAAGCGCTGCAACAACCGCTGGTTGTCCGCCCGGGAGTGGCGGATGTCGCCGGAGCGCGCCGGGCCGTAGCTGATTGGCGGCAGGTCGCCCACCACGGCGGCCAGGGCCTGGAGCATCTGCTTGAGGGTCGTGGCCTGGTTCCAGCCGACGTTCACCGCGCCCACTTCCACCTCGGGCTTTTCGATGGCCTGCACCAGCACGTCCACCAAGTCTTCGACATAGACAAAATCCCGGGTCTGCTCGCCGTCGCCGAACACGGTGATCGGCAGGCCTTTCTGCGCCCGTTCGCTGAAGATGCTGATGACCCCGGAATACGGCGAGGACGGGTCCTGGCGCGGGCCGTAGATGTTGAAGAAGCGGAACACCACCGGCTCCAGGTCGTGCTGACGGCGATAGAAGTCGAAGTAGAACTCGCTGGCCAGTTTGTCGGAGGCATAGGGTGTGAGCGGCGCCTTGGGGGTGTCTTCGTCGATGGATTGACCTTCGCCGTTGTTGCCGTAGACCGCTGCGCTGGAGGCAAACAGCACCCGCTTCACACCGCTCTGGCGCATGGCTTCGCAGACATTCAAGGTGCCGATGAAGTTGCTCTGGTGGGTGCGCACGGGGTCGTCCACCGAAGCCTGCACCGAGGCCACCGCCGCCAGGTGCGCCACGGCGCTGCAGCCGGTCATGGCCCGGGCCACCAAGGCCGCATCGGCGACGTCGCCTTCGATCAGTTCGACCGCTGGGTTGTCCAGTGGCAGGTTGCTGCGCTTGCCGGTGGACAAGTCATCGAGGATGCGCACCGCATGCCCCTTGGCGAGCAGGGCGTCAGTCAGGTGTGAACCAATGAAACCCGCGCCGCCGGTGATTAAAACAGGGCCTTTAGCCATGGCGATAAAACCTATCCAGTAAACCCGGGAGTGCTGCGCGCCAGGCGCGGGGCTTGATCCCGAAAGTGTGCAAAATTTTCTTGCAGGCCAATACCGCATGCTGCGGTTCTTCCGCGGCGTCCGGTCGTGCGGCATGGGCCTGGGCGGTAGGCGACTCGATGGCCAGCGGATGCAGGGCACGGGCTTCGGTGAGGATCGCCTGGCCCAGCGCCAGCGGCGTGGTCGCCTCGTGCCCGGCGTAATGATAAGTGCCCCACAACGGCGCCGCGCAATCGAGTTGCTTGAGCACCGAAATGATCACCCGCGCGGCATCGTCCACAGGCGTCGGATTGCCCCGCCGGTCGTCGGCCAGCAACAACTCTTCGGGCTGCTCGGCCCGAGTCAGGAAACGACCGAGGATGCCATCGGCGCTGTCGTCCAGCAGCCAGCCGAACCGTAGCAGCACATGTTGCGGGCAGGTGGCACGCACGCTTTGTTCGATCCGCCACAGCGCCTGGCCCCGCACGCCCAGGGGCACCGGTTCATCCTTTTCGCTGTAGGCCGTGGCGCGGGAACCGTCGAACACCCGATAGCTCGACGGTTGCAACAAGACGATGTTGTGATGCTGGCACAGCTCGGCCAGCCGCTCGACAGCGCGCTCCTGGCTGGCCAGGCGCTGTTCGCTGACGGCCTCGGCCTGGAACCAGTCGAAGTAGTACGCCAGGTTGATCAAGGCGTCCGGACGGGTGTCGTCGAGCAGTTGCGTCAGGCTCGCGGCATCCCAGCCGTCTTCGGGCGGGCGGGGGGCAAGAAAACCGATGTCTTCTTCTGCACCGAGGCGAATCAGCGCCTGCCCAAGGGCATTTCCGCCGCCCAGTAACATAAGGCGCATTCGCATAAAGTCAGCAGGCCCAGTCTATTGGCACAAGAATTTGGTCGATAACGCCCGCAGGCGTTGTCGGAATCGTTGCATTTTGCGGGTTTAGTGCGCAACCGTCATCCGCAATGTGCAGATCGCCGGGTTTGGGTAGGCCTTGAGGCCGCTATCGCGAGCAAGCTCGCTCCCACAGGGATCGCATGTACACTGGAGATCCCCTGTGGGAGCGAGCTCGCTCGCGATGGGGCCGGAACAGGCAATAGAGGTCCCGGACGGTACTTGCATCCTCCCCACCCCACCCGCCTAAACTGCCCCCATGAATCTGCCCCTTGCAGCCGACCACGCCATGGCAGGCTTTCACCCCGCCGTTCGCGCCTGGTTCAGCCAGACCTTCCCGGCGGTCACGGCCGCCCAGGCCCGGGCGTGGCCGTTGATCGGCCAGCGTCGTTCGACCCTGGTGGCGGCGCCTACCGGCTCGGGCAAGACCCTGACGGCTTTTCTCGCGGTACTCGATAACCTGGTGCACCGCGGCCTGGAACAAGGCGGCCTGCCGGACCAGACCCTGGTGGTCTACGTCTCGCCGCTCAAGGCCCTGAGCAACGATATCCAGATCAACCTGCAGAATCCCCTGGCCGGCATCACTGAACAGCTGCAACAAATGGGCTTGCCACCCTTGTCGATCACCACCGCCGTGCGCACCGGCGACACGCCGCAGAAAGACCGCTCGGCGATGCGCAAGATCGCGCCGCACATCCTCGTGACCACGCCCGAATCACTCTACGTGTTGCTCGGCTCCGATTCCGGCCGGCAGATGCTCGCCAGCACGCGCACGGTGATCGTCGACGAAATCCATGCCATCGCCGCCAGCAAGCGCGGCAGCCACCTGGCCTTGAGCCTGGAACGCCTGCAAGCCCTGTGCGCCGAACCGCTGATGCGCATCGGCCTGTCCGCCACGCAAAAGCCCATCGAAGCGGTCTCGCGCTTTCTCGTCGGCGAAGGACGCACCTGTGACATCGTCGACATCGGCCACGCCCGTCCCCGCGATCTGGACATCGAGGTGCCGCCGGTGCCCCTGTCGTCGGTGATGGCCAATGACGTCTGGGAATTGGTCTACAACCGCCTCGCCGACCTGGCCCGGGAACATCGCACCACCTTGGTGTTCGTCAACACCCGGCGCCTGGCCGAACGCCTCAGCCGCCATCTGAGCGAACGCCTGGGCAAGGACGCCGTGGCCGCCCACCACGGCAGCCTGGCGAAGGAATTTCGCCTCGACGCCGAACAACGCCTCAAACGCGGCGAGTTGAAGGTGCTGATCGCCACCGCGTCCCTGGAGCTGGGCATCGATATCGGCGATGTCGACCTGGTCTGCCAGATCGCCTCGCCCCGCTCGATCTCGGCGTTTCTGCAAAGAGTCGGTCGCTCCGGCCACCAGGTCGGCGGCACGCCCAAGGGGCGTCTGTTCGCCACCACCCGCGACGACTTGATCGAATGCGCAGCCCTGCTCGACTGCGTGCGCCGAGGCGAACTGGACGTCCTGCACATTCCCAAGGCACCGCTGGACGTGCTGGCCCAGCAGATCGTCGCCGAAGTCAGTTGCCAGGAATGGTCGGAACAGGCGCTGCTGGAGACCTTCCGCCGCGCCTCGCCCTACGCCGAGCTGGACGAAGAGCATTACCAGGCGCTGTTGCAGATGCTTGCCGAAGGCCTCAATGGCCGCCAGGGCGTGCGCAGCGCCTACCTGCACCGCGATGCCGTGACCCGGACCTTGCGCGGGCGCCGGGGCAGCAAGCTGACGGCGGTGACCAGCGGCGGCACGATTCCGGACAACGCCGACTACAGCGTGCTGCTCGAACCCCAGGGCTTGAACATCGGCAGCGTCAACGAAGACTTCGCGGTGGAGAGCATTGCCGGCGATGTATTCCAACTGGGTAATACGTCCTACCGCATCATCCGCGTCGAGACCGGCCGCGTGCGGGTCGAAGACGCCCAGGGCCAACCGCCGACCATTCCGTTCTGGCTCGGCGAAGCCCCAGGGCGCAGCGCCGAGCTGTCTTTCGCCGTGGCGCGCCTGCAAACCCAACTCGACCGACTGCTCGGTGCCACGCCGGGCGACCTGCAACCGGCCCTCGACTGGCTGACCGGCACCTTGCACCTGAACCTTGCCAGCGCCGAACAACTGATCGATTACCTGGCCCCGGCGCGCCTGGCCTTCGGCGCCCTGCCGTCCCAGGACACGCTGTTGATGGAGCGTTTTTTCGACGAGTCCGGCGGCACGCAACTGATCATCCACACGCCCTTCGGCAGCCGCATCAACCGCGCCTGGGGCCTGGCCTTGCGCAAGCGCTTCTGCCGCACCTTCAACTTCGAATTGCAGGCCGCCGCCAGCGAAGACGCTATCGTGCTCTCGCTGTCCACCAGCCACAGCTTCGAATTGGACGAGGTCTGGCGCTACCTCAACAGCCACAGCGCCGAACAGATCCTGGTCCAGGCAGTGCTGGATGCACCTCTGTTCGGCGTGCGCTGGCGCTGGAACGCTGGCGTGGCCCTCGCGTTGCCGCGCTACACCGGCGGGCGCAAGGTCGCCCCGCAGATCCAACGCATGAAGAGCGAAGACTTGATCGCCAGCGTGTTCCCGGACCAGATCGCCTGCCTGGAAAACCTCGCCGGTGAGCGGGAGATCCCCGACCACCCGCTCGTGGAGCAGACCCTCGACGATTGCCTGCACGAAGCCATGGACAGCGAAGGCTGGCTGGCGTTGTTGCGGCGCATGGAGGCGGGTGAGGTTCGCCTGATCAGCCGCGACCTGCCGGCACCTTCGCCATTGGCGGCAGAAATCCTCAGTGCCCGCCCCTACACCTTTCTCGACGACGCACCGCTGGAAGAACGGCGGACCCAGGCGGTGATCAACCGGCGCTGGAGCGATCCACAGGCCACCGACGACCTTGGCGCGCTGGACGCCGAGGCCATCCAATCGGTTCGGGATGAGGCCTGGCCGACGCCGGCCAATCTCGATGAGATGCACGAAGCCTTGATGAGCCTGGCCGGCATCGCCGACAGCGAAGCCGAGGCCCACGCGCCGTGGCTGGATTGGTTGCAGGCACTGGCCGCGAGTGGGCGCGCCAGCCATCTGCAGATCAGCGCCGAGCGTGGTATCTGGGTGCCCCTGGAACGCCTGACTTGCTGGCAAGCCGTTTATCCACAGGCCCATTGGCAACCGGCACTGGCCCCGCTGGCCGGCTTCGATGAAACCTGGGACAGCGACGAAGCCCTGGTGGAAGTGCTCCGCGCCCGGCTCAGTGCCTTTGGCCCGCTGCCGTTGAAGGCCATTGCCTACCCGCTGGGATTGTCGACACCGCAGGTCACCCAGGCCCTGGCGCATCTTGAGCAGCAAGGCTACGTACTGCGGGGGCGGTTCACGCCGGGCACCGGGCAGGAGGAATGGTGCGAACGGCATTTATTGGCGCGGATCCATCGCTACACGGTCAAGCGCCTGCGCCGGGAAATCGAGCCGGTGATGCTGCAGGACTTCATGCGGTTCCTGTTCGACTGGCAGCACCTGTCGACATCCAGCCAAGGCCGGGGCAATGCCGTGCTGCCGTCGATCCTCGGCCAGTTCGAGGGCTACCCGGCCGCCGCGTCAGCCTGGGACAGCGACCTGTTGCCCGGGCGGATCAAGGATTATTCGCCCGCTTGGCTCGATGAGTTGTGCCGCAGCGGCAAGTGGATCTGGACACGCCTGAGTGCACGCCAGAAACCTTCCGCCAGCGCATTGCGCAGTACGCCGGTGGTGTTGCTACCGCGCAGTCAGGTGGCGTTGTGGAGCAGCCTGGCCGGACCGACAGCCCTCGAGGAACTGTCACCCAAGGCGCAAAAGGTCCATCAGGCCCTCTGCGAACACGGCGCGCTGTTTTTCGATGAGCTGGTCCACGAAGCCCACCTGTTGCGCAGCGAACTGGAGATCGCCTTGCAGGAGCTGGTGGGTGCCGGCTTGGTCAATGCCGACAGCTTCGCCGGTTTGCGCGCCCTGATCACTCCGGCCAGCAAACGTCAGGCCCGCAGCAGCCGGCGCGGGCGCGGCGCGTTTATCGGCGGCATGGACGACGCCGGTCGCTGGGCCTTGTTGCGCCGCAGCCAACCCGCTCCCGTGGAAGGCAACCGCCCCGCGCCCACCGCCCCGGAAACCCTGGAACACATCGCCATGACCCTGCTGCGCCGTTACGGCGTGGTGTTCTGGCGCTTGTTGGAACGGGAGGCCGACTGGCTGCCGAGTTGGCGCGAGCTGCTGCGCACTTTTCATCGCCTGGAGGCGCGGGGCGAGATTCGCGGCGGGCGTTTTGTCAGCGGCCTGGCGGGCGAACAATTCGCCCTGCCCGAGGCCATCGCGCTGCTGCGCGAAACCCGCCGCCGCCCTGCTGACGGCAGTCTGGTGGCGGTGTGCGGCGTCGATCCGCTGAACCTGGCCGGCACCTTGCTGCCGGGGGCAAAAGTGCCGGCGTTGGCGAGTAATCGGCTGGTGTATCGGGATGGGTTGCCGGTAGCGGCGCAGATTGCCGGCAAGCAGCAGCTTTGGGTGGAGTTGGATGCTCAAGGCATGGCTGAAATTCGCACTAAGCTGAGTCAATACCTTTAGCCAGACACCCGAGAAACTGTGGCGAGGGAGCTTGCTCCCGCTGGGCCTGTAGGAGCTGTCGAGTGCAACGAGGCTGCGATCTTTCCGCTGCAAATTGAGTCGAGAGTGAAATATCAAGATCAAAAGATCGCAGCCTTCGGCAGCTCCTACAGCGCAGCCGAGCGGGAGCAAGCTCCCTCGCCACGGGTTATCGGGCAAGCTGGTCGGACGGCTTCGATGGTGCCTCCGTCGAATGCGCTGAATTTTCGACTTGCGTATCCAACCGCTGGGGCATCACCACCTGCTGTGGATAAGTCTGCGCAAAGTGCACCGCCGGGTGGTTATCCACAAGCTTCTTCAGCCGCTGGTTGAACGCCCGGCTCACCGCATACTGCCCGCCCGACACGGTGCGGAACTGCGCGGTGAGCACCACGCCGTTGAGGTCCATCTTGTCCACGCCGAACACATCCAGCGGCCCTTGCAGGTTGAACTTGAGGAATGGGTCTTCGCTAATCGAACGACCGGCTTCGCGAATCAATTCGATGGCCTCGTCCACGTCGCTGTCATAAGTGAACTGCACGGAGAAGAACGCAAAGGCAAATTGCCGGGACTGGTTGGTCACGGCCTTGATCTGGCCGAACGGCACCGAATGCACGAACCCCTTGCCGTCGCGCAAGCGCAGGGTGCGGATGGTCAGGCCTTCGACGGTGCCGGCGTGGCCGGAGCTGAGCACCACCCAGTCGCCGATGGACAGCGTGTCTTCGATGATGATGAACAGCCCGGTGATGACGTCCTGCACCAGTTGCTGCGAACCGAAACCGATCGCCAGCCCCACCACGCCGGCACCGGCCAGCAACGGCGCAACGTTGATACCCAGGTTGGCCATGGTGGTGATTGCGCAGATCACCACCAGGATGATTTTCGCGGCGTTGCGCAACAGCGGCAGGATGGTCTTGATCCGGGTGCTGGGCTGACGGGCCCCGCGCTTGTTCAGTGGCGGCTTCAAGGCTTCCTGGATCGCCGTGTCGAGTACCACCCAGGTGAGCCAGGTCATCAGGAAAATCAGGCCGATGCGGCTCAGCGAGTCGCTGATCGCCCGGCCGACGGCATTGCGCGAGGCGAATTCGAACAGGGAAATCCCCCAGATCCGCCCGAGGATTTCAATGAATGCCACCGCCATGACGATCCGCAGCAACGCATGCAACAAGCTCAACAATCGCCCCTTGTAGGCGCTGTTGCGCTGGATGGCTTCGGCCTTGGGCGACTTGAAGACATGTTGGAACACGGTGCTGAGAAACACCGTCGCGATCAGCAGGATCGTGGTGAACAAGGCGCAACGCAGGGCTTTCTGGTTGTCCTCGCCGACGCCGATCAGGCTCACCGCCGACACCAGCACCATCAGCAGGATCGGCCAATACCAGAGCCCGGAGAAAATCCGCAGCGACTCCTGCAAGGCCGGTTGTTTCAAGCGTTGGGCCAGCGGGCGGTTGCGGATCAGGTGCGCCACCGGCCGGCGCATGTGAATCACCAGCCAGCCAAAGATCATCGACGCCGACAACCCGGTGAACACCGCGACGCTGCTGGTAATGTTACTGCCCAGTTGCCGAGCGATCTGCGGGCTGGTCAGGGCGTCGCTGAGGGCGGCGAGAAAGCCGATCAGGAACAACGGCCGCGGGCTGAAATGCCGAATGATCGCCACTGCCCGGCGTTTGTGCCCGGCGTTGAACATCACGATCACGCAGAGCAACACCGAAGTGGAGAAAATGCCGCTGCTGGTGGCGTAGGCGAAGCACAGCGCCAGGGCGCGACCGACCGAGACTTGCAGAAAGTGGCTGACATAAAGGGTCAACGGCAGGCAGGCCACCGCCGGCAGGGTATAGGGCAACAGATAACCGAGCAGGTCGTGCACGCGCTGGCGAGTACGCAACCAACGGCGCCGACCGAGACGTCGCACCAGCAGTCGCGCGCCGGCCCACAGCAGCGCAAACGTCCCCAGCCACACGCCAGAGAGCAACAGGAAATCCCCCGCCACGCGCCAGGAAGACCGGGCGGTCTGGTCCACCAGCCGGTCCACCTCATCCGCCGCCCGATCCGCCCGCAGGCGCCAGGCGTCCACCAGGCTCTGGTTGAGGTCGAGCTTGTCCTGGACGTCGTCGATGCTCGAACTGATGGCCCCCAACAAACCGCCCTGCACCAGAGGCGCGGGTTCGGCGGGCGGTTCATCGGGCTTGGCGGTGCCGGGGACCGCGGCGGTCCCGTAGGCGCTGGTGCCGGTCAGCGCCAGCAGGAACAGCAGCAATACAGTGCTCAATCGAGACAAAACGCGAGGCTCCTTTGCACGGGGTCGGTAAGGAACTGATCAATATCGGGCCGGCAAGTTCGCCCGGAAGATCAATGCAACCCCTGTGGCGAGGGAGCTTGCTCCCGCTGGGGCGCGTAGCGGCCCTGTTTTTTGGGGGCTGCTGCGCAGCCCAACGGGAGCAAGCTCCCTCGCCACAGAATCCGCGTCCCCCTCTTCCGTCGGTAAGACCATCGAAACTTTCCGGGCCGCGCGACAGTCATCAAAAGACACAGGCGGTACGAGGTCATTGGCACGGGGAGGGATACATGACGGCGATCCACATTGGTATTTCCGGCTGGCGCTACACGCCATGGCGGGGGGATTTCTACCCCAAGGGGCTGACCCAGAAACGGGAATTGCAATTCGCCTCGCGAGCGGTCAACAGTATCGAAATCAATGGATCGTTCTACGCCCTGCAACGCCCCGAACGGTATGCCCAGTGGTATGCCGAGACCCCGCCCGGCTTCGTGTTCAGCGTCAAGGCTCCGCGCTTCATCACCCATATCAAACGCCTGCGGGACATCCACAAGCCTTTGGCCAACTTCTTCGCCTCCGGCGTGCTGGAACTCAAGGAGAAACTGGGGGCGATCCTCTGGCAGTTCCCGCCCAGTTTCAAATTCGACCCCGATCTGTTCGAAGACTTCCTCAAGCAACTGCCCCACGACACTGAAGGCGCCGCTGCCCTGGCCCGGGAGCACGAGCCGCGCCTGGACGGCCACGCCAGCACCGAGACCGATAAGAAACGCCCGCTGCGCCACGCCGTGGAAATCCGCCATGAGAGCTTCATCGACCCGCACTTCGTCACGCTGCTCAAGCGCTACGACGTGGCGCTGGTGATCGCCGACACCGCCGGCAAATGGCCCTATCGCGAAGACGTCACCAGCGATTTCGTCTACCTGCGCCTGCACGGCGCCGAAGAGCTGTACGCCAGCGGCTACACCGACGCGGCGTTGAAGCGCTGGGGCGACCGGATCGAGGCCTGGAGCCACGGCAAGCAGCCGAGCGACGCGCACCTGATCGACCCGGACAAGAAACCCCGGGCACGCAAGAGCCGGGAAGTGTTCTGCTATTTCGACAACGACATCAAAGTCCGCGCGCCCTACGACGCACGTCATTTGCTGGAACGCTTCCATCTGGACAAGGAGCTCGCCACCGCACCCGGCGAGCGCCCGGCCGAAGGGGTGTTGCCATGAACCGTCCAGAACACAGCGAAGCGACCCACGAGCCGACCCAACAACGCCCCCAGGATCTCGACCGGGTCAGCCGTTTCACCGTACTGACGGTCAACACCCACAAGGGCTTCACCGCCCTGAACCGGCGCTTCATCCTGCCGGAGCTGCGCGAAGCGGTGCGCAGTGTGTCCGCCGACGTGGTGTTCCTGCAGGAGGTGCATGGCACCCACGAACACCATCCCCAGCGCTACAGCAATTGGCCAAGCATGCCGCAATACGAATTCCTCGCCGACACCCTCTGGCCACAGTTCGCCTACGGGCGCAATGCGGTGTACCCGGCGGGCGACCATGGCAATGCGCTGCTGTCGAAATTCCAGATCATCCGCCACGAGAACCTCGACGTGTCCATCAGCGGCCATGAAAGCCGCGGCATGCTCCACAGCGTGCTGCGCCTGCCGGGCGGCGAAGGCCAGGACGTCCATGCCATTTGTGTGCACCTGGGGTTGCGCGAAGGCCATCGCGTCGAGCAACTGAAGCTGCTTTGCCAGCGCCTGAGCGAGTTGCCGCCGGACGCGCCGGTGATTGTCGCCGGCGACTTCAACGATTGGCTCGGCAAGGCCAACGACCTGCTCGAACCCTGCGGCCTGCGAGAAGTGTTCGCCGAACAGTGGGGCAAACCGGCCCGCAGCTTTCCGGCACGCCTGCCGATCCTGCGCCTGGACCGCATCTACGTGCGCAACCTCAAGGCCCATCACGCCAAGGTATTGAATGTACGCCCCTGGTCGCACCTTTCCGACCATGCACCGCTGTCGGTGGAGATCGAATTATGAGTGCGACGATGGACAAGGCAACGGTGGAAAAAGTCGAGGTGCCGCCGACCGAACGCGACCCGGCGCTGGCCGATATCGAATACGGCTGGCACGGGAACAACCGCGTCACTCTGCTGGAAAATGGCGAGGAATATTTCCCACGGGTATTTGAGGCGATTCGTCGCGCCCAGGAAGAAATCCTGCTTGAGACCTTCATTCTCTTCGAAGACAAGGTCGGCGTTGAACTGCGGGATCTGCTGGTGGATGCGGCCCGACGCGGCGTGCGGATCACCGTCAACCTCGACGGCTTCGGCTGTGGCGAGCTGACCACCGAGTTCCTGGCATCGTTGAGCGACGCCGGGGTGCGCTTGCAGATGTTCGACCCGGCGCCCCGGCACCTGGGGATCCGCACCAACTGGTTCCGCCGCCTGCACCGCAAGATCGTGGTGGTGGACGGGGTGATCGCGTTCATCGGCGGGATCAATTTTTCCGCCGACCACCTGGGCGATTTCGGCCCCGAGGCCAAGCAGGATTATTCCGTGGAGGTCAAAGGCCCGGCGGTGGTGGATATCCATCACTTCGCGCTGTTGCAGAGCGGCCGGCCTGCCCGGGCCAAATACTGGTGGCAACGCCGCCGCAGCCGGCGCAACGAGCTGGCGTTCAGCGACCATGACGGCCAGGTGCGCCTGGTCTACCGGGATAACCACGAGCATCAGACCGACATCGAAGAGGTCTACCAGCAAGTGCTGCGCAGCGCCAAACGGCGGGTGGTGATCGCCAATGCCTATTTCTTCCCCGGCTACCGGTTACTGCGCGAGATCCGCAACGCCGCCCGGCGTGGGGTGGAAGTGCGGCTGATCCTGCAAGGGCAACCGGACATGATGATCGCCAAACTCGCGGCGCGGATGCTCTACGACTATCTGCTCAAGGCTGGCGTGACGATCTACGAATATTGCGAGCGACCACTGCACGGCAAGGTCGCCCTGGTGGACGAGGACTGGAGCACCGTCGGTTCGAGCAATCTTGACCCGTTGAGCCTGTCGCTGAACCTGGAAGCCAACGTGCTGATCCGCGACCGAGCGTTCAACCGCGAGCTGTTCGAGCGCCTCGACCATCTGAGCCGCGAACACTGCACCGCCATGCCCGAAAACCACGCGCCGCGGGGCCTGCTATGGCGCATGACCATCGGCTTCATGGTGTTCCACTTCTTGCGTCATTTCCCGGCCTGGGCCGGCTGGTTGCCGGCTCATAAACCGCGTCTGAAACCTTTTTCGCCGCCAACGGCGGTCCGGAGCGAACCCCATGAACCACTCTGAAGCGCACACCGCGCCGAGAGATGCCCATGCGCCGGAACAGGCCAAGCCAAAATCGCGCTGGAGTCGCTGGAAACGCCCGCTGACCCTGGCTTTTTTCCTGCTGCTGATCGTGCTGTTCACGGCCCTGGCCCGGCGCATCGACTGGTCCGAAGTGTTCGCCACCCTGGCCGACTTCAAGGTGCGCACCTTGATCATCGCCGCCGCGCTGACCATCACCAGTTTCATCACCTATGCCTGCTTCGACCTGATCGGCCGCACCTACATCCGCCAGAAACTCGGTTGGCGGCAGATCTTGCCGGTGGGGGTGATCAGCTACGCCTTCAACCTCAACCTCAGCGCCTGGGTCGGCGGTATCGCCATGCGTTATCGGCTGTATTCGCGGCTGGGGGTCAGCACCGGGAACATCGCCAAGATCCTCGGCCTGAGCCTGGCCACCAACTGGTTCGGCTACATGACCCTGGCCGGGGTGGTGTTCAGCAGCGGCCTGGTGACGATGCCGCCGGGCTGGAAACTCAGCAGCGATGCACTGCAAGGCGTGGGCGTGCTGTTGTTGCTGGCGAGTGCCGGGTACCTGGCGGCCTGCCGGTTTTCCAAGCGTCGGGCCTGGACCGTTCGCGGCATGGAAATCAACCTGCCGTCGCCACGCATGGCGGTGCTGCAACTGGCGTTGGGCGCGCTGAACTGGTCATTGATGGCGGCGGTGATCTTCACGTTGCTGCCCAGCAAGCTGGATTACCCGGTGGTGCTCGGGGTGTTGCTGATCAGCAGCATTGCCGGGGTCATCACCCACATTCCGGCGGGGCTGGGGGTGTTGGAGGCGGTGTTCATTGCCCTGCTGCAACATGAGGTGTCGCGGGGCAGCCTGCTGGCGGGGTTGATTGCTTACCGGGCGATCTACTTCATCTTGCCGTTGCTGATTACCGTGGTGATGTACCTGGTGATCGAAGCGAAGGCCAAGGCGTTGCGGGTCAGGCCTGGGCTCAAGTGATGGGTTTCCCGTGGCGGCCTCATCGCGAGCAGGCTCGCTCCCACAGAGGATGTGTAGCGGTCGAGATATGTGTGTTCACAACAGATCCAATGTGGGAGCGAGCCTGCTCGCGATAGGGACCGCCTGGACACTACACTTCTACCGCTCCTGGATAATGCTCAACCGCTCTCCCACCACCATTTCCGTGATCCAGTCCACCAGGATCGAGGTGTAAGCCTGTTGTGACACGGGGTCGCTCAGGGCATGGTCGGCGCCGTCGATGATCCGGTGCGTCAACGAATGGGTCTGCTGGCAGGCCGCGCGGTAGCTCATGATCGTGGCATGGGGCACATAGGTATCGGTCTCGGACTCCACCAGCAACACATCGCCGGTGAACTGCGAACACGCGTGCAAGGCGCGATTGGTGCTGGCGTGCACCAGGGTGCTGCGGTAATCCAGCAGGTCGGTCTTGTCCAGGTCGCGCTTGGGCGTGTGCCATTGCTCGTCGCGGTACAACGCCGGCACCCGCAGGGCCAGCCAGCGCACCGGGCGCAGCGAGGTCAGGATCGACGCCAGGTAACCGCCATAACTGGTGCCCACCACGGCAATCGCCGAGGTATCCAAGGCGGGGTGGGCGAGCAAGCGGTCGTATGCCGCCAACAGATCCCGCAGGTTGTCCTCGCGGGTAACCCGGGACAACGGAATCCCCGCCCCGCCGGTGTGCCCGCGCAGGTCGAAGGTCAGGCACACGCAGCCGAGGCCGGCGATGCCTTTGGCCCGTTCCAGGTCCCGCTCCTGGCTGCCGCCCCAGCCGTGCACAAATAAAACACCAGGGACCTTCGATTTGGGGCTGAGGAAGGTCCCGTTCATATGCTCGTCATCAATTGCTATCTGGATCGTTTCGCTTCTAGCCGTCATAGGATTGAACCGTTACGTATTTGAGTAGGAAATCACCATTTTCCGCCGCGCCGCGATACACCTCCCTGGCGCCGGCTGGCAGCGGTTGGTCGAGGTAGGTTTCCACCGAGGACACTCGCACCGCGCTGGTTTCAGGCGTTTCGACGAACACCTGCAATGCCGCCATTTCGGCGCTGCTGGCCCCGCCCATGCGCCACGACTGTTCCAACACGCCGCCACGGGGCTGGCCGGCGGCATCCAGGCCCTGGGCAATGTCGTAGTTGCGCCGCGACGCAAAAAAACTCGGATAGGCCTGGTTGGCGGCGTCATCGAACACTTGCGCCAACCGCACCGCCTCGCGCACATCGTCGGGCAGTTCGAGCCTGAGCAACTCGATATAGCCGCCCTGCACCACCAGCAGGTCCGACCCGCCGTACACTTCCAGCCCCTGGCTGTCGTGGGTCAGGTGTTGCACGCCGCAATAGCTCATGACCTTGCCGTTGATGAAGCTCTGGCCGACGCTCTGGGTCTTGACCTCGTTGAGGTGCTGTTCCAGCACTACCCCTTCGCGAAACAGCGCCTGGGCGTCAGGCGCGGCGACAATTTCATCGAATTGCGCCAGGCTCTTGATCAGCCGTTGGCCACGCCCGGCACAGGCATGGATCGGCTTGAGGCGGATCGGCCCGGTGTACAGCAAGTGCTCAGCGGCCGGGCGGGCATCCTTGAGTGCAAACACCGTCACGCCATCGAGCACCGCGCCTCGGGTGAGCTTGGCAAACAGCGGCGACCAGCCTTTGGGCGCCACCGCGTCCTTATTCAACAGACCGTGAGTAATCGCCTTGGTGCAAATAAAGTCATGCTCGACGTACCCACCCCACACATCCTCCGGCCCCTTGACGCCCAGGCGCATCGCCGCTTCGGCGCCAATCAGGGTCTGCGTGGGCAACAGGTAAAGGTCATGACCGGCCTGGGGCTCATGACTGTCGCCGTATTCCCATCCCAGGATCTGTGCCAGCCATTGGGCCAGTGCACGGTTGGTCTCGACCTCATGGCGCGGCGCTTGTGGATTGACCGAATAGGCCACGACCCGTTTGTTGCGATTGACTGATGTCATGCGGTGCCCTTTTTCCTGCGCTCGATGGCTTTGGAAAGGGAAGGTGCAGAGATCAGGCCAACGGTGACCTGGGCGATGAGGGTCAGCCAAGCGGGCGCATAGTGCGCAGTTGATAGCACCTGGCCTGTTTCATTCTGCACGACAGATGGCATGCGTCCGGCAAATTGCACGATACCAGCCTGCAGTCACAGCCCCAACCTGTGGCGAGGGAGCTTGCTCCCGCTGGGTGTAGGAGCTGGCGAAGCCTGCGATCTTTTGATCTTGATCTTTCGCTTGGGACTCAACTGTCTGGGACAAGATCGCAGCCTCGTTGCACTCGTCAGCTCCTACAGGCGCACCCCAGCGGGAGCAAGCTCCCTCGCCACAAAAAGGTTCAGCGTCAGGCTTTGGGAGTGCTCGGCGGGCTCACCCCAAACCTCGCCCGATAATCACTCGGCGCCAACCCGGTGATTTTCCTGAACGTCGCGCGAAAGGCACTCGGATCCTGGTAACCAACGGTCCAGGCAATGTGGTCGATGGTGCCGTTAGTAAACTCCAGCATTTCCCGGGCCTTGCCGACCCGCAGGTGCTGGCAGTACTCAGTGGGCTTGAGTCCGGTGGCGGCACGGAAGCGGCGCAGGAAGGTGCGCTCTTCCAACCCGGCGCGTTCGGCCATCGTACCGAGGGACACTTCCACCGCGCCGACGCTTTGCAGCCAATGCTGGACCTTGAGAATCGCCCCGTCGCCATGGCTGAGGATGGGCGCAAAGTTACTGCCGCACTGGCTCGCGCTGTCGCTGTGCTCGATCACCAGAAATTGCGCGGTGCGGGTGGCGATGCTGGGCCCGAGCAAGCGGTCCACCAGGCGCAGCCCCAACTCCGACCAGGCCATCAGCCCGGCAGTGGTGATCAGGTCACCGTCGTCGATGATGGGTTTGTCGGCATTGAGCTTGATCTTCGGGTAACGGACCGCAAAACTCTTGGCCGAGGTCCAATGAGTGGTGGCGCTGCGCCCGTCGAGCAAGCCGCTTTCGGCCAACAGGATCGAGCCCACACACACACCACCCAGCACAGTGCCGCCCGCATGCTGCGCACGCAGCCAATCCATCAGCGTTGGCGTTGCCAGGTTTTCATCGAAACCGGCGATGGACGGCGGGATCAGCAAAGCCACCAACGAGCCCGCCGGGCCGGTTTCACTGTCGAACACCCGCCGTGGTGCTGCAGGGTTATCGGTCTGCCAGTGGCTGACCCGCAGGCGCGGCAATTGCGTGCTGGCCTGCTCGGCCGCGATCCGCTGTGCCACGGCGAACAGATCGGTCAAGCCATGCACCGCCGCCATTTGCGCTCCGGGGTAGATGAGCACCCCAAGTTCGGCGACTGCCCTTTGCTGCGCCATTGTCAGTTTTCCCTCGCTTATTGTCGTTGCGGCCAATCCTCGTGCCGGCGGTAAACGCCAATACTGGCGCCCTACCCAACCTGATCAAGGAAGCCCTCATGTCCAAGCAAGCGCTCATCGTAGTCGATATCCAGAACGACTACTTCCCCCAGGGAAAATGGCCACTGGTCGATGTCCATGCCGCCGCCGATAACGCCGCACGGTTGATCGACGCCTTTCGCCAGGCTGGCGACAACGTGGTGCACATCCGCCATGAATTCACCTCCGAAGACGCGCCCTTCTTCACCCCAGGCTCCGAAGGCGCACAGTTGCACCCCAAGGTGCTCAACCGCGCCGACGAACCGGTGGTGCTCAAGCACTTCGTCAATTCGTTTCGCGAAACCGAACTGCAAGCCCTCCTTGAACAGCACGGCATCGAGCAACTGGTGGTGGTCGGCAGCATGAGCCACATGTGCGTCGATGGCGTCGTGCGGGCGGCGGCGGACCTGGGCTACGGCGTCACGGTCATCCACGACGCCTGCGCCACCCTCGACCTGGAATTCAATGGGGTCGTCGTGCCTGCTGCCCAGGTGCATGCGGCGTTCATGGCCGCGCTGGGGTTTGCTTACGCGAGTGTGGTGAGCACCGAGCAATTCCTGGCGGCCAATCGCTAAGCCCACGACACATCTGAAAAAACCGCACTTCATCGCCGAAGTGCGGTTTTGTCTCAGGCATCAACGCTGTGCGCGGAAGCGATCACGTCTCCAGCACGTGCAATAACCTCGGCATCGTCGCCACGAACCCCATCTGCTGTGCTTCGCGTGCCATCCCTTTCAACTTCTCGCCGCTGGCCTGATCGGCGCTACGCAGCCACTGCCCCGCCACACCGATCAACCGCACATGGTGGTTGATCCAGGCGCACGACGCTGATTCGGGCAACGCCGCCATCTGCTGCCCATGCCAGATCGCCTGTTCAATATTGCCCGTCAACAAGCATGTTTCAGCGGCGGCCACGCGAAAGCGCAAGGCATTGTGGGCCAGGCAGGCTTGGGTGAGCTGGTTTTCGCCCTTCGCCAAGGCCTGCTGGCTGAGCTGCGCATCCTCACTGATCATCGCCAAGCTGCCATAGACCCAAGGCCCGATGTAGCGTTGAAGTTCAAAACGCTCAACCAGGCCCGCCGCCTCCATGATCAAGGTTTGCGCCAGACCGCGCTCGCCCTGGCGCAACGCCACCCGCGCCAACCCTTCCAGCAGAATCGCTTCGAAACGGCTGGCGCCCAGGTTGCGCGCCAGGGCCAGGGCGCAGGTCAGTTCTTGTTCAGCCAAGGCATCCTGGCCGCCCGCCACCAACACCCACGCCGCGGTCAATCGGGAGAAAACCTGCGCTCGATGATTGCCTAGTCGGGCACTGCATTCGATGGCCTCCGTGGCGTCACGCAAGGCGAGCTCCGGCTGGCCCAGGTACAGCTGCGCCGAACCACGGGCGCTGCGATTACCCGCTTCCACATGTGCCAATCCATTGCGCTCGCACAGGCGTACGCATTGATCGAAGACTTCGGAGGCGGTCTGCATGCACCCTTGTGCGTAGTAGGAGTCGCCAATGCCGCTCAAGGCCTTGGCCTCGGTCTCCAGGTCCCGACCGACGCGGGCAAAGGACAAGGCCTCTTCGTGAAGCCGGCGACACTCGGCGTAATCGCCCCGTGGAAAATAAATGTTCCCTCGCAAGTGGCTCAACCGGGCCAGCGCTGTGTGGGCCTGCATGGCTCGGGCGATGGGCAGCATGCCCTCGATCAGGCGCTCCTCCTCGTCCAGGCAATCGAGTGTATTGAGGACCGCTGCCAGCCCCAACGCGGCCTCGATCCGATCCTGCGGCTGCTCGGCCACAGCCAGGGCCCGCTGGAAATGCGCCCGCGCTTCCATGGTCTGGCCCAAGCCCAAGCACGCCTGGCCGCACAGCAACGCGAAGGAAAAACTACCCTGCGTGCGCTCGACAAACACCGAG
The DNA here is from genome assembly GCF_001269655.1 of Pseudomonas thivervalensis. GTDB lineage: Bacteria > Pseudomonadota > Gammaproteobacteria > Pseudomonadales > Pseudomonadaceae > Aquipseudomonas > Aquipseudomonas thivervalensis. Next base: position 68,282 of record NZ_LHVE01000019.1, read on the forward strand.
CATTGCCCCGCCAGCGCAAGGACACTGTCGTACTGACAGGCCAGCCGTTTTTCGCCCATCGCAACCAACAGCGCGTCGAACGCCGCCGGATCGTTGGCCCGCAGCAAATGTCGGGCATAAAGCACCCGGTCGCGCATGCGGTAGAGATTCGCCACCTCACCGTGCAACTGCTCGCGCAGCAGGGTGGGCATCGCATCGTAGAGGCAGTGCATGACCAGGTCGTGGACAAACAGATAGCTGCCTGGCTCGACTTCCCGCAGCAGCCCCTGGCGCATCTCCGCCGTCGGCAGATAACCGGGCTGCCCCAGCGCTTCGCGCCACAACGCCAGTTCGAAGCGATTGCCCAGCACGGCGGCGTAATGCAGGGCGCGACGTTGCTCGGGGCCCAGCTTGTCAAAACGGGTCTGGACCAAATGCCGCAGGCTGTCAGGGAAAACACCTTGCGGGCTCGACAGCAGTTGCGTCAGGTACAGCGGATTGCCTTGGGCACGGGCGACGCATTCAGCCCGGTAGCGCGGATCGACCTCGGTGAATTGCTCCGCCAGGACCGTGGCCTCCCGCGCCCGGATCGGCGCAATGTCGAGCACACTCATGGGGCTGGCAGAATGCGCACGGATTTCACCGTCCAGCGGGTCACCTTCGGGGCGGGACGTCAGCAGCCAGACGATCGGCGCTTCGTCCGTGGCATCGAGCAGCCTGCCCAGCAGCGTAAACAGCGTGGCATCGCCCCAGTGCAAGTCTTCGAGGCAAATCAGCAGGGGCCGTTGCACCGCGACGCGCAGCAACACCTCGAGCAACGCCTGGAACAGTCCCTGGGTACGGGCATGGTTGCTCATCGCGCCGTACAGGATGGGCGGCTCGGCAGACGACACGCCCGTCAGCACTTGCAGGAATATTCGATGTTCGGCGGCCACCTTCAGGCGGGACAGGGCCGCGTCCAACAGCGGCGCGCTGACGGGCGGCGCACCCATCAGGTTGAGCAGGCCAGTCACCAGTTGGCCCAAAGGCCACAAACTGTTGTCCATACCGAAATCCAACACATCGCCCCGATGGCAGGCGAAGCCCCGCTGCCGGGCCATTTCGAAGAACTCGCTGACCAATCGGGTCTTGCCAATGCCTGCCATGCCGCGCACATAGACGATGTGCCCATCCTGACATTCTTGGGTGGCCTCGATCACCGCCTTGAACTGCAATAACTCGATGGCCCGTCCCACCAAGGGGCGCGATGCGTTTTCGTCGAGGCTGCGCGGACGCAGGCATTTGCGATAGGCCTTGAACTCATCGTCGCTGGACGAAAACTCAAACCGTGCGGCGAGTTGCTCCAGCAGGTTTTGCGCAACATAAACCGGCGCGTGCCCATGGCGATCCGACAGGTTTCTTTGCGCCGGCAAGTCCGGCTCGGCCTCAGGCGTTGTGGTGTCGACACTCAGGCGCACCAGGCGCAGCAACAAGGCATACCCAGGCGTGACGAACTGTTCCCGACTCAGCGCCAAAGCGCAGAGCAAGCCCCGCTCGCTATCGCTGCGATAGGCCTGTGGCGAACCGAACTGGGCGATCATCACATCCCGCGTCATTCCCAGTGGAACACCACCGAACTGACGCACCAAACGCTCGATTTCGTCCATGAACGCGGTCGTTGGCAAGCCATCGATCCGAAAGGACAGTTCAAGCACATAACGGATAACGCTGTCGTCGATTTGTTTCAGCGCCTGTTGCCCAACGGCCGTCTGATGCAGCTCGCGCATCGTCTGTTGGATTTGCGCTAAAGCCGCCGAGGCAGGATCGCCCAACAGTGCTCTCACATCGACCCCGAAGGCCGTAGCCAGGTGTCGAGCGGTGCGGTAGAGCACTGGTTTGCCGGTTTCGGCACGCTTGATGGAGGCGATCGAGACGCACAAATGCCGGTTCAGGCAGGCTTCGGCCAGGGTCTCCTGGCTCAGGCCATGCTGCTTGCGCAGCCCTTTCAACGATATGGCGTCCAACAGGATACGACCGTCGGAGATCGAGGCATCGTGCTTGGGCAGGGCAGCAAAGGTGTTATATCGCGAATCCATGTTGATAGCCCTTCTACCCAGGGTCAAACGGCAGCCGGTCGAGTGTACTCCAGCGTCTCCCCCGGGGTTAACGAAAAGATGGCATTTGGCCTGACACCAAACTGATACCAGACTGACACCGCTCTGGACTGTCCGGGGATCACCGCGCCCCCGATACTCACTCCCATCAATTGACACCTGCTGATGGTCTACTACTGGATGGACGCCTTGCGCCTGACCCAGGTTGAAAAGCGCGCGCCGTCCAGCCTTGGCGCCAACCCCACGGTATGGATTGGTTGCGCGAGCAGCATCGTCCGTATAGTTGATACCGGGCAGTCAAGGCCCAAGGAACACTTTTGTGGGAGCGAGCTTGCTCGCGATTGGCGGCGGCATATTCAACATTGATGCAAGCTGATCCAGCGCTATCGCGAGCAAGTTCGCTCCCACAGGTTCGGTGACTTGATTGACTGCCATTCCCTCTAGCCCCTTTGCGCGCGTGGTCCCTATACGATGCAAGTCTTCAACTGTGTTCCCTTTATCGGCGACGGCGTGGAAACAGCGCTCGATACCCGCCGGTTTCCCTATCTGTTCAATGACCATGGCCTGGCGCAACCGAGCGCCCAGGCGCGCGGCCACCTGATCCAGCTCAGCCCCGAGAACCCGACCCTGTCCCTGGGTACTCGCTACGCCGGCATCAGTTGGCGGGACCGCGAAGTTCCAACGAACACCGGCTCCTACTGGATCAAGACGTTCGACTTCCACGCCAGCGAAGTGCACTACGCACCGATCTGGGCAACCAGGGAAACGGCCCAAGCATTCGGCATGACCCTGCTCGGCAATGGCGAATGCCTGCGTTTCGAGTATGACCAACTGATCCTGGGCCAATACACCTACGGCAAATGGGCAGGCCACCAATCGCCCTACCTGGGCCCGGCGCGCCAGCGCGAACTGCTGACCTACAACCCGACCGACCTCGAATACCACAACTTCCCCCACGCGTTCTTTTCCCGCTATGGGCGCTTGCCGCTGGTGATCAGCGTCGCCCGTTGGCGGCCGGCGTCGAGGGAAATTCATTTGGCCGACCTGTGGCTGCGGCCCGGCGATGCACTGGTCTTGCCGCCCAAGCATTACCCTGACATTGCCCCCAGTGACGCCCACGGCGCCGAGAACTGGCCGGCCGTCGTGGACATGCATGGCAATCGAAACTCGGCGCTGGCCTGCTGGTTCGGCGAGGGTGAGGACTGTTTGCTGACAGAGACAATCCTGGCCAACTCGACCTTGATGAGCTCCCCCCAGGGCAAACCGCACTATCACGAAGAAAAAACGCCGACGCGGCATGAATTACCGGCGAACTATCGGCCGTGAAGGTGGCGGCACGGCAGGTCAGACAGAAAAAACCTGGGTTGGCGGGGCCCCGGAAAAACACAACTTGTTTTTACTAGGCGATTACATCAAGCCCTACACCTTGACCCCGTTCGCCAACGTGAATCATTTTGTAGTGGGCTACGCCGGGGCCGATGGCAAGCCGATTGCGCTTCGGTTCCGGGTGGATATCACGGTGAAGGAAATGGCGTTCCATGCCACGTGGTTGACGCAGTCGGTTGGCGAGCGGATGCAGGAGCTATTGGATCTGGATTTATGACCGGGATCACTTTGTTTCTTCAAGCCACGAACCTGGCCTGGACCAAACAAATAAAAAGCCCCAAGGGCAAATTGCACTTGGGGCTTTTTTGAAACGACTGGTGCAATAGGCTCAGCCAGGATCAGAACGGGATATCGTCATCGAAGCTGTCGAAATCCGGAGCCGGTTGCGGCGCGGCCTGTTGTGGGGCCGGGCGTTCACGTTGTGGCTGTGGAGCCGATTGTGGACGAGGCGCCTGCTGACGCGGGGCCGGGGCCGACTGCTGGTAGTTGTTGCCACCTTGCTGCTGGTCGCCCTGCGGACGGCCACCGAGCAATTGCATGGTGCCTTGCATGTCGACCACGATTTCGGTGGTGTAGCGCTTGATGCCGTCTTTTTCCCACTCGCGGGTCTGCAGCTTGCCTTCGATGTAAACCTGCGAACCCTTGCGCAGGTATTCGCCGGCGATCTCGGCCACCTTGCCGAACATCGACACGCGGTGCCATTCGGTCTTCTCGACCTTCTGGCCGGTCTGCTTGTCGGTCCACTGTTCGCTGGTCGCCAGACTCAGGTTGGTCACGGCGTTGCCGTTCGGCAGGTAGCGAACTTCGGGATCCTGGCCGCAAGTACCGACCAATATGACTTTGTTAACCCCACGGGCCATAACGTTCTCCTAGGCTTCGCACGTGGTCGGGGCCGGGTTGTTCACCAGGCGCTCGAGCGTCGCGCGATCCAATAATTCGGTGTCCAGTTTGATGTATACAGCCGCCTCGTCGGCGACCACCACTGCATCGGTTACTCCAACGACGGCCTTCAGACGCTCGGTCAGGCCAGCCTCACGAATCGCCTCGGGCGATAAGGGCAAGCGCAGGCTCGTCACATAGGGAGGTTCGCGCATGGTAACAGCAAAGGCTAACCAAAGTGCAGCCAGCGCGGCGCATCCCAGGAACACAACCGACAAACCGCCATGCTGGAACAGCCAGCCGCCGAGGATCCCGCCCAACGCCGACCCCAGGAACTGGCTGGTGGAGTAGACCCCCATCGCCGTGCCCTTGCCGCCCGCCGGTGAAACCTTGCTGATCAACGACGGCAGCGATGCTTCCAGCAGATTGAACGCGGTGAAGAACACCACCGTACCGATCACCAGGGCCCGCAAGCTATCGCCGAACTGCCAGAAGAATAGCTCAGTGAGCATCAGCGTCACGACGGCGCCGAGCAAAACTCGTTTCATTTTGCGTCGTTTCTCGCCATAGATGATGAAGGGGATCATGGCGAAGAATGAAATCAGCAGCGCGGTCAGGTAGACCCACCAGTGCTGCTCCTTGGGCAGGCCGGCCTTCTCGACCAAGGCCAGCGGCAAGGCGACGAAGCTGGACATCAGCATGGCGTGGAGCACGAAAATGCCCAGGTCCAGGCGCAACAGGTCCGGGTGCTTGAGCGTCGGGATCAATGCCTGGCGCGCCACCCCGGATTCGCGGTGCTGCAGCGGCCCGGTGGCGCGCGGCACCATGAACGCCACGATCAGGATCCCCACCAGGGCCATGGCACCGGTCGCCAGGAACAGGCCCGACAAGCCAAAGGCCCGGGTCAGCAAGGGACCGACCACCATCGCCACGGCGAACGACAGACCAATGGTCATGCCGATCATGGCCATGGCCTTGGTCCGGTGCTGTTCGCGGGTCAAATCTGATAGCAACGCCATGACGGCGGCGGAAATAGCCCCGGCACCTTGTAGGATACGTCCGGCAATCACGCCCCAGATCGAGTCGGCATTGGCCGCCAGCACGCTGCCGAGGGCAAAGACGATCAGCCCCAGGTAGATGACCGGACGCCGGCCGATGCGGTCGGAAATGATCCCGAATGGAATCTGGAAGATCGCCTGGGTCAGGCCATAGGCGCCAATCGCCAAGCCGATGAGGGCCGGGGTCGCACCCGCCAGGTCCATGCCATAGGTCGCCAGCACCGGCAACACCATGAACATGCCCAGCATACGAAAGGCGAACACGAGGGCCAGACCGCTTGCTGCGCGTGTCTCGCCACGACTCATGCGTTCGCTGTGGGGATCTTGCATGGAAAAACCTCATGTGAACCGGCGGCGATTCTACCAGTCCCATCGATTGAGAGGGTATATGGCGACCGTTTGCCGCGCAGTCTTCATGTATGGCTGCAATCGCGCCTTCAATAGTGTGCATCCATCCAGTATTTGCCCGTATACTCCTACGTTTTCGACGCCCGCCGAGCGAGGCCACTTTGGACAAGATCCTGATTCGTGGGGCCCGTACCCACAACCTGAAGAACATCGACCTGACCCTGCCACGGGACAAGCTGATCGTCATCACCGGCCTGTCCGGATCCGGCAAGTCATCCCTGGCTTTCGACACGTTGTACGCCGAAGGCCAGCGCCGCTATGTCGAATCGCTGTCGGCCTACGCCCGGCAGTTCCTGTCGATGATGGAAAAACCCGACGTCGACACCATCGAAGGCCTGTCGCCGGCGATTTCCATCGAACAGAAGTCGACCTCCCATAACCCACGGTCGACGGTCGGCACCATCACCGAGATCTACGACTACCTGCGCCTGCTGTATGCGCGGGTCGGTATTCCCCGCTGCCCCGACCACGACATTCCCCTGGAAGCCCAGACCGTCAGCCAGATGGTCGACCTGGTGCTGGCCCAGCCGGAAGGCAGCAAGCTGATGCTGCTGGCACCGGTGATTCGCGAGCGCAAGGGCGAACACCTGATGGTCTTCGAAGAACTGCGCGCCCAGGGCTTCGTGCGGGCCCGGGTCAACGGCAAGCTGTGCGAGCTGGACGAACTGCCGAAGCTGGATAAACAGAAGAAGCACTCGATCGATGTGGTAGTCGACCGTTTCAAGGTCCGCGCCGACCTGCAACAGCGCCTGGCCGAGTCCTTCGAGACCGCACTGAAACTGGCCGACGGCATCGCCCTGGTCGCCCCGATGGACGACGAGCTCGGCGAAGAGATCATTTTCTCCGCGCGTTTCGCCTGCCCGATCTGCGGCCACGCCATCAGCGAGCTGGAACCCAAGCTGTTCTCCTTCAACAACCCGGCCGGCGCCTGCCCGACCTGCGACGGCCTGGGGGTCAAGCAGTTCTTCGACACCAAACGGCTGGTCAATGGCGAGCTGACCCTGGCCGAAGGGGCGATTCGCGGCTGGGACAGGCGCAACGTCTATTACTTCCAGATGCTCGGTTCACTGGCGGCCCATTACAAGTTCAGCCTGGACAAGCCGTTCAACGAGTTGCCCGCCGACCAGCAGAAATTCATCCTGCACGGCAGCGGCTCGCAGAATGTCGACTTCAAATACCTCAACGACCGCGGCGATATCGTCAAGCGCTCCCACCCGTTCGAAGGCATCGTGCCGAACCTGGAGCGACGCTACCGCGAGACCGAATCGGCGAGCGTGCGCGAAGAATTGGCCAAGTTCCTCAGCACCCAGCCCTGCCCCGATTGCCGCGGTACACGTTTGCGTCGCGAAGCGCGGCATGTGTGGGTTGGCGAGAAAACGCTGCCGGCGGTGACCAACCTGCCGATTGGCGACGCCACCGATTACTTTGGCGGCTTGAAGCTTACCGGTCGTCGGGGCGAAATCGCCGACAAGATCCTCAAGGAAATCCGCGAGCGCCTGCAGTTCCTGGTGAACGTCGGCCTGGACTACCTGACCCTCGATCGCAGCGCAGATACCTTGTCCGGCGGCGAAGCCCAGCGTATCCGCCTCGCCAGCCAGATCGGCGCCGGCCTGGTGGGGGTGATGTACATCCTCGACGAACCGTCCATCGGCTTGCACCAAAGGGATAACGACCGGTTGCTCGGAACCCTGAAGCACTTGCGGGACATCGGTAACACGGTGATCGTGGTCGAGCACGACGAGGATGCCATCCGCCTGGCCGACTATGTGGTAGACATCGGCCCGGGTGCCGGGGTGCATGGTGGACACATCGTCGCCCAGGGTACTGCCGCCGAAGTCATGGCCCACCCTGACTCACTGACGGGCAAATACCTGTCGGGCCGGGTCAAGATCAAGGTCCCGGCCAAGCGTACGCCGCGCAACAAGAAGCTGTCGCTGACCCTCAAGGGTGCTCGCGGCAACAACCTGCGCAACGTCGACCTGGAAATCCCGATCGGCCTGCTGACCTGCGTCACCGGCGTGTCCGGCTCCGGCAAGTCGACGCTGATCAACAACACCCTGTTCCCCCTCAGCGCCACGGCCCTGAACGGTGCCACCACCCTGGAAGCGGCGGCCCATGACAGCATCAAGGGCCTGGAACACCTGGACAAGGTGGTCGACATCGACCAAAGCCCGATTGGCCGCACACCGCGTTCCAACCCGGCGACCTATACCGGGCTGTTCACCCCGATCCGCGAGCTGTTCGCCGGCGTGCCGGAGTCCCGTTCACGGGGTTATGGCCCGGGGCGTTTCTCGTTCAACGTCAAGGGCGGGCGCTGCGAGGCCTGCCAGGGCGACGGCCTGATCAAAGTGGAAATGCACTTCCTGCCCGACATCTACGTGCCGTGCGATGTATGCAAGAGCAAGCGCTACAACCGCGAAACCCTGGAGATCAAATACAAGGGCAAGAACATCCACGAAACCCTCGAGATGACCATCGAAGAGGCCCGGGCGTTCTTCGACGCGGTGCCGGCCCTGGCGCGCAAGCTCCAGACGCTGATGGATGTCGGCCTGTCGTACATCAAGCTGGGGCAGTCGGCGACGACGCTGTCCGGCGGTGAGGCCCAGCGGGTCAAGTTGTCCCGCGAGCTGTCCAAGCGCGACACCGGCAAGACCCTGTATATCCTCGACGAGCCGACCACCGGCCTGCACTTCGCCGATATCCAGCAATTGCTCGACGTGCTGCACCGCCTTCGCGATCACGGCAACACCGTGGTGGTGATCGAACATAACCTGGACGTGATCAAGACCGCCGACTGGCTGGTGGATCTGGGGCCGGAAGGCGGTTCCAAGGGCGGCCAGATCATCGCCGTGGGGACGCCGGAACAAGTGGCCGAGATGAAGCAGTCCCACACCGGTTACTACCTCAAGCCACTGCTGGAGCGTGATCGGGACTGATTTCACCCGGCACGAAAAAGCCCCTGTCATCTCATCGATGGCAGGGGCTTTTTGTTGTTTCCCTGTGGGAGCAAGCTCGCTCCCACAATAAGTACATCAGAACTGCGATTGCAGGTAGTTCTCCAAGCCGATCAATTTGATCAGCCCCAACTGCTTCTCCAGCCAGTAGGTATGATCTTCTTCGGTGTCGTTGAGCTGGATCCGCAGAATCTCGCGGGTCACGTAGTCGTTGTGCTGTTCGCAAAGCTCGATGCCTTTGCACAGCGCGGCGCGGACTTTGTATTCCAGGCGCAGGTCGGCGGCGAGCATGTCGGGTACGGTGGTGCCGACATCCAGGTCATCGGCACGCATGCGTGGCGTACCTTCGAGCATCAGGATCCGGCGCATCAGCGCATCGGCGTGCTGGGTCTCTTCTTCCATCTCGTGGTTGATACGTTCGTAGAGCTCGGTAAACCCCCAATCCTCGTACATCCGCGAATGGATGAAATATTGATCACGGGCTGCCAGCTCGCCGGTCAGCAACGTGTTGAGGTAATCGATTACGTCTGGGTGACCTTGCATCGCCCTACATCTCCACAAGCTTTTAAAGGTTGTAGTTTGAACCAAGCTGACCGCAAGGTCACTGCCTCAACGCAATAAAAGCGAAGAAAATCCGAGAAAAACAGGCTAAATAACGCAAAAACCGCCCTAATGCGGGCGGTTCTGCTTCTCGTTTAGACTTAGTTAAGCGCTACGCCCAACGCTTTTGCAATGCCTTCTCCGTAGGCGGTATCCGCTTTGTAAAAATGCTGCAATTGACGGTCAATCACATCTGCCGACACGCCACCCATCGCACCCGCGATGTTGCGGATCAACAGGGCTTTCTGCTCATCGTTCATCAAGCGGAACAACGCACCGGCGTGGCTGTAGTAGTCCGTGTCTTCGCGATGATCGTAACGATCCGCCGCACCACTGAGGGCCAGTGCCGGCTCCGCATAACGCGGCGCCTGCTTCGGCGTCTCCACATAGCTGTTAGGCTCGTAGTTCGGTGCCGCGCCGCCATTGCTGCCGAACGCCATGGCGCCGTCGCGCTGGTAGGTGTTGACCGGACTGCGTGGCGCATTCACCGGCAATTGCTGGTGATTGGTGCCCACACGGTAGCGGTGCGCATCGGCGTAGGCGAAGACACGGCCCTGCAGCATGCGATCCGGCGAGAGGCCAACCCCTGGCACCATGTTGCTCGGGCCAAATGCCGCTTGCTCGACTTCAGCAAAGTAGTTCAGCGGGTTGCGGTTGAGTTCGAGCACACCCACTTCGATCAACGGGAATTCTTTCTGCGACCAGGTCTTGGTCACGTCGAACGGATTCTCGTAATGAGCCGCCGCCTGGGCCTCGCTCATGATCTGGATGCAAACGCGCCATTTTGGGAAGTCGCCGCGCTCGATGGCCTCGAACAGGTCCCGCTGGGCATAATCCGGATCGGTACCGGCCAGGCGTGCCGCTTCCGCTGGTGCGAGGTTCTTGATGCCTTGCAAGGTCTTGTAGTGCCACTTCACCCAGTGCCGCTCACCCTGTGCGCTGATCAGGCTGTAGGTGTGACTGCCGAAGCCGTGCATGTGACGGTAGCCATCCGGAATGCCACGGTCGGAAAACAGGATGGTGACCTGGTGCAGCGCCTCAGGCGAATGCGACCAGAAATCCCACATCGCCTGGGCGCTTTTCAGGTTGCTTTGCGGCAGACGTTTCTGGGTGTGGATGAAATCTGGAAATTTCAGCGGATCGCGGATGAAGAACACCGGCGTGTTGTTGCCAACGATGTCCCAGTTGCCTTCTTCGGTGTAGAACTTCAAGGCGAAACCGCGCGGATCGCGTTCAGTGTCGGCCGAACCACGCTCGCCACCCACAGTGGAAAACCGCAGGAAAGTGGGGGTCTGCTTGCCGATCGACTCGAACAGCTTGGCGCTGGTGTACTGGGTGATGTCCTGGGTGACGGTAAAGGTGCCGTAGGCGCCCGAGCCCTTGGCGTGCACACGACGCTCTGGAATGTTCTCGCGATTGAAGTGAGCAAGCTTCTCGATCAGGTGAAAATCGTCGAGCAGCAGCGGGCCACGCGGGCCGGCGGAACGAGAGTTCTGGTTATCGGCGACTGGAGCGCCGCTGGCGGTCGTAAGCGTTTTGATCTGGCTCATGCTCAATCTTCCTAGGTCGGTCTTCGAACTGCCGGCTAATCGGCTGGAAAGGAGTATCGATCATGTTAGTGACAGTATCCAAATTCATTAAATCATGGACATCGATAGTCATTATCTAATGTTGAAGGTTTGCCGATAGCCAGGCCAGGCGAAACGGCTTGCCGGTTTTTTTCAGGCAACAAAAAACCGGGCACAAGGCCCGGTTTTTTGTATGTTGCCGACTTACTCAGCGGATACAGCTTCACCGCTGGTAGCACGATCAACCAACTCGACGTACGCCATAGGCGCGTTGTCGCCAGCGCGGAAACCGCACTTGAGGATGCGCAGGTAGCCACCCTCACGGGTAGCGTAACGCTTGCCCAGGTCGTTGAAGAGCTTACCAACGATAGCCTTCGAACGAGTACGGTCGAAAGCCAGACGGCGGTTAGCCAGGCTATCTGTCTTGGCCAGAGTGATCAGCGGCTCAGCAACGCGACGCAGTTCTTTGGCTTTCGGCAGTGTAGTTTTGATCAGCTCGTGCTCGAACAGCGACACCGCCATGTTTTGGAACATGGCCTTGCGGTGCGAGCTGGTGCGGCTCAGGTGACGACCACTTTTACGATGACGCATGGTTCATTCCTTACCAAACACAACGTTCGGTGATTACGACGATCAGGCAGTCGCCTTGTCGTCCTTCTTAAGACTTGCAGGCGGCCAGTTGTCGAGGCGCATGCCGAGGGACAGACCGCGGGAGGCCAGAACGTCCTTGATTTCAGTCAAGGATTTCTTGCCAAGGTTCGGAGTCTTCAACAGCTCTACTTCGGTACGCTGAATCAGGTCGCCGATGTAGTAGATGTTTTCCGCCTTAAGGCAGTTAGCCGAACGTACAGTCAGTTCCAGATCGTCAACCGGGCGAAGCAGGATCGGATCGATCTCGTCTTCCTGCTCGACAACCACTGGCTCACTGTCACCCTTGAGGTCGACGAACGCAGCCAACTGCTGTTGCAGGATGGTTGCAGCACGGCGGATAGCCTCTTCAGGATCCAGGGTACCGTTGGTTTCCAGATCAATAACCAGCTTGTCCAGGTTGGTACGCTGTTCGACACGGGCGTTTTCCACCACGTATGCGATACGGCGAACCGGGCTGAACGAAGAGTCAAGCTGCAAGCGACCGATGCTGCGGCTTTCGTCTTCATCGCTCTGACGCGAGTCTGCCGGTTCATAACCACGACCACGAGCTACGGTGAGCTTCATGTTCAGGGCGCCGTTAGACGCCAGGTTAGCGATTACGTGATCGGGGTTAACGATCTCGACATCATGATCCAGCTGAATATCGGCAGCGGTAACCACCCCCGAACCCTTCTTCGACAAGGTCAGCGTAACTTCGTCACGACCGTGCAGCTTGATAGCCAGACCTTTAAGGTTCAACAGGATTTCAATTACGTCTTCCTGTACACCTTCGATGGCGCTGTACTCGTGGAGCACACCGTCAATCTCGGCCTCGACTACTGCACAGCCGGGCATTGAGGACAACAGGATGCGGCGCAGCGCGTTGCCCAGGGTGTGGCCGAAACCACGCTCGAGAGGCTCGAGTGTGATCTTGGCGCGGGTTGGACTGACAACCTGCACATCAATATGGCGGGGTGTCAGGAACTCATTTACCGAAATCTGCATGGATGCACCTATTTTCTAGCCCTTACTTGGAGTAGAGCTCGACAATCAGGCTTTCGTTGATGTCGGCGGACAGATCACTGCGAGCAGGAACGTTCTTGAAAACGCCCGACTTCTTCTCAGTGTCTACTTCTACCCATTCTACGCGGCCACGTTGGGCACACAGATCGAGAGCTTGGACAATGCGAAGTTGGTTCTTTGCTTTCTCGCGAACAGCAACCACGTCACCAGCACGAACCTGGTAGGACGGAACGTTTACGGTCTGACCGTTAACGCTGATCGACTTGTGCGATACCAGCTGACGGGATTCGGCACGAGTAGAACCGAAACCCATACGGTATACAACGTTGTCCAGACGGCATTCGAGCAGTTGCAACAGGTTTTCGCCGGTTGCGCCTTTCTTGCCAGCTGCTTCTTTGTAGTAGCCGCTGAATTGACGCTCGAGAACGCCGTAGATACGACGGACCTTCTGCTTTTCACGCAGTTGGGTGCCGTAGTCGGACTGGCGACCGCGGCGTTGGCCGTGGATACCAGGTGCTGCTTCAATGTTGCACTTCGATTCGATCGCGCGCACGCCGCTCTTCAGAAAAAGATCGGTGCCTTCGCGACGAGCGAGTTTGCATTTTGGACCAATGTAACGAGCCATTCTTTACAATCTCCTGGATTACACGCGGCGCTTCTTCGGCGGACGGCACCCGTTGTGCGGGATTGGCGTCACGTCGGTGATGCTGGCGATCTTGTAGCCACAGCCGTTCAAAGCGCGGACTGCGGATTCACGACCTGGACCTGGACCTTTGACGTTGACGTCGAGGTTTTTCAGGCCGTATTCCAGCGCAGCTTGACCAGCACGCTCGGCAGCTACTTGAGCAGCGAACGGGGTGGACTTGCGGGAACCGCGGAAACCCGAACCACCGGAGGTAGCCCAGGAAAGAGCGTTACCTTGACGGTCGGTAATGGTCACGATGGTGTTGTTAAAAGAAGCATGGATGTGGGCGATGCCATCAACCACTGTCTTTTTAACTTTTTTACGAGGACGAGCAGCAGGTTTTGCCATGATTAAATTCCTGTCGATTCGCTGGGGCGATTACTTGCGGATCGGCTTACGCGGACCTTTACGGGTACGCGCGTTGGTCTTGGTACGCTGACCGCGTACTGGCAGACCACGACGATGACGCAGACCGCGATAGCAACCGAGGTCCATCAAGCGCTTGATTTTCATGTTGATTTCGCGACGCAGGTCACCTTCAGTGGTGAACTTCGCCACTTCGCCACGCAGCTGTTCAATTTGCTCGTCGCTCAGATCTTTGATCTTTGCCGCTGGGTTGACCCCAGTCACTGCACAAATTTTCTGTGCAGTAGTGCGACCAACACCATAGATGTAGGTCAGCGAGATAACAGTATGCTTGTTATCTGGAATGTTGACGCCTGCAATACGGGCCATTCAGTGGGACTCCAATTGACAGCTACCTACGCCCCGGAAGCCAAGAAATAGGGCGCGAGATAATATCGCTGTAATAACAAATAATCAACCCGGCAGCGCACTAGCTGCCGGGCTTAAAGCACAATCACACTCAGCCTTGGCGCTGTTTGTGACGCGGTTCCGCGCTGCAAATTACCCGAACAACACCTTCGCGGCGAATAATCTTGCAGTTACGGCACAGCTTTTTCACCGATGCACGAACTTTCATCACCAACTCCTCGAACCTTATGGACGCTACTCAGCGCAACATGCCGCTGCCGTAGCCCTTCAGGTTGGCTTTCTTCATCAGGGATTCGTACTGGTGCGAAACGAGGTGCGATTGTACTTGGGACATGAAGTCCATCACAACCACGACCACGATCAGCAACGAGGTCCCGCCAAGGTAGAACGGTACGTTTGCCGCAACCACCAGGAACTGGGGAAGCAAGCAGACGGCCGTCATGTAAAGAGCACCGAACAAGGTCAAACGAGTCAGAACGCCATCAATGTAGCGCGCCGACTGCTCACCTGGACGGATGCCCGGAATAAAGGCACCGGACTTCTTCAGGTTTTCCGCTACGTCTTTCGGATTGAACATCAACGCCGTATAGAAGAAGCAGAAGAAAATAATCCCTGCACTAAACAGCAGAATATTCAACGGCTGACCAGGAGCGATCGACTGCGAGATGTCCTGCAACCAGCCCATACCTTCAGACTGGCCGAACCAGGCACCCAACGAAGCCGGGAACAGCAAGATGCTGCTCGCGAAAATAGCCGGGATAACGCCGGCCATGTTCACCTTCAACGGCAAGTGGCTGGTCTGCGCAGCAAATACCTTGCGGCCCTGCTGACGCTTGGCGTAGTGAACAGCAATACGACGCTGGCCACGCTCAATGAACACCACGAAACCGATGATCGCTACTGCCAGCAAACCGATGGCAACCAGGGCAAAAATGTTGATATCACCCTGACGCGCAGACTCGAAAGACTGCCCGATCGCTCTCGGAAGACCGGCGACGATACCTGCGAAGATCAACATCGAGATACCGTTGCCAACACCACGCTCAGTAATCTGCTCACCCAGCCACATCATGAACATCGCACCCGCCACAAAAGTGGTTACCGCGACGAAATGGAAGCCAAAGTCACCAGTGAACGCTACGCCCTGCCCCGCCAAGCCGATGGACATGCCAATAGCCTGAACGAGAGCGAGGACGACAGTGAGGTAGCGGGTGTACTGGCTGATCTTGCGACGGCCAGCTTCACCTTCCTTCTTCAACTGCTCCAGCTGCGGGCTGACAGCGGACATCAGTTGCATGATGATCGATGCCGAAATGTACGGCATGATCCCCAGTGCAAAAATGCTCATCCGCTCCAGCGCGCCGCCGGAAAACATGTTGAACAAGCTAAGAATGGTCCCCTCATTCTGTCGAAACAGGTCCGCGAGTCGGTCCGGGTTGATACCTGGAACCGGGATGTGTGCGCCTATTCGGTAGACGATAATCGCCAGGAACAGAAAACGCAGACGAGCCCAGAGTTCAGACATACCGCCTTTGCCGAGCGCAGAGAGAGCACCTTGCTTAGCCATTTATTCCTCGAACTTGCCGCCAGCTGCTTCGATAGCCGCACGCGCACCTTTGGTGGCGCCGATTCCCTTTCCGATGGTGACAGCACGAGCAACTTCGCCCGACAGCATGATTTTCACACGCTGAACGTTCTGGTTGATCACGTTGGCATCCTTCAGGGACTGCACGGTGACGATGTCGCCGTCCACTTTGGCCAGCTCGGACAGACGCACTTCTGCGCGGTCCATGGCTTTCAGGGAAACGAAACCGAACTTCGGCAGGCGACGATGCAGCGGCTGTTGACCGCCTTCAAAGCCTGGAGCGATGGTGCCACCGGAGCGGGAGGTCTGACCTTTGTGGCCACGGCCACCGGTCTTGCCCAAACCACTACCGATACCACGGCCCGGACGATGCTTTTCGCGACGGGAACCCGGCGCTGGACTCAGATCATTGAGTTTCATCGATTAACCCTCGACACGCAGCATGTAGTAGGCCTTGTTGATCATCCCGCGATTCTCGGGAGTATCCAGGACTTCTACAGTGTGACCGATGCGACGCAGACCCAGACCCTTAACGCACAGTTTGTGGTTAGGGATGCGGCCGGTCATGCTTTTGATCAGCGTTACTTTTACGGTAGCCATGATCAGAAGATCTCCTTGACGCTTTTGCCACGCTTGGCGGCAATGGATTCAGGAGACTGCATTGCTTTCAAACCCTTGAAAGTGGCGTGAACCACGTTTACCGGGTTAGTCGAGCCGTAGCACTTGGCCAGAACGTTCTGAACGCCAGCAACTTCGAGGACAGCACGCATAGCGCCGCCAGCGATGATACCGGTACCTTCAGAAGCAGGCTGCATGTACACCTTCGAAGCGCCATGGGCGGACTTCATTGCGTACTGCAGAGTGGTGCCGTTCAGATCAACCTGGATCATGTTGCGGCGAGCAGCTTCCATTGCCTTCTGGATCGCAGCAGGCACTTCACGCGACTTGCCACGGCCGAAGCCAACACGGCCTTTACCATCACCCACCACGGTCAACGCGGTGAAAGTGAAGATACGGCCGCCTTTAACGGTTTTGGCTACGCGGTTAACTTGAACCAGCTTCTCGATGTAGCCTTCGTCGCGCTTTTGGTCGTTATTTGACATAACTTAGAACTCCAGCCCAGCTTCACGAGCAGCATCAGCCAGCGCCTTGACGCGGCCGTGGTACTTGAAGCCAGAGCGGTCGAAAGCCACCTGCGAGACGCCAGCGGCTTTAGCACGCGTAGCGACCAGCTGGCCAACCTTAGTGGCCGCGTCGATGTTGCCAGTGGCGCCATCACGCAGTTCTTTATCCAAAGTCGAGGCACTTGCCAGGACTTTGTTGCCGTCGGCCGAAATGACCTGGGCGTAGATGTGCTGCGACGAGCGGAACACGCAGAGACGCACGACTTCGAGTTCGTGCATTTTCAGGCGTGCTTTGCGAGCGCGACGCAGTCGAGTAACTTTTTTGTCGGTCATTTGCTATGCCCTACTTCTTCTTGGCTTCTTTACGACGGACGACTTCGTCCGCGTAGCGCACACCTTTGCCTTTGTACGGCTCTGGTGGACGGAAGTCGCGGATCTCGGCGGCCACTTGACCTACCAGCTGCTTGTCGATACCCCGGATCAGGATATCGGTCTGGCTAGGAGTCTCAGCGGTGATGCCTTCCGGCAGTTCATAATCCACTGGGTGCGAGAAGCCAAGAGCCAGGTTCAGCACTGTGCCTTTTGCTTGCGCTTTGTAACCAACACCGACCAGCTGGAGCTTGCGCTCGAAGCCTTGGCTTACGCCTTGGACCATGTTGTTTACCAACGCACGAGTGGTACCAGCCATTGCGCGAGTCTGTTGATCGCCATTGCGAGCAGCGAAACGCAGCTCACCAGCTTCTTCAACGATCTCAACGGACGAATGGATGTTCAGTTGCAGAGTGCCCTTGGCACCCTTCACCGAAAGCTGTTGGCCTGCGAATTTGACTTCGACACCGGCTGGCAGCTTAACGGGGTTCTTAGCGACGCGTGACATGCTTATCCCCCCTTAGAACACAGTGCAAAGAACTTCGCCGCCGACACCGGCAGCGCGCGCAGCACGATCCGTCATCACACCCTTGTTGGTGGAGACGATAGACACACCGAGACCGCCACGAACTTTTGGCAGATCATCGACGGACTTGTACTGACGCAGGCCTGGACGGCTAACGCGCTTCACTTCCTCGATGACCGGACGGCCTTCGAAGTACTTCAGCTCGATGGACAGCAGAGGCTTGATTTCGCTGCTGATCTGATAACCCGCAATGTAACCTTCGTCCTTCAGGACTTTGGCAACAGCTACCTTCAAAGTAGAAGATGGCATGCTTACGACGGACTTTTCAGCCATCTGGGCATTACGGATACGAGTTAGCATGTCCGCTAACGGGTCCTGCATACTCATGGGCTAGACGCTCCTAATACACAAAAAATTAGCCTTTCGGCTAGTACGTGTCGCCGAGCGCATCCGTGCAATAAAAACACGGGCTCAGGCGAGCCGGGTATTCTAGACACACCCCACAAATGAATCAAGCCCCAATAGGGGCTTGATTCAAGTTCAAGGTCACCGGCGGTCAGGATCTTGCGATCCCGAACGCCGTGACTTTGACAGTGCTTACCAGCTGGCTTTAACCAGACCTGGAACGTCACCACGCATTGCAGCTTGACGCAGCATGTTACGGCCAAGGCCGAACTTGCGGTACACGCCGTGCGGACGACCAGTCAGGCGGCAGCGGTTACGCATGCGCGAGGCGCTTGCGTCACGTGGCTGCTTCTGCAGGGCTACGGTAGCTTCCCAACGCGCTTCTGGACTTGCGTTCAGATCAACGATGATAGCTTTCAGCGCTGCACGCTTGGTGGCGTACTTGGCAACGGTGAGCTGACGCTTCAGCTCACGGTTCTTCATGCTCTTCTTGGCCATTTTCCTACTCCAATCAGTTGCGGAACGGGAATTTGAAAGCGCGCAGCAGTGCGCGACCTTCATCATCCGTCCGAGCAGTGGTGGTCAGGGTAATGTCCAGACCGCGGAGAGCGTCGATCTTGTCGTAATCGATTTCCGGGAAAATGATCTGCTCTTTAACGCCCATGCTGTAGTTGCCACGACCATCGAAGGACTTGGCATTCAGGCCGCGGAAGTCGCGAACCCGAGGCAGGGAGATCGACAGCAGACGATCCAGGAACTCGTACATACGCTCACGGCGCAGGGTCACTTTGACGCCGATCGGCCAACCTTCACGGACTTTAAAGCCAGCGATGGATTTCCGAGCGTAAGTCACGACGACTTTCTGACCGGTGATCTTTTCCAGGTCAGCAACAGCGTGCTCGATGACTTTTTTGTCGCCGATCGCTTCGCCCAGACCCATGTTCAGGGTGATTTTGGTAACGCGCGGAACTTCCATCACGTTCGAAAGCTTAAGTTCTTCCTTAAGTTTCGGTGCGATTTCCTTCCGGTAAATCTCTTTTAGTCGTGCCATGGTCTTCTACCTAGCAGTGTTCAAGCATCAACCGCTTTTTGGGTCGACTTGAAGACACGAATTTTCTTACCGTCTTCTACTTTGAAACCAACGCGGTCAGCCTTGTTGGTTTCGCCGTTGAAGATGGCGACGTTGGAAGCGTGCAGTGGCGCTTCTTTCTCGACGATACCGCCCTGTACGCCCGACATCGGGTTAGGCTTGGTATGACGCTTGACCAGGTTCAGACCACCCACAACCAGACGGTTGTCAGCAAGAACCTTCAGCACCTTACCGCGCTTACCTTTGTCTTTGCCGGCGATCACGATGATCTCGTCGTCACGACGAATCTTTTGCATGTCGGATCTCCTTACAGCACTTCTGGGGCGAGCGAGACGATCTTCATGAACTTCTCAGTACGAAGTTCACGGGTCACTGGCCCAAAGATACGGGTGCCGATCGGCTCTTGCTTGTTGTTCAACAGAACAGCAGCGTTGCCATCAAAGCGGATGATGGAGCCGTCAGCACGACGAACGCCATGGCGAGTGCGGACTACGACAGCAGTCATCACTTGGCCTTTTTTCACCTTACCGCGAGGAATTGCTTCCTTGACGGTAACCTTGATGATGTCACCGATACCAGCGTAACGACGATGGGAGCCACCCAGCACCTTGATGCACATAACACGGCGAGCGCCGCTGTTATCGGCCACATCGAGCATGGATTGAGTCTGAATCATATAATTTCTCCGACCCCTAGCCCTTAGACTTCCACAGCGCGTTCGAGAACATCAACCAGCGCCCAAGACTTGGTCTTGGCCATCGGACGAGTTTCACGAATAGTGACTTTGTCGCCGATGTGGCACTGATTGGTTTCGTCGTGCGCGTGCAGCTTAGTCGAACGCTTAACGTATTTACCGTAGATCGGGTGCTTAACGCGACGCTCGATCAGAACGGTGATGGTTTTGTCCATCTTGTCGCTGACAACACGGCCAGTCAGCGTACGGACAGTTTTTTCGGCTTCAGCCATGATTACTTACCTGCCTGCTGGTTGAGCACAGTTTTCACGCGAGCGATGTCACGCTTAACTTGCGAGAGCAGATGAGACTGCCCCAACTGGCCAGTTGCTTTCTGCATACGCAGATTGAACTGGTCGCGCAGCAGGCCGAGCAGTTGCTCGTTCAGCTGCTGTGCTGATTTTTCACGAAGTTCATTCGCTTTCATCACATCACCGTCCGTTTAACAAAGGAGGTGGCGAGCGGCAGCTTTGCAGCAGCCAGGGCGAAAGCCTCACGCGCCAGCTCTTCAGAAACACCCTCGATTTCATACAGGACTTTGCCTGGCTGAATCTGGGCAACCCAGTACTCCACGTTACCCTTACCTTTACCCATCCGAACTTCGAGTGGCTTCTTGGTGACAGGCTTGTCCGGGAATACACGGATCCAGATCTTGCCGCCACGTTTTACGTGACGGGTCAGAGCACGACGCGCTGACTCGATCTGACGAGCGGTGAGACGACCACGAGCAACAGACTTCAGCGCGAACTCGCCGAAGCTGACTTTGCTACCGCGCAATGCCAGGCCACGGTTGTGACCGGTCATTTGCTTGCGGAACTTCGTACGCTTTGGTTGCAACATTTGGCGTACCCCTTACTTAGCAGCTTTTTTACGAGGCGCTGGTGCTTGTGGCTTCAGTTCTTCTTGGCGACCACCAATTACTTCGCCTTTGAAGATCCAAACCTTTACACCGATCACACCGTAGGTGGTGTGAGCTTCGTAGTTGGCATAGTCGATGTCGGCACGCAGGGTGTGCAGTGGCACACGACCTTCGCGATACCATTCAGTACGTGCGATTTCAGCACCGCCGAGACGACCGCTCACTTGGATTTTGATGCCTTTGGCACCAATGCGCATGGCGTTCTGTACAGCGCGCTTCATAGCGCGACGGAACATGACGCGACGCTCCAGCTGCTGAGCTACGCTCTGCGCAACCAGCATACCGTCGAGCTCCGGCTTGCGGATCTCTTCGATATTGATGTGCACAGGCACACCCATTTGCTTGGTCAGGTCCTGACGCAGTTTCTCAACATCTTCACCTTTCTTCCCGATAACGATACCTGGACGAGCGGTGTGGATGGTGATACGTGCAGTCTGAGCCGGACGATGGATATCGATACGGCTTACGGACGCGCTTTTTAGTTTGTCTTGGAGATACTCACGCACCTTCAGATCAGCGAACAAGTAGTCCGCATAAGTCCGACCGTCTGCGTACCAGACGGAGGTGTGCTCCTTGACGATTCCCAGGCGAATGCCAATGGGATGTACTTTCTGACCCATCTCTTCGACTCCGTTACTTGTCAGCAACCTTGACAGTGATATGGCAAGACCGCTTGACGATGCGATCAGCACGGCCTTTGGCACGTGGCATGATGCGCTTCAGCGAACGCCCTTCGTTGACGAAAACGGTGCTGACCTTCAGGTCATCAACGTCTGCGCCTTCGTTATGCTCGGCGTTGGCTACGGCCGACTCCAGCACTTTCTTCATGATCTCGGCGGCTTTCTTACTGCTGAAAGCCAACAGGTTGAGCGCTTCGCCCACCTTCTTCCCGCGGATCTGGTCGGCGACCAAGCGGGCTTTCTGGGCGGAGATTCGAGCGCCCGACAACTTAGCGGCTACTTCCATTTCCTAACCCCTTAACGCTTGGCTTTCTTGTCTGCCACGTGCCCGCGATAAGTGCGGGTACCGGCGAACTCGCCCAGTTTGTGGCCGACCATGTCTTCGTTCACGAGAACTGGGACGTGTTGACGACCGTTGTGTACTGCGATGGTCAGACCGACCATTTGTGGCAGGATCATCGAACGACGCGACCAGGTCTTAACTGGTTTGCGATCGTTCTTTTCCGCCGCCACTTCGATCTTCTTCAGTAGGTGAAGATCAATAAAAGGACCTTTTTTCAGAGAACGTGGCACTGTCGTATCCCTCTATTTACTTGCGACGACGGACGATCATTTTGTCGGTACGCTTATTACCACGAGTCTTCGCGCCCTTAGTCGGGAAGCCCCATGGCGATACCGGATGACGACCACCAGAGGTACGACCTTCACCACCACCATGTGGGTGGTCAACCGGGTTCATGGCAACACCACGAACGGTTGGGCGAACGCCACGCCAGCGCTTGGCACCAGCTTTACCCAACGAACGCAGGCTGTGCTCGGAGTTCGAGACTTCGCCCAGGGTCGCACGGCATTCAGCCAGTACTTTACGCATCTCACCAGAACGCAGACGCAGGGTCACGTAGACACCTTCACGAGCGATCAGCTGAGCCGAAGCACCAGCGGAACGAGCGATCTGTGCGCCTTTACCTGGCTTCAATTCGATGCCGTGTACGGTGCTACCAACTGGAATGTTACGCAGTTGCAGAGCGTTGCCCGGCTTGATCGGTGCCAGGGCACCTGCGATCAGCTGGTCGCCAGCACTCACGCCTTTAGGGGCGATGATGTAGCGACGCTCGCCATCTGCGTACAGCAGCAGAGCGATGTGAGCAGTACGGTTTGGATCGTATTCGATACGCTCGACGGTGGCAGCGATGCCATCCTTGTCGTTGCGACGGAAGTCGACCAGACGATAATGCTGCTTATGACCACCACCGATGTGACGAGTGGTAATACGGCCATTGTTGTTACGACCACCAGACTTCGATTTTTTCTCGAGCAGCGGTGCGTGAGGAGCGCCTTTATGCAGCTCCTGGTTGACCACCTTGACCACAAAACGGCGGCCAGGGGAAGTCGGTTTGCATTTAACGATTGCCATGATGCACCCCTTCCTTACTCAGCACTGCTGCTGAAATCGAGATCTTGGCCTGGCTGAAGGGAGATAACTGCCTTCTTCCAGTCATTACGCTTGCCCAGACCGCGAGCAGTGCGCTTGCTTTTACCCAGAACGTTCAGGGTAGTCACGCGCTCTACTTTCACGCTGAACAGGCTTTCGACGGCCTTCTTGATTTCCAGCTTGGTTGCGTCGGTCGCAACCTTGAAAACGAACTGGCCTTTCTTGTCTGCCAGAACCGTAGCCTTCTCGGAAACGTGCGGGCCAAGCAGAACTTTAAATACGCGTTCCTGGTTCATCCCAGCAGCTCCTCGAATTTCTTCACGGCCGACACGGTGATCAACACCTTGTCGTATGCGATCAGACTGACCGGATCGGAACCTTGAACGTCACGAACATCGACGTGCGGCAGGTTGCGAGCAGCCAGGTACAGGTTCTGATCAACAGCGTCAGACACGATCAGGACGTCAGTCAGGCCCATGCCGTTCAGCTTGTTCAGCAGATCTTTGGTTTTCGGTGCTTCAACAGCGAAGTCCTGAACCACGACCAGACGATCAGTACGCACCAGCTCAGCAAGGATGGAACGCATTGCTGCGCGGTACATCTTCTTGTTCAGCTTCTGGGAGTGATCCTGAGGACGAGCTGCGAAAGTGGTACCGCCGCCACGCCAGATTGGGCTACGGATAGTACCGGCACGAGCACGGCCAGTACCTTTCTGACGCCATGGGCGCTTACCGCCACCAGAAACGTCGGAACGGGTCTTTTGCTGCTTGCTACCTTGACGGCCGCCGGCCATGTAGGCCACGACTGCTTGGTGAACCAGCGTCTCGTTGAATTCGCCGCCAAATGTCAGTTCGGAAACTTCGATCGCTTGAGCGTCATTTACATTTAATTGCATGTCAGCTTCCCCTTAACCGCGAGCCTTGGCTGCTGGACGTACAACCAAGTTGCCGCCAGTAGCGCCAGGAACAGCGCCCTTGACCAACAACAGATTGCGTTCAGCGTCCACGCGCACTACTTCGAGGGACTGCACGGTCACGCGCTCAGCGCCCATATGACCGGACATTTTTTTGCCCTTGAATACACGACCAGGAGTCTGGCACTGGCCGATAGAGCCTGGAACGCGGTGGGATACGGAGTTACCGTGGGTGTTATCTTGCCCGCGGAAGTTCCAACGCTTGATCGTACCCTGGAAGCCTTTACCCTTGGACTGACCGGTTACATCAACCAGTTGGCCAGCGGCGAAGATTTCAGCGTTGATCAGATCGCCGGCCTGGTACTCGCCTTCTTCAAGGCGGAATTCCATTACGGTACGACCAGCGGCTACGTTCGCCTTGGCGAAGTGGCCAGCTTGAGCTGCTGTTACACGCGAAGCACGACGCTCGCCGACAGTGACTTGCACTGCACGATAGCCATCGGTCTCTTCAGTTTTGAACTGGGTGACGCGATTCGGCTCGATCTCAATGACCGTGACCGGAATGGAGACACCTTCTTCGGTGAAAATACGGGTCATACCGCATTTACGACCGACTACACCAATAGTCATGTTGTAAACCTCATGAGTGTACGGGGCTTTCACCCGCTATGGCCGCCCATTTCAGAGCGTTACACGACTAAGACCGAGTCTTAGCCGAGGCTGATCTGCACTTCCACACCGGCCGCAAGATCAAGCTTCATAAGTGCATCAACGGTTTTATCCGTTGGCTGGACGATGTCCAGAACGCGCTTATGAGTACGGATCTCGTACTGGTCACGCGCGTCTTTGTTGACGTGCGGGGAGACCAGAACGGTGAACCGCTCTTTACGGGTAGGCAGTGGAATTGGACCACGCACTTGAGCACCAGTACGTTTCGCGGTTTCCACGATTTCCTGGGTGGATTGGTCGATCAGGCGATGGTCAAAAGCCTTCAACCTGATACGGATTTGCTGATTTTGCATTGGATTTCAGACTCCGGCTGCTATTCCCACCGGGCGCAATACGCCCGTTAAAAGGAGGCGCAATTCTATAGACGCCCCCGATAGGTGTCAACTCAATAAAAAAGCCCCCGCTGGGCGGGGGCTTTTTCAACTCATCGAAGCAGACTCAAAAAAGAGCTTACTCGATGATTTTGGCTACGACGCCGGCGCCGACGGTACGACCGCCTTCACGGATAGCGAAACGCAGACCGTCTTCCATTGCGATGGTCTTGATCAGGGTGACAACCATTTTGATGTTGTCGCCTGGCATTACCATTTCAACGCCTTCCGGCAGTTCGCAGTTACCGGTCACGTCAGTGGTCCGGAAGTAGAACTGTGGACGGTAGCCTTTGAAGAACGGAGTGTGACGACCGCCTTCTTCCTTGCTCAGAACGTACACTTCGGCTTCGAACTTGGTGTGCGGCTTGACCGAACCTGGCTTAACCAGAACCTGGCCACGCTCAACGTCGTCACGCTTGGTACCGCGCAGCAGAACGCCGCAGTTCTCGCCAGCACGACCTTCGTCGAGCAGCTTACGGAACATTTCAACACCGGTGCAGGTGGTGACGGTGGTGTCACGCAGACCTACGATTTCCAGTGGATCCTGAACCTTGACGATACCGCGCTCGATACGACCAGTCACAACAGTACCGCGACCGGAGATCGAGAATACGTCTTCGATTGGCATCAGGAACGGCTTGTCGATAACACGAACTGGCTCTGGGATGTAGCTGTCCAGAGTTTCTACCAGACGCTTGACAGCGGTGGTACCCATTTCGTTGTCGTCTTGGCCGTTCAGAGCCATCAGAGCCGAACCGATGATGATCGGAGTGTCATCGCCTGGGAAGTCGTAAGTGCTCAGCAGATCGCGCACTTCCATCTCAACCAGTTCCAGCAGCTCAGCGTCGTCAACCATGTCAGCCTTGTTCAGAAAGACAACGATGTACGGAACGCCTACCTGACGGGACAGCAGGATGTGCTCACGGGTTTGTGGCATCGGACCATCAGCGGCCGAGCAAACCAGGATAGCGCCGTCCATCTGGGCAGCACCAGTGATCATGTTCTTCACATAGTCAGCGTGACCTGGGCAGTCAACGTGAGCGTAGTGACGAATCGAAGAGTTGTACTCAACGTGCGCGGTGTTGATGGTGATACCACGAGCCTTTTCTTCCGGAGCGCTGTCGATTTTGTCGAAAGCAACAACGGCCGAACCGAAAACTTCGGAGCAGACGCGAGTCAGAGCAGCAGTCAGAGTGGTTTTACCGTGGTCAACGTGACCAATGGTGCCAACGTTGACGTGCGGTAGGGAACGATCAAATTTTTCTTTAGCCACGACAATTAACTCCTTGCCTAAAGGGCTGAATCAGCCTTGCTTTTTGGTAACAGTCTCGACGATATGCGACGGAGCTGTATTGTATTTTTTGAATTCCATAGAGTAGCTTGCGCGACCCTGAGACATGGAGCGAACGTCGGTCGCGTAACCGAACATTTCACCCAACGGAACCTCGGCACGAATTACCTTGCCGGAAACCGTATCTTCCATACCCAGAATCATGCCACGACGACGGTTAAGGTCGCCCATGACATCACCCATGTAGTCTTCAGGCGTAACGACTTCTACTGCCATGATCGGCTCGAGCAACTCACCACCGCCCTTCTGGGCCAGTTGCTTGGTTGCCATGGAAGCAGCCACCTTGAACGCCATCTCGTTGGAGTCGACGTCGTGGTAAGAACCATCAAACACAGTCGCCTTCAGGCCGATCAGCGGATAGCCGGCAACAACGCCGTTCTTCATCTGCTCTTCGATACCCTTCTGGATCGCCGGGATGTATTCCTTAGGAACCACACCACCTACGACTTCGTTCACGAATTGCAGACCTTCCTGACCTTCGTCAGCCGGCGCAAAACGGATCCAGCAGTGACCGAACTGGCCACGACCGCCGGATTGGCGAACGAACTTGCCTTCGATTTCACAGTTCTTCGTGATGCGCTCACGATAGGAAACCTGAGGCTTACCGATGTTGGCTTCGACGTTGAACTCACGGCGCATCCGGTCAACCAGGATGTCCAGGTGCAACTCGCCCATGCCGGAGATGATCGTTTGACCAGTCTCTTCATCAGTCTTGACGCGGAAAGACGGGTCTTCCTGAGCAAGCTTGCCCAGAGCGATACCCATTTTTTCCTGGTCGTCCTTGGTCTTAGGCTCAACGGCAACCGAAATAACCGGCTCCGGGAAGTCCATGCGAACCAGGATGATTGGCTTGTCAGCGTTGCACAAGGTTTCACCCGTGG
This sequence comes from Pseudomonas thivervalensis, assembly GCF_001269655.1. Classification (GTDB taxonomy): domain Bacteria; phylum Pseudomonadota; class Gammaproteobacteria; order Pseudomonadales; family Pseudomonadaceae; genus Aquipseudomonas; species Aquipseudomonas thivervalensis. The sequence goes on from NZ_LHVE01000019.1 coordinate 95,427, forward strand.
TGACGTCCTTCATGCCGATCAAGGCCGCGATGTCGCCAGCGCGTACTTCCTTGATTTCTTCACGGGCGTTTGCGTGCATTTGCACCATACGACCCACGCGCTCTTTCTTGCCTTTTACCGAGTTGATCACGCCGTCGCCGGAGGCCAACACGCCCGAGTAAACTCGAACAAAGGTCAAGGTACCCACGAATGGGTCGGTAGCGATCTTGAACGCCAAAGCCGCGAAAGGCTCGTCATCACTTGCGTGACGCTCCATTTCCTCTTCCTCGTTATCCGGGTTGGAACCCTTGATAGCAGGAATGTCGGTTGGAGCAGGCAGGAAGTCGATAACGGCGTCGAGAACCAGGGGAACCCCCTTGTTCTTGAAGGAAGAACCGCAAACAGCCAAGACGATCTCACCAGCGATGGTACGCTGACGCAGAGCGGCCTTGATTTCCTCGTTGGTGAGCTCTTCACCCTCGAGGTACTTGTTCATCAGCTCTTCGTTGGCTTCGGCCGCAGCCTCAACCATGTTGCCACGCCACTTCTCGGCTTCTTCCAGCAATTCAGCAGGAATGTCCTTGCGAACAGGAACCATGCCTTTGTCGGAATCGTTCCAGTAGACAGCTTGCATGTTGATCAGATCGATCTGACCCTGGAAGTTGTCTTCGGAACCGATAGCCAACTGGATCGGCACCGGGGTGTGACCCAGACGCTGCTTGATCTGAGCGATCACGCGCAGGAAGTTGGCACCAGCACGGTCCATCTTGTTTACGTAAACAAGACGTGGAACGCCGTATTTGTTGGCCTGACGCCATACGGTTTCCGACTGAGGCTCAACACCTGAAGTACCGCAGAACACAACGACAGCGCCGTCGAGCACACGCAGGGAACGCTCAACTTCAATGGTGAAGTCTACGTGGCCTGGGGTATCGATAACGTTGAAGCGGTGCTCGTGCGGGTACTGCTTCTCGGAACCTTTCCAGAAGGCGGTGATAGCAGCAGAAGTAATGGTAATACCACGCTCCTGCTCCTGCACCATCCAGTCTGTGGTCGCGGCGCCGTCATGCACCTCGCCCATTTTGTGACTTTTGCCGGTGTAAAAAAGGACGCGCTCGGTGGTGGTGGTTTTACCAGCATCCACGTGAGCAACGATACCGATGTTACGGTAGCGGTTAATCGGTGTAGTACGAGCCATAAAGCCCTCGCAAATTGAGTGACGCTAAAATTAGAAGCGGTAGTGCGAGAAAGCCTTGTTGGCTTCAGCCATACGGTGCACGTCTTCACGCTTCTTAACTGCAGCACCTTTACCTTCAGCAGCGTCCAACAGTTCACCAGCCAAACGCAGAGCCATGGACTTCTCACCGCGCTTGCGGGCGAAGTCTACCAGCCAGCGCATTGCCAGGGCGTTACGACGGGACGGACGAACTTCGACCGGAACCTGGTAAGTAGCACCGCCTACACGGCGCGACTTCACTTCGACCAGCGGAGCGATGGCGTCGAGAGCTTTCTCGAAGATTTCCAGGGGATCGCTGTTCTTGCGTTCCTTAACTTTGTCCAGTGCGCCATAAACGATACGCTCGGCAACGGCTTTCTTGCCGCTTTCCATTACGTGGTTCATGAACTTGGCGAGAATCTGGCTTCCGTATTTCGGATCGTCCAGAATCTCACGTTTGGCTGCTACGCGACGTCTTGGCATTGATAAGCCCTCAAACGGTCTTCAGGTTAGCCCGGGACAGCAGATGCGTGCCCGACCTTACTCTTATCGACTCAATAAAATTAAAAACTGCTAAACGGCCGATTATTTCGGACGCTTGGTACCGTACTTCGAACGACCTTGGTTACGACCTTTAACGCCGGAAGTATCCAAAGAGCCGCGAACGGTGTGGTAACGAACACCTGGCAAGTCTTTTACACGACCGCCGCGGATCAGTACCACGCTGTGTTCTTGCAGGTTGTGGCCTTCACCGCCGATGTACGAGGAAACCTCGAAACCGTTGGTCAGACGCACACGGCATACTTTACGCAGTGCCGAGTTAGGTTTTTTCGGCGTGGTGGTATACACACGGGTGCATACGCCACGACGTTGCGGGCAGTTCTGCAGCGCAGGCACGTCGGATTTCTCGACGATACGCTTACGCGGCTGACGTACCAGCTGGTTGATAGTTGCCATCTACTAGCTCCACTGTTGTCTTGCGACGCTATTGTCTTACAAGAAAAGCAAAATGGCAGGAACGAATTCCCGCCAAATTTAGGGGATCAAGAGTCTAAAGAGGATCTTGTCCCCAGTCAAGGCAAGGCCCCGACCTCCCCGCCCGCCGGATCTCGACAATTTGTCTCGATCCGCCGAACGGGGTGACCAGGGCCAGGCACTCAATTACCGCAGAACTCAGTTACCACTCGAGTTCAGTGCTTCGGTCAGTGCAGCTTCCACTTCACTGGCGCTTACGCGCAACGGCTTGTCTGCATCACGACGACGCTTGCGCTCGCTGTGATAGGCCAAACCGGTACCGGCCGGGATCAGACGACCCACGACCACGTTTTCTTTCAGGCCGCGCAGGTAGTCGCGCTTGCCGGTTACCGCCGCTTCGGTCAGTACGCGGGTGGTTTCCTGGAAGGAAGCCGCCGAGATGAACGATTCGGTGGACAACGACGCCTTGGTGATACCCAGCAGCACGCGAGTGAACTTGGAGACAAACTTGTCTTCGGTCGCCAGGCGCTCGTTTTCCACCAGTACGTGAGTCAGTTCCATCTGGTCGCCCTTGATGAAACTCGAGTCGCCGGATTCAGCGATCTCGACCTTACGCAGCATCTGACGCAGGATGGTCTCGATGTGCTTGTCGTTGATCTTCACGCCTTGCAGACGGTAAACGTCCTGGATCTCGTTCACGATGTACTTGGCCAGCGCACTCACACCCAGCAGACGCAGGATGTCGTGTGGATCGCTCGGGCCGTCCGAGATAACTTCGCCGCGGTTTACCTGTTCGCCTTCGAAGACGTTCAGGTGACGCCACTTCGGAATCAGCTCTTCGTACGGATCGCTACCGTCGTTCGGGGTAATGACCAGGCGACGCTTGCCCTTGGTCTCTTTACCGAACGCGATGGTGCCGCTGACTTCAGCCAGAATCGAGGCTTCTTTCGGACGACGGGCTTCGAACAAGTCGGCAACACGCGGCAGACCACCGGTGATGTCGCGGGTTTTCGAAGTTTCCTGCGGGATACGGGCGATAACATCACCGATCGCGATCCGCGCACCGTCCGCAACACCGACCAGGGCGTTGGCTGGCAGGAAGTACTGAGCGATTACGTCAGTGCCTGGCAGCAACAGATCCTTGCCGTTGTCGTCGACCATCTTCACAGCAGGACGGATGTCCTTGCCAGCAGCTGGACGATCTTTCGCATCGAGTACTTCAATGTTGGTCATACCGGTCAATTCGTCGGTCTGACGCTTGATCGTGATGCCTTCTTCCATGCCCACGTAGGTCACGGTACCTTTCATTTCGGTAACGATCGGGTGGGTGTGCGGGTCCCACTTGGCCACGATGGCGCCAGCGTCGACCTTGTCACCTTCCTTGACCGAAATCACAGCACCGTAAGGCAGCTTGTAGCGCTCGCGCTCGCGACCGAAGTCGTCAGCGATGGCCAGCTCACCGGAACGCGATACAGCCACCAGGTGACCGTCCACGCGCTCTACGTGCTTGAGGTTGTGCAGACGGACAGTACCGCCATTCTTCACCTGGACGCTGTCGGCAGCGGAGGTCCGGCTTGCCGCACCACCGATGTGGAACGTACGCATCGTCAGCTGGGTACCCGGCTCACCGATGGACTGGGCAGCGATAACGCCGACCGCTTCACCGATGTTCACCTGGTGACCACGAGCCAGGTCGCGACCGTAGCACTTGGCGCAGATGCCGTAGCGGGTTTCGCAGCTGATCGGCGAACGTACGATCACTTCGTCGATGCTGTTGAGTTCGATGAACTCGACCCACTTCTCGTCAACCAGGGTGCCAGCAGGAACGATGACGTCCTCGGTACCCGGCTTGAATACGTCACGGGCGATGACACGACCCAATACGCGCTCACCCAACGGCTCTACAACGTCACCGCCTTCAATGTGCGGCGTCATGACCAGGCCATGTTCGGTGCCGCAATCGATCTCGGTCACGACCAGATCCTGGGCAACGTCCACCAGACGACGAGTCAGGTAACCGGAGTTCGCCGTTTTCAACGCGGTATCCGCAAGACCCTTACGAGCACCGTGAGTGGAGATGAAGTACTGGAGTACGCTCAAGCCTTCACGGAAGTTCGCGGTAATCGGGGTCTCGATGATGGAACCGTCCGGCTTGGCCATCAGGCCACGCATACCGGCGAGCTGACGGATCTGCGCAGCAGAACCCCGTGCGCCCGAGTCGGCCATCATGTACATCGAGTTGAAGGATTCCTGGTCGACTTCGTTGCCATGGCGGTCGATGACTTTCTCTTTCGAGAGGTTGGCCATCATCGCCTTGGAAACTTCGTCGTTCGCCTTGGACCAGAGGTCGATCACCTTGTTGTACTTCTCGCCCTGGGTTACCAGGCCGGAGGCGTACTGGCTTTCGATCTCTTTCACTTCTTCGGTGGCAGCACCGATGATGCGGGCTTTTTCATCCGGGATAACGAAGTCGTTAACACCGATGGAAACGCCGGAAATGGTCGAATAGGCAAAACCGGTGTACATCAACTGGTCAGCGAAGATCACGGTCTCTTTCAGACCCACCACGCGGTAGCACTGGTTGATCAGCTTGGAGATCGCCTTTTTCTTCATCGGCAGGTTGACGACGTCGAAGGACAGGCCTTTTGGCACAACCTGGAACAACAGCGCACGGCCGACGGTGGTGTCGACGATACGAGTGTTGGTCACGCTGCCGCCATCACGATCGTTCACGGTTTCGTTGATCCGCACCTTGACCTTGGCATGCAGTGCGGCTTCGCCGGCACGGAACACACGGTCAACTTCTTGCAGATCCGCGAATACACGACCTTCGCCCTTGGCGTTGATCGCTTCACGGGTCATGTAGTACAGACCCAATACAACGTCCTGCGACGGAACGATGATTGGCTCACCGTTGGCTGGCGACAGGATGTTGTTGGTCGACATCATCAACGCACGCGCTTCCAGCTGGGCTTCCAGCGTCAGCGGTACGTGCACGGCCATTTGGTCGCCGTCGAAGTCGGCGTTGTACGCAGCACAGACCAGCGGGTGCAGCTGGATAGCCTTACCTTCGATCAGTACCGGTTCAAACGCCTGGATACCCAGACGGTGAAGGGTCGGTGCACGGTTGAGCAGAACCGGGTGTTCGCGAATCACTTCAGCGAGAACGTCCCAGACCTCTGGCAGCTCGCGCTCGACCATCTTCTTGGCGGCCTTGATGGTGGTCGCGAGACCACGCATTTCCAGCTTGCCGAAAATGAACGGCTTGAACAGTTCCAGGGCCATTTTCTTAGGCAGACCGCACTGGTGCAGACGCAGGGTCGGGCCTACGGTAATTACCGAACGACCGGAGTAGTCAACGCGCTTACCGAGCAAGTTCTGACGGAAACGACCTTGCTTACCCTTGATCATGTCAGCCAGGGATTTCAGAGGACGCTTGTTCGAACCGGTGATAGCGCGGCCACGACGACCGTTGTCGAGCAGTGCATCGACCGCTTCCTGCAACATACGCTTTTCGTTGCGCACGATGATGTCCGGAGCGGACAGATCGAGCAGGCGCTTCAAGCGGTTGTTACGGTTGATCACTCGACGATACAGATCGTTGAGGTCGGACGTCGCGAAGCGACCGCCATCGAGCGGAACCAGTGGACGCAGGTCTGGCGGCAGAACCGGCAGAACGGTCAGCACCATCCACTCTGGCAGGTTGCCGGAACCCTGGAAGGCTTCCATCAACTTCAGACGCTTGGACAGCTTCTTGATCTTGGTTTCGGAGTTGGTTTGCGGAATTTCTTCGCGCAGGCGGCCAATCTCGTGTTCCAGGTCGATAGCGTGCAGCAGTTCGCGGACAGCTTCGGCACCCATGCGGGCATCGAAATCGTCGCCGAACTCTTCCAGCGCTTCGAAGTACTGCTCGTCGTTGAGCAGCTGACCTTTTTCAAGGGTGGTCATGCCTGGATCGATAACGACGTAGCTCTCGAAGTAGAGAACGCGTTCGATATCACGCAGGGTCATGTCCATCAGCAAGCCGATACGGGACGGCAGCGATTTCAGGAACCAGATGTGGGCAACTGGCGAGGCCAGTTCGATGTGCGCCATGCGCTCACGACGAACTTTTGCCAGCGCAACTTCAACGCCGCACTTCTCGCAGATCACGCCACGGTGCTTCAAGCGCTTGTACTTACCGCACAGGCACTCGTAATCCTTGACCGGGCCAAAGATCTTGGCGCAGAACAGGCCGTCACGCTCAGGTTTGAACGTACGGTAGTTGATGGTTTCCGGCTTTTTAACTTCACCGAACGACCACGAACGGATCATCTCAGGCGAGGCCAATCCAATACGGATGGCGTCGAACTCTTCGACTTGACCCTGGTTTTTCAGCAAATTCAGTAGGTCTTTCAAGGCCTTTCCTCCTGGCGGAGCAGAGAGCGGGCAAAACAGCCCCGCTCTCGATTCGCGTCACGTGTTATTCGGTTTCCAGATCGATATCGATGCCGAGGGAACGAATTTCCTTGATCAACACGTTGAAAGACTCGGGCATGCCCGGCTCCATACGGTGATCGCCGTCCACGATGTTTTTGTACATCTTGGTCCGGCCGTTCACATCGTCCGACTTCACTGTGAGCATTTCTTGCAGAGTGTATGCAGCACCGTACGCTTCCAGTGCCCAGACCTCCATCTCCCCGAAACGCTGACCACCGAACTGCGCCTTACCACCCAGCGGCTGCTGGGTAACCAGGCTGTAAGAACCGGTAGAACGAGCGTGCATCTTGTCGTCTACCAAGTGGTTCAGCTTCAGCATGTACATGTAGCCAACGGTCACCGGGCGCTCGAACTTGTTGCCGGTACGGCCGTCGAACAGCTGCATCTGGCCGCTTTCCGGCAGGTCTGCCAGTTTCAGCATGGCCTTGATTTCGCTTTCCTTGGCACCGTCGAACACCGGAGTCGCCATTGGAACGCCGCCGCGCAGGTTCTTCGCCAGATCCAGGATTTCCTGGTCGGAGAAGGTGTCCAGCTCTTCGTTGCGGCCGCCGATCTCGTTGTAGATCTCGTGCAGGAACTTACGCAGGTCAGCGACCTTGCGCTGCTCTTCGATCATACGATTGATCTTCTCGCCCAAGCCCTTGGCTGCGAGGCCCAGGTGGGTTTCAAGGATCTGACCAACGTTCATACGCGAAGGTACGCCCAACGGGTTGAGGACCACATCGACCGGGGTGCCATTGGCATCGTGCGGCATGTCTTCAACCGGCATGATCACAGAGACCACACCCTTGTTACCGTGACGACCGGCCATCTTGTCGCCCGGCTGGATGCGGCGACGGATTGCCAGGTAGACCTTGACGATTTTCAGCACGCCTGGAGCCAGGTCATCGCCCTGCTGCAGCTTGCGCTTCTTGTCTTCGAACTTGTCGTCCAGCAGACGGCGGCGATCGACGATGTAGGCCTGGGCCTTCTCGAGCTGCTCGTTCAGAGCATCTTCAGCCATGCGCAGTTTGAACCACTGGCCGTGCTCAAGACCGTCGAGAACTTCGTCGGTGATTTCCTGACCTTTCTTCAGGCCGGCGCCGCCTTCGGCTTTGTGGCCGACCAAGGCAGAACGCAGACGTTCGAAAGTTGCGCCTTCGACGATACGGAACTCTTCGTTCAGGTCCTTGCGGATCTCGTCGAGCTGAGTCTTCTCGATGGACAGTGCACGAGCATCACGCTCAACGCCGTCACGGGTGAAGACCTGTACGTCGATGACGGTACCCTTGGTGCCGGTAGGCACGCGCAGGGAAGTGTCTTTAACGTCGCTGGCTTTTTCACCGAAGATCGCACGCAGCAGTTTTTCTTCCGGAGTCAGCTGGGTCTCGCCTTTCGGAGTGACCTTGCCCACCAGGATGTCGCCTGCGCCTACTTCGGCACCTACATAAACGATACCGGCTTCGTCCAGCTTGTTCAGTGCAGCTTCACCCACGTTCGGGATGTCCGCAGTGATTTCCTCTGGGCCAAGCTTGGTGTCACGAGCCACACAGGTCAGTTCCTGGATGTGGATCGTGGTGAAGCGGTCTTCCTGAACCACACGCTCGGACAGGCAGATGGAGTCTTCGAAGTTGAAGCCGTTCCATGCCATGAACGCGATGCGCATGTTCTGGCCCAGCGCCAGTTCACCCATATCGGTGGACGGACCGTCGGCCATGATGTCGCTGCGCTGAACCCGATCACCCTTGCTCACCAGCGGACGCTGGTTGATGCAGGTGTTCTGGTTGGAGCGGGTGTATTTGGTCAGGTTGTAGATGTCGACACCGGCTTCGCCAGTTTCAACTTCGTCATCGGCAACACGAACCACGATACGGCTGGCGTCGACGGAATCGATCACGCCGCCACGACGAGCCACGACGCAAACGCCGGAGTCACGGGCTACGTTACGCTCCATGCCGGTACCAACCAGCGGCTTGTCGGCACGCAGGGTGGGTACAGCCTGACGCTGCATGTTCGAACCCATCAACGCACGGTTGGCGTCGTCGTGCTCGAGGAACGGGATCAGCGACGCTGCAACCGACACTACCTGCTTCGGCGATACGTCCATCAAGGTGACGTCTTCCGGCGCCTTGACGGTGAACTCGTTCAGGTGACGAACAGCGACCAGCTCGTCGATCAGGACTTTCTTGTCGTTCATCGTGGCCGAAGCCTGGGCGATCACGTGATCAGCTTCTTCGATGGCGGACAGGAACACGATCTCGTCGGTGACCAGGGCGTCTTTCACCACACGGTACGGGCTTTCGAGGAAGCCGTACTGGTTGGTGCGCGCATAGGCAGCCAGGGAGTTGATCAGACCGATGTTCGGACCTTCCGGCGTTTCGATCGGGCAAACACGACCGTAGTGAGTCGGGTGTACGTCACGAACTTCGAAGCCTGCGCGCTCACGGGTCAGGCCGCCCGGGCCGAGTGCGGAGACACGACGCTTGTGGGTGATCTCGGACAGCGGGTTGTTCTGGTCCATGAACTGGGACAGCTGGCTCGAACCGAAGAACTCCTTCACCGCCGCAGCCACAGGCTTGGCGTTGATTAGGTCTTGCGGCATCAGGCCTTCGCTTTCAGCCATCGACAGGCGTTCCTTGACCGCACGCTCTACGCGCACCAGGCCAACACGGAACTGGTTCTCGGCCATTTCGCCTACGCAGCGAACACGACGGTTACCCAGGTGGTCGATGTCATCGACGATGCCTTTGCCGTTACGGATGTCGACCAGGGTCTTGAGGACCGCGACGATGTCATCCTTGTTCAGTACGCCCGAACCTTCGATCTCGGTACGACCGATACGACGGTTGAACTTCATCCGGCCGACCGCAGACAGGTCATAGCGCTCAGGGCTGAAGAACAGGTTGTTGAACAGGGTCTCGGCGGCATCCTTGGTTGGCGGCTCGCCAGGACGCATCATGCGATAGATCTCGACCAGGGCTTCCAGCTGGTTGCCGGTGGAGTCGATCTTCAGCGTGTCGGAGATGAACGGACCGCAGTCGATGTCGTTGGTGTACAGCGTCTCGATGCGAACAACCTGCGCCTTGGCGATTTTCGCCAGGATCTCGGTGTTCAGCTCGGTGTTGCACTCTGCCAGGATTTCGCCGGTGGCCGGATGCACGATGACCTTGGCCGTGGTGCGACCCAGGACGTAGTCCAGAGGCACCTGCAGCTCTTTGATCCCGGCTTTTTCCAGCTGGTTGATGTGGCGAGCGGTGATACGACGACCCTGCTCGACAATCACCTTGCCTTTGTCATCCTGGATATCGAGGACAGCGATTTCACCGCGCAGGCGCTGAGGCACCAGTTCCAGGCTGAGGTTTTCACCTTGCACGTGGAAGACGTTGGTGGTGTAGAAAGCGTCCAGCACTTCTTCGGTGGTATAGCCGAGCGCACGCAGCAGTACCGATGCAGGCAGCTTGCGACGACGGTCGATACGCACGAATACGCAGTCTTTCGGGTCGAACTCGAAATCCAACCACGAACCGCGGTAAGGAATGATGCGCGCGGAGTAAAGCAGTTTGCCGGAGCTGTGCGTCTTGCCACGGTCGTGGTCGAAGAACACGCCCGGAGAACGGTGCAGCTGGGAAACGATTACACGTTCGGTACCGTTGATAACGAAGGTACCGTTTTCAGTCATCAGGGGGATTTCACCCATGTAGACTTCTTGCTCTTTGATGTCCTTGATCGCTTTGTTCGACGATTCTTTGTCGAAAATGATCAGGCGCACTTTTACCCGCAAAGGTACGGCGTAAGTAACACCGCGCAATACGCATTCTTTGACATCAAATGCCGGTTCGCCCAGGCGATAACCGACGTACTCCAGCGCAGCATTGCCGGAGTAGCTGATGATCGGGAAAACGGATTTGAAGGCCGCATGCAGGCCCACGTCGCGGAACTGATCTTTAGTCGCTCCCGCTTGCAAGAATTCACGATACGAATCCAGCTGGATGGCCAGGAGGTACGGCACATCCATGACGTCCGGCAACTTGCTAAAGTCCTTGCGGATACGTTTTTTCTCAGTATATGAGTAAGCCATCAGCGTTCCCCAGCTTGGTCACCTGCTTGTTTGGCCCCTCCCGACGGGAGCAGCCAGAAAATCGTGCAAACCCCATGGTTTGCGCCACCACATCGGGTGGTTACAGCTCGCGATCAGCACCGACCCAGTCGGCTGCCAATAACGGAAAAAGGCCGGTGGCAAGAGCCACCAGCCATCAGCCTGTCGCTTAACGCTCGGGCTGGAGACGCAAAGTCGATGCTTACTTCAGCTCGACTTTAGCGCCTGCTTCTTCCAGTACTGCTTTGGCTTTGTCAGCTGCGTCTTTGGCAACAGCTTCCAGAACCATGGCAGGAGCGCCGTCAACTACAGCCTTGGCTTCTTTCAGGCCCAGACCGGTCAGTTCACGTACTGCCTTGATCACGTTTACTTTCTTCTCGCCAGCTTCGGTCAGCATGACGTTGAATTCGGTTTGCTCTTCAACAACAGCGGCAGCAGCAGCTGGGCCAGCGGAAGCAGCAGCAGCGGAAACGCCGAATTTTTCTTCGAAAGCCTTGATCAGCTCAACAACCTGCAGAACCGACATTTCAGCTACGGCGTTGAGGATATCGTCTTGGGAGATAGACATTACTGTATTTCCTGAATTGGGGGACGGCCTACGCGGCCATCGAAATAAACAAAAAAGCGCGAGAGAAAGTACTCAGCCTTAGGCTGCGGCAGCTTCTTTTTGCTCGCGAACTGCAGCCAGAGTACGAGCCAGCTTGCTGGTAGCGCCTTGAATCACGCTCATCAACTGCGAAATGGCTTCGTCGCGGGTCGGCAGTGTTGCCAGTACATCGATCTGATTAGCTGCGAGGAACTTGCCCTCGAACGCAGCTGCCTTGATCTCGAACTTGTCCTGACCCTTGGCGAATTCCTTGAACAAACGGGCAGCAGCGCCTGGATGATCTTTGGAGAACGCGATCAGGGTCGGGCCGGTGAACACGTCGTTGAGAACACTGTATTCAGTGTCAGCAACAGCGCGCTTGAGCAGGGTGTTACGTACGACACGTACGTAAACGCCAGCTTCACGGGCCTCTTTACGGAGTCCGGTCATTGCGCCTACTGTTACGCCACGGGCATCAGCCACGACAGCGGACAGAGCGACTTTGGCAGCCTCGTTGACTTCAGCGACGATGGCCTTCTTGTCTTCGAGATTAATTGCCACGGGTTTAACTCCTGCTTGTTACCGTTTCATTCGATCGAAACCGAATGTCGTTTTGGTGTCTGATTCGGTAAGGAACCGGGAGCACCATCTGCGTAGGCTTGTGGTTTAAGACTTGCGTCGCCTACGGTCTTGGACAGCCCCCGCCAGGCAGGGACCCCAATTTTGTGGTTGGCGCGATTACTCACGCCAACCTGAGTCTTACGCGTCGAGCGAGCTCTGATCGATGACCAGACCTGGGCCCATAGTGGTGCTCAGGGTAACGCGCTTGACGTAGATACCTTTCGAAGAAGCTGGCTTGATACGCTTCAGATCAGCGATCAGGGCTTCAACGTTTTCCTTCAGCTTGACGGCGTCGAAGCCGATCTTGCCAACGGAAGTGTGGATGATGCCGTTTTTGTCGGTGCGATAACGAACCTGACCAGCCTTGGCGTTTTTAACCGCGGTGGCTACGTCTGGGGTTACGGTGCCGACTTTAGGGTTAGGCATCAGGCCACGTGGACCGAGGATCTGACCCAACTGACCTACAACGCGCATGGCATCCGGAGATGCAATCACTACGTCATAGTTCAGGTCGCCGCCCTTCATTTCAGCAGCCAGGTCGTCCATGCCTACGCGATCAGCACCAGCAGCCAGAGCAGCTTCAGCTGCTGGGCCCTGGGTGAAGACAGCTACACGAACGGTCTTGCCAGTGCCGTGTGGCAGCACGGTAGCGCTACGAACGACCTGGTCGGATTTACGTGGGTCAACGCCCAGGTTTACAGCAACGTCGAACGACTCGCTGAACTTGACAGTCGACAGCTCAGCCAGCAGAGCGGCGGCATCTACAAAGTTGTAGGCCTTGCCTGCTTCGATTTTGCCGGCGATAGCCTTTTGACGCTTGGTCAGCTTAGCCATTACACACCCTCCACGTTAAGGCCCATGCTACGAGCAGAACCGGCGATAGTACGCACGGCTGCATCCATATCAGCTGCAGTCAGATCCGCGTTTTTGGTTTTCGCGATTTCTTCCAGCTGAGCACGGGTAACGGTGCCAACCTTAACGGTGTTTGGACGAGCGGAGCCGCTGGTCAAACCTGCAGCCTTCTTCAGCAGAACCGAAGCTGGGGTGCTTTTTGTTTCGAAAGTGAAGCTACGGTCGCTGTAGACAGTGATGATCACTGGAGTCGGCAGACCTGGCTCAAGACCCTGAGTACGGGCGTTGAAGGCCTTGCAGAATTCCATGATGTTCACGCCGTGCTGACCCAGTGCAGGACCAACAGGTGGGCTTGGGTTAGCCTGAGCGGCCTTCACTTGCAGCTTGATGTAAGCGGTAATTTTCTTGGCCATGAGGCACTCCAATTACGGGTTCGAACGCCTCGAAAGGCTCCCCGGTTACTTGCGCGTTTATCCCAGTGACGACAAAACCCCACAGCCTTGGGCTGCGGGGTTGGGATGCCTGTTCAATCAGACCTTTTCGACCTGACTGAACTCTAACTCTACCGGAGTAGAGCGACCGAAAATGAGCACAGCCACTTGGATCCGGCTCTTTTCGTAGTTAACCTCTTCAACCGTACCGTTGAAATCAGCGAATGGACCGTCGGTGACACGTACAACCTCACCCGGTTCAAACAATGTCTTCGGCTTCGGCTTGTCGCTACCATCAGCGACACGACGCAGAATCGCTTCTGCCTCTTTATCCGTGATCGGTGCAGGCTTGTCGGCGGTACCGCCAATAAAGCCCATCACCCGAGGGGTATCCTTGACCAAGTGCCAAGTCCCTTCGTTCATGTCCATCTGTACCAGCACGTAGCCTGGAAAGAACTTGCGTTCACTTTTGCGCTTCTGGCCATTACGCATCTCAACCACTTCTTCAGTGGGGACCAGAATCTCGCCAAAGCCATCTTCCATGCCAGCCAGCTTTACGCGCTCTACCAGCGAGCGCATGACATGCTTCTCGTAACCCGAGTAAGCATGCACAACGTACCAACGCTTAGCCACGGGACACCCTTAGCCAACAATCAAGGAAACAAGCCAGCCGAGCAGGGAGTCGAGCCCCCACAACAGCAACGCCATTACCAGAACAACAGCCACAACGATCAACGTGGTCTGCGTGGTTTCTTGGCGAGTCGGCCATACGACTTTACGAATCTCGGTGCGAGCTTCCTTAGCGAGTACAAAGAAAGACTTGCCCTTGGCTGTTTGCAGGCCTACAAAGGCAGCAACAGCAGCAATGGCGAGCAATGCAAGTACGCGGTACAGGATCGGCGAAGCAGAATAATACTGATTGCCAACAACGCCAATAACCACCAAAGCGACTACCACTAGCCACTTGAGCAGATCGAAGCGAGAGCCTTGAGCTTCAGCTTTAGGAGTCATCTATGAAGATCCTGTGAAAAGAAAGCCAGACACACTGAGTGAATCTGGCAGGTCAGGAGGGAATCGAACCCCCAACCTACGGTTTTGGAGACCGTCGCTCTGCCAATTGAGCTACTGACCTAAAACAAAATCAGGCCGACCATTATGCCGGCCCGAAAAAGACATTACAACTGTTTACTCGATGACTTTGGCTACGACGCCAGCGCCGACGGTACGACCGCCTTCACGGATAGCGAAACGCAGACCGTCTTCCATCGCGATGGTCTTGATCAGGGTAACAGTCATCTGAATGTTGTCACCCGGCATTACCATTTCAACGCCTTCTGGCAGCTCGCAGTTACCAGTCACGTCAGTTGTACGGAAGTAGAACTGTGGACGGTAGCCCTTGAAGAACGGAGTATGACGACCGCCTTCTTCCTTGCTCAGAACGTAAACTTCTGCAGTGAACTTGGTGTGCGGCTTGACGGTGCCCGGTTTGACCAGAACCTGGCCACGCTCAACGTCGTCACGCTTGGTGCCACGCAGCAGTACGCCGCAGTTCTCGCCCGCACGACCTTCGTCGAGCAGCTTGCGGAACATTTCAACACCGGTGCAGGTAGTTTTCTGAGTATCGCGCAGACCGACGATCTCAACTTCTTCCTGGATACGGACGATGCCACGCTCAACACGACCAGTCACAACGGTACCGCGACCAGAGATCGAGAATACGTCTTCGATTGGCATCAGGAACGGCTTGTCGATAGCCCGCTCCGGCTCTGGGATGTAGCTGTCCAGAGTTTCCACCAGCTTTTTGACGGCAGTGGTGCCCATTTCGTTGTCGTCTTGGCCGTTCAGAGCCATCAGAGCCGAACCGATGATGATTGGAGTGTCATCACCTGGGAAGTCGTAAGTGCTCAGCAGATCGCGCACTTCCATCTCAACCAGCTCCAGCAGCTCAGCGTCGTCAACCATGTCAGCCTTGTTCAGGAAGACAACAATGTACGGAACACCTACCTGACGGGACAGCAGGATGTGCTCACGGGTTTGTGGCATCGGACCATCAGCGGCCGAGCAAACCAGGATAGCGCCGTCCATCTGAGCAGCACCAGTGATCATGTTTTTTACGTAGTCGGCGTGACCCGGGCAGTCAACGTGCGCGTAGTGACGCACGGCCGAATCGTATTCAACGTGAGCGGTGTTGATGGTGATACCGCGAGCCTTCTCTTCCGGGGCGCTGTCGATCTTGTCGAAGTCAACCTTGGCCGAACCGAAAACTTCGGAGCAGACACGGGTCAGAGCAGCAGTCAGAGTGGTTTTACCGTGGTCAACGTGACCAATGGTACCGACGTTGACGTGCGGCTTATTACGTTCGAACTTTTCCTTAGCCATCGAAATCACCCCTAGGAGAAGAATTTAGCAAGTCACACAAGCCATTAAAACAAAGGCAGATATTTTCATATCTGCCTTGTTATATGGAGCTCTTGAGCGGATTTGAACCGCTGACCTCACCCTTACCAAGGGTGTGCTCTACCAACTGAGCTACAAGAGCGAAACACTTTGCACAACCTGCAAACTTGGAGCGGGTAGCGGGAATCGAACCCGCATCATCAGCTTGGAAGGCTGAGGTTCTACCACTAAACTATACCCGCGGAGCTTGCAGCTCACGCTAAAAATGGTGGAGGGGGAAGGATTCGAACCTTCGAAGTCGTAGACGTCAGATTTACAGTCTGATCCCTTTGGCCGCTCGGGAACCCCTCCTAAGCGAGCCGGCATTCTATATCATGCCAGCCTTCTGTCAAGCATTTTCTCATTAAAAACCTGAGGTTAGCTGCGTTGACGTCGCTTCGTATCGCTTACCTTTAAAGGTCTTCGCTGCGAAGCGGGCGCCATTCTATGCAAACTACCCTGCGGGTGCAACCCCCTCGCATGGCATTATTTTATGTTTTAACTCATTGAATTCTTTAGAAAGGTTTTGAAGCAGCGTTTCATTCACCTTTCCCGCGCTTTCCTGGGAAACCTGAACCCAGAACCCTCCCCCCTCAGGAACATTCTGCGAGCCCGACGCTACGAAACGCCCCAGGACACTCGAAGCTGCCAAACGCTGCTCCAACTGCCTGGCCAGCTCCGGCCGGGCAAAACCACCTAGGTAGACGCAGCTTTGGGGCGCCTCACCAGACTTGACTGGATCGCGCCTGACAAGGGCGTCCGCTGTTTCGCTCAAGAGGTGAATATCCTGCTGCGAACCGCGATACAAACTCAGCGGCGTGACATCCTTGGCACGAAGCGGGGCCTCCTGCTGATGCCAGATGTAGTAGAAAACATTCAAAACCAGCAACAACAGAAACAGCCACCGCATAAAAACCTCAAGACAAAGGACAAGCCATCGCCAAGCCGACAAAAACCAAGTCAGGCACCACCCTGGCATCGGGAACGACCCCGGAAACCAGATTGGCATCTCCCCCCGTAAGAAACACTACGAAATCCTTTCCCCAATATTGCCGCGCCAATTCGAGCTGAGTCAGAACAAACCCTCTTAGCATCAGCATGCAACCGCGCTCCACCGCCTCGACAGTGGCACGACCTGGAGCGAGACTCTCATGGGCCCGCTCGGCCGCTATATCGTCATAACGGATTTTTCGCGTGTGAGTGCGCAATTGATTGCGCATCAAAGGCATACCCGGACAAATGAATCCTCCGAGATGCTCACCATCCGCTGCCACGAAATCAGCTGTCACGGCAGTACCAAAATCAAGTACCAGGCACGCTCCCGAAGCGAGATGAAACCCGCCAAGCAAAGCCAGCCACCGATCGAGCCCTAACCGTTCGTAATCTTCGTATCCGTTCCGCACACCCGCCATCTCCCGGGCGGGTACCGCACGAATCACCGAAACCCCGAAGACATCAATCAGCGAAGCGACCAATGAATCCGTCTCCACCTGGGTCCTCACGCTAACAAGACGACACTTCTCGAGCTGGAACTTCTTGGTATCACTCAGGCTCGCCAGTAAGTCGCCGTCAGAGCTGACCACGCCACCTTCGACCGGCGTTACCCCGTCAGGACGAAGAACTCGCCACTTGATAAAGCTATTGCCGCAGTCGAGCTCAAGAATCATCTCGCAACCTCAAACTGAGCTCACCACCGCTAAAGTTCTTTTCCACACCATCTACCTTCAAACGCAGCGCACCCTGGTGATCAACGCCCAGCACAATGCCGTCAATTTTATTAACACCAGCAATCAGAGATACAGCCCGCCCCTGCCAAAGATGGTATTGCTCCCATTCTGGCTGGATTGCGGCAAATCCTGATGCATGATGAAGTTCCAGATACTGCTGCAGTCTCGCACCCAGTCGCGCCACAAGCTCATTTCGATCGAAATTCCTGCCCGCTTCAAGGCACATGGACGTCCATTGCTGGTCGACCTCATCGGTCGATTGCATGTTCACGTTGATCCCTACCCCCAGGACTACATGGCAAACATCTGCAGGATCTCCCACCAACTCAAGCAAAATGCCGGCGATTTTTTTCTTCCCCACCAGGACATCATTGGGCCATTTCAACCCCGCCCCCGCGACCCCCATGTCACGCAAGACATGCATGACCGCCAGTCCGACCACCAAGCTCAGCCCTTCGAGTTGCCGCATGCCGCCGTCAATGCGCAACACGAGGCTGTGGTAAAGGTTCTCGGCAAACGGACTGACCCACTTACGCCCACGACGACCGCGGCCCGCAACCTGTCGCTCGGCCAAGACCAAGAACGGTGCAGCCCCACCACGCTCGATGAAACGCAGCGCCTCGGCGTTGGTGGAATCGATAGAGTCAAATATATGGACAGGCCATTCATGGAGGCCTTTTGCGCAGATTTCTGTCGAATCCAAAAGCAACAGGGGCTTAGCCAACTGATACCCCCTACCTCGAACTTTATGCACAGATAAACCTAAATCCGCTTCCAAGTGCTGCAACTGCTTCCATACAGCGCTACGACTGATACCCAGCGCAGCGCCCAATGCTTGCCCTGAATGAAAGCGGCCATCCTTCAGAAGTTTTAGCAACGTGAGCATGCGGACTGCGCCCTGATAATGAGGCCCGCATGATAGCCATGCGCAAGAGCGTTGCATAGAAACACGAACTGACTTTCCTGCGGGCAAAACAAAACCCCTACCTGCATCAGCAGATAGGGGTTTCGGAATTTAATCTTGACGATGACCTACTCTCACATGGGGAAACCCCACACTACCATCGGCGATGCATCGTTTCACTGCTGAGTTCGGGATGGGATCAGGTGGTTCCAATGCTCTATGGTCGTCAAGAAATTCGGTAGCCGGTGCGTGCCTTGCGGTCACGTGCCAGCGAATGGGTATGCGATAGTTTGGTGCTTGTGAGTATCTCGAACTTTCGGTTCGTTTCGTCTTCACACACCGCAATCTGG
>NZ_LHVE01000002.1 GCF_001269655.1 Pseudomonas thivervalensis
CCTAAGGTAGCGAAATTCCTTGTCGGGTAAGTTCCGACCTGCACGAATGGCGTAACGATGGCGGCGCTGTCTCCACCCGAGACTCAGTGAAATTGAAATCGCTGTGAAGATGCAGTGTATCCGCGGCTAGACGGAAAGACCCCGTGAACCTTTACTATAGCTTTGCACTGGACTTTGAATTTGCTTGTGTAGGATAGGTGGGAGGCTTTGAAGCGTGGACGCCAGTCTGCGTGGAGCCATCCTTGAAATACCACCCTGGCAACTTTGAGGTTCTAACTCAGGTCCGTTATCCGGATCGAGGACAGTGTATGGTGGGTAGTTTGACTGGGGCGGTCTCCTCCTAAAGAGTAACGGAGGAGTACGAAGGTGCGCTCAGACCGGTCGGAAATCGGTCGTAGAGTATAAAGGCAAAAGCGCGCTTGACTGCGAGACAGACACGTCGAGCAGGTACGAAAGTAGGTCTTAGTGATCCGGTGGTTCTGTATGGAAGGGCCATCGCTCAACGGATAAAAGGTACTCCGGGGATAACAGGCTGATACCGCCCAAGAGTTCATATCGACGGCGGTGTTTGGCACCTCGATGTCGGCTCATCACATCCTGGGGCTGAAGCCGGTCCCAAGGGTATGGCTGTTCGCCATTTAAAGTGGTACGCGAGCTGGGTTTAGAACGTCGTGAGACAGTTCGGTCCCTATCTGCCGTGGACGTTTGAGATTTGAGAGGGGCTGCTCCTAGTACGAGAGGACCGGAGTGGACGAACCTCTGGTGTTCCGGTTGTCACGCCAGTGGCATTGCCGGGTAGCTATGTTCGGAAAAGATAACCGCTGAAAGCATCTAAGCGGGAAACTTGCCTCAAGATGAGATCTCACTGGGACCTTGAGTCCCCTGAAGGGCCGTCGAAGACTACGACGTTGATAGGCAGGGTGTGTAAGCGCTGTGAGGCGTTGAGCTAACCTGTACTAATTGCCCGTGAGGCTTGACCATATAACACCCAAGCAATTTGTGAACTCGAAAGAGACCAGATTGCGGTGTGTGAAGACGAAACGAACCGAAAGTTCGAGATACTCACAAGCACCAAACTATCGCATACCCATTCGCTGGCACGTGACCGCAAGGCACGCACCGGCTACCGAATTTCTTGACGACCATAGAGCATTGGAACCACCTGATCCCATCCCGAACTCAGCAGTGAAACGATGCATCGCCGATGGTAGTGTGGGGTTTCCCCATGTGAGAGTAGGTCATCGTCAAGATTAAATTCCGAAACCCCTATCTGCTGACGCAGGTAGGGGTTTTGTTTTGCCTGCAGGAAAGTTCTTACGACAAGCACGGACAGCTCCCGCTGTCACAGCCCTCCGACAGTGCTAAGGTTCTGCCCTAGCTTTTGCATTTTCAAGGATGCCTTTCATGCCGGACGCAACGTCCCTTAGCCCAGCTTTCATGGTGGTTCACGGGAATCGCCTTGATGAATTGCGCAGCCTGGTGATCAGCTTGATGCGGCGCTATCCGCTGGCTCCCCTTGAAAATGAAATCGCGCTGGTACAGAGCAACGGCATTGCCCAATGGCTCAAGCTCGCACTGGCTGAAGACCCGGAAGATGATGACTCCGGTGGCTGCGGTATTGCAGCTGCCATTGATGTGCAACTGCCGGGCAGCTTCATGTGGCAGCTTTATCGAACAGTCCTGGGGCGTGATGAGATTCCGGCCAAGTCCCTGCTGGACAAGGCTCCGCTAACCTGGCGCCTGATGCGCCTGCTGCCGCAGTTGATCGAGCAGCCTCATTTCGAACCTCTGCGACGATTCCTGACCCACGACACCGACTTGCGCAAGCGCTATCAACTGTCCGAGCGCCTTGCCGATCTGTTCGACCAGTACCAGGTGTACCGGGCCGACTGGCTTGAGGATTGGGCGGAAGGTCGACACCAGACACGAAATGTCCGAGGCGAAATCAAGCCGCTCGCGCCGGCGAATTGCTGGCAAGCGGAACTGTGGCGCGCCTTGTTACTGGATGTGGGGGAACAAGGCATGGCGCAAAGCCGTGCGGGCGTCCACCAGCGCTACATCGAACATATCAACAACCTGCAAGTCGCTCCGAAAGGTTTGCCGGCGCGAGTCATCGTGTTCGGTATTTCTTCGTTGCCTGCCCAAGTCCTGGAGGCGCTCGCCGGTCTTTCCCGGTTCAGCCAGGTTCTGCTCTGCGTACATAACCCGTGTCGCCATCATTGGGCGGACATCGTCGCCGACAAGGATTTGCTGCGTCATCAGTACAAGCGCCAGGCCCGCAAGATCGGCATGCCCGCCGTCCTCGATCCGCAAACCCTGCATCAACATGCCCATCCGTTATTGGCCGCCTGGGGCAAGCAGGGGCGCGACTATATCAACCTGCTCGACAGCTACGATGACCCCAACAGCTATCGCTCGGTATTTCGCGATGGGCGAATCGACCTGTTCACGGATGGGACCCCCACGACCCTTCTCAGCCAGTTGCAGGATGACATCCTCGAGCTGCGGCCCCTGAACGAAACCCGGGAACACTGGCCTGCCGTCGATACGGAGCGAGACGGCTCGATCCGCTTTCATGTGGCCCACGGCGCCCAGCGTGAAGTGGAAATTCTCCATGACCAGTTGCTGGCTCACTTCAGCGCGGATCCGACCCTGCGCCCACGGGATATCATCGTCATGGTCCCGGACATCGACAGTTATGCGCCACATATACGCGCGGTGTTCGGCCAGCTCGACCGGAGTGACCCTCGCTTCATTCCATTCACGCTGACCGACCAGGGGCAGCGTGGACGCGATCCACTGCTGATCGCCGTCGAGCATTTGCTCAAGCTGCCGGACAGTCGTTTCCCGGTCAGTGAAATCCTCGATTTGCTGGATGTCCCGGCATTGCGCGAGCGGTTTGGCATCGATGAGGCCGATCTGCCGACGCTGCACCGCTGGATCGAAGGCGCGGGGATTCGCTGGGGGATGAGCGCCGAACACCGTGCCGGGTTGGGCTTGCCCGCTGAACTTGAGCAGAACAGCTGGCGTTTCGGCTTGCGTCGCATGTTGTTGGGATATGCCGTCGGCAGTGCGCAGGCCTATGACGGTATCGAACCCTATGACGAGATCGGTGGCCTGGATGCGGCATTGATCGGTCCGCTGGTTGCTTTGCTGGATGCCTTGGAAGTCGCCCATCAGGAACTCACCCAGCCAGCATCGCCGCAGCAATGGGGTTCGCGCCTGCAGGATCTGATGCAGCTGTTTTTCCAGGCGAGCAACGAGCATGACGACTATCTGCTGGCCCAACTCGAAGACTTGCGTGAGACCTGGCTGGAAACCTGTGAGTCGGTAGGGCTGCACGACGAATTGCCGCTGACGGTGGTGCGTGAAGCGTGGTTGGCCGGGCTGGATCAGGGACGACTGTCCCAACGCTTCCTGGCCGGAGCCGTCAACTTCTGTACCTTGATGCCAATGCGGGCGATCCCCTTCAAGCTGGTGTGCCTGCTGGGGATGAATGACGGTGATTACCCGCGAGCCCAGCCACCCTTGGACTTCGATCTGATGGGCGGCGACTATCGCCCGGGTGATCGTTCGCGCCGTGAGGATGACCGTTACCTGTTGTTGGAAGCGCTGCTTTCGGCCCGTGAAAAGCTCTATATCAGTTGGGTGGGACGCAGTATCCGCGACAATAGCGAGCGACCGGCATCGGTGTTGATTGGTCAACTGAGAGATCATCTCGCCACTGGGTGGCGCTTGGCCGATGACAGCAAGCCTCTTCTCGATGCCCTGACACAGGAGCATCCGCTGCAACCGTTCAGTGCGCGTTATTTCCATCAAGGTGACGAGCTGTTCAGTTATGCGAGCGAATGGCGAATGCTCCACGACATCACCGATCACACCGACACAACCCAGGTGCTGGAGCCTTACGTCCAGGAGGAGCCCTTGGGCCTCGGTCAGTTGCAGGACTTCCTGCGCAATCCCGTCCGCCATTTCTTCAGCCAGCGGCTGAAAGTGTTCTTCGAAGCCATCGAGGCGCCTCTGGCCGATGACGAACCTTTCGTGCTCGACGCGCTGCAACGCTACACCTTGAGTGACAGCCTGCTCGAGGCCGCCCTGGTGCGCCTGGACCAGCCGGATCTGGCCCTGGCCGCCCACGCCCAGAGACTCCAGAACAGCGGACTGTTACCGATGGCCGGGTTCGGTGAGTGCATGCAGCGTGAATTGATCGAGCCCTTGCCGGATCTGCTCCAGCGCTACCAACAGCTTCTGGCGTTATGGCCCACACCGCTGACCAGTGCTGTACCCGTCAGCCTGCACTTGCAGGGCGTGAGTGTCGAAGGGTGGCTCAGTGGCCTGCACCAGCGCTCCGACGGTGCGGTCCTCGCTATCACGGCCATACCCAATAGCATCGGTTCCACCAAGACCCGCAAGTGGCATCGCCTGATACGGCCCTGGGTCAATCATCTCGTGGCCTGCGCTAACGGTTTGTCGTTGACGACGGCGCTGGTGGCCAGTGATGACAGCTTGCTGCTGGCACCTTTTGAAGAGTCTGTCGCACAAAGATTGCTGGGCGATATGCTGCAGGCCTGGCAGACCGGTATGCGCCAGCCGCTACCGATCGCGGTGAAAACGGCTTTCGCCTGGCTCGGCCAAAGTGATCCACTCAAGGCCGAAGCGGCAGCCCGCAAAGCCTATGAAGGCGATGGACAGACGTTTGAAGGCGAACGGCGAGAAAGCCCAGCCCTGGCTCGACAGTTTGCTGATTTCGCTGCCTTGATGGCTGACGAAACATTCCCCGATTGGTGCGATGCGCTTTACCGACCATTGCTCGAAGCCCCATGGCGTTCATTGGTCAGCGAGGATGCCCGTTCATGAGTCGGCAGACACCATTGGCCCTGGCGTTCCCGTTGCGGGGCAGCCAACTGATCGAGGCCAGCGCCGGTACCGGCAAGACCTTCACCATTTCGGCGCTGTACCTGCGCCTGGTGCTGGGGCACGGCGGTTCGGCGTCCGGTTTCGGCCGCGAACTGCTTCCGCCGCAAATCCTGGTGGTGACCTTTACGGACGCTGCCACCAAGGAGTTGCGTGAACGAATTCGCACTCGTCTGGCCGAAGCCGCACGTTTCTTTCGCGACGAGATTCCTGCCCCTGATTCACTGATCGCCGCGTTGCGCGATGAATTCAATGCTGAGCAATGGCCTGGTTGCGCGAACCGGCTGGACATCGCCGCGCAATGGATGGACGAAGCCGCCGTCTCGACCATCCATAGCTGGTGCCAGCGCATGCTGCGTGAACATGCCTTCGACAGCGGCAGCCTGTTTACCCAGACCTTGGAAACCGACCACAGCGAATTGCTGGGCGAGGTGTTGCGCGATTACTGGCGACTGTTCTGCTATTCGATGCAAGGCGAGGCGCTGAACTGGGTGCGTACCCATTGGGGAGGGCCTGCCGCGCTCTTGCCACGGGTGAGAGGTTTGTTTTCCAGCGAGCGTGGCGACGGTGACGGGCTTGAGCCGGCCGAGCTGATTGCCGCCTCCTTGCAGGAGCGCAGTACCGCCTTGCTCGATCTCAAGGCGCCGTGGCGGCAATGGGCCGTTGAGCTGCTGGAGATCTGCCAGCAAGGCGTTGCCAGCAAGTCTGTCGATGGACGCAAGATGCAGGCGCGTTACTTCGAGCCGTGGTTCCAGAAAATCACCGCCTGGGTCGATGACGAAAGCCACGAGCTGCTGGACATCGGCACCGGGTTCACCCGACTGACGCCCGAAGGCATGGCCGAAGCCTGGAAAGGCGAAGTGCCCAACCATCCAGGGTTGGACGCCATGGCCGGCCTCAAGGCCAGCCTGGAGGCGTTGCCCACGCCAGATGCCGCTGTGTTGCAGCATGCCGCGCAATGGGTCGGGGCGCGCTTCGAGGCGGAAAAACGTCGCCGCGCCGAGATGGGCTTCGACGACATGCTGCTGCGTCTCGACGCGGCGCTGCAGGCCGACGGGGGCGAGCGTCTGGCGAGCCTGATCCGTGAGCAGTTTCCGGTGGCGCTGATCGATGAGTTCCAGGACACCGACCCGGTTCAGTACCGGATCTTCGAAAGCATCTACCGCATCGAAGACAACGACCCAGAGACCGGGCTTTTCCTGATCGGCGATCCGAAGCAGGCGATCTACGCCTTTCGCGGTGCCGACATCTACACCTACCTGCGTGCTCGCGAGGCCACGGTCGGCAGGTTGCATACGCTGGGCACGAATTTCCGTTCCAGCCATGCCATGGTGGGGGCGGTAAACCATATTTTCCAGAGTGCCGAATCCCGCCCGAAGGGGCGTGGGGCCTTCCTGTTCCGTGAGTCTTCGGGTGAGAACCCGGTGCCGTTCCTGTCCGTTGAGTCCCAGGGCCGCAAGGAGTCCTTGCGGGTGGCAGGACACGCCGTTGCGGCACTGAATATCTGGCACCTGTCGTCGGACCAACCTCTTTCTGGAGCGGTGTATCGGCAATCCATGGCGGCCGCCTGCGCCAGTGAGATCACGGCGTTGCTCAACGGTGGGCAGTCGGGACGCGACGGCTTCACGGTCGATGGCGAAACGCTGCGCGGGTTGCGCCCGGCGGATATCGCCATTCTGGTGCGCGACGGTAAAGAGGCGCAGGCCGTGCGAGACGAGTTGTCCGCGCGGGGCGTGCGCAGCGTCTATCTGTCCGACAAGGATTCGGTCTTCGCATCGCAAGAGGCGCGGGATTTGTTGACCTGGCTCAGGGCCTGCGCCGAGCCGGATGTGGAACGACCGCTACGGGCAGCGTTGGCCAGCATCACATTGAACCTGCCGCTGACGGAGCTGGAACGTCTCAATCAGGATGAACTGGCCTGGGAAGCGCGGGTCATGCAGTTCCGCGGTTATCGCACGATTTGGCGCAGCCAGGGCGTGCTGCCGATGTTGCGACGCCTGCTGCATGATTTCGAACTGCCCCAGGCCCTGATGACGCGCAGCGATGGCGAGCGGGTGCTGACCAACCTGCTGCACCTTTGCGAACTGTTGCAGCAGGCCGCTGGTGAACTGGATGGCGAACAAGCCCTGATCCGGCATTTGTCCGAGCACCTGGCCTTGTCCGGGCAGGCTGGGGAAGAGCAGATCCTGCGCCTGGAAAGCGATGAGCAGTTGGTCAAGGTGGTCACGATCCACAAGTCCAAAGGGCTTGAATATCCGTTGGTCTTCCTGCCCTTCATCTGTTCGACGAAACCGGTGGATGGCAGTCGACTGCCGTTGCATTACCACGATGAGGCCAACAAGGCGCAGATCAGCCTCACGCCCACTCCTGAATTGATCGCCAAGGCCGATGACGAGCGTCTGGCCGAGGATCTGCGACTGCTCTACGTGGCACTGACCCGTGCACAACATGCCTGCTGGCTGGGTGTCGCCGACCTCAAGCGGGGCAACAACAACGGCTCGATCCTGCATCTGTCCGCGCTGGGTTATCTGTTGGGCGGTGGTGCGCCGCTGGCCGAGTCGGTGGAGCTGAGGCGTTGGCTGGAAGACCTGCAACACGGCAGCGTCGCGGTGAGTTGCCAGTCCATGCCCGAAGCCACCGACGAGCACTACCGCCCCCCGCGCAGCGAAGCGATGTTGCTCGAACCCTTGGTGCCCTTGCGTAAAGCCAGCGAAAACTGGTGGATCGCGTCCTACAGTGCGTTGCGTATTGGCGAAAGCCTGAGCGAAGGCAGCGATACCGCGCCAGAGAGTCCGCAGGCCCAGAAACTGTTTGACGATGAGCGACTGGACCCGGACGCTCCCAGGGAAACCATCGCCGTCGGCGGCGATATCCACCGCTTTCCCCGTGGCCCCGGCCCCGGCACGTTCCTCCATGGCTTGCTGGAGTGGGCGGCCGGGGAAGGGTTCTTATCTGCGCCAGCGGATATCGAGGACGCCATTGCCCGACGCTGCAATCGCCGAGGCTGGAAAGGCTGGATCAACACGCTGAGCGACTGGCTGCAGCACCTGATCAAGATGCCCATGCACGTCGGCAGCGACCAGGCGCCGGTGGTGCTCGAACAACTGAGCCGGTTCCAGGTCGAGATGGAGTTCTGGTTCGCCAGCCACAAGGTCGATGTGCAAAAGCTTGACCAATTGGTTTGCCGGTTCACCCATGGCGGTGTCGCCCGAGTTGCGGCGGAACCGGTGCTGCTCAACGGCATGTTCAAGGGCTTCATCGATTTGACGTTCGAACACGACGGCCGGTATTACGTGGCCGATTACAAGTCCAACTGGCTGGGTGTCGACGACATGGCCTACACCGTACAGGCCATGGAACAGTCGATCCTGGACCATCGCTACGACCTGCAATACGTGCTTTACCTGTTGGCCCTGCATCGCCAGCTCAAGGCCCGGCTTCCCGATTATGACTACGACCGGCACGTCGGCGGCGCGCTGTACCTGTTCCTTCGTGGAACCCGTTCAACCAGCCAGGGCGTGTATTTCACCAAGCCGCCACGGGCATTGATCGAACAACTGGATCGCCTGTTCCAGGGGGCGCCCGAACCCAAGGCCGAGCCGGCATGGGTGCAGGGAGAATTGCTATGAGTCGTTCCTTTGCCGACCTGCTGCCCAAGGCGTCCGACGACGAGAGTCTGGTTGACCTCGCTCCTTTGAGCCGTGCGCAGGACCTGCTGTTATTGCTGACGCGCTGGGTCGAGCGCGGCTGGTTGCGCGCCCTGGACAAGGCCTTCGTTGCGTTCCTCCATGAACTGTCACCTGATGACGATCCATTGGTCCTGCTCGCCGCTGCGCTGACCAGCCATCAGTTGGGCCACGGGCATGTTTGCCTGGATGTGTTCGAAACCCTCAAGGAACCGGATTTCGCCCTGTCGCTGCCCCCCGAGGGTGATCTGCAGACCGGCGCGATGCTGTTGCCCTCGCAAATATTGCAGACATTGGACGGCGCCCATTGGTGCAAGGCCCTGGCGTCCAGCCGGCTGGTAGCCCTGGCTGCGGATGAGAGCGAAGAGGCGCAGCAACGTCCATTGGTACTGTCTGGCAAGCGTCTTTATCTACGCCGTTACTGGAGCTATGAACGGCGGATCGACGAGGCGTTGCGCCAACGGCTGATCGATCAGGAAGCGGCGCCCGGCGACCTGCGCGAGCGTTTGGACGGGCTGTTCGGGCCGGCCAATGCCAGCGCTCCGATCGACTGGCAGAAACTGGCCTGCGCGCTGGCGACCCGCGGGGCCTTCAGCATCGTGACCGGCGGCCCGGGCACCGGCAAGACCACCACCGTCGTGCGCTTGCTGGCGCTGTTGCAGGCACCGGCCGTCGAGGCCGTGAAGCCGCTGCGGATTCGCCTGGCTGCGCCCACGGGCAAGGCAGCGGCGCGCCTGACCGAATCCATCAGCCAGCAGGTCCGGACCCTGGATGTGGATGAGGCCGTTCGCGAGCGCATTCCCTGCGACGTCACGACCGTCCATCGATTGCTGGGCAGTCGTCCCGGCACCCGGCACTTTCGTCACCATGCAGGCAATCGCTTGCCACTGGATGTGTTGGTGGTTGATGAAGCATCGATGATTGACCTGGAGATGATGGCCAATCTGTTGGATGCACTGCCGGTCCACGCACGGTTGGTGTTGCTGGGGGACAAGGACCAGTTGGCTTCCGTAGAGGCCGGTGCGGTGTTGGGGGATTTGTGTCGAGACGCCGAGGACGGCTGGTACAGCCCCCAGACCCATGCCTGGCTTGAGTCGGTCAGTGGAGAAAACCTGGCGACCAGTGGCTTGCAGCAAGACCTCGACGGCACTCATCCCCTGGCACAGCAAGTGGTCATGCTCAGGCATTCCCGACGCTTCGGCGAAGGCAGCGGAATCGGTCAGTTGGCTCGCTGGGTCAATCAACAGCAGCCTGAAAAAGCCCGTCGGTTGCTGGAGGAAGGGCAATATGCCGACCTGTCTTCCCTGAAGCTGACAAGTGAACACGATACGAAGCTGGAAAAGCTCTTACTCGACGGCAAGCCAGAAGGGCCCCAGGGTTATCGGCATTACCTGAGCCTGCTACGCCAGCGCCGCCCGGCTATTCCTCACCCGTTGGAAGACCATTGCTGGGCCGATTGGGCTCGGGAAGTCCTGTCAGCCTTCGATGAATTCCAATTGCTTTGCGCGGTGCGCAGAGGCCCGTGGGGCGTCGAAGGATTGAACCAGCGAATCACCGCCGCATTGCTCAAGGCCCGTCTGATCGATAGTGATCATCAGTGGTACGAAGGCCGTCCGGTGCTGATGACCCGTAACGACTATGGGCTGGGATTGATGAACGGCGATATCGGCATAGCCCTCAAGCTGCCCGAGCGTGACGGGCCGGATGCCGGCAAACAGGTCCTGCGGGTCGCGTTCCCGCGCAATGACGGCCAGGGCGGCGTGCGTTTCGTCCTGCCCAGCCGCCTGAATGACGTGGAAACCGTGTATGCCATGACGGTGCACAAATCCCAGGGTTCGGAATTCACCCATACCGCGTTGATCCTTCCGGATGCGCTCAACCCGGTCTTGACCAAGGAATTGGTATACACCGCCATTACCCGGGGCAAGCAATGGTTCAGCCTGATCGAACCGCGAGCGGGCATCTTCGAGGAGGCGGTCCAGCGCAAGGTCAAGCGCTTGAGCGGGTTGATGCTGGCGTTGGAGTAGCCTGACTGAATCATCAGCTTTTAATGATTCATGCCCCCTGTGGCAATTTGGCCTGTTTCGTTCCGAAGCCTGCGTAACACGCTGCCTCGCTGGCTTTTGGGCACTGTGCTATCGTTCCGGCACTTATCGCTAGGATCAAGAGACTTTCCATGAACGTGCCTGTACGGGAGGCAGTGCGCAGCAAGGGCTGGGGGCGTTTTCTGCTTGCCGGCCTTTTGTGTCTGCTGCTGCCTGTCGCGGTGGCCGAGGAGCTAGTCGCCACGACTCAGGCCGAGCAGCGGGCCGAAGCGGTGACCCAGGTGGTATTGGGCATTCTCAGTTATGCCCGTTGGCCTGTGGAGCCAACTCAATTGCAACTGTGCATCGTCGGGCCGACCCAATACACCGACGATCTGGTCAAGGGCACCACCCAAGCCACGGGGCGGCCGGTGACGGTGCAGCGATTGCTGGCCGATCATCCCAATATCGCCACTGAGTGCAACGCGGTCTACGTCGGCAGGCTGACCAACGATGAGCACACCCGTCTGTTTGCGTCCTTGATCGGCAAGCCGGTGCTGAGCATCAGCGAAGGCGGCGACCAGTGCACCGTGGGGAGCCTGTTCTGCCTGCGGGTCGGTGATGAACAGGTGTCTTTCGAGGTCAACCTCGATTCCGTGGCACGCAGTGGCGTGCGCATCCATCCGAGTGTGCTGCAGCTTTCGCGCCGCAGGTCCGCAGTGCCATGAAACAGCGCAAACCAAAGGTCCGTCCCACCCTGGGCTCGGTCATCGGTCGCGGTCATCTGATTGTCGCCTTGGTGGCTATCACCATGGCCAGTGTGTCCCTGACCTTGCTCGGCCTGTTGGCGTTGCGGGTCTACGCCGATCACAACCTGCACCTGATTGCCCGTTCGATCAACTACACCGTGGAAGCTGCCGTGGTGTTCGATGACTCGGCCGCAGCCACCGAAGCACTGGCCTTGATCGCCTCCACCGAGGAAGTCGCCGATGCCCAGGTCTTCAATGAACATGGCCGCCTCCTGGCGCGCTGGCAGCGACCGCAAACCGGCCTGTTGTCGGAACTGGAGGTGCACATTGCCAAGGCATTCCTGGAAAAGCCCATCAGCCTGCCGATCGTTCATCAAGGACAGAACATCGGCCGTATCGTGTTGGCGGGGCATGGCGGCAGCCTGTTGCGCTTTTTGCTCAGCGGCCTCGCGGGGATCATCCTGTGCACGGCAGTAAGTGCCTGGGTGGCGCTTTATCTGGCGCGGCGCCAGTTGCGGGCGATCACGGGGCCGCTGCGCAGCCTGGCCGAGGTGGCCCACGCGGCCCGTAGCGAACGAGCCCTGGACCGCCGTGTGCCGCCGGCCGCCATCGCCGAACTGGATAACCTGGCCAATGACTTCAATGCACTGCTCGATGAACTGGAATCCTGGCAGACCCACCTGCAAAGCGAAAACGAAACCCTGGCCCACCAGGCCAGTCATGACAGCTTGACCGGCTTGCCGAACCGGGCGCTGTTCGAAGGCCGGCTGATTCGCGCCTTGCGTAATGCCAGCAAGCTCAACGAGCAGGTCGCCGTGCTGTACCTGGACAGCGACCGGTTCAAGGGCATCAATGACAACTTCGGTCACGCCGCCGGTGACGCGGTGCTGACAGCGGTGGCGACCCGGGTCCGGGCCCAGTTGCGCGAGGACGACTTGGTCGCGCGCCTGGGGGGCGATGAATTCGCCGTGCTGCTGGCGCCTCTGCACAAGGCCGAGGACGCCGAGCGCATCGCTGAAAAAATCATCGCCAGCATGGAAATGCCGATTCAATTGCCCGGTAACGCTTCCGTGTTGACCTCCCTCAGTATTGGCATTGCCGTCTACCCGGATCATGGGGCCACACCGGGCACCCTGCTTCACGCCGCCGATGCGGCCATGTACCAAGCCAAACGCCTCGCCCGAGGCGGTCAACATACGGCGGGGTCGGATCACTCCGTCGCTGATCTTCAAACCAGGAGCTGACTCGTGCGTTCAAACCCTCGTTTTTCCCTGCGCTGGTTCGCGGCGCTTTTCCTGCTTGCCGTCGTGGCCCTGAGCGGTTGCCAGACGGCCCCGCCGAAAGGCCTGACCCCGGCGCAAATCGCCGTACTCAAGCAACAAGGTTTCGAATTGACTGACGATGGCTGGGCCTTCGGCCTGTCGGGCAAAGTCCTGTTCGGCAGCGACGTGGAACACCTCAACCCGGCCAGCACCGAAATCGTCGAGCGCATCGGCAAGGCACTGCTGGGGACGGGTATCGAGCGGGTGCGCGTCGATGGTCATACCGACGCATCGGGTTCCCAGGCCTATAACGAACAACTGTCGATGCGCCGAGCCGCCAGTGTGGGCAAGGTGTTGACGGGCGTTGGCATGCGTGAAGAAAACGTCCAACTGCGTGGCCTGGGCAGCAGCAACCCGGTCGCCTCCAACGACACGGCCAGCGGCCGCACCGAAAATCGCCGCGTCGCCATCGTGGTTATCGCCGACTAATCGGCAAACACCATCTCCCGGCTGTCGCCCATCAGCAATGGCCGGTTCTGTTCAGTCACCTCGCGAATGTAATCCCACAACAGCGTAATCCGCTTGAGCTTGCGCAAATCTTCCCGGCAGTACATCCAAAATTGTCGGGTGACGTTGATCTCCTCAGGCAGCACCGGCAACAGCCGTGGATCCTGGGCGGCGAGGAAACACGGCAGGATCGCCAGCGAGCGGCCTTGCTGCGCGGCCACGAATTGCGCGATCACGCTGGTGCTGCGCAGGTGGGCATTGGCGCCGGGCAGGACATTGGCCAGGTAGAGCAACTCGGAACTGAACGCCAGGTCATCCACGTAGCTGATGAATGAGTGCTTGGCCAAGTCGGCCGGGCGCTGGATCGGTGGGTGATTGTCCAGGTAGGGCTGGGTGGCATAGAGCTGCAGCCGGTAGTCGCACAATTTGCAGCACACATAAGGGCCATGTTCGGGACGTTCGAGGGCGATGACGATGTCGGCTTCGCGCTTGGACAGGCTGATGAAGTGCGGCAGCGGCAGGATGTCCACCGAAATGGCCGGGTAGGCATCGACGAAATGGCTCAACTGCGGGGTGATGAAGAAGCTGCCGAAGCCTTCGGTACAGCCCATGCGCACATGGCCGGACAACGCGACGCCAGAGCCTGAAACCTGCTCGCAGGCCATGTGCAGGGTGCTTTCGATCGATTCGGCGTAACCCAGCAGGCGCTGGCCTTCGGCCGTCAGGACAAAACCGTTGGTCCGGGATTTTTCGAACAGCAGCGTGCCCAACGAGGCTTCCAGCGAGCTGATGCGTCGCGACACCGTGGTGTAGTCGACGGCCAGGCGCTTGGCGGCCGTGCTGGCCTTGCGGGTGCGGGCCACTTCGAGAAAAAACTTGAGGTCGTCCCAATTCAGCGACCCCAGGGAGGTAATGTTTTTTTGCATGATGGACCGGTTTTTATGTGCGTTCTTATTAGAAGTTTGCACATCTATACTCCAAAAACCGTCTCATCACCAAGCGTGCTCGTGCACCTTGGTCTTTGCTGAACCAGCGCGCCCTATAAGAACAATCCCGGAGGCCAGCATGAACGTTTCCCTTACGCCCAGCGACACTGCCCTGCAAACCGTCAGACTGCTGATCGATGGCGAGTGGGTCGAATCCCAATCCAGCGAATGGCACGACATCGTCAACCCGGCCACCCAGCAGGTATTGGCGAAGGTTCCGTTCGCCACGGCCGCGGAAGTCGACGCCGCTATCGCCGCTGCCCAGCGTGCGTTCCAGACCTGGAAACTGACGCCTATCGGTGCGCGGATGCGCATCATGCTCAAGCTCCAGGCGTTGATCCGCGAGCACTCCAAGCGCATCGCCGCGGTGCTCAGCGCCGAGCAGGGCAAGACCATCGCTGACGCCGAGGGCGATATTTTCCGGGGCCTGGAAGTGGTCGAGCACGCCTGCTCCATCGGTACCCTGCAGATGGGCGAGTTCGCCGAGAACGTCGCCGGTGGCGTGGACACCTATACGTTGCGCCAGCCGATCGGTGTGTGCGCAGGCATTACGCCGTTCAACTTCCCGGCGATGATTCCGCTGTGGATGTTCCCGATGGCCATCGCCTGCGGCAACACCTTCGTGCTCAAGCCGTCGGAACAGGATCCGCTGTCGACCATGCTCCTGGTGGAGTTGGCCATCGAGGCCGGCGTACCGGCGGGCGTGCTCAACGTGGTGCACGGCGGCAAGGACGTGGTGGATGCGCTCTGCACCCACAAGGACATCAAGGCGGTTTCGTTCGTCGGCTCGACGGCGGTCGGTACCCACGTGTATGACCTGGCGGGTCGCCACGGCAAACGCGTGCAGTCAATGATGGGCGCCAAGAACCACGCGGTGGTGCTGCCCGATGCCAATCGTGAACAAACCCTCAACGCCTTGGTCGGCGCCGGTTTCGGCGCGGCGGGCCAACGTTGCATGGCCACCTCCGTGGTGGTGCTGGTGGGCGCGGCCAAACAGTGGTTGCCGGAGCTCAAGGCTTTGGCGCAGAAGCTCAAGGTCAACGCCGGCAGTGAGCCGGGCACGGATGTCGGCCCGGTGATTTCCAAGCGGGCCAAGGCGCGGATTCTCGAATTGATCGAGAGTGGCGTGAAGGAAGGAGCGAAGCTGGAACTCGACGGCCGTGGCATCAGCGTGCCGGGTTTCGAGCAAGGCAACTTCGTCGGCCCGACGCTGTTTTCCGGCGTGACCACCAAGATGCGTATCTACACCGAAGAAATCTTCGGCCCGGTGCTGGTGGTGCTGGAAGTCGACACCCTGGACCAGGCGATTGCCTTGGTCAACGCCAACCCATTCGGCAACGGCACTGGCCTGTTCACCCAAAGTGGTGCGGCGGCGCGCAAATTCCAGAGCGAAATCGACGTCGGCCAGGTGGGCATCAATATCCCGATCCCGGTGCCGGTGCCGTTTTTCAGCTTCACCGGTTCCCGCGGTTCGAAACTAGGCGACCTCGGCCCGTACGGCAAACAAGTGGTGCAGTTCTACACTCAGACCAAGACCGTGACCGCGCGCTGGTTCGATGATGACAGCGTCAATGACGGTGTGAACACCACCATCAATTTGCGTTAAGGAGCCGGACATGAACATCGCATTTATCGGCCTGGGCAACATGGGCGCGCCCATGGCGCGCAACTTGCTCAAAGCCGGCCATTCGCTGAACCTGTTCGACCTGAACCAGGCGGTGCTGGCTGAACTGGCGGCATTGGGCGGTACGATCAGCGCCTCGCCGCGCGACGCGGCCCAAGGTGCTGCATTGGTGATCACCATGCTGCCGGCCGCCGCCCATGTGCGCAGTGTCTGGCTGGGTGAAGACGGTGTGCTGGCCGGTATCGCCGCCGGCACACCGGCTGTGGATTGCAGCACCATCGATCCGCAAACCGCCCGTGACGTGGCGGCTGCCGCGGCGAAACAAGGCGTGGCGATGGCCGATGCGCCGGTCTCGGGCGGCACCGGCGGTGCGGCGGCGGGCACGTTGACCTTCATGGTCGGCGCCACGGCCGAATTGTTCGCCACCTTGCAACCGGTGCTGGCGCAAATGGGCCGTAACATCGTGCACTGTGGCGAAGTCGGTACCGGGCAGATCGCCAAGATCTGCAACAACCTGCTGTTGGGCATTTCCATGGTCGGTGTCAGCGAAGCCATGGCCTTGGGCGATGCCTTGGGGATCGACACCCAGGTGCTGGCCGGGATCATCAACAGCTCGACGGGCCGTTGCTGGAGTTCGGATACCTACAACCCTTGGCCGGGCGTGATCGAAACGGCGCCGGCGTCCCGTGGCTACACGGGGGGCTTTGGCGCTGACCTGATGCTCAAGGACCTGGGCCTGGCGACCGAAGCCGCGCGGCAGGCCCATCAGCCGGTGGTGCTGGGGGCCGTGGCGCAGCAGTTGTACCAGGCGATGAGCCAGCGGGGCGAGGGCGGCAAGGACTTTTCGGCGATTGTTAACAGCTATCGCAAGCCGCAGTAAAACCTGCGGTGCTGCGAAGTTTTTGTGGCGAGGGAGCAAGCTCCCTCGCCACAAGTGGTCTCTCGGTTTGTTCGTTTCAGGCGAATACGAAATACTTGCGCACGGTCTCGACCACTTCCCACGTGCCTTTCATGCCTGGCTCGATGACGAAAATATCACCAGCGCGCAGATGGATCGGCTCCATGCCCTCTGGGGTGATGATGCAGTAGCCTTCCTGGAAATGGCAGTACTCCCACTTCACGTATTCCACATACCATTTGCCGGGTGTGCAGATCCAGGTGCCCATGATCTTGCTGCCGTCTTCGCTGGTGTAGGCGTTGAGGTTGACGGTGTGCGGGTCGCCTTCGAGTTTTTCCCATTTGCAGGCATCGAGTACGGGCAGCGGATGGGTATCGCGCAGGACGGTGATGGGGGCGGTCATGTGAACTCCGAAAGGGGCAGAAGAGAACAGGCACCCTAACGCGTGGCATGGGCGGATAGATGTCTGTGGTCGACACCGGGCTATCCAGAAGCGCGCATCACTCGGCCAGATGCCGGGCCAGGGCCTTGGCGTAGGCGGGCAAACCCTCAAAGTTGCGAGCGCAGAGCAGCAACGCCCGGTGGGTCCAGGCCTCTTGCAGCGGGATACAGTGATACGCAGGCTCGGGTGGGCGCCGGTCGATGGCCGCCTTCGGCACGATAGCAATGCCTGCGCCATGGGCCACCATGCGAATCATCCCGTCGAAACCCTCGGCGCGGATGCGGATTTGCATGCGCGAGCCGATGTGCAGGGCTTGTTCTTCCAGGTGGATCGCCAGAGCGCTGGAGGCGTTCAGGCCGACATAATCGTGGCTGAGGGTCTCGCTGAAACGCACGGCTCGACCGTCAGCCAAGGGGTGTCCAATCGGTAGGATCAATACCAGCGGATCGTCGCGAAATGGCCAGGCCTGAAGGCCATCGGTGTCCACCGCGTCGGAAACGATCCCGAGGTCCGCCGCGCCCTGGCGCAGCGCATGGGTGATCCGTGAGCTGGGCAATTCCTGCAGGTCGATGTCAAGGTTGGGATGGGTGCTCAGGAAACCGGCCAGCAGTTCGGGCAGGTATTCGGTCATGGCGCTGGTGTTGCACAGCAGTCGCACCCGGCCTTTGACGCCTTTGGCGTATTCGGCCAAGTCTTGTTGCAGGCGTTCGGCCTGTTGCAGCAGGACCCGGGCGTGCTCGGCCAGGGCCCTGCCAGCCGGCGTGGGCGATACGCCTCGCCGTCCGCGCTCAAGCAGGTCGATGCCCAGGGAGGCTTCCATGGCCCGGACTCGCGCACTGGCCGCAGCCAGGGATAAATGGCTGCGGGCCGCACCGGCGGTGATGTTGCCGGTGTGGAGGATGTTCAGGTAGAGGCGCAGGTCGGTGAGGTCGAAGTGCATGGGTGGGGTCCTGTCTCAAATTCTGCGGTGTTTGGTATGCCGCCTTCGCGAGCAAGCTCGCTCCCACAATTTGAAATGCAATCCCCTGTGGGAGCGAGCTTGCTCGCGATGGCGCCGGTAGCATCCACAAAGTTTCCAGCCTCTTGCTGGAAGAGAGGCACTCTCAGTATATGGCAGATTTTCAAGCCAAGCCCCGGGGCGCACGATACCCCCATGAACACACTCATCGCTTTCTATCAGAATCTCGGCCTGGCCCTGTCCCTGCTGGTCATCGGCACCTTCCTGCTGGCCGGAACCATCAAGGGGGTGATCGGCCTCGGCCTGCCGACCATCTCCATGGGCTTGCTCGGGCTGGCTATGGCCCCGGCGCAGGCTGCGGCATTGCTCATCATCCCGGCAACCCTGACCAATCTCTGGCAACTGGCGTTCGGCGGCCATCTGCAAGCCCTGATCCGGCGCTTGTGGCCACTGTTGCTGGCGATTTTCATCGGCACCGGGCTCGGTACGCTGTGGCTCGGCATGGCAGGCGGGGCGTGGGTGGTGCGAGCCTTGGGCGGGGCGTTGTTGCTGTATGCGCTGAGTGGGCTGTTGCTGCCAACGCTGCGGGTCGGTCCCGATGCCGAACCGTGGATCGCCCCGTTCTGTGGATTGCTGACCGGCCTCATCACTTCCGCCACCGGTGTGTTCGTCATCCCGGCGGTGCCCTATCTGCAAGCGCTGGGCTTGAGCAAGGATGAACTGGTGCAGGCGCTGGGCCTGTCATTCACCGTTTCGACCCTGGCCCTGGCCGCCGGCCTGTTATGGCGCGGCGAGCTGGGCGGGGGCGAATTGAGCGCTTCGTTGCTGGCGCTGGTCCCGGCGCTGCTGGGGATGTGGCTGGGGCAATGGCTGCGTCAGCGCATCAGCGCCGTGTTGTTCAAGCGGGTATTTTTTATCGGCCTCGGCGTGCTCGGCGGCCATCTGCTGGTCAGCGGCTAGCCGAGGACGGGCTGAGCATATCGACGCGGCGGATGTCGAAGTCGCGCTCCAGATAATCCATGCGTTGCTCGAAAAATTGCTTCATATGCGGCAGGTTCGAATGCACTTCCAGGTGCGCCTGGGACGCCCAGATTTCATAGAAGATAAACAGCGTTGGATCCTGCTGGTCCCGCAGCATGTGGTATTCGATGCAGCCGGGCTCGGCACGGCTTGGTTCGACGTAGGCGCGGAACAGCGCCTCGAAGGCCTCGGCTTTTTCCGGGCGGGTCTTTGCGTGCAGGATGAAACCGTGCAGTTCGCTCATCAAGATGGCTCCTGAAATAAAAGAGGTGTCGGAGTTTACGGCAACAATCGGCCACCCATTCTTGCGTATAGGTCAAATCAGTTTTGCCGTTGCGGTGCTTATTCCGCGCGAAGCTCATCGGTAGTCTGCCGCCATCATTTTCAACCTTTCCATGCGACGGCCAGCCAACGGCCCATGCCGTGGAACCCGATGAGGCTCCTCATGAAAAAAGTCCTGTTGCTCAACGGCGGTAAACAATTCGCCCATTCCGATGGTCGCTACAACGCCACCCTTCACGAGACGGCGCTCAGCGTGCTGGACCGTGGCGGTTTTGATGTGAAAACCACCTTCATCGACGGCGGTTACGACATCCAGGAGGAAGTCGCCAAGTTCCTCTGGGCCGACGTGATCATTTACCAGATGCCAGGTTGGTGGATGGGCGCGCCATGGACCGTGAAGAAATACATCGACGAGGTCTTCACCGAAGGCCACGGCAGCCTCTACGCCAGCGACGGTCGGACCCGTTCCGATGCCTCGCAGAAATACGGCAGCGGTGGCCTGGTGCAGGGCAAGCAATACATGTTGTCCCTGACCTGGAACGCCCCGCAGCAAGCCTTCGACGACCCGACCGACTTCTTCGAAGCAAAGGGTGTGGACGCGGTGTACTTCCCGTTCCACAAGGCCAATCAGTTCCTCGGCATGACCGGCCTGCCGACCTTCCTGTGCGTGGACGTGATGAAGCGCCCGAACATCGAAGAAGATGTGGCGCGGTATGAGCGGCATTTGATCGAGGTGTTCGGCCTTTCGCGGTAATCCGGCTACTATCGGGACTTACCCGAAAGCAATCCCGCACCCAAGGCGAGCGCGCTTTTGTGGCGAGGGAGCTTGCTCCCGCTGGGCTGCGTAGCAGCCCCCCAAAAAGCGGCCGCTGCGCGCCCGAGCGGGAGCAAGCTCCCTCGCCACACAAGCATCTTCATCATATTGAGTGCGCATTCCACGAGAGGCTGTCTGTGAAAGCCAGATCCGACGAGTTGCAGATCTTCGTCTGCGTGATCGAGTGCGGATCGATCTCCGCCGCCGCCGAGCAGGTCGGGCAGACACCGTCGGCGGTCAGCCGTACGTTGTCGCGACTGGAGGCCAAGCTCGACACCACGCTGATCAACCGCACCACACGGCGCATGGACCTGACTGAAGAGGGCAAGTATTTCTTCGAACAGGCCAAAGGCATCCTCGACCAGATGGATGAGCTGGAAGAACGTCTGTCGTCTCGCCAGAAAAATCCCGCAGGACGCTTGCGGATCAACGCGGCCTCGCCGTTCATGCTGCATGCCATCGTCCCCCACATCGAAGAGTTCCGCCGGCTCTACCCGGACATTCAACTCGAACTCAACAGCAACGACCTGATCATCGACCTGCTGGAGCAGAGCACCGACATCGCCATTCGCATCGGCACCCTCACCGACTCGACGCTCCACGCCCGCTCCCTGGGCTGCAGCCCGCTGCACATCCTGGCCAGCCCGGCCTATTTAAAACAGCACGGCACACCCACAAGCGTCGCCGAACTGGCGGACCATGCGCTGCTGGGTTTTGCCCAGAACGACGGCCTCAACCAGTGGCCGCTGCGTCATGTGCACGGTGATCGTTGGGCGATCCAGCCCGCCATCAGCGCGTCCAGCGGCGAGACCGTGCGTCACTTGGCGCTGCAAGGGCAGGGCATTGCCTGCCTGTCAGACTTCATGACCCGCGAAGACATCCAGGCCGGCCGGCTGAAGGTGCTGCTGGCCGATGCCAACAGCGGCTATCGCCAGCCAATCAACGCGGTGTACTACCGCAACTCGCAACTGGCCCTGCGGATCCAGTGCTTCCTGGACTTCATCCAGGGCAAGCTCGCCGACTACGCCTCGCGGGACTTCAAAGGCTGATTCGTGACTTCAACGCAAGAGTGATTTGGCCAATGTGGACTGTTTCGGCAAGGACCGGTCTTCGATACTTGTCCCATCACTTATGTCGCCAAGGAGTCATTCATGAAACCTTGATCTACGGCCACAGCCTGGGCGTGAAGCGTGACAGTGTGCAACTGCCGCGTCTGCTCAAGCAGGCACGTAAAAGTGGCGTGGTGCGGCATGTCGGCACGGGGCGGAACATCTGGTCCAACGTGCACATCGAGGATGTGGTCGAGCTGTACAAGCTGGCTCTGGCCCGCAACGTACCCGGCACGTTCTATTTTGTTGAAAGCGGCGAGGCTTCATTTATCGACATGACCACTGCCATGGCCCGTGCGCTGAAGTTGGGTGAGCCGCAAGATTGGCCACTGGCCGAGGCCGAGGCCGAATGGGGTTACGAAATGGCCAGCTATGGCCTGGGTTCCAACAGCCGTGTGCGAGGTAAGAGCGCTCGTGAACTGCTGGGTTGGGCACCGAAGCGGACGTCGGTGGTGGCGTGGATCCTTGATGAGATGGTGTGAGTGGCCGGTAGTGCCAGCAGGATAGGCACCCTTGTGGGAGCGAACTTGCTCGCGATGGCGCCGGGTCAGTCAGCAGTGAAGTTGGCTGACCCACTGCTATCGCGAGCAAGCTCGCTCCCACAGGTTTGTGTTTGGTGCTGCTCAGTCGTGTTGCACGCCCGCACGCTTGAGCATTTGTTTGCAACGCTCGGACAGATGGAACACGCGCAAGTGCTTGCCTGCCTTGCTGTAGCGTTCGCGCAGGGTCTTGAGCGCGGCGACGGCCGAGTAGTCGACGAAGCGCAAATGACGGCAATCGAGGGTCACCAGGGCCGGGTCGTTGGCCGGGTCGAACTGGTTGAGGAACGGCGTCGACGAGGCGAAAAACAGCGTGCCGTGCAGGCGATACAGTTTGCTGCCGTCGGCTTCCTCGTGGGCGTCGGCGTAGAGTTCCCGGGCCTGTTGCCAAGCGAAGTTGAGCGCCGCGATGATGATCCCGCAGAGCACGGCCACGGCCAGGTCGGTGAACACCGTGATGACCGTCACCGCGATAATGACCAGCACATCATTGGCCGGCACTTTATTGACCACTCGCAACGAGGCCCAGGCAAACGTCTGCTGGGACACCACGAACATCACGCCCACCAGCGCCGCCAGCGGAATGCGCTCGATCAGCGGCGACAGGAACAACACGAACAGCAACACCATCACCCCGGCCACCACGCCCGATAGCCGTCCGCGTCCGCCCGAGCTGAGGTTGATCATGGTCTGGCCGATCATGGCGCAACCGCCCATGCCGCCCAGCAGACCGGAGGCCATGTTGGCCGCGCCCAATGCCACGCACTCACGGTCCGGATAGCCGCGGCTCTCGGTGATTTCGTCGGTCAGGTTCAGGGTCAGCAGGGTTTCCAGCAAACCGACCATCGCCATGATCACCGCATAGGGTGCGACGATTTGCAGGGTTTCCAGGTTCCAGGGAATGTCCGGCAGGGTAAAGGTCGGCAAGCCGCCAGCGATGTGGGCCATGTCGCCCAGGGTCCGGGTCGGCAGGCCGAGCAGATAGACCGCCAGGCCAACGCCGAGGATCGCCACCAGGGCCGGCGGTACGCTGCGGGTCAGGCGCGGCAACAGGTAGACGATGGCCATGGTCAGCGCTACCAGGCCTGCCATCAAGTAGAGCGGGGTGCCGCTCAGCCAGGTGCCGTCATTCTTGAAGTGTTCCAGTTGCGCCAGCGCAATCACAATGGCCAAGCCATTGACGAAGCCGAGCATCACCGGGTGCGGCACCATGCGCACCAGCTTGCCCAGCCGCAACAGCCCGAACGCCATCATGATCAGCCCTCCCAGCAACACGGTCGCCAACAGGTACTGCACGCCGTGTTGCACCACCAGCGCGACGATCACCACCGCCATCGACCCTGCCGCGCCTGAGACCATCCCGGGCCGCCCGCCGAACAACGCGGTCAACGTACAGAGGATGAACGCGCCGTACAGCCCCATCAACGGGTTGAGGTGGGCCACCAGGGCGAAGGCGATGCACTCGGGGAGCAAGGCGAAAGAGGTGGTGAGGCCGGCGAGGGCGTCGGCGCGAAGACGTGCTGATTTCATGATTTACCTGACTGGGCGCCGGTTGAGAGTCGGCTGCCGGGGAGTGGTGCAAAAAACAGGTGCGGATGGTACGGAATTGAGTGCGGGGCGGCCAGCCGTTGGTCGATTGTGCTGATGAATTTGGGGCTGCTGCGCAGCCCAGCGGGAGCAAGCTCCCTCGCCACCGGAACGATGAAAGTCTTGCGCTGGATTTTCATCGAGGCCGTGTCGCGATGTCCGTCAGCGACAAGTTTTACCTGTGCGCGAAAATTACTTTCAGTGGGTTTGAAGATTTTTCGCCGAAATGATTTATGAGTTTCACAACACATCGACGTGACCCCATTCGAGGAGTAACGCATGGCACCTGCTTTCGGTTATTGGCTATTGGTCTACGCGGCCATCGCCATCATTGCGCTGATTGTCCTGATCGCACGTTACCGGCTCAACCCGTTTATCGTGATTACTCTGGTCTCCATTGGTCTGGCGCTGTTGGCCGGGATGCCGCCCTCGGGTGTGGTGGGGGCTTACGAGGCGGGGGTCGGCAAGACGTTGGGGCACATCGCGCTGGTGGTGGCCCTGGGCACGATGCTCGGCAAGATGATGGCCGAGTCCGGCGGGGCGGAGCGGATGGCGCAGACGCTGATCGAACGCTTCGGCGAGCGCAACGCCCACTGGGCGATGGTGTGCATTGCCTTCCTGGTGGGGCTGCCGTTGTTCTTCGAAGTCGGTTTTGTGCTGCTGGTGCCCATCGCGTTCACCATCGCCCGGCGCGTGGGTGTGTCCATCCTGATGGTGGGGCTGCCGATGGTCGCTGGGCTTTCGGTGGTCCATGCGCTGGTGCCGCCGCACCCGGCGGCGATGCTGGCGGTGCAGGCGTTCCAGGCCTCGGTGGGGCAAACATTGCTGTACGCGATCCTGATTGGCATTCCCACCGCGATCATTGCCGGCCCCTTGTACGCCAAATTCATCGTGCCGCGCATCCAGCTACCGGCCGAGAACCCGCTGGAGCGACAGTTTCTCGACCGCGAACCACGCGCCAACCTGCCGGGCTTCGGCGTAACCCTGGGGACCATCCTGTTGCCGGTGATCCTGATGCTGATCGGCGGCTGGGCCAACCTGATCTCCACGCCGGGCAGCGGCTTCAACCAGTTCCTGCTGTTCATCGGCAACTCGGTGATCGCCTTGCTGCTGGCGACCATCCTCAGTTTCTGGACCCTTGGCCTGGCCCAAGGCTTCAACCGCGAAGCGATCCTCAAGTTCACCAACGAATGCCTGGCACCGACCGCCAGCATCACCTTGCTGGTGGGCGCTGGCGGTGGTTTGAACCGGATCCTGGTGGACGCCGGGGTCACGCAACAGATCGTCGGCCTGGCCCAGGAATTCCAGTTGTCACCGCTGGTCATGGGCTGGCTGTTCGCCGCGCTGATGCGCATCGCCACGGGATCGGCCACGGTGGCGATGACCACGGCCTCGGGCATCGTCGCGCCGGTGGCGATTGGCCTGGGTTATCCCCACCCCGAACTGCTGGTGCTGGCGACCGGGGCCGGGTCGGTTATCTTTTCCCACGTCAACGACGGCGGCTTCTGGCTGATCAAGGAATACTTCAATATGACCGTCACGCAAACCTTCAAGACCTGGACGGTCCTTGAAACGTTGATCTCCCTGGTCGCGTTTGCCCTGACCCTTGGGCTTGCGCGCGTGCTTTGACCGCCACTGCAAGGAGCCGTCATGGACATCCTCTACCAGATCCGCTCCCGCCAGGAGTCCTTCAGCGCCGGCGAAGGAAGAATCGCCCGGCTGATGCTTGACGACGTAGGCTTTGCCGCCTCCGCCAGCCTGGAAGAATTGGCCCTGCGTGCCGAAGTCAGCAGCGCCACCCTGTCGCGCTTCGCCCGCACCGTCGGTTGCCGCGACCTGCGGGATTTGCGCCTGCAACTGGCCCAGGCCAGCGGTGTCGGCAGCCGTTTCCTCGACCCGGCCGGCGCGCCGGAGCAATCGGCGTTTTATGGACAGATCGTCGGTGATATCGAAGCGACCCTGCGCCAGCATCTGTCGGGCTTCGAAGAGTCGCGATTCGGCGATGCCGTGCGGATGATCGGCAAGGCACGGATGATCCATGCGTTCGGCCTTGGTGGCTGGTCGGCGCTGTGCGGCGAGGAACTGCAAGTGCGGCTGGTGCGTTTCGGCTACCCGATTGCCGCCTGCCGCGACCCGGTGATGATGCGCATCACGGGCACCTCCTTGAGCGACCAGCATCTGGTCATCGCCTGTTCACTGACCGGTATCACGCCGGAACTGTTGAGTGCGGTGGAACTGGCCCGCGGCTACGGCGCCGCGATCCTGGCCATTACCCGTGTCGACTCGCCACTGGCCCGACTGGCCGACTGCGTGCTGCCCCTGCAAGGCGCCGAAACCTCGTTCATCTACAAACCCACGGCAGCGCGCTACGGCATGCTGCTGGCCATCGACGTGCTCGCCACCGAGCTGGCGCTGGCCCATCCCGAAGACAATCAAGAGCGCCTGCGGCGAGTCAAACTCGCCCTGGACGATTACCGCGGCGGCGACGATCACTTGCCGCTGGGAGACTGACATGCTGTACGACACGCTTATCCGCAATGCGCTGGTCATCGATGGCCGCGACACCCCCGGTTACCACGCCGACGTAGCGATCCACGGCGGTCGCATCGAACGCATCGGTGAGCTGCGCGACGCCCGGGCAGCGGAAGACATCGACGCCGCCGGCCGCGTGCTGGCGCCGGGCTTCATCGATGTGCACACCCACGACGACACGGTGGTCATTCGCCAACCGCAGATGCTGCCCAAGCTCAGCCAGG
This sequence comes from Pseudomonas thivervalensis, assembly GCF_001269655.1. Taxonomy (GTDB): domain Bacteria; phylum Pseudomonadota; class Gammaproteobacteria; order Pseudomonadales; family Pseudomonadaceae; genus Aquipseudomonas; species Aquipseudomonas thivervalensis. Next base: position 26,158 of record NZ_LHVE01000002.1, read on the forward strand.
GCGTGACCACGGTCATCGTCGGCAATTGCGGCATCAGCGCTTCGCCGGTGAGCCTGCGGGGCGATCCGCCGGACCCGATGAACCTGCTCGGCACCGCCCAGGCATTTGCCTACCCACGCTTTGCCGATTATCGCGGGGCGGTAGAAGCGGCGACGCCAGCGGTCAACGTGGCCGCGCTGGTCGGGCACACGGCGTTGCGCAGCAATCACATGGACGATTTGTTGCGCACGGCCTCGGTGGGAGAAATCGCTGCCATGCGTCGGCAATTGCGCGAAAGCCTGGAGGCCGGTGCGCTGGGGTTGTCCACCGGCCTGGCCTACGCCAACGCGTTTTCGGCGTCCACCGATGAAGTCATGCAACTGACCGAAGAGTTGAGTGCGTTCGGCGCTGTCTACACCACCCACCTGCGCAGCGAATTCGAACCGGTGCTCGAGGCCATGGACGAGGCGTTCCAGATCGGCCGTCATGCGCAGAGTCCGGTGATCATTTCCCACCTCAAATGTGCGGGTGCCGGGAATTGGGGGCGAAGCCCGCAGGTGCTCGCGGCGCTGGAAAACGCGGCGCGGACCCATCCGGTCGGTTGCGACTGCTATCCCTACGCGGCCAGCTCCTCGACCCTGGATCTCAAACAAGTGACCGATGCCCATCGCATCACCATTACCTGGTCGACACCGCATCCGCAAATGGGCGGCAGAGACCTGACGGACATCGCCGCTGAATGGGGGGTGTCGCTCATGGACGCAGCTCGTCACCTACAGCCGGCGGGCGCGGTGTACTACGGCATGGATGAAACCGACGTAAGACGAATCCTCGCGCACCCGTTATCGATGGTCGGCTCCGACGGGCTGCCCGAAGACCCGTTTCCCCATCCGCGTTTGTGGGGCGCTTTCCCACGAGTGCTCGGACATTTCAGTCGAGACATTGGGCTTTTTCCTTTGCACACCGCCGTGCACAAAATGACGGGACTTTCGGCGGTACGCTTCGGCCTGAAAGACCGAGGTGACATTCGTGAAGGCCATTGGGCAGACCTGGTGTTGTTCAATCCACAGACCATTCGCGACGTCGCGGACTTCAATGAACCGCAACGGGCGGCCGAAGGCATCGACGGTGTGTGGGTCAACGGTGTGCTGAGTTATCGCGACGGCCAGGCGAATGGACGCCGGGAAGGGCGTTTCCTGGCGCGCGAAGGCGATCTGGGTCGGGGGTTTGGTCTATCGAATGGCGTATAAGCGGCCGATATTGTGTTAATTGACGCCACAATAATGGCACTGCGCCACTAAAGAAGCCGGGCTTAAAGCCGAAGCATTGGGTTCAACCCATCTAAACTGGGTCTTTTCAGCCAGGGAGCAACCCATGAGCTTCGGTAAAACCACCCCGATCCTGCGCATCTTCGATGAAGCCAAGGCGTTGGCGTTCTATGTCGACTTCCTGGGTTTTACCGTCGACTGGCAACATCGCTTCGGTGACAACTTCCCGCTGTACCTGCAAGTCTCCCGCGGCGACTGCGTGCTGCACCTGTCCGAGCACCATGGCGATTGCACACCGGGCTCGGCATTGCGGATCGAGACCGATGAGCTGGAAGTCTTCCAGCAGCAATTGCTCGCCAAGCAATACCGCTACGCCCACCCACAGATCCAGGCCATGCCCTGGGGTAGCCAGGACATGACGATCAGTGATCCGTTCGGGAATCGGTTGGTGTTTACCAATGCGATTAATGTCTGAGCCGCAACTGATGAACCGATCAAGGTTTACATCAATACACTCGGTCAAGACGAATGGCCAGAAAGCCCGAGTCGATTTATTTCCGATACATGAAAGTTGTACAGCCCATAGTTTCTAAGGTTACGGCCCGTCGGGATGTTGACCTCTTCGGGGATGATGCCGCTGCAGTTGAAGCAGGCAATGAAAGGCTCCGGTTGGTCCACGCCGGCCAGTTTTTCAGTGAACAGATGTGTATCTGACAGCACCCTTTCAGCTTGTCCCGGGTAGAGCGCCACGATTGAGTTGAGCACGCGGACTTCTCCATGAGCCCCTGGCCCTCCGGCATGCACGGGAATGATGCTGTTGGATTTCTCGATGTGCGTGGCGATGAGGTGCTGGGTGGGTTGCTGGAGTTCGTGCAGGGTCTCGACCGTCCTGCTCAGCGTCGGTTCGAGCTTCAACACATCAGGATCCATCTCGAGTCGATGGGTCTCATTGGCTTTCGTAGCGCTGTATCGTTCGGCGAGGTCGGCCAGGTATTCAGCGGTATTGCCGATCTTGTAGCTGCCGAAAGTCAGGTAGAACCTCTCGCTTGTGGCGGAGCCGTCATAACTTTTGTCCACGCCGCGGTATTCCTGCGGGCCGGATTTGGGTCCAGTGAGATTGTAGTACTCGTTGAGGCCCACATCGTTGTCCCCCTTGCGATCCAGGACTACGCCATAGGAGTGAACGACCAGTCCCTTGCGTTGGGTTTTGCTGAAGTTGGGGCTGGCGCCGGGCTCGGAAGGGGGGGCTCGATGAACCCTGGCACGTCTGTTGGCCGGTATTGTCGTTGGCTCCATCATCCTCTGGGAACGGGCGTGGCCATCAGCTTTCATCCATTGGATGACATCGTCCTTCACCCATCCCTGGTGGTCGACGAACCTGAGGGGGTTGTTCCCCACCATGCCATACAGGTTCAACCCATCGACCGCCCCCGCCGGGTCGGGGCTGATCCAGCGCTGCAGCCACGGCGCGTAATAGCGTTGCCCGTAGTAATACAGGCCGCTGGCATCGCGCTCCTTGCCGGAGTAGCGAAGGGTCCGGTAGTCGGCTTCCACGGCCGAACGGGACGCCGCCCAAGCGGTGGCTCCATAAGGCAGGTAGCTTTCCTGGCTGATCAGGTCGCCCTGATCGTCCAGTTCCAGTGCGCTTGAACCCAGATGGTCGCCGAAGCTGTAGCGCAATGGATTGGCGGCGATGGCGGACGGTCGGCCTTGAGTCCAGTGCAGGTAGCGCACGCTGCAGCGACCCGCTTGCAGGGTAATGACTTCCAGGCGTTCGTTATCTCGCGTGCGAATTTCCAGGCCCGGCAGATAACGGACCTCCCGGGTGTGGACCCGCGTCGCGCCCAGGGTCGTCTGGATCTTGCGGATGCGTTGACCGCCGCTGTCGTAGCGATAGCGCTCGATGTCATCGGACGCGTTTTCACGCCGCACCAACACCACACTGTCGAGCTGATTGCGCAGGTTCCAGGTCAGCGCCTGGCCCGGGGCTAGCGCCTGCTGATTACCGTTGGCATCGAAGTCCACTGCCTGGTCGGGCGTCGAGTGGCCTTTGTTCCAGGCGCGCAGGCGATTGCTCGCGGCGGCCACGTTCAGTGTTCGGGTGTAGTGATTGCCGTCGCGACGATGGCGCAGTTCGATCAGGTTGCCGCCAGCATCGTATTCGTAGTGTTCGGTGAAATTGAACAGCTGCCCGGGGTCGATGGGTAGTTTGCCGAGGGCTGGAAGGTCCGGGGGGCTGGACAATCCGGCCGCCTCGCGGCCCGTCGCGCCGGTCAATTGATACAGGCTGTCGTAGGTGAATGTGCTGGAGGCGTCGACCCGTTGGTTGTTGCCGAACTGCACCGGTTGGGCCTTGTCCTCCAGGTGCGTCACATTCCCCACCGGGTCGCAAGTGTAGTGCAGATCCTGCAAGATCCTGGCCGCCAGCGATGTGCGCAGCGCGGTCAGTCTGCCGTTGGCCGGATCGTACACGGCGCGACTGACGACACCGTTGCCGGCCGTCTGGGACTCGATCTGGCCGGACGCGTTGTAGACGAGATCGCTCACGATGACTTTTTCGGTCGCCGTATTTCTTATCAGCAGGCCCATGGATTTGAGCTGACCCGCGACATCGAACGCGTAGCGCTGCTGGTGCTGGGCGGCATCGGTCTGCTGGATAAGCTCGGCGAGGGCGTCGTAGGACCAGCTCGTGGTGTAGCCGTCGCCCGGTTCCAGCAGGCGGTCGCGGTCTTTTTCATCCTCTGGCCAGTCGGGTCGTTCGGTCACGGCCAGCAGATGTCGGGTCTGGCTCAGGGGTTTGGCGCAAAGCCCATAGTCATGGATCAGCAGGGTACCGGCGCTGTCATCGTGACGGATCAACGCACCGCACCGGTTGCGCACCGCGGACTTCGGCGAGCTGTCGCCGTATTGCAGGCATTCGACTTTGCGCGGCACGTCGTTTGCCGCTTGTTCATGGACGGCGGTCATGCGCAGTTGCGTGTCGTAGGTGGTTCGCCAACAGGTGCCTCGCTGATCCCAGCTGTGCAGTATCTGTCCGGCATCGCCTGGCAGGAACAAGCGCCAGCCGGCATCGATGCTGTCGAGCAACAGGGTCTTGCCGGACAAGCTGTAGACAGTCTGCAGGTTCGCCCCGCCCGTCGCCTTGGCAAACAGCCGAGGATCGCGCTGCGCCACCTGTCGTCCCGCCACGTCGTAGTCTTGCTGGGCAATGCGCGCCTGGGCGGCTTCCTCGGCGTCGCGCCGGTAGTAAGCGACTTGCCGCACGGGCAGGCCTCGGCCGTCGACGACGTTGATCGTCGGTGTCTTGTGATGAAGGCGTGCGTTCATGCGCCACCTCCGGCCGTGGCGGCGTGTTCGGACTGGACTTCTTGCAGCGTGTCATTTTCGTCCTCGTCCACGGTGTACCAGGGATGACGGGTGTGGCGCCGCATGTAGGAGAGGCCGGCTTGCGGGGCCAGGCGCGTGAGGGTGGGGCGCCCGAGGGCATCGTAGAACTGCCGGTCGCAATGGCCGAATTGCCGCAAGGACACATCGTTGATGCAGCGATGTTGATCGGCGAAATAAGGGCGGTAGATGCGCACCGCCAGACCCTTGCTGTTGTATTCCACCCGTTCGCTGACCCGCCAGCGCCTTGCGGCGATCTGCTCCATGGGCGTTCCATCCGTCAGCGTCAGGTCGCCCTTGGCGTCGACGACATAAGCCAGGCCCGGTTCGACCAGTTGCTTGCTTTGCAGGGTTCGCCCGAAGCCATCGAAGCAGGTGACAGCGATGCGGATCTGTTTTTGGTCGTCATCGGGGTAGCGGTCGGCGACCAGTGTGGCGATGTGCATCGGTTCACGCGACGCGGCGTCGAGTTCGTTCTTCAGCTTGAGGTCATCGGCGGAGAGCACCTGAAGCTCCGCTAGCCGGACTCGAGCCGACGCGCAGATATGCCCGGCGGGGAGCAGGTCGCCGTTGCTCACGCAGCGCGCCAGCCAGTCGGTGTCCGCCAGGGCTGCCTTCGATACGCAACCCATCCAACTGAAGGGCGCGTAATAAAGCGCCGTGGCCGCGTCTTGCAACGCGTCCCGGCTTTGGCTGATGGCCTCTGTGGGGCTGCTGAACGGTGGCTGTTTGAACTGTGCGAGCGGCTTGAAACCTGCGCGTGCGTGGTGCTCGCCGCCATAAAAAGAAGTGGCCAATACTTGGCCGAAAGCATCGATCAGGCCTTCCTGGACATTGCCGTTGGGGTCGTTGATGTGCTGCGGCTGGAGTGAGCGGTAATCGTAGATCGCTTCGGTGGTACAACCATCAGGCTGTTGGAGCCGGGTGATAACGCAGTGGTGGGTGTCGTGGCTGATCTCGATTACGCCATGGCTTTCGCTCGGCTGTAGGGTGCGGATTTTGTAGAAACCGTCCCATGGGGCATAAGTCGCGAAGCCGCTTTTGACTGACCAGAGTCGTACGGGGCGGCTGCTCGCGGGAAGAAAATCGGCCATGCGGTGATAATGATTGCGTTCGAGCATTTTTCCCTTGGGGCGTGTTTCCTGGGGCAGCAGCCGGAAGGCCTTGAGGGCGGTTTCGTCCAGCTCGGCGCTTTCCAGATGGTCGGCCAGGGCCTGGAAGTCCGCGACGCCATCCGCCAGGGTGGCTGCGCTCGAAGCGTCCTTGTAGCGCTGCACGGTCAGGCCGGTGAGCACGCTCTGGTCCGTCCAGGTCGTTTGCTCCGCGCGTTCGCTGAGGGTTTCGAAAGTCAACGCCTGCGGCGCCAGCCCACCAGGCTCGGGAGCCTTGGGGCAGCGCAACGCCTGGGTGCGCTGGCGATAAGGCAGGCCCAACCGCCACCCTTGGGGCGCTGGCAGGTGGATGAACTCGGCCCGAGTCTCGTTCAGGTAGTAAAACTGCTGCGCCGGATCATGGGCATCGCGCCACCACCGTTGCTGATCAGCATCGCTGAACGGTGGGGCATCGTCGGCGGTTTTCCTGCGGGCGTAATGGATGTCCAGGCGGTGAGTGAGGGCGCCGTACAGGTCGTGTTGCAGGTTCAAGGTGTGCAGGCACTGCGGGTCATCGGCGATGCCTTCGTATTGATACGTGATGGACTCCAGCGGCAGCGGTAGCATTCGAGTGTAGGACCGATGGCTGTCGGGCGCTTGCAGCAGGCGTACGCGATAGCGGTGTTCCTGGACCGAGTACAGGGTCCGGGTTTTCCGGCGCCTGTCGACCCCGAATGTCTCGCTTCGCAGCACCTGGCCACTCAGGGCGCGGGCCATTTCAATGTGGGTGGCTGCGGCTGGCGCGGACATGGGGATGTCGCGCCCGGTCTCCTCTTGGTATTGGCAAAGCAGCGCGTTGCCCAGCGCCATGGCTTGCGGGTCGTCGTGGTTGTAGCCGATACGGGGCATGTCCACCGTTTGTCCGGTGTGAAACCAGGTCTTTTTCAGGCTGGGCATCGTAAAACCCTGGGAATCGGCATCGTCGGGGATGGTTTCATTGTCGGTTTCCAGCACCAGGCCGAAGCCGCGAAACTCGCGCTCGACACCGTCGTAGTAGCCTTGGCGGTAGGCGAATTTGCAGGTCAATCGATTGTCGGTGATTTCATCCACCCGGGTCTGGCTCGACACCAGATGCAACGCCAGGGGCACATGACAGACCGCAGGCGTGCCGGCCTTGTCATGGGCGGCTTTTTCATCCAGCCACTCCTGCGCCGAGCTGCGGTAGCGGACGGTTTCGCTGGCGCCCATGTTGTTGTGGGTGCCGGTGAGCAGATACGGTTTCGCCTCGACGAAATCGTAGCGCCAGTGTTGCGGTGTGATGTGCGGCACGCTCAGGATCAGGCTGGAGCAGCCGAGCCCCTGCAGGTCGGCGATGCTCACCTGGCATAAATGGTCGTAACGCAGCCCGGGAGGCCAGGGCAGGGCGACCGCAGGGCGGAAACCCTGGCCACAGCGGTTCATGAAGATCAGTGCCTGGTCGGCTTGCAGATAGATCAGGTCGACGGCGCCGGAGCCATCCAGATCCGCCAGGCGGATGCGCGAGGCATCGAAGGTTTCGTAGGCCAACCCGGGAAAGTCCAACACGATGCCCTTGCCGAAGCTCCCATGGCCCAGGTTTGGCCAGCACCGCACTTCGTTGTGACGAATGCGCACCAAGTGTTGCTGGCCGCTGCCCAGCACATCGCTGAACGCCACCAGTTCGCCGGGCGCTGCGCGCAATACCGCCAGGGCATCTTCATGCTCGTCGCGAGCGACTTCCAGCGGGGCGGCAAAACCGTGCTCTCGCTGGTTGACGTACAGGCGAACGCTGCGCGGGCCGATCAATACCAGGTCAGCAAGCCCTTCTCCCGACAGGTCGGCCAATTGCCCTTGGGGGTTGAAAAACTCTGTCGGAAGCGCGTTGAACGTGGCGAAGTTCGACCAGCTTCGATCGGCGCCAAGGGAGAAAAAACCGCTCAGCCCCGGTTGGGCCACGAGCCAGTCCAAGCGGCCGTCTCCGGTGAGGTCGCTCAATGACTGGCGTACCGGTTTTGTAAGGTCGACAACCGGGATGACGGGCAGTGTTCGCCACGGCGCGTAAGCCACGTTGTCGCCTTTGGCCTTGGCCCGCACGGGTTCGCGGTAATGCCAGCCCCCGTCACCTTGGTAGAGCACGCCCGGCAGGCCCTCGCCGTACAAGTCCACCAGTTGATAACGCTGACCATCATTGAGCCCCGGCATGTCTGCAAAACGCTGCCAGGCGCGGGTCTCCGGCCGGAGCTTGAATGCGCTGTAGCTGAATTCGATGGGCGGCCGGCTATCGACGGTGGCTGAGTCGCCGAAGGCCTGGTCATGGGCGGCGCTCAACTGGTGATACCCCAGGGATGCCTGGCGATAATCAAGCAACAGGCGACGCACCAGGACCGGGGCGGCGCCCAATTCCTCGGGAAAACGGTGAAACATCAGGACCTGGCGGCACAGGCGTTCGGTGCGCAGTTCAAAACCGTAGGCGAAGCTGGAAAAACCGTCGCTGCGGGTTGCCCACTGCTGGCCTTCGTACGGCGGTTTCTGTGCGTAGGCCATGGTCCGTTCGCCATAGTCGAAGACCAGTTCGAAGTGCCATTGCACAGCGGCGAGCCGGTCTGTTTTCCATGAGTACAGGTGCGGATCGGCCTTGAAATTGCCATAGCACACTTGTCTCAAATAGCGCTGGGCCGTTGTGTCGGCCTTGTACTGGTAGAGGATGTGTTCGCCGTAAGCGTTCAGGCTTTCCTCCAGCAGCCATTCGCCGACACGGTTTTTGTCCAGAGGATCGGCTCGGCGGGAGGTGGGGTTCTTTCCGAACAGGTGCAGGCTGCCATCGGCACTGTGCACCAGCCAGAAGCCCGGTGTGTCGTCGGACGAGGACCAATGTTCGATGCGGTCGAAGCTGCTTTCGATTCGGGGGAAATACCGTGTGACGCTGTAGCGCGTCCCCAGGTCCAGATCGTTGTATCGATCGATGCGGGTTGTGGCGATGGCGCCTTGCCGGTCACGCTCGGGCAGCCAGACCACCCCGTTGGGGCCGATGATGTCGTCCTCCTCGGTATAGGCCGGCACGCCCTTGCTGGTGCGTCGCGCCACGCAGGGCAGCGACAGTCCCCAACCGATGCCGAACACGCCGTTGCCGAGCGAGCTGGCATAGCTCAAGGACAAGGGCGGAGCAAAGCCGCGCCCCGGTGAGATCGGCAGTGCAAGTTCGTAGGACGCCTTACCGTGGGCGCCGATGGCGGCCCAGCCTTTGCCAATACTTTGAATGGCGCCACCGCCCTTGGGCAATGACGGCGCGGTGACGGGCAGTAGCGGTTGCTCGGTCATGGCGCACCTCCGCCGACCCTGGCCGTGTAGCTGACATGGATGATGACGTCGGTCAGTGAGTCAAGCAGGTCTTTTTGCGCTTCGGGGTTCGGGAAGGTCAGTTGCCACCTGGAGATGGCGCCAGTGTGTTCGAACGGCAGGTAGCGGTCATCGTTGAAATTCAGCGTGAACAGGCCGTTGTCGTCGACGCCCGTCGACAGGGCAATCTGCTGGTTGGCGCGTCGGCTCTCCAGGGTTTTGCCACCGTCACCCGGCGAGAGAAACACCTTGCTGGCGGTCTGGGTCAGCGTGGCTCGAATGTTTTCATAAGGACCGATGAGGGCCGGCAGGGACACGCTGATGGTCTTGATCCGCCGCAGGTAGTGTTGCTGATCCTTGTAGTCGTCTTCGAACAATGAGTGGGGCAGCTCGAATTCGCAGGTGCCATTCTTCAAGTCGGCGTGGATCTGCGGCCACGCCTTGTTGAGGGGGCTGGTTGGGGTTTGGCGCTTGAGCTCACGCAGCGACACGGTCTTGCGTATCTCCAGTTCCCGCTCGTGGCGTCGCAGGTATTCGGCGTGCATCTTCAACAGGTTCATCTTCAGCAGCTCGCCAGCGCCCAGCCCGCGATAGGTCGCATGCCAGGCACCGGGTTGGATGAAGCGCGTGTCGAAGTCGGCGATTTCATACTGCCAACAGGCTTCGGCCGCCAGGCACAGCGCCAGCGTGGCGTCGTAGGCCTGGCGATAGAGCGCGGCAAACTGGCTGTTCAGCCATTGGTACAGTTGTGCCTTGGTAAAGCGTTTGCTGAGAAACTCATAGCTGGCCTTGGCTTGGCTCAGGGTGGATTCGGCCAGGCGCAGTTGCAGGCGCGTGGCGGTTTCCTGTTCGGTGAATTGCGCCAGTTGTGCGTCGATCTGGGTCAGTTCGAGTTGTGCCTGATCCCATGCATGATGCCATTCGTCCCGGCGGCGATTGAATACGGCTTGACGGTCAAGTTGGGCCGCTATCGTGCGGTCTATGATCGCGGCGCTATGGGCGGCCGCAGAGGCTGCGAGCGCCGGGCCCTCCCAACGGCTGCCGCCAATGCAGAACCCTGCAACGTTCGGAGTCACCATCAGCACGCCGGCCGCGACTTGGAAGGCCATTGCAGCGGCCTCCGCGGTGCCGCTGGCCACGTATAAGTAATTGACCGCTGTTTCGGTGCTACTCAGATCATCGTCCAGCAGTTTTTTGTAATGGGTGACGCGGTTTTGAACGGTGGCCTTGCTGGCCAGCAGCGCCTGGCGGTTTTGTCGGTCGACGTTCAAGGCCTGGCGTTGCAGGTCCAGCGCGATTTTCGCCAGGTCCCAGGCGTTCTGTTGTTGCAGCTCCTGCAACTGCGCCTGCTCCTTGCGCTCGATCAGCGACAGCAACGTGGCACCGAACTGGATGATGCTTTCAACGGCGTTCTGAGCCTGGCTGTGCATGACGCTGAAGCGATAGTGAGGAATGTGTACCGCCGGCAAGTGGGCCGTGGCACCGGCCGAGGTGGTCGGGGCACTGGCGCTGGCCAGGGCGCGAGGGTCCAGCGGAGCGGCGAATACCGGCAAATGCAGCGGCTTGCCGGCGATATCGAGGTTATGCCGCAGGTTGTACAGGCGACTTTCGGCGACGTCCCAGCATTTGAGCAGTTGCGGATTGAACGGCACGCGCAGATACGGGTTATCGATCGCCGCCAGGGCCGCTTGCGAACGGCCTTCCTGTGCAAGCGACGGCGGGCTGACGGTGGGCAGGGCCAGCCGGTTTTCAAAGCGGCGCAGGTCGTCATTGTTGGTGGTGCTCAAGCCGTGAAGGCTGACGGCCGTCCAGTGATCGGTCGGTTGAACAACTGGGCGTGGCCCCAGCAAGTCCAGTGTCCGGACGTACCAGAGCTTGGCTTCGCTGAGGCTGTCGGGCGTCAGCGCGCGGTACGCGGCGTCGCCTCGGTTGGTCAGGATGTCGAGGTACAGGAAGTACAGCGCCTTGCGAAAGTGCACGGGATGACTGCGGGCAATCTGATGGGGATCATGGGGTGCCTGGTGGGCATACGACGGCGTGTCACCGTCGAGCAAAGGGACGCTTCGCCAGCATTCGGCCTTCTCGCGGCCCGGGTCGAAGACATAGCGCAGCCAGCGCTCCGCTTCCTCGTAGCGATGCTCGGCGTTCAAGCGATGGGCGACCAGCCAGGGCACGTAGAGAAACAGTTCGGTGAAGTAACGGCCGTAGGGGCCATGAAAGTCCATCCGGTTGCTTGGATCACCGGGCAGGGCAGGTTCCGGCAGGTGTTGAGTGGTCCAGTCAAACAATTCATCCAGGCTGTTTTCGGTGCGCCGGATCAGTTCGGCGGCGAATACGGTGTTCAGTCTGATGGGGGGGCGTTTTTGGCTTTTGCCGTCGCTGTACTTGATGGTGGAATTGGCGAAGTCGATGAATTGGGTGGTGCCCAGGTTGGGTGTCGGTGTGGCGGTGATCGTCGGCGGTTGGAGGACCGTAGGTGCCAGGCTCAGTTTGATCGCTTTGAGGGCGAAGGAAATTGTTTGATACGGTCTGTCAGGGTTGACCAGCACAACTCCATACAACAAAGCCTCGCCGTCATAAATGTCTTCAACCCGCAAGAGGTGCCCATAGCTGCTGGGCAACTGTTTTACCAAGGGGGATGCGTCTACAGTCTGCAGCTTGCTAAACGATAACGACTCGTCCTCTAATCCGGCGGGTTGGCGAAAAATGACATATTTTCGGTGGAGCAATTGTTCTTTGTAGGAAAAGGCAGCCCGGGACTCGCTGCGTTGGATATTGCTCAGAAGCAACAAAGTAACCTTTCCGCGGGAGGTACTGGAGTCGCGCTCATTGTAGGTGTTGATCAAGTGGCGCACAGCCTCCACTGAGATCAGCTTTCCAGCCAGACTTGCTGCGGCTGAAGTCGTGAAACCAGGTGAATCCTTACTGTCCCGGATCACGTTGTTCAGGTTATCGATGGAGTACTGGAAAACCAGATCGCTGGGATCTGCGACATCCAGATAGAAAATTTCGGACCCGTCGCGAAGTGTTAGATAGGACGAGGAGGGCAGGTTTTCGTCGAGCGGAGGCAGAATTAGCTTAAGTCGACTTGGAAACGAGATGCGAATTTCACTCACCGCAGGGGGGAGAAACGTATCGTCGGCATGAACGAACAGTGTGGGGGGCGAGTCGATGGATTTGAAAACAGTCCCAGCCAGATGATCATCGAAATTCGAAAGTGTATTGATAATGTTTTTGGGCCGTGGAGTTGGAGAACCCTCAATTTCCTGGAAGGCCAATCTTGTTTGAAAGCGCTGGGTGTAAGGTTCGATGAACGTCGTATCAAGGAGGGTGTGTTCCCGTTTTTTTGGTTGTTCGTCTTCCGCCTGTTTGATCGTCGTTGAACTGTCAGGCTCATGGGAAAGATTTTTGTCGATGTAGGTTGTTCTGATAAAACTAAAGGCACTGGTCGGCGCGGACTCCGAGCCGGCTCTGGGCTTTTGTGCACATAAGGCCAGATACAGTGAGTCTTGCGAGCCCTTGCGGTGCTGCATCGCAACGGAACCTATCAACGGCCTGATCGCCTCCAGGCTCTGGCTGGCAAGCGTTTTGTCCTCGCAATAGCCTTGCAGGCCCACTCGTGGCGTACTCCACATGCCATCCTGTTTTTTGAAGCAATAGCTCAAGCGCAGTAGCGGATGACTCACACGGGGTGCAATGGCATCAGCGTCCGACGGCGCGCTGGAGGCCGACTGATCCTGATGGATGCATTCTGCCCAGACAACGAACAGGCGATTGTTGAACCAGACAGGACGAATCGAGTGTTCGACCGCGCTATCGGGGATCGGCACATCGGCTTTTTCCCAATCCGACCAGGCGTATGGATCCGGCTGATCCTGTTTGGAAGGGGGCGGTAACGTACTGTCCAGCGGACGTTGCGCCATGTTCAGCGAGCGCCAGAAGTAGGTGTTTTCGGTGCGGGACTTGGCGATGAAGTAGTAGGTGCTGTTGGCAAAGTCCTCGCCATCGATATAGCCGTTGAGCACCGTCAGGTTGGCCACTTCTTCGAATCGGGCCAGGTAGGCCAGGACCGCCGATTGAACCGCGTCGGGTTGAATCCGGTTCTGGTTGAGGGTGTTTTCCAGTTGCTGGAAGTTATCGCTCTTGTTGGCCCTCAGGGTCGGGTCCAGATACGTCGCGGGGAAGTAAAGCAACTGTTGGTGGGCGGCCCAGGTGGGGTACTGATGCAGTTCGTTGCGCCACGTCTGCCGGTGTTCGGCGGTGAAGTCCTCCGGGTCGTATCCGGGCTCCAGGTTCATCAAGATACGGTTGATGTATTGCTGCAGACTGGCAATGGCACAGGCGACCGGCGTGGTGGGCACATCCTGGCTGACCAGCACATCGAGCAGCCAGTACTCATAGAGATCATGGGCGTTCTTGAGCGGCGTGGCATTAGCGGGGGCGACGTCGTTCAGATAGAGCGCCAACAGTGCGTCGCGCAGGCTTTCATCGAGCTGCTTTTTTATGGCATCGGTCATATTCAATCCTTGAATTTAACGTGGGTACACCCGTCAATGGCAGGCGGCGATCAGCGCTTCACCGACTATTTTCCAATCCGATGCAGGGCTGGTGGCTTTCAGTCGGAGCGCCTTGATCAGCAGGTTTGCCGACAGTCCCGTTTGCTGGCTGCACGCCTGGCAGCGCATGATCCAATCCACTGCTTCCATTGAGTTTGCGCGTCTTGTGTCCAGTGACGCCGTCAGGGAACTCACTTCTTCGACACTCCAGTTCAACAGCTTGGCCAGCAGGCCATTGGCTTCTTTTTCCGAATGTTCCTGGTTGGCCACTTGCAGGTAGTGCAACAGGTTCTCTTCCGACTGGGCCTGATGGCGGGCGCAATGACTGAAGCATTCGAGCAGATACAGTGTGTGAGGCCTCAGGGTTGCGGATAGGCGCGGGGCCAGCCATGTCGGATTTTCCATCAGGGCCTTCAGCGTGCTGCTGCTCAGGTGCAAACGTTGGCAAGCCTCGGCCGTGCGCAATACCGTCGCCAATAACGGGGGCATTGCTCCCGGGGCTTGCTTGATGGCCGCGACGATCGCCCTTGCGTCGGTGCCGGCCATTTGTAATACGCCAGGGACGTATTCGGCTGGCAGGTCCGCAATGTCATGCAGCAGGAGCTCCACCTGATGCGGATGATCTTGGGAGGCGTTGGTGTCTGCCTGGAATTTGGCCAAGCGTTTTTCCAGGTTTTGATTCAGCGGCCAGTCATTGCTGCTGACGTTGAACAGGCGACACCATTGCAACACGTCCCGATTGTTTTGCCTGAGCCAGTCAACGGCCCAATCCATGGCCATCAGGACATCGAGAATGTCCGACTTTGTGGAATCGACGGTTCTCAGCTCCCCTTTCACCAATGCCTTGCAGAAATCCTCCCCGCCGAGCAATCGGGCCAGCTCGGTACATTCAAGAGGGGAGAGCCGGAACATCCGGGCGATACGGGCTTGGCGATACAGGGCCGAAACCGTGGGCAAATCGTATTCCAGTGACAAGTACCGACTGGCCTGTTCCGTCAGCAGCAACAGCGAATCTGGCGCAACGGGAAGGCCAAGGCCGGCGCTGAGGTAACTGAAGGTCTGCTCGTCCCTGGCGGTCAGGCTCCGCCTGGGGGCGCCCCACATGGGGCTTTTGAGCAGTTGGGTGCGATTGAACACCTGATCGAACAGCGACACCCGATCCCCGCAAGCGTGGGTGGGCATGTCGTGCAGGAACGCAGCGAATTCTTCAGGGGCGATGCCATGGCGCCGGTTCAGGTACCGATAGACGCCCAGCGTGCGCAAGGTGTTGGCGCTGAGCGTTTCGAGCATTTCCGAGCGTTGGACATTGAAGACCAACGTGTCCAGTTCGGCAACGGGAATACCGGTCCAGCGATGCAGGCGGATCATGCGCTGCAAACGGTCGAAACGTTCAGGGGAGTTGTGGGTGAAGACCTTCTGCTCTGCTTGGGTCTCGATCGCCAGGGCAGGGGTTGCGCCGCCGTTGATGTAGCTGGCGCCGTAATGTGTCCGGGTGGAAAGGGGGCTGTCGTTTGACGTTCGTGGCCTGCATTTGCCTTGCGCCAGCAGTTCCTCAACCTGTTCCGTCGTGAGCCCGGTGCGCTCCTTGAAGAACTCAAGCTCACTCAAGCGTAGGAGGTTATCCGTGCCGTAGTATGTTTTCAATGTGCTGAGGTTGCCCTGCGAGGCGGTCGGTGCAATGAGCAGCGCCTGCTGCGCGGGGCTCAACCCGGACAGGAGTTTTTGCGCTTGTGCAGAATCGACGAATACGTTCCCATAAAAATGTCGGCGCTCTGAAAATGGCAGGTTCAGGCTCACCCGATAATTCAGCTCGCCCAGCGTCGGCGTGCCCGTGCCCAGCCCAAGCACACATTGGTGATGGTGCAGATCGTAGGGCAGCGAGAAGGGGTAGGGTGCGCTGGCCAGTACCTGGTGAACGGTCCTGTTCTCGTGGGTGTTTGCCAGGTGCGCCTCGATATTGCTGCGCAGGGTGTCGTTGATGATGTCGAGCATCGGGCGGGTCACGAAGGCACTCTGGCGATCGAGCATCAGTGCCTTGAGGTCCGGGCGCCGTTGCGCCAAGGTGATTCTGTCGGCGTGGGGCGAGCGGTTTTCCAGCTCCCCGGCAAACAGATACAACGCCCGCAGATACGCCACGGGCGAGTCGATTGCCGCGATATCACCCTCGCTGCAGAACTGATCCCAATTCTCTTCGAACAGCGCCTGATAGCCGGTCGGCTCTGACGTCGAGCCTGCCTTCAGGCCGCGCTTGCTCCGTGGCGGGTTGGCGCCGGAGGATACTCGATGCTCCTGATACAGGCGGCTGATTTGCCGGGCATGGTTCGTCGCGTTGTCGTAGACCTGTGCACCGTCCGCGTCGCTATGCCTGGCGAGTGCCTGGGTGAACTGCGTCTTGCTCATGCGCGCGATGTCGAAGACCGACGTCACCTCCATATGTTGCAGGGCGGTTTGCAGATCGGCTTTTGTGGCGTCCGCTCCGTCTGGGGAGCCAACGAGCCTGTGCAGCAGCGAGTCGTTGCGTACGTCCATGTGTTGCCATCTCCTGTGCGAACGGAATGTGCTTGTTCAAGCGAAAACCGTACAGGAGCGGGCAAAGAAAGGCGGTAGGACAGGGGGCGGGAGTTTTGTACGAAAGAGCGATTCGTGGGTGGCGCGGATGCAAGTCCTGTGGGAGCGGGCTTACTCGCGAAGGCGTCGGATCAGCCAGCATTGATGTTGACTGACCCACCGCTTTCGCGAGCAAGCTCGCTCCCACAGGGTTTGTGCCTGGCGCGCAGTTGCAGGACACAGCAGACCCAGGGTGGGAGCGAGCTTGCTCGCGATAGCGGTGGGTCTGCTGGCATTGATGTTGACTGACCCAGCGCTTTCGCGAGCAGGCTCGCTCCCACAGTGGGTCAGGCAAAATCGGGGTGGGTGTCAGACGCGGAAGTGGCTGACCATCATCTGCAACTGATTCCCCAACCGTGCCAGTTCAACACTGGAAGCGGCGGTTTCTTCGCTGGCGGCGGCGGTCTGTTCGGACACGTCGCGCACGTTGATGATGCTGCGGCTGATCTCCTCGGCCACGGCGCTTTGCTGCTCGGCGGCGGCTGCGATCTGCTGGTTCATCGACTGGATGTTGGACACCGTGCGGGTGATGTTTTCCAGCGACGCACCGGCCTTGCGAGTCAGGGCCACGCTGCTGTCGGTGAGGCTGCGGCTGTTGTTCATCACCGCGGCCACTTGCTGGGTACCGTTCTGCAGGCCGGCCACCAGGCCTTCGATTTCCTCGGTGGATTTCTGCGTACGCTGGGCCAGGCCACGGACTTCATCGGCCACCACGGCGAAACCACGCCCGGCTTCACCGGCCCGTGCCGCTTCGATCGCGGCGTTGAGCGCCAGCAGGTTGGTCTGCTCGGCCACGGCCTTGATCACGTCCATGACGCTACCAATCTTGTCGCTTTCCTGTTGCAGCACGGTCATGGCGTCGGTGGAGCGCACCACTTCGCTGGCCAGGCGTTCGATCTGGGCGATGGCTTCGCTGACTACCTTGTCACCGGCACGGGCTTCGCCGTCGGCGGCGGCCGCGGCCTGGGAGGCCTCTTCGGCATTGCGGGCCACTTCCTGGACCGTGGCGGTCATCTCGTGCATGGCGGTCGCGACCTGATCGGTCTCGACTTTCTGGCTGTTGACCCCGGCGCTGGTCTGCTCGGTCACGGCGGACAGTTCTTCGGCGGCACTGGCGATCTGGGTCACGCCGTCGCGGATGCCGCTGATCAAGTCACGCAGGGTCACGCCCATGCGGGCGATGCCTTGTTGCAGCACACCCAGTTCATCGCGGCGGGTGACGTTGACGTTCTGCGACAGGTCGCCGCCGGCAATGCGTTCGACCACGGCCAGGGTTTCACGCAGCGGGCCGGTGATCTGGCGCGTGATGATCACGGCTGCGATGACGCCGACCAGCAACGCCAGGAGGGTGCTGATCAATTGCAGGGTGCGGGCCTCGGCGCTTTCAGCATCACGACGGTCGAGTTGGATCTGGTACAGCTGCTCGCTCAGGGTCACGATGGTCGCGCCTTGGTCGGTCATTTCCTTGCGGGCCTGCACCACATCGGCGGTGGCCAGCTTGAACGCCTGCACGGCGCTGCGGTATTGGGTCAGGGCGTTTTCCAGCTGGCGCAGTTCATCCTGGCGGGTGCTGGAAAAAAGTTCGTTCAATGGCTTGAGCGAAGCGATGGCGGCGTCCAGTTGGGCGATGGCCTTGCGTTCGGTGTCGGCGTTGCTGTTGGCGGTGTAGCCGCGCACTTCATAGCGGGCCAGCATGAAGGCCTGCTTGGCCTCGGTGATGGCCTGGAACTGGGCGAAACGTTCATCGCTGAGGGCCATTTGGCGCACGTCGGCGTCGATGGTCTCGATCAGTTTGTAGGCGATCTCGGCGTTCGCGCCCATGACATCGCGGGCGCTGTTGCCGGTGCGGTAGGCGCTGCGCATTTTGTTCAGGGACACCTGATAGGCGCCGATGACTGCGCTCTGCTCCTTGAGCAACTTGACGTTTGCCGGGCTCTTGAAGCTGCTGAGCAGAGCGTTCTGCTGCGCGACGAAGCCATCGAGGGTGGTCTGCACATTTTGTGCGACGGTCTCGTCACCGTTGGCCAGCATGTATTGCAGGCGAACAACGCGCAGCTTGGTCAGGCCGGCGTTGAGCTGGGTGATATCGCTCATCCAGTTGCTGCGGTCGATCAGCCCGCCGAGGCTGGTCCAACTGGTCAGGGCCAGTAGGCAGGTCAGTACCAGCACCAGGCCAAAGCCCAGACCCAATTTCATGTTGACGCTAATGTTGCCGAACCAGCTGTTCATCAAATTCCTCCAGGAACGTTGTGCTGCTTGATCATCGATTGGCTGGAAGATTGTTGTTGTTAAGAGCCAGCAAGAACATGTAACAGGGCTGTATCGGCGACGGCCCCTGGATCTGAAGTTTTTTTTCACATCGCTTTCACTGCCTGCCTACGTCGGCCTCTCTACTGTCGCGCCATCGAATCACTGGGTGGATGCCGTCGGGGCGGCTTGATGTGGAACTGAGACTGAGTCTTTTCGGCCTGACGCGCTCGATCGATATGAGCCGCTTGGTCCGTCACCAAAACGCCGTGGTCGTGCTGGCTTCGGCACTGCTGGCCGTCCCATTGGTCCTCTGGCTTCTCGGCCCGGCGACGGTGCCGGATCTGGCCCATGGCAACATCGCCGGCGCCCGGGCCTTGGCCGATGGCTGGGCCAAGGGCGAGATGATCGTGCTGGTGCGTCATGTCGAGCGCTGCGATCATTCCAAGGCCCCTTGCCTGAATGATCGCGAAGGCATCACGGACCGCGCCCGTGCCGTTGCGGTGGGCCTCGGTGCCCGGTTCGAGCAACTGGGCCTGGACAACGCTGACCTCTACAACAGCCCACGGGTGCGCGCGGCGCAGACGGCGGGGTACATGTTCAACAAGGTGGGTGCCGGTGACGATTGGCTGTTCAATTGCCGGCATGACCTGCTGCGCAATGCCCTGGCTCACAAGGTGGCCGGGCGCAACCTGATCCTGGTCACCCACAGCGAATGCATGCAGGCGATGGAAACCGCGCTCCAGCGTCCGACCTCGGCGTTCGGCTATGGCGCTTCGTTGTTCGTTTCCACCGCCCAGCCACTGGCGCCACGGTTGCTCGGTTTTATCGAAGCCTCTGACTGGCGCTCGGTGGCGTTTCAGTAACTTTTCCCACGATTAGGACCGCTCATGCTGACGTCTGCTCGCGCCCGTTTCTACGGGCTCAACCTTGGAATTCCACTGGTCTGTGCCGCCGTGGTGTTTCTGCTGTTCGACTTGACCCACATTGACATCGCTATCAGCGATCTTTTCTACGATCCGCTGCACCAGGTATTTCCGTTGGGGCATGTGCGGTTGTTCGAGGAAATCACCCACAAGTGGGCGAGGATCATTCCGAACTGGACCGGCGAGGTGGCCATTGTTGGTGCGCTGTTGTCGTTTTGCTGGCCGCTGTTCAAACCGGAGAAACGCCCTGGACTGCTTCGACTGCTGGATAAGGCCAGGCTCACCAAACCGCTACGTTTCGCCCACAAACATCGTCGTGATTTTCTCTACGTGGTCTTCGCCTTTTCCCTCAGCACTGGGGTCATCCATTACCTCAAGGGCCACACCAGCGTGTATTGCCCGGTGGAAACCACCCAATACGCCGGCAAGATCGAGCACAAGGAATGGTTTCAGAATTTCGACCTGCTGAAGGTTGCCGGTGACGGTCGCTGCTGGCCCGGCGGTCATGCGTCTGGCGGCTTCACGCTGCTGGCGCTGTATTTCGTCGCCCGCCGTTACCGCTGGCGATATTCCAAAGCCGTGATGTATGGGGCGCTGGCCTTGGGAGTTGTCTACGGGACGACGCGGGTCCTGCAGGGCTGGCACTACATGTCTCATACCTTCTGGGCGGGGGTTTTCGTTTGGTTGAGTTGTTGGCTGATGGCGTTGCTGTTTTATGGGCGGGCGGCCTTGGAGCGGCCTATGTCGGGCGACGCACGTCGTCAGCCTGAAGGCCAGGCAAAAAAAAGCCCGCTGGGAGCGCGGGCTAAAACCTTAGTTTCTTGAATGAGCGAGGCGACTGTACCCAATCACGCGGGGACGTGGGGTGAAGAAAAGTTTATGTGGGTCGGTTTTCTTTATGCCATTCAGTTCAGTGAAATAAAACCGAGCATCACCCTGTGGCGAGGGAGCTTGCTCCCGCTGGGCTGCGCAGCAGCCCCAAAACAGGGCCGCTTCGCGACCCAGCGGGAGCAAGCTCCCTCGCCACGGTTTGTGTGTTTCCCCGTAGGGGCCCCCAAACTGAACAATCAGGTCGAGGGGCCTGCTTCAAGGCTTCATGGATCACCTGAGATCAAACCGATCCAGGTTCATCACCTTGACCCACGCCGCGATGAAGTCCTCGACGAACTGCTCTTGCGCGTCTGCGCTGGCATAGACTTCGGCCAAGGCCCGCAGTTGGGCGTTGGAACCGAAGACCAGGTCGACACGGGTGCCGGTCCATTTGACCTGGCCAGTCTTGCGGTCGCGGGCTTCGAACGTTTCCTGGGTGTCGGAAAGCGGTTTCCATTCCACGCCCATGTCCAGCAGGTTGACGAAAAAGTCGTTGCTCAACGTCCCTGGCCGTTGGGTCAAGACACCGTGCGCCGTGTGGCCGACGTTGGTATCCAATACCCGTAGACCGCCGATCAGGGCTGTCATTTGTGGGGCGCTAAGGGTCAGCAGTTGTGCCTTGTCGATCAGCAGCGCCTCGGCGGACACGCGGTACCGGCCCTTGAGGTAGTTGCGGAAACCATCGGCGATGGGTTCGAGAAAACCGAACGACTCGACGTCTGTCTGTGCCTGGCTCGCGTCCGTGCGTCCCGGCGCGAACGGTACCGTCACGCTGAGCCCGGCATTTTTTGCCGCTTGTTCAATACCGGCGCTGCCGGCCAGCACGATCAGGTCCGCCAGGGAGATTTTCTTGCCGTCGGATTGGGCGGCGTTGAACTCGCTCCGGATCTTGTCCAGGGTCGCCAGCACTTGGGCCAGTTGCTCGGGCTGGTTGGCCGGCCAATCCTTCTGCGGGGCCAGGCGCAGGCGGCCACCGTTGGCACCGCCGCGTTTGTCGGAGCCACGGAAGGTGGAAGCCGCGGCCCACGCCGTAGACACCAGCTGTGAAACCGTGAGTCCCGAGGCCAGCAGCTTGCCTTTGAGGGCAGCGATGTCGCTGTCGTTGACCAGCGGATGGTCGACCGCTGGTATAGGGTCTTGCCACAGCAGTTCTTCGGTGGGCAGTTCCGGGCCGAGGTAGCGTGAGAGCGGGCCCATGTCGCGGTGGATCAGCTTGAACCAGGCGCGGGCAAAGGCGTCGGACAATTGCTCCGGGTTTTCCAGGAAACGCCGGGAGATTTTTTCGTAGATCGGGTCGAAGCGCAGCGCCAGGTCGGTGGTCAGCATCGTTGGGTTGCGCCGTTTGGCCGGGTCGTGGGCATCGGGGATGATGCCCGCGCCTGCGCCGTCTTTCGGCGTCCATTGATGTGCGCCGGCTGGGCTCTTGGTCAGTTCCCACTCGAAGCCGAACAGGTTCTCCAGATAGTTATTGCTCCAACGGGTGGGCGTGGTGGTCCAGGTGACTTCCAGGCCACTGGTGATGGTGTCGGCGCCCTTGCCGGTGCCGAAGGTGCTCTTCCAGCCCAAGCCTTGCAGCTCCAGGCCAGCGGCCTCGGGCTCGGCACCGACATTGTCCGCAGGCCCGGCGCCGTGGGTCTTGCCGAAGGCGTGGCCGCCGGCAATCAGTGCCACGGTTTCTTCGTCGTTCATCGCCATGCGGCCGAAGGTTTCGCGTATATCGAGGCCGGCGGCGACCGGGTCCGGCTGGCCCTCGGGGCCTTCCGGGTTGACATAGATCAGCCCCATCTGCACGGCGGCCAGCGGGTTCTCCAGGTTGCGTCCTTCATCAGTGCGGCTTTCTTCGTTGCCAGGCTCGGCGACCAATTGGCCTTCGCCGGGATCCTGCATGGCGGCTTTGTCGGGCTTGCCGTAGCGAACATCGCCCCCCAGCCATTTGTTTTCGGAACCCCAGTAGACGTCTTCATCCGGCTCCCAGACATCGGCGCGACCACCGGAAAAGCCGAAGGTCTTGAAGCCCATGGACTCCAGCGCGACGTTGCCGGTGAGGACGATCAGGTCGGCCCAGGAGATGTTGCGACCATACTTCTGCTTGATCGGCCACAGCAGCCGACGCGCCTTGTCAAGGCTGACGTTGTCGGGCCAGCTGTTGAGCGGCGCAAACCGCTGCTGGCCGGAACCCGCGCCACCGCGCCCATCACCGGTGCGGTAGGTACCGGCGCTATGCCAGGCCATGCGGACAAACAGCGGACCATAGTGGCCGAAGTCCGCCGGCCACCAGTCTTGCGAGTCGGTCATCAGTGCATTGAGGTCTTGTTTCAAGGCCTGGAAGTCCAGGCGCTTGAACGCTTCGGCATAGTTGAAATCCTCGCCCATGGGGTCGGACAGCGGGGCGTGCTGGTGCAGGATCTTCAGATTCAGTTGGTTCGGCCACCAGTCGCGGTTCGTCGTGCCACCGCCAGCGGCGTGGTTGAACGGGCATTTCGATTCGTTTCCCATGAGAAGCTACCTTTGGTCGTATTCATCCAGCTATCCAGCCCGGTGGGGCTTCGAATAGCGACAGGCGAAATAAATGACTCAGGGCGCAGGGCTCACAGTTCACTCAACTGATCATGTTTGGCCACACGGCAACGGCTAGTTACCAGTGCGGTGGCCCACGGCAAGCCCAGTACGTTTCTGAACGCTTCGTGTCTCTTGTCAGGTTTCACGGGCCGGATTGCACCAGCCTGAATTCAGGCTAGTCCCCCTTTGCCAGATAGCTAATAGGCGCAGTATTAACGGTCGATAGGGATAGACTTTTATCGAGGCCCGGCGTTGAGGCAGTGGCAAGCCTCGACTTGTGGTCAAGGCGTTGCCACTGGCTCTATCCGACTCGGATGAAACCCACCACTGGCTAGCGCTTCACCGTTTCCTCAAGCGAGAAGCGTCCCAGTGGGTTTTGTTGGAAGTGCTCGATGTTCTTGCGCGAAATATTGATGTACGGGCTGTAGTAGAGATCGATCCAGTTGACGTCCTGCTTGGCGATTGCCTGAAGGTCGGTATACATCTGCTTGCGCTTGGTCGGGTCCACTTCTACCCGCGCGGCCGCGACCAGATCCTTGACCTTGTCGTTCTTGTAGCGGGTCATGTAATTCATGTTGGTGTCGTGCCCCAGCACGAAGGTGGTCTTCTGGTCCGGGTCGAGGATGTCGTTGGTCCAGTACATCACGGACAGATCGTAATCGCCGTCGATCAGCATTTGCCAACTCTGGGTCGGGTCGACTTTCTGCAAGGTGGCTGTCACGCCGACCGCTGCGAGCTGTTGCTGGACCAGCACGGCGATCTGCTCGTCGGCTTCATTGCCCGCATTGACCACATAGTTGAGCTTCAGGCCTGACGCGCCTGCATCCGCCAGCATCTTCTTGGCTTTTGCCGGGTCGTACGGGCGCTGCAGATTATCGGCATTGTGATAAAGCGCGCCTTTAGGAATGTAGGAATAAGCCACCTGGCCATGGCCGAACGTCACGGTATCGACCAGGGATTTCTTGTTGATCGCAAGGTCCAGGGCCTGACGTACTTCAGGCTTGCCCAGCAGTCCGTGCTCATGGTTGATCAGCAGATGATCCTCACGGGTGGAGGGATCCATGTGTACGACCAGGTTGGGATCTTTCTTCAGGGTTTCGACGCGCGAGAAGGGCACGAAGATTGCCGAATCCAGTTCACCGGCCTGTACTTTCAACATCCGCGTATTGTCATCCGGGATGGAGATCCATTCCACGCCATCCAGGCTCACCTTGTCGGCTTGCCAGAAGTTGGGGTTCTTCTCCAGCACCACGCGATCACCGCGTAGCCACTCCTTGACGATAAAGGCGCCAGAAGCAACGGGGTCCTGGGCATAGGCTTCCTCACCCATTTTTTCCATGGCCTTTTGCGACAGGATGGAAACGTTGGGCAGCGCCAACTGCGCGAGGAAGGGCACTGAAGGGCCCGTGAGTGTCACCACCAGAGTCTGCGGGTCGGGTGCCTGGGCCTTGTCGATAATCTTGTAGGAGTCGCTCCACAGCGACCCCTTGTTGTCGCGAATGCGCAACAGACTGAACGCTGCATCGCTGGCGGTAATCGGTGAGCCGTCGGAGAACTTGGCCGAGCGGAGCTTGAAGGTGTAGGTCAGGCCATCGTCCGAAACCTGCCAGCTCTCGGCCAGCCCGGGTACGAGCTTGGTGCCGGTGTTGTCGACGCGCACCAATACGTCATAGACATTGGAGAACACCCAGTTATCACGGTTCTGCGCGCTTTTGATCGGGTCGAACGTCGTACTTTCCTCACGGCAACCGATGGTCAGCACGCCGGCAGCCTGGGCGACACCGGCCGCCAGTGTGCAAACGGTCAGCGTCGCGGCGGTCAGCAACTTCAAATGTTTCGATCGCATGGTCAAACTCCCTATTGATGAATGTTTTTTAGAACAACGGCTCTCCGAGCACACAGCTATAACGATGTCCATTGATGTCACGGATGGGCGGCGGCGTTTTCGCGCAGATGGGTTGTGCATACCGGCAGCGCGGGTGAAAAGCGCAGCCGGATGGAAGGTTCAGGGGGCTGGGTGGCTCGCCAGGCAGGGTGGCGTCCAGCAACGGTCGAGTCGGGTCGATGTGTGGAATGGACTGGATCAGCGCGACGGTATAAGGATGCCGCGGGCTGCTGAACACGGCCTCCGTGGGGCCCTCTTCGACGATTTCGCCGAGGTACATCACGGCCACCCGGTCACATAACCGCCGAACGATCGCCAGGTCGTGGGCAATGAACAGGATCGCCAGGTTCATGC
Source organism: Pseudomonas thivervalensis (assembly GCF_001269655.1). Classification (GTDB taxonomy): domain Bacteria; phylum Pseudomonadota; class Gammaproteobacteria; order Pseudomonadales; family Pseudomonadaceae; genus Aquipseudomonas; species Aquipseudomonas thivervalensis. The sequence continues at coordinate 51,238 of NZ_LHVE01000002.1, forward strand.
GCTGTCGCAGCTCCAGCAGCAGGTTGATGATCTGTCCCTGGATGGAAACGTCCAGCGCGGCCACGCATTCATCGGCAATGATCAACCGTGGCTCGATGGCCAGTGCCCGAGCGATCCCCACGCGCTGGCATTGACCGCCACTCAACGAACCCGGCTTGCGGTCGGCCAGCTCCGGCCGCAAGCCGACCAGGGTCAGCAATTCATCGACCCGCTGGCGAATCAGTGATGCAGGGATCGCACATCGCACTCGCAGCACTTCAGCCAGGGTGTCGCCAATGCTCATGCGCGGATTGAGGGCGGTATAAGGGTCCTGGAAAATCATCGCGGTTTCGTGGCGCAGTCGCTCGATGTCGATCCGCTTGCCTTGAGCCATATCCACGCCATCGAACAGGATCTGTCCGGCGCTGACCTCGGTGAGGCGCAAGATGGCCCGGCCCAGGGTGCTCTTGCCGCTGCCCGACTCACCCACCAGCCCGAGCACTTCCCCGGTGGTCAGGCTCAGCGACACACCGTTGACGGCTTTCACCCATTGCCTGTTGATCCCGAACGGACCACTGCCAGGGGCGGCGAAGCGCACCTGTAGACCCTTCACTTGCAACAGGGTCATGACGAAGCTCCCATCGGCAGCGGGTAATGGCAGGCCACCCGGTGTGCCCCTGCCGTGGCTTGCATCTCTGGCAACAGCTGCGTGCACTGGCCGCCCTGCTGAAGGCAGCGTGGATTGAAGCGGCATCCGGTGGGCAGCGCATCGAGCAGAGGAGGCTGGCCGGCGATGGTCTTGAGCATGGCATGGCCGGCGCTGGTAGCCGGTTGGCAGTCAATCAGGGCCGCCGTATAGGGATGTCGTGGGTGAGCCAGCAGATCAAGCTTGTTGCCGTGCTCGCAGAGCCGACCGGCGTACATCACCGCGATGGAATCACAGGTCTGGGCGACGACCCCCAGGTCGTGGGTGATCATGATGATTGACAGCCCACGTTGGTCGCGCAGATCCAGGAGCAGGCGCAGGATCTGTGCCTGTACGGTGACATCCAGGGCCGTGGTCGGCTCATCGGCGATCAGCACCTGGGGGTTGCAACCTAATGCCACGGCGATCATGGCGCGTTGGCGCATGCCACCGGAAAACTCATGGGGATAACTGTCGACCCGCCGCAGCGGATCGGGAATGCCCACCTGGCGTAACACATCAATGGCCTTCGCCCGTGCTTCACGTTTGGACGCCCCCTGATGCAGGCGTATGCCCTCGCCGATCTGTTCGCCGATACGCATCAACGGGTCAAGATGACTGCCGGGATTCTGAAAAATCATCCCCAGCCGCCGACCCCGTATGCGCCGCATGTCGGCTTCATCCAGCGACAGCAGGTCTTCACCGGCGAGGCGAACGGCCTTGCCCTGGACCCGAAGGTTCGAGGAGGGCAACAAGCGCATCAAGGCCCGGCAGGCCATCGTCTTGCCTGAGCCGCTTTCACCCACCAGACCGAGGATTTCGCCTTCGGCCAGGTCAAATGACACACGATCCACCAGCGTGACTTCAGACTCACCGTGGCCGGCAATCACGCTGAGGTCCTCGACGTGCAGCACGGGTGTGCTCATGGGCGTTCTCCGAGGTGCTCGGCGACACCGTCGGCCAGCAGACTGAAGCCCATGGCCAGGGTAACGATCGCCAGTCCCGGGAAGGTGCAGATCCACCAGGCATTGGTGATAAAACTCTGGCCTTCGGCGACCATCGTGCCCCACTCGGCGGTGGGGGGCTGAACGCCCAGGCCGAGGTAGCTGACTGCCGCCCCATTGAGCAGCACCAGCACCGCGTCGGACATCGAAAACACGATCGAACCGAACATGGCATTGGGCAACAGGTGCCGAAACAGAATGCGTCCATGACCGAAGCCCAGGCTTTTCGCTGCCAGGGCGAAATCGCTCTCCTTGAGCACCAGAATCTGCGAACGGATCAGCCGTGCATAGGACACCCAACCCACCAGGGCCATCGCCATATAAAAGCTGCCCAGGCCGGGGCCGAGGATGGCCATGATTGCCAGCATCAGCACCAGGAAGGGAAAGGCCAGGATAATATCGATCAGGCGCATGCAGATCGTGTCGAACCGGCCGCCGATATAGCCGGCCAAGGCGCCGACACACGTGCCGATCAAGAACGGGAAAACCACCCCGATCACGGAAATCTGCAAGTCGATGCGCGCGCCCCAGATCACTCGGGACAGAACGTCTCGGCCAAAATTATCCGTGCCGAACGGATGGGCCAGGCTCGGCCCCAGCAGACGGATATCGGTGTTCTGGGCAATCGGATCGAAAGGCGCGACCCAGGGGGCGAAGAGTGCGAGCAACAGCCAGCCAAACAGAATCGCCAGGCCTAGCACGGTGGCCAGGCGACTGTTGCGCAAGCCGAAACGCAGCGCAAGACGCCAGGCGGGACTGAGGGTCTGGCCGCTCATCGCATGTTCACCCGCGGATCAATCATCACGGTCAGCACATCGGCGAGGAAATTGACCATGACGGTGGCGAGGGCCAGCACCATGGCCACGCCTTGGACCACCATGTAGTCGCGGGTAAAGATGCCGCGTACCAACAATTGACCGATGCCGGGAATGGCAAACAGACTTTCGATGACCACCGTGCCGCTGATCAACCAGCCGATGTTCACCGCCAGCAGGTTGACCGCCGGTACCAGGGAATTGGGCAGCACGTGCCGGTGAAATATCGCCCGCTCTGACAAACCCCGGGCCCGTGCGGCGGTGGCATGATCGGCTTGTAGCTCCATGAGCATGCTGGCGCGCAGATTGCGCACCAGAACGGCGGAGAGCGCCAAGGCAATGGTCAGGCACGGCAAAACCATGTGATGCAGTTTGTCCCACCCTGTACGCCCATAGCCTGAGACCGGGAACAGCCCCAACTGCACACTGAGCAGCAGGATCAACATGATGCCTAGCCAGAACGCCGGCATGCCGAGCCCTGCGGTGGTAAACAGGCGAATCAGATGATCTTGCCAGCCGCCCTTGTTGCGCGCCGCCACCGTTGCCAGCGGCACGGCAATCAGCAGCGCCAGCAGTACGCTGCCGAGCACCAGGAACAGGGTTGGCTCGATGCGGGTACTGATCAGCTTCAAGGCATCGACTTTGTAGAGCAGCGATTGGCCGAGATCGCCTTTGAGCAGGTTCTTGAGGAAGTAGAAGTATTGCATCCACAACGGCTGGTCGAGACCGTACTGGGCACGAATCCTGATCAGCGCCTCCGGCGTACTGCGCGAGCCCAGCAGTGCCCGGGCGGGGTCCCCGGGGATTGAGCGCACGAGCACAAAGGTGATCATGCTGATGCCAAACAGCACCGGCAATAGCTGTAGCGGGCGCGACAGTATGAAACGGTAGCGCGCCAGGTTCATGGGTCAGTTCCGATGGCGAAGCAGGAAATCCAGCAGCACTGGGAAATAGGCTTGGGGCTCTTCGTAGAACGGCATGTGGCTGCTGTTGGGGAACACATTCAGTTGTACATCCTTGAGCGCCATTTTCATGCGCATTGCACAGGCTGGCGTCAGTTCATCATGTTGACCGGTGGTGATCAGAACGGGCATTTCGAAGCCGGCCATCTGCTCGATGCGATTCCAGTCCTTGAGATTGCCGGTATAGAGAAATTCGTTGGGGCCCTGCATGGTCATGTAGGGCCCCATGTTCCAGTCGCCCAGGGAACGTGTCACCGGCGCAGGCCACTCGTCCAGACGGCAGACATGGCGATAGTTGAGCAGGGTGATGGCCGCCTGGTATTGCGGATGATCCAGGGTGCCCATGGCTTCATGGCGCTGCATCATCGCGACGGTCTCACTGCCCAGGGCCGCCCGCAGACGCTCGAGCTCCAGGGACAGGTGAGGGATATCGCCGGCGGTATTTTCCAGGATCAGGGTTTTCAGCGATTGGGGGTGATGAATGGCGTACTCGATCGCCAACCAGCCACCCCAGGAGTGCCCAAGCAGGTGCACTTTGCCCAGGTCGAGGGCTTGGCGGACGGTCTCTACCTCCGCCACATAGCGGGTGATGTCCCACAGGGCTTCGTCAGTAGGCCTGGCCGAGGCGCCGGTACCCAACTGATCGAAAGCGATGACCCGCAAGCCCTTTTCCTTGAGCCAGCCATGGCTGTCACGCAGATAATCGCAAGGCAATCCCGGGCCGCCATTGAGGCACAACAGCACCTCGTCGCCGTCGCCAAAGCCGTAGGCCACCAGATGATGACCATCGACTTCCACGTCGTACCGCTGGTCTGGCTCGATCTCACGCCACATCATTGCTCTCCTGCTCAGGTACCGCCCGTTGGCTAAACCTTACCGAGGAAGCTACGCGCCCATAAGCTAGCAATTCTTATAGGTTTGATCTGGCACTCCCTCGCTCAGGCGTGGCATTCTACTTGCACGATTTCAGGATTGAAATTAATAAGGGAGCTGAATGGATGCAGGCCAAGCTGTCTGACTTCAATACCCGTCTTTTGTCTGGCAGGAGCCTGGACGAACAGATGGATAACACCTTGGGGATGGTCCAGGCGTTAGGCTTTGAGGCTTTGGTGTACGACTACAGTCCGGTGCCGCTGGATCATGATGGTGCACTGATCACCCCGACTGTGCTGAAGCTGCGCAATACCCCCCGCGATTGGCACTCGCTCTGGTGTGAAGAAGGTTATTACCAGATCGACCCTGTCCAGCATCTGGCGATCAACGCGATCTCTCCTTTTGTCTGGTCCTATCGACCGGAGGCCGACACGGTGCTGCAGCCGTTCATCGGCCAGAGTCATGCGCCGGTCGTGAGCTACCTGCAGGATTCGCGCATGACCTGCGGCGTGACTGTGCCGATGCATTTGCCCAAGGGCGGCTTTGCGACATTGACCGGGCTGCGCGCCGATACGAAGGGGAGCACCCTGCAGGATGTCCGGCAAACGCTGGGCGACTTCAGCCTGATTTCCCATGCCCTGCAAGAGGCGGCTTTTCCGCTGCTCGGCAAGGAAGCCCGCGCATGCCCGGTTCGCCTGACCAAGCGCGAGCGTGAGTGCTTGAGATTGGCCGCTGAAGGGTTGACGGCGGCGGACATCGCCAGGCAACTGAATCGTTCCTTGGCCACCATCACCCTCCACCTGACTTCTGCAATGCACAAGCTCGGCGCCAGGAATCGGGTCCAGGCCGTGGTCAGGGCGGTGCATTATCGGTTGCTCGATAGCTGAAATCGGGCAAAAACCTATCTGTTTCTCTAGTTATTCCGCCGGCCGGTCCCCGGTATCGTTGCCGCTGGATTTCTTGGGAGCGGCACGAAATGGATCTTCCCGTCACGCACGAAGGCTTTGCGCCTTTTGGTCCGTATCAGACCTGGTATCGCATCACTGGCGATTTCAGCAGTGGCCGTACGCCGCTGCTGGTCCTGCATGGCGGCCCGGGTTGCACACACGATTATGTCGATGCCTTCAAGGATGTTGCCAACAGTGGCTATCCGGTGGTTCATTACGACCAACTGGGCAATGGGCGTTCCACCCATCTGCCGGAAAAAGCCCCCTCGTTCTGGAACGTGGCGCTCTTTCTCGATGAGTTGGAGAACTTGCTGGATCATCTGGGCATTCGCGACAATTACGCACTGTTGGGGCAGTCCTGGGGCGGCATGTTGGCCAGCGAGCATGCGGTGCTCCAACCTGCGGGCTTGCGTGGGTTGATTGTCGCCAACTCCCCGGCGGCCATGTCCACTTGGCTCCTTGAAGTCAATCGCTTGCGCCAACTGCTACCCATTGACGTGCAGCAAACGTTGCTCAAGCACGAGCGGGCTGGAACCTTGACGTCTACGGAGTATTTCGAGGCCGCTCGGGTTTTCTACGACCGCCATGTCTGCCGTGTCACGCCCTGGCCCGACGAAGTCGCCCGTACCTTTGCCCAGATCGATGCCGATCCTACCGTTTATCACGCCATGAATGGCCCCACCGAGTTCCATGTGATCGGCAGCATGAAGGACTGGACCATCACCGATCGCTTGCCTCGGATCAAGGTGCCGACCCTGTTGATTTCAGGCCGATACGATGAAGCGACGCCGTTGGTGGTCAAACCCTATGTGGATCATGTCCCCGACATTCGCTGGGCGTTGTTCGAACATTCCAGCCATATGCCCCATGTCGAGGAGCGGATGGCTTGCATGGGAACGGTGGTGAGTTTCCTGGATGAGTGTTTGTAGGCGTCCGCGCAATCCGAGCTGTCGTTTTTGTTGTGTTTCTCGACGCGTCCTGTGAGACGCGTCTCTTTTTTCAGTAGAAAATTCCCGCTCTCTTGAACCGGAAGCGATATGCAGGGTCTGGTGTGCGCGCAGTGCTATGCACGCCTGGTCGCACGCCTGCTGTCATTTCTGTATCGAGGGATCGAACATGTCCGTATTTGCCTTAGGGACTAGGCTAATCGTTGCGTCGCTGTGTTTTCTAGCGATGAACATTGCCGTCGCCGCGCCAACGCCCGGCGACACGGACCTGATCCGTGAGCGTCAGGACCGGTTGCTCGAAGAGCAGCGCCGACGCGTTGAAGAACTCAAGGACCTGCCCGGCAAGGAGGCGAAACCGGCCCAGCCGACAGCGCCGGCCGATACCCGTTGTTTCCCGATCAAGACCATTGAGCTCAAGGGCGCCGACGTCCTGTCCGAAAGCGAGCGCCAGCGCCTGCTCAAGCCCTTCCTCAACCAATGCCTGGGCGTGCCGCAGCTTAACCAGTTGCTCAAGGTCATCACCGATGACTACCTGGAAAAAGGCCTGGTCACCAGTCGCGCCTACTTACCGCAACAGGACCTGTCCAGCGGTCACTTGCAAGTGCTGGTCGTCGAGGGTCGCCTGGAAGGCCTCAAAGGTGCCGAGAACAGCAAGCTATCGGATCGTGAGTTGGCGATGGCGTTTCCGGGCAAGACCGGTGAACTGCTCAACCTGCGCGAGATCGAGCAGATGGTCGATCAACTGAACCGTTTGCCGTCCAACCGTGCACAAATGGAACTGACCCCGGGGCAGAACATCGGCGGCAGCGAAGTGCGGGTCAATAACACTGCGCAAAAACCCTGGCGCGCCGGCCTGTCACGGCATAACGATGGGCAGAAAAGCACAGGCGAGCAGCAATGGGGCGCCTCCCTGGACTGGGACAGCCCCTTGGGCCTGGCTGACCAATTGGCCTTGCGCGGCGGCCACGATGCCGTCAGCGATCACCAGAAAACCTCGCGCAACGGCATGCTCTATTACAACCTGCCGTTTGGCTGGTGGAACCTGAGCTACACCTACAGCCAGAGTGAGTACCGCGCGCTTGGCCAGGCCAACGGCTTCAATTTCAAGCAGAGCGGCGACAGCCAGAACCATCAGGTGCGCCTGGAACGTGTGGTCCATCGCGACGCGGTGAGCAAGACCTCACTCAACACGGGCATTTCGTACCTGCGCACCAACAACTTCATCGAAGACAGCAAACTCGCCGAGAGCAGCAATCGCATCAGCGAGGCGCAGTTCGGCATCAACCATGGCCGGCGAGTGGGCAATGCCTTCGTCAACCTCGACCTGGGCCTGCAACAAGGTATCGGCGCCCTCGATGCCCAGGGCGATCATGAGCCGGATCCTGGCGTGCCGGATGCGCGCTATCGCAAATACACCGCGACCCTCAGCTATTTGCAGCCCTTCATGCTGGGCGGCGAGTCCTTCAGCTTCAGCAGCCTGATGACCGGCCAGCGCAGCGAAGACGTGCTGTTCAGCCCGCAGCGCATGAGCCTGGGCGGCCTGTCGTCGATTCGTGGCTACAAGGACCAGACGCTGTCCGGCGACAGCGGCGGCTACTGGCGCAACGACTTGCGATGGAGCCGCCCGGTGACGTTGGAGTGGCTACGCCCGGTGTTCGCCGAATACGGCACCAGCCTCGGTTATGACCAAGGCGTAATTAGCGGTAATCGCTACAACGGTGGCGAGCACGGGCGCATGTCGAGCAACTCGCTGGAGTTGTTCGCCCGTGGTGAGCACCTGAACGCCAGCGTCACCTTCGCCCATTCCCTGGAACGTCCGGATGCCCTGACCGAGCGCGAAGCGCCGATCTACTTCCGTGTGGATGTATCCATCTAATTTCTGCTGTAACGAGACCTGATCATGGACGACCGCCAATACGCCTTCCTGGCCCGCCAGCCTTCTGCTGCCCTGAAAACCCGCGACGCCTTCTGGGGCATGCCCAAGCGCGGCCTGGCGTTCCTATTGGCCAACGTCATGTTCTGGCAGCCGATGTGGGCCCAGGCGGGCGGCATCGTGGTCAGCGCCCCGGGCACCAGCCTCGGCCAGGCCGGCAACGGCGTGCCGGTGGTCAACATCGCCAAGCCCAACGGCAGTGGGCTGTCCCATAACCAGTTCAAGGACTACAACGTCGGCAGCAACGGCGTGATCCTCAACAACGCCACCAACCCCGCCCAGTCCACACAACTGGGCGGGATCATTATCGGCAACCCGAACCTCCAGGGCACGGCCGCCACCACCATCCTCAACGAAGTCAACGGTGGCAACCCCAGCCAACTGCGTGGCTACACCGAAGTGGCGGGGCAGTCGGCCCATGTCATCGTCGCCAACCCCTATGGCATCAGCTGTAATGGCTGCGGTTTTATCAATACCCCGAAGGCGACCCTGACCACGGGTAAGGCGATCATCGAAAACGGCCAGGTGGGTCGCTATCAGGTGGACCAGGGCAGCGTCGCCATTGAAGGCGCGGGTCTGAACGCGAACAACGTCGACCGTTTCGAAATCATCACCCGCAGCGCCAAGATCAACGCCGAGATCCAGGCCAAGAACTTGACCATCGTGGCCGGGCGCAATGACGTCAACGCCAATACCCTCAACGCCACCGCCCGTGCCGATGACGGCAGCGCCAAACCCGAGCTGGCCATCGACTCCTCGGCCCTGGGCGGCATGTACGCAGGCGCGATCAAGCTGGTAGGCACCGAGGCCGGGGTTGGGGTGAAGCTGGACGGCAAGATGGTTGCCAGTGGCGGGGATATCCAACTCGACGCCAATGGGCATTTGAGTTTGGCGCAAACCACGGCGGCGGGCGCGGTCGAGATCAAGGCTCAAAGCCTGGACGCCCAAGGGACGGTCTATGCCGGCAGCCATGTTCAGGCGACGACCAAGGGCACTCTCAGCAACCAGCGCGCCATCGCGGCGCGCGAGAAGGTCACGCTGACCACCGACGGCCAGCTCAACAACCTCGGCATCATCGAAGCGGGCGTCAACGTCGATAACACCCGCAACCAGATTGGCGATGTCGTGCTGACCGCGGCGAATATCGACAACCGCGGGCAGAGCGTCATCGCCAGTCGCGACTTGAAAGCCACGACCACGCAGACCCTCGACAATCGCGGCGGCACTTTTTCCGCCGGCAAGACCCTGACGCTCGACAGCAAGGACATCGATAACCGCGCCGGCACGCTGGTCAGCCAAGGCAAAATTCAAGCATCGGCCACTGGCGCGTTGGACAACCGTGATAAAGGGATCATCGCCAGCAACGGCGAGCAGACCCTGGTCGCCGGGGCGCTGAAGAACAGCGCAGGCGTCATCAGCAGTAACAGCCTCCTGAAGCTCGAAGCGAAAACCCTGGATAACAGCGGTGGCAAGATTGCCTCCGACGCGGCACTGACCCTTAGGGGCGGCAATGTTGAAAATAGCGCAGGACAAATCACCAGCCAGGGTGATCTCGTTGCCACGCTGAAAAGCTTCAATCAACAGAATGGCAAGTTGGTCAGCCAGGGGAAACTGACCCTGACCGCAGACCACATCAACAACAGCGACGATGGTTATATCGCCTCGGTCAAGGCGATGAGCCTGACCGCCTACCAGCAACTGCTCAATAACGGCGAGGCGATCATCAGCACTGAGCAGGGGCTGACGATCAGCGGCGGTGGTCTCGATAACACCAAAGGCAGCCTGCTCAGCCAAGGTGACCTGAAGGTCGATATCGCCGGGGATTTCCTCAACCAGGATGGCAGCGCCATCACCCAGGCCGGGAACGTGGATATCGAGGCGAGCAACCTCGATAACCGTGGAGGTGTCCTTGCCAGTGTCGGCGGTTGGCTGAAAGCCACGTTGGACAAAGTGTTGGATAACGGCGAGTCGCCCACCTCCGCCGACGCAGCTGGGTTGATCCAGGCACAGTCCGTCGACCTCGATGCGAAACAGGCGCTGCGCAACAATGGCGGGCAGGTCTCGGCCTTGTCCGGCGCCGTTGAGCTCACCACCGCCACGCTCGAAAACCGCGACGGCGCAGTGCTCGCCAAACAGGCCCTGACTGTCCGTGCTCAGAATCTGGACAACAGCGACGGACGCGCAGCGGCAAACGCCATTGATTTCGGTTTGACCGGGGCTCTGAACAACCAGCACGGTCTGGTGGAAGGCTCCAATGGCCTGCTGATCCGTGCTGCGTCAGTTGATAACCAGGGCGGCAAGTTGCGCTCGGTGGGCAAGCTGGGGACCGCGACGCTAACGGTTGATCAACTGCTGGACAACCAGGGCGGCGTCATTGAAGCGGCCACCCAGGACCTGTCCTTGCAGATGGCAGGCTTCAAAAATGCTGGCGGCAATGTTCGTCATGTGGGCACCGGCACGTTAGGCGTGGACCTCGCCAGGTTCAGCAACATCGGCGGCAGCCTGATGACCTCAGGCACCCTGACCGTCGACGCGGCGCGTTGGGACAACAGCTCGGATATCCAGGCCAATGTCCTGAACCTGAAGGTGGGTCAGCTCAATCAGAGCAGTAGCGGCAAGTTGGTCGCGGTGCAAAGCCTGCTGGCCACGGGCGGCACCTGGAATAACGCCGGTACTATCAGCAGCGACGTTGATTTGGATCTGAAGCTGACCGGCGCTTATATCGGCGCCGAAAACAGCCGCCTCAGCAGTGTCGATCAATTCGATCTGAGCGCCGCCAGCCTCGATCTCTCCAGCGGCTCGCGCCTGGCTGGCGGTGGCATGACCACCATCACCAGTCTCGGTGCGCTGAATAATACCGGACGGATCACCGGCGGTGGCAAGTTCTCCCTGGCCGCCACGAGCCTGGTCAATACGGGCACGCTGGGTGGCGCCGACACCGTCGAACTGGTTGCCAACGAGGCCCGTAACGATCGCGGCCTGATCTTCAGCGGCGCGGACATGGCCCTGCGTTTCAACCGCTTTACCAACTATCGTGCGGACGTCTACAGCCTGGGGGCACTGAATGTCGCGGCTCGAGATGGCGTCGCTCGCAGCGTGTTGCTGGAGAACATCTCCGGCACCCTTGAGTCGGTAAAGGATATGTCGCTGCGCAGCGACACCCTGATCAATCGCAAGGACGTCTTCTCCACCACCGATGAGCTGGTGTCGGGCTCCATCGGCGTCAAATGCTATGACTGCGGTGGTGACCACCACAACGTCGACTATATAGCCCAGGAGACCTACCAAAGCGCCGTGCTTGAAGACTCGGCCAGTGCCATGCTGATGAGTGGGGCCAAGCTGACCGTTGATGGCTCCGCGGTGACCAACCAATACAGCGTGATGGCCTCGGCTTCCGACCTGCTGATTACCGCAGACAACTTCGCCAACGTTGGCGCTGCTTCGGGCACCAGCGTCAGGACGCGTACCTGGAACACCGGCCGGGTCACGGACGGTACCGACGAGCGTTTCCGCGCCAGGGTCATCGTCCCCTACAACGCCCAGGCCAACCCGAAGCAACTGCCGGTCGATGCGTTGAACCGTTTCCGTCAGGTGGGTGACATCACGACCGTGACGCCAGGGCAATCGCTGGCGCCGGCAGTGGTTCAAGCGGGCGGTAACATCAGCATCCAGGCTACGCAGCGCCTGGAGAACAGCAGCATCGTGCAGTTCCAGGCACCGCTGGCGGGTACAGCCAAGTCAGCGGCCACGGAGGTGACCAGCGCCGCACAGCCGGCGGTCGTGGTGCTCAACCCGCAGTTGCCGCCGGATCTGGCCCAACAACAAGTCAACCCGACCACCATGCCCGGGTTCACCTTGCCGACTGGCGAAAATGGTTTGTTCCGTGTCGTCGACAGCGCGGCCGCAGCGCAAGACAGCCACGACCAGAGCCGGGCCACTGTCCAGGGCTCGGACGCCAGCCGGGTCATCACCGGCCCCAAATACCTGATTGAAACCAACCCCGCGTTGACCGACCTCAGGCAGTTCATGAGCTCGGACTACCTGTTGGGCAACCTGGGTTATGACCCCGCCACCAGTTGGAAGCGCCTGGGCGATGGTTTGTATGAACAACGCCTGATCCAGCAAGCCGTGATCGCCCGTACCGGCCAACGCTTCCTCGATGGCCAGACCTCCGACGAGGGCATGTTCAAGTACCTGATGAACAATGCCATCGCCAGCAAGGAACAACTGAACCTGGCCCTTGGCGTGACCCTGACTTCGCAACAAGTCGCCGCGCTGACCCACGATATCGTCTGGATGGAAGACCAGGTCGTCAGCGGCCAACATGTCCTGGTGCCGGTGCTTTACCTGGCACAGGCCAACAACCGGCTGATGGCCGATGGCGCGTTGATCCAGGGCAAGAACCTCACCCTGATCGCGGGCACCGACCTGAAGAACGCCGGGACGCTGCGTGCCAGCGAGAACCTCTCGGCGGCGGCCGGGAACAACCTGATCAACACGCGCCTGGCCGAGGCTGGCGAGCGGCTCAAGTTGGTCGCGGGCAAAGACCTGGTCAACATGCAAGGCGGCATCCTCAAAGGCCAGGACGTCGAGCTCTCGACCTTGACCGGCGACATCCGCAACGACCGGACCATCACCACCCTCGAGAACAGCGGCAAGGGCTTCAGTTCGAAAACCTCCGTTGTCGACAACGCCGCGCGCATCGAGGCCGGCAACAACCTCACCATGCGTGCAGCGGGCGATCTGCTCAACGTGGGCGGCGCGATCACCGCGGGCAACAACGCGGACCTGAGTGCGGGCAAAGACGTTGTCATCTCCGCAGCTCGCGAAGAAAGCGGCTCTATGCGTCAGGACAAACGCCACTTCTGGGAGCAGAGCCAGACCGTTCAGCACGCCAGTGAAGTCAAGGCGGGCGGCGACCTGAACGTCACCGCCGGCAACAACCTGACCGTAGTCGCCAGCCATCTCCAAGCCAAAGGCGATATCAACCTGAGCGGTAAGGATGTCGCCCTGATCTCGGCGGCGAACGAGAATTCCAGCGAGTACCGCTACAAGCGCAGCGGCAAGAAGATCAACAAGGAAGAAGACCATGTCTCGCAGCAGGCGACCACCCTCGATGCCGGGGGGGATGTAAGGGTTGCTGCGCGCAATGATCTGTTGATGGTCGCGAGCAAGATTGCGGCGGGTAACGAGGCGTATCTGGTGGCGGGTAAGCAGCTGAGTCTGCTGGCTGAGCAAAATCGTGATTACTCGCTGTATGACATGAAGAAAAAGGGCAACTGGGGCAGTAAAGCCGCACGGCGCGATGAGGTGACGCAACTCACCCATATCGGAAGCGAGATCAACACCGGGGGCGACCTGATGTTGGTCAGCGGTGGCGATCAGACCTATCAAGTAGCGAAGCTGCAAAGCGGCAACGACCTGATCATCGACAGCGGCGGGCGCATCACCTTCGAAGGGGTCAAGGACTTCCACGACGAGAGCCATACCAAGAGTAAAAGCGACCTGGCCTGGTACAAGATGAAAGGCGAGGGGCGAACCGATGAAACCTTGCGCCAGAGCGCTCTGGTTGCTCAAGGAAAGTTGGTGATCAAGGCCGTCGATGGGCTGCGCATCGATGTCAAACAAGTGGATCAGCAGAGCGTCAACCAAACCATCGATGCGATGGTGAAGGCTGAACCGGACCTGGCCTGGATGAAAGAGGCCCAGGCCCGGGGCGACATTGACTGGCGCCGGGTGAAGGAAATCCACGACAGCTTCAAGTATGACAACTCCGGCCTGGGAGCCGGGGCCAAGATCGCCATCGCGATTTTGATGTCTTTCATCATGGGGCCGGCAGGTTTCGGACTGTCGGGCACCAATCTTGCGGTCGCCACCAGCCTGAGCACCACGGCGGTCACCAGCACCATTGAGAACAAAGGCAACCTGGGACTTGCGCTGAAGGAAACAGTCAGCGCCGATAGTTTGAAGAGTGCGGCGATTGCCGGTTTTACTGCCTATGCATCCGCATACGCGGACCAAGAATGGTTTAGTAGTACCGACAGCTCCAGCACGACCACTCAAGGCGTCGAGCCGTCGACGGGTTCGGCGGGTTCGGCATCGAGCGCGAGTAACTCCTCCAAGGATATCTTCCGTTGGAACACCGCGACTGACACTGCAATCCGCACAACCGGGCAAGCAGTGATCTCCAGCGGTATCTCCACCGCGATCGGTGGTGGCAGCTTTGGCAGCAATTTCAATGCTGCCCTGTTGGGAGAGGCCGGCAATGTGGCGATGGCGACCGGCTTCAACTGGGTGGGCGATACCATCAAGTTCCCCGATGGCGGCCCACAGAAAATTGTTGCCCACGCGATCATGGGTGGCCTGCTGGCTGAGCTGACGGGCAGCGACTTCAAGACCGGTGCGGTTGCCGCCGGTTTGAATGAAGCGCTGATTCCCGGCATGGCCAAGGTGGCGGGTGAAAACAAAGATCTGCAACTGATGCTGTCGCAACTGACGGGGCTTCTGGCAGCGGCTGCGGTCGATGGCGACCTGAATACAGGTTCGACAATCGCCAAGAAAGCGACGGAATTCAACTATCTGTTCCATGCCGAACTGGTCGAAAGAGAACAGAAGCTCAATACGTGCGCCTCCCCGGCGGATTGCCAATCCGTCAGGGACTATTACAACAACCTAGATGCGACTCGGAACAGTGAGTTCGGCCAGTACTGTCAGCGGAATCCGGCGAGTTGTGCGCAAGTTACAAAGCAACTGGTGGATGAGATTCCTGCTAATGAACAGTTGTTGCAGGACGTCAGGGTATCCGGGGCTAAAGACAGTTTTGCACGTTCGATATCACTCTGGTTGTCTAATCAGAGTAATTCGCAGGCTGTCAACACCAGCATCGTGGAGAAGTCCCGCGTCGAAAGTGGCGATGGTGAGGCGTTTTTGGCGGAGCTTGCGTTGGATGCGTTGAATCCGGGGCAGGACTTGTTCTCGTCGACGGCTGGGGGTAAGGGTGGTACAACCGGGGTTAAGGTTGGGGTTGTGGGGGCCGATGGTGCAAAAGCAACTGGTGCCGCTGAAGTGCCGGCTACTTCGGCAAGTGCACGTGTTGGGTTGAGAGACGATCTGGCCGCGCAAGCAGGGATTCCTCGAAATATTGCTGAATCGCCGTCGAGCATGTGGGGTAAATCGATCGATGATATCAAGCAGTCGCTAACGCTTGATGGAGCGAGTCTTACGCCGAAAGCACCATTGGCTGGTACTTCAGGTAAAGCACAGGTCTTTAACGTTGAAGGACACTCGAAAATAAAAGAGGTAGAGTTCCATCCGGGCGGTGGAACCCACGGTGATAGCCCATACTATAAGCTTGTTAGTACTGAGAAGGTTGGCAATAAAAATGTAGAAATTCGAGTGATTAGTCCGTCGCCTGACTTTAGTCCGGGCACTATTACTCGCTACCAACAATACTATGATACCCAAGGAAATCGTCTGAAATATGAGGGCGGTGAGTGGAAGGGGTGGAAGTGATCTATGAGAAGTTTATTCCCTAATTTGTACTCTGACCTTGTTCCAGGTGTGGCAGCAGCAGGGTTTTCTCTAGGTGAGTCGTTCTCCGATGTTAGCGAAAAAATTGGGAGGGTCGAGTGGTACGGTCCGGAGGTACCTGTGCGTGATATTCTCCTTAAGAATACATCTTGGGTCGGAGTTGAGAGAAGGATCGGTTTTGGTGATGAGCTTTTATTGTCTTATCGATATATGAATGAGATGGTCTCGCTATACTTTGAAACGAGCGGAAGGCTTTATAGAGTTGCCGTGGGCGACGGATATCTTGGGAAATTTAATAGTGTCAGCGTGGGTGATGATCTTCGGAGCTTGGAAAGGGGGTTTAGTATATTGTTTAATGATGCGGATGATGACTTTCTTCTTGAGAAAAATGGAGGCATATTGACGGGGATTAGTTTTGTTACAGACTACAGAGCTTCCTTGGAAGATGCGCCGGAACAGGTTATCAAGTTTATATCAATACATGACTGGTCTCTGCGATAAAACGAAAAGGGAAACGAGAAGTGAAAAGGAGTGAAAAGGGGGCAGATTTATTTTGTGAGGCGCAGGGCGTCGACTCATTGCTTTTCTTGGTTTATAAATAGATCTGTCCCCTTTCCTTAAAATCGCGGCTCCCACTTTAATGATGAAATCGGGAATCATTATGACTACTGACATTAAAGTTACGAGCGCGCCTGATCTGTTAGTAAGTAATGAGGTGTTTAACATTCGCTGTGCGAGAAAGCGGGAGGGCGGGTTGCTTTCGGCAGCAAGCTTTTTGACTGCTGGGGCGTCAAGCGATTCCGTATCCTCAGTATTGAATTATTTGTATGAGTTGATTGAAAAAAAGTTTCCTGATTATGATCTGTGGTTTTTTATGGGTAGTTCGGCTTGGCAGCCAGATACACGGATTGTCCGCCATCGGAAGTTGTGGGGGGCATTGAAGTCTAGGGGGTATGAGGTTGTAGGCGGCAGTCATTCGCAAGAGTACGTTGTCGAGGCGGAAGGAAAGATTAAGTTTTTTGGTGCGTTGCGCCTGTCGAAACTGTCTATTGAAACCGTCGCCAGTGTGCTTGAGGCAGAGCGTTGTTCATATGTGGCTGCGCTCCCTAAGGGTTTTGATGTTCAAATTGCTCTTGATAAGGGGTGGTCGGGGGATGTAGAAGAAGATTTGAGTTTTCATTATTTGCTATCTGAAAAGCAAGGTCTGCTGTTTAAAAAAGTGGGCGAGTTTGATGACGGTGAGGGGGGATTCATATCTGTTGGTTTGTCGGAGCAAATAAGTGTGTTGTTGCATTAAAAAGGTTCTTTATAATTGCTGTGGGCCATAAAGCGAACGAACTGCTTGGTGAAAGGGGGGGGGAAGGGGTAGATTTATTTTGTGAGCGCAGAGGGCAGCTTGTTGGTTTTGCTCTGCTTATAAATAAGCTGTCCGCTTTTCCCATTGTTTTGCTGAGTCGAGATGAAAAAGTGCCTTGGAGGGCTATTGATGCGACACGATGTTGTTTTACGCTTTGTAACGATGATTTTTTTCTGCTTCACACTGACGGGCTGCATTCATTACGAACATAAAAGCGCAGAAGGAAAATCCTGGGCTGAGGTCTCGACCATTCGGCAGTTCGACAAGCATTTGTCGATAGACAAGATCGATGACGATACGTCGCTATATTGGCTAGCCCGCCAAACCGAGTATCGACTCGGAGCAGGAAGGCATAAACTTTCCGTTAAGTACGCTATTGGAACCGGATACTCACGTCCAATTGAAATGACCGTGGATTTGGTCGGTGGCCGTACCTATGGGCTTTATGGCGTTTCTTCGATGAAATGGTGGTATTACGAAGTTCGTGATGTCGATACAGGGCGTTCCGCGAAAATTATAGAGCCGGCGGTCACAACGACGCCTTCTGAATCAGCCGGGCAGGCGGTCCAATAATTTCATTGTGGCGAGTGGATTTATCCCCGCTCGGCTGCGCAGCAGCCCAAAATCAGGCAACTCAAGCAAAAAAGGAACAGATTTATTTTCTAAACGCAGAGAGAGCGGACTTGTTGGTTTTGCTCGGTTTATAAATAAATCTGTCCCCATTTTTGGTCCCCATTTTTGTGATCATCCATCAGTGGCCATGGCGCGACTTCCAGGACATGAACTCCGATGGTCGTAACCCGTAGCGTGCGAGCACCCCTTCGTGCAGTCGACGGAGTTCTTCGACGATCAGTGCTTGCACCTCCGGCTGCTCTCTTTCCGAAACATATTCCGCTACCGAGCGTTGAATACATGACAATGGGTCAAGTTCTGGGTGAGTGATGATTTCCCGAATGGTCTTCTTGATGAAGTCTCGCCATGCCAGGCGTAAAGGATCCGGCTCCGCAAGGTCTTGCTTGATTGCCAGATATTCCTGTGTCGAGCGTTCGTAGGCCCAGATATACAGGTCGCGAAGCAGCTCTACCCGAGTCATTTCGTACACGCCCAATGTGGCTCGGCTGTAGGCCTGCTCCGGTACGTCCAGAAAAGTCAGCGGACAAAGGTTGGCTCGGAACAAGGGGATATTCGCTGCCAGTCGGGATGTGCGTTTATTGATGTCGGCAAAGGGCTGTAAGTAGGGCAGGTGCACCATCATGAAGAAAGACTGCTCGAACGGATCAAGGATCTGATTGGCTTTGCCAAGCAGGACGTCCAATGCATCTTCAATTTGCTGCGGCGTTGAGAGCGGGCGATAGGTACTTTTCCCTATGTCGACGGCGTGCTGGCGAATTCGGCCCTCGTCTGCTGGGTTGGGCAGCAGGTTTTCGGCCAAGGCGCTATGCAGGTTCATCAATGTGTAACGGTTGAACTCGGCACTCTCGATGTTCTCGACCAAAAGCTCGATAGCTGTCTTATGGTTCAAGATCATCTGCGTTTCTATAGCGGCCTTGCCCTGTGCTGCCTTACCTTGCTCGATGAGTTGTCGCGTGTCGAGCCGTGAGTAGGTGTTTCCTTCCAGATGGCTTGATGCCCATGACAGATCAATCAACAAGCGATTCAGGACCGCCCGGCTGTAAGTGCCTGCTGGCTCCGTCGCATCTGCGGTTTTGCCCATCCTGTGCAACTGGCGCCGCAACGACTCAGGTAGGTACCCTGTCTCGTTAGGACGATAGGCGTCCAGAAAGTCACGTTGGTAGCCCACCGGCTTGCGCGCTTCTGTGGGCTGGTTGATATAGGCGAGTATGTCCCGGCTGTCTGCAGATAATGGAATGAAGGCAGGGAAGGCATCGGTGTCAGCATTCAGCGCGTGGGTTTCGGCCTGGTGTTCTATTGCAAAATAACGCCGTGCCCTGCCTTCTCCCTGTGCAGTGATTTGGCTGCTTTCGACCAGGTTTGCAAGGATGCGCTGCGCCGTTCGCCGGGCGATTTCCGGGTGCTTGGTCAAAAGCTCTGAGAGGCTCGCCCCGCTCCTGGCTGCCTGGATACTGTTCAGTATGTCGGTGGTCGAAGGCATGGTTATGTTGGCGCTGTTAGAGAAGATTTGGCGCGATTATGGCGCAGTTCTTAGTATCGCGCCATTTTGGATCGAAAATGTGGCGCAGTTCTTGACGAACTGCGCCACAGCTCATCGGAGTAGATAGATGTAGTTGCTCCCGACGATGGGGGCCACGTTATGGCCATATTCGCCCGTCTTCACTTACTCCGCCGCCTGCGCCCGCAATCGCCTGCCAATCACATCCATCACATCACACCCGTCGCGCAGCGCTATCGTCAGCATTTTGCAAAAATCGGAAAGCACCAGCGTGTCGGAGCTGCTCTCCGAACGGAACGCGATGTTTTCCAGCAGTTGAGTCACCGTGCGGATGCGGTAATCGGCAGTTTCGAAGAGGACATCAAGCGGGGCTTCGGTGTCGATCAGCAGGGTAGCGGGGACGCAGTCGATGCCGGTGATGGGCATGTATCGGTTCATCGGTAGGACCTCATTCAGTTGAAAGGAGCTACCTCGTTGTCGAGTCGCCAAACCCGAGTCGCCATTGGAGCGACGAGGGACTATAGCCCCCCTCCGTCCGAGCGCTACAAGACGTCACTTTCCGAGCTTCATGTAGGATTTTTGGCACATCAGTGGTTGTATTTTTCTGCGTCACTTTCGACCTTGACATAGGCCGCATAGGCGAATAGATTTTCGCCCAGCAGCTCAGTACAGCGCGCAGGCAATTGTTAGAACCTGCCCAGCAGTCCTGGGCTTTTTTTTGCCCAAGGAAAAGCCAGTGAAGCGAACCGCCGTTCTCATTGATGGAGGATTTTTCTTCCAGAGGGTTATGTTTTTCGGCCGCAAATATTTCAGCAAGGAACTGCTGTTATCCGCCGACCAGATATCCCAAATCATAAAAAAGCTCGTGAAGCTTCACATCGAAGACGAACGCTCAGCGAGTCGCGAGCTTTATCGAATCTACTACTACGACTGCCCGCCCCCCTCCAATCAGGTTCGATTACCCATAATCCCTGACGGTCATAAATCTGCAGGGCATATGGATTTCAAAGCTCATCCTCCCTATAGATTGCGAAGAGACCTTCACGATCAGCTTCGATCGAGCCGAAAAACGGCGCTTCGACTGGGCGAACTGGCCAAAAGCGGTGACTGGCAACTCAATTCTCATTCCCTTAAGGCCCTGTTGCGTGGTGAGAAGGTCTGGGCCGAGCTCACGAATGACGATTTCCATTACAAAGTCGAACAGAAGACTGTCGATACCAAGTTAGGCATGGACATCACGACTCTCGCTCTTGAAAAGCTCACTGATGTCATCGTTTTGGTCGCTGGTGATTCAGATTTTGTGCCGGCTGCGAAACTGGCGAGGATGAAGGGAATCGATTTCGTACTTGATCCGATGTGGGCCAATACGACTGGGAGCTTAAGCGAGCACGTAGATGGCCTTCGCTCTTTCGATATCGTCCGTCTCATTAGAGATGTCACCGGCCAATCGGTTACCACTCGGCCCGACTGGTGGGATGCTCGGACGAAGAGTGCGGCGCAGCTATATGAGAATGTTGAGATTGCCGTTGCTGGTGATCTGGAGCCTGATCCTGGATTGATATCTCAGGGCGCTGTGCACCCACAAACAACAGGCAGATGAACCCCGTTTCGCAGCACACCCTGCGCCCGCTCAATTCGGACTAGTAAACCGTGGCAACCCCCAACCGCAACGCTCTTATCGCCCAACTCGCGGCCAACCCCGATGACATCGCCGCACGCGCATCGCTCTATCGCGATTTGCTCGATACCGGTGAGGCCTCACTGGAAGGTTTACGCATTGCGGCGGGCCTGGGCGATCCGGCGGCTAAGGTGGTGATGACTCAACTGAACACCACCGCCCATACAAATCGCCCCGGGCCATGGCTGTCGCAACTGCGTGGCCTGCCGGTCGACCATCTGGAGTTGAACAACGCCGAGCCACAGTGGTGTGACGCCCTGGCCGGGCTGCCCTTGCGCACGTTGGTGCTCAACAGCCCGAGGTTTATCTGTGGGCCAGAGACGTGGCAGCGTTTGCCCGCCAATGCTCTCGAAACCTTGGAAGTCAGTAATTTTTCCCGCGACGATAACGCCAATTGCCTCCCGTCGCCCGCACGCTTGCGTCGGCTGAAGTTGCAAACCTACGGCGAGGACTTCGATGACAGTTTCCTCCGTCAACTGAGCGACAGCCCGTTGCAGGAACTGTCGTTGAACCGTTGCGATGAGATGACCGACGACGGCCTTCGCGCACTGTCACGCCTCAAGCTGCGCTCCCTGACCTTGCAACGCGTGGGCGAGCTGACGTCCCGTGGCATGGCGCACTTGGCAAGTCATCCCCTTGAACAGTTGTCCCTCAGTGGCAGCGGCGCGATCCTCGACGATCCGTCCTGGCTTGGCGACCTGACGGGGTTGCGCTCGTTGAGTCTGGACGACTGTTATGTAGGCGAGAGTGTGTTGCAGGCTATTCAAAATCTGCCCTTGGAAAAGCTCTCGCTGCACTCTGCGTTCATCTGCGAAGACGATCTTGAAGTGCTGGAGGGAATGCCGCTCACAGACCTGGACCTCAAGTGTCTACGGCAAGTGATCGAGCGGCTCGATTTGCTGCACGAGTTTCCCCTGAAGCGCTTGGGACTCTCCGATGTGCAGGGCGTCTGCGCCAGTACGTTGAGTGATCTGCGCGGGTTGCAGTTGGAGTCCCTGGACCTGTCCTTGAACGACATCACGTCGAAGGCGCTGAAACAACTGGCCGGGCTGCCGCTGAAACGGCTCGATCTGAGTTATTGCCAGGGCATCGACGGCAAGGTTTTGTGCAAGCTCGCCGAGCTGGGATTGCCGTTGGAGCAACTTGAAATAAGTGGTCTGAACCTGCGCGACGCCGACCTGGCTTGTTTGCGGGACCTGCCGCTACAGCGCTTGGGCTTGCTTGACAGTCCATGGCTGACTGACGCGGGAGTGGCCCACCTCGCGCATATGCCGCTGCAGGACCTGACGCTTGGGGCTGATCCAGGGGAATCGCGGATCACGTCAGCCGTGGTGCCTGTGTTGGAGCAACTGCCGCTGCAAACACTGTGGTTGCCTAACTGCGCCGGGATCGATGAAAACGGTTGGGATCGCTTGGCCAGGTTGCCAGCCTACGTGACAGGTCCGGGAATCTGACGCGCTGATAGGAATAGGCAATGCCTCAAGGTAAACCGGCATAGGTGGGCCATTTTTCGATCGCTACCATGGCCTCCTGTTTATCCAGTGGAGTTCACCATGCACAGCAGAAAAACCCTCTTCATCACCGGCGTGAGCAGCGGCTTGGGCAACGCCCTGGCGCAAGAAGCGCTCGCAGCAGGCCACTGTGTCATCGGCACCGTGCGCAGTGAGGCGGCGTTGCAAGCCTTCGAAGCACTTTCCACGGAGCGTGCCCATGGCGTGATCCTGGACGTCACCGAGTTCGACCGAATCAATAGCGCAGTGGCGCAGATAGAAACCACTTACGGCCCGGTCGATGTCCTGGTCAACAATGCCGGCTACGGCCACGAGGGCATCTTCGAAGAATCGCCGTTGGAAGAGATGCGGCGCCAGTTCGACGTCAACGTGTTTGGCGCGGTAGCGGTGACCAAGGCCTTCGTGCCGTATTTTCGCCAGCGCCGTGCCGGTCATATCCTCAACATCACCTCCATGGGCGGCACGATTACCATGCCGGGCATCTCCTATTACTGCGCGAGCAAGTTTGCCCTCGAAGGTCTCTCCGATACGCTGAGCAAGGAGCTGCTACCGTTCAACATCTTCGTGACCGCGGTCGCGCCGGGCTCGTTCCGCACCGACTGGGCAGGTCGTTCGATGCAGCGCACGGCGCGGAGCATTGCCGATTACGACGCCAGTTTCGATCCGATACGTAAAGCGCGCGTGGAGAAAAGCGGCAAGCAACTGGGCGATCCTCGGAAAGCGGCGCAGGCGATGTTGCAGATCATTGCCAGCCCGACGCCGCCTGCGCACTTGCTGCTGGGCAGCGATGCACTGAACCTGGTGCACGACAAACTCAGTCGTGCGGCCAGTGAGATCGATCAATGGGAAGCGCTGAGTCGTTCGACCGACGGTTGAACAGCCAGCAAAAGGGGACGCCGATGACTCAGGCCGCTGCGCGCATGGTGCAGTTGATGGAACAGCTCGCACCGGTGGAGGGCTACAACCTCAGCGCACTGGACGACATTCGTTTCCTGCGTTCGAACCGACCGCTGACGCGCACACCGGTGTTGTATGAGCCCGGTATCGTGATCCTGTGCCAGGGGCGCAAGCGCGGTTATCTGGGGGAGGACGTCTACGTGTACGACGCCCAGCATTACCTGGTGGTGTCTGTCCCGGTTCCGTTCACCATGGAGACCGATGCCAGCGAAGCAGAGCCGATGCTGGCGGTGTACATGCGCCTCGACTTGCAGCTGGCCAGCGAGTTGATGTTGCAAGTGGACGAGACCCTCGGCCCCAGCGATGCCCAACCCAAAGGCATGTACGCCTCGCCCATGGACGATTTGCTGCGCGGTTCGACGCTGCGTTTGCTGGACGCCATGAGCCGCCCGGGCGAAGCGCAGATACTGGGACCGTCGCTGATACGAGAAATCTACTACCGAATCCTCACCGGCGAGCAGGGCGGCTCGATGCGCGCCGCGCTCAGTCGCCAGGGGCACTTCGGCAAGATCACCCGGGCGATCCGCAAGATCCACAGTTGCTACCACGAGCATCTGGACGTCGAAACGCTCGCCCACGAAGCCAACATGAGCATCCCCAACTTTCACCTGCACTTTCGCAGCGTGACGGATTCCTCGCCCATGCAGTACTTGAAATCGACACGCCTGCACCAGGCCCGATTATTGATGCTGCGCAACACCATGAGCGCCTCGACGGCGGCGTTCAGCGTCGGCTACGAAAGTGCCTCGCAGTTCAGTCGCGAGTTCAAGCGGATGTTCGGGCGAACGCCCCAAGCGGAGATCGAATGGATGAAGGCGACTTATGCGTTGCCGGCGCCTGTTGCGCCGTCTGTTTATGTTTCGTCGCATTAGGGGAAATCAATCTTCCAGGCACAAAAAAGGCACTTGCGATAATCGCTAAGTGCTTTTTTAAAAGCTATGCGCAGTGAGGAATTCTTTCTACTTCTTTATAAATTTGCTCCCCTTTCGCAATTTCAGCTGTACGTAAATCATATGCAATCTGCAAATTCAGCCAAAACTGTGCTGACGTGTCCAATGCCGCTGCCAGGCGCAGAGCCACATCCGCGCTGACGCTACGGCGCATCAATACGATGTCATTTACGGTGGGGGCGGACACGTGCAAAGCCCTTGCAAGCGCAGCGGCCGTCAGGCCAAGCGGCTCCAGGTACTCTTCCTTGAGAATTTCTCCAGGGTGTATGGGCCTCATGCCATTTTTAAACATGACTCACCTCAGTGATAATCTACAATTTCTACATTTTCGGGGCCGTTGGCGCCCCAGACAAAACAGATGCGGTACTGACCGTTGATCCGGATACTGTGTTGGCCTTCCCTGTCGCCGTACAACTGCTCCAGCCTGTTTGGAGCCTTATGTCGGAGAGACGGTTTCAGCAATCCCTCAACTTCGTCCAAAACTCCTCCGCTGATTGGCTAATGGCACCCGTTGGCCGAGTGAGATGAATGTCCAACGGGATATCCCAGCTTTCATCGAGCGCCCGCACAAGACGTCCATCGGCGACTTCCTGCTCGGTCAGGCTTCTTGGCAGCCAGGCCACGCCTTTGTTTTCCAGTGCCATGGACATGAGCACCGCTGCGAGGTGACTGCTGAACAGCGGCTTGAGGTGCAGGAATTCTTCCTTGCCCTGGAGTCGATGAGCGACGATGCGCCCCAGCCCGGATTCTTGGGTATACGCCAAGTAGGGCAGCGATGCGGGGGCACTTCCAAAGTTCGCGGAAGCGCTCGCCAGCGGAACGAGCACATCCTCGCCAACCTTTTTGCCCATGAACTGATCGGGGGCCAACAGTGGTGGAACATCCGGGTGACGATGGCAAAGCAGGAACTGCACGTGGCCCTGAATCAGCATCTGCTCACAGGCCGCCATGCTATCGGAATGCAGTCGCACCGCCTCGATGGGGGCGCCGTTTTCCGTGTCTCTCAGCCACCTCGGGAAAAAGGTGAACGACAGCGAATGGGTGGCCGCGAATTGCAGCGTCTTGATCGCCATGCCCGCCACTTCCTGGGCTTCGCTGCGCATTCGGTACAGGCGCCTGGCGGTCTCTTGGGCGCTTGGCAAAATCTGCTTCCCAGCCTCGGTCAGCGTGGCGCCTTGTGGCGTGCGAACGAACAGTTCGACACCCATCCAATTTTCCAATGCGCGAACTCTGCGACTGAAGGCCGGTTGAGTCACGTGGCGCGCCTCAGCGGCCCGAACAAAGCTGCCGTACTCTGCCAGCGCGGAAAAGTCTTCTAGCCAAACGAGTTCCAAGGGCAATGCCTCCTGTGCATGGGGCGCGGCATTATTAGCATTGGGCGGGTGTCATCGCAAAGCATAACGTGGGGTCACCAACAACAAGAGGACCCCGCCATGCGTATCGTCGACATCCGTGAAAAAACCGTTTCCATTGCCTCGCCAATTGCCAATGCCTACATCGATTTTTCCAAAATGACCTGCTCGGTCGTCGCTGTCGTCACGGATGTGATTCGCGATGGTAAACCTGTCATCGGCTACGGTTTCAACTCCAACGGTCGTTATGGTCAAGGCGCTTTGATGCGTGACCGCTTCCTGGCGCGCATCACCGAAGCCGACCCTGAGTCGCTGATCGATAAAGAGCACAATAACCTCGATCCGTTCGCCATCTGGAAAGCCCTGATGACCAACGAGAAACCAGGCGGCCATGGTGAGCGCTCGGTGGCCGTGGGCACCATCGACATGGCCGTCTGGGACGCCGTCGCCAAGATCGAAGGCAAGCCGTTGTATCGCCTGCTGGCTGACCGTTACCGCAACGGCGTGGCCGACGACAAGGTCTGGGTCTATGCCGCTGGAGGCTACTACTACCCAGGCAAGGACGACGCCAAGCTTCAGGACGAGATGCGCAGCTACCTGGATCGCGGCTACGACGTGGTCAAAATGAAGATCGGCGCGGCGCCTCTGGCTGACGATATTCGTCGCATCGAATCGGTACTCAAGGTCGTCGGCGACGGGCGTCGCCTGGCAGTGGATGCCAACGGTCGCTTTGACCAAGACACCGCCATCGCTTATGCGGAGGCTTTGAAGCCCTACAACCTGTTCTGGTACGAAGAGGCAGGCGATCCTCTCGACTACGCCTTGCAGGCTGAGCTGGCCAAGCACTACGACCTGCCGATGGCCACCGGCGAAAACCTGTTTTCCCATCAGGATGCCCGCAACCTGCTGCGCCATGGCGGCATGCGTTCCGATCGTGACTACGTCCAGTTCGATTGCGCGCTGTCCTACGGTCTGGTCGAGTACATGCGCACCCTGAAAGTGATGGAAGACATGGGCTGGTCTTCGCGTCGCGTCGTTCCGCACGGGGGCCACCAGATGTCCCTGAACATCGCCGCGGGCCTGCACCTGGGTGGTAACGAATCCTACCCGGATGTGTTCCAGCCGTTCGGCGGGTTTGCTGACGGGATTCGCGTGGAAAATGGCTATGTGGGCCTGCCGGATATTCCAGGTGTCGGCTTCGAAGCCAAATCCGCCTTGTACGCCGTCATGCGCGAATTGGGCGAGGGCTGATAGCTCCCGAACGGCGGCCTCTTCGCTCAAGGCCGCCGTTATCAGGCGTCGCCCACTGACGCCACACCACACGCCCATCACAACAATAAAATGAGGTGCTCCCGTGGAAATCTCCAAGTCCCGCTGGTACAGCCAGCTGTATGTGCAGGTGCTGATCGGCATCGTGGTCGGTGCCGCAATCGGTCATTTTGAACCGCAGTTCGGCGCCAAGCTTCAGCCCTTTGCAGATGGCTTTATCCGACTGATCAAAATGCTGTTGGCCCCGATTATTTTTGGCACCGTGGTGGTCGGAATTGCCAAGATGGGCAGCATCAAAGAGGTCGGAAGAATTGGCGTGAAATCGCTGATCTATTTCGAGATTCTTTCAACCATCGCGCTGGTCATCGGCCTTGTCGTGGTCAACATCGCCAAGCCAGGCGTTGGGATGAACATCCATGTCGAGACCCTCGATGGCAGTGCGATCGCCAAGTACAGCCAGGCCGCCTCTGCGCAGGGCGGCACCGTTGATTTCTTCATGAACATCATCCCGCAAACTTTTGTGGGGGCGTTCTCCAATGGCGTCATGCTGCAAGTCATCCTGCTTTCTGTCTTGATGGGTGTGGCCCTGGTTCAAATGGGGGAGACCAGCAAACCGCTGATCAATACCATCGATCTGTTTCTGCAAGGGCTGTTCAAGATTGTTGCCATGGTCATGCGGCTGGCTCCGATTGGCGCTGGCGCGGGTATGGCGTTCACGATCGGCAAGTATGGTATCGGTACGCTACTGTCCCTCGGCCAGTTGTTGGTAGCGCTCTACGTCACCACCCTGGTCTTCGTTGTGGTCGTGCTGGGCACGGTTGCTCGATGGTCAGGCATGCCCCTGCTGCAGTTTCTCCGTTACTTCAAGGATGAGATTCTGATTACGCTCGGGACTTGCTCGACTGAGGCGGTGCTGCCTCGAATGATGGTCAAGCTGGAGAAGCTGGGCTGCAAAAAATCAGTGGTAGGAATGGTGCTGCCGACGGGCTACACCTTCAATGCCGATGGCACCTGCATCTATCTGACCATGGCCGCGATCTTCATTGCCCAGGCGACTAACACGCCGCTGACGTTTATGGATCAGATGATTCTGTTGGGCGTTTTCCTGCTGACCTCGAAAGGTTCGGCTGGCGTGGCAGGGGCCGGGTTCATCACCCTTGCGGCAACGCTCACCACCATACATTCCATTCCGCTGGTGGGCCTTGTCCTGCTCTTGGGCATCGACCGTTTCCTGAACGAAGCACGCGCCGTGACCAACCTGATCGGCAACGGTATCGGCACGATCGCCATTGCCAAGTGGGACAACTCTTTCGACGTGGAAGCTTGCGAGCGTGAAATCACGGCCATGAAAAACGAAAAGGCGGCGCGTAGAGTGTTAGCCGCGCAGAAATGATCGGCATCGCTTGCCTGGTCAGGCTGGGGCCTTGGCTTCACTGAGTTTCAGGCAGGCATTAAAAAAGACGTCCTAGGACGTCTTTTTTAATGCAATCGGGTAAGTTGAATTGGATGTGTATCCCTTTGATTTCAAGTCTCTGTTTTTTATCGAATGCACTTGGAATACCGTGTTTCGTCGCATGAGAGATGAGCTGGGTGGTTGCCGCGTTATTTCCCATCTTGTTGCATCAGGGCTTTGCGTAACTTCCCAGGTGACATGCCAAACATGCTCTGAAAGTGCCGAATAAAATGAGGCGCATCCGCGAAGCCACATTCAAAGGCGATCTCGCCGATCTGGCGGTCGGAACTCACCAGCAGCCATCTGCCGAACCTGAGTCGAACCTGGCGGTAGAACTGGGCTGGGCTGTTGTTGGTTTCAGCGACAAACAGACGTTCCAATTGCCGTTTACTGGTGCCGACCAGATGCGCAATGGCCTCGATATCCAGGGGGTGGGCCATGTGTTTTTCCATCAGCATCACGGCTTCGTGCAGCCGACGATTCGATGAGCTGGCGTACCCGAGCGCCTTGCGTCGGTCGACGAAACTGTTGGACGTGTTCTTTGCCACTGTCATCTGATGCACAACCTTGCCGGCACGATCCGGCCCGCAATGCATGCCGATCAGATGAAGCGCTAACTCGATAACTGAAACACCGCCAGCGCAGGTAATCCGATCCCGGTCGATCAGAAAGTCTCTGTTGATGACAAAGCGCAACGTGGGAAACCGGTGTTTCCAGTCGTCGCCATGATAGGCGTGGACACACGCCGTCCGCCCCTCCATCAAGCCATGTCGCGCGAGCACGAAGCTGCCGGTGCACAGGCCGATCAACGGCACCTGTGCAGCCGCGGCCTGGTGGAGGAACGCGGGATAGGTCTTCGGCACCGCCTCGATGGAGTCGAGCAATCCACCAATGACCACGATGTAGTCGAAACGCTCCGGGTCAGCGAGTTCACTGTCGATCGGTACGTCCAATCCGCTACTGGAAATGACTCTTTGCCCGGGCGTGCCGAGTACCTTCCATTGGCAGCGTATGGGGCGGCTTTGATCACCCGTATCGGCGGCATGCCGCAAAGCATCGGTCAGCCCTGACAGTGACAGCAAGGGGAAGCGTGGCCACAACATTATGCCAATAGACAACTCGGCGGTGCCGCGGCGCATGGGTGGATGACGCGCCTGCCCATGATCGAGCCCGTCCACGAGGCTTTCCTGAGGTGCCACGGGCTCTGTGCCGCCAGAATGTCGCAAATATTCAATCATTCGTGCAAAGCATCCAACAAATTATACCGCCAGTCCCACTACGATGGGCCTATGCGAAACGTTCTGCTGCCACCATGAAAACTATCGAGGAGCATCCGATGAAGACGTCCAAAGTTAAGCGTTTTTCTGGTATTTGTGCCGGATTTCTGGTGTCCGTGTTGGCTGCGGCACCGGTGTTCGCATTGGAGACAGTAGAGCCGGGAAGCCTGACCATCGCCTTCAGTGGTGATATGCCAGGAACAGGGTATCAAGATAGTCGGATGGTCGGCTATGACGGTGAAATCCTTCAACAAATTTCCGAAAAACTGGGTCTTAAGGTCAAACCGGCATTAATGGAGTGGTCAGGGACGATTGCATCGGTGCAGTCCAAGCGAGTGGATATCATGGCGGGCACCATGGGCTGGACCGAGCAGCGCTCGAAAATCATGACCTTGAGCGATCCTATTCACTACTTCAAGAACGGTATTACCCAGACAGACAAGACCCACTGGAACAGCCTCAAGGATTTGC
Organism: Pseudomonas thivervalensis; assembly: GCF_001269655.1. Taxonomy (GTDB): domain Bacteria; phylum Pseudomonadota; class Gammaproteobacteria; order Pseudomonadales; family Pseudomonadaceae; genus Aquipseudomonas; species Aquipseudomonas thivervalensis. Next base: position 81,319 of record NZ_LHVE01000002.1, read on the forward strand.
AAGGCAAGAAAGTCGGCACCATCACCGGTTTTTCGTTCATCCCTGAGATGCGCAAGATCGATGGCCTGCAAGTCGCCCTGTATGACACGTCCGATGCGGCCGTTCGCGATCTGCTCGCCGGACGCATCGATGCGGTGATCGGCGATCCACCGGTCATGCAATACGCCATTTCTCGCAATGAGCAATGGCACCTGCATTTCAACGCCTTTGTCGACAACGATCCAAATTTCCCACTGCTGACTGGCTTGGGGCAGGTGGTGTTCGGCTTCAACAAGGCCAGTCCGGAACTGGTGACGGCGGTCAACGCGCAGATTCAAACACTTTGGAAAAACTGTGAGATGCGCAAGATCGGCGCTCGCTATGGACTGACTCAGGATGTCTGGTTCATGCCCGAAGGCAAGGACCTGCGCCTGGGCGTCGATCGCCCCGCGGACTGGACGCTACCGGGCTGCAAATAAGTGTGTGAGGCGATGGGACGGATGCATGCCGATGCACCGACTCATCGCCATGCCTATAACAAAAAGAGGTTAGCCAAGATGTCGAGCCCGTCTGACACCGCGTTGCTGCGCGTGCACGAACTACACAAGAACTATGGCGATCTGGAAGTGCTCAAGGGCATCAGTCTGGAGTTGAAACCCGGTGAGACCTTGTCGCTGATTGGCCCAAGCGGGTCTGGAAAGTCCACCTGCCTGCGTTGCATCAATTACCTGGAAAAACCTACTAGTGGCGAGATCTGGCTGGGGAACGAGCTGATCGGGCAGGTCAAGGACGGTAAGCGTTTACGCCTGATGAGTGACCGGGAGATGGCTCCGCAGCGCCGCGAGATCGCCATGGTGTTTCAGTTGTTCTATCTCTGGCCGCACTTGAACGTGCGCGATAACGTCGCGCTCGGTCCCATCAAGGCCCAAGGTATGCCGCGCAAGCAGGCGTATGAGTTGGCCGACGCGATGTTGGAAAAAGTCCATCTGCGGCACAAGGCCGAGTCTTATCCCGAGCAATTGTCGGGTGGTCAGCAGCAGCGGGTCGCCATCGCCCGGGCTTTGGCCCAGCAACCGAAAGTGATTCTGTTCGACGAACCGACCTCGGCGTTGGATCCCGAGTTGGTCGGCGAAGTGTTGGCCGTGATTCGCGAGCTGGCGGAGGAGGGGCGCAGCATGATCATGGTCACCCACGAAGTGAGGTTTGCCCGCGATGTGGCGGATCGGGTGATCTTCATGGACGGCGGGCGCATTGTCGAACAGGGGCCGTCGGCGCAAGTGATCGACAACCCTTGTCACGAACGTACCCGCAGTTTTCTTGGGCGCATGGCGGTGGAGAGCGCTTGATGGCGAATCTGCAAGCTTTCCTCGGGCTGTTGCCCTTGCTGTTCAAAGGCGCAATGAATGCGCTGGAAATCGCCCTCTGCACCTTGGTGCTGGCCAGCACGGGCGGTCTGGTGCTGGCGGTTTTACTGACGTTCAGCCGATCGCGACTGGTACACGGCGCCATCGCCTGTTTCATCGAATGGATGCGCAACGTGCCTGCGCTGGCGCACCTGTTCCTGATCTATTTTGGGCTGTCTTATCTGGGAATCAATCTGCCCGCGTGGTTGGCGGCCATCGTCGGTTTGAGCCTGGTAGGCAGCGCAGTGCTGGCCGACACTTTCCGAGCCGGCTTGCAATCGCTGCACGTCGGCCAGCATGAAGCCGGGCAGGCCATCGGCCTGCACCGTATGCAAATTCTGCGCTACATCCTCGTGCCCCAGGCCCTGCGCGTTGCGTTGCCGGCTTATGCCAACTATGTCACGCAATTGATCAAGGACACGTCCATCGCCTCGGCCATTGCCGTGCCGGAAATCATGTTCCTGGCACGCAATCTTGTGACATCCACGTTCCAGACCTCGCTGATTTATCTGGCGGTGATGTGCATCTATGCGGCGATGATCCTGCCCATTGGCGTGGGATTCATCCGACTTGAACGTCATCTGGGGGCGGCGCGATGATCAGTTTTTTCCAGCAATACCCGGAATATTGGAGCGACTGGATCGCTCGCCTGCTACTTGGCGCACGGGTCAGCGCCGAGTTGTCCCTGACAGGCTTCGCCCTGGCGGCGATGTTGGGCGCGCTACTGGCCTGGGCGATGAAGAGTCCCAGCGTATTGCTCAAGCGTCTGGCCGTGTTCTTCATCCAGGGGATGCGTGCGGTGCCGCTTCTGGCGTTGCTGCTGGCGCTGTATTTCGCCTTGCCCAGCCTCGGGCTGACGCTGTCCGGTTATTGGGCCGGCGCTATCGGTCTGGGTTTACAGGGCTCGGCCTACGTCGCGGAAATCCTGCGCGGTGGATTGGATTCCTTGCATCGAGGCCAGCGTGAGGCGGCCATTGCCACCGGCCTGACGCCCTTGCAAGCCTTCACCGCCGTGGTCTTTCCGCAAGCCATTCGCGGCATGTTGCCGCCGTTGCTCAATGCCTACGTGTCGATTCTGAAGGACAGCTCCCTGTGCGCCCTGATCGCCACCGATGAGTTGATGCTGGCGGCCCGGGCCATCGCGTCCGAATCGTTTTTGCCGATGCATATTTTCCTGCTGGTGGGGGTGTTCTATTTCGTCATCGCTTTCCCTCTTTCTCTGTTGTCGCGAGTGCTGGAAGTACGATTTTCTCGCGGGCGCAAAACCATTCGAGGTTGAACACATGAACATCATGGATCGAACCGCTTCCCACAGCATTGGCCAGTTGCGGCAAGCGCTGGCGTCCGGAGCGCTCACGAGCGAGTCCCTGGTTTGCGCGCAACTGGAGCGGATCGAGCGCTTCAACGGTCAACTCAATGCTTATGTCGAGGCTTATCCCCAGCGCGCGCTCGGTGCCGCCATCGCTGCCGATCGGCAGCGGGCTGCCGGTATCAACCTGGGGCCATTGCATGGCATTCCAATTGCGATCAAGGATTTGTTCGAGATCGACGGCAAGGCCATAACCGGTGGTTCGCTGGCACAGAAGCCGCGTATCTCGCGGCTCACCGCCACGGCAGTCCAGCGACTGGAGCGCGCCGGGGCAATCATCATGGGCAAGACCCACACCGTTGAGTTCGCTTTCGGAGGATGGGGCACAAATGCCGTGATGGGCACGCCGTGGAACCCATGGGACGCCGACGTGCATCGTGCTCCAGGGGGTTCCAGCAGTGGTTCAGCGGTGGCCGTGGCTGGCGGGTTGGCAAGCGCGGCATTGGGCACCGACACCGGCGGCTCGGTGCGGATTCCCGCGGGCATGTGTGGTCTGGTTGGCTTGAAAACCACGCGAGGGTTGATTAGCCGTCACGGTTTGATTGAATTGTGTCCATCGCTGGATTCGGTGGGGCCGATTACGCACACCGTCGAAGACGCCGCGTGGATGCTTGACGCGCTGCTGGGGCCGGACCCGCTGGATCCGGTTTCGACCAAGTCACCCGTGTTCAGCGCCGCGGCAGGTTTGAATCTTCCGGTGGCCGGCCTGCGCATCTGGGTGCTGCCACAGACTGAACGTGTACACATCGCGCCTGGCGTATTGGCAGCCTATGACCAGGGGCTTGAGCAATTGGCCGCACTGGGCATGCATTTAGTCGAACAGCCGCTACCGACTTCGCTGGAGCAGTGCATGCGCGTTGCCGGTGGCCTCATGAGTGCCGAAGGCTACGCCAGCCTTGGTAGCCTGTTCGAACGCGATGATCTGCGCTTCGATCCTCATGTGCAGCGTCGGGTGCTGAGCGGGCGCGCCATCGACGCGGCGGCATATATCCATTTGCACAACCAGCGACGTGTTGCCCGTCAAGCCATGGACGAGGCTATGTCCAATGTCGATGCCTGTGCGTTTCCGACCAACGCCATTGGCAGTGTGCCGTTGAGTCAGGTCGATGAATACGGCACGCCGCTGGCCTTGCTCGGCCGCTTCGCCAACCTGCTCAATCTCTGTTCAGTGGCGCTGCCGGTGGGCTTCGATGAGCAACGTATGCCGGTCTCGATGCAAATTGTCGGGCGTGCTTTCGCCGAAACCTTGGTCCTGCGGATCGCCCACGCCTACCAGCAAGTCAGTGATTGGCACCAACTGCGGCCTGCGGGATGGGATTTGTCGGACAGGGTGGTGGCGTAATGGAAATCTGTGTCGTCGGCGCCGGAATCGTTGGCTTGAGCAGTGCCTGGTTTTTACACAAGGCCGGTCATCACGTCTCCGTTATCGATCGGGCGGGGGAGGCCGGCATGGGGGCCAGTGCTGCCAATGGGGCGCAATTGAGCTACAGCTATGTGCAACCGCTGGCCGATCCCTCTCTATTGCCGGGCATTCCAAAGATGCTGCTGGAGCGCAATGGCCCGCTGAAGTTTTCGCCGCAATGGAGCCTGGAACAATGGCGCTGGTGCGCGGCATTTCTCGCGGCCTGTCGTACGTCCATCTCGCGTCAGACCACCGTCGAGTTGCTGGAACTGGCACATGAAAGTCGGCTGGCGCTGGACGCATTCATCCGTCAGGAAAAGGTGCACTGCGATTTCGCCCGTACCGGAAAACTGGTTCTGTACCCCGATGCTGAAAGCCTGCGCAAGGCCAGCGATCAGGTGAGGTTCCAGGCCGCCCAAGGCTCCAAGCAACAAAAAATCGTCAGCCCCGCCGAAGCCTTGTCGATCGAACCTGCACTTGAGGGTTATAAGGAGGCGTTTCACGGCGCGATCCATACCGACAGCGAATGCGCGGTCGATGGGCGCAAGCTTTGTCAGGAGCTTGCGAGGTTGTTGAGCAAGCAGGGTGTGCGTTTTCTGTTCGACAGTGAGGTTGCCGCTTTCCGACGTGAACGCGGGCGTATCACCGCGTTGGAGGTTCACCACGCCATCGAAGGCCCTGGTCTTTTAGGGACGCAAGCGGTCGTGCTGACGGCGGGTGCTTACAGTGCGGGGCTATTATCAGCGTTCGGTGTGCGCATGCCGGTCTACCCGCTCAAGGGATACAGCATTACCTTGCCGATCACTGATTCGATGAATGCACCGACGGTCAGCGTGACTGACATGCGGCGTAAAACGGTGTTCGCCCGGATCGGTGATCGCTTACGCGTCGCGGGGATGGTGGAGTTGTGTGGGCTGGATGCGTCGATTCCCGTTAAGCGTATCGAGCAACTGAAGGCCTCGACGCAGGCATTGTTCGGTTTTGGCTGGAACGCCGATGATTGTCAGCCCTGGACTGGTTGGCGTCCGGCGACCCCCACCGGGCGGCCGATTCTGGCCGTCAGTGGTTGTGACAACCTGTACGTCAATTGCGGCCAGGGTGCGCTGGGCATGACGTTGGCATTTGGTAGCGCCCAACGTCTGGTCCGGTTGATCGGCGGCACAGCGCCTTAACCTTCTCAATTCATGGAGCAAACCCGATGGCAACGATTCAACGTTTTCAGAGCAGCGCGCGTATGTCCGGTGTGGTCAGTCACGGCGATCTGCTTTACCTCTCCGGCCAGGTGCCCACTGATCTACAGGTTGGCATCGAAGAGCAGACGCAGCAGGTACTGGCCAAGATCGAAGCCTTGTTGGCATTGGCGGGCAGCGACAAGGGCCAGCTTTTGAGCGCACAGATCTGGCTCAAGGATATTGACCGTGATTTCGCCCTGATGAATTCGGTGTGGGACGCCTGGCTACCCACCGATAGCGCTCCGGCGCGGGCCACTGTTCAGGCAAGTCTGGCGCGGCCTGAAGTGCTGGTCGAGATCATGGTCATAGCCGTGAGATCTGCTCCTGGTGTTTGAGTCGAGCGTGGTAGGGCGCTGGAGGTCTGGGTAGGAGAGAAGTAGCGCTGAGAGCTCAGGTTTACTGGATTTGAGGTACAAAAAAAGACGTTCTTGGACGTCTTTTTTTTTGTTGAAGTGGTAGAGCCGGGGTAATTTGAATTGGCTCAGCAAGACATTGATTTATAGTATTAATATCTGTTTTTATTTTTAGTTGGAATACCAATTGGAATGCCGTGCGAAATTGCACTCCACTTTACCACCCGTTTGCATTCGATCTGACCACAGATTGCATCAGAGTAGATCGGCACGCTTCGTCACCGTGATTGCTAGTGAAACTGCCCATAGCTGCCGGTGGCGATAGGCAGAAATCACCTAATAGCAGTCGTATTAAAGACCTTCCTAGAACACGATTATGGAGCCGGCCGGCCCAAGTCTCTCAGTTTAGATAACCACTTCGGAGGTCGATTGCTTTCGCAGTGCAGTCCTAACCAAGCGCTCCCGACTGAAGCTCTCCCATGCCTGGGCTTCTGCCATTTCCCGCAACGTCAGATCTACGCTTCCGCCATTCCTCCCCAGTCGAATCAAGTCTTGGAAAAAAGGCACAGTTAGTAGTTCGGGCATCTCATCCTCTGCTTCAGTGGCCAGAACCGCATATTTTTCGATGGTCGCCTTTGTTTTTACCCCAAGCGATTCTGCGATGGACTCCCACGGTACACCGTTGGAAAGCAACGTCTTGGCCGTGGACCACTTAACGTAGTTGTTGATGCGCTTCGCCAAGGGCCATGATCCTACGTCCAGCTCTTTGAAGATCGCGCGGTACATGGTGAGGTCTGCTTTGTGCTGGTCAATGAAGGTCAAGCAAGCAGCGCGGTTCTCACGCTGGAGCGTGGACATCGGGATGCGTAACTTTTGTGAAATTTCGCGTGCCAAGTCCAGCTGCTTCCTGAGGGGATACTTCACCGAGTCGGGGGTGTACCTATCCAGGTAAGCAAACACTTCCAGGGACAGCTCGCTATTTTTTGCAGGCACCGGGGCGTTGTCGGCCAGATGAGCCATTAGCCTTTCGCAGCCCAGAGGGAGCTGGATTTCGAGGGTCTGGTTACCTACGATGAGTTGGCCGACACAGTACAAGGGAATCGTATCATCGACGTCATCATGACTAGCGGATCCAGTGGGCCAGCTGTTCTCTTCCTCCCGGAGCGCGCCCTGATAGATACGGTTTTCGCGCATGAAGGCAAGGGTATCGGCGGGCTTACTTGATACGTAGCGACATCCCTCCGTGTAGTTACCCTCTACAACGGCCGAGGCAGCACGGCCCTCTAGGTCAGCCCGCAGAAAAGCGCCCCACAGGCCGCTTGGAAGCATTAACAGCATCCACTCTCGGAACTCGCAAGTCTGTGACACCAGCTCCACGTACTTCCTATCGGCATCCGTCGATGTGAAGGGAGGTAACGATTCAACAACATCCTCGGGTGTTGGCCGGAACGGTAGCCAGCGCTCAAGGCCTTCGCACATGAACTCTTCAGTGGTCCACCAGACGCGCTTTTCATCGTCCCACTCAACATAGAACTGCTTTGCCTCATCCTTTTCTTCGAAGGGGACCGCTAAATCTATACGCTTGGACATTTCCATGATCCTGCTAGGTTGTACCCCCCCAAATGAGTGACGAGGGCTATATAACGGTATTTTACCTTTGTGCTTTCGGGGAACCACTATCCGGCGTGCATTGCCATGATCAGATTTGAGTCCAGGGCGGATAGCAATTTCTTGCCCATTACCAGGAGCTGTAGATTTGGAGTTTGAAAATAAGCGATGGCATGTCGCCGCGTTGCTGACTGTCGTAATGGCATTCGCCACGGGCATCGGCAACCTGGGATCTTCCTACCTGCTCCTGTCCGTGAAAAATCAGGAGGAGTCAGACAGGTCTGAGATTGCCAGAAGAGCGAAGGGCGCTGAACTGCATTGCGAAAAACTTCGGGAGGGTGCTTCGCTAGCCGCAGAGATAGAGTTCAGCGCCGACAGAGGCTATCCGGATGCGCTGAGGCTCGCTGATTTGCTCTCGGACGCGGTCGGCGCGCAAGGGAAACAAAATTTGACGCTTGCGAGTGAACAACTGGCGTATGAGAAGCGTGCGTCCGCGTTGGTTCCCATGCTGTCCGAAGATGAGGCTAAAATCTTAAGTCGAGTTACGCTGCATCACTACGTTGTAACGCGCATGCGTACGAGCACAGTGCCCGCAGAAATGCGAGTTCCAATTGCTGAAGGCGGGTTCAACGCCAACGAGGAACTGAACGGCATCAGAGAAGGTGGGGCAGAACTTGCAGCATCATACCGTCGTCAATGCACAGAATCGCCCTCTCGGAATTCGACATGATCAAAACCCATCCCATTTCCGGTACACAACAAGCACAAAAGTGGCTTGACCAGTTTTCGATGGGTGATCGTCCTCTGGCGCAAGAGTTGCTCGAATCTTTTCTCCTAGTGTCCCGGGACGATTTCAACGATCACTTGCGAGCACTCACACTTGAGCATGCTGACAGGGTTAAGGGGGTTGTTGCTCTCTATGCCGAGCGTGAACTTGGACACCGATTTGGGGTGCCTCACAGGCTTTTTAAAGAGTCGCCGGGAAAGCATCGACGTGCACTAGGGGCCGCTGGCCCACCAGCAGTGAAGTCCACGAAAGGGTACGATCCGTCTGTTGGAAGCGAAGGCGTCGTTGCTCGTTTGATTACAGACCTGTGCCGTGAGTTTCCCAAGAAGTTCATTAGTCATCCCGGGCCAGAGCAAATCCGCCGAAAGCGGGTTCGGGCGTTTTGGGTTATGACCGATCTTGTAGGTAGCGGTCACCGCGCTCGTCGGTATCTTGAGGCGGCCTGGCTTGTCAGATCTGTGCGCAGTTGGTGGTCCGGCAAGTTTCTGAGATTCGCAGTTGTCGCATATGCCAGCACTGGCAAAGGCGAGCAATATGTTCGAAGCCATCCATGCCGGCCAGACGTCATCCACGTGATGCCATGTCCTACGATTGACACCACGCTGTCGAAAGCAGGCGTCAGCAAAATGAAGCTGCTATGTGAAACATACGATCCTACGATTGGTGATCCCGGCATATCGCCTTGGTCACAGGGCAGCGCTAGCCTTGGGTATCTCAGCACTGGAGCGCTTCTTATTTTCGCTCATGGCGCGCCTAACAATGTGCCTCTGATGTTTCACAAGGCCTCAAAGCGCAAAGATCCCCAGTGGATCCCGCTTTTTCCTTCTAGAGTGACTGCCGGTATCGACAGTGAGTCCTTTGGTGTGAGCTTGACCAGCGAAAAGATACAGCTTCGATTGGAGCGCTTCGGGCACGCATCGTTGGCTAGGTCTAATGCAGTGGTACAGTCCGATATTCCAACGGGCGAGGTGTTTCTCATCCTCTGCGCGCTCTCCCGCCCTCCAAGGCTCAATGACAGCGTTCTGTCACGCCGAACTGGTTTACCCACCTATAGGGTCGCTCGACTCTGCCATCTAATGGTCACTTATGGATGGATCGACTCCCAGCGTCGATTGACCGACGCAGGAGCGGGCCAGCTTCGGCATGCCAGAAAGCAGATGAGTGCATTTATAGAATCCCTGCCTGACATTGGCGAATTAGAACAAAAGCCGTACTATCCGCAATCGTTGAGACGACCAGTCTGAAATCTAGATTCGGTGCGCGTTGAACAGAACGCAACCACCATTGATGCGCTTCGGCTCATCAACCGGGCGCAGACTACTGCCGCTCTATGATATAGCCCTTGCTTACGGCCAAGCGCTCCCGCCACACGCGACGTGGCGAGGTCTTCTGCCTGCGGCGGGAGCCCTCACCCTACGGGTGTCAAAGTAGATGAAGGACTGGAAGCCTCAACCCTACCGTCGTATCGCTCAAGAGTTGGGCGTATCAGATGCGGTTCTTCGATCGGCACTCGCAGCTAGCGAGGCCGTGGTCGCAGTTCATCCAAAGCTTCCTCCAGTATTGACGTTAAAGCACCTGTCTCGGCTAAGCGGCGTTGGGTATATGGATTTGCGGCGTTATGTGAGTCGCGAGGATCCGCATACCTACAAAGTGTTCTGCATTCGTAAGCGCCCTCAACCTGATGGTCGTATTCGCTTCAGGGAAATTTGCGTTCCCGAGCACAGTCTTTGCGACGTTCAGCAGTGGATAGTCAGACATATTTTGGTCCACGGTCGACCGCATTCGGCCAGCACGGCCTTCGCACCAGGCGCAAAATTGATCGACGCGGTTCAACCGCATTGTGGCAGTCGCTGGATAATCAAACTCGACGTCCGGAGATTCTTTGAGTCGATCTCAGAGATATCTGTTTACAACGTTTTTAGGAGTCTCGGCTACCAGCCCCTTGTCTCATTTGAGCTGGCTAGAATCTGCACACGTATTGGGTCCGACAAAACGTGGCTGAGCAAGACACGTCGGTGGCGTCGAAAGGCACCTTTGCATGTTGCCGCAATTCGGAACTACTCGGCAAAGCAGCTAGGTTATTTGGCCCAAGGGGCGCCCACAAGTCCAATGATTGCCAACCTAGTAATGCGCGCGGCAGACGCGGAAATTTCCGCGCTCAGTGAACCCTTCGGCATCACCTACACACGCTATGCAGACGATCTAACGTTCTCGACTAACAGCGCCCATTTTGACAGAACCACAGCGAGTGCACTCATTCGGAAGGTCTATCAAACGCTTGGGCGGTTCGGCCTCCAGCCGAACCTTGCTAAGACACAGGTAGTGTCACCTCGTGCGCGGAAAGTTGTCTTGGGGTTGTTGGCCGATGGAGTTTCTCCGCGGCTGACGAGGGAGTTTAAAGGCAAGCTGCGCATGCACCTTCACTACTTGGAGCATGTCGACGTTGGCCCCATCAAGCATGCACAGCGCCGTGGCTTCTCGGCGGTTGCTGGTCTACGCAATCATCTCCTAGGGTTAGCCGCCTATGCTATTCAAATTGAGCCTGAGTATGGCTATGCAGTGAAGGCAAGATTGATGGCTGTGCACTGGCCGATCATCTACTGAGCATGGCGACTGGCTCTCGATGCAGGAAGCTCTCTTGGTAATCAGAGACGCCGCATCTTTTGGTTATCGATTGCGCTGAAAAGGTGGATGGCGCAATGACCGATTGCGGCCGATCTTTGCCTGTCATGACTGGCAGGAATCGGCCAACAGCGGTCGGTCAGAGCAAATTTTGCCACCAAAAAGCTAACATTTCGCTTTTAGCGTGCAATCAAATTATCGAGCTGTACAAACCGACGGTTCCTGCCGTTCACAATGTGCGCGAAATGGGGGGGGCTCCATCCGCTTGGGATAAGCACCGCGTGGTGGGTGGTGGCGAGCTCTATGAGGTATATTTGATTTGACCAGATCAGTCGTTTCAATAACCTACGGGCTTGAACCCCTTGATTGCTGGTATCCGACCGCAGTGTTTGTGGGCGATGCAGTTGCGGTCTTAAGCCTAGACCAGTACGCTTGATACAGCGTCGCTTTGTAAGGACCTATATGACTAATGGATAGCCGATAGGGGAATTTTATGCACGGTTTGGAAGCTCATCCTACCCTTAGGGCGGTAGTTCGAGACGATCTAGGGCGGGAGTACTGCTTCCTCGTGAAAGTCATTGTACCTACCGAAGGCAAAGCTTACGCGCTATTCGATGACTTAGGAAAACCAACAGCGTTGACCTTTGAACAGAAAGCGAACAACTCAGTTTCATTCGTTTCATTCAATGGGCTCTGGATTGAAAATGACGAAGTGACATCTTTGGATATTCTTCTAAAATCCAAGCTGATTTATATAGGCCAGCTGATTAGCTTGGCTTAAATTGCCAAACCCAATAGTTAACTTAGAAGCTATCTTGAATACATACTCAACTCCTGCGTTTCGCTCATTCAAAGTATTCATAGGAGAGCTAACAGCTGTTGCGGCAGGGATCCACGTCGGGATTCAAGAAACCATCTCTCATGTTAGTAAACTCGATCAGTCTGATCCTTGGGAGTTCGCAGCGCAGCGTCACGGAATCCGTGTTAGTGGCCTACGTTCCGAAAAGGTTTCAAGCGGCGCAATTCGACTCAATATTGTGAGTCTCTATAGTGGCTTCGATCTTTTTATCTCAGATATTCGGGGGCAGTTTTATGCAATCCATGGGAAAAGCTGGACGCAAAACGATGGGGACACGCCTTTCCAAGCGCTGCTGAGAAATACTCCATCTGGAAAGCAGGCGCATGAAAATAGACTTGGCCCAGGCCGTATTTTAACGATGGATTATTATAGGCTTGCTCGAAACGCAATCGCACATCCAAGTAACGAAGCCGTAGCTATAGCGGAACAATTTTACCAGAGCAATAGCCAACAACTCATCCAGACAGCCTCAGATTATGGTATGAAGTCAACTCCTAGCGAGGTTGCAGGGCTTAGCTTTCATGACATAAAATACATGGCTAGAGTTTCCCTTGATTTGGCTGTGGCTATAGACAAGGATTTTGACCCTGGAGATGTAGTACTTTCCAGATTGATTCCAGAAAAATTTGCAAAATTACCGAAGTCTGAGGCTCGCCGTCATAACGCAAAAAAAGGTTGGCTTTCAGAAAAGTTTGGAATAAACTCCGATCGCGCGGAACGTATCATTTCTATGACTCATAAGCTTAGTGGTTGAGCGTCCCCCTTCACAAGCGAATTGGAAATGCAGTTCGCTTGTGAAGGGGAAGGATCCAGTTCGAATCTGGAATGAGTCTCCATATCCTTCAGAAGTATAAGAAGCTTAGGGTTTAATACAGGCTTCAATCCCTTCTGTACGCCCTCACTGATTTCAAGTGTAGTGCTGCCTGAGGCAGTCGGGAGGCGCGAACAATATTTTACCCAAGGCGCTTTCTATAACTAGAAGCTGTGCAGGATATACCATGCTGCGCACTAAAATGGTATGTGTTCGTCAATTTCAAAATCCCCATGATATTGATAAACATCAGCAAGGATCGTTTCCAGCCTCTTGCTTAGCTGCTTATCAGAATTCAGAAGCTCTAGAGTTTCAAAATCAGAAAACTTATAGTCGATCTCAATTTGCAATAAATTTCTGCTCCCAAACCAAAACAAACTCACGTCGCCAAAGCCGTCCAAAGACCGACGATTTCGCAGAAGAGAGCTTATTATTGCAGGCTTGACTAACTTATTAAAATCACCCAAAAGCATGCGCGCTTTGGGACCTTGCTTATAAGCGTCCGCATAGAAGTCCTGATAGTGCTCAGCTACTATTTTACAGTTCCCCTGATGTAGCGTTGAATACTCTTCCAAGGCGCCAGAAAAAGCCTCGGCGGTAACGAATTTTATTCTGGCGACCTCCTCTCTCTCGTTCAAAATATAACGACACAGATAGTCTTCAGATTTTATGCTACTAGTCTCGATTGAATCACCATTAAAGTAGACCCTGGCGATTTCGCTATCTATGACTGAAACCAAATTGAACTGATAGTATCTCTTTGTATTTGCCTGTCTCTTATCCAAGATACTCATTTCATATGCTTGAGCTTTCATCAGTGAAGTGATAGATGAGAATATATTTTTATCATTTTGACACGTATGATTAGCCTTGCTGATTTCTTGAAACGCGAAGACATCGACGCTAGGTGGAGAAAAAAGGCTGGGACATATATTAGAAAGTTTTTCATGATAGGCTGCTGCCCAAGTCATTTTCGACAAATAATAATCTATTGCTGGATGATTGCTCCACCCTTTAAATGGCCTCCAGTTAGCGTTTGGGTCATTCTGCTCGATAGGCCGAGATAGTAGCGCCCAAGCGTTCGCTTCACTTTTTTTGCAACTAACGATGATCACTGTGTATATAGATATCCCTTCGACAATGTTGACTTTATATGCCAATAGGTCGATTTCACGAACGGTGCCTTCTAAGTCGTCAATATAGCATCTATTGCTAATTAAGTGCCAGCCATTCAATCTTAAGATATTACCAATTTCAAATTCAAGCTTGAACCCTGTTTTGCCTATAGCTTGCGTCACTTTTTGCAAATCTAAAGCCATTATATTCATCCATTAAAACTATGGGGGCACTTAAAAAGATTGGGCAATGGCAATGGCTATCATTCGAAAATCGACTCATCTGCCGGGGCCATCATCTGCGGCGTCTCGGGCAAGTTTTGATTTTGCCGATAAGTATGTCTCATATACAGATTTATATGCAGGCAAAGCTGCAGGGTCAGAGCTGAAAGTAGTAATGCTGACCAACTCTAACTCTTCTACCCCCGGCAAAATGGCATTTAGGGCTTCCTTCCTAGAACTAGTTACGAAGTAGGCATTGTCAGCCATAATATCCAGCATAAACATCGACAGGCTCAGTGACTTTTGAGTTGAGTCCGTTTTAGGTGTAACCCCTGCGCTAAGTATATCTCTGACGCGTTTTACGGTAGGAAGTCGCGGTGCGGGTATAACTCCTTGGGAGTCACAATTGTAAAAAATATATGACGGATTGCATTTCGACTTTGATAGCACAGTCAACTGCAGCCCCGAACTGTGGTTTCTCTGGCTGATGTCAACATCTATGCCCACCGATCTTTTAGCTTGAAATACCACTGGACAGACTTTCAGTTTTCCATCGCTATCTTTCCACTCGAAAAGCAAAGCAAAATCGCCGCCGGTAATTTTTTCCCTTTTTTGGACTTGAAGCTCTAGCTTTTTTACGTTGAGCTGAGCTCCCAACTTTGATAGATATTGACTGTATCGACCTTGTACAAGTTTTGATTTTGAACTCAATAATTGAATCAGGTGTCCAGTAAGTTGAACTTCATTGTTAGGGCGCGAACATGTCTCTAGGAATTCCAGTTCCGCCTCTTGCGCAACTTGAATTAGCGCCCAGACCTCAAATGAAGAGAATGAAACAGGACAAGTTAAGTATCTCTTGTGGTAACAGGGGAATTCGGCCTCATCATGATTTAGGTACATCAAAGTAACTTTCCCGGCGTCCGCAGCAATGCCAAATGAACGCTTCAGAGCCGTTAAAGTGTATTCAGCCAATTTGGGGTGCTTTGCATAACACTCATAAACCGAGCTGGATCGCGAATCCTTTGAGAATTCTGAAAGTACTCCTTGCCATAAATCATCTGCTTCAAGGATGCCGAGCGAAATTCCCGATAACGCTATTTTTTCCATATTAGTAGTACTACCAAAATCAATGAGGTCGACAAACCAGGCGATGACACTATTAGGGCTCATGCTTCACAAGGCACTATAGATCTCCTCCGCTACGCCCTCAAGCGGTGTTCGAGATATCGTCAACCTTCTAATGGACATTGTTTCACTAGTCAGAAGCCGTAGGCACGCTCATAAGTCAGAACTTATCCGCCAGAAGTATCAATGGATTGTGTTTTATGAACTCTGAGCAAGGATGGCCAACACCTCCAGCCGCGACGATGCTCGCGACGTGCCGCACCTGCGCAACTGAATCGCCCTTGTATTCGTAGACGCACGACTGGCCGCTGTGGGTTTTGCCATTGCGGCGGTGTTTTTCGAGTAGGTTTATTCGCAAGAGATATCCACGCTGAGAGATGAAGGATGGTAAGTGAGTCTGGAGGGTTGCCTATTCACGATTCGAGAATTAAATCAGCATTTCTCGCTCATTCCCTAATCGTTTCCAGATCAATAGGGTAGTGAGGCGATAGTAATCCCGGGTGACGTCGGAATGGTCTTTCAGGTGCTGTGTCAAAAACCAGCGCACATGCTTGAGCTGCCAGGTCCAGGGATTATCGCGTTGCCATCGCTGTTGAATGGCTGCTTGCATGATTCGGGCTTGGCGTAGGTGGCGTTGCTGCGTGACCTTCGAGCCGGTCAGTACGCCGCTCAGGAACAGTGCCATATCGAAGGGCTTGCTCACGCTCTCCCTCCAATGTAGGCCGAAACCACATCGATCCGGTTATGCCCGAGCTCAAGGCTGATCTGTTGCCGCGCCTGTTGATCAAGGTCGCGGTCAATGCGATAGCAGTGGCCACCATTGACTGGTGCCGCGTGGCCCGTGAGTTGTTCGTAACGTTCGCAGGCGTAGGCTGCTCGCAGTTCATGAAAGCCTTTCAACCCGTGTGCATGCAGCGTTTCGCGGGCGGGGAGCACGGTCTGTTGCAGGAACGCGGCGTAGCTTTCGTCTCGGGTCAGCAAGTTGCGGCTGCCGGTTGGCGACGCATTTCGGGCGAGCTGCAGCGCCGCTTTCACCTCTGCATTAACTGCAATCCATCGCGGCGCTGAAGCCCCTGAGCGGCCGCCTTTGGTGCCGTCCTGGATGTTGATGCGGCCTAAGTGTTCGGCTTCGCGGTGCAGTCGTGGCAGGTCAGCCAGGATCGCTTCGCGCAGGCGCATACCGGTTGTTCGGGCCAACAGGACAATCGCCGCCACCCGTTCGTGTTGCTGTTTGCCTAGCGCCTCGAGTACTCGCCGCATCTGTTGGTGGTCTTGGCCATCCGGCGCGCGGGTGCGTACGCTCGAGCGCTGCAGTCCTAACGCCTGGCTCGGGCTGGCGATCCTCACGTCCTGATCACCGCGCAGCGCAGCGAGGGTGCGGTTGACGCTGCTCAGGCGGTTCTGCGCGGTGGCGATGCAGAGTTCGCCTTGCTGGATCTGCTGGCGCAGGTAAGCTGCGTAGTCCTGCAGCGTTAATCGATCGATCTGGTGCGCATCGTTGTAGCCGGGGCCGTCCTCTGACCGACACCAACGCACGAACGCTTGCCAGCGATCGCTATGCGCTTTAACCGTGGCGAAGTGGCCACCGGCAAACAAATCCTTGAGCGCTTGCGGGCCGGCGTAGCTCAGCTGGCGGCCATAGCCAAAGTTGCGCCCATCACGCCGACCGACCAGAGCCATCGTCATCACCGTGTTCGTTTGTTTGCAGAAAGAGCAGCAGGGCTTTCCAGTGAGGGCTGAGCCTGTCCACCTGCTGCCAGTGTGTCGGGCGGATCAGGAGGGCGTTCTCGTGGTGTTGCAGCAGTGCCCCTTCCTCACGCAGTTGCTCGATCAGCAGGGCGAGGTGGGCAGGCTCCAGGTGTGGTGTGGCGACAGCGGCGACAGCGGCGACAACCCGCGTCGCTTCTGGCCTGGCGCGTGGCGACAGGGTGGCGACAACAGCGGCGACACGCCGCGCTTCGGGTTGTGGTTGTTGTTGCGCCTGGTAGCGACGCACCGCGTCATTGAGGCGAAACATGGCGGACCTCGAAGGTTTTTCCGTCGCGGCTGCTCAGCCAGCGATGAGTGATCAGCACGACCAATAAAGAGGCGGTATGGTCAGCGCTCTTGCGGGCAAAACGAGGGCCGTTGCGATTGACGTCGCGGATGGTGAAGTGGGTCCAGCCTTTCTGCATCAACCAACGCAGCAGCCGATCAGCCTCTTCGCATCGGCTATTGACCGGCTCCTGTTCGGTCAGGCGCTGAATCTCGGCCAAGTAGTAATCCATCAGCGTGGAGGCGCGCTGGATGTGTGCTTCCTCCAATGCACTGGCCTCTTCAACCATGGCCAGCACGCCCGCGATACGCAGTACATTCGCCGCCGCCTTACCCGCGACAGACTGGACGGCGGCCAGCTCGCCGAACTCACCAGACTGGCACTCGATGGTGTCGTGAATATCAATCCAGGCACGACGGGCACGGGCGGTCAGTTCGAGCGTGGCGGGATTGAGTGAGCCATCCTTGTGAAGCGACCAGGGCTTTTGTAGCAGGGCGGTGATCCGCTGTTGGTAGTCCTGGACTTTGGCATCTCGGGTCAGGTCGATTGCCTTGTAGAGTCGCTGGCCAGCCAGGCGCTCGGGCCAACTGATCAGGCAACGGCCGAGGATGCCTTGGCCATTGATCACCGGGTCTTTGAACAGTTGGTTGGCCAGGTAGGGCTGCAGCATCAGATGCAGACTGAGGCGGCGGTCATAGGCGCGCAGGCTTTCTCCGGCCATGGAACGCGCCCGGTCGATCGGGCTACCATCCCACAGTGTCGACAAGGTGGTGATCGCCTTGAGCAGGTTCTCTTTGCTCATGGTGCTGCTGCCCAAGAACTGGCCACCTTCATCATTGAACAAGCCCATGCTGGGCAAACCATGGCACAGGCTTTTGACCAGAGCCTCAATGGTGGGTTCGGCAATGATCAGTCTCGGCGGTACCGGCTCGGATAGCTCACCGCCTTCCGCCTCCGCGTGTTTATTTGAGGTTTTGGGTTTGGCCATGATGTTGGTAGCGGCGCGATAGGTTTTTAGCTTTTCCGCATAGAGGGTCCACTGCTGTCGTTCCCAGTCGCGCGCCGCCTTCAGTGCCAGGTGATCCACCGCGCTTTTGCGATCACCCGAGGACGCCACCGTCAGTAGGTAAAGGGACAGCGGATAAGTTCGGCCGTCGAGTTGGGCATTGGCATGGCCCTGGCTCACCAAGGCCGTGGTAGCCAGCACCGATTGTGCAGCCATGGCGCAGGGTACGCCGATCACCTCGGCCAGTCGTTCGACCGCAGGGCCCAACAAATCCCCGAGTGCTTCGACCGGGTAGGGCAGTGGCGCCTGCTGGTACTCCAGCAAGGGTTGTGGTGGCTCGAACGCTTCGCACAGTTGCATCGCTATTCTCCTGAAATTGTCGACTTCGTCCTCACTCATCCCGCCACGGTTGTTGAGTGTTATCAGGGATCAAGGCCCCTGCGACCTGTGAGGTTTGTCCACTACGCGGGACTGACGGCTCCTTACGGCCGGGAGCTTGGGCATCTCATGATCTGGCCTCCTGAACACTTCCGCAAAAGTGGGCGGGTGGAGGCTGCACTGGCTGACGAGACCGGCGCCGCGAGATCCTGAGTCGGGTGAAGGCAGTGAAGCGATGACCGGGGCATGCCTGACTGTCAGTCAGGTGCAGTCCATTCCGAGGGCTGCGGCACCATCATCGGCATCGCTGTGGCGAGTGAGCATTCGGTATTTGTCACGCCGATTGTCACGAGGGGGAAAGCCGCAAAGCCCCATGCGAGTTGGGCTGCAGCAGTGTGAGAGGCGCCCGTCTCTTTCGGGGGGAAAGAGACGGGCAACAGGTTGGCGCAAGAACTGGCCAAGCGGATAAGTTGCTGCAGGGCCGCCAGGACGGAGTATGAGTTGCCGCAGTGGGCGCTCTGGAAGAAGTAGGCATCCATCACATGGGTAGTGACCGTGCGAGCCGCCGGACGCTAATCGCATTTGGGGGAGAACCACCACGGTGTGGCGTAGCCTCAAAGGTTCTGGCTACCTGGGTGCTGTCGAGGACAGCGCTGGTACGGTTCTGGTTTAGCGCTCATTTTGCTCGCGGTCAATAGCATTTTTGGGGAGATTCTTGCGCCAATCGGTAGCGCTGGAAGACCTTGGAGGTCGGTGGCTTTCCATGGCCTAGTGGTCGTTGGTCGGTTTTAAATGTGAGCCCATGCGGGTGAGAATGCGGAGCCTTCTCGCCCGAATGGGCTTAGCCGGAAAGGCCCAAAGAGCTAGACTTGCAATGGCGACAGTCGCCACCTCTGTCGCCGTGCTGCAGGCCAGGTATTACGCGGGTTGTCGCCGGTGTCGCCGCTGTCGCCAACACCTGAACGCTCAGCGCATAGGCACGACGTTTCGGTCCCTGGTTTGATTGATCGCAGATGCCGACAGGTTGCTCGGAGCCGCCTTATGGATATGCTCACTCCCCCAACCCATGATTGGACGCCGTCGTTCAATGTAGTCCGCGCGGTTGTACCTGACAGCCTCACCCGCTAATCGTTACACTGCGCGCACCCCATCAGGCCGGCGTTCCCGGTTTGACTTATTGCTCGCAGTGTTGCTGCGCTGGGCAGTAAACCCATCAGTCAATCCAGGTAGTTATCAGTAGTGATCACAGGCGCCATCAAATCCCAAGTTGACCAGATCTGGAATGCGTTCTGGAGCGGCGGTATTTCCAACCCCATGGAAGTCATCGAGCAGATGACCTACCTGCTCTTTATCAAACGCCTCGACGAGTTGCAGACGGTTAAAGAGCGCAAGGCTGCGCGCACCGGGCAGCCGATTGATAATCCGATTTTCAGTCCCTACCAGGCGCATTTGCGTTGGGCGGCGTTCAAGGCGCTGGGTGATCCTTCCAGTTTGTACGCGTTGATTGCCGACAAGGTATTCCCTTTTATCAAGTCGCTGGGCGGTGAGGATGGAGAGTCCACTTACGCCGGGCATATGAAGGATGCGCGTTTCACCATTCCCAGCCCGGCGTTGCTGGCCAGGGTGGTGGATATGCTCGACGCCATCCCCATGGAAGACCGCGACACCAAGGGCGACCTCTACGAATACATGCTCGGCAAAATCGCCAGCGCTGGGCAGAATGGTCAGTTCCGCACACCTCGGCACATCATCAAACTGATGGTCGAGATGATGGCGCCAAAACCATCGGACACCATTTGCGACCCGGCCTGCGGCACCGCAGGTTTTCTGGTGGCGGCTGCCGAATACCTCAACACCCACCACAGCCACGAGCTGTACCAGGATGCTGCCAGCGCCAAGCGCTTTAACCACGACACCTTCCACGGCTTCGATTTCGACAGCACCATGCTGCGCGTTGGCTCGATGAACATGCTGCTGCACGGCGTGGAAAACCCGGCGATTGAAAACCGTGACTCGCTCAGCGAAGGCCATGCCGGCGTTGAAGGGCAGTTCAGTTTGATTCTGGCCAACCCGCCGTTTGCCGGCAGCCTGGATTACGAAAGCTGCGCTAAAGACCTGCAACAAATCGTCAAAACAAAAAAGACCGAGCTGCTGTTTCTCGCCCTATTTCTGCGCCTGATGAAGGCCGGCGGCCGCGCGGCGGTGATCGTCCCGGACGGCGTTTTATTCGGATCCAGCAACGCGCACAAGGCGCTGCGTCAGATGCTGGTGGAAGAGCACAAACTGGACGGCATTGTTTCAATGCCGTCGGGTGTGTTCCGCCCCTATGCTGGGGTGTCCACTGCCATTTTGCTGTTTACCAAAACCAACTCTGGCGGTACTGATAACGTCTGGTTCTACAACATGCAAGCCGATGGCTATTCGCTGGACGACAAACGCAACGAACTGGCCAGCGACAAACACGACAGCAA
This sequence comes from Pseudomonas thivervalensis, assembly GCF_001269655.1. Lineage (GTDB taxonomy): Bacteria > Pseudomonadota > Gammaproteobacteria > Pseudomonadales > Pseudomonadaceae > Aquipseudomonas > Aquipseudomonas thivervalensis. Next base: position 102,096 of record NZ_LHVE01000002.1, read on the forward strand.
CAACCTGCCCGACATCATCACCCGCTGGCATAACCGCGCCGGTGACGCTGACCGTGCACGTACCGAACAGAGCTTTTTGGTGCCCAAGGCAGAAATCGTCGGCAACGACTACGACCTGTCGATCAACCGCTACAAGCAAGTGGTTTACGAGGAGGTGCAGCACGAGTCGCCTCAGAAAATTCTGGCTGAGTTAAAGGTGCTGGAGGCGGAGATTATGCGGGGGATGGATGAGTTGGAGGGGATGATCGGTGAGTAATCTGGTTGCGCTAGGCGAGTGCACTGATCGATGTCTGACTTGGAATCCGGCAGCAGACGATCCCGATGGTGAGTTTGACTACATTGATTTGTCATCAGTCGATAAAGATACAAAGCGCATCGAAGGTATTAGCCCTATTGCTTGCTCGGCTGCACCATCTCGTGCGCGACAAATTGTTAAGGCTGGAGACATCCTTGTCTCCACTGTACGGCCTAATCTAAACGGTGTGGCTGCTGTGCCAATTGAGCTTGATGGTGCCACTGCGTCGACTGGCTACACCGTTTTACGGCCGCGCTCGGATAGGGTCGATGGTTCGTATCTTTTTCACTGGGTAAAGCACCCTAAGTTCGTTGGAGAAATGGTGCGCCTTGCTACAGGGGCAAGCTATCCAGCCGTCAGCGACAAAATTGTTCGTGCGGCAATGATCCCGCTCCCATCACTCCCCGAACAACGCCGTATCGCGGCGATTTTGGATAAGGCCGAAGCGCTGCGCGCCAAGCGCCGCGAAGCCATCGCCAAGCTCGATCAGTTGATCGACTCAGGATTCCGAGAGTTTTGCGGCTCACCTTATGGCCCACCGGTTTCCATCGACCAACCATCTCAACCGGATGCTGGCCAATACGTTCCTCTTGTGAGTGTTGCACGTCTCGCCACAGGCCATACACCAAGTCGGGGTATCGCTGAGTATTGGGACGGTGACATTCCGTGGATCAGTCTTTCGGACATCAGGCGCCTAGATGGGAAAATAGCATTGAATACGGAACAGCAAGCAACCGCTAAAGGGATATCTAATTCTTCCGCCGTTATCTTGCCAAAAGACACAGTGTGTTTCTCAAGAACCGCATCTGTAGGTTTTGCAACGATTTTGGGACGGCAGATGGCTACATCACAAGACTTTGTAAACTGGGTATGTGGCGAAAGAATTAACCCACTTTACTTGCTTGCAGCATTTAGAGCGTCAAAGCAATATTTGGTCGCTAAAAGCACAGGCTCAACGCACAAAACGATCTACTTCCCCGTAGCAAAGCGGTTCCATGTATATCTTCCGCCTCTTTCAGAGCAGGCGAAATTTGGGGAGTTGATGAGGCTGGTTTGGCAACAAAAGGATGTAGCAGAACAGCAGGTATCCGCAGCAGACCGCTTATTTAGTTCGTTGCAGCAAGCGGGATTTAGCTCGCAACTCTAGCCCGTTTGGATGGGGTGAGCGTAGCGATACCCATCAACTAACATAGTCCAATCGAATGCGTATCGCGTTGCTCAACCCATCCCGCAGGCTTTACCGGCACCAGTACAGTGCCCCGGCACGCCAAGGAACAGGCAACCCAAATGAATCAATTGTTCCCCGCACGTACCACTTGCCGCTTCGACACCCCTGTCGAGCGCCGGCTGGACGAGCGTTTGAAGAAGCTCGAAGACGATTATCTGTGCTGGTTCAATGTTCCGGAGGGGCCTAAAGCTTTGCGGCCGAATTCTGTGCTGATGCATCCGCCGAGCGGCGTGCTGGAGCTGCTGGGTTGTGAGTCCGAACGGCAGGAACAAAACTGCACCTTGGAGCGCATTCGCAACGAGCAAGGCCAAGGCCGCGCGTTGGATGATATTGCGGTGATCGATCGCAGCACCGCTGAGGCCCAACGCATTGAGCGGACCTTGAGCGAGGCCAGCGGCAAGTGCCACGGCACGTTGTATGGCTGCGAGGATGCGGTCAAGGTCGTCAGCATGCATTCGAGCAAGGGCCCGGAGTTCTGCCCGGTGCTGATCCCTAACTTGGGGAAAATACCGAAAAAAGGTGAAGACCAAGCCGACGAGACGCGCCTGCTCTACGTGGCCATGACACGCGCGATTAATCGGCTGGTAATGACCTATCGCGAGCCGTCTAATTTTATCCGCAGGATTCATAATTTAACCGGTAGCTTGCGCCATCACCTATGCGAAATTGACTCACAGAAGGCAGCTGGCTGATATGAGCAACTTTGAATTTCTCATCCCCGAATTTAAAACACTGTTTGAGCCGGCCAGGGGCGCGGAACAGCTGGTGTATTCCGACCCGCGTGCCTGCTGCATGCGCACCCGCCATGCCTTGGAACAGGCTGTGCATTGGCTGTACGAGCATGACCGCGACCTGCGCATGCCTTACGACAATGGCCTTAACCTGCTGCTGACTCAGGTCGAATTTGTGCGACTGCTGCCGCCGCAAATTCATCAAAAGGCGCGGCTGATTCAGAAGTTCGGCAATCAGGCGGTGCACGCCAATCAGCCGATTAGCTACAGCGATGCGATGAAGCTGGTGCGAGAGCTGTTTCATCTGCTGTTCTGGCTGGCTCGGACTTATACCCGAAAAAGCGACCCAAAGAGCATCGATGCGGCGTTCGACGAAAAGCGCGTGCCGCAGTTGGTCAGTGTTAGCGATGCGGCGGCCTTTACCCGCGATGAATTGAAGAAGCAGGAAGCCAAGTTCCAGCAACAGATCGCTGCCCAGCACGGCACTCTGGAAGCCCGCGAGGCAGCGATTGCCGAACAGGCTGCAAGCCTGAGCGAACGCGAAGCCTTGCTGGCGAAGCTGGATGCCGAACTGGTCGCCACCCGTGCGGCACTGGCCCAGGCCAAGGCCAACAATATTGCTGTACCCGATAGCCACGATTACGACGAGGCCGATACCCGCCGGTTGTTTATCGACGTGCTGTTGCGCGAGGCCGGTTGGGAATTGGGCAAAAACGCCGACGCCGAAGTACCAGTCAGCGGCATGCCTAACGCGCAGAGCGAGGGGGTTGTCGATTACGTGCTGTGGGGTGCGAACGGCAAACCGCTGGCGGTGGTGGAAGCCAAACGCAGCCTGAAAGACCCGGACGTGGGCCAGCAACAAGCCAAGCTGTATGCCGATTGCCTGGAGGCCGAGAAAGGCCAGCGGCCGCTGATTTTCTACAGCAACGGCAACCACACCTGGCTGTGGGATGACCGCCGTGCGCCGCCACGTGAGGTACAGGGGTTTTATACCCGCGATGAGCTGGAACTGGCGATTCAGCGGCGCAGCCTGCAAAACAAGCTGAGCGAGCTGCCGATCAATAGCGAGATTGTCGAGCGGACTTATCAACACCGGGCGATTCGGGCGATGACTGAGTCACTCAGTCAGGGCCGGCGCGCCGGTTTGCTAACCATGGCCACCGGCACCGGCAAGACGCGGATGTCGATTGCCCTGATCGAACTACTGATGCGTGGCAACTGGGTCAAACGCGTGCTGTTTCTGGCGGACCGGGTGGCCTTGGTCAATCAAGCCGCCAGTGCCTTCAAGGAGTTCCTGCCGAACTCCAGTCCAGTCAATCTGGTCACCGACAAAAATGGCCAAGGTCGGGTGTATCTGTGCACCTATCCGACCATGATGGGTCTGATCGACCAGATGGAGGGCGACCGTCGCAAGTACGGCGTAGGCCATTTCGACCTGATCGTGATCGACGAGGCGCACCGGAGTGTTTACCAGAAGTACGGCGCGATTTTCCGTTACTTCGACAGTTATTTAGTGGGCCTGACCGCTACCCCGCGTGACGAAGTGGATCGCGATACCTATCACCTGTTCGGTCTGGAGACCGGTGTGCCGACCGATGCCTACGGCCTGAATGAAGCGGTGGATGATGGTTATCTGGTGCCGCCCAAGGCTTATTCGGTGCCGATCAAGTTTGTTCGCGAAGGCATCCGTTACGACCAGCTCAGCGATGATGAGAAAGAGCACTGGGAGTCGCTGGATTGGGGCGATTACAGTGCCGAAGGTGATGCACCTACCGAGGTGCTAGCGTCTGAGATCAACAAGCAGTTATTCAACGAGCCAACCGTTGACCTGATGCTAAAGCACTTGATGCAAAATGGCCTGACAGTGGAGGGTGGGGACAAGCTTGGCAAGACCATTATTTTTGCAGTGAATCAAAAGCACGCCGATTTTATCGCCCGGCGCTTCAATCATCATTACCCGCACTTTAAGGGTGAGTTTGCCCGGGTTATCACCCATGCGGTGAGTTATGCGCAGACTCTGATCGATGACTTCAGCAGCAAGCTGAACAAGCAGCCGCAGATCGCCATTTCCGTGGATATGCTCGATACCGGCATCGACGTGCCACAGGTGCTGAATTTAGTGTTCTTCAAGGCCGTTCGCTCAAAGGTGAAGTTCTTGCAGATGATCGGCCGCGGCACGCGCCTATGCCCGGACCTGTTTGCGCCGGGTGTGCACAAGCGCGAGTTCGCCATCTTCGATTTCTGCGCCAACTTCGAATACTTCAACGAAAATCCTAAAGGCGCTTTGGGCGGTACGGCCGAACCGCTAGGCAAGCGGTTGTTCAAAGCGCGGCTGGATCTGCTGTCGTTGTTAGCGCCGAAGGACGTTCGCGAGCCTGGTGATCTGGCGGAAACCAGAGGCCGGTACGATGCCTTTGTCGAGCTGCGCACGGAGTTGACCGACGAGCTGCACGACGAAGTCGCGGCGATGAATAAGGACAACTTCATCGTGCGTACCGAACTTGAGCACGTAACCCGCTTTGCCGAGCGTGAAGTTTGGAATACGCTGGATGATGCGGCGCTGGGTGATCTGCGCAGTCACGTCGCCGGCTTGCCGAGTGAGCGCGCTCCTGAGCACATCACCGCCAAGTTGTTCGATCTCCTGTGCCTGAATTTACAGCTGGCGTTAGTGCGCTCGACCAGCGACTTCGTGACGTATCGCGATAAGGTGGTCGAGCTGGCCAGCCAGCTAGAAGTGATGGACAGCATTCCGGCAGTGCATGCTGAGCTGGCGTTGCTTCAGGACGTGCAAACCGACGAGTACTGGCAGGACATCCGCTTGCCGATGCTTGAGCAACTGCGGCGCAAGATGCGCGAGCTGATCAAGTTTATCGAACGCCGCCCGAGCAACCCCGTTTATAGCGTGCTGAGCGACGAAATTGGCGAAGCGACGGTGGTCAACCTGAAGGATTTCAACACTGGCATCAATCTGGAGCAGTACAAGAAAAAGGTCGAAGCCTATATCCGTGGCAACGAGAATCACGTGGCAATCGCCAAGCTCAAATTCAACCGGCCGCTGACACCGAGCGACCTGAGCGAGCTGGAGCATTTTGTCTACGAGTCGGAACCGGTTCAGAGTCGCGAGCAATTCGAACAGTGCTATGGCGCTGACCAGCCGCTGACTCTGTTGATCCGCTCATTGGTAGGCTTGGACCGTAACGCCGCAAAAGAGGCTTTCGGTCAATTCCTCGACGAGAACCGCTACAGCAGTCAGCAGATTCGTTTTGTTGAAATGATTATTGAGCGTCTCACTCGGCAGGGCGTAATGGAGCCGGGCCAACTCTACGAGCCGCCGTTTACCGCACTGCATCATGAGGGATTAGACGGTGCGTTTGGCGACGCTGATGCCAACGCGATCATTTCGGTGATCACCGCAATCAAACGCAGTGCGGCCGCTTGATGGCGACTGACTCAATAATGGGCACTGCCTGGTTTGCACTGGCGTCGGGGCCTGTAGCATTTGACTAAGCGAGTGGCGACAGTCGCCATTTCTGTCGCCATGCTGCACGCCACGGATCACGCAGGTTGTCGCCGCTGTCGCCAACAGGTGAGCACTCACCGTATCGGCACGACGTTGTGCTCCCTGGTTTGATTGATCGCAGATGCCGACAGGTTGCCGGTGGCCGCCTTCTGGATGTGCTCACTCCACCAAGCCATCATCGGACGCCGGCGTTCGATGTAGTCCGCTCGGTTATAAGCGCTTCGTACTTCGTCCTTGTCGACATGCGCCAGCGCGACTTCGATGAGCTCCGGATCCCACCCATGCTCGTTCAGGATAGTGCTGGCCATGGAGCGCATGCCGTGGCTGACCAAGCGGTCCTGGAAGCCCATGCGTTTCAACGCCATGTTGGCGGTCTGGCTGTTGGCGTGGGTGCGCGGATTTCTATCAGCTGGGAACACGTATTCCCTGTGGCCGCTGAGGGGCTGAAGCGCCTCCAGTAACGCGAGTGCCTGTTCGGTCAGCGGGATGGTGTGGGGGCGACGCTTTTTCATGCGCTCCGGCGGGATGGTCCAGATGCGTTTGTCAAAGTCGATGTCTGCCCATCGAGTGGTAGCCGCTTCGGCAGGACGGGTCATCGTGTGCAGTTGCCATTCGATCAGACAGCGAGTGATCCGCTTGATGCTGGCATTCGCGATTTCCAGCATGAGCTCCGGAAGCTCATCAGGTGCAAGCGCAGCCATGTTCTCTTTCTTCGGCTTCTTGAAAACCGCCCGGATACCGCTGAGGGGATTCGCGAAGATCATTCCTGAGTTGACCCCGTAGGTCATGATCTCGTTGAGCCGTTGGCTCAGCCGTTTCACTGTTTCCAGACTACCTTTGGCTTCGATTGGGCGAAGGAGCTTGATCACCATCGGGGCGCTGACTTCCGAGATTGGTGTCGATTTCATGCTCGGAAAAACGTGCAGTGTGAGTGAGCGCCAGATGTCTTCAGCATACGCCGGCGTGACCGAGTCCTTCTTCAGCTCGAACCAGGCGGTGGCGACGTTCTCGAAGGTGTGTTCCGTTTCCGCTCGTTTGGCTTCCTGAAGCTCATTGCGCTGAGCTTTTGGGTCGATGCCCTGTGCAAGCAGCTCTCTGGCCTCAACGGTTTTCTTTCTGGCTTGTGCAAGAGAAACCTCGGGATAAGAGCCGAGCGCCATGTTGATTCGATTTTTGGTGACGGGATGTCGGTAGTTGAAATTCCATTGCATCGAGCGATTGACCCTGACTCGCAGCTGGAGCCCGTCGCCATCGGTGAGGACGTAATCCTTGTCTTTCGGTTTGACCGCCTTGAGCTGGCGGTCGGAGAGGCGGGTGGTTTGAGCGCACATGAGAAGTACTCCATGACACCTTTTGGTATTCCCAAGATTAGCGCCGGATAGCCGGGAATACCATTGGGAATACCAAACCGCCTGGAACTCAAAAAACCTGGAAAGCCTCCGGTAGTCCTGAAACCCCCGTATTCACTGGATTTCAGGCACAAAAAAAGACGTCCGTGGACGTCTTTAGATGATGAAGTGGTGGAGCCGGGGGGATTTGAACCCCCGTCCGCCAGTACTCCGCTGTCGGTACTACATGCGTAGCCGTGTCTATTAAGTTAACCCTCAGCGACCCGACGGGCAGGGTGCTTTGGGCGAGTTGTGTAAGTTTTAGCCGATTCGTCCACAACGTACTGCACGGCGATTCCGTTCTATATGACAATCACTTTGGGTTTACGGACATCCCCTCATGATTGCTGGACCCGAAGGTACCAGAAGCTCAGGATCTAAGGCTGCTTACGCAGCGATAGCGAATTCCTGGCCGTAGTTTTCGTCATTGGCAACTATAGAAGTTGCAACAGTGGATTTACGAGTTCTGTTACCAACTCGGCATGCACCTAGAGTTTCGCAACCGGCGTCGAATCCTAAACGGCCCCGAACCTGTCGCTCCGTGAGTCTGTTGGAGCGGCAGGCATGTGCAGTGTACGCCAATCCATGTCCGAGGCCAACCCGAAGGTTGGCCTGCGGTAATGCTACTGGTCGCCTTTGGCGTTGTTCTGCAGCTTCTGGATGGCCTGATTGGTCAACGAGATGCAATTTTCGGTGCCTTCTTTGGTGCCTTTGGCGTGCTCAGCCTTGGCTTGTCCGACGGTGGCGTCGATGTCGGTCTTTAGACCTTCGCTCATTTGCTCGGTGCTGACTTTGGCGTCGCTGATCTTTTGCAGGTTGATTTTGCAAAGGTCATCCTGGCTTCCTGCAAACACCGGAGAGGCCAACATCGCAGCGGAAATGAACAAGCCAGCAAGTGCGGTGTGCTTCATGTGAATCTCCTTTAACGTCTGGTCTCGGTGCTGGCCGTAGGGTCACAGACAGGGCCGAGCATAAGGGAGGACCCAGCGGAGCCGGGCCTATTCAAGTGACTACAGCGAAGCGCAGGAATTCGATTTTTCTTCGGGGCCCGTCGCGACGCCCTCGCCCTTGTCGGGTTTGGGCCGGGTGACGCGGTCCACCAGATACACCAATCCGTGGTAGTCGATTTCCCCATGGTGCGTCAGACCGATCTCACACGTGCGGCTGGTGGAAATGCCCTCGGTGCAATATTGAACCGCGTCCTTGAGGCTTCGCAGTGAATGGGCGTTGAGTTCGGGGGCGGTGAAGCCCTTGTCGCCGGCAAAACCACAGCAATGGATACCTTCCGGAATCACCACCTGCTTACTGCACTTGCGCGCCAGGTCGATCAGCGCCTGGCTTTCGCCGAGGTGCTGCGTGCTGCACGTGACGTGCACGGCGATGGGCGCCTCCTGGGGAATGAAGTCGAGGCGATCCATCAGATGGGTACGGATGAAACGCACCGGGTCATACAGATCCAGGCGCACCTCGCCAAGGTCCTGGACCAGCCGCAGCGTGCAGGGGCTGGTGTCGCAGTAGATGGGGTCAAGCCCGCCGCGACTGGCGTGCAGCAAGGCGCCGATCAGTTCCTGGCGCTTGTGTTCGGCCTGCTCGGTGTAGCCTTTGGAAGCAAAGGGCTGGCCGCAGCAGAGTTTGTTCACATTGTCGGGAAAGACCACCTGATAACCGGCCTTTTCCAGCAGGGAGCGGGTCTTTTCGTACAGTGACATCTGCTCGTCGTCGCCCGCCGCCGGGCCCATGACCCGCGATACACACGCCGCCAGGTACACCACCCTCGGACGTTCGTCCGGCACGGTGGGGCTGAAGCGTATGGCCTTTTCCGGCTGAGGCATGGCGTTGGTCCACTGCGGCACCTGGCCCTTGGATAGGCGTGTCAACGAGGCCGACAGTTTCGCCAGGCGGGGGGCGCCCAGCAACATGCGCGCACCGTTGGCGACGTGCAGGGCGAAGCGTGCGCCTTGCAGGGTGGTGGCGAAATTTCCTTCAATCCAGTTGGCGGTTTTCGTCTTCGTCGCGTCGCGGCTGCGCAGTTTTTTCACCAGCTCGCCGGTATTGATGCCTACCGGGCACCGTTGTGCACACAGCCCCGTGGCGGCGCAGGTATCGATGCCCTGGTATTGGTAGGCACGTTCCAGTTCGGTGGTGTCGGTGCCGGCGCGTTTCTTGGCTTGAATATCGCGCCAGATCACGATGCGCTGGCGCGGGCTCAAGGTCAGGTCCTTGGAGGGACACACCGGCTCGCAAAACCCGCATTCGATGCACTTGTCCACGATTTCATCAGCGGCCGGCAGCGGTTTCAGGTGCTTGAGGTGGATTTGCGGATCTTCACTGAGCACCACGTCGGGGTTGAGGATGCCGTTGGGGTCGAGCAGGCGTTTGAGCTGCCACATCAATTGGTAGGCATCGCTGCCCCATTCCAGCTCGACGAACGGCGCCATGTTGCGCCCGGTGCCGTGTTCGGCTTTCAGCGAGCCGCCGAATTCCACCGCCACCAATTGCGCCACGTCATCCATGAACGCCTGGTAGCGGGCGACTTCTTCGGCGCTGTTGAAGCCTTGGGTGAAGACGAAGTGCAGATTGCCTTCCAGCGCGTGTCCGAAAAGGATCGCTTCGTCGTAGTGATGTTTGTCGAACAACTCGATCAGGCGATTCACGCCGATGGCCAGTTGCTCCACCGGAAAGGTCACGTCTTCAATGATCACCGTGGTCCCGGTCTTGCGCACCGCGCCCACGGCGGGGAAGGTGTCTTTGCGGATCGCCCAGAGCCGGGCGTTTTCCCGTGGGTCTTCGGTAAAGTCGACCTGTTTTTCCACCGGGAAACCGGCCAGGGAGGCCATGATCCGACCCAACTGCTCTTGCAGTAAAGACGAAGAAGCGGCGCGGGACTCGATCAGCAAGGCGCAGGCATTGATCGACAGGTGCTGTACGAAATCCGGCATGCCCGGTTTGTCCTGCACCGAGCGCAGGCTGCGGCGGTCCAGCAGCTCCACGGCTGAGACGGGTTGGTTTTTCAACACGGTGACGGCGTTGCAGCAGGTTTCCACATCCGGGAAGACGATCAGGGCCGAAGCCTTGTTCGGATGGTCGATGACGGTGTTGTAGGTCACCGCACTGATGAAGCCGAGGGTGCCTTCGGAGCCGACCAACAGGTGGCTCAAGATATCCACAGGCTCGTCGAAATCCACCAGGGCATTGAGCGACAGGCCGGTGGTATTTTTCAGACGGTATTTATGTCGGATTCGCGCAGCCAGTTCGGTGTCAGCACGGGCCTCGCGCCCCAGGGTGGCCAGGCGCTCCAGCAGTTCGCCATGGCTTGTACGAAAAGCCGCCACGCTGCTGTCGTCTTCTGTATCCAGGTGCGTGCCATCGGCCAGGACCAAGCGGATGCCGGCCAGGGTGTGATAGGTGTTCTGCGCGGTGCCGCAGCACATGCCGCTGGCGTTGTTGGCGACAATGCCGCCGATCTTGCAGGCGTTGATCGAGGCCGGGTCAGGGCCGATCTTGCGTCCGAACGGGACCAGCCAGGCGTTGGCCTGGGCGCCGATCACGCCGGGCTGCAAACGGATCTGCTTGCCTTGGTCGCGAATCTCGCGCCCGTTCCAGTTATCTCCAAGTACAATCAGCACCGAGTCGCTGATGGCTTGGCCGGACAGACTGGTGCCGGCGGCGCGGAACGTGACCGGGACCTGGTCACGTTGGGCCAGTTTCAGCAGGGCAATCACTTCATCTTCGGATTCGACGCGTACCACCAGTTTCGGAATCAGCCGATAGAAACTGGCGTCGGTGCCGAAGGCCAGGGTCGACAAGGGATCGTCGAAACGTCGCTGCTTCGGGATCAGTTGTTGGACATCGTGCAGGAAAGGGGCCGGAAGGGTCATTGGTCCTCCAGAATCAAGACCACCAGATCCTTAGGACCATGGGCGCCATAGGCCAGGACTTGTTCGATGTCGGCGGTTTTCGACGGGCCGGATACCAGCAGGGCGTTGGTGGGCATGCCTTGGGCCCACTCGAATTCCTGTTGCACCTCATAGAAATTGTCGCGGATCTCGCTGGCCTTGAGCAGGGCGAAATGCACCGGGGGGACCAGGCTCATCAGCCGCGGTTCTTCCCGTGTCGGCCAGAGAATCAGGCTGCCGGTGGCGGCGATGGCGCCGAGGGTTCCGGTGAGGCTGGCCGGGGTGTCGTTGAACAGCTCGGCTTTCCAGTCTTCTATCGGGCGGTCGTAGGCCTTGAGGGTTGGTAGGTCCGGATGGTTCGCCCAGAACTGTGTGATTTTTTCCCCGTGCGTGGTGGTCGGGGCGATGAGCAGGCTCGGCAGTTGACGGTCGCGCAGCAACTGCGCGAGGAGGGCCGGCCAGCCTTCTTCGGAGGTCAGGTGGATTTCGGTGTGCACCGCTTCCATCAGCTTGCGCAATTGCGCGATACGTTCCTCGGGTGCATAGCGATAGGTTTGCGTCACCAGCTCGACGTCGAAGTTGTCGGCAACCGGCGTGGTGCCCGTCAGGCTTTTACGCAGCTTGGCGAGGATATTGTCCTTGGCGCTCATCGGCGGTCTCCCCGCTGGTTCAGGTGTTCGCGGGCCAGGTCATGCAATGAGCGGGCGGCGGGTTTGGGGGCGCTGTGGTTCTGGGTCCATGGGCCGACATTTTTTGGCGTCAGGGCACGCAGGCGCGTGGCGAGGAAACCGAACAGCCGGTACAGCCGCGGCGAACTGTTGAGCCAGGCCCAGGCATTCCAGATGAACCGTTCCTTGGACGAATATTTGCTGCCCTGGCCGCGCATCACTTGGTTAGGGCTGTCCGGTGCCTTGACGTTTTCTTCCCGTAGCCGCCGCAGCAACGCCGGGATCGGAATCTTCACCGGGCAGACTTCACCGCAGGCGCCGCACAGGGAAGAGGCGCTCGGGTGGTCCGGCACCTTGGCCAGGCCGACCATGTGCGGCGTGATGATTTTTCCGATAGGCCCCGGATAAACCTCGCCGTAGGCATGGCCGCCGATTCGGGTATAGACCGGGCAATGATTCATACAGGCGCCGCAGCGGATGCAGTTCAGGGTCTGGCGCAATTCACTGTCGGCAAACGCCTGGCTGCGACCATTGTCGAGCAGGACCAGATGGACTTCCTGGGGACCGTCCCGTTCATCGGCCTTGCGTGGCCCGGAGATCATGTTGACATAGGTAGTGATGGGTTGGCCGAGGGCCGAACGGGTCAGCAGCGACAGCAGCGGCACGACGTCGCGCAGGTTCTCGACGACTTTTTCGATGCCGGTCACGGCAATGTGCACCGGTGGCACGGTGGTGGACATCCGTCCATTGCCTTCGTTTTCCACCAGGAGCAGCGTGCCGGTTTCGGCGACGGCGAAGTTGACGCCGGAGACGCCTACATCGGCCTCGAAGAATTTCTGTCGCAAGACCCGGCGACCGATCTGAATGAGTTGGTCAACGTCCTTGGTGTATTCCACGCCGAGTTTGTCGTGGAACAAGGACGCGACCTGACCGGCATTCTTGTGGATCGCCGGCATAATGATGTGTGAAGGCTTCTCGTGGTCGAGTTGGACAATGTATTCCCCCATGTCGGACTCAAGACATTCAATGTCCCGAGCCTCGAGGAAATGGTTCATCTCCATCTCTTCGCTGACCATCGATTTGCCCTTGATCACTTGCCGCGCCTCGTGAGCGCGGATGATCGAGAGGACGATGCCATTGGCTTCGTCCACCGTTTCCGCCCAGTGCACGTTCACACCGTTGCGGGTCAGGTTGGTTTCAAGTTGCTCGAGCAGGTCGGGCAGCTTGGATAACGCACGGGCGCGGACAGCATTGCCCAGCACCCGCAGGTGTTCTCTTTCGTGGGCATCGCTGAAGGACGTTGCCCGCTTGGTCATCAGTGAATCCATCGCGCTGCGAAAGTTGTTTCGCAGTTGCGTGTCGTCCAGGGCCTTGTGGGCTCGGGCGCGAAAATCTTCCTGCACCTCAACGGTCGGAATCAGTGTCGGCGTGCTCATGCGACACCTCCGATGCGATGCCGGAGGAAACTCGCCAGATGCTGGCCGCGTAACGCCTCTTGCTGCTTCTCCAGCGCGCCGTTGATGTTCATCAAGCAACCGCAGTCGGCGCTGACGATCTGGTGCGCGCCGGATTCCTTCAGTGCCCGAGTCTTGTCGGCCACCATCGCGCCGGAAATATCCGGCATGCGAACGCTGAACGTCCCACCAAAGCCACAGCATTCGCTTTCGTGGCTGTGTTCGACTCGCTCCACATTACGCAGCTGCGCCAACAACGCACGGCCATGCAGGTGGGTATTCATTTCACGCCGTGCCGAGCAGGACGTATGCAGCGCGACCTTCACCGGCGCACCGCTGTCGTTCAACTGCACCTTGCAGACCAACAGCAGGAACTCGGCCAGTTCATAGGTCCGGGCCGCCAGGGCCTGGACCTGCTTGAGCGTGTCCGGCTCATCCTTGAACAGGTCGGCGTAATGCTCGCGCAACATGCCGGCGCAGGAACCCGAGGGCACCACCACCGGATAATCTTCGGCAAACAAGGCCAGTTGCGCCCGGGCCACGGTCCGCGCCTGCTCGGTGTAACCCGAGGTATAGGCCGGTTGCCCGCAGCAACTTTGCCCTTGGGGGTAGTCCACCCGGATCCCTTCGCGCTCCAGCAGATGAATCGCATCCATGCCGGCTTCGGGATAGAACAGGTCCACCACGCACGTGCCAAACAGATAGACCCGACGGGGTTTCTCGCTGGGGTACTGCCGAGGCTCAGGCAAGGGCGGGGCGACACGGGTCGCGTTCGGTACGGCGTTGTAAAAAAGCTCGCTCATCAGGCGTGTCTCCGGGTGGTCCCGGTTATCCGTCCGCTGAGGCTGCTGAATATAGCCAGGAAATCTTTCAGCAGCCTTGCAGACCCGGTTGTGAATAGCAGACGCCGAATCACGGTTCGGCGTCGGTTTTTCCAGTATTGCGTGTAGGACTTAATGAACCAGCATGCCGGTAAACCAGTAGGCCTGGGCCAACGTGATCAGACCGACAATCGTTGCAAAGAATAGGCTGTGTTTGAGGGTGAAACGGAACAGATCCGATTCCTTGCCCACCAACCCGGTCGCCGCACAGGCCACGGCGATCGATTGTGGCGAGATCATCTTGCCGGTCACGCCGCCGCTGGTGTTGGCCGCGACGAGCAGGGTGTCGTTGACGCCAATCTGGTGTGCGGTGGTGGCTTGCAGCGAGCTGAATAGGGCATTGGACGACGTATCGGAGCCGGTCAGGAACACGCCCAGCCAACCCAGGAACGGCGAGAAGAACGGAAATGCCGCGCCTGTGCCGGCCAGCACCAGGGCCATGGTCGACGACATGCCCGAATAGTTGGTGACGAACGCGAACGCCAGCACCATGCCGATGGACAGGATCGGCCAGCGAAGCTCGAAAAGCGTCTCTTTAAAAGTGGTAAGACCAGTTTTTAGGTTGATCTTCAATACCAGCATCGAGATCAGTGCCGAGAAGAAAATCGCCGTGCCGGTGGCGGAAATCGGGTCAAGCTTGAACACGGCCGGGATGGCGGTGGGGTTGATCACAATGGGCGCGACCTTGATCACCATCTGGTCAAGGTGCGGGATGGCGAAATTGAACACCCAGCCGTACATCGAGCCGCCAGCGGCGAACATGGCCTTGAACGGCTTGAGGGTCCAGATCGTCACCAGCACGGTCAGGATCAGGAACGGCGACCAGGCCTTGATGATTTCCCCCAGGCTGTAGGGCGAAGCCACGGTACTGCGCGGCTGGCCGAAACCGCCGACGCTGGCGGTGACCGTTGCGCTGGAGGTCGCGCCGGCAATCTGGGCGCCGGCGGTGCGCTTGGGCTGCCAGACTTTCAGGAACAAGGTCAGGGAAATCAGGCTGGCCAGGGCGGAGGTGATGTCCGGTAGCTCCGGGCCAATGAAGTTGGAAGTGAAGTACTGGGTGATGGCGAAGCTCAAGCCGGCCACCAGCGCTGCTGGCCAGGTTTCCCGGACGCCGCGCAGGCCATCCATCATGAACACCAGCCAGAACGGCACGAACAGCGACAGCAAGGGCAGTTGGCGACCGGTCATGGCGCCGATCTTGAAGGCGTCGATCCCGGTGACCTGGCCGGCCACGATAATCGGGATGCCCAGCGCGCCGAATGCCACGGGGGCGGTGTTGGCGATCAGGCACAGGCCTGCGGCGTACAGGGGATTGAAGCCCAGGCCGACCAGCAGGGCGGCAGTGATCGCCACCGGTGCACCGAAACCGGCGGCACCTTCCAGGAAGGCGCCGAAGCAAAAGCCAATCAACAACACTTGCAGGCGTTGGTCATCGGTAATCGACAGCACCGAGCTGCGAATCACCTCGAACTGGCCGCTCTTGACGGTCAGTTTGTAGAGAAACACTGCGGCAACGATGATCCAGGCGATGGGCCACAGGCCATAGGCGAAGCCATAACCGGCGGCGGCAAACGCCATGTCGGCGGGCATGTTGAACGCGAAGATCGCCACGGCAATCGCCAGGGCCAAGGTGATGCTGCCGGCCACGTGTCCCTTGAGGCGAAACACCGCCAGGGCCAGGAAGAAAAACACGATGGGAATAACGGCCGCGAGTGCGGACAAGCCGAGGCTGCCGAGCGGGCTGTAGAGCTGTTGCCAGGTTTGCATAATGGGTGGGCCCCTAATTGTTGTTGGTCAGGCACTGGTCAGCGGTTTTGGTTAATTGGTAATACCAATTTACAAGCGCTGTCGGCTAGGGTAAAAGCCTTGGTTGTCGTGTGTCAATTTGCCGCCCTGAAACTTTCGTCGAATAAGCGGTGCAGAGAGCATCTGATCCGTTCGAACAAATGGTTTTTGGTGGGTGTGAGCACGGCCCGGATGGGCCAGAATAGAGAGCCCGGCGAGCTGTCGGGTTCGTGGAGAATTGAGTTATGGGGTTTGATCAGATTCGTCAGCGCCGTCTGTCTGACGATATTGTCGAGCGGCTTGAAGGCATGATCCTTGAGGGCACGCTGAAGTCGGGTGAGCGACTGCCCGCCGAACGGACCCTGGCCGAGCAGTTCGGTGTGTCACGCCCTTCGTTGCGTGAAGCGATCCAGAAGCTGACGGCCAAAGGCTTGTTGATCAGTCGCCAGGGCGGCGGCAACTATGTGGTGGAGTCGCTGGGCTCGACGTTCAGTGATCCGCTGCTGCAGCTTTTGGAAAGCAATCCCGAAGCACAGCGCGATTTGTTGGAGTTCCGTCACACCCTGGAAGCGTCCTGCGCCTATTACGCAGCACTGCGGGCCACGGAAGTGGATCGCGAGCGGCTGACGGCGGCCTTTGATGAGTTGCAGGATTGTTACGCGCGCCACGACGAGGTGAGCCGGGCGGAGGAGGGCGCGGCGGATGCGCGGTTCCATCTGGCCATCGCCGAGGCCAGTCATAACGCGGTCTTGCTGCACACCATTCGCGGCCTGTTCGACCTGCTCAAGCGCAACGTCGTCACCAATATCGGCGGCATGTACAAGCAGCGCAGTGAAACCCGCGACATGCTGATCAGCCAGCATCGGGAATTGTTCCAGGCCATTATGGATGGGCATGCCGAGCAGGCACGGGAAGTTTCCAGCCGACATATCTTGTATGTGCAGGAAGTCTTGGAAGAGGTGCGCCAGGAAGTGCAGCGCGTAGCGCGGGCGGAGCGGCGCAAGGGAATGTAATCGTGCCCGCGAGTCCTGTGGGAGCGAGCTCGCTCGCGATGGCGGTCTGCCTGACCCATCAATGTTGGATGTGTCGTCGTCATCGCGAGCAAGCTCGCTCCCATAGTTGACCTCGGGCTAGTCTTCCTTGCCCTTGTTGCGCACCGCGCGCTGCAGCTCGCGGCCGGCATCGCGTTCGCGCTCGGTATCGCGCTTGTCGTACTCCTTCTTGCCCTTGCCCAGGGCAATTTCGCACTTGATCAAGTGCTTGCTCCAGTACAACGAGGTGCAGACGCAGGTGTAGCCCTTCTGCTGCACGGAGGCGAAGAGTTTTTCCAACTCGCGCTTGTTGAGCAGCAGCTTGCGCGAGCGCACCGGGTCGGCGATCACGTGGGTGCTGGCGGTGGTCAGTGGCGTGATGTGACTGCCCAGCAGCCAGGCCTCGCCGTCCTTGAGCAGCACGTAGCTGTCGACCAGTTGCGCCTTGCCGGCACGCAGACTCTTTACTTCCCAGCCGGCCAGGACCATGCCAGCCTCGAAACGTTGTTCGATGAAGTAATCGTGTCGCGCCTTTTTATTTTGCGCGATGGTCCCTGTGGGGTGTTTCTTCTGTTTAGCCATAGGGGCGGCATTATAGGCAGTTGCGTGCGTGTCGGCTACGGTGAAGCTGCGTGCTTGAGCACGTTGAGTGAATCCCGGACAATGCGGCCTCTTTTTTGAACGCTTGGGCGTGATCACGATGTCGACAGACAAGGTTTCTGTCCACGGCAGTTGGGCTAGCCGCTGGGTCTTCATATTCGCGGCGACCGGTTCTGCTGTGGGGCTGGGTAGTATCTGGAAGTTTCCGTACATGGTCGGCGTCTACGGTGGCGGCGCCTTCGTACTGATGTTCCTGGCATGCATCGCCCTTATCGGCGCGCCAGTCATGCTGGCGGAGACACTGATTGGCCGTCGCGCCCGACAAAGCCCGGCCAACGCCCTGAAGGTGTTGGCTGTGGAGGCCGGACATTCGCCGAAGTGGTCCTGGGGTGCGTTCGCCGGGATGATCACGGCACTGTTGATCCTGTCCTTCTATAGCGTGGTCGGTGGCTGGTCGCTGGACTACATCATCGACATGGGGCGAGGCGATTTC
This sequence comes from Pseudomonas thivervalensis, assembly GCF_001269655.1. Taxonomy (GTDB): domain Bacteria; phylum Pseudomonadota; class Gammaproteobacteria; order Pseudomonadales; family Pseudomonadaceae; genus Aquipseudomonas; species Aquipseudomonas thivervalensis. The sequence continues at coordinate 120,066 of NZ_LHVE01000002.1, forward strand.
CAAGGCGCGACGCCTGATCAGGTCGGCGCTTACTTCGGCAATGTGATCGCCGACCCTTGGAGGCTCACGCTTTGGCACACGCTTTTCATGGTGCTTTCCGCCGTGGTGATTGCCCGAGGCGTGGTCGCCGGGCTCGAGCGCAGCCTGCGGATCATGATGCCGTTATTGTTCGTGATGATCCTGGTGCTGCTGGGCTACAGCATGACCACCGGGCATTTCATGGAAGGCGTGCATTTCATGTTCGACTTCCAGCCGGAGAAAGTCCTGGACGGCCTGCTGCCAGCCATGGGGCATGCATTTTTCTCCCTGAGCGTCGGGGTCGGTTCGATCATGATCTATGGCGCCTACATGCCCAAGAACGCCTCCCTGACCCGCACCGTTTTCGGCGTCGCCCTGCTGGACACTTTCGTGTCGCTGCTGGCGGGTGTGGCATTGTTTCCGATTGTGTTTGCTGCTGGCCTGAACCCTAGCGAAGGGCCGGGGTTGATGTTTGTCAGCCTGCCCTTTGCCTTCGGCAGCATGGCGTTCGGCCAGGTAATGGGGGTGGTGTTTTTCCTCCTGGTGGCCATCGCAGCCTGGAGTTCGGCCATCTCCCTGCTGGAGCCCATGGTGGCCTACCTGGTCGAGCGGACCCGACTCAGCCGTGCCTGGGTAACCTTCTGGTTGGCGTTCACCTGCTGGTTTGTCGGCCTGGGCACGGTGTTTTCCTTCAATATATGGAAGCAAGCGAAGTTTTTCGTGAACGAAGGCGGGCTGTTTCATCTCTACCAGTGGGGAGCAACCGGAGGGCTGGATTTCTTCGGCGTGATTGATTTCTTCACATCACGGATCATGCTGCCACTGGGTGGTTTGTGTTTCGTGGTGTTTGCAGGATGGGTCATGGGGCGTGAAGCGGTACGTGATGAATTGTCGCTGCGCAGCCCGGTACTCTTTGCCTTGAGCCTGTTCTTGATGCGCTATGTGGCGCCCATCGGCATTCTCGTAGTGTTTGCCGCCCAGCTGTGGAAGTGACGCTTACATGACGACACATATTCAACGCTCGGCCTTGCTGCCCTATCCGGCGCAGGCGCTGTATGACCTGGTCAACGATGTGGCGAGCTACCCGGAGTTCTTGCCGTGGTGCTCGTCCGCCGAGGTGCTGGAAAGCTCTGAAACCCATATGCGCGCCAGTCTCAATATTGCCAAGGGCGGTTTGAGCCAGCGCTTCGTCACGCGTAATACGCTGGTGCCGGGGCAGTCCATCGAGATGAACCTGGAGGAGGGGCCCTTCAATCAGCTCCACGGCGTCTGGGTGTTCAAGCCGCTGGGCGAAAAGGCCTGCAAGATCAGCCTGGACCTGTCGTTCGACTACGCCGGCCCTTTGGTGCGAGCGACGTTGGGGCCACTGTTCAATCAGGCCGCCAATACCCTGGTCGATGCGTTTTGCCAGCGGGCCAAGCAGAATGCAGAGCTCAAGCGTTGATTGAGATAGAAGTGGTGTATGCCTCGGTGGAGCGTCAGGTCTTGCGCGCGTGCGTGGTGCAGGAAGGCACCAGTGTTCGCGCGGCGCTGATGGCCTCGGGGATTGCCGACGCGTTCCCGGAGCTGGACCTGGCGACTTGCCCGGTCGGGATTTTTGGCAAGGTGGTTGCCGATCCGGAGCGTCAGGTGGTGCAGGCGGCCGATCGATTGGAGATTTATCGACCGCTGCTGGCTGATCCGAAGGAGATTCGTCGCCTGCGCGCGGCCAAGGCTGCTCAGGCGCGACAATCAGAGCAATAGCCTGACCTGAGTCGCAAGCAATAAAAAACCCGGCATGCCGGGTTTTTTCATGTCGCAATTTATTGCGGCGAGGTGTCCAGGGGCTCTGGTGTCGGGACCGGTACGGTCTCGACTTTGTCCACGTCCTTCTGGATCTGGTCCAGCAGCGAACCTGGCTTGGCCGGTTTTTCCGGTTTCGGCTGTTCGGCATTCTGGACCGGGTCGGTCACGGTGGTGCCGCTGTCCTTGCCCAGAATGGCCTCGTCACGGCTCACGCCAGGCATGAAATCGCCCGACAGGCTGACAAGTTGGTCGTCAGGGCTGAAGATAACGCTGATGCGTTCCTGTTGGCGCTCACCGCCGCCTGGCTGCAAGCTGTACAGATAATCCCAGCGATCGGCATGGAACGTGTCGGTCAGCAGAGGGTTACCCATGATAAACCGTACTTGCCGGCGGGTCATTCCCGGGCGTAACTGGTCTATCATGTCCTGCGTGACGACATTGCCCTGCTGGATGTCGATTTTGTAAACCCCGGGGAATGAACAACCGGCGAGTGCGAGCAGTCCCACAAAGGTGAAACTGGTTAGCAAGAGCTTGGTGTTTTGCATCGGTGGGCGACTTCCACTATCTTGGCTGGGACAACGTAAACGCCGATCATACCCGCATTAAGAGAAGCTGCGAAGCAGCATCGCGAGAAAGCTGACCATGGTTGAAAATAGCGAACTACGCAAAGCCGGCCTCAAAGTGACCCTGCCACGGGTCAAGATTCTACAAATGCTCGATTCCGCCGAGCAACGCCACATGAGCGCCGAGGATGTCTACAAGGCGCTGATGGAGGCTGGTGAGGACGTCGGTCTGGCCACGGTTTACCGTGTTCTGACCCAGTTCGAGGCAGCTGGCCTTGTGGTGCGACACAACTTCGACGGAGGCCATGCGGTCTTCGAGCTGGACGACGGCAAGCATCACGACCATATGGTCAACGTCGAGACCAGTGAAGTCATCGAATTCTTCGACGAAGAAATCGAGCGGCTGCAGAAAGCAATCGTCGACAAGTATGGCTTCGAGATGGTTGATCACAATCTTGTGCTGTACGTACGCAAGAAAAAGTAAGCATGTCGCGCGGACTTTAGGGTTCGCGAAACGAACGAAGGCGACCCCAGGGTCGCCTTCGTGCTTTCTGCCGTTCTCAAATTTTCGCGGTAACGACCATTTTTTTCGCGTGGGCCAGGGATTCCTTGGTGAGGTCGATCCCACCCAGCATTCGTGCCACTTCTTCCACCCGCTCGTTTTTGTTGAGCTTGGACACGGCGGTGCGAGTGGCATCCTCGCCACGCACCTTGTGCACAAATAAATGCTGGTGTCCCTGGGCGGCGACCTGGGGCAGGTGAGTCACCGTCAGCACCTGGCCGCGCTCGCCCAGTCGGCGCAGCAATTGACCGACAATTTCCGCTGTCGGGCCGCCGATGCCCACGTCCACTTCGTCGAACACCAGCGTCGGTACGCGGGAGGTCTGCGCGGTGATGACCTGTATGGCCAGGCTGATTCGTGACAATTCACCACCGGAGGCGACTTTGGCCAGGCCCTTGAGCGGTTGCCCTGGGTTGGCGCTGACCAGCAATTCCACCTGTTCCAGCCCATTGGGTTGGAGCTCGTCACCGGCGTTGGGGCGCAATTCGATGGTGAAGCGTCCGCCTGGCATGCCCAGGCGCTGGATCTCCTGTTCCACGGCACTGGCCAGCCCTGTCGCGGCCTGGCGCCGCAGCTCGCTGAGCTCCTTGGCCCTCTCCTGGTAATGGCGGGCATAAGAAGCGAGTTCGTCCCCCAGGCGCTCGATGGATTCATCGTTGGCGTTCAAGGTTTCCAGTTCGTCCAACAGTCGCTGTTGGAGTTCGGCTACCTCGGTTGGCTGGATACGGTGCTTGCGCGCCAGCGTATAGATGGTGTCCAGGCGCTCTTCCAGGTATTGCAGGCGTGCCGGGTCGGCATCGAAATGATCGAGGAAGCGGTTCAGTTCCCCAACGGCTTCCTCGACCTGGATCTGCGCGCTCGTCAGCAAGTTGGTCGCTTCGTTCAGGGCGCCCACTGAATTGTTCACGCTGGAGAGTCGGTTCAGGCTCGCTGTCAGTGCATTGAGCACATTGCCCGAATCGCTCTCGCTGCATTGCTCGACCACTTGGCGGCAGATGCCCAGCAGGGTTTCGGCGTTGGTCAGGTTCTTGTGTTCCTGCTCCAGCTCTTCCAGCTCGTTCTCACCCAGGGCCAGGTTTTCCAGCTCTTCGAGCTGGTAGCTCAATAACTGGTGGCGGGCACGCTGTTCGTCGCCGGAGTTGGAGAGGCGATCCAGTTCCTGCCGGGTCTGGCGCCAGCGTTGGGCGGCCAGTTGGACCTGCCGGGCCAGGTCGGTGGCGCCGGCGTACTCATCCAGCAGGCGACGATGGGTATCGGTCTTGAGCAGGGATTGGTGTTCATGCTGGCTGTGGATGTCGATCAGCAGTTCGCCGAGGGCCTTCAGGTCGCCGAGGGGGCAGGGCGTGCCGTTGATGTAGCCTCGCGAGCGGCCTTCGGCGGTGATGACCCGGCGCAGGATGCACAGGCCGTCGGTGTCCAGGTCGCGTTCGGCCAGCCAGGCGCTGGCCTCGGGGATGTCGACCAGGTCGAAGGTCGCCAGGATGTCGGCCTTGTCCGCTCCGGGGCGCACCACACCGCTGTCGGCGCGGTCGCCCAGGGTCAGGCCCAGGGCGTCGAGCATGATCGACTTGCCCGCGCCGGTTTCACCGGTGATCACGCTCATGCCTCGATCGAGTTCGAGGTCGAGATGTTCGACGATGGCGTAGTTGTGTACGGACAGGTGCACCAGCATAAGGCCGCTCCCAGGCTTTAGGTCTGGTTATTTATACAGTGTTTTGTTTCGGCCTGACAATGCCCGTGCTTAGCTCAATTTGCTTGGGAAAATGATTTTCTTAGCGCGGAGAGGAATGATTATGCAGCTGTTTTTTGTAAGGTTAATTCGTCAGATGGCCCTTGAAGCTGGAAAACCCGGCCCCATATACCGGGGCAGAAGCGCGAGTCGAGCTCGCGGACGAAGTTGAAAGGAGAAATCTCTATGGCTGACGAACAGACGCAGGACACGCAAAATCTAGACGCCAATCAGGCTTCCCAGGATTCCGGTGAAGACTTGGCGGCACGTGTACAAGTGCTCGAAGAGCAACTGGCCGGTGCGCAGGATCAGGCGTTGCGTGTAGCAGCCGACCTGCAGAATGTCCGCCGTCGCGCCGAGCAAGATGTGGAAAAGGCTCATAAATTCGCCCTGGAGCGTTTTGCTGGCGACCTGCTGCCGATCATCGACAGCCTGGAGCGCGGCCTGGAGCTGTCCAACCCGGACGACGAGAACATCCGTCCGATGCGTGAAGGCATCGAGCTGACCCTGAAGATGTTCCAGGACACTCTCAAGCGTTATCAGCTTGAAACCCTTGATCCGCATGGCGAGCCCTTCAACGCCGAGCATCACCAGGCCATGGCGATGCAGGAAAGCGCTGATGTCGAGCCAAACAGCGTCCTGAAGGTTTTCCAGAAAGGCTACCTGCTTAACGGCCGCCTGCTGCGTCCGGCCATGGTCGTGGTCAGCAAGGCGCCGGCACCGGTTTCGCCTTCTATCGATGAGCAGGCTTGAAATCGGGCGCAGCGGCCCCATCTATAAGTCAAGCGTTTAAGTGCTACCGCAGTTAGCCACCACTGCTGCGGCAACAAAATCCAAGTTCCGGGAGAGTTAACATGGGCAAGATTATCGGCATCGACCTGGGGACCACCAACTCGTGCGTCTCCGTGCTGGAAAACGGCAAGGCCAAGGTTATTGAAAATGCTGAAGGCGCGCGCACCACGCCGTCGATCATCGCGTACGCCAACGATGGCGAAATTCTGGTTGGCCAGTCGGCCAAGCGTCAGGCAGTGACCAATCCGCATAACACCCTGTACGCGGTGAAGCGTCTGATCGGTCGCAAGTTCGACGAAGAAGTCGTTCAGAAAGACATCAAGATGGTGCCTTACAAGATCGCCAAGGCTGATAACGGCGACGCCTGGGTTGAAGTGAACGGCCAGAAAATGGCACCGCCACAGATCTCGGCTGAAATCCTCAAGAAAATGAAGAAAACCGCCGAAGATTACCTCGGCGAAGCGGTGACTGAAGCGGTCATCACTGTTCCAGCATACTTCAACGACAGCCAGCGCCAGGCGACCAAAGACGCCGGCCGCATCGCGGGCCTGGACGTAAAACGTATCATCAACGAACCGACCGCGGCCGCTCTGGCCTACGGTATGGACAAGGCCAAGGGCGATCACACCGTGATCGTTTACGACCTGGGTGGCGGTACCTTCGACGTCTCCGTGATCGAGATCGCTGAAGTCGACGGCGAGCATCAGTTCGAAGTACTGGCGACCAACGGTGACACGTTCCTCGGTGGTGAAGACTTCGACATCCGCCTGATCGACTACCTCGTCGACGAGTTCAAGAAAGAAAGCGGCATGAACCTCAAGGGTGACCCGCTGGCCATGCAGCGCCTGAAAGAAGCCGCTGAAAAAGCCAAGATCGAACTGTCCTCGAGCCAGTCGACCGACGTGAACCTGCCGTACATCACCGCAGACGCCACCGGTCCTAAGCACCTGAACGTAAAAATCTCCCGCGCCAAGCTCGAAGCGCTGGTGGAAGACCTGGTCCAGCGCACCATCGAACCTTGCCGCATTGCCATGAAAGACGCCGGTATCGACGTTGGCTCGATCAACGACGTGATCCTGGTTGGCGGTCAGACCCGCATGCCGCTGGTTCAGAAGCTGGTCACCGATTTCTTCGGTAAAGAAGCACGTAAAGACGTCAACCCTGACGAAGCTGTTGCCATGGGTGCTGCTATCCAGGGCGCGGTATTGGCTGGTGACGTGAAAGACGTTCTGCTGCTCGACGTCAGCCCGCTGACCCTGGGTATCGAAACCATGGGCGGCGTGATGACCGCGCTGATCGAGAAAAACACCACGATTCCTACCAAGAAGTCCCAGGTGTTCTCGACGGCCGATGACAATCAGGGCGCCGTGACCATCCACGTACTGCAGGGTGAGCGCAAGCAGGCTGCCCAGAACAAATCCCTGGGCAAGTTCGACCTGGCCGAGATTCCGCCAGCGCCGCGTGGCGTGCCACAAATCGAAGTGACCTTCGACATCGACGCCAACGGCATCCTGCACGTCGGCGCGAAAGACAAGGCCACCGGCAAGACCCAGTCGATCGTGATCAAGGCCAACTCCGGCCTGTCCGAGGAAGAAATTCAGCAGATGGTTCGCGACGCTGAAGTCAATGCCGAGGAAGATCGCAAGTTCGAAGAGCTGGCCAGCGCCCGTAACCAAGGCGATGCCCTGGTGCACTCGACCCGCAAGATGATCGCCGATGCTGGCGAGAAAGTGACCGCGGAAGAGAAAACCGCCATCGAAGCGGCCGTGGTTGCCCTGGAAGCCGCCGTGAAAGGCGACGACAAGGCTGCCATTGAGGCGAAAATCGAAGAGCTGTCGAAGGTCTCCGCACCTGTGGCTCAGAAGATGTACGCCGAGCAGGCCCAGCCTGCCGAAGGCGCGGCTGCGCAGGGTGAATCGGCCGAGAAAGCCGACGACGTCGTCGACGCCGAGTTCGAAGAAGTGAAAGACCACAAGTAATCGCTTGTTGGTCGGCCGGTTGACTGCGTTTGTGCGGTGGCTGGTAGGATGTCGCCGCGCGGGAGCTTGCTCCCGCGTTGGCGTGTCTGGAGGCAACGAATTTTTACAGCATGCGACAAAGCTCGGGTGCTGACGGTGTGTTCGGGAATGCTCCTGCTTTCCGGGCGATATGCGCCGAGACCAGGATCGTTGAATCGACGTGAGTTGGGTCCGGGCCTGCATTGGGGCTCAACGAGTTTGGCGAGGCTCAGGAGAGGTTTGCCGAACGTCCTACAAGAGTGCAAAGACTAATGGCAAAGCGTGACTATTACGAAGTATTGGGTGTCGAGCGTGGTTCAAGCGAAGCGGACCTGAAAAAGGCCTACCGTCGCCTGGCGATGAAGCACCACCCGGACCGTAATCCCGACGATAAAGCGTCGGAAGAGATGTTCAAGGAAGCCAACGAGGCTTACGAAGTCCTGTCCGATTCCAGTAAGCGCGCGGCCTACGACCAGTACGGGCATGCCGGCGTCGACCCGAGCATGGGCGGCGGCGGTGCCGGTTTCGGCGGCCAGAACTTCTCCGATATTTTCGGTGATGTATTCAGCGACTTCTTCGGCGGCGGCCGCGGCGGCGCGCGTGGTGGCGCCCAGCGTGGCAGTGACCTGCGCTACACGCTGGAGTTGAACCTGGAAGAAGCGGTGCGCGGTACCACCGTCAATATCCGTGTGCCGACACTGGTCAACTGCAAACCGTGCGATGGCTCGGGTGCCAAGAAAGGCTCCTCGCCCGTGACCTGCCCGACGTGCGGCGGCATTGGCCAGGTTCGCATGCAACAAGGCTTCTTCTCGGTCCAGCAGACCTGCCCGCGTTGCCATGGCCAAGGCAAGATCATTTCCGATCCGTGCGACTCCTGCCACGGCGAAGGGCGTGTCGAAGAGTACAAGACACTGTCGGTCAAGGTGCCGGCCGGTGTTGACACCGGTGACCGCATTCGCCTGTCCGGCGAAGGCGAGGCGGGTGCCCAGGGTGGCCCGACCGGCGATCTGTATGTGGTCATCAACGTGCGCGAACATGCGATTTTCCAGCGCGACGGCAAGCACCTGTTCTGCGAAGTGCCGATCAGCTTTGTCGATGCGGCCTTGGGTGGCGAGCTTGAGATCCCGACCCTCGACGGTCGCGTCAAGCTGAAAATTCCCGAGGGCACGCAGACTGGCAAGCAGTTCCGCATTCGTGGCAAAGGCGTCGCGCCAGTGCGTGGCGGTGGCGCAGGCGATCTGATGTGTCGCGTGGCGGTGGAAACACCGGTCAACCTGGGGCGGCGTCAGCGTGAACTGTTGGAAGAGTTCCGCAACTCCCTGGCGGATGACAACAGCCACTCCCCGAAAACCACCGGTTGGTTCGAAGGCGTGAAGCGCTTCTTCGGCGACCTGTAAGGAGTTCGCATGCGACGTATAGCTGTGATGGGCGCTGCGGGGCGCATGGGCAAGGCGCTGGTCGAGGCGGTGCAGCAGCGCTCGCCGCTCTCCGGCCTGACGGCGGCCATCGTTCGGCCCGACAGTACGCTGGTGGGTGCTGATGCGGGCGAGCTGGCCTCGCTGGGGCGTATCGGCGTGCCGATGTCTGGCGGTCTGGAGAAGGTGCTCGACGAGTTCGATGTGCTGATCGATTTCACCCTGCCGGACGTGATGCTGAAAAACCTCGCGATCTGCCGCAAGCATGGCAAGGCCATGGTGATTGGCACCACGGGGCTGGATGTGGCGCAAAAGCAGCTGCTGGCCGACGCGGGCAACGACATTGCCATCGTGTTTGCGGCGAACTTCAGTGTGGGTGTGAACCTGTCCCTGAAGCTGCTGGACATGGCGGCCCGGGTTCTGGGTGATGACGCAGATATCGAGATCATCGAGGCCCATCACCGGCACAAGATCGACGCGCCTTCGGGAACGGCCTTGCGCATGGGTGAAGTGATTGCCGATGCGCTGGGGCGTGATCTGCAGAAAGTCGCCGTGTATGGGCGCGAAGGGCATACCGGTGCCCGTGAGCGCGACACCATCGGTTTCGCCACGGTGCGCGGTGGCGACGTGGTGGGCGACCATACCGTGCTGTTCGCCACCGAAGGCGAGCGCCTGGAGATCACCCACAAGGCATCCAGCCGGATGACCTTCGCCAAGGGTGCTGTACGTGCCGCGCTGTGGCTGGATGGCCGCGAGCCTGGTTTGTACGATATGCAGGACGTTCTCGACCTGCGTTGATGCCATTAAGAGCGGGGTTCAGGTTATACTGCGCCCCGTTTTACACCGCTTCGCGACGGCCTGTCGCATTCCCCTGCCTTTAAGGCTCATTAGCGGTGGACCAAAAAAGCCTTTTTCTGTAAGCTACAGCTTTAGTGTGTCCACTAAAAGCGCGCAGAATAATTCAGTGAACAAGCGGGGTGACGTGTCCATACGTCACTCCGCTTTTTTACAACCTGCGATCGCCCTTTCAGGCTTTATTTACGGGAGGTCTTCTTGACTAAGCCAGCCATACTCGCCCTTGCTGATGGCAGCATTTTTCGCGGCGAAGCCATTGGAGCCGACGGTCAGACCGTTGGTGAGGTGGTGTTTAACACCGCAATGACCGGCTATCAGGAAATTCTTACCGATCCTTCCTACGCCCAGCAAATCGTTACCCTGACTTACCCGCACATCGGCAACACCGGTACTACGCCGGAAGACGCCGAGTCCGATCGTGTCTGGTCCGCCGGCCTGGTCATCCGTGACTTGCCGCTGGTAGCGAGCAACTGGCGTAACACGATGTCCCTGTCCGACTACCTGAAAGCCAACAACGTCGTGGCGATCGCCGGTATCGACACCCGTCGCCTGACCCGCATCCTTCGGGAAAAAGGCGCGCAGAACGGCTGCATCATGGCCGGTGACAACATTTCCGAAGAAGCCGCCATCGCTGCTGCCCAGGGTTTCCCTGGCCTCAAGGGCATGGACCTGGCGAAAGTCGTCAGCACCCAGAAGCAATACGAATGGCGCTCCACGGTCTGGGACCTGAAGACCGACAGTCACGCGACGATCGAGGCTTCCGAGCTGCCGTATCACGTGGTGGCGTACGACTACGGCGTCAAGCTGAACATCCTGCGCATGCTGGTCGAGCGTGGCTGCCGCGTCACCGTGGTTCCGGCGCAAACCCCGGCCGCCGATGTCCTGGCCCTCAAGCCCGACGGCGTGTTCCTGTCCAACGGCCCGGGTGATCCGGAGCCTTGCGACTACGCGATCCAAGCGATCAAGGACGTGCTGGAAACCGAGATCCCGGTGTTTGGTATCTGCCTCGGTCACCAGTTGCTGGCCCTCGCTTCGGGCGCCAAGACCCTGAAAATGGGTCACGGCCACCACGGTGCCAACCACCCTGTGCAGGACCTGGACACCGGCGTGGTGATGATCACCAGCCAGAACCACGGTTTTGCCGTAGATGAAGCGACCCTGCCGGCCAACGTGCGCGCGATTCACAAATCGCTGTTCGACGGCACGCTGCAAGGCATCGAGCGTACCGACAAGAGCGCGTTCAGCTTCCAGGGCCACCCTGAAGCGAGCCCGGGCCCGAACGATGTGGCGCCGCTGTTCGATCGCTTCATCAACGAGATGGCCAAGCGACGCTGACCGCGTGAAGCCCGAGGGCGGCCCCGAGCGCGGCGGCCCCCTTGGGCGCTTCAAAGATTGTTCGACGGCCTAGCCGACTGACCTGCGGATTTGAGTGACAAACCCATGCCAAAACGTACAGACATAAAAAGCATCCTGATTCTCGGCGCTGGCCCGATCGTGATCGGCCAGGCCTGCGAGTTCGACTACTCCGGCGCCCAGGCCTGTAAGGCCCTACGCGAAGAGGGCTACCGCGTCATCCTGGTGAACTCCAACCCGGCCACCATCATGACCGACCCGGCCATGGCCGATGCCACCTACATCGAGCCGATCAAGTGGCAGACCGTTGCCAAGATCATCGAGAAGGAGCGCCCGGACGCGCTGCTGCCGACCATGGGTGGCCAGACTGCGCTGAACTGCGCCCTGGACCTGGAGCGCGAAGGCGTCCTGGAAAAATTCGGTGTGGAAATGATCGGCGCCAACGCCGACACCATCGACAAGGCCGAAGACCGTTCGCGCTTCGACAAGGCGATGAAATCCATCGGCCTGGACTGCCCACGCTCGGGCATCGCCCACAGCATGGAAGAGGCCAATGCCGTCCTGGAGCGCCTCGGCTTCCCCTGCATCATCCGTCCGTCCTTCACCATGGGCGGCACCGGTGGTGGCATCGCCTACAACCGTGAAGAATTCGAAGAAATCTGCGCCCGTGGTCTCGACTTGTCGCCGACCAAGGAACTGCTGATCGACGAATCCCTGATCGGCTGGAAAGAATACGAAATGGAAGTTGTCCGCGACAAAAAGGACAACTGCATCATCGTCTGCTCCATCGAGAACTTCGACCCGATGGGCGTGCACACCGGTGACTCGATCACCGTCGCACCGGCCCAGACCCTGACCGACAAGGAATACCAGATCCTGCGTAACGCCTCCCTGGCAGTACTGCGCGAGATCGGCGTGGAAACCGGTGGCTCCAACGTCCAGTTCGGCATCTGCCCGAACACCGGTCGCATGGTGGTCATCGAGATGAACCCACGGGTATCCCGTTCGTCGGCCCTGGCGTCGAAGGCCACCGGTTTCCCGATCGCCAAGGTCGCCGCCAAGCTGGCCGTGGGCTACACCCTGGACGAGCTGTCGAACGACATCACCGGCGGCAAGACCCCGGCGTCCTTCGAACCGTCCATCGACTACGTCGTGACCAAGCTGCCACGCTTCGCCTTCGAGAAATTCGCCAAGGCCGACGCCCGCCTGACCACCCAGATGAAGTCGGTCGGTGAAGTCATGGCCATCGGCCGGACCTTCCAGGAATCCTTGCAGAAAGCTCTTCGCGGCCTGGAAGTGGGTGTCTGCGGTCTCGATCCGAAGCTGGACCTGGCCGACCCGGAAAGCATGAGCGTGCTCAAGCGCGAGCTGACCGTGCCGGGCGCCGAGCGCATCTGGTACGTGGCCGATGCCTTCCGCGCCGGCATGACCGTCGAGCAGATCTTCGGCATGAACATGATCGACCCTTGGTTCCTGGTACAGATCGAAGATCTGATCAAGGAAGAAGAGAAGGTCAAAACCCTGGGCATGTCCAGCATCGACCGCGACACGATGTTCCGCCTCAAGCGCAAAGGCTTCTCCGACATGCGCCTGGCCAAGCTGCTGGGTGTGACCGAGAAGAGCCTGCGCGCTCATCGCCACAAGCTGGACGTGTTCCCGGTCTACAAGCGCGTCGACACCTGCGCAGCCGAGTTCGCCACCGACACCGCCTACCTGTACTCCACGTACGAAGAAGAGTGCGAGGCCGCGCCATCGACCCGCGACAAGATCATGATCCTGGGTGGCGGTCCTAACCGGATCGGCCAGGGCATCGAGTTCGACTATTGCTGCGTACACGCGGCACTGGCCCTGCGGGACGACGGTTACGAGACCATCATGGTCAACTGCAACCCGGAAACCGTGTCCACCGACTACGACACCTCCGATCGCCTGTACTTCGAGCCAGTGACCTTGGAAGACGTGCTGGAAATCGTTCGTGTCGAGAAGCCAAAGGGCGTGATCGTCCAGTACGGCGGCCAGACCCCGCTGAAGCTGGCCCGTGCCCTTGAGGCCGCCGGCGTGCCGATCATCGGTACCAGCCCGGATGCGATCGACCGCGCCGAAGACCGTGAGCGCTTCCAGCAGATGGTCGAGCGCCTGAACCTGCGCCAGCCGCCAAACGCCACCGTGCGCAGCGAAGACGAAGCGATTCGTGCCGCCGCGAAGATCGGTTACCCGCTGGTGGTGCGTCCGTCCTATGTGCTGGGCGGCCGCGCGATGGAAATCGTTTATCAGGAAGACGAACTCAAGCGCTACCTGCGTGAAGCGGTCCAGGTGTCCAACGACAGCCCGGTGCTGCTGGATCACTTCCTCAACTGCGCCATTGAAATGGACGTGGATGCGGTCAGCGACGGCAAGGACGTGGTGATTGGCGCGATCATGCAGCACATCGAGCAGGCTGGCGTTCACTCCGGTGACTCCGCCTGCTCGCTGCCGCCGTACTCGCTGCCGGCGCACATCCAGGACGAGATGCGCGAGCAGGTCAAGAAAATGGCCCTGGAACTGGGCGTCATCGGCTTGATGAACGTGCAACTGGCCCTGCAGGGCGAAGACATCTACGTCATCGAAGTCAACCCGCGCGCTTCCCGGACCGTACCGTTCGTCTCCAAGTGCATCGGTGTTTCCCTGGCAATGATCGCTGCGCGAGTCATGGCTGGCAAAACCCTGAAGGAGCTGAACTTCACCAAGGAAATCATTCCGAACTTCTACAGCGTGAAAGAGGCGGTGTTCCCGTTCGCCAAGTTCCCTGGCGTGGACCCGATCCTCGGCCCTGAGATGAAGTCCACCGGTGAAGTGATGGGCGTGGGCGATACCTTCGGTGAAGCCTTCGCCAAGGCCCAGATGGGCGCCAGCGAAGTCTTGCCGACGGGCGGCACGGCGTTCATCAGCGTGCGTGATGACGACAAGCCACTGGTTGCAGGCGTAGCCCGTGATCTGATCAACTTGGGCTTCGAAGTGGTTGCCACTGCCGGTACTGCCAGGCTGATCGAAGCCGCAGGCCTGAAAGTGCGCCGCGTGAACAAGGTGACCGAAGGACGTCCGCACGTGGTCGACATGATCAAGAATGACGAAGTCACGCTGATCATCAACACCACCGAAGGTCGTCAGTCGATCGCCGATTCCTACTCCATTCGTCGCAATGCGCTGCAGCACAAGATCTACTGCACCACGACCATTGCTGCGGGCGAAGCGATCTGCGAAGCGCTCAAGTTCGGTCCCGAGAAGACCGTGCGTCGCTTGCAGGATCTACATGCAGGATTGAAGGCATGAGCATAACCAAGTACCCGATGACAGTTCAGGGCGCGAAGGCCCTGGAAGAAGAACACGCTCACCTGACCAAGGTCGTTCGCCCCAAGCTCAGCCAGGACATCGGCACGGCCCGGGAGCTGGGTGATCTGAAGGAAAACGCCGAGTACCACGCAGCTCGCGAGCAGCAGGGTATGGTCGAGGCGCGTATCCGTGACATCGAGGGCCGCATGCAGAATGCAGTCGTCATTGACGTCACGACGATCCCGCACACCGGCAAGGTGATCTTCGGCACTACCGTGGAAATCGCCAACGTCGAGACCGATGAAAGCGTCACTTACCAGATCGTTGGCGAGGACGAGGCAGACATCAAGCTCGGCAAGATTTCCGTCGGTTCGCCCATTGCCCGTGCCTTGATTGCCAAGGAAGAGGGTGATGTGGTGACTGTGAAGACGCCTAGCGGTGTCATCGAGTATGAGATTGTCGAAGTCCGTCACATCTGAACGAAGGCGCCCGCTGCGAGCCGGCGCCATGATCTGGCAGCTCACCCAGATGTTGTGGGTGGGCGGCATCTGGTTGTTGCACATCGGTTTGCTGCCGGTGCTGGGCCGAGTCGGCCTGGCACCGCTGCTCATCGATGAAATCGCAGGCATGCTGACGGCGCTGCTGGTGGGTTTTTCCGCGGTGTGCGTGATGTTCCAGGCGTTGGTGCTGGTTCAGGCCGAGGGCCTTGCCAGTCTATGGCGCGACATTCGTGGGCAATTGCTGCTCATGTCGTTGTACGCGTGCGGGATGTTCTTTGCCGTGCATCTCGGCTGGCCGGATGCGAGCCAGTGGCGGGTATTCAGTTACCTGGTGCTGGGATTTTCCGGTCTGGTGCTGGTGCTGCAGCCGGTTCCCGGGTGGAGTGGCAGGGTGTGCGAGGCACACCCTTGACCCTTGGCATCACTTGAAGCGATGAACGTTCGACAGTTGCTTGTTGACGCTGAAATTCTTGCGATAAATCAGCGCCATCTTGCCGATGACCTGCACCAGGTCTGCCTTGCCGGTCTTGCACAGTTCGGCAACGGCAGCCAGGCGGGCTTCGCGATCGAGGATGTTGAGCTTGATCTTGATCAGCTCGTGATCGCCCAAGGCGCGTTCCAGTTCGGCGAGTACACCTTCAGTCAAACCGTTGTCAGCCACAGTCAAAACCGGTTTCAGATGGTGGCCAATGGATTTGTATTGTTTCTTCTGCTCTTGAGTGAGCGGCATAATCTGACCCCTGCGTCTGATCTTGTAAAAAGCGGCGGCCAGTTTACCCGAGCAAGTCCGGGACCGCCCACTTAATCACGACCCGTTTTATTTTTGAGGTGGCCCGTGGCCCGTTCCAAGACAAGTCTTAAATGGCTGCAAGAGCATTTCAACGACCCATTCGTGAAAATGGCGCAAAAAGACGGGTATCGTTCCCGTGCCAGCTACAAGCTGCTGGAGATTCAGGAAAGAGACCGTTTGATCCGTCCAGGCATGAGCGTGATCGACTTGGGCGCCGCCCCGGGTGGCTGGTCCCAAGTGACCAGTCGTCTGATTGGTGGGCAAGGCACGCTGATCGCTTCCGATATCCTGGAAATGGACAGCATCCCGGATGTGACCTTCATTCAGGGCGACTTTACCGAGGACGCCGTACTGGCGCAGATCCTTGAGGCGGTTGGAAAAAACGAGGTGGACCTTGTGATTTCCGATATGGCCCCCAATATGAGTGGACTGGCATCGGTTGATATGCCGCGATCGATGTTCCTGTGCGAGTTGGCACTGGATCTTGCGACCCGGGTGTTGAAGCCAGGTGGTGATTTTTTGATCAAGGTCTTCCAGGGTGAAGGCTTCGACGAATACCACAAGAGCGTGCGCAAGCAGTTCGAGAAGGTCACGACGCGCAAGCCGAAGTCATCACGTGATCGCTCACGCGAGCAGTACCTGCTGGGCCGTGGTTTCCGTGGTCGCAGTGAGGAATAAGGGTTTTTTCGACCGGGGTGATAGGTTTTTCGTATTTCGTCCCGTGAGCATTAGCGAATATTGTGTAGAAAGTGTTTCACAAAGGGTTACAGACGGCGCCTGCCAGAGTCGTAGGTAATGTAGTAAGTTAGGCCGGTGAATATCATGCGAAGCGCGCGCCAGTAGCGGAGCTTGCTTCAGAGGGTAGTTAATTGAACGATATGGCAAAGAATCTGATCCTGTGGTTGATCATCGCTGCTGTCCTGGTGACCGTGATGAACAACTTCTCCAGCCCTAACGAGCCGCAGACCCTCAACTATTCCGACTTCATCCAGCAGGTCAAGGATGGCAAGGTCGAGCGCGTAGCCGTTGATGGCTATGTGATTACCGGCAAGCGCACCGATGGCGACAGCTTCAAGACCATCCGTCCGGCAATCCAGGACAATGGCCTGATTGGCGACCTGGTGGACAACCATGTCGTGGTCGAAGGCAAGCAGCCTGAACAGCAAAGCATCTGGACCCAGCTCCTGGTGGCCAGCTTCCCGATCCTGGTGATCATCGCCGTGTTCATGTTCTTCATGCGCCAGATGCAGGGTGGCGGCGGTGGCAAGGGCGGGCCGATGAGCTTTGGCAAGAGCAAGGCCCGACTGCTTTCCGAAGACCAGGTGAAAACCACCTTGGCTGATGTAGCGGGTTGCGACGAAGCCAAGGAAGAAGTGGGCGAACTGGTCGAGTTCCTGCGCGATCCAGGCAAGTTCCAGCGCCTGGGCGGTCGTATTCCGCGCGGCGTGCTGATGGTGGGCCCGCCAGGTACCGGTAAAACCTTGCTGGCCAAGGCGATTGCCGGTGAGGCCAAGGTGCCGTTCTTCACGATTTCCGGTTCCGACTTCGTCGAAATGTTCGTCGGTGTAGGCGCCAGCCGTGTTCGCGACATGTTCGAACAGGCCAAGAAACACGCGCCTTGCATCATCTTCATCGACGAAATCGACGCCGTCGGTCGCCATCGTGGCGCCGGCATGGGTGGCGGTCACGACGAGCGCGAGCAGACCCTCAACCAGTTGCTGGTCGAGATGGACGGTTTCGAAATGAACGACGGCATCATCGTGATCGCCGCCACCAACCGTCCTGACGTGCTCGACCCTGCGCTGTTGCGTCCAGGTCGTTTCGACCGTCAGGTCGTGGTCGGTCTGCCGGACATTCGTGGCCGCGAGCAGATCCTCAAGGTCCATATGCGCAAGGTGCCAATGGGTGACGACGTCGCTCCGGCAGTCATCGCGCGTGGTACGCCGGGCTTTTCCGGTGCCGACCTTGCGAACCTGGTCAACGAAGCGTCGCTGTTCGCCGCACGTACCGGCAAGCGCGTCGTGGAGATGAAGGAGTTCGAGCTGGCCAAGGACAAGATCATGATGGGCGCGGAGCGCAAATCCATGGTCATGTCTGAGAAAGAAAAGCAGAACACCGCGTATCACGAGGCGGGTCATGCGATCGTCGGTCGTGTCGTGCCCGAGCATGATCCGGTCTACAAGGTCTCGATCATCCCCCGCGGTCGTGCCCTTGGCGTGACCATGTTCCTGCCGGAAGAAGATCGCTACAGCCTGTCCAAACGAGCGTTGATCAGCCAGATCTGTTCGTTGTACGGCGGCCGTATCGCTGAAGAAATGACGCTGGGCTTCGACGGTGTGACCACGGGGGCGTCCAACGACATCATGCGTGCCAGCCAGATCGCCCGGAACATGGTCACCAAGTGGGGCCTGTCCGAGAAGCTTGGCCCGCTGATGTATGCCGAAGAAGAGGGCGAGGTGTTCCTCGGTCGTGGTGGCGGTGGCCAGCATGCAAGCTTCTCCGGCGAGACGGCCAAGCTGATCGATTCCGAAGTGCGGAGCATCATCGACCAGTGCTACGGCACTGCCCGGCAGATCCTCACGGATAACCGTGACAAGCTCGACGCCATGGCCGATGCACTGATGAAGTACGAAACCATCGATGCCGAGCAGATCGACGACATCATGGCGGGTCGCGAACCTCGCGAACCTCGTGACTGGTCGGGCGGCGGTACAGGGACCTCCGGTACGCCTCCGGCGGTCCAGGGCGAGCGTCCGGAAACACCGATTGGCGGTCCGGCCGCTGATGTCTAAGGCTTGAAATGACTTCTGTTCAGTCCTCGACCCGGTTGCCTTGCGGCAACCGGGTTCTTGATTTAGCCCATGCGCATGTCATGGGCATCCTCAATGTCACCCCTGATTCCTTTTCCGATGGTGGTCGATTCAGTCAGCTCGATGCTGCGCTGCGGCATGCCGAGGCCATGGTGGCCGCCGGCGCAACGTTGATCGATGTGGGTGGTGAATCGACCCGACCGGGTGCGCGGGCGGTCTCGCCTACAGAAGAGCTTGAGCGTGTGGCGCCGATTGTCGAGCGCATCCATCGCGAACTCGATGTCATTATTTCAGTCGATACATCCACGCCTGCGGTCATGCGCGAGACTGCGCGACTGGGAGCGGGTTTGATCAATGATGTTCGATCCCTGCAGCGCGATGGCGCCCTGGATGCAGCGGCGGCCACCGGGTTGCCGGTGTGCCTGATGCATATGCTCGGCGAGCCGGGGACCATGCAGAATGATCCGCACTACGATGATGTGACCAGGGAGGTGGGTGAATTCCTGGTGGCGCGTCTGGATCAATGTGCTGCGGTGGGGATTCCCGCCGAGCGGATCATTCTTGATCCCGGGTTCGGCTTCGCCAAGACATTGGCGCACAACCTGAGCCTGTTCAAGCATATGGAAGCCTTGCATGCCCTGGGGAGACCCCTGTTGGTTGGGGTCTCGCGAAAGAGCATGATAGGCAATGCCCTGGGTCGCCCGGTGGGAGAGCGCCTGTATGGCGGTCTTGCCCTGGCGGCCTTGGCCCTTACTAAGGGTGCACGCATACTGCGCGTGCATGATGTAGCCGAAACGATGGATGTCGTGCGGATGATCGCAGCTGTGGATTCAGCCGAATAAGAATGACGGAGCACTTATGAGCAAGAAATACTTTGGCACCGACGGTATTCGTGGTCGGGTCGGCGAATACCCTATTACCCCAGATTTCATGCTCAAGCTCGGCTGGGCTGCCGGGATGGCCTTCCGCAAGATGGGCGCCTGCAAGGTGCTGGTCGGCAAGGACACGCGAATTTCCGGCTATATGTTCGAATCGGCTCTCGAGGCCGGCCTGACGTCGGCGGGCGCCGATGTGATGCTGCTCGGCCCGATGCCGACGCCAGCCATTGCCTACCTGACCCGTACGTTCCAGGCCCAGGCAGGCATCGTGATCAGTGCCTCGCACAACCCGCATGATGACAACGGCATCAAGTTCTTCTCGGGCCAGGGCACCAAGCTGCCGGATGATATCGAGTTGATGATCGAAGAGCTGCTGGACACGCCGATGACGGTGGTCGAGTCGAGCAAGATCGGCAAGGTATCGCGGATCAACGATGCGTCGGGTCGCTACATCGAGTTCTGCAAAGGCAGCGTGCCGACCGGTACCAGTTTTTCCGGTCTGAAAATCGTCGTCGACTGTGCTCATGGGGCCACCTATAAAGTGGCGCCGAGCGTGTTTCGCGAGCTGGGTGCCGACGTGGTGGTGCTGTCCGCTCAACCTAATGGCCTGAACATCAACCACAACTGTGGCTCTACCCATACCGAGGCGTTGCAGGCTGCGGTGCTGGCTGAGCAGGCCGATCTCGGCATCGCCTTCGATGGCGATGGTGATCGGGTCTTGATGGTCGACCACACCGGTACGGTCGTCGATGGTGACGAACTGCTCTTCATCATTGCTCGCGACCTGCACGGGCGCGGCAAGCTGCAGGGCGGCGTGGTCGGCACGTTGATGAGCAACCTCGGGCTTGAGTTGGCCCTGGCTGACCTGGATATCCCGTTCGTACGCGCCAACGTGGGCGACCGCTACGTGATCTCGGAGTTGTTGGAGCGCAATTGGGTGATCGGGGGCGAGAACTCCGGCCACATCGTATGCTTCGATCACACCACCACTGGTGATGCAATTATCGCGGCCCTGCAAGTGCTGATGGCGCTCAAGGCGCGCAACGAAGGTCTTGCACAGTCGCGCCAGGCATTGCGCAAATGTCCGCAAGTGTTGATCAACGTGCGTTTCGGTGGCGGTGTAAACCCTCTTGAACATGCGCAGGTCAAGCAGGCCAGTGAGCGTGTGACAGAGGCGATGGCGGGGCGTGGGCGCGTGTTGTTGCGCAAGTCCGGTACAGAGCCTTTGGTGCGTGTCATGGTCGAAGGCGAGGATGAAGCGCAAGTTCGCGGTTATGCCGAGGAGCTGGCAAAACTGGTTACTGAAATTTCTGCCTGAATTCGGCTTGCCAGTCATGAATCCGTTGGGTAACATCTGCGCCCACTTTGACCGACGAGGTACAGCATGCGTCGCCCTATGGTAGCTGGTAACTGGAAGATGCACGGTACCCGCGCCAGCGTCGCTGAGCTGATCAATGGCCTTCGTCATCTGGCCTTGCCAAGCGGTGTTGATGTCGCGGTTTTCCCGCCTTGCTTGTATATCAATCAAGTGATTGATGGCTTGAAGGGTAAGTCGATTTCGGTCGGCGCGCAGAACTCTGCGATGGAAGCCATGCAAGGTGCGTTGACCGGTGAGATTGCACCGAGTCAATTGGTGGACGCAGGTTGTTCCCTGGTCCTGGTCGGGCATTCCGAGCGTCGCCAGATCATGGGCGAGCGGGACCAGACCTTGAACCGCAAGTTTGCCGCGGCCCAGGCCTGTGGTCTGATTCCGGTGTTGTGTGTAGGGGAAACCCGCGAGCAGCGTGAAGCCGGCAAGACCCTTGAAGTTGTCGGGCGTCAGCTGGGCAGCATCATTGAAGAGCTGGGTGTCGGCGCTTTTGCAAAAGCGGTCATTGCTTACGAGCCGGTCTGGGCCATTG
Source organism: Pseudomonas thivervalensis (assembly GCF_001269655.1). GTDB lineage: Bacteria > Pseudomonadota > Gammaproteobacteria > Pseudomonadales > Pseudomonadaceae > Aquipseudomonas > Aquipseudomonas thivervalensis. The sequence goes on from NZ_LHVE01000002.1 coordinate 141,323, forward strand.
GCACCGGGCTGACGGCTTCGCCGCAACAAGCGCAGGATGTGCACGCAGCCATCCGCGCGCAGTTGGCGGCAGAGAATTCTGAAGTGGCACGAGGTGTGCGGCTTCTATACGGCGGCAGCGTGAAGGCGGCCAATGCGGTCGAACTGTTCGGCATGCCGGATATCGATGGGGGGCTCATTGGTGGAGCGTCCCTGAATGCAGATGAGTTCGGTGCGATCTGTCGCGCCGCGGGAAACTGAAAAAATGCTGGAAACAGTCGTAGTCGTTTTTCATCTGCTGGGTGCACTGGGCGTAGTTGCTCTCGTATTGCTGCAGCAGGGTAAAGGTGCGGATGCTGGTGCATCTTTCGGTGCAGGTGCTTCAAATACTGTGTTCGGAAGCCAAGGTTCCTCTACCTTTCTCAGTAAGTTTACTGCTATACTTGCCGCCGGTTTCTTCATAACCAGCTTAGGGTTAGGTTACTTTGCTAAAGAGAAAGCTCACGAGCTGACTCAAGTAGGTTTGCCAAACCCAGCGGTACTGGAGGCGCCAAAGCAACAACCGGCTTCTGATGATGTCCCGGTGCTTCAAGAGCAAAAGTCGGCCAACCCGGCGACTGACGTACCTCCAGCTCAAGAGCAGAAGTAAGAAGGTTTCAAATGCTGTATTGCCGAGGTGGTGGAATTGGTAGACACGCAACCTTGAGGTGGTTGTGCCCATAGGGTGTAGGGGTTCGAGTCCCCTTCTCGGTACCAATTATCAGGAGAGCCCGCGAATGCGGGCTTTCTTGTAGGTGGAAGGGTTACATTGACCCTGTAAGGGATCGGTCGTATACTTCCGCCCCAGCTTTGTCGCGGGATGGAGCAGTCTGGTAGCTCGTCGGGCTCATAACCCGAAGGTCGTCGGTTCAAATCCGGCTCCCGCAACCAGTTTCAGGGGCCCCTTCCAAGGGGCTTTTTGTTAGCTGGACACTTTATAACGCCGCTGTTCGACGGCGTTTCAGGGATGGGCGATTCGCCCATTTTTTTTTATTTGCACAGCATGCACAAACATGCACGAGGGGGTTCAGGTGTCGAGCAAGCTAGAACAGTTGCAGGCCTTGTTGGCCCCGGTGGTCGTGGCCCTTGGCTATGAATGCTGGGGTATTGAGTTTTCGGCTCAAGGTCGCCACTCACTGTTGCGCGTTTATATCGATAAGGAAGGCGGCGTGTTGGTGGACGATTGCGCCATCGTCAGCCGTCAGATCAGCGGTGTATTGGATGTTGAAGATCCAATCACCTCCGAATACACCCTTGAAGTTTCCTCGCCTGGCATGGAGCGCCCCCTGTTCACTCTTGAACAGTTCGCTTTGTTTGCCGGTGAACAAGTGAAGATCAAGCTGCGCTCGCCTTTCGAAGGTCGACGCAACTTCCAAGGCCTTCTGCGCGGTGTAGAAGAGCAGGACGTCGTGGTGCAGGTAGACGACCATGAGTTCCTGTTGCCGATCGATATGATCGACAAGGCCAACATTATTCCCAGTTTTGACTGATACGTGCCAGATACTGCGGATCCCGCGGATCCAATGGCTTGCGAAAGGCGAGGCGTACGATGAGCAAAGAAGTACTGCTGGTTGTTGAGTCGGTATCCAATGAAAAGGGCGTACCGGCTAACGTTATTTTTGAAGCGCTGGAGCTGGCCCTGGCCACTGCTACCAAGAAGCGGTTCGAAGACGAAGTTGATTTGCGTGTGGAGATCAATCGCCACACCGGTGCCTACGAGACTTTCCGTCGCTGGACAGTCGTCGAGGAAGCCGACCTGGACGATCCAGCTATCGAAACCTGGCCGAGCAAGGTTGCAGAAACGCACCCGGGCGCCAAGGTCGGTGATGTCGTCGAAGAAAAAATCGAATCCATTGAGTTCGGTCGCATCGCTGCACAGACTGCCAAGCAGGTCATTGTGCAGAAAGTTCGCGAAGCCGAGCGCGCGCAAGTTGTCGACGCTTATCGCGAGCGCCTGGGGGAAATCATCTCCGGCACCGTGAAAAAAGTGACCCGCGACAACGTGATCGTCGACCTGGGCAACAACGCCGAAGCGTTGCTGGCTCGCGAAGACATCATCTCTCGCGAAACTTTCCGGGTTGGCGTGCGATTGCGTGCGCTGCTCAAGGAAATCCGCACCGAGAACCGGGGCCCGCAGCTGATCCTGTCGCGTACAGCGCCGGAAATGCTGATCGAGTTGTTCCGCATCGAAGTGCCGGAAATTGCTGAAGGCCTGATCGAAGTCATGGCCGCTTCCCGTGATCCGGGTTCGCGCGCCAAGATCGCGGTCCGCTCCAAGGACAAGCGTATCGACCCGCAAGGTGCCTGCATCGGCATGCGGGGCTCGCGTGTCCAGGCCGTATCCGGCGAGTTGGGCGGCGAGCGCGTGGACATCGTCCTGTGGGACGACAACCCGGCTCAGTTCGTGATCAATGCCATGTCGCCTGCTGAAGTGGCGGCAATTATCGTCGACGAAGATGCCCACGCCATGGACATCGCCGTTGGCGCAGACAATCTGGCTCAGGCCATCGGTCGCGGTGGTCAGAACGTGCGTCTGGCCAGCCAATTGACTGGCTGGACCCTGAACGTGATGACCGAATCGGACATCCAGGCTAAGCAGCAAGCTGAAACCGGCGATATCCTGCGCAACTTCATCGAAGAGCTTGAAGTCGATGAAGAGCTGGCGCAGGTGCTGGTGGATGAAGGCTTTACCAGCCTGGAAGAGATTGCCTACGTACCGGTGGAGGAAATGCTCAACATCGACGGCTTTGACGAGGAAATCGTCAACGAGCTTCGCGCTCGGGCCAAGGATCGTTTGTTGACCAAAGCCATCGCTACTGAGGAAAAGCTGGCAGACGCCCATCCGGCCGAAGACCTGCTCTCGCTTGAGGGCATGGACAAGGATTTGGCGATGGAACTGGCGGTGCGCGGCGTAATTACCCGCGAAGACCTGGCCGAGCAGTCTATTGACGATCTGCTCGACATCGACGGCATTGACGATGATCGTGCCGGCAAGTTGATCATGGCCGCCCGAGCCCACTGGTTCGAGTAATTAGGCGCGGCCTGAGGAGAGAAGTGCATGACGCAAGTCACGGTGAAACAACTGGCCGATGAGGTCAAAACACCGGTAGAGCGCCTGTTGCAGCAGATGCGTGAGGCAGGTCTGCCGCACACCGCCGCCGAGGAACATGTGACCGACAGTGAGAAGCAGTCCCTGCTGACTCACTTGAAGAGCAGTCACAAGGCAAAAGTGGAAGAACCGCGCAAGATCACTCTGCAGCGTAAAACCACCAGCACCCTGCGTGTTGCCGGTAGCAAAAGCATCAGCGTTGAAGTACGCAAGAAGAAAGTCTTCGTACAGCGCAGCCCGGAAGAAATCGAAGCCGAGCGCAAACGCGAACAGGAAGAACGTCGCGCAGTAGAAAATGCTGCTCGTCAGAAGGCTGAAGAAGAAGCCAAGCGTCGCGCCGAAGAAGAAGCGCGCCGCCAGCCTGCTGCTGCGCAAACCGCTCCGGTAGAAGCCGTCGAGGCTGTTGCCCCGGTCGCCGAACCGGTGCGCGAAGCGGCGCCAGCCGTGGCTGCGGCTCCGGCTCCAGCCGATACTCGCAAGCGCGACGAGCAGCGTCGTCCGGACAAACCACGTGCCGACGACAACCGTCGTGGCAGTGGCGATGGCGAGCGCAAGAACGCGCCTCATCGTGCTTCGGTCAAGGAAAAGGCGCCAGCACCTCGTGTTGCGCCACGTACCACTGACGAGGAAAGCGATGGCTTCCGTCGCGGCGGTCGCGGCAAGGCCAAGCTGAAGAAACGCAACGCCCACGGTTTCCAGAGCCCTACCGGCCCTGTCGTGCGTGAAGTGAAGATCGGCGAGACCATCACTGTGGGCGATCTGGCCCAGCAGATGTCGGTCAAGGCTGCTGAAATCATCAAGTTCATGTTCAAGCTGGGTACGCCAGCTACCATCAACCAGGTACTGGACCAGGAAACTGCCCAACTGGTTGCTGAAGAGCTGGGCCACAAAGTGACCCTGGTCAGCGACACCGCCCTGGAAGATTCCCTGGCCGAGTCCCTGAAGTTTGAAGGTGAGGCGGTTTCCCGTGCTCCAGTCGTGACCGTCATGGGCCACGTCGACCACGGTAAAACGTCCCTGCTCGACTACATTCGTCGTGCGAAGGTGGCGGCCGGTGAAGCGGGTGGTATTACCCAGCACATCGGTGCGTACCACGTTGAAACCGACCGCGGCATGGTGACGTTCCTCGACACCCCGGGTCACGCCGCGTTTACCGCGATGCGTGCCCGTGGTGCCAAGGCGACCGACATCGTGATCCTGGTGGTTGCAGCGGACGACGGCGTCATGCCGCAAACCATCGAAGCTGTTCAGCATGCCAAGGCTGCTGGCGTGCCGCTGGTGGTTGCGGTGAACAAGATCGACAAGCCGGGCGCCGATCTCGATCGCATCCGCAGCGAACTGTCGGTCCACGGCGTGACCTCCGAAGAGTGGGGTGGTGACACGCCATTCGTTCCGGTCTCGGCGAAGATGGGTACCGGCGTTGACGAACTGCTCGAAGCCGTTCTGTTGCAAGCCGAGGTTCTTGAACTGACCGCTACGCCTTCGGCGCCTGGCCGTGGTGTGGTCGTTGAATCGCGCCTCGACAAGGGCCGTGGCCCGGTGGCGACTGTCCTGGTTCAGGACGGTACGCTACGTCAAGGCGACATGGTGTTGGTCGGCTCGAACTATGGCCGCGTGCGCGCCATGCTCGACGAGAACGGCAAGCCCATCAAGGAAGCCGGTCCGGCTATCCCGGTCGAGATCCTCGGCCTGGACGGCACCCCGGACGCTGGCGACGAGATGAGCGTTGTGGCTGACGAGAAGAAAGCCCGTGAAGTGGCTCTGTTCCGTCAAGGCAAGTTCCGCGAAGTCAAACTGGCTCGTGCTCACGCCGGCAAGCTGGAAAACATCTTCGAGAACATGGGCCAGGAAGAGAAGAAGACGCTCAACATCGTCCTCAAATCCGACGTCCGTGGTTCGCTGGAAGCGTTGAACGGCGCCTTGAATGGCCTGGGTAACGACGAAGTGCAAGTGCGTGTGGTCGGTGGCGGTGTCGGTGGTATCACCGAGTCCGACGCCAACCTGGCACTGGCTTCCAACGCTGTACTGTTCGGCTTCAACGTGCGTGCCGATGCCGGCGCTCGCAAGATCGTCGAGCAGGAAGGCCTGGATATGCGTTACTACAACGTGATCTACGACATCATCGAAGACGTCAAGAAAGCGTTGACCGGTATGCTGGGCAGCGACGTCCGGGAGAACATCCTGGGTGTGGCCGAAGTTCGCGACGTGTTCCGTTCGCCGAAGTTCGGTGCCATCGCCGGTTGCATGGTGATCGAAGGTGTCGTTCACCGTAACCGTCCGATCCGTGTACTGCGTGAAGACATCGTGATCTTCGAAGGCGAGCTGGAATCCCTGCGTCGCTTCAAGGATGACGCTTCGGAAGTACGCGCCGGCATGGAATGCGGTATTGGCGTCAAGAGCTACAACGACGTCAAGGTCGGCGACAAGATCGAAGTCTTCGAGAAGGTCCAGGTTGCTCGCAGCCTCTGACTCGCGCACTTCAAGAGCCGCACCGGGCAGTTGCATGAACATGCACTGCCTCGCGAGCGGACTCTAAACGCAACGCCCGGTCTGGCTTTTGCCAGGCCGGGCGTTTGCCGCTTTCAGACCTCACGGGTTTCACCGTGGGGCAGTAACAGGTAACAAGACATGGCAAAAGAATACAGCCGTACCCAACGAATCGGCGATCAGATGCAGCGCGAGCTGGCCCAGCTGATCCGCCGCGAAGTCAAAGACCCGCGCGTCGGCCTGGTCACCATCACCGCAGTGGAAGTCAGCCGTGACGTCGGTCACGCCAAGATTTTCATCACCGTGATGGGCCAGGACAGCGCCGAAGAAATCGCCCAGAGCATCAAGGTGCTCAACTCGGCCGCCGGCTTCCTGCGTATGCAGTTGGCCCGGGAAATGAAGCTGCGCAGCGTCCCGCAGTTGCACTTCCACTACGACGAAAGCGTCGCACGGGGTGCCCATCTGTCGGCATTGATCGAGCGTGCCGTGGCCGAAGACAGCCAGCACCCGGTTGCGGCTGAACCCGAAGACACCAAGGAGTAATCGGTGGCTCAGGTCAAACGTATCCGTCGTAATGTCAGCGGTATCATCCTGCTCGACAAGCCGCTGGGGTTCACGTCCAACGCGGCGTTGCAGAAGGTTCGCTGGCTGCTCAATGCCGAGAAGGCCGGGCACACCGGTAGCCTCGATCCGCTGGCCACCGGCGTGCTGCCGCTGTGCTTTGGCGAGGCGACCAAGTTCTCCCAGTATCTGCTCGATTCCGACAAGGGTTATGAAACCCTGGCGCAACTGGGCAAGACCACCACCACGGCGGATGCCGAAGGTGAGGTTTTGCTGGAGCGTCCGGTGACCGTTGGTCAGGCGGATGTCGAAGCGGTGTTGCCGAAATTTCGTGGGCAAATCAGCCAGATACCGCCGATGTACTCCGCTTTGAAGCGCGATGGGCAGCCGTTGTATAAACTGGCCCGTGCAGGCGAAGTAGTGGAGCGTGAACCGCGTTCTGTTACTATTGCGCGCTTGGAATTGCTGGCCTTTGACGGTAATACTGCGCGGCTTGCCGTGGATTGCAGCAAAGGCACCTATATCCGCACCTTGGTGGAGGATATTGGTGAGCAGCTCGGCTGTGGCGCGTACGTGGCAGAATTGCGACGGACCCAGGCCGGGCCTTTCACCTTGGCCCAGACGGTCACGCTGGAAGAGCTGGAAGCGGTGCATGCCGAAGGCGGCAACGAAGCGGTCGACCGTTTCCTGATGCCATCGGACAGCGGCTTGCTTGACTGGCCACTGCTGCAGTTCTCCGAACACAGCGCGTTCTACTGGCTCAATGGCCAGCCAGTACGTGCCCCGGATGCGCCGAAGTTCGGCATGGTCCGGGTGCAGGATCACAACGGTCGCTTCATCGGTATCGGTGAAGTGAGCGAAGACGGGCGCATTGCGCCGCGTCGACTGATTCGGTCGGAATGACCGGAACCAGCCTGCATAACAACAGGTTGGCGAGTGTGGCTGTTAACAGGCACGGTCACTACTCATTTATAGATACAGGGATTTGTCCCTGGCCTGTTGAAGCTGTTTCCTCGGAACAGCTTCCTGACTAAAAGGATTGCCTCATGGCTCTCGACGTTCAAGAAAAAGCTCAAATCGTAGCTGACTACCAGCAAGCTGTTGGTGACACTGGTTCGCCAGAAGTGCAAGTTGCACTGCTGACCCACAACATCAACAAGCTGCAAGGTCACTTCAAGGCCAACGGTAAAGATCACCACTCCCGTCGTGGTCTGATCCGCATGGTAAACCAGCGTCGCAAGCTGCTGGACTACCTGAAAGGCAAGGATCTGGGTCGTTATCAGACTCTGATCGGTCGCCTGGGTCTGCGTCGCTAATCAGCGATTGCGCTAGAGGTTGGTGGTCTGTCGTGCGTCAGTGGGTTTCCCGCTGGCGCATGGCAGGCTCCCAGCCTCAAGTTTTATCTGGATACACGTTTTACCCTGGACAGGCGTCGGGCCGATTCCCGTCATTGCCCAAGAATTTCGCAAGAAGACAAGTTCCCCAAGAGCCACAAAGAAGGTAGGACACCGTGAACCCGGTAATCAAAAAATTCCAGTTCGGTCAGTCGACCGTTACCCTCGAGACTGGCCGTATCGCCCGTCAGGCCTCCGGCGCAGTGCTGGTCACCGTTGACGACGACGTCAGCGTATTGGTGACCGTTGTCGGTGCCAAGCAAGCCGATCCAGGCAAGGGCTTCTTCCCTCTGTCTGTTCACTACCAGGAAAAAACTTACGCTGCCGGTAAGATCCCTGGCGGTTTCTTCAAGCGCGAAGGCCGTCCTTCCGAGAAAGAAACCCTGACTTCCCGACTGATCGACCGTCCGATCCGTCCGCTGTTCCCGGAAGGCTTCATGAACGAAGTGCAGGTTGTCTGCACCGTCGTGTCCACCAGCAAGAAAACCGATCCGGACATCGCTGCGATGATCGGTACCTCGGCTGCCCTGGCCATCTCCGGCATTCCTTTCGATGGCCCGATCGGCGCTGCCCGCGTCGCGTTCCACGAAAGCACCGGCTACCTGCTGAACCCGACCTACGAGCAGTTGAAGGCTTCGAGCCTGGACATGGTCGTGGCCGGTACTTCCGAAGCCGTGCTGATGGTTGAATCCGAAGCCAAAGAGCTGACCGAAGACCAGATGCTGGGCGCCGTGCTGTTCGCCCACGACGAGTTCCAGGTGGTGATCAACGCCGTCAAGGAACTGGCCGCCGAAGCCGCCAAGCCAACCTGGACCTGGGCTCCACAGCCAGAAGCCACCGAACTGCTGGGCGCGATCCGTGCCGAGTTCGGCGACGCGATCTCCCAGGCCTACACCATCACCATCAAGGCCGACCGCTACGCGCGCCTGGGTGAGCTGAAAGACCAGGTCGTTGCCAAGTTCTCCGGCGAAGAAGGCCAGCCATCGGCCAGCGACGTCAAGGCCGCTTTCGGTGAAATCGAATACCGCACCGTTCGCGAAAACATCGTCAACGGCAAGCCGCGTATCGATGGTCGCGACACCCGCACCGTACGTCCGCTGAACATCGAAGTCGGCGTTCTGCCGAAGACCCACGGTTCGGCACTGTTCACCCGTGGCGAAACCCAGGCGCTGGTCGTTGCAACACTGGGCACCGCCCGTGACGCGCAACTGCTGGACACCCTGGAAGGCGAAAAGAAAGACCCGTTCATGCTGCACTACAACTTCCCTCCGTTCTCGGTAGGCGAGTGTGGTCGCATGGGTGGCGCCGGTCGCCGCGAAATCGGTCACGGCCGTCTGGCCCGTCGTTCGGTCCAGGCCATGCTGCCAGCCGCTGACGTGTTCCCGTACACCATTCGCGTGGTATCGGAAATCACCGAATCCAACGGTTCGAGCTCGATGGCTTCGGTCTGCGGCGCTTCCCTGGCCCTGATGGACGCCGGTGTGCCGATGAAGGCACCGGTTGCCGGTATCGCCATGGGCCTGGTTAAAGAAGGCGAGAAATTCGCCGTCCTGACCGACATCCTGGGTGACGAAGACCACCTGGGCGACATGGACTTCAAAGTGGCCGGTACCGCCAAGGGCGTCACCGCACTGCAGATGGACATCAAGATCAAGGGCATCACCGAAGAGATCATGGAAATCGCCCTGGGCCAGGCCCTGGAAGCGCGCCTGAACATCCTCGGCCAGATGAACCAGATCATCGGTCAGTCCCGTACCGAGCTGTCGGAAAATGCTCCGACCATGATCGCGATGAAAATCGACACCGACAAAATCCGTGATGTCATCGGTAAAGGCGGCGCGACCATCCGTGCGATCTGCGAAGAAACCAAGGCTTCGATCGACATCGAAGACGACGGTTCGATCAAGATCTTCGGCGAGACCAAGGAAGCGGCAGAAGCGGCACGCCAGCGCGTCCTGGGGATCACCGCAGAAGCCGAGATCGGCAAGATCTACGTCGGCAAGGTTGAGCGCATCGTCGACTTCGGCGCGTTCGTCAACATCCTGCCGGGCAAGGATGGTCTGGTTCACATCTCCATGCTGAGCGATGCTCGCGTCGAGAAAGTGACCGACATCCTGAAGGAAGGCCAGGAAGTGGAAGTGCTGGTACTGGACGTGGACAACCGCGGCCGTATCAAGCTGTCCATCAAGGACGTCGCAGCAGCCAAGGCATCGGGCGTTTAATCACCTCGTTGTCTAACCGCTGAACAAGCAAACGCCCCGACTGGTTCGGGGCGTTTTGCTGTGTGGTGAAAATCCCTGTGTCACAGGTTGCCTGGCCACCGAGGACGATGCTAGTTTTAGCCACCGCCCGTGTAGCTCAGTCGGTAGAGCAGCGCACTCGTAACGCGAAGGTCGCAGGTTCGATTCCTGTCTCGGGCAAAAAGCTTTTTCGCCAGCGATTTTATGCGTGGTGCTGTAGGTATTCGTTCAGTGCTTGGCGCGTCAGATCATTCAGGGATACATTCTGGCGGGTTGCCGCCAAAGCGGCTGCTAGATGCAAATCGTGACCGATACGGACATTGAACGATCCTTTGCATGGGATTTCTGGCTTCTGCCCGAGCTGCTGGCAGGTTTGTAGATAATCATCGACCGCCTCGCGAAAAGCTGTTTCAAGTTCAGCTACCGTTTGTCCCTCATAACTCACCAGCGCCCTAATGAATAAGAGCTTTCCAAACAAGCACTTGTCCTCAGTGCTTGCTTCAATTGAGCCGACATAGCCTTTGTATTGCAGCTGGGAGTTCATGGAATCAGGCCTCCTGTTTTCAATTGCTCAATAATCTGGCGTCTTATATACGCTTTGAGCTCATTTCCGGGATGCGGCTTGTGCAGGCTGATCATTGCACTCGGGTCTCCATTGTCGAATTTGACCCTACTGCCCGATCCTTCTAATTGGGAATAGCCAAGCCGACATAACAGCGTGACAAGCTCCGACCAAGTGAATGCGCTTTGCCCGTTGAGTAGCTTCGCGAGAAGTTTTTCATTCTTTGACATGAATGCCTTTTCTTGCAACTGAATATAGTTGCATGTCCTTGGACGGTCAATGTGAAGGCCTCTGTTCGTCGAAACCTGGATGAGGAAGGTAGAAATTTATACGGGTGAACTCCGGGTATGGAACCGAGAAACTGTAACCGCGCACATACCGCGCCCCTCCATTGATTCCGGTTGTTGCACTGGCTTGCGTCTCTGTTAGGATTCCCCTGTCCCAAAAACAAACACCGTTGTTTTCAGATGATCCACGAATGGTTCTGAAGGCCAGGTAAACCGGGCTTCTAACGGCTTCCTGCGTCAGAGAGATCCTTGATGATCCAGATCCATCTTCCATTCCCCAGATCAACGAGAACGCCATGACTGTTAAAGAATTGACCCAGGAAGCCAGGCACGAAGAAGCGCTGAAGAAGTACGTGTTGGATGCGCCCCAGTTGCTGGAAGAGATCAAGGACCTGTCCGTCGACGATCAGAAAGACCAGATCCAATGGGCGTTCGAGGACGAGGCCGAAGCGCAGGGGCTGCAGCCTTGGGAGTTGACGCTCAAGTACACCAGCACACCCGAAGAATTCGAGGCGCAGCGCCTTGCGTTGCACAAGGAGGCGGCCGAGGTGCTGGGTGTGGAGTGGGATGAGTACTGCGAGATGAACAATCTGGTGGTCTGAAAAAAATGCCAGCCTTTCAAGGCTGGCATTTTTTTGTTGTCAGAGGCTCAAGCGCATCGACAGATCCACCGCCTTCACATCCTTGGTCATCGCCCCGATCGAAATGTAGTCCACCCCGGTCTCGGCAATCGGGCGTAACGTGCTTTCGTTGATCCCGCCGCTGGCTTCCAGTTTCGCCTTGCCGCCATTGAGGCGTACGGCTTCCCGCATGTCGTCCAGGCTCAGTTCGTCGAGCATGATGATGTCGGCGTCGGCCGCCAAGGCTTCTTTCAATTCCGCCAGGCTTTCCACTTCGACTTCCACCGGTTTGCCCGGTGCGATCTTGTGGGCGGCGGCAATGGCCTGGGCGATCCCGCCGCAGGCGGCGATGTGGTTTTCCTTGATCAAAAAGGCATCGTACAGGCCGATGCGGTGGTTATGGCAGCCACCGCAGGTGACCGCGTACTTCTGGGCCAGGCGCAGCCCGGGGAGGGTCTTGCGGGTGTCCAGCAGCTTGACGTGGGTACCGGCGACAAAGTCGGCCAGGTAGCGGGCCCGGGTGGCCACCCCCGACAGCATTTGCAGGAAGTTCAGCGCGCTGCGTTCGCCAGTCAGCAGCGAGCGGGCCGGGCCTTCCAGGTGGAACAGCACCTGATCGGGGCTGACCCGCTCACCGTCGCGCACTTGCCAATGCACCGCGACACGCGGGTCCAGTTGCCGGAACACGGCATCGACCCACGCCGTGCCACTGATGATCGCCGCGTCGCGGGTGATGATAGTGGCCTTGGCCAGGCGTTCGGCGGGGATCAGTTGCGCGGTGATGTCGCCGCTGCCGATGTCTTCGAGTAACGCACGGCGCACGTTGGCTTCGATTTCGGCGGTCAGATCGGCGAGACGTAGATTCGGCATAACGGGCTCCACAAACAAAGTGGCCTGATTATAGGGTGTCGAAACCTGCATTTGGTCGCGTCCTCGCAACATTTCCTCATTTTTCCGGTCACTTATTGCGCCGTATTTCGAGCTGGATCACAGAGTCTGCTGGTATGACGGGGTTGTTTTACCCGATAATCCGCCTTTCGATTGACGTCATAGCTTTGACGTTGCGAACCGAAAACCGTTTCAGGAGGCCAGGATGCACAACGACGGGAATGTAGTGCCTTTGCACAAGGTGGCTACCGATCAGGCGACTCGTTCGCCGCTCGCCCGCCTGCCTGTGATTCTGCTTCAGGTTCGTGACAAGGCCGCCCAACAGTTGCGCCTGGGCTTGCAGGGGCTGTTCGATAACGCCGACGACACCTTGTTCGAAATGGCCGACCGGGCGCGCGACGACGTCGAGCAGAACCTGTACTTCGAAGCCATGCGAGACCTGCGTCTGAAGCGCAAGAGCATCGAGCGTGAGTTCATCGAGCAGTTTTTCGAGACCTTCGTCAGCCTCGCCCAATACGACCTGACCCACGCTACCTTGGCGCCGACCCTGGCGACGGACGGCCAGGCCCAGCGCTCCCACGACGACCTGGAGCGGCAGTTGGCGGTCGAGGCGATGGTCACTCGGGTGCTCAGGCGCGATAGCGTGGCGTTGGAACAATTGACGGCCCGGCTCGGCGTGCTGCTGGCCCGACCGCTGGCCAATCAACACAACCCCCTGAGCCCGGCCCTGTTGTGCGAGAAGTTCTTGCAGGCCGGACGCAACCTGGGCGTGGGCATCAAGGTCAAGCTGATCCTGCTCAAGCTGTTCGAGCGTTATGTGCTCAGCGAGTGCGACCAACTCTATACCGAGGCCAACCAGTTGCTGGCCGCCACGGGCATCTTGCCGGAACTCAAGGTGACGCCGGCGCGCCGGGTTTCGGATCGTCCCGAGGATAACCCCAGGCCCAGCGCCGAGATCGCTGCCACGCCCAGCGATGCCGAGGTCGATGACAGCGTGCAGGAAGTGTTCGCTGCCTTGCAGAAACTATTGATGCAAGTGCGTGGCAGCGTGGCGCCGACCCTGGAAGCCAGCGCATCGCCCCAGCCGATCTCCACCCGTGACCTGCTGCGGCTGCTCTCGCATTTGCAGCAATACGTGCCGGCGCCAGCCGTGCAGGACGAGTTCGACTTGCGTAGCCAACTCGAACAATTGCTGACCCGGGTCAGCGTCAGGAGTGGCAAGTCCCGGGTGGTCGACGGCGCTGATGAGGATGTGATCAACCTGATCTCGATGATGTTCGAATTCATCCTCGACGACCATAACCTGCCAGATTCCTTCAAGGCCCTGATTGGCCGCCTGCAAATCCCGATGCTCAAGGTCGCGGTGCAGGACAAGAGCTTTTTCAGCCGCGGTAACCATCCGGCCCGGCGGCTGCTCAACGAAATCGCGGCCGCTGCCATGGGCTGGGGCGATTGCGACGATCATCAGCGCGACAGCCTGTACCTGCGCATCGAGCAAGTCGTGCAACGCTTGTTGAATGACTATGTCGATGACCCGGCGATTTTCTCCGAGCTGCTGGCCGATTTCCTGGCCTTCACCAGTGACGAGCGGCGGCGCAGCGAGTTGCTTGAACAGCGTATCCGCGATGCCGAAGAAGGCCGGGCCAAGGCTGAACTGGCGCGCCAACGGGTCGAAGGGGCGCTGAACCAGGTGATGTTGGGCAAAGTGTTGCCGCAAGCCGTGGTCGAGTTCGTGCAACAGGCCTGGAGCCAGGTGTTGTTGCTGACCTGCTTCAAGCACGGCAAGTATTCCGCCGAGTGGCAGGCCGACGTCTTGACCCTGGAGCAATTGATCTGGAGCGTCCAGCCTCACGACGAGCCCGACGCTGGCGTGCGTTTGCTGGCGATGGTGCCGGAGCTGCTCAAGGCTCTGCGTGAAGGCCTGAGCCGTTCGGCGTTCGACCCGTTTGCCACCAGCGAGTTTTTCAGTGAGCTGGAAGTCCTCCATGTGCAGGCGCTCGAGCGCATGGGCCAGGCAACGGAGCAGGCCCAGTCGTCCGATTCGCCGGCCATGGTCGAGGTGTCGGAAAGAATTGTCCTGCGCCCCCCGCAAAAGTCGGCGGGGGAGAGCGTGGCGGTGCATTTGCCATCGGATGATGTCGGCCTGCTGCAGGTCGACCAGTTGCACCTGGGGAGCTGGGTCGAGTTCCAGGAGGACGATGACAATACCCTGCGTTGCAAGTTGGCGGCGATCATTGAGGCCACCGGCAAATACGTCTTCGTCAATCGCACCGGCCTCAAGGTGCTGGAGCACAGCCGCACTAGCCTGGCCCTGGAGTTCCGCCGGGGCGCGGCGCGGCTGTTGGACGACACCCTGTTGTTCGACCGGGCGCTGGAGTCGGTGCTGGGCAATCTGCGCCAGCTCAATCGCGGCAAGTGATCGCGCAGCCCGGGCCGATCACGGCATACTGACGGCATCCACCGTCGTCATCGAAGGAACCTGTATGCAGTTGGACTCCGCGAGCGGTTGGTGCGAGGGGGTGCGTCATTGCCCATCGCCCAACTTCAATGCGCGCCCGGAAGGCGAAATCTCCCTGCTGGTGATCCACAACATCAGCCTGCCACCGGCACAATTCGCCACGGGCAAGGTGCAGGAATTCTTCCAGAATCGTCTGGATGTCACGGAACATCCCTACTTTGTCGGTATCGCCGACCTACGTGTCTCCGCACATTTCCTGATCGAGCGTGACGGCGCCGTGACCCAGTTTGTCTCTTGTCTGGACCGTGCGTGGCATGCGGGCGTCTCGTGCTTCGAGGGGCGCGAGACCTGTAACGATTTTTCCCTGGGCATCGAGCTTGAGGGCACGGATGATCTGCCGTTCACCGACGCGCAATATGGCGCACTGGTGGACCTGACCCGGCAGTTGCAAGCGGCGTTCAAGGCGATCACTGTGCAGCGTATCTGCGGGCACAGCGACATCGCCCCGGGGCGCAAGACCGACCCGGGACCGGCATTCGACTGGGCGCGCTACCGCGCGGCCCTGATAGAAGGGGAAGGACAATGAGTTTTCTGGTGTTGCTGCTGGCCGTCTGGATCGAGAAGTTCTCGGCCTTGCGCCAGCGGGTCCAGCGCGACGGCGGTTGGCTGCGCGAGCTGAACAAGCTCGAGGCAAGCCCTCGTTGGAACGACCGGCCCTGGCTGGTGCTGATGGTGATGGTCCTGCTACCCGTGGCCCTGCTGGCGTTGCTTTTGTGGGTACTGGAGCCGGTGGCCTACGGTCTGCTGGCGCTGCCGGTACACTTGCTGGTGGTGATTTACAGCCTGGGACGCGGTGACCTGCTGGCCGCCCTCGGGCCGTTTCGCGATGCATGGCGGCGGGAAGACCTGCAGGCGGCGGCCCATGTCGCCAAGCGCGACCTGGACATCGAAGCCGATGACGGTGAGCAGTTGCTGGAGCGGGTCCAGGGCCATTTGTTGTGGCAGGCCTACCAGAGCTTTTTCGCGGTGATTTTCTGGTACTTCGTATTGGGCCCGGTCGCGGCCTTGAGCTATCGGCTGCTGGCACTGACCGCCGAGCACAGCCAGAACCCCGGCGTGGCCGAGCGGGCCGCGCAGATGCGCCATGCCTTCGATTGGGTGCCGGTGCGGTTGCTGGCGGCGAGCTTCGCCCTGGTGGGCAATTTCGTCGCGGTCAGCCGGGTCATGTTGCATGAGCTGTTGAACTGGAACATCAGCGCCGCCGACCTCATCGACAAGGTCGGCCTGGTGGCTGGCGAGATTCCCAAGCCCGTCGCCGGGCCGGACGGTATCAACAGCCTGGACCGTCTATGGGAATTGCTGCTGCGTGCGGCGGTGCTCTGGTATGCCGGGTTTGCGTTGTGGACGGTGTTGGCCTGATCAACGCGAGCAAAGTTGTAGCTAGGCTCTTTTGTGGCGAGGGAGCTTGCTCCCGCTCGGCTCTGTAGGAGCTGGCGAAGCCTGCGATCTTTTGATTTTGATCTTGATCTTGATCTTGATCTTTCGCTTTAGATTCAAGTGTCTTTGGAAAGATCGCAGCCTCGTTGCACTCGACAGCTCCTACACAGCTCCTACACCGTTAACCTTAAGTTACAAATCTTCCCGCCGATTTAGGCTATACAGGGACAGCGCCCGAATAGTGGCTTTCTGCTGTCTCGGTGCGCGAGCTCATAACAATAAGAACACTACCGGGAGACTTCCTTGTGAAGAGTTTGCTCTGGCCCGCCGTCGCGCTGATGAACCGCCTGAGCTTCGGCATGAAGTTCAGCCTGATCAGCGTGCTGTTCCTGCTGCCCATGCTGGTGACCAACTTCTTTCTGGTGCGTGATTCCTATCGGGAATTCCAGGGCACCCAGGTGGAGCTGCAAAGTCTCGACCTGCTGGGCAGCAGCCTGACCCTGCGTCGGGACCTGGAAACCCTCAACAACCTGGTGCAGATCAACGCCAGCCTGGGCCAGTCCGGCAAGGCCGGTGATGTCGAAGCGAAGATCGGCAGCCTGGAACAACAGGTCCTCGCGCGGCTGCAAGGCATGACCGCCATGGCCATCGAGCCTGAGCAGGTCAGCGCCTTCGAGGCCAAGCGCGACGAGATGATCGGCGCCTTCAAGGCCCAGCAGGCCGAAAGCTCCCTGCAGAGCAAAAGTGCGCTGATCGGCAAGTTGCTCAACAGCGCCCAGATGTTCAGCCAGATCATCGCCAGCCAGGCGGGGCTGAGCCGCGATAACCAGAGCGACATCCGCCAACTCAGCGAGTTGATCATCGGCACCACCCCCAAGGTCACCCAGATCCTCGGTGAAGGCCGGGCATTGGGTGCCTCCTCATTGGGGCTGGGGTTTCTCAATTCGGCGTCGAGCACCCGCTTCGACGAGTTGCTGGGGCAGATCGAAAAGCTTCAGGGCGAGTACGACTTGAAACTGCAGGACGCCCTCGGCTCCAGCAAGGCGGCCGGGCAAGCCCTCGCCACTCAGGCCGATGACAGCAAAAACACCCTCAAGAAAGCGTCGGAGCTGATCGAGGAACAGGTGGTAATGGCCGACACCCTCGATGCACCGTGGCCGGCGTTCTTTGAACAGGTCAGCGGCCTGATGGAGCAGACCTATCGGTTGAACGAGGCGACCCAAGGCTTTCTCGGTGTGCAGTTGCAACAGCGCCTGGCGCAGAATCGCAGCCATATGGTGTTGCAAGCCGTGGCGCTGGTGGCGGTGTTCCTGTTGATCTTTTACCTCTACGCCGGTTTCTACGCGTCGACCCGCACCACCCTCCAGCACCTGGGCCAGATGATGGACAAAGTGGCGGCGGGGGACATGACGGTCAATTTCGTTGCCCGCAGCAAGGACGAGCTGGGCGAATTGGGTGAAGTGTTCAACGGTACGGTGGCGAAGATCCATGACTTGATCGAACAGGTTGGCCGCACCGTCGCGGAAGTCGAACGCCAGGCCGGGCAGGTGGAAACGGTATCGGCCCAGAGCAACCAGGCCGTCGCCGGCCAGCGCAGCCAGATCGAACTGGTGGCCACGGCAATGAACCAGATGTCGGCCACGGCCCAGGAAGTGGCCCGCAGTGCCGCTGCTGCGGTGAGCAGCGCCCACAGCGTGAACGACGAGACCCTCAGCGGGCGCGGGCTGGTGGAGTCCCAGCAGGGCAGCATCGCCCGCTTGGCCAGCGAGATCGATCAGTCGGTGCAGGTCATCAATCAACTGGCGACCGACAGCCAGGCCATCAGCCGCGTGCTGGATGTGATCAAGAGCATCGCCGAGCAGACCAATCTGCTGGCCCTCAACGCCGCCATCGAAGCCGCCCGGGCCGGTGAGCAGGGGCGTGGTTTTGCGGTGGTGGCCGATGAAGTCCGGACCCTGGCCAAGCGGACCCAGCAATCGACCGAAGAAATCGAAGCGATGATCACCCGTTTGCACGGCGGTGTCGGCGCCGCGGTCAAGGCGATGGGCACGAGTCATGAGATGGCCAGCGGCACGGTCGGCCAATCGGAAAAGGTCCAGCAGGCCTTGGAGAATATCCTCGGTGCCGTCGGCATGATCGTCGACCAGAACCAGCAGATCGCCGCCGCTGTGGAGCAGCAGACGGCCGTGGCCCATGACATCGACCAGAACATCGTCGAGATCAACCGCGCCGGCGAACGCACCGCCGAAGGTGCTCACCAGACCGAAGACGCCAGCCGTGCGTTGTCCGCCCAGGTGGTGCAGCTCAAGCAGTTGATCAATGCGTTTCGGGTGTGATCCTGAGTTCGCCGCACTTCAAATGTGGGAGGTTGTTACCAGTTGAACAATTGGCGGGCGTTGGCCGTGCTGGCCTCGGCCAGTCGCTCAGGGCTGATCGCCATGATTCCGGCCAATGCCTCGCAAATCGCCGGTAAATGCGCCGGACTGTTGCGTTGCCCGGGGAACATCGCCGGGGCCATGTCCGGTGAGTCGGTTTCCAGCACCACCGCGTCCAACGGCAATTTCGCCAGCACCCGGTGCATGCGCAGGGCCTGGGGCCAGGTCGCGGCGCCACCCAGGCCGAGCTTGAAGCCGAGCTTGAGGTATTCGCGGGCCTCTTCAAAACTGCCGGCGAAGGCATGGATGATGCCCGAGCGCGCCGGGCCAATGCGCTTGAGGGTCGCGATCACGGCGGCATGGCTGCGGCGCACGTGGATCAGCGCCGGCAGTTCGAACTCCACGGCCAGTTCCAACTGCGCTTCGAACAGCGCTTGCTGGCGGTCCCGGTCGAGGGTCTGGATGTAATAGTCCAGGCCGATTTCCCCCACCGCACACAATTGCCGGTGCCCGGCCAGGCGGCCCAGCCAGTCGCGCAACAGTGCCACGTCGTCGGGTTGGTGCTGATCGAGGTACACCGGGTGCAGGCCCAGGGCGGCATGCAGGTCCGGGTCGCTTTGCACCAGGTCCCAGACCCGCTGCCAATTGTCCCGGTACACGCCCAGCACCACCATTTGCCGCACGCCCAGAGCGCGGCTTTCAGCCAGCAGGGCCGGGCGGTCCGCGTCAAAGTCCGGGAAATCCAGGTGGGTGTGGGTGTCGATCAGCTCCATAAATCAATCCTGAAGAGTCTTCAGCCCTGGTGAATCCGCTGCTTGAACGTCCGTGCGATGGCTTGCACGCCAGGCTGGTAGTCATCGTTTTCGATGGCCGCCAAGGCCAGTTCCAGGGCCTTGTCGGCGATCAGCTGATGCTGTTGGGACATGGCGTTGACCGGCAGCGGCAGGAAATCCAGCAACTGCGTGTCGCCAAACGTGCCCAGGCGCAGCGGACGCGACTTGAGCGGGAAATCGTGCAGGGCGTCGAACACCCCTTGCAGCAACACGTAGGACGTCGTGATCAGCGCATCGGGCAGATGCCCCAGGCGCGCGAGCATTTCATCCATCAATTGGCGGCCGCATTCACGGCTGAACGCCTCGCCATGTTCGATCAACACCTGACCGTCGAACCCGTCCAAGGCTTCGCGAAAGCCCGCGGCCCGTTCCTGGCTGATACTCAACTCGGGACGGGCGCTGATCAAGGCGATTTGCCGGGGGTGGGTCTCCAGCAGGCTGCGGGTCAATTGCAGGCTGGCCTGGCGGTCGTCGCTGATCACCGAGCAGAAATGCGCCGGTTCCATCACCCGGTCGATGGCGATGATCGGGATGCCCTTGGCCTGCAATTGCAGGTAGCTGTCGTCGCCGGCCGGCAGGCAACTGGCGACGATCAGCGCATCGCAGCGCCGGGCGCGGAACAATTGCAACAGTTGCCGTTCACTGTCAGGTGCGTCGTCGGAACTGGCGATCAGCAACTGATAGCCCCGCGCCCGTGCCCCTTGTTCCAGCAACTTGGCGATGCGTGCGTAACTGGGGTTCTCCAGGTCTGGCAGGATGAAGCCCAGGGTGCGGGTGTGCCGACTGCGCAGCCCGGCGGCCTGGGGATTGGGCGTAAAGCCGTGTTCCTCGACCACCGCCCGCACCCGTTCGACGGTGGCGCTGCTGATGCGTTGCTGTTCGGCCTTGCCGTTGATGACATAACTGGCGGTGGTCACGGACACACCGGCCAGTTGGGCAATATCACTGAGTTTCAACCCGGTTTTCCTTGTTTTTTCGAGTTAGCCTCGACGATAAGGACCATCCTACCCGATTCAAGCTGACGGTCACCGTCCAAGCGCTTACGACAAGTTGCACTTCAAGGATGAGAGATTATCGAGTAACGTGCCAATCTTTCTAGATTAAACGTTTCAGCAAGCGTATTTTCAAGGCTCGCAGGATTTTTGGCCGCACTGCCGCGATACCGCCAAAAGCTGTCCTGCAACGCTAAGCTGATTCATTCAAAACAATACCTGGCGCCAACCGGACGCCAAAAAGGAGAAAGCATGCTCGAGCTCACTCTAGAGCAGATATCCATGGCGCAGACGGCTGTGGATAAAGACGCTGCACTGCAACTGCTCGCCGACAAACTGGTGGCCGATGGCCTGGTAGCCGAGGGTTACCTTGCCGGCTTGCAGGCTCGCGAAGCCCAGGGTTCGACCTTTCTTGGCCAAGGTATTGCCATCCCCCACGGCACGCCACAGACCCGCGACCTGGTCTATTCCACCGGCGTGCGCCTGCTGCAGTTCCCCGAAGGCGTGGACTGGGGCGATGGTCAGATTGTCTACCTGGCCATCGGCATCGCCGCCAAGTCCGACGAACACCTGCGCCTGCTGCAGTTGCTGACCCGCGCGCTTGGCGAGACGGACCTGGGCCAGGCCCTACGCCGTGCCAGTAGCGCCGAAGCATTGTTGAAGCTGCTGCAAGGCGCGCCGCAGGAACTGGCCCTGGATGCCCAGATGATCGGCCTTGGTGTGTCGGCTGACGATTTTGAAGAGCTGGTGTGGCGCGGCGCCCGCCTGCTGCGCCAGGCCGACTGCGTGAGCAACGGCTTTGCCGGGGTGTTGCAGCAAGTCGATGCGCTGCCCCTGGGCGATGGCTTGTGGTGGCTGCACAGCGAACAGACCGTCAAGCGCCCGGGCCTGGCGTTCGTCACCCCGGACAAACCCATCCGTTACCTGGGCCAACCGTTGAGCGGTCTGTTCTGCCTCGCCAGCCTCGGCGAGGCCCACCAGGCCTTGCTGGAAAGGCTCTGCGCCTTGCTGATCGAAGGCCGCGGCCACGAACTGGGCCGCGCCACCAGCAGCCGTAAAGTGCTGGAAGTGCTCGGCGGTGAATTGCCCGCCGACTGGCCCAGCGCGCGCATCGGCCTGGCCAATGCCCATGGTCTGCATGCCCGTCCGGCGAAAATCCTTGCCCAGTTGGCGAAAAGCTTCGAAGGCGAGATCCGCGTGCGCATCGTCGACGGGCAGGACAGCGCCGTGTCGGCCAAGAGCCTGAGCAAGTTGCTGAGCCTTGGCGCCCGTCGCGGCCAGGTCCTGGAATTCATCGCCGAGCCGGGCATTGCCGCCGACGCGTTGCCGGCGCTGCTGGCCGCCATCGAAGAAGGCCTTGGCGAAGAAGTCGAACCGCTGCCGCCACCGAGTGCGCAGCGGGAAACCGCGATGGCCGAAGTCGCGACCGTCCTGTTGGCGCCCGAATCCGGCAGCCTGATCCAGGCCGTCGCCGCCGCCCCAGGCATTGCCATCGGCCCAGCCCACATCCAAGTCTTGCAGGCCATCGACTATCCGTTACGCGGTGAATCGGCGGCCATCGAACGCGAGCGCCTGCAAAACGCCTTGAACCAAGTGCGCCGCGATATCCAAGGCCTGATCGAGCGCGCCAAGGCCAAGGCCATCCGCGAGATCTTCATCACGCACCAGGAAATGCTCGACGACCCGGAACTGACCGACGAAGTCGACACCCGCTTGAAGCTGGGCGAGAGTGCACAAGCGGCGTGGATGGGCGTGATCGAAGCCGCCGCCAAAGAACAGGAAGCCTTGCAGGATGCCTTGCTGGCCGAACGTGCCGCCGACCTGCGGGACGTCGGCCGTCGGGTGCTGGCGCAACTGTGTGGCGTCGAAACCCCGAACGAACCCGATCAACCCTATATCCTGGTGATGGACGAAGTCGGCCCGTCCGACGTGGCCCGCCTGGACCCGACGCGGGTGGCGGGGATTCTCACCGCCCGTGGCGGCGCCACCGCCCACAGCGCCATCGTCGCCCGGGCCCTGGGCATTCCGGCGCTGGTAGGCGCCGGTGCGGCGGTGTTGCTGCTGGCGCCGGGCACCTCGTTACTGCTGGATGGCCAGCGCGGTCGCCTGCACGTGGACCCT
Organism: Pseudomonas thivervalensis; assembly: GCF_001269655.1. Lineage (GTDB taxonomy): Bacteria > Pseudomonadota > Gammaproteobacteria > Pseudomonadales > Pseudomonadaceae > Aquipseudomonas > Aquipseudomonas thivervalensis. The sequence goes on from NZ_LHVE01000002.1 coordinate 163,704, forward strand.
GACGCCGTCACCTTGCAGCGCGCCAAGGAAGAACGCGACACCCGCGAACAGCGCCTCAAGATCGCCGCCGAGCAGCGTCACGAACCGGCGGTGACTCGTGACGGGCATGCCGTGGAAGTGTTCGCCAACATCGGCGAAAGCGCCGGCGTCGCCAGCGCGGTGGAGCAGGGCGCCGAAGGCATTGGCCTGTTGCGCACCGAGCTGATTTTCATGGCCCATACCCAGGCGCCGGATGAAGCGACCCAGGAGACCGAATACCGCAAAGTGCTCGATGGCCTGGCCGGACGGCCACTGGTGGTGCGTACGTTGGATGTGGGCGGCGACAAGCCGCTGCCGTACTGGCCGATCGCGAAAGAGGAAAACCCGTTCCTCGGCGTGCGTGGCATTCGCCTGACCTTGCAGCGTCCACAAGTCATGGAAGCGCAACTGCGGGCCTTGTTGCGCTCGGCCGACAGCCGTCCGCTGCGGATCATGTTCCCGATGGTGGGCAGCGTCGATGAGTGGCGCCAGGCCCGGGACATGACCGAGCGCCTGCGCCGGGAAATTCCCGTGGCAGACCTGCAACTGGGGATCATGATCGAAGTGCCGTCCGCCGCATTGCTGGCGCCGGTGCTCGCCAAGGAAGTCGACTTCTTCAGCGTCGGCACCAACGACCTGACCCAATACACCCTGGCGATCGACCGCGGTCACCCGACCCTTTCGGCCCAGGCCGATGGCTTGCACCCGGCCGTGCTGCAACTGATCGACATCACCGTGCGCGCCGCCCATGCCCATGGCAAATGGGTCGGTGTGTGTGGCGAACTGGCGGCCGATCCGTTGGCGGTGCCGGTGCTGGTGGGCCTGGGCGTGGACGAGCTGAGTGTCTCGGCCCGCAGCATTGCCGAGGTGAAGGCGCGGGTTCGCGAATTGAGCCTGGCGCAAGTACAAACCCTGGCCCAAGCGGCGTTGGCCGTGGGCAGCGCCGATGACGTGCGCGCATTAGTGGAGGCGCTGTAATGGCGAAGATTCTTACCCTGACCCTCAACCCGGCGCTCGACCTCACGGTAGAGTTGGCGCGCCTGGAGCCGGGCCAGGTCAACCGCAGCGACGCCATGCACGCCCACGCCGCTGGCAAGGGCGTGAACGTGGCCCAGGTGTTGGCCGATCTCGGCCATACGCTGACGGTCAGTGGCTTTCTGGGCGAAGACAATGCCCAAGTGTTCGAGACGCTTTTCGCCCAGCGTGGTTTCGTCGATGCCTTTATCCGGGTCCCCGGCGAAACCCGCAGCAACATCAAGTTGGCCGAGCAGGACGGGCGCATCACCGACCTCAACGGGCCGGGTCCGGTGGTCGATGCCGCCGCGCAACAAGCGTTGCTGGCGCGCCTCGAGCAAATCGCTCCAGGCCACGATGTGGTCGTGGTGGCTGGTAGCTTGCCCCGGGGCGTCAGCCCGCAGTGGTTGCAGGCATTGATCACGCGCCTGAAACAGCTCGGCTTGAACGTGGCCCTCGACACCAGCGGCGAAGCCTTGCGCGTCGCCCTGGCGGCGGGCCCATGGCTGATCAAGCCCAATACCGAAGAACTGGCCGATGCGCTGGGTTGCGACGTGGTGACCGAACTGGCCCAGGCGCAAGCGGCGCAGCGCCTGCACGCCCAGGGCGTCGAGCACGTGGTGATTTCCCACGGTGCCGATGGCGTGAACTGGTTCAGCGTCGGTGCGGCGCTGCATGCCTCGCCGCCCAAGGTGACGGTTGCCAGTACCGTGGGCGCTGGCGATTCGCTGCTGGCGGGCATGCTCCACGGCCTGCTCAGCGCCGACACCCCGGAGCAGACGCTGCGCACGGCCACGGCCATCGCCGCCATGGCGGTCACGCAGATCGGTTTTGGCATCCACGACACCGCGTTGCTGGCGTCGCTTGAACAGGGCGTGCGCATGCGCCCCCTGACAGAACAATAAGAGGGTTCGCAAGATGAAATTAGCCATTGTGACGGCCTGCCCGAACGGCATGGTGACCAGTGTGTTGTGCGCCCGCCTGCTGGACGCGGCGGCGCAGCGCCAGGGTTGGAGCACCAGTGTCGAAGTCCATGACGCGGCCCATCCGGAACGCCAGTTGTCGGCGGCGACCCTCGAAGCGGCCGAATGGGTATTGCTGGTCGCCAGCGGCCCGGTGGACCTGTCGCGGTTCGTTGGCAAGCGGGTGTTTCGCAGCACGCCGGCCCTGGCCCTCCAGGACGTTGATGCGGTGCTGCGTCGCGGCGCCGAAGAAGCTGAGGTTCTGAACGATGCCGACGTGTTCGCGCCAGAGCCGGCGACTTCGACCGAGCGCGCTCCACGCCTGGTGGCGATCACGGCTTGCCCGACCGGCGTCGCCCACACCTTCATGGCCGCCGAAGCCTTGCAGCAGGCAGCTGTGCGCTTGGGTTACGACTTGAAGATCGAAACCCAGGGCTCGGTGGGCGCGCGCAATCCGTTGGACCCCGAGGCAATCGCCGAGGCCGATGTGGTACTGCTGGCGACGGATATCGAAGTCGCCACCGAACGTTTTGCCGGCAAGAAAATTTATCGTTGTGGCACCGGCGTTGCCTTGAAACAGGCCGAAGCCACGCTGAAAAAAGCCTTGGCCGAAGGGCGCCAGGAAAGCGCGGCGAACGGGGCTTCCGGTGCTGCGGCGAAAGCAGAAAAAAGCGGTGCCTATAAGCATCTGCTGACGGGCGTATCGTTCATGCTGCCGATGGTGGTGGCCGGTGGTTTGATGATCGCTTTGTCGTTCGTATTTGGCATCGAGGCCTTCAAGGAACCTGGCACCCTGGCGGCCGCGCTGATGCAGATCGGCGGCGAAACCGCGTTCAAATTGATGGTGCCGCTGCTGGCCGGCTACATCGCCTATTCCATCGCCGACCGTCCGGGCCTGGCGCCGGGCATGATCGGCGGGATGCTGGCGAGCACCCTCGGCGCCGGCTTCATCGGCGGGATCATCGCCGGGTTCCTGGCCGGTTACGCGGCCAAGGCGATCAACCGCTACGCGCGCTTGCCCCAGAGCCTGGAAGCGCTCAAACCGATCCTGATCATTCCGCTGCTGGCGAGCCTGTTCACCGGGCTGGTGATGATCTACATCGTCGGCAAACCGGTGGCGGGCATGCTTGAAGCCCTGACCCACTTCCTCGACAGCATGGGCACCACCAATGCGATCCTGCTGGGCGTGTTGCTGGGGGCGATGATGTGCGTCGACCTCGGCGGGCCGATCAACAAGGCCGCCTATGCGTTTTCGGTGGGGCTGCTGGCGTCGCAAAGTTATGCACCGATGGCCGCGGCCATGGCGGCCGGCATGGTGCCGCCCATTGGCCTGGGCATCGCCACGTTCATCGCCCGGCGCAAATTTGCCCAGACCGAACGCGAGGCCGGCAAAGCGGCGCTGGTGCTGGGGCTGTGCTTCATCTCCGAAGGCGCGATCCCGTTCGCGGCCAAGGATCCGCTGCGGGTGATCCCGGCGAGCATCGCCGGCGGCGCGCTGACCGGTGCGCTGTCGATGTACTTCGGCTGCAAGCTCATGGCCCCCCACGGCGGTCTGTTCGTGATGCTGATCCCCAACGCCATCAACCATGCGCTGCTGTACCTGCTGGCGATCGTGGCGGGGAGTTTGCTGACGGCGGTGGCGTATGCGCTGCTCAAGCGGCCGGAGGTGGTGGAGATGGCGTTGGAGCCGGCAAAAGCCTGAGATCATCACTGCTTTGCCTACTGTGGGAGCGAGCCTGCTCGCGATAGCGGAGTGTCAGACAGCCTATTTGTCGACTGATACACCGTTATCGCGAGCAGGCTCGCTCCCACATTTCGTTCTGCGGTGTTCATGAGTTCCTGTCACACCCACTTCACACTCCCATGCTTAAGTTTTCCCATTTCAAGGGAGAACACCATGAGCGAATTCGACCTGGGCCGTCGTCGTGTGATGCAAGCCGTGGGGGCGGGGTTGTTGTTGCCGGGGCTGGCGCCGGCGGTGATGGCTTCGGTCAAGGATCGGCCGGTGCTCACCGACGGTGTGCAGTCCGGCGACCTGCAGGGCGACCGGGCAATGATCTGGAGCCGCAGCGACCGTCCGGCGCGGATGGTGGTGGAGTGGGACACCCGCAGCAAGTTCGGCAATCCCCGCCGCGTTGTCTCGCCCATGGCCGATGCCCGCAGCGATTTCACCGCCCGGGTCGAACTCACCGGGCTGCCCCGCGACCAAGCGATTTTCTACCGTGTGCATTTCGAAGACGCCCAGAGCGGCGTCGCCAGCGAACCTTGGTTGGGCCACTTGCGCAGCGTGCCGCAGTTCAAGCGCAACATCCGGTTTGTCTGGAGCGGCGACACTGTCGGCCAGGGCTTCGGCATCAACCCGGACATTGGCGGCATGCGTATCTACGAAGCCATGCGCCTGCGCCTGCCGGATTTCTTTATCCACAGCGGTGACACCATCTACGCCGATGGCCCGGTGCCGGCGCAAATCACCGCCGAGGGTGGGCGCATTTGGCGCAACCTCACCACCGAAGCCAAGAGCAAGGTTGCCGAGACCCTGGATGAGTATCGCGGCAACTATCGCTACAACCTGATGGACGAAAACGTCCGCCGCTTCAACGCCGAAGTGCCGCAGATCTGGCAGTGGGACGACCATGAGGTGGTCAATAACTGGTCGCCGGGCAAGCAACTGGACGATCGCTACCAGACCAAGGATATCCACAGCCTCGTGGGGCGTGCGCGCCAGGCCTGGCTGGAATACGCACCGATGCGCCGGCAGAAGGCCGACGGCGGTGGACGCATCTACCGCAAGCTCGGTTACGGGCCACTGCTGGATGTGTTCGTGCTGGACATGCGCAGCTACCGCGAAGCCAACGACGCCAACCTTGGCGCGGCCAAGCCGTTCCTGGGGCGTGAGCAGTTGAATTGGCTCAAGCGCGAATTGAAGCAGTCCCGTGCCCAGTGGAAAGTCATCGCCGCCGACATGCCCATCGGCCTCGGTGTGCCGGATGGCGAGGTCAGCCCCGGCGTGCCGCGCTGGGAGGCGGTCGCCAACGGTGACCCGGGCGCGGCCCAGGGGCGTGAAGTGGAAATCGCCGAGCTGCTGGGTTACCTGCGCAAGCATCAGGTGCGCAATTACGTCTGGCTCACCGCCGATGTCCACTATTGCGCCGCCCATCACTATCACCCCGAGCAAGCCGCATTCCAGGATTTCGAACCGTTCTGGGAGTTCGTCGCCGGGCCATTGAACGCCGGTAGCTTCGGGCCCAACGCCCTGGACAAGACCTTCGGCCCGGAAGTGGTGTTCCAGAAGGCGCCACCGGCCCAGAACACCTCGCCGTTCGCCGGGTATCAGTTCTTTGGCGAGGTGAACATCGACGGGCAGAGCGGGGAGATGAGCGTGGTGTTGCGGGATCTGGAAGGCGTGGCGGTGTTCGAGAAGAAGTTGCAGCCGGTTTGAATTTGAAGCTCACCCCAAGCCCATGTGGGAGCGAGCTTGCTCGCGATAGCGATGTGTCAGTCAATGAAGCCTTGGCTGACGATCCGCTATCGCGAGCAAGCTCGCTCCCACAGGGAACTCCATGTGAATTCAAGTTAAGTGTCTGTCAGTAGACATCCCGCCGATACCGCCCCTGCTCGATCAGCCGTTCCACTTCCTCGCGTCCCAGCACGTTGTTGAGTACGTGATCCACCCCGGAGGCCATGCCCTGCAAGCTGCCGCAGACATAGATCACCGCGCCATCGGCCAGCCATTGCTTGAGCAGCGCGGCCGATTCCAGCAAGCGGTCCTGGACGTAGACTTTCTGCTTCTGGTCCCGGGAAAACGCCAGGTCCAAGCGTTCCAGGTCACCGGAGGTCACCCATTCCTGCAGCTCATCGCGGCAGTGGAAATCGTGTTCGCGGTGGCGTTCGCCAAACAGCAGCCAGTTGCGCTGCATGCCCTCGGTGACGCGCGCCTTGAGCAGGCTGCGCAGGCCCGCCAGGCCGGTGCCGTTGCCCAGCAGAATCATCGGCACACCCTGGGCCGGCAAATGGAAGCTGCTGTTGCGCCGCACGCGCAAGCTGATGGCGCTGCCCAGCGGTGCATGTTCGGTCAGCCAACCGGAACCGATGCCCAGGTTGCCGTCGGCGTGACGCTCCTGGCGCACGATCAATTCCAGTACGCCGTCGGCCGGGATCGAGGCGATGGAATATTCGCGCATCGCCAGCGGTGCCAACGCATCCACCAGTGCCTGGGCATGCAGACCGACCAGATGGGCGCGGTTTTCCGGTAATTGGCGCGTGGCGAGGGCTTGTTCGAGCGTCTGGTGCAAGCCATCGACCTGCACCCGAGCGATACCGGCGATGCCCAGGCCATCGAGGAAATGTTCGATGGCCCACGGGTCATTGCGCGGCAGGATTTCCACCAGGTCGCCGGCCAGCCAACTGCTCGGGCCGGGGGCGGTGAGGCCCAGCAGGTACACGCCCGAACCGCTGCTGTCGGGGTTGAGCAGGGTGCGTTGGCTGAGCGTCCAGTTTTCGAAGCTCGGCGCTTGCCATGTATCCACCGGGGCCTGGCCGGTCAGTTCGGCCAGTTGCTGTTGCCAGTGCCGCAAGGCGTAAGGGTCGCCGCTGTCGACTTCCACCGGAGCGAACAGCGTCTTGCCGCCGTGCTCCGCCAGCCAGGCATGCAGTCGACGGGCGAAACCGCAGAAGTTTTCGTACTGCCGGTCGCCCAGGCCCAGTACCGAGTATTGCAGGCGCTCCAGGCTCAAGGCCTGGCCCAGCACCTTGCGCTCGAAACCGCGGGCACTGTCCGGCCCTTCGCCGTCGCCAAAGGTGCTGACGACAAACAGGGCGCGGGTTGCGTTGTTCAGGTCTTTTTCGCTGACGCCGGCCAACGGCTGCACCTTTACCGGTAGCCCGGCGGCCTGGAGCTGGCCGGCGGTCTGCCAGGCCAATTGCTCGGCGAAACCGCTCTGGCTGGCGAAGCCGATCAGCCACGCCGGGGCATCGCCAGGGTGGGCGGCGAGCGCTTGGCGAGCCTGGCGGACTTGACGCTGCTTGCGGCGACGGTCCAGGTACAGCAGCCAGCCGGTGATGAAAAACAGCGGCATGGCCAGCGCGGCGACGGTCACCAGGATCCGCCCGATCAGGCCGAAATAGCTGCCGACATGCAGGGCATAAATGCTGGTAAGCAATTGCGCCTTGAGGCTTTTGTCGCCGTAGCGACTGTGACGGCTGACGACACCGGTGGCCGGGTCGAGCATGAGTTGGTTCAGGGCGCGGTCATGGGGGGCGTCCTTGAGCAGGTAGAACACGGTCGCCGGTTGCCCGGCCACCGGTGGCATGCGCACATTATAGGCAGACAGGCCAGGACCGGCGGCGCTGTAGATGCTGCTCCACATGGCCCGGTAATCGGCGATCGGCGCCGGACCGCTCGGTGCCGGACCGCGGTTGCGCACGCGCTCGTCCTTGGGCGAGTCGGAGAGCAGGCGGGTCACGCCTTTGTTGTACCACTCGTAGGACCAGGTTAGCCCGGTCAATGCCGCCAGCAGATAGAACATGAGGCACCAGGTGCCCGCCACCGAGTGCAGGTCCCAGTTGAAGCTACGGCCTTTTTTCCGCCAGTCGAGGGTCAGCCAGGCGCGCCAGCTTTTCCATTGGCGCGGCCAGCGCAGGTAGAGCCCGGACAGGCAGAAGAACACCAGGATCAGCGTGCAAGCGCCCGTGATCTGCCGGCCTACGTCGTCCAAGGTCAGGACGCGGTGCAGCCTGAGCATCAGGCCAAAGAAATCCTGGCCCACCACATCGCCCAGGAACTGCGCGTTGTAGGGGTTGAAGTAGCGCATCGGCCCGCGTTTCTCTCCGGGCGGGGCAGTGAAAATCGCCCGCGCCGCGTTGCCGCTGTCGGTTTCGACCCAAAGCATGGCGACGGTCTTGCCGGAGGCCGCTTCGATCTGCTCCACCAGTTCGGCGGGCGGCAGGACGCCCGCCGGTTGTTTCTCGACCGTCAATACCTGCGGGTTCAGAGCCCGCAGGATTTCATCCTGGAACGACACCACGGCCCCGGTAATGCCCATCAACGCCAGGACCAGCCCGGCACTGATGCCGAAAAACCAGTGCAACTGGAACAGGGTTTTCTTCAACACGTCGCCCGCCTTGTTCATTCAATACTGTTTGTCACGGCGTGCATTATGCCGTGTGTTATCGAGAAGCATTCATAAACACACCTAAAAGCCCCGATCATTTGCATGAGCGGGGCTTTTAGGCCTTCGATGTTGATCGTTCCCACGCTCCACGTGGGAATGCCGCCCGGGAGGCTCCGCGTCCCCATGTGACGCGCAGCCTCAAGGCGATACTGAATAGAATTATTCTGGTTGCGTCAGGCACGACCGCCGCACATCTCGGCGTTCTTCGCATGGCTGTCCAGACACGCTGGCACGTTAACCTGGCGGATGTGTCACCGTTGATTGACGCGTATCGGACACGTATTGAACAGTTGGAAAGCCCGCTGGCCGGTTTATGGATAAAGCGATTGCTTTAGTGTTTACCCAGTGACTGCCGATGGTCACCGCCAGGTTAGTATTGTTCGCTCATATTTATATAGATTTCCCCCTTTGACTCGATTTGTCTCGATGGCTTAGTGTCCGTGTCACTGCACTTGTTTTTGACGTGCAGTCATGGAGCAAGTAATCAGGACGGTAATTTAATTAAAGGATTAATTATGAATGCTAACAACTTGTGGGGTGAGGCACTTAAAGGTGCCTCTCCCGATGACCTTGCGCGGTTTGCACAACTTGCGCCCAAGACCCTCGCCAATGCCTCCACGCCAGAGCAGGAAGGCGAGTCCCGTGGCAAAGGGTTATTGCTGACGAAAAAACAGATCATTGACCTGCGCAAATACGAAGCCGCTGCCCTGGCGCTGCCCTTCACCCTGGCGGATGTGAAGGATTACCTGAACTTTGGCGCCGATGCAGGCGCGGGGCTCAAACATGAGGATTTTCTAAGGACCTTCAGCGCCACTCGCCGTCATGCCCAGCGTTGGTCGCCGTTGCGCGAAGCAATCATGCTGACCGGTAGTCAATTGAAATTATTTGCTGCAAGCATGCGCCGTTACGGTCGAGACATGGAAGAAGTCTATGCCGATGTCCGACCTTCCGGTTTGATCGATAAACATAACATCAGGACGTTGGAGGAGTTAAAACGTCTGGAACTGGAACTGGGCGTTAAATTCCCGGGTATCGAGCTGGAACCCGACACCATCAGTGATTTTGGATATTATCTGGATCAGATTTTCAAACGGATCAAGGATAACTTGGACGGCGTCACCGCGATCAAGGAACAGTTGGCTTCGTTTGGTTATGATTTGCGCGAGTATATTCTTCCTGACATCAAGTTACGCATCAGTTTAATTGGCGGCAATTCGCTGCCAGCCGACATTGAGCTGCTCAAGCAGCAAATCGATGAGCGCTCCCAGCAGATCAACGAGAAAAACGCCGACTACAAGAGTGCTGTGGAAAAGTCCATCGGGGCTGCTGCAGGAATGAACCTGGTCGGCCTGGCGCTGGCTATTTACCTGGGCGTAGAGGCCGAGAACATCCGGGCAGAAAGAAATCGCCTCTACAGGGAACAGGAAGAGGCGATTGAAACGCTGAAGGGCAAGAACCAGACACTGGGCTCCTTGACGCGCGTCAAGCACGACCTGCAAGGACTGGAACTGGTCGCTGTCGATGCGGATATCGCCACGCAGAACCTGATGCATGTCTGGAACGTCATGCACCTATACGTGAAGGAGTCCCAGGATACGGTTGCCCAGATTACTGACGCTTTGAGCCTGGGGCGCTTCATGTCGAAATTCCGGGAAGTGGTCTACCCGTGGAGTCAGATCGAGCAGGATGCCGATGCGTTGATTGCGGTATTCAAGGAGGCCGACGCGGAGTACGAGCGCAATTATCGCGTCCAGCCTCGACTCGCCTCTTATCGTGCACTGCCCATCGGTTATCCGGCCGTGGACCGCCAGACCCTGGCTGACAGCCACTCATTGATGAGAGACGCAGCGGTCAGATCCAAGGCGCTCTTCATCACATGGAACTACCTGCCGCAACTGCATGATCGGTTCCGTGATCTGGTGGCCAATGTGAGTGAGAGCAGCGGCGTTCTGAGTACGTCTGCCCTGAACATGAAGGTGGGGCTCGACGGCAGCATGCGGCGCCTGGAGCGTCTGGAAAAAGAACTGGCGGATGCGTCGGATCAACAGGAGATAGAAGAAATCGAGGCTGACCGCGCGCAGGAGTTGCTCAGGATCACTTCTCTGGTGATTCGGCCCGTCCAGCAACTCACCGGTCAATTGTCAGCCATCGACGACCGTTTCGATCGGCGCTTGACGTTGGGTTTCATAGACGACCTTGGCAAGGACCAACAAGCTGTCCAGGCAACCCTCGATCGAATGAATGATGAACGTACCGAGCGCCAGAACGAACGCAGTGTCATCAACGAAGCCATCGAGGCGCTGAAGAAGGGCGGGGTCGAGGCGATTGGCAACGATTTGCTCCTGACGCTGGAAGAGGTCATGAAGCTCGGTGTCGCACCCCCTCAGGTGCAATTGGTCATGTTCGCCATCGAGCAACTTAAAAAGACCCTCGGACACGTCGGCGATGGCCTCCGGTTTCTCGACATGGTGCGCGAGCGGGACAAACTGGTAGAGACAATCGAGGTGCTGGCACGAGATATCGAGACGAAAACCCGAGAGCTGGCCGCGCTCAAGGGGAAGGTCGAATTTCTCCAGAACATTCACACCCTTGACGATCAGCGCCAACGCTACGTGGATGAATACCAACGGGCAGTGAAGGCTTTCCAAGCGTTCGCCTCGCAGATCGATGCGAGCAAGCAAGCTGATGACGCGCAGCGCAATCGCGAATTCATCAATTATGCACAACGGTTCAGCGCCTTCTTGGCTCCGCTGGCATTGCCTTTGACTGCACGTTGAGCCTCGACACGCAATTAGAACTGTCTGGGCTTTGAAACATTGACAACCGACTGTCGGAGATCTGCCGCCTCGCGGCCTCTACCGACAGTCTTTTAGTTTGAGTAACGGATCATGTTTGATTTCTTGTTGGACGAGAAGAATGTTTCTTCGTTGAAAGAGTACATCAGTTTTTTGAGCGACCTGCCCGTCGCCTTGGAAGAGATCAAGCGTTTTTCGGATGCCTTCCAACGTTCGGGCCATATAATGATGACCCCGCCTGATGCGCAGGCACTGACTCGGGCAGCCGTTGCCAATGAAAGTCGTTGGCGAGCGATTCTCATGGTTGTCCCTTCACTGGCGACGATGGGGCGTCATCTGGTCGCCGCGACCGATACGTTCGCGCAAGAATTTGCACAGGTGGCTCAGCACACTGCCGGTGCCGCGGGTCGCGTGCCGATGCAAAATATCGACCCCCTGCGCTTCACCCCCATCAACGCGGGGCAACAGGGCACCAACCGTCCGCCCGACATCTTGTATCTGATCAACAATCTCTGCTTGCGCCTGGATCAATGCGCGAAGGTCGTGGCGCATTTCAAGACATTGATTGCTGAGGTTTCCCAGACGATCCACAGTATCTTCGTGCGCTTCATCGACTCATTGGCATTGAGGGTATGTATCTGTGATGCGCCGGTCTCAAAGATCGAGGCTTACTACAGCGTCGGGCGGATAGGCTTGCCGAATATGCCGCACGACACGGGCGGTTATTATTCCCAAGAGCAACGACGGGAAAAAGCCAGGGAGCATTTGAAAATTCTGGGTGAGATCTATGTGCGGGCCATTTCAGCCGGTAACAATCTTGCCGATTTTTGTCATCGCCTGAACCATTTCCTGAGCTGCGTTAAGGTTGAGCTTCAATCCAACGATCCGCAGCGCAGCCTGCGACGAGCGAAAAGCTCGATGGCGCAAGTCGCTTATCCGTTGCAGGAACTGGACGTCATGGTGAGCGCCTTGGAGCGTCTTTCGCCCAAATACCGTCCATAAAAAAGCCCGTGACAGGGTCACGGGCTCACAAGCTCAAGCGGCTAGCGGTTAAACGTAGAACGACTTCAGTGGCGGGAAGCCATTGAATTCCACCGCGCTATAGCTGGTGGTATAGGCACCGGTCGACAGCCAGTACAGGCGATCGCCAATGGCCAGGTTCAGTGGCAACCCGTATTTGTAGTTCTCATACATGATGTCGGCGCTGTCGCAGGTCGGGCCGGCGATGACCACTTCTTCCATCTCGCCTTTCTTCTCGGTCCAGATCGGGAACTTGATGGCTTCGTCCATGGTTTCGATCAGGCCGGAGAATTTGCCCACGTCCGTGTACACCCAACGCTCGACGGCGGTACGGGACTTGCGCGCCACCAGCACCACTTCGCTGACCAGGATACCGGCGTTGGCGATCAACGAACGGCCCGGCTCCAGGATGATTTCCGGCAGGTCGTCGCCGAAGTCTTCCTTGAGGAAACGGATGATTTCCTCGGCGTAGGTTTCCAGGCTGTTGGTGCGGGTGATGTAGTTGGCCGGGAAGCCGCCACCCATGTTGATCAGCTTCAAGACGATGCCGTCTTCTTCTTTCAGGCGCTCGAAGATCACCTTGACCTTGGCGATGGCCGCGTCCCAGACGCTGATGTCGCGCTGTTGCGAGCCGACGTGGAACGAAATGCCGTACGGCACCAGGCCCAGGTCGCGGGCCAGGATCAGCAGGTCCATGGCCATGTCGGTCTGGCAGCCGAACTTGCGCGACAGCGGCCAGTCAGCGGTGGTCGAGCCTTCGGTGAGGATCCGCACATAGACCTTCGAACCCGGCGCGGCCTTGGCGATGTTGCGCAGGTCGGCTTCGGAGTCGGTGGCGTACAGGCGCACACCCTTCTCGTAGAAGTAGCGAATGTCGCGGGATTTCTTGATGGTGTTGCCATAGCTGATCTGATCCGGGCCGACGCCACGGCTCATGACCTTGTCCAGCTCATAGATCGAGGCGATGTCGAAGTTCGAGCCTTTCCCCTTGAGCAGGTCGATGATTTCCACCGCCGGGTTGGCCTTGACGGCGTAGTAGACCTTGGCGAATTCGAAACCGGCGCGCAGGTCGTCATAGGCCTGGGAGATCATCGCGGTGTCGATCACCACGAACGGGGTTTCCTGCTTGTCGGCGAACGCTTTCATTTTCTGGAAAGTTTCGCGCGCGAAATAATCTTCGACCTGGATCGACATACTTGGGACTCCTACTGGCAAACATCAGGATCAATGGGTGTGAGGGCAAGCAGCCCTCGTGAACGTCCTCCGTATCCCCACTTTGGTTCGCCTACTTCCCAAGGCATGTCGCCGAAAGCAAAAAGGCCATGGGATGCGTAATACCCTTGGCCTTGCTGTCTCGTCGTCAGTACTTGAGCCGGATGGATCGTTTCCAGCATGGACGTTCGGCGCGAACTTTAGGGCGTGAGGGGCCTGAGATCAACTAAAAATGTCGCGTTTTTGCACACATCCGTCGTGCGGCCCGCGACAGCTCATGATGTAACCGACCTGCGTGACAGATTGATGTTCCCTTTGATCGGTTTTTGACCTTGCTCAATATGGCTTTTGCCTTTGTGGCGAGGGAGCTTGCTCCCGCTGGGTGGCGAAGCCGCCCTAAAAAAGCGATGAGCGCTTCGCACTCAAGCGGGAGCAAGCTCCCTCGCCACAAAAGCCAGCAACAAAGGCTGCGGTGCTCGATCAGACGGACGCTGTCTCGGCCGGCGAGACAATGCTGGTCTTGCCCCCGCGCGAGCGCCCCGAACTCAGGTACTCGGCAATCGATTCCTGGGTCACTTCGCCAAGGAACACCCGCTCGGCGTCCATCACCGGCAGCCACGAACGGTTGAACTCGTACATGCGCGACAGCAGGATCCGCAGGTGTTCGTCGTAGGCGGCGGTGGCGTTGAATTCCCGCAGGTATTGTCCGCAGGTGCCGGTCTGGCGGTGCAGGTCGCGGCGGCGTACGTAGCCCAGGGCCTTGTTCTCGGCACAGGTGACCACCACGTAGCGACGGTCATGTTCGTCCATCAGCTCCAACGCCTCGCCCACCGGCGTCTCGGGGCTGACCGACGGGGCGTTGTCGGCGGCGTCTTCGGCCTTGACCAGCAACAGCCGCTTGAGCGTGCTGTCCTGGCCAACGAAGTTGCTGACGAACTCGTCGGCCGGATGCGCCAGCAACGTGTCCGGGTGATCGCACTGGACCAGCTTGCCGGCGCGGAAGATCGCGATCTTGTCCCCCAGCTTGATGGCTTCATCGATGTCGTGGCTGACCATGATCACGGTCTTGTTCAGCGCCCGTTGCATCTCGAAGAACTCGTTCTGGATCATCTCGCGGTTGATCGGGTCGACCGCGCCGAACGGTTCGTCCATCAGCAACAGCGGCGCATCGGCCGCCAGGGCACGAATCACGCCGATCCGTTGCTGCTGGCCGCCGGACAGTTCGCGGGGGTAGCGGTGCAGGTATTGCTTGGGCTCGAGCTTGATCATGCTCATCAATTCGCGGGCGCGGTCGTGACACTTCTGCTTGTCCCAGCCCAGCAGACGCGGGACGACGGTGATGTTTTCCTCGATGGTCATGTTCGGAAACAAGCCGATCTGCTGGATCACGTAGCCGATGTTGCGGCGCAGGGTCACTTCATCGAGGCCGGTGGTGTCTTCGCCATTGATCAATACCTTGCCCGAAGTGGGTGGGATCAGGCGGTTGATCATTTTCAGCGTGGTGCTTTTGCCACAGCCCGATGGCCCGAGGAACACGCAGATCTCGCCTTCGTTGACGGTCAGGTTCACCGAGTCCACGGCTTTGACGTCCTTGCCGTTGCTCTTGAAGGTTTTGCTGAGATTTTGAAGTTCGATCATTTGAGGAGTCCTTTTGGGGTCAGCGAGCGTTGCAGCCATTGCAGAAGCAGGTCGGCGAAGATGGCCAGGAGGCTGACCAGCACGGCGCCGACGATCAGCATCGACATGTCGCTGCGGCTGATGGAAGCGAGGATGAGCACGCCCAGGCCGCCGGCGCCGATGGTGGCGGCAATGGTCATGACGCCGATGTTCATGACCACGGCGGTGCGTACGCCGGCGAGGATCACCGGCACGGCGATGGGCAGTTCGACCATGCGCAGGCGCTGGCCGAAGGTCATGCCGATGCCGCGGGCGGCTTCACGGATGCCCGGTTCGACGCCGGTCAGGGCCAGGTAGGTGTTGCGCATGATCGGCAACAGTGAATAGAGAAACACTGCGGTGATCGCCGGCATCGGCCCCAGGCCCTGGCCGAACTTGGAATAGAACGGCAACAGCAAGCCGAACAGGGCAATCGATGGAATCGTCAACAGCACCGTGGCACTGGCTTGCAACGGGCCGGCGAGCGCCGGGAAGCGGGTCATGAAAATGCCCAGCGGCACACCGATGACGATTGCCAAGGTCACGGCGATGCCCACCAGGGTGATGTGCTGCCAGGTCAGGTGCAGCACCAGCGGCCAATCCAGATGGGAAAAGGCGTCAAGAAAATCCATGGCTTTTCCTCCAGGTCATTGGGTTGAGAGCAGCGAATGCTGGCGCAGGAAATCGGCGGCAACGGCGGAAGGGCTTTCGTGGTCGACGTCCACGCGGGCGTTGAGCTGGCGCATGGTTTCGTCGTCGAACAGCTCGGCCAGGGGCTTGAGCTGCGCGGCCAGTTGCGGGTGCGCGTCGAGGAACGCCTGGCGCACCACCGGCGCGGCGGTGTAGTCGGGGAAGTAATGCTTGTCGTCTTCCAGCAGCTTCAATTTGAACGCATTCAGGCGCCCGTCAGTGGTGTACACCAAGCCGGCGAATACCTGGCTGTTGCGCAGGGCGGTGTAGACCAGTCCCGCGTCCATCTGGCGGATGTTCTTGCGGGTCAGGTTCATGCCGTACTGCTCGACCATGCCCTTCAGCCCATCGGAGCGGTTGGCGAACTCGGTGTCCAGGGCCACCAGATGGTTCTCGTCGGCCTCGGCCTGCAACACGGTGTTCAACTGGCTGATGGAATTGATCTGCGGGTACTTCTTCGCAACCTTCTCCGGCAGCGCCAAGGCGTAGGTGTTGCTGAATTTCGATGGGGCGAGCCAGACCAGGCCTTTTTTCGCGTCGAGTTCTTTCACTCGGGCGTAGGACTGGGCGCTGTCGAGTTTCTCGGTGACATGGTTGTAGGCCACCAATGACACGCCGGTGTATTCCCAAAGTAAATCCAATTGCCCGGTTTCATGGGCGCTACGGGCCAGGTTGCTGCCCAGTCCGCCAGTGACTTGCGCGTCGTAGCCTTTGTCGCGCAGGTATTGCGCGGTGATCTCCGCCAGCAAGGTCTGCTCGGTGAATACCCGGGCGCCGAGGCGGATCAGCGGTTTTTCTGCAGCTTGGGCAAACCCGGCGAACAGCAGCAGGCAGCCCAGGATCAAACTCAACTTCTTCATAACGATTCCTTTATCCAGCCAGGCTCAGGACGGTCGCAGACCGCGTTCCAGCCAGAGGCGGCTGGCCAGCGTCACCAGGCCGTCGAGCAGCAATGCCAGCAGGGCGGTGCAGGCCGCGCCGAGCAGCAGTTGCGGCTGGTTGTTCAAGGCGATACCGGGGAAAATCAGGCTGCCGAGGCTATTGGCGCCGATCAGGAACGCCAGGGGCGCGGTGCCGACGTTGATTGCCAGGGCCACGCGCACGCCACCGACGATGATCGGCACGGCGTTCGGCAACTCGACTTTCCACAGCACCTGGCGCGGGGTCATGCCGATGCCGACGGCGGCTTCCTTGAGGGCGCCCTGGACATTCTTCAGGCCTTCATAGGTGTTGCGCACGATGGGCAACAGCGAGGCGAGGAACAGGGCGAAGATGGCGGGCCCGCTGCCGATGCCCAGGATGCCCAGGGCGATAGCCAGCACGGCCAGGGGCGGAACGGTGTTGCCGATGTTGAACACTTGCATGAAGCGTTCGGCACGCCCGACCATGCCGGGGCGGCTGAGGGCGATGCCGGAGGGGATGCCGACAATCAGGGCCGCCAGCATGGAGGCCAATACAAGCATCAGGTGCGCTTGCAGGTAGAACAGCAGGTCGTCGCGGTAATGTTGGATCGTATCGATGCCGATCCAGTGGACCAACAGGGCAAGAAGGGCGACGACGACCGCACCCCCCATAAGCCCTTTGCCATAGTGGATAGCCACAGGCGGACTCCTTTTTCTTTCAGTCGGCGCACGCTGTCCCGGGCGGCGGACCATCACTGGTCGCCAGGAAAACGTTCGCGAGAAGCAGCTCTTTTCGATGCCGTTTGAACGGCCGTCGAAGTGAGCCATGAGCGCAGCCTCGTCAGGCTAACTTGCTGATTTTCAAGACCCTGACGAATGGCCGTAACAGGGAAGTGGACGTCTGTGCGGCTTGAAAGGTTCCCTCACAAGGCACCGTCGAACCTCTGTAGGAGCTGGCGAAGCCTGCGATCCTTTGGCATTTTCAGGGACGCCGAAGATCAAAAGATCGCAGGCTTCGCCAGCTCCTACCGTGCACCAACGCCTATGTACGGTGGTCCATGAGGGGCGTTTTGGGCTATACTCGCCGCCCTTTTTTGAATCACCTGCCAGGCGATTTCCCATGACCAAACAGGCCGCCGAAGTCGCGAAACGCCGCACTTTCGCCATTATTTCCCACCCCGATGCCGGTAAGACCACCATCACCGAGAAGCTCTTGCTGATGGGCAAGGCGATTGCGGTCGCCGGCACGGTGAAATCTCGCAAGTCCGACCGCCATGCCACCTCCGACTGGATGGAAATGGAAAAACAACGGGGTATCTCCATTACCACGTCGGTCATGCAGTTCCCGTATCGCGATCACATGATCAACCTGCTCGACACCCCGGGCCACGAAGACTTCTCCGAAGACACCTACCGCACCCTGACCGCGGTGGACTCGGCACTGATGGTCCTCGACGGCGGTAAGGGCGTCGAGCCGCGGACCATCGCGCTGATGGACGTCTGCCGTCTGCGGGACACGCCGATTGTCAGCTTCATCAACAAACTCGACCGCGACATCCGCGACCCGATCGAACTGCTCGACGAGATCGAAGCGGTCCTGAAGATCAAGGCGGCGCCGATCACCTGGCCGATCGGTTGCTACCGCGACTTCAAGGGCGTGTACCACCTGGCCGACGACTACATCATCGTCTACACCGCCGGTCACGGGCACGAGCGCACCGAAGTCAAAATCATCGAGAAGCTCGATTCCGACGAAGCCCGCGCCCACCTGGGCGACGAATACGACCGTTTCGTCGAGCAACTGGAACTGGTGCAGGGCGCCTGCCATGAGTTCAACCAGCAAGAATTCCTCGACGGCCAACTGACCCCGGTGTTCTTCGGTACCGCCCTGGGCAACTTCGGCGTGGACCATGTGCTCGACGCCGTGGTCGACTGGGCCCCGCGCCCTCTGGCACGGGTCGCCAACGAGCGCACCGTGGAGCCGGTGGAAGAGAAGTTCGCCGGCTTCGTGTTCAAGATCCAGGCGAACATGGACCCCAAGCACCGCGACCGCATCGCCTTCATGCGCATCTGCTCCGGCAAATACGAAAAAGGCATGAAGATGCGCCACGTGCGCACCGGCAAGGACGTGCGCATCGGCGACGCCTTGACCTTCTTCTCCTCGGAACGCGAGCAGCTGGAAGAAGCCTTCGCCGGTGACATCATCGGCCTGCACAACCACGGCACCATCCAGATCGGCGACACCTTCACCGAAGGCGAAGCCCTGGGCTTCACCGGCATCCCGCACTTCGCCCCGGAACTGTTCCGCCGCGTACGCCTGAAGGACCCGCTCAAGTCCAAGCAACTGCGCCAAGGCCTGCAACAACTGGCCGAAGAGGGTGCCACCCAGGTGTTCTTCCCGGAGCGCAGCAACGACATCATCCTCGGCGCCGTCGGTGTGCTGCAGTTCGACGTCGTCGCCAGCCGCTTGAAAGAGGAATACAAGGTCGAGTGCTCCTACGAGCCGATCACCGTGTACTCCGCCCGTTGGGTCGAATGCGGCGACAAGAAAAAGCTCGAGGAATTTTCCAACAAGGCTGTGGAAAACCTCGCACTGGATGGCGGCGGTCACCTGACCTACCTGGCCCCGACCCGGGTCAACCTGGCGCTGATGGAAGAGCGCTGGCCGGACGTGAAATTCCGCGCGACGCGGGAGCATCACTAAGCATCAAGCGTGACCCACTGTGGGAGCGAGCTTGCTCGCGATGGCAGTGGGTCAGCTTGCATCGATGTTGGATGTGCCAGCCTCTTCGCGAGCAAGCTCGCTCCCACACTGGGTTTTGGGGTGTTAGTCGGATTGGAGATAACGCTTATTCGAAACCGATCTGTCAGGCGGGGGCATTTCTGATGGTTCGGTGGCGTCCTATCTGGTGAACCGGCCTGTTCAGAACTAGATTTTCTTGAGCGCCGTCGGGCCCCGGCTTTATCCGGAACAGAAGGAATGGGTTATGAATAAGCTGCTACGCATGATGTTTTTGCTGAAGGTGTTGGTGATGCTGTCCCTCGGTTCCACGGCGGCGTGGGCCGAGTGCGATGAGCATGAGAAGCACGCGTCGAGTGGCTCGGTGGTTCAAGGTGAGTTGATGCTTGCCGCGACCGACGCGGATGCAGGCGATCCGGACGATGGCGAGGATGACGATGGTTCGCCGGTCGATCCGCCGGACGGTGATGAGGATGAAGAGGGCGATAGCCAGACGTAGGTTCTGGCCTGAAGAAAACCCCTCCAGCCCCCACTGATACTCAGTCGGGGCTGGAGGGGTTTTTAATGTCGGGTGCATGACCCAAGGCAAAGACTGACTCCTGTGGCGAGGGAGCTTGCTCCCGCTGGCCTGCGCAGCAGGCCCAAGAAGAGGGGCCGCTGCGCTGCCCAGCGGGAGCAAGCTCCCTCGCCACAAGTGCTTTTCTGCCTTAAGTGCTTCTGCCTTTTAGCCTTACGCCGCGCCGTCGAGAAACCGCTCGGCGTAGTGACACGCCACCAACCGGTTATCGAGCGGCCGCAACGCCGGTTCTTCAGTCTTGCAACGCTCGGTCGCATACGGGCAACGCTTATGGAAAGCGCAGCCGGACGGTGGGTTGAGCGGGTTGGGCAGTTCGCCGACGATCTTGATCTTCGGCTTGTTCGGGTCTGGGTGGATGGTCGGGGTGGCCGACAGCAGCGCCTGGGTGTACGGGTGCAACGGGTGGCTGTAGATGTTCTCGTTGGGGCCCATTTCCACCGGGCGGCCGAGGTACATCACCATCACTTCATCGGCGACGTGTTGCACCACCGCCAGGTTGTGGGAAATGAACACGTAGGCGGTGTTGAATTCCTGCTGCAGGTCCATGAACAGGTTCAGCACCTGGGCCTGGATCGACACGTCCAGCGCCGAGGTCGGTTCGTCCGCCACCAGCACCTTGGGTTGCAGCATCATGGCGCGGGCCAGGGCGATGCGCTGGCGCTGGCCGCCGGAGAACATGTGCGGGTAGCGCTGGTAATGCTCGGGGCGCAGGCCCACCTGCTTCATCATCGCCTGGACTTTCTCGCGCCGCTCGGTGGCCGACAGGTTGGTGTTGATGAGCAACGGCTCGGCCAGTTGATCGCCGATTTTCTGCCGTGGATTGAGGGACGCGTACGGGCTCTGGAAGACCATCTGCACATCTTTGCGCAGCTGCTTGCGTTCGGCCTTGTTGGCGCCGGCCACTTCCTGCCCGGCGATTTTCAAGGAGCCGGCGGACGGCTCTTCGATCAGCGTCAGGGCCCGGGCGAGGGTGGATTTGCCGCAACCGGATTCACCCACCACGGCCAGGGTCTTGCCGGCTTCCAGTTCGAACGACACACCGTTGAGGGCGCGCACGGTCGCATGGCCCTTGAACATGCCACGGGACACTTCGTAATGACGGGTCAAGTCACGGGCGGTAAGTACGACGGCCATCACGCCACCTCCTGGTTCAACGGGTAGAAGCAGCGGGCGAGGCTGTTGGATTTCGGATCGAGGGCCGGGCGTTGTTGACGGCAGTTGTCCTGCACGTACGGGCAGCGCGGCGAGAGCAGGCAGCCTTGCGGACGGTCATAGCGACCGGGGACGATGCCGGGCAAGGTCGCCAGGCGCTCGGCGCCCATGCTGTGCTCCGGAATCGCCGCCAGCAGTGCTTCGCTGTACGGGTGGGCCGGAATGTCGAACAGCTCCGGCACCTGGCCCACTTCCACGGCCTGGCCGGCGTACATCACGCAGACGCGCTGGGCGGTTTCGGCCACCACGGCGAGGTCGTGGGTGATCAGCACCAGGCCCATGTCCTGCTCTTTTTGCAGGGCCAGCAGCAGGTCCATGATCTGCGCCTGGATGGTCACGTCCAGGGCAGTGGTCGGTTCGTCGGCGATCAGCAGCTTCGGCTCGCCGGCAATCGCCATGGCAATCGCCACACGTTGGCTCATGCCGCCGGACAGTTGATGCGGGTAGGCGTCCATGCGGCTGGCGGCGCCGGGGATCTCGACTTTTTCCAGCAGTTCGATGGCGCGCTTGCGCGCGGCCTTGCCGGACATCTTCAGGTGCAGGCGCAGCACTTCTTCGATCTGGAAGCCCACGGTGTAGCTGGGGTTGAGCGCGGTCATCGGGTCCTGGAACACCATCGCCAGATCCTTGCCGACGATCTGCCGGCGCTGGCGGTTGCTCAGCTTGAGCATGTTCTTGCCGTCGAAGTTCAGCGCATCGGCGGTGACGATGCCGGGGTGCTCGATCAGGCCCATCAGCGCCATCATGGTCACGGATTTACCCGAGCCCGATTCGCCGACGATCGCCAGGACTTCGCCTTTTTCCACGCTCAAGTCGAGGCCGTCGACCACCGGCACGGCGGTGGCGTCGCCGAAGCGGACGTTGAGATTCTTGATTTCTAGCAGTGACATGGGAATCTCCTCAGGCGGCATTCTTGAGTTTCGGGTCCAGCGCATCGCGCAGACCGTCGCCCATCAGGTTGATTGCCAGCACGCTGAGCAAAATGGTCAATCCAGGCAGGCTCACGACCCACCAGGCGCGTTCGATGTAGTCGCGGGCCGAGGCCAGCATGGTGCCCCACTCCGGGGTCGGTGGCTGGACGCCGAGGCCGAGGAAGCCCAGGGCGGCGGCGTCGAGGATCGCCGAGGAAAAGCTCAAGGTCGCCTGGACGATCAGCGGTGCCATGCAGTTGGGCAGCACGGTGATGAACATCAGGCGCGGCAGGCCGGCACCGGCCAGGCGGGCGGCAGTCACGTAGTCGCGGTTCAGTTCGCCCATCACGGCGGCGCGGGTCAGGCGCACGTAGGACGGCAGCGAGACGATGGCGATGGCGATCACGGTGTTGATCAGGCCTGGGCCGAGGATGGCGACGATCGCCACGGCCAGCAACAAGGACGGCAGGGCGAGCATGATGTCCATCAGGCGCATGATGGTCGGGCCGAGGAGGCGCGGGAAGAACCCGGCGAACAGGCCCAGCAGGATGCCCGGGATCAGCGACATCACCACCGACGACAAGCCGATCAGCAGCGACAGGCGCGAACCCTGGATCAGGCGCGACAGCAGATCGCGGCCCAGCTCGTCGGTGCCCAGCAGGAACTGGATCTGCCCGCCCTCAAGCCACGCCGGCGGCGTCAGCAGGAAGTCACGGTATTGCTCGCTCGGGTCGTGAGGCGCGACCCACGGGGCGAAGATCGCGCAGAACACGATCAGGATCATGAACAGCAGCCCGGCGACGGCGCCCTTGTTGCGGGAAAACGCTTGCCAGAATTCTTTGTACGGGGATGGGTACAGCAGGCTTTGATCGACTGCTACCGCGGTAGTTGGAGTACTCATGGTTTTGATCTCAGCGCTGGTGACGGATGCGTGGGTTGGCAAAGCCGTAGAGGATGTCCACGACGAAGTTGACCAGAATCACCAGGCAGGCGATTAACAGGATGCCGTTCTGCACCACGGGATAGTCCCGGGCGCCGATGGCTTCGATCAGCCACTTGCCGATGCCCGGCCAGGAGAAGATCGTTTCGGTCAGGACCGCACCGGCCAGCAGCGTGCCGACCTGCAGGCCGACCACGGTCAGCACAGGGATCAGCGCGTTGCGCAGGCCATGCACGAACACCACGCGCGACGGCGACAGGCCCTTGGCCTTGGCGGTACGGATGTAGTCTTCGCGCAGCACTTCGAGCATCGAAGAGCGGGTCATGCGGGCGATCACCGCCAGCGGAATGGTGCCCAGCACGATGGCCGGCAGGATCAGGTGATGCAGGGCATCGAGGAACGCGCCCGGCTCGTCGGCCAGCAGCGTGTCGATCAGCATGAAGCCGGTTTTCGGCTCGATGTCGTAGAGCAAGTCGATCCGCCCCGACACCGGTGTCCAGCCCAGGGACACCGAGAAGAACATGATCAGGATCAGGCCCCACCAGAAGATCGGCATTGAATACCCCGCCAGGGAGATGCCCATCACCCCATGGTCGAACAGGGATCCTCGCTTGAGTGCCGCGATCACCCCGGCCAGCAGGCCCAGGATACCGGCGAACAACAGGGCGGCCATGGACAGTTCCAGGGTCGCGGGAAACAGGGAGCTGAACTCGGTCCATACGCTTTCACGGGTACGCAGCGATTCGCCGAGATCGCCCTGGGCCAGTTTGCCGATGTAGTCCAGGTATTGGGCATACAGCGGTTTGTTGAGGCCAAGGCGTTCCATTGCCTGTGCATGCATTTCGGGATCGACCCGACGTTCGCCCATCATCACTTCCACGGGGTCGCCGGGGATCATGCGAATCAACGCGAAGGTCAGCAAGGTGATGCCGAAGAACGTGGGGATCAATAATCCCAGTCGGCGGGCAATAAAACTAAACATCTTCAGGTGTACCTCATCAGCCGGTTAGGCGTGCCCGGCAATCCTTGGGTGAAGGTTGCCGGGCGTTTTCTTATCTACTTCACCTGGGTGGTGGCGAAGTTGTTGGTGGTGAGCGGGCTAATCACATAGCCCTCTACGTTGTTGCGCATTGCCGTGAACATGCGGGTGTGGGCCATGCTGATCCATGGCTGGTCCTGGTTGAAAAGCACCTGGGCCTGTTCATAGAGCTTGGCGCGCTCCTCGGGGTTCACTGTGGCGCGTGCCTGGTCGAGCAGCGCCTGGAATTTCTCGTTGCACCAGCGCGCGTAGTTTTCGCCGTTCTTGGCGGCCTCGCAACTGAGCATAGGCGTCAGGAAGTTATCCGGGTCGCCGTTGTCGCCCGCCCATCCGGCGGAGACCATGTCGTGTTCGCCGTTTTTCGCGCGCTTGAGCATTTCGCCCCATTCCATCACGCGGATGTCGACCTTGATCCCGACCTTCGCCAGGTCCGCCTGCATCATCTGCGCGCCGAGCATCGGGTTGGGGTTGGTCGGGCCGCCGCCGTTGCGGGTGAACAGGGTGAACACGGTGCCTTCCGGCACGCCGGCTTCCTTGAGCAACTGGCGGGCCTTGTCCAGGTCGCGGGTCGGGTTCTTCAGATCGTGGTTGAAGCCCAGCAGGGTCGGCGGGTACGGGTTGACCGCCACGGTGGCGTTGCCCTTGCCGAACAGCGCGTTGACGTAGGCTTCCTTGTCGAAGGCCAGGTCAATGGCTTTGCGCACCCGCACGTCGCTCATGTATTTGTGGCTGGTGTTCATTGCGGTGTAGGAAACGGTCATCGCGTCCAGCTCGGTGACCTTCAGGTTCGGGTCTTTCTTGATGCTGGGGATGTCATCGGGTTTAGGGTACAGCGCGATCTGGCACTCGTTGGTCTTGAGTTTCTGCATGCGCACATTGTTGTCGGTGGCGATGGCCAGTACCAGCGCATCGGCCGGCGGCTTGCCACGGAAGTAGTCCGGGTTGGCCTTGAAGCGCACCTGGGCGTCCTTGTTGTAGCGCTGGAACACGAATGGCCCGGTGCCGATCGGCTTGCTGTTGAGGTCGCCGGTCTTGTTGGCCTTGAGCAACTGGTCGGCGTATTCGGCCGGGTAGATCGACGAGAAGGCCATGGCGATGTCGGCCAGGAACGGCGCTTCGCGGCGGGTCAGGGTGAACTTGACCGTGTGCTCGTCGACTTTCTCGACGTTCTTGAGCAGCTCCTTGAAGCCCATGCTTTCAAAGTAGGGGAAGCCCACGCTCGACAGTTTGTGCCACGGGTGATTCGGGTCCAACTGGCGCTGGAAGCTCCAGACCACGTCGTCGGCGTTCATGTCGCGGGTCGGCTTGAAGTAGTCGGTGGTGTGGAACTTGACGCCTTTGCGCAGGTGGAAGGTGTACGTCAGGCCATCGTCACTGATGTCCCAGGATTCGGCCAGGGCCGGAATCACTTCGGTGGTGCCAGGCTTGAAGTCGGCCAGGCGATTGAAAATGGTTTCCGCCACGGCGTCGGCGGTGACTGCAGTCGTGTACTGGACCATGTCGAAGCCTTCCGGACTGGCTTCTGTGCAAACCACCAAGGGTTTGGCCGTGGCGCCAACGGCGACGCTCAGCAATGCGGCGGCGATGGCGGCGCGTAGGGGAATCATGTTCATCGTCAATCCTCTGCAATCGGGTCAATGGCAAAAGACCGGGCGGGCGACCTTGTGAGTCGACCGCCCGGTGGCAGTTTAGAGAATGTTGAACGGGATGGTGGTGACCAGGCGGAACTCGTTGAGGCTGCCGTCGGCCTGGTTTTCGCTGGCGCGGTGTGCGGTGTAGGTCGCACGGATCGCGGTGGCTTTCAGTGGGCCGCTCTGTACGGCATAGGATGCGCCGATGCCGTATTCGTAATGGTGTTCACCGTCCATCGACTGCACGCTGGCATATTCGCCACCTTTGTAATGAGTACCGTCGATGCCCCAGCCGCGCGCCTGGTAGATGTTGAACTTCAGCCCCGGCACACCATATTCGGCCATGTTCAGGCCGTAGGCGATCTGGAAGGATTTTTCGTTCGGGCCGTTGAAGTCCGACAGCAGGGAGTTGGCCAGGTAGATGCCGTTGGTTTCGTGCAGGTAGTCGAAGTACTCGTTACCGTTCACTTCCTGGTACGAGAAGGTCAGGCTGTGAGCTTGGTGCGTCAGGCCAAACGATAGGGAGTAGGTGTCGTTGTCAATGTCACCCAGGACGGCTTTGCCTTCGTCCACGGTTTTGTAGTAGTTCAGACCCGTGGTCAGGCTTAGCACGGAGCTGTCACCCAAAACATGGCTAGCGCCGAAGTAGTATTGGTTCCACATGTCCTCGGCCTGAGTTGCCCACAGACTGGTGGTCAGGCTGGCGAGAGGCTGGTAACTGATGCCGGCGGTGTATACGTGATCGATTTCAACAAGGTGATCAGCATATTCTGCACGGAACTTACGCTGGCTTTCCTCTGTACGTGGGGAGTTTCTATCGAACGTGGCCAGGTCGAATGACAGATTTTCCAGCTCTTCGCTATGCAGGCTCACACCTTGGAAGCTGGAGGGCAGAGCACGGTTGCCGATCACATCGACCATTGGGCTGCTGAAATTCTGCCGTCCCGCGGTGAGGGTGGTGTTAGAAATACGGGCCTTAACGTTTGCCAGACCCAATTTGCTCCATTGGTCCTGAGCGTCGCCGCCATTCTCAGTCAGGGTGCGGTTGTTGCCTCGGCCGCCAACACCTGGAATTGGAGCTCCGCCATTCCCGGATGCGAGGTTCTTTCGGTCTCGCTCCAGGGCGATGGCATTGTAGGCGGCTACCTCGGTGCTGAAGCCTACCGTGCCCTCAGTGAAACCCGAGTTGTACTTGATGATAGTGCCCTGCAGCCAGTTGATACGGCGGTCGGTTTGACGCGTTTCACCGTTTTGACGGTAGGACAGTTTGGCACCACGCTTGAATTGCTCATTGGCGTACCAGTTACGGGTGGACCCCGTCACCGATTGGCCTTCGATGAAACCTTTGGCTTCGCTTTGCTCGCTAGTGGTCTTGAGGGTCACCGGGGTGACCGCCTGGCTTTGGGATTCTGCAAACGCCGTTGCGCTAATGCTGCTGATGGCCAAGGCCAGTATCGCGGTGCTGCTCAGTTTCATCGGTAACGCTCCTTTCTTTCTTTTTTATGCCGATCTTTTTGGGTGATTCGGCTATCGGTTTACAACTCATTCACAGCTGGCAAACGTTTGCTGGGTGCCTGATTGGCGAATTACGGCAAGACGTCGACGTGGGGCTTCCAAAGGAAGCCCGCGCTGTGTGGCTAACGGTTATGGGTTCAGGCTGACGCCCGAAAAGACATTGCGACCGAAGGGGCTGACTTTGAACCCTTCGACTTTGGCACTCAGCGGCTGGTTGACCGTCGAGTGGGCAACAGGGGTGATCGGCACTTGCTGCTTGAGCAACTGCTGGGCCTGTTTGTAGAGCACGGTGCGCTGGTCGCGGTCGGTGACGACCTTGGCCTGCTTGATCAGCTTGTCGTAATCCTGGTCGCACCACATGGAGTAGTTGTTGCCGCCAATGGCATCGCAGCTGTACAGCGTGCCGAGCCAGTTGTCCGGGTCCCCGTTGTCACCGGTCCAGCCGATCAGGCTGATGTCGTGCTCGCCATTCTTGGTGCGCTTGATGTACTCGCCCCATTCGTAGCTGACGATCTTCACTTTCAAGCCAATCTTCGCCCAATCCGCCTGGAGCATCTCGGCCATCAACTTGGCGTTGGGGTTGTACGGGCGCTGCACGGGCATGGCCCAGAGGGTGATTTCGGTGCCTTCCTTGACCCCGGCGGCCTTGAGCAACTCCTTGGCTTTTTCCGGGTTGTAGGGCGTGTCCTTGATGGTGTCGTCGTAGGACCATTGGGTCGGCGGCATGGCGTTCTGCGCCAGTTGTCCCGCGCCCTGGTACACGGCATTGAGAATGCCCTGTTTGTTCACCGCCATGTCCAGGGCCCGACGCACTTCGACCTGGTCGAATGGCTTATGGCGGGTGTTATAGGCGATGTAACCGAGGTTGAAGCCGGGCTTCTCGATCAGTTGCAGCTTGGGGTCATTCTTCAAGGCTGGCACGTCGGCCGGACGTGGATGCAGGGTAACCTGGCATTCATTGGCCTTGAGCTTCTGCACCCGTACCGAGGCATCGGTGTTGATGGAGAAGATCAGGTTGTTCAGTTTCACCCGTTCTGGCGCCCAGTACTGTTTGTTGGCGACGTAGCGGATGTTGGAGTCTTTCTGGTAGCTCTTGAACTCGAACGGCCCGGTGCCGATCGGCTTCTGGTTGATGTCGCTCGGCTTGCCGCTCTTGAGCAACTGGTCGGCGTATTCGGCCGACAGGATCGCGGCGAAGCTCATGGCGATGTTCTGGATGAACGCGGCGTCCACGCTGTTGAGGGTCATGACCACGGTCAACGGCCCGGTCGCTTCCACCTTGGCGATGTTCTTGTTCAGGCTCATGCCGTTGAAGTAGGGGAACTCGGTGGGGTAGGCCTTGCGAAACGGATGCTGCGGATCAAGCATGCGGTTGAAGGTGAACAGCACGTCTTCGGCGTTGAAATCCCGGGTCGGCGTGAAGTAATCAGTCGTATGAAACTTCACTCCTTCGCGTAGGTGGAACGTGTATTTCAAACCGTCTTCGGAAATGTCCCAGCTCGTCGCCAGGCCCGGGACGACATTGGTCGCGCCTTTTTCAAACTCGGCCAGGCGGTTGTACAGCGGTTCGGCGGCATCGTTGTCGGTGGCCGTGGTGTATTGCGCGGTGTCGAAACCGGCAGGGCTGCCTTCGGAACAGAACACCAGGCTGCCGCCGGCGGCTTGGGTGGCGGATGTCGCGGCCAGCAGGCCGGTGCCCAGCAATGCGGATAAAACCAAGGTATGGCGCATGACGCTCCCTCTCTCGTTCGGGGTGTTTGACAGTGAACCGGTGTCCTTGCGGGGGCAGGTCCGGTGCACTGGGCTCATTCCATTGCGTAAACAGCGTTGCCACAGGGTCAGCAAACCGGCCGTCCCGACGTTATGAGTCGCGGGCAAGGCAGTAAATGCGTAACGCCTGGAAGACCTGTGGGAAAAGGCGATGCGTCCTAAGCCAACCGCGGTGGGCGGTGCTTTTGGAGGCGGCGGTTTCCTTGGGGCTCGGCAGAAAAAGCAACGGCGACGTCAAGGACGCCGCCATTGCTGATCATTATTTGCTGACGCTGACGCCGTAGAAGGAGTTCAAGCCAAAGGGGCTGATCTTGAAATCCTGCACGTTGGCGCGCATGGGTTGATACACCGTCGAGTGAGCGATAGGTGTCATTGGCACGGCGTTCTTGAGGACGTGTTGTGCCTGTTTGTAGAGTTCGGTGCGCTTGGCCTGGTCGGTGGTGCGCTTGGCTTCTTTCACGAGGCCGTCGAATTTCTTGTCGCACCATTTGGAGAAGTTGTTGCCGGCCAGCGAGTCGCAGCCGAACAGCACGTTGAGCCAGTTGTCCGGGTCACCGTTGTCGCCGCTCCAGCCGATGATCATCGCCTGGTTCTCACCGCCTTTGGAACGCTTGATGTACTCGCCCCATTCGTAGCTGACGATGTTGACGTTCAGGCCGATCTTCTTCCAGTCGGACTGCAGCATCTCGGCCATCAGCTTGGCGTTCGGGTTGTATGGACGCTGCACCGGCATCGCCCACAGGGTGATGTTGGTGCCTTCCTTGACGCCGGCTTCCTTGAGCAGCGCCTTGGCTTTCTCAGGGTCGTACTTGGCGTCTTTGATGGTGGTGTCGTAGGACCATTGGGTCGGTGGCATGGCGTTGACGGCCAGTTGGCCGGCGCCCTGGTAGACCGAGTCGATGATCTGCGGCTTGTTGACCGCCATGTCCAGCGCCTGGCGGACTTTCAGGTCAGCCAGCACGTTCGGCTCGTTGCTGCCCTTGATCTTGTCCATCACGTTGTAGGCGATGTAGCCCAGGTTGAAACCCGCCTGGTCAGGCATCTTCAGTGCCTTGTCTTCCTTCAGGGCCTTGAGGTCGGCCGGGCGTGGGAAGAGGGTGATCTGGCATTCGTTCTTCTTGAGTTTCTGCATGCGCACCGATGGGTCGGTGGTGATGGCGAAGATCAGGTTGTCGATCTTCACGTCGTCAGGCTTCCAGTAGTCCTTGTTCCCGGTGTAGCGGATGTTGGAGTCTTTCTGGTAGCTCTTGAACACGAACGGGCCAGTGCCGACCGGCTTCTGGTTGATGTCGGAGGCTTTGCCGTCCTTGAGCAACTGGGCGGCGTATTCGGCGGACTGGATCGAGGCGAAGCTCATGGCCAGGTTCTGGATGAACGCAGCGTCGACATCTTTCAGGGTGAACTTGACGGTGTGGTCGTCGACTTTATCGACCTTGGTGATGTTGGTGTCCATCCCCATGTCGGTGAAGTACGGGAATTCGGTTGGATACGCCTTACGGAAAGGGTCGTCCTTGCTGATCATGCGATTGAACGTGAACAGCACGTCGTCGGCATTGAATTCACGAGTCGGCTTGAAATACGGGGTGGTGTGGAACTTGACGCCTTCACGCAGGTGGAAGGTATAGGTCAAGCCGTCTTCGGAAATATCCCACTTGGTCGCCAGGCCAGGAATCACGGCGGTGCCGCCGCGCTCAAACTGGGTCAGGCGGTTGAACATGGTTTCTGCAGAGGCGTCGAAGTCGGTTCCGGTGGTGTACTGACCAGGGTCGAAACCGGCCGGGCTGCCTTCGGAGCAGAACACCAGGTTAGTCGCGGCGGAAGCGAAGGGAGCGCTGGCTAACAAGCCTGCGCCGACTAAAAACGGAATGACCGCGTGTTTAAGCATGTTGGCCTCATGATTTGTTGTCATTTTTGGATTTGAGGGCGACCTCGTGAGTCGTCCTGCGGATACTTATGCAGGCCCCATACCCAATGCAAGATCCAGAGCGGTTACAAGTCTGAAACAGTGGCACGAACGTACCTTAATGTCGCATCTGTGTAACTTCTGACGCATTTGATCGTTTGCGCGTGTTTTTTCGGGGCAAATCACGCCCTTTCCCGGTGCGCTGCCTGGCTGTAACGCACCGGAAATGGGCGGGTGTTACTTCTTCAAACCCACGCCGTAGAAGGGTGTGAGGCCGAATGGGCTGAGTTTGAAATCCACCACTTGCCTGTTTATCGGCTGGAATACCGTGGAGTTGGCGATCGGGGTGATCGGCACCTGTTGCTTGAGGATTTTCTGCGCTTGTTGGTACAAATCGATCCGTTGCTGGCGGTCCGTCGAGACCTTGGCCTGCTGGATCAGGCGGTCATACGCTGGGTCGCACCACTTGGCGTAGTTGCTGCCCTTGACCGCCGAGCAGCTGTACAGCACCCCTAGCCAGTTGTCAGGGTCGCCGTTGTCGCCGGTCCAGCCGTAGATCATTGCGTCATGCTCACCATTTTTCGCACGCTTGATGTACTCGCCCCATTCATAGCTGACGATGTTGGCCTTTATCCCGATCTTGGCCCAATCCTGCTGGATCATCTGTGCCGACATGCGTGCATTGGGGTTGGACGCGCGTTGCACCGTCATTGCCCATAAATCGATGGTAGTACCCGGCGCAACCCCGGCCTCCTTGAGTAGCGCCTTGGCCTTGGTCACGTCGTGGGGCGCGTCCTGGATGGCCGGGTCGAACGACCATTGGGGCGGCGGCAAGGCGTTCTGCGCCAGTTGCCCGGCGCTCTGGTACACGGCCTTGATGATCGCCGGCTTGTCGATGGCCATGTCCAGCGCCTGGCGGACCTTGAGCTGGTCCAAAGGCGGGTGCGTGACGTTGTAGGCCAGGAAACCCAGGTTGAAACCGGGCTGCTTGAGCACTTGCAGGTTGGGATCCTGTTCGATCACCTCGATGTCGGCCGGGCGTGGATAGCCGCTGACCTGGCATTCGCCGCGCTTGAGCTTTTGCAGGCGCACGGCGGCGTCCGGGGTGATGGAAAAAATCAGATTGTCGAGCTTCACGTCCTCGGGTTTCCAGTACGCGGTGTTGGCGACGTAGCGGATCTGCGAATCCTTCTGGTAGCGCTTGAACACGAACGGCCCGGTGCCGACGGGTTTCTGGTTCAGGTCGCCGGCCTTGCCTTCCTTCAACAGCTGCGCCGCGTGTTCGGCGGATTGCACCGAGGCAAAACTCATCGCCAGGTTCTGCACGAATGCCGCATCGACGTTGTTCAGGCTGAAACGCACGGTGTGCTCGTCGACCTTCTCGACACTCTTGATCGTGGTGTTCAGGCCCATGTCGGTGAAATACGGCGATTCGGTGGGGTAGGCCTGGCGGAACGGGTGTTGTGGGTCGAGCAGGCGTTGGAACGTGAACAGCACGTCGTCGGCGTTGAAGTCGCGGCTTGGGGTAAAGAACTCGGTTGTATGAAATTTCACACCCTCGCGTAGGTGGAAGGTGTAGGCCAGGCCATCGGTGGACACGTCCCAGCGGGTCGCCAAGCCGGGCTCGACCTCGGTGCCGCCGCGCTTGAACTGGGTGAGGCGGTTGAAGACGGTTTCGGCCGAGGCATCGAAGTC
Organism: Pseudomonas thivervalensis; assembly: GCF_001269655.1. Lineage (GTDB taxonomy): Bacteria > Pseudomonadota > Gammaproteobacteria > Pseudomonadales > Pseudomonadaceae > Aquipseudomonas > Aquipseudomonas thivervalensis. The sequence goes on from NZ_LHVE01000002.1 coordinate 196,076, forward strand.
GGTGCCGCTGGTGTATTGGCTGGGGTCGAACCCGGCTGGGCTGGCTTCGGAGCAGTAGACCAGGGTGGTGGCGGCTTGGGCCAATGGCGCTGCGCTGATCAACGCGAACGCGAGCAAGAGGGGCTTTAAAGTGGTTCTGTCCATGAAATCCCTTGGGGCGTGACGAAGGTTTTTCCGAAGACTAGCGGTTGGGACTGGGATGTAGGAAATATCCAAAAGTAAGGGGCACCCCTGGGTTTGGGCATACCGAATTTCTCAGCAATATTTAATTGACGCCGGAATAATGGCTATCTAGTATCGCGCCACTATTTTGATATTGCTTTCTGGGCAGAGGATGACGAACGTCTTCCTTGCCTTGTGAACGAGGTCGTGTCTGGCTTTTCGGCCACCGGCCTCGCACGGATGACCTCCTTTAAAATTGCGCTGCAACGAGACCCGATCATGGACGACCGCCAATACGCCTTCCTGGCCCGCCAACCTTCTGCTGCCCTGAAAAACCGCGAGCGGTTCCTCGGCATGCCCAAGCGCGGCCTGGCGTTTTTGCTGGTCAACGTCATGTTCTGGCAACCGATGTGGGCCCAGGCCGAGGGCATCGTGGTCAGCGCGCCCGGCACCGGCCTGGACCGCGCGGGCAATGGCGTGCCCATCGTCAACATCGCCAAGCCCAACGCCAACGGCCTGTCGCACAACCAGTTCAAGGACTACAACGTCGACAGCAACGGCGTGATCCTCAACAACGCCACATCCCGTACGCAGTCCACGCAACTGGGCGGGATCATCCTCGGCAACCCGAACCTGCAGGGCGCCGCTGCGCAAACCATCCTCAACGAAGTCAACGGCGGCAACCCCAGCCAGTTGCGCGGCTACACCGAAGTGGCGGGGCAGTCGGCCCACGTCATCGTTGCCAACCCGTATGGCATCAGCTGCAACGGCTGCGGCTTCATCAACAGCCCGAAAGTGACCTTGAGCACCGGCAAACCGGTGGTGGAAAACGGTCGATTGGATCGCTACCAGGTCGACCAGGGCAGCGTCGCCATCGAAGGCGCGGGCCTCAATGCCAGCAACGTCGACCACTTTGAAATCATCACCCGCAGCGCGAAGATCAACGCCGAGATCCAGGCCAAGAACCTGACGATTGTCGCGGGTCGTAACGACGTCAACGCCGACACTTTGAGCGCAACCGCTCGTGCTGATGACGGCAGCGCCAAGCCGGAACTGGCGATCGACTCGTCGGCGTTGGGCGGGATGTACGCCGGGGCGATCAAGTTGGTCGGCACTGAGGCTGGGGTTGGGGTGAAGCTGGACGGCAAGTTGATTGCCAGCGGCGGTGACATTCAGCTTGATGCCAATGGGCATTTGAGCATGGTTGATACCTCGGCCAGTGGGGCGGTTAACGTCAAGGCTGCGAGCGTTGATGTGAAGGGACCGGTTTATGCCGGGACGACGCTGAATGCGCAGGTTCAGGGTGATCTGGTCAACCGACAGACGTTGGCGGCGCGCGATGGCATCAGCCTCAGTGCCGGTGGGCAGTTGAGCAACAACGGGATTATTGAAGCGGGGGTGAATGCGGATAACACGCGTAATGCTTCGGGGGATGTGAGCGTTACTGCAAATACGCTCGATAACCACGGCAAGAGCATCGTTGCCAGCCGTAATCTTACGGCGAACGTCGCGCAGACATTGAACAACCAGGGCGGAACGCTCAGCGCCGGGCAAACCGCCACGATAAAAGCCGGGACGCTGGACAACCAGAACAAGGGCCGGGTGCTGAGCAGCGGCGCATTGAACGTCAGCGCCGACAAGCTGCTCAACACCCAAGGCATTGTCAGCAGCAATGGCAACCTGACGGCCGATGTCGGGCAGTTGATCAACAGCGCCGGCGAACTCAGCAGCCTGAGCAACCTCACGTTGCGTGTTGCCTCGCTGGATAACGTCGCGGGTCTGGTGGCGGCAGGGCAGATGCTCAACATCACCGCCAGCGGCCAGATAAACAACCAGGGCGGGCGGCTTACGGCGAGCAAAAACGCTCAGTTGATTGCCGGGTCGCTGGATAACCGCCAGGGCTCGCTTTCGGCCCAAGGGCTGAACCTGAACCTGGCCGGGCAACTGCTCAACGCGCAGGGCAGCGTGATCAGCAGCGACACGCTGCAACTGAAGGCCGGCCAGGTGAATAACGCTGCCGGCCGCATTGCCAGTGCCAAGGCCCTGGACGCCAGTGTCACTGGCCTGGACCAACAGGACGGCGAACTGTTCAGCAACACCAGCCTCAGCCTGGACATGAACCAGGGCCAGTTGAACAACCAGGGCGGCCTGATCAACGCCTCGGGTGCATTGCTGCTGAACAACCTCAAGGGCGCGAACAACCAGAACGGCGAAATCTCAAGCAAACAAGCGTTCACCCTGGCCGCACAGAATCTGGATAACAGCGGCGGTAAGTTGCTGAGCAATCAAGGCCTGATGCTCAGCATTGCCCAAGTACTGAACAACGCCCGCGGCGCCATCTCGGCGGCATCGCTGGACAGTCGCAGCAACCGCCTGGACAACAGCGATGGCCTGATCAGCAGTCGCGGCCGACTCGATCTGACGGTCGACACGCTGCTCGACAACCAACGCGGCTCAGTGATCGCCGACGGCGCGCTGCTATTGGCTGCCGAGGGCCTGGACAACCGTGTCGGGGAGATCGTCGGCAAGACCGGGCTCAACGCCACCGTCAACACCGTGGATAACCGTCAAGGCACCCTGATCAGCACCGATGCCCTGACGCTGAAGGCGACCAGCCTCGACAACCGCCAAGCCGGTTTGATCGGCGCGACAAAAGCGCTGGATCTCGATGTCGACGACCTCGACAACCGTGGCGGTGAGCTGTCGAGCAACGCAGACGTCACGCTGGTCAGCCAGAACCTCGACAACAGCGATGGCGGCCAGGTGTTCGCCGGCCAGGCGCTGAAGCTGACGGTCGATAAACTGCTCAACCGCACCAAAGGCCTGCTCAGTGCCAAGGCTGGACTCGAGCTGGATGGCGGCTCCCTCGACAACAGCGGCGGTTACCTGATCAGCCAGCAGAACCAGCGTATCGACCTGAGCCGCGACCTGCTCAACAGCCAAGGCCAGCTCAGCAGCGAAGGTTCGCTGGATGTCACCGCCGCCAACCTGACCAACACCGGCGGCAGCCTGTCCAGCGCCAAGGACCTGACCGTGCACAGCCTGGGACGGCTCGACAACCAGGGCGGCGAACTGGTCACCGATGGCGCGTTGCTGCTGACCAGCGCCGCGCTGGACAACCGCGAGCAGGGCCACATCAGCGCCAAGGGCGCGGTGGACGTCACCACCGGTGCTTTCGATAACAGCCAGAATGGCCGCCTCAACAGCGCCAGCACGCTGAACCTCGTCGCGGGCCAGGTCACCAACCAGGATGGCGGAAGCATCGGCAGCCAAGGTGCGCTGACGGCGTCGGTTACCAGACTGGATCAGCAGGGCGGCAAGCTGTTCAGCAATGCCTCGCTGAGCCTGGACATGAACAACGGCCAGCTCAACAACCAGAGCGGTCTGATCAACGCCCCGGGCACGCTGCTGCTGAAAAACCTCAACGGCGTGAACAACCAGGGCGGCGAAATCTCCAGCGCTGAAGCCTTTACCCTGGCGGCGCAAAACCTCACCAACGACAACGGCAAACTGCTGAGCAGCCAAGGCATGACCCTGCGCATCGCCCAAGCGTTGAACAACGTCAAAGGCATGATCGGTGCGGCCACCGTCGATACCCACGCACAAAGCTTGAACAACAACGGCGGCACCGTCACCAGTCGCGGCAACCTCGTCCTGACCATCGATCAACAGCTCGATAACCAGGACCAAGGCCTGATCAGCGCCGCGCAACTGCTCACCCTTAACAGCGGCAACCTGAACAACCAGGGCGGCAGCGTATTGGCCGGCGGCGCGTTGGTCCTCAACGCCATGGCCCTGAACAACAGCGCCAACGGCCTGATCAACGCCCAAGGCGACCTCACCGTCGACGCCGACTCCCTGGACTCCAGCGTTGGCGGCGAAGTCTCGGCCAAGGGCGACATCAACCTGACCTTGGCATCGCTGACGCAAGACGGCGGCCGCCTGCTCGGCGAAAAAGCCGTCACCCTGAACCTGGGCAATGGCGACCTGAACAATCGCAACGGTTTGATCACCGCCAAAGGTCCGCTGACGTTCAACGCCTTGCGCGACCTGAACAACCAGGGCGGCGAAATCTCCAGCAGCCAGAGTTTCGACCTCAAAGGCCGCACGCTGGACAACAGCGGCGGCAAGCTGATCAGCAGCCAGAACCTGGGCCTCGACGGCCAAGCGTTGGTCAACCAGAACGGTTTGATCTCCGGGTGGCAAGGACTGCTCGTCAAAGGCACGAGCCTGGACAACCGAAACAACGGCACGCTGTCCAGCCGCAACGGCAACGTGAACCTCAACCTGCTGGGCAACCTGCTCAACGGCAACGGCGGTGCGCTGGTCAGTCAGGGCAGCCTCGGTGTGACAGCCGTTTCGGTGGATAACACCAAAGGCATCCTCAGCAGCGGCGGCGCGCAGAACCTCAACCTCAGCGGCGCGCTCGATAACGGCCAGGGCGGCCTGATCGACAGCGGCGCCGGCCTGACCATCAAGGCCACCTCCGTGTCGAACGTCAGCGGCGCGGTCAACGCGCAGCAAACGCTGACCCTCGATGCTAACGATGTAAACAACCGCCAGGGCACGCTGGTGGGTAACGCCGAAGTCAACCTGAACCTCAATGGCACACTCGACAACAGCGCCGCCAAGCTCGCCAGCGCCGGCCCGCTGACCATCAAAGGCGCGACGGCGATCAACAACCAGGGCGGCCAGATCGCCAGCCAGGATCAAATGACCCTGACCACCGGCTCCCTGGACAACAGCAACACCGGGACCATCGCGGCAAAAAAAGCCCTGGCGATCACCGCCACCGGCGCCGTGCAAAACCATACAAACGGCCTGATCTACAGCCAGACGGCGGGTATCGAACTCGATGCCGCGAGCCTGGCCAATGGTAAGGGCGAGATGCAGGGGCAGACCGGTCTCGATCTTCAGTTAAGCGGAGATCTCGATAACCAGGGCGGCAAACTCATCGCCCAGACCGGCGACGTCAGCGTCACGGCGGCCAACATCGACAACCGCGGCGGCACCCTCGCCGCAATCAAGGGCGCCCTGGAAGCGCGTACCGTGGGCGTGTTGCGTAACGGCTTCGATGTGAACAACAAGGGCGGCGTGATCCAGGCCCAGCGCCTCAACCTCCGCGCCTTGGCCGGGCTGAACAACAACGGCGGGCGGATCGCGGCTCAGGCGGGCGATGTCATCATCAACACGGCTGACCTGAACAACCGCAGCGGTGGGCTCTATGCCACTGGGTTGATCAACATCAGCGCTGCCGACCTGGATAACGGTGCGGGTGGACAGTTGGCGGGCGGGACCCTGGATTTTACCCTGGGAGGGGCCCTGAGCAACGTCGGTGGCGTCCTCGAAAGTGACAGCCGCATCGGCTTGAGCGCGGCCAGCTTCAACAACCAGGGCGGCCAGTTGCGTACTTTGGCCAGCAGCGGCAGCACTCGCCTTCAACTGTCGGGCGTGCTGGATAACCGCAATGGCGTGATGGAAGTCGCCAACCAGGACTTGACCTTGCAGGCCGGCAGCTTTCTCAACGCCGGCGGCCGCCTACTACATGGCGGTACGGGAGAATTCCAGATCGGCTTGGCCAACCTGGGCAGTGCCGGCGGTGACATCGTGACCCTCGGCGGCCTGACCCTGAGCGCCGCCAACTGGACCAACAGCAGCGTGATCCAGGCCGCGCGGCTGAACATCGACGTCGGTCAACTGATGCTCACTGGCAGCGGCCAACTGCTGGCGAACGACAGTTTAGTGGGGCGTGGGGGCAACTGGACCAATAACGGTCTGATCGCCAGTAACGGCACACTGGATGTTGCCCTGACCGGGCTATACGCGGGCAGCGGCCAAGCCACGAGCATCGGCAATTTCGGCCTGAGCGCCGTGGGTGTACAGCTATCGAGTGCTGGACGCATCGCCGGTGCGAGCGATGTGCAGGTCAGGGCCGGTGGTACGTTGGTCAATCAGGGGCGCATCACCTCGGCCCGGGACCTGACCCTCAGCGCCGCCAATCTGAGTAACAGCGGCACGATCGGCAGTGCCGGCAAGCTTGACCTGGTCAGCCAGGTACTGCGCAACGAAGGCGCGGACGCAGGTAATCAGAGTTTGATTTCCAGTGGCGGCGATATGCGCCTGCTGGTCGGCGACTTCACCAATCGCTTCGCTACGGTGTACAGCCTGGGAGGCCTCCTCGTAGCAGGCGATGCAGCGCTCAATCGCGCCAACCGCATCGACAACGTATCGGCCACTTTGCAGAGCGGTGGGGCGATGGGGCTCTACGCCGGTACGGTCAGCAACCGCAAGGATGCGTTCTCAGTCAGTGAAGAGTTGGTTTCCGGCACCATCACCTATCAATGCCTCAACTGTAAGGGACGGCACTACGACTTCTTCTACTACCTGACTGAAGAGATCGTCCGTTCCGTGCAGGCAGACTCCGCAGCGGCATCAATCAATGCCGGCGCTGCGCTGAAAGTGCAGTCATCCCTTTTTGAGAACAAGCACAGTACCGTCAGCGCCGCGTCGTCCATCGACATCAGTGCGGATAACTTCAACAACGAAGGGGCGTCCACCGAGAGCGTGCTGCGCACCCGACAGTTCCGCAATCCCAACGACAGCGAGCGAAGCTCCGTCTGGGACAGCCTGACGCGTGAGGGCGGGGCGATCGCGGAATACGCCAAATACAACTCAAAGACCCAGTTCGTCTACCAGGAAGAATGGTATGACCCCGACGGCAGTTACATCACACCGGTGGACCGAGGAAGGCAGGACACCGGCATAGCCAACCCGAACTACCGGCCTAACTCGGGCTATGCAGTACCCAGCAAAATCCTGGGCTATACGCTGATCGATACACGCGAGACGCAAACCAACACAGGCGTGGCCGCCAATGCCGTCATTCAGGCTGGCGGCGCGGTTAACATCACGGCCAGCCAGACGCTGGGCAACGGCGTTACGCGCCAGAACATAGGCTATTCCAGCCAAGCCCTGAGCACGGCAAACACGCAGGCCAGCAGTCGGGTCAACCCCAACACCGCGCGCATCAATGCACAATTACCGCCGGATCTGGCCCAGCGTCAGGTCAACCCTCTGGATCTGCCAGGCTTCGTTCTGCCAACGGGCGGTAGCGGTTTGTTCCGTTTGAGCGCTCTAGCCGCAAGCCAGGCCAATGCCTCTGGCGTCGCACCGTCGCCAGCCCATTGGACCCTGGGAGGCGCCAGCATCGGCCTCGCTCAACGCCAGCAACCTTTGGAGCAGACCGGCCCAAGCCAACTGAGCGGCGGCAATGGACCGATCTTCCAGCCTGGCGCTTCAGCGGTACTGCCGCAGGTGCTTCCCGCAGCGGCGCAGGGCGTCTCCAGCACCGCCACCGTGGTCAATCCGCAGAGCATCGCTCGAGTCCAGGGGCTACCGGCCAACAACCGCGGACCGCAGCCGCATAAATATCTGGTCGAGACCGATCCTGCACTGGCTGACCTCAAGCAATTCATGAGTTCGGATTATCTTCTGGACAAGTTGGGGTATGACTCGGATGCCAGCTGGAAACGCTTGGGCGACGGATACTTCGAGCAGCAGATGATCCAGCAGGCGGTGACGGCTCGTACCGGCAAGCGCTTCATTGATGGCCAGACATCTGACGATGCGCTTTACCGTTATCTGATGGACAACGCCATCGCCAGCAAGCAGCAGTTGGGCCTGTCGGTGGGCGTTACCCTGACCGGCTCTCAAGTGGCGGCCTTGACCCACGACATCGTCTGGCTTGAAGAGCAGGAGGTCATGGGCGAGAAGGTACTCGTGCCGGTGCTCTACCTGGCCCACGCCAATGATCGCCTGGCGCCGACTGGCGCACTGATCGAAGGCCAGGATTTGACACTGATAGCCGGCCAGAACCTAGAGAACAGCGGGACGCTACGGGCCAAGAACAATCTGTCGGCCAGTGCCGGCCAGGACCTGGCCAATAGTGGTTTGATCCAAGCCGGCGGCCGCGTCGATTTGCTGGCAGGCAATACCTTGTCCAACGGTGCCGGGGGCATCATCAACGGACGTGATGTCAGCCTGAACAGTCTGCTGGGGGATGTTGTAAATGAACGCACCCAGACCGTGCAGCAAGGCCGTTACGTCGTTGAAGGCAAACTGGACAGCGCCGCTCGCATCGAAGCGTCCAACGACCTGATCGCCGGGGTCGGGCGCGACCTGCTCAATATTGGCGGGGTGATGCAGGCCGGCCGTGATGTGGAGATCCGCACTGGGCGTGACCTGCTGATAGGTTCTGCCGAACAGACCTACAGCTATCAGAACGGCAAGCGCAACCGCAGCGAGTCCATCAAACAGTCCGGCTCGCAGATCACCGCCGGTCGTGACCTGGACATGGGCGCCGGCCGCGATTTCGCCGCGATCGGCAGCAACTTCGAGGCCAAGCGAAACATTGTCGTTGACGCAGTCGGCGATGTGACCCTGGCTTCGGCTGCCAATGAGGAACACTCGTACTCCAAGAGCAAGAAAGTGACTCGCCAGGAGGATCATGTCCGCCAGGTCGGCACCCAGTTGAATGCTGGCGGCGATGTTTCCATGAGCGCGGGTGAGGATCTTCGATTGATCTCCAGTCGCGTCAGTGCGGGTGACGAGGCGTATCTCTATGCCGGCGACCAGCTCGAATTAACAGCCGAGACCGACAGCGACTATTCGCTTTACGAGAAGAAGAGCAAGGGAAGTTGGGGGAAAAAGAAGACCAAGCGTGACGAAGTGACCGACGTGCGTCATGTCGGTAGTGCGATCACTACAGGCGGCGATTTGACGTTGGTCAGCGGTGGGGATCAGCGGTATCAGGTGGCGAAGCTTGCCAGCGGTAATGACCTGATCGTGGACAGCGGTGGTGACATCACTTTTGAGGGCGTGAAGGACCTGCACCAGGAGAGTCACGAGAAGAGCAAGTCCAGCGCAGCCTGGTTCAGCATGAAGGGTAAAGGCCGCACTGACGAAACCCTTCGCCAGAGCGAACTGACTGCCCAGGGCGATCTGGTGATCACCGCGGTGGGCAAGATTCATGCAGACGTACTGCAAATCAACAAGCAGACGGTAAGTGAATCCATCGACGCAATGGCCAAGGCCGATCCAAAACTGGCGTGGCTCAAGGAGCTGGATGAGCAAGGCGGGATCGACTGGCGGCAGGTGCAGGAGGTCCATACCAGCTTCAAGTACGCGAACTCGGGCATGGGCCCGGCCGCCCAAATGATCGTCGCCATATTGATGACGGTCCTGCTCGGCCCGGCTGGCGCCGGCCTGAGCGGTGCAACGCTTGCAGGCGCGGCCAGCCTGGCTACCACTGGAGCGGTTGCAACCATCAACAACAAGGGCGACCTGGGCGCCGGCTTGAAAGCGGTAGCCAGCAAAGACGGTCTTACCAACGCTGCAATCGCTGCCATTACTGCCGGGGTAGCAGAGAATTATCTTGGCGACATGACCATGACCAAGCAGGTCAATGGCAAGACGGTGATCGATTTGGGATCGATCGAAGCCGTGAGTCATTTCGCCGGTCAGCAACTGATCAACAACGCATCCGCCGCTGCGATCGCCAAGGCTTTCGGTCGAGACGTTACGTTGGCCGGTATCCTCCAATCGACGATCTACAGCACCTTGGCGGCGTATTCCTTTGATCAAGTGGGAAACCTCCAGCTTAAGACGGGCAGTCCAGAGAAGATCGCTCTCCATGCATTGGTAGGCGGCATGATTGCCGAAGCATCGGGAAGCGATTTCGCTGTGGGTGCGATGGCGGCGGGTGTGAACGAGACGTTTGCCAACCAGTTGCGCAGACTTTCGGCCCAGATGAATCCGGAATACCGCGACCACCTGATGCTCATGTCCTCGCAACTGCTGGGCGTGGTAGCCGCTGCCGCCGTGGCTGGTGGTGATGCGAACAGTCTGCAGACAGGCTCGTTTGTTGCCGGCAATGCGACTCAGTACAACAACCTCAACCACCATGACATGAGTGACTTTGTCGGAGACATGAATGCCTGTGGTAACAATGAGACTTGTCAGAAAAACACGTGGATAGGGGGGCAGTACGAAAAGATCAGTAACGAAATTACCGATTGGTCGGAGAAGGCTGTCAGTGGCGCGTTTGCCAAATCCTTGCTGACTTCGATCCAGGGCGGGCTGACCGCTCTGAAGGATCTTAACTGTACGACGACGCTCTGCACGCAATACAAGGACACCCTGACAGAGCGTGCACTAAACGACCTGACGAACCTGGCGAAGGTCACTGACCAGTGGGAAAACGCAACGAGCTTGGCTGCACTGGTCATACCCGGCTCCGGCGGTGCGCGTGGTGCTGGCGAAGGCGGGCTTTCGCCTAGAGTTCAGGCTGCTCTGGATAAATTTACGGAAGCCAAGGCGGTACGTACGGGAGCTTCTACGGGCAAGAACAGCAACCCTTCCAGCGCGGTCACTGACTCAGAGGCCGCAGTAAGTGGCTTGCCTAAGATTGGTTCGTTGAAAGGTGAAGCAGAAATACCGCCACCGAACGCTCCACCAGATATGGTGCGTTCCATTCAACGACAGAACGAGGCTGCGAAAGAGTTTGCAAAAGCAGGATATGACGTTGAACAATTGCCGAACCAAGGGAAAAAAGGCGAATCGCGTCCAGATCTTCGGATAAATGGAGAACTGGCCGATGTGTATTCCCCGACCTCAACGAGCCCTATTTCAGTATTGAAAACGGTAGGCTACAAGGTGCAGAAGCAAGCTGACAATATCGTGATAAACCTCGCTGACTCGCCCCTAAGTATCGAGGCGATAGAGAGTGCATTGAAATTAAGTCCTATTAAAAATCTGAAGCGCTTGTTTCTGATGAAGGGTGATAACAAGCGTGTTATCGAGATTGACTAATGACAATAACAATGTTTATGGAAGTAGAGGTTGGCGTGTCATTGGAAATAATTAAGGGGGCCGTGGCAGAAATCGCTAACGATATTGAAATGGAGGAGAGGTCCTTTGAGGGGTATTTTTCTGCATCGAACGGTTTCTTTTATTTTGAGGAGGTTGAGCCTCCGAGTGCCGTCGCAGCGGAAGGATGGAACGTTGAGTGGCAGGTGGGTGTATTGGGTGCATTTCATTGTCCTATGCAGCAGCTGGAGCAAAACTGGAGCGAAATCAAGCATCTGATGGAAGAGGTTTCCAAATGCTCTTCGTCGCGCTTCGTCCTTTCTTTTCAGTTTGATCGTGTATATGCGTTTAATGAGGGGGATGGTGTTGTGTACAAAAACAATATGGTGATCTAAGAAAAAATGGGGGTAGAAAACCACAGAAAAGGGTACTGATCTGAATGGCACTTATTTAACCCTCTCCCAGTGTCGATTTTCCGTGATCTCAGCCCAGGATGATCGATGTGTTTTTTCTGCTAAGGCATTAGCTGTACGATTCAGTGGTGTAAAAATTCAAAAAACTGGAATAGCGCGTCAAGCACCGATGAGTCACCTAATCATGCGCATGGAGTGTTTATGTATAAGTTCCCCCTGATGATCTTAACCCTGATCCTGACCTTGCCCGGCTGCAAATCCAACGTCAGAGATTCCTCCCCCACCGTGCTCAACGACGGTATCCAGTTCCAGCAAAACAAAGTGGCCGTCGATGCACAGCACGCCAAGGTCGTCATGAAAGCGTCGGGGGCCACTTATCCGGTGGAGTTTTCCATCAGGCGCGCGGCGGATCCTGATCAGCGCTTGGATGTACAAGGAACCGTGGTGGATACCGGTCGGGGCAAGGTGTTCGGCTGGATTGCCAAGGTCAACGAGACGGTGCACAGCGCAACCTTGAAGCATTTCCCGCAGTTGGAAGTGCAGGCTGATGTTGATCAACCGTTCGAGGTTTCCGGTTCCGCCAGTGGTGAAAGCATCGGTAATGGTTACCGCTGTGGTCCGGTCCGAAGCACTTTTACGCCGGAGCGGGGCAAGGTTTATCTGGTGGAGTTTCAGTTTGTGGGTAGCCGTTGCGAGCAGCATGTATTTGATGTCACGCAGCCACGCGAGCGTGTTCCGGTTGCGAGCTTGCCTTAGCTTGGAGCGAGTGGGGTGGGTGGCTTGATGGTGTCATGTCGTACTGAGGTGCCTGGTTTGGGGCTGCTGCGCAACCCAGCGGGAGCAAGCTCCCTCGCCACGGGGGATGTGTGGACCGTCAAGGTGTGGTTGTCCTTCAAGAGAGTAGGAACGTTCTGGCTTGGGAAACGAAAGATCCGACATGTTTTTAAGGTTGTCGGTCGGAAGTGCGGTCTCTAACCTCTTGTCTGTCGCTGCCATTCAGCGGCCGGGCGTGAGAAACCCGAATAATAGGCATCCAGCCTCTGTACCTGCATAATTGCCGCCAGCTTATCCGCTGCCTGTAGTAGATGCGTTATGGCGGCTGTGTGCGGGCAGGCTTCGGTCTGGCCGAGTACCTATTCTCGGATTTCTCACCCCTGCACACAGCTGCCACCACTTTGCCGAGTGAGAAACGGCAGGTGATGGCTCACATCACTCAATAGGTACAAATCAATGGATAAGTCAGTCCCCGATCCCCCCTTCAACAGAACAAACCCCCTAGCAGAATTCGACGCCATCGAAGACCTGCTAAAAGACCGAGCCGCCGCCGAACGGGCCCTCGATCATTACCTCAATCCGAAGCCTTCAAAGCCCAGTTCCGATCCACGCATCGATAGCCTGTTCTCCGTTACCGCCAAGGCAGATACCGATACGCTGCTGACCAGCACTTCCGAAACCCTGGCCTCGATCAGAACCATGGCCGAGGACCTGGCGTTTGAAGTGGAGGGCACGCGGCGCAGCGTGGCGCTGGGGATTCATCAGTTGGTGGAGTTGTGCCAGTTGCTGGTGGACAAGGCGTTGGATCAGCTTGAAGCGCCGGCCAGCCCAGCACCTTGAACAGCGTGTGGCGAGGGAGCTTGCTCCCGCTGGGGCGCGAAGCGGCCCTAACAGCGGCGACTCCATCCATCTGATCCACCGAGGTGTCAGGTTTGGGTCTGCTTCGCAGCCCAGCGGGAGCAAGCTCCCTCGCCACAGAGGCCCTCGGGTTTCAGCCAGTAAACGAACTGGCTGAAACCCCCGCCAATTTTATTGCATCAACACCTCAACCACCCCATCCGCCGTCATCGTCACTTGGCTGGTGCCCGGCTCCACTTCAGGCGTCACCGATTCAGCATCCATGGACGCCGCTTTCATCATCATTTGCGGGCGCATGTACGGTTGTGGGTAGCCGTTGGTGTTGAAGTTCAGGTTGACGATTTTATAACCCTTGCCGCCCAGGGCTTCGGTGGCGAGTTGGGCGCGGGCCTTGAAGGCGTTGACGGCGTCCTTGAGCAGGGCGTCTTCGCTGGTCTTGCGGGTGGCGGTGGCGATGGCGAAGTCCATGCCACCCATTTTCAGGTCGCCCAGCAGTTCGCCGGTGAGTTTGGACAGGGCGGCGAAGTCGGCGCTTTCCAGGCGCAGTTCGGCGCGTTCGCGCCAGCCGGTGATTTTCCCGCCCTTGTTGTCGTAGATCGGGTAGCTGTTGCGGCTGCCTTGGCGCAGATTGATGTCCTTGACCTGCTTGGCCTGGCCGATGGCTTTGTTCAGCGTGGTGCTGACGGCGGCGGCGAGTTTGGCCGGGTCGGTGTTCTGCTCCTCGGTGTAGAGGGTGACGATCATCAGGTCGCGGGCCACTTCCTGGCTGGCTTCAGCGCGCAGGGAGACCTGGTTGTAGTGAAGCTCGTCGGCGGCCAGGGCCGGCAGGCTGGCGACGGTGCCGAGGCTGAGGGCGAGCAGGGCGGCGGGGCGACAGAACGTGTGCATGAAAGCTCCTTGAGGATGATGCGCAGGGGTAGGTTCCGGGCCTGCGTGAACGATAAGACTCTAGCGTTTATGGTGCGGTTCGCACAGTTACAACTTCTATACAGATTGCGGGTGAGAGGCTTTTGTGGCGAGGGAGCTTGCTCCCGCTCGGCTGCGCTGTAGGAGCTGCCGAAGGCTGCGATCTTTTGATCTTTTGCTCACGACTCAATTTACCGGGACAAGATCGCAGCCTCGTTACACTCGACAGCTCCTACAGCGCAGTCCAGCGGGAGCAAGCTCCCTCGCCACAGGGGGTATAGGTAGCTCAGGGCTGTGGCGCTTTGCCGCATATCTGCCGCTGCACGCCGCGCCTTGGTTATACTCCGTGCGATTCGCCTGGAGCGCTCATCAGGAGAGCTCATGCTCGCCCCTTTGCAAATGACTTCCGCCTCTCGCCAGAACCTCTGGCGCCTGACATTCATCCGCATCCTGGTCCTCGCGGCCCAGGCCGGTTCCGTGGGGCTCGCCTATTGGTTCGACCTGCTGCCGCTGCCCTGGCTGCAACTGGCGATCACCCTGGTCTGCTCCAGCGTGCTCTGCGCGCTGACGGCGATTCGCCTGCGCACCTCGTGGCCGGTGACCGAGCTTGAATACGCCGTGCAACTGGCCTGCGACCTGTTTATCCACAGTGCGCTACTGTATTTCTCCGGCGGCTCCACCAATCCTTTTGTCTCCTATTACCTGGTGCCGCTGACCATCGCCGCCGTGACCCTGCCGTGGCGTTTTTCGCTGATCCTGTCCGGCATCGCCCTGGCGCTGTACACCTTGTTGCTGGCGCGGTTCTATCCGCTGGAAACCTTCCCCATCGCCCGGGAAAACCTGCAGATCTACGGCATGTGGCTGAGTTTCGCCCTGGCCGCGGCGGTCATCACCTTTTTTGCCGCGCGCATGGCTGAAGAGTTGCGCCGCCAGGAAGAGCTGCGCGCCATTCGCCGCGAAGAAGGCCTGCGGGACGAGCAACTGCTGGCCGTGGCGACCCAGGCCGCTGGCGCCGCCCATGAGTTGGGCACGCCGCTCGCAACCATGAGCGTGCTGCTCAAGGAAATGCGCCAGGACCATAAAGACCCGGCGTTGCAGGAAGACCTCAGTGTGCTGCAGGACCAGGTCAAGCTCTGCAAGGAGACCCTGCAATACCTGGTGCGCGCGGCCGAGGCTAACCGTCGGCTGGACATCGATATGCAGGCGGTCACGTTCTGGCTCGACGATGCCCTGAACCGTTGGCACCTGATGCGCCCGGAGGCCAGTTACCGCTTCCAGTGCCTGGGCAAGGGCACGGTGCCGCGCATGGCGCCGCCGCCTGATTTG
This sequence comes from Pseudomonas thivervalensis, assembly GCF_001269655.1. Lineage (GTDB taxonomy): Bacteria > Pseudomonadota > Gammaproteobacteria > Pseudomonadales > Pseudomonadaceae > Aquipseudomonas > Aquipseudomonas thivervalensis. Next base: position 211,381 of record NZ_LHVE01000002.1, read on the forward strand.
ACCCAGGCCTTGCTGAATCTGTTGAACAACGCCGCAGACGCCTGCCCCGAAGGTTTGGAAGTGGTGCTGGACTGGGACGCCTATGAATTGACGATTTGCATCCGCGACCACGGCGCCGGTGTGCCGCTGGCGATTGCCGAGCAGATCGGCAAACCGTTTTTCACCACCAAGGGCAAAGGTTTCGGCCTGGGCCTGTTCTTGAGCAAAGCCAGCGTGACACGCGCCGGCGGCTCGGTGAAACTCTACCCCCATGAGGAAGGCGGCACGCTCACCGAGCTGCGCCTGCCCCATGCCGACCGAGGAGACGAATATGAGTGACGAGATCCAAGTCGACGGCGAAGAACTGCCGCACCTGTTGCTGGTGGATGACGACGCCACGTTTACCCGCGTCATGGCCCGGGCCATGTCCCGTCGCGGTTTTCGCGTCAGCACCGCAGGTTCCGCCGAAGAGGGCCTGACCATCGCCCAGGCCGACCTGCCGGACTATGCCGCCCTCGACCTGAAAATGGACGGCGACTCCGGCCTGGTGCTGTTGCCCAAGCTGCTGGAGCTGGACCCGGAAATGCGCGTGGTGATTCTCACCGGTTATTCGAGCATCGCCACCGCAGTCGAGGCCATCAAGCGTGGCGCCTGCAACTACCTGTGCAAACCGGCCGATGCCGACGATGTGCTGGCGGCGCTGTTGTCCGAGCACGCCGACCTCGACACCCTGGTGCCGGAAAACCCCATGTCGGTGGATCGCCTGCAATGGGAGCACATCCAGCGAGTGCTGACCGAGCACGAAGGCAATATCTCCGCAACGGCCCGCGCCTTGGGCATGCACCGGCGGACCTTGCAGCGCAAATTGCAGAAGCGCCCGGTGCGTCGCTGAACCTGCGCTGAACAAATGCTGTCCACCCTCGCGACACATCGGGCCGTTGCTTTATGATCGGCCCGAGTTTTCCTCCTATCGAGCCTTAACCATGAATCAGAACGCTGAATATTCCGCGGTCAATGACGCGGTGCGCGGCCAGTTTTTCCGCCGTGTCTGGCAGATGACCACGCCATACTGGCGCAGTGAGGAGAAGGGCAAGGCCTGGACGCTGTTGATCGCCGTGATCGCGCTGTCGCTGTTCAGCGTGGCGATCTCGGTGTGGATCAACAGTTGGTACAAGGATTTCTACAATGCCCTGCAAGAGAAGGACAGCGTGGCGTTCTGGCGGTTGATCCTGTATTTCTGCGGCATCGCGGCGGTGGCGATCCTCGGCGCGGTGTACCGCTTGTACCTTACGCAGATGCTCACCATTCGTTGGCGGGCCTGGCTCACCGAACAGCACTTCGCCCGCTGGCTGGGTGACAAAAACTACTACCGACTGGAGCAGGGCGGCTACACCGATAACCCGGACCAGCGGATTTCCGAAGACCTCAACAGTTTCACCACCAACACTCTGGGCCTGGGCCTTGGATTGCTGCGCACCGTGGTCAGCCTGGTATCGTTCTCGATCATCCTTTGGGGCGTGTCCGGCAGCATCGAAGTGTTCGGCTACACCATCCCTGGCTATATGTTCTGGGCTGCGCTGGTGTATGCAGCGGTGGGCAGTTGGCTGACGCACCTGATCGGCCGACGCCTGATCGGGCTGAACAACAACCAGCAACGTTTCGAAGCCGACCTGCGTTTCTCCATGGTCCGGGTGCGCGAAAACGCTGAGAGCATTGCGCTGTACAACGGCGAACCGAACGAGAACCGCCGCCTGAGCGGGCGTTTCGGGCTGGTCTGGCATAACTTCTGGGACATCATGCGGGTGTCCAAGCGCTTGACGTTCTTCACCTCCGGCTACGGCCAGATCGCGATCATCTTCCCGTTCATCGTCGCCGCGCCGCGCTACTTCGCCGGCAAGATCCAGCTCGGCGAGCTCATGCAGATCAACTCGGCCTTCGGCAATGTGCAGGAGAATTTCAGCTGGTTCATCAGCGCCTATGCCGACCTTGCCGCATGGCGCGCCACCTGTGATCGTCTGCTGAGCTTCCGCCAGGCCATGAGCGATAACGAAGACCGTGTGCCGGCCATCGATGTGCAGAACCAGGGCAGCGCGTTGGCAGTTCACAACCTCGGGTTGGACCTGGCTGACGGGCGTCATCTGCTCGACAACGCCGACATGAATGTGGAACCCGGCGAGCGGGTCATGCTCAGCGGTCGTTCCGGCAGCGGCAAATCCACCCTGTTCCGCGCGATGGGCCATTTATGGCCAGCGGGCCACGGGACGATCCGGCTTCCGGCGGCGCGTTACTTGTTCCTGCCGCAGAAGCCCTATCTACCCATCGGCAGTCTGCGGGAAGTGTTGAGTTATCCACAGGCCGGCGACGTCTACCCCAACGAACGTTATGCACAGGTGCTGGAAACCTGCCGCCTGCCGCACCTGATCTCGCGGCTGGATGAGAGCAACCATTGGCAGCGCATGCTCTCGCCTGGCGAGCAACAACGCCTGGCCTTTGCCCGCGCCTTGCTTTATGCACCGCAATGGTTGTACATGGACGAAGCCACGTCGGCGATGGATGAAGAGGACGAGGCGACGCTGTACCAGGCGTTGATCGACCAGTTGCCGGGCCTGAGCATTGTCAGCGTCGGTCACCGAAGCAGTTTGAAACGTTTCCATCCGCGACATGTGCGTATCGAAAATGGCCAACTGGTGGAGCAGGCGGTGACTGCTTGATTGTCATTGTCGAACGCTGTTGTGGCGAGGGGATTTATCCCCGCTGGGCGCGAAGCGCCCCTTTCAAATCAACGGTCCTCGATATTGAGTCTGCCAATAGATCAAGGGGGCTGCTACGCAGCCCAGCGGGGATAAATCCCCTCGCCACAACGATGCATGGCGGTAACCTTTGACAAGGCCCACCGGTGAGCACGGTGATCGTACAACCACGTTGCGCTATGATGCACACTTAGCCGCTTGCCAAATATAGAGACACACCATGGAAAACCCGCTCAACGTCCCACGCCTTCCCCGCAAGCGCCGCAGCCTGGCGCAGGAGCTGGTGACGGTGCTGACCGAGCAGATTCGCGACGGTCTGCTCAAGCGTGGCGATAAATTGCCCACCGAGTCGGCGATCATGGAAGCCCATGGCGTCAGCCGCACCGTGGTGCGCGAGGCGATTTCCCGCTTGCAGGCCGCCGGCCAGGTGGAAACCCGCCATGGCATCGGCACCTTCGTGCTGGACACGCCCAGCCCGAGCGGTTTTCGCATCGATCCGGCCACGGTGGTGACCTTGCGGGACGTGCTGGCGATCCTGGAATTGCGCATCAGCCTGGAGGTGGAATCCGCCGGGCTGGCAGCGCAGCGCCGCAGCGACGAGCAACTGGCGACGATGCACGCCGCCCTCGACGCCTTGAAGGAAAGCGCCGCCCACGCCAGCGACGCGGTGGCCTCGGACTTCGCCTTCCACCTGGAAATCGCCCTGTCCACCGGCAACCGCTACTTCACCGACATCATGACCCACCTGGGCACCAGCATCATCCCGCGTACCCGGCTGAACTCGGCACGCCTGGCTCACGACGACCACCAACACTACATGGATCGCCTGAGCCGTGAGCACGAGGAAATCTACGAAGCCATCGCCCGCCAGGACTCCGACGCGGCCCGTGCGGCCATGCGCTTGCACCTGACCAACAGCCGCGAACGGCTGCGCCAGGCCCACGAAGAGGCGCAGGCGCAGGGCTGAGTCGCTCACTGCTCTGCTGGCAGAGATGCTGTTGGGGCAAGGATGCTGTTGTGGCGAGGGAGCTTGCTCCCGCTGGGCTGCGAAGCGGCCCCAGGTTGATGGCGGTTGCTGCGCAACCGAGTGGGAGCAAGCTCCCTCGCCACAAAGGTGCTTTGTTTGATTTTGGAGCCGTGCGTCGACCTGACGTGCAGGTATGTAGACAAGCGCTTACGGCAGGATCTTCAGCGTTATCGGTGTGGAGTACCTGTGTACTTCTGACTCACCATATGTCTCATAGCGTAGTCGGACCTCTTTGCCTAAGTACTTTTTCATTACCTCCTTGGGCAAAGTCATCAATGTGTTCTCGGTCTTTGGCTGAGGATTTTCAGGGTCCGTCTCATCTACCAATGATCCACGTTCCACCCCCGGCATTTCCTTCCCAGGTTTTTCCTCATCGGGACCCAGTACCAAATAGACATAGTCATATAAAGGGGTCTTTTGATTTCCCGGAACTACAATGGTCAGTTCACTTTCTTGCGTCGCTGACAGGCTTATGTTGACTGTCCCTGTGGAGGGGGCTTCTGGATAGTTCTGAACGGTTGGCTTCGCATATATTTCCATAATGTCACTCCCTGTGAGGCAGCCCTGATCGGCGCGTACGGGCGACTCACTTAAAAGATTGAGAAAAGGACTTCGGCCGTGCACAGCACAGCCATGCCTGGGTTATGCCCCCATGCCGTAACGGTGCCTACTGGCAGAGTTGACAGTGGCGACGAGCGGCCCTGGTGCCCGGCCGGCAAGTTTCATCCATCTTTCAATCCCGCCCGAAGCCCCGATTTACAAGGCTTCGCGCCAAACCCCTCAGTCCCGACTCCCCGACAAAAGACGAAATGCAGTTGACGTTCACATTTTAAGTTGTACGATGACCTACAACTTCACGTAAGCATGAAGCTGAACCGTTTCCTACAACACACATCATTTGCGTCCAGGGTGTTCGAATAATGAATCCACAAGAACTGAAGTCCATCCTCTCGTCTGGCCTGCTGTCGTTCCCGGTCACCGATTTCACTGCCCAAGGCGATTTCAATCGCGACAGCTACATCAAGCGCCTCGAGTGGCTGGCCCCGTATGGCGCCTCTGCATTGTTCGCAGCGGGCGGCACCGGTGAATTCTTCTCCCTGGCCGCCAGCGAGTATTCCCAAGTCATCAAGACCGCTGTCGACACCTGCGCCACCAGCGTGCCAATCCTCGCCGGCGTCGGCGGTGCCACCCGCCAGGCCATCGAGTACGCTCAAGAAGCCGAGCGCCTGGGCGCCAAGGGCCTGTTGCTGCTGCCGCACTACCTGACCGAAGCCAGCCAGGACGGCGTTGCCGCCCACGTTGAAGCCGTGTGCAAATCGGTAAAAATCGGCGTGGTGGTGTACAACCGCAACGTCTGCCGTCTGAACGCCGCTCAGCTGGAGCAACTGGCCGAGCGCTGCCCGAACCTGATCGGCTACAAGGATGGCCTGGGCGATATCGAACTGATGGTGTCGATCCGTCGTCGCCTCGGCGATCGTTTCAGCTACCTGGGCGGCCTGCCGACCGCTGAAGTCTACGCCGCGGCCTACAAGGCCCTGGGCGTGCCGGTCTACTCCTCGGCGGTGTTCAACTTCATCCCGAAAACCGCGATGGACTTCTACCACGCCATTGCCCGCGACGATCACGAAACTGTCGGCAAGATCATCGATGACTTCTTCCTGCCTTACCTGGACATCCGCAACCGCAAGGCCGGTTACGCGGTGAGCATCGTCAAGGCCGGCGCGAAGATCGTTGGTTATGACGCCGGCCCTGTGCGCACCCCGCTGACCGACCTGCTGCCAGAAGAATACGAAGCCCTGGCTGCGCTGATCGACAAGCAAGGCAAGCAGTAACAGACCCGACGAGGCCGCTGAGTAATCAGCGGCTTTTTGCGTAAGGCTTGATCGTTCCCACGCCTGCGTGGGAACGCAGCCAGGGACGCACCGCGTTCCTAGACAGCTTTTGTAGAAGGAGTAGCTCCGTGGCAGATGCAAAGCGTTTCGATAACTACATCAACGGTCAGTGGGTGGCCGGTGCCGACTATTGCACCAACATCAACCCGTCTGACTTGTCCGATGTCATCGGTGAATACGCCAAGGCTGACGCAGCGCAAGTCAACGCCGCCATCGAAGCCGCCCGCGCCGCGTTCCCGGCCTGGTCGACCTCGGGCATCCAGGCCCGTCACGATGCGCTGGACAAAGTCGGCACCGAAATTCTCGCCCGTCGCGAAGAACTTGGCCAACTGCTGGCCCGGGAAGAGGGCAAGACCCTGCCCGAAGCCATCGGCGAAGTGACCCGCGCCGGCAACATCTTCAAGTTCTTCGCCGGTGAATGCCTGCGCCTGTCAGGCGACTACGTGCCGTCGGTGCGCCCGGGCGTCAACGTCGAAGTGACCCGTGAAGCCCTCGGTGTGGTCGGCCTGATCACCCCATGGAACTTCCCGATCGCCATTCCCGCGTGGAAAATCGCCCCGGCCCTGGCCTACGGCAACTGCGTGGTGATCAAGCCCGCTGAGCTGGTGCCGGGCTGCGCTTGGGCCCTGGCCGAGATCATTTCCCGCGCCGGTTTCCCGGCCGGTGCGTTCAACCTGGTGATGGGCAGCGGCCGTGTGGTCGGTGACATCCTGGTCAACAGCCCGAAAGTCGACGGCATCAGCTTCACCGGTTCGGTGGGCGTGGGCCGGCAGATCGCGGTCAACTGCGTGTCGCGCCAGGCCAAGGTGCAGTTGGAAATGGGTGGCAAGAACCCGCAGATCATTCTCGACGACGCCGACCTCAAGCAGGCCGTCGAACTGGCGGTGCAGAGCGCGTTCTACTCCACCGGCCAGCGTTGCACGGCGTCGAGCCGGCTGATCGTCACCGCCGGCATCCACGACAAGTTCGTCGCGGCCATGGCCGAGCGCATGCAGTCGATCAAGGTAGGCCACGCGTTGAAAGCTGGCACTGACATCGGCCCGGTGGTTTCCGAAGCCCAGCTCAGCCAGGACTTGAAGTACATCGACATCGGCCAGAGCGAAGGTGCGCGGCTGGTCAGCGGTGGCGGCGTGGTTACCTGCGACACCGAAGGTTACTTCCTGGCGCCGACCCTGTTCGCCGACAGCGAAGCCTCGATGCGCATCAGCCGCGAAGAGATCTTCGGCCCGGTGGCCAACGTCGTGCGCGTGGCCGACTACGAGGCGGCGCTGGCGATGGCCAACGACACCGAGTTCGGTCTGTCCGCCGGTATCGCCACCACCTCGTTGAAGTATGCCAACCACTTCAAGCGTCATTCCCAGGCGGGCATGGTGATGGTCAACCTGCCGACCGCCGGCGTGGATTACCACGTGCCGTTCGGTGGGCGCAAAGGTTCGTCCTATGGTTCGCGTGAGCAAGGTCGCTACGCGCAAGAGTTCTACACCGTGGTGAAGACTTCCTACATCGGATCGTAATCGCAATACCGGTTGGCGCCGGGCACCGGCGCCAACCGCACAAATTGATTTCCCGTATAAAAATAAATAGTGGAAGTAAATTACATGCAAGAGACCAAGCCGACCCGCGTCCGCTATTTGATCCTGCTCATGCTGTTCCTGGTGACGACGATCAACTATGCCGACCGCGCGACTATCGCCATCGCAGGCTCCAGCCTGCAAAAAGACCTCGGCATCGATGCCGTCACCCTCGGTTATATCTTCTCCGCCTTCGGCTGGGCCTACGTGGCCGGGCAGATTCCCGGCGGCTGGCTGCTCGACCGTTTCGGCTCGAAAAAAATCTATGCCTTGAGCATTTTCACCTGGTCGCTGTTCACCGTACTGCAGGGCTATGTCGGTGAATTCGGCATGTCCACGGCCGTGGTTGCGCTGTTCATGCTGCGCTTCCTGGTGGGGTTGGCCGAAGCGCCTTCGTTCCCGGGCAACGCACGAATCGTCGCCGCCTGGTTCCCCACCGCAGAACGCGGCACCGCCTCGGCGATCTTCAACTCGGCGCAGTATTTCGCCACCGTGTTGTTCGCACCGCTGATGGGCTGGATCGTCTACCGTTTCGGCTGGCAGCACGTGTTCATCGTGATGGGCGTGATCGGCATCGTGTTTTCGCTGATCTGGCTGAAAGTGATCTACAGTCCGCGCCAGCACCCGATGATCAACGAGGCCGAGTTCAATCACATCGCTTCCAACGGCGCGATGGTCGACATGGACCAGGACAAGGGCAAAGACAAGAAAAGCGACGGTCCGAAGTGGGACTACATCCGTCAACTGCTGACCAACCGCATGATGCTCGGCGTGTACCTGGGCCAATACTGCATCAACGGCATCACCTACTTCTTCCTGACCTGGTTCCCGGTGTACCTGGTGCAGGAACGCGGCATGACCATCCTCAAGGCCGGTTTCATCGCGTCCTTGCCGGCGATCTGCGGGTTTATCGGTGGCGTGCTGGGTGGGGTGATTTCCGATTACCTGCTGCGCAAGGGCCACTCGCTGACCTTCGCCCGCAAGGCGCCGATCATCGCCGGCCTGCTGGTGTCCAGTAGCATCGTGGCGTGTAACTACGTCGACATCGAATGGATGGTGGTGGGCTTCATGGCCCTGGCCTTCTTCGGCAAAGGCGTCGGCGCACTGGGCTGGGCCGTGGTGTCCGATACGTCGCCAAAACAGATCGCTGGTCTGAGTGGCGGTCTGTTCAACACCTTCGGCAACCTGGCGTCGATCACCACGCCAATCGTTATCGGCTACATCATCAGCTCCACCGGCTCGTTCAAATGGGCGCTGGTGTTCGTCGGTTGCAACGCGCTGATGGCGGTGTTCAGCTACCTGGTCATTGTGGGCCCGATCAAGCGTGTGGTGCTCAAGGAACCAACGGCCAAGGATGCCGACCTCTCCAGTCTGTCTGAAGCCAAATCCTGAGGAATGGCGTCCATGAATCTGATTGAACATGCCGATTCGCCCCGTTACATCCGCCTGCATGAGCGGGACAACGTGGTGATCGTCGTCAACGACCAGGGCGTACCGGCCGGGACCGAGTTCCCGGACGGCCTGGTCACCGTCGATTTCGTACCGCAGAGCCACAAGGTCACCCTGGTGGATATTCCCGAGGGCGGCGAGGTGATTCGCTATGGCCAGGTCATCGGCTATGCGCTGCAACCGATCCCTTGTGGCAGTTGGGTCAAGGAAGACCAGTTGCGCATGCCCACTGCGCCACCGCTGGACAGCTTGCCGCTGTCCACCGACGTGCCGGTGGCCGATGCGCCGCTGGAGGGCTACACCTTCGAGGGTTATCGCAACGCCGACGGGACCGTCGGCACGCGTAATATCCTGGGCATCACCACCACGGTGCAGTGTGTCACCGGCGTGCTGGACCATGCGGTCAAGCGCATCAAGGACGAACTGCTGCCCAAGTACCCGAACATCGATGACGTGGTGGCGCTGACCCACAGCTATGGCTGTGGCGTGGCGATCACCGCCACCGACGCCTACATCCCGATCCGCACCGTGCGCAACCTGGCACGCAACCCGAACCTGGGCGGCGAGGCACTGGTGATCAGCCTGGGCTGCGAGAAATTGCAGGCCGGGCAGGTGATGCATGAAGGCGACAGTTCGGTGGACCTCAGCGAGCCATGGTTGTATCGCTTGCAGGATTCCAGTCACGGTTTCACCGAAATGATCGAGCAGATCATGGAGCTGGCCGAGACCCGCCTGAAGAAACTCGACCAGCGCCGTCGCGAAACCGTGCCCGCCTCGGAGTTGATCCTGGGCATGCAGTGCGGCGGCAGCGATGCGTTTTCCGGCATTACCGCCAACCCGGCCCTGGGCTATGCCTCGGACCTGTTGCTGCGGGCCGGTGCGACGGTGATGTTTTCCGAAGTCACCGAAGTGCGCGATGCGATCTACCTGTTGACCTCCCGGGCGCAAACCCAGGAAGTCGCCCAGGAACTGGTGCGGGAAATGGACTGGTACGACCGTTACCTGGCCAAGGGCGAGGCTGATCGCAGTGCCAACACTACGCCAGGCAACAAGAAGGGCGGGTTGTCGAACATTGTCGAGAAATCCCTGGGCTCGATCGTCAAGTCCGGCAGCAGCGCGATCAACGGCGTGCTTGGCCCGGGCGAGCGCTTCAAGCAAAAGGGCCTGATTTTCTGCGCCACACCGGCCAGCGATTTTGTCTGCGGCACGCTGCAACTGGCGGCGGGGATGAACCTGCACGTGTTTACCACCGGCCGCGGCACGCCGTACGGCCTGGCGATGGCACCCGTGGTGAAGGTCTCGACCCGCACCGAACTGGCCCAGCGCTGGCCGGACTTGATCGACATCGACGCCGGCCGCATCGCCACCGGGCGGGCGACCATCGAAGAGTTGGGTTGGGAGCTGTTTCACTACTACCTGGACGTGGCCAGCGGCAAGAAGCAGACCTGGGCCGAGCGGCACAAGCTATACAACGACATCACCTTGTTCAACCCAGCGCCGATTACCTGATCCGGCGCTGATCGCGAGCAGGCTCGCTCCCACAGGGATGTGGGGTGAATGTTGATTTTTTGATCGCTGGATATCCAGTGTGGGAGCGGACTTGCTCGCGAAGACGGCGGTACATTCAGCATCGATGCAAGCTGACCCGGCGTTATCGCGAGCAAGCTCGCTCCCACAGGGGATATTTGTTGAGTGTGGATTCTGTGTTCGGCGCAGGATAAATGTGGGAGCGAGCCTGCTCGCGAAAGCGCTTCACCAGACGCCAACGCCGTGAGTGGCTTATCATTAGCCACCTAACGACACTCCTCTCAAGGTCCCCGGCATGCTGGCAATTTTCCTCGAAACCCTGAACGTCACCGCGCCGGTGTTTGCCATGCTGTTTCTGGGGACGCTGCTCAAGCGCCTCGACTGGATCAACGACAACTTCATCCACATCGCCTCGTCCCTGGTGTTCAACGTCACCATGCCGGCGCTGTTGTTCCTCGGCATCCTGCACGCCGACCTGCACGCGGCCTTGCAGCCCGACCTGCTGATCTATTTCTCCATCGCCACCCTGGCAAGTTTCGTCCTGGCCTGGGGCTGGGCGATCTGGCGTTGCCCGCGGGAAGATCGCGGCATCTACACCCAGGGTGCGTTTCGCGGCAACAACGGTGTGATCGGCCTGGCACTGGCCGCGAGCATGTATGGCGACTACGGGATTTCCCTGGGGGCGATTCTCGCGGCGCTGGTGATCCTGTTCTACAACACCTTGTCGACCATCGTGCTGGCGGTCTACAGCCCGGTGATCAAGTCTGATCCGTGGAGCATCTGCAAAAGCGTGATCAGCAACCCGCTGATCATCAGCGTGATCGTCGCCGCGCCGTTCGCCTATTGGCAGATCGGCGTGCCGAACTGGTTCGAGACTTCGGCCAAATACCTGTCGCAAATGACCTTGCCCCTGGCGCTGATCTGCATCGGCGGCACGTTGTCATTGGCGGCCCTGCGCAAGAGCGGCAAGATGGCCCTGAGTTCGAGCCTGGTGAAAATGGTCGGCCTGCCGCTGCTGACCACCCTCGGGGCATGGCTCTGGGGCTTTCGCGGGGCGGAGCTGGGGATTCTGTTCCTGTACTTCGGCAGCCCCACCGCCGCGGCCAGCTTCGTCATGGCCCGGGCGGCCGATGGCAACCATGAACTGGCGGCGGCGATCATCGTCATTACCACGTTGATGGCGGCGATCACCACCAACCTGGGGATCTTTGTGCTGCAGTGGGGTGGGTGGATCTAGGTTCGAAGCGTGGTGTTCCTTAGGCCCGATCGCGAGCAGGCTCGCTCCCACAGGTAATCACAGGTGTACCGGAGTTTTATGTACACCGAAGATCCACTGTGGGAGCGAGCCTGCTCGCGATTGCGATCTCCCAGTCACTCAGGTTTCTGGTAAGCGTCGATCACTTCCTGCGCCGCCCGAAACGCATCGATTGCCGCCGGCACGCCGGCATACACCGCGCAATGCAGCAACGCCTCGCGAATCTCTTCCACCGTGCAGCCATTGTTCAGCGCGCCGCGCACATGGCCCTTGAGTTCCTGCGGACACTTGAGCGCGGTGAGGGCGGCGAGGGTGATCAGGCTGCGGGTCTTCAGCGGCAGGCCTTCGCGGCTCCAGACGCTGCCCCAGGCGTGTTCGTTGACGAAGTCCTGCAACGGCTGGGTGAAGTCGGTGGCGTTGCCCAGGGCGCGGTCGACGAACGCGTCGCCCATGACCTGGCGACGCATGTCCAGGCCGGTCTTTGGAGTGTCGGTCATGGCAAATCCCTCTTGTGGTGTTGGCGGCGCCAGGCGCGCAGGGAGGTGAACAGCAAAAACGCGAGCAGGGCCGGCAGTACATAGAACAGCATCAGCCGTTCCAGTTGGCCGGCCAGGGGCATGCCGGTGGTGAATGACACCACGTGCAGCCCGTAGGCCAGGTACAAGCCCAGGAACAGCAAGCCTTCGGCGCGGGTGACGCGATAACCGGAATAGAACACCGGCAGGCACAGCACCGCCACGCCGAGCATCACCGGCAGGTCGAAATCCAGGGCGTTCGGCGAGACCGACAGTGGCGTGGGCGCGGCCAGGGCGGTCACCCCGAGCACGCCCAGCAGGTTGAACAGGTTGCTGCCGATCACGTTGCCCACCGCAATGTCCCGTTGGCCGCGCAACGCCGCGATCAACGAGGTGGCGAGTTCCGGCAGCGAGGTGCTGACGGCGACGATGGTCAGGCCGATGATGCGTTCCGAGAGCCCGAGGTCCGTCGCCACTTCCACCGCCGCACCCAGCAGCAGGTGCCCGGCGAACACCAGCATCGCCAGGCCCGATACAATCATCAACACACTCTTGAACCAGGACAGGTGGGCCACGTCGCCCCCCACCGGATGCGGCCGCGCCGAATGCCGCGACTGACGCAGCAACAGCCCGAGGTACACCGCCAGGGCCAGCAGCAGCCAGACGCCGTCCAACCGGGTCAGTTCCTCATTCAATGCCAGCACGAACACCAGCAGGCTGGCGCCAATCATCAACGGGATGTCCAGGCGCACCAGTTGGCGCGAGACGCGCAACGGAATGATCAGCGCCGACAGCCCGAGGGTGACCAGGATATTGAAGATGCTGCTGCCGATCACGCTGCCCACGGCGATGTCGGCGTTCTGCGCCAGGGTCGCCTGCAGGCTGACGGCCATTTGCGGCGCGCTGCTGCCGAACGCGACGACGGTCAGGCCGATGATCAGCGGCCTGACCTGCAAGCGTGCCGCCAGGCCCACGGCGGCGCGCACCAGCAGTTCGGCGCCACCGATCAGCAACAGCAGGGCGCCGAACAATTCGATCAGACTGAGCAGCGGTAGGGCGGTGAGTAGGGAAATGGCCGGGCTCCGTCTATCAATCGTCGAGGGCTTGCACGCGTACCCGGGCGGTGCCGCTGCGCAACATGCCCAGTTGCTCGGCGGCTTCGCGGGACACGTCGATCAAGCGGCCACGAGTATACGGGCCGCGATCATTGATGCGGACCACGACGCTGTCGTTGTTTTTCAGGTTGGTGACTTTCACCCGGGTGCCGAACGGCAACTGGCGATGGGCGGCAGTCAGGCCATGCTGGTCGAAGCGCTCGCCGCTGGCGGTGCGCTTGCCATGGTGCCTGGCACCGTAATAAGAGGCGACGCCGGTCTGGTCGTAGCCGTGTGGATCGACCGTCCCGCTCTGGCTGGCGCAACCGGCCAGCAGGGACAGCAGGGCGCAGGCGCCGAGGAGACGCTTCATCAAGGAGTTTCCCACATCAGTGTGGTTGTGAAAATTAATGTGGCGAGGGAGCTTGCTCCCGCTGGGCTGCGCAGCAGCCCCCTGAATCTGGTAGCAGATTGTTGGGGGCCGCTTCGCGACCCAGCGAGAGCAAGCTCCCTCGCCACAGGGGGTTGAGCCAGATTGGAAGACTGGCTCCATGGCAATCAGCCTTCGAGCTTGCTTTTGAGCAGTTCGTTGACCTGTTGCGGGTTGGCCTTGCCCTTGGAGGCTTTCATGGCCTGGCCGACGAAGAAGCCGAACATCTTGCCGCGCTTGGCTTCGTCTGCCGCACGGTACTGTTCGACCTGTTCGGCGTTGGCCGCGAGCATTTCATCGAGCACGGCGGAAATCGCGCCGGTGTCGGTGACCTGCTTCAAGCCGCGCTTCTCGATGATCTCATCGGCGCTGCCCTCACCATTGGCCATGGCTTCGAACACCATCTTGGCGATCTTGCCGGAAATGGTGTTGTCCTTGATCCGCACCAGCATGCCGCCCAATTGCTCGGCGGAGACCGGCGACTCATCGATTTCCAGGCCCTGCTTGTTCAACAGGCTGCCCAACTCGACCATCACCCAGTTGGCCGCCAGCTTGGCGTCGCCGCCGATGCTCACGACTTTTTCGAAGTAATCGGCCTGTTCGCGGCTGGTGGCCAGGACGTTTGCGTCATAGCTCGACAGGCCGAACTGCGCCTGGAAACGCTCGCGCTTCTGTGGCGGGAGTTCCGGCAGAGTGGCACGTACGTCATCGAGGAACGAATTCTCGATGACCACTGGCAGCAGGTCCGGGTCGGGGAAGTAACGGTAGTCGTTGGCTTCTTCCTTGCTGCGCATCGGACGGGTCTCGTCCTTGTTCGGGTCGTACAGGCGGGTCTGCTGGATGACCTTGCCGCCGTCCTCGATCAGTTCGATCTGGCGCTGGATCTCGCTGTTGATCGCCTTCTCGATGAAACGGAACGAGTTGACGTTCTTGATCTCGCAGCGGGTGCCGAACTCGACCTGGCCCTTGGGCCGGATCGACACGTTGCAGTCGCAGCGCAGCGAACCTTCGGCCATGTTGCCGTCGCAGATACCCAGGTAGCGCACCAGCGCGTGGATCGCCTTGACGTAGGCCACGGCTTCCTTGGCGCTGCGCATGTCCGGCTCGGAGACGATTTCCAGCAGCGGTGTGCCGGCACGGTTCAGGTCGATGCCGGTGGCGCCGTTGAATTCTTCGTGCAGGCTCTTGCCGGCATCTTCTTCCAGGTGCGCCCGGGTGATGCCGACGCGCTTGACCGTGCCGTCTTCCAGGGCGATGTCCAAGTAGCCCTTGCCGACGATCGGCAGTTCCATCTGGCTGATCTGGTAGCCCTTGGGCAGGTCCGGGTAGAAGTAGTTCTTGCGGGCGAACACGTTGTGCTGGCCGATCTCGGCGTCAATCGCCAGGCCGAACATCACCGCCATGCGCACCGCTTCGGCGTTGAGCACTGGCAGCACGCCGGGCATGCCCAGGTCCACCAGGCTGGCCTGGGTGTTGGGCTCGGAACCGAATGTGGTCGAGCTACCGGAAAAGATTTTCGACCGGGTGGTGAGCTGGGTATGAATCTCCAGCCCGATCACGACTTCCCATTGCATGTGTTTCTCCTCAGAAGCCGGTTGGGGTGCGGGTGTGCCAGTCAGTATTGAGCTGGTACTGGTGCGCCACGTTGAGCAGGCGGCCTTCCTGGAAATACGGCGCGAGCAGCTGCACGCCCACCGGCAGGCCATCGACGAAACCGGCCGGCATGGACAGGCCCGGCAAGCCGGCGAGGTTGGCGGTGATGGTGTAGACGTCTTCCAGATACTCGGCGATCGGGTCGCTGTTCTTGGCGCCGAGCTTCCAGGCCGGGTTCGGCGTGGTCGGGCCGAGGATGATGTCGACCTCGTTGAAGGCGGCCATGAAGTCGTTCTTCACCAGGCGGCGGATTTTCTGCGCCTTGAGGTAGTAGGCATCGTAGTAGCCGGCGGACAGCGCATAGGCGCCGACCATGATCCGGCGCTGCACTTCGGCGCCGAAGCCTTCGCCACGGGAGCGCTTGTACAGGTCGACCAGGTTTTCCGGGTTCTCGCAGCGATGGCCGAAGCGCACGCCGTCGAAACGCGACAGGTTCGAGGACGCTTCCGCCGGGGCGATCACGTAGTACGCCGGAATGGCGTGCTGCATGTTCGGCAGGCTGATTTCCTTGATGACCGCGCCGAGCTTCTCCAGCTCCTTGACGCTGTTATGAACCAGTTCGGCGATGCGTGGGTCGAGGCCGGCGCTGAAGTACTCCTTTGGCACGCCGATGCGCAGGCCTTGCAGCGAGCCGTTGAGGCTGGCGCTGTAGTCCGGCACGGGCTCATCGATGCTGGTGGAGTCGTTCGGGTCGAAGCCCGCCATGCCTTGCAGCAGGATCGCGCAGTCTTCGGCGGTGCGCGCCAGCGGGCCGCCCTGGTCGAGGCTGGAGGCGTAGGCGATCATGCCCCAGCGCGAAACGCGACCGTAGGTCGGCTTGAGGCCGGTGAGGTTGGTGAACGCCGCCGGCTGGCGAATCGAGCCGCCGGTGTCGGTGGCGGTGGCGGCCGGCAACAGGCGCGCGGCCACGGCGGCGGCGGAACCGCCGGACGAGCCGCCCGGTACGTGTTCCAGGTTCCACGGGTTCTTCACCGCGCCGTAGTAGCTCGACTCGTTGGCCGAGCCCATGGCGAATTCGTCCATGTTGGTCTTGCCCAGGGTCACCGTGCCAGCGGCGGCCAGCTTGGCGACCACGGTGGCATCGTACGGGGCCTTGAAGTTGTCGAGCATCTTCGAGCCGCAGCTGGTGCGGATGCCCTGGGTGCAGAACAAGTCCTTGTGGGCGATTGGCGCACCGAGCAGGGCGCCGGTCTCACCGTTGGCGCGGCGGGCGTCGGCGGCCTTGGCCTGGCTCAGGGCCAGCTCCTGGGTGAGGCTGATGAAACTGTTGAGCTGTGGGTCGAGCTGGGCGATACGCGCCAGCAGGACCTGGGTCAGCTCTTCGGAGGAAAACTTTTTATCGGCGAGTCCGCGGGCGATCTCGGCCAGGGTCATGTGATGCATGAGAGGCTCTTTCCCTTTAGTCGATGACTTTCGGAACCAGGTACAGGCCGTTTTCGACCGCTGGTGCGATGGACTGGTAGGCCTCGCGGTGATTGGACTCGGTCACGACGTCGGCGCGCAGGCGCTGGCTGGCTTCCAGTGGGTGGGCCAGCGGTTCGATACCGTCGGTATCGACCGCCTGCATCTCGTCGACCAGCCCCAGAATGCTGTTCAGGGCAGAAGTGATGTGTGGAAGATCGGCTTCATTGAGGCCCAGACAGGCCAGATGAGCGATTTTTTCCACGTCGGAGCGTTCAAGCGCCATGGGATTCTCCAGTGGAAAACAAAACGGACGCAGTCTGTCCGTGTGTTAGATTGTCGGAACACTACCGCATTTCTACGGCCCTACGGCCGCGATTTCGGGGTTTGGTGCACAGAAAAGCGGCCAATTTAACATATTGGCGCCTTGCCCAAAATCCCTGTCGTTGTTAGAGTTTGCCGCACTTTTTTACCCACGCGTTGCCTAGGGTCCCTTTCCCATGTTCAAGAAACTGCGTGGCATGTTTTCCAGCGATCTTTCCATCGACCTGGGCACTGCCAACACCCTTATTTACGTGCGCGAGCGCGGTATCGTCCTGAATGAACCCTCGGTCGTGGCCATCCGCACCCACGGTAACCAGAAAAGTGTCGTGGCTGTCGGTACCGAAGCCAAGCGCATGCTGGGCCGTACACCGGGCAACATCGCAGCCATTCGCCCCATGAAGGACGGCGTGATCGCCGACTTCAGCGTCTGCGAAAAGATGCTGCAGTACTTCATCAACAAGGTTCACGAAAACAGTTTCCTGCAGCCCAGCCCTCGTGTGCTGATCTGCGTGCCATGCAAGTCCACCCAGGTAGAGCGTCGCGCTATCCGTGAATCGGCCCTCGGTGCCGGTGCCCGTGAGGTGTTCCTGATCGAAGAGCCGATGGCCGCTGCCATCGGTGCCGGCCTGCCGGTGGAAGAAGCCCGCGGCTCCATGGTCGTCGACATCGGTGGCGGTACCACTGAAATCGCGCTGATCTCCCTCAACGGTGTGGTCTACGCCGAATCCGTACGTGTGGGCGGCGACCGTTTCGACGAAGCGATCATCACCTACGTGCGTCGCAACTACGGCAGCCTGATCGGCGAATCCACCGCCGAGCGCATCAAGCAGGAAATCGGCACGGCCTACCCGGGCGGCGAAGTGCGTGAAGTCGACGTACGCGGTCGCAACCTGGCCGAAGGCGTTCCACGGGCGTTCACCCTCAATTCCAACGAAGTGCTCGAAGCGCTGCAAGAGTCGCTGGCGACCATCGTCCAGGCCGTCAAGAGCGCCCTGGAGCAGTCGCCGCCGGAACTGGCCTCGGACATCGCCGAGCGCGGCCTGGTGCTGACCGGTGGTGGCGCGCTGTTGCGTGACCTCGACAAGCTGCTGGCCCAGGAAACCGGCCTGCCGGTGATCGTTGCCGAAGACCCGTTGACCTGCGTTGCCCGCGGCGGTGGCCGTGCGCTGGAAATGATGGACAAGCACACCATGGACCTGCTCTCCAGCGAATAAGTCTGGCTGAGTGGTCTATGTTGTTTGCGCCCGGGCAGCACTTTGCAGTGCTGCCCGTTGGCGTTTATCTTCTGTCATTCGTATCCAGGCCGGTTTGATGCCGTATGAATAAAGAAAACATTTGCCTGGGAGGAGCGGCCTATTAAACCGCTTTTCGCCAAAGGCCCCTCATTGGGCGTGCGCCTGCTGGTGCTGACCGTGCTGTCGGTCGCGCTGATGGTGGTCGATGCCCGCTTCACGCTGCTCAAGCCTGTACGCAGCCAGATGTCGCTGGTGTTGATGGAATCCTATTGGATCACCGACTTGCCGCAGCGCTTGTGGCAAGGTGTCGCCAGTCAGTTTGGCAGTCGGACCGAACTGGTCGCCGAAAACGAAAAACTCAAGACCGAAAACCTGCTGTTGCAGGGGCGCATGCAGAAGCTGGCAGCCCTCACCGAGCAGAACGTGCGGCTGCGCGAGTTGCTCAACTCCTCCGCACTGGTCAACGAGAAGGTCGAAGTGGCCGAGTTGATCGGCATGGACCCCAACCCCTTCACCCACCGCATCCTGATCAACAAGGGCGAGCGCGACGGCGTGGTCCTCGGCCAACCGGTGCTCGACGCCCGGGGCCTGATGGGCCAGGTGGTGGAGTTGATGCCCTACACATCGCGCGTACTGTTGCTGACCGATACCACCCACAGCATTCCGGTGCAGGTCAACCGCAACGGCCTGCGGGCGATCGCCAGCGGCACCGGCAACCCGGAGCGCCTGGAACTGCGGCACGTGGCCGACACCGCCGACATCAAGGAAGGCGACCTGCTGGTCAGCTCCGGCCTCGGCCAGCGTTTCCCGGCCGGGTACCCGGTGGCGACGGTCAAGGAAGTCATCCATGACTCCGGCCAGCCGTTCGCGATTGTCCGCGCTGTGCCGACGGCGGCGCTGAATCGCAGCCGCTACCTGCTGCTGGTCTTCAGTGACAACCGCACGCCCGAAGAGCGTGCCAACGACGCCGCCGTGGCCCAGGAAGCCCAGGACCGCCAGGGCGGCGAGTCGGCCGCTCCGGCTGCACCTGCACCCGCAGCGCCCGCAGTACCGGCCACGGTGCCCAAGCCCCAAGCGACAACACCCGCCGCAACCGCCCCGGCCACCACGCCGTCGACCGCACCCGCCACGCCTGCCGCGACACCCGCCAGGCCGGCCACCCACGCGCCGGCGTCCCAGCCTGCGAGGCCCGCGGCCCGACCACCGGCCTCGACACCCGCCACTGCACCGGCGCCCAGGGGAGCACGAGAAGAATGAGCAGTACCCAATCCGGTAACGGCTGGATGGTCTGGCTGACCTTCGCCATCGGCCTGTTGCTCAGCGTTTCGCCGCTGCCGCAGTTCATGGAAATCCTGCGTCCCCTGTGGCTGGCCCTGCTGCTGGCCTTCTGGGCGCTGGCCCTGCCTCACAAGGTCGGCATGGTCACCGCCTGGTGCCTGGGCCTGGCCGAGGACGTGCTTTACGGCACGCTGCTGGGGCAGAACGCATTGATCCTGACGCTGATCACTTTCCTGGTGCTGTCGCTGCAACAACGCCTGCGGATGTTCCCCATGTGGCAACAGTGCCTGGTGATCCTGGTGATCTTCGGCCTGGCGCAACTGGTGCAATTGTGGCTCAGCGCGCTGACCGGCAATCGCCAGCCGACCCTGGCGCTGGTCTTGCCGGCCCTGGTCAGCGCCTTGCTCTGGCCGTGGGTCAGCTTCGGTTTGCGTGGCCTGCGCCTGCGTTTCAAAATCAACTGATTCGCTCGGGATATCTACACTTTTTTTGATGACTTACATCCCTGTGGCGAAAGATTGAATCCCGCTGGGCTTTGTAGGAGCTGGCGAAGCCTGCGATCTTTTGATCTTGATCTTTCGCTTGCAACTCAATTGTCTGGGGCAAGATCGCAGCCTCGCTTCGCTCGTCAGCTCCTACGGCGCAGCCCGGCGGGAGCAATCTTTGGCCACAAAAGCCGGTCGCGTTAGGGAGATGTCTTGATGAAACCGCTTTACCTCGCCTCAGGCTCGCCGCGTCGGCGTGAGCTGCTCACGCAGATCGGCGTGCCCTTTACCGCCGTCGGCGCGGACATCGATGAAACGCCCCTGGACCACGAAACCCCATCGGCCTATGTCGAGCGCCTGGCGTGCGGCAAGGCCGAGGCGGGTCGGCGAGCCCTGGACGTCGGCATGGATGGCTGCGTGTTGGGCGCCGATACGGCTGTGGTACTGGACGGGCGAATTCTAGGCAAACCGCTGGACCAGGCCGATTCCATGACGATGCTCTTGAGCCTGTCCGGTCGCGAGCATGAAGTATTGACCGCCATTGCCATACTGGATGGGCAGCGTTGTGAATCCCTCGTTGTGCGCAGCCTGGTGCGCTTTCGTTCGATCACGGAACAGGAAGCGATGGCCTACTGGGCCAGCGGCGAACCCCGGGACAAAGCGGGCAGCTATGGTATCCAAGGGTTGGGCGCGGTGTTCGTCGCCGGGCTGGAAGGCAGTTATTCCGCCGTGGTCGGCCTGCCGCTGTGCGAAACCGCAGAACTACTCGGCCATTTCGGCATACCCTGTTGGCAAACCTTGAACGCGCGCTGAGCGCCGTCTGACTTGATGCGGCCATTATCGTGAACATGCCTGAACGAGACCCTGCCATGAGTGAAGAGATCCTGATCAACATCACGCCGATGGAATCGCGCGTGGCGGTGGTTGAAAACGGTGTGTTGCAAGAGGTCCACGTCGAGCGCACGCAAAAGCGTGGCATCGTCGGCAATATCTACAAGGGCAAAGTGGTAAGGGTGCTGCCGGGCATGCAGGCGGCCTTCGTCGACATCGGCCTGGACCGCGCGGCGTTCATCCACGCCTCGGAAATTTCCATGCGCGAAGGGCCGGCCGTGGAGAGCATCAGCGCGTTGGTGCATGAAGGCCAGAGCCTGGTGGTGCAGGTCACCAAGGACCCAATCGGCTCGAAGGGCGCGCGCCTGACCACGCAACTGTCGATTCCGTCGCGCTACCTGGTGTACATGCCGCGTACCGCCCACGTCGGCATTTCCCTGAAGATCGAAGACGAAGCCGAGCGCGAGCGCCTAAAGCAGGTGGTCAGCGACTGCGTGGAAAAAGAGGGCATCAAGGAAACCGGTGGCTTCATCCTGCGCACCGCCGCCGAAGGGGCCGGGGCCGATGAGATCCTCATGGACATCCGCTACCTGCGCAGGCTCTGGGACCAGATCGCCGCGCAGATCAAGACCATCGCCACCCCCAGCGTCATCTACGAAGACCTGGGCCTGGCGCTGCGGACCTTGCGTGACCTGGTCAGCCCCAAGATCGAGAAGATCCGCATCGACTCCCGGGAAACCTTCCAGAAAACCACCCAGTTCGTCGCCGAACTGATGCCGGAAATTGCTGACCGTCTCGAACACTACCCGGGCGAGCGGCCGATTTTCGACCTCTATGGCGTCGAAGACGAAATCCAGAAGGCCCTTGAACGCAAGGTGCCGCTCAAGTCCGGCGGTTACCTGGTGGTCGATCCGGCCGAGGCCATGAGCACCATCGACGTCAACACCGGGGCATTCGTCGGCCATCGCAACCTGGAAGAAACCATCTTCAAGACCAACCTGGAAGCCGCCACGGCGATTGCCCGACAGCTGCGCCTGCGCAACCTGGGCGGGATCATCATCATCGACTTCATCGACATGGAAGATGAAGAGCACCAGCGCCAGGTGCTGCGGACCCTGGAAAAACAACTCGAACGCGATCATGCCAAGACCAACATCATCGGTATCACCGAGTTGGGCCTGGTGCAGATGACCCGCAAGCGTACCCGCGAGAGCCTCGAGCAGGTGCTGTGCGAGCCGTGCAGCAGTTGCCAGGGGCGCGGCAAGCTCAAGACCCCGGAAACCGTGTGTTACGAAATCTTCAGGGAAATTCTCCGAGAGGCGCGCGCCTACCAGGCGACCGGCTATAGAGTGTTGGCGAACCAGAAAGTGGTGGACCGCCTGCTTGACGAGGAGTCAGGCAATGTCGCGGAGCTGGAAGCGTTTATCGGACGCACGATTCGCTTCCAGGTCGAAACCATGTACTCCCAGGAACAATACGACGTGGTGTTGCTCTGAAGAGCTTGGGAAGCGGCGGGCCCGCGGATCTGATTGTCTTTGCCTGGGGAGCCCACTGACATGGAGCGTCTGACACGCATGATCGCGACGCTGACCCGTTGGGGGCTGGGGCTTTGCGCCTTGCTGCTGGTGTTGGTGGCGTTGTACGTCAGCCTCGGCCGCGAGTTGGTCCCGCTGGTGGCCGAATACCGCGCCGAGGTCGAGACCCGCGCCGGTGCCGCCTTGGGCATGCCCGTGCACATCGGCAGCCTCGACGGCAGTTGGGCCGCCCTGGCGCCGATCCTGGCGGCGCGCGACGTGGTGGTTGGCGAGGGGCCCAACGCCTTGCACCTGGATCAGGTGCGGGCCGTGCCCGACCTGTGGGACAGCCTGCTGGCACGACAAATGCGCATTGCCCACCTGGAAGTCAGTGGCCTGAAGATCAGCCTCAAGGAGGGCGCCGACGGCAAGTGGGCCCTGGAAGGCCTGCCGGTGAAGGACGATCAGCCCCTCGACCCGCAGCAACTGCTCGAACACATGCAGGTGGTTTCCAAGCTCTCGGTGCTCGATAGCCAGGTGACCTTGCAACCCATCGAGCAACCGCCACTGACCCTGACCTACGTCGGCTTGAGCCTGCGCACCGGTGCCACCCGCCAGCGCCTGGACGCGCGCCTGACCCTGCCCGACGGCCAACCGGTGGCAATCAATCTGCGCACCCGCCTGCGCGCCAGCGACTGGAAGAATGGCCAGGCCGATGCCTATTTGAGCCTGCCGCAAAGCGACTGGTCCAAATGGCTGCCGAAACGCCTGACCCGGCAATGGAATTTCTCCCGGATCCAGGCCGGCGGTGAGTTCTGGCTCAGTTGGGGCGAAGGCACGGTGCAAAGTGCGGTCATGCGCCTGAACGCGCCGCAGCTCGACGGCGCCTATGGCGAACGCAAGCCGGTGCAGATCCACAACCTGGCCCTCAACGCTTATTTCCAGCGCGGCAGCCAAGGGTTCACCGCGACCTTCGATTCCCTGGCGATGAACCTGGGCGAGACCCGCTGGGAATCGCACCTGCAACTGCAACAGACTGCCGCCACCGAGCAGGCCGAAGAGCGTTGGCATCTGCAGGCCGACCGCCTCGACCTGACCCCGCTCACACCGTTGCTCAATGCCTTGGCGCCATTGCCCGAAGGCCTGGCCACGACCATTGACCGACTCAAGGTGACCGGTGCCCTGCGCAACGTGCTGCTGGACTACCGGCCGCAAAACACCGGTGACCAGAAAGTCAGCTTCGCCACCAACCTCGATACCGTGGGCTTCGATGCCTATCGCGGCGCCCCGGCGGCGCGCAACGTCTCCGGGAGTTTGAGCGGTGACCTGGGCGGCGGCGAGCTGCGCATGGACAGCAAGGACTTTTCCCTGCACCTGGACCCGATCTTCGCCAAGCCCTGGCAGTACCTGCAGGCCAACGCCCGGCTGACCTGGAAGCTCGACAAGCAAAGTTTCACCCTGATCGCGCCGTACCTGAAGGTGCTGGGCGAGGAGGGGCGGATTGCCGGCGATTTCCTGATCCGCCTGCATTTGGACCACAGCCAGGAAGATTACATGGACCTGCGGGTCGGTCTGGTGGACGGCGATGGACGTTACACCGCCAAATACCTGCCGGCGGTCCTCAGTCCGGCGCTGGATGAGTGGCTGCGCACGGCAATCGTCAAGGGCGCGGTGGACCAGGGTTTTTTCCAGTATCAAGGCTCGCTCAATCACGGTGCCGGGGACGCGGCGCGCAGCATCAGCCTGTTTTTCAAGGTGCATGACGCCGAACTGGCGTTCCAGCCGGGTTGGCCTTCGGTCAGCAAGGTCAGCGGCGACGTCTTCGTCGAAGACAGCGGCGTGCGCATCTTCGCCAGCCAAGGGCAATTGCTCGATACCCAGGTCAAGGATGTTTCGGTGACCATTCCCCACGTACCGACCGGGCAGAGTTCTCATCTGCTGCTGGACGGCGGGTTCGCCGGCGGGCTGGGCGACGGTCTGAAAATTCTCCAGACCGCGCCGATCGGGACGGCCGAGACGTTCGCCGGCTGGGAAGGCGAGGGCGACCTGAACGGCAGCGTGAAGCTCGATATCCCGCTGGTCAAGGGCGAGCAACCAAAAATACTGGTGGATTTCGCCACCGACAAGGCCCGGCTCAAACTCAGCGAACCGGCGCTGGAACTGACCCAGCTCAAGGGCGATTTCCGCTTCGACAGCAACAAGGGGCTGAGCGGCAAGGGCATCAGTGCCCGGGCATTCGACCGGCCCGTGACCGCGCAGATTTTCGCCGAGGGCCGTGCCGGTGCACTCAACACGCGGGTCGCGGCGTCCGGGCAGGTGGAGATCAAGAAGCTCACCAGTTGGTTGAATGTCACCCAGCCGCTGCCGGTGTCCGGTGTCGTGCCCTATCAGTTGCAAGTGATCCTCGACGGCGCTGATAGCCAGTTGTCGGTCAGCTCCAGCCTCAAGGGCGTGGCCGTCGACCTGCCGGCCCCCTTTGGCATGGCCGCCGATGTCGGGCGCGACACGGTGTTTCGCATGACCCTGCAAGGGCCGGAGCGGCGTTATTGGGTCGATTACGGCGACCTGGCCAGCTTCACGTACGCCGCGCCGAGCGGGAAAGTTGCCGACGGTCGCGGCGAGTTGTTGCTGGGCGCCGGCGATGCGGTACTGCCCGGCGCCAAGGGGCTGCGACTGCGGGGTACGTTGTCGGAACTGGACGTGAGCCCCTGGCAGGACTTGGTGAGCAAATACGCCGGCCAGGACCCGGGCGGCAGTGCCAAGCAACTGCTCAGCAGCGTGGATCTGACCGTTGGCAAACTCACGGCCATGGGTACGACCCTGGACCAGGCGTCGGTGCAACTGGACCGCAAACCGGACGCCTGGGCCTTGCGGCTCGACAGTCAGCAGGCCAAGGGCAATGTCAGCCTGCCCGACGCCAAAGCCGCACCGATTGGTATCAGGCTGGATTATGTCCGCCTGCCGGCCACCGACCCGACGGTCCAGGCGGATGAAAACGCACCGGATCCACTGGCGTCGGTTGATCCTGGCAAGATCCCGGCCATGGATATCGTCATCGACCAATTGTTCCAGGGCCCCGATCTCATCGGCGCGTGGTCGTTGAAAGTGCGACCGACCGCCAAGGGCATCGCGCTGAACAACCTGGACATGGGCCTCAAGGGCATGGTGTTGAACGGCAGCGGCGGCTGGGAAGGCGTGCCCGGTTCCACCGGCAGTTGGTATAAGGGCCGGATCAGCGGCAAAAACCTGGGCGATGTACTCAAGGGCTGGGGCTTTGCCCCGAGCGTGACCAGCCAGGCATTCCGCCTGGATGTCGATGGTCGCTGGCCCGGTTCGCCGGCGTGGGTCGCCACCAAGCGCTTCTCCGGCAGCCTCGACGCCTCGTTGACCAAGGGCCAGTTCGTCGAAGTCGAAGGCAGTGCCCAGGCGTTGCGGGTATTTGGCTTGCTGAACTTCAACTCCATCGGCCGACGCTTGCGCCTGGACTTCTCCGACCTGTTCGGCAAGGGCCTGAGCTACGACCGGGTCAAGGGCCTGCTGGTGGCGAGCGACGGGGTGTACGTGACCCGCGAACCCATTACCCTGACCGGGCCGTCGAGCAACCTGGAACTCAACGGCACGCTGGACATGGTGGCCGACCGGGTCGACGCCAAGCTGCTGGTGACGCTTCCGGTGACCAACAACCTGCCGATTGCCGCGCTGATCGTTGGCGCGCCGGCGGTGGGTGGGGCACTGTTTCTGATCGACAAGCTGATCGGTGACCGCGTGGCGCGCTTTGCCAGCGTAAGATACGACGTCAAGGGGCCGTGGAAAGAGCCGAAGATCACCTTCGACAAACCGTTTTGACGAGTTAACGCTAGTCCCTGTGGGAGCGAGCCTGCTCGCGATGGCATAGGATCAGTACAAGAGATGTGAACTGACCCACCGCCATCGCGAGCAGGCTCGCTCCCACAGGGGAGGTTCGACACTAGGGAGAAACCATGCCAGTCGCCGTGATTCAAATGGTCAGCCAAAGCGATGTGCTCGCCAACCTGGCCCGCGCCCGGGTGCTGCTGGAGCAGGCTGCAGCCGGCGGCGCGAGGCTGGCGGTACTGCCGGAGAATTTCGCGGCGATGGGGCGGCGGGACGTGGCCGATATCGGGCGTGCCGAAGCCTTTGGTCAGGGACCGATCCTGCCCTGGTTGAAACAGGCCGCCCGCGACCTCAAGTTATGGATTGTGGCCGGCACGCTGCCGTTGCCACCGGTGGACCAGCCCGAGGCCAGGTCCCACGCCTGTTCGTTGCTGGTCGACGATCAGGGCCAGATCGTGGCGCGCTACGACAAGCTGCACCTGTTCGATGTGGACGTGGCGGACAATCGCGGGCGCTATCGCGAGTCGGATGACTATGCTTACGGTGCCAACGTGGTGGTGGCCGATACACCCGTCGGCCGGGTGGGGCTGACGGTCTGTTATGACTTGCGGTTCCCGGAGCTCTACAGCGAGCTGCGGGCGGCCGGGGCCGAGCTGATCACGGCGCCGTCGGCGTTTACCGCGGTGACCGGCGCGGCCCATTGGGACGTACTGATCCGCGCCCGGGCCATCGAGACCCAGTGCTACGTGCTGGCGGCCGCCCAGGGCGGCGTGCATCCGGGGCCTCGGGAAACCTTTGGCCATGCGGCCATTGTCGACCCGTGGGGCCGCGTGCTGGCACAACAGGATCAAGGCGAGGCCGTGCTGTTGGCCGAGCGCGACAGCAGCGAACAAGCGTCCATCCGGGCGCGCATGCCGGTGGCCAGCCATCGGCGCTTTTTCTCGCAGGGCGCTCGACAGCGGCCTGTCCAAGACGACGAATTCAAGGCGTAAAACATATGAGCGGGTTGTTGTCCTCAGTCAGTGAACACCTTTTAGCCCCCGGCGGCGTGACCCTCGACAGCCTGCAAGGCGTGCTGGGCGACCTGGCCGGCCCGGGCATCGATGCCGCCGACCTGTATTTCCAGGGCCAGATTTCCGAGTCCTGGTCGCTGGAAGACGGCATCGTCAAGGAAGGCAGCTTCAACCTCGACCAGGGCGTGGGCGTGCGTGCCCAGTCCGGCGAAAAGACCGGTTTTGCCTACAGCAACGCCATCACCCTCGAAGCCCTTGGTGCGGCGGCCCGTGCGGCCCGCTCGATCTCACGCGCCGGGCAGAACGGCACGGTCCAGGCGTTCAGCAGCCAGGACGTGGCGCAACTCTACGCCCCGGACAACCCGCTGGAAGTCATGAGCCGCGCCGAAAAAGTCGAGCTGCTCAAGCGCATCGACGTCGCCACCCGTGCCCTCGACCCGCGCATCCAGCAGGTGTCGGTCAGCATGGCCGGGGTCTGGGAGCGGATCCTGGTGGCTTCCACCGACGGTGGCCTGGCGGCGGACGTGCGGCCGCTGGTGCGCTTCAACGTCAGCGTGATCGTCGAGCAGAACGGTCGCCGTGAGCGCGGCGGCCATGGCGGTGGCGGGCGCACCGACTACCGTTATTTCCTCAGCGAAGACCGCGCCATGGGCTACGCCCGTGAAGCGCTGCGCCAGGCATTGGTCAACCTCGAAGCCATCCCGGCGCCTGCGGGCACATTGCCAGTGGTGCTTGGGTCCGGCTGGTCCGGCGTGCTGCTGCACGAAGCAGTGGGTCACGGCCTGGAAGGCGATTTCAACCGCAAGGGCAGTTCGGCCTACAGCGGGCGCATGGGGGAGATGGTCGCCTCGAAACTCTGCACCATTGTCGATGACGGCACCCTGGCCGGACGTCGCGGCTCCCTGAGCGTTGACGATGAAGGCACGCCGACCGAGTGCACCACGCTGATCGAAAACGGTGTACTCAAGGGCTACATGCAGGACAAGCTCAACGCCCGATTGATGGGCGTGGCCCGTACCGGCAACGGTCGCCGTGAATCCTACGCGCACCTGCCGATGCCACGCATGACCAACACCTACATGCTCGGTGGCCAAAGCGATCCGGCGGAAATCATTGCCTCGGTGAAAAAAGGCATCTATTGCGCCAACCTCGGCGGCGGCCAGGTGGACATCACCAGCGGCAAGTTCGTGTTTTCCACCAGCGAGGCCTACCTGATCGAAGACGGCAAGATCACCGCACCGGTCAAGGGCGCGACCCTGATCGGCAACGGGCCGGAGGCGATGAGCAAGGTGTCGATGGTCGGTAACGACCTGGCGCTGGACAGTGGAGTGGGCACGTGCGGCAAGGACGGGCAATCGGTGCCGGTGGGCGTCGGCCAGCCGACCCTGAAGATCGATGCGATTACCGTGGGTGGCACGGGCGCATGAAAATATTGAGGGGCTTGCGTGAACCGTGGCGAGGGAGCTTGCTCCCGCTCGGTTGCGTAGCAACCGCATCTGGGCTACTGCGTAGCCCAGCGGGAGCAAGCTCCCTCGCCACGGTAACAGCCGCCCCTTGGAGGGGCGTGAAGCGGGTGACACTCAGCGCAGGCCGCGTTGAGTCTCGTCCAGCTCACGGATGTACTTGAAGATTTTACGGCTCGAGGCCGGTGGCTTGTTCTGCGCCAGTTCGTGCTGGGCCTGACGGATCAGGGAGCGCAATTGCTGGCGATCGGCCTCCGGGTAGTCGATGACGAATTTTTCCAGGGTGCCGTCGTCGCCTGCGATCAAGCGATCGCGCCAGCGTTCCAGGTTGTGGAAGCGTTCGTTGTACTGCCGGGTGGAGGCATCGAGTTGATCGAGCAGCACCAGGATGGCGTCAGTGTCCTGATCGCGCATCAGTTTGCCGATGAATTGCAGGTGCCGTTTACGCGCGATATTCGCGGTGTGCTTGGGCGCATCGGCCAGGGCCCGGCGCAAGGCGTCGGTCAAGGGCAATTTGGCCAGCAAGTCAGGCTTGAGTGTTGTCAGGCGCTCGCCGAGGTCAACCAGAGCATGCAGCTCGCGTTTGACCTGGGATTTGCTTTTTTCACCCTCGTAGAGGGAGTCGTCGTAAGAATCAACCATGGTGGCAGTCCGCAAAGAAACGCCGCCATGATAACCAGTCGGGGGCCGCTTGTCCGGCCCGGTCGCTCGATGGGCGTCACCGAAAACAGAATTTGAGTGGAGAACACCATGAGTGCAGTTCAAAGCGTCGGCCCGCAAGCATTGCCGGCACTGCAGGAGCAAGTCGAGCAGATCCTGGCCGAGGCCAAGCGCCAGGGCGCCAGTGCCTGTGAAGTGGCTGTATCGCTGGAGCAGGGCCTGTCGACGTCGGTGCGCCAGCGCGAGGTGGAAACCGTCGAATTCAATCGCGACCAGGGGTTTGGCATCACCTTGTACGTGGGCCAGCGCAAGGGTTCGGCCAGCACCTCGGCCAGCGGCCCGGACGCCATTCGCGAAACCGTTGCCGCAGCACTGGCGATTGCCCAGCACACCTCCGAAGACGAAGCCTCGGGCCTGGCCGATGCCGCGCTGATGTGCAAGGAACTGCGGGACTTTGACTTGTTCCATGCTTGGGACATCACCCCCGAGCAGGCCATCGAGCAGGCACTGCGTTGCGAAGCGGCGGCATTCGAGGCCGACAGCCGGATCAAGAACGCCGACGGCACGACGCTCAATACCCACCAGGGCTGCCGGGTCTACGGCAACAGCCACGGTTTCATCGGCGGTTATGCATCGACCCGCCACAGCCTCAGTTGCGTGATGATCGCCGAAGCCAACGGCCAGATGCAGCGCGATTACTGGTATGACGTGAGCCGCCAGGGCACCTTGCTGGCGGACCCGGTAAGCATCGGCCAGAAAGCCGCACAACGGGCGGCCAGCCGCCTGGGCGCGCGACCGGTGCCGACCTGCGAAGTGCCGGTGCTGTTTTCCGCCGAGCTGGCCGGAGGTCTGTTCGGCAGCTTCCTGTCGGCGGTGTCCGGCGGCAACCTGTACCGCAAGTCGTCGTTTCTCGAGGGCGCGCTGGGCCAGAAACTGTTCCCGGAATGGATGACCATCGACGAACGCCCGCACCTGATGCAGGCCATGGGCAGCTCGGCGTTCGACGGCGACGGCCTGGCCACCTATGCCAAGCCGTTCGTGGAAAAGGGCGAGCTGGTGTCCTACATCCTTGGCACTTATTCGGGCCGCAAACTCGGCATGCCGAGCACCGCCAATGCCGGTGGTGTGCATAACCTGTTCGTCACCCATGGCGAAGAAGACCAGGCCGCCTTGTTGCGGCGCATGGGCCGGGGCCTGCTGGTGACGGAACTGATGGGCCATGGCCTGAACATGGTCACGGGCGATTATTCCCGTGGCGCGGCGGGTTTCTGGGTCGAAAATGGCGAGATTCAGTTCCCGGTTCAGGAAGTGACCATTGCAGGCAACATGCGCGACATGTTCAAGCAGATCGTGGCTGTGGGCAATGACTTGGAATTGCGCAGCAACATCCGCACCGGCTCGGTGCTGATCGAGCGGATGACGGTGGCGGGTAGCTAACGCCCGTTCAGTAAAAAGGCGCGTCATCCCTAGGGGACGCGCCTTTTTTGTACCCGCTAATCCTGCGGCGGGGACGCTTTTGTGGCGAGGGAGCTTGCTCCCGCTGGACTGCGGCTGTAGGAGCTGTCGAGTGCAACGAGGCTGCGATCTTTCCCCATACACTTGAATCTAAAGCGAAAGATCAAGATCAAAAGATCGCAGCCTTCGGCAGCTCCTACACGCAACCGAGCGGGAGCAAGCTCCCTCGCCACAGTGAATTTTGTGCGGCTGCACGGTTGTGTTGGTTCTTATTATCATCTAATAATGAATCTCATTCGCCGAGTGAGCCCCGGTCATGAGTTCTGCCCTGCACGAACAACCCTACCTTGAAAGCTGGCGCTGGATGAGTCGCCAGATCCGTTGCGCGATGAACCCGGACGAGCCGCGGCTGATCGAGCACTACCTGGCCGAGGGCCGCTACCTGGCCTGTTGCACCGCCACGTCGCCGTGGATGATTTCCGAAACCGCCTTCCGCCTGCTGCTCGACACCGCCTCGGATGTCGCGCTGCCCTGGCATTGGCGCAGCCTCTGCCTCGACCAGGCCTGGCGTCCCCTGCGTGACCTCGAACGACAATCACTGTGCCGCTGCCGCCTCAAGCGCTGGCAGAGCCATGCCTGGGCGTTGGCGACCTGCGCCCTGGCGCCGTCGATTCCTCTTATTGAACTGGTGCAAGGATCTCCCGATGAGTAATACCCGTATCGAACGCGACAGCATGGGCGAGTTGCACGTCCCGGTGGACGCCCTCTATGGCGCCCAGACCCAGCGAGCCGTGGATAACTTCCCGGTCAGCGGCCAGCGCATGCCGGCGCCGTTCATCCGTGCCCTGATCCTGGCCAAGGCCGCAGCCGCCCGGGCCAACGTAGAGCTGGAGCAAATCAGCGTGGCCCAGGGCAAGGCCATCGTCGACGCGTCCCTGGGGCTGCTCGAAGGCCGTTACATGGATCATTTCCCGGTGGATATTTTCCAGACCGGCTCCGGCACCAGCTCCAACATGAACGCCAACGAAGTGATCGCTACCCTCGCCAGCGGTCTGCTGGGAGAGGCGGTCAACCCGAACGACCACGTCAACTGCGGCCAGAGCAGCAACGACATTATCCCCACCAGCATTCATGTCAGCGCCGCGTTGGCCTTGCATGAGCAACTGCTGCCGGCGCTGCTGCACCTGGTGCAGGTGATCGAGCGCAAGGGCGAAGAAGTCCACCCGTTCATCAAGACTGGCCGCACCCACCTGATGGACGCCATGCCGGTGCGCCTGAGTCAGGTGCTCGACGGTTGGGCGCAGCAGCTCAAGGCCAATATCGGCCACTTGCAGGACCTGCTGCCGAGTCTGCAATCCCTGGCCCAGGGTGGTACGGCAGTGGGGACCGGAGTCAACGCCCATCCGCGCTTCGCCGAGTTGTTCAGCCAGCAACTGACGCAATTGACCCAGGTGCAATTCACCCCGGGCAAGAACCTGTTCGCGCTGATCGGCTCCCAGGACACCGCCGTGGCGGTTTCCGGGCAGCTCAAGACCACGGCCGTGTCGCTGATGAAAATCGCCAATGACCTGCGCTGGATGAATTCCGGGCCGTTGGCGGGCCTGGGCGAGATTGAACTCGAGGGCTTGCAACCGGGTTCCTCGATCATGCCGGGCAAGGTCAACCCGGTCATTCCCGAAGCCACCGCGATGGTCGCGGCCCAGGTGATCGGCAACGACACGGTGATCACCATCGCCGGTCAATCGGGCAACTTCGAATTGAACGTGATGCTGCCCATCATCGCCCAGAACCTGCTGAGCAGCATCACCCTGATGTCCACCGCCAGCCGCTTGCTCGCGGACAAGGCCATCGCCACGTTCAAGGTCAACGAAGCCAGGCTCAAGGAAGCGTTGTCGCGCAACCCGATCCTGGTGACCGCGTTGAATCCGATCATCGGTTACCAGAAGGCCGCTGAAATCGCCAAGAAGGCGTATCAGCAGGGCCGGCCGGTCATCGATGTCGCCTTGGAACACACCGACCTGACCCGCAGCGAACTCGAAGTCCTGCTGGACCCGGAGAAGCTCACCGCCGGCGGCGTGTAACCCCCCGACACCTGTGTGGAGGACTCATCATGGAACACTGGAAACGTACGATCGAACGGGCCAATCGCTGTTTCATGCAAGGCGAGCTGGTGGATGCCCGCGAAGCCTACCTGCAAGCCCTGGCGCTGGCCCAAGTGTTGTTCGAGCGCTGGGCGGATGCCGACGAAGCCGTGGCCGCCTGCGTCGTCTCCCATCACAACCTGGCGGACCTGCACCTGCGCCTGAACCAGCCGGAGGAGAGCGCCGAATACTTGTGTGCGATCCACCAGCGGTTATTGCAGACGATGCAGGACGAACGCCTGGCGCCGGCCCTGCGCGCCGCCGCGCAACGCCAGAGCCACAAGACCTATGTCGAACTGCTGAATTTCATCAGCGAGCACGGTGAGTACCCCCGCACCCAGCGCCTGCTGCACTGCAATGCCGCCACGCCCCGGCAGCGCAATGCCCCTCTTCATCATGGAGTTCATTGAACATGGCTTTTACCTTGCCTGCATTGCCTTACGCCTACGACGCCCTGGAACCGCACATCGATGCGCAAACCATGGAGATCCACTACACCAAGCACCACCAGACCTACATCAATAACCTCAACGCGGCGGTGGACGGCACCGAATACGCCGAGTGGCCCGTCGAACAACTGGTGTCCCGCGTGGAGCAGTTGCCACAAAGCCTGAAGGCCGCGGTGATCAACCAGGGCGGTGGCCACGCCAACCATTCGTTGTTCTGGGAGGTGATGACGCCCCAAGGCGGCGGCCAGCCCGAGGGCGCCCTGGCGGCGGCGATCGATGCGCAACTGGGCGGTATCGAGCGCTTCAAGGAAGCGTTCACCAAAGCGGCACTGACCCGTTTCGGCAGTGGCTGGGCCTGGTTGAGCGTGACCCCGCAAAAGACCTTGGTGGTGGAAAGCAGCGGCAACCAGGACAGCCCGTTGATGAATGGCAATACGCCGATTCTTGGCCTGGACGTCTGGGAGCACGCCTATTACCTGCGCTACCAGAACCGTCGTCCGGAATACATCAATGCGTTCTACAACGTGATCAATTGGCCTGAAGTCGCCCGACGTTATCAGGCGGCGCTGGCTTCGAGTCCTTCATGAACGCAATCCAAGGCTGACTATGGATACTCAAACACTGGCGATTGGAAGCGGACGCATGTTCCGCTATGCCTTGGGGTCGCTGTTGCTGTTGGCAGGAATGACGTTGTTGGCAGCCCAGGGCCTGGCGTGGCTGGACCTGGAGCCCAGGTTGTTGCGGGCGCTTCAAGGAGGCGGGCTGTGTGCCTTGGGCACCGCGTTGGGGGCCGTGCCGGTGCTGGTGATCCGGCGCATGCCCCAGGCCGTGAGCGATTCGCTGCTGGGCTTCGGTGCCGGGGTGATGCTTGCCGCCACGGCGTTTTCGCTGATCGTGCCGGGCATTGCCGCGGCCGAGCAACTGGGACTCACGCCTTGGGCGGCCAGTGGCGTTATCTGTTTTGGCATTATGTCAGGCGCGTTCGGGCTGTACCTGGTGGACCGCAAGGTCTCGGCCAGCCCCGAAAGGCTGGTCGTGGTGCCAGGACGTCCGATCATTGCGCCGCGGATCTGGTTGTTCGTGTTTGCCATCATCGCCCACAACATTCCGGAAGGCATGGCGGTAGGCGTGTCGGCGGGCGGCGGCATGCCGGATGCCGACAGCCTGGCGATGGGCATCGCCTTGCAGGATGTTCCCGAAGGGCTGGTGATCGCGCTGGTGCTGGCGACAGCGGGCATGTCGCGGGTCAAGGCGTTCCTGATCGGCGCCGCATCAGGGTTGGTCGAGCCCGTGTTCGCGCTGCTGTGCGCCTGGTTGGTGAGCCTGGCTGAAATGCTCTTGCCCCTGGGCCTGGCGTTGGCGGCGGGGGCGATGCTACTGGTGGTGACCCACGAGGTCATTCCCGAATCCCGCCGCAATGGTCACGAGAAACTGGCGAGCCTGGGGTTGTTGGTGGGGTTTTGTCTGATGATGGTGTTGGATACGGCGTTGGCCTGATGCAATCCAAGGACTATGCGTTTGTGCCGTTGTGGCGGGGGAGCTTGCTCCCGCTGGCCTGCGGCTGTAGGAGCTGTCGAGTGCAACGAGGCTGCGATCTTTCCCCAGACACTTGAATCTAAAGCGAAGGATCAAGATCAAAAGATCGCAGCCTTCGGCAGCTCCTACACGCAGCCGAGCGGGAGCAAGCTCCCTCGCCACAACGAGCTCGGTTTGAGTCCTGGGGCAGTTACTCGCCTTCGTCGAAGTAGTTGTTAATCAGCGCCACCAGCGCATCCATCGCTTCTTGCGCCTGCTCCCCTTCAGTGCTCAGGTGAATCCTGGTGCCCTTGCCGGCGGCGAGCATCATCATCGCCATGATGCTTTTACCATCGACCGTGGACTCTGGCGTACGCCCGACCCTGATCGTGGTATCTGGAAACTTCCCCGCCACACCTACAAATTTTGCCGACGCACGGGCATGCAAACCCAGCTTGTTGATGATTTCAATTTCCCGAGCAGGCATCGCGATGTGAATCCTTTAGCTGAGGTCGCGGTGGCGAACCTGGACGTTCTTCAGGGATTGTTGCAGGAGCTGACCCAGGCGTTCGGTCAGGTAGACGGAGCGGTGATGGCCGCCGGTACAACCTATGGCAATCGTGACGTAGGCGCGATTACTCGCGGCAAAGCGGGGTAGCCATTTGAGCAGGTAGCTGGAGATGTCCTGGTACATTTCCTCGACATCGGGCTGTGCGGCCAGGTAATCGATCACCGGTTGGTCGAGCCCGGACTGCGCGCGCAATTCCGGCTTCCAATACGGGTTGGGCAGGCAGCGCACGTCGAACACCAGGTCGGCGTCTACTGGCATGCCACGTTTGAAACCGAACGACTCCACCAGGAACGCCGTGCCCGGTTCCGGCTGGTTCAGCAGGCGCAGCTTGATCGTGTCGCGCAACTGATACAGGTTCAGGTGCGTGGTGTTGACCTTCAGGTCGGCCAAGTCGGCAATCGGCCCGAGCAACTGGCTTTCATCCTCGATGGCTTCGGCCAGGGAGCGGTTGGCGTTGCTTAGCGGGTGACGCCGACGGGTTTCGGAAAAACGCTTGAGCAGCGTCTCTTCATCGGCATCCAGGTACAGCACGTCGCATTGGATATGGCGGCTGCGCACTTCCTCGAGCAGTTCAGGAAAGCGCGACAGGTGGCTCGGCAGGTTACGCGCGTCGATGGACACCGCCACCAGCGGCTGCGCCAGCTCGGTGTGGATCAGGGCGCGCTCGGCCAGTTCCGGTAGCAGGCCGGCGGGCAAGTTATCGATGCAATAGTAGCCGCTGTCCTCAAGCACGTTGAGGGCCGTGCTTTTACCGGAGCCGGAGCGGCCACTGACGATAATCATGCGCATGTTTTAATGACCGTTCTGCTCGTCCAGGACGACCTGGTACAACGCTTCGTTATTCGGTGCGCTGCGCAGTTTTTCGCGCACTTCCTTGCGGTCCAGCATGCTGGCGATCTGGCGCAGCAGCTCGAGGTGCGCATCGGTCGCCGCTTCCGGTACCAGCAATACAAACAGCAGGTCGACCGGGGCGCCGTCGATGGCGTCGAAATCTATAGCGGTTTCAAGGTGCAGCAGCGCGCTGATCGGCGCGGTACAGCCCTTGAGACGGCAATGAGGAATGGCGATGCCGTTGCCAAAACCGGTGGAACCCAGTTTTTCACGGGCAACCAGGGCCTCGAAGACGTCCTGCATTTCCAGATCCGGCACTTCGCGGTGGATCAGGTTGGCGATTTGTTCGAGGGCTTTCTTTTTACTGCCACCCGGCGCGTTCACCTGGGAACGGCCGGGGGTCAGGATGGTTTCTAGTCGGATCATGGATTGGGGGGGTTAACGACCGGTTGCGCCTTGGAGCACGCTCTGGGTCTTTTCCTTATGCTTTTTGAGTTGGCGATCCAGCTTGTCGGTCAGCAGGTCAATCGCGGCATACATGTCTGTGTGCTCCGCGTTGGCAACCACTTCTCCGCCGGGGATATGCAGCGTGGCTTCGATTTTCTGCAGCAGCTTCTCGACGTTCAGGATGACCTGCACGTTGGTGATCTTGTCGAAATGCCTTTCCAATCGGGCGAGTTTTTCGCCGATGTAGTTGCGCAGGGGTTCGGTCACTTCCAGTTGGTGTCCACTGATGTTGACTTGCATACAGCTTCTCCTTCGTTGCCAGTGCATAAAGCGGCAGGCAGAAATGCCTGCCACTGGAACGCTGTGGCGTGGCCTGTTACATCAACCGCTTGCGTTCGCTCGAAGGCGCGATCCCGAGGGATTCACGGTATTTGGCGACGGTACGGCGGGCCACCTGAATGCCTTGTGCCTCCAGTAAACCAGCGATCTTGCTGTCACTCAACGGCTTTTTCTGATTTTCCGCGGCCACCAGTTTTTTGATGATCGCGCGGATGGCCGTGGACGAGCATTCGCCGCCTTCGGAGGTGCTGACGTGACTGGAGAAAAAGTATTTCAATTCATAGATGCCCCGGGGGGTATGCATGAATTTCTGAGTGGTCACCCGGGAAATCGTCGACTCGTGCATGCCCACCGCCTCGGCAATGTCATGCAGGACCAACGGTTTCATCGCTTCATCGCCGTACTCCAGGAAGCCGCGCTGATGCTCGACGATCTGGGTGGCAACCTTCATCAGGGTTTCGTTGCGGCTCTGCAGGCTCTTGATGAACCAGCGCGCTTCCTGCAACTGGTTGCGCATGAAGGTGTTGTCGGCACTGGTGTCGGCGCGCTTGACGAAACCGGCGTACTGGGCGTTTACCCGCAGCTTGGGTACCGACTCCTGGTTGAGTTCCACCAGCCAGCGATCATTGTGCTTGCGCACGATCACGTCCGGGACTACGTATTCGGGTTCGGTGGATTCGATCTGCGAGCCTGGGCGCGGATTGAGGCTTTGCACCAGCTCGATGACCTGGCGCAGCTCATCTTCCTTGAGCTTCATGCGACGCATCAGTTGGCTGTAGTCGCGGCCGCCCAACAAGTCGATGTAATCGGTGACCAATCGCTTGGCTTCGGCCAGCCAAGGCGTCTTGGGCGACAATTGGCGCAGTTGCAGCAACAGGCACTCGCCCAGGTTGCGGGCGCCGATGCCGGCCGGTTCGAACTGCTGGATGCGATGGAGGACGGCTTCGATCTCGTCCAGCTCGATGTCGAGCTCGGGGTCGAAGGCTTCGAGGATTTCTTCGAGGGTCTCGTCCAGGTAGCCCTGGTTGTTGATGCAATCGATCAGGGTCACGGCGATCAGGCGATCGGTGTCGGACATCGGCGCCAGGTTCAGTTGCCACAGCAAGTGGCTTTGCAGGCTCTCGCCGGCCGAGGTGCGGGTGGTGAAGTCCCACTCGTCGTCATCGCTGCTGGGCAGGTTGCTGGCGCTGGTCTGGTAGACATCTTCCCAGGCCGTGTCCACGGGCAGCTCGTTGGGAATGCGTTCGTTCCATTCGCCATCCTCGAGGTTATCCACCGTCGGGGCGGCTTCCTGGTAGGACGGTTCGGGGATCTCGGTGTTGGTCTTCTGCTCGACGTTGTCGGCCAGCGGATCGGTGTTATCGAAGTCGTCGCCTTCTTCCTGGCGTTCGAGCATCGGATTGGACTCCAGCGCCTCCTGGATTTCCTGTTGCAGGTCCAGGGTCGACAATTGGAGCAGGCGGATGGCCTGTTGCAGCTGCGGTGTCATCGTCAGCTGCTGGCCCATTCTCAAGACTAGCGATGGTTTCATGGCAGGGGCTTAACACCTTATTAGCCGGCGCACATGCGCCATCCACTACAGGGCGCCGAGGCGCCAAACTTAAGCAAATTATATGCCTGAAACTGGAGTGTTTGCCTAGAGCGTCGCCATAATAAAATTAAACGACGCTCGGGCGATTCGCCAGATACGTTGGCTTACAGGCGGAACTCGTGGCCCAGATACACTTCCTTGACCAGCTCGTTGGCCAGGATCGCTGCGGAGTCACCTTCGGCAATCAACTGGCCGTCATTGACAATGTAGGCGGTTTCGCAGATATCCAGGGTCTCGCGCACGTTGTGGTCGGTGATCAGCACACCGATGCCCTTGGCCTTGAGATGATGGATGATCTGCTTGATGTCGCCCACGGAGATCGGGTCCACGCCGGCGAACGGTTCGTCAAGCAGGATGAACTTCGGTGCGGTGGCCAGGGCGCGGGCGATTTCCACGCGGCGCCGTTCACCACCGGACAGGCTCATGCCTAGGTTGTCGCGAATGTGGCTGATGTGGAATTCCTGCAACAGGCTTTCCAGCTCCTGGCGACGGCCGGCCTTGTCGAGTTCCTTGCGGGTCTCGAGGATTGCCATG
This sequence comes from Pseudomonas thivervalensis, assembly GCF_001269655.1. Lineage (GTDB taxonomy): Bacteria > Pseudomonadota > Gammaproteobacteria > Pseudomonadales > Pseudomonadaceae > Aquipseudomonas > Aquipseudomonas thivervalensis. The sequence continues at coordinate 250,452 of NZ_LHVE01000002.1, forward strand.
ATGTTGTCGGCGACCGATAGTTTGCGGAAGATCGATGCTTCTTGCGGCAAATAGCCGATACCGGCCTTTGCCCGACCGTGCATCGGCTGGTGGCTGACATCCAGGTCGTCGATCAGTACGCGCCCCTGATCGGCCTGGACCAGGCCGACGATCATGTAGAAGCAGGTGGTCTTGCCCGCGCCGTTGGGGCCGAGCAGGCCGACGATCTGGCCGCTGTCGATGGACAGGCTGACATCACGTACGACTTGACGGCTCTTGTAGCTCTTGGCCAGGTGCTGAGCTTTCAGAGTTGCCATTACTGGGCCTTCTGCTCGTCGGTTTTCTTTTTCGGCTGGATCACCATGTCGATGCGCGGACGCGACTCGGTCACCTTGCTGCCGGTGGCGCGACCGGCGCTGGCCAGTTTCTTGACCGTGTCGTAGACGATTTTCTCGCCCTGGGTCACGTTGTTGTCCTTGTCGACGACCTTGGCACGGTCGATCAGGACCACGCGATCCTTGGAGGCGTGGTACTGGATGGTGACTCCGTAGCCTTGTACCGGCTTGGTATCGCCCGCGGTTTGCATCTGCTCGAAATAGGCCAGGCTGCCCACCGAGGTCACCACGTCGATATCGCCGGTCGGCGTGCGGGTGATGGTCACGGTGTTGCCGGTGACCTTCATCGAACCCTGGGTGATGATCACATCGCCCTTATAGGTGGCGACGCCATTCTTGTCGTCGAGTTGGGCGTCATCGGCCTGGATGCGGATAGGCTGGTCGCGGTCGGTGGGAAGAGCCCAGGCGCTCGCGCTTCCCAGTGCTGCGCCCAGACTGAGCAAAAAAGGGAGGGTTTTAGCGAGCTTCATACTGTCCTCTTACGTTCGATAGCAGGTGTATCCTGCTTTCCTTCAAATACGCTTTCATTCCCGTGCCGGTCGACACGCCCCCGGCGCCGTCGATTCTAACGGGTTGCTCGGTCTGCGCATATTCTTGCTGTGGGAACACGGTCATGCGTGTACTGGTGATGATGGTCGTGCGGTTTTTCTCGTCGGTTCGGGCGATGCGTACCGAGTCGATCAGTTCCACTTCGGTGCCGCCGGAATTGACTTCGGCGTGCTCGCTCTGCACATGCCACGGGAACTCGGTGCCGCGGAACATGTTCAGGTCCGGCTTGGTGACCAGCGTAATGTCAGTGGCCTTTACGTGGTCGACCTTGTCGGATGTCATCTCATATTGCACCTTGCCGTCAGGCAGGTACTGCAGCGTGTGGGTGTTGGTCGCGTACCAGTCGATCCGATCCTCGACCTGGGCCGCTGGCTGGTCGAGAAACCGTTCGGGGCTGATGTTCCAATAGCCCACCGCGGCGAAAATCGCCGCGATACAGGCAAACACCACGATGGTGCGAATCTTTTTGCTCAGCATAAATGGCTCACAGGTACGCGGCGTTGGCCGCTTCGAGGTGGCCCTGGGCGCGCAGGATCAGTTCGCAGAATTCGCGGGCGGCGCCTTCGCCGCCTCGCGCCGTGGTGATGCCGTGGGCGTGCTCGCGCACGAAACTGGCCGCGTTGGCGACCGCCATGCCCAGGCCGACCCGGCGAATGACCGGCAGGTCCGGCAGGTCATCACCGAGGTAGGCCACCTGTTCATAGCTTAGGTTGAGTTGGCCCAGAAGCTCGTCCAGCACTACCAGTTTGTCTTCGCGCCCCTGGTAAAGGTGCGGGATGCCGAGGTTCTTCGCGCGCCGCTCGACCACCGGGGTCTTGCGGCCACTGATGATAGCGGTCTGCACGCCGGCGGCCATCAACATCTTGATGCCCTGGCCGTCGAGGGTGTTGAAGGTCTTGAACTCGCTGCCGTCTTCGAGGAAGTACAGGCGACCGTCGGTCAGCACCCCATCCACATCGAATACGGCCAGCTTGATGGCTTTGCCCCGTTGCAACAGGTCTGTGTTCATTTACATGACTCCCGCACGTAGCAGATCGTGCATGTTCAAGGCGCCTACCGGACGGTCGTTGTCATCGACGACCACCAGGGCGCTGATCTTGTGGTCTTCCATGATTTTCAAGGCTTCGGCAGCGAGCATCTCGGCGCGGGCGGTCTTGCCGTGGGGCGTCATGACTTGTTCGATGGTCGCGCTGTGGATATCGATGGTGCGGTCCAGGGTGCGGCGCAGGTCGCCGTCGGTGAAGATCCCGGCGAGCGTGCCGTCAGTCTCCAGCACTACGGTCATGCCCAGTCCCTTGCGGGTCATCTCCATGAGCGCGTCCTTGAGCAACGTGCCACGCACAACCTGTGGCAATTCCTGGCCGGCGTGCATCACGTTCTCGACTTTCAGCAGCAGGCGACGGCCGAGGGCGCCACCGGGATGGGAGAAGGCGAAGTCTTCCGCGGTGAAGCCCCGGGCTTCCAGCAGCGCCACGGCCAGGGCGTCGCCCATGACCAGGGCTGCGGTGGTTGAAGAGGTCGGTGCCAGGTTCAATGGGCAGGCTTCGTGTTCGACATGGACATTGAGGTTCACTTCGGCGGCCTTGGCCAGCGGCGAGTCCGGGTTGCCGGTCATGCTGATCAACTGGATGCCCAGGCGTTTGATCAACGGCAGCAACGTGATGATTTCATTGGTGGAACCGGAGTTGGACAAGGCCAGGATGACGTCGTCCCGGGTGATCATGCCCATGTCACCGTGGCTGGCCTCGGCCGGGTGGACAAAAAAGGCCGTGGTGCCGGTGCTGGCGAGGGTGGCGGCGATCTTGTTGCCGATGTGCCCGGACTTGCCCATGCCGACTACGACCACGCGGCCCTTGCTGGCCAGAATCATCTCGCAGGCGCGTACGAAATCAGCGTCGATATGGGCCAGCAAGCCTTGCACGGCTTCAAGCTCGAGGCGGATGGTACGTTGTGCCGATTGAATCAGGTCGCTGGATTGGTTCATGTCGAAATCGTATAGCCCGATGAAAAGGCGGCGATTATAGCGACAATGAACAATTCCCTCACGTAAGTTCGTCATGCTTTGTTCAAGGGATCGCAAGGTTCGACATAAAATGTGGCTTTTTACCTTAAGCCAGGCTTAACGGGCGGGGCGTTGGCCTTGGGCGCTTGGCTGTTGCAGTGATATAGTTCGCCGCCGGTTCGCATGCCCGGCGGTACCGGCGCTTGTCGGCTGCCCAGGGCATTGGAATGTGAGGCTGCATCGCAAGGAGTTTAGATGAGTGCCGACAACGCCTACGCGGTCGAGCTGAAGGGGCTGTCCTTCAAGCGAGGGACGCGCAGCATTTTCAATGACATCGATATTCGCATACCACGGGGCAAGGTCACCGGCATCATGGGGCCTTCCGGGTGTGGCAAGACCACGTTGCTGCGGTTGATGGGGGCACAGTTGCGTCCCAGCGCCGGCGAAGTCTGGGTCAATGGCCAGAATCTTCCCGAATTGTCTCGTAGCGACCTGTTCGATGCGCGCAAGCACATGGGCGTATTGTTCCAGAGCGGCGCATTGTTTACCGACCTCGATGTATTCGAGAACGTGGCGTTCCCGTTGCGGGTCCACACCGACCTGCCGGAAGAGATGATCCGCGACATCGTCCTGCTCAAATTGCAGGCCGTCGGGCTGCGCGGCGCCATCGACCTGATGCCGGACGAGCTGTCCGGCGGCATGAAGCGTCGTGTCGCGCTGGCGCGGGCGATTGCCCTCGATCCGAAGATCCTCATGTACGACGAACCCTTCGTCGGCCAGGACCCGATCGCCATGGGCGTGCTCGTGCGCCTGATCCGCCTGCTCAACGATGCGCTGGGCATCACCAGTATCGTGGTTTCCCACGACCTGGCCGAAACCGCGAGCATCGCCGACTACATCTATGTGGTCGGCGATAGCCAGGTGCTGGGGCAGGGCACGCCGCAGGAACTGGCGGATTCGGATAACCCGCGCATCCGCCAATTCATGAAAGGTGATCCGGACGGGCCGGTGGCGTTCCATTTCCCGGCCACGGATTACCGTACCGATCTGCTGGGGAAGCGCTGATGCGCAAGAAAACACTGTTGGAAAGAATTCGCCTGTTCGGTCGCTCCGGCATCGACGTGTTGGCCGTGCTGGGGCGTTCCTCGTTGTTCCTGATGCACGCCTTGCTCGGTCGCAACTCGACCGGTGGCGGCTTTGGCTTGCTGGTCAAGCAGTTGCACTCGGTGGGCGTGATGTCCCTGGTGATCATCGTCGTCTCCGGGATCTTCATCGGCATGGTGCTGGCCCTGCAAGGCTTCAGCATTTTGTCCAGCTACGGTTCGGAGCAGGCGGTCGGGCAGATGGTGGCCCTGACGCTGCTGCGCGAGCTCGGCCCCGTGGTGACCGCGCTGCTGTTCGCCGGGCGGGCCGGTTCGGCGCTGACGGCTGAAATCGGCAACATGAAGTCCACCGAGCAGTTGTCCAGCCTGGAAATGATCGGCGTCGACCCGCTCAAGTACATCATTGCCCCGCGCCTGTGGGCCGGCTTCATTTCCCTGCCGGTGCTGGCGATGATCTTCAGTGTCGTGGGGATCTGGGGCGGCTCGTGGGTGGCCGTCGACTGGCTGGGGGTCTATGAAGGTTCCTACTGGTCGAACATGCAGAACAGCGTCGATTTCCTCGACGATGTCCTCAATGGCGTGGTCAAAAGTGCCGTGTTCGCGTTCGTCGTGACCTGGATCGCCGTGTTTCAAGGCTATGACTGTGAGCCCACTTCAGAGGGGATCAGCCGTGCCACAACCAAGACCGTGGTGTACGCCTCGCTGGCGGTCCTGGGCCTCGACTTTATTCTGACCGCCTTGATGTTTGGAGATTTCTGATGCAAAACCGCACCCTGGAAATCGGTGTCGGCCTTTTCTTGCTGGCTGGCATCCTGGCTTTGCTGCTGCTGGCCCTGCGGGTCAGTGGACTGGCGCCGACGGCAAGCACCGATACCTATAAACTTTATGCCAACTTCGACAATATCGCCGGTTTGACGGTCAGAGCCAAGGTGACCATGGCCGGTGTCACGATCGGCAAGGTCACGGCAATCGATCTGAACCGCGAGGATTTCACCGGTCGGGTAACGCTGCAGCTGGAAAAGCGCGTGGACAACCTGCCGACTGATTCCACTGCATCTATCCTCACGGCTGGGCTGCTGGGCGAGAAGTACATTGGCATCAGCGTGGGTGGTGAAGACGCCGTGCTCAAGGACGGTGGCGTCATCCACGACACGCAGTCGTCCCTGGTGCTCGAGGACCTGATCGGTAAATTCCTGCTCAATACCGTTAGCAAAGACGCCAAATGAGGAGCTTTTGAATGATCTCTATCTTGCGACGTAGCCTGCTGGTGCTGCTCGCGGCGCTGCCGTTGATGGCCAACGCCGTGGCCGCGCCTTCGGCCCATGACATTATCCAGGACACGACCACCCGGTTGCTGGCGGACCTTGCCGCCAATAAAGAAAAGTACAAGCAGGACCCCAGTGCGTTCTATGACGCGTTGAACGGTATCGTCGGCCCCGTGGTGGACGCCGATGGCATCTCCAAGAGCATCATGACGGTCAAGTACTCGCGCAAGGCAACCCCGGCGCAGATGACCCGCTTCCAGGAGAACTTCAAGCGCAGCCTGATGCAGTTCTATGGCAACGCCTTGCTGGAATACAACAACCAGGGCATCACCGTTTCGCCGGCCAAGGACGAAAGTGGCAACCGCACCAGCGTCGACATGCAGGTCAAGGGCAACAACGGCGCGGTCTATCCTGTGTCCTACACGCTGGAAAAAATCAACGGCGAGTGGAAGGTGCGCAACGTGATCATCAATGGCATCAACATCGGCAAGCTGTTCCGTGATCAGTTCGCCGACGCCATGCAGCGCAATGGCAGCGACCTGGACAAGACCATCGACGGCTGGGCCGGCGAAGTCGCCAAGGCCAAGGAAGTGACCGAAGAAGCCAAAGAGAAGCAGGAACAATGATCGAGTCGGTGAGTGAGTCGGCCGTTCGTCTGGGCGGAGCCGGTGAGCTGCTGCTCAGCGGCGTGCTGGACTATCGCACCGGCCCGGCCTTGCGCAAGCAGGGCCAGGCGCTGATCAAGTCCGTCGGCGCCGCCGAGGTGGTCATTGATTGCTCGGCGGTGCAGAAGTCCAGCAGTGTCGGCTTGTCGCTGCTGCTGTGTTTCATGCGGGACGCCAAGGCGGCCGGCAAAACGTGGAGCATCCGTGGGATGCCCGAAGACATGCGCGAAATAGCCCAGGTCAGCGAACTGACCGAGTTGTTGGCGCACCCCTGACCCACATCCTTGGAAAAGCCCCCCGTCAGAGTCCTGCTTAGCGGGGTTCGCAGGCGCGGGGCTTTTTTGTATGATGTGCGACCCGCGCGCACAGGGCGCCGATTGAGGTTGAGCATGCAGGCTGTAGAAGTGAAGAGCTTCCTTGAAGGAAAGCTGCCTGGTACGCAGGTGGAGGTTGAAGGCGAAGGCTGCAACTTCCAGCTGAATGTGATCAGCGATGAACTGGCGACGATGAGTCCAGTGAAGCGTCAGCAGAGCATCTATGCCCATTTGAACCCATGGATCGCCGATGGCAGCATCCACGCGGTCACGATGAAATTTTTCAGCAGCGCGGCCTGGGCCGAGCGCACCTGAGCCCAAGGGCCTCGAGATTCTTATGGATAAACTGATTATTACCGGCGGCGTTCGTCTTGATGGCGAAATCCGTATTTCCGGGGCAAAGAACTCCGCCCTGCCAATCCTGGCCGCGACCCTGCTGTGCGACGGTCCCGTGACCGTGGCCAACCTGCCGCACCTGCACGACATCACCACGATGATCGAGCTGTTCGGCCGCATGGGCATCGAGCCGGTGATCGACGAGAAGCTCAGCGTCGAGATCGACCCGCGCACCATCAAGACCCTGGTCGCCCCGTACGAGCTGGTGAAAACCATGCGTGCGTCGATCCTGGTACTGGGCCCGATGGTCGCCCGCTTCGGTGAAGCCGAAGTGGCCTTGCCTGGCGGTTGCGCCATCGGCTCGCGTCCGGTGGACCTGCACATCCGCGGCCTGGAAGCCATGGGCGCGGTGATCGACGTCGAAGGCGGCTACATCAAGGCCAAGGCGCCGGAAGGCGGCTTGCGCGGTGCGCACTTCTTCTTCGATACCGTCAGCGTGACCGGTACCGAGAACATCATGATGGCCGCCGCACTGGCCAAGGGCCGCAGCGTGCTGCAAAACGCTGCGCGCGAGCCTGAAGTGGTCGACCTGGCGAACTTCCTGATCGCCATGGGCGCGAAGATCAGCGGCGCCGGCACCGACACCATCACCATCGATGGCGTCGAGCGCCTGCACTCGGCCACCTACAAGGTGATGCCGGACCGGATCGAAACCGGCACCTACCTGGTGGCCGCCGCCGTCACCGGTGGCCGCGTCAAGGTCAAGGACACCGATCCGACCATCCTCGAAGCCGTCCTGGAGAAACTCAAGGAAGCCGGTGCCGAAGTCACCTGCGGCGAAGACTGGATCGAAGTGAACATGCACGGCAAGCGGCCCAAGGCCGTCAACGTGCGGACCGCGCCGTACCCAGCGTTCCCGACCGACATGCAGGCGCAGTTCATCTCCCTCAACGCCATTGCCGAAGGCACCGGCGCGGTGATCGAGACGATCTTCGAAAACCGTTTCATGCACGTCTACGAACTGCACCGCATGGGCGCCAAGATCCAGGTCGAAGGCAACACGGCCATCGTCACCGGCACCGAGAAGCTCAAGGGCGCGCCAGTCATGGCCACCGACCTGCGGGCCTCGGCCAGCCTGGTCATCTCGGCCTTGGTTGCCGAAGGCGATACACTGATCGACCGCATCTACCACATCGACCGTGGCTACGAGTGCATCGAAGAAAAACTGCAGATGCTCGGCGCCAAGATCCGCCGCGTACCGGGCTAGTTCCGGCTGCATGGGCATAGGGATGTGCCCGTTGAATTCGTTTCAGGTCGAGGGTGGTTGCCACCCTCGATGTGTGTCCGGCGCCGCTTGCGACCGGGCATGAGTACCTTGATAAGGACTGACGTTTCCCATGTTGACCATCGCACTGTCCAAGGGCCGCATCCTTGACGACACCCTGCCGCTTCTGGCTGAAGCGGGCATCGTGCCGACCGAGAATCCGGACAAGAGCCGCAAGCTGATCATCCCCACGACCCAGGCCGACGTGCGCTTGCTGATCGTGCGTGCCACCGACGTGCCGACCTACGTGGAACATGGCGCCGCCGACCTGGGCGTCGCCGGCAAGGACGTGTTGATGGAATACGGCGGCCAGGGCCTGTACGAGCCCCTGGACCTGCGGATCGCCCGTTGCAAGCTGATGACCGCCGGCAAAGTCGGCGCGCCGGAGCCCAAGGGGCGTCTGCGGGTGGCGACCAAGTTCGTCAACATTGCCAAGCGTTATTACGCCGAGCAGGGCCGTCAGGTCGACATCATCAAGCTGTACGGTTCGATGGAGCTGGCGCCGCTGATCGGCCTGGCGGACAAGATCATCGACGTGGTCGACACCGGTAATACGTTGCGGGCCAACGGCCTGGAACCCCAGGACTTCATCGCTGACATCACCTCCCGGCTGGTCGTCAACAAGGCGTCGATGAAAATGCAGCACGCCCGTATCCAGGCTCTGATCGATACCCTGCGCAAGGCAGTGGAATCGCGACACCGCGGCTGATTCACCTGCGCGACCTTGAGTCGCGCCCGTCTATCCGTGTCATAGCCAATTTCTCAGGTGCCCACGCGAATGGACTGGTAGCTTAGGGCGCCTGAGCATTTGCCATTAATGAGGCCCTCGCTATGACCGCTCCCACTTCGATTCGCCGACTCAACGCTGCCGACCCGGATTTCGCACATCATCTGGATCATCTGCTGAGCTGGGAAAGCGTGTCTGACGACTCGGTCAATCAGCGGGTGCTGGACATCATCAAGGCCGTGCGCGAGCGTGGCGATGCCGCCCTGGTGGAATTCACCCAGAAATTCGACGGCCTGCAGGTGGCGTCCATGGCCGACCTGATCCTGCCCCGCGAACGCCTGGAACTGGCCCTGACCCGGATCACCGTGCCTCAGCGCGAAGCCTTGGAAAAAGCCGCGGCCCGGGTACGCGACTATCACGAAAGGCAGAAACAGGACTCCTGGAGCTACACCGAAGCCGACGGCACGGTGCTGGGCCAGAAGGTCACGCCGCTGGACCGCGCCGGCCTGTACGTGCCGGGCGGCAAGGCGTCCTATCCGTCCTCGGTGCTGATGAACGCCATTCCGGCCAAGGTTGCCGGCGTGACCGAAGTGGTCATGGTCGTCCCGACGCCGCGGGGTGAAATCAACGAACTGGTGCTGGCCGCCGCCTGCATCGCTGGGGTGGACCGGGTGTTTACCATCGGCGGTGCCCAGGCCGTGGCGGCGCTGGCCTATGGCACCGAAAGCGTGCCACGGGTAGACAAGGTGGTCGGGCCGGGCAATATCTATGTCGCCACCGCTAAGCGCCATGTTTTTGGCCAGGTTGGCATCGACATGATCGCCGGCCCTTCGGAAATCCTCGTGGTGTGCGACGGCCAGACCGATCCGGACTGGATCGCCATGGACCTGTTTTCCCAGGCCGAGCATGACGAAGATGCCCAGGCGATCCTGGTCAGCCCGGACGCCGAATTCCTCGACAAGGTTGCCGCCAGCATCGACAAGCTGCTGCCGACCATGGACCGCGCCGAGATCATCAACACCTCGATCAACGGCCGTGGGGCGCTGATCAAGGTCGACGACATGCAGCAGGCCATCGAGGTCGCCAACCGCATCGCGCCGGAACACTTGGAGTTGTCGGTCGCCGACCCCCAGGCCTGGTTGCCGCAGATCCGCCACGCCGGTGCGATTTTCATGGGACGGCACACCAGTGAGGCCCTGGGCGATTATTGCGCGGGCCCCAACCACGTGCTGCCGACATCCGGCACCGCGCGCTTTTCGTCGCCGCTGGGGGTGTATGACTTCCAGAAGCGTTCGTCGATCATCTTCTGCTCCGAGCAGGGTGCCTCCGAACTGGGCAAGACCGCGTCGGTGCTGGCCCGTGGCGAATCGCTGAGCGCCCACGCCCGCAGCGCCGAGTACCGCATTCTTGACGAAAACTCCATTGAAGATCAGGGGAACTGAAATGAGTAAATTCTGGAGCCCGTTCGTCAAGAACCTGGTGCCCTACGTGCCGGGCGAACAGCCGAAGCTGACCCGGTTGGTCAAGCTCAACACCAACGAAAACCCCTACGGCCCATCGCCCAAGGCCCTCGCGGCGATGCAGACCGAGCTGAACGACAACCTGCGCCTTTATCCGGACCCCAATAGCGACCTGTTGAAAGGCGCCGTGGCCCGCTATTACGGCGTGCAGAGCAACCAGGTGTTCCTGGGGAACGGCTCGGATGAAGTGCTGGCGCACATTTTTCACGGCCTGTTGCAGCACGACCAGCCGCTGTTGTTCCCGGACATCAGCTACAGCTTCTATCCGGTGTATTGCGGCCTGTACCGCATTCAGTTCGAGGCGGTGCCGCTGGATGAACAATTCCGGATCGACCCGGCGGACTATGCCAAGCCCAACGGCGGGATCATTTTCCCCAACCCGAACGCGCCGACCGGCTGCCTGCTGGCGCTGGAAGCGGTCGAGCAGATCCTCAAGGCCAGCCCGGATTCGGTGGTGGTGGTCGACGAGGCCTACATCGACTTCGGCGGCGAGACGGCCATCAGCCTGGTGGATCGTTATCCGAACCTGCTGGTGACCCAGACCCTGTCCAAGTCCCGCTCGCTGGCGGGGCTTCGCGTGGGCCTGGCGGTGGGGCATCCAGACCTGATCGAAGCACTGGAGCGGATCAAGAACAGCTTCAACTCCTATCCGCTGGATCGCCTGGCGAACGTCGGCGGCGCGGCGGCGTTCGATGATCGCGAGCATTTCGATCGGACCTGCCGGTTGGTCATCGAGCACCGTGAATGGGTCGTGGCCCAATTGGAGGCCAAGGGCTTTGACGTGCTGCCGTCGGCGGCCAACTTCATCTTCGCCCGTCACCCCCGGCACGATGCGGCAGGGTTGGCGGCGAAACTGCGGGAACAGGGTGTGATCGTGCGGCACTTCAAGCAGGAGCGGATTGCCCAGTTCCTGCGGATCAGCATCGGCACACCGGAGCAGAACCAGGCCCTGATCGAAGCCCTCGGCGAACTCTAGAGCCCTGCGTTGGATCTGTGAAAGTCTGTGGGAGCAAAGCTTGCTCGCGAAGGCGTAGAGTCAGTCACTTCAATGTTGGCTGGACGGACGCCATCGCGAGCAGGCTCGCTCCCACAGTTGTTTTGTGGTGTTCACAAAATCGGCATTCCCCCGCAAATCCCCTGTGGGAGCGAGCTTGCTCGCGATGGGGCCGTTGGATCAGACCCTGAACTGGTTGATCAACCGCCGCTGCTGCTCCGCCAGTTTGGTCAACCCGGCGCTGGCTGCGCTGGATTCGTCGGCGCCGCTGGCCACTTCGTTCGCCACTTGCCCGATGTTGATCACGTTGCGGTTGATGTCATCGGCCACGGCGCTCTGTTCCTCGGCAGCGCTGGCAATCTGGGTGTTCATGTCGTTGATCACCGACACCGCCTGGGTAATCGTTTCCAAGGCCTGGGCCGCTTTCGCCGCATGCTGCACGCTTTCGTCGGTGCGGTGCTGGCTGTCTTCCATCACGCGCACCACATCCCGGGTGCCTTGTTGCAACTGCTGGATCATCGCCTGGATTTCTTCAGTCGCCTGTTGCGTCTTCTGCGCCAGGTTGCGCACCTCATCGGCGACCACCGCGAAGCCACGACCTTGTTCACCGGCCCGGGCCGCTTCGATGGCGGCGTTGAGGGCCAGCAGGTTGGTCTGCTCGGCGATGCCACGGATGGCAGTGAGGATGGCGTTGATGTTCTCGCTGTCCTTGGCCAGGGTCTGTACCACACCCACCGCCTTGCCGATTTCCACGGCCAGGGCACCGATGGAGGTGGAGGTATCCCGAACGATCTGCATGCCCTGGCTGGCAGCCTGGTCCGCATGACTGGCCGCCTGGGCTGCCTGGGTCGCGTTGCGGGCCACGTCCTGGGCGGTGGCGGTCATTTCGTGCACGGCCGTGGCGACCTGATCGATCTCCGACATCTGTTTGTGCACGCCCTGGTTGGTGCGGATCGCGATATCGGCGGTGTGCTCCGATGAATCGCTGACGCTCTGCACCGAGGTCACCACCTGGGTGATCATGCCTTGCAACTTGCTCAGGAAAGTATTGAAGCCCCGGGCGATTGCCCCCAGTTCATCGGCGCGGTCGCTCACCAGGCGGCGGGTCAAGTCGCCTTCGCCCTGGGCGATGTCATCGAGCATCGCCACCATTTGTTTGAGTGGCCGGGCAATGCCGTGACCCACCAGCCAGATCACCAGTAGACCGATCCCGGCAATCACCAGGCCGACCATCGCCATGCCGAAGATGTCGGCCTGGCGCCGATGGTCGAGGTCTTGCTGCAACGCTTGCAGGTCGGCCATGACCGCGTTCAGCGGCAGTTGCAGCATCAGCGTCCAGCGGGCGTTGGTCTCGCCGATGCCGAACGGCATGTACACCTCGATATGCCCGTGGGTTTCGTCGATGTCGTAGCGCACTTCGCCGACGCCCAGTTTGCTCAAGTTATCCAGCTTTTTGGCGTCCAGGAAGTCGCTGGCCTTTTCCCCGAGTTTGCTCGGATCCTTGGTGAAGGCCACCAGTCGGTTGTTGCTCGAGAGCAACGCCATTTCCCCGGCGCCGTCGTACAGCTTGCCGTCGGCGGCCACGAGCATGTCCTGGATGAAGTTCACCGACAGGTCGGCACCGACGATGCCCTGGAACTTGCCATCGATCATGATCGGTTCGATGAACGAGGCGAGCATGGTCATGGTGCTGCCGACGCGATAGGGCGCCGGGTCGATCACGCAGGCTTTCTTGCTGTCCTGGGAGCACAGGTAGTACTCACTGGCGCGAATGCCAGTGGAGAGCAGTTTCTGGTCGGTCACGTCGGCGAGTTTTTCCAGGCCCAGGGAGCCGTCCTGGTTGCGAAACCACCACGGCAGGAAGCGCCCGTTGGTTTCCATGCCCAATACCGGACTGTTCACATAATTGGCGTCGTCATGGTCGATGGCGTTCGGCTCCCAGGCGATGTAGGCGCCGAGGATCTTCGGGTTGCGCACTACGGTTTCGCGCAACAGGCTGATCATCTGCTCGCGGGATACCTTCAGTTGCGGATGACCGTCCGTGCCGTTCATGCCCATCAAGGCATTCGGGGTGGCCAGGCCGCGGGCGAGCAACAGCGGGGCTTCCAGTTCCCGCTGGATCAGGCTGGCCTGGGTGCGCGCCAGGGCGCTGAGACGTTGTTCGATGAGTTGTTCGAACTGCGTTTTGGTTCGCTGCTGCACCATTTCCTGGGTGCGGGCGCCGGCAAACAGTGCGTACAGCACAAGGGCACCGACCACGCTGAGCACGATGGCACCGGCCAGGGCGGCCACGGAAAACTGAATCGATCTGAATTTCATAAAAAGCTCCGGACGCGGACGTGACGTCTGGGATCTTTATCGGCGTTTCGGTGGCGCGGCATGAGGCGCTGTTCGTCGGGTGACTGTATTAGCTGCGTGGGTGTCGCAAATGGACGCAGTGGGATCTGTCCGAAAAATCTGTAATCCCCCGATGTGTATCTGGCGCCGATACAAATCAAGGCCTAGGATACGTCCACGTTTCCAGGGAGCTTCTTTTACATGAACAAGACATTGATGGTGAGCGCTCTGAGCGCGGCTCTGCTGCTCGCCGGTTGCCAATCGGTCAACACCACCAGCGGCGGAGCCGTGGGCGTGGAACGCAAGCAGTACATGTTCAGCATGCTGTCGACCGACCAGGTCAACCAGATGTACGCCCAGTCCTACCAGAAGACGATGGGTGAGGCGAGTGCCCAGGGTGCGCTGGACAAGACCAGCAACGATGCCAAGCGCATCCAGGTCATTGCCGACCGCTTGATTGCCCAGGCGCCGGTGTTCCGCCCGGATTCGGCACAGTGGAACTGGGAAGTGAACCTGATCAAGAGCGATGAACTGAACGCCAATTGCGGCCCTGGCGGCAAGATCATGTTCTACACCGGCCTGATCGACCAGTTGAAGCTGACCGACGCTGAAATCGCCGCGATCATGGGCCACGAAATCGCCCACGCCCTACGCGAGCACGGGCGCGAAGCGATGTCCAAGGCCTATGGTATCGAGATGGCCAAGCAGGGCGCCGGTGCCTTGTTCGGCCTCGGCCAGGACAGCCTGGCGTTGGCCGACACCGTCGCCAACTACGGCATGACCTTGCCCAACAGCCGTGGCAACGAGAACGAAGCCGACCTGATCGGCCTCGAACTGGCCGCCCGCGCCGGTTATGACCCGAACGCGGCGATCACCTTGTGGAACAAGATGGCCAAGGCCTCGGAAGGCGCGCCACCGGAGTTCATGAGCACCCACCCGTCGTCGGGCAGCCGTATCGCTTCGTTGCAGGCGGCGATTCCGAAGGTGATGCCGCTTTATCAGCAGGCCAAGAAGTAAGCTTCATCATGCGGTGAAACTGTTTTTTGTGGCGAGGGAGCTTGCTCCCGCTGGGCTGCGAAGCGGCCCCAAGATCTTGCGGTCGCTGCGCAACCGAGCGGGAGCAAGCTCCCTCGCCACAACAGCCTCAAACCCACCCACTGCTCTGCATCGCCTTGTACACCGCCACGATCGCCAGGACGAAGAACGCCGAAGCGGCCAGGCGGCGGATCAGGGTCAGGGGCAGCCTCTCGGCGGCGAAATTGCCCGCCAGGACCACCGGCACGTTGGCAATCAACATGCCCACGGTGGTGCCGATGATCACCAGCCACAACTCCGGGTACTGCGCGGCGAGCATCACCGTGGCGATCTGGGTCTTGTCGCCGATTTCCGCCAGGAAAAACGCAATCAGTGTGGTCAGGAACGGTCCGAACTTGCGGGCCGTGTTGGCTTCTTCATCGTCCAGTTTGTCCGGGACCAGGGTCCACAACGCCGTAGCCGTGAAGCTGGCCGCCAGTATCCAGTGCAAAACCGCGTCGGAGAAAAAACCGCTGACCCAGGCACCGACCGCGCCGGCCGCCGCATGGTTGGCCAGGGTCGCGGCGACGATGCCGGCGATGATCGGCCAGGGTTTGCGAAAGCGAGCGGCCAGGATGAGTGCGAGCAATTGCGTCTTGTCGCCGATTTCGGCCAGCGCAACGATCGCGGTGGGTACCAGGAGTGAGTCCAGCATCAGGGATTTCCTAAAGGGGCGGGTCGACACGGCTATGACACGTACAGCCTTCCCGCCCCGGGTAAGGTGTGCGTGTCATAGGTCTTGTCAAACCCAGCGACCATCTGCGTGGACGCTTGGGCCGCATACGCCATGGTCTGCTGACCAAGTATGTTGACGTATGCCGGGCGAGCATGGCGCTCGCGGGAGACTACTCCCCTAGGACGGAGCGGATTCTGCCTAGGCAAATCCGATTGAGCAAGTGCTGTTGCCTAAAAGATTTCAGCCACGCTTGGCCCGGTAGATGCGAAAGCCCTGGCCTTCGGCCTTGATGGCGCAGACGCCCAAATGCTCCTCGATCAGCGGTTGGTACTTGAGGAAGCTATTGGCGACAAGCCGCAGTTCGCCACCGTTTTTCAGATGTATGGCTGCTTTTCGCAGCAGGTTTTCCGTGGCGTGGTAATCGGTGTGCACGCCGACATGGAACGGTGGGTTGCTCAGGATCGCGCTCAAGCCCATCGGCGCGGCGTCGATGCCGTCACCGGTCAGCACCTCGGCCTCCAGGCCGTTGGCGGCCAGGGTCAGGCGACTGCTGGCGGTGGCGAATGCGTCCACGTCCAACAGGGTGACGGTGTTGTGCGGATAGCGCCGCTTGACTGCCGCCCCCAGCACCCCGGCACCGCAGCCGAAGTCCAGCAAATGCCCGCTGGGCAGTTTATCCAGGTGTTCCAACAGCAGCGCACTGCCGCGGTCCAGGCGCCCATGGCTGAACACCCCTGGCAGGCTGATGACCTTCAACGGGCCTTCGGCCAGGGGCAATACGTAGGTCTGGGCCAGGCTTTCCAGAGGCGTGGCCTCGGGCGCGTTGGCGACGGTGACCTGCCACAGTTGGCAATGCCGCGCGCTGTCGAGCTTGCGTGGCTTGCCGAACGGGTTGAGCTGCTTGGACGCGCCTTCGATGCCGCTGCGTTTTTCTCCCACCAGGTACACCTCGCGACCGGCCAGGCGCGCCGCCACGGCATTGAGGATGTAGTCGGTCAGGTCCTTGGCCTTGGGCAGGAACACCACGGCGGTGTCGAACCCCTGCTCGGGTACGTTCACGCCAAAGTGGCTGCGCTCGGGAAAACGAGCGTCCAGCGCGGCCTGATCTCCAGCGTGCCAGCACCAGCCATGGGCCTCGGGCAAACGACCGAGCAGATCGTCGGCGGGCAGGCCGGCCAACAACACCGAACCCTGGAATAACTCGGCCTGACGAAGCAGTACTTCACTGCGCGGATCCATGGTCTGCTCCTTGAAAAAAAGTGCGGCAGTTTATCAACTGACGACACGCCGCGCTGTACCGCTGAAAAAGCCCTGGGCGTTTTCGCGCATTTGGCCGACGATCCGTTGCCGTGCCTCGCGGCTGCCCCAAGCGTTGTGGGGGGTGACGATCAACCGTGGAATGTCGCCGGCCAGCAGCGGGTTGCCTTGGGTCGGCGGCTCCACACTGAGCACGTCGGTGGCGGCGCCACCCAAGTGACCGCTGCGCAGTGCCTCGGCCAAGGCCTGTTCGTCGATCAGGCCGCCGCGGGCGGTGTTGACCACAAACGCACCGGGCTTGAGCAGTGCCAGTTCCCGGGCGCCGATGAAGTTGCGGGTGTGCTCGTTGAGCGGGCAGTGCAGGGTCAGGGCGTCGATTTGCGGCAACAGTTGTTCCAGCGGCAAGCGGTCGGGGCGGGCCGGGCGCCCGGGAATCTGCCCCAGCAGCACGCGCATGCCAAAGGCCTCGGCCAGCCGCCCGACGGCGCCGCCCAACTCGCCATGGCCGAGCAGGCCCAGGGCCTTGCCTTCCAGTTCGACAATCGGATAATCCAGCAGGCAGAACTGCGAAGCCTGCTGCCAGCGGCCTTCGCCCACCGCTTTTTGATAATCGGCCAGGCGCGTCGCCAGGTTCAGCAACAGCATGATGGTGTGTTGGGCCACCGATGGTGTCCCGTAGCCCTGGCAATTGCACACGGTGATGCCATGGCTGCGGGCGGCCGCGAGGTCGACGTTATTGGTGCCGGTGGCGCTGATCAGGATCAGCTTCAGGTCGGGGCTGGCGGCCATGGCCTGGGCATCGATCACGGCCTTGTTGGTGATTGCCACAGTGGCGCCCTTGAGCCGCTCGGTCACTTGGTCCGGCGTGGTCCGGGCGAACAGTTGCAGTTCGCCGAAGCAGCTGCGCAACGGGCCCAGGTCCAGGTCGCCGAGGTCCAGGGAAGGGTGGTCGAGGAAAACGGCGCGGGCGGTGTTCGTCATCAGCTGTACCTTTTATGTCAAGAACCGAAGGCGTAATGTGGCGAGCCTATCAGATGGAATGCTGCCATGGCGGCGTATACCTGTGGCGAGGGAGCAAGCGCTGGGCTCTGTAGGAGCTGGCGAAGCCTGCGATCTTTTGATCTTTTGATCTTTTGATCTTTCGCTTGAGATTCAAGTGTCTGGGGAAAGATCGCAGCCTCGTTGCACTCGACAGCTCCTACACAGCTCCTACACAGCTCCTACGCGCAGTCGAGCGGGAGCAAGCTCCCTCGCCACGGGATGTCATCCAACAAAAGATTGTCGTAAGGAACCCCACCATGTACCTCACCGAATTCCTCACCGTCGCCCTGATCCATCTTCTGGCCGTCGCCAGTCCCGGGCCGGATTTTGCCGTGGTGGTGCGCGAAAGCGTGACCCATGGCCGGCGCGCCGGGACGTGGACGGCGTTGGGTGTCGGCACGGCGATTTTCCTGCACGTAGGCTATTCGTTGCTGGGCATTGGCCTGATCGTGTCGCAATCGATCGTGTTGTTCAATGCGCTGAAGTGGGCCGCTGCCGCGTACCTGTTGTACATCGGCTTCAAGGCACTGCGGGCGCAACCGGCCAAGCCGGCCGAGGAAAACCTGCACCAGGAGGTCGGTGAGCGTACCGCCCGTGGCGCGTTCATTTCGGGCTTTGTCACCAATGGGCTGAACCCCAAGGCGACGCTGTTTTTCCTGTCGCTGTTCACCGTGGTGATCAACCCGCATACGCCACTGGCGATCCAGGCCGGTTACGGCGTGTACCTGGCGCTGGCGACGGCCGTCTGGTTCTGCCTGGTGGCGCTGTTGTTCAGCCAGCAGCGGGTGCGCGCCGGTTTCGCGCGCATGGGCCACTGGTTCGACCGGACCATGGGCGCGGTGCTCGTTGCCATCGGGGTGAAGCTGGCGTTTACCGAGTCGCACTGATCCACGCACTCTCGCTTTGTGTAGGAGCTGCCGAAGGCTGCGATCTTTTGATCTTTTGATCTTTTGTTTTTTTGCTCTGGATTCAATTGGCAGGGGAAAGATCGCAGCCTCGTTGCACTCGACAGCTCCTACGCAGCTCCTACAGTCCTGGACATGGCTCATGGCTAGTATTTTCGCGCGGATCAAATCATTCCTTTGGCTGATTTGATCCGTGCGTAAGCGCTCTAGAGTGCTTGCTTCCAGCCAAGACCGTGCAGTCAGAAAAGGGACTCTTATGTTGCAGACTCGCGTTATTCCTCCCGCCGAAGGCGCCTATCAATACCCGCTGCTGATCAAGCGGCTGCTGATGTCCGGCACGCGTTACGAGAAAACCCGCGAGATCATCTACCGCGACCAGTTGCGCTACAGCTATCCGACGCTGATCGAACGGGTCGCGCGGCTGGCCAACGTGTTGACCGAGGCGGGGGTCAAGGCCGGCGATACCGTGGCGGTGATGGACTGGGACAGCCATCGTTACCTGGAATGCATGTTCGCGATCCCGATGATCGGCGCGGTGATCCACACCATCAACGTGCGCCTGTCACCGGAGCAGATCGTCTACACCATGAATCACGCCGAGGACCGCTTCGTGCTGGTCAACAGCGAATTCGTCGGCTTGTACCAGGCGATTGCCGGGCACCTGACCACGGTGGACAAGACCCTGCTTTTGACAGACCTGCCGGAAAAAACCGCCGACCTGCCGAACCTGGTGGGTGAATACGAGCAACTGCTGGCCGCCGCCGCCCCCACCTACGACTTCCAGGATTTCGACGAAAACTCCGTCGCCACCACGTTCTATACCACCGGCACCACGGGCAACCCCAAGGGTGTGTACTTCACCCATCGGCAACTGGTGCTGCACACCATGGGCGTGGCGACCATCATGGGGGCTATCGACAGCGTGCGGCTGCTGGGCACCAACGACGTGTACATGCCGATCACGCCAATGTTCCATGTCCACGCCTGGGGCCTGCCCTACGTGGCGACCATGCTCGGGCTCAAGCAGGTCTACCCGGGGCGCTACGATCCGGAGTTCCTGGTCCAGCTGTGGCGCAAGGAAAAGGTCACCTTTTCCCATTGCGTGCCGACCATCCTGCAAATGGTCCTCAATGCCAAGGGCGCCCAGGACACCGACTTCGGCGGCTGGAAAATCGTCATCGGCGGCAGCGCCCTGAACCGCAGCCTGTACGAAGCGGCCAAGTCCCGGGGCATCCAGCTCACCGCCGCCTACGGCATGTCGGAAACCGGCCCGCTGGTGTCCTGCGCCCACCTCAATGCTGAGCTGATGGCCGGCAGCGAAGACGAGCGCACCACGTACCGGATCAAGGCCGGCGTGCCGGGGCCATTGGTGGAAGCGGCGATCGTCGACGCCGAGGGCAACTTCCTGCCGGCCGATGGCGAGACCCAGGGTGAACTGGTGCTACGGGCGCCGTGGCTCACCGAAGGCTATTTCAACGAGCCGCAGAAGGGCGCCGAGCTCTGGGCCGGCGGCTGGCTGCACACCGGCGACGTCGCCACGCTCGACAACATGGGCTTTATCGACATCCGCGATCGCATCAAGGACGTGATCAAGACCGGTGGCGAATGGATCTCCTCCCTGGACCTGGAAGACCTCATCAGTCGTCACGCGGCGGTACGCGAAGTAGCAGTGGTGGGCATTCCCGATCCGCAGTGGGGCGAGCGGCCGTTTGCCTTGCTGGTGGTTCGCGAAGGGCATGAGATTGGGGCTCGCGAACTCAAGGAACACCTCAAGCCGTTCGTCGAGCTGGGGCACTTGAGCAAGTGGGCGATCCCGAGTCAGATCGCCCTTGTTACGGAAATTCCCAAGACCAGCGTCGGCAAGCTCGACAAAAAGCGCATCCGCGTCGACATCACCGAATGGCAGAGCAACAACAGCACTTTCCTCTCCACGCTTTAGGCCTTTTTGCCGTGCCCAAAAGGGCACGGCAGCCCCACCAAGCAAGCGCTTGCCTTGTCAAACCGAAAATTTCAGCCATCCTTGCCGTGCCGGCATCTGTCGGCCTGGCGAAAGGACTGTTCCAGAGTGGTTGAGGGCTGCAAATCACACTTTAGAGGGATCAAGCCGTACTACCTGCTGGCTATAGTCCGCTCACGGATTCTCAAGAACGGGGCGCACTCACGAAAGGGCGATGCGACTTCGACGGATGTCGGGACGCTGCCGCTCCCTGCCGCCGAGGTGTTCTTGAAATGTCCATTGCCATAACAATAATGCACATGGAGTAGCGTCGATGACCTCAGCAACCACGTTCTGGCGCCGGGCAAAACTGCCTCTGGCGGTCAGTCTCGCCTCTTCGCTCGCCGGGCCAGCATTCGGCGTCAGTTTCAACATCGGTGAAATCGAAGGCCAGTTCGACTCGTCCCTGTCGGTCGGTGCGAGCTGGTCCACGGCCAAAGCCAACAAGGACCTGATCGGCGTCAACAATGGCGGCAAGGGTTTGTCGCAGACCTCCGACGACGGCCACCTGAATTTCAAGCGAGGGGAAACCTTCTCGAAGATCTTCAAGGGCATCCATGACCTGGAACTGAAGTACGGCGATACCGGCGTATTCGTGCGCGGCAAGTACTGGTACGACTTCGAGCTCAAGGACGAACATCGCCTGTACAAGGACATCAGCGACAACAACCGCAAGGAAGGCGCCCAGTCCTCCGGCGGGCAGATCCTCGATGCATTCGTCTACCACAACTACGCCATTGCCGATCAGCCGGGTTCGGTCCGCTTGGGCAAACAAGTGGTCAGCTGGGGTGAAAGTACCTTCATCCAGGGCGGCATCAACTCCATCAACCCGGTCGACGTGTCCGCGTTCCGTCGCCCAGGTGCCGAGGTCAAGGAAGGCTTGATCCCGGTGAATATGTTCTACGTCTCCCAGAGCCTGACCGACAACCTGTCGGCCGAAGCGTTCTACCAGTTGGAGTGGGACCAGACCGTGGTGGATAACTGCGGCACGTTCTTCTCCCAGCCGGACGTGATTGCCGATGGGTGTAGCGATAACCTGCGGGTGCTGAACAAGCGTTCGACGCTCCCGGCCGCTGCATTGGGCCCAGCGGAGGCGCTTGGTGTCGACGTCAACGAAGAAGGCGTGCTGGTGCGTCGCGGTCCGGATCGCGATGCTCGCGACAGTGGCCAGTGGGGTGTGTCCTTCAAGTACATGTTCGAGCCGCTGGACACCGAGTTCGGTGCCTACTTCATGAACTACCACAGCCGTGCGCCGATTTTCAGTGCCACCGGCGCGCCACAGTCCATTTATGATCTTGCGGCAGGCTTGCCGCCTGCGTTCGCCCGGTTGGCACCTTTGCTGGTTGCGGGCAACTCGAATTACTTCGTCGAATATCCTGAAGACATCCGTCTCTACGGCTTGAGTTTCTCCACCACGCTGCCTACCGGTACGGCGTGGAGCGGTGAGTTGAGCTATCGCCCGAATGCCCCGGTGCAACTGAGCACCACGGATATCCTTTTCGCCGGTGTGACGCCGCTTCCAGGGCTGGGCAATGCATCGTTGCTCCCAGGCTCGCCGGGCCAGGACCTGCATGGCTATAACCGTAAAGAGATCACTCAATTCCAGACCACATTCACCCACTTTTTGGATCAGGTCATGGGTGCCAGTCGTCTGACCCTGGTAGGCGAAGTCGGCATCACCCACGTCGGCGGACTGGAAAGCAAGTCCGACGCGCGCTACGGCCGTGACCCGGTGTTCGGCCCGGGCCAATTGCCAAACGGGTTCTGCGGCTTGCTCAACACCTCGACTGCGGCTGGTGGCGGCCAGACCATCAACGACGTCAACAGCAACTGCAACAACGACGGTTTCACCACCGCCACCTCCTGGGGCTACCGCGCTCGCGCCATCTGGGAATACCCGGACGTATTCGCTGGCGTGAACCTCAAGCCCAACGTGGCCTGGTCCCATGACGTCAAGGGTTACTCGCCAGGCCCAGGCGCCAACTTCGAAGAAGGTCGCAAAGCCGTCAGCCTCGGGCTGGATGCCGAGTACCAGAACACCTACAACGCCAGCCTGGCCTACACCAACTTCTTTGGTGGCGACTTCAGTACCGTGGACGATCGTGACTTCCTGGCGCTCAGCGTCGGCGTGACCTTCTAAGCACCGAATTTCAGGACGACACACTATGAAAATAACAAAGAATCTGATGCAGGCCGGTGTTTTGGGGCTATCCCTGCTGGCCGCCAGCGTCATGGCGGCGGTACCCGCGGCCGAGGCCGACAAACTGGGCAAGAGCCTGACGCCGATGGGCGCCGAGATGGCCGGCAATGCCGATGGCTCGATCTCGGCCTGGAAGCCCATGGCCAAGAACGCCGGTGCCGTGGACAGCAAGGGCTTCCTTGCCGACCCGTTCCCGACTGAGAAACCGCTGTTCACCATCACCGCGCAGAACGTCGAGCAGTACAAGGCCAAACTCGCCCCGGGCCAGTACGCGATGTTCAAGCGCTACCCGGAAACCTTCAAGATGCCGGTCTACCCGACCCATCGCGGCGCCACCGTGCCGGACGAGGTGTTCGCCTCCATCAAGAAGAATGCGGTCAACACCAAGCTGGTGTCTGGCGGCAACGGCCTGGAGAACTTCGAGACGGCCGTGCCGTTCCCGATTCCCCAGAGCGGCGTGGAAGTGATCTGGAACCACATCACCCGCTATCGCGGCGGCAGCGTGACGCGCCTGGTCACCCAGGCCACCCCGCAGCCCAACGGCTCCTACAGCCTGGTGTATTTCCGCGACCAGTTCGTGTTCCGCGACAAGATGAAGGATTTCGATCCGGCCAACCCAGGCAACATCCTGTTCTACTTCAAGCAACAAGTGACCGCGCCGGCGCGCCTGGCCGGTGGCGTGCTGCTGGTGCACGAAACCCTCGACCAAGTGAAGGAGCCGCGTTCGGCATGGGTCTACAACGCTGGCCAGCGCCGTGTGCGTCGTGCCCCGCAAGTGTCCTATGACGGCCCGGGTACCGCCGCCGACGGCCTGCGTACTTCCGACAACCTGGACATGTACAACGGCGCCCCGGATCGCTACGACTGGAAGCTGGAAGGCAAGAAAGAGCTGTACATCGCCGCCAACAGCTACAAGATCGATTCGCCACAACTCAAGTACGCCGACATCATCAAGGCCGGCCATATCAACCAGGACCTGACTCGCTACGAGCTGCGTCGTGTCTGGCATGTGACCGCGACCCTGAAGGAAGGCCAGCGTCACATCTACGCCAAGCGTGACTTCTACATCGACGAAGACACCTGGCAAGCCGCGGTGATCGACCACTACGACGGTCGTGGCCAACTGTGGCGCGTGGCCGAGGCCCATGCCGAGAACTACTACGACAAGCAAGTGCCGTGGTACGCCCTGGAAACCCTCTACGACCTGCAGTCCGGCCGCTACCTGGCGCTGGGCATGAAGAACGAAGAGAAATCGGCCTACGACTTCGGCTTCACCGCCACCACCGCCGACTTCACCCCGAACGCACTGCGTCAGGACGGCATCCGCTAAACCGCTCCACCCGAGGCCGCATCCTCGAAACAACGCCCCGACTGGTTCGGGGCGTTTTTTTTTCCCAACCCAAAACCCCTGTGGCGAGGGAGCTTGCTCCCGCTGGACTCTGTAGGAGCTGGCGAAGCCTGCGATCTTTTGATCTTGTTCTTTCGCTTACGACTCAATTGTCTGTGGCAAGATCGCAGCCTCGTTGCACTCGACAGCTCCTACGGCGCAACCCAGCGGGAGCAAGCTCCCTCGCCACAAGAGCGGTGCTGCCTGAATCTTTCACGTCGGGCGGCATGTAGTCTTTTTGTAGCCATTTGTAGCACTCCCTTCAATACCTCCTCGTTTACCGCTAGTCTGCGGACATCTGCAACGCCGCCACCCGCATTCCAACAAGAGCCGGCCATGACTGATTTGTCTTCACTTCCGGATTCTGCCCGCGCAGCCATCGCGGTACAGGACGGGCGTTTCTACCGCCCGCCCTTGCCCGACGGCCATGTCGTGCGGCCGCGGTTGTGCGAGCGTCTGGCCGCTGGGCTCGGCGGCCGGTTGCTGTTGGTCAGTGCCCCGGCGGGGTTCGGTAAAAGCTCCCTGGCGGTGGAGTTCTGCCAGAGCCTGCCGGGTTATTGGCAAAGCCTCTGGCTGGGGCTCAGTGCCCGGGACAACGATCCGGGGCGTTTTCTGGAGCGCTTGCTCGAAGGGCTGCAGGCCTTTTTCCCGCAACTGGGCGGCCGCGCACTCGGGCTGCTGAAAATGCGCCAGCGCCACCAGCCCTTTGCCTTCGAAGAATGGCTCGATGGCTTGCTGGACGAACTGTCCACGCACTTGTCGCCGCGCAATCCCTTGTTGCTGGTCCTGGACGATTACCACCTGGCCCAAAGCCCGGTGCTGGATCGCTGCCTGCAATTTTTCCTCAATCACCTGCCCGACGGTCTGCTGGTCCTTGTCACCAGCCGCCAGCGTCCGGACTGGCACCTGGCGCGCCTGCGCCTGTCGCGGCAATTGCTTGAACTCAATGAACAAGACCTGCGCCTGACCCATGACGAAGCATTGACCCTGCTTCAGCATCACAGCAGCTCGTTGCGCGGTGAGGCGTTGGAAAACCTGATCCAGCGCAGCGAAGGTTGGGTGGCGGGACTGCGGTTCTGGTTGCTGGCGGCGTCTGAAGCCGGCACTGAAGGCCTGCTGCCCCAGGCCTTGAATGGCGGCGAAGGGTTGATTCGCGATTACCTGCTCGAAGAAGTCATCGATTGCCTGCCCGCCGAGGTGCAGGCGTTCCTCTATGACACGGCCCCTCAGGAACGCTTCTGCAGCGCGCTGTGCGACGCCGTGCGCGAAGCCCATGACAGCGCCGAGATCCTGCGTTACCTGGCGTCCCACCAAGTATTCCTGGTGCCATTGGACGAGCACGGCCATTGGTACCGTTACCACCATCTGTTTTCCGATTTGCTGCGCAGTCGTCCCAGCGCGCCGGCCATGGTCCCGGCCGCGACCCTGCACCTGCGGGCCTGCCGCTGGTTCAACGCCCAGGGCCTGATCGACGAAGCCGTGGAACAGGCGCTGCGGGCCGGCCACCTGGATGTGGCGGCGAACCTGGTGCAGAACCTCTCGGAGGAACAACTACTGGCCGAGCAGAACGTCGGCATGTTGCTGCGCTGGAAAATGGACCTGCCCGACAGCCTGCTCATCAGCACCCCGCGGCTGATCGTGCTCTACAGCTGGGCGTTGGGGCTGGCCTGCCAGTTGGACGCCGCTGAAGAGCTGGCTGCACACTTGAGTCGTTTCCTGCCGGCGCCCTCGGCCACCGCGCAAAAATCCATGCTCGCCCAATGGCTGGCCCTGAGCGGGATCGTCGCCCGTGGCCGCGGCGACCGCGAGGCCACCGTGCGTTATTGCAGCGAAGCCTTGGAGAGTCTGCCGCAGAAACGCTACGGCCAGCGACTGATGTGCCTGTCCACGTTGTCGAACCTGGCGATTGCCGACGGCGACCTGTGGCGCGCTCGGAACCTGAACCGCGACTCCCTGGAGCTGGCGCAGCGGGTCGGCAACCCACTGTTCGAGGCCCTGGCCCATTACGACCGTGCCCGGGTCTTGCAAGCGCGGGGAGAGATCCTCCGGGCGCTGGATGAAGTGCACCAGGGCCTGCAACGTTTGCACAAGCTGTCGCCCCAGCGGCTTTATGCGGTGCGGGCGCGGTTGATCATGTACGAAGGTTTCCTGCTGACCTTGCGCATGCAGCCCCAGGCCGGCCTGGCGCGGTTGCAGGCGGGCCTCACCGAAGCCCGCGCCTGCCGCGACATCAGCGTGCTGATCGGTCACTGCGTGATCGCGCGTATCGAAGGCCACAACGGCGAGTTCGCCCGGGCCTTTGCCGAACTGGCTGAAGCCGAGCGCCTGATGCACATCTGGGACGTTCCGCCGATCTACTACCTGGCGATGATTACCCTGGTCAAATGCGAACTCTGGCTGGCCCAGGGCCGGACCGACCTGGCCGAGGCCTGGCTGGCCCGCCTGGGCCAGACCTACACCGGCGAACGGGCCGCCGCGCCGCCGGAGTTCCACCCGCAACTGCCGCTGCATGTCGAACTGCAACAGGCGGTGCTGGAATCCATTCGAGGTCAACCGATGCTTGCGCAAGGGCGGCTCGATGCTTTGCTGGAACACGGCCAGCAGACCGGCCGGCAAATGCTCAGCGTGATGGCGCTCAACCAGAAAGTCGCCTTGCTGTTGAGTGTCGGACGCGAGCCCGAAGCCCGCCGCACCTTGGCCCAGGCTTTCGAAGCCGCCAGCGGCGGAGTGTTGCAGCCGTTCGAGTGGTTGCTGGGCAAACATTGTGAGTGGTTGCGCGAACAGTTGCTGCACGCGCCACCCAGTACTTTTCGCGAGCATCTGCTCGAACGCCTGCCCTCGACGGTGGCCCAGCCGGTCGACCCCGCCGCACCTGTCGAAACCCTCAGCGGTCGTGAGCGGGCGGTATTACAGTTGATTGCCCAAGGCTGTTCGAACCAGGAGATCAGCGAGCAATTGTTTATCTCGCTGCACACCGTCAAGACCCACGCCAGCCACATCAACAGCAAGCTCGGCGTGGAGCGCCGCACCCAGGCGGTGGCGCGGGCGAAGGCGTTGGGGTTGTTGGGTTGAGCGAAACTCGGAAGCGGGTGAGGGCCCTGTGGCGAGGGAGCTTGCTCCCGCTGGGCTCTGTAGGAGCTGGCGAAGCCTGCGATCTTTTGATCTTGTTCTTTCGCTTACGACTCAATTGTCTGTGGCAAGATCGCAGCCTCGTTGCACTCGGCAGCTCCTACGGCGCAACCCAGCGGGAGCAAGCTCCCTCGCCACAAAGGCTTTGACAAGGAATCCTCGATGTTGCCCCTGTACAAAACCATCCCATCCCCCGTCGGCCAACTGATCCTCGTCGCCCGAGAGACAAGGCTGGCCGCTATCCTGTGGGAAAACGAGCGGCTCAATCGGGTGCGCCTGGGGTCTTTGGAAGAGGACACCCAACATCCGCTCCTCAAGGAAACCGAACGTCAGTTACTGGAA
This sequence comes from Pseudomonas thivervalensis, assembly GCF_001269655.1. Classification (GTDB taxonomy): domain Bacteria; phylum Pseudomonadota; class Gammaproteobacteria; order Pseudomonadales; family Pseudomonadaceae; genus Aquipseudomonas; species Aquipseudomonas thivervalensis. The sequence goes on from NZ_LHVE01000002.1 coordinate 277,969, forward strand.
TACTTCGCCGGTCAGCGCCGCCATTTCGAGCTGGAGCTGGACTTTGCGGGTACTGATTTCCAGGTCCGGGTCTGGCACGCACTGCTGACCATCCCCTTCGGTGAAACCCGTAGCTACCGCGACATCGCCCTCCAGATCGGCCAACCCACGGCGGTCCGGGCCGTCGGTGCCGCCAATGGCCGCAACCCGATTTCGATCATCGCCCCGTGCCACCGCGTCATCGGCAGCTCCGGCAGCCTCACCGGCTTCGCTGGCGGCCTGGCAGCCAAACAATTCCTGCTCAGCCTCGAAGGTCAGCAGAGCCTGCAATTGGCGTTCTGACCTGCCTGACACCGAAGGAACCCTGTGGGAGCGAGCTTGCTCGCGATAGCGGTGGGTCAGTTGCCGATGGTGCAGGCTGTGGCGCCGTCATCGCGAGCAAGCGCGCTCCCACAATTGTTTTGTTGTGACTGTAAATTTTGCATCCATCCCCACTCCCACACTGTTTTCAGGCCGGTGACGATTTTGGCGGCCGCATGCGTGTCGGTGGTTGACCGTTGGCGTTGTGCTGGTAGATCTGCGCGGGCTGGCCCTGCTCATTGAAGAACACCTGGCCAATGCCGGCGCTGTTCCACAACCGTTCTCCGGCTTCGGCGTGTTCCGGGGTGTGGGGGACGATGCGCATGCTGCGGCGCTTGGTGAACCAGTTCAGGGGCGAGCGCGGCGAGTAGAGCCAGCGGTTCAGACGATCGAACCATTCCAGCAACACCGGTGGAAATTCATTCTTGATGCCGCTGCTGGTGATCTGCCAAATGCGCGGGCCACCCTTTCGGTGTGGGATCAGCACCTCGTAGACGAAGGAATAATGCACATCCCCCGACAGCACCACGTAATTACCGGGTGTACGCGAGTGTCGGAAAATGTTCAGGATCACTTGGGCCGCGCCGCGATGGGCCATCCAGTTTTCCGCATCCACCAGCAGCGGAAAACCGCACCAACTGAACACCCGCTGCACGGTCTCGATCAGCTTCACGCCAAAGATTGGCGCCGGTGAGACGATGATCGCCGAGGGGTGATCCAACAGCTCCTGCTGCAACTCGCTCAGGGCTTCCCAATCCAGCAGGCCGGAAGGCTGCTTGAGGTTGTTCTCGCTGCGCCAGCGGCGGGTGCGGGTGTCGAGCACCACCAAGGCCGGGGTACTTGGCAGCACGTAATGCCAGCGTTGGAAACCCAGCAGGGTATCGATCAGTTGGTCCTGGGGCGCGCTGTCGAGGTAACGGTCCCGGGCGGTGTCGCTCAATGCCAGGGTTTGCGGGAGCACATCAGCAAAGGCATCCGGGTTGTTGCCCCAGCCCTGGCAAAGCATGTAGGCGATCAAGGCGTTGCCGATGATGCGCTTGGAGAACGGGTGACCGTAGGCCGTTTCCTCCCACTGCGCGGACAGGTTCCAGTCATCGGTAATGTCGTGGTCGTCGAAAATCATCAGGCACGACAAGTGCGCAAACACCCGTGCCACGCCGCCCAGCCCAGTCTTGAACGCATCGATGCGTTGCTGTTCCAGGTCGTAGCGCTGGCGCCGTTCGACGGTCAGTTCGGGCGGCTGCACAATGATCAGTGTCCAAGGCACCGGCGACCACACCAGCAAGTACATCGCCATGACCTCGGCGAAGGTCACCAGGTGATTATCGGCGCTGCTGCTGGTGAAGATCGGCTTGCGCGCCCCGCCGAAAAAGCGTTCGCGCAGGGTTTCGTTGCTCTCCAGCGCCGGTAGCAAATCGGCGCGATGGTAATAGCTGGCCGGGTGTTGGTAGAGCTTGGCGCTGTCTTCCACCACGGCGCCGTCCAGGCATTCCTCGAACAGCCCCAAGCGCTCGATCAGTGCATGAATCGCCCGCAGCATGGGGCCGGCGACGTCGTCGGCATAGACCTGGTCGCCGCTCATCATCAACAGCGCCGGGCGTTGCGCCGGGTCTTGCGCCAACAATCGGTCGACACAGAGCAGGCCGTCGTTGGTCGGGTAGTGGGGTTTTCGGCAGGAACCGTGGACCAATTGCTCGATGCGCGAATGCAGCATGAAGTTCGGGCACTGGGCCCCGTCATACAACAGGTGCGGCGCCCATTCGGCGATGGGCGCGTCGTCCACCAGTAGGTCGTAGTCAATCGCCACGTCCTGGGGCAGGGGCTTGTCGAGCCGCACATCGATCAGGTGTACAAACGCCCGCTGCCCCACCGGCACCACGGTGCAGCGCGACGCATCCAGCGCGAGATCGCCGACACCGTCAATGCGCAGCGTCAACGCCAACGCCCGCGTGCCTACCAGCCACATAACCAGGCGCGCAGGCTCCAGCCGCCGTAACAGCGGGCCGACCAGAACAGGGGGCAGGGTAGGGGTGATGTCTGGGGTGGACGACAGCATTAGCGAAAAAAACTCTGTTCAGGGAGAGGCGGGGATCATAGCGCAATGTGCCGGGTTGCTGGGGATGGGGAGGCATTGTGCCAAGCCTGCTTTTGTGGCGAGGGAGCTTGCTCCCGCTGGGGCGCGCAGCGCCCCCAAGACCTGATACCGCGGTGTGTCAGGCAAATATCTGGGGGCTGCTGCGCAGCCCAGCGGGAGCAAGCTCCCTCGCCACAGAGCGTGTTCAGCCAGGGGCATCAAGTGATCCCCAGCCTTGTTACATCATTGGGCCTTGTTGGAAGCCTGGGCTGCCTTGATCAGATCCGCTCCAATGTCCTTTTCGAACTTGGCCCACACCGGTCTCATCTTGTCACGCCAAGCGCTGCGTTCTTGCGGCGTGAGGGCAATGATCTCGGTGGTCTTGGCGTCCAGCACGTGCTGCTTGTCCAGCTGGTTGAATCGTTCCGCTTCCCGGTTGGCATGGGCGGAGGATTCGACCACGATCTTGTCCAGTTCGCTGCGGATATCCGGCGGCAGGCCGTTCCAGAAGTCCGACGTGGTGATCAACATGTAGTCGAGTATGCCGTGGTTGGACTCGGTGACGTATTTCTGCACCTCATTGAGCTTCTGGTTGTAGAAGTTCGAATAGGTGTTTTCCGTGCCGTGGACCAGGCCGGTGCGCAGCCCCTGGTACACCACCGAGAAAATCATCGGTTTGGCTTTGGCATCCACCGCCTTGAACTGCTCCTCCAGTACCGCAGAGGTCTGTATCCGGAACGTCAGGCCACGGGCATCCTCAGGGGTGCGCAATGGCCTGTCGGCCGACAGCTGTTTCATGCCGTTGTGCCAATAGGCCAGGCCGGTGACGTTCTTGCTTTCCATGGACTTGAGCAGCTTCTGGCCCTCGGGGCTTTGCTGAAAACGGTCCACTGCGGCGATGTCGTCGAATAGAAAGGGTAAATCGAACAGCTGCACGGTCTTGGTGTACTGATCGAACTTGGCCAGTGATCGCGCAATGATCTGCACCTCCCCCAGGAGCAACGCTTCCATCTCCTTGTCATCGCCGTACAGCGTGGAGTTGGGGTATACCTCGACCTTCACTTTGCCCGGCAACCGCTCCTCCGCGAGCTTCTTGAACATCAACGCACCCTGGCCCTTGGGCGTTTGTTCGCCTACCACGTGGGAGAACTTGATGACGATCGGCTCAGCCGCCATGACCATGCCCCACGCGCCGAAAGCCAGGGTGCAGGCGAGTGCTTTGCATACAGGTTTTAGCATTGCAAGGTGTCCCTTTTAGTGTCCGAGGGCACAGGGCCGACAGGTCGGCCCCATACCTCTGTGACGGGCAAGTTGTCCTGCGCCCGCCACGGTGTGTGTTTGTAGGGTTTAACTCATCCCCAACCAGTTAGGCAGCACCAGCGAAATCCATGGCACATAGGTAATCAGCACCAGGAACGCCAACAGGATCATCAACCACGGCATCGCCGCACGAATCGTGGCGGGCAGGGACATGCCGGTCACCGCCGAGGTGACGAACAGGTTCAGCCCCACCGGTGGCGTGATCAGGCCAATCTCCAGGTTGACCACCATGATGATGCCCAAGTGAATCGGGTCGATGCCCAGCTTCATGGCGATGGGGAACAGGATCGGTGCCAGGATCAGGATGATCGCCGAAGGCTCCATGAACGCGCCGGCAATCAGCAGCACGATGTTCACCACCAGCAGGAAGGTCACCGGCGTCAACCCGGCATCGATCACCCATGCGGTGATTTGCTGCGGCAGTTGTTCGGTGGTCAGCACATGGGCGAAGAGCATGGCGTTGGCGATGATGAACATCAGCATGATGCTCAGCTTGGCCGACTCCAGCAGCACCTTGGGCGTTTCACGGAACGTGAGGTCCTTGTAGACGAACAAGGCAATGAACGCCGAATACACCGCTGCCACCGCGGCCGCTTCGGTGGGGGTGAACATCCCGGAATAAATCCCGCCGAGGATGATGAACATCAGCAACAGGCCCCAGATCGCCTGGCGTGCCGTGCTCAACCATTCCCGCAGCGTCGCCCGTGGCATTGCCGGCAGGTTTTTCTTCACGGCGACGATGTAGATCGCCACCATCAGGAAAAAACCCAACAGCAAACCGGGAATCACACCGGCCATGAACAACTTGCCCACCGAGGTTTCGGTCGCCGCGGCATACACCACCATCACGATCGAGGGCGGAATCAGGATGCCCAGGGTCCCGGCGTTGCAGACGATGCCGGCGCCAAACGCCTGTGGATAACCCGAACGCACCATCCCGGCAATGGCAATGGAGCCGACCGCCGCCACTGTCGCGGGACTTGAACCCGACAACGCCGCAAACAGCATACAGGCCAGCACCGCCGCAATCGCCAGGCCGCCACGGATATGCCCGACGCAGGCATTGGCAAAATCGATCAACCGTCGCGCCACGCCGCCGGTGGTCATGAACGCACCGGCCAGCAGGAAGAACGGAATCGCCAGCAGCGTGTAGTGCTCGGAGGTTTCGAACAGCTTGATCGCCAGGGAACGGACCGAGTCGGGACTGAAGAAAATGATGGTCAGTGATCCAGCCAGCCCCAACGAAATGGCAATGGGCACGCCGATGAACATCAGTACGAACAGTGCGATGAACAGGAAGGCAATGGTCATGGCTTGTCTTCCTCGTGTTCGGTCAATTTGATGGCTTCGGCCGCTTCATCGGCCAGGCCCAGGCCGGTCTGGCGATTCATCAGGATGCGCACGAGAATTTCCGCGAAACGAATGAACACCAGTGCGAACCCCACCGGCACGATCAGCCCGATATGCCATTGCATGATGCCGAAATGGCCAAGGTCCTCGGCGCCGATCTCGGCAATCATCAAGGTGTTGATCCATTCGAAACTCGCCACCGCCAGCAGCCCGGCGTAGGCGAGGCAGCACAGGCAGGCGATGACACCGATCAAGCGCTGCACCGGTTTGCTCGCCAGCTTCACCAGCGCATCGACGCCGATATGCCCGGCCGTGCGCACGCCGTACGACAGGCCAAAGAAAATCAGCCAGCCAAACAGCGCCTTGGTCAGCGAACTACTCCAGGTCATTGCCTGGGCCATGCCCATGATGTTGTCGCCGATGGCGAACATCGGCTCGCTGGCGGCGGGCCAATGGTCGCCGAGGCTGTAGAAAACCGCGTAGAGGTTGTTGAGTACCACGTAGACGAACGTGACGAGCGTCATGGCGGCCAGGAGAAAGGCAATGAAACCTTCCTCGAAGTGTTCCCAGATGCGCCGGAGGGCGTTCATGGATGACATCTCCTGTAGGGGGGACGACAGGCTGATACCGCCAGGGTGACGGCATCGGCCAACCAATCACTGGGCCTTGTTGGAGGCTTCGGCGGCTTTGATCAGGTCAGCGCCGATATCGCCCTCGAACTTCTTCCACACCGGTTTCATCTTGTCGCGCCACTCGCCGCGTTCTTCTGGCGTCAGGGTGATGATCTCGGTGGTCTTGGCGTCGAGGATGCGTTGTTTGTCGTGCTCGTTGAGTTGCGCCGCCTCTTTGTTCACATGGGCCGTGACGTCCACCAGGATCTTGTCCAGTTCCGTGCGGATGTCCGGCGGCAGGCCATTCCAGAACTTGGTATTGGTAATCAGCATGTAGTCGAGCAAACCGTGGTTGGACTCGGTGATGTACTTTTGCACTTCATGCATTTTCTGGCTGTAGATGTTCGAGTAGGGGTTTTCCGCACCGTTGACCACACCGGTCTGCAAGCCTTGGTACACCTCGGCGAAACTCATCTTTCGCGGGTTGGCGTTCACCGCCTTGAATTGTTCTTCCAGCACTGCCGATGCCTGTACCCGGAACTTCAGGCCCCGGGCATCCTTGGGTTCACGCAACGGCTTGTTTGCCGACAACTGCTTCATACCGTTGTGCCAATAGGCCAGGCCGGTAATGTTCTTGCTTTCCATGGACTTGAGCAGTTTCTGGCCCTCAGGGCTCAACTGGAAGCGATCCACAGCGGAAATGTCATCGAACAGAAACGGCAAGTCGAACAACTGCACCGTCTTGGTGTACTGCTCGAACTTGGCCAGCGATGGCGCAATCATCTGCACGTCGCCCAACAACAAGGCTTCCATCTCCTTGCCGTCGCCGAACAACGAAGAGTTGGGGTAGACCTCGACCTTCACTTTGCCGGGCAGCCGTTCTTCCACCAACTTCTTGAACAGCAGTGCGCCTTGGCCTTTTGGTGTTTGTTCGGCGACCACATGGGAGAACTTGATGACCACCGGATCTGCCGCCATGGCCGTGCTCATCGCACCGAGGGCCAATGTGCAAGCGAGCGCCTTCCAGAGAGGTTTGAACATTAGGGGCTTTCCTCTTGTTTTTAGTATTTTCGTGCGGGCTCATTCAAAACACAGCGCACGGCGGAACAATGATGAGTCTAGGCAGAAAAACAACTTGCGGGGGACGGTTAACGGGAAAAACCGTCCTTTGGCTGTACGTCTCGACAGGTTGCCTCGAACCCTCCTTGCGTCGGGCTGAAACATCACAAACGGGTCATTTCGAAAGGTTTCAGTCGATACCCGTGCCTGGGGCAGGAATCCATAAAGGGGCGGTGATAGCTACTGGCTTTCAATCTCACGCCAGCGCTTATCGAATCCAGGGGGCGAGTGGGTCTGCTAGGCTATTCGTCCAGGATAAAAAACTCATGGAGAGGGCAGAATGTTTACATTCGACACGTTGTGGAACAGCCATCCGCAGATATTTGGTGATGCCGCGCCTTGCAGAACCAATGGCGCCAAGAACTTCAGTGACCAATGCGCGATCAACCTCGGCGTGGCCCTGCGTCGCGCTGGTGCAGACATGAGTCAGCTCAAAAGCGTGCGACATTGCTGGCAACACCCCAACAGCGACGGGCACATATTGGCCGCCGAAGAACTCGCCAAGGCCTTGAGCCGCGCCAGGATTCCTGGCTTGCAAGCCATGAAAACCATTAAAAGCGAGGAATTCGAAGAGACCCTGAGCGGACAGCAGGGCGTTATTTTCTTCAAGGACTTCTGGCGTCGGGCAAACGAAACCACGGCCAACCGCAGCGGCGATCACATCGATCTGTGGGATGGCCGTCGCCTGACGGATTGGCTGAGCTACCCACGTATACAAATGGGTTTTTCGATTGAAGGCACGTTCTCGGACTTTCACGATTCCAAGGACATCTGGTTCTGGAAAGTCATATGAACGTCATCAAGGGAACCTTGTTCGTCCTCCTGATCATCGTGTTGGCGGTCGGCACATTCAATTTGGCGTTCATGGCCGTTGGCAGTTATTTCGGGCCGTTCTACGAGAGCGAAGCAGACCAGAGCCGCAACTTTGCGATCTGGTTGTTTGGCAATGTCGGGGTGGTGGTTGTGGCTGCGGCGGTGGGCATTGTCTGGAGTCGACGGCGCAAACCTCGGATCTAGCCAGCCAAAGTCTGCACAAAACCTGTGACAGGGAGTTCACCCTCAGCAGCCACCGCCTCCCACAGTTTTTGATTGCGGCTGTTCACAAATTCGGCGTCCGCCAGAGATCCCCTGTGGGAGCGAGCCTGCTCGCGAAGACGGCGGCACATCCAACATCACCGCCTCAGATAAACCGCATTCGCGAGCAGGCTCGCTCCCACAGTTTTTGATTGCGGCTGTTCACAAATTCGGCGTCTGCCAGAGATCCCCTGTGGGAGCGAGCTTGCTCGCGATGGCGGCGGCACAGTCAACATCACCGCCTCAGGCAGACTGCTTTCGCGAGCTAGCTCGCTCCCACAGGTTTTACTCTTCCGCTTCGATTTCCAGTCCTCCGTCATCGGGGCCCTCCCGCGGCAAGTCGTATCGTTTTTGCTTTGTGGTATGACGACATTCTGAGTTCCTCTCAGGAAAAATAGCCTCTTTTCTCTAGCTAACCCCAGGGCATCCCAATTTTTATTGATTTTGTGGGTTGACAGTCCACGCGAAACGTCAGAATAATCCGATACGTTGTATGACGACATACAAATAAACAATAACAACAGGGTGCTCCCTTCTATGAGAATCACAGGCGTTCACGTCGAAGTCTTTTCCACACCTTCGCGCCGTGCCCAGGACAGCGCCGGTCACGCCCACCCGGGCGATGAGGTCATGATCAAGATGGCCTTGCTGCGAATCGGCTGCGACGATGGCTCCGAGGGTTATGCCTTTGGCCCGCCTGAGTTGATTCGTCCGCACATCATCGAATCCTTCGTGCGCAAAGTGCTGATCGGTCGCAACCCGATGGACCGTGAAAGCATCTGGCAAGACCTGGCGCACTGGCAGCGCGGCAGCGCCGGGCAGTTCACCGACCGGGCGCTGGCGCTGGTGGAGCAAGCGTTGTGGGACCTGGCCGGGCGCACGCTCAAGTTGCCGGTGCACAAGTTGATTGGGGGTTATCGCGACAAGGTCCCGGCGTACGGCTCGACGATGTGCGGCGATGACCTGCCGGGTGGTCTGTCGACGCCGGACGAGTACGGTCAGTTCGCCGAGAAGCTGGTGCAGCGCGGCTACAAGGCCATCAAGTTGCACACCTGGATGCCGCCGATTTCCTTCGCGCCGAATCCGCACATGGACATCCAGGCCTGCGCCGCCGTGCGTGAGGCGGTGGGGCCGGACATCGCGCTGATGCTCGATGGTTATCACTGGTACAGCCGCATGGACGCGCTGACCATTGGCAAGGCGCTGCAAAAGCTGAATTTCGCCTGGTTCGAAGAACCGATGATGGAAGACTCCGCAGAGTCCTATGCCTGGCTGGCGGCCAACCTGGACATCCCGGTGCTGGGCCCGGAAAGCATCGCCGGCAAGTTCCATAGCCGCGCCAGTTGGGTGACCCAGAAGTCCTGTGACATCCTGCGCGCCGGCGTGGCCGGGGTCGGGGGGATCGGGCCGTGCCTGAAGGTGGCGCACCTGGCCGAGTCGTTCGGCATGGATTGCGAGGTCCACGGCAACGGCGCGGCGAACCTGGCGGTGGTCGGGGCCATCAGCAATTGCCGTTGGTACGAACGCGGCCTGCTGCACCCGTTCCTCGACTATGAAGAGGTCCCGGCGCACCTCAACAGCATCGTCGACCCCATGGACGCCGACGGTTTTGTGCACCTGTCCGACCGGCCGGGGTTGGGCGAAGACATCAACTTCGCGTATATCGAGGCCAATACCTTGTCCCGACATTGATCCTGTTCCACGCCTGAGGCTGATGGCTGCCCGGGCGACAAGTCTTAATAAATATAAGAAAGGACTGAACCATGAATCTCTGGCCCAAGCGCCTGACCAGGCTGCTGTGTGTCACCGTGGCCCTGTGTACAGTGCAGGTGCCCGTCAGCCTGGCCCAAGGCGAAACGCCCCCCGACCAATTGGTGGTGGGTATGAGCATGATCAACCTGCTGTCCCTGGACCCCGCCGCGGCGACGGGGCTGGAGGTCGCCGAGGTCAACGCCAACGTCTACGACATGCTCCTGGAGCAAGATGCGGCGCAGCCGGACACGCTGATTCCGGCTCTGGCGAAAACCTGGGACGTCAGCCCCGACCGCATGCGCCTGACCTTCCAGCTGCGCGACGACGTACGTTTTCACTCCGGTGCGCCACTGACCGCCCAAGACGTCGCCTGGTCGTTGCAGCGTGTGGTCACCCTCAACCGCGCCCTGGCCTCCACCTGGAAAGCCTACGGTTTCACCGCCGACAACGTCGTCAAACTGATGCGCGCCGAAGGGCCGCACACCTTTGTCATGGAGTTGCCACGCGTCACTGACCCGATGCTGGTGCTCAACACGCTGGCGACTTCACCCAGTGCCTTCATCATCGATCGCAGCGTCGCCTTGCAGCATCAGGTCAGTGACGATCAGGGCGCGGCGTGGCTGGCGACGCATACGGCTGGGTCCGGCGCGTTCAAGCTCGACATCTGGCGCGCCAATGACGTGATCCTGATGAGTCGCAATGACGACTATTGGCGCGGCGCGGCGAAGTTGCGCCGGGTAATCATGCGCAACATGACCGAGTCTCAGGCCCTGCGGCTGATGGTCGAGCGCGGTGACCTGGACGTCGCCCGGGGCATGGCCGCCACCGACATCCAGGCGCTGGGCAAGGTCGATGAAGTGCGCATCCAGAGCATCGCCCGGGGCACGCTGTACTACGTGGCGATGAGCATGCAGCAACCGTTGTTCCAGGACATCCGCGTGCGCCAGGCCATCCGCCTGCTGATCGACTACCAGGGCATCAACGACGTGGTCATGCCGCACTACGGCGTGATCAATCAGCGGCCCTTGCAGTTGGGTCTGCCGGCACGCCTGGACGATCCGGGCTATCGCCTTGACGTGGCCGAAGCCAAGCGCCTGTTGGCGGCGGCCGGGCATGCCGAAGGCTTCAAGGTGACCATCCGTTCGCTGACCGATCCGCCGTTCATCAACATCGCCACCAGCCTCCAGGCGACGCTGGCCCAGGCGGGTATCCAGGCGACGATCATCACCGGCACCGGCAACCAGATCTATGGGGCGATGCGCGACCGCCAGTTCGACATCCTCGTCGGTCGTGGCGGTGGCGGGGCGGAGCGTCATCCGCATTCGAGCCTGCGGGCCCTGGTGTACAACCCGGACAACCGCACCGAAGCCAAGCTGAGCAACTTCCAGGGCTGGCGCACCTCGTTCTTCAACCCGCAGCTCAATCAACTGATCGAGCAAGCCGAACGCGAGCGTGACCCCGAGCGCCAGCGGGAAATCTATGCGCAGATCCAGACCCTCTACGACCAACAGGCCGGGGCGATCATGCCGGTCTCACAGATGGTGGACGAAGTGGTAATCCACGCCGACGTGCGTAACTACATCGGCCACACCGCCGCCACCACGCGTCTTCGGGACGTCTACAAGCAGCGCTGAAATCGACGGCCACAGGGCCAAGGCAGGAATGAACATGTCGACTGCATCCTTTTCAATCTGGACCACCCGGGCCGCTTCGGCGACCCGGCGCGGCGGCTCGGTGGCGGTGACGCTGCTGGGGTTGCTGCTGCTGACCTTTTTCATCGGACGGGTGATGCCCCTGGACCCGGTGCTGGCCATCGTCGGCCCGGACGCCGACGCCTCGGCCTACGCCCAGGTGTACAAAGAACTGGGCCTGGACAAACCGTTGTGGACCCAGTTCGCGATCTACCTCGGCGACCTGCTGCACGGTGACTTCGGCATGGCCTTGCTGACCGGCAACCCGGTCATCACTGACATCGCCCGGGTCTTCCCGGCCACCTTGGAACTGGCCACCCTCGCCATTTTGTTCGGCGTGTTGGCGGGCCTACCGTTGGGCGTCTACGCGGCGACGCATCAGGGCCGTGCCGGTGACCATGTCGCGCGGCTGATCACGCTGTTCGGTTACTCCACGCCGATTTTCTGGATCGGCATGATGGCCTTCCTGGTGTTCTACGCCTGGCTGGGTTGGGCCGGCGGCGTCGGACGCATCGGTCTGGCCTACGACGGGCTGATCCCGAAACACACAGGGTTGCTGTTGATCGACACCGCCTGGTCTGGCGAGTGGGAGGCCTTTCGCAGCGCACTGCGACACATCCTGTTGCCGGCGGTGATCCTCAGCTTCAACTCGGTCGCCTACATCAGCCGCATGACCCGCAGTTTCATGCTCGAGCAACTGTCCCAGGAGTACATCATCACCGCCCGGGTCAAGGGCTTGTCCCAGCGCCGCATCGTCTGGGGCCATGCCTTCGGCAACATCCGCGTGCAGCTGTTGACCATCGTCGCGCTGGCCTACGGCGGCCTGCTGGAAGGCGCGGTGCTGATCGAAACCGTGTTCGCCTGGCCGGGCTTCGGCCAGTACCTGACCAGCAGTTTGCTGCTCGGTGACATGAACGCGGTGATGGCTTGCGTGCTGCTGATCGGCCTCATCTTCGTGACGCTGAACCTGATCAGCGATGCGCTGTACAAGATCTTCGACCCGAGGACTCGCTAATGAACCTGCCCCTTGCTTCCAGCGCCCCTGGCAGCGCCACGTTGCCGGCGTCCAGTACGGCGGCGATGGTCGCCAGCACCTTGCGCCTGTTGCGTTTTTTGCTGCGCAACCCGATGACCTTCGCTGGCCTGATCGTCGTTGCGACCTTGATGCTAGTCGCGGTCTTCGCGCCCTGGATCGCCGGCCACGATCCGCTGCTGCAGAACCTCGCCGGAGCCTTGCAGGCACCCAGCGGCGCGCACTGGTTCGGTACTGACGAATACGGTCGCGATGTCTTCGCGCGGCTGGTGTATGGCTCGCGCATCACCCTGTACATCGTCTTGCTGGTGACGGTGATCGTCGGCCCCATTGGCCTGCTGGTCGGGACGGTGTCCGGCTACTTCGGCGGTTGGGTCGACAGCCTGTTCATGCGCATCACCGACATCTTCATCTCGTTCCCCAGCCTGGTCCTGGCGCTGGCCTTCATCGCCGCTCTCGGCCCGGGGCTGGAGCACGCGGTGATCGCCATCGCACTCACCGCCTGGCCGCCGATTGCCCGGCTCGCCCGCGCCGAAACTCTGCCATTGCGCAACGCCGACTTCGTTGTCGCGGTGCAGCTTCAAGGCGCGTCGAGCACCCGGATCATCCTGCGCCACATCATCCCGATGTGCCTGTCGTCGGTGATCATCCGCCTGACCATGAACATGGCGAGCATCATCCTCACCGCCGCCGCCCTGGGCTTTCTCGGCCTCGGCGCCCAGGCACCGTTGCCGGAGTGGGGCGCGATGATCTCCACCGGGCGGCGCTACATGCTCGAAAGCTGGTGGCTGGTGGCGGCGCCGGGTGCGGCGATCATGCTGGTCAGCCTGGCCTTCAACCTGTTGGGCGACGGTTTGCGCGACGTCCTCGACCCCCGCAGCCAATCCTGAGGAACGGCCATGACTGAGATAAAACTTGCGGTACAGGACTTGTGCGTTGAGTTTCGCAACGCCGGCAAAACCTCGCAGGCAGTGCGTGATGTGTCGTTCACCCTGGGGCGGGAAAAACTCGCCATTGTCGGCGAGTCCGGCTCGGGCAAATCCACCGTCGGCCGCAGCCTTTTACGCCTGCATCCACCGACGGCGCGGGTCACCGCCAAGACCTTGCGCTTCGCCGATATCGACCTGTTGGCCGCCAGCGAAAAGCAGATCCAGGCGATTCGCGGCGCGCGCATGTCGATGATCATGCAAGACCCCAAGTACTCGCTGAACCCGGTGGTGCGGGTCGGCGAACAAATCGCCGAGGCCTACCTGGCCCATCACAAGGTGCCCCATCGCGAAGCCCGCGAACGTGCCCTGGACATGCTCGCCAAGGTGCACATTCGCGATCCTCGGCGGGTCTATGACCTATATCCGCACGAGGTCTCGGGCGGCATGGGCCAGCGGATCATGATCGCCATGATGGTAATCACCGATCCCCAGGTGATCATCGCCGACGAACCCACTTCGGCGCTGGACGTGTCGGTGCGCCGACAGGTGCTCAACGTGCTGGAAGAGCTGGTCAGCGAGCGTGACCTGGGGCTGATTTTCATCAGCCACGACCTGAACCTGGTGCGGCATTTCTGTGATCGTGTGCTGGTGATGTACGCCGGGCGCGTGGTCGAGTCGATTGCCGCCGCCGACCTGGATCACGCCACCCATCCCTACACCCAAGGCCTGTTGGCCGCACTGCCGAGCCTGGACCATCCGCGCGCCACGCTACCGGTGTTGCAGCGTGACCCCCACTGGTTGAATGCTTGAGGAGCCTGTCATGAGCATGATTGAAATCGCCGGCCTGAACCTCAGTTTTGGCACCGGCGCGGCACTGAACGCGGTACTGCATGACGTCGATTTGCGCGTGGCCGAAGGCGAGGCATTCGGCCTGGTGGGGGAGTCCGGTTCGGGCAAGACCACCGTGCTGCGCTGCCTGGCCGGGCAGTATCAGCATTGGAGCGGACAACTGCGGGTCGCCGGGCAAGCCGTGACGCGAAAGCTGCCGCTGAACCATTACCGCACGGTGCAGATGGTGTTCCAGGATCCGTATGCCTCGTTGCATCCGCGCTACACCATCGATGCTGCGCTGCAAGAACCGCTGCGCATCCATGGCATCGACGGGCGTGCCCAGAAGGTCAGCGAGATCCTGCGCAAGGTCGGCTTGAACGACAGCTTCCGCTTCCGTTATCCGCACCAGTTGTCCGGCGGCCAGCGCCAACGCGTGGCGATTGCCCGGGCGCTGATCCTGCGTCCTCGGGTGCTGTTGCTGGACGAGCCGACCTCGGCGCTGGACGTCTCGGTGCAGGCGGAAATCCTCAACCTGCTGGCCGACTTGCGCCGCCAGGAAGGGCTGACCTACCTGATGGTCACCCACGATCTGGCGGTGGTGGCGCATCTGTGTGATCGGCTGGCGGTGATGCAGCAGGGCCGGGTGGTGGAGACGCTCGACAGTCATCTGCTGGCGAGCGATGGCGCCACCCATGCGTACACCCGTTTGCTGGTGCAAGCCAGCCGCGACATACAGCGAATACCGATCGCTGTCTGAGGTAACTGTTTCGTTGCACGTGTTTTAACCCGAAGAAGACGTTGAACCGCAGGTTTCAATGCCGCGCACGCGCTCGCCTGTGATTTGGCGTTCAACCCAACTAAATCATTCAACTAACAAGAATAAAAAACATGAAAAAGACACTCGTCGTGCTGTCCCTCGCTTCCTTGTTCACTTCCCTTGTTGCCGTGGCCGACACCGGTTATATCAACGTACGCCACCAGTATGCGGAACAGACCCGCATGCACGCCGACCGCGCCAAGTTCGGCATGCGCCTGGACAACGGCGTGGGGCTGGAAGGTGAACTCAAATACAAGACCGCCGGTGATCGCGAAGACGTCGCCTTCGACAACACCGTCGGCAGCGGCCATGAATTCACCGTCAACTACCAGCACAAGATCAATGATCGCTGGACATTGACGCCCTCGTTCGCCATGGAAAGCGATGAGGAATCCACCACCTACAAGATGGGCATGCGCCTGGGCTACAAGATCACCAAGGAGCTGAGCATCGCCGGACGCTACCGTTACGATTCCTCCAAGCTCGACCGCGACCAGATCGACCGTGACGTGCCGGACAACGGCCAGGACGACCAGAAGATCCATCGCTACGACGTGTACATCAACTACGCGAATCAGGGGCCGTGGGCGTATGAATATCAACTGACGTACTTCGATGCCAACTACATCCGTTATAACGGCGGCACCGACGACTATGAGCAGAATGCCGTGGTCAAGTACAAGTGGGATAAGCGCTGGGCGCCGTTTTTTGAAGTGGGGGATATCAAAGTCAACTCCGTCGACAACGATCGTCAACTGCGCCTGCGGGTCGGTATTCAATACAACTTTTTCTGAGTTGCAGAGCGGGCCCTACAGGCAGCACTGCTAATTTAAGGAATAGATGAACCTGTGGCGAGGGAGCTTGCTCCCGCTGGGCTGCGCAGCAGTCCTTCTTTGTGGGCGCTTCGCGCCCAAGCGGGAGCAAGCTCCCTCGCCACAGGGGCCTATGGGCGCTTATTCGTTGTAGAACGCCTGACGTTGTTGCGTTTCACACAGGCGCATGCGGCTGTTGCTCAAGTGCAGGTACATGGCCGCCCGCGCCGCGTCGACATTGCCGCTGGCGATGGCGTCGAAGATCTGCTGGTGTTCGGCATTGATTCCTTGCAGGTAAGCACTGCGGTCACTTTGTCCGGAATAGGCGGAGTTCATGCGCGTACGCGGGATCAGCTTCGTGCCCAGGTGCTTCATGATGTCGATCAGGTAGTAATTGCCGGCGGCCTTGGCGATTTTCAGATGGAACTGAAAATCGGCATTGATGGTGGTACCGGATTTTTCCGGCCCCTGCAGCAATGCCTCCAGCGCCTGGGCCAGCTCGGCCAGGGCTTCGGGGGTCGCGCGTTGCGCCGCCATGCCCGCAGCCTGGACTTCCAGGCTCAGGCGAAACTCCAACAGGTTGAGCACATCCGACAACGTGGCAATCGTCGCCGGCCCCAAGGTGAAGCCCTCCGGTGCCGGCATGTCGAGGACAAAAGTGCCGACGCCATGGCGCGTTTCCACCAGCCCCGCCGCCTGCAAGCGCGACAGCGCTTCACGCACCACCGAACGACTGACGCCTTCGGCCTCCATGATATGCACTTCGGTGGGGAGCTTTTCCCCGCACTTGAGGACGCCGTCGCGCATGCGCTGGGCAAAACGGTCGACCAGGGTTTCGGCGAGGCGGCGTGGCTTGTTCAGTGGAGATAACGCTTGATCCGTCATCGGCGTGCTCTAGTGTGATCAGCGGGCATTATAGTGAGTTTTGGCGCAAGGTCGCGGCTATAATGCCGCGATCGTCTGGCTTTAATGGATAGGTGCAATGGACCGTGTCACACCCGATCGACGCCTGAGCATGACCCAGCAACTGGTGGTCGACCTGACGCAGCAGATACTGGCCGGCGAACTGCCTGCGGGCAGCAAGTTACCCACCGAACAAGTCATCATCAAGGAGCGCGGCGTCAGCCGGACAGTCGTGCGCGAAGCCATGTCGCGACTCCAGGCCGAAGGCTTGGTGGAAACCCGTCACGGCATCGGTACCTTCGTAGTGGACACCGCCCGCCCCGGTGATTTCCAGGGCAGCAAACACGTCAAGGGTGGCGCCTACGATGCGCTGGCTGTGATCGAACTGCGCCTGAGCCTGGAGGTGGAAGCCGCCGGCATTGCCGCCCAACGCGCCACGCCGGAGCAGTTGCAGGCGATGCGTGAAGCGCTCGACGCGGCGAATGCTGTTGACCCAACGGATGACGAAAACGCCCGGGTCGATTTCGAATTTCATTTGCAGATCGCCCAGTGCACCGGCAACAGCTTTTTCATCGACGCCATGGCCCATGTGGGCAATACGTTGATCACGGTCGTGCAACAGGCCGGGCCGGCGGTGACGGGGGAAAACCGGGCGTTGGTGGTGCGTGAGCGGGAGCAGGTCTACGCGGCGTTGGCACGGCATGATGGGGACGCGGCGCGGGCGTCGATGCGGTTGCATTTGATCAACATGCAGCAGCGGGTCCAGGGTGTGGTCGAGTCGACGGCGCAATAACCTCCCACCGCAGAACCCTGTGGGAGCGAGCCTGCTCGCGATGACGGTGGCCCATTCGCTTGCTAGTTGCGCTTCCAGCACTCCGCAAACCGCGCACATACCCCGTAACGCTCATCCATCTGCGCCATCCTCTCCAGGTGATGACCTACAGCTTCGACCGTCACCCCATTCCCGATCCGGAAGTACTCCACCATCATCGCGACGTCCAGGTCGATCTCGGCTTTCTCCGGCTTGGCATTGGCGGTTTTCGGCGATGCCCACTGCTCCAACTGCTCATCCTTCAACTGCCGCAGACGCGTCTGGTATTCGTCCTTGAAGCGTTCCATCGAGTGCGCCTTGTTCTGCGCCATATCATCGCCAAACGTCTTCAGGTTTTCCCGGTACAGCGTCCAGTAGTCAACCGGCAGGTCGAAGCCGAGCTTGGCCTTGCGTTCGCTGATCAGGGTGTCCAGCTTCTCTGGCGAATAACTCTCGACTTTTTCCTTGGCCGGATCGGTCTTCACCGTGACGACCAGGCTTTTATCGATGACCCGGCTCATCAGCTCCAGGCGATGGGGCGTGTCCGGGTAGGTCTTGGGGAACAGCGCATTGCGGCCGGCGCAGGCGGGAAAGTCTTTTTTCAGGATCGGGATCGGTGTGCGCACGTCCTTGCCGTCGACCCGTTGCAAGCGTTGCAACTGAGTCAGGCAGAAGTTCTTCTCGGACTTGAACGTCACCTCGTATTCGGCATTGGCCTCGGGCGTAAAGTTGAAGCCCTTGCCGCACACGGCATAACCGCTGTTCATGTTGGTGCGCAGGTGAATCTGCTCACCGGGCTTGAGCTTGACCTCCAAATAACCCCTGGCATCCTTGGGCGCCGGAACGCTCATCCCCACCCGCCGCGCGGTATCGCTCAGCAGCATATTGTTGAGAATGCCAGTGGTTTGCCCGTCGCAATGGGCTGCGTCGAAATAATCCAGCGTGGCGTTGCTGGTATTGGCGACGAACCGCAACTTGGCGGCGTCCGGTTCGATGGCATCGGGGTAACTGCCGTTGACGCTGCAACCGCCGAGCAATACGAACAACGCGGACAATGCTAACAACGGGGCGGGACAGCGAGGCAGGGCGAGCATAGTCATCCTTGAAGGATCGATAAAGTTGGCGGATGCTACTGAAGTGCCACTATTGTGTCTATCACCTGCCGCTGGGCTGTAGGCAACACCATTTTCTTCTCGACAAGGATTTATCGATGATCGACTTCAACAACAAAGGCTTCTTCAAGCTCAAGCAAAACGACGAATATGCTGAGCGCGTCACGGCCCTGCTGCTGGACGGTGAACAGGTTATCGACGCTTACAAATCGATGCGCGACGGTGTGGTCTTCACCAACAAACGCATCATCGCGGTGAACGTGCAAGGCATCACCGGCAGCAAAAAAGATTTCACTTCCTTGCCCTACAAAAACATCGTCGCCTACTCGGTCGAAACCTCCGGCACCTTCGACCTGGACTCTGAACTGGAGATCTACTTTTCATCCCTGGGCAAAGTGAAATTCGAATTCACCGGCAAGACCGGCATTGTGGAAATATCCAAGGTAATCTCCAAACACCTCCTGACCTGATCGGCAAACTCAGTGTCCACCGCCAACCCCCTGTGGGACGCTCGCCAGTTGCTGCTCAAGGCTCCAACGCCGGCCCCTTCAACTCGATCTGGTTGCCGTCCGGATCGAAGCAGTAAATCGACCAACCCTTACCCTCCGCGCCATAGCGCTTCTGCGCTTTCCCAACCTCCAGGCCAGCTGAAGCCAGATGCGCGAGGAGGGCTTGTTCATCAAACGGCTCGATACGCAGGCAAAGGTGATCGACGTTGTGCCCTTGCTTCCCGGCCGCCGGCCCGCCCTGGCGACCGAGAGGCCCGTCGACGGCTACCAGGTCAATCATCGAAACACCGGTGCCCAGATGAATCATGCCAAGATCGTCACGGCGCTTCTTGAGCTCGCAACCAAGCACCGACGTGTAGAAAGCGAGGCTGCGCTCGATGTCTTTTACGCGCAGGACGATGTGGTCGATACGTTGGATCGTGAAGTTCCGCATACAGGCCTCGTGTGCTCAGTGATGGACGCTAAGGGTTACTTCACCTTAGCTAACCGTGCTGGAATGTCATCGCAGAATTCACCGCGCCTGTCGACCCGTGGTCGGTATCCTGCTGGTTAAAGTTAACCGACATGAAGTCGATAGTGTCTTTCTGAAAGAGTGCGCACCCATCAGTGTCTCTCGTTATTGTTTAATTTGGAATGACAGGGATAGGGCAATGGAGCAAGGAGTCGGTACAACGGAAGGGAAACAGAAACCTGTCTCATTCCAACAGGATATCTACGCGGCTCTCAAATTGATGGCCGAGCACTGGGGTCTGATAGGAAGTTTGGGGGCCTTACTCAGTGCGGTGGTCAGCTTCGGGATCTTGATGACCTATGCAAAGGCGATCAACCGCATCGACCTTTTACCCTTGGTGTTCGACAAACAGCTCTCCGCATTGCTTCCGTGGATGGGGATGGTGGCCTTTGTCCTGTTTCTTTACATGGTGGTGATGGGCGTCACCACGATGTTTTACGCATTAGCCGTGTCTATGTTCAACCAAACGCCGAACCTCAGACCGACGGTTGCCAGGTTCTTTTTCTGGGCGGCGGTGGTTGGATCATTGATCATCGTCACCTTCGCGTTTCAGGGCCCCAAGGTTGACCATCGCATTGTCGCTTGCGTGATTGTTCTAGGCATGAGCGCTGTCATGGGGGGGGCGTTGAAATCGAAAAAATTCCGAATGGCCCTGGAATTGGTGTCCCTCTTCAATAACCTGAAAGGGCTTGGGGTTTGGTGGCATCAGGCTGGCGTGTTCCTGTTTGCCTACTTCGTTTTGATGGTTGCCGTTTTCGCTGCCGTCTACCCGATGTTGATCTTGCTGAAGTCCTACACCGGCAAAGACACCCCGGAAGCCATCACGACACTGATGATCATTTCCATGGTGGCGGTGGTCCTCTTGTTCTTGCCGGCCCTGATCTTTTTTGTGAGCAAAAAACACATCGTTACGCGGGGACTATTGTCGGTCGGATCGGCGTTGCTGGTGACCTTGGCCGTTGTCGCCACGTATCCGGGCGCAAGTTCTACCGTAGTGTTCAAGGCCGCCGGGATGATGGGCGTGCG
This sequence comes from Pseudomonas thivervalensis, assembly GCF_001269655.1. Taxonomy (GTDB): domain Bacteria; phylum Pseudomonadota; class Gammaproteobacteria; order Pseudomonadales; family Pseudomonadaceae; genus Aquipseudomonas; species Aquipseudomonas thivervalensis. Next base: position 298,593 of record NZ_LHVE01000002.1, read on the forward strand.
CGAGACGAACCCGGTCAAATATCGGTTGTTGAAGAACTTCGAGGCCAAAGACTTTGATCTGGCGAGCTGGGGAGAGGTGGAGGTGAGCCGGGATCTTCCGGTTGTGAAAGGCTTTCCGCTCTTCTCGCTTGGTGACGTCCTGCTGCTTTGCCCCAGTGGTTTGAGTGGCAAACGATTGGGCGAATGGCCGGAACATTCACATGCCTGCATCCTCACCCAGCGCAGTGATGTCGTGATATTGCCTGATGCGGTAGTTGTGCCTAAGCAAGCGTAGGGTCGACAAGCACTTCAGAATAAAGCGCCCGGCCGAATCTCCAGTGGGTTGGTTAGGCAGAGTTGCCAATCAAGGACGTAGAGATGCCAATTACCGAAGAACAGGCAAATGCAATCGGGCGATTTTATGCGTCGGTTGACGAGCTGAAAAACCAGAACATCGTGCGCTCGGACAAGTATCTCGGCGACATCGCCGAGTTCCTGGCTATGTCAGCATTTGGTATGGCGCTCGCTGAAAGCCAGCGTCAAGAAGGTTACGATGGTTACATCGGCAACAAGAAAGTCCAAGTCAAATATAGCGGTGGTCGCAGCACAACCGTCGATTGCGGTGATCCCGGTACCTACGATGAACTCATCATCATTCTTGGCCCTGCAAGTGTGCTGCGTCCCGAAGGGATGACCGACCCATACCTTTATTACCGGATACCTGGCGAAGTGGTGCGTCAGCGCGTGCCGCATGGTGATGGCAAGATTCGCTTCAGCATTGGCAATCTGCCCCAGGCTCACCGAGTGCTTATTACCCATTCAGGAACAACGGTGGAAGAAGGGGGATCCGGGAGGTGATCACGCCTTCCCGCAGAACTGATTTGTCACAGAAGCTCACGGCGTTTGGCGAGGTCATCGATCTGGTTAAACCTGAGGTTGCCATCCCCGCACTCAAGCCGAACGAAGCCATGATCGACCTGGCGCTCAAGCAGGCATCGAGCATTGCCGTGCTCGCGATGTTCGAGCCCGCCATTACTTCGATGATGCCACCATCTGGCTCAACACAGCCTGCCGTTGATTCATTCGCGGCACCGGCTGGCGTCACCAAAGGCATTGATGCTTTACAGGGCAAGGAAGACGAGTTCGCAACGGACTGCTCAAGAGTGTTCGCTAGGGCAGGGTATCGCACGTTAATTTCAGTCGGAACGTGCACAGATGGGGAGGAGCGTCTACTTTCCATCCACGAGATGGCGTTTTGCCCTCTGACGTAGATGTTCAGCGTTTCATCAGGTTTGGAGTCAGCACCATGCCCAAAAAGCGAGTTCTTCTGGTCGGTCTTGTAACGTGCATGGTCGCTGGGTGTGTAGCGCCTCCTTCACCCGCCGTTCGGGCCTTTGGTGACAACAAGTTTTGGATGACGCTCGAGGACATGCCTTACGTCATCGGGAGTACGAAGGAGCGCATTGTCGTGCCCAAGGGCTTCGTCACTGACTATGCGTCAATCCCGCAAACGCTGTGGTCATTAGGGCTCTCGCAACATGGCCAATACAGCCGTGCGGCTCTGATCCATGATTATCTTTATTGGTCTCAAGGCTGCAAGCGCGAACAAGCTGACAGGTTACTGGTTCTCGCCATGAAGGAAAGTAAGGTCGGACAGTTCGATGAGTTTCTGGTCTATCAAGGGGTCAACCTTGGTGGGGGTGGCCCCTGGAATGACAATGCGAAAGAGCGAAAGGCGAACCTGCCACGGGTGGTACCTGAACGGTACTTGAAACCGTCGGATCCGAACGTAACTTGGCCAACGTATAGAGCCATGCTCGTGGAGCAAGGTGTGAAAGACCCCTCATTTAAACAAGACCCTTCATATTGCAGATACGGCGACTCCGCCAAGGTGCCATAAAGGGCTAACGTCAGTATTTAATGGCTTCTAACAGGTTTTTTGCACGCTATCAATATGTCTGATAGCGTGCGAAAAATCTGATTCAAGCGAGACTGAAAGCTTCTTGAATGGTCTTGATCAAACGGTCGCCGTTCACACCTTTGTAGGCTTGGGGATTTGACGCGAGCTCAGCGGGTACTTGATTTAGAAACGCCTTCAAATCGAGCGCCAATCGTTCAGGTAGCTGGGCCATTCCTTCAGTCAGACCGACAGCCAGTACGATCACATCCCTGAAGTGCTTTTTGATATCGCGACTGTCCACGGCAATGCCTTGTTCAAGTAGCGCCTTCTTGTTCAGCCACGCATGGGCCTTGAGGGGAACGAGCCGATCAGCACCGATGTGGCTGATCTCCTGGGTGTGATCGACGCCGGCCAGGAGAAAGGCGTAGTACTCATCATCAAGAATGATCGCAGACAGGCTGGCGGCTTGCTCCTCAACGGGGACCTTGGTCATTCTGGCCGCTTCTTCATGCTCCAGGCCATCCGGCACTCGGGAAAACAGCTCGACCTGAACGGGAAAGGATTTGTCCTCAGGATTCTGGAAACGATAAAAAACCGGCGAGTCCCCACTGCTGTCACCATTCTGGCGGATGGCATAGCCGCCGTCCTTGATGAACTTCCAGAACTGCCCGACGAACGCACGATCCAGTGCCTCGACGACCAGGACGATATCCAGATCCTTGGTCAGTCGAAACTCTGCGCCCAGTTCCTCCATGGCAATTGAAGCGGCCACCCCGCCGATCAGAACGTAGCTGTCCTGGAAGTCCCTGAAATATTCTCGAAACCGGTCTACACCCACTACCATTTCACGTTCTCCATCATTTCATCGAGACACATTTGCACGCGCTCGTCATGGTCATCCTTGAGGCTCAGATAGAGCGAAAAGGGGTCTACCGTCCTCGTGGCGATGTTGCTGCGTGGTGGTTCATAACTCCAAAACTGAATGCAGCATGCGGCGTGGTTTGGCGGTACTTCGAGGTAGGGCGCGGTGGTCTCGAGTTTCGACTTGGCTGTTTTCGACGTTGAGCCCCAAGCACCGAATTCTTCCCCGTAGGCTGCATTCTTTTCAGTTTGAGCAAGCTCCCGGACATGCTCGAACTGCGCTGCGGTCATTGCAAAGCAAGGGACTTTTGGGCCGGCGAGAAGACTCATTTCAGCCAGGGCCGTTTCTCCGGCCAGCAACATTGGGGTGTCGTCAAAAACCTGGGGAATTGCATTGAGCCAAAGTGCTTTTTTGACCGGCGTGCGCATGGATTCCTTGGCCATCTCCCAAGTCTGCTTGGGGGACAAGTGAAACAGGATCGCGGCCTCACCCATTTCCTTTCCAGGCTTAACAATGTCCAAGTCGGTCAGTTCCTTGATTGCTCTGCTGACGGTCATTTTCGCGTAGGTAAAGGACTTCTCGAAGGTAGCGCGAGAGGTCAGGAGCTGGTGGTGCCATCCCTTGATCAGGAATTGAATCAGCATGGCTTGGGTGGCGGGGCTCAGGACCTGAGGTTTTTCCAGGCGCTGGCGGTAATACTCACGCAAGTCCATGCCAAAGGCCGGAAGGAAAAGCTGATTGCCCGGCACGATGAACTGGACGCCTTTCTCCACCAGCCGCTTGCGGTCATAACTCGGAAGCGTGTCTGTGACGAAAATCATCAAGTCGCCGGTCTCGGGCAGCTTTTTATATGCCTGAAAGTTGTGGATGGCCTGAATATGCTTGGCGACATCCGCAACGCTGGCTTCACGCTGTGGACGTTCCTTGAGAATGAGGCAGCCGGACCCGAAGATTTCCGTGACGAAAAATTCGTAGCGGTCACGCAACGCATACGGAAGGATCTTGACGTGCTCCCACGGTTTTAAGCGCAGCTTCAGGCCCAGCACGTTCTCTACGTAGACTTTGAGCTCGATCAGATCACGCCTTTCGGGGAGATCGTGGTCTTGGTGGGGGGCGGGCATAGTCATTCTTCCGTATCAGGATTTCAGCACGGTATCAGATGTTTTGATAGCGTGTAAAATTCTTGATCTTTCTAGATGGATATTGGTTTCTGACCTCACGCCTCAATGGGGTTGCTACGCTGGTACTGCCAAGATTTGGAACCGGCCACCAACGGACCCAAAACCATGAAAAAACAACACCAGGAAAACCTTCTCCAAACTTTGAAAGCCCGCTTCGAACAAAACCCCCATCGCCACCCAGGTATCCCATGGGCCGACGTCCAGGCCAGGTTGGAAGGCAGCCTTAACGTCCTGAAATCCCTTCAGGCCATGGAAGCCACCGGCGGCGAGCCAGACGTGATCGGTCTCGACCCGAAGACCGGCGTTGTCACCTTCTGCGATTGCGCCAAAGAAAGCCCGACCGGTCGCAGAAGCCTCTGCTACGACCGCGCGGCCCTGGACGCTCGCAAGGAGAACAAGCCAACGGGCAGCGCGGTTGAAATGGCCGAAGCGATGGGCATCGCCCTGTTGACGGAAGACCAGTACCGAGCGCTGCAGGAACTGGGGGAATTCGATGCCAAGACTTCCAGCTGGCTGGCAACCCCCCCTGAGCTTCGCGCCCTCGGCGGGGCGATTTTCGGTGACTTTCGTTATGGCCGGGTGTTCGTTTACCACAATGGCGTGCAGTCGTATTACGCGGCGCGAGGGTTTCGCGGATTGCTGCGGGTTTGAGCCCTCAAAAACACCGCTAACCCCGTGGCGAGGGAGCTTGCTCCCGCTGGGCTGCGTAGCAGCCCCAAAGCCATCCACCACGGTGTGCCAGGAAGAGCGGCATCAGCAGGTTTTACGACTGCTGCGCAGCCGAGCGGGAGCAAGCTCCCTCGCCACGGTGATAGCGTACGGTCGAAGGAAATGCGGCAGAAGCCCCTCACTCAAAAACCAAAACCTCACCCCCCTTGGCCTCAACCATCTCACTGAACACCGGCAACCGCGCGACAAACTCCGTCTCGAACGCCAGATACCGATCCTGCGCCGCCAAGTAACGAATCTCCGGCTTCACCCGCGCAATATCCTTGGAAGACAGCTTCACCACCTCATGGCTGCGCTGATTCCAGAACCAGGCCAGGCTGTGTGTGCCAAACGTATTGCTGCTGTAATTCCACACCCACCAATCCCCATGCCCCCGGGACACATGAAGCTGCCCATGAAACGTGCGCAACGTAATGACCTGTTTGGGCTGGGTGACGAGTAGGCGCGTGTCCTGGCGCAGTTCACTGCCAAAACCGTCGAGCATCGCCTTGGTCTTCGCGCCGGTCATGAAATTGAAGCGCCACGCCAGCAGCACGGTGTCCTGATAACCCGCATGCTCAGCGTTCTGCCGTCCGCCTTCGCTGAATAGCAGGACCTCGTCGCCCCCCAGGTATGCGGTTGCCGCCCGCAACTTGTAGGCCTCAGCGGGCATCCGTTTGGCAACGATCGTCTGGTGCGGCGGGTCTTGATGCCAGACCCAGCACTTCGGGCCGTTGTGCTGCATGAACAGCAAGCGGCGAGGGCCGATGGGCAGGATCGTCAGCTCATCCGAGTATTCGAAAATCACCTCGCTGCTGTCCGCCGTGATCCGCCAGATCCGCGTCAAATGCTCGGGTTCGTAGATGCGCTGCCGTTCGAATATCTCTGAACCCACCACCACGCAGGGCGGTTCGAATTCCGGCCACTGCACCCCGGCAGGTCCGAACGCCGCGATCTCATCGCCTTGACGAATTTCGTATTGATAGCGGTCGTCCGCGCTGTAATCGCCGCGCACGACCCGACGTTTCCACAGGCTGCGCTGGGCATCGGCATCGATGAGCTGCAAGTCCGCGCCGTCCACGCCATCGGTGCGGTGTTCGAGCATGTCCTGCTCGGCGGGCGGCCATTGGTTGTAATCGATCAGAAAGCACAACCACTGGTCATCGTCCTGCTCGGTGATGGCGGCCCAACCGTTGCGGTAGTTGTACTCATGCACGTAGGTGGCGCCGGGATAGTCATGGACGTCCTGCAACCACCTCACTTTGCCGCGCTTGGGTTTGGCCGGTTTGCGCGCTTTCACCGCAGGGGGGGCGATCAACGTTGCCGTGAACCTTGGCTCCCCATGCGAGCTTTGCCAATGCCTGGCAAACGCCTCGCGCTGATTGGAAGGGACAATCACCGGCCGATAATCATCGCCACCGGCATCCAGGTTCCACAAGTCATAACCCTGACCCGCCAACACCGCCGCCAGCGCTTCGAAGCAGACCTCGGGCATCTCGTTGGACAGCTCATCCAACAACAGCTCGAACCCCGGCCCGGTAAACACTCCGATATCGGGATAGTAATGCTGCAGCAGTCCAAGCAAGTCGCTGCCCGGTGTTTTCCAATCGATATGAACCAACGGATCAAATGGCGATTGCATTACGGTGGTCTTCCTTGTGATTTCTCTGCGCCGATCTTAGGCAAATCAATAACCCGTGGCGAGGGAGCTTGCTCCCGCTGGGCTGCGCAGCGGCCCCAAACCATTAAACTCGGTACTACAGGAAAAAACAGTCGGAAGGTTTTACGACTGCTGCGCAGCCGAGCGGGAGCAAGCTCCCTCGCCACGGGTTACAGCAAGCCTATTTCAAAACTCCGGAAACTCAGATAAATAACAAACCGACGAACTCCCCTCCGCCCGCTTTTCCTCCTCATCCTCCAGCCACTGCGCCAACACCACCGCATTGTTCTCAACCGTCGACTTGGCCGCATACACCAACGTCAGCGTCCCACCCCGCGCCACATCCACCAACTTCCACCAATGCTCCGGCCGCGCCGCCAGCTCTCGCCGATACGCCACGCTGAACTCGGCAAACGAAACCGCCCCCGCCTTGAACGCCTTGCGCAACTCATGGGAAGGCCCTACCTCCGGCAGCCACTCGGCAATCGCCAGCGCATCCTTGCGGCAATTGCGCGGCCACAAGCGGTCGACCAGAACCCGTACGCCATCCTCGGCGCTGGCTGTTTCATAGGCGCGTTTGCACTGGATCATCAGGGGTCGCCTGTCGAAGTTGGACTGTCCCAGCATAGGTCGCCCACGACGAGGTGACCAAGGCCGTCCGCCGCCCTTCACCCACCCATCTTAAAAAAAATCATCGGATCCCTTCAATCAAAAGCCCTGGGCGCTCAAGCAAAAGCGCGCTCTGCAAACCGCCGACATGATGGCGCGGAGCACTGTGGGATTTTCGAGCCGCAATCCGTCCGGATGCGCTTTTCCATTTGATTTGTCGACAGCGAACCGCCTGGTCGTCATGGCGCGACCCGCCGTATTAAGGATGAGTGAACAAAAATGAATAGAGCTTACCGAGTCGTCTGGAATGCCGTGATGGGCGCGTGGCAGGTGGCATCCGAGTTGGTCAAGAGCCATGGCAAAGACAAAAGCCGCACATCCCTAAGCCTCGTCATCGGCGTGGGTGGCGGTGTCTTCGCCTCGGTCGCGGCGGCGGCAGGGTTGCCTTCCGGCGGCCATATCGTGGCGGGTAGCGGCAGCGTTCAGCAGAATGGCAACAACATGGCCATTCATCAGGGCAGCGACAAGCTCGCCATTGACTGGCAGAGCTTTTCCATCGGCAAAGGCAACACCGTTCAATTCTTCCAGCCTGGCGCCAATTCCGTCGCTCTGAACCGCGTACTGGGCTCGGATGTGTCGGTGATCCAGGGCGCACTGAAAGCCAACGGCCAAGTCTTCCTGGTCAACCCCAACGGCGTACTGTTTACCCCCGGCGCGCAGGTTGATGTCGGCGGCCTGGTGGCCTCCACGCTCAACTTATCCACAGAAGATTTCCTCGCCGGCAACTACCGTTTCAGCGGCGACAGCGCCGCATCGGTGGTCAACCAGGGCAACATCAACGCGGCACAAGGCGGCACCATTGCCCTGATCGCGGCAAAAATCGTCAACGACGGCAACATCACCGCCCACAAGGGCAATGTACTGCTGGGCGCCGGCCGTGTCGTGACCCTCGACTTGGGCGGGCCGGTGCAACTGGAGGTGCAAGAAGGCGCGTTGCAGGCGTTGATCGAAAACGGCGGGGCCATTCGTGCCGATGCCGGCAGAATCCTGCTGACCGCCCGTGCGGCGGAAGCCCTGGCGAGCACCGTCATCAATAACACTGGGCTGATCGAAGCCCGTTCCCTGGATGTCGGTGAAAACGGCCTCGTCACGCTGTTGGGCGACCACGGCGATGTGCAGGTCGCCGGGCGCATCGATGTATCCTCCGACACTGCCAAAGGCGGCAAGATCGTCGTGACCGGCGATCGCGTGGCGATCAAGGGTGGCGCTGAGCTGGACGCCACCGGGGCCAAGGGCGGTGGCGAGATTTATGTGGGCGGTAGCTGGCAAGGCAAGGACCCGGCGATCAAACAAGCCAGCCAGACCACCGTCGCCGCAGGTGCCGTGCTCGACGCATCGGCGACCGCCAACGGCAAGGGCGGTACCGTAGTGGCCTGGTCCGACGTCAAGAAACCGGGCAGCGTGACCCGCGTCGACGGCACGCTGAAAGCCACCGGCGGCGCCAAGGGCGGCGACGGCGGCAAGATCGAGACCAGCGGCGCGAAACTGGCGGTGAGCAAAGCCGCCGACGCTTCGGCTAAAAACGGCAAGGGCGGCTTGTGGTTGCTCGATCCGGACAGCGTCACGGTGGGGCCGGGTAACGGCGGGTTGACCGGCGGCGCCAACGGGACAGACGCCACGGTTGGCTTCAACGCAATCGACACCGCCCTGGCCGGCGGCACCGATGTCGCGATCAAGGCCGACAACAGCATCCACTGGAATGGCGACTACACCCCGTCGAGCATCAGCGGCGACCGGACGCTGACCTTGCAATCCGGACACGACGACAGCGGAACAGGCCGCTACGTCTTCGGCAATATTTTCCTCAACGGTGATATCGACGCCAGTGGCGCAGGCAATGGCAACAGCCTGGCCTTGATCCTCAACGGCAAGATCGCCCTGAACACCGACGTCAGTTTGAAGAGCAACGGTGGCAACGTCGTGTTTGCCGGCGTGGTGGATTCCGATGCGGTGGCCAACAACCGCCAACTGCGCGTCGACGCCGGTTCGGGCTCGATCATCTTCAGCGACATGGTCGGCGGTAACAGCGCGCTGGGCGCGCTTTACGCGACCACCAGCGGTGCCGGCAAGACCTTTATCAACGGCGCGAAAGTCTTCACCAGCGGCGAGCAGGTCTACACCGGGGCCGTTGAGCTGGGCACTTCGCAGTTCCTGAACGCCGACTTCGAAAACGGCCTGGTCGGGTGGCAGACCTCCATCGCCCAGTTCTTCACCGGCGTCACCGTGGTGGATGGCGTGGTCTCGCCGGATGACCCGACGTTGCCGACCACCTCGCCAACGGGCGGCGGTACGCCGAGTGTCTCGCCTGGCGACCAAGGCGACATGGACTACAAACCCCTCACTCCGGTCGCCGCGGCTGGCCAGGGCAAGGACGGCGGCGCGGCGCTGCTGCTGGGTACCGAGAACAACTCCAACTGCCAGAACGCTCCCGCCGGCTGCATCATGCGTGGTCCTTCGGTCGTCAGCGAGGGCACGGTTTCCCTGGCTGCAGGGGAGGCCGTCAGTTTCGATTACAAGCCGGTCGCGGGCGGCGACACCTACGATGTCTTCGGCTATCTGCTGAACGTCAACACTGGCGAATACCAGATCATCCTGAACGAAACGGGTAACGGCACCGGCGCGGTGGATTGGAAAAACCATACGGCGACGGCTGACAAGGCCGGCACGTACAAGTTCGTGTTCGTCTCGGGCAGTTTCGACCAGACCGCGGGCAAGCAGGTCGGCGGCTCGCTGTACGTCGACAACATCAAGACCAACACCTCGGGCAGCAAGGGCCTGCAAGGCAGTTCCATCACCTTCAACGGCAGCCTCAACAGCACCGACAACAACCTGGCCATCAAGGCCGACGACATCAACTTCAACGGCGGCGCCGGCAGCGTCACCGGCAACGGCAAGATCGCCCTCGAGACCAACACCCCGAGCAAAAACATTGCCGTGGGCGGCAGCACCGGCGATGCCCCCGGCTCGTTGGAACTGACCGGCACCGACATCAGCGCCTTGGGCGATGGGTTCTCCTCGGTCAAGATCGGCGGCGCGGACATGACCGGTGATATCAGCATCATCGAAGCGACCCGCATCAACGACAACCTTATCCTCGATGCCGGTACCGGCAACATCCACATCAATGACCAGTTGACGGTGGCGGACGCACCGGGCACCGGTAACGACGACAACAAACCGGCCCCGGTCCTGGCGTTGCAAAGCAATGGCGGCAAGATCGACCAGACCGCTGGCGGCGCCATCGTCGCCGATGGTCTGGTGCTGCTGGGAGATGGCGCCGTTCATGACCTCGACAACGCGGCCAACGACGTCAACACGATCGCCAGTGACACCGGCACGGTCAGCTTTGCCGATGTCGACGACCTGACCACCGGCATCGTGACCATTCCCGACAGCCAGACCCCGACCAACCCGCAAGGCGTGCCGGTCGCCGGTATGACCCAGACCGGTGACCTGAACCTGGTCGCTGATAAACTCACGGTCGGCCAGGCCCTGCTCACCCAAGGCGATACCAGCCTGGCCGCCGATGAAATCGATCTCGCCGCGAGCGTTGCCGGTAGCGGCAGTCTCACCCTGCAACAGAAGACCGATGGCCTGGATATTCACCTGGGCGGCAGCGATGACCCGGAAGTGACCGGGCCTAACGATCCGTTGGTACTGTCTGATGCTGACCTGGCGAATATCCAGGATGGCTTCGACAAGGTCGCCATCGGTAACGACAAGACGCGCAACATCACCGTCGACGATGAAGGCGCAACGTTCAAGGACGATCTGGCCCTGGTCGCAAACGGCGTCCTGGACCTGCTGGGCGATCTAACGCTCAAGGATCCTGAAGGCAATGACGAAGACGGCGCCACCGGCAAGGGCCTGACGCTGAGCGTCGACGTGGGCAAAGGTGCGACCCAGGCAACGGGCGCGACCATTACCGCAGACGAATTGGCCCTGCGCGGCGAAGGTGATTTCAACCTGGGCAAGGGCCATGACGTGGGTGTCATCGCCGCCGATGTCGGCAGCCTGGCATTCGCCGGCAACGGCAACCTGACGGTGGGCGTCGTGGACGGCACCGTGGGGATTACCTCCGATGAAGCGGTCACCCTGAAAACCGATCACGACCTGACATTGGCGAAAGGCATCACCATCGAAAATGGTCCACGGGATGACGCCAATCAGGGCCAGACCCGTGCCGACGACATCATCACCCTGGAGGTGGCGGGCAACACCACCCAGGCCGGCGACGCCGGGGCCAAGCTCGATGCCAGCGGTCTGGTGCTGCTGGGTGGCAATTACGCGCTGGGCAACACTGGCAACGTGATCGGCGATATCGCCAGCGAGGCGGGCAAGGTTCAGTTCAACAACAACGGGAACCTCAAGGTGGGTTCGCTCACCGCGACCCATGCCGACGGCACGCAGACGACCATTACCGGCGTGAACAATACCGGCGACGTGAGTATTGGCACCAACGGTGATCTGGCGATCAATGAAGGCCTGGCCACCAGCGGCAACGTGTTCCTCAACGTCGATGGCAAGACCACTCAAAACGCCAAAGGCAACATCACGGCTGACGGTTTGGCCCTCAACGGTGGCGACTTCGAGTTGCGCAACAAAGGCAACGTGGTCGGCGACATCGCCAGCGAGGCAGGCAAGGTTGCGTTCAACAACACCGGTAATCTGAAGGTCGGCACGCTGACTGAAACCGATGGCAACGGCAACGTGGTCAAGACCACCACCGGCGTGAAAAACATGGGCGACGTCAGCATCGGCACCAATGGCAACCTGGCGATCAACGAAGGGCTGGCCACCAGCGGCAACGTGTTCCTCAACGTCGATGGCAAAACCACCCAAAACGCCAAAGGCAACATCACGGCTGACGGCTTGGCCCTCAACGGCGGCGACTTCGAGTTGCGCAACAACGGCAACGTGGTGGGTGACATCGCCAGCAAGGCGGGCAAGGTCGCCTTCAACAACACCGGCAATCTGAAGGTCGGCACGCTGAGCGAAACCGATGGCAACGGCAACGTGGTCAAGACCACCACCGGCGTGAACAATACCGGCAACGTGAGCATTGGCACCGTCGGCAACCTGGCGATCAACGAAGGGCTGGCCACCAGCGGCAACGTGTTCCTCAACGTCGATGGCAAGACCACCCAAAACGCCAAGGGAAATATCACCGCCGCTGGCCTGGCGCTCAAGGGCGGTGATTTCGATCTGCGCAACGCCAGCAACTGGGTCGGCGACATCGCCAGCCGCGCGAAGGATGTCAGCTTCGTCAACCGCAGCGACGTCACTGTCGGCAGGCTGACCGAGACCGCACTGGACGGCACCCAACTGGATCAGATCGTCGGCATCGGCAACACCGGCAAAGTCCAAGTGGTGACCACCACCGGCAACATCACCTTGACCGAAAACGTCAGCACCACCAGCAATGCCTCCGATGCGATCGTACTCAACGCCGGTCAATCCGCTTCGGCGGGCGTGGCTGCGGGTGGCGACGTGAAGGCCGACGCGGGCGTGACGGTGTCCACCGGTGTTGGCGGCCGGGCAGTGATCTACACCGGTAGCCTCGCTGGCAGCACCCGCGTGGTGGATGTGGTCGGCAGTGGCAGCGGCAATTTCCGCTACAACAGTGACGAGCAGCAGAGCAATTTCGGCAGGGCGTTGGGCAACACGGGCGTTCATGCCGTGTACCGCGAGCAACCCGTCCTGGTGGTGTCCACAAACGGTTCGACCACCCAGACCAAGCCGTTCGATGGCCAAACCACGTTCAATGGCGGCGGTATAGCCGGTTATGACGCCAACGGTCTGTGGAACGGCGACACCAAGCCGATGCTTGGCAACCCACTGTACTCGGTAGGGACGCAAGGCCCGGGCTCGCACCTGATCAACATCGGCGGGCTGGCTGACCTCGGTTACCTGATCGTGAGCAATCCGGCCAACGCCAATCTGACCGTGACGCCGTCCATTGACTATGAAGCTGTCCGGCAGAGCGTCGCCGATGCAACACGCGTCGGCGCGCAGGTGACTTCGCCCCATGCTCCAGAGCTCAATCCGGCCCAGCCGAAACCGGCTGACTGGTCCGGCGCCGGGGTCGAGGACGGTGGTCTGTTGCTGGTGGACCAGGGCGGCACGCGTGCCAACGGCGCAGGCAATGGCGACGGCGATGCGGCTGCCCAGGCCGAGAGCGCCGACAGCGAGCGGGAGCTGGCCGGGAACGTCTGCGCCGATGGCGGTGTATCCAGCGGAGGGGCCTGTGCGGCCTACCCGCCACAGACCGTGTTTGTCGTGCGCGGCGGTGTGCGCTTGCCAGGTCCAGGTCTGGCCATGCGTCCCTGATGCCCTGACATCCCTTTTTTCCATTTGAAGGAGCCCCTTGGCCGCGTCCCCCGGACGTGGCCATGGGCTCAGGCTACCCGCATTTTTCGAGACTTATTCAATGCATAACAAACTGATGTCCTGCGCCGCTGGTCTGGCGTTGCTATCCACCACCCAGGCCTGGGCGGCGACCCTGCCGACACGCCCGATCCCCGATGCCGGCCGTATCCTGCAGGAACTGCCGATTCCCCAACAGGAACTGCCGCAAAGCATTCGCCTGGATGTAGAAGCACCACAACCGGCCCAGGAAAAAGTCGGCGGCGCCAAAGTCCAGCTCAACGCCGTCCGGTTCACCGACAACACCCGCATCGACGACGCCAGCCTGCAACGCGTCGTCGCCCCAGCCATCGGTCAGGCCCTTGATCTGGACGAGCTGCGGGAAGTGGCCCGGCAGGTCACGCTTTACTACCGCGAGCAGGGCTACCCATTTGCACGCGCCTATCTGCCGGCCCAGCGCATGGCCAACGGCGAGCTGACCATCGCGGTGATCGAAGGGCGTTATGGCAAAGTCACCGCCCTCAACGACGATGCGAAACTGGCCGCACAGGCGCAGCCTTTCCTGGGCGACCTGAAGCCGGGCGACGTGATCGAGCGTGACCGCCTGGAGCGCAGCATCCTGGTGCTCTCCGACTTGCCGGGTGTGGCGGTTCGTCCGGTCATCCGCCCGGGTGACGAACTCGGTACGGGAGACCTCAATGCCCAAGTGAGCAAAACCAAGGCCTTCGAAGGCAAGGCCACGCTGGACAACCACGGCAACCGCTACTCGGGGCGCAATCGCCTGACGGTCCAAGGTGACTGGAACAGCCCGATGATGCTCGGCGACAAGCTCAGCGCCGCCGTGATGGCCACCGATGAGGAGCTGTATTTCGGCAGCCTCGGCTACTCGATGCCATTGGGCACATCCGGCCTGCGTGGCAACGTCGGTTATGCCCAGAGCGCTTACGACCTGGGCGAGGAATTCGCCGACCTGGGGGCGACCGGTACCGCCGAGGTCAGCAGCATTGGCTTGAGTTATCCGCTCATTCGCAGCAACCAGGCGAACCTCATGTTGGCCGGGCAGTATCAGCACAAAGAGCTTGAGGATAAGTACGAAGTGCTGGGCCTGAGCTTTGAAAAAAGCAGCAACTCGCTGCCCATCAGCTTGCAATTCGACGTACGGGACACCTTGTTCGGCGGCGGCATCACCTACGGTGGCGCGACGCTGACCTACGGTGACCTGAAGCTGGACTCGGCCCTGCGCGAGGGCGACCGCCAGACCGCCCGGACCGAGGGCCAATTCAGCAAAGTGAACGTCGATCTCGCCCGCCTGCAAGCGCTGCCCGCCAACTTCACGCTGTTTGCCCGTGTCCTCGGGCAGTGGAGCCAGGACAACCTCGACTCTTCCGAAGACTTCAGCCTCGGCGGCATCGATGGCGTGCGGGCCTATCCTCAAAGCGAAGCCTCGGGTGACGAAGGCATGCTGACCCAGATCGAACTTCGCTACCCGATCGACAAGCTCACGCCTTACCTGTTCTGGGATGCCGGCAAGGTGCGCATCAACCACAACGAGTGGGCCGATGAGCAAAACACCCGCAGCATTTCCGGCGGCGGTGTGGGTTTGCGCGCTCAATACGGCCAGATTTCGTTCGATGCAACGGTGGCGTGGCGTCACTCCGGCGGTGAAGCCCAGAGCGATACGCGTCAGGAGAACCCGCAGTTGCTCGCTCAGATCGGTTACCAGTTCTAACCGACTGCTGCTCATTCAAGGAACTCAACAAACCCGTGGCGAGGGAGCTTGCTCCCGCTGGGCTGCGCAGCAGCCCCCCAAACCAGGCAACTCGGTGTACCAGTCATATTGAGTGCGCTGCTTTGGGGCCGCTTCGCAGCCCCGCGGGAGCAAGCTCCCTCGCCACGGTCGTCAGCATCAACCGCATTGGTCACCCGCCTGGGTTTTTCCAGGCGCAGCCACCGCTTGTTCCCATCCCCGCCACATGCCCACCCACCTGTGGCGAGGGAGCAAGCTCCCTCGCCACGATGAATAGCATCGTCCCGCATCAGTGGACGCCACGGTCGGCATGACCGTTTATCGCCCATTAAAAATTTGATAGCTTCAGTTCTCGCCTTACCTGCCGCTATATCGACTTGTTGCCGGCCCGATACGTGTTTCCTCGCCCGGCAATTTCGCGACAGTGACCTGGCTAAACACAACAAGAGACCTGGCGAATGGACGACGGACGATACGAAAGGCAGTCAGCGACGGCGGGGGGAGCGGCGGCGTCCGAGCTGTTGCCGCATATTCTGCTGATCGACGATGTGCCTGAAGACATCCGCGCCACGCTCATTCTGTTGAAGACCCAACCCTGGCGCATTTCCCTGGCCAGCGACGCCTACCAGGGCTATCAACGGGCACTGGCCCTGCGCCCGGACCTCATCGTCCTGGATGTGCACATGCCGCAAATGGACGGTTTCAGCCTGTGCCGACTATTGCGCGAGGCACCGGCCACCCGGCATGTCCCGATCCTGTTCCTGTCCTCCGCCAACACGTCGTTGGAGCGCCTGGAAGGGCTGACCGTGGGCGCGGTGGACTACATCCCCAAATCCTGCGCCCCCGAAGAAGTCCTGGCACGTATCAAGATTCACCTGCAATTGACCTGGCGAGCGCCACCGGCCGTCCATGAAAGCCAGGCCGACCCTGAGCCGCAAGGCGATGAGATCGTGCTGCGCGCGGCGATGCGATTGATAGAAAACCAGCTGGACGACATACCGTCCCTGGGCATGCTCGCGCAAAAAGTCGGTACTCATGAAAAACGCCTCACCGCGATTTTTCGCGAACACCTGGGAATGACCGTGTTCGCCTACATTCGCGACGCCCGGCTGCGACGCGGCCAGGATCTGCTCTGCGAAAGCGCCATGAGCGTGCAGGACGTCGCCGAACTGGTGGGTTTTCGCAACGCCTGCAACTTCACCACCGCTTTCCGCCAGCGAATCGGCATGACGCCCAGCCAGTTTCGCCAGCAAGCCCTGGGTATCGCTGAAACCGAGTCGGCCGGGCGCGCCTGATGCGGCTTCTACAGCTTTTAATGCTGACGATAGTGTTGTTATCCACAGGGCTGTTGCACGCGGCGCCTGTGGGTATCTGCCGGGCTGATCACCTCGACTTGATGCCCGCGATACAGATTTTCGAAGACACCCAGGCCCGCATGAACCTGGAAGACGTCACTCAACTGCCCGAAGAACGTTTCAACCCCGCCACCCCAGACTGGCCGACCCAAGGCTACAGCCGCTCCGCCTTCTGGCTGAAATTACAACTGACTAACGCAAGCACTGCGGCGTGTTCGCGCCTGTTGGTGATCGGCGCACCGCGCCTGGAAGACCTCCGTGTCTACCAACCGGGACGTGTTGCCCACGGCGGAGCTGCCTATCCCTTGGCCGAATGGCCCCGGCCGGCGGCGCGTCAACCGGCGTTCCCGGTCTCGCTGGCGGCGGGGGAGAGCGCCACCGTATTCGTCCGCGTGGCGAGCAACTTCCAGATGTTGCTGGAACCGGAACTGTGGTCCGAACCGGCGCTGCTGCGCAGCCAGCAACAGACGTACCTGAGTGACGGACTCACCCTCGGCATCGTCCTGCTGGTCGTGCCGTTCGGCTTCATCGTCGGTTGGATTCTGCGCTCCCGATTGCTGAGCGTGAATGCCGGCGCGGTCCTCAGCTACATCCTGCTGACCTGCATCCTCAATGGCTACCTCATCTACTGGCCCAGCGCGCTGGGCTGGACGCGCGAGTTGCTGACCTGCGCCAGCGCATTCTCGTTCGTGCTGTTCCTGGCTTACTTCCGCGTGCTCTTGCAGGTTTCCCGGCTGCCCAGAATCATTGGCTGGAGCTATTGGGTGCCGCTGTTGGGCTGTGTCTTCGGCCGACTCTGGTGGCTGAAGATCGATCCGGTCCAGGGTGCGCAAATCGTCCAGATTTCCTTGTTCAGTTTCTACGGCGTGTTGGTCGCTACGCTGCTCATGGCCTGGCGTGCGCGGCTGGCCTACAACTGGATGGCCTGGCTGGTGCCGACGTTATTGCTTGGGCAATTGCTGATGCGGATTTTCTTCCCGCAAGAACAATTGCCCTGGCAATCGCCGCAAAGTAAATACAGCCTATCGTCCACCCTGGCGGGCGTGGTGTTGCTGGTGTGCACATTGATCATGGAAGTCGCCCGCAGCCGCAACCGCGAGAAGCACGCCCTGTCCACCCTCGAACAGCAACGCCAGGCCGAACAGGAACGCCTGGAAAGCACCGTGGCGCTGCGCACCTCGCAGTTGCGCGAATCCCTGGCGGCGCGCAGTGCGTTGATGGCGCGGATCAGCCATGACCTGCGCTCGCCGCTGGTGCGCATCATCGACTACGCGCGCCTGCTGCACGCCGGCCCCAACCGCGACTATCAAGCCACCATCGAGCGCAACGCCCGCCAGCAACTGGAGCTGATCGACGAGATGCTCGAGTTTTCCCGTGGCGAGCTGGAGCAGATGCAACTGACCCTCGCGCCGGGTTATTTGTACGGCTTCCTCAAGGAGGTCGCAGACGAGGCAGGCTTTCTCGCCGCACGCCAGGGCAATACCTTCGAAGCTGTTTTCGCCGATGACCTCCCGCCACTGGTAGAAGCCGACTTCAAACGCCTTCGACAGGTGCTCATGAACCTCCTGGCGAACGCGGCGAAATTCACCCGCAACGGCCAGATCCGTTTCGAAGTGAGTGCTGGCGCCGCGTCAACTCCGCAAACTGTGGAACTGCGCTTCAGCGTGGTCGACACCGGCATTGGCATCGATCCGCAAGAATTCGAACAACTCCTGCAACCGTTCCGCCGCGGCCGCAATGCCCAGCGCTTCGAGGGCAGCGGGCTGGGCCTGTCCATCGTCACGCAACTGCTGGAACGCATGGACAGCCGCCTCGAACCCCAAGCCACGGGGCAGGGCAGCCACCTCAGTTTTCGCCTGCAACTGAAATACGCCGAGGAACACGACCTGGAAAACGGCATCGTCGACAACAACGTCACGCCGCTCGACGGCCAGGGCAAACACGTCCTGCTGGTAGACGACGTCGAACAGAACAGTGAATGGCTCTACGACCTGCTGGCCGGTTACGGTTTCGACGTGAGCATGGCGGCGAACGGCGAAGACGCCTTGGCCTGCATCGCCGAACAATCCATCGACCTGCTGATCAGCGACCAGATGATGCCCGGCATGGACGGCTGGGAACTGCTGCGCCACGTGCGCGACAGTGGGCGCGATCTACCGGTGGTGCTTTATTCCGCAGTGCCGCCGCGCAGACCGGAGGATTATCCAAAGGACCTGGCCTTCGACGCGGTCTTGCTCAAGCCCGCCGACAGCCGCGAACTGCTGGCCTGCGTCAAGGCACTGGTCTGCCCGGACACGGCGCGTCGCGCGATGGCTCGGGAGTTCTAGCATGTCGGGTTTGGGTTATCGGCTGTTCTTGCTCGGCAGCCTTTGCACGTTGCCCTGGGCGTCGGTCCAGGCCGAACAAGCGGCGCCCACCGCCCTCACGCTCGACGAAACCACCGTCACCGCCCGCCGCCGCGAGGAAGACCCGCAAGACGTGCCCATCCCGATCAGCGTCCTCTACGGCGATCAACTGGACGAAGCCGGCCTGCACCGCCTTCAAGACATCCAACAACGCGTGCCCGGCCTGATCGTGTCCGGCCACGACGCCCGCTACGCCGGCTTCGGCCTGCGCGGCTTCGGCGCGACCGCCTACAACGATGGCCTGGAAGGCAGCGTCGGCACCTACGTCGATGGCGTCTACCAGGCGCGCCAGGGCATGGCCTTCACCGAATTGATGGACATCGAGCGCATCGAAGTCTTGCGCGGGCCGCAAGGCACCTTGTTCGGCAAGAACACCACCGCCGGCGCGCTGAACATCATCACCAAACAACCGACGTTCCAGCCCGAAGCCAACCTCGAAGCCAGCTACGGCGAGCGCGGTTGGCGGGAATACCGCGGGACGCTTTCCGGGCCGTTGCAAGACGACGTGCTCGCCGGGCGACTCAATGTGTTCGACAGCGCCTCCGATGGCGCCGTGGAAAACCTGCAAGACGGCAGCCGCCTCGGCGATGCTGACAGCCACGGCCTGCGCGGCCAATTGCTGTGGACGCCGAACAGCGACTTCAGCGCCCGCCTGATCGCCGACTACGCCGAGCAGAACGAAGCCGGCAACGTGCTGCTGGTCAATCACTACGGCGAGCAAACCCGCAAGCGCGCCAAATTCCTCGGCTATCCGCTGGCCGAGCCCGACCCCTACAAACGCGAGTCCCGCATCGACGCGCCGGGACATCCGCAAACCCTGCAAAATGGCGTTTCACTGGAATTGAACTGGGACCTCGACGAGGCCATGCGCTTGACCAGCATCACCGCCTACCGCGACTGGGATTACCGCGCCGACCGCGACGCCGACAGCACCGCACGCTCGGTGATGCAATCCGAAGCCGCATTGGACCACCGACAGTTCAGCCAGGAATGGCGCCTGTCCGGCACGGCCGGCTCGTCCGTCGATTACGTCGCCGGCCTGTATTACCTGCGCCAACAGCTCGACCGCCAGATCGACGTCGAATACGGCAAGGACGCCGCGTCCTGGTTCGTCGGCGATCAACTGGAACAGCTGAAGAAACTGGGCATCAACATCACCGATCCGAGCCAGGTCCCGGCCCTGTTGCTGGACGGTGCGCGGCAACGCTACGACGGCGAGCAGAGCGGCGACAGCCGCGCCATTTTCGGCCAGCTCTCCTGGCGCCCGATTGATCCGTTGGAGCTCACCGGCGGCCTTCGCTACAGCCAGGAGCGCAAGGACGGCTGGATCTCCCGCGACGTCAGCAACCTCGCCCCGCTGACCGGCTTACCCCAGGTGTTCCAGGCCGGTGGGCAACTGCTGCGTGACATCGCCCTCGGCCGTGCTTATTACCGCGAAGACTCGATAAAAGAACACAACGTCTCCGGCCTGCTCAGCGCCAGCTACCGCTTCAACGATGCGGTAATGGCCTACGTCAGTTGGTCGCGGGGCTACAAGGCCGGCGGCATCAACTTCGACGTGATCGGCCCGTTCACCGCGCCGACCTTCGAGCCGGAACGCGCCACGTCCTTGGAAGTCGGCATGAAAACCCGCTTCTGGGATCAGCGCGCCTTGCTCGACATCGCCGTCTACCAGACCGACGTCGACGACTACCAAGCGCTCACCTACAGCCCGCCCACCTCCGTGTTCGCGCCCCCACTGCGGGACAACCTGATCAACGTCGGCAAAGTCCGCCTGCGCGGCATCGAACTCGATTCCGTCTGGCAACTCACCCCCCGACTCACCGGCCGCCTGGGCCTGGCCTGGAGCGACGCGCGCTATCGCAGCTTCCCCAACGCCCCGTGCCCGCCAGCCTCGGGCCAATGGACCTGCGACCTCAGCGGCGAGCGCCTCTACAACGCCCCGGAATGGAATCTCAGCAGCGGCCTCGACCACACCCACCCGCTGCCCTACGGCCTGGAGGCCTTCAGCGGCATCGACTACAGCTTCCGCACCGGCTATTACGGCACCCTCGAAGGCGGCGAAGGCAGCTATCAACCCAGCTACGGCCTCACCAACCTGCGCCTGGGCCTGCGTAGCCAGGACCGCGCCTGGGAAGTCGAAGGCTGGGTGCGCAACGTCTTCGACCGCAACTACATCACCGCCGTCTACTCACTGCTCGGCGCCGGCGACTACGGCGTCATGACCGGCAGCGAACGCACCGTCGGCACCACCGTCAGGCTTCGCTATTGAGCGAAATAAACCGCGTCGGACAAAACGCCAAGCGATTACCACCGGCCTTCTTCGACAGATACATCGCCTGATCCGCCTTACTGATCAGCCCATCGATCTCCTGCCCATGCTCAGGAAAAAACGCCACCCCGATACTCGCCGCAATCTCCACCGTCTGCGCCCCGATCAAAATCGGCGCATTCGCCGCCGCCAGCATCCGCTTGAGCAACGGCTCGCTGTCCTCCACCGCCTGCAACCCCACCAGCCCCGCGACAAACTCATCACCCCCCAGCCGCGCCAACGTATCGCCCTCACGCAACGTCGCATTGATCCGCGCCGCGACAATCTGCAACACCCGATCCCCCCAGTCATGGCCATAACTGTCGTTCAGCGCCTTGAACCCATCCAGGTC
This sequence comes from Pseudomonas thivervalensis, assembly GCF_001269655.1. Lineage (GTDB taxonomy): Bacteria > Pseudomonadota > Gammaproteobacteria > Pseudomonadales > Pseudomonadaceae > Aquipseudomonas > Aquipseudomonas thivervalensis. The sequence goes on from NZ_LHVE01000002.1 coordinate 320,088, forward strand.
AATAAACGCAATCGCCACCTTCTGCTGATGAATCCGCGCCTTGCCCAACGCCTGACGCATGCGCTCGGCCAACAACAACCGATTGGGCAACTGCGTGAGCGCGTCATACCGGGCGTCACGCTCCAGCAACTGCAGGCGCTGCTTCATCTGCGTCATATCGCCGAGCAGCGCCACGTAATGCTGAACGTTGCCGTGACGGTCATGAACGGCGCTGATGCTGATCCGCGAGGTCATTTCACGACCGTCCTTGTGGTTGCTTTGGATTTCGCCGGACCAGTGGCCGTGGAAATCCAGGGCGTTTTTCATTGGCGTGTAAAAAGCGGTGAGGCGGCGGACCATGCGGTGGGCGTTCAGCTCGCGGCCCTTGATCTCTTCCTGGCCGTAACCGGTGAGACGGGTGAAGGCTTCGTTTACGGCGATGACCCGGCCGAAGGGGTCGACCAGGATGATGCCTTCGCGGGCGTGGCTGAATACGGTGGCGGCTAGTTCTGGGCAGAGGGTGTTGAGGCGACGGTCCAGGGCGGCGTCGTCACGGGTGGCGGGCCATAGGTTGGAATCGAAGCCTTGCTGGGCCAGGTAGCCGGCCAGGGATGACAGCGCTCGGTGCAGGCGGGTCAGGGCATTCGTGGCGAGCCTGGCGTTGAGGCAGTAGCTGCGAATGAAGGTGCGTAGGTTCATGGGGGGGACGCGGTGCTCGGTTGTAGCGCTTGGGGTGTGTGAGGCGGGGGATTATCGAGGCGCGGAACGGGCGGGGACTTTGCTGGAGCGGATGGGGGCTTTGCGGGAAGGGATGGAGTGGAAAGATATTTTGTGTAGCCTTGGCAACGAATCACAAGGTCGATCCGCAACGCGTGTGGAATGAACAGAATCTGAGACGTTGCCCATGACCTGCGAAGCCAGAATCAACAGCGTGAAGCCTGTCCCGGGCCAACGTGCGTTGCAAGTGGAGTTTGCCAACGGCAAGCGCTATGACGTTGACCTGCAGGCACATATCCGACAATTCCCGGTGTTGAAACCCTTGGTCGATCCGTCCTTGTTCGGCACCGCCCAAGCGGGCGAGTGGGGCTTTGATGTGCGCTGGGGTGATGGTTTGGAACTGGCCGCTGTCACCTTGCATCGGTTGGCGCTGGAGCAAGCCGGTGAGGTTGCCAACAGGCATTTGAGTGCTGGATGTCGAACGACAAGCCCCGCCGACGACCCAGACCCGGCCACTGGCTGATTGGGGCTGCTGCGCAGCCCAGCGGGAGCAAGCTCCCTCACCACGGGATAACCGGATGTCCAATGAATCCAGGCACAACGCTCTCGTTGTGGGAGCGAGCTTGCTCGCGATAGCGGTGCGTCAGTCAACGAGTATTCAAGCGGACCCAACCTCACAGAGCGAAACCCGCCCCGTGTCTGAAAGAGGACAGATCTATTTATTACTACGTTGCTCAGTTGAGTAAACGCTGAACCCCGTGGCGAGGGAGCTTGCTCCCGCTGGGCTGCGCAGCAGCCCCTCTTCATCCATCGGGCAACCGCTCACGTCTAGTGTTAAAGGGGACGTGTTAAAGGGGACGGATTTATTTGACCAGTCAGTTCCCCAACTGCCCACAACTTTATGCATCACGCTAGCGGTCTGTCCGATCACCCATCGCCAGCACAACGCGGCCAAACCTGGCGTGCTTATCCTGTGGCGTAATCGCGAATAAGCGATCGAGGCGAATCTCTTGGCGGCCATCGGCAGTTTCGACTTCGAGAAATTCTTCCTGCGTATTGGAGGTCCGCGTGGTAATCGCCCGGGCTGTCAGGCGCTGGCCATCGGTCAACTCGATGTCCAGCGTGTAGCCGCACAGACAGGCGATCTCCAGGTAGTCGTGCAGGTCGCAGTGCAACGGTTTATAGGTATGCATTTCAAACCTCGCAGCCTTGCAGTTTCAGGATGAAAAAACCTTGCCGGGCGATGGCCTCGACTACCTCGGGGTTGCTCGGCTCGACGTGGCAGAAACGGCAGTCGTTCAAGGTGATGTCCTGGTCTTCGATGCCCTGTTCGGCCAGGAAGCGCCGGGCGCAGGATTGGGCGAACTCCTGGTCGTTGCGGTCGATCAGCACGTCGAAGTGCAAGTATCGTCCGTCTTGGGTGCGTACGTGCGTGTCATAGACTTTGATGGTCATTGAAGTTTCTCTCGTTCAAAGACGACCGAACAGGTAGTTGTTTTCAGGCGCTACCCGCCGGGTCGCCAGGGTCGGAAGGCTCAGAGCAGTTCGTTCAACATGACGTGCAATCGCCTATTGCCCGCATCGTCGAGCGGGAAGACCGGCAAGCGCGGGTCGCCGACCTCCAGGCCGAGGGTGCGCAAACCGGCCTTGATGGTGGCGGGCAAGCCTCCCTTGAGGATGAAATCCAGCAGCGGCAATTGACGGTAGAACAGCGCCCGAGCTTTGCCCAGGTCGTTGGCCATCACGGCTGCGTACAGGTCGAGATTGAGTTGCGGGATGAGGTTCGGCGCGGCGGTGCACCAGCCCTTGGCGCCCGCCGCGAAGGCTTCCAGCGCCAGCGGATTGCAGCCGTTGTAGAACGGCACTTGGCCTTCGCCCAGCAGTTGCAGCTTGTGCATGCGCTGGATGTCGCCGGTGCTTTCCTTGACCATGGTGACGTTATCCACCGCGTTGAAGATCCGCAGGATAAGATCCACGGACATGTCGATGCCGCTGGTGGCCGGGTTGTTGTACAGCATGATGGGCACATCGATGCTGGCACCGATGGTCTGGTAGTGCCTGAGGATTTCCGCCTCGCTCAGTTTCCAGTAGGAGGCCGGCAGCACCATCACCACATCGGCGCCGTGATCTTGGGCAAAACGCGCGCGGCGTACCGCTTTGGCGGTGGTCAGGTCGGACACGCTGACCACGGTCGGCACCCGGCCGGCAACGCGGGCGATGCTGAATTCGCTGACCTGGTCCCACTCCGCGTCGCTCAGGTAGGCGCCTTCGCCTGTGCTGCCCAAAGGCGCGATGGCATGCACGCCGCTGTCGATCAGGCGGTCGATGGATCGGCCCAAGGCGTCCAGGTCCAAGCCCTGGCCGTCTGCGGAGAAGGGCGTGATGGTGTAACCGATGATGCCGTGGATGTTCGGGGTAGACATGGCTTCGCTCCTATTGGGTTCAGTTCAGGCAATCGGCGTGTTGGCGCAGGTTCTGCCGGGCGTAATAGTTGAAGGCGGCCGCGTGACGCTTGGGACGGGCGATCCAGTCGTGCGCTTCGCGGCCCAGGTGCGGCAGGATCGGCTTCACCTCTCCGGCGGCCATGGCGAGCAGTTGCAGCTTCGCGGCGCGCTCGATCAATTGGGCGATGTTGCAGGCTTCTTCCACGGTCTCGCCGGTCGACAATTGACCGTGGTGGGAAAGCAGAATCGCTCGCTTGTCACCCAGGGCGCCGGCGATCAATTCGCCTTCCTCGTTGCCCACGGGCACGCCCGGCCAGCCTTCCAGGAACGCGCAGTCTTCGTACAACGGGCAGAGGTCCATGTGGGAAATCTGCAGCGGCACTTCCAGCATCGACAGCGCGGCGATGTGGGTCGGGTGGGTGTGGATGATGCAATTCACATCCGGCCGGGCGCGGTAGACCCAGGTGTGAAACCGATTGGCCGGGTTGGGGATGCCGTGTCCCTCCAGGACCTCGAGGTCTTCGTTGATCAACAGCAAGTTGCCGGCGGTGATCTCGTCAAACCCCAGGCCCAGTTGCTGAGTGTAGTAAGTGCCAGGCTGCAGCCCGCGCGCGGTAATCTGCCCGGCGAGGCCTGAGTCGTGACCGTTCTCGAACAAGATGCGACAGGTCAGGGCCAGCTTTTGTCGCACAGTCCACGTATTATCCGGCAGTGATTTCTGCATCTGGTCTACAGCATGTTGGACCAATTGGTCCTTGGGCGTCGCCAGTGTCTTGCTCATGTCAGTTCTCCTGATTCGTTCTTTGACCGTTCTTGATCCGCGTCATGGAAGCTGTGGGATGGAGGTGCTAATGACACTAAATAGACTATATGACACAAAGTGTCATTTGCAATCGCAGATTGTCCGTTTCCCTGGAAATGTGGGTTACCTATGTCCATTCGCTTGAAATTGCTCAGAAAAAAACTCGGTGTGACGCTGGACGTCCTGGCTGAAAAAACCGGGATGACCAAGAGCTACCTGTCCAAGGTGGAACGGGGTCTGAGCACGCCCTCCATCGCCACGGCGCTCAAGCTGTCCAAGGCGTTGAACGTGAAAGTCGAGGAGTTGTTCTCCGAGGAAAACGTCTCGCTCGACAGCTACAGCCTGGTGCGCTGTGAAGACCGCCAATCCCTGGCGGCAAACCCTGGCAGCTCTGAATACGCGGTGTTGGCTCACCAGGTTTCCGAGCGAACCTTGCTGCCCTTCATCCTCTATCCCCCGACCGAATTCGCGGCGCACCATGCGTTCAAGGAACACACGGGCGAGGAATTCCTGTTCGTTCATGAAGGCCAGGTGGAAGTGGATTTCATGAACGAGCGCGTGCTGCTCAATCGCGGTGACGCCTTGCATTTCAATGCCCAGAAACCCCATCGCCTGCGTTCGGTGGGTGATGTTCAGGCGCAGTTGCTGGTGGTGGTGCACAGCGCCGAATCGGCGGAGAAGGGCGAAGACGCGTAGCACCACGTTGCTCATTGGGTAAACACCAAACCCCGTGGCGAGGGAGCTTGCTCCCGCTGGGCTGCGCAGCAGCCCCCTCCCATGAGCGCCTTGCCACAGGTCTTTCGACAGCCTCAATTGAACGGCATCGGACACCTGCTCGGACCAGTCGAGTGACGTCCTGTCAGTAAAGACCGACAGACACTAGCGACAAGGCCCGCCAAGCCACAGCGCCTTGCGCCTTTGCCTACAACTACGCCAGAATCCGCCGGCTTGTGCGCCTGGGGTTGCGTCGGTAGTTTGGGACCTGTCACTGCTCATCAGTGATCGGGTTTAGCAGCTCGTGGTGAAACAGGTTGTGCAAGGCGTCATCCAGTCAGGAATCTCCTTCCTGCACTTGATGGTGGCTGTGCGCAGGGCGTCCCCGGACGCGCCGGTTTCTTGTTTCCCCGGTCTGCTAACCTGCGTACAGCTGCCTCCCATCGTTTAGCAGCGAGCGGGTGATGGCTCCAATGACAGGAAGCAAGACGATGGTAAAAGAGACTCCGAATCCTCCTGATACGAACGAGCATGTCTCCCGTGCTCAGTCTGCCCGCAACAAAAAAATCGATGACGCTGCCGCGCGGGCGTTGGATTTTTACCTGAAACCCAAGCCTAAGGGCGAAACGTCTGACAAGTCCGACTCCATTTTTCGGATTGATCCGAGTGTGGATTCTGAGTGTTTGCTGGCGAATCTCAGTGAGAATCTGGCTTCGGCGAACGCCATGATCAGTGATTTGGCGTTTGACCTGGATGGGTCGCGGCGGCGGGTTGCGATGGGGATTTTGCAGGTGATTGAGGTGAGTGAGCTGTTGGCGAATCGGGCTTTGGATATTGTTGAGGTGAGGTAGGCGAGGCGTTTGCCCTCCGCTCCAGAGAGGTCTTGGCAACGAGACCTCTCTCGTTCGTAGCCACGTAGCTGATCCGGGCCATTGAGCGGCGCCCCGTGTTTACCATTTGCGAAAAGCGCACCAGCTAAGACAAAATCCCCGCCTTCCCAGACTCGATAAGGATGCGAGCATTGAAGTTTGAAAACGGTCAGTTTTCTGGCAGCCATGGAATTGTCTTCAGCGTATCGCGCTTCACCCTGTCAGCCGATGAGCGGGGTAGCCTCAGAACACTGCACTTTGGCGAAGCGAAAACCGCCCACTACGAAGTGAGCAACCGGGTAGTGGAGCTTTACGACAAAATGCTCGCCAAGGATCTACCCTGCCAAATGATGGTCGGGATTTCAAAACCCTTGACCCGGCAACAGGGTGATCTACTCAACGCTCAACGAACGAGTATCGCCAACCTCACCAGCGGAGTTTTCGCGGCAGCGGCCGGCAAGTTCGTTCCCGGAGCGGTCATCCCTGTGGGATGGGCAGTCCGCGAGTTCACGTTGGGCAAATTGCCGACCTATCACGCCGGTGATGTCATCGTGAGCTTCGATGCACAGGTAAGTGGTGGCATAGGTCCGCAACACTCTGGATCCTCCATGATCATCAAGGCTCAAGGTGGCTAAGACTATGAACGAATATGGCCTGTACGCCTTGGCATACGCAGTGTTTCTGTTGTTGTTCTTCTATATGAAATCCTACGGCCTCAGGAAATGGCTAGGCATTGCCCTGGTTGTCCTGGGATTTGCGAGTATTTTTATGCTGCCGTCTTTCATCTCCGGTTTTGATCTGGGGATCGCCTCAACCAGTGCTATTGGTATCGGCGCGGCACTGTTTTTTAGCCGGGCCCGGTATGTGGCGTGAATTTGCATTCCCCTTTTATCGAACACTCGCCCCGTGGCTACCAGCTGTCTCGATAATCGAAGGAGACCTGATAGATGTAGGTGGGCGAATCAATTGAATGCTGAAAATAAGGTTGGAGAATTTTTATCCATTCTTGTGGGACATTAAAGCCTCCGTTATTTATGTTGTTTTCGATTGGAATCCCTAGGGCTTCAATGACAGAGCCGTCATCACCCAAGTCTTCGGAATAATCCTCACCCTCGTAGGATTCGGTTTGCTTGTTATACCATTCAAGTCTTAGTTTTAGTCCCATTTGGCTCGTTCAGCTTTTTGATCTGGTTTTTGTTGAGGGTTAGTAGGCGCGAGTCCCGATGAAATATTCCAGTCCGGCAGGGAGTTTTATATCGAGAGTTTTTTCTATTTTTTTGAGTTGCTCTTCTGTTATCTGAAACTCTCCTGGTTCAACAGCGTTGAATGCTTTTGCTTCAGTTATCTGGGCGAGCGCTTCGTTTTGCTCGGCGTTTTTAATGCAGGTCTTGAACTGCAGTGAATCGTCTTTCTTGTCGTCTGGATAGAAGCCTGTTATTGAGAGGTAACGCATGGTGTCCCTCGTTTTGATGGTTTTTAATGAGTTAATTGCTGCTGCTTAAAAAAAGCAACAGATTTCGTGGTAGCTCTATTGAACATGCTTTTTCCAGCGCTGCAATTTGAGATGTGTTCAATGCGTAATCATAAAAATAGCTTTCTTCTTTGGTCCAGTTCATTATTTTTGCTAGAGCCTGAGTGCCAATGCAGAGCGAGTTTTCGTATGAGGCAAGGTCGTCGCCGTCTATTACGCCCATTATTTTATGCTTCATGGTTCTATCAGCCTCGTTGGGGGCGCTGGTTTGGGCGCCCATAACAGTGGCGGATTTGCCTCGGCTTTATTCAAGGCAAACGATTTGAATGATGCGGTTATCGCCATTTAATGTGCAGCGGGTCCATTTCTCTAACGTTTCTACCTGGTCCGGCAAAAGATCATAGCCGTCATATGGATCTTCAGGTTGCGTCCATCCCATCAGCTCGGCTAGTTGCTCTGAATACGACTGTGGAATTTCTACGCTCTGTAACAATTCCTCGGACGTCGCATCGAAAATTTCAATAACGTGTTTCATTTTTCTACCCTCCTTGATGGGTCTGCGGGTTTTGTTTGTTCACCCGTTTCCGAATCGAATTCGCCAAGGTGTTGACCTTGTTTTGTGTACATCTCTACAGCGCCATGCCGCGAGTCCCACTCATAGATCTTTCCTGAGCGATCTTTCCATCGTCGGCGTTTTTTACCTCCCCCACGTACAGCTGTTTTTAATGGAGCAGACTTTGCGTCTGGGAACGCTGGAAGTGAAGAGGGGGCAGGGTAGTAGTCATGATCGGGGTTACCGCTTCGCCTGACAGAGACCACAGCATAAACCGGCCGAACCCCCGAATCCGCCGGAAACACCAGAATGAAATCCTTGTACTCCGGCGGATAGATCGGGTCGACGATGATGCTGTCGGCCATCGGCGTCGGCGGGTAGATCCAAATAGGTGGTGCCTGTGGCGCAGCTTCCAGGGCAGGAATGCCGAGGGTGTCAGCCGGATTGGTAGCCGGCGTCCAGATCAGTTCGATGCCATCACCCAGGTCGGCAATGAACTGATCGGCTCGCGGCGTGAACTGAACAACATCAACCATCTCCCAATCGGGATGCTGGCCGGTATAGAAGCCATACCCCTTGAGACTGCCGTCGGCCTGCTGCTCGACGCTCAAGCGCATGCGGCTGCGGGCCTGCTTGAGGTCGCGTAGCTGGTCTTCGCTGTAAAGCGCGCTATCGCCCAGATTGGACGGCCAGAGCAGGGCGACAATGCCTGTCAGCAGCGCGGCGCCGACGGTGCCGCCGGTAGCGGTAGCCGCGGAAGTTGCCGAACCACCCAGCGCGAGCCTGCCCAAGGTAACGGGAACCGTGCCAGCGCCGATCCGCTTGAGGGGGATCGTGCCGGATGGCTCGGCGATCCGACCGCCGAGCCACATGAGATCACCGTACTGCTTGACCAGGTCCGCCGGGACGTAGCCGCTGGGGTTGCTGTAATCGATGATGCCGTTGGGGAGCTTGCAGCTCTTGGCGAACACGCTCCCGGTTACGCTGGATAACGGCTTGTTATCCACCGTGGCCCAGCGCGCTTGTTCGTAGGCGGATTGCCGGGCAAGCATGGCTTCATAAGCCTGCTGCAGGGCGTCGCGCTCGGCCAGTTCGCTGGCGCTCATGTCCCGATAAGTGACGTGATGCCCGTCGCCGCCGGGCGGGTTTCGAACCTGGGGGATGTCTTTTTTGCGTGTCGCCACGTAGTGAATCTCGTCCGCTGAAATGCAGGACAGACGCTAACGCGGGAAGAGCGGGGCGCGATGTAGGAGGATTCTTGAAGTGGTCGTTCCGCTTTCCTCAAAACAGGTAGGGCTGGCTATTGAGGAGCGGAACAATCTGAAGCGTCAGATGGGGCTGTCAGTCACTGGGCAACCGCAACTCGCCAGCCGACGTCGCCTTGCGCCTTTGCCTACAACTACGCCAGAATCCGCCGGCTTGTTCGCCTTGGATTGCGTCGGTAGTTTGGTACCTGTCACTGCTCATCAGTGATCGGGTTTAGTCGCCCAGGGTGAAACAGGTTGTGCAAGGCGTCATCCAGTCGGGATTCCTATCCTGCACTCGATGGTGGCTGTGCGCAGGGCGTCCTCGGACGCGCCGGTTTCTTGTTTCCCCGGTCGACTAACCTGCGCACAGCTGCCTCCCATCGTTTAGTCGCGAGCGGGTGATGGCTCCAACTACAGGAAACAAGATAATGGCGAAAGATACTCCGAATCCCCCTGATACGAACGAACACGTCTCCCGTGCTCAGTCTGCCCGCAACAAGAAAATCGATGACGCTGCCACGCGAGCGTTGGATTTTTACCTGAAACCCAAGGCTAAGAGCGAAACGTCTGACAAGACCGACTCCATTTTACGGATTGATCCGAGTGTGGATTCTGAGTGTTTGCTTGCGAATCTCAGTGAGAACCTGGCTTCGGCGAACGCAATGATCAGTGATCTGGCGTTTGATCTGGATGGATCGCGGCGGCGTGTTGCGATGGGGATTTTGCAGGTAATTGAGGTGAGTGAGCTGTTGGCGAATCGGGCTTTGGATATTGTTGAGGTGAGGTAGGGCTGCAGCACTACGTGCCGCCTGGATTTGAAAAAAGGTCTTGCCCAGCAGGGCCTTTTTTGTACCCGAGGGAGGCTGAGCGCTCCAGCAAGCCCGAGGCGCCAGAGGTCCCCATTCTTCATCCGTGCGAGATTTTCTTCTGCCAGCCGAGGTGTGACAAATTTTCGCAGGGCAGCAGTGGCTTTTTGCTGCTATACCTGAGTCGAGCATATACGGCGCGGTGCAAACGGGAGTTCAGGATGAAGATTCTTGCAGGGTTGGTCGCGGGATTGATATTAGCCATTCTTGTTTCGACAGTTGTAGCAATCGCCGGAGCGGCATCTCCGAGAGCCGCTGGAGGGACTGGCGCGATTGTTTTCTTCGTAATATGGATTATTGCATTAGTAATAGCTGTCTCCGCTCCCACTGCTGGCAAGGCATGGCGTCGACTTTTGGTTACCTCAGGAATCGCTGCGTTCATGCTTCCGTTAGCTGGTATTGTTTTTACCGGTAGCCATATCGCAACGAATATTAGCGGTGCTCATTCAGGCGCGGAAACCGCAGGAGCCGCAATTGGCGGCACCTTGGTGAGTGGCTTCCTAGGGTTTGTTGGCTTCTTCCTGGGGGTGATTTTTCTCATCGTCGGTTTGTTGGTTGGTCGAGATAAACAAGTGATGTACATTCAGCCGCCATCAAACTCCTAAGACGAAAAAAGGGCGATGGTTTGAATGTAATCTACGTTGCAGATAATAACTTTTTTGGCTGTTAAAGCACCGCAGGCGATCGGAAATTTCATTTTGTGCAAGGTTTGCAAAGAAATGCAGTGTGGTTGCGCCGCGGAGAGGCAGTCCTTCACCGAGAAGCGAAAGACGGAGGTCCCGGCTCACAAGGGTTTCGCCATTGAAAACGTCTTTTCTTGGCGGTTTTCGTTTTCTGGAACATGTCTACGAGGGACGTTGAGCAATTTACCGCAGTAATGCCAATCGCCCCGTAACCCTTATCTTTCAAGACTTCGGGACGGTTTAACCTATTTCACAGACTGACATACGCGATGACCTAATCAGAAACCCATTCGGGCACGAATTACGTTCGTCGTGCTCATTTGAAGGTCAGTCAACGGTGCCGAATCCCAAGTGGATTTTTGGTAGGGCTGTGCCATTCTACGCAGTCTTCTAGAGGGATTTAGTTATGGCGGTCGCCAAAAGAAATAAACAGGGGCTAGGGCGATACATTCCGGCAGATGTACGGCGGCAAGTACGTCAGCGTGATGGTTTCGGTTGCATCATATGTGGTTCCGCTTTCTACCAATATGATCACTTAGGAGTGGAGTTCGTAGATGCTGACCTACATGAGCCTGAAAAAATTGTTTTGTTGTGCGGGTCGTGCCATGACCGTAAAACGCGGGGAGCATTGTCGACTGAAACTATTGCGCGTCATGCCGAAGCGCCCAAGTGTCGTGAGAAAGAGTTCTCTTGGGGCGCGTTTGATGTTGGGGTTACAACGCCAGAAGTTGTTTTAGGCTCTATTACAGCTAAATCGGCAATGACGTTGATAAGCGTGGATGGAGAGGAAGTCTTTTCTATCTCACCACCTGAAGGTGAAAATCAACCGTTTAGGGTGAATGCGAGGTTCTATGATAAGAGTGGTGAGTTGACCTTAGAAGTTATTGACAATGAAATGCGTGCGGCCGTTACAAATTGGGATATAGAAGTAGTAGGGAATCGCATAGAAATTCGAAGTCAATTAGGCGTCTTCGATCTTGTGATTCGATCTGAGCCGCCGCATCGATTGGTCATAGAGCGTTTAGATATGGTTTATAAAGGTTTGTCGATAATATGCCGAGAAGGTGTAGATACGACAATAGAGAATGATGGCGCCATTCTCAGGGTACAGGGAGGCGTTTTCGATTGTGACGGTATTATCGAATTAGATAACGGCGTTCTTTCCGTCGGACGTATGTGCAGATTCGTAACCATGGATTTTCTGCATGTTGGAAGTGGTAGCTCTCGTTCATCACCTACTTTACGTCCTTCGATATCATCTAGCACTCACGTACGCAATCTACTTAATCAAGGAAGAAATGAACCTTGTAATTGTGGAAGCGGTATAAAATTTAAATATTGTCATGGCGCGGTCCCGTAATGGCCTGGGTGGAGGGAGAAATACAGCTCTACCCAAAGCTTTTTTCACTCTCCGGCGACATTCACCAAGCGTACGTGAGGCAGATCCTCAAATTTTTCCTCTCGTTAGTGTTCGTTCTCTACGAGGGAAACTAAAGGTTCATGTAAAACCGTCCGGAGTTGTTCGGCCTTGGGCTCGTCCAGGCGTTTGACTGCACCGGTAAATTCGGCGAATGCCATGATCAATGATCTGGAATTCGACCTTAATGGCTCGCGACGGCGTGTTGCGTTGGGGATTTTGCAGGTGATCGAGGTGAATGAGCTGTTGGCGAATCGGGCTTTGGATATTGTTGAAGTGAGGTAGGTTTGGAGGGTGAACCGCTATCTTGAAACCCACAGGGTCTTGCTCGGCGGGGCCCTTTCCGAATAGAACCACCCCTTCGTTCTTCTGTGTTTCGTGGCGTTGCCACAGGTGTCGACTGTTTGCTGTATTGAACATGGGATTTCGTGGCCTAACACTCAATACACTTAAAGTTTTCTGTTTACGGCAGAACTACGCAGAGCGATTTACGCTCGATGCCTAATGCTTTTCACAACCACGGATAGGAGAAAGTTATGCCAGACCTACAGCCTTGGCAGAGTTTGGTACTGGGGATCATCAGTGGCTTGCTGGGCACTATCGCCACAGCGGTAGCGACCTTTTTCCTCTGGCGAGTAACGCTGGTTCTTGCACGCGAGACAGCTCGAATGGCTGAGGCATCCGCACAGCCTCATGTGGTAGTGACTCTCCGCCCCAATCGATGGTCTCCACGACACTTTGATCTACTCATTGATAATACGGGTAATGCCACTGCCTATGACGTAAAGGTTTCCTTCAATCCGTCGCTCCAAAACGGAGAAGCTAGGGGCGTTGGCGCGAAGATTCCTTTCGAGACGTGAGTGTTCTGAAACCTGGCGTGGGTCTTTGCAGCTACTTCTCCGATTACGTCCCTTTAAAAGGGAAAGCGTTCGATGTGGACATATCTTGGCTTCGAAGCAACTCGAACAAGAAACGGGAGGGTAACTCCTACACGTTGAGCATGTCCGATTACGACGGTGTTAGCTGGCTTGGAAATGATCCGGCGATTGATGTGGCTCGTCATCTTAAAGGGATGGAGAAAAATTTAGCCGATATTTCCCGGACGCATTTGAACGTCGACATCTACAGTGCCTTAGATCGTGCCCATGAGGAGAGAACAATAGCCAGGGAACGGCGACGCTCGAAGCGGTCACAAGATCAATAACAAGTTGAAGCTCAACAAAGTGTCGCCTAAGAATTCGGATACTGATTCATGACTCAGGCAGAAATAATTTGTCTATTTTTCTCAAAGTGCCAAACCGCCTCGAAAAAGGGACGGATTTATTTTCTTTGGCTGTCCGTCTCCTTTGTCTCCTAGATTGACCCTGGCACAAAATGCCCAGCCTCCAGTGTATCTACCGGTAGAAGCTAGTCCCTCCGTGCTATTCCCGTTTAAGCAGCTTCGATACCCGGAGAGCGGCGAACCACGCTAATTGGCCGAAACCGACCAGCATGCGCCTCAGTACACGAACGCACTGCCCCAGTCTCTGCCGTGTAACCCTACGAACCCGACGCCTATCGACCGCAGGCCGTGCATCAATCAAGCATAGCTTGGTAGTCGCCAAGGCCACCTTCGCCCCGACCGCCACAGCAACAGCAAGGAAATACAACCAACGGTGATTCTTGGCTTTGTCATGCTGGCCGACCAGCGCCAACTGCTGCTTCAAGGAGGGCTTGACACCAGCAAGCCAGGGAACGATGCATTCGCTGGCCAAGGCTACGGTGTGACTGCTGATATTGTTGTCCACAAGGCCGGGTGGGCCATCAGGATTGTTCAAGCAAAAGCCACGGGGGACGTACTCGCAGGTGCTGGAGAGTGGCGATGAGCGCGACATGCCATTGGAAAAGTGCTTCACGGGGCACAACCGTAGGTTGTAGTCGTTGATCTCTTTGCGGATGGCGATCACATCCTCGTCGCTTATGGTTCTTCTCGTCGCGGCGTAGAACCCTTTGGAGTCGTTCGGTGCGAAATCCATGAAGTAGCTGGCTTCACCTTCCTTGATATGGGTGAAGGTCCACTGTGAATCGCTGCTCCACTGGCACGATTTCAGACTATCCAGGCCATTCGCCCTGCAGTAATCATCGTAGCGCTTGATCTGGCTCAGCAGGAACGCGCTGGCCTCCTGGATGCTCGCTGTCGCCTCCTTCAGCATTGCGGTGTCTTCATTGGCACCGTTGTCCGCCACGAAGAACACCGCGGCGACCAATGCCAGTGGAAACCAAAAGTGATCGTATATCTGACGGAAGCGTTCGGTCAGGTTGAGGTTGTCATAGATAAGCACCATGACGGCCCATCCGGTGATGGCGCAAAGCATCAACAAGGGGATCAGCCCGATCTCGCTGCCCAGTTTTCCAACGCCATTGATGGCGTAACGGATGGGCAGGTAATTGATGTTGGGGAAAAGGCCCAGGCAGTTCAATGCTCCCGGTAGGAGCAAGAGCGCGAAGAAGATGAGCACGCCACGCTTCTTGCCTACCGTATAGGCGGCTGCTGCCAGCAAGGGTATCAGCAGCAGCGACAGCATCATCAGACAGCCAAGCGTGTTCACCATTGCTTCGTCGGGCGACCAGTAGGTTCCGATGATTTGCCCGGCGTCGTTACGCCCGGTGAAGGTCGATGAGACGACGCCAAGCCCCTCCAGGATCTGGTGCAGGTTGTAGGCCGCGCCGTGGAGAAACTTTAGGTAAGGGTAGAAGAAAGATCCTATGGAAATTGACATCAATCTGAGTCCTTCAATGTTGTGAACATTCCTTGGTTATTTGAAGCGCTTGTTGCCTGATGGGCCAGAAGGTGGGGCAGGGGTGGCCATTGCAAATGTGCTATTCATCTCCGCGCGGTGGCAGTCCAGCAAATATTTTTGTTGCTGGCAGTACAACTGTGGGTCGATGACCTTGGGTGTCGCACCGCCAGCCGTCGCCGCGTTCTTGCGTTCAGTCGAACTCTACATTTGACGCGAACGATGGATACTCAAGGCTCAGGTCTTCGAGGCACTTTTGCATGAGCTCAGCATCTTTGGGTAAGCGCCTGGATAACGCATCCCACCCGGAAATTTTCAGGTGCACGGGCATTTCCACCAGTCCTGTAATTGCGTCCCAGAAGGCATCCCAGTTACAGCCATACCAGCCGGGGAAGCCGAGGGCATCCCTCAGGGTGGAGTGGAGTTCGTCGGCACTCATCACTTCGTTTAGATCAATGTGTACAAGCTGTTGGCGGGTCATCGTTCGAACCTCAATAGCGTTTAAGGTTTGCGATCAGGAACTCAACGGAACGAGCGCTGGGGTTTATAGAATATCTTTCACGTAACCGTTAAGCGCGATGAGCGGAGCGTAAAGATCGTCCATTTTCTGCACTGCGTTGAAGTCCGCAGCCAAACGATTCAGCTCTCGGCCCAGCACTGTATCCACCCCACCAATCGCCCCCAACGCTAAATCCAGGCATCGGCTGATTTCGCCCTGAATCCCGGCCACATCGCCCCGCCGTATCAGCAACTCAAAAATCTCCCGGTCGCAACTGCCCATCAATGGATCATCCCGCAGGATCGGGCTGTGGCCTTCTGTCTCATAGGCCAGCTTGAGGGAGTAAAGAGCGACCGTTTCCAGCAGCAATTCCATGGGGTGAAATCCTTTGTGACTGGGTGGGGAGGGTGGGGCCACTCGAAGCATCGGTGGGTGCAGTGACATTTTTGTGAGCGCTTCGCGCTCAAGCGGGAGCAAGCTCCCTCGCCACAGGTTATTCCTCGCCATAGGTTGGGTATTTGGGGGCTGCTTTGCAGCCCAGCGGGGATAAATCCCCTCACCACAAAAGCGGGTAGAGGATTGGCTGAACTCTGCATTACCCGCAGAAAACCACTTTCCTACAGACGAAAAAAAAGACCTTAAATTTCAAGGTCTTTCTTTAAGATGGTGCCCCGAGGGAGACTCGAACTCCCACTCCTTTCGAAAACGGATTTTGAATCCGCCGCGTCTACCAATTCCGCCATCAGGGCTCAATGGCGGCGAAGTATAGAGAGGTGCCTACCGTTGGTCAATCACGTTTCATGGTGAATTTTTGATAATTCCGCTAGACTTTCCGGCCCTGCTAGACGAACCCCATCATGCGTGTTGCTGACTTTACCTTCGAACTCCCGGATTCGCTGATCGCTCGCCATCCTCTGGCCGAGCGTCGCGCCAGTCGACTGTTGACCCTGGACGGGGTCAGCGGTGCCATGGCTCACCGTCAATTCACTGATTTGCTTGAGCATTTGCGCCCGGGCGATTTGATGGTGTTCAACAATACCCGCGTCATTCCCGCGCGTTTGTTTGGCCAGAAGGCCTCCGGCGGCAAGCTGGAGATTCTGGTGGAGCGGGTGCTGGACAGCCATCGCGTGCTGGCCCATGTGCGGTCGAGCAAGTCGCCCAAGCCGGGTTCGTCGATTTTGATCGACGGCGGCGGTGAGGCGGTGATGGTGGCGCGGCATGACGCGTTGTTCGAGCTGGAATTTGCCGAAGAGGTGTTGCCGCTGCTCGACCGTGTCGGGCACATGCCGTTGCCTCCTTATATAGACCGCCCGGACGAAGGTTCGGACCGCGAGCGTTATCAGACCGTGTATGCCGAGCGCCTGGGGGCGGTGGCGGCGCCGACGGCGGGGCTGCATTTTGATCAGCCGTTGCTGGAGGCGATTGCCGCCAAGGGCGTGGAAACGGCGTTCGTGACGCTGCACGTCGGCGCCGGTACGTTTCAGCCGGTGCGTGTGGAGCGTATCGAAGACCACCACATGCACAACGAATGGCTGGAAGTGAGCCAGGAAGTGGTCGATGCCGTGGCGGCCTGTCGTGCCCGCGGTGGTCGGGTGGTGGCGGTGGGGACCACCAGTGTGCGGTCCCTGGAAAGCGCCGCTCGCGATGGCGTGCTCAAGCCGTTCAGTGGCGACACCGACATCTTTATCTACCCGGGCCGGCCGTTTCATGTGGTCGATGCCCTGGTCACCAATTTTCATTTGCCCGAATCCACGCTGTTGATGCTGGTTTCGGCGTTCGCCGGTTATCCCGAAGCCATGGCCGCCTACAAGGCCGCCGTCGAGCATGGATACCGCTTTTTCAGCTACGGTGATGCGATGTTCATCACCCGTAACCCCGCGCCACGCGGACCCGAGGAAACAGTATGAGTCGCACCTGTCGCATGTCCTTCGAGTTGCTTGCCACCGATGGCAAGGCTCGTCGCGGTCGTCTGACCTTCCCCCGCGGTACCGTGGAAACCCCAGCGTTCATGCCGGTGGGCACCTACGGCACGGTCAAGGGCATGCTGCCGCGTGACATCGAGGCGATTGGCGCGGAGATCATCCTGGGCAACACCTTCCACCTGTGGCTGCGCCCGGGCATGGAAGTGATCAAGGCCCACGGTGACTTGCACGATTTCATGCAGTGGAAGGGCCCGATCCTGACCGACTCCGGCGGTTTCCAGGTGTTCAGCCTCGGTGCGATGCGCAAGATCAAGGAGGAGGGCGTGACCTTCGCTTCTCCGGTGGACGGTTCCAAGGTGTTCATGGGCCCGGAAGAGTCGATGCAGGTGCAACGCGACCTGGGCTCGGACATCGTGATGATCTTCGACGAATGCACGCCGTACCCGGCGGATGAAGATGTGGCGCGGGTGTCCATGGAGCTGTCGTTGCGTTGGGCCCAGCGTTCGAAGAACGCCCATGGCGAGAACACCGCGGCGCTGTTCGGCATCGTTCAGGGCGGCATGCACCGCGACCTGCGCATGCGCTCCCTCGAAGGCCTGGACAAGATCGGCTTCGACGGCCTGGCGATTGGCGGCCTGTCGGTGGGCGAGCCGAAGCACGAGATGATCAAAGTGCTCGATTACCTGCCGGGCGAAATGCCAGCTGACAAACCTCGTTACCTTATGGGCGTTGGCAAACCGGAAGATCTGGTTGAGGGTGTGCGCCGCGGGGTGGACATGTTCGATTGCGTGATGCCAACCCGTAATGCCCGCAATGGGCATCTGTTCATCGACACGGGTGTGCTGAAGATCCGTAACGCGTTCCATCGCCATGATGATTCGCCGCTCGATCCGACGTGCGATTGCTACACCTGCCAGAACTTCTCTCGCGCTTATCTGCATCATTTGGACAAGTGCGGCGAAATGCTCGGCAGTATGCTCAATACCATCCACAATTTGCGCCATTATCAGGTGCTTATGGCTGGTTTGCGCGAGGCTATCCAACAGGGTACATTGGCCGCCTTTGTCGAGGCCTTCTATGCCAAGCGCGGGTTGCCTGTTCCGCCTTTGGACTGAGTTTTCCGATCCCTAGATTCAATACTTGCAACTGGAGTGCTAAATGAGCTTTTTTATCTCTAATGCCATGGCTGACGCGGCTGCACCGGCTGCTGGCCCTATGGGCGGTGGTTTCGAGTGGATTTTCCTGGTCGGCTTCCTGGTCATCTTCTACCTGATGATCTGGCGTCCACAGGCCAAGCGCGCCAAAGAGCAGAAGAACCTGCTGAGCAGCTTGCAGAAAGGCGACGAAGTGGTCACCACCGGCGGCATCGCTGGCAAGATCACCAAAGTGGCTGATGACTTCGTGGTACTGGAAGTGTCCGACACTGTTGAAATGAAGTTCCAGAAGGGCGCCATCGCGGCCACGCTGCCAAAAGGCACGCTGAAAGCGATCTAAGTAACAACTTCTCTTCAATCGACGGGGCGCGCAAGGCGCCCCGCGTCATAAGCGGGCGGCGTGATGCTGAACAAATACCCTCTGTGGAAATATGTACTGATCCTGGCGGTGCTGGCGGTCGGTCTGATTTATTCCGCTCCCAATCTATACCCGGATGACCCGGCCATTCAGGTCAGTGGCGCAAGCACTGCGCTGCAGGTCACCCAGGCCGATCTGGACCGTGCGAGCGCTGCGCTCAAGGCGTCCAATATCGAGGTCAAGGCTGCGTCCATCGCCGAAAACGGCAAGGGCGGCCTGTTGCGCCTGGTCAAGGCGGAAGACCAACTGCCAGCCAAGGACGTGGTGCGCAAGGCGTTGGGCGACGATTACGTTGTAGCCCTGAACCTGGCCCAGACCACCCCGCAATGGCTGCGCAAGCTTGGCGCGCACCCGATGAAGCTGGGCCTGGACTTGTCCGGCGGTGTGCACTTCCTGCTGGAAGTGGACATGGAAAAAGCCCTCGACGCGCGGATGAAAGTCTACGAAGGCGACGTCAAGAGCCTGTTGCGCAAAGAGCGCCTGCGTTATCGCAGCCTGCCGCCACTCGACGGTGCCATTCAGTTGGGCTTCAGCGATGAAGATACCCGCGAGCAGGCCCGTGCGCTGATCCGCAAGAACTTCAACGATTTCGACATTGTGCCGGCCGACCTCAATGGTCAGGCGGTGCTGCGTCTGGCGATGACCCCGGCCAAGCTGGCGGAAATCCGCGAATACTCCATCAAGCAGAACTTGACCACGGTGCGTAACCGCGTCAACGAGCTGGGTGTGGCCGAGCCGATCGTGCAGCGCCAGGGCGCCAACCGCATCGTGGTTGAGCTGCCTGGC
The DNA here is from genome assembly GCF_001269655.1 of Pseudomonas thivervalensis. Lineage (GTDB taxonomy): Bacteria > Pseudomonadota > Gammaproteobacteria > Pseudomonadales > Pseudomonadaceae > Aquipseudomonas > Aquipseudomonas thivervalensis. Next base: position 339,406 of record NZ_LHVE01000002.1, read on the forward strand.
GTGCAGGACACGGCCGAAGCCAAGCGTATCCTCGGCAAGACGGCCAACCTGGAATTCCGCCTGGCCGCTGAGCCGGGTGCTTCCAAGGCCACGTCCGAGAGCTTCGAGTTCCGTGAGGGCGGTCGTCCGGCGGCGCAGATCGAGCGTGGCTTGATCATCACCGGTGACCAGGTGACCGACGCCCAGGCGGGCTTCGACGAGCAGGGTCGCCCACAGGTGAACATTCGCCTCGACGGCCACGGCGGCGAACTGATGAGCCGCGCCACGCGCAGCAACGTCGGTCGCAGCATGGCGGTGATCTTCATCGAGCAGAAGCCGACTACCACCTACACCAAGCAAGTGGTCAACGGTGTCGAGAAAGACGTACCGGTCCAGACCTTCAAGGAAGAGAAGAAGATCATCAGCCTGGCGACCATCCAGTCGCCGCTGGGCAGCCAGTTCCGCATCACCGGCCTTACCGGCCAGGGTGAATCCTCGGAACTGGCCCTGCTGCTGCGTGCCGGTGGCCTGGCCGCGCCGATGTACTTCGCGGAAGAGCGCACCATTGGCCCGAGCCTGGGTGCCGACAACATCACCAAGGGTGTCGATGCATCCCTGTGGGGCATGCTGTTCGTGTCGCTGTTCATCATCGCCATCTACCGCTTCTTCGGCCTCATCGCCACCGTCGCGCTGGCGGTGAACATGGTGCTGCTGCTGGCCCTGATGTCCTTGCTGGGCGCCACGCTGACCCTGCCGGGTATCGCCGGTATCGTGTTGACCATGGGCATGGCGGTGGACGCCAACGTGCTGATCTTCTCGCGGATACGTGAAGAGATCGCCGCGGGCATGTCGATCCAGCGGGCAATCAACGAAGGCTTCGGCCGGGCATTCACCGCGATTCTCGACTCCAACCTGACCACGTTGCTGGTCGGCGGGATTCTCTTTGCCATGGGCACCGGCCCGGTCAAGGGCTTTGCAGTGACCATGTCCCTCGGGATCTTTACCTCGATGTTCACAGCCATCATGGTGACCCGCGCAATGGTCAACCTGATCTTTGGCGGTCGTGACTTCAAGAAGTTGTGGATTTAAGGGGCTGCCATGTTACGTACAATCAACTTCATGGGCGTTCGCAATATTGCGTTCGGCGTCACATTGTTTCTTACGGTCCTGGCGTTGTTCAGCTGGGCCACCAAGGGCTTGAACTACGGCCTGGACTTCACCGGCGGTACGCTCATCGAGCTGACCTACGAGCGTCCGGCCGACGTCACCAAGGTGCGTGAGCAGCTGGCGAGCTCGGGATACAACGATGCCATCGTGCAGAGCTTCGGTGCGACGACGGACCTGTTGGTGCGCATGCCGGGTGAAGACCCGCAATTGGGTCACCAGGTAGCCGAAGCCTTGCAGAAGGCCGGCGGCGACAACCCGGCCCAGGTCAAGCGCGTCGAGTTCGTTGGCCCGCAAGTGGGTGAAGAGCTGCGCGACCAGGGCGGCCTCGGCATGCTGTTGGCGCTGGGCGGCGTGATGCTCTACCTGGCTTTCCGCTTCCAGTGGAAGTTCGCGGTGGGCGCCATTGTCTCGCTGATCCACGACGTGATCGTGACCGTGGGCATCCTGTCGTTCTTCCAGATCACCTTCGATTTGACGGTGCTGGCGGCGGTGCTGGCGATCATCGGTTACTCGCTCAACGACACCATCGTGGTGTTCGACCGGGTGCGTGAAAACTTCCGTGTGCTGCGCAAGGCGTCCTTGATCGAGAACATCAACATCTCGACTACCCAGACCCTGTTGCGGACCATGGCAACGTCGATCTCCACCTTGCTGGCGATTGCCGCGCTGCTGTTCTTTGGCGGCGACAACCTGTTCGGTTTCTCCATCGCGCTGTTCATCGGTGTGATGGCGGGTACTTACTCGTCGATCTACATCGCCAACGTGGTGTTGATCTGGCTGAACCTGAGCACCGAGGACCTGATTCCTCCAGCGGCCACTGACACCGAGGTGGATGACCGCCCGTAAGGCTCGGTTTCCGTCCGTCACCGCTGAAAAGGCGCGAGTTGAACTCGCGCCTTTTTTTATGCTCCAAGGCTGGGAGAAGCGCGGATTATTCCGCTTGTGATGGTCAGGAGGTTCAAGTGAACAAATCGATGCTGGTTGGTGCGGTATTGGGTGCTGTCGGTGTAACAGCCGGTGGTGCGGTCGCCACCTACAGCTTGGTAAAAAGTGGCCCTGAGTATGCGCAAGTATTGGCCGTGGAACCGGTCAAGACCCAGATCAAGACCCCGCGTGAAGTCTGCAAGGACGTCACCGTGACTCGGCAGAAGCCTGTCCAGGACCAACACCAGATCGCCGGCACCGTGCTCGGCGCCGTGGCCGGTGGCCTGTTGGGCAACCAGATCGGCGGCGGCACCGGCAAGAAAATCGCCACCGTGGCGGGTGCGGCCGGTGGTGGTTATGCCGGTAACAAGATTCAGGAAGGCATGCAGGAACGCGACACCTACACCACCACCCAGACTCGCTGCAATACGGTCAATGACATCAGCGACAAGGTGGTGGGCTACGACGTTCGCTACATGCTCGACGGCAAAGAAGGCAAAGTCCGCATGGACCGCGACCCGGGCAACCAGATTCCGGTGAGCAAGGAAGGCCAACTGATCCTGGGTCAGAACGAACCAGCCCAGTAATCCAACCGCTATGAAAGAAGCACCCTTCGGGGTGCTTTTTTTATGCCCGCATTTCCAAGCCCACGCCAATCCCCTGTGGATACAAAACCTGCGCCCCTCCTCAAATCCCCTGTGGGAGCAGCCTGCTCGCGATAGCGCTGGTTCAGCCTGCATCCATGTCCAGGGTGCAATCCATTGTGGCGAGGGAGCTTGCTCCCGCTGGCTGCGCAGCAGCCCCAAAATCTTGCGGTCGCTGCGCAACCGAGCGGGAGCAAGCTCCCTCGCCACAGTGTCCACCTCTGAGCTGAGTGGTGTGAAACAGGCATAAAAAAAGCACCCCGAAAGGTGCTTTTTCTGTAGCCGAACTGCTTAACGCTTCAGCGAAGCCGGCAAGTGCGGCTGGATAGCTGTCAGCACAGCCTTGAAGCATTTGGTGTTGCCGGCAACGATGTGGCCCTTTTCAAGGAAATCATGGCCACCGGTGAAGTCGCTCACCAAACCACCGGCTTCCTGGATCAACAGGGCGCCCGCCGCCATGTCCCACTCGGACAGGCCCGACTCCCAGAACGCATCGAAACGGCCAGCAGCCACATAAGCCAGGTCCAGGCTCGCAGCACCGGCGCGGCGGATGCCGGCGGTCTGGCCGACCAGGGCGCGGAACATGCCCAAATAGTTATCCAGGTTGTCCATCTGGTCGTCACGGAACGGGAAGCCGGTGCCCAGCAGGGCGCCGTCCAGGCTGGTGCGGCCGCTGACGCGCAGGCGACGACCGTTCAGTTGGGCGCCACGGCCACGGCTGGCAGTGAATTCTTCCTGGCGAACCGGGTCCAGCACGACGGCGTGTTCCAGGCGGCCACGGTATTTGCAGGCGATGCTGACCGCGAAGTGAGGAATGCCGCGCAGGAAGTTGGTGGTGCCGTCCAGCGGATCGATGATCCACAGGTACTCTTCGCCTTCGATGCCAGTACCGGCGTGCATGCCAGTCTCTTCACCGAGGATGGAGTGGTTCGGGTAAGCCTTGCGCAGGGCGTCGACGATCTTCTGTTCGGCGGCGCGATCGACCTCGGACACGTAGTCCTTGGCGTCTTTTTCATCGACCTTGATGGTATCCAGGCGCTCGATGGAGCGGAAGATCAGTTCACTGGCGCTGCGGGCGGCGCGCAGCGCGATATTCAGCATGGGCTGCATGGATGTGTCACCTAAGGTTGTTAAAGAAAGCCGCGCATTCTATCAGAAAGTTTTCTCAGGAGAAGGTTGGTGTTCGCTTTCATAGCTTAACGGTAGGTGCTTATGTAAGATTTGCTCCCTTTATCGTGTTCGAGAGCGCCTCCCTTGTTGCAGAACATTCGTGTCGTCCTGGTCAATACCAGCCATCCGGGTAACATCGGCGGAGCTGCGCGGGCCATGAAGAACATGGGCCTGTCGCGCCTGGTGCTGGTCGAGCCGCGCTTGTTTCCCCATCACGAAGCCGACGCCCGGGCCTCCGGCGCTGGCGACATCCTCGCCAACGCCCAGGTCGTCGCCACCCTCGAAGATGCCTTGGTGGGCTGCAACCTGGTGCTCGGCACCAGCGCCCGCGACCGGCGTATCCCCTGGCCGCTGCTCGATCCCCGCGAATGCGGCACCAAAGTGGTCGAGGAAGCTGCGCAAGGCTTTGAAATCGCCCTGGTGTTCGGCCGTGAAGACTCCGGCCTGACCAATGATGAGCTGCAGCGATGTCACTTTCACGTGCATATCCCTTCCGACCCCGAGTTCAGTTCCTTGAACCTGGGGGCGGCGGTGCAGGTGTTGAGCTATGAAGTGCGCATGGCTTGGCTGGCAGCCGAAGGCAAGCCCAGCAAAGTCGAAAAAACCGAGGTTACGTCGCCGCGCAGTGAGACACTGGCGACCATGGACGAGTTGGAACGATTCTTTGAGCACCTGGAACAGACCCTGGTGGACATCGAGTTCCTCGACCCGGAAAAGCCGCGACACTTGATGGCGCGCCTGCGTCGGTTGTACGGACGAAGCTCGGTGAGCCGGGCGGAGATGAATATATTGCGCGGCATCCTCACGGAAACCCAGAAGGCGGCCCGTGGCGAGCTGATTAAGCGGAAGAAATAAAATGTTCGAACGTTTGCGTGAAGATATCCAAAGTGTTTTTCATCGTGACCCGGCGGCGCGCAATGCCTTTGAAGTGCTGACCTGCTACCCGGGCATGCATGCCATCTGGATCCATCGCCTGTCCGGCGCCTTGTGGAACATGGGCTGGAAGTGGCTGGCGCGGCTGGTCTCGAACTTCGGGCGCTGGTTGACCGGCATCGAGATCCACCCAGGCGCCAAGGTCGGTCGGCGGTTCTTCATCGACCACGGCATGGGCATCGTCATCGGTGAAACCGCCGAGATCGGCGACGACGTGACCCTGTACCAGGGCGTGACCCTCGGCGGCACCAGTTGGAACAAAGGCAAGCGCCACCCGACGCTGGAAGACGGCGTGGTGGTCGGCGCCGGCGCCAAGGTGCTCGGGCCGTTCACGGTCGGGGCGGGGGCGAAAGTCGGCTCCAACGCCGTGGTGACCAAGGCTGTGCCGCCGGGTGCGACCGTGGTGGGTATTCCGGGGCGGATCATCGTCAAGTCCGATGACGAGCAGGACGCCCGTCGCAAGGCCATGGCCGAGAAGATCGGCTTCGACGCCTACGGTGTCGGCGAAGACATGCCTGACCCGGTCGCCCGCGCCATCAACCAGTTGCTCGATCATCTGCAAGCAGTGGATGGGCGCCTGGAGGGAATGTGCGGCGCCCTGAAGGACCTGGGCAGTAATTACTGCGCCAAGGACCTGCCTGAACTGCGCGAGGAAGACTTTGCGTGTGTGAAGGACAAGGATGAGACCCAGGCCAGCTGACACCCGGATGGCCTCATCGCGAGCAAGCTCGCTCCCACAGGGGATTTGTGTCGTACACCATTATGTGTTCACCCATGGCCCCCTGTGGGAGCGAGCTTGCTCGCGATAAACGATAACGCGGTATAGCTGGTCGCCGCCGACCAGCCTTTGCTATCATGCGCGCGCTCTTTCGCGGGTAAACCTGAGTAAAGCACTAGGTCTTATACTTGACTTAAATACTCGGGAATTGCATACTCGCCCCCATTCCGAACTCCGTGGTAATTGTCCATGCGACTGACTACAAAAGGCCGATACGCCGTGACCGCAATGCTGGATCTGGCATTGCATGCGCAGCACGGGCCGGTGTCCCTGGCCGATATCTCCGAGCGCCAGGGCATTTCCCTGTCCTACCTTGAACAGCTGTTCGCCAAGCTGCGCCGCAGCAACCTGGTTTCCAGCGTTCGCGGTCCCGGCGGCGGCTACCAGCTGTCGCGCGACATGCAGGGCATCCAGGTCGCCCAGGTGATCGATGCAGTGAACGAATCGGTCGATGCGACCAAATGCCAGGGCCTTGGCGACTGCCATGGCGGCGATACTTGCCTGACCCACCATTTGTGGTGCGACCTCAGCCTGCAGATCCACGAATTTCTAAGCGGTATCAGCTTGGCTGACCTTGTAACTCGCCGTGAGGTGCAAGAAGTAGCCCAGCGTCAGGACCAGCGCCGTTGCAACAGCAAGTCGCTGCACCTCGACAAGATTGAAGCGTCCGCCGTCGAATGACCGCCGCAGAGCACGCGGAACGCCAGCCAGCCTGATTTAGGAGAGAGTCCATGAAATTGCCGATTTACCTTGATTACTCAGCGACCACCCCGGTTGATCCGCGTGTTGCGCAGAAAATGAGTGAATGCCTGCTGGTCGACGGAAACTTCGGCAACCCGGCGTCCCGTTCCCACGTGTTCGGCTGGAAGGCCGAAGAGTCGGTGGAAAACGCCCGTCGCCAAGTCGCCGACCTGGTCAACGCCGACCCGCGTGAAATCGTCTGGACCTCCGGTGCCACCGAATCCGACAACCTGGCAATCAAGGGTGTCGCGCATTTCTACCACACCAAGGGCAAACACCTGATCACCTCCAAGATCGAGCACAAGGCTGTCCTGGACACCATGCGCCAACTGGAGCGTGAAGGCTTCGAAGTCACCTACATCGAGCCCGGTGAAGACGGCATCATCACCCCGGCCATGGTCGAAGCCGCCCTGCGCGACGACACCATCCTGGTCTCGATCATGCACGTGAACAACGAAATCGGCACCGTCAACGACATCGCCGCCATCGGCGAACTGACCCGCTCCAAGGGCGTCCTGTTCCACGTCGACGGCGCGCAGTCCACTGGCAAGGTCGACATCGACCTGTCCAAGCTGAAAGTCGACCTGATGTCGTTCTCCGCCCACAAGACCTACGGTCCTAAAGGCATCGGCGCGCTGTACGTCAGCCGCAAGCCGCGTGTTCGCATCGAAGCGACCATGCACGGCGGTGGTCACGAGCGTGGCATGCGTTCCGGTACCCTGGCGACCCACCAGATCGTCGGCATGGGTGAGGCTTTCCGTGTAGCCAAGGAAGACATGGCTGCCGAGAACGTGCGCATCAAGGCCCTGAGCGACCGCTTCTTCAAGCAGGTCGAGCACCTGGAAGAACTCTACGTCAACGGCAGCCTGACCGCCCGCGTACCGCACAACCTGAACCTGAGCTTCAACTACGTTGAAGGCGAGTCGCTGATCATGGCGCTCAAGGATCTGGCCGTGTCGTCCGGTTCGGCGTGCACTTCGGCGTCCCTGGAGCCTTCGTACGTACTGCGCGCCCTGGGCCGCAACGACGAACTGGCCCACAGCTCGATCCGCTTCACCTTCGGCCGTTTCACCACCGAAGAAGAAATCGATTACGCCGCGCAGAAAGTCTGCGAGGCCGTTACCAAGCTGCGCGCTCTTTCGCCGCTGTGGGACATGTACAAAGACGGCGTCGACATTTCGAAAATCGAATGGGCGGCGCACTGAGAAGTCGCCACCAGAGCGGCTCCACTGATGAGGATTGAAGCAAATGGCATATAGCGAAAAGGTCATCGACCACTACGAGAACCCGCGCAACGTCGGCAAGATGGACGCGCAGGATCCTGATGTCGGCACCGGCATGGTCGGCGCCCCGGCGTGCGGCGACGTCATGCGCCTGCAAATCAAGGTCAACGAGCAGGGCATCATCGAAGACGCCAAGTTCAAGACCTACGGCTGCGGTTCGGCCATTGCGTCCAGCTCCCTGGCCACCGAGTGGATGAAGGGCAAGACCCTTGATGAAGCCGAAACCATCAAGAACACCCAGCTGGCCGAAGAACTGGCCCTGCCGCCAGTGAAGATCCACTGCTCGGTACTCGCCGAAGACGCCATCAAGGCCGCCGTTCGCGATTACAAGCAGAAGAAAGGCTTGATCTGATCCGCGTTACGGTAAGGAGTTTTCCATGGCTATCCAGATGACAGAAGCGGCAGCTAACCATATCCAGCGCTCCCTTGCGGGGCGCGGCAAGGGCGAGGGTATCCGCCTGGGTGTTCGCACCACGGGCTGTTCTGGCCTCGCCTATGTACTGGAATTCGTCGACGAAGTGGGCGAAGACGATCAGGTATTCGAAAGTCATGGTCAGAAAGTGATCATCGACCCGAAGAGCCTGACGTACCTGGACGGCACCGAGCTGGATTTCGTCAAGGAAGGGTTGAACGAAGGCTTCAAGTTCAACAACCCCAACGTGCGCGGTGAATGTGGCTGCGGCGAAAGCTTCAACATCTGAGGCGGCTCGTGGGTACTCCTTGTCATTTTGCGTTGTTCCAGTTGCAGCCTGCTTTCCAGCTGGATCTCGAGCAGTTGTCCGCGCGTTACCTTGAGCTGGCCCGTGGCGTCCATCCCGACCGCTTTGCCGATGCCTCCGAGGCGGAGCAGCGGCGGGCGCTCGAGCAGTCGGCGAACCTCAACGAGGCTTACCAGACGCTCAAGCACCCGGCCAAGCGCGCGCGTTACCTGCTCGCGATCAGCGGCCATGAGTTGCCGCTGGAGGTCACGGTCCACGATCCCGAGTTTCTGTTGCAGCAGATGCAATGGCGCGAAGAACTCGAAGACCTGCAGGACAGCGCCGACCTGGCCGGTGTCGCGGTATTCAAGCGCCGCTTGAAGGACGCCCAGCAAACACTGAACGAAAGCTTCGCAGCCTGCTGGAACGATGCCGCGCAACGCGAACAGGCCGAACGCCTGATGCGGCGCATGCAGTTCCTCGACAAGCTCACCTACGAAGTGCGCCAGCTAGAAGAGCGCCTCGACGATTAACCCAGTGCCGCTCCGGTCGCACGCCTGATTACAGATAAGACCTGATTACGATGGCCCTACTGCAGATCGCCGAACCCGGCCAAAGTCCACAACCGCACCAGCGTCGCCTGGCTGTCGGGATCGACTTGGGTACCACCAATTCCCTGGTCGCTGCCTTGCGCAGCGGTCTTTCCGAACCGCTGGCCGACGAGCAGGGACGGGTGATCCTGCCGTCCGCCGTGCGTTATCACGCCGATCGCGTCGAAGTGGGCGAGTCGGCCAAGCTGGCCGCCGCCACCGATCCGTTTAACACCATTGTCTCGGTCAAGCGCTTGATGGGTCGTGGTCTGTCCGACGTCAAGCAATTGGGCGAGCAACTGCCGTACCGCTTCGTCGGTGGCGAATCCCACATGCCGTTCATCGAAACCGTGCAGGGCCCGAAAAGCCCGGTCGAGGTTTCCGCCGACATCCTCAAGGTCCTGCGCCAACGTGCCGAAGCGGCGTTGGGCGGTGAACTGGTGGGTGCGGTCATCACCGTCCCGGCCTATTTCGACGACGCCCAGCGCCAAGCCACCAAGGACGCGGCCAAGCTCGCCGGTCTGAACGTGCTGCGCCTGCTCAACGAGCCGACCGCCGCGGCGGTTGCATATGGCCTGGACCAGCATGCCGAAGGCCTCGTCGCCATCTACGACCTGGGTGGCGGCACCTTCGATATTTCGATCCTGCGCCTGACCGGCGGCGTCTTCGAAGTCCTGGCCACCGGTGGCGACAGCGCCCTGGGCGGCGATGACTTCGACCACGCCATCGCCGGCTGGATCATCGAGCAGGCCGGCCTCTGCGCCGACCTCGACCCCGGTGCTCAACGCCATCTGCTGCAAACCGCCTGCGCCGCCAAGGAAGCCTTGACCGACGCCGCCACGGTTGACGTCGCTTATGGCGAGTGGAAAGCCGCGCTGACTCGCGAAGCCTTCGACGCCCTGATCGAACCCATGGTCGCCCGCAGCCTCAAGGCCTGCCGCCGCGCCGTGCGTGATTCCGGCGTGGAGCTGGAAGACGTCAAGGCTGTGGTCATGGTCGGTGGTTCGACCCGGGTGCCGCGGGTTCGCGAAGCCGTTGCCGAGGCCTTTGGCCGTCAGCCGCTGACCGAAATCGACCCCGACCAGGTGGTCGCCATCGGTGCCGCGATCCAGGCCGATACCCTGGCCGGCAACAAGCGCGACGGCGGCGAACTGCTGTTGCTCGACGTGATTCCGTTGTCCCTGGGGCTGGAAACCATGGGCGGCCTGATGGAGAAGGTGATTCCGCGCAACACCACCATCCCGGTTGCCCGCGCCCAGGACTTCACCACCTATAAAGACGGCCAGTCGGCCATGATGATCCACGTGCTGCAAGGCGAGCGTGAACTGATCAGCGACTGCCGTTCCCTGGCCCGCTTCGAATTGCGCGGCATCCCGGCCATGGTTGCCGGTGCGGCGAAGATCCGCGTGACCTTCCAGGTCGATGCCGACGGTTTGCTCAACGTTTCCGCCCGCGAACTGGGTTCGGGCGTGGAGGCGAGCATCCAGGTCAAGCCGTCCTATGGCCTGACCGACGGCGAAATCGCCAAGATGCTCAAGGATTCCTTCCAGCACGCCAGCGACGACAAGGTCGCGCGGGTGCTGCGCGAGCAACAGGTCGACGCCCAGCGCCTGATCGAAGCCGTGGAAGGGGCCCTTGAGGCCGACGGCGAGCGTTTGCTCGACGCTGAAGAGCGCATGGTCATCGAGCTGCAGATGCAGGAATTGTCCGAATTGATCAAAGGCACCGATGGCTATGCCATCGAGCAGCAGACCAAGCGTCTGTCGCAGGTCACCGATGCCTTTGCTGCCCGCCGCCTGGACTCGACGGTGAAAGCCGCCCTGGCGGGGCGCAACCTGAATGAAATCGAGGAATAACTGATGCCGCAGGTGATTTTTCTGCCCCACGAGAAGTTCTGTCCGGAGGGCATGGTCGTGGAGGCCGAGCCCGGAATTTCCATTCTCGAACTGGCCCATGAACACCATATCGAGATGGAAAGTGCCTGTGGCGGCGTCTGCGCTTGCACGACGTGCCATTGCATCATTCGTGAAGGGTTTGATTCGCTGGAAGAAGCGGACGATCTGGAGGAAGATTTCCTCGATCGCGCCTGGGGCCTGGAAGCGCAATCGCGCCTGGGTTGCCAAGCCATCGTCGGCACTGAAGACCTGACCGTCGAAATCCCGAAATATTCGCTTAACCATGCGGCTGAAGCGCCGCACTGATTCAAGGAACTGTCATGGGCCTTAAATGGGTTGATGTACAAGAAATCGCTATCCTGTTGGCCGACGGTCATCCGGATGTGGATCCCTATTCGGTGAACTTTGTGGCATTGCGTGACCTGGTCATGGCTTTGCCGGGGTTTGACGACGAGCGGGATCGCGGCGGTGAAAAGGTCCTTGAAGCGATCCAGACTGCCTGGAAAGAAGAGCAGGACTGAAGCCTCCCTTACGCAGTTAGGCAATACCCAAGAACCCGCGTATAATTCGCGGGTTTAATTTTTCGCAAATTACCGTTTCTGGAGTTACACCATGGCTGTTCAACGTACTTTCTCCATCATCAAGCCTGACGCCGTTGCTAAAAACGTGATCGGCAAGATCGTTACCCGCTTCGAAGACGCTGGCCTGCGCGTTGTAGCTTCGAAAATGAAGCAACTGTCCAAAGCCGAAGCCGAAGGCTTCTACGCTGAGCACAGCGAGCGCGGTTTCTTCGGTGAGCTGGTTGCCTTCATGACTTCCGGTCCGGTTGTCGTTCAGGTGCTGGAAGGCGAAAACGCCATCGCTCGCAACCGTGAGCTGATGGGCGCTACCAACCCTAAAGAAGCTGCTGCCGGCACCATCCGTGCTGACTTCGCTGAATCCATCGACGCCAACGCCGTCCACGGTTCGGACTCCGAAGCCGCCGCTGCTCGCGAAATCGCTTACTTTTTCTCCGCTACTGAAGTAACCACTCGCTAAGCCCAGGCTTTTGAGTGAAGGTGAATCCATGACTACATCGAACGGCAAAACCAACCTGTTGGGCCTGACCCAGCCGGAAATGGAGAAATTCTTCGACTCGATCGGGGAGAAGCGTTTCCGTGCCGGCCAGGTGATGAAATGGATTCACCACTTTGGCGTCGACGACTTCGATGCCATGACGAATGTCGGCAAGGCCCTGCGCGAAAAGCTCAAGGCTGTTGCCGAGATTCGCGGCCCCGAAGTGGTCAGCCAGGACATTTCCAGCGACGGCACCCGCAAATGGGTGGTGCGCGTGGCGTCCGGCAGTTGCGTCGAGACCGTCTACATTCCCCAGGGCAAGCGCGGCACCTTGTGCGTTTCGTCCCAGGCAGGCTGTGCCCTGGATTGCAGTTTCTGCTCCACCGGCAAGCAAGGCTTCAATAGCAACCTCACCGCCGCCGAAGTGATCGGCCAGGTGTGGATTGCCAACAAATCCTTTGGCAGCGTCCCGGCGACCGTCGACCGTGCCATCACCAACGTGGTGATGATGGGCATGGGCGAGCCGCTGCTGAACTTCGACAACGTCGTCTCCGCCATGCACCTGATGATGGATGACCTGGGCTACGGCATCTCCAAGCGCCGCGTGACCCTGTCCACCTCCGGCGTGGTGCCGATGATCGATGAGCTGGCCAAGCACATCGACGTCTCCCTGGCGTTGTCGCTGCACGCACCCAATGACGCATTGCGTAACCAATTGGTGCCGATCAACAAGAAATATCCGCTTAAGATGCTGCTCGAGTCGTGCCAGCGCTACATGTCGTCCCTGGGCGAAAAGCGCGTGCTGACCATCGAGTACACGCTGCTCAAGGATGTGAACGACAAGGTCGAGCACGCGGTCGAGATGATCGAGCTGCTCAAGAACATCCCGTGCAAGATCAACCTGATCCCGTTCAACCCGTTCCCGCATTCCGGTTACGAGCGTCCGAGCAACAACGCGATTCGTCGCTTCCAGGATCAGCTTCACCACGCTGGCTTCAACGTCACCGTGCGCACCACCCGCGGCGAAGACATCGACGCCGCCTGTGGCCAATTGGTAGGACAGGTGCTGGATCGCACCCGTCGCAGCGAACGCTACATTGCCGTGCGTGAGTTGAACGCCGCGGACGATGCGGTGCAGAACGCTGCGAACAGTCACTAAGAGAGGAACTCTATGTCCCTGCGCTTCGCGCTCGTTTTGCTGTTGGCCGGCCTTTGTTCCGGTTGTGTCCTGTCGGGTGACTACAACCCGATGAAGACCAGCAAAGGGCGCGACGAGGCACGTGTGGCCTATGTGCAACTGGGCATCGGCTACCTGCAGCAGGGCATGACCGAGCGGGCCAAGGTGCCGCTCAAGAAAGCCCTGGAGCTGGACGATTCCGACCCGGATGCCAACGCGGCCCTGGCCTTGGTGTTCCAGGCCGAGATGGAGCCTGAGCTGGCCGACCAGCATTTTCGCAAGGCGCTGTCTGGTCGGCCCCAGGACGCACGGATCCTGAACAACTACGGCAGCTTTCTTTTCGAGCAGAAACGCTACAAGGAAGCCTACGAGCGCTTCGAGCAGGCTGCCGCCGATACCCTTTACCCTGAGCGTTCGCGGGTTTTCGAAAACCTCGGCATGACGGCCGCGCAGCTCGGCCAGCGTGACCTGGCCCGCCAGCAACTGGAAAAGGCGCTGCGGCTCAACCGCCAGCAACCGCGGGCGCTGCTGGAAATGGCTGAGTTGTCGTACGAAGACAGGCATTATGTGCCCGCGCGTGACTACTACGAGCGTTTTAGCCTGCTGAGTGAGCAAAATGCACGTAGTCTATTGCTCGGCGTTCGGCTGGCACATGTGTTTGAAGATCGCGACAAAGCTGCAAGCTACGGCTTGCAACTCAAAAGACTCTATCCCGGTACGCCGGAATATCAGCAATACCTGTCGGAGCAATGATGAAAGCGGCGCATCCCGAAGTTGTAGCAGCGACTCGCGTAAATCCCGGTGAGACCCTGCGTCAAGCCCGCGAAAGCAATGGTTGGTCGCTGGCCGAAGTGGCCCTCAAGCTCAATCTCACCGTGGCTTCCCTGGGTAACCTGGAAGCGGGCGCGTTCGACAAGCTGCCTGGGCACACCTTCGCCCGCGGCTACATCCGCGCCTATGCCAAGTTGCTTGGCATGGACCAGACCGTGCTGGTTCAGCAATTCGATCAATACACCGGCTCCGATGCCCAGGGCAGCAACGTGCACAGCCTGGGGCGCATCGAGGAGCCGGTTCGCGTGTCCCACACCATTTTGCGAATCGTCAGCCTGTTGCTACTCATCGCGGTGATTGGTGGCGGTTTTGTCTGGTGGCAGGATCAGGCTTCCTTGCGCAACAAGGAGCCGGTCGCCATGAACCCTGAGCACGTGGAGGTCGAGGGCGCCGACGGCACCACCCAGATCCATCCGCTGGACGAGCCGGAAGACCAGGCCGTCGTCGAAGGTCAGGCCGAAGGCGAAACCGCCCTGGCGTTGCCACAAAGCCCGGACGCCGCCGATGCCCAGGCGGGTGCCGAGCCGGCTGTTCCCGCCCCAGCCCCGACCGCTCCGGCTGCCCCGAACACCGGCAGCGCACCGATTGCCACGGCACCGGCCGCACCGAGCACGCCGGCACCGACCGTGGCCGCGCCTGCGACCCACGCCGCGCCAACCGCTCCAGTCGTCCCGACCGCTCCGGCCCCGGCGCCCGTCGCGGGTGAAGGCCAGGTCCAGATCCAGTTTGTCGCCGATTGCTGGACGCAGATCACCGACGGCAACGGCAAAGTGTTGTTCAGCGGCCTCAAGCGCAAGGGCGACAGCGCCTCCATCAACGGCAAGCCACCGTTTGCCGTACGCCTGGGTTATGCCCGTGGCGCGCAGGTCAGCTACAACGGCCAACCGGTCGACATCGCTCCGTTCACCAGTGGCGAGACCGCTCGCCTGAAGTTGGGTCAATAAGTCATGCACGGCGAATCTCCAATCAAGCGTCGCGAATCCCGGAAAATCTGGGTCGGTAACGTGCCCGTGGGCGGCGATGCGCCAATCGCTGTGCAGAGCATGACCAACAGCGACACCAATGACGTGGCCGCCACGGTCGCGCAGATCAACCGCCTGGAAGCCGCCGGTGTCGACATCGTGCGGGTATCGGTGCCGGACATGGACGCCGCCGAGGCGTTCGGCAAGATCAAGCAACTGGTCAAGGTCCCCTTGGTCGCCGACATCCACTTCGACTACCGCATCGCCCTGCGCGTGGCCGAGTTGGGTGTGGATTGCCTGCGCATCAACCCGGGCAACATCGGTCGCGAAGACCGTGTACGTGCCGTGGTGGATGCCGCTCGCGACCGGGGTATCCCGATCCGCATCGGCGTGAACGCCGGTTCCCTGGAAAAAGACCTGCAAAAGAAATACGGCGAACCGACCCCGGCGGCGCTGGTGGAGTCGGCCCTGCGCCATGTGGAGCACCTCGAACGCCTGAATTTCCAGGACTTCAAGGTCAGCGTGAAGGCCTCCGACGTGTTCATGGCCGTCGAAGCCTACCGCTTGCTGGCCAAGGAAATCGTCCAGCCGCTGCACCTGGGCATTACCGAAGCCGGTGGGTTGCGTTCGGGCACGGTGAAATCCGCCGTCGGCCTCGGTATGCTGCTCGCCGAAGGGATTGGCGATACCATCCGCATCTCGTTGGCGGCTGACCCGGTCGAGGAAGTGAAAGTCGGCTACGACATTCTCAAGTCCCTGCACCTGCGTTCCCGTGGCATCAACTTCATCGCCTGCCCGAGCTGCTCGCGGCAGAACTTCGATGTGGTCAAGACCATGAACGAACTGGAAGGGCGCCTCGAAGACCTGCTGGTGCCGCTGGATGTCGCGGTGATCGGTTGCGTGGTCAACGGGCCAGGCGAAGCCAAGGAGGCCCATATCGGCCTGACTGGCGGTACACCGAACCTGATTTACATCGACGGCAAGCCGTCGCAGAAACTGACGAATGACAATCTGGTGGATGAGCTGGAACGGCTGATTCGCCAGAAAGCGGCCGAAAAGGTCGAAGCCGACGCAGCGGTCATCGCGCGCGGTTAAGTCGAAAGATTAAGGAATACACGTGAGCAAGTCTCTGCAAGCCATTCGTGGCATGAACGACATCCTGCCCGACCAGACGCCCCTGTGGCGTTATTTCGAGGGCACCGTGGCGCGTCTGCTGGATAACTACGGCTACCGGCAGATCCGCATGCCGATCGTCGAGTTCACCGAGCTGTTCAAGCGCTCCATCGGCGAAGTGACCGACATCGTCGAAAAAGAGATGTACACCTTCGACGACCGCAACGGCGATTCCCTGACCCTGCGCCCCGAAGGCACGGCGGCTTGCGTCCGTGCGGTGCTCGAACACGGCATCACCGGCGGCGGCCAGGTGCAGAAACTCTGGTACATCGGCCCGATGTTCCGTCACGAACGCCCGCAGAAAGGCCGTTATCGCCAGTTCCACCAGATTGGCCTGGAAGTGTTCAACCTCGACGGCCCGGACATCGACGCCGAACTGATCGTCATGACCTGGCGTCTGTGGGGCGAGTTGGGGCTGCGTGATGCGGTCAAGCTCGAGCTCAACAGCCTGGGCACCAGCGAGTCCCGTGGCCGCTACCGTGAAGCGTTGGTGGAGTTTCTGTCCGCCCACCTGGACAAGCTCGACGAAGACAGCCAGCGCCGCCTGAAGACCAACCCGCTGCGCGTGCTCGACACCAAGAATGCCGAGACCCAAGCGGTCCTGGTGGACGCGCCGAAAATGGCCGACTACCTCGACGACGAATCCCGTGCCCACTTCGAAGGGCTGAAGGCGCGCCTCGACGCCGTGGGCATTCCTTACGTGATCAACCCCAAGTTGGTGCGCGGCCTGGATTACTACAGCAAGACCGTCTTCGAGTGGGTCACCGACAAACTCGGCGCCCAGGGCACCGTGTGTGCCGGCGGCCGCTACGACGGGCTGGTTGAGCAGATGGGCGGCAAGCCGACCCCGGGCGTGGGTTTTGCCATGGGCATCGAGCGCCTGGTGCTGATGCTTGAAGCCTTGGACAAGGTTCCCGAAGAGCTGTCCCGTCAGGTCGACGTCTACCTGTGCGCCTTTGGCGAGGCCGCCGAGCTGGCAGCCCTGTCGTTGAGCGAGCGGATCCGTGACCAGTTGCCCAACCTGCGCCTGCAGATCAACGCCGGCGCCGGCAGCTTCAAGAGCCAATTCAAGAAGGCCGACAAGAGCGGTGCGCTGTACGCATTGATCCTCGGTGACGACGAACTGGCCCAACAAGTGGTAGGTTTCAAACCCCTGCGTGGCCAGGGCGAACAACAAAGCATTGCCTGGGATGCGCTTGCTGCACACCTGGCCACCTGCGTCGTGCAGGGTTGAAGCTGTCAAACAGCCGATTTAGCGATTAAGGAGTATTGGGGTGTCGAGTACCGAAGATGAACAGCTGGCGGATTTGAAGGACTGGTGGACGCGCAACGGCAAGCCGCTGGTCACTGGCGGCCTGTTGGCGCTGGTCATCGTGTTCGGCTGGCAGGCCTACCAGAAATACCAGAGCAACCAGTCGCAAGGCGCCTCGGTGCTCTACCAGCAATTGCTGGAAACCACCCTGACCCCGGACGGCAAGCCTGACGCGGCCCGCGTGGCGGACCTGGCCGGCAAGCTCGACAAGGAATTCGCCGGCACTGCCTACGCGCAGTACGGTCGCCTGTTCGTGGCCAAGGTGGCGGTGGACAGCGGCAAGCTGGACGACGCGGCCGCCGAGCTCAAAGGCATCGTCGACAAACCGGTCAACCCGACCCTGGGCGAAGTGGCGCGTCAGCGCCTGGCCCAGGTGCTGGCTGCACAGAACAAGGCCGAAGACGCCTTGAAGCTGCTCGACGGTGATGCCGACAAGGCGTTCCTGGCGACCCGCGAAGAACTCAAGGGCGACCTGCTGGTACAGCTGGGCCGTGCCGATGAGGCCCATGCGGCCTACCAAAAAGCCAAGGCTGCGCTGTCGGATGAAGCCGCAGTCGGTGGCCTGCAAATCAAGCTGGACGACCTGGCCAAAGGGGATGCGTGACGTGATCCGTTGGAAACATGCAGCATTGCTGGCCCTGGCCATTCTGGCCGCGGGTTGCAGCAGCAACAGCAAGAAAGAACTGCCGCCGGCCGAACTGACCGACTTCAAAGAAGAAGTCGTGCTGCAGAAGCAGTGGAGCCGTTCCATCGGCGATGGCCAGGGTGAAACCTACAATATGCTGGTGCCGGCCATCGATGGCGACACCATCTATGCAGGCGACGTTACCGGCGTGGTGATGGCGATGGACCGCACCAACGGCGACGTCAAATGGGAAAAGGATCTTGAACTGCCGGTTTCCGGCGCCGTTGGCGTGGGTTACGGACTGGTCATGATCGGCACGCTCAAGGGCGAGATCGTCGCCCTGGACGCGAGCAGCGGTGAAGAAAAATGGCGCGCCCGCGTGACCAGCGAAGTGCTCGCACCGCCCGCTACCAACGGTGACGTGGTGGTGGTGCAGACCCAGGACGACCGTCTGATTGGCCTGGATGCCGCCACCGGCAACCAGCGCTGGCTGTACGACAGCACCCCGGCGGTCCTGACCCTGCGCGGCACCAGCGCGCCGATCGTCACCAACCGCCTGGCGGTGGCTGGCTTGTCGACCGGTAAAGTGGTCGCCTTGGATATTTCCAACGGCGTGCCGGTGTGGGAGCAGCGCGTAGCGATCCCGCAAGGTCGTTCGGAACTGGAGCGTGTGGTCGACATCGACGGCGGCTTGCTGCTGTCCGGCGGTACGCTGTACGTCGCCAGCTACCAAGGCCGCGTCGCGGCACTGGACCTGGAAAGCGGTCGTCCGCTGTGGCAGCGCGATGCGTCCAGCTACGCCGGTGTCGCCCAGGGTTTTGGCAGCGTCTACGTGAGCCTGTCCTCGGGTACCGTCGAAGGCGTTGACGAGCGTTCCACCACCGCATTGTGGAGCAACGATTCCCTGGCCCGTCGTCAACTGTCGGCCCCGGAGGTGTTCTCCAGCTACGTCGCAGTGGGTGACCTGGAAGGTTACCTGCACCTGCTCAGTCAGGTGGACGGTCGTTTCGTCGGCCGTGAGCGCATCGACAGCGACGGCCTGCGTGCCCGTCCGCTGGTGGTGGGCAACATGATCTATGTGTATGGCAACAGCGGCAAACTGGAAGCCCTGACCATCAAGTAAGACTATGCTTGGGTTAATTCCCAAGCGGCTTCATTCATGTGGGAGCGAGCTTGCTCGCGAAAGCGTTGGATCAGTCGATATCCATGTCACTGGACTACCGCTATCGCGAGCAAGCTCACTCCTACAGAATGGCCCCCGAGCACCAGCCGCTGCCTCGCAGCGGCTTTTGTATTTTCTGAAATAACGAAGTGGAGAGCCGCATGGTTCCCGTAATCGCCCTGGTGGGCCGACCGAACGTCGGCAAGTCCACCTTGTTCAACCGCCTGACCAGGACTCGCGACGCCATTGTCGGCGACTTGTCCGGTCTGACCCGTGATCGCCAATACGGTGAGGCCAAGTGGCAAGGGCGTACCTATATTCTGGTCGACACCGGCGGCATCTCCGGTGATGAACACGGCATGGATGAAAAAATGGCCGAGCAGTCGCTGCTCGCCATTGAAGAAGCCGATGTGGTGCTGTTCCTGGTAGACGCCAAGGCCGGTTTTACCGCCGCCGACCAGATGATCGCCGAGCATTTGCGCAAGCGTAACAAGCGCTCCTACGTGGTCGCCAACAAGGTCGACAACATCGACCCGGACATGGCCCGCGCCGAGTTCGCGCCGTTGGGCATGGGCCAGGCGATCCCGATCGCCGGTGCTCACGGGCGTGGCATCACCCAGATGCTGGAAATTGCTCTGGAGAGTTTCCCCAAGGACGACGCGGAAGAGCCGGAAGAGGGCGAGGAAGAGATTGTTGCCGAAGGCGAGGAAGCCAAGCGCATTCCGGGCCCGAGCGAAAAAGACGGGATCAAGATCGCCATCATCGGCCGCCCGAACGTGGGCAAGTCGACCCTGGTCAACCGCATGCTCGGCGAAGACCGGGTCATCGTCTACGACCAGCCTGGCACCACCCGCGACAGCATCTACATTCCCTTCGAGCGTAACGAAGAGAAGTACACGCTGATCGACACCGCCGGTGTGCGCAAGCGCGGCAAGATCCACGAAGAAGTTGAAAAGTTCTCCGTGGTCAAGACCTTGCAGGCGATCAAAGACGCCAACGTGGTGATCTTCGTGATGGACGCCCGCGAGGGTGTGGTCGACCACGACCTGAACCTGCTGGGCTTTGCCCTGGAAGCCGGTCGAGCGCTGGTCATCGCGATCAACAAGTGGGACGGCATGACGCCGAGCGAGCGGGATTTCGTCAAGGTTGAATTGCAGCGCCGGCTGTTCTTCGTCGACTTCGCCGACATCCACTTCATCTCGGCCTTGCACGGCACAGGCGTGGGCAACCTCTACGCTTCGGTGCAAAACTCGTTCAAGTCGGCGGTGACCCGCTGGCCGACCAACCGCCTGACCCAGATCCTCGAAGATGCGGTGGGCGAGCACGCGCCGCCGATGGTCAACAACCGCCGGATCAAGCTGCGCTACGCCCACTTGGGCGGCGCCAACCCGCCGATTATCGTGATCCACGGTAACCAGATCGAGAAGGTGCCCAAGTCGTACGTTCGCTACCTGGAGAACACCTACCGTCGCGTCCTGAAGCTGGTCGGCACGCCGATCCGCATCGAGTTCAAGGGCGGCGAGAACCCGTACGAAGGCAACAAGAACACGCTCACCGACCGCCAGGTCAACAAGAAGCGCCGCTTGATGTCGCACCACAAGAAGGCCGACAAGAAGCGCCGCGACAAGCGCTGATCGGGCCTGCTGTCCGGAAGAGCTTTTGTGGCGATTCGGTGACAAGAAAAGGGTGCCCTTGTGGCACCCTTTTTCATGCCCGGCGATTGGGCTATCCTCGAACTCTCCCGCGCCGCACCAGAGCCGGGTGCAGAGCAGGGACCCTCCATGATCACCAGCAAGTTGCCGAACGTCGGCATCACGATTTTCACCCAGATGTCCCGCCTCGCCGCGCAGACGGGCGCGTTGAACCTGTCCCAGGGCTTTCCCGATTTCGATGGCCCGCAGGCCCTGCGCGATGCGGTCGGCCGGCACATCGCCCAAGGTCATAACCAGTACTCGCCCATGACCGGCCTGCCGGCGCTGCGCCAGCAGATCGCGGCGAAGATCGCCCGCTGCTACGGCGCCCACGTTGATGCCGACCAGGAAGTCACCGTGACCCCTGGCGCGACCCAAGCGATTTTCTGCGCCATCGCGGCGGTGGTCCACAGCGGCGACGAAGTGATCGTCTTCGACCCCAGCTACGACAGCTACGAGCCTTCCGTGCAATTGGCCGGTGGGCGTTGCGTGCACGTGCCATTGGGCCTGGATGATTTCGCCATCGACTTCGAGAAGCTCGGCGAAGCCCTGAGCCCGCGCACGCGCATGATCATCCTCAACTCGCCGCACAACCCCAGCGGCGCCCTGATCAGCCGCGCCGAACTGGACCAGTTGGCGGCGCTGATTCGCGACCGTGACATCTACCTGGTCAGCGATGAGGTCTACGAGCACCTGGTATTCGACGGCGTCGCTCATGCCAGCGTCCTCGCCCATGAGGAGCTGTACCGTCGTGCCTTCGTCGTCAGCTCGTTCGGCAAGACCTACCACGTCACCGGCTGGAAAACCGGCTACGTAGTGGCGCCAGCGGCCCTGACGGCAGAGCTGCGCAAGGTGCACCAGTACGTCAGCTTCTGCGGCGTGACGCCGTTGCAGTACGCCCTGGCCGACTTCATGGCCGAGCATCCGGAACACGTCGACGAACTGCCGGACTTCTACCAGGCCAAGCGCGACCTGTTCTGCGATCTGCTGGCCCCGTCGCGGTTCAGCTTCAAGCGCGTGACCGGCACGTATTTCCAGCTGGTGGATTACTCGCAGATTCGCCCGGACCTGAACGACGTCGACATGGCGCTGTGGATGACCCGCGAGCATGGCGTGGCGACGATTCCGATCTCGGTGTTCTACCAGGACCCACCACGAGGCCAGCGCCTGGTGCGCCTGTGCTTTGCCAAACGCGAGGAGACGCTGCGCGAAGCGGCGGAAAAACTATGCGTGATTTGAGCACATTACCGGACCTCGACATTGCCCTGGTCCAGACCACCCTGGCCTGGCACGACCGCGAGGCCAACCTGGAACATTTCGAAGCGCTGCTCGAACAGGCGCGGGGGGCTGACTTGATCATCCTCCCGGAAATGTTCACCACCGGTTTTTCCATGGAGTCCGAAACCCTGGCGGAGCCGGAGAACGGCCCGACGCGCCAATGGCTCAAGGCCCAGGCAGCGAAGCTGGACGCGGTCATCACGGGTAGCGTGATCGTCCAGGCCGGCGACGGCAGCCATCGCAATCGCCTGCTGTGGGCGCGCCCGGACGGTGAAGTGCTGCATTACGACAAGCGTCACCTGTTTCGCATGGCCGGTGAACACAACCACTTCACGCCGGGCGAACGACAAGTACTGTTCGAGCTCAAGGGCTGGCGGATTCGCCCGTTGATTTGCTACGACCTGCGCTTCCCTGTGTGGAGCCGCGATGCCGAGGACACCGACCTGCTGCTGTATACCGCCAACTGGCCCGGGGCGCGGCGTCAGCACTGGAATCGGCTGCTGCCGGCCAGGGCCATCGAAAATCTATGCTACGTGGCGGCGGTCAACCGCGTCGGCACCGATGGCAAGGGCTTCGCCTACACCGGTGACAGCCAGGTGCTGGACTTCCAGGGTGAAACCTTGCTCAGCGCCGGCGAAGCCGATGGTGTGTTCAAGGTGTGTTTGAGCGCGGCGGACCTGGCGGCCTATCGCACGCGGTTTCCGGCGAACCTGGACGCCGACCGCTTCGAATTCACTAATTGAAACGATTCAGCCCTTAAGAAATGGTGTTGCGTGCCGATAACGGGTCAGCCAAGGAGGAGTCCCTATGACCAGCATCAGCGCAACGACCATAAACCCTTACCTGTCGTCAGCCCCTAAAGTCTCCATCCGGGGAGCTGAAGAAGAAAAAGCGGTCAGTCCAGTGACATCGACCGAGACCGGCGAAGACAAGGACAAGAAACTGGAAGCCGACACCGGCGGCGCGAGTATCGCTGGCGTGGGAGGTAGCAGCGGCAGCGACGTCATCGAACAGTTGAAGAAACAGATCGAGCGGACCGAGAAGCTGCTGGCCGAACAGCAAGCCCAGTTGGCCCAGGTCCAGCAAAGCCGGGCCGATGAGGAGCAGAAAGCCCAGGAAACGACGGCGATCCAGATTCAGATCATGGCGACCCAGGCGACTTTGCAGACCTTGCAGGCCGCGCTGTTGCAGGCGATCACTGTTTCGATCGATACCCATGCCTGACATTTTGGTTGCCTGACAGGCCGCTATCGCGAGCAAGCGCGCTCCCACAGGGTTTTGCATCATGCCGACCAGTGTGGGAGCGAGCCTGCTCGCGATGAGGCCCAGCCAGGCAACACAAAATCATCCGCCAAACAAAAAGGCCCCAGGGTTCACACCCCAGGGCCTTTTTGCATTTCAGCCTGGGATCAGGCTGCCTTGGCTTCCGGCTGGCTCAGCGACCGGTTCAGCGCACTGAACAGCGCCTTGAAGCTGGCGGTGGTGATGTTTTCATCGATACCCACGCCATGCACCGCACGCTCGCCATTGACCCGCAGTTCGATGTACGCCGCCGCCTTGGCATTGGTGCCGGCGCCGATGGCGTGTTCGTTGTAGTCCATGATCTCCACCGGAATCGGCAGCCCGGCCACCAGCGCTTCTAGGGCGCCGTTGCCTCTGCCGCGCCAGTGCAGGTTGGTCTCGCCCTGGCCCTTGCTCGCCACTTCCACTTCCACGGCGCTGTTGCCGTTTTCTTCCTGCAGGCGATGGCTGACCAGCGCATACGGGGTGTTGGCTTGCAGGTATTCACGCTGGAGCAGGGCGTGGATCTGTTGAGCAGTCATTTCCAGGCCCAGGCGATCGGTTTCGCGCTGCACCACCTGGCTGAACTCGATCTGCATGCGACGCGGCAGGCTGATGCCGTATTCCTGTTCCAGCAGGTAGGCGATACCGCCCTTGCCCGACTGGCTGTTCACGCGAATCACCGCCTCGTAGCTGCGACCGATATCGGCCGGGTCGATCGGCAGGTACGGCACTTCCCACAGGGTGTCCGATTTCTGCTGGGCGAAACCTTTGCGGATCGCATCCTGGTGCGATCCGGAGAACGCGGTGTGAACCAGGTCGCCGACGTACGGATGACGCGGGTGCACCGGGATCTGGTTGCATTCCTCGACCACTTTGCGCACGCCGTCGATGTCGGAGAAGTCCAGTTCAGGGTTGATGCCCTGGGTGTAGAGGTTCAATGCAACGGTCACCAGGTCGACGTTACCGGTGCGTTCGCCGTTGCCGAACAGGCAGCCTTCGACACGGTCGGCGCCGGCCATCAGGCCCAGCTCGGTGGCGGCCACGCCGGTGCCACGGTCGTTGTGGGTGTGCAGGCTGATGAGCACGCTGTCACGACGGGTGATGTTGCGGTGGAACCACTCGATCTGGTCGGCGTAGATGTTCGGGGTGGCAACTTCCACGGTGGCGGGCAGGTTGAGGATCACCTTGCGCTCAGGCGTCGGGTTCCAGACCTCGATCACGGCGTCGCAGACTTCCTTGGCGAATTCCAGCTCAGTGGCGCTGAAGGTTTCTGGCGAGTATTCGAACTGCCACTGGGTTTCCGGCTGCTGGGCGGCGTATTTGACGAACAGCTTGGCCGCGTTCACCGCGATTTCCTTCACGCCTTCCTTGTCCTGGTTGAACACGATGCGGCGGAACGACGGGCAGGTGGCGTTGTACAGGTGGACGATGGCCTTTTTCGCGCCACGCAGGGATTCGAACGTGCGGGCGATCAGGTCTTCACGGGCCTGGGTCAGCACCTGGATGGTGGTGTCGTCCGGGATGTGGCCTTCCTCGATGAGGGTGCGTACGAAGTCGAAGTCGGTCTGGGAAGCGGCTGGGAACGAGGCTTCGATTTCTTTCACGCCCACTGCAACGAGGGTTTTCCAGAAACGCAGCTTCTTGACCGCGTCCATCGGCTCGATCAGCGACTGGTTACCGTCGCGCAGGTCGGAGCTGCACCAGATCGGCGCGGCGGTGATGGTCTTCGACGGCCAGGTGCGATCCGGCAGGTTGATGGTCGGGAAGGCGCGGTATTTCGAAGACGGGTCTTTGAGCATGCTCATGAGGAAATCCTTATTGTCGTGGCCGGAAAAAGGCGGCCTGCCGGTGGTTCGAATGGGGTGGCTTCACAGCCGGGACGAGGTGCCGCGATTCAGCCCGGCAGTCGTGCACTGACGAGGCACAGGCTGCGGTGCTGGCGAAGCTGGATGAGGGTGTGAGAGGTTTTCATGATTCAACCCTAACCGCGTGGACGGGGGGTTGCAAGCAGTCGGAAAAAATTGGGAGAAGTTCTGTTTTGGAAATGATTTGCGGGATTTAATCGCGCATGTTCGAGATTAGGTTCCTGGAAATTGCGTCGATGTTTTTAGCTTGGCAATCCGCAGGAGGTGGTGATGCGACTGCCGTCATCGCGAGCAAGCTCGCTCCCACAGGGGATCTCCGGTGGTTGCAACTGTTGTTTTCACAACGGATCCCCATGTGGGAGCGAGCCTGCTCGCGATGAGGCCAGTAGCCTCACCACAAAAACTCAGGGTTGAAACGCCCCGATGAAAATCGCCGGATCCACCCGCGCATCATTCAAGCTGATATTCCAGTGCATGTGCGGCCCGGTCGCGCGACCGGTGGCGCCGACCTTGCCTACCACGGTGCCCCGGGCCAGTTGCTGGCCGACCTTCACGTCGATCTTCGACATGTGGCAGAACATGCTGATAAAGCCCTGGCCATGGTCGACGAACACGGTATTGCCGTTGAAAAAGTAACTGCCGGTGAGGATCACCTTGCCGGCGGCCGGGGTCTTGATCGGCGTGCCGGCGGGCACGGCGAAGTCCAGGCCGGCGTGGGGGTTGCGCTCTTCGCCGTTGAAGAAGCGGCGCACGCCGAACTTGCTCGACAGCGGGCCGTCGACCGGTTTGTCCAGCAACAGGTTGCTGGGGATGTTCGGGCTGAAGCTGCGGTAGGCCTTCAGTTGCACCGCCAGCTCGGCGTCGATGCGCTTGAGGTCCGCCGGGTTCGGATTGACCTGGCGTTTGTTCTTCAGGGTGATGTGTTGCTCGGGGTACTTCTTGTAGCCGACCACGAAGGGCTGGGTGCTGCCGCCGCTGCTGATCTGCTGGGTGCCGGGCTGGACCGTCAGCGGGATGCCAACAATCGCCAGCCAGTTTTGCTGTTCCTTGACCACCAGCACCGGTTTGCCCTGGTAGCTGGCTTTCGGCGCCTGGGCCGCGCTGCCGAGGTCCACCACGGCCACGCCGCCGGGCACGGGTTTGTTCAACAGGCGGGTGATGTAGCTGTCGGCGTGGGCATTGAAGGTCAGGCACAGCAACAGAAGGGGAGCGAGAAATCGCGGCATGAATCAATCCAGTAAAGAAAGGGTGACCGGCGTCAGGTGATTGTCTTCGACCCGCACCAGCAGTTCGCCTTCGCCGAGCTTGGCGGTCAGGCGCTGGCCGGTCTGGGTTTGCCCGGCGCTGCGAATCGCATGGCCGCGTTCGTCGAGCAAAATGCTGTAGCCGCGACCGAGGGTCGCCAGGGGGCTGACAATGTGCAGCGTCTGCATCTGGTTGTGCAATTGCACACGTCGCGTCTTGAGCCCTTCGCGCATGGCTCGGGGCAAGCGCTCGGCCAGGCTGTCCAGGCGCTGGCGCAACATCGCCAGTTGGCGGCCCGGATGCTGCCCGGCCAGGCGGGTTTCCAGGCGGATCAGGCGTTCGCGGCGGGTGTTGAGGCTGCGTTCGAAGGCCCGGCGCATGCGCATGTCCAGGTCGTCGAGGCGCTGGGCTTGCTGGCGCAGGCGTTCGCCGGGATGACGCAGGCGCCGGGTCAGACCTTCGAGGCGCAGTTGATCGCGCATCAGCCGGTCGCGCATGCGCATCACCAGTCGCCGGTGCAGGCTTTCGACCCGGCGCACCAGGTCGCCGACATCCGGCGCCAGCAGCTCGGCGGCGGCGGACGGAGTCGGGGCGCGGACGTCGGCGACGAAATCGCTGATGGACACGTCGGTTTCATGGCCCACGGCGCTGACGATCGGCGTGACGCAGGCATCCACTGCCCGGGCCACGGCCTCTTCGTTGAAGCACCACAGGTCCTCCAACGAACCGCCGCCCCGGGCCAGGATCAGCGCATCGAAGCCACGGGCATCGGCCAGTTTCAGGGCGCGGACGATTTGCGCGGTGGCTTCGCGGCCTTGCACGGCGGTGGGAATCAAGGTCAGGGATATCTGCGGCGCGCGGCGGCGGAACACGCTGATGATGTCGCGGATCACCGCGCCGGTGGGCGAGCTGATGATGCCGATGCGTTGCGGATGGGCTGGCAGCGGCACCTTGCGCTCGGCACTGAACAGGCCTTCGGCGCTGAGTTTTTCCTTCAGGGCATCGAAGGCCAGGCGCAGGGCGCCATCGCCGGCCGGTTCCACGGTGTCGAGGATCAGTTGATAGTCGCCACGGCCTTCGAACAGCGAGACCTTGCCGCGCACTTTCACGGCCAGCCCGTCCTTCAAGGCTTGGCGCACCCGCGCGGCGTTCTGCCGGAACAGCGCGCAACGCACCTGGGCGCCGCTGTCCTTGAGGGTGAAATACACATGGCCGGAGGCGGGGCGGGCGAGGTTGGAGATCTCGCCCTCGACCCAGATGTTGCTGAACACGTCTTCGAGCAACACCCGCGCACGGCCGTTGAGCTGGCTGACAGTCAGGACCTCGCGGTCCAGGCCCAGTCGGGCAAAGGGATCTTTAATCATGGGCGGCATGATAAGGGCATTTGTTGGTGAATCTCCATGTGTGCAAATAATTAGACCGAGTTGCCTGCTCGCGATAGCGGTGGATCAGTCACCATAAGTGCTGGATGTAACCCCCGGCATCTGGCTAAAGTCCCCGCTCTCCTCATCAAGGAAGTGCTGGATGAATCTTCTGTCGTGGTTGGGCCAGTGGGCATTTGCTCCCCTGGATTGGCTGGTGATCGGCCTGGCCATTGCCCTGGCCTACATCGTGTTCGGCATCGCCGGGTTCGGCACAGCGTTGGTGGCCGCGCCTATCCTGCTGCTGTTCATGCCACTGTCGAAAATCGTCCCGCTGCTGGTCTTGCTCGATTTCGTCGCGGCGTTTGGCAACCTGTTGCCATCGCGTCGGGACGTGTCCCGGCCGGAACTGCTGCGGTTGCTGCCGTGCATGGCAGTGGGCTGCACCCTGGGGGTGATTTTCCTGCTCAACCTCAAGTCCGACCTGTTGTTGCTGTTGATGGGGCTGTTCATCAGCAGCTATGCCATCTATAGCCTGTTGATAAAGACCCGGCCGACGCAGCTGTCTTCGTTGTGGGCGTTTCCGATGGGCACCGTGGGCGGGATGTTCGGCGCGTTGTTTGGCAGTGGCGGCTTTTTATATGCCATCTACCTGAACAGCCGCTTGCCCAAGGACCCGGCCCGGGCCACGCAAAGTGCCTTGATCAGTTGCAGCACCGTGGTGCGCTTGAGCCTGTTTATCATCGCCGGCGTGTATGCCGAGCTACCCTTGTTGGTACTGGCGCTGTGTTTGTTGCCGGCCATGGCGCTGGGGTTGTGGGTGGGGCGTCGCCTGACCATGAGGTTGTCGCGCGAGGCGTTCGTGCGGTTGGTCACCTGGCTGGTGCTCGCCAGTGGCCTCGCGTTGATCGGACGCTACCTGAGTGCTTGACCTGGCCCAGCCAGGGATTAAGCTGCCGGCCCTTTATAAGATCCGCCAGGGAAACCTCCAGGCCTCGCCATGAACTCGCAAAGCATCATCGTCCCGAAAATTTCCACCTTGCCGGTCCACGAGCCTCGGGCCCGGGCGATCGTGCGCTGGTTGGTGCGCAAGAATATCGTCGAAGAACAACTGACCACCTGCGGACGCACCGGCAATCGCATGGCCCACGCCATTGCCCCCGGTGCCCGCGCGGTGGTCATGCACCCCGAAGCCTTGCCGTTCGGCGAATCGATCAATGGCCTGGAGATCATCACCAAGCGCTGCATCTATACGCCGGCCAAGGGCTTTCTCGAAGAAGCCGGTTGCGCCGAGTGTCGCAGGGAGGTTGGCGAGGCGCTGTTCGAAAGCCTGGAAGACTGGATGCCGGCGCGCACCGACAACTTCACCTGCCCCGAATGCGGTCATGAAGATGACATCAACGGTTTCCTGTTCCTGCAGCCCTGCGGTTTTTCCAACCTGGGGTTCATCTTCAATAACTGGCTGGAGGCGGGGTTCAAGCAGGACTTTCTTGACGAATTCGCCGATTGGCTCGATCAGCCGGTGAGTTGGGTGAAGGTGGAATTGTAGCGAGAAACAGCCGCTGTAGAGAGGAACACACCCCGGTGGCGAGGGAGCTTGCTCCCGCTCGGTTGCGCAGCAATCGCCAAAAAGCCGGGGCCGCTTCGCAGCCCAGCGGGAGCAAGCTCCCTCGCCACAAAAGCCAGCCTGTCCCAGCTCTAAACAGGTTCTGAGCTTAGATGGGCGTGGAGTGATTTAGCCCGTCAATCACCCCGCCAATAATAGACAGAGTTTTACATTGAGCCAGACGGGGTGCATGAGTATAATGGCGCGCTTCCATTTTCCCGCTCGGGAGCCCCCGCGATGCTGCGTATCAGCCAAGAAGCTCTGACCTTCGACGACATTCTCCTAGTGCCCGGTTATTCCGAGGTACTGCCTAACGAAGTCAGTCTCAAAACCCGTCTCACCCGTGGCATCGAACTGAATATCCCCCTGGTTTCCGCCGCCATGGACACCGTGACCGAAGCCCGTCTGGCCATTGCCATGGCCCAGGAAGGCGGTATCGGTATCATCCACAAGAACATGACCATCGAACAGCAGGCCGCCGAAGTGCGCAAGGTCAAGCGGTTCGAGGCTGGCGTGGTCAAGGATCCGATCACCATCGAGGCTGACGCCACGGTCCGGGATCTGTTCGAACTGACCCGCATGCACAACATCTCCGGCGTTCCGGTGCTGCACGATGGCGACCTGGTCGGCATCGTCACCTCCCGCGACGTGCGTTTCGAGAACCGCCTGGATGCTTCCGTCCGGCAAGTGATGACGCCTAAAGAGCGCCTGGTCACGGTCAAGGAAGGCACCAGCAAGGACGACGTCCGTGAGTTGCTGCACAAGCACCGCATCGAGCGCGTGCTGATCGTCGACGACAAATTCGCCCTCAAGGGCATGATGACCGTCAACGATATCGAAAAAGCCAAGGCCTACCCACTGGCGAGCAAGGATGACCAAGGTCGTCTGCGCGTCGGCGCAGCGGTCGGCACCGGCAAGGACACCGGCGACCGCGTCGCCGCCCTGGTCAATGCCGGCGTTGACGTGGTGGTGGTCGACACCGCCCACGGTCACTCCAAAGGCGTGATCGACCGCGTTCGCTGGGTCAAGCAGAACTTCCCAGACGTGCAGGTGATCGGCGGCAACATCGCCACCGGCGAAGCCGCCAAGGCCCTGGCCGACGCCGGCGCCGACGCGGTCAAGGTCGGTATCGGTCCTGGCTCGATCTGCACCACCCGCATCGTCGCCGGTGTCGGCGTGCCGCAGATCAGCGCCATCGCCAACGTCGCCGCCGCCCTTGAAGGCACTGGCGTGCCGTTGATCGCCGACGGCGGTATCCGTTTCTCCGGTGACCTGTCCAAGGCCATCGTCGCCGGTGCCTACTGCGTGATGATGGGTTCGATGTTCGCCGGTACCGAAGAAGCGCCGGGCGAGATCGAGCTGTTCCAGGGCCGTAGCTACAAGGCTTACCGCGGCATGGGTTCGCTGGGCGCCATGTCCCAGGCCCAGGGCTCTTCCGACCGTTACTTCCAGGACTCCTCCGCGGGTGCCGAGAAGCTGGTGCCGGAAGGCATCGAAGGTCGCGTGCCGTACAAAGGCACCCTGAGCGCCATCATCCATCAACTGATGGGCGGCCTGCGTTCTTCCATGGGCTACACCGGCAGCGCTGACATCGAAGAGATGCGCACCAAGCCGGAATTCGTGCGGATCACCGGCGCCGGCATGGCCGAGTCCCATGTCCACGACGTGCAGATCACCAAGGAAGCGCCGAACTACCGCGTAGGTTAAGGCCTCCAGCAAAACGTTAAATCACCGGGGCTGTTCATTCAGCCCCGAGTTGTTTCTGATTCCCTACATGAGAATGAGTCATGGCCCTCGACATTCACGCTCACCGCATCCTGATCCTCGACTTCGGTTCCCAGTACACCCAGCTGATCGCCCGCCGCGTGCGTGAAATCGGCGTGTACTGCGAACTGCATCCGTTCGACATGGATGACGAAGCGATTCGCGAATTCGCTCCGAAAGGCGTCATCCTCGCCGGCGGCCCCGAGTCCGTGCACGAAGCCGACAGCCCGCGCTGCCCGCAAGCCGTGTTCGACCTGGGTGTGCCGGTCTTCGGTATCTGCTACGGCATGCAGACCATGGCTGAACAGCTGGGCGGCAAGGTCGAAGGTTCGGACCTGCGTGAGTTCGGTTACGCCCGCGTCGACGTGGTCGGCAAGAGCCGCCTGTTGGACGGCATCGAGGACCACGTCGACGCCGACGGCCTGTTCGGCCTGGACGTGTGGATGAGCCACGGTGACAAGGTCACCAAGATGCCGGAAGACTTCCACATCCTGGCCAGCACCCCGAGCTGCCCGATCGCCGGCATGTTCAACGACGATCGCCGCTACTACGGCGTGCAGTTCCACCCTGAAGTGACCCACACCAAGCAGGGCGGCCGCATCCTGTCGCGCTTCATCCTCGACATCTGCGGGTGCGAAGCCCTGTGGACCCCGTCGAAAATCGCCGAAGATGCCATCGCCCAGGTCCGCGCCCAGGTTGGCACCGACAACGTGCTGCTGGGCCTGTCTGGCGGCGTTGACTCCTCGGTGGTTGCCGCATTGCTGCACAAGGCCATCGGCGACCAGTTGACCTGCGTCTTCGTCGACAACGGCCTGCTGCGCCTGCACGAAGGCGAGCAAGTGATGGCCATGTTCGCCGAGAACATGGGCGTCAAGGTGATCCGCGCCAACGCCGAAGAGCAGTTCCTGAACAACCTGGCTGGCGAGTCCGACCCGGAGAAGAAGCGCAAGATCATCGGCCGCACCTTCATCGACGTGTTCGATGCCGAATCCTGCAAGCTGGACAACATCAAGTACCTGGCCCAGGGCACCATCTACCCCGACGTGATCGAGTCGGCCGGCGCCAAGAGCGGCAAGGCCCACGTGATCAAGTCCCACCACAACGTCGGTGGCCTGCCGGAGGAAATGAACCTCAAGCTGGTCGAACCGCTGCGCGAATTGTTCAAGGACGAAGTGCGTCGCCTCGGCCTGGAACTGGGCCTGCCCTACGACATGGTCTACCGCCACCCATTCCCGGGCCCGGGCCTGGGCGTGCGGATCCTCGGCGAAGTGAAGAAGGAATACGCCGACCTGCTGCGTCGCGCCGACCACATCTTCATCGAAGAACTGCGCAAGGCCGACTGGTACCACAAGGTCAGCCAGGCCTTCGTGGTGTTCCAACCGGTGAAATCGGTGGGCGTGGTCGGCGATGGCCGTCGTTACGCCTGGGTCGTGGCCCTGCGTGCCGTGGAAACCATCGACTTCATGACCGCTCGCTGGGCACACCTGCCGTACGAGCTGCTGGAAACCGTTTCCGGGCGGATCATCAACGAAATCGAAGGCATCTCCCGCGTCACGTATGACGTGTCGAGCAAGCCGCCGGCGACGATTGAGTGGGAGTGATGGGGCGTCCGGCGCTGACCGGTAGCCACTAGCAAGACACCCTGAAGCCCGCTTAATTGCGGGCTTTTTTCTTTTTGCTTTTTGGGTCTGGCGATTTCTAGGGAAAAGCATCGCGTTTGGCGAAGATGCTTGCCATTTGTGCCGCGTTCTCGGCTTACCAGGCGCACAGCGGGACGATTGCCTCGGCCAAACTGCGACCGAGCGGGGCCAATGCGTAATCCAAGCGTGCTGGCACCTCCTTATAGTCGGTCCGCGCCCGCACGCGATTGGCTTCCAGACCCTTCAATTGCTGGATCAGCACTTTGTCACTGACGTGATGAGACTTGAAAGGCTCGCGTCATTGCCAGCCAAACACAAAACCGTGGCGAGGAAGCTTGCTCCCGCTGGGGTGCGAAGCGCCCCCAATCCAAGCGGGCAGGATCAACCTGACACTCCGCGATGAGGGGTTGGGGCTGCTGCGCATCCCAGCGGGAGCAAGCTCCCTCGCCACAGGGGTAGGGGCGGCTCCAAGCGGTCTGTGCCCGTCTGCGACTCGCCAATTCCCTATCGTTGTCCCTGGCTTGCCCACGTTTGTCCTTCGCTCCCTGCTAGTGAATGTCGCCTGGCGGTTCAGTCACCTTTCGCTACGATTCCTCGCCTCAACGGGCACCGAGAAATGCTTATCATCGGACGGCGAAGCCCTGCGGGAATTTCGCCGGCATGCCTCGCGAAATGCTGTCGCGTGCCAAGTAATGCGCCTCGTGCCCCCTGTATCCATGCTGCGACCGGGCAAACGTGACCCCGCTGGGCAGAGCGTCGTTTGAAAGAAAGAGTAAGGTTGTCATTTGACAACCTGGCTGGTTATGCGAATACTGGAGATCACGGATGATTCGTCCAACGCACCCGAAGAAAGAAATCGAAGAAACGCTTAGGTATGCCGAAGGGCAGGGGTGGCGCGTAGACGTTGGCGGCAGTCACGCCTGGGGGCGGGTTTATTGCCCGTACAAAGAGGTGGAATGCCGGTGTGGCGAGTTCTGCATCACCTCGATATGGAGCACGCCGAAGAACCCTGGCAACCATGCGCGAGCATTGCGACGCGTCGTGGACAATTGCACTGCGCATCGCAACCAGCGCGATGCTGATGACGATGCTGAGGAATAGAACTATGGAATATATTTTTACCTTGAAATATCAGCTCGCTGACGATGGCTGTGCCATGGATGAACTGGTCGAGCGGCTGGGAGAAGCGGGTTGCGACGATGCCTTGGTGGGTATCGGGCAACCGGGACGGCTGGCGCTTGAGTTCACGCGCGAGGCTCCTGATGCGGTCAAGGCAGTGCTTAGCGCTCTGGCCGACGTCCATCGCGCGGTGCCGTCGGCCAAATTGATCGAGGTTGCGCCTGATTTGGTTGGGCTGACCGATGTCGCCGAGATCGTAGGTGTGTCCCGGCAGAACATGCGCAAGCTGATGTTGGCCCATCCAGGTAGCTTCCCGACACCGGTGCACGAGGGGAGTGCTTCTATCTGGCATTTGGCGGACGTGCTGACCTGGCTGCAGGCCAAGGGCAGCTATTCGCTTACCAAGAATGTGTTGGATGTGGCCCAGGTGGCGCTGCAGGTCAACGTTGCGAAAGAAGGTCGACGGTTACCTGGCATGGCTTCCGAAGAGTTGGACGCTTTGGTTGGGTGATAGTCATGCTCAGCCTCTCCTCAGTTTGACGAGCCGGTTGGCAGGAGTAATCGTTTTTGTGCGCGACTCTTGTTATCTAATCGTTTTTTTACAACCTTAACCGTTAGCTACAAGATCAGATGCACGACATCATTTCTGGAATGCCCGCGCTGCAACAGGTAGGGGGATGGGCCGAAATGTATCCACACGGCTTTCTGTATTCAACGCCGCGCCACATCCGAAAAATAAAACTTATCCAGGGTATGCCGCGATTCGGTGTACTCGAACTGCCGGCCGTCCTGGAGAAAGGTCTGGTTGCTGACGACGATGACGTGGCTCTGGCGGTCGAGGTCCAGGTGCTGCAGGTCGTCCTTGCCGCAGCGGACCGCTTCGATGGTGCGCTGGGCGTAGGCGATTTGCAGTTGCAGGGTCTGTTCGATGAAGGCGTAGATCGACTGCACGGCGATGTCGCGGGTCAGGCCGGGGATCACGTCGCTGACGAAATAGTTGATGTCCAGGATCACGCGCTTGCCATCGATTCGTCGGACCCGCTTGATGCGAGTGACCTGGCTGCCGGCGGGGGCCTTGATGTGCTCGAGCAAGGCACCTTCCAACGGTAACTGGCTGAACTCGACCACTTCGGTACTGACATCGTTGCCCAGGCGCGGGTAGGTCTCCTGGAAGCTGACGATGCCGCCGAGCTGGAATTCGATGGGTTGGGTGGACAGGACGAAGGTGCCCTTGCCGTGGATCTTCTGGGCGAAGCCGCGCTCCTGGAGTTGTTCGATGGCCTTGCGCACCGTGCCACGACTGGCCTGGTAGCTGTCCATCAGTTCGGTTTCGGAGGGCAGGCGGGCGCCTCGCTCCAGGCGTTCGGTGGTAATGCTGGTCAGCAGATCGTTGTAGATCTGGTTGTATTTACTCATGGATAGGGCTCTGTACCGCGCTGTTCACCGGGGCGGAACCTTACGGGCCAAGTGGGAGATTGTCCATTCGGCTGTCATCGTTTGACGACAGGAGCGTAGGACGTTTCCCGGTATTTCGGGGGCTCATCATAAACAAAAACATAACTCGTCTGTACGAGTTGTTGATTTAACTCGTACAGACGAGTACTTTCTCTTCCACGTGCTGTCGACTCTCAATAACAAGAATGACGCGGAAGAAAAAAGCATGAGCCACGATTACTCCAGAATCGCCAGCGAGCTGCTGCAAAGCTTGGGTGGCGTCGACAATATCGAGCAGGCCGCCCACTGCGTGACGCGCCTGCGCCTGTCCCTCAAGGACGCGGCTCGGGTGGACAGTGCCACGCTGAACCAGATCGACCTGGTCAAGGGTTCGTTTTTCACCGGTGGCCTGTTCCAGGTGGTCATTGGCCCGGGCGAGGTGGAAAAGGTCTATGCCGCCCTGCGCGAACTGACCGGCCTGGCCGCCGCGACCATCGCCGACGTCAAGCGCCAGGGCGCGCAGAAGGGCAACGGCATGCAGCGCCTGGTGCGGGTGCTCTCCGATGTGTTCATGCCCATCCTGCCCGCGCTGGTGATCGCCGGCCTGCTGATGGGCGTCAACAACCTGCTGGGCGCCAAGGGCATGTTCATTGCCGGGCAGACGTTGCTCGATGCCTATCCGAACCTGGACGGCGTCTGGAGCCTGATCAACCTGATGGCCAATACTTCCTTCGTCTTTCTCCCGGCCCTGGTGGGCTGGTCGGCGGCCAAGCGTTTCGGCGGCAGTGAAATCCTCGGCATCGTGCTGGGCCTGATGCTCGTCCACCCGGACCTGCTCAACGCCTGGAACTACGGCAAGGCCGTGGCGGGGCTGGAAGGCCAGAGCCTGCCGTACTTCGACATCTTCGGCTGGTTCCGGATCGAGAAAGTCGGCTATCAGGGGCAGATCCTGCCGATCCTGCTGGCGGCCTATGTCATGAGTGTGATCGAGCGATGGTTGCGGGCCCGGGTGCCCAACGCCATCCAACTGCTGGTGATTCCCATCACCACCATTGTGATCACCGGTGTGCTGGCCCTCGCCATCATCGGTCCGGTCACCCGGCACCTGGGCATTCTGATCACCGAAGGCATGGTGGCGCTGTTCGACCTGGCACCGGTGATTGGCGGGGCGATTTTCGGCCTGCTCTATGCGCCGCTGGTGGTGACCGGCATGCACCACATGTTCCTGGCGGTGGACCTGCAGTTGATCTCGACCCAGGGCGGCACCTTCATCTGGCCAATGATCGTCATGTCCAACCTGGCCCAGGGCAGCGCGGCGCTGGCGGTGTTCTACATGACCCGCAATGCGCGGGACAAGAGCATGGCGTCCACCTCTGCGATTTCCGCTTATTTCGGCATCACCGAACCGGCAATGTTCGGGGTCAACCTGCGCTACAAATTCCCCTTCTATTGCGCCCTGGCCGGCTCGGCCCTGGGTTGCATTTTCCTGTCGCTGAACAAGATCAAGGCCTCGGCGATTGGCGTGGGCGGGCTGCCGGGTTTCATTTCCATTGTGCCGGACTACATACCGATGTTCGTGATCGGCATGGTCATCGCCATGAGCGTGCCCTTTGCCCTGACCTGCGCGTTGAGCATGAAGATCGTCCGACCGGGGTATCGGGTGGCCTAAGCCCTGTGGGAGCCGGGCTCGCCCGCGATGAGGCCTGTGAGGCCGGTACAAAACAGATTGAAGGAAACGCACATGCAAGACTGGCAACGCTCGGTGATCTACCAGATCTATCCCAAGAGTTTCTACAGCCATGGCGGCCAGGCCACCGGTGATCTGCTGGGGGTGGTGGACAAGCTCGACTACTTGCACTGGCTGGGTGTGGATTACCTGTGGCTGACACCGTTCCTGCGTTCGCCGCAACGGGACAATGGCTACGACATCAGCGATTACTACGCCATAGACCCCAGCTACGGCACCATGGCCGATTGCGAATTGTTGATCACCGAGGCGCGCAAGCGCGGCATCAAGCTGATGCTCGATATCGTGGTCAATCACACCTCCATCGAGCACCCCTGGTTCCAGGCCGCCCGCAGCAGCCTCGACAACCCGTACCGCGATTTCTATATCTGGCGGGACCAGCCGAACACCTGGGAGTCCAAGTTCGGCGGCTCGGCCTGGGAGTACGAAGCGCAGACCGGCCAGTATTACCTGCATCTGTTCGACCATACCCAGGCCGACCTGAACTGGGACAACCCCCAGGTCCGCGCCGAAGTGTTCCAGATGATGCGTTTCTGGCGGGACATGGGGGTTGGGGGCTTTCGTCTCGATGTGATCAACCTGATCTCCAAGCCGGCCGACTTCCCTGACGATCACACGGACGGACGGCGTTTCTATACCGACGGTCCCAACGTGCACCGCTACTTGCAGGAAATGCACCGGGAAGTCTTCGAGGGTTTCGACCTGATCAACGTCGGCGAGATGTCGTCCACCAGCCTTGAGCACTGTGTTCGCTATTCGTGCCCGGCTTCCCGCGAGCTGTCGATGACCTTCAATTTCCATCACCTGAAGGTGGATTATCCGAACCTGCAAAAGTGGGTGCGGGCCGACTTCGATTTTTTCGAACTCAAACGCATCCTGTCCGACTGGCAAGTCGGCATGCAGGCCGGTGACGGTTGGAATGCGCTGTTCTGGTGTAACCATGACCAGCCGCGGGTGGTGTCGCGGTTCGGTGATGACGGTGAGTACCGCGTGCCTTCGGCGAAGATGCTCGCCACGGCGTTGCACTTTCTCCAGGGCACGCCATTCGTGTACCAGGGCGAGGAACTGGGTATGACCAATCCGGGCTTCGAGCACATCGAGCAATACCGTGATGTGGAAACCCTGAATATCTATCGCCTCAAGCGCAACGCCGGAATATCTGAAGCCGAGGCCATGGCGCCGATCATGCAGAAGTCCCGTGACAACGGGCGCACGCCGATGCAATGGAGTGCCGGGCCGAACGCGGGTTTCAGCCGGGTCGAGCCCTGGATTGGCGTGCCGGCCAACGCCGCTTTCATCAATGTCGAGCAACAACAAAAAGACGCGACCTCGGTGCTGCATTACTACCGTCAACTGATCGCTCTGCGCCGCAGCGAAGCCCTGATCCAGGACGGTGTCTACCGCCTGCTATTGCCCGAACACCCGCACGTGTGGGCGTACTTGCGCGAAGGGCAGGGGGAGCGGCTGCTGGTGGTCAGCCATTTTTATGGGGGCGACTGCGAGGTGGAGCTGCCTGAAGGGATCCTCACCCATGACACGAAACAACGCTGGGTGATCGGCAACTACGAGGCTGGCGAACACCGATACCGACGGCTGCATCTGCGGCCCTACGAGTCGTTCGTGCTGCACCTGAGCGACTGAAGAAAAAACTTCCCCTGCCCCAGGCAATGCCTGACAGCGAACACGTTGCGCCAGACGCATCGTGGGCCCTTTGTCGTCAGCCAAACGGCAACCAAGGGGGAGTTCATGGAGCAAACAACAATAAGAAACAATGGAGAGGCGTATGAAAACAATAATAAACCGTGGCCTGGCCGCGTCCTGTATCTGCCTGGCGCTGCCGTTCCCGGTTCAGGCGCTGGAGTTTTCCGGTTATCTGCGCAGCGGCGTCGGCAGTGCGACCAATGGCCGTTCCCAATCCTGCTTCCAGTTGCCGGGGGCGCAGACCAAATATAGGTTGGGCAATGAATGCGAGCAGTACGGGGAATTGGAGCTGCGCCAGGATCTGTTCACCCTCGACGATGGCTCGGTGTTGAGCGTGGATGGCATGGCATCGCTGTACAACCGCTATGACCGCACACCGACTTTCCAGGATGAAAACGGCGCGGCGCGCATGCCGCAGATGTATGCCCAATGGTCGAACATGCCCAGCCTGAACGGCGGATCGTTGTGGGCCGGTCGGCGTTACTACAAACGTAACGACATCCATATTTCGGATTTCTACTACTGGAACCAGAGTGCTACCGGTGGCGGGATCGAGGACGTGCTGATCGGCGGCTTGAAATACAGCTACGCCTTCTCGCGCAAGGACAACCTCTACCAGAAAGACCCGGTCAACCGGCATGACTTCAACGTCGCCGGTTTCAGGACCAACCCTGGCGGCGAGTTGGAATTTGGCCTGAGTTTCATCGACCGGGCGAACCGTCGTGACGCCCATCGCGGTTGGGCCCTGACCGCCCAGCATGTGCAGCAGGACTTCCTGGGCGGCAAGAATAAACTGGCCTTGCAGTATGGCGAGGGCCCCGGCACCGGGCTGGGTTATACCGGCGACACCGGGCTGGACGACAGCAACAAGAGCTATCGTCTGGTGGAGTTTTTCGATTGGCAGGTCACGCCGCGTTTCGGCGGGCAGGTGCAGGCGGTGTACCAGAAGGACATCCGCCCCGATGGCGCCGACCAGGACTGGCTGTCGTTGGGGGTTCGCCCGGCGTATGCCATCACTGATCAATTCAAGTTGGTGGCCGAACTGGGCCACGACCAGGTGCAGGCCAGCGATGGAACACGCAAGCTGAGCAAATTCACCTTTGCCCCCACTTGGTCGCCCAAGGGACCGGAATTCTGGGCACGTCCGGAAGTACGGCTTTATTACACCTACGCCAGTTGGAACGCGGCGGCCAAGCGTGCCGCCAATGAACTGGCCGCCGGCTCGGCGCTGTCGGACACCGGTGCATTTGGCGGTGCGCGACATGGCTCCAACGTGGGTCTGCAGGTCGAATACTGGTGGAAATGACCCGTGTAGCGCGGGTCGCTGATCTCTGCGTGCCCGCGATGCCAAAAAGAACAGACAGCAGCAGGTGAAGTCTCATGAACACAACGCAACCTTTGCAATTGCTCGCACCGCTGTCCGGGGTCTTGATGCCCTTGGACAGCGTGCCGGATCCGGTCTTCTCCAGCCGAGTAGTGGGGGATGGCATTTGCATCGATCCGACCTCGCAGACCCTTTGTGCACCGCTGTCCGGTGTCATCGGCACGCTTCAGGACAGCGCCCATGCGGTGAGTGTCACCGCTGACAACGGCGTCCAGGTGCTGATGCACATTGGCTTGGACACGGTCAATCTGGCGGGCAAGGGCTTCACCTCGCGGGTGACCCTGGGGCAGCGGGTCGAGGCCGGCCAGCCGCTGATCGATTTCGATGCCGACTACATCGCCCTGCATGCGCGCAGTCTGTTGACGCTGATGCTGGTGGTCAGTGGCGAACCTTTCAGCCTGCTCGTGGACGAGGCCACTTGCATCGAGAACGGCGCGCCGTTGTTGCAGGTGCGCTCAGGTGAACAGGGGGCGGTCGATGAGGCGCAGCAGGGCTCGGTGCTGTTTTCCCGGCCGCTGATCGTGCCCAATGAAAGTGGCCTGCATGCCCGTCCTGCCGCGATGTTTGCCCAGGCGGCCAAGGGGTTCGAGGCCACTGTCCAACTGCATAAGCAGCAAGCCAGCGCCAACGCCAAATCCCTGGTCGCAATCATGGCGTTGCAGACGGCCAAGGGCGACAGCGTGCAAATCAGCGCCGCCGGCCCCCAGGCCGGGCAGGCCATCGAGGCGTTGGAACACTTGCTGCTATCGGGATGCGGCGAAACGGTACAAGCGTCGCTGGCGCCGGAGCCGGCCATCGCCGTCGAACCGTCGCTGCCTGGCCTGCTGCGGGGTGTCTGCGCGTCGCCCGGCTCGGCGTTTGGCGAAGTGGTCCAGATCGCCTCCCAGGTCTTGGACATCGAGGAGGCGGGCGTCGGCATCGAGGCCGAGCAGGCGACCCTCGATCAAGCGCTGGAGCAGGCGATCCAAGCCTTGAAAGCATTGCAGGACGAGGCGACGGGCAGTGTCCAGGCACAGATTTTTCGCGCCCATCAAGAGTTGCTGGAAGACCCCACCTTGCTGGAGCAGGCCCAAGCCTTGATCGCCGA
Organism: Pseudomonas thivervalensis; assembly: GCF_001269655.1. GTDB lineage: Bacteria > Pseudomonadota > Gammaproteobacteria > Pseudomonadales > Pseudomonadaceae > Aquipseudomonas > Aquipseudomonas thivervalensis. The sequence goes on from NZ_LHVE01000002.1 coordinate 380,712, forward strand.
GGGCAAGAGCGCCGCATTCGCGTGGAGAACCGCCACCGAGGCGAGCGCTACGCTGTTCCAACAGTTGGGCAGCGCTTTGCTGGCCGAACGCGCAACGGACCTGGCCGATGTCGGGCAGCGGGTGCTCAAGCTGATCCTGGGCGTGCAGGACAACGCCTGGAGCCTGCCCGAACAGGCGATCCTGGTGGCCGAGCAACTGACGCCGTCCCAGACCGCCAACCTCGACACCTCACGCATCGCCGGTTTCGTCACCGTGGGCGGCGGTGCCACCAGCCATGTCGCGATCCTGGCCCGTGCGCTGGGCCTGCCCTCGTTGTGTGGCGTGGCGCAAGCCGTGCTGACCCTGGATAACGGCACCCGGGTGTTGCTGGACGCCGACAGCGGCGAACTGCACGTGAATCCGGATCAAACCCTGATCGAGCAACGCCAGGCCGCGGGTGACCGGCAGCGCCAGCGACATCAGCGTGACCTCGAACAGTCGGCCCTGGCGGCTAGGACCCTGGATGGCCATCGCGTCGAAGTCAGTGCCAATGTCGGGTCGCTGCGGGACGTGGAGCAGGCCATGACCCTGGGAGGTGAAGGCGTGGGACTGTTGCGCTCCGAACTGCTCTACCTGGATCGCACGCACCCACCTGGCCACGACGAGCAAGCAGCCCTGTACAGCGCCGTCGCCCGAGTACTGGGGCCTGAGCGCAATCTGGTGGTTCGCACCCTGGACGTGGGCGGCGACAAGCCGCTGGCCTATGTACCGATGGCTCATGAGGCCAATCCATTCCTCGGCATGCGCGGCATTCGCCTGTGCCTGGAGCGACCGCAGTTGTTGCGTGAACAGTTCCGGGCCATTCTCGTCTGTTCGGAGCTGGCGCGGCTGCACATCATGTTGCCCATGGTCACGCAACTGGCGGAGCTGCGCCTGGCGCGGCAGATGCTGGACGAAGAGGTCCGCCACCTGGGACTCAAGCAGGCGCCGAAGCTGGGCATCATGATCGAAGTGCCCGCGGCAGCGCTGATGGCCGACCTGTTTGCCCCAGAGGTGGATTTCTTCTCCATCGGCACCAACGACCTGACCCAATACACCCTGGCCATGGACCGTGACCACCCGCGTCTGGCCAGCCAGGCCGACAGCCTGCATCCCTCGGTATTGCGCCTGATAGCCCGTACGGTTGAAGCCGCTCGCGTTCACGGCAAATGGGTCGGGGTGTGTGGCGCGCTGGCATCGGAACCGCTGGCGGTGCCGTTGTTGCTGGGGTTGGGCGTGGATGAACTCTCGGTCAGTGTGCCGCTGATTCCGGCGATCAAGGCCTGCGTGCGTCAATGGAACCTGAGCGAGTGCCGCACGCTGGCTCAAGAGGCCTTGGGCCAGGACAGCGCGGAGCAGGTGCGTGACCTCCTGCGTACTCACTCATCCACAGCCAACCCGGCCACCCTAGTCATGGAGCTTTGAACATGTTCGACAAACTACAACAGGCCTTCTGGAAATCCCTGACCCCGGACCTGGTACCGGAAGAACCCAAGCGGCCGGCAACGTTCGATGGGCTGGCGCCGGCGATCATTGCTGCGTTGGGCGGCGCGGAAAACCTCAAGTCTCATCAGCCCGTCGCGTTGACGCGACTGCGGGTGGAGCTGCTGGATATGGCGCGGATCGATCGGGCCGGGCTGAGCGTCGCCGGTGTGACGGGGGTGATGACGCTGGACAACGGGGTGGTGCATCTGATCACCGGCTTGCAGGGCTGACCGCTCGATTCATTCTTTTGTCGGGAAATGATCACCACACGTTTTTTTCATCTTGGTTTCCTTACCGTTTCTCATCTGCGGGTGTATCGTATTCGCCTTTTGCGGGCCCAACGGTTCGCGCGGATTCAATAGGTGGTTGCGTTCATGTCCTTTACCCGTCGCCAAATACTCGGTGGCCTGGCCGGTCTTGTTGTCGTTGGTGTGGGGGCTGGCGGCGCGTCGCGGTACTGGCTGGGCAAGAGGGCCGACGCCGAGGCCGGTCACGACTATGAATTGATCGCCGCGCCCCTGGATGTCGAGTTGGTGGCCGGGTACAAGACCCAGGCCTGGGCGTTCGGCCCCTCGGCGCCGGGCACCGAGCTGCGGGTGCGCCAGGGCGAATGGTTGCGGGTTCGCTTCATCAATCACCTGCCGGTCGCCACCACCATTCACTGGCACGGGATCCGTTTGCCGCTGGAGATGGACGGCGTGCCGTACGTCTCGCAACTGCCGGTGCTGCCGGGCGAGTATTTCGATTACAAATTCCGCGTGCCGGACGCTGGCAGCTATTGGTATCACCCCCACGTCAACAGCAGCGAAGAGCTCGGGCGTGGGCTGGTGGGGCCGTTGATCATCGAAGAGCGTGAGCCCACCGGTTTCAAATACGAGCAGACCCTGAGCCTCAAGAGCTGGCATGTGGATGAGCAGGGTGAGTTCGTCGCGTTCAGCATTCCTCGCGAGGCGGCGCGTGGCGGTACGGCCGGGCGACTGGCGACCATCAACGGTGTGCCACAGGCGGTGATTGACCTGCCGGCCGGACAGATCACCCGGGTGCGCTTGCTCAACCTCGACAACACCCTGACTTATCGCATCAACATCCCCGGCGTTGAAGCGCAGATCTATGCACTGGACGGCAACCCCATCGAGCCGCGCCCGTTGGGCAAGGAATACTGGCTTGGCCCGGGCATGCGCATTTGCCTGGCGATCAAGGCGCCGCCGGCCGGTGAAGAGTTGTCGTTGCGCAATGGCCCGGTGCGCCTGGGGACCTTGCGTTCGGTGCCCAACACTGACGCACCGACCCAGTGGCCACCGGCACTGCCAGCCAACCCGGTGTCCGAGCCGGACCTGGCCAATGCCGAGAAACTCAACTTCAATTTCGAATGGGTCGGCTCGGTGTCGGTCAATGTCGACAACGGCAAGCCGCCGAGCCTGTGGCAGATCAACGGCAAGGCCTGGGACATCACTGACAAGACCTGCGCCGACCGGCCGATCGCCACGCTGAAGAAAGGCCAGAGCTACATTTTCGAATTGAAGAACATGACCCAGTACCAGCATCCGATCCATTTGCACGGCATGAGCTTCAAGGTGATCGCGTCGAACCGGCACAAGGTCGTGCCGTATTTCACCGACACTTATTTGCTGGGCAAGAACGAGCGGGCGCAGGTGGCGCTGGTGGCGGATAATCCTGGCGTGTGGATGTTCCACTGCCATGTGATCGACCATATGGAAACCGGCCTGATGGCCGCCATCGAGGTGGCGTGATGCGCCAGATTCGCCCCGCCAGGATCATCGACCGCAGCCGTGACCAGGATTTCATGCGCGAAGCCCTGGCCCTCGCCGCCCAAGGCGCCGCCCTGGGCGAAGTGCCGGTGGGCGCGGTGCTGGTGCAAGACGGGGAGATCATCGGGCGCGGCTTCAACTGCCCGATCAGCGGCCACGACCCCAGCGCCCACGCGGAAATGGTCGCCATCCGCGCCGCCGCCCAGGCCGTGAGCAACTATCGCCTGCCCGGCAGCACGCTGTATGTGACGCTGGAACCGTGCAGCATGTGCGCCGGCCTCATCGTCCACTCGCGCATCGCCCGGGTCGTCTACGGCGCCCTGGAGCCCAAGGCCGGCATCGTGCAGAGCCAGGGGCAGTTTTTCAGCCAGGGTTTCCTGAACCATCGGGTGCTGTTCGAGGGTGGGGTGCTGGCGGAGGAATGCAGCACCGTGTTGAGTGAGTTCTTCAAGGCCCGAAGAGCCAAATCGCAAGGTTGAACACATACCCTTGTGGCGAGGGAGCTTGCTCCCGCTGGGCTGCGCCTGTAGGAGCTGTCGAGCGAAGCGAGGCTGCGATCTTTCCCCAGGCACTTGAGTCTCAAGCCAAAGATCAAAAGATCGCAGGCTTCGCCAGCTCCTACAGAGCCGAGCGGGAGCAAGCGCCCTCGCCACAATGATTGGCAGCCCTTAAGTGAGCAGGTTGCTCTCCCACAGAGGGCTTGGGCTGTTTATTTGCGCGCCACGATCACCGCCCGCATCGGCGCCGGCAGTCCTTCGACTGTCTTGCTGTGATCGGCGGGGTCGAGGAAGTCGCTCAGGGACTGATATTTCATCCACTCGGTGCTGCGCTGTTCTTCCACGGTCGTCAGGCTCACGTCCACGCAACGCACGTCGCTGAACCCGGCGCGGCGCAGCCAGCGTTCCAGGGCCGGGACCGACGGCAGGAACCACACATTGCGCATCTGCGCGTAGCGGTCCTCGGGCACCAGCACCTGGTGTTCGTCGCCTTCGATCACCAGGGTTTCCAGCACCAGTTCGCCGCCCTTGACCAAACAATCCTTCAAGGCGAGCAAGTGTTCGATCGGCGAGCGACGGTGGTAGAAGACGCCCATGGAAAACACTGTGTCGAAGCCTTCCAGCTCTGGTGGCAGGGCCTCGAAGGGGAATGGCAAATGCCAGGCGTTGGGCTGCGACAGGTAGCGCTGTACCGCCTGGAACTGGCAGAAGAACAGCCAATTGGGGTCGACGCCGATCACCGTGTCCGCCCCGGCACCGAGCATGCGCCACATGTAGTAGCCGTTGCCGCAGCCCACGTCGAGGATGCGCTTGCCCTTGAGATCCAGGTGCGGGGCCACCCGCGACCACTTCCAGTCCGAGCGCCATTCGGTGTCCACGTGCACGCCAAACAGGTCGAAAGGCCCTTTTCGCCAGGGCGACAGGCCCATCAACGCGGTACGCATTTGCGCCCGGGTTTCGTCGGAACAATCGGCGTCGAGCGTCAGCCCGTTCAGCAGGTCAATCGTGGTGGGCTGCAAAACCGGCAGCGCATCGAGCGCGCTTTGCCAGCGCTCCAGGTCGCCGTGGCCCTTTTCCATCTTGCTATCGAGTTGCGTCTGCAGCGTCGCGGCCCAATTGGCCAGGGGCGTGCCGGCCAGATGGCGGGCGAGGGGGGACAGATCGATCATGGCAGGGCAATCAACGAGGCGAAGTTAAGACACTGGAACCACGGCACGACTTTCGAGAACCCGGCCGCCAACAGGCGCTCGCGGTGTTCTTCGAGGCTGTCGGGCTTCATGACGTTTTCGATGGCGCTGCGTTTCTGGGCAATTTCCAACTCGCTGTAGCCGTTGGCGCGCTTGAACGCCACGTGCAGGTCGGTCAGCAGGGCGTGTTCCTCGGCATCGTTGAAGCGTAACTTCTCCGACAGGATCAGGGCGCCGCCCGGCAGCAGGGACTGGCGAATGCGACTCAACAGTGCGGTGCGCTGGTCCGGCGCGATGAATTGCAGGGTGAAATTCAGTGCCACCACCGAGGCTGGCTGAAACGCCAGGGCGAGGATGTCGCCTTCGATCACTTCCACCGGCAGCAACTCCTGGAACATCGAGTCCTGGCCGTTGAGGTATTCACGGCAGCGCTCGACCATGGCCGCCGAGTTATCCACCGCGATCACCCGGCAACCGTCGGTGCGCACATGCCGGCGCAGGGCCTGGGTCACGGCGCCCAGGGATGAGCCCAGGTCGTAGAGCACGCTATTGGGCTGGGCGAATTGCGCGGCGAGCACGCCGAGGTTTTCGACGATGGTCGGGTAACCCGGCACCGAACGCTTGATCATGTCCGGAAACACCCGCACCACGTCCTCGTTGAAGGCGAAGTCCGGCACTTGGGCCAGGGGTTGGGCGAATAGGCGATCAGGGTCTTTGCTCACGGCGGTTCCAGCGGCATGGGTGGTGAAAAGGCCGGCATTTTAACCAAAAAACCTGTGGGAGCGAGCTTGCTCGCGATAGCGGTCCGTCAGTTGATGCAGATGCTGACTGACGCACCGCTATCGCGAGCAAGCTCGCTCCCACATTTAATCTCTGTTTAGCGCTGCTTTTGCGGGAACGCCGACGCTGTAATGCCCCATTGGCCCAGCCAGTAACTGATGATGATCAGGTAGGGCGCGGCATGGAAAGGCTGCACGAACCGGTTGATGCCGATCAGGCTGTCGGAAAACACAAACGCCAGCGCCCCGGCGGCGGCCAGCCAGGCCGAACGCTTGGGCACGTCGGTGCCCAGCCGCGCCAACGCCCGCCAGAGCATGGCGCTGATGGCCAGGCCATAAATCACCACCGGCACCAGCAATGGTCCTAGACCGTTCGAGACCAGAATCCCCAGCAGCACCGCGCCGATGCCCAAGGCCAGGGCCAATGGGAGCTGCGCCGGGCGGCGGCAGTCGCTGAGGTAGGCTTTCAGGTAGGCCAGGTGTGCCAGCAGAAACGCGCCAAGGCCGAACACGAACAGGTCCCCCGGCCAGGCCAGCAATACATCGCCCACCAAGGAAAAAATCAGCCCGAGGCTGATCCAGCGCCGATAGTCGCTGGGCGGCGCATCGTGCAGCCAGCCGAGCAGGGCCAGCACTGGCATGGGCTTGACCAGCAGGCACAGCAGCGTGGCGTGCATGGCCAGGCCGTACAGGTAGGTGGCCGCACCCATCAGTGCGAGGATCAGCCAACCCACGGTCAGTTCACCGCGATGGCGCAGTCGAAGGTTTCCACCGGCGGCACTTCCGGTGCCCAGGGCTGTTGATACGTCAGGCGCAAGCGCCCGGTGCCGGCGTTGAACGCCTGGAAGCGCCAGGTCGAGACACCGGCTGCGCCAACGATGCCGGCGTCTTCCGGGTTGCGATAGACCTCCGGCCCCAAGCCTTTCAACACACCGCCGGCCGAGTCCTGGATCGCCCAGCGATAACCGGTGCTGGGGTTGCTGGGCAAGCTCAGGATCAGGTTCTGTCCGTTATTGAGCCTGACCGGACACTGGCTCAGTTTTTCCACGGTCACGTTGTTGCTGGTTTGCGTGGCGCAGGCGCCCAGCAGGGCGAGGCTGAGGGGGACGAGCAGGCGAGTGAGGGACATAAGGGCTCCGGCATTTACGACGAACGGCGAGCATAACCGAAGATGCTACTGGGTGTGTCAGGCGGGCATGTGTTGTTTGTGAGGGCCTCATCGCGAGCAGGCTCGCTCCCACAGGGATGTGGTGTGGATCACAAATGTTGTGAACAACACAAATCCTCTGTGGGAGCGAGCCTGCTCGCGATGGCGGCAGCACAGGCGCTACAGGACTATCAGAACAACACCTTCGCCACATCCGCAAACCGCTTGGCAAAGTGCACCGTGACCCCTTCCTTGAGGTAGTCCGGCAGCTCTTCGAAGTTGCCCCGGTTGGCTTCCGGCAGGATCAGTTCGTTGATTTTCTGCCGGCGCGCCGCAATGACCTTCTCGCGCACGCCGCCAATCGGCAGGACGTGCCCGGTGAGGGTCAGTTCGCCGGTCATGGCCACGCCTTTTTTCGGCGACTGGTTGCGGGCCAGGGACAGCAAGGCGCTGGCCATGGTGACGCCGGCGCTCGGGCCGTCCTTGGGCGTGGCGCCTTCCGGTACGTGCAGGTGAACGAAGGCTTCGTCAAAGAACTTCGGATCACCGCCAAATTGCTTCAGGTGCGAACTGACGTAGCTGTGGGCGATCTCCGCCGACTCCTTCATCACTTCACCGAGTTGCCCGGTCAGCTTGAAGCCGCGATTGAGGGTGTGGATGCGCGTCGCTTCGATCGGCAAGGTCGCGCCGCCCATGCTGGTCCAGGCCAGGCCGGTGATCACCCCGACGCCGGACAACACCTGTTCGTTGCGGAACACCGGTTTGCCCAGGGACGCCTCCAGATCCTTCGGCCCGAGCTTGATCACCGCTTTCGGCTCTTCGATCAGCTTCATCACCGCCTTGCGCACCAGTTTGCCCAGCTGTTTCTCCAGCTGTCGCACCCCGGCCTCACGGGCGTAACCGTCGATCAGGGCCTTGAGGGCGCTGTCGTTGATGCTCAGGCTGCCCTTGGACACACCGGCCTTGGCCAATTGCTTGGGCCACAGGTGGCGCTTGGCGATGGCGACTTTTTCTTCGGTGATGTAGCCCGACAGGCGGATTACTTCCATCCGATCCAGCAGCGGGCCGGGGATCGAGTCCAGGGTGTTGGCAGTGCACACGAAGAGCACTTTCGACAGGTCCAGGCGCAGGTCCAGGTAGTGGTCGAGGAATTCGACGTTCTGTTCCGGGTCGAGGGTTTCCAGCAAGGCCGAGGCCGGGTCGCCCTGGTAGCTCTGGCCCATCTTGTCGATTTCGTCGAGCATGATCACCGGGTTCATCACTTCGACATCCTTGAGCGCCTGCACCAGCTTGCCCGGCTGGGCGCCGATGTAGGTGCGCCGATGGCCCTTGATCTCGGCTTCATCGCGCATGCCGCCAACGCTGAAGCGGTAGAACGGCCGGCCCAGGGATTCGGCGATGGACTTGCCGACACTGGTCTTGCCCACACCCGGCGGGCCCACCAGCAGCACGATGGAACCGCTGATCTCGCCTTTGTAGGCGCCGACGGCGAGGAATTCGAGGATGCGGTCCTTGATGTCGTCCAGGCCGGCGTGGTGCTGGTCGAGCACCTTGCGCGCATGCTTGAGGTCGAGCTTGTCCTGGCCATACACGCCCCATGGCACCGAGGTCGCCCAGTCCAGGTAATTGCGGGTGACGGCGTATTCCGGCGAGCCGGTTTCCAGGATCGAGAGTTTGTTCATCTCCTCTTCGATACGCTTCTGTGCTTGGGCAGGCAACACTTTGCCTTCCAGTCGCTGCTCGAACTGTTCGAGGTCGGCGCTGCGGTCGTCCTTGGTCAGCCCCAGTTCCTGCTGGATGACCTTGAGCTGCTCCTTGAGGAAGAACTGGCGCTGATGTTCGCCGATCTTGTTATTGACCTCGGCGGAAATCTCTTTCTGCAACCGCGCCACTTCGACTTCCTTGCGCAGCATCGGCAGCACTTTCTCCATGCGCTTGAGCATGGGCACGCAGTCGAGCACTTCCTGCAGCTCATTGCCGGTGGCAGAGGTGAGCGCGGCGGCAAAGTCGGTGAGCGGCGAAGGATCGTTGGGGCTGAAGCGGTTGAGGTAGTTCTTCAGCTCTTCGCTGTACAGCGGATTGAGCGGCAGCAGTTCCTTGATCGCGTTGATCAGCGCCATGCCGTAGGCCTTGACCTCGTCGGTCGGCTCGCTCGGCTGGTGCGGGTATTCGACTTCCACCAGGTACGGTGGGCGATGGTGCTTGAGCCAGGTGCGGATGCGTACGCGGGTCAGGCCCTGGGCGACGAATTGCAGTTTGCCGCCTTCCCGGCTGGCGTGGTGCACCTTCACCAGCGTGCCGTACAGCGGCAGTTTCGACGTATCGAAATGGCGCGGGTCCTCCTGGGGCGTGTCCATGAAGAACAGCGCCAGGGAATGATGTTCGGACTTGGCCACCAGCTCCAAGGTCTCGGCCCACGGTTCTTCATTGACGATGACCGGCAATACTTGAGCCGGGAAGAACGGGCGATTGTGGATGGGGATGATGTAGACCTTGTCCGGCAGGTTCTGGCCGGGCAGGGCCAGGCCAGTACCGGAGGAGGTGTGTTCGATGTGTTCGGAGTCAGCGTATTCGTGAGTGGCTTCAGTAGAGTGCTGGTCGCTCATGGGGCACCTGCGCAATGGGGTATGGGTCTTAGATGGGGCAGGTGGGGGGTGGTTTCAATGGTGGGGGATTGTTAACGGTTATTTCATTGGCTGGTTTTGCCCTGTAGGAGCTGCCGAGCGAAGCGAGGCTGCGATCTTTCCCCTGACGCTTGAGTCTCAAGCGAAAGATCAAAAGATCGCAGCCTGCGGCAGCTCCTGCGGGAGGCGCGTCAGGCGACCCGGTTCAAGTCGTTATGACGCGTTTCCTTCAAGCACAACACGGCGATGACGCTGAGCAGCGCCGCCGCTGAAACATAGCCCCCGACATAACTCAAGCCGCCCATCGCCACCAGTTTCTGGGCGAAGAATGGCGCGGCCGAGGCGCCGACGATGCCGCCCAGGTTGTAGGCCGCCGAGGCGCCGGTATACCGTACGTGGGTCGGAAACAGCTCCGGCAACAAGGCGCCCATCGGGGCGAAGGTCACCCCCATCAGGAACAGCTCGATGCACAGGAACAGCGCCACGCCGCCCGTGGAACCGTGGGTCAGCAAGGGTTCCATGAGGAAGCCCGAGGCAATCGCCATCAGGCCGCCGATGATCAGGATCGGTTTGCGGCCGTAGCGGTCGCTGGCCCAGGCGGACAATGGAGTAGCAGCGGCCATGAACAGCACGGCAAAGCACAGCAGGCCCAGGAACGTCTCGCGGCTGTAGCCGAGGGTGGACACGCCGTAGCTCAGGGAAAACACCGTCGAGATGTAGAACAGCGCGTAACACACCACCATCGCCGCCGCGCCCAGCAGCGTCGGCGCCCAGTATTGGCTGAACAGCTCGACCAACGGCACCTTGACCCGCTCCTGGCGAGCCACGGCATTGGCGAACACCGGGGTTTCATGGAGCTTGAGCCGCACATAGAGGCCGACGATCACCAGTACGGCACTGAGCAGGAACGGAATCCGCCAGCCCCAGTCACGGAACTGCTCGTCGTCCAGGCTCATGGCCAGGGTCAGGAACAGCCCGTTGGCCGCCAGGAAGCCGATGGAGGGCCCCAGTTGGGGGAACATGCCGAACCACGCGCGTTTGCCCTTGGGCGCATTCTCGGTGGCAAGCAGCGCCGCGCCGCCCCATTCGCCACCCAACCCCAGGCCCTGGCCGAAACGCAGCACGCACAGCAATATCGGCGCCCAGGCGCCAATGCTGGCGTAGCCGGGCAGCACGCCAATGAGCGTGGTGCACACGCCCATCAGCAGCAAGGATGCCACCAGCGTGGACTTGCGCCCGATCCGGTCGCCGAAATGGCCGAACAGCGCCGAACCCAGCGGGCGGGCGAGGAAGGCGATGCCGAACGTCAGGAAGGACGACAGCATTTGTGCCGTGCCTGAGGTTTGCGGGAAGAACACCGGCCCGATCACCAAGGCCGCCGCGGTGGCGTAGACGTAGAAATCGTAGAACTCGATGGCGGTGCCGATGAAACTCGCGGTCGCCACGCGGGTGGCCGAGTTGGTCGGCTGGGCAGGCACAGCCTCGTTGCAGGTAGCGGTCGTCATGCGATTATCCCTGACAGTCATGTGCTCCGTTGGAGCGAATTATTATGGTCGAACCCCCAGGGATGTGGGCGGGTATCCCGTCGCTGTTTCGGGTAGGAACAGTCCCAGGGCTGATGCGGATTTTGCCGATGGTCTGGCCGGAACCGGCCGGATGCGGGGTAGGCACGGGGTTCGGGCGGGGCTGGGTAAGCGGGTTGAGTATAGGAAGGGGGCTAACGAATCAACAAGAGCGCTGGCACACAATATCTGCGCTTGCGATGAGCTTTTTGTGGCGAGGGAGCTTGCTCCCGCTGGGCTGCGCTGTCGGAGCTGTGTAGGAGCTGTCGAGTGCAACGAGGCTGCGATCTTGTCCCAGACAATTGAGTCGGGAGTGAAAGATCAAGATCAAAAGATCGCAGCCTTCGGCAGCTCCTACACGCAGCCCAGCGGGAGCAAGCTCCCTCGCCACAGGGGCAACCTGTACCTGGTCCAAGCGGGGGACTCAGGAAACCGTGGGCACCGAGCTGTTATGCCACGCCAGCACCTGGCTGACGCGGTTGTCCACGGTCTCGATGATTTCCAGCCGGTAACGGCCGATTTTCAGGCATACCGGGCTTTCGGGGATGGTTTCCAGGGCTTCGGTCACCAGACCGTTGAGGGTCTTGGGGCCGTCGCAAGGCAGATGCCAACCCAGGGTCCTGTTCAATTCACGAATCGACGCCGCGCCATCGATCATCAGGCGGCCATCGGGCTGGGGATGGACGTGGGGATTGTCGAGGCTGTGCTCGCTCTCGAATTCGCCGACGATTTCTTCGAGGATGTCTTCCAGGGTGACGATGCCCAGCACTTCGCCGTATTCGTCCACCACCATGCCCAGGCGCCGCTGCTGCTTGTGGAAATTCAGCAATTGCAGTTGCAGTGGCGTGCTTTCGGGCACGAAGTAAGGCTCGTGGGAGGCCGTCAGCAGCGCTTCCTGGGTCAGGCTCGCGTCCGCCAGCAAATGACGGATCTGGCGGGTGTTGAGCACCGCTTCGACCTGGTTGATGTCACTGTGGAATACCGGCAGGCGGGTACGCCGGTTCAGGCGCAACTGTTCGATGATCTCGCCAATGGGGTCGTCGAGGTTGATCCCATCGACCTCGCTGCGGGGCACGAGGATATCGTTGACGGTGATGTTGTCCAGGGCGTGAATGCCGGAAATCGGATGCAGCCGGCCGCTGCCGTGCTCGGATTCCTGCTCGCTACGCGATGGCGCGGGCATTTCGTCGTCGCTCTGCTGCACCATGCCGGGCTTGCGAGCGAAAGGGCGCAGCAACAACTGGCTGGCGCCATTCAACAACCAGGCAAACGGATAGAGGATCTTCAGCGGTATGCCTAGCAAGGTATTGCCCAGTGCCAGCACCGCGTCGGGCTGGCGGCTGGCCAAAGTGCGCGGCAGGTAGTCGGCAAACACCAGCAGGGCGGCGCTGGTGCCGAGCCAGGCGACCCACGGGCCGTTTTCCAGCCAGGTAAAAATCGCCAGCAACGTGCCGATGACCACGGCCAGGGCGCGACAGAGGGTATTGCACAGGATCAGGCTGGGCAACGGGAAGGTCAGCGCCGCCAGCGGTTTGTCGTTGGCGCGCGAGGCTGTGCGCTGGGCCAGCAGGTGCTGCTGGGCGGCTTCGATGGCCGTGAACAGGGCCGACCAGAGGATCAGCACCACCAGCACGGCGAACAACGGCGCTACAGGCAACGTATCCATCAGGGCCGTCCGTCAGATATGCAGGATGTATTCACGGACCAGCTTGCTGCCGAAGTACGCCAGCATCAGCAGGCAGAAACCGGCCAGGGTCCAGCGAATCGCTTTGTGCCCACGCCAGCCGAGGCGGTTGCGGCCCCACAACAGCACGCTGAACACGACCCATGCCAGGCAGGCCAGCAGGGTCTTGTGCACCAGGTGCTGGGCGAACAGGTTCTCGACGAACAACCAGCCGGAGATCAGCGACAGCGACAGCAGGGTCCAGCCGGCCCAGAGGAAACCGAACAGCAGGCTCTCCATGGTTTGCAGCGGCGGGAAGTTGCGGATCAGCCCGGACGGGTGCTTGTGCTTGAGCTGGTGATCCTGCACCAGCAGCAACAGGGCCTGGAACACCGCGATGGTGAACAGGCCGTAGGCGAGGATCGATAGCAGGATGTGGGCGAGGATGCCCGGCTCTTCGTCGATGATTTGCACCGTGCCCGACGGCGCGAACTGCGCCAGCAGCACCGTGGCCAGCCCCAGCGGGAACAGCAGCACCAGCAGGTTTTCCACCGGGATACGCGAGCAGGCCAGCAGCGTCAGGGCGATCACGGCGACGGCGATCAGGCTGGCGGCGTTGAAAAAGTCCAGGCCCAGGCCGATCGGCGTCATCAGGTGGGTATAAAGGCTGGCCGCGTGGCCGAGCACGGCCAGCACGCCAAGCGTGACCAGCAGGCGTTTGTTCGCCTTGGCGCCAGTGGCCAGGCGGGTGCCTTGATAGAGGGTCGCAGCGGCATAAAGGCAAGCGGCGGCGAGGGTGGCAAGCAAGCTGGGTGACAAGGGGAGCATAAATCCTGTTAGGCAAGCCCGAAAGGCGCTGAGTTTGGCATAGAACCCCCTCTACACGAAAGACTACTGCAAGGTGTACGCCGCACGCTTCTTCGCTATAATCCGCGACCTGCCCACGCCGCAGGCTCGCCGAGCACATTTTTCACGGTCTGGGCCGCCATTATCCCGGTCTCATCTGGGCCTGAAAGGATCGCGCATGTTTGAAAACCTAACCGACCGTCTCTCGCAGACGCTGCGCCATGTCACCGGCAAGGCGAAACTGACCGAGGACAACATCAAAGACACCCTGCGCGAAGTGCGCATGGCGTTGCTCGAAGCCGACGTCGCCCTGCCGGTGGTCAAGGACTTCGTCAATTCGGTCAAGGAACGCGCCGTCGGCACCGAAGTGTCGCGCAGCCTGACGCCGGGCCAGGCGTTCGTGAAGATCGTCCAGGCCGAGCTCGAAAGCCTGATGGGCGCCGCCAACGAAGACCTCAACCTGAGCGCCGTACCGCCAGCGGTGGTGCTGATGGCCGGCCTGCAGGGCGCGGGCAAGACCACGACAGCCGGCAAGCTGGCGCGCTTCCTTAAGGAGCGCAAGAAGAAATCGGTGATGGTGGTGTCGGCGGACATCTACCGTCCGGCGGCGATCAAGCAGCTGGAAACCCTGGCCAACGACATCGGCGTGACGTTCTTCCCGTCCGACCTGAGCCAGAAGCCGGTGGACATCGCCCAGGCGGCTATTAAAGAAGCAAAACTGAAATTCATCGACGTGGTCATCGTCGATACCGCCGGTCGCCTGCACATCGATGAAGAGATGATGGGTGAGATCAAGGCGCTGCATGCCGCGATCAACCCGGTGGAAACCCTGTTCGTGGTCGATGCCATGACCGGCCAGGACGCGGCCAACACCGCCAAGGCATTTGGTGATGCGCTGCCGCTGACCGGCGTGATCCTGACCAAGGTCGACGGTGACGCCCGTGGCGGTGCCGCGCTGTCGGTGCGTGCCATCACTGGCAAGCCGATCAAGTTCATCGGCATGGGCGAGAAGAGCGAAGCGCTCGAGCCGTTCCACCCCGAGCGTATCGCCTCGCGCATCCTCGGCATGGGCGACGTGCTCAGCCTGATCGAACAGGCCGAGCAGACCCTCGACAAGGACAAGGCCGACAAGCTGGCCAAGAAACTGAAGAAGGGCAAGGGCTTCGACCTCGAAGACTTCCGCGACCAGCTGCAACAAATGAAGAACATGGGCGGCCTTGGCGGCCTCATGGACAAACTGCCGAACATCGGTGGCGTGAACCTGGCGCAGATGGGCAACGCCCAGGGCGCGGCTGAAAAGCAGTTCAAGCAGATGGAAGCCATCATCAACTCCATGACCCCGGCCGAGCGCCGCGACCCTGAGCTGATCAGCGGTTCGCGCAAGCGCCGTATCGCCATGGGTTCCGGCACCCAGGTGCAGGACATCGGTCGCTTGATCAAGCAGCACAAGCAGATGCAGAAGATGATGAAGAAATTCTCCGCCAAGGGCGGGATGGCCAAGATGATGCGCGGCATGGGCGGCATGTTGCCCGGCGGCGGCATGCCGAAAATGTAAAGAATC
Organism: Pseudomonas thivervalensis; assembly: GCF_001269655.1. Taxonomy (GTDB): domain Bacteria; phylum Pseudomonadota; class Gammaproteobacteria; order Pseudomonadales; family Pseudomonadaceae; genus Aquipseudomonas; species Aquipseudomonas thivervalensis. The sequence continues at coordinate 395,851 of NZ_LHVE01000002.1, forward strand.
TGCGCCGGCTGTCATGCCGGCGTTGCCCCGCACGGATGCGGGGATCTCCAGCAAACCCGCGCTACGCGGGAGCTGACCTGCCGTTTTTCATGACGGCTCTATGGCAAATCTTGATCGCATGGCGCCAGGCGCCGGAAAAAGACATTTGCAAAAGTCCGGATATTCCTTAGAATATGCGGCCTTTCGGGCACCTATGCCCGCTGTGCATTTAGATTTGCAGCACCGACTACAGGAACGATGTTCACATGCTAACAATCCGTCTTGCCCTTGGCGGCTCCAAAAAGCGCCCGTTTTACCACCTGACCGTAACCGACAGCCGCAACCCGCGTGACGGTTCCCACAAGGAGCAGGTTGGTTTCTTCAACCCTGTTGCCCGTGGTCAGGAAGTTCGTCTGTCCGTGAACCAAGAGCGCGTAGCCTACTGGCTGAGCGTTGGTGCACAACCTTCTGAGCGCGTTGCTCAGTTGTTGAAGGAATCGGCTAAGGCCGCGGCCTGAGCAATATGAACGCGACGCCAAAAGATGCCGGTGATTTGATCGTTGTCGGCAAGATCTATTCTGTACATGGCGTTCGCGGCGAAGTGAAGGTGTATTCCTTTACTGATCCGATCAAGAACCTGTTGGACTACAAAACCTGGACGCTCAAGTGCGAAGGTAGCGTGAAACAGGTGGAGCTGGTCAGCGGACGCGGGAACGACAAGTTCCTGGTCGCAAAGCTCAAGGGTCTCGATGATCGTGAAGAAGCGCGTCTTCTGGCCGGTTATGAGATCTGCGTGCCGCGCAACCTGTTCCCTGAACTGACCGACGGCGAGTACTACTGGTACCAGCTGGTGGGTCTGAAGGTCATTGACCACCTCGGGCAATTGCTCGGGAAAATCGATCACCTGCTCGAGACCGGTTCGAACGATGTCATGGTGGTCAAGCCTTGCGTCGGCAGCCTGGATGATCGCGAACGCCTGTTGCCCTATACGGAGCAATGCGTGTTGGCCGTCGACCTTGCCGCAGGCGAGATGAAGGTGGAATGGGATGCGGATTTCTAAACGTGGCTAATTTGCGCGTTGAAGTCATCACGCTGTTTCCCGAGATGTTTTCCGCCATCAGCGAGTACGGCATAACCAGCCGCGCGGTGAAACAGGAGCTGTTGCAGCTCACCTGTTGGAATCCGCGGGACTACACCACGGATCGGCATCACACTGTGGACGATCGCCCGTTTGGCGGTGGTCCGGGCATGGTGATGAAAATCAAGCCCCTGGAAGATGCGCTGGTTCAGGCCAGGACGGCAGCCGGGGAGGGTGCGAAGGTGATCTACCTGTCGCCCCAAGGCCGCCAGCTGACTCAGTCGGCGGTACGCGAGCTGGCGAATTCGGATGCATTGATCCTGATTGCCGGCCGTTATGAAGGCATTGACGAGCGTTTCATTGAAGCTCATGTCGATGAAGAGTGGTCGATTGGCGACTATGTATTGTCTGGCGGCGAGCTGCCGGCGATGGTCCTGATCGATGCGGTTACACGACTGCTGCCTGGAGCTTTAGGGCATGCAGATTCCGCTGAGGAAGATTCCTTTACGGATGGTCTGCTGGATTGCCCGCACTACACCCGACCGGAGGTGTATGCGGATCAGCGTGTTCCCGACGTGTTGCTAAGTGGCAACCACGCGCACATCCGGCGTTGGCGTTTGCAGCAGTCCCTTGGTCGGACCTACGAACGACGCGCCGATCTTCTGGAAAGCCGCTCGCTTTCTGGAGAAGAGAAGAAGCTGCTCGAGGAATACATCCGCGAGCGGGACGATAGTTAACAACGTATCGATGGTGAGTCCGACGACTTGCCTTAGGAGCACAGCATGACTAACAAAATCATCCTTGCACTCGAAGCAGAGCAGATGACCAAAGAAATCCCTACCTTTGCCCCAGGCGACACCATTGTCGTCCAGGTGAAAGTGAAGGAAGGCGACCGTTCCCGTCTGCAAGCGTTCGAAGGCGTCGTTATCGCCAAGCGTAACCGCGGCGTGAACAGTGCATTCACCGTTCGTAAAATCTCCAACGGTGTTGGCGTAGAGCGTACTTTCCAGACCTACAGCCCGCAAATCGACAGCATGGCTGTCAAGCGTCGCGGTGACGTACGTAAAGCCAAGCTGTACTACCTGCGTGACCTGTCGGGTAAAGCAGCTCGCATCAAGGAAAAACTGGCTTAAGTCCAGCTTCCGATGCAAAAAAAAGCAGCCTGCGGGCTGCTTTTTTGTTGCCTGCGATTTGCGCTTTGAGCACCCTGCATAGCTTAATTTTCCATTTCGATGCCGTGTGTGCCCGCATCCTTCAAGAGTCTTTATGCCAGCCATCGATCATCCGCTGATAGACCAGTTTCTCGACGCCCTGTGGCTGGAGAAGGGGCTGTCCGATAACACCCGCGGTGCCTACCGCAGCGACCTGGCGTTGTTCAACGGCTGGTTGCAGGAAAACCACCTGGAACTGGTCACTGCTGGCCGGGAGTTGATCCTCGATCATTTGGCGTGGCGCCTGGAGCAGAACTACAAACCACGTTCGACTGCGCGATTTCTCTCCGGTCTGCGTGGCTTCTATCGCTATTTGCTGCGGGAAAAATTGATTGCGGTAGACCCGACCTTGCGCGTGGAAATGCCGCAACTGGGGCGTCCGCTGCCCAAGTCCCTGTCGGAAGCCGATGTGGAGGCGCTGCTGGCGGCACCCGACCTCAGCGAGGCCATCGGTCAGCGCGACCGGGCCATGTTGGAAGTCCTGTATGCCTGCGGCCTGCGCGTCACCGAGTTGATCAGCTTGACCCTGGAGCAGGTGAACCTGCGCCAGGGCGTATTGCGGGTGATGGGCAAGGGCAGCAAGGAGCGCCTGGTGCCGATGGGCGAGGAGGCGATTGTCTGGGTCGAGCGCTACATGCGCGACGCCCGTCATGAACTGCTGGGCGGGCGTCCCAGCGATGTGCTGTTTCCCAGCCTGCGCGGCGAACAGATGACCCGCCAGACCTTCTGGCACCGCATCAAGCACCAGGCCAAGGTGGCCGGGATCAACAAATCCCTCTCGCCCCACACCTTGCGCCACGCCTTCGCCACGCACCTGCTCAACCACGGTGCCGACCTGCGGGTGGTGCAGATGCTGCTCGGCCATAGCGACCTGTCCACCACCCAAATCTACACCCATGTGGCTCGGGCACGGTTGCAGGACTTGCATGCCAAGCATCATCCCCGTGGCTGAACGGTGCTCCGTTTTTGTGGCGAGGGAGCTTGCTCCCGCTGGGCGCGAAGCGCCCCTGTTACAGACGCCACTGCTTTCCAAAAAAGAGAGTTCCATTTGCGGCTGCTGCGCAGCCGAGCGGGAGCAAGCTCCCTCGCCACAGGATTTTGATAACTGTTCGTTGTGTGTTGTCGTGCGTCAGCGGCATTCGGCCACGCCAGCCTTATGTGGTAGGCTTTGTCGGTTTGCACAGTGGGCGGTTGGAACCCGAATCTGCGGGTCGGCGTTTCCCGTCTCATTTGTTCGCCTCAGGAGTCCCCATGCGTTTGATCCAGATGTTCACCGCCGCCGCCATTGCGTTGGCCAGTACCTTTGCCATCGCCGACGACGCGGCCGACAAGGCTATCCGCAAGAGCCTGGAAAACCTTCAGCTCGACGTGCCGATCGACACCATTTCGGCCAGCCCCATGGCCGGCCTGTATGAGGTCAAGCTCAAGGGCAGCCGCGTGCTTTACGCCAGTGCCGACGGCCAGTACATCGTCCAGGGCAACCTGTTCGCGCTCAAGGACGGCAAGCCGGTCAACCTCACCGAGCTGACCGAGCGCCAGGGTATTTCCAAGTTGATCAACGGCATTCCGGTCGCTGAAACCGTGGTCTATCCGGCGATCGGCGAAACCAAGTCCCACATCACCGTGTTCACCGACACCACCTGCCCGTATTGCCACAAGCTGCACGCCGAAGTGCCTGAGCTGAACAAGCGTGGCATCGAAGTGCGTTATGTGGCGTTCCCGCGCCAGGGCCTGGGCTCGCCGGGTGATGAGCAGTTGCAGGCGGTCTGGTGCTCCAAGGACAAGAAAGCGGCCATGGACAAGATGGTCGACGGCAAGGAAATCAAGGCCGCCCAGTGCGAGAATCCGGTTTCCAAGCAATTCGCCCTTGGCCAGTCCATCGGTGTGAACGGCACGCCGGCCATCGTTTTGGCCGACGGCCAGGTAATTCCGGGCTACCAGCCGGCGCCACAAGTGGCCAAACTGGCCTTGAGCGCGAAATGATCATGGGCGATCCGCTTTTGAAGATCACGGCTCGGCGAAAACTTTCGTCGGGCCGTTAAACACAGAGTCGCGTTGCTGCGCGGCTGTATTTCACGGCCGACCTTGCGTCGGCCGTTTCATGGGGAGTCAAGAGTGAATCCGGTCAAAGTAGGCATCTGTGGGTTAGGTACCGTCGGTGGCGGCACCTTCAACGTACTTCAGCGCAACGCCGAGGAAATTTCTCGTCGTGCCGGGCGTGGGATCGAAGTGGCACAAATTGCCATGCGCACGCCAAAGCCTCAGTTCCAGACGACCGGTATTGCGATTACCAACGATGTCTTCGAAGTGGCCACGAACCCTGAGATCGACATCGTCATAGAGCTGGTGGGCGGCTACACCGTTGCCCGCGAGCTGGTACTCAAGGCCATCGAGAATGGCAAGCATGTGGTCACCGCGAACAAGGCGCTTATCGCTGTTCACGGTAATGAAATTTTCGCCAAGGCCCGTGAGAAGGGTGTGATCGTGGCGTTTGAAGCCGCCGTGGCCGGTGGTATCCCGGTGATCAAGGCGATCCGCGAAGGCCTGTCGGCCAACCGCATCAACTGGGTCGCGGGGATCATCAATGGCACCGGCAACTTCATCCTCACCGAGATGCGCGAGAAGGGTCGCACCTTCGAAGACGTGCTCGCCGAAGCCCAGGCCCTGGGCTACGCAGAGGCTGATCCGACGTTCGACGTGGAAGGCATCGACGCCGCGCACAAGCTGACGATCCTGGCGTCCATTGCGTTCGGCATTCCGCTGCAGTTCGACAAAGCGTACACCGAAGGCATCACCAAGCTGACCACCGCTGACGTGAACTACGCCGAAGCCTTGGGCTACCGCATCAAGCACCTGGGCGTGGCACGCAGCACCGCCAATGGCATCGAGCTGCGCGTGCACCCGACCCTGATCCCGGCTGACCGCTTGATCGCCAACGTCAACGGCGTGATGAACGCGGTGATGGTCAACGGCGATGCCTCCGGCTCGACCTTGTTTTACGGCGCTGGCGCGGGCATGGAACCGACCGCTTCTTCGGTCATTGCCGACCTGGTGGACGTGGTTCGCGCCATGACCTCCGACCCGGAAAATCGTGTGCCGCACCTGGCCTTCCAGCCGGACTCGTTGTCGGCCCACCCGATTCTTCCGATCGAGGCGTGCGAAAGCTCCTACTACCTGCGCATCCAGGCCAAGGACCATCCGGGCGTGCTGGCCCAAGTGGCGAGCATCCTTTCGGAGCGCGGCATCAACATCGAGTCGATCATGCAGAAGGAAGTCGAGGAACACGACGGCCTGGTGCCGATGATCCTGCTGACCCACCGTGTGGTCGAGCAGCGCATCAACGACGCGATCGCGGCGCTGGAAGCGTTGCAAGGTGTCGTTGGGCCGGTGGTCCGTATCCGCGTTGAACATTTGAACTAAAGCAGCTACAAGCTACAAGCTGCGAGCTACAAGTTAAAAGCAGCCCCGCTTTTACTTGCAGCTTGTGGCTTACAGCTTGAAGCTCAAACCGAAGGTTTGCCCCTATGCGCTATATCAGCACCCGCGGCCAGGCACCGGCCCTGAATTTCGAAGATGTCCTCCTGGCCGGCCTGGCCACGGACGGCGGCCTCTATGTGCCGGAAAACCTGCCGCGTTTCACCCAGGAAGAAATCGCTTCCTGGGCCGGCCTGCCGTATCACGAGCTGGCGTTCCGGGTCATGCGCCCGTTTGTCACCGGCAGCATCCCGGACGCCGATTTCAAAAAAATCCTGGAAGAGACCTATGGCGTCTTCTCCCACAACGCCATCGCACCGCTGCGTCAGCTCAACGGTAACGAATGGGTCATGGAGCTGTTCCACGGCCCGACCCTGGCGTTCAAGGACTTCGCCCTGCAACTGCTCGGTCGCCTGCTGGACTACGTGCTGCAAAAGCGTGGCGAGCGGGTCGTGATCGTCGGTGCCACCTCCGGCGACACCGGTTCGGCGGCCATCGAAGGCTGCAAGCATTGCGAGAACGTCGACATTTTCATCCTGCACCCGCACAACCGGGTTTCGGAAGTGCAGCGTCGGCAGATGACGACGATTTTCGGCGATAACATTCACAACATCGCCATCGAAGGCAACTTCGATGACTGCCAGGAAATGGTCAAGGCCAGTTTCGCCGACCAGAGTTTCCTCAAGGGCACGCGACTGGTGGCGGTGAACTCGATCAACTGGGCGCGGATCATGGCCCAGATCGTCTATTACTTCCACGCGGCCCTGCAGTTGGGTGGTCCGGCCCGCTCCGTGTCGTTCTCGGTGCCGACCGGCAATTTCGGCGACATCTTCGCCGGTTACCTGGCGCGCAACATGGGGCTGCCGATCAACCAATTGATCGTTGCCACCAACCGCAACGACATCCTGCATCGCTTCATGAGCGGCAACCAGTACGTCAAGGAGACCCTGCACGCCACGCTGTCGCCTTCGATGGACATCATGGTCTCGTCGAACTTCGAGCGTCTGCTGTTCGACCTGCACGGTCGCAACGGTGCGGCGATTGCCGGTCTGATGGACAGCTTCCGGCAGGGCGGCGGTTTCAGCGTCGAGCCCGAGCGCTGGACCGAGGCCCGCAAGTTGTTCGACTCCCTGGCCGTCAACGATGAACAGACCTGCGAAACCATCGCCGAGGTGTTCGGGCAGAGCGGTGAACTGCTCGATCCGCATACGGCCATTGGCGTCAGGGCTGCTCGCGAGTGCCGTCGCAGCCTGGACATCCCGATGGTGATCCTGGGCACGGCTCACCCGGTCAAGTTCCCGGAGGCAGTGGAGAAAGCGGGTGTAGGAAAAGCGCTCGAACTACCAGCGCATCTTTCTGATTTGTTTGAACGAGATGAGCGTTGCACCGTGTTGCCCAATGACTTGAAAGCCGTGCAGGCCTTTGTCAGCCAGCATGGCAATCGCGGCAAGCCACTCTGACTGAGCAGACCTGTCACATTTTGAAGCCCGTCTCCTGACGGGCTTTCTTGTTTCTGCGTGCCAAACTGGCCGGGTTTTCGCCCTTGGAGGGATGGGCGAGTCATCTCGAAGGAAGTGCAGATGTCGTTTTTTATCAAAGGCAAGCCAGCCCTGGGTTGGTTGATGGGCATGGCCCTGACGTACTGGGCGCAGGGGGGCAGCGCAGCGCAGTTGACGGCTTTCGAAACACCGCCGTCCAGCCCGGTCGAACGATTGGTGCTGGATGCGCAGGAAATGAAATGGATCAAGGAGAACCCCCGGGTCATCGTGGCCACGATGCAGTTCCCGTTGTACCTGTTCAAAAATGAACAGGGGCAGTGGAATGGGCTGAACCACGACATTCTCCAGCGTATCGCGCAAATGACCGGCCTTGAGTTCGTGCATCGGGAGTCCTTCTCCCCCGGTGAATTGCTGACGATGCTGGAGAATGGCGAAGCCGATATGACCACCCTGCTGGCCATGAATGAAGAACGTCGGGATTTCCTGAGTTTCAGTCATGCATTCGGTGGTTCCGGCTGGGTATTCGTCGTTCGTGATGGGGAATCGACCCTGCATTCGCTGGAGCATCTCGAGGGCAAGGTCCTGGCGTTGCCGGCACGGCATGCCTTGGAGGCAGAAATCCGGCGTGATTATCCGACGATCAAATTGCGTACGACCAAGACGTTCGGCGAAGCGCGGGCGCTGGTAGAGAGCCGGGAAGCCTTTGCCACCATCGAAAATGAAACCGGGGTGCATCTCTATCCGGCCGGGCAGTTGCAGGTGGGCAGCGGTCTTGAGGGTAAGTGGGAACCGGATTATCTGGCGGTGCGCCAGGACCTGACCGCGCTGTTGAGTATCTTGAATAAAGCACTGGAGGCCTTCCCGGCCGCAGACATGCGTGCGCTGCGTTCGAAATGGATGGCGGGCGTCACCCCCGTCCAGGCGCCATCGGTCTGGGAGCGGATGTCCCGCTGGGGCTACTGGTGTGTGATCGTGGTCATCGTGTTTGGCCTGTTGTCCCTGCTGTGGAACCGCCGCCTGCAGATACAGATCGACCAGCGCCTCAAGGCCGAAGCGGTCCTCAAGGACCAGTTGATGCTTCAGCGCGCCTTGATGGATGCCATTCCCGACCCGATTTTCATCCGTGATCTGGAAGGGCGCCTGATCATGTGCAACAAAAGCTACGAGGACCAGTTTGCGACCCGTTTCGAGAAACTCCGGGGCACCCGGCTTACAGACTCGGCGTCATTCCCGCCGGCCACCGCCGAACTGCTGCATGGGGAGGTGATGGAGCAATTGCGCACCGGCCAGTCTCGATTCGTCGACCGACAACTGATGTTCAGTGGCGGGCTGCGGGAAATCTACCATTGGTCGGTGCCTTTCTATGGGGCGGACGGGCAGTTGCGCGGCATTCTGGGGGGCTGGACCGATGTTGGCCGTCGGTGGCGCCGTTGCGAGAGGTTCACGGGCTGATCCGGCCGTCACCCCGCAATGGCGCCAGGCGAACGCTGTTGTTTGCCTGTCACATTGGGCGCGCATGCTCGGTTGAACAGGTTGAAGGCATGCCGGTTCGGTGCGCTGACGAACTTTCTACTGCGGCCCACGGTCATTTACTGTGCACATGCAGTTGTTTCGGACTATTGAAGGGTGAGCGAATGGAAAGTATCAGCCTAATGCTAGGTGAGGCTTTGAGCCCATATCAGGTCACGCTGACTCCCTCCGGCGCCAAGGGCGAATACCGGGTGACGCTGAAGAATACCAGTGGGGCGATCATGGTCGAGCGCGTGTTCAATCAGACCCAGTTGACCGACAGGCGTCAGTTGACGGATGTGGTCGATGGCCTGCATCGCGATGTGCTGATTGCCGAGGGCCGCCTGGAGCCCTGCGTGATTGCGGCGCTGCGCAATCTGGCGCGCGACAAGGTCATGCTCGCGGCGAATTGACCGGGCTTTTGTGGGAACCTTCCTACGCTCTGATGAGTCAGACCTTTTACCAGCAAGATCAAGCATTGTGCTCCGGTGCTTGTCGCTTGTTGGACGGACCTTGAATGGTCACGTTTAACCCCGAGTCGTCTCCCCACTTCTCGGGGTTTCTTTTTGCCTGGCGTTTGTGGTTTTAGCGTGGTTTGTCAGGCGTTGGAGTTTTTTGTGGGCGCGAGCTTGCCCGCGAAGGCGGGGTGTCAGTCGACATAGATTTTGTTGACCGGGTACATATCCGTTGCTGCGGTAACGGCTACTTAGGGTTCCGCCCTTACGGCGGGTCACTTTTTTCAGACGCCAAAAAAGTAACCAAAAAGGCTTGCCCCACCACTCGGTGCCTCGCCTAGGCTCGGCATGCCCGAACGAAGGCATTGCTCCGTGGGCCCGCCGCGAAGGGCCATCCATGGCCCAGCGCGGCTATCCCGGCATCCATGCCGGGATGCCCACTGCGCAATGCCTGCGTTCGGCCATCGTGGTTAACGGGGCCTCCAGATCAAAAGCAAAAGCGAGGCGGCCTGACAGCCGACCTGGCTCTCCCGGTCCTACCCCGATCCAATTGTGGGAGCGAGCTTGCTCGCGATTGCGGTGTGCCAGTCGACATCGGGTCGACTGTACGGACGCTATCGCGAGCAAGCTCGCCTCCACAGCTGATCTTCAATGGAGCACAAGTTTTCGTTCACGGCTGGCCCATCAAATGGCCCCGTCGCTACGCAGCTTGGCGATCTGTTGCGCGTCGTAGCCCAGTTCGCCGAGCACTTGGGCGTTGTGTTCACCCAGCGCCGGCCCGACCCACTCGGAGGTGCCCGGGGTGTCGGAGAGCTTCGGTACGATCCCTGGCATCTTGAACGACTTGCCGTCCGGCAGCTTGGCCTGCAGGAACATTTCACGGGCCAGGAACTGCGGGTCGCTGAACATGTCTTCGGCGCTGAAGATCCGGCTGGCCGGCACTCCGGCCTGGTTCAACTGGTCGATAACGCTGTCGAGCGGCAGCCCGTTGACCCAGCGATCGATGACCCCGTACAGCTCGTCACGCCGGCTGTCACGGCCATCATTGCTGGCCAGTTGCGGGTCATTGGCCAGGTCGTCACGGCCGATGATCTGCATGAAGCGCTTGAAGATCGCATCGCCGTTGGCGCCAATTTGCACGTGCTTGCCATCGGCGCTGGTGTGGATGGACGAGGGGGTGATGCCGGGCATGATGTTGCCGGTGCGCTCGCGAATGAAGCCGAACACGTCGAACTCCGGCACCATGCTTTCCATCATGGCGAAAATTGCCTCGTACAAAGCCACGTCCACCACTTGCCCGGTTCCGCCGTTGATTTCGCGGTGACGCAGGGCCATCAATGCGCCAATCACGCCCCAGAGGGCGGCGATGGAGTCGCCGATGGAAATTCCGGTGCGCACCGGCGGGCGGTCTTCGAAGCCGGTGATGTAGCGCAGGCCGCCCATGGATTCGCCCACCGCGCCAAACCCTGGCTGGTCTTTCATCGGCCCGGTCTGGCCGAAGCCTGAGAGCCGTACCATCACCAGCTTCGGGTTCAGTGCGTGCAGCACATCCCAGCCCAGGCCGAGTTTTTCCAACACGCCGGGGCGGAAGTTTTCGATCAGGATGTCGGCTTCGCCGATCAGTTTTTTCAGGATCGCCAGGCCTTCGGGGTGCTTGAGGTTCAAGGTCAGGGACTTCTTGTTGCGTGCCTGGACAAACCACCACAACGAGGTGCCTTCGTACAGCTTGCGCCACTTGCGCAGCGGATCACCGCCATCGGGGGATTCGACCTTGATGACGTCGGCACCGAATTCGCCGCAGATGCGCGAGGCGAAGGGTCCGGCAATCAAGGTGCCGAGTTCGATGACTTTGACGCCGGCAAGGGGTTTGGCAGTAAGCGACATGACGGATCCTGTAGGACAAAGGCAGAACGGATAGAGCGTTTTATCATAGGCCAGGACCGCTCGCCGCAGGTTGATGGTCGGCAATTCGTGGATTGCCCGCGTCATCGGTTAGACTTGCCGCCTTTCCTCGTATCAAGAAGCCCGTTCATGGCCCAGCCGTCCACGACCTACAAGTTTGAACTGAACCTCACCGACCTCGACCGCAATGTGTACGAGAATGTGAAGCAGACCATCGCCCGCCACCCTTCGGAAACCGAAGAGCGCATGACCGTGCGACTGCTGGCCTACGCGTTCTGGTACAACGAGCTGCTGGCGTTTGGTCGTGGTCTGTCAGACGTCGATGAGCCTGCGTTGTGGGAAAAAAGCCTGGATGACCGTGTGCTGCACTGGATCGAAGTCGGCCAGCCGGATGCCGATCGCTTGACCTGGTGCTCGCGCCGGACCGAGCGCACCAGCCTGTTGGCCTATGGCAGCCTGCGGGTGTGGGAAGGCAAGGTGATCCCGGCGGTCAAGAACCTGAAGAACGTCAACATCGCCGCCGTGCCTCAGGAAGTGCTCGAAACCCTGGCCCAGGACATGCCCCGGGTGATCAAGTGGGATGTGATGATCAGCGAGGGCACGATTTTCGTGACCGACGACCGTGGCCAGCATGAAGTCCAGTTGCAATGGTTGCTGGGCGAGCGCGGTTGAGCCCCGCCGGGCCCTGTAGGAGCTGCCGAGCGAAGCGAGGCTGCGATCTTTCCTCTGACACTTGAGTTTCAAGCGAAAGATCAAAAGATCGCAGCCTTCGGCAGCTCCTACAGTGCAACCCAAGCAAGCTCCCTCGCCACCAGGACTTTCACCATTAAAGAGAAGTTTTCGTCACCCCATGCGCATAGAACCCCGCCAACTGCCCGACACCCTACCGTTCCTCGGTGACCTGCCGCCCCTGCTGACCCGCCTGTACGCAGCACGCGGCGTGCAGTCCGAGGCGGAACTGGACAAGAGCCTGGCGCGCTTGATTCCGTTCCAGCAGCTCAAGGGGATCGACGCCGCGGTGGATCTGCTGGTGACGGCGCTGGAGCAACGCCAGCGCATCCTGATCGTGGGTGACTTCGATGCCGATGGCGCGACCGCCAGTACCGTCGGCATGTTGGGCTTGCGCCTGCTCGGTGCGGCCCATGTCGATTACCTGGTGCCCAATCGCTTCGAATATGGCTACGGGCTCACCCCGGAAATCGTTGAAGTCGCCCTGGCCCGCGAACCACAATTGCTGATCACGGTGGACAACGGCATTTCCAGCGTGGAAGGCGTGGCGGCGGCGAAAGCGGCGGGGCTCCAGGTGCTGGTCACCGATCACCACTTGCCTGGCCTCGAACTGCCGGCGGCCGACGCCATCGTCAATCCGAACCAGCCGGGCTGCGAATTTTCGAGCAAGGCCCTGGCCGGTGTCGGGGTGATTTTTTATGTGCTGATGGCCTTGCGGGCGCGTCTGCGCAGCCTGGGCTGGTACGCCAGCACACCCCAGCCGAACATTGGTGAACTGCTCGACCTGGTGGCCCTGGGCAGCGTGGCCGACGTGGTGCCCCTGGACGCGAATAACCGGATCCTCGTGCACCAGGGCCTGGAACGGATTCGCGCCGGACGCGCCCGGCCTGGCATCAAGGCGATTCTGGAAGTGGCCAAGCGCGACGCTGCACGGATTACCTCCACCGACCTTGGATTTATCCTCGGGCCGCGTCTGAATGCGGCCGGGCGCCTGGACGACATGAGCCTGGGCATCGAATGCCTGCTCACCGACGACCCGGCCCTGGCGCGGGAGATGGCGGCACAACTGGACGGCATGAACCAGGACCGCAAATCCATCGAGCAGGGCATGCAGCGCGAAGCCCTGGCCCAGCTCAAGGACCTGCCGGTGGACTCGATGCCATTCGGTTTGTGCCTGTTCGATCCGCAGTGGCACCAAGGGGTGATCGGCATCCTCGCCTCGCGGATGAAAGAGCGCTATTTCCGTCCGACCATTGCCTTTGCCGATGCCGGGGACGGCTTGCTCAAGGGCTCGGGTCGCTCGGTGCCGGGCTTTCACATTCGCGATGCGCTGAGCGTGGTGGCGGCGCAGCATCCGACCCTGATCAGCAAGTACGGCGGTCACGCCATGGCGGCGGGGCTGACGCTGCCGGAAGCGAATTTTCCGTTGTTTGCCGAAGCGTTCGACGCGGAAGTGCGCCGGCAATTGCGCGAAGAGGACCTGACTGGCCGGCTGTTGTCGGACGGCACCCTGGCGGTGGAGGAGTTCCACCTGGAGTTGGCTCGGGCGCTGCGCCATGCCGGCCCTTGGGGCCAACATTTCCCGGAGCCGATGTTCCACGGCGTGTTCCAGCTGGTCGAACAACGCGTGGTGGGCGAACGGCACCTGAAGGTCATCCTCAAGAGTGAGTGTGGCTCGGTGAAGCTCGATGGCATTGCCTTTGGCATCGACCGCGAGATCTGGCCCAATCCTACCGTGCGCTGGGTGGAGTTGGCCTACAAACTCGACCTCAACGAATTCCGCGGCCAGGAAACGGTGCAGTTGATGATTGCCCATATCGAGCCGCGATAGTCGATACGCCGATCGGCCTTTGTGGCGAGGGAGCTTGCTCCCGCTGGACGCTGTAGGAGCTGCCGAGCGAAGCGAGGCTGCGATCTTTCCAAATTCAATTGAGTGTTCAGCGAAAGATCAAAATCAAAAGATCGCAGCCTTCGGCAGCTCCTACAGGCCCAGTGCGTCACACCGTCGGTTTTTAACTTCTGAACCCTCCGTCCGTGCGGGTTGTCGACTAGTCTCTAAGCACTGCTTGATAGCCCTTGTGACGTCTTGTCGAATTTTTTGCCCGCGGGGGCGGGTGTTGCACGGTTTGTCACTCGTCGACTTTTCAAACAGAACCCTGGAGCCTGCCCACTGATTCGAGAGGTGCCCCATGAGTCTGCTGCTGGAACCCTATACCCTTCGCCAATTGACCCTGCCCAATCGCATCGCGGTATCGCCGATGTGCCAATATTCGAGCACCGATGGCCTGGCCAACGATTGGCACTTGGTGCACCTGGGCAGCCGCGCCGTGGGCGGTGCTGGCCTGGTGTTCACCGAAGCCACCGCCGTGACCGCCGACGGTCGCATCACCGCCCAGGACCTGGGGCTGTGGAACGATGAGCAGATCGAACCCTTGCAACGCATCACCCGGTTCATCACCGCCCAAGGGGCCGTGCCGGGCATACAACTGGCCCATGCCGGGCGCAAGGCCAGCACTTGGCGACCCTGGCTCGGCAAGCATGGCAGCGTCAAACCGGCCGACGGTGGCTGGGTACCGGTCGGCCCGTCGCCGATTGCCTTCGATCCGCAGCACACCCAACCGGTCCAGTTGGACGAAGAGCAGATCGCCGGCGTGATCCAGGCCTTCGTGGATGCGGCCAAGCGCGCCCTCACGGCCGGCTTCAAGGTGGTCGAGGTCCACGCGGCCCATGGTTACCTGCTGCATCAGTTCCTGTCGCCCTTGAGCAATCAGCGGCGCGATCAATACGGCGGCTCGTTCGAGAATCGCATCCGCCTGGTGTTGCAAGTCACCGAGGCGATCCGCGCGGTATGGCCTGAAGAGCTGCCGGTGTTCGTTCGCGTCTCCGCCACTGATTGGGTCGAGGACGGTTGGAACCCGGACGAAACCGTGGAGCTGGCGCGGCGCTTCAGGGCATTGGGGGTGGATTTGATCGATGTGTCATCGGGCGGCACGGCCGCGAATGCGGAAATTCCCACCGGCCCGGGTTACCAGACCCGCTTCGCCGAGCGGGTGCGCAAGGAGTCGGAAATCGCCACCGGCACTGTCGGCATGATCACCGAACCGGCCCAGGCCGAACACATCCTGCGCACCTGCCAGGCCGACATCATTTTCCTGGCCCGGGAATTGTTGCGCGATCCGTACTGGGCCCTGCATGCCGATGATGACCTGGGCGGCCGCAAGGCCACGTGGCCAGCGCAGTACCAGCGGGCCACCCATCGGGACCAGCCGATTCATGAGTCGGATTTGCGGGATTGAGTGCCCGATAGAACAGAAAGCCCCGGTCGTCATTGGCCGGGGCTTTTGTTTATCTGGAATCTTTAGTGTTTGTACCGGCCTCATCGCGAGCAGGCTCGCTCCCACAGGGTTGAGTGTGGATCACAGATTATGTGAACGACACAAAACTACTGTGGGAGCGAGCCTGCTCGCGATAGGGCCAGCCCAGGCACCTGATCACTATCAGGGATACTTGCGCTTATCCGGCGCCGGCGGGAAGTACTGGTACAGCCAGGTCTCGCTCAAGGTGCGGTCCTTGGTGCGAATGAACAGGCGCATCTGCACCGGGTCCACCCGGTCGTCGGTCGGGTACCAGTCGAAGGTGATGCGATAGCCCTTGATCGCATCCAGCACCAATACGTTGAAGTCCTTCACTTCGCCGTGGGAGCAGGTCACCACCGGTTCGATGCCGGTGCCCGGCGGCAATTGATCAAGGCCGCCGCCGCTGAAGTCGACGGCGAAACGGCGTGCCCAGACGGTCGGGTAATGCTCGCCCGGTGCCCAGCCTTCGATGAAGCCGCCCATGCCTGAACGGGTGGCGTCGACATGGGCCAGGTCGGTGCTGACCGGCGGCAGTGCGCTCCAGTAGAGCTTGTAGCCATAGTTCAGCGAGTCACCGGCGGCCACCGGTTTTTTCGGCGTCCAGAACGCGACGATGTTGTCCAGGGTTTCGCCGGTGGTTGGAATCTCCAGCAGGTCTACCGAGCCTTCGCCCCAGGCCGTCGTTGGTTCGACCCACAGGCTTGGACGCTTGCTGTACCAGTCCACGGTGTCCTGGTAGCTGGCAAAGTCATGATCGGTCTGCACCAGGCCGAAACCTTTCGGGTCCTTGTCGGCGAACGCATTGAATTGCAGGGTGGCAGGGTTGTTCAGAGGACGACAGACCCACTCGCCGTTGCCGCGCCACATCGCCAGCCGATCGGAGTCGTGGATTTGCGGGTGAATGGTGTCGCACATGCGCCGCTCGACGGTGCCGCAACTGAACATGCTGGTCATGGGGGCGATACCCAACTGATCGATGGCGGTACGGGCATTGATGTGCGCGTCGATTTCCATGACGACCCGGGTCGGCTGGCAATCGATATCAAAACGATAGGCGCCGGTGGCACTGGGCGAGTCGAGCAGGGCGTAGACCACGAAACGGGTGCTGTTCTTGTCCGGGGTTTCGAACCAGAACTTGGTGAAGTCGGGGAACTCCTCGCGCTTCTTGGCGTAGGTGTCGATGGCCAAGCCGCGGGCCGACAGCCCGTACTGGCCGCTGGCATCCACAGCGCGGAAATAGCTGGCCCCGAGGAACGAAACGATGTCGTGCCGATCCAGCTCCGGCGCCTTGAAGACGCGAAAACCGGCGAAGCCCAGGTCACCCGTCAGTTGCGAGGTGTTGACCGTGGTTTTCTCATAGTTGAACAGTTCCGGACGGAAGTGCACCTCACGGGCCATGCGCGTCTTCGGGTCGACGCTGTACATGCGCACCGGCTGCTTGAAGCCCATGCCGACGTGGAAGAACTGTGCATCCAGTTGCCGTCCTTCCAAGTCATTCCACAGCGAGTGATTGACGTCGTACTGGATAGCGTTGAACTGCAGCGGCGACATTTGCGCCAGGGTGGGGGGCAGGACTTGCTTGGTGTCGACGTAGCGGCTCTCGGCCAGCCGTTTGGCCTGATCTTTCAAACCTTTGAAGTCAAAAGGACGGGCTTCGCCGTCGGCAGTCTGATCGGCGGCCCAGGCGCGTGCGGCCATGAGCCCGGAGGCCGACAGCCCGGTGTAGGCGGCGAAGGCCATGGAGGCCTTGAGCAGATTCCTGCGGTGCATAAATACAACCTTTCTCGAAACAATCCCGGGCCGATCCTGGCCACAAAGACTGATAAGGGAGTTCGGACATGCCTTTGGCCAAACGCGACGAACGTTAGAACAGATGCCTGAGAGCTGGATCGGTTCACCGAGGCGCAAAATCATAGGGGAAATACAGGCTTGGAGAGAAAGGAAAGCGTGGCCTGGTCAAATTTTCTTACAGTTATTTCTTTTTTTATGTCGATTCCAATTTTTTTTGACTAATTACTCTAAAACTCCCTTTTCACGCTTTGAATCCTCCCTATTCTTTAAGCGTGATAGACGATCTAACCCGAATTTCAGACGGCGCTATCAGGTCAACCTCGACGTAAGAAGGACAACTCATGACAAAAATACAGGGCATTACCGAGATGCTGGGGATCTTTCCAGGCCTGACCCACCCGCGCAGGACACGCCGGCTCAGCCTGGAAGAATTGAGGCTGGTCGAGCGCTATCGGGAGTTGTCGGAAAACGACCGCATCGCCATGCGTTATTTGGTGGATGCGATGCGCAGTGTTTCGCGGTTTTGACGTGTGGCTCAGGTGAGCGGCCGGGGGCGGGGAGCACCGGCCGACCTCACCCCACCGACCAATCCTGCGGACGTTCGGTGCGCTGGTGCAGTATCCGCAGGACCTGCAGTTGCCCCTGCTTGAGCCGGTAGGGGGCAACGAACGGGTAGCGTGTCAGCACCAGCTCTCGAATATCGGGAACGACCGAAGGACGGCCCGAGCCGGGAAAGCGTTGCAGTTGGCGCAATGTTTCCAGAATGGCGCTGATGACCTCATCGGCGCCTTCCGCGCCGATAGCGCTTTGGTAATGTTCGTGAATCGAGTCGAGGTCACTCTGTGCTTTGTCGGTCAGTACGATGCTCGGCACGCTTTGCCCACTTAGCCTTCACGGCGTCCAGATCGGTCAGGTTTCCAGCGTCGGCATCGGCTATGCCTTCGCTGATGGCTTGCAGATGCCAGGACTCGGCTTCCACATATCGAACCAGTGCACGCTTGAGGTGATATTGACGGTCGCGGTCGGTGGCGGCAGCCAGCAAGTCCAGCTGTTGGGCCAGACCTTCTTCCACACGAAAGGACAAAACGGGCGAGGCCATGGCTGATCTCCAAGGTGTATACGTTGTAGACACCCTAGGTGCTGCCAGGATTTCCGTCAACCGGCGAGCGTGCACCGATCGACGAAAACCTTAGCAGGACGAACACAGGGTAGGCGTGGGCATGTGTTGCCAACGTTGTCTTGCCGTCAATGCTTGAACATCACATGCCGCACTACCGTGTAATCCTCCAGCCCATACATGGACATGTCCTTGCCATAGCCGGAACGTTTCTGACCGCCGTGGGGCATTTCGCTGACGAGCATGAAGTGGGTGTTCACCCAGGTGCAGCCGTATTGCAGGCGTGCCGACAGGCGATGGGCTCGGCCGATGTCGGCGGTCCATACCGATGAGGCCAGGCCGTAGTCCGAATCGTTGGCCCAGGCCAGCACTTGCGCTTCGTCGAGGAACGGCGTGACGGACACCACCGGCCCGAAGACTTCCCGGCGGACGATTTCATCATCCTGCTGGGCGTCGGCCAGCACCGTCGGTTCGAAGAAGAATCCGTTGCCGTCCACGGCTTTGCCACCAGTGATCAGGCGAATATGCGGCTGGGCGATGGCTCGCTCGACGAAGCCGGCCACGCGGTCGCGGTGCTGGGCGGTGATCAGCGGGCCCATCTCTGTGTCTGGTGCGGATTGCAGGCCGTACTTGATGCTGCCCACCGCAGCGCCGAGTTTCTCGACGAACCGGTCGTAGATGCCTTGCTGCGCATAGATGCGGCAGGCAGCGGTGCAGTCCTGGCCGGCGTTGTAGAAACCGAAGGTGCGGATACCCTCCACAGCCGCGTCAATGTCGGCGTCGTCGAAAATGATTACCGGGGCCTTGCCGCCCAGCTCCATGTGCATGCGCTTGACGCTGTCGGACGTGCTGGAAATGATGTTCGAGCCGGTGGCGATGGAACCGGTCAGCGACACCATGCGCACTTTCGGATGAGTAACCAGCGGGTTGCCGACGGTTTGCCCACGGCCGAAGATCACGTTGAGCACGCCGGCCGGGAAAATTTCCGACGCCAGTTCCGCCAGGCGCAACGCCGTCAACGGGGTCTGCTCCGACGGCTTGAGCACCACGGTATTGCCGGCGGCCAGGGCCGGAGCGATTTTCCAGGCGACCATCATCAGTGGGTAGTTCCACGGCGCGATGGAGGCGATGACGCCCACCGGGTCGCGACGGATCATCGAGGTGTGCCCCGGCAGGTATTCGCCGCCCGCCGAACCGCTCATGCAGCGGCTGGCGCCGGCAAAGAAGCGGAACACGTCGGCAATCGCCGGGATCTCATCGTTCAGCGCGGCGCCCAAGGGTTTGCCGCAGTTGTCCGACTCCAGCTTTGCCAGTTCTTCGCCGTGGGCTTCGATGGCATCGGCCAGCTTGAGCAGCAACAGGGAGCGGTCCTTGGGCGGTACTTGCGACCAGGCCTCGAAGGCGCTATCGGCGGCGCGCACGGCAGCATCGACCTGGGCTTCGCTGGCTTCATTGATCTCCACCAGCACCCGGCCTAGTGCCGGGTTGAACACCGCCTGGCCAGGGCCTTCGCCGTTCACCAGGTGGCCGTTGATCAGCAGTTTGGTTTGCATAGCTTTGTCCTCATCGAAGCAGTTCTGTGTCTGCTGGAACCGATCCCTGTGGGAGCGAGCTTGCTCGCGATAGCGGTCTTACAGTCGACATCTGTGTTGAGTATTTGTCAGTCATCGCGAGCAAGCTCGCTCCCACAAAAAGCTCTTTTTACTGTGGGACATGGGCTACTTCCCGCCACTCCCGGCCACGCTCTCACCGCCACGGGTCAGGTAATACGCGCCCAATATCGGCAACATCGTGACCATCATTACCAGCATCGCCACCACGTTGGTCACCGGTACGTCGCGCGGGCGGCTGAGCTGGTTGAGCAGCCACAGCGGCAGGGTGCGTTCATGGCCGGCAGTGAAGGTGGTGACGATGATCTCGTCGAACGACAGCGCAAACGCGAGCATCCCACCGGCCAACAGTGCCGACCCCAGGTTAGGCAAGATGATGTAGCGAAAGGTCTGCCAACCGTCGGCGCCCAGGTCCATCGACGCCTCGATCAGGCTGTGGGACGTGCGGCGCAGGCGGGCGATGACGTTGTTGTAGACAATCACTACGCAGAAGGTGGCGTGGCCGACAACGATGGTGAACATCCCCGGTTCGATGCCCAGGGTCTTGAAGGTCGCCAGCAGTGCAATACCGGTGATGATCCCTGGCAAGGCAATCGGCAGGATCAGCATCAGCGAAATGCCCTGTTTGCCGAAGAAGTCCCGGCGGTACAGCGCTGCCGAGGCCAGGGTGCCGAGCACCATGGCGATCAGCGTGGCGATGGCCGCGATCTGCAACGACAGCTTGATCGCCTCCAGCACGTCCGGGCGCGAAAAGGCGACGCTGAACCACTTCAGGGTCAGGCCCTTGGGCGGGAAGCTGAACGCGGCGTCCTCGGTGTTGAAGGCATAGAGAAAGATGATCAGGATCGGGAAATGCAAGAACACCAGCCCGCCCCACGCCGCGATCCGCAGGCCCCACGAGGCGCGGTCTTGAGAGTCAGAGTGCATCGAAAGCCCCCAGTCGCTTGACGATGGATAGATAGATCGCGATCAGCACGATGGGCACCAGGGTGAACGCCGCCGCCATGGGCATGTTGCCGATGGCGCCTTGCTGGGCGTAGACCATGCTGCCAACGAAGTAGCCCGGCGGGCCTACCAGTTGCGGCACGATGAAGTCGCCCAAGGTCAGCGAGAAGGTGAAGATCGAGCCGGCGGCAATGCCCGGGACCGACAGTGGCAAGATCACCTGCATGAGCGTCTGGCGCGGCCTGGCGCCCAGGTCCGCCGAGGCTTGCAGCAGCGACGGCGGCAGACGCTCCAGGGACGCCTGGATCGGCAGGATCATGAACGGCAGCCAGATGTAGACGAACACCAGGAAACGCCCCAGATGAGAGGTGGACAAGGTGCTGCCACCCACGCCCGGGATCCCCAGCACGAACTGCAACACCGGCCCCAGGCCCAGGTGCTGGACGAACCACTGCGCCACGCCGCCCTTGGCCAGCAGCAGCGTCCAGGCATAGGCCTTGACGATGTAGCTGGCCCACATCGGCAGCATGACCGCGATGTAGAAGAACGCCTTGGTCTTGCCGCGGGTGTAGCGCGCCATGTAATAGGCGATCGGGAACGCGACGATGGCGCTGGCGATAGACACCGCAATGGCCATGCTCAAGGTGCGCACAATGATGTCGAAGTTCGAGGGCTGGAACAGCGCCGTGAAGTTCGCCAGGGTCAGGTCCGGCGTGACCGCCATGGTGAAATCGTCGAAGGTGTAGAAACCCTGCCACAGCAAGGTCAGCAGCGAGCCGAGGTAGATCGCGCCAAACCACAGCAATGGCGGCACCAGTAGCATCGACAGGTACAGGTTGGGTCGTCGGTACAACAGGTTGGAAAAACGCCGCAGCGGCGAACCGGGCGCAGGCGTTCGGGTGATGGCCAGGGTGTTCATCTCACACCTCACCGCTGACGGTGTCGTGCAGCGTGACCATCGCCTCACGGGCCCAGCGAACGCTGAGCGGCTGGCCGGTCTGGTGCTGGGTCGTGTTGTCGAGCCACTGGGTGTTGGCCTGGCTGAGGTTCAGGGTCTGGCCGTTGGCAAGTTTCAACTCGTAGCGCGTGGCGCTGCCCTGGTACTGGATGTCGTGCAGCAGGCCGTGGACTTCGATCTCGCCGCTGGCCAGCGGGCCGTCGGCGAAACGTACATGTTCCGGACGGATCGAGAACGGCTGCGGATAACCGCTCAGCTCCCGGGCCAGTTCGCCACGAATCACGTTGGAGGTGCCGACGAATTCGGCGACGAAAGTGGTCGCCGGTTTCATGTACAGGTTGCGTGGGGTATCGACCTGTTCGATGCGGCCCTTGTTGAACACCGCCACGCGGTCGGACATCGACAGTGCTTCGGTCTGGTCGTGGGTGACGAAAATGAAGGTGATGCCCAACTGGCGTTGCAGCTTCTTCAACTCGCCCTGCATCTGTTCACGCAGCTTCAGGTCCAGGGCGCCCAAGGGTTCATCGAGCAACAACACCCGAGGCCGATTGACCAGCGCACGGGCCAGGGCCACGCGTTGGCGCTGGCCGCCGGACAGTTGCACCGGCTTGCGCTCGCCATAGCCGCCGAGGGCAACCATCTCCAGGGCTTCGTTGGCGCGCTGGATGCGCTCGGCCTTGGCGACGCCTTTGACTTTCAGGCCGTAGGCGACGTTGTCGCGCACGTTCATGTGGGGGAAGAGGGCGTAATCCTGGAACACCGTGTTGACGTCCCGCTGGTACGGCGCAAGCCCGGTGGCTTCTTCGCCGTGGATACGGATCGAGCCGGCACTGGGTTGCTCGAACCCGGCGATCAGCCGCAGGCAGGTGGTCTTGCCCGAGCCGGACGGGCCCAGCATGGAAAAGAACTCGCCGTCCTGGATGTCGATGGAGACCCGGTCAACGGCCTTCACATCGCCGAACTGACGGGATACCTGGGTGAATTGGACTGCAAGCGTCATGGTGCGGGGCTCCAGAAAGCGGGGCGGGTATGAAACGTCAACGATTGACACGCGATCCCGTGGCGAGGGAGCTTGCTCCCGCTGGGTTGCGCCCGTAGGAGCTGTCGAGTGCAACGAGGCTGCGATCTTTCCACTACCCATTGAATCGAGAGCGAAAGATCAAGATCAAAAGATCGCAGGCTTCGCCAGCTCCTACACGCCAGCGGGAGCAAGCTCCCTCGCCACAGGGCTACTCCCATTTATGTGCAGGGCGGTTAACGCCCACCCATGATCGCAATGTAATCCTGGGTCCAGCGGCTGTACGGCACGAACTTGCCGCCCTCGGCCTGTGGGGTTTTCCAGAAGGCGATCTTGTCGAACTGATCGAAACCGTTGGTCTTGCAGCCTTCGGCACCCAGCAGCTCGCTGCCCTTGCACGCTGCCGGCACCGCAGGCAACGAACCGAACCATGCGGCCACGTCACCCTGGACTTTCGGCTGCAGCGACCAGTCCATCCACTTGTAGGCGCAGTTGGGATGCTTGGCCTCGGCGTGGAGCATCGTGGTGTCGGCCCAACCGGTGGCGCCTTCCTTTGGAATGGTCGAGGCGATCGGTTGCTTCTCGTTCATCAGGCCGTTGACCTGATACGGCCAGGCGCCGGACGCCACCACGCCTTCGTTCTTGAAATCGCTCATCTGCACGGTGGTGTCATGCCAGTAGCGGTGGATCAACGGCTGCTGGGCCCGTAGCAATCCCAGCACGGCCTTGTACTGGGCTTCGTCGAGTTGGTACGGGTCCTTGATGCCCAGTTCAGGCTTGGTGGTCTTGAGGTACAGCGCCGCGTCGGCGATGTAGATCGGGCCATCGTAGGCTTGCACGCGCCCCTTGTTCGGCTTGCCGTCGGGCAAGTCCTGGGCATTGAACAGCACGCTCCAACTGGTGGGCGCCTGCTTGAACACCTCGGAGTTGTACATCAGCACGTTCGGGCCCCATTGATACGGGGTGCCGTAGGTCTGCTGGTTGACCACGTACCACGGCGCATCTTTCAGGCGCGGGTCGAGGTTTTTCCAGTTGGCGATCAGCGCGGTGTTGATCGGTTGCACGCGCTTGCCGGCAATCAGCCGCAACGAGGCGTCGCCCGAGGCGGTGACCAGGTCGTAGCCACCCTTGGTCATCAGGCTGACCATTTCGTCAGACGTGGCGGCGGTTTTCACATTGACCTTGCAGCCGGTTTCCTTCTCGAAACCCGTGACCCAGTCGTAGGCCTTGTCGCTTTCGCCGCGTTCGATGTAACCCGGCCAGGCGACGATATCCAGTTGGCCCTCGCCGGCGCCGACGGCCTTGAGCGGTTCGGCGGCCTGGAGGCTGACGCTGGTCAAAAGCGCCGTGGTGAGTGCACTGAGCAATGCGGTCTTGTGCGCGTACATGGAAATCCCTCTTGCTTTAATTATGGTCGGGGCAGTGTTCGAACAGTCTGGAGCGCCATGGCTGGCCTGTTATTAGAGTAGTGCTGTTATCTACAGATGCTGGCCGTGGCGGGCCATGATGTGGCGCACCACGCTGTAGTCCTGAAGCGAATCGCTGGACAGGTCTTTCCCATAACCCGAACGTTTCAGGCCACCGTGGGGCATTTCGCTGACCAGCATGAAATGGCTGTTGATCCAGGTGCAGCCGTATTGCAGCCGCGCCGCCACCTGCATGGCCTTGTCGAGGTTCTGCGTCCATACCGAGGACGCCAGGCCGTATTCCGAATCGTTGGCCCAATCCACCGCCTGGCTGAGCTCGTCGAAGCGGGTCACGGTGACGACCGGGCCGAACACCTCGCGCTGGACGATTTCATCGCTTTGCTTGCAGCCGGCCAACAGCGTGGGCTGGTAGTAGAAGCCGGCGCCGGAATGCACCGCCGCGCCGGTGATGCGCTCGATGTGCGGCTGACCGAGGGCGCGCTCGACAAAACTGGCCACGCGGTCGCGCTGGCGGGTACTGATCAGCGGGCCGATTTCGTTGTCGGCATCGCGCTTGCCGGCAAAGCGCAGGCTGCTGACCGCTGCCCCGAGCTCGGCCACCAGCCGGTCGTGAATGCCGGCCTGGGCGTAGATCCGACAGGCCGCGGTGCAGTCCTGCCCGGCGTTGTAATAGCCGTAGGTGCGCACGCCGTCGACCACGGCCTGGATATCGGCGTCGTTGCAGACAATCACCGGCGCCTTGCCGCCCAATTCCAGGTGCGTGCGCTTGAGGGTTTTCGCCGCCGCCTGGAGGATCTTCTGCCCGGTGACGATATCGCCGGTCAACGACACCATGCGCACTTTCGGGTGGCTGACCAGATGGCTGCCCACCCCTTCGCCGCCTCCGCAGAGGATATTGATGACGCCTCGTGGCAGGAGCTGGGCCAGTGTCGGCGCCAGGGCCAGGATCGACAGCGGCGTGTGCTCCGATGGCTTGAACACCAACGTGTTGCCGGCGGCCAGGGCCGGGGCGATTTTCCAGGCGGCCATCATGATGGGGTAGTTCCACGGCGCGATGGACGCCACTACGCCGATCGGGTCGCGGCGCACCATGCTGGTGTAGCCGGGCAGGTATTCGCCACTGAGCTGGCCGTTCTGGCAGCGCACGGCGCCGGCGAAGAAACGAAAGACATCCACCGTGGCGCTCAGGTCATCCTGGCGCGCCAGGTGCAGCGGTTTGCCGCAGTTCAGGGATTCGAGACGGGCCAGTTCATCGGCGTTGTTTTCGATGGCGCTGGCGATGTCCAGCAGCAGGTTCGAGCGTTGTTGCGGGGTGGTGCGCGACCAGCCGTCGAAGGCGCGATGGGCGGCGAGGATCGCGGCTTCCACCTGCTCGATACTGGCTTCGGTGATGTGAGCCAGCACTTCACCGGTGGCCGGGTTGAGGATCGGCTCGACAACGCCTTCACCGGGAACGAGTTCCCCGTCGATCAGCAATGCGGTGCACAACGGAGTTTGCGTGCCGGCCATGTTCGCCTTCTCTTTTTCGAAAGTGACTATTGCTATCAGTCAGAACACAAAACCTGTGGGAGCGAGCCTGCTCGCGATGACGGTCTATCAGTCGAATTAAATGGCCTGACCCACCGCTATCGCGAGCAAGCTCGCTCCCACATGGATTATTGCGATGCAGCAAGACTAGTGCGCGCCCGCAAGGACAACAAATTCGAAATACTCAAGGCTGCGTTCGATTAAATAGATGGCTTGCGTCCGCCATGGGGCTGTTCCCGGGCGACGGCCAGGAACGGGTCGACCGACGCCGGTCGCGCCGTGCCCCGACGCCAGGCCAGGCCGACGTCGAGGGTCTGGTTGAGGTCGGCAATCGGTCGGGCCTCGATGATGTCGCCTTCCAAAGACCAGGGGCGGTAGGTCATGTCCGGCTGGATCGACACACCCAACCCCGCCGCCACCAGGCTGCGCACCGCTTCGGTCGAGGCGGTGCGCAGGGTCACCCTCGGTTGCAGGCCGACACCGCGCCACAGGCGCTGGGCGTTGCGGTCCATTTCATCGACGTTCAACTGGATCAGCGGCTCGCGGGCCACGTCGGCCAAGTGGATGCTGTCGTGCTCCAGCAAGGGATGCTGCGCCGGCAACCACAAGCGGTGCGGCGAGTGCGTCAGGACCTCGGTCTGCAAGGCATGGCGGTCTTCCAGGTTGGACAGGATCAGCACCCCGACATCGATTTCGCCGCTGACCAGCAAATGCTCGATGTACGGCCGTTCGTCCTCCATCACGCGGATCTCCACGTTGGGATAAGCGCGCTGGAAACGGGTCAGCAGGTCCGCCAGGTAATAACCGGCGACCAGGCTGGTGACGCCAATGGTGACTTGGCCGGCCACTTGATCGGTGCTTTGTTGCAGGCTGCGCTTGGCGTTGTCGACGGTGGCCAGGATCAGGTGGGCCTGGCGCAGGAACTGATGGCCCTGGTGGGTCAGGGTCATGCCCTTGGCGTGGCGGTTGAAAAGGCTGACGCCGATGTCCTGCTCCAGTTGCTGGATGGCCAGGGTCAAGGTGGATTGGGAAATGAACGCCGTTTGCGCCGCGGCGGAGATGGAGCCGGTTTCGGCCACGGCGATGAAATGGCGGATCTGACGCAGGGTCATCATGAGCGCATACCGGTGGGCGGTTTTTATCGATGTGCTGGAGTGTATATCGTTTTTTTTGAAGGGTAGGTGAGCACTTCTTTGGATGGGGTCAGGCAACATCTGGAAGCAATCTCGCCAACGGCGTCGGGCACTTTCGATCTAGGCTGGGGGCCTTACGTTGACCCGACAATGTGGAGGCAACAAATGAACACCCGTGGATTGCTCGATCAGCTTCTCAAGTCCGGCCAGGAAATGTTGCAGAACAAGGCTGGCGGTTCACAGGGCAAGTCGTCCGGCGGCCTGGGTGGGTTGCTCGGCGGCTCCGGCAACCTGGGCGGGATGCTTTCCGGCGCGGGTGGCGGGGCACTGGCCGCCGGGGCCATGGGCCTGTTGCTGGGCAACAAGAAAGCCCGCAACTTCGGCGGCAAGGCCCTGGCTTATGGTGGCCTGGCCGCCTTGGGCGTGATCGCCTACAAAGCCTATGGCAACTGGCAGGCCCAGCAGGGCAATGCGCCGAAAACCGAACCGCAGACCCTCGACCGCGTGCCCCCGGCGCAGGTCGAGCAGCATAGCCAGGCGATCCTCAAGGCGCTGGTGGCGGCCGCCAAGGCCGACGGCCACGTGGACGAGCGTGAGCGGCAGTTGATCGAAGGTGAATTCACCAAGCTCGACAACGATCAGGAGCTGCAACACTGGCTGCACGCCGAACTCAACAAACCCCTGGACCCCACCGACGTCGCCCGCGCCGCCAGCACCCCGGAAATGGCCGCGGAAATGTACATCGCCAGCGTGATGCTGGTGGACGAGGAAAACTTCATGGAGAAGTCCTACCTCGATGAACTGGCGCGCCAACTCAGGCTGGAGCCGGGGTTGAAGGCAGAACTGGAAAAACAGGTGCGCCAGGCGACTGTATAAAACAGCCCCAGCTCATTCCCCCTGTGGGGCGGGCTGCATTTCCATATGGCGCGAGGGTAATTGGCGGCTTTTGTGGCGAGGGAGCTTGCTCCCGCTTGAGTGCGAAGCGCTCATCGCTTTTTTGGGGCCGCTGCGCGCCCCAGCGGGAGCAAGCTCCCTCGCCCCCGGATCGTGCCGTTCCCAAAGCCCTGCCGGGGTATTACACATCTTGAGAGAATGGCAAGCCTCTGCTCAATCAAAAATCCTCCCACGCCGCCGTACAGGCCTGACGCCACCCTCAGCTATACTCCCCAGCATTTTCAAGTGCCCGAGGTTTTACTGTGAAGAATTGGACATTGCGCCAACGCATCCTGGCGAGTTTTGCGGTGATCATCGCCATTATGTTGCTGATGGTGGTTGTCTCGTATTCACGGTTGTTGAAGATCCAGGACAGTGGAGAAAAGGTCCGGACCGATGCGGTGCCAGGGGTGTATTACAGCTCCATGATTCGCGGTGGCTGGGTCGACAGCTACGTCCTGACCCAGCAAATCGTCGGCCTTTCGGGGAACCGGGAAATCACCACCGAGGACAAGGCTCGCTACCAGGGCTTCGAGCAGCACCTGCGTGAAGAGATCCAGAACTACCAGAAGCTGATTCAGAACCCGGCGGACCAAGCCTCGTTCGACGAGTTCGAGGCCTTCCACCTGACGTTTAACCAGGCTATGGCCAAGGTCCTGGACTTGTACCAGCGCAAGGACTACGAGGGCGCCCGGCTGGTGCTGGAGAAAGAGCTGACGCCGGCATGGATCGGTGGTCGCGGACACTTGAACCACATCATCGAGCGCAATCGCGAGCTGGCGGAAAGTGCCACCCTGACCATTGGCGATGCGGTGACGGCGGCCAAGGTCGCCATGGGCCTGTCGTTCCTGGTTGCGCTGATCGTCGCCGTACTCTGTGGCCTGTTGTTGATGCGGGCGATCATGGGGCCGATGAACCGCATCGTCGAGATCCTCGAGATCATGCGCAGCGGCGACCTGAGCGGGCGCCTGAACCTGGCGCGCAAGGACGAATTCGGGGCCGTGGAAACCGGCTTCAACGACATGATGGCCGAACTGACCTCGCTGGTGTCCCAGGCCCAGCGCTCATCCGTGCAGGTCACCACCTCGGTAACCGAGATTGCGGCCACCTCGCGCCAGCAACAGGCCACGGCCACCGAAACCGCCGCCACTACCACCGAGATCGGCGCGACGTCCCGTGAAATCGCCGCCACCTCCCGGGACCTGGTGCGCACCATGACCGAAGTGTCCACCGCCGCCGACCAGGCCTCGGTGGCCGCCGGCTCCGGCCAGCAGGGGCTGGCGCGCATGGAGGAAACCATGCACTCGGTGATGGGCGCCGCCGACCTGGTGAACGCCAAGCTGGCGATCCTCAATGAGAAGGCCGGCAACATCAACCAAGTGGTGGTGACCATCGTCAAAGTGGCCGACCAGACCAACCTGTTGTCCCTCAACGCAGCCATCGAGGCCGAAAAGGCCGGTGAGTACGGGCGCGGTTTCGCCGTGGTTGCCACCGAAGTACGACGCCTGGCCGACCAGACCGCCGTGGCGACCTACGACATCGAGCAGATGGTGCGTGAGATCCAGTCCGCGGTGTCGGCCGGTGTGATGGGCATGGACAAGTTCTCCGAAGAAGTGCGCCGGGGCATGGCCGAAGTGCAGCAGGTCGGCGAGCAACTGTCGCAGATCATCCATCAGGTCCAGGCCCTGGCGCCGCGGGTGTTGATGGTCAACGAAGGCATGCAGGCCCAGGCCACCGGCGCCGAGCAGATCAACCACGCGTTGGTGCAGTTGGGCGATGCCAGCAGCCAGACTGTGGAGTCCCTGCGCCAGGCCAGTTCCGCCATCGACGAACTGAGCCAGGTCGCCGTGGGGCTGCGCAGCGGCGTCTCGCGTTTCAAAGTCTGATGGGTGAACTCGAGACCCGGCGTGGCGCCGCACCGACGGCCCGCCAGTCGTTGTTCCTGGTGTTCTGCATCGGCAACGAACGTTACGCCTTGCAAGCCACCGATGTGGTGGAAGTGCTGCCGCGCCTGCCCCTCAAACCGATCGCCCGGGCGCCGTCCTGGGTGGCGGGGGTGTTTGCCTGGCGCGGCACCGTGGTGCCGGTGATCGACCTCTGTGCGCTGACGTTCGGTCAGGGCGCCGAGCCTCGGACCAGTACGCGGCTGGTGCTGGTGCGCTATCAAGGCGATGCGCAACAAGCCGGGCAGGTGCTGGGGGTGATCCTGGAACAGGCGACCGACACCGTGCGCTGTGATCCGGCCGATTTCAAACCCTATGGCCTGGACAATCGACAGGCGCCATACCTCGGCCCGGTCCGCGAAGACGCCCACGGCTTGCTGCAATGGGTGCGGGTCAATGACCTGCTCGACGAGTCCGTTCGGGCGCTGCTGTTTCCTGCTACGCCGCTTGACCTCGACGACCTCGGGGCAACGCCATGAACAACGACCAGCGATTTTTCGATTTCCTCAAGGAGCGCATCGGCCTCGATGTGACCTCCGTCGGCACCGCGATCATTGAGCGGGCCGTGCGCCAGCGCATCGGTGCCGTGCCCGGGCGAACCGCCGATGAGTATTGGCAGGCCTTGCAGCATTCGGCCCCGGAGCAGCAGGCGCTGATCGAAGCGGTGATCGTCCCGGAGACCTGGTTCTTCCGCTATCCCGAATCCTTCGCGACCCTCGCCAGGCTGGCCGTCAAGCGCCTGGCCGAGATCAAGCACCTGCGTGCGCTGCGCATCCTCAGCTTGCCGTGCTCCACCGGCGAAGAACCGTATTCCATCGCCATGGCTTTGCTCGACGCCGGCCTGGGGCCCCATCAGTTCAAGGTGGACGGCCTGGACGTCAGCCCGCTCTCGGTGGCGCGGGCCAAGGACGCGCGTTATGGCAGAAATTCCTTCCGTGGCGCCGACCTGGGGTTTCGCGACCGGCATTTCGACGTCGCAGACGAGGGTTACCGCCTCAGCGAACGGGTGCGCGAACAGGTGCGTTTGCAGGTGGGCAACCTGCTGGATCCGGCCTTGCTGGTGAACGAGGCCCCCTACGATTTTGTGTTCTGTCGCAACCTGCTGATCTATTTTGACCAGCCGACCCAGCAGCAGGTGTTCGAGGTCCTCAAGCGTCTGACCCATCAGGACGGCGTGCTGTTTATCGGCCCCGCCGAGGGCAGCCTGCTGGGACGCCTGGGCATGCGCTCGATCGGGATTGCCCAATCGTTCGCTTTCAGCCGCCAGGGCGCGCCGGAGCCACAACCGCTGCCGGCCTTGATACCGCCGCCACTGCCGGTTCGTCAGCCGCCGCCCCGGGTCGTTCCGCCGGTGGTTCGACCGCGGCCGTTTGCCGCGAGCGTGACGCCGATTGTCCCACCCAGGAACAGCGACGCCGCGACCTTGCTGGCCAATATCGCCGCCCTGGCCAACGGCGGTAAAAGCGCCGAGGCCCGCGCGGCGTGCGAAGAATATGTGCGCAGCCACGCGCCGAACGCCCAGGTGTTCTACTGGTTGGGCCTGCTCAGTGACATGGCCGGCAGCGCGCTTGAAGCCCAGGGTTTTTACCGCAAGACGCTTTATCTTGAACCGCAACACGCCGAGGCCCTGGTGCATCTGGCGGCGCTGCTGGCTTCCCAGGGAGACGCGGCCGGAGCCCGTCGATTGCAGGAACGCGCCGCCCGCAGCGGGCGCACGGCAGACAGTGAGCACAAACGATGAGCGGTTCGGCTTCTTACACCGTCACCCATGACGATGCCCAGGCCATCGACGATTGCTGGAACCGCATCGGCGTGCATGGCGATAAATCCTGTCCGCTGCTGGTGGAACATATTCACTGCCGCAATTGTTCGGTGTATTCGGCCGCCGCCACCCGGCTGCTCGACCGATATGCCTTGCCGCAGGATCAGCGTGACTTGTCCCTGGCCCCAGTGGACAACGACGTGGTCACGCGTTCGCTGCTGATGTTCCGTCTCGGCGAGGAATGGCTGGGCCTGACCACGCGCAGCCTGGTGGAAGTGGCGCCGTTGCAGCCGATCCACTCGTTGCCTCACCGGCGCTCACGGGCCTTGCTGGGCGTGGCGAATGTACGTGGGGCGCTGGTGGCCTGCCTGTCGCTGGTGGAGCTGTTGGACCTGGAACCCGGCGCGGCGGCGGTTGCCGGCGCACGGGTCATGCCGCGCATGTTGATTGTCGCGGCCAAGGGCGGGCCGGTGGTGGTGCCGGTGGATGAGGTGGACGGCATCCACGCCATCGATGAACGCATCCTGGCGAGCGCTTCGCAATCGACGGGCAAGTACACCCGTGGCGTGCTGCCCTTTAAAGGCCGCAGCCTGCGCTGGCTGGACGAAGAACAGCTGCTGTCCGCCGTGGCTCGGAGCCTGTCATGACCCCTGACCAAATGCGCGACGCCTCGTTGCTGGAGTTGTTCAGCCTGGAAGCCGAAGCCCAGGTCCAGGTGCTGAGCACCGGCCTGCTGGCCCTGGAGCGCGACCCGACCCAGGCCGAATACCTCGAGTCGTGCATGCGCGCGGCGCATTCCCTCAAGGGCGCGGCACGCATTGTCGGAGTGGACGCCGGCGTCAGCGTGGCCCATGTGATGGAAGATTGCCTGGTCAGTGCCCAAGAACGGCGGCTGGTGCTGGGCGCCCAGCACATCGACGCCTTGCTGCAAGGCACCGACCTGCTGACGCGTATCGCCACGCCGGGCAACGGCGTCGGCGCTCCGGACATCGACGCCTACGTGGCGTTGATGGGGCGTCTGCTGGATCCCAGCGCTGCGCCGCCAGCGGCGCCGGTACCGCCAAGAATCGAGACGCCAGTCGACCCCGTCAGCGTCGAGCCGCCCGTACCGGAACCTGTCGCGGCAACGGAGCCGGCCCCCACGCGCAAACGGGTCACCGAAGGCGGAGAGCGGGTCTTGCGGGTCACGGCCGAACGCCTCAACAGCTTGCTCGACCTGTCGAGCAAATCCCTGGTGGAGACCCAACGCCTCAAGCCTTGGCTGGCGACGATGCAACGGCTCAAGCGCCAGCAAAGCACCGGCTTGCGCGCCCTTGAAGAACTCAATGTGCACCTCAAGGACCATGCCCTGAGCCTGCAAGCCCAGGAAGCCCTTGGCGATGCCCGCCGCTTGCTCGCCGAAACCCAGCAGTTGCTGGCGCAGAAAACCGCCGAGCTGGATGAGTTCGCCTGGCAGGCCAGCCAACGGGCACAGGTGCTGTATGACACAGCGTTGGCCTGCCGCATGCGGCCGTTCGCCGATGTGCTGTCGGGCCAGGCGCGGATGGTCCGTGACCTGGGCCGCAGCTTGGGCAAACAAGTGCGCCTGGAAATCGAAGGCGAGAAAACCCAGGTCGACCGCGATGTGCTGGAACAGCTCGAAGCGCCACTGACCCACTTGCTGCGCAACGCTGTCGACCATGGCATCGAAACGCCGGAACAACGGGTATTGGCCGGCAAGCCCGCCGAAGGCCTGATTCGCCTGCGGGCCTCGCACCAGGCCGGCCTGCTGGTCTTGGAACTGGCGGACGACGGCGCCGGGGTGGACCTGGAACGGGTGCGCCGCAGCATCGTCGAGCGAGGACTTTCCCCTGAGCAAACCGCTGCCAGCCTCAGCGAAGAGGAACTGCTGACCTTCCTGTTCCTGCCCGGTTTCAGCCTGCGTGACAAGGTCACTGAAGTGTCCGGGCGCGGCGTCGGCCTGGACGCCGTCCAGCACATGGTCCGGCAGTTGCGCGGTGCGGTGGTGCTGGAACAGACGGCGGGCGAGGGCAGTCGTTTCCACCTCGAGGTGCCGCTGACGCTGTCGGTGGTGCGCAGCCTGGTGGTGGAAGTCGGCGGTGAGGCGTACGCCTTTCCCCTGGCCCACATCGAGCGCATGTGCGACCTGGCGCCGGAAGACATCGTCCAGGTCGAAGGGCGCCAGCATTTCTGGCACGAAGGCCGGCATATCGGCTTGGTCGCGGCCAGCCAGTTGCTCAATCGCCCGTCGACGCAAAGCGCCAGCCAGACCCTCAAGGTCGTGGTCATTCGCGAGCGCGAGACGATCTACGGCGTGGCGGTAGAGCGGTTCATCGGCGAGCGGACCCTGGTGGTCCTGCCCCTGGACGAGCGCCTGGGCAAGGTCCAGGACATTTCCGCCGGGGCCTTGCTCGACGATGGCTCGGTGGTGTTGATTATCGATGTCGAAGACTTGCTGCGTTCGGTGGACAAGTTGCTCGATGCCGGGCGCCTGGAGCGCATTGCCCGGCAAAACCAGGCCCAGGCCCCGCGCAAGCGGATCCTGGTGGTGGACGATTCCCTGACCGTGCGCGAGCTGCAACGCAAGTTGTTGCTCAATCGCGGCTATGACGTGGCGGTGGCGGTGGATGGCATGGATGGCTGGAATGCATTGCGCTCGGAGGATTTCGACTTGTTGATCACGGACATCGACATGCCACGCATGGATGGCATCGAACTGGTGTCGCTGTTGCGACGCGACAACCGCTTGCAATCGCTGCCGGTGATGGTGGTGTCCTACAAGGACCGCGAAGAAGATCGCCGCCGTGGCCTCGATGCCGGCGCCGACTATTATCTGGCCAAGGCGAGTTTCCACGACGACGCCTTGCTCGACGCCGTGGTTGAGTTGATCGGAGGGGCCCGCGCTTGAAGATTGCCATCGTCAATGACATGCCCTTGGCGGTCGAGGCCCTGCGCCGCGCCCTGGCGTTCGAGCCGGCGCATCAACTGGTCTGGGTGGCCGCCAACGGCGCCGAGGCGGTGCAGCGTTGCGCCGAATACACCCCGGACCTGATCCTGATGGACTTGTTCATGCCGATCATGGACGGCGTGGAAGCCACCCGGCGGATCATGGCCGACAGCCCATGCGCTATCGTGATTGTTACCGGGGACAGCCAGCAGAACGTCCACCGGGTGTTCGAGGCCATGGGCCATGGCGCGCTGGATGTGGTCGATACGCCGGCCCTGGGTGTCGGCAATCCGGCGGACGCGGCGGCGCCGCTGCTGCGCAAGATCACCAACATCGGTTGGCTGATCGGTGAGCGCAACAAACATGAGCGCTCCGCGCCGGCGGCGCAGCGTGCGGCGGTGTCGCGCAAGAGCCTGGTGGCCATCGGCTCGTCCGCGGGTGGGCCGGCGGCGCTGGAAGTGCTGCTCAAGGCCTTGCCGCGGGATTTTGCCCCGGCCATCGTGCTGGTCCAGCATGTGGACGAGGTGTTCGCCGCGGGCATGGCCGAGTGGCTGGGCAGTGTGTCAGGCCACACGGTGCGCCTGGCCCGGCACGGCGAGACGCCGCAAAGTGGCGCGGTGTTGCTGGCCGGGACCAACCATCACCTGCGTTTGTTGAAGGACGGCACCCTGGCCTACACCGCCGAGCCGGTGAACGAGATCTACCGGCCCTCCATTGACGTGTTTTTCGAAAGTGTCGCCCGGTACTGGAGCGGCGATGCGGTGGGCGTGTTGCTCACCGGCATGGGCCGCGACGGTGCGCAAGGGCTTAAACTGATGCGCCAGCAGGGCTATGTGACCATCGCCCAGGACCAGCGCAGCAGCGCGGTGTACGGCATGCCCAAAGCGGCGGCCGCCATCGACGCCGCCGTCCATATTCTTGCCCTGGACGCCATTGCGCCACGGCTGTTGGAGATTGTGACCCCATGAAGAACCCCGCGAGCCTTGCCCCAGGCCGTACCCAGGTAAGCCACCATGAATGATCTGCAGCTCGACGAATTCAAGCGCGATGAGAACGCCGCCATGGTCTTGCTCGTCGACGATCAGGCGATGATCGGCGAGGCAGTGCGGCGCGGGTTGTCGAATGAGGAAAACATCGACTTCCACTTCTGCTCCGATCCCCACCAGGCCATCGCCCATGCGATTCGCATCAAGCCGACGGTGATTCTCCAGGACTTGGTGATGCCCGGCCTCGACGGCCTGAGCCTGGTGCGCGAGTACCGTAACCATCCGGCCACCCGCGATATCCCGATCATTGTCCTGTCCACCAAGGAAGACCCGATGATCAAGAGCGCGGCGTTCGCCGCCGGGGCCAACGATTACCTGGTCAAGTTGCCGGACAACATCGAGCTGGTGGCCCGCATCCGCTATCACTCGCGTTCCTACATGATGCTCTTGCAGCGCGACGCGGCCTATCGTGCATTGCGGGTCAGTCAGCAGCAATTGCTCGACACCAACCTGGTACTGCAACGGCTGATGAACTCGGACGGCCTGACCGGGCTGTCCAATCGCCGGCACTTCGACGAGTACCTGGAGCTGGAATGGCGCCGGGCGATGCGCGACCAGAGCCAACTGTCGCTGCTGATGATCGACGTGGACTACTTCAAGTCCTACAACGACAACTACGGTCACCTCGAGGGCGACGAAGCCCTGCGCAAGGTCGCCACGGCGATCCGCGAGGCGTGCAGCCGTCCGTCCGACTTGCCGGCCCGCTACGGCGGCGAGGAGTTCGCCCTGGTCCTGCCCGGCACCTCGCCCGGCGGTGCCCGGCTGATGGCCGAGAAACTGCGCCAGAGCGTCGTCGCCCTCAAAATACCCCACACCACGCCCGACGGTGGCGAGAGCCTGACCATCAGCATCGGCGTCTCGACCTTCACTCCCCAGCAGGGTGGCGACAGCCGTCAGCTGATCTCGGCGGCGGACAAAGGGTTGTACCTGGCCAAGCACAATGGGCGTAATCGGGTGGGGGTCGAGTAAACTCTGCCTGGCAAGATTGCTTTTGTGGCGAGGGAGCTTGCTCCCGCTGGGCTGCGCAGCAGCTGTGTAGGAGCTGTGTAGGAGCTGTCGAGTGCAACGAGGCTGCGATCTTTCCCCAGACAATTGAGTCCCAAGCGAAAGCTCAAGATCAAAAGATCGCAGGCTTCGCCAGCTCCTACAGGGCCCAGCGGGAGCAAGCTCCCTCGCCACAGGGGCCGTACGCTCAATCTCATTGCCCCTAAAGCCGCCAGGCGGGCTGCCGCCGGCGCCTGATTACGTTATACTCGCCGGCTTTCAAAAGTTCGCCAACGAGTGCTGCCCGCCATGGAAATCAACCCGATCCTTAACACCATCAAGGACCTGTCCGAGCGCTCCGAAACTATTCGGGGGTATCTTTGACTACGATCAAAAGCATGAGCGCCTGACCGAAGTCAATCGCGAGCTTGAAGATCCGAATGTCTGGAACAACCC
Organism: Pseudomonas thivervalensis; assembly: GCF_001269655.1. Classification (GTDB taxonomy): domain Bacteria; phylum Pseudomonadota; class Gammaproteobacteria; order Pseudomonadales; family Pseudomonadaceae; genus Aquipseudomonas; species Aquipseudomonas thivervalensis. Next base: position 432,640 of record NZ_LHVE01000002.1, read on the forward strand.
TTCGTACGCCCAGGAGCTGGGCCGCGAGCGTTCTGCGCTGGCGCAGATCGTCGAGACCCTGGACGAGTTGTCCAGCGGCCTGGCCGATTGCCGCGACCTGCTGGACATGGCTGTCGAAGAGAACGACGAAGGCGCGGTCGGCGATGTCGTCGCCGAGCTGACACGCCTGGACGAGAACCTCGCCAAGCTGGAATTCCGTCGCATGTTCAGCGGCGAGATGGACATGAACAACGCCTACCTGGACATCCAGGCCGGCTCCGGCGGCACCGAGGCCCAGGACTGGGCCAACATCCTGCTGCGCATGTACCTGCGCTGGGCCGACAAACGCGGTTTCGACGCCACCATCATGGAGCTGTCGGCCGGTGAAGTCGCCGGGATCAAGGGCGCCACCGTGCACATCAAGGGCGAATACGCCTTTGGCTGGCTGCGGACCGAGATCGGCGTGCACCGCCTGGTACGCAAGAGCCCGTTCGACTCCGGCAACCGTCGTCACACCTCGTTCTCGGCGGTGTTCGTCTCGCCGGAAATCGATGACAACATCGAGATCGAGATCAACCCGGCGGACCTGCGTATCGACACCTACCGTTCCTCCGGGGCCGGTGGCCAGCACGTCAACACCACCGACTCGGCCGTACGGATTACCCACGTACCGACCAACACCGTGGTCAGTTGCCAGAACGAACGCTCCCAGCACGCCAACAAAGACACCGCGATGAAGATGCTGCGGGCCCGCCTGTACGAGCAGGAAGTGCAGAAGCGCAACGCGGCGTCCCAGGCGCTGGAAGACACCAAGTCGGACATCGGCTGGGGTCACCAGATCCGTTCGTACGTGCTCGACGCCTCGCGGATCAAGGACCTGCGTACCAGCATCGAACGCAGCGATTGCGACAAGGTGCTCGACGGCGACATCGACGAATACCTGATCGCCAGCCTCAAACAAGGGCTGTAACGCGACACCCATGCGGCGGGCAGCCACGCTTCCACTAAGGAGCGCGGTTCGCCCGCAAACTCCGGCCCGGGCCGGGGGCAACGAACCTGTGATGGAATCCTTAAAGACATGAGCGACCTAGAACTCGACCCGCAAGCCCTGCAACAGGAAGAAAACTCCCTGATCGCCCTGCGCAAGGAAAAGCTTGCTGCCGAGCGCGCCAAGGGCCAGGCCTTCCCCAACGACTTCCGCCGCGACGCGTATTGCGACGTCCTGCAGAAGACGTACGCGGACAAGACCAAGGAAGAGCTGGCCGAGGCGGCGATTCCAGTCAAGGTGGCCGGTCGTATCATGCTCGACCGTGGTTCGTTCATGGTCATCCAGGACATGACCGGGCGCATCCAGGTCTACGTCAACCGCAAGACCCTGCCGGAAGAAACCCTGGCCGCCGTCAAGACCTGGGACCTGGGCGACATCATATCCGCCGAAGGCACCCTGGCCCGTTCCGGCAAGGGCGACCTGTACGTCGAGATGACCAACGTGCGCCTGTTGACCAAGTCCCTGCGCCCGCTGCCGGACAAGCACCACGGCCTGACCGACACCGAGCAGCGCTATCGCCAGCGCTACGTCGACCTGATCGTCAACGAAGACGTGCGCCAGACGTTCCGCGTGCGCTCGCAAGTCATCGCCCACATCCGCAGCTTCCTGATGAAGCGTGACTTCCTCGAAGTCGAGACGCCGATGCTGCAGACCATCCCTGGCGGCGCGGCGGCCAAGCCGTTCGAAACCCACCACAACGCCCTGGACATGGAAATGTTCCTGCGCATCGCGCCGGAGCTGTACCTCAAGCGGCTTGTTGTCGGTGGATTTGAAAAGGTGTTCGAGATCAACCGCAACTTCCGTAACGAAGGCGTTTCGACCCGGCACAACCCCGAGTTCACCATGCTCGAGTTCTACCAGGCCTACGCCGACTACGAAGACAACATGGACCTGACCGAAGAACTGTTCCGCGAGCTGGCGCAGCTGGTCCTGGGCAGCACCGACGTGCCGTACGGCGACAAGGTGTTCCACTTCGGCGAGCCGTTCGTGCGCCTGTCGGTGTTCGACTCGATCCTCAAGTACAACCCTGAGATCACCGCCGCCGACCTGCAGGACATCGACAAGGCCCGCGCCATCGCCAAGAAGGCCGGCGCCAAGGTGCTCGGCTTCGAAGGCCTGGGCAAGCTGCAGGTGATGATTTTCGAAGAACTGGTCGAGCACAAGCTGGAGCAGCCGCACTTCATCACCCAGTACCCGTTCGAAGTGTCGCCGCTGGCCCGTCGCAACGACGAGAACCCAAGCGTGACCGACCGTTTCGAGCTGTTCATCGGTGGTCGTGAAATCGCCAACGCCTACTCCGAGCTCAACGATGCCGAAGACCAGGCCGAGCGCTTCATGGCCCAGGTGGCCGACAAGGACGCCGGCGACGACGAAGCCATGCACTACGATGCCGACTTCGTCCGAGCCCTGGAGTACGGCATGCCGCCGACCGCTGGCGAAGGCATCGGCATCGATCGCCTGGTGATGTTGTTGACCAACTCACCGTCGATCCGGGATGTGATCCTCTTCCCGCACATGCGGCCCCAAGCGTAATTGCTTCAATTAAAAAGCCGCCTCGATGGGCGGCTTTTTATTGCCTGTCTGGTACAAACGTATCAATTGGTTACTTTTTGAAAGAGCGAGGAAGACCTGTCGTGAATCGTGCAATGGCTTCAGAAGGTGCAGCGGGCGTCGCCACGGCTGTCGCTGAAAGTGTTCAGTACCAGGGCCGCAAGGCCAGCCGACAGGGCAGTGAGCAGCGTCGCCAGGAGATTCTCGATGCGGCCATGCGCATTGTGGTGCGCGATGGCGTGCGGGCGGTGCGTCACCGCGCGGTGGCCGCCGAAGCGGGCGTGCCGCTGTCGGCCACCACGTATTATTTCAAGGACATCGATGACTTGCTCACCGACACCTTCGCCCAGTACGTGGAGCGCAGCGCGGCGTTCATGGGCAAGCTGTGGGCCAACAACGAAGGCCTGCTGCGGGAAATGGTCGCCTACGGTGACGGCAGTGCCCAATCGCGCTCGCAACTGGCGGACGATATTGCCCGGATGACCGCCGACTACGTGCGGCATCAATTGGACAGCCGTCGCGAGTACCTGATGGCCGAACAGGCCTTTCGCCAAGAAGCCCTGCTCAACCCGCGCCTGGCGGAGTTGGTGCGTTCCCACCAGCAGATTTTGCTGCACGGCACGTGTCAGTTTTTCCAGGTTTTAGGCTCCCGCGAGCCGCAACAGGATGCCAAAGTGTTGACGGCGATTATCGGACGGATGGAATATCAAGGCTTGCTCAATGGCGCCGAGCCGGTAGCCGATGAAGACATGCTCGGCATTCTGACCCGCTATATGCACCTGGTATTGGCGTCGGTGTAACCCAGATGGGCTCACCACAGCCCCTTTTTTGTGAGCGTTGCGCACTCAAGCGGGAGCAAGCTCCCTCGCCACAAAGGACAGGGCGCCTGCCATAGGGAGTTCAAATGAAAGCCTGGCGTGCCGTTGTACTGGCCGTGTCGTTGCTGCTGCTCAGTGGCTGCCTGGTGTCGTTCAAGGCGCCGTTACCTGACAGCGAAGCCGCGCCCGCGGGCCTGCTCGGCCATTGGACCAGCACCAATGCCTGGGGTGAACCGTTGAACCTGGAACTGACGCAGGTCGGCACGCACCGTTACCAGGCCATCAGCTACTTCAGGGCCAAGCCCCATGAGCGTGAGGCCATTCCCCTGACCGTCTCCCGTCACGGCAGCCGCTGGTACCTGTCGGCCAAGGTGCCGGCCCGCTACGGTGGACATTTCCTGATCGCCGGTTTCGAATTGACCGATAAACAGGAACTGGTGGTCTACAACCTGGACCTGGAGCAGATCAACCAGGCCATCGGCCAGAAGCTCCTCAGCGGCCAGCCGAACCAGAGCGAAGAGGGTGACGGCGTGTTGGTGGACAGCGACATGAACAAGGTTTTCAGCTACCTCGACGACCCGGCCAATTCCGATGTGTTTTCGGAAGCCGTGCGTTACCAGCGACTGGCCAAATCCCAATAATTGCTACAAGCGGACGTTTTTTCACAGGAGTTCCGGGTGGACGATTACCAGCAGACGATACGCACCTTGTCCGATCGCATTGTGCTGGCGCAAACGCCGATTCGCATCCTCGACGCGGTGAAATGGGACGAGAACATCCGCAAGGGGTTTCTCAAGGCCAAGGGCAAGGAAATGCCCGCGGTGGATCGCGACTATTACCTCAACCGGCCACTGTCCTTCGATTCCAGCAAGGTGAAGCTGGAGTTCCAGAACATCGAGCGCGACATCACCCGCCAACTGGGGCAGTTCAACCCGGTGGGCCAGATCATGCGCCGCATGTGCAAGGAATACCGCATGGTGGTGCGCATGCTCGAAGCGCGTGGCACCGAGGATTTCGGGCTGATCTCCCAGGAACTCTACGGCGCCGCCTCCGATGCGTTCCACGCCGGCGACCCGACCCTGGCCGACCTGGGCTTGATGCTCTCCGACTACCTGAACAACATCGATGGCCGTGGCGACCTCAAGGACGAGCCGAAAGTCCTCAGCGCCAAGGAAGCCGTCAACCTGCTGCAACACCGCCTCAACCGGGTGTTCGGCGAAGCCGAGGAAACCATCCGCGTGTTCGAGTCCGACGGCATCGTCGCCGACGCGGCGGCGGGCGCCGACTACATCAAGATCCGCACCGATGCGATGTTCAACGAGCGCGACGTGCGGGCGCTGGAGGTCCACGAAGGGCTGGTGCACGTCGGCACCACCCTCAACGGCCTGAACCAGCCGATCTGCACCTTCCTGTCCAAGGGCCCGCCCTCGTCCACGGTGACCCAGGAAGGCCTGGCGATCCTGATGGAAATCATCACCTTCGCCTCCTACCCGAGCCGCCTGCGCAAGCTCACTAACCGTACCCGGGCCATTCACATGGTGGAGGAGGGCGCCGACTTCCTGCAGGTCTTCGAGTTTTTCCGCGAGCAGGGTTTCGAAATGGCCGAAAGCTACGGCAACGCCAGTCGGGTATTCCGTGGCTCGGTGCCGACCGGGCTGCCATTCACCAAAGACTTGTCCTACCTCAAGGGCTTCATCATGGTTTACAACTACATTCAGCTGGCCGTGCGCAAAGGCAAGCTGGAGCAAGTGCCGCTGCTGTTCTGCGGCAAGACCACCCTTGAAGACATGCGCACGTTGCGCCAGTTGGTGGACGAAGGCCTGGTGGTACCGCCCAAGTACCTGCCCGAGCAATTTCGCGACATGAATGCCCTGTCGGCCTGGATGTGTTTCTCCAACTTCCTGAACCACCTGAGCCTGGACCGGATCGAAGCGGATTATTCCAATATCCTTTGAAGGTCACTAAGTTCAACTGTGGGAGCGGGCTTGCTCGCGAAGGCGGTGTGTCAGCTAACGATAATGTCGACTGACACACCGCCTTCGCGA
>NZ_LHVE01000020.1 GCF_001269655.1 Pseudomonas thivervalensis
CTACCGCTCGACTTGCATGTGTTAGGCCTGCCGCCAGCGTTCAATCTGAGCCATGATCAAACTCTTCAGTTCAAACATCTTTGGGTTTTGAGAAAACCCTAAACTTGGCTCAGCAATCGTTGGTTACATCTTTGATTTCTCGCGGAGTAACTTGTGATGCTGATAATCTGTTGACTAGCAGTCTGACTCCACAAGCACCCACACGAATTGCTTGATTCAGTTGTTAAAGAGCGGTTGGCTGAGTCTTTCGTCTCAACCGAGGCGCGCATTCTACAGCACCCCGTGTATCTGTCAAGCGGTTATTTTAAGAAGTTTTCAAAGTTTCCTTTGCAACTTCAACCACTTGCGCTTCCGATCTCTCGTTAGCGGGAGGCGAATTCTACAGCGTTACTCGCTGCTGTCAACACCTCTTTTTCACCGCTTTCGACCGAGAAGATCGAACCGCCAATAGAGCCAAACAACACCGCTCTACCTGCTCCTTCCAAGCTTCGATGAACTGAAGCCCAACCCCTTCGAAACCTACTTAACTCATTGAATCTCAAGGAGTTTTCCGTTTCGACTGCGCCGGAAGTGGGGCGAATTATAGACTTCCAGAATCTGCCGTCAACACCTATTTTCAGCTTTACGCAGACATCAGCGTAATACGTGCAAAAGCCTTCTTACCGGCCTGGCACACATGAGTAGAACCCAGCTTATATATATAGGCGCGATCCACGACCACACCATCTATACGCACACCGCCCGAACCCAGGAGATCCCGAGCCACCGCCGCATTCTTGACCAGGCCCGCCTTATTAAGGACCGCCGCAATTGGCATATCCTCGGCAGCAACCAGCTCGATCTCTGGCAGATCATCCGGCAGCTCGCCATCTTTCATGCGATTACCCGCCGCACGATGGGCATTGGCCGCAGCCTCCTCACCATGGAAACGCGCAACGATCTCTTCGGCCAGCTTGATCTTGATATCTCGCGGATTGGCCCCCGCCTCTACATCGGCACGGAACGCATTGATTTCATCCATGGACCGGAAGCTCAACAGCTCGAAATAACGCCACATCAGCACATCAGGAATGGAGACCAGTTTGCTGTACATGACGCCCGGCGCTTCCTGGATGCCTACGTAGTTACCCAGCGATTTGGACATCTTCTTCACGCCATCCAACCCCTCCAGCAACGGCATGGTCAGGATGCACTGCGCCTCTTGACCATAACCACGCTGCAGCTCACGCCCCATCAACAGGTTGAACTTCTGGTCGGTACCACCAAGCTCAACGTCCGCGCGCAGCGCGACCGAGTCATAGCCCTGCACAAGCGGATAGAGGAATTCATGAATGGCGATTGGCTGGTTGGTTGTATAGCGCTTGTCGAAATCATCGCGCTCGAGCATGCGAGCCACGGTGTATTGGGATGTCAGGCGAATGAAATCCGCCGGCCCCATCTGATCCATCCAAGTGGAATTGAAAGCCACTTCAGTCTTGGCCGGATCAAGAATCTTGAAAACCTGAGTCTTGTAGGTCTCGGCGTTATCGAGCACCTGCTCACGGGTCAGCGGTGGCCGCGTAGCACTCTTGCCGCTTGGATCACCGATCATCCCGGTGAAGTCACCTATAAGGAAGATGACCTGATGCCCCAGATCCTGAAACTGGCGCAGCTTATTAATAAGCACGGTATGCCCCAGGTGCAAGTCGGGCGCCGTCGGGTCGAAACCAGCCTTGATGCGCAGCGGCTGCCCACGCTTGAGCTTTTCGATCAGCTCGGACTCGACCAACAGTTCTTCCGCACCACGTTTGATCAGCGCTAGCTGCTCTTCAACCGACTTCATAACAGACCCGTAAGGCTCAGATTCAAAGGGCCCCAACCATACAAGATCGCGCACCAAATACAAGGTTTGCCAGGCGCAAGGACGCCAATCCACAGAACAGAGCGTTCGCGGGCTTGCTTCGCAGGGGTTTTGGTTATATTTTATACAGTTATTTCATCTTCATCATGTCATTCATCTTTTCCAATTCATTTTTTCAAAAGCCAAAATTACTTATGACCACAGAACCGTCTAAAGCGCCGCCGCTTTACCCAAAGACCCACCTGCTTGCCGCCAGTGGCATCGCAGCCCTCCTTAGCCTGGCGCTCCTGGTGTTTCCCTCCAGCGATGTTGAAGCCAAAAAGACGACTCTGAGTCTTGAACTGGAAAGCCCTGCTGAACAACTGACACAAGAACAAGACGCCGCCGAAGCCGTTCAAGCCACAAACGAACCGGCCGCTTCTCCGTTTGCACAGATTGAAAACAGCCCGGAAGACACTGCCCAGGCCGCCGTTCAGGTGGAAGCGCCTGTTGCAGAAGAAAAGAAAGGACCGGACCATCGCGAAGTGATTGTCGCCAAGGGCGACACGCTTTCCACCCTCTTCGAAAAGGTCGGTCTGCCCTCGACTTCGGTCCATGAAATCCTGGCCAGCGACAAACAAGCCAAGCAATTCACCCAGTTGCAGCGCGGCCAGAAACTCGAATTCGAACTCAATCCAGACGGCCAGTTGACCAATCTGCACACCAAACTGAGCGACCTGGAAAGCATCACCCTGACCAAAAATGACAAGGGTTATGTATTCAACCGAATCACCGCCAAGCCTACCGTTCGCTCGGCCTACGTCCATGGCATCATCAACAGCTCGTTGTCTCAGTCAGCTGCGCGCGCTGGCCTTTCCCATAGCCTGACCATGGATATGGCCAGCGTCTTCGGCTATGACATCGACTTCGCCCAGGACATTCGCCAGGGTGACGAATTCGACGTCATCTACGAGCAGAAAGTGGTCAATGGCAAGAGCGTAGGCAACGGCCCGATTCTCTCCGCGCGCTTCACCAACCGCGGCAAGACGTACACAGCGGTGCGCTACACCAACAAGCAAGGCAATAGCAGCTACTACACCGCCGACGGCAATAGCATGCGCAAGGCATTCATCCGTACACCGGTTGATTTCGCCCGTATCAGCTCGAAGTTCTCCGCCGGTCGCAAGCATCCGATCCTGAACAAGATTCGCGCCCACAAAGGTGTCGACTACGCCGCCCCTCGTGGTACGCCAATCAAGGCCGCCGGCGACGGCAAGGTGTTGCTGGCCGGACGTCGCGGCGGTTATGGCAACACCGTGATCATCCAGCACGGCAACACTTACCGCACGCTGTATGGCCACATGCAGGGCTTCGCCAAAGGTGTGAAGACTGGCGGCACCGTCAAGCAAGGCCAGGTGATCGGATACATCGGCACTACCGGCCTGTCCACCGGCCCGCACTTGCACTATGAATTCCAGGTCAACGGCGTCCACGTCGATCCACTTGGCCAGAAATTGCCGATGGCCGATCCGATCGCCAAGGGCGAGCGCGCGCGCTTCCTGGCTCAAAGCCAACCCTTGATGGCTCGCATGGATCAAGAGAAAGCCACCATGCTGGCCTCGAGCAAGCGCTAAGCCATGGCGCTCTATATCGGTGTGATGTCCGGGACCAGCCTGGATGGCTTGGATATCGCACTGATCGAACTGGCCCCGGCGATCAAATTGATCGCCACGCACTACATCCCCATGCCCGTCGCTCTGCGCGCCGAATTGCTCGGATTGTGCAGCAGCGGGCCCGATGAGATCGCCCGCTCCGCCATTGCCCAACAAAGCTGGGTAAAACTGGCCGCACAGGGTATCCATGCCCTGCTCAACGAGCAGAAACTCAAGCCTGAAGACATCACCGCAGTTGGCAGCCACGGCCAGACCATTCGCCACGAACCGGCCCGTGGATTTACTGTGCAAATCGGTAATCCGGCACTGTTGAGCGAATTGACCGGGATCACCGTCGTCAGCGATTTCCGCAGCCGCGATGTCGCCGCTGGCGGGCAAGGCGCCCCACTGGTCCCGGCGTTTCACGAAGCATTGTTCGAAGCACGAGCCGGTCATCGTGCCGTGCTGAATGTCGGTGGCTTCAGCAATCTCAGCCTGATAGAGCCCGCAAAACCTGTCGCCGGTTTCGACTGCGGCCCAGGCAACGTATTGCTCGATGCCTGGATTCATCAACAACGCGGCGAGCATTTCGACCGCGACGGCCAATGGGCCGCCAGCGGAGAAGTCGAGCCAGTCTTGCTCAAGGCACTGCTCAGCGACCCCTTCTTCGTCACCAAGGGTCCGAAAAGTACCGGTCGTGAAGTATTCAACCTGCCATGGCTGAGCCAGCATTTGTCGCAGTTGCCAGCTTTCGCCCCGGAAAACGTCCAGGCGACGTTACTCGAACTGACCGCCCTAACCATCGTCGAATCACTTCAATATGCCCAGCCGAATACTCAGGAGTTGCTGGTCTGCGGCGGCGGCGCGCACAACCAGGCGTTCATGAAGCGCCTGGCCGAATTGCTGCCAGAGGCCACCGTCAGCAGCACGGCGGCATATGGAGTGGATCCGGACTGGGTAGAAGCCATGGCGTTCGCCTGGCTCGCCCATTGCTGCCTTGAAGGTATTCCAGGTAACCGCCCAAGTGTCACGGGCGCCCGTGGCCTGCGCGTACTCGGCGCCATCTACCCGGCCTGAATCCAATAATCACGGACAAAAAAACGCCGCAGGGCCCAAGGCACTGCGGCGTTTTTTTTATACTGAAGCCTTCAGATCGAGAACGAAGAGCCGCACCCACAGGTCGTGGTGGCGTTAGGATTCTTGATCACGAAACGCGAGCCTTCCAGACCTTCCTGATAATCCACCTCGGCACCTGCCAGGTACTGGAAGCTCATCGGGTCGACCACCAGGCTGACACCTTCGCGCTCGACAATGGTGTCGTCTTCGGCCACTTCTTCATCGAAAGTGAAGCCGTACTGGAAACCGGAACAACCGCCGCCCGTAACAAATACGCGCAGCTTCAAACGATCATTGCCCTCTTCATCGACCAGGCTCTTCACCTTGTGCGCGGCACCGTGGGTGAATTGCAAAGCCGTGGGGGTGAAGGTTTCGACGCTCATGCTGAATATCTCCCGGCGCTTACGCCGCCATAATGCGTGATGGCGGGCATTATCCGCTTCTCCTAGAAAATTGGTCAACTATTTACAAGAGCAGCGGCAAGCTACAAGCCTCAAGCTTGTCGCTGTTGTTAAGGCAACATCCCTGCATGGGACAGCCCCAGGCGCTCATCCAGCCCGAACAGGATGTTCAGGTTCTGCACTGCCTGACCGGACGCGCCCTTGACCAGGTTGTCGATGACCGACAACACCACCACCAGATCACCGTCCTGCGGACGATGCACGGCGATCCGGCAAACGTTCGCACCGCGCACGCTGCGGGTTTCCGGATGACTGCCAGCCGGCATCACGTCGACGAACGGTTCGTTGGCATAACGTTTTTCAAACAGCGCCTGCAGATCCACCGAACGATCGACGACAGTCGCATACAGGGTGGAATGGATACCACGAATCATCGGGGTCAGGTGCGGCACGAAGGTAAGACCGACGTCCTTGCCCGCTGCCCGGCGCAACCCCTGGCGAATTTCCGGCAGGTGGCGATGCCCCTTGACCGCGTACGCCTTCATGCTCTCCGACGTCTCGGAATACAGCGAGCCGACACTGGCGCCACGCCCGGCACCGCTGACACCGGATTTGCAGTCGGCAATCAGGCGCGAAGCATCGGCAAGACCGGCTTCAAGCAGCGGCAGGAACCCCAGCTGTGTCGCCGTCGGATAGCAACCCGGCACGGCGATCAGTCGTGCCTGCTTGATTTGCTCGCGATTGACTTCCGGCAAGCCGTAGACCGCCTCCTCGAGCAACTCTGGCGCACCGTGGGGCTGGCCGTACCATTTGGCCCACTCATCGGCGTCCTGCAGGCGGAAGTCCGCCGACAGGTCGATGACCTTGGTCCCGGCGGCCAGCAGTTCGCCGGCCAGGGCGTGGGCGACACCGTGGGGCGTGGCGAAGAACACCACATCGCAGGCGCCGAGGGTCTTGACGTCCGGAACGCTGAACGCCAGGCCGTCGTAATGGCCTCGCAGGTTCGGATACATGTCGGCGACGGCCAGGCCGGCCTCGGATCGGGAGGTAATGACCACCACCTCAGCCTGCGGATGCTGCGCCAGCAGACGCAGCAGTTCGACACCGGTGTAACCCGTGCCGCCGACGATACCGACCTTGACCATAAACCTGCCCTCAACGAACCCACTGGAAAGCCGTCGATGATAGGGGCCGCAGGGCGTGGCGACAACCGTCAAGGTGACGTGTGGCCGCTCCAACCTCTACTATCGGGCTACCGTGAATTTCTGGAATAACTAAAAATGCTCTATCTGTGGCTCAAAGCACTTCACATTGTCAGCATGGTTTGCTGGTTCGCCGGCCTGTTCTACCTGCCCCGCCTGTTTGTCTATCACGCCCAAAGCGAGGACAGCGTCAGCAAAGAACGTTTCAGCGTCATGGAGCGCAAGTTGTACCGCGGCATCATGGGCCCGGCGATGATTGCCACCCTGGTATTCGGTATCTGGCTACTCAGCCTCAACGCCAGCGCCTACTTCACCCAGGGAGGCTGGATGCACGCCAAGTTGACCCTGGTCGTGCTGCTGATCGGCTACCACCATATGTGCGGCGCTCAGGTGAAGCGCTTCGCCCGTGGCGAAAACACCCGCAGCCATGTCTTTTATCGCTGGTTCAATGAGGTGCCGGTTCTGATATTGCTGGCTATCGTAATTCTGGTCGTCGTCCGACCGTTCTAATCTCCAATCAGCCTTCATTATCCGGGGTACTTCCAATGTCGTTGCCCGCTCTGCTTGAACAGCGCTTGCGCCTGCCCGTCGTGGCGGCCCCCATGTTCCTGATTTCCAACCCACAACTGGTGCTGGCCTGCTGCCGCAATGGCATCGTCGGCAGCTTTCCAGCATTGAACCAGCGTGAAAGCAGCGGCTTCAAGGCCTGGCTGGAAGAAATCGAAGCAGGCCTGGCGACCTTGGAAAACCCGGCGCCCTACGCGGTAAACCTGATCGTCCATCACAGCAACCCACGGCTTCAAGCCGACCTGGCCATCTGCATCGAGCATAAGGTGCCGATTGTCATCACCAGCCTGGGCGCGGTGAAGGAGCTGGTGGACGCGGTTCATGGCTACGGCGGCCTGGTGTTCCATGACGTAACCACCCGGCGTCATGCCGAGAAAGCCGCCGAAGCCGGCGTCGATGGCTTGATCGCCGTAGCCGCTGGCGCAGGCGGGCACGCCGGGACCTGGAGCCCGTTTTCACTGATTGCCGAGATCCGCCAGTTTTTCGATAAGACCCTGCTACTTGCAGGATGCCTGAACCACGGTCATCAGATCCTGGCCGCACAATTGCTCGGCGCGGACCTGGCCTATTTTGGTACGCGCTTTATCGGTACAAACGAAAGCCACGCACCTGACGCTTATAAAGAGATGTTGCTCACATCCAGAGCCGCAGACATCGTGCATACTCCCGCTGTATCCGGAGTGCCGGCCAGTTTCATGCGCCAGAGCCTGGAGAACGCCGGTTTCGATCTCGCCGCCCTGCAGAACAGAGGCGAGGTGGATTTTGGCTCGAAACTCAAACCACTGAACGATGAAGCCAAGGCCTGGAAAACCGTATGGTCCGCTGGCCAGGGCGTGGGTGAAATCGATGATTTGCCCAGCGTCGATCAGTTGGTGGCGCGCCTGGATGAAGAATACCGCCAGGCACAAGCCCGGGCGGCGCAGCTTGGCGGGCAATGGCCACGCTGAACCAGCCCCAACAAAACAACTACTTAACTTACAGAGACAAGGATGCCGGGCATGAGCGAAACCCGTTTCAACATCGTGTTCGACGGCGGCCTGATGCCGGGCGTCGATACCACCACCGCCAAACTCAACCTCGCCGAGCTGTTCAAAAGCGATGTCAGCGCTATTGAACGGCTGTTCACCGGTCGTAAGGTCGCCCTTAAAAGCAACCTGTCCCAGAACGAGGCGCAGCAGTACCTGGAAGCGCTCAACAAAAGCGGAATCGATGCCAGGATCGAAGCCGAACCCACCGTTCAATTGAACCTTGGCGAAGTACAGGACGCGCCACGGCAACCGAGTGGACGCCACCCCGATTCGATCGTCGAGCCCGCCTCGCCCTACGCGCCTCCCCGCGCCGAAGTCGGTGAAGCGCTTGCCGAGTACAGCACCCTCAAGCCCTTCAGCTTCGAAGGGCGTATCGGGCGCCTGCGCTACCTGGCCTGGACCATGGTGCTGACCCTGGCCCTACTGCCCTTGGTCGGCGTGGGCTTCTGGCTGGCCACGGCCTGGCTGCTGGCTTCCGACTCTATCGCGGGACTTATCGTCGGCGGTTTGCTCGCCGCAGTCGTCGTGCTTGCCTTTGCCTTCGTGAGCATCCAGTTCAACGTCCAGCGCCTGCATGATCTCGGCTGGTCGGGGTGGTTGTGGCTGATCAACCTCGTTCCCTTCGTGGGCAGCATCTTCCCGTTCATCCTCATCATCGCGCCGGGCAATACCGGCGCAAACCAGTACGGCCCGCCACCGCCGCGCAATACCACGGCGGTCAAGCTGTTGGCCTCGCTCTGGCTGGTGATGATCGTCTTGATTTTCCTGGCCACGTTCGCCGGTATCTTCGGCGCCCTCCAAGAGGACTACGACAGCAGCACCCTGAGCAGCTATGAAAGCAGCGAGTCCAGCAGCGAAACCGCTGAAGAGCCCGCCGCCGAGGCAGCCGAGCCCGCTCCGCCTTCTGTAGACTATGAAGAAGAGGAACAATAAGCGCGCTTCATGCCGGTGACAGCCCAGTCATCTGGCGGCGGGCTGTTGCGATGGAGAACTGCATGACCCGTTACGCTCTGATCACTGGCGCTTCCAGCGGCATTGGCCTGGCCATGGCCGAAGCGCTGGCCCGGCGCGGCCGCAACCTGATACTGGTGGCTCGACAACGTGATCGGCTGGAAAGTATTGCAATCGAACTGACTCAGCGGTTTGGCGTGGAAGTATTGTTCCGGGCTTGCGACTTGGGCGAACCGCTGAGGCTTTCGGGCTTTTTGCTGGAACTGGAGGAAGGTGAACGGCAGATCGACCTGCTGGTCAATTGTGCTGGCATTGGCACCAGCGGGCCGTTCCTGGGCCAGGACTGGATGACCGAGCAGGACCTGATCGAAGTCAACATCCTCGCCCTGACACGGCTTTGTCACGCCATCGGCAACAGCATGGCGCTGCTTGGCGGCGGCCAGATCCTCAACGTTGCCTCGATCGCCGCGTTCCAGCCCGGCCCCTGGATGAGCACCTACCACGCCAGTAAGGCCTATGTGCTGCACTTCTCCGAAGCCCTGCGGGTTGAGCTGAAGAAATGCGCGATCAAGGTCTCGGTGCTTTGTCCTGGTCCGACCCGAACCGGTTTTTTCTCCGCGGCGCAGATGGACGAACAGAAACTCATCGACCGCAAGTCGCTGATGAGCCCGGAAGAAGTTGCCCTGTATGCCGTGCGTGCACTGGACAAGAACCGCGCCATCATCATTCCCGGACGCCGCAACCGCTGGCTGGCCACACTGCCGCGGTTGGGGTCGCGATGGCTGGTCCGGACCATCGCCGGCATGGTCAACAAGGCTTACTGCCCGCGCTGACGTCCCAAGCCGAACAACCAAGGCGCCTCAACCGAGGCCTTCAAGACACTCGACCTCAACGAACCCAACGGAGAAAACAGCTGTGGATACTCTGTTTACCAAGATCATCAACCGGGAAATCCCGGCGAAGATCATTTACGAGGATGACCAGGTACTGGCCTTCCACGACATCGCCCCACAGGCGCCCGTGCATTTTCTGGTCATTCCGAAGAAACCGATTCGCACACTCAATGACCTGACCGAAGAAGACAAAGGCCTGGCCGGGCACATTCTGTTCACTGCCCAGCGCCTGGCGCTGGAGTTGGGTTGTGACGAAGGTTTTCGCGTAGTGATGAATTGCAATGAACTGGGCGGGCAGACGGTCTATCACATTCATATGCATGTGTTGGGTCAGCGCCAGATGAACTGGCCGCCGGGCTGATACCCCTGACCCAACGCAAATCTTCGGCGGCCGATTGGGTTAAACTGGCCGCTGTGATTTTTCCCGGAGGTAAGCATGACTACCCAACGTCACTACTCGCCGATTGACCGCCTGTTGCTGCAAGCCGATACCGCGATGCGCACCCTGCTGCCCTTCAGTGGCCAGCCGTACCGTCCATCACCGGCCATCGTGCAACCGGACGCGCAACTGAGTGACGAGCAAACCCGCCACGTTGCCGGATTGATGCGTATCAACCACACCGGCGAAGTCTGTGCCCAGGCGCTGTATCAGGGCCAGGCGCTGACCGCGAAACTGCCCCAGGTGCGTGAGGCAATGGAGCACGCCGCCGAGGAAGAAGTCGATCACTTGGTTTGGTGCGAACAACGCATTCGCCAACTGGGCAGCCATACCAGTGTCCTCAACCCACTGTTCTATGGGATGTCATTCGGGATCGGCGCCGTCGCCGGGCTGATCAGCGACAAAGTCAGCCTCGGCTTCGTTGCCGCGACCGAACATCAAGTTTGCAAGCACCTGAATGAACATCTGGAGCAACTGCCGGCCGAGGATGAAAAGTCCCGGGCAATCCTTGAGCAGATGCGCGTGGATGAAGAACACCATGCCGAAAGTGCGCTTGACGCCGGTGGCTTCCGTTTCCCGGCCCCGGTGAAGTTCGGCATGAGCCTGCTGGCCAAGGTCATGACCAAGAGCACTTATCGGATTTGATGGCGATTGGGGACTGGTTCTCCCCTCCTCATCGACCCGCCCATAAAAAAGGCGACTTCCAGCGGAAGTCGCCTTTTCTTTACCCGGAATCTCAATACGGCAAGATTCGACTCAACCCAACTCGATGATTTCATAATCGTGGGTGATTTCGACCCCGGCGGCGCCGAGCATGATCGACGCCGAGCAGTATTTCTCGGCGGACAGCTCAATAGCGCGTTTGACCTGGGCTTCCTTCAAGGCGCGCCCCTTCACCACGAAGTGCATGTGGATCTTGGTAAAGACCTTTGGGTCCTCGGTGGCACGCTCCGCTTCCAGGAACGCTTCACAGCTTTCAACGGCCTGGCGGGACTTCTTGAGAATGCTGACCACGTCGAAGTTGCTGCAACCGCCTACGCCCAGCAGGAGCATTTCCATCGGCCGAACACCCAGGTTCCGGCCACCAGCCTCTGGCGGGCCGTCCATGACGACCACATGACCACTGCCTGATTCACCGAGGAACATGGCTTCGCCAGCCCATTGGATGCGTGCCTTCATCGCCAAGACTCCACTGTTAAAAAAGGGTCGCCAGCTTAGCACAGCACTTCGCCATGCCCGCTCTCTGTCTTAGGAAACCCGTCCTGTCAGCCTGTAGGTAAATTCTCGAATCTATTAAGGACGCCTCTGTTAAGCTGGCGCCAAATCGCTGGCGTATGGCCAGCTTTTAGCGATAGCTATTCGCCTCCATAAAAAAACCAAACCACTACACCGCGCAGTCTTTCGGGATACAACCATGGTTGCCATTACTCCCACGTTCAAGATCAAAAATCTCGACAAACTCTTGATGCATTGTCAGCGTCGCCGCTATCCAGCCAAACACAACATCATTTGTGCAGGGGATCGTTCCGAGACGCTGTTTTTCATCATCAAGGGCTCGGTCACTATCCTGATAGAAGATGATGACGGTCGGGAAATGATCATCGCCTACCTCAACTCCGGAGATTTCTTCGGCGAGCTGGGGTTGTTCGAACAGGCGGGCAAGGAACAGGAACGCAGCGCCTGGGTGCGGACCAAGATTGAATGTGAAGTTGCGGAAATCAGCTACACCAAATTTCGAGAGCTGTCCCTGCAAGACCCGGACATTCTTTACGTCCTCAGCGGACAAATCGCACAACGCCTGCGCAATACCACTCGCAAGGTCGGCGATCTCGCGTTTTTCGACGTCACCGGACGTGTCGCACGTTGCCTGCTGGAACTGTGCAAACAGCCCGACGCCATGACCCACCCGGACGGCATGCAGATCAAAGTGACCCGCCAAGAGATTGGCCGGATTGTCGGTTGCTCGCGTGAAATGGTCGGCCGCGTACTCAAGGACCTGGAAGAACGCAACCTGGTCAGCGTCAAAGGCAAGACCATGGTGGTATTCGGAACGCGTTAAGCCCCCAGCAGTTGGGCCAGCAGTTCCCGGTACAGCGCCGCGAGTCGCTCCAGTGCGTGAGGCGCTGGGAATTTTTCATGCAAGGCGATGTGGCTCTCGGCACGCACTCGTTGTTCCAGGCCACACGCTTCATTGAAGCGATTGACCGCCGCGACCATGGATCCGCGCTCGTTCTCCAGCAACAGCGCGCCATGAACCAGGCCTACCGGACGTTGACCACCCTTGCTCTGGCGCCAGCGCTGAGCGGTGCCGACCATTTTCCGACCGTCGAGGTTGACGTTGAAGCGCCCGTCACAGAAAGCCCCTTCCACTTCTCCCAGCGAAGCCACCCCGCCCAATTCATCCAACAACTGGCAGATGGGGTCGCACAGCCGGCGGTATCCGGTTTCGATGCGGCCGTGATCGCCTTCGCTGCGCGGTGGCGCGTAGACCAGGGCGATATTGACGGTAGCGGCCGACTGCGGCACCGGCTCACCGCCGGTTTCGCGCAGCAGCACTGGCCAGCCATGGGTAGCCGACACTTCACAGGCGTGTTCGAAGCCTGGCAGCCGACTCAAGCGGCGCGGCATGACCAGCGCACGATCATTGGGCTGCCAGAACAGCAGGCCGAACTCGGCGTCCCCCCCGCAGACGTTGGCCAACAGGTCCTGTTCGGCTTGCAGGCCAGCTTCGACGGTCAGGGAAATCACAGGCGACATGGGTCAGTCCAGCGTCGAGCCGCTCACCGGCAGGCCTCGTTCAGGAAAGAACAGTCGCTGCAATTCCGTACCCGGGTTCTCGGCCCGCATGAACGCCTCGCCCACCAGGAACGAGTACACATCACTGACCTCCATCAACTCGACGTCGGCGCGGTTGAGGATGCCGCTTTCGGTGATGACCAGGCGATCACGCGGAATGCGTGGCAACAGGTCCAGGGTGGTTTCCAGGCTCACTTCAAAGGTGTGCAGGTTGCGGTTGTTAACGCCGACCAGTTTGGTATCGAGGGTTTTCAGGGCTCGCTCCAACTCGTCGCCATCGTGGACTTCCACCAGGACATCCAGCCCGACGCCTTTGGCAACGGCCGCCAGCTCGGCCATTTTCACGTCGTCCAGGGCGGACACGATCAACAGCACGCAATCGGCGCCCAGCGCTCGAGCCTCGACGATCTGGTATGGGTCGATCATGAAATCCTTGCGGATCACCGGCAACTTGCACGCCGCCCGCGCCTGCTTCAGGTATTCATCGGCCCCCTGGAAAAAGTCGACGTCGGTCAACACCGAGAGGCAGGTCGCGCCGCCTTTCTCGTAGCTGCGAGCAATGTCGGCCGGAACGAAGTGTTCACGAATCACGCCCTTGCTAGGGGAAGCCTTCTTGATTTCGGCAATTACCGCCGGCTGTTTTTTCTTGGCCTGATCGATCAGTGCCTGGGCAAAACCGCGTGGCGCATCCGCTGAACGCGCCAGGTTCTCCAGCTCGGCCAGACTGACGCGCGCGCGGCGCTCAGCCACTTCCTGGGCCTTGCGAGCCAGAATGTTTTCCAGAACCGTTGGCACGCTCATCCTTCGTTCTCCACTTTGAATACGGCGGTAAATGCACCCAACTCTTCGAGTTTTTCCCTGGCCAGGCCGGTGTGCAGTGCATCATGGGCCAGTTCCACGCCTTGCTTGAGGCTGCTGGCGTGGTCGGCGGCGTACAACGCGGCACCGGCATTGAGCACGATCATCTCAGCGGCTTTCTGGCCATTCTCGGTCTTGCGACGCCCCAAGGCATCGCGGATCAACTCCAGCGACTGGGCCGGGCCATCGACCGCCAGGCCGTGCAAGCTCTGGCTTTTCATTCCGAGGTCTTCAGGTTCGACCCAATACTCGCTGATCTGATCATTTTTTAGTTCGGCCACGAATGTCGGCGCCGCCAGGCTGAATTCATCCAGGCCATCCTTCGAGTGGACCACCAGCACGTGCTTGCTGCCCAGGCGCTGCAGGACTTCGGCCAACGGCCGGCACAACGCCTGGCTGAACACCCCCACCACCTGATGCTTCACGCCGGCCGGATTCGTAAGCGGGCCGAGCATGTTGAACAACGTACGCAGCCCCAGGTCACGGCGCGGCGCGGCGGCGTGCTTCATGGCACTGTGGTGGGTCTGGGCAAACATGAAACCAATGCCAACATTGTCGATGCAGCGCGCCACTTGAATCGGCGTCAGGTTCAGGTAGATGCCGGCGGCCTCCAGCAGATCGGCACTGCCGCTCTTGCCGGAGACCGCGCGGTTGCCGTGCTTGGCAACGGTGCAACCGGCCGCCGCCACGACAAACGACGAGGCGGTGGATACGTTGAAGATATTGGCGCCGTCACCACCGGTGCCGACCACATCAACCACGCCGTCGAGGGTCTTGAGTTCGACCTTGTCCGCCAGCTCACGCATCGCCGACACGGCACCGACGATCTCATCGATGCTCTCGCTTTTCATGCGCATGGCCATCATGAACGCGCCGATCTGCGCATCCGTGCATTGGCCGGTCATGATTTCGCGCATCACGTCGCGCATCTCGTCGGTGCTCAGGTCGAGATGGCCGACGATACGGCTCAGGGCTGTCTTGATATCCATGAAAAGTCCTTAGCGCGTGCCGCCGGTTTGTTTGAGGAAGTTGGCGAACAGCTCGTGGCCCTGTTCGGTGAGAATAGACTCGGGATGGAATTGCACACCCTCGATGTTCAACGTCTTGTGGCGCAGCCCCATGATTTCATCGACGGAGCCGTCTTCCAGCTGGGTCCAGGCCGTCAACTCCAGGCAGTCAGGCAGCGTTTCGCGCTTGACGATCAAGGAGTGGTAGCGGGTGACAGTGAGCGGACGATTCAGTCCCGCGAACACGCCCTTGTCCTCGTGGAATACCGGGCTAGTCTTACCGTGCATGACTTGTCGGGCGCGCACGACATCGCCACCGAACGCCTGGCCGATCGACTGATGCCCCAGGCAGACGCCCAGGATTGGCAGCTTGCCAGCGAAGTACTTGATAGCGTCGATGGAAATGCCCGCTTCGGTCGGCGTGCACGGGCCAGGCGAAACCACGATGCGCTCAGGCTTGAGGGCTTCGATTTCGGCGATGGTCAGTTCGTCGTTGCGCACGACCTTGACCTCGGAGCCCAGCTCGCCGAGGTATTGCACAACGTTGTAGGTAAAAGAGTCGTAGTTATCGATCATCAGCAACATGGCGTAAGCAACCTATTGAATTCACTGACTTTAAACACAGCCTTCAGAGAGTGACCCGCACGCTGCTGCGCTTGGCGAGGCGATTGATGCCCCGGCGAAGCGGTTCTACAGCGGGTAAAGAAGGCAAATCGGTACAGGTCCGGCGAGGCCGGCGGAGATTGTTCAGGCGCGCCAACGCCAACGGGCGTGTGCCTTGATCATTTGATCCAGAAGTTTGCTGACAATCGACACAGGGGAAGTCTCGTTCATACGTCCCGGCACAGTAGCTTAGCTGGGCGGAGCACGCAATATGACCGATCCCGAAGGGCTTTGAAACAATCGCGACGTTCCGGATAGATGGCAAAACGCCGGAAGTTTTTGGTACTGTCGTTTCGTTTTCTAACAACAATAAGATAAAAACGGACTTTCCCATGATAAAGAAGACGCTGTTCGTACCGATTGCCAGCTGCCTGCTGGCGATGGCCTGCACCCAGGCGAGCGCCGGCCCCAACCCGTACTCCAAGTTCATCGTATTCGGCGACAGCCTCAACGACGCCGGCCAGTTCGCCGACCCGAACGGCCCGCCCGGTTCGACCGAGCGCTATACCAACCGAACCGGTCCGATCTACACCGACGGCAGCGGCGAAGCCTATTCGGCCAACTCCACCCAATTGCTTGGTGGGCGCCTGGGCTATTCCGCCGACGAGACTGCTGCCTCCACTTCGGCGGTACGCGCCAACGAGGGGCTGGCTGACGGCAACAACTGGGCAGTGGGCGGTTATCGTACCGACCAGATCCTCGAATCGATTACCGGCGTATCCGACACCGGCGAGCGCAGCCGTCCTGGCTACTTGCAATCCAACGGTCTGCGCGCCGATCCAAATGCGCTGTATTACCTTTCCGGTGGTGGTAACGACTTCCTTCAAGGCCGGGTATTGAACACCGCGCAAGCGAACGCCGCCGCCGACCGGCTGGCCGACAGCGTCCAGGTGCTGCAAACGGCCGGTGCCCGCTATGTGATGGTCTGGCTGTTGCCCGACCTGGGCCTGACCCCGGCCCTCAACGGCGGCCCCTTGCAGGACACCTTTTCGCAACTGGGCAACCAGTTCAACCAGCAGTTGATCACGCGACTGCAAGGCATCGACGCCGAGATCATTCCGCTGAACATTCCTCTTTTGCTGAAGGAAAGTTTCGCCGACCCGGCAAGGTTCGGCCTCGCCACTGGCGAGAACCTCACCGCGACCTGCTTCAGTGGCAATGGCTGTACGGAAAACGCCACCTATGGCATCAACAGTGCCACGCCGGATCCCACCAAGCTGATCTACAACGACGCGGTTCACCCCACCGAAACCGGACAGAAACTGATCGCCGACTACGCCTTTTCCCTACTCGCGGCGCCATGGGAACTGACGTTGCTGCCGGAAATGGCCCACTCGACGCTGCGTGCACACCAGGATGAACTGCGCAGCCAATGGCAATCGGACTGGGAGGACTGGCAGGCGGTCGGCCAATGGCGAGCCATCGTCGCCGGTGGCGGCCAACATCTGGACATGGACAGCCAAGACAGCGGCGCCAGCGCCGACGGCAGTGGCTACAGCCTCAACGTGGGCGGCAGCTATCGCCTCAACGAAGCTTGGCGCGTGGGTGTCGCCGCCGGTTTCTATCGCCAGGACATGGACGCTGGCGATAACGATTCGACGTACAAGCTCAACAGCTACCTGGCCACCGCTTTCGCCCAGTTCCAGCAAAACCGCTGGTGGGCCGATGCGGCGCTGACCGGTGGCAAGCTCGATTACGACAACCTGGAACGCAAGTTCGACCTGGGCGTCAACGAAGCGCAGGAGAAAGGCGACACGGATGGCCATCTATGGGCATTCAGCACGCGGGTGGGCTACGACATCGCCCAGCCGGGCAGTGAATGGCACCTCTCGCCGTTTGTCAGCGCTGATTATGCGAAGGTCGAAGTGGATGGCTACTCGGAAAAGAGCAACCGCTCCACGGCCCTGACCTTCGATGACCAGACCCGCGACTCGAAACGCCTGGGCATTGGCTTGCAGGGCAAATACAACATCACCCGCCAGACCCAGGTGTTTGGTGAATATGCCCACGAACGCGAGTACGAAGACGACACGCAAAAGGTCAACATCGCCCTCAACAGCCTGCCGGCCAATGACTTCACGCTGGAAGGCTACACGCCACAAAGCCACCTGAATCGCCTGAGCCTGGGGGTCAGCCACAAGTTGACCCAGGACCTGGCGCTGCGGGGCGGTTATACGTTGCGCAAGGATGACGACATGACCCAGCAAGGGGTGAGCCTGGGGGTCAGCCTGGACTTCTGATTGTGTAATCCCTGTGGGAGGGAGTTGCCTGAAGGACCTGTGGCGAGGGAGCTTGCTCCCGCTCGACTGCGCAGCAGTCGCATCAATGTGATGGGCCCGCTTCGCAGGCCAGCGGGAGCAAGCTCCCTCGCCACAGTTGTTGTTGCAGGTTTCAGTCGTTCGAGGTCTGCTCGGCCAGCGCCACGGCGCGGAACATGGCCCGGCGCTTGTTCAGGGTTTCTTCCCATTCCAATGCCGGCACCGAGTCGGCGACGATGCCGCCGCCGGCCTGCACGTGCAGTTCGCCGTTCTTGATGACCGCGGTGCGAATGGCAATGGCGGTATCCATGTTGCCGTTCCAGGCGAAATAACCCACCGCTCCGCCGTATACCCCACGCTTGACAGGCTCCAGTTCGTCGATGATTTCCATCGCCCGGATCTTCGGCGCGCCGGACAAGGTGCCCGCCGGCAGGATCGCCCGCAAGGCGTCCATGGCTGTCAGCCCGGCTTTCAACTCACCGGTGACGTTGGAGACGATGTGCATCACGTTGGAATAGCGCTCGATGACCATCTTCTCGGTGAGTTTCACCGAACCGATTTCCGAGACCCGCCCGGTGTCATTGCGCCCCAGGTCGATCAACATCAGGTGCTCGGCGATTTCCTTGTCATCCGACAGCAGGTCCTCTTCCAGCGCCCGGTCAGCCTCCTCCGTGGCGCCGCGGGGGCGAGTGCCGGCGATCGGCCGCACGGTGATCAGGTTGTCTTCGACCCGCACCAGCACTTCCGGCGAACTGCCCACGACATGAAAGTCACCGAAGTTGAAGAAGTACATGTAGGGCGTCGGGTTAAAGCAGCGCAGCGCCCGGTAGAGATCGATGGGCGCGGCCTTGAAGTCGATGGACATCCGTTGCGACGGCACCACTTGCATGCAGTCGCCGGCGAGGATGTATTCCTTGATGGTATCGACGGCCCGTTCGTAGTCGTCCTGGGTGAAGCTGGAACGGAACACCGGGTCGGCCGCCGACTGCTTGCTGAAATCCAGGCCGGGACGCGGCGTGATCGGCTGACGGAGTTTTTCCAACAGCGCCTGCAGGCTTTTCTGACCTTGCTCGTAGGCATCTTCCCGGGACGGGTCGGCCAGAACGATGGCGTGCATCTTGCCAGCGAGGTTATCGAAGACCACCACCGCGTCGGAGACCATCAGCAAGATGTCCGGCACGCCCAGCGGATCGGGGTTCGGACAGCTGCCCAGGCGTTTTTCCACGTAGCGCACGCAGTCGTAGCCAAAATACCCCACCAAGCCACCGTTGAAGCGCGGCAGCCCGGCGACGGTCGGCACGTTATAGCGAGCCTTGAAGGTTTCAACGAAGGCCAGCGGATCTTCGACGTCAAGGCTTTCGATTTCGACGCCGTCGTGGGTCACGCTGACGCGATGGTCATGGACCCGCAGCACCGTGCGGCACGGCAGGCCGATGATGGAATAACGACCCCACTTTTCCCCGCCCTGCACCGACTCGAGCAGGTAGGAGTTGGGTTGGTCGGCGAGTTTGAGATAGATCGACAGCGGTGTGTCGAAGTCGGCCAGGGTTTCGCAGGCAAGGGGGATGCGGTTGTAGCCGGCAGCGGCTAGACGCAGGAATTCTTCACGGATCATGGGATGCCTCGTGGCAAGAGGAGCTGACAGTCAGGTATGCAAACGCGCCGGATAACCGGCCAGGATCATGTCAGGTGCGCCAACGCCAGCGGGCCAAGGCCTTCATGACTTTCATCCAGAGTTTGCGAGTGACCACCACGATGGCGTTTCCAGAAGAGGATTGAACAGCGTCGGGCAACGTTATCTCAGCGGCCGGGTCCAGGCAACCGGGAATTAACAGGCGCAAATCGTCGATCACCAGCGTCGGAAACTCTTCGGCGATGGGCCGGCCGTGGTTGTAGCCGTAACTCAGCGCCACACATTTGACCCCTGCCGCCTTGGCCGCCAGCACATCGCTGCGCGAGTCGCCGACAAACAAGGATTGGGAAGCCGGGATGTTGGCCATTTTCATCACGAAGAACAGCGCGGCCGGGTCAGGTTTTTTCTGCGGCAAGGTATCGCCACCGATGATCCAGCGAAAATAGCGGCCGATTTTCATCTGGTCCAGCAGCGGCGCCACAAAGCGTTCCGGCTTGTTGGTGATCAGGGCCATTTCCACGCCCTGCTTTTTCAGCCATTTGAGCGTCGAACGCACGCCAGGATAGACCACCGTCAGTTGGTGGTTGTCTTCATAGGCGTCGTTGAACAACGCCAGCGCCTGCTCGGCCTCGGCATCATCGACGCCCTGGGCATCGATGTCGTTGGCCAGCGCCCGGCGCACCAGCATGGGCGCACCGTTGCCCACCCAGTGGCGCACCGCGTCGATGCCGGCGGGCGGGCGTCCGAGCTTGAGCAGCATCGTGTCCACGGCCGCTGCAAGGTCCGGGACCGAATCGACCAATGTGCCATCGAGGTCGAACATCACCAGACGCGGCAAGCTGCCGGGGAACAACTGCTCGAAGCCGCTCATGGGCGCGCCAGGGCCAGTTCGGCGCGCATTTTTGCGATCACCTCTTGGTAGTCGGGTGCGTTGAAGATCGCAGAGCCGGCGACAAAGGTGTCGGCGCCGGCCGCAGCGATTTCACGGATATTGTTCACGTTCACGCCACCGTCGATTTCCAGGCGGATGTCACGGCCCGAGGCGTCGATCAGCGCACGGGCTTCGCGCAGCTTGTCGAGGGTGCCGGGGATGAACTTCTGCCCGCCGAAGCCAGGGTTGACGCTCATCAGCAGGATCATGTCGACCTTGTCCATCACGTATTTGAGCACGTCCAAGGGCGTCGCCGGGTTGAACACCAGGCCGGCCTTGCAACCGCCTTCGCGGATCAACTGCAGGGAGCGGTCGATGTGCAGGGTGGCTTCAGGGTGGAAGGTGATGTAGGTCGCGCCGGCCTCGATGAAGTCACCGACGATGCGGTCCACCGGGCTGACCATCAGGTGCGCGTCGATCGGCGCGGTGACGCCGTACTTGCGCAGCGCCGCGCAGACCATCGGGCCGATGGTCAGGTTGGGCACGTAGTGGTTGTCCATGACATCGAAGTGCACGATGTCGGCCCCGGCGGCCAGAACGTTGTCCACTTCCTCGCCCAGGCGGGCGAAGTCGGCGGAGAGAATCGACGGAGCAATAGCGAAGGGCTGCATGACGCACCTGTTTTGAGCGAAATCACGATGGCGCGCATTGTATACCTCAAGATTTGGCGCGCCCACCGTGACAGTCGATCAATACGCCGCGCGGTAGATCTTCTCGATATCGGCGGCGCTCAGTTGGCGCGGATTGTTGCGCATCAGGCGCTCGATCCCCGCGGCTTCCAGCGCCATGGAAGGGATCACGTCCTCGGTCACCCCCAGGCCACTCAGGCCCCTGGGAATCTGCACGGCCGCACACAACGCAACCATCGCCTCCACAGCTTCGTCGGCCGCTTCAAGATCACTCAGGTGAGCGGTCTTGATGCCCATGGCCTCGGCGATGTCACGCATGCGCTCGACGCAGGCCATCTTGTTCCACGTCATGACATACGGCAGCAACATGGCATTGGCGACGCCATGGGACACGTGAAAGCGCCCGCCCAACGGATAGGCCAGCGCATGCACCGCCCCGACCCCGGCATTGCCGAAGGCCATGCCGGCCATCAGGCTGGCCGTGGCCATGTCCTCACGGGCTTGCAGGTGCGCGGGGTTGGCATAGGCTTTGGGCAGCGCGCGGGTAATCAGTTTGATTGCGCCAATGGCCAGGGCATCGGTGATCGGCGAAGCATTGAGCGACAGGTAGGCCTCGATGGCGTGCGCCAGCGCATCGACACCACTGGCAGCCGTAACGCCGCGCGGGCAGGTGAGGGTCATCTGCGGGCTGACCAGCGCCACGTCCGGCAACAGGTAATCGCTGACGATGCCTTTTTTCAGTTGCGCGGCCTTGTCGGAGAGGATCGCCACATTGGTGACCTCCGACCCGGTACCCGCCGTGGTGGGGATGGCAATCATCGGCGGGCCTTTGCGCGGCACCTGATCGACACCGAACATGTCCTGCAGCTCGCCGTGGTAGCCGGCATAGACGCCCACGCACTTGGCGATGTCGATGGCACTGCCGCCGCCCAGGCCGATCAGGCCATCATGACCACCGTCGCGGTAGGCTTGCATGCAGTCCTCGACGATGGCGATTTCCGGGTCCGGCATGACCCGGTCGAAAATCTCGTAGTCGCGACCGCCCAGGTGTTGCAGGGCCAGCTCCACGGTGCCGGACTTGACCAGCGCCGCATCGGTCACGATCAGCGGATTATCGACGTCCAGACGCGTCAACTCGGCGGCCAGTTGCTCGATGGCAGCGGCACCGGTGATCAGTTTATGGGCGATCTTGAATGAGGAAAGACTCATGTGCGCGGCCTCTTATTCGAGTATGGGCTGGCACAAGGATAGCTCGGTATTGGGGGTTGTCTGCGATTCACCTTGTGAATACACCTCAGCCCCCCTGTGGAAGCGAGCTTGCTCGCGATAGCGGTCTGTCAGTCGACATCGATGCCAGATGTTCTGGCGCTATTGCGAGCAAGCTCGCTCCCACATTGGTGGCACTGGCCTCAGACTTGGGCAGTCCGCAGCTTCTCGCTACGCCCACGCAGCCACTCCAGGGTCAGCAACAGGACCACCGAGAAGGCGATCAGCAGCGTCGCCGCCGCCGCGATGGTGGGGCTGAGGTTTTCGCGGATGCCACTGAACATCTGCCGTGGCAGGGTTGCCTGTTCAGGGCCAGCGAGGAACAGCGTCACCACCACTTCATCGAACGATGTCGCAAAGGCGAACAGTGCGCCAGAGATCACGCCCGGGGCGATCAACGGCAGGGTCACGCGGCGAAACGCCGTCAGTGGCGAAGCCCCGAGGCTGGCGGCGGCGCGGACCAGGTTGTGGTTGAACCCCTGCAAGGTCGCCGACACGGTGATGATGACGAACGGCACGCCCAACACGGCGTGGACCACGATCAGCGAGAAGAAACTGTTGCCCATCCCCAGCGGGGCGAAGAACAGGTAACTGGCAACGCCGATGATCACCACCGGCACCACCATGGGCGAAATCACCAGGGCCATCACCAGGGCCTTGCCCGGGAAGTCCCCCCGGGTCAGACCGATGGCCGCGAGCGTACCGAAGATCATCGCCAGCACCGTCGCCGCCGGGGCCACGATGATGCTGTTCTTCAGCGCCCGCATCCATTCGGCCGAGGCGAAGAAATCGTGGTACCACTGCAGCGAGAAGCCTTGCAGCGGGTACACCAGGAAACTGCCGGAATTGAACGACAGTGGAATGATCACCAGCACCGGCAGGATCAGGAACAACAGGATCAATCCGCAGAGTATGCGCAGACTGTAGAACCACACCCGCTCGATGGGGGACATGTAAGGACTCACCATTTTCGATCTCCCCTTAGCTCAGGCGCAGGCGACTGGCGCCCACCAGCCAGCTGTAAATCAGATAAAGCACGATGGTCGCCAGCAACAGCAGCCCGCCGAGCGCCGTGGCCATGCCCCAGTTGATGCTGGTGTTGGTGTAGAACGCGACGAAGTAGCTGACCATCTGGTCGTTCGGGCTGCCCAGCAGCGCCGGCGTGATGTAGTAGCCGATGGCAAGGATGAACACCAACAGGCAGCCGGCGCCGACACCGGCATAAGTCTGCGGGAAGTACACCCGCCAGAAACTGGCAAACGGGTGGCAGCCCAGGGAAATCGCCGCCCGCATGTAAGTCGGCGAGATGCCTTTCATCACGCTGTAGATCGGCAGGATCATGAACGGCAACAGGATATGGACCATGGAGATGTACACACCGGTGCGGTTGAACACCAGCTCCAGGGGCTTATCGATGACGCCCATGGCCATCAGCGCGCTGTTGATCAAGCCGCCCGATTGCAGCAGCACGATCCACGCCGCGACCCGCACCAGGATCGAGGTCCAGAACGGCAGCAGCACCAGGATCATCAACAGGTTGCTCTGGCGCGATGGCAGGTTCGCCAGCAGGTAGGCCAGCGGATAGGCCAGCACCAGGCAGATCGCGGTAATCACCAGGCCCATCCAGAAGGTACGGGCGAAGATGTCGAGGTAGATCGACTGGTCAGGGGTGGCCGTGGCCAGTTCGCCGAGGTCATCGATGCGGTGATCGACGGCCGCCAGCAGGTAATACGGGGTGACGTTACTGGTGTTGCGGCGGATCACCTGCCAGTACGCCGGGTCGCCCCAACGCTCATCGAGGTTTTCCATGGCTTCTTTATACGAGGCCGGCTCGGTGGCAAACGGCAACGCCCGAGCAGTCTTGGTCAGCAGGCTGCGATAGCCGGCCAGTTCCATGTTCAGGCGCTTGGACAAGTCGCCCAGGGTCTGATTCTTGCGGGCTTCGGCCAGGTCTTCGCTGGCAGCCTTGTACACCGGCTCGCCCGGCAGACCGCGTCCGTCCCAGGCCGCGACGGCAGCGACAGTGCGCGGCATGGCGCCCACCACTTCCGGGTTGCTGACGCTTTTGAACAGCAGCGCCACGATTGGCACCAGGAACACCAGCAACAGAAACAGCACCAGCGGCGCGATCAAGGCCTGGGCCTTCCAGCGGTTGACCCGCTCGGCACGCTTGAGCCGTTGCTTGAGGGTGGGGCTGGTGCCCGCGTTCAGTGGAACGGCGATGGCCATGGCGAACTCCGCAAATCTTTTTATCGTTACAGGGGCGGCGGGCCGCCTCTGTTCTTTTGAAACCGCAACCTGTGGGAGCGAGTCATCGTGGCGAGCGAGCTTGCTCGCGCTGGGCTGCGAAGCGGCCCCAAAATTTTGTCGGCAACGCCAATTTTGTGAGTGCTGCGCACTCAAGCGGGAGCAAGCTCCCTCGCCACAAAAGCCCGTACACTCAGGGCGCTTGGATTACTTCGCAGCCCAGGAGTTGAAGCGCTGCTCCAGTTGCTCACCGTTATCAGCCCAGAAGCTGACGTCGATCTGCACTTGGTTGGCGATGTTTTCCGGGGTGGTCGGCATGTCTTTCAGGACATCCTTGGCCAGCAACGGCACAGCCTGGGTATTGGCCGGGCCGTAGGCGATGTTTTCCGAGTAGGTTTTCTGCTGCTGCGGTGCAACCGAGTAGGCAATGAACTTCTTCGCGGCTTCGGCGCGGGCCTTGTCCAAGCCGCGTGGGATGGCCCAGGCGTCGAAGTCGTAGATGCCGCCGTTCCACACCACTTTCAGGTTGCTTTCTTTCTGTACCGCGGCGATCCGGCCGTTGTACGCCGAGCTCATGACCACGTCACCGGATGCCAGGTATTGCGGCGGCTGGGCACCGGCTTCCCACCACTGGATGTTCGGCTTGAGTTCATCGAGCTTCTTGAAGGCGCGGTCCTGGCCGTCCTTGCCGGCCAGCACTTTATAGACGTCTTTCGGCGCTACGCCGTCGGCCATCAAGGCGAATTCCAAGGTGTACTTGGCGCCTTTGCGCAGGCCGCGCTTGCCTGGGAATTGCTTGGTGTCCCAGAAGTCCGCCCAACTGGTCGGCGCGGTCTTGAGCTTGTCGGCGTTGTAGGCCAGCACGGTCGACCACACGAAGAAACCTACGCCGCAAGGCTGGATGGCGCCCTTGACGTAATCTTCGGTCTTGCCGAACAGGGCCGGGTCCAGTTGCTCGAACATGTCTTCGTCACAACCACGGGACAATTCCGGGGACTCGACTTCCACCAGGTCCCAGGAAACGCTCTTGGTGTCGACCATGGCCTTGACCTTGGCCATTTC
The DNA here is from genome assembly GCF_001269655.1 of Pseudomonas thivervalensis. Taxonomy (GTDB): domain Bacteria; phylum Pseudomonadota; class Gammaproteobacteria; order Pseudomonadales; family Pseudomonadaceae; genus Aquipseudomonas; species Aquipseudomonas thivervalensis. The sequence continues at coordinate 25,419 of NZ_LHVE01000020.1, forward strand.
GCCGTTGTACTCGCCAGCCACGATCTTGCCGTTGCCAGCCGCTTCCCACGGTGCGTAGAAGGCTTTGACCTGAGCCGCCTTGTTCGCCCCGCCGAAAGACACCACGGTCAGGTCCGGGCCCGCCGCCATCGCGCTTGCCGCACCCATCATGCCCAGTGTCAGGGCTGTGAACTTCAGGGATCTCAACATTTATTGTTCTCTCCACGTGCAGGGTTGGTGTTGGTTACAGCAGGGGGCGATCAATTCGCCTCTAGAAGGGGATCGAGCGCACGCACATGCTCGACTTGCCAGCCAAGCGGAACCACGTCCCCGACGGCGAGCGCGGGATCGAGCTCGGCAATCGGCTGTTTCACGAAGAAGTCGTTCTTGCCGCAGACTTCCAGGCGAACCCGGACGTGGTCGCCCAGATAGATGAATTCCGCCACCCTCCCTGAGAAGCGGTTGACACATTGTTCGCTGACACCGTTGAGGCTCACCCGCTCCGGACGGATCGACAGGGTCACTGGCTCGCCGGGCTGGCCGACGTTCACTGCCAGGGCCTCGACCTTTTCGCCGCGCGCCAGCTCCACCAGGCAACGATCGCCGGTGTGGCTGTGCAGGCGACCGTTGAGGCGGTTGTTTTCGCCGATGAAGTTGGCGACGAAGGTGTTTTTCGGCTCTTCATACAAGGTGCGCGGCGGAGCGATCTGCTGGATCTCGCCCTGGTGGAACACCGCCACACGGTCGGACATGGTCAGGGCTTCGCCCTGGTCGTGGGTCACGTAGACCACGGTCACGCCAAGACGCTGGTGCAGGTGCTTGATTTCCATCTGCATGTGTTCGCGCAGTTGCTTGTCCAGCGCACCGAGCGGTTCGTCCATCAGCACCAACTGCGGCTCGAACACCAGCGCCCGGGCCAGGGCCACCCGTTGTTGCTGGCCGCCGGACAGTTGCGCCGGGTAGCGTTGGGCGAAGCTGTCCAACTGGACCATGCTCAGGACGCGCTTGACCCGATCGCTCACGTCGCTCTTGTTCAGGCCACGCACAGTCAGTGGAAAAGCAAGGTTCTCGGAGACGGTCATGTGCGGGAACAAGGCGTAGTTCTGGAACACCATGCCGATGTCGCGCTTGTGTGGCGGCACATTGTTGATCGAGCGCCCGGCCAGCAGGATCTCGCCGGCGGTTGGGGTTTCAAACCCGGCGAGCATCATCAGGCTGGTGGTCTTGCCAGAGCCGGAAGGCCCGAGCAGGGTCAGGAATTCGCCTTTGCGAATATCCAGGTTGAGGTCTTTGACGATCAGGTTCTCGCCGTCGTAGCTCTTTTGCACACCACGAAAGCTGACCAGCACATCACTGGCCCCCGCGCTTGAATCGACCTGGCTCATACCCGCACCTTTTGTTTTGATGACTGCTTGTGAATCAAGCCTAGTGGAGCCTGGGGCCCACGCAAATCGGGGCGCAGGAGAGAATCGCCTCAGCCGGATGGAAGAGTCGGGGTAGGGATTGCCCTACAGGGATGGCGGGATTGGATAAATGCAGGGGCGAGTTTTAAGCGGCACGCTGCAAGCAGGGGCAAAAAGCGCTGTTGGGGTGTGTCGCAAATGGATATGCCAACACAACCCCCTGTGGGAGCGAGCTTGCTCGCGATGGCGGTGCGTCAGCAACATCAGTGCTGAAAGATCTGACGCTATCGCGAGCAAGCTCGCTCCCACAGGGGGAAACCGTGGTGAGGTTTAGAGCAGCTTGTGCTCCATGGCGTATTTCACCAACTCGGCCAATGAGGTGATGTTGAGCTTTTGCATCAGCCGCGCCTTGTGGGTACTGATGGTCTTGCTGCTCAGGGCCAATTGCTGGGCGATGTCATTGACGTTGGCGCCTTGGGCCAGGCGCTCGAAGACCGAGAATTCGCGCTCGGACAGCAGCGAATGCAGCGGCCGGGTGTCGGTCAGGCCCACTTCGAAGACCATCCGGTCGGCCAGGTCCGGGTCGATGTAGCGCCCACCGGCTGCGACCTTGCGAATCGCCATGAGCAACAGCGCTGGATCACTGTCCTTGGTGGCGTAGCCGGCGGCACCGACCTTCAACGCGCGGGCGGCCATTTGCGCCTCGTCATGCATCGACAGCACCAGGATCGCCGGCGGATTGTTCAGCGCCCGGATCCGTGGGATCGCCTCCAGGCCGTTGACGCCGGGCATGGAAATGTCCAGCAGCACCACTTCGCAAGGCACGTGGCGCAGTGTCTCGAGCAGTTGTTCGCCATTGCTCGCCTCCCCCACCACCACCAGATCCTTGGCCAGGCCGATCAACTGCTTGATGCCTTCGCGGACGATGGTGTGGTCTTCGGCTACCAGTACACGGATCACGTTCTTCTCCAGGTTTAAAATCTCATCGCGAGCAGGCTCGCTCCCACATTGATTGAGGCGTACACAAACCTTGTGGGAGCGAGCCTGCTCGCGATGGCGTCAGCCCAGGCAACAGAAAACCATCAGGCCTCACCCAACGGCACCCGCACCGACAGCGTCGTCCCCTCCCCCGGCTCACTGTCCAGGGTCAATTGCCCACCCATGATCAGCACCCGTTCACGCATGCCGACCAGGCCAAAGGACGTCGGCCGCCCCGTATCGGCAACAAATCCTACACCGTCGTCGCTGACGGTCAGACATAATTCAGCGCCTTGCTGAACCAGCGTCAACTCCACGGTATGCGCCTGGGCATGGCGCATCACGTTGGTCAGCGCCTCCTGGAGAATCCGAAACAGGCCGATGGCCTTGGCGTCGCTCAGGGTTGGCAGGTTGTCCGGCACCTGCACCAGGCAAGGAATCTGCGTACGCGCTTCGAAGCGCCGCGCCTGCCATTCGATGGCCGAGGCGATGCCGGCATCCAGGATCGGCGGGCGCAACGCCGTCGCCACGTCCCGCACCAGTTGAAACAACTGGGCAATCAGGCGCTTCATGCTGTTAAGCCGCTCATGCAGGCCCGGATCGAGTTGCGCGTAGGCCAACTCACACATGGACGTTTCCAGCTTCAGCACCGTCAGCATCTGGCCCAGCTCATCATGGACTTCCCGGGCAATGCGGGCCTTTTCCTCTTCCCGCACGCTTTCCAGGTGCGCCGACAATTCGCGCAATTGCTCCCGGGAACTGGCCAGCTCCAGTTCGATGCGCTTGCTGTCGGTGATGTCCCAGACGATACCGTCCCAGACGTAGGCACCATCCTCGAGGCGACGGGTGATGGCCTTGATCTCGGCCCAACGCTCCTGGCCTTCGCGGGTCAGGATGCGGCCCTGCCATGACCAATCGCTGTCGGTGTCCAGTGCCTGGTCCTGAGTACGGTGGTAATCGACCTTGTCCTCCGGGTGTACCAGGCTGCGCAGCCCGGTATCGCTGCGGGCCAGAATGGCGGGGGAATAGCCCACCAGGCTTTCGCTGCCTTCGCTGATGTAGGCGAAGTCGATCTGGCCGGTCACCGGCGCCCGTTCCAGGCGAAAGACCAGGCCCGGCACATTGGCGGCGATGCCTTGCAACCGCGCCTCGCTTTCGCGCAGCGCCGCCAGCGCACGTCGGCGTTCGGTCACATCATTGAGGTAGACCACCAAGTATTCGGCATCGCGAAAACGCAGGAAGCTCAGGGAGACGTCGGCCGGCAGGATGCTGCCATCGGCGCGTACGCATTCGGTCTCGAAACTCTGCGGTCCATCTTCACTGGCCCGGGCGCGTTTCCACAGGTTCAGCCAGCGGTCCATGTGCAGGCCCGGCTCAAAATCGATCAAGGGTCGATCGATGATGGCGCCCGGAGCGTAGCCGAGCATGGTTTCGGCCGCTCGGTTGGCGTAGCGCACATGGCTGTCCCAATTGACCCAGAGGATGCCGACCGTGCTTTGATCAATGGAGAACTGCGTCAGGCGCAACGCTTCCTCACTGGCAGCACGCTGGGCAATGTCCTCCCTGGCGGTACGCAGACGGCGCTCCAACCCACGGAGCTGGCGGCGCTGCCAGAACACGATGGCGACGCTGCTGAGCAGCAAGGCCAGGATCAACAGGGTCAGGTTCTGCCAGAACCCCGGGGTTTCGGTCAGGCGCGGGTATTTGGGCTTGAGCCAACGGCTGTGCAGTTGCTCCAGCTCTTTGGCCGGGATCGCCTGCAATCCGCTGTCGATGATGTCCGCCAGTTCCGGCCAGTCCCGGCGTGTGGCCACTCGCAGCAACTGCGGCAGGCCAATGTCGCCCACCACCGCCAGCTCGGCGAACTCGGGCTCGACCATCAGCCGCCCGAGCTGCGCCTCGTCGACCACTGCGTATCGGGCCTGCTGGGTCAGCAGCAATTGCAGGGCCTCGCGCTCCAGCGGCACGCCTTGCAGGTTCAGCGTCGGGTAGTTGCTGCGCAGGTAATCGGCCGTGGCGCTGGGCATGCGCACGGCGACGCGGGCCTGGGTGTCGAGTTTTTCCAACTCCACCCCTTCGGCGCCTTTCTGCGCGCCGACGATCAATTGCGGCACGCGCATGTAGGGGTCGGAAAACTGCCAGAGCTTGAGCCCGCCCGGGGATTGGGTCAGGCCCGGAGCGACATCCACCTCGCCGGCGCGCACCGCGGCTTCCAATTGCGCCACGTCCTGGAAGTTGCGCCAGGTCAGCTCGACGTTCAACGCCTTGCCCAGCCATTGCATCAACTCGACGTTGGTGCCGGACAACCGCTGCAGGCGCCGGTCGTATTGCGCGTAGGGCGCTTGCAAGACCAGGCCGACCCGCCATTGCGGATGCTGCACCAGCCATTGGCGCTGGCCTGCATTCAGTTGCACCCCAGGTGCCGACGGCGCGGGCGCGGCCCACGCCATCAAGGGAAGCCATAAACAGCCGATAACCCACAGGCAGCAAAAACGCATCATCGAAGTCTCATGCACTGACAAATACTGACCAACCCATTAGGCTGCCGGAAATACTTCTGGTCATGGAATATCCGATGCCCTTTGTTTATCGCCTGGCGTTGCCAGCATTGTGCCTGTCGCTGATCCTGCCAAGTGCCTTTTCTGTCCAGGCCAGCGAAACGGCCCCCGCCGCCGAGCAGCCCGCCGAGGAAAAACCCGTCGAGCGCCAGCCTTTGCTCGAGCGTAGCCAGGAAGAAGCGGCTGCACTTGGACGAAAAGTCCCACCCCAGGAACAGCAACAATTGCAGACTGGCAGCGACACCTTCCTGGCGCTGTGGAAACCGGCCAATACCAGTGACCCCAGGGGCGCGGTCATCATCGTCCCGGGGGCCGGCGAAACAGCTGACTGGCCTCAAGTCATCGGCCCATTGCGTAAAAAGTTGCCTGATGTCGAATGGAGCAGCCTGAGTATCACCCTGCCGGACCTGCAAAGCGACGTCATTGCACCGCGCGTGGAAGAAACACCGCCCGAGACCAAACCGGCCGACACCGCTGCCGCGGCACCGGACGCCACCACTTCGGCGCCGATCGAACAGGTCGCCGGCGGCGAGGCCGATGCGGTGGATCCCGTCGTTGCCCAAACCGATGAAGAGCACGCCAAGGCTGACGCCGAGCGTATCTTCGCTCGCATCGACGCGGCGCTGGCCTACGCCGAACAGCAAAGCGCACGTCGCATCGTGCTGCTGGGCCATGGCACCGGCGCGTATTGGGCCGCGCGTTACCTGAGTGAAAAGCAGCCGTCGCAAGTCGAGCGATTCGTGATGGTGGCCGCCCAGACGCCGGTCACTGCAAAACCTGGCCTGGCCGAACTGACCCCAACCTTGAAGCTGGCGACCGCCGATATCTTCTACATGGACAAACCGCTGGATCGCAACGCGGCGCTGGAGCGCTTGCAGGCGAGCAAACGCTTGAAAGGTTCCACGTTCAGCCAGGTATCCCTCAAGGCCCTGCCGAACCCGTCGGCGGAGCAGGAGCAGTTGTTTCGTCGGGTTCGGGGTTGGTTGAATCCGCAGAAGGCGGGGGAGTAAGGGCTAGTTCAACTTGGGTGCTGACCAACCCCCGTGGCGAGGGAGCTTGCTCCCGCTGGACCGCGCTGTAGGAGCTGCCGAGCGAAGCGAGGCTGCGATCTTTCCAAACCAGTTGAATATCAAGCGAAAGATCAAGATCAAAAGATCGCAGCCTTCGGCAGCTCCTACCGCAGCCGAGCGGGAGCAAGCTCCCTCGCCACAGAGGCTGGTGAGACTAGCGAAAATCCCGCCGCTCGCGAATCAACCGATAGGCGTTATGCAGCTCTCGGGTTCTATCGGTGGCTTCACGCACCTGCAGGGGCGTTGCGCCGCTGCCGGCAATCTTGTCCGGGTGATGCCGACTGAGCAGCCGCCGGTACGCGCGCTTGATCTGCGACGGCTCGCTGGTGGCCGAAACCCCCAGCAAGCGCAAGGCCTCCTGGTAGGTCACACCGGCGTTGGGCCGCGACAGTTTCTGCGGCTCGTAATCAGCCGCCAGCGCCTGGACCTGTTGCGGCGTCCAGCCCAGCCAACGGCCCCATTGGGCCACCAGTTCCCGCTCGCTGACACCGGCACGCCCATCGGCCCAGACCATCCGCCAACAGGCGCGCAATACCCCTTCAGCCGCATGGGGCTGGGCGGCCAGGCGGCGCATGTAACCGCGCAAGCGATCGTTTCCGGACTTGCCCCGATTGAATGCCGCGATTGCCCGGCGTTGCGCCGACTCGCTCAAATCCAGCGCACGCATTTCCTGGCGAGCCTGCTGGATGTGGCCGTCGACCACGCGCCCATCACACTTGGCCAACCGCCCCAGCAATACGAACAATAATTCATCGTTGCGCAACGCCGGGCGACCGCCCAGCCGCTCACGTATCTGCGCCCAGCCCTGCAGGTTCAAGCGCCGGTCCAGCGCCTGCCCCAACAATGCGCCCAGCATGGCCCCCGGGATGCTGGCTATGGCAAAGCCCGCCCCGGCTCCAATCAGAGTCCCTGGCCACCACATATCAACCGCTCGCTTCTATCAAGGTTTCGACCTGCGCCAAACGTTCGTGTGTGCCGACATCGACCCAATGCCCTTTCAAGTGTTCACCACTGACGCGCCCCTCGGTCATGGCCGTGCGCAACAGCGGGGCGAGCCTGAACGCACCGTCCGCGCAACCGTCGAACAACCGCGGGTGCAGGACGGCGATGCCGCTATAGGTCAGGTTGTCGGCAGGCGTTTGTCCATCGTGAACCTTTCCGTCGACCAGGATGAAATCGCCGTCCGGGTGATGCTCCGGATTATCGACGAGCACCAGGTGCGCCAGCCCCTCCAAGGGTCGGCGCAACGCGCTGAAGTCATAGTCGGTCCAGACATCACCGTTCACCACCACAAACGCCTCATCGCCCAGCAGCGGCAAGGCCCGGTAAATTCCACCGCCGGTCTCAAGCGGCTCACCCTCAGGCGAAAACCGAATGCTCACGCCAAACCGTGAGCCGTCCCCCAGGTGATCTTCGATCTGCTGGCCGAGCCAGGCGTGATTGATCACGATCTCGGTGAACCCGGCCCTGGCGAGCGCCCGCAGGTGGTATTCGATCAAGGGCACGCCGCCCACACGAATCAACGGCTTTGGCGTGGTAAGGGTCAAGGGACGCATGCGCTCGCCCTTGCCCGCCGCCAGGATCATCGCCTTCATGCCGTTGCTCCTGCCGATTGCCGCAGGCTGCCCAGCAACTCATCGAGCGGCGCCAGTTCAGGGCGACGAGCGATGACCGCTTCTATATAAGCAAAAAAGCGCGGCACATCGCCGAGGTAACGCGGCTTGCCATCACGATGGCAAATCCGCGCGAAGATCCCGATGACCTTGAGATGACGCTGCACACCCATCAAGTCGCTGGCCCGCAGAAAATCCTCGAGATCCGGTTGGACGGGAATGCCGAGGGCACCGGCCTGTCGCCAGTAATTCTCCAGCCAGCCACGCACACGCGCCTCGGGCCAGCTGAGGAAGGCATCCTTGAACAGACAGGTCACGTCGTAGGTGACCGGGCCATAAACCGCATCCTGAAAGTCCAGCACGCCGGGGTTCGGTACGCTGAGCATCAGGTTGCGCGGCATGTAGTCACGGTGCACCAGCACTTTGGGCTGGGCCAGGGCGCTGTCGATCAACAATTCGCTAGCCTGTTGCCAGAGTTGCTGCTGGGCCGAATCGAATTCGACGCCCAGTTCGCGCTTGACGTACCACTCGGGAAACAATTCCAGCTCTCGACGCAGCAACGCGACATCGTAGCTCGGCAGCGGCGCGACCATCGGCAGTTGTTGGAAAGCCAACAAGGCTTGCAGGGCATCGCCGAACAAATCGTCGGCATTTTCCCCGTCGATCACGTCCAGATAGGTCTGATTGCCCAGGTCATTGAGCAAAAGAAAACCGCGCTCGAGGTCTTCGGCATAAATTTTCGGCACGTTGATGCCGGATTTTGCCAGCAAAAAAGCAATATCCACGAAGGGTTTGCAGTTTTCCTGGGGCGGTGGTGCATCCATTACGATCAAGCTGTGGCCCTCGCCTTCCCAGCGGAAATAACGCCGGAAACTCGCGTCACTGCTGGCGGCGGTCAACGTGGCCGGGGGTACGGCGCCCCAGCCCTGTTGAGTAAAAAGGATCGGCAGCTGTTCATCGAGCCAAACTTTCAGGTGTTGCAAGCGTACATCTTGGTCGGGCATTGCAAGGGTCTCCGACGGCGCTAGCCGTCAAGCGGGTCATGCTTTATTATCCAGCATCTTTTTCAGACCATCGAGAGGCGTGCGGCCCACACCGCGGGCAGATGGCACGCAGGAAGCCCGGACTAATAAGATGGCATTGAAATCCCCCGCGTTTCGTAAAAAATTTCCGTTGCTGGTCACCGGCAGTCTGCTGGCCCTGCAACCCCTGGCCTCTTCATTCGTCGTCGCGGCGCAGCAGTATGACTGCTCCGTCTCCGCTTCGGGTGCCTGGGACTGCGCACCCAAGACACCGGCCGCCGCGTTGCCGCCGCGTCCCGTGCATGACGGCAGTGCGGTTTCCGACAGCGGCGCCGCTCCGGCCGACAGCAGCTCGGGCGAGGAAGCCGGCGAAAAGCCGATGCTCGTTACCGAAGCCAAGGGCCGAGGCCTGAAGTCGCGCAGTGCAGACTACAGCCACCTGGATTGGGTTCCACGCGAGAACCTCACCCCGGCGCAACTGGCTGAAACCGGTCCTTACTGCGCGGGTGCCTATATCGAGCCAACGCGTCCTGGCATGAACGACAAGACGGCCAAGAGCGACGCACCGACCTTCCTCGGTGCCAAGGCGTCACGCTATCAACAGGAAGAACAGGTGGCGACCCTGGCCGGTGACGTGGTCATGCGCCAGGGCAGCATGCAGGTCGAGGCCGACGAGGCCAGCCTGTACCAGGCCGAGAACCGTGGCGAGCTGAGCGGCAACGTACGGGTTCGCGACAATGGCGCACTGATCGTCGGCGACCACGCCGATGTCCAGCTGGACACCGGCGAAGCCAAGGTCGACAACGCCGAATACGTGATGCACAAATCGCGCATCCGCGGTAACGCGCTGTACGCCAAGCGCGCCGAGAACGCGATCATCCGCCTCAAGGACGGTACGTACACCACGTGCGAACCAGGCAGCAACGCCTGGACCTTGAAGGGCAACAACATCACCCTGAACCCGGCGACCGGCTTCGGTACCGCGACCAACGTGACGCTGCGGGTCAAGGACTTCCCGGTCCTGTACACGCCGTATATCTATTTCCCGATCGACGACCGTCGCCAATCCGGCTTCCTGCCGCCGACCATCGGCAGCGGCAGCGACACCGGCTTCCTGCTGGTCACCCCGTACTACTTCAACCTGGCGCCGAACTACGATGCCACGTTGTACCCACGCTACATGGGCAAGCGCGGCCTGTTGATGGAAGGCGAATTCCGCTACCTGACCAAGTCCAGCGAAGGTCAGTTCGGCGCGGCGTACCTCAACGACGAAGAAGACGAGCGCAGCGGGCAAACTGACTACAGCAAGACCCGCTACATGTACAACTGGCAGCACAAGGGCGGCCTTGACTCACGTGTGCTGACGGAAGTCGACTACACCAAGATCAGCGACCCTTACTATTTCCAGGATTTGCAGACCGACCAGATCGGTGTTGAGTCCAGGGACTATGTGAACCAGCAAGGCGTGGTCAGCTATCGCGGTGACAACTATGTCGCCCGCCTGAATGCCCAGGCTTACCAGATGGCGACGATTTCGAAGATTACGCCTTATAACCGCCTGCCCCAGATCACCTTCAATGGTTCTCTGCCCGAGCATCCTTATGGGCTGAATTTTGCGTACGAAACAGAATTGGTGCGGTTTGATCGTGACTTGCGGACCGGAGAGTACACCGATGAAGACGGTAATACTGAGGACTTCCTCGATACTAACGTTGCAGGCTTAGCACGAGCCAACGGCGACCGCATGAACCTGGCACCCGTTGTCAGCCTGCCGATGACCGCGTCCTACGGCTATATCAAACCGTCCCTCAAGTACCAGTACACCCAATACGATCTGGATCTGGATGGTAGGGGCAAGAGCGCCGTTGGAAACAGCTACGACAGCACGCCAAACCGCAGCGTACCTATTGCCAGCATCGACAGCGGCCTGTACTTCGATCGCAACACGCAATGGTTTGGCACCAACTATCGCCAGACCCTGGAGCCACGCCTGTTCTATCTCTATGTACCAGAGAAGGACCAGAGCGACATCCCTGTCTTCGATACCAGCGAGTCGACCTTTAGCTATTCCTCGTTGTTCCGCGATAACCGCTTCACCGGGTCTGACCGTGTCGGGGACGAAAACAAGCTGTCTCTGGGCGTAACCAGCCGCTGGATTGAAGACAACGGCTTCGAGCGCCAACGTGTCGCCGTTGGCCAGGCGTTCTATTTCAAGGATCGCAAGGTCCAACTGCCTGGCATCGATTTCGAGACTCGAGAAGACGCCAAGTCGGACGTTTCCCCATACGCGCTGGAATACGAATACCGCTGGAACCGCGACTGGCGCACCACCGCCACCTACAACTGGGATCCGGATACCCGTAGCCCTCGTTCGGGCAGCGCGATGTTCCACTACCAGCCGGAAGACAACCCGAACAAGGTCATCAACGCCGGTTATCGCTATCGCAACGATCAGGTCCGTTACGACGAGACCACTGGTCAATGGCAAGTGGGGGGTGGTGACTACGGCAGGCCGGGTGATCCGAACTACGTGAAGGACTACTACAAGATCAAGCAGCACGACTTCTCGGTCATCTGGCCGATCGTGCCGCAGTGGAACGCGATCAGCCGCTGGCAGTATGACTACAACCGCAACCGTACCCTGGAAGCCTTCGGTGGTTTCGAATACGACAACTGCTGCTGGAAACTGCGCCTGATCAACCGTTACTGGGTCGACTATGAAGAGTTCAGTCAAGCCGCCCCGGAAAACGAAAAAGGCGACCACGGCATCTTCCTCCAAATTGTTCTGAAGGGACTCGGCGGCCTGACCGGCGCCAAGGTAGAGAGCTTCCTCGACAAAGGCATCCAAGGTTATCGTGAACGTGAAGACCAAGCTTTCTGATTGTCTGCGCCCGCTGATGCTGGGCGCGCTGTTCCTGGGTACTGCGGCCAACGCCGCGGTACAGTCCATCGATAAAGTGGTGGCCATCGTCGACAACGACGTGGTCATGCAGAGCCAGCTGGACCAGCGCGTCCATGAAGTCCAGCAAACCATCGCCAAGCGCGGCGGTGGCCTGCCGCCTCCAGGCGTGCTGGACCAGCAGGTGCTTGAGCGCCTGATCGTCGAAAACCTGCAATTGCAGATCGGCGAACGTTCAGGCATTCGCATCACCGATGAAGAACTGAACCAGGCCGTGGGCACCATTGCCCAGCGCAATAACATGAGCATCGACCAGTTCCGCGCCGCCCTGGCTCGCGACGGCCTCTCCTATGAGGACGCACGCGACCAGATCCGCCGCGAGATGGTCATCAGCCGTGTGCGCCAGCGCCGTGTCGCCGAACGCATCCAGGTATCGGAGCAGGAAGTGAAGAACTTCCTCGCCTCCGACCTGGGCAAGATGCAGCTTTCCGAAGAGCTGCACCTGGCGAACATCCTGATTCCTACCCCGGAAAGCGCCAACTCCGAAGCCATCCAGAGCGCTTATCGCCAAGCGATGGATGTCTACCAGCAGCTCAAGCAAGGTGCTGACTTCGGCCAGATGGCCATCGCCAAGTCGGGCAGCGACAACGCCCTGGAAGGCGGCGACATGGGCTGGCGCAAGCCCGCTCAACTGCCGCCTCCGTTCGACCGTGAACTGAGCGCCATGGCCGTGGGCGACATCACCCAGCCAGCGCGCACCCCAGGCGGTTTCATTATCCTGAAAGTGCTGGAAAAACGCGGTGGCGGAACCCAGGTCCGGGACGAAGTGCATGTTCGCCACATCCTGATCAAGCCAAGCGAGATTCGCAGCGAAGCCGAGACCAAGCGCCTGGCGGAGAAACTCTACGACCGCATCGAAGCGGGCGAAGACTTCGCCGAACTGGCGAAGAGCTTCTCGGAAGACCCGGGCTCGGCCCTCAACGGCGGCGACCTGAACTGGGTTGACCCGAATGCACTGGTTCCCGAATTCCGCCAGGTCATGGCCGATACGCCGCAAGGCCAGCTGTCCAAGCCGTTCAAGAGCCCTTATGGCTGGCACGTACTGGAAGTCCTTGGCCGTCGCGCCACCGACAGCACCACCCAGGCGCGCGAACAGCAGGCGATGACCGTATTGCGTAACCGCAAATACGACGAAGAACTGCAAACCTGGCTGCGTCAGATTCGCGACGAAGCCTACGTTGAAATCAAACTTCCTGGTGCAGACCAGGCAGCGCAGTGAAACCCAAGCGTTTCGCGCTGACACCCGGCGAACCAGCCGGCATCGGTCCCGACCTGTGCCTGCTGCTCGCCTCGCAACCCCAGCCACATCCCCTGATTGCCATCACCAGTCGCGACCTGCTCCTTGAGCGGGCCGCGCAACTGGGGGTGGTCGTCGACCTGTTGCCGGTGACGCCGCAGGCCTGGCCGGATGTTCCCGCGCCCGCCAACAGCCTGTATGTCTGGGATACGCCCTTGGGCGCCCCGGTCGTCACCGGGCAGTTGGACAAGGCCAACGCCGCGTTCGTCCTGCACACCCTGACCCGCGCCGGCCAAGGCTGCCTGGACGGCGCGTTCGCAGGCATGATCACCGCACCGGTGCACAAGGGCGTGATCAACGAATCCGGGATTGCCTTTTCCGGGCACACCGAATTCCTGGCCGACCTGACCCACACCGCGCAAGTGGTGATGATGCTCGCCACCCGTGGCCTGCGCGTGGCCCTGGTGACCACTCACCTGCCCTTGCGGGACGTCGCCGACGCCATCACCCCGGAACGCCTGGAACGGGTCACCCGCATCCTGCACGCCGATCTCCAGGAAAAATTCGGCCTCGCCCGGCCACGCATCCTGGTCTGTGGGCTCAACCCCCATGCCGGTGAAGGCGGACACCTGGGCCGTGAAGAAATCGACATCATCGAACCCACCTTGGAGCGCTTGCGCAGCGAGGGCATGGACCTGCGTGGCCCGCTGCCTGCCGACACTCTGTTTACCCCCAAATATCTGGAGCACTGCGATGCGGTGCTGGCGATGTACCACGACCAGGGCCTGCCCGTGCTGAAGTACAAAGGCTTCGGCGCGGCAGTCAACGTGACGCTGGGCCTGCCGATCATCCGCACCTCCGTGGACCATGGCACTGCCCTGGACCTGGCCGGCAGCGGCAAGATCGATACCGGCAGCCTGCAAGTCGCGCTGGAAACCGCCTACCAGATGGCCGAGACCCATTTATGAACGAGCAATACCAACACCGCGCGCGCAAGCGCTTCGGCCAGAACTTCCTGCATGACGCCGGCGTGATCGATCGCATCTTGCGCTCCATCCGGGCCAAGCCCGACGACCGCCTGCTGGAAATCGGGCCGGGCCAGGGCGCCCTGACCGAGGGTCTGCTCGACAGCGGCGCGCAACTGGACGTGGTGGAACTGGACAAGGACCTGGTCCCGATCCTCAACCAGCAGTTCGCCGGCAAGAGCAACTTCAACCTGCACCAGGGCGACGCGCTGAAGTTCGACTTCAATAGCCTGAACGCCGCGCCGAACAGCCTGCGAGTGGTGGGAAACCTGCCGTACAACATCTCCACACCGCTGATTTTCCACCTGCTGAGCAATGCCGGCCTGATCCGCGACATGCACTTCATGCTGCAGAAAGAAGTGGTCGAGCGCCTCGCCGCCGGCCCTGGCGGTGGCGATTGGGGTCGGCTGTCGATCATGGTCCAGTATCATTGCCGGGTCGAACACCTGTTCAACGTCGGCCCGGGGGCATTCAACCCACCGCCGAAAGTCGATTCGGCCATCGTCCGCCTGGTGCCCCATGCCGTTCTGCCACACCCGGCCAAGGATCATCGCCTGCTGGAGCGGGTGGTGCGTGAAGCGTTCAACCAGCGCCGCAAGACCTTGCGCAACACCTTGAAGCTGTTGCTCAGCAGCGCCGAAATCGAAGCCGCCGGCGTCGATGGCAGCCTGCGCCCCGAGCAGTTGGACCTGGCGGCGTTCGTACGCCTGGCCGACAAGCTCAGCGAACAGGCCGCCCCGCAAGCCGACGCCAACTGAGCCGGTGACGAGTGCTATCGGGCAGTACGCCAGTCTGGTCTACTACCCGATACTTGGCCTAGACTGATCTCCTGAGTCGCGCCCGCGTCCCGCTTCGTTTTTAAGGCCTTTTTGCATGTCCGATCCTCGTTACCAGGTCGACGTCAGCGTCACCACCCGTTTTCTGGCAGAACAGTCGCAACCCGAGCATGACCGCTTCGCTTTCGCCTACAGCATTACCGTGCGCAACAACGGCTCGTTGCCAGCCAGGCTGCTGTCGCGGCATTGGGTCATCACCGATGGCGACGGCCATGTCGAGGAAGTACGTGGTGAAGGCGTGGTCGGCCAACAACCGTTGATCGATGCCGGTAAAAGCCACAGTTACAGCAGTGGGACGGTGATGACGACGAAGGTCGGCACCATGCAGGGCACCTACCAGATGCTGGCCGAGGACGGCACACGCTTCGATGCTGTCATCAAGCCCTTTCGCCTGGCCGTGCCCGGAGCCCTGCACTAATGGCCACCTACGCGGTCGGCGACGTGCAAGGCTGCCTCGGCCCGCTCAAGTGTTTATTGGAGCGCGTCGCCTTCGATCCGCAAAAAGACACGCTGTGGCTGGTGGGCGACCTGGTCAACCGTGGCCCGCAGTCCCTCGAGACGCTGCGCTTCCTCTACAGCATCCGCCAGTCACTGGTGTGCGTGCTCGGCAACCACGACCTGCACCTGCTGGCCGCCTGGCAGAACATCGAGCGCCTGAAGAAATCAGACACCTTGAGCGAAATCCTCGACGCCCCCGATTGCGTTGAGCTGCTGGAGTGGCTACGCCAACAGAAGCTCATGCACTACGACGAAGCCCGCAACCTGGCGCTGGTCCATGCCGGCATCCCGCCGCAGTGGTCCCTGCGCAAGGCGCTCAAGTGCGCTGGCGAAGTCGAACAGGCATTGCGCGACGACAATCTGTTCGCCCCCTACCTGGATGGCATGTACGGCAACGAGCCGGTCAAGTGGGACAACGACCTCACCGGCAGCGCCCGTCTTCGCGTCATCACCAATTACTTCACGCGCATGCGCTTCTGCACCCGCGACGGCAAGCTCGATCTCAAGGGCAAGGAAGGCATCGAGACGGCGCCGCCCGGCTATGCCCCCTGGTTCAAGCACAGTGAGCGCAAGACCCGTCACCTGAAGATCATTTTCGGGCACTGGGCGGCACTGGGCGGCCAAAGCGACGAGCCTGGCGTCTTCGCCCTCGATACCGGCTGCGTGTGGGGCAGCGCCATGACGCTGATGAACGTCGACACGGGCGAGCAACTGCGTTGCGATTGCGACGAACAGGGCCACGCCACACTCCATCACCCGACCACAGCATCATTGCCGGCCGGCACCGCCGTTTGACCGGCGTTGCGCTCAAGCTACAGGAGTCCCTCATATGACCGAATTCAAACGCATCCCCCCGGAACAGGCCCAGGCCCTGCGCGAGCAAGGCGCGGTCGTCGTCGATGTCCGCGACCCAGCCACTTTTTCCGCTTTGCATATCCGCGGCTCCAAACACCTGGATAACCATTCCATCGCCGATTTCATCCGCGCCGCCGACCTCGACGCACCGACCGTCGTGGTTTGCTACCACGGCAACTCCAGCCAAAGCGCCGCTGCTTATTTGATCAGCCAGGGCTTCAGCGACGTCTACAGCCTGGACGGTGGATTTGAGTTGTGGCGTACGACTTATCCTGCGGAAACGGCACAAGGCACCGACGAATAATTTTTTATGCCGACCAAGCCCGCGTGAACCGTGGGCTTGAGCGATGGCAGACGAACGGTCTGCCACAACTAATTACGTATTCCACCTTTACCTCCGTGATTCCGAACTATCCTTAGCCTCAGGCCATCCAAAACAGGGGAGAGCCGGTACACCGGCGCGCGGGTCATCGGGAGTCAGCTTTCAGGAACCGCATTCTTGAAAGCATTCTGGGGGGTAAAACGGCAACTGGGTTCCCAGGGGCTGTCCAGCATCGACTGATTGATCCGACACCGGCTCCACGTATCGAGCGAGGTGACGTCATGAGCATTTTTAGCCACTTCCAGCAACGTTTCGAGTCCACGCGGCAAGAGGAATACTCGCTGCAGGAATACCTCGAACTCTGCAAGCAGGACCGCAGTGCCTATGTATCGGCTGCGGAGCGTCTGTTGCTGGCCATCGGAGAACCGGAGCTGCTGGATACCTCGACCAACTCGAGGCTCTCGCGCATTTTTTCCAACAAGGTGATTCGCCGCTATCCGGCCTTTGCGGACTTCCACGGGATGGAAGAATGCATCGAACAGATCGTGTCCTATTTCCGCCATGCCGCCCAAGGCCTGGAAGAGAAGAAGCAAATCCTTTATCTGCTCGGCCCCGTGGGTGGCGGTAAATCGTCCCTGGCCGAAAAGCTCAAGCAACTGATCGAAAAAGTGCCCTTCTACGCCATCAAAGGCTCGCCGGTGTTCGAGTCCCCCCTGGGGCTGTTCAACGCCACCGAGGACGGCGCGATCCTCGAGGAAGACTTCGGCATTCCTCGCCGCTACCTCAATACCATCATGTCGCCATGGGCGACCAAGCGCCTGGCCGAGTTCGGCGGTGATATCAGCCAGTTCCGGGTGGTCAAGCTCTACCCCTCGATCCTCAACCAGATCGCGGTGGCCAAGACCGAGCCAGGGGACGAAAACAACCAGGACATTTCGGCCCTGGTGGGCAAGGTCGATATCCGCAAACTGGAAGAATTTCCACAGAACGACGCCGACGCCTACAGCTATTCGGGTGCGCTGTGCCGGGCCAACCAGGGCCTGATGGAATTCGTCGAAATGTTCAAGGCGCCCATCAAGGTGTTGCACCCGTTGCTGACCGCTACCCAGGAAGGCAACTACAACAGCACCGAGGGCCTGGGAGCCATTCCGTTCACCGGCATCCTGCTGGCCCACTCCAACGAGTCGGAATGGCATACCTTCCGCAACAACAAGAACAACGAAGCCTTCATCGACCGGATCTATATCGTCAAGGTGCCGTACTGCCTGCGAGTCACCGATGAGGTGAAGATCTACGACAAGCTGCTATTCAACAGTTCGCTGTCCAAGGCTCATTGCGCCCCCGACACCCTGAAGATGCTGGCCCAGTTCACGGTGCTGTCGCGGCTCAAGGAACCGGAAAACTCCAACATCTATTCGAAGATGCGTGTGTACGACGGTGAAAACCTCAAGGACACCGATCCAAAGGCCAAATCGATCCAGGAATACCGCGACAACGCCGGGGTCGATGAAGGGATGAACGGGCTGTCTACACGCTTCGCGTTCAAGATCCTGTCCAAGGTCTTCAACTTCGACCCTCACGAGATCGCAGCCAACCCGGTTCACCTGCTGTATGTGCTGGAACAGCAGATCGAGCAGGAACAATTCCAGGCCGAAACCCGCGAGCGTTACCTGCGCTTCCTCAAGGAATACCTGGCGCCGCGCTACATCGAGTTCATCGGCAAGGAAATCCAGACGGCGTACCTGGAGTCCTACAGCGAATACGGCCAGAACATCTTCGACCGCTACGTGCTGTACGCAGACTTCTGGATCCAGGACCAGGAATACCGCGATCCGGAAACCGGCGAGATCCTCAACCGCGTGGCCCTCAACGAGGAACTGGAAAAAATCGAGAAGCCAGCGGGTATCAGCAATCCGAAGGATTTCCGCAACGAAATCGTTAACTTCGTGCTGCGCGCCCGGGCCAACAACAACGGCAAGAACCCAACCTGGCTCAGCTATGAAAAGCTGCGGGTGGTCATCGAGAAGAAAATGTTCTCCAACACCGAAGACCTGCTGCCCGTCATCAGCTTCAACGCCAAGGCCAGCAAGGAGGACCAGCAAAAACACAACGATTTCGTTACACGCATGGTCGAACGTGGCTACACCGACAAACAGGTACGACTGCTCTCCGAGTGGTACCTGCGGGTCCGGAAATCGCAGTAAGCAGCGGCAAGCTTCTGGCTGCAAACTGCAAGGGAACGGCGTTGAGCCCAAGGCTCGACGCCACTCCCCTTACGGCTTGAAGCTTACGACTTGAAGCTCCCCCGGAGGGGCCTATGAGCTATGTGATCGACCGACGCCTTAATGGCAAGAACAAAAGCACGGTGAACCGCCAGCGGTTTCTGCGGCGTTACCGTGATCACATCAAGAAGGCCGTTGAAGAGGCGGTCAGTCGGCGTTCCATTACCGACATGGAACACGGCGAACAGATCAGCATCCCCGGCCGCGACATCGATGAGCCGGTGCTTCACCATGGTCGCGGCGGCAAACAGACCGTCGTGCACCCTGGCAACAAGGAGTTCACCAGTGGCGAGCACATCCCCCGTCCCCAGGGTGGAGGTGCCGGCAAAGGCCCAGGCAAAGCCGGCAACTCTGGCGAAGGCATGGACGAGTTTGTCTTCCAGATCACCCAGGAGGAATTCCTGGAGTTCATGTTCGAGGACCTGGAGCTGCCGAACCTAGTCAAGCGCAACCTGACCGGCACCGACACCTTCAAGACCGTGCGTGCCGGTATTAGCAATGAAGGCAACCCGTCACGCATCAACATCATCCGCACTCTCCGCTCAGCCCACGCCCGGCGCATCGCGCTGTCAGGCAGCAGCCGGGCGAAACTGCGCGAAGCGAAGGAGGAGTTGGCCCGCCTGAAACGCGAAGAACCCGACAATTTTGGCGATATTCAGGACTTGGAAGCGGAAATAGAGAAGCTTAGCGCACGCATTCACCGCGTACCGTTCCTCGACACGTTCGACCTCAAGTACAACCTGCTGGTGAAACAACCCAACCCCAGCTCCAAGGCGGTGATGTTCTGCCTGATGGACGTTTCCGGTTCCATGACCCAGGCCACCAAGGACATCGCCAAGCGTTTCTTCATCCTGTTGTACCTGTTCCTCAAACGGAATTACGACAAGATCGACGTGGTGTTCATCCGCCATCACACCAGTGCCCGAGAGGTGGACGAAGAGGAGTTCTTCTATTCCAGGGAAACCGGCGGCACCATCGTCTCCAGCGCCCTGAAGCTGATGCAGGAAATCATGGCCGAACGCTACCCCGCCAACGAATGGAATATCTACGCGGCCCAGGCGTCGGACGGTGACAACTGGAACGACGACTCGCCGATCTGCCGCGACATTCTGATCAACCAGATCATGCCGTTCGTCCAGTACTACACCTATGTGGAAATTACGCCACGGGAACACCAGGCCTTGTGGTACGAATACGAACGGATTGCCGAAGCATTTTCCGACACATTTGCCCAACAGCAACTGGTCTCGGCCGGGGATATCTACCCGGTCTTCCGTGAACTCTTCCAGCGCAGGTTAGTGACATGACCGCCAAAAAAGAGCAGAAGCGCCAGCCCATTTCCACCGGCTCCGAATGGACGTTCGACCTGATCAAGGCCTACGACCGCGAAATCAGCCGTATCGCGGACCGTTACGCCCTCGACACCTACCCGAACCAGATCGAGGTGATCACCGCTGAGCAAATGATGGACGCCTACGCGTCGGTCGGCATGCCGCTGGGCTATCACCACTGGTCCTACGGCAAGCACTTCCTCAGTACCGAGAAATCCTACAGCCGCGGCCAGATGGGACTGGCCTATGAGATCGTGATCAATTCCGACCCCTGCATCGCCTACCTGATGGAAGAAAACACCATCTGCATGCAAGCCCTGGTCGTGGCGCACGCGTGCTACGGGCACAACAGCTTCTTCAAGGGCAACTACCTGTTCCGTACGTGGACCGATGCCAGTTCGATCATTGACTACCTGGTGTTCGCCAAGCAGTACATCATGCAATGCGAGGAGCGCCACGGTATCGACGCGGTGGAGGACCTGCTGGACTCCTGCCACGCCCTGATGAACTACGGGGTGGACCGCTACAAACGGCCGTATCCGATCTCCGCCGAAGAGGAACGCCGGCGCCAGAAGGACCGCGAAGAGCACCTGCAAAAGCAGATCAACGATCTGTGGCGCACCATTCCCAAGGGCGCGGACAAGTACAACGAAAAAGACAACGCACGTTTCCCTGCCGAGCCCCAGGAGAACATTCTCTATTTCATTGAAAAACATGCACCGCTGCTGGAGCCCTGGCAGCGGGAAATCGTGCGCATCGTGCGCAAGATCGCCCAGTATTTCTATCCACAGCGCCAGACCCAGGTGATGAACGAAGGCTGGGCCACGTTCTGGCACTACACGCTGATGAACGACCTGTACGACGAAGGCCTGGTCACCGACGGTTTCATGATGGAGTTCCTGACGTCCCACACCAGCGTAGTGTTCCAACCCGGCTTCGACAGCCCGTACTACAGCGGCATCAACCCTTACGCACTGGGTTTCGCCATGTACCGCGACATCCGGCGCATGTGCGAAGACCCCACCGAGGAAGATCGCCGCTGGTTCCCGGAAATCGCCGGTTCGGACTGGTTGTCCGCAATAAAATTCGCCATGAGCAGCTTCAAGGACGAAAGCTTCATCCTGCAGTACCTGTCGCCCAAGGTGATCCGCGACCTGAAACTGTTCAGCATCCTCGATGACGACCAGAAAGATGACCTGGTAGTGCCGGCCATTCACGATGAGAGCGGCTACCGCATCATTCGCGAGACTCTGGCGGCGCAATACAACCTGGGTAATCGCGAGCCCAATGTGCAGATCTACAGCATCGACCGCCGCGGAGATCGCTCGCTGACCCTGCGGCACCAGGCGCACAACCGCAAGCCACTGGGTGACTCCACCGATGAAGTACTCAAGCATCTGCATCGCCTCTGGGGGTTCGACATTCACCTGGAAACCTTGCAAGGCGACCAAGTCATGAAAACCCACCACGTCCCCCCAAGAAGTGAACAAGCCGAAGGCGACTATGGCCGCCTGGACCTGGCCGTCATTCATCTTTGATCCCGTTTTCGCCTCCGGACGTCTGACGCAAAGGTTATCCTGTCGGACCAACGGAGGTTTTTTATGCAGATCTATAAAGTTGGCGGCGCCGTTCGCGATCGCCTGCTGGGCATTCCCGTCACCGACGTCGATCGGGTCGTGGTGGGGGCTACCGCCGAGGAAATGCTCGCCAGGGGTTTTCGCCCCGTGGGAGCCGACTTTCCGGTATTTCTCGACCCTAAAACCGGCGAGGAATACGCCCTCGCCCGCACTGAGCGCAAGAGTGGCCGCGGCTATGGCGGTTTTGTGTTTCATGCCAGTCCTGAAGTGACCCTTGAGGAGGATCTGGTTCGCCGGGATTTGACGATCAATGCCATGGCTGAAGATGACCATGGCAACCTGACCGATCCGTACCATGGCCAGCGCGATCTGGAAGCCCGGGTACTGCGCCACGTTTCCCCCGCTTTCGCCGAAGATCCGCTACGAGTCCTGCGGGTTGCCCGCTTTGCCGCGCGTTATGCGCCGCTGGGTTTCACCGTGGCGGACGAAACCCTTGAACTGATGCGGCAGCTCAGCGAGTCCGGCGAACTGGAGGCATTGACGGCCGAGCGCAGTTGGAAAGAAATTTCCCGCGCCCTTATGGAAAAACAGCCACAGGTATTTATCCAGGTCTTGCGTGACTGCACGGCCCTTCAGGTCTTGATGCCCGAGGTCGATGCGCTGTTCGGCGTGCCGCAGCCTGAAGCCCATCACCCGGAAATCGATACCGGCATCCATACCCTGAGCGTGCTGGAGCAAGCGGCACAGCACGAACAGCCGCTGACGGTCCGCTGGGCCTGCCTGCTCCACGACTTGGGCAAAGGCCTGACGCCCCAAGACGAATGGCCGCGACACATCGCCCATGAGCACAAGGGCTTGAAGCTGATCAAAGCCGTCAACGAACGTTTCAAGGCGCCCCGCGACTGTCAGGAATTGGCGTTATTGGTCGGCCAGTATCATACCCATGGTCATCGCGCGCTTGAGCTGAAGGCGTCTACTTTGCTAGAGCTGTTACAGAGTTTTGATGTGTATCGCCGCCCCCAGCGCTTCGAGGAATTTATTGCAGCATGCGAGATGGATGCGCGGGGACGCAAAGGGCTTGAGGAGCGAAGTTATCCACAGGCTGAATATCTGCGGGGGGCCGCGGCGGCGGCCCGCTCAGTGGCGGTGCAGCCTTTGTTGGAGAAGGGGTTCAAAGGGCCGGAACTGGGTGAGGCGATCAAGCGTGAGCGTCTCAGGGCGCTGAAGGCCTACAAGGAAGCGGCGAGCTGAAGGGGGGGCGTGTCAGTTTGCCTTTTGGCTGAATGTTCCGCCGTCATCGCGAGCAAGCTCGCTCCCACAGTGGATCTCGGTTGAACACAAGATATGTGCCACTGAAGTTCTAATGTGCGAGCGAGCTTGCTCGCGATGACGGCAGCCGCCTTACAACAGATTCAACGGCGTCAGCGGCTGGCCTCGCCATTCGAAAGCCACTGGCGCCAGCACCTGATCGATCTGCGCTTCTTCCCACAGCGTGGAGAAGCTCTTGCCCACACCCGGATGAATCCGATCCGGCGCCATCAGCGACAAAGGCCACAGCACGAAGGCATTCTTGAGGATTTCCGCACGCGGCAGGATCAACCCATCGAAGTTGCCGACCTGCTCGCCATACAACAACACGTCGATATCCAGCGGCAGCCCCTTGCGGTCCGGCGCATAGCGACCGTTGTCCGCCTCGATGAACTTGAGACGACGATCCAGCTCCATCAGCGGCAGGTCGGTGAAGGCCGAGACGACAAAATTGAAGAACGGCCCGCTCTTGATACCCACAGGCTGGCTCTCGAACACGGCCGAACAGCGCATGTCCACCAGGAAGCCGGCCAAAGCCTCAAGACCGGCGCGCAGATGGGTTTCGCGCTCGATATTGCTGCCGAGCCCGAGAAAAACCTGAGTCAGCGACATCCGCGCTCGATCTCCACGCCAACGCCGCTGGCCGCCGGTACGGCGCCAGGCTTGGTCACTTTCAGGCGCAGCCAGGTGATCTTGAATTCGTCCATGAGCTCTTGGGCCAGCCGCTCGGCAAAGGTCTCGACCAATTGGAACTGCGCCTGTTCGGCAAATGCCTGAATGCGCGACGACACGCTGGCGTAGTCAAGCGCCAGGGTCAGGTCGTCGCCCGCGGCGGCTGGGCGGTTGTCCCAGGCGAAGCTCAGGTCAAGTCGCAGGCACTGTCGGATGCCTCGCTCCCAGTCGTAGGCACCGATCACCGTGTCGACTTCCAGGCCCTCGATAAACACTCTGTCCAAGCACTCTTCTCCGCAGCACGACAAGGGCGCGATGCCCCGTTAGAATCAGGGCGTCCTCGCCCGGAATAGTTAGCATGTTTTGGTTACTGGCGATTCTCGCCTACCTGCTCGGCTCGCTGTCCTTCGCCATTTTGCTCAGCCGCCTGACCGGTCGCCCGGATCCGCGAATGAGTGGCTCAGGCAATGCCGGCGCCACCAACATGCTGCGCCTGGCCGGACGCAAACTCGCCATCCTGACCCTGCTGGGCGACCTCTGCAAAGGCCTTGTCCCGGTGTTGATCGCCAGCCTTGCAGGGCTCTCGTTGCAGCAACAGGCCTGGATCGGTGTCTGCGCCGTCATCGGCCATCTATTCCCGCTGTACTTCCGCTTTCGTGGCGGCAAGGGTGTCGCCACCGCCGCCGGCATGCTGCTGGGTCTGTACCCGCCCGCCGCCCTGCTGGCTGTCTGTGCCTGGCTGCTGACGTTCTACCTGACCCGCACCAGCTCCCTGGCTGCGCTGATCGCCACACCGCTGACCCTGCCGTTGCTGGCCTGGCAGGAACCGGCGGCCTTGCTACCAATGACCGCGCTGGTGGCGCTGATCGTCTGGCGCCACCGAGGCAATCTACGCGACCTGTTCGCCGGGCGCGAACGGCATTTTTAAATGACGTTTCACAAAGGCGCCAACTGCTCCATGGGCCAGCGCGCCTGCACGCTGATCGCCAGGCTTTCCTGCTGGCCAGCCTGCAAACGCTGGCAGCCGGCAAAGGCGATCATCGCGCCGTTATCTGTACAGAACTCCGGCCTGGCGTAGTAAACGTCGCCCTTCATGTCGCCGAGCATTTTCTCCAGCGATGTCCGCAAAGCCTTGTTCGCACTGACACCGCCGGCGATCACCAGACGCTTGAGCCCGGCCTGCTTCAGGGCACGCTTGCACTTGATGGTCAAAGTCTCCACCACGGCCTGCTGGAACGCCAGCGAGATGTCGCAACGGGCTTGCTCACTGTCGTCCCCGGCGCTGACGCACTGCTGCCAGGTGTTCAGGGCAAAGGTTTTCAGCCCGCTGAAACTGAAATCCAGGCCGGGACGGTCGCACATCGGCCGAGGGAACACGAAACGCCCCTCGACCCCTTGCGTCGCCAGCCGGGAAATTTCTGGCCCACCTGGATAATTGAGGCCCATCATTTTTGCAGTTTTGTCGAACGCTTCGCCGGCGGCATCGTCGAGGGTTTCACCGAGCAGCTCGTATTGGCCGATTCCATCGACCCGGATGAGCTGCGTATGGCCGCCCGATACCAACAAAGCGACGAACGGAAACTCTGGCGGTTGCGACTCGAGCATCGGCGCCAGCAGGTGACCTTCCATATGGTGCACGCCCAAGGCCGGAATACCCCAGGCAAAGGCTAGCGCCTGGGCGCAGGACGCACCGACCAGCAATGCGCCCACCAGGCCCGGGCCGGCGGTGTAGGCGATGCCGTCGATCTCGGTCGGCACGCAGTCGGCTTCGGCCAGGACCTGACGGATCAAGGGCAGCATGCGCTTGACGTGATCACGGGAGGCGAGCTCAGGCACCACCCCGCCATAGGCGCGGTGCAGGTCGATCTGGCTGAACAGCGCATCGGCCAGCAGGCCGCGCTCACTGTCGTAGAGTGCGACGCCGGTTTCGTCGCAGGACGTTTCTAATCCCAGTACTAGCATGGGTTTGCGCCTTGTAGAGGCTGAATTCGAAGGCGCGCATAATAGTCGTCGCGTTGTGCCCCGACCAGCGGTTTTCGATCAGAGGCTTTGCATTCCGAGCGTTGAGGGGTTAACATCCGCAACCCTTAAAAACCGACGTCTTCAAGTGCTCTTTTGCCGCGAGGATGTTGACCCCGGTAATGAATGAAGGTAGCTCTGGATGCCAGCCGTCAAAGTAAAAGAGAACGAACCCTTCGACGTAGCTCTGCGTCGTTTCAAGCGCTCCTGCGAAAAAGCCGGTGTTCTGGCTGAAGTTCGTAGCCGCGAATTCTACGAGAAGCCGACTTCTGAGCGTAAGCGCAAGGCAGCAGCCGCTGTTAAGCGTCACGCCAAGAAAGTTCAGCGCGAACAGCGCCGCGCCGTACGTCTGTACTAATACACAGACGTCCGTAGCAAGCTTCTGCCAAGCCCGGCCTTCAAGCCGGGCTTATGGCATTTGCGGAATAACGCTTGATGCTTCACTGTCAAAGCCGCAGACGCGACCAAGACACCCTGCTTCACCGCGTCAGACCTGGCTTTTTGCCAGCGGTGCACGTCTTTCCTGACGAGCCTTCCAAGGCTACCGACGAGCACACCCTGATTCCTCTAACGACGATCAGCCCAAGGCACCTGCTGCGTGCCCGCTTCATGAGCTATCCGAGGCCTGACCGGCCGTTACCGGACTCAGCGCAACACATTCAAACAGTCGAATGCTGATAGTTATTAACGTCAGCGGATGATCGGCAGATACACTTCCCGACAGCGATGATGCAGACGACCCGGTCGAGCCACCGATTTAGCGTGCCTCAAACCCAGACCCAGTTACGCCTGCCGATTTCGGGCCCCTATTTCGCGCAGATGATGAGAACGCCATGGCCGGGCTGATTCCCCAGAGCTTTATTGACGACCTCCTGAACCGCACCGACATCGTCGACGTGGTCAGCTCTCGCGTGCAAATGAAGAAAGCAGGCAAGAACTACACCGCCTGCTGCCCGTTTCACAAAGAGAAAACCCCCTCCTTCAGCGTCAGCCCCGACAAGCAGTTCTACTATTGCTTCGGCTGCGGCGCTGGTGGCAATGCCCTCGGCTTCATCATGGACCACGACAACCTGGACTTTCCCCAGGCAGTCGAAGAGCTGGCCAAAGCCGCCGGCATGGAAATCCCCCGGGAGGAAAGCGGCCGGGCGCACAAGCCGCGCCAGCCGACCGATTCTCCGCTTTACCCACTATTGACGGCGGCGGCGGATTTTTATCGCCAGGCCCTCAAAAGCCATCCGGCACGCAAGGCCGCGGTGGATTATCTCAAGGGCCGCGGTTTGACTGGCGAAATCGCCCGGGACTTCGGCCTCGGCTTCGCCCCGCCCGGCTGGGACAATCTGTACAAGCACCTGAGCAGCGACACGCTGCAGCAGCGCGCCATGATCGACGCTGGCCTGCTGATCGAGAATGCCGAAACCGGCAAGCGCTACGACCGCTTCCGCGACCGGGTCATGTTTCCGATCCGCGACACACGCGGGCGGATCATCGCCTTTGGTGGCCGAGTGCTGGGCGACGACAAGCCAAAATACCTGAACTCCCCGGAAACCCCGGTGTTCCATAAGGGCCAGGAACTCTATGGCCTATACGAAGCGCGCAAGAACAACCGCAACCTCGACGAAATCATCGTCGTGGAAGGCTACATGGACGTCATCGCCCTGGCCCAGCAAGGTTTGCGCAACGCCGTCGCGACCCTGGGCACGGCCACCAGCGAAGAGCACATGAAGCGCCTGTTTCGCGTCGTGCCCAACGTGCTGTTCTGCTTCGACGGCGACCAGGCCGGCCGCAATGCCGCCTGGCGCGCACTGGAGGCCACCTTGCCGTGCCTGCAGGATGGGCGCCGGGCACGCTTCCTGTTCCTGCCCGAGGGCGAGGACCCGGACACCCTGGTGCGCTCCGAAGGCACCGACGCGTTCCGCGCGCGGATCAACCAGCACGCACAACCGTTGGCCGACTATTTTTTCCAGCAGTTAACTGAAGAAGCCGATCCACGCTCCCTCGAAGGCAAGGCCCACATGGCCACCCTCGCGGCACCGCTGATCGACAAGGTGCCCGGCGCCAACCTGCGCACCCTCATGCGCCAGCGCCTGACCGAGATCACCGGCCTCAACAGCGAAGCGGTCAATCAACTGGTGCACAGCGCCCCCCAGGAGGCGCCGCCAGCGTATGACCCGGGCATCGATTACGACGCGATGCCGGATTTCGCCGGCTATCATCAACCCCAGCAGGACTACGCCCCGCAGCAGGAATGGACGCCAAAAAAAACCGGCAGCGGTGGCAAGAAATGGGACAAGAAACCCTGGGACAAGAACGGCAAGCGCGGCGATCGCGACCAGCCACGTGCCCCGCGCGTGCCGGCCGCCGTCGAACCACCAACACTGGCCGCCTTGCGCACCTTGCTGCATTACCCGCAACTGGCCGAAAAAGTAGAGGATGCCGGGCACTTCGCCGCCGAGGACCACAGCAATACGCAATTGCTGGTCGCACTCCTTGAAGCCGTGCAGAAGAACCCCAAGCTTAACTCTTTCCAGTTGATCGCGCGGTGGCATGGCACCGAGCAGGGGCGCCTTTTGAAGGCCCTGGCCGAGAAGGAGTGGCTGATTAGTGGAGACAACCTTGAACAACAGTTTTTCGACACCATTACTAGCTTGTCCGCCCGCCAACGCGAGCGAAACCTGGAACAACTTCTGCGAAAAGCTCGCCAGAGCGAGTTGACCAGCGAAGAGAAAAACCAATTGCGCGACTTACTCAGCCGCAATGTTTGCGCATCAAACCCGACCTCAACTGGCGCGTGAGGTCACAGCTCAGGTATAATCCTCGGCTTGTTTTTTGCCCGCCAAGACCTTCAGTGGATAGGGTGTTATGTCCGGAAAAGCGCAACAGCAGTCTCGTATCAAAGAGTTGATCCTATTGGGTCGTGAGCAGGGCTACCTGACTTACGCGGAGGTCAACGACCACCTGCCGGAGGATATTTCAGATCCGGAACAGGTGGAAGACATCATCCGCATGATCAACGACATGGGGATCAACGTATTCGAGGTTGCTCCAGATAAGGATGCCCTTATGCTGGCCGACGCCGATACCGACGAGGCGGCCGCTGAAGAAGCGGCCGCAGCGTTGGCAGCGGTCGAGACCGACATAGGTCGCACCACGGACCCCGTGCGCATGTACATGCGTGAAATGGGTACCGTAGAGCTCCTCACACGTGAAGGCGAAATCGAAATCGCCAAGCGTATTGAAGAAGGCATCCGTGAAGTGATGGGCGCAATCGCGCACTTCCCTGGCACGGTTGACCATATTCTCTCCGAGTACACCCGCGTCACCACCGAAGGTGGCCGCCTGTCCGACGTCTTGAGCGGCTATATCGACCCGGACGACGGTATTGCGCCGCCTGCCGCCGAAGTGCCGCCACCGATCGACGCGAAAGCCGCCAAGGCCGACGACGACACCGATGACGACGACGCCGAAGCGAGCGACGACGAGGAAGAAGCCGAAAGCGGTCCGGATCCGGTCATCGCTGCCCAGCGCTTCGGCGCCGTGGCCGATCAGATGGAAATCACCCGCAAGGCATTGAAGAAGCATGGCCGCAACAACAAGCAGGCGATTGCCGAGCTGTTGGCGCTGGCCGAGCTGTTCATGCCGATCAAGCTGGTGCCCAAGCAGTTCGAAGGCCTGGTCGAGCGTGTTCGCAGTGCCCTGGATCGCTTGCGTCAGCAAGAGCGCGCGATCATGCAGCTTTGCGTGCGTGATGCCCGCATGCCGCGTGCCGATTTCCTGCGCCAGTTCCCGGGCAATGAAGTCGACGAAAGCTGGACCGATGCACTGGCCAAGGGCAAGAGCAAATACGCTGAAGCCATTGCCCGCCTGCAACCGGACATCGTTCGTTGCCAGCAGAAGCTGAGTGCGCTGGAGGCCGAGACCGGCCTGAGCATCGCCGAGATCAAGGACATCAACCGTCGCATGTCGATCGGCGAGGCCAAGGCCCGCCGCGCGAAGAAAGAGATGGTCGAAGCGAACTTGCGTCTGGTGATCTCCATCGCCAAGAAGTACACCAACCGCGGCCTGCAATTCCTCGACCTGATCCAGGAAGGCAACATCGGCCTGATGAAAGCGGTGGACAAGTTCGAATACCGTCGCGGCTACAAGTTCTCGACTTATGCCACCTGGTGGATCCGTCAGGCGATCACTCGCTCGATCGCCGACCAGGCCCGCACCATCCGTATCCCGGTGCACATGATCGAGACGATCAACAAGCTCAACCGCATTTCCCGCCAGATGCTGCAGGAAATGGGTCGCGAACCGACGCCGGAAGAGCTGGGCGAACGCATGGAAATGCCTGAGGACAAGATCCGCAAGGTATTGAAGATCGCCAAAGAGCCGATCTCCATGGAAACCCCGATCGGCGATGACGAAGACTCCCATCTGGGTGACTTCATCGAAGACTCCACCATGCAGTCTCCGATCGATGTCGCCACGGTCGAGAGTCTCAAGGAAGCGACTCGCGAAGTACTCTCCGGCCTCACTGCCCGTGAAGCCAAGGTACTGCGCATGCGCTTCGGCATCGACATGAATACCGACCACACCCTCGAGGAAGTCGGTAAGCAGTTCGATGTCACCCGTGAGCGGATTCGCCAGATCGAAGCCAAGGCGTTGCGCAAACTGCGCCACCCGACGCGAAGCGAGCACCTGCGCTCCTTCCTCGACGAGTGACCTTCAAAACCCCCGGCCCTGCCGGGGGTTTTGTTATGCACAGATAAAATCCCCGTCGTTACGCCCCTCACCACCCTGTTGCCCGTCTACACTCGAATCATCCTCCCCAAGCCATGACGAGACAGTGATGCCCAGACTGACGGCCGCGCTTTTGCTGTCATTGATGACCTGGACCGCAACAGCTGGCGCGTTGACGCTCACCGACGAGGAGCTCCGCTGGCTCAAGGACCACCCTGACCTGCGCCTGGGTGTCGACGCCTCATGGCCGCCGTTTGAATTTCGCGATGACCAAGGCCGCTATCAAGGCCTGGCCGCCGACTACATCGAGATCATCCGTGAACGACTGGCCATCAAGCTCACCCCTGTCGAACCGGCCAGTTGGACTGCCGTGCTCGAGCAAGTCGTCCAAGGCAAGATCGACCTGCTGCCGGGCATCATGTCGACCCCTGAGCGCCAGAACTACCTGGCATTCACCCGTCCCTACCTGGATTTCCCCATTGTCATCCTGGCCCATCGCGGTGGCGCCCAGCCTCACAACCTAAAGGAGCTGTACGGGCTGAAAATCGCCGTGGTGGAGAACTATGCCCCCCATGAATTGCTACGCAACCATCATCCCGACCTGAACCTGGTGGCGCTGCCCAACGTCAGCTCAGCCCTGCAAGCACTGGCTACCGATGAAGTGGACGCGGTGGTGGGCGATCTGGCTTCCAGTGTCTGGAGCCTGCGCCAACTCAAGCTCGAAGGCCTTTATGTCAGCGGGGAAACGCCTTATCGCTATCAACTGGCAATGGCCGTCCCGAGAAACAACAAGATATTGGTCGGTATCCTGGACAAGGTCATGGCGGACATGAGTCCGGCCGAAGTCGCCGAGATCCAGCAGAAGTGGGTCGGCAATGTGCACGACTACCGCCAGCTCTGGTCAGACTTGCTGCTATACGGCCTGCCCGCGCTGCTGCTCCTGGTCGGCATACTGGCGGTGGTCATTCGCATCAACCGCCGGCTCAGCTCGGAGATCGCCCGGCGGGTGGAGCTTGAACAGGAGCTGCGCAGCAGCGAATACCATTATCGTGGGCTGGTGGAGAGCCTGTCGGCCATTGCCTGGGAGGCCAGGGTCAGCGACTACACCTACAGCTATGTGTCGCCCCACGCCGAAGACCTGCTCGGTTATCCCCTCTCCCATTGGTTGATCCCGGGTTTCTGGCGCAACATCATTCATCCGGCCGACCTGATCCGCGCCCAGAGCTACTGCGATCATGAGGTGCTGGCGGGTCGCGACCACTGCATCGATTATCGGGTGATCACCGCCGATGGCCGCTGCCTGTGGGTGCGCGACATTGTCAGCCTGATCGAACATGGGCACGAACCGCTGATGCGCGGGCTGATGATCGATATCAGTGAAGCCAAGCGCACCGAGGAAGCACTGCGCCTTTCCGAGCAGAAATTTGCCTCGGTGTTCCGCCAGTGCCCGGACATCCTGGTGATTGCTCGGCTGTTGGACGGATGCCTGCTGGAGGTCAACAAGGCTTTTGAAGAACAGATCGGCTTGAGTGCCGCAGAGGTGGTCGGACGCAACGCAACCGAACTGAATATCTGGGGCATCCAGGGCGTGGGGCCGGGCCTGCTGCAGCGTTTGCAGGCCGGCAGCATTCGCAACCTGGAAATGCCCTTTCGCCGCAGCAACGGACAGGTGTTCACCGGGCTGATCTCCGCCGAACCCTTCGACCTCGACACGACACCAGCCCTGGTCGTCGTGGTGCGGGACATCAGCCAGCTCAAGGAAACCCAGCAGCAACTGCAGACATCCGAAGAAAAGTTCGCCAAGGCCTTCCACGCCTCGCCCGATGGCCTGCTGCTGTCCCGGCAAAGCGATGGCTTGCTGATTGAAGTCAACGAGGGTTTCAGCCGCATTACCGGCTTCAACAGCGCGCTGTCGGTGGATCGCTCCACCCTGGATTTGGGCATCTGGGTCAATCTCAACGAGCGCAAGCAGATGCTCGACCTGCTGAAACGGGACGGCTTTGTCAGGGATTTCAGCTGCCATATCCGTCGTAACGACGGGCAGATACGACTCTGTGAAGTCTCCAGCCGCCCGCTGCCCATCGGCGACGAAGACTGCATGCTGACCATCGCCCGGGACATCACCGAACGCCACCTGATGCAGGAAAAACTGCAACAGGCCGCCACCGTGTTCGAAAGCACTGCCGAAGGCGTGCTGATCACCGATACGCAACAACACATCAGCGCCGTGAACCGAGCCTTCACCGAAATCACTGGCTACAGCGAAACCGAAGCCTTGGGCCACACACCCCGGTTGTTAGCGTCCGGCCTGCATGACAGCGCGTTTTACGCGGCGATGTGGCACCAGTTGACGGCGGAGGGGCACTGGCAGGGAGAGATCTCCAATCGGCGCAAGAACGGCGAGCTATACCCCAGTTGGCTGACCATCAGCGCAGTACGCAATCGGGACCGACAAATCACCCATTTTGTCGCGGTCTTCGCCGATATCTCCAGCCTCAAGCACGCCCAAGCCCGGCTCGACTACCAGGCTCACCACGACCCGCTGACGGGCCTGCCCAATCGCACGCTGTTCGAAAGTCGCTTGCTGACGGCCCTCAACAGCCAGCAGGAAAACGGCGGCCAGGGTGCCGTGCTGTTCCTGGACCTGGACCGTTTCAAGCACATCAATGACAGCCTCGGACACCCGGTCGGCGACCTGCTGCTCAAGGGCATCGCCGTGCGCTTGCGCGAGCAGTTGCGCGACATCGACACCGTGGCGCGCCTGGGCGGCGACGAATTCATTATCCTGCTGCCCGGCCTGCAGCAGCCCAGCGACGCCGAGCACATCGCCCAGAAACTGTTGAACTGCTTTACCGCCCCGTTCCAGGCCGGCGAGCACGAATTCTTTATCAGCGCCAGCATCGGCACCAGCCTCTACCCGCAGGATGGCTGCGACGTCGCCACGCTGGTCAAGAATGCCGACGCGGCGATGTACCGCTCCAAGGCCAAGGGCCGCAACCGGGTGGAGAAATACACCCGCGACCTCACCGCCCAGGCCAGCGAACGCGTGGCCTTGGAACACGAGCTACGGCGAGCGATTGAACGCAACGAGCTGTCCCTGTCCTTCCAGCCGAAAATCAGCCTCGCCGACAACCGATTGGTGGGTGCCGAGGCACTGATTCGTTGGAATCACCCGACGTTTGGCGACGTCCCGCCCGAACATTTCATCCCGTTGGCGGAAGAAAACGGCATGATTCTGCAAATTGGCGACTGGGTACTGGAACGTGCCTGCCGGCAACTGTGCGAATGGAACAGCGCCTACGAAAGCCTCGGCCCGCTGTCGGTCAACCTGGCCGGCGCCCAACTGCGTCAACCCAACTTGCTGGGGCGTATCGAACAACTGCTGCGCGAACACCAGCTCCAACCCGACTTATTACAACTGGAAATTACCGAAAACTTCATCATGAGCCAGGCCGAAGAAGCCCTGACGGTGCTGCACCAGTTGAAGAAACTCGGCGTGCAACTGGCCATCGACGACTTCGGCACGGGCTATTCCTCCCTGAGTTACCTCAAGCGCCTACCGCTGGACATCCTCAAGATCGACCAGTCCTTCGTCCGCGGCCTGCCCGACGACCCCCACGACGTGGCCATCGTGCGGGCAATCATCGCCTTGGGCCGCAGCATGCAATTCACCGTCATCGCCGAAGGCGTCGAAACCCTGGCCCAGCAGCAATTCCTGGCTGATGAAGGTTGCGAACAGATCCAGGGCTACATCGTCAGCCTGCCCCTGTGCGCCGACGAGTTCGCCGCCACGTTCCTGCGTGTGGCCGTATCGGATTTTTCGGATAGCACAGCCGAGAAACCGTCGCTATAATCCGCGGCCTACTGAGGGCCTATAGCTCAGTTGGTTAGAGCAGAGGACTCATAATCCTTTGGTCCACGGTTCAAGTCCGTGTGGGCCCACCAAATTCAAAAGCCGCGCATTGCGCGGCTTTTGCGTATCCAGCGTCCTCCCGCTAGCCTCTTTCGCTCCATTACAATAAAAATCCCCCTCCCTCACCGAGAC
This sequence comes from Pseudomonas thivervalensis, assembly GCF_001269655.1. Taxonomy (GTDB): domain Bacteria; phylum Pseudomonadota; class Gammaproteobacteria; order Pseudomonadales; family Pseudomonadaceae; genus Aquipseudomonas; species Aquipseudomonas thivervalensis. The sequence continues at coordinate 59,733 of NZ_LHVE01000020.1, forward strand.
GCCCATCATCGCCAGCCCCAGCCTCCCTCGACTGTTTCTTGAACTGTTCTGGCAACTCGGCATCCTGCTGGTACCAGCCTTTTTCGTCACAATAATGCCGCCCCCGTTGGCTTTGCTGACAGTGGTGTGCCTCGGGCTGTTGATGGGCCTTGCCGCTCGCCTGGGCTTTTTGGCGATGGGTCGAAGCATTGCCCGGGTGACGGTCGGCGCCGTGTTTGGCCTGGGGTTCAGCCTGGGTCGGGCATTGCCTGAGTGGTGGGGCATCTTGGTGGCGATCGTTGGCATCATCGTCGGACTCGCCTGCGTCAGCAGTTGGGAGCGGCGCCTTGGGTTGGCGCCCGTTTCCAGCCAAGGACCAAGTGCCTGGGGTGGAAGCGAGCCGCTGCTGACCCCTGAAGGCGAGCCGATCCGGGTCTTCAACCACGGCGAAATCGCCATGGGCGGCCCGACGTATTGCGACTATCTGTTCCCCGACGGCGTGCTCTTGCAAGGCATTGGCTCTTCGGCGGTGTTCTCCCGAGACGGACGTTACTTCGCGGCACCGGTACCGTCCCGACAGGCATGGGGACTGGTGGTCCTCGACCGTCAGCAACGCCAGTTATACCGCTGCGCCGACAGCGAGCTCTGGGAGTTGGACACGTTTGACCTCGACCTATTGAGCGGACGCCATAGCCCGCTGGTGGATAACGGCGTTCGCGAAACCCGGCTCGATGAGCTGTTGCAAACGGCCAGCGTCACCCCCCTGGTGCCTGTCGGCGATCTGTGGCTGGAAGCCGATTGTCATCCTGAGCAGACCTTTGAGCGGCGCTCCGCTGATGGCCAGCAGTGCCTGCAAGGCAATATCTCATTGCCCTCAACCTTTCGTGACTTGGCCCAGCCACTGGAGCCCCTGCTTTCGCCGCGCTATACCGTCAGCGTCAACGGGCAACCGTCCGACCTGCTGATGGCGGCAGACGCGCCCTTGGTTTGGAGCACTGATCAACGCGCCCTGGTGTGCCTGGCCCAGCAGCAAAGCGGTCACGAAGAAGGCGACCTGTATTGGTTGTGGCAGCTCGACACCGGCTGGCGCGCCCTGCCCTCGCCCTGGGTAAAGCGCGCCGCGGAACCGTCCTTCTACTGGCATGAACTGCTGAGCCTCGACGCCGACCATGTGCGTATCGGCGCCTACCTCGACTATCCACGCCCAGGCTCTGGCCGTTATGGCTATCGTCTGGACAGTATCCATGGCGATACCGAAACCCAGACCGATCATGACGCCCAGGGGCGCGTACAGGTCGGTGAGTTCAAACTGACCCGCATGGCCATTGCGATGCCGTTGGACAGTCGGGGTGTGCGAGGGGACTCGTTTGTCGAGACGCAGCCAATGCTGGGTGGGGCCTGCGCTCACCTGATCTGGCTGGGCGACAACCGCGATGGGCTTGGGGGTTATCGCTGCCGGATCGGTGATTGGCACTTGCCGGGAAGTTGGTTGCTGGATCACCGCGTCTCTGATTGCGGTCGTTACCTGGCACTGCTGCCCTTTGAACACTCAACGACCGTGACCACCCATGGGGTGATTGCCGACGCGAAGGAGCAACGCCTGCTGGAAGGTCCCTCCATGTGGGTGGAGCGCATCCTCGATTTTCGCGATGGCCGGCTGAGCCTGGCGGCGGTTCAAGGTCGGCTGGATAGCAATAGGGACAGCAGCCCGTTGCAGCGATTCAACGTCGCCGCACCGGAGGTTGGCAGCGACTCGTCCTTTTTTCGTCCAAACGAACAATCCCGACTGTTCTACAACACGGTGCAGTTGCAACCGACAGCGTCACAGCTCAGCGCCGTCGAGCCTTGGCGCCTGGTGGACCGCCCGCAAGCGGCCACCGCCGAGGGTGATTTCATCCAGCCTGCGCCGAATGATCAGGATGCCGCCTGGCTGTTCGGCAGCGAGACGGAATACGCCGACAGCTGGGTACGTGCCGGTACGCCCCGTCTCGGCGGGCACCTGCTAACGGCCTCGGGTTGCGCATTGATTGATCTGGCACCCTCGATGGCCTGGTCACCAAACAGCCGCTATCTGGCGCTGACCTGTATGGCAACCGATGTGGCAGAACAGTGTGGAAGCTATCGGGGCTGGCAATTGCTCCTCCTCGATGTCCAAGCGCATACGCTGCGAATACATCCGCAATGGTTGGGCAATCGGCCTCAGTTCGAAAGCTTCGACGAAGAACAAGTGCAGATACGGTGTTTCGAGCACGATTGGGAAACCGAAAGCAGCGAGGACCAAGGCTCGGTGCAGTCGTTGTTGCTGGACGCTTTGTTGCAATTGCCCGCTGAACAACTGATTGGCCAGGACGGTCTCTGGCTCAGATCGTCCCAGGCGAACCTCGCCTTTGCGTGGCAGGCACTGGCATTGCCCGCCACTCGCTATTTCGAGCGCGGGAGCCTGTAACATGCTCGCCATCGATGCCTGCGCCGGAGCCCACTTTGACTGACACCCGCCCCCCCGTCCTCGACGAAATCGACCGGCAACTGATCGCAGCGCTGCAAATCAACGCCCGGGAAAGCGTCGCCATGCTTGCCCGGCAACTGGGTATCGCCCGCACGACCGTGACCTCGCGGCTGGCACGCCTGGAAAAGACCAAGGTGATTACCGGCTACGGCGTGCGCCTGGGCCAACGGGTGATTGACGGCGGCTTGCAGGCTTACGTCGGTATCAAGGTCCAACCGCGCTCCGGCAAGGACGTGCTGCGACGCTTGAGCGCCATGGCCCAGGTCCAGCAGTTGTGTGCGGTCAGCGGTGAGTTCGACTACGTTGCGTGGCTGCGCACGGAATCGCCGGAGCAACTGGATCAATTGCTGGACCAGATCGGCAGCGTGGACGGCGTGGAGAAAACCACCACCTCGATCATCCTCAGCAGCAAGATCGATCGGGGCCAGCCTGTCTAGGCCCTTCGCAACTTAACCTGTGGGAACGGATTTCGTCATTACGATTGATGAATAGGTCAAAATGACTGTAATACACTCAAAACGACGACATATTGTGTCTTATTAACGTGTTCCACCCTCCCTAGAATGGCTGGCATCTTTCCTATACTCAGACGCGAACACCGCGTCGAGTCGCCCATCAAGGTCAGCCATGAACAAAAACAATCGCCACCCAGCAGACGGTAAGAAGCCCATCACCATTTTCGGTCCGGACTTTCCTTTCGCCTTTGACGACTGGATCGAGCATCCGGCGGGCCTGGGCAGCATTCCCGCCCATAACCACGGTACGGAAGTGGCGATTGTCGGGGCCGGAATCGCCGGTCTGGTGGCGGCGTACGAGCTGATGAAGCTGGGTCTCAAGCCCGTGGTCTATGAGGCGTCGAAGATGGGTGGGCGCCTGCGCTCGCAAGCGTTCAACGGCGCCGAAGGGGTGATTGCCGAGCTGGGTGGCATGCGTTTTCCGGTGTCGTCCACCGCGTTCTATCACTATGTCGACAAGCTGGGCCTGGAGACCAAACCGTTCCCCAACCCGCTGACCCCGGCGTCCGGCAGCACGGTCATCGACCTGGAAGGCCAGACCTATTACGCCCGGAAACTGGCGGACCTTCCTGCGCTGTTCCAGGAAGTTGCCGATGCCTGGGCCGATGCGCTGGAAGATGGTTCGCGCTTTGGCGAGATCCAGCAGGCGATCCGCGACCGCGACGTGCCACGTCTCAAGGAATTGTGGAACACCTTGGTGCCGCTCTGGGACGACCGCACCTTCTACGACTTCGTCGCCACCTCCAAGGCGTTCGCCAAGCTCTCGTTCCAGCACCGTGAAGTGTTCGGCCAGGTCGGTTTCGGCACGGGTGGCTGGGATTCGGATTTCCCCAATTCGATGCTGGAAATCTTCCGCGTCGTGATGACCAACTGCGACGACCATCAGCACCTGGTAGTCGGCGGCGTCGAACAGGTGCCCCATGGCATCTGGAACCATGTGCCGGAACGCTGTGTGCACTGGCCCGAGGGGACCAGCCTCAATTCGCTGCACCTGGGCGCCCCACGCAGCGGCGTGAAGCGCATCGCCCGTGCGGCCGATGGCCGCTTCAGCGTGACGGACGTGTGGGAAAACACCCGCGAATACGCTGCGGTGCTGGTCACGTGCCAGAGCTGGCTGCTGACTACTCAGATCGAATGTGAAGAAGCGTTGTTCTCGCAAAAGATGTGGATGGCCCTGGACCGCACCCGCTACATGCAATCGTCCAAGACATTCGTGATGGTCGACCGGCCGTTCTGGAAAGACAAGGATCCGGAAACCGGCCGCGACCTGATGAGCATGACCCTGACCGACCGCCTGACCCGTGGCACCTATCTGTTCGACAATGGCGACGACAAGCCCGGCGTGATTTGCCTGTCGTATTCCTGGATGAGCGATGCGTTGAAAATGCTCCCGCATCCGGTGGAAAAACGCGTGAAGCTGGCCCTCGATGCCCTGAAGAAGATCTACCCCAAGGTGGACATTGCCGCACGCATCATTGGCGATCCGATCACCGTGTCCTGGGAAGCCGATCCGCATTTCCTCGGCGCCTTCAAGGGCGCCCTGCCCGGCCACTATCGCTACAACCAGCGCATGTATGCGCACTTCATGCAGGACGACATGCCGGCCGAACAACGCGGGATCTTTATCGCTGGCGACGACGTCTCATGGACACCCGCCTGGGTCGAAGGCGCGGTACAGACCTCACTCAATGCCGTGTGGGGAATCATGAAGCACTTCGGCGGTGAAACCCACGCCGAAAACCCGGGTCCAGGTGATGTGTTCCACGAAATCGGTCCGATCGCCCTGCCCGAATAAAAGGAGTTTTCGATGCGCGTAGCCCTCTACCAATGCCCACCGTTGCCACTGGATCCGGCCGGCAACCTGCAACGCCTGCATCAGGTGGCGCTGGAAGCCAGGGGCGCCGATGTGCTGGTGCTGCCGGAGATGTTCATGACCGGCTACAACATTGGCGTCGACGCGGTGAATGTATTGGCCGAGGTCTACAACGGCGAGTGGGCGCAACAGATCGGCCGCATTGCCAAGGCGGCCGGCCTGGCCATTGTCTATGGCTACCCCGAACGCAGCGAAGACGGGCAGATCTACAACGCCGTGCAACTGATCGACGCCCAGGGTGAGCGCTTGGCCAACTACCGCAAGAGCCACCTGTTCGGTGACCTCGATCACGCAATGTTCAGCGCTGGCGACTCAGCGCTGCCTATCGTCGAGCTCAACGGCTGGAAACTCGGCCTGCTGATCTGCTACGACCTGGAGTTCCCGGAAAACGCCCGACGCCTGGCTCTCGCCGGCGCCGAGCTGATCCTGGTACCGACCGCCAACATGCAACCCTACGAGTTCATTGCCGACGTCACCGTCCGTGCCCGGGCCATCGAGAACCAGTGTTTCGTGGCCTACGCCAATTACTGCGGCCACGAAGGCGAATTGCTGTATTGCGGCCAAAGCAGCATCGCCGCACCGAATGGCAGCCGCCCGGCGCTCGCGGGATTGGACGAAGCCTTGATCGTCGCAGAACTGGATCGACAACTGCTGGACGACTCCCGCGCAGCCTACAACTACCTGCACGATCGCCGTCCCGAGCTTTACAACGACCTGCACAAACACTGATTGAGGATTGAGAAAGGGCCCTGATCCGCTAGCATGGGCGCATCCTTGTTCTGGAAGCGCCCATGCCGGTCCCCGATTCCCTCCGCCCCCACACTGAAATCCTGGCCAACGGCTTGCGGGTGACCTTGCGTCATGTCCCGGGCCTCAAGCGCAGCGCCGCGGTACTGCGCGTCGACGCTGGCAGCCATGATGCGCCCCTGGCCTGGCCGGGGATGGCGCATCTGCTCGAACATCTGCTGTTCATCGGCACCGAACGGTTTCCCGCCGGGGAGAACCTGATGGCCTACGTGCAGCGGCACGGCGGGCAGGTCAATGCGCGCACCGGGGAACGCGCCACGGACTTTTTCTTCGAGCTGCCACCCGCCACCTTCGCCGACGGGCTGGAACGACTGGGGGACATGCTCGCCCATCCGCGCCTGGATGAAGCCGATCTGCTGCGGGAACGGGAAGTGCTGCATGCAGAGTTCATCGCCTGGTCCCAGGATACGGCCGCCCAGCGACAGCTTGCCTTGCATGACGGCCTGTTGGCGTTCCATCCGCTGCGGGGTTTTCATGCCGGCAATCGCGACAGCCTCGCCGTGACGCACACCGAATTCCAAAGCGCATTGCACGACTTCTATCGCAGCTTCTACCAGAGCGGCCAGATGACCCTGAGCCTGGCCGGCCCACAAAGTCTCGATGCCTTGAAAGCGTTGGCGGAACAGTTCGGCAGCCATGTCGCGAGCGGTGAATCGGTTACCAGACTCTCGCCGCCTAAGCTGATGGCGTCGTCCCAGACAAGTTATCAACAGGTCCGCGAAGGTTGTCTAGACTGGCTGTTCGCCTTCGAAGCGCTGCCCACCGCCTCGCCCCAAGCCTTGGATTTTCTCTGTACGTGGCTGAACTCCAGCAAACCGGGCGGCTTGCTCGCCACATTGCGTCAACGCGGCCTGGCTGACAGCCTCAAGGCCACTGCGTTGTATGAATTTGCCGACCAGGCGCTACTGCACATCGAATTCAAGCATCACAACGCTCAGGCAGCGGCGCAGATCCAGCCGTTGCTGCACGACTGGTTGGGCTTCTTTGCCGCCCTGGATGACTGGGCGTCGTTGCGCCAGGAGTTCACCGCGTTGTTGCAGCGTCGGCAGGAGACAGGATCGGCCTTGCAGATCGCCCGCTGGGACTGTGAAGAACGTAATGAACCGCTGCGGGCAAACGACCTGGTGAGGCTCAGGGAAATCCTCAAGCAACTGCACCCCGCCGACGATGTCGTGGAACCCTGGCAACTGCCCGCGCCCAACCCGTTCCTGCAAACGCCAAGCGAAGGGCCTCGCGCCGGACTGATACGCGGCCAGACCAGTGCCCACCGTGGCTTGCGCACCTTCGCCCAGGACCGCTCCCGGGGCCGACGGGAACGCTCGCCCATGCAGTTCAGCCAGGCGCTGCCAGACAACGGTCGCGAAGGCGCGGTGTACCTGCGCTGGCAACTGACGACCCAGGCACCGCTGGATCTTCAATCCAGGCTCGACCGGCACCTGGATGAGGTGCGTGAGGATGCTCGCCAGGCGGGTGTGGACGTCAGCTTCGAACTGTCCACTCATCAATGCCTGTTAAAACTGGTTGGTTTGCAAACACCGATGCCGTTGGTGCTCGAACACGTTCTGGCGAAGCTTGCCCAACCGTTGCCAATGTCCCAGGCCGGCAACGAAACGCCGCCGATACCGATTCGGCATCTGCTGAAGGCGCTGCCGAATCACTGCCGATCATCATCCGCGTTGCCTATGCCCGACAGCGATCAAAACGTGTGGACAACGGCTCGCTGGGACGGATTGTCCATCGGTCTGTCGGCCACCAGCCAAGGGGCGCTGGGCCCGGTGTTGGCCCGTGTGCCGGGCGTTGCCGGCGAGGACGTCAGCCTGGCGACGGTGCCGCGCGGGCAACGCATCTGGCACAGGCTCCAGACCCACGGTGAAGAAGCGGCCGTGTTGCTGTTCTGCCCGACGGCCACCCTGGCGCTGCCCGACGAAGCCGCCTGGCGGTTGCTGGCGCAGCTGGGCCAGACGCCGTTCTACCAGCGTCTGCGCGTGGATCTGCAGTTGGGTTATGCGGTGTTCAGCGGCTTGAAACAGATCGACGGGCAAACCGGGGTGTTGTTCGGCGTCCAGTCGCCCAGCGTCTCGGCGACGCAATTGATCGCCCACATCGAGCAATTCCTGATCGGGTTACCGGCACTGATCCAGCAACTCGATGAGTCGGCCCTGGCCGGCCAACAGCAGGCACTCGCCGCCCAGTTCCAGATGGATGCCCTGCCCCGCGCCCAGGCCGCCGAATTGCTCTGGCAGGGCAAGCAGGCTGGCCGTCCGTCGGATTACCTTGAGCAACTGGCCGATGCCATCCTGCATCTGGATCGCGCACAGCTAGAGATCGCCGCCCGGGGTTTGATCGGTGCCGAAGGAGGATGGTATTGCCTGAGCAACGGCACCTGCCCGCAAGAACATTGGCACGCGGCGCAGTAATCATTGCAGCCGCTGTAACGAGCTTTCTTCGAGAATCGCGGCGAACGAATTTGTCAGATTTAGTAACATAGGCGCCTAAGCATCTGAACATCTCCGAACGGAGGTGGACTATATGTATAGGTCTCACCCGTTCCATCGAACCAAAGTCCCCCAACCAAAGGAGTATTCCCATGTCCTGGTCCAAACCCGCATATATCGACCTGCGTATCGGTTTCGAAGTCACCATGTACTTCGCCAGCCGCTGATTGCTGCAGGCGCTCAAGCACGCAGCACTACGCCTCGGCCAGCCGAGGCGTTTTTATTTCGGTTTGCAGATGGAGCAACCATGTTCGTCCAGATTCTAGGTTCCGCCGCCGGTGGTGGTTTCCCCCAGTGGAATTGCAACTGCGCCAACTGCGCAGGTTTTCGCAACGGCAGCCTGCGAGCCCAGGCGCGTACCCAGTCGTCCATCGCCCTGTCCGATGACGGGGTGAACTGGGTGCTGTGCAACGCCTCCCCGGACATTCGCGCCCAGCTCCAGGCCTTCGCCCCGATGCAGCCGGGCCGGGCCCTTCGGGACACCGGCATTGGCGCGATCATCCTGATGGACAGCCAGATCGACCACACCACCGGCCTGCTCAGCCTGCGCGAAGGTTGCCCGCATCAAGTCTGGTGCACCGACATGGTCCATGAAGACCTGAGCACGGGCTTTCCGCTGTTCAACATGCTGACCCATTGGAACGGCGGGCTGAGCTGGAATCGCATCGAGCTCGACCAGAGTTTTACCATCGCCGCCTGCCCGAACCTGCGCTTCACCCCGCTGCCCCTGCGCAGCGCCGCACCGCCCTATTCACCGCATCGCTTCGACCCGCACCCGGGCGACAACATCGGGCTGATCGTCGAAGACCTGCGCACGGGCGGCAAACTGTTCTATGCGCCGGGCCTGGGCAAGGTCGACGAGTCATTGCTGACGATCATGGCTGGCAGCGATTGCCTGCTGGTGGACGGCACGATGTGGGACGACGATGAAATGCAGCGCCGTGGCGTCGGCACTCGCACTGGCCGGGAAATGGGCCACCTGGCGCAAAACGGCCCCGGCGGCATGCTGGAAGTGCTGGAGCAGTTGCCCGAGCAGCGCAAGGTCCTTATCCATATCAACAACACCAACCCGATTTTGGACGAAGACTCGCCCGAGCGGGCCGAGCTTGTACGTCGAAAGATTGAAGTGGCCTACGACGGAATGAGTATTGAGTTGTAGGAAATGCAGGACCAATGTGGGGTGAGCTTGCGGTGTATCAGCCCGATTGATGCCGGCTGGACAGGCCTCATCGCGAGCAAGCTCGCTCCCACATTGGTTTTGCTGTACAGCACATATCCAGTATGACTCGGCCCCTGTGGGAGCGAGCTTGCTCGCGATGGGGCCAGCCCTGACGCCACAGCACCACGGGCATTTCCCGGAGAACCGAAATGACTGACACCCCCCTGTCCCCCGCCGAGTTCGAAGCGGCCCTGCGTGCCAAGGGCGCGTATTACCACATCCATCACCCGTATCACGTGGCGATGTATGAAGGCCGCGCCACTCGCGAGCAGATCCAGGGCTGGGTCGCGAACCGTTTTTATTACCAGGTGAATATCCCGCTCAAGGACGCCGCGATCCTGGCCAACTGCCCGGACCGGGAGATCCGTCGCGAGTGGATCCAGCGCCTGCTAGACCATGACGGCGCGCCTGGCGAAGACGGCGGCATCGAAGCCTGGCTGCGGCTGGGCCAGGCGGTCGGCCTTGACCCCGACCAACTGCGCTCCCAGGAACTGGTGCTGCCCGGCGTACGCTTCGCGGTGGACGCCTACGTCAACTTCGCCCGCCGGGCCAGTTGGCAGGAAGCCGCCAGCAGTTCGTTGACCGAACTGTTCGCCCCGCAGATCCACCAGTCGCGCCTCGACAGTTGGCCCCAGCATTATCCATGGATCGACCCGACCGGCTATGAATACTTCCGCACCCGCCTGGGCCAGGCCCGGCGTGATGTGGAGCATGGCCTGGCGATCACCTTGCAGCACTACACCACCCGCCAAGGTCAGGAGCGCATGCTGGAGATTCTCCAGTTCAAACTGGACATTCTCTGGAGCATGCTCGACGCCATGAGCATGGCCTACGAACTGAACCGCCCGCCCTATCACACCGTGACCGACCAACGGGTTTGGCACAAAGGAATCACCTTATGAGTTTCGATCGCAGCCAAACCCCGCGCTGGCGCCCCGGCTATCGCTTCCAGTACGAACCGGCCCAGAAAGGCCACGTGCTGCTCTATCCTGAAGGCATGATCAAGCTCAATGACAGCGCTGCGCTGATCGGTGGCCTGATCGATGGTGAACGGGATGTCGCGGCGATCATCGGCGAGTTGGCGAAGCAGTTCCCCGACGTGCCGGAACTCGGTGACGACATCGAGCAATTCATGGAGGTCGCCCGTGCAGAGCACTGGATCACACTTGCCTGAAAAGCCCGCCGTCGGTTTGCCGCTGTGGCTGCTGGCCGAACTGACCTATCGGTGCCCGCTGCAATGCCCGTACTGCTCCAATCCGCTGGACTTCGCCGAGCAGGGCAAGGAGCTGAGCACCGAGCAGTGGTTCAAGGTGTTTCGCGAAGCCCGGGAGATGGGCGCCGCGCAGCTGGGTTTTTCCGGAGGCGAGCCGTTGGTGCGCCAGGACTTGGCCGAATTGATCGGTGAGGCACGCAGGCTGGGTTTCTATACCAACCTGATCACCTCCGGCATCGGTCTGACCGAACAGAAAATCAGCGACTTCAAGAAGGCCGGCCTGGACCACATCCAGATCAGCTTCCAGGCCAGCGACGAGCAGGTGAACAACCTGCTGGCCGGCTCGAAGAAAGCCTTCGCGCAAAAACTGGAAATGGCCCGGGCGGTGAAGGCCCACGGTTATCCGATGGTGCTGAACTTCGTGACCCATCGGCACAACATCGACAAAATCGACCGTATCATCGAGCTGTGCATCGCCCTGGACGCAGACTTCGTCGAGCTTGCCACCTGCCAGTTCTACGGCTGGGCGCAGCTCAACCGCGTCGGCCTGCTGCCCACCCGGGAGCAACTGGTACGCGCCGAGCGTGTCACCAACGAGTACCGCGCCAAGCTGGAAGCCGAAGGTAATCCGTGCAAGTTGATCTTTGTCACGCCGGACTACTATGAAGAGCGTCCCAAGGGCTGCATGAACGGCTGGGGCAGCATTTTCCTCACCGTCACGCCGGACGGCACGGCATTGCCCTGTCACGGCGCCCGACAGCTGCCGGTGCAATTTCCCAACGTGCGCGACCACAGCATGCAGCACATCTGGTACGACTCGTTCGGTTTCAATCGCTTTCGCGGTTATGACTGGATGCCCGAACCGTGTCGCTCCTGCGATGAAAAGGAAAAGGACTTCGGCGGCTGTCGCTGCCAGGCGTTCATGCTTACCGGCGATGCCAGCAATGCCGACCCGGTGTGCAGCAAGTCCGAACATCACGGGGTGATTCTCAAGGCGCGTGAAGACGCCGAGCACGCCACGCAAACCATTGAACAATTGGCCTTTCGCAATGAACGAAACTCGCGCCTCATCGCTAAAGGCTGAGCCTTTCAGCGCCACCCGGGCCGTTGCCGCCGGCACCGATTTCGCCGAACTGCAGGTCGGGCCTCTGGGTTTGTTCTGGAATGAGTACCGCCCCGCGGATGGCGCCTGCCGGATCTGGCATTGGCAAGACGCCAAGGCTCGCTGTCTGACGCCGGACGGTTTCAGCGCGCGCAGCCGGGTCTATGAATACGGCGGCGGGTCGTTCTGCCTGAGCAGCGACGGCGTGCTGTTCATCAATGAGGCTGACCAGCAGCTATACCACCAATCGTTGAATGACGGGCGTCCCGTGGCGCTGACCTCGGGTGAGTGCCGCTATGGTGACCTTGGTTTCGCCGAGGGCCAGGTGCTGGCCGTGGAAGAACAGGCCAACCAGCATCGCCTGGTGTCGATCGGGTTGGCCGATCAGCAACGGCATCTACTGGCCGAAGGCGCCGACTTCTATGCTTCCCCGACCTTGAGCCCGGACGGCCAGCGGCTCGCCTGGATTGAGTGGAGCCGTCCGCATCAACCCTGGACAGCGACGCGGTTGATGCTGGCCGAGCGCAATGCTTCGGGGTGGAGGGAGCCGCGCTGTGTGGCCGGCAACGGTGAGGAAGAGTCCATCCAGCAACCGCGCTTCGACGCGTCCGGTCGCCTTTACTGCCTGACTGATCGCGGTGGTTTTTGGCAGCCCTGGAGGGAGTCGGCCCAAGGCCTGGAACCGCTGCCCGCCGCCGCAGCCGATCACGCCCCGGCGCCGTGGCAACTGGGTGGCTGTACCTGGCTGCCGCTGGACGAACACACCTACCTGGCGAGTTGGACCGAAGCAGGTTTCGGACGCCTGGGCCTGTGCCGCCGTGACGATGCCAGCGAGGACTTTACCGGCACCTATTCCCGCTTTCGCAGCCTGGCGCTGGATGAGCGGTTCATCTACGCCATTGCTGCCTCGCCGACCCATCCGTCGGCGGTCATCGCCATTGAGCGGCAGCGTCATGAAGTGGTGGTGCTGGCCGGCGGCGTCGCGCCGTTGCCCGTCGAACAGATCAGTCGTCCTCGAACCCTGCGCTATCCCTCCGGGTCAGGTGAGGCCCACGGGTTCTTCTACCCGGCCATGAATGCACAGGCGAAGCCGCCCTTGGTGGTGTTCATTCACGGCGGCCCCACCTCGGCTTGTTATCCCCTGTTCGATCCGCGTATCCAGTATTGGACCCAGCGCGGCTTTGCTGTTGCCGATCTCAATTACCGCGGCAGCAGTGGCTATGGCCGGGCCTATCGGCAGGCGTTGCATTTGAACTGGGGCGTGGTGGATGTCGAGGACGCCTGTGCGGTGGTCGCCTACCTGGATGGGCAAGGTCTGATCGATGGCCGTCATGCGTTCATTCGCGGTGGCAGTGCCGGTGGCTACACGACCCTCTGCGCGTTGGCGTTCCATGAGGTATTCCGTGCCGGCGCCAGCCTCTATGGCGTCAGCGATCCCGTCGCTCTCGGCCGGGCCACGCACAAGTTCGAAGGTGACTATCTGGACTGGTTGATCGGCGATCCGCAACAGGACGTCGAACGCTACCGCGCCCGCACCCCACTGCTGCACGCCGGGAACATCCGCGTGCCGGTAATCTTTTTCCAGGGTGAATTGGACGCCGTGGTGGTGCCACAGCAAACCCGCGACATGGTCAGTGCTCTACAGGCCAACGGCGTTGCGGTCGAGGCGCACTACTATCCGGATGAGCGCCACGGTTTTCGCAAGGCTGCAAACCAGGCGCATGCGCTGGAGCATGAGTGGCTGTTCTATTGCAAGGTGATGGATGGCAATCCGTAGGCAGTGGGAATACCACTCGTGGCGAGGGAGCTTGCTCCCGCTCGATTGCGCAGCAATCGCAAAAGCTTGGGGCCGCTCCGCGACCCAGCGGGAGCAAGCTCCCTCGCCACAGGTACGACCTAACAACAGTAGGTCAGCGCTTGGCGATGATGTACACCGCGTGCACGATGCCAGGAATGTAACCCAACAGTGTCAGCAGGATATTCAGCCAGAACGCCCCGCCGAAACCGACTTGCAGGAACACCCCCAGCGGCGGCAGCAGGATAGCGATGATGATGCGAATGAAATCCATGGATGACTCCCTGATCGACGAATGGCCAAATTGCCCTATAGCTCATTGACCCCAGGCTACTCGTCAGGGTTCAGTGCGACGCGGCACGCGCCTGCAGGAACAAAAAACGCAGGCAAAAGAAAACCCCGCCGAAGCGGGGCTTTGCAGACTGTTTCCCTGACATCCATTTCACTCCGCCGTCCTGGCAGAATCCTACGTGTCCGTGTTGTTACTTTTGCGCGTCCTGCGCTACGTCCATGGAAGCTAGATTAGCCCTGGATCCAATTCGACGATAGAGGGAAAACGCCAGCACGCTGTGTAAGCGAATGCTTACACAGCGTCAGCCTTTCAGAATTGCCCGGCTTCCAGCAGGAACAGCGACTCGCTGCCCGCCCTGACCGAAGCGCTCAAGGAATGAATACGCGGCAGCAGGCGAGCGAAATAGAACCGCGCCGTGCCCAGTTTGCTCGCGTAGAAATCGTCCTGGTTTTCCTTGCCCAAGGCCGCCCTGGCCATCAGTGCCCACATGTAGGCATAGGCGGTGTAGCCGAACGCCTGGAGGTACTCCACCGACGCTGCGCCGATTTCGTTCGGGTTGCTCTTCGCCCGATCCAGCAGCCAGTCGGTCAATTCGTCCAGCGTGTCGACTGCACTGTTCAACGGTTTGATGAACTCTTCCAGGTCGCCGCTCGCGGTGGCGGTGAAATGGCGAATCTCATCGGCGAACAAGCGGTAGAACGCACCGCCGCTGCCGACGATCTTGCGCCCCACCAGGTCCAGTGCCTGGATACCGTTGGTGCCTTCGTAGATCTGGGTGATGCGCACGTCACGCACCAGTTGCTCTTGGCCCCATTCGCGAATGTAACCATGGCCGCCGAACACTTGTTGGCCATGGACGGTGGTTTCCAGGCCCAGGTCGGTCAGGAAGGCCTTGGCCACCGGGGTCAGCAACGCCACCAAGTCTTCGGCGCGCTTGCGGGTAACCGGGTCTTCGCTGAACTTGGCGGTGTCCAGTTGCATCGCCACGTAGGTGGAAAACGCCCGGCCCCCCTCGTTCGAGGCCTTCATGGTCAGCAGCATCCGGCGCACGTCGGGGTGGACGATGATTGGATCAGCGACCTTGTCCTTGTTCTGCGCACCGGTTGGCGAGCGGCTTTGCAGACGATCACGGGCATATTCGACGGCGTTCTGGTAGGAGCGCTCACCCGTGGCCAGGCCCTGGATGCCAACCCCAAGGCGCTCGTAGTTCATCATGGTGAACATCGCCGCCAGGCCTTTGTTCGGCTCACCCACCAGGTAACCCACGGCGTCGTCGAAGTTCATCACGCAGGTGGCGGATGCCTGGATGCCCATTTTGTGTTCGATCGATCCGCAATTGGCCGCGTTGCGCGCGCCCAGGCTGCCGTCGGCATTGACCATGAACTTGGGCACCAGGAACAGCGAGATGCCCTTGGGGCCTGTTGGCGCGTCCGGCAGTTTCGCCAGCACCAGGTGAATGATGTTCTCGGTGAGGTCGTGCTCGCCGCCGGTGATGAAAATCTTCGTGCCACTGACCTTGTAGGAACCGTCGGCCTGGGGTTCGGCCTTGGTGCGGATAATCCCCAGGTCTGTACCGGCGTGGGGCTCGGTCAGGCACATGGAACCGGCCCAGATGCCGGCGTACATGTTCGGCAGGTACGCCGCCTTCAGTTCTTCGCTGGCATGGGCGTTGATCGACAGGCAGGCACCGGCGGTCAGCATCGGGTACAAGCCGAAGGACAGGCTGGCGGAATTGACCATCTCCTCGACCTGGGCCGAAACGGCCTTGGGCATGCCCATGCCGCCGTACGCCGGATCACCGCCGACACCGACCCAACCGCCTTCAGCGTAAGTCTTGTAGGCCTGTGGGAAACCTGCTGGCGTGGTGACGGCACCGTCGGCCCAGTGGCAACCTTCTTCGTCAGCGGAGCGACTGAGGGGGGCGATGCTTTTGCTGGTGACTTTGCCGGCTTCTTCAAGGATCGCTTCGACCGTTTCAGCGTCCACGGTGTCGGCCAACACCGGCAATTGGGCCCAAAGTTTGGCGACCTCGAACACTTCATTGAGGACGAAGCGCATATCGCGCAGGGGCGCTTTGTAGTCAGCCATGGCAAACCTCGCAGGATCTAAACAGTTGGTTCGTAAAAGTCGGTTTTCGCAGTGACCTGAGTGTACCCCAACAACTTTTGCGACACATAGGGTCAACCCATGACTGTTTTGTTATTTTTAGTCACAGCAAGGCTTGGACATTTATCGTGGCGAGGGAGCTCGCTCCCGCTCGATTGCGCAGCAATCGCAAAAGCTTGGGGTCGCTCCGCGACCCAGCGGGAGCAAGCTCCCTCGCCACAGAGAAATATTTCAGCCATCAAAGGGCAAACAACTCCGCCGGCAGTTTCATCAGGCAATCGCTCCCGGCCTCGATGGCAGCCCGATGGGCGGTCGTGCGCGGCAACAGGCGCTTGAAGTAAAACTCACAGGTCGCCAGCTTGCCACGGCAGAAATCCCCATCACCCTGGCCACTGTCGAGTTGTGCCTGGGCCACCAAGGCCATGCGCAACCACAGGTAAGCCAGGATGATGTAGCCGCTGTACATCAGGTAGTCCACCGAGGCGGCGCCCACTTCATCCGGATTCTTCATGGCAGCCATGCCGACCCGGGTGGTCAGTTCGCCCCATTGCTGGTTGAGCCCGTCGAGTTGCGCAACGTAATCCTTGAGCTGCGGATGCCCCGCGTTGGCAGCGCAGAACTTGTGGAGGATTTTGGTGAAGCCACGCAGCAGCTTGCCCTGGCTGCCCAGCACCTTGCGCCCCAGCAGATCCAGGGCCTGGATGCCGTTGGTGCCCTCGTAGATCGGCGCAATGCGGCAATCGCGCACCAACTGCTCCATGCCCCACTCGCGAATGAAGCCATGGCCGCCAAACACTTGCATGCCGTGGTTGGTCACCTCCAGTCCGGTGTCGGTCATGAAGGCCTTGCAGATCGGGGTGAGGAACGCCAGCAGGTCCTCGGCCTCCTGGCGGGCGGTCTCGTCCGGGCTCAGGTGCGCGGTGTCCAGCAGTTGCGCGGTGAAATAGGTCAACGCCCGGTTGCCTTCATTGAAGGCCTTCATGGTCAGCAACATCCTGCGCACATCGGGATGGACAATGATCGGGTCAGCGACTTTTTCCGGCGCCTTGGGGCCGGTCAGCGCGCGCATCTGCAAACGGTCGTTGGCGTATTTGATCGCGCCCTGGAAGCTTGCCTCCCCCAGGCACAAGCCCTGCATGCCGGTGCCGAGCCGGGCGTGGTTCATCATGGTGAACATGCAGTTGAGGCCCTTGTTCGGCTCGCCGATCAGGAAACCCTTGGCCCCGTCGAAATTCAGCACGCAAGTGGCCGAAGCCTTGATGCCCATCTTGTGTTCGATCGAGCCACAGGAAACGCCATTGCGCGTCCCTGCCTCCCCCCTGGCGTCGGGCAGGAACTTGGGCACGATGAACAGCGAGATGCCTTTGGTCCCGGCGGGAGCGTCCGGCAGCTTGGCCAGCACCAGGTGGATGATGTTATCGCTCATGTCGTGTTCGCCGGCGGAAATGAATATCTTGCTGCCGGAGATCGCGTAGCTGCCGTCGGCCTGGGGCGCGGCGCGGGTCTTGATGATGCCCAGGTCGGTGCCGCAGTGGGCCTCGGTCAGGCACATGGTGCCGGTCCACTGGCCGGCGGTGAGTTTGCTCAGGTAGGTCTGTTTCTGTTCTGCCGTGCCGTGGGCGTGAATCGCCGACATGGCGCCGTGAGTCAGGCCTGGGTACATGCCCCAGGACGTGTTGCTGGAGCCGATCATCTCGCTGATGACCAGGCCCAGGGAACTGGGCAGGCCCTGGCCGCCATACGCCGGGTCAGCCGCCAGCCCATGCCAGCCGCCCTCCACGTACTGTGCGAAAGCCTGCTTGAAGCCTGTAGGCGTGGTGACTACGCCATTGTCGAAATGGCACCCTTCTTCGTCACCGGAACGATTGAGCGGCGCCAGCACGTTCTCGCAGAACCTGGCACCTTCCTCAAGGATCGCGCGGACCATGTCCGGGCTGGCATCGCTGGCACCCAGCTCGGCATAACGGCCATGGAAATCGAAGACGTGATCGATCAGAAAGCGCATGTCGCGCAGAGGGGCTTTGTACTCGGGCATGGTGGTTTTCTCCGGTAGCAGATCGTTTCAACCTACTGCCGGCCACCCAGGCCCACAATCACAGTCCAGACGCTGAATGCGCCGTCATCACTCAACCCGCGGCGGCTTCCATGCGCACCGCGCCACGACGGTTCTGGCCGAACGCGATCACACAGTTACGCCCCGCGCCCTTGGCGTTATACAGCGCCTGGTCGGCGGACTTGAGCACTTCTTCGGGCGTGCGCTGTTCGAGACGCTCCGCGACGCCGATGCTGACCGTTACCGATACACTGGACGCACCCGCGCCGGAGCGACGCTGGCGGCCTTGCTGATCGTCCTGGGGGCGGTTGTCGGGATTGCGCAGCTGGATGGCGTACGTCTCGATGGACTGGCGGATGACTTCCAGATGGGGCATGCACTCGTCGATGGTCTTGCCTGCGAACACCAAGGCAAATTCCTCGCCGCCGTAGCGATACGCCCTACCGCCACCGCCGATCTTCGACAACTTGCTGGCGACCAGGCGCAGCACCTGGTCGCCCACATCGTGGCCGTGGGTGTCGTTGAATTTCTTGAAATGGTCTACGTCGCTCATCGCCAACACATAGTTGCGCCCCAGGCGCTGCATGCGTTCGTTCAATGCCCGACGGCCCGGCAGGCCAGTAAGCTCGTCACGGAAGGCCATTTGATAAGCCTCGTGTGCGACCGCTGCGGCGATCATCAACATCACCTGGCTGCACATGATGTTCAGAGTGAACGGCAGGATGAAGGTCTTGGGCAGCATCCAGAACAACCCGAGCAACCCCACCAGTTGCGCCGCGTGCAATGGCCGGGGGTTGCGCCAATATTGCCAGGCCAACAGCAGGAACGCGGCGGCGAACATCGGGTAGGACAATTGGATCAGGCTCATCCAGGCGCCGTGCAAGGCGGGCCAGCGGATCTCCGAGAGCCACAACAGCAAGGCCTGGGGAAAACTCTGCTCCAGGGCCAGTGCCACGCTGCCAAAGACCAGCAACACCGCGAACCGCGCCACCATGTCCTGGAACAGATGGGTGCGCTCCTGCCACGCCGCGAACAACCCGAACAGCAGCGGCAGCAACAGGCAGACGAGATGGAACACCACCGCGGCGTCTTCGCGCACCTTGCCGTTATCACGGTAGAAGTCGGTCTGGGTGTCCAAGAGAAAATAGGCGATGTACACCGTGACCATCAGAAACAGTTCACGTTGACGTCGGTAGACCGCGCAATACGCCCCGCCCAGCAGCAACACCAGCGTCGGCAAAACGTTGAACAGCGAGGTGAAGAAAACGTTGAGATCCTTGACGTAGGCAGCCGCAAGCCCCGCCACCAACAACAGCAATGACGGTAGGAAATGGCTCAGACGTACAGCGGAAGAACGCGGCAAGGGTAAAGCTCCGACCCGACTGATCAAAGATGGCATTGTGCCTGCAACTGGAGCATTAAGGCACGCGAGATGTGACAGATGTCACACTGCCATCGCTGTAACGGCAGAGGGGACGGTTTTCTTAGGGTTGGGTTGGATGAATATTGTTTCAGGATCACCGCGCCCCTCCTGTGGCGAGGGAGCTTGCCCCCGCTCGGCTGCGAAGCAGTCGTAAACGGGCGGGTGCGGTGTGTCTGATATTCCGCATTTGGTAGGTTTGGGGCCGCTTCGCAGCCCAGCGGGAGCAAGCTCCCTCGCCACGAGTTTGCCTTGACTGGCGTTATGGCAGACATGAAAAAGCCGCTGCTCCCGAAGGAGCAGCGGCTTTCGTGAAGAACCGCGTAAGGCTTAGTAGCCCAGTGCGAAGTCTTCTTCTTTCATGTCCATCAGGTTGTTCGCGCCCGACAACATGGTTGCCACGTGGGTACGGGTACGCGGCAGGATACGCTGGAAGTAGAAGCGCGCGGTCTGCAGCTTGGCGGTGTAGAAAGCTTCTTCGGTGGTGCCGGCGGCGAGTTTTTCCGCCGCCAGGCGCGCCATGTCGGCCCAGAAATAGGCCAGGCAGGCGTAACCGGAGTACATCAGGTAGTCCACCGACGCGGCGCCGACTTCTTCACGATCCTTCATGGCTGCCATGCCGACCTTCATGGTCAGCTCGCCCCATTCCTTGTTCAACGCAGCCAGGGGTTCGACGAACTCCTTGACCGCTTCGTTGCCTTCGTTGCCCTGGCAGAACTTGTGGACGATCTTGGTGAAGCCCTTGAGTGCCTCGCCTTGGGTCATCAGCACTTTGCGACCCAACAGGTCCAAGGCCTGAATGCCGGTGGTGCCTTCGTACAGCATCGAGATGCGGCTGTCGCGAACGTTCTGCTCCATGCCCCACTCGGCGATGAAACCGTGGCCGCCATAGATCTGCACGCCATGGTTGGCCGATTCGAAGCCGACTTCAGTCATGAAGGCCTTGGCGATCGGGGTCATGAACGCCAACAGCGCATCGGCTTTTTTCTTCTCTTCTTCATCCACCCCGTATTTGACGATGTCGACCTGCTTGGCGGTGAAGTAGACCATCGCCCGGTTACCTTCGGCGAAGGCCTTCATGGTCAGCAGCATGCGACGCACGTCAGGGTGCACGATGATCGGGTCGGCGGCCTTGTCGGGCGCTTTCGGGCCGGTCAGGGAACGCATTTGCAGGCGATCACGAGCATATTTCAGGCCGCCCTGGAAGCCGATCTCGGCGTGGGCCAGGCCCTGCAGCGCGGTGCCCAGGCGTGCAGTGTTCATGAATGTGAACATGCAGTTCAGGCCTTTGTTCGCCGGGCCGATCAGGAAACCGGTGGCCGCGTCGAAGTTCATCACACAGGTGGCGTTGCCGTGGATGCCCATCTTGTGTTCCAGGGAGCCACAGCTCACTGCGTTACGCTGGCCGATGGTGCCGTCGGCGTTAGGCAGGAACTTGGGCACGATGAACAGCGAAATGCCCTTGGTGCCGGCCGGTGCGTCGGGCAGGCGCGCCAGCACGATGTGGACGATGTTGTCGGCCATGTCGTGTTCGCCAGCCGAAATGAAGATTTTCGTACCGGAAACCTTGTAGGAACCGTCGGCCTGAGGCTCGGCCTTGGTGCGCAGCATGCCCAGGTCGGTGCCGCAATGCGGTTCGGTCAGGCACATGGTGCCGGTCCATTCGCCAGACACCAGCTTGGTCAGGTAAGCCTCTTGCTGCTCGGGCGTACCGTGTTCGGAAATCGTGTTCATCGCGCCATGGGACAGGCCTGGGTACATGCCCCACGACCAATTGGCTTCACCGACCATCTCGCTGACTGCCAGGCCCAGGGACTCCGGAAGGCCTTGGCCGCCATGCTCGACGTCATGGGCCAGGCTTGGCCAGCCGCCTTCGACGAATTGCTTGTAGGCTTCCTTGAAACCGGTCGGGGTTTTCACGCCGGACTCGCTCCAGGTGCAACCTTCGATGTCACCCACGCGGTTCAGCGGAGCCAGCACCTGCTCACAAAACTTGGCGCCTTCTTCGAGAATGGCGTCAACCATGTCCGGAGTTGCGTCCTGGCAAGCCGGAAGGCTCTGATAATGCGCTTCGTAGCCAAGCAGTTCGTCACGAACGAAGCGAATATCACGCAAGGGGGCCTTGTAGTCAGGCATAGCGATAAACCTCTGCTGATGTAACCGGGAATGAACGACCGCGTGGATTTGTTGTAGCGGTCAAACAGTTGTTTGAAACATACGTTTACGCCCAAATCTTGTCAAGCGCCGATCTTTTGCCGTTCGTCATCAGCCGGAGAAAAATGTCGGACACAGGCAATCATCGCGCTGAAGAATTCGCGATGCGCACAGGAAAGATTAGTTGAGCAATAAGACGTTAGAGACAAGAACGCCGCGAATTATCGCGGCGTCTTCGTAAATCTGGAAAACTGGATCAGGCGAAGGTATCGATCAACGTACCAAGCATTTCGTCGGATGCCTTGGCCACGCTCACACCCAGTTGCACTTGGAACTTGCCCTGGGACATCTCAACCATGTTGCTGGCCAGGTCCGATTGCTGGCTGCGATCCACTGACCGCAGGCGATCGACTTGGACTTCGGACGACTGGCTGGTGACCGAACGTTCGATCGTGTTGTTGGCGATCTGGCTGGAGGCCTGATCGACGCGGTTCTGCCCTGTCTGAATCGTGCTCAGACCGGCATAGAACGCGGTACTTCCTGAGATTTCCATGGCAGAGCTCGTCTTCTTGAAGGGTCGACAGCAGTCATTGAATCAGAAGCCCCGGGAAAAGGCCCGACAAAAACACTAATGGCACAGTGCCGCGTCATAGGCAAAACCTTGCCGTGGTCTCAGTCCAGCAGATCCAGTTGCAGGTGTTCGGCCACGGCTTCAGCCGTCACGCTCTGGATCCGCGCCACCCTACCCAGGCAGGGCGCCGGCAGTCGTTCGGCCAGGGTAGCCAGGTTTTCTTCCAGGCGCGAGGTGGCCGGGTCGATGATGTTCGCGACCCAACCGGCAAGCTGCAAGCCATCACGGGCGATCGCCTCGGCGGTCAACAACGCGTGACTGATGCAACCCAGGCGCACGCCCACCACCAGGATGACCGGCAAGCCCAGCGCGATCGCCAGGTCGGAAAGATTGTCCTGGCCAGACAGCGGCACGCGCCAACCGCCCGCGCCTTCGATCAAGGTGAAATCGGCGCCCAGCGCCAGCACTTCGCGCATCGGACCCAGCAGCGACTGCACCGTCAAGGCAACACCGGCCTCCCGGGCGGCCAAGTGTGGCGCTATCGCCGGTTCGAACGCCACTGGATTGACCTGTGCATAAGTCAGCGGTATCGAGCATTCGGCCAGCAGGGCCAAAGCGTCGGCGTTGCGCAGGCCCTTGGGCGTCACATCGCAGCCAGAGGCCACGGGTTTTCCGGCAGCCGTGCTCATGCCAGCCTGTCGCGCCGCGTGCAGCAGGCCCGCCGCGACGGTGGTCTTGCCCACATCGGTGTCAGTGCCGGTAATGAAATAGGCCTGGCTCATAGCGGTTTCTCCAAAACGGCGTAGACCACCTGGTAAGTCGCCGGCAACCCCTGGGCCTGACGAAACTGCTCATAAGCTTCAACCAACGCCAGGATCCGCGCCCTGCCCGTCAAGCCGCCTGGGCGACCAGGGTTCAGATTATGGGCACCCAACGCTTTCAATTCATGGGTCAGGCTGCGCACATCGGGGTAATACAGCACATGGGGACGGTTTTCCAGACTGACGACCTTCAGCCCGCTGGCCGCGCAAAGGTGCTGATACGTCTCGAACCCACGGAAACGGTTGACGTGCACCAAGCCATCCACCTGACGCCAACTGTCGCGCAATTCATACAAAGTGCCCACGCAGAGGCTGGTAAAGGCCAACACTCCACCCGGTTTCAACACACGATGGGCCTCGCTCAGCACCGTGGCAAAATCCGCGCACCACTGCACCGCCAGACTGGAGAACACCAGGTCGCAGCTCGCCGCTTGCAGAGGCAGCCGCTCAGCATCACCGGCGACAAAATACGCGGCGCCGCCCTGGGGACGCGCATGGTTGAGCATGCCTTCGGCGATATCCAGCGCCAGGCCTGTGCTCGCGCCGAAACGCGCGCCCAGGGCCCGGGTGAAATAGCCGGTGCCGCAACCCAGGTCCAGCCAACGTTGCGGCATGAACGAAGGCGGCAACCGATCAAGCAATTGCTGGCCGACGTCGCGCTGCAGCTCGGCCACGCTGTCATAGCTGGCCGCCGCCCGGGAAAACGAAGCCGCTACCTGGCGCTTGTCGGGCAAGGCGCCGGGCAAAGGGGGAAAAGACAAATCAGTCATCGCCGGACTCATGAAAAAAAGCCTGGATCGCTCCCGCTACACCGTGCGGGTCCTCCAGAAGAAATCCGTGGCCGGCCTGTTCGATCAGACCGATTTCGACATCCGGCAGCAAGGCCAGCAAATCACTCGCTGCCTCGGCCGGCACCAGGGCGTCGAGCCCGGCAAACAGATGCAGCTGCGGACCACGAAAACTGTGCAACGCGGCGCGAGTGTCCAATTGCGCCAACAGTTCGAGCCCGGCCATCAACACTTCCGGCGACGTGCTCGGCGCCCCGGCCAACAGCAATCGCGACAAGCCGCGCGGATCGGCGCAACCCTGGGCACAGAGCAGGCTGAAGCGCTTTAGAGTCTGGCGTGGATCGGCCGCACAACCGGCGAGAAAGCCGTCGAAAGTCTGGCTCTCCATCGCGCTCAGCCATTGTTCGTGGGCAACAAAGGATGGATTGCTCGCCAGGGTCAGCAAGCCGCAGCAGCGCTCCCCCCGACGCGCCGCCAGTGCCGAGGCCAACATGCCGCCCAGGGACCAGCCGCCGAGCCAGGCGTCCTGGGGCACGGTGGCGTCCAACTCTTCGAGCCATTCATCGGGATCGCTCGACAGCAATGCCGGCAACGGCTCGATCTCCACACGCAGGTGTTCGTCGAGCCCTTGCAAGGCCGCCGCCAGCGGTTCCAGCGGTGAAACGCCCAAGCCCCAGCCGGGCAACAGAATCAGTCGATCACGCATGGTTTGGCTCCGGTCCCAACAGGGCAAAACACTCGGCCAGTGCATTCAACAATAGCTGCACCTGGGCCTCGCTGTGGGCGGCGGTCAGGGTCACGCGCAAACGAGCGCTGCCGGCCGGCACGGTGGGTGGGCGGATCGCCGTGACCATCAGTCCGCGCTCACGCAGCATCTGCGACACGCGCATGGCCCGCCCCGCATCGCCCACCAGGATCGGCTGGATCGGCGTGAAGCTGTCCATCAGTTGCAGGCCGATCTGCTCGGCGCCCTGGCGGAACTGGCGGATCAACCGCTGCAGGTGCTCGCGCCGCCAATGTTCACTACGCAGCAGTTCCAGGCTCTTGAGCGTGGCGCAGGCCAAGGCCGGCGGTTGGCTGGTGGTGTAGATGTAGGGGCGCGCGAACTGGATCAGGCTCTCGATCAGTTCCTCGCTACCGGCGACGAAGGCCCCGGCGGTGCCGAAGGCCTTGCCCAAGGTGCCGACCAGCACCGGCACATCGTCCTGGCTCAAGCCGAAATGCTCCACGATACCGCCGCCGTTGGCCCCTAGCGGGCCGAAACCGTGGGCATCGTCGACCATCAGCCAAGCCCCCTTCGCCTTGGCTTCACGGGCCAGGGCCGGCAGGTCGGCAATGTCGCCGTCCATGCTGAACACGCCGTCGGTGACCACCAGGGTATTGCCGGTGGCTTTTTCCAGGCGGCTGGCCAGGCTCTGGGCATCGTTGTGCAGGTATCGGTTGAAACGCGCGCCGGACAACAGCCCGGCGTCGAGCAGCGAAGCGTGGTTGAGGCGGTCTTCCAGCACCGTGTCGCCCTGCCCCACCAGCGCGGTGACCGCGCCGAGGTTGGCCATGTAGCCGGTGGTGAACAACAACGCCCGCGGACGCCCCGTCAGGTCGGCCAGGGCTTCTTCCAGGGCGTGATGCGGGCCGCTGTGGCCGATCACCAAATGGGAAGCGCCGCCACCGACACCCCAACGGGCCGCCCCGGCGCGCCAGGCTTCGATCACTTGCGGGTGATTGGCCAGGCCCAGGTAATCGTTGTTGCAGAACGCCAGCAATGGCTGGCCGTCCACCACCACTTCCGGGCCCTGGGGGCTTTCGAGCAGCGGGCGCTGGCGATAGAGGTTTTCGGCACGACGGGCAGCCAGGCGTGCGGCGAGATCGAAGGGCATGCAGGCCTCAACTGTTTAAAGACTGGCCAAAGCCCCTTGTGGGAGCGAGCTTGCTCGCGATGAGGCCATTACATTCGACATTTCTGTCGGCTGTTATACCGCCATCGCGAGCAAGCTCGCTCCCACAGGGGCTTGCAGGCCAATCCGGGAATCGGTGAGTGGTCAAACAGCAGCGTTATAGAACTGCTCGCTGCTCTTCTGCTCCACCAGCGCCTGTTCAATGGCCGCCTGGTGCACTTCGTCGGCATGTTCTTCGCGGGCTTCGGGCTGGATGCCCAGGCGTGCGAACAACTGCATGTCCTTGTCGGCTTGCGGGTTGGCGGTGGTCAACAGCTTGTCACCGTAGAAAATCGAGTTGGCGCCGGCAAAGAATGCCAGGGCCTGCATCTGCTCGTTCATCGCTTCACGGCCAGCGGACAAGCGCACATGGGACTGGGGCATCATGATCCGCGCCACGGCGAGCATGCGGATGAAGTCGAACGGGTCGATGTCTTCAGCATTCTCCAGCGGCGTGCCGGCGACTTTGACCAGCATGTTGATCGGCACCGACTCCGGGTGCTCCGGCAGGTTCGCCAGCTGGATCAGCAGATTGGCGCGGTCGTCCAGGGACTCGCCCATGCCCAGGATGCCGCCGGAGCAGATCTTCATCCCCGAATCACGCACGTAGGCCAGGGTTTGCAGGCGCTCGCTGTAGGTGCGGGTGGTGATGATGCTGCCGTAGAACTCCGGCGAGGTATCGAGGTTGTGGTTGTAGTAGTCCAGGCCGGCCTGGGCCAGCGCTTCGGTCTGTTCCTGATCGAGCCGGCCCAGGGTCATGCAGGTTTCCAGGCCCATGGCCTTCACGCCTTTGACCATTTCCAGCACATACGGCATGTCCTTGGCCGACGGGTGCTTCCACGCCGCGCCCATGCAGAAACGGGTCGAACCGATGGCCTTGGCCCGCGCGGCCTCTTCAAGGACCTTCTGCACTTCGAGCAATTTCTCTTTATCCAGGCCGGTGTTGTAGTGACCGGACTGCGGACAATATTTGCAATCTTCCGGGCAAGCGCCGGTCTTGATCGACAGCAGCGTGGAAACCTGGACGCGGTTGGCGTCGAAGTGCGCGCGGTGCACAGTCTGCGCCTGGAATAACAGGTCATTGAACGGCTGAACGAAGAGTGCTTTGACTTCGGCCAAAGACCAGTCATGACGCAGGTTGGCAGTGGTGCTGGCGCTCATGGGCATTTCCTTGATTATGCTTGGCTGGCGCCTGGGGCATGGAATACCCACAGACGCGACACGGATGTTCGGCATATTTAAGGAAGAGTCATGCGCTGTCAACCACGATACAAAGGACCGGTTTACATCTGGTCAAAAAACAAACAATCCTGCCTGCTGTGCGGCGAAAGCACCGATACGCCGCAGCCTATCTGCACCCCCTGCGAAAGCGAGCTGCCCTGGCTCGGCGATCAATGCAGCGTCTGCGCCCTGCCCTTGCCCATGGCCGGATTGCGTTGCGGTCAATGTGCCTCGCGACCGCCGGCCTTCGAACGGGTCCTCGCGCCCTGGGCCTATGACTTCCCGGTGGACAGCTTGATCACCCGCTTCAAGCATCAGGCGAAATGGCCCCTTGGCCGACTGCTGGGCGAACTGCTGGCGCAGTCGCTGCAACATCATTTCGATGAAGGGCTGGAGCGACCCGACGCACTGGTACCGGTGCCACTGGCGACCCGACGCCTGCGCCAGCGCGGTTTCAACCAGGCGGCGTTGCTGGCCCGCTGGCTCAGTGGACCGCTGGCGATCCCTTGCGAAGAAAACCTGCTGCGACGCACCCAGGACACTCCGGCCCAACAGGCCCTCGATGCCAAGGCCCGGCGCCACAACCTGCGTCAGGCCTTTGCCCTCACCCCCAAGGCATCGTTGCGCAACCGTCACCTGGCATTGGTCGACGATGTGCTCACCACCGGCGCCACGGCCCAGGCGCTGGCGACCCTGTTGCGCGATGCCGGCGCCGCGCGGGTCGATGTGTACTGCCTGGCCCGAACGCCGAAACCCGGTGAGCCGGCTTGACGTGCCGCGCCTAAGGCGCCAACGTCCGCCCATCGACCTTCGCACGCAGTTTTCCGTCAT
Source organism: Pseudomonas thivervalensis (assembly GCF_001269655.1). Classification (GTDB taxonomy): domain Bacteria; phylum Pseudomonadota; class Gammaproteobacteria; order Pseudomonadales; family Pseudomonadaceae; genus Aquipseudomonas; species Aquipseudomonas thivervalensis. The sequence goes on from NZ_LHVE01000020.1 coordinate 87,428, forward strand.
GTCATTGCCCACGCTTCTGACCCAGCACATCGTTCGGCGCCCCCAACGCATCGCCTTGTTGCAACACATCGCCGAACAGGGCTCGATCACCCGCGCCGCCAAGAGCGCGGGCCTGAGCTACAAAGCGGCGTGGGATGCCATCGATGAGTTGAACAACCTCGCGGACCAACCGTTGGTGGAGCGCAGTGTCGGCGGCAAGGGCGGCGGCGGTGCCAAGTTGTCGGAGGAAGGCCAGCGTGTGCTGCGCCTGTATCTGCGCCTGCAAGCGCTGCAGGCGCAACTGCTGGAAGCCAGCGAAGACGCCGGTGACCTGGGCCTGCTCAGCCGCCTGATGCTGCGCACCAGCGCCCGCAATCAATTGCACGGCAAGGTCCTGGGCATCGAGGCCCAGGGGCACAACGACCGGGTACGCCTGGAGCTGGCCAGGGGCCTGGTCATCGAAGCGCAGATCACCCACGACAGCACGCTGCGCCTGGAACTGGGTGTCGGCACCGATGTGGTGGCGCTGATCAAGGCCGGCTGGCTGCAATTGCACCCCGTCGAGCAAGCGGAAGAACCGGGGATCAATACGCTGCGCGGCGTGATCGAGCAGGTCGACGCCGCCGAAGACGGCCCCAGCGAAGTGCGCATCGGCCTGCCCAACGGCCAGACGCTGTGCGCCCTGGCCGATCCGCTGCAGTTGCAAGCGCAGAACCTGGCAGCCGGTTCACCCGTGCAAGTGACGTTTTCAGCGACAAATGTGCTGCTCGGCACACCGCTGTAGCGCGTTGCAACAATAGTTTCATCGACCCGCTTTAAGGTGACTGCCAAAACCAGCAGGGAGCCTGATGATGAGCCTATTAGAAGAAAACCAATCCACCGACCTGGAAAAGATCGTCGGCCTGAGCCGTCGTAGTTTCATCAGCGCCGGCGCCTTGTGCGGCGCGGCGATGTTCCTGGGCGGCAACCTGCTGAGCCGCAGCGTGCTGGCCGCCGCCGTGAGCGAAGGCAACAGCCGGCTGCTGGGCTTTAAAAGCATCGCCGCCGCCACAGCCGACACCATTACCTTGCCGCCGGGCTATAAAGCTTCGGTGTTGATCAGTTGGGGCCAGCCTCTGCGCAAAAATGCACCGGCCTTCGATCCAAGTGGCAATGGAACAGCCCGCGCACAGGAAGTGCAGTTTGGCGACAACAACGACGGCATGAGCCTGTTCGAATTCCCCGGCGACAAAAACCGGGCGCTGATGGCGATCAACAACGAATACACCAACTACCGCTACCTCTTTCCACACGGCGGCCAGCCGCAGTCGGCCGAAGACGTGCACAAGGCCCAGGCCAGCGAAGGGGTGTCGGTGATCGAGGTCCAGCGTCGTCGCGGCCAGTGGCAGTTCGTCCAGGAATCGCGCTACAACCGCAGGATCCATGGCAACACGCCAATTCGCCTGCGCGGCCCGGCCGCCGGCCACGACCTGCTGAAAACCAGCGCCGACAAGAGCGGCAAGAAAGTGCTGGGGACGTTCCAGAACTGCGCCAACGGCATGACGCCGTGGGGTACCTACCTGACCTGCGAAGAAAACTTCACCGATTGCTTCGGCAGCAGCAAGAGCGACCTGCAGTTCGATGAGGCGCAAAAACGCTATGGCGCTACCGTCACCAGCCGCGAGATCAACTGGCACCTGTTCGATCCGCGTTTCGACCTGGCGAAGAACCCCAACGAACTCAATCGCCATGGCTGGGTGGTGGAAATCGATCCGTTCGATCCAGACTCCACGCCGGTGAAACGCACCGCCCTGGGCCGCTTCAAACACGAGAACGCCGCCCTGGCCCAAACCAATGACGGTCGCGCCGTGGTGTACATGGGCGACGATGAACGCGGTGAGTTCATCTACAAGTTCGTCAGTCGCGAACGCATCAATCATCGCAATGCCAAGGCCAACCGCAACCTGCTGGACCACGGCACCCTGTACGTGGCGCGCTTCGATGCTGGCGACGGCAACCCGGACCATCCCAAAGGCAAGGGCCAGTGGATCGAGTTGACCCACGGCAAGAACGGCCTCGACGCCAGCAGTGGCTTCGCCGACCAGGCCGAAGTGCTGATCCATGCGCGCCTGGCTGCCAGCGCCGTGGGGGCCACCCGTATGGACCGTCCCGAGTGGATCGTGGTCAGCCCTAAAGATGGCCAGGTCTATTGCACCCTGACCAACAACTCCAAGCGCGGCGAAGACGGCCAACCGGTAGACGGACCGAACCCTCGGGCCAAGAACGTCTACGGGCAGATCCTGCGCTGGCGCACCGACCGCGACGACCATGCATCCAAGACCTTCTCCTGGGATCTGTTCGTGGTCGCCGGCAACCCGACGGTACACGCCGGCACGCCAAAAGCCGGGTCGTCCAATATCAACCCGCAGAACATGTTCAACAGCCCCGATGGCCTGGGCTTCGACAAGGCCGGCCGGCTGTGGATCCTCACGGACGGGGACTCCAGCAATGCCGGGGACTTCGCCGGCATGGGCAACAACCAGATGCTCTGCGCCGACCCCGACAGTGGCGAAATCCGCCGTTTCATGGTCGGGCCGGTGGGCTGCGAAGTGACCGGGATCAGCTTTGCCCCGGACCAGAAGGCGTTGTTCGTCGGGATCCAGCACCCAGGGGAAAACGGTGGTTCGACCTTCCCTGAGCACCTGCCCAACGGCAAGCCGCGGTCTTCGGTGATGGTGATTACCCGGGAAGACGACGGCGTCATTGGCGCCTGACACTTTGTGGCGAGGGAGCTTGCTCCCGCTGGGTTGCGCAGCGACCCCACTTTTTTGTGGGCGCTACGCACCCAAGCGGGAGCAAGCTCCCTCGCCACGAAGTCTCACCAATCAATCCCGACTGCTTTGCGCTACCATGCTGGGCCGGACGCGGCAGCCCTGCCGCTGCGCAGGAGTCAGCATGTCCCATCCGTTCGAAACCCTCACGCCCGACCTGGTGCTCGATGCCGTTGAAAGCATCGGCTTTCTCAGCGACGCCCGCGTGTTGGCCCTCAACAGCTACGAGAACCGCGTCTATCAGGTCGGCATCGAAGATTCCGAGCCGCTGATCGCCAAGTTCTATCGCCCTCAGCGCTGGACCAACGAAGCGATCCTGGAAGAGCACAGCTTTACCTTCGAACTGGCCGAATACGAAGTGCCGGTGGTGGCGCCGCTGATCCACAACGGCGCCAGCCTGCACGAGCACGCCGGGTTTCGTTTCACCCTGTTTCCCCGTCGCGGTGGCCGGGCGCCAGAGCCGGGCAATCTCGACCAACTCTATCGCCTGGGCCAGTTGCTCGGGCGCCTGCACGCGCTCGGGGCGACCCGGCCGTTCGAGCATCGCGAAGCCTTGGGCGTGAAGAACTTCGGCCACGATTCGCTGGCCACCGTGCTGGCAAGCGGTTTCGTCCCCCGCAGTCTGTTGCCGGCCTACGAGTCAGTCGCCCGGGACCTGCTCAAGCGCGTCGAAGAGGTCTACGCCGCCACGCCCCACCAGAACATCCGCATGCACGGCGATTGCCACCCCGGCAACATGATGTGCCGCGACGAGGTGTTCCACATCGTCGACCTCGACGACTGTCGCATGGGCCCGGCGGTGCAGGATCTATGGATGATGCTCGCCGGCGATCGCCAGGAATGCCTGGGGCAGTTATCGGAGTTGATGGACGGTTACCAGGAATTCCACGATTTCGACCCGCGAGAACTGGCGCTGATCGAGCCGCTGCGAGCCCTGCGCCTGATGCACTACAGCGCCTGGCTGGCGCGCCGCTGGGACGACCCGGCCTTCCCCCGCAGCTTCCCGTGGTTCGGCAGCGAACGTTACTGGGGCGACCAGGTGCTGGCGTTGCGCGAGCAATTGGCAGCGCTCAATGAAGAGCCGTTGAAGCTGTTCTGATTGGGCTCGGTTCCAACAGCCACTGAAATCCCTGTGGGAGCGAGCTTGCTCGCGATGGCGGTGTGTCAGTCGACAGAGGTGTCGAATGCTTCATCGCTATCGCGAGCAAGCTCGCTCCCACAAAAGGGATTCGCGGTGAAACGCTCACAAAGGTTCACAGCACAACCAGACAAATCTCCTTACAATCACCTCTTTGTTAGCTGCCTAAGCAAGGATTCTGCATGCAAGCCGCCAACCCGCGTCGCGGGTACATCCTGGGCCTGAGTGCCTACATCATCTGGGGTCTGTTCCCGATCTACTTCAAGGCCATCGCCAGCGTGCCGTCGGTGGAAATCATCATCCACCGGGTGCTGTGGTCGGCCCTGTTCGGCGCGGCGTTGCTGCTGGTGTGGAAACACCCGGGCTGGTGGCGCGAACTGCGGGATAATCCACAGCGCCTGGCGATCCTCGCCCTGAGCGGGACGCTGATCGCCGCCAATTGGCTGACCTACGTCTGGGCGGTGAACAACGAGCGCATGCTCGAAGCCAGCCTGGGTTACTACATCAACCCGCTGGTCAACGTGTTGCTGGGGATGTTGATCCTCGGCGAGCGCCTGCGCCGCATGCAATGGCTGGCGGTGGGGTTGGCGGCCGTCGGCGTGGCGCAGCAGGTCTGGCAAGTGGGCAGCCTGCCGTGGGTGTCGCTGGTGCTGGCGCTGACCTTCGGTTTCTATGGGCTGATCCGCAAGCAGGCGCCGGTCAAGGCATTGCCTGGGCTGGTGGTGGAAACCTGGATGCTGGTGCCGATCGCCATCGCCTGGTTGCTGTTCAATCCCACGGCCATCAGTGCCCAAGCCGCGTTCTGGACCACTTCCGAAGCCTGGTGGCTGGTGGCGGCGGGTCCCGTGACGCTGGTTCCTCTGGTGTGCTTCAACGCCGCAACACGGCATCTGCCCTACACCACCATCGGTTTTCTCCAGTACATCGCGCCGACGCTGGTGCTGCTGCTCGCCGTGCTGCTGTTCGGTGAGCACCTGTCGTCCAGCACGCTGGTGGCGTTCCTGTTCATCTGGGCCGGGCTGGCGGTGTACAGCGTCGATGCAGTGATCAGCATGCGTCGGCGTAGCTGATCAAAAAACGTACAAACCTTTACAGGCCACGTCCGGCGTGGCCTGCGCTTATCCTTCCCAAGGTTATCCACAGCGTGATCCCCGCCGTTTGTGCACAAGCCCTTGAAAGTTGGTGATTTTTTGATCATTGGCGGCTGAGCCCCGGCCGGCCTGGGCTGGGGCCGAGTCTCTACAGGTTATCCACAGGCAGGCGCAGTTTTTCCTTGGATAACCTTTATTGCGCCTCGTCGCTGAGCTTGAGCTCCACCATCAACTCATCGGCCAAGGTTTCCAGGTGTTCCTGCAAGGTCTCCAGCGACAGGGTCAAGGGCACGCCCAGGAGCGCCTCGGCATGAAACAGCAGCTCGCTGCTCATCGGTGCCGGCCCGACATGGGTCACCAGGCGCTCGACATTGACGCCCTGCTCGCTCAACAACCGGGTGATGTCCCGCACGATGCCCGGACGATCATTGCCCACCAGCGCCATGGTGATGGGTTTCCAGGTGCAGGACTCTTCAACGGCGCTTTCAGCGATCAGCACGCGGATGCCATGGGCCGACAGCCCTTGCAAGGCTTCGATCACTTCTTCATGGGCCTCGGCCGGGGCGCTGAAACGCACGATCCCAGCAAACTGCCCGGCCAGGTGCGCCATGCGGCTTTCCAGCCAGTTACCGCCATGCGCGGCAATGCAATCGGCGATGCGCTCGACCTGCCCGGGCTTGTCCGGGGCGAAAACAGTGATGACGAGGTGGTCCATGGGCGCAGTCCTCTTGTTGATGGAAGGAACAGTATAGGCAAGGCAGAAAATCAACACGGTCGCGCTTTCGTGGCGAGGGAGCTTGCTCCCGCTGGACCGCGCAGCGGTCCCAGAATGGTTGGATCAGTGCTGCGCACTGAAGCGGGAGCAAGCTCCCTCGCCACGGTATTTTGTGTACGAACGCTAAAATTATCTGGAACAATCTATCTGTTTTTTGAGAACATCCCGTGCCCCGACGTGACCGTAACACTTTAGTCGGTCGCGGAACGACGCAATTAGTCTAATTTTCACAACCGCAATTGATCATGTAGTATTCCGCAGCGCGCACTACATAATCGCGATAACCCTGTTGTACCGATGTCTGCTTAAGGCCAGTCGCATCCCTGAAAAGCCCCGTCAGCAAGGCTTGAATACCCAGCCGCCAGCGATGGCATGTACTGGTTCCGGGGTTTGTGGTTTAAATGTCCCGAGGCTTCATTGTCAAAATCGAAGAGCTGAAAAGCGAAATAGCTGAGCAGAGTGAGGCAAGCAATGACTGAACACGTTCAAGTCGGTGGCCTGCAGGTCGCCAAAGTCCTGTTCGACTTCGTGAATAACGAAGCCATTCCCGGAACCGGCCTCACCGCCGACGCGTTCTGGGCCGGTGCCGACAAGGTCATCCACGACCTTGCGCCGAAGAACAAAGCCCTACTCGCCAAACGCGATGATTTCCAGGCGCGGATCGATGCCTGGCACCAGGCCCGTGCCGGCCAGGCCCACGACGCCGTGGCTTACAAAGCCTTCCTGCAAGACATTGGATACCTGCTGCCAGAAGCGGCGGATTTCCAGGCCACGACCCAAAACGTCGATGACGAAATCGCCCGCATGGCCGGCCCGCAACTGGTGGTGCCGGTGATGAACGCCCGCTTCGCCCTCAACGCCTCGAACGCCCGCTGGGGTTCGCTGTATGACGCGCTGTACGGCACCGATGCCATCAGCGAGGCCGATGGCGCGGAAAAAGGCAAAGGCTACAACAAGGTACGCGGCGACAAGGTCATCGCCTTCGCCCGTGCTTTCCTCGACGAAGCGGCGCCCCTGGCGGCCGGTTCCCATGTCGATTCCACCGCGTACAAAATCGTCGACGGCAAACTGGTGGTCACCCTCAAGGGCGGCAGCAACAGTGGCCTGCGCAACGATGCCCAGTTGATCGGCTTCCAGGGCGATGCCTCAGCACCGACCGCGTTACTGCTGAAACACAACGGCCTGCACTTCGAAATCCAGATCGATGCCAGCACCCCGGTCGGCCAGACCGACGCCGCCGGCGTCAAAGACATCCTGATGGAAGCGGCACTGACCACCATCATGGACTGCGAAGACTCGGTCGCCGCCGTCGATGCCGATGACAAAGTGGTCATCTACCGCAACTGGCTCGGGTTGATGAAGGGTGATCTGTCGGAAGAAGTCGCCAAGGCCGGCCAGACGTTTACCCGGACCATGAACCCTGACCGTGTCTACACCGCCGTCGACGGTTCGAGCGTGACCTTGCATGGCCGCTCATTGTTGTTCGTGCGTAACGTCGGCCACCTGATGACCATCGACGCGATCCTGGACAAGGATGGCAACGAAGTGCCGGAAGGCATCCTTGACGGCCTGCTCACCAGCCTGGCGTCGATCCACAGCCTCAACGGCAACACCTCGCGGCGCAACAGCCGCACCGGTTCGGTGTACATCGTCAAGCCGAAGATGCACGGTCCGGAAGAAGCCGCGTTCACCAACGAGCTGTTTGGTCGCGTCGAAGACGTGCTGAACCTGCCGCGCAACACCCTCAAGGTCGGGATCATGGACGAGGAGCGCCGTACCACGGTCAACCTCAAGGCCTGCATCAAGGCCGCCAGCGAGCGCGTGGTGTTCATCAACACGGGCTTCCTCGACCGTACCGGCGATGAAATCCACACCTCCATGGAAGCCGGCCCGATGGTGCGCAAGGCCGACATGAAGGCCGAGAAGTGGATCGGCGCCTATGAAAACTGGAACGTCGACATCGGTTTGAGCACCGGCCTGCAAGGTCGCGCGCAAATCGGCAAGGGCATGTGGGCGATGCCGGACCTGATGGCGGCGATGCTCGAACAGAAAATCGCTCATCCACTGGCCGGCGCCAACACCGCGTGGGTTCCGTCGCCAACCGCCGCCGCCCTGCACGCGCTGCATTACCACAAGGTCGACGTGTTCGCCCGCCAGGCCGAACTGGCCAAGCGCGCCCGCGCGTCGGTGGACGACATCCTGACCATCCCGCTGGCCGTCAACCCGAACTGGACACCGGAGCAGATCAAGAACGAACTGGACAACAATGCCCAGGGCATCCTTGGCTACGTGGTGCGCTGGATCGACCAGGGCGTCGGCTGCTCCAAGGTGCCGGACATCAACGACATCGGCCTGATGGAAGACCGTGCGACGCTGCGTATTTCCAGCCAGCACATCGCCAACTGGCTGCGCCACGGCATCGTCACGCAAGAGCAGGTGATGGAAAGCCTCAAGCGCATGGCGCCGGTGGTCGACCGCCAGAACGCCAGCGACCCGCTGTACCGTCCGCTGGCACCGGACTTCGACAGCAACATCGCCTTCCAGGCGGCGGTCGAACTGGTGATCGAAGGCACCCAGCAGCCGAACGGCTACACCGAGCCGGTGCTGCACCGTCGCCGTCGCGAGTTCAAGGCAGCCAATGGGTTGTGATTGAGCGGTAGACAGCGGCACAAAAAAGCCCTGATCGAAAGATCAGGGCTTTTTCATGTGCAATGCCTAACAGCTAGAGATCCATCCCCAACTCATGCTTGACCAACCCCAGCAATTTTTCGGTATCGATCGGCTTGAGCAAAAAGTCCACCACGCTCAGGTGCATGGCTTCGATGGCGTCCTTCACATCGGCGTCGCCCGACACAATGATGATTGGCAACGCCGCCCGCTCGGACTCGCGCACCAGGCGCACCAGTTCCAGGCCATCGACATTGCCCATGCGCAAGTCGGTGATCAGCAGGCCGATCGACGGCTTGGTTTCCAGCATCTTGAGCGCCGTTTCCCCACTGGCGGCGGTCATGCAATGAATCCCGTCCAAGGCCAGGATCTCCGACAACAGCTCACGAGCGTCCTTGTCGTCGTCGACGATCAGGACGCGCTGCGGCGGCAGGTCGGGTTCCAGCATGACGGCACTCAGCGCCTCGCGCTCGGCATCACTCAAAATATCGTGGTCGGACATGGTGCTCTCTACGTTCTTTAAATCGATCCCCTGGCACAGTGGTCAGACATCGTTCCGCGGCGCTTCAATGTGCACTTCGTCGGATTTTTTTCCAAGAACATTCAATGAAGATTTTTCCGACATCTAGCGTAGGACTTTTCTGTAAGCCAGCCCTTAGGCTGCGACCTAGACTTACGTCCAATGGGCACCCCGCGCTGAGGGGCCGACCATGGAGAACAGATCCGACCACAACAATTCGAATAAGACTGCGTAATGGTTATGAAAAAAGCGGACGCCTTCATCCAGGCAGGGAAAACCGCGGTGTTGCAAAACATCCAGGGGACGCTGCAGTTTCTCCAGCGCTTTCCCCCGTTCAACCAAATGGAAAACGCCCACCTGGCCTACCTGGTGGAGCAATGCCTGCTGCGTTTCTACGCCCCGGGCGACACCATCATCAAGCCGGCCGACGGCCCGGTGGAACACTTCTACATCGTCAAGCAGGGCCGGGTGGTGGGCGAACGCCCGCATTCGGCCAAGGGTGGCACCGAAACCACCTTCGAAATCACCACCGGCGAGTGTTTCCCCCTCGCCGCGCTGCTGGGCGAGCGGGCCACGCGCACCGAGCACCGAGCCGGCGAAGACACGTTCTGCCTGCAACTGAACAAACTCGCCTTCATCAAGCTGTTCGCCTTGTCCGGCCCGTTTCGCGATTTCGCCCTGCGCGGGGTCAGCAGTCTGCTCGACCAGGTCAACCAACAGGTCCAGCAAAAATCGGCGCAAAACCTGGGCACCCAATACTCGCTCAATACACGACTGGGCGAATTGGCGATGCGCCACCCGGTCAGTTGCAGCCCGGACACACCGCTGCGCGAAGCCGTGAAACTGATGCACGAGCAGCAGGTCGGCAGCATCGTGGTAGTGAATGAGCAAAAAGCGCCAGTGGGGATTTTCACCTTGCGCGACCTGCGTCAGGTAGTGGCCGATGGTTCCGGGGATTTTTCCCAGGCCATCGTAGGACACATGACCCAGGCCCCCTTCTTCCTTTCGCCGGACCACAGCGCCTTCGACGCGGCCATCGCCATGACCGAGCGCCACATCGCCCACGTCTGCCTGGTCAAGGACCAGCGCCTGTGTGGCGTGGTCTCGGAGCGCGATCTGTTTTCCTTGCAGCGGGTCGACCTGGTACACCTGGCCCGGACCATCCGCAACGCGCCTCGGGTGGAAAACCTCGTGGCCCTGCGCGGCGAGATCGGCCAACTGGTGGAGCGCATGCTGGCCCACGGCGCGTCGTCGACTCAGATCACCCACATTATTACTCTGCTCAACGATCACACCGTCTGCCGGGTCATCGAACTGACCCTGGCCGACAAGGGCGACCCGGGTGTGCCGTTCAGTTGGCTGTGTTTCGGCAGTGAAGGCCGGCGCGAGCAAACCCTGCACACCGACCAGGACAACGGCATTTTGTTCGAAGCCCGGGACGCCGCCCATGCCGCGCAGATCCGTGGCCTGCTGCTGCCCATCGCCCAACAGATCAACCAGAGCCTGGCCCTGTGCGGCTTCACGTTGTGCAAGGGCAACATCATGGCCGGCAACCCCGAGCTGTGCCTGTCCCGCGCCGAATGGGCCCGGCGCTTCGCGGCATTCATTCGCGAAGCGACGCCGGAAAACCTGCTGGGTTCGAGCATTTATTTCGACCTGCGGGTGGTCTGGGGCGATGAGCAAGGTTGCGAGCAGTTGCGCCAGCAGATACTCACTCAGGTGGCCGACAACCGCTTGTTCCAGCGCATGATGGCCGACAACGCGCTACGTCACCGCCCGCCCGTGGGACGTTTCAGGGATTTCGTGCTGAGCCGCAAGAATGGCGAAAAAGCGACCCTGGACTTGAAAGTGCAGGGCCTGACCCCCTTCGTCGACGGCGCCCGCCTGCTGGCCCTGGCCAACGGCATCGAAGCCAACAACACCTTGGAGCGTTTGCGGCAATTGGTCGTCAAGGAGGTGATCGAACCGCTCGACGGCGCGGCCTATGAGGAGGCCTACCACTTCATCCAGCAGACCCGCATGCAGCAACACCAACTGCAAACCCGCGAGAACCTGCCTTACTCCAACCGCGTCGACCCCGACAGCCTCAACCATCTGGACCGGCGCATCCTGCGTGAATCCCTGCGCCAGGCCCAACGCCTGCAAAGCAGCCTGACGCTGAGGTATCAGCTGTGAACCTGTTTTCCTGGCTGCGCCCGGCCCAGCCGACGTTGCCCGACGCGCTGCAACAGCGCCTGGAATGCCTGCCGGTGCCCTCGCCATTGAGTGAAGGCAACCTGCGGGAACAGCGCTGGGTCGTGCTCGATCTGGAAACCACCGGGTTGAACCTGAACAAGGACCAGGTGCTGTCCATCGGCGCGGTGGTCATTGAAGACGGCGCCATCGACTTCAGCCAACAGTTCGAACGCACCTTGCAGTGCGATCAGCAAAAGCTCGGGCCCAGCGTCTTGATCCATGGCCTGGCGCCCAGCACCATTGCCGCCGGCAGCGACCCGGCCGAGGCGCTGCTGGCGTTCATGGAGTTCGTCGGCGACAGCCCGCTGCTGGCCTTTCACGCGCCGTTCGATTCGCACATGCTCGGGCGCGCCTTGAAAGACTACCTGGGCTATCGCCTGCAGCATTCGTTCCTTGACGTCGCGGACCTGGCCCCGATGCTTTGCCCCCAGGCCCCTCTGCGCAAGGCGGGCCTGGATGAGTGGATCGACTGGTTCAAGCTGCAAGTCTTCGACCGCCACAATGCCAGCGCCGACGCCCTGGCCACGGCTGAACTGGCGCTGATCCTGTTCAGCCGCGCCCGCCAGCAACAGATCCACAGCTCCCTTGAGCTGCAACAACGCCTGGGCCAGTGGAAACGACGGCAGCAGGCGCCTTCGCTTTAACCTGAAGACTTATAAGGCCGAGGCTTTTGTGGGAGCGAGCCTGCTCGCGATGGCATCACCCTGATCCGACACCGCATCGCGAGCAGGCTCGCTCCCACAGGGGACCTGGTTCATTCAGCACCATCGCCACTGCCCGACCAGCGCCAATTGCTTTCCCGCCCCCGCCTCTGCCACAATCGCGAACAATTCTCGTTACTTAAAACGTCGGTGATGCTCCGTGTCGTCAGTCCCCAGTCCCCACAGTGATTTGGTTGGTGCGTTGTACCGTGACCATCGCGCTTGGCTATTGGCATGGCTGCGCCGCAACGTGGCGTGTGCGCACCGGGCCGAGGACCTGAGCCAGGACACTTTTGTGCGCTTGCTCGGTCGCGAAGAGCTGAAGGCGCCCCGCGAACCCCGGGCGTTTCTGGTGGCCATCGCCAAGGGCCTGTTGTTCGATTATTTCCGTCGAGCGGCATTGGAGCAGGCTTATCTCACCGAACTGATGCTGATTCCCGAAGCCGAGCAGCCCTCGGTGGAAGAACAGCAGATCATCCTGGAAGACCTCAAGGCCATCGATCGCCTGCTCGGCAAACTGTCGAGCAAGGCCCGCGCAGCCTTCCTCTATAACCGCCTCGACGGCCTCGGCCATGCAGAAATCGCCGAGCGCCTGGGCGTTTCGGTGCCGCGGGTACGGCAATACCTGGCCCAGGGCATCCGCCAGTGCTACATCGCCCTGTATGGAGAGCCGACGTGAGCCAGGCCCATGCCAAACCGGTCTCGGCCAGCGTGCTGGATGCCGCCATTGCCTGGCAGTTGTCCCTGGACTCGAGCAGTCCCCAGGAGCGGGAAGCGTTTGCCCAATGGCACGCTGCCGATGAAGAGCATGCCCGGGCCTGGCGTCAATTGGGCATGCTTGACCAACGTTTCAGCGTCGCCAACGGGCCGGCGCGGGCGGCCTTGCTGCAATCGCGGGTGAGCATTCGCCGCCGGATACGCAAGGTTGGAAGCGGCCTGGCCAGCGTCGTCGCGGTCATCGGCCTGGCGTTGTTCGCCGGCGATCGTTACCTGCCGCTGGATTACTGGCTGGCCGACCAGCGCACCGCGACAGGTGAACAACGCACCCTGCGCCTGGCAGACGGTACGCTGATCAACCTCAACACCCACAGCGCACTGGACGTGCGTTTCGATGACAAGCAACGCCTCATCGTCCTGCAGGAAGGCGAGATCCTGGTGGAAACCGGCCACGACGACCCGCGTCCGTTCATCGTCGAGACCCGCGAAGGTAGCCTGCGCGCCCTGGGCACACGATTCCTGGTCAAGCGCGAAGACGAAGGCACGCGCCTGAGCGTATTGAAATCCGCCGTGGCGGCGCATCCGCAAGCCACGGACATCGAACAGATCCTGCGCGAAGGCCAACAAGTGCTGATGCGCCGCGACGGCCTCGGGCCGACCATCGCCCTGAGCCCCGGCGCCGATGCCTGGACCCGCGGCATGCTGGTGGTGGACAACGCCCGTCTCGAAGACCTGGTCCATGAGCTGGGGCGTTACCGGCGCGGCTACCTGGGCGTCGAGCCGCAAGTGGCCGACCTGCGCATCACCGGCAGTTTCCCGCTACACGACACCGACCTGGCCCTGACCGCCCTGCTGCCGACCTTGCCGGTGCAGGTCGAGCATCACACCCGGTGGTGGGTGGTGGTGGGGCCGCGGGTTGAAGCCAAGCCCTGAATGTTGCGTCAGTGATGACGCCTTCGCGAGCAGGCTCGCTCCCACAGTGGAACAGCGGCGCACACCCAATAGGGAATCATCGAAGATCGAATGTGGGAGCGAGCCTGCTCGCGATGAGGCCATCTGCGTCACCACAAGAAACCAGGCCAACCGGCAAACCGAATCTAAATTATTTTCATCCAGCCCTATCACTTTTCGATTTTCATCCGGCACCCAGGCAATTGAGAAATATTTCCATTCAGGAGCCGCCGTATGTCCCGCCCGATAGACACCCTGTTGCGCCCCAGCCTGTTGGCCGTTGCCATCGCCTTCGCCGCTCCGTTGACCAGCGCCCCGCTGCTGGCCGCCGAACAGGCCACCAGCGTGCGTGCCTACAACCTGCCCGCCGCGCCATTGGCCAACACACTGAACCAGATCGCCAGCCAGGCCGGTCTCGCGCTGAGCCTGAATCCGTCCCTGGCCTCGGGCAAGACTTCGGCCCCGGTCCAGGGCCAGTTCGACGCCACCGGCGCATTACGCGAGGCCCTGCGCGGCACCGGCCTGCAACTGCAACAAAGCAGCGCTGGCACCTACAGCCTGGTGGCCGTGCCTGAAGGGGTCATGGCCCTGCCGGAAACCAGCGTGATCGGTGCCGGTCTCAGTGAAACCGCGTGGGGCCCGACCGAGGGCTACGCGGCCACCCGCACCGCCGCCGGTACCAAGACCGATACGCCAATCGTCGAACTGCCGCGCTCCGTCTCCGTGGTCACCCGCCAACAGATGGAAGACCGTTCCGTGCTCAACCTCAACGACGCCCTGCGCTATACCGCTGGCGTGCAGAGCAGCGGCTACGGTTCGGATTCGCGCAATGACTGGCTACTGGTGCGCGGGTTCGTGCCAACCCAGTTCCTCGATGGCCTGCCGCTGCCCAAGGGCAACTACATCACGCCGAAAATCGAGCCCTGGAACCTTGAGCGCATTGCCGTGCTGCGTGGCCCGGCCTCGTCGGTCTACGGCCAGACGCCACCCGGCGGCATGCTGGACATGGTCAGCCGCCGCCCACAGGCCGAAAGCAGCAATGAAGTCGAACTGCAGGCTGGCAGCTACGAACACAAGCAGATCAACTTCGACAGCACCGGCAAGGTCGATGACGAAGGCCAGTTCCTCTATCGAGTCAGCGGCACCGTGCGTGACAGCAACGCCCAGGTCGATCACATCCCGGACAAGCGCTACAACCTCGCGCCGAGCCTGACCTGGAACATCAACGACGACACGCGCCTGACCTTACTGTCCCAGTACACCCGCGACGACACCGGCATCACCGGGCAATTCCTGCCGTTGCAAGGCACCAAGCTCTCTTCGCCGGCGGGCAAGATTTCCCACCACAAGAACCTCGGCGATCCGGATTGGGAATTCTACGACCGTACCTACTACGCCCTCGGCTATGCGTTCGAACATCGCCTGAACGACACCTGGCAGTTCCGCCAGAACCTGCGCTACACCAAGAGCGACCTGGAAACCCAAGGCATCTCCGCAGGCGGCCAATTCTGGCCTGACGGCCCCGACCAATCGGTGGACGCCGACGGTAACGTCAAACGCAGCGCCAGCGTCATCAACGAAGACATCAGCCAGTTCGCCGTGGACAACAACTTCCAGGCCGACTTCCAGACCGGCGCCCTCAGCCACACCCTGCTGCTGGGCCTGGATCACCAGCGCTCCAACAGCAATTCGCGCTGGGATTGGGGTTCGACCGGCGTGCCGACCAGCAACATCCACAACCCGACCTATGGACAGGATTTCTCCAACGTCCAGTACTTCACCATGTATGACTACAACCAGAAGACCCACCAGACCGGCCTGTACGTCCAGGACCAGATCGCCCTGGACAACTGGCGCCTGACCCTCGGCGGTCGTGAGGACTGGATTCACACCGGCACCGTGTTCCACAACCTGAACGACGCGACCAACACCCAACGCGACAAGAAATTCAGCGGCAACGCGGCACTGAGCTACGTGTTCGATAACGGTGTGACGCCGTACATTTCCTTCGCCCAGTCGTTCCAGGCGGCAGCGGGTTCAACCGTCAACAGCACCGAAGCGTTCAAGCCCACCGAAGGCGAACAGTACGAGGCCGGTATCAAGTACCAGCCACCCGGCACCAAGACCTTGCTGACCGCCGCGGTGTTCGACCTGACCCAGAAAAACAACTCCGTGACCGAAAACAACGTCACCCGCCAAGTGGGTGAAGTCCAGGTGCGGGGCCTGGAACTGGAAGCTTCGGGCAATGTGACCGACAACTTGAAGCTGGTCGGTTCCTACACCTACACCGACAGCGAAATCACCAAGGGCACCGCGGCTGAAGAAGGCAAGCGCATGGCCCAGGTGCCGCGCAATCAAGCCACCGCGTGGGCTGACTACACCTGGCACAACGGCCCGCTGGATGGCTTTGGTATCGGGGCCGGTGTGCGTTATGTCGGCGACACCTACGGCAACACCACCAACACCGACTGGGGCCATGTCGGGTCCTATACCGTGTACGACGCCTCGGCCCATTACGACTTGGGTCGTTTGAACAAGACCCTCAAGGGCGTCACCGTGGCAGTGGACGCGAAGAACCTCTTCAACAAGGACTACCTGTCCACTTGCGACGGCTTCTACTGCTACTACGGCGACCAACGTAATGTCGTCGCCAGCGTGAATTACAAATGGTAAACGGTTAGCATTTGCAAAACCTTTTGAGGGTGCTCAATTGGCGAAGCTGTTCATGTAAGGAAAACCGTGGCGAGGGAGCTTGCTCCCGCTGGGCCGGTCCGACGCTTCGGGCGTAGCAGCCCCAAAAGCTTGGGATCGCTGCGCAATCCAGCGGGAGCAGGCTCCCTCGCCACAATGGCTGTCCCCCAGGTGAACAGTGTTATCCCAGGTGCCCTTTTGCATTCGGATCGATCATGAAAAGCAAAACCATTCGCCGCTGGTCCTTCATCCACACCTGGACCAGCCTGATCTGCACGGTGTTCCTGCTGATGCTGGCAATCACCGGGCTGCCGTTGATCTTCCACCATGAAATCGAACATCTGCTGGGCGACGCCCCCGAGCTTCGGGAGATGCCGGCCGGCACACCGCCACTGGACCTGCAGCAACTGGTGGAGAAAGCCAAGGCCCATCGCCCGGGTGAAGTGGTGCAGTATTTTGGCTGGGACGAGGACGAGCCCAACGGCGTAATCACTATCATGGCGCCGACGCCGGGTACCGAACCCAATTCCTCCCACACGTTCATGCTCGACGGGCGGACCGGCGAGGCCTTGGAAATGCCCTCGGCCAATGGCGGTTTCATGATGGTCATGCTGCGTCTGCACGTGGACATGTTCGCCGGGTTGCCGGGCAAGTTGCTGCTGGCGTTCATGGGTTTTCTGTTCGTGATGGCCATCGTCTCCGGGGTCGTCCTGTACTTGCCATTCATGCGCCGCCTGAAGTTCGCCACGGTGCGCCAGGACAAGTCCATGCGCCTGCGCTGGCTCGACCTGCACAACCTGATCGGCGTGGTCACGCTGGTCTGGGCGCTGACCGTGGGCGTCACCGGCGTCATCGCCGCGTGCGCCGACCTGCTGATCGCGGCGTGGCGCAACGACAGCCTCAGCGCCATGGTCGAACCCTACCGCAACGCCCCACCGCTGACTCAACTGGCTCCGGCCACGCGCTTGCTGGACATTGCCAAGGACGTCGCGCCGGGCATGGAGCCAAGCTTCATCGCCTTCCCCGGCACGCTGTTTTCCAGTGAACACCACTACAGCGTCTTCATGAAAGGTGACACCCACCTGACCTCGCACCTGCTCACGCCTGTGCTGATCGATGCCACCACCCTGGACGTCACCGCCGTCGCCGAACGACCGTGGTACATGGACATGATGAGCCTGTCCCTGCCCCTGCACTTCGGCGACTACGGTGGCCGGCCGATGCAGATCTTCTGGGCGACCCTCGATATCCTGACCATCATCGTCCTGGGCAGCGGCGTCTACCTGTGGCTGGTGCGGCGTAAAGCGGCCAAGCGGGCAACCGTCGGCACGGAGGTCGCCTCGTGAAGCCTCGGCAGTCGAGTTTCTGGAAGGTGTTTGGTATTCCCGTGATGATTGGTGCGCTGAGCGCGGCGGGGTTGTTCAGTGCATTGCTCGGGGACGGCGCGTGGGATGCGGTGAGCTGGGTGGGCTTGGGCGTGCCGACGTTGCTGGGGACTTGGGGCTTGATCAAACGCAAATAACGCCAGCCAGACACGCCCCTTGTGGGAGCGAGCTTGCTCGCGATAGCGGAAGGTCAGTTGCATTGATGTTGACTGACACGCCGCCATCGCGAGCAAGCTCGCTCCCACATTGGGATTCACCGCTCAATCCGCCACTCGCCAGTCGCCCCGCAACTGTCTAGGCTAAGCCTCCTGCCCGCCCAATCGAGGATCCCGCATGTCCACCCCCAGCATGACGCTGTTCCACAACCCCGCCTCGCCCTTCGTGCGCAAGGTCCTGGTGCTGTTGCACGAAACCGGCCAGCAAGACCGCGTGGCGTTGCAGCTCAGCCAGCTCACCCCGGTCAAGCCGGACCGGGCGCTCATCGATGACAACCCATTGAGCAAGATCCCGGCCCTGCGCCTGGCCAACGGGACGGTGATCCATGACAGCCGCGTCATCCTCGACTACCTCGACCACCAGCACGTCGGCAATCCGTTGATCCCCCGGGACGGCGCGGCCCGCTGGCGGCGTTTGACCCTGGCCTCCCTGGCCGATGGGATCATGGACGCGTCGGTGATGATCCGCTACGAAACCGCGCTACGTCCTGTGGAAAAACACTGGGACGAGTGGCTCGAGGCGCAACGGGACAAGATTCGCCGTGCCCTGGGCCTGCTCGAAGCCGACGCGATTGCCGAACTGGCCAGCCATTTCGACGTGGCCTCCATCAGCGTGGCCTGCGCCCTGGGCTACCTGGACCTGCGCCATCCGGACCTGGAATGGCGCAAGGCCAATCCGCAACTGGCGGCGTGGTTTGCCGAGGTGAGCTTGCGGCCTTCGATGGTCGAAACGGTGCCCAGGGTCTAGATTTGCATTGACCGATCCGGCCTCATCGTCGGAACGCCGCCCGGAGCAAGCTCGCTCCCACAGGGGACTGTGGCGTTCTTTGTGGGAGCGAGCTTGCTCGCGATGGCTGCGCACCGGATCCAGCGGAAACAACCCAGCAATGCGCATCACCAACACTTCACGCACCCGTTGGTCCTCCCGCAACCCCAGCGACCGGCTCATTTCACCTCTCCCAACTCGAAGCTCATCGCCGCGGCCGGCTTCGACCCGACCCCGTACCAATCCAGCTTGCGGGTCAGGACCATGAACACGCCCAGCAGGCCGAACAACAACAGCGAGCCCATCAACAGCGCGTAGTCCTCGGCGCTCAACAGGCCGTAGAGCAAACCGTACAAACCCGCCAGCCCCGCCGAAAACCCCAGGCCGTGGCTCACACTGCGCAGCACATGGCAGACATAAAACCCGATCAGCACGACACAGGCACTGGCCGACACCAGGTACGCCAGGGTGAAGCCGATGTGCTCCGACAACGACAACAGCAGCAAGTAGAAGAACGCCAGCGCCACGCCCACCAAGGCGTACTGGACCGGGTGCACCGCCAGGCTCTTGAGCACTTCGAAAAGGAAGAAACCGGCGAAGGTCAGGGCGACGAACAGCAGCGCATATTTGATCGCCCGGTCGCTCTTGAGGTACTGGTCCACCGGGTCGATGAAGCTCACACCGAAGGCACGGCTGCGGAACGCTTCACAACTATCGCTTGGCTCGCAGGCTTGCAGCGTTTCCAGCAGGTTGGTGGAGAAAAACGACGTCTGCCAGTCGGCACTGAAACCCTGCTCGTTGATCTCACGGTTGGTGGGCAGGTAGTTGCCGATGAAGCTGGGGTGTGGCCAGTCGGCCGACAGGTGCACCTTGGTGGATTTGCCCACCGGCAGAATCTGGAACTCGCCCGTGCCTTGCAGGCGCAGGTCAAAACCGAAGGTCAGCTCGGGGCCGCCCTGGGCGGTGATCATCGGCAGCGGCACATGCACGCCCTGCCCGAGCCAGCCGAGTCGCGAGCCAGGCAGGAAGTCGACGGTCTGTTGGTTCAGCGTCAGGGTCAGCGCATTCTCGATGCCGCGAATATCGCTGATGCCGACGCTCAGGTACGGCTCGTCAAAACGGTAATCGGCAAAATCCTTGGCGGCGACACCGTAGCGCTCAGGCACCTTGAAGCGGCCATCGATGCGGTTATCGGCGTGGAACATCCGTGCCTCGTAGATGCCCCGAGCACGGGTTTCGGTGCGGACCTGGCCGTCGAGCTCGAATTGCTCCGGCAGAAAATACAACTCCCCCGTCCGCTCGACGGTTTCCAGGAAACGCACACCCGTCTTCTCGTTAGTGTTCCAGACCTTCACGCTCTTGCGAAACGGCACCACGATCATCGGCCCGATCAATTGCTGGTTGTAGCTGGAGCTGCGGGCGATGTCCTGCAACACACCGTCGCGCAATTCCTGGCGCTCGTCGATGAGGCCGTTGATCATCAACAGAGGGATCATCAGCAAGAGGATCAAGAGGGCGATCATGCCCAGTTTTATGGCGAGGCTGCGGTTCATGTGGGGCTCTCCCTGTTCGAATGAGGGAGAGTCTGGGGTGGCTGTGTGAGGGGTTTATGGGAGGAATGTGGAGATTGTGTGGAGACTTAAATCCACCTGACCAATGAAACCTGTGGCGAGGGAGCTTGCTCCCGCTGGATCGCGCAGCGGTCCCAAGCTTTTGGGGCTGCTACGCAGCCCAGCGGGAGCAAGCTCCCTCGCCACAATAGTGTTCCAAACTGAGCAACTGGGTGTTCAGGGCAACCGCAAAGCCACCTCCACCCCACCCTCGACATTGCCAATACTGAATTGCCCACCATGCAGCTGCACCACTTCCTCAACGAAGTTGAGCCCCAGGCCGGTGCTCTTGCGGCCGCTGTCCGGGCGCGGCAAAGAGTAGAAACGCTCGCTCAAGCGAGGCAGCGCGTAGTCGGGAATCGGCGCGGCCTGATTGAACAGGCGGATCTCGACACGGCTCCCGCGGCGCTCGGCGCTGACCCGTAGCACGCCGTTGACGGGGGTGAAGTCCAAGGCGTTTTCCAGCAAATTGCCCAAGGCCTGGCGCAACAGGAACGGCTCTCCCGTCAACGTCAGGTCGGCCGCGATGTGCTGTTCAACCGTCAACTGGCGACTTTCAATCCAGCCGCCACGCGCTTCCAACAATTCATCCATCAACGCCGCCAACGGCACCGCGACTTCTTCTTCCAACCCCTGGCGCTGCTCGATCTGGGCCAGGTTGAGCAAGCGCTCGATCAACTGCTGCATGCGCACGCTTTCGTTGTCGATGTTGCTGACAAAGCGCTGGTGCTGGGCGGCGGGCATGTCGCTTTGCAGCAGCTCGGCGGCGCCACGAATCGCCGCCAGCGGGCTCTTGAGTTCGTGGGTGAGCGTGTGCACGTATCGCTCGACGTACGCCTTGCCCTCCAGTTGGGTGCGCATGTGCTCCACGGCACCGGCCAGTTGCTCGAACTCGCCACCACGATAGTGCGGCACTTCCACCCGGCGCCCCTGGCTGACCGCCTGGGCGTAGATCGTCAAACGCCGCAATGCGGCGCTGAGCCACCACGACAGCAAGCCGCCCAGCAACAAGCCCAGGGCAACCAGGCCGGCGCCATAGGCCAACAGCCGCCGCTCGGTACGATCGACATAAGGCTGCAAGGAACTGTTGGGCTTGGCGACCGTGACGACGCCGATGATCCGGCCGTTGTCGCGAATCGGTGCGCCGACGTGCATCACCGAAGACGCCGGATCGTCCGGATCGCTGCGGCTCGAGCGAGCGCCGTAGTGGCCGCGCAGGGTCAGGTAGACGTCGTTCCAACGGGAATAATCCTGCCCGACCGCCACACCACTGGAATCGAGCACCACAATGCCCTGGGCATCGGTGACGTAGATGCGATGGCTGACCTGGTTTTTCGGCAAGCCCCAGATCGTCGCCGCCGGCTCACGCTCGCCGTAGGCCCTGAGCAACTGCGGCCAGCGATTCTGATTGAGAGTGCCGGCCTTGAAATCGTCCCGCAGGATCTCGGCCATCAGGTTGGCCGTGTCCACCAGGGTTTCCTCGGTGGACTGGCGCACGCCGGGGCGGATTTCTTCCATGACCGTGTTGAGCACGAAATAACCGGTCAAGGCGATAAACAGCACATACACCAGGAAAATCCGGATCCCCAGTGACATCAGCTGTGTCCCGGGCTGTAGCTGTAGCCCAGGCCCCGATGTGTCTGGATCGGCTCGGCCTCGGCCCGGACCAGGCGCAGCTTGGCGCGCACGCTCTTGATGTGGCTGTCGATGCTGCGCTCGTAGCCGGCATCGCTGGCAACGCCCAGGGCATCGAGCAGCTGTTCGCGGCTAAAGACCCGCTCGGGTTGCTCCAGCAGGCAATTGAGCAAGCGGAATTCGTGGCGAGTGAGGTTCAGGGGCTTGCCGCGATAGTTGATCTGCACGCGGTCGGCATCGACCTGAAACAACGCCGCGCCCAGCTCCACCGCCGGACGCGGCGCCACGCGCTTGAGGATCGCCCGGACCCTGGCCGCCACTTCGCGGGGGCTGAAGGGTTTGACCACGTAATCGTCGGCACCTATCTCCAGGCCCACGATTCGGTCTATCTCGCCGTCCCGGGCTGTAAGAAAGATGACCGGAACGTCGCTGAAACGTCTGAGATTTTTACAAGTCTCGAATCCGCTGATATCCGGCAGGCCCACATCGAGAATGATCAGGTCCGCCGGGGTGTTCTTCTGGTGCTCGAGGGCGGCTGCGCCAAGGCTCAACCAGGTGGTATCAAAGCCCTCCCCTTGCAGGGCAAACACCAGCGTATCGGCGATGGCGGCTTCGTCTTCGACAATCAGAATATGAGGCATGGCTTGGGAGCCCGGCTGTAAAGTTGCCGGAACGGTGCCCCAAGCCTCGGGGTACGTCAATCAGGGAAATCAGCAGTCCGGCTTATCCGCGGTAAACCGCCGCGCCGGGTTCACCGCCGCGCCGAACTCACGCAACGCCTTGGCACCAATCAACAGCGGGTAATTGAAACTGCTGCGGTCGGTCAGGTTGACCTCGACCGTGCGCTTGACGTTGCCCAGGCACAACTCCAGATCGACCACCGGACGCTTGGTGGGGGCGATCTTTTCATCGTCGTCCTCATCTTCTTCGGAACGGGTCTTGATCTTGCTGATACGGGCGACCTTGTGTTCGTAGACCTTGTTGCTCGCATCCTTGGTCGCCAGGCGGAACCGCACCCAATCATCGCCATCACGGGTAAAGGTCTCGATGTCCTTGGCCGACAGCGAGGCGGTCAGGGCGCCGGTGTCCATCTTGGCCTTGAGCACTTCACCGCCGATTTCCGGCAGCGCGATGTATTCGTAGCGCCCGTACAGGGTCGGCTCGGCGGCCAGCACTGGAAGGGCCACCAGGGAAAGCAGGGCGAGAACTGATTTCATGCAATAGGGCTTCCTGTGTGGGTGGGTTTTTAGACCGTGGCTGATGAATTCGTTCGGTTGATCGCACACCTGTGGCCAGAGACTGCTCCTGCTCAGCCCTGTAGGAGCTGTCGAGTGAAACGAGGCTGCGATCTTTCCAAAGACAGTTGACTCCAAAGCGAATGAGTCCAAAGCGAAAGATCAAAAGATCGCAGCCTTCGGCAGCTCCTACACAGCCCAGCGGGAGCAATCTCTGACCACAAAAAGCGCTCCCAACCTACCCTAGCCCAAGTGAAACTTTCGTCTACACCGATTTGGCCTGTCGCCCGAAGCTTGCTTATCATGGCCCGTCCACCCGTTCGCAAGAGTCATCTATGCGCCGCCTGCTCACCGGCTGTTTCGTCACCCTGCTGCTGTTGCTCAACACCCTGGTACTGTTCGGGCCGCTGATGGTGTTCGCACTGCTCAAACTGGTCCTTCCCGGGCGCTTTCGCGACTATGCCTCGTGGGCGGTGATGTGGATCGCCGAGACCTGGGCCGAGATCGACAAGCTGATCTTTGCCCTGTGCATCCCCACCCGCTGGGACATCCGCGGCGGCGCAGACCTGCGCAGCGATACGTCCTACCTGGTGATCAGCAATCACCAATCCTGGGTGGACATCCCCGCCCTCGTCCAGACCCTCAACCGACGCACGCCATTCTTCAAGTTCTTCCTCAAGAAGGAGCTGATCTGGGTGCCGTTCCTGGGGCTGGCCTGGTGGGCCCTGGATTACCCCTTCATGAAACGCTACACCAAGGCGTTCCTGGCAAAAAACCCGGAGCTGGCCGGCAAGGACCTGGAAATCACCAAGGCTGCCTGCGAGCTGTTCAAGCGCCAACCGGTCACCGTGGTCAACTACCTCGAAGGCACCCGCTTCACCGCCATCAAAAGCCAACAGCAGCAATCGCCCTTCACCCACCTGCTCAAGCCCAAGGCCGGTGGCGTGGCGTTCGTGCTGGCGGCCATGGGTGAACAACTGGACGCAGTGCTGGACGTGACCGTGGTCTATCCGCAAGAACGCATTCCCGGGTTCTGGGACTTGATCAGCGGCGCGGTGCCCAGGGTCATCATCGACATCCAGACCCGCGAACTGGACCCGGCGCTGTGGCAGGGCGACTACGAGAACGATCCGGTGTTTCGCCAGCAGGTGCAGGACTGGGTCAACCAGCTCTGGACCGAAAAGGACCAGCGCATTGCGGCCTTGCGCAACAAGGGTGGCTGATCAGATACCGGTGCCCCAGATCCCCCCCAGGTTCTGCAGCAGGGAACCGGCAACGCCCTGTTGGCCGAGATACTGCAGAATGATCGGGGCAAACTGGCCGATCATGCCGCTGTCCATGCCCAGCGCACTGAAGGCATTGTTCAGGTCGCCGGTGTCCTTGACGTTACCCAGCAGGCCATCGAGCAAGGCATTTTTGTCCGACCCGCCACCGAGCAAGCCACCCAGGCCGTTGAGCCCGCCGATGGCGCTGTTCCCCGCGATCTGATCCAGGCCCGGCACACTTTTGCTCAACTCGGAGAACTGCGGTTCGCTGAGACGGTTCTTCGCCAGCCCCAACATCGCACCGGCACCGCCGATGGCCTGTTCCGGCGTGATCTTGAGCTCGGATCCCAAGGTATTGAGCAGCCCGGCGGCTTTCGGCGCGGCGGCCACTACGCCCTCTTCCTCACCTTGATTACCCTGCATCGCCGACACCACATTGGCCGCATCGCTGAGGCTGAACTGCGCGAAAGCCGGGCTGGCGGCCAGAGTCAACAGGCAAGACAGTGCAAAACCTCGTGGAACCTTCATCCGGGACTTCCTCTTGAACATGAAAAAGCCGCTCATAAAGAGCGGCGTAAAGCGTGCGTTGGACTGGGGTGCAAGGGGATTGTTCCCCAAAGTGAATTACATCCGCGGCCGGTCATGGTAACTGCGTCACTGTTCCAGCACCTTCCACTCAGAGCCCCCTGCCCTCGCCTGCGCCGTTACCGTACAGTGCCGCTTCCTCCAACTGAGTTTGCCCATGAACGTAAAAATCGGCGGCGCCACCCTCGCGGTCATCCTGACCGGCATGCTCATTGTCCTGGGCGTCAACGAATGTCAGCGCGGCCCGCTGAACCCGGAACTGGCCGATGGCACCAGTGAAGAACAAAAGACCTGGCTGACCATCGAACACCGCATCAAGCGCTCCGACCCGACCCTGACCGAGGTGACCCGCGACCAGCAAACGCTGACCGTGCACTACCGTCCTGGTACTTGCGCGGATGACTGCGAGCCCTGGGTCCCGCCTATGTTGCGGATAGTTGGTCACGGCCTGGCGGCACTCAACGGCGCGCCGGGGGGCAAGCAGTACACGCAAGTGACGGTCAAGGCGCGGATCCTTGCCGATGATGACGTGGAACTGATCTACGACATGCCAGGTTTTGACGCCATCAAGACCCAACAAGGCGGCTACGAAACCTTTGCCGGCATGCCTCGCAGCCTGAATTTCAGCGCCGACGCCCTGGCCCAGGCGCAAACCTATTGCCAAGGCCCTAGCGCTAAAGGGTTCTACCCTGAATTCTGCGAACGGGTCGAGACCGCAACGGCCCATCGATAACCGTGGCGAGGGAGCTTGTTCCCGCTGGGCTGCGAAGCAGCCCCCGCTGCTCGGATACAACGGCGAGCGCTTCACACTCGAGCGGGAGCAAGCTGCCTCGCCACAATAGGGCGGTGTTCTTCGTGAATACTCACGACTAAAAATTCTGCTGCGGTAGTCGTCCGACTATCAACGCGCAAGCCGTTATTTCCTCTCGGTATTGCCTACTGTCAACGTTGACAGTAGGCAGCTGTACACGCGGGTTCTAAGCTGCAGCCGAGTCAACGAGAACAAGGCTCTGGGCAAACCACAGTCCCTGTGCCTTTCTTCATTCGGGCAAGCAGGAAGAATAAAAATGAACGACCGAATCAAAGGAACCGTGAAGTGGTTCAACGATGCAAAGGGCTATGGCTTCATTACTTGTGGCAAAGGCGGCGAGGAATTGTTCGTTCATTACTCGGCGATAGATGGCGAGGGTTATAAAACGTTGAAACAGAAGCAGACCGTTTCGTTTGAAATCGGGAACGGTGATAAAGGCATGCAGGCCATGAGAGTGACGCCGGAATAACCATCGGTTCGCTCAGGCACTTCCCCTGAAACGTCGAATGAAAACCTGCAAGGCTATTTCCTTTTGGTCTGACCTACTGTCATTTCTGACAGTAGGTTCAAGCACGACGCTCAGCGATCATCGTAGCTCCGATCAACAAGTGAGTATGTGAAATGCGCAGTTTAATAGCTGGCTTACTTTTCGTCGCTGGACTCCTCGGCGTTACCCATGCTGCGAACGCAACAAGCTGTCCCGCCGTAGGAGAAATAGTGTTTCGTTTAATGCCAGAGACCACTCCTGGCCAACCGGTCTTCGAGGAATACACGGTGAAGGACCCCTCTGGAAAAGTTACCTGGCGGGGCGAGGCCGTGGGCCCTAACTTTTTACAACCGATGTACCAAATGACCTTAACAACGCCCACCCCTATAGCTAACGCTTGTTTATATAGTTACCGGGAGGAATATGTGGATGAGGGCCCTCCTCCTCAGCAGGCTTGGAGGAAAAAACAGCTGACACTCAATAAACAGCCTTGAGGACAACTATCAAAATAAAAAGGGCGACATCACTGTCGCCCTTTTTCCGTCTTGCCTAACGCTTTACGCCGCACTAAACAACTTGTGCGGGTCAATCACAAACTTCTTCGGCACGCCCGCGTCGAACTCGCCATAACCCTTCGGCGCGTCATCCAGGCTGATTACCTGTACACCAACGATTTCAGCAATGTTGATACGGTCCCACATGATCGCCTGCATCAGTTGGCGGTTGTACTTCATCACCGGGGTCTGGCCGGTGTGGAAGCTGTGGGATTTGGCCCAGCCCAGGCCGAAGCGGATGCTCAGGCTGCCCATTTTAGCGGCGGCATCGACAGCGCCCGGGTCTTCGGTGACGTAGAGGCCGGGGATGCCGATCTTGCCGGCGACGCGGACCACGCCCATCAAGGAGTTGAGCACGGTGGCCGGGGCTTCGTGCTTGACGCCGTCATGGCCGTGGCCGCGGGCTTCAAAGCCCACGCAATCGACGGCACAGTCCACTTCCGGCTCGCCCAGCAGCGCGGCGATTTGTTCGTGCAATGGCGTGTCGGTGGACAGGTCGACGATTTCAAAGCCCTGGGCCTTGGCGTGGGCCAGGCGGATGGAGTTGACGTCACCGATGATCACCACGGCCGCACCCAGCAGGCGAGCGGAAGCGGCGGCCGCCAGGCCAACCGGACCGGCACCGGCGATGTAGACGGTGCTGCCAGGGCCAACACCAGCGGTGACGGCGCCGTGGTAGCCAGTGGGCAGGATGTCGGACAGGCAGGTCAGGTCACGGATTTTCTCCATGGCCTTGTCGCGGTCCGGCAGTTTCAGCAGGTTGAAATCGGCGTACGGCACCAGCACGTATTCGGCCTGGCCGCCGGTCCAGTCACCCATGTCCACATAACCGTAGGCACCGCCGGCACGGGCCGGGTTGACGGTCAGGCACACACCGGTGTGTTGCTCCTTGCAGGAACGGCAGCGCCCGCAAGCCACGTTGAACGGCACCGACACCAGGTCACCGATTTTCAGGTTCTCGACGTCGCTGCCCTTTTCGATCACTTCACCGGTGATCTCGTGACCCAGGACCAGGCCGGTCTGGGCAGTGGTACGGCCACGTACCATGTGTTGGTCGGAGCCGCAGATGTTGGTGGAGACCACGCGCAGGATGACACCGTGCTCAATCTTCCTGCCGCGCGGGTCCTGCATTTTGGGATAGTCGATTTTCTGTACTTCGACCTTGCCGTTGCCGAGATACACGACACCACGATTACCAGACATGCTTTCACCTCGCTGTTGTTTTTGTGGAACTGCGTTGCCAGGCAGGCAGCGCGTTGATTGCTCGGGTTAGTGCTTGTGTCTTGTTTCTTTTGTTGTCTTCAAGGGCCTCATCGCGAGCAAGCTCGCTCCCACAATGGATTATCGGTGTGTTCAAGATCTGCAGACCGACACAGATCCTGTGGGAGCGAGCTTGCTCGCGATGTCGGCCTAAAGAACGACAGTACGATTGGCGTTCAGGAACACTCTTCGCTCGATGTGATACCCCACCGCCCGGGCCAGGGTGAGCCCTTCGATGTCCCGGCCCTTGGCGATCAGGTCTTCGGGATAATGGCTGTGGTCAACCACTTCCACGCCCTGGGCGATGATCGGGCCTTCGTCCAGGTCGTTGTTGATGTAGTGCGCCGTGGCGCCCACCAGTTTCACGCCTTTGTTGTAGGCCTGGTGATACGGCTTGGCGCCCTTGAAGCCCGGCAGCAACGAGTGATGGATGTTGATCGCCTTGCCGTCGAGCTTGCGGCACAGCTCTGGCGACAGCACTTGCATGTAGCGGGCAAGGATCACCAGCTCGGCGCCGGTGTCTTCGATCACCTGCCACACCTGTCGCTCCTGGGCCGGCTTGTCGTTCGGGTCCAGGGGGAAATGGTAGTAGGGAATCTGGTGCCAGTCGGCCAGCGGCTTGAGGTCGGGGTGGTTGGAGACCACGGCCACCACGTCCATGGACAATTGGCCGATGCGCTGGCGATAGAGCAAGTCGTTGAGGCAGTGATCGGCCTTGGAGACCATGATCACCACTTTGGGCCGGTAATTGGGCGGGGTCAGTTCGAAGACCATGCCGAAAGCTTCGGCACGCTCGGCCAGGCCGGCGCGAAAGTTCTGCTCGTCGAAACCGTCAGGCTGGCGAAACTCCACGCGAATGAAGAAACGCGCCGAGAGCCGGTCGTCGAAGGAATGGTGCTCGGTGACGTAGCAGCCCTGCTCGAACAGAAAGCGCGTCACCGCGTCCACCGTGCCGAGCACGCTGGGGCAGTCGGCAGTCAAGATCCATGTGTCTGGGGCGCGGCTCATTGCGGTGACTCCTGTTCAATATTAACGAGGTGACGCAGCACTCAGTGACGAGGGAGCTTGCTCCCGCTCGGTTGTGTAGGAGCTATGTAGGAGCTATGTAGGAGCTGTCGAGTGAAACGAGGCTGCGATCTTTCTCCAGACACTTAAATCTCAAGCGAAAGATCAAAAGATCAAAAGATCAAAAGATCAAAAGATCAAAAGATCGCAGCCTTCGGCAGCTCCTACAGAGCCCAGCGGGAGCAAGCTCCCTCGCCACAAAAGCCGTGGTCGGCTTTAGTCCTTATGCCTGCACGCTCAACCCATACTCCGCCGCGGCATCCTGCAGCCACAGCCACCAGTAGTCGGAGAAGCTGCGGCGGATCACCAGTTCCCAGGTGTCTTCGCCGGTGTGGCGGATCACCAGTTGCGACTTGGCGAACACCGTGCCCACGGCCTTGCCCACCGGGAAGTTGCTGGGGTGAACATCGTAGCTGGTGGATTTCATCAGCACGTCGCGCACGTTCGGGCCGGACAGTTCGAGGATCTGCTGGCCGCCGCTGACGTTGACGATCTGGATATGCAGGTCGCCCAAGGCTTCACGCAGTTTCTGCTCGGCGGCGAATTCTTCGCCAGTGGGTACCACCAGCAGCCATTCATCCGGGCCGAGCCATTGCAGGCTGGTATCGCCCTTGATGATGACGGTCAGGGCGCCTGGCAATTCCAGGCCCAGGGCCTTGTGCACGCCGGCGGCGAACGCCGGGTCGTGGCCGTCGCCACGAATCGTCAGGTGGCCCAGGAGTTTTTTCTCGCGCACGGTCACACCGGCGTTCTTGCGACCCTTGCCCACCAGGCTGGCGAGGTCGGCATGGTGCAGCGACGACTCGGCCTTGGCCCCGGTGGTTGGGCGTTGTTGGTACACGTTGACTGCGGTCATATGGAGCACCTGTCTCGTAGATTGATCGTTCCCACGCTCTGCGTGGGAATGCCGCCATGGACGCTCTGCGTCCGCTTTTGGGACGCGGAGCGTCCCGGGATGCATTCCCACGCAGAGCGTGGGAACGATCAGGTATCAAATATTCTGCCGATCCCCCTTCGGATCGAAGAACACCGAAGAAACGATCTCTGCCTCGATCACGCTGCCGTCGGCCAATGGCGCGAACACGCGCTCGCCCATCCGCTTGAGGCCGCCCTTGACCACGCCCATGGCAAATGAATAACCCAGGGAGTTGTGGGCATAGCTGGAGGTCACGTGGCCGACCATGGTCATCGGGATCGCCTGCTTGGTGTTGAACACCAGTTGCGCGCCTTCCGGCAGCCAGACATTCGGGTCGATCGGCTTGAGGCCCACCAGTTGCTTGCGCTCTTCACGCACGCAATCTTCGCGATTCATGCCGCGCCAGCCGATCCACGAGAACGGTTTGGTCCGGCCTACGCACCAGCCCATGTTCAGGTCGTCCGGCGTCATCGAGCTGTCCGTATCCTGGCCGACGATGATGAAGCCCTTCTCGGCCCGCAGTACGTGCATGGTCTCGGTGCCATACGGGGTCAGGTTGTACTGCTTCCCGGCCTCGACGATCTGCTCGAGTACGCCCATGGCGTAGTCGGCCTGCACGTTGATTTCGTACGACAGTTCACCGGTGAACGAGATCCGGAACACCCGCGCCGGCACGCCGCCCACCAGGCCTTCCTTCCAGGTCATGAACGGGAACGCGTCCTTGTCCAGGTCGATGTCGGTGACGTGGCTCAGCAGCTTGCGGCTGTTGGGGCCCGACAGGGTCATGGTCGCCCAGTGGTCGGTGACCGAAGTGAAGTACACCTTCAGGTCCGGCCATTCGGTCTGGTGATAGATTTCCAGCCATTGCAGCACGCGGGCCGCACCGCCCGTGGTGGTGGTCATCAGGAAGTGGTTGTCCGCCAGACAGGCTGTCACGCCGTCGTCGAAGACCATGCCGTCTTCCTTGCACATCAGGCCATAGCGGGCCTTGCCCACGTCGAGCTTGGTCCAGGCGTTGGTGTAGACGCGGTTGAGGAACTCGCGGGCATCCGGGCCCTGGATGTCGATCTTGCCCAGGGTCGAGGCGTCGAGCAGGCCAACGCTGTCACGCACGGCCTTGCATTCGCGCTTGACCGCGGCATGCATGTCTTCGCCGTTCTTCGGGAAGTACCAAGGGCGCTTCCACTGGCCGACGTCTTCGAACTCGGCAGCGTTTTTCACATGCCAGGCATGCAGCGCGGTGAAGCGCACCGGCTCGAAGATGTGCCCACAGTGCCGGCCCGCCACCGCGCCGAAGGTCACCGGCGTGTAGTTCGGACGGAACATGGTGGTGCCCATCTGCGGGATGCTCACGTTCAGCGAACGGGCCGCGATGGCCAGGCCGTTGACGTTGCCCAGCTTGCCCTGGTCGGTACCGAAGCCCAGTGCGGTGTAGCGCTTGACGTGTTCCACCGACTCGAAGCCTTCGCGGGTGGCGAGCTCGATGGCGGCGGCAGTGACGTCGTTCTGCAGGTCGACGAATTGCTTCGGCGCCCGGGCAGTGGATTTTTCGTGAGGCACCTGGAACAGCGCCAGGGTCGGCTCTTCGTGACGGCTCAAGGCCTTGGGCAGCACGCCCTCCACGGCCTTGAAGCCGGCTTCGCTGGCCGCGCGCACGCCGCCTTCAAAACCGTCGGCCAAACTGTCGCCGAGGCTGTAGACGCCGTTCACACCACCGACGCACACACGCTTTTGCGGTGCTTCGCCCGGTACGAAACCGAGGATGTCTTCACGCCAGATCGGCTTGCCGCCCAGGTGCGAAGCCAGGTGAACCACCGGGCTGTAGCCGCCGGAACTGGCCACCAGGTCGCAGTCCAGCCATTCGCCGGGGCTGGTGACTTTGTGAGCACGAACGTCGATTGCGGCCACACGTGCCCCGGTGACGCGCTTGCTGCCACGGGCCTCGATCACGGCGCTGCCGGTGAGAATGCGGATGCCCTTGGCGCGGGCTTCTTCCACCAGCGCGCCACGTGGGTTGCTGCGCGCATCGGCCACGGCCACCACTTGCAGGCCGGCGTCGAACCAGTCCATGGCCACGCGATAGGCGTGGTCATTGTTGGTGCTCAGCACCAGTTTCTTGCCCGGTGCCACGCCGTAGCGACGCACGTAGGTGGACACCGCACCGGCCAGCATGTTGCCCGGTACGTCGTTGTTGCCGTAGACCAGCGGGCGCTCGCAGGCGCCGGTCGCCAGCACCACGCGCTTGGCGCGAACGCGGTTGATGCGCTGGCGAACCTGGCCGATCGGCGCGCGGTCGCCGAGGTGGTCGGTGAGGCGCTCGTGGATGGTCAGGAAGTTATGGTCGTGGTAGCCGTTCACGGTGGCGCGAGGCAACAGCACCACTTCCGGCATCGATTGCAGTTCGGCGATTGCCGCAGCGACCCATTCGGTCGCCGGCTTGCCATCCAGGCTCTCGCGGGATTCGAGCAGGCTGCCGCCGAACTCTTCCTGCTCATCGGCCAGGATCACTCGGGCACCGCTGCGGCCAGCGGCCAACGCGGCAGCCAGGCCAGACGGGCCGGCGCCAACGATCAGCACGTCGCAATGACGGTTCATGTAGTCGTAGGTGTCCGGATCGTTCTCGGTCGGCGAGCGACCCAGGCCTGCGGCCTTGCGGATGTACTTCTCGTAGGTCATCCAGAACGATTGCGGGTACATGAAGGTTTTGTAGTAGAAGCCCGGCGGCATCAGCTTGCCGCCGACCTTGCCGAGAATCCCCATCATGTCGTTGTTCACGTTCGGCCAGCCATTGGTGCTGGTGGCGACCAGACCCTGGTACAGCGCCTGTTGCGTGGCGCGCACGTTAGGGATTTGCGTGGCTTCGGTGGCGCCGATCTGCAGCACCGCGTTCGGCTCTTCGGCACCGGCGGCGAAGATGCCACGCGGACGGGAATACTTGAAGCTGCGGCCGATGATGTCGACACCGTTGGCCAGCAGCGCGGCGGCCAGGGAGTCGCCCTCGAAGCCTTTGTAGGTCTGGCCGTTGAAGGTGAAGCTCAGCACTTTGTTGCGGTCGATCCGTCCGCCGTTGGACAGGCGATTGATCTGGCTCATACCTTCTCTCCCAGAGCCTGTGCAGCCGCTTTCGGACTGTCAGCCTTGTCGGTGAACTGCGGCTTTTGGCCGATCTTGTAGGTTTCGAGAATCTCGTAGGTCACGGTGTCACGGGTCACGTTGAAGTACTGGCGGCAACCGGCGACGTGGTCCCACAGTTCATGGTGCAACCCGCGTGGGTTGTCACGGAAGAACATGTAGTCGCCCCACTCCTCGTCGGTGCAGGCGTTCGGATCCAGCGGACGCGGGATATGCGCCTGGCCGGATGCATGGAATTCCTCTTCGGAGCGCAGTTCGCCGCAGTGAGGACAGAAGATATGCAACATGGGGATTTCTCCTGTTAGTGGGCAACCGCAGCAGCGCCGTGTTCATCGATCAACGCACCGTTGTGGAAACGGTCGATGGAGAAAGGTGCAGCCAATGGGTGCATTTCACCCTTGGCCAGGCTCGCGGCAAACACGTTGCCCGAGCCAGGTGTCGCCTTGAAGCCGCCGGTGCCCCAACCGCAGTTGAAGAACATGTTCGGCACCGGGGTCTTGGAGATGATCGGGCAGGCGTCCGGCGTGGTGTCGACGATGCCGCCCCACTGGCGGTTCATGCGTACGCGGGACAACACCGGGAACATCTCGACGATGGCCTGGACCGTGTGTTCGATCACCGGGTACGAGCCACGCTGGCCGTAGCCGTTGTAGCCGTCGATACCGGCGCCGATCACCAGGTCGCCCTTGTCGGACTGGCTGATGTAGCCGTGCACGGCGTTGGACATGATCACGCTGTCGATGATGGGCTTGATCGGCTCTGACACCAGCGCTTGCAGCGGGTGGGATTCGATCGGCAGGCGGAAGCCCGCGAGCTTGGCCATGTGCCCGGAGTTACCGGCGGTCACCACGCCGACGCGCTTGGCGCCGATGAAGCCCTTGTTGGTTTCCACGCCGATGCACACGCCGTTTTCCTTGCGGAAACCGATCACTTCGGTCTGCTGGATCAGGTCCACGCCCAACGCGTCCGCCGCCCGGGCAAAGCCCCAGGCCACGGCATCGTGACGGGCCACGCCGCCGCGACGCTGGACGGTGGCGCCCATCACCGGGTAGCGGGTGTTTTTCGAGCAATCCAGGTACGGGATCTCGTCGGCCACTTGCTTGGCGTCGAGCAGTTCGCCGTCCACGCCATTGAGGCGGTTGGCGCTGACGCGACGCTCGGAATCACGGATGTCCTGCAGGGTGTGGCACAGGTTGTAGACGCCACGCTGGGAGAACATCACGTTGTAGTTCAGGTCCTGGGACAGGCCTTCCCAGAGTTTCATCGCGTGTTCGTACAAGTGGGCCGATTCGTCCCACAGGTAGTTGGAGCGCACGATGGTGGTGTTGCGCGCGGTGTTACCGCCGCCCAACCAGCCCTTCTCGACCACCGCCACGTTGGTGATGCCGTGTTCCTTGGCCAGGTAGTAGGCGGTCGCCAGGCCATGCCCGCCACCGCCGACGATGACCACGTCGTAGACCTTTTTCGGGGTCGGCGTGCGCCACATCCGCTGCCAGTTTTCGTGATGGCTGAGTGAGTGTTTGAAGAGGCCGAAGCCCGAATAGCGTTGCATAGTCATTACTCCAAAACCGACTCAGCGATAAACCGGGAAGTCCGCGCACAGGGCCGCCACTTGCTGCGCGACATTGGCCTCGACATCGGCATCGCCGAGGTTGTCGAGAATGTCGCAGATCCAGCCGGCCAGCGTGACGCACTGGGTAACCTTGAAGCCACGCGTGGTCACCGCCGGGGTCCCGATGCGCAGGCCCGAAGTCACGAACGGCGATTGCGGGTCGTTCGGCACGGCGTTCTTGTTGACGGTGATGTGGGCGCGGCCCAGGGCAGCATCGGCGTCCTTGCCGGTCAGGCCCTGACGGATCAGGCTGACCAGGAACAGGTGGTTATCGGTGCCACCGGACACTACATCGTAGCCGCGCTTGATGAACACGCCAGCCATGGCCTGGGCGTTATCGATCACTTGCTGCTGGTAAGCCTTGAAGCCAGGCTCCGCCGCTTCCTTGAAGCACACCGCCTTGCCGGCGATCACATGCATCAGCGGGCCGCCCTGGGCGCCGGGGAATACGGCGGCGTTGAGCTTCTTCTCGATTTCTTCGTTGGACTTGGCCAGGATCAGGCCGCCACGTGGACCGCGCAGGGTCTTGTGGGTGGTGGTGGTGACCACGTCGGCGTACGGCAGCGGGTTCGGGTACAGGCCGGCGGCAACCAGGCCAGCGACGTGGGCCATGTCGACGAACAGCAGGGCACCGACCTTATCGGCGATCTGGCGGAAACGTGGGAAGTCCAGGGTCTTGGAGTAAGCGGAGAAACCGGCGACGATCATCTTCGGCTTGTGCTCGACCGCCAGGCGCTCGACTTCGTCGTAGTCGATCAGGCCGGTGGTGGTGTCGATGCCGTATTGCACTGCGTTGTAGAGCTTGCCCGAGGACGACACTTTGGCACCGTGGGTCAGGTGACCGCCGTGGGCCAGGCTCATGCCCAGGATGGTGTCGCCGGCTTGCAGCAGGGCCAGGTAAACGGCGCTGTTGGCCGACGAACCGGAGTGCGGCTGGACGTTGGCGTAATCGGCACCGAACAACTGCTTGGCGCGCTCGATGGCCAGGGCTTCGACTTTGTCGACGTGCTCGCAGCCACCGTAGTAGCGCTTGCCCGGATAGCCTTCAGCGTATTTGTTGGTCAGGCCGCTGCCCTGGGCCTCCATCACGCGCTTGCTGGTGTAGTTTTCTGACGCGATCAGCTCGATGTGGTCTTCCTGACGTTGCTCTTCGGCGTTCATCGCCGCCAGCAGTGCATCATCGTAGCCTTGGATTTGGTCTTGCTTGCTGAACATCGCGTCTCTCCCAGCGGCGGCGGTGCGCCTTTCGTCTCGGTGAGGCACGGACCGTTTCGGTCGTGCCCTTTGGATGCGATGGTATGGCTGGCGCAGGCATGTCAAATGCCTATGGACGCCACGCAAAGGTGCGTTTACGACATGGGATCAAATGGATTGGGACACCTGCCCCTGTGGCGAGGGAGCTTGCTCCCGCTGGACTCTGTAGGAGCTGGCGAAGCCTGCGATCTTTTGATCTTGATCTTTCACTCTCGATTCAATGGGCAGCGGAAAGATCGCAGCCTCGCTTCGCTCGACAGCTCCTACGTAGCCCAGCGGGAGCGAGCTCCCTCGCCACAAAGGCTATGCGGCGATCTGGCGAACCACGAGCAAGACCAGGAAATGCCCCGGATAAAGGCCATACGCCCAGCGCCGCATTGGCACTGGATGAAGACGACCCGCCTGTCGCAAAAGCACCCGCCCCAGCCATGGCGCGATCAGGCAAGCCACCAGCCCCCACAACGCCACCCCGTCCCCTAGCCACGCCGCGCCATACAACACCCGCCATTGGTTGGCCGCGACACAGACCAATCCTGGCAACAACGCCAGATACAAGGAACGCCTGAACAGCAGCAACATCACCAACGGCAGCAGAACGCCGAAAAAACCAAACATCAAATGCGACGAAAACAGCGCCGCCAACAGCAGCGCCACCGTGGCCAGGCATCGGGCCTCGCGGGTGGGCGCCTGCCAACCGCGCGCCACCAGCAACCCGAGCACCAGCGTCGGCATGACGTTCAGCGTAGAGGGGTTGGGAATGAACAAGCGGTAGGGGATTTCGCTGACGGCGCTGAACAGCAACAGCCAGCCCAGGTAACGCCATGGGCTGGCACTGGCCCCGCCGCGCGCCAGATTCGCCGCCATCGCCAGGCAGAACCAAGGGAACGCCAACCGCCCCGGCACGTAGAGCCAATCGGCGGAAAAACCAACATATCGCAGATGATCGAGGACCATCGACAACAGTGCCAGCCACTTGAGCAGGTCCAGGGCACCGTCGCGCCGGCTCATGTATAAAGCCGCGCGACGAGATTGATACTTTCCGACAGAAACATCCGGTGTGTTCCCCCGCTAATCTTGGGTAAAGTGCGCACCAACATTGATCACGGCGATGCGCCCCCAAGCGCGCCGAACCATGATCGACCACGGCGCTGTGGACTCAAACACGCCGAACCAGGGAACGCCCCACCCGGGCGCTCCGCCAGGGATCTCTTTATCCAGGACTCTCTATTCAAGGAGCAAGGCCATGACCGACAAGAGCCAACAATTCGCCAGCGACAACTATTCCGGCATTTGCCCCGAAGCCTGGGCGGCCATGGAAGAAGCCAACCAGGGTCACCAACGCGCCTACGGCGACGATGAGTGGACCCACCGCGCGGCGGACGATTTCCGGGCCTTGTTCGAAACCGACTGCGAAGTGTTCTTTGCGTTCAACGGCACCGCAGCCAACTCCCTGGCCCTGTCCTCGTTGTGCCAGAGTTACCACAGCGTGATCTGCTCGGAAACCGCCCACGTCGAAACCGACGAATGCGGCGCACCGGAGTTTTTCTCCAACGGTTCCAAGCTGCTGGTGGCGCGCACCGAAAACGGCAAGCTGACCCCCGAGTCGATCCGCGAGATCGCCCTCAAGCGCCAGGACATCCACTACCCCAAGCCGCGCGTCGTGACCCTGACCCAGGCCACGGAAGTCGGCAGCGTCTACACGCCGGATGAAATCCGCGCCATCAGCGTCACCTGCAAGGAACTGGGGCTGAACCTGCATATGGACGGCGCACGGTTTTCCAACGCCTGCGCCTTCCTCGGCTGCTCACCGGCGGACCTGACCTGGAAGGTCGGCGTGGACGTGTTGTGCTTCGGCGGTACGAAAAACGGCATGGCGGTAGGTGAAGCGATCCTGTTCTTCAACCACGCCCTGGCCGAAGACTTCGACTACCGCTGCAAACAGGCCGGGCAACTGGCGTCGAAAATGCGTTTCCTTTCCGCCCCCTGGGTCGGTCTGTTGCAAAACGACGCCTGGCTCAAGCACGCCCGCCACGCCAACCACTGCGCGCAATTGCTGGCCGAGCTGGTCAGCGACATCGAAGGCGTAGAACTGATGTTCCCGGTCCAGGCCAACGGCGTGTTCCTGCAACTCTCGGAACCGGCCATCGCCGCGCTGACCGCCAAGGGCTGGCGCTTCTACACCTTCATCGGCAAGGGCGGCGCACGCTTCATGTGCTCGTGGGACACCGAAGAAGCGCGGGTGCGGGAATTGGCGGCGGATATTCGGGAAGTGATGAGCGCGTAGGAGCTGTCGAGCGGAGCGAGGCTGCGATCTTTCCAAGCCAGATTGAGTCTCAAGCGAAAGATCAAAAGATCAAAAGATCGCAGCCTCGCTCCGCTCGGCAGCTCCTACAGAGCCGAGCGGGAGCAAGCTCCCTCGCCACAGGGGGCTCACCGCTACCAGGATGAGCGAATCAGAAATCGATCCGCACATCCCCCTTCGGCACGCTGCAGCACGACAGGATATAACCCTCGGCCTCGTCGTCCTCGGTGATCCCGCCGTTGTGCTCCATCTCCACTTCCCCGCCCAGCTTCAGCACCTTGCAGGTGCCGCAGATGCCCATGCCGCAGGCCTTGGGGATCATCATGCCGAGCTTGGCGGCGGCGGCGTGTACGGTTTCTCCCGGCCCCACGCGGATGCTCTTGCCCGAGGAGGTGAATTCCACCAGGTGCAGGTCCGCCGCATCGACTTGCGGGGCGTCGGCCGCTTGTTCGGCTTGCTCCACCGCGTCGGCACGGGCTTCCGGTGGCGTGGCGCCGAAGGATTCCTCGTGGTAACGCTTCATGTCGTAGCCGGCCGCTTCCAGCAGGCGCTTGACCGCGGTCATGTACGGGGTCGGGCCGCAGCAGAACACTTCGCGCTCGAGGAAGTCGGGCACCATCAATTCCAGCATCTTGTGGTTCAGGTAACCGCGATAGCCGGCCCAGGGCTCGCCCAGGCCATGTTTTTCACAGATCAGGTGCAGGCTGAAGTTGTCGATCCGCGACGCCATGTGTTCCAGCTCGCGGTGGTAGATGATGTCCTTGGGCGAACGGGCGCTGTGGATGAAGGTCATGTCGACATTGGCGTTGGTGTCGTAGAACCAGCGCGCCATGGACATGCATGGCGTGATCCCCACGCCGCCGCTCAGGTACAGGACTTTCGGGCTCGGAAAATCGATGGCGTTGAACAACCCCACCGGCCCGTGCACCGCCAGCTCCTGGCCTTCGTGCAGGGTGTCGTGCAACCAGTTGGACACCTTGCCCCCCGGCACGCGCTTGATGGTCACCGAGAAACTGTAGGGCACCGACGGCGAGCTGGAGATGGTGTAGGAACGCATGATCGGCTGGCCTTCGATTTCCAGCTCCAGGGTGACGAACTGCCCGGGCTTGAAAAAGAACATGATCGGCTGGTCGGCCATGAAGCAGAAAGTGCGCACATCCCAGGTTTCCTGGATGACTTTGACGCAACGTACGATATGTCGGCCATTGGCCCAGGTCTGGGTGGTGACCGGGTTCAGGAAATTATTGGACATGCTGATCTCCACGGCCGACTGTCGGCCTTCATGAGGCGATTGTGCGCAGGCGCCTGGGTGACCATTTACCTATCTGCGACATTCACATACTTATCGCGACCAGCCCCCAACTACCGGGGCTTGCGCGTCGGGAACAGATTGGGCCATGTCGCCCATGGATAAGGTTGCGCCCCTGCGCGGCCCCACACTCGCCCCAACAGATAAACAAAGTTTTCTGCCTTGCGTAGCACAACCGATTAGTCATTTTTCGCCGGCCACAAAGATGGCCATGAGGATAAAACGATGGACGTCACCACTACCCTGAGCCTGGGCGATCCGCTGGAACCCGCACGCAAGGCCACTGCGCAAATGCTGCAAGAGCGCGAGCGTACCTTCTCGCTGCCGCAACCGTTCTACAGTGATGAGCGCCTGTTTGATATCGACATGCAGGAAATTTTCCAGAAGGAATGGTTGATCGCCGGCATGACCTGCGAAATCCCGGCCAAGGGCAACTACCTGACCCTGCAAATCGGCAAGAACCCGATCATCGTGATTCGCGGCGCCGACGGTGTGGTGCATGCCTTCCATAACGTCTGCCGCCACCGCGGTTCGCGGCTGTGCACCAGCGAAAAGGGCAAGGTCGCCAAACTGGTCTGCCACTACCACCAGTGGACCTACGAACTGGACGGTCGCCTGCTGTTCGCCGGCACCGAGATGGGCGCCGACTTCGATATGAAGCAGTATGGCCTCAAGCCGGTGAACGTGAAGACCGCTGGCGGCTACATCTTCATCAGCCTGGCGGAGAACCCGCCGGCCATCGATGACTTCCTGTCGACCCTGAACCATTACATGGAACCGTATGACATGGAGAACACCAAGGTGGCGGTGCAAACCACCTTGATGGAAAAAGCCAACTGGAAACTGGTGCTGGAAAACAACCGCGAGTGCTACCACTGCAACGCGTCGCACCCTGAATTGCTCAAGACCCTGCTGGAATGGGACGACGTCACCGACCCGCGGGCCGACCAGGCCTTCAAGGACCACGTGGCCGCTTCCGCCGCCGCCTGGGACGCCGAGAAGATCCCTTACGCCCACGCCAGCTTCGGCCTGCGCAACCGTATCGTGCGCATGCCGCTGCTCAAGGGCACCGTGTCGATGACCATGGACGGCAAGCAAGGCTGCGCCAAGCTGATGGGCCGCATCAAGAACCCGGACCTGGGCTCGATGCGCATCCTGCACCTGCCGCACTCGTGGAACCACTGCATGGGCGACCACATCATCGTGTTCACCGTGTGGCCGATCAGCGCCCAGGAAACCATGGTCACCACCAAGTGGCTGGTGCACAAGGACGCCGTCGAAGGCGTGGACTACGACGTGGCGCGCATGCGCGAAGTCTGGGACGCCACCAACGACCAGGATCGTCGCCTGGCCGAAGAAAACCAGCGCGGCATCAACTCCACCGCCTACCAGCCCGGCCCGTACTCCAAGACCTACGAGTTCGGCGTGGTGAACTTCGTGGACTGGTACAGCGAGCGCTTGCTCAACAACCTGGGGGCCGAGCCGGCACCGTACCTCAAGGGCGTTCCGGTCCAGGGCTAAGTCAGAAGCATCGCGAGCAAGCTCGCTCCCACAGGGGTTCTGTGTCGTTCACATAACCTGTGGGAGTGAGCTTGCTCGTGATAGCGGCCTGACATTCACCAATTACTTTGAAGACCAACGCACCGACCCATCCTCCCCATAAAACGTCTCGACAATCTCCGCCCCCTTCAACTGCACCTTCACATACCCATTCAACACCCGCTCCGGATACGCCTCGTCGCCCGCCAACCGGGTTTCCGACCACAGCACCCGCGCATGCCCGTTCAGCTCGCTGGTGGTGCCGTAGGGAATCGCGCCATGCCCGGCGCAGCGCGCATGCAACCCGCCTTGCGGCGCATAGCAGATGCCATTGTGCAAATGCCCCCAATACCAATAATCCGGCTCACGCCCCAGGGCATCGCACACCGGTTGGTAAAGCGCGGTCTTGTTGTGCCCGGAAATATCGAAGCCCTGGTGATGACTGAGCACCATCAATTTCTTGCGCTTGGGCAGGGTTTTCATCCACTCGATCTGCTGGGTGTTGAGGGTGCCGTCCATGTACAGGTTCATCGCGTCCGAGGCGTAGGCGCTGTCGAGGCCGACCACCAGCCAGTCGTCGTTGTACAAGGCAAAGTAGCTGGTGTCTTGTTGCACCGGGAAGCGCTTGGCCAGTTCCTTGAAATAACCGTGGGCGCCGCTGTACATCTCGTGGTTGGAATTGAGGGTGAACGAGCCGTGCTTGCCCTGGGGCCAGCCGACCATGTCGACGTCTTCCTGGGAATGGGTGCCGGCGTAATACACGTCGCCCAGATGGATGGTGAAGTCGGCCAGGGCCAATTGCATCTGGTTGGCCACCGCGACGGCCGGGGCGTGGCTGTCGAACGGTCCGGTGCCCCAGTCGCCAGCGATGGCCAGCACCACGTCATTATCCATTTTCACCAACGCCGGGTTGGTGGCGAACGGCGCGTGGTGGCGCAGGTTTTCGATCCACTTGAGCAGCGCTTCGCTCCAGAGCAAGTCCAGCAGCTCCCATTTGCGGCAACCGAGCAAGGTGCCGTCCTTGAGCACCCGGGTCGGCAGTTCGTCCTCGCTTTGCGGCAAGGGCGTGGCGTTGCCGATCTTGAGAATCGACAGACCGTGGGCCAGTTCCCATGGCACGGCCGGTTCGTCGTCCGGCAGATCACCGTGGTCGATCACGTGACGGGCCTGGTCATGGCCGCGCTGCAGCAGCTTGACGATGGCCTGGAACTCCTCGGGCTCCAGGTCGTTGACGAGTTTTTTCCAGGACATTTCCAGCCGCGTGACCAACCCGTGCAGGCGGACCTTGACCTTGTCGAACTCATGTTCCCAATGGTGGAGTAATGACATGTGGACGCTCCTTCGTAATGCCCTGGGTTACAGGGTCTTCATGAATTCGATCAGGGCCCGCTTGTCGACGTCCGACAGCTGCGTGCCATACAGGTGGCCGCCGTTGTGGTTGCCCTCCAGGCGGGTGTCGTATTTGAAATCCGCCGACGCCTTCATCTGCGCACCGCTGGTGATAAAGCCGACTTTCTCCTGGTCGTAAATGTCGGAGCCGGTGTAGAACACCTGCGGACGCTGCTCCGGTGCTTGCAGCAAATCCCACAGGGTCGGCACCGAACCGTTGTGCAGGTATGGCGCGCGCAGCCAGATGCCGTCGGTGGGGGTGTTGCTGTAGCTCTGGGTCTTGCGGTAGGCGCCAAAGTCGAACGGCGGCTTCTTGAAGCCGTGGAATGCCGACACCAGGCCGGTGGTGAAGGAGTTCAGGCGATGGGGATCGGTGCCCAACTGATCGATGTTGGTGGTGACCTGGCCGGTGTCGCTGCGGCCGAAGTCATGACAGCCGGCGCAGTTTTTATCCCAGATCGGTTTGCCCTGGGCGACTTTCCCCTGGTCCAGGGCGAACGGCCAGGCCGGTGCCTTGTGGCCCAACAGCCAGTTGGTCACCCGGTTGAAACTCGGTGGCAGCACCGATTCCGGCGTCGCGCCCACGGCCATGGCCGCTGCGTAGTTGCGTTCGTGGATCTGGTTGTTATTGCCGTCCCAATGCAGGTACATGGATTCGCGGGGTTTCTGGTTCCAGACCTGCGGCAAATCCACGGTGCCGATGGTGGAATCATCCGGGAAGCCGAACACCACCATTTTGGTCGGGTTGAAGGTGTCGGTGCGCCCTGGCCCCTGGGCAGGACGCAACTTCTGCCAGGCATAGGCCTGCTTCTGCTTGAGCAGTGCACTCTTGGCCATCGGGATGATCAGGTAGCGGTTGTACAGTTTTTCGAAAAAGCCCAGCTGGAACTTGCCATTGATCGCCGCCATCACCGCATCGGGGGTGAATTTCGGGTCGCTGGCGCACTCATAGGCGAACCACTGGAAGGCCTGCAGTTGCAGGGTGTTGGCCGGCGCGGAGGCCACCGGCACCGCTACGTCAGTGGCATTGGCCCGGTAGGAGCCGGTATGACACAGGGCGCAGTTGGGCTCGACAGTGGGGTAACCCAGTTGCCGCTTGGCCATGCCGATGGGCAGGTCGTTGCCGTTTTCATAGAGGAAACCGAACACCTCGTAGCCGCCCGGCTTGGGCAGTTTTTCCGGGCACATCTGTGGCAGCACGGCGAACAGGTAGTAGGGAATCCGCGCCTCGATGCCCAGGCCGATGGCGGCGTATTTGTAGTGGTCTTCGTCGGAGGCGAAGTCCGGTTGTGGCACTTCCCGAATCATCTGGTACCAGGTCTGGTAGCCAATGAAACCCAGCAGCACGACCACCACCAACATACCGACCTTGAACCCGTGGCTCTGCCAGCGCAGCGCCCAGCCGGCGCGCCACTCCCGCCAACCGGCGCAGAGCAAGGCCAGCGGACGGTTGGCCACCGGGCTACCGAGGTACAGCAGCACGCCCAGGATCAGGAACATGCTCAGGTCGCCCATCAACATCGGCACGAACAACTGGCCCTGGTTGTTGGTGTTGATCAGGTAGATCCAGAACACCACCGCCACCAGCCGCGACAACACGCACAGCCACGAATGCACGACGAAACGCGGCGCGTTGAACCCCGAGGGCATGTAGAACAGGCTGATCCCCACCAGCAACATGCCGGCGTTCTCCAGCCAGGGATCGGACAATACAGGGGGCAGGCCGATCATGGACGTCAGCAACGCCGGCGCGAACAGCGCCGGAATCGCGAAGAACATGTTCATGACAATCCCGACCCAGATGATGCGTTGGAACCAGCGGATGTAAGTGTTCATGGCATCCTTTTCCTTATTCTTGACCCGGCACACAGCCTTTGTGCTGGGCTCTGTAGGAGCTGTCGAGCGAAGCGAGGCTGCGATCTTTCCACTGCCCATTGAATCGAGAGCGAAAGATCAAAAGATCGCAGGCTTCGCCAGCTCCTACAGAGCCGAGCGGGAGCAAGCTCCCTCGTCACGGACGGCGATCGGCTAGCCCTGCGCGGTCTTCTCCAGGTGCTCAAGAATGATCGGATACACATCCACCACCGCATCCTTGCCGAACATGCAGTCGATGTGGCCATACCCCGGCACTTCATGGCGGCTGAACAACTGCGGGCCATGCATCTCGCACAGTCGTTCGTAGGTCTTGAGGGTGCTTTGCGGCAGGTAGCACTGGTTGTCGGCGCCGCTGATGAAGCAGATCGGCAACTTCAACCGGTCGAAATGCGGCATGTAGACGTCGTTGCCCTTGAAGTCCACCAGGTGCCCCTTGCGCACGATCAGCGCCAA
This sequence comes from Pseudomonas thivervalensis, assembly GCF_001269655.1. GTDB lineage: Bacteria > Pseudomonadota > Gammaproteobacteria > Pseudomonadales > Pseudomonadaceae > Aquipseudomonas > Aquipseudomonas thivervalensis. The sequence continues at coordinate 132,357 of NZ_LHVE01000020.1, forward strand.
GTGCTCGAAGGTCTGGATGTTCGACTCGCCGAACAACTCATGCAGGTTGTCGTGCAGGGTTTCGTTGAGGGTGTCGTGGCGGTACAACGATGCATACATGAACGTGATGCGATGGCAGACCGGGTTGGTGCAATAGCCCTGGGCCTCGATCCGGGCATAGCCGTTGAGGGCCTTGTCGTAGAGTTTGTTGAACCAGCTTTCCTTGGTATCGGCGTAGGCCGTAAGGGACTTGATGCCGATGGCATCGAGCATCCCCGGCAAATGCAGACCGGCCTTCAGCCCGGTGGCGGTGGCGACCACCGTGTCGGCGGCGATCTGCGAGCAGACCACCGAGCGCACCCCTTGCAGCCCCGCCAGCATCGACATGAAGAACGTCGTCGCGCCGTAGCAATGCACCACGCATTGCACGTCACGGGCCAGGGTCGCCTGCTGGATCTGCTCGATGGCCGCCTTGAAGTCGTACTGGGCCACCTGGTCGCCGTTCCATTCGTTCTTGCTGGCCGGCAGCAGAATGCTCACCCGCAGATCCAACAGCCAGACGTCGTACTCGTGCTTGCACAGGTATTCCAGCAGGTTGGTGTGAATGGTGTCAGTGGAGAAGATATTCGAGCCCACGCCCAGGCCATGGACCAACATCACCGGGCCTTTGGTGCCGGCCTGGTAACGGGTCAGGCGCAGCTCGACGTTGTCTTCGGTCTGGAAGAAATGCACCACCGGCGCCGGCGCATCCAGCGGCCGTTTCAACCGAGGCGGCGCGTCCGGGTTGAAGTAGACATCGCCGGCGAAGACACCGCCGTAGCTCTCCCACAGGATTCCGGCGAAGAACTTGCCAAACCGCGCCAGGGCCTCGACGCGCTCACGCTCGTTGCGGGCGTTGAGCACTTTCATGGTGGTCATCTGCTTGGCGAAGTCGGCTGGCAGGATGTGCATCACCCCGCAGCCGAGCACTTCGCCGGTCTTGTCCGGCCCGCGATAGAGCGTCACATAGAGCGTGCTGGTGTCATGCCAGATGTTCAGCACGCCGTTGTCCTCGGGCACGGTCTTGAAAGCGCTGAAGTAATAGTCGCTGCCGTCCTCGGCGGTCAGCTTCATGTCGTAGTTCATGTGCCGCACGCCGACCTGTTCCTGATACTGCTCGAACAGGTTGAACACCCCATTGCTGGCGACCAGTGGTTGCGGCGAGAGCAGCGGTGCATCGAGGGTGCCCACCAGGGTTGCGGCGTGTTCCGGTTCCTTGATCAGGCGGTTGAGGTCGGCCGCGGTGATGGTCAGGGTGAATTCGATGGGTGAGTTGTCGGCCTTGCCGCGCTTGGCCGCCGCTTCATACAGACTGAGGTCGGTGCCCTGGGCCTGGGTGAAGGCAGTGGAGAAGTAGCCCTTCATGGTTTCGGTGAACTGCACGCCGAGGGTCGGCGCCGCCACGGCTTTGCGCGGGGCCGAAGGCAGTGTGTAGTCGATGATCCAGCCCCGGTCGGCTGCCAGCAGCCCCATATTGCGCTCGCTCACCGCCGAGATCGTCAGCAACGGATTGACCGCCAGCGACGTGGGGATCACCGCGCCGTCGGTCACGTACAGGCCCGGGTAGACATCGGTACCGCTGGCGCCACTGAACACCTGGCCCTTGTGGTTGACCACGCCTTGCGTCGCGTCCTCGCCCATCACGCAACCGCCCAGGGGATGGACCGAGACGATGCTGTGCTTGAGCAGCTTGGTCCAGATCGGGTTCTCGACCCAGATCCCGCCCAGGGCCTTGGTGCTCTGGTGCAGGCGCTCGTTGCCGAGGGTGACGTTCTCCTGTTCGCCGACGCCGGGCCAGTCGATGCGCAACTGGTCCTTGTTGTCGAGCAGCATGCGGCCCTTGGCGTTGTCATGGCTCATGATCAGGTAAGTCTGCATGTTGTGCAGCGCGCCGTAATACGGCCCGCGCAGGAAGCTCTCGGCCTCCCGGCCCTTGTACCTGAGGCTGGCACCGAAACCGGTGTCGGTGGGCACGCCGATCATTTCGGCGAACGCCGCCATGCTCGGCACCATGGCCCGGCCGAGGGCACCGGGAATCGAACCTTCCTCGATGACCATGCGGCTGCGCCAGTCGCCTTCGGTGCGCATGTCGATGATCGAGGTGATGCACGGCCCCACCGGCTCCAGCTCCTTGGCCGAATGGGCGCCGAAGCCGATGCCGTTGATGACCTGGTCGCAGTTGTGGCCGAAGCCGAGGATGTCGCCGTTGCCGCTCATGTGCTCGCCCAACTGGTTGGACATGGACAAGCCCTTGTCCCGCGAGCGCAGCATGATTTCGGTGGAGCCCAGGGTGCCGGCGGAGACCACGACGATATCGGCCCGCACGAACAACGTAGGCGCCGAGAACAGTTCGCGACCGCTGTCCAGGTATTGGAAGTGCACGATCCAGCCGTCGCCGTCTCGTTCCAGGTGCCGTACCTCGGCCTGGCAGAAAATTTCCGTGCCGTGGTTCCAGGCGTCCGGCAGGTAGTTCATCAGCGTGGTGTTCTTGGCCTTGTTGTTACAGCCCGAGACGCAATCGCCACAGCCATTGCAGGGCAACTGTTCGACGCCGACGTGGTTGAGGTTGTTGGGCAACTTGTCGAAGGTCACGTTGATGGGCGGCTTGTAGAAATGCGCGCCTTGCTTGAGGTAATCGGCTGATTTCTTATGGGCGTCGAGCTTGGGCAGGTTCGGTGCCGACGCCGGATAGGGATTGGGCTTGAGCATCTCCCGGGCCCGGGCGTAGCCGTCCTTGAGCAACGTGTCCTGGTGGTCCCGTACCGCCTGAGGCCAACGCGGGTCCTCGAACACGCCAGGCTCCGGCTCCAGCGCAACGTTGGCATTGATCAGCGACGTGCCGCCCAGGCCACAACCGACCACCACGTTCTGCTGGGCGTTGACGTGCAGGTCGAACAGGCCGGTGCGCGAGCCGATGTGCCCGTCGGGGTCATGGACCTGCAGTTCCTCGGTGGCCGCGAGCAGGGTGTTGGGGTATTCGCCCGGCTGGATTTCCCGGCCACGCTCCAGCAGGCACACCTTGCGCCCGGCCCGGGACAGGCGCGAGGCGGCAATGCCGCCGCCGTAGCCGGATCCGATGACGACGACGTCGTAGTGCTCCTGGATATCACTGATGGGGGTTGAGATCCGTGTCATGTTCAAGTCCTCTCAGGCAGAAGGGGCAACTCTGCGGTTGCCTGCAAATCGACAGGCGCACGAACGCCTGGCCACTGTCCCGTGCAGGGTCCAGCGGCAGTCAACGGTGCTACAGGGGGAAAAACCGGACGCTATAGACGCGCACGCTGATTGGCGGCGCGGCGGTGGATGCGTTTGTGCAACGAGGTGGGCGATGCTGGGACGCAGGTCAGCGGAGAAAGCGGGTGCGAGCGGGGGGGCTTGCTATCCATCATGTGTTCTCCCTGAACCAGATGTGGATAAAACGGCGATGTCCTTGTGCCATGGAAGTGAAGACAGCCGGCAGACCTGCGTCAAGGTGGTTCCTTAGACCTGTATGAAATTTGACCTATCGCGATTTGCGCTATACCCGCCGTGGCTTGCAGCGTTTGGCGAACAAGTTATCCACATGACCACCCACAGCAAATGGGGACAAGTGTGGGTAGGTTGACCCTTTATTCAACGGCAACCTGAATAAAAACCGTGACTTATGGGCAATGACGGTTTCTTGGGTCTATCGGCTATTTTTTGAGCAACTCCCTGTAAGCCCCGAAACGCCTGGGCTGTGGAGGTGAGCGAACACCTTATCCACAGAAGCGCCAACAGTGTTTGGGGGTAAATTTGACGATTCTGTGGAAAACCCTTTGGACGGCATGTAATTCGAGGTTTTCACGCGGTTTTCCTGATAAAAAAGAGAGTTTGATCACTTTATGATCAACTCACTGAAAACCCCGGCCCGCCTGGCTTGCAGCGTAGAGCGAACATCTTATCCACAGAAGCGCCAACAGAGATTGGGGGCAAGTTTCGGCTGGAAGGGGTCGTTATTCACAAGTAAAAGCCAATAAAAACCGTGGGTTAGACTGGCTAATTTTTGAGCGCAGGCCTGGAGCGCCTGGTTTGCATGGGGTGCAGCAAGGGGCGAACAGGTTATCCACAGAGGCGCGCACAGGGATTGTGGGTAACACACATTTCACTTGTGGGAGCGAGCCTGCTCGCGATGAGGCCAGTGCAGTCAACCATGCTTTGACTGATAGACCGCTATCGCGAGCAGGCTCGCTCCCACATGGGGTCATGCAGTGAGCCTGGGTCTAGCGAACCACCCCTTCCTCCACCAGCAGCTTGAGGATCGCCTCGGCCCCCGCCTCCGGGCTCACGCCCTTGAGCACTTGCCCGCCTCCCCCGCTGGCCTTGGCCGTGGCGGCTTTCATGCGGTCGGCGCCGCTCTTGGCCTTGATCACTTTCAAGCGCTTGGGCCGTGGCTTGGCCGGTTGCAGGGTCGCCACCGCCAGCAAGGTGTCGTCGACCACTTCGACTTCTTCGGCGTGCAACGCCCCACGCCGGGCAGGGCCGTAGGCACTCTGCCGAGGTTTTGGCGCGGCGTTATCCACAGTGGCCAGGAACGGCAGGCGCACTTTGAGACGGCGCCGTTGACCACGGGGCAGGGCTTGCAGCACCAACGCCACACCATTATCGATGGACTCGACCTGGGCCAGTCCCACCACCAGCGGCCAACCGAGATTCTCCGCCAGCAGGAACGGCAGCATGCCCGAGCCTTCACCGGTTTCCGCCTGGCTGCCGGTGAGCACCACTTGGGCGCCAGCGTCACGCAGGTAGTCGGTCAGGGCCGGCAGCGCGTCAGCCCCCTCGGGGTTGTCCAGGACGTGGAGTTCGTCCAGGCCCATGCCCAGGTAGGCGCGCAGGGCCGGTTCGGCCACGTCGCCGGCGTGCAGCACTTGCAGGTCGTTGCCGGCCAGTTGCAGGCCCAGTTCCACGGCCCGGGCGTCCTGTTCGGCCCGTCGAGGTCGACCAGAGGTCGGGTGGGCGCCAATGGACACGAGGCTGATCACTTGGGTACTCATGAACGTTTCCTTAGCTTAAGCCGCATCGCGCTTGGCTTCGTTGCGGTAAGCCTCTACCGCCGCGATCAAGGCCTGGAGAATCGCCGCGCTGTCACCGATCACCGACAGGTCTGCCCGTTTGATCATGTCGCAGCCCGGATCGAGATTGATCGCCACCACCTTGTCGCAGGCACCGATGCCCTGCAGGTGCTGGATCGCCCCGGAAATCCCCACGGCCACGTAGACCCGTGCCGTGACCCAGGTGCCGGACGCACCGACCTGGCGATCGCGGGCCATGAAGCCGTCGTCCACCGCCACCCGCGAAGCGCCTTCGGTGGCGCCCAGGGCCGCGGCGGTCTGGTGGAACAGCGCCCAGTCCTTGACCCCGTTGCCGCCGGAGAAAATGAATTCGGCCTCGGCCATCGGGATCGCGCCCGGGTCCACCGCCACCGCGCCAAGGTCTTCGATACGCGACAAGCTGCGGGCTACGCTTGTGGATAACTCCACCGGCAAGGCTTCGTGGCGGGTTTCGCTGACCGGTTCGGCGCATTCGGCCGACGCAAGGATCAAGCGCGCCAACGGCCGGGCCAAGTCTTGCAGGCCCGCACCGGCGCGGCCGATGCACGCCTCGCCCTTGACCTGCCAGACCCGCGTGGCTGGGCGTTCGCCCAGGGCAGCGGCAAAACGCCGGCCCAGTTCTCCGCCACCGGTGCGGCTGTCAGGCAGCAGCCAATGACGTGGATGGAACTGGTTATCCACAGCCCGCAGGCCTTGCACCCGTTGTTCCGGTGCATAACCACTGAACTCTTCGCCATCAAGCACCAGCAAGCGGTCGACGCCCGCCGTGGCGAAGGCGCTTTCCTTGTGCTCACCGAACACCACCGCCAGCACCGCGCCTTCGCTGCCTGCAAGCTGATGGGCCAGGCCCAACAGGTCGCGGTCTTGGCTGCTGAGACGGCCACCGACCATGTCCGGAACGACGCAGATGTGAAACGCCGGTTGCGGTACTTGATGCAGCGGCAATTGCACTTCAACGGCTGCAGTGCGCTTGCTCGCACCACCCTGCTGGGCACCACTGCGGTCGATGCGCTTGATGCCGTTGGGGCCGATGAAACCGATGCCATGGACGTTCTTGCGAATGACGCCGTTGGGCCCCATCCAGCTGTGCTGCACCGGTTGCATGGCCGCGTGCAGCGGGTGCAGGCGGTTGCGGGCGATCCACTCGGCGCGAGGGTCGCGGCGGATGATGTCGCTCATTAATGCACCTCCGCGGGTTCACGTTTGACCGGGGCCACAGGTTTGGCCGGGGCCGCGTCTTCCAGCAGCGCATCGGCCACCAGTTCGGCAATGTCCTTGATCATCGGCCGCGGTTCGACCACGCCTTCGAGCATCGCGGTGCACTGTGGGCATCCCACAGCCACCAGCTCGGCGCCGGTTTCGCGGATGTCGTCCATGCGCATGTCGGGAATCCGTTGCTTGCCCGGGATGTCGGTGATCGGCGCGCCGCCGCCACCGCCGCAGCAACGCGAACGGAAACCGGAACGTTGCATCTCCTTGACCTCGATGCCCAGGGCACGCAGCACCTGGCGTGGTGCCTCGTATTCGCCGTTGTAGCGGCCCAGGTAGCAAGGGTCGTGATAGGTGACGCTGTCGCCCTTGTGCTGGCCGAGGTTCAACGCACCGGCATCGATGATCTCCGCCATGTAGGTGCTGTGGTGTTGCACCAGGTAGTTGCCGTCGAAGGCGCCGTATTCGTTTTTCAGCACGTGGAAGCTGTGGGGGTCGCAGGTAACGATGCGGTTGAAGCTGTATTTGGCCAGGGTCTGGATGTTGCGTTTGGCCAACAGCTGGAACGTTGCTTCGTCACCCAGGCGCCGGGCCACGTCGCCGCTGTCGCGTTCTTCGAGGCCAAGCACGGCGAAGTCGATCTTCGCCGCCTTGAGCACTTTGACGAAGGCGCGCAGGGTGCGCTGGTTGCGCATGTCGAAGGCACCGTCGCCGACCCAGAACAGCACGTCGACGGATTTCTTCTCGCTGAGCAGGTTCAGGTTCAGGTCGGCCGCCCAGTTCATCCGCCCGCCCGGGGCGAAGCCGCCAGGGTTGTCGGTGGCGATGAGGTTTTCCAGCACCTCGGCGCCCTTGTTCGGCGTCGCGCCTTTCTCCAGAGTCAGGTGGCGGCGCATGTCGACGATGGCATCGACGTGCTCGATCATCATCGGGCACTCCTCGACGCACGCCCGGCAGGTGGTGCAGGACCACAAGGTCTCGGCGTCCACCAGGCCGTTGACGATCGGCTGATGCGGATTGCCACCGTGCGCGCCCACCGGTTTGCCCGGATACGGGCTGCCGGCGAATTTCGCATCGGTGCCGCCGGCCAGGCCGACGACCATGTCCTGGATGAGTTTTTTCGGGTTCAGCGGCTGGCCGGCGGCGAACGCCGGGCAGGCAGCCTCACATTTGCCGCACTGCACGCAGGCGTCGAAGCCCAGCAGTTGGTTCCAGGTGAAGTCCTTGGGTTTTTCCACACCCAGCGGTGCGGCGGGGTCGTTCAGGTCCAGCGGCTTCAAGCCGGTGGAGCGTCCACCGCCAAAGCGCTCGGCACGACGGTGCCAGGCCAGGTGCAGGGCACCGGCGAAGGCGTGTTTCATCGGCCCGCCCCAGGTCATGCCGAAGAATAATTCCGACACACCCCACAATACGCCGATACCCAGGATCGCCGCCACCAGCCAACCGCCGAAGTTCTCCGGGAGGATGCCCGCCACCGGCAGGGTCACCAGGAAGAACGACGCCGAGAAGGCCAACAGGCTTTTCGGCAGGCGCATCCACGGGCCTTTCGACAAACGCGCTGGTGGGTTGCGCCGCCGCAGGTACATGAAGATCGCGCCAACGAACATCACCGCCGACATCAGCAGCAGGGCGTAACCGAGGATGCGGTTGTGCAAGCCAAAACCGTGGACCAGGATCGCCAACACAATCGATGCCACCGCCCCGCCCGCCGTGGCGACGTGGGTGTTGGCGATGTACTTGTCCCGCGCCACCACATGGTGCAAATCCACCATGTAGCGCTTGGGCATGGCGAAGAGACCACCGATCAGGTCGACTTTCGAGGGTCGACCCCGGCGCCACATGTTCACCCGCCGCAAGGCGCCAAGGACCGCGAGGCCCAGGGCTGCGAACAGCAGGAATGGAAGAAGGGTGTTCAACATAGGTGTTGCTCCCAAAGACCTCAGGGTCGTGTGCGCGCCAGTGAGAGCGACGCACCTACTTGTGGCGAGGGAGCTTGCTCCCGCTGGAGCGCGAAGCGCTCCCAAAACAGCCCCAGGTGTAAACCTGATGCTCCTCGACTGATGATTTGGGGCCGCTTCGCAGCCCAGCGGGAGCAAGCTCCCTCGCCACAGGTGATGGTGTTAAGCCGTTAGAAATCCTTGCACAGCCGCAGGGCGTCGTAGATGGCCGCGTGGGTATTACGCTGGGCCACGCAGTCGCCGATGCGGAACAGCAGGTAGCCATCGCCGCTCTGTTCCAGGCACGGTTGGGGCTTGATCGCAAACAGGGCTTCGACATCGATCTGGCCCTTGTTGCGCGAACCCTCCTTGAGTGCGTAGTAGATTTCTTCGTCCGGCCGCACGCCGTTTTCCACCACCACCTGGTCCACCACGCGTTCTTCCTTGGCACCGGTGTATTCGTTCTCCAGCACCGCCACCAGCTTGTCGCCTTCGCGGTAGACCTTCTCCAGCATCATGTCCCCGGTCATGATCACTTCCTTGGGGTACATGCTGCGGTAGTAGGTCGGGAACGACGTCCCGCCAATGGCCACGCCCGGCTTGATGTCGTCGGTGACGATCTCGACCTGGCTGCCCTTGTCGGCGAGGAAGTCGGCCACCGACATGCCGGTGAACTCGCAAATGGTGTCGTAGACCAGTACGTTCTTGCCCGGTGCAACCTTGCCGTCGAGCACGTCCCAACTGCTGACAACCAGCCCTTCGGCGGCGCCCCAGTGTTCGTTCTGCTCCAGGTTCGGATGTCCGCCGACGGCCAGCACCACCACGTCCGGACGCAGGTCCATGATGGTTGCCGCATCAGCCGCCACGCCCAGGCGCAGGTCGACTTTCAGCCGTGCCAGCTCCAGTTGGAACCAGCGGGTGATACCGGCGATCTGGTCCCGTTGTGGGGCTTTCGAGGCGGTGGTGATCTGCCCGCCGATGAATTCTTTCTTCTCGAACAGGGTCACGTCGTGGCCACGTTCGGCGGCCACCCGCGCCGCTTCCATCCCGGCCGGGCCGGCACCGACCACCACGACTTTGCGCTTGGGCCCGGTGGACTTCTCGATGATGTGCGGCACGCCCATGTATTCACGGGACGTCGCGGCGTTCTGGATGCACAGCACGTCCAGGCCCTGGTACTGGCGGTCGATGCAGTAGTTGGCGCCGACGCACTGCTTGATCTGGTCGATCTGGCCCATCTTGATCTTGGCGATCAGGTGCGGGTCAGCGATGTGGGCGCGGGTCATGCCGACCATGTCGACGTAACCGCCCTCCAGGATCCGCGTGGCCTGGTTCGGGTCCTTGATGTTCTGCGCGTGCAGCACCGGGACCTTGACCACCTCCTTGATACCGGCGGCCAGGTGCAGGAACGGCTCCGGTGGATAACTCATGTTCGGGATGACGTTGGCCAGGGTGTTGTGGGTGTCGCAACCCGAGCCCACCACGCCGATGAAATCGAGCATGCCGGTGTCGTCGTAGTACTTGGCGATCTGCTTCATGTCCTCGTGGGACAAGCCGTCCGGGTGGAACTCGTCGCCGCACAGGCGCATGCCCACGCAGAAATCGTCGCCCACTTCGGCGCGCACGGCCTTCAACACTTCCAGGCCGAACTTCATGCGGCCTTCGAAGCTGCCGCCCCATTCGTCGGTACGCTTGTTGACCCGCGGGCTCCAGAACTGGTCGATCATGTGCTGGTGCACGGCGGACAACTCGACGCCGTCCAGGCCACCGGCCTTGGCCCGGCGCGCGGCCTGGGCGTAGTTGCCGATCACCCGCCAGATTTCTTCCGGCTCGATGGTCTTGCAGGTGGCACGGTGCACCGGCTCACGCACGCCGGACGGCGACATCAGGGTCGGCCAGTTGAAGCCGTCCCAGCGCGAGCGACGGCCCATGTGGGTAATCTGGATCATGATCTTGGCGCCATGCTTGTGCATGGCGTCGGCCAGGTTCTGGAAATGCGGGATGATGCGGTCGGTGGACAGGTTCACCGAGCTCCACCACTCCTGCGGGCTGTCGATGGCCACCACCGACGAGCCACCGCAGATCGCCAGGCCGATGCCACCCTTGGCCTTCTCTTCGTAATACTTCACATACCGATCGGTGGTCATGCCGCCGTCGGTGGCATAGACCTCGGCGTGCGCGGTGCTGAGCACGCGGTTGCGGATGGTCAGCTTGCCGATCTGGATCGGCTGGAACATTGCTTCAAAAGCCATGGCGCGATCCTCGACTTACAACGGCTTGACGATGAACAGGCCGTCGTCGTGGCCTTCTTCGGAACCGCCGTAGACCTGCTCGGCCACGGTGCGGATCGCGCTGCCGCGCGCGGCCAGGATCTGGTCCATGGCGCCGGCGAACCAGCCGGTGAACATGTAGTCGACCTTGCGCCCGACCTTGCCGTACACGTAGACGAACGCCGAATGTTCGAGCTTGACGCTGGCGGTGCCTTTGTCCAGGTCGATGTCCTGGATCTTGAACAGGCCCCAGCCACGCTGGGACAAGCGCTTCATGTAGTGCTCGAACACCGCGACGCCTTCCAGGCCATGGCATTCGGCTTCTTTCTCACACCAGTGCCAGGCGGATTTGTAGCCGGCCTTGTAGAGAATCTCGGCGTAGGCGTCAGCGCCCAGCACTTCCTCGATGCCCATGTGGTTGTTGACGAAGAAGTGACGCGGTACGTACAGCATCGGCAGGGCGTCGGAGGTCCAGACACCGGTTTCGCTGTCGACTTCGATAGGCAGTTGCGGGGCGATCTTGGCCATGAAAACTTGACTCCGGAAATTCGTGATGTGCCTGCGGCGCGAGTGGCCGCAGGTAAAGGATTCAGTGATGCAACGGGGTTTATTCGCCCCAGACGTCCTTGAGAACGTTGACCCAGTTTTCCCCCATGATCTTGCGCACCACCCGCTCAGGATGGCCGCGCTTGAGCAGCGTCTCGGTGAGGTTCGGGAACTCGCCCACGGTGCGGATGCCCAGGGGGTTGATGATCTTGCCGAAGCTGGTCAGACGACGGGCGTAGCCCTTGTCGTGGGTCAGCATTTCGAAGAAATCCTGGCCGTGGCCCTGGGTGAAGTCGGTGCCTATGCCGATGGCGTCCTCACCGACGATGTTCATGGTGTATTCGATGGCTTCGGCGTAGTCGTCGATGGTCGAATCGATGCCCTTGGCCAGGAATGGCGCGAACATGGTCACGCCGACAAAACCACCGTGGTCGGCAATGAACTTAAGCTCTTCATCGGATTTGTTGCGCGGGTGTTCTTTCAGGCCGGACGGCAGGCAGTGGGAATAGCACACCGGCTTCTTCGATTCGAGGATGACTTCTTCGGAGGTCTTGGAACCGACGTGGGACAAGTCGCACATGATGCCGACGCGGTTCATCTCGGCGACGATCTCGCGACCGAAGCCCGACAGGCCGCCGTCGCGCTCGTAGCAGCCGGTGCCCACCAGGTTCTGGGTGTTGTAGCACATCTGCACCACACCCACGCCGAGCTGCTTGAAGATCTCGACGTAGCCGAGCTGGTCTTCGAAAGCGTGGGCGTTCTGGAAGCCGAAGATGATGCCGGTCTTGCCCTGTTCCTTGGCGCGACGGATGTCGGCGGTGGTTTTCACCGGGATCACCAGGTCGCTGTTCTCGCGGATCAGCTTCTGGCTGGCAACGATGTTGTTGATGGTGGCCTGGAAACCTTCCCACACCGACACGGTGCAGTTGGCTGCGGTCAGGCCGCCCTTGCGCATGTCTTCGAACAGGTCGCGGTTCCACTTGGCAATGATCAGCCCGTCGATAACGATGCTGTCGGCGTGCAATTCGGCTGGGCTCATCAGGCAGTCCCCTTGTTAGCGATTCATGCGCCGAATCGTGTGCCGGCGCTTTGGGGCCAGCATATGCCTGAGGGCCGTCGCGACCCGGTGCAAAAACGACAGGGGAATTGCCGAAAGCGTCAATCCACGACAATGGGCTACGACAGGCCCACCCTGCCCGTCTGTTCTTTACCCGACGCTTGCGCCAGAATCCGCCGCATCACTGGTTTTCACTGGACTTGAGCGGCAACGCGATGAAATCGATCTTCCTGGCTTTGGCACTGATCAGCACCCTGGCACACGCAACCGAAGACACCGAGCCCAACCCCTGCGACGAAGTCGAAAACGACGTCCAGACCCTGGCCTGCTCGGCCTACGGCAAAACCGCCGCCGAACAATTGCTGGGCGAAAACCTGCAAAGCCTCAACGAGCGCCTGCAAACCCGCTACGCCAGCGACAAGGCCCAGCTCAACGACATCACCACCAAGCTCAAGGCCGCCCAACAACTGTGGCAAAAACAGCGCGAAGCCGACTGCGCCATCGCCGCCTTCCCGGCAAAACCCGGCAGCGAGGCCTACAAAATCGCCGAAAACGACTGCATGGCCCAGGTGAGCGACGATCGGTCGGAGTTTTTGGAGTCGATTGGGCAGGAGTGATGCTTCAGAAGCCGTTTAGCGCGGTAAGCTGCTTGCATCATTGGTAAAGGGATTCACATGAAAACGTGCGGCATCGAAATCAAAGGCAGCGAAGCGATCATCGCTGTTGCCTCGCTGGATCAACAGGCGCTGAGCCACGTCGCGCTGAATACCAAGAAAATCGCCCTGGACGACGATGACGACGCCGCCAACGTCAAGGCATTCGCCGCCCAGGTGCGGGCGTTCGTGGCGGACAACGGCATCGAACGGATCGCCATCAAGAAGCGCAGCAAGAAAGGTGAGTTCGCCGGTGGGCCGACCACGTTCAAGATCGAAGGGGTTTTCCAGTTGCTGGAAGGGTGTGAGGTGACGCTGCTGTCGCCGCAGACCATCAATGCGCAGAGCAAGAAACATGACTTCGCCCTGCCGGCGACGCTGAACAAGTATCAGCATGAGGCGTACAAGGCGGCGTGTTCGGCGTTGATGAAGAAATAGACCTGCTGACACCGCCCTGTGGCGAGGGAGCTTGCTCCCGCTCGGCTCTGTAGGAGCTGGCGAAGCCTGCGATCTTTTGATCTTTCGCTTGGGACTCAAGTGTCTGGGAAAAGATCGCAGCCTCGTTGCACTCGACAGCTCCTACACAGCTCCTACAGGGCGCAGCCAGCGGGAGCAAGCTCCCTCGCCACGGGATGTATTTCATATTCAATGCTGCTGGCGATACCCCTTCAACCACTCGGCAAACGCCTTGTCCTCCAGCGCATAACCGCCCCGGTTGGACTTCCACACCAATTCCTTCTCACGCAGTGCATCAATGCAGGATTGGATGGTCTGGGTACCGGGCACGACTTCGCTGCCCATGCTCCTCAGCGCCTGGCTCACCGCCTCCAGCGTTGAATCGGTGAAGGGCGCGAAAGGCTCGTTGTTCTGTGAGCGCTCGGCCATGACCTGCAGCACGGCCCGTTGCGGCACCGTCAGGGCGTTCCAGGCGCTCTCGAACTCGGTCCAGACGCCGGCGCGGAGCATTTCGGCGCTGTTGCGCAGCAACTCACCCAAATGGCTCGCCTCACCCAGTTCCAAAGCAATTTCGCCAATGACGCTGCGCAACATCTCAGGCCTACGCCCTACCAGCTCAAAAGCCTGGTCGAGGTCATCGGCGTTGAACTGGTTGGTCTGGGCCAGGTGTGCGTTCAAATGGGCGGTATAGGCTTGGGTGAAGGCTTTGCCCAACAAAGGAAACGGCGTGATGCTGGACCCGTAGAACGGTTGGTTGCGGCTCAATACCAAGTGGGCGAGCTTGTCGCGATTGGAACCGGTGAACACCAGCCGCAGGCCGCTTGTATCGCCCTCACGCCCCTGGTTGAGTTGGTCGCGGGCGGCCTTGAGGCCGAACATCGCGTTGACCCCGGCCTCGGTGGTCAAGGCATGCTGGGCTTCATCGATTACCAGCACCACGGTTTTATCCGCGGCACGGTGCAACAGCTCCAGTGCCTGGGTCAGCGTTGCCCCTTCGGGCAGTTGCGGCTGGCTGAAATCCCAGGACAACGTGCGCAAGAAGCTGAGTTTGTCGATGCCCATGGATTTGGCGAGCTTGCGGATGCCTTTCTCATAAGGCACCAGTGCCCCGGCGATGGCCGAAGCGATCAAGTCGGCAGGATCCTTCTCCTTGTTGGCCCAAAGGTCGACGTAGACCGTGAGCCAACCTCGCGTCTCGCATTCGGGAATCAAGTCCTCGCGCAGGAACGTACTTTTTCCGGTACGCCTTGGCGCGGCCAGGAACAGGCCTGAGGTGTAATCCTGGATCCCGGCGCCGGCCAGCCCATCGACAATATTGCGGGCCAGATCGGGGCGCCGGAAAACAAAACCGGGATGCTTGGACATGGTTTTATACTCAATTATGGCGACAGGTATAATTTATAGTCGCGAGTATAATTGAGTATAAATGCCTGTCAAACCAGCTCCCGTCCATCCCCCTGCCGTCGCCGATCCTCTCGAGGGCAGCGCGCGAACCGTGCCCGATAACTGCGAGTGAAGTAGGACGGTGACTCAAAGCCACAGGCAATGCTCACTTCCAACACACTCATGTCGGTCTGGCGTAGCAACTGCCGGGCCTTTTCCAGGCGCAGGCGCAGGTAGAAGTTGCTCGGTGTGTCGTTCAGGTGCAGGCGGAACAGGCGTTCGAGCTGGCGGCGGGTGACGTTGATCGACTCGGCCAGCGCCAAGGTGCTCAGGGGCGGTTCGCTGTGGGCTTCCATCTCGCCGATGACATGCACCAGCTTCTTGTTGCGAATGCCATAACGGTTGGCGATTTCCATGCGCTGGTGGTCTTTGCGCGGACGGATGCGGCCGAGCACGAACTGTTCGCTGACCTGGATCGCCAGCTCCGAACCGTGGGCCTGGCCGATCAGGTCGAGCATCAGGTCGATGGATGCGGTGCCGCCCGCACAAGTGATGCGGCGACGGTCGATTTCGAACAGTTCCTGGGTCACGCCAAGCTGTGGATAAGACTCCTTGAACGCCTCGATCGCTTCCCAATGCAAGGTCACACGATGCCCTTCCAACAGCCCCGCCTCCGCCAGGACCACACTGCCGGTGTCGATGCCGCCCAGGATCACGCCTTCGCTGTCCAACCGATGCAGCCAGCGCTCCAGTGCCGGGGTGGCGAACTTCAGCGGCTCGAACCCCGCCACCACCCAAAGGGTCGCGCCTTTCTTCAGGGGCTCCAATGCGGCATCGGCGTTGACCGACATGCCATTGCTCGCCAGCACCGCCCCGCCATCGGCACTCAGCACATGCCAGCGGTACAGCTCGCCACGAAAGCGATTGGCAACCCGCAACGGCTCGATGGCCGAGATGAAACCGATGGCCGAGAAACCGGGCATCAACAAGAAGTAGAAATCCTGGGACATGGAGCGCACTCGGTTGACGGGCAGCGTGCGGACCTTGATACGCCAGTTGCAACAACCGTTCAAGAGTCGCCGCAGTGCAAGAGCACGTCGCCGCTGTGCGTTTTGCCAGGCGCCGGGCTGCGTAACTTGGCATCACCGGTGCGCAGATGCCGGAACCCATAACAATAAGCTGCCGAGGAACCCGACATGAAACGACTGATCAGCTCCTGTGTACTTGCACTTTGCGGTACCACTTTCCTCAATGGCGCCGCCATGGCCGCCGAGCCCGCCGCGT
This sequence comes from Pseudomonas thivervalensis, assembly GCF_001269655.1. Lineage (GTDB taxonomy): Bacteria > Pseudomonadota > Gammaproteobacteria > Pseudomonadales > Pseudomonadaceae > Aquipseudomonas > Aquipseudomonas thivervalensis. The sequence goes on from NZ_LHVE01000020.1 coordinate 148,239, forward strand.
GCCAGAACGTACGCCTGGGCGTGGTCAACTGGACCGACGTCATCGCCACCAGCGCCCTGACCCAAGTGATGCTCGACGGCCTCGGCTACACGACCAAGCAAACCAGCGCCTCCCAGCAAATCATCTTCGCCGGTATCCGCGACCAGCGCCTGGACCTGTTCCTCGGCTACTGGAACCCGCTGATGACCCAGACCATCACCCCATTCGTCGAGGCCAAGCAGCTCAAGGTCCTGGAGCAGCCCAGCCTCAAGGACGCCCGCGCCACCCTGGCCGTGCCGACCTACCTGGCCGACAAGGGCCTGAAGACCTTCGCCGACATCGCCAAATTCGAAAAAGAATTGGGCGGCAAGATCTACGGCATCGAACCCGGCTCCGGCGCCAACACCCAGATCAAGGCAATGATCGCCAAGAACCAGTTCGGCCTGGGCAAATTCCAATTGGTGGAGTCCAGCGAAGCCGGCATGCTCGCCGCCGTGGACCGTGCCGTGCGGCGCAAGGAAGCCGTGGTGTTCTTCGGCTGGGCGCCGCACCCGATGAACGTCAACGTGCAGATGACTTACCTCACCGGTAGCGACGACGCCCTCGGCCCGAACGAAGGCATGGCCACCGTCTGGACCGTCACTGCGCCGAACTACGCCGAGCAATGCCCGAACGTCGGTCGCTTGCTGAGCAACCTGACCTTCACCGCCGAAGACGAGAGCCGGATGATGCAGCCGCTGCTCGATCACAAGGATCCCCTCGAATCGGCCCGGCAATGGCTCAAGGATCATCCGCAGGACAAGCAGCGCTGGCTCGAAGGCGTGACCACCTTCGACGGCAAGCCGGCCGCCGACAACCTGAAACTCACCAGTAACTGATCAACCTTTATCCCCCTGCGCAGCACCTCATGGCTGCGCAGTGACTCACCACGCCTGAAGGAATCCGCGCCATGAACCACGACGTCATCATCACCTGCGCACTCACCGGTGCTGGCGACACGACCGCCAAGAGCCCGCACGTGCCGGTCACCCCGAAACAGATCGCCGCAGCCGCCGTCGAAGCCGCCAAGGCCGGTGCCACCGTGGTCCACTGCCACGTCCGCGACCCACAGACCGGCAAGTTCAGCCGCGATGTGGCGCTGTACCGCGAAGTGATGGAGCGCATCCGCGAGGCGGACGTGGACATCATCGTCAACCTCACCGCCGGCATGGGCGGCGATCTGGAGATCGGTGCAGGCGAACGGCCGATGGAGTTCGGCCCCAACACCGACCTGGTGGGCCCACTGACCCGCCTGGCCCACGTCGAAGAGCTGTTGCCGGAAATCTGCACGCTGGATTGCGGCACCCTGAACTTCGGCGACGGCGACACTATTTACGTCTCCACCCCGGCGCAACTGCGGGCCGGCGCCAAGCGCATCACTGAGCTGGGGGTCAAGGCCGAGCTGGAGATCTTCGACACCGGCCACCTGTGGTTCGCCAAGCAACTGATCAAGGAAGGCCTGCTGGATAACCCGCTGTTCCAGCTCTGCCTGGGCATCCCGTGGGGCGCACCGGCCGACACCACCACCATGAAAGCCATGGTCGACAACCTGCCGGCGGACGCGGTGTGGGCCGGCTTCGGCATCGGCCGCATGCAAATGCCGATGGCCGCCCAGGCGGTGCTGCTGGGGGGCAACGTGCGGGTCGGGCTGGAAGACAACCTCTGGCTGGACAAAGGCGTGCTCGCCACCAACGGGCAACTGGTGGAACGCGCCGGCGAAATCCTCAGCCGCCTCGGCGCCCGCGTGCTCACCCCGGCTGAAGGCCGCAAGAAAATGGGCCTGGTCCAGCGCGGCTAAACCGAACCTGCGCATACCCCTGTGGGAGCGAGCTCGCTCGCGATAGCGATATTCCTGCCTCCGAAGATGCGTCGGATGTACCGCCGCCATCGCGAGCAAGCTCGCTCCCACAGGTGATCTTCACTCTTTTCAGGACATCACCATGAGCTTTATCACCGACATCAAGACCTTCGCCGCCCTGGGCAGCGGTGTGATCGGCAGCGGCTGGGTCAGCCGAGCCTTGGCCCATGGCCTCGACGTCGTCGCCTGGGACCCGGCGCCGGGTGCCGAGGCGGCGTTGCGTAAACGCGTCGCCAACGCCTGGGGCGCACTGGAGAAACAGGGCCTGGCTCCCGGCGCCTCGCAGGAGCGGCTGCGCTTTGTCGCGACCATCGAAGAATGCGTGCGCGACGCCGACTTCATCCAGGAAAGCGCCCCCGAGCGGCTGGAACTCAAGCTCGAACTGCACGCCCAGATCAGCGCCGCCGCCAAGCCGAACGCTCTGATCGGTTCCAGCACCTCGGGGCTGCTGCCAAGCGAGTTCTATGAAAACTCCACCCATCCGGAACGCTGCGTGGTCGGGCACCCCTTCAACCCGGTCTACCTGTTGCCACTGGTGGAAGTGGTCGGCGGCAAAAACACCGCCCCCGAAGCCGTGCAAGCGGCGATGCAGGTGTATGAATCCCTCGGCATGCGCCCTCTGCACGTGCGCAAGGAAGTCCCCGGCTTCATCGCCGACCGTCTGCTCGAAGCGCTGTGGCGCGAAGCCCTGCACCTGGTCAACGACGGCGTCGCCACCACCGGGGAAATCGACGATGCCATCCGTTTCGGTGCCGGCCTGCGCTGGTCATTCATGGGCACGTTCCTGACCTACACCCTGGCTGGCGGCGATGCCGGCATGCGGCACTTCATGGCCCAGTTCGGCCCGGCGTTGCAACTGCCATGGACCTACCTGCCGGCGCCGGAACTGACCGAGAAGCTGATCGATGATGTGGTGGATGGCACGAGCGAGCAATTGGGCAGCCACAGCATCTCGGCCCTGGAACGCTATCGTGACGATTGCCTGCTGGCGGTGCTGGAGGCGGTGAAGGCCACCAAGCAAAAGCATGGGATGACCTTCAGCGAATAAACATCACCCCTGTGGCGAGGGAGCTTGCTCCCGCTCGGCCGCGAAGCGGTCGTAAAACCGGCGAATGCCATGTGCCTGATACACCGCATACAGCCGGTTTGGGACTGCTTCGCAGTCCAGCGGGAGCAAGCTCCCTCGCCACATTTGTGTACATCAGCGACGATCTGTGGAGTTCAGCATGCCCACCCTCACCACCTACCAAACCCGCATCCTCCCCGAATGGGTCGATTACAACGGCCATCTGCGCGATGCCTTCTACCTGCTGATCTTCAGCTACGCCACCGACGCGCTGATGGACCGGCTCGGCCTGGACAGTCAGAACCGCGAAGCCAGCGGCCACTCGTTGTTCACCCTCGAACTGCACCTCAATTACCTGCACGAAGTGAAGCTCGGGGCCGACGTGCAAGTGCACACGCGCATCATCGGCCACGACGCCAAACGCCTGCACCTCTACCACAGCCTGCACCTGGTCGGCGGCGATAAAGAGCTGGCCGGCAATGAACAGATGCTGCTCCACGTCGACCTGGCCGGCCCGCGTTCGGCGCCTTTCACGGAGCAGACCCTGGCCCGGCTCGACGCCCTGCTCGACGAACAATCCGACCTGCCGCCCCCGACGTACATCGGTCGGGTCATCGCCCTGCCCCCCGCCCGATAAATCTCGAACAGGAGATCGCATGAACACCGCCGCCGCTGTTGCCGACTTCCGCCGTTATCCCCTGATCTTCGCAATGACCGCCGCAGCGCCCTTGACCGACCGGGTACACGTGACGTGGGCCGATGGCCGGACCAGCCCCTTTCATCACCCATGGCTGCGGGACAACTGCCCGTGCGCCCAATGCGTCTACAGTGTCACCCGCGAGCAGGTCCTGGAGATCGTCGACGTTCCTGAAGACATGGCCCCCAGCACGATCCACCTCGACGGCGAAGGCTGCCTGTGCGTGGACTGGCAGGACGGCCACCAGAGCCGTTTCGACCCGGGCTGGTTGCGCGCCCACGCCTACGACGATCAATCCCGGGCCGAACGCCTGGCGAACAAGCCCCGACGCCACCTGTGGCAGCACGACCTGCAACTGCCGGTGTTCGAGCATGCGGCGCTGATGGACGATGCCGAGGCGTTGCTGCAATGGCTTTTGGCGGTGCGCGACATCGGCCTGACCCAAGTGCGCAGCGTGCCCACCGAACCCGGCTCGCTGAAACAGATCGCCCAGCGCATTTCCTTTATCCGCGAAAGCAATTTCGGCGTGCTGTTCAACGTGCAGTCCAAGGCCGATGCCGACAGCAACGCCTACACCGCTTTCAACCTGCCGCTGCACAGCGACTTGCCAACCCGGGAGTTGCAACCGGGGCTACAGTTCTTGCACTGCCTGGTGAACGACGCCGACGGGGGCGAGAGCATTTTTGTCGACGGTTTTGCCATTGCCGAAACCCTGCGCCAGGAAGACCCCGACGCCTTCGACGCGCTTTGCCAGATCCCGGTGGAGTTTCGCAACAAGGACCGCCACAGCGACTACCGCTGCCTGGCACCGATCATCGCCCTGGACGCCCTCGGGCAGGTCTCGGAAATCCGCATGGCGAACTTCCTGCGTGGGCCGTTCGACACTTCGGTGGAGCAGATGCCCAGGCTCTACCACGCCTACCGCCGCTTCATCGCCCTGACCCGCGAGCCGCACTTTCGCCTGGCACGACGCCTCGAACCCGGCCAGCTCTGGTGCTTCGACAACCGCCGCACCCTCCACGCCCGCAACGCCTTCGACCCGGCCTCCGGGGCCCGGCATTTCCAGGGTTGCTATGTGGATCGGGATGAGTTGTTGTCGCGGATTCTGGTGTTGCAGCGTTAGACCGCGTCATCGTTCATCGCGAGCAGGCTCGCTCCCACATTAGGTTTTGTGAACGACACAGAACCCCTGTGGGAGCGAGCCTGCTCGCGATAGCAATCTGTCCTGCAGCCCATCTCCCAGATTCACCGAGGCAAAAAAATCCCCGATCAAGCCGTGACAGGATCGGGGCAGGAGCGTTACCGGAGGAGCCGTCGCGCGAGGGTGACCAAACCATCGTGATTCAGCTTGGGGCCAGTGTGCCCAGTCCAGGCCTGGGCAAGTTAGCCGAAAACGACGCCTCCATAGTCATTCATGCCATTGCGATCATTTGCCCTTGCCGCCGCTTCGGGTGGCTACCAGAATCGAGACACGACCCCAATCCCTGAACAAGGAAAAGCGTCATGATGCACGCCGATTTGATCGACCAGGAAGACCTGCTGGGCCAGCTCAAGGCCATGGGAATGCAAATACCCGGCGGCGCCACTGCCGAGCAGGCATGCGAGTACGCCGTGCGGGGGCTGGACACGGCCCGCGCCAATGAACTGCGCAAGATGGTCAAGGACATGTACACCAGCAGCGCCACTATCCTGCCAGCCGTGCGCCAGGCGATTGATAAGCAGTTGTTGCCTGCGTTGGCCGAATACCAGCAGAACCATAACGCCTGACCTTGTGGCGAGGGAGCTTGCTCCCGCTGGACCGGGCTGGCGCTCCAGCGCGCAGCGGTCCCAAGCTTCTTGGGGCTGCTACGCAGCCCAGCGGGAGCAAGCTCCCTCGCCACAAAAGCCCTCGGTCTTAGAGCCTCACACTGGCAAACGTCGACTCATTGCGCGCCTGACTCAGTGCCGACAGCGGCCCGGACAGAGGTGACAGCACCAGCGCCTGCGGCAACGGCATCATTGCCACCTGTTGTGTGGTGTTGGAGCCGACACGTTCGTCCCGTGGCGGAATGCCGAAGTATTCGCGGTAGCACTTGGAGAAGTGCGGGGTGGAGACGAAGCCGCACACCGAGGCCACCTCGATGATCGACATCGGCGTCTGCTTGAGCAGTTGCCGCGCACGGATCAGCCGCAGCTTGAGGTAATAGCGCGACGGCGAGCAGTGCAGGTATTTCTGGAACAACCGCTCCAACTGACGCCGGGACACGGCGACGTAGACCGCCAGCTCGTCCAGGTCGATCGGCTCTTCGAGGTTGGCTTCCATCAACGCGACGATTTCCTGCAACTTCGGCTGGTTGGTGCCAAGCATGTGCTTGAGCGGCACGCGCTGGTGATCCTGCTCGTTGCGGATACGCTCGTAGACAAACATTTCCGAGATCGCTGCCGACAGCTCGCGACCGTGATCGCGACTGATCAGGTGCAGCATCATGTCCAATGGCGCGGTGCCGCCGGAGCTGGTGAAGCGGTTGCGGTCGAGGGTGAACAGGCGGGTGCTCATCGATACCCGCGGGAAAGCTTCCTGCATCGCCGCCAGGCATTCCCAGTGCACGCTGCAATCGAAACCGTCCAGCAGGCCGGCGCAGGCCAGGGCCCAGCTGCCGGTGCAGACCGCGCCGAGGCGACGGGATTGGCGGGCCTGGCCTTGCAGCCATGACACGTGCTCACGGGTCACGGTGCGCTGGATGCCGATGCCGCCACAGACGATAACGGTGTCCAAGGGCGGTGCCTTGTGCATGGAGGCGTCGGGGGTGATCTGCAAGCCGTCGCTGGCCCAGACCTGGCCGCCGTCGACCGTAAGGGTGGTCCAGCGATACAGCTCGCGACCGGACAATTGGTTGGCCATGCGTAGCGGTTCCACCGCGGACGCCAGGGAAATCAGCGTGAAATTGTCCAGCAGCAAAAAGCCGATGGATTGAGGCGCACGGTTCTGGGGTTGGGCCCCGGAGTTGGACGTCGTCATCGCGGTATCTCCTCACACAAAGCGGGTGATGGCCTCAGGCGGAGGCTCTTGTTATTGCCCATCATTCTCTTGCGTGAGACGGGGCTTTATCGGGATAGAGCAATTGCCATGCCTAAAATTGAATGTGCGTTCAATAAATCCTGAAAACGACATCGCGGCCTGTCTATATAAGGCGCGCGTCGAGTACGGATTTTAGACGCCATCAATCGCAGCAGGCACCTGTCACAGCGGGCTGTGAGCAGTTCGGTAGCACTTGTGGGAACTGGGCTGCGCCGCTTGCGCAAGGAGTAGCACCACAGGGGCGGATGACGGACGGTCGAGCGCGATTCGGCGGCTGGCTCGACAACAAGGGCCTTGTCTGTTTGCGACGCGCTAAAAGGTGGCGCGTTTGCGAGTGGGTGTTCATTTTACGAGCGGTTTCCTCGATACCCGTGGCGAGGGAGCTTGCTCCCGCTGGGCTGCGAAGCAGACCTGAAGCGCAGACTTTGGTGTGTCAGAAAAAATGCAAAGGGGCGCTACGCGCCCCAGCGGGAGCAAGCTCCCTCGCCACAGGATTATTTGCGGCGCCTTAATCAGCACTCCACCGCACTGACCGCCAAGCCACCGCGCGAAGTCTCTTTATATTTGTCATGCATGTCGGCACCGGTGTCACGCATGGTGCGGATCACCCGATCCAGGGAGATGAAATGCTGGCCATCCCCGCGCAGGGCCATCTGTGCGGCGTTGATGGCCTTGACCGCGGCGATCGCATTGCGCTCGATGCACGGCACCTGCACCAGACCACCCACTGGGTCGCAGGTCAGGCCGAGGTTATGTTCCAGGCCGATTTCCGCCGCGTTGCACAGTTGTTCCGGCGTGGCCCCGAGGATCTCCGCCAGGCCCGCGGCCGCCATGGCGCAGGCCGACCCCACCTCGCCCTGGCAACCGACCTCGGCGCCGGAGATCGAGGCGTTCTTTTTACACAGAATCCCGACGGCCGCCGCACCAAGGAAATAATCCACCACGTTGGCGTCGGTGACCGCTTCGCTGAACTTCATGAAGTAATGCAGCACCGCCGGGATGATCCCCGCCGCACCGTTGGTCGGCGCCGTGACCATGCGCCCACCGGCGGCGTTCTCCTCGTTGACCGCCAGGGCGAACAAGTTGACCCACTCCATGGCGCTGAGGGTCGAGCCGATGACATTGGGCTTGTTCAGCTCTTGCAGGCTGCGGTGCAACTTGGCCGCCCGCCGACGCACGTTCAAACCGCCCGGCAGGATGCCCTCGTGCTTGAGGCCTTGCTCGACACAATCCTGCATGGCCCGCCACAGCGTCATCAGGCCACTGCGAATCTCTTCTTCGGAACGCCAGACCTTTTCATTGGCCAGCATCAACTCGGCGACCCGCAAATTGTGGGTACGACACAACTCAAGCAATTCTTCGGCGCTGGAGAAATCGTACGGCAACTCGGTACGATCCAGGTCCACCACGCCGCTGGAGGCCTGGGCCTGGTCGACGACAAAGCCCCCGCCAACCGAGTAATACGTGTCGCGGTGCAGCTCGCCGTCGGCGCCCTCGGCCACCAGCGTCATCGCATTGGGGTGGAACGGCAAGTTCTCGTCGATCAGGCGCATGTCCCGGGACCATACGAACGGCACCGGCAGGCGACCGTCGAGCAGCAGGGTCTGGGTTTCACGCAGCAACTCGATGCGTGGGCCGATCTGCGACGGGTCGATTGCGTCCGGCCACTCCCCCATCAGCCCCATGATCACAGCGTTGTCGCTGCCGTGGCCGATGCCGGTGGCCGACAATGAACCGAACAACTGCACCTCGACCCGGCCCACATCATTGAGCAGTGCCTTGCCCTTCAACGCTTCAACAAACAGCGCCGCGGCACGCATGGGGCCCACGGTGTGGGAACTGGACGGGCCGATACCGATTTTGAACAAGTCGAAAACGCTGATTGCCATTGCCGATAACCTCCAGAACAGGCACATCCGGGCGCAGGAGCGTCCGGTGACGGAGCTGCTACGCTCAACGCCGGGATGGCCGCATCATCCGGTTTTTGCCTGGGTGCCCGACGTCTGACACCGACGCAATCATGCCCAGCAACGCCGCCCCTCCCTGCCCCCGGTTTTGCGGCGTTTTTCTGCGTGTCAGAGGCCCATCGGGGGCGGAAAAAATCTGTAAACGACGTCACCGACACTGGATGCGACCATCCCTGTACTGGATACGACCCACCCTGTAGGCGTCAGATTTGCACTGGTACATGATCGGTTACGGCTCGTTTGCAAGGCCGCGTGTCAGAAGAGTGCCCACGCGCCACCAACCGCAACATCCATAAGCGCGGTTGTCCTGACCGGACACCGCCGATAAAACACCAGGAGTCCACCCATGAAAGGTTCCAAGCCGTTGTTGTTGGCCGCCATGCTGAGTCTTCCGATGCTGGCCAACGCTGCAGAACCCGAAAAGTGCAGCACCGTCAACTTCTCCGATGTCGGCTGGACCGACATCACCGTGACCACGGCGACCACCAGCGTGGTACTTGACGCGTTGGGCTACAAGACCAAGACCACCATGATTTCCGTGCCGGTGACCTACAAGTCCCTGGCCGATGGCAAGAACATGGATGTGTTCCTCGGCAACTGGATGCCGACCATGGAAAACGACATCAAGGCCTACCGCGAAGCCGGCACCGTGGAAACCCTGCGCGCCAACCTGGAGAACGCCAAGTACACCCTGGCCGTTCCCGAAGAGCTGTATAACAAAGGCCTCAAGGATTTCGCCGACATCGCCAAGTTCAAGAAAGAACTGGACGGCAAGATCTACGGCATCGAACCGGGCAACGACGGCAACCGCCTGATCCAGAGCATGATCGACAAGAACGCCTTCGGCCTCAAGGACGCCGGTTTCAAGGTCGTCGAGTCCAGCGAAGCCGGCATGCTTTCGCAAGTCGACCGGGCCCAGCGTCGCAGCACCGCGGTAGTGTTCCTGGGCTGGGAACCGCATCCGATGAACACCCGCTTCAAGATGAAATACCTCACCGGTGGCGATGAGTATTTCGGCCCGAACTTCGGCCAGGCAACCATCTATACCAATACCCGCAAGGGCTACGCCCAGGAATGCAGCAACGTTGGTCAGTTGCTGAAAAACCTGGTCTTCACCCTAGACATGGAAAGCACGCTGATGGGCAACGTGCTCGACGACAAGATGAAACCAGAGGCCGCCGCCAAGGCCTGGCTGAAGAAAAACCCACAGGTACTCGATACCTGGCTCGCTGGCGTGACCACCATTGACGGAAAACCTGGCCTGGACGCCGTGAAAGCCAAGCTTGCGCAATAACTGCTTATGTTATGCCGGGCGAGTTCGCTCGCCCGGGCTGTTTATTCCCTTGCATGCGGACGTTCACTACCATGCTTATTGATCAGAAAATACCCTTGGGCCAGTACATCGCGGGCTTTGTCGAATGGTTGACGCAAAACGGCGCCAACACGTTCGACGCAATCGCGCTGTTCCTGGAAACGATGATTCACGGCGTGACATTCGCGCTGACCTGGTTCAACCCCCTGGCCCTGATCGGCCTCATTGCGCTATTGGCGCACTTCATCCAGCGCAAATGGGGCCTGACCGTATTCGTCATCGCGTCCTTTCTGCTGATTCTCAACCTGGGTTACTGGCAAGAGACCATGGAAACCCTCGCCCAGGTGCTGTTCGCGACCCTGGTCTGCGTACTGATCGGCGTGCCGCTGGGCATTGTTGCCGCGCACAAGCCGATGTTCTACACAATGATGCGTCCGGTGCTCGATCTGATGCAGACCGTACCGACCTTCGTTTACCTCATTCCTACCCTGACCCTCTTCGGTCTGGGTGTGGTCCCGGGCCTGATCTCCACGGTGGTGTTCGCGATTGCCGCGCCCATCCGCCTGACCTACCTGGGCATCCGCGACGTACCGGACGAACTGATGGACGCCGGCAAGGCCTTCGGCTGTTCCCGTCGCCAACTCCTGTCGCGCATTGAACTGCCCCATGCGATGCCGAGCATCGCGGCCGGTATCACCCAGTGCATCATGCTGTCGTTGTCGATGGTGGTGATCGCCGCGCTGGTGGGCGCCGATGGCCTGGGCAAACCCGTGGTCAACGCACTGAACACCGCCGATATCGCCCTGGGCTTCGAAGCCGGCCTGGCGATCGTCCTGCTGGCGATCATGCTCGACCGAATCTGCAAACAACCCGACGCCAAAGTAGGGGGTGACGCATGAGCATAATTCGCTTTGAAGACGTTGACGTGATCTTCGCCAGGGACCCTCGCGAGGCTCTCAAGCTGCTCGACCAGGGCATGACCCGCAACGAAATCCTGAAGAAAACCGGGCAAATCGTTGGCGTGGAAAAAGCCAGCCTGGACATCGAGAAAGGCGAAATCTGTGTCTTGATGGGCCTGTCCGGCTCCGGCAAATCCAGCCTGCTGCGCTGCATCAACGGCTTGAACACCGTCAGCCGCGGCAAGCTGTACGTCGAACACGAAGGCCGCCAGATCGACATCGCGTCCTGCACCCCCGCCGAACTGAAGATGATGCGCACCAAGCGCATCGCCATGGTGTTTCAGAAGTTCGCCCTGATGCCCTGGCTGACGGTGCGCGAGAACATCAGTTTCGGCCTGGAAATGCAGGGCCGACCGGAGAAGGAACGCAAGAAACTGGTGGATGAGAAGCTTGAGCTGGTGGGCCTGACCCAGTGGCGCAACAAGAAGCCCGACGAATTGTCCGGCGGCATGCAGCAACGGGTCGGCCTGGCCCGCGCCCTGGCGATGGACGCTGACATCCTGCTGATGGACGAACCGTTCTCGGCCCTTGACCCGTTGATCCGCCAGGGCCTGCAAGACGAATTGCTGGAGCTGCAACGCAAGCTGAGCAAGACCATCGTGTTCGTCAGCCACGACCTCGACGAAGCCCTGAAACTGGGCAGCCGTATCGCGATCATGAAAGATGGCCGGATCATCCAGTACAGCAAGCCGGAACAAATCGTGCTGAACCCGGCGGACGACTACGTGCGCACCTTCGTTGCCCACACCAACCCGCTCAATGTCCTGTGCGGGCGCAGCCTGATGCGCACCCTGGACAACTGCAAGCGCATCAACGGTTCGGTCTGCCTGGACCCGGGCGGCGACTCCTGGCTCGACCTGGCCGAAGGCAACACCATCAAGGGCGCCCGGCAGAACGGCGCGGCCCTGGACCTGCAAAACTGGGCACCGGGCCAAGCGGTCGAAGGCCTGGGCCGACGTCCGACCCTGGTGGACTCCAACATCGGCATGCGCGACGCATTGCAGATCCGCTACCAGACCGGCAACAAACTGGTGCTCCACGATAACCAGAAAGTCGTCGGGATCCTGGGCGACAGCGAGCTGTACCACGCCCTGCTCGGCAAGAACCTGGGCTAAAGCCCACGCAAACAAAAACGCCGCGAGATGATCGCGGCGTTTTTGTTTGTGTCATCTCAAGCTGAATGCTGAGACCTGGTTTGAAGGATACTTGGTTTGAAATGCTGATCTTGGCTGGAATGCTGATACTTGGTTTGAAACGCTGATCTTGGCTTGGAATGCTGATCAATGTGGCGAGGGAGCTTGCTCCCGCTCGACTGCGCAGCAGTCGCAATCCAGGCGACACGAACCTTCAGGTACATCGTGCTTGGCCGGTTTGGGGTCGCTCCGCAACCCAGCGGGAGCAAGCTCCCTCGCCACAAAAGCCCCTCTGCCACAAGAGCAGGGACAGGCAGAGGGTCAGCTATAGACCCGCAGCGCCACCAACTCCGCCCGCTCCTGCTCGGCCTGCACATCCTGGCGCATGGCCTTGTGCAGCCCGAACATGAAAAACACCAGCACCGCCGAGAACGGCAACCCGGCCAGAACGACCATGGTCTGCATCGCTTCGAAGTTACCGGCGAACAGCAGGCCGATGGTCACCAGCGTGATCGCCACCGACCAGAAGATCCGCAACCAATGTGGCGCATCCTCATCGACACTACCGCCCTTGCACGAAAGGTTGGCCATCATCACTGCCCCCGAGTCGGCCGGGGTCAGGAACAACACGAAACCGACAAAGATCGACACACCGATCACCACCTTCGACGCCGGGTAATACTCCAGCAACTGATAGATCGACATGGACGGCTGCGTCAGCGCCGTCTTGCCCAACTCCACCGCCCCCTGGTTCATCACCAGGTCCAGGGCCGAGTTACCGAAGATCGACAGCCAGGCCAGGGTGAAACCCAGGGGAATCAACAACACGCCTGCCACCAGTTCGCGCACGGTACGGCCACGGGAAATGCGTGCGATGAACATGCCGACGAAAGGCGCCCAGGAAATCCACCAGGCCCAATAGAACAGGGTCCATAGGCCCAACCAGCGATCGGACTTGGCGCCGTCGTCCACATACACGTAGAGGTCGAACGTCTTGAGAATCACGCCGTTGAGGTAATCGCCGATGTTCTGCACGAAGCCATTGAGCAAGTGCAGGGTCGGACCGAATAGCAAGACGAAAATCAGCAGGCCGCTGAACAGCACGATGTTCAGGTTCGACAGTCGGCGAATGCCGTTCTCCACGCCCGACACCGCCGCGATGGTCGCCACCGTGCTCATCACAATGATCACGATCAGCAGGTTGGTGTTGCTGTGTTCCATGCCGAACAGGTTTTCCAGCCCGGAAGCGACTTGCAACGAGCCGATCCCCAGGTTGGTCACCAGACCCAGCAACGTTACGAACATGCCGAAACCGTCCACCGCGTGACCCGCCGCGCCCTTGACCCAACGCTCACCCACCAGCGGATACAAGGCCGAGCGCAGCGCCAGCGGCTGGTTGTGCCGGTAGGCGAAATACGCCACGGCCAGGCCCACCAAGGCGTAGATGGCCCAGCCGTGCAGGCCCCAATGCAAGAACGTCAACTGCACCGCCTGGCGCGCGGCCATCTGGCTGCCAGCCACGCCTTCGGGCGGGTTGAAGTAATGGTCCAGCGGCTCGGATGCGCCGAAGTACAGCAAGGAAATACCAATGCCGGAGGAAAACAGCATCCCGGCCCAGGCACCGTAGCTGAAATCCGGTGTGTCAGCCTTGCTGCCCAGCTTGAGCTTACCATAGGAGGAAAATGCCAGGCCGACCACAAACACCAGGTAGGCCGCGATCACGACCATGTAGTACCAACCAAAGCTGCGGGACAACCACGCCTGGGCGATGCCGAGCAATCGGCCGGCCTCCTGCGGGGCGATAATCAGGATGGCGGTCAGCAACAGAATCAATGCGGTGGAGGTGTAGAACACCCAACCGTTGACCGTCACCTTCTGCGGTGGGGTCTTTATTAGAAAGGCAGAACTCATTGCACGGATGCTCCAGGCAGTGCGAGAGAAGGACAAGGCAACGCGGTACCCGACCAATCGGTAAGTGGGCAGCCGACCGGCGGGTGTTATAAAGACAACCTTGAAGCCCTTGCCCCCGTCATTGCGTGGGTCTTGGGTCCTTGATGTCTCGCTTCTGCGCCATTTACGCGTAGGAAATTTCGGCAAATCGCGACGAATTGTCGCAGAGCTTATTCTTTGTTGATTGAACGTTCAATCAAAACAAAATAGACTGGCCCTCGCCATGACGGACTGCACTCGTCCGCCTGCGGGCCTAAGGAGATGTGCTAGATGCCCAAGGTCGGTATGCAACCCATCCGCCGCCAGCAATTGATCGAAGCCACTTTGCAAGCGGTCGATCAGGTCGGGATGGGGGACGCCAGCATTGCGCTGATCGCCCGTTTGGCCGGTGTTTCGAACGGCATCATCAGTCACTACTTTCAGGACAAGAATGGCCTGATCGCGGCGACGGCCCAGTACCTGATGAGTGTCCTCAGCGAGAACGTCACCGCACGCCGGCAGGCGCTGGAGGATTCGAGTCCGCGGGCTCACCTGAAGGTGATCATCGAAGGCAACTTCGACGCCAGCCAGGTCAACGGCCCGGCAATGAAAACCTGGCTGGCCTTCTGGGCCACCAGCATGCATCACCCGTCTTTGCACAGGTTGCAGCGGATCAACGATCACCGTCTGTATTCCAACCTGTGTTGCCAGTTCCGCCGCGTGTTGCCCGTTGATCAGGCACGCAGCGCGGCACGGGGGCTGGCCGCGCTGATTGACGGTTTGTGGCTGCGCGGAGCGCTGTCGGGAGACGCGTTCGATACCGCCCAGGCGCACCAGATCGCTTACGAATACATGGACTTCCAACTGGCCAAAGCAGGGGCGCCAGAGCACACAGAAACGCTCGACTCCTGAACCGTCACCGCAGCGCGTAGTCAGCTATAAACGACACGCTCGGTGGCCAGCCAACCACTTATGCACTTGCGAGGACTTTATGGCCCGTTTCGAACTGCAAAAACTCTACATCGATGGCGCGTACAGCGATGCCAGCGGCGACGCCACTTTCGAAGCCATCAACCCGGCCAACGGTGAAGTACTCGCCCTGGTGCAGCGCGCGACGTTCGAGGACGTCGAGCGCGCCGTGGTCAGCGCCGAAAAGGGCCAGAAAGTCTGGGCCGCCATGACCGCCATGCAGCGTTCGCGCATCCTGCGTCGTGCCGTGGACATCCTGCGCGAGCGCAACGATGAACTGGCCGCCCTGGAAACCCTGGACACCGGCAAGGCTTATTCCGAAACCCGCTATGTCGACATCGTCACCGGCGCCGACGTGCTGGAGTACTACGCCGGCCTGGTACCGGCCATCGAAGGCGAGCAGGTGCCGCTGCGCACCACGTCCTTCGTCTACACCCGCCGCGAGCCCCTGGGCGTGGTCGCCGGTATCGGCGCGTGGAACTACCCGATCCAGATCGCCCTGTGGAAATCCGCACCGGCCCTGGCCGCTGGCAACGCGATGATCTTCAAACCAAGCGAAGTCACCTCGCTGACCACCCTGAAACTGGCCGAAATCTACACCGAGGCCGGCCTTCCAGCGGGCGTGTTCAACGTCCTGACCGGCAGCGGCCGTGAAGTCGGCACCTGGCTGACCGAGCATCCGCGCATCGAGAAAATCTCCTTCACCGGCGGCACCGACACTGGCAAGAAAGTCATGGCCAGCGCTTCGAGCTCTTCGCTCAAGGACGTGACCATGGAGCTGGGCGGCAAGTCGCCGCTGATCATCTTCGACGACGCCGACCTGGATCGCGCCGCCGACACCGCGATGATGGCCAACTTCTACAGCTCCGGCCAGGTCTGCACCAACGGCACCCGCGTGTTCGTGCCGAGCCACCTCAAGGCCGCCTTCGAAGCCAAGATCGCCGAGCGCGTGGCGCGCATCCGCGTCGGCAACCCAGAAGACGAAAACACCAATTTCGGCCCGCTGGTGAGCTTCGCCCACATGGAAAGCGTGCTGGGCTACATCGAGAAAGGCAAAGCCGAAGGCGCACGCCTGTTGTGCGGTGGTAGTCGCCTGACCGACGGCGAATTCGCCAAGGGTGCATTCGTTGCGCCGACCGTGTTCACCGATTGCACCGACGAGATGACCATCGTTCGCGAAGAAATCTTCGGCCCGGTGATGAGCATCCTCACCTATGACACCGAGGAAGAAGTGATTCGCCGCGCCAACGACACCGATTTCGGCCTGGCGGCCGGCGTCGTGACCCGCGACCTGAACCGCGCCCACCGCGTGATCCACCAGCTCGAAGCCGGCATCTGCTGGATCAACGCCTGGGGTGAATCGGCGGCGGAAATGCCGGTCGGTGGCTACAAGCAATCGGGCGTGGGCCGGGAGAACGGCATCAGCTCGCTCAACAACTTCACCCGCATCAAGTCGGTACAGGTCGAGTTGGGCGATTACACGTCGGTGTTCTGATCGGACACCGGACCTGAGGCCGGGGCCTTTGTGGCGAGGAAGCTTGCTTCCGCTGGGCTCTGTAGGAGCTGGCGAAGCCTGCGATCTTTTGATCTTGATCTTTCGCTCTGGACTCAATTGTCTGGGGAAAGATCGCAGCCTCGTTTCACTCGTCAGCTCCTACACAGCGTCTACACAGACCGCGACCTGAACCCAATTCAAAAAGAGGGTGCATTTCATGTCCCAAGAATTCGATTACATCATCATCGGTGCTGGCTCGGCCGG
Organism: Pseudomonas thivervalensis; assembly: GCF_001269655.1. Taxonomy (GTDB): domain Bacteria; phylum Pseudomonadota; class Gammaproteobacteria; order Pseudomonadales; family Pseudomonadaceae; genus Aquipseudomonas; species Aquipseudomonas thivervalensis. The sequence continues at coordinate 164,964 of NZ_LHVE01000020.1, forward strand.
TAATACCCTGGCCACCCGCCTGACCGAAGACGAAGGCGTCACCGTCCTGCTGCTCGAAGCCGGCGGCCCGGACTATCGCCTGGACTTCCGCACGCAAATGCCCGCCGCCCTGGCGTTCCCGCTGCAAGGCCGGCGCTACAACTGGGCCTACGAGACCGACCCGGAGCCACACATGGATGGCCGCCGCATGGAATGCGGTCGCGGCAAGGGCCTGGGCGGTTCTTCGCTGATCAACGGCATGTGCTACATCCGCGGCAACGCCCTGGACTATGACAACTGGGCAAAACTGCCTGGCCTGGAAGACTGGACCTACCTGGATTGCCTGCCGTATTTCCGTAAGGCCGAAACCCGCGACATCGGCCCGAACGACTACCACGGCGGCGACGGCCCGGTCAGCGTGACCACGCCCAAGGCCGGCAACAATCCGTTGTTCCACGCCATGGTCGAAGCCGGCGTGCAGGCCGGTTACCCACGCACCGAAGACCTCAACGGCTACCAGCAGGAAGGTTTCGGCCCGATGGACCGTACCGTCACGCCTAACGGCCGTCGCGCCAGTACCGCGCGCGGTTACCTGGACGTCGCCAAGAAACGCTCCACGCTGACCATTGTCACCCACGCCCTGACCGACAAGATCCTCTTCGAAGGCAAACGTGCGGTCGGCGTGCGTTACCTGGTGGGCGCCGCTGAAGAGCGCGTCGAAGCCCGGGCACGCAAGGAAGTGCTGCTGTGCTCCGGTGCCATCGCCTCGCCGCAGATCCTGCAACGCTCTGGCATCGGCCCGGCCCAACTGCTGGAAAGCCTCGACATCCCGGTGGTCCACGACCTGCCGGGCGTCGGTGAAAACCTCCAGGATCACTTGGAGCTGTACCTGCAATACGCTTGCACTCAACCGGTCTCGCTGTACCCGTCGTTGCTCTGGTACAACCAGCCGGCCATCGGTGCCGAGTGGCTGTTCAACGGCACCGGCATCGGCGCCAGCAACCAGTTCGAGGCCGGCGGATTCATCCGCACCCGCCCGGAATTCGATTGGCCGAACATCCAGTACCACTTCCTGCCGGTGGCGATTAACTACAACGGCAGCAACGGCGTGAAGGAACACGGCTTCCAGGCGCACATGGGCTCCATGCGTTCGCCCAGCCGTGGTCGGATCCAGGCCAAGTCCAAGGACCCGCGCCAGCACCCGAGCATCCTGTTCAACTACATGGCGACCGAGCAGGACTGGCAGGAATTTCGCGATGGCATCCGCCTGACCCGCGAGATCATGCAGCAACCGGCACTCGACCCGTTCCGGGGTCGCGAGATCAGCCCGGGCATCGAGGTGCAGACGGACGCGCAATTGGACCAGTTCATCCGCGAACACGCCGAAACTGCGTTCCATCCGTCCTGCTCGTGCAAAATGGGCACCGACGACATGGCCGTGGTGGACGCTGAAGGCCGCGTGCATGGCATGCAAGGGTTGCGCGTGGTGGATGCCTCGATCATGCCGATCATCACCACCGGCAACCTGAACGCGCCGACGATCATGATGGCCGAGAAAATCGCCGACAAGATCCGCGGCCGCAAGCCGCTGCCGCGCAGCACCGCGCCATACTACGTGGCCGGCGACGCGCCGGTACGCGGCAAGCCGTTGCGTGAAGTGGCGACAACTACTCAGTAAGGCGCCACACCGCCATCGCGAGCCTGCTCGCTCCCACAGGGAATCGGTGGTGGACACAGATTTTGTGACCACTGAAGACCCACTGTGGGAGCGAGCCTGCTCGCGATGGCGTCCAACCTGACACCGCAAACTCCTATCTGCCTTGATCCCTTCCCCACCCCAGGCCTACTCTAGCGCCATCGCGTCAATACGCCGCACCTCGCTGCATCGCCACTCCAGACAAGGAGGTTTCATGTTCGACTTCCATCCCCGGCTCAAGCAGCGGTTCGCTGCCTTGCGCACGGGCGCTGAATTCTTTTCCCTGCGTTACGTGTGCGAGTCAGGCCAGCATTTGTCGGTGCGCAAGAACGTCGCCGAACCGCCCAGTCTGAACCGTGATGAAGGTGCGATGCTCACCGTGCGGGTCAACGGCGTCGAAGCCTATGCTGCCACCAACGACTTGTCCCAGGCCGGCCTGCAAGCGGCCCTCGAACGCGCCGAGCAGCACGCCCGCCAGCTCAAGCCCCACGCCCTGCTCGACCTGCGCGAGCAAGCGGTGTCCAGCGACCGCGCCGATTATTTCTCGCCGCATTTCGACCAGGCCTTCCCGCCCCTGAGCGATTGCTACCAACTGCTCGGCGACGAATCGGCCGCGGTGCCCCAGGACGAGCGCCTGGTGAACTGGCAAGCCAGCATCGGCCTGACCCAGGTCGAGCAGATCTACCTCAACAGTGCCGGCGCTGAACTGCGCCAGGCCCAACGCTTCATCTACCCGGCCCTGGACGTCACCGCCTTCGACGGCAACGACAGCCAGACCCGCACCCTGGGCCGGGAAAATTTCGGCCAGCAAGGCGGCTTCGATGTGATCAGCCGCTGCGGCCTGATCGGCGCCGGGCCGAAAATCGCCGACCAGGCCCTGCAATTGCTGATGGCGCCGAACACGCCGCAAGGCCCCCGCGACCTGCTGCTTATGCCCGACCAGATGATGCTGCAGATCCACGAGTCCATCGGCCATCCGCTGGAACTGGACCGCATCCTCGGGGACGAGCGCAATTACGCCGGCACCAGCTTCGTCAAGGCCAGCGACTTCGGCCACCTGCAATACGGCTCCAGCCTATTGAACGTGACCTTCGACCCGGACATTCCCGAAGAACTGGCGAGCTACAGCCATGACGACGATGGCAGCGCCGCGAGCAAGCAGTTCCTGATTCGTGAAGGCTTGCTGTTGCGTCCACTGGGCGGGGCACTGTCGCAGTTCCGTGCGGGCCTGGACGGTGTCGCCAACAGCCGCGCCTGCGGCTGGAATCGGCCGCCCATCGACCGCATGGCAAACCTGAACATCGAGCCCGGCGACCAGTCCCTGGAGCAACTGATCCAAGGCATCGAGCGCGGCGTGCTGATGCGCACCAACCGTTCCTGGTCCATCGATGACGCTCGCAACAAATTCCAGTTCGGCTGCGAATGGGGCCAATTGATCGAAAACGGCGAGCTCAAGGGCGTGGTGAAGAACCCCAACTACCGAGGCATTTCCGCGCAATTCTGGAAGAGCCTGCGCGCCGTGGGCGATGCCAGCACCTCCCAGGTCCTGGGTACGCCGAACTGTGGCAAGGGCGAACCGAACCAGGTCATCCGCGTCGGCCATGCGTCGCCTGCCTGCGTGTTCAGCAACGTTGATGTATTTGGAGGGGATGCCTGATGAGCACCGTGAATAATCAGGCCAGGGCGTTCAAGGCGTTGGTCGACTGGCTGCGCGATGCCCTTCGTGAGCCGGAACAGTTCACCCTCGGCTACGCCGCCGAGTCCTCGGCCTTCGTGCGTTTCAACCACGGCAAAGTCCGCCAGGCCGGGCAGGTACAGCAGGCCAATGTCAGCTTCAAATTGATCGACGACGGCCGCCACGCCGACTTGCAGATCACCTTGTCCGGCGACCCCGAGGCCGATGTGCAACGCCTGTCCGAAGGCTTGCAGCAACTGCGCGAAACCTTGCCGCTGCTGCCCCGCGATCCGTATCTGCTGCTCAACCACAATCACTGGCAGAGCAACAATGTGCAGGACCATCCGCTGCCGGACACTGAACAGGCCGTGGCTGAAATCACCCGCGCCGCCGAAGGCCTGGACCTGGTGGGGTTCTACGCCGCCGGGCCCATCAGTCGAGGTTTCGCCAGTTCGTCGGGCGCGTTCGGCTGGCATCAGGCCAACAGCTTCAACTTCGACTTCAGCCTGTTCCATGAGAACGGCCAGGCGGTGAAAGCCAGCTACGCCGGGCATGAATGGAGCAGCGACGGCTTTGCCCGGCGCTTCGAGCAGGCCCGCGAGCAGCTGGAATTCCTCGGCCGTCCGCTGCGCACCCTACCGCCCGGCGAGTACCGCGCCTACCTGGCGCCGGCCGCCCTGGAAGAGATCATGGGCATGCTCAGTTGGGGCGGGTTCTCGGCCCAGGCCATTGCCAGCAAGCAGAGCCCGTTGCAGAAGTTCTACGCCGGTGAAGCCCATTTCAGCCCCAACGTGTGGCTGACCGAGCAGGTCAGCGGCTCCTTGAGCCCGGCGTTTTCCGACGAAGGTTATCCCCGCGATGACTTGGGGCTGATCGCCAAGGGTACGGCCAATGCACGGCTGATCAATTCCCGCAGCGCCGCCGAATACGGCCTCGCGGCCAACGGCGCCAGCCGCTACGAATACCCCACCGCGCTGGACATGCAGGGCGGGCAACTGGAGCAGAAGTACATCCTCGAAGAACTCGGCACCGGGCTGTACATCAGCAACCTCTGGTACCTGAACTACTCGGACCAACCGGCGGCGCGCCTGACCGGCATGACCCGCTTCGCCACGTTCTGGGTCGAGAATGGCCAGATCCAGGCGCCGGTCAGTACCATGCGTTTCGACGACAGCGTCTACAGCCTGCTCGGGTCACAACTGGAAGCGCTGACCCGAGAGCGGGAACTTCTGCTCTCGGCCAGCACCTACAGCCAGCGGGCCACGGCCTCGATGTTGTTGCCGGGAGCGCTGGTGAAGCGGTTGACCTTGACGCTGTAGCATCAAGAAGGTGGCTTCAACCTCCGGTGGCGAGGGAGCTTGCTCCCGCTCGGCTGCGAAGCAGTCGTAATCCAGGCGACGCGATCTTTCGGGCACACCGTGTTGGCCGGTTTGGGGGTGCTTCGCCCCCCAGCGGGAGCAAGCTCCCTCGCCACAAGAGCTTCCTTGCCACGGGTAACTGTTCATTTTTTTAAAGATCCCCTCGCCCCAGGTAATTGTTCACTTTTCATACAAGAGGTCCCATGCCCAACCGCGCCCCGCTCGACGCCGTCACCGCCCGCTGGCTTCCATGGGTCGTGGCGATTGCCTTCTTCATGCAGTCCCTGGACGGGACCATCCTCAACACCGCCCTGCCCGCCATGGCCAGTGACCTGGCGGAAAACCCGCTGCGCATGCAAGGCGTGATCATTGCCTACATGCTCACCGTGGCGTTGCTGATCCCGGCGTCGGGCTGGATCGCCGACCGCTTCGGCACCAAGAAGATTTTCTTTGGGGCGATCCTGCTGTTCAGCTTCGGCTCACTGCTGTGCGCCCTGTCCAACTCGTTGAGCATGCTGATCGGCGCCCGGGTCGTCCAGGGCCTGGGCGGCGCGCTGATGCTGCCGGTGGGCAGGCTGGTGGTGCTGCGGGCGTATCCGCGCTCGGAACTGGTGCGGATCATGGGCTTCATCACCATCCCCGGTCTGCTCGGCCCACTGATCGGGCCGACCATGGGCGGCTGGATGGTGGAGTACCTGACCTGGCACTGGATCTTTATCATCAACCTGCCAGTGGGCGTGCTCGGCTGTTATGCCGTGTGGAAGTTCATCCCCGACCTGCGGGGCAGCGAACGCACGCGGTTCGATGGGCTGGGGTTCCTGCTGTTCGGCGCGGCGATGGTGCTGATCACCATCGCCATGGAAGGCCTGGGAGAACTGCACCTGCCGCACCTGCGGGTGATGCTGCTGCTGTTTGGCGGCATGGCCTGCCTGGCAGCCTATTGGTTGCGGGCCGGGCACGTCGAAAATGCGCTGTTCCCACCGTCTCTGTTCAAGACCCGGACCTTCGCCGTCGGCATTCTCGGCAACCTGTTCGCGCGCCTGGGCAGCGGCGCCTTGCCGTTCCTGGTGCCTTTGCTACTGCAAGTCGCCCTGGGCTATTCACCGTCCCAGGCCGGCATGAGCATGCTGCCCCTGGCGGCGGCAGCCATGGTCGCCAAGTCCGTGGCCCGGCCACTGATCGAACGCCTGGGCTATCGCATCGTCCTGACTGGCAACACCGTGGCCCTGGGCGTGATGCTGGCGAGCATGGGCCTGGTCAGCGAACAGACGCCGTACTGGCTGCTGCTGGCGCAACTGGCGGTGCTGGGGGCGATCAATTCGCTGCAATTCACCGCGATGAACACCGTGACCCTGATCGACCTGGACGACGCCAGCGCCAGCAGCGGCAACAGCCTGTTGTCGGTGGTGGCGCAACTGTCCCTGAGCCTCGGCGTGGCCTGCGCCGGCGCCCTGCTCGGCGGCTTTACCGCCCAGGTGGGCAACGACGGCGTGGAGACGGTGCTGGGTGCGTTCCAGTTGACGTTCGTGACGGTGGGGATCATGGCGATGCTGGCGGCGACGATTTTCTCCCAACTGTCGAAGCAGGATGGGCGGCGGGACAAGCGGCCGGATGAGCATATCGAACACTAGATAACGCTCGGGGGCTTTAAGACTCCGGGCTCTGGGACATCAAAGCTTTACAGCTTTACAGCTTTACAGCTTTAGAGCTTTTGTGGCGAGGGAGCTTGCTCCCGCTCGGCTGCGCAGCAGTCGCAATCCAGACGACGCGAACTTCCAGGCACACCGTGTTGGCCGGTTTGGGGGCGCTTCGCGCCCCAGCGGGAGCAAGCTCCCTCGCCACAGGGCTCTGCGATCCCCTCTTCACAGCTCGTCCAGAACTTTCGAAGAAAGTGGCACGAGGCTGCTACACTGCGCAACATTTTGTTTTGCAGGCCAGTCCCGTGACCACCATTGCCACCGCTTTTAATACTTTGCCGCTGTCCGCCGCCATGCTGGCTAACCTCGAATCACTCGGTTATGCCCAGATGACGCCGATCCAGGCGCAAAGCTTGCCGGTGATCCTCAAGGGCATGGACCTGATCGCCCAGGCCAAGACCGGCAGCGGCAAGACCGCCGCCTTCGGCATCGGCCTGCTGAACCCGATCAACCCACGCTACTTCGGCTGCCAGGCCCTGGTGATGTGCCCGACCCGCGAGCTGGCCGACCAGGTCGCCAAGGAAATCCGGCGCCTGGCCCGCGCCGAAGACAACATCAAGGTCCTGACCCTGTGCGGCGGCGTGTCCTTCGGCCCGCAGATCGCCTCCCTCGAACACGGGGCCCACATCATCGTCGGCACACCGGGGCGCATCCAGCAGCACCTGCGCAAGGGTTCGCTGGTGCTCGACGGCCTCAACACGCTGATCCTCGACGAAGCCGACCGCATGCTCGACATGGGCTTCTACGACGCCATCGAAGACATCATCCAGCAGACCCCCGAACGCCGCCAGACGCTGCTGTTCTCCGCCACCTACCCGGTGGGCATCAAGCAACTCGCCTCCAAGTTCATGCGTGACCCGCAGCAAGTGAAAGCCGAGGCGTTCCATTCCGACGCGCAGATCGAGCAGCGCTTCTACGAAATTTCCCCCGAGGAACGCATGGACGCGGTGGTCAAGGTGCTGGCGCATTTCCGCCCGGCCTCGTGCGTGGCGTTCTGCTTCACCAAGCAACAGGTCCAGGAAACCGTCGACCACCTGACGGCCAAGGGTATCTCGGCCGTCGGCCTGCACGGTGACCTGGAACAGCGCGACCGCGACCAGGTGCTGGCGATGTTCGCCAACCGCAGCACCTCGGTGCTGGTGGCCACCGACGTGGCGGCCCGCGGCCTGGACATCGACGCCCTGGACATGGTGATCAACGTCGAACTGGCCCGGGACTCGGAAATCCACATCCACCGCGTCGGCCGCACCGGCCGCGCCGGTGAGAAAGGCATCGCCATCAGCCTGGTGGCGCCGTCCGAAGCCCACCGCGCCCAGGCCATCGAGCAACTGCAGAAGGCGCCGCTGAGCTGGGACCAATTGGATAACCTCAAGTCCCAGGGCGGCGGCCCGCTGCTGCCGGCCATGAGCACCCTGTGCATCGGCGCCGGGCGCAAGGACAAGGTCCGCCCCGGCGACATCCTCGGCGCCCTGACCGGCGAGGCCGGTATCCCCGGCGCCCAGGTCGGCAAGATCGCGATCTTCGACTTCCAGGCTTACGTGGCCGTTGAACGCGGCATCGCCAAACAGGCGCTGCAACGCTTGAACGATGGCAAGATCAAGGGCCGCTCGTTGCGGGTGCGGATCCTCTGACGATGATCGTTCCCACGCTCTGCGTGGGAATGCCGCCCGGGACGCTCCGCGTCCCTTGCTGTCAAGCGTGACGCAGAGCGTCACAGGATGCATTCCCACGCAGAGCGTGGGAACGATCGTGGGAAAGCTGAGAGGACACCGTTTTGCGCTCTACCGAAGTCGTGATCATTGGCGCTGGCGCCGCAGGGTTGATGTGCGCGCTGACCGCGGCCGCGCGCGGGCGGCAGGTGATGTTGCTGGACCACGCCAACAAGGCCGGCAAGAAGATCCTCATGTCGGGCGGTGGGCGCTGCAACTTCACCAACATGTACACCGAGCCGGGCAACTTCCTGTCGCAGAACCCGCACTTCTGCAAGTCGGCCCTGGCCCGCTACACCCAGTGGGATTTCATTGCGCTGGTGGCCAAGCACGGCGTGCCCTATCACGAGAAAAAGCTCGGCCAGTTATTCTGCGATAACAAGTCCAGCGACATCCTCGGCCTGCTGCTGGATGAATGCGACCAGGCCGGCGTCAACCTGCACCTGGACACCTCGATCGAGCAGATCGAAAGAACCGACGGCGGCTACCGGCTGCAAACCACCCTCGGCGCCCTCGCCTGCCAGTCCCTGGTGATCGCCACCGGTGGACTGTCGATCCCGACCCTGGGGGCGACCGGCTTCGGTTATCAGGTGGCGAAACAGTTTGGCCATGCGCTGCTGCCGACCCGTGCCGGGTTGGTGCCGTTCACCATCACTGATCAGCTCAAGGCCCTGTGCACCGAACTGTCGGGCACCTCGGTGGATTGCCTGGTGAGCTGCAACGACCAGAGCTTTCGCGAGAACATCCTGTTCACCCATCGCGGCCTGAGCGGTCCGGCAATCCTGCAGATTTCCTCGTTCTGGGAACCGGGGGACACGGTGCAGATCAACCTGCTGCCCGACCACGACGTGCCGCAATGGCTGCAACAGCAACAGGCCGAACGCCCCAACAGTGAACTCAAGACACTGCTGGGCGAGCTGTTCACCAAGAAAATGGCCAACCTGCTGGCCGACACCTGGTTTGTCTCCAAACCCATGAAGCAGTACACCCACGCCGAGCTGGCGGACATCGCCGAGAAACTGGCGAGCTGGAACGTCGTCCCCGCCGGCACCGAAGGCTACCGCACCGCCGAAGTCACCCTGGGCGGCGTCGACACCCGGGAAGTCTCGTCCAAGACCATGGAATCGTTGAAAAGCCCTGGCCTGTATTTCATCGGCGAAGTGCTGGACGTCACCGGGCACCTGGGCGGGTTCAACTTCCAGTGGGCGTGGGCTTCGGGGTATGCGGCGGCGCAGTACGTCTGACCCCGCCTATGTTGAGCCCGCTTTTGTGGCGAGGGAGCTTGCTCCCGCTCGACTGCGCTGTAGGAGCTGCCGAAGGCTGCGATCTTTTGATCTTTCGCTTGAGACTCAAGTGTCAGGGGAAAGATCGCAGCCTCGCTCCGCTCGACAGCTCCTACGACCCAGCGGGAGCAAGCTCCCTCGCCACAGGGTAGAGGTGTGTCCTTCGCAGGCCGGAACACTTTTTGCTGTCAGATGTGATCGCCGCCATTGCGTCGGCGTCATTACTGCCTCAATTTAGCGTCATTGCCCGTCAGGCCTGTGCACTTCATGTCAGCGAACTCGTTTAGCCAGTCTTTGCGTCGCCTTTGGGCGTTGGATAAGTTCAGTTATAGCGTGCGGGTCTTCATCGCCCTGACCGGCAGCATGGGGTTGTGCTGGTATCTGGACGAAATGGCGCTGCTGATTCCCTTGTTCCTGGGCATCATCGCCAGCGCCCTGGCCGAGACCGACGACAGTTGGCAAGGCCGCCTCAATGCGCTGGCAGTCACGCTGCTGTGCTTCAGCGCCGCAGCGCTGTCGGTGGAGCTGCTGTTTCCCTACCCCATCCTGTTCATCGTCGCCCTGGCCCTGGCAGCGTTCGGCCTGACCATGCTTGGCGCCCTGGGTGAGCGTTATGGCGCGATTGCCTCGGCCACCTTGATTCTTTCGGTCTACACCATGATCGGCGTGGACCAGCGCGGCGGCGCCGTCAGCGATTTCTGGCATGAACCCCTGCTACTGGTCGCCGGTGCCGCGTGGTACGGCTTGCTGTCGGTCGTGTGGCAGGCGTTGTTTTCCAACCAGCCGGTGCAGCAAAGCCTGGCGCGGCTGTTTCGCGAACTGGGGCGCTACCTCAAGCTCAAATCGTCGCTGCTGGAGCCGATCCGTCAGCTGGACGTCGAAGCCCGCCGCCTGGAACTGGCCCAGCAAAACGGTCGTGTGGTCGCTGCGCTCAACAGCGCGAAGGAAATCATCCTGCACCGCGTGGGCAATGGCCGGCCCGGTTCGAAGGTCAGCCGCTACCTGAAGCTGTACTTCCTGGCCCAGGACATCCACGAGCGTGCCAGTTCGTCTCACTACCCCTACAATGCCTTGGCCGAGGCTTTCTTCCACAGCGACGTGCTGTTCCGCTGCCAGCGCCTGCTGCGGCAACAAGGCAAGGCCTGCCAGGCGTTGGCCGAGTCGATCCAGCTGCGCCAGCCGTTCATCTATGACGACACGTTCGCCGAGGCCCTCAACGACCTGCACGCCTCCCTCGAACACTTGCGCATCCAGAGCAACCCGGCCTGGCGCGGCTTGCTGCGCTCGTTGCGGGCCCTGTCGGTAAACCTGGGCACCATGGACCGCCTGCTCAGCGATGCGAGCAACCCCGACGCCCTCGCCGACGCCACCGACAGCAGCCTGCTGGACCGCTCGCCGCGCAACCTCAAGGACGTCTGGCTGCGCTTGCGCACCCAGCTCACGCCCACCTCGCTGCTGTTCCGGCATGCCCTGCGCTTGCCCCTGGCCCTGAGCGTGGGCTACGCCGTGGTGCACATGATCCACCCGTCCCAGGGCTATTGGATCATCCTCACCACACTGTTCGTCTGCCAACCCAACTACGGCGCCACCCGACGCAAGCTCGGCCAGCGGATCATCGGCACCGCCATCGGCCTGACGGTGGCCTGGGCGCTGTTCGATCTGTTCCCCAATCCGCTGGTGCAATCGTGCTTCGCCATCGCCGCCGGGGTGGTGTTCTTTACCAACCGCACCACCCGCTACACCTTGGCGACGGCGGGGATCACCATCATGGTGCTGTTCTGCTTCAACCAGGTGGGCGACGGCTATGGGCTGCTGCTGCCGCGGTTGTTCGATACCTTGCTCGGCAGCCTGATCGCCGGGTTGGCGGTCTTCCTGTTCCTGCCCGATTGGCAAGGGCGGCGGTTGAACAAGGTGCTGGCGAACACGCTGACCTGCAACAGCATTTACCTGCGCCAGATCATGCAGCAATACGCCGCTGGCAAACGTGACGACCTGGCCTATCGGCTGGCCCGACGCAACGCCCACAACGCCGATGCCGCGTTGTCCACCACGCTGGCCAACATGCTGATGGAGCCGGGGCATTTCCGTAAGGAAGCCGATGTCGGATTCCGCTTCCTGGTGCTGTCCCACACCCTGCTCAGTTACCTGTCGGGCCTGGGCGCCCACCGCGGCACCGAGCTGCCGACGGAAGTACGCGAACAGTTGATCGACAGTGCCGGGATGAAACTGGCAGCGAGCATCGACGAAATCGCCCAGGGCCTGGTGAACAAACAGCCGATTGTGGTCCAAAGCGACGAAGAGGAAGCCCTGGCCAATGAGCTTGAGCAGATGCCTGATGACATCGACGAAGGGCAGCGGCTGGTACAGACGCAATTGGGGTTGATCTGCCGTCAGCTCGGTCCGTTGCGAACCTTGGCGGTGCATCTGGTCAAGGATACCAGCGAGGCTTGAGGGGTGTGGTGAATGGGCCGGCCTCATCGCGAGCAAGCTCGCTCCCACAGGGACCTGCTGTGACGCAAAGTCTGTGTGCACAGCGAATCTACTGTGGGAGCGAGCCTGCTCGCGATGGGGCCAGTCCAGGCACCTTACATCCCGTGTGCCTTCAATAATCGCTCATAACTCCCATCCGCCTTCATTGCCGCAATCTCCCGATCGAACCCGGCCACGATCTGCTCATGCTCCGGGTTCTTCAGGCTGACCAGGATGTGCAGGCTGTTTTCGCTCAAGGGCTTGGGCAGGAACTCCACGGCGCTACGCACCTTGGGTGATTCGCGGGCCAGGTAATAGCGAGCCACATACTCGTCTTCCAGGGTCAACTTCACGCGGTCGGCCGCCAGCATGCGCACCGCCATGGCGAAGTTGTGCACCGGGACTTTCTGCATTTGCGGGTCCTCATCGAAGTCCTTGGCATAGGCATAACCGCGCACCACGGCGATGGGATAGGCACGCAGCTGTTGCAGATTGTCGAACTGGATCGCTTCGTCCTTGCGCTTGATGAAACGCACGCGGTTGAGCAGGTACTCGGCCGAGAACCGGCCTATGTGCGTGCGTTCCTCGCTGTACCAGGCGTTGACCAGCACATCATAGCGGCCCTCGCCGATGCCCAGCATCGCCCGGGCCCAGGGCACTTGTTCGAAGTCCGTGGCATAGCCGGCCCGCGCCAGGGCCGTGCTGACGATGTCGGTCGCCAGGCCGCCATTGATCAAGGTGGTATCGGTAAAGGGCGGCCAGGCATCGGCGACCAGGCGCAACTTCTGCGCACAGGTCTCGTAGCTCAGCAACAGCAATCCGATCAATGCAAGAGCTCGATGCAATCGCGGCATGCCAAACATCCTTGACGGGTTCAAAGCCCGGTTTGTTTTTAGCCGAAACTCAACGGGCGTCCCGAGACACCCGGACCTAACATTAGCTCATTGCAACCGCTGCGCAGCACTGTCACGAAGATTACACAAAGACGACAGTACCGCGACAAAGGAATGATGGCATTTTGGTCTTTATCACAGATTTTTTGCTCGCCCAAGCCAGAGACTTCCGGGCAAAGCACGCCTAATATCGGCAACAGGTTCTTCAGGAAATTCAAAAATGGATATCGAGTGGGTCTGCAAACATCACAGTGACCTGAGCAAGGAACAGCTGTATGCCATCCTCAAATTGCGCGCCGAGGTGTTCGTCGTCGAGCAGAACTGCGCCTACCCGGACGTCGACGGCCTGGACCTGGAGGGCGACACCTGCCACCTGATGGCTTGGCACGACAACCACCTGGTGGCCTACCTGCGCTTGCTCGACCCGCACTCGCAAAACAGTGACGTGGTGATCGGGCGCGTGATCATCGCGCCACAAGCTCGCGGCCAGGGGCTGGGCCACACGCTGATGGAACAGGCGCTCAAGCAGGCCGAGAAACATTGGCCCGGCACGTCGATTTCATTGTCGGCCCAGGCGCATCTGCAGGGGTACTACGGGCGGTATGGGTTTGAAGTGGTGGGGGTGGAATACATGGAGGATGGGATTCCGCATATCGGCATGCATCGGCCCTAAAAACGCTATCGCGAGCAAGCTCGCTCCCACAGGGATCTTCAGTGAACAACGATCAAATGTGGGAGCGAGCTTGCTCGCGATAGGGCCAGCCCAGGCAAAGCCAATAATCAGGGATACTCAAGCACCGCCTTGATCCGCTGCAGATTCCCCTCGATCCACCGCCGATCGATCGCCCCCCAATCGCGAATCCGATACCGCCCGGCATGGTTGCGAGCGCCGTCCTCTTGCTCGAACTCACACAGGATATCCAGGTCAGCCAGCGCGGCGATGGTGTCCTGGGCCGTGCGCCGGGGCATGCCGGTGGCTTCGGTGAGTGCCGGGACGTTGCTGGCCAGGCCGCTGTCGATCAGGTAAGCCACGTACAGGCGACGGTAGAAACTGGTCTTGGTCTTGCTCACGTCCATCCGGTCATTCCTTGTGAGGTTGCAGGTCCCGCCAGGTCAGGTACACCCGCAGGTCGAATTCCAACTGGTGATAGCCCGGCAGCATGTGTTCGCAGAGTTGATAGAACGCCTTGTTGTGGTCCGACTCCTTGAAGTGCGCCAGCTCGTGCACCACGATCATCTTCAAGAACTCGGGCGCCGCGTCCTTGAACAGCGCCGCGATGCGGATTTCCTTCTTGGCCTTGAGCTTGCCGCCCTGCACCCGCGACACCGCAGTATGCAGACCGAGGGCGCGGTGGGTCAGGTCCAGGCGATTGTCGAACAACACCTTGTCGATGGCCGGCGCGTTACGCAGGTATTGCTGCTTGAGGTCCTGCGCATAACCGTACAGAGCCTTGTCGCTCTGGATCGGATGCCGACCCGGATAGCGCTGTTGCAGGTAATCGCCCAGGCGGTCCTGGGCAATCAATTGCTGCACTTGGGCTTGCAGGGCGGCGGGGTAGGCCTGGAGGTATTTGAGCGCGGTCATCGACGGGCAACACAGTCACAAGAGGCCGCCAGTGTAGCGAATTCAGGCCTGCACCGCGCTCCAGTCGAAAGGCGTGGCGAAGGCATTGGTGTCTTCGGCCATCAACGGCCGCGCCACCAGGAACCCTTGCACATACTCACAGCCATGGGCCTGTAGCCACTGGTACTGCTCGCGGGTTTCCACCCCTTCGGCGATCACCCGCAAGCCCAGTTGCGTACACAGGTCGATGACCGAGGCGGCCAACGCGGCATCTCGGGGCGACCCCGGCAAGCGGGCGATCAAGTGCCGATCGAGCTTGAGAGTATCGAGTTCAAGGTCGCGCAGATGCGTCAGCGAACAAGGCCCTGAACCGAAGTCGTCCAAGGCCACGCGCACCCCGAGTTGGCGCAGCAGCCGCAATTGCTTTTGGGTTTCATCGGGATTGCGCATCAGCGCATCCTCGGTCACCTCGACCTCCAGTTGCCGCGGCTTCAAGGCATGGCGCTCCAGGACCTGGCGCAACTCGGTCACCAGGTTCGGCATGCCGAACTGGGTGCTGCTCAGGCTCACCCCCAGCACCAGGTCGTCCGCGAACAACCGCTCCCAGACTTTGCGCTGGGCCGCGCTGCGATGATAAATCCAGCTGCCCAACCGGCTGATCAACCGCGCCTCTTCCAGCAACGGCAGGAACAGGCCCGGCGGCACATCGCCGACGCTCGGGTGCTGCCAGCGCAACAGCGCCTCGAACCCGCGGATCCGCCCGTCGACGATACTGACCTGGGGCTGGTAGACCATATTGAAATCACGGTTCTCGATGGCCGAGCGCACGCTTTCTTCCAGCATCAGCCGTGAACGGGCTCGACCGTTCATTTCGTGGTCGTAGAAACGGTATTGCTGGCGACCGGCACGCTTGGCTTCGTACATGGCAATGTCGGAGGCCCGCAGCAACCCATCGAGGTTGGCGCCACAATCCGGGTACGTTGCGATGCCGATGCTGGCGCCGAGCGCCACGTCCATGCCTTCGATCTGCTGGCAGATCGCGACGCGTTCGATGAGTTTCTCCGCGATCTTGGCCGCCTGCTCGGGAAACTCCAGGTCCAGCAGGGCCGTGAACTCATCACCGCCCAGCCGCGCCAGGATATCGAATGGGCGCAGGCACGCCTTCAACTGCTCCGACACCCAGCGCAACACCCGATCCCCAGCATCGTGCCCCAGCGAATCATTGACCCGCTTGAAACCATCGAGGTCCAGGTACAGCAACACCCAATTGCTTTCCTGGCGCTCGCTACGCATCAACAGGTTTTCGGCGGTCTGGTAGAACCCCCGGCGATTGAGCAAGCCGGTCAGCGGGTCTGTGACAGCCTGGTATTCAAGTTGCTGGTGTAAATGGCGCACCACGGACATGTCCTGGAGCGTCACCACCATCGCCTTCTGCTCCGAGGGCAACGGTGCGCAGGACAAGGCCACCGACACCTGCTGGCCGGGTGCCGTGCGCAGCACCGCGTCATGCAATCGCCAGGTTTCACCACGCTGATAGGCGTTGTGGATCTCGGAACCGGTCCATTCGGGGATGTGCGGTTTTTGCAGGAAGTCCAGGAATGGCATGTCCTGCAACTGCTCGGCGGTGGCATTGAGCAAGCGGCAGGTGGACGGGTTGGCGAAGCGGATACAGCCGTTCTCATCCACCACCAGGATGCCTTCGGCGGCGTTGTCCAGCACCGAGGCATTGAAGGCCCTGGCGGCTTCGAGATCCTGACTCAGGCGCTGCAAGGCCCGGCGATTGCGCTGGTGTTCGAGCAACGCCTGGACCTTGGGCTTGAGGATTTGCGGATCGAAGGGCTTGAACAGGTAATCCACGGCGCCACTGGCGTAGCCCTTGATGACCGCGTCCTGGGATTGCTCGTTGGCCGTCAGGAAAATGATCGGCGTGAGCCGCGTGCGCTGGCTGCCGCGCATCAGGCGCGCCACTTCGAAACCGTCCATGTCGGGCATCTGCACATCCAGCAGAACCAGGTCGATGTCGTGTTCGAGCAGCAGGTTAAGCGCCTCGACCCCCGAGGACGCGGTCATCACCCGCCAATCCTGGCGCTGCAACAAGGCCCGCATGCTGAGCAGGTTTTCAGGGTAATCATCAACAATCAAAAGGACAGAGCTGTCTTCGCCGGGCGTTGGTTGCGCGCATTCCATGCTGCTTCTCTTATCGGGCGCCACGTCCGTTTTTACGTAGCAAAGCGGACAAATACTGTCCCCTCACTCTAGACCGGGATTTTGAAAAGCAGTAGGTGTCAACGCGCCATCATCCAGACAAAGCCCGAAATAGCCGACTAACGGTCACCCTCCTCAGGCACAGAAACTGCAAAGACCTCATCGACGAACAATTGACGTCAAACATCCGCCGAACGGTCAACAAGAAAAAGCCCCTGTCCAGCGTTCCGAAACGCTTCAAAAGGGCGGTTTAAAGCCTCCCGCTACGGCATACACCTTTACATCTCGATACGCAGGACCTGGACATGATTGATCTCGCAACCTGGAATTTGAGCATTCCCGAAGGCGCCCCACCGGCAACCATTCAAACCTCACAATTGGTTCAAGGCTTCAAGAGCCAGTACTTCAACTCTGAAACCGGCACGGTATTTTTCTGGGCCCCCGTGACGGGCGCCACGACGGCCAATGCTATTTACCCACGCAGCGAACTGCGCGAAACCAACAGCGACGGCACCTTGCGCAATTGGCTTTACCCATCGGCGGACAACACCCTGCGCGCGACCGTGACCGTCAATCAGGTGCCCAGCACCGGCAAGATCGTGATCGGCCAGATCCACACCAAGGACAGCACCAGTCCGATGGTGAAACTGGAATACCAATACAAAACCTACAGCTCCACCGGAAATATCGTCGCCAAGGTGCGCATGCGTCCCGACGACGAGACGGGCCAGGTCATCACCATCGCCACAGGCGTGACGCTCAACCGCAGTTTCTCCTACATGATCCACTTGAGCCCGAAGGGCGCGCTAGGCATTACTGCCGCAGGCTACAACTGGCGAACCACCGTTGATCCGAGCTGGAAAGTCAAACCGCTCTATTTCAAGGCGGGTGTGTATGTGCAGGACAACACCGGCTACGTCACCGAAGGTGGGAAAGTGACGTTCAGCCTGCTGGAAATCAAACACACCACCCTCTAAATACCGTTGCACCTTTGAAGGCATCCGTTTCCGGATGCCTTTTTTTTGCCCTATGTACAACAAAAGAGCCAAATGGCCATTAGCCAATGGTTCCGAGAAAAATCGAGCCAGCCGACCAATGGTCATTTGTCTCGGGCACCAAAGCGGCAAACGCAACTCTGACGGACTGTTGACGCCAACCCTCCGCCGGACGACCGTGCCAAACGCTCGCCCGCGCCCTCTTCTGGCCTCAGCAAAAGCGCGTCTTAGAGCCTCCGGCTGTGGCGTAAATCATTTCTTCTTCTCAGAAAGGATCCGAACATGGTCGATCTTGCAACCTGGAACCTGAGCATCCCCGAAGGCAGCCCGCCGAAAACCATCGAAACCCCTCGATTGGTGGATGGGTTCCAGGACAAGTATTTCAACTCCGAAGGCAGCACGGTGTATTTCTGGTCACCGGTCACCGGCACCAAGACGGAAAACGCCATCTACCCCCGTAGCGAGTTGCGCGAGACCTATAGGGACGGCACCTTGCGCAACTGGGTCTATCCCGACGCCGATAATCAGCTACGGGCAAGCCTGGTGGTCAATCAGGTGCCCAGCAGCGGCAAGATCGTGATTGGTCAGATTCATGCCAAGGACAGCAGCAAGCCGATGGTCAAGCTGGAATACCAATACAAGGAAGACAGCGCCACCGGCAACATCGTCGCCAAGGTCCGCATGCGGCCCGATGACAGCGAAGGCAGGGTCATTACCGTTGCCACGGGGGTGAAGCTGAACCGGTCCTTCTCTTACCGGATCCACCTGGATCGTACCGGCGACCTGGGCATCACTGCGGCCGGTAATAGTTGGTACACCACGGTCGGCGCGGCTTGGCGCGACAAGCCGTTGTACTTCAAGGCTGGGGTGTATGTGCAGGACAACACGGGCTATACCAGCGAAGGTGGAAAAGTGACGTTCAGCGTGCTGGATATCGATCACAACACCTGAGCTTTCACGTCCTAAAATCTCGTAGGAATTTACACCCTGTGGCGAGGGAGCTTGCTCCCGCTGGGCTGCGAAGCGGCCCCTCTTTCCGCCAGACCCATCACATGTGCCGGTTTTGCGGCGGCTGCGCCCCCGAGCGGGAGCAAGCTTCCTCGCCACAGGGGGGGCGGTGCGTCCTACAGGTCGGATTTGGCCTCGAAAATCTGCTCTATAGTTCGGTTTGCCTGCTGGCTTTGGTCAGTGGGCAAGGGTTTCGCAGCCCACTGACAGAACAGAGACTTTGCACCGTCAAATGAAAATTCAGGCAAACTCGCCTGCGTTCATTTTATGGCGGTTGCGCGCGGGAGACCTTCGGGTCTGCCGGGTTTGGTCTCTATCTCGGTCTGCGAACCCGCGCGCAACTGCCACCTATTTGTTTCGCAGCAAGAAGGTGGCAATTAATTTTTATTAATAGAGCCCAAACCTTATGACGACGATTCAATCACTTAGCCGCTTCACCCCTCTCACTCCAATCGCCACCACCCAACCTGTGCTGTTCATCGACAAAACCGTCCCGCTAACAGAGCTTCACGCCTGTGCCAGCGAACGCCTGCACGCCACCCTCGATTACTTGACGCTCATGGCCTGCGCCACCTTGCGCGATTCGGCCGCCAGTGATTTGAACACCCTCACCAACGTTGCCCGGATCCTGGTCCAGGATGTCACCGACGTGTTCGGCGTCATCGAACAACGCGGCCTCGAAGACCAATAAGCCCTCCCGGCGGGAGATGATCCCCTGTGGGAGCGAGCTTGCTCGCGATAGCGCTGGGTCAGCAGCATTGATGTTGACTGACACAGCGCTATCAGAATCTGTGTGTATATCCGTTTCTTCGGTAACGGCGACCTAGGGTTCCGCCCTGACGGCGGCTCACTTTTGAGAAGCCCGGAAGCCGGCCCAGTCAAAAGTAAGCAAAACGCTTTTGCCCCACCACTCGGCACCTCGCTAAGGCTCGGTGTGCCCTCACTCCGGCATTGCTCCGTGGGCCCGCCGCGAAGGGCCATCCATGGCCCAGCGCGGCTATCCCGGCATCCATGCCGGGATGCCCACTCCACAATGCCTGCGTTCGGCCAGCGTGGTTAACGGGGCGCCGAGATCAACGTCCACCGCGAGGCGGCCTTAAAGCCGACCTGGCTCTTGATGGGGACCGCGTTCCTCCTGTGGGAGCGAGCCTGCTCGCGATGGCGGCCTGAGAGCCGACCTGTCTCTCCGGCCGTGCCCCGATCCAATTGTGGGAGCAACTATCTTGGATGGTTTATTTAGCCATCCTTTCCAGAGACAGCGAGGCTCCCACAGCTCTGGGCTATGCAAGTCTGAGGCCGCTTTGCAGAGTGATCTGGACTATTGACGCAAGCCCGCTCGCGAAAAGGCCAGCCCAAACACATCCAACATCTTCATCGACTGAAATCACCGTCATCGCGAGCAGGCTCGCTCCCACAGGTCTGCATTCGACAAATAGAGCTAGGGCGACCAATAGCTTATTCGTTTTTAATAAAATACAAGTATGAAGTAAATCCGAAAAACTCTAAAGAACTGTCATTTATTACAGGTCACCTAAACTCAAACTTCCTCCAACATCAAACACAAGCGCCGCAGTAAACCTGACGCTTTTAACAAATATTAATCGAACGAAGTGATAAGGGAGTTAATAACATGCCCACAACACCAGTCATCACCGACCCTCCAAATGGCGCTAGCGGACTCGGCCTAAATCCTCGGTTTTTCGGAACAGCAGATGCATACTACTCCGTTGAAATTGTTCAAGCGAATACTGGCCACCCATACGGGAAAGGCGTTGCAAACGAAAACGGGGTATGGGCCATCGATATTCGAATGGATTCAGACCAATGGCTTACATTTTCGGCTCGATCCTATGTATCTCCTGATGATCCTAACTCATATTCAGCTTATAGCGTTCCAATCACTATACAGGCGTAACAACACTCACTGGCTTTAGTTTATAAAAACCCGCATCCTGTGCGGGTTTTTATAATATTAAATCACCTCAGCGCTCAACTCATCCTTTAGTCATGAAGGAGGTAGATTTAACAAAATAAGTTCACCTCCTTCTACCGTTTGATTTACAGCACATCGCTAGCAAGCTCGCTCCCACAGGAGAAACGCGGTCTCGCCAAGAACCAGGTCGGCTCTCAGGCCGCCTCGCGGTGGACGTTGATCTCGGGCGCCCCGTTAACCACGATGGCCGAACGCAGGCATTGCGTAGTGGGCATCCCGGCATGGATGCCGGGATAGCCGCGCTGGGCCATGGATGGCCCTTCGCGGCGGCCCACGGAGCAATGCCGGAGTGAGGGCATGCCGAGCCTAGGCGAGGCACCGAGTGGTGGGGCAAAAGCGTTTTGCTTACTTTTGACTGGGCCGGCTTCCGGGCTTTTCAAAAGTGAGCCGCTGTAAGAGCGGAACCATAAGTGGCCGTTATCCGAAAAACGGATATACACGCAAATCCAAAACATAAAAAAACCCGCATCACTGCGGGTTCTTTAATAACGAATAACGCGAAAAGCTTAGTTGACCTTAGCGTTCAACTCACCTTTCAAATACCGCTGATACATAGCCTCCAGAGAGATCGGCTTGATCTTCGAAGCATTCCCCGCCGTACCAAACGCCTCATAACGCGCAATACACACATCACGCATCGCCGTCACCGTCGCGCCAAAGAACTTACGCGGGTCAAACTCGCTCGGGTTGGTCGCCATCAAACGACGCATCGCACCGGTAGAAGCCAGGCGCAAATCGGTATCGATGTTGACCTTACGCACACCGTACTTGATACCTTCGACGATCTCCTCAACCGGCACGCCGTAGGTTTCCTTGATGTCGCCACCGTACTGGTTGATGATCGCCAGCCACTCCTGCGGCACCGAAGAAGAACCGTGCATCACCAAGTGAGTGTTGGGGATGCGCTTGTGGATTTCCTTGATGCGGTCGATGGCCAACACGTCGCCGGTAGGCGGCTTGGTGAACTTGTAGGCGCCATGGCTGGTGCCGATGGCGATGGCCAGAGCGTCGACCTGGGTTTTCTTGACGAAATCCGCGGCTTCTTCCGGGTCGGTCAGCATCTGGCTGTGGTCCAGCACGCCTTCGGCGCCGATGCCGTCTTCTTCACCGGCCATGCCGGTTTCCAGCGAACCCAGGCAACCCAACTCACCTTCCACCGACACGCCGCAAGCGTGGGCCATGGCGACGGTCTGCTGGGTGACGCGGACGTTGTACTCGTAGTCGGTCGGGGTCTTGCCGTCTTCGCCGAGGGAACCGTCCATCATCACCGAGCTGAAGCCCAGTTGGATGGAGCGCTGGCAGACGTCCGGGCTGGTGCCGTGATCCTGGTGCATGCACACCGGGATGTGCGGGAATTCTTCGATCGCCGCCAGGATCAGGTGACGCAGGAACGGCGCGCCGGCGTATTTGCGGGCACCGGCCGAAGCCTGGACGATCACCGGAGAGTCAGTCTTGTCAGCGGCTTCCATGATGGCGCGCATCTGCTCAAGGTTGTTGACGTTAAAGGCTGGAACGCCGTAGCCGAACTCGGCTGCGTGGTCCAGCATCTGACGCATGCTGATAAGTGCCATTGTGTCTCTCTCCCGGTCGAGGGTCGTTAATCGTGCCAGCCTGCCGGAGCGGCGGCGGCTATTCAAGTCATTGCGGATCGGGGGTTGGCCCGAGCTGCGTGTTCGGTATCGCTAAACCCAAATATCGACGCGGTCCCTGTGGGAGCGAGCTTGCTCGCGATGAGGGCCGCACATTCAACATGACTGTTGCCTGGTAGACCGCTATCGCGAGCAAGCTCGCTCCCACACTGGATCTGCTTCCACATTCAGATCTCGATGAATCAGATCAATCCTGTCACTGCGCCTTGCAGCCGCGCCCAATCAAGTCATTGGTGGCGACCCAATACACCAGGCCTTCCTCACCCTTGACGTGAAACGCCAGCATGTCGTCGCTGTACAGCGAACCTTCGGCACCCGGCTCAAGCGTGAGGCGGTACACCTTATCGGCGCCGCCCAAACGTACATCGACTTCCTTGCGGGCAGCATCGGTGTAGCGCCAGAGCACCTTGGCCTCGCTGTCACAGGTCCAGCTCGTCCAGCCCTCTGCAACGGGCTCGGACGACTGCAAAAAATCCAGTTGCGAACAACCGGCCAGCCATGCCAACGCCACGACGGCGATCAAGCCTTTCATCCGTGTTCCTCGACGGACGGCACGCGCCGCCCGCCATGAGTTAAGAGTCAGACCCGTCAAGGACAACCATGTTCCTTAGCCGGGGTTTGCGTCTCGTATTTGTCCAGGCCGTCCGGTCCGGAACGCTTGTTCAGCACCGGATTGGTCTCGGCCTGCCAGTCGGCCTGGTAACAGCCTTCTTCGGGCGTCGGCGTGCCGGTTTGCGGGGCCGGAACCTCCGGGTTGCTTGAGCAAGCCACCAGCATCGTCGTCGCCAGCAGCAACGTGAACGTCTTGACCATCAGAACACTCCTTTGCCTGGTCAACGTAGCTTCAGGCCTTGGCCCGGCTTTCCAGGACTTCCACGGCAGGCAGCACCTTGCCTTCGACGAACTCCAGGAATGCGCCGCCACCGGTGGAAATGTAGGAGATCTGCGCGGCCACGCCATATTTGTCGATGGCCGCCAGGGTGTCGCCACCACCGGCAATGGAGAACGCAGCGCTCTCGGCGATGGCCTGGGCCAGCACCTTGGTGCCGTTGCCGAACTGGTCGAACTCGAACACGCCGACCGGACCGTTCCACAGGATCGTCTGGGAGGATTTCAGCAGTTCGGCGAAGTTGGCTGCGGTTTGTGGGCCGATGTCGAGGATCATGTCATCGTCGGCCACGTCGGCGATCAGCTTGACGGTGGCGGTGGCGCTTTCGGCGAATTCCTTGGCGACGACCACGTCCACCGGCAACGGTACGCTGACCTTGGCAGCGATTTCCCGGGCGGTGTCCAGCAGGTCCGGCTCGTACAGGGACTTGCCAACCGGGTGCCCGGCAGCAGCGAGGAACGTGTTGGCGATGCCGCCACCGACGATCAACTGGTTGCAGACCTGGCTCAGGCTGTTGAGCACGTCCAGCTTGGTGGAGACCTTGGAGCCGGCAACAATGGCGGCCATCGGCTGGGCCGGCGAGCCCAGGGCCTTGCCCAGTGCGTCCAGTTCGGCCGCCAGCAGCGGGCCAGCAGCCGCGACTTTGGCGAACTTCGCCACGCCATGGGTCGAGCCCTCGGCGCGGTGAGCGGTGCCGAAGGCGTCCATCACGAACACGTCGCACAGGGCGGCGTATTGCTGGGCCAGTTCGTCGGCGTTCTTTTTCTCGCCCTTGTTGAAGCGTACGTTTTCGAACAGCACGACGTCGCCAGCCTTCACATCGACGCCGCCCAGGTAGTCAGCGACCAACGGCACGTCACGGCCCAGGGCGCGGCTCAGGTAGTCGGCCACCGGCTTGAGGCTGTTTTCCGCCGAGAACTCGCCTTCGGTCGGACGGCCCAGGTGGGAGCAGACCATCACGGCCGCGCCTTTTTCCAGGGCCAGCTTGATGGTCGGCAGCGAAGCCAGGATACGCGCGTCGCTGGTGACAACACCGTCCTTGACGGGGACGTTGAGGTCTTCGCGGATCAGTACGCGCTTACCTTGCAGATCGAGGTCGGACATCTTCAACACGGTCATGGGTCGCAATTCCTGGGTAACTGTTTAGAGAGCAGGTTTTTTAGAAGCGGTTTGCAGGTAATGCTCGGCAACGTCCAGCATTCGGTTGGCAAACCCCCATTCGTTGTCGAACCAGGCCAGGATGTTCACAAGCCGCGGCCCGGAGACACGGGTCTGGCTGGCATCGACAATGGCCGAATGGGGGTCATGATTAAAATCACAACTGGCGTGAGGCAACTCGGTGTAGGCCAGGAGGCCTTTGAGCGGGCCGCTGGTGGCGGCTTCGCGCAGGATTCGGTTGACCTCGGTGGCGTCGGTATCGCTCACGGTCTGCATCGTAATGTCGAGGCAGGACACGTTGACCGTCGGCACCCGCACGGCTTTGGCCTGAATTCGCCCGGCAAGTTCCGGCAGCAGCCGTTCTATGCCACGCGCCAGACCAGTGGACACCGGAATCACCGACTGGAACGCCGAACGGGTGCGGCGCAAGTCCTCATGGTGATAGGCGTCGATCACCGGCTGGTCGTTCATCGCCGAGTGGATGGTAGTGATCGATACGTATTCCAGGCCGATGGCCTGGTCCAGCAGGCGCAACAGCGGCACGCCGCAGTTGGTGGTGCAGGACGCGTTGGACACCAGCAGCTCTTCGCCGCTCAGGCAATCCTGGTTCACGCCGTAGACGATGGTGGCGTCGACATCCGCTTCGCTGGCCATCGGCTGGGAGAACAGCACCCGTGGCGCACCGGCAGCCAGAAAACGCTGGCCGTCTTCGCGGGTGTGGTAGGCACCGGAGCACTCGAGCACCAGATCGACATCCAGGGACGCCCAATCGATGCCTTCAGGGGTGGCGCTGCGCAGGACCTTCACGCAGTCGCCATTAATATGCAGACAATCGCCCTCGACCCGCACTTCGCCGGGAAACCGGCCGTGGGTGGAGTCAAAGCGTGTCAGGTATTCGATGCTGGCCATGTCGGCCAGGTCATTGATCGCCACGATTTCGAAACCGGCCTTGGCCCCTCGCTCGAACAACGCACGCAAGACGCAACGACCAATCCGGCCGTAGCCGTTGAGTGCAACTTTGTAGGGACGCGGTTGGGGCATGGGGGTCTCGATAGTCGCGGAAAACAAATTCGTGCTAACCACACAAATCCTTGTAGGAGCTGACGAGTGAAACGAGGCTGCGATCTTTCCCCTGACGCTTGAATCTCAAGTGAAAGATCAAGGTCAAGGGATCGCAGCCTCGTTTCACTCGTCAGCTCCTACAGGAAGCGCGGTGGTGTCGACCACCGCGTCGTGTCTTAGTCTTCCAGCAGCTCTTCCGCCTGACCCAGGATGTTTTCCAGGGTGAAGCCGAACTCCTCGAACAGCGCTGGCGCAGGCGCCGATTCGCCGTAGGTGGTCATGCCGATCACGCGGCCCTCCAGGCCCACGTATTTGTACCAGTAATCGGCGTGGGCAGCCTCGATGGCGATCCGCGCACTGACCTGCAGCGGCAACACCGCCTGTTTGTAGCCGGCATCCTGGGCATCGAACACGCTGGTGCACGGCATGGACACCACGCGTACGTTGCGGCCCTGCTCGGTCAGCTTGTCGTAAGCCTGGACGGCCAGGCCGACTTCGGAACCGGTGGCGATCAGGATCAGCTCAGGCTCGCCGATGCAGTCCTTGAGCACGTAGCCGCCGCGAGCGATGTCACCGATCTGGTCGGCACCGCGGTTCTGGTGCTGCAGGTTCTGGCGGGAGAAGATCAGCGCCGACGGGCCGTCGTTACGCTCGATGGCGTATTTCCAGGCCACTGCCGATTCCACGGCATCGCAGGGACGCCAGGTGTCCAGGTTCGGCGTGCAACGCAGGCTCGCCAGTTGCTCGATCGGCTGGTGCGTCGGGCCGTCTTCGCCCAGGCCGATGGAGTCGTGGGTGAACACATACAAGATGCGTTTCTTCATCAGCGCCGACATGCGCACGGCGTTGCGGGCATATTCCATGAACATCAGGAACGTGGCGCCGTAAGGCACCAGGCCGCCGTGCAACGCGACGCCGTTCATGATCGCGCTCATGCCGAACTCGCGAACGCCGTAGTACATGTAGTTGCCGCTGGCGTCTTCGGCGCTGACACCTTTGCAGCCTTTCCACAGGGTCAGGTTGGAACCGGCCAGGTCGGCGGAACCGCCCAGCAGTTCCGGCAGCAACGGACCGAAGGCGTTCAGGGTGTTCTGGCTGGCCTTGCGGCTGGCGATGGTTTCGCCCTTGGCGGCGACTTCAGCGATGTACGCAGAGGCTTTTTCGGCGAAGTCGGCCGGCAGCTCGCCGCTGAGGCGACGCACCAGCTCGTTGGCCAGCTCAGGGAATTCGGCGGAATAGGCAGCGAAACGCTGGTCCCACTCGGCTTCGAGGCCGCGGCCCTTTTCCTTGGCATCCCATTCGGCATAGATGTCGGCCGGGATTTCGAACGGGCCATGGTTCCACTTCAGCGCGGCGCGGGTCAGGGCGATTTCATCGGCGCCCAGTGGGGCGCCGTGGCAGTCTTCCTTGCCTTGCTTGTTCGGCGAGCCGAAACCGATGGTGGTCTTGCAGCAGATCAGGGTCGGCTGGGTGCTCTTGCGAGCTGTCTCGATGGCAATCTTGATCTCTTCCGGATCGTGGCCGTCGACGTTGCGGATCACCAGCCAGTTATAGGCTTCGAAGCGCTTGGGGGTGTCGTCGGTGAACCAGCCTTCGACTTCGCCGTCGATGGAGATGCCGTTGTCGTCGTAGAACGCGATCAGCTTGTCCAGGCCCAGGGTGCCGGCCAGGGAAGCGACTTCATGGGAAATGCCTTCCATCATGCAGCCATCACCCAGGAATACATAGGTGTGGTGGTCGACGACGTTATGGCCTGGGCGGTTGAACTGGGCGGCCAGGACTTTTTCGGCCAGGGCAAAACCCACGGCGTTGGCCAGGCCCTGGCCCAATGGACCGGTGGTGGTTTCCACGCCTGGGGTATAGCCGTATTCCGGGTGACCCGGGGTGCGGCTGTGCAGTTGGCGGAAGCTCTTCAGGTCATCGATCGACAGGTCATAGCCGGTCAGGTGCAGCAGCGAGTAGATCAACATCGAACCGTGGCCGTTGGACAGCACGAAGCGGTCACGGTCGGCGAACGATGGGTTGCTCGGGCTGTGCTTGAGGTAGTCGCGCCAAAGCACCTCGGCGATATCCGCCATACCCATGGGGGCACCGGGATGGCCGCTGTTGGCTTTCTGCACGGCATCCATGCTGAGGGCACGAATGGCATTGGCACGCTCACGACGGCTGGGCATCGCTGTTCTCCTGCGGGTATTGAATCGAGAATGAATAAAACGAAATCGAAAAAGGCGAGCATTTTCCCTCACCCACCCGCCCCGGGGCAATGACAGATAGTCATCCTTGGGCGTTTTTCCGGTGGATAAAGTCGCATTCGCCAGGTGAAACCTTTCCGCTGATGGCTTGTAGAGTCAAGCACGGTCCGGGAAGTGCCATTTATCCATCAATATCAAAACTTTTTGATATTGAACTTGCGATGAGCCAAACCCCTCACTAGACTGCCCCAACATGAAACCGACTGCCGCACTATGAACCTACCCGCGCCCACCGTTCGCCATGACGACTGCGATGAGCTGGCCGCCCTTTGCAAGGCCGGCGGCGATCCGTTGCGGCTCAATGTATTGCGCGCCCTGGCCAACGATTCGTTCGGCGTGCTGGAACTGGCGCAGATCTTCGGCATCGGTCAGTCCGGCATGAGCCACCACCTCAAGGTCCTGGCCCAGGCCGACCTGGTGGCGACCCGTCGAGAAGGCAACGCCATCTTCTATCGCCGCGCCCTGCCCCACACCGACCTGCTGGGCGGCAAGCTGCACGCGGCGCTGCTGGATGAAGTGGACGCGCTGGCCCTGCCGGCGGACGTGCAAGCTCGCATTGCCCAGGTCCATGGGCAAAGGGCTGCCGCCAGCCAGGACTTCTTCGCACGGGTTGCCGAGAAATTTCGCGCCCAGCAGGACTTGATCGCCGGCTTGCCGCAATACCGTGAAAGCGTCGTGGCGCTGCTCGACAAATTAAGCTTCGAGCCCATGGCCACGGCGATCGAAGTCGGCCCCGGCGACGGTGCGTTTCTGCCAGAGCTGGCGCGACGCTTCAGCCAGGTGACGGCACTGGACAACAGCCCGGCCATGCTCGAACTGGCGCGTCAGCTGTGTGAGCGCGAGGCCCTGGCTAACGTCAACCTGCAACTGGCCGATGCACTGGACGGCATGAATCTGCAGGCTGACTGCGTTGTATTGAACATGGTGTTGCATCATTTCGCCGCGCCGGCCGAGGCACTCAAGCACATGGCCGGCCTGCTGCAACCGGGTGGCAGCTTGCTGGTGACGGAGTTATGCAGCCACAACCAGAGCTGGGCGAGGGAGGCCTGCGGCGATCTCTGGCTCGGTTTTGAACAGGACGACCTGGCCCGCTGGGCCACCACAGCGGGCCTCGTGCCCGGGGAAAGCCTCTATATAGGCTTACGTAATGGTTTCCAGATCCAGGTTCGCCACTTTCAGCGGCCCACTGGCGACACTCACCAACGGTAACGTGTAGGAAAACATCGAGATGAGCGAATACTCCCTTTTCACCTCCGAGTCCGTATCTGAAGGGCATCCGGACAAAATCGCCGACCAGATTTCTGATGCGGTGCTGGACGCCATCATTGCTGAAGACAAGTTCGCCCGCGTGGCGTGCGAGACTCTGGTGAAAACGGGCGTGGCGATCATCGCCGGCGAAGTCACCACCTCGGCCTGGGTCGACCTGGAACAGATCGTTCGCGACGTCATCCTGGGCATCGGCTACAACAGCTCCGACGTTGGCTTCGATGGCGCGACCTGCGGCGTGATGAACATCATCGGCAAGCAGTCCCCCGACATCAACCAGGGCGTTGACCGGGCCAAGCCAGAAGATCAGGGCGCTGGCGACCAGGGCCTGATGTTCGGCTACGCCAGCAACGAGACCGACGTGCTGATGCCAGCACCGATCACCTTCTCGCACCAGTTGGTCCAGCGCCAGGCCGAGGCTCGTAAATCCGGCCTGCTGCCTTGGCTGCGCCCGGACGCCAAGTCCCAGGTGACCTGCCGTTACGAAGGCGGCAAGGTGGTCGGTATCGACGCTGTCGTCCTGTCGACCCAGCACAACCCTGATGTGTCCTACAAAGACTTGCGCGAAGGCGTGATGGAACTGATCGTCAAGCACGTGCTGCCTGCCGAGTTGCTGTCCAAGGACACCCAGTTCCACATCAACCCGACTGGCCAGTTCATCATCGGCGGCCCCGTGGGCGACTGCGGCCTCACCGGTCGCAAGATCATCGTCGACAGCTACGGCGGCATGGCCCGCCACGGCGGTGGCGCGTTCTCCGGCAAGGACCCATCCAAGGTTGACCGTTCGGCCGCCTACGCCGGTCGTTATGTCGCCAAGAACATCGTCGCCGCCGGCCTGGCCGAGCGTTGCGAGATCCAGGTGTCCTACGCCATTGGCGTCGCCCAGCCTACGTCGATCTCGCTGAACACCTTCGGCACCGGCAAGATCGGCGATGACAAGATCATCAACCTGGTCCGCGAAGTGTTCGACCTGCGTCCGTACGCCATCACCACCATGCTCGACCTGCTGCACCCGATGTACCAGGAGACCGCCGCCTATGGTCACTTCGGTCGTACGCCGCAGACCAAGACGGTCGATGGCGATACCTTCACCACCTTCACCTGGGAAAAAACCGACCGCGCCGACGCCCTGCGCGCCGCTGCCGGCCTGTAACACCCGCGTGTGAAAAAGCCCCTGGCGACTGGGTCGCCAGGGGCTTTTTCATGCCCTGAAGATCATCGCCAAACCTTGTGGCGAGGGAGCTTGCTCCCGCGAGGTTGCGCAGCAACCCCAATCAAGCGTCCCGGCAGCCCAAGATACCTAAGGGTTACAGGGGGCTGCTTCGCACCCCAGCGGGAGCAAGCTCCCTCGCCACAAAGGCTTAGCGCAATGTTCAGGTCCTTCGTGCCACCAGCAAAAACGAAGCCGCACTGGCCAACAACCCCGCACACATGCGATTGAACAGGCGTTTGCCGCTCGGCCGGGCAAACAGTCGCCGCGCGTAAATGCCCATGTAGCAATACAGGCCGATGGCGATGCACTCCAGCGCCAGGAACAAGCCACCCAGCACAGCAAATTGTTGGGTAACGGTGCCGGTACGGTCGACGAATTGCGGCAGGAACGCGGTAAACAACAGGATCGCCTTCGGATTACCGATCGCCACCAGGAACTCCTGGCGTGCCAGGCCAGCTCGGCTCATCGACGCGACCGCGCCTTCGCTGTCGGCCTCGGGCCGGGCCCGCCACAACTGCACGGCCAAGTAGAACAGGTAACCGGCACCGACGAGCTTGATCCCCAGGAACAGCAATTCTGAAGTGTGCAGCACGGCGGTGAGGCCCACCGCCGCCAGGGCGATCATGATTGCAAACGCCAGCAACCGACCGATGCCGCCGCCGCACGCCCGGACGAAGCCATAACGCGAGGCGTTACTGACGGAAAGCAGGTTGTTCGGCCCCGGCGCCATATTCAGCGCGAAGCAGGCCGGAATGAAAACAGCGAGTGTCGACAGGTCCATTCGAGCGTTCCAGGCAGCGGTGGATCGAAGGCTCATTCTGCACCGGCCATTGAAGGGTTCAAGGGACAGTTGCGTGGCTAAATCGCGCGGGACTGTACTGCCGCGACTTGGCCACCAGGCGCCGCAAAATCCGGTAACGCTCCGACCCTCGCAACAGCCGGAACGCTGACTAGCCTTCAGGTACTCAACCGAGCAAGGATGCTTCGATGCCACCACTCCTGTATGCCCTCGCCTGCCTCGTCTTCATGGCCATCCCCGCAGTGGCCGCACCTTGTCCCGACTGGCCCGCTGAACGTGCCCGGGCCGAGATCGCTGCGCTGCAACAGCAAATCGACACCTGGGACGACCGTTACCACCGCCTCGGCCAGTCGCTGGTAGCCGATGAGCTTTATGATCAATCCCGCACACAACTGAGCCAATGGCGTAGTTGCTTCAATCTGGCAGCGTCCGACGATCCCCTGCGTTCGGCGGGCGGAAAGGTGCCGCACCCCGTCGTCCATACCGGCTTGGAAAAACTCAAGGACGCCGATGCCGTGGGGACTTGGCTACAGGGTCGAGAGGATGTCTGGGCGCAGCCGAAAGTCGATGGCGTGGCGGTCTCCCTGGTTTACCGCAAGGGGCGCCTGCATCAGGCGATCAGCCGCGGCGATGGCGTTCGAGGGCATGACTGGACCTCGAATGCACACAAGATCGGCGCCATCGCGCAACAACTGCGCGACCCCGTGGACCTGGTCGTTCATGGCGAGTTGTACTGGCGCCTGGACGCCCATGTCCAAGCCCGCAGCGGCAGCCTTAACGCCCGCGCGACCGTGGCGGGATTGATGGCGCGCAGCAGTTTGACGACGCAGCAGGCATCCTCCATCGGCCTGTTTGTCTGGGACTGGCCAGCAGGGCCCAGCACCCTGCCCGAACGGTTGGCTGCACTGAACACGCTGGGTTTCGCCGACACCCGCGACTACCACCAGCCCGTCCGGGCATTGGCCGATGCCGCGCAGTGGCGCGACCACTGGTATCGCACGCCGCTGCCCTTTGCCAGCGACGGGATCGTCCTGCGCCAGAGCCGCCGTCCACCCGCCGACCGCTGGCAGGCGAGGACGCCGTTCTGGAGCGTGGCTTGGAAATACCCTTATGCCCAGGCCTTGGTCGAAGTGCGCAAAGTCCGTTTCAAGGTCGGGCGCACCGGACGCATCACCCCGGTGCTGGAACTTGAACCCACCCTGCTCGACGACCGGTGGATTCGCCGGGTGAGCGTCAGTTCCCTCAAGCGTTGGGAGGAAATGGACATCCGCCCTGGCGATCAGGTCGCCATCAGCCTGGCCGGGCTGACCATCCCACGACTCGACGAGGTGGTGCTGCGCAGCCTCGAGCGCCAGGAGGTCGATGCCCCTGCGGCGAGTGATCATCACTTCTTGAGTTGCTGGCAGGCGACGCCCGGCTGTGAAAGCCAATTCCTCGCACGCCTGAATTGGCTCAGCGGCAAGCACGGGCTCGCCCTGCCCCATGTCGGCCCCGGTACCTGGGAAAAACTCCTGGCTGCAGGCCGACTCCACGGATTGTTGGATTGGTTGACCCTCGATGCCGCCGAGCTTGTTAACATTGGCGGCTTCGGCGAACGCAGCAGCGCCCGCCTGCTCGCCAGCCTGGGCAGCGCCCGGCAACGCCCTTTCCGGCAATGGCTCATGGCCCTGGGCCTGCCGCCCACGGGTGAGGCCCGGCTGCAAGGACCGTGGCAGGCGCTGGCCGAGCGCACGACCGAACAATGGCAAGCCGAAGCCGGCATCGGACCGGGACGCGCCGCGCAACTGAGCGCCTTTTTTCGCGACCCGCAGGTGCTGGCCTTGAGTGACGTATTACGCACCGCTGGGGTCGACGGATTTTAATCCGCCCCCCGCGCGGTTGAACCCAAGGGGCAAGCATGCGTTCCAACAGCGCATCTGTACCGACCGCTCGCGATTTTTTTACGGAGTTGCTATGAATTTCCTGTCCCCCGCTGCCCTGCTGCTCCTATGCAGCGCCATGGCCGCCCCTTTGATGGCGGACGAGCAAACCCCGGAGCTCACTGGCTGCGCAGCCAAGCGCCAGGGCATCATCAACCAGATCGAACTGGCCAAGTCCCGTGGCAACCAGGACCTGCAGGCAGGCCTGGAAACCGCATTGAGTGAAGTCACCACCCATTGCACCGACGCGTCCTTGCGCAAGGAGCGTGAAAACAAGGTGCTCGATGCCAAGCACGAAGTCAGCCGGCGTCAGGCCGATCTGGAAAAAGCCATGAAGAAAGGCGACGCCGAGCGGATCAACAAACGCAAGGACAAGCTGGCGGCCTCCCGCAAGGAATTGCAGGAAGCGGTGGATGAGTTGGATAAGTGAACAGATCGCAGGCTCCGACAGGTTGAACGCGATGCTCTGTAGGAGCTGGCGAAGCCTGCGATCTTTCAAGGCATGTCAATAATCCCGAAACTCCTTATGACAGGCACTGCACGCATCTTCGACTTTCTGCACCGCCGGCCCCAGGTTGCTGACCTTGTAAGGCTGGACTTTGCTGACAGTCACCAATTCACCGGTGGCTGTTTCAAGGCTGCGGGCCAGTTCCTGGAAGCGCGCCTGTTTTTGCCAGACTTCATCCCGGGCGCTGGTGTGGTCTTGCTCGCGTACTTGTGGGAAGTGCTTCCACGGTTCATGGGACAGTTGGTCCAGTTGCACCGCGCCCTCGGCGAAACGTGCACCGTCAAACGGAATGCGGCCACGCAACATGCCGCCCAGCTCTTCGTTGGTCTTGAGCATCTGCTTGAAGATCGTCTTGCGCTGGCCCAGGGGAGAGTTGGGATCGACGCCGCCACAGGCGGACAACATCAGGCAGGCCAGCACGGCCATGGAAAATCGTTTTACAAACATCTTGGCCTCGGGGCAGGAAACGGCGGTTAGTATCCTCGGGTCATCGGTAAAGACCAATGCCCCTATCAACAATACGGGTTGTTCGAGCGCCTGACAGCGCTCGAACGACTGCAAAGGAAATCTTCATGAACAGCCGCATCAAGCCCTGGCACAAAGTCCTGGCATTGACCCTACCGCTGATCGCACTGTTGGCCGGATGTAACCGCGGCGAAAAGGTCGAGGAACCTCAGACCCACGCCCTCGCCACCTATGTCAGCGCCCCCTGGGAGGCATTGCCGGCGGTGTCCGAGGCCGACCTGCTGGCCGGTTTCGGTTCCTGGCGCAGCGCCTGCACCCGGCTCAAGGCCGATGCGACCTGGGGCTCCACCTGCGCGGCGGCGACCAACGTGCCGCAGACGGCCGCAGCTGTACGCAACTTCCTGAAACAGAACCTGGACGTCTATGGCCTGCGCTCGGGGGACAACAGTCCCAACGGCCTGATCACCGGCTATTACGAGCCGGTCTACCCCGGCAGCCTCACCCAGACCGCTACGGCGAATATCCCGGTCTACGGTGTGCCGGACGACATGATCATCGTGTCGCTGGATAGCATCTACCCGGAACTCAAGGGCAAACGCCTGCGCGGCCGTCTTGAAGGCCGGGTGCTCAAGCCGTACGACGACGCGGCCACCATCGAGACCAATGGCGTAAAGGCACCGGTCATTGCCTGGCTGACCGACCCCATGAACCTGCAATTCCTGCAGATCCAGGGTTCGGGGCGCATTCAACTGACTGACGGCCGCCAGTTGCGCATTGGCTATGCCGACCAGAACGGCCACCCTTACCGCCCCATCGGGCGCTGGCTGGTCGAACAGGGCGAACTGAAGAAAGAAGATGTGACCATGGGCACCATCAGCGCCTGGGCCAAGGCCAATCCGAATCGCATTCCCGAATTGCTCGGCAGCAACCCCAGCTACGTGTTCTTCAACCGCAACCCCGACAGCAACGAAGGCCCGCGAGGCTCGTTGAATGTACCGCTGACCGCTGGCTACAGCGTGGCGGTGGACCGCAAGGTGATTCCTCTGGGCAGCCTGCTGTGGCTATCCACCACGCGCCCCGACGGCAGTGCCCTGAACCGGCCCGTCGCCGCCCAGGACACTGGCGGTGCAATCACCGGCGAAGTGCGGGCGGACCTGTTCTGGGGCACCGGCGAGGCGGCCGGACAGTTGGCCGGGGACATGAAGCAGCAGGGACAGATCTGGATGCTCTGGCCCAAGGGCATGGCGTTGCCGTCCGTGCCGCAGGTGGCGAATGCGGTGACCGCCAATCCCTGAAGGGATGTGTTGATCGTCCCGGCTCCATCGCGAGCAAGCTCGCTCCCACAGTTGATCTCAGTGAACACATATCTTGTGTACACACCCGACCCAATGTGGGAGCGAGCTTGCTCGCGATGAGGCCAGCAAAAACACCGAAAATCCGAAGCCAGGCTCAGACCGAAACAAAGAAGAAACTCAGGACCAAGCCCACCCCCACGAACCACACCAGCGAACGCAGGATCGCCCAATCTGCCAGATAGCAAATGATGTAGAGCAGGCGGCTGGTGATGAACAGCACCGCCAGCACATTGAGGGTGACCAGTTCAGCATTGCCGGCCAGGTGCGCGACGATCACGGCGGCGGCGAAAAACGGGCTGATTTCAAAGCTGTTCAATTGCGCAGCGTAGGCACGCCGGGGCGCGCCTTCGAGTGAATCCAGGAAATCCCGGGGGTCGTGGTTATCCCGCAACCGGTATCTGCCACCGGCCTTGGCGACCCCGACACACAGGTAAGGCAGGAGAAAAGCAATCAGCACACACCACAGGGCAACCGTCATACCGCACTTCCTTTTTGAGTTTTATAGAGAATCGAGCGTCAGGCACCGGTCAGAACTTCATCACCAGCATGCCAATCAGCACCAGCCCGCAGGCTAAGAGCCGTGGCCGGCCAAAAGGTTCTTTCAGGTAACGCATGCCGAACAGCACCACCAGGATCACACTGATTTCCCGCAGCGCCGCCGCTTCGGCGATCGAGCCCAGTTGCATGGCCCACAGCACCAGAGCGTAGCTGAACAATACGCAGAATCCGACCGCCAACCCCAGCCGCCACTGTTCGCGCCAGAACCGCAGGAACGCCGGCCGTTTGCTCGCCAGCGCCAGCAACGGAAACGGCCAGGCGCTGAGCAGCGTGACCCAGACCAGGTAATCCAGCGGGTGGGACCAACGCCGCAGGGCGTGCCCGTCGATAAAGGTGTAGCAACCGATGCACAGGCCGATCAGCGCCACCACCGGCAACATCGACCAGGGCAATCGGGCGCCGCCACCGCCCTGCCACAACAGGCACAGCATGCCGAACGGGATCAGCAGGATACCGATGACCTGCTGGGTCGTCAGCGCTTCGCCGGCGAAAATAAATGTCAGGGCCAGCACCACCAGCGGCGACAGGCCGCGCATCAGCGGATAGACCAACCCCAGGTCACCGACCCGATAAGCCTGGATCAGCAAATAGCGATACAACAATTCGAATGCCGCTGACGCCACGATCCATGGCCAGATCTCCAGCGGTGGCAATGCCACGAAACCCAGCGCCAATGCGACGAACAGCAAGGCGACGCTGTCCATGCACGCAACCACCAGCAAACGCTCGCCACTGAACTTGATCAGCGTATTCCACGCCGCATGCAACAGCGCCGCTACCAACACCAAGGCCGTTGCAAGCACGGCACGCTCCTTGTCTTGTCCCCCCGCCCGTAGGAGCTGCCGAAGGCTGCGATCTTTTGATCTTTCACTCCAGACTCAATTGTCGGTGGAAAGATCGCAGCCTCGTTGCACTCGTCAGCTCCTACGCTCAGTAAGGCTCATGAATTGATTCGCTATCGTTTATACTGCAAGTCGATCACGCCGCACTCAGTTGCGCATACACCAATACCAATAATTTCGCTGTTGTCCCGTTCTCTCGAACCGGGACGCCGGCATGCGTATGCCTGATCCGGGCGTCAAGACTACAGACAGAGACCTTGCGCATGCCACTCGCCTTGCTTGCTTTGGCCGTTGCCGCTTTTGGCATCGGCACCACTGAATTCGTCATCATGGGACTCTTGCCCGATGTCGCCCGGGACCTGGCCGTGAGCATTCCCCAGGCCGGACTGCTGATCACCGGCTACGCCCTGGGCGTGGTGTTCGGCGCGCCGATCCTGGCGATCGGCACCGCCAACATGCCGCGCAAGGCCACGCTGCTGGGCATGACCCTGATGTTCATCCTCGGCAATGTGCTCTGCGCCCTGGCGCCGAACTACACCACGCTGATGGCCGCCCGGGTCATTACTGCGCTGTGTCACGGAGCGTTCTTTGGCATTGGTTCGGTGGTGGCGGCCGGGCTGGTGGCGCCGAACAAACGGGCCCAGGCGATTGCCATGATGTTCACCGGCCTGACCCTGGCCAACGTGCTGGGCGTCCCGTTGGGCACGGCCCTGGGCCAATATGCCGGCTGGCGCTCGACCTTCTGGGCGGTCTCGATCATCGGCGTGATCGCCGCCATTGCCCAATGGGTCTGGCTGCCCAAGGAGATCCCCATGGACAAAGCCAACCTGGCCAGCGAGTTCAAGGTTCTGGGCAAGGCCAACGTGTTGTTGGCGCTGGGCATGAGCGTGCTGGCTTCCACCAGTCTGTTCAGCGTGTTCACCTACATCGCGCCGATCCTGCAGGACATCACCGGTGTCAGCCCCCACGGCATTACCATCATGTTGCTGTTGTTCGGTGTCGGCCTGACGGCCGGCAGTTTCCTCGGCGGGCGCCTGGCGGACCGGCGCCTGCTGCCTTCGTTGGTGGCCATGGCCCTGGCCGTGGTGCTGGTGCTGGCCGCGTTCAGCCAGACCAGCCGGTCGGTCATCCCGGCGGCGATCACCCTGGTGCTGTGGGGCGTCTTCGCCTTCGCCCTGTGTCCGATCCTGCAATTGCTGATCATCGACCAGGCTCACGAAGCCCCGAACCTAGGCTCGACCCTCAACCAGAGCGCATTCAACCTGGGCAATGCAGCCGGGGCCTGGATGGGTGGGTTGGTGGTGGGCAGTGGCGCCGACCTGGCGGATCTGCCGTGGACCGGCGCCCTGGTGGGCGGGCTGACCGTACTGACCGCGCTGTATTTTATTTATCGCCAGCGTCATCTTGGCGCGACGGCAGGCCTTGCCGACTGAGGGGCGTATTGGTCTCGCTGCGCACCTGTGCGTGGCTGATCAGGGCGAAAATAAAACTGCCACCGATGATGTTCCCCGCCAGAGTCGGCGCGGCGAACACCATCCAGAAGTCTTCCCACGATAGCTGTCCGGCAAATACCAGGTAAGACACCTCGGCCGAGCCGACGACGATGTGGGTGAAATCTCCCAGCGCCATCAGATAAGTGATGAGGACAATAATCAGCATCTTGGCGCTTTCCATGGACGGGATCATCCACACCATGGTGGCGATCATCCAGCCGGAAATGATGCCCTTGGCGAACATCTGGCCGGTGTCGTTCTCCATGACCTTGCGACCGATCTCCAGGAAGGCCAGATCGGTGCGCCGGTCAAAAATCGGCAAGTGCAGCATCACATAAGCCACCAACAAGGTGCCGCACAGGTTGCCCACCAGCACCACGCCCCATAACCGGAACAATCGACCGAAGTTGCTCAACGTCGGCTTGCTCATGATCGGCAGCACGGCGGTCAGGGTGTTTTCGGTGAACAATTGCTGGCGCGCCAGGATCACCGCGAGAAAGCCGGCGCAGTAACCGAAGCTGGCGATCACCTTGAAGCCCTCGTGGTCCGGTAGCCGGGAATTGAGCAGTCCCATCGCCATCAGCGACAGGCCCATGGTCAACCCCGCCGCCAGGGCCGACCACCACAGCGCGGCTACGCTGCGCTCAAGCTCCTGATTGCCCTGGGTGCGAATGATTTCATGCAGTACAGCCGCCCGCGGCGGCTGGTTGCGGTCGACTTCATGCTGTTCCTGAGCCGAAAGGTCAGGGGTCTTGCCTTCTTTATGAGTGTCCATACAGCTCCTGAACCCGTGGCGTGATGTATCTACGACACGCGGCGTCCGGAGCTGTTCAGTGCGGCCTGAACCGCCATCGCGAGCAGGCTCGCTCCCACAGGGGGACGGTGGTGAACACAAGTCTCTGATCAACCCGGGTTCAATGTGGGAGCGAGCCTGCTCGCGATGGCAGCGCCGCCGATCTCACTCGACGGCATCGTCCTTGAACTGATCCTTGACGTACTTGATCTCGGTCCGTCCATGAGGCGCGGGCAGGCCGTCTTCGCCGAGGTTGACGAAGACCATCTTCTCCACGGTCAGGATGCTCTTGCGGGTGATTTTGTTGCGCACCTCGCAGGTCAGGGTGATGGACGTGCGGCCAAACTCGGTGGCGGTGATGCCCAGCTCGATAATGTCGCCCTGGCGCGAAGCGCTGACGAAATTGATTTCCGAGATGTACTTGGTGACCACGCGCTGGTTGCCGAGCTGGACGATGGCGTAGATCGCCGCCTCCTCGTCGATCCAGCGCAACAGGCTGCCGCCGAACAGCGTGCCGTTGGGGTTGAGGTCTTCGGGCTTGACCCATTTGCGGGTGTGGAAATTCATGATCACTCCTGAGCGTCTGGCCGATGGATTGCTGCATCATGGCAGACCCCACGGCCGGGCTCTACGTCGCGGGCCCTATGATGGTCATCGGCAATTTCGATTTGCCGACAGAAACCCTTTTGGAAGATCCGATTAGCCCGTTATAATCGCCACCGCTTTACCGGTCCACCCTTTGGACCGTTCCCGCCACCTGTCCGAGGGGCGCTGCAGCAGGCTCGACCTGTCAGGCTCGGATGGGGCGTTGTTTGTACGGGGCTACCCGCACGGACACTAAACGCACAACGGCGCCCATTCGCATACATTACGAATGGAGGCTCTTCATGAGCGCTGTCATCACGCCTGCTGCTTTTACCGACTACAAAGTCGCCGACATGTCCCTGGCTGCCTGGGGCCGTCGCGAAATCATCATCGCCGAATCCGAAATGCCAGCCCTGATGGGCCTGCGCCGCAAATACTCTGGCGAACAGCCATTGAAGGGCGCGAAAATCCTCGGCTGCATCCACATGACCATCCAGACCGCCGTGCTGATCGAAACCCTGGTTGCCCTGGGTGCCGAAGTGCGCTGGTCGTCCTGCAACATCTTCTCGACCCAGGACCAGGCCGCTGCCGCCATCGCCGCCGCCGGTATCCCGGTTTTCGCCTGGAAAGGCGAGACCGAGCAAGAGTACGAGTGGTGCCTGGAGCAGACCATCCTCAAGGATGGCCAGCCGTGGGACACCAACATGATCCTCGACGACGGCGGCGACCTGACCGAGCTGCTGCACAAGAAATACCCGGCCGTACTGGACAAGGTCCATGGCGTGACCGAAGAAACCACCACTGGCGTACACCGCCTGCTGGACATGCTGGCCAAG
The DNA here is from genome assembly GCF_001269655.1 of Pseudomonas thivervalensis. Classification (GTDB taxonomy): domain Bacteria; phylum Pseudomonadota; class Gammaproteobacteria; order Pseudomonadales; family Pseudomonadaceae; genus Aquipseudomonas; species Aquipseudomonas thivervalensis. The sequence continues at coordinate 205,130 of NZ_LHVE01000020.1, forward strand.
GGCGAGCTGAAAATCCCGGCCATCAACGTCAACGACTCGGTGACCAAGAGCAAGAACGACAACAAGTATGGCTGCCGTCACAGCCTCAACGACGCCATCAAGCGCGGCACCGACCACCTGTTGTCGGGCAAGCAGGCGCTGGTGATCGGCTACGGTGACGTGGGCAAGGGTTCGGCCCAGTCCCTGCGCCAGGAAGGCATGATCGTCAAGGTGTCCGAAGTCGACCCGATCTGCGCCATGCAAGCCTGCATGGACGGTTTCGAGCTGGTTTCGCCGTTCATCGACGGGATCAACGACGGCACCGAAGGCAGCATCGACAAGGCGCTGCTGGGCAAGATCGATCTGATCGTGACCACCACCGGCAACGTCAATGTCTGCGACGCCAACATGCTCAAGGCCCTGAAGAAGCGCGCCGTGGTCTGCAACATCGGTCACTTCGACAATGAAATCGACACCGCTTTCATGCGCAAGAACTGGGCATGGGAAGAAGTCAAGCCACAGGTCCACAAGGTGCACCGCACCGGCACTGGCAGCTTCGACCCACAGAACGACGACTACCTGATCCTGCTGGCCGAAGGCCGCCTGGTTAACCTGGGCAACGCCACCGGTCACCCAAGCCGCATCATGGACGGTTCGTTCGCCAACCAGGTCCTGGCCCAGATCTTCCTGTTCGGCCAGAAATACGCCGACCTGTCGCCGGCCCAGAAAGCCGAGCGCCTGACCGTGGAAGTCCTGCCGAAGAAACTCGACGAAGAAGTGGCCCTGGAAATGGTCCGCGGATTCGGCGGCGTGGTCACCCAGCTGACCAAGCAGCAGGCTGACTACATCGGCGTCACCGTCGAAGGCCCGTTCAAGCCGCACGCTTACCGCTACTGATCGGCGCTGCTCCCCCGTGGGAGCAGGCTTTTTGTGGGAGCGAGCTTGCTCGCGATGCAGACACCTCGGTCCAGCTGTCAGACCGAGGCGACGCCAATCGCGAGCAAGCTCGCTCCCACACAAGCCCGCCGCTCAAGGGTATGTGCAGGTCTCTCCGGCCTACGAGTTTCCAAGGATATGACCATGTCCCAAGACCGTCGCTACAGCTTCGAGTTCTTCCCGACGAAGACCGATGCTGGGCATGAAAAACTGATCGCCACTGCCCGCCAGTTGGCCAGCTACAACCCCGACTTCTTCTCCTGCACCTACGGTGCCGGCGGCTCGACCCGTGACCGCACCCTGAACACCGTGTTGCAGCTCGAAAGCGAAGTCAAAGTCCCCGCGGCCCCGCACCTGTCCTGCGTCGGCGATAGCAAGGACGACCTGCGCAGCCTGTTGACCCAGTACAAGGCCGCGGGCATCAAGCGCATCGTTGCCCTGCGTGGCGACCTGCCGTCGGGCATGGGCATGGCCAGCGGCGAGCTGCGCCACGCCAACGAACTGGTGAGCTTCATTCGTGAAGAAACCGGCGAGCACTTCCACATCGAAGTGGCGGCGTATCCGGAAATGCACCCGCAAGCGCGCAATTTCGAAGACGATCTTCGCAACTTCGTGCGCAAGGCCAACGCTGGCGCCGACAGCGCGATCACCCAGTACTTCTTTAATGCCGACAGTTATTTTTACTTCGTCGACCGTATCCGCAAGCTGGGCGTCGATATTCCTGTGGTGCCGGGAATCATGCCGATCACCAACTACAGCAAGCTGGCACGCTTCTCCGACGCCTGCGGCGCAGAGATCCCGCGCTGGGTCCGCAAGCAGTTGGAAGCCTATGGTGACGACGCCTCCAGCATCCAAAGCTTCGGCGAGGAAGTCATTACGCAAATGTGCGAGCGTTTGTTGCAAGGCGGCGCACCGGGGCTGCATTTCTATACGCTTAATCAGGCCGAGCCTAGCCTGGCGGTATGGAACAACCTCAAGCTGCCGCGTTGAAGGCTTGATGCGGTGATACAAAGGGGCCTTGGCGAAAACCAAGGCCTTTTTCATTCAGCGGTTTCCTGCCTTGAACAAAAGCGTTCACATCGGCTGAACGCCACGAGGCCTTCCATGAGCAGCAAAGGCAGGCAAAAGGCAACCAAGGCGCAAGCCAGAGCGCTCTAGCTATTTGATGAGATCTCGTCGTAACCTCAGGCCATGCCCGTTATTGTCCAGCTGCTGACCTCTCTTCTCCTCTTGTGCCTGAGCATGACCGCCCAGGCCGAGAAGCTGCGCATTGTCACCGAGCCTTGGGCGCCTTATGTCTACGAAGAGAACGGCAAGATGCTGGGCCTGGACTACGAAACCACGGCCATTGTGTTCAAGCGCCTGGGCATCGACGTGGAATGGCAGTTCCTGCCCTGGAAGCGCTGCCTGGCGATGCTGGAACAAGGATTGGCGGACGGCGCGCTGGACATTTTCCACAGCAATGAGCGCGATGCCCTGCTGCTTTACCCCAGCGAACCGCTGTCGGACGTGGAATTCGTGATGTTCTATGCCAATGCCCGGCCCCACCCGTTCCGCACGCTAGAAGACCTGGGCGGCCTGACTGTCGGGACCTCGCCTGGTTACCTGTACAGCCAGGCCTTCAGGGAATCGACCCTGTTCACCCGTGAAACAGCGCCGACCCACGAAGCCAATTTCGGTAAGTTGCAACTGGGCCGGATCGACCTGCTCATCACCGACCGCAGGGTCGGCCGGCATGTGCTCAAGCAGATGCAGCTGGGCGACCAGATCACTGAAAACCCGACGGTAGTGAGCCGTCAAAGCCAATACCTGGCGGTGCGGCGCAACGCCGGCATGGATTTGCTGGTGCAACGCTTCGGCGCCGAACTCAAGCGTTTCAAGCGCGAACCGGCCTATGCCGAACTGAGCGCCCGCTACGGTGCCGGCCCACCGGGTCAGTACTGAAATAAACCGTTGAGCAGCAGGAAAGCGGCGCGCGGCGTTTGCTCTGTTATACTCCGGCCTTCCCGCCAGGCTCACGCCCGGACGCCCGGCCTTGTAAAAGGCATCCCGACACCGCTACAGCGCAGCCTACAGCCCGCGCGAGCCTTGTCCGGACCCGCCTTCGAGGCCCGGCAGGACCGGACGGGATGACGTCTTTTTGTTGAACGTCATTCGCGCCCGGCAAGACTATCCCATTGGGCCAGGCCCTCACTAAAACAGGATTACTCATGTCCTTTGCTTCCCTCGGTCTCTCCGAGGCTTTAGTCGGCGCCATCGAAGCCGCCGGCTATACCCAGCCTACCCCGGTGCAACAGCGGGCCATTCCCGCCGTGTTGCAAGGTCGCGACCTGATGGTCGCGGCGCAGACAGGTACTGGTAAAACCGGCGGTTTCGCCCTTCCGATCCTGGAGCGGTTGTTTCCCAACGGTCACCCAGACAAATCCCAGCGTCATGGCCCGCGCCAACCGCGCGTACTGGTCCTGACCCCAACCCGCGAACTGGCGGCCCAGGTACACGAGAGCTTCAAGATCTATGCTCGCGACCTGAAGTTCGTCAGCGCCTGCATTTTTGGCGGCGTCGGCATGAACCCCCAGGTTCAGGCCATGTCCCGTGGTGTCGATGTACTGGTGGCCTGCCCCGGTCGCCTGCTGGACCTGGCGGGCCAGGGCAGCGTCGATTTGTCCCACGTTGAAATCCTCGTGCTGGACGAAGCCGACCGCATGCTCGACATGGGCTTTGTCCATGACGTGAAGAAAGTCCTCGCCCGCCTGCCCGCCAAGCGCCAGAACCTGCTGTTTTCGGCAACGTTCTCCAAGGACATCACCGACCTGGCCGGCAAGCTGCTGCACAACCCGGAGCGCATCGAAGTCACGCCGCCGAACACCACGGTCGAGCGTATCGAGCAGCGCGTGTTCCGCCTGGCGGCCAGCCACAAGCGTGCCCTGCTGGCGCACCTGATTACCGCCGGTGCCTGGGAACAGGTCCTGGTCTTCACCCGCACCAAGCACGGCGCCAACCGCCTGGCCGAGTACCTGGACAAACATGGCCTGCCGGCCGTGGCGATCCACGGGAACAAGAGCCAGAACGCCCGTACCAAGGCCCTGGCCGACTTCAAGGCCGGCGAAGTGCGCATCCTGGTGGCCACCGACATCGCGGCCCGCGGCCTGGACATCGACCAGTTGCCCCACGTGGTCAACTTCGAGCTGCCGAACGTCGATGAAGATTACGTTCACCGTATCGGCCGTACCGGTCGGGCCGGTCGTTCGGGCGAGGCGATCTCGCTGGTCGCGCCGGACGAAGAAAAGCTGCTCAAAAGCATCGAGCGCATGACCAAGCAGAAAATCGCCGACGGCGACCTGATGGGCTTCGATGCCAGCACCATCGAGGCCGAGAAGCCTGAAGTGCGCGAACGTCCGGATGTGCGCAATCCGCGTAATGCCCGTGGCCCGCGCGGCGACGGTCCGAATGGCGGCGGTGGTGGCGGCGGTCGCAAAGACAAAGGCAAGGACAAGGGCAAGGAAAAGTCGGCCAGCAACAGCAACAGCAACGGCCGCGGCGAACGCCCTGCCCGCGAGCAGAAGCCCCGCGAAGGCACTCCGGCCCGTGAACAACAGCGCCCGGCCCCACGCGCGGCAGCCGATCGTGCTCCGGACGAGTTCCTGGACGACGATGTCGATAACTTCGGTAACCGCGTCGACTACGTGCCGCAGCAGAAACCGGCCCAAGGCCGTGGTCGCCGTCCGGGTGCCCCGGCACAGGGCGCAGGCGCAGGCGCTCCGCGCAGTGGCCAGCCACAGGGTCGCCAGAACGGTCCGCGCAACAGCAACGGTTCGTCCACCGGCACGCCACCGGCCAAGCGCAGCGGCCCACGCAACGGTGCCCCGCGTGACGGCCAGGCCCGTCGCGACGACACCCGCCCACGCCGCCCGGCCCGTGACGACCAGCCTCGCCAGGAACCCGCCGTGCAGAACCCGCGCAGCAACCAGCCGAAGATCATGCACAAGGAATCGAAAGCCGATCGTTTCCCGACGCCTGAACAGCTGGATCAACTGCCAAGCCGTCCGCGCGGCGAAAAACCGGCCTTGCTGACACGCAATCGCTGAGTTTTCCAAAGCCTTGAAAAATGCCCCGGGTCTCGCGACCTGGGGCATTTTTTTTGGCCCAACACCATTCCAAATGTGGGAGCGAGCCTGCTCGCGATAGCGGTGCTTCAGTCAACATCAATGCGACAGAGCTGACGCCATCGCGAGCAAGCTCGCTCCCACAGGGCCCTCCGTATCGCCGGAATCCGCGCAATAAAAAACGCCCCTGGTCGCAAGACCCGGGGCGTTTTTTGTCAGGCGCGAAAGTTACTTCGCTTTGACACCTTCAAACGTGACGTACAGTTCGACCGCGTCGGAGGTTGGGCCCAGGTCTTTCTGCTTGCCGAAGTCGGAACGCTTGATGGTGGTGGTGCCTTCAAAGCCGGCACGGTAGCCGCCCCATGGATCCTTGCCTTCACCCAGGAAAGTGGCCTTGACCACGACCGGCTTGGTCACGCCCAGCAGGGTCAGGTCACCGGTCACATCGGCGGTGTTCTTACCGGTGGATTTGACGCTGGTGGAAACGAAGGTGGCCTTGCCGAATTTGCTGACGTTCAGGAAGTCAGCGCTGGCGATGTGCTTGTCGCGCTCGGCGTGGTTGGTGAACACGCTGGCGGTGTTGACGTTGAACTCGATCTTGCTGTCTTCAGGCTTGGCGGCGTCGAAGCTGAACTTGCCGTCGATGTCCTTGAAGGTACCGGTGATGTAGCTATAACCCAGGTGGCTGATCTTGAAGTCGACGAAGGCGTGCTGGCCTTCCTTGTCGACCACATAGTCGGCAGCCATGGCCTGACCGGCGGACAGCAGGGCAGAACCGATTGCCAGGGCGGCGAGCGTCTTTTTCAACATGCTTTCTATTCCTTTGGAGTCGAGGTTGAACATCAGGCTTGGCGCCCCAGCATTCGCTTGAGGGTCGCGTCACGGTCGATAAAGTGGTGTTTCAATGCTGCCAACGCATGAAGGCCGGAAAAAATGACCAACGCCCATGCCAGGTAAAGGTGAATCTGGCCGGCGACGTCTGCCTGATCGGGCAGTCCGGACACCAGCGCGGGTACTTCGAACAGGCCAAACACCGGGATCCCGACACCGTCTGCGGTGGAAATCAGGTAACCGGCAATCATCACGGCGAACAACCCGAGATACAGTGCGCTATGGCCAAGCTTGGCGCTGACACGGGTCAGGCGGCCATAGGTTTGCAGGGTCGGTGGCGGCGGGCTGACAAACCGCCAGACCACCCGCAGCAACATGACCGCCAGCAGCACCAGGCCAATGCTCTTGTGCAGGTCCGGTGCGTCTTTGCGCCAGGTGCTGTAGTAATCCAGGCCGACCATCCACAGGCCTAGGGCGAACAACCCGTACACCACCAGCGCAACGCCCCAGTGCACAGCGATACTGACCCAGCCATAGCGAGAAGAAGAGTTGCGAAGCTGCATTGCTCATATCCTGTAAAAACTGCGATCAAGACTAGCGACTTATCTATCGATTTAAAGCGGAAAATTTCGCTTTGAAATATCGAGAAATACGATCATCAGTCTGGAGGGGGTGGGTTAAGGAAAGATTAAAACCAATACAAGGCGTTATATCAGGAAGGGCCTCATCGCGAGCAAGCTCGCTCCCACACTGGCCGAGCGCAATCCCTGTGGGAGCGAGCTTGCTCGCGATAGCGGTTTTACAGGCAAAAAAAAGCGCGGCTGACAGGCCGCGCTTTTTTCTGTCACCAAGCCTTACTGAGCCTTGGTCTCAGGTGCCGCCGGTGTTGTCGCAGCCGGCTTGGCCGCCGGTTTCTTAGCCGGCGCGGCTTTCTTCACTGGCGTTTTTTTAGCCGGAGCCTTGGCGGCCGGTTTTTTCGCCGCGGGTTTGGCCGCGGCTTTCTTGGCCGGCTCAACCTTCGGGGCCGGCGCGGGAGGCTCCACCGGTGCCGGCGCAGGAGCGGGAGCAGGCGCTGGAGCAGGCGGCGGCGCTACCGGCTCTGGTGCCTTGACCGGCTCCGGCTTCTTGTCGTCATCCGAACCGCCAAACAGGTTGCTGAAGAAGTTGCCCTTCTTCGCCGCTACCGCACCCGCGGCGGCTGCCGTTGCAGCCGGAACGACCTTGGCCGGTTCGAACGACTTGCCGGCCGCCAGGTCTTCAACCTGGCTCGCCGCCCGCTGGCCGCTGCGCAACGCCCCCTCCAGGGTACCCGGGTACAACGTATCGGTGTGTTCACCGGCAAAGGCTACGCGCTGCAATGGTTTTTCCCACAGGCGCCAGTACTTGCTGATCTGGCCCGGGCCAAAGGCCAGGTACGCGCCGCCCATGGACGGGTCGGTGCTGTAGCGGCGGATTTCATAGCCGGTGAACGCGCCACGGGCCTGTGGATAAAACGCGTGCAGGCGAATCAGCACCTGATCGACCATCTGCTTGTCGCCGAAAGCCTGCATCACCCGGGCATTGTCGCCGGACAGGTTGATGACCACGTTGGCACCGCCTTTCATGGCTGGCTCGATCCACATCATGCCCAGGCCGGCGTTGCTGTAGATCTCGCCCGACATGCGCGCCTTGCTGTCCCAGACCGGAGTCTTGAACTTGAGCATGATCTGGTCGCGCCAACCGTAGTTGGTGCCTTTGATCGCACCTTGATGCTGGGCATCCAGGGCCGGGGTCAACTGGATCTTGTTCAGCGCCCGCAACGGCACCGCCAGCACCACGTAGTCAGCCTGGTAGCCAACGGCGCCGACCTTGACGGTCACGCCGTCCTTATCCTGGGAAATGGCCGACACCGGCGAATTGGTCTTGATGGTTTTCAGTTGCTTGACGAACGCCTGGGCCAGGACCGGACTGCCGCCGAGCAGGCGCGAGGCTCGCCGGTCGCGGTCGGATATGCCGCGATAGACGCGGTTCTGCTGGGCGAAATACAGCAGAGACAGGCGTGAAGGCTCGTCATAACGGGTGCGGATTTCCTGGTTCACCAACTGACGCGCCGTGGCCGGCAGTTGCAGGCGGTCGAGCCAGTTGGATACGGTGATCTGATCCAGCGCGTGCAACGTGCTGGTGGCCGCCGGGTTCTGCGGGTCCTCGATGGAACGCGCCAGGTCGTCCAGGGTGGTTTCGTAGCGTTTGAGGGCTTCGGCGGTGGCTGGCTGTTTGGTCGCCAGGTCGGCGGCGGTGAAGTAGATGCCGTCGATCAGGTAGCTGGGGGTGCGCACGAATTCCGGGGCCGGCGTGGTGCTCAGTTTGAAGGTAGAGACGTATTTGTTCAGCACCGGCTGCGTCTTCTCGTTGCCAATCCACTCACTGGTGGCCATGCCCGAGCGACCGCCCAGGTCCGGCTTGGCTTCCAGCAGCGTCACCGCCCAACCTTTATTCTGCAACTCATAGGCCGCCGTGAGCCCCGCCAGGCCGCCGCCGATGACGATGGCCGTCGGTTGTTTGTCCTTGGCCAGCGCCGAAACGCTGAACAGCCCTATCATCACCAGCGCACAGGCGCGCAGCCAACCAGCAGACATTCAACGAACTCCGGATTAAAACGTAGGAAATTTCAGCTTTCGAGCCAGTCGGCTCAGGGAACGGCGAAGAATACGTCAGCCATCAAAACGCCGCCAGCGACGTCTATCGCCTGGCCCAAAGTAGCGCGAATGACACAATGGGTTGTCCCCACGGCCGCCATTGCATAGGCTTGCGCGATTGTTTTGCCCGCGCCCGCCGCGAGCCGCCTCGAGGAGACTGTACATGGGCCTGAATAACCAGTGGATGCAACGCGACCTCGCGGTGCTGTGGCACCCCTGCACCCAGATGAAAGACCACGAACAGCTGCCGCTGATCCCCATCAAACGCGGTGAAGGCGTGTGGCTGGAAGATTTCGAAGGCAAGCGCTACCTCGATGCCGTCAGTTCCTGGTGGGTCAATGTGTTCGGCCACGCCAACCCGCGCATCAACCAGCGCATCAAGGATCAGGTCGATCAGTTGGAGCATGTGATCCTGGCCGGCTTCAGCCATCAGCCGGTGATCGAGCTGTCCGAGCGCCTGGTGAAGATGACGCCCGAGGGCCTGACTCGATGCTTCTACGCCGACAACGGCTCGTCCTGCATCGAAGTGGCGATGAAGATGAGCTTCCACTACTGGATCAATCGCGGCCGACCGGACAAGAAGCGCTTCGTCACCCTGAGCAACAGCTACCACGGCGAAACCATCGCGGCGATGTCGGTGGGCGACGTGCCGCTGTTCACCGAAACCTACAAGGCGTTGTTGCTGGATACGATCAAGGTGCCGAGCCCCGACTGCTATCACCGCCCCGAAGGCATGGGCTGGGAAGAGCATTCGCGAACCATGTTCATGGCCATGGAGCAGACCCTCGCCGAGCACCACGACACAGTCGCGGCAGTGATTGTCGAGCCGCTGATCCAGGGCGCCGGCGGCATGCGCATGTACCACCCGGTGTACCTGAAGCTGTTGCGCGAGGCGTGCGATCGCTATGGGGTGCACCTGATCCATGACGAAATCGCCGTCGGCTTCGGTCGCACCGGGACAATGTTCGCCTGTGAGCAGGCCGGCATCACCCCGGATTTCCTCTGCCTGTCCAAGGCCCTGACCGGCGGTTACCTGCCACTGGCGGCGTGCGTGACCACCGACGAGGTCTACAGCGCGTTCTATGACGACTACCCGACCCTGCGCGCCTTTCTGCATTCCCACAGTTACACCGGCAACCCACTGGCCTGCGCGGCGGCCCTGGCGACGTTGGATATCTTCGAAGAAGACAACGTCATCGAAAACAACCAGGCCCTGGCCCAGCGCATGGCCAGCGCCACCGCCCACCTGGCCGACCACCCGAACGTGGCCGAGGTGCGCCAGACCGGCATGGTGCTGGCCATCGAGATGGTCAAGGACAAGGCCAGCAAGACCGCGTATCCATGGCAGGAACGGCGTGGCCTGGCGGTGTTCCAGCATGCCCTGGAACGCGGTGCGCTGTTGCGACCGCTGGGCAGCGTGGTGTATTTCCTGCCGCCGTATGTCATCACCCCCGAGCAGATCGACTTCCTCGCCGAAGTGGCCAGCGAAGGCATCGACATTGCCACCCGGGACAAGGTCAGCGTGGCGGTGCCGAAGGACTTTCACCCGGGCTATCGCGATCCGGGTTGACAGCGAATCTCTCTGTGGCGAGGGAGCTTGCTCCCGCTCGATTGCGTAGCAATCGCAAAAATGAGGCCGCTACGCAGCCCAGCGGGCGCAAGCTCCCTCGCCACAACAGCATTTAACCCAGCAGCAATGCGCCCCCGTATTCAGAGAGCGAAACATGAGACTGTCCCGCTTCTTCATCGATGCCCCCCTGAGCCTCGGCGACCACGAACTGCCTGAAGCCCAGGCCCACTACATCGGCCGCGTACTGCGCATGGCCGAGGGCGATGCGGTGCAGGTGTTCGATGGTTCGGGCCAGGAGTTTCGCGGCACCCTGGCCGAAGTCGGCAAGAAACGCGTGCGGGTACAATTGGACGAGCAGTTCGCGGGGCAACCTGAATCGCCGCTGCGCATTCACCTCGGCCAGGGCCTGTCCCGGGGTGAGCGCATGGATTGGGCGATCCAGAAAGCCACGGAGCTGGGGGTCAGCGAGATCACGCCGATTTTCAGCGAGCGCTGCGAAGTGCGCCTCAAGGACGAGCGCGCCGACAAGCGCCTACTGCACTGGCGCCAGGTGGCGATCAGCGCCTGCGAGCAGTGCGGACGCTCGAGCGTGCCGGTGATCCATCCGCCGCTGCTGCTGGCCGACTGGTTGAAGCAGGCCGAGGCCGAACTGAAACTGGTGCTGCACCCGGTGGCCGAGCCGCTGGTCAGCCATGACAAACCGTCGACCCTGGCCTTCCTGATCGGTCCCGAGGGTGGGTTGTCGGATGCCGAGGTCGAGCAGGCCAAGACCGCTGGCTACCACGCCGCCCGCCTCGGCCCGCGCGTGCTTCGCACTGAAACCGCGCCGGTGGTGGCGTTGGCGGTGGCGCAGCAGTTGTGGGGGGATTTCTAGAGTCAGATGTAACCCCCCATCTCCCACAGAGGGCATCGGTGTACAGCCCTTACTGCACCGGCTCACTCGTCGGCTTGGCAATGATCGCCTTCAACTCGCTGGTCATCGGAAATTCCAGGTTCAGGCCCTTGGGTGGAATCGGTTTCTGGAACCAGCGGTCGTAGATCTCGTTGATCTCCCCCGACTTGTACAAATCGGCCAGGGTCGCGTTGACCAGCGCCAGGAATTGCGGGTCGTCCTTGCGCACCATGCAGCTGTAGATCTCCCGCGATTGCTCCTGCCCCACCACCACCCACTTGTGCGGGTCGCGGGCCTTGGCCCGTTCGCCGTAGAGCAGCGCATCGTCCATGTAGAACGCCGCCGCCCGGCCGGTCTCGAGCATCTGGAAGGACTCGCCGTGGTCCTTGGCGCTGATGATGAACATGTCGGCCTTGTTGTCCTGGTTGTAGCTTTTCAGAAAGCGTTCATTGGTGGTGCCGGCGGTGGTCACCACGTTCTTGCCGCGCAGGTCGGCGAAGCTGTGGATGCCGCTGTCCTTGGCCGTCAACAACTGGCCCTTCACATAGATGAAGCCGTAGGAAAACGCCACTTGCTTCTGCCGCTCGGCCGTCACCCCGGTGGAGCCGCACTCCAGGTCCACGGTGCCGTTCTGCACCAGGGGGATGCGCGTCTGGGACGTGACCAGGTTGTACTTCACGTTCAGTTGCGGCAACGCCAGTTGCTGCTTGATGCGCTCGACGATCTTGTTCGCCAGTTCCACCGAGTACCCCATCGGTTGGCCGCTGCTGTCACCGACATAGGAAAACGGTACCGAAGCATCGCGATAGCCCAGGGTGATGGTCTTGCTGCTAGCGATTTTGTCCAGCGTGCCCGCCGTTGGCGCCTCATTGGCAAAAGCCGGGGCGCTCAATAGCAGGCTCAGGGTGCAGCCGATCAACGTGATTTTTTGCATTGTTATTCTCCGTTGGGTGAGTCAGGCAGCGCGGGGCGTCAGGCCCTGCACGTCGATGGACGGCGTGTGCTGGCAGATCATCTCGCTGAGCACGCGAGCACTGCCACACGCCAGGGTAAAGCCCAGGGCGCCATGGCCCAGGTTAAGCCACAGGTTACGGTAGCCGGTGGCGCCGATCAGCGGCACACCGCTCGCGGTGGCCGGGCGCATGCCCGCCCACTCGACGGCACGCGAATAATCCCCAGCCTGGGGGAAGGTTTCCAAGGCTTGGCGCTTGATCAGGGCGAGGCGCTTGGGGTCCGGCGTCGGGTCGAAGCCAACGATGTCCACCATCGCCGCGACGCGCAGTTGTTCGCCGATGCGCGCGTAGACGATCTTGCGGTCGTAGTCGGTGATACTCAACTCCGGCGCCTGATGTTCGGGACCAATGGGCACGGTCAAGCTGTAGCCTTTGAGCGGATAGAGTGGCATCCGCACGCCGGGCAAGGCGAGTGCGGCGCTGCGGTGGCCGGCGGCGATCACCAGGTGCTCCACCGGCAGCCACTGCCCGTCCAGTGCAATGGCCTGCACCGCGCCATTGGCGTGTTCGATGGCGCTGACCGGTTGCCCCAACAGAAACTCGCAGCGCCCCGAAGCCCGCAGATGCGCCGCCAATTGCTGGCAGAACGCATGGCAATCGGCGACTTCCTCATCCGGTGTGTAGATTCCGCCCACGTACGGCACGCCGGCCAGGGCCGGTTCCAGGCTCGCGCACTCGCTGGGGCCAAGTACCTGCTGAGAGGCGCTGTCCGCCAACCCCCGCCGCGCGCGCTGGAAATGCCCTGCGTCGCGAAACGTCACCAGCTTGCCGTTGCGCCGCCAGTCGAAGCCGTCAAGACGATCCTGCTCGCGCCAGCCCTGCAAGGTGGCCTGGCTCAACAGCGCCAGGCGCAGCAGGTGGGCGCCGTTGCGCCGGTTGACCGAAGTCCGGCAGGCGCCGATGAAGGCGGCCATCCAACGCCACTGCGCCGGGTCCAGGCGCGGTCGCCATTTGAGCGGCGAATCACCGCGCAGCATCCACCCCAGTGCCTGCCAGGGCACGCCGGCGTCTGCCAGCGGGGTGACGTAGCGATAGGACAATTGCCCACCGTTGGCGAAACTGGTTTCGCTGCCCAAGGTCTCTTGGGCGTCCACCACCGTCACGTCGACGCCGTCGCGCACCAGCGCATAAGCCGTCGCCAGCCCGACCACGCCCCCCCCGATGATGCAAACCCGCTGAGCCATATCCATCTCACATCTGTTTCGAATGGCTCGAGGTTAGGGCCAGGTGACAGGCCCCGAACAATGAATAAAGATAGAGTCCCTATAAACAAAGGTTATGGGCTCGCCATGCGCCTTCGCCATATCGAGATTTTCCAGGCCATCCGCCAGACCGGCTCCATCAGCGGGGCCGCCCAACTGTTGCACGTTTCGCAACCGGCGGTGACCAAGGTGCTGCAGCATGCCGAGCAGCAACTGGGCTTTGCATTGTTTCTGCGGGTGCGCGGCAAGCTGCAGGCCACCCCTGAAGCCCTGGAGCTGGAGCGTGAAGTCGACAAGGTCAGCGAGAGCCTGCAAGGTGTCCGGCGCCTCGCCCAGAGCCTGCGCCGCGAGCCGGGCCACAGCCTGCGGATCGGCGCGACACCGGCCCTGGCCTTGTCGTTGTTGCCGGCGGCGATCCATCAATGGACCCGACGCTACCCGGACATCGTCTGCGAATTGTCCAGCGCCCACAGCCGCGAACTGACGCAAAACCTGCTGATGCGCGAAATCGATGTGGCCCTGACCCTGCAACCGCCCGATCATCCAGGACTCAAGGCCCAGACCCTGGCCAGCGGCGTGTTGGTGGCCCTGGCGCCGAGCGGGCATTGGCCCGAAGCGCAGGTGGGCCAGCCGATGCCGTTGCAAGCGCTGGCCGGTGCACCATTGATCGGCCTGTCCAGCGCCGACCCGCTTTCGGCCAAGCTGGACGGTTATCTCAAGGCCGTTGAACCGCCGCCGCGCATCAGCATCGCCGTACAGACCTATTCACTGGCCCGGGCCATGGTCGAGTCCGGCGCCGGGCTGGCGGTGATCGATCCGTTCACGGCGCTCGGCGCTTCGAGCACCCGCACAGCCATCCGGCCATTGTCGCCACCGCTGCCCATTTCGCTGTACGCCGTGACCCGAGCCGACGAGGCCCCGGTGCATACACTCGGCGCGTTGCTGGAGATTGTTGCCAGCCAGGCCCAGGCGCAACTGGATCGCCTGTTCGCCGCCGCTCAGAGCACGTAGAACAGAATCGCCACGAAGTGCAGCAGACTGCCGGCCATGACAAACAAGTGCCAGATGCCATGGGCGTGGCGCAGCCGGTGGTCGAGGGCGAAAAAGATGATGCCAACGGTGTACAGCACGCCGCCCGAGGCCAACCAGGCGAACCCGGTGCCGCCCAGGGCCGCCAGCAGGGGTTTGACCGCCACCAGCACGATCCAGCCCATCACGGCGTAGATCACGATCGACAGGATCCGCGCTTCGGAACGCGGCTTGATTTCCTGCAGGATCCCAATCACGGCCAGCCCCCAGACGATCCCGAACAACGTCCAGCCCCACGGCCCGCGCAGGGTCACCAGGCAGAACGGGGTGTAGCTGCCGGCAATCAACAGGTAGATCGAAAAGTGATCGACCTTCTGCATGATTTCTTTTTTGCGCCCGCGCACGCTGTGGTAGACCGTCGAAGCGCTGTACAGCACCAGCAAGGTGAACCCGTAGATCGCCACGCTGACGATCTTCCAGGGATCGCCCGCCATCCCGGCGATCACCAGCAACCACACCGCGCCGATAAACGCCGCGACCGCCCCCACCAGGTGCGTCCAGGCGTTGAGTCGTTCCCCGTGATACATCCACTACCACCTCACATTTAGAAACAGGGGCCCAGGCTCAGGCCTGGCGCGTGAAAGTGCAATGGTTTGCTTCCAGCCTACTTAACACTAACTGTGAAGATCTCTGTGGCGAGGGAGCTTGCTCCCGCTTGACCGGGCTGGCGCTCCAGTGCGCAGCGCTCACAAATTTTTTGGGGCGGCTGCGCCACCCAGCGGGAGCAAGCTCCCTCGCCACAACAGCTCCCAAGCCACATAAATCGCGTCGCCGGGAAGACATGGGGCACAATCGGGCCATACGAATAAGAGTCCGCCCCATGCTGATCGACGAAGAATTGACCCTGAAGAAACTCGAGGTGTTCCTGGCCTTCATGCGCACCGGCAACCTGGCGCGGGCGGCGGCCGAGTTGCAGACCAGCAACGTCAGCGTGCACCGGGCCATCCATTCGCTGGAAAGCGCCCTGCGCTGCCCGTTGTTCAAGCACGAAGGCCGCAACCTCACGCCGCTGGAAAGCGCCTATGTACTGGAGGAACGGGCGCAGAAGCTGATCCAGGACGTGGTCGAAAGCGTGCGCCTGACCCGCGAAGCCGCCGGCTTCTCCGCCGAGCGCTTCAAGCTCGGCTCGCTGTATTCGCTGACGGTCAAGACCGTGCCGCAATTGATCATGGGCCTGAAGATCCGCCGCAGCGAACTCAATATCGACCTGATCATGGGCTCCAACATCGACCTGCTGTACAAGCTCAAGAACATGGAAGTCGATGCGATCCTGGTGTCGCTGGACGACAGCGTCAACGACCCGGACTGCGAGCACATCGCGCTGTTTTCCGATGACATCTTCCTCGCCACACCGGCCGACTCACCCTTTGCCCAGCGCAGCGAAGTCGACCTGGCCGAAGTCCGTGACGAGACGTTCATCACCCTGACCCAAGGCTTCGCCACGCACCAGGACGGCATCCGGGTGTTCAAGCAGGCGGGGTTCGAGCCGAAGGTGGCGATGCAGGTCAACGACATCTTCACCCTGCTGAGCATGGTCAGCTCCGGGGTGGGCTATGCCTTGCTGCCGGGGCGGATTGCCGCGGTGTATGAAAACCGGGTGAAGCTGATCCCCTTGCAGGAAAAGTACCGGTTGCAGCAGCACATCGGCGTGGTGTTCCTGAAGGCCAAGGAGCGCGATCCGAACCTGCTGGCGCTGTTGGCGGAGTGCCGGATGTATGCCAATCGCCAGGCTTGAGACCCAGTTGCCCCCCATCGATGATCGTTCCCACGCTCTGCGTGGGAACGCCTCTTGTGACGCTCCGCGTCACGCGTTTGGGACGCAGAGCGTCCCGGGCTGCATTCCCACGCGGAGCGTGGGAACGATCATTCAAGCCCTACCCCAGCAACCCTCGCATGATCAGAAACAACAACGAAGGCCCCAACAAGCACCCCAGCGCCGTATAGAACGCCGCCGTCAGGCAGCCATACGGCACCAGCTTCGGATCGGTGGCCGCCAACCCACCGGCCACGCCGCTGGAGGTGCCCATCAAGCCGCCAAAAATTACCGCGCTACGTGGGTTGTTGAGGCCGATGTATGGCGCCACGAACGGCGTCGCCACCATCACCAGGATCGCCTTGATCAATCCGGCGGCAATGGACAGCGCCATCACCTCGGAACTGGCCCCAATCGCCGCCCCGGTCACCGGCCCGACGATGTAGGTCACCGCTCCCGCACCAATGGTGGTCAGGCTCACCGAATCGGTATAACCGAAGGCCATCGCCACGCCAACGCCGGCAATGAACGACGTACCGACGCCGACAAACAACGCCAGCACCCCAACGAAACCGGCGCGCTTGAGTTCCTCGACACTCACGCCGAACGCCGTGGCGACGATGGCAAAGTCCCGCAGCATGGCACCGCCCAGCAGGCCAATCCCGGACAGCAGCGGGATGTCCACCACGCCCTTCTGCCCGCCGGTCATTGCTCCGCCGATATAGGAGAGCACCAGCCCCAGCAGAATGGCGATGGCCGAGCCATGCAGGCGTCCCTTGGTGAAGGTATTGCTGATCCAGTAGGACACCCACATGGTGATGCCGACGATGGCAAAACCGCTGATCAGGCCGTAGCCGGTGATGACTTTCATCATGGATTCGTACATGGCAATCACCCGACCGTCTTCACGGAAACGTCGGCCTGAGGCCCTTTGTTGCCAATGCGCACCAGCACCGGCACCAACGCAAAGGCAATCACCACCGCGAGGGTCCCGGCCAGGATCGCCATCGGCCCGCCCTTGAGCGCACCGTAGACGTTTTGCTGTGCCGCCATCGCGACCACGATGGGGATGTAGACCGCGCTCCAGAATTCCACGCCGGCCTCGGATTTGCCTGTGAACAGGCCGCGTTTGTTCAGGTAACTGCCCAGGCCGATCAACAGCAGCATCGCAATGCCGACGCCGCCGACGTTGGCCGGCACGCCAATCAGCTTGCCCAGCAGCTCACCGATGAAAATACCCGCCAGGGTACAAAAGGCCAGGAACGCCACACCGTAAATAATCATTGTCGTAGTCCTCAAAATGCATCGTCGAAGTTGTTGTTTTTGTGCTTCGCCAGCTTGAGTCGGTGGTCTAGGGTTGGCGGTTTCCCTCCTCACGCAACAGCGCTTGCAAGGTATCGAGCCGGGCACCGTCGTAAGCCATGACAGAGCCCTGGTCGAACACCCGGCGCGCCAGGGCGGTGAGCACCGCACCGGGCGGCAGTTCGATCTGCAGCCGCACGCCTCGTTCGTAGGCGCTTTGCACCGTGCCGCGCCAATCGACGACGCGGCACATGTTGAAGGCCAGGTCGTCGCGCAGGGCCTCGGCCTTGATCACCGGCCGGGCGCGGCTGCCGCTGAGATAGCCCAGAACAGGCGCTTTCAACGGCACCTCGGCAAACGCCTCGGCCAACGTCCGTGCCGGAGCCTCCAGCAACGGGCAATGGGACGGCACGCTTACCGCCAGCCGGCAGGCCTTGCCAGCACCTTGGCGACGGGCCTGCTCAGCGACGAGGTCCATGGCTTCATCGCTGCCGGCAATGACCACTTGGTTATCGGCATTGATATTGGCCAGGTAGACCGGCGTTGTTTCACTGTGCACCTGGGCCAGCAAGGCTTCCACTGCCGCGAGGTCCAGGCCGATGATCGCGGTCATGCCGTAGCCTTGGGGATACGCCTGTTGCATCAATTCGCCGCGCAGGCTGACCAGCCGCAGCGCATCCTTGAAGTCCAGCGCCCCGGCAACGACCGCCGCCGGATACGCACCGATGGACAATCCCGCGACGTAGTCCGGCGCAGGTGCCTGTTCCAGCAAGCGACGGGCCGCCGCCACGCCAGCGATCAGCAAGCACAGCTGCACGGCGCGGGTCGATTGCAAGGCCTCGGGGCTGTCCAGTCGCAAGACGTCTTCACCGAGCACATCCCCCGCCTCGTCCAGGATCAGCGGCGCCAACCCATGGAGCATGCCCACGCGCTGCGCCCCCTGGCCTGGAAAAACGAAGAGGCTGCTCACGCGACCTGCTCCAACGAAGGCTGCCAAGGATCGCTCACCAGCCGGGCCTGAACATCATCCTTGAGCAAGACCCGCCGCGACGACCCCGCCCATTCGCGCAGGGCGACGGCGCCCCAGGGCGTTTGCAACTGCATGTCCACGGCGCAGACCGAAGCATCCAGTAGCGCCAGCAACTCCCTGGCCTGGAGACGATCCAGGAACTGCGGTGTGCGCAGAATCAGATCCAGGTCGCTGCGTTCATGCAGTGCCTCGACGCCGGCGGCGAGTTCGAACCCGGCGCTGCCGCTGACGCCCCAGGCCCAGCCGCTGGCGTCGAGCAGCGGGCGCAGACGGGCCAGCGCATGCAGGGCCGGCAGGTCGCGAGTCGACTCGGCGTGACAAAGGTCTTCCGGCCTGACGCAACGGGAGATCGCCGCGACCGCCATCGATGTTGCATAACGCTGCTCGCGCAAGCGCCCACGCACGCCGACCGCGATCTGATCCGGTGCCGTCAGCGAGCGCCGAACCACCACCGGATGACCGGCGGCAATCGATTCGACCGCCCATGCTGGGGCCCCCACAGGCACCTGCTCCGGGGTCATCCCCCAGAGCAGGTCATGGGCCAGATACGTATTCACCACTGCGCTCTCAACAATTGGCGAACCGTGCTGGAGGCTGCCCGATGAGTCGCACCGAGGCGACTGCTCAAGTCGCGAGGCGCAGTGGCGACATCGTTGATCGCGTGTTGCAGGCAATCGAAGACTCGGGCCAGATCGGTCGCGGAGGGTTGCTCGATCTGCTCCACCGACAAGGTTTCCCACAGCAGGCCCAGGCTGGCAAAGCTGTCGATGTCATAGGCCATCGGTGGCACGCTGGCAGCCAACGCCTCAAGCTCTTCGACACTGCGCAAGGTCACCCGCGCCGCCGAGGCCTTGCCCATGGCGTGGACCATCACGCCCGGGTCGCGCAGGGCAATCAGCCGGTTGGCCTGGTAGCCGTGGGCCAGGAACGCCCCCGACATCGCCTTGCCCACCAGCAAGCCAATCACCGGATGCCCGGCCAATCGGGCACGAGCGTAGCTGTCGGCCGCACCGGCCAGGGCCTGATGAATGCCCAAGGCTTCTTCGCGCCGGCCATAGGCCTGGCTCGGTACGTCGACTATGGCGATCAGTGCACGCTTGTTAACCGCATTGCGGTCGGCGTCGATGGCCTCATCCACCGCCTTGGCCAGGCCCCAACCTTCCAGCAAGCCGACTTCACCGTTGCGTGCCCGTGGGAAATGGTTGTCGGGATCGGTCACCACCGCCAACAGGCGCGCGGTGTGCTCGCCCAGGCTGACATCGGCGACTTTCAACGAAGCGGGTAAACCTTGCACCGCGCTGGCACCACCACTCAAGGCCTCGAACCAGCGCAAGCCTCTCAACGAATACGAACTCATGGGCGTTCTCCCTGGTACAGCTGGCGAACCGCTGCCGGTTCGATTTGCACGTCGTTGTCCAAACGGGCCAGGCGTTGCAGGAACAGTTCGGCCTGGCCGCTGCGGTGGTGCGCAGGCACGCCCAGGTGCAGCAACTGGCTGACCTGTTGGCGGATCTGCGCCACATCGTCAGCCGCATAACGGTCCACCAGTCCGGTGGCGAAACGCTGCTCGCCGCCGGTCAGGCTCCAGATGAACGGCCGGTCGCGGGAGTCGTATTCGTCGAGGCCGGCTTCCTGTTCGATCACTTGCGGACCGTTCAGGCCCAGCCGTGCTTCCTGGGTGACCAGCAGATAACTGCACAGCCCGGCGGCAATGGACATGCCGCCAAAGCAGCCGACACTGCCGGCCACTACGCCAATCACCGGCTGGTATTGGCGCAGGTCGACAATCGCCGAGTGAATCTCGGCAATCGCTGCGAGCCCGAGATTGGCCTCCTGCAACCGCACACCGCCGGTTTCCAGCAGCAACACGGCACGGGTGGGAATGCCTTTGCGGTTGTCTTCGGCCGCCAGTTCCAAAGCGCCGGCAATCTTCGCCCCGCCGACTTCGCCGAGGCTGCCACCCTGGAACGCACCTTCGATGGCGGCGATTACCACGGGCAGGCCATCGAGCGAGCCCTTGGCGATCACCACGCCGTCATCGCTTTGCGGCACCACGCCCTGGCGCAACAGCCACGGCGACATGATTCGCTGGAACGGGTCGAGCAATTCGCGAAACGTACCGGCATCGAGCAAGGCCTTGGCCCGTTGCCGGGCACCGAGTTCGACGAAGCTGTGCTTGTTGAGCAACGCTGCGCTGTCAGTCATGGCCGATCTCCTCGAAACCTTGTTCCAGGCGCAGGCGCACCACGCCGGGAGTGGCGCCAAAGTCATGGATGTCGATGCTCATCGCGGGAGGCGTCTGGCCGTCGAACATGCGGGCAAACAAATGCTGCCAGCGTTGCTCGCTGCCATTGACCGATGTCTGCACCTGGATGCTCAATTTGCCCGCCAGCCCAGGCTCGATCAGCACTTCCAGGTCGCCCGAGCCGACGCAGCCCACCAGCGCCCGCCCCCGTGGCGGCTGCCCGGCGGGGAATTCAAAGGATAAGGTTTCCATCAGCACACTCCTGGGAAGAGGCCATCGCCGCGTTCGATACGATCGAGGAACAGGCAGGCGGCGAGCAGGTCGGCAGCGCCGCCGGGCGAGGCATTCAAGGCAATCAGTTGTTGGTCCAGCGCATGCAATTGGCGGCGACCGCCCAGGCTCGCACTGCCACCGGCGTCGAGCACCGCTTTGGCGCCCTGCTGCATGGCCTGCAAACCCGCTTCGCCGGCGCGGTACAGCACGCAGGTGTCGGCCAGTGTGGTCATGATCGCCAGCAAGGCATCGAGGCGAGCGTTCTGCTCGCCCGTCCCCGCCGCGCGGCTGCGCTTGAGTTGCGGCAAGCCGAGGCCAGTCACCGCTGGGAACGCCAGTTGCGCTTCTTCCCGGGCACCGCGCACGCCGTAGCGCTGGGCGACCTGGGCACCGTGGCTCAAGGGTTGGGGTGCAAAACGGTCGTTGAGTAAGGCCAGGCGGGCGGCACGTAGCGTGACGGCGCCCGCGACGTTGGATTCAGGTTCCAGCGCCGTCGCAGCGACCAACAGACCCAAGGCCCAGATCGCCCCACGGTGAGTATTCACGCCGTCCGTGGTGGCGAGCATCGCGGCTTCACCTTCACGGCCGATCCGGCCGAGGGCTTCGCGCAGCGGCAAGCCGATTTCGCCACAGTCGAGGGCGGCCTCGGCCATTTCCTTGAAGGCCGGCCACAACGACAGCGCCGAAGCATGCATCAGACCCAGGTGCAGGTCGGTATGGGCGCCATTGCCGCGACGGTCCACCAGGGCCGGTTTGGGCGAGAGGTCGGCTTCGTCGATCAGCGCATCCACCGCCATATCCGCCAAGCGTTCGGCCAAGGACAGTTTTTTCGGTTGCAGGTTGAAGGCGTGCATTTACCAGCTCCTGAACTTGGCGGGCGGGTTGTAGAGGCCACCGGACCATTCCACCAGGTCGGCCACGCTCTTGGCCGCGAGCAACTCGCGGGTGGCGTCGGTGCGACGGATGCCGAGGTCTTCAGGCAAGGCGATCAGCCCTTCGCGGCGCATGCGCGCGGTGTCTTTCGGGTCATGGCGCAAACCGATGGCAGTGACCCCCGCCACGGCGGCAATCATCGCCTGGCGCTCTTCCAGGGAGCGGGCCTTGTACAGGTAGGCGATGCCCTCTTCGGTCAGCAGATGGGTGACGTCGTCGCCGTAGATCATGATCGGCGCCAGGGGCATGCCGGCTTTCTTCGCCACGTCCACCGCGTCGAGGGTCTCGACGAAAGTGGGCTTTCCGCCTTCCTGGAACGTCTCGACCATCTGCACCACCAGCTTCTTGCCGCGTTCGAGCAACGGCGCCTCGCCATCGCCATGGCGCATATCGAGCCAGGCCGGCGTGCCGTGACGGCGACCGCGCGGGTCGTGACCCATGTTCGGCGCACCGCCGAAGCCGGCCAAACGACCCCGGGTCACGGTGGAGGAATGACCGTCGCCGTCCACTTGCAAGGTAGCGCCGATGAACAGGTCCACCGCGTACTGCCCAGCCAGTTGGCAGACCATCCGATTGGAACGCAGCGAGCCGTCGTGGCCGGTGAAGAACACGTCGGGACGAGCCGCGATGTAATTCTCCATGCCCAGCTCGGTGCCGAAGCAATGCACGCTTTCGACCCAGCCGCTTTCGATGGCGGGGATCAGGGTTGGGTGCGGATTGAGGGTCCAGTTGCGGCAGATCTTGCCCTTCAGGCCCAGAGATTCGCCGTAGGTGGGCAGGATCAATTCGATGGCGGCGGTGTTGAAGCCGATGCCGTGGTTGAGGGACTGGACGTTGTGTTTTTCGTAGATTCCGCGGATCGCCATCATCGCCATCAGCACATGCACAGGCTTGATATGGCGTGGGTCGCGGGTAAACAGCGGCTCGATGTAGAACGGCTTGTCGGCCACCACCACGAAATCCACCCAGGACGCTGGGATGTCGACGCGCGGCAGGTCGCTGACGTCGTCCACCAACTGGTTGACCTGGACGATGACGATACCGTCACTGAAGGCCGCCGGCTCGATCAGCGCCGGTGTGTCTTCGGTGCTGGGGCCGGTGTAGATATTGCCGGCGCGGTCGGCCATGAAACCGGCCGAGAGCACCACATTGGGAATCAGGTCCACCACCAGCCGGGCATAGAGCTCGATGTAGGTGTGGATCGCGCCGATTTCCAACAGGCCGTCTTCGAGCAACTGGCTGATGCGCAGGCTCTGGGTACCGGCGAAGGAGAAATCGAGCTTGCGGGCGATGCCGCGTTCGAACAAGTCCAGGTGCTCGGAACGACCGACGCTGGGCATGATCATGTGCAGGTCATGCAACTTGCCCGGGTCGGCCTTGGCCAGGGAGCGGGAAAGAAAGTCCGCCTGCTTCTGGTTATTGCCCTCCAGCACCACACGGTCGCCAGGCAGGATCAACGCCTCCAACGCCGCGACGATCTTGTCGGTGGGCAGCACCACACCGTCGGCCAGCCCCTTCACCAGCCCGAGCCGCCGCTGCTTCTCGCTGCGCCGCCGCGTCCAGCGCGAGTCGGGGGATATTGTTGTTGTCATGACCACTCCACGGGTTCGCTGTCGTGGGGGTTACCTTAGGAGTGTTGTGGCGCGGGCATCAATCAAGCTCGGCGGCGGATCGTTACGGTTGGCGTAATGGTTATTCGAGTACGAACTATCTGTGGGATCGAGCTTGTGGCAAAGCCACTGATCGGATTAGCGCTCAACCTGTCGACCCTGACAGTAGCCAAGCAGGCCTCCTCGGCGTCTAGTGGATCCTGCTGCGATTGGTTATGTCCGGCTTCAAGGGCAGGGTCGACAGCGCAAATGATTGGAGACACTAATATGAAATTCCCTGATGAAACTGACTTCGAATCGAATGGGCGCAACGGATGGGAAGATGGCGAAGGCATCACAGGAGAACTTATTACGGTAGATGGGAATACTTTCTGGAAAGGTGAACTGAAGCCCATAACGACCTTTCCTTCCTTCGGCACATCTCTGAAGAAAAAATTCACGTTTCTGAGCAAAGAAGAAAGAACCGACTTTTACTGTATATCCTTTAATTATCGCGTTCACAAACTCGAAGTTGACGAGGCAAGATTCCTTGTTCTTTCCCTCGCCATAGGGAACCCAAAAATCTCCTTCAATTTAGATAACGATTTGGATGAAAACACTGAAGTAGACAAATGGCTGCTGGCGACGACGGAGACAAACCCCTACCAGTGGTTCGCGCAGTCAAACGAAATAATTCAGATTGGCACGCGTGGCGCTCTAGCCGAGACAAAATCCCGTCGAATAGATATCGATAACATCTATGTTTGGAAACAGACCTAGTGCAGATAAATGTGGGGCACCCTCAAGGTGACTCGCGATGACGGCGGACCAGTCATTGCCTGTCACTCCGCTATCGCGAGCAGCTCGCACACAGGCTTTTGGTCGTTTATAAGATCAATGTCCACCGCCAATCTTGTAGGAGCAAAGCTTGCTCGCGATAGCGATGGATCTGTCTGCATCAATGCTGAATGTGCCGCCTTCGCGAGCAAGCTCGCTCCCACAGGGGAATGAGGTGCCTTCGAAATTTTCGGAACAACCCTCTGGCCTGTGCTCCCAATGCATAGCCGCTTGTCGGATGGCGGCTTCAACCTGTCAATCCTTACAGTAGCCAAACAACGGTCTCCAGCGCCCACTAAGCTGCGCTGCGGCCTGTAATGTCCGATTGCACGGGCAGGGTCAACAGCACCTGCACTGGAGAGGGACAATATGAAACGTTTCGAAGACTATACCGATTTCGAAGGTGAAAACTGGAATGGGTGGATGAATGGCCGTGGTTTGCCTACCGGGGAACTCAAGACTGGCGAAAATGGAAACATGTACTGGAGTGGGTTGCTGAAAGGCGCTCCGGGGACGTTTTACAAAATTCAGCCTTCTCTATTAAAAAGGTTTTCTTTTCAGAGTGCCGAGGAAAGACGGGCGTTATATGAGGTGTACTTCCTCTATCGCATTCACGAAAGGGAACCGGATGAAGCGAAGGATATCGCGATCGCGGTGTGCTCGGAGGGAGGGTTGTGGGAAGCCACACCAATGTGACCGATGAAACGCCAGTTGGACAATGGCTGAAGGGATACGAGCCCGGCGCAGCCTGGTTCGCGGGAGGAGCCCAAGAACTCTGGATTGGCACGGGGGGCGGTTTGGATTCTGCATTCCGCAAAGTGGATATCGATAACATTCGGGTGAAACGGGTAACAAGCAAGTCTGAATAGTAGAATGAAAAAATCGCCCCGGCTGATTTTGACGGTCTAGCTGTATTCAACGGGAGCGAGCTTGCTCGCGATAGCAGCCCGATAGTCAGTATTGTTGTGACCTGACTCTCCGCCATCGCGAGCAAGCTCGCTCCCACAGTCGAACTCAAGTGCTGACCAGCCCCGCTGCAACCACCAACTCTTCCAACGCCAACAGATCCGGCACTTTCGCCACATGTTCCCCCACTTGCACCGCCGCCTGTTCCAGCCCGCACAGCGGCACGTCGACGTAGCTCAACTGGGTGTCGAGCTTGCAGGAGCGGGGGATGCCTTGCACCAGCAGCGCAATGAAGCGCAACTCCGGCCGCCCGCCCAAGGCGTTGAGCACGACGATGCGCACGCGCTCGCCCATCACGGTTTTCTGCCCGCAGGCCGATTCGAAGCTCAGCAGCGGGATTTGCCGTTCGCGCCAGCTCACCCAGCCCAGGAACCACGGCGGGGTGTCCAGATCGAAGGCGCTGCTTTGGTAGTCGATCAGTTCGGCCACCGCCACGTTGGGCAGGATCAAATGCCGATCGGCCAGGGGCAGCAATAACCCGGTGAGGTGGCTGGTGCGATGTTCATGCATGGGTTTTGCTCCAGTAGGCGATGCTGTCGAGCAGCACCGATTCCTGGTACGGCTTGCCCAGGTAGTCGTTGACGCCGATGGCCATGGCGCGGTCGCGGTGTTTCTGGCCGGTGCGGGAGGTGATCATGATGATCGGCAGGTGCGCCAGGCGTGGGTCGTTGCGCACTTGGCTGGCCACTTCGAAACCATCCATGCGCGGCATCTCGATGTCCAGCAGCATCAGGTCGGGCGCGTGTTCGGCCAGTAGCGCCATGGCATCCACGCCGTCCTTGGCGGTCAGGACGTGCATGCCATGGCGCTCCAGCAGGCGGCTGGTGACCTTGCGCACCGTCACCGAGTCATCCACCACCAGCACCAGCAGTGGCCGTTGCGGTTCGCCCTCGCCTTCCGCCGGCACCTGGCGGCGCGGAACCTGGTGGGGCAAGGCGCGGATCGGCGCCAACAGGTCGAGGATCAGCACCACCCGGCCATCTCCCAGGATCGTCGCTCCGGACAGGCCCTGCACCGCCGAGAATTGCGGCCCCAGGCTCTTGACCACGATCTCCCGGGTCCCGGCAATGGCGTCCACCTGCACGGCGACGTGCCGCTCGTTGCACTGCACCAGCAGCACTGGCAGGGGTTGGCTCTGGCCCAGCAGTTTCGGGCGGGCGCCGGTTTTCAGCAGCTCGCCCAGGTAGCACAGCTCATAGCGCTGCCCGGCGTAGGTGTAGGTCGGCGGATCGAGCTGGTAATAGCCATCCAGCTCGGCGGGCAACACCCGGACCATGCTTTCGATGGCGTTCAACGGGATCGCGTACTGGTCGTCGTGACAATGCACCATCAACGCCCGGTTCACCGCCACGGTAAACGGCAGGCGAATGCGGAAATGCACGCCCTGCCCCGGCGTGGAATCAATCGTCATGCTGCCGCCCAGTTGCCGTACTTCTTCGTGGACCACGTCCATGCCGACGCCGCGCCCGGAGATCTGAGTGATTTTTTCCGCCGTGGAAAATCCCGGTTGCAGGATGAACTGCAGCACGTCGCGGTCGCTGATGTCACTGTCCGACGCCAGCAGGCCACGTTTGATCGCCTTGTTCCGCACCGCCTCTAGCGGCACACCGGCGCCGTCGTCGCGGATGTCGAAAATGATGTCGCCGCCCTCCCGGGACAGGTCGAGGCTGATGCGCCCTCGTGCCGGCTTGCCGGCGGCGATGCGCACGTCGGCCGGCTCCAGGCCGTGGTCGACGGCGTTGCGCAGCATGTGTTCCAGCGGCGCGGCCATGCGTTCCAGGACGTTACGGTCCATCTCGCCGTCGGCATTGCCGACCATGAATTCCACGTCTTTGCCCAACTCTTGCGCCACTTGCCGGACGATGCGCTTGAGCCGCGGCAACATGCGCTCGAACGGCACCATGCGCGTGCGCATCAGGCCTTCCTGGAGTTCGGTGTTGATCCGCCCCTGCTGTTGCAACAGGACTTCGGCGTCGTGGTTGCTGCGATCCAGGGTTTCCTTGAGTTCGAGCAGGTCCGAGGCGGACTCGAACAGCGCCCGGGACAGTTGCTGCAACTGGGAATGGCGGTCCATTTCCAGTGGGTCGAACTCTTCGTAGCCCAAGTGCTCGGCTTCTACCTGCTGGCGGCTGAGAATCCGCCCCTGGGTCTCGGTGTCCAGGCGCCGCAACTGGTCGCGCATGCGCTCGATGGTGGTTTCCATTTCGCTCAGGGCCACATGTGCGTCGTTGACCTGCTGTTCGATGCGTCCACGGAAGATCGAGGTTTCGCCCGCGAGGTTCACCAGGTCGTCGAGCAGTTCGGCGGAAACCTTGACCATGTCCGCACCGTCGCCTGCCGCGTTGGGGTCCGGTCTGGCCGGCGCCGCGGGCGGGCTCACGGAGGCGGTGGGGGACGGTTCCGGTGTTGGGCCAGCCTGCGGTGTAGTTGTCTCCTGGGGATGATTCACTGCCTGGATCTGCGCGATCAGCCGGTCGGCCAGCGGGCACGGATGGCCGGCGCGCACCGCGTCGAGCATCTGCGCCAGTCGGTCATGGCTGCTTTGCAGCAAGGTGAACAGGGTCGGGGTCGGTTGGAGCAGGCCCGCCGACAGGCCTTCGTAGAGGTTTTCCAGTTCGTGGGCCAGGTCGCCGATGGGGACGATTTCCACCATCCGCGCACCGCCCTTGAGGGTGTGCAAATCCCGCAGAAGGGTTTCCACGGCCTGGCGGTTTGACGGTTCTTCCTGCCAGCGCAACAGCGCCGCGCCTGAGCTGTCGAGGATATCGAAGCCTTCTTCGAGGAAGATTTCCAGCAATTCAGGATCATGACCGGTGCCGTCGGCCTGGGCCGCTGCGCTGGTCTCGATGGCGTTCGGCTTGTCCTGGCGGAACCGTCGGATGGCGTCGATCAGCGCAACGGGATCGCCCAACGGCTGGCCCTGTTGCAACTGCCCGAGCAACAGGTCGAGGCGTTCGTGACTGCTGTCGAGCAACTGCGCCAGCTCCTCGCTGTAGCTGTAGCGCCGGTCCACCAGCCCTTCGTAGAGGTTTTCCAGCTCCTGGGCCAGGTCGCTCACTGGCCGGATGTCGGCCATCCGCGCGCCGCCCTTGAGGGTGTGCAAATCACGTTGCAGCGAGGACAACGGCGCGCCGTTGTCCGGATCGGCCAACCAGCGTTGCAAGGCCTGGGCGGCACTTTCGAGGATGTCCTGGGCCTCTTCGAGGAAAATCGACGCGAGGTCATCTTCCACCGAGGTCTCGGCGGGCGCGTCGCGTTCCATTTCCGCTGTGGCATGGCCCAGCTCGCGGATGCTCAAGGTGCGGCTGCCGTCGCTGCGGATCAGGCCGGTGGCCGACGGGTCGAGGCTCTCCTGGAGCAGACGACGCAGGGCCTCGACCCGCTCGGGTTGCGGGCGCACATGCTGCCCGGCCGCCAGTTGATCGAGCATGTCGATCAGCGCTTCATGGGCGTGCTGCGCTTGCCGGAAAAATTCATCGCTGACCGCCAGGCTGCTTTCTTCCACCGCGCCATAGAGGTCCAGCAAGGCTTCGCAGAGTTCGTCCACCGGGTGCAGGTCGGCCAGGTGCGCGCCTTCGCCGAGGGTGGTCAGTTCGTCCAGCAGCGCACTCAATTCCTGGCCTTCGCCGGGGTGCTGCTGCCAGCGCTGCAAGAGGCTTTCGGCGTCCAGCAGGATGTCCATGCCCTGGGCGAGGAAGTTGTTGATCAGTTGTGGATCGCGCTTGGTCCTTAGTGCTTTGTCCGGCGCACTGTTGGCGGCGTGCAGACGCTCGGCCAGCAGGGCCTGGGCGCGCGGGATCAAATCCCCGGCGCCGGGGATCGGCGTCAGCGGCTCGCTGTGCAACCGGCGCAGGCCGAGGCGCAGCAGTCCCTCCGCCTCCAGCAGCAATTCCACCTCATCCAGGTCGAGGGCGATCAGGTGCGCCCGGTATTCCCGGGCCAGCTCATCCATCGCACCGGCCAGCTCGGCGATGGGCTGCACGCCGGCCATGGACGCGCTGCCCTTGAGGGTGTGCAAGGCCCGTTGCAACTCATCGCTGGCCTGCAATGGCAGGTGGTCGGCCGCCTGGTCGAGAAAACGGTTGAGGCTGGCGAGGTGGCCCTGGGCTTCGTTGTCGAAGATTTTCAACAACAGCGGATCGAGGGCGGCTACGTCCTGCTCGTCGTCATCGTCTTCATCGCCGCCCTTGGCCAGGACATGGGCACGGGCGGCCAAGCGATCGACATCGTCGCGCTGGCGCTGCCGATTGGCGGCGAAGTCGGCCACCAGATCCGGCAACAACTGCAGCGTGTCTTCGATCAACTGGCGCACCGATGTTCCTGGCTCAATGCTGTGCTCCAGTACCCGGTTGAGCAGGTTTTCCATGGCCCAGGCCAGCTCGCCCAACACCAGCGCCCGGACCATCCGGCCGCTGCCTTTCAAGGTATGGAACGCCCGGCGCAGTTCGCCCAGGGCAACAGCGTCGTCGGGGTGCGCACTCCAGCGCGGCAGATATTCACGCAGGACGTCCAGTACCTCGGCGGTTTCTTCGAGGAAGACCTCGCGTAACTCGTCGTCCACCGGGCTTTCGTCCAGTGGCGGCGGCAACAGGCTGCCCGGGGTGCTCCTGGCCGGCGGGTTGACCGCCGAGACCGGACTGGCAAGCACCTCGGCCAAGGACTGCACCGTCTGCGGGTCATCCAGCTCCTGCAAGTCCTGCATGACCTGGGCTTCGTTGGGGCTCAGCACATCGTCGAGTACCGGCACCCGTGCTTCGTCAGGGTAATAGCCGAGCGCGGCCAGACTCCGCTCGACCCCATCGAGCAACGGCTCGCCAGGGGTTTCCGAGTCTTCGCTCAAGCGCTCCAGGTAGTATTCGAGGCCGGTGATCACGTCGGCCAGGTGATCGAGTTCTTCCCAACCCGGCTGGGCCTGCTCCAGCAGCAGGTGGTCGCGGATGAATGCGTTGCAGGCCTCGACCAGGCTGGCGGCACGGCTCAGGGGGATCATCGCCAGCGCGCCGCGCACCTGGGTCAGCAGCGCCGGCAAGGGTTGCAGTTGTTCGCTGTTCCAGTCCGCGTCGATGTAGTCGACGATCATGTCCTTGGCCTGTTGCAGGCAGGTGTGGGCTTCCTTGATGACGATCTGGTGGATCTGGGTCAGGTCGGTGGTGGGCAGGTGGGTGTCTTCGCGGCTCTCGGGCTCGACGGTGCCGACCATGCCGGCCAGGGTCGCCTCGACGTAGAGCAAGGCCCCGGCGACGTCCATGAGGGTCGCGTCATCCGGCTCGCGCTGGCCCTGGGCGAGGCTCAGGACCACCGCCAGTTGATCGATGATGACCTTGCGCGGCTGGCCGAAACCCAGCACCGCCAGGGTGTCGGCGATCTGCCGCAGCGGCGCCAGCAGGCTGTCCAGCTCCGAGGCGTGCTGGCGATCGCTGCGCACGAACAGGTCCAGGCGTTCCTTGACCCGTACCAACTCCTCGCACAGCGCGGCGAGCACCGAGCGCATGGCGTCGCGGTCGGGCCCGGCCAGGCGCGCGCGTTCTTCGTCGACCATGGCGCTGTCGGGCAGCGCGTCGTCCAGTGAGTAGCGTTCTTTCATGATCTGCATCTGCCCGCTGGGATGTTCGGCCTTGGCAATATAGAACAACAAGCTCTTGAGCAGGTGGGGCGGTGCCAGCTGATTGATGCCGGGCATGCCTTGGTCCAGCAGGCGCTTGAGTTCCTTGTCGGCTTCCTTGAACAGGCTGCGCAGCGCCGGGCTGTTGGCGATGCGCCCGTCACGCATGCCTTCGACCAGTGCCGAGGCCACCTGCCATAACGCATTGAGCGGCGCCCCGGCGCACAAGGTTTCCAGGCGCTGGAAGACCTTGGCCAGGTAACCGAGGTGGGTCGCGTCATCCTGTTCGCGCAACAGGCCCACCAGGGCCATTTGCAGGGTCTGGCGCCATTTGCGCAAGGTGTTTGGCAGGTCGGCGGGCTCGAGGCGCTGCAAGGCCTCGTCGTCAAGCGGCGCAATATCGGGCAACTCGGGGCTGAACAGGCTGGTTTCCGACAACAGGCTCTCGCCCCGGGCACTGCGCAGGTCGTTGATCAAGGGCAGCACCACCAGCGGCAGGTCGCGGCGGGCACCTTGTACGCGGTCCAGGTAGATCGGCAGCTGCCCCAGGGCCTGGCTCAACAGGCTGATGGCTTCGTCGCGATGGGTGACGCGGTTGTCCTGCAGGGCGGCGCACAGCTGCTCCATCTCCTCGGCCAGCAGCGCCGCACCGTAGAACTCGACCATCTGCAGGCCGCCATGGACCTGGTGAATGCAGGCCAGGCATTGCCCGAGGGCATCCGACGCCTGCGGATCGTCCAGCAGGCGGTTGAGGGCCAGATGAGCCTGCTTCAGCGTTTCGGCAATCTCGCCCTTGACCCATTCCAGGGCCACGTAGTCGTGCCGATCACCCATAACCACTCCAAATCAAAGTCATATGCAGCAGGAGCACATCAGCCTTTGTGGCGAGGGAGCTTGCTCCCGCTTGAGCGCGCAGCGCTCATAAAAACCTGGGGCCGCTGCGCAGCCCAGCGGGAGCAAGCTCCCTCGCCACAAAAGCGCCCTTGCCACAGGTGCATCCCCTGCCAGCAGGTCCATCACCCCTTGTCCTCTTCAACCACAGGCGTCGCCGGCAAGGTAAACCCCGACACCGAGCGGCGCAGCTGGCTGGCCATCTTCGCCAGGTTGCCGATGCTTTCGGCGGTGGCGGTGGAGCCCGACGAAGTCTGCGTGGTGATCTGCTGGATCACGTTCATGGTCAAGGATATCTGCCCCGCCGAGGTGGTTTGCTGCTGCGCCGCGTTGGAGATGCTCTGGATCAAAGCCGCCAGGGTCTTGGACACGCCTTCGATCTCTTCCAGAGCGACGCCGGCATCCTGGGCCAGGCGCGCGCCGCGCACCACTTCGGTGGTGGTCTGCTCCATGGAAATCACCGCTTCGTTGGTGTCGGCCTGGATCGCCCGCACCAGGGTCTCGATTTGCCGGGTCGCCGCCGAAGAGCGCTCGGCCAGGCGCTGCACTTCATCGGCCACCACCGCGAACCCGCGCCCGGCATCACCGGCCATGGACGCCTGGATGGCGGCGTTGAGGGCGAGGATGTTGGTCTGGTCGGCGATGTCGTCGATCAGGCTGACAATGTCGCCGATTTCCTGGGACGACTCACCCAGGCGCTTGATGCGCTTGGCGGTGTCCTGGATCTGCTCGCGAATATTGTCCATGCCATGAATGGTGTTGTGCACCACCTCGTTGCCCTTGTTGGCGATCTCCACCGAGCGCTCGGCCACCGCCGACGATTCGGCGGCGTTGGCCGATACCTGGTCGATGGACTGGGCCATTTCATTAATTGAAGTCGAAGCTTCGGAAATTTGCTGGGCCTGGTGCTCGGACGCCTGGGCCAGGTGCATTGCGGTGGCCTGGGTTTCCTGCACCGCAGCGGCGACCTGGCCGGCGGTGAGATTGATGGTCGCCACCAGGTCGCGCAGTTGGTCAACCGAGTAGTTGATGGAATCGGCGATGGTGCCGGTGAAGTCCTCGGTGACCGAGGCGGTGACGGTCAGGTCGCCGTCGGCCAGGTCTTCGATTTCATCCAGCAGCCGCATGATCGCGTTCTGGTTGCGCTCGTTCTTTTCCGCGGTTTCGTGCAACTGGCGGTTGGTCTCGCGGACCATCACCAGCCCGATCAGGATGATCGACATCAGCGCCATCAGGCCCAGCACATAGCCGCCAATGGTATTGACGGAGCGCCCGCCGGCCAGGTTTTCGAAGGCCGTGGCCAGGTGCGAAGCCTCGTCGAGCAGGGTCTGCGACAGGTTGAAGATGTTGCCGGCCGATTCGCGGACCTTGAATAGCTCCGGGGAAGTCTCGAGGATTTCATCCACCGAACCCGAGACGAACTCGAACAGCTCGCTGATTTCGCTCAGCCGTGCCCGGGCATCGCGGTCCTGGACCTGGGAGATCTTCAAGGTCGGGTCACCTTGCAACATGCCATTGAGTACCTGGCCAAAACGCGCCGCGTCGCGACCGAAGGTGTCGGCGGCCTGGCTGGCGTTTTCGTCCCCCGCCAGCACGGTATTCACCGCGCCGAGGATCCGTTCGGCCAGCAGCGATTGGCGCTGGGCCATGGCCACCTGGGTGGCCGGGGCGCCGCGTTGCAGCAGGATCTCGACGACTTTTTCATACTCGACCTGCAACTGCGGCACGGTTTCAGCCAGGGTCGCCGCCACCTGGTGCAGCGACAGCACGGTCTGCTCGCTGGAGAGGATGGCGTCGGTGTTCTTGAGCAGGCGTTCCCAATCCAGCTGCACGGCGCGCATCTGCGGGCGCAGGGTGGCGGGCGCAGGCGGCAGGCCGGTCACCGGATCGCCCTGCTTCAGATAACCCCAGCGCTGGGCGAAGTCATTGCGCGCATCGCTGAGCAGCTTGAACGCCGCGGGCTTGCCGGCGGCGGCCTCGGTGGCATTCTTGGCAATGCGCTGGGACAGCACCCGCAGCTCACCGGCGTGGCCGATGTACTGCTTGTCGTAGGTGGATTGGGTGTTGAGGTAAGCGAAGTTGGCGAACAGCAGCATGATGAAGACGATCAGCGCGACGAACAGCACGATGATCTGCGAACGACTGCGCGACGCTTCCAGTGGCTTGCCTGTTTTTGCTTTGATCATCGATTTTCGCCTGTACTGCCCAATCTATCCACAATCCCAAGCCCGACTGGATTCCCCGTAGGAGCTGCCGAAGGCTGCGATCTTTTGATCTTAGGGCCTATGTCAAAGCCAGCTGTCTGTTGGAAAGATCAAAAGATCGCAGCCTTCGGCAGCTCCTACCCTGAATTGTGCTGTACCTAAATCGCCACATCCATGAACCCTGGCGACCGCGCCAGGGAAAACGGGCTGAACACTTGCCACTCGCGCTCGCCGCCAAACCGGCCCTTGACGAAGGCCGCTTCCGGGCCGTCGAGGTCGTCCACCAGGGTCGGTTCCAGGCTGTCCTGGGCAAAGTGCTGGAGCCCGAGGACCTCGTCCACCAGCAACCCGGCGAACACCTCATCGTGGTCCACCACCAGCACACGGCGCTGCTTGCGCACAGGCGACAGCTCATGGCCGAAGAACCCGCACAAGTCCATCAACGGCAACAATCGCCCGCGCAGGTTAGCCACTCCACGCACCCACGGCTTGACCCCGGGCAAATGCGTGTGACGTGGTTCGTGCAGCACTTCGCTGACTTCGCCCATCGGCGCCACGTACCAGTGCTCGCCCAGGCGAAAGCCGATGCCACTCCAACCGGCGCGATGGGTTGGCTGGGAGGGCAGGTCCGCCCCCAGCAACCGGCAGCGCCGGTCGATCTGCAGCAGCAGTTCGAATGCGGTCAGGGATTGGCTCATGGCCGCGCCGTCAACCCGCCAGCACTTTGTTCAGGGTCGCGATCAGGGTTTCTTCGTCCACCGGTTTGGTCAGGTAGTCCTTCGCCCCTTGGCGCGTGCCCCAGACCTTGTCGGTGTCCTGGTCCTTGGTGGTGATGATGATCACGGGGATGTGGCCGGTGTCCGGGTCCTTGGTCAGCTGGCGCGTGGCCTGGAAACCGTTGAGGCCGGGCATGACGATGTCCATCAGCACCGCATCGGGTTTTTCCTGGCGGGCCAGGGCCACGCCATCGGCGCCATTCTCGGCCTTCAGGACCTGATGGCCGTGCTTTTCCAGCATGCCGGTCAGTTTGTACATTTCAGTCGGCGAATCATCGACGATCAGAACTCGTGCCATGGTGTTCCCCATTTCTTGTCGACCCCAGGCCCGTTGGCCGAGTGTCATTAATGTGCCTGGTGCGGCTGGACAGCGGCAAAGCCCGGGACATGGGCCTGTATCGCCCCCAGCAGTTCTTCCTTGCTGAACGGCTTGGTCAAAAACTGATCGGAACCGACGATGCGCCCCTTGGCCTTGTCGAACAACCCATCCCGGGACGACAGCATGATCACCGGCGTGGCCTTGAACGCGCTGTTGTTCTTGATCAGGGCACAGGTCTGGTAGCCATCGAGGCGCGGCATCATGATGTCGACAAAAATGATGCCCGGATGATGGTCGGCGATCTTGGCCAGAGCATCGAAACCGTCGATGGCCGTGATCACCTCGCAGCCCACGTTGCGCAGCAAGGTTTCGGCGGTGCGGCGGATGGTCTTCGAGTCGTCGATGACCATGACCTTCAAGGCGTTGGGTTGCTGCTGCGTGAGATGCTCTGCCATTGCCACTGCGAACCGGTTTTTAACGCGTAAGTGTGATCGACAGCGCAAACCCTTGATGTTCAAGGCCCGCACGTCACATGGCAGCCTTTTTAGCACAGTCTCCATCGCCGATCTATCGGCCGCTCGGCACGGTGGTTTTTCCTTGACCGCCAATCTTCCGGGCGCCACTCTGACGCCACTTTTTCACGCCATTATGTGCCCATCATATTTCGAGGAACCAAGCCATGAGCGTACGCGTCGGCATTGTCATGGACCCTATCGCCAGCATTTCCTATAAAAAGGATAGCTCGCTGGCCATGCTGCTGGCCGCTCAGAAGCGCGGCTGGGAACTGTTCTACATGGAGCAGCGCGACCTCTACCAGGCCGAAGGCCAGGCACGGGCGCGGATGAAACCACTGAAAGTCTTCGCCAACCCGGAAAAATGGTTCGAGCTGGGCGATGAAAGCGATGCGCTGCTCAGCGACCTGGACGTGATCCTGATGCGCAAGGATCCGCCATTCGACATGGAGTTCGTGTACTCCACCTACCTGCTGGAACAGGCTGAAAACGCCGGTGTGCTGGTGGTCAACAAGCCCCAGAGCCTGCGCGACTGCAACGAAAAACTGTTCGCCACGCTGTTCCCGCAGTGCACGCCGCCGACCATCGTCAGCCGTCGCCCGGACGTGTTGCGTGAATTTGCCGACCATCACGGCGACGTGATCCTCAAGCCCCTGGACGGCATGGGCGGCTCGTCGATCTTCCGCCACACCGCCGGCCACCCGAACCTGTCGGTGATCCTGGAAACCCTGACCTTGCATGGCAAGCAGCAGATCATGATCCAGGGCTACCTGCCGGCCATCGTCGACGGCGACAAGCGCATCCTGATGATCGACGGCGAACCGGTGGACTATTGCCTGGCGCGTATCCCGGCGGCCGGTGAAACCCGCGGCAACCTGGCGGCCGGTGGCCGTGGCGAGGCGCGGCCGTTGACCGAGAAGGACCGCTGGATCGCCGCCCAGGTCGGCCCGACCCTGCGCGAAAAAGGCCTGCTGTTCGTGGGCCTGGACGTGATCGGCGAGCACCTGACGGAAATCAACGTCACCAGCCCGACCTGCATTCGCGAGATCGACAACGCCTTTGGCACGGACATCGGCGGCATGCTGATGGATGCCATCGATCAGAAGCTCAAGGCTCGTTGATCCAGATCTGCTGAAGGAAACCCACATTGCGTTATCATGCCCGGCCTGAAAAAAACGCGATGTTGGTTTCCTTGTCATGACACTCCCGTCCGATCTGCCCCAAGAGCTCGCCCATCGTGGCGTGCGCCCGGCCGATCGCCTCGGTTTTACCCTGTTCCTGGCGGCGTTGATCCACCTGGCCCTGCTGCTGGGCGTCGGGTTTGCCACGGTCGAGCCCAAGCAGATCAGCCAGACCCTGGAAATTACCCTGGCCACCTTCAAGAGCGAGACCAAGCCCAAGAAGGCCGACTTCCTTGCCCAGGAAAACCAGCAAGGCAGCGGCACCCTGGAAAAAAAAGCGACCCCCAAGACCACCGAGATCGCGCCTTTCCAGGACAACACGGTGCAGAAAGTCACCCCGCCGCCAGCGGCCAAACCCGAAGTGCAGGAGACGGCACCCAAGGCGGCCGTGACCACTGTCGCGCCGAAGCCGAAAAAAGCCCCGGTCAAGGAAGAGGTCAAGCCTGACCCCAAGCCCCAGGCCCCCGTGCCCACCTTCGACAGTTCACAGCTGTCCAGCGACATCGCCAGCCTGGAAGCCGAACTGGCCCAGGAGCAACAGCTCTACGCCAAGCGCCCGCGCATCCACCGTCTGAGCGCTGCCTCGACCATGCGCGACAAGGGCGCCTGGTACAAGGACGAGTGGCGCAAGAAGGTCGAGCGCATCGGCAACCTCAACTACCCCGACGAAGCGCGGCGCAAGCAGATCTACGGCAACCTGCGGCTAATGGTCTCGATCAATCGGGACGGCTCGTTGTATGAAGTGCTGGTGCTCGAATCCTCCGGCCAGCCGCTGCTGGACCAGGCGGCCCAGCGGATCGTGCGCCTGGCCGCACCGTTCGCCCCGTTTACCGGGGACCTGTCGGACATCGACCGACTGGAAATCATCCGCACCTGGAAGTTTGCCCGCGGCGACCGGCTTTCCAGTAACTGAGCCACCGCCAAGCCCCTTGTGGGAGCGAGCTTGCTCGCGATAGCAATGGATCATTCAACATGGATGGCGACTGCCAGTCCGCCATCGCGAGCAAGCTCGCTCCCACAGGGATTGGTGACAGTCTCAGGCATTTCCTGGCTTGTCAGTTCGGCCCTGCGCCGCCACACTAGCGCCTATGAAAAACGTCAGCCCCACCTACCTCAAGCATCACTTCCTGATCGCCATGCCGCACATGGCCGATCCGAACTTTGCCCATACCTTGACCTACATCGTCGAGCACACGGCCAATGGGGCCATGGGGCTGGTGATCAATCGCCCGCAGGAGCTGAACCTGGCGGACATTCTTGAGCAACTGCGGCCCGAGATCGAACCGCCACTCTTGTGCCAGCACGTGCCGATTTTCATCGGTGGCCCGGTACAGACCGACCGCGGTTTCGTGCTCCATCCGTCGGGCCCTAAATACCAAGCCACCGTGGACTTGGACGGCCTGTCGCTGTCCACCTCCCAGGACGTGCTGTTCGCCATCGCCGACGGCGTCGGCCCGGAGAAAAGCTTGATCGCCCTCGGTTATGCCGGCTGGGAACCCGGGCAACTGGAAGCCGAGCTGGCCGACAACGCGTGGCTGACCTGCCCGTTCGACGCCGACATCCTGTTCAACACCAGCAGCGAACTGCGCCTGGAAGCGGCGGCCAGCCGATTGGGGGTCAACCTCAGCCTGCTCACCAGCCAGGCAGGACACGCCTGATGGCCCTGCGCTTGCTGCTGGGTTTCGATTACGGCACCAAACAGATCGGCGTAGCGGTCGGCCAGGTCATTACCGGCCAGGCCCGCGAGCTGTGCACCTTGAAGGCGCAGAATGGCGTTCCAGACTGGAACCAGGTCGAAGCGCTGATCAAGGAATGGAAACCCGATGCCGTGGTGGTCGGCCTGCCGCTGAACATGGACGGCACGCCCAGCGACATGTGCCTGCGCGCCGAAAAGTTCGCCCGCCGGCTCAATGGCCGCTACAACCTGCCTTTCTATACCCATGACGAGCGCCTGACCACTTTCGAGGCCAAGGGCGAGCGCCTGGTGCGCGGCGGGCAGAAAGGCAGTTACCGCGACAACCCGGTGGACGCCATCGCCGCCGCCCTGCTGTTGCAAGGCTGGCTCGACGCCAACGCCGCCCTGTTCGAAACCTGATTTTTTTGAAAGCGCCGCCAAGGCGCTTTCTCTTAGCGATAGACCGTGCCATTCACCACCGGCCCGGGAACCTGAAGGAGCCAGCATGAGCCTGCCCAATCCTGCCGAACTGATCAGCCAGATGGCGATTCGTCTCACGGCACACCTGGAACAACGCGGCATCAGCGAACCGCGCTACATCGGCATTCGCACCGGTGGCGTCTGGGTCGCCCAGGCCTTGCTCGAAGCACTGGGCAGCCAATCGCCGCTGGGCACCCTGGACGTGTCCTTCTACCGCGACGACTTCAGCCAGAACGGCCTGCACCCGCAAGTACGCCCCTCGGCGCTACCGTTCGAAATCGAAGGCCAGCACCTGGTGCTGATTGACGATGTGCTGATGAGCGGCCGGACCATCCGCGCCGCCATGAACGAACTGTTCGACTACGGTCGCCCGGCCAGCGTGACGCTGGTGTGCCTGCTGGACCTGGACGCCGCCGAGCTGCCGATCCGGCCGAACGTGGTCGGCGCGACGCTGACGCTGGCCGCCCACGAGCGGGTCAAGCTCTCCGGGCCGTCGCCGCTGCAACTCGAACTGCAAGACCTTGCCCTTTAACTGCCCTTGTAAGAGTCCATCGCGATGACGCCTCTCGAAACCAAGCGCCCGCTGCAGCTCAACGATCAAGGCCAGCTGCGGCACTTCCTGTCCCTCGACGGCCTGCGCCGCGAGCTGCTGACGGAAATCCTCGACACCGCCGACTCGTTCCTCGAGGTCGGCGCCCGGGCGGTGAAGAAAGTCCCGTTGCTGCGCGGCAAGACCGTGTGCAACGTGTTCTTCGAAAACTCCACCCGTACCCGCACCACCTTCGAACTGGCGGCCCAGCGCCTGTCAGCGGACGTGATCACCCTCAACGTGTCCACGTCCTCGGCGAGCAAGGGTGAAACCCTGCTCGACACCCTGCGCAACCTCGAAGCCATGGCCGCCGACATGTTCGTCGTGCGCCACGGCGACTCCGGCGCAGCGCACTTCATTGCCGAACACGTGTGCCCGCAAGTGGCGATCATCAACGGCGGCGACGGCCGTCACGCGCACCCGACCCAGGGCATGCTCGACATGCTGACCATCCGTCGGCACAAGGGCAGCTTCGAGAACCTGTCGGTGGCCATCGTCGGCGACATCCTGCACTCGCGGGTGGCCCGCTCGAACATGCTGGCCCTCAAGACCCTCGGCTGCCCGGATATCCGCGTGATCG
Organism: Pseudomonas thivervalensis; assembly: GCF_001269655.1. Lineage (GTDB taxonomy): Bacteria > Pseudomonadota > Gammaproteobacteria > Pseudomonadales > Pseudomonadaceae > Aquipseudomonas > Aquipseudomonas thivervalensis. The sequence goes on from NZ_LHVE01000020.1 coordinate 245,157, forward strand.
CGCCGAAAACCCTGCTGCCCATCGGCGTCGAGCAATACGGCGTGAAGGTCTACACCGACATGACCGAAGGCCTCAAGGACGTGGACGTGGTGATCATGCTGCGCCTGCAACGCGAGCGCATGACCGGCGGCCTGCTGCCCAGCGAAGGCGAGTTCTACCGCCTGTTCGGCCTGACCACGGCGCGCCTGGCCGGGGCCAAGCCGGACGCCATCGTCATGCACCCGGGGCCGATCAACCGCGGGGTGGAGATCGAGTCGGCGGTGGCCGACGGGCCACACTCGGTGATTCTCAACCAGGTGACCTACGGCATCGCCATCCGCATGGCCGTGCTGTCCATGGCCATGAGCGGGCAAACCGCCCAGCGCCAATTCGACCAGGAGAACGCCCAGTGAAGCTCAGCATTCTCGGCGCACGCGTGATCGATCCAGCCAGTGGCCTGGATCAAGTGACTGACATTCATATCGATGCCTGCAAGATCGTCGCCCTTGGCGCGGCGCCGACGGGTTTCGTCGCGGCCGAAATCCTCGACGCCCAAGGCCTGGTGGCCGCTCCCGGCCTGGTGGACCTGAATGTCGCCCTGCGCGAACCGGGCTACAGCCGCAAAGGCAGCATCATCACTGAAACCCGCGCCGCCGCCGCCGGCGGCGTGACCAGCCTATGCTGCCCGCCGCAGACCAAACCGGTGCTGGACACTTCGGCCGTGGCCGAACTGATCCTCGACCGCGCCCGGGAGGCCGGCAACACCAAGGTTTTCCCGATTGGCGCACTGAGCAAAGGCCTGGAAGGCGAACAGCTGGCCGAGCTCATCGCCCTGCGTGACGCCGGCTGCGTGGCGTTCGGCAACGGCCTGAACAGTTTCCGCAACACCCGTACCCTGTGTCGCGCCCTGGAATACGCGGCGACTTTCGGCCTGACGGTGATCTTCAATTCCCAGGACCATGACCTGGCCGAAGGCGGCCTGGCCCATGAAGGCCCGACCGCCAGCTTCCTCGGCCTGCCGGGCATCCCGGAAACCGCCGAGACCGTGGCCCTGGCCCGAGACCTGCTGTTGGTGGAGCAAAGCGGCGTGCGCGCCCACTTCAGCCAACTGACCAGCGCCCGCGGCGCCGCATTGATCGCCCAGGCCCAGGCCCGCGGCTTGCCAGTGACCGCCGACGTGGCGCTGTACCAGTTGATCCTGACCGACGAAGCGCTGATCGACTTCAACAGCGTCTACCACGTCCAGCCGCCGCTGCGCACCCGCGCCGACCGCGATGGCCTGCGCGAGGCGGTGAAGTCTGGCGTGATCTCGGCCATCTCCAGCCATCACCAACCCCACGAGCGCGATGCCAAGCTGGCCCCGTTCGGCGCCACCGAGCCGGGCATCAGCAGCGTCGAATTGCTGCTACCGCTGGCCCTGACGCTGGTGGAAGACGGCTTGCTGGACTTGCCGACCTTGCTGGCCCGCCTGAGCGCCGGCCCAGCCCAGGCGCTGCAATTGCCGGCGGGGAAACTCGCGGTGGGCGCCGCGGCGGACCTGGTGCTGTTCGACCCTACCGCGTCGTCCGTGGCCGGTGAGGCCTGGCGCTCCAAGGGCGACAATTGCCCGTTCCTCGGCCACAGCCTGCCGGGGGTGGTGCGTTACACCCTGATGGATGGGCGGATCACTCACCAGGCCTGATACCGCGCCGCCTGCTTCGCGAGCAAGCCCGCTCCCACATTGGATTTGGGATGTTCACAAATAATGTGTTCACCGAAGCCCCTGTGGGAGCGGGCTTGCTCGCGAATGCAGGCAACTCGGTCTGACTGGTTTAATGAAAAGCCCCACGCTTCTGCGCATTCCGAATCGACACCTGATCGTTCAGCGTCCAGAAGTCATACAGCACCCCGAGGAAAAACACCCCGCCGGTCAGCAGGTAAATAATTCCGCTGAGCCATTTGCCTTGGTACATGCGGTGTACGCCCAGCACCCCGAGGAATGTCAGCAGAATCCACGCCACGCTGTACTCGATGGGCCCTGGGGTGAAACGCAGGTCCGCTTCGCGGTCCATCGCCGGGATCAGGAACAGGTCGATCAGCCAGCCAATGCCCAGCAGGCCGAAGGTGAAAAACCAGATCGTGCCCGTGACCGGTTTGCCGTAATAGAAACGGTGAGCGCCGGTAAAGCCGAAAATCCACAGCAGATACCCGATGACTTTGCTGTGGGTATCGCGGATTGCGTCCTGCTGATAGCTGTTCATGAATGCCTCTTTTGCCTCGATAGAAAAATTTATTCGGACTTTTTGTGACTTTTTTGTGTCTCGCCGACAAGCGGTCCTGAGCGACGCGAGTCGCGCAAACGCCCGTGACACGGGGGTTCTGTCGGACAATCAGGTCAATTTGCCGCAATTGTGCGGGGTTTACGCTGGGTTTCGAATCGACAAACGGCCTCGGAATGGCAAAAAAAGCTGTTATAAAGTTGCGCGCTAACCTTTAAGAGCCCTGCCTAATGCGTCCATTTTTCAAGACATGGCTAACCATCTGCCTATTATTGCCACTGGCCGCCCACGCCACCAATCGTGAGCAACGTCTTCCCAACGTCAACGGCTACACCCCGAAATCCCATGTTTCTGCTCCATCGAGCAAGAACAAGCAAGGCGTCCAACGTGTGAGCACCGCTCACAGCCGCCTCGTGCCACCCATGGCGACCAAGACCACCAGCAATGTCCTGAGCCGCGCCGTGAATGTCCTCGGCACACCTTACCGTTGGGGCGGCAGCAGCCCAAGTAAAGGTTTCGATTGCAGTGGTTTGGTGAAATACGCTTTCAACGACGCCACGTTCGACCTGCCGCGCACGTCCAATGCGATGGCTGCCGGTCACGGCGAGAAAGTCGAGCGCAAGGACCTCAAGCCCGGCGACCTGATCTTCTTCAAGCTCAAGAGCCGCCGGGTCAACCACGTGGCCATCTACCTGGGCAACGACCGTTTCATCCACGCCCCGCGCCGCGGCAAGTCGGTGACCATCGACACGCTGAACAAGCCGTATTGGAACACCCACTACGTGGTCGCCAAGCGGGTGCTGCCGAAAGAACCGGGTGCGCTGCGCGTGGTTCAGCGCTGATCCGAAGCGTACACGGCCTTTTGTGGCGAGGGAGCTTGCTCCCGCTGGGCTCTGTAGGAGCTGGCGAAGCCTGCGATCTTTTGATCTTGATCTGATCTTTCGCTCACGACTCAATGGGCAGGGGAAAGATCGCAGCCTCGTTGCACTCGACAGCTCCTACAGGGGCTGCATCACCTCCCTGCCTTCTAGAAGTTATCCGGCGTACGCGCCCGCTCCCGGGCATGTTCGCGGCTGATCAGCCCCTTGTTCACCAAGTCCTTCAAGCACATGTCCAGGGTCTGCATCCCCAGCGAGCCACCGGTCTGGATGGACGAGTACATCTGCGCCACCTTGTCTTCACGGATCAGGTTCCGGATGGCCGAGGTCCCCAGCATGATTTCATGCGCCGCAACCCGGCCGCCGCCGATCTTCTTGATCAGCGTCTGGGAAATCACCGCCTGCAACGATTCCGACAACATCGAGCGAACCATGGACTTCTCATCACCAGGGAACACGTCCACCACCCGGTCGATGGTCTTGGCCGCCGACGTGGTGTGCAGGGTGCCGAACACCAGGTGCCCGGTTTCGGCGGCGGTCAGCGCCAGGCGAATGGTTTCCAGGTCGCGCATCTCCCCCACCAGGATCACGTCCGGGTCCTCCCGCAGGGCTGAACGCAAGGCCGTGGAGAACCCCTGGGTGTCGCGGTGCACCTCGCGCTGGTTGATCAGGCATTTGCGCGGCTCGTGAACGAATTCGATGGGGTCTTCGATGGTGAGGATGTGATGGTGCTTGTGGCTGTTGAGGTGGTCGATCATGGCCGCCAGGGTGGTGGACTTGCCCGAGCCGGTCGGCCCGGTCACCAGCACCAGCCCACGCGGGGCCTCGGTGATTTTGCGAAACACCTCGCCCATCCCCAGGTCTTCCATGGTCAGGACTTTCGATGGAATGGTCCGGAACACCGCTCCCGCACCGCGATTCTGGTTGAAGGCGTTGACCCGGAAGCGCGCGACACCCGGCACATCGAAGGAAAAGTCGGTCTCCAGAAACTTTTCGTAATCTACCCGTTGCCGGTCGTTCATGATGTCGTAGATCAGCTCATGGACCTGCTTGTGGTCCAGTGCCGGCAGGTTGATCCGCCGTACATCGCCATCCACGCGGATCATCGGCGGCAGCCCAGCGGACAGGTGCAGGTCCGACGCCCCCTGTTTGGCGCTGAACGCCAGCAGTTCAGTGATATCCATAGCGCTCCTCAATTCCAGTAGAATGCCGCGAACCTCAGACCCGCTGGCTTTTCTTTATGACCACGATAGCAGACAACATTGCTCAGGTTAGATCGCGCATCCGCGCTGCGGAGCAAGCCGCCCAGCGTGCCGAACACAGCGTCCAGCTGCTGGCCGTGAGCAAGACCAAGCCCGCCCAGGCCCTGCGCGAAGCCTATGCCGCCGACCTGCGGGACTTCGGCGAGAACTACCTGCAAGAGGCCCTGGGCAAACAGGTCGAATTGACCGACCTGCCCTTGATCTGGCACTTCATCGGCCCCATTCAATCGAACAAGACGCGCGCTATCGCCGAACACTTCGACTGGGTGCATTCCGTGGATCGCTTGAAAATTGCACAGCGCCTGTCCGAGCAACGCCCGGCCGAGCTGCCGCCGCTGAACATCTGCATCCAGGTCAATGTCAGCGGTGAAGCCAGCAAATCCGGCTGCACCCCGGCGGACCTGCCCGCCCTCGCCAATGCCATCAGCGCGTTGCCACGCTTGAAGCTGCGCGGGCTGATGGCGATTCCCGAACCCACCGAAGAACGTGCCGCCCAGGATGCAGCCTTTGCCGCCGTTCAACGCCTGCAAGCCAGCCTGGCACTGCCGCTGGACACGCTTTCCATGGGCATGAGCCACGACCTCGAGTCGGCCATTGCCCAAGGTGCCACCTGGGTGCGCATCGGGACCGCCCTGTTTGGCGCCCGCGACTACGGTCACTCCTGAACCATGGCCGACTCATCTCTTTATAAGGACCTGTCATGAGCAACACGCGTATTGCTTTCATCGGCGCCGGCAACATGGCCGCCAGCCTGATCGGCGGCCTGCGGGCCAAGGGCCTGGACGCTGCGCTGATCCGCGCCAGCGATCCGGGTGAAGAGACCCGCACCCGGGTGAGCGCCGAGCACGGCATCGAGACCTTCGCCGACAACGCCCAAGCCATCGACAGCGCGGACGTCATCGTGCTGGCGGTCAAGCCGCAAGCGATGAAAACCGTCTGCGAGGCCCTGCGCCCAAGCCTCAAGCCCCATCAGCTGGTGGTGTCGATTGCCGCTGGCATCACCTGCGCCAGCATGAACAACTGGCTCGGCGAGCAGCCGATCGTTCGTTGCATGCCCAATACCCCGGCGCTATTGCGCCAGGGCGTCAGCGGCCTGTTCGCCACCGAACAGGTGAGCGCCGAGCAACGTCAGCAGGCGCAAACGCTGCTGTCGGCCGTCGGCCTGGCCCTGTGGCTGGACACCGAACAGCAATTGGATGCCGTCACCGCCGTCTCCGGCTCGGGCCCGGCGTATTTCTTCCTGCTGATCGAAGCCATGACTGCCGCTGGCGAAAAACTTGGTCTGACCCGGGAAACCGCCGCCCAGTTGACCTTGCAGACCGCCCTCGGTGCCGCACACATGGCGGTATCCAGCGACGTCGATGCGGCCGAGCTGCGGCGCCGCGTGACCTCGCCGGCCGGCACCACCGAAGCGGCCATCAAATCGTTCCAGGCCGGGGGCTTCGAAGCCCTGGTGGAAAAAGCACTCGGCGCCGCCGCGCACCGCTCGGCCGAAATGGCCGAACAACTGGGCCAATAAGGAGCCATTCATGATTGGATTGAACACTGCAGCGGTCTACGTGCTGCAAACCCTCGGCAGCCTGTACCTGCTGATCGTGCTGCTGCGCTTCGTGCTGCAACTGGTGCGCGCCAACTTCTACAACCCGCTGTGCCAGTTCGTCGTCAAGGCCACCCAGCCGCTGCTCAAGCCGCTGCGCCGGATCATCCCGAGCCTGTTCGGCCTGGACATGTCGTCGCTGGTCCTGGCCATCCTGGTGCAACTGGCGCTGATGGCCCTGACGCTGCTGCTGACCTACGGCACCACCGGCAACCCGCTGCAACTGCTGATCTGGTCGATCATTGGCGTGACCGCGCTGTTCCTGAAGATCTTCTTCTTCGCCATGATCATCAGCGTGATCCTGTCGTGGGTCGCGCCGGGCAGCCATAACCCGGGTGCCGAACTGGTGAACCAGATCTGCGAGCCGGCCCTGGCGCCGTTCCGCCGCATCGTGCCGAATCTCGGTGGCCTGGACATCTCGCCGATCCTGGCGTTCATGGTGCTCAAGCTGATCGACATGCTGGTGATCAACAACCTGGCGGCGATGACCATGATGCCGGAGATCCTGCGGTTGCTGATCTAAAGCACGCTGCAGCTTTTCCTGTGGCGAGGGAGCTTGCTCCCGCTGGGCTCTGTAGGAGCTGGCGAAGCCTGCGATCTTTGATATTGATCTTTCGCTCACGACTCAATTGTCTGGGGAAAGATCGCAGCCTCGTTGCACTCGACAGCTCCTACAGGGCCGCTTCACGCCCCAGCGGGAGCAAGCTCCCTCGCCACAGATAGATCCAGTCGCCACAGGGTTTGCATCAGCGGACAATCAGCGCGGGCCTTTGCTTGCCGCCCGCCACAGCGGTCTTTAGACTTACGCCTCATTTCAACGCGAGCAGGGTCGATGCCAGCTGCCTTTCCCCCCGATTCCGTTGGTCTGGTGACGCCGCAAACGGCGCATTTCAGCGAGCCCCTGGCCCTGGCCTGCGGCCGTTCGTTGCCAGCCTATGACCTGATCTACGAAACCTACGGCACCCTCAATGCCACGGCGAGCAATGCCGTGCTGATTTGCCACGCCTTGTCGGGGCATCACCACGCCGCCGGTTACCACGGCGTCGACGACCGCAAGCCCGGCTGGTGGGACAGTTGCATTGGCCCGGGCAAGCCCATCGACACCAGCAAGTTCTTCGTGGTCAGCCTGAACAACCTCGGCGGCTGCAACGGCTCCACCGGCCCCAGCAGCCTCAACCCGGACACCGGCAAGCCCTTCGGCGCCGATTTCCCGGTGCTGACCGTAGAAGACTGGGTCCACAGCCAGGCGCGCCTGGCCGACCGCCTCGGCATCGGCCAATGGGCGGCGGTGATCGGCGGCAGCCTGGGGGGCATGCAGGCCCTGCAATGGACCATTACCTACCCGGACCGCGTGCGCCACTGCCTGGCAATCGCCTCGGCACCCAAGCTGTCGGCGCAGAACATCGCCTTCAACGAAGTGGCGCGCCAGGCGATCCTCACCGACCCCGAATTCCATGGCGGTTCGTTCCAGGAACACGGTGTGATCCCCAAGCGCGGGCTGATGCTGGCGCGGATGGTCGGGCACATCACTTATCTGTCCGACGACTCCATGGGCGAGAAATTCGGCCGTGGCCTCAAGAGCGAAAAGCTCAACTACGACTTCCACAGCGTCGAGTTCCAGGTCGAAAGCTACCTGCGTTACCAGGGTGAAGAGTTCTCCGGGCGTTTCGACGCCAACACCTACCTGTTGATGACCAAGGCGCTGGACTACTTCGATCCGGCGGCGAACTTCGACGATAACCTGGCGAAAACCTTCGCCAATGCCACCGCCAAGTTCTGTGTGATGTCGTTCACCACCGACTGGCGTTTCTCCCCGGCGCGATCACGGGAGCTGGTGGACGCGCTGATGGCTGCGCGCAAGGACGTCTGCTACCTGGAAATCGACGCGCCCCAGGGCCACGACGCCTTTTTGATCCCGATCCCGCGCTACCTGCAGGCGTTCGGCAACTACATGAACCGTATAACGCTGTGAGGACGCCATGAGAGCCGATCTGGACATCATCCAGGAATGGATCCCCGCCGGCAGCCGCGTGCTCGACCTGGGCTGTGGCAACGGCGAACTGCTGACCTGGCTGCGGGACAACAAACAGGTCACCGGCTATGGCCTGGAAAACGACCCGGACAACATCGCCGAGTGCGTCGCCAAGGGCATCAACGTCATCGAGCAGGACCTGGACAAGGGCCTGGGCAACTTCGCCAGCAACAGCTTCGACATCGTGGTCATGACCCAGGCCCTGCAAGCGGTGCACTACCCGGACAAGATCCTCGACGAAATGCTGCGGGTCGGGCGCCAGTGCATCATCACCTTCCCCAACTTCGGCCACTGGCGTTGCCGCTGGTACCTGGCGAGCAAGGGCCGCATGCCGGTCTCTGACTTCCTGCCCTACACCTGGTACAACACGCCGAACATCCACTTCTGCACCTTCAAGGATTTCGAAGCGCTGTGCCACGAACGTGAAGCCAAGGTCATCGATCGCCTGGCCGTGGACCAACAGCACCGCCACGGGTGGGCCAGCAAGCTTTGGCCTAATCTGTTAGGTGAAATAGGCATCTATCGGGTCAGCAGCCCAGGCCTTGCCGATCATCAGGTCGCGGTGTGAGCCCCGGCCTCACCAGGAGCACGACATGAAACGTCTAGCGTTGTTTCTCATCACCGCTTGCCTGAGCGTTGGCGCCATGGCCGCCGATGTCATCAAGGCCGAGCGCATGGAAAAATTCGGTGATATCACCGTGCACTACAACACGTTCAACTCCACTTTCCTGACGCCCGACATCGCCAAGGCGGCCGAGCTGACTCGCAGCAAAAACCAAGGCGTGATCAATGTCTCGGTGATCAAGGGCGGCAAGCCTTTGATGGCCCAGGTCAGCGGCACGGTGAAAGACCTGACCAGCAAGACAGTCCCCCTCACCTTCCGCCAGGTCACGGAGCAAGGCGCGATCTATTACATCGCCCAGTATCCGGTGCCCCAGCAGGAAACCCGCACTTTCGAGATCAAGGTGCAGACCGGCGACAAGATCAACACCCTCAACTTCAACCAGGAACTGTTCCCCGGCGAATGATGAACTTCACCCAACTCGTGCTGGCCAGCCACAACGCCGGCAAACTCAAGGAACTGCAGGCCATGCTCGGCGGGGCGGTGCAGTTGCGCTCGATTGGCGAATTCAGCCAGGTGGAACCGGAAGAAACCGGCCTGTCCTTCGTCGAGAACGCCATCCTCAAGGCCCGCAATGCCGCGCGCATCTCGGGCCTGCCGGCGCTGGCCGACGATTCCGGGCTGGCCGTGGACTTCCTCGGCGGTGCGCCGGGCATCTACTCGGCCCGTTACGCCGACGGCAAAGGTGACGCGGCGAACAACGCCAAGCTGCTCGACGCCCTCAAGGACGTGCCTGAAGCCGAGCGCGGCGCGCAATTCGTGTGTGTGCTGGCCCTGGTCCGCCATGCCGATGATCCGTTGCCGATCCTCTGTGAAGGCCTGTGGCACGGGCGCATTCTCACCGAAGCCAGCGGCGAGCACGGTTTTGGCTACGACCCGTTGTTCTGGGTGCCAGAGCGCAATTGCTCCAGCGCCGAGCTGGGGCCGGTGGAAAAAAACCAACTGAGCCACCGCGCCCGCGCCATGGCCCTGCTGCGTCAACGCCTGGGCCTGCAATGATCGATGACGCTCCCGCACCGCTGATCCATGGCGGTGTACAAACGCCCCGGGTGCCGCTGCCGGTCCTGCCGCCCCTGGCGTTGTATGTCCACATCCCGTGGTGCGTGCGCAAATGCCCGTATTGCGACTTCAACTCCCACACCGCCAGCCCACAGTTGCCGGAAGAGGAGTATGTCGACGCCTTGCTGGCCGATCTCGACCAGGATCTACACGCTGTCTACGGTCGCCCGTTGAGTTCGATCTTTTTCGGTGGCGGTACCCCGAGCCTGTTCAGTGCCCAGGCCCTGGGCCGTTTGCTCAAAGGTGTCGAAGCGCGGATAACGTTCGCCCCAGACATTGAAATCACCCTGGAAGCCAACCCCGGCACGTTCGAGCAGGAAAAATTCGTCGCTTACCGGGCCTTGGGCATCAATCGCCTGTCCATCGGCATCCAGAGCTTCCAGCAGGCCAAGCTCGAGGCCCTGGGCCGGATCCATAACGGTGACGAGGCGGTGCGCGCCGCCGGCATGGCCCGCCAGGCCGGGTTCGACAACTTCAACCTGGACCTGATGCATGGCCTGCCGGATCAGTCCCTGGACGATGCCTTGAGCGACTTGCGCCAGGCCATCGCCTTGAAGCCGACCCATTTGTCCTGGTACCAGCTGACGCTGGAGCCGAACACGGTGTTCTGGAACCAGCCGCCGACTTTGCCGGAAGACGACACCTTGTGGGATATCCAGGAGGCCGGGCAAGCGCTGCTCGCCGAACACGGCTACGCCCAGTACGAAGTCTCGGCGTATGCCCAGCCTGGGCGCGCGGCACGGCACAATCTCAACTATTGGAGTTTCGGCGACTTCATCGGCATCGGCGCCGGCGCCCATGGCAAGCTCAGTCATCCGGACGGGCGCATCGTGCGAACCTGGAAGACTCGCTTACCCAAGGACTATCTCAACCCGGCCAAACGTTTCCTCGCCGGTGAAAAAGAGCTCGCCAACGAAGAGCTGCCCTTCGAGTTCCTGATGAACGCGCTGCGCCTCACAGAGGGCGTGGACGCGCAGCTTTATCCGCAACGCACTGGCCTGCCCCTTGAAAGCCTGGCCGAAGGCCGGCGCGACGCCGAACAAAGTGGGTTGTTGCAGGTCGAACCGTCACGTCTGGCGGCGACCGAGCGCGGACAGCTGTTTCTCAATGACTTGCTGCAAAAATTTCTGAGCTGATCAAACAAGGAAAACGAATGGATCTGGTACTCGACCTGCTCGCCACCGTGTCCCGCTGGAGCCGAAGCAATCTGTCGGAAATCTCCCTGGCATTGGTGGGCTGCCTGCTGGTGCTGTTTGGTGCTGACATCAAGGGCTGGGTCGAGCAACGCCTGGGCAGCATCGCCGGCGCTTTGCGCGTCCCGCTGATCGCCCTGTTGTGCATGATCGGCAGCGGCGCCGCACTGATCTACGCCACGCCGTGGATCGTCCGGGGCTTGAGCCAGTTCAACAACTACAGCCTGGCGCCGGTGTTGTTGGTGGTGCTGGTGTTGATTGGCGTGGTGGCGGATCGGCGCTGATTTCAAATACAACCGAAAACAACTGTGGGAGCGAGCCTGCTCGCGATGAGGCCATAACACTCAACATTAATGTTGACCGTTACACCGCTATCGCGAGCAGGCTCGCTCCCACAGTTTTATTGCGTGATGTTTAAGCCACCTTCTCGAACTTCAAATCCCAAACCCCATGCCCAAGCCGTTCGCCACGGCGCTCGAACTTGGTGATCGGCCGTTCGGCCGGGCGCGGTACGCACTTGCCGTCTTCGGCCAGGTTGCGGTAGCCCGGGGCGACATTCATGACTTCCAGCATGTACTCGGCATAAGGTTCCCAGTCGGTGGCCATGTGCAGCACACCGCCGACTTTCAACTTGCTGCGCACCAGTTCGGCGAACGACGCCTGGACGATACGGCGCTTGTGGTGCCGGCTCTTGTGCCAAGGATCCGGAAAAAACAGCATCAGCCGATCGAGGCTGTTGTCGGCCACGCAGCGGTTGAGCACTTCGATGGCGTCGCAATCGTAGACCCGCAGGTTGGTCAGCCCTTGGGTCAGTACGCCATTGAGCAGCGCACCGACGCCTGGACGGTGGACTTCCACCCCAATGAAATCCTGCTCCGGCGACGCAGCGGCCATTTCCAGCAACGAATGGCCCATGCCGAAGCCGATTTCCAGCGAGCGTGGGGCCGAGCGGCCGAAGACCTGGTCAAAATCCACCGGCGCATCGGCCAGGGGCAGGACAAACAGCGGCGCGCCCTGCTCCAGACCGCGCTGCTGGCCTTCAGTCATGCGCCCGGCGCGCATCACGAAACTCTTGATGCGGCGGTGCTGGCGCTCTTCGCCTTCTTCCGGGAGGACCGGCGTGTCGTTCGATTCAGTCATCAATGGCTCTTACTTGATCAGACCATCCAGCGGCGAGGACGCGCTGGCGTAGAGTTTTTTCGGCATGCGGCCAGCCAGGTACGCCAGGCGACCGGCGACGATGGCGTGCTTCATGGCTTCGGCCATCAGGATCGGCTGCTGGGCGTGGGCGATGGCCGAATTCATCAGCACCGCCTCGCAACCCAGCTCCATGGCGATGGTGGCGTCGGAGGCGGTGCCGACACCGGCATCCACCAGCACCGGGATCTTGGCTTCTTCCAGGATGATCTGCAGGTTGTACGGGTTGCAGATCCCCAGGCCGGTGCCGATCAGGCCGGCCAGCGGCATGACCGCGATGCAGCCGATTTCCGCCAGTTGACGGGCAATGATCGGGTCGTCGCTGGTGTAGACCATCACGTCGAAACCTTCCTTGACCAGGGTCTCGGCGGCCTTGAGGGTTTCGATCACGTTCGGGAACAGGGTTTTCTGGTCCGCCAGCACTTCCAGCTTCACCAGGTTGTGGCCGTCGAGCAGCTCACGGGCCAGGCGGCAGGTGCGCACGGCCTCGATGGCGTCGAAGCAACCGGCGGTGTTCGGCAGGATGGTGTAGCGATCCGGCGGCAGGATATCCAGCAGGTTCGGTTCGCCCGGATTCTGGCCGATGTTGGTCCGGCGCACGGCGACGGTCACGATCTCGGCGCCCGAGGCCTCGATGGCCAGGCGGGTTTCTTCCATGTCGCGATACTTGCCGGTGCCTACCAGCAAGCGCGACTGGTAGGTACGACCGGCCAGGACGAAGGGCTTGTCGCTACGAACGATGCTCATGGGAAATCCTCTGTTGGGGTGAGGTTCTTTGCGAAATGCTGCGAAACCGAGGCGACTAGCCGCCGCCGATGGCGTGGACCACTTCGACCGAATCGCCGTCGTTCAACGTGGTTTCGGCGTGCTGGCTGCGCGGGACGATATCCAGGTTGAGCTCCACCGCGACGCGGCGTCCGGTGAGTTCCAGACGGGTCAGCAGGGCCGCAACGGTTTCACCGTCGGGCAGATCAAGGGGTTCGCCGTTCAACTGAATGCGCATGCCGGATGCCGCCATCATTTTTAGGGGCTGGCATTCTAGCCCGATCAGTCTGGACGACCCAAGCCATTCGTCATGAAATGGACTTGCTGGTCAGCTCAGCCGCCAGGCGGCAAGCCCCAGGCACAACCAACCGATCAGGAACGCCACGCCGCCAAACGGGGTGATGATGCCCAGCTTGCTGATGCCCGTCAGCGTCAGCAGGTACAAACTGCCGGAGAACAGCAGGATGCCGATCACAAAGGAAATTCCGGCCCAGGTCACGACGCGCCCGGGAATGTGCGTGGCCAGCAGCGCAACGCCCAGCAACGCCAGGGTGTGCACCAATTGGTAAGTGACGCCGGTGTGGAAGATCGCCAGGTAATCGGCGCTCAGGCGATTTTTCAGGCCATGGGCAGCAAAAGCCCCCAGCGCCACGCCTGTGAAACCGAAAAAAGCCGCCAGCATCAGAAAGCTACGCAACATGGGAACTCCAGTCAGACTCGGGGGACAGGGTCTGTATAATGGCCCGCTCGACGGGTTCGGCCAAGCCATCTCTATGCTGCGTACATTGTTTCGACGATTCCTTAAAGCCCTGCTCTGGTTCGCCGTCGGCAGCGTTGTGCTCGTGCTGTTGTTTCGCGTGGTGCCGCCGCCGTTCACGGCGCTGATGATCGAGCGCAAGGTCGAATCCTGGTTCGGCGGTGCGCCGATCGATCTGCAACGCACATGGCAGCCTTGGGACCAAATCTCCGACAGCCTCAAAGTCGCGGTGATCGCCGGTGAAGACCAGAAATTCCCCGAGCACTGGGGCTTCGACATCGGCGCGATCCAGGCTGCCTTCGCCCACAATGGCCGTGGCGGTTCGATTCGCGGCGCCAGCACCCTCAGCCAGCAAGTCTCCAAGAACCTGTTCCTGTGGTCGGGCCGCAGTTGGCTGCGCAAAGGCCTGGAGGCGTGGTTCACCGCGCTGATCGAAGTGTTCTGGCCCAAGCAGCGGATCCTCGAGGTGTACCTCAACAGCGTCGAGTGGGATGACGGCGTGTTCGGGGCTGAAGCGGCGGCACGGCATCACTTCCGCACCAGCGCCGACGCCTTGTCCCGGCAGCAGGCCAGCTTGTTGGCGGCGGTATTGCCCAACCCGCGCAAATGGAGCGCCAGCCGGCCGAGTCCCTATGTGCTACGACGGGCGGGCTGGATTCGCCAGCAGATGAGCCAGCTGGGGGGCGACGGTTATTTGCTGGAACTCGATCATGCGCGGCGGGCGCCTTGGGCCCAGTAGCCGGACGCTGAAGCCTCTCCCTGCATGATCGTTCCCACGCTCCGCGTGGGAATGCAGCACGGGACGCTCCGCGTCCCAAAGCGTGACGCGGAGCGTCACAGGATGCGTTTCCACGCAGAGCGTGGGAACGATCACAGCAGGGGATTGCATCGTACAAACAAAAACGCCCCGATCATCACTGATCGGGGCGTTTTTTATGACCGTTACCGCGGTCAAGCCGCAATCGACACCTTGAGCTTGTTCATCGCGCTCTTCTCAAGCTGGCGAATCCGCTCGGCCGACACGTTGTACTTCTGCGCCAGGTCGTGCAGCGTGGCTTTTTCCTCGGCCAGCCAGCGCTGGTAGAGGATGTCGCGGCTGCGCTCGTCCAGCACTTCCAGGGCTTCGTGCAGGTTGGTGTTGGAGTTGTCGCTCCAATCGGCGTCTTCCAGTTGACGCGCCGGGTCGTACCGGTGGTCTTCCAGGTAGTTGGCCGGCGATTGGAAAGCACTGTCGTCGTCCGCTTCCGCGGCCGGGTCGAAGGCCATGTCATGGCCGGTCAGGCGGCTTTCCATCTCGCGCACTTCCCGAGGCTCTACGCCCAGGCTTTCGGCGACACGATGGACTTCTTCGTTGTTCAGCCAGGCCAGGCGTTTCTTCTGGCTGCGCAGGTTGAAGAACAGCTTGCGCTGGGCCTTGGTGGTCGCGACTTTCACGATGCGCCAGTTGCGCAGGATGAATTCGTGGATTTCCGCCTTGATCCAGTGCACCGCAAACGACACCAGGCGCACGCCCATTTCCGGGTTGAAACGCTTGACCGCCTTCATCAGGCCGACGTTGCCTTCCTGGATCAGGTCGGCCTGGGCCAGCCCGTAGCCGGAATAGCTGCGGGCGATATGTACGACAAAACGCAGGTGGGCGAGCACCATCTGCCGAGCCGCCTCAAGATCCTGCTCATAATAGAGACTCTCGGCCAGTTCACGCTCCTGCTCGGGAGTCAGCAATGGAATGCTGTTCACCGTGTGCACATAGGCCTCCAGGTTCGCACCCGGGACCAGAGCATAAGCAGGTTGCAAAGAAGTGGTCATACGAAAAAACCTCCGACTCACATAACTCGTGCAGTTCAGCACTGCGAAAATTGACCGGGAACCGTAGGACAAGTTCCCACAAAAATTGAAAGGTCAATACGCGCAAAAAACGCTATTTTGGCGCAAGCTCACGCAAGTGGCGTGCGACCGCAATCCATGCACCGATATAACCCAACAGCACCGCGCCAAGCAAGAGCGACAGACCGTCGGCGACTGGCACGCCGGCCAGCGAGAAATCACTGCCGTACAAACCGGCCAGCCCCACTACCGCATCGTTCAGCCAATCCAGGCCGAACGCCAATACGCCCCAGGACAGGATGCCGGCACCGAAGCCATACAGCGCCCCCATATAAAGGAAGGGCCTGCGTACATAACTGTCCGTACCGCCGACGAGTTTAATCACTTCTATCTCGGTGCGGCGGTTTTCAATATGAAGACGAATGGTATTGCCTATCACCAAAAGTAATGCAGAAACCAGCAGCACTGTGAGACCGAAGACAAACCGGTCGCCGAGCTTGAGGATCGCCGCAAGACGCTCGACCCAGACTAGATCAAGTTGCGCCTGTTGTACCTTCGGCAACTCGGAAAGTCTTTGTCTTAATGCTTCAAGGGCGGGCTTGTCGACCTCGTTCGGCGTCACCAGCACCACACCCGGCAGCGGGTTCTCCGGCAACTCCTTGAGAGCATCGCCCAGGCCGGACTGTTGCTGGAATTCTTCAAGCGCCTGCTCGCGGCCGATGTACTCGGCTTCGGCCACGCCCGGCATGGCCTTGATCTGCTCGCTCAATGCCTGGCCTTCGCCGGGGCTGGCGTCCATCTGGAGGTACAGGGAAATCTGCGCCGCGCGCTGCCAGGAACCGCCCAGGCGCTCCACATTACTTAGCAATAATGACAGCCCCATGGGCAGGCTCAAGGCAACCGCCATCACCATGCAGGTAAAGAAGCTGCCGATGGGCTGCTTGCCCAGGCGCCGCAGGCTGTCCAGCAGGCTGGCACGATGGCTTTCGATCCAGGCGCGCAGCAGCGTGGAAAAATCCGGGCCGTCGTCATCGTTGCGTTTTTTCTTTTGCGGCTGCGGATCGGAGGCTTTCGGGGCCACGCGTTCGGCCACTTTCGGGCTGCGAGTAGCACTCATACGCCGGCCTCCCCGTCACCAATCAGGCGTCCACGTTGCAAGGTGAGCATGCGATGACGCATGCGCGCAATCAATGCCAGGTCGTGACTGGCGATCAGCACGCTGGTGCCCAGGCGGTTGATGTCTTCGAACACGCCCATGATTTCCGCCGCCAGGCGCGGGTCGAGGTTACCGGTGGGTTCGTCCGCCAGCAGCAATGCCGGGCGATGGACGATGGCACGGGCGATGCCGACGCGCTGTTGCTGGCCGGTGGACAGATCGCCCGGGTACAGGTCGGTCTTGTCCGACAGGGCCACGCGCTCCAGGGCCGAATCCACACGCTTGATGATCTCGGCCTTGGACAGGCCAAGGATCTGCAACGGCAACGCCACGTTGTTGAACACCGTGCGGTCGAACAGCAATTGGTGATTCTGGAACACCACACCGATCTGCCGCCGCAGGTACGGGATCTGGGCATTGCTGATGGTGCTCAGATCCTGGCCGGCCAGCAGCAGTTTGCCGGTGGACGGTCGCTCCATCGCCAGCAGCAGGCGCAGCAAGGTACTTTTACCGGCGCCGGAATGGCCGGTGACAAACAGAAACTCGCCCCGACGGACCCGAAAGCTCAGCTCATGCAAGCCGACGTGACCGTTCGGATAGCGTTTACCGACCTGTTCGAAACGAATCATGAATGCTCCCGCTCGGCAAACAGTGCCTGGACAAAGGGCTCGGCTTCAAAGGTGCGCAAGTCATCAATGCCTTCGCCCACGCCGATGTAGCGAATCGGCAGGCCGAACTGCTTGGCCAGGGCGAAAATCACCCCACCCTTGGCGGTGCCGTCGAGCTTGGTCAAGGCCAGCCCGGTCAGTTCGACGGTCTGGTTGAACTGCCTGGCCTGGTTGATGGCGTTCTGGCCGGTGCCGGCGTCCAGCACCAGCAGCACTTCGTGGGGCGCGTCGGCGTCGAGCTTGCCGATCACTCGGCGCACCTTCTTCAACTCTTCCATCAGGTTGTCTTTGGTGTGCAGGCGACCGGCGGTGTCGGCGATCAGCACATCGATGCCGCGGGCCTTGGCTGCCTGCACGGCGTCGAAGATCACCGAAGCGGAGTCGGCGCCGGTGTGCTGGGCGATCACCGGGATCTTGTTGCGCTCGCCCCACACTTGCAGCTGTTCGACTGCGGCGGCGCGGAAGGTGTCGCCCGCGGCCAGCATGACTTTCTTGCCTTCGAGCTGCAGCTTCTTGGCCAGCTTGCCGATGGTGGTGGTCTTGCCGGCGCCGTTGACGCCGACGACCAGGATCACGAACGGCTTGTTCTGCGAGGCGATCACCAGCGGTTTTTCCACCGGCGTGAGCAGACTGGTCAACTCGCCCTGCAGGGATTTGTACAGGGCGTCGGCGTCGGTCAGCTGTTTGCGCGCGACCTTCTGGGTCAGGCTCTGGATGATCACCGAAGTGGCTTCGACACCGACATCCGCGGTCAATAGGCGGGTCTCGATGTCTTCCAGCAGTTCGTCATCGATGACTTTCTTGCCCAGGAACAGGCTGGCCATGCCTTCGCCGATACTGGCGCTGGTCTTGGACAGGCCCTGCTTGAGACGGGCGAAGAAGCCGACTTTGTTCTCTTCGGCCGTGCGCGCGGGCTCGGCCGGAGTCGGAACCACAGCCGGAGCGGGCTCCGGCGGTGGGACGGATTGAGGCGCGGCAGGCGTAATGACGGGCGCTGGCGCTTCGACAGTCGGGGCGACGACCGGCGTGTCGACAGGTTGCGTCGGCGCCGGAATCGGTGGAGGTATATGCGCCGCTTCGTCCTCGACCAGCGCGACCGGCTCTTCCGCCACCGGCAAGGTCAGCCAGGGGGTGTGCCCGGCGGGCGGGGTCAGTGGCTGTTCGGCCACCGGCTCAGGCTCGCGTTCAGGTTCAGGCTCGACCGGCTGCAACACCGGCTCGGCAATCGGCAGGACGATGGGCGCGGCCTCTTCGGCCACTGGCTCGGCGGCGGGCTCAGGCAGCGCTTCTGGCTGTTCGACGACGGTTTCCTGCGGCTTCTTGCGCAGCCATCCGAACAGGCTTTTTTTCTCGCCAGCCGCAGCTGGGGTCTTCTTGTCGTCGTTGGAACCAAACATGGAGGACGGCTATCTCACGGTAGCGACGCGCCACGAGGGCGCCTCGGTGATAAATATTCAATGCTGAACAGACTGCGTTTCATCCAGCTTGTTCACGCGCAACATTTTGTCGAGACGTCCCCAGGACGCCTCAAAGTCGATTTTTTCGAAGGACTGGTACGGCATCATCGGCGAAAACGCGGGGATCAACGAGCAAACCCAACGTTTCTCCGGGGAACCCAGACAACCCCGGGCCGATAAAAGGCCCGATAGGCGTGGCCGCCAGTAAAACGGATCAGTATCCTAGCACCCTCTCGCCCGCCGACGCTAAGACCTAGCGGGCAACCCAACAGGTTTAAACACGAATGAATGCTCTTGCCCGCCGCGCCGCAGGCCTGCTGCTCAGCACAGTTTGTCTGCCCTTTTCAGCCTTGGCTGCCGACCCACAACCCACCCATGAATTCACCCTCGACAACGGCCTGAAGGTCGTCGTGCGCGAAGACCATCGTGCGCCGGTGGTGGTGTCCCAGGTCTGGTACAAGGTGGGCTCCAGCTACGAAACGCCAGGCCAGACCGGTTTGTCCCACGCCCTCGAGCACATGATGTTCAAGGGCAGTGAAAAAGTCGGCCCCGGCGAAGCATCGCTGATCCTGCGTGACCTCGGTGCCGAAGAGAACGCCTTCACCAGCGATGACTTCACCGCCTACTACCAGGTACTGGCCCGTGACCGCCTGGGCGTGGCTTTCGAACTGGAAGCCGACCGCATGGCCAGCCTGCGCCTGCCGCCGGAGGAGTTCAGCCGCGAGATCGAGGTGATCAAGGAAGAGCGCCGCATGCGCACCGACGACAAGCCTATGTCCAAGGCCTACGAACGCTTCAAGGCCATGGCTTACCCGGCCAGCGGCTACCACACGCCGACCATCGGCTGGATGGCCGACCTGGACCGGATGACCGTCGAGGAGCTGCGTCACTGGTACCAATCCTGGTACACCCCGAACAACGCGACCCTGGTGGTGGTCGGTGACGTGACGCCGGACGAGGTCAAAACCCTGGCCCAGCGTTATTTCGGCCCGATTGCCCGGCGCGCGGTGCCGGTCGCGAAAATCCCCCTGGAACTGGCCGAACCCGGCGAGCGCCAGATCACCCTGCATGTGCAAACCCAACTGCCCAGCGTGATGCTGGCCTTCAACGTGCCGAGCATCGCCACCGCGACCGACAAGGCTTCGGTCAACGCGCTGCGGCTGATCTCGGCGCTGTTGGACGGCGGCTACAGCGGTCGGATCCCGACCCAGCTGGAGCGCGGCGAAGAGTTGGTCTCCGGTGGCTCGTCGAACTACGACGCTTTCACCCGTGGCGACACGCTGTTTACCTTGTCGGCAACGCCCAACACGCAGAAAAACAAAACCCTCGCCCAGGCCGAAGCCGGTCTGTGGCGCTTGCTTGAGCAGTTGAAAACCACGGCCCCGACCGCCGACGAACTGGAACGCGTGCGCGCCCAGGTCATCGCCGGGCTGGTGTATGAGCGCGATTCGATCACCAGCCAGGCCACCGCCATCGGCCAGTTGGAAACCGTCGGCTTGTCCTGGAAGCTGATGGACACCGAACTGGCCGAACTGCAAAGCGTGACCCCGCAAGACATCCAGAAGGCAGCCCAGCTGTATTTCACCCGCTCGCGCCTAAGCGTTGCGCACGTCCTGCCCGAGGAGAAAGCTCATGAGTGAGCGCAAATCATCGCGTCTGGTGCTGATCGGCCTGGTAGTGATCGCCTTGGTCGGCGCCCTGGCCTTTTACCTGTCGCCGTCCAGCGACTCCAACGCCAGCCAGGCCTTGGACAAGGCCAAGTCCGGCAACAAGCTGCAATCCTTGGCCGAGCTGAACGACAAGGCGCCCAGCCGGCGCCAGCTCGATGTGCAAACCTGGACAACCGCTGACGGCGCCAAGGTGCTGTTCGTCGAAGCCCGGGAGTTGCCGATGTTTGACCTGCGCCTGACCTTCGCCGCCGGCAGCAGCCAGGACGGCGACGCCCCCGGCCTCGCGTTGCTGACCAACGCCATGCTCAACGAAGGCGTGGCCGGCAAGGACGTCAGCGCCATTGCCCAGGGTTTCGAAAGCCTCGGCGCGGACTTCGGCAACGGCGCCTACCGGGACATGGCCGTGGCGTCCCTGCGCAGCCTCAGTGCGACCGACAAACGTGAGCCGGCATTGAAGCTGTTCGCCGAAGTCGTCGGCAAACCGACCTTCCCCGCCGACTCCTTCGCCCGGATCAAGAACCAGATGCTGGCCGGCTTCGAGTACCAGAAGCAGAACCCCGGCAAACTGGCGGGCCTGGAACTGATGAAGCGCCTCTACGGCGAGCATCCGTATGCACACTCCAGCGACGGCACCGCCGAGAGCGTTCCACCGATCACCCTGGCCCAGGCCCGGGCGTTCCATGCCAAGGCCTATGCTGCCGGCAACGCCGTGATCGCGCTGGTGGGTGACTTGTCCCGCGCCGAAGCCGAAGCGATCGCCAACCAGGTGTCCGCAGCCCTGCCCGAAGGCCCGGCCCTGGCGAAAACCCCGCCCCCTGCGGAACCGAAGGCGAGCATCGGCCACATCGAGTTCCCGTCCAAGCAGACCAACCTGATGCTCGCGCAACTGGGCATCGACCGCGACGATCCGGACTATGCCGCGGTGTCGCTGGGCAACCAGATCCTCGGCGGCGGTGGCTTCGGCACGCGGCTGATGACTGAGGTTCGCGAGAAACGCGGCCTGACCTATGGTGTCTATTCCGGCTTCACGGCGATGCAAGCCCGCGGCCCGTTCATGATCAATCTGCAAACCCGGGCCGAGATGAGCGAGGGCACCTTGAAACTGGTGCAGGACGTGTTCGCCGACTACCTCAAGAACGGTCCGACCCAGAAAGAACTCGATGACGCCAAGCGTGAGTTGGCCGGCAGCTTCCCGCTGTCCACCGCCAGCAATGCCGACATTGTCGGCCAGCTCGGCGCCATGGGTTTCTACGACTTGCCGCTGAGCTACCTGGAGGACTTCATGCGCCAGTCCCAGGAACTGACCGTCGAGCAGGTCAAGGCTGCGCTGAACAAACACCTGAGCACCGACAAGATGGTCATCGTCACCGCCGGCCCGAGCGTGCCGCAAAAGCCGTTGCCGCCCCCCACTGACAAACCTGCCGAGCAGCCGCTCGGGGTTCCGGAGCACTAATGGCCCGCCCATCGAATTCCAGCAAGAAACCTGTGCACAACGGTGTGAACCAGTTGCGCATCATCGGCGGCGAATGGCGCAGCCGGCGCCTGAGCTTCCCGGATGCCCCGGGCCTGCGTCCCACTCCCGACCGCGTGCGCGAAACCCTGTTCAACTGGCTCGCGCCCTACGTGGCAGGCGCCCGGGTGCTGGACCCGTTCGCTGGCAGCGGCGCACTGTTCCTCGAAGCCCTGTCCCGTGGCGCCGCCATGGGCCAGGCGCTGGACGCCAGCAACCTGGCGGTCTCCAGCCTGAAAGAACACCTGGGCACCTTGCGCTGCACCGTCGGCCAGGTGCAAACGGCCGACGCGCTGCGCTACCTGGACAGCCAACCGGCGACGCCTTTCGACCTGGTGTTCCTCGACCCGCCGTTCAACCAGAACCTGTTACCGACGGTCTGCGCCTTGCTCGAGGAACATCAGTGGCTGGCCGAGGATGCCTGGGTCTACACTGAAAGCGAGACCGCCCCGTCCACCCTGGGCTTGCCGGGCAACTGGCGCTTGCACCGCGAGCAGAAATCCGGACGGGTGTATTACGCGTTGTGGCAGCGTTTGCCAAAGGACATGGGCTGAACGGCTGACCCGTGCATCGAGAACAATAATGATGTCCGCCGCATCTGAACCTTTCGTCCCCGCCCCGGGACTTGGCAACCCGCACCTGCAAACCTTGTGGGGCCCATTGTGGCGCCAGACCACCCATATCGAGCGCCAACGCGAGCGCCTATGGCTGGACGATGGTGACTTCCTCGACCTCGACTGGCACGGCCCCCACAGCGCCGAGGCGCCGCTGGTGCTGGTGCTGCACGGGCTGACCGGTTCGTCCAACTCGCCTTACGTGGCCGGGTTGCAGCAGGCGCTCGGTCGCCAGGGCTGGGCCAGTGCGGCTTTGAACTGGCGGGGCTGCTCGGGCGAGCCGAACCTGCTGCCCCGCAGCTATCACTCGGGCGTCAGTGAAGACCTGGCCGCCGCCATCACCCACTTGCGCGCCCGACGGCCCTTGGCGCCGCTGTTTGCGGTGGGTTACTCACTGGGCGGCAATGTGTTGCTCAAGCACCTGGGAGAAACCGGCCGCGACAGCCAATTGCAAGGGGCGGTGGCGGTCTCGGTACCGTTTCGCCTCGACCAGTGCGCCGATCGCATCGGCCAGGGTTTTTCCAAGTTCTACCAGGCCCACTTCATGCGGCAATTGGTGGCCTATGTGCGCAACAAGCAACGCCAGTTCCAGCACGACGGACGCCACGAAGGCCTGGCGACCCTGGCAGCGCTTGGCCCACTGGAGAACATGCGCACCTTCTGGGACTTCGACGGCCGGGTGACGGCGCCGCTGCATGGGTTCTCCGATGCAGCGGACTACTACCGCCGCGCTTCCAGCCGTTATTTCATGGAAGGTATCAGTACGCCGACCCTGGTCATCCAGGCCGCCGACGATCCTTTTGTATTTCCCCACAGCCTGCCCGAACCGGGCGAATTATCGGCCTCGACCCGGATTGAACTACACGCCCGGGGTGGGCATGTGGGGTTCGTCGACGGAACCTTGCGGCGCCCCGGGTATTACCTGGAGCGGCGGATTCCCCATTGGCTGGCAAGCCTGGGGCGCGGCCTGTAGGAGCTGACGAGTGCAACGAGGCTGCGATCTTTCCACAACCACTTGAGTCCAAGAGCGAAAGATCAAGATCAAAAGATCGCAGGCTTCGCCAGCTCCTACGGGGAGTGCATTCAATCACCGACGGCCAAAGGCCTTTGCGGATCATTGATCCATTCACTCCACGAGCCGGCGTACAGCCGTCCCAACGGATAGCCTGCCAGGCACAAGGCGAACAGGTTATGACACGCCGTCACGCCGGAGCCGCAGTACGCCACCAGTTCGGTGGGCGAACGCTCACCCAGTTTTTCGACGAAGCGTTGCTTGAGCTGTTCGGCCGGCAGGAAGCGGCCATCGGCGCCAAGGTTGTTCGTGAACGCTGCGCACTGGGCGCCCGGGATATGCCCGGCTATCGGGTCGATTGGCTCGACTTCGCCCTTGAAGCGCGGCAATGCCCGGGCATCCAGCAAGGTCATGGCCGGCTCGCCAAGGCGTTGTTGCAGGGCTTGCGCATCGATCAACAAACTCGCGTCCGGCGCACCGCTGAAGGTCCCGCGACCGTTCTGCGGCGGATCAAGACTCAGGGGCAAGCCCGCGGCATGCCAGGCCTTGAGCCCACCGTCGAGGATAGACACGCCATCGCGCTTGCCCAGCCAGGCCAGCAACCACCAGGCCCGTGCGGCATAGGCGCCGGGACCGTCGTCGTACAGCACGACCTCGCTGTCGTTATCCAGACCCCAAGCCTTGAGACGCTCGATCAAGGCCGCCGGCTCCGGCAATGGATGACGCCCGGTTACGCCCTTGGTCACCGGCCCGCTCAAGTCACGCTCAAGGTCCGCGAACCACGCCCCGGCGATGTGGCCCTCGGCATAACTGCGCTGACCGTAATCCGGGTCTTCCAGGGCAAAGCGACAATCGAGGATGACGATCCCGGACTGTGATCGCCGCTGATCGAGGGCTTGAGGGCTGATGAGTTGCGCAATGGGCATGGTGAGCTCCTGTGGCTAAGTCGGGGATCGATCCTACTGCCCTTCCTCCAGGGTCTGGGCCAGGGGGACGTAATATTCCTTGAACAGCGCGTCAACCGCCTCGCGGGCCTGGTCGGTCACGAAACCGGCCTCCAGCACCAGCACCTGATAGACGCCGCGCTTGATGGCCTGCTCACTCAGGTGGCTGAAATTTTCCCGCGTGGTGCACAAGAACCGAACCCAGGACGTGAGGATGATCCAGGCGTTGAGGGTCAGGGACTCGATCTGCACCCGGTCCATTTTCAGGATGCCGGCGTCGACGAAGCCCTCGTAGATCGCGGTGCCATGGATCAGGCAGCGCTGGGAAAACCGACGATAGCGGGCCGCAAGGTCCGGATCGCTGTCGAGCAGATGCTCCAGGTCGCGGTGCAGGAAGCGGTAGCGCCACATGGCCGCCAACAGTTCCTGCAGGTAGAAGCGCTTGTCATCCACCGTGGCCGCTCGGCCCTGAGGCGGTCGCAGGAAGCTGTCCACCAGGTTCTCATATTCACTGAACAGCACGGCGATGATCGCCTGCTTGTTGGGGAAGTGGTAATAGAGATTGCCCGGGGACATGTCCATGTGGGCGGCGATGTGATTGGTGCTGACGCTGCGCTCACCTTGCTGGTTGAACAGCTCGAGGCTGTTTTGCACGATGCGCTCGCTGGTTTTCATTCGTGGGGCCATGGTTTGGGCTTTAATTCGACGAAGGCATTGAACGGCATCTTACGACCTATCGGTCACAGGAAAAACCCACACTCGTTGCCGATGCCATTGACTTTCTAGAGTATAAGCTCTAAAAAACACCCACTCTAATAATATCCGGTGCCTGACGATGCCTGCCGACGTTGCCTACCTGCACGAGTCTCAACAACAACTGGACGAGCTGCGGTCGCTCTTCGATGCCCAACGCCAGGCCTACGCCGCCCACCCGATGCCACCGGCCGAACAACGCCGGCAATGGCTCAAGGCACTGCGGGAAGTATTGAGCAACGACCGCCAAGCCTTGATCGACGCCATCAGCCAGGATTTCAGCCACCGCAGCGCCGACGAGACACTGTTGGCCGAACTGATGCCGAGCCTGCACGGCATCCATTACGCCAGCCGCCATCTCCAGGGTTGGATGAAGCCCTCCCGGCGCAAGGTGGGCATGGCCTTCCAGCCAGCGTCAGCCAAAGTGATCTATCAGCCGTTGGGCGTGGTCGGGGTCATCGTGCCGTGGAACTACCCGCTGTTCCTGGCCATCGGGCCGCTGGTCGGGGCATTGGCGGCGGGCAACCGGGTGATGCTCAAGCTCAGCGAATCGACACCGGCGACCGGCTTGCTGCTCAAGCAATTGCTGGCCCGGGTCTTCCCCCAGGACCTGGTGTGCGTGGTGCTCGGCGAGGCGGAGGTCGGCATGGCGTTTTCCAAGTTGCCCTTCGATCATCTGTTGTTCACCGGTGCCACCAGCATCGGCAAGCATGTCATGCGCGCCGCTGCCGAAAACCTGACCCCGGTCACCCTTGAGCTGGGTGGGAAATCGCCGGCCATCGTGTCGGTCGATGTACCGATCAAGGACGCCGCCGAACGCATTGCCTTCGGCAAAACCCTGAATGCCGGACAAACCTGTGTCGCCCCGGACTACGTACTGGTGCCGCAGAACCGCGTCGGCGAGTTCGTCGAGGCGTATCGCGAGGCGGTTCGCGGGTTTTATCCGACCCTGGTGGACAACCCGGACTACACGGCCGTCATCAACGAACGACAACTGGCACGGCTCAACGGCTACATTGGCGATGCCACCAGCAAGGGCGCGCTGCTGATCGAGCTGTTCGAGCAAGGCCAGGGCCGTCGCATGGCCCACAGCCTGCTGCTCAACGTCAACGACGAGATGACCGTCATGCAGGACGAGATCTTCGGCCCGCTGCTGCCCATCGTGCCCTATGACCATGTCGACCAGGCGTTTGCCTACATCAATCAGCGCCCCCGCCCGCTGGCGCTCTACTACTTTGGCTACAACAAGGCCGAACAGCATCGCGTGCTCCACGAAACCCATTCCGGCGGCGTCTGCCTGAACGACACCCTGTTGCATGTCGCCCAGGATGACATGCCGTTCGGCGGCATCGGGCCCTCGGGAATGGGGCATTACCACGGGCATGAGGGTTTCCTGACCTTCAGCAAGGCCAAGGGCGTGCTGACCAAACAGCGATTCAACGCAGCGAAGCTGATCTATCCCCCTTATGGCAAGCCGTTGCAGAAACTGATCCAGAAGCTGTTTATCCGCTGACGCGCATCTTCCCGGGTAACAACAATAATGAACCCAAGCCTCACCGATACCCCCGCGCTGTCACGGCGCGGCCTGCTCAAATTCAGCCTCGGCGCCAGCGCCTTCCTGGCCACCGTCGGGCTGGGCGCCAGCCTGAGCGGTTGCTCGCCAAGCCAACCGGCCACCGGCCTGGCGGCTCTGCGCGACAGCGACCTGCCATTTCTACGCAGCGTCATCCCGGTGATGCTGGACGGCGCGGTGGCCGTCGGACAGATCCCCGCCGCCATTGACGCGACCCTGGGGAGCCTGGACAGAAGCCTGGCCCACCTGTCCCCCGCCATGCTCAAGCTCACGCATCAACTGTTCGACGTGCTCACCCTGAGCGTTACCCGTGGACCACTGACCGGGGTCTGGGGGGCGTGGGAAAACGCCAGCGCCGATGACATCCGCCAGTTCCTCACGCGGTGGGAAAACAGCTCGCTGGACCTGCTGCGACAAGGCCACAGCTCGTTGCTGCAACTGGTGATGATGGCCTGGTACAGCCGACCCGAGGCTTGGGCGCATTGCGGGTATCCAGGGCCGCCAACGGTCTGAAAACCAAGTTAAACCCTGTGGGAGCGAGCCTGCTCGCGATTGCGGTGTGTCAGTCAATAAAGATGCTGCTGATCCGACGCCATCGCGAGCAGGCTCGCTCCCACAAGGGGTCTATCGCAACCTCAAAACAATAAGAGAGCCCCGAACATGCCCGTACCCGATCCCTTCCGCGAAGGCCTGGCCCGTGGCTGGACCACCTACAACGGCGCGCAGTTGACCGAAGACCTGACTCTGGAAGCCGACGTGGCCATCGTCGGCAGCGGTGCCGGTGGTGGCACGACGGCGGAAATCCTCAGCGCCGCCGGCTACCGCGTGTTGCTGATCGAGGAAGGGCCGCTCAAGACCAGCCATGACTTCAAGCTGCTCGAAGACCAGGCCTACAGCAGCCTGTACCAGGAAGGCCTCGGGCGCATGAGCAAGGACGGCGCCATCACCATTCTCCAGGGCCGGGCGGTCGGTGGCACGACGCTGATCAATTGGACCTCCAGCTTCCGCACGCCCGACCAGACTCTCGACCACTGGGCCGCCGAGCACAACGTCAAGGGCCACGGCCGCGCCGACATGGCGCCCTGGTTTGCGCAAATGGAACAACGCCTGGGCGTGGCGCCGTGGTTGGTTCCGCCCAACGCCAACAACGACGTGATCCGCAAAGGTTGTGAACAACTGGGCTACGCCTGGCATGTCATCCCGCGCAACGTGCGCGGCTGCTGGAACCTGGGTTATTGCGGCATGGGCTGCCCGACCAACGCCAAGCAGTCGATGCTGGTCACCACCATCCCGGCCACACTGGACAAGGGTGGCGCGCTGCTGTACCTGGCACGGGCCGAGCGCCTGACGATCAAGAACGATGCCGTGGCCGGCATCGAGTGCCAGGCCA
Organism: Pseudomonas thivervalensis; assembly: GCF_001269655.1. Classification (GTDB taxonomy): domain Bacteria; phylum Pseudomonadota; class Gammaproteobacteria; order Pseudomonadales; family Pseudomonadaceae; genus Aquipseudomonas; species Aquipseudomonas thivervalensis. Next base: position 273,327 of record NZ_LHVE01000020.1, read on the forward strand.
TGGACGAACGTTGCGTGGCGCCGACCGGGCGGCGCATCACCGTCAAGGCGCGGCACTATGTGCTGGCGGGCGGCGGCATCAACAGCCCGGGCCTGCTGCTGCGCTCCGCTGCGCCAGACCCATACGAACGCTTGGGCAAGCGCACCTTCCTGCACCTGGTGAACATGTCCGCCGGTCAATTCGACGAGGTCATCAACCCGTTCTACGGCGCACCGCAATCGATTTATTCGGATCACTTCCAATGGCAGGACGGGGCCACCGGCAAGATGGCCTACAAGCTCGAAGTCCCGCCCCTGCACCCGGCCCTCGCTACCACGCTATTGGGCGGATTCGGCCCCGAGAACGCCTTGCACATGTCTAGGCTGCCCCACACCCACGCGATGCTGGCGCTGTTGCGCGACGGTTTTCATCCAGACAGCCCCGGCGGCAGCGTCGAGCTGCGCAGCGACGGCACGCCCGTGCTCGACTACCCGGTTTCGCCGTACACCTGGGACGGCTTGCGCCGGGCTTTCCACAGCATGGCCGAGATACAGTTTGCCGGCGGCGCCAAAGCGGTGATGCCCCTGCACAACGACGCTCGCTATGTGAAGACCTTGGCCGAAGCCCGCACGCTGATCGACGGGCTCGACCTGGCCTTGTATCGCACGCGCCTGGGCAGCGCCCACGTGATGGGTGGCTGCGCCATGGGTGAAGACCCGAAAACCGCCGTCGCCGACAGCCTGGGCCGCCATCATCAACTGGGCAACCTGTCGATCCATGACGGCTCGCTGTTCCCCACCAGCATCGGCGCCAACCCGCAATTATCGGTCTACGGACTGACCGCACAACTGGCGACGGCCCTGGCCGAGCGCCTGAAAACGCCATGAACCAGGTATTGAAAAAACAACGAACCCGTGGCGAGGGAGCTTGCTCCCGCAGGGCTGTAGGAGCTGCCGAAGGCTGCGATCTTTTGATCTTTCGCTTGAGATTCAAGCATCAGCGGAAAGATCGCAGCCTCGCTCTGCTCGACAGCTCCTACAGGCCCAGCGGGAGCAAGCTCCCTCGCCACGGATTTACCGAATGGCTGAATATCCGGATTATTCGCAGCGTCTATAGTGCTTTCTTACCCAACAGCCGACTTGGCCGACCGAGTAGGCTGCGATACCATCCGACTCCCCAACGGACTCCCGCCAGGACGACGCGATGAACCGAGTGTTGTACCCAGGTACCTTCGACCCTATTACCAAGGGCCATGGCGATCTGGTCGAACGCGCCGCGCGCCTGTTCGACCATGTGATCATTGCCGTCGCCGCCAGCCCGAAGAAAAACCCGCTGTTCCCGCTGGAGCAACGTGTGGAGCTGGCCCGCGAGGTCACCAAGCACCTGCCCAACGTGGAAGTGGTCGGCTTTTCGACGCTTTTGGCTCACTTTGCCAAGGAAAAGAACGCCAACGTGTTCCTGCGCGGCCTGCGTGCGGTCTCGGACTTCGAGTACGAGTTCCAACTGGCCAACATGAACCGCCAACTGGCACCGGACGTCGAGAGCCTGTTCCTCACGCCATCGGAGCGCTATTCCTTCATTTCCTCGACCTTGGTGCGGGAAATCGCGGCGTTGGGCGGTGATATCACCAAGTTCGTCCACCCTGCCGTGGCCGATGCGCTGACCCTGCGCTTCAAGAAATAAACGGCGAGCGCTGCGAGCCGCCTCGCAGCACAGCGCAGTCCATCGCGCCCGCGTGCACTGCGCTCGCCAATGCGGCACAATTGCGCCCATACGTTTTCAGATGCCCGGGCCCAACGCCCCGGCAGGAGCCTGCATGTCCCTGATCATCACCGACGACTGCATCAATTGCGACGTCTGCGAACCCGAGTGCCCGAACGCCGCCATTTCCCAAGGCGAGGAGATCTACGTCATCGACCCGAACCTGTGCACCCAGTGCGTCGGCCATTACGACGAACCCCAGTGCCAGCAGGTTTGCCCGGTGGATTGCATCCCGCTGGACGAGGCTCATCCGGAAACTGAAGAGCAGTTGATGGCGAAGTATCGCAAGATCACTGGCAAGGCTTGAGCCAGGTGGTTTTGTAGCGTCTGTACCGACGTCTTCGCGAGCAAGCCCGCTCCCACAGAAATCGACTGTGTTCACATGATTTGTGTCATAAGCACATCCCTTGTGGGAGCGGGCTTGCTCGCGAAGAGGCCCTCAGCCACACCCAGATGTAACTGTTGACCTTCACTCCTGCCGCTCAAACCCCTCCCCCACACATCCCAGGCACCGCACGAACGTGGCCTTCGCCGGGTCCACCACCAGCGCCTTCCCCGCATCGCCGACCCCACCGCCCAGCGCGGTAAAGGGCAGCGACACCACGAATGCCCCAGCCCCGATCACCGTGGCGGCGAGCAGCAACGGGCGGGCGATCAGCAGATCACCGATCATGGCAAAAGCCGGCGGGTTCTGGATGGTGTAGCGCGGGTCGCCGCTGCCGCTGTTGGCCAGGGCAGGCAAACCCATACTCAGCAGCAGCGCGAGAACGACAGGTCGAAGCAGATTCATCGGACGATCCTTCGGCTAAATCAGTTAATAACTGACTATAGACCGTAGGACGAATCAGCTCTGGCAGCGTGGGCACCAGACGCTGGCACGCTGGCCCAGGCGGATTTCCCGCAGTTCCGTGCCGCAGGCCTTGCACAGCTCCCCGCCACGGCCATAGACGAACAGTTCCTGCTGGAAATAGCCGGGCTGGCCGTCCCCACCGATGAAGTCCCGCAACGTGGTACCGCCGCGCTCGATGGCATGGGCAAGGATGCGCTTGATCTCGATCGCCAGCTTCAGGTAACGCGCCCGGGAAATGCCGCCGGCGGCCCGGCGCGGGTCGATCCCGGCGGCGAACAGCGCCTCGGTCGCATAGATATTGCCCACGCCCACCACCACCGCGTTGTCCATGATGAACGGCTTGACCGCCATGGAACGCCCTCGCGAAAGCTGGAACAGCCGTTCGCCGTCGAACAGGTCGGTCAGCGGCTCGGGGCCGAGGCGAATCAACAGCTCGTGATTGAGCGGATCGAGGCTCCAGAGCATCGCGCCAAAGCGCCGGGGATCGGTGTAGCGCAAGGCCAGGCCGGATTCCAGTTCGATGTCCACGTGCTCATGCTTGAGGGCGGGCATGCCGACCTCCACCAGGCGCAGGTTGCCGGACATGCCCAGGTGGCTGATCAACGTGCCGACCTCGGCATTGATCAACAGGTACTTGGCCCGCCGCTCCACCTGCACGATGCGCTGGCCCGAGAGCCGCACGTCGAGATCTTCCGGGATCGGCCAGCGCAGGCGGCGGTCACGGACCACCACGCGGCTGACCCGCTGGCCTTCAAGATGGGGCGCGATGCCACGACGGGTGGTTTCGACTTCCGGCAGTTCTGGCATGAGGTTCTCGCGTCAGGCGAAGCCGCGCACTCAACGAGAGGCGAGGTCGCGAATTTCCTGTTTCTGGGTCTGGAAGTCGTATTCCGACAAGCCGATGTAATCGAGCACCAACGGCCCGACACACGCCCACTCGTGGTCTTCGGCCTGGTTGCCCAGCACCCGGTGGGAGGCACAGATGTTCTCGGACATCTTCAGGATCGCCAGCAGATTCTTCAGTTGGCTGTTGTTGCGTGAAGACTCGTCGCTGAAGATTGCCAGGGCGTTGTGGTGGTTGGCGATGGCCTGGCTCACATGATCCGGCAGGCGCCAGGATTTGGAAGTGTAGTAACCGACCACCGCATGGTTGGTGTTGAACTCGCGGTTCTCGGTGTCCACTACCCGGCACTCGGCGCTGGCATTGGCGTAGGCCTCTTCCAGCACGCCCATGTAGCTGGGGAACTGCTTGAGCATCAATGGCACGCCACAATCGTGGAACAACCCCAAGGCATAGGCTTCGTCACCGTTCTCCAGGCCGACGCGCTTGGCCAGGGTCAGGCTGGTCATCGCCACGTCCTGGGCGGTATCCCAGAAGCGGTTCAGGGTGACGATGGCGTCGTCGTGCAGCTCTCCCTTGATCGACTGCGCATTGATCAGGTTGATGATCGAACGGCTGCCCAGCAGGTTTACCGCGCGCTGGATCGAGGTGATCTTGTTGCGCAGGCCGTAATACGGCGAATTGACGATCTTGAGCAGGGCTCCCGAGAGGCCCGGGTCCTGGGAGATCAACTTGGCGATGGTCTCCAGGTCCGGGTCGGGCATGTACTGCTCCATCTGCAGATCCACCATGATCTGCGGCTGGGGCGGCACGCTGATGCCTTGCAAGGACTGTTGGATCTGTTCGGCGGATAGCTCTTTGGACATGAGTACACACTCTGGGTCAGGCGGGGATTCTAACCCTTAAAGATGGATCCGATACACCGCCGGGTAGATCGGCGGAACTTTCCTTCAGGCATCGGCTTCGGACTTTACAGGGCCGACAACCAAGCCTGCATACAGGCTTGAATCGGCAACCCAGCCACTCAGCTTGAGGAGATTTTTTCATGCCTGGCTCCCTGAACAGCAAACGTGTCGCCATTCTGGTGACCGACGGTTTTGAACAGGCCGAACTGACCGGCCCCCAACAGGCGCTGGAACAGGCCGGCGTCAAGGTGGACATCGTTTCGGCCCGCGAAGGCCAGGTCAAAGGCTGGAACCATGACCAGCCGGCCGACGACTTCCCGATCGACCTGACCTTCAAGGCCGCCAATGTCGAGCAGTACGACGCCGTGGTGCTGCCCGGTGGCGTGCAGAACTCCGACACCATCCGCATCGACCCCGATGCCCAGAAGCTGGTGAAGGGTTTCGAGGCAGCGGGCAAGCCCATTGCGGTGATTTGCCATGGCGGCTGGTTGCTGGCGTCGAGCGGGCTGGTCAAGGGCAAGACCATGACCAGCTACAAGACCCTCAAGGATGACCTGGTCAATGCCGGCGCGAACTGGGTCGACAAGGAAGTGGTCAAGGATGGCACGTGGATCAGCAGCCGCCAGCCCGATGACATCCCGGCGTTCAACCGCGAGTTGCTCAGCGCGTTGTCCGCTTGAAGCCTGCTGCGCTCTGTAGGAGCTGGCGAAGCCTGCGATCTTTTGATCTTTGATCTTTGATCTTTGATCTTTGATCTTTGATCTTTGATCTTTCGCTCACGATTCAAGTGTCTGGGGAAAGATCGCAGCCTCGTTTCACTCGACAGCTCCTACACAGCTCCTACACAGCTGCTACGGCCAAGCGAGCGTGTGTTGGCTCGCCACATGTCCACCACAAGCCCCGTCAAGGTTGCAACACGGTATACTCCCGCTCTTTTTTCCGGAGCGACGTCATGTCCCTGCCTAGCCTGCGCCTCAAAGCCAACGCCGACCGTCGCCTGCGCGCCGGCCACCTGTGGGTCTACAGCAACGAAATCGATGTAGCCGCCACGCCCCTGCACGGTTTCAAGGCCGGCGACCAGGCCATCCTCGAAGCCGCCGGCGGCAAGCCGTTGGGCATCGTCGCGATGAGCCCCAACAACCTGATCTGCGCCCGGCTGCTGTCCCGTGACGTAAAGCTGCCACTGGACAAATCCCTGCTGGTGCATCGCCTCAACGTGGCGCTGTCCCTGCGCGAGCGGCTGTTCGACAAGCCGTTCTATCGCCTGGTCTACGGTGACTCCGACCTGTTGCCAGGCCTGGTGGTCGACCGCTTCGGCGACATCCTGGTGGTGCAGATCGCCTCGGCCACCATGGAAGCCCACAAGGACGACGTGATCGCCGCCCTGACCCAAGTGCTCAAGCCCAGCGGCATCCTGTTCAAGAACGACTCCGCCGCTCGTGACGCCGAAGGCCTGAACCGCTACGTCGAGACCGTGTTCGGCCTGGTGCCGGAATGGGTCGCCCTGGAAGAGAACGGCGTGAAGTTCGAAGCGCCGGTGATGGAAGGCCAGAAAACCGGCTGGTTCTACGACCACCGCATGAACCGCGCACGCCTGGCGCCGTACGCCAAGGGCAAGCGCGTGCTGGACCTGTTCAGCTACATCGGCGGCTGGGGCGTACAAGCCGCCGCGTTCGGCGCCAGTGAAGTGTTCTGCGTCGACGCCTCGGCCTTCGCCCTTGACGGTGTCGAGCGCAACGCAGCGCTGAACGGCTTCGCCGAAAAGCTGACCTGCATCGAAGGCGACGTGTTCGAAGCCCTGAAGGAACTCAAGGCCAGCGAAGAGCGTTTCGACGTGATCGTCGCCGACCCACCGGCCTTCATCAAGCGCAAGAAAGACCTGAAGAACGGCGAAGGCGCCTATCGCCGCCTCAACGAGCAAGCCATGCGCCTGCTCAGCAAGGACGGCATCCTGGTCAGCGCGTCGTGCTCGATGCACCTGCCCGAAGACGACTTGCAAAACATCCTGCTGACCAGCGCCCGTCACCTGGACCGCAACATCCAACTGCTCGAACGCGGCGGCCAGGGGCCAGACCACCCGGTACACCCGGCCATCGCCGAAACCCGCTACATCAAGAGCATCACCTGCCGGTTGTTGCCCAACAGCTGAGGCCGGGCGGGGCCAGTGCCGTAGCGCTGTGCCCCCAAATGGCAACCAGATCGCAGCCTTGGCTGCGATTTTTTTTGCGCGTCTGAATAAATCTGTAGGAGCCTCCCCACGCAATTACCAGAACCGTCCTACTCAATCTCCCAGTGACTGGCGGACATGACGCATTAGGATTGAAAGCGACCCTCAGTACGCCTTGGAACGCCTCATGACTGATCCGCAAAACCGCTTGGCAGCCCGTAAACCGGCCACCGTCGGCTTGCTGCTGACGCTGACACTGCTCGGCGTCTTTCCAATCGATGTCGTGCTGCCCTCGTTCCCTGCACTGTCCGAACACTTTCAGAGCCCATCATCCGATATCGCCCTGTCTGTCAGCCTGTTCGCGGTGGGCATCGCCCTTTCGCAACTGCTGATCGGTCCGCTTTCCGACGTTATGGGACGAAAAAACCTGCTGTTGATCGGGATCGCCGGTTCAGCGGTTGGAGCAACAGGTTGCGTACTCGCCGACAGTTACTGGTCCTTTCTCTTCTTCCGTGTCGTCCAGGCCTTGGGGTGCGGTTGTTTCGTGCTGTCCCAAGCGTTGATCCAGGACCTGTTCACCGGACAGGAACAGCAGCGATTGCGAGTCTTGCTGGTCACCTGCGGCGGGATTTTTATTTCCGTTTCGCCCCTGGCTGGCACCGGGCTGCAAAGCTGGATGGGCTGGCGCGGCAGCTTCCTGGTGTTCATTGCCCTGGCAGCTGGCGTATTCGCAAGCGCCTGTCATTTGCTTGAATGCCCCCCGGCCGGCAGTCAACCCAGGCGTTTCAATATCATCGCTTCCTATCGAAAGGTCTTCGGTGACTTCAGTTTCGTCGCTTATTGGTTAACCTCGGCGCTGGCTTTTTCCTGCCATTTTTCGTTCATCGTCATTTCACCGCTGGTCCTGATCGACCAGTTGCACTTATCGCCCGAGGCTTTTTCGCTGGTACTGCTGGGCTATGGTCTGGCCTATATTGGCGGCGGACTCATCGCGACCCTGCTGAGCAACCGAATCGACCCGCAGACGCAAATCATAACGGGACTGAGCCTGATCCTTGCCGCAGGCCTCCTGATGCTGGGGCTCGCCAATTACCTAGGCTTGTCGATCACTACTCTGTTAGCGCCCATGATCGTTTGCACCGCCGGAACGACCATTGCCCGCGCGGCAGCCAACAACCAAGCCATGACGCTATTTCCGGCGCAGGCTGGCACGTCCGCCTCGGCCGGTAGCGTACTGATCTTTATTGTCGGCGGGCTAACCAGTGCCGTGATCAGCCTCACCCCGCTGGACTTACAGCTGGCCCTGGCCCTCTGCCTGATCCTGCTTAGCCTGCTGGGGCTGGCACTCAATGCCCTGGTCCGGCAGCGCGATAGGGGGCTATTGCTCGGCTGAACCCTGCCAGTCGTCATCCCGTGCACGACATTGGCGCCCGATCAGCGCTTTGCGTCATTTCATCCTGGCGCCAGCGGTGTAGAATCGTGGCATTCATCGCCATTCATCCCCGGCGGGTTTATGAGCTCATGCCGAGGCGCGCAGCGATCCTGCAAAGTCATCGGCCACTTCCGGACACACGGCCAAACCCGGGTGCTCCAGACGTCGACAGAAGCTCACTTCCCCATTGATACCTGATAAGTACCTGATTAGCCGCCCGGAGTGCTCCATGCCTGATTACCGCTCGAAAACATCCACCCATGGCCGCAACATGGCCGGCGCCCGTGCCTTGTGGCGCGCCACGGGGATGAAAGATGACGACTTCAAGAAGCCGATCATCGCCATTGCCAACTCCTTCACCCAGTTCGTACCGGGCCACGTCCACCTCAAGGACCTCGGCCAACTGGTTGCCCGGGAAATCGAACGCGTCGGCGGCGTTGCCAAGGAATTCAACACCATCGCCGTGGACGACGGCATCGCCATGGGCCATGACGGCATGCTCTATTCGCTGCCGAGCCGCGAGATCATCGCCGACTCCGTCGAATACATGGTCAACGCCCACTGCGCCGACGCCATCGTGTGCATTTCCAACTGCGACAAGATCACCCCCGGCATGCTCATGGCCGCCCTGCGCCTGAACATCCCGGTGATCTTCGTCTCTGGCGGCCCGATGGAAGCCGGCAAGACCAAGCTCGCCAGCCACGGCCTGGACCTGGTCGATGCCATGGTGATCGCCGCCGACTCCAGCGCCTCTGACGAGAAGGTTGCCGAGTACGAGCGCAGCGCCTGCCCGACCTGCGGTTCGTGCTCCGGCATGTTCACCGCCAACTCGATGAACTGCCTGACCGAAGCCCTGGGCCTGGCCCTGCCGGGCAACGGTTCGACCCTGGCCACCCACAGCGACCGCGAACAGTTGTTCCTGCAGGCCGGCCGGACCATCGTCGAGTTGTGCAAGCGCTACTACGGCGAGAACGACGAGTCGGTGTTGCCCCGCAACATCGCCAACTTCAAGGCGTTTGAAAACGCCATGACCCTGGACATCGCCATGGGCGGTTCCACCAACACCATCCTGCACTTGCTGGCCGCGGCCCAGGAAGCCGAGATCGATTTCGACCTGCGCGACATCGACCGCCTGTCCCGTCACGTGCCGCAACTGTGCAAGGTCGCGCCGAACATCCAGAAGTACCACATGGAAGACGTGCACCGCGCCGGCGGGATCTTCAGCATCCTCGGCTCCCTGGCCCGTGGTGGCCTGCTGCACACCGACCTGCCGACCGTGCACAGCAAGAGCATGGCCGAGGCCATCGCCAAGTGGGACATCACCCAGACCACCGACGAGGCCGTGCATCACTTCTTCAAGGCCGGCCCAGCGGGCATTCCGACGCAAACCGCGTTCAGCCAGTCGACCCGCTGGGAAACCCTGGACGATGACCGTGAAAACGGCTGCATCCGTAGCGTCGAGCATGCCTACTCCCAGGAAGGCGGCCTGGCCGTGCTGTACGGCAACATCGCCCTGGACGGCTGCGTGGTGAAGACCGCCGGCGTCGACGAGTCGATCCATGTGTTCGAAGGCAACGCGAAGATTTTCGAAAGCCAGGACAGCGCCGTGCGCGGCATCCTCGCTGACGAAGTGAAGGCCGGCGACATCGTGATCATTCGCTACGAAGGTCCGAAAGGCGGCCCGGGCATGCAGGAAATGCTCTACCCGACGTCCTACCTGAAGTCCAAGGGCCTGGGCAAAGCCTGCGCCTTGCTGACCGATGGCCGCTTCTCCGGCGGCACCTCGGGCCTGTCCATCGGCCACGCTTCGCCGGAAGCGGCGGCGGGCGGTGCCATCGGCCTGGTGCGCGATGGCGACAAGGTCCTGATCGACATTCCGAACCGTTCGATCAATCTGTTGATCAGCGACGAAGAACTGGCCGGGCGCCGCATCGAACAGGACAACAAGGGCTGGAAACCGGTGGAAGTGCGTCCGCGCAAAGTCACCACGGCCCTCAAGGCTTACGCCCTGCTCGCCACCAGCGCTGACAAGGGCGCGGTGCGTAACAAGGCGATGCTCGACGGCCTGTAAGCGCGATAACCGCCCATGAAAAAGCCCCGCCAAGTGCGGGGCTTTTTCATGGCTCCAGTTCGGCCCTTGGAACCAGGTGCTCTTTGTGGCGAGGGAGCTTGCTCCCGCTGGGTCGCGAAGCGGCCCCAAAAATTCGCCCCTCACCTCGATGTGCGAATTGACGACCTTGGGGCTGCTGCGCAGCCCGGCGGGAGCAAGCTCCCTCGCCACAGGGTTCCTTGGTATCAATGTGGGAGCGAGCTTGCTCCCACAGGGACAGGGTTTACTGGATGTCTTCGGGCTTGACGATCACCCAGTTCTTGTCCGCCGTCACCGGCAGCCCTTCCTTGGCCTGGGCAGCGGCGTGCTTGGCCATCATGCCGTTGATCTGGGTCATGTACTTGTCCTTGCGATTGACCCACAGGTGAATACCGCCCTTGGCCACGTCCACATCGTGGAACAGCATGTAGCCGTCACTGGTCGGCGTGTCGCCGGCGACCAGCACCGGTTTTTTCCATTCATCGATGTACGTCAGGATCGCCGCGTGCTTGCCGGCCATCCAGGTTGCCGGGGTCCACAGGTAAGGCGTGTATTCAAGGCCAAGGTTGGCCTTCTCGTCATATTTGCCGTCGGTGATCTGCTTGCGAGCGGTGGTCAACTCACCGGTCTTGCGGTCCTTGAGCAGCGTGGTCACGCCGATCACGTTCTGCGGCTTGAGGTTGTAGCCGTATTTCGGATCCGAGGCGACCATGCGCACCAGTTCTTCAGAAGCGGCGGTCATGACATAAACGTCGATGCCGTTTTCCATCAACTTGTTGTACAGCTCGGCCTGACCGGTGAAGATTTTCGGCGGATTGACGTTGTACTGGACCACTTTGTCGCCATCGTAATAAGTGGTTGGCACCGGTTTTCCGGACGCCATCAACTCATCGACATAGCCCTTGAGCTCCTTGAGCGTGAAGCCCGAGAACACCTGGGCCACCCACGGATAGCAGACCATGTCGTCCACTTCGCACAAACGGTAGTAATAGCTGAACAGGCTTTCCTTGTGGTCGGCCGTGTCCTTGAACGGCATCAGCTTCAAGGACGGGTCCAGGCTTTCCCGGGTGATGAGGCCCTTGTTCTCCATGAACGGCAGCAACGACTCTTCAAGATCGTAGCGATAACTGGTGTTGTCCATGTCGAACACCGCGTAGTTACCCTTGTTGGCGTTCGCCGCGATCATCGCCTCCAAGGCCTTGGCCTGTTCCGCCGGCCAGTGCTTGAGTTCGGTGGCGAGTGCCTGGCCGACGAGGCCAAGGCTCAAGGCAGCAGCGAGAAAACGAGGTGCGAGTTTCATCGGCATTTCTCCCGGGTTCAAAAGAACTCGACGCTAACAAATGCGTGTGACAGTCCTCGCCCAGCCGCGACCGCTTGCGTCCTGATAACGCCAGCGACATACCCGCAAACGCCAAGTCCTTATTCCATAAACGACAATCAACATGCCTTTTTAGTCTTAATTCATTAGATATCAGGCTGTTAGGCTTCCCGGCTCACAGTCGCGGCTTCGGGCGACTGGCACGTCTTATCGGAGTCTCTTTTGATGAATCTGCCGCTGATCCTCAACCTGCTGGTGTTCCTCGCCTTGCTGTTCGGCCTGGCACAAACCCGTCACCGCACCTGGAGCCTGGCCAAGAAGGTGCTTTTGGCACTGGTACTGGGCGTTGTGTTCGGCATCGCCCTGCACACGATTTATGGCGCCGGCAACCCGGTGCTCAAGGCCTCGATCGGCTGGTTCGACCTGGTGGGCAACGGCTATGTGCAGTTGCTGCAAATGATCGTGATCCCGCTGGTCTTCGCCTCGATCCTCAGCGCCGTGGCCCGCCTGCATAACGCCTCGTCCCTGGGCAAGATCAGCTTCCTGACCATTGGCACGCTGCTGTTCACCACCGCCATTGCCGCGCTGATCGGCATCGGCCTGACCAACCTGTTCGGCCTCACCGCCGAAGGCCTGGTGGCCGGCACCCAGGAGCTGGCGCGCCTGCAAGTGATCCAGAGCGACTACGCCGGCAAGGTCGCCGACCTGAACATCCCGCAACTGCTGCTTTCGTTCATTCCGCAGAATCCCTTTGCCGACCTGGCGCGGGCCAAGCCGACGTCGATCATCAGCGTGGTGATCTTCGCCGCGTTCCTCGGTGTCGCGGCGTTGCAGTTGCTCAAGGATGACGTGGAGAAAGGCCAGAAAGTGATCAACGCCATCGACACCCTGCAAAGCTGGGTGACGCGCCTGGTGCGCCTGGTGATGAAGCTGACGCCGTACGGTGTGCTGGCGCTGATGACCAAGGTGGTGGCCGGTTCCAACGTCCAGGACATCATCAAGCTCGGCAGTTTTGTCGTGGTGTCCTACCTCGGCCTGGGCCTGATGTTCGTGGTCCATGGCCTGCTGGTGTCCGCGGCCGGGATCAACCCGTTGCGCTTCTTCCGCAAGATCTGGCCGGTGCTGACCTTCGCCTTCACCAGCCGTTCCAGCGCCGCCACCATCCCGTTGAGCATCGAAGCCCAGACCAGTCGTCTCGGCATCCCACGGGCGATTGCCAGCTTCAGCGCCTCGTTCGGCGCCACCATCGGCCAGAACGGCTGTGCCGGCCTCTATCCGGCCATGCTGGCGGTGATGGTCGCACCGACGGTGGGCATCAACCCGCTGGACCCGGTCTGGATCGCGACGCTGGTGGCAATCGTGACGTTGAGTTCGGCCGGGGTGGCCGGGGTCGGTGGCGGCGCGACGTTCGCCGCGCTGATCGTGCTGCCGGCCATGGGTTTGCCGGTGTCGCTGGTTGCCTTGCTGATTTCCGTCGAACCCTTGATCGACATGGGTCGTACGGCGTTGAACGTCAGCGGTTCGATCACCGCCGGGGCGATCACCAGCCAGGTGATGCAGCAGACTGATAAGGCCTTGCTCGATGCCGAGGCGCATGGGGAGTTGGTGCACGCTTGATTTGGCGGCGCCTGATGATTGATCGTTCCCACGCTCTGCGTGGGAATGCCTCAAGGGACGCGGAGCGTCCAGTGACGCGGAGCGTCACGGGCTACATTCCCACGCAGAGCGTGGGAATGATCCACGCTTGACTCAACGTTTTTCCCACACCTCAAAGCTGTAGGCCGGCTTGTCCCCTTCGGCCGGGTTCGGCCGGTTCGAGACCCGCTGCCACTGGTTCGAATCGAACGCCGGGAACCACGCGTCACCCTCAGGGCTCAGCGCCACGCGGGTCAGGTACAGTCGATCCGCCTGCTCCAGGGCCTGGGCGTACAGCTGGGCGCCGCCGATCAACATCAATTCGCCAACGCCCTGCTCCAGGGCCCACGCCTCGGCTCGCGCCACTGCGGCCTCCAGGGTGGAAAACACTTCCGCGCCCTCCAGCACCAGCCCCGACTGGCGACTGACGACGATGTTCAAGCGCCCCGGCAGCGGTCGACCCAGGGAATCCCAGGTCTTGCGTCCCATGATGATCGGCTTGCCCAGGGTGGTGGCCTTGAAGTATTTGAAATCCCCCGGCAGGTGCCAGGGCATGCTGTTGTCGACGCCGATCACACGGTTTTCACCGAGGGCTGCGATCAGGCTTAGGGGGAGAGTTTTGTTCATGGCCGCGAGGATACCAGAGGCCCGGCGTACCCTGACAGGCATCACAGCGGTTATGCTCAACCCTCATTCGAGCAACGGAAGCCCCCGTGACAGTACTGCAGAACCTCTGGTTGACCGAGACGATCCGCCTGCGCGAAGAGCACGCCGGCCCGCTCGAAGACCAGGAAGCCAATCGCCTGGCCCGTGCGGCAGGCGGCGATCTCTCCACCCGCATCCATCAGCGCGCCCGCTGGCTGGCCGAGCGCGATGGCCTCACGCAAGCCCTGCGCCATTGGCTGCAAGGGGCGCGCCTGGCGCTGATCGCGTTGGCGCTGCTCGCCCTCATCAGCGGTGCCGGCCTGGGCTTTGCTGCCCTCGGTGACGGCCAGACACCGGTCAACGTGTTCTGGGCCTTGGGCAGTCTGTTGGGGCTGAACCTAATGCTGCTCATCGGTTGGGCCCTGGGCCTGGTCTTCGCCGGTGAGCACGATGCAGTACTGGGGCGCCTGTGGCTGTGGCTCAGCGAAAAACTCGCCCGCGACGCCAAGGCCGCCCAACTGGCGCCGGCCCTGCTGCTGTTGCTGCAACGGCACAAACTCAATCGCTGGGCCCTCGGTGTGTTGGTCAATGGCCTGTGGTTGCTGGCGATGCTCAGCGCGCTGGTCATCGTCCTGTTGCTGATGGCGACTCGGCGCTACGGTTTCGTCTGGGAAACCACCCTGCTGGGCAGCGAGACCTTCGTCGCCATGACCCAGGCCCTCGGCGCGCTGCCGGCACTGCTGGGCTTCAGCGTGCCGACGGTGGACATGATCCGCGCCAGTGGCGACGCCGCGCTGAACATCGAGAGCGCCCGCCAGGCCTGGGCCGCCTGGCTGGTCGGCGTGCTGCTGGTCTATGGCCTGCTGCCGCGCCTGGGCCTGGTATTGCTGTGCCTATGGCTCTGGCGGCGTGGTCGCACCACATTGCGCCTGGACTTGAACCTGCCGGGCTACGCCCAATTGCGTGAACGGCTGATGCCCAGCAGCGAACGCCTGGGCGTCAACGACGCCGCACCCGCGCAATTGCATCCCATTGAAAGTGCCGTCAGCATGGTGGACAGCGACGGCGCGCTGTTGGTGGCGATCGAACTGGACGATCGGCCCTGGCCGCCCAAGCTGCCCGAAACCGTGAAAAACGCCGGTACCCTCGACAGTCGCGAGTCGCGCCATAAACTCCTCGAACAACTGTCGCGCTTTCCGCCGGCACGTCTGGCGATAGCCTGTGACCCACGCCGCTCACCGGACCGTGGCAGCCTGGCGCTGATCGCCGAGCTGGCCCGCAGCGCCAGCGCCACCCGCGTCTGGCTGTTGCAGGCACCGCCCGGCGAAGCACTGGACGCCGAGCGCCTGGGCGACTGGCACAGCGCACTGCAACAGTTGCATCTGCCCTTCGCCGATTGCATGCCCTTGAACTGGCTGGAGAGCGGCCATGACTGACCCCGTGAAGCCGCTGAAGCTGGCCGTGGTCGGCCACACCAATGTGGGCAAGACCTCGCTGCTGCGGACTTTGACCCGTGATGTCGGCTTCGGCGAGGTGTCCCACCGTCCGAGCACCACCCGGCATGTCGAGGGTGCGCGCTTGTCGGTGGACGGCGAAGCATTGCTGGAGCTATACGACACGCCGGGCCTGGAGGACGCCATCGCCCTGCTCGATTACCTCGAGCGCCTGGAGCGCCCTGGCGAACGCCTCGACGGCCCGGCACGCCTGGCTCGTTTCCTCGAGGGCAGCGAGGCCCGGCAACGCTTCGAACAGGAAGCCAAGGTGCTGCGGCAATTGCTCGCCAGCGACGCCGGCTTGTATGTGATCGATGCTCGGGAGCCGGTGCTGGCCAAGTACCGCGATGAATTGGAAGTCCTCGCCAGTTGTGGCAAGCCGCTGCTGCCGGTATTGAATTTCGTCAGCAGCGCTCACCATCGCGAGCCCGACTGGCGCGAAGCCTTGGCGCGATTGGGGCTGCACGCCCTGGTGCGTTTTGACAGCGTCGCTCCCCCCGAGGACGGCGAACGACGCCTGTACGAAAGCCTCGCACTGTTGCTGGAAAGCGCCCGTGGGCAACTGGAACGGTTGGTCGCCGACCAACAGGCTCAACGCCTGGCGCGCCAGCAGAGCGCGGCGCGCTTGATCGCCGAATTGCTGATCGACTGTGCCGCCTGCCGACGCAGCGTCGCCAGCGACACCGAATTGGAGCGCGAGGCCATCGGCGAATTGCGCAACGCCGTACGTCAACGCGAACAGCGCTGTGTCGAAGCCCTGCTCAAGCTCTACGCGTTCCGCCCCCAGGACGCTGCTGCCAGCGACCTGCCGTTGCTCGACGGGCGCTGGGGCGATGATTTGTTCAACCCCGAGACCCTCAAGCAATTGGGTGTACGCGTCGGCGGCGGGATCGCGGCGGGCGCAGCGGCCGGCGCTGGGGTGGACTTGCTGGTGGGCGGCTTGACCCTCGGTGCCGCGGCCCTGGCCGGGGCCATTGTCGGCGGCACCCTGCAAACCGCCCGCAGCTACGGCAACCGGCTGATGGGCAAGCTCAAGGGGCAACGGGAACTGACGGTGGACGACAGCGTGCTGCGCCTGCTGGCCCTGCGCCAACGACAATTGCTGCATGCCCTCAACCTGCGCGGCCACGCGGCGCTGGACAGCATCCGCATCGCCACGCCCCAGGACAAGACCTGGCGCGAAGGCAAGCTACCCGAAGCCCTGAACAAGGCCCGGGCGCATCCGCAATGGTCATCGCTCAATCCCCAGGCGCGATTGAGCCAGGCGGAGCGGCAGGAGCAGATCGGGCAGTTGGCCCAGCAGCTCTGAGCAATACAAAGCCCTGTGGCACGCATACCAACCCTGTGGCGAGGGAGCTTGCTCCCGCTGGGTTGCGAAGCAACCCTAAAACCTGACACCTCGATGTGTCAGGCCAACCGTGCTCCGACATTTTTGGGGCCGCTTCGCAGCCCAGCGGGAGCAAGCTCCCCCGCCACAAAAGCGGTCTGCCGACAATCATTCGTTGCTCAAGGCCTTGAGGGCCGCCGCCGCTTCAGGCAACTCCAGCTCACTGAACACTTGCACCCCATGGCGCTTGAGCAACGCCGCCGTCACGCCTTCGCCGCTGACCTTCACACCGCTGAAGGTCCCGTCATAGGTCAGCAGGTTGCCGCACGACGGGCTGTTGGCCTTGAGCACGGCGATGCGGATGCCGTGTTCACGCACGTGTTCCAGCGCTTGATACGCGCCTGAGAGAAACTGCGTGGTCACATCTTCGCCATCGGTGGTAATCACCGCTGCCTGGCCGTCGAGCACTTGCCCGCCCTGCCCGCCAGGAATCTCCGCCGCCGCCCGAGGCGTGGGCAAGCCGCCGGCGACTTCCGGGCACAGCGGCACGACCCGGCCTTCGTCGAGCCATTGCTGGAGCTGATCGAACGGCCCGCTGGCACCGCCGTCGTAGCGCACGCGATGGCCGAGCAGGCAGCGACTGACCAGGATCTTTTCCATCGTCAGAACAACTCGTTGCCGCGACGGCGGAACCAACCGGTCAAGGACAGGCGATCCCGTGTGGCCGGCAGCACTTCATGGGGGATGTCTCCCGACAGGAACACCACCAGACAACCACCGATGGGCACCACGTCACGCTCCACGCCGTCCTCCAGGTACATGCGCAACTGGCCGCCGTGTTCCGGCAGCCAATCGTCATTGAGGTAAAGCACCGCCGACACCATGCGCCGGTCGTCGTCACGAAAGCGGTCGACATGCTTGAGGTAGAACGCACCAGGTGGATAGAGGGCAAAGTGACTTTCGAAGTCTTCCAGGCCCAGGAACAACCCGCGATTCATCGCCTCGCGCAGGCTGTCCATCAGCGCCAGGTAATGGTCGCAGGCTTGCGCCTGGCCAGGTTCGATCCATTGGATGCGATCACCCCGAATCCCTTCGCGAATTTCCGAGAACGGCCCGCGCCCGACCGCCGCCGGCGCCAGCTCGCCCTCGGCGGCACGCTGGCGGCATTCGGCCGCCAGGGCACGGGTCAGCGCCTCCGGCAGGAAGAGGTTCTGCTGCGACCAGCCGCGCTCGGCCAGGTCATCGACGATACGTAACAGCAGCGGGTGATCAGAAGGTATTTGCATGGCGCGCATAGTATGCCTGTGCCTGCAAAACCGACAGCGCCACGCAGCGGGTTCGCTGCGTCAAATAGCGCCGTCGTACGAACTTGATACGAATTCTCGACAAGACCCCACACCCCACGGAGAATAGTCGGCTGCTGACAGGAGTCCCTATGCGCCGTTTGCTTTTCTCACTGTTGATGTTCTGCGTTTTGCCCGCCTGGGCAGACAGCTACGACCAGTTGTACAAGGTCGCCGGCTGGCCGGAACAGCGGGCGCATTTCAATGACGCCTTGAGCGCCGCCCAGCAGCGCTACCAGAGCAGCCTGCCGCCCGCGGTGTTCCAGGCGCTGGTCAACAACAGCAATCAACGTTTCGCCCCCCAGGCCATGGACCAGCGGGCCGAGGCGCAAATGCGCCAGAATCTTCGCGACCCTCAGCCGGCCCTGGGCTTCTTCCAATCGCCTTTGGGCCGCAAAGTCGTGGCGGCCGAGTTGCTGGCGACCCGGCGCGATCAATTGGCGAAAAACGCCAAGGGCCTGCCGAAGATGCAAGCCAGCGACAACCGCCTGTTGATCATCGGCCACCTGGCCCAGGCCCTGCCCGCCCGCGAAGCCGGCGCCGAAGTCAGCCTGGCGATTGCTGGCGTGGCGGCTGACAGCCTGAGTTCGATGATCCCGGGGCTCTTGGGGGCCGGCCAGGCCCAGGGCATGCTCAACGGCCAGCGCCAGCGACTGATGGATCAGATCGGCGCAGACCTGAACAACACGCTGCTGTACGTTTACCGTGACCTGACGGACACCGAGCTGGAAGAATTCGCCACCTTCGCCGAGTCGACCGAGGGCCAGGCCTATTATCAAGCGGCTTTGGCGGCAATTCGGGCGGGGTTGGCGGTGGGGCAGAATCTCGGGCAATAGCTCTTCAGTATCCTTGAGACCGCTATCGCGAGCAGGCTCGCTCCCACAGGGTATTTGGACGAATTCAGGTTTTGTGATCGATTAAGATCCCGTGTGGGAGCGAGCCTGCTCGCGATAGCAATAGCCCGCTCACCGCCGAATCCTGCTCATCCGCTTGGTCAAGAACCCAAACATCTCCTGCCGCATCGCCAGCGCCTCGTTCGCCAAATGATGCCGCCCCTCAGGCAGCATCAATACCTGCGGCCGGTCGAACTTGCTGCGCAGTACGTTCAGGTTGTGCACCCAATCCACCGTCATGTCCGCCTGCCCCTGTACGATCAATGGCTGGCGCGGGCTGCTCGGAGCGGCTTCGATACGCTTGATCCATTGCCCCAACGCGCCCACCCACGCGGTGGGCAGGCGCAGCGGCTGCAGCGGGTCGGCTTGCAGGAACGGCAGGAACTGCGGATCGGTGGAGTTCTCACTGAAACGCCGGGCGATACCGGTCACGAACGGCTTGAGCAGGTAATAACTCAGGCGCGACCAGCCCCAGGCCCGCGGCCGCACCAGGGGTGACAGCAGGATGACCTGGCCCTGGGCCGGGCTCTGCGCGCCGTGGTTGAGCACATGATCGACCACGATGGCGCCGCCGGTGCTTTGCCCACACAGGTGCCAGGGCTGCGGCAGGTCCAGCGTCGCGGCCTCGGCTAACAGCCCCTGCAAGGTGGCCTGGTACTCGGCGAAATCCTCGATGCTGGCGCGTTCTCCGCTGGACAGGCCATGGCCCGGCAAGTCGCAGGCGATCACCGCGAACTTCTGCTCCAGGGCCCACTCGATCAAGTGCCGGTACAGCCCCATGTGGTCGTAGTAGCCGTGGAACACAAACATCGTCGCCACGGCTTTTTCCGGCCACCAGAGCTGGTTCACCAGCTCATACCCGCCCACCTCGAAACGTCCCAACCCCTTGCGCACGCTGCGCTGGGGAAAATCCAGGCCATAGAACCGCTGGTAGGCCTGGGCTTGCTCGGACAGGGCTTGCCACTGGGCCAACGGTTGCAGGCTGGCACGCAAGAGATCGGGATCGAAAGTGGCAGGCATCAAGGTTTCCAGGCATGGGCGCAGCGCGCGAAACAGACTTTACTGGCCTGCGATATTCATCTGTCGCGGCAAGCATGGCAAGCTACGCGGCTTCAGAGGATCGACTCCATGCGCCCGTCCCACCGCACGACCTTGCTTGCCAGCCTGCTAGTCCTCGGATGCGCCGTCGTCTTGTGGGTGGCCTACGACTGGTTCCAGGGCCGTTTCCTGCGAACGTTCAGTCAACACACGGCCGTGTTTTCCGGCGACCCTCTGCGCCTGCCTGCCGACCTGGCCGGCCCCGGCGCGATCCGCCTGGTGCATTTCTGGGACCCGGCCTGCCCGTGCAACGTCGGCAACCAGCAACACCTTGCCGAGCTGGTCGATAAATATGTACCGCAAGGCGTCGAGTTCTATGCGGTACAAAAAGCCGGCAGCCAAGGTCGGCTGCCGGCCACGTTGAGCAGCCTGAAAACCCTCCCGACACTTCCCGGCTCAAGCCAGATCCCCGCCAGCCCGGCTGTGGCGATCTGGGATCGCAGCGGTCAACTGGCATATTTCGGCCCCTACAGCGAAGGCCTGACCTGCAACTCGAGCAACAGCTTCATCGAGCCGATTCTCGAAGCGTTGAGTGTCGGCCGGGAAGTTAATGCGACTCACACGTTGGCGGTGGGCTGTTATTGCCCATGGTCGGTTTCAAACTGATCAATTAACTACAACTTGTATTTCCAGCTTCCTCTTCGGCAACGACACAAAGTTGAGCCTAGTGCTCATCTCTAGAGTTCTTGCTCAAACTAAGGGCCTGGGCTGAACCGTTTGTCGGATCCAATTTCTTCAAAGAACGCCATTACCCTTCCCTTTCGGCCTGTGCCCCGTGCCAGACGGCTTGTACAGGACGATTGACCCTCGCTGACCGTTTAGCTGAATCGATTAACAGCGTCCGTGCCAGCATGAACTTTTTTTTAATCTCTTCTCTAAACCTCGTGACCCGCAAAATGTTCATTACCTGTGCAGTCGCGCGGCGGCGCTAACTAGAGGAAGTTCCATACGCCTTTTGATCTTTCAACTTGTCGACCCTCCTAACCAAACAAGAAATGGAATCGTCAGTGATGCAAAAGCTGTTATGCGCTGCACTTTCCAATCCCCACAAAGAAGACGCCCTCAACCTCGAGGCGTTTGTCCAAAGTGTCGCCCCGCTCATGATCGACGTGCTGCTGCGCGGCGAGACTGGCACCGGTAAAGACACGCTCGCAGAAAAGATCCATCGCATGTCCGGCTGCTCCGGCAAGTTCGTGGCCATCAACTGCGCCGCCATTCCCGAAACCCTCGCGGAGAGCCAGCTTTTCGGGGCCAACACCGGTGCGTTTACCGGCGCCAGCCAGAATCGCGCGGGGTTCGTCGAAGCCGCGCATAACGGCACGCTGTACCTGGACGAAATCGACAGCATGCCGTTGGGCCTGCAAGCCAAGCTGCTGCGAGTCCTGGAGTCCAGGACGGTCCAGCGGCTGGGCTCGACCCAGAACATTCCGGTGAACATGCGGGTTATCGCCTCCGCCCAATGCCCGCTGGGAGAAATGGTCGAACGTGGCGAGTTTCGCCGGGACCTGTATTTCCGCCTGAACATCATCAGTCTCAAGCTGCCGCCACTGCGCAGCCGCAAGGAGCGCATCGTGCCACTGTTCCAGTCGCTGGTGCACCGGGAGGCCCAGGCACTCGACCGGCCTTATGTCGCACCGTCGCCAGCGTTGTTGCGCCAACTGCTCGGCTACGCCTGGCCTGGAAACATCCGCGAGCTGCAATCGGCTGCCAAGCGCTACGTGCTGGGTTTGCCGGCACTGCCCCGCGCCGAGCAACTGGAACACAACAGCTCGACGCTCAAGTTGAAGGAACACCTGCAGCAGTTCGAAAAAATCCTCATCGAGGACTGCATGCGCCGCCACCATCATTGCATCGACAAGGTCATCGCTGAGCTGGGTATCGCCCGGCGCACGCTGTATTACCGCATGAAGTGCCTGCAAATATCGACGAGTTGAGTCGGTTCGGTGGAACCGTTTACGCAACGGTCGCCACTTAACCTTCGAGACGTTCACGATCGTCTCGCCATTCCACAACCCGGAGATACGACTATGAGTTTTGGTGGACTTTCTCTCGCGGCTTCCACGGCTGCCATGCAGCAGATGGACGCGACCTCGGCTGCGATGACAACCATGAAATCCGAATTCGACCAGAAGAAGCTGGTCGCCGACACCATGAACGCAATCGCGGCAGGGTCGATGGACACCGCAACCAAAGCCATCACCGCCATGGGGGAGGCCTCGAAAAACATACGATTCTGACCTCGCGCTTGAGCCCCGCTCCGGCGGGGTAACCTCAAGCGCGATGCGAGGAGGCCCTATGCACATCGACTTGCCAGACAGCCTTCGTGCTCTCAGAGACCTGTCCCATGACGAGCCCACGCTGCGCCCTGCCCCGTCTCCGCCGGACCTGCACCTGGCGCTGCATGGGGTCGGCGACCGGTTGCGGGAGTCGCTTGTCCAGTGGGGCGACGAACACGGTTCGACGGGCGGACAGTCGCGGTTTGGCTGGCCGAATCCCCAGGACCGATTGGCCGCCGAGACCGAAGACCCTTTGCGCCTGGTGCTGGAAGACATCCTGGAAGAGATCAACAGCGGCACCGGTTCCAATCTCGATGTCGACATCGATGACGCCTATTCCAATGAGGACCTGTTCAACGATCTGGCCCAGATGTTCGCCCATCGCCGGCAGCCTATCGGTGACAACGATGTCGACAGCCAAAGCGATTTCGGCAATGCCAACAACCCCTTCTGTGGCGCGTTGTTCGGCGCATGGGAGAGGGAGGGCGATCACGCCACGCGACGGGGTCGTGAGGCGAGCCTGTCGCTGTTGCTCAAGATCATCGCCGTCCTGGGCCGAAGGAAGCTATTGACGCTGCTGGACATCGATGAAGGTGACGGCCAGGCGCGGTATGAACCGGACGACCAGGACCTGTTGTTCGAGATCGCCGCATTCATGGACCAGCACCCGGCGCGCTATCCCCCACCGGCGACCCTCGACGCAGAACGGTGGACATGGACCGAACGCATTGCCCGCGGCACAGCGCTGGATGCTCGCGAAACACGGTTGTTCCAGCTTGCCCTCGAAGAGTTGGACTTCGCCCTGGCCCGCCTGACCGGTCAGCAGGCGCCGATACGCCAACGTGTCCGACGCAGCCGGGAGGACATCGAGTTTCACCTGAGCGTCAGCGGTAGCGCTCGCAACGTCTTGAGGCTGATGTGCGCCTGAAGGCACCCACGCTTTGAATGTTCTAACCGGCCTTTGAAACAGGAGATTTCCCATGGACATACACGCTATCGATCCCAGCAACCTCGCCGCCACTTCCGCCAAAACGAGCGCCAGACCACAGGCGAGCGCCGAGACCAGCGATGTCAGTTGGTTCAACGCACAAATGCGCGAAAAAGCCCCCGCCCCGGACAGCGAAAACAATGTCGCGGCACGCATCATTGATTCGTTGTCGAGCCGTTCCGGTGAGCTGCAGCGCCTGGATGATCGCGCCAACCGGGACATGCTCAAGGCCATCCGCACCGCCGACCCGCAGGATATGTTGCAGTCGAACCGATCGTTGTCGTCCTTCCACCTCGAAAGCCTGATGACCGCGAAAGTCGTCAGCAAAGGCTCCCAGGCCATCGAGAAACTCACCAATCTTCAGTAAAGGGAAGGCCGGTCATGTCCATGCGCGCGTTCCCAACACTGTTGCTGTGCCTGCTGCTCACCGGTTGCGACGAACGAACGGCGTTGCACAGCCATCTTTCCGAGCAGGATGCCAACGAAGTGATCGCCGAACTGGCGAACAAGAACGTGGAGGCGAGCAAGCAAGTCGACAAGGACGGGCTGACGGTGCTGGTCGAGCCTGGCGACATGAACAGCGCCGTCCAGGTACTCGAAGCCGCCGGCCTGCCGCGTCGATCCCGCTCCAGCCTGGGGGAAATCTTCCGCAAGGAAGGGGTCATTTCCACGCCCATGGAAGAGCGTGCCCGCTACATTTATGCGCTGTCCCAGGAGCTCGAATCGACGCTTTCACAAATAGACGGCGTAGTGCTCGCCCGGGTCCATGTGGTCCTGCCGGAACGGGTAGCCCCGGGTGAGCCGGTCCAGCCCGCATCGGCCTCGGTATTTATCAAGCACACCAGTGCCCTGGACCCCGACAGCATCACCCCACGTGTGCGCAATCTGGTCGCCAGCGGGATTCCCGGCATGGCCGACGCCGCTCAGAACCCGACCAAACTGTCGGTGGTATTCGTGCCCGCCGCGCCGTATCAGGAACGGCGCAAGATGGCGTATTTCGGCCCCTTCCTCATGCAGGCCGATGATGTCGGCTATTGGCGGGCGGTGACCGTGGCGGCAAGCATCGCCTTGCTCGCCATCCTGTTGGGCGCCTTGTATGGCCTCTATCGGCTATGGCGCAAAGGCGTGTGGGTGCTGCCACGATTTCTCGACCACAAGCTTGCCAAGCCCACCGGGACGCTCGCCTCACCTCAAAGCAGCATGACACCTGGACTGTTTGCCGTGAAAACTCCGGGGGCCAAGCCCGACAGTAACGGGACCGCTGCATGACGGCGGAGATTGAATGGGTGCGCTGGTGGAGCCACCCATGGCGCGAAGCAGACCGGGACTGGTATCCATTGTCGATTTGCCGGCTGACCGCGCCGCAAATCGACACCCTCGCCCGGGGGCACCATGCCGCGCTTGCGCGCAGTTTTGGTATGACGCCGTGCACGCCACCACCACCGAGCCCGATGCTGCAATCGCTGTTCTGCGGTACGCCACGGACCTTGCTCCTTGCCTGCGAATTGGTGGCGAGCACGTGCTCACCCTTAACGGCCACACAGGCACTTTCGGCGCAGGACCGGGCCTGGTGCGAGCGCACCGCCAAAGCCCTGCGTCCGGGGCACTGGCTTGAACACAGCCAGGATCCGCTGGCACTGCTGCGCGCCTGGCTGGGTGAGCGAGCCTGGGAACGTGCACGCCTGGCATTCCCACGCAGCAGGATCATCGCCATCGAATCGGCACCCGCCCCTCAACCACCGGCCACCAAGCTGAACACGCTTTGGCAGTCCGCCTGCTGGAAGGCCGAGCAAAGCCTCGCCGCCCCGGCCACTATTCCAACGGAGAGACACGATGCTCGCTCGGCGATCACTTGAACTGCGCCCTGATGGCCAGGGCCTGTCACAGCCTTATATCGCGCGCGAAACCCTTGTGGATTGTGCTCGCGCGCAAGTCGTCCTCGAACAGGCCCAGGTGCAGGCGGCGCAATTGCTTGAACGCGCTCGCGCCGAGGCGCAAGCGAGCGTACTCGAGGCCCAAGCGCGATTCTGGGAAAAAGCCGAAACCCTGCTCGCCACCTGGGAAGCCCAGCGCCAAGCCCTGTGGGAGCGGATCGAGGCGAGTGCGGCACACGTGGTCAACGAGGCCTTGGGGAGGCTGTTGGACGAGGTACCGGAGCAGGCACGCATCGATGCACTCGTCCGCCAGATTGCATCGCGTCAGGACGACCCGGTCAGCGCCACCCTTCGCTGCCACCCCGAAGACCTGGCAAGCCTGACGCAGAGCCTGGGCACCGATAGCCGACGCCCCTGGACGCCGGTGGCGGATGCCGACATGCAACGACATCAACTGAAACTGGAAACACCCGGCGGCACCTACCTGCTCGACTGGCCTACCGCCGTCGAAGCCCTGCGCCTGCCCGAACCACCACACAACTCCGCCAACTGACCCACCGCTATCGCGAGCAAGCTCGCTCCCACAGGGGATTTGGGGCGGGCGTGATGCCTGTGAACACCCCGGAAAAAACTGTGGGAGCGAGCTTGCTCGCGATGACGGCGGCACATCCAACATTTCTGCAAGCTGACCCACCGCGATCACAAGCCAGCCCCACCCCGGCGACGTTTTTTCCTGATTTGCGCGGAACCGCCAACGGCATAACCACCACTCACCTCGTGAATATGCCTAGCCCAGAGGAACCGCCCATGTCTTCCACCGATGCCGTCCAGCGCCGCCTCGACACCTACTTCCAACGCGCGACCGACAACGTCAACAACGCTGCTATAAACGCGGCAGAAAGTCAGTCGCTCGACGACATGCATTCGTTCCTGACCAGCATGAACGGCATGTCCGTCGCGGTGAACGCGGCGACACAACAGACCACTGCCCATCACAACCTCGCCAAGGCGATCATCGATGCAATGCCATGAGCTGCGCACACAGCTCACCCACTGGAGCACCAGCGTCGATGGCCCGGGGCACTTCACCCTGGTCATCGACGATGGCGAGGCGACCTTCAGCAAACTCGAAGAGGGTTTGCTGGTATCGGTCGAACTGACCGTCCCGATGACCCACGAGGCGGCTCTGGAAGACCTGCTTCGGCTGGCGCACCCAAGCCTCTCACGATTCCCTGGCGCGCTGGCCCGTTCGCCGCAAGACGGTCGGTTATGGCTGGTGGCGCAACCGGTGCCGGGCGGGCACATCGACGACCTGATCGAGGTGCTCGAAGCGCTGCTCAACCAGCGTGACACCTGGCAATCCATTCTCAATAAAGACCAACGTGCCGTGGCGGCGCCTGTGGCGCGACGTCTCTCGCACTCTCACTTGCTCGGAACAGGAATCCGCCATGCCTAACAGGTGGCTTGCACCGTACCGCTTGATGACCGCAGGCAAGGTACACCTTCGCCAGTGGATCCCACGCCGCTGGGCGAAACCTTCGCTGATCGCACTGGCATTGGCCGGCGCGCTTGGCGCAGGCATGCCGGCACAGGCGGCCGTACCGACCGACTGGAAGAACACGCCTTACGCCTACGACGCCCAGAGCACACCGTTGGCCAAGGTACTCGGCGACTTTGCCAATACCTTCGCGGTGCAGCTGGTGATCGACGGCACGGTAAAAGGCACCGTCGATGGGCGGATGCGCGCCGAAAGTCCCCAGGCGTTCCTCGACAGGCTCGGCCTGGAAAATCGCTTCCAGTGGTTCATGTACGGCAATACGTTGTACGTCAGCCCCTTGCAGAACCAGGACTCCACGCGCCTGGAAGTGTCCGCCGACGCCGTGCCGGACATGAAGCAAGCCCTGACCGATATCGGCCTGCTGGATCCGCGTTTCGGCTGGGGCGAATTGCCCGACGAAGGCGTGGTCCTGGTCTCCGGTCCGGAGCGTTATGTGCGCCTGGTGGCGCAGTTTGCCGAAGCGCGCAAGACCCCCGAGGAAAAGCAGGAAGTGATCAGCTTCCCATTGCGCTACGCCACCGCCGCCGACCGCAACGTCAAGTACCGCGGCGAAACGCTGGTCATTCCCGGGGTCGCCAGCATCCTGAAAGGTTTGCTGGAAAGCCGCAGCGCGGTGTCGGGGGGTATGCAGACGGCCTCGCCCCAAGCATCGTTCCAGAATATGCAGACCCAGCAAGCCACGACCATGGGCAACATTGAACAGTTGGCACTCAACGGCATGGGTCGTCCGAACACCAGCCGTGTCCCCTCCGGCGGTAGCAGCGGTGGAGGCGGTCGGGGCAAGATCCGCGTCGAAGCCGACGTGCGCAACAACGCGGTGCTCATCTATGACGCGCCCAAGCGGCGGGAAATCTATACGCCGCTGATTCGCGATGTCGACGTACCGCGCAAGCTGGTGGAGATCGATGCGATCATCCTCGACATCGACCGTACGCAACTGGCCGAGCTGGCCTCGAACTGGAACGTCGAGAGCGGCGATCTGATCGGTGGAGCATCGATGATTCGCCCCGGCGCCAGTTCGACGGTGTTCATTCAGGACTACGGCGACTTTTCCGCGCAACTGCGGGCCCTGGAGGGCCGTGGCCTGGCCTCGGTGGTGGCGAACCCATCGGTACTGACCCTGGAGAACCAGCCGGCGGTCATCGACTTCAGCCGGACCGAGTACATCTCCGCCATCGGCGAGCGCGTGGCCACCGTCGAGCCCATCACGGCGGGTACCAGCCTGCAGGTGGTGCCTCATGCCATCGAGACCGGGGGCCGCAACCAGATCCAGATGTCCCTGGACATCGAGGACGGCCGCATCGAACCCTCAGAGGTCGGCCAACAGACGCCCAGCGTACGCCGGGGCGTGGTCAGCACGCAGGCCGTCATGGGGGAAAGCCGGTCGTTGGTGGTTGGCGGTTTTCATACCGAAGAGACTGGCGATAACCTCGAGCGAGTGCCGTGGCTGGGCCGCATCCCGCTGATCGGGCCGCTGTTGTTTTCATCGACCACACGCGAGACCAGCCGCCGCGAACGGGTGTTCATCCTGACGCCCCGCCTGATCGGTGACCAGGTCGACCCGGCCCGCTACATCTCCGCCCTCGACCGCGAACAGGTCGACAGCGCCATGGCCCGCCTGGAAGAGCGCCGCAACGGCACCCGCCCCATTGGCCGTATCGAAGTCAGCGATGTGCTCGCCCAACTCGCCGATGGCAACATTCCGGCCACGTTCAAGCAAGCTGCGTCGATTCCCTATTCGCCCGACACCTTGTGCGCGTTGCAACCCGGGCTATCGCTGGACGCTGCACGGGCCCAATGGTTCGCAGGCCCCGACTACGGCATCGCCGTGGGCGTGGTGCGCAACGACGGCCAGCAGCGATTGCGCTTCGACGAGGCGAGCTGCGGCAGCCGCTGGGCCCTGGCCACCTCCGCCTGGCCGAAGGTGTGGCTCGAGCCCGGCGAGGAAACGGAAGTGTTCGTGGTCATGAAACAACCCACGCGAACGCCAGGTGGCGAGCGCCCTTCTCTTCTGCAAACCAGCGCGAGGACCTTGCCATGAGTCGCACGCCACTGCTGCTCGTTTTATTGCTGAGCCTGCCGGTGTTCGCCGGCTGCGCGAACCGCTTCGGCTGCCAGGGCGAGGCCTGCAACCGCGCCGAACCGGACAACGGGCGACTGGTGATCTGGTGGTCACCGGGCATGCGCGGCGGCCTTGGCTCTCCCGAACACCCACTGGACCATACGGTCGTCCCATTGGAGAACTGAAACGCTATGTCTTTTTCGGTACACAGCGTAAGCACTCGCCAGGCCTTCCAGAAGAACATCATCGCCGGCATCGCGACGTATTGGGAAATCGCCCCTGGCATTGAGTTCTGCCTGCGACGCGAGCCTCACAGCGTGGGGCTCGCCTTACAAATACAAAGCCAGGCGCTACGCGCAAACCAGATCCAGCATGCGCTCGAACGGCGTTTCGCCCACCCCACCGACTACGCGCAGCTGTTCGTGTTTCTCGATCCGCAGCGAGCTCTGGTGGTCTGGCAGGCGCTGCCTGACGCGCCACTGTCCACGGAGCTGCTCGATGAAATCCAGTCCCGTCAGCTGTCGCTGCTGGGCCTGGAAGACCTTGACGATTACTCGGCCACGTATTGAGGGCAATGCTGTTCACTCAGGAGCAACGCTGAACCCGTGGCGAGGGAGCTTGCTCCCGCTCGGCTCTGTAGGAGCTGGCGAAGCCTGCGATCTTTTGATCTTTCGCTTGGGATCCAAGTGTCTGGGGAAAGATCGCAGCCTCGTTGCACTCGACAGCTCCTACACAGCTCGTACGGCCCAGCGGGAGCAAGCTCCCTCGCCACAGTGATTCATCCAGAGACTTTATGAGGGAGGTTTTCCATGACCGTCGCACCACTTGCCCAGCGCTTGATCTCGGCCCTCGCGGAACATCTGCATGCGGACTTGCAGTTGGAAGGTGGCGTATGCGCGCTGTATGACACGAGCAATCGCGAAGCCGTGGTCATCGAGCTGCCCGATCACGGCGACGTCGCCATCCTCCATTGTGCGATCGATGTACCGGCCCACGCGCCCGGCTTGCACAAGCGCTTGCTGGAACTCAACTTCCGATTGGATCTGCTCGGCGGCAGTTGGTTGGCCCTGGACGATAAGGGCAGCGTTCGCTTGTGTGCCCATTGTCCGTTGTCGATGCTCGATGAGGTGCAGTTCTGCCATTGGATCGTCGGTTTCATCGCCCAGGTCAGCGAGGTAAGGGCACGCTTGGTGGTGCCTGCAACGCCGAGCGATCCTCGCCCGGCCTCGCTCGGCACAAGCCGCACCCGATTGGGCTAGAGGGCCGTGGAGCAAAAGTCGGTACACCCATGGCCAGGGGTTGCTCTCGCTGGGCTGCGTAGCAGACCATTTTTGTGAGTGCTTCGCACTCAAGCGGGAGCAAGCTCCCTCGCCACAGGCTCATCATTTTCCCCAAATGGTCAGCATTGGAGATGTTTATCGAAGCTTCATCGCCTCGCCACCCTCCTGCATGACTTTCCTTGCGCTGTCCATGAAGCCCTTGGTGACCTCCGTCACCGTATCGCTCATCAACTTGGCCATGTCGGCGGAGCTTTTAATGAGCATCATGGTGCTCTGGCGCTCTTCCATTCCCATCTGCATCTCGAACTGCTTCTCCATCAACTGCTTTTGACGGGTTTCCATCTCGTGCATGAAAGAGTCTGGAGTTCGAGAGGCCGAAGTGGGGTTGGACGTTTGCGCGTCACCCAGTGGTTGAGCGTCGTTCGGCGTCGCCGTGTGGTTGGCGTCCCGCGTTCGGGTGCGGCCACGCTGATGCACCGCCGGTGGTGTCGAGGACGAACGTCCCCGGGCGTGCAGGCTTTGGATACCTGGGGGCTGCTGGGCCTCGCGAGGCCGCTGGCTCAACGAGCGCGAGCGTGAGGGCTGCTGGCTGTCGATGCCGTGCAGGCCACCCGTGCCCCTCAAGGGGCTGGTCAATGAATTGGGTTCAGGCATGGGAAATCTCCACGAGTCGATATTTTGCGGTGGACACTCTCGGCAAGCCGGCATCGCCCAGGCGAGCCTGGCTCACTCCCTGAGTGGCAACCCCGTGTGCATCGGTTCCATCGACCTCAACGCTGGTTCAATTCCGGAATCTCGATCACCTCGCCCTTGGCCTCGTCATCCAGCTCACGCAGCACCCGATAAATGTGCGCCACCGCCTGGAGCGTTTCCCGGGGGATATACCCACCGACGTCTTCGCGGTAGATCGTTCGTGCCAGCCAGATACATTGGATGACCGGAACCCGCGCCGCCTTGGCCCGCTCGATCAGCGCCCGTGCCTCGGCATCGACGCCTTTGACGATCAACTGCGGCAGTGCCGTTTCCTCGGGGCGATACAGCAGCGCGACGGCAAAGTGGGTCGGGTTGACCACCAACATATCGGCCTCTTCCACCGGCTTGGTTTCTTTGTTGACGGGCTGGTCGACCAATTGCCGGGCCAGGTTGCGGCGATGCATTTTTACGTGTGGGTCGCCTTCCATTTCCTTGAACTCCTTGCGCACCTCCTCCTCGCTCATGCGCAGGCGCTTGGCGAAAAAATATTTCTGCAAGCCGAAGTCGAGAATCGCCAGCACCAGCAAGACACCCAGGCAGACATGCATGATGTGCCGAAACAGGCTGGCCAAGCCGCGCCAATAGCTGTGCAGATCGCCGTTGACCAGGCCGATCAACGAGCCGAGTGCCGGCAGCGTCACCAGATAAATCACGGTGCCGATAAATACCGCCTTGACCAGCCCCATGAACAGGTTGATCAGCGCCTGGCCGGAGAACATCTGCTTGGCCTGGTTCAGCGGGTTCAAGCGGTTCGGGTCAGGCTGCAGGGCCTCGGGCGCGAACAGGAAGCCGAACTGTATCCAGCCGGCCACCAGGCGCGTGACGATCGCCAGCCCCACGGTCATCAAGGTGAAGTTGAGCAGCACGCCACCGGCATGGGCCAAGGTTTCCTCGAAGGCCCGCACGAAATCGACATCCAGCCGATGCAACGGGAACGCCACCATGTCTCCCAGGGCCTGCATGCTGTCGTCGGCCTGGGTCAATGCCACTTCGGTGATCGCAGCAAGCACCAGCAGGCTGCTCAAGTCCTGGCTCTGGCCGACCTGGCCCTTGTTGCGCGCGTCGCGAATCTTCTTCGGCGTCGCCTGCTTGGTCTTTTCGCCACTGTCTTCGCTCATGGGCGAAACCCTCCTTCAAGGCCCCTGCAACAACAGGTGGAGCAGATGCCGGATTTCGCCGTAGCGGCCAAGACGACCTGTCATCGCATCCCACAGCGTGGGCAGGTAGAACAGCAGGAAGCCCAGGCCGATCAGGCTCTTGGCCGGCATGGCGAGGACGAAAACCTGCAATTGCGGGCTATACAGGCTGAGCAGCGCCAGGCTGAACTCCACCAGCAACAGCAAGCCGATAAAGGGCGCCGCGTAGAGCATCATGTGCATGAACA
This sequence comes from Pseudomonas thivervalensis, assembly GCF_001269655.1. Classification (GTDB taxonomy): domain Bacteria; phylum Pseudomonadota; class Gammaproteobacteria; order Pseudomonadales; family Pseudomonadaceae; genus Aquipseudomonas; species Aquipseudomonas thivervalensis. Next base: position 305,278 of record NZ_LHVE01000020.1, read on the forward strand.
TTTCGGCGAGCAGCCCGAGAAACACGCCGAAGCCATCCGCGCCAGGCAGTGGAAACCAAACGGTGGGCGACCACACCAGGTAGCTGTCCCAGATCACCTGGGTCAATGTGCCGATGCCCAGGGTGGTGACCAGCAGCAGGATTGTCATTTCCTTGAACAGGAGGCCCAAGGGCGTGGTGTCGGTGCCGAGCGCCGGGTTCAACTGGCCACCGATGAGCGCACCGCGCTGGTTGTCCAGCAAGGCGCCCACCGATTCGTACAACCAGAACGGCATCGCCAGCAACACCCCGAGCAAGAAGCCCAACACCAGCTCCTTGAACATCAACCCGGCCAACGACAGCCAATTGACCTGGGCGTCGATCAGCGCCTGGCGAATACCGGGCGCCGGCAACATGCCCAGGGCAAACACAACGGCATGGCGTGGCAAGCCGCGCAGGTGCTGGAAGCAAAACACCGGGACCAGGTAAGCCACCGGGTAAATGCGCGCCATGCCGAGTGCGATCGACAGCAGCAAGTCGAAATAGGGAACGAAAGCCTGGGCCGTCATCAGATGTTGGCCATCATTTCGAATGCCCGACGCAGCAGCCCCAGCAATTCCACACCGATCCAGCGGCCAGTGACCAGCAAGGTCAGCCCGACCGCCACCAGCTTGATGCCGAAGGGCAAGGTCTGGTCCTGGATCTGCATCAATGCCTGCACCAGGGACGTCAGCACACCGACGATCACCGCCACGATCAAGGGCGGCGCGGAGAGCAGGACCACCAGCAGCATGCCTTCCTTAAACAACGTCAGCGCGTCCATCGCACGTCCTCAAAGATAGGAATAGAAGAGGCTGTCGAGCAATTGCGTCCAGCCCTGCACGAGGACAAAAATCAGCAGCTTGAGCGGCAACGAAATGGTCATGGGCGCGACCATCTGCATGCCCAGTGCCAGCAGCAGGTTGGACACGATCAGGTCGATGACAATGAACGGGATATAGATCAGGAAGCCCATCTGGAAGCCGGCCTCAAGTTCCGACAGCATGAAGGCCGGGATGAGCAGCATCAGGTCGTCGCGACTGGCCTGCTCGGCGCGCTCCTTGGGCCACATCCGCTGAGTGTTTTCCAGCAGGTGAGCGAGGATGTCCGGGTTGGTATTGCGCGACATGAAGGCCTGCAACGGTTTTACCGCATTCAAGGCAGAACCTTGCAACGCCTCGGTGCTGCTGAAGTCCAGCGGCCGCTCCTTCAGCTCTTCGGCGATGTTGTGGCCGACCGGCGCCATGATGAACAGCGTCGCGGCCAGGGCAATGGCATACAGCGCCATATTCGGCGGTACCTGCTGCACGCCGATGGCGTTACGGGTGATCGTCAACACGATGGCTATCTTGAGAAAGGCGCTGCAAATGATCAGCAGCAGGGGGACCAACGAGATCCCACCGATGAACAGCGCCAGCAGAAAGGGGTCGACCCCCTGGAAGCTCATCCAGCCACATCCACGCGGGCGATTTGCAGGCCCAACCGGCCATCGACCTCGACCAACTCGCCATGGGCCAGGGCTCGTTCGCCATAGAACAGCGCCGCTGCCCCCGGTGTCACGCCCTGCACGTGCAGCACGGCGCCGGGCGCCAGATTGCGCAGTTCACCCAGCGTCAGGTGCAAATGGCCGCAACGTATCGTGAGCGCCAGCGGCAGGTCGTCGAAGCGCTCGGGGAGATCGGCCGCGACCGGCTCCGTCACCGACACCTCATCGATTTCAGCGGCGGCATAGGCCGACGCCGGGTACTCGACCGCCTCGGGGCCTTGGGCGTCAGGTTCGTAGCCGGTGGTGTCGTCCCAGTCCGGCGTCAGGATGTCGGTGTCGGCGGTGGTGCTCATAACGGTCTCCTCCAGAGCGAGCAAGGTCAGGCGCAACGGCGCGGCACGGCTGTGTACCCGCACCTGCAAACAGTGCCGGCCCAGGCGAATCTGCCCTTGGCCGGATGAGTCGAACAAAGCGGTTTCCGGCACCAGCACATCACCGGGGCGCAGCCTCGCCAACTGCCCGGCAGCCAGCGCCAGGTGTCCCAGCACCAGCGGGACATGCAGGGCAAAACCCTCGATTCCTGGCGCGGTTCGCCGCTGCCAAGGCGCGGCACGAAGCAGGCCCAGCAGGGTCGCCCCGGTCATGTCCAGATGACTGGTGACGCGGGCCGCGCCCACCCTCACGTCGAGCCGGCAGGCAATGCCCTGCACCGCGGGCTCGGCGGTCGGTTTGAGAAAACCGAACGCCTGGCGCAGGGGCTCGCTCAAGGTTTGCTGGAACAGCGACCAGAACCACGCGTCATCCGGTCCGGGTTCGGCGGGCAAGACCACCGGGCATTCACCGAACAGGCTGAGCACCGCGCCGGGCTCGCCCAAGGTAAAGACACCATGGGCACACGCCAGCACACACGTCGTTCCCTCGGCCGCAGCGCCGCCAGGGGTCAACTCGAGCAGGCCCGTCTCGCCCGCCACCTCGAAGGGCAAACTGACGCCGCCCCCTAACAACCGCCGGGCGATGACGACTTCGATGCCCACAGGCGGCAGCCTCAATGCATGGGCGGTCATGTCGCGCTGGCCTCCTCTTCCCGCGCCACACGCACGCTCACCGGCTGGCCCAGGCTCTGGGCCAGCGCGTCTTCGAGGCGATCGGTTCGACTCGACAACCGCGCCTGAACGTCTGCACTTTCGCCACTCAGGCCAATGTCCCACCCGGACATCCCGCCCAGCCGCCGGGCGGACACCTTGATGCGGCCCAGGTGGGGAAGGTGCAGCAGCAGGTCCAATTGCCGGTCGAGCGTGGCGCGCAAGCGTGGCGTGAGCTGGTCGACAAACGCCTCCACTTCGCTGTTGGAAAGGTTCGCCTGGCCCGCCAGCGAACCGGTGCCGGCGGTGTCATCCTGCGTGCCGCCCTGTGGCGCATCGACCCATTGGCGAAACCAGTATCCGTCACTGCGTCCCGCCGTCACGTCGGGGTCGCGCCCGGTGGTAGACACGGCGTCGCGCACCGCCGGACGGAGCGTCCGGCTCACCTGGGCAGGCGGTTGCTCGTACGCCCGAGGCGAATGCCGAACCGGGGCGGCCGAGGGATTGCTGTGCGGTGTCGGCCCACCGCGCACACTGCGTTCATTCATCACTGGGGGTCTCCGCCAGGTGCTCCATCATTGCGCTGAGCTTTTCCAGGTCATGCCGGCGCCCTTGCAGCCGTTGCTGGGCGGCGGCCGTGTCCTGGGCCTGTTGCGCCTGTTCCGCGTCCAGTGCCTGCAATGCCCGCGCTTGCTCGGCCAGTTCGCCGATCAAACGACGTTCCTGGGTACTCCAGGCATTCAGTTCGCACACGCTCAGCGCCCGACCACGGTGCTCGCCGTACAACGCCTCGCGCTGCACCGCCTGTTGTTCACTGCTCGCCTGCATGCGTGCCCGCGCGGCGGCGACCGCGGCTTCACGTTCACGCAAAAGTTCACGCTGCTGGCGCAACACCCGCTCGGCTTGCGCTTCACGGTGGCGGCGTATCGGCGCCAGGGCGTCCAGATCAAGCCGGGACATAAGCGGTCAACTGCTGCAGGTGGGCGAACGTCGACGCAAACGGCTCCGGCTCGCGCAGGTCCTGGCGCAGGAAGGCGTCCAGGGCGCCACGTGACTCCACCGCCAGGTCGGTCAAAGGGTCGGCGCCGGCCTGGTATTCGCCCAAGCGCAACATCAGTTCGATTTGCTCATAGGCCGACAGCAATCGCCGCAGGTTGATACCCGCCCGTAGGTGCTCCGCCTCGGCCACGTTGGCCAAGGTGCGCGACAGGCTGGCCAGCACATCGATTGCCGGGTAGTGGCCGCGCTCGGCGAGTTTGCGCGACAGCACGATGTGGCCGTCGAGCAGCGAACGCACTTCGTCCGCCACGGGATCGTTCATGGAGTCCTGCTCAATGAGCACCGTGTACAACGCGGTGATGGCGCCCTCGTTGGTCAGTCCGGCCCGTTCGACCAGGCGCGGCAGCAGGCTGTAGACCGATGGCGGCAGGCCGCCGCGCCCCAACGGTTCGCCTGCGGCCAGGCCGATTTCACGTTGAGCCCGTGCGAAGCGGGTCAGCGAATCGATGAGCAGCAAGACGCGCTGGCCCCGGGCACGAAACCCCTCGGCCAATGCCGTCGCAGTGAACGCCGCACGGGCGCGTTCCATGCTGGAGCGGTCGGAGGTGGCGCACACCAGCACCGCACGGGCACGCAGTTCATCATCCAGTTCATGGTCGAGAAACTCGCGCAGTTCACGCCCGCGCTCGCCGATCAGACCGAACACGATGACATCGCAGTCAACGTTCCGGGCAATCTCCGCCAACAGTGTGGTCTTGCCGCAGCCAGCGCCGGCGAACAGCCCCACGCGCTGGCCTTCGCCGAGGGTCAGCGGACCGTCGATGGCCCGTACGCCGGTCATCAAGGGCCGTTGGATGCGCGGTCGTGCGGTGGGCGCAGGCGCCTCGCCAATCACCTGCGATGCATGCGGCACGTGCGAACCGGCGAACGCGCCCGCGCCGCCGTCCACCAGGGGTCGGCCGAATCCATCCAGCACCTGGCCCAGCAACTCAGGCCCCACGCACACCCGATGCGGCATGCCCAGTGGTTCCACCGCCGCACCGACCCGGACGCCCTCCAGGCCGCCCAAGGCGCTGAGCAACGCATCGTGTTGGTCGAAGCCGACAATTTCGGCGAGCAGCGACTCGCGAGCGTCGCGCTCGACCCGGCAGAGGTCGCCGATCTGCGCCCCCGGCAGCCGGCACTGCAACAGGATGCCGCTGACCCGCTGCACCCGGCCACGCACCCTGACCGGCGCGAAGCGACGCAAGTGCGCCAGTTGCCCGGCCTCCCAAGCCTCCAGTCGCGCGATGGCCGCCTGCGTCATCACCACGTGACCTCGTAGCGTTGGTCGCCCTCGAAGGTGACTTTGCCACTGTCGATGGCGGTCAAGCGCAAGCCATCGATCTGGTCGCCCAGGAACAACCGACGTCCATCGGCCGTGACCACGTGACCATGTTTGCCGCCGACGATCTGGGCGATCTGGAACGGCAACTGCGTCAGCCGCTCCTTCACGTCGGCAGTGATCCCCACTGGCGTCTCGTAGCGGTTGTGGAAACGTTCGATCAGCCGCTCGACCACCGCCAGGCGTTGGCGCGGCAGCTCGCCCACCAGGACCAGGCGGTCGCCCTGGTTCTCGACCCGCACAGCGGCGCCCAGATCACGCTCCTGCAGCATGCGATCCAGCTCCAGGCGGACCGCCTCGACGTTGTCCAATGCCACCTTGCTCTGCTTGAGCGCCTGGGCCGGGCTGCGTGTCACGGCCTGCGTCGGCTGGCTGGTAAAGGCCCAGGCGCTGGAGGCCACGGTAATCACCGCCGCAGCGATTGCCAGGCGCTTGGGCCACGACGGCCGCACGGCGGGCTTCGGGGTTTCCTGGTCCGCCACATGCGCAGCGTCATCCAGTGCGGCCTCTTCGGGCCAGGGCTGATCGGCCGGGGCCAGGCACAGCCAGACGCCTGCCACGGCAAATGGGGCATTGCTCTGCAAGGGCTCAGCCGCTGCCCAGGGTTGGCCCTGCGCATCGCATACCGCGCCCTCCAGCAGATCCAGCAGCCATTGGCCCTGCACCTGCCGCAGGCCCACGTGACGCCCACAGATGCCCGGATCATAAAGCGCCAGGTCGGCATCTTCCGTCGCCCCGACCACCCATCGCTCGCCAACCAACGGCAACGCCGCACCTCGGTGCAGACCACTCAAGACACGCAGTTCGAACATGGTCAATTCCTCAAGGGGCGACAGACGCTCGCCCACGCTCCGGTTGTACGACGGGGCACTGGCGGCACCCGTCCTCTGTCACAGCCAGGCCATCGAACGCACCTGGATTACATCGTTACGTGGAGGCTGCGCCGACGCGCCAAGACCCACCCGTCACGCGGCATCCTCCACCTGTAGTTTTTCCTGCTCGAGGTCAAAGCGCCCCAGCACGGTGACCTGGGCGTTGCTGTGCAACTCGCTGAAGGCGAGCACAGGCACGTGATTGAATTCGTCGCGCAACAAGTCACGCAGCGGCGCCCGCAGGTCCTGCGCCACCAACAGCACGGCCACGCGCTTGGCGCGCAATGGGAAGCCCTCGCGCAACTGCATCACCAAGGCACGGGTATGCAGGCTTTCCAGGGCAAAAAAGGTTTCCGTCTGGGTCTGGCGCAGCGCGTCGCGCAACAGGCCTTCGGTTTCCGGCGTCAACAGCCACACGTGCAGACCGTCTTCATCGCGGTATTGGTGATAGATCTGCGACTTCAGGGCGATGCGCGCGTAATCGGTCAGCGCGCCGATGTCACGTTCGTGTTGCCCATGCTCGATCAAGGACTCGGCGATCAGGCGCACCGCGCGCAGCGGGACACCTTCGCCGGCCAGGCGCTGGAGCACGGCGGCGAAACGGGCCAAGGGCATGGTCCGCTGCAGCTCCTGCACCAGCTCCGGCTGGCCCGCTTCGAGCCAGCTGAGAATCGACTTGCTCTCCTGGAGCCCCAAGAATTGCGGGCCCGTGGCGAACATGGCGCGGCTCATCCGCTCCACCAGCAACTCGGCGGCAGACACCGCCTCCACGCGTTCGTCCGCCAACAACGGATCGTCGGGCGTCAGCCACAGCCACTGATGCTCGTCACGCACCTCGCTGCCCACCTGCCCGTCGCGCGGCTCGAACGGCAGCGGCCCGCGTGCAACGGCCACACGCTCACCGAAGGTTGCTCGCAACATCGGCACCTCGTGCACGCAGAAGCGGAACTCGTCGTCTTCCAGCAGCGCGCTGTATTCGATTTCGAAGGGCGGCAGGGTCAGGCCGAAGCCGGCCACCAGGGCATTGCGCTTCTTGCGGATCGCCTGGATGACCGCCTCGGCCGCCGCGTTGCCTTCCATGGCTTTGGAGAACTGCAAAAGATAGGCACGGGTCGGGTCGAAGCTGCGCAGGTCTTCAGCGCCGTTCTGCGCGGGGGCCACGACCTCGCTTGGCTGGTCGCCCTGGCGGGCCTGCCGGGCGCGCGTGTAGAGCTGAACGATGCCGGCAGTGCCGGTGATCAGGGCGATGACGATGAACACCAGCGTGGGCATGCCGGGCAAGGCCGCGAAGCCGAGCATCCCCACCGAAGCGATCACCCAGGCCTTGGGTTCGGCGGTCAACTGCTGGGCGATTTCCTTGCCGACGCTGCTACCCGCCGGCTGCCCTTCCGGCGATACCCGGGTGATGATCATGCCTGCGGTGAGGGAAATCAGCAGGGCCGGAATCTGTGCGATCAGGCCGTCACCGATGGTCAATACGGCGTACAGGTGCATCGATTCGGACGCGCCCATGTCGTGCTGCATCATGCCAACGGAAAAGCCGCCGATGAGGTTGATCACGACGATCACCAAACCCGCGATGGCATCGCCCTTGACGAACTTCATCGCCCCGTCCATCGCACCGAACAGCTGGCTTTCCTTGTTCAACTCCTCGCGACGCCGCCGGGCTTCGCTGACATCGATCAGGTTCGCGCGCAAGTCGCTGTCGATGGACATCTGTTTGCCTGGCAATGCATCCAGCGTGAAGCGCGCCGCCACTTCGGCGACCCGCTCCGAGCCCTTGGTGATCACCAGGAAGTTGACCACCGTCAGAATGAGGAAGATGACCAACCCGACTGCAAGGTTGCCCCCGACCACGAAGTTGCCGAACGCCTGGACGATATGTCCGGCGTCGCCCTGGAGCAGGATCAACCGAGTGGTCGCCACCGACAATGCCAACCGGAACAACGTGGTCAGCAGCAGCACCGCGGGGAACGAGGAAAATGCCAGCGGCCGTGGCAGGTACAGCGAGAGCACGATCAACAGGCAGGAGATACAGATGTTGATCGCGATCAGCGCATCGACCACCGAGGTCGGCAAGGGCAGGATCAACATGAACACAATGCCGAGCACCACGAACGCCCCAACCACCTCGATGCGCCGCACCGCTTCATTGGCGACTTTGTTCAACAGGGCGATCATGGGCGCGCTCCAATCACCGGGGCAGCGGTCTGGCTTCGGGGCTCGCCACGGGAACGTTCATCGAGCAGCACCAACAGATTCTTCAACGCGCTCTGGCGGCTTTTTCCATCGCGCCAGAGCGGCAGCGGCAAACGCTTGAGCAAGGGGTACAGGCCGTTCAGGGAGACCAGTTGGTCGCGCTCCTCTTCTCCACCCAATTCACGCCCGATACGCCGTACTTCCGCCGCCGACAGGCCGCTGCTGACAAACCCCAGCATGCGCTGGAGCAGCAACACGGCCGTGAGCTGACTGGACGGGCAACTGTAGGCCAGTTGTTCGAGCAAACGGCGGCAGCTGTGCAGGACACTGCCCAGTTGCGTCGAGGCGGCCAGGCCGATCAACAACGTGCGCAACAGCGCGGTCGGGCGTGAAGGTGTGTGGGCGGCGATGTCGTCAGCCAGTGCCCGGCGCATCATGTCCAGCCCCGGCACGAACGCCGCCTCGCCAAACAAGCCAAGCAAGGCCTGCATCATGGTGGGCAATGACTGCTTGAGCACCACGGTGTCGTAGTAGAGCCGCCGTACCGCCTGGCGCAGTTCTGGATCGCCGCCCGAAGCGCGCAAGGCTTCGGCGATGTTCATGCCCGCCTGGATCTGCGCGCCATAACGCTCGCGCAACAGTTGCAGGTAATCGCGAGCGCGCTGGGCTTCGACGAGACGACCTTGCACTTCGGCATCGCGCAACGCTTGCTGCAGGATCAGGTCGGTACGGGCCGGATCACCGCCGGTGGACTGCACCACCTCTTCAAGCACCGGCTCGCCACACAGCAACAAACCGGCCTGGGCCGCCATTGCCCCGAGGCTCTGCTTGCCGGGGTGGCCGAGTTGGTCGTACCACTCCTCCAACTGCTCGCGCGTCTCGACCCGCACCTGGCCCACCTCGCTACGGGCATTGCGTATGCGCCGCTGGCTCAGCGCCTTGGTATTGCGCTCCACGTGATGGCTGAAGGTCATGCCGACCTCCTCCATCGAATTGGACTGCACGGCCTGGAACGATTCGACAGGCTTGCCCATGCCCACGACGGCCGAAGCGGCCTGGGCTAGGTTGACGGCAATATGCGCATTTGTCGGGGCTTCTACTTTCATGATGGCCGTGAGCGTGGTTTCGGACGCTCAGTGGGTGGCGACGATCCCGCATTCAGTTCCATCACCGGTCGTGGCCCTTTTTGACGAGTCCGGGAGGTTTGTTGCCCAAGCGTTCGCTCGGTGCAATTTCATGCAGTGGCGCTCGGGACGGCCGTGCACGTCCTTGCACAAATAGAGCAAACGCACTAGATAAAAATACTTATCTATCAATTAGATAGTCAGTAAATCCGGCTTGGCACAGGTCCTGCTGATGGGGGGAACGTCGACATTTTGATCGACGTTATGGAACCTACCCAGAGGGATTTATTGATGAACAGCCTGAATCTCATGGCACTCCCGCAAACCTCCCCGGCACCCACAGCAGGTGCGCCAGGCATCCGCTTCGGCGAGGAGCGCAAACTGCGTCTGTTTGTGCAAAAACGTGTACTCAATCAGGACGACGCCGACGACATCATCCAGCTCACCTATCTGGAAGCCTGGCGCAACCAGCAGAAATTCAAAGGGCTGGCAAAGCAGGACACTTGGTTATGCGGTATCGCCCTGAACCTGATCCGCAACCATTTCCGCCGTTTCTACGCGCAGCCGCCATTGAGCACGTTCGATGAAAGCGAGTTCAACGAGTCCAGTGACGACATTGACTTGAGTGAACTGTGCGATAACCGGCGGTTGTTGGACCGGACGCTGTCCGCCATGGACGCGTTGCCCAAGGACATGCGCGATACCCTGTGGACCGCCGTGGACACCGAAAGCAGCTACCGCGATGCCGCCGAACGGCTCGGCGTCCCCATTGGCACCGTGCGCTCGAGGTTGTTTCGTGCACGCGAGCAACTCAAGCGAAGCGTCTACGGAGAAGCCCGGCCATGAGCGAGAACCGTTTGAACAGCCGGCACGACCTGCCACGCGGCGTACGCCGCTACACCGCTGACGACTTGCCGGTGATGACAGCTATCTTCAACGAAAGCGCTCTGGGGGGAACCAGTTCCCCCGTACTCAGAGCGTTTTCCCTGAAGGAAATGACGTTTTTCGTCGACTGCTTCGTCAAGGAGGGTGACCCGATCTACGTGCTCGAACGCGCAGGTGAAGTCGTCGCCTGGTTGATCGTCAACCGCTTCTGCTGGGGCGCCCAGGCCTGTCGATTGACCGGCGAAGTGTCGATCTACGTGCGCAACGATCACATCGGCAGCGGCGTAGGCATTCGCCTTGGCCAAGCCGCGGTGGTGTTGGCCAAGCGCTATGGCTTCGAGACGCTGGTGGCCTGGATCATCGAGCACAACGAGGCCAGCAAACGCGGCGTACAGGGGCTTGGCGCGACGCAATGGGGACGCTTCCCCGGGATCGCCCGGTTCGCCGATAGCCGTGCGGACGTCGTGCTCTATGGACTGCACCTGACGCCAAGCGACACGTTGCCCGCCACCCTTTCAGCGCCAGCGCAAAACGAGGAGGCCAGCCTGGCGTGAGTCCACGGCTCGTCCGGCTGGACCTCGGACGAGCCGCCTCTTTCTCAGGCACGGGCCGGCGCTCATTCGAGCCGATGCCATTTCTTGCACAACCCAGTGACTCCCGCTGGAGGAGCTGCGTAGGAGCTGCGTAGGAGCTGTCGAGTGCAACGAGGCTGCGATCTTTCCACTGCCAATTGAGTCTGGAGCGAAAGATCAAAAGATCGCAGGCTTCGCCAGCGCCTACAAAACCCAGCGCGACCTTGCTCCCTCGTCTCGGTCATACACCTCAATCCACCGACCAGCACACCGGCAACGCCTCCGGCCCCCTGAAGTTGGGCACATAGCGCCAGCGTACAGCGCCGGGATCGACCGCCAATCGCAGCCCAGGGCAGCACCGAAGAAGCGTATTCAACGCAATCTCCAATTCCTGCCGGGCCAGCGAGGCGCCCAGGCAATAGTGCGTGCCTTTGCCGAAAGACATATGCGGACAGGCCGGGCGGGTGATGTCGAGCGTGTCAGGATTTGCACACAACGCTTCGTCACGATTGGCCGAGCCCACCACCGCGATCAGCAGCTGCCCGCGCTGCAAACGCTGCCCCGCCAGTTCGGTGTCCCGGGTAACGAAGCGGACCATGGCCCGCTCCACCGCTGAGTCGTAGCGCAAAAGCTCTTCGACCGCGCCAGGCATCAGCGTCGGCTCGTCACGCAAGCGCGCCAGCGCCTTCGGGTGCTGCACGAGCATGTGCACAGCATTGCCGATCATCGACGCCGAGGTTTCGTGCCCGGCAATGATCAGCAGTGCGATCATGCTGCACAGTTCACTTTGGCTGAGCCTGCTGCCCTCTTCCTCGACCTGCACCAACGCCGAAACCAAGTCGTCGCCCGGCTGTGCTCGACGCTGGTCGATCAACGCGAGCATGTAGCCCGCGAACTCGTTGTAGCAACGCTGCAACTCGCTCAGGTCGTGCCCCACCTGCTGGACAATCATGTGGGACCAGCGGCGGAAGTCGTCACGGTCTTGTGCAGGGACGCCAAGCAGCTCGGCGATGACGGTGATCGATAACGGGAATGCATATTGGCTCACCACATCCATTCGCCCGCTCGACCGCACGGGTTCCAACAACGTCTCGGCGATCTGTTCGATGCGCGGCCGCAGGGCGTTCACCGCCTTCAACGTAAAGGCCTTGTTGACCAGGCGACGCAAGCGGCGGTGACTGTCGCCATCGCGGTTGAGCATGTGGTCATTGAGAAACGCGATGGATTGCTCGCCACCGAGCATCGCGGCGAACTGCGCATCGATCCGCGACGGGTCACGGGCGAAGCGCTCGTTATCCAGCAACACCTCCTCGACTTCCCGGGCACCGGTGACGTACCACATCGGCAACTGCCCTTCGGCCTGGCTGAGGAATACCGGAGACGCCTGGCGCAGCGCCGCATAATGCCGATAAGCCTCGCCGCGAAACGCGTCGCTATTCAAATCAAGGGTACGTTCGTAAGCCATGAACACTCTCCAGGGGCATGAGTCGTTGCTCCTGAGTGGCAGGGCTCGCCAAAAAGATCCCAGTGGGAAAGATCCTTGTGGGAGCGAGCTTGCCCGCGATGGCGGTGTATCCGTCACTTCAAGGTTGGCTGACCCAGCGCTATCGCGAGCAAGCTCGCTCCCACAAGGGGGGGCAGGCCTGCCGGTGAACCGTTTGCACGGCCACGGTCACTCAAGGGAAAACCCAACCCTTGCGTGGAGCTGACATGACGCGTGCACTTGCTATCCATGGCCAATGCGATACTCGCTTCGAACCGGTCAAAGACGCTTTTATCCGGCTGATGCAGAGCCCTTTCGAACGCGGCGCTGCCCTGTGCATCCAGGTTGACGGCGAGACCGTTATCGACCTGTGGGCCGGCATTGCCGGACCGGAGCCGGAGAGCCATTGGCAGCGCGACACGCTGCTCAATCTGTTTTCCTGCACCAAGCCCTTCACGGCGGTGGCGATCATGCAACTGGTCGGTGAAGGACGCCTGGACCTGGACGCGCCGGTCTGCCGCTACTGGCCCGCCTTCGCCAACGCCGGCAAAGCCTCGATAACCGTGCGCCAGGTGCTTTGCCACCGGGCCGGGCTACCGGCGCTGCGCACGCCCCTGGCCCCGGAAACCCTCTACGACTGGCACACCATGACGGACCTGATCGCCGAGGAGCATCCCTGGGCCGCGGCCGGAGAACAGCAGACTTATTCGCCCTTGCTGTTCGGCTGGATTCTCGGCGAACTGCTACGCCGGGTGGATGGCCGGGCGCCAGCGCACAGCATTCACCAGCGGGTGGCGGTGCCGCTCGGGCTGGACTTCCACCTTGGCCTGGATGACGCGACCATCGCCCGTTGCGCCTACATGGCGCGGACCAAAGACGAGATCGACGATGAGGCTTTTGGTCGGGTGCTGAGGGACGTACTCAACGAACCAACTGCCATGAGTGCGCTGGCCTTCGCCAACCCGCCGATGGTGCTGGGGCGCAGTAACGAGGCCGGCTGGAAACGCATGACCCAGCCCGCAGCCAACGGACACGGCAACGCCCGCAGCCTGGCGGCGTTCTACACCGGTCTGCTCGACGGGCAACTGCTGGAGTCGCCGCTGCTCAACGAAATGTTGCGCGAGCACAGCGCCGAATACGACCCGACCCTCCAGACCCCCACGCGTTTCGGCCTGGGCATCATGCTCAACCAGCCGGACGTGGCGAACGGCAGTTATGGCATGGGCGACGAGGCGTTCGGCCACATGGGCGCCGGCGGCACCATCGGGTTTGCCGACCCTGAACGCGGGGTGGCGTTCGGCTTCGCCTGCAACACCATCGGTTCCTACGTCTTGATGGACCCACGCGCACGCGGCCTGGCCCATGTCGCGATGGGCTGCCTGTAGACGATCAGCTCAATGCTGCTTCGTGCCGAGCGATTACTCCCGCTCGGCCGTAAAGCCTTGTAGGAGCTGTCGAGTGAAACGAGGCTGCGATCTTTCCCCAGACACTTGAATCTCAAGCGAAAGATCAAAAGATCAAAAGATCGCAGCCTTCGGCAGCTCCTACACAAGCCCAGCGTGAGCAATCCCTGGCCATGGATCAAACAGCAGCATGGCGGATAATCAATTCACACCCCTGGTGGCACTACCACCTCCGCCACCTGCGGCTCGGCCGTGCCGGTATCGGGTGAAGCAACCACTTGCTCTTCGCTACCGGCCACGCGAGGCAGCGCCGCCTTGGCGATCATGTCCGGTTGGGCCTGCAACCTGCGCGACGCTTCCAAGGGCATCAGCAAGCGTCCCCTGGCCCGGCCACGCGCGGCAGGGTTGAGCATGCGCAACTCTCGCTCATGAACACCGGACAACCGCGCCAGGTGCGCCAAGTCCACGGGCTGCGCCAAGGCGACCATCTGGAAGTACGGCTGGTCGGCAATGGGCGCCAGGCTCACGCCATAGTCTGCCGGCGCATTCACCAGTTGCGACAGCGCCAACAGTCGCGGCACATAGTTCTGGGTCTCACCGGGCAACGACAGGTTCCAATAGTTGGTCGCCAGGCCGCGGGCGCGATTGCGCGTGATCGCATCGCGTACCCGCCCTTCCCCGGCGTTGTAGGCGGCCAGCGCCAGCAGCCAATCGCCGTCGAAGTAATCGTGCAAGTAGGACAGATAATCCAGGGCGGCCCGCGTCGATGACGGAATGTCCCGGCGCTCGTCATAGTCACCTCGCTGCTGCAATTGGTAGCGGCGTCCCGTGGCGGGAATGAACTGCCAGAGGCCCAGGGCCTGGGCCGGCGACTGGGCGTTTGGATTGAACCCGCTCTCGATGGCCGGCAACAGTGCCAGCTCCAGCGGCATGTTGCGCTTGTTCAATTCTCCGACGATGAAATGCAAATAACGGCTGCCGGCGCGTCCGGTCTGGGTGAGGAACGCCGGGCGTTCCATCAGCCAGCGGCGCTGCTCATCGATGCGCGCCACACCCTGGGTCTTGGCCTGCAAGGAAAATCCCTGGCGCATGCGCGCCCACAGGCTGCCACCGCTTTGCGGGGCTGACTCGCCGATCTGGATGATCGTGTCCGTAGGCGCCGGCTCGAGCCAGCGCAGTTGCGAGCGATAAGGCTCGTTGGCGGACGGATCGCCAATGGTCAATTGCGGTTCGAGGTGCTGGCAGCCATACAGCAAGGTCCCCACGGCCAGCATGGACAACCCTTTGGGGACGAATCGAAGAGCCGGCAAAGGTGCAAGTGATCGGGACATGGACGGTCAACCTTGAATGAGGTGGCGCCATTGGGTGGCAGATCACAGGGCTGCGGTTCCACGGCGCTCGGTTGGAACCGAAATGCCGCAGGTGTCACTCACCATGGGCAGCAGGCGCTCGTCGGCGCCTGGATGACAATGCGAGGTCACTCATGGCGTCACCCACCTATTGCAAGCTGATCGATCAGCTCTGCGCAATCACGATGATTCCCACACCGTCAGCGTTCTACGAACAGGCGAACCTGTCGGTCAAGGATGTGGACTTCTCCCTCAAGCACACCCCTGGCGTGGGTGAGGGAGACGTCTTTATCTACTGCAGCTTCGGACCATTGCCGGTGGCAAACCGGGAAGCGGTTCTGCAACGGCTGCTGGAAACCAACCTGTACCTGCTGAGCGGGGCGTTCTGCCCTTCCCTGTCTTACAACCGCGACAGCGAACAGGTGATCCTGATCGGCCACGTCCCCCTGGAAACCCTCACGGCCGAGCGCCTGCTCGGGCTGATGGGCGGCGCCGCCGACATGGCGCTGATCTGGCGCGATGGCTACTTCTTCGACGGCGCCAGCCCAAACGACACCGCCAAGACCACCCAGCACACACCCACCCCCCGTAGCACCGGGCTCAACAGCGCCCTGTCAATCTAGGAGAGCACGACATGCCAGATTTATCAGTAGGACGAAGCACCAGCTCGGCGGCGTTGCACCAGCAGGACGATCGGATCACGCCGGTGGGAACCAGCCTGTCCGGGCAGGTGCGTCCTTCCACAAACCCCCTGGTGCCTTATCACTTCGAAGGAAAACCGACCGAGCAGACCCAGCAAACACTCCAGACAAGGCAGCACCGCCTGACGGGACAGGTCAGGAACCTCGGAAAAATAAGCCCCGACAGCGACCCCATTGGCTACGCACGAGCGCATATGACCCTGGAAGGTACGGTCTTGGACTTTGCGCCGGGAACAAGCTATCAAGACGTCCAGAAGCACTTGGCCGACCTCGGCGGCACGCCCCACCCGATGCTGTCGGGCCACGAAGAAACCGAAGCATTCGTCAAGGATTTCAACGAATACCTGGGCAAGAACGAGGACGCCAGGAAAGAAGACGGCGGTTTCAAAGCGGTCTGGGACAAACACTGCGACCGCATGGGTAATACCCTTGGCGCCTATCATTCGTTGTGCCAGGAAGTCATCGATAAAACCCCGGAAGGGGGCGATCGCAAGCTGCTGCAAGATAGCCACAAAGCCTTCCGCGGTTATGCCAAAGGTGTCATGCAGGCCATGACCCAAGAAATGCCCACACGCTTGAATACCTTCATGGAAAGCCGAATCGAGCATGCGCAACAAGCGGCGAGCAACGAGAGCCTGCCCTCGGCCGCACGCGACCAGGCGAGGGATCAACTGGGCCAGTTGCGCGAGGTCCAGGAGGAGCTTGGCGAGTTGCTCAAGACCGATGACGACAAGCCGAACACGCCAAGCGAACTGGCAACGGCGACGAAGAAAAACGAAGTGTTGGATACCGCGCTGAAGAACGTCGCACGCCAGGACTATGTCGCCGACCTCAAGACCAAGAGCGGCTTTGTCACGGGCCTGGCGGTGTTCGCCGGCGCGGGGATCCCGCAGGGCGTGGCGTCTGCGGGCCACTTTGGCGCCATCACTGCGTCGATTGATGAAAAAATGGCGGACGCCTCCTACGGTAAACATGTCGCAGCGACCTCGACTGTCCTTGGCGCCGCTCACAAGGTGATCAGCGACGGCATCCGCCCATTCGTCCAGGTCGTCGTCGACAAGACCATCGGTGCCGGCCTGGAAAAAGTCGATCCGATGTCGGTCTATCCCAAGGCCTTGCAAGTCGTCACGCAGGACGGACGTCGGGTCGAGAACGCTGGACGCGATGCGCTCAACCTCACACAGGAGCAAAAGCGCAACGACTTCAAGCTCAAGCAGAATGCGAACAACTTTGGCACCATGAGTGGTGACTTCACCGGCTACCTCGCCTTCGGTGCCGCCCATGCTGTGCGCGATACCATTGATCAATTCTCCTCGGTAAACGCTGGCGGCATCGTCGCCCGCACGGCGGCCTCCGCAGTGGGTGGCACCTTCATGGCAGGCGGCCAGGCGGTGGCGAAATATGCGCAAACCCACGGTGACGAGGAGATCCCCACCTACCGGGTGACAAAGGAAAACCGCAACTGGGGCGAACTGTTGCCCAAGGCGTTTTCCGAAGCGACAGGAAAGCTCAACCCGATCAGCATGGCCAACGTCAGCGACTACGCCAACCGGATTGTTGGCGTAGGCGAAGGGGTCGCCATGCGTACAGCCGTGGGGGACGCAGCCGCGGTGGGTGAAAACCCGGAAGTGCGGGAAAAGATGGAGCAGATTGTCACAACCTTCTTCTCCTCCGGCCTGACGCTGCTTCCGTTCTTCGCCAACAGTGTAGCGGCACCGCTCGAAAACAAGGCGCTGAGCGGCAAAGACGACCTGACCAAGCGAGCAAACGTACCGCTGCAGAACGTGACAAGCCCAAACCGGGACGGCCTGCCCCACACCCAGCCGGAAGGCTGGCGGCGCGACCTCGAAAACACCTACCACGTGACCCGCGGCCTTACCCAGGTCGTTCCGCAAACCGCTATCGCGGGGCTTAACCTGGGTACCGAATGGGCCCAGAGCCTGGCAACGAGGCCCAAAAAAGCCTCTGGCGATGACATTCAACTGGCAGAGCGAGGCGAAGCGCGGCCCCAGGGCGGACCGTCCAACGAACCTGCACCCACTACCCGGCCAAGCTGATGAGTTCGCCGGGCCATCGTTCGCTGGCTTGACGACCACTGGTTGAAACCGTCCCTCTACGCCGGCCGCAGGAACCTCCTGTGGCCGGCCCTCGCGACACACGCCGACTCACATCCCTTTGCGCTTCGACGACGACAGACGTGATTGCCGTGGCGATCAACGATAGCCTTCCGAGTCGCGGCGCCGGCCTCCAAAGCCCAGCCGCAGCCCGAGACCTTCCACCGCCTATACTCCGGCCCGCGAGACGACTTGGAGAAAATCCCTCCGACGGGCGATGCGCCGGGAAGCAGCCGTATGCTAAACAGGGAATCAACAGCGAGACCATGGAACCGCTGTCACCCGAATAAGGACTCACCATGAAACGCACCCTCATCGCCTTCCTGTCATTGATCGTCACCGCGATCATCGTCGCGGGCGGCTACCTCTACAGCAAGCAGCCCACCCGCCAGGGCACGGTGCAGTTGCAAGGGCTGCATGGCTCGGTGACGGTGCGCTACGACGAACGCGGTGTGCCGCATCTCCGCGCCGAGAACGAAACCGACCTGTACCGCGCCCTCGGTTACGTCCATGCCCAGGATCGGCTGTTCCAGATGGAAATCATGCGCCGCCTCGCCCGGGGCGAGTTGGCCGAGGTGCTGGGGCCGAAACTGCTGGACACCGACAAGCTGATGCGCAGCCTGCGTATCCGCGAGCGCGCCGCGGCCTACGTGACCGAGCAGGACCCGCAATCCCCAGCCTGGGTCGCCATGCAGGCGTACCTGGACGGAATCAACGCCTACCAGGACAGCCACACCCGGCCCGTGGAGTTCGATGTGCTGGGCATTCCCAAGCGCCCGTTCACCGTCGAAGACACCGTGAGCATTACCGGCTACATGGCCTACAGCTTCGCCGCTGCCTTTCGCACCGAGCCCCTGCTGACCTACGTGCGCGATGTGCTGGGTGCCAACTACCTGAATATTTTCGACCTCGACTGGCAGCCCCAAGGCGTGCTGGCCGAAGGTCGCAAGGGCGGCCTGCCCCTGGCCGCCGCCGACTGGAAGGACCTCAACACCCTGGCCCGCCTGAGCGAGCAGGCCCTGGCCGACAACGGCTTGCCGCAGTTCGAAGGCAGCAACGCCTGGGCGGTCGCCGGCAGCCGCACCCGCAGCGGCAAGCCGTTGTTGGCGGGCGACCCGCACATTCGTTTTTCCACGCCATCGGTGTGGTACGAGGCGCACTTGTCCGCCCCCGGCTTTGAGCTCTACGGGCATTACCAGGCGCTGATGCCCTTTGCGACGCTGGGCATGAACAAGGATTTCGGCTGGAGCGTCACCATGTTCCAGAACGACGACCTGGACCTGATCGCAGAGAAGGTCAACCCGGACAATCCCGAGCAGGTCTGGTATCGCGGCCAATGGGTGGACATGACCCGCAGCGAGCAGCAGATCGCGGTCAAGGGCCAGGCGCCGGTAACGCTGGTGCTGCGCCAGTCGCCCCACGGTCCGATCGTCAACGATGCCCTCGGCGCGAATGCGGGCAAGACGCCGATCGCCATGTGGTGGGGGTTCCTGGAAAGCCGCAACCCGATCCTCGACGCCTTCTACCAACTCAACCGCGCCGACACCCTCGCCAAGGCCCGCGGCGCTTCGGCCAAGATCCACGCCCCCGGGCTGAACGTGGTATGGGCCAACGCCAAGGGGGACATCGGCTGGTGGGCCGCCGCGCAATTGCCCAAGCGGCCGGCCGGGGTGAAGCCTGGCTTCATCCTCGATGGCAGCAGCCCGGAGGCGGAAAAGGAAGGTTTCTACCCGTTCAGCAGCAACCCGCAGGAAGAGAACCCGGCGCGGGGCTATATCGTCTCGGCCAACTTCCAGCCGGTGCCGGCCAGCGGCATCGAGATCCCCGGCTATTACAACCTCGCCGATCGTGGCCAGCAACTCAACCATCAGCTCAGCGACAAGCAGGCGAAGTGGGACCTGGAAAGCACCCAGAAACTGCAATTGGGCACCACCACTGCCTACGGACCTCGCCTGCTCTCGCCGTTGTTGCCGGTGCTGCGTGAGGTGGTCAGCGATCCGCAGGAACGCAAATGGGTGGAGCAACTGGCCCAATGGCCGGGCGACTACCCCCTGGATTCCATCAGCGCCACGCTGTTCAACCAGTTCCTGTTCAACCTGGCCGACGCGGCCCTGCACGATGAACTGGGCGACGGGTTCTTCGAAACCGCCCTGTCGACCCGGGTGATCGACGCGGCCCTGCCACGCCTGGCGGCCTCCGAGGATTCACCGTGGTGGGATGACCGCACCACCCTCGGCACCGAGACCCGTGCCGACACCGTGAAAAAGGCCTGGAACAAGAGCCTCGCCCACCTGAAGACGACCCTCGGCGACGATGCCACGCAATGGCAATGGGGCAAGGCCCACACCCTGACCCACGGCCACCCGCTGGGCATGCAAAAGCCACTGGACCGGATCTTCAACGTCGGCCCGTTCGCCGCGCCGGGCACCCATGAAGTGCCCAACAACCTCTCCGCCAGGATCGGCCCCGCGCCATGGCCGGTGACCTACGGGCCGTCGACCCGGCGCATCATCGACTTCGCCGACCCGAGCCACAGCGTCACCGTCAACCCGGTCGGCCAGAGCGGCGTGCCGTTCGACAAGCATTACGAGGATCAAGCCGAGGCGTACATCGAGGGGCTGTATCACCAGGCGCACCTGGCCGAGGAAGAAGTGACGGCCAATACCCATGGCACCTTGAAACTGTTGCCGGCCCGGGCGCCCTGAATCGGGTGCGCAGGTCTTTTTTCATCATTTACCGGGCTTGATCGTCATGGATGGTCAAGACTACAGGGGCACACCTCCCCGCCTCTTCCACAGGAGTCAACGCTATGTTCAATAATTGGTCCGAGCTGCTGCCCACCATCAAGAGCGCCTTTGGTGCCCTGGGCAAAAGCAATCCGAAGATGGTCAAGGCCTACATGGCCCTGGACGAAGCCGCGGCTGAGAACGATGTACTCGATGCCAAGACCCGTGAACTGATCTCCATCGCCGTCGCCATCACCACGCGCTGTGACGGCTGCATCGGCGTACACACCGACGCCGCCATCAAGGCCGGCGCCACCCGCGAAGAAATCGCCGCCACCCTGGCTACCGCGGTGTCCCTCAACGCGGGTGCGGCGTACATCTACTCCCTGCGAGCGCTGGAAGCCCATGACGCGTTGAAGAAGTGAAAGGCCAATAACCTGCCGACCGCTATCGCGAGCAAGCTCGCTCCCACAATGGGATCTGCGCCCGACCACGGTTTTGCAGGCGACAGAAAACACCTGTGGGAGCCGAGCTTGCTCGCGATGGCGGCCTGACATCCAACATCTTCATTGACTGTCACACCGCTATCGCGAGCAGGCTCGCTCCCACATTTAGACCAACGCGGTCTCTGCCCGGCGGACTTCCGGTTGTTTCCAGGAATCGGCGGCGCTTTCTTCGATGGCTTGCTGGATCGCGCGCTTGCGATTTTCTTCGGCGCGGCGGCTGAAGTACCAGACCAGGAAGGTCACCAGCGACACCGCCAGGAGGATCAGGCTCGCCACGGCGTTGATTTCCGGTTTTACCCCCAGGCGCACCGCCGAGAACACTTCCATCGGCAAGGTCGTCGAGCCAGGGCCGGAGACGAAGCTCGCCAGCACCAGGTCGTCCAGGGACAACGCGAACGACATCATGCCCCCCGCCGCCAGTGACGGCGCGATCATCGGGATGGTGATCAGGATGAACACCTTCCACGGCCGCGCACCGAGGTCCATGGCCGCCTCTTCGATGGACAGGTCCAGCTCACGCAAGCGCGCCGAGACCACCACCGCTACGTAGGCTGCGCAGAACGTGGTGTGGGCGATCCAGATCGTGACGATGCCACGTTCCTGGGGCCAGCCGATCATCTGCGCCATGGCCACGAACAGCAGCAACAGCGACAGGCCGGTGATCACTTCCGGCATCACCAGCGGCGCGGTGACCAGGCCACCGAACAGCGTGCGGCCCTTGAAGTGGGTGATGCGGGTCAACACGAAGGCCGCCAGCGTCCCCAGCGCCACCGCGGCAATCGCCGTGTAGCAGGCGATTTCCAGCGAGCGCATCACCGAGCCCATCAACTGGCTGTTGTCCAGCAGGCCGACGTACCATTTCACCGACCAGCCGCCCCATACCGTCACCAGTTTCGAGGCGTTGAACGAGTAGATCACCAGAATGAGCATCGGCGCGTAGATGAACAGCAAACCCAGCACCAGCATCAGGCTTGAAAAACTGAAGCGCTTCATTCCTTGCCCTCCATTTCTTTGGCCTGACTGCGGTTGAACAGGATGATGGGCACGATCAGGATCGCCAGCATCACCACCGCCAGGGCGGACGCCACCGGCCAGTCTCGGTTATTGAAGAATTCCTGCCACAGCACTTTGCCGATCATCAGGGTTTCCGGGCCACCCAGCAGTTCCGGGATCACGAACTCGCCCACCACCGGGATGAACACCAGCATTGCGCCTGCGATGATGCCGTTCTTGGACAGCGGCACGGTGATTTTCCAGAAGCTGTTGAAGGTGCTCGAACCCAAGTCCGACGCGGCTTCCAACAGGCTGGCGTCATGCTTCACCAGGTTGGCGTACAACGGCAGGATCATGAACGGCAGGTAGGAATAGACGACTCCGATATACACCGCCAGGTTGGTGTTGAGAATCTGCAGCGGCTCGCTGATCCAGCCCATGCTCAGTAGAAAACCGTTGAGCAAGCCGTTGTTGCTGAGAATCCCCATCCACGCGTAGACGCGGATCAGGATCGCGGTCCAGGTCGGCATCATGATCAACAGCACCAGCACCGTCTGCATCTCTTTGCGGGCATTGGCGATGCCGTAGGCCATCGGATAACCGATCAACAGGCACAAGACCGTGCTGATCAAGGCCATCTTCAGCGAGCCGAGGTAGGCGGCGATGTACAACTCGTCCTCGCTCAGCATCACGTAGTTGGCGAGGTTGAGCAGCACCTGCAACTTCTGGTCGACGTAGCTGTAGATCTCGGTGTACGGCGGAATGGCCACGTCGGCTTCGGCGAAGCTGATCTTCAGGACAATGAAGAACGGCAGCATGAAGAACAGGAACAGCCAGATGAAGGGCACCCCGATGACCAGTTGGCGGCCACCGGGCGTTATTCGATCGAGTCGGCGTTTGAGTTTGCGCATGTTCATGAGCGAAGCA
The DNA here is from genome assembly GCF_001269655.1 of Pseudomonas thivervalensis. Lineage (GTDB taxonomy): Bacteria > Pseudomonadota > Gammaproteobacteria > Pseudomonadales > Pseudomonadaceae > Aquipseudomonas > Aquipseudomonas thivervalensis. The sequence goes on from NZ_LHVE01000020.1 coordinate 328,100, forward strand.
CCACGCCGCTGTCGTCTTCCCACCAGACGAACACCTGGTCGCCCCAGGTCGGACGCTGGCCACGGCGCTCGGCGTTGGCGACGAAGGATTGCACCAGCTTGCCGCTCGGCAATTCGACATAGAACACCGAGTGGCCGCCCAGGTAGGCGATGTCATGGACCTTGCCGCTGGACCAGTTGTGCTCGCAGGTCGGCTGCTCGGACGTGACCAACAGTTTTTCCGGGCGAATGGCGTAGGTCACGGACTTGTCCTGCACCGAGGTGCTGATGCCGTGGCCGACGTAGATGCTGCGGTCCAGGTCCTTGCAGGTCAGCACCGCGTGGCCTTCGGCGTCGTCCACCACTTCGGTCTCGAAGATGTTGACGTTGCCGATGAATTCGCAGACCAGCCGGCTGGTCGGGGTTTCGTAGATGTCGATCGGGCTGCCGATCTGGGCGATCCAGCCCAGGTGCATGATCGCGATGCGTTCGGCCATGGTCATGGCCTCTTCCTGGTCGTGGGTCACCATGACGCAGGTCACGCCAACCCGCTCGATGATCTCCACCAGTTCAAGCTGCATCTGCGAGCGCAGTTTTTTATCCAGCGCGCCCATGGGTTCGTCGAGCAGCAACAGCTTCGGCCGCTTGGCCAGGGAACGGGCCAGGGCTACCCGCTGGCGCTGGCCGCCGGACAGCTGATGCGGCTTGCGCTTGGCGTACTGGCTCATTTGCACCAGCTTGAGCATCTCCGCCACGCGGGCATCGATCTCGGCCTTGGGGATCTTGTCCTGCTGCAGGCCGAAGGCGATGTTCTGCGCCACGGTCATGTGCGGGAACAGGGCGTAGGATTGGAACATCATGTTGATCGGCCGCTCATAGGGCGGCATGTCGGTGATGTCCACGCCATCGAGGAAAATCCGCCCCTCGGTGGGCCGCTCGAAACCGGCCAGCATGCGCAGCAAGGTGGATTTGCCCGATCCCGAACCGCCGAGCAAGGCGAAGATCTCGCCTTTCTTGATTTCCAGGGACACATCGTCCACGGCAATCGTCTCGTCGAACTTCTTCGTGACCCGGTCGATTTTGACCAGCACCTGTTTGGGTGTCTGGTCGCCCTCGAGGGCTTTCTTATAGGCGCCGGAGGCAACTGCCATTTACGAAACTCCCACAGAATTTGCAGTTCGCCCCAAGGAGGCGAACAAGAGTGTTGACGTTTATTTACCCGACTTGACCTTGGTCCAGCTGCGGGTCATGAGTCGTTGGATCTTGGGCGGCAACTCGGAGTTGACGTAGAGCTTGTCGACGACCGCTTGCGGTGGATAAACCGCTTCATCGGTGCGTACTTTCTGGTCCATCAGTTCGCCAGCCTTGGGGTTCGGGTTGGCATAACCGACAACGTCGCTGACCTGGGCGATGACCTCAGGCTTGAGCACATAGTTGATGAAGGCATGGGCTTGCTTGACGTTGGTGGCATCACGGGGGATCGCCAGCATGTCGAACCAGAGGTTGCCGCCTTCCTTGGGAATCACGTAGGCGATGTTGACGCCCTTGCCGGCTTCGCTGGCACGTTCGCGGGCCTGGAAAATGTCACCGGAGAAACCGGCGGCCACGCAGATCTCGCCATTGGCCAGGTCGGAGATGTACTTGGAAGAATTGAAGTAGGTCACGTAGGGCCGGATCTTGAGGAGCTGGGCCTCGGCCTTCTTGTAGTCTTCAGGGTCTTCGCTGTTGGGGTTCAGGCCCAGGTAATTGAGCATCGCCGGGATCATTTCGTCACCCGAGTCGAGGAACGAAACGCCGCAGCTGGACAGCTTCTTGATGTTTTCCGGCTCGAACAGCATGGCCCACGAATCGATCTTGTCGACGCCCAGGACTGCCTTGATCTTCTCGACGTTATAGCCGATGCCGTTGGTGCCCCACAGGTAAGGCACGGCGTACTGGTTGCCCGGGTCGTTCTTTTCCAGGCGCTTGAGCAGCACCGGGTCGAGGTTGGCGTAGTTGGGCAACTGCGCCTTGTCGAGCTTCTGGAACGCCCCGGCCTTGATCTGCTTGCCGAGGAAGTGGTTGGACGGCACGACCACGTCGTAGCCGGTGCGCCCGGCCAGCAACTTGCCTTCCAGGGTTTCGTTGGAGTCGAACACGTCATACACCGGCTTGATGCCCGTGGCTTTTTCGAAATCCGCCAGGGTGGTCTCGCCAATGTAGTCCGACCAATTATAAATATGCACGGTGGAGGCAGCCTGGACACTGACGGCGAGCGTCAGGCCGGCGCCCACCAGCAAGGCGTTGCGTAACAAAGAAAAGACTGGCACGTGGAGGTCCTCTTAAATAGTTGGGCCCAAGTTGCCCCCGTTACGTGGCCCACGCTGGGGCCCTGCAACAAAACCGGCGCGCAACTTACCCTCGATAAACCGATCCAGCAAAACTTTTAGTTATTTATGGGTTCCTGTTGCCGCCGCCGCACTGGCCGCGACAACAGGAGGGTGCTTCAAGCCGGCTTATTTACCGGATTTGATCTTGGTCCAGCTGCGGGTCAGGATCCGCTGGGTCGCGGCTGGCAGGTCGGCGATGGCGTACAGCTTGGCCTTCACTTCGTCCGATGGATAGATGCTCGCATCACCGGAGATTTCCTTGTCCACCAGAGGGGTGGCGGCCTTGTTGCCGTTAGGGAAACGCACGTTGTCGGTGATCTCAGCCATGATTTCCGGCTGCATGATGAAGTTCATCCACTTATAAGCGGCTTCGACGTTTTCGGCATCTTTCGGGATGGCGACCATGTCATAGAACGAACCGGCACCTTCCTTCGGAATGGTGTAGGCCACTTTCACTTTGCCGCCAGCCTCGGCGGCACGGCTCTTGGATTGCTCGATATCACCGGAGTAACCCACGGCGACGCAGATGTTGCCGTTGGCCAGGTCGGAAATGTATTTGGACGAGTGGAAATAACCGATCGATGGACGCAACTTGAGGAACAGCGCTTCGGCCTCGGCCAGTTGCTTCTTGTCCTGGCTGTCGGTCGGGTAGCCAAGATAATGCAGGGCCACCGGAATCATTTCGGTTGGCGAATCGAGGAAGCTCACGCCGCAGCTCTTGAGCTTGGCGATGTTCTCGGGCTTGAGCAGAGTGTCCCAGGAGTCGATCTTGTCGACACCCAATGCGGCCTTGACCTTCTCGGGGTTGTAACCGATGCCGATGGTGCCCCACATGTAGGGGAAGGCGTGTTTGTTGCCCTGGTCGCTGGCATCGCCGACGGCCTTGAGCAGGTCGGTGTCCAGGTTCTTCCAGTTCGGCAGCTTGGACTTGTCCAGCTCCTGGTAGACGCCGGCCTTGATCTGCTTGGCCAGGAAGTTGTTCGACGGCACCACAACGTCATAGCCGGATTTGCCGGCCAGCAACTTGGCTTCCAGGGTTTCGTTGCTGTCGAACACGTCGTAGACGACTTTGATCCCCGTTTCTTTTTCGAACTTGGCGACGGTGTTCGGCGCAATGTAGTCGGACCAGTTATAGACGTGCAGCACTTTGTCGTCCGCCTGGACGGCGCCCGCCATCACGCCCATCAGGGACATGGCGAGGAGGGTCTTGCCAGCTATCTTCATACCTAATGCCTTCATGAAAAAATGCTCCAGTTATTCTTCTTAGCCACAGTTCATTAGCCAGCTCGCGGGCAACCTGAACAGTCGGTAGTCTGGCAAGTTACAGGCCAGGCTTTCAACACAAGCCCAGCCTTTTATTCACGCTGGGCGAGGCCCTCGCAGGCACCTCGCTCAGAGCCTAGCACTTAGCCTTGCAACGCACTGAGCGTCAGGTCCAGGCACTGCCGCGCCTTGGTCACCAACTCATCGATCTCGGCCTTGCTGATCACCAGCGGCGGCGCAATGATCATGGTGTCGCCCACCGCGCGCATGATCAGCCCGTTATCGAAGCAGAACTGCCGGCAGATCATGCCCACGCCCTTGCCTTCGTAGCGCTTGCGCGTGGTTTTGTCCTGGACCAGTTCGATCGCCCCCAGCAAACCGACCCCGCGCACTTCACCCACCAGCGGATGATCGTTCAGTTCCCGCAGACGTTGCTGCAAATAGGGTGCCGTTTCGCTGTGGACACGCTCGATGATCTTCTCGTCGCGCAGGATGCGGATGTTCTCCAGGGCCACGGCTGCAGCCACCGGGTGACCGGAATAGGTAAAGCCGTGGTTGAAGTCACCGCCTTCGTTGAGCACCGCGACCACGTCGTCACGCACGATCAGTCCGCCCATGGGGATGTAGCCAGAAGTCAGGCCCTTGGCGATGGTCATCATGTGCGGCTTCAACCCGTAATGGTCGGTACCGAACCACTCACCAGTACGGCCAAAGCCACAGATCACTTCGTCAGCCACGAACAGGATGTCGTACTTGGCGAGGATTTCCTTCATGCGCGGCCAGTAGCTGTCAGGCGGCACGATCACGCCACCAGCGCCCTGGATCGGCTCGGCGATGAAGGCCCCGACGTTGTCCACGCCGATCTCCAGGATCTTTTCTTCCAACTGGTTGGCTGCCCACACGCCGAACTCTTCGGGGCTCATGTCGCCGCCTTCGCCGAACCAGTACGGCTGGGCGATGTGGACAATGCCCGGGATCGGCAGGTCGCCCTGCTCGTGCATATAGGTCATGCCACCCAGGCTCGCGCCGGCCACGGTCGAACCGTGATAGCCATTCTTGCGGCTGATGATGACTTTCTTGATCGGCTGGCCCTTGATCGCCCAATAGTGGCGGACCATCCGCAACATGGTGTCGTTGCCCTCGGAGCCGGAGCCGGTGAAGAACACGTGGTTCATGCCTTCAGGGGCGATGTCGGCGATGGCTTTGGACAATTCCAGCACCGGCGGGTGGGCCGTCTGGAAGAACAGGTTGTAGTACGGCAGTTCGCGCATCTGTTGGCTGGCGGCATCGGCCAGTTCCTCGCGGCCGTAACCGACGGCCACGCACCAGAGGCCGGCCATGCCGTCGAGGATCTTGTTGCCTTCACTGTCCCAGAGGTAGACGCCCTTGGCGTGGGTGATGATGCGCGGGCCTTTCTCTTTGAGCTGCTTGAAGTCGCTGAACGGCGCCAGGTGGTGATCGTTGCTCAGGGCCTGCCATTCACGGGTTTGCGGGTTATTGCGGGTCATGCGAATTCTCCTGTTATCGGTGAGGGCGGAGCTGCCTGAAGCAGCTCCGCCCGGCGCTTCAGACGGCAAAGAGCAGGAATTCCCGCTCCCACGAACTGATGACGCGCTTGAAGTTTTCATGCTCGGCCCGCTTGACCGCGACGTAGCCTGTGATGAATTTCTTGCCCAGGTATTTCTCGATGGTGGTGCTGTTTTCCATGCGTTCCAGGGCGTCTTCGATGGTCAGCGGCAGACGCAGGTTGCGACGCTCGTAGCCGCGGCCCACCACCGGCGCGCTCGGGCTGATGCCTTCGACCATGCCGATGAAGCCACACAGCAGGCTGGCGGCAATCGCCAGGTACGGGTTGGCGTCGGCGCCCGGCAAGCGGTTTTCCACCCGACGGTTCTGCGGCCCCGCATCCGGCACGCGCAGGCCCACGGTGCGGTTCTCTTCGCCCCACTCCACGTTCACCGGCGCCGAAGTATCCGGCAGGAAGCGGCGGAACGAGTTGACGTTGGGGGCGAACAGCGGCAACAGCTCGGGGATGAACTTCTGCAGGCCACCGATGTGGTGCAGGAACAGATCGCTCATGGTCCCGTCTTCATTGGAGAAGACGTTCTTGCCGGTTTCCTTGTCGATGATGCTCTGGTGCAAGTGCATCGCACTGCCCGGCTCGCCGGTCATGGGCTTGGCCATGAAGGTGGCGGCCACGTCGTGCTTGAGTGCCGCCTCGCGCATGGTGCGCTTGAACACCAGGATCTGGTCGGCCAGGGACAGGGCATCACCGTGACGGAAATTGATTTCCATCTGCGCCGTGCCGTCCTCGTGGATCAGGGTATCGAGGTCCAGTTCCTGCAATTCGCACCAGTCGTAGACGTCTTCGAACAGCGGGTCGAATTCGTTGGCCGCTTCGATCGAGAAAGACTGGCGACCGGTTTCCGGGCGGCCGGAGCGGCCAATGGGCGGCTGCAGCGGAAAGTCCGGGTCATCGCTGCGCTTGGTCAGGTAGAACTCCATTTCCGGCGCGACGATCGGCTGCCAGCCTTTGTCGGCATAGAGCTTGAGCACTTTCTTGAGGACGTTGCGCGGCGACAGCTCGATGGGGTTGCCTTGCTTGTCGTAGGCGTCGTGGATGACCTGGGCGGTGGGCTCGATGGCCCAAGGCACAAGGAACACGGCGTTCTCGTCCGGGCGGCAGATCATGTCGATGTCAGCCGGGTCGAGCAGTTCGTAATAGATGTCGTCTTCGACATAGTCGCCGGTCACGGTCTGGAGCAGCACGCTCTCGGGCAGGCGCATGCCTTTCTCGGCGATGAACTTGTTGGTCGGCGAGATCTTGCCCCGGGTGATACCGGTCAGGTCGCCAATCATGCATTCGACTTCTGTGATCTTGTGGTCTTTCAACCAATCGGTGAGCTGGTCGAGGTTGTTACTCATAAATGCCTCTAGGCGTGAGTTTCCTGACTGCTATTAATCGTCAGGCGTTGTTTGACGCATCCGCGTCGCGTTGTGTTGCCCTTGCTCGGCAGGCATCGCCAAATGCCTGGAAAATCGCAAGGTAGTACGGGTTAGAGCTTACCTCCCATTCAGGGTGCCATTGCACACCTAAAGCAAAAGCCTTGCCTTCTGGCACCGAAACCGCCTCGATCAGGCCATCCGGCGCCACCGCTTCGGCCCGCAGCCCAGGCGCCAGGCGCTCGATACCTTGGCTGTGGATCGAGTTGACCTCTATCGATTGAGGCAACCCCACGCCCGCCAATACGCCGCCGGGCTGGATATGCACGGCGTGGGCAGGACCGTATTGGACCTCCACCGCTTGAGTCTCGTCTTCACGATGATCGATGAACGTTCCGACTTCATGAACCTTCTGATGCAGGCTACCGCCAAAGGCTACGTTCATCTCCTGGAAGCCCCGGCAGATGCCCAGCACCGGGATGCCCGCTTCGACAGCGGCGCGGATCAGCGGCAGGGTGGTGGCGTCCCGTGCAGGATCATGGGCAGTGCCCGGCGCACTGGCTGGGCCCTGGTAGTGAAAAGGTTCTACATTGGAAGGAGAGCCGGTAAAGAGAATACCGTCCAGGGCGTCCAGAATATCGGACGGCTGGAACAGATCCGCCAGGGACGGAACCAGCACTGGCAAGCCCTTGGCGGCTGTCGCGACAGCCCGGGAATATTTATCGCCACTGGTGTGATAAGCATGCAGACCGATCTGCCTGGAGCAGGTGGTGACGCCGATTAACGGCAGGCGAGACATGAAGCACCCCGGTATTATTGCTGTTATGGGTTTGAATCGAGCTTAGCCTTGTTCATTTTTTTACACAACACCCCCGTAAAAAATACAACACGGCCCGCTCAAGCCTGCGGGCGCCAAGGCCATTAAAGGGAAAAAAACGCCCTAAATTGCCTCAAAAAAGCCCTGCAGGTGCTTTTTTAGGGCAAAAAAGGCCCTGCTTGACTTCGGCATGCCGTTCGGGTTGACTGGCTTTCGAAGAGATCAATGATTGATATTTTTAACAACAAAGGTGTTGCATCATGTCGGTACCCCCGCGTGCCGTTCAGCTTAACGAAGCGAACGCGTTCCTTAAGGAACATCCTGAGGTTCTGTACGTTGACCTTCTGATTGCGGATATGAATGGTGTGGTGCGCGGCAAGCGCATAGAACGCACCAGCCTCCACAAGGTTTACGAGAAAGGCATCAACCTGCCGGCCTCCTTATTTGCTCTGGATATCAATGGCTCTACGGTGGAAAGCACCGGCCTGGGCCTGGACATCGGCGATGCCGACCGGATCTGTTATCCAATCCCTGACACCCTGTGCAACGAGCCTTGGCAGAAGCGCCCTACCGCGCAACTGTTGATGACCATGCACGAACTCGAAGGCGAACCTTTCTTCGCCGACCCGCGTGAAGTCCTGCGCCAGGTCGTGACCAAGTTCGATGAACTGGGCCTGACCATCTGCGCCGCATTCGAGCTGGAGTTCTACCTGATCGACCAGGAGAACGTGAATGGACGCCCACAACCGCCTCGCTCGCCGATTTCCGGCAAACGCCCGCATTCGACCCAGGTCTACCTGATCGATGACCTCGACGAATATGTCGATTGCCTCCAGGACATTCTGGAAGGGGCCAAGGAGCAAGGCATTCCCGCCGACGCGATCGTCAAGGAAAGTGCCCCGGCGCAGTTCGAAGTGAACCTGCACCACGTGGCCGATCCGATCAAGGCCTGCGACTACGCGGTCCTGCTCAAGCGCCTGATCAAGAACATCGCCTACGACCATGAAATGGACACGACCTTCATGGCCAAGCCGTATCCGGGCCAGGCAGGCAACGGGTTGCACGTCCACATTTCGATTCTGGATAAAGACGGCAAGAATATCTTTGCCAGCGAGGATCCCGAGCAGAACGCCGCACTGCGTCACGCGATCGGCGGTGTGCTCGAGACCCTGCCCGCGCAGATGGCTTTCCTCTGCCCGAACGTCAACTCCTACCGTCGTTTCGGCGCGCAGTTCTATGTGCCGAACTCGCCGACCTGGGGCCTGGACAACCGCACCGTGGCCTTGCGCGTGCCGACCGGCTCGGCCGATGCCGTGCGCTTGGAACACCGCGTCGCCGGCGCCGATGCCAACCCGTACCTGCTGATGGCCTCCGTGCTGGCCGGCGTGCACCATGGCCTGGTCAACAAGATCGAGCCCGGTGCGCCGGTGGAAGGCAACAGCTACGAGCAGAACGAGCAGAGCCTGCCGAACAACTTGCGCGATGCCTTGCGCGAGCTGGACGACAGCGAAGTCATGGCCAAGTACATCGATCCGAAATACATCGATATCTTCGTAGCCTGCAAGGAAAGCGAGCTGGAGGAGTTCGAACACTCCATCTCCGACCTCGAGTACAACTGGTACCTGCATACCGTGTAAGCGGTTGCGGTAAAAAAGAAACGCCGCAGGCCTTATGGCCTGTGGCGTTTTTTTATGTCTGCCGCCGAACATTGTGGCGAGGGAGCTTGCTCCCGCTGGGTCTGTAGGAGCTGACGAGCGAAGCGAGGCTGCGATCCTTTCACTACCCATTGAGTCTGGAGCGAAAGATCAAAAGATCGCAGGCTTCGCCAGCTCCTACAAAGCCCAGCGGGAGCAAGCTCCCTCGCCACAGGATTTGCTCTCCTCACAAGTCCAGGTATGGACCATCCGCCCGCTCTGCGTACAATGCCCGGCAGCCCCGCAGGAGACGTCCATGACGCGCATCGCCACACCCCGCAAACCCCGCGCACGCAGCCAGGCCCGGATCGACACCATTCTCGATGCCGCCCGTACGCTGCTTGCCGCCGAAGGCGTGGCCAGCCTGTCGATCTACAGCGTCGCCGAGCGCGCCGGGATCCCGCCCTCTTCCGTGTACCACTTCTTCGCCAGCGTCCCGGCCCTGCTCGAAGCCTTGACCGCCGACGTCCACGCGGCCTTCCGCGCCGCCCTTCAAGCACCGATCGACCACGCAGCGCTGAACCACTGGCATGACCTGTCACGGCTGGTGGAACAACGCATGCTCGCCATCTACAGCCAGGACGCCGCCGCTCGCCAGTTGATCCTGGCCCAGCACGGCCTGACCGAAGTCACCCAGGCCGACCGCCAGCACGACCTCGAGCTGAGCGACTTGATGCACAAGGTCTTCGACCACCATTTCGCCCTGCCACCCCTGCCGGACGATGTCGATGTGTTCGCCCTGGCCATGGAACTGGGCGACCGCGTCTACGCCCGCTCGGTCCAACAACACGGCCAGATCACACCACGCATGGCCGAAGAAGGCATGCGGGTGTTCGACGCGTACCTGGGGCTGTATCTGCCGCCGTACCTCCCCAAGCGCTCTTATTGATCGTTCCCACGCTCCGCGTGGGAATGCAGCCAGGGACGTTCTGCGTCACCAAGAGCCGAACGCGGAGCGTCCGTAGAGGCGTGACCACGCGGAGCGTGGGAACGATAAGCCCCGAAGGGCTCACGCCATCCGGGGCTGCGGGTCAAGCATCGTTCACAATTTGGCGATAGACACCTCGGTGGATTTGACGAAGGCAATCACTTCGCTGCCGATCGCCAGTTCTAGCTCCTTGACCGAGCGGGTGGTGATGACCGACGTGACGATGCCGGAGGCGGTCTGCACGTCGATTTCCGAGAGCACGTCGCCTTCGACGATTTCCTTGATGGTGCCTTTGAACTGATTGCGTACGTTGATGGCTTTGATAGTCATGGTGTCGATTCCTGTCTGGATGAAGTTATTGCGCCCAACGCAATTGCGTAGGCAAGGGTGAAACGGGTTCGGGTTCCGGCGGTTGGCCGGGCAAGGACAACACACGGTTGAGGACTTCGGTTTCCAGGCTCGCCAGGCGATGAGAGCCGCGAACCCGTGGGCGTGGCAGATCAATGGACAGGTCGAGGCCGATCTGGCCGTCTTCGATCAGGATCACCCGGTCGGCAATCGCCACCGCCTCGCTGACGTCGTGGGTTACCAGCAACACGGTGAAACCGTGCTGCTGCCAGAGGTTTTCGATCAGTTGCTGCATCTCGATGCGGGTCAGGGCGTCCAGCGCTCCCAAGGGTTCGTCGAGCAGCAACAGGCGCGGCTGATGAATCAACGCACGGGCCAGAGCCACCCGTTGCTTCTGGCCGCCGGACAACGCCGCCGGCCACTCATGGGCGCGGTCGGCCAAGCCGACGGCTTCCAGTGCCTGCAAGGCCTGAGGCCGCCAGTTGCCCTTGAGCCCGAGGCCAACGTTGTCGATGATTTTTTTCCAGGGCAGCAGACGCGCCTCCTGGAACATCAACCGCGTGTCCTGCTGCGCCGCGCTCAACGCTGCCGAGCCCGCCAGCAGTTGGCCGTCGGTGGGTTGATCGAGACCGGCCAGCAACCGCAGCAAGGTACTTTTGCCACAGCCGCTGCGACCGACCACGGCCACGAATTGCCCAGCCGGGATATGCAGGTCGATGTCGCGCAATACCTGGCGCGTACCGAAGGTTTTTTGCAGCTTGCGCACCGCCAGTGGAATGCCACGTAGCAGGCGCGGAGGTTGTTGGGCGGTCATGCGGCACCTCCCTTGTTCACTTGGTAGGCTGGGTGCCAGCGTAGCCAGACCCGCTCAAGTCCACGGGCAGCCAGGTCGGCCAATTTGCCCAGCACGGCGTACAGGAGAATCGCCAGCACCACCACATCGGTTTGCAGGAACTCCCGGGCATTCATCGCCAGGTAACCGATACCAGAGCTGGCCGAGATGGTTTCCGCCACGATCAGCGTCAGCCACATGAAACCCAGGGCAAAGCGCACACCCACCAGGATCGAAGGCAAGGCGCCCGGCAGGATCACCTGGCGAAACAGGCTGAAGCCGGACAAGCCGTAGCTGCGGGACATTTCCACCAGCGCCGGGTCGACGTTGCGGATGCCGTGGTAGGTGTTGAGATAGATGGGAAACAACGTGCCCAGCGCCACCAGGAAAATCTTCGCCGACTCGTCGATGCCGAACCACAGGATCACCAGCGGAATCAGCGCCAGGTGCGGGACGTTCCGCACCATCTGCACGGAGCTGTCCAACAGGCGCTCGCCCCATTTCGACAGACCGGTGATGAAGCCCAGGGCCAGGCCGATGCCGCCGCCGATCAGGAAGCCCACCGCTGCCCGCCAACCGCTGATTGCCAGGTGGGTCCAGATCTCGCCGCTGCGCACCAGGCTGACCCCGGCTTCGATCACTGCCACCGGTGCCGGGAGGATGCGCGTGGACAACCAGCCGGCCGACACCGACAGTTGCCAGACCGCCAGCAACAGCAGCGGCACCGCCCAGGGCGCGAGGTTGTGGATGATTTTTTTCATGGCCGCCTCAGCTCTGGGACGCGGCTTTGGGCAGGATGTCGTTGGCGACCATTTCACCGAACGGGCTCACATAACCCTGGCTTTTCGGCAGCTCCGGGCGCTCCACGTCCAGGTGTGGAAACAACAGTTCCGCCACGCGATAAGACTCTTCCAGGTGTGGATAACCGGAGAAGATGAAGGTGTCGATGCCAAGGTCGGCATACTCCTTGACCCGCGCCGCCACGGTCGGGCCATCGCCCACCAACGCCGTACCGGCACCGCCGCGTACCAGGCCGACACCGGCCCAGAGGTTGGGGCTGACTTCCAGCTTGTCGCGACGGCCACCATGCAGCGCGGCCATGCGTTGCTGGCCCACCGAGTCGAAACGCGCCAGGGAAGCCTGGGCACGGGCGATGGTGTCGTCGTCCAGGTGGGAGATCAGCCGATCCGCCGCTTGCCAGGCCTCGGCGTTGGTTTCCCGCACGATCACATGCAGGCGGATGCCGAAGCGCACGGTACGCCCAAGCTTCGCGGCCTTGGCGCGTACTTGTTCGATTTTCTGCGCGACGGCTGCGGGCGGCTCGCCCCAGGTCAGCACCATTTCCACTTGCTCGGCCGCCAGGTCCTGGGCGGCTTCCGACGAACCGCCGAAATACAGCGGCGGACGCGGTTGCTGGATCGGCGGATAGAGCAGCTTGGCGCCCTTCACGCTGATGTGCTCACCGTCGTAATCGACGGTCTCGCCTTCCAGCACCCGGCGCCAGATGCGGGTGAATTCCACCGACGCCTGGTAGCGTTGTTCGTGGTCGAGGAACAGGCCATCGCCGGCCAGCTCATCCGGGTCGCCGCCGGTCACCAGGTTGAACAACGCCCGCCCGCCGGACAACCGGTCGAGGGTCGCAGCCTGACGCGCCGCCACCGTCGGGGAAATGATCCCGGGGCGCAGGGCGACAAGGAATTTCAGGCGCTGGGTCACGGGAATCAACGAAGCGGCCACCAGCCAGGAGTCCTCGCAGGAACGTCCGGTGGGGATCAGCACACCGCCGAAACCCAGGCGATCCGCCGCTTGGGCGACCTGCTGCAGGTAACCGTGATCGACGGCGCGAGCGCCTTCGGCAGTGCCAAGGTAATGGCCGTCGCCGTGGGTAGGCAGGAACCAGAAAATATTGAGGCTCATGGAGTGGTCTCCTAAGGGATCGAATTACTGCGCGTTCGCAACGGCCGCCGGCGGCGTCCAGATCACGTCCTTGATACTCAAGGGCTTGGGAATCAATTTGAGCTGGTAGAAGCTGTCGGCGATTGTCTGCTGCGCCGCCACCACCTCCGGCGTGAGGAACAACGCCCCGTAGCCTTGGCGCTTCACCGACGTCAGGGTGATGTCCACCGGCAGGCCGAGCAGCGGCGATACTTGCTTGGTCACGTCTTCAGGGTTGGCCTTGGACCACTCCCCCACTGCCCGCACTTCCTCCACCAGGGCGGTAATGACCTGGGGATTTTTTTGCGCGTAAGGTTTGGTGGCGAGGTAGAACTGGTGGTTATCGACGATGCCTTTGCCGTCACGCAGGGTGCGTGCCTGCAACTGTTGTTCGGCGGCCGCCTGGTACGGGTCCCAGATCACCCAGGCGTCTACACTGCCCCGTTCGAACGCAGCACGGGCGTCGGCCGGCGGCAGGAAAACCGTCTGGATATCGGAATACTTCAGGCCGGCATCTTCCAGTGCCCGCACCAGCAGGTAGTGGACGTTGGAGCCTTTGTTCAGCGCGACTTTCTTGCCCTTGAGGTCTTGTACCGATTGGATGGCCGACCCTTTGGGCACGAGGATGGCCTCGCTGGTGGGCGCCGGCGGTTCGTAGGCGACGTAGAGCAGGTCGGCGCCTGCGGCTTGGGCAAATACCGGCGGGGTCTCACCGGTCACGCCAAAGTCGATGGAACCGACATTCAAGCCTTCCAGCAACTGCGGGCCACCGGGGAATTCGGTCCATTGCACGTCCACGCCTTGGGCGGCGAGGCGTGTCTCCAGCGAGCCCTTGGCCTTGAGCAGCACCAGGGTGCCGTATTTCTGATAACCGATCCGCAAGGTCTCGGCTTGAGCTTGGGTGATGACGCCGAGGGACACAGCCGCAGCAAACAGAGCGACCAGCCCGCGACGCAAAATGACAGTGCGCATGGCGCCTCTCCTTTTTGCTGTGGGGTTTTGGCTGCACCTGCTGGGCCGTTGGCGGCTGAGTAAGGTGAGTTGAATCAGGGTTGTTCGGGGTTCAAATGCTCCAGCGAGCACTCAACAAACGTTCGTTCAATACACGGGGGTCCAGCGGCCTGGGCCGCCGGGCCATGGCGCTGTAAAACTGTTCCAGCGCCTCGTCCAGGCGCTGTTGCAAGGCCGGCGCCAATTGCGCCTGGCCGCTGCCTTCGCCGTACGCGATCTGGTTGTCTTCGGCAAAGATCCCATGGAGCATTTCCTGGGCCTTGAGCGCCGACAACACCGGCTTGAGGGCGTAATCCACCGCCAGCATGTGGGCGATGCTGCCGCCGGTTGCCATCGGCAACACCACTTTGTGGGCCAGGGCCCGTTCAGGCAGCAGGTCCAGCACGGTCTTCAGCGCACCGGAAAAAGACGCCTTGTACACCGGCGTGGCGATCACCAGGCCGTCGGCGTTTTCGATCTGCTGGAGCAGGTCGACCACCTTCGGGCTATCGAAACGGGCGTGGAGCAGATCTTCGGCCGGGAAATCGCGCACCTGATAACTCACCACCTCCACACCTTGCTGCTGCAACCAGCGTTGCGAGCGTTCCAGCAGCACCCCGGAGCGGGAGCGTTGGCTGGGACTGCCACCGAGTGAGACGACCAACATGCCTACCCTTCCTTAACTGTCACGTGCGATTCGCGGCGGGCGATCTCGCTGTATGGAGCAAACCATAACAGGGGATTTATATATCTTTAAATCATATTTATTCATTTGGTTATGCAATTTTGAGATATGTGATTGGCTTTCCTTGGCGCAATAAAAAAAGGCCGTCGAAACGGCCAAAACCCTTGGTGCACAGTCATCTATGCAAGAGCGCGCTTGACTGATCGTTCCCACGCTCTGCGTGGGAACGCCTCACCGGACGCTCCGCGTTCGGCTTTGGGACGCAGAGCGTCCCTGGCTGCATTCCCACGCAGAGCGTGGGAACGATCATTGCGGGTTCAGGTTTTGCGTCAGCGATTGGGCTGCGGGGTGAGGCGCAGGTAAGGCTTCACGGCACGGTAGCCCTTGGGAAAGCGCTGCTTGAGTTCCTCTTCATCCTTGAGCGACGGCACGATCACCACTTCATCGCCGTCCTGCCAGTTGGCCGGGGTGGCGACTTTGTAGTTGTCGGTCAGTTGCAGGGAGTCGATCACCCGCAGGATCTCGTTGAAATTGCGCCCGGTGCTGGCCGGATAGGTGATGGTCAGGCGAACCTTCTTGTTCGGATCGATCACGAACAATGAGCGCACGGTCAAGGTGTCGCTGGCGTTGGGGTGGATCAGGTCATACAGGTCCGACACCTTGCGGTCGGCATCGGCCAGGATCGGAAAATTGACCACGGCATTCTGGGTCTCGTTGATGTCCTCGATCCACTTGTGGTGCGAATCCACCGGGTCCACCGAGAGGGCAATGGCCTTGACCCCGCGCTGGGCGAACTCGTCCTTGAGCTTGGCGGTGAGACCCAACTCGGTGGTGCATACCGGCGTGAAGTCCGCCGGGTGGGAAAACAGCACGCCCCAGCTGTCGCCGAGCCATTCGTGGAAGCGAATCTTGCCGGCGCTGGAATCCTGTTCGAAGTCGGGGGCGATGTCGCCGAGTCTGAGGCTCATGGTGCGGCTCCTGGATGAGTTGTTGTGAGCCCAGACTTTGCACCGGTTTTGATTGCTTTAAAAAGAATGAATATCCATTTATCTAGATCAATAGTGAATATAAAAAACTGTTCACTGGCGCCATTTCGCATACCGGCACAAGATCGTCAACGAGGTTCGAGAAGGCCTCGAGTTGCTGAAAAGAGGAGAGGTTTCGAGAAGGGCTACAGGGGTGGGCCTGACTCGAAAACGCAAAGCCCCGCCCGGCGTGTTGCCGGGCGGGGCTTTTTTTGTTTTGTACCCACACTACGGAAATTATTGACGCGATTTCAGGACGAGCGGCTAGGATAGGCAGCATGAACACTCAAGCCTTGCTGACTCATCTGCAAAACCACCTCCCTGGCCTGCTGGCGGTTTACCTGTTCGGCAGCCATGCACAGGGCACCGCCGGGTCCGACAGTGATGTCGATTTGGCTGTGCTTTTGTCCGGCGACGTCGACCCTATGTCGTTATGGCAGCTTTCAGGTGATTTGGCGGATATCGCGGGCAGTCCCGTGGATCTGATCGATCTACGCGCGGCAACGACCGTGATGCAATACCAGATCCTGACCCGTGGTCGAAGACTCTGGGCTAGAGACGTACAGGCGGGGTTGTTCGAATGTTTTATCCTCAGCGAAAAAACCGCTCTCGATGAGGCTCGGGCAGGTTTGCTCAAGGACATTCAGGAAGAAGGCAGCGTGTATGGCCGATGATGTACTGATCAACAAAGCAGCGAGTATCGAGCGTTGCGTCGCCAGGGTGCGGGAAGAATACGAGAAAGATCCCGCTACCTTCGCCACGGATTTCACTCGTCAGGATTCGGCCGTCCTGAACATTCAGCGCGCGTGTGAAGCGGCACTGGACATGGGACAGCATTTGATTCGCCGTGAGCGATTGGGTGTCCCGCAAAGTGCCCGCGATACATTCGAATTGCTTTTTCAAGGCGGCTGGGTGGAAGAAGGCCTGGTGAGAAACCTGAAGAACATGGTGGGCTTCAGGAACATCGCCGTGCATGACTACCAAACCCTGCAATTGCCGATCATGGTTGCGATCATTACCCTGCACTTGGGTGATTTCCTGGCGTTCAGCGCGTTCATCCTGCGTAAGGACGCAACGGAGTCCGCGCGATAACGGTAGGAGCACGGGGCGGAACCTGCTACGTGCCCCAAAAACGCAAAAGCCCCGCCCGGCGTGTCGCCGGGCGGGGCTTTTTTACTTCGCTACGTCTTACATGAAGTTGTAAGTGTAGTTGAAGATCAGGCGGGTTTGATCCTGGTCGGCGATACCGGTGCTGCTGCCACGGTAAGAACCATGACGCAGGGTAGTGCCGAAGCCTTTGAGTGGACCTTGCTGGACAACGTAGTCCAGACGCATGTCGCGTTCCCACTCGGAAGTTTCGCTTCCGCCGGTAGCGGACTTGATGTCATCGCCGTGCAGGTAGGCAATCGAAGCCTTCAGGCCTGGAGCGCCCAGGGCCGTGAAGTCGTAGGAGTATTGACCGAAGGTGGTGTTTTCACCGGCACGGACAAACGCGTTGATCATGCTGTCGGTGAACAGGTAGAAGCTGGAACCACCCGCGCCTTCGTTACGACCGGCGTCATTGAGCAGGCTGCCCTGGTTCAGGTAGACGAAGCCTCCGTCATCACCAACTTGTTGATGCCCCAACAGGAACGCACTGCCACCCAGGGTATAAGTGAACATGGCGCTCCAGGTCTTGTTATCGACCTCGCCCGGAGTCTTGGCATAGCCACCGTTGTTGTTGAAGCGATAGCCGGCGTCGCCATTACGGCCATCCGAGCTGCTGTCGAAGTAACGCAGGTCAGTCTTGAACGACTGGCCTTCGCTGATCGGGAAAACGTGTACTGCGCCCAGGAAGTGCTGCTTGTAGTAATCCTGCAGGTTGGCGTAGTAATACTGCAGCGTCAGGTCCTTGGTGACCTTCCAGTCAGCACCGGCATAACGGAACTGGTTGCTGTCTTCGGTACCACCGGCCACTGCCAGGCCAGTGCTGTTAGTCCCGGCACGGCCCACGGCGTGTTCCAGCTGGCCGGCGTTGAACGTCACGTTGTCCAGGTCCTTGGAGGTGATGGTGCCACCTTCGAAGGTTTGCGGCAGCAGACGACCATCACTGGCAATCAGGATCGGCAGGTTAGGCTGCAGTGCGCCACCCAGGTGAGCCTCGGTCTTGGAGAACAACGCCTTCACGTTACCCGACACACGGCTCCAGCTGTGTTCGGCAGAACCGTCGGAGTCGCTTGGGGAGAAAGAGTTGTTGTCCGGGTGCTGACCTTTGCCACCATCGAGGTGAAGACCAACCAACGCCTGGGCATCAAGACCAAAACCAACGGTACCTTGGGTGAAGCCGGACTTGTAGTCGAACTTCAGGCCAGTGGCTGCTTCACGCTGATCATTAGCGCCTTCGCGGTTATCGTTGTCAAAATACATGGTGCGAGAACTGACGGACGCCTTGCTGTCCTCGATAAAACCAGCGGCGCCTGCCTGCTGCGCCAATACCCCAACGGCCACAGCCAGGGCCAAGGTGGACTTGTTCATGCTTCGCTCCTCTCGTTTTCTAATTCTTGTGTGTCTTTGGTACCGGATCGAACGCCCGGAATCCGCGGATGCGCGATTAGCGCCAGACCGTGACTAACAAGTCAATCGTAACCATTTGTGACTACGACCATGGTCTAACCCCGCTACACCGGCCCGCAGGATAATGGATTCTCTATAAATCCAAAAAGAATTGTTTCATCAGTTTTCAGCTCATTTCGACATATGGTTGCCATCAGAGCGTCATCAAACCGTGACAAGGCTTATCGGCGACGTTGAGGAATCCTGAAGCGTGTTTCGTCGCAGCGGTGGTCAGGCGTACCACTGCTCGTGCATGCCGCGATCTTGAGCCCTCCCAGACTAGTCGCTCATTGTCTGAAATCAAGAAGATCGCGGCAGCACGTATTTTTAGAAGGCGTCGCTCAGAGGGCTTTTTCGAAGATCTTCGAATTACGCTGATAGTTGTAGAGCGACGCCCGCGCCGCTGGCAGGCGGTCGACGCTGCTGGGTTCGAAACCGCGTTCGCGGAACCAGTGGGCGGTACGGGTCGTGAGCACGAACAACGTCTTGAGCCCCTGGGCACGGGCGCGGGTTTCGATCCGCTCCAGCAGCTCATCGCCCCGGCCACCGTGGCGGTATTCCGGGTTGACCGCCAGGCAGGCCAGTTCCCCGGCATCCGAATCGGCGATCTGGTACAGCGCCGCGCAGGCGATGATCATGCCTTCGCGCTCGACCACGCTGAACTGTTCGATCTCGCGTTCCAGCACTTCGCGGGAGCGACGCACCAGAATCCCCTGCTCTTCCAGCGGGCTGATCAGGTCCAGCAGGCCGCCGACATCTTCAATGGCCGCTTCGCGCACCACTTCGAATTGCTCCTGGGCCACCAGCGTGCCGCTGCCATCGCGGGTGAACAGTTCGGCCAGCAGCGCGCCGTCCTCGGCGTAGCTGACGATATGGCTGCGCGCGACGCCGCCACGACAGGCCTGGGCCGCCGCGTCCAGCAGTTCGGCCTGATAGTCGCTGCCCAGGCGTTGCATGTGGCCCGGGACCTGTTGCGGACGCAATTCGCGCACCAGCCGTCCGTCCTCGCCGATCAGCCCTTGCTCGGCACCGAACAGCAGCAGCTTGTCGGCCGCCAGGTCGATGGCCGCCCGGGTGGCGACGTCTTCGCAGGCCAGGTTGAAGATCTCTCCAGTGGGCGAATAACCCAACGGCGACAGCAGGACGATGGAGCGCTCGTCCAGCAGGCGGTTGATGCCCTTGCGGTCGACCCGGCGCACTTCACCGGTGTGGTGGTAATCCACACCTTCGAGCACGCCGATCGGCCGGGCGGTGACCAGGTTGCCGCTGGCGACCCGCAGCCGTGAACCCTGCATGGGCGAGGAGGCCATGTCCATGGACAGGCGCGCCTCGATGGCGATGCGCAACTGCCCGACCGCGTCGATCACGCACTCCAGGGTCGCCGCATCGGTGATGCGCATGCCGTGGTGGTAATGGGGCGTCAGGCCCCGCGCAGCGAGGCGGGTCTCGATCTGCGGGCGCGAACCATGGACCAGCACCAGGCGCACGCCAAGGCTGTGCAGCAGCACCAGGTCATGGACGATGTTGCCGAAATTAGGGTGTTCCACTCCGTCGCCGGGCAGCATGACGATGAAGGTGCAATCGCGGTGGGCGTTGATGTAGGGCGAAGCGTGACGAAGCCAATTGACGTATTCGGGCATGAACCTGGACCTGTAATAAATAACAGCCAAAAAAAGACGAAACAGAACGCACAACGGGGCTGGTGGTTATCGTCGGAACAGGCTTGGCGACACGCGCGCTCTCCTCATGTGATGAATACGGGCCCGCAAGGGCGCAATTTAATCGGCCGTGGCCGGTGTCAGGCAGTAATGGCCGATCAACTGCCGCAACAGCTCTACGGTAGGTTGCAAACGTGACATTTCAAGGTACTCGCCCGGTTGGTGGGCACAGGCGATATCGCCAGGACCGAGCACCAGGGTTTCACAGCCAAGGCGCTGAAGATAAGGCGCTTCGGTGCCGAACGCCACTGCTTCGGCACGATGGCCCGTCAGTCGTTCGGCCACGCGGACCAACTCGGCGTCCTCAGCCTGCTCGAACGGCGGCACTTCGGGGAACAGCGGCGCATAGTCGATCTTGACCTGATGTCGCTCGGCAATCGGCTCGAGCTTCTGTCGGATCGCTGCCCGCAGCACGTGCGGATCCATGCCCGGCAAGGGGCGCAGGTCGAATTCCATGGAGCACTGGCCGCAGATGCGGTTGGGGTTGTCGCCACCGTGGATGCAACCGAAATTCAGGGTCGGTTGTGGCACGCTGAACTGCGGATTACGGAATTCACGCTGCCATTGCAGGCGCAGGCCGCGCAACTCGCCCATGGCATCGTGCATGGCTTCCAGCGCGCTGTGGCCCAGGCGCGGATCGGACGAATGGCCGCTACGCCCAAGAATGTCGATGCGCTCCATCATCACGCCTTTGTGCAGGCGAATCGGCCGCAGGCCGGTCGGCTCGCCGATCACTGCCGCGCGCCCCAGCGGTCGCCCAGCATCGGCCAGGGCCCGGGCGCCGGACATGGAGCTTTCTTCGTCACAGGTCGCGAGGATCAGCAGCGGTTGCTTGAACGGTTGGTCCAGCAGCGGCTTGACCGCTTCGATGGCCAGGGCGAAAAACCCCTTCATGTCGCAACTGCCCAGGCCCACCCAACGGCCATCGACCTCGGTGAGCTTCAACGGATCGGTCTGCCACAACGCGCCGTCGAACGGCACCGTGTCGCTGTGGCCCGCCAGGACCAGGCCGCCGGGGCCGCTGCCAAAACTGGCCAGCAAATTGAATTTGCCTGGGCTGACCTGCTGGATATCACAGGAGAACCCCAGCTCAGTGAGCCAGCCGGCCAGCAGCTCGATCACGGCACTGTTGGACTGGTCGAGCCCTGGCTGGGTGCAACTGACCGAAGGCGTGGCGATCAGGGCAGCGAATTGATCTTTCATGGACGGCAAAGGCATCGCTGGCTCCGGGCTTGCAGATTGGCGTTCATCATAGAACCATCTGGCGTCAGGAATAAACCGTCGCAGCACCTAGGGTCGGTGAGTCCTGTACACTGCACGGCCTTGGCAGCCACACCTCCCCCCGGCTGCGCACCCGATCCCTGGATTTTCCGGCCATGCAGAAAGAAACCGAAATCAAACTCCGCGTCAGCCGCGAGACCCTGGCAGCCTTGCGCGAGCATCCGCTGCTGAAAAAACGCAACAAGAGTGGCTGGGAACGCCACGAATTGATGAACCAGTATTTCGACACGCCAGAGCGTGACCTGGCCCGGGCCAAGGTCGCCCTGCGCCTGCGTCGCGACGGCGAAGAGGTGATCCAGACCCTCAAGACCCGCGGCCAGAGCGTCGCCGGCCTGTCCGAGCGCAACGAATACGACTGGCACCTGCCCAAGGCCAAGCTCGACCTGAAGAAACTCGACGGCGAATGCTGGCCCGAGGCCCTGGCCGAACTCGACAAGAAAACCCTCAAGGCCATCTTCACCACCGACTTCGTCCGCGAACGCGCTGAAATCGCCTGGGGCCGTGGCAAAAGCAAGGTGGTCATCGAGGCGGCCCTGGACCTGGGCCACGTCGTGGTCGGCAAGCAGAAGGAAGAAATCTGCGAACTGGAGCTGGAGCTGCGCGAAGGCGAGCCCGCCGCCCTGCTGGAACTGGCCGCCGAGCTGGCCGCGACCCTGCCCTTGATGCCCTGCGACATCAGCAAGGCCGAGCGTGGCTACCGCCTGCATGACGCGGGCAGCTACGCCTTGAGCCTGCCGGTCCCGCAGCTGACCGCCGAAACGCCGCTGGATGACGCCTTCGCCGCGCTGAGCTGGCATTTGCTCGGCAGCAGCCAGCGCCTGGCCGAGCAATACCGTTTCAACGGCCACTGGCGCCTGCTGCAGGACTGGGTGGAAAACCTCGCCGAACTGCGCGCCCTGCTCAGCAGCCTCGGCCAGGCCGCGCCGCGCCAATCGACCCACGACTTGCGCCTGGCCCTGGACGCGTTGCTGGAAGACTGGCGCCCGCTGGTCCAGGCCGGCCTGGACGACGAAGACGTGCGCAAGGCCGCGCCGGAACAGTTCCTGGAAGAGCTGCAAGACCCACGCTGGGGCCTGTTTTCCCTCAACACTTCGCGCTGGCTGCTGGCCCGCAGTTGGGCCGCCGAGCGCAACACCCGTGGCAATCGCCAGGGTGCGGCGCAACTGGGCAGCTGGTTGCCGCGCCTGCTGGGCGAAGAATCCTCGTCCCTGCAGCTGCAACGTTATCAGCAGCAACCGGAAGATCTCGCCGAGCAACTGCCGCGCATCGAACGCATCCAGGCCTGGCTGCACCACGCCCGCCATGTGCTGGAGATCCCGGAAATGGATCGGCTCTACGGTGAGCTGAACAAGCTGGCACAACTGGCCAACCAACCGATCACCGACGAAACGCTGGATGCGCGCAAGCAGCAGGCGATTGCGGTTTACCAGAATCGGGCTTGGAAGACTTTGTTGCGCCTGTGATGCCGCCATCGCGAGCAAGCTCGCTCCCACAGGGTTCAGCGTTGTAAGCACGTCTTGTGGCCGCTGAAAATTAACTGTGGGGGCGAGCTTGCTCGCGATGAGGCCAGCCCAAACACCGCAAAAACCAGCTCAGCGCACCACCGGCAAACTCGTCGTCGACTTGATCTCCGACAGCGCCACAATCGAGTTCACCTCCTGGATCCCCGGCACCATCGACAGCTTTTCGAAAAAGAATCGCTCATACGCCTCGATGTCCGCCGTGACGATACGCAGCAGAAAATCCACCGACCCCATCAGCACGTAACACTCCAGCACTTCGGGGAAGCCGCGAATCGCGTCGGTGAATTCGGTGAAGTTCGAACGGCCATGGGCGTTGAGTTTCACTTCGGCGAAGATCTGCGTGTTGAGGCCGATTTTCTTGCGATCCAGCAGGGTCACCTGGGCGCGGATGATGCCCTCCTCCTTCATCCGCTGGATCCGCCGCCAGCACGGCGATTGAGACAAGCCAACCTGCTCGGCGATCTGCGCGCTGGACAGCGAGGCATCCTCTTGCAGCAGCGCCAGTATTCGGCGGTCGTAGCTATCCAGCTCGTTCTGCATAAACAAATCCAAAATGAATGATTTGGAGAATCAAGCGATTCAAAACATCGCCGAAAGCCCCCATCTTAGATAAGAAATACCCGGTGCCGCATGTAAATATTTCTCCGCACCCAAGGAGACCCCATATGCCCCCACTTGAAGCCGTTGCCACAGCCCCGACCCGCGCCGACGTCTGGCACGCCGCCAATGCCCATTGCCGCGTGCACTACCAGATGCTGGCCGAGGCCGAGCCGGATCTGCTCTGCCGGGCGTTGAACCTGTTTGCCTTGCAGGGCCTGACGCCACGGCATGTGCGCGTCGATCGCCTCGACGATCTGCTGTCGCTGGACATCGTCATGGACGGGCTGAGTTGGCACCGCGCCCAGGTCATCGCAGAAAAATTACGCAACCTGATCGGCATGTGCTCGGTGGACCTGCAAGGCGCTGATATTGCGCGAGTTGAGCCGGCCCAAGCGGCCGGTTGAGCACCCCACGGGCAAGAATTGGTAACGCATTGGTCGGGTAGTGGCCCAACGGACCACCGGGTCGGGACTATTCTTTTGCAGACCGAGCGAGGACGCCGAAGCGTCTGTATCGCGGCTTTGCTGCAATTGTCCAATAGGAACCCGCATGTCCACCAAACACGCCACTCAGGACCGTTGGCTGGACCTCAACGATCTGCTGCGCCAACTGGTCACCCAGGGCTTCATCAGCCAGGATTCAGCCGAAACCGCGCTGAATGCCCGCCGACGCCACAGCGCCAATAGCCAGCTACATCCGCTGGAGTTCATTGCCAACCAGCACCTGGACGACCTCAGTCGCCCCGGCAAGCGCCTGGACCTGGAGAACCTGACCCTGTGGTTGTCCCAGCAGGCCGGCCAACCCTACATGCGCATCGACCCGCTGAAAATCAACGTGGCGGCCGTGACGCCCTTGATGTCCTATGCCTTTGCCCAACGCCACAAGATCCTCGCGGTGGCGGTCGATCGTGACGCCGTCACCGTCGCCAGCGCACAACCCTATGTCAGCAGTTGGGAAGCCGACCTGACCCACGTGCTGAAGCTGCCGATCAAGCGGGTGGTGGCCAACCCGGTGGACATCCAGCGCCTGAGCGTGGAGTTCTATCGGTTGGCCAAATCGGTCAGCGGCGCTACCACGGTCGATCAGCAACCGAGCAACCTGAGCAATTTCGAACAGTTGCTCAACCTGGGCGCCAGCGACCAGGAGCCGGATGCCAACGACGCCCACATCGTCAATATCGTCGACTGGCTGTTCCAGTACGCCTTCCAGCAGCGCGCCAGCGATATCCACATCGAACCGCGACGCGAGCAGGGCACCGTGCGGTTTCGCATCGACGGGGTGCTGCACACCGTCTATCAGTTCCCGCCGCAGGTCACGATGGCGATCGTCAGCCGCCTCAAGAGCCTGGGGCGGATGAACGTCGCGGAAAAACGCAAACCCCAGGACGGCCGGGTCAAGACCAAGACCCCGGACGGCGGCGAAGTGGAATTGCGCCTGTCGACCTTGCCTACGGCGTTCGGCGAAAAAATGGTCATGCGGATCTTCGACCCGGAAGTGCTGCTCAAGGATTTCGACCAGCTCGGTTTCTCCGCCGACGACCTGCGCCGCTGGCAGGACATGACCCGCCAACCCAACGGCATCATCCTGGTGACCGGGCCTACCGGTTCCGGCAAGACCACCACCCTCTATACCACCCTCAAGAAACTGGCGACGCCGGAAGTGAACCTCTGCACCATCGAGGACCCGATTGAAATGGTCGAGGCGTCCTTCAACCAGATGCAGGTCCAGCACAACATCGACCTGACCTTCGCCGCCGGGGTGCGGGCACTGATGCGACAAGACCCGGACATCATCATGATCGGTGAGATTCGCGACCTGGAAACCGCTGAAATGGCGATCCAGGCAGCGCTCACCGGGCACCTTGTCCTGTCGACGCTGCATACCAACGACGCGCCGAGCGCCATCAGTCGCCTGCTGGAGCTGGGGGTGCCCCACTACCTGATCAAGGCCACCGTGCTCGGGGTCATGGCCCAGCGACTGGTGCGCACCCTGTGCCCGCAATGCAAGGCGCCGCTGACCCTGGACGAAGACGACTGGCAGACCCTGACCCGGCCCTGGCAGGCACCGTTGCCGAGCAATGCCCAACAGGCCGTCGGCTGCCTGGAATGTCGCGACACCGGTTACCGCGGCCGCGCTGGCGTCTACGAAATCATGCAACTGACCGACAGCGTCAAGGCCTTGATCCATCCCGACACCGACCTCCTGGCGGTACGCCGCCAGGCCTTCAAGGAAGGCATGCGCAGCCTGCGGCTGTCGGGGGCGCAAAAGGTCGCGGCAGGCTTGACCACTGTCGAGGAGGTTTTGCGGGTTACGCCACAAAGCGAGCAGAAGTAGGAACCATCCGGCTCAGGGACAGAAAGATCCCACAAACAAACCGGAACGGACCGTAGCGAAGATAATGGCCGCTTGCCCTACACTCAGGGCTCGCAGGTCCATCTCAATTCGCACAGGGAACCGTCATGCAGATCGGTAGCGTACTTCTACTTTTCATCGGCCTCGTAGTCGCCATCCTATTCATGGGGTTCAAGGTCGTACCCCAAGGCTACCAATGGACCGTCGAGCGGTTCGGCCGATACACCAATACGCTCAAGCCTGGCCTGAACATCATCATCCCGGTGATGGATCGCATCGGGCGCAAGATCAATGTCATGGAAAGCGTGCTGGACATCCCGCCCCAGGAAGTCATCACCGCCGACAACGCCACGGTACAGATCGACGCCGTGTGCTTCTTCCAGGTGGTGAATACGGCCCAGGCGGCCTATGAGGTCAACAACCTCGAACACGCCATCCGCAACCTGCTGCAAACCAATATCCGCACCGTGCTGGGGTCCATGGAGCTGGACGCGATGCTGAGCCAGCGCGACGGCATCAACGAAAAACTGCTGCGCACCGTCGATGAAGCCACGGCGCCGTGGGGCATCAAGATCACCCGGATCGAGATCAAGGACATCAGCCCACCGGCCGACTTGATGGCCGCCATGTCGGGGCAAATGAAAGCCGAACGTATCAAGCGCGCCCAGATCCTCGAAGCCGAGGGCTTGCGAGCGTCGGCGATTCTCACCGCTGAAGGCAAGAAGCAGGCACAGATCCTCGAGGCCGAGGGCAGCCGCCAGGCGGCGTTCCTGGAGTCCGAGGCCCGCGAGCGCCAGGCGCAAGCCGAAGCGCTGGCCACCCAGGTGGTGTCCCAGGCCATTGCCGACGGTAACGTCCAGGCCGTGAACTACTTCGTCGCGCAGAAATACATCGATGCGCTGGGCAAACTGGCGTCGGCCAATAACAGCAAGGTGATCCTGATGCCGCTGGAGGCCAGCCAGGTCATCGGTGCGGTCGGTGGCATCGGTGAGATCGTCAAGGCTACCTTCGACAGCAAGAAAGCCTGAGGCGCGCGCGTATGTGGGAGTTCCTGCAACACATGTCGTACTGGGACTGGCTGGCGCTGGGCGTCATCCTGCTGATCCTTGAAGTGTTCGGCGCCGGTGGCTACTTGCTGTGGATCGGCATGGCCGCCGCGGCAGTCGGCGTGCTCACGTTCATCCTGCCGCAGATGCCGTGGGAATTGCAGTTCCTGTTGTTCGGCCTGTTCGCCATCGCCACGGCACTGTACTGGTGGCAACGCCAGCGCAGCGCTGTGCGCCAAAGCGACCAGCCGCACCTGAACCTGCGCGGACAGGAACTGATCGGCAAGGTCTTCCTGGTCCATGAAGCGATCGTCGATGGCCGCGGCAAGATCAAGGTGGCCGACAGCTTCTGGCTGGCCAAGGGGCCCGAGTCGCCCGTTGGTACGCGGGTCAAGGTGGTGGGGCAGGAAGGCGCGGTGCTGCAGGTGGAGCAGGCTGACTGACGAGTCATGGAACTGAATCGAGACGCAGGTAATCCAACGTCATAGTTAACCCAGTGGAGTCACCTATCATGCGTCTCAAACTTGCTGTCGCTACCCTAGCCTTGCTGTCTCTTCCTGTTGGCTCGGCAATGGCCGACACGTTTTGGCGTAACGTCATCTCATCCGGTGCGACCACCGGTTCCACCTACCTGACCTTCAAGGATCACAAACTGATCGTCGCCGCCCAGGACGATGCCGGCAGCTTCGTCGCCAGTGATGGCGGTATCCGTGGCCCTTACCTGGAAGCGGCGATGCAGAAAGTGCGTGCCGACAACCCAGGCCTGCAAGCCACCGACATGGAACTGGCCAACGCGATCCTGGCGAAAAACGCCGTCGCCCAGGACTGATGCCCGGCCAATAAAAAATGCCGCTCGATGGGAGCGGCATTTTTTTGCCCGTGAATATCCCAAGGCTGTCCCAACCCCCTGTGGGAGCGAGCTTGCTCGCGATAGCTGCGTGTCAGTCAACAACAAGGCTACTGATCCGCCGCTATCGCGAGCAAGCTCGCTCCCACAGGTACAGTCGGGTTATTCGCCGATAGCGGCCTTGTAGCCCGCCGCATCGAGCAGCTTGTCCAATTCGGCCTTGTCGCTTGGCTTGAGCTTGAAGATCCAGGCGCCGTACGGATCGGAATTCAGCAGCTCCGGCGAACCGCCCAAGTCTTCATTGATCGCGATCACTTCGCCAGAAATCGGGGAGTAGATGTCGGAAGCGGCCTTGACCGACTCAACCACACCGGCCTGGTCACCCGCGCCAAAGACCTTACCGACTTCAGTCAGCTCGACAAACACCACATCGCCCAAGGCTTCCTGCGCATGATCGCTGATGCCCACGGTGACGCTACCGTCAGCTTCCAGGCGGGCCCACTCATGGCTTTCGGCAAAACGCAGTTCGGCAGGGATATCACTCATATTCTGTGTCCTCAAGAGAAGTGTCAGCGGCCGGCGGCCCGCCGCAAAAGGTTAGATCAGGGTTTTGCCATGGCGGACGAAGGTCGGTTTGACCACCCGTACCGGGTACCACTTACCACGAATTTCTACCTCGGCCCGGTCGGCGGTTGCCATCGGAACACGTGCCAGGGCGATCGACTTGCTAAGCGTAGGAGAAAAACTACCACTGGTGATCTCCCCTTCGCCAACATTGGCGATGCGAACCACCTGATGGGCGCGCAAGACACCCCGCTCTTCCAACACCAGCCCGACCAGTTTGTGCTGCACACCGCTGGCAAGCTCGGCCTCCAGCGCACTGCGTCCGATGAACTGACGGCTCGCCGGTTCCCAGGCGATACTCCAGGCCATGTTCGAGGCCAGTGGTGAAACATCCTGGTGGATATCCTGGCCGTAGAGGTTCATGCCGGCCTCCAGGCGCAAGGTATCGCGGGCGCCGAGGCCGATGGGCGAAATGCCGGCACCGACCAGGTCGTTGAAGAAACTCGGGGCTTCCTGGGCGGGCAGGACGATTTCCAGGCCATCTTCGCCGGTGTAGCCGGTCCGGGCGATGAACCATTCGCCGTCGGCGCGCCCTTCGAAGGGCTTGAGTTGCTGGATGATTTGTCCACGCGATTGTGCGACCAGTTCGGCGATCTTCTGCCGGGCGTGGGGGCCCTGGATCGCCAGCATCGCCAGTTCGGGGCGCTCGTGCAGTTGCACGTCGCAATCACCGAGCTGTGCCTGCATCCAGGCCAGGTCCTGATCGCGGGTCGAGGCGTTGAAGACCAGTCGATAGCCATCCTCGACACGGTAGATGATCATGTCGTCGACAATGCCGCCGCGCTCATTGAGCATCGCGCTGTACAAGGCACTGCCTGTGTCCTGCAAACGATCGACGTCATTGGCCAGCAAACGCTGCAGCCAGACCTTGGCCTGGGGGCCGGCGACATCGATCACGGTCATGTGGGATACATCGAACACACCGCAGTCGCGACGCACCTGATGGTGCTCTTCGACTTGCGAACCGTAGTGCAAAGGCATATCCCAACCGCCAAAATCGACCATCTTCGCGCCAAGAGCGAGATGAAGGTCATACAGAGGCGTACGCTGTCCCATGGGTTTCTCCTTCCGGGCTTGGCGAAGGTGCGGACGGGCACTGCATAGCTCGAACGTCCGGAAAAAGGAGTTTTCTGACATTCTCAGTTGCCCGGTCCGACAGACGGACCGCACCGAATGCCGCGCATTGTAGCCGCATGAGGTAGGACTAGCACCTAGGGGGGCTCTCAATAATTGAGAACATTCCCTAGCTGTTTCGATGGGCCGAACGTCGTATCAATCCGATGACCGGCAACAGCCCGACCAGTACCAACGTCAGCGCCGGCAGCGCGGCCCGGGCCCACTCCCCTTCGCTGGTCATCTCGAAGACCCGCACCGCCAGCGTGTCCCAGCCGAACGGGCGCATCAACAGGGTCGCGGGCATTTCCTTGAGCACGTCGACAAACACCAGCAACGCCGCGCTCAAGGTGCCGGGCAACAACAACGGCAGATACACTTTGAAAAACAGTCGTGGACCACTGACCCCAAGGCTGCGGGCCGCCTCGGGCAAGGACGGACGGATGCGCGCCAGACTGCTTTCCAACGGACCGTAGGCCACGGCCAGGAAACGCACCAGATACGCCAGCAACAGCGCTGACAGGCTGCCCAGCAAAAACGGTTTGCCTGCACCGCCGAGCCAGGTCGACAGCGGGATGACCAGCTCACGGTCCAGATAGCTGAACGCAAGCATGATCGACACCGCCAGTACCGAACCGGGCAAGGCATACCCCAGGTTGGCCAGGCCGACGCCGGCACGAATCGGGCGGGTCGGCGCCAGACGGCGGGCGAACGCCAGCAGCAAGGCCACGCAAACGGTGACCAGCGCCGCCAGGCCGCCCAGGTAGAGCGTGTGGACGATCAGCCCGGCATAACGCTCGTCCAGGTCGAAACGGCCGCGTTGCCAGAACCACACCACCAATTGCAGCACCGGGATGACAAACGCGCAGGCAAACACCAGGAAACACCAACCACTGGCCGCCACGGCCTTGAAGCCGCGCAGCGTGTACAACGCCTTGACCCGGGGCCGCTCGTTGCTGGCTCGGTGGGCACCGCGGGCTCGGCGCTCGCCGTAGAGCACCAGCATCACCGCCAGCAACAGCAGGCTGGCCAGTTGGGCAGCGCTGGAGAGGCTGAAGAAGCCGTACCAGGTCTTATAGATGGCGGTGGTGAAGGTGTCGAAGTTGAACACTGACACCGCGCCGAAATCCGCCAGGGTTTCCATCAGCGCCAGCGCCACGCCCGCGCCGATGGCCGGCCGGGCCATCGGCAGCGCCACGCGCCAGAACGCCTGCCACGGCGACTGCCCCAGCACCCGGGCAGCTTCCATCAAACCTTTACCCTGGGCCAGGAAGGCACTGCGCGCCAGCAGATACACGTAAGGGTAGAAGACCAGGACCAGCACCAGGATCACCCCGCCGGTGGAGCGCACCCGGGGCAGGCGCAGGCCGCTGCCGAACCACTCTCGCATCAGGGTCTGCACGGGGCCGGCAAAATCCAGCAGGCCAACGAAGACAAACGCCAACACATAGGCCGGAATCGCAAACGGCAGCATCAACGCCCAGTCGAGCCAGCGACGTCCCGGGAACTCACAGAGGCTGGTGAGCCAGGCGAGACTGACGCCCAGCAGCGTCACACCGATCCCCACGCCAACGATCAACGTGAAGGTATTGCCCAACAAGCGTGGCATTTGCGTGTCCCACAAGTGGGACCAGATCTGCTGATCGATGCTCTGCCAGGACAGCAGCAAGACGCTCAGGGGCAACAGGACCAGCGCGGCGATGGCGAAGACCAGGGGGTACCAGCGGCGTTGGGCGGGGTGGGCCAAGGAATACTCTCGTAAAACAAACAGTCACGTGGCGAGGGAGCTTGCTCCCGCTGGGCTCTGTAGGAGCTGGCGAAGCCTGCGATCTTTAATCTTTCGCTTGGGATTCAAGTGTCTGGGGAAAGATCGCAGCCTCGTTGCACTCGACAGCTCCTACACAGCTCGTACGACCCAGCGGGAGCAAGCTCCCTCGCCACAGATCTCAGTTCCAGCCAGCGCGATCCATCATGCGAATGGCTTCGGCCTGGCGTTTACCCGCGACTTCCACCGGCAGGGTATCGGCCTTGAACGTGCCCCAGGCCGCCACTTCCTTGGACGGCTCGACCTTCGGGTTGGCCGGGAATTCCTGGTTCACGTCGGCAAAGATGCTCTGCGCTTCTGGCGTGGTCATCCACTCCACCAGTTCCTTCGCGGCTTGCGGATGCGGTGCATGCTGGGTCAAGCCAATGCCCGAGAGGTTGATGTGCACGCCGCGATCAGCCTGGTTCGGCCAGAACAGCTTCACCTTCAGGTCCGGCTTCTGCTGGTGCAGGCGACCATAGTAGTAGGTGTTGACGATGCCGACGTCGCACTGCCCGGCGTTGATCGCTTCAAGCAACGCGGTGTCGTCGGAGAACACGTCGGTGGACAGGTTCCTGACCCAGCCCTTGAGGATTTCCTCGGTTTTTTCCGCGCCGTGGGTTTCGATCAACGTGGCGGTCAAGGACTGGTTGTAGACCTTTTTCGAGGTCCTCAGGCACAGGCGGCCTTCCCACTCTTTGCCAGCCAGCGCCTCATAGGTGGTCAATTCGCTCGGTTTGACCCGATCGGTGGAGTAGACAATGGTCCGCGCCCGCAGGCTCAAGCCGGTCCAGGCGTGGGAGGACGCGCGGTATTGAGACGGGATGTTGGCGTCGATCACCGGGGAGGTGAACGGTTGGAGAATGCCCATCTGCTCGGCCTGCCAGAGGTTGCCGGCATCGACGGTGAGCAGCAGGTCGGCGGTGGCGTTCTCGCCTTCGGCCTTGATCCGCTGCATCAACGGCGCTTCCTTGTCAGTGATGAACTTCACCGACACGCCGGTCTTCTTGGTATAGGCATCGAAGACCGGCTTGATCAGTTCATCGATACGCGAGGAGTAGACCACCACCTCATCGGCGGCCTGGGCGGCAGTGGAGCCGATCAGGGTCAGGGCGAGGGCGGACAGCAGGCGCTTGGTTGCCAACATGGTAGCGGTCTCTGGATTGTGAACGAAGCGCAAATGATAAGGACTCACATTTGCCATCACAATCGAACAGTAGGCGGACACATTTCCAAATGTTGCAGCAGTGGGGTCGAGGTGGTTGTTCCGGCCTCATCGCGAGCAAGCTCGCTCCCACAGTTGATCAGGTGACGCCTGTGGGAGCGAGCTTGCTCGCGATGAGGCCATTAGCCCCAAGCCACCTCTCAGGCCTTGGCCAGATCCGGCAGATCCCCAATCAACCCCAGCGCCTCGCGCACGAACAACGCCTTGGCTTCAGGCAGGCGGTCCACCAGTTTCAGCCCCGTGTTGCGCAACCAACGCACCGGCAGCGGATCGGCCTGGAACAACCGCTCGAACCCCTCCATCGCCGCCATCAGCGCCAGGTTGTGAGGCATGCGGCGCCGCTCGTAGCGGCTCAACACCTTCACGTCCGCCAACCGCTCGCCACGCCCTGCCGCTTGCAGCAGCACTTCGGCCAGCACGGCGGCATCGAGGAAGCCCAGGTTCACCCCCTGTCCGGCCAGCGGATGGATGGTATGGGCCGCGTCGCCGATCAGCGCCAGCCCTTCGGCCACGTAGCGCTTGGCGTGGCGCTGGCGCAGCGGCACGCACAGGCGCGGGTCGGCGCTCAGTACCGTGCCGAGCTGGCCTTCGAAGGCGCGCTCCAGCTCGTTACGGAACTCAATGTCATCGAGCGCCATCAAGCGCTGCGCTTCATCGGGCGTGGTAGACCAGACGATCGAGCACCAATCGTGTTGGCCGTCACGCTCAAGGGGCAGGAACGCCAGTGGACCGTTATCAGTGAAGCGCTGCCAGGCCGTCATTCGATGCGGCCGGGCGCTGCGCACGCTGGTGACGATGGCATGATGCAAATAATCCCATTCGCGCGTCGCCACACCGGTCAGGCGGCGCACAGCGGAGTTCGCACCGTCGGCGGCAATCACCAGGGGCGCGCGCAGGGTGCGGCCATCGGCCAGGGTCAGCAGCCAGTCGTCGCCGGAACGGCGCATCTGTTCCAGCCGGGCATTGGCCAGCAGGCCCAGGTCGCAGTCATGCAGCCGATCCAGCAGGGCATCCTGCACCACGCGATTCTCGACGATGTGCCCAAGCGTCTCGGCATGCAGGCTGGCAGCGGAAAAATGGATCTGCCCGGTGCCGCTGCCGTCCCAGACGTGCATGTCGGTATAGGGGCTGGCGCGCCGGGCGGTGATGCCGTCCCATACGCCCAGGCGATCGAGGATTCGCTGGCTGGCCGTCGACAAGGCACTGACCCGGGGCTCGAACGCGGCCTGGGGATCGAAGGGCTTGACGCTCATCGGGCTACCGTCGAGCAACAGCACTTGCAGGCCACTGCCCTGCAACGCCAGCGCCAGGGCGCTGCCGACCATACCGGCGCCGACAATCAGCAGATCTGCACGCAATTCCATGCTCTAAGCCTGTTTTGCTGGCGGCATTGGCCGCCCATGAAAAGAAATGACCAGCCCAGCCTCACGCATCGGGACGGGTCCCCAGCCCCATGGCCTGGCGGGCGAACCAGCGCTTGGCTGGCGGCAGCAGGTCGAGGCCCAGCAGGCCGAGGTTACGACCCAGGGACACCAGCGGCAGGTTGCTGCCAAACAGCCGCGTGACCTGGTCGGAGAA
Organism: Pseudomonas thivervalensis; assembly: GCF_001269655.1. Classification (GTDB taxonomy): domain Bacteria; phylum Pseudomonadota; class Gammaproteobacteria; order Pseudomonadales; family Pseudomonadaceae; genus Aquipseudomonas; species Aquipseudomonas thivervalensis. The sequence goes on from NZ_LHVE01000020.1 coordinate 362,210, forward strand.
GCCCACGGTCAGGGCCTGGTCCATGCGCTGGCTCTCGCGATAGGCCTGCAACACGGCAAAATCCCCCGGTTCGCAGTCACTGTCGAGCAAGGCATCGGCCAGGGCCTGGGCATCGCGCAAGGACAGGTTGAACCCCTGTCCGGCAATCGGGTGCAAGCTGTGGGCGGCATTGCCGAGGATCGCCAGGTGCGGACGGACCTGTTCTTCGGCCTCCACCAACGCCAGCGGGTACAGGTGTCGCACGCCCACCTGCTTCAGCGTCCCCAGGCGATAACCGAACACGCCCTGCAATTCGCTGAGGAAGCTGCGCTCGTCGAGGGCCGCCAGCCGTTGCGCATCCATGCCCTGGCGGGTCCAGACCAGCGCGCAACGGTTCTCCGGCAGCGGCAACAAGGCCATCGGGCCGTCATCGGTGAAGCGTTCGAAGGCCATGCCATTGTGAGCTTCGCTGGGGGTGATGTTGGCGATCAAGGCGCTCTGGTCATAAGGGCGACTGCGCACGCCGACGCCCAACTGCTCACGCAGGCTGGAGCGACCACCATCGGCCAGTACGGCAAGATCACACTCCAGGGTGGTTTCATCATCGAGGGTCAGGCGATAACCGCCGACCAGTGGCTCCATGCGGGTCACCTGCGCCGGGCAGCGCCAACTGACCACCTCCGGGTCCAGGCCTTGCCACAGGCACTGGCCGAGCCAGGCGTTTTCCACCACATAGCCCAGCGCGGGTACACCTTCTTCCATGGCTGACAGCCGCGCCGTGGAAAACCGCCCCCGGTCGGACACATGGATCTGTTTGATCGGCTCGGCGCGGCGCGAGATTTCCTGCCAGACACCCAAGCGTTGATAGATCTGCCGGGCACCGTAGGACAAAGCCGAGGACCGGGCATCGTAGCTTGGCTGCCAGGCGTCGCCGGGGGCGAAGGGTTCGATCAGCATGATCTTCCAGCCCCGCGCCTTGGCACCCGCTTGCAGGGCCAACGCCAGGCTCGCGCCGACCAGGCCGCCGCCAATGATCGCCAGATTGACCCGGCTCATGCCGCTTGCGTCCGGGCAGCGGCCATCAGGGCCTCGATGTCGGCGACCGTCTTCGGCACGCCTCGGCTCAGAATTTCACAACCGGTCTTGGTCACTACCACGTCATCCTCGATGCGCACGCCAATGCCGCGCCATTTTTTCGCGACGCTGCGGTTGTTCGGGCTGATGTAGATGCCCGGCTCCACTGTCAGCGTCATGCCGATTTCCAGGACCCGCCACTCGCCGCCCACTCGATATTCGCCCACGTCATGCACGTCCATGCCCAGCCAGTGGCCGGCGCGGTGCATGTAGAACGCCCGATAGGCCTCGCTGGCGATCAACTCGTCCACCTCACCTTCCAGCAGCCCCAGGCGCACCAACCCTTCGGTAATGACCCGGACCGTCGCTTCGTGGGCCTGGTTCCAGTGTTTGTCTGGCGCGATCTGGGCGAACGCGGCTTCCTGGGCGGCCAGCACCACTTCGTAGATCGCCTTCTGTTCGGGCGAGAACTTGCCGCTGACCGGCCAGGTACGGGTGATATCGCTGGCGTAGCAGTCGATTTCACAACCGGCGTCGATCAACACCAGGTCGCCATCCTTGAGCAGCGCGTCGTTCTGCTGGTAGTGCAGGACGCAGCTGTTGCGCCCCGCCGCGACGATCGAGCCATAAGCCGGCATCTTCGCCCCGCCCTTGCGGAACTCATAATCCAGCTCGGCTTCCAGGCTGAACTCATGCAATCCCGGGCGCGCCGCCTGCATCGCCCGGATGTGCGCCTGGGCGGAAATCCGCGCGGCTTCGCGCATGACCTTCACTTCCGCCGCCGATTTATACAGGCGCATGTCGTGCAGCAAGTGATCCAGGGCAACGAATTCGTTCGGCGGTTGCGCGCCGAGATGGGCCTTGGAGCGAATCACGTTGATCCACTCCATCAAGTGCCGGTCGAATTCCGGGTTGCTGCCCATGGCCGAATAGACCCGGTCGCGGCCTTCGATCAGGCCCGGCAGGATGTCGTCGATGTCGGTGATGGGAAATGCGTCATCGGCGCCGTAGTCACGAATCGCCCCTTCCTGGCCGGCGCGCAGGCCGTCCCACAACTCACGCTCGGCGTTGCGCTCGCGACAAAAGAGGATGTATTCGCCATGGGCGCGGCCGGGCATCAGCACCAGCACCGCTTGCGGCTCGGGAAAGCCGCTGAGGTACTGGAAATCACTGTCCTGGCGGTAGACATGCTCGACGTCGCGGTTGCGGATCGCAACGGCGGCGGCGGGCAGGATTGCGATGCTGTTGGGTTCCATCTGCGCCATCAGGGCCTTGCGGCGACGGCTGTATTCCGATTTCGGGATATGAATCATGGGCAGACGGGGTTCCCTCTAGAAATTAATGCAAGGACGGCTTGGGGGCCGCTGCATCGGTTTTCTTGGTCTCGGTGAACAGCAGCAATGGCGCGACCCGCAGGTACTCCATCACTTCCATGTAGTCGCTTTCGCCGTCATCGGACTCTTCCAGGGCATCCTGGACCTGGGAGATCGCGGCCAAGTCCTGCAACACTTCCTTCGCTTCTTCGCTCAACGCGTATTCACGACGGGTCAGACCGAAGCCGGCGAGGAAGCCCTGGCACCATTGGCCCAGCGCGGCGGCGCGTTCGGCCAAGGGGGCGTCGTCAGTGGGCAGCAACAGGACGACAGTCATGTCATCGCTGGTCAGCTCGCCCTTGACCATTTCCTGCAGGCCGATCAGCGCGTTACGGACGTTGTCCGCCGGCTCGCCTTCCAGCAGCTCGGTGGCGTCGGCCAACCAGCCATCGGCCTCGAAACCGGCACCGGCGCAACTGCGGCCGAGCAGCAGGCCGTGCAGTTCGGCAGGCGAGACAGGATGACCGCTGGTGCTCAGCAGGGTGGCGAATGCTTGATACGGGGAATTCTGAATGGGCATGGGCAGCTAGGCGCCAGACGGCGCTATGTCTAGAATGGAGGCCTTGTATCCTACATCGACAGACTCGCCAAGACTATCAGAGGCTGTGCAACCCACATCCCTCCATCAGACACAATCTTCAGTGGACACAATGGAAGACACCGACCTGCAAGCGCTGATGGCCAGACTCGAACTGCTAATTGACCGGGTCGAGCAACTTAAGAGCCAAAACGGACTCCTATTAGCTCAGGAAAAAACCTGGCGCGAGGAACGCGCGCACCTCATTGAAAAAAACGAAATCGCCCGGCGTAAGGTCGAATCGATGATTTCGCGCCTCAAGGCCCTGGAGCAAGACTCATGAGTTCAAGCAATAGCGTTACCGTGCAGATCCTCGACAAAGAATATTCGATCATCTGCCCCCAGGAAGAGCGCAGCAACCTGGTGAGCGCCGCCCGTTACCTGGACGGCAAGATGCGCGAGATCCGCAGCAGCGGCAAAGTCATCGGCGCCGACCGCATCGCCGTGATGGCCGCCTTGAACATCACCCACGACCTGTTGCATCGCCAGGATACGCCGGACGTACAGGTCAGCGGCTCGACCCGAGAACAGGTGCGCGACCTGCTCGATCGGGTGGATCTGGTGCTCGCCACCGATCCAGACGTCGCCAAGGGCTGATTCGCGAAGCTGCCTGGGGTATACTCGCGTCACTCCCTGGGGTGCTTGCCAGTTGGTGATGTCCCTGAGCCGATACGCACAACCACGGGGGTTGCACGTTGGGGCCGGTGTGCATGTCCGCTTGACGGAAAGCCTTAACGCCCCCTGCAACTTCCACCTTGAACTTTCGGGTTCAAGGGCTAAGCCGACAGCGGTTCATCCGGGGAGCCTGACTCCAGACAATGCCAGTTCATATGAACTGGCATTGTCGTTTCTGGCGCAGGCATTTCTGAGCGTCCTGGTTTGCGGTTACGCTGTGGCATCGCCACTGCGTGAAACCTCGACATGACCGAACCCGCGCTACTGCCCCGCCCGCAACTTCGACGCCTGCTGCGCCAGGCCCGTCGTGCCCTGACGCCCGCCCAGCAACGGCAAGCCGCCCATGGGTTGTACAAACAATTGGCCCAGCATCCACTGTTTCGCCGCGCGAAGCACATCGCCCTGTACCTGCCCAACGATGGCGAGATCGATCCGCGCCTGCTGCTGCGCGCCGCCCAACGCCGGGGCAAGGCCACTTACCTGCCGGTGCTCAGCCCATGGCCGCAGACCAAGATGGTGTTCCAGCGCATCCACCCCGGCGAAAAAATGCAGCCCAATCGCTTTCGTATCCCCGAACCGCGCAAGAACATCGCCCGGCAACGCAAGGTCTGGACACTGGACCTGGTGCTGTTGCCACTGGTGGGGTTTGACGATGCGGGAGGTCGACTGGGTATGGGCGGCGGCTTTTACGACCGCAGCCTGGCGTACCTGGCGCGACGCAAGCAGTGGCGCAAGCCGACGCTGTTGGGGCTGGCCCATGAATGCCAGAAGGTCGAACGATTGGCGCAGGCAAGCTGGGACGTGCCGCTGCAGGGAACGGTCAGCGACAGGCAGTGGTATATCGCGGGATAGACGCCGCGGTCATCAGCGGCGTCTGGAAAGATTCAGCGTTTGAGCGATGGCGCGGGTTGGGTCATATCCACCGGCGCCTCGGTCTTGTTGGCCCACAGGCTTTGGGCATAACCCGTGGTCACGACACCCAGACCGAACAGAATGACCAAGATCCACAACAAATCCGGTTTGCGTTTCATCGATTGCCCCCCTCAAGGCATATCACACACGATGACAGCAGCGGTTTTCTTATTGGCCGTGCAGCAGCGTCAAGCTTGGAAGGCCGGCATTTTGCGGCAACCGGCCCCGACACGCAAACTCTGGCGTCAACCGACTGTCGGTTTGTCATAAAATCGCTGAACTATTTTTTTCCGCACCGCCAAGGAGTAGCAATCATGGCCTATTGGCTGATGAAATCCGAGCCTGACGAACTGTCTATCCAGGGCCTGGAAAAGCTCGGCCAGGCCCGTTGGGACGGGGTTCGCAACTACCAGGCGCGCAATTTCCTGCGGGCCATGGCGGTGGGCGATACGTTCTTTTTCTACCACTCCAGCTGCCCCGAACCCGGCATCGCCGGGATCGGCAAAATCATCCAGGCCGCTTATCCCGACCCGACGGCCCTGGACCCGGACAGCCATTATTTCGACCTCAAGGCCAGCCCGGACAAAAACCCCTGGACCGCGATTGACGTGGCCCATGTCGAAACGTTCCGCCACGTGCTGAAGCTCGACTACCTCAAGCAACAGACCGCGCTGGCGGAAATGCCGCTGGTGCAGAAAGGCTCGCGGCTTTCGGTGATGCCGGTGACCGCTGAGCAGTGGGCGGCGGTGGTTGCGCTCAAGCCTTGAGCGATCGCTGTCCGATAGGCCGCTATCGCGAGCTTGCTCGCGATAAAACCGCCCCATCAACGCAGAACTTATTGAATGATCAGGTTGTTGAACAACAGATCCTCAACCATCGGCTTGCCAGTCTCGTCGTTCATCACCTGCTGGGTCTGCTTCAACGCTTCCTGGCGCAGCTTTTCCTTGGCTTCAAGGTTATTCATCGTCTCGGTGGTCTGCTGGGCGAACAACGCCACCAATTGGTTACGAATCAGCGGCTCATTGGCCTTGACCGCCGCAGCGGCGGCATCGCCCGTCACGCGCAGGGCCACGTCGGCCTTGTAGACCTTCAGCTTCGCCGTGCCGTCCAAGCCGTAGTTGCCCACGAAGGGCGGACTGAGGGTGATGTAGCTGACCTTCGGCGCCTCGCCCTCTTTCACTTCCTTGGCCTCTTCAGCCATCGCCGCCACAGGCAACGACAGGGCCAGCATCAACATGATCCACGCTTTCACATCTGATTCCTCATCCGGTTTGCGGCCCAGCATACCGACCCGCCGTTCAAGCACAAGCTTATGGCCGGCTATCAGGGCGGGGCATGCTCGTTGACCCGTTGTCTCTCACACCTACACTTATCGGCCATCACTCCCAAAGGAATAGCCCTGATGAAAGCCGTGCTGTGCAAAGAATTCGGTCCCGCCGAATCGCTGGTGCTGGAAGACGTCGCCAGCCCCGTTGCCAAGAAGAACGAAGTGCTGCTGGACGTGCACGCCGCCGGGGTGAATTTCCCTGACACGCTGATCATCGAGGGCAAATACCAATTCAAGCCCCCCTTCCCATTTTCCCCCGGCGGCGAAGCCGCAGGCGTAGTCAGTCAGGTGGGTGAGAAAGTCAGCCACTTGAAGGTCGGCGATCGGGTGATGGCACTGACCGGCTGGGGCAGCTTTGCCGAACAGGTGGCAGTCCCCAGCTACAACGTGTTGCCGATTCCCGCGTCCATGGACTTCAACACCGCCGCCGCCTTCAGCATGACCTATGGCACCTCGATGCACGCCCTCAAGCAGCGGGCCAACCTGCAACCCGGCGAAACCCTGCTGGTACTCGGCGCCTCCGGTGGCGTAGGCCTGGCGGCCGTGGAAATCGGCAAGGCCATGGGCGCCCGGGTGATCGCCGCCGCCAGCAGTGCGGAGAAACTCGCCGTGGCCAAGGCCGCCGGTGCCGACGACTTGATCAACTACAGCGAAACCAGCCTGAAGGATGAAATCAAGCGCCTCACCGACGGCCAGGGCGCCGACGTGATCTACGACCCGGTGGGCGGCGACCTGTTCGACCAGGCCATCCGCGCCATCGCCTGGAACGGCCGGTTGCTGGTGGTGGGTTTTGCCAGTGGGCGTATCCCGGAACTCCCCGTGAACCTGGCCCTGCTCAAGGGCGCCGCCGTGGTGGGCGTGTTCTGGGGCTCCTTCGCCCAGCGCCAACCGAAGGACAATGCCGCCAACTTCCAGCAACTGTTCGGCTGGTTCGCCGAGGGCAAGCTCAAGCCGCTGGTGTCCCAGGTGTATCCGCTGAGCAACGCCGCCCAGGCGATCAATGACCTGGGGCAGCGCAAGGCGGTGGGGAAGGTGGTTGTGCAGGTGCGTTGAAACCGCATCAGACAAAAAAGGCCAGGGCCACCGATGAGGGTGGCCCTGGCCTTTTTTTATTCCATTTGGCCCATGTCGGAATTCTTAGCAGCCATAAATAAAATTTGATTTGGCGATAGATATATACCGCATCCTCGCCAAAGAAATGCGCAAACCTTCCTCGCACACAAAGCCCCCCGCAGCAGCGGGGAGCCATTCAGTCACGGACAAACCGACATGGATAAGTCATATGTGCGATGCGAATACCTATTTAGGACCTCATAAGCAACTGGGACCCGGCTCATACGAAATAGGCCCTTTATCGATCAGAGGTGAAAATTTCACTGGCGGATATTTCCAAGGGGCTTGGGGTTTGTACGAGGGGCCTCCTAGAGGAGTCACTAGAAGTTCAAAAAGACACAACGCGTCTATTCCCCACGCGTGGGATGACATGATGAAGGAGCGCATAGCAAATAGCGAAGTCATCGACGCCGAGTATCGTAATACTTTTATAAAACTTACCGAGACAACCATAAAAGAACTCGAACAAGCAAAAAGATCAGCGATAGGCGCTCGCCCACTTTCGCCATTGGAAAAAGCGAAGACAGAACAGGATGCAACGCTTAAGGCTATTCAATCCAAAGAATCCGAGTATCAAGCACGCACCAAAAATGCTTACTCGCTGTATGGCCACAATCCATTTTTCCTTATGAAGGAACTGTCTTTTAAAAGAGTAATGGAAAGCCTGCAGACCTCCCCGCCCAATATCGCCGTCGCTTACTCAGCGATTGATAACGCATACCGATCAGCGTTAGAGCTGAAACGACTTTCATTGCAAAAAGACATCCTTGCTGGACAACTGGAACACGTATCAAAAAAAGTCGAGCAGGCTGCTGTCAAATCTGGACAAAGTGATTCCGCATCAACAGCAAATGAAAAGCTTAGGGTTATCAATCAGGAAAAAAATATTCACCTCCAGCTTCTACCAAGCTTTTTACTAAAAAAGGTCTCATCGACGCTGGGTGCAACAGGCGGGCTAACCTCCTCCCAGTCGCTTAGGAACTACAAAGCAGCCTTAGCCAAGATGATTGCAACTGAGCGTGCAGCTATCGCTGCTTTTGCGAAAGCCAATCCGAACATCAAGCCTCCCTTGAGTAAACCTGAGCTCGAAGCCCTCAACAATCTTGTGGCGCTACAAGCAAAAACAAACTTAGGAAAGCGATGGCAGGACTACCATGTATCCCTTCTTCACTCAGAATCCGTTCGACATTTAACGAAAACAACTAACGCCTTTGCTGGACTCATCGATCGGGCCTTAGCAGCCGAACGCTTACAAGAACAGCTACGTGTTGCTGCCGAGAAAAAAGCACAAGCTCTAAAGCAAGCCCAAGCCCGAGCTGAGGCGCAACGAGCCGAACAAGAACGAAAACAGAAAATCGCGGCGGCATTGGCAGACCGTTTTAACGCGCTACTTCATCAGTTCAACCAAGCCCAGCCTGAAGACATCAATCAAAAACTGCCTTGGATGCAGCAAAAACACCGGGAATTGTCTATCGCGCACCAGGACGCAGCCAAAGCAGAGCATGCAGTAGGCAATGTATTGACGAGTGATTCACGAAAGACGTCGCTGCGTAAAGCACAAGCCGATATCGATGCGACTTTTCGGTTGAAGCATCACATCGGAAATATACAACTGTCCACCGCCAGCGGCGCGACAGCATCGGTGCGGCCACTCATGACGACTCCCGACGGCTTGATCGCTGGGTATGAGGGTTCGCCCGTTTCGTTGCAAGGTGCCATCGACCTACTGAAGAAAGCGAGTGCCACCCTGGCGGGTGGTCCGTTGACGGTATTTGGCGTGGCGGTTTCATACTCTCCGACACTCGGCAATAGCGAACTTCAGCGTAATCCAGTGGTGATCAGTATTCCGCTGTCCCAACTGGATGAGAATTTCAAACTAACCCCAAATACTGAAACAGACCACCTACCGTTTCGCGTCGTGTCATCTGTTCGCGGGGAGCATACTCAGTTTTACCTTTCACCGACCGGTGGAAGTTTATCCAACGAGGTTCGGATCAGATACGTAACACTTGATCCACACACCAATCTCTACACTTTCACGACCGAGGGGATTCTTCCAAGGACACTGACTTGGACGCCGAACAGCCCTCCAGGGGATAGTCTCCTTGGATCGACCGAATTGCCTGTGACGCAGCCGGAAATCAGGATCCTTCCCGGGGCCAGGATTACCCAGATAGAGGGGAGAATAGACGAGCATCCAACCTGCGATGACGCTGACATTGACGATTATGTGCTGGTATTCCCAATGGAATCGGGAATCCAGCCAGTCTATGTCATGGCGAGTCGTACTGGGCCGCGATATGAACCGGGGACGGTGACTGGAGCAGGTCAGGAGGTTGGGGAAAACTGGCTAGGAAGTACCGAGCACGGCGTTGGTGCCCCCATTCCTCGCGAGATAGCAAATCTACTTCGAGGTCAGGACTTCAGAGACTTTGATGCCTTCCGAGAAAAATTTTGGGAGATGGTAGCCAATGATGAAAAATTATCAGCACAGTTCAGTAGAGCCAACCTGAAGCTGATGCGTAACGGCGCTGCCCCGTTCACTATTCCAGACGGCCACGTAGGTGAAAGGAACAAATTTGAAATTCATCATATACAATGGATTTCCAAGGGCGGTGCAGTTTACGATTTGGACAACCTAAGCATCATGACACCTAAAGAACACATTGAGCTTCACAAAAAAGGAACAAAGCCATGATCTTCAAAGAAAAAATCGAGGACTATACCGAAGCAGAGTTTCTATCCTTTGTTAAGGAATTTTTCGAAGACAATAACGAACTTACTGGAGATGAGCTGGGTGAATACACCAGTAAACTTGCAAAGCATTTTGAGAAGGTTACTGAGCACCCAGAAAAATCCGCACTTATTTTCTACCCTAAACAAGGTCGAGAAGACAGTCCGGAAGGAATCCTGAATGAAATTAAAATCTGGCGAGAACAAAACGGAAGGCCCGGTTTCAAGCCAGAATAACAAGTAGGGGCATCGCCAACGGCGATGCCCTAAAAACGAGGCTAAAGCAACTCACGAACCTCCTTCGGCAACATCCGCATATACCGCGCCGCTGGAAAACCTCCGCAACGCTGCACGATCAAGGGCAGGAGCCTGTTGAACCGAGCGATCAAGGCCAGGCGCTCGGTTTCCGGTAACTGTTTGACGAAAAACACATTGGATAAGTAGAGGCGTGTGTAATGGAACGGGAGCAAGTCCTGCACCCATAACTGGCCGTTGGCGTGGGCGTTGATGTCCGAGCACTTCCACGTCTTGATCCATTTATTGGCGTCCAGTGGCAAGTCATCCAGGCGGAACTCGAAGGGCGCTACGACATGCGTCTTCGCCGGGTGTTCAAGATCCACCGGCCAAGGCTTGAAGCGCCATTGGCTCACGGCCTCCCGTGCGGCTTCGGCGAAATCCGGATGATCGCTGTGCAAGATCGTGACCTCATCGACACGACCATCGGCATGCACCATGAAGCCGACCCGGGCCATACCCATGATGCCCTTGTGGACCAGGGCCGTCGGGTAATCCGGCCTGGGATTGTGCTCGGGCACCAACAACATTTCCGCTGCCCCGCTCGTACCGGCCAAGCACAGCAACAGCATCACCACGGACCACCTCATGCCCCTACCCCTCAGTTGAAATGCCAGACCTGGCAGAAACGTAAAGGGTAAAGGCCATGGCTCATGGGCCCTATAGCGAGACTTCCTATTTGGGCGAAGGATGTTTCCCACTGCTTTGCCCCGTATTTACCGATGCGGCGCATGAAAGGGCGTCGCGAAGGCATTTCCTACGACGCCCTTCGCTTACGTCTGAGCGACATGTTCACTTAAGAACATGACCAATCGAAATTTCCGCTGTTTATGCGACAACGAGCGATGCTATTTTCGGTAACGAAACTGTAACATTCGCATCCGCCGCCATAACAAGAACCTGGAGCACTTGAATGTTTGCTTTCTTTCGACCTGCCGCACACCAGGCAGTCCTGCCTGAAGAAAAAATAGACAGCACCTACCGACGCCTTCGCTGGCAGATCTTCGCCGGGATCTTCATTGGCTACGCGGGGTATTACCTGCTGCGCAAGAACTTCTCCCTGGCCATGCCGTACCTGATCGACGAGGGTTATACCCGTGGCCAGCTGGGCCTGGCCATGTCGGCCATCGCCATCGCTTATGGGCTGTCGAAGTTCCTGATGGGCCTGGTGTCCGACCGTTCCAACCCGCGCTACTTCCTGCCCTTCGGCTTGCTGGTCTCGGCGGGGGTGATGTTCGTGTTCGGTTTCGCGCCCTGGGCAACGTCCAGCGTGACCATCATGTTCATCCTCCTGTTCATCAACGGCTGGGCCCAAGGCATGGGCTGGCCGCCAAGCGGACGGACCATGGTGCACTGGTGGTCGCAGAAGGAACGTGGCGGCGTGGTGTCGGTGTGGAACGTGGCGCACAACGTCGGTGGCGGCCTGATCGGCCCATTGTTCCTGCTGGGGATGGCCTGGTTCAATGATTGGCACGCGGCATTCTACGTGCCCGCTACCGTAGCGCTCGTCGTTGCGGTGTTTGCCTTCGCGACCATGCGCGACACCCCGCAATCGGTGGGCCTGCCGCCGATCGAGAAGTACAAGAACGACTACCCGGAAGGCTACGACGCCAGCCACGAGAACGAATTCAGCGCCAAGGAAATCTTCGTCAAGTACGTGCTGCGCAACAAGATGCTCTGGTACATCGCCATGGCCAACGTGTTTGTCTACCTGCTGCGCTACGGCGTGCTGGACTGGGCGCCGACCTACCTCAAGGAAGCCAAGGGCTTCACGGTGGACAAGAGCTCCTGGGCCTATTTCTTCTACGAGTGGGCGGGCATTCCCGGCACGCTGCTGTGTGGTTGGATGTCGGATAAGATCTTCCGTGGCAACCGTGGCCTGACCGGCATGGTGTTCATGGCCCTGGTGACCGTGGCAACCCTGGTGTACTGGCTGAACCCGGCCGGCAACCCGACCGTCGACATGATCGCCCTGGTTTCCATCGGCTTCCTGATCTACGGCCCGGTGATGCTGATCGGTTTGCAGGCGCTGGAACTGGCGCCGAAAAAAGCCGCCGGTACCGCCGCAGGCTTCACCGGCCTGTTTGGCTACCTGGGGGGTTCGGTCGCGGCCAGTGCCGCCATGGGCTACACCGTGGACCATTTTGGCTGGAACGGTGGTTTTGTGCTGTTGATCGGTGCGTGCCTGCTGGCGATGGCATTCCTCGCGCCAACCCTATGGCACAAGCAGATCGCCAGTCAGAGCCGCGAAGCGGTGGCCTGATCCGGCGCTGATTGGCAGCGCTTGAGCCGCGCCTCCAGATTCCGGTCTGGCATGGCGTGACTGCGCAGGGCGTGGACGGTCTGCTCGACGTAATCGCGAGTGGTGCCGTAACGCCCACAGGCGCTTTCGAACACCTGGCTCAGCACATGGTCCGGCAAATTGCCGGCATAGCTGGGCAGGTGTCGCTCCAACACAAAACCCAAGGCCTGTACCCGACTGCCATCCTCAAGACGGCAACTGAGCCAGTGCGGACGATAGGACGGGACCGGCATCTCGCGCTGCCACAGGGCAAACAGCGAGTCTTCGAGATTCTCTTCCGGCAACCGGTAGGCGAAACCGCTGCACGAACCGCCGCGATCCAACCCGAACACCAACCCTGGCAACTCCGGGGTGCCGCGGTGTTCGTGGGACCACAGGTACAAACCGCGATGATAACCATGGACCCGGCCGCGCACCCGCTCCACCGCCGTGCATTCCGGCCGCCAGATCAGTGAACCGTACGCGAACAGCCAGACCGGACCGCCCTGGTGGAGACTCATGGTCAATTGCATCGAGGCGAGCAATTGTTCACGGGTCAGCTGCGGGCCCAGCTCGAGTCGTGGCGGGTACAAGGCACAGGTAATGGCGGATTCGATAGCGGTCATGGCCGGTAGCGGTAGGCTCCTCGCGGTCGGAAGGTGGTCGGTGTGCCGTCATGGTGTTGACGGTCAGGGGAATTCACGCAAGTTGAATGCCATTGCGAACCCTATATACGTTATCGGTATCTAGCCCCAAGACTAAATATCGAAACGAAATATATGAAGTTATATCGCTGGATGGACATGAGGCTTTTGTGGCGAGGGAGCTTGCTCCCGCTCGGTTGCGCAGCGACCGCCTCTTCTGGGACTGCCTCGCAGTCCAGCCGGAGCAAGCTCCCTCGCCACAACAGCACAGCTCAAGGCTTAGTCGTGATGCGGAGCGTATGGCTCAAGCCCGCGGCGCATAGGCAAACACATCGGCGCGCATTTGATGGGCGTCCATGCCAGCCTCCACCAGGGCATCGAGCGTGGCGTAGATCATGGCCGGCGAGCCGCTGGCGTAGACGTGCACGCCGGAAAGATCGCTGATGTCCTCGCACACCGCCTCATGGAGCATCCCGCAACGCCCTTCCCAGCCGCACAAGTCGCTGACGACTTTATGCAGGAACAGGTTCGGCAGTTTTTTCCATTCGTCCCAATGCTCGATTTCATAGAAATCGTCCGGCCGACGCACGCCCCAATACAGGTGCACCGGGTGCTTGAAACCCGCTGCACGGCAATGCTCGATCAGACTGTGCATCTGCGCCATGCCGGTTCCGGCAGCGATCAGTACCAACGGTCCGTCTGGCAGCTCGGACAAATGCGTGTCGCCAAAGGGCATTTCGACGCGCACGCTGGGGTTGCGTCGCAGTTGTTCCAGCAGCGCCTGTGCACTGCTTTCGCGCACCAAGACGTGCAATTGCAGCTCGCGCCCCGAATGCGGCGCCGAGGCCAGGGAGAACGCCGATTTCTCGCCGTTTTCCCGTTCGATCATCATGTATTGCCCGGCGTGATAGCGCGGTGGCTTGCCCGCTGGCGCCCGCAGGCGCACTCGCCAGACATCGCCCCCCACGTCGGCGCACTCGACCACCTGGCAGGCCAGGTTGCGTACCGGCAGCTCGCCCGGCGACAGCACGCCGTCCCACAGCACCACGCAATCTTCCAGCGGCTCAGCGATGCAGGTGAAGATCTCACCGTGATCGCGCACCTCGCCCGCCTGTTCCACACGACCTTCCACCAGCAACGCACCACACACATGGCAGTTGCCGTTGCGGCAGCTTTGCGGGCATTCATAGCCCAGACGCCGCGCGCCATCGAGAATCCGCTCGGCGGGCTGTATCTCCAGCACCGCCCCGGAAGGCTGCAAGGTTACACGCATCAATCTATTCCTAACTGATTCCAGATGGCATCGATCCGTTGGGTAACGGCTTCATCCTTGACGATAACCCGGCCCCACTCGCGAGTGGTCTCACCCGGCCATTTATGCGTGGCATCGAGCCCCATCTTCGACCCCAGGCCAGACACCGGCGAGGCGAAGTCGAGGTAGTCGATCGGCGTATTCTCGATCATCACCGTGTCGCGCTTGGGGTCCATGCGCGTGGTGATGGCCCAGATCACGTCGTTCCAGTCCCGTGCGTTGATATCGTCGTCGGTGACGATAACGAACTTGGTGTACATGAACTGTCGCAAAAACGACCAGACCCCGAGCATCACCCGCTTGGCATGCCCCGGATACGACTTCTTCATGGTCACCACGGCCATGCGATACGAACAGCCTTCCGGCGGCAAATAGAAATCGGTGATTTCCGGAAACTGCTTTTGCAGGATCGGCACGAACACTTCGTTCAGCGCCACGCCGAGAATGGCCGGTTCATCCGGTGGACGGCCGGTGTAGGTGCTGTGGTAAATCGGCTTGATCCGATGGGTGATGCGCTCGACGGTGAACACCGGGAAGCTGTCGACTTCGTTGTAGTAACCGGTGTGGTCGCCGTACGGCCCTTCATCGGCCATTTCGCCGGGATGGATCACGCCTTCAAGGATGATCTCGGCGGTGGCCGGCACTTGCAGGTCATTGCCGCGGCACTTCACCAGTTCGGTACGGTTACCCCGCAACAGTCCGGCGAAGGCGTATTCGGAGAGGCTGTCGGGCACGGGCGTGACGGCGCCGAGAATGGTCGCCGGGTCTGCGCCGAGGGCCACCGACACCGGGAAGGGCTGGCCGGGGTGTTTTTCACACCACTCACGGTAGTCCAGCGCGCCGCCCCGATGACTCAACCAGCGCATGATGACTTTGTTGCGGCCAATCACCTGCTGACGGTAGATGCCCAGGTTCTGGCGGTCCTTGTTCGGGCCTTTGGTGACGGTCAGGCCCCAGGTGATCAGCGGGCCCACGTCGCCCGGCCAGCAGGTCTGCACCGGGAGCATGGCCAGGTCGACGTCGTCGCCTTCGATGACCACTTCCTGGCAGATCGCGTCCTTGACGACTTTCGGCGCCATGGAGATGATCTTGCGGAAAATCGGCAGCTTGGACCAAGCATCCTTCAGGCCTTTCGGCGGCTCGGGTTCCTTGAGGAACGCCAGCAGCTTGCCGATTTCGCGCAGCTCGCTGACGGCTTCGGCGCCCATGCCCAGGGCCACGCGCTCCGGCGTGCCGAACAGGTTGCCCAGCACCGGAATGTCATAACCCGTCGGGTTTTCGAACAACAGCGCCGGGCCTTTTGCGCGCAGGGTGCGGTCGCAGACCTCAGTCATTTCCAGGACGGGGGACACCGGCACCTGGATGCGCTTGAGTTCGCCGCGCTGTTCCAGCCCACTGATAAAGTCGCGCAAATCGCGATACTGCATGCAAAAGCCTCATGGTCGCCGTGGCGTTCGGGGGCCCGAGTTTAACGCCGCCCGTCCAGAATAGTGAATGCACAGATAGCAAAAAGCCGGGTTTCCCCGGCTCTTGCTGGCCTGTCCTGATGATTTACTTGCGCTTCATCGACAGGAAGAACTCATCGTTGGTCTTGGTCGTCTTCAGCTTGTCGACCAGGAACTCGATGGCAGCGACTTCATCCATCGGATGCAGCAGCTTGCGCAGGATCCACATGCGCTGCAACTCGTCATCGGCGGTCAGCAATTCTTCGCGACGGGTACCGGAACGGTTGATGTTGATGGCCGGGAACACACGCTTCTCGGCGATACGACGGTCCAGGGGCAGCTCCATGTTGCCGGTGCCCTTGAATTCCTCGTAGATCACTTCGTCCATCTTCGAACCGGTTTCAACCAGTGCGGTGGCGATGATGGTCAGCGAACCGCCTTCCTCGATGTTCCGCGCGGCGCCGAAGAAACGCTTCGGTTTTTCCAGCGCGTGGGCATCGACACCACCGGTCAGCACCTTGCCGGAGCTCGGGATCACGGTGTTGTAGGCGCGGGCCAGACGGGTGATGGAGTCCAGCAGGATCACCACGTCCTTCTTGTGCTCGACCAGGCGCTTGGCCTTCTCGATCACCATTTCGGCAACCTGCACGTGACGGGTTGGCGGCTCGTCGAACGTCGAGGCGACCACTTCGCCGCGCACGGTGCGCTGCATCTCGGTCACTTCTTCCGGACGCTCGTCGATCAGCAACACGATCAGGTGAACTTCAGGGTTGTTACGGGCGATGTTGGCCGCGATGTTCTGCAGCATGATCGTCTTGCCCGCTTTCGGCGGCGCCACGATCAGGCCACGCTGGCCTTTGCCGATGGGTGCGCACAGGTCGATGACACGACCGGTGAGGTCTTCAGTGGAACCGTTGCCGGCTTCCATCTTCATGCGCACCGTCGGGAACAGCGGGGTCAGGTTCTCGAAGAGAATCTTGTTCTTCGCGTTCTCCGGACGATCGAAGTTGATCGTGTCGACCTTGAGCAGCGCGAAATAACGCTCGCCTTCCTTCGGAGGGCGGATCTTGCCAACGATGGTGTCACCGGTGCGCAAGTTGAAGCGACGGATCTGGCTCGGCGAGACGTAGATATCGTCTGGGCCGGCGAGATAGGAAGCGTCTGCGGAGCGAAGGAAGCCGAAGCCGTCCTGGAGAATCTCCAGCACGCCATCACCGGAGATTTCCTCGCCGCTTTTCGCGTGCTTCTTGAGCAGGGAGAAAATCACGTCCTGCTTGCGCGAACGGGCCATATTTTCTATGCCCATCTGTTCGGCCAATTCGAGCAGTTCGGTAATCGGCTTTTGCTTGAGTTCAGTCAGATTCATATAGGAATGACGTAATCATTTATGGAGGGGGGGAAATTAAGCTTTTGGCTTAATGAGGCCGCGCCGCGGAGAAGGCGACAGGATCGCGTACTTATTCGAAAGGAGAGCGTCGGCGACGGCTTGCAGGGGGCAATGGAGAAACCAGTGCGGGGCCGAATGTACCACCTGGGTTTGCAAGCGTCTAGCCCCGAATAACGAAAAAGCCCCGCGATTTGCGGGGCTTTTCCAGTGGCATTCGGCGCTTAGATGTTGGCGTCGAGGAAAGCGGCCAGTTGCGACTTCGACAGCGCACCGACCTTGGTGGCTTCGACGTTGCCGTTCTTGAACAGCATCAGGGTCGGGATACCACGCACACCGTGCTTGGCCGGCGTCTCCTGGTTCTCGTCGATGTTCAGCTTGGCAACGGTCAGCTTGCCCTTGTAGGTCTCGGCAATCTCGTCCAGGACCGGAGCGATCATTTTGCAAGGACCGCACCACTCAGCCCAATAGTCGACCAGTACCGCGCCTTCGGCCTTGAGAACGTCAGCTTCGAAGCTAGCGTCGCTAACGTGTTTGATCAGATCGCTGCTCATGGAAATCTCCGGGGTCATCAGCAAAAAAACGTGGCCCATCATAGCGGCCCTTCCCGGGTTCAGGAAGCCGCAGTTGATTGAGTCTCGCTATGGCGCACGATGTATTTGAGTATGGCCCGGTTCAAGAAGCTACGGGAGCTACAAAGGAAATGCCGGTACGCAGCGCAGCGTTACGTACATGTTCCTGCATGGCTTTTTGCGCGGCGCCTGACGCCCGACGGGCCAGGGCGCGCAGGATCTTGCGATGCTCCTGCCAGGTTTCCATCGCCCGCTCCGCCCTGATGAACGGTAGTTTCTGGCTCTCCAGGAAGATGTCGGCACTGGCGGTGAGGATGCTCAGCATCGCCTGGTTGCCGCTGGCCAGCAGGATTCGCCGATGGAATTCGAAATCCAGCCGCGCGGCGGCGTCGAAATCGCCGACCTTCAATTCCCGGCGCATGGCTTCGACATTGTCTTGCAGCCGATCGAGCTCATCGGCGCTGAGCGTCACCGCCGCCAACCCCGCCGCGAAACCCTCCAGGGCGTAGCGCAACTGGAAGATGTCCACTGGCGAAGCCTGGGCCGCGAACGGCCAACCCGGCGCCGCCTCGTTGCGCGGGGCTTCTACCGGCACCTGCACGAACACGCCCTTGCCCGGCTGCACGCTGATCATGCCCAAGGCACTCAGGGAGGACAGTGCTTCGCGCAACGACGCCCGGCTCACGCCCAGTTGCAGCGCCAGGTCCCGTTGCGACGGCAGCGCATCGCCGGGGCCGAAGCCTTCATCGACGATCAGTTTGCGGATGGCTTGCAGGGCCACTTCAGGAACGGCGCGAGCGATGGAATTCATGGTTTTTTCAGACGAACCGGGCCAGTGAGCGGCTAGTTGTAAAGCTATTCGCCGCGCCCGGCAAGTCGTGCCCCAGCAGGGTTCGGCGGCAAATGCCGACGCCCGATAACGGTGCGAAACGCGGCACAACTGTTCAGACCAGTAAGACCGCTCCCCGCCAGCAAAACCGTGGCTTTGCTCGATATATAGCCGCCTTGGCATGGCCTGTGCTCTGTCCGAACGCAGAAATCACATCACCGATTGCGGAGATTCGCCATGATTCAGCGTTGCAGCGTCCTGCTCACAGCCCTGTTTGCCAGCCTGATGCTCTGTCAGCTACCCGCCCACGCCGATGGCCTGGAAGACGTGGTCAAGCGTGGCACCCTCAAGGTCGCCGTGCCCCAGGACTTTCCGCCATTCGGTTCGGTCGGCCCGGACATGAAACCCCGCGGCCTGGACATCGACACCGCGAAACTGCTGGCCGACCAGCTCAAGGTCAAGCTTGAACTGACGCCGGTCAACAGCACCAACCGCATCCCGTTCCTGACCACCGGTAAGGTCGACCTGGTGATTTCCAGCCTGGGCAAGAACCCGGAGCGGGAAAAGGTCATCGACTTTTCCAGCGCCTATGCGCCGTTCTACCTGGCCGTGTTCGGCCCGCCTGATGCCGCGATCAACACCCTGGACGACCTCAAGGGCAAGACCATCAGCGTCACCCGTGGCGCCATCGAAGACATCGAGCTGACCAAAGTAGCCCCCGAAGGCGCCACCATCAAGCGCTTCGAAGACA
The DNA here is from genome assembly GCF_001269655.1 of Pseudomonas thivervalensis. Taxonomy (GTDB): domain Bacteria; phylum Pseudomonadota; class Gammaproteobacteria; order Pseudomonadales; family Pseudomonadaceae; genus Aquipseudomonas; species Aquipseudomonas thivervalensis. Next base: position 381,485 of record NZ_LHVE01000020.1, read on the forward strand.
ACAACTCGACCATCGCCGCCTACCTGGCCGGCCAGGTCGACTTGATCGCCAGCGGCAATGTGGTGATGGTCGCCATCAGCGAACGCAACCCCAAGCGTGTTCCGGCGCTGAAGGTAAAACTCAAGGACTCGCCGGTTTACGTGGGCGTGAACAAGAACGAGCCGGCGCTGTTGGACAAGGTCAACCAGATCCTCGCCACCGCCAAGACCGATGGCAGCCTGGAGAAAAACTCCCAGACCTGGCTCAAGCAGCCGCTGCCGGCCGATCTCTGACCGTCGCTTGAGAGGCTGAGCATGGCTTATCAGTTCGATTTTCTACCGGTGGTGCAAAACACCGAGCTGCTGTTGCGCGGTGCGCTGTTCACCCTGGAACTGACGGCCATCGGCACGTTGCTCGGGGTCAGCCTGGGCATCGTCGGGGCCGTGGTGCGGGCGTGGAACATTCGCCCGTTCGCGGCGATCTTCGGCGTGTACGTGGAGTTGATCCGCAACACGCCGTTCCTGGTGCAGCTGTTTTTCATCTTCTTCGGCTTGCCGTCCCTGGGCCTGCAGATTTCTGAATGGCAGGCCGCGGTATTGGCGATGGTGATCAACCTTGGCGCCTACTCCACCGAGATCATCCGTGCCGGCATCCAGGCGATCCCACGGGGGCAATTGGAAGCCGCCGCGGCCCTGGCAATGAGCCGCTTCGAGGCGTTCCGTCATGTGGTGCTGTTGCCGGCACTGGGCAAGGTCTGGCCGGCCTTGAGCAGCCAGATCATTATCGTGATGCTCGGCTCGGCGGTCTGTTCGCAGATCGCCACCGAAGAGTTGAGCTTTGCCGCCAACTTCATCCAGTCGCGCAACTTCCGCGCGTTCGAAACGTACGCGCTGACCACGCTGATCTATTTGTGCATGGCGCTGTTGATCCGCCAGTTCCTCAATTGGGTCGGGCGTCGCTACATTGCCAGGAGCAGCCAATGAGCGATTTCACTTTCTGGGACGTGGTGCGCAACCTGCTCACCGGGCTGCAATGGACCCTGGCGCTGTCGCTGGTGGCGTTTATCGGCGGTGGCGTGATCGGTTTGCTGGTGATGGTGCTGCGCATTTCCAAAAGCGCCCTGCCCCGCAACATCGCCCGCACCTACATCGAGCTGTTCCAAGGCACACCGCTGTTGATGCAGTTGTTCCTGGTGTTCTTCGGCGTAGCCCTGGCCGGGGTGGAGATTTCCCCGTGGATGGCGGCGGCGATTGCCCTGACACTGTTTACCAGCGCCTACCTGGCAGAGATCTGGCGCGGTTGTGTCGATTCGATTTCCAACGGCCAGTGGGAAGCCTCCGCGAGCCTGGCCCTCAACCCGCTGGAGCAGTTGCGCTACGTGATCCTGCCCCAGGCCCTGCGCATTGCCGTGGCGCCGACCGTGGGCTTTTCCGTGCAAGTGGTCAAGGGCACGGCCGTGACGTCGATCATCGGCTTCACCGAACTGACCAAGACCGGCGGCATGCTCGCCAACGCCACGTTCGAGCCGTTCATGGTCTATGGCCTGGTCGCCCTCGGTTACTTCCTGCTCTGCTACCCCTTGTCCCTCAGTGCGCGCTACCTGGAAAGGAGACTGCATGCCTCTGCTTAGAATTACCGCCCTGCATAAATACTACGGCGATCATCACGTGCTCAAAGGCATCGACCTGAGTGTCGAGGAAGGCCAGGTGGTGGCGATCATCGGCCGCAGCGGCTCGGGCAAATCCACCTTGCTGCGCACCCTCAATGGCCTGGAATCGATCAATGACGGTGTCATCGAGGTCGACGGCGAATACCTCGACGCCGCCCGTGCCGATCTGCGCAGCCTGCGGCAGAAAGTCGGGATGGTGTTCCAGCAGTTCAATCTGTTCCCGCACCTGACGGTCGGCGAGAACGTCATGCTCGCGCCGCAGGTTGTGCAAAAAGTGCCCAAGGCCAAGGCGGCCGAGCTGGCGCGGCAGATGCTGGAGCGGGTCGGGCTCGGCGAGAAATTCGATGCCTTCCCCGACCGCTTGTCCGGCGGCCAGCAGCAACGGGTGGCGATTGCCCGCGCGCTGGCGATGTCGCCGAAAGTGCTGCTGTGCGACGAAATCACCTCGGCCCTGGACCCGGAACTGGTCAACGAAGTGCTTAGCGTGGTGCGGCAACTGGCCAAGGAAGGCATGACGCTGATCATGGTCACCCACGAAATGCGCTTCGCCCGGGAAGTCGGCGACAAACTGGTGTTCATGCACCAGGGCAAGGTGCATGAGGTGGGCGATCCCAAGGTGCTGTTCGCCAATCCGCAGACGGCGGAGCTGGCGAACTTCATCGGGATGGTCGAGCCTGCCTGACGGTCGGTGAAAGCCTTTGTGGCGAGGGAGCTTGCTCCCGCTCGACTCTGTAGGAGCTGGCGAAGCCTGCGATCTTTTGATCTTTCGCTTGGGATTCAAGTGGCTGGGGAAAGATCGCAGCCTCGTTGCACTCGACAGCTCCTACACAGCTTCTACAGACCCAGCGGGAGCAAGCTCCCTCGCCACAAAGACACCCTGCAGGCTGCTCTGGCTCAAGGGTTTGCTTCAGGTGCGTTGGCGTAAGCGGTCGATCGTGGCAGGATGGCAAGGTTATCGACCGAGACTTTTTGACCATGCCGCCATCCCAAGCCAAGAATCTGTCCCTGATCGCTGCCATCGACCTGGGCTCCAACAGCTTCCACATGGTCGTCGCCAAGGCCCAGAACGGGGAAATTCGCATTCTTGAGCGGCTCGGCGAAAAGGTCCAACTGGCCGCCGGCATCGATGAAGAACGCCAGCTGAGCGAAGAATCCATCCAGCGCGGGCTCGACTGCCTCAAGCGATTTGCCCAACTGATCAACGGCATGCCTCTGGGCGCGGTGCGGATCGTCGGCACCAACGCACTGCGCGAGGCACGCAACCGTGGCGAGTTCATCCGCCGCGCCGAAGCCATCCTCGGCCATCCGGTGGAAGTCATTTCCGGCCGTGAAGAAGCCCGCCTGATCTACCTTGGTGTCTCCCACACCCTGGCCGACACCCCGGGCAAGCGCCTGGTGGCGGACATCGGCGGCGGCAGTACCGAATTCATCATCGGCCAGCGCTTCGAGCCGCTGCTGCGCGAAAGCCTGCAAATGGGCTGCGTCAGCTACACCCAGCGTTATTTCCGCGACGGCAAGATCACCCCGGCCCGCTATGCCCAGGCCTACACCGCGGCGCGCCTGGAAATCATGAGCATCGAGCACGCCCTGCACCGCCTGACCTGGGACGAAGCCATCGGCTCCTCAGGGACCATCCGGGCCATCGGCCTGGCCCTCAAGGCCGGTGGTTACGGCACCGGCGAGGTCAACGCCGAGGGCCTGGCCTGGCTCAAGCGCCGGGTATTCAAGCTCGGTGAAGCGGACAAGATCGATTTCGAAGGCATCAAGCCCGACCGCCGAGCGATTTTCCCGGCGGGCCTGGCGATCCTCGAGGCGATTTTCGACGCGCTCGAACTGCAACGCATGGACCACTGTGAAGGCGCCCTGCGCGAAGGCGTGCTCTACGACCTGCTGGGGCGTCATCATCACGAAGACGTGCGCGAGCGCACCCTGGGCTCGCTCATGGAGCGTTATCACGTCGACCAGGAGCAAGCCGTACGGGTCGAACGCAAGGCGTTGCATGCCTTCGACCAGGTGGCCGACGACTGGGACCTGAACGACGGGGTCTGGCGCGAGTTGCTGGGTTGGGCCGCCAAGGTCCATGAAGTGGGCCTGGACATCGCCCACTATCACTACCACAAGCACGGCGCCTACCTGATCGAGCACTCGGACCTGGCCGGTTTCTCCCGGGAAGACCAGCAAATGCTCGCGCTATTGGTGCGCGGCCATCGACGCAACATTCCCAAGGATAAATTCGCCGAGTTCGGCGATGACGGCATCAAGCTGATTCGCCTGTGCGTGCTGCTGCGTTTTGCGATTCTGTTCCACCACATCCGTGGCACCCAGGAAATGCCGCAAGTGGCCCTGCATGCCGACGGTGATCAACTGGACGTGATGTTCCCCGACGGCTGGCTGGAAGAGAACCAACTGACCCAGGCCGACTTCGCCCAGGAGGCGGAATGGCTGACCCGGGTCGGGATTGTGCTGAACATCCACTGAGCCCAGCGCCAACACAAATCTCTTGTGGCGAGGGGATTTATCCCCGCTGGGCTGTGTAGGAGCTGTCGAGTGCAACGAGGCTGCGATCTTTCCCCAGACACTTGAGTCCCAAGCGAAAGATCAAAAGATCGCAGCCTTCGGCAGCTCCTACAGTGCAGCCCAGCGGGAGCAAGCTCCCTCGCCACAAAAGCCAAGCTCGCCCCAGGACGTTTAGCGAACCGCCAACACCGGGCTGCTCAAGCGCTCGAGCAACGTCGCCTGGGCGCTGCGCGGGTTCTGGTTGCCGGTCGGCGTGTTGCGGATGTAACGGCCGTCCGACTGCAGGCTCCAGCTGTGGGTGTTGTCGGTGAGGTAGCTTTCCAGCTCCTTCTTGACCCGCAGGATCAGCTTCTTGCCTTCCACCGGGAAGCAGGTCTCGACCCGCTTGTCGAGGTTGCGCTCCATCCAGTCGGCGCTGGACAGGAACATCTGCTCCTCACCGCCGTTGAGGAAGTAGAACACCCGTGTGTGCTCCAGGAACCGCCCGATGATCGAGCGCACGTGGATGTTGTGGGACACCCCCGGGATGCCTGGCCGCAGGCAGCACATGCCCCGCACCACCAGGTCGATGCGCACGCCCGACTGGCTGGCCTTGTACAACGCACGGATGATCTTCGGATCGGTCAGCGAGTTGAACTTGGCAATGATGTGCGCCGGTTTGCCGTCCAGGGCGAACTGCGTCTCCCGGGTGATCATGTCGAGCATGCCCTTTTTCAGGGTGAACGGCGCGTGCAGCAGCTTTTTCATGCGCAGGGTCTTGCCCATGCCGATCAACTGGCTGAACAGCTTGCCGACGTCTTCGCACAGGGCATCGTCGGAGGTCAGCAGGCTGTAGTCGGTGTACAGGCGGGCGTTGGCGGCGTGGTAGTTGCCGGTGCCCAAGTGGGCATAACGCACGATCTCACCGGCTTCACGGCGCAGTATCAGCATCATCTTGGCGTGGGTCTTGAAGCCGACCACGCCGTAGATCACCACTGCACCGGCCGCTTGCAGGCGGCTGGCCAGTTGCAGGTTGGATTCCTCGTCAAAACGCGCGCGCAATTCGATCACCGCCGTGACTTCCTTGCCGTTTCGCGCGGCGTCCACCAGGGCATCGACGATCTCCGAGTTGGCGCCGCTGCGGTACAGGGTCTGGCGCACCGCCAGGACGTGGGGGTCCTTGGCGGCCTGGCGCAGCAGGTCGACCACCGGCGTGAACGACTCGAACGGGTGCAACAGCAGGATGTCCTGCTTGCTGATCACGCTGAATATGTTCTCGCTGTTCTGCAGCAGTTTCGGGATCTGCGGCGTGAACGGCAGGTATTGCAGTTCCGGGTGGCTGTCCAGGCCGGTGATGCTGAACAGTCGGGTCAGGTTGACCGGGCCGTTGACCTGATACAACTCGGTCTCATGCAAGTTGAACTGCTTGAGCAGGTAGTCGGACAGGTGTTTCGGGCAAGTGTCGGCCACCTCCAGGCGCACCGCATCGCCGTAGCGACGGGAGAACAGCTCGCCGCGCAGGGCGCGGGCCAGGTCTTCGACGTCCTCGGTGTCCACCGACAGGTCGGCGTTACGGGTCAGGCGGAACTGGTAGCAACCCTTCACCTTCATGCCCTGGAACAGGTCATCGGCGTGGGCGTGGATCATCGACGACAGGAACACATAATTGTCGCCGGGGCCGCCGACGTCTTCCGGCACGCGGATGATGCGCGGCAACAGGCGCGGCGCCGGGATGATCGCCAGGCCGGAATCGCGACCGAAGGCGTCGATGCCTTCCAGTTCGACGATGAAGTTCAGGCTCTTGTTGACCAACAGCGGGAACGGGTGCGTCGGATCGAGGCCGATCGGCGTGATGATCGGCGCGATCTCGTCGCGGAAGTAGCGGCGCACCCAGGTCTTGATCTTGGTGTTCCAGTTACGCCGGCGGATGAAGCGCACCTGGTGCTTTTCCAGCTCCGGCAACAGGATGTCGTTGAGGATCGCGTACTGCCGGTCTACGTGACCGTGGACCAGCTCGCTGATGCGGGCCAGGGCCTGGTGCGGTTGCAGGCCATCGGCGCCGGCCTGTTCACGGGCGAAGGTGATCTGCTTCTTCAGGCCGGCCACGCGGATTTCGAAAAACTCATCCAGGTTGCTGGAAAAGATCAGCAGGAACTTCAGCCGCTCCAGCAGCGGATAGGACTCGTCCAGCGCCTGCTCCAGCACGCGGATGTTGAACTGCAGTTGCGACAGCTCGCGATGGATGTACAGGCTGCTGTCATCCAGGTTCGGAATGGCAATCGCCGGGGCCGGGGCGGGCTCGACGACAGCCGGCGGAGCGGGTTCCAGCTCAGGCGGCGTCTCGGCGATTTGCTCGACCACGGGCTGAGCGTCTTTTACGGCAACTTCGGAGAGTCCTTCGGTATTCATCGCAAGTTCCTGGGAGGCTATTTCTGCTCTCGTAACAATTGGGCGGCGCGCACGGCAAAGTAAGTCAGGATGCCATCAGCGCCTGCGCGTTTGAAAGCGGTCAAGGACTCCAGGATCACCCCTTCGCCCAACCAACCGTTCTGGATCGCGGCCATGTGCATGGCGTACTCGCCGCTGACCTGATAAACAAAGGTCGGCACTTTGAATTCGTCTTTGACCCGGCAAAGAATGTCGAGGTAAGGCATGCCAGGCTTGACCATGACCATGTCTGCCCCTTCTGACAAGTCAGCCGCCACTTCGTGCAAGGCTTCCTGACTGTTGGCCGGGTCCATCTGATAAGAGGCCTTGTTGGCCTTGCCCAGGTTCAGGGCTGAGCCGACCGCATCGCGGAACGGGCCGTAGTAGGCGCTGGCGTACTTGGCTGAATAGGCCATGATCCGCACATTGACGTGACCGGCCACTTCAAGGGCTTCGCGGATCGCCTGGATGCGCCCGTCCATCATGTCCGAGGGGGCCACCACCTGGGCACCGGCCTCGGCGTGGGACAGCGCCTGTCGGACCAACGCATCGACGGTGATGTCGTTCTGCACGTAACCGTCTTCATCGAGGATACCGTCCTGCCCGTGGGTGGTGAACGGGTCCAGCGCCACGTCGGTGATCACCCCCAGTTCCGGGAAACGCGCACGCAGGGCACGGGTCGCACGTTGGGCAATGCCCTCCGGGTTCCAGGCTTCGGCGGCGTCCAGGGATTTGAGCGCCGGTGGCGTGACCGGGAACAGGGCCAGCGCCGGGATACCCAGCTCGACCCAGTGGGCGGCTTCTTCGAGCAGCAGGTCGATGGTCAGGCGCTCCACCCCAGGCATCGACGCCACCGCTTCGCGACGGTTCTCGCCGTCCAGCACGAATACCGGCAGGATCAAGTCATCGGTGGTCAGCACGTTTTCACGCACCAGCCGACGAGAGAACTCATCACGGCGGTTGCGACGCAGGCGGGTAGCAGGGAACAGACGATTGGCGGGGGTAAAGCTCACGGCAGACTCCTGAGCCCGCAGACGGGCGAGCGTGACAGTTATAAGCGGCCATTATGACGAACGTGTGACAGTTGTGCTAAAGCGCGACCGGTAGTCGCAGTCATTGTCTTCTGTAGGAATTGTTCACGTCGAGACACATTTCGATACTTTCCTGAATGTGCCTGAAGGGTTAGGCTGCGCGTTCATTTCGCCAGCACCCAGACAATGCTCCAACAATTTCTGCATGACTTCGGCTACTTGGCCCTGTTTATCGGCACGTTCTTCGAAGGCGAAACCATCCTCGTGCTCGCAGGCTTCCTGGCGTTCCGTGGCTACATGGACATCAACCTGGTGGTGGTCGTGGCGTTCTGCGGCAGCTACGCGGGCGACCAGCTGTGGTATTTCCTGGGCCGCAAGCACGGTCGCAAGCTCCTGGCGCGCAAGCCGCGCTGGCAGTTGATGGGGGATCGCGCACTGGAGCACATCCGCCGGCATCCGGACATCTGGGTCCTGAGCTTCCGCTTTGTCTACGGCCTGCGCACGGTGATGCCGGTGGCGATCGGCCTGTCAGGCTATCCGCCGGGCCGCTACCTGTTGCTCAACGGCATCGGCGCGGCGATCTGGGCCACGGCCCTGGCCGCCGCCGCGTATCACTTCGGCGCGGTGCTCGAAGGCATGCTGGGCAGCATCAAGAAATACGAGTTGTGGGTGCTCGGCGCGTTGTTGGTGCTGGGCCTGGTCCTGTGGCTGCGCCGACGCATCAAGAATGCGCGGCTGGCCAAAAAAGTCCTTGAAGCCGAGCGCCTGGAACAAGCTCGGTCCGGCGAACCTACGACGCCAACCGAGTAAACCGGCTGCGACAGCAGTACAGCCCGATGCCGCTGAGCAGGCTGTAGCTGAGCAACCCGACCCAGGCCCCATGGCTCATCACAGCGCTGGCCGGCCACAACCCGGCCAACGGCGCCAGCCACACCAGCGGCAGATTCGAGGCCAGCCGCAACAGCTCCAGCTTCAGCGCCCACGGGCGATTCTCCAGGGCCACGCCCAACACGAACAGACCGAATGCCACCGCGCCCCAGCCCAGCACCAGGGCGGCGACCGGCAGGCTGCCTTCAAGGTTCATCAAGTAACTGCCCAAGGCAATGTAGACGCAGAACTGCAGCCCCACGTACCCCTGCTGGCGAGGTTCCAGCGGCACTTCGAATTTGCGGAACCGGCTCAGGTCCGGCTTGTTCAGCGGGTATTGCGCCGCGACATCCGCCGGGCGCCAGCCGGTGGGCATGAACCAGATCCGCAGCTTGTCCCACCAGCGCCCGGCCCGCCGCGCGTCGGCCCACAATTGGGCATAGAACTGCAGGTTGGCCCATAACGGATTCCAGCTCGCCAGGGGCGTGGTCACGCCAAAAATCACCGGTTCGTTATCGTCTTCTTCTTGGAAGGTGCCAAACAGACGGTCCCAAATAATGAACACCCCGCCGTAGTTGCGATCCATGTAGAGAGGGTTCTGTGCATGGTGGGCACGATGATTGGACGGCGTCACGAAGCACCACTCCAGCCAGCCGAGCTTGGGAATGTGCTGGGTGTGGACCCAGAACTGGTACAGCAGATTCAACGCCGCGACGCTGACGAAGACCACCAGCGGCACGCCCAGTACGGCGAGCGGGACGTAGAAGATCCAGCTCAACAGGAACCCGGTGCTGGTCTGGCGCAGCGCGGTGGACAGGTTGTAGTCCTCGCTCTGGTGGTGCACCGAATGGGCGGCCCAGAGGATGTTGCGCTCATGGCCCATGCGGTGCAGCCAGTAGTAGCAGAAGTCGTAGAGCACGAAGGCAAACACCCAGGTCCAGGCCCGGTCGGCGGGCAGCTCGATGACCGCCAGGTGTTCCAATGCAAAGGCATAGGTCACCAGTCCCACGCCTTTGGTCAGCAGGCCCGTGGTGGTCGACAGCACCCCGGTGCTCACGCTGTTGATCGCGTCTGCCACGCGGTAGTGGCTCACACCCCGCCAGCGATCGGCCAGCAACTCGACGGCGATCAGCACGAAGAAGAACGGCACGGCATACAGGATGAAATTCATGACGCAACCCGGGCAGGCAAGGCAGGGAGATAGTCGGCAGATTAGGTGTAGCTGCCCGATCCCCCTATGGCAACGAGTGACAAATTAGTAGACATTTAACGCCATGAATCTGGAGAAAAGCCCATGAGCAAAAAAATTGCAGTGATCCTTTCCGGCTGTGGCGTGTATGACGGCGCCGAGATCCACGAAAGCGTGATCACCTTGCTGCGCCTCGATCAGCGTGGGGCGCAGGTCCAGTGCTTCGCCCCCAACATTGCCCAGTTGCATGTGATCAATCACCTGACTGGCGAAGAAATGCCCGAGAGCCGTAACGTGCTGGTGGAGTCGGCGCGGATCGCCCGGGGCAATGTGAAGGATCTGCGTGACGCCAACGTCGAGGATTTCGACGCACTGATCGTACCCGGTGGTTTTGGCTCGGCGAAAAACCTCTCCAACTTTGCCGTCGAAGGCGCCGGCTGCACCGTCCAGCCAGAGGTCCTGGCCTTGACCGAGGCCTTTGCCGAGGCGGGCAAACCGGTCGGGCTGATCTGCATCTCTCCGGCCCTGGCGGCAAAAATTTATGGCCCGGGGGTGACCTGCACCATCGGCAACGACCCGGACACTGCGGCGGCCGTGAGCAAAATGGGTGGTACTCATGAAGATTGCGCGGTAACCGACATCGTCGAAGACCGCGCACGCAAACTGGTCAGCACCCCGGCCTACATGCTGGCGCAGAACATCAGCGAAGCGGCTTCAGGCATCAACAAGCTGGTGGACCGGGTGTTGGAGCTGACGCACGAGAACGACGTTTAACAGCAGCACCGCCAATCCAATGTGGGAGCGAGCCTGCTCGCGATAGCGACGGTTCAGCTGGCATAGCTGCTGGCTGACACACCGCCATCGCGAGCAGGCTCGCTCCCACAGGGGTTTGGGCAAGTCTCAGGAAATTCGGGTCAAACGCGTCAGGATCCGATCCAGCGCATTGGCAAACCCCTGCTTGTCCCGCTCGCTGTACGCCGCCGGGCCCCCGCCCATGTGCCCTTGTTCACGCAAATCGGTGAACAGGTTGCGCACTGCCAGCCGTTCGCCCATGTTCTGCGCATCGAACTCCTTGCCCCGCGGGTCGAGGGCGGCAACGCCCTTCTTCACCAGCCGATCAGCCAAGGGCACGTCGCTGCAAATCACCAATTCACCCGGCACCGCGTGCTCCACCAGGTAGTCGTCCGCCGCGTCGGGGCCGCTGGGCACCACGATCAATTTCACACAAGCCAGGGCCGGCTTGATCTGCGGCTGACCGGCCACCAGTACCACCAGGAACCTGCGCTTCAGGGCGAACTTGACCACCAGTTCCTTCGCCGCCTTGGGGCAGGCGTCGGCGTCGATCCATACGCGCATTGAGTGGTTTCCTCTATTTAAAAAGCATCGCGAGCAAGCTCGCTCCCACAGGGACAGCCTACCTCCTGTGGGAGCGAGCTTGCTCGCGATGATGAGCGCAGCGAATGCTGTTGTTCAGGAAACCTGGACCCGGCGCTTCTCCGCCACCCAACTGCGCCCATACAGCACCACGATCGCCAGGATCGCCACCACTTGGGCGGCCAGCGAATAGGCATCGGCATGAATGCCCAGCCAGTCGAAGTCGAAGAACGCCACCGGATGGGTGCCGAAGATCCCGGCTTCCTGCAAGGCCTTCACGCCATGACCGGCGAATACCACCGACAGTGCGCACAGCAACGCGGCGTTGATGCTGAAGAACAGCGCCAGTGGCAGTTTCGCCGAGCCGCGCAGGATCACCCAGGCCAGCCCCACCAGCAACACCAGCGCCGTCGCGCCGCCGGCCAGCACGGCGTTATGCCCGGCAGGGCCCGCTTGCAGCCACAGGGTTTCGTAGAACAGGATCACTTCGAACAGTTCGCGATAGACCGAGAAGAACGCCAGGATCGCAAAACCGAACCGGCCGCCGCCGCCCACCAGGCTGCTCTTGATGTAATCCTGCCAGGCCGCCGCGTGGCGACGGTCGTGCATCCAGACGCCCAGCCACAGCACCATCACACTGGCGAACAGCGCCGTCGCGCCTTCGAGCAGTTCACGTTGGGCACCGCTGACGTCGATCACATACGCCGCCAGGCCCCAGGTCGCCAGGCCAGCCAGCAATGCCAGGCCCCAACCGACATTGACGCTGCGCACCGCCGACTGCTGGCCGGTGTTGCGCAGGAACGCCAGGATCGCCGCCAGCACCAGGATCGCTTCCAGCCCTTCGCGCAGCAGGATCAGCAAGCCGGAGATGTAGCTCAGCGACCAGCTCAAGCCATCGCCGCCCAGCAAGCCGGCGGACTCCGTCAACTTGGCCTTGGCTGTGTCCAGGCGCTGTTCAGCCTGTTCCACCGGCAAACCGTCCTGCAGCGACTGACGGTAGGCCATCAAGGCCTTTTCGGTGTCCTTGCGCACATTGGCGTCGACGTTGTCCAGCGAGCTTTCCACCAGCTCGAAACCTTCCAGGTAAGCCGCTACCGACAGGTCATAGGCCTGGTCATGGTCACCGGCGCGATACGCCGCGATGCTTTTGTCCAGGGTCGCGGCCGTGTAGTCGAGCAACTGCGCCGGGCCACGTTGTACCTGCGGCGGCTGGGCCCGCTGGGCACGGAATGTCGCCGCTGCGGCGGGGCCTTGCGCGGCGAGGACTTCGGCCGGGGTCTGGCGCGCCAGGTCAGCGAGGTTGAAGGCCTGTTCACTTTTGGCTGCGGCCGGATCGGCGCTGAAACTGGCGATATAGGTCGCCAGGTCCCAGCGCTGACGGTCGTCGAGCTGATCGGCGAAGGCTGGCATGTCGGTGCCTTCAACCCCCATGCCGAGGGTGTTGTAGATCGCATAGAGACTCAGGCGGTCCAGGCGCTGGGCGTCGCGCAAATTGGCAGGCGGCGGTTCCATGCCGACACCGGCAGGCCCGTCGCCGGCACCGTTGGCGCCGTGGCACACCGAGCAGTTCTGCGCATACAGCGGCGCGCCGCGGGCGGGATCCGGGGTGATGACCGGCGCCTGGCTGACTTCATACGCCACCGCCAGCTTGGCTCCCAATTGCCGCGCCAGACGGGCAACATCGCCGCCGTCCTGGCGTTGGGTAATCGCGGAGCGCAAGTTGCCGATGCCCTGGACCAGTTCGTCCTTTTCCGGCTTGGCCGGCAGCCCGGCGATCAACCCTTCCAGTGCCTGGGTAAATTCCAGCTGCTCACGGTATTCCGCATCGTCGATGACCTTGCCCGCCTCGACCGTGGCCGGGTAATCCGCCCCGATGTAATCCAACAAATGCAGCGCCTGAGGGGCACTCTCGACGGTATCGGCCAGCAGCGAAGTGCTGCACAGCGCAAGCAATGGCAGTACAAGCCAGGCCAGGAAACGAAACGGCACAGTCATGAATGACTCTCAGTTGGTAATAAGAAGTAACACATTGTTCACTTCCAATGGCTTTGGCTCAAGGGCTGATGTGTTCTAGCGGTCTGTTTTCATCGGATTTTCATGCTTTGGAGGTGATGTCACAAAAACGGCATTTAGGAATTGAAAAGCCATTACATAGCCAAGCGCCATGTTTATAATCCGGCGGCCTTCTTATCATTTGACGGCATAAAAGCTCCTCTTTTCATGAGGAACCGACAGCGTCATGACGCTCGTCCGTGGGATCGCTCCAGCCCGACCCGCACACCTTGGCTGCTATCAGGGAAGAAAATGTTCATGGCATCCCGTGCCGTTCTTTCGGTCGCCCTTGGCGCGATCACCTTGTTGTCCGGCTGCGCGGCCTTTCGCAACTACGACAGCGAACTGGCCCAGACCAACCAGCAATTGGCGTCCGGCAACGTCGACGGCGCGTTGACCCTGCTGGAAAAGAACAATTCCAGCCAAGACAAAGACCTGCTGTACTACTTCGAGAAAGGTGAGCTGCTGCGTGCCAAGGGCGATTTGTCCGGCAGCCAGACAGCCTGGAGCAGCGCCGACCAGCAGGTGGGCCAGTGGGAAGATGCAGTCAAGCTCGACACGGCCAAGTACCTGGCCCAGTTCGGCAGTTTCCTGGTCAATGATAAAGTCCGCCGCTACGAAGGCTACGACTACGAAAAGGTCATGCTGACCACACAGATGGCCCTGAACCTGCTGGCGGTGAATGACTTCGACGGCGCGCGGACCCAGATCAAGAAGACCCACGAACGCGAAGCGGTGATCGCCGACCTGCGGGACAAGGAATACCTCAAGCGCGAGGAAGAAGCCGAGAAACAAGGGGTCAAGACCGAATACAAGGACCTCCAGGGTTATCCGGTGGCCAGTCTCGACGCCCCGGAAGTGGTCAGCCTCAAGAACAGTTACCAGAGCGCGTTCAGCCATTACCTGGCCGGTTTCGTCTACGAAGCCCTGGGTGAAAAGGACCTGGCCGCACCGGGTTATCGCAAGGCCGCCGAACTGCGTCCCAACACGCCATTGCTGGAGCAGGCCCTGCGTGACCTCGACAAACCCGCCGCCAAGAGCGATGACAGCGACATCCTGATCGTGGTGCAGAGTGGCCTGGCGCCGTCTCGGGACTCGATCCGCATCCCTCTGCCCTTGCCAATCAGCGGCAACCTGGTCATCACGCCATTGTCGTTCCCGCTGATCAAGCCTGACACCTCCACGGCCACCTTCGGCCAGATCGGTGTCGACGGTCGTCAGCTGGACCTGACCCAACTCAACAGCACCACCGCCATGTCTCGCCGGGCCCTGCGCGACGACATGCCGGGCATCATCCTGCGCACCACCGTGCGCGCCGTCACCCGTGGCGTGGCGCAAAAGCAGATCAACGAAACCAACCCCCTGGCCGGCCTGGCCGTCGGCCTCACCTCGGCCGTACTCGAAGGGGCCGACACCCGGACCTGGCGCACCCTGCCCGACTACACCCAGGTGGTGCGCCTGCGCCTGAAGAAAGGTGAGCACCAGGTCACCCTGCCAAGCGCGGTGGGCGGCTCGGTGGTCAAGATCACCGTCGACCAGCGCTACCAGGTCATCAGCCTGCGGGCGGTGGGTAACCAGGTGTTCGCCGGCGGCCTGGCGGCCCAGGTGATACCAGGCACCACCCCGACCGCCATTGCCCTCAAGCAACCTTAAGAACGGAGTCTTGTTCACATGCGTTTAAAACTGATCGCCGTCGGTGCCCTGGCCTTGCTGGCCGGTTGCGCCACCCCGCCACCACCGGAGCCAGGCAGCGCCGCGAGCAAGGTCGTGGCGATGGGCAAGACCAAGAACATCGTGGTCGGTGCCATGCGCGTGGCCCGGGAAAACGGCTACATGACCGTCAATGTCCAGTTGAGCAACACCAGCTACAACAACAAGACGATGTACTACCGCTTTGCCTGGCTGGGGCCGGAAGGTTTTCCGATCGCCGAGGAAGAAACCTGGAAAAGCCTGACGCTATACGGCGAACAGACCAGCTTCCTGCCGGCCATCGCACCGACCCCCAAGGCCGTGGATTTCCGTTTGGAAATCAATACCCCTTGAGCCTGATCCCGGTCAGCCAAGCCAACACCGGCCCCGTGGCGAGGGAGCTTGCTCCCGCTGGGGCGCGAAGCGGCCCCAAAATCTTGCGGTTGCTACGTAACCGAGCGGGAGCAAGCTCCCTCGCCACAGGGATCGTCGGCACAAGTTCCTTTGCTGATCGGCATTGCACCTGAGCCCATATTCATTCAGTTTTCGAGAGCACCCATATGTTCGTACGCATTTCCTCCCTCGCCCTCGCCGCCCTGCTAGTCAGCGGCTGTGCCAACAACTCGCCGGTCTTGGGCAACAAGAACATCAGCTACGGCGATACCAAGGCCGTGGAAACCGTGACCAACGAGTTCGGCTCCACCGACCTGCAGATGATCGCCGAGTCCATGACCCGTTCCCTGGCCCAGTCCGGCATCTTGCAGGGTCGCCCGGTGGTCCAGGTCTATGACGTGAAGAACAAGACCAGCGAATACATCGACACCCGCGAAATCACCACCAGCATCAAGACCCAGCTGATGAAGACCGGCGCCGCCCGTTTCGCCAGCGACAACACCGCCATGGAGAGCCAGGTCGACCAGCTCAAGCTGCAGAACCAGAGCGGCCTGTACAAGAAAAGCACCGTGGCCAAGACCGGCAACATGATCGCTGCCAAGTACCGCCTCGAGGGCTCCATCAGCTCGATCGTCAAGCGCAGCAGCGACTACAAGGACGTCTTCTACAAATTCAGCCTGCAATTGATCGACGTCGAGAGCGGCCTGGCCGAGTGGATGGACGAAAAAGAAATCCGCAAGACCACGGAGCGCTAAGCCATGCGCACATGGATAGGCATCATGGCCCTGGCCTGCGCATTCAGCGCGCAGGCGGCCCCAAAAGTCGCAGTGACCGACCTGGCGTACCAGGAACGGGTGGAGGAGTACATCCACACCGTTTCGGCGCAAAGCAACTTCCAGGCGAACCCTTACAGCGCCAGCGCTTCCTCGAGCTACGACGAGATGGAAGCCACCAGCAGCTACATCGAACAGGGCGAACTGCGCAAGTTCACCGGTGACATCAAGGGCGAGATCCTGCGCAGCGGGATGTTCCAACTGACCCAGGGCACGCCCCACACCGCGGCGTCCAATGGCGACGTGTATGACGTGATCAAGCGCATCAAGGCCGGCAACTTCAAGGGTGCCGACTACGTGCTGTTCGGCACGGTGTCGGACATCGACTTCACCCGCGACATCAACGAGCTGGCCAATACCGACAGCTACTCGGCTGTGCTGGCGTTGACCCTGGTGGCGGACTTCAGCCTGATCAACACCAAGACGTATGAAATCACCTCGGCCTTTACGGCCATGGGCGAAGGCCAGGACACCAAGTTGCTGAACCACCGGGACGTGCACATCAGCCTCAACCGTCCACGGGTGGTACGCGAGGTGTCCAAGGCGCTGGGTGAAGACGTGGCACGGCAACTGAGCGAACAGCTCGGCGGCCCGAGCTATGAACAACCTGGCGAGCCGGTGCAGCGCAACAACCTGCCTCGGGATACCGCGCCGGTGATCTTGCGCTAAGGCATACCGTCGGGTAGCTGTTTAGCGGCTCTTGTGGCGAGCTAGCTGTTTTGGCTTCTGTGATGAGCTGAATGCTTTTGTGGCGAGGGAGCTTGCTCCCTCGCCACAAAAGCCCTCTACAAAAGCCAGCCACAAAAGCTACCTCGCCACAGATTTTGCTTTATGCCGCGGCCTTGCGAATCGTCGCAAGCAGCCCCGCCGCGCCAATGAACATACCCGCGAAGGCCCGGTTCATCCGCCGCTGCTGTTTCGGTGTGCGCAACAGACGCAGGACCTTGGACGCCAGCCCGGTATAGCCGGCCATGACGATGAGATCGACAGCGATCATGGTGACGCCCAGGATCAGGTATTGCTGGATCAACGGCGCATGGGGATTGATGAACTGCGGCAGCACCGCCAGCATGAACACCAGCGCCTTGGGGTTGCTGACGTTGACCAGAAAGCCGCGAAACACCAGCGCCAGGGGCTTGCCGATGGGCCGCGGGACCGCGTCGTCAGTCATGTCACCGGGAATGGCTCGCCACTGTTTGACCCCCAGGTAGACCAGGTAGGCCACGCCGAACCACTTGATCGCATAGAACGCGGTGGCCGACGCGGTGAGGATCGCGCCAACACCGGCGGCGACGATCACGATTTGCAACGCCAGACCCAATTGCAGGCCCAAGGCGTTCCAGTAACCGCGCCAGAAACCATAGCGCAGACCGCTGGACATCGATGCAATGGCACCGGCACCAGGGGAAAGACTGATCACCCAACAGGCGGCAAAAAACGCCAGCCATGTCTCCAGCAACATTGCACACCTCGGCTCGGATTCGTCGAAACGACTAAGCTAATGCGCCGCCACGTCGTTGACCATCGTTTTTTTGCACGAGCACTTAAGCGGGCATGAGCCGTGGCGAGGGAGCTTGCTCCCGCTGGGCCGCCTAGCAGCCCTTTGCGTTATTCGACGAACCCACCCACCGGAAACGCTTCGCTACCCCGCCAGCGCCGTACCGAGCGCTGGAAGAACAGACTGTTGGGCACTTGCACCATGGCGCTGCCGGTGCCGAGTTCCTCGGGTTCGATCAGCGTGGTGTACAACAGATTGATCGCCACCACGCGCCCCTTGATGCCGGGCTTGTCGGTGGTGTCCACCAGCTCGACCACATCGCCCAGGCGAAACGGTCCGACGGTGTAGATCAAAACGGCGCAAAACAGATTAGACAGCACACTCCAGATGGCGAAGAACGCCACCGCTGCCACCGCGACAAAACCCGACAGGGCCGTCCACAGTACCGTGGCCGAGACGCCCAGGCGCTCGAGCACCACCAGTACCGCAGTGCCCATGATCAGCCAGCGCAGCACGCCCCGCAGGATAATCACCAGTTGGGGTGGGAGCGGGTAACGCTCACCCAGGCCCGTGAGCGCACGCGCGACAAAGCGCTGCGAGACATAACCGGCCACCAGGATCAGCAGGATTTGCACACCGAGCCAGATCGGCTCGATCCACAGGACAGGGACAGGCAACGTCAACGCTTCCATCAGGACAAAGCCTCCAGCTCCGCTTGCAGGTTTTCCAGCAACTCCAGCGCTTGCATCCACGCCTCCTCGAGCTCCGCTTCCCGAACCTTCAGCCTGGCCTGTTCGGCCAGCAGGTCACGCAACTCATCCTTGCGCGCCGCCTCGTAGAGACCACTGTCGCCCAGGCTGGTTTCGATTTTCTGCAGTTTTTCATGCAGCTTGCCCAGCTCGGCTTCGAGCTTGTCGGCCTCGCGCTTGTGCGGCGCCAGTTGCTGGCGCAGTGCGGCGGCGGCTTGGCGCTGGGCCTTCTTGTCGGTCTTGTCGGGGTTGACCGGCGTGTTGCTGACCGGCGCGTTGCGCTGGCGATATTCCACCAGCCAGCGGGCGTAGTCTTCCAGATCGCCGTCGAATTCCTCGACCTTGCCATCGGCGACCAGGAAAAAATTATCCGTGGTGCTTTTGAGCAGATGTCGATCGTGGGACACCACCAACACCGCGCCACTGAACTCCTGCAAGGCCATGGTCAGGGCCAGGCGCATCTCCAGATCCAGGTGGTTGGTCGGTTCGTCGAGCAGCAACAGGTTCGGCCGACCCCAGGCGATCAACGCCAGCGCCAGGCGGGCCTTTTCGCCGCCGGAGAAATTCAACACTGGCTCGTCGATGCGCGCCCCACGGAAATCGAAACCGCCGAGGAAATCGCGCAGGGTCTGCTCACGCTCGGTCGGTGCCAACCGTTGCAGGTGCAGCAGCGGGCTGGCCTTGGAATCCAGGGAGTCGAGCTGGTGCTGGGCGAAATAGCCGACGACGGTGTTCTCGCCCCGGGTCAGGCGCCCGGCCAAAGGCTCGAGTTCGCCGGAAAGGTTCTTGATCAGGGTCGACTTACCGGCACCGTTGGGGCCCAGCAGACCGATCCGCGCACCTGGAGTCAGTTGCAGCTTGACCTTCTCCAGCACGGTCTTGTCGCCGTAACCCAGGCGTGCGTCGGACAGGTCGATCAACGGGCTGGAGATCTTGGTCGATTCGCGGAAGACAAAATCGAACGGTGAATCGACGTGGGCCGCCGACAGCTCTTCCATCCGCTCCAGCGCCTTGATCCGGCTTTGGGCCTGGCGGGCCTTGGTGGCCTGGGCCTTGAAGCGGGCGATGTAGCTTTCCATGTGCGCACGTTGCGCCTGTTGCTTCTCGTAGGCCTGCTGTTGCTGGGCCAGGCGTTCGGCACGGGCACGCTCGAAGGCGCTGTAGCCACCGCGGTACAAGGTGAGCTTGCGCTGGTCGACATGGGCGACGTGATCCACCACCGCGTCGAGGAAATCGCGGTCGTGGGAAATCAGCAGCAGCGTGCCCGGGTAGCTCTTGAGCCAGTCTTCGAGCCAGATGATGGCGTCGAGGTCCAAGTGGTTGGTCGGTTCATCGAGCAACAGCAGATCCGAAGGGCACATCAGGGCCTGCGCCAGGTTCAGGCGCATCCGCCAGCCACCGGAGAAATCCCCGACCTGGCGATCCATCTGCTCATTGGTAAAGCCCAGGCCGGCGAGCAATTTACGCGCGCGGGCATCGGCGGTGTAGCCATCGGCACTGTCGAGTTCCGCGTGCAGACGGGCCTGTGCGGCACCGTCGTGGGCCGCTTCGGCCGCCGCCAGGTCACGTTGCACCTGGCGCAGGCGCAGGTCGCCGTCGAGCACATAGTCCACTGCCAGGCGTTCGAGGGTGTCGACCTCCTGGCGCATGTGGGCGATGCGCCAATCGGCCGGCAGCAGGCAGTCGCCCGAGTCCGGGTGCAGCTCGCCTCGCAGCAAGGCGAACAGGCTCGATTTGCCGGCGCCGTTGGCACCGATGAGGCCGGCTTTGTGGCCGGCGTGCAGGGTCAGCTCGGCGTCTTCTAGCAGACGTTGCGGGCCACGCTGTAAAGTCAGGTTCTGAAGTCGGATCATAATGGCGGCGGAGTCTACCAGCTTCGCTCGCAACTGGCGCGAGTAGCACGATGTCCCCTGACCTGTGGAGTTTTTCCCTCGACCTCTATGCCAAGCCTGGCGTAGAGCCCGCCTGCCTGGCGTCACAAGATGCCGGCGCGAACGTCTGCCTGCTGCTTTGCGGCCTGTGGCTGGCGCAGCGCGGCGTGGCCTGCAATGAAGACAGGCTGCAACAACTGCGAAAACTGGCCGAGCCGTGGGATGCCGAGGTGGTGCGTCCTCTGCGTAGGCTTCGCAGCCAATGGAAAGCCAGCGCCCTCCAGGACACGGCACTCGATAGCCTGCGCGAGCAGGTCAAGCAACTGGAGCTGACAGCCGAACGGCGATTGCTGGAGCGATTGGAGGCGATGGCCAAGGATTGGCCCGGGGCACAACAGAACGATTCAGCCCAATGGCTGCAAGGGCTGGCGGCGAATGCCGGGCCAGCGAGCCGCGACGCGCTGCATCAGCTGCGCGTCGCGGTGTCCGGCACTTAGGAAGCGCTGGTTGGGGTGCTGCTGGTGCTCGGCGCAACGACAGCTGGGCTGGTCGCCGCGGCCGGAGTGCTGGCGGTTGGCGCAGGTGCCGCGGTCGGAGCCGGGGTCGGTGTCGCCGGCTTGGTAGCTGGCGCAGTCGCAGGTTTTACAGCGGCTGGTTTTTTCGCGGCCGGTTTCGCGGCTGGCTTGGTAGCGGCTGGCTTCGCTGCAGCAGGTTTTGCCACGGCCGGCTTGGCAGCGGCTTTAGCCGTCGCTTTGGCGGGAGCTTTGGCAGCGACTGGCTTGGCAGCGGTTTTTGCAGCGGGCTTGGCCGCAGCCGTTTTGGCTGGCGCAGGCTTCGCTGCTGGTTTGGCCGCAGGCTTAGCGACAGCCGGTTTTGCAGTGGCTTTTACCGCCGCTTTGGCAGCCGGTTTAGCGGCAGCGGTTTTCGTCGCGGCAGGTTTGGCAGCGGCGGTTTTAGCGGCAGGTTTGGCAGCGGCGGTTTTAGCGGCAGGTTTGGCGACAGCTTTTGCCGCAGGTTTGGCGGCTGGTTTTGCAGCAGCTTTTACAGCGGGCTTGGCAGCGGCAGGTTTAGCGGCCGCTGTTTTTGCGGCTGGCTTGGCAGCCGCCTTGACGACTGGTTTTTTGGTCGCAGGTTTTGCAGCGCTGGCAGCGACGGGTTTGGCAGCCGGCTTGCTGGCGGCTTTGGCCGGTGCTTTGGCGGCAGGCTTGGCAGCGACTTTGGCCGGTGCTTTTGCCACGACGGGTTTAGCCGCCGGCTTCTTGGCCGATACAGCGGCAGGCTTGGCAGCACGAAGCGATAGCGCCTTGCCCGCGGCTTCTTGCACGCGACCGACGCCTTGGGCCAGTTTCAGGCTTTCCTGGGCATCACGCTTGAGTTGCAGGATGTAGGCGCGGGTTTCGGACTGACGATCCTTCAAGGCATCGAGCAGGTCTTCGAGTTCTTTCACGACGTCCTTGGCCTTGGCTTGTGCCTTGGCCTTGCCGGCGGTGGCTGCGTCTTGCAGTTTGGTGCGCGACTTGTGCAGTTTTTCCTGCGCTTTGCCGCGTTGCTTTTCCAGTTTGGCGAGCAGTTTTTCAGCATCAGCCAGGGCTTGGGAGCAGGCATTTTCCAGATGTTCGAGCAAGCTGCCCGAGAGTTGTTGGAGCAAGTGCAACGGAGTGTTTACAGGCTTCTTGGTGGCCGACATGGTTTACCTCCTGACTGACGTGAGTGCGGCTCATACTAGACCTCTGCTGCAACCGCCGCTAGGGCATGTTGACAGTACACAAGACGTTGCGTTGCAAGAGACGAAAAATCTTCTGCGCCAGTGCCTTGGCAATCCACCTCTACAGATATCGGCACTGGCATAATTCCTCGATTCGAGGCCGGAGAGCACACATGTCGCGTCACCTGTTTTTTATCCTGTGCATGGTTTGCGCCACGGCCCAGGCCGTTGAAAAATCCGCTACAGACGATGCTCACGATTTGGCTTACAGCCTGGGCGCCAGCCTCGGCGAACGCCTACGCCAGGACGTGCCGGACCTGCAGATCAAAGCCTTGGTCGAAGGTTTGCAACAGGCCTACCTGGGCAAGCCGCTGGCGCTCAAGGATGAACGCATCGAACAGATCCTGGCCGAGCACCAGGCGCAACTGAACGCACCATCGACAACACCGCAGTTCGAAGCAGCGTTGAAGACCGAGCAGAAGTTTCTCATCGAAGAAAAGAACCGACCCGGCGTCCAGCAACTTTCAGACGGCATCCTGCTGACCGAAATCAAACCAGGCCACGGTGCGAAGGCCGGCCCTCACGGCAAAGTCCAGGTGCTATATATCGGTCGTTTGCCGGACGGCACCGTATTCGATTCAAACCGCCAGGCACAGTGGTTCAGTCTCGACAGTGTGATTGACGGGTGGCGCAGTGCATTGCCGCAAATGCCGGTCGGCGCGAAATGGCGGCTGGTGATTCCGTCGTCCTTGGCCTATGGCGCCGAAGGGGCCGGGGATGTGATCCCGCCGTACACGCCATTGGTGTTTGAAATCGAGTTGCTGGGCGCGACGACCTGACGTTGGCCCAATAAAAAACGGTGCGCAATGCGCACCGTTTTTTCATGACCGCAAACCCTCAGGCCTGGACGGTATCTTCTTCCTTGTGAGCGTTGTGCAGCACTTCGATCAGGCAGTCTTCCAATTCGAAACGCTCGTGCAGCAAGCCGCCCAGCTCCTTGAATTTTTCCGCCACGCACTTGCCTTCATCGCACAGGTCGTTGAACGCCAGCAGCTTCTCGGTGATGACATCGATGCGTGGGTAGATCGTCTCGGCCAGTTCCAGGCCGCGCTTGTCGTTGAAGGCCTTGGCCTCGCCCGTCAGTTGTTCGTAGATCTCGAAATGACCGGCAGACACATAGTCGACCAGCACACCGCAGAACTCCTGCAAGGGTTTGCGGCTTTCGCTCAGGGCTTCAGGCTTGTCGCCAAGATCATCGTAGGCCCGAATCAGTTCGCGACGCTCCTGCAGCCAGCGATCGATCAGCAGATGCACCCCACCCCAGCGTTCCTGAGCATTCTGACAACTTTCGAGCATGGTGATTTCTTCCCTTGTGAGTCATGCCACTCGCAGCCTGTGCACGCCTGATGGACCAGGGACAAGCCAGACACAACATGATCGAGCGGCACAATTCCAATAACACGTGCGGGCCAGATTATGCCCGCGCGACAATGGCTTCAAGGTACGCAGGAGATAAAGTTCATACAAGTGTTTAATCCATGGCCCGGACCAACTGCGACGTATCGCCGCCGAGCGGTCGTACCAGAGCACTCCAGGCAAGGCGCAGGAGTAGATAGGTCATCGCGCTGGACACCGCGAGAAAAAACAGCAGGCTCCACTCGGGGATGCTCAGGTCGAACAACGTCCAGGTGATATTCGCACAGTCGACGGCGCCATCGAGGATACGATGCAACGCGCACCACCAGGAATCCATCGGCTTGGGCTGGACAATGCAATCAGGAAACGGCTCGAACGAATGGCTTTGCATCAGGACCTGACGCCATGCCAGGGTCATTCCCGCCGTCGCCGAAACCAGCCCTGCCGCACCATAGAAGAGACTGCCTCTTCGGCCTGGACCGTGTACGCACGCCACCAGGCTGTTCGCCAGGAACAGCATCAGGCACAACCGCTGCAAGACACACAGGCTGCAAGGCTTCAGGCCGACCGAATATTCCAGATAAGTGCTGATGCCCAAAGCCAGGGCGGCGGCGATGGAAGCCATGAGAAACAAGAAGCGTGAGCTGGCCGAAGACATGGCGATTCCGTAACAGAAGAGACAGGCAGTTACGGTAGAGGAAAGCCCTCGGGCCTTTCAAGGCGGCCCCGCGCAGACACTTCACCAAGGGTGTAGGGAATTCCCGACAGCTCGAAGGTGATTCGGCGCGATCGACTGTAGGACTTTGCTGAAGGTATGACCAAAGCCCCAAAACCGGGGTGGTATTCGCACCCCTTATTCAAGGTTTCCAACCCGTGGCGAGGGAGCTTGCTCCCGCTGGGCTGCGCAGCAGCCCCAAAGCCATTCAACGCGGTGCATCAGGAAAAAACAGTGAGCAGGTTTTTACGACTGCTGCGCAGCCGAGCGGGAGCAAGCTCCCTCGCCACAAAAGGATTCATACATACTCAGGAATTGAGTCATGCCCTTTTCAAGTGGACAAGACCTGGGCCGGAACCGGCAACGGCGCGGCCAGCAGACGCTCATCCAACAACCCCAACCCCTCTTGGAACAACTGGTTGCTGCGCTCGGTATCCCCCAGTTGCGCCAGCAGGCGCGCCAGTTCAGCGCAGGCTTCGGGATTGCGCTGAACGCGCAAACTGCTTTCCAGATAATCCCGCGCCTTGCCCCACAAGCTGTTCTGCAGGCATAGGCGCCCCAGGGTCAGCAGCAGGCTTGGATCCGCCGGGTGGTCCTTGAGCCAGCCTTCGGCCGTTTGCAACTGGCGGATCGGATCATTGCCGCGAACCAAGCCGTACAGCCGCGCCAGGTGACTGTCGTAGTGACGCTTGAGCGCGCCCCGCAAGATCTCTTCAGCCTCGACCTGGGCACCCAGCTGGCGCAGTTGCTCGGCATAGGCCAGCACCAACGCCGACTCTTGGCGCTGCGCGGAAGTCAGTTGTTGCCAGGCGCGATTGAGCGACTGCAAGCCAACGCTGCCGTCCTCCTCGCGGTGCGCCGCCAGACTGAGATTCTCGCCCCAGGCGCGACGCTCCAACTCAGCCAGCTCGGCCGGCGGCAGGACCTTATCCTTGCGCAACTCGGGCAACAGCCGGATCACCGCCGACCAGTCGCCACGCTGTTGATGCAGTCGTTGCAGTTGGCGCAAGGCCTGGACGT
This sequence comes from Pseudomonas thivervalensis, assembly GCF_001269655.1. Lineage (GTDB taxonomy): Bacteria > Pseudomonadota > Gammaproteobacteria > Pseudomonadales > Pseudomonadaceae > Aquipseudomonas > Aquipseudomonas thivervalensis. Next base: position 406,458 of record NZ_LHVE01000020.1, read on the forward strand.
TATGGGGATGACGCTCATGCATGGTTTGCAGCGTGCTCAGTGCACCGTCCGTGTCGCCCCGGTCCGTCTGCAGTTGCGCATGCGTCAGGGCAATGGCCAGTTCCGCCTGGGGCTGACGCTCCAGGGCGCGCTCCAGCAAACTGTCGCTCTGCTCGTAAAGACCCTGTTCGTTGGCCGCGCGGGCGGCGCCCAGGTAATACAGCAGCGGTTGGCGCTCGGCTTCGGCGGCGCGATGCAGGTGCCGCTGGGCACTGGCCCAGCGGCCTTCGGCCAGGTCCAACTGGCCGTGTTCGATCGCCACCTGCACCCGGCGGCTGCGGTTGCGCCGCGACCACGGGTTGACCACGCCACTGGACGTGGTCACCAGCCCGATCAGGAACCTCAGGCCTCGCCACACCAGCCAAATCACCGCCACCAGCGCCAGGGTGACCCACAGGCCGGCTTCATAACGGAAGTTCTTGTACGCCACCAGCACGTAACCCGAGTGTTCGGCAATCGCCACGCCCAGCAAGCCGGCGGCAGCGATGACCACGAACAGAATCACGTAGAGACGCTTCATGGCGTGGCCTCCTGCGCGCCAGACGCGGGCAGCGGCTTGACCGAGTCCTGGGCGTTGAGGTTGCGGCGTTCAAGGTAAGCCTGGACGCTGCTCAGCGTGCCCGTCAGGTCCGGGGTGACCACTGTCACCGGTTGCTTGGACAACTCACCCACCCGCTCAAGCATGATTTTGCTTTGCGGATTGTCTTGGTTGAAATTGTTTTTCAACACGTCCCGCGCCTCGGTCAGCGCCTGGGTGTATACCGGTGCCTGACCATTGAGGGCGGCCCACTGCGCCTGCTCCAAGGCCAGGCTCAAGGCCAGGCGAACTTGCACGAGGCTTTGCCCGGCCAGCAGCGGCCGGACGTTCTCATCGGCGTTGAAGTCAATGCGGATATAGCGCGAAATCTGATCCCACCACTGTGCCCACCGGCTGGCACCATCGCCATCGGCGGTCAGGCCCAGCAGCGACTCTCCGCGATCCTTGTACTCAGGTGCCAGTTCGGTCAGTTGCAGCACCTGGTCACGCAAGGCGCCCAGTTGCAGGAACAGCCCGGTGCGATCCGGCTGTTCGGTGCTGCGCAGCGCAGCGAGGGTCTTGGCCAGTTGCTCGCGGGCAGCGAACGAGCCGGGATCGTTCTGCTCGCGCAGGATTTCATCAGCGCCCTGGACCAGCGCCTGGGCACTGTTGATGTCTTGCAGGGCGGAAAGACGCAGGCTGGCCAGGCGCAACAAGTGCTCGGCCTCTGCCAGGCGCCAATCCTTGCGGCTGGCACCGAGCACGGTTTCCAGGCGTTGGTTCAGCTGCTGCTGATCACCTTGCAACTGGGCCACTAGGCGCCGCCTTTCCTCCAGCTCTTCAGCCGGGGGCAGTTGCGCCAGGCGCTCGCTCAAGCGTTGCTCGTTGAGCTTGAGGGCCTGGGCCTGGTCATTCAGCGCCTGGACCTGGGCGGACTGCTGCTGATTATTGGTTTGCAGGTGACGCACCTGCCACACGGCCCAGCCGCCAACGGCGACGCCGGCAGCGCCGAGCAACAGTGCAACAACGGCCAGCCCGTTGCCGCGACGCGGCACCACGGGTGGCGGAGTTTCAACCGGCGCATCGATCGCTGGCTGGTCCAGATCTTCTTTTGGCAAGGCTGTTTCGCTCACGTATCCATCCTTTGCATTAGAAAACGGCACGGAGTGTTCCCGTAACGCCGCCAGCAAAGCCGCGGCATTGGCGCCACGGCAATCCACAACTGTTCGGGCCCCGGCGGCACGCGCCATCTCGGCCACCCTCGGGCTTGGCACAAACAACGGTAAGCGCGCCAGGGCCGACCACGCATCGCCGGCCAGCCGCTGCAGATGCTCGAAGCCCTGCCCACTGCTGACCACCAGTGCGTTCAAGCGTTCCGCTTCGACTATTGCCGACAACGCTCCTTCGCCGTAACCAGGCAGGTGGCGTCGGTACAATTCCAGATAATCGACACTAGCACCTTGCTCGCGCAAACGCTCTGCCAGCAAGCCTCGGCCGCCTTCGCCCCGCACGATCAAGACCTTGGGGTCGGGCCGCGATACAGCCTGGCGCAAGACCAAGTGTTCCAGCAAGGCTTCGCTGTCATCGCCGTTATCGGGATAAAACACCGTGAGGCCGGCATCGACGAGAATCTGTCCGGTGGCAGCACCCACGCTGAACCAGGGTTGATCTGGAGGCTGGGGCCAGTGTTGGCGCAACAGCTCGACGCACAGGCGTGCGGCCGGTTTGCTGACCACGATCACAGCAGAGTATTGATCCAGCGCCTTGAATATCGCCCGTCCGGCATCGGACAGCGGGACCGGTTCGATCTCCAGCAACGGCAAGCTGCTGCTGTAGACCCCCGCTTCGGCCAGGACAGCCGCCAGCGTCGACGATTCGTCCGCCGGCCGGGTGAGCAGCAGCCGCCAGCCCGTCACGCGTGGCCGGCCTCGCCGTAGACCGCCTTGAGAATGTCGGCGGCACCCTGGCTCAACAAGTCTTCAGCCACGCGCACACCCAGCGCCTCGGCATCGTGACGTGGCGCCCGGGCCTCGGCGCTGAGCAGCCGACCACCATTGGGATCCCCCACCAGGCCGCGCAACCAGACCTGCTCACCCTCCAGCACGGCGTAACAGGCGATCGGCACCTGGCAACCGCCGTTGAGATGTTTGTTCAGCGCGCGTTCGGCGAACACCCGCGTGGCGGTGTCTTCATGGTGCAGCGGCGCCAGCAGGGCATGAATGTCGCTGTCGGCGCTGCGGCACTCGATACCCACCGCCCCTTGCCCGCCGGCCGGCAGGCTGTCGTCGACGCTGATGGCCGAAGTGATGCGGTCTTCGAAGCCCAGGCGGATCAGGCCGGCGGCGGCGAGGATAATGGCGTCGTACTCACCGGCATCGAGCTTGGCCAGGCGCGTATTGACGTTGCCGCGCAGGAAGCGGATTTGCAGGTCCGGACGCCGCGTCAGCAATTGGGCCTGGCGACGCAGGCTGGACGTGCCGACCACGCTTCCGGCAGGCAGCGCCTCAAGACTGGAAAACGTGTTGGAGACGAACGCATCGCGGGGGTCTTCTCGCTCGCAGATGCAGAACAGGCCCAGGCCTTCGGGGAAGTCCATGGGCACGTCTTTCATCGAATGCACGGCGATGTCGGCTTCGTTGTCCAGCAGCGCGGTTTCCAGTTCCTTGACGAAGAGACCCTTGCCGCCGATTTTCGACAGCGGCGAGTCCAGCAGTTTGTCACCGCGACTGACCATGGGCACCAGGGTCACGATCAGGCCGGGATGGGCCGCTTCCAGGCGGGCTTTGACGTATTCGGCCTGCCAGAGGGCCAAGGCACTTTTACGGGTGGCGATGCGGATCTCGCGAGGGGACATGGATCAATCCGTACTTAAAAGATACGGCAGATAATAACAGCTCAGCCAAAACCGCTTTGATTTGAATCACGACCCCAAGGCCTCCCTGGCCGCCAGAATCCTGGAAATGACGCGCATTGGACGCCTTGGACCGCCCGGCTAAAGCTGCTGCATCATCTTGCGTACGCCGGCCACGTGCCGCCGGCTGACAATCAGCGCGTCGCCATTGAGGCCTTTGAGAAACAACTGAAAATGCCCAAGGGGGGTGCGTTGCAAACGCTCGATGCGCTCGCGGGCCACGAGAGCGTTGCGGTGGATACGCACGAAGCGTTCGCCGAACTCGTCTTCAAGGGCCTTGAGGGGTTCATCCAGCAACACCTCGCCACTCTCATGGCGCAAGGTCACATATTTGTGGTCGGCAATGAAGTAGACCACCTGGTTCAAGGGGATCAATTCGATGCCTTTGCGGGTGCGCGCACTGATGTGGCTGCGCGGGCCGCTGCCGCTTTCGGCGGCCGGACGGGTCAGCGCCGCCAGTTGCACGCGGTTGGGTCGCTCGGCCTTGCGCAAGGCTTCGAGCAATGCTTCGGACGCCACGGGCTTGACCAGATAGCCCACGGAACCGGCCTGCAACACCTCGGGGGGGAAATCGTCCCGGGTGGTACAGAACACCACGGCGGGCGGCGACTCTCGTTCGCACAACTTCGCCGCCACTTGCAGGCCATCCAGGCCAGGCATGCGAATGTCGAGCAGCACGATATCCGGCTTGTGGCTGTCGATAAGGGCCAATGCCTCGTCGCCATTGGTGGCGCTCGGCTCCAGGACACTGTAACCCTCGAGCTCGCCAACCATTCGGCTCAGGCGCTCGCGGGCCAGTGGTTCGTCATCAACGATCAGGACATTCATATTGCGCTGGATTCCTGCGTGAGTCTCGCACAAGGATAGCGTAGACAGGGGAAGTGACATCCGTCACCGCGATCCACGCTAAGACTCGTTCGAGGGCCAAAAAGTGCCGCGAGGCGGTTGCCTATCTTTACCAGCGCTTGCCGATCGATGCCCGAGGCCCGTTGTCGCACGGCGTCGCCGTAGGGATTGTTAACTGTCGATCTGACCAATATGAGCTCCCCCTTCTTCTATATTTCCGGTGCGCCATGGATGGAAAAAGCAAAAGTCCTACCGTCCACTGTAGACGGTTGCCACGACGATATTGCTCAATCGAAAAATATCGTTGTGCGAAAACCTTCTTGGATCCCAGGGCTCGATCGAAAAAACCTGCCGACCAGTGCCAGCGCCAGTCCCGGCAACCCTGCTATCATCCGCCGCAGCCTTTAACCGCTACTTTCTCCACAGCCGATCACGAGCGAATTCATGAGCACTGACAAGACCAATCAGTCCTGGGGCGGCCGCTTCAGTGAACCCGTCGACGCCTTCGTCGCCCGCTTCACCGCCTCCGTCAATTTTGACCAGCGCCTGTATCGCCACGACATCATGGGTTCGATCGCCCACGCCACCATGCTGGCCAAGGTCGGCGTGCTGACCGATGCCGAGCGCGACAGCATCATCGACGGCCTGAAGACCATCGAGACTGAAATCGAGGCCGGCCAGTTCGACTGGCGCGTCGACCTTGAAGACGTGCACATGAACATCGAAGCCCGCCTGACCGACCGCATTGGCGTGACCGGCAAGAAACTGCACACCGGCCGCAGCCGCAACGACCAGGTCGCCACCGACATCCGCCTGTGGCTGCGGGATGAAATCGACCTGATCCTGGCCGAAATCACGCGCCTGCAAAAAGGCCTGCTGGAGCAAGCCGAGCGCGAGGCCGAGAGCATCATGCCGGGCTTCACGCACCTGCAAACCGCTCAACCTGTAACGTTTGGGCATCACATGCTGGCCTGGTTCGAAATGCTCAGCCGCGATTACGAGCGTCTGGTGGACTGCCGCAAGCGCACCAACCGCATGCCCTTGGGCAGCGCCGCGCTGGCCGGCACCACGTACCCGATCGATCGTGAATACACCGCGCAGTTGCTGGGCTTCGACGCCGTCGGCGGCAACTCGCTGGATAATGTCTCGGACCGCGATTTCGCCATCGAATTCTGCGCCGCCGCGAGCATCGCGATGATGCACCTGTCACGCTTCTCCGAAGAGCTGGTGCTGTGGACCAGCGCACAATTCCAATTCATCGATTTGCCTGACCGCTTCTGCACCGGCAGCTCGATCATGCCGCAAAAGAAAAACCCCGACGTGCCGGAACTGGTGCGCGGCAAGAGTGGCCGGGTGTTCGGCGCACTGATGGGCCTGCTGACCCTGATGAAAGGCCAGCCGCTGGCCTACAACAAGGACAACCAGGAAGACAAGGAACCGCTGTTCGACGCCGCCGACACCTTGCGCGATTCGCTGCGGGCCTTCGCCGACATGATCCCGGCCATCAAGCCCAAGCACGCGGTAATGCGCGAAGCGGCCCTGCGCGGTTTCTCCACCGCCACCGACCTGGCCGACTACCTGGTACGCCGCGGCCTGCCGTTCCGCGATTGCCATGAGATCGTCGGCCATGCCGTGAAATACGGCGTAGACACCGGCAAGGACCTGGCGGAAATGAGCCTGGACGAACTGCGCCAGTTCAGCGACCAGATCGAGCAGGACGTGTTTGCCGTGCTGACCCTCGAAGGCTCGGTCAATGCCCGCGACCACATCGGCGGCACCGCGCCGGCACAGGTCAAGGCAGCCGTGGTGCGTGGCCAGGCGCTGATCGCCAACCGCTAAAAGCCAAAAGCATCGCGAGCAAGCTCGCTCCCACAGTGGATCTTCAGTGAACACATATTCTGTGAACATGGAAATCAAATGTGGGAGCGAGCTTGCTCGCGATAGCGTCCTTCAAAGCAGCAAAAAGCTTACTTCTTGGCAGCAATCATCGCCAAAAACGCCGGCATCTCTGCCTCCCTGTCCGCAGCGATCCGCTGCACGTTCGGGTTCTGCCCCAACCGCTCCATCAACGCCTTGGCCGCTGGCATGTCCGCCAGCAAATCAATATCGAAGATCTTCTTGCCCACCTGCAAAGCCAGCGAAAGGCTGTAATAGAAATACAGGTCCGCAAGACTCAAGCTGTCGCCCGCCACGTAAGGCGAGAACTTGCCGTGTCGACCGAGCGAGGCGAATCCCAGCAGCAATTCGGCCTTGGACTTCTCCTTGATGGCATCGGCCACCGGCATGCCGAAAAACGCCTCGCCATAGCAGGCCCGCCCCGGCAGTTCGATGTACAGCTCGATTTCCCGGCACAAAGCCAGTACCTGGGCGCGCTCGAACGGGTCGGCTGGCAGCAGGGCCTTACCCGGTTGGGTTTGCTCGATGTATTCGAGGATGATGCTGGTCTCGTTGATAAAACCCTGCTCGGTCTTCAGCACCGGCACCTTGCCGCGTGGGCTGATGGCCAGGGCTTCCGGGGTCTGATTGCCAAAGAACTGCACCTCTTCGAAGGGCACGCCCTTCTCCAACAATGCCAGCTTGACCATGTTGTAATAATTACTGACAGAGAAACCATAAAGCTTGAGCATTACAAAGCCTCCAGGCCGTGCGGGGTGGGCAGCCTTGCGTTATAGACCGTCGGGGCAGTTCTTGCCAGGCGCATCACGCCGCTGAATGCAGGTAAACTGGCGACCTTTCTTACAGGAGCCTGCCATGAGCGAGCCAACCGATATCGAAATTGACGACGAAGAGTTCGCCGAGAAAACGCTGATCGAGGCGATTGAAAACCAGATCGAAAGTGACAACCCGCCAGCGGCCAAGGCCGTTTTCAATAAATTGACCCTGGTGGGTTATGAACGCGAAGAAATTCTGAACCTGATGGCCCATGTGCTGGCAGTGGAAATCGACGCGATCCTGGAAGAAGACCGCCCATTCAATACCGAGTGGTACGAAGCCGCCTTGCGCGCCTTGCCTGAGTTGCCGCCGGAAAAGAACTGAACGGCTCTTGCTCCCGCTCGGCTGCGCCCTGTAGGAGCTGCCGAAGGCTGCGATCTTTTGATCTTGATCTTTCGCTCTCGACTCAATTGTCTGGGACAAGATCGCAGCCTCGTTGCACTCGTCAGCTCCTACATAGCTCCAACGCTGCTTCTGCGGGCCACAGAAAATCGCTTTAAACAAAAAAAGCATGACACTGACACTGGACAGCTCGGCCGAGTGCGCTCACCTTAGTGACGCTGTCGACCAAAATTCCTAGAAAGTCTGGAGTCCTTATGTCGCTTACCCCTGAGTTGGTTGCCGAACTGGAAATCCTTGCACTCTTCAACCTGGACAGTTCCCAGGAAGGCCTGAAAATTCATCAGACCGCCGCCCCTAAAGCGATTGCCGCTGCCCAACGCTTGTTCGAAAAAGACCTGATCACCCAGCCCGACGGTGGTTACCTGACCAGCCTGGGACGGGATGCCGCCCAAAATGTACAAACCGTCCTGACGATACTCAGCGTTCAACAAGAAGCCGCCTGATCCCTCCTGCCGCCCACGGAAATCTCCTCTACGGGATTTCCGCAGGCGCACTGGCACCCTGCGTAAAAAACCAGCCTCAAAATCCTGTTTTCAGCTTAAGTATTCCCAAGACCGGGCGCTAACCTGCCATCACCCCACGTTCGACGCCGCGAGCCGGTTTGAGCTGACATGACCCGCAATCACGAAATACGCCCCGATCTGGACGAGGGAATCGACCGCAAGGTGCTGAGCCAGTTGCGCGCGCGTTTTCTCAAGCTCAACACCGTGCGGATGGAGCGCGCCCTCGAAGGCCTGTCGCCCCGCCAGCAGGGCGTACTGACGCTGCTGCCGCTGTTTTTTCACGTCAACCATCCGCTGCTGCCCGGCTACGTCTCCGGCAGCACACCCGCCGGGCTGTCGAACTACGAGCCTGACGCCAATGTGCTGGCCGAAGCCCAGCGCCTGACCCGTTCTTTTTCCTACAAGCCCCGGCACGGCAGCAACCCACCGCGCCCGATCCTGGGCCTGTACCTGATGGGCAGCCTCGGCACCCTGGCCCAGGCCGACCAGAGCGACATGGACGTGTGGGTGTGCCACGGGCCGGACCTGAGCGACGATGAACTGGCCGAGCTGCGCAAGAAATGCCAACTGTTGGAGATCTGGGCCGCGACCCAGGGCGCCGAAGCGCACTTTTTCCTGATCGACCCGGCGCGTTTCGTGCGGGGCGAGCGGGACAACCAGCTCAGTTCCGACGATTGCGGCACCACTCAGCACTATCTGTTGCTGGACGAGTTCTACCGCACGGCGATCTGGCTGGCCGGGCGCACGCCGATCTGGTGGCTGGTGCCGGTCTATGAAGAAGAGAATTACGAGCAGTACACCCACACGCTGATGTCCAAGCGTTTCATTCGTGCAGATGAAACCCTGGACCTGGGGCATCTGGCCTACATTCCGCCGGGCGAATTCGTCGGCGCCGGGCTCTGGCAACTGTTCAAGGGCATCGAATCGCCCTACAAGTCCGTGCTCAAGCTGCTGCTGACCGAGGTCTATGCCAGCGAACACCCGAACGTGCGCTGCCTGAGCCTGCGTTTCAAACAGGCGGTGTTCGCCAATCGCCTGGACCTGGAAGAACTGGACCCGTACATGCTGGTTTACCGCCGCATCGAGGAATACCTCAATGCCCGTGGCGAACCCGAACGCCTGGAGTTGATCCGCCGCGCGCTGTACCTGAAGGTCAATCGCAAACTCACCGGCCAGGGGCGCAGCAGTGGCTGGCAAAGGGTGCTGCTTGAACGACTGGCCCGGGAATGGGGCTGGGACCAGCGTCAGCTGGCGTTGCTGGACAGCCGCAGCCAGTGGAAAGTCCGCCAGGTCAGCCACGAGCGGCGCGCGCTGGTCAACGAACTCACCCACAGCTACCGCTTCCTGACCCAGTTCGCCCGCACCGAGAAAACCGTCAGCCTGATCAACAAGCGCGATCTCAACGTGCTGGGTCGGCGGTTGTACGCCGCCTTCGAGCGCAAGGCCGACAAGGTCGAGTTCATCAACCCCGGCATCGCGCCGGACCTGGCCGAAGACACCTTGACGCTGGTCCAGTCGCCCAACAAGAAAGAACCCGGGCAGAACCAGTGGGGCCTGTACAACGGCAGCCTCAACGCCCTGGAGTGGGAGAACTTCGCGCCAATCAAGCGCTGCCGCGAGTTGCTGGAGCTGTTGACCTGGTGCCATCGCAACGGCGTGATCGACAGCAGCACGCGCCTGGCGCTGCACCCCGGTGACAGCGACCTGAGCGAGTTCGAGCTGTTCAACCTGCTGGGCAGCCTGCAGCAGTCCATCGCCCTGCCCCTGGTCACGGTGGACGAAGCGCAGTTGCTGCGGGCCAGCGTGCCCAGCGAAGTGTTGATCCTGGTGAACGTCGGCGTCGACCCGCTCAAGCACCACCGCGACTTGAATATCCTGATGACCACCGAGCGTACCGACTCCCTGAGCTATGCCGGAGTCCGGGAGAACCTGGTGCTGACCCTCGACCAGGTTACGCTCAACAGTTGGAATGAAGTGCTGGTCAACCGCTTTGACGGCGAACACGCCCTGCTCGATTGCCTGCGCGATTACCTCAACGACCTGCCCGTCACCCAGCGCCAGCCACGCCTGCAGGTGCGCTGCTTCTGCCACAACCGCGCCCAATTCATTGCGCGGCGTGTCGAAGAAGTCATCGAAACGGCGCAGACGCTGCTGTTGAGCAGGCTCAATCACCGCTACCTGCTCCAGGTCCAGCAGCATTATCACGTGCTGGAATTGGTGCCCGGCCAGGTCAATCACGTGGCCCTGGGCAGCTTGTCGGCGCTGATGGATTACCTGGGCGAGGAACTGACGGCCTACAGCCCCCTGCACCTGGACCCGATGGCCCTGGAAGACCACGACCTGGCGCTGATCCTGCCCATGGGGCAGCCCGAGTGCATCCAGGTGTTCTACCGGACCAACGAGGACGAAGCGGATCTGTACGTGCTCGATGAATTCAACGCACTGTGGCAACAACACGTGCCGTATCACGACGAACAAAGCCTGCTGGTACCGTTACAGCGCTTTCTGCAATCGGTGCTGTACCGCCGCGACGCCCTGCTGCCGTTGGATGCCGCCCAACCGCTGAGCCTGGAAACCCTGTACTACCAGTTGCTGCCTTCAGGCGGCCGGGCACGGCGGATCGAAGCGCGGCAAGCCCCGCAGACACCGGTCAACAAGCCGTTCTATGACGTGCAGGCAATCATCGGCAAAGCGGCACACGGGCAGGTGCACGTCACCCTGTACTGCGATCAGCAGGAGTTTTCCGAACTGGAACATGGCGACCAACTGTTCCGCGTGGTCGCCAGGGAGATCGTCGAACAGCGCCGCGAAGCCCAGCGCTATCGCTGCTACATCACCGACCTGGACCTCTCGGGGCTGGTGGGCGACGGCGCCTGCTCAACCAACTTGTACCTGCGCTACAAGGCCGACCTGGAACGCGCCCTGAACGAAGCGCTGGCCCTGGTCTGACGCGCCCAGGCACTCAGAGGTGGAAATCGCCACCGGCTTCGGGCTGGTATTCGACGTCCAGCAAGGTCAGCTTCAACGTCTTGCCACCCGGGGCCGGCCAGTCGATGTGCTGGCCGACCTTCAGGCCCAGCAAGGCACTGCCCACCGGCGCCAGGATCGAGATCCGGCCTTCGTCGGCCTTGGCGTCCTGAGGGTAAACCAACGTCAGGTGATAGTCCTTGCCGCTGCTTTCTTCGCGGCAATGCACACGCGAGTTCATGGTCACGACATCGGCAGGCACTTCATCGTGGCCCACCACGTTCTCGGCGCGATCCAGTTCGGTTTGCAACGCAATCACGCCCGGCAGCGTTTCATCAAGACTGTCGATCAGGCGTTCCAGACGCTGTACGTCCAGGCGGGTAAGGGTGATGGAAGGTGCGGTCATGATCGAGGCAGACTCCTTTCTTCTGCACAAAAAAAGCAAAACCCCGCCACAAAAAGGCGGGGTTTTCACGGGCCTCGGCGAATTGAGGCGTAGCCGGACACTATCAGTAGGAGCTGACGAGTGCAACGAGGCTGCGATCTTGCCTGTAGGAGCTGACGAGTGTAACGAGGCTGCGATCTTGACCCAGACAATTGAGTCTTAAGCGAAAGCCTCAAGATCAAGATCAAAAGATCGCAGCCTTCGGCAGCTCCTACGGGGATCTGCGCTTGAGCGCCTCGGCACAGATGCCCCGCCGGCGCTCATCGTCGGCCGAGCGCCATTCGCGGATATCTTCCACATGGCGCAAACATCCGAGGCAGACCCGCTGTTCATCCAGCTTGCACACGCCGGTGCACGGCGACGGTACGGCGGGGCTGACGTTGCTGTAGAGCGGCTTGGGCGGCCGTGGCGAGGCGGACTGGCTCACGGGGTCACAGGCCTTCGAAATCGAATTCCACACCGGCCTGCTGCTTGACGATGCGCTCGAGCATCTCGCCCAATTGCTCTTCGCTCTTGTCACACATCCAGCGCTCGCTTTCCGCGTCATAGTCGAAATGAAAGCCACCGGAGACCGCCGCCAGCCACAACTGCCGCAACGGCTCCTGGCGGCTGAAAATCAACTGGGTACCGTTTTCGAACCTGACGGTGAGTACACCGGCAGAGATTTCCAGGTCAATGTCCAGGCCACTGTCATCGAACACATCCTCCAGCGTTTGCTGGGTCGCATCGACCAGATCGTGGAAACGGGCTTCAGTCAAACTCATTGCGGCAACCTCGAAAATGTCTGCTCATGCTCAAGCGCCGCAAGATACGGACGCTTCCCGGCGATTGCAAAGGATATACCGACTGACGACCCCAGTGCCGCCGGACGGGCGCCCCGTTGCATAGGCAAGCTGACGGGTGGCCGGTATACTCCGGCGCAATTAACGCATTTTCAAGGATTTCGCCATGAAGCGCCTGATCTCTTCCCTTGCTGCGCTCGTCGCGGTTGCCTGCCTCGTGACAGCCTGTGGTCAAAAAGGTCCGCTGTACCTGCCTGATGACAGCAAGTCCCCTGAAGAACAGGCCAAGTCGTCGCAATCCAAGTCACACTCGCACGACACCCACACCACTTACTAAGGGAACGCCATGGACGCTTTTAACTACCGTGGCGGGGAGCTGTTCGCGGAAGGGGTTGCCCTGTCCGCGATCGCCGAACGTTTCGGCACGCCGACCTACGTCTATTCCCGTGCCCACATCGAAGCCCAGTACCGCACGTTCGCCGATGCACTCGAGGGCATGCCGCACCTGGTGTGTTTCGCGGTGAAAGCCAACTCGAACCTGGGTGTGCTCAATGTCCTGGCGCGCCTGGGCGCCGGTTTCGACATCGTCTCCGGCGGCGAGCTCGAGCGAGTGCTGGCCGCTGGCGGCAGCGCCGACAAGATTGTGTTCTCCGGCGTCGGCAAGACCCGTGAAGACATGCGCCGTGCCCTGGAAGTCGGCGTGCACTGCTTCAACATCGAATCCACCGATGAACTCGAGCGCCTGCAGATCGTCGCCGCCGAGCTGGGCGTCCGCGCGCCGGTTTCCCTGCGGGTGAACCCGGACGTCGACGCTGGCACCCACCCGTACATTTCCACCGGTCTGAAGGAAAACAAGTTCGGCATCGCCATTGCCGACGCCGAAGACGTGTACGTGCGCGCCGCCCAACTGCCGAACCTGGAAGTACTGGGTGTCGATTGCCACATCGGCTCGCAGCTGACCACCCTCGAACCGTTCATCGATGCCCTCGATCGCCTGCTGGCACTGGTCGACCGCCTCGGCGACTGCGGCATCTACCTGCGCCACATCGACCTGGGTGGCGGTGTCGGCGTACGTTATCGCGATGAAGAGCCGCCGCTGGTGGCCGACTACATCAAGGCCGTGCGCGAACGCCTCGACGGCCGCGACCTGGCGCTGATGTTCGAGCCCGGCCGCTACATCGTCGCCAACGCCGGCGTGCTGCTGACCCAGGTCGAATACCTCAAGCACACCGAGCACAAGGATTTCGCCATCGTCGATGCGGCCATGAACGACCTGATCCGCCCGGCGCTGTACCAGGCCTGGATGGACGTCACCGCCGTGCGCCCTCGCGACACCGCGGCCCGTCACTACGACATCGTAGGGCCGATCTGCGAAACCGGTGACTTCCTGGCAAAAGGCCGGGAGCTGGCGCTGGAAGAAGGCGACCTGCTGGCCGTGCATTCGGCCGGTGCCTACGGGTTTGTCATGAGTTCCAACTACAACACCCGCGGCCGCTGCGCCGAGGTGCTGGTGGACGGTGATCAGGCATTCGAAGTGCGTCGCCGCGAGACGGTAGCCGAGTTGTTTGCCGGCGAAAGCCTGCTGCCGGAGTAAAACCATGCTGCTGCGTTTTACCAAGATGCACGGCCTGGGCAATGACTTCATGGTCCTCGACCTGGTCAGCCAGCACGCGCACATCCAGCCCAAGCATGCCAAGCAATGGGGCGACCGCCACACCGGCATCGGTTTCGACCAGTTGCTGATCGTCGAGGCGCCGAACAACCCGGACGTGGATTTCCGCTATCGGATCTTCAATGCCGACGGTTCGGAAGTGGAGCAATGCGGCAACGGTGCGCGCTGCTTCGCCCGCTTCGTGCTGGACAAGCGCCTGACCGCCAAGCGGCAGATCCGCGTCGAGACCAAGAGCGGCATCATCGAACTGGATGTGCGCAGCGACGGCCAGATCGGCGTGAACATGGGCGCTCCGCGCCTGGTACCGGCGGACATCCCGTTCCAGGCACCGGCCCAGGCCTTGAGCTATCAGGTGGACGTCGACGGCACCACGGTGGAACTGGCCGCAGTCTCCATGGGCAACCCCCATGCGGTGCTGCAAGTGACCGATATCAACAGTGCCCCAGTGCATGAGCTGGGGCCGAAGATCGAGCACCATCCGCGCTTCCCCGCGCGGGTGAACGTCGGCTTCCTGCAAGTCATCGACCGCCACCGCGCACAATTGCGCGTCTGGGAACGCGGCGCCGGGGAAACCCAGGCCTGCGGTACCGGCGCCTGTGCGGCCGCCGTCGCTGCGATCAGCCAGGGGTGGATGGATTCGCCATTGTTGATCGACCTGCCCGGCGGGCGCTTGTCCATCGAATGGGCAGGCCCTGGCCAACCGGTGATGATGACCGGCCCGGCAGTACGCGTATACGAAGGACAAGTTCGTCTTTGAGTGAGCCCAACCCATGACCGATCAGCCACAGGTTCCAGCCCCACAGCCCGACGAATCCCCCAGCCTTCCAGAAACGGCGGCCGTGGCTGCGTACCTGGAGGCTCATCCGGACTTCTTCGTCGAGCATGAAGAACTGCTTGCGACGATGCGCATCCCCCACCGACGCGGCGACACCGTGTCGCTGGTGGAGCACCAGATGAAAATCCTGCGTGAGCGCAACATCGAAATGCGCCATCGGCTTTCGCACCTGATGGACGTGGCCCGGGACAACGACCGTCTCTTCGACAAGACCCGTCGGTTGATCCTGGCCTTGATGGACGCCAGCACCCTCGAAGACCTGGTCATGAGCGTCGAAGACAGCCTGCGCCAGGACTTCCAGGTGCCCTTCGTCAGCCTGATCCTGTTCGGCGATAACGCCATGCCGGTGGGCCGCTGGGTGACCCACGCCGAAGCGCAGACCGCCATCGGTGGCTTGCTCACGGAAGACAAAAGCGTCAGCGGCAGCCTGCGCGAGCATGAGCTGGACTTCCTGTTTGGTGAAGAACAGCGCAAGCAGATCGGCTCCACGGCCGTTGTCGCCATCGCCCACCAAGGCGTTCACGGCGTGCTGGCCATCGCCAGCCGTGATCCGCAGCACTACAAGAGTTCGGTGGGTACGCTGTTCCTGAGCTACATCGCCGAAGTCACCGGCCGGGTGCTGCCAAGGGTCGCCGGTTCGCTGCGCCCGGTACGCTGATGATGGAACGGCAACTGGACGCCTACTGCGAACACCTGCGCAGTGAGCGCCAGGTGTCGCCCCATACGTTGTCGGCCTATCGCCGCGACCTGGAAAAAGTACTGGGCTGGTGCCAGAAGCAGAATATCGGCAGCTGGTCGGCCCTGGATATCCAGCGCTTGCGCAGCCTGATCGCCCGCCTGCATCAACAGGGGCAGTCGTCCCGCAGCCTGGCCCGCCTGTTGTCAGCGGTGCGCGGCCTGTATCACTACCTCAATCGCGAAGGCCTGTGCGATCACGACCCGGCCACCGGCCTGGCTCCCCCCAAGGGCGAGCGCCGATTGCCCAAGACCCTCGACACCGACCGTGCCCTGCAATTGCTTGAAGGCGCCGTCGAGGATGATTTCCTGGCCCGGCGCGACCAGGCGATTCTCGAACTGTTCTATTCTTCCGGCCTGCGGCTTTCAGAGCTGACGGGGCTTAACCTGGATCAACTGGACCTGGCCAATGGCATGGTCCAGGTACTCGGCAAGGGCAGCAAGACCCGCCTGCTGCCCGTCGGCCGCAAGGCCCGTGAAGCCCTGGAGCAGTGGCTTCCCCTGCGAGCGCTGGCCAACCCTGCCGACGACGCGGTATTCATCAGCCAACGCGGTCGGCGCCTCGGCCCGCGGGCGATCCAATTGCGGGTCAAGGCCGCCGGCGAGCGCGAGCTGGGACAGAACCTGCACCCACACATGCTCAGGCATTCCTTCGCCAGCCACCTGCTGGAATCCTCCCAGGACCTGCGCGCCGTTCAAGAGCTGCTGGGCCACTCGGACATCAAAACCACACAGATCTACACCCACCTGGACTTCCAGCACCTGGCATCGGTCTATGACAGTGCCCACCCCAGGGCCAAACGCATCAAGGGCGACGAATCATGACCATCGAACTCATCACTTTCGACCTGGACGATACCCTGTGGGACACCGCCCCGGTGATCGCCAGCGCCGAAGCCGTACTCCGCCAATGGCTGACCGACAACGCACCGAACTTGGGCGGCTTGCCGGTGGAGCATCTTTTTTCGATTCGCGAGCAGGTGTTGCGCGAAGAACCCAACTTGAAGCATCGCATCAGTGCGCTGCGCCGACGGGTGCTGTTCCGCGCCTTGCAGGAGGCCGGCTACGACCAGTGGCAGGCGTCCGAGCTGGCCGACCAGGCCTTCGAGACGTTCCTGCACGCCCGTCATCAACTGGACATCTTTCCCGAAGTGCAGCCCACCTTGGAAGTGCTGGCCAATCATTTCGCCCTCGGCGTGGTCACCAATGGCAACGCCGATGTGCGACGCCTGGGGCTGGCGGACTACTTCAAGTTCGCCTTGTGCGCCGAAGACATCGGCATCGCCAAGCCCGACGCCCGGCTGTTCCACGAAGCCCTGCAACGCGGCGGCGCCACGGCGCAGACCGCCGTGCACATCGGCGACCACCCGGGCGACGACATCGCCGGCGCCCAACAGGCCGGCCTGCGCGCGGTGTGGTTCAACCCCACAGGCAAGCCCTGGAACGCCGATCACGCCCCCGACGCAGAGATCCGTAGCCTGACCGAACTGCCGGGGTTGTTGGCAGGGTGGCATAGCCAGCGCTGAACCCTGCTTCGCAGCCGCCAAAACTTTTGGTGGGAGCTAGCCTGCTTGCGAAGGCGATCACCACCCGCCCTCTACCTGAGCCTCAATCCGATTCGTGGCGAGGGAGCTTGCTCCCGCTGGCCTGCGAAGCAGGCCCCGGCATTCTTCCAGGCTAACCGTGTTGCCTGGTTTTGCGACTGCTGCGCAGCCGAGCGGGAGCAAGCTCCCTCGCCACCGGAATTGGGTTGCCTGGGCAAAAGCCATCGCGAGCAAGCTCGCTCCCACCCTGGATCTGTGGTGCACCGAAGCCCCCCGCCCAACACACCCCCCCTGTGGGAGCGGGCTTGCTCGCGAAGACGGTTTCATACTCGACAAATGAGTTGACTGATACACCGCTTTCGCGAGCAAGCCCGCTCCCACAGGGATTGCGCCGGGCCTGGAACAGAATCGCACCCATGAAAAAGCCCGCAGCGACGGCGGGCTTTTTCAGCAAGCAAGAAGCCAGTACTCAGATAGGGCGGCTGCCGTACTTGTTGTCAGGTTTCTTGGGCGGATCAGCGACCACGTTGGCCTCCACTTCCTGCACCTTACCGCCTCTGGCCAGGAATTCCTCCATGGCCTTGGCGAGCGCATCACGCTCCTTGTTCTTGGCCTCTACGCTCGGCAACTCGTCGACCGACACAGCCGCTTTTGCCTTGCCTTTGGCGGTAGGTGCCGGAACATCGGCGCCATCGTCTTCGGCAACGTCTTCAGCCACCGCTTCAAGGCCTTCTTCGGTCTCGTCTTCGTCGCCTACTTCGAGGTCGTCGTTTTCCAGATCATCGTCGCTCATGTTCTACCTCATGACTTGCGAAAAGCAGATTAGTTATAGCCCAGCTTCGCCATCTGTTCGAAGGCTGCCAGAAAAAATTCAACATCCGCCGGCAATCAGCGGTTATGCCCCTTCACCGTACAAGGTGGCGAGGACTTTACGAGCACCGCCATGATCACGGTGCTCGCCCAGATAAACACCTTGCCAGGTTCCCAATGCCAGCCGTCCCGCCGTCACCGGCAGGCTGAGCTGGCAACCGAGCACGCTGGCCTTGAAGTGCGCCGGGAGGTCGTCCAGGCCTTCGTCGTTGTGCTCATAACCGGCGGTTCCTTGTGGGATCAGCCGGTTGAAAAATCGTTCGAAGTCTCGACGTACCGCCGGATCGGCGTTCTCGTTGATGGTCAACGAGGCCGAGGTATGCTGCAGCCACAGATGCAACAGACCGACACGACAGGCCTGGAGTTCAGGCAGGCCGGCCAGCAACTCGTCCGTCACCAGATGAAAGCCCCGGGACCTCGCCCGCAGGGTTATCAGCGTCTGTTGCCACATACAGATCTCCGCACGTTCGGCGCGCATTCTAGCGCGCTCTGGGAAAAAACAAAGGCCCTAATATTCTTGCTTCGATGTAAGCCTTTGGCGGTATAAAAACCCATGTCGCATCCACAACAAAAGGCGTCGGAAAAACCGCTCACCCTGTGAGCAATGACAAATTCCAGACAAAAAAATGCCCGGCGAACCGGGCATTTTTTATTGCGTGTATTTACAGGTTGTAGCCACGCTCGTTGTGCTGGGCCAGGTCCAGGCCCACGGCTTCTTCTTCCTCGGTGACGCGCAGACCCATGACGGCATCCAGCACCTTGAGGATGATGAAGGTGACGATCGCGGTGTAGACCACCGTGAAACCCACGCCCTTGAATTGAATCCACACTTGCGCGCCGATATCGGTCACGGTGCCGAAGCCACCCAGGGCCGGTGCGGCGAACACACCGGTCAGGATCGCGCCGAGGATACCGCCGATGCCATGCACGCCAAAGGCGTCCAGGGAGTCGTCATAGCCAAGCTTGCGCTTGAGGGTGGTCGCGCAGAAGAAGCACACCACGCCCGCCGCCAGGCCGATGACCAGGGCGCCCATCGGGCCCACGGTGCCGGCAGCCGGGGTGATTGCAACCAGGCCGGCCACCACGCCCGAGGCAATGCCCAGTGCGCTTGGCTTGCCGTGGGTGATCCACTCGGCAAACATCCAGCCCAGCGCCGCCGCCGCGGTCGCGATCTGGGTCACCAGCATCGCCATGCCGGCAGTGCCGTTGGCGGCAACCGCGGAACCAGCGTTGAAGCCGAACCAGCCGACCCACAGCATGGCCGCGCCCATCAGGGTGTAACCCAGGTTATGCGGCGCCATTGGCGTGGTCGGGAAGCCTTTGCGCTTGCCCAATACCAGGCACGCCACCAGGCCGGCGATACCGGCGTTGATATGCACCACGGTGCCGCCAGCGAAGTCCAGCACGCCCCAGTCCCACAGCAGGCCGCCGTTGCCGGACCAGACCATGTGCGCAATCGGTGCATACACCAGGGTGAACCACACGCCCATGAAGATCAGCATGGCGGAGAACTTCATCCGCTCGGCAAATGCACCGACGATCAGGGCCGGGGTGATGATGGCGAAGGTCATCTGGAAGGTGATGAACACCGCTTCAGGGAACAGCGCCGCCGGGCCGGTCAGGCTGGCTGGCGTGACGCCTGCCAGGAACGCCTTGCCCAGGCCACCGACGAAGGAGTTGAAGTTGACGACGCCCTGCTCCATGCCGGTGGTGTCGAACGCGATGCTGTAGCCATAGATGACCCACAGGACGCTGATCAGACCGGTAATGGCAAAGCACTGCATCATCACGGAAAGAAGGTTTTTCGACCGGACCATGCCACCGTAGAACAGTGCCAGGCCGGGAATGGTCATGAACAGTACAAGAATCGTGGCCGTGAGCATCCAGGCGGTGTCGCCGGAGTTCAGGACAGGGGCTGCCGCTTCTTCTGCCATGGCCAGGCCAGGCATTGCGAAGGACAACAGGGCTCCTAGCCCTGCGAATTTACGCAGAGTCATATTGTTTTCTCCTGGGGCGTTGGGTTTGGCGGCTTAGATGGCGTCGGTATCGGTTTCGCCGGTACGGATGCGGATAGCCTGTTCCAGATTGACCACAAAGATCTTCCCGTCACCGATCTTGCCGGTGTTGGCGGCCTTGGTGATTGCCTCGATCACCCGGTCAAGATCCTTGTCGTCAATGGCGACATCGATCTTCACCTTGGGCAGGAAATCGACCACATATTCCGCGCCGCGATACAGCTCGGTGTGACCTTTCTGCCGACCGAAGCCTTTGACCTCAGTAACGGTAATGCCCTGCACGCCGATCTCGGACAACGACTCGCGCACGTCGTCCAACTTGAACGGCTTGATGATGGCAGTGACTAGCTTCATGAAACTTTCTCCCGAATTGGTGGACTTGCCCCAGGAAAACAAACCCGACTCAAGTCTAAGCGCAGTGCCTGGCTTTGTAACGCGTCGTCGGCCCAAGTTGCCCGACAGGTGCCAGTTAACCGATCCTGACGGAACTCCCCGCTCCGCCTGCTGCACTGCATTCGTCACAGCGACTGCATCAGTGCATGGGTCATCAGCCTCTAAGCAGAAACCTTGCCATCTGCACCCAAACCCTCTGATTTCAGTCTCTTAGCCACCTGCTCGACCTGCACCGCACCACCAACCGCAGCGATACGCACAACAACAGTGCAGCGCCGCCCGGCCCCATGCGCGAAAAGCGTGCATCCCTGGCGTGCGAATTGACTATAGACAGTGCGTGGTACACTGCCCGCCATTGTTTTCAGGACACTGCCCATGCTTGCGCCCAAAGACCTCCTCGACGCCCTGAGTGGCCATGCCTCCCGCCTCTTGAGTGGCGACACGCCGCTGCCCAAAAGCGAAATAGAAAGCCAGTTCAAGGCTTTGCTGCAAAGCGGCTTCAGCAAGCTGGACCTGGTCAGCCGGGAAGAATTCGACAGCCAGATGGTCGTGCTGGCCCGGACCCGGGCACGGCTGGAAAGCCTGGAGGCCAAGGTCGCGGAATTGGAAGCGCGACTGGCTCCGGCACAGGAATAAGCAACCCCCTACGGGCCACTCAACCACTCGCAGCGTGTTGAGACGGGTCCGGAGTCATTACCAGCGGCAGCTCCAGGATAAACAGCGCGCCGCGGCCCGGCCCGGCGCTCTGCACGGTCAGGTCGCCACCCATCTCGTGCGCAGCCAGGATGCAGCTGTGCAGCCCAAAACCGTGGCCGTCGACGCGCGTGGTGAAGCCATGCTCGAACACCCGCGCAAGATTGTCCTGCGCAATTCCCTCGCCGTTGTCCTCGATCTCGACCTGCACGCGCTCCTCGTCAACGACCTTCAGACGCAGGACGATCCGCGGCGGCCGGTTCGTACCCGCGTCCAGTGCCTGCTTGGCGTTGTTGATGAGATTGACCAGTATCTGCAGCACTCGGTGCTTATCCAGCGGCATTTGCGGGATATCGCTGAATTCCTTGATCAGGGTGATGTGGTGGCGGGCCAGGGACACATCGCAAATGCGCACGACATCCTCAAGCAGCGCTCGCAACGAGCCCGGCTCCAGTACGCTGGCGTTGCCGGCATAGGACTGCTGGGTGGCGACGATTTCCTTGATGTGGTCGATCCGACGGGCCAACTGCGCCAACTCGGCGATCATGCCCTGCTGCTCGACGGCCAGCGCGTCGGCCAGCTTGTCGAGATAGTCGGGTAACGCGCGGCCTTTCGGATCGCTGCTGATGAAGTCGCCGAGGTCATCGGGGTGCTCCTTCATCAACTGGACGACCTTGGCCACCCCGGGTCCCTTGGAGGTGTGCACCTTTTCGTAAAGGACCTGGGCTGACACGTTGACGCTGTTGAGCACATTGCCCACGTTGTGCAACACATTGGTAGCGATCTCCGCCATGCCGGCCCGGCGCGCAGTGGTCACCAGTTCGGCCTGCGCCTCGCGCAACTCGTCGTTGACCTTGGCCAGTTGCTGCGGACTGGGGATCTTCAGGGCCGCCGGCACCAGCCGGACCAGGAGGATGGCGGTAATCACCGAGGCAATCGCGGTGATCACCTTGACCAGCGCCGACAGCCAGTAATACGGCTGCCAGATGGTCAGGATTTCCATCACGTGACTGGTCCCGCAGGCCAGGATAAACACGCCAAAGGCCGCCAGCATCCAGTCGAACGGCACGTCCTTGCGCTTGTGGATAAAGTACAGGAGGGTGAAGGGGATGGTGACGTAGGACAAGGTGATCAAGCCGTCGGCGATCACATTGGTCCACAGCAGATCCGGACGCCACATATAGCAATGCCCGTGGGGCATGAAGCGCTTGTCGGTTAACAGAGCCAGCAGATCGTTCATGGCTACTTCCTCGCTGTGCCGTTGATACCGCCAAGTGCCGACTGGGCAAAATCGAGTCTAGCAGAGGGGTGGCGGCCGGATATTTCGCGTCGGCACGGGCTGAGCGATAGGGTATTGGCCGTCCTTCGGCTGTCACTTCCCCTCGAAACATCCTGCCAAATTTTCCCCCTTCAATCGCCTCACCCAAGTTCATCCCCACGACTAACCTTCAGGAGCCGCAGGACGCGGTGTCCCATTCACTCAAGGAACGATTCATGTCGCTCGCCATTGTCCACAGCCGCGCCCAAGTAGGGGTCGAGGCTCCTGCCGTTACCGTTGAAGTCCACCTGGCCAATGGCTTGCCGTCGCTGACGATGGTTGGCCTGCCGGAAGCCGCGGTAAAGGAAAGCAAGGATCGGGTGCGCAGCGCGATCATCAATTCGGGGCTGAGCTTTCCGGCGCGGCGCATCACCTTGAACCTGGCGCCGGCGGACCTGCCGAAGGACGGCGGCCGCTTCGACCTCGCCATCGCCTTGGGGATCCTGTCGGCCAGTGTGCAGGTGCCGACCCTGACGCTGGACGACGTGGAGTGCCTCGGTGAACTGGCCTTGTCCGGCGCGGTGCGCCCGGTGCGAGGGGTGTTGCCCGCGGCGCTGGCGGCACGCAAGGCCGGGCGCATGCTGGTGGTGCCACGGGCCAATGCCGAGGAAGCCTGCCTGGCCTCGGGGCTGAAGGTGATCGCCGTGGATCATTTGCTCGAAGCGGTGGCGCATTTCAACGGCCACACGCCGGTCGAGCCGTTCGTGTCCAATGGCCTGCTCTCGGCCAGCAAGCCCTACCCCGACCTGAATGAAGTACAAGGCCAGGCCGGGGCCAAGCGGGCGTTGCTGATTGCCGCGGCGGGGGCTCATAACCTGTTGTTCAGCGGGCCACCAGGCACCGGCAAGACCCTGCTGGCGAGCCGTTTGCCAGGGCTGCTGCCGCCACTGGCCGAGAGCGAAGCCTTGGAGGTCGCGGCCATCCAGTCGGTAGCCAGTTGCGTGCCGTTGAGCCATTGGCCGCAACGTCCGTTTCGCCAGCCACACCACTCGGCTTCCGGCCCGGCACTGGTGGGTGGCGGGTCAAAACCACAGCCAGGGGAGATCACCCTCGCCCACCACGGCGTGCTGTTTCTGGATGAGTTGCCGGAATTCGACCGCAAGGTGTTGGAGGTCTTGAGAGAACCGCTGGAGTCCGGGCACATCGTGGTGTCTCGCGCCCGAGACCGCGTGCGCTTCCCGGCGCGTTTCCAATTGGTGGCGGCGATGAATCCCTGCCCCTGTGGATATCTTGGCGAACCCAGTGGCCGCTGCGCCTGTACACCGGACATGGTGCAGCGCTACCGCAACAAACTCTCCGGCCCACTGCTGGACCGCATCGACCTGCACCTGACCGTCGCCCGGGAAGCCACGGCGTTGAACCCCAAGCGCGAATCCGGGGACGATACGGCCACGCTCGCCGAGCGCGTCGCCGAAGCCCGGGAACGCCAGCACGACCGCCAGGGCTGCGCCAACGCCTTCCTCGATCTGCCGGGGTTACGCCGGCATTGCAAGTTATCCACAACCGATGAAACCTGGCTGGAAACCGCTTGCGAGCGGCTGACCCTGTCGTTGCGTGCCGCCCACCGCTTGCTCAAGGTCGCCCGGACACTGGCGGACCTGGAGCAAGCGGGGAGCATTCGTCGCGAGCACTTGGCCGAAGCGTTGCAATATCGGCCGGCTACGGCTTGAACCGCTTCACGGTTTGCTCAGGTCTACCAACGGTGTTTGCCGAACCTCGGTTTTTTGACCGTTCTGGATCGCATCGATGCGCTTGAGCGCCTTATCCACAGCGCCTTTGTCTGCCAACAGGCTGTAGTGGATCTGGAATTGCTTGTGCTCTTTCGGCGCGATCGTGGGCACCAGGCCCAGGGGGCGCTGATACCGGCGGTTATAGGAAAAACTGGTGCCTGGCTCCAGCCCGGTCACGTAGCCCTGGCCTTGGGTATCGGTGTTTTTCCACAGGGAGAACACGGGCAGCGTGCGGGTGTTGAAGCCCACCGACACACCGAGGCTGCCGGCCTTGTTGTGCAGCACGGTGAGGGTGTCGCCCTTGGCGTCGGCGTAGGGCACGACGTTATAGACGGTTTCGTCGTAATCCTTGGTCGGGCCCCGGTAGGTTTGCCAATCGCCCAAGTCGCCCTTGGCCTTGTCGTTGAACGGCGAGACCTGCTTGACCGGGGCCGCGAAACGGGCTCCCTGTTCCAGGAAAGGCGTGCTGAAATTGCTGTGGTAGAGCGCTTGGTATTCCTTCGGATAGTCGCCGTTGTTGGTGAGTGTGTCGCTGAGCGCGAATGTCACGCTGCCGGGCTCGGTGACCAGTTCGGTCTGTACCGAGAAATCGACTTTCTTGAACGCCTGCTCCTTCAACTCGCCCCGCAGGGTGATGGCGTAGGGCGGCTTTTCATCGATGTGCAAGGTGACTTTGTTGGCCGGAATATTCGCGGCGCGGCCATGCAGGGTCAGCAGCTCGCCATTGTCCATGCCGGGATGGCCGACCCATTCGTAGCCGCAGCGGGTGACCAGTTCATTGAAGCCTTCGAGCCAGCCCAACCCGCCTCGGCCGTTGAGCTCGATGAATGCCGGGTTGACCACTTCCTTGACGGGAGAATCCCAGCCCATGCGCACGTCGCCAACCGATGCCTGCAGCACGTTCATGCCACGGGTCGGAACGACTGAAAGTTTCAGGGTGCCGTTGTCGATATCGACCACGCTGACGCCCTCCTGCCGGCCGCCATGCAGGGTGCGCATCGTCACGGAAAAGGGCTTGTCGGTCTTCACACCGAGTTGCTGGCTGGTGATTTGCCAGGGTTGGGCGGCTTTATCGGTATCCAGCAGGACGTAATCCCAAGCCATCGCATGGGACGCAGCACCCAGGGCGCCAAGGGTAACGAGGAGTTTGAGCGGAGTCATGGACGTGACCTTTTATTGGAGTTGTGCGGTTTTTATAGACTTGAAGAAACGTTTCAGCAAGCTTAAAAACAGCAATTTTCTTAAAAAGGGAGGGATCATAAGAATGGGGCTTTTGCGGGAGCGGGCTTGCTCGCGATGACGTCAGCCTGGGCAACCCAGAACCCGTGGCGAGGGAGCAAGCTCTCTCGCCACAGGAGATGGATAGGCTTGAGGTTCAGTGGTGGGCTGAAAGGACTGTGGGGAATGCTTGCGATGGCGGTGGGTCATCTGGCAGAAATCTGGCTGGAAAGCCGCCTTCGCGAGCAGGCTCGCTCCCACACAAATCTCGGGGGAGCTTGCTCGCGCTGGTTACAGAGGCCTCAGCGGAACCGATCAACCTCTTGGCGCAGGTCCTGGGCCAGTTTTTCCAGTTCCTTGGCGGTGAGGGCCAGGTTCGAGACCACTTGGCGCTGTTCGCTGTTGGCCATGGCGATGCTCTGCAGGTTGCTGCTGAGCAGGGTCGCGGTGCTGCTTTGTTCCTGGGTGGCGGTGGTGATCGCCGCGAATTGCTGGCCAGCCGAGCGGCTCTGCTCATCGATGCGCGCCAGGGCCGAGGCCACGTTGGCGTTGCGCGACAGGCCTTCCTGCATCAGCAGGTTGCCCTGCTCCATCGTGCTGATGGCATTGCCGGTTTCCTGCTGGATGCTGTTGATCATGCTGGAAATTTCGTCAGTGGCCTGGCGAGTGCGGGACGCCAGGCTGCGGACCTCATCGGCCACCACGGCGAAACCGCGGCCCTGCTCGCCGGCGCGGGCGGCTTCGATGGCGGCGTTCAAGGCCAGCAGGTTGGTCTGCTCGGCAATCGAGGTGATGACGCCCACGATGCCACCGATTTCCTGGGAACGCTGGCCCAGGGTATTGATGACCGAAGCGGTGCTGTTCAGCGCGCCGGCAATTTGCTCCAGGGACGACGACGCTTCGTCCATCGAGGTCCGGCCAATACGAGTTTGCTGGGCATTCTCCTGGGCGAGGCGTTCGGTGTTGCCCATGTTGTCGGCAATGTTCAAGGAGGTCGCGCTGAACTCTTCCACCGCGCCGGCCATGCTGGTGATCTCGCCGGACTGCTGCTCCATGCCTTCGTACGCCCCGCTGGACAACCCGGACAGGGCCTGGGCGCGGCTGTTGACCTCCTGGGAGGCCTTGCGGATGTGCTCGACCATGGTCGACAGGGCCTGGCTCATCTGGTTGAAGGCGCGGGCCAACTGACCGATCTCGTCGTGGCTCGATACGTTCAGGCGCACGCTCAGGTCGCCAGCGCCCAAGGCTTCGGCCTGGCGTACCAGATCCCCCAGCGGTGCCAGTTTGCTGCGCAACAGCCACATCGCTGCGCCAACCGCCAGCAACATTGCCAGCAGGCTACCGATCGCCAGTTGCGTACCGACATTCCAGGTCACTGCGTTGATTTCGGTTTTCGGCATGCTCGCCACGACCGACCACGGCCCGCCCTCGAACGGCACGGCAACGCTGTAGAACGCTTCCGCGGTGTCGTCCCAGAACGCCCCCTTGCCCGGCTTTTTGATCAAGCCCGTGATGGCCGCGGTCGCGTTGTCCAGCGCCTGTACGCCAGCGGGCGGCACCAGCCATTTGTTTTGCTCGTCCAGCAGCGCCAGGGAACCGGTCTGGCCGATGCGGAAGCGCTTGAGGTTTTCGAACTGCGCGTTCTGCGCATCGGTGTAGTCGAAGCCTACGTACAACACGGCGATGATCTTGCCGCCGCTGTCGCGCACGGGTGTGTACTGCGACATGTAGAAGCGTCCGAAAAGCAGGGCCCGGCCGATGTAGCTTTGCCCGCTGATCACCGGGCCGTAGGCCGGGCCAGCGCGGTCGAGCACGGTACCGATGGCCCGCGTACCGTCCTGTTTGCTGACCGAGGTACTGACGCGGATGAAATCGTCGCCGCTGCGCACAAAAACCGTGGCCACCCCGGCGGTCATCGCTTTGAAGTCGTCCACTTCCATGAAATTGTTGTTCAACACTTCGCTGCCCAGGTTCAAGCCCGGGGTTTGCACGCCGGCCACTGTCACCGGCTGGTCCGGATGCACGCTCAGGCCCGCGCTGAAGCGCTTCTCGAACAGACCGGCCAAACGCTGGGTGCTCTCGCGCAAGGTGCTGTGGAAGGTATTGAGCTGATCGGCCATCAGGCGCGCTTCGCTGGCCAAGTGCTCTTCACGGGTGGCAAGGTTGGCGGCGTCCAGCGAACGCAAGGCGAAGACGGTACTGCCGGAGATCACGACCGCCAGTATCACGGCAAGGGCAAGGCCTAGCTGTGAGGCGATCCGGGCGCGGGGTTGAGACATGATGGCTCCTGGCCGAGAGACCGGATCATCCTGATCACGTCGCACGCTCGGCATTTTATTCGGGTGAGGTGTAAGTAGGCCCTTTCTGAACGAGGGTTCTATCTTCACGGATTCGGCGGCAAAGCCAAATACTTGAGCGGTTCGGACGGATTAATGCCAAGTGGCTAGCACGTCAACTGCAACGTTTCAGCCCAGACGCTGCACATCGGGCAATTGCATGGCCTTGACCTCGCCTTGGAGAAAGTCGCTGAGCCGGCGCAAACGTTCACCTCCCGGCCGGGTTTTCGGCCAGACCAGGTAATAGTGTTCACCGCTGGCGACAGCCGTCGGCCACGGCAGGCTCAGGCGCCCTTGAGCAACGTCCTCGGCCACCATCAGCAGGTCGCCCATGGACACCCCATAGCCGCGCGCCGCCGCGATCATACCCAGCTCCAGGGTATCGAACACCTGCCCGCCCTTGAGCGAGACCTTGTCGGAAAGCCCCATGCGTTGCAGCCAGTTGCGCCAGTCCCGGCGATCCGGGGTCGGGTGCAGCAATTCAGCATTGGCCAACCGCGCCACATCCCAAGGCTGATCGTTCAACAGGTTCGGCGCGCCCACCGGAATCAACTCCTCGGGGAACAGCAAACTGGCCTCCCAGTCCGCCGGAAAATGCCCGTTACTCAGCAATACGGCGCAATCGAAGGGCTCGACATTGAAGTCCACCGAATCGATGTCCATCCAGGCACTGGTCAGTTGCACCTCGTTGCCCGGCTGCAGATGCCGAAAACGGCTCAGGCGCGCCAACAGCCAGCGCATGGTCAACGTGGACGGCGCTTTCATGCGCAGGATGCCGTCTTCGCCATGCAAGGTGTGGCAGGCCCGCTCCAGCGCCATGAAACCCTCACGCACGCCGGGCAACAACAACCGCGCCGCCTCGGTCAATTGCAGGTTGCGGCCACTGCGCTGGAACAGCCGACAGGCAAAGTGATCTTCCAGCGTGCGAATGTGCCGGCTGACAGCGCTCTGGGTGATCGACAGCTCTTCGGCGGCCCGGGTGAACGAGCTGTAGCGCGCCGCGGCTTCGAATGCCCGCAGCGCATAAAGCGGAGGAAGACGACGAGACATCGCAAAAGCTCCATGGCGTGGTTTGCAAACCCTACCAGAAACCCATCCAGCATGAGTTTTAATCATGCCAGCGATCTTTTTTATCCTTTTGTGCAATCCGCCAGGAGCGCCGAGAATCGTCGCTTTACTGCCTTGTTTGAACATGGAGCGTGATGATCATGCGGCATCCTGTGCGTACCGAACTCTGGGCCATCCTCCGGCTGGCGGGGCCGTTGATTGCCTCGCAGTTGGCGCACATGCTGATGGTGCTCACCGACACGGTGATGATGGCGCGCCTGAGCCCCGAAGCCCTCGCCGGTGGCGGGCTCGGGGCGGCCACCTATTCGTTCGTGTCGATCTTCTGCATCGGCGTGATCGCTGCGGTGGGCACCCTGGTCGCGATCCGCCAGGGCGCAGGCGATGTCGAGGGCGCCACCCGGCTGACCCAGGCCGGATTATGGCTGGCCTGGTTGATGGCGCTGATGGCCGGGTTGCTGCTGTGGAACCTCAAGCCGGTACTGCTGATGTTCGGCCAGACCGAAACCAACGTGCTGTCCGCCGGGCAATTCCTGCTCGCGCTGCCGTTCGCCCTGCCCGGCTACCTGAGCTTCATGGCCCTGCGCGGCTTCACCAGTGCCATCGGCCGGGCCACGCCGGTCATGGTGATCAGCCTGGGTGGCACGGTGGCCAACTTCCTGCTCAACTACGCGCTCATCACCGGCATGTTCGGCCTGCCGAAGCTCGGCTTGATGGGCATCGGCCTGGTCACGGCCATCGTCGCCAACTGCATGGCCCTGGCGCTGGCCTGGCACATTCATCGGCACCCGGCCTATCGCGCCTATCCGCTGCTTGATGGGCTGTCGCGGCCCAATCGCCAGTACCTCAAGGAACTGTGGCGCCTGGGCCTGCCGATTGGCGGCACCTACGCGGTGGAAGTCGGGCTGTTCGCATTCGCCGCCCTGTGCATGGGCACCATGGGCAGCACGCCGTTGGCGGCCCACCAGATCGCCCTGCAAATCGTCTCGGTGGCGTTCATGGTGCCGGCGGGGATGTCCTACGCCAT
The DNA here is from genome assembly GCF_001269655.1 of Pseudomonas thivervalensis. Taxonomy (GTDB): domain Bacteria; phylum Pseudomonadota; class Gammaproteobacteria; order Pseudomonadales; family Pseudomonadaceae; genus Aquipseudomonas; species Aquipseudomonas thivervalensis. Next base: position 436,033 of record NZ_LHVE01000020.1, read on the forward strand.
CACCATGCGCATCGGCCAGCACTACGGTGCCGGGCAATTGCTGATGGCGCGCCTGGCCGGGCGGGTCGGGATCGGCTTTGGCGCGGCCGCAATGCTGGCGTTCGCCATGGTGTTCTGGTTGCTGCCGCATCAACTGATCGGCCTGTTCCTGGACCACGACGACCCGGCGTTCCGCGACGTGATCAACCTGGCCGTGAGCCTGTTGGCGGTGGCGGCGTGGTTCGAGCTGTTCGACGGCACGCAAACCATCGCCATGGGCTGCATCCGCGGGCTCAAGGACGCCAAGACCACTTTCCTGGTGGGCCTGGGTTGCTATTGGCTGATCGGTGCGCCGGCGGCATGGTGGATGGCGTTTCACCTGACCTGGGGGCCGACCGGTGTCTGGTGGGGCCTGGCCCTGGGGCTGGCCTGCGCGGCCGTGAGCCTGACGCTGGCATTTGAATGGAAGATGAAGCGGATGATCAGGCGTGAACCCGGGAAACCGGCTTTCGAGATCGTTCAAACTGAATGAGCTTCCCTTGTGGGAGCGAGCCTGCTCGCGATGACGGTGTGTCAGTCAATATAGCTGTCGACTGGTCTACCGCTATCGCGAGCAGGCTCGCTCCCACAGGAGTTTGTATTAGCTCATTTCCAGTGTGGACTGCTGATCACCCTCGAACGTCAAGTACTCCACCAACTCCGGCAACGGCAGCGGCTTGCTGATCAGGAAGCCCTGCACCTGGTCGCAACCGAAACCGCGTAGCAGGTCCAGTTGTTCCTGGGTCTCCACCCCTTCGGCCACCACCTCCAGGTTGAGGTTGTGGGCCAGGTTGATCATGGCGTGTACCAGCTTGCGGTTCTCTTCGCGCTGCTCCATGCCGCCGACGAAGCTCTTGTCGATCTTGAGCAAGGCGATCGGCAGGCTGTTGAGGTGCACGAACGAGGAGAAGCCGGTGCCGAAGTCATCCAGGGAGAAGCGCACCCCCAGGCGGCCGAGGGCATCCATGGTCTGCTTGACCAGTTCGCTGCGGCGCATGACGGCAGTTTCGGTGAGTTCGAACTCCAGCCATTGCGCTTCGACACCTCGCTCGGCAATCAGCCGGCTCAAGGTCGGCAGCAACTGGCTGTCCTGAAACTGCCGGAAGGACAGGTTGACCGCCATGTGCAACGGCGCCAGCCCCCGCTCGCGCAGGGCCTGCATGTCCCGCAGCGCCCGGGAAATCACCCAGTAGCCCAGCGGCACGATCAGGCCGCTCTGTTCGGCCAGCGGCACGAACTCACTCGGCGGCAGCAAGCCACGCTCGCCGTGACGCCAGCGCACCAGAGCTTCGAGACCCACGATATGGCCGCCATCGAGGTTCAGCCGCGGCTGGTAATGCAGCTCCATTTCGTCGCGGCGCAGTGCCCGGCGCAGTTCGCTTTCCAGGTCGGCGAGGCTGCGGGCATTGCGATTAATGCGTTCGTTGAAGATATGAAAGGTGCAGCCCTGGGTGCTCTTGGCCTGCTGCATGGCGATGTGGGCGTGCCACATCAGCGGATCGGCGCCGGCCTGGGCGCGGGCATGGGCGACGCCCAGGCTGCAGCCGATCAGCAGGCTTTCACCGTCCACCCAATAGGGCTCGGCCAAGGCTTCGGTGATACGTTCGGCCATCCATTCGGCCCGCTGCGGGGCGCGGCGGGTGTCGATCAGCAAGGCGAATTCGTCGCTGCCCAGGCGCGCCAATTGATCGCCGGCCTCCAGCGAGCCCTTGAGCCGCGACACCACTTGCAGGATCAAGCGGTCACCGGCCTGGTGGCCGAGGGCGTCGTTGGCGTGGCGAAAGTTGTCCAGGTCCAGGTGACCGAGCGCCAGGCCACGGCCGTCATTTTCCGCCAGGCGCGCCGCCAGCAAGGTCTGGAAGCCCTGGCGATTGGCGATGCCTGTCAGCGGGTCCTGTTCAGCGAGGCGCTGCAAGGTGTTTTCCAGCACGCCGCGTTCGCGCACATGGCGCAGGCAACGACGCAGGGTCGCACTGTCGAGCACATCGCGCACCAGCCAGTCGCTGACGCCGTCGGGGGCAATCGCTGGCTCGTGTTCAAGCAAGAGGATGGTCGGCAGGCTGCAACGGCCCGGCGCCGGCTGCAACGCCGTCACCGTCAGCAACACCGCATTGCGATTGTCTTCGAACAGGCTGCTGACCGACTCCCAGCTCGGGGCGCTGATCAATACGACCGAGGCACCCAGGGGCACCAGGCACTCGCGCAATATTGCTGACCACTCAGGCTCTTGGGCCAATAACAGCAAACGCAAGGGTTCGACAGGCGTTGACAAGCTGACTCCCTAGACTCTGCAAGGTGGTAGGCGCCGGGCATTATGACCTGCCGATGGGCAATGACCAATGCCAATGGTTCTCAAATACGCGCTTTCGGTGGTTTTTTCCGCTCGAAACGCTACGCGGGACTCAATTGGCTCCACATCCTGCGTGAAAGTGACAAAAGCGGCAAATGACAATCCTGTGTGCGTCACAAGTCGGACAGAGCAGCACAATTCTCTGAGCCTGTTAAAATGCCGGCCCATTTCGCAAACGACTCCCTGAACCCTGTCATGTCCCGACTCAATCCCCGGCAGCAAGAAGCCGTGAACTATGTCGGCGGCCCTCTTTTGGTGCTCGCCGGTGCAGGCTCCGGCAAGACCAGCGTGATCACCCGCAAGATCGCGCACCTGATCCAGAATTGTGGCATCCGCGCCCAGTACATCGTCGCCATGACCTTCACCAACAAGGCCGCCCGGGAAATGAAAGAGCGGGTCGGCGGCCTGCTGCGCGCCGGCGAAGGGCGCGGCTTGACGGTCTGTACCTTCCACAACCTGGGCCTGAACATCATCCGCAAGGAACACGCGCGGCTGGGCTACAAACCGGGCTTCTCGATTTTCGACGAGACCGACGTCAAGGCCCTGATGACCGACATCATGCAGAAGGAATATTCGGGCGACGACGGCGTGGATGAGATCAAGAACATGATCGGCGCCTGGAAAAACGACCTGATCCTGCCGCCCGAGGCCTTGGAGAATGCTCGCAATCCCAAGGAACAGACCGCCGCCATCGTCTACACCCACTATCAACGCACGCTCAAGGCGTTCAACGCGGTGGACTTCGACGACCTGATCCTGTTGCCGGTCAAGCTGTTCCAGGAACACGCCGACATTCTCGAAAAATGGCAGAACAAGGTCCGCTACCTGCTGGTGGACGAATACCAGGACACCAACGCCAGCCAGTATTTGCTGGTGAAACTACTGATCGGCAAGCGCAACCAGTTCACCGTGGTGGGCGACGACGACCAGTCGATCTACGCCTGGCGCGGCGCGCGGCCGGAAAACCTGATGCTGCTCAAGGAAGACTACCCGTCGCTCAAAGTGGTGATGCTGGAGCAGAACTACCGCTCCACCAGCCGCATCCTGCGCTGCGCCAACGTGCTGATTTCCAACAACCCCCACGAGTTCGAAAAGCAACTGTGGAGCGAGATGGGCCACGGCGACGAGATCCGCGTGATCCGTTGCCGCAACGAAGACGCCGAAGCCGAGCGCGTGGCCATGGAAATTCTCAGCCTGCACCTGCGCACGGACCGGCCGTACAGCGACTTTGCGATCCTGTACCGCGGCAACTACCAGGCCAAGCTGATCGAGCTGAAACTGCAGCATCACCAGGTTCCCTATCGCCTGTCGGGGGGCAACAGCTTTTTCGGACGCCAGGAAGTGAAGGACCTGATGGCCTACTTCCGCCTGATCGTGAACCCGGACGACGACAACGCCTTCCTGCGGGTGATCAACGTGCCGCGCCGGGAAATCGGTTCGACCACCTTGGAAAAACTCGGCAACTACGCCACCGAACGCAAAATCTCGATGTACGCCGCCACCGATGAGATCGGCCTGGGCGAGCACCTGGACAGCCGCTTCACCGACCGCCTGGCGCGCTTCAAACGCTTCATGGACAAGGTCCGCGAGCAATGCGCTGGCGAAGATCCGATCTCGGCGCTGCGCAGCATGGTGATGGACATCGATTACGAGAACTGGCTGCGCACCAACAGCTCCAGCGACAAGGCTGCCGACTACCGCATGAGCAACGTCTGGTTCCTGATCGAGGCGTTGAAAAACACCTTGGAAAAAGACGAAGACGGCGACATGACGGTCGAGGACGCCATCGGCAAACTCGTGCTGCGGGACATGCTCGAGCGCCAGCAGGAAGAGGAAGAAGGTGCCGAGGGCGTGCAGATGATGACGTTGCATGCCTCCAAGGGCCTGGAGTTTCCCTACGTGTTCATCATGGGCATGGAAGAAGAAATCCTCCCGCACCGTTCCAGCATCGAGGCCGACACTATCGAAGAGGAACGGCGCCTGGCCTATGTCGGTATCACCCGGGCACGCCAGACGCTGGCCTTCACCTTCGCCGCCAAGCGCAAGCAATACGGCGAAGTGATCGACTGCGCCCCCAGTCGCTTTCTCGATGAACTGCCGCCGGACGACCTGGCCTGGGAAGGCAACGACGACACGCCGACGGAAGTCAAAGTCGTTCGCGGCAACAGTGCCCTGGCGGATATACGCGCGATGTTAAAGCGCTAGAATTGACCACTTTTTACCGACTTCAGGCGCTCACGCGCCATCAGAGGAGGCTTCATGGAAGCCCTGCACCAGAAAATCCGCGAGCTAGGCATCGTGCTGTCCGACCAGGTCCTGAAGGTTGATGCATTTCTCAACCACCAGATCGACCCGCAGTTGATGAAGCTGATCGGCGACGAATTCGCCGCGCTGTTCAAGGATTCGGGCATCACCAAGATCGTCACCATCGAAGCCTCGGGCATTGCTCCGGCGATCATGACCGGGCTGAACCTTGGCGTGCCGGTGATCTTCGCCCGCAAGCAACAGTCCCTGACCCTGACGGAGAACCTGCTGTCGGCCACCGTGTATTCGTTCACCAAGAAGACCGAAAGCACCGTCGCCATTAGCCCGCGCCACCTGACCAGCAGTGATCGGGTGTTGATCATCGATGACTTCCTGGCCAACGGCAAAGCCTCCCAGGCGCTGATTTCCATCATCAAGCAGGCCGGCGCTACCGTCGCCGGGCTGGGGATCGTGATCGAGAAGTCATTCCAGGGCGGCCGTGCGGAACTGGATGCCCAGGGTTATCGTGTTGAGTCGTTGGCCCGGGTGCAGTCGCTGGCAGGTGGGGTCGTGACTTTCATCGACTGACCCAGTGCCCCCACAGGGGATTTAGGTTGGTTGTTGTTGCGCAGTCGCCTTGAGCCCCGCCAGCAGCAACCGCTGGCCTACCTCCTCCTTCAGCCCCTCAGGGCTCGTCAGCTGCATCCGCTCCAGATGCCCGGCAAACTCCCACGGCTCCGGCGCATCGAGGGCGGCTTTGCCCAACTCCAGGATCTCGGTGAGCTTGAACTTGCTCTTGAGCCAGTTCAGCGCCCGCAACAGATCCCGCTCGACCCCATCGAAATCGCAGCCCAGCGGGTATTCGGGAAACAGGTTCGGATGGCGCGCCTGGATAGCCTGCAAACGCTCCGAGGTGTTGTCGGCGAACCGTGGATCGAGACGGAAATCCTTCGGCAGCTTGCCGGCACTTTGCGCCAGCTCGATCAGCCCGGGCTGGAAGCGAGAATCGCTGATGTTCAGCAACGCCTCGATCACCGCGGCGTCGGTTTTGCCGCGCAGGTCGGCGATGCCGTATTCGGTCACCACGATGTCGCGCAGGTGTCGGGGAATCGTGCAGTGGCCGTACTCCCAGACGATGTTCGAGCTGATCTCGCCGCCGGCCTCACGCCAACTGCGCAGCAGCAGGATCGAGCGCCCGCCCTCCAGGGCATGGCCCTGGGCAACGAAATTGTATTGCCCGCCCACACCGCTGAGCACCCGTCCGTTTTCCAACTGGTCGGCCACCCCGGCCCCCATCAGGGTCATGGTGAAGACCGTGTTGATGAATCGTGCATCGAGTCGCTGCAGGCGCTTGAGCTGTTCCTGGCCGTACAGCTCGTTGATGTAACTGATGCGTGTCATGTTGAATTCGCGCAGACGGCTTTGCGGCAATTCGCGCAGGCGCTCGTAAAAACTGCGCGGGCCGAGGAAAAATCCGCCGTGTATGCAGATGCCGTCGGGTTGCGCCGCCTCGTCGAGGGTCCCGGCGTTCACCCGCTCCTGGGTCGGCTCGTCGGGGTAGACCTTGCGCCGGATGATCCCGGCCTCGGCCAGCACCAGCAAACCGTTGACGAACATTTCACTGCAACCGTACAGCCCTTTGGCAAACGGCTCGACCCCGCCCTCGCGCTCGATCAGTTGCGCCCACTGGCTAAGGTTCAGGTCCGCCAGCAACGCTTGGTAACCGGCGTTATCGGCCTGGCGCGCCAGCAATGCCGCGGTCAAGGCATCGCCCATGGAGCCGATGCCGATCTGCAGCGTTCCGCCGTCGCGCACCAACGTACTGGCGTGCAGGCCAATCAAATGGTCCTGGAAGCCCACCGGCATGTTCGGCGTGGAGAACAACGTGTGGCTGTCCTTCTCGTCGATCAACAGGTCGAAAGCGTCGATGCCGATTTCCGCGTCGCCCGGCATGTAGGGCAAATCGTTGTGCACCTGGCCGACCAGCAGAATGGTTTCCCCGGCCGCCCGACGCTTGGCGATCATCGGCAGCAGGTCGAGGGTGATGTCTGGGTTGCAGCTCAGGCTCAGGCGATCCGGGTGCGCCGGGTCGCTCGCCACCAACTGCGCCACCAGGTTCAAGCCGGCGGCATTGATGTCCCGGGCCGCGTGGCTGTAGTTGCTGCTGACGTAGTCCTGCTGGGCCGACGCACTGTGCAGCAGGCTGCCGGGCTGCATGAAGAACTGCTCGACGCGGATGTTTGCCGGCAAGCTGTCCCGGTGCAGATCGGCCAGGTAATCCAGCTCGGGATAATCACCGAAGACTCGCTCGACAAAGGGTTCTAGGAAGCGCTTCTGCAAACCGTCGCCCAGGTTCGGCCGGCCCAGGCTCAGGGCGGTGTAGATCGTCAGCTGTCGCTCGGGCAGTTGTGCGATGCGCCGGTACAGCGCGTTGGCGAACAGGTTGGGTTTGCCCAGCCCCAGGGGCATGCCGAGGTGAATATGCGCAGGCAGGCGCTCAAGCACGTCGTCCACCGCCTGTTCGATTGAACACAACTGCACCATCGGACCCTCCAGGACATTCCATGAATGTGGGTTGGACCGAGCTTGCCGGGTCTTGGTTGCGATGAACAGCCCCGAAAAAAACCAGGCGCAAAAAAGCCGCTCGTAAGCGGCTTTTTTGTGAAAGATGTTGGCGTATTACAGGCCAGACATCTCTTTGATGGCGCCCTTGAGGTCGTCATCGGAGCAGTCGGCGCAGGTGCCTTTAGGCGGCATGGCGTTGACGCCAGTGATGGCCTTGGCCAGGATGCCGTCGAGACCGCCCTGGTGGTCGGCGCGCTCTTTCCAGGCAGCCTTGTCACCGATTTTCGGCGCGCCCAGCAGGCCGGTGCCATGGCAAGCGTTGCAATGTTTGGCAATGATATCTTTTGGCGCCTTGGCACCACCAGCGCCACCCGCCGAAGCCACGACTTCCATACCCTTGCATTCCTTGCCCTGGACGCAAACCTGGCCGACGGGTTCAAGGCGCTTGGCGATTTCGTCGTTCGGCGCCGCTTGAGCGCTCGCAGCCCATAGGGCCAATACGGTTGCTGGTGCAGCCAGCATTTTCATAATTAGGTTCACGCGTACACCCTCAATGGTGGCTAGTCACGCCTGCGGCCACGGTTTGCAGGCGGGCGCAAGTATAGCGGTAAGCCTGTCACTCTGAAACAACCCCAAAGTCGCAAGGGTCTTGTTTGTCATGACAGTCCAACAGGTGGGCGCCTTTGCCACGCGGGCCTGGCGCCTCTTCGTCTAGAAATTGGCCGGTGTGGCTGCGCTGATCAGTCGCGCCGGCACATCGAACGGATTACGGAAACGGTGCGGCTTGGTGCTTTCGAAATAGTAGCTGTCGCCAGCCTCGAGCACGAAGGTTTCGGCGCCGACCACCAATTCCAGCCGCCCTTCCACCAGGATCCCGGTTTCTTCGCCCTCATGAGTGAGCATCTCTTCGCCAGTGTCAGCACCCGGTGGATAGATTTCGTTGAGGAAGGCAATCGCCCGGCTCGGGTGCGCCCTGCCCACCAGCTTCATGGTCACGGCGCCGTCGGAGATGTCGATCAGTTCGTTGGCTTTGTAGACGATCTGGGTCGGTTTCTCCTGAAGGATCTCTTCGGAGAAAAACTCGACCATGGACATGGGAATCCCGCCAAGGACCTTACGCAGCGAGCTGATCGAGGGGCTGACGCTGTTCTTCTCGATCATCGAAATAGTGCTGTTGGTGACGCCCGCGCGCTTGGCGAGTTCACGCTGGGAAAGGCCTTTGAGTTTACGAATGGATTGCAGTCGTTCACCGACGTCCAATGCTGGAGCCTCCAGGGAATCAGGTTGTGTGGAAAGTGAGCGTTATCATGGCGACAGCGTTCAGTATTTACAACACTTTGACCCGAATCCTGTGCGGTGAAGCGACTTTCGGTAGGTCGCGCTTGCTGTCAGGCCCCGGAATAGAGCCGTGGCACCCGCCGCAGGTTACAGAAAATCTGGTAGGGAATCGTGTCGGCGGCCTTGGCGACGTCGCTGGCGAGGATATGCTTGCCCCACAACTCCACCGTCGAGCCGAGCCCGGCCTGGGGGACATGGGTCAAGTCGACAGCCAGCATGTCCATCGACACCCGCCCGACCAACTGGCTGCGCTGCCCCTCCACCAGCACCGGCGTACCGGTGGGGGCCTGGCGTGGGTAGCCGTCGGCATAACCCATGGCGACCACGCCAACCCGGGTCGGTTGCGTGGTGACGAAGCGGGCGCCATAGCCCACCGGCTCGCCAGCGGGCAATTCGCGCACGCTGATGATCTTCGATTCCAGAGTCATTACCGGTTGCAGACGCGAAGCGACGGTGTTGGGCTCGTTGAAGGGCGTTGCGCCGTAGAGCATGATGCCCGGGCGTACCCAGTCGCTGGGTATCTGCGGCCAGCCCAGCACGGCCGGTGAGTTGCGCAGGCTGATCTGCGCCACCAGGCCCTGGCGGGCTTTGTCGAATATCGCCAGTTGCTCGGTGCTGCTGGGATCGTGCAGTTCATCGGCACGGGCGAAGTGGCTCATCAAGACAATCTTCGCCACGTTGCCGCTGGCGAGCAGGCGACGGTAGGCCGCCTGGTAATCCGCCGGATGCAGGCCGACCCGATGCATACCGGAATCGAGCTTGAGCCAGACGCTGATCGGCTGGCTCAACGCAGCTTTTTCAATTGCTTCGAGCTGCCACAACGAATGCACCACGCACCAGAAATCGTGTTCGACGATCAGCGGCAACTCATCGGCTTCGAAAAAACCTTCCAACAGCAGGATCGGCCCACGGATCCCGCCGGCCCGCAGTTCCAAGGCTTCTTCGATGCAGGCCACGGCGAACCCGTCCGCCATGTCCTGCAGCGCCTCGGCGCACCGCACCGCGCCGTGCCCGTAGGCATCGGCCTTGATCACCGCAAGGGCCTTGGCCCCCGTGACTTCGCGGGCCAATTGGTAGTTGTGACGCAGGGCTTGGAGATCGATCAGGGCACGGGCAGGACGCATGGCGGCAGGCTTCTAGGCGGTCATGAATAAAAAACCGGCGCGGGCTGACGGCATGAACCACTAGCAGCGCCGGGAGAGGGATCGTTTGGGCCAGGTATTAAGGCAGCGCAGCCACGACGGACAACTCCACCAGGATCTCCGGCTCACACAGCTTGGCCTCTACCGTGGCCCGGGCCGGGGCGACGCCCTTGGGCAACCATTGGTCCCAGACCGCGTTCATGCCTTCGAAGTGGGCGTCGATGTCCTTCAGGTAGATCGTTACCGACAACAGCCGCGTCTTGTCGGTCCCGGACAGGTCCAGCAAGCGCTCGATATTGGCCAGGCATTCGCGGGTCTGCTGTTCAATACCGGCGTTCATGTCGTCGCCGACCTGCCCGGCCAGGTAAACGGTGCCGTTGTGCACGACAACCTGACTCATGCGGTCATTGGTGAGCTGGCGCTGGATTGACATGTTTTGCAGACTCCTGGTGTTTACTGCCGTAACGGGAAATATCGAGGCCTTCGGCGCTGATCTGCGGCTTTTTCTTGGCCATCAGGTCGGCTAACAGGCGACCGGAGCCACAGGCCATGGTCCATCCGAGAGTGCCGTGGCCGGTGTTCAGGAACAGATTCTTGAAAGGCGTGGCGCCGACGATTGGCGTGCCGTCCGGGGTGGTCGGGCGCAAACCGGTCCAGAAACTGGCCTGGGCCAGATCGCCGCCCTGAGGATAAAGGTCGTTGACGATCATCTCCAGGGTTTCACGCCGACGTGGGTTGAGGGACAGGTCAAAACCGGCGATTTCCGCCATGCCGCCCACCCGGATGCGGTTGTCGAAGCGGGTGATCGCGACCTTGTAGGTTTCGTCGAGAATGGTCGACGTCGGTGCCATTGCCGGGTTGGTGATCGGCACGGTCAGGGAATAACCCTTGAGCGGATACACCGGTGCACGAATCCCCAGGGGCTTGAGCAATTGCGGCGAGTAGCTGCCCAGGGCAAGTACATAGCGGTCGGCGGTTTCCAGCTTGCCGTCGATCCAGACACCGTTGATGCGATCACCGGCGAAGTCCAGGCGCTGGATGTCCTGGCCAAAGCGGAATTGCACACCCAGCTTCACCGCCATTTCCGCCAGGCGCGTGGTAAACATCTGACAATCGCCGGTCTGGTCGTTAGGCAGGCGCAAGGCGCCGGCCAGGATGTCGGTGACATTGGCCAGGGCCGGCTCGACCCGGGCAATGCCTTCGCGGTCGAGCACTTCGAACGGTACGCCGGACTCTTTCAATACGGCGATGTCCTTCGTCGCGCCATCGAGCTGGGCCTGGGTGCGGAACAACTGCGTAGTCCCGAGGCTACGGCCTTCGTAGGCAATGCCGGTTTCAGCGCGCAGTTCGTCGAGGCAGTCACGGCTGTACTCGGACAGGCGCACCATGCGCTCCTTGTTGATGGCATAGCGACTGGCGGTGCAGTTGCGCAGCATTTGCGCCATCCACAGGTACTGATCAACGTCGGCGGTGGCCTTGATCGCCAATGGCGCATGCCGTTGCAGCAGCCATTTGATGGCCTTGAGCGGCACGCCCGGCGCGGCCCACGGCGAGGCATAACCCGGCGACACCTGGCCGGCGTTGGCGAAACTGGTTTCCATGGCAGGCGCTGGCTGACGGTCGACCACCACCACTTCAAACCCGGCACGGGCCAGATAATAAGCACTGACGGTACCGATGACGCCGCTACCCAAGACCAGAACGCGCATGTTGAAGCCCTCATCGCGGCTGAACCGCTGACGTTTGTTGTACATAGCTTTGATGGGCGCAGTGTAAAAAAGATCAGCCAGTGCTTTTCACTATATAAACACCTATATTTGGCGAGAATTCTCGGCAAAACCCCTTTTCATGGAGGCGCATCACCTGTGCGTACCAACACCCAGACCAAACGCGAGCTGGACAAGATCGACCGCAATATCCTGCGCATTCTCCAGGCGGACGGACGAATCTCCTTCACCGAGCTGGGGGAAAAGGTCGGCCTCTCCACCACGCCCTGTACCGAGCGGGTACGGCGCCTGGAGCGCGAAGGCATCATCATGGGCTACAACGCCCGACTCAATCCGCAGCACTTGAAGGGCAGCCTGCTGGTGTTTGTCGAAATCAGCCTCGACTACAAATCCGGCGACACCTTCGAAGAATTCCGACGCGCCGTGCTGAAATTGCCCCATGTGCTGGAATGTCACCTGGTGTCAGGGGATTTCGACTATCTGGTGAAGGCGCGGATTTCCGAGATGGCGTCGTACCGCAAGCTGCTGGGGGACATCCTGCTCAAGTTGCCCCATGTGCGCGAATCCAAGAGCTACATCGTGATGGAAGAAGTGAAAGAGAGCTTGAACCTGCCGATTCCGGATTGATGACTGCCTCCAGGCAAGGACTGTTGATCGTTGATCGTTCCCACGCTCCGCGTGGGAATGCAGCCTGGGACGCTCTGCGTCCCCCAAGAGCCGAACGCGGAGCGTCCGTAAAGGCATTCCCACGCGGAGCGTGGGAACGATCTCATTAGACTAAGACCTGCCGAGTGCTGGCCATGTACTCATGAATCTGCTTCTCGACCCGCGGATGAATCAGCTCCACCGGCCGCCGGCCATTGGGACACGGCAAGGTCGCCGTGGTGCCGAACAGCCGGCAGATCAGCGGTCGCTCGTCGTAGACGGTGCAACCGTTGGGCCCCAGGTGCACGCAGTCCAAGGCTTCCATGGCCGCGTCCTGTTCGGCGCGAGTCTTGCGGGGTAAGCGGGCCATTTCCTCGGGCGAGGTGGTGACCGGACCGCAGCAGTCATGGCAGCCCGGTACGCACTCGAACGAGGGAATCTGCTGGCGTAGCGTGCGAATTTTTTGACTGTTGCAGCTCATCGAGACGGTTACCGAGAAGGACTGTCCGGGATTTTGCCTTAAAAGCCGCAGGCCAGACAGCGCCAACCGACCGGTGTTGCCCAGGGAGGAATCTCCGGCTTATGCTCCGTAAAATTTCTCAAACACAATAATCAGGATTACGCACATGAACGCCCGTGTTCAGCAACCTGTCCCGAACCACGCGCACGCCGCCTCTTACTACGCCGCCAGCAGCCTGCCGCAACCGGACCATCCGGTGTTACAGGGTGAGTTGCGAGTGGACGTCTGCGTCGTCGGCGGCGGGTTCTCCGGGTTGAACACGGCGATCGAACTGGCCGAACGCGGCATGAGCGTGGTGCTGCTGGAAGCGCACCGGATCGGCTGGGGCGCCAGCGGGCGCAACGGCGGCCAATTGATCCGTGGCGTCGGCCATGGCCTCGACCAGTTCGCCCCGATCATCGGCACCGACGGCGTGCGCCAGATGAAACTCATGGGCCTTGAGGCGGTGGAAATCGTCCGGCAACGCGTTGAGCGTTTCCGGATTCCGTGCGATCTCACCTGGGGCTACTGCGACCTCGCCAACAAACCCAGCGACCTGGAAGGCTTCGCCGAAGACGCCGAAGAATTGCGCAGCCTGGGTTATCGCCACCCGACCCGACTGCTGCAAGCCGACGAAATGCACAGCGTCGTGGGTTCGGATCGCTACGTCGGCGGGTTGATCGACATGGGTTCAGGCCATCTGCACCCACTGAACCTGGCCTTGGGCGAAGCCGCCGCCGCGCAGCAACTGGGGGTCCGGCTGTTCGAGCAATCAGCGGTCACGCGTATCGACTACGGCCCTGAAGTGAAGGTGCACACCCAACAGGGCTCGGTCCGCGCCAAGACGCTGGTACTGGGCTGTAACGCCTACCTCAATGGACTCAATCCGCAACTCGGCGGCAAAGTCTTGCCGGCCGGAAGCTACATCATCGCCACCGAGCCCCTGAGCCAGGCCCAGGCCCAGGCACTGTTGCCGCAGAACATGGCGGTCTGCGACCAGCGTGTAGCGCTGGATTACTACCGGCTTTCGGCGGATCGACGCTTGTTGTTTGGCGGGGCTTGTCATTATTCCGGCCGCGACCCGCAGGACATTGGCGCCTACATGCGTCCAAAGATGCTCAAGGTGTTCCCGCAACTGGGGGATGTGAAAATCGATTATCAATGGGGCGGGATGATTGGCATCGGTGCCAACCGTTTGCCGCAGATCGGCCGGCTCAAGGATCAACCCAATGTGTATTACGCCCAGGCCTATTCCGGCCACGGGGTGAATGCCACGCACCTGGCCGGCAAATTGTTGGCCGAAGCCATCAGCGGGCAGCACGGCAGCGGTTTCGACCTGTTCGCCCAGGTCCCGCACATGACCTTCCCGGGTGGCAAGCATTTGCGCTCACCGCTGTTGGCGCTGGGGATGTTGTGGCATCGGTTGAAAGAATTGGTCTAACCAAAAACCGTGGCGAGGGAGCTTGCTCCCGCTCGGTTGCGCAGCGACCGCAAAATCTAAGGGTTGCTACGCAACCCAGCGGGAGCAAGCTCCCTCGCCACAGGGATTGTGCTGGGTTCTTTATCGCTTCAAAGCCGCCAGAACGGCTTGAGCCCCTCCTCCCGCGCCTGCTCCCGGCTCAGCCCGACGTCACGCAACTGTTCGGGTGTAAGTTCCAACAAGGCCTTGCGTGTATGCAGACGATGCCAGAACAGGGCCCAGCGACTCAGGCCGGACGGTGCATTGCGCAACGTCGCGCTGCGCAGCCCTTTCTCCTGCCCTGCCGCCAGTTCCTGACTGTGTAACGTCAGCCGCACATCGCTCAAGCCGTTCATTTTGATCGCTCCTGTTTACTTGGGTAGCCAGAGGTTTCATGATGCGCGGACGGCTAAAAGCAATACAGATTCAAACAATTTCTTTTATAAGCATACAGATTCGGTATTTCCGACACTGAATCGTCATTTTCCAACCCAACTGTATTGGTTGCAGTTGTCCATCTCATCGGGAGCGCACCATGACCCTCTACGTGAACCTCGCCGAACTGCTTGGCACCCGCATCGAACAGGGCTTCTACCGCCCCGGCGACCGGCTGCCGTCGGTGCGGGCATTGAGCACGGAACACGGAGTCAGTTTGAGTACGGTGCAGCAGGCTTATCGTGTGTTGGAGGACAGTGGGCTGGCGATGCCCAGACCCAAGTCCGGTTATTTCGTACCCGTGAGCCGCGAATTGCCGGACCTGCCGGTGGTAGGCCGTCCGGCCCAGCGCCCTGTGGATATTTCCCAGTGGGACCAGGTGCTGGAGCTGATACGCGCCGTACCGCGCCCGGACGTGGTGCAACTGGGACGCGGCATGCCGGATATCAATTCGCCGACCATGAAACCGCTGCTGCGCAGCCTGGCGCAGATCAGCCGTCGACAAGACATGCCCGGCCTGTATTACGACAACATCTACGGCAACCTTGCATTGCGCGAGCAGATCGCCCGGCTATCGCTGGACTCTGGCTGCCAATTGGGCCCCAACGATTTAATCGTCACCACCGGCTGTCACGAAGCCCTGTCGGTCAGCATCCGCGCCACCTGCGAACAAGGCGACATCGTCGCGGTGGATTCACCCAGCTTTCACGGGGCCATGCAAACCCTCAAGGGCCTGGGCATGAAGGCTTTGGAAATCCCCACCGACCCGCTCACCGGCATCAGCCTGGATGCACTGGAACTGGCCCTGGAGCAATGGCCCATCAAGGCCATACAGTTGACCCCCAGCTGCAATAACCCGCTGGGCTACATCATGCCCGACGCCAACAAACGCGCGCTGCTGAACCTGGCACAGCGCTTCGACGTGGCGATTATCGAAGATGATGTGTATGGGGAATTGGCCTACACATACCCGCGCCCACGCACCATCAAGTCCTTCGATGAAGATGGCCGCGTCCTGCTCTGCAGTTCGTTTTCCAAGACCCTGGCGCCCGGCCTGCGCATTGGCTGGGTCGCGCCGGGTCGGTATCTGGAGCGGGTGCTGCACATGAAATACATCAGCACCGGTTCTACCGCGCCACAGCCGCAGATCGCCATCGCCGAATTTCTCAAGGGCGGGCATTTCGAACCCCATTTGCGGCGGATGCGTACGCAATACCAGCGCAATCGCGACGTGATGATCGACTGGGTCAGCCGCTACTTTCCCTCGGGCACCCGTGCCAGCCGCCCGCGGGGCAGTTTCATGCTGTGGATCGAATTGCCCGACGGCTTCGACACACTGAAGCTCAATCGGGTCCTGTTGGACCAAGGCGTACAGGTCGCCGTCGGCAGCATTTTTTCGGCATCGGGCAAGTACCGCAACTGCCTGCGGATGAACTACGCTGCCAAGCCAACGGCCCAGATCGAAGAAGCCGTGCGCAAAGTCGGCGCGGCCGCCATCGCGTTGTTGAACGAAACCCAGCGCCACGTCGTCTGAACTTTACCCAGGGAAGCGGCACCCAACAGCCGATCAACGTGAACAAGCGGAACGATCCTACGTGAGATCCAGACCGATCCTGCCTGCGCTGCTGTTAGTCGCCTCGTTGCTAAGCGGCTGCGCCGGTCTTGATGTCACCCGCGAACCCTCCCAGGCCTTGCCCGCCACCGAATCCTCGTTCGGCCGTTCGGTCCAGGCCCAGGTCGCGCCCCATGAAGGCCGCTCGGGCTTTCGGCTGCTGTCGGACAGCACCGAGGCTTTCACCGCTCGCGCCGAGCTGATTCGCAACGCCCAAGGCAGTCTGGACTTGCAGTACTACATCGTCCACGACGGCATCAGTACGCGAATGCTGGTGGATGAATTGCTCAAGGCCGCCGACCGCGGCGTACGTGTGCGGATCCTGCTGGACGACACCACCAGCGATGGCCTCGATCAGATCATCGCGACCCTCGCCGCTCATCCGCGAATCCAGATCCGCCTGTTCAATCCGCTGCACCTGGGTCGCGCCACCGGCGTGACCCGCGGTCTCGGGCGCCTGTTCAATCTGTCACTGCAACACCGGCGGATGCACAACAAGCTGTGGCTGGCCGACAACAGCATGGCCATCGTCGGCGGCCGCAACCTGGGCGATGAGTATTTCGACGCCGAACCTAACCTGAACTTCACCGACATCGACCTGCTCGGTGTCGGTCCGGTGGCCGAGCAATTGGGGCACAGCTTCGACCAGTACTGGAACAGCGCCCTGAGCAAACCCATCGAACAGTTCCTGTCCCATCGCCCCACGGCCAAGGACTTGGCCAACAGTCGACTGCGCCTGCAGGAGTCGCTGGAGCAGACCCACCAGGAAAACCACGCGCTTTACCAGCAATTGACTGCCTACAAGACCCAACCGCGCCTGGACACGTGGCGCGACCAGTTGATCTGGGCCTGGAACCAGGCGCTGTGGGACGCGCCCAGCAAAGTGCTGGCCAAGGGCGAACCGGACCCGCAGCTATTGCTGACCACGCAACTGGCCCCCGAGCTGACGGGCGTCAGCAAAGAACTGATCATGATTTCGGCCTACTTCGTCCCCGGCCAGCCAGGCTTGGTGTACCTGACCAGTCGCGCCGATGCCGGCGTATCGGTAAGCCTGCTGACCAACTCCCTGGAAGCCACCGACGTGCCCGCCGTGCACGGCGGCTATGCGCCGTACCGCAAGGCCCTGTTGCAACACGGCGTGCGCCTGTTTGAGTTGCGCCGGCAACCGGGCGACACCGGCGGCAGCGCTCACTTGTTCTACAGCAAGTCCTACGGCGAATCGGACTCCAGCCTGCACAGCAAGGCGATCATCTTCGACCAGCAGAAATCGTTCATCGGCTCGTTCAATTTCGACCCGCGCTCAGTGCTGTGGAATACCGAAGTCGGCGTACTGGTGGACAGCCCTGAACTCGCCGGACAAGTCCGTGAACTGGCCTTGCAAGGCATGGCGCCGGCCCTGAGCTACCAGGCCCGACTGAAAGATGAAGCGCTTGTGTGGACCACCGAAGACAACGGCCAGACCCACGACCTGGACCGCGAACCGGGCAGCTGGTGGCGCCGGTTCAATGCCTGGTTCAGCACGACGATCGGGTTGGAGCGGATGCTTTAGAGGTGGACAGGTCGCTCTTGTGGCAGACCGTTTTGTGGACAGCCTGCCTTGTGGCAGACCGCTTTTGTGGCGAGGGAGCTTGC
Organism: Pseudomonas thivervalensis; assembly: GCF_001269655.1. Taxonomy (GTDB): domain Bacteria; phylum Pseudomonadota; class Gammaproteobacteria; order Pseudomonadales; family Pseudomonadaceae; genus Aquipseudomonas; species Aquipseudomonas thivervalensis. Next base: position 453,699 of record NZ_LHVE01000020.1, read on the forward strand.
TCCCGCTGGACTGCGAAGCAGTCCCGGCTTTGCGGTTGCTGCGCAACCGAGCGGGAGCAAGCTCCCTCGCCACAAAAACTCCCTCGCCACAGCGCTTCGGGATATTCAGGCAGCCTGCGTCGCCCCGAACGCCCCTTGCCGCAACAGCAGGATCACCAACCCGAACGCTCCGGCCGCCATGAACAAAGGCAGCGCATGGCCGCTGACCCATTGGCTGCCCGCCCCCGCCACCAGCGGACCAACCAGGCAACCAAGCCCCCACAGTTGCGCGACATGGGCGTTGGCCCGCACCAGTGCATCGTCGCGGTAACGCTCGCCGATCAGGATCAGCGACAGCGTGAACAAACCGCCTGCGCTGGCGCCGAACAGCACCCACAGCGGCCAGATCAGCAGAGTGTCGATCAGCAACGGAACCGCCAGGCTCGATAACATCAACGCCACCGCGCACCCGGTCAACAGGGCCCGGCGAGACACGCGATCGGCCAGGGCACCGATAGGCAGCTGCAGCAAAGCATCGCCGACCACCACCGTGCTGACCATCGCCAGCGCAATGTCGGCCGTGAAGCCCTGGCGCAGACAATACACCGGTAGCAACGTGAGAATCATCGCTTCGAACGCAGCGAACAACGAGACCGCCCAGGCAATCGCCGGCAAGCCTCGGCAGAACGTCCATAAATCACCAAACGTAACGTTGCCGGCCTCGCTGCTCGGCGCACCGCTACGGCCCAGCAAAAGCAAGGGTGCGACTAGCAGCAGGCCGACGCCCACCCAGAACCCGTAGTCATGATCGGTCCCCAGCGCGCCCAGCAACAGCGGGCCGGACAACTGGCTCAGGGCGTAGCTGCTGCCGTACAGCGCCACCAGTCGCCCACGCCATTTCTCAATGACCAGTTGATTGATCCAGCTTTCACCCAGGATGAACACCAAGGTCAGGACCACGCCGATCAACAAGCGCAGCACCAACCACACCGGATAACTGGGCAACAGCGCCAATAGCCCGATGGACACTGCCCCGCCCCATAGGCACAGGCGCATCAACGCCGCCGTGCCGAACCGCGCCGCCAGCCGGCTCGACACCTTGGCGCCGAGCAACACGCCCACGGCCGGCATGGCAGCCATCACGCCAATGGCAAACGAGCCATAACCCCAGCCCTCCAGGCGCAACGACACCAGCGGCATGCTGACGCCCAGGGCCAGACCGACGCTCAGGACAGAGGCCAACACGGCGAAATAGGTTGCCCAACGCATTCCCACGCTCCTGTGGAGGGTTATCAATCTCAGCCATCCCCCAAAACACTGTGGGAGCGAGCTTGCTCGCGATAGCGGCGCAACATTCAACAAAGTCGTCGACTGTCATACCGCTATCGCGAGCAGGCTCGCTCCCACAGGGGATGTGTACCGACCGATCTTCCGCCCATCCCCGCCCCCACAGAGGGGATCAGCGCGGCATGAAGCCCCGAGTCAGAGCTTGATCCAGGTCGACTTCAGCTCGGTGTATTTGTCGAACGCGTGCAACGACTTGTCGCGACCGTTGCCCGACTGCTTGAAGCCACCGAACGGGGCGGTCATGTCGCCGCCGTCGTATTGGTTGACCCATACGCTGCCGGCACGCAGGGCCTTGGCGGTCAGGTGAGCCTTGGAGATGTCCTTGGTCCATACCGCTGCGGCCAGGCCATACGGCGTGTCGTTGGCGATTTCGATGGCCTGCTCGGCGGTGTCGAAAGCGATGACCGACAACACCGGGCCGAAAATCTCTTCCTGGGCGATTTTCATCGCGTTGCTCACACCGTCGAAAATCGTCGGCTCGACATAGGTGCCGCCGGTTTCTTCAAGGATGCGCTTGCCACCGGCGACCAGTTTGGCGCCGTCGCTGTGGCCGGCCTCGATGTAGGACAGCACGGTGTTCATCTGTTGAGTATCGACCAGGGCGCCAACGTTGGTGGCCGGGTCCAGGGGATTGCCTGGCTTCCAGCCCTTGAGTGCTTCGATCACCAGCGGCAGGAACGTGTCCTTGATGGAGCGCTCCACCAACAGCCGCGAACCGGCGGTGCAGACTTCGCCCTGGTTGAAGGCGATGGCGCTGGCCGCGGATTCGGCGGCGGCCTGCAGATCCGGGGCATCGGCGAACACGATGTTCGGGCTCTTGCCGCCGGCTTCCAGCCAGATGCGCTTCATGTTGGATTCGCCGGAATAGATCATCAGTTGCTTGGCGATCTTGGTGGAGCCGGTGAACACCAGCGTATCGACGTCCATGTGCAGGGCCAGGGCCTTGCCGACGGTATGACCGTAGCCTGGCAGCACGTTCAGCACGCCTTTCGGAATGCCGGCCTCGATCGCCAGCGCGGCGATGCGGATGGCGGTCAGCGGGGATTTTTCCGACGGTTTTAGCACCACCGAGTTACCGGTGGACAGCGCCGGGCCAAGCTTCCAGCAGGCCATCATCAGCGGGAAGTTCCAAGGCACGATAGCGCCGACGACCCCTACCGGCTCACGAGTGACCAAGCCTAGTTGATCGTGCGGGGTGGCGGCCACTTCGTCGTAGAGCTTGTCGATGGCCTCACCGCTCCAGCTCAACGCTTGGGCCGCGCCGGGCACGTCGATGTTCAGCGAGTCGCTGATCGGTTTGCCCATGTCCAGGGTTTCGAGCAAGGCCAGCTCTTCGGCGTGCTGCTTGAGCAGGCCGGCGAAACGAATCATGGTGGCTTTGCGCTTGCTTGGCGCCAGGCGCGACCAGGCGCCGGAGTTGAAAGTGGCGCGGGCATTCTCGACGGCACGCTGGGCGTCGGCCACGTCGCAGCTGGCGATCTTGCCCAGCACACGGCCATCGACCGGGCTGAGGCATTCGAAGGTTTCGCCGGACACCGCATCGGTGTATTCACCGTTGATGAAGGCGCGGCCTTCGATTTTCAGGTCGCGGGCGCGTTGTTCCCAATCGGCACGAGTCAGGGTGGTCATGCGTGTGTCCTCCTCTTATTGAGTACGAACGCCGCGCAATGCGCAGCGCTCAAAGAATTCTGCCCGGCCAGCCTGTTTTCGGCGCCGTTTTCGGCACGGGGCACCCGCCACCCTAAACCAGCGGCTGGTCATGTTTCAATATATTTGACACAACGCCGGCAAACGGCCTTGCGATGTTCGTTTTAATAAACATAGACTCGGACCTTCCAAGCGATCACCGGGAATCACCAGCATGAGCATTCAGGACATCGTCGACTTCAGCCAGGCCAATACCACCGTCGAACGTTATCGCCCGGACCCGGCCAAGGTGCTCAAGGGTGATCCCGAACAAGCGGTTTTCAACCACTACAACAGTCCATGCGGACAAATGAATGCCGGGGTCTGGGAAGGCGCCGTTGGCCAGTGGACGGTCAATTACACCGAGCACGAATACTGCGAGATCGTCCAAGGCGTTTCCGTGCTGCGGGACAACGAGGGCAACGCCAAGACCCTGCGGGCCGGCGACCGCTTCGTGATCCCGGCCGGGTTCAAGGGCACTTGGGAAGTGCTGGAGCCGTGCCGCAAGATCTATGTGGTGTTTGAGCAGAAGGCCTGAGGATTTGCGTCGCTGGATCTGGCCTCATCGCGAGCAAGCTCGCTCCCACAGGGGATTGTGGCGTGCCCGAAACCCAGGGAGTGAGCATGCTCGCGACGAGGCCCTCACAGGCAACAAAAAAGGCCCGTATCTCGCGATACGGGCCTTTTTTGTAAGAGGGAAAAATCAATTACTTGATTTTGCCTTCCTTGTAGATCACGTGCTTGCGAACAACCGGATCATATTTCTTGATCTCGATTTTGTCCGGGGTAGTACGCTTGTTCTTGTCGGTAGTGTAGAAGTGACCAGTACCGGCGCTCGAGATCAAACGAATCAATTCACGCATGATTAGCTCCCTTAAACCTTGCCATCGCGACGAAGTTCGGCCAGCACGACACTGATGCCACGCTTGTCGATGATGCGCATGCCTTTGGCAGATACGCGCAGACGCACAAAACGTTTCTCTTCTTCAACCCAGAAGCGGTGATGCTGCAGGTTCGGCAGGAAACGACGACGGGTTTTGTTGTTTGCGTGGGAAATGTTATTCCCAGTCACCGGACCCTTACCGGTAACTTGACAGACTCTCGACATGCCTCAGCCCTCTAAAACCACATGCCCAACCCGGCATGGGTTGGCCGCTTAATCTCTCAGTCATTTGGCGCCAGGCGCCGCGTTTCTTTAAGGGTCTTACCGGCTACACCTACAGTGAAGGAACCGGGCCCCTAGAAAAGAGCGCTGCTTTATACCAGAAAGACCACAGTGCAACAACAGTCGATGTGATTTGTCTTCATGGGGAAACATCGGCTAACCGCCCCGGACGGCGGGGGCAGAGGCTGGCACGGCCCTTTACCGCTCGTCGCTGCACGCGGGTTTTTTTCACGTGCGGCGGGTTCTGGCCACCCATGCCGTCGCCGCAGAGTGCCGGAAAATGCAAAAAGGGGATAGTCATTTGCCAGCGAGCCCACTAGGGTAGGCCTTTTCCAGACTGCACTCGCAGATGGGCCTTCGACTTGCACAGGAAACCGACCATGCGCCTCGCTGCCCTACCATTGTTGCTCGCCCCTCTGCTGATCAGCCCGCTGGCCCAGGCCGCCGCCCTGAGCGTCTGCACCGAAGCCAGCCCGGAAGGGTTCGATGTCGTCCAGTACAACTCCCTGACCACCACCAACGCCTCCGCCGACGTGCTGATGAACCGCCTGGTGGATTTTGACACCGCCAGCGGCAAAGTGGTCCCCAGCCTGGCCGAGCACTGGGACGTCTCAACCGATGGCCTGACCTACGTGTTCAAGCTGCGCCCCCAGGTCAAGTTCCATCACACCGACTACTTCACACCGCGCCGCGACCTGACCGCCGAGGACGTGAAGTTCAGCTTCGAGCGCATGCTCGACCCGGCGAACCCGTGGCACAAGGTCGCGCAAAGCGGCTTCCCCCACGCCCAGTCCATGCAATTGCCGGCGCTGATCAAAAAAATCGACGCCCTGGACCCGCTGACCGTGCGCTTCACCCTCGATCACGCCGACTCGACCTTCCTGGCGACGTTGAGCATGGGCTTTGCCTCCATCTATTCGGCTGAATACGCCGATCAGTTGATGCAGGCCGGCACGCCGGAAAAACTCAACAACCAGCCGATCGGCACCGGCCCGTTCATTTTCAGCCGGTTCCAGAAGGACGCCTCGATTCGCTACAAGGCCAACGACGCCTATTTCGGTGGCAAGCCCACCGTGGACCCGCTGATCTTCGCCATCACGCCGGATGCCAACGTGCGCCTGCAGAAACTGCGCCGCAACGAATGCCAGATCGCCCTGTCGCCCAAGCCGCTGGACGTGCAGGCCGCCCGGCAGGAATCGACCCTCAGCGTGGCCCAGACCGACGCCTTCATGACTGCGTTCGTGGCGATCAACAGCCAGCATGCGCCACTGGACAAACCTGAGGTGCGACAAGCCATCAACCTGGCCTTCGACAAGGCCAGCTACCTCAAGACCGTCTTCGAAGGCACCGCCGAAGCCGCCAATGGCCCTTATCCACCGAATACCTGGAGCTATGCCAAGCACTTGCCGGGCTACGCCCACGACCCAGCCAAGGCCCGCGACTTGCTGGCCAAGGCCGGTTTGAAGGAAGGCTTCAAGACCACGATCTGGACCCGACCTTCCGGCAGCCTGCTCAATCCCAACCCGAGCCTAGGGGCGCAGTTGCTGCAATCGGACCTCGCGGAAATCGGCATCCAGGCAGAAATCCGCGTGATCGAATGGGGCGAACTGATCCGCCGCGCCAAGGCCGGCGAGCATGACCTGCTGTTCATGGGCTGGGCGGGCGACAACGGCGACCCGGACAACTTCCTCACGCCGCAGTTTTCCTGCGCGGCGGTCAAGTCCGGCACCAACTTCGCCCGCTACTGCAACGCCGATCTGGACAAGCTGATCAGCGCCGGCAAGACCACCGGCGAACAAGGCGTGCGCGCCAAGCTCTACGAACAGGCCCAGGCCCAGATCCAGCAACAGGCCCTATGGTTGCCCCTGGCGCACCCCACCGCCTTCGCCCTCACCCGCAAGGATGTGCAGGGTTATGGGGTGAGCCCGTTTGGTCGGCAGGATTACTCCAAGGTCAGCCTCAAGTAACCCCAGCCCCACAGCCCCCTGTGGGAGCGAGCTTGCTCGTGATAGCGGCGCATCAGACACATCTATGCTGACCGACCGCTATCGCGAGCAAGCTCGCTCCCACAAAGGGCCTCGTTTCGTCAGATCGGGCCTACATCCACCCACACTCCGCCATCGACAACGGCTCGCCATCGCCGACGATGAAATGATCGAGCACCCGCACGTCGATCAGCTCCAGGGCCTCCTGGAGCCGCTCGGTGAGCAACCGGTCGGCCTGGCTGGGCTCGGTGTTGCCGGAGGGGTGGTTGTGGCACAGGATCAGCGCAGCGGCGTTGTGAGCCAGGGCTCGCTTGACCACCTGCCGGGGATGGACACTGGCGCTGTCGATCGAGCCGCGAAACAGCGCCTCGAAAGTCAGCACCTGATGCTTGGAATTGAGAAACAGGCAACCGAACACCTCGTGGGGTTCGTGGCGCAGCAGGGACTTCAGGTATTCACGAACCGCGAAGGGGCTTTCCAGCATGGTCTTTTCCCGTGCCCGTTCGGCCAGATGCCGACGACTCATTTCCTGAGCCGCCTGCAGTTGGGCAAACTTCGCCGGCCCGAGCCCCATGTGATTGCTGAAGGTGATCTGATCGGCTTCAAGCAGCGCGCGCAGGCTGCCAAATTGAATCAACAGTTGTCGCGCCAGATCCACCGCGCTTTTGCCGGACACGCCGGTTCGCAAGAAAATCGCCAGCAACTCGGCATCTGAAAGACTCCCCGCCCCCAGCGCCAATAACCTCTCCCGTGGCCGCTCGGCCACAGGCCAATCGCGAATACTCATAGCATCTCCCTGATTGTGGGCGCCGCTGTTCCGTAGCGGTCGCTGTGATATCGTAGCCCATCTTTTTTGCAGGCGATTTGCACCCTGGCAGGCTGCTGCCAAGGGGTTCGTCCTGCACTGACCACTGAAATCGAAAGGCAGGCCTATGCAGCGGCTGTATCGGAAACGCATCGTTCTGGGCGTCGGCGGCGGCATTGCCGCCTACAAGAGCGCCGAGCTGGTTCGCCGACTCATCGACCAGGGCGCGGAAGTGCGGGTCGTCATGACCCGTGGCGGCAGCGAGTTCATTACCCCACTGACCCTGCAAGCCCTGTCCGGGCACCCGGTCCACCTGGACTTGCTCGACCCGGCGGCCGAAGCCGCCATGGGCCATATCGAACTGGCCAAATGGGCCGACCTGGTGCTGATCGCCCCAGCCACGGCGGACCTGATCGCCCGCCTGGCCCAGGGCATCGCCGATGACCTGCTAACCACCCTGGTGCTCGCCACCGACGCCGTGGTTGCCGTCGCACCGGCCATGAACCAGGCCATGTGGCGTGACCCGGCGACCCAGGCCAACCTGCAATTGCTGGAAAGCCGCGACCTGAAAGTCTTCGGACCGGCCTCCGGCAGCCAGGCCTGCGGTGACGTGGGCATGGGGCGCATGCTCGAAGCCACGGACCTGGCCCAGTGCGCCGCCGACTGCTTCCAGCGCCAGGCCCTGACCGGCAAGCACGTGCTGATCACTGCCGGGCCGACCCAGGAAAACATCGACCCGGTGCGCTACATCACCAACCACAGCTCCGGAAAAATGGGCTTCGCCCTGGCCGAAGCCGCCGTGGAAGCCGGCGCCCGGGTGACGCTGATTACCGGACCGGTGCATTTGCCGACCCCGGACCGGGTCACGCGCATCGACGTAGTCAGTGCCCGGGACATGCTCGCGGCCTGCGAAGCGGCCATTCCGTGCGACCTGTTCATCGCCTCGGCAGCGGTAGCGGACTACCGCCCCGAAGTCGTTGCCCCGCAAAAATTGAAGAAAGACCCTACAAGCGGCGACGGCCTGCTCCTGCAAATGGTGCGCAACCCGGACATCCTGGCCAGCATCGCCACCCGCCCCGACCGCCCGTTCAGCGTCGGCTTTGCCGCCGAGACCGAACACCTGCTCGATTACGCCGCCCGCAAGCTCAAGGACAAGAACCTCGACTTGATCGTCGCCAACGACGTGGCCAATCCGAGCATCGGCTTCAACAGCGAAGAAAACGCCTGCAGCGTGATCGACCGCCAGTTGCACGCCACGCTTTTCGCCCAGACCAGCAAGAGCAAGATTGCCCGCCAGCTGATCACTTTTATCGCCGAACGTCTGAACCAGGTTTAATGTCATGCACGCCCTACAAGCCAAGATCCTCGACCCACGCATCGGCAGCGAATTCCCGCTGCCGCAATACGCCACGCCGGGCTCCGCCGGCCTCGACCTGCGGGCGATGCTCAAGCAGGACACGATCCTGGAGCCAGGCCAGACCCTGCTGATTCCTACTGGCCTGTCGGTGTACATCGGCGATCCGGGCCTGGCCGCGCTGATCCTGCCGCGCTCGGGCCTGGGCCACAAGCATGGCATCGTGCTGGGCAACTTGGTGGGCCTGATCGATTCCGACTACCAGGGCGAACTGATGGTGTCGTGCTGGAACCGCGGCCAAACAGCCTTCAACATTGCCGTGGGCGAACGCATCGCACAGCTGGTGCTGGTGCCAGTGGTCCAGGCCCACTTCGAGCTGGTCGAGGAATTCGACGAGAGCCAGCGCGGCGCCGGCGGCTTCGGGCATTCCGGCAGCCATTGACCATGCGGTTGCGGGCCGGGCGTCCTGCCCGGCCCGTTTGTTAAGCTTCTGTTTCAGGGCAAAAAATGCGCAATGGCTTTCTGCTAGGTTTCCCATCCGGAATCAATGTATTAGGCGAGCGAGGCCGGGGTAACGCTGTCTCATGGCACTTTCCCACCACGAACTCTCTGTCAAAAACGCCGTCATACCCTTCAGCTTGAGCCTGCCGACACCCAGTGTCGGTGTGTCCAGTCACTTTCCTGATAGAGCGCCCCGCCCATGAACACCCCAGCCGCAATCGCCCCGATCTTCCCTGAAAGCATTTTCCGCGCCTACGACATCCGTGGCGTGGTACCGGAAACCCTCACCGCCGAAACCGCCTACTGGATCGGCCGCGCCATTGGCTCCCAGAGCCTGGCCCAGGGCGAACCGAACGTGTGCGTCGGCCGCGATGGCCGCTTGTCGGGCCCCGAGCTGGTCGAGCAATTGATCAAAGGCGTTGCCGACAGCGGCTGCCACGTCAGCGACGTGGGCCTGGTCCCGACGCCCGCGCTGTACTACGCCGCCAACGTGCTGGCCGGTAAATCAGGCGTAATGCTCACCGGCAGCCACAACCCGTCGAACTACAACGGCTTCAAGATCGTCATCGCCGGCGACACCCTCGCCAACGAACAGATCCAGGCCCTGCACACCCGCCTCAAGACCAACGACTTGAGCAGCGGCCAGGGCAGTGTGACCAAGGTCGACATCCTGCCGCGCTACAACGACGAGATCGTCAACGACGTGAAGCTCGCCCGCCGCCTGAAAGTGGTGGTCGATTGTGGCAACGGCGCGGCCGGCGTGATCGCCCCGCAACTGATCGAAGCCCTGAACTGCGAAGTCATCCCGCTGTTCTGTGACGTCGACGGCAACTTCCCTAACCACCACCCGGACCCGGGCAAGCTGGAAAACCTGCAAGACCTGATCGCCAAGGTCAAGGAAACCAACGCCGACCTGGGCCTGGCCTTCGACGGCGACGGCGACCGTGTGGGCGTGGTGACCAATACCGGCAGCGTGGTGTTCCCCGACCGCCTGCTGATGCTATTTGCCAAGGACGTGGTGGCACGCAACCCTGATGCCGAAATCATCTTCGACGTGAAATGCACCCGTCGCCTGGTACCGTTGATCAAGGAATATGGCGGTCGCCCGCTCATGTGGAAAACCGGTCACTCGTTGATCAAGAAGAAGATGAAACAGAGCGGCGCCCTGCTGGCCGGCGAAATGAGCGGCCACATCTTCTTCAAGGAGCGTTGGTTCGGTTTCGACGACGGTATCTACAGCGCCGCGCGCCTGCTGGAAATCCTCAGCAAGGAGAAATCCACGGCCGAAGAACTGTTCGCGACCTTCCCGAACGATATTTCTACGCCAGAAATCAATATCCATGTGACCGAAGAGAGCAAATTCAGCATCATTGATGCACTGCACGACGCCCAGTGGGGCGAAGGCGCCGAACTGACCACCATCGACGGTGTGCGGGTCGACTACCCACAAGGCTGGGGCCTGGTCCGCGCCTCCAACACCACACCGGTGCTGGTGCTGCGTTTCGAGGCCGACAACGAAGCCGAACTGCAGCGCATCAAGGACGTGTTCCACGCCCAACTCAAACGTGTTGCACCTGATCTCCAACTACCGTTTTGATTTTTTGAAGCACTACCGGAGCCCTGAATGACCCTCGAACGCGAAGCCGCCGCCAACACCGCCAAGGTCCTGTCCGAAGCGTTGCCTTATATCCGACGCTACGTCGGCAAGACCCTGGTGATCAAATACGGCGGCAACGCGATGGAAAGCGAGGAGCTCAAGACCGGCTTCGCCCGCGACATCGTGCTGATGAAGGCCGTGGGCATCAACCCGGTGGTGGTCCACGGTGGTGGCCCGCAAATCGGCGACCTGCTCAAGCGCCTGTCGATCGAGAGCCACTTCATCGACGGTATGCGCGTCACCGACGCGCAGACCATGGATGTGGTGGAAATGGTCCTTGGCGGCCAGGTGAACAAGGACATCGTCAACCTGATCAACCGCCATGGCGGCAGCGCCATCGGCCTGACGGGCAAGGACGCCGAGCTGATTCGGGCGAAGAAACTCACCGTCACCCGCCAGACCCCGGAGATGACCCAGCCGGAAATCATCGACATCGGTCACGTGGGCGAAGTGGTCGGCATCAACACCGACCTGCTGAACCTGCTGGTCAAGGGCGACTTCATCCCGGTCATCGCGCCCATCGGCGTGGGTGCCAACGGTGAGTCGTACAACATCAACGCCGACCTGGTAGCCGGCAAGGTTGCCGAAGCGCTGAAAGCTGAAAAGCTGATGCTGCTGACCAACATCGCCGGCCTGATGGACAAGACCGGCAAGGTCCTGACCGGGCTGTCGACCCAGCAGGTCGATGACCTGATCGCGGACGGCACCATCTACGGCGGCATGCTGCCGAAGATCCGTTGCGCACTGGAAGCGGTACAGGGCGGTGTCGGCAGCTCGCTGATCATCGACGGTCGCGTGCCGAATGCGATCCTGCTGGAGATCTTCACCGATACCGGCGTGGGTACGTTGATCAGCAATCGCAAGCGTCCTTAAGCGATACCGGTAAAAAAAGACCCCGCTCAACCTGGTTGAGCGGGGTCTTTTTTTGCACCACTTTTTCAGATGATGCTTTTGTGGCGAGGGAGCTTGCTCCCGCTGGGCTGCGCAGCGGCCCCAACATTTTGCGGTCGCTGCGCGACCGAGCGGGAGCAAGCTCCCTCGCCACAAGATCAAAATCAGCGGGGCTTTTTAGACGCCGAACTGGGCGCGGTAGGCTTCCACCGCCGGCAAATGCTGCTTGAGCTGCGGATCGTCGGCCAAAAACTCCAGCACCTGGTTCAGCGACACGATGCTGATCACCGGAATGCCGAAGTCGCGCTCCACTTCCTGGATCGCCGACAGCTCACCGTTGCCCCGCTCCTGGCGGTTCAGGGCGATCAGCACGCCGGCGGCCTTGGCGCCTTCCTGGGAACCGATGATCTGCATCACTTCGCGAATGGCGGTGCCCGCGGTGATCACGTCGTCGATGATCAAGACTTCGCCAGTCAGCGGTGCGCCGACCAGGCTACCGCCTTCGCCGTGGGCCTTGGCTTCCTTGCGGTTGAAGCACCAAGGCAAGTCGCGGTCGTGGTGTTCGGCCAGGGCGACGGCGGTGGTGGCGGCCAGCGGGATGCCTTTGTAGGCCGGGCCGAACAGCACGTCGAACGGGATGCCGCTCTCGACGATGGCTGCCGCATAGAAACGACCCAACTGCGCCAGGGCGGTGCCGGTGTTGAACAGGCCGGCATTGAAGAAGTACGGGCTGGTGCGCCCGGACTTGAGGGTGAACTCACCGAAGCGCAGAACGCCGCGATCGATGGCAAAACGAATGAAATCGCGCTGATACGCCTGCATGAAAAAAGCCTCAAATACCGCGGATTTAGCTAAATAGGTACACGGCGTGTATCATACACGCACGTGATTTTTGGGGCCATTTATGCGGATCATCAGTGTGAACGTCAATGGTATTCAGGCTGCAGTCGAGCGTGGTTTGCTCAGTTGGCTGCAAGCACAGAATGCCGACGTCATCTGCCTGCAGGACACCCGCGCCTCCGCCTTTGAACTGGACGATGCAGCCTTCCAACTGGATGGTTACTTCCTTTATGCCTGCGATGCCGAAGTCCCCGCCCAGGGTGGCGTGGCTTTGTACTCGCGGCTGCAACCGAAGGCTGTCATCAACGGTCTCGGTTTCGAGACGGCGGACCGCTACGGGCGCTACCTGCAAGCCGATTTCGACAAGGTCAGCATCGCGACCTTACTGCTTCCTTCGGGGCAGAACGGCGATGAAGATTTGAATCAGAAATTCAAGTTGATGGACGACTTCGCCCGTTATCTGGATAAACAGCGGCGCAAACGTCGCGAGTACATTTATTGTGGCTCGCTGTACGTGGCGCAACAGAAGCTGGATATCAAGAACTGGCGCGACAGCCAACAATCTCCGGGTTTCCTGGCGCCGGAACGGGCCTGGATGGACGAGATCATTGGCAATATGGGTTATGTCGACGCCCTGCGTGAAGTCAGCCGCGAAGGTGACCAGTACAGCTGGTGGCCAGATAACGAACAGGCCGAGATGCTCAACCTCGGCTGGCGTTTCGATTACCAGTTGCTGACGCCCGGGTTGCGCCGCTTCGTACGCAGCGCCCGCCTGCCGCGCCAGCCACGGTTCTCGCAGCATGCGCCACTGATCGTGGATTACGACTGGACGCTGACCAACTAAGCGCCATTCGCGCCCACAAAAAAACCGACAGTCATGTCGGTTTTTTTGTGGGCGCTGGAAACTCATTGTGGGAGCGAGCTTGCTCGCGATGGCAATCCATCATTCAGCATCAATGCCGGCTGACACACCGCTATCGCGAGCAAGCTCGCTCCCACAGGGACAGGTGTTCATGGATGGTTATTTGACCAACCGCCAGGTAAACGGATACCGATACGGCTGCCCTTCATTGGCCTTCACGCCACCAATGATGGTCAGCACCAACGCACCGATGGCCACCAGGCCGAACAGGAAGAAGCCGATCACCACAATCATCAGCAGCAGGCTGATCGCCGAGGCAATCGCAACGGTGATCTGGAAGTTCAGCGCTTCCTTGCCTTGGGCATCGATGAACGGGTCGGATTCACGCTTGAGCTGCCAGAGCACCAACGGCCCGATCAGCGTGCCAAACGGAATCCAGATCCCCAACAAGGCGGACAGGTGACAAAACATTGCCCATTGACGCGCCTCTTTGCTCGGCTGGGGCAGCAGGATTTGTTCATCACTCATGACACTCTCCTTGTCTTGAAGCGGAAAACGATCAGTCGGCCAAGGCGGCCTTTTGCAATTCGAAAATCTCGTTCATGCCTTTCTTCGCCAACTCCAGCATAGCGTTCAACTCTTCCGGCTGGAACGGCGCGCCCTCGGCGGTACCCTGAACTTCGATGAAACCGCCGGCGCTGGTCATGACCACGTTCAGGTCGGTCTCGGCGGCGGAGTCTTCCAGGTAATCCAAGTCCAGCACCGGCTCGCCCTGGTACATGCCCACGGACACGGCGGCGATCATTTGCTTGAGCGGGTCGCCGCCCTTGAGACCGCCGCGTTTCTTGATCACTTTCAAGGCATCGACCAGCGCAACCATGGCGCCGGTGATGGAAGCCGTACGCGTGCCGCCGTCGGCCTGGATCACGTCGCAATCGACATACAGCGTCACGTCGCCCAGCTTGGACATGTCCAGCGCAGCACGCAGCGAACGGCCGATCAGACGCTGGATTTCCAGGGTACGGCCGCCCTGCTTGCCACGGCTGGCCTCACGCTGGTTCCGCTCGCCGGTGGCGCGTGGCAGCATGCCGTATTCGGCGGTCAGCCAGCCTTGGCCTTGGCCCTTGAGGAACCGTGGCACGCCGTTTTCGACGCTGACGGTGCAGATGACCTTGGTATCACCGAATTCGACCAGTACAGATCCCTCGGCGTGTTTGGTGTAGTTGCGGGTAATGCGGATCGAGCGGAGCTGATCGGCAGCGCGACCACTTGGACGTTTCATAGGGAACACCTGTACAGAGGACGGAAAACTGCCGGACATTATAGAGCCGTGGGCCGCCAGAGGGCAGTTTAAAAAAGCCGGCGCGACCGGTGAGCGCGCCCAAGGCCCCGGCCGACGGGCTGCAGCGGTTTGTTGCCAGAGCGGTTTGGGCGCTTGCGTCCCACTGCGCTACAATCCTGCGCCTTTGCTGCCCTTCGGCATTTATCCACAGATCCCAAGCCCCGCGACCACCGTTGTGGCCGGCTTGCATTGCGAGGAACCCCCATGGTGCACAGCATGACCGCTTTCGCCCGCGTCGAGAAAGCCGGGGCCCAAGGCACGCTGAGCTGGGAGCTGCGCTCGGTCAACAGCCGTTACCTGGAGCCGCACCTGCGCCTGCCCGAATCCTTCCGCGACCTGGAAGGCGGCGTGCGCGAAGCGCTGCGCCAGGGCCTGTCCCGGGGCAAGCTGGAATGCACCCTGCGTTTCACCGAAGAAAGCACCGGCAAAGCCCTGCAAGTGGACCGCGAACGCGCCGCGCAACTGGTCGCCGCCGCCGAAACCGTCGCCAGCCTGATCAAGCACCCCGCCGCCCTGAACCCGTTGGAAGTCCTGGCTTGGCCCGGCGTGCTGGTGGGTGACGCGAGCGACCCGCAGGCGCTGAATGCCGAGGCCCTGGCGCTGTTCAACCAAGGCTTGAAAGAACTCAAGGCCGGACGCGAGCGTGAAGGCGCAGAACTGGCCCGGCTGATCAACGAGCGCCTGACCGCTATCGAAGAAGACGTCAGCACCTTGCGCGAGCTGGTCCCGCAGATGCTCGCCACCCAGCGCCAGAAGGTCCTCGACCGCTTCGCCGACATGAAGGCCGAGCTGGACCCGCAACGCCTGGAACAGGAAATGGTCATGCTCGCGCAAAAGAGCGACGTGGCCGAAGAACTGGATCGCCTGAGCACCCACATCATCGAAGTCCGCCGCGTGCTCAAGTCCGGCGGTGCGGCCGGTCGCCGCCTCGACTTCCTGATGCAAGAGCTCAACCGCGAAGCCAATACACTGGGCTCCAAAGCCTTCGACCCGCGCAGCACCCAGGCTGCGGTCAACCTCAAGGTGTTGATCGAGCAAATGCGCGAACAAGTGCAGAACATTGAGTAAGGCTAACCCGACATGACCCACAGCACCGGTACTCTCTACATCATTTCCGCGCCCTCGGGCGCCGGCAAGACCAGCCTGGTCAAGGCGCTGATCGACGCCGAGCCGCAGATCCGCGTCTCGGTCTCGCACACCACCCGCGCCATGCGCCCGGGTGAAGTCAACGGGGTGAACTATCACTTCGTCGACCGCGAAGAGTTCGTGAAGATGGCCGAGCATGGCGACTTCCTGGAACGCGCCGAAGTCTTCGGCAACCTCTACGGCACGTCGCAAAGCTATCTGCAGCAGACCCTGGACGAAGGCCACGACCTGATCCTGGAAATCGACTGGCAAGGCGCCGAGCAGGTGCGCAAGCTGATGCCCCAGGCCCGCTCGATCTTCATCCTGCCACCGAGCCAGCAGGCCTTGCGCCAGCGCCTGACCAACCGCGGCCAGGACAGCGACGAGATCATTGAAGGCCGGATGCGTGAAGCGGTCAGCGAAATGAGCCACTACGTCGACTACGATTACCTGATCATCAACGACGATTTCGCCCACGCGCTGGACGACCTGAAGGCGATTTTCCGCGCCAGCCAGCTCCAGCAAAAACGCCAACAGCAACGTTTCGGTAAATTATTGGCCGAACTGCTGGGTTGAACAGCCCTTCCCAAAACCGCTGCGACGGCTTTACATTGGTACTCGCAGCGCGCCGAGGGGTTTGGTTAAAAAATCAGCGCTTCCCTAAACGCTGGTGTTTTTTTAAACTGTCGAGTCCGCTCGCCCAACCGGGCAGCGCGCATATTGCATTCGCTCCGAGGAATACCATGGCCCGCGTAACCGTTGAAGACTGCCTAGAACACGTGGAAAACCGCTTTGAGCTGGTCATGCTCTCTACCAAGCGTGCCCGTCAACTGGCCACCGGCGGCAAAGAGCCATTGGTCCAGTGGGAAAACGACAAGCCTACCGTGGTAGCGCTGCGTGAAATCGCCGAAGGTCTGATGAGCTACGAGTTCATCGCCAACGCTGAAATCGTTGAAGACGAACCGCTGTTCGCAGCGTTCGAGGACGAGTCCAACGAGGCGGTCTAAGCCTATGCCTGGTCGACGTAGCACGGCGCGGGGTCACAGCAAACGGCAGGAGTCATCATCATGCCGAGCATAGACGCCCTCGCCGATCGCTTATCGGCCTACCTCGGCACGGACCAGGTCAACCTGGTCCGCCGAGCCTATTTCTACGCCGAACAAGCCCACGACGGCCAGCGCCGCCGCAGCGGCGAGGCGTACGTCACGCACCCGCTCGCCGTGGCAAATATCCTGGCCGACATGCACATGGACCATCAGAGCCTGATGGCGGCGATGCTGCATGACGTGATCGAAGACACCGGTATTGCCAAGGAAGCGCTGCAAGCGCAGTTCGGCGAAACCGTGGCCGAACTGGTCGACGGGGTCAGCAAACTGACCCAGATGAACTTCGAGACCAAGGCCGAGGCCCAGGCCGAAAACTTCCAGAAAATGGCCATGGCCATGGCCCGCGACATCCGCGTGATCCTGGTCAAGCTCGCCGACCGCCTGCACAACATGCGCACCCTGGAAGTACTCTCCGGCGAAAAGCGCCGGCGCATCGCCAAGGAAACCCTGGAAATCTACGCACCCATCGCCAATCGCCTGGGCATGCATGCGATCCGCATCGAGTTCGAAGACCTGGGCTTCAAGGCCATGCACCCGATGCGTTCGGCGCGGATCAACCAGGCCGTCAAGCGCGCTCGGGGCAACCGCAAGGAAATCGTCAACAAGATCGAAGAGTCCCTGAGCCATTGCCTGGCGATCGACGGCATCGAAGGCGAAGTCAGCGGGCGGCAGAAACACCTCTACGGCATCTACAAGAAAATGCGCGGCAAGCGTCGGGCCTTCAACGAGATCATGGACGTCTATGCGTTCCGGATCATCGTCGACAAGGTCGACACCTGCTACCGCGTGCTGGGTGCTGTACATAATTTGTACAAACCGTTGCCGGGGCGTTTCAAGGATTACATCGCGATCCCCAAGGCCAACGGCTACCAGTCGCTGCACACCACGCTCTTCGGCATGCACGGCGTGCCGATCGAAATCCAGATCCGCACCCGCGAAATGGAAGAGATGGCCAACAACGGCATCGCCGCCCACTGGCTCTACAAATCCAGCGGCGACGAACAACCCAAGAGCACCCATGCTCGCGCCCGGCAATGGGTCAAGGGCGTGTTGGAAATGCAGCAGCGCGCCGGCAATTCCCTGGAATTCATCGAGAGCGTGAAGATCGACCTGTTCCCGGACGAGGTCTATGTCTTCACGCCCAAGGGCCGGATCATGGAGCTGCCCAAAGGCTCCACGGCCGTGGACTTTGCCTATGCAGTGCACACCGACGTCGGCAATAGCTGCATTGCATGCCGTATCAATCGGCGCCTGGCACCGTTGTCCGAACCATTGCAAAGCGGCTCCACGGTGGAGATCGTCAGCGCCCCCGGCGCGCGACCCAACCCGGCGTGGCTCAACTTCGTGGTCACCGGCAAGGCCCGCACCCATATCCGTCACGCGCTGAAGCTGCAACGTCGCTCCGAGTCCATCAGCCTCGGCGAACGCCTGCTGAACAAGGTCCTGAACGGCTTCGACAGCTCCCTGGACAAGATTCCGGGCGAGCGTGTGCAAGTGATGCTCCACGAATACCGCCTCGAATTGATCGAAGACCTGCTCGAAGACATCGGCCTGGGCAATCGCATGGCCTATGTCGTCGCCCGCCGCCTGCTCGGCGAAGGCGAACAGTTGCCAAGCCCCGAAGGCCCGCTGGCGATTCGCGGTACCGAAGGCCTGGTGCTCAGCTATGCCAAGTGTTGCACGCCGATCCCGGGCGACCCGATTGTCGGCCACCTGTCCGCCGGCAAGGGGATGGTGGTGCACCTGGACAACTGCCGCAACATCAGCGAAATCCGCCACAACCCGGAAAAATGCATCCAGCTCTCCTGGGCCAAGGATGTCACCGGCGAATTCAACGTCGAGCTGCGGGTCGAGCTGGAGCATCAGCGTGGCCTGATCGCCCTGCTGGCCAGCAGCGTCAACGCCGCCGACGGCAACATCGAAAAAATCAGCATGGACGAGCGCGATGGTCGCATCAGCGTCGTCCAATTGGTGGTCAGCGTGCACGACCGCGTGCACCTGGCCCGTGTGATCAAGAAACTGCGCGCCCTGACCGGCGTTATCCGCATCACTCGCATGCGTGCATAGCGCCGCAATAGCCCAATCTACAAGGAGTCATCAATGACCAAGACCGTTATTTCCAGCGACAAGGCCCCGGCCGCCATCGGTACTTACTCCCAGGCGATCAAGGCCGGCAACACCGTGTACATGTCGGGCCAGATCCCACTGGACCCGAAGACCATGGAGCTGGTGGAAGGCTTCGAAGCCCAGACCGTGCAGGTGTTCGAAAACCTCAAGGCCGTGGCCGAGGCCGCTGGCGGTTCGTTCAAGGACATCGTCAAGCTGAACATCTTCCTCACCGACCTGAGTCACTTCGCCAAGGTCAACGAGATCATGGGCAAGTACTTCGACCAGCCTTACCCTGCCCGCGCCGCCATCGGCGTAGCGGCCCTGCCGAAGGGCTCGCAGGTCGAGATGGATGCCATCCTGGTCCTCGAGTAATCAGGTCGGCGCAGCCTCCCCCGCTGCGCCGTTTTCGTCTTGAAAGGATTCCACCATGCGCAAAGCGCTTGCTCTCTCGTTGGCAGCCCTGCTTCTGGGCGGCTGCGCCAGCGACCCTGCCGACCGTGACATCAGCGGCACCTGGATCAACCAGGCGGCCATCGACGCTGCCGCCAAGGGCGGTCCGCTGCGCGAAGCGCTGCAAGGCTACGGCCCGAACCTGGAATGGGACGTCAACACCCGGGCCGGCCAGGCGCGCTACACCAATGGTTTTGAAAACGTCGAAGGCAAGTTGCTGGGCGAAGAAGACGGCGCCTGGAAAGTCGACTTCTACGGCAGCTCCGCTAGCGAACTCAAGCGCGACGGCGACCAATTGAGCCAGGCCGCCACCGAGAACGAACCGCAGCAGGTGTTCGAGCGCGCGCAAGTGCAGGTACCGGAAGGCGCACCGATCGGTGCCAGTTTCGAGCGCGCACTGTATACCGCCTACCTGGGTGGCAGCTGGAAAATCGCCGAAGGCCCCGGCCAGGGTGCCAGCGTGCAATTCCAGCCCGACGGCCAGGTCAGCGGCCTGCCGGGTGCTGATCGCTACGCCTTGTGCCTGGCCGGCGATTGCGCCTCCATGAGCGGTGGCAACGACAACATCTGGCTACAACAGAACGGCCAGGGCAATACCTGGATCTTTGCCCGCGATGGCAAGAAGCTGGAAATTTTCCAGACCGTGAATGCGGCGCTGGCGGATGAAATGCCTTCGTTCACGCCGGGCAACCGGCAGTGGGTGCTGGAAAAGCAGTAGGAGCCACGACGCAACTCTCATGTGGGAGCGGGCTTGCTCGCGAAGACGACATGGCAGTCAACGAAGATGTTGAATGTCAGGTCCCCTTCGCGAGCAAGCCCGCTCCCACAGGCGTTTTTGGGTGTCAGGCTAATCAGCAGCGCCCTTCCAGAATCGCCGCATAGCCCTCGCGAAAACTCGGATAACGCGGCGTCCATCCCAGGGCCTTCGCCCGGGCATTGCTGCAGCGCTTGCTGCCGGCGCGACGCACACTGGCGTCTTCGGCCCACTCGGTCACGCCCATGAACTCCCGCAACCAGCCCACCACTTCAGCCAGTGGCGCGGGGGCGTCGTCGACACCGATGTAGCAATCATCCAGCGCTTTGCCCTGACGATCAGCCTCCAGCAGAAACGCCAGCAAGCCGGCCGCGTCGTCGGCGTGGATGCGATTGGCGTACAGCGGCGGGTCGATCACCACGCGATAACCTTGGCGCACCTGGCTCAGCAGCCATTCCCGACCCGGTCCATAGATGCCGGTCAGGCGCACGCGGCTGGCCGGGATGCCACTGTCCAGCGCCACTTGCTCGGCTTCGAGCATCAGCCGACCGGAATAACCGCCGGCCACGGTGGGCGAGGTTTCATCCACCCACTCACCCTGCTGCTGCCCATAAACGCTGCTGCTGGACACAAAAAGCAGACGTTTGGGTCGCTGCCCGTGCTGCTTCAGCCAGCCCAACACATGTTGCAACCCTTCGACGTAAGCCGTGCGGTAACCCGCTTCGTCATGGTCCGTGGCGGCAGCGCTGTACACCAGGTAGTCCAACGGCCCGGTGGGCCAGTCGGTGGGGCATTGCTCGCTGAACAAGTCCCCCGCCACTCCGATCACGCCGGCAGGCAGGTTCGAAACCGTGCGCCGCAAGCCATGGACCTGCCATTGTTCGGCCAATAATTGGCGGGCCAGGCGGCCACCGATATCACCGCAGCCGGCGATCAAAACAGAAGGCGCGGACATCAAGAACTCCTCTGGCAAAGCCGCAGACTAGCCTCCATGGGGGACGAGCGGCTAGCCGTGCGACAAAAAAAGTAACTGTATTACTTTTGTTAACAAGAATTACTTGCAATAATGCACGCCACTTTTGTTCTCGGCCCTACGAGGCCTGGAAGAACATCAACCTTCTTTTTTCCTCAGGTCCGGCCAGCATGAAACGCTCTCTATCCCCCGCTTCGCCAACCAATCGACCTCGTGCCTGGAGCACGGTAGCCGCCTTGCTGTTCAGCCTGCTGCTGGCGCCTGCCGCCGCGTTCGCCGATGCACAGACGCCCGCCACGCCCCCTGCCACGCCTGCGGCCGCTGCACCTGCCGCCCAGGCACCGGCCGACCCGGCCGCTCCTGTGGCGACGCCGATAGCCACCGATCCGGCCCAAGCCGTCGAGGCTGACGCACCTGAAGTGCTCGAAGCCGACAACACCCTGGGCATGGCCCACGACCTGTCGCCATGGGGCATGTACAAAAACGCCGACATCATCGTCAAGATCGTGATGATCGGCCTGGCCATCGCCTCGATCATCACCTGGACCATCTGGATCGCCAAAGGCTTCGAGCTGCTGGGTGCCAAGCGCCGCTTGCGCGGTGAAATCGCCGCCCTGAAGAAAGCCACCACCCTCAAGGAAGCGAGTGCCAGCGCCGCGAAGGAAGGCACCCTCGCCAACCTGCTGGTGCATGACGCCCTCGAAGAGATGCGCCTGTCGGCCAAC
Organism: Pseudomonas thivervalensis; assembly: GCF_001269655.1. Classification (GTDB taxonomy): domain Bacteria; phylum Pseudomonadota; class Gammaproteobacteria; order Pseudomonadales; family Pseudomonadaceae; genus Aquipseudomonas; species Aquipseudomonas thivervalensis. The sequence goes on from NZ_LHVE01000020.1 coordinate 475,355, forward strand.
AGCCGCGAGAAGGAAGGCATCAAGGAACGCGTGAGCTTCCGCCTCGAGCGCCTGGTCGCCGCCTGCGGCCGCAACATGAGCAGCGGCACCGGCGTACTCGCCACCATCGGTTCCACCGCACCGTTCGTCGGTCTGTTCGGCACCGTGTGGGGCATCATGAACAGCTTCATCGGCATCGCCAAGACCCAGACCACCAACCTCGCCGTCGTCGCTCCCGGTATCGCCGAAGCCCTGCTGGCAACGGCACTGGGCCTGGTCGCAGCGATCCCGGCCGTAGTGATCTACAACGTCTTCGCGCGCTCCATTGCCGGCTACAAGGCCCAGGTCTCCGACGCTTCGGCCGAAGTCCTGCTGCTGGTCAGCCGTGACCTCGATCACCTGCCGACCGAGCGCAGCTCGCAACCGCACATGGTGAAAGTGGGGTAATCGGCCATGGGCCTGCATTTGAAAGAAGGCGCAGACGACGATCTGGCCGAGAACCACGAAATCAACGTCACACCGTTCATCGACGTGATGCTGGTGCTGTTGATCATCTTCATGGTGGCGGCCCCGCTGGCCACCGTGGACATCAAGGTTGACCTGCCCGCGTCGACGGCCAAGCCTTCGCCGCGGCCGGAAAAACCGGTATTCCTCAGCGTCAAGGCCGACCAGCGCCTGTTCCTCGGTGAAGAAGAGGTCAAGGCCGACACCCTCGGCGCGACCCTCGACGCCAAGACCCAGGGCAAGAAGGACACGACGATCTTCTTCCAGGCCGATAAAGGCGTGGACTACGGCGACCTGATGAGCGTGATGGACGCGCTGCGAAGCGCCGGCTACCTGAAGGTCGGCCTGGTCGGGCTCGAGACGGCGCCCAAGAAATGATCACGACGCGCCAAAAGCTGACGCGTTACAGCGGTAGCCTGGCCGTGGTGCTGGGCGTGCATGCGCTCGCCATCGCCCTGGCGCTGAACTGGACTTCGCGCCCGCCCATCGAATTGCCGCCCCAGGCAATGATGGTCGAGCTGGCGCCGGTCCCAGCGCCACCGCCACCGGCACCGCCAAAAGTCGTCACACCGCCGAAACCGCCCGAGCCGGTGGAAGAGCTGCCGCTGCCTAAACTCGCCGAAGCACCGAAGCCTGAAATCGCCGTGCCCAAGCCGGTCAAGCCCAAGCCCAAGCCTCAACCGCCCAAACCCAAGCCCGTGGTTGAGAAAAAACCTGAGCCGCCGAAGGAACAGCCGTCGGAGCAGAAACCGAGCGATAGCCCGCCAACCCAGGCACAGACCGAGAAGTCCGCGCAACCGGCTCCTGGCCCGTCGCCAGCGCAATCGGCTGCCAAGGCCAATTGGCAGGGCACGCTGCTGGCGCACCTGGGCAAGTACAAGAAGTACCCGCCCAGGGCCCAGCAGATGAACAAGGAAGGCACCAACCGCCTGCGTTTCGTGGTGGATGCCGAAGGCAACGTGTTGTCATTCGAATTGGTGGGCAGTTCCGGCACGGAGCTGCTGGACCGGGCCACCCTGGAAATGATCCGCCGCGCCCAACCGCTGCCCAAGCCACCGGCGGAGCTGCTGACCAACGGCACCATCGAACTGACGGCACCGTTTGTGTACTCCATCGACAAGCGCCGGCGTTGAGCCAACCTGGCAACCCGATGGCAGGCTGAATCCTGTGGCGAGGGAGCTTGCTCCCGCTGGGCCTGTAGGAGCTGTCGAGCGGAGCGAGGCTGCGATCTTTCCCCTGACGCTTGAATCTCAAGCGAAAGATCAAAAGATCGCAGCCTTCGGCAGCGCCTACAGCGCAGGCCAGCGGGAGCAAGCTCCCTCGCCACAAAATGGGTACAACCGGCAGAAGGCATCGAAAGATGCCTTTTTCATATCCGGCAACGACCCTCCAGACATTCGCCAGTGTCACACCGCACCCCCAGTCTGATAACGTGCGTCTATCGATTGCAGCCGGTATGCTTGGCTCGCAACTTCACGGACGCTCGCCATGACCCTCACAGAATTACGCTACATCGTGACCCTCGCCCAAGAGCAGCATTTCGGCCATGCGGCCGAGCGCTGCCACGTCAGCCAGCCGACGCTGTCGGTGGGTGTGAAAAAACTCGAAGACGAACTCGGTGTGCTGATTTTCGAGCGCAGCAAAAGCGCCGTGCGCCTGACCCCGGTAGGCGAAGGCATCGTTGCCCAGGCGCAAAAGGTCCTGGAGCAAGCCCAGGGCATTCGCGAACTGGCCCAGGCCGGCAAGAACCAACTGACCGCCCCGCTGAAAGTCGGCGCGATCTACACCGTCGGCCCGTACCTGTTCCCACACCTGATCCCGCAACTGCACCGGGTCGCCCCGCAGATGCCGTTGTACATCGAAGAAAACTTCACCCACGTGCTGCGCGACAAGCTGCGCAACGGCGAACTGGACGCGATCATCATCGCCCTGCCGTTCAACGAAGCCGACGTCCTGACCCTGCCGCTCTACGACGAACCGTTCTACGTCCTGATGCCGGCAGAGCACCCCTGGACCCAGAAAAAAACCATCGACGCCGCCCTGCTCAACGACAAGAGCCTGCTACTGCTCGGCGAAGGCCACTGCTTCCGCGACCAGGTGCTCGAAGCCTGCCCGACCCTGACCAAGGGCAGCGAAGGCGCCAAGCACACCACCGTGGAATCCAGCTCCCTGGAGACCATTCGCCACATGGTCGCGTCGGGCCTGGGCATCTCGATCCTGCCGCTGTCGGCGGTGGACAGCCATCACTATTCCCCCGGCGTGATCGAGGTCCGCCCGCTGACGCCACCCGTGCCGTTCCGTACCGTTGCCATCGCCTGGCGCGCCAGTTTCCCGCGGCCCAAGGCCATCGAAATCCTCGCCGACTCGATCCGCCTGTGCTCCGTGGCCAAGCCGCCCGCTGGCAAGTAAGCCGCAGTCATGACTGAGCTGTCGAAAGTGCCGGTCACGACACTCAAGGGTGTCGGTGAAGCCATGGCCGAGAAACTGGCCAAGGTCGGCCTGGAGAACCTCCAGGACCTGCTGTTTCACCTGCCGTTGCGCTACCAGGACCGCACCCGCGTGGTGCCCATCGGCCATCTGCGACCGGGGCAGGATGCGGTGATCGAAGGCACCGTCAGCGGCGCCGACGTGGTCATGGGCCGCCGCCGCAGCCTGGTGGTGCGCCTGCAGGACGGCACCGGCGGGCTCAGCCTGCGCTTCTATCACTTCAGCAATGCGCAAAAGGAAGGCCTCAAGCGCGGTACTCGCGTGCGCTGCTACGGTGAGGCGCGGCCCGGGGCATCGGGACTGGAGATTTATCACCCGGAATACCGCAGCATTACCGGCGACGAACCGCCGCCCGTGGATGAAACCCTGACCCCGGTCTATCCACTCACCGAAGGCCTGACCCAACAACGCCTGCGCCAGCTCTGCCAGCAGACCCTGACATTGCTCGGCCCCAGCAGCCTGCCCGACTGGCTGCCCACGGAACTGGCCCGGGATTACCAGTTGGCGCCGCTGGCCGATGCGATCCGCTACCTGCACCATCCGCCCGCCGATGCCGACGTCGACGAACTCGCCCTCGGCCATCACTGGGCCCAGCATCGCCTGGCGTTCGAAGAACTGCTGACCCATCAACTGTCCCAGCAACGCCTGCGCGAAAGCCTGCGTTCCCTGCGTGCCCCGGCCATGCCCAAGGCCAAGGTTCTGCCGGCCCGCTACCTGGCCAACCTCGGCTTCACCCCCACGGGCGCCCAGCAACGGGTCGGCAACGAAATCGCCTACGACCTGAGCCAGCCCGAGCCGATGCTGCGGCTGATCCAGGGCGACGTCGGTGCCGGCAAGACCGTGGTCGCCGCCCTCGCCGCGCTCCAGGCACTGGAAGCGGGTTATCAGGTGGCGTTGATGGCGCCCACCGAGATCCTCGCCGAGCAACATTTCATCACCTTCCAGCGCTGGCTCGAACCGTTGGGCATCGAAGTCGCCTGGCTGGCCGGCAAGCTCAAGGGCAAGAACCGCGTCGCCGCCCTGGCGCAGATCGCCGAAGGCGCGCCGATGGTGGTCGGCACCCATGCGCTGTTCCAGGACGAAGTGCAGTTCAAGAACCTGGCCCTGGTGATCATCGACGAACAGCACCGCTTCGGCGTGCAACAACGCCTGGCCCTGCGACAGAAAGGCGTGGGCGGGCGGATGTGCCCCCATCAGCTGATCATGACCGCCACGCCGATTCCGCGAACCCTGGCGATGAGTGCCTACGCCGACCTCGACACCTCGATCCTCGACGAACTGCCCCCCGGCCGCACACCGGTCAACACCGTGCTGGTCACCGATACCCGACGAGTGGAAGTGATCGAGCGCGTGCGCAGCGCCTGTGCCGAAGGACGGCAGGCCTATTGGGTGTGCACGTTGATCGAAGAGTCGGAAGAGCTGACCTGCCAGGCGGCCGAAACCACCTATGAAGACCTTACCGCCGCCCTCGGCGAGTTGAAGGTCGGGTTGATCCACGGCCGCATGAAACCCGCCGAAAAAGCCGCAGTCATGGCCGAATTCAAGGCCGGCGCCCTGCAATTGCTGGTTGCCACCACCGTGATCGAGGTCGGCGTCGACGTGCCCAATGCCAGCCTGATGATCATCGAGAACCCCGAACGCCTGGGCCTGGCGCAGTTGCACCAGCTGCGCGGCCGGGTGGGCCGGGGCAGCGCCGCCAGCCATTGTGTCTTGCTCTATCACCCGCCACTGTCGCAGATCGGGCGTCAGCGGCTGGGGATCATGCGCGAAACCAACGACGGTTTCGTCATCGCCGAAAAAGACCTCGAATTGCGCGGCCCCGGTGAAATGCTCGGCACGCGCCAGACCGGTCTGCTTCAATTCAAGGTAGCCGACCTGATGCGCGACGCCGACCTGCTCCCCGCCGTCCGCGACGCCGCCCAGGCCCTGCTGGAACGCTGGCCCGACCACGTCAGCCCGCTGCTGGATCGGTGGCTGCGTCATGGGCAGCAATACGGCCAAGTGTGAGCACGCGCTCAGTTTTCAAGACCCGCGTGCCGGACAAGCTGGTTATACTGACCAACTTGTAGGAAAACGGATACAGACCATGACAGAAGCTGCCCTCGTCCCCGAAGCCCCGCACGCTCCGTCTGTTATTCGGCTGTTGCTCGAGAAATTGGGCATCGGCTATGACGAAGTACTCGAACGACCCGGCCTGAATCCAGCCCGTAAAGTGCAGGCAGTGTTGCTGCACGATGCCGTTGGCGCGCTCATGGTGCTGTTTCCGCAAAGCCAACTGCTGGACCTCAATCGTCTGGCCGAACTCACCGGTCGCAAGCTCACGGCGGTGCCGACCGAACGCCTGGAGCGCATGCTCGGCAAACACAACCTGAGCCTGCTGCCCGGCCTGCCCGCGCTGACCAGCTCACCGTGCCTGTACGAAGAAAGCCTGCTGCGCGAACCGAAGTTGCTGATCAACTCCGGCGAGTCGGGGCTGCTGCTGGAAGTGACCAGCGAAGCGTTCAAGACCATGCTCACCAAGGCCAGCGCCGCGACGTTCGGCGAAGCCGTGAGCAACATCACCCCCAACCTGGACCGTCCGCACGACGACCGCGCGGAAATCACCCTGGCTGTGCAAGCGTTTACCGCCCGGCGTATCCAGCAACGGCTGGAAGAGACCATCGAGATCCCGCCGCTGGCGGAAACCGCGCAAAAAATCATCAAGCTGCGGGTCGACCCCGACGCCACCATCGACGACATCACCGGCGTGGTGGAAACCGACCCGGCCCTGGCCGCGCAAGTGGTGAGCTGGGCCGCCTCGCCCTACTACGCATCGCCGGGCAAGATTCGCTCGGTGGAAGACGCCATCGTCCGGGTGCTGGGCTTCGACCTGGTGATCAACCTTGCACTGGGCCTGGCCCTGGGCAAGACCCTGAGCCTGCCCAAGGACCACCCGCAACACACCACGCCGTACTGGCACCAGTCGATCTACACCGCCGCCGTCATCGAAGGCCTGACCCGCGCCATGCCGCGGGCCCAGCGTCCCGAAGGCGGCCTGACCTACCTGTCCGGCCTGCTGCACAACTTCGGCTACCTGCTGCTGGCCCACGTGTTCCCGCCGCATTTCTCGCTGATCTGCCGGCACTTGGAGGTCAACCCGCACCTGTGCCACAGCTACGTGGAACAGCACCTGCTGGGCATCAGCCGCGAGCAGATCGGCGCCTGGCTGATGCGCTACTGGGACATGCCCGACGAACTGGCCACCGCCCTGCGCTTCCAGCACGACCCGCACTACGACGGCGAGTACGCCGCCTACCCAAACCTGGTGTGTCTGGCCGTGCGCCTGCTGCGCTCACGCAGCATCGGCTCCGGCCCGGATGAAGACATCCCCGACGCGCTGCTCGAGCGCGTGGGCCTGACCCGGGAAAAGGCCAACGATGTGGTGAGCAAGGTGCTGGAAGCTGAAGTGCTGCTGCGGGAACTGGCTTCGCAGTTCAGCCACTGATTGCTGGCTGGATGTGGAGCCTTTTTGTGGCAGGGGAGTTGGCTTCCCCCGCCACCGCTCCATGGCCATTCAAGCCAGGTAGCGGATGATCCAGCCTTTATCCTTACCGGGCAAACCTGATCCGCCTAACCACGTAAAACCGCCAACGACGATCCGTCCGTTTGGCATTAACGCCATATCCACGACGGTCTCGTACCGTTCTTTTTCGTCAAAAAGCACAAAACCATTTTCATTGAAGGTCGGGTCCAGCGAACCATCAGAACGGAAACGCGCCGTCAGTGCTGTCGTTCCCTCTTCAACAAACCCCCTGCCGGTAATACCCGCGACAACGATGGAACCATCTGCCTGCCATGCGCAGTGACGCCATTGCTGGCCATCAGTCACCAAGGAAGAGAGAAGTGGCTGCCCGCGATTGAAAGCAAAATCGAAGAATCCACCGTGGGTTAACACGAACATCAGCCCATGGCTATATCGGTCGCGCCTAATCTCACCTGCAGCAACAATCGCACCGTCGCTTGCTCTCAGCGCCATCGCATTTATATCGATGAGAGTTGAATTCGGAACGGCCACGGTCACAGCGCCGACGCCGCCATTGAAACTGGTCTCGAGACGTCCCGTTGCATCCAGACGTATCACATAAACGCCTCCGGGGGGAGAGTCTTGGATATATTCCCCAGCAACCAACACTTTCCCATCTGCCTGAACGACAACAGCGTAGATATTGAGCCTGTCATAGGGAATACCCGGGAGTTCAATAATCGCGAATCCGCTCCCGTTAAACGTATCGTCAATTGAACCATTCGGGTTAAGACGAAATACCGCTGCCTGTGACGGGCCGGAGTCGAGACGGACAACACTGGACAGAACGATCTTTCCATCCGACTGCACAACCGCAGAGACGCCTTTAGCGCCTGAAGCTCGCGGAGCCCCTGCGGAGGTTTCTCGGTCCCGCCGACCAAAAGGCGCCGGCCCCTCCTCTCTATCTCCAGCCCTTGCCTCACCACGATACGGAAGCAAGCGCACACCACCCTCGCCAAAAAACGTGTCCAACCACCCATCCTGGAAGTACCGCAGTACATAAACACCTCCAGAGCCAGAACCGAGCGGTGAATACTGACCTATTACCAGCCATCCACCATCGCTCAGGCCGCAGAGTTGGCGGACGTCCAAGTCGTAATCTTCCAGGGAGAATTTCACCAAGCCTGTCCCGGCTCCGCCAAACACCATATCGATCGACCCACCCTCTTTTACTTTCGCCAGTCCGATAGGAGTGGGATCTCCCGGTAAAAGCACGGCGATCAGCAGTTGGTTTTCGGCAAGCGGCAGGATGGCTTCTATGTAGTAGCCAGTGAATTCTGGGGTCGGCAGCTTCAGTACGCCACCTTTGGCAAAGGTCGGGTCCAACGTACCCGCGTTTACAGCGTGAGTGGATCGAGACATGATTTTTGCTCCCTCAACGTATCAAGCTTGATGAAGCACCTAAACGAGCCGCCCCGCACCTGTAGGAAATAACAGTCGTACTGTCACTTGAAGCCAGATTTCTGACCTATCAAGCCAACATTTTCAAGCCAGACTTGGGTCTTTTTCGGCTTCAAATATCTGGCCGTGTCCGTGACGAGAGAGCTTTGCCCCCCTCGCCACAAATACATGGCCATTCAAGCCAGATAGCGGATGAACCAGCTTCCAAAGGTGCGGGGCCAAACTGGGCCGTATAGCCGCGTAAAACCGCTAACGACAATCCGTCCGTCTGGCATTAGCGCCATATCCTCGACAGTCGCCAAATAACCTTCTTCGTTAAAAAGCACGAAGCCACTGCCATTGAAGGTCAGGTCCAACGAACCATCAGAGCGCAAACGCGCCGTCAGCGCTTTGGTTACTCCCGTTTCAACATAAAAGTCCCTACTACCGACAGTGCCCGCAACGACGATGGAACCGTCTGCCTGCCATGCGCAGCGAAGCCAGTTATGCCCCTCATCCACCAACTTAGAGAACAGTGGCTGCCCACTATTGAAAGCAAAATCGAGGAATCCATCGCGACTTAACACGAACATCAGACCATGCTTCACCAAGCCTTGGTCTAGGTGGAGCAAAGAATCCCCTGCAACAACAATCGCGCCGTCGCTTTCTCTCACCGCCAGCGCATTCGCATTCGCGTAACTGAGATTCGGAACGGTCATAAAGCCTTTGCCGGCATTGAAACTGGTATCGAGACGTCCCGTTGCATCCAGACGCATCACATAAATACTGGAAGCCGGAGCGTTTCGGGAATGTTCCCCGAAAACCAACACCTTGCCATCTGCTTGAAGGGCAACACCTCTGACACTGGTAGCGGAACGGGGAATATCTGGGAACTCGATGTCCACGGATCCAGTCCCGTTAAACGTTTCGTCAGTAAGTGCCATCCGCGTTAAGACGAAGCACCACCCAGTGCGAAATAATGTTGGGGCCGCTATAGACCACATTGCGCAGAATGATCTTTCCATCCGGCTGCTCAACCGCAGAGGGGCCATTACTGGCTGAAGATCGCGGAGCCTGTGCGGAGGGTTCTCCGTCCCGCCGACTAAAAGTGACCGGTCCACCCTTTGACTCAAGACGATACGGAAGCCAGCGCACACCGTCCTCGCCAAAGAGTGTATTCAGCCGCCCATCTTGTAAGAACCGCGCGAGATAAATGCCGACCTCACCGGACAATACATATTCTCCCTTCACCAGCCATCCACCATCGCTTAAGCCGCAGATGTCGGCGATCACGTCCAAATCGGTATTTTCTTTGGAGAACTCCACCACGCCCGTCCCGGCTTCACCAAACTCCATATCGATCGACCCATCCTCGTTCACTTTCGCCAGTCCGAAAGAGCCGGGTTTTTCCGGTAAGAGCACGGTGATCAGTAGCTTGTTTTCAGCTAGCGGCAACATGGCTAGCGAGCGGGGGCCTCCTAATTCGCTGGTCGGCCATTTCAGTACCCCACCTTTGGCAAAGGTCGGGTCCAACGTACCTGCGCTTACAGGATGAGCGGATCGAGACATGATTTTTTGCTCCATCAACGTATCAAGCTTGATGAAGCGCCTAAACGAGCCGCCCCGCACCTGTAGGAAATAACAGGCCTACTGTCATTGGAGGCCAGATTGCTGGCTTATCAAGCCGTCATGGCTATTGCTGACCGATCCACATTCTGTGGCGGCTAAGCCTGGTAACGAATAATCCAACCGCTATCGATGTACGGCCAATCCACGCCGTCTTCCCACGCAAAACCGCCAACGACGATTCGCCCGTCTGTCATGACCGCCATGGCTTCAACCGTCCGGTATTTCCCGGCGTCGTCAAAAACAGCAAAACCACGGCGATTGAAGGCGAGATCCAGAGAACCATCCGAATGGAAACGTGCCGTCAGCGCTGTTGTTCCCTTTTCAATGAACGCTCCGCCCGTAGTACCCGTGACCAGGATCGAGCCGTCTGCTTGCAATGCGCAGTGCAACCAATTCTGCCCCTGAGGCAGCGGCGCGGAAAAAAGCGGCTGCCCGCGATTGAAATGAAAATCGAAGAATCCACCACTTGTTAAAACGAACATCAGCCCATGGCTGACTCGATCGACATCGGCTTCACCTATAACCACAACGGCGCCATCGTTTTGTCTCACCGCCATCGATTCCACATAGATGAGCTCAGAATGCGGAACGGTCACAACGCCGCCGTTGAAGCTGGTATCGAGACGCCCCATCGCATCGAAACGCGTTACATAAGCACCTCTTGAAGCCGGGCTGTCCTGGGAATAAGTGCCCGCGACCACTACCTTCCCATCTGCCTGGACGGCGACAGCGTCGGCATTGAGATAATCATAGGGAATATCTTTCAGCTCAATGACCGCAAAACCTGCCCCGTTAAATGTTTTATCCATCGAACCATCTGGATTAAGACGCAGGACTATCCTTTGTGCGGGGCCGGACTCGGGATATTTATAACTGACCAGAACGATCTTTCCATCCAATTGCTGCACCGCAGCGGCGCCTTGACGGCCTTGGGCACGCGGTCCATGGGCGGAGAATTGCCCGTCACCCCAACCAGAAACTCTCAGCTTTTTTTCAACTCCCTTTTGCTCTTCTTTAACAGGAAGCAAGCGAAGACCGTTCTCGCCAAAGGACCTATCCAACTGCCCATCCTGGAAGTACCGCAACAGATATTTGCCGCCATACCCAAGCCCGAGCGACTGATAGGTACCTATCACCAACCATCCACCATCGCTCAGACCGCAGAGCTGATCGACATACAAACGTTCTCCTTTGATATAAAACTCCACCAAGCCTGTCCCGGCCCCGCCAAACGCCATATCAACCGAACCGTCCTCGTTCAATTTCGCTAGCCCAATCGGTTCGAACTCTCCCACTACGCGCATGCCAAAAAGCAGTTCTTTTCCAGCTAGCGGCAGAATGGTCTGTACGTAATACCCAGTGAATTCGGGGGTCGGTAGCCTAAGCACCCCTCCTTCGGCGAAGCTGGGGTCCAAGGTGCCTGCATCCGGGGTATCAGATGATCGGGTCATGTTTTTTGCTCCATTAAGAAATGAAAATCCAATACGGATATCAACCTTCATGGAGCCTTCAAACAGACGCGCATACACCTGTCATTGCTGACAGTTCTTTCAAACTTTTAGGAATAAAAATTAATCTGCTAAACCGAATCGTTTTTCAAGACTTCGGCTTGGCCTTCTTCGGCTTTAAATACTTGGTCAACCCCTGGAACCAGATCACCAGCGCCGGGTTGCCCTTGATCTGGATCGACTTGTCCTGGATCCCCGTCATGAACGCCAGTTGCTTGTTCTTGGCCTGCATCGTGGCGAAGCCATAGGCGGCGTCCTTGAAGGCGATGGCGAACGCAGGCTCCGGGTAAGTACCCGACTGGCTAGTGATGCGCTGGTTCTTCACGGTGAAATGCCGGGCGACCTTGCCGTCCAGGGTTTGCAGCTGGAACACCAATTCCTTGTCGCCCAACTGCTGCTGGAACGCTGGATTGGTCCGGCTGGCCTTGCCCATCAACCACCCCAGCATCCACAGCAGAAAACGAAATTTCATGGGCACAGCCTCGTGAGAAAAGATGAATGGCTGGCAGTTTAGCGATTCTTCGGCGAAACGCCATCATCGGATCGCTTTAGCGGAAGATAAGCTTGTTTTCGCGAAAGATGACTACCAAGTCACGAAACCAAAAATCAAAGGATCGCAGCCTTCGGCAGCTCCTACACCCATTTCCGTAGGAGCTGCCGAAGGCTGCGATCTTTTGATCCTTTTCCCCTGCCAAACCCTCGGACATTTCCTTCAACACGCCGGGCTGTTCATGAACTAGGCAGCGCTTTCGAGCGCCGCTAACCTCTGTTCGTCACCAAAAAACGGTGACACGGACGTGCAAGTCCGAACTAGGAACGCATTCGTTATGGCTATTCGCCGAGCATTTTTCTATGCTCGCCGACTGTTATGGCGGCTGCGCGTGGGAGACCTTCGGGTCTGCCGGGTTCCTGGACCGGTCTTGCACACCTACGTACAGCTGCCACCCATTTTTCGACGTGCAATCGGAGGGTGCCGGCTCCACTTCCAGGAAGCATCATTATGTTCAAAGCAACTCCGAATCCCCCGCAAAACGGCCACAAATCCCGCGTCCAAGCGCAGGAAGAAAAAAAGCTCGATGACGCCGCCACCCGCGCCCTCGACTACTACCTCAACCCCAAGCCCGCCTCACCGCCCGACCCCGACAAAAACCAACTCTTCATCGTGTCCCCCCACATCGACACCGAAACCCTGCTCGCCAACGCCTCCGAAGACCTGCTCTCCATCAGCACCATCGCCGCCGACCTGGCTGACGACGTGGACGACTCACGCCGCTGCGTCGCCCTGGCGATCAGCCGCATGGCCGATGGGGTGCAGTTGTTGGTTGAGCGGGCGTTGGATCATCTGGAAACCAAGGAGGCGGTGGCGCCCGGCGCCAAGGTGTAGAGCTTTGCATTGATGCAGGCTGAACCGGCGCCATCGCGAGCAAGCTCGCTCCCACAGGGTTCTGTGTCGAACCGAATCTCAAGTTCAACACCAATACATTGTGGGAGCGGGGTAAGGCCGGAGAGCCAGGTCGGCTGTTAGGCCGCCTCGCGAGCAAGCTTTGCTCCCACAGGTCCAGCTCAAACAGATCTGACGGGTGTACGACCGCAAGAGCCAGGTCGGCTACTAGGCCGCCTCGCGGTGGACGTTGATCTCGGGCGCCCCGTTAACCACGCTGGCCGAACGCAGGCATTGTGGAGTGGGCATCCCGGCATGGATGCCGGGATAGCCGCGCTGGGCCATGGATGGCCCTTCGCGGCGGGCCCACGGAGCAATGCCGGAGTGAGGGCATGCCGAGCCTAAGCGAGGCACCAAGTGGTGGGGCAAAAGCGTTTTGGTTACTTTTGCGCTCTTCAAAAGTGACCCGCCGTCAGGGCGGAACCCTAAGCCGCCGTTACCGCAACAACGGATATGTACCCAGAAACAACTGTGGGAGCGAGCTTGCTCGCGATGGCGGTGGGTCAGTCGACAGGAATGCCAACCGAACCAACGCTATCGCGAGCAAGCTCGCTCCCACAGGTTTTAAAGCAGTGATCACTCCAGGGAAGTGATCAGCCGCCCTCACTCAATCAGACATTCGGGCAAGGCACCGGTGCCCAGTCGCCCAGGTCCGGGTTTTTGCACATGCTGTTGACCTGAGTGGTACCCGCGCTGGCGACCTGCTTGCTCTGATCCTGCTTGGCCTTGGCATCCTGCAAGGTTTTCTCAGTGGCGACCGCTTCTTTAGGCACGGTTGGCAGTTCTTTCTTCTTCGCCGGCTGCACTTTCTTGATTTTGGTCTTGTTGGTGGTCTGCGCCACAACTTGCGTGGTGTCGGCAGTGGCCACGGTCACCACGTCAGTACGCTGCACACCCACTTGCTGCAGGTCTTTCTCGTATGCCTGGGTGTAGTTGTTCAGGTCTTCGGACGCCTTGCCATTGACCGCGACGATCAGGTCGTTCGACTCTTTCAGGCCAGCGACGATTTCTGCCAGGCGCTTGCGGCCTTCAGTGTCGTTGACGGTCTTGGCCTTGCGATCGGCGACCAGTTTGCTGAACGCGTTCTGGTAGCACTGCTGCGAAGCCTTGGCGTAAGCAGTGCTGCGGTCGATGTCCGAAGCGCTCTTGCTGACGTCAGCAGCGTAGGAGGCGATGCGCATGTTGTCATCGGCGATCTGCTTCTGGCGCTCGGTGTAGTAACCGGCTGCACCGCCGGCCAGGGCGCCGCCCGCGGCACCGATGGCGGCGTTGCGGCCACGGTCTTCCTTGTCGGCGGTCAGGACGCCCAGCAGCGCACCGCCGACCGCACCCACGGCCGCACCGGTAACAACCGACTTGGTCATGTTGCCTTCGGTGGAGCGCAGGTGCTGCACCGGCTCGTAGCAGTTCGGGTAGTACTCGACCTTGGTGCTCGAGGCGACCTTGGAGGTCGGCGACGTGGCGCAGCCGGTCAGTACGGTGCTGAAGCCGACAGCGACCATCAGCAAGTGACGCTTGGAAACCGAACCAAATGGTTTACGGGAGAAAAGCATAGTTGTGTTCTCATTTAAGTGTTGACCAGCTCAGCACGGCGCTATCGCCGACTGAGTCCCTTCCAAGCTCGCTGACAACGAACACTCAAGACCGCTGAGCGTTCGATGCGAGCAATTCCTTCAATATCGCCGCCGGGTCGGCTCGTTTTTGCTGACGATAATCCCCGACATGACGAACGAATAACGTTGCACGCGCCACCAGGCTCTTGCCCAGTACCGGTTTGCGCTCCAATTCTTCCTTGATGCGCTGGAACTGCGCCTGGATCACGGCATCGGTGTAGCGCGTGCCGGTGGCCAGGTTGTCGATGTAGATCGCCACCGCGCCATCCAGCGCACTGCGACCGTTGTCGATGGCCGTGGCGAACAGCTTGGCGCTGGCCTCGTCCTTGGCGTCCAAAGCGGCTTGCCGACTGTTCTGCAGATTGGTCAGGCGGATGTTGTAATTGTTGACGGTCTCGGCCACCAGGGCCGACGACTGAATCAGGTTGCCCGCCGCTTCCTCGCGCTGCTGGGCGATGAGCGAGACGTTGCGCTTGAGCTCTTCGTTGACCAGGCCCAGTTCGGCTTGCAGGCGCGGATCGACGCTGGCGGCGATGATGCTGTCCAGGCGCTTGGTCGGGTCGTCGGCATCGTCGATGGCGTCAGTCAGCGACGCGAGCCGCCCCTCCTTCTGCCATTGGGCGAACAATTCCTTGTAGCGCGAACGCGGCGCCGACAACGCCCCGACGGCCACGCGGAAACCGGTGGTTTCGTTGCTTTGCTCAGTGCCATCGGCCGTGAACAACGGGTATTCGCGGCGCATGCCGGTGAACAGCGTGCCCTCGCCTTCCAGGTAGTTGCCGCCCTTGACCACGAAGCCGCCATAGGCGCCTTGGCGGCGACCGGCGTGCACCAATTGGAAGGATTCCTGGACCATTTCGGCGGCGTTGCCCACCACGTCGAACAAGCCAATGGGGTTCGGCAACTTGGTGCCGATGGGCATCAGTCGCGCCGCCTGGCCGGTGCCGCCGGCGACTTGGTTGAACACCGCCCAATCGGCCAGGGGCCCGTCGCTTTCACTGCCTTCCAGGCGCCGCGGAAACAGTCGCCCTTCCAGGTCCTGACGGCTCACGGCTTGGCCGCCACGGGCGGCGAATTCCCATTCGACTTCCGTCGGCAAGCGCACGAAGCCCAGTCCGCCGTCTTCGGTGGAAGTGCCGCGACCGCTCACCGGCAGCAGGTCCTTGTGGTATTTCATCAGCCAGGCGCTGTACACCGCCGAGAAGCGCTCGGCCTCGAACTTCGACAGTTTCACCTTGGGCAAACGCCCCGCCACGCCTTGGGGCAACTCGGCTTGCAAGGCTTCGCAGGCCGGGGCCGGCTCACCACTGGCAAGCGATTGCGCCTGGGCCATGACCTGGGCGTATTGCCGGGCCGTGACCTCGTACTTGCCGATGAAATACAGCATCGGCTTGAGCGGCGTCTTGGCGTCGGTCTTGGGCATCAACGGCGTGATGGTCGTGTTCCAATCCTTGGGCAGGTCCTTGAGGGTGAACTGGCCGTTGATGAAGTCGCGCCGGTAACCGGAAATGAACGACTGTTGATAGCCCGCCTCGCCTTCGCTGAACGGGTAACCGAGACTGATCTCGCGGTCGTCCAGGGTGCCCTGGGCGAGGATGTAGACGTAGCGGAACACCATCTGGCCTTCGCACGGCAGCGGCAGGCTGACGTCGTCGGGCAACGGCTTGGGGTTGTCCAGCTTGTCCGTGCCTTCATCTGCCCAGACCAAACCGGCGAGGCTCAGCGCCACGGCGGCGCCCAATAACTTATACATCGCGAATTCCTTCACACGCCTGGATGCGCGCCACCCGCCAACCACCGCAAGCCGCCGCGACGGCGCTGACGCCGAGCACGGCCACCAGGGCCAAGGTGTAGTGACGCACCAACAGATGACTGGCGTATTCGCCGGGCATCTGTGCAAATAAATAATTCAGGCCCGACTGCGCCAGGCCATACAGGCCGGCACTCAACAGGGCCGCAAACGTGGCGCTGTAGAGCGCCTGCAACACCACGAACAGCAACAGCGCCGCGGTGGAAACCCCCAGCAGGCGCAACACCGACAGCTCCCGGCGCTTACGCTCGACCGCCGCCAGGGCGCCGGCAAAGATCGCCGCGAACGCACCGGCCAAGGCCAACCCGGCGATGATCCAGAACACGATCGACAGATTGCGGCTCAGCGATTGCACCTGTGCGATGGTCTGGGCCTGGGTCGACACCAGCAGGTTCTGCCCGGCGAAATACTGCCGCAACGGCTCGACGTCGCCGAGGCTGCGGGCGTACAAGCGAAACGCCGGATACACGCGCTGTCCGGCCTCGCCCACCGTATCGCCCGGCCAGCCGAACGCGGGCACGGCACGGCCGTCGCGGTAATCCTCGGCGGCCTCCAGCAACGCCAACGGCGCAAACAGGCCGTCCCGGACGAAGGCTTCCAGTGGCAGCACCTGCAACACCTGCACACGAGTGCGCTGGGCCTCGCTGCGACCGGCCACCTGCCGGCCGAAACTGGCCTGCAACCAATCGCCGGCCTTGGCCCCGAGCTTTTCAGCGGCGGTCTGGCTGAGCACCACTTGATCCAGGCCTTGCGGCACCGGCAGGTGATCGAACAAGGGATCGTTGGCCGCGGTGGGAATCATCTCGACCGTAACGACCGACGCTTCGCCACTCAAATCCGCCGTCGCAGCGATCTGCCGGGTGCGCGGCAAGGCAAAGGCCACGTCGCCGCGCTGGCTCAATTGGTCGATGAATTCGGCACTGAAGCGACCGCCGCCCAAGGGGATGATTTCCCGGGTGGCCGGGTCGTTCTGCAGGCGTTCGGTGAGGCTGCTGACCAGGCCGAACTTCAGGCCGAACAGCACCAGCAACGGCGCCACCACCGCCACCAACGCCAGCACCGAGCAGGCCGACAGCCAGGCATCGTTGCGGTAATCCTGCCAGGCCAGGGAAGCCACCAGCGCGCCGCGCATCAGCAAGCCTCCCCGAGGGTGGCGGTGACACCGCCGTCGACGTCGCGACGGCAACTGATGCGGCGCACCTGCAAACCGCTGGCGCGGGCCAGCGCTTCGTCGTGGGTCGCGACCACGCAGCAGACGCCGTGCTCGCGGGCTTGGGCCACCAGCAACTGCATGACGCGCTCAGCGTTGAGCGGGTCGAGGGCGGCGGTCGGTTCATCGGCCAGCAGCAGGCGCGGCCCATGGGCCAACGCCCGGGCACAACTGACCCGCTGGCGCTGGCCGACGGATAAGTCCGCCGGCTTCTTGTCCAGTTGATCGGCGATGTCCAACTGCCCAGCCAGGCGCGTCACGCTTGCGTCATCCTTCAAGCCCAGCAATTTGCGCGACAACGCGATGTTGCCGCGCACATCCAGGAAGCCCAACAGGCCGCCGGTTTGCAAAACATAACCCAGGTAACGGCTGCGCAGCTCGGCCAAGGTGCCCTGTTGCGACGCACGCCACAATTTGGCGACGTCCAGCGGCGTGTCGGCGGGCGTGAAGTCGAATTGCCCGGCCTGGTCCGGCGCCAACACCAGCGCCAGCAAATCCAGCAAGGTACTCTTGCCACAACCGCTGGGGCCGACCACCGCCAGTTGTTCACCGCCGCGCAAATGCAGCCGTGGAATCACCAGGCTGTAGCGCTGGCTGCCGGCGCCCCGGCTTTTGTGCACGGCGTTCAGGGTCAGCATCACGGCAGCGTCGACAACGGAACGCGGTACAAGGCGTCGCCCGGCTCGGCGTCGCCGAAGCGCACCCAATTGGCGAGGTCGTTGTGGAAGGTTTCGTAGAGACGGATTTTCGAATCCAGCTCGTCGATGAAGTCTTCCTGCTCGGCCACGCTCAAAGACAGCCACAAGTCCTGGGTCATGTTCAGCGACTTGCTGCGGTACGGCAGCCCTTCGAGGTACTCGCCGAGAATCCCGCCATCCGCGAGGTTGCCGCCCTTGCGCAGGGCCGATGGGTCACGGCTCATGTAGGCACTGGCACTGGCGATTTCCTGGAAGAAATCCTTGGGCGAGCTCTGGGTCTTGCGGGCCGCGTCGACGATCAGCTTCAGCGACTGCTGCAGGTCGTTGAGTTGCAGCTTGGTCAGCATCACGCAGACCTGGAACGCCGGCAGCGCCGGGTTGGTCAGGTCGCGGTCGGCGGTCCAGGCACTGACCAGTTGCGGCGCCTGGCTGGCGGATTTACGCCCAAGGAAATCCATGTGCATCGCGTAGCCGACCGCGGCCGATTTGTCGGCCAGGCTTGGCGCGGCACTGAGCAGCGGCACGCTTTGCGCCTTGTTGCCGCGCACCTGATGGACCAAGTCGGCGAACACCGAACCGATCTCGTCGACGCGCTCGCCGAACTTGCGCACATCAGCGCCCGGCACCGGAATATACAGGTCGCCAATCTGCGGGTTGGCGTCGGCGGTCAAGGTGCGGTACTGGCTCTGGGCGCCAGCGTGGGTTTTCTTGCCGGCGTCGCTGAGCAGGTGCAGCGCGTAGATCTTGATCTGCTTGCCCAGCGCTGCCTGGCGCACTTCGGCCTCGTTCATTTGCGTGGCGGCAAACGGGTCGTTCTTGCGCAGGGCGCCGGCGTCGGTGACCAACAGGATCAAGCGTCCGCCGTAACCAGACCAGTCCATGCCTTCGACGGCTTCCATGACCCCGGCGAATGCATCTTCGTTGAACGAATGGCTGGACACCGTCGAGGCCTTGACCTGCCGCGCCAGCTCCATGAAGCGCTGCGGGTCGCGGCCCTGTTCGAGGGTGATCAAGGTCTTGGCCACGTATTCCAGGCCCGGGGTTTTCTTGATGCTGCTGCGGAAACCCACCATGCCGAAGCTGACACTGTCCAACTCGCCGCGCTCGGCGATGCGGGTTTGCAGTTCGTGGACCACGTCGCGGACCTGGTCGATGTAGGGTTGCATCGACACCGTGGTGTCCACCACCAGCACCACGGCGGTGCGGAACGCGTCGGCGTTGGCGGTGGTGATCGGCGTGTTGTTGTTCGAAGCCCTGGGTGTGTTGCCTGGGTCGATGGAGGCGACATTCAGCAACTGCACCGGCTGGCCGTTTTCATCGAGGCTCTCGCGGGAATCGAAGATCGGCAACAGGTAGAACTGGCTCTGGGGCACGGCACTGGCGGCCGGCTCCAGGGCCAGCACTTGCTGGTCTTCCTGGGGGCTCTGCTGGGCCTTGAGCAGCACGTTCTTGGCCGCCGAAGGGTTAGCCAGGAGCTTTTCCACCTCGCCAGGCTGACGCAGGAACATCACCGGCGCACGACCGGAACGCTCGGTGAACTTGAGCACCAGGCTTTGCTTCCAGTCGCTGACCTGGGTGGCGGGCAACCAGCCGTCGCTGCGCCCGTCGGTGGCCGCGCCGACCCGTACCCAGGCGCTGCCATCGACGTCCTTGCGCTGATACACATACAACACCGAAAACGCTGGCAGTGCCTTGCCCACTGCGGCACCCGGCGCCTCGGCGAGTTTCGCCCCCGGTTTGCTGAGCACGCGCTGGAACAGGGTTTTCTTGCCGGCCATCAACAGCGGACGCTGGCCGCCGTCGGCCTCGGTCGCCACAGGCGGCTGAGCCGGCGGTGCAACGGGTGGTTTGACCGCTGGCACTTCCGGGGCCTTCGGCGGCGACACTTGCGGTGGCTTGACCGAGGTGGTCGTGGCCACGGGCGTTTTTACGTCTTTGCCATCGTCACCGGCCAACCACCAATAACCCGCGCCGCCCAAGGCCAGTGCCACGGCGACCGCAACGGCGGCCAGGGCGAACACCGGCCCCTTGCGCTGCTCCGACACCGTCGACTGAGGCGCCGGTTTTGCTGGCGGCGGGACAGGCTTGGGCTGCGGTTGCGGCGGCGAGTAAGCCGGGCCGCTGGGAATGTCGATGGACATGGGCGTCAAGCCCGCCAAGTCATCCACCGGTGGCGGCGTGGCCGGCAGTTCAAACGACAACGGCCGGATCAGCGTCGCTTCCGCCGATGCTTCAGGCAGGTTATCCAGCGCCCGCAGCAGCGCCGCCGCATCCGGGAAACGCTCCGCCGGATCCTTCGCCAGCAGCTTGCGCAACACGTCCTGGTAACGGCCGTGGTGCATTGGCAATTCCGGCAACGGTTCGGTCAGGTGCGCCAGGGCCGTGGACAGTGCGTCGTTGCCGGTGTACGGCAGCTTGCCGACGAGGATTTCGTAGAGGACTACGCCCAGGGCGTACAGGTCGGCGCGGCCGTCGATGTCCTGCCCGCGCGCCTGTTCCGGGCTCATGTAGCTGGGCGTGCCGACCGCGAAACCGGCCTGGGTGAACTGGGTGCGGTCGTCCAGGGACTTGGCGATGCCGAAGTCCGAGAGCACCGCCGTACCGTCGGCGCGGAACAGGATGTTGGCCGGCTTGACGTCACGGTGCACCAGCCCCAAGCCGTGGGCATAACCCAGGGCCGAGGCGATCTGGCGGATGTAGGTCAGGCCTTGCTCCGGCGTCAGGCCCGCGGCGATGCGTTCCTTGAGCGTGCCGTTGGGCAGGTATTCCATCGCCATGTAATACAGCTCACCGACGTTGCCGATGTCATGGATGGTGACGGTGTGCGGGTGCGACAAGCGCGCCAGGGTCTTGCCTTCGCGCAAAAAACGCTCGCAAAACGTCGGGTCGGCGGCCAGGGCTGCCGCCATGACTTTCAACGCGACCTTGCGTTCCAGCGAACGCTGGGTCGCCAGGTACACGCTGGCCATCGCGCCTTCACCGATCGGCCCTTCGATGTCGTAGCCGGGGATGACAATGTTCAGGGTCAAGCTCATGACGGCACCTTCACGACCACCACGGTGATGTTGTCCGGCGCGCCACGCATCAGGCCCAGGGACACCAGGCTGCTGGCGATCTCGCCGGGCTCGTCGTGGCTCAATACTTCGCGGATTTCATCGTCCTCGACGGTCTTGGTCAGCCCGTCGCTGCACAACAGGTAGCTGTCGCCGGGCACCAGCAGCAGTTCGGTCAGCGCCAGGTTCAGTTGCGCCTCGACACCAATGGCCCGGGTGACGATGTTGGCCCGTGGATGCACGCGCGCCTCGGCTTCGCTGAGCAGGCCGCTGTCCTGCAAGTCCTGGACGTAGCTGTGGTCCCGGGAAATGCCTTCGAGCACGCCGTCGCGCAGGCGATACAAGCGACTGTCACCGGCCCATAGGCACATGCCGCGCAGGTCGCGGGCGGCCAACACCACCACGGTGCTGCCCATCATCGTCACGCCACGGTTGGCGGTTTCCTCGCGCACGGCGGCGTTGACCCGCAGCAGGTCGCTTTGCAGCGCCGCGACGTACTCGTCCAGCGAACGCCCCACGGCAATACCGCGCAGGCTGTCGACGATCAGGCTACTGACGTAGTCGCCCGCCGCGTGCCCGCCCATGCCGTCGGCCACCACCCAGAGGCCGTTTTCCGGCAGGTCCAGGCAGGCGTCTTCGTTGACCTGACGGACCATCCCGACATGGCTCTTGCTTGCAGACTTGATTGCTTTTCCGGCACTTGGACGCATCTACACAACACCTTCTTGGCCGAGCAAAAATTGCGCAAAATCAGCCGCTGCCGGCAGTCCCTGGCAGCGCATCAAACCCGGGGCGATGCGCTCCGATCCCTGGCCCCACCACAGGCTCACGCCTTCACAGGCCGCCTCGGCCAGGGCGCTCATGCGCCGCTGCGGGTCGGTGGCATCGAAGCGATGCAGGCTGGCGAAACGGCTACTCGGCGTGCGTGGCAGGAACATCGGGCTGCCGAGGGTTTCCAGTTGTTCGTTGAACGCCTCGAAACTGGCCTCGACGCTCAAGGTGCTCAGCAACAGGTTCTCGACTCGCTCGAACCACTCGTCCGCACCGCCCACCACCGACGCCGGGTCCGCGTCGGGCTCCAGCAGCACGGCAATGGTCAGCGGAAAATAACGACCGACCCGATCGATGCTCGGCATCACCACCCCAACGGCGGCGTCCGGGCCACACACACCCGGCGCGACCATGAAGCGCCACAACGGGCTGACCAGATAGGCGTCCAGCCAACGCTCGCCGAGGCTGGTCTGGCTGGCGAGCAAACCCGCCGCCAACCACGAATCCCACGGGCCGATAAACCCCTGGGGCAAGCCACGGCTGACGAAGTCGCCGCGGCTGGCCAACTTTCCGTAGAAGCCCGGCGTACTCATAGCCGCTCCGGCAGGCTGAAGCCGCTGAGCACCCGGCTCTTGAACGGGTTGAAGGCGCTGTTGGCCCGCAACTCGTAAGAGGCGCTGGCGCCATCGACCCGCAGCCGCAGGTTGAAGCGATCCGGCGAGTTGCCGGCGGTCAGGTCCGATTGCTCCAGCAGCCGGAACCACGCCCACGGCCCATCCAGGGTGATGCCGGAGCGACCGCTGGACGACGGCGGCATGATCGAGATCCGTACCACGCCGATGCTGCCCGGGTTCGGCCACTGCATGGCGGTCGGGCGGCTCGGGCCGTGGTCGTAGCTCAGTTGCTGGCCGTCGAGGTCGAGCAGGAACTGGGTGATGGTCGAGTCCATCGCCACCGGCTTGAGTTCGAAACGCACCATCGGCTGGGTGCCGCCGGAACGGAAGAACGCATCGCGGATGGTTGCCGCGCGCTGGAAGGTCTGCAGCACGCCGGGGGCGATGCCGAGCTTCTGCGCCGCGCCCGGCTGCCAGCGCCAGGTCGGGGTCGAGGTGTCGACGTAGGGTTGCAGGTATTTGCGGAAGTAGTTGTCCATCACCCCGCCGACGCCGAAGAACTGGCCGAAGTCATCCAGGGTCGCGTCCCGCGCGCTGCCCGGCGACATCGGATAGCGCCCGGCCAGGGATTGGCGATAGATGTTCACCACTTCGCTGGTCCAGGCCGCGTTCAGTTGGTTGCGCACCCCGCCCATCATGCTGTTGGTGGTGGAATTGACCACCGACTTGACCAGGCCCTGCACCAACGGCGGCTGGCGTTCGGCGTTGAGGCTGACGCGGGTGGCGGCGGCCGTGGCCTGGTTCTTGGCTTCGCCGAGCAAGGCGTCGCCGCTGGCACCGACCATGGCGCTGACCTGCACGTACAAGGCGTTCATGTCGGCCAGCAGGCCGTCGATGGCCGCTGGCTCGCCTTCGCTTTTGCTGACGATGCTGTTGAGCTCGGCGAAGTGCGCGGTGATCGGATCATCGCTGGTCGCCGGCGCGCTTGACGTCGCCTGCTCCTGGCCGAGCAAGCTGCCCAGGCGTTCCTTGAGCTTGTCCACGCCACCTTCCACCGGCGCACCTTGGGCGGCCAGCAGGCGCTCGTCCTGTTGCAGGTCGGTTTCCTTCGCCACCGCCACCAGCAGTTTTTTCAACGGCGAGCTCGGGCCGGAAATCACCCGCAGCACATCGGCGGCCTGGGCCACGCTGGTGATCGGCACGAAGTCGATGTCGGCCAGCAAGGCGTCCCATTGGCGCAGGTAATCCTGGAAGTACAGGCGACGCACGTCGGCGGCCAGGCTGGCGACGTTCTGCTGATCGGCCTCTTCGTGGCCCAGCACCCATTGCTCTTCGGCCAGGGTGCCGGTCTGGCTCAGGCTGCTGAGCAAGAAGCCCTGGCGGTAACCCTTGACGGTAAAGAACCCGCTCAAGGGTTCGCCCAATGGCTTGCCGCTCTTGCGGCTGAACACCAGCGCAGCGTCACGCCCGGCGGCTTCGTTGATGCGGAAGCCCGGGATGCCTTCGGGCAGTTTCTGGCGCTTGATCCGGTCATAGACCCGCTGGGCCACCGGCAATTGCTGCAACTGGCGGCGCAGGTCTTCGACCAGGCGTGGGTCGAGGCGCGCGAGGGGCGGACGCCGCTCGAACAGCGCCTGCAAATGCCCGGCCAGGGCCTGGCGCTGCTCGGCCGGCAAGTCCCGCGGCAGGCTGCGGTCCCAATCCAGGGCGATCCAGGCCTTGATGAAATCGGCGTCGTAATGCTCGGTGTCGGCGAGCATCAGGTAGGCCTTCAAGCCTTCGTAGAGGAAATCCGAATTGCCGCCGCTGTGCAGTTGCTCTTCGATGCGCGTCAGCAAGCGTGGCGCGAACACCGCGATCAGCAGCTTGCGGTAGACGCTACCGGACTCGGCTTCAAGCATGTCGCCCTGGTACAGGCCCAGGCCTTCGGCCCAGTCGGGAGCGTCGTCGGCCAGGTGTTTCACGGCGTTGAGCAACGGCAACACCGCGAGCACATCCCGTTGTGCCGGGCTGAGGTTCTGCACGGTCTGGCCCAATGGCGCGACCTTCTGATCGACTTGGGCGATGTAGGCTTGGTTGGCCCGGTAGCTGACCCACCACAACGTGCTGACCACCAACACCAGCACCACCGTCGAGGCCAGCACACCGCGGGCAATCCATTTGCGCCGACGCTCGACTTTCGGATCGACGCCCACCAGCCCGCGCTCGGCGAAGGCCACGGCGGTGAAGAGTTTTTCGATGAAGTAGCTGCGCCCGGTGCCGGTCTGGCGCGCCAGGTGTTGGCGGTCCAGGTTCATGCTCTGGGCCATGGAGCCGATCAGGCGATCGATCGGGCTGCCTTCCTGGGTGCCGCTGGTGAAATACACGCCGCGCAGCAACACCCGCTCTTCGAAGGCGTTGGGTTTGAACACGCCTTCGAGGAAGCTTTGCAGGCAATCCTTCAGGGCGCCGAACTGCTGCGGGAAGCCGTAGATCAGATCGCGTCGCGCCGGATCGCGCTCTTGTTGCAGGCGCTCGACCAAACGGTCATTGAGGCGCTGCTCAAGGCCGGTGAATTCGCTTTGCAGGTGCGCCAGGGGGCTGTCGCTGCTCTTGCCATCGTCCAGGGCGAAGGTCATGCCCCAGACCTGGGCGCGTTCTTCCTTGCTCAGGGTATCGAAATACTCCATGAACCCGGGCACGAGGTCGAGCTTGGTCAGCATCAGGTAGATCGGGAAGCGCACGCCCAGTTGGGTGTACAGCTCTTGGATCCGCAAGCGAATCGCCGCGGCATGGGCGGCGCGCTCGGCGTCGCTGCCCAGCAACAAGTCGGACAGGCTGATGGCGATGAACGCCCCGTCAATCGGGCGCCGGGCCCGTTGTTTTTTCAGCAGGCCGAGGAAGCCCAGCCAGGCGGCCTTGTCGATAGTCGCGTCGCTGTCCTGGGTGGTGTAGCGGCCGGCGGTGTCGAGCAGGACTGCCTGGTCAGTGAACCACCAATCGCAATTGCGCGTACCGCCGACACCACGCACGGCACCGGCGCCCAGCTGCGCGGCCAGCGGGAAATGCAGCCCGGAGTTGACCAGCGCGGTGGTCTTGCCCGAACCCGGCGGACCGATGATCACGTACCACGGCAGCTCGTAGAGGTTACGGCGCTCGTCTCCACCCAGCTTGGCTTTCTTGAGCAGGGCCAAGGCTTCGTCCATGCGCTGGCGCAGGGTTTCGAGTTCTTCGGCAGTGGCGATGCTGGTCGGGTCAGGCGGGGTTTGCGCGGCCAGGCTGCGCATCACTTCGGCGGCCTGGCGGCGCGCCTGGATGATGCGGAACACCCGGTAGGCGATCCACACCGCGAACACCAGGATGATCAAGGCCCAGCGCCGTCCTTCAGGCACCAGCCAATCGAGCAGCGGACCGACGAACCAGATGATCAGGCTCAGGGCGATCAGCCCCAGCAATGGGATGACCCAGCGGGTCATAAAACTGAAAAACGCCTTCACTCGACCCCCTCCGCCAATACTGTGATTTCAACCCGACGATTGCGCGCACGCCCCTCCGGGGTGGCGTTGGACGCCAACGGCTCGGTGTCGCTGCGGCCTTCGGCACTGAAGCGCTCGGGCTGGCCGGTCTTGGCCGAGAGAATTTGCAGCACCGATTGAGCCCGCGCTTCGGACAACGCCCAGTTGGACGGGAACCGGAGGGTGGCGATCGGCCGATTGTCGCTGTGGCCGGTGACCAGGACCTGGCCCTTGACCTTGCGCACCGCCTCGGCGATGCGCAGCATCAGAGGCTGGAAATCGTCCTTGATGCTGGCGCTGCCCGAGGCGAACAGTTCATCGCCACGAATGGTCACCACCGAGCGGTCGACCGCGTCTTCCACGGCAATCCGGTTGGCGCGGATTTCATCGGCGAGGAAGCCGGCCAGGCGTGGGCGCTCGATCACTTTCGGCTGCACCACGGGACGGTCGATGGTCTGCACCGGGATCTCACCGAGGAAGTGGATGTTCTTGAACACCGGCTCGGCATCCGAGGCGAGCTTCATGCGCAGGCCGAATAGCAGCGCCAACAGCAAGGCCACGCCAATGGCCACGGCGATCCACGGCGGCATGAATTGCGCCAATCGATCACGGGCCACGGTGACACCGCGCCAATGCGGCGACAGCTCGCGCTCGTAGTCGCCCCGGGCGCTGCGGATCACGGCGCTGGTGCGCTCACGCAACGCTTCCAGTTGGCTGCGACCGTCGTTCATCACTCGATAACGACCTTCAAAGCCGAGGCACATGCACAGGTACAAGAGCTCCAGCAGATACAGGCGCTCGCGCGGACTTTGCAGGCAATGCTCCAGCAACTGGAACACCTTCTCGCCGCCCCAGGCTTCGTTGTGCACGGTGATCAGCAGGCTTTGCTTGCCCCAGTCGCTGGTGCCGCCCCAAGGCGTGCTCAACACCGCTTCGTCCAGCGCGGTGCACAAGGCGTAGCGGGCCAGCAACACGTCGTTGCGCACCACACCGGCGGCCTCGGCGCGCTCTTCGAACTGGCGCAGGTAGGCCAACAATTGGGCGCGCAAACTGGCCGGTGCCGGGTGGGCAATGGTATTGCGCAGGCGCGTCAGCAGGGCCAGCAGCGGGCCGGCGGCGCTTTCCAGCGGGTTGAGGCCCTCGGCCTTGCCGGTCAGGACCGGCGCGGCCGGCATAGACAGCGGCGCAGGCTGTGGACGCCCCGGGTCCGGACGGCCAGGGTCGGGGCGAAATGGATCGGCGCCACGGCCACCGGGCGTCGGCATGAATTGGGTACGATCGTCGTTGCTCATCGCGGTTTATCCTCGGATCGCCCAGAACGCCAGGTTCAGCCCTGGGAACTGGCCGGCGATGTGGAACGCAAAGCCGCCGGAGTTGCTCAACTGCTGCCAGTGATCGCTGCCCCGGTCGAGTTCGTAGTAGGTGGAGCCGGCGTGGTACGGCAGCTGCCGTGGCGCCACTGGCAACGGCAGCAGGCCGATGCCCGGCAGTTGCAGATTGACCAGGTCGCGGATGTGCTCCACCGAGCCGACCTTGCTCTGCTGGCCGAAGCGGCCGCGCAGGGTTTCGGCCGGCACGTCGGCGCGCACCACCAGGATGAAGCTGGCGCTGTCGAGCAAGGTCTTGTCGGCCAGCATCGCCACGTGGATGCCGTAGGCTTTCTCGACAATCGGAATTGGCGTCGCCTTGCTGTCGATCAGCATCGACAGGGCTTCGCGCAGGGCCTGCATCACCGGCGCGTAGCTGAGCGCCAGGTCATCGTGCTGGTAAGGCGGGTATTGTTGCGGTCGTCGCCCGGACGCGGTAAACGTGGAAAATTCGCCGGCCAGACTCACCAATTCGCTGTAGAAACGCTCGGGGTGCAACGGGCTCAACTGGCTCAGGTGCTGGATCAACGGCTGGGCGCGGTTGACCAGTTGCAGCAGCATGAAGTCGGCAATTTCCGAGGCGCCACCGGCACCGGACGCCACCACCCGCCCGGCCAGGGCTTCGCCGCGTTGATGCAGCAGGCCCAACAGTTCGCTGCGAAACGCCGCCAACGGCTTGGACGCGACGACATCCAGCAGCGGCGGGATGTAGTTGTCGTCGAGCACCAACGCGCGGTCGGCACGTTTTTCCTTGATGCGCACCACGCCGATGGCCGCGTAGTCGCCAATGCCATCCCGTTCGGTCAACAAACGCAACGCCCGGGAGCCGAGGGCCACCGGCGCGCGGTTCTCGAACGGCGCGTTGTCGTCGCGCACTTCGCACACTTGGCTCACATAACGCGCAGCGCCGAGGTCTTCGCCTTCATCCACGGTGTCGCGAGCACCGGCACGCTTGAGCGGCAAGGCCAGGTACACCAGGCCATCGCGCAGGTTGTCATCGACGTTCAGGGGGGTTGGCGCCAGGTCATCCTGGGGAATATTGAACGGCGTACCATCCGGCAACAGGCCCCGCGCCGAGATGATCGCCAGCTTGCCCTGGGCCAACAGGCCCTGGTCGATCAGCAATTCGGAGAAACCCCAGGCGCCGGCCGACAACGGGCGGCTGCGTGCGTCGATGAGGTTTTCCAGGTAACGGTCATGCTGCTGGAAGTGCTGCGTTCCAATGAACATGCCTTCCGACCAGACCACGCGATTGTTCCAGGACATGGGGGCTCCGATTGCTTATTGGGCAGGGCTGGATGGGGGAACGACGACGGCGCTGCGCACGGCGCGCACATCGAGGCTGATCTGGTATTCGGTGTATTCGCGCGCCGGGACATTCATCACCGTGCGCCACAGCGACTGGTCCAGCTCGCGATAACCCACCAGTATTCCGATGTGCCGCGTGGCCGGGTCGAGGTCGCGTTGCAGGCTCAGTTGCTGGCCGGGCTGGATCAGCACCTCGTCCTGGTCGATCAGGTCGGCGCCGAGCGTGGCCTGGGCCCGTTCGGCCAGGGCGAAATAATCGGAACGGCCAAAGGTCGCGGCATTTTTCAGTTCGAAAATGCGCACCCGGACCGGGGCCGGTTGGCCGGTGGCGCCGGGGTTGAGGCCGGCAATGGCATGGAAATGCAGCTCGATGGCGGCGGTGTCGGCCTCAGCTTCTTCGGGCTGGGGGTTGGCCGCATCCTTGGCGCACGCCGTCAGCAGAAGCACGGTGGCAACTGCGAGTAAAAACCTGGGAATCATCCTGCGTCCTCAATGACGTTTGAGCTATCCGTTGTTGACTTGATCAGTATTGTTATAAGGCGACGCCGCTCAACGGCGTCGCTGTCGTGTGCTGTGTTCTTCGTAGGCGCGACTGAACTCGCGACCGAACAGGTCCTGGAAATCCTCTTGGGCTTCCCGGGAAATGTTGCTGTAGAGCTCGGTGAATTGCTGCCAGTACTGCGCCTGTCGCGAGCCGCTGAAAATGCCCGACAGCCCACCGGGCTTGGCCATGCGCTCTTCCAGTTGCGACGGCTCGAAGCGCCCCAGCAAATGCTTGATGGCCGCTTCCACACCAGCCATCACCGCCAGTTGGTGGGCCCGCAAGTCATCGAAACTGTCGCGCACCGCCGCGTCCGGGGCCATGAATGCCTGGTTGCCGTGGCGCAACAGCAACAGCAGGGCTTCATCGACATTGGGGGCGAACTTCAGCGGGTTGTTTTCCACCGGCTGGATCATCGTCTGCTGGATGCGGAACTCGCCCTTGAGGCTGCTGCGGGCGCGCAGGACATCGATCAGGCCTTCGACCATCAAGCGATAACTGCGCCCGATGTTTTCCATCTGCGCTTCGGCGTTGGCCTTGTCCAGGCGCAACTGATCCAGCCCGGCACCGCGCAGGAAGGCTTGCAGCAAATCGGGTTGGGCAGATTCGACCGCAGCGGTGGGAGCGACTGGGGCAACTGGCGCGACCGGAGGCTCGACGCGGGTGACCGACGCTTCAGGCACGGGGGCCGGCGGCGGCGCGCTGATTTCAGCAAAGATGTCGACGAGCGGCGGCTGCACAACAGGCGTCGCGACCGGCTCAACCACGGGGGGCGGCGACACAGGTTGCGGGGCCACGGGCAGCGGGGCAACCGCCACCGGCGCAGGCTTGTCGCTGAACGGGTCCCAGTCGTCCGGGATCACCGAAGCGGACGGCGGTGCCACCGGTTCGATCACCGGCGGTGGGCTCGGTCGGGCAATCGGCGTCGGCGGAAGGAAATTGTGTTGCTCAGCCGGGACATGGTCAGGCTGGGTGGCCGGCGGGACACTGCTCGGGGCCAGGAAATCGAACAGGTCCGGCAGGGTATCCATGGCCGAGACACCTTGGAAATGCGCAGGCACTTGGACCGGTGATGGGCCGGGAATCGGCGACGGCGCATACGCGGGGGCGCTCTGCTGCCCCATCAAGGCTTCGAAACTGCTGGGCGACTCGGCGAACGGGTTACTGTCGGTGACCGGCAGGCTGAAATCGACGCGGGCCTGGATTTCATAATCGCCGATGCGGATCACTTCACCGTCTTGCAAGGGCTCGCTGTTACCTTTGCGCAAGCGCACGCCAGCCTTGACCAATTCCACACCATTGGTGCTGTTATCGGTCAAGTAATAGCGCCCATCTTTGTATTGAATAACGCAATGTTTACCGGAAACCAGACGTTCAGGGTCCGGTAATACCCAGTCATTATCGGAATTACGGCCAATTGCCATCACCCCCTGATCCATGGACTTTTCAGAACACTGGCCTGGGGTAATTTTGTGATAACTAGTGATAGTCAAACACAGCGGCATCTTGCCTCCTTGCTGAATACTTCGCGCGCGGGCGGGAGTGAGGGTTCAGGCCCTGACGACCCGCCGGCAACCTTGCCAACAACCGTGGAAACGGCTTTTTGCCAGCATGATTGCTGATCATAACCGGCTTGCGTGACAAAAACCCCACGTCAGTCGCCGCTTCGACCGATGGGTCGGGCAGGCTGTTAAGCGCATCACAACTGTTACATAGGGCATACACAGGCGAAATAGCTTACCTTGACAAGCGATAAGTACTACACCAAAAATGCACAACTTCTTGAATATACATGATGGCACTTTAAGATCATCCAAGACTTAAAGGGCCATTACCGTCAAGGAACATGTGGAGTTTCATCCGAAACTTGCGTGTGAACTGCCCGACTTCTTCAAGCGGGTGATAGGGAGATCGATCCAAGTGGATGTGCCTTTGTTGCTCGCCGCCGTTTCCGCGACTTCGCCGTGCGGTGAAGACCTGGAATATGACGCGGATTTCCTGCGCCTGGAACGCGACTCCCGGGGCCAACCCGAGCGCAGCATGGGCGATTCGATCCTGCCTGCCGAACCGCCTGAATGGCGCAGCATCCAGCAGCAGAGCCTGGACCTGCTGCAACGCAGCAAAGACCTGCGCATCACCCATTTCCTGATGCAAAGCTCCCTGGCCCTCGAAGGCCTGCCGGGCATGGCCCGTGTGCTGACGCTGATCAGCGAGCTGCTCAAGCAATACTGGGCCGAACTGCATCCGCGCCTGGACGCCGATGACGACAACGACCCCACCGTGCGCATCAACGCCCTCGCTGGCCTGACGTCCGATGTCACCATCCGCCTGTTACGCGAAAGCATCCTCACCCGTTCGCGCACCTTCGGTGCCGTCAGCCTGCGCGCCGCCGCCAACGCCAGCGGCCTGCAAAGTTTTCCGGATGAAAACCTCGGCGCCGAACAGCTCGCCGGGGCCCTGCTCGACAGCGATCCCGAGCAGTTGGCAATCACCCGCGCCGCCCTGCTCGAAGCCCGCAGCGCCGCCGAAGCCATCGAGCAGCAAGTCAGCGACCAGGTCGGTTCCGCCCAAGGCGTGGACCTCGGCCCGTTGAAGCAGCCGCTGAAGATGGCCCTGCAGATTCTCGGTCAGTTCGCCCCGCAGAGCGGCGACAGTGCCCAGGCCGACCCTGTCAGCGATGACAGCGACGCAACAACAGAATATGCCAGCGCGCCAAGCGCACCGCGCAATACCAACACCAGCACCGTCAGCGGCGACATCAACAACCGCGACGACGTGCTGCGCAGCCTGGACCGGATTCTCGCTTACTACACCCGTCATGAGCCCTCCAGCCCGCTGCCGGTGCTGTTGAACCGGGCCAAGAATCTGGTGCACGCCGACTTCGCGGCCATCGTGCGCAACCTGATTCCCGACGGCATGAGTCAATTTGAAAACCTGCGCGGCCCAGACAGCGAATAAAAAGCGAGCGGATCACGCAGTCACGTCACCGGTACCCCCGATGACGCCAACACCGTCGCTCAAGCGACCAGGAGCAGCAACGTGGCGAAGCAAAGTTCTCAGAAATTCATCGCGCGCAACCGCGCGCCTCGAGTGCAGATCGAGTACGACGTCGAGCTCTACGGCGCCGAGAAAAAGGTCCAGTTGCCCTTCGTCATGGGCGTCATGGCCGACCTCGCCGGCAAGCCCGCCGAGCCTCTGGCACCGGTGGCCGACCGCAAGTTCCTCGAAATCGACGTCGACAATTTCGACTCGCGCCTCAAGGCCATGCAGCCGCGCGTGGCGTTCCATGTGCCTAACGAACTGACCGGCGAAGGCAACCTGAGCCTGGACCTGACATTCGAAAGCATGGACGACTTCAGCCCGGCGGCCGTCGCCCGCAAGGTCGACTCGCTGAACAAGCTGCTCGAAGCGCGCACCCAGTTGGCCAACCTGCTGACCTACATGGACGGCAAGACCGGTGCCGAAGAAATCATCATGAAGGCGATCAAGGACCCAGCGCTGTTGCAGGCCCTGGCGAGCGCGCCGAAGCCAGCACAGGACCAATGATCATGACTGACAATACAGCCCGCGAAGGCGTGCAGAACCTGGGCGCAACCGAAGAAACCAGCGAGTTCGCGTCCCTGCTGCTGCAAGAATTCAAACCCAAGACCGAGCGTGCCCGCGAAGCCGTGGAAACGGCCGTGCGCACTCTGGCCGAGCAAGCCCTGGCGCAGACCGACCTGGTGTCCAACGACGCCATCAAGTCGATCGAATCGATCATCGCCGCCATCGACGCCAAGCTCACCGCCCAGGTCAACCAGGTCATCCACCACCCGGATTTCCAACAACTGGAAAGCGCCTGGCGTGGCCTGCACTACCTGGTCAACAACACCGAGACCGATGAGCAGCTCAAGATCCGCGTGCTCAACATCTCCAAGCCTGACCTGCACAAGACCCTGAAGAAATTCAAGGGCACCGCGTGGGACCAGAGCCCGCTCTTCAAGAAGATGTACGAAGAAGAATACGGCCAGTTCGGCGGCGAGCCTTACGGCTGCCTGGTGGGCGACTACTACTTCGACCAGTCGCCACCGGACGTGGAGCTGCTGGGCGAGCTGTCGAAAGTCTGCGCGGCCATGCACTCGCCGTTCATCGCTGCGGCCTCGCCAACCGTGATGGGCATGGGCTCGTGGCAGGAACTGTCGAACCCGCGCGACCTGACCAAGATCTTCACCACACCGGAATACGCCGGCTGGCGTTCGCTGCGTGAGTCGGAAGACTCGCGCTACATCGGCCTGACCATGCCGCGCTTCCTGGCGCGCCTGCCGTACGGTGCCAAGACCGACCCGGTGGAAGCCTTCGCCTTCGAAGAAAACACCGACGGCGCCGACAGCTCCAAGTACACCTGGGCCAACGCCGCCTACGCGATGGCCGTGAACATCAACCGCTCGTTCAAACACTTCGGCTGGTGCTCGCGCATCCGTGGCGTGGAATCCGGCGGCGAAGTGGAAAACCTGCCAGCCCACACCTTCCCGACCGACGACGGTGGCGTGGACATGAAGTGCCCGACCGAAATCGCCATCTCGGACCGCCGTGAAGCGGAACTGGCGAAGAACGGTTTCATGCCGCTGCTGCACAAGAAAAACACCGACTTCGCCGCGTTCATCGGCGCCCAGTCGCTGCAGAAACCGGCCGAATACGACGACCCGGACGCCACCGCCAACGCCAACCTGGCCGCGCGCCTGCCGTACCTGTTCGCCACCTGCCGTTTCGCCCATTACCTGAAGTGCATCGTGCGCGACAAGATCGGTTCCTTCAAAGAGAAGGACGAGATGCAGCGCTGGTTGCAGGACTGGATCCTCAACTACGTCGACGGTGACCCGGCGCACTCCACCGAGACCACCAAGGCCCAGCATCCATTGGCTGCCGCCGAAGTGATCGTGGAAGAAGTCGAAGGCAACCCGGGGTACTACAACTCCAAGTTCTACCTGCGCCCGCACTACCAGCTCGAAGGGCTGACCGTGTCGCTGCGCCTGGTATCGAAACTGCCGTCGGCCAAGGGCGCGTAAACAACAGTTGAAATGGGCTTTCCTGTGGAGGCCCTTTGTGGCGAGGGAGCTTGCTCCCGCTGGGTCGCGTAGCGGCCCCTTCTTGTGGGCGCTGCGCACCCAAGCGGGAGCAAGCTCCCTCGCCACAGGGTGGTCCACAGGAGATCTTCATTGAGTTCACAGATTTCGCAAGGTCAGCGTCAACCAAACAATGTGGTAGAGACCACACAGGGAGAAAACATGGCTGTTGATATTTTCATCAAGATTGGCGACATCAAGGGCGAGTCCATGGACAAGGCCCACAAGGACGAGATCGATGTCCTGAACTGGAGCTGGGGCATGTCCCAGTCCGGCAACATGCACGTGGGCAGCGGCGGTGGTGCGGGCAAGGTCAACGTCCAGGACCTGTCCCTGACCAAGTACGTCGACAAGGCGTCGCCGAACCTGATGATGCACTGCGCCAGCGGCAAGCACATCGACAAGGTCAAGCTGACCGTGCGCAAGGCCGGCGGTGAAAGCCAGGTCGAGTACATGATCATCAACCTGGAAGAAGTGCTGGTCACGTCCCTGAGCACCGGCGGCTCGGGCGGCGATGATCGCCTGACTGAAAACGTCACCCTGAACTTCGCCAAGGTGCTGGTGGATTACCAGCCACAGAAAGCCGACGGCACCAAGGAAGGTGGTCCGGTCAAGTTCGGCTGGAACATCCGTCAGAACATCAAGGTGTAATCAAACACGCCCCCGGTGCCACACGCCGGGGGTGTTTGGTGCTTGCTCGCAACCAATCCTTTCCCTTCCGGTGTCTGAGCCATGGCCAAGCCTTCGTTTATCAATTTGTGGAAAGCCTATTCCGATTTGCTGGTGACCTATCCCGACGCGAAACCTTGCGACGGTCCTTGGGCAAACCAATGCGCGATTCGCATGAGCATCACGCTCAATACCGAGCTGACCGTCAAAGTCAACAAGTCCACCTACACCGAACCCAAGTGCGCCCATGGGCATGCACGAGGGGCCGAGTCATTGGCAAATTGGCTGTGGAAACATCATCTGGGTCGCCCGTTGATCCTCGGCGGAACTGCCGCGGACCGACGCAAGCTACAAGACAAGACTGGCCTGATTTTCTTCAAGGATTGTTTCCAGCAAGTGGGAGAGGCCTCGGAAGGTCGCACCGGCGATCATATCGACCTCTGGAACCGTGGCCTAACCCTCGGGTACGACGATCCGGCCTATCGATCCCGAGCGATCTGGTTCTGGGAGCTCGTATGATCAAGACTCACTGCGCGATATGGGTGGGCTGCCTGTTGACCAGCCTGACCGCCTGTGCCCAGCAGCAATCCCCACCGACAACGGCCTCCGTAGCGGTGGAGCAGGTCGTCTCGATGGGCGGGCAAACGTTGAGGCTGGAGAACGACCAGGCGCGCTGCGCGCTGCGCAAGCCCGACCAGACCCTGATGCCACTCGACTTGGCTTGGCCTTGCCAGTTCACGGTCGATCGACAGGGCAAACCCCACGTCGAGACCTTCGGCAAGGTGCCTATTGTCATCGTTGTCCATATATCTGCTGGCCCCCATAACAATCAGGAATGTCGCTCCGAATACCGCGCCGTGCGCCAGATCAATGGGCAGCTCGAGCCCTCGGTTATCGCGCGCAACGCCAGTTGCATGCGCGGCACAGGTGACCAGAAGAATTACACGGGCCTTTTCACTTGGTAACCGAAATCGCCACCCGCGATCGCCTGCAACCGTCCCTGCTGGACCGGTTGACCGACGACGATCCGACCAACCCCAAGGAAAGCGCCGACAAGCGCGTGCTCTCCCTGACCCAATTGAAAGCCTCGGTGCTGCGTGACCTGGCGTGGCTGCTCAACACCACGTCATTGCTCGACGCCGATGCGACGCTGCACACCCCGGCGGGCACCTCGGTGGTGAATTTCGGGCTGCCGGCGCTGGCCGGCAACAGCGCGTCGAACGTCGATGTCTCGGCCCTGGAAACCTTGATCCACCAGGCCATCGCCACCTTCGAACCGCGCATCCTGCGCCACACCCTACGGGTGCGCGCCCGGGCGACGGCCGAGATGAACCACAACGCCTTGAGTTTCGAGATCGAAGGCGACCTCTGGGCCCAGCCCGTGCCGCTGCGCCTGATGCTGCAGACCGACCTGGACCTGGAAACCGGCCATGTGCGCGTGGTCAACGCCGACCAGCGGAGACGCCCATGAACCCGCGCCTGTTGGAGCTGTACAACCAGGAACTGCACCACGTGCGCGAAAGCGCGGCGGAGTTCGCCAAGGAATACCCCAAGATCGCCAGTCGGCTGACGTTGTCCGGCATGGACTGCGCCGACCCGTATGTCGAGCGCCTGCTCGAAGGCTTCGCCTACCTGACGGCCCGGGTGCAGCTCAAGCTCGATGCCGAGTACCCGACCTTCACCCACAACCTGCTGGAAATCGCCTACCCGCATTACTTGGCGCCGACGCCGTCGATGACCGTGGTGCAGATGCAGGCCGACCCGGACGAAGGCTCGCTGAGCAGTGGTTTCCCGCTGCCCCGCGATACCGTCCTGCGCGCCGCCCTGGGTCGCGAAACCCAGACCTGCTGCGAGTACCGCACCGCCCACGCGGTGACGTTGTGGCCGTTGCAGGTCAGCCAGGCCGAATACTTCGGCAACCCGTCCGCCGTGCTCGGGCGCCTGGCCGCCAGCGAACCCAAGGCCAAGGCCGGGCTGCGCATCACACTGCGCACCGGCGCCGAGCTGCCGTTCAACAGCCTGGCCCTGGACAACCTGCCGCTGTACTTGAGCGGCGCCGACGAACAGCCTTTCCGCCTCTACGAACAACTGCTGGG
The DNA here is from genome assembly GCF_001269655.1 of Pseudomonas thivervalensis. Classification (GTDB taxonomy): domain Bacteria; phylum Pseudomonadota; class Gammaproteobacteria; order Pseudomonadales; family Pseudomonadaceae; genus Aquipseudomonas; species Aquipseudomonas thivervalensis. The sequence continues at coordinate 512,191 of NZ_LHVE01000020.1, forward strand.
CAATGCCTGCGCGGTGTTCGCCCGCAAGCCCGGCGGCGACTGGGTGGAGCGGTTGCCCCAGGATGCGTTGCGCTCGCGCGGCTTCGACGATGCCGACGCCGCCCTGCCCCTGGTGTCGCGGGCCTTCCAGGGCTATCGCCTGTTGCAGGAATACTTCGCCCTGCCCCACCGCTTCCTGTTTGTCGACTTCACCCAGTTGGGCCGTGCGGTCAAGCGCTGCGACGGCCAGGAGCTGGAGCTGATCGTGCTGTTCGACCGTCACGATCCGAGCCTGGAAGGCAGCGTCGGTGCTTCGCAGTTCCTGCCGTTCTGCACCCCGGCCATCAACCTGTTTCCCAAGCGCCTGGACCGCATTCACTTGTCGGAGCGGGTCAACGAACACCATGTGATCGCCGACCGGACCCGGCCGATGGATTTCGAAGTGCATTCGCTCAACGGCCTCACCGGCCACGGCACCGGGCCGGAGCAACCATTCCTGCCGTTCTATGCGGTGCGCGATCCATCCCGTTATGGCCGCGACCAGGCCTACTACACGGTACGGCGCGAACCGCGGGTGCTGTCCAGCGATCAACGGCGCAACGGCCCGCGCTCGACCTACATCGGCAGCGAAACGTTCGTCAGCCTGGTGGACAGCCAGCAAGCGCCCTACCGCCACGACTTGCGCCAACTCGGCGTGACCGCGCTGTGCACCAACCGTGACCTGCCGCTGTTCATGAGCGTGGGCAACGGCAAGACCGATTTCACCCTGGCCGACAGTGCGCCGGTGGGCGCCGTGCGCTGCGTGGCAGGTCCCAGTCGGCCACGGGCCAGCCATGCCCACGACGCCAAGGCCTGGCGGCTGATCAGCCAGTTGTCGCTGAACTACTTGTCGTTGAGCGAACAAGGCCAAGGCGCCGCGGCCCTGCGCGAACTGCTGCGCCTGTACGGCGACAGCAACGACGCGGCGTTGCAATTGCAGATCGAAGGCCTGCGCGAGGTCAGCAGCAAGGCCTGCACCCGACGCTTGCCGATGCCCGGCCCGATCGTGTTTGGTCGTGGCCTGGAGATCACCCTGGAATTCGATGAAAACGCGTTTCGCGGCACCGGGGTGTTCCTGCTCGGCGCGGTGTTCGAGCGCTTCCTGGCACGCTACGTGTCGATCAACAGTTTTACCGAGACGGTGATCCGTACCACCGAACGCGGCGAGATCATGCGATGGAAAGCCAAGCCCGGACGTCGTCCGACCCTGTGAGTACCCTGGAAGCGATGCACCAGGAACCCTGGGAATACGACTTTTTCCAGGCGTTGCGGCGCATCGAGTGCGAATCCCCCGAGCTGCCGCGCCTGGGCCATTCCCTGCGCCTGGCCGATGACCCGCTGCGCCTCGGGCAACAGGCCGACTGCACCTTCGCCCCGGCCACCTTGGCCTCGGTGCAACCGGGCGGCGACGGTACGCCGGCGCGCCTGGAGCAGTTCTTCTTCGGCCTCGGCGGCCCCAACGGCCCGATGCCGTTGCACATCACCGAGTACGTGCGCGAACGCCAGCGCAACAATGCCGACAGCACCAGCAAGCGCTTCCTCGATGTGTTCCACCATCGCCTGCTCAGCCTGTTCTACCGGGCCTGGGCCGAAGCGCGGCCGACCGTCAGCCATGACCGCCCCGACGATGACTATTGGTCGGCGCGCCTGGCGGCACTCAGCGGCCGGGGCATGCCGAGCCTGCTCAACCAGGGGCTGATCCCCGACACGGCGAAGCTGCACTACAGCGGCCACCTCTCGGCACAAACCCGCTACCCGGACGGTTTGAAAGCGATTCTCAGCGAATATTTCGGCCTGCCGGTGGAGATCGAAGAATACGTCGGCCAATGGCTGGAACTGCCGGAACGCAGCCGCCTCGGAGTCAGCGCGCACCAACTGGGCGTGGATTTCTGCCTGGGCCGCTTCGTGTGGGATCGCCAGCACAAATTCCGCATTCGCCTGGGCCCGCTCAAGCTCGTCGACTACATGGGCATGCTGCCCGGCAGCCAACCGTTCAACGAGCTGGTGGCCTGGGTCGCCGAATACCTGGGCCACGAGCTGGACTGGGACCTGAACCTGGTCCTGGAACAGCCCGAAGTGCCCGCGCTACAACTCAACGGTCGTTTCCGCCTGGGCTTCAACACCTGGCTGGGCCGCCCTGAAACAGATGCCAACGATTTAATACTGGCCCGGCATTACGCCGAACAGGCCAACACCTCACAGACCTCAAGGAGCCATGAGCATGGGTGAAATCAGTCGCGCCGCGTTGTTCGGCAAACTCAACAGCGTGGCCTACAAAGCCATCGAAGCCGCCACCGTGTTCTGCAAATTGCGCGGTAACCCCTATGTGGAACTGGCCCACTGGTTTCACCAGTTGCTGCAACTGCAGGACTCGGACCTGCATCGCATCATTCGCCAGTTCAACATCGAACCAGCACGCCTGGCTCGCGATCTGACCGAGGCGCTGGATCGTTTGCCACGGGGATCCACCTCGATCACCGACTTGTCCTCCCACGTCGAAGAAGCCGTGGAACGCGGCTGGGTCTACGGCAGCCTGATGTTCGGCGAAAGCCAGGTTCGCACCGGTTACCTGGTGCTGGGTATCCTCAAGACGCCGAGCCTACGCCACGCGCTGCTGGGCCTGTCGTCGGAATTCGACAAGGTCAAGGTCGAAGCCCTGAGCGAGCGGTTTGACGAATACGTCGGCGACTCGCCGGAAAACGCCCTGACCGCCAGCGACGGCTTCAATGCCGGCGCCGTGCCGGGCGAAGCCAGCGGCGCCATGGCCCCGGCCGCCATGGGCAAGCAGGAGGCCCTCAAGCGCTTTACCGTCGATCTCACCGAGCAGGCCCGCAGCGGCAAGCTCGACCCGATCGTCGGCCGTGACGAAGAGATCCGCCAACTGGTGGACATCCTCATGCGCCGGCGGCAGAACAACCCGATCCTCACCGGTGAAGCCGGCGTGGGCAAGACCGCCGTGGTCGAAGGCTTCGCCCTGCGCATCGTCGCCGGCGACGTGCCGCCGTCTCTCAAGGACGTGGAACTGCGCAGCCTCGACGTGGGCCTGTTGCAAGCCGGCGCAAGCATGAAAGGCGAGTTCGAACAGCGCCTGCGCCAGGTCATCGAAGACGTCCAGGCCTCGCCCAAGCCAATCATCCTGTTCATCGACGAAGCCCACACCCTGGTGGGTGCCGGTGGCGCCGCCGGCACGGGCGACGCGGCCAACCTGCTCAAGCCGGCGCTGGCCCGCGGCACCTTGCGCACCGTGGCCGCCACGACCTGGGCCGAGTACAAGAAGCACATCGAAAAAGACCCAGCCCTGACCCGCCGCTTCCAAGTGGTGCAAGTGGCCGAGCCGTCGGAAGACAAGGCCTTGCTGATGATGCGCGGCGTGGCCTCGACCATGGAAAAACACCACCAGGTGCAGATCCTCGACGAAGCCCTGGAAGCCTCGGTCAAGCTGTCCCACCGCTACATTCCCGCGCGCCAGTTGCCGGACAAATCCGTGAGCCTGCTGGACACCGCCTGCGCCCGCGTCGCCATCAGCCTGCACGCCGTGCCGGCTGAAGTGGACGACAGCCGTCGGCGTATCGAAGCGCTGGAAACCGAGCTGCAAATCATCGCCCGTGAACACGCGATTGGCGTGGTCATCGGCACTCGCCAGACCCACAGCGAAAGCCTGCTGAGCGCCGAGCGTGAGCGTTTGGCCGAACTGGAAAGCCGCTGGGCCGAAGAGAAAACCCTGGTGGACGAATTGCTGGAAACCCGCGCTACCCTGCGCGAACGCGTCGGCGTGGTGGACAGCGAGGACGGCAGCGAAACCAGCCACGAATTGCGCGAAAAACTGGTGGACCTGCAACAGCGCCTGACCGCCCTGCAAGGTGAAACCCCGTTGATCCTGCCGACCGTGGATTACCAGGCCGTGGCCTCGGTGGTCGCCGACTGGACCGGTATCCCGGTGGGCCGCATGGCCCGCAACGAACTGGAAACCGTGCTCAACCTCGACCAGCACCTGAAAAAACGCATCATCGGCCAGGACCACGCCTTGCAGATGATCGCCAAGCGCATCCAGACCTCCCGCGCCGGCCTCGACAACCCGAGCAAGCCGATTGGTGTGTTCATGCTCGCCGGCACCTCCGGCGTGGGCAAGACCGAAACCGCCCTGGCCCTGGCCGAAGCCATGTACGGCGGCGAGCAGAACGTCATCACCATCAACATGAGCGAGTTCCAGGAAGCCCACACCGTGTCCACCCTCAAGGGCGCGCCACCGGGCTACATCGGCTATGGCGAAGGCGGTGTTCTGACCGAAGCCGTGCGGCGCAAACCGTACAGCGTGGTGCTGCTGGACGAGGTGGAAAAAGCCCACCCGGACGTGCATGAGATCTTCTTCCAGGTGTTCGACAAGGGCGTGATGGAGGACGGCGAAGGCCGGGTGATCGACTTCAAGAATACCTTGATCCTGCTGACCACCAACGCCGGCACCGAGCTGATCGCCCAGGTCTGCAAAGACCCGCAGAACGTGCCCGAGCCGGAAGAGATCGCCAAGGCCTTGCGCCAACCGCTGCTGGAAATTTTCCCGCCGGCCCTGCTCGGCCGCCTGGTGACGATTCCGTACTACCCGCTCAGCGACGAGATGCTCAAGGCCATCACCCGCCTGCAACTCAACCGCATCAAGAAGCGCGTGGAGAGCACCCACAAAGTGGCCTTCGACTACGACGACGCGGTGATCGACCTGATCGTCTCGCGTTGCACCGAAACCGAAAGCGGCGGGCGCATGATCGACACCATCCTGACCAACAGCCTGCTGCCGGACATGAGCCGCGAGTTCCTGACCCGCATGCTCGAAGGCAAGGCCCTGGCCGGCGTGCGGATCAGTGCCGTGGACAACGAACTGAAGTACGATTTCAGCGACGCGGCCTGACCCGAAGGAACACCGCCACGCCTGTGGAAGATACCCTGTGGGAGCGAGCCTGCTCGCGATAGCGGAGTTGCATTCAACGTCAATGTTGACTGACACACCGCCATCGCGAGCAGGCTCGCTCCCACAGTGGGTATTCGGTTCCTTTAGTTACTACCATTTGCACGGGACATTCGATGCTATTCAACCAAGCCTCACGCCTGGCCAAGATCACCAGCCCCCTGGGACCCGAGGTGTTGCTGCTCAAGGACATGGGCGGTGGCGAAGAGCTGGGGCGGCTGTTCAACTATGAGTTGCAGTTGCACTCGCTGGACAACGCCATCGACCTCAACCAATTGCTTGGCAAACCCATGTGCGTGAGCCTGCAACTCGATGGCGGTGGCGAGCGCTACTTCCATGGCATCGTTGCCCGTTGCAGCCAGAACGTCGACCAGGGCCAGTTCGCCAGCTACCAGGCCACCTTGCGGCCATGGCTGTGGTTGCTGACCCGTACCTCCGATTGCCGGATTTTCCAGAACCTGACCATCCCGCAGATCATCAAGCAGGTATTCCGCGACCTGGGCTTTTCCGACTTCGAAGACACCTTGAGCCGCCCTTATCGCGAGTGGGAATACTGCGTGCAGTACCGCGAGACGAGCTTCGACTTCGTCAGCCGCTTGATGGAGCAGGAAGGCATCTATTACTTCTTCCGCCATGAGCAGGGCCGTCATGTGTTGGTGTTGGCCGATGCCTATGGCGCCCACACCCCCGCGCCCGGCTACGCTTCGGTGCCCTACTACCCGAAGAACGAGCAACAGCGCGAGCGCGATCATATTCATGATTGGCACCTGGCCCAGGAAGTCCAGCCCGGCTCATTGGAACTTAACGACTACGATTTCCAGCGGCCCAGCGCGCGCATCGACGTGCGTTCGGCCATGCCGCGTCCGCACACCGCCGGCGACTATCCGCTCTACGACTACCCCGGCACCTACGTGCAAAGCGCCGATGGCGAACACTACGCCCGCACCCGCATCGAGGCCTTGCAGACCCTGCACGAGCAGGTCGAGTTGTCGGGCAACGCCCGGGGCCTGGGTTCGGGGCATCTGTTCAGCCTCACCGGTTTCAGCCGCCAGGACCAGAACCGCGAATACCTGATCGTCGGTGCTCGCTACTACCTTTCCCAGGAAAGTGGCGAAACCGGTGGCGGGGCGCCGACCGCGCAGTTCGAAAGCAGCCTGACCTGCATCGACGCCCAGCAGAGTTATCGCCCGTTGGCGATCACCCACCGCCCCATCGTCAAAGGTCCGCAGACCGCGTTAGTGGTGGGCCCCAAAGGCGAGGAAATCTGGACCGATCAGTTCGGCCGGGTGAAGGTGCATTTCTATTGGGACCGCCACGACCAGTCCAATGAAAACAGCTCGTGCTGGATTCGTGTTTCGCAATCCTGGGCCGGCAAGAATTGGGGCTCGATGCAGATCCCACGCATCGGCCAGGAAGTGATCGTCAGCTTCCTTGAAGGTGACCCCGATAGGCCGATCATCACCGGTCGCGTCTACAACGCCGAACAGACCGTGCCTTACGACCTGCCGGAGAACGCGACCCAGAGCGGCATGAAAAGCCGTTCGAGCAAGGGCGGCACGCCGGCGAACTTCAACGAAATCCGCATGGAAGACAAGAAAGGCGCCGAGCAGCTGTACATCCATGCCGAGCGCAACCAGGACATCGTGGTCGAGGTGGACGAGAGCCATTCGGTGGGCCACGACCGCAACAAAAGCATCGGCCACAACGAAACGGTGACCATCGGCAACAACCGCCTGCGCATCGTCAAGCAGGAGGACATCCTCTCGGTGGGCCAGCGCAAGACCGACAGCATCAGCCAGAGCTACGTCATCGAAGTGGGCGAGAACCTGCGCCTGGTATGCGGTGAAAGCATCCTGGAGCTCAACGCCAGCGGCCAGATCAACCTGACTGGCGTGCAGATCAGCTTCTACGCCAGCGGCGATGCCGAATTCAACACCGGCGGCGTGCTGCACCTGAACAACGGTGGCGGCCCCGGTGCCACGCCGGACGGCCAGGGCGTCAAGGGCAGTATCGACGCCAACATCAGCGCCGCGTTCCCCAAGGGCTAACTTCGAGATTTATGCGCCATGACTTACCGCCTCAATGAATTCCAGTTGCAGCTGCCGCCAAGCGAGTTGCTGGACGCGACGATCAACATCCTCAAGTTCCCTGAACTGGGCACCTCCTTGATCGTCAGCCGCAGCTTGCTGGCCGAAGGCGAGACCCTGCAAAGCAACCTCGACGACCAACTCAAGCGCCTGGAAAAACAGGTCCAGGACTTGCGCTGCCAACCAGGCGCCACCCTGCGCGTGGGCGCCAACCAGGAAGTCGAAGCCATCGAGCTGCGCAGCCAGTTCAACAAGGGCAATGAAAAGGTTTTCCAATATCAACTCGCACTGGTACTGCCCGGCACCCGCAAGATGCTTGCCCTGAGTTACGTGAAAGCCGAGAAACTGGGCGATGCCGAAGCGGCGCATTGGGCGATGATCAAAGGCTCGCTGTTGTTCGACGTTCCGGCTTGATGAGCACCGTGCATGTCTGACGCACTCTGGGCCGCCCGACTGGGCGACGCACTGAACCACACCTCGATGATGGCCGATATCCTCGGCGGCGTCCTGGAAGTGGCCGCGAACATTGCGATCACCGCCGTGGCGACGGCTGCCGTGGTGGCCGCGACAGGCATCACCGTTGCCACGGGCGGGTTGGGTTGTTTCCTGCTCGGTGCCGTGGTGGGCGCCGTCGTCGGCCTTGCCATGAGCAAGACCGGGGCCGACAAGGGCTTGAGCGATATCTGCGAGGGCATCGGCAACGCCCTTTTCCCGCCCACGGTGCAGGCCAACATCCTCACCGGCTCCACCAACACCCTGACCAACAACATCCCTGCCGCCCGCGCCGCTGGGGCGATTCAATCCCATGTCGCCCCGGCCGGCACCGAGCTTGAGGCACCCGAGCCAGAAGCCGAACCCAGTTACCTGGACATGGCCGAGAACTTCTTCTCGCAGATGTGGCGCCCCACCGTCGCCACGCCCGCGCCCGGTGCCGTGCCCAAGCCGCTGGACATGATCGTGTGCATGAAGCATCCGCCGATGCCACCGCAGTTCCTGGCCGAAGGCTCGGACAAGGTCACCATCAACGGCCAGCCCGCCGTGCGCAGCGGTGACCGCAGCACCTGCGATGCGACGGTGGTGTCGGCCGGGTTGATTTCCCCTGACGTGACCATTGGCGGCGGTTCGGTGGTGGTGCGCGAGATCCGCAGCGGCAAGACCCCAGGCGTGGGCTTGGCCGTCACCGCCTTGCTGATGCTCAAGGGCGGCAAAGGCAAATTCCTCAGTAACCTGCCGTGCATGCTGGTGGGCGGCGCGGCATCGATGGCCGTCAGCAGCGCGATGGGCGCCGCGGCCAATGCCGCCATGGGCTCGTCGAACCCGGTGCATGCCGCCACCGGGGCCAAGGTCCTGGGCGATATCGAGGAGATGGACTTCGTCCTGCCCGGCATCCTGCCGATTGACTGGCAGCGCTTCTATAACAGCCGCGACGAACGCCATGACGGGCTGTTCGGGGCCGGTTGGAGCGTGCCCTATGAGGTGCGCATCGAAATCCTGCCTCACCCCGAGGGCGGCGAAACGCTGGTCTACACCGATGAACAGGGCCGGCGCATCGACATGGGCTCGATTCCCCTGGGCGGCGCCGTGTTCAGTGCCGGCGAAGGCCTCAGTGTGCGGCGCCATGCCAACGGCGAACTGCTGATCGAGAGCGCCGACGGCTTGTACCGGCTGTTCGAACCCACGCCCGCGCATGCATCGCGGCTGCGCCTGAACCAATTGGGTGATCGCAACGACAATCGCATCTACCTGGACTACGACGACAGCGGACGCCTGGCGCAACTGCGCGACACCTTCGACCTGACCCGCATCGCGCTGGCGTATGACGAGCGCTGGCCGCAACGGGTCAGCCGGATCGAGCGCCTCTATGCCGATCAACGCCGCGAAGTGCTGATGCACTACGGCTACGACGACCAGGGCACCCTGGCCCAGGTCCGCCAGTCCAACGGCCAGGTGAAACGTCGTTATGCCTACGATGCCGGGCGGCGAATGGTGGAACACCAACTGCCCACCGGGCTTCGCTGTTTCTATGAATGGGCGTTGGTGGAAGACCTGGAATGGCGGGTCGTTCGTCACTGGACCGATGCCGGCGACACCTACACCTTCGACTACGACCTGGTGGCCGGCACCACGCGCATCACCGACGGTTTGAATCGCATCAGCACCCGACGCTGGGATGCCCGCTACCAGATCACCGAAGCCACCGACGCCCTGGGCCGCACCTGGACCTTCCAGTGGAACGACGAAAGCCAGCTACTGGGGGCAACCGACCCCAACGGCGGGCAGCATCAGTTCAGCTATGACGAAGCCGGCAACCTCTGCGAAATCCGCGACCCGCTGGGGCGCAGCGAATCGACACTGTGGCTTGAGCACTGGGCCCTGCCCCTGGCTGAAACCGATGCCGCGGGCAACACCTGGCAGTACCGCTACGACTCACGAGGCAATCGCATTCGCGAAACCGACCCGCTGGGTCACGTCACCCGCTACCGCCACGACGCCCACGGCCAAGTTGTGGAAGTCATTGACGCCACCGGCAAACGCAAGACATTGCGCTGGACGCCCCTGGGTCAACTCAGCGAACACACCGACTGCTCCGGTTACACCACACGCTTGAGCTACTGCGAGCGCGGGCTGTTGCTCAGCAGCACCGATGCGCTGGGGGAGCGGACGCTGTTCAGCTACGACGATCAAGGCCGGTTGCTTGGCAAACAACTGCCGGACGGGCGCACCGAGCACTACCAGCGCGATGCCAGCGGACAGTTGATCGGCTATAGCGACCCCGCCGGGCACACGACGCATTTCCAGCACACCCCAAGCGGTCAACTGCAGGTGCGCACCGACGCCCATGGCCGTCGGGTAGAACTGAGCTACGACAACTATGGGCGCCTATTGGCGCTGACCAACGAAAATGGCGAGCGCTACCGATTTGCCTGGGACGCCGCCGACCGCTTGACCGCCCAGCACAGCCTGGACGGCAGCCTCAAGCGCTACGCCTACGACCCGCTGGACAACGTCACCCGCGTAGAGGCCCTTGCGGTGCCCGGCAGCACTGACCTTGCGCTCGCACCCCAAGCGCCGATCATTCATGAGCTGCAACGCGATGCAGTGGGACGGTTGGTGGCAAAAGTCACCGAAGACGGGCGTACCGAGTACCGCTATGACGCGCTCGACCAAGTCATCGCCATCACCTTCACCGGCCAGGGCGGCGAAACGCAAACCGTGGCGTTCGCTTACGACCCCTTGGGGCAGCTGATTACCGAGCAGGGTTGGGCCGGGTGCCTCGAACATCGCTACGACGAACTGGGCAACCTGGCCCAGACGCTGCTGCCCGATGGCCGTTGGCTGAACCGCCTGCACTACGGCAGCGGCCATCTGCACCAGATCAACCTCGATGGCCAAGTCATCAGCGATTTCGAACGCGACCGTCTGCACCGCGAAGTGCTGCGTACCCAAGGGCGCCTGAGCACCCGCAGCGAATACGACCGCAGCGGCCGGCTGCGTGCCCGCCAGCGTCGGCAGCAAGACCAATCCACCTTGCTACCCCCCGCGGCGCAATCGCTGTTTGGCTATGACGCCAGCGACCAGTTGGTGGAACGCTTCGACAGCCAGCCCAATGCCGCCCATCGCCAACTGCTGCACTACGACGCCACCGGCCGCATCCTCGCCAGCCAGGACAACCTCCAGGGCCAGCGTGAAGGCTTTGCCTATGACCCCGCCGCCAATCTGCTCGACGAGCTCTCGGCCGGCGCCGGGCGGGTCGCGCACAACCGCCTGCTGACCTACCAGGACAAGCGCTACCGCTACGACGGGTTCGGCCGCATGGTGGAAAAGCGCAGTGCCCGGCGTGGCGTCCAACGTTTTCGCTACGACGCCGAACAACGCCTGGCGGAGGTTCACAACGATAATGGTTCGGTCGTAAAAATGACCTACGACCCGCTGGGTCGACGCATCGAGAAAGCCGAATACGACCGCCACGGCACCTTGCTCGGCCGCACCCGTTTCACCTGGGATGCGCTGCAACTGTTGCAGGAACACCGCGACAGCCAGACCAGCCTCTACCTCTACGTCGACGACAGCCACGAACCGCTGGCGCGCGTCGACGGCCTGGGCGAGCAGCAGAAGATCCGTTATTACCACAACGACTTCAATGGCCAGCCCGAGCAGCTCTCGGAAGCCGATGGCCACACCCTCTGGCGCTCCCGTCACCAGGTGTGGGGCAGCACGGCCGAAGAGTTGCGCGAACCCTATTACATCGAAGAGCAGAACCTGCGTTTCCAGGGCCAATACCTGGACCGCGAAACCGGGCTGCACTACAACACCCTGCGCTTCTACGACCCGGACATCGGCCGCTTCACCACACCGGACCCCATCGGCCTGGCGGGAGGGCTGAATCTCTACCAGTACGCGCCAAACCCGGTCAGTTGGGTCGACCCGTCAGGGCTGATGAAATGCTCGACGCCGCCCAAAGGCCGCAAGGTCAACCGGACGGTCTATCGCTTTGAAGAGCCAGGACGGATCAGCACCACGTGGACCGCGCACAAGTGGAACGTGGCCTCCCGGCACCGCTACACCGCCCCGGGGCTGGGCGGTGTCTATGGCGCCAACTCACGCAAGACCGCCATGGGCGAAGTCAATCACTGGGGGGTGGACCTCTCCACACGGGTGCTGGTGAGCAAGAAAGTGCAGCTCAACAACGTCCTGGACTTGACCCGGGCCGATGTGCGCAAGCAACTGGGGGTTTCCCTCAAGAGCATCACCGGCGACAAATACACCCAGACCCATCAAATCGGCGCCTGGGCCAAGGCTAATGGCTATGATGGGATCCTGGCGCCGTCGGCGCGAAACCCGACCGGCAGCAACTTGATTTCCTTTGCAGGTTTTTGACATGGGACTGGAAGACGAATACGTCGGTGACGCCGATTGGCAGACGTTCGTGCGGTTGTACGAAGAGGACTACCTCGACGACAACGCCCGTACGCTGGCCAAGGCCATGAACGACCACCTCGACATGGCCGTGGTGCTCTACGGCAAAAGAGGGCTCAAGGAAGGCCTGTGGTGGCTGGAACAGACCGTGCCCGCCCTGGGCAACAAACGCCCGGCCGATTGCCTCGACACCCCAAAACTGATCAAGCGCCTGAGAATGGCCTTGATGAGCATGCCGTAACCGACCAGGAAAAATGGCCCATGGAAGGCATCGCATCACGTAAGCACGCAGCCGTTTGCCTGAGTATCCGGCATGTCTGACGCCCTCTGGGCCGCCCGCCTGGGCGATGCACTCAACCACACCTCGATGATGGCCGACATCCTCGGCGGCGTTTTGGAGGTGGCGGCGAACATCGCGATCACCGCCGTGGCGACCGCCGCCGTGGTCGCCGCCACGGGCATCACCGTGGTCACCGGCGGCCTGGGCTGCTTCGTCCTTGGCCTGGTGGTGGGCACCATCGTCGGCCTGGCCATGAGCAAGACCGGGGCCGACAAAGGCCTGAGCAATCTATGCGAGGGCATCGGCAACGCCCTCTTTCCGCCCACGGTGCAGGCCAACATCCTCACCGGCTCCACCAACACCCTGACCAACAACATCCCCGCAGCCCGCGCCGCCGGGGCGATTCAATCCCATGTCGCCCCGGCCGGCACCGAGCTGGAAGCCCCCGAGCCCGAAGAAGATCCCAGCTACCTGGACATGGCCGGAAATTTCTTCTCGCAGATGTGGCGCCCCACCGTCGCAACACCCGCCCCCGGCGCCGTGCCCAAGCCGCTGGATATGATCGTGTGCATGAAGCATCCACCGATGCCACCGCAGTTCATGGCCGAAGGTTCGGACAAGGTCACCATCAACGGCCAGCCCGCCGTGCGCAGCGGCGACCGCAGCACCTGCGATGCGACGGTGGTGTCGGCCGGGCTGATTTCGCCCAACGTGACCATTGGCGGCGGTTCGGTGGTGGTGCGCGAGATCCGCAGCGGCAAGACTCCGGGCGTGGGCCTGGCGGTCACCGCGTTGCTGATGCTCAAGGGCGGCAAGGGCAAATTCTTCAGCAAACTGCCGTGCATGCTGGTGGGCGGCGCGGTGTCCATGGCCGCCAGCAGCGCGGCGAACGCGGCCGCCAACGCCGCCATGGGTTCGTCGAACCCGGTGCACGCCGCCACCGGGGCCAAAGTACTGGGCGGTGACGAAGACCTGGATTTCGTCCTGCCCGGCATCCTGCCCATCGATTGGCAGCGCGTGTACAACAGCCGCGACGAACGCCGCGACAGTTTGTTCGGCGCCGGCTGGAGCGTCGCCTACGAAATCCAAGTGGACATCCTGCCCCACCCCGAGGGCGGCGACACCCTGGTCTACACCGACGAACAGGGCCGGCCCATCGACATGGGCTCCATCCCCTTGGGCGGCGCGGTGTTCAGCGCTGGCGAAGGCCTGGCCGTGCGCCGCCATGTGAACGGGCAGTTGCTGATCGAAAGCGAAGACGGCCTGTACCGTTTGTTCGAACCTTCGCCAGCCAACCCATCACACCTGCGCCTGAGCCAATTGGGCGACCGCAACGACAACCGCATCCACCTCGACTACGACGACGCCGGACGCCTGGCACGGCTGCGCGACACCTTCGACCTGGTGCAGGTCGAGCTGATCCGCGCAGGCGAACGCGTCACCCACATCGAACGCCTCTACCCCGACCAATCGCGGGAAGTGCTGGTCAGCTACGCCTACGACGCGGCCAACACACTCGCCGAAGTGCGCGACGCCACCGGCCAGGTGCAACGGCGCTTCCGCTACGACGCTGGGCAACAAATGGTCGAGCACCAGTTGCCCACCGGCCTGCACTGCTTCTACGAATGGGCCCTGATCGACGATCAGGAATGGCGCGTGGTCCGGCACTGGACCGACGAAGGCGACGCCTACCAGTTCGACTATGACCTAAAGGCTGGCATCACCCGCATCAGCGACAGCCTGCAACGGGTCAGCATTCGGCACTGGAACAGCCAGCACCAGATCACCCGGTTCAGCGACAACCTCGGCCAGACCTGGCTGTTCGAATGGAACGATGAGCGCCAGTTGCTCAGTGCTACCGATCCGCAAGGCGGGCGCTACACCTATGGCTATGACGAGGCTGGCAATCTCAGCCAGTCCAGTGATCCGCTCGGGCGCATTGAGTCCGTTTTATGGCTCGATCATTGGTCATTACCGTTGGTAGAAACCGACGCCGCCGGCAACAACTGGCGATACGAATACAATCGCCGCGGCAATTGCATCCGCGAAACAGACCCTCTGGGCCTCGTCACCCGATATCGCTACAACGCTCATGGGCAAATCATAGAAATTGTCGACCCCACCGGCAAAAGCAACACCTTGCGCTGGAACACTATGGGGCGGCTGGCTGAACATATTGACTGCTCCGGATACTCGACAAAATTCAGCTATGACCATCGCGGTTATCTGCAGGTCATCACGGATGCTCTGGGCGAGCGCACTGTCTATGAACATGACGCCCGCGGTCGCCTGCTGCGTTATCAGTTGCCCGATGGCCGCGTCGAGCAATACTTGCGCGACGCCAGCGGACAACTCACTGGCTACATTGATCCGGCCGGTCACACCACCGTCTATCAGCACGATGGTCGCGGACAAGTTCGCCAGCGCATCGACGCCCATGGTAGGGCGGTTCAATTCAGCTACGACGCCTATGGACGCCTCCAGGCGCTGACCAACGAAAACGGGGAGAGCTATCGATTCGCCTGGGACGCCGGCGACAGGATGATCGAGCAACAGGACCTGGATGGCAGCGCCCGACGTTATGCCTACGACGGGCTGAATAACGCCATTCGCGAGGCCCATTTCCCTGCCCCTTTTGGCAATGGTATGGCGCTGGTATCCAGCACTCCCATAGAGCCCATCGTTCATCACCTTGAGCGGGATGCGGCCGGGCGGCTGATTGGCAAAATGACGGCAGATGGCCGAACCGAGTACACCTACGATGCAGTGGACCAACTCATTGCCGTCACCTTTACAGACAATCAGGGCAACCAACAAAACCTGAACTTTGCCTACGACGCCATCGGCCAACTGCTGGAAGAGCAAAGTTCGGCTGGCTGCCTGCGGCATCATTACGATGAGCTGGGCAGCCTGATACAAACGCAGTTACCTGATGGCCGTCGACTCAATCGGTTGTATTACGGCAGCGGCCATCTGCACCAACTCAACATCGACGGGCAACTGATCAGTGATTTCGAGCGCGATCGATTGCACCGTGAAGTCCTTCGCACTCAGGGACGACTCATCACCCGTAGTGAATATGACCGGGGCGGACGTGTGCGTTCGCGCCTGCAACGTCATGCGGACCAGTCGACACTGTTGCCGCCTGTGGCGCGGAAACAATTCAACTACGATCCTACTGACAATCTGATCAGTCGCTTCGACCAGACGCCCAGCGGTGATCGCCAACGGCTGCTGCACTACGATGCGACGGGGCGCATTCTCGCCAGCCAAGACAACGTTCAAGGCCCGAGCGAAACCTTCGCCTACGACGCTGCCGCCAACTTGCTGGATGGCCCACAACCCGGCGCCGGGCTGGTGGTGCATAACAAATTACTGACCTACCAAGACAAGCGTTATCGTTACGACGCCTTTGGCCGGATGATCGAAAAACGCAGCGGCGGCCATCGGGTACAACGCTTTGTCTACGATGCCGAACACCGTTTGATCGAGGTGCATAACCGCAGCGGCTCCCAAGATACGGTCGTCCGAATGACCTATGACCCACTGGGTCGTCGGACGGCAAAAACCGAACATGACAGTCGTGGTTATCCACTGGGTGAAACACGCTTCATCTGGGACGGTTTGCGGCTGCTTCAAGAACAAAAAAACAGCCAGTGCAGCGTTTACCTCTACGACACGGACAGCCACGAGCCCATCGCCCGAGTGGATGGCATCGGTGCTCAACAGAATATTCACTTCTACCACAATGATCAGAACGGGTTGCCTGAGCAGCTCTCGGACGCCAAGGGCGACATCGTCTGGCAAGCGCGCTACCGCGTGTGGGGCAACACTTTTGAGGAAATACGTGAGCCTCACTACATCGAAGAACAGAACCTGCGCTTCCAAGGCCAGTACCTGGACCGAGAGACAGGCCTGCACTACAACACGTTCCGCTTTTACGACCCGGATATCGGGCGGTTCACGACACCCGATCCCATCGAACTGCTGGGCGGAATCAACCTCTATCAATACGCCCCCAACCCGCTCGGCTGGATAGACCCCTGGGGCTGGTCCTGCCACGGCAACTCGAAAACCAGTCGCAAACCGCAACATGGTTACGAGATCGTGGACACGCGAACGGGTAAAGTCGCCAAAACCGGCGTGAGTGGCGGCAAGATAAAAACAAACGGAAAATCCGTTCGCGCCGAGACCCAGGTGAGGAAATGGAACAACGAACCGGGTAACACGGGACGTTACGAATCCAGAGTCATCAAAAAGGTGCCGGCCGGCCCAGGTGCTCGTTGGAAAATCGAGCATTGGGAGCGAAGAAACGCGAATCGACGCAGGCAGGAACTAGACCCAGCGAGGCATTCAAGACCATGATCTTAAAAGAAATTTACCTATACCCCGACCTGGGCGAATTCAGCGACCAAATTATTCATCCGTTTCGCGACCAAAGCCGATCGATTTGCAATTTTCTTGAGCGCCACCTGAGTGCAGAAAAATTCGAAACGCCGAACTTCAAGAAAATCTGCTTTGTCGGCACCCGCCAAGCCGTCGATGAACCCTATGTAAACTCCAGCGGCGCGCTCATCGTCAATGTCAGCCTGGATACCGAACAGTATAAAAAATGCACATCGGTCAACGAGCTCAATGAGTTCTTTATACAAAGGTTGCTGGAAGGCCTGGAAAAATGCCGCCCACACATGGCCTTGCCCCTTGATCTGCTGAAAAACGCAATGGATGAGTTCCGCCGCAACCACTATAAAAACGAGTGGACCTTCAAGCAGAAAAAAATAAAAGGGACGGATTATGTCTGCGCCCTCGAGTGCCAGTTAACCATCGACTGCTTCCTCATGAACCTTAAGGTCTTGAGGAAAGACACACCGGTACTCGACAAAGAAATTCTGCGAACCGCGCCCGACGAAATAGCGTTCGGTCCGTACCTCAAAGACCTCAAGGAAGAAGGCGGCAGGATAAAAGTCATCGACAAGTCGGGCGTGGCCTTCTACACCACCACGGTTTCTAGCCTGGACAAGCTTTGACAGCTATCCAAGGAGCGACGTGCCGTTGGCCGACGAGCGCTGCATCGCCCTTGGCATTCAGCAACTGATCGAGATGAGTTCATTGCTGACGAACCAAGTGCTGGATAACGCCGACCCGCGCTAACCGCACCACCACCAACCCCGTGGCGAGGGAGCTTGCTCCCGCTGGGCGGCGAAGCCGCCCCAAAAAGGCCGGCGCATTCTTCCAGGCAGACCGCACCCCCCGGTCTACGACGGCCGCGCCACCTAGCGGGAGCAATCGCTGGCCACGGTCTGCATACACCTTGAAGCCTGGTATGTATGTGCTGCCGCCTCCGCGAGCAGCGAGCAAGCTCGTTCACAGCATTCTTGCCCGTCCCTCTGTGGGAGCGAGCTTGCTCGCGATGACGGCGGCACATCCAACCTCACCGGATCAGACGGACCGCTATCGCGAGCAAGCTCGCCCCCACAGGGGATATCACCACCAAGGCGAAACATCACCCAAGGCATCACGTAACTGAGCCGCACTAATACGACGCTGCCTCGGCTCAAACGCCAACCCCATTCGCAGCGCCGGCCAGCAACGCCTGGGCAGGTTGCGCGGTGCCTTGAGCCCGCGTTCCAACCGGGCATCGCGAGCCTGGGTGGCGGGTAAGCGCCGAAACGGGTGCTTGCCGCTCGCCAGTTCATACAGCACGCAAGCCACCCCATAGACATCGGCATTCGCTGACAGGGGCCCACCTTCAAGCAGTTCAGGCGCCGCGTACCCAGGGGTCCAGGCGTTGAGGCGTTCACGGTTCAGGTTCGGCAGGTGCTGCGTGGGCCCTTCCTCGGCCAGGCCCAAGCCGAAATCAAACAGACGCAGGCCCTCCTCGCTCAACATGATGTTGCTCGGCTTCATGTCGCCGTGCAGTACGCCACGACTGTGGGCGTACGCCAGGGCATCGAGCAGCGGCACGGCGATCGCCTTCAGTTCGGGCCAAGGCAACCCCAGGGGTCGTTCGCACAGGAGTTGGTCCAGGGTCAGGCCGCGCATCAGCTCCATGGTGATGAAGGCCCGCCCTTGGGCGGCATCCACTTCGAAGGTGTAAGGACGCAAGATATTCGGGTGGTGCAATCGCCGCATCAGGGCGAACTCGCTGTAAAGCAGCGCACTCGCATCCGCCGACTCATCGAATGCCTCACTGAGCATCTTCACGGCAAGGTAAGGATCGGGATCGGCGTACTGTTCGTGCAACAGATCCCGCGCGCGGTAAACCACACCCATGCCGCCCGCCCCCAGCAAGCGTTCGAGGCGATAGCGTCCTGCAAGTAAGTCCGGTGCTTCGCTGAGGCAACGCTGACCGGTTGTCACAGCGGGCACCGCGTCGGCATATGCGGGACGGCCAACCTCTTCACGCTCGGATCACTACGGCGGTCAGGTTATCCCGCGCCGGGCCACGCAAGACGACATCGAAAAGATCCTCCAGCACCTTGCATGGCGAAGCCAGGCCCAAGGCATTGCCAAGGGCCTGTGCGCCAAGGCCCTGATACAGACCGTCACTGCACAGCAAGAACGTATCGCCCGGGTGAACATCCAGCGCCAACAGCCCCAACGTCAATTCCGGCGCCGCGCCCACCGCGCGGGTCAACGCCTTGGCCGCAGGGTGGGCACCGGCTTCATCGCGGCTGATCTGTTGCGTGTCCATCAGTTGCTGTTGCAGTGAGTGATCCTTGGTCAGTTGGTACAACCGTCGACCGCGCCACAGGTAACAACGGCTGTCGCCCGCCCAGATGCAGACCCCACGGTTTCCTTCCAGCAGCAGCGCCACCACCGTGCTGCCAGTAATGCCGGGATGATCGTCGGTGACGGTAAGCTCCTGGCTCAGCCGTCGGTTGGTCCAGCGCAGGCATTGGCGCACCGCTTTGGAACGTTGATCCAGGTCCTGGTGGAACGGCAGTTCCGTGAGGTTGGCCACGATCAACTGGCTGGCAATGTCACCGCCCGAGTGGCCGCCCATGCCATCGGCCACTGCCCACATTCCCTGTTGTGGGCAGTCGAGAAAGGCGTCCTCGTTACGTGCCCGGGTCTTGCCAGGGTCCGTGCGCGCGGCGCTGCACCAGGAGCCAGGCGCCTGGTTCAAAGCTGCACCGGCAGGCGAAAGGTGCGCAACACGCTCATGTCGAAAGGGTTCGGCGTGCGCTGGCTCGTCAGCAAATAATTGGCACGCAGGCCACCCAAGTCCGCCTTCAACACGCGTACATCGCGCCCGGTCAGGTATTCGCTCTGCATCAGGTCGAACAAACGAAACAGCGACCAAGGCCCGGTATTTTTCTCGATGCCGACGCCGCGTCCGACCATTTTGTCCAGCACCAGGGCCGTTCGACCGTTCTGCGCGTCGCTTGGCCAGGTAAACGCCATCGGCAGGATTGGGCCGTGGCGGTACTCAAGCGTCTGGTCGCCAAAGCGGAATTCAGCGCGGCTCACCGCTGGATCCAGGGTGTACGGCTCAAGCTTGAACTGCACCTGCGGTTCGGTCGGGTTGTCGGTGAAGAAGCTTCGGCGGATGGTCTGCGCGGTCCCCATCTGATCCAGATAGGCCCGGGACATTGGCAAGCCCTGGCCGTCGATACTGCGCAGGCGATAGTGTCCCGCAGGGCCGCTGACGAAGGGCTGCATGTATTGGTCGAAGAATCGCTCGATGATGCCCTGATCCTTGAAGAACTCCCGGAAATCGTTGAGCGCGACGTCGCTGGCACTGTGGGCGCTGAACGGATATCGCTTGTTGATCGCCTTGCTATAAAAGCTGTACAGCTCGCTCTGATACCGCTGGTTCAGGTAGCGGTACGCGTCGTTGAGCACCAAACGCCAACTGTCCTCGGCAAGCACGTTGAACCATGCATTGGCTGGCCGCGGCAGGCGAGCAGAAGCACTGCGCAGGTTGCTCAGCGCATCGCGCTGGCCGCCCATGCGCTGCCTGGCCAGTTCGAACGCCGCTTGTTCCGGTGCGCTGGCACGGGCCAGGTTCGACAGTTGCAGTTGCAGCTCATCAAGGGCCCGCAAGGCCTGGACCAGATCAGCCGTGGGAGCCCCCTCCCCATCGATCAGGCGATGCAGCGGTTCGAAACGCCGTCGCAAGGATTTTTGCGCGGTATCCGGCAGGTGTTCGGTCAGGGACGCCGAGGCTTTCCCTGTAACGGTGGCGATTTTTGTCGAGGCATGTGCACCCTTTCCTGCCACCTGCGTCAGGTCGTTGAGTTGCTCGGCAGCAGCCTGGATTCGGGTGTTTTCGCGCACTTGCGTCAACAACCGCAGAATCGGCGAATGAGCCGACGTCAGGCCCGCGAGTTGCTCGGCGCCCTCGCCCGCATTGTTGATGGTCTGCAGGGCGACCTGGCCGACCGCTTCGCCCCAGTGGTCGGCATAGTCACGGAAATACAGTTGTTCCAATTCGACCATCAGGCGACGCATGTCCATGCCGCTGAGGCTCTCGCCCTCACCCAGCACCCAGTTGTCTCGCAGCAGTTCGGTAACCAGGGTCGCCCCCTGAACCGAAAAGTAGCGATCGTAACCCTCGCGGGTATAGAAGCCGGGGATCACCCGGTCAGTGCCGACCAACAGCGCACCTTGTGAACCCAGATGTTGGCTGAGTCGGTATACCGGCAAATGACTGGCCTGTTCGTTCAACATCCGATACACGACGGCGGCCAAGGACTCACGCCGAAGGGCCTCTCGGGTCTGGGTCACCAGCGGCTCGTTGAGCACATGGATGAAGGGCAGCTCCAACAGGCGCGCGAAGTGAGCATTCAAACGCTCTTGCAGCGCCGTGTTGCCGGGGTAACGAAGCGCCCCGTCATCGGCCACCCGATCCTTGAGCCAGGCGATATCGCGACGTTCTTTCAAGCCCAGCATCAAGTACGCGCGCAGGCTATTGAATAGTTGCTCGCGGTCAGTCCCGCTGTTGCGGACTTGCTCTTCCAGTCTCTGCGCGATCTTTGGCAACAGTTGCGCCTGCAGTTCGCGCTCATATGCACCCTTCACCACAGCCTTGATCGCTTCCCCCTGATACAAGCCGACACGCTCATACAACGGTACCGCACTGGAAGGTGGAAAAACCCGAGAGGCTTCGAAGCGGGTATCCAATGATTCGAGCATCGAGGTCCAATCATCGGCGTTCACTTGAGTCGATTGTTGCTGATCCCAGCGCTGCGCCAGCGTACGCAAGCTGTCCAGACGCTCGTGATTAGTTGAAAAGCCGTTCGCCCACAACAGCCCACACAGGCCAACGATCGTCAGCGCCCCCAGGTACAACGCCCGCTGCCCCCAATGGATACGACGGCGCTCGCGCTGAACGAGGTCGCCCAGATCGGCTTCTGGGAAAATCACCCGGCTGAGCAGGTGATGAATGAATCGCGAGCGCCGACCAGGTTCGGCGGTCGGGGCCGCCGTGCCGTTCGCTGACGATGCGCAGGTCAAATAAAAACCACGCAACGTACCGACATTGCCGCTGAATGCCTGTTCGACCAGCAGGCACAGGCGGGTGCCGAGTTGCCCAAGCTGATGGGGGAAATCAAGCATGCGGCTACGGCGCAACGTGTCACGCTCCTGATGCATACGCATGATCATTTGGCTGTTGAGCCGATGCAGCAGTGTCTCGAACTCGGTACGCAACACGGTGACGTTATTGCCGCGCAGGTCCCGGCTGAAACTCGCGCCCAGTACCTGGTCGTTTTCCTCGCGAGTCAGCGAATCAAAGAACTCATCGAAACCCGGCACGCTGTCCGCTTTGCTCAAGACCAGGTAAATCGGCACATCGACGTACAGTCGCCCTTGCAGTTCCTGCAGGCGACCACGAATCTGGCGGGCCAACGTGGTCAATTCGTCCTCGCTGCCCTGCAACAGATCCTCGATCGGCACCGTCACCAGTACGCCACTCAACGGGCGACCGCGGCGACGTTTGCGCAACAGTTCGAGCAACAAGGTCCAGGCGCTGCCGTCGACATCATTGTCCGCCTGGGTCAGGTAGCGCCCGGCGGTGTCGACCAGCACGGCGTGCTCGGCAAAATACCAATCGCAATACCGCGTGCCCACTACGTTGCTGGCAGCGCTGCGCTCTGGCCTGTTGAGCGCGAACTCCAGGCCTGAGCAATCCAGCAGTTGGGTCTTGCCGGCGGCAGGCGGACCTATCAGCAGGTACCACGGCATATCTTTGCGGCCGGAATACAGGCTCGAGGACCTTAGCGTGGTTAACGCCTGCTTGAAGCGCGAGCGCACTTCGCGCCGCTCATCATCAATCCGGCCCTGGTGCAGGGCCCGAGTCTGATCGGGGCCGTTTTGTCGGGGATTCACCCTGGAACCGACGCGCCCGTTGACGAAAACCATGCCCAGGCCCCAGCCCAGCAGAAGCACGCTGACAGTCAGCAACCGCGCCGTCGGGCTTGCCCAGAACTTATAGTCGTTGACGGCCAGGAATGGCCCGGCGAACCACACCAGCAGCGCGACAAAAAGGACCAGCAGCAACGTCCAAACCCAGGTCTGGCGCACACAGGCACTGGTTTTCCTGAAAAGCGATTTCATGACACGTCCCTGTTTATGATAGCGGCTGAGCGGCGACCGCTTCTGGCAGTTGATAAGGTTGCAACACGCTTTTGCGTTGCTCGTCCAATACCCAGGCAAAACTTGCGTACATCATCCCCAGGCAAACCAGCGTGAAAGCCGCCACCGTCCAGGCCGGGACAATGCGCACCGGACGCCGTCGCGCACCGTCCAAACCCTCCCAGTGAGGCGACAATTCACGCGGGGTGTCACCGCGTGTCTGGCGGATCAGCCGGTACAGGGCGTCGCGCAGGCTTTCGAGTTCGAGCATTCCGCGGGGCTGAATCCGGTATTTGCCCTCGAAGCCCAGGGACAGGCACAGGTACAACAACTCCAGCATCGGCAGGTGCTTGATGGGGTTCTTCGACAAGCGCTCAAGCAATTGAAAGACTTTCTCGCCGCCGAAGGTTTCGTTGTGGAAGGTGCTGAGCAGGCTTATCTGTGACCAACCGCCGCCGTGGCCCCACGGCGTGGTGACAATTGCCTCATCGATCACCGTGCACAGCACGTAACGCGCAGCGATCAACTGACTGTTTTCAGCACCGCCCTGCAAGGCACAGGCTTCGAACTGTTCCAGGCCGCGCTTCAGTTCCCCTTTTAGCGCTTGCAGATCCTCGCGTTCGCGGCCGTGCTTGAGCTGCACCATGTGCGAGAGCAATCCGGACGCCGCCGCGACCAACGGATTCAGGCTGATCGTGAATGCCTGGGACTGCGGCAGGTGCGCGGCGTAGATCATTCGCTCTTGCAACTGTTCGAAACGCGGCGGCGCGGCAGCGTCGGTCAAGGGCCCTGAAGAAGGGCGTTGCCCATGATGGTCGAGCAGGACCGTTGTTTCGTCCTGAAGCTGTTCCTTATCCATTTGGTTCAGTTCCTGATGGCCCAGAAATTCAGTTCAAGCTCGGCGAAATCACCGCTGACATGGAATGCAAAACCTGCGGAGCGCCTCAGTTGCGCCAGGTCCTCGGCATTGGGCTCGAGAATGAAATAGGTTTTGTTGGCATGGAACGCAATCTGCCGCGGGGCCACGGGCAACGGCCTGATCTTGATGCCGGGCAGATGCAGGTTGACCAACTGGCGGATGCGCTCCACCGAACCGACCTTGAGGTGCGCCGGCAATCGATGACGCAGTTCTTCGCCGTCACAGTTGGCACTCGCCGCCAGTACGAATGAAGCGGTGTCCAGCAGTGACAGATCCTGCACTGGCGAGACGAGGATCCCGTATTGGCGCGGCTGCAGTGGCAGCTCGATAGCGTGTTGTTCGAGCACCCTCGACAGGACCTGACGGATCGCTTGCATCAGGCTTCGAAAACAGGTGCCTTGATCGCTGTGCTGGTAGCGGTTGTCGAGCGGTGGGCGCTTGCTATCGCTGGAGAACGTTGCCAGATCACCCAGCAGGGCTAGCAGCGTTCGGTACAACGTTTCGGGGTGCACTTGCTCCAGGTCCAGGTAATGACGCAGCAACAGTTCGCTGCGGTTGATCAGCTGCAGCATCATGAAATCGCCGACTTGCGCACCACCGACCTTACCATTGGAACGGATCCGTTCGGCCAAGGTGTCGCCCCGATGGGCAAGCATGCCGATGATCTCCTTGAGACACGACAGCAAATAATGGGAGGAGCGCGCCTGGATGAAAGTCGGGACAAAGTTCGGATCGAGCCTGATGATGCCATCGGCCGTGGTATCGAGCACCTCACAGAGCTTGAGCTTCACGAACGCAGGGCCACCCTGTTGCTCGCCCAATAGCAGCCTCAGGTCCGGACGGCCACAACTGATTTGGCTTGCGCCAGCATCTGCGGCATTGGAGTCGGTCACCTGCGCGTCGTAGATGGTGTAGCGCGCCAGCACCTCAGACTGCTCCGGACGACGGGATTCGATGTGATTGCCTGTCACCAATGGCAGGGCCAGGTAGATCGATGTATTGCTGGTATTGGACGGTACTTCCAGCGCCAGCGGCTCGGCGTTGCTACCCAGTTCGAACAGACTGCCGTCCGGCAGGACACCGCTGGCCTGACTGACCACCAGTTGCCCCATGTTGAGAAATTGCAGATCGATTTCCAACGCCAGAAATCCCCAGGCGTAACTGGCCAGCAACCGGGTACGCATCTTCAACTGGTGGTCGAAGTAGCGATCGTTGTGTTGCAAATGTTGTGGGCGCAGCAGCATGCCTTCCTGCCAGATGACCTTATCGTGATTCATCGGTCATCCACCTTGGCCAGTCGCTCGAGCGTGTTGACGATCCCATCACCGTCGAGGGTCAGGTTCACTTCGGTCAACTGCGTTGCAGCCACCGGCAGCGTGTAGCGCCAGCGTGTGTGTGGCAGGTCGCGGTACGCCGCCAGTACGCCTACATAACGGCCATCCCCGCTGATGCCGAGCTTGAGCTCGACGGTTTCGCCCGGGCGCAATTCCAGCTCTTCGCTGGCAACAAGATCAGGGGTCAGTGTTTCCCTCTCGCGCTCATAAAGGCTGAAGAAATCTGCATTTTCAAAAGCCACCGGATGCTTGAGCTCGAACAACCGCACCACCACCGGCGATGGCCGTCCATTGAGGTCAGGGTTGAGTTGATCACTGGCCGTCAGGGTGAGATTGAGCTTGGTCATCGTCGAAAAGGGCGACAAGGTGGTGCAACCGATCAACAGCAGGGTCATGGCTAGCGCCGTCAGAAACTTGGATAAGTGCATCGTGCAGTGCGACATAGGTGTCATCCGTGGTGGTCGACTTGCAGGCTGGCGATCAGGCGAACTTGCTCTTCATAGGTCTGGGCCTGGCGCAGTTCGCTTTTCAACCCCGCGCGAATACGCAGGCTCTGTTGCAAACCCTGAATGCTTTGCTTGAGCAGCAGCGCGGCGTTAATCGCCAAGGCTTCGCGAGCCTCGCCATCCAGGCTTCGGAGATCCATGCCCAGAGCAGTGCCGAAGCGAGCCCAAAAAGCTTCAAGTCTGTGATCAACAGCGCCGGTTGACGGAACGGGGGCAGGTGCTGGCTCCGCGGGCGCTTCGACCAGCTCCGGCAACAGCAGGCTTTCCATGTCGATACGCGCATAATCTGGCCGCCCAAGGCCGTCCGACGGCATGGCAGTGGGGTTTATCAGCTCATCGATGTCCAGCGAGGCCCGCTCGCGCTGGTCCAGCGCCTTCAGCGGGTCGAGTTCCAGAAACGCGTCGTCCGGAATGAGACTGTCGACTGGCATCGGACGACTCGCTTCGGCAAGGCCGCCCGCCGGCGTGGAGACCAGCCGTGCAAGTAACTCGAAATCGCCCATGAGGTAGGCGTTTCCGTCCTGTATCCGTACCGGCTCGCCCTTGGGCAGGCGCACGCCGCTTTCGCGATGGGTCGTACCGTTACCGCTGGTGTCTGTCAGGAAAAAAGCGCCGTCACGGAAGCTGACCTGCGCGTGACGCTTGGACATCAGGCGCTCGCGGTCAGGGATGACCCAGTGACAGTCTTCGCCCCGCCCGATCATGCCACCGGCCGGCCCGAAGGTTTTTTGGCACCGCCGTGATGGGACGAACTGGTGAGCGTTGCGTATTTCAAAAACAAGTTCCATCTATCAAAGGCTCCTTGTGGTCACTTGCCGCGATTGACCGCCTGTGGATCACCCAGAGGGCGATAGCCACTGTCGTTGAATTTGTAATTGGCGCTACAACCGCCCAGGGCGAATGACACGAGCATCGCCAACAGGACGGCTCGCCAGGAAAAGTCAGGCATCGAAAAGTCTCCAGGAATGGAAGGCCGGGCGGGACCGGCTACGAGTAGGGCAAGGACGGGATCAATCATTGAAGTCACCGCGCTGAACATTCAGGCGCGCGAGGCGATAGATCAGCGTGCGCAGCGGCAGGCCGAGTTCGCGCGCGGCCCGCGTCTTGTTGCCCGAATTCTCGCGCAGGCAGTCGATCAGAAGGCCACGTTCGATCTGCTCCATCCGCTCACGCAGGTTCAGGCGGTCGTGCCCGGAAGGAGGCTCGATGTGCAGCGCAAAGTGTTTGACGAGCAATTCGCCGCTCTCGCACAGCAGCACAGCCCTTTCCACGATGCTCTTGAGTTCACGGACGTTGCCCGGGAAGGCATACGCCGCCAGGTGATCGAGCACCGCGTCTGACCAACGCACCGGATCACGCTGCAAGAGCGTGCAGGCCTTGTCGGCAAAATGCCGCGCCAGTTCGATGATGTCGCCGTCGCGCTGACGCAACGCCGGTAATTGGATCGGGAATTGTGCGAGGCGGTAATACAGGTCTTCGCGGAACTTGCCCTCCTCCATTAATTGCTTCAGGTCGCGGTGAGTGGCGGCAACGATGCGGACATCCACGTGATGAGTGTCGTTGGACCCCAATGGACGAATTTCGCCCTCCTGCAACACTCGGAGCAACTTGGCTTGCAGGGACAACGGCATGTCGCCAATTTCATCGAGCAACAGCGTGCCGCCGTCAGCCGCGTCGAACAGCCCGGCACGGTCTCGATCGGCACCGGTGAACGCGCCCCTGCGATAGCCGAAAAGCTCACTCTCCAGCAAGTTCTCAGGGACCGCAGCACAGTTCTGCACGATAAACGCCTTGGATCGACGCGGGCCGTGGTCATGGAGGGCCCGGGCCACCACCTCTTTGCCAGTACCGGTCTCGCCCCGCAGTAAAACGGTATAGGGGGTGTGCAACACTTTACTGAGCAGGGAGCAAGCCTTGCGCATGGCCGCGCTCTTGCCGATCAGGCCGTAGCTGATACCACTCGGCAGGCTTGAGCCCGCGGGGTCGTCGACAGGACGGGACAGGCGTTGCAGCAGGTGCATCTGGCCAAGAGCAAAGGCTCCGAGATGCCTCAGGGATTCAGCGACGCCGTGCAGGTCCAAGTGCTGATCGCTGGCGCATAACAACAGGCCCCCGACGCTACCCTGCGGGTCGACCACGGGAACACACAGCAGCGACTGCCAGGGGGTCGCCCGGGGCGGCAGGAAACGGGTTTCATGCACACTGTCGCTCAACGTGCCGAGGCACACCACACGGTTCTGGCGCAGGGAGAATTGCAGCAATTGCTCGGTGTGGTAATCGGGAGGCAGGCTTTGCGGATCACGAAACTGCAACTGGCCTTCCAGGCATTCGGTGTTCATTTCCAGCCGCGTACCGGTGGCATCAAGCAAGTACAACTGCGCCAGCTCACAGCCGCTGAGCCGCGCTACTCCCTGGATGAACGTCCCTACCAGCTCAGCGCCGTCCGCCAACCGTGCAAGATTGGAAAACTGCGCCAAGAGTGCCTCGGCGTAGTCCAGCGGCTGCAAGAGCGTCTTGAACATGGCGCCCACCTCAGGAGAACTCACACGCCACGCTGGCATCACCGTCCAGTACAGCGTGTACATGCCTCAGCGGTTCGCCGCCGGCCATGGCCGCGAGCAAGCGGTCGGTAACCAACGGCATGAGGTGCAAGTCGAGCAGTTGGTCAATCAGCCGTGCGCCACGGTCATTGCGACTGCAGCGCTCGACCAGGTGGTTCACCAGGCGCTCGCAATAACTGAAGCCCAATTGGCGACGACGTAGCCGCTCGCCCAGGCGGCCGAGTTTGATCTCCACCAGCTCACGCAACACCGGCCCGCTGACCGGGTAATACGGCACCACGCACATGCGGGCCAGCAGCGCTGGCTTGAAGTAGTCGCTGAGGATCGGGCGAATGGCCTCTTCGAGGCGTTCGGCACTCGGTTGTGCCCCGTTTTCGCACAGCTCTTCGATACGCTCACTGCCCAGGTTCGACGTCATCAGGATCAGGGTGTTGCGAAAATCGATTTCCCGCCCTTCCCCATCATTGGCCAGGCCTTTGTCGAAGATCTGGTAGAACAGGTTCAATACATCCGGGTCGGCTTTTTCGACCTCATCGAGCAACACCACGCTGTAGGGCTTTTGCCGCACGGCTTCGGTGAGCATGCCCCCCTCGCCAAAACCGACGTAGCCCGGCGGTGCGCCAATCAGCCGGGAAACGGTATGTTTCTCCTGGAATTCCGCCATGTTGAGCGTGGTAATAAACCGCTCGCCGCCATACAGCAGGTCCGCCAAGGCATGCGCCGTTTCAGTCTTGCCGACGCCACTGGGCCCTACCAGCAAAAACACACCTACCGGGGCGTCGGGTTTGTTCAAACCTGCGGCTGCAGCGCGCATCACGCGATCAAGTGCCTGCACGGCCGACGCCTGGCCGCGAATGCGCGCCCCAAGGTTCGTCGCGAAACTGGCGACTTGCAGATTGTGCTCTCGCGCCAGTTGCGCCAGCGGCACGCCAGTCCAGGCGTTGATCACTTCAGCTACCAGTCGCGGGCAAACTTCGAAGCTGACCAGGCGCTCCTGGGTTTGCGCCGTCACCAGCGTATCGTGTGTTTCACGCACCGCCGCTTCCAGGGCGTCCACGCTGAGGGCTCGGTCCACCTCACTTACCCGGGCTCGGGCCAATTGCTGGCGCAGCGACAGCAAACGCTCCGCAAGGATACGTTGCTCGGTCCAATGAATTTCCAGTGTTTGGTACTGGTCTTCGATGTCCTGCAGACGTACCTCCAGGGCCTCCAGTGCCTGAAGATCGATCGATAGACCGGCCTGTACATCACGACGCAGCGCCTGGCGTTGGCGCTCGCCCTCCGCCAGCTCTCCACGCAGTCGCTCCAGGCTTTGCGGAGCAGCAGCCAGGCTGATGCGCACACGAGCGCAGGCGGTGTCGAGCACGTCCACGGCCTTGTCCGGTAGCTGACGACCGGTCAGGTAGCGTGCCGACAATTGCGCCGCCGCGACGACCGCATCATCACGCAGGTAAATGCCGTGACTGTCCTCATAGACCCGGGCCAGGCCACGCAGGATGGTCACCGCTTCGCTGACGGTCGGCTCGTGCAATTGCACCGGTTGGAAACGACGGGCCAGTGCCGGATCTTTCTCGAAGTATTTCTTGTACTCGGTCCAAGTTGTGGCCGCAATCGTACGCAGCTCACCCCGGGCCAAGGCCGGCTTGAGCAGGTTGGCTGCATCGGCGCCCCCGGCATTGTTACCCGCGCCAATCATGGTGTGGGCCTCGTCGATGAACAGGATGATGGGTGTTGGCGAAGCCTTGACCTCGTCGATCACGCCCCTGAGACGACGCTCGAATTCACCTTTTATGCTGGCGCCGGCTTGCAGCAGTCCCATGTCCAGTGAAAGCAATTCAACGCCTTGAAGCACTGGCGGGACCTCCCCGGCGGCGATGCGCAGCGCCAGACCCTCGACAATGGCGGTCTTGCCTACCCCGGCTTCACCGACAACGATCGGATTGTTTTTTCGGCGACGAACAAGGACATCGATCATCTGCCTGATTTCGCCGTCGCGACAAAGCACCGGGTCGAGTTGACCTTCGCGGGCCTGCCGGGTCAGATCATGGGTAAAGCGCGCCAGCAGGGAGTCGCCGGATGTGGCGGGCTGGTCGATAACCGGTTGGGTCTGTTGCGACAAGGCGAATTCTTTCAACCGATCGACGTTCAGCCGGGTAAGCAGCGCCAGATAAGCACTCCCTGCGTAGCGAAGCGGGTTGCGCAGCAACGCCAGGATCAACGCAGCCTGCCCGACCTGGCTGTGGCCGAGTTCGAGATTGGCAACCAACAGTCCATCCTGAAACCATTGCACCAACTCCGGGGCGAATACCGGATTGCGCGAAGCGCTGTGCCCCATCCGTGGTTGCAGGGCCGCGCTCAACTCGCCGGCACTTACCTGGGCATCCTGCAAGGCGCGCACGAGCAGACCCTGGGGACGCTCCAACAAGCCCAGCAACAGATCTTCCACCAGAACTTTGTCCGCGCCACGGGCGACGCATTGCTCGGCCGAGTGCTCCAGGTCGCTTCTGGTTTCGGCGTCCAGCGCCTGGATCAGTTGCTGAAGGTCTACGTTGATCATGTCGTCCATTCCTAATGAATTTTGCCGCCAAGGGTCACCACGCCATCGGCGCGCTCGTGTCTCAGCCAACTGGTCCATCCCAGGCGGCAGGTGTTCTGTTCGCCTATGCACAGCTCACGAATTTCCTGCTCGCGCAGGACCAGGCGAATGTCATATTCGAGGGGATCACGCAGGGTGAATCGCACCAGCGAGCACAACGGCTGGTAACCGCTTCCGATGGGCAGGAATTCGTGAAAACGCTGCCAGTCCAGCTCGCCGATATGGATCCGGAATTTGCCACTGCGGTCGCGCACCCGCTCGCCGAGCATCAGGTCCTGGCTGAGCAGGCTGTTGGCACTGCCCAGGCGATTGCGTTGCTCGTCAAGAATGTCCACGCGCCGCTCGATGCACTGTTCGAGGTTCAGTTCGGCGTGCTTGAAGTAATAACGCAGTACGGCTTCGATCAGCGCCGCCGAATGGGCACGCAGACTCAGCAAGCCCAGGTACGGCAGCAGGCGCTTCCAGTTCAGTTGGCTGGCCTTGCGAATCTCCTCGCCCCCCAGACCGATCAACGCGTACAACTGCTCGGAAAACGGGTCTCGCGCACCGCTCTGAAAACTTGCGCAGTAACGGTACTTGCGCCATATCGGCAGCATCAGCCGTTGGAGACGATGGTGAAAAATGTCGAGGAAGTCCCGGGTCGGGTTACCGTTTTCCTCTCCCAATGCCTGTTCGCCATAGAACGCCGGTAACGGCGATCCTGCACCGACCAGGCTGACCAGGTTCAAGCGCAGACGCGCCCGAACCTGGCCGTGTTCTTCGAAAAACTCCACGCGATCGATATCGCTGGCCGGGAAACCCAGGCTTGGGTTGGCCTGGAACTCCAACCGGTCGTACAACGCGTCATCGTCCAGGCCAGGATGGACCTCGCGCAGCCGGTCAATGACCAGCAACACCGCCTGAAACAATGAATACTCACGTATTCCTTGCGTCAGCACGCTTATAGCAGCGGCTGTTGGCCCATGCGGGGTGTCCATTGGTACACCTCTCCTTGTGTGCTGTTCACTCGCAGCTCGTGATACGAATTGAGGCTGGCATAGAGCGCGAAAAACTCGTTGAGGACCGAGGCAAAGACGAACAAGTCGCCCTCGCCGATATAGCCCTGCGGGTCGATGGTCAGTTCGGTACGCAAGCCACGCACCGGCAAGCCCCGGTGCAGCCGATCGATAGGCTGGTGCCGGATCGACTTGAGCCCATCCAACAAACGCTTGCTGACTTTTCCTACCTGCTCGTCGTGGTAACGCGGGAAATCGTAGGTTTCGAGAATCACCTTGAGCGCATTGACGTCTGCCAACGACAGGTAATTGAGTGACATGTTGCTGATCAGCTTCCAGAGGAAGTCGCGATTGAGTGGCGGTGCGAAGCTTGGCGTGACCGGACCGATGTTGCGAAAACTCAGCGCCTCAGGGCTCTTTTCACCGGGTTGATCGATGTCCCCTGGCTTGAGCTGGCGTGGCAGGTTCTGGTTGGTGCACATCAATTCGATCGACAGCGTTTCATGAGGATGAGCATGCCGGACACCAAAGCCCAGACAGGTGTCCAGACCACCGTGCAGCAAGGAAGGCCGCTGGCGAACGCTGTAATAGGGACGACTGTGGGGCACATCGAAGCTTGCATCGTGCTCGAAGGATTCGAACGGTACATAGGCCTGATAACCAAGCCCACCGGGGTTCCAGCCAGTGACGCTTTCGACTGAAAACACGCCGCAGTGCTCCTGGTCATAATCGGCCGGCAGCAGCAGGTACTCATCCTGCTTGCTGTCGAGGCGGATTGGCTGGGCGTCGTGCTTGAACAAATTGACGATCGGGGTGCAGTACAGCTTTATGTTATCCAGGGTCGGGCGCATCCGCTGGATACCACTTTTGCCAATATCGAAACGCAATTCCAGGCCACACATCCGCTCGATACTGCCGCGCGGCAAGGCGTTGATCACGTCCAGGCCATTGATGTCGACGAACAGGAACTTGTCCTGGAAAGCGAAATATTCCTGCAGGTAGCGATAGCCACGAAAGGTATTCAGCGGATAAGGGATCAACGCCTCTTCTTCGGCAAACCCTACTGGCAGGACACAGTCAGCGGGGAGCCGGAGCGTCGCCGGGCTGCCATCTGCCGCCCGCAGGGCCTCGCCGGAGACGTCCAGCGGGATCAGCTCGATACCTTCAAGGTTGCGTAACAGGCTGAGATAGAGCATCTGGCTGATGTAGCGCTCGCCAGTCAGATGCAGACGCAGACGGCTCAGTTGCAGCTCGCCCAAATGACCGTCGCAACGCATCTGCAGATGCAAGCTCAACAACGACCCTTCCCCTTTCACCGAATAACTCAACCGGACCAGATCGAGCGCCAGCACATCGGTGGGGTAACACGTGCGGAATTGGCAA
The DNA here is from genome assembly GCF_001269655.1 of Pseudomonas thivervalensis. Classification (GTDB taxonomy): domain Bacteria; phylum Pseudomonadota; class Gammaproteobacteria; order Pseudomonadales; family Pseudomonadaceae; genus Aquipseudomonas; species Aquipseudomonas thivervalensis. The sequence goes on from NZ_LHVE01000020.1 coordinate 545,325, forward strand.
CGCACCTGCTGGACAGGCTTGCTTTCGACCGGCGTGTCGCGCTCGACCCGCAGCGCGGGACCGGATCGCTGCAGCGGATCGAACTGCAAAATGCCGAAGGCTGGCAATGGCCGCGTGTAGTTCGGCCACAACAGTTGCATCAACGAATGACTCAGCTCCGGCAATTGGTCATCGAGCTTCTGGCGCAATCGCCCGGTCAGGAAGGCAAAACCCTCCAGTAGCCGCTCTACGTCCGGGTCCCGTCCGGCCTGCCCGAGGAAGGGCGCCAACGCCGGGTTACGCTCGGCGAAACGGCGGCCCAGCTGGCGGAGCGCCGTCAGCTCGCTCTGGTAGTAATGATTGAACGACATCAATGGCTATCCTTGTCTGACCTTGACCTGACCGCTGCCGTCCAGGCGCGCGGAAAAACTGACCTGCCGCTTGACCCCCTCCACATCCAGCAACGCATCGATGCTGAAGGCCAGGCGAAGCTGATCGGCGTTACTCAGCATTGAAACGACACGGACATTGCGCAAGCGTGGCTCATAGACCTTGATGAAGGTCTCGATCGCCTTGCGGGCCTGGCTCCCCGCGTCGTGCAGGCTTAAGCGCATGTCATTGAGGACCGGCAGCCCGTAATCCGACAGTGTCTGAACGCTACCTGCCCGGGTGCTGAGCATTCTCGCCAGGTGCGCAGCCACGGATGCGACGACGCACGCCTCGCGGCTCAAATCCGCGCGTTTTCCAGAATCACCGGCCAGGCGCTCGAAAAGGCTGCCGTAAGTCATCGGTGCTTACGCCTTGTCCAGTTTGCCAACCAATGACAGTGTGAAATCGGCGCCCATGTACTTGAAGTGAGGCCGAACGTTGAGGCCAACGCGGTACCAGCCCGGCTCCCCTTCCACATCACTGACCACGATCTTCGCTGCACGCAGCGGCCGGCGGCCACGGACTTCGGCGCTCGGGTTCTCCTGGTCGGCCACGTATTGGCGGATCCAGTTATTGAGCTCACGCTCCAGGTCCGTGCGCTCCTTCCAGGAGCCCAATTGCTCCCGTTGCAGAACCTTCAGGTAATGAGCCAGGCGATTGACGATCATCATGTACGGCAACTGGGTGCCAAGCTTGTAGTTGAGCTCTGCATGCTTGTCCTCGACGCTGTTACCGAAGAACTTCGCTTTCTGCACCGAGCTGGCGGAAAAGAACGCGGCATTGTCACTGCCTTTACGCATGGTCAGGGAGATGAAGCCCTCCTCGGCCAGCTCGTATTCGCGACGGTCGGACACCAGCACTTCGGTCGGAATCTTGGTTTCGATTTCGCCCATGCTTTGGAAGTGGTGTAAGGGCAAATCTTCAACCGCACCACCGCTTTGGGGACCGACGATGTTCGGGCACCAGCGAAACCTGGCGAAGCTGTCGGTCAGCCTCGTACCAAACGCGTACGCCGTGTTACCCCACAAATAATGCTCATGGCTGTTGGCAACGGTTTCCTTGTACACGAACGACTTGACCGGGTTCTCCTGCGGGTCGTATGGATTGCGCAACAGGAAGCGCGGTACGGTCAGGCCGAAATAGCGGGCGTCTTCCGATTGACGGAAGCTCTGCCACTTGGCGAATTGCGGGCCCTCGAAATGGTCTTTCAGGTCCTTGAGGTCCGGCAGCCCGGTGAAGCTCTCCAGGCCAAAGAACTTCGGACCTGCCGCGGCGATGAAGGGCGCATGGGACATACAGGCGACACTGGACACGTACTGCATCAATTTCACGTCCGGCGAGCTTGGGGACATGAAGTAGTTGGCGATGACCGCCCCCACCGGCTGTCCACCGAACTGGCCGTACTCAGCGGTGTAGATGTGCTTGTATAGGCCCGACTGCATGACCTCGGGCGAATCCTCGAAGTCGTCCAGTAAGTCATCCTTGGACACATTGAGCATTTCTATCTTGATGTTTTCGCGAAAGTCGGTGCGGTCTACCAACAGCTGCAAACCGCGCCATGCCGACTCCAATGCCTGGAACTGCGGATGATGAAGGACCTCGTCCACCTGGCGACTGAGCTTGGCATCGATTTCGGCGATCATGCGGTCGACCATGGCTTTCTTGACCGGCTCGCCGCTGTTCTGCGGCTTGAGCAGTTCCTCGATGAATGCAGACACACCTCGCCTGGCAATGTCATAGGCCTCATCGTCCGGGGTCAGGCGGGTCTGGGCGATGATGCTATCGAGAATGCTGTAATCAGCGTCGTCCCGGCTCTGCTGCGGTACTGCATGGGTATTCATGTTTCGGCTTCCTTGGCTGAAAGAATCAAGCGCTCTTCGCTGTGGTGTCCAGGCCCAACTCACTCAATACGCGACGGCGTGAATCGTCATGGGCGAGTACGCTTTCGATGGCTTTGCGAAACGCCGGGGCGTTGCCCAATGGCCCTTTGAGCGCGACCAATGCGTCGCGCAGCGCCATCAGTTTGCTGAGCTCCGGTACTTGCTCGACCAGGCTCGCCGGGTTGAAGTCCTTCATCGAATTCAAGCGCAGCTGTAAAGCCAACTCCTCAGTGCCGCTCTCTGCCTGGAGACGATTCGGTACGCTCAGGGTCAGGCTCAGCTCTTGCTTGGCCAACACTTCGTCAAAGGTCATCTTGTCGATGCCAATCGGCTTGCGATCCTCGATCTTGCGTTCGTCCTTGCGGTGGGTGTAATCACCGATCGCCAACAGTTTCAACGGCAGTTCAATTTCTTCCTGAGCGCCACCAGTGGCGGGCTTGAAGGTGACGTTGATGCGTTCCTTGGGGGCGACCGAGCCTTCTTTGGCCATGACTTTCTCCTAACAGTTGGGCCCGGAGGCCTATTCAATGACCCGTTCCAGGTCGAGGTGACACAACCTGCGATAGGTCTCTTCCTTGCACTCACGTACAGAGTGGTTCTGTGGCAACAACTCGCAACAACTGTGCAACAGGTGCAGCACCTGCACCTCCAGGGCGGGCTCCCAGGTATTGAGGCCCGCATGGCACAGCGTCTGATCGAGCGCCTCCAGCTGGACTTTGGTGAGTTCATATTTCTTGGCCGAGAAGCACAGGCGAGCCATCGCGAACCGCCAGAGAAATCGCTCGCGTGCCCCAAAGGCGCTTTGCAGGCCGTGCCTGAGCATCTGAACAGCAGGCTTCAGACCTTCCTTGCGCAAGCTTGCCTGGGCCTCTTCCAGCGCCCGCTCCCAGGGGGCATGGTTATCGGCAACATCGACCGAGGGCGCCGTGCCAGGCCTTTGCAGGCGAGGCATGACCTGGGCAGCGATCCATCCCCGGGTGGCCGGATCGGCGAACGGCGTACCGTCATGCCAGCGCAATTCGACAATGCCCGGCAGGCGCTGGATAAATAATGCGAAAGGGACTTCCACTTCACACATGGCAAGCTCCGCGTTCAGCCCTTGCAGACATTCCCAGGCAAGCCGCTGGCCATCAAACCAGAACGGTGCTGTCGCCAGGCTGGCCTCGATCTCCACAAGCAGGTCTGCGTAGTCGCCCTGTTGGAGACGGTCCTGATAGACCTTGAGCTTGTCCGCCGGCAGGCCACGCAACTGGGTGACCTGCTCGGCGTTGCGCTCGGGCAACACATCGATGGCCAACCAGAGCATGGTGCGATTCAGGCGCAGGGCACGAACGTCAGTCGCTTTCTGTTTGAGCCACCAGTTGCATAACGGACGGGCGCCTTCCTGCTGGGCACGCAGGGCCTTGTGAGCTTCTTTTTCGTTTTCGAGCGGAGCACCGGGCGTGAGCAACTGGGTCGCGACTTGCTTGACCTGAGCCACGACCGTCCCAATGGCACCAGGCTGCGGCCGGCTCTCGGTGGCCCGCTGGATCATGGTGTTGAGACGCCGACACAGCGGTAGCAGTAGAGGCGCATCATCACCCAAGTGAGCGGTGCAAGCAGCATCGAGGCCTTCCAGTTGTTCCGCCAGATGACGGAACATCGGCAACTGCTCCTTGATCGCAATGTCATCGCCGAGCGCTTGCTCCAGGCGAGGTACCAGCCAATTGACGCTGGCGGCACGGGTTCGGATTTTGGTCGGATGAACTTCAAGCCAATGGTGCTTGCATAAGTGCAGCAACAGTCCCAGCCCGGCCAGCAGCCCCTGGAACGATTCACGCTGATACAACGCCCAAACCAACCAGGCCGCTACCCGGAGGTCCTTCGACTGGGTGCGCAACAGCGCTTCACTTGCTTCAAGGACCTTTAGCCAGTCGACCTGGCCACTTTCGTGCATCGACTGGGCTTTGCCCAGCTCACTTTCCAGCGCTTCGTATTCATTTGAAAAACGCACGTCCGCCCCCGAGAAAAACTCCTTGGACACGGGCGTTTTAGCGAGCGCCAGATAATAGGCGGACAGTTTTTCGGAGTACGACATTCACGACCCTGCTATGACAATTCGGTTTGTGGCATGGGTTGTTTGGATGACTTGGTTATTCAAGGTAAATATTCAACTTCACTCGTAGGAAGTTTCGCCAAATATAATCCCGGCACCCTTCCTAAGCCCGCGCTGCTTCCTTACCAGCGAACGCCGCGAAGAATGCCAAGATTTTCAGCATAAAAAAGTAGGAGCTTTCCTTTTTTCAAAGAAACAAATCCAAATTACGCCCCACTGAAATTTCCGACATCTGAGCGACATTGGACAACCTTGAAATCCGCTCTTCAAGCAACGGCAAATCGCTTCAAATTATTTCATTCGCAACCTGCCCTCCCAGCGAGGAAAGGTCCTACAGCCTTTTCTTTTTTTACCGGTGCCTACGTGCTCGCCCATCCCGGCTGCTTCAATGTGAAAAGGAGTCAAAGCCACAGCCCAAGGACGTTCCCATGCCACACACCCTTGATTTGCCCAGCTTCTGCCTAACCATTACGGATTTCGAACATGACCTTCAAGTCGCGGCCTTCGAAGGTTGCGAAGCCATGAGCACACCTTATTCGTTCGACATTGAACTCGTCAGCGAACATGCGAATATGGACTTGGAACACTTATTAAACAGACAGGCCTTTCTATCATTCGATAAACAGGGAAGCGGTGTTCATGGTCTGATTTATCGTGTTGCACAAGGCGACTCAGACCAGCGTTTGACTTATTACCAAATACGCTTAGTGCCACGACTGGCTTATTTGGAACACCGCATCAACCAGCGTATTTTCCAACACGCCAGTGTGCCGCAAATCATCACTCTGATTTTCAAGGAACACGGCATTCTCACTGACGCTCACCGTTTCCAACTAAGTGCACATTATCCGCCCCGAGATTACTGCGTGCAGTACGGCGAATCCGACTTGCACTTCGTTGAGCGCCTGTGTCACGAAGAAGGCCTGCATTATCACTTCCAGCACAGTCGTTCGGGTCATCAGTTGGTATTGGGAGATGACCAGACCGTATTTCCCCGACTCAAACACCGCACTGTCTATAAACACGACAGCGGCCTGGTTTACGACGAACCGGTTATTCATCGGTTTGGCCTGCGACTGGAGACCCGGACCAGCCGCGTCACACGCCGTGATTATGATTTCAAGAAGTCGGCATTCCTGTTGGAAAGCACCTGCCAGCCTGGCTTTGAAAAATTCCGGCCTGACTTGGAAGCCTATGAATATCCGGGAGACTTTACCCAAGAGAAACGCGGCAAGTTATTGAGCCGGCGAGCCCTGGAACGCCATCGCGCCGACTACTGCCAAGCCGAAGGAGAGAGCGATCAACCGGCACTGACGACGGGGCATTTCCTGACATTGAGTGAACACCCTCGCCAGGAATGGAACGACTTATGGCTCCTGACCGAGGTGCATCACGAAGGCAAACAGCCGCAAGTGCTTGAGGAAATAGCCCCCAGCGACACGCGCAGGCATGAAGCCTCCTTCAACCAGGGCTATCGCAATCGCTTCGTTGCTACACCTTGGGAGGCGAGCTTCCGTTCGCAACGGATGTATAAGAAACCACGTGTATCGGGGAGTCAGACAGCAATCGTCACCGGCCCTCAGGGTGAAGATATCCACTGCGACCCGTATGGCCGGGTAAAGGTCAGGTTTTTCTGGGATCGCGCGGGGCTCTTCGACGACGGTAGCAGTTGTTGGTTGCGAGTCGCCTCCAACTGGGCGGGCAACCAATACGGCGGTGTCACGGTCCCAAGGGTGGGCATGGAGGTGTTGGTGACCTTCATCGAGGGCGATCCCGACAAGCCCTTGATCAGCGGATGCCTGACCAATAGCGCCAATGCCTTGCCTTAGCCGTGCGCGGCACCCAACAACTCGCCGACTTCCTCCGCGACGCCGACGCACGCCAAGTGCCGTTTGAAGAAGGTGTCGGCCAGGTGCATCGAGGGTTCTATGGCGCTGCCAAAAAAACCGCCGCCTTCGTGACGAACTATCTGGACCGGTTCTATGCCGGGCAAAAACTGCTGATCTGCGGCCACAGCCTGGGTGGTGCGGTGGCATTGCTGCTCGCAGAAATGCTGCGGCGCAGACCGGAAGGCTACACACTCCAGCTCTACACCTACGGTGCACCTCGCGCCGCTGATGCCACCTTCATAAAAAATGCCGAAGCCCTGGTGCATTATCGAATGGTCAACCACAACGACCCGATACCCAGCGTGCCCGGTAGTTGGATGAATACCAAGGGAGGCGTTTATGGCACAGGGTTGGCCCTTGCATTCGCCAACGTACCGGTCGGGCTTTCCGTGTTCGTCGCGGGCATCACCCGCTGGACGGGCGAACCGTATGAACACCACGGCACCTTGCGGCATTTCCTGCCGGTGGAATTCGATCGCAAGGAGCGCTCTTCCATCCTGTGGATGCCCCGTTGCGACACCATCACCCAACACGCCGCCTGCGAGGTGGCCCTCAAGCATAAACATGGCCTGCCGGACCGTCCGGCATTACTGGCCCAACTCGTCCAGACCGGCAATCACTTCATGGTTCCCAGCTACATTCCTGCTTGCTGGGCGACTTTGCGGCGTTGGCAGGAAGCACAAATCAGCGGAAGCACGCTAGTGACAGAGCGCGAATATGATGGGATCGACAAAGCACTGGCCCGGATTACCCAGCAGTTGCGTGATGAAGAGCGTCGCCTGGCGGGACGGGGCGCGCCCAATGGACGTAGCGAAAACGCCATCAACATTGCGCTCATCCGTGAGGTCGACAAGCTGCACAGCACGCGCGCGCGCCTGGCCACGTTGCGCACTGCGTCGGTGAGCGGAAAAGACGTCTATGGGAGCTTGTCGGAACAACCTGAGCAATTGGCAAAAAGCCTGGCCCGTTGGCAGGCACATCCGGAAAACAGAGTGGCCGAGCCATTGGCGATGGCGCCGTCCAAGGATGACGACAGTGAGTTGATCCGTGGTGCCCACGGGTATGCCATCGGTAAACCGTTCACGCTGGATCTTGATTCCATTGTCTGATCGGCGCAGTTGCCAATACAGCGGCCGATCCGAAGCATCGGACCGGCCGAGCGGGAGGAAGCGAAAATGGCCGGACTCAGGTTGTTCAATTACCTTGAAACTGGGCATGACCGCAGGAGCAACATTGATTGACTCAGATTGTTCATTACTATGACCTACGTACTGGAACGTATCTCTACACTCACGAAACACTGCAAGGCTGCTTGCCCCATGACTAAAACTGTTCGCTTGCCAAAGCCCAAGCGTGACTTGTTGCTACTGCACATCGAGCTGAAGTGGATGACTCCAACGATTTGGCGTCGGTTCGCAGTGCCTGAAAACATTACCCTGGGCAGGTTGCATCAGGTGATCCAGATCGTGATGGGTTGGGGCGATTACCATCTGCATGAATTTAAAATTGCCGGTGAGAATTACGGCGTGCCCGATCCTGATGGCTGGGGACCGCCGGTGAATCCGGAAGCTCGTAAAACCTTGATCAAGGCACTGAACGGAAAGCGAACATTCAATTATCTCTATGACTTTGGTGATGACTGGCATCACCGTATCAAGGTCGAAAAAACCTTACCTGCTGCTACCTACCCTCAAGTGCCGTACTGCATCGAGGGCGCCAATGCTTGCCCGCCGGAAGACGTGGGTGGAGTTCCGGGTTACGAAGTGTTTTTAGAGGCCATGGCTAACTCTGAACATCCCGAGCATGACGCTATGGTGGAATGGTACGGGGAGATCTTTGACCCGACGCTCTTTGATTGCGAAGGCGTAAACCAATGGTTTAAACAACTCAAGGTCTGAGTTTCAAACCGGTGTAGTTCGGACCTTTACCCTTCAGATTGGGTATGTAACGTGCTGCCGCCATCGCGAGCAAGCTCGCTCCCACAGGGGATTGGCGGTGTATGCCCGCTCTATGATCACCTCGGGATGGTCAACGACACTCAACCTGTGGCGAGGGAGCTTGCTCCCGCTGGGCTGCGCAGCAGCCCCAAAAAAGCCGACGCATTCCTACAGAAAAACCGCTGCACTACCGAGCAAGAGCAAGCCTCCTCGCCCCGAATCCTGGGCATTACGAAGGCTTGTTTATTCACCCTGCGCAACGCTTCCACCAAGCTACGAATCCTTGCGCCATTGCCTACAACTAGGCCAGAATCCGCCCGCTTGTGCGCCTTGCCCATGGGTTCTATCGTTTCCCTGCCACTGCTCATCAGTGGTCGGGTTTAGTAGCCCGGTAATGACAACGGTTGCATGAGTCTCATCAGTCAGGCATCGCCTGCACTCGATGGCGGCTGTGCGCATGGCGCCTTCAGGCGCGCCGGGTTTCCGTTGTCCTTTACCGGTCTACTAACTTGCGCACAGCTGCCACCCCTTCGTTTAGTAGCGAGATGGTTGCGGCCTACTAACAAAGGAAACGTAAAAATGTTCAAGATAACTCCGAACCCTCCAGAAACTGACTCAACGTCTACCCATTCCGGTCGCAAAAACAAAAAGCACGACGAAACCGCCAAACGCGTCTTGGATCACTACCTGTTACCCAAACCGGAAAAACCTGAAGATGCATCCAAACCGGACCAACTCTTCACCGTGTCAAAAAACGCCGACAACGAATGCCTGCTCGCCAACCTAAGCGAAAACCTGGCATCCGCCGACGCGATGATCAGCAACCTCGCCTTCGACCTGGAAGGCCCCCGCCGCCACATCGCCCTCGGCATTCAGCAATTGATCGAGATGAGTTCATTGCTGGCGAACCGAGTGCTGGATAACGTCGACCCGCGCTAACCGCGACACCACCCACCTGTGGCGAGGGGATTTATCCCCGCTGGGTGGCGAAGCCGCCCCAAAACAAGCTGACGCTTTTCTCCGGAAATACCGCGTCGGCCGGTTTGCGACGGCTGCGCCGCCGAGCGGGAGCAAGCTCCCTCGCCACGGATCGCATAAACCTCAGACCGAGGAAAGGGCGGATTTAGATGTGTATGTATTGCAGCCTTCGCGAGCAAGCTCCCACAGGGGATTGGCAATGGGTACCCGCTCTGAGAAGCTCAGCCTGAATATTTTAGGGGGTGTACGGTGAGTCAAGAAGAATGCGCAATACTGGTTCGAATGAAGATTTTCTTGGCGCGCTGAAAAAAGCTCCGATCTGCGTAATAGAACTCTTGATTACGCCAGTTCTAGGTCAGAGGCGACAAACTAGCGGCGGCGCGTCTCAGCTATAATCGACCGCTCTTCGACAGGCAGCAATCGGCATTGCTGACATTCATAGAGAGACGAAGCTGTATTGAAAAATATCGGTGCTCCTCTCATTGGAATTCGCATGCAAATTTTCGCCACTCAAAAAATTGCCCTCCGAAACAATCGTGTCGAGCAACCTTGCCGACTGCAACTACTTTATTTCCCAATATTGCCCTACCTGAGCGTCCCTTACACGCAAACCACTTCTACTAGCAGGACGGCTTCCACCAAACAAATCTAAGATATCACTTATAACAGACCTAGACTCTGATACATAAGAGTGGTTTAAAAAGTCCGTCTTAACAGCGCTTGCATCGATAAACTCCACGCCACCAAATACCTTTATAACTTCTGGCACATCCCCGGCGCGCTTGTAATAGTGAAGGCTCTTTGAGGTCTGCAAAGCCTTGTCTCTATTCGAAGCATACAAAGTAACCGGCGTCTTCGGGTCAGCTATTTTCGGCACTATAATATCGACAAACTGTTCAGCATCCACATCTGGAGCAGCCAAGACGACTTCCTTCAGTTTATATCGCAAATCAGGACGCTCAAGTTTTAAACGCTCCAACGAGTTCAGAACCGCTCTATTCCCCATGCTATGAGCAATCAAAAACGTCTGATCTATCTTTGGATTAGAAAGATGGTCTACAAGAAAATTATACAATGCCGGCTCTGACCATTCGACACTAGCCTCATCAGCAGAGTACGAGAGTACAGTCCCATTTGCTGGCCAGCTAAAAAACAATGGAACACCGGAAAAATTCAGATCATAAGCTATTTGCGCGGTACGCTTTGCTGCATCAGCAAAACTGACATTGTAGCCATGCACAAAGAGCAACGTAGAAGTCGATTTATTAGCCAACCCTAAATTTAGTAATTTATCGAATTCTTTTTTACTGATTGTCTGCCCTCCCAAAAGCATCACATGTTTGTCAGGATCTTCACTTAACTGGTACCATCTCTTCTCTTCAATTACTCCAACTTCGTGCCCAACCGGAATTGAGACCATGCAATATCCATATTTGGTATCACCAAAGCTGCCCCGGCGCCCACTATATGCTTCTGTGCACCGTTCGGAGTCTAATTGCTTTCTGTTTGTTGCGAATAAAACCTTAACTAATCCGTGAGCCCCATCAGTGACTGGCCGAACGATTCCTAGCTCACCATTATCGACTGCACCTGTATTTGCTCCATAGCCTGCATTGGGATCAACTACGTCACCATCCTTAACAGCATCATTTTTTAATTGGCAACCGCTCAAGAAAACCAGAATAATAATGTGAACAAACAAAAGTGGCTTCATGCTTTTCTCCTTAATAAGAAACCGTCTAAAGCATTATGGCCCAAGATTCTGTTGTGTCAAAAAGCCACTGCCGGCAGAAATTACGTAACTTCCCCGCTCCATTAGCGCGACTCTCCCTCCTGTAGGTCTATTTAGTCCCACGAGAGTCGATCAGAAGCAGTCTCTCACCAAAAAAAACCGTCACTTGGGTGGTTCGTACTATAAGGAAATTTAATCCCATCCGGCGTTATAGCCGTTGGCTCTGGGTAAAATTGCCTGCGTATAAAAAGATCTATCTCATAATAACCAAGATATAGCTTACCGAGAGCAGCGGCAGACTCATCATAGGTGGGAAAATATTCAATTTCATCCCACTCTTTTCTGAACGGCACATATTTTTCAAACGATCCGTTAGGAAATTTATTCTTGAGAGCCACAACATAATTAGCAGCCACAATCAATTCATAATATAACTTTTGAAGGACACCTTTTCGGTAAGATATATAGTTACCTCTATGGCTATACTCCAAGTGCGAACAGCTTACCCAGTATGTGTACACATCATCTTTATAATGTTTATTCTCATGCACAAAGCAAATCGTTAGCAAATCACGACAAACCATATTGAAATTTGATATACCAACCAAAAGCGGAGCAACGCTCAAAATCCCTTCATAATCCTTAACAACCCAGTCCATTTTCGCTAAATACGATTGAAGCCGACCGGTAAATGTTTCCGAGATCCGGACATCAACCTCATGAAAAGGTAACTCGCAGCAATAATGTACCAAGCTTGCAAGCCCGATCTCTTCACGCCAAAAGTTATATAGCTGCCCTACCGGATCCTTATGAGACATGAACATCCAAGGATAATACTTCCTAAGAATATCTTCATGATCGGCTAATTTTTCGAGAATGTCTCGCCATCCCATTACTACCACTCGGAAAAGCCCCTCTGCCTCATGCTCCTTTGTCAGCTCCCGAGCGCGCTTTTCCACGGTAGTATCTTTAGGGCCAGAAGTCGCCATTATAAATAGGCTAAGACCAGGCTCGAATTTTTTTGCTTTATCGACTTCTTCGTCGAGTTCTTTGATCGATACTATTTTATTTGAGTAGCTATCTTTCCCTTTACACTGCACCCCGCAAACCTCACCGGAGTGGAAAAAATCCTTCCCAGAAACATCAACGCCATTTTGATTCTGACCACTTCTACCATGTTTCTGGGCATTTTCATCATCCCAAATCTTCGCCCATAAATCGCGACAGAGGCTTTCAAAATCTTGCCAGTTAGCTGGTGGGGGAAGTTGAGTTGATGATATGTCATTCACGGTGTACGTCCTTGATTGTGAAAATTGCAATACAGCGAGGCCTCGATACTGGATCCAAAATGCCATCATTCATGAATTTGCTCAAGCGCCTTCCTATCACCGCACAGACACACCGCATCAACCGATTTACGACGGCTGCGCCGCCGAGCGGGAGCAAGCTCCCTCGCCACGGATCGTGCGTGCCTTCAGATCGGGGTATGCATGTGCTGCCGCCATCGCGAGCAAGCTCGCTCCCACAGGGATTGGTGTTGGGTGCCCATTCTGTGATCACCTCGAAATGGTTTGCGACTTGGCCTTTGCGCTGAAAGGCTTCGCGCAGCCCTGCGTACCTTGGGAAAAGGTACGTTCCTAACGAGTCGAGATTCAAGCGACCAATAAATAACCATATTTTATTTTATGAACCACTGTTGACTAAATGGTTCTATGAGCACAGGATGATTCCATCTCCTCTGCTTCGGAGGAGCGTTACCAGAGCTGTATCCTATGAACGATGTTGAAAAGGCCGAAACGGTCTCCTACACGCTGCGCAATTTGAGCAGCAGCCTGGACAAGACCATCGCCGCTGTGGCCAATACGCTTGGCAAATCGAAAAACACCTTGATCCTTGAGACGTTGGAGCGGGAGTTTTACAACTACATCTCCACCTATGCCCGGTCGAATTTGCTGGTTTCGGCGATGGATGCCGAGCTGGCGAAAAAATTCGGAATCGAGATTCTTTCGGAATGGTATGAAAGCGAGCACACCATCCAGTACGACCGTTACCTCAGCACCAAACTGAAGCTGGATAGCATCGATAAAGTGGATGCCGTGTTTAAAGGGAACCTCCCATTGCTTGAACTGCGCGCCCAGCAGCTAGTAAATAAGGGTTACATGCGACTGCCACGGGGCATCTCCTTGACGTTTGCCCTGTTCATTGAGATCGCCAAGCAAAAGGACGAGGCTCTGATTCACGAGATTCGCAAAGGGCTGTTCGGAATCACCAAGGACTTCTACGAGTCCTTGAACGAAATTCGTGCTGCCCTCTCGCTTCCCGCCATCAAGCCCCAATGATTGAAAAGATGCACTGAATGGCCGGTCTCTCCAGGGGGGCCCGGTCATTCATTTACTCGTCTCCTTTCCCCTAAGCACGCGTGTTCGCTGCGACTTTTCAAAACCTCTCAAGCCAACGGCCCGTATGCCCCAACCCCGCGCACACCCGCGCCAACAAGGGGCGATTTACGGTCAAATTTATTGGCCATTTAGATCCCCTTTTGGCCTCTCCTGCCGTTCTCCAAAACCCCGTACACCGCAAGACTGTATTCAAACCGACCAGCCTTGCGGAGAACAAAAATGCTGACGATCTACTCAGACGATCACCACCTGCACCACGGCCGCTGCGAGTTGATGGACGGGCAACTGATGCCCTGTTTCGAGATGCCGTCGCGGGCCGATCATGTGTTGGAGCGGGTCAAGGCGCAGGGGCTGGGGCCGGTGGAGGCGCCGCAGGATTTTGGCTTGGGGCCGATCCAGCGTATCCACAGTGCGGCGTACCTGGAATTTTTCAAAGGCGCCTGGGACCGCTGGGCCAAGTACAACCGCGAGGGCGATTTGTTGCCCTTCACCTGGCCGGCGCGGACCTTTCGCACGATCATCCCCACCAGCCTGCACGGCCAACTGGGTTATTACAGCTTCGACGCCGGCGCGCCGATCACCGCTGGCACTTGGCAGGCGGCCTACAGCGCCGCGCAAGTGGCCCTCACCGCCCAGGCGGACATCCAGCGTGGTGCGCGCAGTGCCTTTGCCTTGTGCCGCCCACCGGGGCACCACGCCGCCGGGGACTTGATGGGCGGTTATTGCTACCTCAACAACGCGGCCATCGCCGCCCAGGCCTTTCTCGACCAGGGCCATAAGAAGGTTGCGATCCTGGATGTGGATTACCACCACGGCAACGGCACCCAATCGATTTTCTATGAGCGCAGCGACGTGTTGTTTGCGTCGATCCACGGCCATCCAGAGGCGGAGTTTCCGTTTTTCCTGGGTTATGCCGACGAGCATGGCGAGGGCGAAGGTGAGGGTTTCAATTTCAACTACCCTTTGCCAGCCGGCTCAGGCTGGGACACCTGGAGCGCGGCGCTGGAGCAGGCCTGCGGGCAAATCCGCGGTTACGACGCCGATGTCATCGTCGTGTCCCTGGGCGTGGACACGTTCAAGGATGACCCCATTTCGCAATTCAAGCTCGACAGCCCGGACTACCTGGCGATGGGCAAGCGCATCGCGGCGCTCGGCAAGCCGACGCTGTTTGTGATGGAAGGCGGTTACGCGGTGGCAGAAATCGGCATCAATGCCGTGAACGTTCTTGAAGGTTTCCAAAGCGCCCCATGAGGAACAACAGCATGAACAGACTCAAGCGTTTAATGGCCCCAGCCGTGTGCGCCGCGCTGCTTTGCGGCGCTGCCCAGGCCGAGGAGCGCACCTTGCGCGTCTACAACTGGTTCGACTACATCACGCCCAAGGCCCTGGAGGATTTCAAGGCGCAGAACAGCCAGGTCAAGCTGGTCTACGACATCTTCGACACCAACGAGGCCCTGGAGGCCAAGCTGCTGACGGGCAACTCCGGCTATGACGTGGTGGTGCCGTCCAACGTGTTCCTGGCCAAGCAGATCGAAGCCGGAGTGTTCCAGCCCCTGGACCGCAGCAAGCTGCCGAACTGGAACCACCTCGACCCCAAGCTGATGAAGCTGATCGAGGCCAACGACCCGGGCAACAAGTTCGCCGTGCCCTACATGTACGGCACCATCCTGATCGGCTTCAACCCGGACAAGGTCAAGGCCGCCCTCGGCGATAACGCGCCGGTGGACAGTTGGGACCTGATCTTCAAGGAAGAGAACATCAGCAAGCTCAAGCAGTGCGGCGTGGCGCTGCTCGATTCGCCGTCGGAGATCCTGCCCCTGGCCTTGCAGCACCTGGGCCTGGACCCCAACAGCAAGCAGCCGGCGGACTACGCCAAGGCCGAGGCGCTGATGATGAAGGTGCGCCCGTACATCACCTATTTCCACTCGTCCAAGTACATGGCCGACATCGCCAACGGTGATATCTGCGTGGCGGTGGGCTATTCCGGCAGCTTCTCCCAGGCGGCCAACCGGGCCAAGGAAGCCAAGAACGGTGTGACGGTGGACATGCGCTTGCCCAAGGAAGGCGCGCCGATCTGGTTCGACATGCTCGCGATCCCCAAAGGCGCGAAAAACCCGGACGACGCCTACACCTTCATCAACTATTTGCTGCAACCGCAGGTGATTGCGCCGATCAGCGATTTTGTCGGTTATCCGAACCCGAACAAGGACGCTACCGAGAAGGTGGACCCGGCGATTCGCGGCAATCCCAACCTGTACCCGACTGAAGCGGCCATGACCACGCTCTACACGTTGCAACCGTTGCCCAGGGATGCCGAGCGTGCGCGGACGCGGGCCTGGACGCGGATTAAATCGGGGCAGTGAGGTTGACTGCTTTGTGAGCGCTTTGCGCTCAAGCGGGAGCAAGCTCCCTCGCCACGGGTCAAGTGAACCCAGGCGCTATACATAGTTACCACCTTCCCTGGCTTGTGCCGCCCTAGCATGGATTTCCCAAGCGTTTCGCTGCGGGACTCCACGTCGCACAAGTCAGGGAGACTTCGATGACACAAACCTCTACCGCCACCCGCCTCAAGCCCGCCACCGACCCCAAGGACGCCGTGCTCAATCGGTTGCTCGCCGGCCCCACTTACCCCGAGGTGGCCGCTATTCTCTTGCGGGACGGCCTCAAGAAGCTCTATCCCACGCTCAATCTTGATCCTCACACCACCGTGGTCGGCGAGCCGGCGTGGGACATCGTCGGCGACGAAATCGTCGAACGCCAGACGCGCTACGAAACCCTCAGCGACATGCTCGCCGGGCTGGTGAACGACAGCGGCCCGACGCTGCTGATCGAAGGGCTGCATTTTCTGACCCAGCTCCCGCTCACGTCCCCCGACGTGCATTTGCCGGTGCGCATCGACCAGATCGGGCGGCTGCTCAATGAGCTGCAACCGGCCATGTTGACGGCCTGCCAGGAACAGCAATTGGCTTATTGGAATGCCTCGGTGGGCGATGCCGGCCCGCGCTGGCATGAACTCTCCAGTGCGCTGCGCACGGCCTGGGACGTCCGGCGGGTCAAGGGTTGGAGCGAGGCTGAATGCGCCATGGCCCGGCATCTGTTTCGTTATCCCGACCGGCAAGGCCGCCAGGACAATAACCTCTATGACGCCCACGCCTATTTGATCGACATCGATGGCATCGACGGCGACCAAGTGCAGCGCATGAGTGACAACACCATCGTGGTGCTGATCGGCAAGATCGACGACAAGGAGGTCATCCTTAAATACTCGATCGTCAACGGCTATGAACGGTTCGAGACCCAGCAGGCGTTGGGGCAATCGCTCTCGGCCCATTTGGGCCCGGACAGCTACCGGAAAATCCAATGGCGGCTGTATGAGCCCGACGGCAACATCTTCGATTACAAGGCCTGCGGGATGATCGCCGAGCAGGTCAAGATCATCGGTGTCTCCAACGTCCCGGACGTGTTGACGTTCCGCGAAACCAGCCAGTCCCCCAGCGTGGATGCCAATGACGACATTGTGGAGACCTGGTTCCAGAAACAGATGCCCCATTGGTTGCTGGCGGCCTCGCCCTCCGATCAGGTGCTGTTCGCCCAGCACATGAAAAACCTGTCGATCCTGAGTCACACCCATGCCGGCAAAACCTACCTGGACGATATTCCCTCCCTCAAGGCCTATGCGTTGAACGCCCTGCAAACCCAGATGACGGCCGACCATGCCGACGCCTCGAAGCTCGATCTGGAAGCAATCGAGATCGAGGTGCGCAGCCCGGTGATCTGGGGGAGTTTCGTGGTGCCCGGTCGGATCGACACCAGCCGCTTCAGCCTCGTGGAGCTGGCCTTGCAAAACCTGATCGCACTCCCGCTCGGCAATAAGACCGTCAAGTTCCAGGACGGTACGGAACTGCCCGAATGGATGACCGTCGCCTACCTCGAAAACCTGATCACCCAAGTCGATATCGGTCGCGTTTATCCCGAGCTGGTCAAAAGCAAGTTGCTCGACGATCCAACAGAATCGGCCAGCCGCGAAAAACTCTACACCGCCCAGTTGCGCATCCAGCTGCCGATGCTGGCACTGGAAGGCAAGATTCGCGGCCAGGGTAACCTCGACGAAAAGGGTTACCGTTACGTCGCGGCGCTGATGGAGCCTGACGAAGCCGATCGCAAGGTGGACGGCAACCTCATCGTCCTGCGCCAACTGGCCTTCGTCCCGGAGCTGCAACTGGGCAGTTCGCAGGACGTGGTCACCAACATGTTCGTCATCGGCCCCCAGGATTCGAACGCCGGGCCCTGCCTGCTGTACCGACCGATGCTTGACCCGCAGTTGTGCCAATACCCGTCGTTCAGCAATTTGCTGTATGCGATCAGGCAAACGCCGGTCTTGCGCCAATCAGTGCTGGCCTGGTTGCCCGATGGGGTGCGTGACGATTACGGCCGATACGTGTTCCCGGACCTGCTGCCCTCCCCCTGGAGCATCGTCGCGTTCGTGGCCGCGCCATTGTCGTCCCTGGCCAATAGCGGCCCCGTTGGTTTGACCGACAAGACCCTGGGCGCGGATTTCCTGCCGCTATTGTTCAAAGCCAATGCCAATGCCCTGGTCGAATTGGCCGATCGGGAATCGATCTCCAATCGCGAGAATCGCTGGCAAACCCTTAAACGGGCCGGCTGGCTGATCCTCAACCTCGCCTTGCCCTACTTGGGAACAGCCGTGGGCACCGCCACGTGGCTCTGGCAGATCCTGGACGACATGGAAAAGCTGACCCAGACCCGCGAAGGGGCCGACCGCCAAGCCAAGTGGGAGACGTTCACCGACCTGCTATTGAACATCGCTTTGGCGATCATTACCCACACCCTTGAGAGCGCCAGGACCGCCCGCCGTCCGCGCCGGCCCGAGGCCCCGGAAGTACCGGAGGTGGTACGCGAATTGGAAAGCCTGCCGAAACCCAAACCCGAACTCGTGATAGAGCAACTTTCGCCCCTGGCCAGCACCGCATTGCCGACCGAGCACTACGAGACCATTCGTTCCAGCGGTGCGCTGATGGGCCGGTCGAGGGAGAGCGCCAAGCTGCTGGACAGCTTCAGCGTCGAAGCGCCCCAAGACCCTGGCCAACGCCAGACCGAGGGCGCGCTCAAGGGGCTCTACGAGCAGAATGGGGACTGGCACGCCAACCTGGCCGGCCAATGGTTCAAGGTGCTGGTCGAGGGGGAACAGGTGTCCATCATCGATAGCAAAGACCCTACGCGCGCCGGCCCGCCGCTGATGAATGACATCCACGGCGAATGGCACATCGATACGCGTTTGCGAATCCGCGGCAGCGGATCGCAAGGCGTCAGGCAGAAAGTCATCGCCGATGCGAAACGTCACCGGATCAGCCTGCTGCTCGAACTGAACCTGTTCGAAGCCAAGAAACCCCAGCACCAGAAGCTGCTGACGATGCAGGCGCAGGAAATGAACGAGGCGACCGGCGCGGCCAAGGAGACCAAGCGCGACGTATACGTCAGTACCTTGAAAGCCCAGCGGGCAAGCTACGAGCAAGCCTTGCAAATCCTGTTGGAGTGGCCGGTATTCCAGTCGCGGCCCGACTACCCTCGAACCCGACTCGGCTATTTGATCGATATCGATGAAGTGGACGGCGATACGGTCAGCCGCGCGAACGAAAACTCGATCGTGGTCTTGATCGGAAAGGTCGCCGGCAAAGAAGTCATCCTGATGTACTCGCTGCGCAACGGTTATGAGAAGTTCGACTCACAAGACGCGCTGGGGCGATCCCTCCCGACGCATCTGAACACCGTCAACCGCACAAAACTCCAATGGCGGCTGTACGAACCCGACGGCAATGTGTTCGATCACAAGGCCTGCGGGTTGATCGCCATGCAGGTCAAAATCATCGGGGATCCCGGTTACCTGGAAGGCTTGATCGCCGACGAGAGTGAACAGGCTGACAACAACGGACCGGACAGCACTAACGGACCTACCGGGGACTGGTTCGAGAAACAGATTCCCGAGTGGCTGCAGGCCGCGTCGACCTCCGATCAGTTCCTGTTCGCCCAACACCTGAAAAATCTCTCGGCGCTGAGCAGCGCCCATGCCGGCAAGACCTACCTGGAGGGTATTCCCGCCATCAAGCAGTACGCGTTGAACCGACTGACGCAGCAGATGCAATCGGACCATGCCGACGCCTCGACCCTCGACCTGGAAAACATCGAGATCCAGATACGCAGCCCCGTCGTCTGGGGGACTTTCGTGGTCCCCGGCAAAATCGAAACCACTCGGTTCAGCCTCGTCGAGCTGGCCTTGCAAAACCTGATTGCGCTGCCCCTGGGGGACAAAACAGTTCGATCGGTCGATGGCCATGCATTACCCGGGTGGATGACGGCCGATTACGTCGAAAGCCTCGTCACCACCGCCGACATCGGTCGGATTTATCCCGAGCTGATCAAAACCAAACTACTCGACGATCCGGCCGAATCGACCCGGCGTGAAAACCTCTACACCGCTCAGTTATGCATCCAGTTACCGATGCTGGCGCTGGAGAGCAAAATCCGTGGGGTGGGAGACATCGATGAGCGCGGTTATCGCTATGTCGCTGCGGTGATGGAACCCAAGGCGTCCGATCGCCAGGTCGATGGGCAAGCCATCGTCCTGCGCCCATTGGCGTTCGAATCCAAGCACTCGTTGGGCACCTCGGCCGACGTCGTGACCAACATGTTCATCATCGGCCCGCACGATCCGAATGCCGGTCCCTGCCTGCTGTATCGACCGTTGCTTGAGCCGCAACTGTGCCAGTACCCGTCGTTCAGCAACCTGATCTACGCCATCAGGCAAACGCCTTCCTTGCGCCAATCGGTACTGGCGTGGCTACCCGATGGCGTGCGGGCAAGCTACAGCCGATTCGTTTTTCCGGGAGCCCTGCCTTCACCCTGGGCCATCGCGGAGTTTGCGGTAGACCCTGTGTCGTCCTGGTTCAATAGCACGCCCATCGGTTTGAGCGAGAAAACCCTGGGGGCTGATTTCCTGCCACGGCTGTTCAAAGCCAATGCCGATGCCCTGGTCGAGTTGGCCGATCGTCAATCGGTGTCCAACCGCGAAAATCGTTGGGCCACCTTCAAACAGGCAGGCTGGTTGATTTTCAACCTGGCACTGCCTTACCTGGGGACCGCCGTGGGCACTGCAGCCTGGCTCTGGCAAATCCTGGACGACCTGGAAACGTTGACGCAGAGCGACGAAGCAACGAGCCAAGCCAAGTGGGAAGCCTTCGTCGACGTGTTGCTGAACATGGCCATGGCGATCACCACCCACGCCATCGACCGCGCCAGGGAAAGCGCGGACAGCCGTCGACTGCAGGCGCCAGCGGTCGTCCATGAACGGGTAAGCCCGACCCAATCTGAACGCGTGATCGAGAAGCTGGCCCCTTTTACGGACAAGAAACGTTCACCTGAGCACTACGAGGTCATCCACGCCAGCGGTGCCTTGACGGGCCAACCCGCCAAGCGCGCGAAGCTGCTTGAATCCTTCAGCGTGAACCCACCCGACAACGCCGAACAACCCATGATCGAAGGCGCGCTCAAAGGGCTCTACGAGCAGCGAGGGAAGTGGTACGCAAAAATGGCCAACCAGTGGTTCAATGTGAAAGTGGAAGGCGAGCAAGTCTCCATCGTCGATGGAAACGACCCCGCACGCACCGGTTCACCCCTGATCAACGATGCAGAGGGCGAATGGCGTGTCGACACGCGCCTGCGTTTGCGCGGCAGCGGGTCGAAAGGCGTCAGGCAAAAAGTCCTCGCGGAGGCGAAACGCCTCAGCGTCCAACTGCTTGCCGAGCTGAACCGGTTCGAGGAACGTAAAACCCAGGACCAGAAGCTGCTGACCATGAACGCCCAGGAAATGAACCAGGCTTCGGGCGCTTCCAGGGAGGCCAGGCACAAGGTTTATTTGAGCACCTTGAAAACACAGCGGGAAAGCTATGAAGAGGCGTTGGCGATATTGATCCAGTGGCCGGTCTTCCAATCAAGGCCCGACGCACCTCAGGCCCGGCTCGGTTACCTGAACGCGCAGATCAACTTCACGTTCGAGGAGATCGACACCTTGCAGGAGCGATTCGCCCCCGCCCTGAAGACGGCCGTGGACATGACCACCTCGAACATCGAGAGCGTGGAACAAGCGCACGTCGATGCCGCCGACAGCATGATCAGGATCGGTGACGACATGATCGAGCGCCTGGATTACATGGAAACGCGCTTTTCCCGGCTGAGGAAGGTCGGGCGCGAAGGCGTTGAACTGCTCCGGCAACACCGGGCGAGGATGCCAGCCTACAAGAGCGATGCGATTCGGCTCATCCAGTTGGACATGTATCGCCACCTCTGCCTGTCACTGGAAAGCGTCAACGACCTGCCCGAAGGCTGGGCGGACATCAACCAGCTTGTCGACAACACCACGGTCGCTTTTCAAAGCTTGCACGAGGCCATCAATGAGCGAAGCGTGATCCGCCTGGACGAGCAGATCGACGCATTCGGCAGCCTGACGGAGCAGTTCACGGCCATCGAGGAGCACCGCCAATACCTGGCCGAGGAATACAAGGGCAGCGTCCGTGCAACGGAACTCAATCGACTGGGCAAGCAGATCGGTCTTCTTAAAGAACGGGCGGTGCGTCATCTGGTCCGCGCCCTCGACGAAAGAAGTAACCGGCGAAGCGAAGCCGGTCCTTACCAGGAACGCCCCAAGCCCAGGAAAAAATTCATCCGGGCGCGCTTCTGGGGGCTGGTCAGTGGCGAACCCCGTTTAACCAAGACCCGAGAAGAAACCGATTGGGTCGACGTCAAGCATCCGCTCACGAACCGAATCATCGCCACCTTCCACCGCAAGGAAACCGGCGAGTGGCTGCCCCATGTAAATACCGACACGCCGTTGGCCGTCCCGGTGCTGTCCACCAGCATCACCAAGGGCAAGGCCCTGCTCGACGGATTGGCGGCGTTCAAGGCCCTGGTCGAGCAATACACGAAGCAGCCAGAGCGGTCGCCCAGCGGTATCGGCCTGATCCTGAACGCACACGCCAATAGAATGGAGAAGGTCGCCATCGCGATCACGAAAGGCCTGGACAATGCGGCAAACGAAACGGTTGGCCTCTCGGTGGAGCAACAACGGGTAGCGCAATCCACGCGCACGGCACTCAAGAGGGCATCGAAAACCTTGCATGACGAAAGCTTCGAAACCGTGCTGAACGTCATCAAACAACGCCCGCCGACCATGAGCGACCTGCTCTGGCTTAAAAACCGAAACCAGGTCTTCATCACCAAGCAAAAGAATCGGCAACGTATCAAGATCCCCCGCCAGGGTTATCTCGACCGGTATGAGATCAAGGACCTGAAAACCAATAGGCCCCTCTGGTTCGCCGACTTCCATTACTCAACGAGCTGGGTGCCGCCTCATGCGTTTCTTTCCGCGCGTTTGCGAACACCCGAGCAAGTCAATCAAGGGCTGGCCGTCGAATCCACCCAGGCACTCGACCAGCGCCAACTGATCGAGCATTACCGCAGCGAGATTGCAGTAGATCAGGCCAAAGAAGTGTTTTTTCCACAACAACTGTCATAACGGCCGGAACCCACGGATGACTTGGCGCCAGCCGTCAGGTTTTCCAGGCGCCCGCCAGGCTCGCCAGCGCGATGTCTATCGCCGCTGGCGGGACGGCCGCGAACCCCAGCACCAGCCCGGCACGCACCTGGGACGACGTCGTGGTGGGCAACCAATAACTACTCAAGCCATTGACCTCGACACCTACGCTGACCGCCTGGGCGATCAGTTCGCGCTCACGCTCAACGCTGTCCACCGGCACGGTGACATGCAGCCCGGCCACCACCGTGGGCATGGCTCCGACGCCTGCAATCGCGTTCGGCCAGCCCGCCAGCAACGCGTCACGCCGAGCCAGGGCGGCCCTGCGCATCCGCCGGATATGCCGCTGGAAATGCCCGGCGGCCATGAACTCGGCCATCACCGCCTGGGTGCTGACTTCGGAGTGACGCACGTCCACGGCGCGGCGCCGGGCGAAGGCATCGACCAAGCCTGGCGGCAGCACCAGGTAGCCCAGGCGCAGGGCCGGGAACGCCACTTTGCCGAACGTGCCGACGTAAAGCACCCGGCCTTGGCGATCCAATGCCGCCAAGGGCGCCAGCGGTGCGCCGCTGTAGCGGTACTCGCCATCGTAGTCGTCCTCGACGATCCAGCCGTCATTGCGTTCGGCCCAGGCCAGCAGCTCCAGGCGCCGTGGCAGGCTCATGACGACCCCGGTCGGGTACTGGTGGGACGGGGTGACATAGGCCAGTCGACAGTGGCTCAACCCACCGAGCGCTGCGCAATCCAAGCCATCGCCATCGACCGGCACGCCCCTGACGTCGGCACCGGCCACGGCGAACGCATGCCCGGCCGCGCGATAGCCGGGGTTTTCCACCGCCACGACGTCACCCGGGTCCACCAGCAGCTGTGCACAAAGGCTAATGCCCTGCTGGGCGCCGCTGGTGATCACAATTTGTTCAGCCGTGCACTGCAACCCTCGGGAGCTGCGCAAGTAGGCGGCGATCAGTCCGCGCAAGCGCGCATCTCCCTGGGAATCGCCATAACACAGCTGTTGCAGGTCCGGCTTGCGCCAGAAAGCCGCATTCAGCTTGGCCCAGACGTCGAAAGGGAACAGATCGAACGCCGGTACACCGACCCTGAACGCTCGCGGCGGGCCGCTGGGTGGCTGAGGCAAATGGTGTTTTTCGACGCGGTTCAGCGCACCGCTGTGGATAACTTTACTGGATGGAACCACAGGCAAATCGAGCCAATCTGTGGATAAGGCTGTGGGTAAGCCTGTTGAAAACCCTGTGGATACTTTTGTGGATATGTTTTTCAACGGGAGTGTCGTCGAGGACAGTTTCGCCACGTAAGTCCCGTCTCCGACCCGCCCTTCGATGAAACCCTCGGCATAGAGCTGGTCGTAGGCCCGTACCACGCTGTTGCGCGAGATCGACAACGCTGCCGCCAGATCACGGCTGGCCGGCAGGCGCGTGCCACTGGCCAGTCGTCCGTCCAGAATCCGGGCACGCAATGCCTGGTAAAGCTGACGGCTGAGCCCCTGGCGGCGGTCCAGTTCGATGCCAGCGGGATTGAACGACAGTGGCGGCGCGGCGTTGTGCATGACAGCCCTCACGAATGGACCTATCGAATTGGCCAGAAGTGGCTCTTACAACAGACCAATAGCCTGCCTAGGATGCTCGCATTCGCCAAGGAAAATCATCATGTACAACCCCAAAGCCTTTGCTGTCGAAGACCTGCCCCAACTGCACCAGATGATGGGCGACTGCCGCCTGGCCGTATTGGTCACCCACGGTGAACATGGTTTGCAGGCCAGCCACCTACCGCTATTGCTGGACCCGCAACAGGGGCCGAATGGCAGCCTCTACGGGCACATGGCCCGGGCCAATCCACAATGGCGCGATCTCGAAGCGGGCGCCGAGGCCCTGGTGATCTTCGCCGGTGCCGAGGCTTACGTCAGCCCGGCTTTCTACCCGAGCAAGGCCGAACACGGCAAAGTCGTGCCAACCTGGAACTACGTGGCCGTACACGCCTACGGCAGTGCCGAGGTGTTCAGCGACCCTCATCGCCTGCGCAATCTGGTCAGCGCCCTCACCGACCGCCACGAATCCACTCGCGAACAGCCATGGAAGCTCGATGATGCACCGGCCGAGTACATCGACAGCATTCTCAAGGCCATCGTCGGCTTCGCCCTGCCCATCCAGCGTTTGGAAGGCAAGCGCAAGCTCAGCCAGAACCGCAGCCCCGCCGATGTCGCCGGGGTACGCAACGGACTCGCCGCCAGCCCCGATCCGCAGGACCGGGTCCTCGCCCACCTGATGCCTGAACAATCGTCCAAGGAGTGAACATGAGCCAACTCGACATCCGCCGCGTCAGCACCGACGACCACGCCGCCTGGCTGCCGCTGTGGCAAGCCTACCTGCGCTTCTACAACACCGAATTGCCGGACGCGGTGACCCGAAGCACCTGGCAGCGCTTGCTCGATGAACGTGAACCGACCCATGCTGCCCTGGCCTGGCAGGGCGACACGGCGGTGGGCCTGGTGCACTTTATCTATCACCGGTCGAACTGGAGCATCGAGAATTCCTGCTACCTGCAAGACCTGCTGGTGACGCAACAGAGCCGTGGCACCGGTGTGGGTCGCCAGCTCATCGAGTTCGTCTACGCCACCGCCAAGGCCGACGGTTGCTGCAAGGTGCACTGGTTGACCCACGAAACCAACGCCACGGCGATCCAACTCTACGCGCGCATCGCCGAGCGCCCAGGCTTCATTCAATTTCGCAAAGCCCTTTAAGGAGCGCCGCATGTCGTCTTCACTCGCTGATTGGAAAGGTGCGCCGGCACCCTCCGCGCAGTTGCTCGAAGGGCGTTTCATCCGCCTGGAAAAACTCGACCCGGCGCGACACGCCGATGGCCTGTGGCAAGCCCTTGAAGGGCCCGGGGCTGACCCGAAACTCTGGGATTACTTGCCCTATGGCCCGTTCAAGGAGCGCGGCGCGTTCGATGCCTGGCTGAACAACCATGCCGCCAACACCGACCCGTATTTCTTCAGCGTGATCGACCGCGCCAGCGGCGAGGTGCAGGGCATTCTCAGCCTCATGTCGATCGTGCCGGCCCAGGGCCGCATCGAGATCGGCCATGTGACGTTCGGCGCGCCGATGCAGCGCTCGCCAAAAAGCACCGAGGCGGTATATCTGCTGGCAAAAGAATCGTTCGCCCTGGGATATCGCCGCCTGGAATGGAAGTGCAACAACGCCAACGCCCGCTCCAAATATGCAGCCGAGCGGCTGGGGTTCACGTTCGAAGGCGTGTTCCGCCAGCACATGGTGGTCAAGGGCCAGAACCGCGACACCGCCTGGTACTCGATGCTGGATTCGGAATGGCCCGCCATCGGCGCCGGGTTCGAACGCTGGTTGAGCGAGGAGAACCAGCGCGAGGACGGGCAAGTGCGCGGTTTGGTGGAATGCCGGTCC
The DNA here is from genome assembly GCF_001269655.1 of Pseudomonas thivervalensis. Classification (GTDB taxonomy): domain Bacteria; phylum Pseudomonadota; class Gammaproteobacteria; order Pseudomonadales; family Pseudomonadaceae; genus Aquipseudomonas; species Aquipseudomonas thivervalensis. The sequence goes on from NZ_LHVE01000020.1 coordinate 571,681, forward strand.
TAGGTTCGATGCCAACCACCTAACGTGGCTGGCCGGAATCCAATCTCCGCCTCACCACGACACTTGTGGCGAGGGAGCTTGCTCCCGCTGAGGTGCAAAGCAGCCCTATAACCTGCCGCCTCGGTGGGTCAGGCTGATTGTGTCAGGCCTTTTGGGCTGCTGCGCAGCCCAGCGGGAGCAAGCTCCCTCGCCACAGAAACGGCTCGAATCAATCTGGTTTCGACGCCTTGCGTGCGGCCAGGAACGACCGCAGCGATTCAGGTGTCACCCCCGGCCGGGCATATTGCCAGGCCCAATCCGGTATCGATCCACGACGACTCAAGTAAAGCGCGAGCGCCAGGCGGCTGTGCTCTGCAAGCGTCCCTGGAAAATCAAAATTATTCAGAAAATGCAGGACTTGCCTTGGGGTCACGCCATAGGCGCCGAGAATGACCTGATGGGCGTGGGCTTCGTCGAGGGTCAGGCTGTCGATCAAGGCGCTGGTGAACGCCGACTCGGAACTCAGCGAATCACGCTGCGCCAATGTTCGTCGGATATTCTCATCACTGAATTGCGGGCCCACCAAATCTTCCCAGATTCGCCGAGCGCTGCGCGGTGAGATGCCCGGCATATTCTGAATCGATTGCCACAGGTTCGGGGTCTCGAACAAAACCGCAATCCGGCTATTGGAAGCCATTTGCCCGGAAACGCTGAACAACCCCGTGGCTGTCGACATATTGCTCTCATCGAGATACCGAACGCCTTGGAGAAAATCCCAAAAACTCACCAAGGCGTCCTGCTGGTAAACCAGATTGCGCAGGTTGCGATCATCGAACGGCCGCATCCAATCAATATCGATGTCGCCTCTTCTCACCAGCTCTTTGTAACGGCTACCGGCGTATTCGGCGATGATTTGAAGGCGCGCGTCATTCAGCGCCGGATTGCGTATCCATGCCGCAAGGGTATTCACCGGAAACAGACCGCCCAGGTTGGAAGCGATCACCGGGCTGCGCAGGAGGGTCTGGGCCCGCGCCAACAAGACGGGGTAACGCTCAAGGGACACGATGAGCAAGTCCGTGAGGTCCTCGACCCTGTCGTAGTACATGAACTGGTCCATCAGGTCGATATCGTCAGCGATGACGGTGCCCGTTTCACGCTCGAATCGTCTTGCCACGTCCTTCAGGTCGTCGCGATCGACCAAAAGAGCACCCTTGAGCTGTTCGTCGAGTTGATCGTCAGTGAGCTGGCCGTGCACGGCCTCGTCGTATTTGACGTAGGCCATCTCATTGCGGGGGTGATGGTCTGTCAGGTTACGGGCCCGAACGCCGTACTCAAGCATGATGTGCATCACATCTTGGGAGAGCATGAGGAATTCGTTATTGAGCAGTTCGGCGATTTCCCGGCTGTCGATGGGCTGCAACAGCACGTCCTCGAAGAATGCCTGCAAGGCCTGACTTTTTTGCGTGTAGTACGGAATGCTGCTCAGCATCAGGCGTCCCGGCGGCCGGGGTGATAAATAGCTCCCGATGTATTGCAGGATTTCCCGTGGTAAGTCACCACGCTTTGCTTGGCTCAACTCCCGGCGGCCCAGCGCTCTACCGTAAAGGTCCAAGTAATTGCGGATCGGCTGAAACAAGCCATGTGGATTGGCACCTCCATAGATGACTTGGGTCAGGTCGAGCACTGCCTGCTCGTCCATTATTTCAGCCAGCGTCCGCGCATTATCAGAAAGCGCCTGCTGAATAACGGAGGGTTGCGCCACCAGGTAGTCATTCACTTCTGGATGCAAGTCGATGTAGTCGGCGACGTCATTACGCAATCCCTGCATCGAAAACCGCTCCGGTGCCTGCCCCTCATTCAATCCCCGGGCGACGGCATTGAAGAAACAGTCGCCGTCGGCATCGAACTCGATCTCGTTACCCTCGCTCGGCACCAGGTTGTAATGGTTCTCACCGATTCGCCTCAAGACGACATCTGCGCCGGATCTAAGCGGATGATCGATCGCTGGATAAGCCCGTTCAACCTGCCCCGGGGTAAAACGCACCGACCAGTCCTGACGCTCCGGCCTTTGCTCGATGATCAACAAGCTGCGGTTGCGTGGCCAATTCGGTAGCCGGGTGATGAGGGCCGGGACCAGGTCCATGATCTCGACGTCCCACTCGTTCGGCGTACGCACCAGATTGGCAGCGCTGCGAGGCAATGCGGCAGGCCGCTTGGGGTTTGACGGGCCTGGCTGAGGGGACGTCCCCCGCGAGCGCTTGCCGCCGCCCCAGCCGTGTCCTACTGCGCGCCATTCCCCATCGGGCATCCGCGCCACGGTACTCCTCATCACGCCACTGGAACGGATACTCAACCCCGTGGCAGGGTCGACGATGTTCGCCTCGGTGGCCCTCAACCGCGTATGGTCGTGCACCCGGAACACCGTTCCGTCGGGTTGCCGCACATACACCGGGCGGGTCACGCTCCCCGTGGCGTTCTGTGTGAGCGTGGGGCGATAAAAACCCTGGGGATCCGGCGTGACCCCTTGCAGCAACGACGTATCCGTCACCGCATAACGGCGATAAAGCGCCTCTTCCAGCGGCAGTCCGGCTGACGCTTCGGCCGGGTTCTGGCGAGCCGTCATCGCCAGGAAAGTGGACTTGCCGCGCACCGGAACGCTCACCCCACCGGCCAACCCTTTCTGCACATGGTTGGCCACGCGATCGACGAACGCCAGGGTGGGCAGGTTCGTCGGGACAGCGCCGGTCTTGAGCACCAGCAAGCCGGTCTTGATGGCGCGCTTGAGCAGCTGGAAACCCGGTATCAGTAGCAGACCAGCCAGGTCAAAAATGAGCTCGACGGTCATCATCGCCAACTTCACAGCGGTTTGATGACTGATGTCCCGGTTGCTGTTGGAGCGGTGATCCGCGTAGGCGCTTTGGAATTCGACATAGGCCTTATGAAGAACCTCAAACAGATCGCCGCTCAACAGCACCCCACGAATCAACGGTCGACCGCCTTGCTGCCCCAACAAGCGCTTGATCTGCCCGGGATCCAGCGTGGAAATGCGCGAACGGAAGTACGCCTGCCATTGTTCTTCCGGCAACAGCCCGGCAATGCCGTCGCTCAGGTCAGCGAACTCGCGGAAATCGTCACCACCGGGGCTGTCCGGGAAATAAACGCCCACGGTGCCCTGGATATCCGGGCCGTCCTGATCGGAAAAAATCAATACACCATCGATGCTGACCGCATTATTCAGCGCATCTCGCTGCTCTCCTGCCCCGACGCTGCCGCCCAATACCAGTCCATGGACGCAGACCTTGCGCCCGTCGACCCACGCACGCCCCGCCGCTGTCGGTGAACCCAGGACCGCGTCCAGCCAGAGAGCCACCCGCTTGCGTGACCTCGGTGGATTGAAAGCCTTATCCAGCACGGAGGCCTTGAACACCTCGTCGCCCCTGAGCGCGGCCTCGTAGCCCTTGAATTGCAAATTGGCCAGATACGCCGCTTGCCACGCGGCCTTGTATTGAGGTTTGTTCATCTCCCTGCGCAGCAGGGTTTCATAACGGCCCCCGACATCAAGCTCGTTCGCCATCCGCGCCAATTGCTGGCCCGTCAACGTGACGAAAAAGCCATTGGCGGGATGCTTGACCCGTTGGCCATGTCGATCGAGCAGATAAACCGGCAGGACTTCGCGCATCGCATTCGGGTACTGATGCGGGCGCAGGTTATCGAGCATCAATTGGGTCAGGCTGCTGCTGCGAAACTGACTCGGACGGGCATTGCCGCCCTGGAACAGCGTGATCATGGTTTTGTCCGGGTCCGGCTCGATGCCCGGATACACGGTGCGCTCAAGGTACTGCCTGATCTGCTGGCGAGTGAACTGCAGCAACGTCTGCACACCGCCACCCAAGGCGTAGACGGCCTTGAACACCTGCCCTTCCAGACGACGATAATGGGCTTGCTCGGAGCGGGTCGCGGCCCGGTAGAAACCCGGGCGATTGTTTTCCACCAGGGTTTGCTGGCGCACCGCCAGGGGCTCGGCCAGTGCCAACATGGGCAAGCTGAGCGCACTTTCCACGCGTTGCGCGAAGGTGTTCAACGCGAGCGTCTCGTTGCCTGGCGCGTTCAAGGCCGTTTCCAGTGCAGCGCTTTGCAACTGCAGCAGGTCATCCACCGCCACCTCAAACACATGCCCGGACAGTTCGGTCGTTATATCCAGGATGGTGCGCTCCTGCCCATCGTGGGTCGGGTGCACGTTGCTGATCAGGTCTTGTACCGAGCGGAATCGCTGTAACCCACCTTCCAGGGAGTACAGGAACAACGTCAGGCGATCGGTAAACTTGATCACCATCGCGGCAGGCCATTTCTGCGGTGCCGCCGTCCCCATGTCCAGCATCACGGTGTAGACGTGGGGAATAGGAGCCAGCAGCAACCGGTTTCGGTCCGCCTTGGCAGGATGGGTGGTGATGATGTCCAGCAGGCGGTCTTCATCTTTCTGCTGGATGCGCTCACTGGGCGTGAGTTGGGAGGCCGGCCGCCGATCGACTTTGTAAAGGTTGAAAAGATGCAGGAATCGCAGGGAAAGCCAATGAGCGAAGGCGGCCGCCGTGGTGGGCAGTTCGAGGTTGTCTTCGCGGTAGGGGCGACTGCGAAACAGGGTCAAGTCGTCGCGAAACTGGCGCTTCACGCGCTCATTCATGGTGGGGTTGGTGAGATAGAGCACCGCCTCCATGGCCCGTAGATCCTGCGCGTCCAGCGGATCGACAAACAGGCTGTCAGCCTCCTTCACCGAGTCTGGACGGGTGAAAAAACCCACGCCGCCGCCCGTATAGGTCTCGGGCGTATCCGTCTGCATGCAACGCCACAGGACGTCGGTAAAACTCTGCGAAGTCGTCAGCGAGCGCCCGCCGTTGGAGTCAGCCGTGAAGTGCCCCACATAGCAGAAGTCCGGATCAATCTCATCAGGCCGTGAGGTGCGTAACTTACGCGAGGGGATTTTTGTCTGGAGTGTGTCGACCAGCAAACGTTTGAGCACGCTGTCGAACGTCGGAAGACTGGCGAACAGACGCGCCAGTTTCGCTTGGTTGGTATCCAGCAAACCCAATAACCTGGCCTGTTCTTTTCCCTTGGGGCTGAGCAAGTCGGCTTGAGCCGCGCTGTCGGGGCCGCTGGGTAACACGTCGGTGGGTTTGAGGTGGACAACAGAGGGATTCGATGGCGCGCCTGGCGCATCTTCGGAAAAAGTAGACATTCAAGGGCCCGGTTTGATTGAGGAAACCGGACCCTATCCCGTCGCAAAAGCGCAAATGACATACATATGTATAGGCATCGCCGCGCAAGCGACGAGAATCGTAAGCTTGGATGTCCTGCCCGGCTACTCAGTCCAGCTGTTGCGCCAACACGGCAATGTGCTCCGGCCCGATCCCACAGCAGCCGCCCAGGTGGTTGGCCCCGCGCTTGCGCCAGTCCGCCGCCCATTGCAGATAACCCGGTGGGTCGAGGTCTTCGCGCAGCGGGTCCAAACCATCGTTGGCCGTCGCTTCCTTCGGTTGCGGCGGGAAGGCGTTGGCGTAGGCACCGATGTCGATCTTCACCCCCAAGCGCTCGAAGGTGGCCCGCGCCGCATCGATGGCCGCGCCGATCACTTCCGGTTGGCTGCAGTTGAACAACAGCACTTCGACGCCCAGCTCGGCCGCTACTGCCGCGGCGTCCGCCACCGGCTCGCCGGAGCGCAGGCGCGGCACTTCATCGGTGTCTTCGTCTTTCAGGGTGAACGACAGCCAGAACGGCTTGCCGTCTTTCGGCAACCCGGCGTGAATCGCCCGCGCTTCGACCGTGGAGCTTTGGGTCTCGGCCAGCCACAGGTCGACATGGGGCGCCAGGCCGTTCACCAGGGGCGCCAACAGTTCACTGGCGCGGGAAGCGTCGAACAGGTCCGGCCGATAGGAGCCGAACAGCGGCGGCAACGACCCGGCTACCCGCACCGCTTTGCCTGAAGCCTGCACCGCCCGTTGCGCCAACTCGCCAGCCAGCGCAGCCAAGGCCTGGCCTTCGGCGGCGAACCGCGCTTCGCCAATATGAAACGGCACCACGGCATAGCTGTTGCTCGTGATCACGTTGGCGCCGCTGGCAATGTAGGCCGCATGCACGGCTTCCACCGCCTGGGGCGCTTCGCTCAAGGCCAGCGCCGACCACTCGGGCTGTCGGAACGGCGCGCCACGGCGTTGCAGTTCACGGCCCATGCCGCCATCGAGAATAACTGTCGTTACTGCGCCCATATGCGATTCACTCATAAGCTTATGAAAAATACTCACTACCGGAGTTGTTCTTATAACTATTTAATACGCACCATTCAGAGAACTACAACTTATTTTTCTAACAGGGCCCTCACATGAAATTACAACCATTGCTGGCCCTGGGCCTGACGCTGCTGGCTGCCTCCTCGCAAGCATTCGCCGGCGCCACGCTGGATCGCATCGAACAGAAAAAAGAGTTGGTTGGTGTGCTGATGGAAAGTTATCCGCCTTTCTCGTTCCTCAACGATCAGAACCAGCTCGACGGTTTTGACGTGGACGTCGCCAAGGCCGTGGCGCAGAAACTGGGCGTGAAGCTGCGCCTGGAAACGCCGTCCTGGGACGTGATCGCGGCCGGTCACTGGAGCGGGCGCTATGACATCTGCATCTGCTCGATGACGCCGAGCAAGGCCCGCGCCGAAGTGTTCGACTTCCCGGTGCAGTATTACGCTTCGCCAGCGGTGATCGTGGTCAACGCCAAGGACGACCGTATCCACGGCGCCAAGGACCTGAGCGGCAAGAAGGTTGGCCTGACCAGCGCCTCCAGCTACGAGAGCTACCTGAACAAGAACCTGGTGATCGAAGGCGCCGAGGACACCCAACTGAGCTACCCGTTCGAGGACGTGCAGATCGCCCCCTACGACACCGACAACGTGGCGTTCCAGGACCTGGGCCTGGGCGCCGGGGTGCGCCTGGACGCAGTGCTGACCAACCTGGTGACCGCGCAGCCGCGCCTGACCGAAGACAAGCGCTTCAAGCTGGCCGGCGCGTCGCTCTACTCCGAACCGAACTCGGTGGCCATCGAAAAGGGCGACGCCCAATGGGACAGCAAGGTGCGTGAAGTCTTTGCCCAGTTGAAACAGGACGGCACCTTGAGCAAACTCTCGCAGAAATGGATCGGCGCCGACATCACCCAATGACTTCTTTTCCACCGCCTCAGCCACCGCCTACGGTGGCTGAATCACGCCTGCAAAAAATCTTCGGCTTTCGCACCCGGCTGTACCTGACCTGGGCGGCCATGCTGGTGCTGTTCGCGAGTTTCTTCCTGAGCTTCGACCTGAAGTTCTCCATCATCCTCGACAAACTGCCGAACCTGCTGGGCATGCATTTGGCGCCCAATGGCTTTTTGCAGGGCGCGGTGCTGACGTTGTTTTTGTGCCTGTGTTCGATCGTCGCCTCGTCATTGCTGGGCTTCATCACCGCCCTGGCGCGGCTGTCCAGCAGCGCGGTGGCGTTCGGCATCGCCAGTTTCTATGCGTCGTTCTTTCGCGGCACGCCACTGCTGATCCAGATTCTGTTGATCTACCTGGGCTTGCCTCAACTGGGTGTCGTCCCGGGCGCCGTCGCTGCCGGGATCATTGCCCTGTCGCTGAACTACGGCGCCTACCTGAGCGAGATCTTCCGCGCCGGCATCCTCGGCGTCCCCAACGGCCAACGCGAAGCCTCCCTGGCCCTGGGCTTGAGCGAAACCGTGATCTTCTGGCGCGTCACCCTGCCCCAGGCCATGCGCACTATCATTCCGCCGACGACCAACCAGTTTATCTCCATGCTCAAGGACTCCTCGCTGATCTCGGTGATGGGGGTTTGGGAGGTGATGTTTCTGGCGCAGTCTTATGGGCGTTCCAGTTATCGTTATATCGAGATGCTGACGACGGCGGCGATTATCTATTGGTTGATGTCCATTGCGCTGGAGCTGATTCAGGCGCGGATGGAGCGGCACTATGGGAAGGCTTATCTGAATAATCGTTGAGCTGTTCCGAGGTGCCTTTGAGGACAGTGTGCATATCCATTTCTGCGGTCACGGCCACTTAGGGTTCCGCCCTGACGGCAGCTCACTGTTGAGAAGCTCGGAAGCAGTCAAAAGTAAGCAAAACGCTTCTGCCCCACCACTTGGCACCTCGCCTAGGCTCGGCGTCCCGTTAACCACGATGGCTGAACGAAGGAATTGCGCAGTGGGCAACCCGGCATTCCGGCTTTTCGAAAGTGACCCGCCGTCAGGGCGGAACCCTAAGTCTCGGCCGGCTCTGATGCGATGCGCAGCAGTTTCCAGAAGATCGGAGGCACCAGCTTCTGTGTCGATAAACAGTGTGGCGCCGACGCTGGTATTGGCTTGAACGGCGTGGTACCTGATCATCGGGTTGCTCTCTTGAGTTGGGAGCTACCACCGTTCGCGGCTAAACGAATGTAGGTGGCAGCTGTACGCGGGTTAGCCGACCGGACAAGAGAATCCGGCACACCCGAAGATGTCCCCCGCACAGCCGCCATAAATCTAGTAATGCTGCCGCGTCCGACCAGATTTGACCTGCATGACCTGGTCGCCCCCCCTCAGACTTCAATCAAACAGAAATATCTACACATGCTGTAGGGCAATGCCTCAGGCCATGGAAGCCAACGCAACGATGCCCTGATTGCAGCAAAAGCAGCCTACAGATTTCATCCGCTGTGTCTTGCCCACCGCAAGGAGATGGCTGGCATCGCGTTCCGGGGTGAGTTTTTAAAGTGCGGGTTCCCTTCATGAGAGACCGCACGATGCCTACCCCACCTGTGTACCCACCCCGACACCTCGCCCTGGCGATTGCCTTGGTGCTCGGTTGCGCCGATGTTTCGATGGCCCGGCAATCGACCGATGATGCTGTTGCTCCCCCCTCTGAAACAGCCCCCCAGCCGCAAACCCAACCCGAAAATTCGACCAAGGCGTCCAGCAGACCGCCCAAGTTCACAACCATGGAAGGCGAATGGTCGCGCCACATCAGTTTCAGCCATAAAGGCCGGGTTGCGGCGGACACCCAATTTCGCAACCTCGGCCGAATTGGTGCCGAGATAGAGGTTGCCGGCGACTTTCATAACGAGGGAAGCGTGGGCAAGTCTGTTTTCGTGGACCAGACTGGCACGTTTAGCGGTCCTGGCACCGTCAACGCGCTGAAGGTGCACGGCCAGTTGGCGGTCGACCCCGAGAGAGGGGCGCCGACGATCAAAAGGAATCTTGAATTGGCGCCAGGCGCAACATTGCTCTACGGCATCCATCCAAACGGCGGCAGCGCCACGATCAAAGTCGGCGGCACCGCGAAACTGGGCAATGCATCGCTGAAAATCGTCAACGTGCCCGGTGAATACATCGGCACCAGCAATCACGTCGTGATCGATGCAAAGAAGGTGGATGGGGAGTTCGGGGCGATCGTCAATGAACTTGCGTTCATGACAGCGACGGTGGACTACACCGCAAAACAGGTGGGCCTGACCTACACGCGTAATGAAGTTCAGTTTGAAGATGCAGCAACCACGGACAACGCACGGAAATTCGTGGCCAGTATCGAAGAGCCGCAACAGGTGGCACCGCCAGAGCCAACCCCCATTGTCGCCCCGGCCATCGCTCAGGTGTCTGCGGTTAAGCCAGACAACCATGGCGTGACACACATTCCCACCGAACCACCAAGAACCATCAATACCGAAGCGCCACCCAATACCGCCATCAATGCCCTGCTCGGCACCGATATGATTACGGCGGCCAACGCCATTGATCAACTGAGTGGCTACCACACCGCTGATCTGGGCAACGCCACCTTGAGCAGCGTCGCACCGATCAGCACCGGCGTGCTCTCGGCCATGGACTCGATACAAGCAGGAAACACACGGGGCGACGGTCAGGTCTGGGTCCAGGCCATCGGCAACAGCGGCAGTCTCGGCAAGCCATTGGGCGGTTACGCCCTGAAGCATAAGACCGAGGGCTTGATGCTGGGAACCGACTGGGTCGTCAGCCCTGCCTGGCGCCTGGGAATCATCGGCGGCAAGACCCAAACCCGCTTGGACAGCCATCAATTCGATGGCCGGCTCGACAGCTGGCTGGTGGGCGCCTACGCCTTGCGCCAGGAAGGGCCGTTGGCGCTGCGGCTGGGGGCCGTTTATGGCAACCATGACGGCAGCACCAAGCGCCATGTCGCATTCAATGGTTTCAGGGATCGCCTCAAGGGTCGTTACGACGCCACGACGCAACAGGTCTTCGGACAGGTCGGCTACAACCTGGATATTGGACATTTCGATATCGAACCCTATGTCCAGGTGGGTTACCAGCGCTATCAACGCGATGCCTATACCGAAAAAGGTGGAGACGCCGCATTGCAGTACAACGGCCAGGCACAAGAACACTACAGCAGCGACCTCGGCCTGCGCCTCGCCCGCCCTTTGGTTTTCGACCGAGGCATGCGATTAACACCGCGGCTGGATGTCGGCTGGAAACACTTGTACGGCAACGTCAGGGGCACATCCCACCAACGTCTGGTAAGCGGCGGCGGCACCTATACGATCGAAGGGGTCGAACTGGACCGCGACAGCATTCTGCTGCAAGCGGGACTGGACCTGGCCGTTTCGCCCCGGCATACCTTTGGATTGAGCTACAGCGGTGAAACCGGCAAGGACAACCGCAACGGTGCCCTGATGGGCCAGTGGCGAATGATGTTCTGACAGGCAAAAAAAAAGGGGAGCACATGCCCCCCCGAGGTTAAAGCGTTGTATCGAGGCTGTTCAGTCAGCCTTCGATCTCGATCAGGATCTCGCCCGGGTTGACCCGGTCGCCCTTGGCCACGTGAATGGCGGTGACCTTGCCGGCGATGGCCGCCTGCACTTCGGTTTCCATCTTCATGGCTTCGGTGATCAGCACCGCTTGGCCGGCCTTCACCACGTCGCCTTCCTTGACCAGGACATCGACGATGTTGCCCGGCATGGTGGTGCTGACATGGCCTGGCGCAGTGGCTTGCTTGCGCTTGCTGCTGCCGCCGCCGACGAATTCATTGAGCGGTTCGAACACGACCTCTTCCGGCATGCCATCGATGGACAGGTAGAAGTGACGCTTGCCTTCGGCCTTGACGCCCACACCGGTGATGTCGACGCGGTAGGTTTCGCCATGAACGTCGATGACGAACTCGGTCGGCACGCCTTCGCCGCCTGCGGAACTCACGCTGCCTGCCTCAGGGATCGGCAGCAGCACTTCCGGGGTCAAGGTGCCGGCTTCGCGTTCTTCGAGGAACTTGCGACCGATGTCCGGGAACATGGCGTAGGTCAGCACGTCCTCTTCGGACTTGGCCAGTGCACCGATTTCGCCACGCAGCTTGGTCATTTCCGGCTTGAGCAAATCGGCCGGACGCACGTCGATCACTTCTTCGCTACCGATGGCCTGGCGACGCAGCTTCTCACTCACCGAGCCCGGCGCCTTGCCGTAGCCGCCCTGCAGATAGAGCTTCACTTCGTTGGTGATGGTCTTGTAGCGTTCACCGGCCAAGACGTTGAAGAACGCCTGGGTGCCGACGATCTGCGAGGTCGGGGTCACCAGGGGCGGGAAGCCGAGGTCTTCGCGCACGCGCGGGATCTCCGCCAGCACTTCGTTCATCCGGTTCAGTGCGCCCTGCTCTTTCAACTGGTTGGCAAGGTTGGAGATCATCCCGCCCGGTACCTGGTTGACCTGGACGCGGGTGTCCACGGCGGTGAACTCACTTTCGAACTGGTGGTACTTCTTGCGCACGGCGTAGAAGTACAGGCCGATTTCCTGCAGCAGCTCCAGGTCCAGCCCGGTGTCGAATTCACTGCCTTTAAGGGCCGCGACCATCGATTCGGTGCCCGGATGGCTGGTGCCCCAGGCGAAGCTGGAGATCGCGGTGTCGATGTGGTCGGCACCGTTTTCGACGGCCTTGAGCTGGCACATCGCGGCCAGGCCGGCGGTGTCGTGGGAGTGGATGAACACCGGCAACGATTGCTCGCTCTTCAGCGCTTTCACCAGCTCGCCAGTGGCATACGGGGTCAGCAGGCCGGCCATGTCCTTGATCGCCACCGAGTCGCAACCCATGGCTTCCATCTGCTTGGCCTGGGCCACGAACGCGTCGATGGTGTGCACCGGGCTGGTGGTGTAGGCGATGGTGCCCTGGGCGTGCTTGCCGGCGGCTTTCACCGCTTCGATGGCGACCCGCAGGTTCCGCACGTCGTTCATCGCATCGAAAATACGGAACACATCGATGCCGTTGACGGCGGCCTTGGCCACGAAGGCCTTGACCACGTCATCACTGTAATGGCGGTAGCCCAGCAGGTTCTGGCCGCGCAGGAGCATTTGCAAGCGCGTGTTGGGCAGCGCCGCACGCAGTTGGCGCAGGCGCTCCCACGGGTCTTCCTTCAGGAAGCGCACGCAGGCGTCGAAGGTGGCGCCGCCCCAGACTTCCAGCGACCAATAGCCGACTTTGTCGAGCTTGTCGCAGATCGGCAGCATGTCTTCGGTGCGCATGCGGGTGGCGAGCAGCGATTGGTGGGCGTCGCGCAGGATTGTGTCGGTAACGTGGATCTTCTTGGACATTGTCATGATTCCTTACAGGCCTGCGTGGGCGGCAATGGCGGCGGCGATGGCCAGGGCCAGCTCTTCGGGTTTGCGCTTGATCGAGTAGTTGGTCAGTTCAGGGTGGCTTTCAACGAAGCTGGTATTGAACTGGCCGCTGCGGAATTCCGGATTGCGCAGGATCTCCTGGTAATACGCGGCGGTGGTCTTGACCCCCTGCAGGCGCATGTCATCCAGGGCCCGCAGGCCACGGTCCATCGCTTCTTCCCAGGTCAGCGCCCAGACCACCAGTTTCAGGCACATCGAATCGTAGAACGGTGGAATGGTGTAGCCGGTGTAGATCGCCGTGTCGGTGCGCACACCCGGGCCGCCAGGGGCGTAGTAGCGGGTGATCTTGCCGAAGCTGGGCAGGAAGTTGTTTTTCGGGTCCTCGGCGTTGATGCGGAACTGCAACGCAAAGCCCCGGTGCTGGATGTCTTCCTGCTTGACCGACAGCGGCAGCCCGGAGGCGATGCGGATCTGTTCGCGAACAATGTCGATACCGGTGATTTCTTCGGTGATGGTGTGTTCTACCTGCACCCGGGTGTTCATCTCCATGAAGTACACCTCGCCTTCGGCGAGCAAAAACTCCACGGTGCCGGCATTCTCGTAGCCCACGGCCTTGGCGGCGCGCACCGACAGGTCGCCGATGTAGGCGCGCTGCTCAGGCGTCAGTTGCGGGCTCGGGGCGATTTCGATCAGCTTCTGGTTACGGCGCTGGATCGAGCAGTCCCGTTCGAACAAGTGCACGACGTTGCCGAAACTGTCGCCGAGGATCTGCGCTTCGATGTGCTTGGGATTGACGATGCATTTTTCCAGGAACACTTCCGCCGAACCGAATGCCTTGGTGGCTTCGGAAATCACCCGCGGGAAGGCCTGTTCGAGTTCTTCGCGGCTGTTGCAGCGACGGATACCGCGACCGCCACCGCCCGACGTGGCCTTGAGCATCACCGGGTAACCGATCCGATCACCTTCGGTCAGCGCCTCCTCGATGCCTGCCACGTTGCCTTCGGTGCCCGGCGTGACCGGCACACCGGCCTTGATCATGCTGCGGCGCGCTTCGGTCTTGTCGCCCATGCGGCGAATGACTTCTGCCGAGGGGCCAATGAATTTGATGCCGCGTTCCGCGCAGATGTCCGCCAGTTCGGCGTTTTCCGAAAGGAAACCGTAGCCGGGGTGCAAGGCATCACAGCCGGTTTCCACCGCCAGGTTCACCAGTTTGCGCGGGTTGAGGTAGCCGGCCAGCGGATCGGCGCCGATGCTGTGGGCCTCGTCCGCACGCTTGACATGCAACGCATGGCGGTCCGCGTCGGAGTAGACCGCGACCGAGCGAATGCCCATCTCGGCGCAAGCGCGCACGATGCGGACGGCAATCTCACCACGGTTGGCGATCAGGATCTTTGTTATCAATTGGAGGTTCCCTTGAGCCGGTGATACCACGGCCTGGGGTCCAGGCCGACGCGTGACCAGATGTAACAATTGGTCGCAGCTCCACACTAGTCCTGGCTGTGAATTAACAAAAATGAATAATTATTGGGTCATGCATAAGCAAAGACTTATAGTTGAGCTGTCCGCCCTACCCCTGAGTGCTTAGAAAATGCGTAAGTCATTGATGCGTATGACATTGCGTCAATTGCAGATTTTCAACGAGGTGTGCGACCTGAGGTCCTACAGCCGTGCAGCTGATGAAATGTCTCTCACACAACCGGCCGTTAGCCTACAGATTCGATCCTTGGAAGAGCTCATTGGCCAGCCGCTGTTCGAGTATGTCGGCAAGAAGCTCTACATGACCGAAGCCGCCGAAGCCCTGCAACGGGCCAGTCGGGACATCTTCGGGCGCCTGGAAAACCTCGATATGCAACTGTCGGACATGCAGGGTTCGCTGCAAGGCCAATTGAAGCTGGCAGTGGAGTCCAGCGCCAAATACTTCGTCCCGCATTTGTTCGCCGCGTTCAAGCGCCAGCATCCGGAAGTCAACCTGAACCTCACCGTGGTCAATCGCGGCCAGGTCATCCGCCGGCTCTCGGACAACCGTGACGACCTGGTGATCATGTCCATGGTGCCCCAGGACATGGGCCTGGAATTCCTGCCGTTCCTCAACAATCCGATCGTCGCCGTGGCGCCGCCCGACCATCCGCTGTGTCACCTGGGTCCGCTGCGTTTGCAGGACTTGGAGCCCTACACGCTGCTGTTGCGCGAACCGGGATCCGGCACGCGGCTGGCCTGCGAGGAGTACTTCAAGGAGAAACGGGTGCATTTCACCCAGACGCTGGAAGTGGCGTCGGCGGAGGCCCAGCGCGAGTGTGTGGTGGCCGGGCTGGGCGTGGCGCTGTTGACGCGCCACGCCGTGAGCCGGGAACTGTCATCCGGCGCGCTCATCGAGTTGCCGGTGGAGGAATTGCCGCTGTACCGCAGTTGGTGCCTGGTGCAGGCCAGGGCCAAGCGCCTGTCACCGGTGGCCCACGCCTTCCTGGCCTTCGTTCGTGGCGAGCGGGCTCAGATCATCGGCCTGGTTGAGCGTTTCGACGGGAAGCCGCCGGCGTTGCCTGCCAGTAATTGAACTCTACCGCGTCAGGAAATTCGCTGATCTCGGCCAGAAGCTGGCGCTGTTCATAGCGGTCTTCGATGGCACGACGGAACGCCATGCGGCGTTGGTCTTCCTGCTGACGACGGGTTTTGACGGCGCTGCGTTCTTCGTAGGACTGGGTCATGTCGAGACTCCCAAGACGTATACGGGAGCTTTACGATGACGGCGGGGGATGACGGTTTGGCGGCGCGTGCGTTACAGAACGATGAATTCGGGCAAATGAACCCTGTGGCGAGGGAGCTTGCTCGCGCTGGGTCGCAGGAGCTATGTAGGAGCTGTCGAGCGGAGCGAGGCTGCGATCTTTCCACTGACAATTGAGTCAAAAGCGAAAGATCAAAATCAAAAGATCGCAGCCTTCGGCAGCTCCTACCGCAGCCGAGCGGGAGCAAGCTCCCTCGCCACAGAAGCCCTCGACCTCAGGGCTCGGGATTCAGTCGTCCAGCGCCTTCACCGACTTGGGTGACAACCGCAGGCTGCGAAGGCTGCGCTTCACGCTCTTGAGGTGGTTGACCAGGCTTGGGCCACGGGCCATGGCGACGCCCATCGCCAGCACATCGATCACCACCAGATGGGCGATGCGCGAGGTCAGCGGCGTGTAGATTTCGGTGTCCTCATGCACATCGATGGCCAGGTTCACCGTGGAAAGCTCCGCCAGTGGCGTCTGGCTCGGGCACAAGGTGATCAGCGAGGCACCGCTTTCGCGCACCAGGTTCGCGGTAATCAGCAGATCCTTGGAACGCCCCGACTGGGAAATGCAGATCGCCACATCGGTGGGTTTCAAGGTCACCGCCGACATGGCCTGCATGTGCGGGTCGGAATAGGCCGCTGCCGTCAGCAGCAACCGGAAGAACTTGTGCTGGGCATCGGCCGCCACCGCGCCCGAGGCGCCAAAGCCATAAAACTCGACACGCTGGGCCTGAGACATGGCCGTGACGGCTTTTTGCAATGCCACCGGATCGAGTTTCTCGCGAACCTCCATGAGGGTATGCAGGGTAGTGTCGAAGATTTTCAGGCTGTAGTCCGCCACTGAATCATCTTCATGGATCGCAAACTGGCCAAAGCTCGCGCCGGCGGCCAGGCTTTGCGCCAGCTTGAGTTTCAGGTCCTGGAAGCCCGAGCAACCGATGGCCCGGCAGAAGCGCACGATGGTCGGTTCGCTGATGCCGACGCTGTGGGCAAGATCGGCCATGGAGCTATGCATCACGGCCGCAGGATCAAGCAGGACGTGATCGGCGACTTTCAGCTCCGACTTGCGCAGCAAGTGGCGTGACTGGGCGATGTGTTGCAACAGGTTCAAGGGGCTGGACTCTTGTTATGGGCAGGTGCCGGGATGTAGCAAGCTTGTAGTTATACTACAAGAACTGGCTCTTTGCCCGTCCAAAACGTAACTGGATTGCCTCGTTGCCCCTTTGTTTTGGCCGAAGATCGCCGATGTAGCAGCCTGTGCCGCAACGCAAGCCCACACACCACTTCCCGCAGGGCAACAAAGTCGTCTGGCAGGAAGTTCTTGTCGGGAATCAGGTTCATTCAATCCAAGCGTTGCATCCGTAACAACCCAGCCAGCCCCTCGGCCTCCACCGGCCGGCTGATCAGATACCCTTGCACCTCATCACAGCGCTCGTTCCTGAGAAACTCGAGCTGCTCCTGCCGCTCAACGCCCTCAGCCACTACCTTGAGCGACAACCCGTGGGCCATGGCAATGATCGCCCGGGTAATGGCCATGTCCACGCTAGCCTCACCCAGCCCGCGAATGAACGCCTGGTCAATCTTCACGTAATCCACCGGGATGCGCTTGAGATAACTCAGCGATGAGTAGCCGGTGCCAAAGTCGTCGATCGCCAGCTTGACCCCAAGGTCACGCAATTGCTGGAACGTGGCGATGATGTGTTCAACGCTGTCGAGCAACTGGCTCTCGGTCAATTCCAGCTCCAGGTACTGGGGCTCCAGACCGGTTTCTTCCAGCACTTGCCGCACGAGGCTGACGAGCTTGCCCTGGCGTAATTGATGCACCGACAGATTGACTGACACCCTGATCGGCGCGAGCCCCTGGCGCTGCCACTCGCAGGCCTGCCAACAGGCCTGGCGCAACACGAACTCGCCAATCGGCCCGATCAGACCGGTCTCTTCGGCAAGGCCAATGAAATCCCCCGGCGGAACCCGGCCCATGGCCGGATGATCCCAGCGCACCAGCGCCTCGGCGGCGTTCAGGCGACCGGTCGCCAGGCACAGTTTTGGCTGATAAAAAACTTTCAGTTGTTGCTCTTCCAAAGCCTTGCGCAGTTGGTTCTCCAGTTGCAGGCGCTCCAGCGTGCTGGCCTGGAGGCTCTCGGTGTAGAACTGGAAATTGTTGCCCCCCAAATGCTTGGCATGCTGCATGGCCATGTTCGCCTGGCTGACCAGCGTGGCGATTTCCCGCGTGTTGTCGGGCAACAGGCTGATGCCGATGGAGGCACTGAGCACCAGCTCATGGCCTTCGATGGTCAGCGGCACGCGCAGCTTGGCGGCCAATCGGGTCGCCACCCGCGCCAGGCTTGAAAGGTTGCCATAGGCATCGAACAACACCGCAAACTCATCGCCGGATAGCCGGGCAATGGTGTCGGCCTCAGGCAGCGCATTGATCAGGCGCCGTGCCATTTTCTGCAACAACTGGTCGGCGATGTCATGGCCGAGGCTGTCGTTGAGCAACTTGAAACGGTCCAGGTTGATATGCAACAGCGCCAGGCTGCGTCGTCCGCCCTGGCGCACCCGCTGATGAGCTTCGTTCAGGCGCTCGCGGAACAGCGAGCGATTCGCCAACCCGGTCAGCTCGTCGTAGTGGGTCAGGTAGCGCATGCGTTCTTCGGATTCACGTCGTGCCGAAAGATCGGCGAAGAAGCCCACGATATGACTGACATTTCCCCGAGCATTGCGCACGACGTTCAGTTGCAGCCACTGCGGATACAGCTCGCCGTTGGCCCGCGCCTCCACCAGTTCGCCCTGCCAGGTGCCGTGCTCCTTGAGCGATTGGCGAATGATGGGGTAATGCCGGCGCGCATCGCGGCTGCACGGCAGGTTGACGACGTTGCGCCCGAGCATGTCATCGATATTGAAGCCGGTGACTCGCGTGAACGCCTGGTTGGCCGCAAGCAGCACATAGTTGGGGTCGAAAATCACAATCCCTTCGCTGGCGGCCTCGAACACTGTGGCCGCCAGCTGTCGTTGCTGCTCGAGTTCCTTGCTGGCGCTGATGTCGCGCCGAGTCCCGACCATGCGCAACACCCGTCCGCTGGCGCTGCGCTCCACGGCCCGACCGCGGTCTTCGATCCAGACCCAGTGGCCATCGCCGTGCCGCACGCGGTATTCGATCTGGTAATCCTCGCTGCGGCCCTTGAGGTGTTCGACCAAGGCCCGCTTGAGCGCCGGCAGGTCTTGGGGATGCAGGCGCGGAGTGAGATGGCTGAGCATCGCCGTGACGTATTCGGGCTCCAGGCCAAACAGTTCCTTGAGCTGGGTGTGATGGACTTCGTCAGTCTGCAGGTTCCAATCCCACAACCCCAGCTCACTGGCCTTGAGGGCCAGGGCCAGGCGCGCCTCGCTCTTGCTCAGGGCCTGGCTGGCGGCCTCCAGCTCCAGACTGCGCTGCGCGACCCGCGCCTCCAGGCCAACCTGGGCCGCCCGTAACTTTTCCTCGGCCGAGCGGCGTTGCTCGACCTCCCGACCCAGCGCCTCGTTGAGCAGCGCGCCGCGGGTTTGGGTTTGTTGCAGATGCTCGATCAGGGCCTGGTTCTGGAAGCGTCGCAGCATCCCGCTGTGGATCAAGCGGTTGACCTGCCAGGCCACCACGCTCAGGGAAACCAGCACGATCAGCCCCAGCCAGCCCCACCCCCGTTGCTGCTCATCGCCGCCCCAGAACAGATAGCCGATGGCGGGTAACAGGCAGGGCAAGGTAAACGACAGGAACGCCGGAAGACTGACTGCATAGGCCACGCTGGCCGACAGCGCGGCCGCGCCAATCAGGCCGAACACCCAGGCCTGCTGCTGGAAGCTGTCGGCCGGGACCAACGCGATGCCAGCCCCGGCCAAGGTCAGGCCCGTCATCGCTGAGCCGAGCAAAAACATACGCAACCAGATCGGGTGCGCCTGGCGGCTTGGCATCGCCGAATCGAACGCGGCCACTTGGATCACCCGCAACGCCACCAGCGACAACAACCAGACCAGCCAGACGCTGACCAGGAAATAACGTCGTGGCTCCCATAACAGCGCGGCGCAGACCAGACCGTTGAGCAGCATGAACAGCGTAGGCAGCAGCGAACCTTGATAAAGCAGACGTGTACGCTCGACCGCCATCTCCATGGCGTACTGCTTGCAGATGATCCGCGGTTCCACACAGGGGCCCGCCGGATCGGAATTGAGGGTCATTGGCACTGTTCTTGTTCTTATTCAGTGAAGCGTGGAGAACCCGAAACGAGCACCGAGCATACACAAGCCATGGGCCATCCCACACTGCCCCAGCTCACAAAAACACCGAAAAAAGTCGCTATTTCATTGGGTGACGCCCCTCCCGAGCGAGTCTTATCAACGCCTGTGGCCTGTGACTCACCGGTCATCACCCAGCGGTCTTTTATCGGCTGATGCAAAGCTCGGTTTGCCCGGGGTGACGCCGCACCCTAGAATGCCCCGATGCGCGATGATCTCTCCCTTCTGCTGAACTCTCTCAACGATGCCCAACGTCAGGCCGTAGCCGCCTCCGTGGGTCGTCAGTTGGTCCTGGCCGGTGCTGGCTCCGGTAAAACCCGAGTGCTGGTGCACCGTATCGCCTGGTTGATCCAGGTCGAGAACGCCTCGCCCCATTCGGTCCTGTCGGTGACGTTCACCAACAAGGCCGCGGCCGAGATGCGCCATCGTATCGAACAACTGATGGGCATCAACCCCGCCGGCATGTGGGTCGGCACGTTCCACGGCCTGGCGCACCGCTTGTTGCGGGCGCATTGGCAGGAGGCCGGGCTGAGCCAGACCTTCCAGATCCTGGACAGCGATGACCAGCAGCGCCTGGTCAAGCGGGTGATCCGCGAGCTGGGCCTGGACGAACAACGCTGGCCCGCCCGTCAGGCCCAGTGGTTCATCAACGGCCAGAAAGACGAAGGCCTGCGCCCGCAGCACATCCAGGCCAGCGGCGACCTGTTCCTGGCGACCATGCGCAGCATCTACGAAGCCTATGAGGCGGCGTGCCAGCGTGCCGGGGTGATCGACTTCTCCGAGCTGCTGCTGCGGGCCCTGGACCTGTGGCGCGACCACCCGGGCTTGCTGGCCCACTACCAAAAGCGCTTCCGGCATGTACTGGTAGACGAATTCCAGGACACCAACGCCGTGCAATACGCCTGGTTGCGCCTGCTCGCCAAGGGCGGCGACAGCCTGATGGTGGTGGGTGACGACGACCAGTCGATCTACGGCTGGCGCGGCGCCAAGATCGAGAACATTCACCAGTACTCGGCGGACTTCCCCGACGCCGAAGTGATCCGCCTGGAACAGAACTACCGCTCCACCGCCGGCATCCTCAAGGCCGCCAACGCCCTGATCGCCAACAACACCGGGCGCCTGGGCAAGGAACTGTGGACCGATGGCGGCGAAGGCGAAGCCATCAACCTCTACGCCGCCTTCAATGAGCACGATGAGGCCCGCTACGTGGTGGAAACCATCGAAAGCGCGCTGAAAACCGGCCTGGCCCGCAGCGACATCGCCATCCTGTACCGTTCCAACGCCCAATCGCGGGTGCTGGAAGAAGCGCTGTTGCGTGAGCGGATTCCCTACCGCATCTACGGCGGCCAGCGCTTCTTCGAGCGTGCGGAAATCAAGAACGCCATGGCCTACCTGCGCCTGATCGAAGGTCGCGGCAACGACGCGGCCCTGGAGCGGGTGATCAACGTACCGACGCGGGGCATCGGCGAGAAAACCGTCGAGGCGATTCGCGATCACGCGCGCCACAGCCACGTGTCCATGTGGGAAGCCATGCGCCAACTGGTCGGCAACAAAGGCGTGACCGGTCGCGCCGCCGGTGCCCTGAAGGCCTTCATGGACCTGATCGAAGACCTGGCCGCCAAGTGCGGGGAAATGCCCCTGCACCTGATGACCCAGACCGTCATCGAGCAGTCCGGCCTGATCGCCTACCACGAAGCGGAAAAAGGCGAGAAAGGCCAGGCCCGGGTGGAAAACCTGGAGGAACTGGTCAGCGCCGCGCGCAACTTCGAGAACACCGAAGAAGACGCAGACCTGTCGCCCCTCTCGGCCTTCCTCGGTCATGCCTCCCTGGAGGCCGGCGACACCCAGGCCGACGAACATGAAGACAGCATCCAGCTGATGACCCTGCACAGTGCCAAGGGCCTGGAATTCCCCTACGTGTTCCTCGTGGGCATGGAGGAAGGCCTGTTCCCCCACAAGATGAGCCTGGAAGAACCGGGACGCCTGGAAGAGGAACGGCGCCTGGCCTATGTCGGTATCACCCGCGCCATGCAGAACCTGGTCATGACCTACGCCGAAACCCGACGCTTGTATGGCAGCGAGACCTACAACAAAGTGTCGCGCTTCGTACGTGAAGTGCCGAAGGGACTGATCCAGGAAGTGCGGCTGTCCAACAGTGTCAGCCGACCGTTCGGCGGCGGCCAGCAGCAAAGCACCAGCAGCCTGTTCGGCGGCAGCGATATCCCGGAAACCGGCTTCAGCCTCGGCCAGACCGTGCGCCATTCGGTGTTCGGTGACGGTGTGATCCTCAACTTCGAAGGCGCCGGCGCCCAGGCCCGGGTGCAGGTGAACTTCAGCGAAGGCAGCAAATGGCTGATGCTGGGATATGCCAAGCTCGAAGCGATCTAAAGATTCGCATAGGCCCCTGTGGGAGCGAGCTTGCTCGCGATAGCGGTAGATCAGCCACTGTTGATGCTGACTGACACGCCGCCATCGCGAGCAAGCTCGCTCCCACAGTTGTTCTGGGGACGCCAAACATTTCCGATAGAACTTGTCCCCCTTTCCTACAGCCCAAAGCGAACAGGGCTTCTTGTACAACTGAAGCGGAACCTCACCTGTCATGCAAAAGCCCGAAACACTCTGCTGCTAGCCAGCAACAGTTCTGCTGTGCAACATGGCGCGCGTGCTATCCACAAATGGGAATGCCTTTATATGAAACGTTTTCTTAGCATCGCCATGGCGTTGTGCATCGGCCTGACGATGGCCATCGACGCCAATGCCGCCAAGCGCTTTGGCGGTGGTAAAAGTTCGGGAGCAGCCCCGACTCACCAGACCAGCCAGATGGCGCCGTCTTCCGCTGCCGGCTCTACCGCTGCCACCGCAGGCGCGGCCGGTGCGGCAGGCGCTGCCACCAAGGCCAGTGGTGCTTCGCGCTGGCTCGGCCCCCTCGCCGGCATCGCCGCCGGTGGCCTGCTCGCCTCCATGTTCATGGGCGACGGCTTCCAGGGCATGCAGATCTTCGACATCCTGATCATGGCGGTCATCGCCTTCCTGGTCTTCCGCTTCATTGCCGCTCGTCGTCGCAAGCAACAGGAGCAACTCGCTCCAGCCGGCCACGCGCCGATGCAGCGTGAAGTGTTCAACCAGCAACCTGCCAGCGGCTCGATCTTCGGTGGTTCGGCAGCGCCTGTGGCCGCTCGCCCGGTCATCAATGCGCCGGCCTGGTTCAATGAACAACGCTTCATCGAAGCCGCGCGCAACCACTTCATGGCCCTGCAGCAACATTGGGACGCGAACGAGATGGACAAGATCTCCGAGTTCGTCACCCCGCAACTGCTGGAATTCCTCAAGCGCGAACGGGCCGAGCTGGGTGACGGCTTCCAGTCCACCTACATCGACAACCTGCAGGTGCAACTGGATGGCGTCGACGATCGTGCCGACAAGACCATCGCCACCCTGACCTTCAGCGGTGTGTCGAAGGATTCTCGCTTCGACAAGGGCGAGGCGTTCAGCGAAAGCTGGAACATGGAACGTGCCCAGGGCGATGACCAGCCTTGGCTGGTGGCAGGTATCCGCCAGAACGGTTGAACCTTTGCCCGTTTTGCATGTTGAAATAGAAAACCCCGGCCCAGGCCGGGGTTTTCTATTTCGCGGTTGCATCTATAGCGAGCTACTGTATAAACCGCTCCATATAAAACCGCGCCATCGAGAAAGAGGATCCCCGGACGTGGAAGAAATCATCGAACAATTGCGTGAAGCCAACGAGCCCGTACCGGTCCCGCTGGAATTGCCCGACGAAGACTTGCTGGTAGAGATCGAAGAGCAGCTGTTCATCGATATCCCATTCGTTTTCAGGGAGTTTTTGCTGACCGTCAGCGATGTCGTCTACGGCAGCCTGGAACCGGTGACCGTCACCGATCCACAGTCCCACACCTACCTGCCGGACGTGGCCGCCAATGCCTGGGATGCCGGTGTCGACCGCAGCCTGATCCCGATCTGCCAGGACGGCGACGATTATTATTGCGTCGAAGAGGACGGCACGGTGGTGCTGTGGCAGGCCGAAGAAGAACTGATCGCCGAGGAAACCTGGGAATCGGTCTGGCACTGGGCCAGGGACGTCTGGCTGGAAAGCTGAGCCCCGCCGCCGGTCAATGCCCGGACGACTCCTTGTGGTTGTCCAGGGTTTCAAGCAAGGCCACCTGCATCCGCGTATGCACGCGGATGAACCAGCGCCAGAGCACTGCCGCCACGGCAGTCGCTACCACGGCGATCAGTACGAGCAACTTGTTGGTCGGCAGGATGCTGGCCGACAAGGCAGCCAATAGCAGGAAGATCACCAGCAGCGAGAGAATCGGGATCACTTCGGCGATCACCCGACGCACGCGCTGGGTGTGGCGGCCAGCCATCTCCGGCTTCACACCCATCTCCGCCAGCAGCATCGACAGCGCCTTGAGCTTGCGATACGCGGCGATCAGGAACGGTAGCGACAGCAGCAACGCCGCTCCCCAGATCAGCGCTTTCTGCCAGCTCGGGTCGCTGATCCAGGCTTGCAGATAAGCCGACATTCGCTCGGCGAAAAAACCACCCGAGACAAAAATCGCAATAACCAGCGCCAGGTTGACCCCCACCTGCAGCAAAATCCGCCGGATCATCGACGCCACCATCGCCCCTTGGCCTTGGGGCTGGATGCTGCGCAGCCATTCGCCATACATCCCCAGCACCCGCGTCAGCCGGTGCGGCATGACCGTTGCCAACTTGACGGACAGCGGATCGGCGGCCCGGATCAGGTACGGCGTCAGCAGTGTGGTCAACACCGAGACGGCGACCGCAACCGGGTAGAGGAAATCGCTGGTGACCTGCAGGGTCATCCCCAACGACGCGATGATGAAGGAAAATTCGCCAATCTGCGAAAGACCCATCCCAACGCGCAGCGAGGTGCGTCCGTCGTTGCCGGCGATAAAAGCACCCAGGCCGCAGGACAACATCTTGCCGAGCACCACTGCACCCGTGATCACCGCAATCGGCCAGGCGTACTGCAGCAAGATCGCCGGATCGAGCATCAGCCCGATGGCGACGAAGAATATCGCGCTGAACAGATCACGCACCGGCTCCACCAACCGCTCGATCCTCAGCAGTTGCCGGGATTCGGCCATGATCGCACCGATCAGGAATGCCCCGAGCACCATGCTGTATTCCAGCTTCACCACCAGCAGGCAGAAGCCGAAACACAGGCCCAGCACGGTAATCAGCAGCATTTCGTTGCTGTCGAACTTCGCCACGTAGGCCAACACCCTCGGCACCAATAGAATGCCGACGACCAACGCGACGATCATGAACAGCGACAACTTGCCGACTGTGGAAAATACCTCGCCGGAGCTCACGGTGCCGCTGACGGCAATGCTCGACAGCAAGGCGATGATGCCGATGCCCAGGATGTCCTCGACGATCAACACCCCGAAAATCAGCTGCGCGAAGCGCTCGTTCTTCATCTTCAGGTCGTTGAGGGCCTTGACGATGATGGTGGTGGAGGAAATGGCCAGGATCGCGCCCAGGAACAGCGAGTCCATGGTGCTCCACTCGAACCAGCGACCGATTTCATAGCCGATCCAGATCATCAGCACGATTTCGAGAAACGCCGCGATGAAGGCCGTGGCGCCGACCTTGAACAGTTTACGCAGGCTGAATTCCAGGCCCAGACAAAACATCAGGAAGATCACCCCGAGCTCGGCCAGGGTCTTGATCGTGTCTTCGTCGTGGATAAAACCGAACGGTGGCGTATGCGGGCCGATAATGAAGCCGGCCACGATGTAGCCCAATACCACCGGTTGTTTGAAACGGTGAAAGAGTACGGTCACCAGCCCCGCAGCCATCATGATGATCGCCAAATCCTGGATGAAACTGATGGCATGCATGTCGGGGCTCCCTGTTCAAATGACTCACTGCAGCGCTGGAGAAATCCGTTTCCTCTGTAGTAATTGCCCTCGCGACGGGCTTTTGAAGGGTAACACCGCGACTTCCGACAAAAAGACAGTGCAATATATGGAAACAGATCCATCGGCGCGTGACGGCAACCACAGGCGCAGCGTCCCGATATCGGTGGTTGTTAAAACCTGGTGACCTGTTTGCAGGCCACTCACCAGCACCCGCAGAGGTGCACTCCAACCTTGCTGCCTTGAACCGTGAGTACGTTATGGAACCCGGAAACGCCCAGCTGTCGATGACGGTGTTGATGACCCCCGATATGGCCAACTTCTCTGGCAATGTCCATGGCGGCACCTTGCTCAAATACCTCGACGAAGTCGCCTACGCCTGCGCCAGCCGCTATGCCGGGCGCTACGTGGTGACCCTGTCGGTTGACCAGGTCATCTTCCGTGAGCCGATTCATGTCGGCGAGCTGGTGACCTTCCTGGCCTCGGTGAACTACACCGGCAACACCTCGATGGAAGTGGGCATCAAAGTCGTGACCGAAAATATTCGCGAACGCTCGGTGCGCCACACCAACAGTTGCTTCTTCACCATGGTTGCGGTGGATGACCAGCGTAAACCCGCTGCCGTGCCGCCGTTGCAGCCGCAAAACAGCGAAGAAAAACGCCGCTACGAACAGGCCCAGCAACGCCGGCAGATCCGCCAGGAACTGGAAAAGCGTTATCAGGACATCAAGGCGGACGGGCCTTAAGCGGCCGCCGAAATCAACTGTGGGAGCGAGCTTGCTCGCGATAGCGGCCGATCAGTCAATACTGATATTGACTGACACACCGCCATCGCGAGCAAGCTCGCTCCCACAGGGATCTGCAGCATTTCCAATGGGCGTAATCAGAGGCTGATCGGCACCGCCTCGAACCGCACCCGAGGATGGGCGATCCGGTCCTGGGCGCGGACCAGTTCCAGTTCATAACTTGTGCAGGCCTGGGTTTCCAGCAGCACTTCGTGCACCGCGGCGGCGGTGAATTCGAACGCCGCCACCAGGCTGTCCCCCAACAGTATCCGCGCCAGGAACAACCCCGATGTCAGGTCACCCACGCCCACCGGCTGGCGTGGGAAAGCCAATAGCGGACGACGTAGGTGCCAGCTGCCCTCAGCGGTCACCAGCAGCATTTCGAAGCTGTCATCGGGTTTGCCGGGGTAGGCCAGGTGCTTGACCAGCACCGCTTTCGGACCCCGGACCAGCAACGCGCGAGCCATGGCCAGGCAGTCCAGCAACGACTGCGCCTTGCGTCCTGAAAAACTGTCCAGTTCCAGTTGGTTCGGGCACATGAGGTCCGCCACGGCAGCGGCTTCTTCCAGGAGAAACTGGCTCACCTCGGGAGCCACGATGCAGCCCTTCTCTGGATGCCCCATGACCGGATCACACAGGTACAGCGCCTTCGGATTGGCCGCCTTGATCCGCGCCACACCCGTCAGGATCGCCCGCCCCTGAGCCGCACTGCCCAGGTAACCGGACAACACCGCATCGCAGTGACCCAGCTCACCAATGGCCGCAATGCCTTCCACCAATGCCGGAATTTGCTCGGGCGCCAGCACTTCCCCGGTCCATTGGCCGTACTGGGTGTGATTGGAAAACTGCACGGTATTGAGCGGCCAGACATTCACGCCGACCCGCTGCATCGGAAACACTGCGGCGCTATTGCCGGCGTGACCGAACACCACGTGGGACTGAATAGCAAGCAGATGAGGCGTACGTTTCATGCGGGAAGTTTCCGTAAAACGATTGAAATTCAAGCCGCGCAGTATGCGACTAAACGCAGCCTGTACGACAGACCGGCGAGACAGTTAAGCTGACAACAACTTGTTGGAGCACTTCGTTCATGCTGACCCTTGGAAACATCTTCGTGCTGATGCTGCTGGCTACCGGCGGCGCCTGGCTATGGCACAACCATGGCTTGCGCGAACGGGCGTTGGCCAGGGTCATGCAGCATTGCGCCAACCTCAAGATCGAGTTGCTGGACGGCAACGTGGCACTGAAAAAAATCGGCTTCGTGAAGGACGCCAACGGTCGACGACGACTGGCTCGGGTCTACACCTTCGAGTTCACCGTCACGGGCGAAAGCCGTCATTCGGGCACCATCACCCAGTTCGGTGCCCACAGCGCACACATAGAGCTGGCACCCTACCCGATGCCCTTCGAAGAGACACCGCCAGCGCCCATTGAACCGGTCCAGACCAGGCCCAGGGCTGAAGTCATCGAGTTGAGCCAGTGGCGCCAGGAACACAACAAGTGGAAGCCTTGAAACAGGGCTGACTCAGGGACACCGACAACTCACCAGACCGGCTTGCAGGCGATCAACGTCTTGAGGCTGATCGAAAATCAGCTCGATCCGGGAATCCTGGCGCCATTCACTGGCTTGCCAGCCCAGCGCCGCCCCTTCCAGCGCATTGGCTGAAACCCAACCGTCGAGGCTGTGGATAACCATCTTCGCCCGTTTCCAGTCCTGGTCTTGTAGCCATCGTGTCAGCGCCGCTGCGTCGAATCGTTGGCTGGGGTGCCAGCGCCAACCGATACTCCAGCCACCGTCCTGTTGCTGATGCAGGCAAATGGGCTGCGCCGGGTCGATCCAGATGGCCGGCACCTGGCCCAGGCGCTTGGGCAGGGTCAAGTTATCCACAGCCCCGTGGCCCCGAGCCGCCAGGCCTGGCAATCGCTCGACCGGTAGTGCCGCGTGTTGCGTGAAGTACAACGTACGCCCTGACAACTGCGCCGTCACCCGTTCTCGATCCGCTTGTGTGAGGGTCTCGGATTTGTTCAGCAGCAACAGTCCGGCATCCGCGAGGGTTTGTCGCTGCGCATCGGGCAAAGGTTTGCCGTCCGCCACCGCCCGGGCATCCAACACCAGCACACAGGGTTGCACCGCCAACACGCCGAGCCATGGCGCTTCGCTCAGTTGTCGCATCAATTGTGCTGGATGGCCCAGGCCCGAGGGTTCGATGAACAGCCGATCCGGCCGGGCCTTGCGCAGCAAACGCCCAAGACCGATCTGAAATGGCGCGCCGTTGACGCAGCACAAGCAGCCGCCAGCCACTTCGCCCAGTGCGATACCATCGCCCGCCTGGGTCAGCAGCGCGGCATCCAGACCGATCTGGCCGAACTCGTTGATCAGCACCGCCCAGCGTTCATTGGCCGGACGCTGGGCCAGCAGATGCCTGATCAGGCTGGTCTTGCCGGCGCCCAAGGGGCCGGCGATGACATGGGTGGGAATGTGCTGCAACATAATCGACGGCTTTCGATGGAGGTGAAGATGCGAATGATCGGCTGGTTGTTACTGGCGCTGACGTCGAACCAGGCGCTGGCCCAGGCTTGCGTGGTTCACAGCCAGGCGGAGCGGCTCGACGTGAAAGTCTGCCAACAGAACCGCAACATTCCGCAGAAACTGTTTGCCGACGGCTTCTGCCAGCCAAACCTGGCCGGCCAGAAGGTCGAGGTGCAATACGTCGATCAGTGCCCTGGCGGCGCGTTCGGCGTGTGCAGCAACGCCCAGGTCGCCAATATGCCTTACCGCCAGGATATTCACTATTACGGCGTGGCGACCGATGCCGCTTACCTGCAGCCATTTTGCGAAGGACAAAGCCAGGGGACCTGGCTCAAGCCTTAAGTCAGCCAGTCCAGCGTGAGAATCAGGCGACGCTCTCCCGGCGCGAGCTCCGGCGAGCGATGGATCAGGCCAAACCCCTCGTTGCCGTGCCATTTTTCGCCTTTGAGCAGGCCGACATCACCGCAACAAAACTGCTGGATCACGCGTGGATCAACCGGTTCTGCCTCAGGTTGCGCCAGGCGCCGGCGATCCATGACGCCCTCCCCGAGCCACTGGCTGCCCACGCCCGCATAAGTGGTCAGCAGCCGCACCGGCACGTGGTCAACGTGGAAGCGCGGGCACATGGCCTTGTCCAAGGTGCGTAGACGCAGACCGACACGTTGGGCGCCCAACAGGCAGGCAAACGCACTGACGAGCCAGGACACATCGGCGATAAAGCCTTCATAGCCTTGCAGGTCGCTGAAACCGGCGGCGAGGCCGTGCAGCGCTGGCTGGGTGTCTTCCTCTGGCAAGTCGAGCACACGGGATTCAGCCAGCGGCTGGTCCATCGCCAGCACCATGACCGCAAAGTCGCTGATGTGCGCGGGAAGCTGACGCTGCCAGACCGCCAGGTTGGTGCCGTCGTCCAGGATCTGCGTGAATATCCCTGGCGTATCACCTTGGACCTGTCGTACCTGCGGGGTTCTTTTCAGGCTCGGCGCCAGCATCACGCTGCTTCCTCTTCATGCCACGGGCCGAACGGATCGGGCAACAGCCGCCAGTTTTCGACGCCCAAGGCCATTTCCGCATCGGTGAGCAGGCAAGCGTCCAGCTCGGCGGTAAGTTGAGCAAAATCGATGTCCTGACCAATGAAGACCAGTTCCTGACGGCAATCGCCGGTGGCGGCCAGCCAGTTCTTCATGATGGTCGCCGTGCTTTCTTCGTCCTGCGGCCACTGGTTTTTCGGCACGAACCGCCACCAGCGCCCGGCGAAGCCATGCCGCATCAAACCGCCGGCCTGAGACCAACCGCCCGCCTCCTCAGGTTTGCTGGCCAGCCAGAAGAAACCTTTGGAGCGCAGGAGCTTGCCGTTGGGCCACGGACGATCGATGAAGTTGAAGAACCGCTGGGGATGGAACGGCCGGCGGGCCCGGTAGGCAGTCGAGGCGATGCCATATTCCTCGGTTTCCGGTACGTGCTCGCCACGCAATTCTTGTAGCCAGCCAGGTGCCTGGGCGGCGCGTTCAAAATCGAAAAGGCCGGTGTCGAGGATTCGACCCAGGGGCACCTGCCCCATGACCATGGGAATGATCTGCGCCTGGGCATTGAGGCGCTGCAGAATTGCGATCAATTCTTCCCGCTCTTGCTGGCTGATCAGGTCGATCTTGCTGACCAGGATTACGTCGGCAAATTCGATCTGCTCGATCAGCAGGTCGGTGATCGAGCGCTCATCCTCCTCACCCAGGGTTTCGCCCCGTGACGCCAGGCTTTCGGCAGCCTGGTAATCCAGCAGGAAATTCACTCCGTCGACCACCGTAACCATGGTGTCGAGTCGCGCCACATCGGCCAGGCTTCGGCCTTCTTCGTCACGAAATGTGAACGTTTCCGCCACGGGCAGCGGCTCGGAGATACCCGTGGACTCGATCAACAGGTAATCGAAACGCCCTTCCCTGGCGAGCTGCCCGACTTCTTCAAGCAAGTCCTCACGCAGTGTGCAGCAGATGCAGCCGTTGCTCATCTCCACCAATTTCTCTTCGGAACGACTCAGGGTGACATCTCGTTGGACTTCGCTGCCATCGATGTTGATCTCGCTCATATCGTTGACGATCACGGCAACCCGCAGGTTGTCGCGATTACGCAGGACATGGTTGAGCAGCGTGCTTTTACCAGCACCGAGAAATCCGGACAGTACGGTAACGGGAAGGCGATTGGGCATCGGTATATCCTCATCGGGCGGCCGCTTCGATGACGGCTCGTTTCCAGGGTTTGGCTGGGTTCAGGACCTGGCATTCTTTATGTTATAGTATAACAACGCAATCCATCCAGCCCCGCCGGTCCTCATTGGTCTGAGATCAATCCATGCGCAATCAATTGAAATTTATTCTGGCGGGCCCGCTGTTGCTGTGGGCGTTGAGCGCTGAGGCCCAAAGTCCACTTTTGGCGAATTGCACCCGAAGCGCGAATTTACTGGCCTGCGTGGATGGCCAGGGCAATGCCTATAGCGTCGCGACGGCCGGAAACACTATTTATTTGCGCGGTTTTGAAGCTGCTAGTCGCCGTTATTGGGCGCAAACGAACAGCCGTTACGGTCAGCTCACGTTCTTTACCGGATTGGCGTCGGATGGAGAAAGTTGGGTTGGATACAGCCGGCGTGTGGGCTGGACAACCCTCAATCGCTTCTCGAGCTCGGGCGGTAGTGCCGGCGCATTTGTATGCGGCCGTTTGAACGGTTGTCAGGATTCGCCGCGCTGATGTTTCACGTGGAACGTGAGCGTTTGGGTAGATGAAACTCCTTTCATGGAAAAGGTTTCTTTAAATTAGTCGTTATACTATAACATCTAATTTTGAACCTTCGACGGACCTTGACCATGAACGCGTTAACGCTGCCGGATGTGGCTGCGCAGGTTTCACGTCAAACCCTGCCACTTGATTGGGTGGGCATGTGTGGTATCGCAACGCCGGTATTGATTGACGGCCAGCGTCTAAGCGCAACGGCCGACGCTGGTGTCAGCCTCGATGACGGCGAAGCGCGCGGCATTCACATGTCGCGCTTATATCTGGCGCTGGGGGTGCTTGAAGAGACACCACTTTCGCCAGCGCTATTGCGCCGAATCCTGAAGCAATTCCTCGACAGCCATGAAGGCTTGTCCCAGTCGGCTTCGCTCAGCGTGCATACCGATCTATTGCTCAAGCGTCCGGCGTTAATCAGCCCGTTGATGGGTTGGAAAGGCTATCCGGTGAGTGTCGAAGCTCACTTGAAAAACACAATGTTCCACGTGGAACTGAAAATCCAGATTCCCTATTCCTCGACTTGCCCGTGCTCGGCAGCCCTTTCCCGGCAGTTGATTCAGCAGCAATTCGTCGACGAATTTGCCAACAAGAAACTCGAGCACGCCGAAATCCTGGCTTGGTTGGGTTCATCGAACGGCATTGTCGCCACCCCGCATAGCCAGCGCAGTACCGCGACCCTGACCCTGCGCCTGGACGCCGACGTCGAGGAATTGCCGCTGCAGTCGTTCATCAACGAAGCCGAAGCAGCCCTCGGCACCGCTGTGCAGACCGCCGTCAAACGCGCCGATGAGCAAGCATTCGCCCTGGCCAACGGCCAAAACCTGATGTTCTGCGAAGACGCTGCGCGGCGACTGAGCACCGCCCTGGCCCGGTCCCCCGAGATCACGGCCTTGGACGTGCGCGTCGTTCATTCCGAAAGCCTCCATGCCCATGACGCCGTGGCGCAAAGCCGCTGGACCCGAGACCTATCATGATCAACTGCCAAGCACTGCTCTGGGGCATTCCCGGGCAACCGCTCACGCCGCCACTCGCCATGGAACGACCGGCAGGCAGCCTCACCGCCATCATCGGGGCCAACGGCTCGGGCAAAAGCAGCCTGTTGAAAGTCATCGCGGGACTGCAAAAACCACTGTCTGGCAACGTCACCCTGGAGGTTCCACGGCGTGGCGGGGTTTCGTTCATGCCCCAGCAGCAGCATCTGGACCGGCAGTTTCCCATCAGTTTGCAAGAGTTGGTGGCCGCCGGTGCTTGGGGTAATCGGCATACACCGGCGATGCGCAGACAGTTGCTGCAGACCGTACTGGAGGATTGGGCGCTGAGCGGCCTCGAGCATCGTCCCTTAATGGCGCTGTCCGGGGGCGAGTTGCAACGTGCCCTGCTCGCCCGGCTGAGCCTGGCGGAGGCACCCTTGTTGTTGCTCGACGAACCCCACGCCGCCCTCGACGAACAAGGCCAGGCGCTCCTGTGGAAACACATTCATCGCTGGCATGCCTCAGGCAGAACTATCGTGATGGTGTGTCATGATTTGGCGGCGGTACGGCAACATGTCGCCCATACGCTGCTGATCAGAAATACCGGCTGCGTGCTGGGCCGCAGTGTCGACTTGATTGCCCAACAACCCCAAACGTGGGTGGCTTGATGCTCGCGGCCACTCATTTCTGGCAACCGTTCCAAGAGTTTGTCTTCATGCGCCGGGCCTTGCTGGGCGGCCTGGTGTTGGCGTGCAGCACAGCTCCGTTGGGTGTGTTCCTAATTCTTCGGCGCATGAGCCTGATCGGTGACGCCGTCGCTCATGGCATCCTGCCCGGTGCCGCCCTGGGCTTCTGGTTTGCCGGGTTGAGCCTGCCCGCCTTGACCATCGGCGGCCTGGGCGCGGGCTTGAGCATGGCCGGGCTCGCCGCGTGGATTACCCGGCGCACCGGCCTGCGAGAGGACGCCAGCCTCGCGGCGATTTATCCCATTTCCCTGGCGGCCGGCGTGTTGATCCTCGGCATGGCCGGCAAACGCCTGGACTTGCTGCACCTACTGTTTGGCTCGGCCTTGGCGGTGGACGGCCCGACCCTCACCGGCATGTTGTGGGTTTCCGGTGCCAGTCTGGTCGCGATGGCGTTGATTTATCGACCGCTGCTGCTCGATACGCTGGACCCGCTGTTCCTGCAAACCGTCAGTCGTCTCGGCCCGTTGGCCCACGGCGTGTTCCTGACCTTGGTGGTGCTGAACCTGGTGATCGGCTTCCAGGCCATCGGCGCGCTGATGGTGGTCGGCCTGATGATGCTGCCGGCCGCCGCGTCGCGATTCTGGAGCCGTCGCCTGCCGCTGCTGATGCTGATCGCCGGCCTGCTCGGCTGCCTCTCGGTTTGGCTTGGCCTGTTGCTGTCCTTCTATTACTCACTGCCCAGCGGGCCATCCATCGTTCTGGTGGCGGGCGTGTTGTATCTGTTGTCGGTGGTATTCGGTCCGGTGCACGGTTTGCTGCGCCGCCCGCCTTTGCTCACATCCCAATGAGGTGTCTCCCGATGCGCGTTCTGCTCGTGCTACTCAGTCTGATGCTGTCCATGTCCCTGTCCGCCGCCGAAAAACTCCAGGTCGTGACCAGCTTCAGCATCCTCGCCGACATGACCCAGCAGGTCGGCGGTGAGCATATTCAAATCACCAACATGGTCGGGCCGGACGCCGATGCACATACCTACGAACCCACGCCGGATGACGCCAAGGCATTGCTCAAGGCAAAACTGATCATCAAGAATGGCTTGGGCTTCGAGCCGTGGCTGGACCGTCTGGTGACCAGCACCGAAACCAGCGCCCCCGTGATCAGCGCCAGCCGCGGCGTTATCCCGCGGTCATTGGACGAGGATGGCGAAACCGTCCCCGACCCGCACGCGTGGCACAACCTGGCGAACGCCGAGCTGTACGTCAGTAACATCACCAAGGCACTGGAAGCGGCCGACCCGGCCAACAAGGCCGATTACGAACGCAACAGCCAGGCGTACCTGAAGAAGATCTATGCCCTGCTTGCCGAAGCCAAGACCAAGCTCGGCGCATTGCCTGCCGGTAATCGCAAGATCGTGACCTCCCACGATGCTTTCGGTTACCTGGGCCAGGCCTATGGCATCGACTTCATGGCGCCCCAGGGTTTGTCCACCGAGCGCGAACCGTCGGCGGCAGAAGTCGCGGCGCTGATTACCCAGATCCGTCAGGCGAAGGTCAAAGCGGTGTTCATGGAAAACATCAAGGATGCGCGCCTGCTCAAGCAGATCGCCGATGAGAGTGGCGCCCATATTGGCGGCACGTTGTACTCTGATGCGCTTGCTGCCAGCGGACCGGCCAGTACGTTCACTGGCCTGTTCGAGTACAACCTCAATACCTTGTATGAGGCGCTGAGTCGGCCTTGATCAGGCTGTGTAAAGGGGGGGGAGGCATTAGGGCTGCTGCGCAGCCCAGCGCGAGCAAGCTCCCTCGCCACAGCGTTGCTGTCGCTTGAAACGGTCAAGCCCTCGGCTTGACCGTCCCGCAATCCTGCCCCAGCCACACCGCGCGTGTGTCGAGGCTGCCGTTCTGCTGGATGCCGGTGGCGTTAAAAGTGCCATTGACCTTGGTAGTGAATTCGCGATCGCTCTGGAACGTCGCGACCCCATTACCCTGGGCTTTCGGGCAACTGAAACGAAACTTCCACTGATTGCCGGTGCGCTCGGTGATTTGCTGCTTGCAACCCGATTGCGGGTCTTGCAGCGGAATATCATTGGTTTGCACCTGCGCCGGGGTCAGGCACACGCGAATGCCTTTGCCACCCATGGTGATCCCCTGCTTTTCCAGCATCGCCCGTTGCTCCGGGGTCATCTGGGTTTGCAACTGGCCGAGGATCAGTTGCAGGTCCGGCAGGTTCTGGTTATCGACCTTCATGTTGCTGGTGGTCAATTCCCACAAACCCGGCTGAAGCATCTGCGCCTGAGCCGCCATCGGCACCGACAAACCTATCGCCAAGGCCACACCCAGCAGACGAACATTCATTGCACAAACTCCAGAGGACAAGTGGCCGTTAGACGTCGGCCACGGGCTTCGGTTCAGGCCCCGCTCAAGTGAATTAAATAGCGACATTCGCCCTGGAACATGGTCTGTTAGGCATTGAAACCTCAGGAGCTAGGCTGTCCCATGGATTATTTCGGCCCGCATGTTTTCGGTTACCTGATCGCGCTGCTCCATACCCTGGGTTCCATCGCCGCCGTCCACGCCGTACTGACGGTTCGCACCGCACAGGGTTCGATTGCCTGGGCCCTGTCGCTGATGTTCATTCCCTACCTGACGCTGATTCCTTATCTGGTGTTCGGCCGCAGCACGTTCGATGGCTACATCAAGGCGCGCCGGCAAGCCAACGAAGAAATGCGCAAAGCGATCTCCGAGCTGAACTGGCGCCCTTGGGTCGAAGAAGCCCTGACCGCGCGCGCCTCCCAGGCCTACGCTTCGTTACGGGCCATGCCGAAACTGGGACGCGCGCCGTGCCTGGCGAATAACCAGGTGCGTTTGCTGGTCAACGGTCACGCCACGTTCGAGGCGATTTTCCAGGCCGTCGAGCAGGCACGACAGGCCGTGCTGATTCAGTTTTTCATCATCCATGACGACCGCCTCGGCCAACGCCTGCAAACACTGCTCTTGAAGAAAGCCGCCGAAGGCGTGGCGGTGTACCTGCTCTATGACCGCATCGGCAGCCACTCCCTGCCCCATCACTATGTGCAGACCCTGCGCGACGGTGGCGTCCACGTAAAAGCGTTCGCCACCCGCAGCGGTTGGCTCAATCGGTTCCAGGTCAATTTTCGCAATCATCGCAAGATCGTCGTGGTAGACGGCGTGCAAGGGTTCGTCGGCGGGCACAACGTCGGTGACGAATACATGGGCGACAAACCACCCTTGGCACCGTGGCGCGACACCCATGTGCAAGTGCGCGGGCCGGTGGTGGCGAGCATGCAGGAGTCGTTCGCCGAAGACTGGTTCTGGGCGGCCCGTTCGCTGCCTCCACTGATCCTGCCAGACAGCTATCCAGACGACGGCGTGCTGTGCCAGTTGCTGGCCAGCGGCCCGGCGGACCCCTATGAAACCTGCTCATTGTTTTTCGTCGAGGCCATTCACGCCGCCAGCGAACGCGTCTGGATCACCACGCCCTACTTCATCCCCGACGAAGCGGTGTTCGCCGCCTTACGCCTGGCGGTCCTGCGCGGCGTGGATGTGCGCATCCTGCTGCCCTCGCGGCCCGACCACAAGATCGTCTATGCCGCGTCGAGCCTGTATGCGTTTGAAGCGGTGCGAGCCGGCGTGCGGATGTTCCGTTATGGGCCGGGTTTCCTGCATCAGAAAGTGGTACTGATCGATCAGGAAATCAGCGCCATCGGCAGCGCGAACCTGGACAACCGTTCGTTCCGATTGAATTTCGAGGTCATGCTGCTCACCGTGGATATCCCCTTCGCCACCGAGGTCGAGCAGATGCTTGAGCTGGACTTCGCCCAGGCCCAGGAAATCGACAAGCAGGAAAGCCGGGAGACCCACCGCCTGCAGCAGGTCGGCATGCGGATCGCCCGGCTTATTTCACCGATACTCTAAGGGACGTAGAGATCGTCGCGGGTCCAAGGCAACTCGTGGCTGCCGTCGGCGTGGGCCTTCACCGCCAGGATCTGGTGAAGATTGATCCAGCCCTTGGCGAACGCGTAGGCGCAGCCGGCCAGGTACAAACGCCAGATCCGCAAGGCCTGCTCCGGCACTTCCTTCGATGCTGCCTCAAGGTTGTCCTCCAGACGTTCACTCCAGTGATCGAGCGTGCGCGCATAGTGCATACGCAGGCTTTCCACGTCGACGATCTCCAGCCCCGCTTCGCTGATCTGGGCGGAAATCATCGACAGGTGCGGCAGCTCGCCGTTGGGGAAAACATACTTCTCAATGAATTCGCCCGCGCCGCGACCGACCGGACGCCCGTCGGTGTGCTTGGCGGTGATGCCATGGTTCATCACCAGCCCGCCCTCGCGCACGGCGCCGAACAGCGTCTTGCAGTACTGCTCGAGGTTGGCGTGGCCAACATGCTCGAACATGCCCACGCTGACTACTTTGTCGAAGCGCCCGTCTTGGGGCAAATCGCGGTAATCCAACAATTGCAGCTCGACCTGATCCTCCAGACCGTCTGCCTTGACCCGTTCCCGGGCCAGGGTGAGCTGCGCCTTGCTCAGGGTGATGCCGAAGACCTTGGCACCGAACTCCCGCGCGGCGTATCGCGCCAGACCGCCCCAGCCGCAACCGACATCCAGCAGGTAGTCGCCCGGCTGCAATCGCAGCTTGCGGCACAAATGACGGAATTTGGCCTGCTGGGCCTGTTCGAGGGTTTCGCTGCCTGTCTCGAAGTAGGCACAGGAATACGCCATGTCACTGTCGAGCCACAGCTGATAGAACGCGTTGGAAAGATCGTAGTGATAGGAGATCGCCTTGGCATCGGTTTCCTTGTCGTGGACCGAGCGCACCGGCTGGTTGCCGGCGCCATCCTCCACCAATGCCTGGCTCAGTTCATCGCAGACCCGAATGACTTCGTGGATCGAACCTTCGAGTTCCAGCTTACCTTCGACAAACGCCGCCCCCAATGCGTCCAGGCTGGGGTGGGTGAATTGCGCGACCATTTGTGGGTCCTTGACCACAATCGTGACGCTGGGGTCGTCACCCAGTGAAAACTCATGGCCATCCCAGAGCCGCAGTCGAAGCGGTAGATGCAGATTCTGTAAGGCCGGTGGAAGTTGCGCGAGCATGGAAAATCCCCCTTGTTTCAGACGTCTGAAATGAGGGTAGACCATGTTAGAAAAATAGCAGGCTATCGAATTTATAGCCTTTTTCTATCGCTGTCCCATATCACTCCCTGTGACGGGTAAATGCTGCGGCGGTATGCCCTCTCCAATAGCAGACTGCACGTGTGACGCGCAGTTCGCCTGAAGTTATTCAACGGTGCCTTTCGCTTGGATCTTGAGCAATGGCTCATGGAACCGCAGCAAGCGCCCGGCATTACCCAAGACTAGCAGGGTACTCAAATTGTGCAGCAATGCTGCGATCATCGCCCCCGCCGCGCCAAGCCACCCGAAGGCGGCAAACGCGACGATGGCCAGTGTCCAGCCCAGGCCGATGATCACGTTGACCTGCAAGGTGCGTCGGCATTGGCGACTCAATCGCACGCAGGTGCCAAGGCGCCGCAAGTCGCTGCCGATCAGCACGATGTCCGACGACGCCAGGGCGATGTCTGCACCGCCCGCGCCCATGGCGACGCCCACCACCCCGGCCTTGAGTGCCAGGGAATCATTGATGCCATCGCCCACCACCATGGGACGGAACCCATGGTCGATTTCAGCCATGACCCGCTTGAGTTTGTCTTCCGGCAAGGCCTGGGCTTGCACGTCGCCGATGCCGACATCCCGGGCCAGGGTCGCGGCCACGCTCTGGCGGTCGCCGGTCAACAATAACTGACGCCCCAGGCCCAACTCGCGCAGCTCGGCCATGGCCACCTGTGCCTCCGGCTTCACGCTGTCGGCCAACAGCAACCAGGCGAGAAACTGCCCGTCCAGGGACAGGCCGGCAATCGGGCCGTCGTGCTCAGGGACTCCGGACGTTGGAATGCCCAACTGTGCAAACAACTCTGGCCGACCGAGCGCCGCTTCGCCCTGGGCTGTCATCGCGACCACCCCCAACCCCTGGCGCTCGCGAATGTCCGTCAGGGCCAGGCCATTGTCCTGCTCCACCAACCCCGCCAAGACACGACTGACCGGATGACTGCTGGCCGACCCCAGGCTGGCGGCCAATGGCAGCAACAACGATGCGTGAACATCCTGGGCACGTTCGATGGATTGCAGGCGCAGCACGCCGTAGGTCAAGGTGCCGGTCTTGTCGACCACCAACGAGGTCAGGTCCGCCAGTTCTTCCAGGAAGGCCGAGCTGCGGATCAGGATCCCGTGGCGCGCCGCCACCGCGATCCCGGCAATGGCGGTGGCTGGCGCCGACAGCACCAACGCGCAAGGACAGGCGGCGACTAATACCGCCAGCATTGCCTGGGCATCATTGGTCACGAACCAGGTCACTGCCGCCAGCAGCAACACCAATACCAGGTAACTGCCAGCGTAGCGCTCCAGCAAGCGGGTGATGGGTGGCTTGGAGCGTTCGGCGTTTTGCATCAGGGCGATGACTTTGCCCAAGGTGGATTCTTCGCCGGTGCGGGTCACTTCCAGGCGCAGCAGGCCATCGAGGTTGATCGCCCCACCAAAGACTTCGGTGCCGACCACCGCCTCCAGCGGCACCGACTCACCGGTAATGGGCGCGGTGTCGAGGCTGGCCTGGCCGGACAGCACCCGACCATCGGCCGGCACCCGGTCACCGGCGCGCACCTCGACGACATCGCCGGGCTGGAGCGTCGCGTTATCGACATCGATGATCGAGCCGTCGGCCTGCACCTTGCGACCCTGGCTGCGGGTCAATTGACCAAGGGCATGGATCGCCTCCTGGGAACCGATGACACTGCGCTCTTCCAGCACATGACCAAAGATCATGATGATCGGCAGCAAGGCCGCCGTCAGCAGATCGCCGGTGGCCCAGGCACCGAGCATCGCCAGGGCGATCAGTTGGTCAGTGATTCCGTGCAAGCTTGGGTAACGCAAGCTGTACCAGGCCGAACGCATCACCGGCACCGCCACCAGCAGCGAGGCGAACCCCAACAGCAGTTGGCTGACACCGCTCTGCTGCGGCGACCAAGCGCGCCATACCAGGCCCAATGCGAGCAAGCCGAGGGCGAGCATCGCCAAGGTCAGTTGCCGAGCGGCGATGCGTTGTTCCGTCGAGGACAACATCGGTGCTGCGGGGGGTTGGGCGGTCATTGGCCGGCTCCCTGGATGATCAGGCGGGAATCGTCTTTCGGGTCGACCGTGGTCACGGAACCGGCCTGGCGAAGGATGGCAGGCATGCGCTCGCGATACAGGCGCAGCAGCATTTGCGGATCGCTGCCTTGGGTCTTCGCCAGGCCAAGCACCGTGGCCGTGTCGGCCGAAGCCTTGGCGAGCCGTTCGCTGGCCTGGGCGTGGGCGACTTGCACGGCACGGTCAGCGTCTTGGCGGGCGGCCTGGGTGAGTTTCTCGGCTTCGGTGCGCGCATTGGCCACGGCTTTGTCGGCCTGCTGGCTGGCGGTCAGCACGGCGTTGAAAGCGCTCACGGCCGGCCCCGGCAGACTCGATTGCACGTCGACCCGCACCACCTCGATGCCTAACCCCTGCCCCGTCGCTGCCAAGTCGGCCAAGCGTCGGTTAAGCCCCTGCACCAGATCACCCCGCAAGCGTTCACGACGCTCGGCGGCCTGGTTGTCGCTGCCCATCAGTTCCGGGCGAGCCACCAGAATCGTGTCGAGGTCCCGGGCCGCGGTCAGGGCGACGGCGCTGCGGGTCGCCAACCGGTCCAAGGCCGGCAGGACATGTTCACCTTGCAGGACGAAGGCGTAAGGGTCGGTGACTTTGTAGAACACCCGCACATCCAGTTGCACCACACCAGCATCACCGGTCAGTAAATAACCAGAACCAGCCAACGCATCGCTGACCGGCGTGGCGAAACTGGCGACACGATCAGCTTGCAGGGCCGCGTCCGAGCGCAGCAGATTTTCCACTCGCCGCTCAAGCACCCGATCCGCCGCTGGCAGCAGGATCACTTGTTCCACTGGACGCGGCCAGGCCAACAAGAGGCCGGCATTCTGGATTCGATCCAAGGCGCCAAAGTGCAGCACCACTGCGCGATTCTGCGGGT
The DNA here is from genome assembly GCF_001269655.1 of Pseudomonas thivervalensis. Taxonomy (GTDB): domain Bacteria; phylum Pseudomonadota; class Gammaproteobacteria; order Pseudomonadales; family Pseudomonadaceae; genus Aquipseudomonas; species Aquipseudomonas thivervalensis. The sequence goes on from NZ_LHVE01000020.1 coordinate 613,111, forward strand.
CGATCTGCCGCACATTGGAGAACACCCAGGCCAACGCCGCCAACACCGTGACGGCGTAAAGCGCCAGGAACGCCAGGCGCCCAGCCTGGATCCAGGGGCTGGACAATTCATTTGTTCCACGTGGAACCACACTCATGGTTGTGTTCCACCTTTGCCTTCCACGGAAGCAGGGCCGTCTACCAGTACACGGAATGGCGCCGCATCGGTGCGCAAAATCAATTTCGTGCCTGGGCTGACAATGGTGCCCAAGGTGTCCAGCGAACGGAGCAGGTTGTAGAGCTGCGGAGAGCCCGCGTATGCCCGGCCGTAAATTTCCGCCGCCTCTACCCGGGATTGCGCTTCGATGTCCGCGGCTTTCACCGTGGCATCGGCTTGCACAACGCGCGCATCACGTTCCGCAGCGGAGTGAATCTGCGCCGCTTCGCGCTTGCCGATGGCGGTGCGTTCGGTGGCGATGGTCTCGCGCTCGGCCCGCATGCGATCCACCGTCGCGGTCAGCGTCACCGACGGCAAGGTCAGGCGCTCGATACCGACTTGCAACACCCGCACGCCGTAAGTGGTGAGCAACTGTTGATCGATCTGCTGACGCAACTGGGCTTCGAAATCGGCGATGCGCACTTGGCTGGCATCGGTGTTGACCAGGTTCGCCAAGTCAAAGCTGGCGGCCGTGGTTTCCAACGCCGAGCCGACGAACGTGCGAATCTGTCGCGCCGCTTCGTCCGGTTGGTTCTGTACCGCACGCATGAAACGCTGCACGTTGTCCGGGTCGCCCTGCACCTGCCAAGCCACGTACGCCTGGACGATGATCCGCAGTCCGTCGCGGGTGCCGACATCCTGCAGGCCGCTGGACGTGGTGCGCAATCGCAGGTCCACCGGAATCGCCGCCTCGAACGGTGCCGGCCAGCGCCATCCCAGACCGGGTTGCAACAGCACCCGGGCCGGATTACCGAAACGGGTGATGACCGTGGCCTCCCCCGAACGCACTTGCACCAGGCTCGCGGCGGCGACGGCAAATGCCACCAACAGCACCGCCCAGCCCATCCGCCGCCAGGGAAACGGACCGGCTTGCTGCGGGTCGCCATGATGGTGGTGATGATGACCAGGGTGATGACCGCCGTGACCGTGATCGTGACCGGCGTGGTCGTGGTGACCGTGTGAAGAGGACTGGCTCAATGGGCAGCTCCTGGTGGGACAGGGTTACGCGGCGACGCGGGGTCGGCCGGCAGCGTGAAGGTACGCAAGTCGATGGTCGGCGCGTTGCTGCTGCCGCCCAGGCGATGATCGAGAATCAGCAACTGGGCATTGCCGAGTCCCTGGCTCAGTTGACTCAAGTAATGTTCCAGCACAAAAGCGTGCCCCGCCGTGGCGTAGGCTTTGCGGTCGGCGTTGAAACGCAAATCGGCAGCCTGGGCGGACGCGTTGATTTCCTCGGCGGTGGCAGTGGCCTGGTCGTGGGCGATGCTGGCTTGCAACTGCGCCTGATTGGTCTGTTCTGCCGCCGCACCACGCTCGCGGGCAATCAAGGCCTGGGCGCCGATCTGCGCTGCCTGCACGCCGTGGTAGGCATTGGCCGCACCGGCCGGCGGATGAATCGCCTCCACCACCGTCGCCAGAATTTCCACGCCACTGTCGAGCGATTGCAAATCCGCCTGGACGGCGCGACCGATTTCTTCGGCCAGGCTGACACGGTCCGCGCCCAGCAAACCATCCAACGTGCGCGAAGCAAATTCATGTACCAAAATGCGGCTGGCGGTACTGCGAATCAATGTCGGCACATCGGCGCTGTTATAGGTAGCCGCCAATGCCGCGGCGTCAGTCAGGCCGATGCGATAGACAAACCGTACGTCCATGTTGACGATCTGGAAGCTCTGCTGGTCGGCACGACGACTGGCAATGACCTGGGATTTGTCGTTCACATGGCTGGCGTCCCACAATCGATTGGCAACTGCCGGCGCCGGCCCTTCCGCCGGTTCAGCCTCGGTAACGGTCCGACTGTCCGTGACGCTGGTTGCCAGTTCATGTACGACGCCATTCTCGATGTTCAGTACCCTGCCCCACGGCCAAGGCAACGCAACGTGCAAGCCTGGGCCGAACACCGCCACCGGTTTTCCAAAGCGCTCATAGATGCCCCGCCCCTGCAGCGGCACTTCGTGCACGCCCGTCAGCAACCAACCAACCAGCGACACCAGCGCCAACACCGGCAAAAAAGCCCGGCGCATGTAGCTGAAGGCCCAGATCTGGCGCAGGTCGATGCCGAAACGGTTGTGCAGTTCATGCTGCAAGGCCAGCAGCGGTTGCGGCGGCCAGCGCAGCAGATCGGCGATGACACTGCGCCCCAACAGCGTCGGCTCCAGGGTGTCCCGGCGTGGGATGAACAACGACAGCACCGCGCGCAGCAACAATTCCGCCGCCACCAGCCCGGGCAACAACCCCATCAGCACCGCCAGGCGCAGCGGCCAGAGGGACGTTTCGGTGGAGAACAGCAAGCACAAGGCGCCGAGCACCAACACGATGATCGCCACCCGCGTGAGTTGCGCCAGCGGTGGCGCTTCCGGCCATTCCACGGGGGATTGCTGGGCCAATTGTCGCTCGAACACCAATAACCCGAACGCCAACAACAGCGACAGCACCGCCCCCACACTGGCCGAGACGCCGAGGGTTGCAGCGGGCAGTTGCAAGTCCCAGGCCTGCTCCAGGCTCAGCAATACCAGCACCGCCCAACCGGCCAGCCACAGCGTAGGCGCACCGATTTGCTTGAGCAGGCCGACCGAACGGGCGCCGACGCGGTCCAGCAACCGCTCATACCACCCCTGGTTATCAACAGGCTCGTTTTCAGTCGGCAGGTTATCCACAGCCGGCAACAGCGCCCTGCTGCGCCACTGCGTCACCCACCAGGCGGATTGCAAGCCAGCCACCAGCACCAACAACCCCGCACCTTGGCTGACCAACAAGACCGGCCACAGCGATTGGGGTGAAAACACTCCGATAAAAAACGCCAACACCAGGCCCAGGCCCGCCACGCCTCCCAAGGCGAAGGCGATCCGCTTCAAGCGGCGCCCTTGAAACGACGCTCGCTGCAAACGCGGCCATTCGGCCACTTGTGCTCCCTCGATATCTAGATCGACTTGCATACCACCCCAGCACTTGTGGCGATCAAAATCCGGGCCCGTGGACAGACGCCACCGACGCTCTGTTATATGCCGTTACCTTATAACGATTGCTGTGAAATTTCCGTTTTGAATTCTTCATGACAACGCGTGTGCCGGCCTCTTGACTTAAGCCTTGACCGAAATCTCCGGAAACGCTCATATTACGCGCATAATTTTTTATCAGGCCAAGCGGGAGAACAGCGATGAGCAACTACGACGTGGTCATTCTGGGCGGCGGCCCTGGCGGGTATAACGCGGCGATTCGGGCCGGGCAGTTGGGGTTGAAGGCCGCCTGTGTCGAAGGCCGAGCCACGCTGGGCGGCACCTGCCTGAACGTCGGCTGCATGCCCTCCAAGGCATTGCTGCACGCTTCGGAACTGTACGAAGCGGCCACGGGAACGGAGTTCGCCAACCTGGGCATTGAAGTCAGCCCCACGCTCAATCTTGCGCAGATGATGAAGCAGAAAGACGAAAGCGTGGCGGGCCTGACCAAGGGCATCGAGTTCCTGTTCCGCAAGAACAAGGTCGACTGGATCAAAGGCTGGGGCCACATCGACGGGCCAGGCAAGGTGACCGTCACCGGCGACGATGGCACCAAGACCGATCTGAGTGCCAAAGACATCGTCATCGCCACCGGCTCGGAACCCATGCCGTTGCCAGGCGTGGCCATCGACAACCAGCGCATCCTTGACTCCACCGGCGCCTTGTCCCTGAGTGAGGTGCCCCGGCATCTGGTGGTGATCGGCGCGGGTGTCATCGGCCTGGAGCTGGGTTCGGTCTGGCGGCGGCTGGGCGCCCAGGTGACCGTAGTGGAATACCTCGATCGCATCTGCCCGGGCGTGGACGGCGAGGCCGGCAAGACCTTGCAACGGGCCTTGGCTAAACAAGGCATCCAGTTCAAGTTGAGTTCGAAAGTCACCGGCGCCGCCACCTCCGCCAGCGGCGTGCAACTGCAGGTCGAACCGGCGGCGGGCGGTGAAGCACAGACCCTGGACGCCGATTACGTCCTGGTCGCCATCGGTCGTCGGCCTTACACACAAGGACTGGGGCTGGAGAACGTCGGGTTGAGCACCGATAAACGCGGCATGCTCGCCAACCAGCGTCACCGCACCGAAGCCCCCGGCGTCTGGGTCATCGGTGATGTGACGGCCGGACCGATGCTGGCCCACAAGGCCGAAGACGAAGCCATGGCCTGCATCGAACAGATCGCCGGCAAGGCCGCCGAGGTCAACTATGCGCTGATCCCCAGCGTCATCTATACCCGTCCGGAACTGGCCAGCGTCGGCAAGACCGAGGAACAACTCAAGGCTGAAGGCCGCGCCTACAAGGTCGGCAAGTTTCCGTTCACGGCCAACAGCCGGGCCAAGATCAACCACGAGACCGAAGGATTCGCCAAGGTCCTGGCCGATGAACGCACCGATGAAATCCTTGGCGTGCACCTGGTGGGCCCGAGTGTCAGTGAGATGATCGGTGAGTACTGCGTGGCCATGGAGTTCAGCGCCTCGGCCGAGGACATCGCCCTGACCTGCCACCCCCACCCTACCCGTTCGGAGGCGTTGCGCCAGGCGGCCATGAATGTGGAGGGAATGGCGACGCAGATGTAGGAACAACGCAAAGCGGGAATGAACACTTTTTTGTGGCCAGGGATTGCTCCCGCCGGAGCGCGTCTGTAGGAGCTGTGTAGGAGCTGACGAGTGCAACGAGGCTGCGATCTTTCCCCATACGCTTGAATCTCAAGCGAAAGATCAAAAGATCAAAAGATCAAAAGATCAAAAGATCAAAAGATCGCAGGCTTCGCCAGCTCCTACAGAGCCGAGCGGGAGCAAGCTCCCTCGCCACAGGCGGTGTTCGGCTGGCCGTTAGCTTAGCTGGCCGACATCCGCACCTTGCGCCGGCGCCGGCTGATCAATCCCAACGCCACCGCCGCCACCAACACGGCCCCGCCCACTTCCAGCCAGATCTTGTAAGGCCGCAGCGTCGAGCGAATCGGGTCCAGGGCCTGGGTCACGTAGCGTTTGTTCGCTGTGCCGAATTCCGGTTCCTGGCATTGATGACCAAAATCCCCGGCCCACTCCACGTACGGGCCTTCCTTCACATAGCGCTGATACAGCGCGCTTTGCTCTTCAAGGCTGGAGTTGTAGCCCACCGCCTTGCACAGCACCGCCGCGAACGCCTGGCTGGTATGCGGCAGATAATCCGCTGCCTGGCTCGCCAATGCCGTGGCGACAAACCGATAGTGGTAACGCACGTCCGGCTGCGCGGCGCTGGCCTGCTGGCGCTGCAGTTCACCTTCAGCCACCAGCGGCCCGACGTTCAGCTCGACCGGCTCCAGGCTGTAATTGCCGCCCAGGCTGGCGTAATCCGGCGCCATCTCATAGCCGAGCAGCTCCATGCCCCATTTGCGGGCCATCCGGGACGCATTGAAATACGCCTCGGCCCGTCGGGTTGGCCACCATTTGGACTCCGCGTCCTGGCGCAATCGCCCATAGGTGCGGGCCTTTTCCTGCAGCTCCGGGTTATCGAAATAAGCCGGCGCCTCATCGAAGCGCCCTTCCCTCAGCAAACGCCGCCCCAGCAGATTGCGCAGACTCGCGGCCACGGGCAGCGGCACGTAGTTGTCCCGATCCGCCTGGCTCAACGCCGGTGGCGCCGGGACTTGGGCGTCGACGTACTGCTTGAGCTCCTCCACCGTGAGCACCCGCTCGGCGACGGCGGCGGCGTCGTACCAATAGTTGCCCTGGCCGCGATAGAGCTGATCGAAGGCTTGCAGGTAATCGCCGCGCTGCAAGGCCAGGATCGCGCTTTCACCTTCGACCCGGCACTTGGGCTGCACCGACTCGTAGTTCCAATCCGGCGTGCGCCGGCTGCCCCAGGATTCATCGTTCGGGAAAGCCTGGGCAGCCTTGGCATAAGCCGCCGCCGCGGCCACTTTATCGCCGTCGCGCAAGGCCAGCTTGGCGCGCACCCACCACGCCAGGCCGGTGTCGACAGCCTTTTGTACAAAGGCCTGGGCGCTGGCGTAATCGCCGTGCTGGTAACTCACCGCGGCCAAACGGTCGGCATCGTCCAGGTTGTCCCGGGCGCTGGCCTGCAACAGTTCGAACAGCCTTTTCTCGCCAGAGGGTTCTTCACCGTCCCACCAGCCGACACGGCTGAGCAGGTAGGCGGTGACCAATCGCTGCACCGCCTTGGTTTTGAGCAATTCACTCAAGCGCTCATCCGACTGGACGCTCAAATCTCCGGCCAATTGCAGCAACGAGCTGTAGCCGACCGGAGACCCTTGCAGGTTCTGGATCGCATACAGGCCGATGGCACTGTCCCAATCATCAGCGGTGTAGGCCACCCGGGCCTCCTCGCCGAGGCTGGCGATGCCCAATTCCAGCGGGTCGCTGAAGCCGGCAATGCTCAACTCCCGAGCCTGGCGAAACGCCGCTCGCGCCTGATCCTGCAAGGCCACAGGGTCGCCGCTACCCGCCTCGGTGCTCACGGCGAACAAGGCCCGCCCCAGGGAATACGCGGCCCAGGTGCTGCGCAACCGACGTTGATCAGCCGGTAATGCCAGCAATTGCTGAAAGGCTTCCACGGCGCGCTGATGCTCACCGATATTGAAAGCCGCCGCGCCGAGCGCATACAGGCGCAGCTCGTCCGGCAGATTCGCCGCCTCAGCCGCCACCTGGTCGATGTCGGTCAGCGCCCGCAAGCGCTCCACCACCGCTTGCTGCGGCGGGGTCAGGCCAATCTGCTCGGCCTTGCTGCGTTGCTCCACGTAGGAAGGCAGGTCGTCATAGCTGTAGTCCGGGTTGCGCGTCGCCTCGGTGGCCGGCTTAAGCCCGGCAATCACCTGGCCGAGACGGCTGACTTCGAAGCGAAAGCTGCCTTCGGGCAACTCCGCCAGCGTCTGGGCGCGGTTATCCAGCAGGCGCATCGGGAAATCCGGCCCGCAGGCCAGCGCCGGGCCCAGCGGCAGGCAAAGACTCAGGCACAGCAGGTGACGAGGCCACTTACGGGTAAACATTGAAACCTCCTTGGTCAATTTTCGTACAGCGCGCCCAGCCGATTGCCCGTTGGCTACCCGCCGCCAAGCGGCCTTCCTGAATGCGGGTGAAGGTAAGCAGTCCGGGGGTTTGTTGCAACGTATAACCGGCCAAGGCATCGACGCCGTCACATGCGCCGACAGCAAGGGTCAGGCGCTGAGGCCAGGGGCTGTCGAGATTGCCCTGGTTGACCAGGCGGATATCGTACAAACCGCCCTGCTCCGCCCACTGCAACGCCAGGCGACTGTCCAAGTGATCGCCCCGAGCGACAGCGCCGAGCGTGGTCAGGCTCCACGCCCGACGGTCGCCGGCCAGGGGCAGGCGAAACCAGATCAGCCCGGCGAGATGTCGCGGCGGATCAGCCCGCAGATCCGTTGCAAGCCCGGCCACGTGTTGCGGATCGGCCAGCAACTCCCGACGCTCGCCACCGCGGTCGATCGGCACCTCGCTTTCCACCACCGGCACGCCGCTCTCCTGGGTCAGCAGCGCCACGCCGTAGGCCGGCAGGGCCAGATAAAACGGCTTGGTGGTGATGTCACCCCAGCGTAGCGCCCACTGCCGGGCCTGTTTCGGATCGAACAGGCCTTGCCGAGGATCGCTCACCGCATGGACCTGCAGCACACTGCTGTCCACCGCATCCAACACCCCCGACAATGCAGGACTGTCGAGCCAGGCCGGTAGCGCCGTGATGCTGAGCCGCAGGTCGGCCGGCAGGATGTGCCGCAGTTGGGCGAGGAAATTTCCATAGGCCGGCAGCCGTGCATTGCCAGCATCGTGGTCGATCTCCACGCCCACCGGGGCCAGGCCTTGGGCCTGCCAATCGCCCAGCACTTGCTGGATTTGCGCGATGACCTCGTCCTGGTCCAGGGCCTTGAGCTGGCCGTCCAGGCGAATCACGGCGATCAGCGGACGACCGTCCGCCTTGAGCAGGGCTGGATCGATCCGCGCACGGCGCCAGCCCGCCCCGGGAAACGCCTGCAACGCCAGCACTCGTAGCGTAGAGAAATCGCCGCGACTTTGGAGCAACGCCTGCCCGTGGGCCGGGGTCCATTGGCGTTGCCAAATGTAGAGCTGTTGATCGAGGGCCGGGGCCGGAGGTTGTTCGCAGGCCCCCAGAAGCAACACGGCGAGGACCAGGAAGAGCCGGGAAAAAACAGTCATGAAGCCTTACCACTCATAAAGCCCGGCAGATTACGCCACTCGGATCCTAGCGAATACCTGTGGCGAGGGAGCTTGCTCCCGCTTGGGTGCGCAGCGCCCACCAAAAGGGGTCGCTGCGCAACCCAGCGGGAGCAAGCTCCCTCGCCACAGTAAGCACCATCACTACAAGGGGGTGTTATGAAAGCGCGCCAGGCTTACGCGCAATAATCACCTGACTCTTGGCCACCACCGCGTCCAGCGCCTGCTTGATCTGCGCACCGCGTGGCGAACTCAGCACCGCTTGCCAAGTGTCGGCCCAATGCTTGAGCAATGGATGGTCGGGGTTGCTGAAATCGACCTTGGCTTCCCAGAACAGCAACATCCACATCGACCAGTAGAAACCGTATTGGCTGTGGCTCAATACCTCCAGCCCGGCCTCGCTGACCATCGCCTTGAACTGCTCTTCGCTGATGATGCGAATGTGGTTGGGTTTGCGGAAGTACTCCGGCGCGGCGATGTCTTTTTGCAGGTCTTCGGAGCTGGGGTGCGGCACGCTCAGCAAGTACAGCGCACCGGGCTGGCCGACCCTTACCAGCTCGGCGAGGAACTGCGCCGGGTCGTCGACGTGCTCGATGACTTCGGTGGACACCACTCGGGTAGCCGTGGCATCGGCAATCGGCAGCGGGTTGCAGTCGGTCACGTGGCACTCGACTTCGCGCGCGGGGGTGTCGCTCAAGCGCTGGCGAGTGGCTTCGACCTTGGCCGCGTCGATGTCGGCGATGATGATCTTCGCCCCACGCATGCCACAAAAATGCACGTTGCCACCATCGCCGCAACCCACGTCCAGCAGCGTGTCTTCAGGCGTCACCGGGAACCCTGTGAACAGTTCGCCGGTTTGCTGGTTGAACCAGCCGCTGAGCATCGCATCGTGCAGCCCGAGCATATACGGGTCGACTTTCTCGGCGACCGGCTCGGCGGACGCGGGCGCGCCCGTGGTGAGTTTCTTCAAAAGGCTCAGCATGACGGGGCTCCAGAGGCAGGAAGGACGGTTCGGGCGGCGGACAGGCGTTCAACCAACCGGGCACCACGATTGCGCATGGGCATTTCGACCCAGCGGTAGTTGAGTTCGCTCAATAGCCCGATCAGCAACAACGCACAGGCCAAGGCCGGCCAGGGATGGCTTGCCGGGTCCGGCGAGCCCAAGGGGGCGAAACGAAACCACAACTCGCGCAGCAGGAAAAACACCGGGATGTGGATCAGGTAGATCCCATAGGAACGACTGCCCACCCAGGTCAGCGCCGTTTTCAATCGACCGCGGGGCAACAGGTAATCCCGATCATAGGAGGCCACCCAGACCAGCACGGCGCTGAGTACGGCAATGACCCCGAGACGGTAGAACGACAAATTGAAGTGCTCAGTCGCGATCCAGGCCATCACGCTGCCAAGGCCCAGCACCAGCAGCACACCCAACGGCGGGCGGCGAAACCAGGTGGGCTCGAAGCGCCAGTAGCTGGCCTGCAGGCTCCAGATCGACAACAACACGCCCAGCGCCAAGGCATCGGTACGAATCACCGACAGCCACAGCGCCCGCCAGGTAAAGAACTGCACCAGCACCACCGCCAGCAACACCCACGCCAGGTAGCGACGCGAGACGAACACCAGCAGCGGCAGGATCAGATAGAACTGCTCTTCCAACGACAGCGTCCAGTACACGAAGCTCGCGCCGTACTCATAGTGCATGAACGCATCGGCAAAGCGCAGGTTGGCAAATTGCAGGAAACCGGCCAGGGTCGCCTGCAGGTTGGCCTGCACGCTGCCGAACGCGCCGGAGCGGTTGAGGAAGAACACCGCGAACAGCACCAGCAGCAGCCAGAGCCAGGCCGACGGCAACAGGCGAAACGCCCGGCGAATCCAGAAGTCCCGGGTGACCGCCCAGAATTGCCGGGGGTTGTCGCAGCGCCGCAATTGCGGGATCAGGCTGCGCCCGATGACGAACCCGGAAATCGCGAAGAACAGGTCCACGCCCCACCACAGCTGGAAACTGTCGGACAGGGCCGCCAGGCGCGGCCAGCCGCCAGGAAACGGCATGCCTTGCAGGTGATGGAACAGCACGCCGATGACCGCAACGGCGCGCAGCAACTCGATGTCCAGGATCCGCTTGCTGCTCATGAAGGGCTCCCGGAAGAAGGATCGGGTTTACGCGCGATGATGACCTGGCTCTTGGGCATGAACCGGTCCAGCACCTGCTTGATTGCCAAGCCGTCGGGTTGCGTCAGTACGTCCCGCCAGAGGCCCGCCCAGCGCTCCATCAACGGTGGATACGGCGCCTGGATACGGTCCCGCACAGCGCCCTCTAGCTCCCGGCCTGCCGCCTGTTCGCTGGCCCAGAAGAAAATCATGCCCATGACCCAGAAAAATCCGCTGGCCTGGCGGTGCTCGATCACCAGCCCGGCACCCTCCACCAGCGCGGCGAATCGTTCGGCAGTGAAAATCTGCACGTGGTTGGGCGCTTGAAAATAGCCCGGCGGCGCGATGCCTTGCTGCAAATGCTCACCCACCGAGGCCGGCACGCTGAGTAGGTACTGCGCCCCGGGCCGGCCCATGCGCACCAGTTCGGCCATGAACGGCTCCGGCTCGTGGATATGCTCGAGCACCTCCATGCAGACGATCTTGTTCGCACAGCCATCGGCCAGGGGCAGCGGCAGGCTGTTGCTGACCAGGCCCAGGAACGGCGCGGTGGCCCGGGCTTCGACTTGGCGGGCCAGGTCGCGCACCTTGTCCTGTTCGCTGTCGGTAAAGATCACGGACGCGCCCTGGCGCATTGCAAACAGGGTCGCCACGCCTTCGCCGCAGCCGACATCCAGCAATGTATCCTCGGCCGTGATGGCAAAGCCCTTGAGCAACTCACCGGTTTCACTGCGAAACCAACCGTCGAGCATCGCGTCATAGAGGCCGACATCACGGGGTGAAGCGGCCACCGTCACGGGTGGCGAAGGTTCGACCGGTGGCCTGAGCCCCGCCAGCCATCGGCGGATCATGACAGCTGCGCGTTCCCGCGCCGCTTGAGTATGTCGTCGAAAAACGCCCGCAGACGCTGCTCGGCATTGGCCTGACTGCAGAATGTCTCCAGGCTGCGCACGGCGTGGGCCGACATCCGGCGGTAACGCTCAGGGTCGTTTTTGGCCACGTCATAACTGGCGCGATAGGCCGAGCACAACGAGTCCCAATCGGTGACATACCGCAGGGTCCGGTAGGCGGCACGCGGGTCGTGGGGCCAGGCGGTCAGTTCTTCGGTCGAGTCCACCACGAAGGCATTGTCGTGGTCGATGTAGTCAGCCATTGCCGTGTTCAGCGGCGCAATCGCCGGGCGACCGCAGGACATGAACTCCATCAACGGCAGGCATTGCCCTTCCCCATAGGAACTGTTGACCACATACCGGGTGGCTTCCACCAGTCGCTCGTAGTCCGCGTCCGCCAGATATCCATGTATCAGCACGATGCGGCAGCGGTACGACTGGTTCTTGTAGACGTGGTGAAGCATGTCGGTCAGCGCGGCGGTGACGTCGTGATGCGTCAACTTGAGTACCAAGGTTGCGTCGGCAACGTCGCGGAATGTCGTGCAAAACGCGCTGATCATGTCCTTCCAGTTCTTGCGGCCGTCGTAAGGATTGAACACGGAGGTGTAGATCACACCGTCCAGCAGTAACTCGCAATCCTCGGCCGGGCCGTCCAGCACCAGCGGCGTGCCGGCATGATGCGCCGGTGGGCCATAAGGCCGCAGGTCGGTGGTGCGGCTGTCGATCAACAGGCCACGCAATTGCAGGCGCATGTGATCCACCGTCGGTCGCTGGGCCAGCACCGCACCGCGTGCGGCAAAGCGGTCCCATACTGGCGCGGCGATGGCGGCGACGGGGAAGTCCGCCCCCATCACCTCTCGAACGGTTTTGACGGTGAAGCTGGAATGGGTGATCGCCATGCCGGTTGCGCCCAGGACCACTCGCCAATCGTGCCGGGGTTCGCCCTGCCAGCTTTCAGTGGGAATGGTGCTGAACTCCCAAGCGAATACTGGGATCGTCGGGCAAACGTAGTGGGCGGCGGTGCGATGAGGGGGCGAAAACGACAGGAAGATGCATTCTTCGCCACGCGCCCGGCAATCGGCATATAGCTGATCGACCTCTTCGTCAGGCCGGGTCACTTCGACGACCTGCCCCAACCGCTCCAGCACCGGGCGAAACTCCTTGAGCACGAAGTAATAGCTGTATTCGGGCTTGCCGAGGTTTTCCAGGATGTTGCTCTGGTTGGTTTCCGAATAAATGATGATCAACATGAGGCGATACCTGCCTGAACCGCCAATGACAGCCCGTCATCGCAGCCTGGCGCCGCGATGAAATCCGCCAGGCGCTGCTGCACCGGGGCGAACCCGCAATAACGGCGCATCCGCTCGCTCGCGGCAACGGCCATGGCCTGGTAGGCCTGCGGCTGGTGCTTGGCCATGGCATAACTCTGCTCATAGGCGAGCTTCAATGAACCCCAGTCGGGTCGATGGCGCAGGGTGCGATACAAAATACGTGAGTCTTCCGGCCAGATCGTCGGTTCACGGCTGGACTTGACGATGAAAGCCACCTCGGCGTCGATGTAATCACGCATCGCCGTGTGGTCCGGCGCGATGACCGGCCGAGCGCAGGACATGAACTCCATCAACGGCAGGCACAGGCCTTCGCAGCGGGACGCATTGACGTAGAAACTCGCCGCGCCATACAGCCGGGCGAATTGTTCGTCCTCCAGGTAACCGTGCATCACCACCACCCGGCAACTGAACGGCGACAGTTGCGACAGCAGCGTCAGCAGCTCGACGTAATAGGTCGACAGATCGTTCTGGGTCATTTTCAGCACCAGCGTGGCGTCCTCGACGTCGCGCAGTGCCCAACAGAATGCGGTGATCAACTGATGCCAGTTCTTGCGACCGTCATCGGGGTTGAACACGCTGACGTACACCACCCCGCTGACGTTGGTCTCGACCACCTGGCGGGTGTCCGGCAGAACGGCCTGGGGATGTTCGGAGGGTCCTGGCTCTGGAGCGGCCTCGACGGCCAGCGACGGTCCCCGCAGGATCCTGCTGGCCGCAATGCGAACCGGCCCCGGAATCAGGTCACGAACCGCCTCGCGGTACCAGCTCAGCAGGTTGTGCTTGAACAGCCACACAGGAGCTTGCTCGGCCTTGCCGGTGAAGGCGCGGATGACTTCGCGCAGGTAACGGCGGGAAATGGATGCGCGCCGCCGCCAGGTCAGGGGCTGCGGCTTGGTGGCCGGGTGCGGCGACTCTTCAAGGATCGGTGCGATCAAGCCGTCCGCCGACAGCCCGAGGGGCCGGCTGTCGATGATGCAACCCTTGATCCGCAAAGTCGTTCCCGGGTTGATCGGCAAGCTCGGGTGGCGCTCACGAACCGCTGCGAAACGCTCCCACAGCGGCGTGGGCAACACCAGCACCGGGAAATCCTCGCCCAAGCTCCGACGGATCGCCTCGGCCGTATGGCTGGACAGGGTAATCACCCGGCCATGTCGGGCCAGCGTGCGGCTCCAGTCATGCCTCGGGTCGTCGTCCCAGTGCTCGGCCGGGATCGAATCGAATTCCCAGGCCACCACACAGACCATCGGACAAAGCAGATCCAGCGGGGTCTTGTGAGGAGGGGAAAACGAAAGGAACAAGCAGTCCTGTCCGGCCTGCTGCAACGTTTGATAAAGCGGATCGACCTCGGCGACCGACGACACCACATGCACCGGCCCCAGGCTTTCCAGCACGGGACGATAAGCCTTGAGCACGAAGTAATAGCTGTACTCAGGCCGTCCGAGGCTCTGGCTGATGGAGCGATCATTTACGTCCGAGTAAAGAATGAAATTCATGGCATTCCATCATGGCGCCGCCATCCCGGCAGCCCACTTCATGACGGTCGAGTCACGCATCGAGCCGGCCCGGGGGCCGTCACTCGTGGTTCGTCTTGTTACCCGTCTCGTTCTTGTTTTTGGGGTCCCGCCCTTTGGGTTCGACCCGAAGATCGCAACCAGGAGCAAGCCTGACGTGGGGGCATTCTAAACACATCCGCCAAGGGTTCGTGAACCGCTCGATGTGAATAAACCCGCTATAAATATGAGAACTGACCGGTCACGGTTTGCGCTGTTGAAATTGCTGCGAAATTGGCACAGATTGGCAACCAAACAACTACAACAAACACTTCGCTAAGCTGATCGTTGAGTGAGTTTTCCCAGATTTTACGGAAATTTCCTACTCAATTCGCGATAGACGAAGTCACCGTAGAGGGGGCTTGTGCTTGAAAAAACGTCTGTTCGTTACAGGCCTCGGCGGTTTCGTTGGACGTCACCTCAAATCTCGACTGAACGGTCATGATTCGGCGTGGCAGGTGATGCCTGTCGCCGCGCGCTACGACCTGACGGATGCCAAGACCTTGGAAGGCCTCTGGTCCGAGGTTCCTGACGCCGTGATCCACCTGGCAGGTCAGACATTCGTCCCGGAAGCCTTCCGCGATCCGGCGCGCACCCTGCACATCAACCTGCTGGGCACCTTGAACCTGCTCCAGGCCCTCAAGGCCCGGGGTTTCACCGGCACGTTCCTGTATGTCAGCTCCGGCGATGTCTATGGCCAGGTCGGCGAAGACCAACTGCCGATCACCGAACTGCAATCACCCGCCCCACGCAACCCGTATGCCGTAAGCAAGCTGTCAGCCGAACTGCTGAGCCTGCAATGGGGCATGAGCGAAGGCTGGCCAGTGCTGGTGGCCCGCCCGTTCAACCATATCGGAGCGGGCCAGAAGGACAGCTTCGTCATTGCCAGCGCCGCCCGACAAATCAGCCGGATCAAACTGGGCCTGCAACCGGCGCGGCTGCAAGTGGGCGATATCGACGTGACCCGCGATTTCCTCGATGTCGGCGATGTGATCTCGGCCTACCTGGCCCTGCTGGAAAAAGGCGCCCCGGGGCAGGTCTACAACATCTGCTCGGGCCGCGAGCAGAGCATTCGCAGCCTGATCGAACAACTGGGCGATATCGCCCAGGTCGATGTGCAACTGATCCAGGACCCTGCGCGTCTTCGCCGCGCCGAACAGCGTCGCGTCTGTGGTAGCCCTGCCAAGCTACGACAGGCCACCGGATGGACGCCCGAAACAACAACACAACAATCCTTGCGGGCGATCCTGTCCGACTGGGAGATACGGGTACAACAAGAATGAAAAGTGCATTGATCACAGGGATCACCGGCCAGGACGGCGCGTATCTGGCCAAGTTGCTGCTCGACAAGGGTTACAAAGTCCACGGCCTCGTGGCAAGACGCAGCAGTGACTCGCGCTGGCGGCTGCGAGAGATGGGCATCGAACAGGACATCGTTTACCTGGACGGTGACATGGCCGACGCCTGCTCGGTGCAGCGGGCGGTGATCAAGTCGGCGCCGGACGAGGTGTATAACCTGGCCGCGCAGAGTTTCGTCGCGGCCTCCTGGGACCAACCGGTGACCACCGGTATCGTCGACGGGCTAGGCGTCACGCACCTGCTCGAAGCCATTCGCCAGTTCAGTGCCCAGACTCGTTTCTACCAGGCCTCCACCAGCGAAATGTTCGGCCTGATCCAGGCCGAACAGCAGGACGAACACACCCCGTTTTACCCGCGCAGCCCCTATGGCGTGGCGAAACTGTACGGCCACTGGATCACCGTCAACTACCGGGAAAGCTACGGCCTGCATGCCAGCAGTGGCATCCTGTTCAACCACGAATCACCGCTGCGCGGCATCGAGTTCGTGACCCGCAAGGTCACCGACGCCGCGGCGCGCATCAAGCAGGGCAAGCAGCAGGAATTGCGCCTGGGCAATATCGACGCCAAGCGCGACTGGGGCTTTGCCGGCGATTACGTCGAGGCCATGTGGCTGATGTTGCAACAGGACACCCCCGACGATTATGTGGTGGCCACCGGTATCACCACCACCGTGCGCGAGATGTGCAGGATTGCCTTCGAACATGTGGGCCTGGACTACCGTGACTTCGTCAAGATCGACCCGGCGTTTTTCCGCCCGGCCGAAGTCGAGGTGTTGCTCGGCAACTCGGCCAAGGCCCAACGCGTCCTGGGCTGGAAGCCCCGGACCGACCTCGACACCTTGATCCGCATGATGATGGATGCGGACATGAAACGCGTCGCCAAGGAGTAGGCCATGCTCATTCCCGTGATTCTTTCCGGCGGTGCCGGGACGAGGTTGTGGCCGGTGTCCCGCGAAGGCCATCCCAAGCCTTTCATGCTTCTGCCCGACGGCCAATCATTGCTGGGCAAGACCTACCGACGGGCCGCGGGGTTATTCGATGGCCGGGGCGATATCGTCACGGTCACCAATCGCGAGTACTACTTCCAGAGCCGCGACCACTATCAAAGCGCCCACCTGGAGCGTCATCGCGGCCACTTCGTTCTGGAACCGACTGGCCGCAACACAGCGCCGGCCATTGCCACGGCCACCCTCGCGGTGCAGGCCCAACACGGTGACGATGCGATCCTGGTGGTCATGCCGGCCGATCACCTGATTCGGGATGAGGCCGCCTTCCAGGCATCCGTGGCGCACGCCGTGGAACTGGCCAAAAACGGCCATCTGGTGACCTTCGGCGTGCTGCCTTCGGCACCGGAAACCGGCTTCGGCTATATCGAACGGGGCCAACCCCTGGACACCAAAGGCGCGGCCAAGGTCCTGCGCTTCGTCGAAAAACCCGATTTGCCGACCGCCACGCAGTATCTGGAAAGCGGCCGTTTTCTGTGGAACTCGGGCATGTTCTGCTTCTCGGTCAAGACGTTGCTGGCAGAGCTGCAGACCCACGCCCCCGAACTGCTGGAACAAGCGCGCGCCTGTGTCGCCGCCAGCACGGCGGTGGAAACCTCGGGGTGTGTGCAGCAGGAATTGTCCGCGACGCATTTCGCCGAGATGCCGGACATCTCCATCGACTATGCCCTGATGGAACGCTCCGCCAATGTCGTGGTGATTCCGGCGACATTCGATTGGAGCGATATCGGTTCCTGGAGCGCCGTCGCCGACCTGGTGCCCGCCGATGCGCAGAACAACCGCGCCACCGGCGAAGCCCTGTTCATCGACAGCCAGCACAACTTCGTCCAGAGCGAAGGCCGCCTGGTGGCGGCCCTGGGCGTGGAAAACCTGATCATCATCGACACCGCCGATGCCGTGCTGGTGGCCCATGCCGACCGCGCCCAGGATGTTCGCCGCGTCGCCCGGCAACTCAAGGACAAGGAGCACGAAGCCTACCGCTTGCACCGCACGGTCAGCCGCCCCTGGGGCAGTTATACCGTGCTCGAAGAAGGGCCACGCTTCAAGATCAAGCGCATCGTGGTCAAGCCTGGCGCTTCGCTGTCGCTGCAGATGCACCACCATCGCAACGAACATTGGGTGGTCGTCGAGGGCATGGCCAAGGTCACCAACAACGGCTCGGGCTCGCACCTGGTCGCCAAGAACGAATCGACCTTCATCCCGGCCGGGCACAAGCATCGCCTGGAAAATCCCGGCGTGATCGATCTGGTGATCATCGAAGTGCAAAGTGGCGAATATCTGGGGGAAGACGACATCGTTCGCTTCGAAGACCACTACGGCAGGGTCGACGCATGTTGCTGAGCTTGCCCTACGCCCTGTGGAATTACCGCGGCTTCGTCCTGGGCAGCGTCAAGCGTGAGTTCCAGGCGCGGTATCGCAACTCGTTGTTCGGCGCGTTGTGGACGGTGCTCAATCCGTTGTCGATGATCCTCGTCTACACGGTGATTTTTTCCCACATCATGCGCGCCCGCCTGCCCGGGGTGGAAGACGGTATGGCCTACAGCGTCTATCTCTGCGCCGGGCTGCTGACCTGGGGGTTGTTCGCGGAAATCACCACCCGCAGCCAGGGCATGTTCCTGGAAAATGCCAATCTGCTGAAAAAGATCAGCTTCCCGCGGATCTGCCTGCCGGTGATCGTGCTGTTCAACGCCGGGATCAACTTCGCGATCATCCTCGGGTTGTTTCTCGGTTTCCTGCTGATCACCGGGCGCTGGCCAGGCATGACCTTGCTGGCCCTGGTGCCGCTGCTGGCCCTGCAAATCATGTTCGCCGCCGGGCTGGGCATGCTGCTGGGGATTCTCAACGTGTTTTTCCGCGACGTCGGCCAGCTGTTCGGCATTTGCCTGCAATTCTGGTTCTGGCTCACGCCGATCGTCTACCCGATGACCATCCTGCCGCTGTCGATCCAGCAACTGCTGGCCTTCAATCCCATGACCGCCCTGATGCAGAGCTACCAGAACCTGTTTCTCTACAACCAATGGCCGGTCTGGGGTTCGCTGCTGCCGTTGCTGGTGTTCGCCCTGCTGCTGTGCGCCTTGGGCTTGCGCATGTTTCGCCGGCGCGGCGGTGAAATGGTGGATGAACTCTGATGGGACATTTGCGCGTCACCGGCCTGGGCAAGGCCTACAAGCAGTATCCGAACCGCTGGAGCCGGCTGCTCGAGTGGTTGATCCCCTTTTCCCGCCAGCGCCATCAATTGCACTGGATCCTGCAGGGGGTGGGTTTCGAGATCCAGCCTGGGGAAGCCGTCGGCATCGTCGGGGTCAACGGTGCCGGTAAAAGTACGTTGCTCAAGATGATCACCGGCACTACCCAACCGACCTGCGGCCACATCCAGCTGCAAGGCCGCGTCGCCGCGTTGCTGGAACTGGGCATGGGCTTTCATCCGGACTTCACCGGTCGCCAGAACGCGTTCATGGCCGGCCAGTTGCTGGGCATGCAGGTGGAGGAAATCGAAGCCCTGATGCCCGAGATCGAGGGGTTCGCCGAAATCGGCGAAGCCATCGACCAGCCGGTACGCACCTATTCCAGCGGCATGCAGATGCGCCTGGCCTTCAGCGTCGCCACCGCCCGGCGCCCGGATATCCTGATCGTCGACGAAGCGTTGTCGGTGGGCGATGCCTACTTCCAGCACAAGAGCTTCGAGCGCATCCGCAGCTTCCGCAAGGCCGGCACCACGCTGCTGATCGTGTCCCACGATCGCTCGGCGATCCAGTCGATCTGCGACACCGCGATCCTGCTCGAACACGGGCGCATGGCGATGCGCGGCAAGCCGGAAGAGGTGATGGATTACTACAACGCAATGCTGGCCCAGCGCGAAGGCCAAGTGGTTCGCCAGGAAATGCTCGCCAACGGCCAGGTACGTACCATTTCCGGCACCGGCGAGGCCGGCATCGTCGATGTGCAGTTGCTCGACAGCCAGGGGCAGTCGGTGGAGGTGGCCGAGATCGGCCAGCCGATGGTGCTGCAAGTGCGGGTCGAGATCCGCCAGGACATCGAACGGCTGGTGCTGGGTTTTCTGATCAAGGACCGCCTTGGCCAGCCCATGTACGGCATCAACACCCATCGCCAGGACAAAGCCGTGACCGACCTCAAGGCCGGCGAACAGATCACCTTCCGCTTCAGTTTCGACATGCGCCTGGGCAAGGGCAATTACTCCGTCGCGCTCAGCCTGTCACGGCTGGACTCGCACCTGGACCGTAATTTCGAATGGCGCGACTACGGGCTGGTGTTTCACGTCATCAATAATCGCCAGGAGGATTTCGTCGGCTGTTCCTGGCTCCAGGCCCGGACCAGCATCCAGCGTTCGAGCCTGCCTGCCGTCGAGGCGTTGCCGCAAAAGGAGTTGCCATGAGCCGTCTTCTGGTGGATTGCACCTACGTATACGACCACCCGCATGACAACTCCGGCATTCAGCGAGTGGTGCGCAACGTCATTCGCGAATTGCCGGCCAAGGACCGGGAACGCGAATGCATTCCCGTGGTGATGCTACAGGGCAAGCTGTATGAGGTGATAAGCCTGGCTCCCCTGCCCTCGAACGGGCTGGATCTGGCTGACCTGCGGGCACGGTTGGTACAGTTCGCCAACCTGTTCTGGCTCCGGCAGCGAACCCTCGAACGGTGGCGCCCCTTCAACCAATCGATCTGGGCTCGCCGCTGCTTGTACATTGCCTGCCGATTGTTCGCTCTGGCATGCCTGAACCTCCCCATTCGCATCCTTGATCGCCTCCTAAGACGCGAGCCTGTCCCGGCACGCAGCGTACCGCTGAAGCATCGGGCCGGCGATCAATTGGTATTGCTGGACTCTTCCTGGCACTCAGGTTTCTTTCCCCTGGCCGAACAGCTCAAGCGTGATGGCGTCGGGATCATCTCGGTGATCTATGACCTGATCCCCCTGACCCATCCGCAATTCTGCGACGCCGGACTGGTCAAGGTGTTCAACCATTGGTTCGACTGGATTGCCCGCACCGCCGACGGCTACATCGCCATCTCCACCACGATCCGCGATCAGGTTCGCCAGGAAATAGTCCGGCGCATTGGCGAGCAAGCCTTGGGCGAGCGCTGGTTCGACTATTTCCATCTGGGCAGCGAACTGGACCTGATTGACGCCGCTCACCCCGTAGACCCGAACTTGCTGCGACTGTTCGAGCAACCCAAGCCGGTATTCCTGATGGTCAGCACCATCGAGCCGCGCAAAAACCACACCTATCTGCTCGATGCGTTCGAACAGGCTTGGGCTGCCGGCTCACAGGCACGACTATGCATCGTCGGCAAGATCGGCTGGAAATGCGAAGCCCTGATCGAACGTATTCAACGTCATCCGCAACTCGACAGCCGCCTGTTCATGTTCAACAACCTGGCGGACCAAAGCCTGGAATACGCTTACCAACACTCCACCGCACTGGTGTTCCCGTCCTATGTGGAAGGCTTCGGTCTGCCCCTGGTGGAAGCCATGCAGCGCGGCTTGCCGGCAATGGGTAGCGACATCCCGGTATTTCGTGAAATCGGCGGTGAGTTCATGGTCTATTTCGATCTCGACGATCCCCAAAGCCTGGCGAACCTGGTCATCGACATGGAACACACCGGGGTATTCCCGGCCCAGCGCAACCTCGATCAATGGCAATGGCTGAGTTGGCGTCAGGCCAGTGCGCAATTGGTGGAGCGGATCGAGGGCCACGTCGGCGAAGTCATCGTCGACAGGGAAACCGTATGCGAATAGCCCTCAACGCGCGAATTCTCCAGGCGCCACGCACCGGCATCGGCCATTACGTAGCGGAACTGGCGACTGCCTTGGCCCGGGAGCCGGACGTACAGTTGTCGCTGTTCCACGGCTGGGGCTGGAGCCCGCAATTGCCACCATCAGCCAAGCCTGGTTATTCGAGGTTAAGCCCCTTGCTGCGACGGGTACCGGGCGCGTATCAGGCGCGGCGCTGGCTGGAACAGAAACGCTTCGATCAAGGCCGCTCAAAGGCCATCGATCTGTATCACGAACCCAGCCTGTGGCCGCTGGCCTTCGAAGGGCCAACGGTAATAACCCTCCATGACCTCACGCACCTGCGTTACCCCGAGACGCAACCACCGGCACGCCTGAAGGAAATAGAACGACGACTTAGCCGTGCGGTGGAACAGGCGCAGCTGATTCTGACCGACTCGCAGTTCATCGCCGATGAAGCCCAGCAATATTTCGGCCTTCCCGCCGAGCGCCTGAGGGTCGCGCCGCTAGGGGTGGCGGCGCGTTTTCATCCGCGCGAACCCGCAGTCATCGACGCGGTGCTCAAGGCCCATGGCCTGGAGGCGGGTCGTTACTTCCTCTGCGTCGGCACCCTGGAACCGCGCAAGAACTTGTCCCTGGCCCTGCGCGCCCATGCCGGGCTTCCTGAATCCATACGTCAGGCCTTTCCGTTGTTCATTGTAGGAATGAGCGGATGGCAACAGGCGCAGCTCAATGATGAGTTGAAACGCGCCCTGGCTGATGGTCATGTTTGTCTGGCGGGTTACCTGCCTGACGAACAGGTCGCCCAGCTATTGGCAGGGGCACGGGCACTGATTTTCCCTTCATTCTACGAAGGCTTTGGCCTGCCCGTGCTCGAAGCCATGGCCAGCGGCACGCCAGTGATTACCACCCGCTGCTCGGCGATGCCAGAAGTGGCCGGGCCGGCTGGTATCTATTGCGAACCTGACGATCCGCAAGGCATGCGCGACGCCATGGAGCGGTTGATTGAAGACCGCCTGCACTGGCAGGCGCGTCGGGAAGCGGGATTACAACAGGCTGCGCTGTTTTCCTGGGAGCGTTGTGCAAAGGTCACTGCTCACGCGTATCGCCAGGTCTTGGGAGGTTGAATGCGAGTCCTGCACTTTTACAAAACCTACTTGCCTGACTCCATGGGCGGCATCGAACAGGTCATTTTCCAACTGTGCGACAGCACTGACCGGTTGAGCATCGAGAACACCGTGTTGGCCCTGAGCGGGCAACCGGCCCTCGAGCCGATCAAGATCCGCCAGCATGTCGTGCACCAAGCCCGATTGGACTTTCAACTGGCGTCGACCGGCTTCTCCTACAGCGTTTTCAAGAAATTCCGTGAGCTGGCCGCCGAAGCGGACGTGATCAACTACCACTTCCCCTGGCCGTTCATGGACCTGGTGCACTTTTGCAGTGCGGTGAAAAAACCCTACGTCGTGACCTACCATTCGGACATCATTCGCCAGCGGCACCTGCTCAAGCTTTATCAACCACTGATGCGGCGCTTTCTGAGCGGCGCCGATCGCATCGTCGCGGCCTCGCCGAACTATGTGCATACCAGCGATGTGCTCAAGGAATACAGGGCCAAGACCCGAATCATCACCTACGGCCTGAACAAGAGCAGTTATCCACAGCCTGATGCTGAGCGCATGGGGCAGTGGAAGGCAAAACTGGGCGACCGGTTCTTTTTGTTCGTAGGGGTGATGCGTTATTACAAGGGCCTGCACATTCTGCTCGACGCCCTTAAAGGCGTGGATTACCCGGTGGTCATCATGGGCGCCGGCCCACTGGAAAAACAACTGCATGCCCAAGCCGCAGCACTGGGCTTGCGCAACCTGCATTTCCTCGGCCGCCTCGGGGACGAAGACAAGGTCGCGCTGCTGGAACTGAGTTATGCCATCGTGTTCCCTTCGCACCTGCGCTCCGAAGCCTTTGGCATCTCCCTGCTCGAAGGCGCGATGTTCGGCAAGCCGATGATCTCCAGCGAAATCGGCACTGGCACCAGCTACATCAACATCCACGAAGAAACCGGCCTGGTGGTGCCACCGAGCAACGCCGAGGCCTTCCGCGAGGCGATGCGCACCCTGTGGGAAAACCCGGCGCAGGCCCAGGTAATGGGTGCCAGGGCCGAAGCCCGTTACCGGCAGCTATTCACGTCCGAAGAGATGGGCCGCAAGTGGGTGCGGTTGTATGAGGAACTGCTGGAGGAAAAGGCGCTTTCCTACGCCTGACCTCTCAACTGGATCCGTGTTGGTAGGACATGACTCACCCTGTGGCGAGGGAGCTTGCTCCCGCTGGGCCTGTAGGAGCTGTCGAGTGCAACGAGGCTGCGATCTTTTCCCAGACACTTGAATCTCAAGCGAAAGATCAGAATCAAAAGATCGCAGCCTTCGGCAGCTCCTACAACCCAGCGGGAGCAAGCTCCCTCGCCACAGGGTTACTCACCTGCCGCTTCAGGCGTGCTTTTGCAACCCAGCCACCGTCCGCGGCATACCCACGAACCCGGGCAAGGCTTCGATCCGCGCCAGCCAGGCCCGCACATGGGCATAGTCCTCCAACGACACATTGCCTTCCGGTGCGTGGGCGATGTAGCTGTAGCCGGCGATGTCCGCGACGGTCGCCGTGTCACCCGCCAGAAAATCACGGTTGCTCAGTTCTTGATCGATGACTTTCAACACAGCGTGGGAACGGGCAATCACATCCTCGGCGTTGTAGGCCGCACCAAACACCGTGATCAGTCGCGCCGTGGCCGGCCCCGCATGGATCGGCCCGGCCGCCGCCGACAACCAGCGCTGCACCCGGGCGGCGCCGACTGGATCGGCGGGCAGCCAGCGGCCCTGGCCATATTTGTGCGCCAGGTACACCAGGATCGCATTGGAGTCCGCCAACACCACGCCGTCATCGTCAATGACCGGTACCTGGCCAAACGCATTGAGCGCGAGGAAATCCGCTTGTTTGTGCGCACCCTTGGCCAAGTCGACGAAGACTTCCTCGACCGGTAGCCCGAGCAACGAAAGCATCAGTTGAACGCGATGGGAATGGCCGGAAAGCGGGAAGTGATAGTGCTTGATAGGGTTCATGGTCGACTCCGCTGGAAGTGACGCCATCAGCACAACGGCGTCGATGGGGTCATCTTCCGCTCCAGGCAAAAACAAGAGAATCACCCAGAAATGCAATCCATTGTTTCATCCATAGAAACAATGCTTCAGCCGCTCAAGGCCGGATGTTCGCGCAATGCACTGACGACAAAATCGACAAAACTGCGGACCCGCGCCGGCGCGTTGCGCCCACCCTGATACACCACATGGATCGGCAGCGGCGGTAATTCAAAGTCGGCGAGGACGATTTCCAGTTCGCCGGCAGCGACGTTGCCCGCCACCTGGTAAGACAGGACCCGCGTCATCCCCAGCCCTTGGCAGGCGGCGGTGATCGCCGCCTGGTTGGCCGTCACCACCAGCCGCAGCACGGGCCGGACGGCCAACGGTTGGCCTGAATCGATGAAGGTCCAGCTTTTGACCTGGCCAATGGCCGACGACGCCACCACAGGCATTCGCTCCAGATCATCCGGATGTCGGGGCCGCCCGTGGCGCGCGAAAAAATCCGGGGAGCCGCACACCACTCGCCGCACTTCACCGACCCGCACGGCGTGCAGGTTGCTGTCCGGCAGCTCGCCAATGCGCAGGGCAACGTCGATGCCCTCCTCCACCAGGCTCACCGTACGATCCAACAACAAGGCGTTGATGCAGACCTCGGGGAATCGGTGCAGGTAATCCACCAGCAGCGGCGTGACGAACGACTGGCCGAACAATACCGGAGCGGTAATCGTCAACTGCCCGCGAGGCTGGACGTGACTGCCGGCGGCCGAATCCTCGGCTTCCTGCAAATCACTCAGGATCCGCCGACAGTCTTCGAGAAAGCGCTGGCCTGCTTCGCTCAGGTACACATTGCGAGTGGTGCGCACCAGCAATGGCGTACCAATGCGTTGTTCCAACCCCGCCACCGCACGCGTGACACTGGCCGCCGACAGGCCCAGGCGCCGCGCAGCCGCTGAAAAACCCGACGCCTGGGCGACGGCGAGAAACACCTGCATTTCCTGGAACCTGTCCATCCATCCCCCGATGAGAAATCCTGATACAAGTTTTCTACACGCCGCAAAGCAGCACCGCGCGGCCATTGTAGAGGCCTGGGCCAGTGAACCACAGCGTAGCGCAGCCGGACACCGGGACATTGGCCCGACCAGCGGCAACGGGCCTTGCTACCATCTCCCCTCATGACAGTTTCATGACCGACGGAAGAACCCTGTGGGAGCGAGCCTGCTCGCGATGGCGGTGTGTCAGTCACTATGAACTCAGCTGATCCGGCGCTATCGCGAGCAGGCTCGCTCCCACAGTGGCAGTGTCCGTTTAGTAGAATGATTTCAACCGAAAGGCCTGCTTTTGTGAACGTTCTTTATCGCGCTTCAACCCACCCTCGCGCCGCCCTCATTGCTCTGATTGGCTGCGTATTACTCGTCCCCATGGGCCTGCGCCTCGCCTTGGGCTGGTCCGACCCGCTGGGCTATCTCTCGGACCTGGGTGTTGGCGGGTTGCTGATCGTGCTGCTCCATCGCCGTCCCGGTTGGCTGGCGTTCCCGGCATTGCTGGCCTGGAGCGCGTTGACCCTGGCCAGCATCGAGCTGGTCAGCGCGGTCGGGCGGATGCCCAATCCGTCGGACATTCATTACCTGACCGACCCGCAATTCGTTGAAAATTCCACCAGCGGCGGCTTCGCCCATCCGTGGCTGGCAACGATCCAGTTGGCGGCGCTGGCGATCTGGCTGATGACCCAATGGACCCGCCGCCCACACCAGGCGCCACGCTTGCCTCGCCACGCCTGGGCGTTGCCCGTGTTGCTCCTGCTGAGCCACGGCGCGCTGCAAGCCTGGCGCCCCAGTGAGGCGGACCAATGGAATGTGTTCAACCTGCCCCACCAACTCGTCACAGCGGGCATCGCCGCCGGGCAGGACCAAGCCCGGCAATGGCTCGACGGCGATGCCGTGGACCCAACCCCGCCGATGGAAGGGCTGACCCGCCTGGACCTCGATGGCAACAAATTGCTGGCCGAACCAGGGCGAGCACGCAACGTTCTGGTCATCGCCCTGGAGGGCATTCCCGGCGCCTACGTGAGTGCCAACCGCCAGGCCTTGAAAAGCAGTTACCAAGAAAACTTGATGCCGCACCTCAGCGCCTGGGCCGAGCGTGGCATGAACACCCCCGATTACGTCCTGCACAGCCACCAGACCATTCGTGGCTTGTACGCGATGCTGTGTGGCGACTACGACAAGCTCGACGACGGCACGCCCAAAGGCGTCGAAATGCTCAACCAGACCCAGCGCAACCAGGCCTGTCTGCCGGCCCAGTTGCGCCAGAACGGTTTTTCCACCCACTTCCTGCAAGGCGCGGGCCTGCGGTTCATGGCCAAGGACCGGATCATGCCGCACATCGGCTTCGACACGACCCTGGGCATGGAGTGGTTCACGCGCCCCGCCTACCTGGAATTTCCTTGGGGCAAGGACGACAAGACCTTCTTCGAGGGCGCCCTGGACTACGTCGGGCAACTGCGACAGGCCGACAAGCCCTGGATGCTGACCCTGCTGACCGTGGGCACGCACCAACCTTACTCGGCGCCGGATGACTACCTGCAACGTTACGACACCGCCAAGCAGGCGGCGGTGGGTTACTTGGACGACGCGCTGCAGAACTTCCTGGCGGGCCTGGAACACCAGGGCATCCTGGAGAATACCCTGGTGGTCATCACCTCGGACGAATCCCATGGCATCGACGATGTCCGGCTGGCCTCGTCCTGGGGGTTCAACCTGACGCTGGCGCCGGAACCGTTGCCCCGGATCAAGTCAGGCACCTACGGGCATGTGGACCTGACCGCCTCGATTCTCGATTACTTCGGCTTTACGGTGCCCACATCGTTGTCCGGTCGCTCGATGTTCAGGGACTACCCGACGGGCCGGGAAATCATGTCGTTCACCAACGGCAAGCTGCGCTACCACGACGGCAAGGGCACGTTTACCGAGTGCGATTTTCTCCAGCATTGCCGTTATTACAGCAGCGAAGGCTTCATCGCCGACCACGCCACCTACGGCGGGCAGTACAGCGGCCAGCGCGCCCGATTGATCAGCGCCCGGGCCACCGCCCTGGACCAGACCCTGTTGCGCACGCCCCTGAACCAGCAATATCAGTTCGGCGGCACGGATAAAATCCCGCTGCCGGCCCAGGTCACCAACGACTGGACCGACAACCTGATCGGCGCCCAATACCTGGAAATGCCCAAGGGCTCACAGACCCGCGTCAGCCTGACCATCCGCACCGTGGAGGCTGACCATGCCGCCTACATTTCCCTCAAGGCCAAGGAGTTCGAGCAGGATGTGCCGATGGACCTGCCGACCGAAGTGGCGGTGACACCCGAGCAGCCGCTGGTGATGAACATCAGTTTCGACAACCCGCAGCAGCGCAAGGCGTTTTCCTTCCATTTGCTCGGGCATGGGGTCGGCGCCATCGAGATCAGCGACTTCAGCGTCGTGACCGAACTGCCGGACCAGACAGGCCAGGCAGACCAGCCGCAATACCTGGACGATATGCAGGAAGACAGCGAGGCTCAATCCAGCTGAACAAAAACGCGCAGCCCTTGAACACGGCTGCGCATTTATTGTCCGGGGCCGATCAATGTTTGATCGATTGCATGACTTCGGGAGGATTCGGCAGCATCGAGTCCCGCGCACAGGCGGCCAGGATTAATCCAGCAACCGATGCAGCTTGGCGTACTGCAACAGCATGATGGTCTTGCCGTCGCAAATCTCCCCGGTCTCGATCATGCCCAACGCCTGGTCGAGGGACATCTCCAACACTTCGATCTCTTCGCCCTCGGCTTCAAGGCCACCACCTTCGTGCTGCTTGTCTTCGTCGAAATATTCGCCGACGAAAAAATGCACCCGCTCAGTCACCGAGCCCGGGCTCATGAAGGCTTCGAACACCTTGCGCACGTCCTGGATGATATAGCCGGTTTCCTCCTGGGTTTCCTTGCGGATACAGGTGTGCGGGTCGTCGTTGTCCAACAGGCCGGCGCAGGTTTCTATCAACAAGTCATCGTGCCCGTTGACGAAGGCCGGGAAGCGGAATTGCCGGGTCAACACCACGGTCTGCTTGGCCTTGCTGTAGAGCAGGATGGTGGCGCCGTTGCCCCGGTCATAGGTTTCGCGCGTCAGCTCGCGCCATTGGCCATTGCGGCCGAGGTAGTCATAGGTGGTCTTGCGCAGCACGTACCAATTGTCCGAGAGGACTTCGACGTGCTTGATGCGTACGCGATCCTTGATGCCGATTGCCTGTGTCATTTGCCACTCCGTTCGAGGCCAAAAATCCCCTTTAGAACCCAATGCTGTTCACTTAAGAAAAATGCTCGACCTGTGGCGAGGGAGCTTGCTCCCGCTGGGCCGCGAAGTGGCCCCAACACCTGCCAAATGCGGAGCATCAGACACACCGCACCCGCCGGTTTACGACTGCTTCGCAGCCGAGCGGGAGCAAGCTCCCTCGCCACAGGTTTATCGATTGCCTTAAGTGAACAGCATTGCATTTAGAACCCTACTACAACGATATAGGGGCGCGGGGCAATGCTCGTTTGTGCGCTGTCTTGAGGTAGGCGCGTTCGATGATCTGTCGTGCCTGGGGCGAGACCTCTTCGCCCATCAGGTACGCATCGATTTCCTCGTAGCTGCAGCCATACGCCACTTCATCCAACTTACCGGGGGCCAGGTCCTCCAAATCCGCGGTCGGCGCCTTGCGCACCAGACGCGCGGGGGCGCCCATCGCGTCGGCCAACAATCTCACCTGGGTCTTTGTCAGCCCGGACAACGGTGCCAGGTCGCACGCACCGTCGCCAAACTTGGTGAAAAAGCCCATCACCGCCTCCGCCCCATGATCGGTGCCAACCACCAATCCGTTGCTCAGGTTGGCAATGGCGTATTGCGCCAGCATCCGTGCCCGGGCCTTGGCGTTGCCTTTGGCAAAATCGGTGAGTTCGGCCGAAGGCTGCAAGCCGTCGATGGCGATACTGCCCATCAGCCCATCAACACACGCGGCGATGTTACTGCTGATGATCGAGTCAGGTCGGATGAAGTCCAGGGACGCCTGGGCGTCTTGCTCATCGGCCTGGACCTTGTACGGCAGCCGGACGGCGATAAACCGCGCCGCGTAGTCTTCATCCCGCAGTTGCTCAACCGCCAACTGGCACAGGCGGCCGGCGGTGAGCGAGTCGACGCCGCCACTGATCCCCAGGACCAGGGACTGGCAGCCCGACTCGCGCAAGGTCTGCTTGATGAATTCGACGCGGCGGGCAATCTCGGTGGCTTCGCCACCCTGGGTGAGTTGGCGGTCGATGCCCAGTTCCCGGGCAATGCGCTCTTGCTGAAACGAAGTCATATCAGGCTCCCAACTGTGGATTGATCAGGGCGACGTTGAACACTTGAGCGGCGTAGCGCAGGAACGAGGCGTCCTCGCAGACGTTCTTGATCGGATCGTCGGAGAACTTCACCACCGGCTCGCCGTGGACTCGCACCAGTTTCATGACGATGCTCAGTGGTTCGACACCGTCGACATCGCAGGCCAGGCTGGTGCCCATGCCAAAACCGAATCTGGCCTTGCCGCGAACATGACGCAAAATCGGCAGGCACTTCTCGAAATTGAGGCCATCGGAGAACATCAGGTCCTTGGTCCGCGGGTCGATGCCCAGCTCCTGGTAACGCCCCAGCACCTTGTCGGCCCAGACGATCGGGTCACCGGAATCCTGGCGCAGGCCGTCATAGAGCTTGGCAAAGTACAGGTCGAAATCCTTGAGGAAAAAGTCGGTGCTGATGCAGTCCGTCAAGGCGATACCGAGGCGACCGCGATACTCGCGCACCCAGTTTTCCAACGCCGCGTTCTGGCTCTCGCGCAAGCGCCCGAGCTGCTGGTGCACCATCAGCCATTGGTGGGCCATGGTGCCGATCAGCGGGAGATCGAATTCATAAGCCAAGTGCGCATTACTGGTGCCGACAAAGACCCCAGGAAAATCGCTGCGCATGACATTCACCACTTCACGCTGGGCCCTGAACGACAACCGCCGGCGGGTGGAGAAGTCTGAAACGCGAAACTCGGCGAGTTCTTCACGACTGGCATTCTTCTCCAGCCATTCGAACTTCTGGTACAGCTTGCGGGTGACGTCGGCCAACTCGACTTCGGGGTATTTCTCCCGGTTGCGCAGTTCGCTGACCATCGCCAATACCGGCTGCTCGAACATGATGCAGTGCAGCATCGGCCCACGGACGCGGATGTGCAGCTGGCCGTCGACTTCCGAAACGTGGATGTAGCGCAAATTGAAGCGAAACAGGCCGAGAAACTGTTCGAAGTCCGGTGTCAGGTACTCACGGAAACGCTTGTTGAACAAAAACCGCTGCTCCCCCTCACGCAGCTGCAACCCGGCGAGTTTCTCCAGCTCGACACGAATGTCCGGGATCAGGTGACCGAGCCGCTCCTTGGAACGCACGATGAACTGGTATTCCACCTCGACATTCGGGTGCTGGTGCAAGACCGCCTGCATCATGGTGAAGGTGTAGTAGTCGGTATCCAGAAGGCTCTGGATGGTGCCGCTGTTTGAATCGAATGCGCTGTCCATGTCTGTTCCTTATGCGTTTGCCAGGCAGATGGTTTCTTCGCGCGTCGCGGCAACCGAGACGCCTGCTTGCTGCATGTCCTGAATGGCTTGAACGGCCCCCTCCTCACTGATGGCCCGGCAGGCCGGAAGGTGAATGATCACCTTGAAGCCGGCGGCGACCAGTTGCAGCGCGGTGGTCTTGACGCAGAAATCCAGCGCCAGCCCGCCAACAATGACTTGCTCTACATCCAGGCCTTTCAGGTATTCGATCACCCCCGTGGATAGCTTGCCGTGCAGGTCGTGGTAGCAGGCGCCGTACGGGTGCAGATCCGGCTCGACACCCTTCCAGACGAAATAGTCGTAGTCGTAGGGGGTTGGCAGCTGATCCAGCAAGGCGAAACCCTCGGTGCCGGGAACGCAGTGACTGACCCAGGTGATGTCGGCGTGCTCAAGCCCGGTCGGCACGAACATCTGTGCGTGATCGGCGACTACCCAAGGGGCCAGGGGCGAGTGGGCATCCTTGCTGCCGATGCGGAGGCTGGCCAGGGACGCGATGAAATTCAGCTCACTGGCAATCTGGTCACCGCCCGGCACTGGAAGCTCATCGGGGCACAGTGGCGTGAAACTCTTTTGCGCATCGACATCGAAGGAAGCGGTTTTCCGGGTCAGGCTGTTCATGCTGGGTTTCTCCTCTTCATGGCGACGAGAGTACATAAGGTGTACTTTCATAACAAGCCACTTTGAGAAAATATTTTTGGATGATTCCCTCTTAATCAATGCGTCTATTAGACAAGAAGCAGATTTTCATCAAAAAGATTTTGCTGATACAGTACATGTCGTGTACTAAAAGAGGATAAACCATGTTCGAGATTGCCCTGTATGGCGGCGCTTTCAATCCCCCTCACGCCGGTCACGCCCAAGTGATGATCGAGGCCTCGCGCCAGACCAGACGCGTGCTGGTGGTCCCCAGCTTCCGGCATCCCTATGGCAAGCAAATGGTCGACTATGAGGTGCGCCTGAACTGGCTGGAATCGATTGTCGAGAACGTCCAGCCGCTGTGCTGCGCCGAAGTGCGTGCAAGCCGGGTGGAACAGGTCGTGGCCCGTGGCGTTGAAGGCGCCATCTACAGCTACACCCTGCTCGCCCATCTCGCCGACAGCCTGGCCCTGGACGGCAAGCGGATCGCGTTGGTGGTGGGTGAGGATGTCGCGGATCAACTGTCGACCTTCTATCGGGGCCAGGAATTGCTGGAGCGTTTTTCCATCCTTTGCGTCGAGGAAAAGATCCACGTGCGCAGCACGGTGGTTCGCGAACGACTGGCCTTGGGCAAGCCGCTGCCCAGCGACTGGATGGCACCCGGCATGAACCCGTTAAACTATGACCTTTACGCTACCCACGGAAATCGACATGCCCACTAGCACAGCCCCTGCGCGCGGTTACCTGCACACCATCGACCTCTGTGTGCTGCGCTTCTGCCGGGAGACCCAGGCGCTGGAAATTCTCCTGAACCGACGGGAGGCCGAGCCGTTCGCCGGTCATTGGGCGTTGCCCGGGATCGTGGTCAATGGTGACGTCGAAGATCTCACGCTGAACGACGCCGTGGAGCGCCTGCGTAACTCAAACAAGGTCGGCATGCCGCTGGCTTGGATCGAACAGGTCGGCACCGTCGGCGACGCGTTCCGCGATCCGCGCTGCTGGTCGTCCTCGACGTTCTACCTGGCGATTGCCAGCGAAGCGGTCCAGCTCGCCGAACATCAGGGATTCTTCTCCCTCAAGGACGTCGCAGACGCCTCGATCAAACTCCCTTTCGACCACAACAGCCTGGTGGCGACGGTCCACGAGCGCTTGCTGTCCAAAGCCCTCTATAGCAGCCTGCCGCTGATGTTCCTGGGCTCGGAATTCAGCGCGCCGGAAGCGGTGGGCATTTTTTCCGTGGTACTCGATCGCCCGGTGCTCAAGACCAGCATGCGCCAGCGTTTGCTGAAGATGACCGAGGCCGGTTATTTGCAGGAAACCGGCCGCAAAAAAGCTGGCGACGGCGGACGCCCGCAACGCACGGTGGAAAATCTCAAACCGGCCAGCGTTTATCTGTTTGATCGGTGTTTTCTGGAGTAGCGCTTAGCGGGCAAGCGCGAATGCTGGCGCCATCCGCTCCTGCTCATTACCTGAGATTCCTAGATAGCGCGCAACCTTGGGCCATTTGCTGATGACGCTTTGGAACTTCTCGATGGTTTGTCTGGCATCGTCAGCAGAGACTCGAAAGTAGCCGGCCACGCTCATTGCCAAATCGAGATCTATGGCGTTATCCGCCTCTGAAACGTTGAGCCTCAAGCCAGTGTCACCGGGGACAGGGTTCATGTCATACGCAGGCGAAAGACGCCAACCGCGTCCTGGCTCCAGCAGGAAACCATGGTTGCGTAGATGATCGTCAGTGTTCGAAACCAGCATGTTGAAGACAACTCTTCGCCAAAGCTCGGGAAGATCCACATCGGGGGACGCCCCCTCCCTCACTAATACCTCCGCAATTTCCAGATAGCTCGCCCCTGTCTCATGCCCGTCACCATCCTGGTGGTCCGTCAGGGTCATCGCTGAAGAAAAATGAAGTCGCCCACCCTTGGCTGTTCTGTCAAAGCGCTTGACCATGAAACAGTGATGCTCGCTCGCATACCGTTGCGCTTTTCCTTCAGCAACATTTAGCCCACACCCCTGGGCCAATGTATTGACGACCATCTCCCAGCCGCCCACGTCGTGAGTGTCCTTATTGCTGGGAAATTTCCCTATCCAGAGTGCTTGATCATCGTCTACCACACTTGCCTTGGGTCTTGCCCCACCCAACGAGCCACCAGGGGCAATGAGCATTCGAATCCAGTCCTGACCATGGGCTCCCCGATCCTCTCCAGCTTCAAATCGACGCGAAGCCTCTTCAAGCTCACGCATACGGGCCATAGGTGGGGCGGCTTGCTCCACATGGTCGTCAAGAAACGCTCCTTCTTCCTCAACTTTGTAACGCAGCCCCCCTACCCGGTAAGCGTCGTGAACGCCGATAAGGTAGTCCGAGTCAAATAGCCGTGCGTCCTGCGGTACAAAGCCGGCTCTCTTATCTCGCTCCAGCCGACGATCCATCAGCAGTCGTCCCCATCGATCAGGCGAGGAATCCGATACGCACCCAAAGCAATTTCGCGCTGGATACTGCCGCCCTTCGTAAGGTTGAATTCGAGGGTCGATCACAATCTGAGTATGAATCGTTTGAAGAGCAGCCCGCGCGTATTCGAACTCCATACGCTCGGATCCTGCCAATCTTCGAGGATGGAGAGTTCCAAGCAGTACCGGTGCCGCGTCATTCCAGCCTGCGTAGACGAAAATCCTTTCAGGCATCATCGTCCCCTAGAAGCTTCTTAGCCAGTTCCGAGCTTGTCTGGCTCCGACTGACGGTGGCAGACGACATAGCGAGGTTCTCTTGCGCTGAGTGGCTGATCAAATTGTCTCGATGAAACTGACCAGGCAGCGGTACTTTCGGCTTGATGTGCTCGACTGTGAAACGCCTCTTCAATTCAGCATCTTGCAGATCACGGCCTAACTCATCCGTGTGTGCGAGTAACTCAAGGTCCTTCTCCAACCCCAACACCACTAATACCGACATGTAAGCCCCGATGGTCACTGCAGGGCTGCCATTCTCCAAGGCCCTCAACGTAGGCGCGCTCATGCCTGCCCGCGCAGCCATTTGCGCCGCAGTGATCTTACGGCGCTTGCGAGCCAGCTCGATCCGTTCGCCAAACTGGCGCAGGAGCCGCTCAGCTGACGGCATGAGAGGTGCTGTTTTTTTTGGCATGTCA
Source organism: Pseudomonas thivervalensis (assembly GCF_001269655.1). GTDB lineage: Bacteria > Pseudomonadota > Gammaproteobacteria > Pseudomonadales > Pseudomonadaceae > Aquipseudomonas > Aquipseudomonas thivervalensis. The sequence continues at coordinate 648,041 of NZ_LHVE01000020.1, forward strand.
GTATTTTTTCAGTTTCTTCGTTAATTTGAAAAAATACTAGCATAGCTATCGTCGACGTACGCTAGGCGAAGCCAAATATGAAAGTATTTTTTCATAATCTATAGAATAATCGATAAATACTTTCAGCCATGCCTTTACCCGACCGGGAAGCCAGCAGCGGCCGACTGAGTCACTCCCAGCCCGGCAGTAAAGACCTTACCCGGATTCATCAGCCCCGCCGGGTCCAACGTGCGCTTGATGGCACGCATCAACTCGATCTCCAGCGGATCCTTGAAGTGAACCGCCGCGTCAGGCTTGGCTTGTCCCAGCCCATGCTCAGCGCTGATGCTGCCGTTGAAGGCACTGGTCATCCGGTAGATGGCCTGCGTGATCGCCTGTTCCCGCGCCTTGAACGAGGCGTCCTCGTCGCCGATCGGCTTGCTGATGTTGTAGTGCAGGTTGCCGTCGCCCATGTGGCCATAAGAAACGATGCGCACGCCCGGAAAGTCCTGTTGCAGGACTTTGTCGGTGCGCTCGATGAACTCCGGAATCCGGCTCACGGGTACGCTGATGTCATGCTTGAGGCTCGGGCCTTCATGATTTTGCGCCTCGGAGATCCCTTCGCGCAGCGCCCACAGGGCGGCGGCCTGCGCCTGGCTGCTGGCCAACACCGCGTCGATGACCCAACCGCGTTCGAAGGCATGGGCCAGGCCGTTTTCCAGCAACAGCGTCAAGGGCGCGTCGGGCACTGTGTCGCGCAGTTCAATCAAGGCGTACCAAGGGTGCTTCGCTTCCAGCGGGTCATTGCAGCCGGCCACATGGTCCAGGACAAAGTCCAGGCTCTGGCGCGACATCATCTCGAAGCCCGTCAGGCGATCGGCGCACAGGCTGCGGATATGGCCGATCAAGTCCACCGCCGCTTGCGGCGAAGGCAGAGCGACCCAGGCTGTCGCCGTGCTGTGGGTGGCCGGGAACAGTTTCAGCACCGCCGCGGTGATGATGCCCAACGTGCCTTCCGAGCCGATGAACAAATGCTTGAGATCGTAACCGGTGTTGTCCTTGCGCAAGCCCCGCAAACCGTTCCAGACGCGGCCGTCAGGCAGCACCACTTCCAGGCCCAGGGTCAGCTCACGCATGTTGCCGTAGCGCAGCACCGCCGTGCCGCCGGCGTTGGTCGCCAGATTGCCGCCCACCGTGCAACTGCCCTCCGCCCCCAACGACAGCGGAAACAGGCGACCGGCCTGGCTGGCGGCGTCCTGTAGCTGCTGCAGGATTACCCCCGCCTCGACCGTGATGGTTTCATTGGCCAGGTCGATCTCACGGATGCGCTTCATCCGGGTCAAGGACAACACCACCTGGCTGCCTGAGGCATCGGGGATCGAGCCGCCACACAAGCCGGTGTTGCCGCCCTGCGGCACCAAGGCAACTTGGGCGTCATGGCAGATGCGCACAACCTCGGCCACTTCTTCGGTCGTGGCCGGGCGCACCACCAGGGCGGCCTGGCCTTGATAGGCGTTACGCCAGTCCGTCAGATAGCTGTGCATCAATTCAGGGTCGCGCACCAATCCCGCTTGCCCGACCACCTGCTCGATGCGCTGGAGCACTTGATCGCTCAACGATGACATCTCTTCTCCCGTTTATGGACGCTGGCCGAACTCGGCCTGACCAGCCGTCCAGCCCGCCACGCGCTCGCTCAAGGACAATCCAAGGCCAGGCCGGGTGGGCACCAACATGCGCCCATCACGGGTTTGCATGCGTTCGTTGAACAGCGGTTCCAGCCATTCGAAATGTTCCACCCAAGGCTCGCGGCTGTAAGTGGCGGCCAGATGGATATGCAGCTCCATGGCAAAGTGCGGCGCGATCATCAGCCCCGCGTGCTCGGCCAATGCCTGGACCTTGAGGTAAGGGGTGATGCCACCGACACGGGGCGCGTCGGGCATCAGGTAATCGGCCGCGCGCAGCTTGATGAATTCCCAGTGCTCGGCAACGCTGGTGAGCATTTCACCGGTGGCGATCGGCGTATCGAATTGCAGGGCCAGCGCGGCATGACCTTCGGCGTCGTAGCAGTCCAGCGGTTCCTCGATCCAGACCAGGTTGAGCGGCTCAAGGCGTCGGCACATGCGCTGCGCAGTGGGTCGGTCCCACTGCTGGTTGGCGTCGACCATCAAGGGGAAGTCATCCCCCAGGTGTTTGCGGATGGTGCTGACCCGGTGCAGATCCAGCGCCTGGTCAGGCTGGCCGACCTTGAGCTTGATCCCGCCGATGCCTTTTTCCCGGGAGATGTCGGTATTGATCATCAGTTGATCAAGCGGCGTGTGCAGGAATCCACCCGATGTGTTGTAGCACTGGACAGAATCGCGATGAGCGCCGAGCAAGCGCGCCAGGGAAAGGTTGGCCCGCTTGGCTTTCAAGTCCCACAGGGCGACATCGAATGCACCGATCGCCTGGGTCGCCAGGCCGCTGCGCCCCACCGAGGCACCCGCCCAGCAGAGCTTGTCCCACAGTTTGGAAATGTCGCTGGGATTTTCGCCGATGAGGCTGGGGGCGACTTCCTGGGCGTGGGCAAATTGCCCGGGGCCACCGGCGCGCTTGGAATAGCTGAACCCCAGGCCACGGTGGCCGTCCCTGGTTTCGATTTCCACAAACAGAATGGCGATTTCGGTCATTGGCTTTTGCCGACCGGTCAACACCTTGGCGTCGCTGATGGGGTTGGCCAACGGTAGGAAAACCGAGGCCACGCGCACCCAGGCAATACGATCGTCGTCGGCGGAAGACAGTTGAGGCGTGTCTTGCATGGCTATGCTCCGAACGGTTGGGTTCGGCTGCTGCAACACAGCGTCGTGTTACAGCAGCGAATGCAGTGGACTAGCTGCGCATCAATTCAATGGCCGCGCTTTTGCGGTTGCGAATGACCGTCACCAAGTGCCAGGAGATGGAGGCGGCAGCCAGGATGAGAAAGCCCGCCGAAATGGGATTGGTCAGGAAGCCGCCGAAGTTGCCATCGGACAGCATCAAGCCTCGACGCAAGTTGGTTTCAGCCATCGGACCGAGGATGAAGCCGATGATGAACGGTGCAATCGGCAAACCGGCCTTGACGAACCCGTACCCCAGCAAGCCAAACAGCAATACCGCCCAGACATCGAAGATCCGGCTGTTCAGGCCGAAGGCACCGACCACGCAGAGCACCAGGATAATCGGCAGCAGAATGTGCTTGGGCACCGCCAGCAACTTGATGAACATGCGCAGGCCGTAGAACTCCAGTACCAGCATCAGTACGGAAGCGAGGATCAGCGCGGCGAAAATCGTGTAGACCAGCGGCGCCTGGCTGATGAACAGCAGGGGCCCGGGCTGGATGCCGTGGATCATGAAGCCGCCCAGCATGACTGCCGTGGTGGTATCGCCAGGAATGCCCAGCGTCAGCAGGGGAATCATCGCGCCGCCGATGCCGGCATTGTTGGCCGTCTCGCTGGCGACCACGCCGTCGATCTTGCCTTTGCCGAACTCCTCAGGCGTCTTGGAACGTTTCTTCGCCACGATGTAAGAGACGATATTCGACGTACCGGCACCAATGCCGGGCAAGATGCCAATGCCCAGGCCGATCAGGGACGAACGGGTGGCGTTGGGCAACTGGCCGACAAACTCCTTCATCGAAAAACCGAAACCTTTCACGCCTTTCATGCTGACGTGCTGGGGTTTGGCCCGGTGGCTCAGGCGTGCGCTCTCAGCGAACTTCAATACTTCGGCGACGGCGAACATACCGATCATCACGGTGAGCATCGCAAAGCCGCCGTTGAGGCTCGGCAGGTCAAAGGTAAAACGGCGGATCGCCTCGACCGGGGCGATCCCCACGGTGGAGAAAGCAAAACCCAGGGCACCGGCAAACAAGCCTTTGACCAGCGAGCCGGTGGACAGCGTGGCGATCAGCGTCAGCGAAAAGATCGCGATAGAGAAGTATTCGTGCGGGCCAAAGCTCAGGGCCAGTTCCGCCAGGATCGGGGCGATGAACATCAGTGCGGCGATACTGAAAATCGTGCCGAGAAACGAGAACACCACGCCAATCCCAAGGGCCTTGACGCCATGGCCCTGTTTCATCAGCGGCCAACCATCGAACGTCGTCGCGATGGAGGCCGGCGTTCCCGGTATGTTGAGCAATATCGCCGATATCAGCCCTCCCGAGGTGGCGCCAACGAACAACGCGACCAACAGCGCCAGGCCAGTACCAGGCCCCATCGAGTAAGTCAGCGGCAAAAATAGAGCGATCGCCATCGTGGCCGAAAGTCCAGGTATCGCACCAAAGATGATTCCTACCACCACGCCGAGGGTGATTATCAGGAAAGCGTAGGGTGTAAGTACGGCTGCGAAGCCTGTTTGCATGAGTTCAATCATGGCCGTCCCCTAGAAATCCAATAGACCGACCGGCAGGAGCAAGTCGAAGCCATGGCGAAAGATGTAAAAGATCAGGACAGACGAGACGACCGCTATCAGCGCATATCGCAGGTGCTTGACCTTTTGATCCGCAGGGGTCAGTACGATGAACTGGGCATAGAGATAAAGCACGGTCGTGATCACGAAACCCAGCGGCACCATCAGCGCCGTATAAAGCAGCACCAATGCCAGGGACTTGATGACCGTTGGGTAATCGATCGCCTCCGGCTTTTCCGCAGGCTCGGCACTTTTGTCCGGCAGCTTTCGCCACACCCACAGTTGCAACGCGCCCAACAGGCACAACGCGACGGCGAGTACCCAAGGTACAAACGCGGCATCGATCGTCCCGCGACGCGGCAGGTTCATGGTCAATACCAGATAAGCGACGCCGGCACCGAGCATGGCCAGGCCGGCGATCAGCTCGTTTCTTTTATAGGAATCCATACAGGCTCCTCTTGCTGGAAAGGACAGGTTGTCGGGTGCTGGCCAGCGCGGCGCGCACCCGAGCCGTTACGCAAAATTATTTCGCTTTACGCATCTCGTCCTTGAACTGCATGAAGCTGTCGCGGGTTTTATTCAACGTGGCGACGGCTTCTTCGGGGCCCTGGAAGCTGACCGGCTGCTTGAAGGACCTCTTCAGTTCCTCGGCGTATTCAGGCTCTTCGGTGATTTTCTTCATGGTATCGGCCATCTTCTTGACGATGGCCGGGTCCGTGCCTTTCGGGAAAGCAACGACGTAAGGCTTGTCCAGGATCAGGTCCACGCCTTGTTCCTTGAAAGTCTTGACGTCGCCCAGCAGCGCGTTGCGCTCAGCGTTGGGCTGACCCAAGGCAGTCATCTTGCCGCTGGAGATGTAATCCTGGACCGAGCCATAGCTGATGGCGCCGAGGTCGATGCGCTTGCCCAGCAAGGCAACGATTTTTTCCGAGACGGTCCCGCTGTCGACCATTTTCAGTTTCACGCCAGCGAGCTTCTCGAACATCAAGCCTTGCAGGTGCGAGAAGTTGCCCATCTCGGTGCCATAGGTGATGGTGCCGGGCTTGGCCTTGGCTTTTTCAATCAGTTGGTCGAGGCTGTCAATGCCCGAGCTTTTCGCCGAGACGAACACCGCGCCTTTGTCGACGCCAGCGATGCAGGCGATATCAAACGCATCAAAACGGTCCTCCGACAGCCCTGCGACCTCGTTCACGATCAACTGGCCGGTGTGGGTGAACAAGATGGTATTGCCATCCGGCGCCGCGCTCTTGACCGCATCGGCGGCGATGGTGCCCCCCCCGCCGGCCATGTTGGTGACAACCATGGTCTTGCCAGTAACCTTGGTGAAGTACTTGGCCATCATTCGTGCGTTGAAATCGGTATCACCGCCGGCGTTGGCGATCACCACAACCTGGACCGGACGATTTGGCCAGTCGCTGGCATCGGCAGCCATCGCCGTACCAGCAGTCAAACTCAAAAACGAGGCGATCAAAGAGGCGCAGAGTGTTTTCTTCATTATTGTTCTCCGGGTGCTGCCATTCATTGTGGGATTGAGGTTGAGCGAGAAACCAACACGCACGGTGCTAACGCCTGGCGGGACAGGCGAGACTGCTTGAAGGTTGAGATTGGGGAATTCGACTGCACTGGCGAGCGCGCACAGGGCTTTTCGGAAGGTAAAGAAGGACGTTGGCGCACGTCGATAACGCGTGGGTCCGGTGGACTGCAAATTCGCTGGGCGGCAAATGTAGAGATACATGGCTGCGCCTTTCGTTTTTATTATTTTTTGATGTCATACGTTGTCGTATGACTGGATATCATCATCTATGTCCCACGTTGTCAACGCAGTTGTTCGGCGGCTCGCCGTGAATACGACGAACAGGGTGGGTGAGCCAGGCGTAATCGAATCGTGGCTCCTGGACAAATTCGGCCTGAAGTTTAGTTGCCCTCATAAAAAAACCCCCTGAATTTCAGGGGGTTGGTTTTTGAGCGTTTCGGATCAGAGCTGGCAGGCTGGCTCCGTTGCCCGCGCTTCAGCCTTACTCGACCGTTACCGATTTCGCCAGGTTACGCGGCTGGTCCACATCAGTGCCCTTGAGCACTGCGACGTAGTACGACAGCAGTTGCAGCGGGATGGTGTAGAGGATCGGCGACAGGATGTCGTGGATGTGCGGCATGTGTACCACGTGGGTGCCTTCGCCGTTGGTCATGCCAGCCTTCTCGTCAGCAAAGACAATCAGCTGGCCGCCACGGGCGCGGACTTCCTGCAGGTTGGACTTGAGCTTTTCCAGCAGTTCGTTGTTCGGCGCCACGGTGACGACGGGCATGTCGTTATCCACAAGCGCCAGCGGGCCGTGCTTGAGTTCACCGGCCGGGTAGGCCTCGGCGTGGATGTAGGAGATTTCCTTGAGCTTCAAGGCCCCTTCCATCGCCACCGGGAATTGCGCGCCGCGACCCAGGAACAGGGTGTGGTTCTTTTCGGCGAACAGCTCGGCGATTTTTTCCACGGTGTTGTCCATGGCCAAGGCTTCGCCCAGGCGGGCCGGCAGGCGACGCAGTTCTTCCACCAGTTTGGCCTCGACGCCTTCACCCAGCGTGCCGCGGACCTGGCCCAGGGACAGGGTCAGCAACAGCAGGCCCACCAGTTGCGTGGTGAAGGCCTTGGTCGACGCCACGCCAATCTCACGGCCGGCCTGGGTCAGCAGGGTCAGGTCGGACTCACGCACCAGCGAGCTGATGCCGACGTTGCAGATTGCCAGGCTGGCGAGGAAACCCAGTTCCTTGGCGTTGCGCAGGGCGGCCAGGGTGTCGGCGGTTTCGCCGGACTGGGAGATGGTGACGAACAGCGAATCGGGTTGCACCACCACTTTGCGATAACGGAACTCGCTGGCCACTTCGACCTGGCAGGGAATACCCGCCAGCTCTTCCAGCCAGTAACGGGCGACCATACCGGCGTGATAACTGGTGCCGCAGGCCACGATCTGCACGTTGCGGACCTTGGCGAACAACTCGGCCGCCTGTGGACCGAATGCCTGGACCAATACCTGGTTCTGGCTCAGGCGTCCTTCAAGCGTGCGCTGCACAACGGCCGGTTGCTCGTGGATTTCCTTGAGCATGTAATGGCGGAACTCGCCTTTGTCGGCAGCTTCGGCACCGTCGCGGTATTGAACAACCTCGCGCTCGACGTCTTTGCCATTGAGGTCCCAGATCTGCACGCTGTCGCGGCGAATCTCGGCGATGTCGCCTTCTTCCAGGTACATGAAGCGGTCGGTGACCTGACGCAGCGCCAGTTGATCGGAAGCCAGGAAGTTTTCCCCCAGGCCCAGGCCGATCACCAATGGGCTGCCGCTGCGGGCTGCCACCAGGCGATCGGGTTGTTTCGCGCTGATGACCGCCAGGCCGTAGGCACCGTGCAGTTCCTTGACCGTTGCCTTGAGCGCTACGGTCAGGTCTGCAAGGTCCTTAAGCTTGTGGCTCAGTAGATGCGCAATGACTTCGGTGTCGGTGTCGGAGGTAAACACGTAGCCGAGCGCCTTGAGCTGTTCGCGCAACGCTTCATAGTTCTCGATGATGCCGTTGTGCACTACCGCCAAGTCGCCGGAGAAATGGGGATGGGCGTTGCGCTCGCACGGCGCGCCATGGGTGGCCCAACGGGTGTGGGCAATGCCCAGGCGACCGAGCAGCGGTTCAGCGTCCAGGGCGCGTTCCAACTCGCTGACCTTGCCCGGACGACGCATGCGCTCAAGCTTTTCGTCGTTGGTGAATACCGCTACGCCGGCACTGTCGTAGCCGCGATATTCGAGACGCTTGAGACCTTCAAGCAAGATGGCCGTGATGTTGCGTTCAGCAACGGCGCCGACAATTCCACACATGCTATTTCTCCTGGCTGACAGGCGCGCAGATCAGATTAATGCCGCGGGCCTGTATTTGATCGCGAGCCTCCACGGGCAGGCGATCATCGGTAATGAGGGTATGGACGCTGCTCCACGGCAGCTCCAGGTTGGGGATCTTGCGGCCGATCTTGTCGGCCTCCACCATCACGATCACTTCCCGGGCAACCTCGGCCATTACGCGGCTCAGGCCCAGCAGTTCGTTGAAGGTGGTGGTACCTCGAACCAGATCGATGCCGTCGGCGCCGATGAACAACTGGTCGAAATCGTAGGAACGCAGCACCTGCTCGGCCACCTGGCCCTGGAACGACTCGGAGTGAGGGTCCCAGGTGCCGCCGGTCATCAACAGCACCGGCTCGTGTTCCAGTTCGCTCAAGGCACTGGCGACGTGCAGGGAATTGGTCATCACCACCAGGCCCGGCTGTTGGCCGAGTTGAGGGATCATGGCGGCGGTGGTACTGCCGCTGTCGATGATGATTCGCGCGTGTTCGCGGATTCGCTTTACAGCGGCCCGGGCAATGGCGAGTTTGTACTTGGAGACGGTTTGCCCGTTATCGGCCACCAACTCCTGCGGCATCGGCACCGCGCCACCGTAGCGACGCAGCAGCAAGCCATTGGTTTCCAGGGCAGCGAGGTCCTTGCGAATCGTAACCTCCGAGGTTTCGAAGCGCCTGGCCAACTCATCTACACTGACCTCGCCCTGCTCTTGGAGCAAGGCAAGGATATTGTGGCGGCGCTGTGGCGTATTGCGTTTCGACATGGCGGCTTAAGTTTCGATTCGAAAGATAACGTAAGCAATCAAAACCTATTGAAGCGATATCGTCAAGGCGCCAGCAGAAAAATTCAGAAATCCCCTAAATCACTGTGGGAGCGAGCTTGCTCGCGAAGGGGCCAGGTCAGGCAAAGCTGCTTTACCTGATACACCGCTATCGCGAGCAAGCTCGCTCCCACAGGAGATTGTGGATAACTTCAGGGCTTCTTGATTTTCTCTGGTCGCTTCCAGCCGTCAATATTGCGCTGGCGCGCGCGCCCCACCGCCAATTGATCTTTATCCACATTCTGCGTAAGGGTCGAACCGGCCGCCGTGGTTGCCCCGCTGGAGATATCCACAGGCGCCACCAGCGAGTTGTTGGAACCAATGAAAACATCGTCACCCAACACGGTCTTCCACTTGTTGGCGCCATCGTAGTTACAGGTGATGGTACCGGCGCCAATATTGGTGCGAGCGCCGACTTCAGCGTCACCCAGGTAGGTCAGGTGACCGGCCTTGGCGCCTTCGCCCAAGTGAGCGTTCTTGAGTTCGACGAAGTTACCCACATGGGCACGGGCTTCCAGCACAGAGCCTGGACGCAGGCGGGCAAACGGGCCGGCGTCGCTGCCTTCGCCCATGACTGCGCCGTCGAGGTGGCTGTTGGCCTTGATCACCACGCCTTTGCGCAGGGTGCTGTCCTTGATCACGCAGTTCGGGCCGATGACCACGTCGTCTTCGATGACAACCTTGCCTTCGAGGATAACGTTGATATCGATGACCACGTCGCGACCCACGCTGACGTCACCACGCACGTCGAAACGGGACGGATCGCGCAGGGTCACGCCTTGGGCCATCAGGCAGCGGGCGGCGCGCAATTGATAGTGGCGCTCCAGCTCGGCCAGTTGTCGGCGATCGTTGGCGCCCTGCACTTCCATGGCGTCCAGCGGCTGCTCGGTAGCGACGACCAGGCCATCGGCAACGGCCATTGCAATCACGTCGGTCAGGTAGTACTCGCCCTGGGCATTGTTGTTCGACAGACGACTCATCCAGTCGCCCAGGCGCTCGGCCGGCACGGCGAGAATCCCGGTGTTGCCCTCGGTGATCGTGCGCTGGGCTTCGTTGGCGTCCTTTTGCTCGACAATCGCGGTCACCTGACCGTCGGCGTTACGCACAATACGGCCGTAACCGGTGGGGTCATCCAGCTCGACGGTCAGCAAGCCCAACTGCTGGGGGGCGACATGCTTGAGCAGGCGCTGCAAGGTCTCGACTTCGATCAGCGGCACATCGCCGTAGAGAATCAGCACTGTATCGGCCGTGATGAACGGTACGGCCTGGGCCACCGCATGGCCGGTGCCCAGTTGTTTATCCTGCAGGACGAAATTCAGGTCATCCGCCGCCAGGCGTTCGCGTACTGCATCGGCACCGTGGCCGATCACCACGTGAATGCGCTGTGGATCAAGTTGCCGCGCGCTGTGGATAACATGACCGAGCATGGAATTGCCGGCGACCGGGTGCAAGACCTTGGGCAACGCCGAACGCATGCGGGTGCCTTGGCCGGCCGCGAGGATAACGATTTCAAGAGACATGACTGGCTACCAATCCTGGGTGGTCAGCGGCTGCGACCAGGTAATGAGTGTCGGGAAAAGAAAAAAGGGTAGCCGAGGCTACCCTTTTTAATCAATCGCACAGAAAGCAGACGGCTTAGCCGCCAAACTTCTTGCGGATCTGCTGGACGGTACGCAGCTGGGCTGCGGCCTCGGCCAGACGTGCAGCAGCAGAACCGTAGTCGAACTCGGCGCCGCGCTCGTGCAGGGCCTTCTCGGCGGCCTTGACGGCCTCCTGAGCGGAGGCTTCGTCCAGGTCGGCAGCACGTTGCACGGTGTCGGCAAGGACCTTGACCATGTTCGGCTGAACCTCGAGGAAACCACCGGAGATGTAGAACACCTCCCGCTCCCCGCCCTGCTTGGTCAGAGTAATCGGACCTGGCTTCAAGCTGGTGATCAGCGGTGCGTGACCCAGGGCGATACCAAGATCACCCTGATCACCGTGCGCAACCACAAACTCGACCAGACCGGAGAAGATTTCCCCTTCCGCACTGACGATATCGCAATGGACTGTCATAGCCATCTGATTGCCTCAACCTAAATTAGCGCCCGTTGCCGGGCGCCGGGATTACAGTTTCTTGGCTTTCTCGATCGCTTCTTCGATGCCGCCGACCATGTAGAACGCTTGTTCTGGCAGGTGGTCGTAGTCACCGTTGAGGATGCCTTTGAAGCCAGCAATGGTGTCTTTCAGGGAAACGTATTTACCCGAGGCACCGGTGAAGACTTCAGCCACGAAGAACGGCTGCGACAAGAAGCGCTGGATCTTACGAGCACGGTTTACCAACTGCTTGTCGGCTTCCGACAGCTCGTCCATACCCAGGATCGCGATGATGTCCTTCAGTTCCTTGTAACGCTGCAGCACGTACTGAACGCCGCGAGCGGTGTCGTAGTGCTCCTGGCCGATCACGTTCGGGTCCAGTTGGCGCGAAGTCGAGTCCAGTGGGTCTACCGCCGGGTAGATACCCAGGGAAGCGATGTCACGGGACAGAACGACGGTGGCGTCCAAGTGGGCGAAGGTGGTCGCTGGCGACGGGTCGGTCAAGTCGTCCGCAGGTACGTATACCGCTTGGATCGAGGTGATCGAGCCTTGCTTGGTCGAAGTGATGCGCTCTTGCAGCACGCCCATCTCTTCGGCCAGGGTCGGCTGGTAACCTACTGCCGAAGGCATACGGCCCAGCAGTGCGGATACTTCGGTACCGGCCAGGGTGTAACGGTAGATGTTGTCGACGAACAGCAGAACGTCGTTACCTTCGTCACGGAACTTCTCGGCCATGGTCAGGCCGGTCAGGGCCACGCGCAGACGGTTTCCCGGCGGCTCGTTCATCTGGCCGTAGACCAGTGCCACTTTGTCCAGAACGTTGGAATCCTTCATCTCGTGGTAGAAGTCGTTACCCTCACGAGTACGCTCACCCACGCCGGCGAACACGGAATAACCGCTGTGCTCGATGGCGATGTTACGGATCAGTTCCATCATGTTTACGGTCTTGCCTACACCGGCACCACCGAACAGACCGACTTTACCGCCCTTGGCGAACGGGCAAACCAGGTCGATAACCTTGATGCCGGTTTCCAGCAGCTCGTTGCCACCAGCCTGTTCAGCGAAGGTTGGCGCAGGACGGTGAATGCCCCAGCGCTCTTCGGTGTCGATCGGGCCAGCTTCGTCGATCGGGTTGCCCAGCACGTCCATGATCCGGCCCAGGGTCGCTTTACCGACCGGTACGGAGATAGCTGCGCCAGTGTTGTTGACGTCCAGACCGCGCTTCAAGCCCTCGGTGGAGCCCATCGCAATGGTACGAACCACGCCGTCGCCCAGCTGCTGCTGAACTTCCAGGGTGGTTTCGGCGCCTTGAACCTTCAAGGCGTCGTAGATGCTCGGTACGCTGTCGCGTGGGAATTCCACGTCGATAACGGCGCCGATGATTTGAACGATACGTCCGCTACTCATAGCTGGATCCTCTGAATATTTGAACCGTTAAACCGCGGCAGCGCCGCCGACGATTTCCGAGATCTCTTGGGTGATCGCAGCCTGACGCGCCTTGTTGTAGATCAGCTGCAAATCGCTGATCAAATCACCGGCGTTGTCGGTAGCGTTCTTCATCGCGATCATCCGCGCCGCTTGTTCAGCTGCGTTGTTCTCGACCACCGCCTGGTAGACCTGCGACTCCACGTAACGGACCATCAAGCCGTCGAGCAGCTCCTTGGCATCCGGTTCGTAGAGATAGTCCCAGTGGTGCTTGAGTTCCTGTTCCGGGGTCGCCACCAGTGGAATCAACTGCTCCACGGTCGGCTGTTGCGTCATGGTGTTGATGAACTTGTTGGATACCACGGACAGGCGGTCGATCCGGCCTTCCAGGTAAGCATCCAACATCACCTTGACGCTGCCGATCAGGTCATTGATCGACGGTTCTTCACCCAGGTGGCTGATAGCAGCGACGACGTTACCGCCGAAGTTGCGGAAGAAAGCCGCACCCTTGCTACCGACCACGCACAGATCGATCTCGACGCCTTGTTCGCGGTTTACCGCCATGTCCTTGACCAGGGCCTTGAACAGGTTGGTGTTCAAGCCACCGCACAGACCACGGTCACTGCTCACCACAACGTAACCGACGCGCTTGACGGCGCGGTCGATCATGAACGGGTGGCGGTATTCCGGGTTGGCGTTGGCCAGATGACCAATCACCTGGCGGATGCGCTCCGCATAAGGACGGCTAGCAGCCATGCGCATTTGTGCCTTGCGCATTTTGCTGACCGCCACTTTTTCCATGGCGCTGGTAATCTTTTGCGTGCTTTTGATGCTCGCAATCTTACTGCGAATCTCTTTTGCGCCTGCCATGTAACACCTATCAGGTTAGCAAGCGGGAGCCTTGCGGCTCCCGCTGCGGCTTACCAGGTTTGGGTGGCCTTGAACTTCTCGATACCGGCCTTGAGGCCAGCGTCGATTTCGTCATTGAAGTCACCTTTAACGTTGATCTTGGCCATCAAATCGGCGTGATCGCGGTTGAAGAAAGCGATCAGCGCTTGTTCGAAGCTGCCGATCTTGGCGATTTCAATGTCAGTCAGGAACCCACGCTCAGCGGCATACAGCGACAGCGCCATGTCAGCGATCGACATTGGTGCGTATTGCTTCTGCTTCATCAGCTCGGTAACGCGCTGACCATGCTCAAGTTGCTTACGGGTCGCTTCGTCCAGGTCAGAAGCGAACTGGGCGAATGCCGCCAGTTCACGGTACTGGGCCAGGGCGGTACGGATACCACCGGACAGCTTCTTGATGATCTTGGTCTGAGCGGCACCACCCACACGGGATACCGAAACACCGGCGTTCACAGCAGGACGGATGCCCGAGTTGAACATGGCCGATTCCAGGAAGATCTGACCGTCGGTGATGGAAATCACGTTGGTCGGAACGAACGCGGAAACGTCGCCAGCCTGGGTTTCAATGATCGGCAGAGCGGTCAGGGAACCGGTCTTGCCAGTCACGGCACCGTTGGTGAACTTCTCTACGTACTCTTCCGAAACGCGGGATGCGCGCTCCAGCAGACGGGAGTGGAGATAGAACACGTCGCCTGGGTAGGCTTCACGGCCTGGTGGACGGCGCAGCAGCAGGGAAATCTGGCGGTAGGCCACTGCTTGCTTGGACAGATCGTCATAGACGATCAGCGCGTCTTCACCGCGGTCGCGGAAGTATTCGCCCATGGTGCAACCGGAGTACGGTGCCAGGAACTGCAGTGCGGCCGATTCCGAAGCACTGGCGGCAACGATGATGGTGTTAGCCAGTGCACCGTTCTCTTCCAGCTTGCGAACCACGTTGGCGATGGTCGATTGCTTCTGACCGATTGCCACGTAGACGCAGAAGATGCCGCTGTTTTTCTGGTTGATGATCGCGTCGATCGCCAGAGCGGTCTTACCGATCTGACGGTCACCGATGATCAGCTCACGCTGGCCACGGCCGACAGGGATCATGGCATCGACAGCCTTGTAGCCAGTCTGTACAGGCTGGTCTACCGACTTACGCCAGATCACGCCCGGAGCAACTTTCTCGACCGCGTCGGTCTCGGTGTTGTTCAGCGGACCTTTGCCGTCAACAGGGTTGCCCAATGCGTCGACAACGCGACCCAGCAGTTCCTTACCGACAGGAACTTCGAGGATGCGGCCGGTGCACTTGGCGCTCATGCCTTCAGCCAGCGTCGTGTACGCGCCCAATACCACGGCACCTACAGAGTCTTGCTCCAGGTTGAGGGCCATACCGTAGACGCCGCCCGGAAACTCGATCATCTCGCCGTACATGACGTCGGCCAGACCGTGAATCCGCACGATGCCGTCAGATACGCTGACGACAGTGCCTTCGTTACGGGCTTGGGAGGTTACATCGAGCTTGTCGATGCGGCCCTTGATAATTTCACTTATTTCGGAAGGATTGAGTTGCTGCATTGCTCTGCTGCCCCTTCAAACTCAAGATTTCAATGCTTCGGCAAGTTTCGCGATTTTGCCGCGAATCGAGCCATCGATAACCAGGTCGCCGGCGCGGATGACAACGCCCCCAATCAGGGACTTGTCTTCCTCGACTTGCAGGCGCACTTCCCGGTTGAGTCGTGCACTGAGAACCTTGGCGAGTTTGTCTTGCTGTTCTTGGTTCAATGCGAAAGCACTGGTCACTTCCACGTCTACCGACTTCTCTTGCTCGGCCTTGTACAGGTCGAAAAGAGCGGCGATCTCCGGCAGAAGCGGGAGACGGTCGTTTTCGGCAACGACGTGAATGAAATTCTGTGCCTTGGCATCGAACTTGTCGCCGCACACGTCGATGAACGTGGCGGCCTTTTCTGCGCTCGTCAGTCGCGGGGCCTTGAGCACGCGCTGCATGGTGTCGTCTTGCGACACCGCTGCTGCCAGGCCGAGCATGGCTGACCAATTGGCCAGTTGCTGGTGGGCCTGAGCGTGCTCGAAGGCCGCCTTAGCGTAAGGTCGGGCCAACGTGGTCAGTTCTGCCATGATCGCCCTCGCTTAGATTTCAGCAGCCAGTTGGTTAACCAGCTCTGCGTGCGCGTTTTGATCGATTGTGGCACCCAGGATCTTCGAAGCACCGCCAACGGCCAGGGCACCCACTTGGGCACGCAGCGCGTCTTTGACACTGTTGAGTTCCTGTTCGATCTCGGCTTGAGCCTGAGCCTTCACACGGTCAGCTTCGACGCGAGCCTGTTCACGGGCTTCGTCGACAATCTGGGTACCGCGTTTCTTGGCTTGCTCGATGATTTCAGCTGCCTGAGCCTTCGCTTCGCGCAGTTGCTGACCCACTTTCTCATGGGCCAACTCCAGGTCGCGAGCTGCACGGCTGGCAGCGTCCAGACCATCAGCGATCTTCTTTTGACGTTCGTGCAATGCCGCAATGACCGGAGGCCATACGAACTTCATGCAGAACAGTACAAAAATCAGGAACGCAACGGACTGGCCAATCAGGGTCGCATTAATGTTCACGCCAACACCTCGCAGTTACGTTGTCCATCACACCAATCTACTCGAGACATCCGAGTAATTAGCCAGCGATTTGACCAACGAACGGGTTCGCAAAGGTGAAGAACAGCGCGATACCAACACCGATCATGGTCACGGCGTCGAGCAGACCGGCCACGATGAACATTTTAACTTGCAGCATTGGAACCATTTCTGGCTGACGCGCAGCGCCTTCCAGGAACTTGCCGCCCAGCAGGCCGAAACCAATTGCGGTACCCAGTGCGCCCAGGCCGATCAACAGTGCAACAGCGATAGCGGTTAGACCAACTACAGTTTCCATCTTTCCTCCCGACTTTTACGTCGTATGGTTTAGGTTTTTTAGATTAAAGCGGTAAAACAAATCGTTTCTCAGCCCGGATCGGGCTCCTCCCCGTTTGACCGGGAAGGACATCAGACTAGTCGAGACTGGCCTTAATGGTTTTCTTCGTGCGCCATCGACAGGTAGACGATGGTCAGCATCATGAAGATGAACGCCTGCAGGGTGATGATCAGGATGTGGAACACAGCCCACGCCCACTGCAGAACTACACCCAGGCCGCTGAGCCACAGCAGGCCGCTGCCGAACATCACAGCGATCAGGATGAACACCAGTTCGCCGGCATACATGTTGCCGAACAGACGCAGTGCCAGAGAAATCGGCTTGGCGATCAGGGTCACGAACTCCAGCAGGAAGTTCACCGGGATCAGCAGGGCTTGAACGAGGATGTTCTTGCTGCCGAACGGGTGCAGGGTCAGTTCGCCGATGAAGCCGCCGATGCCCTTGACCTTGATGCTATAGAAAATGATCAGTGCGAAAACCGAGAACGCCATGCCCAGGGTTGCGTTCGGGTCGGTGGTCGACACGGCGCGGAATGGGATGTGTGCGTCACCGGAGATCAGGATGGCCAACTGAGGAATCCAGTCGACCGGTACCAGGTCGACGGCGTTCATCAGGAACACCCAGACGAAGATGGTCAGTGCCAGCGGTGCGATCACCGGGCTGCGGCCATGGAAGCTGTCTTTCACGCTGCCATCGACGAATTCGACCAGTACTTCAACGAAGTTCTGCAGTGCACCTGGCTGACCGGAAGTCGCCTTCTTGGCCGCCATGCGGAAAAGAAGAACGAAGATCAGGCCCAGTGCGACAGACCAGCCGAGGGTATCGACGTGGAAAGCCCAGAAGCCCATTTCCTTGGCTTCTGCTGCGGTGTGGGCAAAGCCCCAGCCGCCGTTGGGTAGCTGACCGAAGGTCAGGTTCTGCAAGTGGTGCTGGATATAGCCCGAAGCGGTTGTCTCTGCCATGGTTGCCTCAAACGCCCTAAGGTCTCGAAAGTCTTGTTCTCATTAGCAGGGGAGCGAACCAGCTGACCAGTTGGGTCAGCACGAAGACGCCGAATACAGCCAGCGGCGCCAATGGCTTCACACCTGCGAACGTCAGTGCAAACAGCACTGCCGTCAAAATCAGTTTCCCCGCCTCGCCGGCATAAAAAGACCGGACGATAGCCTGGGCTGCTCGGGCGCCGGAAAACCGAAAGGCCCTGTGAGCGAAGTAAATATTGGGAAGCAAGGCTATCAGGCCTCCGCAAAGCCCTGAGTATCCGGCGACGACTCCTTTCCATTGCCAGAGCGCCAATGTGGCGATCAGTACGACGGTGAATTGAGCCATCAGAACCGGGAAAACTGCCAGACGATGGAACGGCAAGCGGTTTGGCGTGCGGGTTTCCATCGCTTTTGCTCTCCAATAGTCGGCCGCCATAATTCAATAACTTGGCATAATTTGTGCCGACAAAATGCGCGCAGAGTATAGGGGCGGTTCTGCCCCTATTCAACTGTCAGGTAGTGATTTCCGACTGCGCGCTACAAGAGCAATTGTTTCAGCGAATGTGTGCAAGGACACCTTGCAGCTCATCGAGGGAGTTGTAGCCAATCACCAATTGCCCCTTGCCCTTCTTCCCGTGGCGGATCTGCACCGCAGAGCCCAGGCGCTCGGCCAGGCGCTGTTCGAGGCGGGCGATATCCGGATCGGGTTTGGGGGCCTCGACAGGCGCCGGTTTGCCACTGAGCCACTGGCGAACCAGTGCCTCGGTTTGGCGCAC
The DNA here is from genome assembly GCF_001269655.1 of Pseudomonas thivervalensis. Lineage (GTDB taxonomy): Bacteria > Pseudomonadota > Gammaproteobacteria > Pseudomonadales > Pseudomonadaceae > Aquipseudomonas > Aquipseudomonas thivervalensis. Next base: position 666,243 of record NZ_LHVE01000020.1, read on the forward strand.
GGTGAGGCCGCGTGCGACAACATGTCGCGCCCCTTCAACCTGTTGATTTTCCGGCAAACCGAGCAATGCCCGGGCATGACCCATTTCCAGGTCGCCATGGGACAGCATGGTCTTGATGACTTCCGGCAACGCAATCAGGCGCAGCAGGTTGGCCACAGTCACGCGGGACTTGCCCACCGCCTCGGCAACTTGCTGCTGGGTCAGCTGGAACTCCTGCTGCAGGCGCTGCAGGGCCACGGCTTCCTCGATCGGGTTGAGGTCTTCACGCTGGATGTTCTCGATCAGCGCCATGGCGATGGCCGTTTCATCCGGGACATCGCGGACCATCGCCGGGATGGTTTCCTGGCCGGCCTGCTGGCTGGCGCGCCAGCGGCGTTCGCCGGCAATGATCTCGAAGCGTCCATTGGCGATCGGCCGGACCACGATCGGCTGCATCACGCCCTGGCTCTTGATCGACTGGGCCAATTCTTCCAACGCCTGCGGGTCCATGTCCCGGCGCGGCTGGTATTTGCCGCGCTGGATCAGGTCCAGGGGCAGGTGCTGCAGCTCGCGCTGGTCGGCCTGTACGGCCTGTTCTTCCAGCGAGCTGACGGTCGGACCGCTGAGCAGTGCATCCAGTCCACGTCCGAGACCTCGTTTCTTGACGGCCATGGGGTTTCCTTAAGTTGGCTGGGCTGCAGCGGTGCGTGGGTTGCGGCGCTGACGACGAACCATCTCGCCCGCCAGGGCCAGGTAAGCCAGCGCACCACGGGATTGTTTGTCGTAGGCCAGGGCCGGCATGCCGTAGCTCGGCGCTTCGGCCAAGCGGATGTTACGCGGGATGACGGTGTCGTAGAGCTGCTCGCCGAAATGTTCCTTGAGCTGGGCCGAGACATCGTTCATCAGGCTCAGGCGCGGGTCGTACATGGTCCGCAACAGGCCTTCGACCTTCAGGTCCGGGTTCAGCAGTTCGGCGATGCGCTTGATGTTATCCACAAGGTCGCTCAACCCTTCCAATGCAAAGTATTCGCATTGCATGGGGATAATGACCCCATCGGCCGCCACCAGGGCATTGAGGGTCAGCATCGACAGCGACGGCGGGCAGTCGATCAGGATGTAGTCGTAGTTTTCCCGGATCGGCGCCAAGGCGCTGCGCAGGCGGCTTTCCTTCATCTGCATTTCCAGCAGCACCACTTCAGCCGCCGTCAGGTCACGGTTGGCTGGCAGCAGTTGATAACCGCCATGTTCGGAGAAATGCATGGCCTGGCCCAGATCGCATTCGCCGATCAGGACGTCGTAGATGGAGTTTTCCAAGCCATGTTTATCCACACCACTGCCCATGGTGGCGTTGCCCTGTGGATCGAGATCGATCAACAGCACCCGGCGCTTGGTCGCGACCAGGGATGCTGCGAGGTTGATGCAGGTGGTGGTCTTGCCCACACCACCTTTCTGGTTCGCTATCGCGAATACCTTAGCCATTCTTGCTTGTGTTCCCAATCATGCCGTGCGGCGCAGTATCAGCAGATGGCGTTGGCCTTGGCAACCGGGTACGGCCAAGGCGTGTTCGCTATCGAGGTGGAAGTCTGCCGGCAATGCTACCAGCTCATCGGCCGGATGAACGCCCTTCATTGCCAGCCAGCGCGTATCGGCATCGCCCAGGTGGCGAGTCCAGTTGCTGAAGTTCTCCATGCTGCTGAATGCCCGGGAGATGATCCCGTTGAACGGCTCGGCAGGCTGGAACGCTTCGACGCGGCTGTGGATAACTTGCAGGTTATCCAGTTTGAGTTCGAGTTTGACCTGGGTCAGGAAACGGGTTTTCTTGCCGTTGCTGTCCAGACAGGTCACTTGCGAGCCGGGAAACAGGATGGCCAACGGGATCCCCGGCATGCCGCCGCCGCTGCCAACATCCAGCCAGCGACCGTTTTCGATGAAGGACATCACGCTGAGACTGTCGAGCAAATGCCGCGAGACCATTTCATCCGGATCGCGCACGGCGGTCAGGTTGTAGGCCTTGTTCCATTTGATCAACAGCGCCAGATAACCCAGCAATTGCGCGTGCTGGGCTTCGGTCAGGCTGACGCCGAGCTGACGGGCACCTGTGGATAACTCTTCAGCGTGTTGCGAGGTGACCATCGAACTCAAGCGCTTTGCTCCAACTGGCGGCCCGCGCCGCGTTTTTTCAAATGAATCATCAACAGCGAAATGGCCGCCGGCGTGACGCCGGGAATGCGCGACGCCTGGCCCAGGGTCTCTGGACGGGTCGCACCGAGCTTGCTCTGGATTTCTTTCGACAACCCGGAAATGCCGGTGTAATCGATATCCACAGGCAACTTGGTGTCTTCGCTGGCGCGCAGGCGGGCGATTTCGTCCTGCTGGCGGTCGATGTAACCGGCGTATTTGGTCTTGATCTCGACCTGCTCGGCGACCTGTGGATCTTCCGCGCCCTGGCCGGTCACTTCCACCAGCCCGGCGTAATCGATTTCCGGACGGCTCAAGAGGTTGAGCAGGTTGTATTCATGGGTCAGCGGCGTGCCGAATTTCGCTGCGATGGCATCGCCCTGCTCGGTACCGGGACGAACCCAGGTGCTTTTCAGGCGCTGTTCTTCCAGCTCGATACTTTCGCGTTTCTTGCAGAACGCAGCCCAGCGCACGTCATCCACCAACCCCAGCTCGCGACCTTTCTCGGTCAGGCGCAGGTCGGCGTTGTCTTCCCGCAGAATCAGGCGATATTCAGCCCGGGAGGTGAACATCCGATACGGTTCCTGGGTACCCAGGGTAATCAGGTCGTCCACCAGTACACCGATGTACGCCTCATCACGGCGCGGACACCAGGCTTCTTTGCCCTTGGCGAGCAGTGCGGCGTTGGCTCCGGCGAGCAAACCCTGGGCACCCGCTTCTTCGTAACCGGTGGTGCCGTTGATCTGGCCGGCGAAGAACAGACCGCCGATCACTTTGGTTTCCAGGCTGTACTTCAGATCGCGCGGATCGAAGTAGTCGTACTCGATCGCATAACCCGGACGCACGATGTGCGCGTTTTCCATGCCACGGATCGATTGCACGATCTGCAATTGCACGTCGAACGGCAGGCTTGTGGATATCCCGTTCGGATACAGCTCATGGGTGGTCAAACCTTCCGGTTCGATGAAGACCTGATGGCTTTCCTTGTCGGCAAAGCGATGGATCTTGTCTTCGATCGACGGGCAATAACGCGGGCCGACACCTTCGATCTCACCGGCAGCGGAATACATCGGCGAACGATCGAGGTTCGCCGCGATGATTTCGTGGGTGCGGGCGTTGGTATGGGTGATCCAGCAACTGACTTGCCGTGGATGCTGTTCCTTGTTGCCCATGAACGACATCACCGGGATCGGCGTATCGCCAGGCTGCTCGGTCATCACCGAGAAATCCACGGACTTGCCGTCGATGCGAGGTGGCGTACCGGTTTTCAGGCGCCCGACACGCAATGGCAACTCACGCAGACGCTGAGCCAGAGCAATCGACGGCGGATCACCGGCACGACCGCCGGAAAAATTCTGCAAGCCAATGTGGATAAGTCCACCGAGGAAGGTCCCGGTGGTCAACACCACGGAATGGGCGAAGAACCGCAGGCCCATTTGCGTGACGACACCGCGTACCCGGTCCTGCTCGACGATCAGGTCATCGGCCGCTTGTTGAAATATCCACAGGTTCGGCTGGTTTTCCAGGATTTCGCGGACAGCGGCCTTGTACAGGACGCGGTCGGCCTGGGCGCGAGTAGCGCGCACGGCTGGGCCTTTGCGGCTGTTCAACACGCGAAACTGGATACCACCTTTATCGGTAGCCATGGCCATCGCGCCCCCAAGGGCATCGATTTCCTTGACCAGATGGCTTTTGCCGATCCCGCCAATGGCAGGGTTGCAGCTCATGGCACCGAGGGTTTCCACGTTATGCGTCAGCAACAGGGTTTTTGCCCCCATGCGTGCTGATGCAAGTGCTGCCTCGGTACCGGCATGACCGCCGCCGATGACGATCACTTCAAAACGGGAAGGGAAATCCACCACGCACCTCGTGCCTGCTTTATTCAGGTAATTCGGAAATAGGTTTTGAGTCTGGCCCTGGGCGTTTTTCGAGCCAGGTCGGCAAGTATAGGGACTTCGCCCTTTCTAAAGAACCCTTTGCACAAAATTTAACCAGCTGTGGAGAACTCGCGGTTAAAAAAATAAAAAAGAAAGAAATTTATAAAATCTTTGTTTTTATGTTTATTCTTACTGCCCCACCTATCTGTGGATAACGTTCTGTAAGCTATGATTTGCGGTGTGTACAGAGATTTAAAACCCTGTGGTCATGTGGCCGTGAGGGGCTTGGATAACCGGTGTAAGCCTGTGGATGAATGAGGTGGTTATCCACAGAGGTGGTTATCTTCAGTTTTGAAGGCCGCTTATCAACCGACCTCAATGGCAGTTATTCACAGGGCTTAATCCACAGAAAACAGCGGCCAAGGTCGCCGCAGCGTCCACAGGCAAGCCGCCATCAACGGCAATCGGTGCAAAAAAGGAGAGGAAGGACCGGGTTTGTGTTGTGCTCGATAGGCCTTCGAGGAAAAACCCGGTTGCAAAGACGTGATGCGGTTCCTAAAGAGCTATGGGCCTGTGGCGAGGGAGCTCGCTCCCGCTAGGTCGCGAAGCGGCCCCAAAACCTGCCGAATGCGGAGTACCTGACACACCGCACCCGCCAGTTTACGACTGCTTCGCAGCCGAACGGGAGCAAGCTCCCTCGCCACAGGTTCGTCGTCAGTCCGGTAGGGTTATTTACCGATGCAGAAGCTGGAAAAGATTCGTCCCAGCAGGTCATCGGAGCTGAAGGCGCCGGTAATTTCCCCCAGGGACTGTTGCGCCTGGCGCAGGTCTTCGGCCAACAACTCACCCGCCCCCGCCAAGGTCAACTGCGCGCGACCGTGTTCCAGGGCCGCGCTGGCATGGCGCAATGCTTCAAGGTGCCGTCGGCGGGCGCTGAAGCTGCTTTCCGAGGTCTGTTCGTAGCCCATGCAGGCCTTGAGGTGCTCGCGCAGCAGCTCCAAGCCCTCGCCCGCCGATTTCGCGCTCAGGCTGATGGTCACGTGCCCGTCATCGCTGATTTCCAGGGCAATCGCTTCCCCGGTCAAATCGGCCTTGTTGCGAATCAGGGTGACTTTCGCCGGATCCGGGCGAACCTCGAGGAATTCAGGCCACAAGGCAAAGGGATCGTCCGCTTCCGGCGCGGAGGCGTCCACCACCAGCAATACCCGGTCGGCTTCACTGATAGCCTTGAGCGCCCGCTCAACGCCGATTTTTTCCACCTGGTCCTCGGTGTCACGCAAACCGGCGGTATCTACCACGTGCAGCGGCATGCCGTCGATGTGGATATGTTCACGGAGGATATCCCGGGTGGTGCCGGCGATCTCGGTGACGATCGCCGCCTCGCGGCCGGCCAGGGCGTTCAACAGGCTGGATTTGCCAGCATTCGGTCGGCCAGCGATCACCACGGTCATCCCGTCGCGCAACAAGGCACCCTGCCCGGCTTCGCGCAGTACTGTGGATAATTCATCGCGCACTTTATCGAGCATGCTCAATACGTGGCCATCGGCGAGGAAGTCGATTTCTTCTTCAGGGAAGTCGATAGCGGCCTCGACGTAGATCCGCAAGCCAATCAACTGTTCAGTGAGGTTATGCACACGCTGGGAGAACGCCCCTTGCAAGGAACGCAAGGCGTTGCGGGCGGCCTGTGCAGAACTGGCTTCGATCAAATCGGCAATCGCCTCGGCCTGGGCCAGGTCGAGCTTGTCGTTGAGGAACGCCCGTTCGCTGAACTCACCCGGCCGGGCCAGGCGACAGCCCAGTTCAAGGCAACGCTTGAGCAGCATGTCCAGCACAATGGGGCCACCGTGTCCCTGCAGTTCCAGGACGTCTTCGCCGGTGAACGAATTCGGCCCTGGGAAATACAAGGCCAGCCCTTCGTCGAGCACCTGCTGGTCATCACTGAAAAACGGGCCGTAATGGGCGAACCGCGGCTTGAGTTCACGACCGCTGATAGCCTTGGCCGCGACACTGGCCAGGGGCCCCGAAATACGGACGATGCCGACACCGCCGCGACCTTGGGCGGTGGCAACGGCGGCGATGGTTTCACGCGGTGCGCTCATAAACCGGTATCCAGACAAAAGTGACAGATAGCAAAACGCCCCACTAGGGGGCGTTTTGTGTGGTTATCCACAGAGCAAGTTACGCCTCGGCTTTTTTCGTCGCCGCTTCGATCTTACGCGTGATGTACCACTGCTGGGTGATGGACAACACGTTGTTCACAACCCAGTACAGCACAAGACCCGCCGGGAACCACAGGAAGAAGAAGGTGAAGATGATTGGCATCATTTTCATGACCTTCGCCTGCATCGGGTCCGGAGGCGTTGGGTTCAGCTGCTGCTGGATGAACATGGTCGCGCCCATGATGATCGGCAGGATGAAGAACGGATCCTTGATCGACAGGTCGGTAATCCACAGCATGAACGGTGCCTGACGCATCTCCACGCTTTCCAGCAGAACCCAGTAAAGCGCGAGGAATACAGGCATTTGCACAAGAATCGGCAAGCAACCACCCAGCGGGTTGATCTTCTCTTTCTTGTACAGCTCCATCATGGCCTGGGACATTTTCTGCCGGTCATCGCCATGCTGTTCTTTCAGGGCGGCCAGTTTCGGCGCCACTGCACGCATGCGTGCCATCGACTTGTAGCTGGCGGCCGACAACGGGAAGAAGATCCCCTTGATCAGCATGGTCAGGAAAATGATCGACCAACCCCAGTTGCCGACAAGGCTGTGGATATGTTGCAGCAGCCAGAAGATCGGCTGGGCAATGAACCACAGGAAGCCATAGTCAACGGTCAGTTCCAGGCCTGGGGACAACTCTTTCAGCACCGCCTGGCTTTTTGGACCGGCGTACAGAACGGCACTGGTTTCGGCTTTTGCACCGGGCGCGGCAGTCAATGTCGGGCCGGTGTAACCGATGATGAAGTTGCCTTTGCTGTCTTTACGCGTCTGGACGACATTGCTGTCGCCTTTCTGCGGGATCCAGGCTGTTACAAAATAGTGCTGCAGCCAGGCCACCCACCCACCCTGGACGGTTTCCTTCAGCTGAGCCTTGTCCATGTCCTTCATGGACACTTTTTTGTACGGCTCCGAACTTGTCCACAGGGCGGCGCCCAGGTAAGTCGCGGTGCCAGTGGCGGTGCTGGAGGAAGGATCGTCGCTGGCGTCACGCTTGAGTTGCGCGAACATCGCACCGGACCAAGGCTGGGCGCTCTGGTTGTCGATCAGGTAAGAGACGGTTACGTCGTACATGCCACGTTTCACAGTGAAACGCTTGATGTAGTTGACGCCATCCTTGCTGAACTTCAGGTCCACAACCAGTTGGTCCTGACCGTCAGTCAGTTGATAAGTCTTCTTCTCGGCAGAGTAGACCGGGCGACCGGCCGGGTTCGAATCCGGGCCGTTGGTACCGATCAGGCCACTTTGGGCCAGATAGGTGCGCTCGTTACCGTTGTCGAACAACTGGAACGGAATTTCCGGATGATCCTGGCGACGTGGGTACAGCGGCAGCTTCAGCTGGGCGACGTCACCACCTTGTGGATCGATTGCCAGCTCGAGCACGTCCGTCTTGATCTGGATGAGATCTTTGCTTACGGCCACGGGGGCTTCGGCAGGAGCGCTGGTATCGCTTGCCGCGCGTGGGATGTCGTCATTGCTGGCAGCGTTGTTGCCAACTGGAGCATCCGGCAGGCTCGGTGCGGTATTGCTGGCTGCAACATTCTGAGTCGGCAGGGCAGCCTGGCCATAGTCCTGGTTCCATTTAAGGACCATGACGTAGGACACGATTGCCAGGGCGACGATCAGGATCGTGCGTTTGATATCCATGATTACTCGGCCATCGAAGAAGAACGGGAGGTAGGGATAGGCGGAACCGGGTCATAACCGCCGGGATTCCACGGATGACAGCGACCTAAACGACGAAAGGTCAGCCAGCCACCGCGCAGGAGGCCATGATTTTCTATGGCTTCGTACGCGTAGCAGGAACAACTGGGGTAGAAACGACAGTGACTGGCCATCAAAGGACTAATGGCATAGCGATAAAACTGGATCGGAACGAGTGCCAGTTTACGCATCGGGACTGTCTACCCCTACAGTTTCGGTGTTGACTGCTGGTACTGGCTTGTTGCGTGCCAGACGTTTCCAGAGCTTGCCGAAATGCTGAATCAATTCGGGGTTTTCTACGTCACCCAAACCTTTGCGCGCGACGATAACGATGTCCCATCCGACCAGTGAATCCTGGTTCAGGCGAAACGATTCGCGCATCAGACGTTTGAGGCGATTGCGCTGAACGGAGAGCTTGACGCTCTTTTTCCCGATAACCAGCCCTAGACGGGGGTGATCGAGATCGTTGCTGCGCGCAAGGAGCAGGAGATTTTTCCCCGGAACCTTGCCGGTAGGGGAGTCAAAGACTGCCTTGAAATGCCGGGGTGTAAGCAGACGCTTTTCCCGACTGAAGTCCTGACTCACCTCCAGTGCCGGATTATCAAACTGCCAGACGCGCACGACCTTTGGCGCGACGACGCGACAGGACGGCACGACCGTTCTTGGTAGCCATGCGAGCACGGAAACCGTGGGTACGAGCGCGTTTGATAGTGCTTGGTTGGAAAGTACGTTTCATGTCGTGTTACCTGGTTCGTCCACAACGGGCCGGAATGGCCCCCGTTTTAAGAGACCGGGGATTCTAGAGAAAGCAAGCCTCTAGGTCAATTTCCAACCAGCGTTTCCTTTAAATAGATATCCAGCCGCTTTCGGCGGATTCATCACACAGCGCTAGATATAGAAATAAAGAAGGGAATTATTTAAAGCTTTTCTGTAAAGCTTATAAAAGCAAGGGCGCCACCTGTCTGTGGATAACCATGCTGAGGCCTTGTAATCCGCCATGTACAGAGAATGACAACTAGGCGGGAAAGCAGTGGCCAGCCTGTGCTGCGCTGTCGGATAAGCTGTGTGTGGAATGCATGGTTATCCACAGGCTGGTTATCCACCGAGTTTCGCCCCCAGTTGTGCAACGACCTCAAGTGCGGTTATCCACAGAGCTTATCCACTGACCGCCGGTCGCCTTTCTCTCGGTTAACGCATTGATAAATCATGGCTGATGAGCAAGCTGCGTGTGGATAAGTGCACGTCTGCTCGCTACAATGGCCGCTTGTTTTTGCCTCACCGGCTTTCAACTTAGGGGATATCCGTGTCAGTGGAACTTTGGCAGCAGTGCGTGGAGCTTTTGCGCGATGAGCTGCCTGCCCAACAATTCAACACTTGGATCCGTCCACTACAGGTCGAAGCCGAAGGCGACGAGTTGCGTGTCTATGCACCGAACCGTTTCGTTCTCGACTGGGTCAACGAAAAGTACCTGGGCCGGGTCATGGAACTGCTCGACGAGCATGGCAATGGCATGGCGCCTGCGTTGTCCTTATTAATAGGCAGCAAGCGCAGCTCGGCACCCCGCGCTGCACCCAATGCACCGCTGGCGGCTGCCGCCGCTTCCCAGGCCCAGCAGGCCGCTCCGGCACCGGTCACCAACCATGCCGCCCCGGCGCCCTCGCCCGCCCCGAGCAAACGCAACGCACAAAAGGTTGCCGAAGTCAGCGAAGAGCCTTCCCGGGACAGCTTCGACCCGATGGCCGGCGCCAGCTCCCAGCAGGCTCCGATTCGGGCCGAACAGCGTACCGTCCAGGTCGAAGGCGCGCTCAAGCACACCAGTTACCTGAACCGGACCTTTACCTTCGAGAATTTCGTCGAAGGTAAATCCAACCAACTGGCTCGCGCGGCGGCCTGGCAGGTCGCGGACAATCCCAAGCACGGTTACAACCCGCTCTTCCTGTATGGCGGCGTCGGCTTGGGTAAGACTCACTTGATGCACGCCGTGGGCAACCACCTATTAAAGAAGAACCCGAATGCCAAGGTCGTGTACCTGCATTCCGAGCGTTTCGTGGCCGACATGGTCAAGGCGTTGCAACTGAACGCCATCAACGAGTTCAAGCGTTTCTACCGTTCGGTGGATGCCTTGTTGATCGACGACATTCAGTTCTTCGCCCGCAAGGAACGTTCCCAGGAAGAGTTTTTCCACACCTTCAACGCCTTGCTTGAAGGTGGGCAGCAGGTCATTCTCACCAGTGACCGCTACCCGAAAGAGATCGAAGGCCTCGAGGAACGCCTCAAGTCGCGTTTCGGCTGGGGCCTGACGGTAGCCGTCGAGCCGCCGGAGCTGGAGACCCGGGTCGCGATCCTGATGAAGAAAGCCGACCAGGCCAAGGTCGAGCTGCCTCACGACGCCGCCTTCTTCATTGCCCAGCGTATTCGTTCGAACGTGCGCGAGCTCGAAGGCGCTCTCAAGCGAGTGATCGCTCACTCGCACTTCATGGGCCGCGATATCACCATCGAGCTGATTCGCGAATCCTTGAAGGATCTGTTGGCACTTCAGGACAAATTGGTTTCTGTGGATAACATTCAGCGAACGGTTGCCGAATACTACAAAATCAAGATCTCCGACCTGCTGTCCAAACGCCGTTCGCGTTCGGTGGCACGTCCGCGCCAGGTGGCCATGGCCCTGTCCAAGGAACTGACCAACCACAGCCTGCCGGAAATCGGCGATGTGTTTGGCGGACGCGACCACACCACCGTGTTGCACGCCTGCCGCAAGATCAACGAACTTAAGGAATCCGACGCGGACATCCGCGAGGACTACAAGAACCTGCTGCGTACACTGACCACTTGATGACCACCAGCGCAGCTTATTAAGGCAAGGGACTAGACCATGCATTTCACCATTCAACGCGAAGCCCTGTTGAAACCCCTGCAACTGGTCGCAGGCGTCGTCGAACGCCGCCAGACCTTGCCGGTACTTTCCAACGTGCTGCTGGTTGTCGAAGGCCAGCAATTGTCGCTGACCGGTACCGACCTGGAAGTCGAGCTGGTCGGTCGTGTGCAACTTGAGGAACCGGCCGATCCGGGTTCCATCACCGTGCCGGCGCGCAAGCTGATGGACATCTGCAAGAGCCTGCCCAACGACGCACTGATCGACATCAAGGTTGATGAGCAGAAGCTCGTGGTCAAGGCCGGTCGCAGCCGTTTCACGTTGTCCACACTGCCCGCCAACGATTTCCCAACCGTTGAAGAAGGCCCGGGTTCGCTGACCTGCAGCCTGGACCAGAGCAAATTGCGTCGCCTGATCGAACGCACCAGCTTCGCCATGGCCCAGCAGGACGTGCGTTATTACCTCAACGGCATGCTCCTGGAAGTGTCCGCCGGTGTTATCCGCGCCGTCGCCACCGACGGGCACCGCCTGGCCATGTGCTCGATGCAGGCCGATATCGGTCAGCCGGATCGCCACCAGGTGATCGTGCCGCGTAAAGGTATCCTGGAGTTGGCCCGCCTTCTGACCGAGCCGGATGGCAACGTCAGCATCGTGCTGGGCCAGCACCACATCCGCGCCACCACCGGCGAGTTCACCTTCACCTCGAAACTGGTGGACGGCAAATTCCCAGACTACGAGCGCGTGCTGCCAAAAGGCGGTGACAAGCTGGTACTGGGCGATCGCCAAGCGCTGCGTGAAGCCTTCAGCCGTACCGCGATCCTGTCCAACGAGAAGTACCGCGGCATCCGTCTGCAACTGGCCAATGGTCAACTGAAGATCCAGGCGAACAACCCGGAACAGGAAGAAGCGGAAGAAGAAGTCGGTGTTGATTACAACGGCGGTTCCCTGGAAATCGGCTTCAACGTCAGCTACCTGCTGGACGTGCTGGGCGTGATGACCACCGAGCAAGTACGTCTGATCCTGTCCGACTCCAACAGCAGTGCGCTGGTGCAAGAGTCTGACAACGACGATTCGGCTTACGTTGTCATGCCGATGCGTCTGTAATCAGAATCAGCTAGATGTCCTTAAGTCGCGTCTCGGTCACCGCGGTGCGCAATCTGCACCCGGTGACCTTCTCCCCTTCCCCCCGCATCAATATCCTTTACGGCGCCAACGGCAGCGGCAAAACCAGCGTCCTGGAAGCCGTGCACCTGCTTGGGCTTGCCCGTTCCTTTCGCAGCACCCGCCTGTTACCGGTCATCCAGTACGATCAACTGGCGTGCACGGTGTTCGGACAGGTAGAACTGGCGGAAGGCGGCCACAGCGCCCTGGGGATTTCGCGGGACCGGCAAGGCGAGTTCCAGATCCGCATTGACGGGCAGAACGCCCGCAGTGCTGCACAACTGGCTGAGATCTTGCCGTTGCAGCTGATCAACCCGGACAGCTTCCGCCTGTTGGAAGGCGCACCGAAGATTCGCCGGCAATTCCTCGACTGGGGCGTGTTCCACGTGGAACCGCGTTTCATGATGACTTGGCAACGCCTGCAGAAGGCGCTGCGCCAGCGAAACTCTTGGCTGCGACATGGTACACTTGACGCCGTTTCGCAAGCGGTTTGGGACAGGGAACTGTGCCAGGCCAGCGCTGAAATCGATGAATACCGCCGCGCTTACATCAAAGCCTTGAAACCGGTCTTCGAGCAGACCTTGAGCGAACTGGTTGAGCTTGAGGGCCTGACGCTCAGCTATTACCGAGGCTGGGACAAGGACCGGGAACTGAGCACCGTGCTGGCTGGCTCGCTGCAGCGAGACCAACAGATGGGCCATACCCAGGCTGGACCACAACGCGCTGACTTGCGTCTCAGATTGGGCGCACATAATGCCGCGGACATCTTGTCCCGGGGGCAGCAGAAGTTGGTGGTGTGTGCCTTGCGTATTGCCCAAGGGCATCTGGTCAGCCAGGCCCGTCGCGGTCAGTGTATTTATCTGGTGGATGATTTGCCGTCCGAGCTGGACGAAGCCCACCGTCGCGCATTGTGCCGCTTGCTGGAAGACTTACGCTGCCAGGTGTTCATCACCTGTGTAGACCACGAATTATTGAGGGAAGGCTGGCAGACGGAAACGCCAGTCGCTCTGTTCCACGTGGAACAGGGCCGTATCACCCAGACCCACGACCATCGGGAGTGAAGGCATTGAGCGAAGAAAATACGTACGACTCAACGAGCATTAAAGTGCTGAAAGGCCTGGATGCCGTACGCAAACGTCCCGGTATGTACATTGGTGACACCGACGATGGCAGCGGTCTGCACCACATGGTGTTCGAGGTGGTCGACAACTCCATCGACGAAGCCCTCGCCGGCCATTGCGACGACATCAGCATCATCATCCACCCGGATGAGTCCATCACCGTTCGCGACAACGGCCGTGGCATCCCGGTAGACGTGCACAAAGAGGAAGGCGTTTCCGCCGCCGAGGTCATCATGACCGTCCTCCACGCAGGCGGGAAGTTCGACGACAACTCCTACAAGGTATCCGGCGGTCTGCACGGCGTAGGTGTCTCGGTGGTGAACGCACTGTCCGAGCAACTGGTCCTGACCGTTCGCCGCAGCGGCAAGATCTGGGAACAGACCTACGTCCACGGCGTGCCTCAGGCACCGATGGCGATCGTTGGCGACAGCGAGTCCACCGGCACCCAGATTCACTTCAAGGCCTCGAGCGAAACCTTCAAGAACATCCACTTCAGCTGGGACATCCTGGCCAAGCGGATTCGTGAACTGTCCTTCCTCAACTCCGGTGTCGGCATCGTCCTCAAGGACGAGCGCAGCGGCAAGGAAGAGCTGTTCAAGTACGAAGGTGGCCTGCGTGCGTTCGTTGAATACCTGAACACCAACAAGACTGCGGTCAACCAGGTGTTCCACTTCAACGTCCAGCGTGAAGACGGCATCGGCGTCGAAATCGCCCTGCAATGGAACGACAGCTTCAACGAGAACCTGTTGTGCTTCACCAACAACATTCCGCAGCGCGACGGCGGGACCCACCTGGTGGGCTTCCGTTCGGCGTTGACCCGTAACCTGAACAACTACATCGAACAGGAAGGCCTGGCGAAGAAGCACAAAGTCGCCACCACTGGTGACGATGCCCGTGAAGGCCTGACGGCGATCATTTCGGTGAAGGTGCCGGATCCGAAGTTCAGTTCCCAGACCAAGGACAAGCTGGTGTCTTCCGAAGTGAAGACTGCGGTCGAACAGGAAATGGGCAAGTACTTCTCCGACTTCCTGTTGGAGAACCCGAACGAAGCCAAGCTGGTGGTCGGCAAGATGATCGACGCCGCCCGTGCCCGGGAAGCGGCGCGCAAGGCTCGTGAGATGACCCGCCGCAAAGGCGCGCTGGACATCGCCGGCTTGCCGGGCAAACTGGCTGACTGCCAGGAAAAGGACCCTGCCCTGTCCGAGTTGTACCTCGTGGAAGGTGACTCTGCTGGCGGTTCCGCCAAGCAGGGTCGCAACCGTCGCACCCAGGCTATCCTGCCGCTCAAGGGCAAGATCCTCAACGTCGAGAAGGCGCGCTTCGACAAGATGATTTCCTCCCAGGAAGTCGGCACCTTGATCACCGCGCTGGGCTGCGGCATTGGCCGCGAAGAGTACAACATCGACAAGTTGCGCTATCACAACATCATCATCATGACCGATGCTGACGTCGACGGCTCGCACATCCGTACCCTGCTGCTGACCTTCTTCTTCCGTCAGTTGCCGGAGCTGATCGAGCGCGGCTACATCTACATCGCCCAGCCGCCGCTGTACAAGGTCAAGAAAGGCAAGCAAGAGCAATACATCAAAGACGACGACGCCATGGAAGAGTACATGACGCAGTCGGCCCTGGAAGATGCGAGCCTGCACCTGAACGAAGACGCCCCGGGCATTTCCGGTGAAGCCCTCGAGCGCCTGGTGAATGACTTCCGCCTGGTGATGAAGACCCTCAAGCGCCTGTCGCGCCTGTACCCACAGGAACTGACCGAGCACTTCATCTACCTGCCAGCCGTGAGCCTGGAGCAACTGTCCGATCACGCAGCGATGCAGGATTGGCTGGCCCAGTACGAAGTACGCCTGCGCACCGTGGAAAAATCCGGCCTGGTCTACAAGGCCAGCTTGCGCGAAGACCGTGAGCGTAACGTCTGGCTGCCGGAGGTCGAACTGATCTCCCACGGCCTGTCGAACTACGTCACCTTCAACCGCGACTTCTTCGGCAGCAACGATTACAAGACCGTGGTATCCCTCGGCGCGCAACTGAGCACGCTGCTGGACGAAGGTGCGTATATCCAACGCGGTGAGCGCAAGAAGTCCGTGACCGAGTTCAAGGAAGCCCTTGAATGGCTGATGGCCGAAAGCACCAAGCGCCACACCATCCAGCGATACAAAGGTCTGGGTGAGATGAACCCGGATCAGCTGTGGGAAACCACCATGGACCCGGGCTCGCGCCGGATGCTGAAAGTCACCATCGAAGACGCCATTGGCGCGGACCAGATCTTCAACACCCTGATGGGTGATGCGGTCGAGCCACGTCGTGACTTCATCGAGAGCAACGCGTTGGCGGTGTCCAACCTGGATTTCTGATCCGGCCCTGTGGGTTCTCAAAATAAACGAGAACTCCCGCAAACAGTTGAACCATGCTAAACAAAAAGCCAACGCTTAAGAGGCGTTGGCTTTTTTCATTGTGCTCCGCATCGCACGATTTCTTTCTCTCATGACACAAGCCTCATTGATTTTCCGCACCTGTTTCGACGCATTTTTCGTCAAGCGATTTTCGCTTGACGTTAGATAGTGCATTCGGCAATATTATGCCCAATCGCGCCCGATCCTCTGGTGCTGGCTTGGTCCGGCATTATGTTCGGGCCTTCTTATTTCTGGAGACATGGAAGTTGTTGGCTCCAAAGCCTTTCCGAACCTATCCAGACCTTGTCGCCCTCCTTACTCAGCGCAATATGCACGTAGCGGACCCTGCACGCGCAGAGCGTAAGCTCGCTCAGTTGGGGTATTACCGCCTTAGTGGCTATTGGTATCCCGCCCGCGAGTTTGACAAGGATCCTGCGACTAACCTGACTAAAATCTGTCCGATATCGGGAAAGCCGCTTCGCCAGGATATGTTCGCAAATGGTGCCGATTTTGATGACGCTGTTGCCCTCTATCAGTTCGATAAACATCTGCGACTACTCATGCTTGATGCTATCGAGCGGCTAGAGGTTAACCTGAAGACTGTGATCGCTCACGTTGTAGGCTATCACCACCCTATGGGGTACACCGATCCAAAGTTCATCCAGCCTAAGTACGCCAAGAACTTCACTTCGCGCGGCAAGGTCCGTAACAAATGGAACGAGTGGGTGGCTCGGCAGCAGGAGCTGCTGAACAGAAGTACCGAGGATTCCATCGAGTGGCATCGCCGGTCGGGGAGACCGATTCCTTTCTGGGTAGCGGTAGAGGCGTGGGATTTTGGTGCCCTTTCTCGCTACTTCGAGATGCTTAACGGCACTTACCAGAACCAAGTTCTGGCTAGGTTTGGTTTGACTGATGCGCGGATTTTCGCTCGCTGGCTGCAGGAGATCAATCTTCTGCGCAACCGCTGTGCTCATCACACTCGAGTTTGGAATCAGGTATCCCTGAATCCACTGTCTGCACTTCCTACTGAACCATATTTCATTGCTCTGAATTTGGACGGCAACGCGCTGACCAGGCTCTATGGACTAGTCTCTATTGTCTGGTTCCTATTGCAGAAGATCGCACCGCGCTCGAACTGGATCAAGACCGTCGCGGACTTGGTTGACACCAAACCGGGGTTGCCGGGATGCACGTTTGCATCGTTAGGGCTTCCGACCGAGACTGGGTTCCCTCGGGCAGCCTTTGGGATTTAGCTCGCTTGATCGTCGACCGCATATTGGCTCGACGAACCCCACCCTACTTCAACAAAAAAGGCCAACGCACATGCGTTGGCCTTTTTCATTCCTGCTGTCCTAGCTCGCGACAGACGCTTCACTCCCCGCCGCGACACTCTCCAACCGATACCCATACCCGTAGATCGTCAGCAATTGCCACCCCCGATCCGCCGTCAGCCCGAGCTTGTTCCGCAGGCGATAGATGTGGGTGTCGAGCGGCCTGGACGAGGTCATTTCCTCGTGGGTCCAGAAGCGTTCGTAGAAGTATTCCCGGGACAGCGGCCGGCCCAGGTTGGCGAACAGGCACCGGGCCAGGCGGTATTCCCGTTCGGTCAGACTGATGGGGATGCCGGCGCGGGTGATGGTCAGTTCGGCGTCGTCGAACGCCAGGTCGTTGAGCACCAGCACATCGCTGGCAGGCGCGCGTTGCAGGTTGTGACGGCGTAGCACGGCGGTGACCCGGGCCTTGAGCTCGTTGGGCCTGAAGGGTTTGCTCACGTAGTCGTCGGCGCCGGCGTTGAGGGCTTGGACGATGTCATGTTCGCCGTCGCGGCTGGTCAGCATGATGGCGGCCGGTGGCGAATCCATGTGCTCGCGGGTCCAGCGCAGTAGCGAAAGCCCACTGATGTCGGGCAATTGCCAGTCGAGGATCAACAGGTCGAAGGTTTCCCGGCGCAATTGCCGCAACAGGTCTTCGCCTCGTTCAAAACTGTGCAGGGTCCAGGCTTGCTCGTTCCTGCCAGGGATTTGTTGCAGTGTCTGTTCTACCCGGCGCAGCTCGGCCGGTTCATCGTCCAGTATGGCGACACGCATGGAATGCGATTCCTTGATCTCGAAAATAACGGACATCTTCATGTGGCAATGAACGGCAGCCAGTGGCTGATTCGTTGTTGACCCGTCGCTGGCTGCGACAATACCGGCTCGCGGCACAGAGGGAAAGGCAGCAGCGCGCCACCATCGAGTTCGCTATAGTCGTGGGCTTTAAGCCGGGCGACTTGTGCAGGCAGTGAAGATATCCACAGTCCTTGAGTTCGGTCAGGAGGCCTATTGAGTAACCAGCGTCGTCGTGAAAGTCGTGAACCCACCCAGGTCCAGC
Organism: Pseudomonas thivervalensis; assembly: GCF_001269655.1. GTDB lineage: Bacteria > Pseudomonadota > Gammaproteobacteria > Pseudomonadales > Pseudomonadaceae > Aquipseudomonas > Aquipseudomonas thivervalensis. Next base: position 684,121 of record NZ_LHVE01000020.1, read on the forward strand.
GGTTGTTTCGTCAGTTGGTAAGGGAATGGTTGTGGATAAGCCTGTTGCTGTTGCCGCTGACGGCCTTGCTGTCATTGAGCAGTCAAACAACGGGTGACCGTTCAGGCGCCGCATTGATGTCGGTGTGCCTGGTGGGATGTGCGTTGGGCTTGCTGTTGTTGCGCCCGCGCCTGGCCCTGTGGACAACAGTGGGTGGCATGAGTCTGGCCCTCTTGATCAGCGCCGTATTGGGTGCGCAGGGTTGGTGGTGGTCGCCCATGGCCAGTGTGCTGGGCATCATGTTCGGCTACCTGATCTGGAACTGGCGGCGCCTGAGCGTGGTGCTGGCCTATTTTGGCTGGGAGCTGGCCCGCTTGGACGCCGAGCCCAAGGTTTTCCCGGAACGTCGCCGTGCCTCCTACACCGGCAGCGACCGTCTGCAGGGCCAGATCATGGCCCTGGAACAAGCCATGAGCCGAACCCGCGACACCCGGCGCTTCATCGCCGACGGTTTGGAATACCTGCCCGTGGCAACCATGATCAGCGATCCCCAAGGCAAGTTGCTGCTCGGTAATCGCAAGGCACGCGAGTTGTTCGGCCATGGCCTGGCGGGCGGCGACGTGCTGGAGCACCTTGGGCAATTGGGTTATCCGGGGTTGGAGCACGGGGCGCATCACCGGTTATCCACATTGCCCTTGGTGGAGTTTCGCGACATTCGCGAGCGCAGCTTGCGTCTGGAACGGGCGGCGTTGTTGCCGGTTGATGGCGATGCGCCGATTGGCTGGTTGTTGAGCCTCACGGACCTGAGCGCCGAACGCGAGGCGGAAGAACAGCGTAGCGTCATGCTGCGCTTCCTCTCCCATGACCTGCGCGCGCCTCACTCGGCGATCCTTGCCCTGCTCGATGTGCAGCGGTACCAGGCCGGTGGCGATCATCCGTTGTTCGACCAGATTGAGCGCCAGGTACGTCGCGCCCTGGAGCTGACCGAGGGGTTCGTGCAACTGGCCAAGGCCGAGTCCGAGGCGTATCAATTCCAGCCGACGCTGTTCGCCATGCTGGTGCTGGACGTGCTGGACCAGGCACTGCCCATCGCCCAGGCAAAACGCATCCAGTTGGTTCATGAAATAGAGGATGAGGAGGCGATGGTCAGGGCGGATCAATCGTTGCTGACCCGTGCGCTGTTCAATCTGCTGGAAAACGCCATCAAGTACAGCCCGTCCGACGCCTGCATTTCCCTGCAGGTGCACTGCGCGTCGGGGTGGTTGGTCTGCGCTGTTGCCGACCAAGGCAAGGGCATCAGCGCTGAAGAACTGCCGGAACTGTTCAGTCAGTACCGACGGTTTTCGTCGGCCCAAGGGGTCGATGGCATTGGCTTGGGGTTATCGATGGTCAAGGCCGTGGTGGACCATCACGAGGGGAAAATCGAGTGCCACAGCGTGGTGGGTAAAGGCACGACGTTCAGCCTGCGCTTCCCGTTATTGGAAGATTGAAAAGATTGCAGCCTACGGGATTACAGGCACTGCCGAAGGCGGCGATCTTTGGGTGCTATAAAAACTTATGCACCTAACCGTCGGTTTTATGTGTTTAGGAAATATGTATTAAAAACATACACATACAGCATAAAAGCGACGAATTCCAAAAAAACGGTACACAGGTTATCCACAGATCTCAAACAGCGGCTTGTTCCGTGGGGACTTCCGCCACAGGGCCGGGAGGAAGCGAGCCCATGTCCCGTTGTGCCTGTTCATTCCAGGCTTGTACGCGGTCATTGAGCTCGGCGATGGCGCGGGGCCCGGTACCTTCGGCATACATCGGCGCGCCGATCACCACGGTGATGACGCCCGGTGTCCTGATCCAGCCTGCCTTGGGCCAGAATTTTCCGGCATTGTGTGCAATCGGCAGCACCGGCAGGTTCGCGTTCACCGCCAAAGCGGAACCGCTGCGGGAGAACTTTCCAACCGTCCCGTAAGGAACACGGGTGCCCTCGGGGAAAATCAGCACCCACGTATTGTCCTTGAGCAGTTCGTCACCCTTCTTCGCCACTTGCTTGAGCGCCAATTTGGGGTTGTCGCGATCGATGGCAATCGGGCGCAGCATCGCCATGGCCCAGCCGAAGAACGGCACGAACAGCAGTTCACGCTTGAGGACCTGGCTCAACGGCTCGAAGTAGGCCGAGAGAAAGAACGTCTCCCAGGTGCTCTGGTGGTTGGACTGGATCACGCAGGGCCGGTCCGGCACGTTCTCGGCGCCCTTCACTTCGTAGCGAATGCCCAGGAACACCTTGCTCAGCCACAGTGCGCAGCGGCACCAGTACACGTTGATGAAACGGTAGCGCGCCCGGAACGGCAGGAAGGGCGCGATAAAAAAACTCAGGGAACACCACAATAAGGAACTGGTGCCCAGCAGCAGGTAAAAGAGAAAGCTTCTGATGGCCTGCAATATCGACATAGCGGCATTTACCGTTGCGGGCAATGCCCGCCTGTTTAAGCGCTTCCCGAACAGTCCTTGATCAGGATGTCTTGGGAGCTCTAATTGTGGATAAGTTCAGCGGCAATCGCCGCCAGGTCGTCAAAAATCAAGGTGCCCACCGGTAGGGTCTTGCCCAGAGTCTTCTCGCCTTTCCCGGTCCTTACCAAAACTGGCTGACAATCGACGGCCTTGGCCGCCTCCAGGTCACCGAGACTGTCACCGACGAACCACACACCTGCCAAAGCCACATCGTAATGCGCGGCAATGGTTTTCAACATGCCCGGCTTGGGCTTGCGGCAATCGCAGCCGTCGTCCGGCCCGTGCGGGCAATGGACGATCAAGCCGACTTCCCCGCCCTGCTCCGCCACCAGGGCGCGCAAGCGCTCATGCATGGCGTTGAGGACGGCGAGGTCATAATAACCGCGGGCAATGCCCGACTGGTTGGTGGCCACCGCCACCGTCCAGCCGGCCTTGCTCAACTGCGCGATGGCTTCGATCGAACCGGGCAGCGGTAACCACTCCTCCACCGATTTGATGTAAGCGTCGGAGTCGTGATTGATCACCCCGTCCCGATCGAGAATCAGCAGTTTCAACAGCAACTCCTCAACCCAGCACGGAAATATCGGCAATATTGAGGAACAGGCTGCGCAGGCGAGTCAGCAATGCATAACGATTCTTGCGAACGTCTTCGTTGTCCGCGTTCACCATCACCGCTTCAAAGAACGCATCGACCGGTTCACGCAGTGCCGCCAGGCGTGCCAATGCTTCGGCATAATCGCGTTTTTCCATGAGCGGTTGCACGGACGAATACGCCTGTTGAATCGCCGAGTTGAGCGAAAACTCGGCGGCGTTATCAAAGTAACGTGCTTCAACGGCTTTGATTGAAGGCTCGGCCTTGCCCAGCAGGTTCGAAACCCGCTTGTTCACCGCCGCCAGCGCAGCCGCTTCCGGCAATTTGCGGAACGCCTGCACCGCTTGTACGCGCTGGTCGAAGTCCAGGGCCGAGCCCGGCTTCAGGGCACGCACCGACAGGTAGGTGGCGACGTCGACGCCTTCGTCTTCATAACGCGCACGCAGGCGGTCGAAGATGAACTCCAGCACCGCATCGGCCAGGCCGGCAGCCTTGACCTTGCTGCCGAACGCATTGACGGCGAACGCCACGGCGTCGTTCAGGTCCAGGTCCAACTGCTTGTCGATCAGGATCCGCAACACGCCCAGCGCCGCACGACGCAGTGCATACGGGTCTTTGCTGCCGGTGGGCAGCATGCCGATGCCGAAGATGCCGACCAGGGTATCGAGCTTGTCGGCGATCGCCACGGCCGCACCGGTCAGGGTGGTGGGCAGTTCAGCGCCGGCACCGCGGGGCATGTACTGCTCGTTCAGTGCCAAGGCCACGTCTTGCGGCTCGCCATCGTTGAGGGCGTAGTAGTAACCGGCGACGCCTTGCATCTCCGGGAACTCACCGACCATCTCGGTCGACAGGTCGCACTTGGACAGGATGCCGGCACGGGCTGCGCGCTGGGCATCGCCGCCGATGCGTGGGGCGATGAACGCCGCCAGTTTCGAAACGCGCTCGGCCTTGTCGTAGACGCTGCCGAGTTTCTCCTGGAACACCACGTTGCGCAGGCGCTCGTTGAAGCTTTCCAGGGGCTGTTTCTTGTCTTGCTTGAAGAAGAACTCGGCATCGGTCAGGCGCGGGCGAACGACTTTTTCGTTACCGGCGATGATCTGCTGCGGGTCCTTGCTTTCGATGTTGGCGACCGTGATGAAGCGCGGCAGCAACTTGCCTTCGGCGTCCAGCAGGCAGAAGTACTTCTGGTTGTCCTGCATGGTGGTGATCAACGCTTCCTGCGGCACTTCAAGGAAACGTTCCTCGAACGAGCACACCAGCGGCACTGGCCATTCCACCAGCGCGGTCACCTCGTCCAGCAGGTTGGCCGGCACGATAGCGGTGCCTTCCTGCAGGGTGGCCAGCTCTTCGGTTCGCTTGCTGATCAGCTCGCGGCGCTCGTTGGCGTCGGCCAGCACGTAGGCGGCACGCAGGTCGGCCAGGTAGTTGGCCGGCGAGGTGATGCGTACGCTTTGCGGATGATGGAAGCGGTGGCCGCGAGAATCACGCCCGGCCGTCTGGGCCAGGATCGTGCAATCGATGACCTGGTCACCGAGCAGCATCACCAGCCATTGGGTCGGACGCACGAACTCTTCCTTGCGCGCCGCCCAGCGCATGCGCTTGGGGATCGGCAAGTCATTGAGGGAGTCTTCGACGATGGTCGGCAACAGGCTGGCGGTCGGCTTGCCCTTGATGCTCTGGCTGTAGCGCAGCTTCGGACCGCTCTGGTCGATTTCGCTCAGGTCCACGCCACACTTCTTGGCGAAGCCCAGGGCGGCCTGGGTCGGGTTGCCGTCGGCATCGAACGCAGCCTGGCGTGGCGGGCCATCGAGGTTGATGCTGCGGTCCGGCTGTTGGGTCGCCAGGGCGGTGATCAGCACGGCCAGGCGGCGCGGCGCGGCGTAGACCTGTTTGGCTTCGTAGCTCAGGCCGGCGGCTTGCAGGCCCTTGTCGATACCGGCCAGGAACGCGTCGGCCAGAGTGTTCAGGGCTTTGGGTGGCAGTTCTTCGGTGCCCAGTTCAACCAGAAAATCTTGAGCACTCATTGTGCAGCCTCCAGCTTAGCCAACACTTCATCACGCAGGTCCGGGGTCGCCATCGGGAAGCCCAGCTTGGCACGGGCCAGCAGGTAGGCTTGCGCAACGGAGCGCGCCAGGGTGCGTACACGCAGGATGTATTGCTGGCGCGCGGTCACGGAAATCGCCCGGCGTGCATCCAGCAGGTTGAAGGTATGGGACGCCTTCAACACCATTTCATAACTCGGCAACGGCAGCGGCTGGTCCAGTTCGATCAGGCGCTTGGCTTCGCTTTCATAGAAGTCGAACAGTTCGAACAGCTTCTCGACGTTGGCGTGTTCGAAGTTGTAGGTCGACTGCTCCACTTCGTTCTGGTGGAACACGTCGCCATAGGTCACTTTGCCGAACGGGCCGTCGGCCCACACCAGGTCGTAGACCGAGTCCACGCCCTGCAGGTACATGGCCAGGCGTTCCAGGCCATAGGTGATCTCGCCGGTGACCGGGTAGCACTCGATGCCGCCCGCCTGCTGGAAGTAGGTGAACTGGGTCACTTCCATGCCGTTGAGCCAGACTTCCCAGCCCAGGCCCCAGGCGCCCAGGGTTGGCGATTCCCAGTTGTCTTCGACAAAACGAATGTCGTGCACGAGCGGGTCGAGGCCGACATGCTTGAGGGAGCCCAGGTACAGTTCCTGGAAGTTTTCCGGGTTCGGCTTCAGAACCACCTGGAACTGGTAGTAGTGCTGCAGGCGGTTCGGGTTTTCGCCGTAGCGGCCGTCAGTCGGGCGGCGGCTGGGCTGCACATAAGCGGCGTTCCAGGTTTCCGGGCCGATGGCACGCAGAAACGTGGCAGTGTGGAAAGTGCCGGCGCCTACTTCCATATCGTAGGGCTGAAGTACCACGCAACCTTGCTCGGCCCAGTATTGCTGGAGGGCGAGGATCAAGTCTTGGAAGGTACGCACGGCTGGCGTAGGCTGGCTCACGAAATTCACCTGTTTCTTGGGCTGCGATTTAAAGAGCGGGAGTATACCCGATTCGTTCGTGCGCACGCCCCCTGGAGCCTTATGCCACGCTGCTTTTGGTGTTCTGACGATCCGTTGTACATGGCTTATCACGATCAGGAGTGGGGCACGCCGCTGCGCGATGCGCAGGGTTTGTTCGAGTTGCTTTTGCTCGAAGGGTTCCAGGCCGGGTTGTCCTGGATCACCGTTTTGCGCAAACGCGAGCGCTACCGGGAAGTGTTGTACGGCTTCGATGTGCAACGGGTGGCGCAAATGAGCGACGCCGAAATCGATGAGCTGATGCTCGACCCGGGCATCATCCGCAACCGTCTCAAGCTCAAGGCCGCCCGCCGCAACGCCCAGGCCTGGCTGGCGCTGGAAGACCCTGTGGCGTTCCTCTGGTCGTTCGTCGGCGGCAAACCCATCATCAACCATTTCAAGGACCGCACCGAAGTGCCGGCCATCACGCCCGAGGCGCTGGCAATGAGCAAAGGCCTGAAAAAAGCCGGGTTCACCTTCGTCGGGCCGACCATTTGCTACGCCTTGATGCAGGCCTCGGGCATGGTCATGGACCACACTCAGGACTGCGACCGCTACGCCGAGTTGGCAAACGGCGGTTAGAATAGCCGGCTCGCAACACGGCCCATACATTCAGGAGTGACCTGTGGATAAGTTGAAAGGCGCCTTGCTGGTCGGCGCTCTGCGGTTGTTTGCGTTGCTGCCCTGGCGAGCGGTGCAAGCGGTGGGCTCGGCCATTGGCTGGCTCATGTGGAAATTGCCCAACCGTTCCCGCGACGTGGTGCGGATCAACCTCGCCAAGTGTTTTCCCGAGATGGACCCGGCCGAGCGCGAACGCCTGGTGGGCCAGAGCCTCAAGGACATCGGCAAATCCTTGACCGAAAGCGCCTGCGCCTGGATCTGGCCGGCCCAGCGCTCCATCGAACTGGTGCGCGAAGTCGAAGGTCTGGAAGTACTGAAAGAAGCCCTGGCCTCCGGCAAAGGCGTGGTCGGCATCACCAGCCACCTGGGCAACTGGGAAGTGCTGAATCACTTCTATTGCAGCCAGTGCAAACCGATCATTTTCTACCGTCCGCCCAAGCTCAAGGCGGTGGATGAATTGCTGCAGAAGCAGCGCGTGCAGTTGGGCAACAAAGTCGCGGCCTCCACCAAGGAAGGCATCCTCAGCGTCATCAAGGAAGTGCGCAAGGGCGGCCAGGTGGGCATCCCCGCCGACCCGGAGCCGTCCGAATCCGCCGGCATCTTCGTGCCCTTCTTCGCCACCCAGGCCCTGACCAGCAAGTTTGTGCCCAACATGCTCGCCGGCGGCAAGGCCGTCGGCGTCTTCCTCCACGCCCTGCGCCTGCCGGACGGTTCGGGCTACAAAGTCATCCTCGAAGCCGCCCCGGAGGCGATGTACAGCACCGACACCGAAACCTCCTGCGCAGCCATGAGTCAAGTGGTTGAGCGCTACGTACGGGCCTACCCGAGCCAGTACATGTGGAGCATGAAACGCTTCAAGAAACGCCCGCCGGGCGAGGCGCGGTGGTACTGAGGGCCTGTTGCTATGGCGATGTATTCGTCTGGAATTTCGTCGAGTATGGCCCGACCTACACCGAATTCAGCGACGGTCGCCTGACCGGTGGTTTCACGACCGGTGAACCCGTGCGCCCGGGTGGCCCGTTGATCATCCTGTACGCCGATGACCTCGAAGCTACTCAACTCAGGCTCGAAGCGGCGGGAGCGACCATCAGCCGTGAAGTATTCGCTTTCCCGGGTGGCCGACGTTTCCACTTCATCGATCCGGATGGCTATGAGCTGGCGGTGTGGTCCGCTTCCTGATGACTGATTGATCACAAAGAGGCGCAAAGCCTCAATCGTGTCCATGATTAAGGGCCTGCGATATCGGCGACGTTGAGATGGCAAGGTCATCTCCAAGTTCGTTGAACGAGCGTCCAGCCAGAACGATCGCACTTCCTATGGTTCATTAATCAAGGAGTCCCCTCATGAACATCGACTTCACCGGACGTCACGTACTGGTCACCGGTTCCACCAGCGGTATCGGCTTTGCGACCGCCAAAGGCTTTCTGGAAGCCGGCGCCCACGTGGTCATCAATGGTCGCAGCGAGAGCAGCGTGGAGGACGCGATGCAGCGTTTGGGTGCCCTCTCTTCAAGGGCAACTGGCTTTGTCGGCGATCTCAGTGATGCGCCTGGCTGCGAGGCACTCATCGCCCAGCACCCAAGCTTCGATATCGTCATCAACAACCTGGGCATCTTCAAACAGGAAGATTTTTTTGAAACGCCGGACAGCGAATGGCAGCGCTTCTTCGAAACCAACGTGATGTCGGGCGTGCGTGTTTCCAGGGCCTACGCCCAGGGCATGGTCGAGCGCGGTTGGGGGCGGATTGTGTTTATCTCATCGGAATCCGGCGTGAACATTCCCGCCGACATGATCCACTACGGCTTCACCAAAACGGCCCAACTGTCCATCGCTCGCGGCCTGGCCAAGCGCCTCGCCGGCACGGGCGTGACGGTGAACTCGGTGCTGCCTGGGCCGACGCTTTCCGAAGGTGTTGCCCAGATGCTCCAGGCAGACGTCGAGCGCAGCGGGGAAAGCCTGGAAAAGGTCGCGGCAGACTTCGTCAACGAGCACCGCAGCACTTCGATCATCCAGCGTGCGGCACGGGTCGAGGAAGTCGCCAACATGATCATCTACGCCAGCTCGGAACAGGCCTCGGCCACCACTGGCGCGGCGCTGCGTGTTGATGGGGGTGTGGTGGATAGCATCGTTTAGGGCCCTGGGACACGCTGCAAAAAACGCCGCTTCCTTATGAAAGGTAAGCGGCGTTTTTTGTTTTGGAAGCAGCACGGGTTGATTCGACTCGCTTTTGGAGCGGTGAAGGGATTGTTCAGCCCACTCTGTTTTTCATTAGTCGATCCGAGCCCCCTTCAGCTACGCGGTTTTCGATCAGTCGATCCGAGCCGCCTTCGGCTACACGGTTTTCGATGAGTCGATCCGAGCCGCCTTCAGCGACACGGTTTTCGATCAGTCGATCCGAACCGCCCTCAGCGAACGTAGGTTGAACAAAAGAAGTCGCGAACGCATTGCTAAGCGACAGAGCCAGAAGCGAGCCAACGAGCGTTTTGCTGAGCGTGTTCATGTCCTGATCCTTTTTATTCGTAGATGAAGTGAGTTAGACGGTGACGTGCAAACGGACGTCGACGTTGCCGCGAGTCGCGTTGGAGTACGGGCAAACCTGGTGAGCCGCGTCGACCAGCGCTTGAGCATCGGCTTGATCCAGTCCTGGCAGGCTGATGTGCAGGTCGATGTCCAGACCGAAACCGCCAGGAATCTGGCCGATGCCAACGTGGGCCGTGATCGAAGCGTCAGCAGGAATGCTGCGTTTGCTCTGGCTGGCGACAAACTTCAATGCGCCGATGAAGCAGGCGGAGTAGCCAGCGGCGAACAACTGCTCAGGGTTGGTGGCTTCACCACCGGCGCCGCCCAGGGCTTTTGGCGTGGCCAGTTTCACGTCGAGAATCTTATCGCTTGAAACAGCACGGCCATCACGGCCACCGGTGGAGGTTGCGACTGCGGTGTAAAGAACGTTCATGGTGTTTCCTCTTTTGCTGATTGATTTGATCGTTTTGGATTGCGCTAAATGTTTGTGCGCTAACCAGTTGAGATAAAGTTAACGGATGAATAATTAGCGCGCAAGATAAATTTTTAAAAAATTATCGGTTTTGATTTAACTGTTTGATCTAAAAAGAGATTTATTTTTCAGGCAAAGCAGTGTCGCCAGCCCGCGTGGGCCGCGAGGTAAGCCAAGGGGAAGGAGGTGCCAGGGAGATCAGCAGGTCCAACGCAATTGCAGACCTTCGGAGAGAGGGAGTTCAAAGCAGAATGACGCTCTTCTGGATCGTTCCCACGCTCCGCGTGGGAATGCCGTCAGGGACGCTCCGCGTTCCGCTTCTGGCGTGTGACGCAGAGCGTCACGGGATGCATGCCCACGCAGAGCGTGGGAACGATCAGCACCTGATTAACGATGTAAAGCCAACCCGACTAAGCAACAGCCACCCGATTACGCCCCAACGCCTTCGCCCGATACAGGGCTTTATCCGCATCGTTCATCAAGCTGTGAAGATCCTTATTACAGGCCTCCGTCGACGCGACGCCAAGGCTGGCGGTTATGCAGTGAACAGGCTCGATCATCAAACCCGCGATCGTATCGATGAGCTGTTCTGCAATCTGGGTAGCGACCTCAATAGACGTGTCCGGAAGCAGAATGGCGAACTCTTCCCCACCGAGCCGGCCATGTATATCCGTCGCCCGAAACGACGAACTGATCACCGTTCCCATCTCGCGTAAAACCTGATCCCCGACCTGATGGCCGTAGGTGTCGTTGATGTGCTTGAAGTGATCCATGTCCAACATGACCGCGCACAACCCCAACCGGTTGCTCTTACATTCGTCATAAAGCTGCTGGGCATGCTCGAAAAAAGCCCGTCGACTCTTCAGGCCGGTCAGTTCATCGGTTTGTGCGGCACGGGTCGAAATGCTGTTCGCCTGTTCCATTTCACGGGTAAGACGAAAGGCGATTTCCAATGCCTGGGACATTTTGTGTGTGGCACGGGCCGCAAATGCCGCGAACACCAGAATCGAAAGGGCCATGCCGACTTGAATCGGCGACGGTTGAAACAGCAGCCAGACCGTGCACGGCAACAACACCACGCCAATGGAGACCAGGGTCATATCGCGGTAAGCCGAGTAGCAGGACACCGCGCTGACGGACATCCCGACAGTGAAGAGCATGACCAACGCCTGGGACAACAGATCGTCCGCCGGCATGACCACAAACGCGCCGCCGCCCCAGATGCTGGCGGATAACACCAGGGTGATCCAATACCTGCGCTCCCAGCGTTGAGGTGTACGCTCACTTTCGTTGCTGCGGAAATAGGCGACGAACATCGCGATACGCAACAGCGTCGATGCGGTCAGGATGGCCAGCCACCAAAGAATGACGCTGTGCTCGAACCGATCCCAACACAGCCAACTCAGCATGATGGCAGCCAGGTAACTGCCGAATACCGCAGAAACGGACTGGCGAAACAGTTGCTGCAATCGGTCAGTTCGCACCTGCTCGTTTATGCAAAAATCTTGGCCGTTCCGAGATCTTGGGCCATCCATTTGATCCACCTGATCGTGACGCAACGAAAACGGCGATTGTGGCACCCTGCCACCAACGCAAACAACTGAATTACGTCCACGGCCCCGATTGAACCGAGCCTCGTGGCGAGGGAGCTTGCTCCCGCTGGGCTGCAAAGCAGCCCCAACCATTGCTACAGACAAACGGCATCATCTTCTTTACAGGAATCAGGCAGGAATCAACCCCGCTTCCCGATAGCTCAATATCAAATCATCAAACAGCCCGACATCCGCCCGAGTCCTCGCGATCAACTGCGCACCCGCAACGGCGCTGTAAATAGCGCGCGCCCGGCGTTCACATTCTTCTGCTCTGCCCACTCCAGCATCCGCCAACACCTGGGCGAGCCACGTCACGTTAACGTCCACAAATGCCTTGATCTCCCGCGACACCTCTTCAGGAAGGTCTTCGTATTCGGCTGCCATAAAGCTGGACAGGCAAAGCTTGTTACCGTCCTCAAGCGACTTGCGAAAAACGGACGGATACAACTGCACGCACACTTTCGGCTCGGCATTGGCGACGCGTATCCCGTCAAGTACCCGCTGCACGTCCTGCCAGTAGCGTTCAGCAACCGCCGCGGCCAGCCCCGCCTTGCTCGGAAAGTGGTAGTAAATGCTGGCGTTCTTGATGCCCACCTGGTCGGCAATGCTACGGAAATTGATGCCGCTGTAACCGTGCAGTTGGGCAGCGGATTTCGCCGCCGCCAGGATGGCTTCTCGAGCATTTTCGTTCACGTTGCAGCCTCGTTTCGAAATCGATTCACTCAGATAACCGCGATTCTACGCGCAGATCCGTTTACCTGCCAATTGTCAGGTAGGGGATTGACAGCGCTAAATCGCCGGCTCAATCTTTACCTACCAATTGACAGGCAGGTGATCGACTCATGACCTCTTCACAGCAGCGCGTTGACGTTTCCACTGTTCCTACAATGAAAATCTACGACTGGTTCAACGGCCCCTACCCCGCCCGAGTACGCATTGCGCTGGCGGAAAAAGGATTGCTACCGAACATCGAATTCGTGCCGGTGGATCTCTGGAACGGTGAGCACAAGAAACCCGAGTTCCTGGCCATCAACTACTCCGGGACATTGCCCGTGCTGGAGCTGAACGATGGAACGCGGATCGCCGAGTGCACGGCGATTACCCAATACCTGGATAGCCTGGACGGTCATCCGACGCTGACGGGCGAAACGCCTGTTGAAAAAGGCCTCATCCACATGATGACCAAGCGCGCCGAGATCGAGTTTCTCGATGCCGTCAGCACATACTTCCACCATGCCACGCCGGGCCTCGGCCCAGAGGTCGAGCTGTACCAGAATGCCGAGTGGGGCGGTCGGATGCGCGATAAGGCGATCAGAGGCATGCGCTATTTCGACAACCTGCTCAAAGACCAGCCGTTTGTGGCGGGGGACAGGTTCTCGATGGCGGACATTGCAGTGCTGGGCGGCATGATCTTCGCCTCGCTGGTGCAACTCCCCGTGCCTGAAGAGTGCGTGGCGCTTCGAGCCTGGCACGCCAGGCTGCAGGAGCGCCCCAGCGTCCAGGTATGGCGCGCGATGGTCGAGCGTGGCGCTGAGCCGTGACAGCGGATGAATTCGCCAAAGAAAAACCCGACGCTTTACGTCGGGTTTTTCATGGCGTACGACTGCAAGCCCGACCCGCTTATCGGGTTACTCGACTTGCGACAGCTTGGCGTCGTCGCAACCGGCAGCACGGCACTCGCGCTCGACAGCCTTGAGTATGACGATACGCGCCTCGGTCTTCTCGTTGGCACAATCCAGGTAGAGCAGGCCATCGTTGGAACAGGCGCTGTCACGATTTTTGATCCACTGGATTTGAGCTGCTTTCACTTTTTTCTTTTGATCCGGGTTCAGGGCACTCATCGTCTTCTTGTATTGATCATTGATGTCCTGATCCGACTGAACCATTTTCAGCGATGCGCAATAGGTTCTGTCATAGGCGTTTCTAGGGTTATCGCAACTCATCGCAGATGCCGATGCGGATGCCATTGCCAGCAATGCCCCAACCAACAAAGACTTGATCACTTACTTCTCTCCCTGAATGCCCTCTATTGATTAGAGGTCGCGGCGCGAATTTATCATGAGGGTCGTAGAACAATGAAGCAGATCCTATGCGACGCTGGCCTGTGGCCATTCTCCTTCGCCGAGCAAGGCTGACAGGCTGCGTTCGCCGAGTCCGAGGCCGACGCTCATGCCCAGGCCGGTGTGCATCAATACCGCGCTGACCCCTGCTCCGGCTTGCAACACGCTGAACGGGCCGGGCCCGCGTGAACCGTATACGCCCTGCCAGCGTTCCAGCACGTGCAGCTTGCCGCCCAGGGTGTGCTCGGCCAGCGCCAGCATGATGTCGTCCACGCCCTCGGCGTTGAATGGCGAGGCGTCGCTGCCGTAGTCGTGGGAATCGCCGATGATCAACTCGCCATGGGGCGTCGGGCTGACCAGCAGGTGGATGCCGTGGGTTTCCAGTTCCGGCTGCTCGCGGCGGATCTGCGCGCGGATGGCCTCGGCTTCCGGCAGGTCGGCGAAGGCGCCGTAATGCACGCAACTGAGACCGGTGAGCACCGCGTGCTGCAGGTCCAGCGGCTGTTGCAAGCGGGCGCGCAGCATTTGCAGGCGACACACTGAAGGCTGGAGCGCGGCCAGCGGCTCGGCCAGCAAGGTCTGATAGTCGTGTCCGGAGCAGACCACGATGTGCCTGGCACTGAAACGCCCGGTGCTGGTCAGGGCGCTGCCTGGCTCGACGTCACGCACCAGGGTGGAAAAGTGGAACTGCACGCCCAGCGTGCGCAGGTAATCGACGATCTGCGGCAGCGCCTCACGCGAATACAACTGCTGGTCATCGAGGCCGTGCAGGGCGGCGCGATGGTGGGCGAAACGGCCACCATAGAGCCCGTCCAGCGCGGCGCCGCGCAGCAACTCGACGCGGTAGCCTTGCTCGCGGGCGCGGCCGGCGCAGAACGCTTCGAGCAAGGCTTCTTCGGCTTCGCTGCGGGCGAACAGCAGTGAGCCCTGTTGCTTGAGCTGCAGGCCGGCGGCCTGGCCCAGCTCGGCCCATAGGCGGTGGGACTGGCGGGCCAGGTCGAGCATCACCCCTGGCGCCTGGCCGGTGACCAGGGCCTGGCCGAAGTTGCGGATGGACGCGCCGAGCGGCGTGTGGCTGCGCTCGAACACGCGTACCTTGAGGCCACGCTTGGCGCCAGCCCAGGCATGGGCGAGGCCGAGCATGCCGGCGCCGACGATCAATAAATCGCAGTTGTGCTGACTCATGAGGAAACTCCTGAAGCGATCACGGCGCCCACCAAACGAGGCCGCCGAAGATGAATGGCGCAGGTGGATGTCGCGAAGTCCATCCACCGGGCGAAGGTGGAAAACGCGCTATGGTTTTCCACGGGACGAACCCTTGCGCCAAGAAGGAAGTAACTGCGACCGCTTACTTGGCGACCGGCTCGGACTTGCCGTCGTAACGCTTGCGCCACTCGGCAAGGATCTTGTCGCGATTCTCCGAGGCCCAGGCGAAGTCGTTCTTGATCAGGCGCTGCTCATAGTCGGCCGGCAGTTCCTGAAAGCGCTCGGCGATGCCCGGCTGGGCCAGCACTGCGAAATTCGCCTTGTAGAGGTCCATGGCCTCGCGACTGGCGGAAAAGTCGGCAAGCTTCTTCGCCGCGTCCAACTGCTCGGTGCCCTTGATGATTCCAGTGGCCTCGATCTCCCAACCCAGGCCCTCTTTGGGCAGCACGATGTCCAGCGGTGCGCCCTTGCGCTTGAGCTGCACGGCTGGGTACTCGAAAGAGATGCCGATGGGGAACTCGCCGGCGGCGGCCAGCTTGCACGGCTTGGAGCCGGAATGGGTGTACTGGCCGATGTTCTGGTGCAGCTTGTCCATGTAGGCCCAGCCCTGTGGCTCGCCGAAGGTCTGCAGCCAGGCGCTGACGTCGAGGTAGCCGGTGCCGGACGAGGCTGGGTTGGGCATGACGATCTTGCCCTTGTACACCGGGTTGGTCAGGTCTTCCCATTTGGTCGGCTTGGGCAGGCCCTGTTTCTCGGCCTCGACGGTGTTGAAGCAAATGGTCGCGGCCCATACGTCCATGCCCACCCAGGCCGGCGGGTTGGCGGCATCGCGGTAATTGGCGCCGATCTTGTCCAGGTTGGCCGGGGCGTAAGCTTGGAGCATGCCCTGCTGCTTGAGCACGGCCAGGCTGGAGCCAGCCAGGCCCCAGACCACGTCGGCCTGCGGGCGATCCTTCTCGGCCAGCAGCTTGGCGGTGACGATGCCGGTGGAGTCGCGTACCCACTTGATCTCGATATCCGGGTGCAGCTTCTCGAAGGCGGCCTTGTAGGCGGCCAGTTGTTCCACTTCGAGGGCGGTGTACACGGTCAGCTCGGTATTGGCCTGGGCCTGCAGGGCGCAAGCGGCGAGCAGGCCTGCGGCCAGAGCGGTACGTTTGAACATGGGAAGCTCCTGGGTTGGCATTGCGTGGCGTTGGTTGTTCGAATTCAGCAGGCTTGCGGGCTTTCGCCCCGGGCCAGGCGGGCGTTGATCGCGTCTATCACCGTCGGCAACTCGGCGAGGGTGTCGATCAGGTAGTGCGGCCGGCTCGGCGCGAACAGCGCATCGATGCGCGTGCGTTCGGCTGCGCGCTGGACGGGCGTCAGGGCCTGGTACTGCGCCCAGTCGAGGCCGAGGAAATTGCCGGAGAAGCGCAGCGCCACCGTCCACATGCCGGCGCTGCGGCCTTCGAGGATGCCCGGCTCGGTGTCGTCGACCTTGACGCAGGCGGCGACATCGTCGAGACCCAGGGCGATGACGTTGGCCAGCGCCTGGGCCGGGCTCGGCCGACCTTTCGGCACCTCGTCGGTGGCGACCACATGGTCCGGGCTATAGCCATTGGCGGCGGCCAGTTCGACGACCTTGTCCATCACCTGCCGGGGGTAGCCGGAACAACTGCCGAGCTTGAGACCGCGTTCGCGCAGGGCGGCGATGCACGCCAGCGCACCGGGAATCAACGCCGAGTGCTCGCCGACCTTGGCGATCTGCAAGGGCATGAAGCGCTCATAAATCGCCGTCACATCGTCATCGCTCGGCAGACGGCCGAAGCGGCGCTGGTAGCGCTCGGCAATTGTCGGCAGGTCGCAGAGGGCGCGGATGTGGTCCCACTTGCCCATGCCCATCGGCCCGCGTGCCTCGTCCAGGCTGATCTCGATGTCGAAACTGGCGAAGGCCTCGACGAAGATGCGGGTCGGCGCGAAGGAGCCGAAATCGACCACGGTGCCGGCCCAGTCGAGAATGGCGGCGTGCAGGCGGTCGGGGTGTTGGTAGTGCATGGCAGTCTCCAGGGTAATCAATGGCCGGCGGTTGCGCGCCAGGCTTGGGCCCGACGCAGCAAGCCGCGCGAGGCTCCCGCCAGCAGCAGCGACACCGCAGCCGAGGTGAGCAGAATCAGGGTGGACATGGCGGCGGCGCCGCCGACGTTGCCGGCGTCGTCCATGTTCAGCACGGCGATGGCGGCGAGCAGGCTGTCCGGGCTGTAGAGGAAGATCACCGCCGACACCGTGGTCATCGCCGAGACGAACAGGTATCGCAGGATGTCGAGCAACGCTGGCAGACAGATCGGCAGGGTGACGCGCAGAAAGTGGCGCAGCAGCGGCACCTTCAGCGACAGCGCGGCGGCCTCGAACTCGCCATCCAACTGGCGCAGCGCGGCGCTGGCGGTCAACTGCGCGGTGGTCAGGAAGTGCGCGATGGTGCACGCCACCAGCAGGGTCAGGCTGCCATACAAGCCATGCAGCGGGTTGCCCGGCAGGTTGAAAAAGAACACGTAGCCCAGGCCCAACACCAGCCCCGGCACCGCCATCGGCACGAAGCTGAGCAGGCGCAGTGCCTGGGTCAGCGGGCTCTGCCGGGTCTTCTCCAGCAGGTAGGCGCCGGTGAAAGTCAGCAGGCTGCCGAACACGGCCGTGCAACCGGCCAGCAACAGGCTGTTGCGGTACACCTGCCAGCCGCCGGGCAGTTCGGCGAAGGCGTAGTGGTGCAGCGACAGCGACAGATCGTAGGGCCAGAACTTGACCAGCGATGAGTACACCGCCATGCCGAATACCCCAAGCAGCGCCGCGCAAGTCAGCAGCACCACAACGAGGAAGGCCAGGTCGCGACGGCGTGACGGATGCGGGTGATAAACCTGGGCGCGACCGCTCATGGCTTCGCGCTGACGGCGGCGTAGCCACAGGTCGACAGCGAAACTGAACAGCGCCGGTAGCAGCAGGACCATGCCGATCAGCGCGCCGCGGCCGAACTGCTGCTGCCCGACCACCGCCTTATAGGCCTCCAGCGCCAGCACCTGATAATCGCCGCCGACCACCACCGGCACGCCGAAATCGGTGATGCACAGCGTAAACACCAGGCAGAAGGCAGCGAACACGCCTTGTCGGCTGCCCGGCCAGGTGATGCTGCGAAAGGCCCGCCACGGTGAAGCGCCCATGCTCGAGGCGGCGTCGAACAGCCGCGCATCGGCCAGGGCCAGGGCCGAAACCAGCACCATCAGCGCATGGGGGAAGGTGTAGATGGCCTCGCCGATGACGATGCCCCAGAAGCCATAGATATTGTCCGTGAGCAGATGCCGAAGCACGCCCTGGTTGCCGAACAGGTAGATCAGCGCGATGCCCGGCAATATCGACGGCGCCAGCAGCGGCAGCAGGGAAATGCCGCGCCACAGGCCCTTGGCCGGCACGCAGGTCCGCTGCAACGCATAGGCAAAGGCGTAGGCCAGCGGCACGACGATGGCGGCCACGGTCAGCGAGACCGTCAGGCTGTTGCCCAGCAACCAGCGGAAGTTGGCGCTGCCGAACAGCTCGGCCGCCGCCGTCAGCCCACCGCCCTGCCCCGGCTCGCTGGCGAAGCCGCGCCACAGCATGGCCAGCAACGGCAGCAGCACGGCGAGGATCAGCAGCACCAGCAGCAACCACTGGCCACCGTGGATGAATAGACGGTCGGCCAGGTCGGCCGGCATGCGCCGCGCGCCGGCCCGGGGCTTGCCCAGCAACACCTGTTCCATCAGACGAACACCTGCAAGCTGCGCGGCGGCAGGGCCACCCAGATGTCCGGAGCAGCCAGGCGCGGCATGGCTTCCGGCGCCAGCTCGGCCAGCAGGGTGTGACCCGGCAGGGCGTCCAGCTCGAAACTCAGGCGGCAGCGATTGCCAAGGTAGGTGATCTCGCGCATCTGTGCGCTGAACAGGTTGTCTTCGTGCATCGACGGATTGATCACCACCGCTTCGGGGCGGCAGAACAAACGGCCGCGCTCAGCCGGCCGGACGCCATGCAGACGCAGGTTCAGCGCGCCGACCCGAGCATGCTCGCCGTCGCGCTCGTAAGGCAGCCAGTTGCCCTGGCCGACAAACTCGGCGACGAAGGGTGTGGCCGGCGCGCGATAGATCTCCTGGGGCGTGGCGTACTGCTCGACCCGGCCGTGGTTGATCACCGCGATGCGGTCGGCCATGAGCATGGCCTCGTCCTGGTTGTGGGTCACCATCACGGTGGTGATGCCCAGGCTCTTCTGCAATCGACGCAGCTCGCCGCACAGGTGTTCGCGCACGCGAGCGTCGAGCGCTGACATCGGTTCGTCCAACAGCAGCAACTTGGGCGCCGGCGCCAAGGCGCGGGCCAGGGCCACACGCTGTTGCTGACCCCCGGAGAGCTGTCCGGGGTATTTCTGCTCGCTGCCCTTGAGGCCGACCAGTTCGAGCATCTCGGCGACCCGCGCACGTATCGTCTCGCGACTGTTGCCGGCCAGGCCGTAACCAATGTTCTGCGCCACCGTGAGGTTGGGAAACAGCGCGTAGGATTGGAACAGGATGCCGTAGTCGCGGGCCTGCGGTGGCAGCGTGGAGACATCCCGATCGCCAAAGAAGATCTTGCCGCCATCCTGGCGCTCCAGCCCGGCGATGCAGCGCAGCAGCGTGGTCTTGCCGCAGCCCGAGGGGCCGAGCAGGCACACCAGCTCACCGGCAGAGACGTCCAGCGACACGCCATCCAGCGCCTGAAAGGCACCGAAGGCCTTGTGGATGTCGCGCAATTGCAAGCTGACCGTAGCCATGGCGGAACCTCGTCGGTGGAATACGAGGCTCATTTTGGACACGGGGTGCTAAGGCTTTATGGCAATTGGGCAAAAGCTGCCGATAGTGGTATCGGTGGATTTATGCAGTGCTTTCACCCAAAAGGCGAGCGCAAGGCACCCTACGAGGTGCTCGCGGCTTCCCGCGCCAACGCCAGAAAGACCGCCGGCAGGCGCGCGCTGCGGCGCTCCTTGAGGCAGTAGAGGTATTCGGCAATCAGCGGCGCCCCTTCCAGCTCGATCACCCGCAACTCGGTACTGGTCGGTACTTCGTGGCGGGCGATGATACTGATGCCGATATCGCGCAGCACCGCTTCGCGGATCGACTCGCGGCTGCCAATCTCCAGCAACGAGCCGAGCGCCACACCGGCGTCGCGCAGCAACTGCTCGGTGAGCACGCGAGTGGTCGAACCTTTCTCTCGCATCAAGAGGCAGTGCCCGGCCAGGGCCGCGAGCGGCACACGCTCCCGCGCGGCCAGTGGATGACTGCGGTGTACGGCCAACACCAGTGGATCGTGGCCCAACAACAGGCGAGTCAGTCGCGGGTCCTCGACCAGCAGCGAGGAAGCGGCAAGGTCGACGCGGTAGTCCTCCAGCGCTTCGATCACCTGCTGCGAGTTGCCGATCTCCAGCGTCACCTCACACTGCGGCAGTTGCTCGCGGAAGCGCCGCACCAGGTCGAGCATGTAATAAGGCGCAGTGGCGCCGATGCGCAGGGCGCCCTGTACCTGACCGCAGTTGCGCAAGAAGAACTCGATGTCCGCCTCCTGCTGCAGCAACTGCTGCACCATGGGCAGCAGGCGCACGCCTTCATCGCTCAGGGTCAGACGCCGACCGCCACGGTAGAACAGCTCGACGCCGTATTGTCCTTCGAGGTTGCGGATCTGCGTGGTGACCGTGGGCTGGCTGAGGCCGAGCTTCTTCGCCGCCTGGGTGATGCTGCCCAGGCGGGCGACCATGTGGAAGGATTTCAGCTCGGCGAAGGACATGATTGATACGGCTCTCGGTGCGTGAGCAAACGTTACAGCTTGGACGTGACAGGACGTCAGTAAATCATGAGGGGCAGGTCGACTTGCAGCGTTTTGTGATGCGTTACAACAACGTCAGGTGCCATAGCGAAAACCGGCCCCCTGGCTCCGAATTCCAAGGCAAAACGCAGCCTTGTTTATTTCGCCACAGCCACCTTTCCATCAAGCTACGAATCCTTGCGCCATTGCCTACAACTACGCCAGAATCCGCCCGCTTGTGTGCCTTGCCCCCGGGTTCTATTGTTTTCCTGCCACTGCCCATCAGTGGTCGGGTTTAGTAGCCCGTTGGTATTTAGTAAGGTGCAAGGCTCCTATCAGTCAGGTATTTCCATGCCTGTATTTGATGGCGGTTGTGCGCAGGGCGCCCTCGGGCGCGCCGGCTTGCTAAGTCCCCGGTCTACTAACCTGCGTACAGCTGCCACCCCTTGTTTAGTAGCTAGAGGGTTGCGGCGTCACCTACAGGACTTAGCACATGTTCAAGCCTACCCCGAATCCGCCAGAGGCGGACCAAGCTACCCCGCGAACCAAATCCAAAGCCAAGAAACACGACGAAGCCACCAATCGCGCCTTGGATTACTACCTGCTACCAAAACCGGAAAAGTCCGAAGATGCGTCCCAACCGGGTCAGCTCTTCACCGTCGCCAAAAACGCCGACAACGAATCCCTCCTCGCCAACCTCAGCGAAACCCTGGCGGCAGCCGATGCGATGGTCAGCAACCTGGCCTTCGACCTGGAAGGTCCGCGCCGTCACATCCTCCTCGGCATTCAACAGTTGATTGAATTGAGTTCATTGCTGGCGAATCGGGTGTTGGATAACGTTGATCCGCGATAGCAGGTATATATCCTTCCCAAAAGCAAACCCGACATCTTGTGTGTCGGGTTCGCTCTATTAATGTTCCAGAAACACGAAAGCCCGCAGAGATTTCTCTCAAGCGGGCCTCGGAAGGTAGGCACGAGAGTCACCCCTCATGCGTTGGGATAAGTATTGTTGCGGGACAATCACTAGGTCAATCAAATTTGATGAATGCCCGTGATCTTGCAGATCTTTGCGCGACGGGTACATTTCCGAGCATAAAAAAAACGGGCCTGCATTCCCACGCAGCCCCGTTCTTTCATCACCTAATCAGCTCAAAACGCCGGCAAAACCGCGCCTTTGTACTTCTCAAGAATAAAAGCCTTCACTTCCGGCGTATGCAGCGCCGCAACCAGTTTCTTCATCGCCTCGCTGTCCTTGTCGTCCGGACGGGCCACCAAGATGTTCACATAAGGCGAGTCGTTACCTTCAATCACCAGCGCATCCTTGGAAGGATCAAGCTTGGCTTCCAACGCATAGTTGGTATTGATCAGCGCCAAATCCACCTGAGTCAGCACCCGCGGAATGGTCGCCGCTTCCAACTCACGGAATTTCAGATCCTTCGGATTTCCGGTGATGTCCTTGGTAGTCGACAGGATGTTGTTCGAATCCTTCAACTCGATCACCCCAGCCTTAGCCAGCAGCAACAGCGCACGGCCGCCGTTGGTGGCGTCGTTCGGGATCACCACGTTGCCACCACCTGGCAATTCGGCGAGTGTCTTGTACTTACTGGAATACGCGCCCAGTGGTTCCAGGTGCACACCGGCCACACTCACCAGGTGCGTGCCCTTGGCCTTGTTGAACTCATCCAGGTACGGCTGGTGCTGGAAGAAGTTGGCGTCCAGGCGCTTTTCGGCGACTTGTACGTTCGGCTGGATGTAGTCGGTGAAGACCTTGACCTTGAGGTCCACGCCTTCTTTGGCCAGGGCCGGTTTGACGAATTCGAGGATTTCCGCGTGCGGCACCGGGGTGGCAGCGACAGTCAGTGTCTCGGCGTGGGCGGAAAACGCTGCGGCGGCAGCGAAGGCAACCAGTAGTTTTTTCATTCAGCTAACTCCTTGTGGGGCGCCTGCTCTTGGCGCCTGCCAGCGAATGGCCGGCTCATGTTTATTGGCCGCGAGGCCTTATTTTCTAGAAAAATGCACAACCAACTTGTCGCCCACGGTCTGTAGGACCTGGACCAGCACCAGCAGCAATACCACCGTAACCACCATCACATCGGTCTGGAAACGCTGGTAACCGAAGCGGATCGCCAGGTCGCCCAAACCACCGGCGCCGACCACACCGGCCATGGCCGTGTAGGACACCAGCGTAATCGCTGTCACCGTAATCGCTGCAAAAATGCCTGGGCGGGCTTCTGGCAGCAAGGCGTTGACGATGATCTGCCGCGTGGTCGCGCCCATGGCTTGGGTGGCTTCGATGATGCCGCGGTCGACTTCGCGCAGGGCGGTTTCCACCAGGCGGGCGAAGAACGGTGTGGCGCCGACCACCAGCGGTGGGATCGCGCCAGCCACGCCCAGGGAGGTGCCGGTGATCAACACCGTGAACGGAATCATCACGATCAACAGGATGATGAACGGCAGCGAACGCAGGATGTTGACGATCAGCGACAGCAGCGCATAAACGCCCCGGGCTTCGAGCAGTTGACGCGGGCTGCAGAGGAACAGCAAAACCCCCAGGGGCAAGCCGAGCAGCACGGTGAACAACAGCGAGCCGAACAGCATCAGGAAGGTATCGCCGGTGGCCAGCCAGATTTCCAGCCAGTCGATGTTGGAGAAGAACGAACTCAACAGTTCCATTAGCGCAGCACCTCCATGTGGACATCGGCCGCGGTGAAGCGGGCAAACGCCGCCTCCATGTCACCGCCGGTGATGGCGAGGGTCAGTTGCCCGTAGGGGGTGTCTTTGATGCGGTCGATGCGACCGGCCAGGATGCTGTAGTCCACGCCGGTTTCCCGGGCGACGGTGCCGAGCAATGGCGCGTAGGTCGCGTCGCCCTGGAACGTCAGACGCACGATGCGCCCTGGGACGTGGGCGAAATCGTCGCGCTGTTCGCTTTCGTCGATCTGCTCGTCTTCCTGGACGAAACGCTTGGTGGTCGGGTGCTTGGGGTGCAGGAACACCTCGGCCACCGGACCTTGCTCGACGATCACGCCGGCGTCCATCACGGCCACTTGATCGCAAACCCGGCGGATCACGTCCATTTCATGGGTGATCAGCACGATGGTCAGCTTCAGCTCGCGGTTGATCTCCGCCAGCAGTTGCAGGACCGAGGCGGTGGTCTGCGGGTCGAGGGCGCTGGTGGCCTCGTCGCACAGCAGGATCTTGGGTTTGGTCGCCAGGGCGCGGGCAATGCCGACGCGCTGCTTCTGGCCGCCGGACAGTTGCGCCGGGTATTTGCGAGCGTGGTCGGACAGCCCTACCCGCGCCAGCAGCTCGGCGACGCGGCGGTCGATTTCGCTGCGGGACAATTCACCGGCCAATGTCAGTGGCAGCGCGACGTTGTCGGCCACGGTCTTGGAGGCCAGCAGGTTGAAGTGCTGGAAGATCATCCCGACTTGCTGGCGGAAGCGGCGCAGGCCGCTGGCGTCCAGGGCGGTGACTTCTTCGCCGTCGACGATGATCTTGCCGCCCGTGGAATCTTCCAGGCGATTGATCAGGCGCAGCAGGGTACTTTTTCCTGCACCGGAATGGCCAATCAGGCCGAAGACCTGACCGTTCTCAATCGTCAGACTGGTCGGATGCAGGGCGGGGATATCCCTACCGGCGACTCGGTAGGTTTTATGGACGTCTTGAAACTCGATCACGTAGCGAACCTTGTGGGGCGCGTTGGAAAAGGATCAGCGGTTAGCCGGGCGCGCATTTTAGCCTGTCCGTATAGAGGTTCTTAGCATTTATTTGCGATCGGACCAGTCATTTGGCAATAACGCGATCAAAGGCCATAAAAAAGGAACACAGCCAAACGGCATGGGTCACTCATTAAGCCACTCGAAACTGCGTCGAACTCCACAGTCCAGTCTACGGCGTAGACGTTGTTCATTGAATGAAATGACCGTGGCGAGGGAGCTTGCTCCCGCTGGGATGCGTAGCAGCCCTTTGTGAGCGCTTTGCGCTCAAGCGGGAGCAAGCTCCCTCGCCACAGGGAACGCAAAGAGGAGTCATGCCTGATGAGTACCAACAAGCCCACGGTCGACAAGAGCCAACTGGCCGGGACCGACACCCTGGATCGCGGCAACACCAACGCCAAGCTCGACAGCCTGGAACAGTTTCGCTCCGACGCCACTGAACAGGCCCTGCGCACCAACCAGGGCGTGAAGATCGCCGACAACCAGAACACATTGCGCGCCGGCCCCCGCGGGCCCTCGCTGCTGGAAGACTTCATCATGCGTGAAAAAATCACGCACTTTGACCATGAGCGGATCCCGGAGCGCATCGTCCATGCCCGCGGCACCGGCGCCCACGGCTACTTTCAGGCCTATGAATCACATGCGGCCCTGACCAAGGCCGGTTTCCTACAAGACCCGAGTAAAAAGACGCCAGTGTTCGTGCGCTTTTCCACCGTGCAAGGTCCACGCGGCTCGGGTGACACCGTGCGGGACGTGCGTGGCTTTGCGGTGAAGTTCTTCACCGACGAAGGCAACTTCGACCTGGTGGGCAACAACATGCCGGTGTTTTTCATTCAGGACGCGGTGAAGTTTCCGGACTTTGTCCACGCGGTAAAACCCGAGCCTCATAACGAAATTCCTACCGGCGGTTCGGCCCACGATACGTTCTGGGATTTTGTTTCGCTGGTGCCGGAATCGGCTCACATGGTGATCTGGGCGATGTCTGACCGGGCCATCCCAAAAAGCCTACGCACCATGCAGGGCTTTGGCGTGCATACCTTCCGTATGATCAACGCCGAAGGCCAGAGCAGCTTCGTCAAGTTCCACTGGCGGCCCAAGGCCGGGACCTGTTCCCTGGTGTGGGACGAAGCCCAGAAACTCGCGGGCAAGGACACCGACTACCACCGTCGCGACCTCTGGGAGTCGATCGAGATGGGCGACTACCCGGAATGGGAGTTCGGTGTGCAAATCGTTGCCGAGGAAGACGAGCACACGTTCGACTTCGACTTGCTCGACCCGACCAAGATCATCCCTGAAGAGCTGGTGCCTATCACGCCCCTGGGCAAGATGGTGCTGAACCGCAACCCGGATAACTTCTTCGCTGAAGTCGAACAGATTGCCTTCTGCCCTGGGCACATCGTGCCGGGCATCGACTTTTCCAACGATCCGCTGCTGCAAGGCCGGCTGTTTTCCTACACCGATACACAGATCAGCCGACTCGGTGGGCCGAATTTTCATGAGCTGCCGATCAACCGGGCGATCACGCCGGTGCACAACGGCCAGCGCGATGCGATGCACCGCACCACCATCGACAAGGGGCGGGCGTCCTACGAGCCGAACTCCATCGACAGCGGTTGGCCGAAGGAAACCCCGCCTGGTCCGCAGGACGGTGGTTTCGAAAGTTATCCAGAGCGCATCGACGCCTACAAGATTCGCCAGCGCAGTGATTCGTTCTCTGATCATTTCTCCCAGGCGCGGCTGTTCTACAAGAGCATGAGCCCGCATGAGCAGGAGCACATCATCGCCGCCTACAGCTTCGAGCTGGGCAAGGTGGAACGGGAGTTCATCCGGGCGCGACAGGTGAATGAGATCCTCGCCAACATTGACCTGGAATTGGCCGGGCGGGTCGCCAAGAACCTGGGTTTGCCGGAGCCTACCGCCGGTACCGTCGATGTACCAACGCCATCGCTGGAACAATCCCCGGCCTTGAGCCAGGCGAACCTGCTGTCCGGGGACATCAAGACGCGCAAAGTGGCGGTGTTGGTGGCCAACGGTGTCGATGGGGCGATCATCGATGCGCTCAAGCAGGCTCTGGAGGCTGAGGGCGCCCACGCTAAAGTGCTGGGGCCGACTTCGGCGCCGGTCACCACGGTCGATGGACAAAAGCTGGCGGTGGATGCGTCCATGGAAGGCTTGCCGTCCATTGCCTTTGACGCGGTGTTCGTACCGGGCGGCGCGGAGTCGATCAGGGCCTTGAGTCGCGATGGCGTGGCGTTGCATTACGTGCTGGAGGCCTACAAGCATCTGAAAGCCATTGGGCTTCATGGTGAGGCCCGGCAGTTGTTGGTCGAGCTGAAGCTGGAGGTGGATGCGGGGTTGATCGAAGATGCGGATGCGAGCGGTTTTTCGCGGTTTTTCGCGGCGATTGCTCAGCATCGGGTTTGGGCGCGGGAGCCCAAGGCGAAGGCGGTTCCGGCTTGATGGCTGCCTGAAAGAAGCTTGTTGCTAGTAGGGACGCCTTCGCGAGCAGGCTCGCTCCCACATGAGATTTTGTGATCGACACAAAACCATTGTGGGAGCGAGCCTGCTCGCGAAGCTTCTTAGGGCTTACGCGGTGTCAACACCACCTGCGCCGGCACACTGCGCAAAATCTGCTTCTGCAGCTTCAGGTCAAATCCCGGGTCCAGTTTTTTGACCCGCTTGCTCAGGAACGTCGCCAACCATGGATAGTCATCAGTACGCGGCGCCTGGATGCTGACGTCGCACTGATAATTCACCACATCGGCAGCGATGGCGTCCAATTGCCGACGCATTTGCTGGATATCGGCGAGGTTAAGCGCAATCGTGGTGCTGGGAGCGCTCGGATCGATCACTTTGGCGACCGGTTTGGCTTCGGCAGCCTTGAGGTCGGCCTCGGCTTTTTCCAGCTCGGCCTTGCGGGCTTCGGCGATGGCGCTGTTGACCTCGCCGGTGAGGGCGGGGGCCTTGGGCATCAACGCTCGGGCACGGCTCAGGGCGGTGGCGGCGGCGTTGACATCGCCTTTTTGCAAGTCGATCTGGCTGCGACGCAAGTACGCCTCGGCCAGTTGCCGCTGGTAGGGTTCCAGCGAGCGGTCTTCAGGCGACTGGGCTTGCAAGGCGGCCAATTGGTCTTCTGCGGTGGCTAGCTCATTGCTGGCCAGGCTTTGCTCGAGCTGCGCGATGGCCGGGCCCCGTGTATCGGGGGCCTGGGTGACCGGCGGTGTACTCTGGCACGCGCCCAGCAGCAGGGAAAATGCGACAAGGAGCAGATAACGGGAGGCGAACGGCTTCATTCCTGCGACTCTCTATTTGCGCAAAAAGCGAGCAAGTCTACACCCCTCGACGGGGCAGAACAAAACTCAGCAGAAACAACGCCGCGGCGCTGACCACGATCGATGGGCCGGCCGGGGTGTCCTTGAACCAGGAAAGCGCCAGGCCGCCACACACCGCGAGCATGCCCAGCAGGCTTGCGCCCAAGGCCATCTGCTCGGGCGAGCGGGCGTGACGCTGTGCCGCAGCCGCTGGAATGATCAGCAACGAAGTAATCAGCAACACGCCGACAATCTTCATCGCCACGGCGATGACCACCGCGATCAACAGCATCAGCGCCAAGCGCAGGCTGACCACGGGCAAACCCTCGACCCGTGCCAGCTCTTCATGGACGGTGACCGCCAGCAATGGCCGCCACAGCGCCACCAGCAACAGCAACACCGCCGCGCTGCCGCCGAGGATCCAGTCAAGATCCGTCGGACTGATCGCCAGCAGATCGCCGAACAGATAGGCCATCAGGTCGATCCGCACATCACGCATGAAGCTCAGCACCACCAGCCCGAGGGACAAGGTGCTCGGCGCCAGGATGCCCAGCAGCGTGTCGGACGCCAGCGGCTGGCGCTGCTGCAGGGTGACCAGCACCACCGCCAGCAACAGGCAGCCAACGGTCACCGCGATGGCCGGGCTGACATCCAGCAGAAACCCCAGGGCCACGCCGAGCAACGCCGCGTGGGACAAGGTGTCGCCGAAATAGGCCATGCGCCGCCAGACCACGAACGAACCCAGCGGACCGGCTACCAGGGCAAGGGCAAGGCCTGCGAGCAGGGCGTACAACAGAAAATCAGCCATGCTTGCAGCCGTCTCCATGAACATGTTTGGAAGCAGAAGGGGCGCTGACCACCGAGCCGTGCAGATCATGGGCGTGGTCATGGTGGTGGTGATAAATCGCCAGGCTCTGTGCGTTCTTTCCGAACAGCTCGACGAAGGCCGGATCGCCGCTGACTTGCTCGGGATGCCCGGAGCAGCAGACATGGCGGTTGAGGCACACCACTTGGTCGGTGGTGCTCATCACCAGGTGCAAATCGTGGGACACCATCAGCACACCGCAACCGTGGCGGTCGCGCAGACGCGTGATCAGGCTGTACAGCTCGGCCTGGCCCGCCACATCGACGCCTTGCACCGGTTCGTCGAGCACCAGCAGCTCCGGCTCACGCAGCAGGGCGCGAGCGAGCAATACCCGTTGCATCTCACCGCCGGAAACACTTTGCACCGGGCTGTCGATCACCTGTTCGGCGCCGACTTCGTTGAGCGCGGCCAAGGCCCGTGCGCGATCCACGCCAGGCACCAGGCGCAGGAAGCGCAGCACCGACAGTGGCAGCGTCGGGTCGACGTGGAGTTTTTGCGGCATGTAGCCGATACGCAACTTGGGTTTGCGCCAGACGCTGCCGCTGTCGGGCTTGAGCAAACCCAGCACGGCGCGCACCAGGGTGGTCTTGCCGGCACCGTTGGGGCCGATCAAGGTCACGATCTGCCCCGGCTCGACGCTCAAGTGAATGTTGTCCAGCACGTTCTGCCCGGCGAACGTCACGGCCACCTGCTCGAGGCGGATCAGCGCGTTGCTCATCAGGCCCCCTGGCAGCCGGAGCAGAGGCCGACCACTTCGACGGTCTGAGTGTCGACGACGAAGCCGACGTCCTTGGCGCTGGCGACGATGGCATCGCTGATGGACTTCTGTTCCAGCTCGATGGCCGCGTGGCATTCGCGGCAGATCAGGAACTGGCCTTGGTGGGCGTGCTCCGGATGGTTGCAGCCGACGAAGGCGTTCAGCGACGAAATGCGATGCACCAGGCCGTTTTCCAAGAGGAAATCCAGCGCCCGATAGACGGTTGGCGGCGCGGCACGGCGGCCGTCCTGCTCGCTGAGCACGGCGAGGATGTCGTAGGCGCCCAGCGGCTTGTGGCTTTGCCAGACCAATTCCAGCACGCGCCGACGCAGGGCGGTCAGGCGCAACCCTTGGCGCGCGCAGATGGCGTCGGCCTCGGACAGCGCGCTGTGCACGCAGTGGGAGTGATCGTGGGGACGACTGGCAAGGGGTGTAATAGGCATGGGCAGCGACGAGTTTAGTGAGAGACGTTATTATGTTACCCGTTCTCGCCTCTACGAGTGGTCATCGTGTCCCGATTTTTTTCGCTCTTTGTCGCTTTTGTCGCAAGTTTCCTACTGATTGGTTCGGCCCAGGCCGACGTCAAGGTGCTCACCAGCATCAAACCGCTGCAGTTGATTGCCGCCGCCGTGCAGGATGGCGTGGCCGTTCCGGAAGTGCTGCTGCCGCCAGGCGCTTCGCCGCATCACTATGCGTTGCGGCCATCGGATGTGCGCAAGGTGCAATCGGTGGACCTGCTGTACTGGATCGGGCCGGACATGGAAGGTTTCCTACCGCGCGTGTTGAACGGTCGTACCCTGCCGTCGGTCGCAGTGCAGGAGCTGCCGGGCCTTAAGTTGCGTCACTTCGCCCAGGACAGCGCGTCCCACGAGGATGATGACCATGACGGCGATGAGCACGATCACGACCATCGCCCTGGCACTGTGGATGCTCACCTGTGGCTATCGCCGCTCAATGCGCGGGTGATCGCTGCGAAAATGGCGGCTGACCTGAGCGCGGCGGATCCGGCCAACGCGGCTCGCTATCAGAGCAACCTCAAGGGCTTCAACGAGCGCCTCGATGCCTTGGACTCGCGCCTCAAGACGCGCCTGGCCGGGGTCGCGGGCAAGCCGTATTTCGTGTTCCACGAAGCGTTCGACTATTTCGAAGACAACTACGGCCTCAAGCACGCCGGGGTATTCGCCGTGGCCGCCGAAGTCCAGCCCGGTGCCCAACATGTGGCGGCGATGCGCACGCGCTTGCAGGCGGTGGGCAAGACCTGCGTCTTTAGCGAACCGCCCCTGCGCCCGCGCCTGGCCGAAACCCTGGTGGCCGGGTTGCCGGTGAAGCTGGCTGAGCTGGATGCACTGGGCGGCTATACCCCGGCGACGGCGCAGGGGTATGAGCTGTTGTTGGAGAAGTTGGGGAATGATTTGGCGGGGTGCCTGGAGTCGCTATAGCCTGCCAACACAGAACCTGTGGCGAGGGAGCTTGCTCCCGCTGGGCTGCGCAGCGGCCCCAAAATCTTGCGGTCGCTACGCAACCGAGCGGGAGCAAGCTCCCTCGCCACAAAGGCATTCAGATCCACCGAGGGGTCAGAGGGCGAAAGGCAACACCGTGTGAACCGCCTGCCGCTGCGCCAAGCGCTGCTGGAACTCCATCGGATCGTGAATCAACACATCCTGCCCGGCAAACGACTCAGCGGCGATCAACCGCGACAGCCAGAATCGCACGCACGCCACGCGCAGCAGGGTCGGCCAGAGCTCGGCCTCGGCAGCCGTGAACGGCCGCAGCGCCGCATAGGCGCCCAGCAACGCCCGCGCCCGGGCGCCATCGAGCACGCCGTCGTCATCCGAGCACCAGTCATTCAAGGCGATGGCGACGTCATACAGCATCGGCCCGGAGCAGGCGTTGTAGAAGTCGATCAGCCCGGTCAGGTGCGTGCCTTCGAACATCGCGTTGTCGCGAAACAGATCGGCATGAATGTTGGCCCGAGGCAGCGCCAGGATGCCGACCTTCTTCAAGGAAATTTCTTCCAGCGCCGCCTCCAGCAACTGACGCGGTTCGGCGTCGAGGTGCGACAGCAGTTTGCCGCCCTCCTCCTGCATCCAGTCCAGGCCGCGATCGGTCTTGCGCTTGATCATGTTGTCGCGGGTCGCCAGGTGCAGATGCGCCAGCAACTCGCCGACTTGGGCGCAGTGCTGGGCGTTGGCCTGCTTGATGTGCTTGCCGGCCAGGCGCGGTTGCAGCAGCGCCGGCTTGCCCGCCAGTTCCCGCAGTGCGACGCCATCGGTGGTGCGCAAGGCGTAAGGCACCGGCAGGTCGGCGTCGTGCAGCACGTCCAGCAGCTCGATGAAGAACGGCATTTCCTGGACCGGGCCGCGCTCGACCAGGGTCAGGACGAACTCGCCCTGCTCCAGGCTGATAAAGAAATTGGTGTTTTCGCTGCCAGCGGCGATCCCCTGGAAATCAAGCAGGCGGCCGAGCCCGTAAGGGGCGAGAAAAGTTTCCAGCTCGGGCCGAGCCAGGGGCGTGAACACAGACATGGTTAAAACTGCCAGTACGGGCGCCCCTCAGCGGGCGCCGGTTGAAGTCGCGAGCGGGACTACCACTCAAAGATTTTCCACGAAGGGATCAGCATATCCGGCTGGTCCGAGCGGATGAAGTTTGCATCAGTGCCATCGGCGCGTACCAGGAAATACGGCTTGCCGTTCTTGGGCGTGACCTTGATCGCGTACAAAAAGCCGTTTTGCCGATACTCCTGAATGGTTTTATCGCCTTCGGTGCGGATGGTAACGTCCGGGTCCGCCGAGGGCGCGTCATCCGCCGCCATGACGGCCAACGGGGTGAATGCAAACAAGCCAGCCAGTAACAGGCGATTTAGTGTACGCATGATAACCTTGTCCCTTTGTCGTCAACGGTCCCGCTATTCTAGCCCCGGACCCGCCGAAAAGGTTGATCCTGCTCATGAGCCAAGCCCCCCTCGTCCTGGTGGACGGTTCTTCTTATCTGTACCGCGCCTTTCACGCGCTGCCACCGCTGACCACGTCCAAAGGCCTGCCGACCGGTGCGGTCAAGGGCGTGCTGAACATGCTCAAGAGCCTGCGCAAGCAGTATCCGGACAGTCCGTTCGCCGTGGTGTTCGACGCCAAGGGTGGGACGTTTCGCGATGCGCTGTACGCCGAATACAAGGCCAACCGCCCGAGCATGCCCGACGACATGCGCGTGCAGATCGAACCGCTGCATGCCAGCGTCAAGGCCCTGGGCTTCCCGCTGCTGTGCGTGGACAACGTCGAAGCCGATGACGTGATCGGCACCCTGGCCCGCAGCAGCGCGGCGGCCGATCGCCCGGTGGTGATCTCCACCGGCGACAAGGACATGGCGCAGTTGGTCGATGGGCACATTACCTTGGTCAATACCATGACCGGTAGCGCCCTGGACGTGGCTGGCGTGAAGGAGAAGTTTGGCGTCGCTCCCGAGCAGATCATCGATTACCTGGCGTTGATGGGCGATTCGTCCGACAACATCCCGGGCGTCCCGGGCATCGGGCCGAAGACCGCTTCCGGCTTGCTGGTGGGCGTCAATGGCGGTCTGACCGAGCTGTACGCGCAACTGGACATCGTCGCCACCTTGCCGATTCGTGGCGCCAAGACCTTGGCCGCCAAACTCGAAGAGCACAAGGAAATGGCATTCCTGTCCTACGAGCTGGCGACCATCAAGACCGACGTACCGTTGGATGTCGGCCTCGACGACCTGCAAATGGGCATGCCCGACCACGAGAAACTCGCCGAGCTGTACACCTTGCTGGAGTTCAAGAGCTGGTTCGAAGAAAACCAGCGGGACGCCAAGCGTGCCGGCCAGGACATCGTCGAAGTTGCCGAAGAACAGCCCGGCGCTGCCGAGGCCAAGTACGAAGTCATCCTCGATCAGGCGCGCTTCGAAGCGTGGCTGGCGAAACTCGACAAAGCGCCGCTGTTTGCCTTTGTCACCGAAACCAACGGCGGCGATGCCCAGCATTCGCAACTCGTCGGCCTGTCGTTCGCCGTGGCCCCTTTCGAGGCGGCCTACATCCCGTTGACCCACTCCTACATGGGCGTGCCGGAGCAACTGGACCGCGACACGGTGCTCAAGGCGCTCAAGCCGCTGCTGGAAAACCCGGACAAGCTCAAGGTCGGCCAGCACGCCAAGTTCGAAACCAACATTCTGGCCAACTGCGCCATCGGTGGCGATCAGAACAACGGCATCCTGGTCCAGGGCATCGCTTTCGACACCATGTTGGAGTCCTACGTGCTGGACTCCACCGCGACCCGTCACGACATGGACAGCCTGGCGCTCAAGTACCTGGGCCAAAGCAAGACCGATTTCCAGGACATCGCGGGCAAAGGGGTCAAGCAACT
Organism: Pseudomonas thivervalensis; assembly: GCF_001269655.1. GTDB lineage: Bacteria > Pseudomonadota > Gammaproteobacteria > Pseudomonadales > Pseudomonadaceae > Aquipseudomonas > Aquipseudomonas thivervalensis. The sequence continues at coordinate 717,555 of NZ_LHVE01000020.1, forward strand.
GACCTTCGACCAGATTTCCCTGGAACTGGCCGGCCCTTATGCCGCCGAAGACGCCGACGTGACCTTCCGCCTGCACCAGGCCTTGCAGGAAAAACTGGCCGCTACGCCAAGCCTGGGTCCGGTGCTCAACGACATCGAAATGCCGCTGATGCCGGTCCTGGCACGTATCGAGCGCCAGGGCGCGCTGGTCGATGCCAATCTGCTTGGGGTACAGAGCGTCGAGTTGGGCGAGAAACTGGTCGCCCTGGAGCGTGAGGCGTTTGCCATCGCCGGTGAGGAGTTCAACCTGGGTTCGCCGAAGCAATTGGGCGTGATCCTGTACGAAAAACTCGGCTTGCCGGTGCTCAGCAAAACCGCCAAGGGCCAGGCCTCCACCGCCGAAGCGGTGCTCGCCGAGTTGGCGGAGCAGGATTATCCGCTGCCGAAGGTGCTGATGCAGTACCGCTCGCTGAGCAAGCTCAAGAGCACCTACACCGATCGCCTGCCGGAACAGATCAACAGCCGCACCGGTCGCGTCCACACCAATTACCAGCAGGCTGTCGCCGCGACCGGGCGCTTGTCGTCCATCGACCCGAACCTGCAGAACATTCCGATTCGCACGGCTGAAGGCCGACGCATCCGCCAGGCGTTCGTCGCGCCCAAAGGCTACAAGCTGCTGGCGGCGGACTATTCGCAGATCGAACTGCGGATCATGGCGCACCTGGCCAAGGACGAAGGGCTGCTCCACGCGTTTCGCAATGACCTGGATGTGCACCGGGCCACGGCGGCCGAGGTATTCGGCGTCGATCTGGAAGCCGTCACCCACGACCAGCGCCGCAGCGCCAAGGCGATCAACTTCGGCTTGATCTACGGCATGAGTGCGTTCGGCCTGGCCAAGCAGATCGGCGTCGATCGCAAGCAATCCCAGGCTTATATCGACCGCTACTTTGCCCGCTACCCGGGAGTGCTGGCCTACATGGAGCGCACCCGCGCCCAGGCCGCCGAGCAAGGGTTCGTCGAAACCATTTTCGGTCGCCGACTGTACCTGCCGGACATCAACGCGAAAAACCCGGCCCTGCGCAAAGGCGCCGAGCGCACCGCCATCAACGCGCCGATGCAAGGCACGGCGGCTGACATCATCAAGAAAGCCATGGTTGCCGTGGACCGCTGGCTGACCGCGTCAGGGCTGGATGCAAAAGTCATCCTGCAGGTCCACGACGAACTGGTGCTGGAAGTGCGTGAAGACCTGGTCGACCAAGTGCGCGAAGAGATCCGCCAGCACATGAGCGCCGCCGCCACACTGGACGTGCCGCTGCTGGTGGAAGTGGGCGTGGGCAATAACTGGGACGAGGCGCACTGATCTTTTCATCCTGAGGCCTCCGAGCTTTTGTGGCGAGGGAGCTTGCTCCCGCTCGGCTGCGCAGCAGCCGTAAACCGGGCGATGCGGTTTGCCTGAAAAAATGCAGGGGGCCTGCTGTGCAGGCCAGCGGGAGCAAGCTCCCTCGCCACAGGGGATTGGTGGCGGCTGATCTATCCGCAGAGGGATGGAGATTGCCATCGCGAGCAAGCTCGCTCCCACACGGGCTTTGCGTCGAGCCGGATATCGAGTTCAACGCCAACCCACTGTGGGAGCGAGCTTGCTCGCGATAGCGTCAGCCCAGACACCCATGCCGTATGCAGTCGCCGCAAACCAAGGCGCGGCTTCGTTAGCTCGGAAAATTCCTAAGGTTATTTCCAAAAATAATCTGAACTAAACCCGTGAATCGCCACTCAGAGATTCTGAATGGCTGGTGAAGCCCTTCAATGCTCCTATGTTGTGTTAAGTGTTGGCAGATATCTGGACCCCGCCCTAGCGGTCCGGAACTTGGACCCCGAACTTCCCCCTCCCCATAAGAAGTCCGGGGTTTTTTTTGCCTGCGATTTGGCTTACTCGGCCTCTTCGCTGCCCTTGTCCGCCAATTCCATCCAGTCGGCCAGCACCGTATAGGCCTCTTCCAGGCCCATGCGCTTGGGCGCCGAAAATAGCTGGATGGTGATCGTGTCGCCCCAGCCCTTGCGAATCTCCGACTGCACTTTGAGCAAGGTGTTTTTTGCCGCGCCGTAGGTGAGCTTGTCGGCCTTGGTCAGCAGGATGTGCATCGGCATGCCGCTGGCGACCGCCCAATCGAGCATCAACAGGTCGAAGTCGGTCATCGGATGGCGAATGTCCATCATCAGGATCAGGCCTTTCAGACTCTCGCGGCTGCCCAGGTAGGCTTCCAAGTGACGCTGCCAGTGTTGCTTGAGCGGGATCGGTACCTTGGCGTAGCCGTAGCCGGGCAGGTCGACCAAACGCCGTTCATCGTCTAGCTTGAAGAAGTTCAAGAGCTGCGTGCGCCCCGGCGTTTTCGAGGTGCGTGCCAGGCTCGCATGGGTCAGGGTGTTCAGCGCGCTGGATTTACCGGCGTTGGAGCGCCCGGCAAAAGCCACTTCGAAGCCTTCGTCGTCTGGGCATTGATCGACTTTGGCGGCGCTGAGCATGAAGGTGGACTGTTGGCACAGGCCAAGGATGGGGTTCTTCAGTTGCATGGGATTTCCGATGTGGGCGGCGTCGGGAATGGACGCGGCAAGCTGTGTCGTTTCCGTTTCAGTGACGCCAGTATATAATGCCGCAGATTTTGTGTGCGCTTTGTCCCAGCGTAGGATGAAGCTCACGGGAGCGACCGACCGAAATTGCGCATTAGAACGCAGCTCGTTCCCAACCCTGAAAAGGTCGTTTTATGACGAAATGGCTGCTAGCTGCCGGTGTCTTGATGCCGCTTTACAGCGCTCAGGCTACACAGGATCCGGAAGCTGTGTACAACCGTGTTTGTGGTGCCTGTCATTCCGGCCAACTCCCCATGGCGCCCCGCAAGGGCGATCAGGAAGCTTGGACGCCGAGGTTGGCGAAAGGTATGGAGACGCTGGTGCAACACGTGACCCAGGGTTTCAAGGCGATGCCGCCGCGTGGTTTGTGCATGGACTGCAGTGCCGAGGATTACCGCGCCATCATCCAGTGGATGAGCGAGTGAACCCGGTCCATAACTCTTTAACCCTTAGCCGTAGTTGGATTAGCTGATGAACAAACTGATCGTGAGTCTGCTGTTGACCTTGGGGATATCCGGCGTAGCCCACGCCGCTGGCAACGCCGCTGCCGGTCAGGCGAAAGCGGCCGTATGCGGGGCCTGCCACGGCCCGGATGGCAATAGCATGGCGCCCAACTTTCCGAAACTGGCGGGCCAGGGCGAGCGCTACTTGACCAAGCAGTTGAAGGACATCAAGGACGGCAAGCGTGTCGTGCTGGAAATGACCGGCCTGCTGACCAACCTGAGCGATCAGGACCTGGAAGACATCGCGGCCTATTTCGCCAGCCAGAAGGGCAGCGTCGGCGCCGCCGATCCAAAACTCGTGGCTCGCGGTGAAGCGCTGTTCCGCGGCGGCAACCTGGAAAAAGGCCTGCCAGCCTGCACCGGCTGCCACTCCCCTGACGGCAAGGGCAACGCCGCTGCCGGTTTCCCGCACTTGGGCGGCCAGCATGCCCAGTACATCACCAAGCAACTGACCGATTTCCGCAAGGAAGAAGGCGGTCGTGCCAACGACGGTGACGCGATGACCATGCGCACCATTGCCCGCAAGCTGAGCGACGAAGATATCGCGGCCGTCTCCAGCTACATCCAGGGCCTGCACTAAGGCCGTTGCGAGGGGATACACCTCTTGCAACGTTAACGCTCGATTAATCTGTCGATGCGAGCATCAAAAGGGTGGCTTTGGCCGCCCTTTTTTGTGGCCGCTGCCGTTACACTAGAGAACTTGAACCCGCGACGCTCTGTCTTAGAAACAGGCCTCGCGAGGCCCCCTCATTGTCCAGGAGTAAAGCATGCGTAATCTGATCATCAGCGCCGCGCTCGTCGCCGCCAGCCTGTTCGGCATGACTGCCCAAGCGGCTGAAAAGCCCGCTGCCCCCTATGTCGAATTGACCAACCCCGTTCCGGTGGCAGCGCCAGGCAAGATCGAAGTCGTGGAACTGTTCTGGTACGGCTGCCCGCATTGCTACGCTTTCGAACCGGTCATCAACCCATGGGTCGAGAAGTTGCCGTCGGACGTCAACTTCGTCCGCATCCCCGCGATGTTCGGTGGCCCATGGGACGCCCACGGCCAGATGTTCCTGACCCTCGAAGCCATGGGCGTCGAGCACAAGGTTCACGCGGCGGTATTCAATGCGATCCAGAAGGAAGGCAAGAAGCTGGTCAAGAAAGACGACATGGCGGATTTCCTCGCGACCCAAGGCGTCGATAAAGACAAGTTCATCGCCACCTTCGACTCCTTTGCCATCCAGGGCCAGATCAAGAAGGCCCGCGAACTGGCGAAGAAATACGAAATCACCGGCGTACCGACCATGATCGTCAACGGCAAATACCGCTTTGACATCGGCTCTGCCGGCGGTGCCGAACAAGCACTGCAACTGGCCGACCAACTGATCGCCAAAGAGCGAGCGGCCACCAAGGCTGCCGCCAACTAAGCGCGGTCCACGCCCATGGCCCGCTGGAGTACCGAACGCATCGTTGGCCTGCATGAACCACGGGTCAACGAGCATCATGTCACGTCCACGGGCCTGCCTGGCGACAGCCGCTTGCGGCTGCTCAGCTTCAATATCCAGGTGGGCATCAGCACCGAACGCTACCGGCATTACCTGACCCGCGGCTGGCAACATTTGCTGCCGCACACCGGGCGTGCCGGCAACCTGCAGAAAATCGGCGACCTGCTCAAGGACTTCGACCTGGTGGCCCTGCAAGAGGCCGACGGCGGAAGCTTGCGGTCAGGCTACGTCAATCAGGTGGAATACCTGGCCCAATTGGGCGCCTTCCCCTACTGGTACCAGCAGCTCAATCGCAACCTCGGCCGCCTCGGCCAGCACAGTAATGGTGTGCTGAGTCGCCTACGCCCGTGGGCGATCGAAGATCATCCGTTGCCGGGCCCCAAGGGGCGCGGGGCGATCCTGGCGCGTTTCGGTGAAGGTCCGGAGGCGCTGATCGTGGTCATGATGCACCTGGCGCTCGGGGCGCGTACCCGGACGATGCAACTGGCGTACATTCGCGAGCTGATCGGCGGCTACAAGCATCAGGTACTGATGGGTGACATGAACACCCACGCCACCGACTTGCTGCAGACCTCGCCCCTGCGCGACCTCGGTCTGCTCGCGCCACAAGTGGAAGCGACGTTCCCCAGTTGGCGCCCCCAGCGCTGCCTGGACCATATCCTGTTGAGCCCGACCCTGACCCTCGAACGCGTCGAGGTGTTGGCCCAACCCATTTCCGATCACCTGCCGGTCGCGGTAGAAATTCGTTTGCCGGGTTCGCTCACGGCCGATGCATTTCCCGCGCTGAATACTGCCCCTCGCGGATCCGATGAATGAGCGACGACGCCGAACGCTGGAGAGAGAAGTACCTCAAGAGTATCGAACAACAGGAAAAACTCGAGCGCCGCTGGGATGCTCGGCTCGACCTGCTGCGTCGTGGCCTGGTGCGCAGCACCCTGGCCGCCGAGGGCACTGACCGGGCCGTCGACCAATGCATGAAAGAGATGCGCGAGGTGGTGCGCACCGATGACATGGACGCCGGCCTCGCCGCCCTGCTACCGCGCCTGGAGAAAGCCGTACTCGATTCCGAGCAACGCCGCGAAACCCGGGTCGAGCAGACGAGCGCCGCGTTGACGGCCCTGGTTACCCAGTTGCAGAGGCTGCCGCTGCCGAAGGAAGTCAGCCGGTCGTTGAAGAAGTTTGCCAAGCAACTGGAGGATCGGGCCAGCCAGGCCCGGGAGATTCCGTTGCTGCTCAGCGAATTGAGCGGCTTGCAAGGCAAGGCCCTGAGCGTCCTGGACGCCCCTGTCGAACCGAATCGACCCGGCCTGCTGCAACGGTTGTTTGGTGGTCATGGCCATGAGGACGCGACACTGCAGCCCCACGAGCCTGCCCAGGCCGGCGTGGCGCCTTCGTCAGAAACGACCCTGCCGATAGCCGTTGAGCCGGTAACTGATACAGCGTCTATCGCGCCAGCACCAGTACCGCAGCCATCGGTTGCGGAGCAAGCGCCCTCGTTGGAGATGAAATCTGAACCGGTCGATCTGGCTGCGCCGCAGATCGAGGCCGCTCCAGCGCCCGCTCCAACAGCCGAAGTGGTCCAGCCGATCAGCGAACCGGACGAAGTCCCTGAGGCGGCGCCATTGCAGTCGCCGGTCGCTGACGAACCCCCGGTAGTGACACCCACCCCGGAGAATCCCGACGAACTGATGCCCGAGGAGGCGCCACAGGCCTTCCTCGACCACCCTTCGCCGCCTCCAGCAGAAGCCGAGCCCGACGCGCCCCTGACGGCCGCCGATGCCGCTGACGCCCAATATGCCCTGCCCGACTCGCCGGAGCCGTCCTACAGCTCCGTCGCCAAGCACATCGAAGACACCTTGTTGGGCCTGTTGGGTGACCTGACCTTGCCCGAGCGCCATCGGCCACAAGCCGAAGCCATGCGTGAGCGGCTGCGAAATGGCTTGAACTGGTACGAACTGCTGCCGATCCTCGATGATCTTGCGGTGCTGATGCTGGCCATTACCGACACCGGCCAGCATGAATTCGAAGCATACCTGCAACGCCTCAACGATCGGCTGGAGTCATTCCAGAGCAGCCTGCAAGCCGCCAGCGAAGACCACGCCGACAACCTGTCAGCCTCCCGGGAAATGGACACCCAGATTCGCGAACAGGTGGACGGCCTGCAAAGCAGCGTTCAACAGGCCGACGACTTGGAAGGCCTCAAGCAGGTGCTGGAGAATCACCTCGAAGGCTTGCTCGGCACGATGGACCAGCACCGCCAGCAACGTGATCAACGCGAGCAGGAAGTCTCGACGCGCTTGAAAAGCCTGGCCGATCGCGTCGCGCTGATGGAGCAGGACGCCCAGGTAGTACGGGAGAATCTCGAAGAGCAGCGGCAAAAAGCGCTGATCGATCCGCTCACCGGGCTGCCCAACCGCGCCGCCTGGTCCGAGCGCCTGGAGCATGAAGTCGTCCAGTGGCAGCAGCACGGCAACAGCTTGCTGCTGGCGATGCTCGATCTCGACCATTTCAAGCGCATCAATGACAACTACGGCCACTTGGCCGGTGACCGGGTGTTGAAACTGATCGCCTCGGTCCTGCGCAAGCGCCTGCGTGGCAGCGATTTCATTGCGCGTTTTGGTGGCGAAGAGTTTGTCCTGCTGGTGCCGGATACGCCCCTGGCGGCCGGTGCGAAACTGGCCGAGGCGTTGCGCCTGGCCATCGAAGCCTGCCCATTCCATTTCAAGGGCGAGCCGGTGACCGTGACGGTGTCGGTGGGCATGACGGCCTTCAAACCGGGCGAACACAGCGATTCGGTGCTTAAAAGAGCCGATCAGGCGCTCTACCGGGCGAAAAATGCCGGACGCAACCGTGTGGAGCTGGGCTGAGGGCTAATTGTTCCAATTTGTTTATTATCGTCCCGCGCACCGGATCATCGCGGGGCGATACGTTACACTGTTGCATTACTTCCAGCGCGTAATGCCTTCCGCCATGAAATTCTTTTCGCTCATCGCTGCTTTATTTATCCTGGCCGGCTGCACCAGCGGCCCCCGGCTCGACACAAGCCACCCTTCCGTCAATCATGACAACCGCATCCAATTCGTGGTGGTGCATTACACCTCGGCTTCCCTGGAGCGGTCCCTGGCCCTGCTGACCCATGGCGAGGTGAGTGCCCATTACCTGATCGGCGACGATAAAGACGCGACCATCTATAAACTGGTGGATGAGAGCCGACGCGCCTGGCACGCCGGTGAGAGTGAGTGGGAAGGCCGGACCTGGCTCAATTCCAGCTCCATCGGCATTGAAATCGTCAATCCGGGTTTCGTCGACACGCCCACCGGGCGCCTCTGGTATCCCTACAGCGAAGCCCAGGTCCAGGCCTTGACCGTCTTGCTCAAGGACATCGTCCAGCGCAACGGGCTCAATCCGCGCAGTATCATCGGCCACAGCGACATCGCGCCCCTGCGCAAGCTCGACCCCGGGCCGCTGTTCCCTTGGAAGCGCCTGGCGCAGGCGGGCTTGGGGGTATGGCCGGACGAGCAGGCAGTCGCGCGCCAGCAGGCTCTCTTCGCAGCGCAGGTGCCGCCTGCCAGCTGGTTCCAGGCCGAACTGGCCCGCCTGGGCTACCCGACGCCCCAGAGCGGCGAATGGGACGTGGCCACTCACCATGTGCTGGCCGCCTTCCAAATGCACTACCGGCCGACCCGCTTCGATGGCACGCCGGATGCGCAAAGCGCAGCGATCCTGCAGGTGCTCAACCAGACAAAATAATGACGCCCGTCCGACTTATCGGGCCAAATCCAAATCAGAAGCTATAACTCATTGGTAACTTTCGGATTACCCATGATGACGGCTGCCCGTGAAACCCTGCAGAGCTGGCTCCATCGCCCCCTGTTCCTGGCGATGGTGGCGGCTGCCCTGAGTACCGTCCTGCTGCTGGCGGGCAGTCTGTTCGTGGTCGTGCAGCAGATCCAGCAGCGTGAAAGCGACCAGATGAATGCCCAGGGCGAGCGCTTCCTGCACCGCCTGGAACAGCTCTTCGGGCAATTGCGTGAAAGTCTCGACGACCTGCAAAACCAGCCGTTGCGCGGGTGCAACGATGACATGATCGCGACGTTGCGAGAGGTCAGCTTCAATTACCGTTTCGTTTATGAAGCGGTGTACATCGATGGCAGTGGCGTCTGTACCAATCGTCCGCGTGCGAGCGGATTGTCGGTGACCCGCCCGCCCGACCTCCGAGGCCCGACCTACAGCTATTGGCTCAATACCACCACCGAACCCGATGAAGACCGCGCCGCTTTGATGCTGGGGCGTGGCAATTTCCGCGTCGCCACCTCCCGTGGGCACTTGGCCGACGTGGTCGACCTGCCACCGGGCAGCAGCCTGTTGGTAGTCCTGGATCACGGCGAGCGAGCCATTCCCGTGTTGGGCACCCAACAACGCTGGCCGCCCGCGGAGCCTTGGCCACCGAAAAGCAAAAATGCCTTGCAGGTGACGCAAACCCGTTTGATCTATCGGATGCCCACCGACAGCCCGGAATATCAACTGGTGCTGATTGCCCAGCGCAAAGGTTTCGACGTCCCGGCCAATGCCTGGTGGATGCTGCCCGTCAGCCTGGTGCTGGGCCTGGGGATTGGTTTCCAGGTATTTCTGCTGGCACGCCATCGCCAGTCCATCGATGCCGAACTGCACGGGGCCATCCGGCGCGGCGAATTGCAGGTGCTGTACCAGCCGATTTTCGACCTGAACAGCCGCAACTGCGTCGGTGCCGAGGCCTTGCTGCGTTGGCGACGACCGGACGGTACCCTGACCAGCCCGGATTTGTTTATCCCGATGGCGGAAAACACGGGGCAGATCCGCCAGATCACCGATTTCGTGCTGCAACGACTGTTCGACCAATTGGGCCAACTGCTGCGGGCCAATCCGCAGCTGTATATCTCGGTCAATCTGGCGGCCTGCGACGTGATGGTGCCGCGCATTGGCGAAGTCATCGCGCGCCTGTTGGCCCTGCATCGGGTCTCGGCGAACCAGATTGCTTTCGAAGTGACCGAGCGCGGGCTGATCGATGTGTTGGTCGCCCGGGATAACCTGCAATCGCTGCGTGACGTTGGGCATCAGGTGCTGATCGACGATTTCGGCACCGGTTATTGCAGCCTGGCCTACCTGCAAACCCTGCCGGTGGACTGCCTGAAAATCGACAAGGCCTTCATTGATGCCTTGGGGCACGACGCCGCCAGCAGCGGTGTGGCCCCGCACATCATCCGTATGGCCCACGCGCTGGAGCTCAAGGTGATTGCCGAAGGCATCGAGCATGAAGCCCAGGCCTCCTACTTGAGCAGCGAAGGGGTGAGGTTCGGCCAGGGCTGGCTGTTCGCCCATGCCCTCAGTGCGGTGCAGCTCATTGAGTTGATTACTCGGGGACGGCGCCTGCGCGGGCGCCGTCTCGATGACGAGGCCTGAATCCGCTCAGACCGTCAGCGCCATATAGAACTGCGTGCCCTGCCCCGGCCTTGAATAAACGCCCATGCGTCCACCATGGAGCTGGACGATCTCCTTGCACAGGGCCAGGCCGAGGCCGGCGCCGCCCTTCTTGCGTCCGACCTGGACGAACGGTTCGAAGATCCGGCCCTGCTGGCCATAGGCAATGCCTTCACCGTTGTCTTCGACACTGATGATCACCCGCTCACCATGGCGCCGGGCCTGCAAGCGGATCTGGCCGTCTTCACCGGTGTGGCGCAGGGCGTTGTCGATCAGGTTATCGAGCACTCGCTCCAGTTGCGCAGCGTCGGCATGCAATCGCGGCAGCGGGCCCTGGATCGCCACCAGCAGCTCGACACCCTTGGCTTGGGCCTGTTCGGCGAAGCGCAACCGGGCCTCTTCCAACAGATCGTCGATGGAGCAAGGCGCCAGGGTCAGTTTCTGCAGGCCGTTCTGGTAGCGGGAAAAGTTCAGCAAGTCATTGATGAGCTGCATCAGCCGCTGCATTTCTTCAGTGACGGTGTTGAGCAGGTCCGCTTCGCGCGATTCCTGGGAAAAATGCAGGCGCTCCTGCAACAGGCCAAACGCCATGTGCATGCCCGTCACGGGCGTGCGCAGCTCGTGGGACGCCCGCAGGACGAACTCGCTGCGCACCCGTTCGAAGGCGCGCTGTTCAGTGACGTCATGCAGCACCATGACCGCGCCGAGGATGTGACCCTGGGTATGACAGACCGGCGTGAGGCTGTAGGTCAGCACCCGCGACTCGCCATCGACCTCGATACTCAAGTCTTCCGGCGCGCGCTCCAGGCTTCCGCCCCGCAGCACCAGCTGCAACTCCTCATCGAGTTCAAGGCGTTCCAGCGCTTCGCCCAGCCCTTGGCCCAAGCGCGCCTCATCCCAGCCCAGTTGGCGCTGGGCCACCGGGTTGAGGTGCTCCAGTCGCCCTTGGCGGTCGATCATCAGCAAGCCGTCGTCGATGCTGTCGAGCACGGCTTGCAAACGTTGCTGGCCGGCGAGCAGTTCATCGACATTGGTGGCCTGGTGTTCGCGCAGTGCCTGGGCCATGACCCCGAAACGACGGGTCAGCAGATTCAACTCGGCGGCGGAAGAAATGGGCAGCGTGACCTCGAAATTGCCCTGGCCGATGTCATCCGCCGCCGCGGCCAGGGCTTCGATCGGCGCGCCAAAGCGCCGGGCAATACCATGGGCCGTGATGAAGCCGATGATCAGCACCGCGAACCCCACCAGCCCCAGCAGTCCGGAAATCCACATCGCACGTTCACGGGCGCGGTCCTGGGTTTCACTGATGTTGGTCAAGGCTTCGCGATAACCCTCGATCAGTCCGTTACGCAGCACGTTGAATTTTTCCGTCAGTTCCTTGATTCCGGTGAGCTGGCTCGGCTGCTGGCGCGATGCGGTGAAGGCTTCGAGAAACTCGACATAGTCGGCCTTGGCCCGGCTGAAGCTGACCGCCGAATCATCCAATTGCCGTTCGTGGGCGATCCCTTCGTCGATCAACGCCAGGTATTGCTGCTTGGATGCCTCCAGCGCAGTCAAGTCGGGCTTGTCGTCGAGCATGATCATCAACTGATCGCCAAGGGTCTGGCGCAGCTTGAGGCCCAGGTCCAGCAAGATGAAGTTGTCGCGTACCGATTGTTCCTGGGTATTGGCCATCTGCATCACGCTGACCAGGCCCAGCACCAGCCCCAGCAACGCCACGGTGATCAGGGCTGAGATACTGAGAAACAGTCGTGTGCGCAGCTTCATCGCCAGTTTCATAAGGTGTCGCTCACAGGTTGTACTGCTTGCGTTTGCGATACAGCGTGGAGGCATCGATGCCCAGGGTCTTGGCCGCCTGGTCGAGGGTGTCGGCCGTGGCCAGCACCGCGCCGATGTGGGCTTTTTCCAATTCGTCGAGGCTCAACGCGGCACCGATGCGCGGTGCATTGTTGACCGGCTGCTCGGCCATGCCCAGGTGACTGATTTCGACTTTTTCCTGTGGGCAAATGATGCTGGCGCGTTCGACCACGTTGCGCAGTTCGCGGATGTTGCCGGGCCAGCGGTAGCCTAGCAGCGCTTCGCGAGCTTCGTCGCTGAAGCCCCGGGCCGGGCGCGCGTACTCCTTGACGAAGCGGGCCAGGAAGCGGTCGGCCAGGGTCAGGATGTCTTCGGCGCGCTCACGCAGCGGCGGCAGGTGCAGGGTGATGACGTTCAGGCGATACAGCAGGTCTTCGCGAAAACGCCCGTCGCGCACCATGTCTTCGAGGTTGAGGTTGGTGGCAGCGAGAATCCGCACATCGGCCCGGCGCGTGACCGGGTCCCCTACCCGCTCATATTCCTTGTCTTGGATGAAGCGTAACAACTTGGGTTGCAACGTCAGGGGAAAATCGCCGATCTCGTCGAGAAACAGCGTGCCGCCGTCAGCCTGGTTGACGCGCCCCAAGGTACTTTCGCTGGCGCCGGTGAAGGCCCCACGGCTGTGGCCGAACAATTCGCTTTCCATCAATTCGGCGGTCAGCGACGGGCAATTGATGGTGACGCAGGATTTCTTCGCGCGCTTGCTCCAGCCATGAATCGCCCGGGCCAGCTCGCCTTTACCGGTGCCGGATTCGCCGAGGATCAGGATGTTGGCATCGGTGCTGGCGACCTGGCGTGCGGTTTCCAGGACGACTTTCATTGCCGGGCTGTGGGAGTCGAGGCCGTCCTTGGGTTTGCGCACCTCCCCTTCCAAGGCTTCGAGCCTTGCTGACAATTGGCGCACTTCCAGTTGCTTGGCGGTGGCGAGGCGCAGTTGATCCGGGCTGCAAGGCTTGACCAGGTAGTCGGCGGCGCCGGCCTGGATGGCATCGACTGCAGTGTCGACGGCCGAGTGAGCGGTGACGATCACCACCCGCATCCAGGGCGCTTGGATACGCATTTGTGCCAGGACGTCCAGGCCGTTGTCTTCCCCCAGGCGCAGGTCGAGAAAACACAGGTCGAACACCTGGCGTTGCAGCAATGTGTCGGCCTGGGCGGCGCTGTTGGCGGTGGCGACGGTATAGCCTTCATCTTCCAGGCAGTAACGGAACGTACGCAGGATGGCAGACTCATCGTCTACCAGCAGAATGCGGCCTTGGTGCTCAGTGGCGGATTCCATTTTTCCTACGCTCCTTTAATGAATGATGTTGGTTAGTGTCAGAAAAATCGGGCAAGTTGCATGGTCAATTCTGAGGGGATATTACCCACCGAGAATGCCTCTGTGGACGTCTGACTCCTAAAAGACTGATTTGAGTTCCTTTTTTTATGATTCCTGCGGGTCGGACGGTTCGTATCGCTGATTCCGACGGCTGCGTCTGACAGGCAATTCCAAAACAACCTAACGTCTTTTTCCTTCCATTCGTGCAATACGCACGACGTTCGCATGGGGCATCGTGCAGGATGCTTTCCCATCGTTCTCTGGTATTTTTATAACTTATTGATTTTAAAGATATTTTACCGATAAAAATTCCTGGCACGCCGGCTGCAATACTCTGGTCAACGTGGCGTAAGAGCGCCTCAACCAGATCACCACACCCGGGTGGGGAGGAATTCCAGGATGAATCGTCAACGTGCCGCCCTATTCAGAATCTCTTCTCTGCACCTCCAGCAGGGCTTATGGGCTGCCCTGGCATTGCTGGTCACGCTCGTGATTGGCCAGCAATGGCTGCTCTGGCATGAGCGTCAACAACCAGAGGCGCCGCAAGTGTCGATCCAGCGTGCCCCACAAACCCATTTCAGCGCCGTCAGCAGCCTCAAGGATGCTGCCGCTTCCATGCGCATGATGGATGTCGATCAGGTTCAGCCGGTGACCGACATGCCGCGTGAAGAGCGCTGGGTGTTTTAACCCCGATGTACCGGTCGTCCACCGCGCCGGAACCATCACCGCCAGACCCTCACTAAATAGAAAAGCGTAAGGAGAATCACCATGTTGAGCTGGGCAATTACCTTCCTGATCATTGCCATCATCGCCGCCGTACTGGGCTTCGGTGGTATCGCAGGCACCGCCACGGGCATCGCCAAGATTCTCTTTGTCGTGTTTCTGGTGATGTTCATCGCTTCCTTCTTCTTTGGCCGTCGTGGCCGAGGCTGACCATGAGCGTTTCATTAAAAGGACTGGCCGCCGCCCTGTTACTGGGCGGCAGTGCCATGGCAATGGCTGCCAATGACGGACAGATGCGCGTCAACCAGTTGCTGCAGGCAGACCCGCAGTACCGCGAGACTTGGCAGCACGTCGTGAAAAAAGAAGAACGCCTGCCCGAATGGGTAATGAACCTGACAGGCGATTCGGAACAGATGAATGCTGTCGAGGAAGACGGCGACAAGTACCTGGTGGGCCCACTGTGTGAAACCCAGGCGACGTGCCGCAGCGCACGCCTGTTCGTCGCCTTCCGTTTCGATAAGGACGAGGCCTATGCCATGTTGGTGGAAGTCCCTGCGGGGCTACCGGCCGACAAGTCCCCGACCCGTCATGCCAACTACCGGTTTCTCGGCAAGCCCGATGAAGGTATGCAGAAACTGTTAATGGAACAACTCAAGAAAGATCCGAACTGGTACTGATTCTGAAAATGGGAAAAGCAGCCCTGCTTTTCTCTGCTGCACAGCCCGAGGAGGGCCGGTGCATGACCAGGGGGCCGGGACGTTCTGACGGATGAGCGTCGGAGTGACCTACGGGCACAAGGGGTGCCTGCGAAAGGGCCGGGTCAGGTAAAAGCTGCGACGCAGGTTCGCGAAGCCCTCACGGCTTGGCGAACTTGCGGAGAGCTTGGTTCGGCCCGTGATGCGGCATTTTGTCTCCTCCCGCCAATTTATTGCCCTTTCCCTGACCGTATATCGGAGAATGCCGAGAGAATTTATCTCGTCGGTCATGCCTCGATTCGTCGCCGTTTCATCGGTTTCTCACCCTTGGCTGAAATAGCCCAGCTACGCTGAAATGGCCGCTTCACGGCACTTATGCCTGCACAAATGTCGCATTCGAACCGCTTGTAGCGCGGGTTTCGTTTGGAAAATCTCATGCCGATTCGGCATGGGGTAGGCGTTTACGGCATTAGACGGGCCTCCCTGGCATCGCAATAGTTGCGCCTTTTTTCGCCTGCCAGTAAGCCGCTCGCGCGCTCGGGGTGACCTTATACGGGGGCAGCGGCGTGAATGTTTTTCGTCATCGACGAGCCATTCGCGCCACTGCCCGAGTCCAACTGAAGTAAGGGTAACGATATGAAGAAGGCACGACTAAGCCTCGCCTGGCAGATCCTCATCGGTCTGGTGCTGGGGATTGCATTGGGCGCGCTGCTCAACCATTTCAGTGCCGAGAAGGCCTGGTGGATCAGCAACGTGTTGCAACCGGCGGGCGACATCTTTATCCGTCTGATCAAGATGATCGTGATCCCGATCGTGATTTCCTCGCTGATCGTCGGGATCGCCGGGGTGGGTGATGCCAAGAAGCTCGGGCGTATTGGTCTCAAGACCATTCTTTACTTCGAAATCGTCACCACCATCGCCATCGTCGTCGGCCTGCTGCTGGCCAACTTCTTCCAACCGGGCAGTGGCATCGACATGAGCACCCTGGGCACGGTGGATATTTCCAAGTACCAGGCCACGGCGGCGGAAGTCCAGCATGAACACGCGTTCATCCAGACCCTCCTCAACCTGATCCCGTCGAACATCTTTGCCGCTGTCGCCCGTGGCGAGATGCTGCCGATCATTTTCTTCTCCGTCTTGTTTGGCCTGGGTCTGTCCAGCCTGCAATCGGACCTGCGTGACCCGCTGGTGAAAATGTTCCAGGGCGTGTCGGAAAGCATGTTCAAGGTCACCCACATGATCATGCAATACGCCCCGATCGGCGTGTTTGCCCTGATCGCGGTGACGGTCGCCAACTTCGGCTTCGCGTCCCTGCTGCCGTTGGCGAAACTGGTGATCCTGGTTTACGTCGCCATCGCCTTCTTCGCCTTCGTGGTGCTGGGCCTGATTGCTCGCCTGTTCGGCTTCTCGGTGCTCAAGCTGATGCGCATCTTCAAGGATGAGCTGGTATTGGCCTACTCCACCGCTAGCTCCGAAACCGTGCTGCCACGGGTGATCGAGAAGATGGAAGCCTACGGTGCGCCGAAAGCCATCTGCAGCTTCGTGGTGCCGACCGGTTATTCGTTCAACCTCGACGGTTCGACCTTGTACCAGAGCATCGCGGCGATTTTCATCGCCCAGCTATACGGCATCGACCTGTCCATCAGCCAGCAATTGTTGCTGGTGCTGACCTTGATGGTCACCTCCAAAGGCATCGCCGGCGTGCCGGGCGTGTCGTTCGTGGTGCTGCTGGCCACCTTGGGCAGCGTGGGCATTCCGTTGGAAGGCCTGGCCTTCATCGCCGGTGTCGACCGCATCATGGACATGGCCCGTACCGCGCTGAACGTCATCGGTAACGCCCTGGCCGTGTTGGTCATCGCCCGTTGGGAAGGCATGTACGACGATGCCAAGGGTCAGCGCTACTGGAACTCCCTGCCGCACTGGCGCAGCAAGGAGCCGCTGCCGGCGGGGGAAACTTCCAGCAATTGATGCCTGCCTTGAGGCCGCCATCGCGAGCAGGCTCGCTCCCACACTGACGAGTGTTCCCTGTGGGAGCGAGCCTGCTCGCGATGGCGGCGGCACATTCAACATCAAGCCAAGCAAACCCCGGAGCAATCCGGGGTTTGTCGTTTCTGCCAGCCCCGCTATCATTCGCGGCATCTTCCGGGGGATTTAACCGATGCTCAATGGCCTGTGGCTTGGCTTCTTTATCGTGGCAGCCGTGTCGGCGCTGGCGCAGTGGTTGATCGGCGGCAACGCCGGGATCTTCGCGGCCATGGTGGAAAGCATTTTCGCCATGGCCAAGCTGTCGGTGGAGGTGATGGTCCTGCTGTTCGGCACCTTGACCCTGTGGCTGGGCTTCCTGCGCATCGCTGAAAAAGCCGGCATCGTCGACTGGCTGGCCAAGGCCCTCGGCCCGCTGTTCTTGCGCTTGATGCCGGAAGTGCCCGCCGGCCACCCGGCGATCGGCCTGATCACCCTCAACTTCGCCGCCAACGGCCTGGGGCTGGACAACGCGGCCACCCCCATCGGCCTCAAGGCCATGCGCGCCCTGCAAGACCTCAACCCCAGCCCGACCATCGCCAGCAATGCGCAGATCCTGTTCCTGGTGCTCAACGCCTCGTCGCTGACGCTGCTACCGGTGACCATCTTCATGTACCGCGCCCAGCAAGGCGCGCCGGACCCGACCCTGGTGTTCCTGCCGATCCTGCTCGCCACCAGCGCCTCGACCCTGATGGGGCTGCTGTCCGTGGCGTTCATGCAGCGCCTGCGCCTGTGGGACCCGGTGGTGCTCGCTTACCTGATTCCGGGCGCGTTGGTGTTGGGCGGTTTCATGGCACTGCTGGCGACGCTCTCGGCCACGGCGCTGGCCGGGCTGTCATCGATCCTCGGCAACCTGACGCTGTTTGGCCTGATCATCCTGTTCCTGGTGGTGGGCGCACTGCGCAAGGTCAAGGTGTATGAAGCCTTTGTCGAAGGCGCCAAAGAAGGGTTCGACGTTGCCAAGAGCTTGCTGCCCTACTTGGTGGCCATGCTCTGCGCCGTCGGTGTGTTGCGGGCGTCGGGGGCGCTGGATTTCGGCCTGGACGGCATTCGCCACCTGGTGCAGTGGGCCGGCCTGGACACGCGTTTCGTCGATGCCTTGCCGACTGCCATGGTCAAGCCGTTCTCCGGCAGCGCCGCCCGGGCGATGTTGATCGAGACCATGAAAACCTCCGGCGTGGACAGCTTCCCGGCCCTGGTGGCGGCGACCATCCAGGGCAGCACCGAGACCACGTTCTACGTACTGGCGGTCTATTTCGGCGCCGTGGGCATCCAGCGGGCGCGGCATGCCGTGGGCTGTGCGCTGCTGGCGGAGTTGGCCGGGGTCGTGGCAGCGATTGGCGTTTGCTACTGGTTCTTTGGCTGACCGGTGGGTTTGCTCGCGATAGGGTCCGAAGGACCTTCAGTCCGTCACCTCGAAACGCAGCACGCCGATCATCTGGCCGTTTTCCGTGAGCACCCGCACCTGCCATTTGCCGGTCGGGTTGTCCGGGAAGTTCTGCTTGTGGGTCCAGGCGCGATAGCCTTCCTTGCGCCCGCCGTGGATGTCCAGGGCGATGCGGTCGACTTCTTTGCCGTTGAACTGCCAGACGTGATAAATCCGCTCGTCGAGCCCACGCGGTGCGTTGATGGCCGTGTAGGCGTACAGGCCATTGCCGCGAATCTGCGCCGCGCTGACCTGCTTGAGACTGGCGCCCGGCGTGCGGTCCTCCACTTGAGTGCTGATCGCCACTTCGGTCATCCACAGCGTGGCCGGCGGCACCCAGGAGCGCAGCACCCAGCCGGCGGCGCCAATTCCCACGGTGATGCAGAGGATCGCCAGGGCGTTGCGCACGGTGCGGATCGGGAAGATCGAGGCCAGGCTGGGGAACGACAGCAGCATGGCAATGCCCAGGGCCAGCTTGAAGCTCTGGTCGGTGGTCAGGTGCAAGATGACCGGCAACGCGGTGAGCAGGGCGGCGAACAGCGTCAGCGTGTGCAACGCCAGGAACGCCCAGCGCCGGGGCGCCAGCCATTTGTAATACAGCGGGTCGGTGATCGAGATCAGCGCCGCGATCGTCAGCAGGCCAGTGAAAAGCAGCTGGCTGCTGTTCCAGGTGGTGGTGATGAAGAAAAACGGCAGGACGAAAAACAGGCTTTCCTGGTGAATCATCTGCGTGGCGTAGCGCAACAGCGGCTGGGGAATTTCTCGCTTGAAAATCCGCGTGAACAGCCGGGTCATGCTGTTCTCCACCATCAGCCAGAGCCAGCTCACCAGCATCATGATGGCGATCCAGGTCGCCAGGCCCTGCTGGCGGTCCACCAGCATGAAACTGCCGACCCCGGAGATGAACCCCCCGAGCGCAATGACCCCTGGGTAGCGCTTCATCAATTCAAGGATGCGCTGGATATAGACCGTCAGGTTTTGCATTCAGTGGTTTCACAGTAAGTCGTAGGAAATATCCCTGACAGAGTATCGCCAGGACAGCGATGTGACGAGTGCTCTTGTGGCTTGGCACCGCCCTGTAGGAGCTGCCGAAGACTGCGATCTTTTGATCTTGATCTTTCACTTGAGATTCAAGCGTCAGGGGAAAGATCGCAGCCTCGTTGCACTCGTCAGCTCCTACGCCGGCGTACCCTCCACATCACCAATCCGAGCAACAACAACCCCAGCAAACCAGCCATCCCCCAAACGAACTCGTCATCACTGAGCAACGGCTTCTCGATGCGCAGGTAACCCGGGTCCTTGAGCAGTTCGCGCAGGGCCACGTTGGCCTGTTCCAGGCTCACCTCCTGCAGGCGGACGGCCGGGTTGGCGAAGCGGCCGTCTTCGTAGTCCCCCAGTGCGCCCCAGTAGTAATCGGCCAATGCGCTGTTGCCTTGAACCGCCCAGGACTGATGGGCAATGGCCGCGCGTTTGATGCGCACGAAACTGGCGGGGTCCAGGCCATCCTTGAGCAAGGCCTTGCGCATTTCCTCCAGCGCCTGCTCGGCTTCGGGCAAGTCTTCGCGGGACAGGTCGGCGTTCAGGCTGAAAAAGCCGACGCCGCCGAACACTTCACGTTCGGTCCACGGTCCGTAGGACAGGCTGCGGTCCAGGCGCAATTGGCGATAGAGCGCCCAATCCAGGTAATCCTTGAGCAGGTCGAACGTCTCGTCATGCTGCTCGTCCAGCACCGGTTCCGGGAACAGCCAATGCAGCTTGGCGCTGTCGCCGACCAGGCCACGGGTCAGGTTGCGCTTGGTGACCGCCTTGTAGCGGATCTGCGACAGCGCCTCGTGGGCGCTGGGCTCCACCGGCTCGAGTTCGCCAAAGGCGCGTTCCAGATAGGCCGGCAGCAGGCGGTCGAGATCGCCGACCACGATCAGGGTCATGTTGTTCGGTGCGTACCAGGTCTTGCGCACGTGTTCGAGGCGGGCGAGGGTATGGCGCTGGACCTCGGCCCGTTCCGCGCAGCGCAGGCCCAACTCAACCGCAAGCTGGTTGCTGGCCTTGTGCCCCAGATCCTGGTGATCGAGCCAGCGTTGCAGGTGGGTGTAGTGGCCGCCGTCTTCGCGTTCCACCACCCGCTTGGCTGCTTCCAGGGCCTTTTCATCGATACGGGTGCGGGTCAACAGCGCCAGCAGCAGGTCCAGGACCTTGCGTTGATTGCGTGCCGGCGCCTCGATGACGAACGTGGTGTCGGCGTTGCTGGTGAAGGCGTTCCACTCGCCACCCAAGGCCTGCATGCGCTCTTCCAGGCCGCCTTCGCCACTTTCGTCGACACCGCTGAACAGCAGGTGTTCGAGCAGGTGCGGCAGCTCTTTGTCGGCGCAATTGAAATCGTCCAGGCCCACGCCGACCACCAGCCGGATCGCCACATGCCCGCGCTCGGTGCCAGGCTTGAGCAGCAGTTGCATGCCGTTGGGCAGCGTATAGCCTTCGACCTGGAACCGGTCCAGGGCAACCACGGGCAGTGAGCCGAGCAAAAGAAAGGCGAGCAACAGACAACGCATAAGGGCTTCCTGGCGGCTGAGTGGTCCATGGTGCCGGGCGGGCCGTCATCGGCGGAGTGTCGCCCGGAGTCGGCTCGCTCCCCCTATCGAATCTATGCGGTGTTCATGACAACGGGAGCAGGCGGGCCGGTGAACGCTTTCAGGCCCGGGCCACTGTTTTTGACTGACATTGTTACTGACTGACCAATGCGCCAGTCGTTCACGGCGAATGGGTAATGTCGGAAATTTCATCGACCGCCAGCGCGCCGATCTCGGACGTTTCCAACACCACATAGGCACTGCCGCAAAACAGCGAATTGAGGCGCCTCATGTCGGCGATCAGCTCCAAGTGCAGGGAACTGGTCTCCAGGCTTTGTACGACTTTGCGCTGCAAGCGGCTGACATGGGCGTGGGCCATGCGCCGTTCCTGCGCCCGAAAGCGACGTTTCTCACGCAGCAACTGCCGGGCGCTTTCCCGGTCGGCGCTGAGGAATACCGACAAGCCCAGCCGCAGGTTGGCGATCAAGTGGCTGTGCAGCCCCGCCAATTCCTCCAGGCCGACCTCGGAAAAGGAGCGGCGCTGCGAGGTTTTCTGCTGCTGGACCTTGCGCAACATGCGCTCGATGAGGTCGCTGGCCAGCTTGAGGTTGATCGCCAACTCGATGATTTCCGCCCAGCGGCGGCTGTCCTGTTCGCTGAGGTCCTCACGGGGCATCTGCGCCATGTACAACTTGATGGCACTGCACAGCGCCTCGACGTCATCGCTCATGCGCCGCACGTCCTGGGTCACCGCCGTTTGCGCACCGCGCAGCACGTCCAGCATGGCTTCGAGCATGTTTTCGATCAGGTCGCCAATGCGCAAGGTCTCCCGGGCCGCGTTTGCCAGGGCCAGGCTCGGGGTGGCGAGCGCCGTAGGGTCAAGGTGGCGAGGCTTGGCCGTGCCGTTGGTTTCGGGCCGTTCCGGCAGCAGCCAGGCACAGAGCCGGGCCATCGGGCCGACGCTGGGCAGCAACACCAGGCAGCGCACGGAGTTGTAGAGCAGATGAAAGCCGATCACCGTTTCCTGGGGGCTGAAATCCAGGCTATCGAGCCAGCCCACCAGCGGATCGAGCACCGGAATGATCAACACCAGCCCGATCAGCTTGTACAACAAGCTGCCCAGCGCCACTTGGCGTCCGGCGGTGTTCTGCATGCTGGTGCTGAGGAACGCCAGGATGCCGCTGCCGATGTTGGCACCGATCACCAGACCGATGGCCACCGGCAGGCTGATCACCGCGGCGCCGGCCAGTGTCGCGGTCAGCAGCACGGCGGCCAGGCTGGAATAGGAGATCATCGCGAACAGCGCGCCGACCAGGGCATCGAGCAGGATGTCGCCGGTCAGCGAGGCGAAGATCACTTTCACGCCTTGGGCATGGGTGATGGGCGCGGCGGCTTCGACGATCAATTGCAGCGCCAGGATGATCAGGCCCAGCCCGATACTGACCCGGCCCATTTGCCCGACGCGGGTCTGTTTGCGCGAGAGGAAAAAAATCACCCCGAGGAAAATCAGCAGCGGTGACAGCCACGACAGGTCGAGGGTCAGCACCCGTGCCATCAGCGCGGTACCGACGTCGGCGCCGAGCATGGTCGCCAGGGCGGGGGTCAGCGCCATCAGGCCTTGGCCGACGAACGAGGTGACGAGCATGGCCGTGGCGTTGCTGCTCTGGACCATGGCCGTGACCATGATCCCCGCGATAAACGCCAGCCAGCGCCGGGACATATTCTGGCCAATGACATGGCGCAGGTTCGAGCCGTAGACCCGCAGGATGCCGGTACGCACGATATGCGTGCCCCAGATCAGCAGGGCCACGGCGGAGAGCAAATTGAGCAGGGTCAGCATGAGAGGCCCCCTGTTAGCGTCCCAAAGGAACAAATTGACGATGCCACATTCTTCGTTCTTGTACTTAAGCTGTAGTTGGCGAACGGTTCGGGCGCCAGCATTGCACAGCTAAAGAATCGATTGAAACAAAACTGTCATGAAAATACATTCCTCGAAAACACCCAAACCCCCTGTGGGAGCGAGCCTGCTCGCGATAGCGGTCTGAAAGCCAAGGAAGATATTGACGGTCATGGCCTCATCGCGAGCAAGCTCGCTCCCACAGGTATTGCTTCCGGCCGCTTTCCTGCTGGCATGAAAAAGGGGCTCCAAGAGCCCCTTTCATTCACTGCCCCATACCGTTACTGACCCGGCATGTCCTTGCGCAGTTTCACCGGATCCTGCTGCTTGCGCTTGCGTGCAATCGCGGTGCGCATCTTGATGTTGACCGCTTCCACCGCCAGGGAGAACGCCATGGCGAAGTAGACATAGCCTTTTGGCACGTGCACGTCGAACGACTCGGCGATCAGGACGGTACCGACCACCAGCAGGAACGACAGCGCCAGCATCTTCAGCGACGGGTGCTTGTCGATGAACGTGCTGATGGTGCCCGAAGCCAGCATCATCACCAGCACGGCGACGACGATTGCCGCGACCATGACCGGTACGTGGGAGACCATGCCGACCGCGGTAATGACCGAGTCCAGGGAGAACACGATGTCGATGATCGCGATCTGGATGATGGTGTAGATGAAATTGCCGCCCTTGCCTGAAGGCTCGTCGTTGCTTTCATCTTCGCCTTCCAGCGCGTGGTACATCTCCTGGGAGCTTTTCCACAGCAGGAACAGGCCACCGAAGAACAGGATCAGGTCACGACCGGAGATGCCCTGGCCGAACACTTCGAACAAATCGGCCGTCAGGCGCATGACCCAGGTGATGGACAGCAGCAACAGGATCCGCGTGACCATGGCCAGCGCCAGGCCGAAGATTCGGGTGCGCGCCTGCATGTGCTTGGGCATGCGGCTGACCAGGATCGAGATCATGATGATGTTGTCGATGCCCAGGACGATTTCCAGGGCGGTCAGGGTAAAGAAGGCAACCCAGATTTCCGGGTTGGTCAGCCATTCCATGTGAGTTCCTTTGAGCGAGTGTTAGGCCGCGCCGCGCCTTCGGTGACCCGACAGGGGCGGCGCAGCGGGCATTGCTTTTATAGAGTGCTGAACAGCGGAAAAATCCCCATCAGCAAGGCGGCGAACATTATGCACAGGCAAACCAGTACTGCCCACTTCAAGGTGAAGCGCTGGTGATCGCCGAACTCGATCCCGGCCAAGGCTACCAGCAGGTAAGTCGACGGAACCAGTGGGCTCAACAGGTGGACGGGCTGGCCGACGATGGAGGCACGGGCCATTTCCACGGCGGTGATGCCGTAATGGCTGGCTGCTTCGGCCAAAACCGGTAACACCCCGTAATAAAATGCATCGTTAGACATGAAGAAAGTGAACGGCATGCTCACCAATGCGGTGATCACCGCCAGGTAAGGACCGAGGAAATCCGGGATGACCGCCAACAGGCTCTTGGACATGGCGTCGACCATGCCAGTACCGGACAGGATGCCGGTGAAGATCCCCGCCGCGAAAATCAGCCCGACCACCGCCAATACGCTGCCGGCGTGCGCCGCGACGCGGTCTTTCTGCTGTTGCAGGCACGGGTAGTTGACGATCATCGCGATACTGAAGGCCACCATGAACAGCACCGGCAACGGCAACAAGCCGGCGATCAAGGTGCACATCAGAGCCAGGGTCAGCGCGCCGTTGAACCAGATCAGCTTCGGACGGCGGGCGTCCGGGAACTGGGACACGCTGATTTCGCTGTGATCGATCTCGTCGCCCGCCAGGTGCAATTCACCCAGGCGCGCACGCTCGCGTTTGCCGTACATGTAGGAAATCGCCAGGATCGCGGCAACACCGGCCAGCATGGCGGGGATCATCGGCACGAAGATGTCGGACGGGTCCACGTGCAGCGCACTGGCTGCCCGGGCCGTCGGGCCGCCCCACGGGGTCATGTTCATCACGCCGCCGGCGAGGATGATCAGGCCGGCCATGATGCGCGGGCTCATGCCGATGCGGCTGTAGAGCGGCAGCATCGCGGCCACGCAGATCATGTAAGTGGTCGCGCCGTCACCATCAAGGGAAACGACGAGCGCCAGGACGGCGGTACCGACCGAAACTTTCAACGGGTCGCCCTTGACCAGCTTGAGGATCTTGCGCACGGCCGGGTCGAACAGGCCGGAATCGATCATCAGGGCGAAATAGAGAATTGCGAACATCAGCATCACCCCGGTCGGGGCGAGCTTGGTGATGCCTTCGAGCATCATCGGGCCGATCTTCGGCGCGAAACCACCGAACAGGGCGAACAAAATCGGGATGATGATCAGGGCGATCAGCGCGGACAGGCGCTTGGTCATGATCAGGAACATGAACGTGATGACCATGGCGAAGCCAAGGAAAGTCAGCATGGGAAATACTCCAGGCGTGGCGCGGCTATGAAATGCGAACCGGACAGGTCAGCGCAGGATGCAGAGCACGGGGCGGACGGATGGAGTGGGTGCAGCGGGACGGGTAGCAGCGGACATCGGAATCACCATTGTTGTTGTTAAAAAGGCCGCACGAGCATCAGGAAAGCTCGCTGTAGGCCACCGGTCTATTGCCGGTAGGTGGGGCGATCCTAATCGCGCAAGCTTTCAGCAGCCTTTCGCCGCAGCAATGGCTGATGGCTGGCCAAGCGAGCCTGTGTTGCTGTGTGTTGCTGTGTTGCTGGTGTTGCTGGTGTTGCTGGTGTTGCTGTGTTGCTGTGTTGCTGTGTTGCTGATGTTGCTGATGTTGCTGATGTTGCTGATGTTGCTGATGTTGCTGATGTTGCTGATGTTGCTGATGTTGCTGATGTTGCTGATGTTGCTGATGTTGCTGGTGGTTGCAGTGCTTTTGTGGCGAGGGAGCTTGCTCCCGCTGGGCTGCGAAGCGGCCCCAGGATTTTGCGGCCGCTGCGCGACCGAGCGGGAGCAAGCTCCCTCGCCACAAGGGGTAAATCAGGTTTTTGCTTTGAAGGCTGAAAGATTCAACGGTCGCACCGCGCCCATCCAGATCGCATGTTCGGTATGGTCGATCAGGTCATCGCCGGTTTCCGGGTGCAGGAAAATCACCAGGCCCTTGCGATTGAGCGCCAGCCACGGCAGGACCACGCCGATGTACTGCGGATCGAACGCCAACTGACAGCTCCAGTCCGGGTGCGGGCCGACCGGGCGTTGGTGGACGCGGCCCATTTTCAGCGGGAACAACTGCGCCGCTTCCTCACACAGGGCTCGCGCCTGGTCGAGGGTGTTGGCGTCGAAATACACGTGGGCGTGGTAACCCTTGATCCGTTGCATCGGTCACTCCTTGATAAAGAGGCGAACCCTCTTGGTTTCCTGCGGGTCAGAGCCTTTACAGGCGGGACAACGAGGAAAAACAGCCATGAAAAACGCCGAAACCCCGGTCATCAAAGTGGTGCTCTATGGTGCCATGAGCAGCCTCGGCAGTGCGTTGATGGCTGAATTGCTGCGGCGCCAGCATGAGGTCATCGCCATTCTCGACGATCTTACTGCCCTGGCTCCACGCCCGGGCCTGCGGACCAAGACCGGCGATCTGTTCGACCCGGAGCGGGTCAAGCAAAGTGTCGCCGGTGCCAGCGCCGTGGTGTGTCTATTGAACGCACCGGGGCTGCCGATGAACAGCGAGCACGTGGAGCGCACCTTGATTCCCGGCCCGGTGGAGCAAGTCCTGGCGGTGGACGCACTGATCGCTGGCATGCAAGCGGTGAACATTACACGGCTGTTCCTGGTGGGCGACTTTGCGATGCTCGACGAAGAACAGGCCGATGACGATTTGCAGCGCCATGCCGCCGAAGAAGTGCTCGACGCCCTGAAGCACAGCACGTTGCAGTGGACCTTGATCAACGCGCCCTATGCCGCGCCTGGCCTGGGCATCGAACATTTCAGCCAGGTCAGCACCAGCCTCGAACCGGGCCTGGCCGAATCCCTGCAGCGGCTCAACCGTGTGGCGGTCGGTATCGCCGACGAACTGCGCCTGAACCTGCATGTGGGTGAGCACGTGGATTTCGTGCCCGCCATCTAGAGGCAAACCCTGTGGCGAGGGAGCTTGCTCGCGCTGGGCCGCGTAGCGGCCCTCGAAAATCAGAGCAATCTCATACGGCAATCGACGGCAACGGCAATCCCGTCAACGATTCGGCACTGTTGGCCTGTTCTTCCATCAGCCAATCGACGAATTGCCGGATCAACACACCGCGCCGTTTACGCTGGGGCAAGACCACGTAATAGCCCAGTCGCGACAACACCGTTTCCGCAATCGGACGGCACAACAGGCCCTGGGCCAATAAGTTATCCACAAGGTGTCGCCAGCCGATGGCGACACCTTGGCCGCCAATCGCTGCCTGGATGAGTAGCGTGTAGTTGTCGAAGCGCAACTGCCCGGGTGCCGGCGGCGAGGTAATGCCCAATTCGCGAAATACGCCACTCCAGTCGAACCAGCTGTTGCTGTTGCCCGCGCGCAGGTGCAGCAATGGAAATTCCGCCAAGGCTTGGGCGGGCAAGGGCAGGGGACGCTCCTTGAGCAGCAGCGGACTGCATACGGGAAAGACTTCTTCGCTGAACAGCCAGCGACTTTCGCCTTGTTTGAAGCGACCGTCGCCGAACAGTACGGCAACGTCGATATCGGTACGGAGCATGTTGTGGTTGCGTTCGCTGGTCACCAGGCTGACATCCACCTGCGGATTGGCGGCATGAAAGCGATGCAGGCGCGGCATCAGCCAATAGGCGGCGAAGGCAAAGTCCGTGGCGACCTGCAGCACTTCATGCTGGTGCTGTGCGGTGATCGCGCTCAGTCCGGCGTCGATGCTCTGCAAACCGGCCTGTACCTGCTCGAACAGGATCGTGCCCGCCTCGGTCAGTTCGATGCCGCGGTAGATGCGGTCGAATAATCGCGTACCCAGTTGCTCTTCCAGGCGCTTGATCTGCTGGCTGATGGCCGGTTGCGTGGTGCCCAGCTCAATCGCTGCCGCCGTAAAGCTCTGTTGGCGGGCGGCGGCTTCAAAGGCTCGGAACAGTTCCAGGGACAGGTTACCCAGGGCGTCATACATAAGCTGTGCTTATCCTAGTCATTATCCTGCATGGGCTTTACCCCAAAACCCGGGGGCTACATGCTCAATCGCAGCAATGTCGCATAACTGCCTACTATGGAATGCCGCGATTACATGAAGCGCAAGAACATTCTTTTCATCATGGCCGATCAAATGGCCGCGCCAATGTTGCCGATCTACGGTCCTTCGCCGATCAAGCTGCCGAACCTGTCGCGCCTGGCCGCCGAGGGCGTGGTGTTCGACGCCGCCTATTGCAACAGCCCGTTGTGTGCGCCGTCGCGTTTTACCCTGGTGAGCGGCCAGTTGCCGAGCAAGATCGGCGCCTACGACAACGCGGCGGACTTTCCCGCAGACGTGCCGACCTACGCCCATTACCTGCGCCGCCTCGGCTACCGCACGGCGTTGTCCGGCAAGATGCACTTTTGCGGCCCCGACCAACTGCACGGCTACGAAGAGCGCCTGACCAGTGACATTTACCCGGCCGACTACGGTTGGGCGGTGAACTGGGACGAGCCGGACGTGCGGCCGAGCTGGTATCACAACATGTCGTCGGTGTTGCAGGCAGGGCCTTGCGTGCGCACCAACCAGCTGGATTTCGATGAAGAAGTGGTGTTCAAGGCCCAGCAGTACCTGTTCGATCACATCCGCGAGGACGGTGACCAGCCGTTCTGCCTGACCGTGTCGATGACCCACCCACACGACCCGTACACGATTCCCAAGGCCTTCTGGGATTTGTATGACGACAATGACATCCCGTTGCCCCAGACCCCGGCGCAAGTGGACCTTGATCCACACTCCCAGCGGCTGCTGAAGGTCTATGACCTGTGGGACAAGCCACTGCCTGTGGATAATATTCGCGACGCCCGCCGCGCCTATTTCGGCGCGTGCAGCTACATTGACAGCAACGTCGGCAAGCTCCTGCAAACCTTGGAGGACACCGGTCTGCTGGACGACACGATCATCGTATTCTCCGGCGATCACGGGGACATGCTCGGCGAAAAGGGCCTCTGGTACAAAATGCACTGGTTCGAAATGGCCGCTCGCGTACCGTTGCTGATCAGCGCACCGGGGCAGTTCGCCAGCGGCCGGGTGAGCGCGGCCGTGTCCACCGCCGACTTACTGCCGACCCTGGTGGAACTGGCCGGTGGCACGCTGGAACCGGGCTTGCCGCTGGATGGCCGTTCGCTGGTGCCGCATCTGCAAGGGCAGGGCGGCCATGACGAAGTCTTCGGTGAGTACATGGCCGAGGGCACCGTCAGCCCGTTGATGATGATCCGTCGTGGCCCGTGGAAATTCATCTACAGCGAAGACGATCCGTGCCTGCTGTTCGATGTACGCAATGACTCCAAGGAATTGGAAAATCTCAGCCAATCTGCGGAGCATCAAGCCCTGTTCGCCGATTTTCTCGCCGAAGCCCGCGCTAAATGGGATATTCCGACGATTCACCAACAGGTGCTCGCCAGCCAGCGCCGCCGCCGTTTTGTCGCCCAGGCGCTGACCCTGGGCAAACTCAAGAGCTGGGACCACCAGCCGCTGGTGGACGCCAGCCAGCAATACATGCGCAACCACATCGACCTCGACGATCTGGAGCGCAAGGCCCGTTATCCACAACCCTGCCAAAACCAATAACGTAAGGGGCACGCACATGCAAAAGTTATCCACAGTACTGACCGCTGGACTGTTGGCGTTGAGCAGTGTTTCGGCCTGGGCCGAGCAGAGCTGCGAAACGGTGAAGATGGCCGATCCGGGCTGGAGCGACATTGCCGCGACCAACGCCATCACCGGTTTCCTGCTGGACGGGATGGGCTACAAGGCCAAGGTCGACACCCTCGCCGTGCCGATCACCTTCGGTGGCCTCAAGGACGGCCAGGTGGATGTGTTCCTGGGTAACTGGATGCCGGCACAGCAAGGCTTCTATGATAAATTCGTGGCCAATGGCGACGTCACGCAACTGGCGAAGAACCTGGACGGCACCGAGTTCACCCTGGCGGTCCCGGACTACGTCTGGGATGCGGGTGTGCATAACTTTGCCGACCTGAACAAATTCGCCGACAAGTTCGACAAGAAGATCTACGGCATCGGTTCCGGCGCCCCGGCCAACCTCTCACTGAAAGAAATCATCAAGACCAATGACTTCGGCATGGGCGAGTGGAAGCTGGTGGAGTCCAGTGAGCAGGCGATGCTGGCGGAAGTCTCCCGGGCGGTGAAGAAGCAGAAATTCGTGACCTTCCTCGGCTGGACCCCGCACCCGATGAACGTGCAATTGAAAATGCACTACCTCAAGGGCGGCGAGAAATACTTCGGTGACACCGGCAGCGTCTATACCTTGACCCGCAAGGGTTATGCACAGGCCTGCCCGAACGTGGGCAAGCTGTTGACCAACCTGAGTTTCACCCAGGAAATGGAAAACAGCATCATGGCCGAGGTAGTGAACAACAAGGTCAGCAATGCCGACGCGGCCAAGGCGTGGATCAAGGCCAACCCGGCGGTGCTGGATAAATGGCTCGACGGTGTGAAGACCCTGGATGGCAAGGATGCGTTGGCGGCGGTGAAGGCCAAGCTCTGACAAGCTCTTGTGGCGAGGGAGCTTGCTCCCGCTGGACTCTGTAGGAGCTGGCGAAGCCTGCGATCTTTTGATCTTTCGCTTGAAACTCAAGTGTCTGGGGAAAGATCGCAGCCTCGTTACACTCGACAGCTCCTACACAGCTCCTACACAGCTCCTACAGGCTCAGCGGGAGCAAGCTCCCTCGCCACGTGGGCTCAGCTGGTACTCTTGCGCCAAACCCCATTCCTTGAGGCCCCATGGCAATCCCCACGCGCCATTCACTCTTTCCTTTCCTGAGCTGGCTGCCCCGGCAGACCCGCGCCAGTGTCGGCCGTGACCTGATCGTCGGCCTGAGCGGCGCGATTCTCGCGTTGCCGCAGTCCATTGCCTACGCCCTGATTGCCGGTCTGCCCCCCGAGTACGGCTTGTACGCGGCGATCATGCCGGTGCTGATCGCCTGCCTGTGGGGTTCGTCGTGGCACCTGATCTGCGGTCCCACGGCGGCGATTTCCATCGTCTTGTACGCCACCGTCAGCCCGCTGGCCGTCCCCGCCAGCGAGGACTACATCACCTTGATCCTGCTGCTGACGGTGCTGGCGGGAATCTTCCAATGGTTGCTGGGCTTGTTGCGTTTCGGGGCGCTGGTGAATTTCGTCTCCCACTCGGTGGTGCTGGGGTTCACCCTGGGTGCGGCGGTGGTCATCGCCCTGGGGCAGCTACCGAACCTGCTGGGCCTCGACCTGCCGAACGAAGCCACGGCGCTGCGGGGCCTGCTGATGCTGGTCGAGCACATCGGGGCTGTGGATAAGCCTTCGCTGTTGCTGGGGTTGGGGACGCTGGTCCTGGGTGTCGTGCTCAAGCGCTTGCTGCCGCGTTGGCCGAGCCTGTTGATAACTCTAATCATCAGCAGTCTGGTGGTCTGGTTGTGGCCGGCGATGTTCGGGCATGTGGCGTTGGTCAGCGCTTTCGCCGGGCGCCTGCCGCCGCTCACGCTGCTGCCGCTGGATCTGGAGCTGATCCTGCGTCTACTGCCCGGCGCCGTGGCGGTGGGCATGCTCGGGCTGGTCACCAGCCTGTCCATCGCCCGCTCGTTGTCGGTACGGTCAGGGCAATTGCTCGATGCGAATCAGGAGGTGAGGGCGCAGGGGCTTTCCAACATCGTTGGCGGATTTTTCTCCGGATCGTTGTCAGCCGGCTCCTTTACCCGTTCCGGCCTCAGCTATGAGGCCGGGGCCTGTTCGCCCCTGGCTGGGGTGTTCTCAGCGTTGTGGGTGGCGTTGTTTGCCGTCGCCGGGGCGAAACTGATCGCGCACATCCCGATTCCAGCCATGGCCGGCAGCATCCTGCTGATCGCTTGGGGGCTGGTGGACCACCGGGGTATCCGGGCGTTGTACCGTGTGAGCCGCGCCGAATTCGTGGTAATGAGCCTGACCTGCCTGGCCACGTTGCTGCTGGAGCTGCAAACCGCCATCTATGCCGGCGTGCTGGCTTCGCTGTTCTTTTACCTCAAGCGCACCTCGCAGCCGCGGGTGCAGCATTTTCGCGAAGGGGAGGCGGAGATCCTGCGGGTCGGCGGGTCGATCTTTTTCGGCGCCAGCCATTACCTGCAAGTGCGCCTGCAACGGTTGCAGGCGCAACGGGTGGTCATCGATGCCCAGCAGATCAACTTCATCGATTATTCCGGGGTGGAAATGCTCCACCAGGAAGCCCGGCGCCTGCGCAGCCAGGGGCGAAGCCTGACCTTGCGCATGGCCCGGCCACAGGTGGTGGAGGAGTTGTTGAAGCTGGAGGGGGCGCAGAAGTGCCCGATTCACTTCGAGGATTG
This sequence comes from Pseudomonas thivervalensis, assembly GCF_001269655.1. Taxonomy (GTDB): domain Bacteria; phylum Pseudomonadota; class Gammaproteobacteria; order Pseudomonadales; family Pseudomonadaceae; genus Aquipseudomonas; species Aquipseudomonas thivervalensis. Next base: position 749,590 of record NZ_LHVE01000020.1, read on the forward strand.
AATTGATTCAACCTCTGTAGGAGCTGCCGAAGGCTGCGATCTTTTGATTTTGATCTTTCGCTTGAGATTCAAGTGTCTGGGGAAAGATCGCAGCCTCGTTGCACTCGACAGCTCCTACACAGCTCCTACACAGCTCCTACACAGCTCCTAAATAGCTCCTACAGCGCCAACTGGCGGCGCAGTTCGGCCAGTACTGGCGCGGTGTCCGGGCGTACCCCGCGCCACAGGTAGAAGGCTTCGCCCGCCTGCTCGGCGAGCATGCCCAGGCCATCCATCGCCACCACCGCCCCGTGTTCCTTGGCCCAACGGCAAAACGACGTCGGTTCCTTGCCATACATCATGTCGTAGCAAACCGTTTTGCCAGGCTCGATCAAGCTGGCGGCAATCGGTGGTACATCCCCCGACAGGCTCGCGGAGGTGGCGTTGATGATCAGGTCCACCGGCTCTTGCAGCCAGTCGAAGCCACTGGCCGAGACCGGCCCCAGGTCGGCGAACAACTCGGCGAGCAATTCGGCTTTCTCCACTGTGCGGTTGGCGATGATCACCGAGGCCGGCGCTTCGGCCAGCAGCGGTTCCAGGGCACCGCGCACTGCACCGCCGGCGCCGAGCAACAGGATGCGCTTGCCGTTGAGGCTGAAGCCGGCATTGACGGTCAGGTCTCGGACCAGCCCGGCGCCGTCGGTGTTGTCACCCAACAGACGACCGTCCGCCAGCTTGCTCAACGTGTTGACCGCCCCGGCCCGCTGGGCCCGCTCGGTCAGGTCGTCGGCCAGGCGATAGGCGTCTTCCTTGAACGGCACCGTGACGTTCGCCCCACGCCCCTCGCGGAAAAATGCCTGGGCGCAACCGGCGAAATCCTCCAGGGGAGCCAGCAGCGTGCTGTAGTCCAGGTTTTGCCCGGTCTGCTCGGCAAACAGGCGATGGATCAACGGCGACTTGCTGTGGCCGATCGGGTTACCCATTACAACGTAGCGGTCCATGGATAATCCCCGTTCAGGCCGTTGCCAGCCAATCGCGATCCTGCAGGAAATACTCGGTCAGCCGTGCCTCTTCGCTGCCCGGCTCGGCTTTCCAGTCGTAGCCCCAGCGCACTTGCGGCGGCAGGGACATCAGGATCGATTCGGTACGTCCACCCGACTGCAGCCCGAACAGGGTGCCGCGGTCGTAGACCAGGTTGAATTCCACGTAGCGCCCACGGCGGTATTCCTGGAATTCCCGCTGCTGGGCGGTGAACGCGTCGTGCTTGCGGCGACGCACGATCGGCAGGTACGCATCGATGTAAGCGTCGCCGATGGCGCGGATAAAGGCGAAACAAGTGTCGAAATCCCACGCGTTCAGGTCGTCGAAAAACAGGCCGCCGATGCCCCGGGGTTCGTTGCGATGCTTGAGGTGGAAGTAGCTGTCGCACCAAGCCTTGTAGCGCGGGTACACCTCGGGGCCGAACGGCGCGCAGGCCTGCTCGGCGACACGGTGCCAATGCACGCAGTCTTCCTCCACGCCGTAGTAAGGCGTCAGGTCGAAGCCACCGCCGAACCACCAGACCGGCTCTTCGCCTTCCTTCTCGGCGATGAAAAAGCGCACATTGGCGTGGGAAGTCGGCACGTGGGGGTTGTGCGGGTGGATCACCAGCGACACGCCCAGGGCTTCGAAGCCGCGTCCGGCCAGTTCCGGTCGATGGGCACTGGCCGAAGGTGGGAGACCGCTGCCGAAGACGTGGGAAAAGTTGACGCCGCCCTTTTCGATCACCGTGCCATTTTCGATCACTCGCGTACGACCGCCACCGCCGGCAGGCCGGGTCCAGGCGTCTTCGACGAAGCGCGTGCCGCCATCCTCGGTTTCCAGGGCGGCGCAGATACGGTCTTGCAGGTCGAGCAGATAGGCTTTCACGGCCTCGGTGCGAGTGGACATGACATCACCTTGATCAGGGCTACGCTACGCGGCGTATAGCGGGCCGGTGGCAAATGGGCGCACAGGATACCACCGCACTTGCCCACACCACAGTTGACGACGGTCAAGCTTAGGAGTCCGATAGCAGGCTTGGTAAAAAGTCCTGCGACAAGGAGAAAGTGAAGATGGCCAAACGTATCCAGTTCAGTTCCCACGGCGGTCCCGAAGTGCTCGAGTACGTCGACTATTCGCCTGCCGAGCCTGGCCCGCAGCAGGTGCGCGTCAGCAACAAGGCGATCGGCCTGAATTTCATCGACACCTACTACCGCAGCGGTCTGTATCCGCCACCGGCGCTGCCTTCGGGCCTGGGCGCCGAAGGCGCTGGCGTGGTCGAGGCGGTCGGCTCGGACGTCAAGCGGTTCAAGGTCGGCGACCGGGTGGCGTACGGCAGCGGCCCGCTGGGGGCTTACAGCGATGTGCATGTGTTGCCCGAAGCCAACCTGGTGCATCTGCCCGAATCCATCAGTTTCGAACAGGCGGCCGGGGTGATGCTCAAGGGCCTGACCGTGCAATACCTGTTGCGCCAGACCTATGAACTCAAGGGCGGTGAAACCATCCTGTTCCACGCCGCCGCCGGTGGCGTGGGCTCCTTGGCCTGTCAGTGGGCCAAGGCCTTGGGCGTGAAGCTGATCGGCACCGTCAGCTCGCCGGAAAAAGCCGCCATCGCCAAATCCCACGGCGCCTGGGAAACCATCGACTACAGCAAGGAAAACGTCCCGCAGCGGGTGTTGGAATTGACTGACGGCAAGAAAGTGCCCGTGGTGTACGACGGGGTTGGCAAGGACACCTGGCTGACCTCCCTGGACAGCGTCGCCCCTCGTGGCCTGGTGGTGAGCTTCGGCAATGCCTCGGGTGCGGTGGACGGTGTGAACCTGGGGATTCTCTCGGCCAAGGGCTCGCTGTACGTCACCCGCCCGACATTGGCGACTTACGCCAACAACGCCGAGAACCTGCAGCGCATGGCTGATGAACTGTTCGGGATGATCGCCAGCGGCAAGCTTGTGGTGGACATCAACCAGCGTTATTCACTGGCGGAAGCGGCCAAGGCCCATACCGAATTGTCGGCGCGGCGGACGACGGGGTCGACCATCCTGTTGCCTTGATTAAAAGGCTGCCAAAGAACCTGTGGGAGCGGTTCATTTAAGGCTGTCGAAAAACCCGTGGCGAGGGAGCTTGCTCCCGCTTGAGTGCGAAGCGCTCACAAAAAGGGGCCGCTACGCAGCCCAGCGGGAGCAAGCTCCCTCGCCACGGGTTCATCGTTTTTCCTAAGTGAACAGCATGATGCTCCCACAGTGGGTTGTGCACTGGCAAAAAGTCAGTCCGGGCGCACTACCTTGCCGGTAGCGAGATCGCGAATCACGCTGGGGTTCTTGCGCCCGCCCAGGTTGCCGCCCAGCACCAGGTCGATCTGCCCGCGGAAATACTGCTCGACGCGAATCCGCGTGCGCGCTGCCGGGCGCCCCTGCGGGTTGGCCGAGGTGGACACCAGCGGCCCGACCAACGAGCACAAGTCGCGCACGGTGGGATGGTCGCTGACCCGCAGCGCGACGGTGTCGTGCACGCCAGTGATCCATTCCGGCAACAGGTTCTGGTGCGGCACCAGCCAGGTGTTGGGCCCCGGCCAGGTGCTGGCCATGCGGTCCATCCAGGTTTCGGGGAAGTCTTCGAACAGAAAGTCGAACTGGCGGATGTTGTCCGCCACCAGGATCAAGCCTTTGTCGGGCAGCCGCGACTTGATCGCCAGCAGGCGTTCCACCGCCTCCTCGTTCCAAGGGTCGCAACCCAGGCCCCAGACCGCTTCGGTTGGATAGGCAATCACCGCCCCGGCACGAATTTCTCGCGCGGCTTGTTGCACACGCCAACTGTTGACCATGAAAGATTCTCCCGCAACGCAAATAAGGCTGTGGGCAGTTTACCGATCTTCCCCATAAAACCTAGCGCGCAAACCAGCGTCCGCTGTCACAGGTGGCGCGTCCCTCCATCTCCAGCTCGGTCAATGCCGCCAGCACTTTGGGCAAGCCCCAGCCACTGGCGTCGGCCAACGCCTCGCTGCTCAGCGGCGCGGCATGCAGCAGGCGCAGCAGCGGATGAGTCACGGGCACGGGCTCCGCAGCCAGCGGCAGTCGTTGCCAACCCCGCAGCGCTTCGAGGATGTGCTCGACGGTTTCCACCAGCGCCGCACCGTCGCGGATCAGTTGATGACAGCCTCTGGCTCCAGGATGATGGATCGATCCAGGGATGGCGTAGACCTCGCGACCCTGCTCCGCCGCCAGCCGGGCGGTGATCAGCGAGCCGCTGGCGACACTGGCCTCGACCACCAGCACCCCCAGGGACAAACCACTGATGATCCGGTTGCGGCGCGGAAAGTTGCTGGCGTGGGGCGGTGCGTCCAACGGGAACTCCGACAACACTGCGCTACCCTGGGCAATCATCGCGTCTGCCAACCGCCGATTGCGCTGTGGATAAAAATTTTCCAGGCCAGTGCCGAGCACGCCGACGGTGCAGCCCCCGACGTCCAACGCCGCCTGATGGGCCGCCGCGTCGATGCCTAGGGCCAGGCCGCTGGTGATGACAAAACCGGCCCCGGCCAGGCTGCGGGAAAACGCCGCCGCAGTGTCCATGCCGGGTCGTGATGCCCGGCGACTGCCGACCATTGCCAGCTGCGGTTTTTCCAGGATCGAGGGGTCGCCCGCGACGAACAGCAGCGGCGGCGCGTCGCTGATCTGTGCCAGCAGCGCCGGGTAGTCAGGCTGGTCCCACATCAGTAAATGCTGGGCCGGGCCCTTTAGCCAGGCCATTGCATGGACGGTGCCGTCACGTATTTCCGGGGCGCGCCGGGCCTCGGCGCACTTGGCCGGCAACCCGAGCGCCCGCCATGCGCTGGCCGGGGCGCTGATGGCTTTGGAGGCCGAGCCGAAGGCCTCCATCAGGGTCATGAAACGTTTGGGGCCCAGCTCCGGCAAGCGATGCAAGCGCAGACGGGCCTCCAGTTCCGCAGGCGGAACCGAAGCAGATTCAGGCAATGGCATGTGATCAATCCTTGATCATTATCGTCCCGTTGAAACGGGAACAAGCTGTGGATAACTCTGTTGGTAACTTGTGAGACCCGTTACGGATTGCGCACCTTGTCGAGGATCGCCAGCGAGCGCGAGGCGTACAGCACCAAGCCATAACTGAGCTTGTCGTAGGTGCGGAACACCATCAGCAGGCCGGCGCGCTCATCGGGGATTTTCACCGGTTCGCCGGTGATGCGGTCGCGCACGGTTTCACCGGTCTTCATCACCGCCAGCACGTTGCCTTCGACCAGCCCGTCGCGCCGGCCTTTGTTCAGGGTGACCACGTCCAGCGCGCCGATCTGCGTCACGCCCCGGGGCACGTCGAGGATCAGCCCCTGGATGTCCGATTTCGGCGCGCTGGGCATGAAGGTCGAATTGATCGAGCGTTCTTCGCCGCTGAACAGCCGATCGCCCAGGCGCACTTCCTGGGTGGTGCGTTGCAGGGCCAGGGTGGTGACATCGCCCTCGCTGGCGACCACTTCGCCGCCGCCGATGTCGTCGGCGTTGATGCCGAGGAACTCCTTGGTCTCGGGATCGGTGTAGACCTTGCCCTGGCGGAAGATGCCGTAGGCCGACTGATTCGCGTCGAAGCTGCCCCGGGCAAAGACCCGGTCTCCCATGCCGCTGAGCACCCGCTCGGCATTGCCGGCGACGATGTACGGGGCCTTGTTGAAATCTTCAGGCGTGTCGACGATGCGGTTGCTCAGCAGGAAACTGTTGATGGCCTGCAGCGGAATGCTCGGGATGGCGTCGGCCACCGGCGAACTGCGAATGCGCGGCGACAGCTTGATGGTGCCGCGCGAGGCGCCGCGATTGAGGGTCAGGCGCGGCTGGCCGTTGACGTAGACCAGCGACAGGGTGTCGCCCGGATAGATCAGGTTGGGGTTTTCGATCTGTGGGTTGGCCTGCCACAGCTCCGGCCATTTCCACGGCTCGCGCAGGTATTTGCCGGAAATGTCCCACAGTGTGTCCCCCGTCACCACCGTGTATTGCTGGGGAAAACCTTCCCGAAGTTGCACTTGCCCGTGCGCGATACCGGCCGAGGCCAGGAGCAGCAGGGCGAGTAGTGATTTCCTCATGCGGTGAATCCCTTTATTATGTGCGTTCGCGTAAAACGCCAGAGCCCCCGTGGCTCGCTACCTTGCGGAGCTGTTCTGCAAAAGAGCAACGTTTTACAACGGTAGCCTGCATCCCAAGACACGCCAGGCCAGCCACCCGACTTTACCTCACACGTGCATTTATCAAGCTTATGGCCATTTTGAACATTCTCGAATTTCCGGACCCGCGCCTGCGCACTATCGCCAAACCGGTGGCCGTAGTGGACGACGAAGTGCGTCAGCTGGTCGATGACATGTTTGAAACAATGTATGAGGCGCCAGGCATCGGCCTCGCCGCGACCCAGGTCAACGTGCACAAGCGTATCGTCGTCATGGACCTCTCCGAAGACCGCAGCGAGCCGCGGGTGTTCATCAACCCCGAGTTCGAAACCCTGACCGACGAGATGGAGCAATACCAGGAAGGCTGCCTCTCGGTGCCGGGCTTCTACGAAAACGTCGATCGCCCGCAAAAGGTCAAGATCAAGGCCCTGGACCGTGACGGCCAGCCTTACGAACTGATCGCCGAAGGCCTTCTGGCGGTGTGCATCCAGCACGAATGCGACCACCTCAACGGCAAGTTGTTCGTCGATTACCTGTCTAATCTCAAGCGTGACCGGATCAAGAAAAAACTGGAAAAGATCCATCGCCAGAACGCTTGATGCCCTTCTTCAAAGGCTTGCTGCGGCAAGCCTTTTTCTTTTTGCGACTGCTTTGTAACTGAGAGCTTCCCATGACTGAGCCACTGCGCATCGTCTTTGCCGGCACTCCCGAATTTGCCGCCGAACACCTCAAGGCCCTGCTGGCCAGCCCCCATGAAATCGTCGCGGTCTACACCCAGCCGGACCGTCCTGCCGGTCGCGGACAAAAACTGATGCCCAGCCCGGTCAAGCAATTGGCTCTGGAAAACGGCCTGCCAGTCCTGCAACCGCCGACCCTGCGCGATGCCCAGGCCCAAGCCGAACTGGCCGCGCTGCAGCCGGACTTGATGGTGGTGGTCGCCTACGGCCTGATCCTGCCGCAAGTGGTGCTCGATATCCCGCGCCTGGGTTGCATCAACAGCCACGCGTCGCTGCTGCCGCGCTGGCGCGGTGCCGCGCCGATCCAGCGCGCCGTGGAAGCGGGCGATGCCGAGAGCGGCGTGACCGTGATGCGCATGGAAGCCGGCCTGGACACCGGGCCGATGCTGCTCAAGGTCAGCACCCCCATCAGCGCCGACGACACCGGTGGCAGCCTTCACGACCGCCTCGCGCTCATTGGCCCGCCGGCCGTGGTCCAGGCGATTGCCGGCCTGGCCGCTGGCACCTTGGAGGGCGAAGTGCAGGACGACAGCCTCGCCACCTACGCGCACAAACTGAACAAGGACGAAGCGCGCATCGACTGGAGCCGCCCAGCCGTCGAGCTGGAACGCCTGGTGCGGGCCTTCAATCCTTGGCCGATCTGCCACAGCACCTTGAACGGCGAAGCCTTGAAAGTCTTGGCCGCCGACTTGGCTGAAGGGAAGGGCGCGCCGGGAGAAATCCTCAGCGCCAGCAAGGACGGCCTCATCGTCGCCTGTGGCGATCAGGCCTTGTGCCTGACACGTCTGCAACTGCCCGGCGGCAAGGCGCTGAACTTCAGCGATTTGTTCAACAGCCGCCGTGAGAAATTCGCCGTCGGCACCGTCCTCGGCCAAGCGGCGGACGCCTCATGAACCCGCGTCTGGCCGCCGCCAAGGCACTTGCCGCCGTACTCAGCGGCAAAGCCTCGCTGAACAGTTCCCTGCCGACCCAACTGGACAAGGTCGAAGACCGTGATCGCGGCTTCACCCAGGACCTGGCGTTCGGCACCGCCCGTTGGCAGCCGCGCCTGTCGGCCCTCGCGGCGAAGCTGTTGCAGAAGCCGTTCAAGGCCGCCGATGCCGACGTCGAAGCGTTGCTGCTGGTGGGCCTCTATCAATTGCTCTACACCCGCGTGCCCGCCCACGCCGCCATCGGCGAAACCGTGGGCTGTGCCGACAAGCTGAAAAAACCGTGGGCCAAGGCCCTGCTCAATGCCGTGTTGCGCCGCGCCCAGCGGGAAAGCGAAACCCTGTTGGCCGAGCTGGAGCACGACCCGGTAGTACGCACGGCGCACCCGCGCTGGCTGCAGAAATCCCTCAAGGCCTTCTGGCCCGAGCAATGGGAAGCCATCTGCGCCGCCAACAACGCCCATCCGCCGATGATCCTGCGGGTCAACCGTCGCCACCAGAGCCGCGATGGCTACCTGGCGTTGCTGGGCGAGGCGGGCATCCCGGCCATCCCGTGCCAGTACAGCCGCGACGGCATCGTCCTGGAAACCCCGGGCGATGTGCGTGCCTTGCCGGGTTTTGCCGAAGGCTGGATCAGCGTCCAGGACGAAGCCGCGCAACTGGCCGCCGACCTGCTGGAGCTGGCGCCCGGCCAACGAGTGCTGGACGCCTGCTGCGCACCGGGTGGCAAGACCTGTCACATCCTCGAGGCCGAGCCGAAGCTGGCCGGCGTGGTGGCGGTGGACCTGGAAGCCAAGCGCCTGGTGCGCGTGAAGGAAAACCTCGAACGCCTGGGCCTTGAAGCCCAACTGATCGCCGCCGATGGCCGCGACACCGCGACCTGGTGGGACGGCAAGCCGTTCCAGCGCATCCTCCTCGACGCGCCGTGCTCGGCTACCGGCGTGATCCGTCGGCATCCGGACATCAAGCTCACCCGCCAGCCGGACGACATCGCCGCACTGGCCGTGTTGCAAGGCGAACTGCTCGACGCCCTGTGGTCGACCCTGGACGTGGGCGGCATGCTGCTCTACGCCACCTGCTCGACCTTGCCGACCGAAAACACCGAAGTGATCGAAGCCTTCCTCGCCCGCACGCCGGGCGCCCGGGAGCTGGACATCGCCACCCAGGCCGGCCTCAAGCAGCCTCATGGCCGGCAGTTGCTGGCCCAGGAAGGCGGCCACGACGGGTTCTATTACGCCAAGTTGATCAAAATCGCCGCCGCACGCGGTTAAAACCGATTCGATAGGAGTGAATGGATGAAAATCATCATCCTGGGTGCAGGGCAGGTCGGCGGTTCGCTGGCGGAACATTTGGCCAGCGAGGCCAACGACATCACCGTGGTCGACACCGACGGCGAACGCCTGCGCGACCTCGGCGACCGTCTCGACATTCGCACGGTACAAGGGCGCGGCTCCTTGCCGACCGTGCTGCGCCAGGCCGGCGCCGACGACGCCGACATGCTCGTGGCCGTGACCAACAGCGACGAAACCAACATGGTCGCCTGCCAGGTCGCCCACACGTTGTTCCACACACCGACCAAAATCGCCCGGGTGCGCGAAGCCGCCTACCTGACCCGCGCCGACCTCTTCGACAACGAAGCGATCCCGGTGGACGTGCTGATCAGCCCCGAGCAGGTGGTGACCAACTACATCAAGCGCCTGATCGAACACCCCGGCGCCTTGCAGGTGATCGACTTTGCCGAAGGCAAGGCGCAACTGGTGGCGGTCAAGGCCTACTACGGCGGCCCATTGGTGGGCCAGCAACTGCGCCAGTTGCGCGAGCACATGCCCAATGTCGAGACCCGGGTCGCAGCGATTTTCCGCCGTGACCGGCCGATCCTGCCCCAGGGCGACACGGTGATCGAAGCCGACGACGAAGTCTTTTTCATCGCCGCCAAAGCGAATATTCGCGCCGTCATGAGCGAAATGCGCCGCCTCGACGAGAACTACAAACGCATCGTCATCGCCGGCGGCGGCCAGATCGGCGAACGCCTGGCCGAAGCCATCGAAAGCCGCTACCAGGTCAAGATCATCGAGATGAACCCGGCACGCTGCCGCTACCTCTCCGACACCCTCGACAGCACCGTGGTGCTGCAAGGCAGCGCCTCGGACCGCGACCTGCTGCTGGAAGAAAACATCGCCGACGCCGACATCTTCCTGGCCCTGACCAACGACGACGAAGCCAACATCATGTCCTCGCTACTGGCCAAGCGCCTGGGCGCGAAAAAGGTCATGACCATCATCAACAACCCGGCCTACGTCGACCTGATCCAGGGCGGCGACATCGACATCGCCATCAGCCCGCAACTGGCAACCATCGGCACCTTGCTCGCCCACGTACGCCGCGGCGACATCGTCAGCGTCCACTCCCTGCGCCGCGGTGCGGCCGAAGCCATCGAAGCCATCGCCCACGGCGACGCCAAGTCCAGCAAAGTGATCGGCAAAGCCATCCGCGACATCGGCCTGCCGCCCGGCACCACCATCGGCGCGATCATCCGCGACGAAGAAGTGCTGATCGCCCACGACGACACCATGATCCAGACCGGCGACCATGTGATCCTGTTCCTGGTGGACAAGAAGCACATTCGCGATGTCGAGAAGCTGTTTCATGTGGGGTTGAGTTTCTTCTGACCACCACGGATCGTTCCCACGCTCTGCGTGGGAATGCCTCTACGGACGCTCTGCGTTCGGCTCTTGAGGGGACGCAGAGCGTCCCGGGCTGCATTCCCACGCAGAGCGTGGGAACGATCTTAGTCATGAGGAGTTTTTAAAATGCTCGATTCCCTGGAAAAAATGCTCGCCAAGGGTGTGGATAACGCCCTGCTGCGCTTCGGCCTGGGCAAGGGCTACCTGGACCTCGGCGAATTCGCCCGCGCCGCCGAACACTTCCAGCGCTGCGTCGAACTCGACCCCAAGTACTCGGCAGCCTGGAAACTCCTAGGCAAGGCCCACCAAGGCCAAGGCGACCTACCGGCAGCCCGCCAAGCCTGGGAACAAGGCCTGGAAGCCGCCCGCGCCCACGGCGACAAACAAGCCGAAAAAGAAATGACCGTGTTCCTCAAAAAACTGGACCGCCACCCCTGACTTCACACAAAACTGCTTTTGTGGCGAGGGAGCTTGCTCCCGCTTGACCGGGCTGGCGCTCCAGTGCGCAGCACTCACAAAAAAGCCCCCCAACCCACTGCCAATCCGCTAAAAGCTCAGCCAGCGCAAAATCTGTGGGAGCAAAGCTTGCTCGCGATAGCGGTAGACCAGCCAAACCCGTTATCGACAGACCTGCCCCAATCGCGAGCAAGCTTTGCTCCCACAGGGTTTGCGGCTGAACTGACCGGCATTCCCCCGCTCCCCGGTCCAGTAAAATGAAACAATCTGAACCCAATCCGCTCGCTGTAGTGACGCGCTAGTCAGCATCGAGGCGCAGGTAAACGGCGGCATCGGCCCCCAACGCACCCTCTCGACACTGATCACCAAGACCTGACTGGAACCGTACATGTCCGAAATTACTCAATTGGTTATTGCCTTGGTGTTGTCCTTTTTGCTCGATAAGTTTCTCAAGCCGTATCTGCTACGCAAGTGGCTAGGCGTGGTGATGGTGGTCGCGGGTGCGGTTGGCTGCGTTTTGGCCGGTCAGACCCGCGTGTTGGGGTTTGATCTGGGGTTGCTGTCGGTTTTTGCCGTGCCGATAGGGATGGGGTTGTTCATGAAGCGGCGGCGGTTTGAGGAGGTTGGTGTAGGGAAGAAAGGGGCTGATTGAACCTGAAAATAAATCTGCCCCCCGACGCCTAGTAAAAGTCGTAATAAAGCGCCCACTCCCCAGTTTTGTTGTGCTTCCAGAACATCAGGCTCCCACTGTCGACCACGTTCAGATTGATCTTCGAGTCCGATGAGATCTGGAACACAAACTCGAAGCCTTCACCCGGATCAACACCCGACTGGCAGAACGAGGGATAACCGCCGATCTTGTGTTCGTAGGTATGGGTGACCAAGTCGTAATAGCTCTGAATCTTGCCCGCGCGTTCCAGCGTGAGGATTGCTTGCTCAAGGTCTTCCGGGACACCACCGCCATCCCACAATGGAAAGTCCTCCGGCACCGCTTGCGCTGTCAGTGGGAAGGGTTTGAGGAATGTACCTGCCACCGACAGAGACTTGCGCACCAACACATCATCCGGCCCGTACTCGCGGATAACCCAATTATCCCCCATCGGCTCAAAGTGCTCGGGGAACGGGTTTGAAATGAACACCGTCAGCACACGAACGCCTGCTAGCAGAGGGCTGTTGATGGGCAGGGCGGGTAGGTAAAACTGCGCATAGGGGAGCAACTGTTGCCCCGCCTGATTAGTGGGCACCTCTTCATCCGGCCGGAACAGGAAGACATTGCCCAGCCAGCTTTCTTCATCGGTGCCCGCAGGACGAAAGCCGCCGGCAATGAGCTTCACGGCGGGGCGGGCCAGGCGTTGCTTGATTTCCTGGATTTCCATGGCGATGTAAACCTCCTTTTTACTACAGGTATTAAGGTCGCAGATGGGCAGTGTACGAGAGTGGATAGCAGCGCTTCTTTGCCCAAGCTAGGCCACATTAGCGTCACGGACAAAAGGGTCGGCGTCCTCCCACTCCCCCGGGCCAATAACTTGCCCGAGGGCTCTTAGGCTCTGTACGAAATGTATCCGCACTCACCCATACTGCGTTGAAACGGGGCTCGGAATGCTCATGTACTCCAGTACACTCCGCTTCCTCGCCCCGTTTCGCCTTGTCTGGCCTTCGCGCGAACACATTTCGTACAGACCCTAGCGTACCTGTGTGTTATCGATACCGGCTCGGCCAGTGGTAAGAAACGATAGAGCCTGAGGGCAAGGCTGCAAAGCCGGCGGATTCTGTGCAGTTGTAGGCAAAGGCGCGAGAATACGTGGCTTGTGCGGTGGTCAGGTCCTGACTTGGCCCACAAAAAGGTGGAGAAGCAGGAGCAAGCATCCATTGCGAGTGCTATTGAAGGGGCGAAATCTGCGGAAAATAAATCTGTCTCCTTATTCTGGAGGCTGGGAAATGCTATGCGCAGAAAAAATATTGCATCGTCCACCATCCCTACGTTTTTCAGTCCCTCAGGCCTGCTGATCGCATATGAGTTTTATCTTGGGAATCGGTTATGCTCGCATGTCAAATTTCATCCATTTAAGGAGAATGTATGCGGCTGGTGCCATGGGATCCAGATATTCAAACTGTTATGACTCGCATCGAGTCAGCTGCTTTGGACCTACAACCAAATTTCCAACGTGGTGAAGTTTGGCCTAAATCTAAAAAACAGAGGTTAATTGATAGTGTATTGCGTGAATGGCACGTTCCGCCAATTCACGTTATAGAAAACCCAGACACGCGAAAGCAAGAGGTTTTGGACGGTCAGCAACGCCTCGTCGCTATTAGGGACTTCGTTAGGGGGGAGTTCGCAGTAGACGGATCGATAGAGCCGTTGGACTCTAAAATTCAGAACCTTGACGGAGTGAAATATAGATCCCTTCCAGATGAAGTCCAGCGCCAATTTGATCAATTCACACTTCGTCTATACCGAATTGTTGACTTCAAACCATCGGAACCCGCAGAGCTTTTCTACCGACTTAATCAGCCATCTAATCTCACAGGCGCTGAACAGAGAAATGCATTTTATGGACCTGTCAGAGATCAAATTCGAGAGCTAGTGCATTCTCTCGAATCTCGCGGCATCGGGAAAGAGCAGTTTGGCTTTTCTAATGCGCGCATGGCTTACGACGATGTTATTTGTAGAGTTGCCTTGACCGTAAAGCGCGGTACGATTGCTACGAAAATTATTGGTAACGATTTAGTTGAGCTCTACAGAAGTGAAGAGGCCTTGAGTGAACGAGATTATCAGCACCTAGAACAATGCTTAGGTATATTTGCTGAAGCATGCATGACTGATCCAAAGCCAAAGTTCAACAAGGCAACTTTGTATTCCTGGTTGATTTTTTCGGTCCGAGGAATTTCTTTAGGCGTGTTTGACCTCTCGAACTCTGAAATTATTGCAAGTTTCCTTCGTTATTTTTTCTACATCAGTCTAAATCTTGGTCAAGATGACACCAACTCAAGCCGCTTTCCTTTGCATTTATTAATACCTATTCACGATGATCGTGCGACTTCCCGTGTGGCAGATGTGTCTTCAATCATCTTGCGCGACTTTATTATTTGGTGCGCGTTCTTAGACTTTGCTAACGTGGTGGCATTCGACAATGCGGAACTTGAGAGTATTGATGAAACGATAAGCAGCATTCTCTCTAGTGCAGGGCTCGACCCTGATGTGTTAGGGCGCCATATTTTGAGCTCTGGGTGGGGAGAACTAAAATGAGCGTTCGTGCAGCTAGTTTCGGAGATGATTGGCGGCGCGTCTATCAGCGAAACTACCCAGAACGCGTTCAATCTGTTTCGATCTCGAACTCTCAAACAATTGCAGATACTAATATTGTTTTAGAGAAAGGAATCGTGGCTCTTGTTGGGGGGAACGGAGTCGGAAAATCTACGTTTGCCCATACTGTCGTCGAGGGATTGCTGAACTCCCTGGGTACGCCTGATCTTTTAGCTCAGCAGGGGAGAATTTACGGTTCAGTTATAAGTTTCGCGATTAACAAAAATGGGATCATTTACACGCGACGGGTATCTTTTGATAATGGCTTAAAGGATATAGAGGGTGCAGAAACAGTAAGCTGTATTTGGATTGATCCATCCATGTTTTCAACTATGTGCCGTCAACAAGTTCATGGAGACAAAGCTTTTGAGGAAGTATTAGATGGCGTTACCGCAAAGGTTTTTACAGATGAGCAGCTTCAACTAGCATCCTACGTCGTAGGAAAAGACTACGACTCTTGTGAGGTGTGGGAGATTTCAGAATATGGTCCGTTCGAAGTTTGGCCGTACTTTAAAGTTACGACTAACGGCGTTACTTATGGTAGCGAAACTATGGGGCAGGGAGAATTGGCTTTGCTTTCTGCGTTATGGACCATTCAACGATCACCGGATAATTCTCTCGTGATTTTGGAAGAGCCTGAAACTCACGTATCTTCGCGATCGCAGCTTGCCTTTATGGATTTTTTAGCACGAGAAGGGAGGGGGCGGGGAATTAGCTTTTTTTTAACTACGCATTCGCCGGTCATTCTCCAAAATATACCATTACCTAATATTTATTTGTTGTTGGCGAACGGTGCACGCTCAAGTATTTTAACTCCGCCACGCTCACATCATATCTCCTCTTTACTAGGAGGTGGAGTTTCATATAAAGCGCTAATCGTGACAGAAGATGATACGGCAAAGATCTTTTGTGAAACCATTGTTGAGCATATAGATCCTGACTTTGCTAGGCAAATAAGCTATGCAATAACCGGGGATGGCGAATCTGAAATAGTTAAGATACTTAGTACTATGCCACGTGTTAAAGGCTGGGCAACCATAATAGGATGCTTTGACGGAGATCAGCGGCAACGCCATAAAGGGCTTAACTTACCATGGCCTCATGTTTTTTTACCTGGAACTGATGCCCCGGATAAAATCTTAAAAGATAATTTTGGTCGCTTGGACCAAGAAGCCGTCGCTCGAGAACTTCGAGTGGATCGACAAGATCTCTTAGTTGCTGCAGCTTCAGCTGCTGGCGTAGACTTTCATGACTGGGCTCGAACTGTATCGAGGGCACTGAACTTGGAGCAGCCAACGTTTGTTAAAGGCGTGACTAAGGTTTGGATTCGAGAAGATGATGCGCTTCCTCGACAATTTGTTGCGGCTGTGAAGCAAGCTCTGCAATAAGGGCTGCGGCGCAAGTGCCAAAAGGCACTGTTTTGTATTGGGATGAAGCCTAGGTAATTCATAGCGCTCGCGAATTTAAGTAGCATTAAGGTCAAATAATATATGAATACCGAGGCAAATATATTAGCAAAAGTGGCTGAGCTTGGCGGGGCAGCAGCTTTACTTTATTTGGCATCCTTCATTTATGGTTTTCTTGAAATACAAACTTTCTACGCGGCGCTTGGGTTGAAGTGGTACACGCCATTTTTACCGACAAGCTATTTTTCTATGCACTCAGCAGCGACCATGAGCGGCATCATGCTTATGAGTCTAGCCTTTGGGGTCTCGCTCAAAATTATCTCTTCTTATTTCCTTGATAAAGTAGCCCAAATTATAATATTAATTTATCTGGCGTTAATGCTCATCACAACATATTTCATGCGTGAAAAAAGCTATCAATTTGCATCTGAGGCAATGAACTTGTGCAACATAATTTTGGGTCCGTCGACTTACGTAGTTGGCCTTGGCATCGCTGCAGTCGTAGTTAAATACGAGGACTTTCTCAGCAATAAATTCTTGGGGGTAATAATGGTTATTTCCACGATTTTGATTTTTTACACCGCGTCTTCTTTGAAAGGTGAGGTTAGAGCAATTGAGACGATGCGAAACTACGGAGGTAATCTTCCGTCAGTAGATATTGGTTCCAAGAAATGGTCAGTTCTGACAATTTTTGAAGATAAAGCGTTAGTTGTTCACTTTCCACGAGAGCCAGAAAGCCACCCTGTGGCAACCATAATCACTATAGATAAGACACCAATAAGATTTTTATCTCCTGGTTATGTCGGAGACGGCTACTTAAAAAATTGAATCTACCTAGTTCTGTCGAGTGCTTGGGTGAGACAGCTTTTGGCCGTTGCGGCCTATCGCTAGGTAGGAAGGGGATGGGATATGCGGAAAGGAGTCTGAGAATATTTAGAGCTTATTCTTCCGCTTCTGCGGATAGAAAAACCAAAACCCGACGCAAAACGTCGGGTTTTTTCATCGGAGTAAAATCCTACTGCCGAGGCTCCACGTTATCCAACACCCGATTCGCCAACAACGAACTCAGCTCAATCAACTGCTGAATCCCCTGTGCCACATGACGTCTCGATCCCTCCAGATCAAACGCCAAATCACTCACCATCGCATCAGCCGAAGCCAACGTCTCAGTGAGGTTGGCAAGCAAGCATTCGTTATCGAGGCCTTTCACGACGGCGTACAGCTGCCCCGGTTTGGGGTCGTCTTGGGATTTATCCGGTTTCGGTAGCAGGTAGTGATCGAGCACCCGTTTGGTGGTTTCGTCTTGCTGCTTGGCTTTGGATTTTGCGGATTGCGAGGTGGAATCTGCTTCTGGCGGATTCGGGGTAATTTTGTACATAGGTATGTCTTCCTTAGTTAGGCCGCAACCATTTCGCTACTAAACGATAGGGTGGCGGCTGTGCGCAGGTTAGTAGACCGGTGACATACCTAAAACCGGCGCGCCCGAGGGCGCCATGCGCACAGCCACCATCGAGTGCAGGCGAATGCCTAACTGATGAGACTCATGCAGCCGATATGTCATCTGGGCTACTAAACCCGACCACTGATGGGCAGTGGCAGGAAGACAATAGAACCCCGGGACAAGGCGCACAAGCGGGCGGATTCTGGCGTAGTTGTAGGCAAAGGCGCAAGGATGCGTAGCTTGATAGTAGGGTGTAGGTGGGGGCTGTAGGAGGGAGGTTTTTTGGCGATGCGGGTGGGGTGTTCTGCGCTGGAACTGGGGTGATTTCATCGCGAGCAGGCTCGCTCCCACAGGGTTTTGTGTGGCACACAGTATTGATGAACACCACCGAAAAAGTGTGGGAGCGGGCTTGCTCGCGAAGGCGTCGGCACATTCAACATTGATGCAAGCTGACCCACCGTATTCGCGAGCAAGCCCGCTCCCACAGGGGATTTGCGGTAGCCAGGGAAATCGAACTCACCTCCTGATCAGAATGCGAGCTAGCTCGCTTGCGATAGCTATCTGCGAAAATGAGGGCGTTCCTGAAAAAACCGGATCGCCACCCCTGAGCCACCCCTCAGCCCCCTTGATTGTTGCAGTTGGCCCCGTGCTTGAGATACGTCAGGGCTTTCTCCTCTCCCATCGAATCAAGGTAGGTGATTTGCGCGTTCACCAACCCGCAGGTCTGGCCACTGTCTTCAGTCAGCGAGATCACTTTGTCGATGTCCAGGTGGGTGCCGTAGGAATAGCTTTCGCTGGCTGCTTTGTCCTGGGCCAAGGCGGGTAATGCGCCGGCGCTCAGGGCGGTGATCAGGCAAGCGGTAGCGATGGTTTTCAGGTTCATGGTCGTTTCCCTTCAATGAGTTCGATGGCGTCGTCGAGGCGATGCTTGTTGTCTCGATGGCGCTCATTAAAAGCCCGTGAGGTATCCCGGCTATGTCGAAAAACGCCGTGATTGGATGCGTACGTATCTGAGGTGAATAGCGATACAGATCGATACAATCGCCACTGTTTTCGCTTCGCTCTGGCTTGATTCAAGGCTGGATAAGCTGAACGCACGGTGCGTAGCCAACCGGCAACCGGGCATCGTCACACTGCGCAATCGATGCGCGCATTTCGGAGAGCAGGGCATGGAACATGTCGATCACGTATTGATCGTGGATGATGATCGGGAAATCAGGGAGCTGGTCGGCAACTACTTGGTGAAGAATGGCCTGCGCACCACGGTGGTCGCCGATGGTCGTCAGATGCGGGCCTTTCTCGAAGCCAATCAGGTGGACCTGATCGTGCTCGACATCATGATGCCGGGGGATGACGGGCTGCTGTTGTGCCGCGAGCTGCGCGCCGGCAAGCATAAGGCGACGCCCGTGCTGATGCTGACGGCTCGCAGCGACGAGACCGACCGCATCATTGGCCTGGAAATGGGCGCCGATGATTACCTGGCGAAACCTTTCGCGGCCCGGGAGCTGCTGGCGCGCATCAACGCGGTGCTGCGGCGCACCCGCATGCTGCCGCCCAACTTTGTTGTCAGCGAAAGCGGCCGCATGCTCAAGTTCGGCCGCTGGCGCCTCGACACCACCGCCCGCCATCTGCTCGATGAAGACGACACGCTGGTCTCGCTGAGTGGCGCCGAATACAGGCTGCTGCGGGTCTTTCTCGATCATCCTCAGCGGGTGCTGAGCCGCGACCAATTGCTCAACCTGACGCAGGGCCGTGACGCGGACATCTTCGACCGTTCCATCGATCTGCTGGTCAGCCGCGTGCGCCAGCGCTTGCTGGATGACGCCCGCGAACCGCTCTACTTGAAGACGGTGCGCAATGAAGGCTACGTCTTTACCTTTGCGGTGGAAATGCTTGAGGAGCAGGCATGAAACTCGCGTTGCAATGGCCTCGCACGCTGGCCTCGCGGCTGTGGCTGGTGTTCCTGGTCGGTCTGATTCTCGCCCAGGCCTTGACCTTCGCAGCCCAGTACTACGAACGCTACGAAAGCACCAAGACGGCGATGTTGGGCAACTTCGAGCACGACACAGCGACCTCCATCGCCATCCTCGACCGCCTGCCCGCCGACGAGCGCCTGGCATGGACCAAACGCCTGCAGCGTCGCAACTATGATTATTTGCTGCGGGAACACGATCCCGGCATTCCGCTCACCTCCAACGATCTCGCGGCGACGGCGGCGCAATCCCTGCAAGTCGCGCTGGGCAGCAATTATGACCTGACCTTTGTCGAGATCCCGGAGCCGCGCCAGCATTTCCAAGCCCAGGTGCGACTGGCTGACGGCAGCCCGGTGACCATCGATGTGCGCCCCTCGGTCAGGCCGTTGTCGCCCTGGTTGCCCTTTGTCCTGTTCGGTCAGTTGCTGTTGATGATCGGCTGCACCTGGCTGGCCGTGCGCATCGCCATACGCCCGCTCAGTCGCCTGGCCGAGGCGGTCGAGAACCTGGACCCGAACGCCCATCCCGTGCCGTTGGATGAAACCGGTCCACGGGAAGTGGCCTACGCCGCCCGCGCCTTCAACAGCATGCAGGCACGCATTGCCGCTTACCTGAAAGAGCGCATGCAATTGCTCGCGGCGATTTCCCATGACTTGCAGACGCCCATCACGCGCATGAAGCTGCGCGCCGAGTTCATGGACGACTCGGTCGAGAAAGACAAACTGGGCAACGACCTGAACGAAATCGAGCACCTGGTGCGCGAGGGTGTCGCGTATGCGCGCAGTGTCCATGGTGCGACGGAGACCAGTTGCCGCATCAGCCTGGATTCTTTTCTCGACAGCCTGGTGTGCGATTACCAGGACACCGGCCGCGAGGTCAGCCTGCGCGGCCAGAACGGCGCGATCATCGAGACTAGGCCCCATGCCCTGCGGCGTATTCTGGTGAATCTGGTGGATAACGCGCTGAAGTACGCCGGCACCGCCGAGGTGGAAATCGGCGGCCATGCGAGCACCGGCGTTTCCATCAGTGTGCTTGACCGAGGGCCGGGCATTCCCGAGGAGATCCTGGCCGAGGTGGTCAAGCCGTTCTATCGGGTGGAAAGCTCACGCAACCGCAGCTCTGGCGGCACCGGTTTGGGCCTTGCCATCGCCCAGCAGTTGACCGTCGCGATTGGTGGAACGCTGAGCCTGCGCAACCGCGACGGCGGCGGGCTTTGCGTGACCCTCGACTTCGGCGGCGATCAGTAGGCCGCGCTGGCTGAACGTCAGGACCAGTGGCATGCATTTGTAAGCCACTGTATCCAGCGCATCTACAGACTCAAAACAACGCATAACGGCCGGGTGTCGAACATTTCCGGTATACATGCCGCTGCAAGAATGCTCCCCATCAAGTCGCCATCGGATCCCCGGTGGCGAGCCCTGACCTAAGGAGATCTTGCCATGAATACCCAGTCCTCCCGCGCTCAAGCAGCCAGCTACATCACCACCCCGGACGGCGTACAGCTCTATTACAAGGACTGGGGTCCGAAAGATGGGCCAGTTGTCACCTTCAGCCACGGCTGGCCGCTGAACTCGGATAGCTGGGAATCGCAGATGCTGTTCCTGGCGGACCAAGGCTATCGGGTCATCGCCCACGACCGCCGCGGCCATGGCCGTTCCAGCCAGCCGTGGGAAGGCAACGACATGGATCACTATGCCGATGACCTGGCCGCTGTGATCAACACCCTGGACCTTAACGACGTCACCCTGGTGGGTTTCTCGACCGGCGGTGGGGAAATCACCCGCTACATCGGCCGCCACGGCACCGATCGGGTGAAGAAGGCCGCACTGATCAGCGCCGTTCCGCCGATGATGCTCCAGACTGAAGACTACCCAGGCGGCCTGCCGATCGAGGTGTTCGACGGCCTGCGCAAGGCCTCGCTGGACAACCGCTCGCAGCTGTATCGCGACATCGCGTCTGGCCCGTTCTTCGGCTTCAACCGCGACGGGGCGAACGTCTCCCAGGGGTTGATCGATTCGTTCTGGGTGCAGGGCATGCAAGCGGGCCACAAAAACACCTATGACTGCATCGCGGCGTTCTCGGCGACAGACTTCCGCGCCGACCTGGCCAAGTTCGATGTACCGACACTGATCGTACATGGCGACGACGACCAGATCGTCCCCATCGACGCCTCCGCCCATGCCGCCGCCGAGCGGGTGCAGAACGCCGAGTTGATCGTCTATCCGGGTGCGCCCCACGGCCTGACCGACACCCACAAGGACCGCCTCAACCAGGATCTGTTGGACTTCCTGGCCAAGTGAACCCATCGCTGCAGCGTCACCCCACTAATCAATGAAAAAAGGAATGATCATGCTCACTATCAAATCGCTGTTGGCCGTTACCATCACCGCTGCGCTGGCACTGACATCCGTTCAAAACGCAACCGCCGCGCAACCCGACGCCACCAAGCCCACCATCGTGCTGGTGCATGGCGCCTTCGCCGAATCGTCCAGCTGGAATGGCGTTGCTGCCCAATTGCTGACCCAGGGTTATCCGGTCGTTGCCGCGGCCAACCCGCTGCGGGGCGTGAAGCAGGACGCCGATTATGTCGCCGATATCGTCGAGCAAACCGCCGGCCCGGTGATCCTGGTGGGTCATTCCTACGGCGGCGCCGTGATCACTAACGCCGTGCATAACAACCCCAAGGTCAAGGGGCTTGTCTACGTCGCGGCCTTCGCGCCGGACAAAGGCGAAACCGCCATCGAACTGTCCGGTCGCTACCCTGGCGGCACCCTTGGACCGACCTTGGCGGCTCCGGTGCAGTTGGACGACGGCAATAAGGATCTCTACATCCAGCAGGACAAATTCGGCCAACAGTTTGCCGCCGACGTCCCAGCGGCGGACTCCGCCCTGATGGCCGCGACCCAACGCCCCATCAGCGAGGCGGCATTGAAGGAAGCGTCTGGCGACCCGGCCTGGAAAAAACTGCCGTCCTGGTTCATCTACGGCTCGGCGGACAAGAACATCCCCGAGGCGGCCCTGAAGTTCATGGCCGAACGCGCCGGCTCAAAAAAGACCGTTACCGTTCAAGGGGCTTCCCATGTGGTGATGACGTCCAATCCGCAGAAAGTTGCAGAGCTGATTATTGAAGCGGCACAAGGCAGTTCAAAAGGATGACCACGTAAAGCGGCTCTTCGAGAAGAACCAAAAACCCGACGCAAAACGTCGGGTTTTTTTGTTGGGGAAATCTCCAGGCAAACCGCACCGCCTGGTTTTGCGACTGCTGCGCAGCCGAGCGGGAGCAAGCTCCCTCGCCACGGGCGGTGTCTGGGCTGGCGTCATCGCGAGCAGGCTCGCTCCCACAGGGAATCGGGGCTGTTGCAGATACTGTGTTCACCGCTGCCCGGTGTGGGAGCGAGCTTGCTCGCGAAGAGGGTGGCACATTCAATATTGAAGCTAGCTGACCCGCCGCTTTCGCGAGCAAGCTCCCCACAGGGTGGCGTTGGGCTGGATGTTCGGCTCGACACTAACCCCTGTGGCGAGGGAGCTTGCTCCCGCTGGCCTGCGCAGCAGGCCCCTGCATTCCTCCAGGCAAACCGCATCGCCCTTTTTTGCGACTGCTGCGCAGTCGAGCGGGAGCAAGCTCCCTCGCCACGGGGGCTGTCTGGGCTGACCAAACCGCTGTCCAAATGTTTATGGCAACGAGCCATTGGTATGGATAATCCATCTGCGAATCATTAGCATTAGCGGCATTGGCTTCCCGTTTCCGTAGGTATTCACTTCATGCTATTTCCATCTCGCCTTACCTTGCTTGCTATGTGCTGCTCAGTCAGTTTTCTTGCCCAGGCGGCAGAGCCTATTGAATTGGGCGTGACCGACGTGACTGCCGATGCGATCAAACCCAACTCCAACACACTACCAGCGCCCTACGCGGGCGGTCAGGTGGCGAGCGGAGGCCAGATGGGGGTGCTGGGTAATCAGGACAATATGGATGTCCCGTTCGTGATGACCAGTTACACCTCGCAGTTGATTGAAGATCAACAAGCTGAAGACGTGGGCGATGTGCTGCTCAATGATCCGTCGGTGCGTCAGTCCTATGGGTTTGGTAACCAATCCCAGGTGTTCGTGATTCGAGGCCTGCCGCTTGCCAGCGACGACATTTCCTATAACGGGCTGTATGGCGTTTTACCCCGTCAAATCCTGTCGACGGATGCGATCGAGCGTGTCGAAGTGTTCAAAGGCCCGAACGCGTTTATCAACGGTGTCAGTCCGACGGGCTCGGGGCTTGGGGGCGGCGTCAACTTGCAGCCCAAACGCGCAGGGGATGTCCCGACTCGTCGTTATACCCAGGACATCAGCACCGATGGCCGCATTGGCGAGCATTTGGATATCGGGCAGCGATTCGGCGAAGATAACCGCTTTGGTGCCCGGTTGAATCTGAGCCAGCGGGAAGGTGAAACAGCGATCGACAACCAGGACCAGCGGACAAAGTTGTTCGTGGCGGGCTTGGACTATCGAGGTGATGATTTCCGCGTTTCCACCGATTTCGGCTATCAGAAACAGCGTATCAACGGCCTGCGTAACTCGGTGAATATCGGCAGCGCCACCCGCATTCCCACGGCTCCGCACGCGAGCCACAATTTTGGCCAGGATTGGACTTACTCCGAAACCGAAGACACCTTCGGCATGGTTCGTGGCGATTGGGATTTGAACGAAAACTGGACCGCCTACCTGGCTGGCGGTGTAAAGCACACCCGAGAAACTGGGGTGTACGCCACACCAACACTGGTCGGCAATAACGGCGTGGCTACGATCGGTGGCTCGGAAATTCCTCACAATGAAGACAACACAACGTTCAGTGGAGGGTTGAACGGGCGCTTTGACACGGGCCCTGTTTCTCACCAGGTTGCGATCGGCGGCTCAACGATCTGGACCGAGCAGGAAAACGCCTACACGTTCTATCGCTCTGTTACCGGCAACAGCAATATTTACGACACCCCGAAGCTTCCCAAGCCGACTGCGGTGTCCAGCACCGGCGGTGAAATGGGCGATCCCGGGGTGACCGGCAAAACCCGCAACCGTAGCCTGGCGATTTCCGACACGGTGGGCTTGTTCGATGACAAATTGCTGGTCACTTACGGTGTCCGTCGTCAGCAGTTGCGTGTCGAAAACTATAAGTACGATGGCACCACTTCAAACGGTGTCGCCAATCCAGCAAACGATGGCAGCCGTAGCACGCTCTACGATGAAGCCGTTACCACGCCGGTCTACGGCATCGTCTACAAGCCTGTGGAAAGCGTGTCGCTCTACGCCAACCGAATCGAAGGCCTTGCCAAAGGGCCCGTGGCGTCCGGTACAGGCATTACGAACCTGGGCCAAGCCTTTCCCCCTGGCCGCACAAAACAGTTGGAAGCGGGCATCAAGCTGGACATGCAAACCTTCGGCGCCAACGTGGGTGTTTTCCGCATCGAGAAACCGTCCGATGGTTACGTCGACAACGCGCAGAACCTCTATGTGCGTGATGGTGAGCAGGTCAACAAAGGACTGGAGATCAGCGTTTTCGGCGAGCCCATCGAAGGCCTCCGGTTGATGGCCGGCGGTACCCGCATGACGTCCGAACTCAAAAACACCGCAGGCGGCCTCAACGATGGCAACCACGCCATTGGCGTGCCAACGTTTCAGCTCAATGCCAGCGTGGATTGGGATGTGCCGGGTATCGAAGGTGCCGCGCTCAGCGCGAGGATGTTGCGCACTGGCGGACAGTACGCTGATCAGGCTAACAACTTGAGCTTGCCGACCTGGAACCGTTTCGACGCCGGCGCACGTTATAAGATGAAATTCGTGGAGAAAGACCTGACGTTGCGCGTCAATGTGGAAAACATTACCGATAAGAACTATTGGGCCTCGGCGAACGGCGGCTACCTCTCGCAGGGTGATCCGCGGTTGGTGAAGTTTTCGGGGACTGTTGATTTCTAAATATTCATTTGAGGAAGGCTTGGAATATCGAGACTGAAGAGGGGAACCCAACCCTCCGTGGCGAGGGAGCTTGCTCCCGCTGGCCTGCGCAGCAGGCCCCTGCATTTTTCCAGGCAAACTGCATTGTCCGGTTTTGCGGCTGCTGCGCAGCCGAGCGGGAGCAAGCTCCCTCGCCACGGGGTTGTCTGGGCGTGCGTCATCGCGAGCAAGCTCGCTCCCACAGGGGATTGGGGGGGGGCGGAGACTGTGTTCACCACCGTCCGGGGTGGGAGGGGGCTTGCTCGCGATAGCTATCTAGCGGAAATGACGGTGTTCCTGAAACAACTGGATTGGCAGGCGCTGGTAGGGGCTGGTAGGAGCTGTCGAGTGAAACGAGGCTGCGATCTTTTGATTTTGATCTTTCACTCATGACTCAATTGTCTGGGGCAAGATCGCAGCCTCGTTTCACTCGTCAGCTCCTACAGGTGGGGCGAGTCCCCACGCTACAACGGGTGCGCCCGTTATTTACGCTTGAGCATCTCCGGCAACTGCGCCACCAGCTTCTGATTATTCAACGGCGCCCGAATAAACCCACGTTGGGTGCCGTCCGGGCCAATCACGGCGAGGTTGCCGCTGTGATCAACCGTGTAGTTGGGTTTGCTGGTGTCCGCCGGGATGAACGGGATGCTCACCGCATTCGCCAGTTTCTGCAGGTCTTCCACCGAAGCGGCAGTCAGGCCTTTGAATTGCGGGTCGAAGTAACCCAGGTACTGCTTGAGTTGCTTGGGCGTGTCGCGGTTCGGGTCGACGCTCACCAGTACGATCTGCAACTTGGCCACAGCCTCGGGCGGCAGTTCGCTTTTGATCTGGCGCAGTTGGGCGAGGGTGGTTGGGCAGATGTCCGGGCAGAAGGTGTAGCCGAAGAACAGCAGGCTCCATTTGTCTTTCAACCCGTCCATCGCCACGGGCTGGCCATCCTGGTCGGTCATTTTCACGTCCGGCAGGTTGCGGCTTTGCGGGAGCAGGATGATACCGGCGTCGATCAGCGCGGTCGGGTCGCCCTGGCCTTTGCTGGAAAGCACTTTATTGATGGTCAGGCCGAGGATCACTGCGATCACGGCCGCGAGGATGAAGACGGTTTTCTGGGTTCGAGTCATAGGCTCAACAGTAAGTAGTGATCTACAAGCAGGGCGATGAACAGTAGGAACAAGTACCAGATAGAGTACTTGAAGGTGTTGATCGCCGCGTGCGGCCGACTGCCACGGTACAACACCACGGCCCATTGCAGGAACTGGGCGCCCAGTACCAGGGCACAAATCAGGTAGAGCATCCCGCTCATCTGGATCACGAACGGCATCAGGCTCACCGCCAGCAGCACCAGGGTGTACAGCAGGATATGGATCTTGGTGTAGTGCTCGCCGTGGGTCACTGGCAGCATCGGGATGTCGGCCTTGGCGTATTCCTCCTTGCGGTGAATCGCCAGGGCCCAGAAGTGGGGCGGGGTCCAGGCGAAGATGATCAGCACCAGCAACAGCGGTTCGGCGCTGACATGACCGGTGGCCGCGACCCAGCCCAGCAGGGGCGGCGCGGCGCCGGCGAGACCGCCGATGACGATGTTCTGTGGCGTTGCCCGTTTCAGGAAACCGGTATAGACCACCGCGTACCCCAGCAACGAGGCGAGGGTCAGCCAGGCCGTCAGCGGGTTGGTGAACGCCAGCAGCATGGCTTGGCCGGCCACGGCCAGGGCCAGGGCGAAGGTCAGGGCGGCGGCTGGCGAGACCCGGCCCTCGGCCAAAGGTCGCTTATGGGTGCGCGCCATCACTGCATCGATGCGCCGGTCCACCACGTGGTTGACCGCCGCCGCGCCGCCGGCACACAGGGCGATGCCGAGGTTGCCGAACACCAGCACCGTCCACGGCACGCCGGCACGGGTGGCGAGGAACATGCCGACCAGCGAGGTGATCAGCATCAACACCACCACTTTCGGCTTGGTCAGCTCCAGGTAATCGCGCCAGATCGCTTGGCTGTGGCGTTCACCGGTCAAGGTTGCCATGGCATCTCTCCTTTTATTGTTATAGGGCTGACGCTGTGTTTATGCGGGTTGAACCGCCAGCGCAGCGGGACCTGATGCTTGACCCGGACCAGGCTGGTACGGGCGTGATAGTTGACCAGCACCAGGGTCAGCAGCAATGCGGCGCCCCCGGCGTTGTGGGCGACGGCCACCGGCAAGGGCAGATGGAACAGCACGTTGCTGATGCCAAGGGTGATCTGCGCCGCCAATGCAGCCAGCACCAGCCCGGCGAGCCGGGTCATGCCGACGCTCTTCAACTGCCAGGCCAGCCCCAGCAGCACCACCGTCACCAGCAAGGCGCCGATGCGGTGGGTCAGGTGGATGGCGGTGCGGGCGTCGCTGTCCAGTTGCCCGCCCAGGTAGTTGGGGCCGATGTGCTGGGTCAGGTGGAAGCCATTGGCGAAATCGGCCGGTGGCAGCCATTGGCCGTGGCAGGTGGGGAAGTCGATGCAGGCCACGGCGGCATAGTTGGAGCTGACCCAACCGCCCAAGGCGATCTGGCCGATCACCAACAGCAGTCCGGCGGTGGCCCAATGTTGCAGGCGCTTGGGCACGGTCAGCGCGGGTAATACGCCAGACAATCTCAGCGTCAGCAGGAACAGCAGGCTCAACGTCGCGAACCCGCCCAGCAAATGGCCGGTGACCACCTGCGGCCAAAGCTTGAGGGTCACGGTCCACATACCGAACGCCGCTTGGGCGAAGACCACGGCGAGCAGGAACAGCGGCAGTTTCAACGGCAAACCGGGGTGGCGACGGTTCATCCAGGCCCGGGCGGCCAGCACGGTAATCATCAGCCCCAGGGCCCCGGCAAAGTAGCGATGGACCATCTCGTTCCAGCCTTTGTGGGCTTCCACCGGGGTGTCGGGAAAGTGAAGTTCGGCATGGGCCAGTTGGGCTTCGCTCTTGGGCACGCTGATGAAACCGTAGCAACCGGGCCAGTCCGGGCAACCGAGGCCGGCGTGGGTGAGCCGGGTATAGGCGCCCAGCAGGACGACGATCAGTGCCAGCAGCGTGGCAAACAGCGCGAGGCGAAATCCAGGTTTGGCCATGTCGATGCCCTCATCCGATGTTCGACAGTTTCAGCAGATGGCGCAGGTCGTTGAGCAGGTCCTTGCCCTTGACCCGGGCGTCGTAGCGCAGCACCAGGTTGCTGTGGGGATCGATGATCCACAGTTGGGCGCCGCCGGAGCCTTGGGCGCCTTTCTGATACGCCGGCATGTCCAGTGGATAGCGTTGCAGTTGTGGGTATTCGCGCTGCAGTTGGGCGTCGTACTCGGCGTCCAGCGGTTGTGCGATCGCCAGGGCATGGCTGGCGCGGCCGGCTTCGCGACCGAGGCCGATCTGGACTTGGCGGGCCAGGTACACCAGTTGTCGGCAATCCACCGAACATTCCTGCGGCGCCGTGACGAGGATCTGCCAGCGCTGTTCATCGGCCTGCACACCAATCTCGGCGCGGGTCTGGCCGTTGCCGATCAGTTCGCCGTGGTAGCTGCGGCTGTCGGGCACCCAGAACTGGAACTTGTACATGCCGGTGGCGAGGATCATCGGGCCGATCACCCCGAGCACGATCAGCAGCAATTGCACGCGGCCCTTGCGACGGTTAGGCACCGCAGGCGCCTCAGACGTGTTGGTTGGATTCATGGTGCTTCCCATGGTGTCTCCCTGCGTTGTGCCATCCGAGATAAAGGAACAGGCCGAACAGCGCCGCCGCCATGGCGAACCACTGCACGGCATAACCGAGGTGTTTTTCCGGCCCCATGGCCACCACCGGCCAATCGGTCCGGTAGGCGCCAGGGCCGCTTTGTTGGCGTAATTCATAGGCGAAGCCGTTGCGGTCGAGGTCGGCCCAGAGCTTGTCCGGTTCGATGGCGGTGACCAGTCGCGGCCAGGGCGCGCCGGCCGGGTCGGCGTGGAGCTGGAACGTCGCGCCCGGTGCGACATAGACCCAGGCCTGAAGGCTCACCGGTTGTTCCGGCGTGGTGAACACTGGCGGCGTGCGCCGGTCTGGCCACGGCAGCCAACCGCGATTGACCAGCAGCCAGAGCCCGGTGCGGTGGTCGAGGAACGGTTGCAGCAACTCGACGCCGACCTTGCCGTCGTGTTGGCGGTTGTCCAGCAGGATGCTGTGCTCGGCGTCGAACTGGCCTTGCAGCGTGACCGGTCGAAAGGCCGGGTCGGCGGTGTGCGCCAGCTCGGCGCTGTCCATCGGCGGCGCCACGCGGCGCTCGGCGTAAGTGTCCATGAGCACACGCTTCTGCTCGCCCCGGCTCAATTGCCAGAACCCCAGGCACACCATCATCGGCACCAGCACGGCCACCACCAATGACGGCACGATGCCTGGCCGGAAGCCTTTCATGGCGTCGCCCGAAAGCGGTTCATCGGGATAGCTATACTCACGTGCATCGCGTCCCCCCGGAGTGTCCCTAATGCTTAAAGCAGCCATCGCCCTGATGCTGATCGCCACGGTTGCCAGCCTGTTCAGCGGCCTGTTTTTTCTGGTCAAGGACGACAGCAGTTCCAATCGCCTGGTCATCGCCCTGGCGATTCGTGTCGCCTTGGCCGCTGTCACCGTCGGCTTGATTGCCTGGGGTTTTTTCAGCGGCCAGTTGGTGTCGCATGCTCCTTGGTAAAGAGCCGCCCTGATAACGGCTGCCTCAGAGGATGTAGACGAAGAAGAACAAGCCGATCCACACCACATCGACGAAGTGCCAATACCAGCTCGCCGCCTCGAAGCCGAACTGATGCTCGTTGTCGAAGTGCCCGCGCATGATGCGCATCAGCATCACGAACAAAATGATCGTGCCGATGGTGACGTGGGCGCCGTGGAAGCCCGTGAGCATGAAGAACGTCGCGCCGTAGATCCCCGAGCCCAACGTCAGGCCCAGCTCTTTATAGGCGTGGATGTATTCCTCGGCCTGGAAGCCCAGGAAGGCGCACCCCAGCAGCACGGTGATCGCCAGCCAGATTTTCAGCGCGCCGCGATGGCCTTTTTTCAGCGCGTGGTGGGCGATGGTCACGGTGACGCTGGAACTGACCAGCAGGATGGTGTTGAGCAGCGGCAAGCCCCAAGGGCTGATCACATCCTTGGGCGGCGGGAAGAGTTTGGGATCGGGGTTGTTCAACAACGGCCAGACGTATTCGAAGTTCGGCCAGAGCATCTCCGACAAGCCCTTGCTGCCTTCACCGGCCAAGCCCGGCGCGGAGATCGTGCGCACGTAGAACAGCGCACCGAAGAAGGCGATGAAGAACATCACTTCGGAAAAGATGAACCAGCTCATGCCCCAGCGGAACGAGCGGTCGAGCTGGGCGCTGTACAGCCCGGCGCGGCTTTCCTTGATCACCGCGCCGAACCAGCCGAACAGCATGTAGGCCACCAGCAGGCCGCCGACGAAGAAGATCAGCGGGCCGTGGGATTCCGGGCGCGCCGCCTTCAGGTCGTTGAACCAGGTCGCCAGGCCGTACACCGTGACGAACATCCCGACCGTGGCGATGATCGGCCATTTGCTCTGGGCCGGAACGTAATAGTGTTCGTGAGTTGCCATTTATTGTTCTCCTTATCGGGCACGCTATCGGTCAGTGTTTAGAGCCACCGGTGGATGACGAGCGGTGATGTCGAACAGCGTGTAGGACAGCGTCAGATGCTTCACTTCCTTGGGCATGTCCCGGTCAACGATGAAGCGCATGGGCATTTCGATGCGTTCGCCGGGTTGCAGCACTTGCTGGGTAAAACAAAAACATTCGGTCTTGTGGAAATACGCCGCCGCCGTGCTCGGCGAGATGCTCGGCACCGCCTGGGCGCTCATCGGCCGGTCGGTGGGGTTGTGGGCGACGAACACCATCTCGTTGACTGCCCCGGGCTTGACCACCAATTGGTCGCCCTTGGGGTAGAAATCCCAAACCATGTCCACGGCATTGGTCGACAGGAACTGCACGCGCACCTGCCGTGACTCATCGACGACCTGCTCGCCTTCGTACTGCCCGCCGGTCTTGCCGTTGATACCGAACGCCTTGCACATCACGTCGTAGATCGGCACCAGGGCAAACCCGAAGATGAACATGGCCACCACCACTAGCAGCAGGCGGGTGACCAGTTTCTTCAGCGAAATCGAATCAGCCATGGATGCAGCTCCTTGCACCGAGCCCTGTGGGAGCGAGCCTGCTCGCGATGGCGGTATGTCTGACACACCGAGTCGCATCTATCGCGAGCAGGCTCGCTCCCACAAAAGCTGCGGTGTTCATTTCACTTCCGGCGGCGTAGTAAACGTGTGATACGGCGCCGGCGACGGCACGCTCCACTCCAACCCTTCGGCCCCATCCCACGGCTTGGCTGGTGCCGGCTCGCCGCCGCGGATGGTCTTGATCACGATGAACAGGAAGAAGATCTGCGTGGTGCCGAACATGAACGCGCCGATGGACGAGACCATGTTGAAGTCGGCGAACTGCAGGTTGTAGTCGGGAATCCGCCGGGGCATGCCCGCCAGGCCGACGAAGTGCATCGGGAAGAACGCCATGTTCATGCCGATGAAGGACAGCCAGAAGTGCAGCTTGCCGAGGGTTTCGTCGTACATGTGGCCGGTCCATTTCGGCAGCCAGTAGTAGGCCGAGGCGAAGATCCCGAAGATCGCGCCGGGCACCAGCACATAGTGGAAGTGGGCGACCACGAAGTAGGTGTCCTGGTACTGGAAGTCCGCCGGGGCGATGGCCAGCATCAGCCCGGAGAAACCGCCGATGGAAAACAGGATCACGAACGCCACGGCGAACAGCATCGGCGTCTCGAAGGTCAGCGAGCCTTGCCACATGGTGCTGGCCCAGTTGAACACCTTCACCCCGGTGGGCACGGCGATCAGCAGGGTGGCGTACATGAAGAACAGCTCGCCCACCAGCGGGATGCCGACCACGAACATGTGGTGCGCCCAGACGATGAACGACAGGAACGCAATGGCGGCCGTGGCGTAGACCATCGAGGTGTAGCCGAACAGCGGCTTGCGCGAGAACGCCGGGATGATCGAGCTGACCGCACCGAAGGCCGGCAGGATCATGATGTACACCTCGGGGTGGCCGAAGAACCAGAACACGTGCTGGAACAAGACCGGGTCACCGCCACCGGCGGCACTGAAGAAGCTGGTGCCGAAGTGGATGTCCATCAGCATCATCGTCACGCAGCCGGCCAGCACCGGCATCACCGCGATCAGCAGGAACGCGGTGATCAGCCAGGTCCAGACGAACAGCGGCATTTTCATCAGGGTCATGCCGGGGGCACGCAGGTTGAGGATGGTGGCGACCACGTTGATCGCGCCCATGATCGAGCTGATGCCCATCAGGTGGATGGCGAAGATGAAGAACGTCACGCTTTCCGGCGCATAGGTGGTTGAGAGTGGCGCATAGAAGGTCCAGCCGAAGTTCGGCCCGCCCCCCGGAGTGAACAGCGTCGACACCAACATCAGGAACGCCGCCGGCAACAGCCAGAAACTGAAGTTGTTCATGCGCGGCAAGGCCATGTCCGGCGCGCCGATCATCAGCGGGATCATCCAGTTGGCAAGGCCGACGAACGCCGGCATCACCGCGCCGAAGACCATCACCAGGCCGTGCATGGTGGTCATCTGGTTGAAAAATTCCGGCTGGACAATCTGCAGGCCGGGCTGGAACAGCTCGGCGCGGATCACCATGGCGAACGAGCCGCCCAACAGGAACATCGAGAAGGCGAACCACAGGTACAGCGTGCCGATATCCTTGTGGTTGGTGGTCAGTACCCAGCGCATCAGGCCCTTGGCGGGGCCGTGGGCGTGGTCGGCATGACCGTGGTCATCGATCACAGCACTCATGTCCTGTCTCCTTCGAACGAGTGGGCTGGGCGGCCCGGGGCGCTGAGCCCCGACCGGTTGCGAGAACGATCGTCAGGCCGGCTCATTGGCTTTCTGCCTGTTTGAGTTCCAGCACTTCTTTAGGCGTCACCATGTCGCCCTTGTTGTTGCCCCAGGCGTTGCGTTCATAGGTCACGACCGCGGCGATATCGACTTCCGACAACTGTTTACCAAAGGCGGCCATGGAGGTGCCGGGTTTGCCGTGGAAGACGATGTTCAGGTGATCCTTGATCGGTCCGGTGGCGATCTTCGAGCCCTTGAGCGCCGGGAACATCGGCGGCAAGCCCTGGCCTTCGGCCTGGTGACAGGCCACGCAGGTGGTGTGATAGACCTTGTCGCCACGCTCGACGAGTTCTTCGCGGGTCCATTCCTTGCTGGTCAGCTCTTTCAGCTGCGCGGCTTCGGCCTTGCGTTCACCGAGCCATTTCTCGTAGTCGGGCTTGCTCTTGACCTCCACCACGATCGGCATGAAGCCGTGGTCCTTGCCGCACAGCTCGGCGCATTGGCCGCGGTACAGGCCGGGCTTGTCGACGCGGGTCCAGGCTTCGTTGACGAACCCGGGGATTGCATCGCGCTTGACCGCGAAGGCCGGCACCCACCAGGAGTGGATCACGTCGGCGGACGTCACCAGAAAACGCACCTTGGCATCGACCGGCAGCACCAGCGGCTTGTCGACTTCCAGCAGGTAGTGCTCGCCCTTGGCGCTCTGGTTATGGATCTGTTCGGCGGGGGTCGCCAGATTGCTGAAGAACTCGACGTCCTGGCCCAGGTACTTGTAGTGCCACTTCCACTGGTAGCCGGTGACCTGGATATCGATGTCCGACTCACTGGAGTCGTACATCTTGATCAGGGTCGCGGTGGCAGGAATCGCCATCAGCACCAGGATCACGAAGGGCACGATGGTCCAGAGGATTTCGACGCGGGTGTTTTCGTGGAAGTGCGCGGCATTCTGGCCGGTTGAGCGGCGGTGCATCATCATCGACCAGAACATGGCGCCGAAGACGATGATGCCGATGACCACACAGATCCAGAAGATGGTCATGTGCAGGTCGAACACTGCGTTGCTGATCTGTGTCGCTCCAGGCGCCATATTCACAGTCCAGGCCGCTTGCGCCTGACTGAAAATCGACCACAACAGGAGGCCCATCCATACGTGTGGATGTCGCGTCATTGCGGGTTCCCCTTATCGTTCTTGTTATCCCGTAGGCGTAAAGCCTGCGGCAAGGGATCGGCTATTCAGACTGCTTAATTGACTCGCCGCGCCTTGCTGCACATGCAATCGGGTGTCATCAGCTAACTCCATTCCAAACCGAGTATAGACAGCACCTGCAACCTCGCAACGCGATGGCGTAAATCGTTTGAAACAGCCGGGGCTTGCGCTAGAGCCCACGAATGGAGAAGGATGCGAACTGTGTGATGGCAAACCGATATAACTGTGACGCAGCAAGGATGAGGCGGTTATGAAAAATAGGTCTTAGGAGTGTTTTTGCGCCAGCTAAGTTATGTCTTCCCTATTTCATTGCCTTTGTTTCCTGGAGTTGTCATGAACACCGCCGCATTGCGCGAGCAGATCCAAAAAGCCCAACAACACGAAGCCGAGACCGGCCAATTGACCCGTCAGCTGGAGGCCCAGTTACCGCATCTGCATGCCGCGATCCAATTGCCAGACATCGACGCGAAGGGCGTCATGACCCGTTTTGTCACCGCTTACATCGAGCAAGTGCCGGACCTGCTGGACGCCGCCAACGAGGTGGCCCGCGAAGCCGGGATCGAATCGCAGATCAAGCCCGTGCTGAAAATCGCCGAACAGTTTTTCCTGCAGCCACCGAAGTTGATGGAGGGCCACGTGGGCCTGGACAGCCTGCTGGACGAGGCCTACCTGGCCCACCGGTTGGTGGAGGAGGTGAACGATTTGTACATCAAGCACTTCAGCCAGCCGCTGATCCCGCTGGACATGACGGTCGCCAACCTGATCGCTCACCACCTGATCGGCGAACCGTTCGCCAACCAGCTGGACGAAGCCGTGCATCACGCCGTGGATGAAATGCTCGACGAAGACAGCTTTGCGCTGGAGTCGGTGGAGTCTTACCGGGAGAAACTCGGCAGCCCGGACACGGGCGCGGCCTGGAAGCGCTGGCCTTGCCTGTCGCGCCAGTTGGGCGTTGGGCTGGAGCTGGATCAGCCGGCGGCTTGATCCTGCTGAAACACACAACCCCTGAGGGTGTTCACAATCATTGTGTTCACCGCAAAATCCTGTGGGAGCGAGCCTGCTCGCGATAGCGGTTGGACATTCAACATTGATGTCGACTGATCCACCGCCATCGCGAGCAGGCTCGCTCCCACAAGGGCTGTGGATTACCCCGCCGCTGCACCCACCCCTACGGTAGTCCGCAACCGCCCTTCCAACCGGCGCTTGAGCCCGCGGGATTCGATCAGCAGCTTCGACCCCTTGCTGGCATTCGCCCGGCCCCATTCTTCCAGCAACTCCAGGCACGAGTGATCGATGTAGCTCAGGTTATTGAGCGGCACATGCACGGTCGCGCCCGTCGGGATGGTGCCCAGCACTTGGGTCAGCGCCGGCACTTTGAGGAAGGTGGCGGCCCCGACCAGTCGCAGTTCCATCTCGCCTTCCTGGGGCAGGTCGATCAGGCTGATTTTCAGGCGCGAGGCTTTCCAGGCCAGTTTCACCAGGGTCAGGCCGAAGCCGATCAGCACACCCGTCAGCAGGTCGGTGAAGATGATCGCCAGCGCCGTCGCGGCGTAGGTAAACATCGGCATCCGGCCATAACGGCCCAGGCTTCGAAACGCCTTGAGGTCCACCAGTTTGAAACCGGTGTAGACCAGCACACCCGCCAGGCTCGCCACCGGAATGCTTTGCAGCACGCTGGACAGCAACAGCACGAACAGCAGCAACCACAGGCCGTGGAAAATCGTCGACATCCGCGTGGTGGCGCCGGCCTGGACGTTGGCTGAGCTGCGCACGATCACCCCGGTCATTGGCAAGGCGCCGAGCAGGCCGCAGAGCATGTTGCCGATGCCTTGCGCCGACAGTTCCCGGTCGAAGTCCGCACGCTCGCCGCTGTGCATGCGATCCACGGCGGCTGCCGACAACAAGGTTTCGGCGCTGGCGATGAAGGCGACCGCGAACGCGGCGATCAGCAGCGTCGGATCAGCCAGGTTCAGCAGGTCCGCCGGGCGCAGCCAATCAATGGCTTCGGCCAGGTTCTCCGGAACCTCCACGCGCTTGACCTGCAAGGCCAGCATCAGGCTGGCGACGGTCGCCAGGCCCACACCCAGCAAGGCGCCCGGAATGAAGCGCAGGCTGTGGGGGCGAAGCTTTTCCCACAGCCACATCACCGCAATCGTCGACAGACCGAGCAGGCCGGCCTGCCAGCCGAAGGACGGCAATGCCTGGGCCACTGCCGCCGGGAACGCCGCCAGGTTATCCAGCCCTGACGGCTTGGGCGCGGCGTCGAGCATGACATGGACCTGGGACAACACGATCAGCACGCCGATACCGGCGAGCATCCCGTACACCACGGCAGGTGCGGTGACCCGGAACCAGCAGCCCAGGCGAAAGCGCCCGGCCAGCAATTGCAGGAGACCGGCCAGCAACAGGATTGGCCCGAGCATGGCCACGCCATGCTGGCGCACCAATTCGAAGACCAACACCGCCAACCCGGCGGCCGGGCCGCTGACTTGCAGCTTCGAGCCGGCCAGGAAACCGACTACCAGACCACCGATGATGCCGGTAATCAGGCCCTTGGCCGGTGGCAGGCCGGAGGCGATGGCAATGCCCATGCACAGGGGCAGCGCCACCAGGAACACAACCACCGAAGCCAATAGCTCCCGTGGCAGAACAGCTTTTAGTTGAGCAGCACGCATGGCGACTCTCCCGAAGTTTCTTCAGGCATGGCGAGGCCCTACCGCGCAAATAGCGGTAAGGCTTGAACCACACAAGGATGATTAGGAGTGGTTAGAAGCGCGCTTTGGGCGTCGCCACCGGTATCGGATGGCTGCCATCGAGCGGCAGGAAACGTCCCTGGTCCGCGTCAAAGGCTTTGATCTCGCTGGTCTCGATGTTGTACACCCAGCCATGGATGAACAACTGACCGCTGGCCATGCGCGATGCGACCGAGGGATGCGTTCGCAAGTGCTGCAACTGCGCGATCACGTTCTCTTCGGTGAGGATGGGCATGGTCTGTTTTTCATCGCCGCACGGACAGTTGTCGTGGACCATGGTCTTGGCCACTTCGGCGTGGCGCAGCCAGGCTTTTACCGTGGGCATTTTTTCCAGGGTGTCCGGGTTCAGCACGGCACGCATGGCGCCACAGTCGGAATGGCCACAGACAATGATGTGCTGCACACCGAGGGCCAGCACGGCGTATTCGATGGCGGTGGAGACGCCGCCGTTCATCTGCCCATAAGGTGGAACGACGTTGCCGACGTTACGGGTCACGAACAGGTCGCCGGGGGAGCTATGGGTGATCAACTCGGGCACGATGCGCGAATCGGCGCAGGTGATGAACATCGCCCGGGGCGCCTGGGCGGTGGCGAGTTTCTTGAAGAGTTCTTCCTGCTGGGGAAAGATCTCGTGATGGAAATGCAAAAAGCCGTCAACAATATGCTGCAGCGCTGCATCGGCGGTTTCCGCCACAGGTTGGGCTGAAGCCGACGCAGCCAACGGCTGTTTATCCTTGTCACTCATGATTCATCCTCTTTTGACGGTATGACGCCAGTGGCTAAAACATCCAGGTCGACATCTTCGACCCGTCAGTCACTCGCTGAACAAGGTAGCGGCCGAAACTTAACTCAAACTGAAATCGAAGGCTCTAGGACAACGATTCCAGAGGTGGCGAAACACTGGCGCAGCTCATGTCCAGTGGCCTTTCCAGAGTCAACTTTAATCAAATCAACGACATCTGTCGGCCCGGCGGACAGAAGGCATCGCAATCGAGATTGTAGCCGTCGCGGCGCTCCAGCCCCAGGCGCTTGAGTGCCTTGGCAAATCGCTGGGCCAGCAAGTCGGCGAACGGACCTTCGCCGCGCATTCGCGCCCCGAAGCGGCTGTCGTACAGTTCGCCACCGCGGCTCTGGCGCACCAGGCTCAGCACATGGGCGGCGCGTTGCGGGTAGTGCGCCTGCAGCCACTCCTCGAACAGCGGCGCGACTTCCAGCGGCAGGCGCAGCATGACGTAGGCGGCATTCTGCGCGCCGGCGGCGTGGGCTTCGGCCAGCAGGCTTTCGATCTCGCTGTCGTTGATCATCGGGATCATCGGTGCGCAGAGCACACCCACGTTGATGCCTGCCTCACGCATGACCTTGATCGCCCGCAATCGCGCCTTGGGCGCCGCCGCGCGGGGCTCGAGGATACGCTTGAGCTCATCGTCCAGGGTGGTGAGGCTGATCATTACATGCACCAGGCGTTGCTGCGCCAGCTCGGTTAGCAAGTCCAGGTCGCGCAGGATCAGCGAGCCCTTGGTGACGATGGTCACCGGATGCCGATAACGCAGCAGCACTTCGAGGATCCGGCGGGTTATCCGTTGTTCGCGTTCGATAGGCTGATAGGGGTCGGTGTTGGACCCCAGTGCGATCGGCGCGCATTGATAGCCGCGGCGGGACAATTGCTCTTCCAGCACGTCGGCGGCATTGGTCTTGGCGATCAGCTTCGTTTCGAAATCCAGCCCTGGCGACAGGTCCCAATAGGCATGGCTGGGCCGCGCATAGCAGTAGATGCAACCGTGTTCGCAGCCTCGGTACGGGTTGATCGAGCGGTCGAACGGGATATCGGATGAGGTGTTGCGGGTAATGATGGTCTTCGCCGTTTCGATGCGCACTTCGGTGCCCTGGGTCGGCGGGACTTCCTGATACCAGCCGTCATCTTCGACCACCGAGCGACTCGGGGCGAAGCGGTTGTGCGGGTTGGCGGCGGTGCCGCGGCCGCGCGGTGGAAGGGAGGCTGGCATGGGAGTACTCCGTAGGCTGTATGTACATACAGTATTCGCTGTGTTCGATTAAGGCCAGTGCCATTCGGCAGCGCAAATAGCGGATCAACCTTCACAACGCTTTGACGTTCCGCTCACGGGCTTTTAACCGGAGCGAGCCGACACTCCATCTCCCGTATCCCTTCGTTCTCGGTCGTCCGTGCATGCTCAAGCTCTGTTCCCGTTCACTGCTTTGCCTGGTCCTGCTCATCGGGCTGGCCGAGGCGCCCGCCCAAGCGGCCGATTCCACTGAGGCGAGGCCCGCTGAGTGGGCGCAGCCAGTGGGTAAGCAATACAACCTCTACCAGATGTCGCCGACGCTCTACCGCAGCTCGCTACCGGACGGCGGCGCGGTGCCCTTGCTGACCAAGCTCCGGATCGGCACGGTCATCACCTTCCTGCCGGAGTCGGACCAGCGCTGGTTGTCCGCCCCCGGCATCGAGCAGGTGCAATTGCCCTATCGCACCAATCACGTCGACGACAGCGACATCCTCAGGGCCCTGCGCGCTGTCCAGGCGGCCGAAACCAAGGGGCCGGTGTTGATGCACTGCAAGCATGGCTCGGACCGCACCGGGTTGGTGGCCGCCATGTACCGGGTGGTGGTCCAGGGCTGGAGCAAAGAGGACGCGCTGAACGAAATGACCGAAGGTGGCTTCGGTGACAGCCATCACTTCAAGGACGGGGTGCGCTACATGATGCAGGCCGATGTCGACAAACTCCGCGTGGCGTTGGCGAACGGTGATTGCAGCACCAGTGTGTTTGCCCTTTGCTCCCTGAAAAGTTGGGTCAACTCGACCACCATGGCCCATCACCTGGACCCTCAGGCGGTGCTTCCCGAGCGATGATCGTCATGCGCGAGAAACGCCTGGATCGATTCCGCCAGCGGTCGCGAGTCGCCCGGCCCGAAAATCATCTCGCGCAGCGCCCGCCCGGTTGCTGGATTGAACAGCCCGTCGCGTTCGAACTTCTGGAACACGTTTCTGGCCAGTTCTTTCGACCAGGCATAGGCATAGATTCCGGCCCCATAGCCAGTCACCAGATAGTCCAGGCCATTGGGCCAGCGCTCGTTTGCGGATACCGGCAGATGCCCTATTTGCACGCTGACATGATCGAACACCTGCTGGGCGGTGCGTCCGTCGTCGTGGCTGCGGTGCAATTCCATGTCGAACAGCGCATCGCGCAAGAACAGTGCGGTGTCCCAACTGGTCTGGGTATTGAGGTAAAGCAGCAACTGATCGGCGATGTTGTCCGGCAGGGGCTCGCCGGTCTGGTGATGTTTCGCTACACGGAGCAGGCAGGGCTTGGTAAAGCACCATTGCTCGAACAGTACCCCGGCAAACTCGGCGGTATCCCGGGAAAGCTCGGTGATGCCCGAAACGTCGCGGTATTCGGCCTGGGTCAAGACGTGATGCAGGCAGTGGCCGAACTCATGGAAAAGGATTCGCAATTGCCGATGATCCAGCAACACGGGATTTGTACCTGAGCCGCGCGGCAACCAGCCATGTAAAACGGCGATAGGGTGACGCGGTCGGCCTTCGGCGGTGATGCGGCGGTTGCGCAGGGTGGTGGTGTTGGGAAAACCGTCCTGGTGCGCCACTTCAAACGGGTCAAAATAGAGGTAGCCAAGGGTCTCGTCCCGTTCGCGAACTTCAAAAAGCCGCACGTCTGGGTGCCAGGTCGCCACATCCCGGCGTTCAACGATGTCCACGCCGAACAGGTCCTTGGCGATCAACAGCAGCTGTGAAAACGTCGATTCCAGCGCAAACCAGGCGCTGGCGGCCTGTTCTGAAACTCCTGCCGTTTGCCGCCGCAGCTTTTCGGCCAGGTATTGATAGTCCCAAGGCTGCAGCCCGCTGAAACCTTGCGTTACGGCAAAGGCCTCCAGTCGCTGGGCGTCCCGAGTAAAGACCTGGCGCTGCCGTGCGAGCCGCTCGTGCAGGAACGCCATGACCTGTTCCGGCGATTCAGCCTGCTCTGGCTCGATGGCCATTTGCGCGTAATTCGAATAGCCCAATAACGCGGCGTACTGGTGACGATCCCTGAGCAATTGCGCGAGCACTTCGCCGTTGTCGAACACGCCGGCCAGTGGCCCTTGATCCGATGCCCGTGTGCTGTAGGCGACATACATCTGTCGGCGCAAGAGGCGATCGTCAGCGTAGCGGGTGACGACGCGAAACGATTCCTCATTGAGCGTCAGCAACCAGCCGTTGCGCCCGGCTTCACGGGCCTGGTCGGCCAGGCGTTGTCTGAAAGATGCCGGCAGGCCAATCAAGCGGGCCTCATCGTCAAAGGTCTTGCTCCAGGTTTTATTGGCTTCGTGCAGGTGTTCCATGAATAGGCTGCGGGCGCCCTGGATACGTAGTTTCACGTCTTGCAGGTCGGCCTGGGCGGTAGCGCCGAAGCCATTGTGGCGAAGCTCCCGGAGGATCTTTTCCAGCGCTCTTGTTCTCGCCGGTGAGAAATGCCGGGCGATCTGGCTGTTCGCCAAGCGCTGGTAGAGGTGAAACAGTTCGGGGTTTTGCCTCAGCGACCGTTGGTAATCGTGAAGTCGTTCGCGACAGTCGAGCGACGCCTGTGTCCAGGCGTCGCCTGTCCGGGTCAAGGTCAGCCGCTCCAGCACATAGCCGAAGCTCTTCAAGCGGGCGTGGATTTCGTCCATCGCCAGCAC
The DNA here is from genome assembly GCF_001269655.1 of Pseudomonas thivervalensis. Classification (GTDB taxonomy): domain Bacteria; phylum Pseudomonadota; class Gammaproteobacteria; order Pseudomonadales; family Pseudomonadaceae; genus Aquipseudomonas; species Aquipseudomonas thivervalensis. The sequence goes on from NZ_LHVE01000020.1 coordinate 791,198, forward strand.
GAGGTCGTCCCAGGTGGGAAACGGTGTCTGGGTCTTGATGATCTCGGCCACTTGAGCGCGGCTCTCGGCAATGATCTGGTCGAGGGCGGGTGAGAAGTGCCTGGCTTGGATCTGGGAAAAGGGCGGCAGGTCATGGGCCTGCAACAGCGGATTGTCATCGGCGGGCATCGGAAGCCTTCCATGGACTGAACGGGATGAACAGTCTGGGCAGGCCGGGGGACGGCATGGCGGTATATATGTATCGCTTCCGGGCCGTGGGGCCCGGAAGGTGATACTGGATCATTCAGTCGGTTTTTTTCTTCAACTTGGGGTTGGGGAAAAACTGCACCGCCTGGACCTTGGCGTCCGGCGCCTTGAGCGCCGAGGTGTTGACCCGGGTGCCCAATTCCTTGGGCACCGACAGGCCTTGCTCGTTGAGCGTGTCGGAATAACCGCAGGCCACGCACTCGCGGTGCGGCACGCCGTCTTCGTTCCACATCATCAACTTGTCCGGTTCGCTGCAGGCCGGGCAGACCGCCCCGGCGATAAAGCGTCGCTTGGTAATCACAGGCCCCTCACTCATGCTGCCGCGTCCTCGGTCAGGCCGCTATGGCGCAAGAGTGCGTCAATCGACGGCTCACGGCCACGGAAGTCGACGAACAGCACCATCGGTTCCTGGGAGCCGCCACGGGCCAGGATCGCCTCGCGGAAGGCGCGACCGGTGTCGGCATTGAGCACGCCGTCTTCTTCGAACTTGGAGAACGCATCCGCCGAGAGCACTTCCGCCCACTTGTAGCTGTAGTAGCCCGCCGCATACCCGCCGGCGAAGATGTGGGCGAAGCTGTTGGGGAAGCGGTTGTAGGCCGGCGGACGCATGACCGACACCTCGTCACGCACGCCTTCGAGCACTTGCAGCACGCTGCGGCCATCGCCGTGGGTGGCGTGCAGCTCGAAGTCGAACAGCGAGAACTCCAACTGACGAACCATCATCAGGCCGGACTGGAAGTTTTTCGCCGCGAGCATTTTTTCCAGCAGGTCCTGGGGCAGCGGTTCGCCGGTCTCGTAGTGGCCGGAAATCAGCGCCAGGCCTTCAGGCTCCCAGCACCAGTTTTCCATGAACTGGCTCGGCAGCTCCACGGCATCCCAGGCCACGCCATTGATGCCGGACACACCAGCGTGTTCGACGCGGGTCAACAGGTGGTGCAAGCCATGGCCGAACTCGTGGAACAGGGTGGTGACTTCATCGTGGGTCAGCAGCGCCGGTTTGCCGCTGTCGGCCGGGGTGAAGTTGCACACCAGGTTGGCGACCGGGCTTTGCAGCACGCCGTCGAAGGTGCGGCGACGGTCGCGGGCACCGTCCATCCAGGCTCCGCCACGCTTGTTGGCGCGGGCGTAGAGGTCGAAGAAGAAGCGGCCGACGTGCTGGCCGTTCTCCTTGATCTCGAACAGGCGCACGTCCGGGTGCCAGGCGTCGAAGCCTTTCAGTTCGGCGATTTCGATGCCATAGAGGCGCTGGACGATGGCGAACAGGCCGCTCAATACCTTGTCGATCGGGAAGTAGGCGCGCAGGGCTTCCTGGGCCACGCTGTAGCGCTGCTGGCGCAGTTTTTCACCGTAGAAACCGCTGTCCCAGCTTTGCAGGTCGGGGCAGCCCTGCTCGGCGGCATAGGCTTTGAGCTGTTCCAGATCCAGGGCGGCGAACGGCTTGCTGCGCTTGGCCAGGTCACGCAGGAAGCTGAGGACCTGATCGCTGGATTCGGTCATCTTGGTCGCCAGGCTCAACTCGGCGAAGTTGGCGAAACCGAGCAGTTGGGCCAGTTCCTGGCGCAGGTCGAGGATCTGCTCCATCACCGGGCCGTTGTCGTTCTGGCCGGCATTCGGGCCTTGGTCCGAGGCGCGGGTGCAGTAGGCGGCGTAGACTTCTTCACGCAGGGCGCGGTCTTCGGCGTAGGTCATCACCGCGTAGTAGCTGGGGAATTCCAGGTTGATCAGCCAGCCGTCCAGCTCCTTGGCCTGGGCAGCGGCGGCCATTTGGGCCTTGGCCGAGTCGGTCAGGCCGGCAAGGGCGGCTTCGTCTGTGACGTGCTTGGTCCAGGCCTGGGTCGCGTCCAGCAGTTGATTGGAGAAGCGGCTGCCCAGCTCGGACAGTTTGCTCTGCACCTCGGCGTAGCGCTTCTGCTGCTCGGGCGGCAGGTCGATGCCCGACAGGCGGAAATCGCGCAGGGAATGTTCCAGGATGGTTTTCTGCGCCACGTCGAAGCCGGCGGCTTCGGGGCTGTTCGCCAGGGCTTCGAAGGCCTGGAACAGCTCGCGGTTCTGGCCCAGCTCGGTGGAGTAGGCACTCAGCGCCGGCAGGCAGGCCTCGTAGGCCTCGCGCAGTTCCGGGCTGTTGCGCACGGCGTTCAAATGGCTGACCGGGCTCCAGGCCGCGCCGAGACGATCATTGAGCTCGTCCATGGCCAATACCAGGCCGGCCCAGGTAGGCTGTTGGACTTGGGTCTTGAGAATTTCGGCAATGGCCGCGCGGTTGTCCGCCAGGATCTGCTCGATGGCCGGTTGCACGTGCTCGGCACGGATCGCCGAGAATGGCGGCAGGTCATAGGGCTGCAAAAGAGGGTTGTTCACGCTCACGGTCGACACCTTGGCTGGAAGAAACATCGGCCCATCTTAATTACAATCGGCGTTCACCGCAGCTAGCAGCGCCTATCACCGGATAAGAGAGAGCCTATCGTGACCCTTCGCACGTACCAGAACCACAGCCCGCGGCTTGCCCGTGGGGCTTTTGTCGACAGCACCGCGGTGGTGATCGGCGACGTCGAAATCGGCGAAGACAGCTCCGTCTGGCCGCTGACGGTCATTCGCGGCGACATGCACCGCATCCGTGTCGGTGCGCGCACCAGCGTCCAGGACGGTTGCGTGCTGCACATCACCCACGCCGGGCCGTTCAACCCGGATGGCTTCCCGTTGCTGATCGGCGACGACGTGACCATCGCCCACAAGGTCATGCTCCACGGTTGCTCGGTGGGCAGCCGGATCCTGATCGGCATGGGCAGCATCGTCATGGACGGCGCGGTGGTCGAAGACGATGTGATCATCGGCGCCGGCAGCCTCGTACCGCCGGGCAAGCGCCTGGAGAGCGGCTTTTTGTATGTGGGCAGTCCAGTGAAACAGGCCCGGCCGCTGACAGACAAGGAGCGCGCGTTCTTCACCTACAGCGCGGCGAACTACGTGAAGCTCAAGGACCTGCACTTAGCCGAAGGTTACGACCAGCCTTGATGGGTTCGTTACTGTTCCTACTTGTTTGATTCATCGTGGCGAGGGAGCTTGCTCCCGCTTGAGCGCGAAGCGCTCACAAATAATGGGTCTGCCGCGTCCGAAGCGTCGGACCGGCCCAGCGGGAGCAAGCTCCCTCGCCACGTGATGCCACTGCCAGGACCTGCCATGCACTACCAGACCGTACTCTTCGACCTCGACGGCACCCTCACCGACCCCCGGGAAGGAATCACCCGCTCGATCCAGTTCGCCTTGAGCAAACTGGGCATCGACGAACCCGACCTGACCCGCCTCGAACACTTCATCGGCCCGCCGCTGTTGCAGGCGTTCATGCAGTTCTACGACTTCGACGAAGCGAAGGCCTGGGAGGCGGTGAATTTCTATCGTGAGCGCTTCAAGGTCACCGGCCTTTACGAAAACCGCGTCTTCGACGGCGTGATGCCGTTGCTGGATACCTTGGGTGGCCAAGGGCGCCAGTTGTACATCGCCACCTCAAAACCCTGGGTCTTCGCCCGGGAAATCGCCCGCCACTTCGACTTCGCCCGGCACTTCAAGGTGATCTACGGCAGCGAACTGGACGGCACCCGCACTGACAAAGTCGAGCTGATCGCCCACCTGCTGGCCGAAGAAGGCCTCGACCCGGCCAGCACCCTGATGATCGGCGACCGCAAACACGACCTGATCGGCGCCCACAGCAATGGCCTCGATGCGGCGGCGGTAGGGTATGGGTTCGGCAGCCACGAAGAACTCAGCATCGAGGGCCCGGCGTATCACTTCCAGACGGTGGATGAGTTGCACCAAGCGTTTTTGCGGCGTTGACTGGATCGCGATGGCGGCAGCACAGACACCCCCGACCTCAAGGCGTCCACTGGTGGCGAGGGAGCTTGCTCCCGCTCGGCGGCGCAGCCGTCGTAAGCTCGCTGATGCGGTTTGTCTGTGGAAATGCGTTGTCTTTTTGGGGCTGCTGCGCAGCCCAGCGGGAGCAAGCTCCCTCGCCACAGGGGTTAACCCTATCCCGGTCCACAAAGGGGGTATAGATGAACGCGACGCCTCAGGCCCTGAACTGGCTGGGCGCCACGCCGCTCCAGCGCACGAAGGCATGGCGGAAGCTGGCGGTTTCGCTGAAGCCCAGTCGTTCGGCGATTCGATAGATCGGCAGTTGGTCCTCGCAGAGCATCTGCTTGGCCCGCTCGAAGCGCAGTTCGTCCAACAGCTCCTGGTAGCTGCAGCCCAGGTCCTTGAGGTGGCGACGCAAGGTGCGCGCCGAGCAGTTCATTTGTTCGGCCAGGCCCTCCAGCCCTGGGGCGGCGTCGAGTTGGGCGTCGAGCAACTGGCGGATGCGCCCCAGCCAGGCCTGGCGTCCGGTGAACTCGGTGTTCTGCCGGCGACAGCGTTCGGCCATGGCGTGATGGGTGATGGGGTCGGCCAGGGGCAAGGGGTGTTCCAGCCAATGTCGCTCGAAGGCGAATGCATTGTCGACGCAGTCGAAGCGCACCGGGCAGTCGAAGAGCTCGGTGTAGCGTGCCTGGTAATCGGGCGCCGGGTGTTCGAAGCGAGCCGCGTGCAACGGCAGCGCATGGCCGAGGAGGTCATTGCAGATCACCCTCAACGAAACCATGCAGAACTCGGCATTGAACACCGCCAGGGCCGGGTTCTCCCGATAGTCGCTGGCGCTGAACCAGATGTGCTCGCCGTCATCGTCCAGGTTCAATTCGAAGAGTGTTCCCAACAGCGCCGGATAACGCAGTGCCAGGCGCAAAGCGTCACCTAAGGTGGCACTGGTGAGCAGGGCATAGCCGAGCATGCCGTAGGACGAAACGTGCATGCGCAGGCCCAGTTCCAGGCCGATGTCGCGCTTGAGGGCCACGGCGTTGGCGCAGACCTGCATCTCCTGGTTGGTGGTGATGCGCGTATCGGCCCGGCTCAGGTCCGCGGCGCTGATGCCGCTGCCGGCCAACAAGGCATCACTGGACAGCCCTTCGCTTTTAAAGGTGCTCAGTACCAGTGAAACGGCGTTGAGGGTGGTGAGGTGGGAATGCAGCATGTCCGTTTCCAGCCTGGGGAGGCTGGAAATGGAGCAAGTTGCATGCCGAGCGGTGTTTGCCAGGACACCACAAAAGCTCCTCACCACAAGTCGATGCAGGTTCGATCAGCTCAGCTCGCCACACAGGTCCAGCTCTACCAGCCGCCGAACCTCTTCCACCGGCAGCCCCGCGCCAATCAACGCCTGCAACTTGCCGAACGCGGCCTCGCGGGTCATGCCGCCGCCGGAGAGCACGCCCACGCCGCGTAAACGACTGCCAGCCTCATACACATCCAGCTCGACGCCACCTTCATGGCATTGGGTTACCGCCACGACCACTACGCCGCTGTCCCGCGCCCGCTCGAGGCTGGCGAGGAAGGCCGGGTTGTCGCTCGGCCCGGTGCCGCTGCCGTAGCACTCCAGCACCAGGCCCTGGATGCCGCTGCCCAGCAGGCCATCGAGGACTTGGGCGCTGATGCCGGGAAACAGCGGCAGCGCCGCGATGTTCGCCAGTTGCTTGGGCTGGTTGTAGTTCAACTGAACCGGCAGGGACGACGCTGGGGTGCCGCCGCCCTGGCGTTCCAGGCGCTTGAACGGATGACGACCAAAGCTACGCACTTTCGCGCAACGGGTCGGCGCCAGCAGCTCGCCGTGGAAGTACAGGTGCACGCCCGGCGCCAGGCCCTGTCCGAGGGCGACCAGGGCGCCGCTGAGGTTTTCCCAGGCGTCACTGTCGGTCACGCCGGCGGGCAGCATCGAGCCGGTGAAGCAGACCCGCGCATGCAGGCCCAGCAGTTGGAAGCTCATTGCCGCCGCGCTGTAGGCCAGGGTGTCGGTGCCGTGCAGGATCAACACACTGTCGCAGCCCTGCACATCCACGGCGTCGACCACCGCTTCGCGCAGTTGCTGCCAATAGGCCGGGGTCATGTTGGCGCTGTCGATCAGCGGCGTCATTTCCCGGAAGCGCCATTGCGGTATGACGAGTTCGGGCTGGCTGTGCAGGTAATCGCGCATCCGCGCTTCGAAACCGGATGCCGGGGCCAGGCCGTGGGCGCTGGCCTGCATGCCGATGGTGCCGCCGGTGTAGAGCACCATGACGTGCTGGGCGGCAGGGTAGGTCAAGGAATTCATGGTTGTTCTCCGAGGACGAAAACGGCGGCTTGGGTCAGCCGCCACAACATAAGGCCGAGCATGACGCCGACCTTACGCTGTGTCACGCCGGGCGCAGGGGGTGCGCCCGGTTTTTTACGAACAGCCTGCCGATCAGCGTTGCGCTGCGGCCACGCCAGCAGTCGCGGCGTCAGGTTTGGCAACCGGCGCCGACGGGGTGGCTGGCCACGCCTTGCGGTCCAGGTCCAGGTCCGGGAACTTGCTGGAGTCGAACACTGGAACCTTGATGCCGGCCGAACGCTGGTCATCGTAGTCACGCAGGATGCGCATGCCGACCTTGAACAGCAGGAACAGCGCGATCAGGTTCACGAACGCCAGCAGGGTCATGGTGATGTCGGCGAACGCGAACACGGTGCCGAGGTTCTCGATGGCGCCCCAGAAAATCAGGACCAGGACCAGGGCGCGGTAGCCCATCAGGACCTTGCGATTGTCACCGATCATGAAGCGCAGGTTGTTCTCGCCCAGGTAGTAGTTGTAGAGGATCGAGGTGAACACGAACAACGACAGGGCCACGGAGATGAATATCCGGCCCCAGTCACCCACGACGGCCGCCAGGGAGTTCTGGGTCAGGGCAATGCCGTCGCCTTCGAAGCCTGGGGTGTAGAAGCCCGACAGCAGGATCAGCAGCGCGGTGCAGGTGCAGATCACGAAGGTGTCCAGGAACACGCTGAACGCCTGGACTACGCCCTGGGCGACCGGGTGCTCGACCGACGCGACGGCGGCAACGTTAGGTGCACTGCCCAGGCCGGCTTCGTTGGCGAACACGCCACGCTTGACGCCCATGACGATGGCGCTGCCGATCAGGCCGCCGAAGGCCTGGTCCAGGCCGAAGGCGCTCTTGACGATGGTCACCAGCATGCCCGGTACATGTTCGAACTGCAGCACGATCACATAGAGGGTCACGGCGATGTACGCCAGGGTCTTGACCGGTACCAGCAGGTCGGCAACCTTGGCGATGCGCTTGATCCCACCGATGAACACCAGGCCCAGCAGCACCGCCAGGCCCAGGCCCGTGTAGGTGGTGTCAAAGCCGAAGGCGTTGTTCAGGGAGTGGGTGACCGCGTGGGCTTGCAGGCCGTTGAAGGCGAAGCCGAAGGTCACCAGCAGCAGGAATGCCATGATCATGCCCAACCAGCGTTTCTGCAGGCCGTGCTGGATGTAATAGGACGGGCCGCCACGGTACTGGCCTTCGGCGTCGCAGCGCTTGTAGAGCTGGCCGAGGGAGCATTCGAAGAAGCTGCTGGACATGCCGACCAGGGCGGTCACCCACATCCAGAACACCGCACCGGGACCACCGAGGGTCACGGCGATGCCGACACCGGCGATGTTGCCCGCGCCGACACGGCCGGCCAGGCTGAGCATCAGGGCCTGGAAGGAGCTGAGCTGGTCAGTGCTGCTTTTCAGGCTGTCACGGAACACCGTGAACATGTGGAAGAAGTGACGGAACTGGACGAAACGCGAGCGGATCGTGAAGTAGCCACCGAGCCCGACAATGAGCACGATCAGCACTTTCCCTGATAGGAAGTCGTTGATGACTTCGAGCATGAGTATTCCTCGCTGTTTTTTGTTTAAGCAAATGCTGGCCATTTGGAAACATCGCGTTACATCAGTCGGCGCGCGGCACGACAGATGCGGCGATTTTTCGTCCCGGTCCATTTTCGCGGGTTTGTTATTAGTTCGGTTTTCGCATGTTTAAAGGTCTCGTTGCGGACGACCGCTCATGCGAAGAGGGGCGGCACTATACCTATCAGTGCGGTGCCCGTCTGCACAGTTGTGGTGCGTCCGACGAAGCGGACCCTTTGAAACACCTGGCCTTGTGGTCAGGTTCTTGTGGGGGTGAGCCTGCTCGCGTTGGCTGGCGACGCGGTTTACAACGGGCAGCGCATCGTCGTTTATCGCGAGCAGGTTCCTTCCCACAGGTTCGGTCATCCTTGGCAGCTATCAATTAAAAAAAGGGCTTGGGGAAGATCCCCAAGCCCTCAAAAGGTGAGAGGTGTCTAGTCCCTCGACCTGGTGAGCGGTGGCCGTGTCGATCACGCTTTGAGCGGGACCAGACGCGGAGCAATCATGTTTTCCGGGCGCAGGATGTCGTCGAGCATGGCGTCGTCGAGCAAGCCTTCTTCGCGCACCAGTTCCAGCACGCCGCGGCCACTTTCCAGGGCAACACGGGCGATGCGGGTGGCGTTTTCATAGCCGATGTACGGGTTCAGGGCGGTAACCAGGCCGATCGAGTGCTCGACCAGCTCACGGCAGCGCGCTTCGTTGGCGGTGATGCCGACGATGCAGTGCTCGCGCAGCATGTCCATGGCCCGTTGCAGCAGGCGGATCGAGTCGAAGATCTTGAAGGCGATCAGCGGCTCCATCACGTTCAGTTGCAGTTGGCCGCCTTCGGCCGCGATGGTCAGGGCCAGGTCGTTGCCGATGATCTGGAACGCCACCTGGTTGACCGCTTCCGGGATCACCGGGTTGACCTTGCCGGGCATGATCGAGCTGCCTGGCTGGCGGGCCGGCAGGTTGATTTCGTTGATGCCGGTGCGTGGGCCGCTGGACAGCAGGCGCAGGTCGTTGCAGATCTTCGACAGCTTGACCGCGGTGCGCTTGAGCATGCCGGAGAACAGCACGAAGGCGCCCATGTCGGAGGTGGCTTCGATCAGGTCGGCGGCCGGGACCAGCGGCTGGCCGCTGATGGTCGCCAGGCGCTGTACGGCCAGGGCCTGGTAGCGCGGGTCGGCGTTGATGCCGGTGCCGATGGCGGTGCCGCCCAGGTTCACTTCGGTGAGCAGCTCAGGCGCCAGGGTTTTCAGGCGCGCCAGGTCTTCGCTCAGGGTCGTGGCGAAGGCGCGGAATTCTTGGCCGAGGGTCATCGGCACGGCGTCTTGCAGTTGGGTGCGGCCCATCTTCAGGACGTGGCTGAATTCTTCACCCTTGGCCGCGAACGCCTGGATCAGGCTGTCGAGGCTGGCCAGCAATGCGTCGTGACCCAGCAGCAGACCCAGGCGGATCGCGGTCGGGTAGGCGTCGTTGGTGGACTGCGCCATGTTCACGTCGTTGTTGGGGTGCAGGTACTGGTATTCGCCTTTCTGGTGGCCCATGGCCTCCAGCGCGATGTTGGCGATGACTTCGTTGGCATTCATGTTGGTCGACGTGCCGGCGCCGCCCTGGATCATGTCCACCACGAATTCATCGTGGAAATCGCCGCGGATCAAACGTGCACAGGCTTCACTGATGGCGGCGTGCTTGGCTTCGCTGAGCTGGCCCAGTTCGCGGTTGGCGTCAGCGGCGGCCTGTTTGACCATTGCCAGACCGACCACCAGCTTGGGGTAATGCGAGATCGGGACGCCGGAGAGACGGAAGTTGTTTACCGCTCGTAGGGTCTGGATGCCGTAATACGCTTGCGCCGGTACTTCGAGTACGCCAAGCAGGTCTTTTTCTGTGCGGAATGATGCAGCGGAGGACATGACGGAAATCATCTCGATAAGGACCCGGTCTGAGCCGGAACGCTGTGGATCCTAGGCTCTCGTGAAAAATAGGGCCAATGCTGTTAAACACTGGCCTATGCATATTCGGCATAATGCCGGTGTGACGCCGACGGTGCGGCGAACGTGTGACCTGTTTTGGTGCGTGTAGGGGAGGCGGTGATGAATCTTGAAAGCAAATGGCTTGAGGACTTCAGTGCCTTGGCCGCTACTCGCAGTTTTTCCCAGGCGGCCGAGCGGCGCTTCGTGACGCAACCGGCGTTCAGCCGGCGAATCCGCAGCCTCGAGGCAGCGTTGGGGCTGACCCTGGTCAACCGCTCCCGTACGCCCGTCGAGCTGACGGCGGCGGGGCAATTGTTCCTGGTGACGGCGCGGACGGTGGTCGAGCAACTGGGCGAAGTGCTGCGCCATTTGCATCACCTGGAAGGCGGGCAGGGCGAAGTCATCCAAGTGGCCGCTGCCCACTCCCTGGCGCTGGGCTTCTTCCCACGCTGGATCGCGCAACTGCGCAACGAAGGGATGAACATCGCCACGCGCCTGGTGGCGACCAACGTCGGCGACGCGGTCCACGCCTTGCGAGAAGGCGGCTGCGACTTGATGCTGGCCTTCTACGATCCGGATTCGGCCATGCAGATGGACCCGGAAATCTTCCCGTCGCTGCACCTGGGCCAGACCGAAATGCTCCCGGTGTGCGCCGCCGATGCCAACGGCAACCCGCTGTTCGACCTTGAAGGCGAGGCGAGCGTGCCGTTGCTGGCCTACAGTGCCGGGGCGTTCCTCGGGCGTTCGGTCAACCAGTTGTTGCGCCAGCGGGCGCTGCGGTTCACCACGATCTACGAAACGGCCATGGCCGACAGCCTGAAAAGCATGGCCCTGGAAGGCCTGGGCATCGCCTGGGTACCGCACCTGAGCGTACGTGCCGAACTGGCCCGGGGCGAACTGGTGATCTGCGGCGGCACGCAATGGCACGTGCCCCTGGAGATCCGCCTGTACCGCTGCGCCCTGGTGCGCAAGGCCAATGTGCGGTTGCTGTGGCGCAAGCTTGAAGGCGGTGTGGCGCAGGGTGCTATCGGATCTTGAGTCCAACGCAGTCCCCTTTGTGGGATTTGTAGTGTTCCGGCGCTGACCTGCGAGTCAATAAAACCGCCACTTCTCGCCAAATGACAGATGGTCGGCGAAAGTGCGTTTAACGCACCATTTTCGGTATACTGCCCGGCCTTCGGTCGGTTCGCCCGGCCATCATTCGTACAACAAGCCACGCCGGTTTCCTGCGTGGCTTGTTGTTTTTTGACGCGCCTGCGGGCGCCCAGAGAGAAGAGGCACGACGATGAGTGCACTGGTTGGCGTGATCATGGGCTCCAAGTCCGATTGGTCCACCCTTAGCCACACCGCCGATATGCTGGAAAAGCTCGGCATCCCTTACGAGGTGAAAGTGGTCTCTGCCCACCGCACCCCGGACCTGCTGTTCCAGTACGCCGAAGAGGCCGAGGCGCGTGGCATCGAGGTGATTATCGCCGGTGCCGGTGGCGCGGCCCACTTGCCGGGCATGTGCGCGGCCAAGACCCACCTGCCGGTGCTGGGCGTGCCGGTCCAGTCGTCGATGCTCTCGGGCGTCGATTCGTTGCTGTCGATCGTGCAGATGCCGGCAGGCATCCCGGTCGCGACCCTGGCCATCGGCAAGGCCGGCGCGATCAACGCGGCCCTGCTGTCGGCGAGCATCCTGGGCGCCAAGCATCCACAATTTCATACCGTGCTGAAAAAATTCCGCGCTGAGCAGACGGACAGCGTCCTGGACAATCCAGACCCACGCATTGCCTGAGGTTGTTGACGAATGAAGATCGGTGTAATCGGTGGCGGCCAGTTGGGTCGCATGTTGGCCCTGGCAGGTACGCCGCTGGGGATGAACTTCGCTTTCCTGGACCCGGCGCCGGACGCCTGTGCCGCAGCGCTGGGTGAACACCTGCGGGCCGATTACGGCGACCAGGATCACCTGCGCCAGTTGGCCGATGAAGTCGACCTGGTGACCTTCGAATTCGAAAGCGTCCCGGCCGAAACCGTGGCCTTCCTGTCCCAGTTCGTCCCGGTCTACCCGAGCGCCGAAGCCTTGCGGATCGCCCGTGACCGCTGGTTCGAAAAGAACATGTTCAAGGACCTGGGCATCCCGACGCCGGCCTTCGCCGACATCCAGTCCCAGGCCGACCTGGACGCCGCGGTCGCGGCCATCGGCCTGCCCGCCGTGCTCAAGACCCGTACCCTGGGTTATGACGGCAAGGGCCAGAAAGTCCTGCGCAAGCCGGAAGATGTGGCCGGTACGTTCGCCGAGCTCGGCAGCGTCGCCTGCCTGCTGGAAGGCTTCGTGCCGTTCACTGGGGAAGTCTCGCTGATCGCCGTGCGTGCCCGCGACGGTGAAATCCGCTTCTACCCGCTGGTGCACAACACCCACAAGGACGGCATCCTCAAGTTGTCCGTCGCCAGCACCGATCACCCGTTGCAGGCCTTGGCCGAAGACTATTCCAGCCGGGTGCTCAAGCAGCTCGACTATGTCGGCGTGATGGCGTTCGAGTTCTTTGAAGTGGACGGCGGCCTCAAGGCCAACGAAATCGCACCGCGGGTCCACAACTCCGGGCATTGGACCACCGAAGGCGCCGAGTGCAGCCAGTTCGAAAACCACCTGCGGGCGGTGGCCGGGCTGCCGCTGGGGTCGACCGCCAAGGTCGGTGAGAGCGCGATGCTCAACTTCATCGGCAAGGTGCCGGACACCGAGAAAGTCCTGTCGATCGCCGACTGCCATCTGCATCACTATGGCAAGGCGTTCAAGGTCGGGCGCAAGGTCGGTCACGCCAACCTGCGCTGCGCTGACCGGGCCACGTTGGCCCAGCAGATCATCAAGGTCGAGACGCTGATCGCCGAACAATAATCTGGAACGGCGGTGGAACCATTCGTCGGCTAACCTCTCTCATGGCTAAGTGCCAAAGTCTGTCCAGGCTTTGGCATCGCTATTCAACCAGAGGGGAATGCCATGGGAATCATCGGAACCATTTTTATCGGCTTGATCGTTGGCCTGCTGGCACGCTTCCTGAAACCGGGCGATGACAGCATGGGCTGGATCATGACCATCCTGCTCGGTATCGGCGGTTCGTTGGCAGCCACTTACGGCGGCCAGGCCCTGGGCATCTACCAGGCCGGCCAAGGCGCGGGCTTTATCGGGGCCCTGGTGGGCGCGATCGTGCTGCTGGTGATCTACGGCCTGATCAAAAGAAACTGATTAAACCTGATAAAGCCCTCTCTGCGCGGCGCACAGAGAGGGCTAAACTGCCCGGCGTTCCATCCCCACTCATTGCCGAGCCCTTTCATGCGCCGTCTAGTGTTGACCCTTCTTCTGCTGGGCAGTGGCCTGGCCCATGCCGCCGAGCTGCCGGAAACCGACTGGCTGGAACTGATGCCCAAGTCGGACCAGAAAGCCCTCGAGGCCATGCCCGAGATCGACCACAATTCCCCGGAAGCCAACGGCACCTTCACCGAAAAAGGCGGCTTGAAGCAAAGCAAAGGCTTGCCGGCGGTGATGTATTCGACCAAGACCGTGGCGTCGATGAACGACAAGCACATCCGCATCGGCGGTTACCCGGTGCCGCTGGAAACCGACGCCAAGGGCCGCAGCACGCTGTTTTTCCTGGTGCCCTACCCCGGCGCCTGTATCCACGTCCCGCCACCGCCGCCTAATCAGTTGGTGTTGGTTCGCTATCCCAAGGGCCTGAAGCTGGACGACATCTATACACCGCTGTGGGTGACCGGCACGCTGAAGATCGAAAAGGTCGACAATGACCTGGCGAGCGCGGCGTATGCGCTGGAGGCGGAGAAGGTGAGGGTGGTGCAGGAGGCGGATTTGTAGGCCTGACACGAGCCCACTGTGGGAGCGAGCCTGCTCGCGATATCGGTGTATCAGTCAATGAAAATATTGACTGTCAGTCCGCTATCGCGAGCAGGCTCGCTCCCACATGGGGATTTTTCAGTGTGGCTTAGAGCGGTTTGCTGCGGATGCTCACGCCCAGGGTATGGCTGGCTTCTGGCAACAACGTCACCACATCATCCATCACATTTGCCGTCTCGATGCACAGCATGTGCTGCCAGCCATCGTCGGCCATGTCGCTGAAGGCCTTGGCGCGTTCGGTCCAGGGGTTCCAGATCACCGCCGAGCGCGAACCGCTGCTGGTCAGTTCGATCCGTCGTTCCCACTGTGGGTCAAGGATGCTCAGCGTCGGCGGGGTGTCGAGGTAGATACGGTCGGTCTCGCCGGCAAAGTTCAGGTTGCCGGCCTGGGTGTGGGTGTTCCAGTCGTCCAGGGTCTCGATGTAGCTCAAGCCATCGACGCCTTCGACCAGCACGTTGCGTACGTCGCTCACGGCGAAGTAGCTGTGCAACGCCTGGCTGAGGCTGACGGTTTCGCTGCCACGGTTATGGCTGGTGAGGCGGATGTGCAGTTGCTCGTCCATCACGATGGTCAGCGTCAGGTCGACCTGGTGGGGCCAGCCCGCCAGGCCGTTTTCGGGGTAGGGCAGCACGAACTCGATTTTCAGGCTTTCGCCTTCGGCTTCGATGCCCTTCAATTCCCAATCCATCGCCCGCACCAGGCCGTGGGCAGTGGCCGGGTCATTGCTTACGCGCATGGCCTGTACGCTGTCGGGGTTGCGGGTCAGGTTGCCAAACCACGGCCAGCACACCGGCACGCCTGCGCGGATGCTTTTGCCGGCCTTGAACGTGGCCTGGTCGTTGAGCCAGATCAGGGGCGGCTGGCCGTCCACTTGATAGCTGAGGATGTGCGCGCCTTGCTGGGCGACCAGCAACTCGGCCTGGCCGTGGCGGATGCGCCAGGCGTTCAGTTCATCCAGTTTGACCGCGTCGACGTTGGGCGTAGGCATGTTGCAAATCTCGTTCGGTAACAGGGACTGCAATGGACCGCAAAACGGCCGCCGTGTTTAACGGGCGCGCGGCGGAACCGAGCGGGTACGACCGCTGCCGTCGATGGCGACGAAGACGAATACCGCCTCGGTCACCTTGCGCCATTCACTGGACAGCGGGTCGTCGCTCCAGACCTCGACCA
This sequence comes from Pseudomonas thivervalensis, assembly GCF_001269655.1. GTDB lineage: Bacteria > Pseudomonadota > Gammaproteobacteria > Pseudomonadales > Pseudomonadaceae > Aquipseudomonas > Aquipseudomonas thivervalensis. The sequence goes on from NZ_LHVE01000020.1 coordinate 806,217, forward strand.
TCATCTGGATCGAGCTGCGGCCGATTTCCAGCGCCTGGGTATAGAACGACAACTGCGCACCCACCGCCACCGGGACCAGGAACGCCATGCGATCGATCGCCACGGTAGCCACGCGTCCGCCGGCCACTTTGCTGGCCATGGCGGTGCCGGCCAAGTCCATCTGGGACACCAGCCAGCCGCCGAAAATATCGCCGAAGCCGTTGGTCTCCCGTGGGAGCGCGGTGATTTGCAGGGCCAGGTCGCCTTGCGGGATGGGATCTTCTTGTTCGAGCTCTATCATGCCGGGGGTGCCTCTGACCCGTAACGCTGTCTTGTGCTTCAGGTGAATAGCCGTCTTTGTAAAAAACGATTCAGCCCGAACATACTGCGTTCGTCACGTTTTTCGTAAAGGCGTGCCAAAGGGAAACTCTGCGAAACCGGCTGATCTTGTACTACATCACCAACGACGTTTTCGCACAGCAACCCCTTACAGAGTATTGCAAGGTTGCGAGTATATCGGGCGATAGGCGTCGAGACGACCACTCGGTTCTGATTTTGACCGTCAAATACGCGCCTCTATGTGCTTTTTCGAACAATTTGCTATCGTGCCGAACCTGCCCAGGCCCCAACCCGCGTTATCAGGGTTGCAGAACCGACTATAAGAGAAGCCCTTGCCATGACCACTGCGCCTTCGAGCACGGCGACGCCCGCACAACCCGCACGTCCGCTGACCCGCAACGATTACAAGACCCTGTCGCTTTCAGCCTTGGGCGGTGCGCTGGAGTTCTACGATTTCATCATCTTCGTATTCTTTGCCACCGTGGTCGGCAAATTGTTCTTCCCTGCCGAAATGCCCGAGTGGCTGCGCCTGATGCAGACGTTCGGCATTTTTGCCGCCGGTTACCTGGCCCGGCCGCTGGGTGGGATCATCATGGCTCACTTCGGCGACCTACTGGGGCGCAAGAAGATGTTCACCCTGAGCATTTTCATGATGGCGGTGCCGACCCTGATCATGGGCCTCTTGCCCACCTATGCGCAGATCGGCATGTGGGCGCCCATCCTGCTGTTGCTGATGCGGGTGATTCAGGGCGCGGCCATCGGCGGGGAAGTGCCGGGCGCCTGGGTATTCGTTTCCGAACACGTTCCGGCTCGCCACATCGGCTATGCCTGCGGCACGCTGACCTGCGGCCTGACGGCGGGGATCCTGTTGGGTTCGCTGGTCGCCACGGCCATCAATACCCTCTATACGCCGGTGGAAGTGGCCGATTACGCCTGGAGGATCCCGTTCCTGCTGGGTGGCGTGTTCGGGCTGTTCTCGGTGTACCTGCGCCGCTGGCTGCACGAAACCCCGGTGTTCGCCGAGCTGCAACTGCGCAAGGCCCTGGCCGAGGAAGTACCGCTGCGAGCCGTGCTGCGTGATCATCGCGGCGCCATCGTCATTTCCATGCTGCTGACCTGGCTGCTGTCGGCCGGCGTCATCGTGGTCATCCTGATGACACCGACCGTGCTGCAGACGGTGTACCACTTCAGCCCGACCGTTGCGTTGCAAGCCAACAGCCTGGCGATCGTGTTCCTGAGCTTGGGTTGCATCGGTGCGGGTGTGCTGGCCGACCGTTTCGGTGCCGGGCGGGTGTTTGTCTTCGGCAGTGGTTTGCTGATGATCACGTTCTGGACCTTTTACCACTGCCTGTTCGACCACCCCGAGTGGCTGTTCCCACTGTATGCCTTGAGCGGCTTGCTGGTGGGCACCATCGGCGCGGTGCCCTATGTCATGGTCAATGCCTTCCCGGCCGTGGTGCGCTTCAGCGGCCTGTCGTTCTCCTACAACCTGGCCTACGCGATCTTTGGCGGGTTGACGCCGATGATCGTGACCCTGTTGTTGAAAGAGAGCTCGATGGGGCCGGCGTATTACGTGGCGGCCATCTGTGGGATCGGGGTTGTGGTGGGTGGGTATCTCTGGAAGAAGGGACGCTAAGCGGCTGCCTGCTTTACTTGAGGCGGGTGTGATTCATTGTGGCGAGGGAGCTTGCTCCCGCTTGAGTGCACAGCACTCACAAAAAGAGGGGGTCGCTGCGCAACCCAGCGGGAGCAAGCTCCCTCGCCACGAAAAACATCCTGCAAAACTCAATGCTGGCCTTTCATCCAATTGTCATATTTCAGCCATAGAGTGTTCATACGGCTTACCGATACTTTGCCGACTTAACACACCCTATCTGCTAGGAGTAAGGCATGAAACTGAAGCGTTTGATGGCGGCAATGACGTTTGTCGCTGCTGGCGTTGCGACTGCCAACGCGGTTGCCGCTGTTGACCCTGCGATCCCGAGCTACACCAAGACCACTGGTGTATCGGGCAACCTCTCCAGCGTCGGCTCCGATACCCTGGCCAACCTGATGACCTTGTGGGCCGAGAACTACAAGAAAGAATACCCGAACGTAAACATCCAGATTCAGGCCGCCGGTTCCTCCACCGCGCCACCCGCTCTCACCGAAGGCACCGCCAACCTGGGCCCGATGAGCCGCAAGATGAAGGACAACGAACTGCAGGCCTTCGAGCAGAAATACGGCTACAAGCCAACCGCTATCCCGGTGGCCGTGGACGCCCTGGCCGTGTTCGTGCACAAGGACAACCCGATCAAGCACCTGACCATGGCTCAGGTCGATGCCATCTTCTCCTCGACTCGCCTGTGCGGCGCCAAGGCTGACGTCAAGACCTGGGGCGACCTGGGCGTGACCGGCGACCTGGCCAACAAGCCGGTCCAGCTGTTCGGTCGTAACTCGGTATCCGGCACCTACGGCTACTTCAAAGAAGAAGCCTTGTGCAAAGGCGACTACAAGCCAAACGTCAACGAACAGCCAGGTTCGGCTTCGGTTGTGCAGTCGATCAGCAGCTCGCTTAACGGCATCGGCTACTCGGGTATCGGCTACAAGACCGCCAGCGTGAAAACCGTTGCCCTGGCCAAGAAAGAAGGCGGCGAGTTCATCGAAGACACCGAAGAAAACGCCCTGAACGGCAAGTACCCGCTGTCGCGCTTCCTCTACGTCTACGTCAACAAGGCGCCGAACAAGCCTCTGGCCCCGCTGGAAGCCGAGTTCGTGAAACTGATCCTGTCCAAGCAGGGCCAGGAAGTCGTGGTCAAGGATGGCTACATCCCTGTTCCGGCCAAAGTTGCCGCCAAGGCACTGGCTGACCTGGGTCTGCAGGAAGGCGGCAACGTCGCCAAGCAGTAACGCCTGAGTCCGGGCCAACGCCCGGGCTGCTGTGGGGGTGGATACCACTCCCACAGCCAAATTTTTCTGTCCGCTGCCGCTTCTAGCTGGCGGCGGATTTGTTGCGTCACTTCACTGTCATCTTTCTGTCATACAGGATCGCTAGGGTGTGCGCATGAATGATCTGGCCAACTCCACAATGACTACGACTTCCCCTCCCAAGCGCATTGACTTCAATACGCCTGAGCTGCAACGCAAGCGCCGCATCCGCGCGCTCAAGGATCGCCTGACCCGCTGGTACGTGCTGGTCGGCGGTCTCGCCGTCCTCGCTGCCATTACGTTGATTTTCTTTTTCCTGGCCTACGTGGTGCTGCCCCTGTTCCAGGGCGCGGACCTGACCGCCAAGGATTCGATCACGCCCGCCTGGATGCAAGACGCCGGCAAGCCGCTGATGATCTCCATCGAAGAACAGAACCAAGTCGCCATGCGGGTTTCCGACAAAGGCCAGGCGCTGTTTTTCGACCTTGCCAGTGGCGCCGAACTGCGCCGTGTCGACCTGCCGGTTCCGGCCGGCATCAGCGTGACTTCCATTGGTGAAGACCAGCCCGGCAGCCCGCTGGTGGCGATCGGTCTGTCCAACGGCCAGGCCCTGGTATTCCGTCACACGTATAAGGTCACCTACCCGGACGGCAAGAAAACCATCTCGCCTGCCGTCGAATACCCTTACGGCGAGGCGCCGATCGCGTTGAACGAGCAGGGCGCGCCCTTGGAGCACGTCAGCCTCAACGCCACCGATTCGACCTTGCTGCTGGCCGGCTCGAGCGGCGCCCAGCTGCAAGTGCTGTCGCTCACCAGCGAAGAAAACATGATGACCGGCGAAGTCACCAGCGAGCAGACGCGTATCGACCTGCCGCAGATGACCGAGCCGGTGAAGAACATCTTCGTCGACCCGCGCCAGCAATGGCTGTATGTGGTCAACGGACGTGCCCAGGCCGATGTGTTCAGCCTGCGGGACAAGAGCCTCAACGGTCGCTACAAACTGCTGGAGAACGGCGAGGCTCAAGTCACCGCTGCCACTCAGTTGGTGGGCGGTATCTCGCTGATCATCGGCGACTCCAAGGGCGGCCTGGCCCAGTGGTTCATGGCCCGCGATCCGGACGGCGAGCTGCGCTTCAAACAGATTCGTACCTTCCAGATGGGCAGCGCGCCTATCGTTGAAATCAGCGCCGAAGAACGTCGCAAAGGCTTTGTGGCCCTCGACGCCGCCGGCAAGCTCGGTGTGTTCCACAGCACCGCCCACCGCACCCTGCTGGTGGACCAGGTGGTTGACGGCCAAGGCCTGTTTGGCCTGTCGCCACGGGCCAACCGCTTGATCGTCGAACAGGGTGGCAAGCTGCAACCGTTGACGCTGGACAATCCGCACCCGGAAGTGTCGTGGAGCGCGTTGTGGAGCAAGGTCTGGTACGAAAACTACGACGAACCTAAATACGTCTGGCAATCGACCGCCGCCAACACCGACTTCGAACCCAAGCTGAGCCTTTCGCCGCTGACCTTCGGCACCCTGAAAGCGGCGTTCTACGCGATGCTGCTGGCGGCGCCGCTGGCGGTTGCCGCGGCGATCTACACCGCCTACTTCATGGCCCCGGGCATGCGTCGCAAGGTCAAGCCGGTGATCGAGCTGATGGAAGCGATGCCGACGGTGATTCTCGGTTTCTTCGCCGGCCTGTTCCTGGCGCCGTATGTCGAAGGGCACCTGCCGGGCATCTTCAGCCTGCTGATGTTGCTGCCGATCGGTATCCTGGTCGCCGGTTTCGCCTTCAGCCGCCTGCCGGAATCCATTCGCCTGAGGGTGCCGGACGGCTGGGAAAGCGCCCTGCTGATCCCGGTGATCCTGTTCGTGGGCTGGCTCTCGCTGTACATGAGCCCGTACATGGAAGCCTGGTTCTTCGGCGGCGACATGCGCATGTGGATCTCCCACGACCTGGGTATCACCTACGACCAGCGCAACGCCTTGGTGGTTGGCCTGGCGATGGGCTTCGCGGTGATCCCGAATATCTATTCCATCGCCGAAGACGCTGTGTTCAGCGTGCCACGCGGCCTGACCCTGGGCTCCCTGGCCCTCGGTGCCACGCCATGGCAGACGATGACTCGCGTAGTGATCCTCACCGCCAGCCCGGGCATCTTCTCGGCGCTGATGATCGGCATGGGCCGTGCGGTGGGCGAGACCATGATCGTGCTGATGGCCACCGGTAACACGCCGGTCATGGAAATGAACCTGTTCGAAGGCCTGCGCACCCTGGCGGCCAACGTGGCGGTGGAGATGCCGGAATCCGAAGTCGGCGGCAGCCATTACCGCGTGCTGTTCCTGTCGGCCCTGGTGCTGCTGTTGTTCACCTTCGTCATGAACACCCTCGCCGAGCTGATCCGTCAGCGTCTGCGCAAGAAATATTCGTCGCTTTAAGAAAGGTAGAAGTCTGTGAAACAGAACTCCCTGAAAGGATGGTTCAAGAGCGGCGCCCCCGGCGTCTGGATCAGCGGTGGCGCGGTGTCCATCGCGGTCATCATGACCATTGGCCTGCTGGCGGTGATCGCCGTGCGCGGCCTGGGCCACTTCTGGCCGGCGGACCTGATCCACGCCAGCTACAACGTGCCGGGCATGCCAGCGCACCTGGTGGTCGGCGAAGTCGTACAGAAAGAAGAAGTGCCTCGCGAGCGCCTGAAAAGCGCCGGTTTGCCGGTGCCGGACGAAGGCCCCGAGTTCATGACCCGCGAACTGATCAAGGTCGGCAACCGGGACCTGAACGGCACTGACTTCACCTGGATCGTCGGCGATTGGCTGACCAACCAGACCACGCCGCCGGAGCTGATGGCCATCGAGCGTCGTGAGTGGGGAAATTTCTACGGCTACCTGGTCAACGTCAAGGAAGGTGGCAAGGTCATCGCCGAAGGCAAGGCCGCCTGGCCACAGCTGCAGGCTCGCGTACAGCGCGTCAATCAGTTGGCCGACGAGCTCAAGACCCTGGAAAAAGTCGACATCGGCGCCATCAACGCCGGCCTTGAGCGTATCCGCCTGCACGGTCGCAAGCTGGAGCTGGACGGCAAGCTCGACGCCGCCGCCCAGGCTGACCTGGAAAGCGAACGCGCCGAACTCAACGCCCGCTACAAGGACATCGAAGCACGCCTGGCCGACCTGCATGCGCAGTTCAATCGCGACAGCCTGACCGCCCGCGATGCCAACGGCAAGGAAGTGGAAATCGAAATCGGCAAAGTGGTGCACGCCTATCAGCCAAACGGCATGGGCACGTTCACCAAGATGGGTTTCTACTTCAGTAAGGTCTGGGAATTCCTCAGCGACGACCCCCGTGAAGCCAACACCGAAGGCGGCATCTTCCCGGCGATTTTCGGTACCGTGATGATGACCCTGATCATGGCGATGATCGTGACGCCGTTCGGCGTGCTGGCGGCGGTCTACCTGCGTGAATACGCCCGCCAGGGCCCGATGACGCGCCTGATCCGCATCGCGGTGAACAACCTCGCCGGCGTTCCCGCCATCGTCTACGGTGTGTTCGGCCTGGGCTTCTTCGTCTACGTGCTGGGTGGTTCGGTCGACCGTCTGTTCTTCCCCGAAGCCTTGCCGGCACCGACCTTCGGTACCCCGGGCCTGCTCTGGGCCTCCCTGACCCTGGCGCTGCTGGCGGTGCCCGTGGTGATCGTGGCCACCGAAGAAGGCCTGGCGCGGATTCCGCGTACCGTGCGCGAAGGCTCCCTGGCCCTCGGCGCGACCAAGGCCGAGACCCTGTGGAAAATCGTCCTGCCGATGGCGAGCCCGGCGATGATGACCGGGATGATCCTTGCCGTGGCCCGTGCCGCCGGTGAAGTGGCGCCGTTGATGCTGGTCGGCGTGGTGAAACTGGCCCCGTCGCTGCCGCTGGACGGCAACTACCCCTATCTGCACCTGGATCAGAAGATCATGCACTTGGGCTTCCATATCTATGACGTCGGCTTCCAGAGCCCGAACGTCGAAGCGGCGCGACCGCTGGTCTATGCCACGGCGTTGCTGCTGGTGCTGGTGATCGCCACGCTCAACCTGTCGGCGGTGTGGATCCGAAACCACCTGCGTGAGAAGTACAAGGCACTGGATAGTTGATTACACATTGATTTTCTGTGGGAGCGAGCCTGCTCGCGATGGCATCACCTCGGTTCAAAGCTAGACCGAGTCGCCTGAATCGCGAGCAGGCTCGCTCCCACACAGACACATATACAAATTGGCATGGCCACTCAGTGGTCAACCGAACCGAATTTGTTAGCACAGGGAGCCTCCCATGCAACACGAAGCACATACACACGGCATCAACATGTCGGCCCTGGGCCGCGACAAGCAGAGCCTGGACCTGGCCCAGGAAACTGTCGCCATCGAAGTGCCCGGCCTTAACCTGTTCTACGGCGAGAAGCAGGCGCTGTATGACGTCAGCCTGAATATCCCGAAACAGCGCGTCACCGCGTTCATCGGCCCGTCGGGCTGCGGCAAGTCAACCTTGCTGCGCACCTTCAACCGCATGAACGACCTGGTGGACGGCTGCCGCGTCGAAGGTGAAATCAACCTCTACGGCAACAACATCTACCGCAAGGGTGAGGACGTGGCTGAACTGCGTCGTCGCGTCGGCATGGTGTTCCAGAAGCCCAACCCGTTCCCGAAAACCATCTACGAGAATGTGGTCTACGGCCTGCGCATCCAAGGCATCAACAAAAAGCGCGTCCTCGACGAAGCCGTGGAATGGGCCCTCAAAGGCGCGGCGCTGTGGGATGAGGTCAAGGACCGCTTGCACGAATCGGCCCTCGGCCTGTCCGGTGGTCAGCAGCAACGCCTGGTGATCGCCCGCACCATCGCCGTGGAGCCGGAAGTGCTGCTGCTCGACGAACCCTGCTCGGCCCTGGACCCGATCTCGACGCTGAAAGTCGAAGAGCTGATCTACGAGCTCAAGTCCAAGTTCACCATCGTCATCGTGACCCACAACATGCAGCAGGCGGCGCGGGTTTCCGACTACACCGCGTTCATGTACATGGGCAAACTGGTGGAATTCGGCGATACCGATACGCTGTTCACCAATCCGGCCAAGAAACAGACCGAAGACTACATCACCGGTCGCTACGGCTAGTCGAGGCAACTGCATAGCCGCACTGCGCTATCAGGATCAACATTTAACTGCTTGAAGCTTGCAGCTTGAAGCTTGCAACTTTCGCGGAGCGAACAAGATGATTTCGAAGGAAGGCCTTACTCACCATATTTCCGCACAGTTCAACGCCGAGCTGGAGGAAGTGCGCAGTCACTTGCTGGCCATGGGCGGGCTGGTGGAAAAGCAGGTCAACGACGCGGTGACCGCGCTGATCGAGGCCGACTCCGGCCTGGCCCAGCAGGTGCGCGAGATCGACGACCAGATCAACCAGATGGAACGCAACATCGACGAGGAGTGTTTGCGTATCCTGGCCCGTCGTCAACCGGCGGCGTCCGACCTGCGCTTGATCATCAGCATCTCCAAGTCGGTGATCGACCTTGAGCGGATCGGCGACGAAGCCACCAAGATCGCCCGTCGTGCCATCCAGTTGTGCGAAGAAGGCGAAGCGCCGCGTGGTTACGTCGAGGTTCGCCACATTGGTGACCAAGTGCGCAACATGGTCCGCGACGCGCTGGATGCCTTTGCCCGCTTTGACGCCGACCTGGCGTTGTCGGTGGCCCAGTACGACAAGATCATCGACCGCGAATACAAGACGGCCCTGCGCGAGCTGGCGACCTACATGATGGAAGACCCGCGTTCCATCTCCCGCGTGTTGAGCATCATCTGGGTGCTGCGTTCCTTGGAACGTATCGGCGATCATGCACGCAACATCTCGGAACTTGTCATCTACCTGGTGCGCGGCACCGATGTGCGCCATATGGGGCTCAAGCGGATGAAGGAAGAAGTTGAGGGCACCCCGTCCGAAACCGCTAATGTTCCCGGCGAAACTGACGATAAGTAAGATTGCCAAGAAAAGCGCCCGGCCTTCTGGTCGGGCTTTTTTTTGGATTTTTTTTCATCGAAAGCAGCACCCCGCGAACGAAAAGTCCCGGCGTGACTGAAGGTTTTTTTGGCAATGTGCCATCAGTAAAAGCGGTATGCTTGCCGGGATTTTTTAGAGGTGTATCTGGATGAGTAAGGTCAGTGTGTTGGTCGTGGACGATGCTTCGTTCATTCGTGACCTGGTGAAGAAGTGCCTGCGCAACTACTTCCCGGGCGTGCGTATCGAAGACGCGGTGAACGGCAAGAAAGCCCAGGCCCTGCTGGCTCGCGAGGCATTCGATCTGGTGTTGTGCGATTGGGAAATGCCGGAAATGTCCGGCTTGGAACTGCTGACCTGGTGCCGTCAGCAGGACACCCTCAAGGGCATGCCGTTCGTGATGGTCACCAGCCGTGGCGACAAGGAAAACGTGGTCCAGGCGATCCAGGCCGGCGTCTCCGGCTACGTCAGCAAGCCGTTCACCAACGAGCAGTTGCTGACCAAGGTCAAGCAGGCCCTGCACAAGGTCGGCAAGCTCGACACGCTGATGAACAGCGCCCCGACCAAGATGAATTCGGCGTTTGGCAATGATTCCCTCAGCGCCCTGACGGGCGGCAAGGCTCCGGTGGCGGCGGTCGCTTCGGCGCCAGCGGTAAATCCGTTTGCCAAACCGGCTGCCGCTCCCGCTCCCGCTGCTGCTCCGGCTCGTGGTTTGCTCAACAGCCCACCGGTCAAGGCACCGGTAGCGGCCGCTTCGACGACCAACCGTGGCCAAGGCCAGTTGCGCCTGTCCAGCGGCACCCAGCAATGCGTGATCAAGGCCTTGAGCCTCAAGGAGGCGCTGCTGGTGGTCAAACGCTCCGACACCCTGCCGCAAGTACTCGAAGGTGCGGTGCTGGACATGGAGCAGGGCGACAACGCCGAGACCGCTCGTCTCAACGGCTACCTGCACGCCATCGTCGCCCATGAGCAGACTCCCGACAGCGAGTGGCTGCAACTGACGTTCCGCTTCGTCGACAAAGACCCGCAGAAACTCGACTACATCTCCCGCCTGATCGCCCGCGGTACGGCGCAGAAACACTTCGTACCGGGCGCCTGATTCGGCGGCGCCTTTGAGTCCGCTATCGCGAGCAAGCTCGCTCCCACATTGGATCTGCGGTGAACGCAGTTTCAATGACCACTGGAAATCAACTGTGGGAGCGAGCCTGCTCGCGATGAGGCCATCAGCCTCGGCATAGCATCCAGACCTCAGTCGCAGCCCCGACCCCACTCGTCTGAACTGTTACTTCCTACAGGTTAATTGTTGGGTCGTGCTTCCTAGATTGTCGTGAGCGGTCACTTTTCGTGAGCGCATGACGAAACAGGAGTTTGCGATGACCAATTACATCAGCTTGGAAGAAAGAAACCGGATTGCCGATGAATTTCATCGTGGTCAGGGCCCTTTGCTCCCCGCTACGATTGATGAAGCTGTGGACGGGAAGATTTCATATGCCTATCTGGAGAAGGGGCTGACCATTCGTTTTCCCTTTGTCGAAGGGATGAGGGTAGGTGGTCCATATCACTTAACGATGGGCTCAGCGGATGCCGGTTTTGGCATCGGTGGACAAATCCAGGAAGAAAATCAGGACACCCTCGTGGCGGTGTCGGCTGACCAGGCGTTGGCTTTTCAAGGGCAAGAGGCAAGCCTGAGGTACTATTATTTCGAATTCGAAGAGCCCACTTCGCCGCTCACCCAGTATTCGATCGAGGAAGGGCCCGGGGAGCGGATATTCAAGCCCCAAGTGGATGAAGCCGTTGATGGCGTTATCCCCCTGGCAGTGCTATCGCAGGGCGTAAACCTTAGAATCAAAGCCGGATTTTCGCTGACCCTCGACGCACTCGTTTCTATCTATTGGTGGGGGACGCATGCGGATGGTTGTTTCGTCAAACACCTTACCGTCGGCCCGGATCCGGATGAAGATCTGGTCGTGCGGGTCGAACCTGCTCATCTGATGCCGCACAAAGGTGGCCGCGTCAGGGTTATCTGTACAGCGCTGTCGACGACGGGCACCCAGACGTCCCTTTTACTTGAGCTTAAGGTCGCCAGTGGTCTGGCTGTGCCTGAGGCGGTTTATCCAGTGGACGAAGACCTTCGTATCCCAGCCCAGGTCCAGCCTATTATTGAAGAGGGCGGCATACCCCTGTTGCTCAAGACTCAAGGAATGGCCGCGGGGGATGTGGCGATACTGATGTCCTACACTGTGCATCCGTATACTGGATTTGTGCGGCGGTATTATGTGAAGGCGTCCGACATTGAAGCGGGTCAGATACGCTTTTCCGTGCCGACCTGGTTTCCAGAGGACGACCTGTATATATGGGTTTGGGGTTTGATTCATCGTCGGGATGGGGGAGTTGTGGGTTCTCCTGACTTTTTTCTGGTAGTACCTGGCATGCACAGCGCAAGCGCCAACCCAGTTTGAAACATCCGTCGACTACGCTGGTCCATCCCAGCTGCTAGGCTGCTGTTCAAGCCTTCATTTTTCGACAGAACTTTTGCCCATGCTCGTGCCCCTGTTGTACGCCTGCGCTCTTGTCCTGGCCTCCACCTCGGTCGAGGCCATGACGATCTACAAATCCACCGATGCCAATGGTGTTGTCTCCTACAGCGATCGCCCCAGCAAGGGCGCCCAGGTGTTCGTGTTCCGCGACCGCATGGTCGAGCGCCTGGAGCGGCAGGTGTTTCTCGATATCAAGAAGCAGAAGGGCGGGGATGCGGTGTTCGTGCGCAATGACCTGTACGCGCCGGTGGAGATCGAGTTGAGTTTCGCCGGGCTGCGCAACGTCAGCGGGGCGCCGAGCCGGCCGATTCGTCGGGTGCTGCCGGCACGCAGCAACCTGCGCCTGGCGCTGCTCACGGCCACCCGGCCCGGCAGGCCGCTGGTGTATACCCCAAGGTTCGAATATTCCCTGGGCGACCCTGCAGGCGCCGCCCAGGACTATCGGTACCCGCTGCCTTGGCGCGGCGGGCCGTTCCGGCTCAGCCAAGGGGCCAATGGTCAATACAGCCATTACGGCCCGAAGAACCGCTACGCCATGGACATCGCCATGCCCGTCGGCACGCCGATCATCGCCGCGCGGGGGGGCGTGGTCATCAAGACCGAAAATGAGCAGACCGGCCGCGGGGATGATCCTGCGGGTAACTTCGTGCGGGTGCTGCACGACGACGGCACCATGGGCGTCTATCTGCACCTGCAAAAGGGCTCGGTGAGCGTACGGGAAGGGCAGCGGGTCGCGGTGGGCACGGCGTTGGCGCTGTCGGGCAATACGGGCAACAGCTCAGGGCCGCACCTGCATTTCGTGGTGCAGCGCAATACCGGGCTGGGGCTGGTGTCGATTCCCTACCAGTTCAACCAACCAGTGGGCGACTTGCCCAACTTTGCGTTGGGCAAGCAGTAGCGCCGAGGCGTGATGAGGGTGCACTTGTGGTGGAGCGATTTATCTGTGGGAGCAAGGCTTGCCCGCGACGAAGGCGACGCGGTCTTTCAGCTCTGTAGGAGCTGGCGAAGCCTGCGATCTTTTGATCTTTCGCTGCAGACTCAATTGGCAGTGAAAAGATCGCAGCCTCGCTTCGCTCGTCAGCTCCTACAGAACCAGCGGGAGCAAGCTCCCTCGCCACGGTGGGTTATACCTTCAACTTGCGGGCAGGTTGATGCTCAATCGAGCATCAACACCTTCGCCAGGATGATCTTCGGCCCTTTCATCTTCTTGATGATGATCCGCAGGCCCTCGACTTCCAGCACTTCTTCCTCTTCCGGCACGCGCTTGAGGGTTTCATAGACCAGCCCGGCCAGGGTTTCGGCTTCGATGTGGTCCAGGTCGATCCCCAGCAGGCGCTCGACCTTGAACAGCGGCGTGTCGCCACGCACCAGCAGCTTGCCCGGCTGGTAGGCGAGGATGCCGCGCTCGGCCTTGCGGTGTTCGTCCTGGATGTCGCCCACCAGCACTTCCAGCACGTCTTCCATGGTCAGGTAGCCGATGATGTTGCCGTCGGCTTCCTCGACCACGGCGAAGTGCGAGCCGCCCTTGCGGAACTGCTCCAGCAACTGCGACAGCGGCATGTGCCGCGACACGCGCTCCAGCGGCCGGGTCAGTTCGGCCAGGTTGAACGACTCGGGAATGTGATCCAGGGCCGCCAGTTCCAGCAGCAAGTCCTTGATGTGCAGCAGGCCGACGAACTCCTGGCGCTCGCTGTCGTACACCGGATAACGGCTGAACTTGTGGCGACGGAACATCGCCAGGATTTCCTTGAGCGGCGCGTTGAATTCCAGCGTCACCAGGTCTTCCCGGGAGTTGGCCCAGTCCACCACTTCCAGCTCGCCCATCTCCACGGCCGAGGCCAGTACGCGCATGCCCTGGTCGCTCGGGTCCTGGCCACGGCTGGAGTGCAGGATCAGCTTCAGTTCTTCGCGGCTGTAATGGTGCTCGTGATGGGGCCCAGGCTCGCCTTGGCCGGCGATGCGCAAGATGGCGTTGGCGCTGGCGTTGAGCAGGTAGATCGCCGGGTACATGGCCCAATAGAACAGGTACAGCGGCACGGCGGTCCACAGCGACAGCAACTCGGGCTTGCGAATGGCCCAGGATTTGGGCGCCAGTTCACCGACCACGATGTGCAGGTACGAAATGATGAAGAACGCGGTGAAGAACGACACGCCCTTGATCACTTCCGGCGACTGGACGCCGACCGCGCCCAGCAGCGGCTCGAGGATGTGGGCGAACGCCGGCTCACCGACCCAGCCCAGCCCCAGGGACGCCAGGGTGATACCCAGCTGGCATGCCGACAGATAGGCGTCGAGCTGGCTGTGGACGGTGCGCAGGATGTGCCCGCGCCAGCCGTTCTGCTCGGCGATGGCCTCGACCCGGGTCGAGCGCAGCTTGACCATGGCGAATTCTGCCGCAACGAAGAAGCCGTTGAGCAAAACCAGGATCAGAGCAAAAAGAATCATGCCGAATTCGGCGAAGAGTGTGACGAGGGACAAGCCAGGGGAAGGGTCCATGATGGGGTTTTGCGGGTTCCGAATAGTCGTAGAAGTTGAAAATGAGCGCCTGAAAAGGCAGGCGCAAGTCAGTCAATGTAGCGGCTGACTCGGCGATTGCCTAGGGGGCGGTCTCAATCAGCGGGGTTGGCGAGGCGTGCGCGAACCACCTGGGCCGGGGCGAAATGGCAGGTAAAGGTGCTGCCATGGCCGGGTACGCTACTGATTTCCATGCGGGCGCGGTGGCGCAGCAGGACGTGTTTGACGATGGCCAGGCCCAGCCCGGTGCCCCCGGTGTTGGAGTTGCGGCTGGAGTCGACGCGGTAGAAACGTTCGGTCAGGCGCGGCAGGTGCTTGCTGTCGATGCCGATGCCCGAATCGCGCACGCTCAGGTGCGCGCCTTGCTCGTCACCCCACCAGCGCACATGGATCCGGCCCTGCTCCGGCGTGTACTTGACCGCGTTGAACACCAGGTTGGAAAACGCACTGCGCAGTTCCGCCTCGCTGCCTTTGAGCTGCACGCCCGGGTCGGCTTCCAGGGTGATGGTCTGCTGCTTGGAACCGGACAGTTCCTGGGCATCTTCGACAATGGTTTGCAGCAGGTCGTCGATCGGCACTGGCTGGTTGTCCGACGGGTAATCGGTGGCTTCCAGCTTCGCCAGCAACAGCAAGTCGTTGAGCAGGGTCTGCATGCGTCCGCTTTGCTGGTGCATCTGCTGCAAGGCCCGGCTCCAGCGCGGGTTCACCTCCTCGACGTTGTCGAGCAGGGTTTCCAGGTAACCACAGATCACCGTCAACGGCGTGCGCAGCTCGTGGGAAACGTTGGCGATGAAATCCTTGCGCATTTGTTCCAGCTGATGGATACGCGTGACATCGCGCACCAGCATCAAGTGCTCGTTGTTGCCGTAGCGGGTGATGTACAACTGGATGCGCAGCCGGTCGTTGGTGGGCGAAGGAATTTCCAGCGGCTCGGCGTAATTGGCCTGTTCGAAATATTCCTTGAAGCGTGGATGACGCACCAGGTTGGTCACCGGCTGGCCGCTGTCCTGGGGCGTCTTGAGGCCCAGCAACGTCTCGGCAGCACGGTTCCACCACTCCAGGTTGCCATCGCTGTCGAGCATGATCACCGCGTCTTTCAGCGCGGCGGTGGACTCCTGGACCCGGTCGATCACCGCCTGCAAACGCCCGCGAACGCGCTGGTCGCGCCGTTGCAGGTGGTAGATGCTGTCGAACACCTCGCCCCACAGGCCATAGCCGTCGGGCGGGGCCTCGTCGGGTTGGTGCAGGCGCAGCCATTCATGCAGGCGCAGCAATTGCTTGAGTGTCCAGGCCAGATAAAGCCCCAGGCCCGCGGCCAGGCTCCAGCCGTAATAACCGCTGATCAGGCCGATCAGCAAACAGCCAGTCACCAGCAACAACATGTGGCGAATCAGGGTGCCATGCCAGTTTTGATTCACGTGACGCGCGTCCTTGTCAGCTTGTCGGGCGGTAAGGGCTCGGATCAGGCCTTGGTCGAAAAACGATAACCGGTGCCACGCACGGTTTGTACCAGATTTTCATAGGCATCGCCGAGGGCCTTGCGCAGGCGCCGGATGTGCACGTCCACGGTGCGTTCCTCGACGTAGACGTTGCCGCCCCAGACTTGGTCCAACAGTTGTCCGCGGGTGTAGGCACGTTCCTGGTGAGTCATGAAAAATTGCAGCAGGCGGTATTCGGTCGGGCCCATCTCGGCGGGTTTGCCATCGATGGTCACGCGGTGGCTGATCGGGTCGAGCAGCAGGCCACCGACTTCGATCGGGGCTTCGCCATCGGTCGGCCCGGCGCGCCGCAGCACGGCCTTCAGGCGCGCCACCAATTCCCGTGGGGAGAACGGTTTGGTGATGTAATCGTCGGCGCCGACTTCCAGGCCCTGGATCTTGTTGTCCTCTTCGCCCTTGGCGGTGAGCATGATGATCGGGATATCGCCGGTCAGCTCGTCGCGCTTGAGGCGCCGGGCCAGTTCGATGCCTGACGTGCCGGGCAGCATCCAGTCCAGCAGGATCAGGTCGGGCTTGCGGTCGACGATGATGGCATGGGCCTGTTGAGAGTTTTCTGCTTCCATGCAGTCATAGCCGGCCATCTCCAACGCAACAGCGATCATCTCGCGGATGGGCGCCTCGTCGTCGACGATCAGAATGCTCCTGCCAACCATGGGGTAATCCTCTTGTCATTTAACTGTCTTGCGCCGCATTAGATAACGGAATTATTGCAGTCGTGTGACAGTTATTTCGTCCTGCGGCAAGGGAGGGGATCCTGGACTAAGCTTTTCAGTCCGAATCCTGACAACCACAAAAGAAGGTTTCCATGAAACAAATGACTGTTTCCTTCAAAGCCCTGCTGATGGCTGCTGCCCTGACGCTGCCTGGATTGGCGATGGCAGCCGATCCTGCGATGGAGAAGGACGGTATGTTCACCGACCATAAGGGCATGACGCTTTACACCTTCGCCAAGGACTCGGCCGGCAAATCGGCGTGCAATGACAAGTGTGCCGCCAATTGGCCACCGCTGATGGCTGAGGCGGGTGATAAATCCATGGGTGACTGGACCGTGATCAAGCGTGATGATGGCTCAATGCAGTGGGCCTATCAGGGCATGCCGCTGTACACCTTCGTGATGGACAAGAAGGCCGGAGACATGACCGGCGAGGGCAAAATGGACGGCGCCTGGAAAGTTGCCAAGGCTAAGTAACGCGTCCCACTGAGACGCTTTTTTGTGGCGAGGGAGCTTGCTCCCGCTCGGTTGCGCAGCGACCGCTAGATCTTGGGGCCGCTTCGCTGCCCAGCGGGAGCAAGCTCCCTCGCCACAAAGGCTTTCGTGACTCAAGGTTCCACAAAGGTTTCATGACCCAAGGATTACCGCTGGGTCAGCGGCCTCAGCGCAACGCGTAATCCAGCACGATCCCCACGAAAATCGCCAAGCCGGCCCAGTGGTTATGCAAGAACGCCTGGAAGCAACGCATCCGGTCCCGGCCACGGGTGTACCAGAACTCCCAGGCGAAGCACGCGGCCGCAGCCACCAGCCCCAGGTGGAACCAGCCGCCGAGCTGGAATTTCGACCCGGCCAACAGCAGGCAGCCCAAGGCCAGGCCTTGCAGCATCAGAATGATCACCCGGTCGGCATCGCCAAACAGGATCGCCGTGGACTTCACGCCGATGCGCAGGTCATCGTCCCGGTCGGTCATTGCGTAGTAGGTGTCGTAGCCCACTGTCCACAGCAGGTTGGCGATGTACAGCAACCAGGCGGCCGCCGGCAGGTGACCGGTTTCGGCGGTGAACGCCATTGGCATGCCCCAGGAGAACGCCGCCCCCAGCACCACTTGCGGGTAGTAGGTATAGCGCTTCATGAACGGGTAGCTGAACGCCAGCGCCAGGCCACCGAGGGACAGCAGGATGGTCGGGGCATTGGTGCACAGCACCAGCAGGAAACTCACGCTCATCAGCACGGCGAAGAACACCAGCGCTTCTTTCGAACTGATCTTGCCGCTCACCAGCGGGCGTTGCTCGGTGCGTTTGACGTGGCCGTCCACCTTGCGGTCGGCCCAGTCATTGATCACACAGCCACCGGCGCGGGTCAGCACCACGCCGAGGACGAAAATCACCACGTTGGCGATGGACGGCGAGCCTTCACCGGCAATCCACAACGCCCACAACGTCGGCCACAGCAGCAGGTAGATGCCGATGGGCTTGTCCATGCGGGTCAATTGCACGAAGTCCCATGCCCGTGGGTTCAGGCGATTCAAGGATTTGAGCAGGTGCACGTACATCAAAAATTCTCCGAATAGGCGCGGGCGACGGTCCACAAGCGGGGCAGGAAGATTTCCGCCACCAGCACGCTCAACGCACCGCGATCGAAACGTGAGCGGCGACCCCACAGCCCGCTGGCGCGGACGTCTTCCGGCAACCCGGCCTCGGGGTAATGGCAAACCTCGATGGCCCGGCGCTGGAACGCCTGGTCGCAAAACAGCAATTCGCCCAGGGAGCGGCTGCCCAGTTCGTCCATCTGCAACCCGTCACCCTGCAAGGCGCTGCGCGCCGCCACACTGCGGGCGAACACCCAAGGTTGGTCGCGGCCGCGCAGATACACCTCGCGTACCCAGCCCTCGCTGCCCTCGGCCAGGTCCAGCGCGGCACATTCGTCGGTGCGCAATGGCTGCCAACCTTCGAACAACGGCGTCACGCTGAAATGGCCATCCGACAGGCGTGTGAGGCGCCGGGTCAGGGAGCCTTCGTCGAACAGCCAATCGAGTACACCCGCATCGGGGCGGGGCGACAGCAGGGGCTGGGGCAGCCATTGGAGTGTAGGAAATATCGAATTTGTATGCGGCACAGAGGTCTTGAATGGCAGCAAATGAGGCCGCGAGCTTACCATGTCGGTCACCGGTTTTGACGGGGCCGGCCTGTAGCCTGCCGATCGTGCTTGCATCTGTTGCAGCCGATCAGTACAAAACGGCCCTGAGCCGGAAAATACCGGCCAAGGCCTGACATCATGAGGAAGTATTGGAATGAAGAAGTGGCAATGTATCGTCTGTGGCCTGATCTACAACGAAGCCGACGGCTGGCCTGACGATGGCATCGCGCCCGGCACCCGTTGGGAGGACGTACCGGCAGACTGGCTGTGCCCGGACTGCGGCGTTGGCAAAATGGATTTCGAAATGATCGAAATCAACTGATCGTTTCATCAAGTGGAGAGCAACATGAGTGCACCTGTCGTCATCGTCGGTACTGGGCTGGCCGGTTATAACCTGGCCCGGGAGTTTCGCAAGCTCGACAGCGAAACCCCGTTGCTGCTGATCACCGCGGACGACGGTCGCTCGTATTCCAAGCCGATGCTCTCCACAGGCTTTGGCAAGAACAAAGACGCCGCCGGCCTGAGCATGGCCGAGCCGGGGGCCATGGCCGAGCAACTCAAGGCCGAAGTGCGCACCCACACCCGCATCAGCGGCATCGATCCGGGCCACAAGCGGCTGTGGATCGGTGAGGAAGCGGTGAATTATCGTGACCTGATCCTGGCCTGGGGTGCAGAAACCGTACGCGTGCCGGTACAGGGCGATGCGGCGGACCTGATCTTTCCGATCAACGACCTGGAGGACTATGCACGCTTCAGGGCCGCGGCCACCGGCAAGCGCCGGGTGTTGTTACTGGGCGCTGGCCTGATTGGCTGCGAGTTTGCCAACGACCTGACTCTGGGTGGCTACGAAGTGCAACTGGTGGCGCCGTGTGAGCAAGTCATGCCGACGCTGTTGCACCCGGCAGCGGCCGCAGCGGTCCAGGCCGGGCTGGAAGGCCTCGGCGCGCGCTTCCACTTGGGCCCTGTGCTCAACCGCTTGCAGAAGGTCGCCGACGGGCTGGAGGCACACCTGTCCGATGGCCAGGTGATCGCCTGCGACCTGGTGGTCTCGGCCATCGGTCTACGCCCACGGATCGACCTCGCAGCCGCCGCCGGCCTGGTGGTCAACCGCGGCGTCGTGGTCGACCGTCACCTCAAGACCTCCCACGCCAACATCTACGCCCTGGGCGATTGCGCCGAGGTCGACGGCTTGAACCTGCTGTATGTCATGCCGCTGATGAGCTGCGCCCGGGCGCTGGCCCAGACGCTCGCCGGCAACCCGACTGCCGTCAGCTACGGCGCCATGCCGATCACCGTCAAAACCCCGGTGTGCCCATTGGTGGTGTCGCCGCCGCCGCGAGGCAGCGAGGGCGTGTGGAGCGTCGAAGGGCAGGGCACGGACATCAAGGCGCTGTGCCGCGACGCTCAAGGCAATCTGTTGGGTTACGCCCTGACAGGCACTGCGGTGATGGAGAAACTGGCACTGAACAAGGAGCTTCCAGCCCTGCTGGCGTAAATACTGGTCGTTCTGTCGCAAAAACCCTACTTTTGGTCCCACAAAGGTCGCCCGGACACTGGCGCGGTTTTCGGCACCGTGCCATCCTCACTCCCGTCTGCCGCAGAGTAGAGCCTGCGGCGCCTTAGGGGCTGTTCCAAAGAGAACAGCACGGACATAACAACAAAAAAACCGTCAAAGGGGCTTCATTCATGCGTAAACCAGAACTCGCCGCCGCCATCGCGGAAAAAGCAGACCTCACCAAAGAACAAGCCAACCGCGTCCTCAACGCCGTCCTCGAAGAAATCACCGGCGCCCTGCACCGCAAGGACAGCGTTACCCTGGTGGGCTTTGGCACGTTCCTGCAACGCCACCGCGGCGCTCGCACTGGCAAGAACCCACAGACCGGTGAGCCGGTGAAGATCAAGGCCAGCAACACCGTTGCCTTCAAACCAGGCAAGTCCTTGAAAGAAAGCGTTAACTGATAATTTGCTACGAGTACCTCGGCCAGGGGGAAGCAAGCGGCAATCAAAAAGGGCATACCGATGAATCGGTATGCCCTTTTTTGTGCAGGGTGAATTGGTTTGGCGAGACGGCGCTGTTCCAGTGGTGATCATCACCTGTGGCGAGGGAGCTTGCTCCCGCTGGGTCGCGAAGCGGCCCCAAAAGCGACGACTGCTGCGCAGCCGAGCGGGAGCAAGCTCCCTCGCCACAGGGTTTGGAGATGCCTCACTGTGGGAGCGAGCTTGCTCGCGATGACGCCAGCCTAGTCCGCAGAAGTCTTCGGCTCCGCCAATACCTTCAAGGCCGCCTTGCGCTCCTCGATCGGCAGTTTCCCCAGTTTTTCCACCACTGCATAAAACGCAATCCAGTTCCCGCCCTCCTGCTTGAAGAGTGCCGCAAACGCCGGTACCCACTGGTCATACAGCCCGAACGGTAGTAACCGGGCGTTGTTCAGTGGCGCGTAGACCCAGGCATCGTAGCGCTTGTCGCCCGCCCACTGGGTGTCGCGCATTTCCACGTAGTCGGCACGCAGGCGTTCGAATTCTGCAGCCTTGCGTTGGCGCATCTGCTCGGCCGACAGGGGTAGGGTGTAGAGCTTTTCCAGGCGCTGGCGGGTGTCGAGGATCAGTTGGATGAATTGATCGCGCTGGCGCACCTGCTTGCCGTTATCCGGCGCCAGCCCACGGCTGGCGCGCCATTGCCGGGTGCCCTCCTGTTCGACGAAGGTGGCGAAGGATTCATTGAATTCGGTGTCGTCCTTTACATAAAACCGCTGGTGCGCCAGTTCATGAAAGATCAGCGTCGCCAGGCGTTCGTCGCCCCAGTGCATCATCGAACTCAGGATCGGATCGTTGAACCAGCCCAGCGTCGAATAGGCCTCTACTCCACCGATCGCCACGTCCATGCCTTGCAAGCGCTGCAACGCGGCCTCGCCACGGGCGGCGCCCTGGCTGTAATAACCGCGATAAGCCACGCAACCGGCAATGGGAAAACAATGATTTAGCGGTGCCAGGGAAAACTCTGGCGTGGCGAAGACATTCCAGACTACGAACGGCCGGCCAATGTCTGCATACAGGCGATAGCTTTGATTGTCCGGTAGATGCAGGTGGTCACTGGCAAAGGCCCGTGCCTTGCGCGCTTGGGCCAGGTACGCCTTGAGTTGGGTATCGCGAGCGGGGTCGGCTATGACCTGGTCGATAGGCTCGCGGCCCTGCAGCAATTGCAGCTGCCCGCCGACAAGTTGGCTGTAATAACCGGCACTGGCGCAACCGTTCAGTAACAAAAGCAGCAGGCCTGGAAACAAAATCTGGAAAACACGGTCGAGTAACCGATGGCTTGAACGCGGCCTGATCAATTGGAATCACCCTGGGAAGTCTGCCTACAAGACTATCTCGCTTGCCTGGAGCTTCGCTATGCGCGTGTTGATGCTGACGAGTGGCCTGTTGTTGCTGACGGGGTGTGCCGGCTTGCCTGACCCCGATCCATCCCAGGCGTGGATCGACCTGGGCAACCAGCAGGACACCGCGCTGCAGGCGCTGGAAGTCGATGACAAGCTGTCCGTCGACCGACGTTATTTCGAAGTGCAACCCGGCAGCCATGAGCTGACGGTGCGTTATCAGTTTGCTGTCGAGCCCGGCAACATCGGCCCGGATGCCGAACCGCTGTGGCGCGATTGTCGGTTGAACGTGAAATTCAAGGACTTCAACGCCGGCCAACGTTATCAGCTACAGGCCGGCAGCATTGGTTTCCGGCCGTGGGCCAAGCTTTATGATCAGCAGCGCAAGGTGGTAGGGCAGGGTACGCCGGCGGGCTGCCAACAAACGTGATTGGCGCTATGCTCAAGGCCTGATTTTCAGGAAACTCATCATGCGCTTATCCCTGCTGTTACTGGCCCTGGTCTCCATGAGCGGTTGCGCAACGAGCCCGCTGCCCCCGGTCGACCCGAACATGGCATGGGTTGATTTCGCTACCCCCATGCCGGGCGGCAAAATGCTGATGGCTGAAAGCCTGGACGGCCAGCGCTTGCGCGACGGACGGTTCTTTCAGGTTTCGCCGGGCAGCCACGAACTGAAAGTGCGCTTCGACTTCGAAGTATTCAGTGGTGGTGGGTTGGGCATGCAGGCCGAACCGCAAGAGCGACTGTGCTACATGCTCGTGCGCTACGACCATTTCGAGGCCGGCCAGCGCTATCGTCTGGAGGCTCGCAACCTGGCATTCACGCCCAGCGCCCGGCTCTACGACGCCAAGCGTCAAATCGTGGCCGAGGAACGACAAATCAATTGCGTTCCATAGGGTCCCGTCCTAGCGGTCGTTCTTCTGGTAGATGATTTTCTTCGTGCCGTTTTCACAGGTACCCACCACCATGTTCTGGTCGTGGACTTCGTCATTGGTGACGATTTCCAACGTGTAGGACGACACGTTATTGGCCTGGATCTTTGCTTCGATTTCCGCTTTCAGCTCTTCACAGGATTTGGGTGCTGCTAGGGCGGATGCAGCGAATGCGCAGCCGATGACCACCAGGGCTGATCGTTTCATGTTCGAATTCCTCATGGCAGCGCGCACTGCCTATGCGCTGAAACTGCGGGTTTCATTCGATCATAATTGCGCCAGGCTAAACAGTCTCGACCGCATTCAATAAAATCGCAGCCTTCGGTAGCGCCTGCAAAGGCTGCGATTCCTTCATGGGTCAGCTCACCAGCGTCGCATCCAGGGTGATCTTGGCGTTCAGCACCTTGGAAACCGGGCACCCTTCCTTGGCCTTGTTGCTCAGTTCATTGAACTGGTCCTGGGTGGCACCGGGGATTTTCGCCTTGAGCACCAGCTTGACCGCCGTGATCGCAAAACCTCCCTCGACCTGATCCAGGGTCACTTCGGCGTTGGTGTCGATGCTGTCGGCCTTGAGCCCGGCGTCGCCGAGGATCATCGAAAAGGCCATGGAGAAGCAGCCGGCATGGGCCGCGCCGATCAATTCCTCCGGGTTGGTGCCCTTGCCGCCTTCGAAGCGCGCCTTGAAGCCGTAGGGCGCTTCACGCAACACACCGGTTTCGGTGGAAATGGAGCCGATACCGGTTTTCAGGTCACCTTCCCAATGAGCCGATGCTTTTTTGATGATAGCCATGTCTGCCTCCTGTAGATCCGACGCGAAAGCCGCGCCTGGGTGTTTTTTTACTGTCTGGGTTGTGAGGATAGACCGCCTGGAAAAGTTCACCCCGTCGATTAGCCGACGAATTTAGTAGGAAAATTCGTCGCAGCTATTGAAACTCGGGTATATGCCCACATTGCATGGCACACACCTTTAGAAACGGCAGGCTTTTACCCGTAGGAAAAGCCCGGAACGCCGTTGGAGATCCCGGCCCATGAAACAGCTGTCCGAAGTGAAATTTTCAACCCTCGACCTGGTGCCCGTTCGCGCTGATGGCAATGCCGCCCAGTCCTTGCGCAACTCGCTGGACCTCGCGCAGCACGTGGAGCAATACGGCTATACCCGCTTCTGGGTGGCCGAACACCACAATATGGACGGTATCGCCAGCTCAGCGACGGCGGTGCTGTTGGGGTATCTGGCCGGGGGCACTTCGACCATCCGCGTCGGCTCCGGCGGCGTCATGCTGCCCAATCACGCGCCGTTGATCATCGCCGAACAGTTCGGCACGCTGGAAAGCCTCTACCCGGGTCGCATCGACCTGGGATTGGGCCGTGCGCCCGGTTCCGACCAGATGACCGCTCGGGCGCTACGCCGCGAGCGCTCAGGCAGCGCGGACGACTTTCCCGATGACGTGGCCGAACTGATGCGCTACCTGGGCCCGCGCACTCCGGATCAACGCATCATCGCCATGCCCGGCACCGGCACCAACGTGCCGGTCTGGCTATTGGGTTCGAGCCTGTTCAGTGCGCAACTGGCCGGTGAGCGCGGTTTGCCCTACGCATTCGCCTCCCATTTCGCACCACGCTTCATGCATGAGGCGATCCGCATCTACCGCAATCACTTCAAACCGTCAGCGGTGCTCGACAAGCCTTATGTGATGCTCGGCGTGCCGCTGGTGGCCGCGGATACCGATGAACAGGCCGATTACCTGGCGACGTCGGTGTACCAGCGAATCCTGGCGCTGATGCGTGGCCAGAGCCTGGTGCAGCGTCCGCCGGTCGAAACCATGAACGGTCTCTGGTTGCCCCATGAGAAAGAGGCGGTCGGCGATTTCCTGGGCCTGGCCATGGTCGGCGGTCCGCAGAAGATTCGCGCCAAGCTGCAAGTGTTGATCGAGCAAACCCAGGCCGATGAGCTGATTTTCACCAGCGACCTGTATGAGCACGCCGATCGCTTGCACTCCTACGAGTTGTTGGCGCAGGTCATGAAGGGCTAAGTCGCGGCCAATAAAAAGCCGACGCTGTGCGTCGGCTTTGAGCTGAGCGCGCTATCAGCCGCGTTTGTAGACGATTTCCTTCGCACCGCCCTCACAAGTGCCGACGACTTTTTGTCCGTCAGTCGCTGCGCCTTTATCGACGATCTCCAGCGAATAGCCCGACACGCCCTTGGCGTCCAGCTTCGCTGCGATTTCGCTTTTCAGCTCTTCGCAGGGCTTGCCGGCCGCAAACGCACCACCGGCAAGGCTCAGCAAACCCAGGGCCACCATCAATTTTTTCATCGCTCGCACTCCTTGGTCGGATCAAATAGGGCAGGTATTGGAAAACGTAATGCGCGAACCATAGCGCATCGCCACTCCCTATGGCACTCCGCCAGCGTGCAAGTTCAACGAACCTCAGCTATTGGCAATTCGAAAACCAACCTTGATGGTCACTTGGAAATGCGCGGCCCGGCCATTTTCGATGTGGCCGCGGGTTTCCGTGACTTCAAACCACTCCAGATGCTTGAGGCTTTTGCTGGCCTCCGCCAGGGCATTGTTGATGGCATCCTCAATGCTGGTGGGAGAGGAGCCGACCAGTTCGACTTTCTTGTACGTGTGATGATCACTCATGACGTTCTCCTTGGTTGTCTTTAAACAGCCTAGCAGCGATTTATCGCCTTACATGTGTGCCCGTTCAAGCGGCGAAAGTTCAGATTTACTGCACTTTCCCAAACCGTCGCAGTCCCAATTCTCACACGATACTCAACCACTGCAGGAGAGCCACCATGGCCAGCACTTCGTTACGCAAAGCCTCGTTGCAAAGCATGGAAGCGGAGATCGAAAGTCTGCTCAAGTCGTTGGAAAGTCTGAAGGACGACGCTTCGGACGAGTCGCGTAAGACCCTCAAGTCACTCAAGGCCAATGCCGAAAATGCGTTGAAACATTCTCGCCATCTGCTCAGTGACGCGTATGAAGAGGTCAAGGTGAAAACCCGTGAAACCGGGATCGCCACACGCGACTACGCGCAGGAACACCCATGGACCACGGCCGGTGTCGCGGTCGGTGCGCTGGGTTTGCTGGCGGCTTACCTGCTATGCAAACGCGGTGACTGAGTGGGTTGGCTCAGTTCATACCTGAGCCACTGGGCCAATTGCCGAGCGCGCCCGTCCGCGGCGCGCTTGGGTAGCCACAACGCCAGTCGCGCCGTGGTTTCATCGAAGCCCCACGGCGCGACCAGGCGACCGGCGCGGACGTCCTCGGCCACCAGCGGCTCGGGCGCGATCGCCACGCCTAACCCCGCCACGGCGGCTTCCAGCAAATAATACAAATGCTCGAATCCTTGCCCGAACTTTAATGCCTGGGGTTCAAGGGTGTTTTGTCGTGCCCAGGTCGGCCAAGCCTGTGGGCGCGAGGTGGTGTGCAGCAACGGTTCTTCGAGCAGCGCGCTGGGCGGTGCACCCTGCAAGCGGGTGAACCCGGCGTAGTGCGGGCTCATCACCGGGCCGATCCGCTCGCTCACCAGTTCATACACTTGCATGTCGGCCGGCCAGGGCGGCTCGGCGAATACCAGCAAGGCGTCCAGCCCCGGTCGCCTGGGGTCCAGGTCGCCTTCGCCGGCGGACAGGTGCAGGCGCAAATCCGGCAGGTCAGCATTGAGCCTGCCCAAGCGGGGAATGAACCAGCGTGCCAGCAGGCTTCCCGAGCAGCCCAGTACAAACGGGGCGTCCGCCGTACTTTGTGTCAGCTCCGCGCAAACACCGCGTAAGCGCTCGAACGCATCGGTGCTGGCGTCCCGCAGGCGCAAGCCGGCATCTGTGAGTTTCAGGCCGCGCCCGTCCTTGATGAACAAGCTGACACCCAAATGCTCTTCCAGCACCTTCAGCTGTCGGCTCACGGCCCCATGGGTGACGTGCAGCTGTTCGGCCGCCTGGCTTACGCTGTTCAGGCGGGCAGTGGCCTCGAAGGCGCGCAAGGCATTGAGGGGGGGCAGGTCGTGGCGCATTTTATCTGTGAGTTTTCCTGACATGTTGCGGCGATCTTATCGGTTTTCAGTGGGTGATGTCAGGGGTAGAGTGGACTTCATTGTCTTTCAACGCATTTGCCTGGAGCGCCCGATGACCCAGCCTACGACCCCCTTCAACCTGCGCAGCGGCCCCGATGCCAACGGCCTGTTCGGCGCATTCGGCGGCCGTTATGTGGCCGAGACCTTGATGCCGCTGATCCTTGATCTGGCCCGTGAATACGAAGTGGCGAAGGAAGATCCTGCCTTTATCGAGGAACTGGCCTACTTCCAGCGCGACTACGTCGGTCGTCCGAGCCCGCTCTACTTCGCCGAACGCCTGACCGAATACTGTGGCGGCGCCAAGATCTACCTCAAGCGTGAAGAGCTGAACCACACTGGCGCGCACAAGATCAACAACTGCATCGGCCAGATCCTGCTGGCGCGGCGCATGGGCAAGAAACGCATCATCGCCGAGACCGGCGCCGGCATGCACGGCGTGGCCACCGCCACCGTGGCCGCGCGTTTCGGCCTGGATTGCGTGATCTACATGGGCACCACTGACATCGAGCGCCAGCAGGCCAACGTGTTCCGCATGAAGCTGCTGGGCGCTGAAGTCATCCCTGTGGTCGCCGGCACCGGCACCCTGAAAGATGCCATGAACGAGGCTTTGCGCGATTGGGTCACCAACGTCGACAGCACGTTCTACCTGATCGGCACCGTGGCGGGCCCGCATCCATATCCTGCGATGGTGCGCGACTTCCAAGCCGTGATCGGCAAGGAAACCCGTGACCAACTGCAAGCCCAGGAAGGCCGCCTGCCGGATAGCCTGGTGGCATGCATTGGTGGCGGTTCCAACGCGATGGGCCTGTTCCACCCGTTCCTGGACGACAAGAGTGTCGAGATCATTGGCGTCGAAGCCGCAGGTTATGGCATCGAGACCGGCAAGCACGCGGCAAGCCTTAACGGCGGCGTCCCCGGTGTCCTGCACGGCAACCGCACCTTCCTGCTGCAGGACGACGACGGCCAGATTATCGACGCCCATTCGATTTCCGCGGGGCTCGACTACCCCGGCATCGGCCCGGAACATGCCTGGTTGCACGACATTGGTCGCGTCCAATACACCTCGGTCACTGACGCCGAGGCCCTGGAAGCCTTCCACAAATGCTGTCGCCTGGAAGGGATCATTCCCGCGCTGGAAAGCGCCCATGCCCTGGCCGAAGTGTTCAAACGCGCACCCAACCTGCCGAAAGATCACCTGATGGTGGTCAACCTGTCCGGCCGTGGCGACAAAGACATGCAAACCGTGATGCACCACATGGAACAGTCCCAGCAGGAGAAACACTGATGAGCCGCCTGCAAACCCGTTTTGCCGAACTCAAGGAACAGAACCGTGCCGCCCTGGTGACTTTCGTCACGGCTGGCGACCCGGACTACGACACGTCGCTGGCGATCCTCAAAGGCCTGCCGGCGGCCGGTGCTGACGTGATCGAGTTGGGCATGCCGTTCACCGACCCGATGGCCGACGGCCCGGCGATCCAGTTGGCGAACATCCGCGCCCTGGGGGCTCAGCAGAGCCTGGCGAAAACCCTGCAGATGGTTCGCGAGTTCCGCAAGGACAACACTGAGACACCGCTGGTGCTGATGGGCTACTTCAACCCGATCCACCGTTATGGCGTGCAGCGTTTCATTGGCGAGGCGCTGGATTCTGGCGTGGATGGCCTGATCGTCGTGGACATGCCGCCCGAGCACAACAGCGAACTGTGCGAACCGGCCCAGGCTGCTGGCCTGGACTTCATCCGCCTGACGACGCCGACAACCGACGATGTGCGTTTGCCTACGGTGCTCAACGGCAGTTCGGGTTTTGTGTACTACGTGTCGGTGGCCGGCGTGACCGGTGCTGGCGCCGCGACGCTGGAACATGTGGAAGAAGCCGTGGCGCGCTTGCGTCGCCATACTGAGTTGCCCATCAGCATTGGTTTTGGCATCCGTACGCCGGAGCAGGCGGCGGCTATCGCGCGGTTGGCCGATGGTGTGGTGGTGGGCTCGGCGCTGATCGACCATATCGCCAGTGCCGATACGTCGGAACAGGCGATCGATGGCGTGTTGAGCTTGTGTGCCGCCCTGGCTGATGGTGTGCGCAAGGCGCGTCTGGGCTGATTCCTGGTTCGGCTCTCAGCCAAAAAAAGGGGTTCAGAACGTGGTTCTGAACCCCTTTTTATTGCACCAGGACTGCTCTTGTGGCGAGGGAGCTTGCTCCCGCTCGGCTGCGAAGCAGTCGTAAACCTGCCAATGTGGTCTGTCTGAAAAATTGCATAAGCCTGTTTGGGGCCGCTTCGCGACCCAGCGGGAGCAAGCTCCCTCGCCACAATGGTGGCACTGCTCGTCAGGGCAACTCCAACCCGCCCCCAGCCTTATGCAGTTTGCGCAAATGCTCGCCGATCTCCTTCACATTGGCCTCGCTTGCAGCAATTTCAGCCGCGCGGCCCGGCTCGAGCAGCGCCCTGACTTCCTTGTCGAGATCGCCTGTCAGCGTTTGCAGTTGTTTCTGCCGCAAACTGCTTTCTGATTCCAAGCGTTGCCACTCGCTGGGTTGCGGCAAGCCGTAGCCGCTGCTGCCGAGCAATTCGGCCGGGCGGCTCAGGAAGCCACTGTTGGCGAGGATCTGCTGCAGCGTCGCATTAGCCCTTTCCATGCCACCGTTCTGCAACTCACGGGCGCCTAGGTAACGCTGTTTGACTTCATCCTGCGCCAGCAACAGTTGCCGACGATAACTGGCCTGTTCCAGCAGCAACAGCGCCGCGCTGGTGCGCAGGTCGGCCTTTTCGAACCAGACGCGGCGTTCGGCGGCGTCCAGGGCCAGCCAGTCTTCCACCGTTTGCTGCTTGATCGGCAGATACTTCTTCAGCACATCGAACATCGCCTGATACCGCTCACGGAATGAGTCGAAGCGGTAGCCCAGGCGCAAGGCTTCCTTGGGATCATCCAGCACGCTGGTGTCCGCCAGGCCTCGGCCCTTGAGGACTTCCAACAAGCCGTTGGGCAGGATGCTGTCCAGGCCGTTGAGCTGCGCGTTATTGCTGCCGCTGCGTAGCAACTTCAAGCTTTCCACGGCGCAGTTATTGGACAGGAAGTAATAGTTGCCGTCGTAGCTCCAATGCATTTCGGCGGCGTGCTCGACCGTCTCCTCGATCTCGGTGCGCGACAGGTTCAGCGGCACCGATGCCAGGCTGCGCAGTTCGGTCTTGGTGTATTCATCGATCACCTGGGCCAACGGCAATACGAACAGGCGCGACGGGTATTTGCCGACCAGCCCATCCCAACTCGACAGCTGCACATCGCCGACGAAGGCGCGGTATGACAGCACCAGGTGTTGGTCCAGATCCAGTCGGCAGTCCGGTCCACGTGGACGACCCGGTGCGCAGATCACCAGCCGGAGCATGCTGTGGCCCCAGCGGCTCACCCAGTTCTGGTTGGCTTCGGCCAGCAGGTAATCAATGGCATAGACCCGCTCGGGATCAACCTTGCCCAGTGGCGTCTTGGCGAAGTCGTTCCCGGCGTTGAGGAACGCGAACGATTTGGCGCAGGTGTCCTTGGCGGCGGGTGCCCAACCGAAGTGTTCCTGGTAATAGCGATACAGGGCGGGGCGTCGGCAGGCGTAGCTCGGGTCGAGGAGAAAGTACTCCATGTTGACCGCGACGAACTCCTTGGGGCTGCTCGTTTCATAGAGATCCGGGCTGCGGGCGACTTGGCGGTTGTGCTGTTCCCGCTCACCGCGCCGGCCGACGTATTGCGGCCAGCCGGCGAGGTCCAGCAAGCGCGGATCATCGCTGAGGGTGAAGCGGCGGTCGTTCTGGCCCCGGCATTCATCCGGAAGACCGATCAACCCGGCGCTGCTGTTGCGTCGAGTGCAGCGTTGGATCAGCGTGCGTTCGGCATCTGGCCATAGACGCGAGCGGTCATAGATGTGGGTCAGTTCGTGCAGGACCGTGGCGAGCATTTCCCGGCGCACGGTACCGTGGGGGCGATGGGTCTTTTGCGCCGCAGCGCTGCCGTCGACAAGGCTGTCGAGCAGGTTGCTATTGAGGTCCAGTTGCGACACCAGCGAGGCCTGGCCGTAGGCGTTGGCAGGCATCTGGTCGGTCCAGCCGACATCGATGCGTCGGTCCAGCCGCTCGATGAAGCGCGGCGGCAGAGCCTGCATGGCTTCATCGAGCAGCGCCTGGCTGGCCTGCTGTTGCGCCGGGCTCAGGCCTTCGGCGTTGAGGTGCAATTGCAGGCCGGCCTGGGCCATGCTGCCCGTAAGCAGCAAGGCCCCGGCCGCCAGCCAGGCGGCGAACCGCCTCACAATGCGAGGATGGCTTCGGCGAGAACCTGGTCACTGGCGTCGCGGGCTTCCGGCACGCGGGTGCGCAAGGTGTCGAAGGCGGCCTCGAGATGAGCGCCGCGAATTTCACCATTGCTGGCGACAAAACTGGCGGCATCGTCATGGGCTTCGCGAACGATTTTCGAATCACGAATGGACGTGGTGGTGTCGGAAGTGAAATCAATCGTGCGCTGGGAAGCGCGAACGATGATGTTACTGGTGGCTACCAGGGTATGTGCCTGGGCCACATCGGCCAACACCAGCAGGCCTAGGGCGGCAGCAATCAGCGGGCTACGCATGGAACGACTCCGGAGAAAATAAGGATAACTATTGGACGAGAATTGCCTGTGCCAGTTCAAGGTCGCTGGCATGAAGTTTTGGTTGGGTCCGGCGCAGGTAATCCAGGGCCGATTCCAGTTGTGCACCTCGCAACTGCCCGTCGCTGGCAATGAAGGCCGCAGCGTCATCGTGAGCGGCGACGATCAGTTTATGGTCGAAGGGCGCGGAGGTCACCATGCTCGTGGCATAGCCGCTGACCACCACTTGCTGGGTGGACACGTCGAAGGCATGGGCGGGCACGGACCAGCAAAAAACGACGAATAAAGACGCGATGAACAGATCTGAGTAAAAACGCATGGGACTCGACGGTTGATAGCGAGCCTGAAGGCTAGCGCAAACCTGCGGGCCAGAGCCAGTGCTGAAACATCGGAACACCAATTGGCGCCCGATGTTTCATGTTGCATCAGATCACCAGGATGGCCTGGGCCAGCTGTGCATCGGTGGCGTTAAGTTGCGGTGCCTGCTGGCGGATGTAATCCAGGGCACTTTCCAGTTTCACACCACGGATGGCGCCTTCGCTGGCCACGAAGCTGGCGGCGTCATCACGGGCGGCTTGAACGATCTTGTTGTCTCGCAGTGATGAAGTTGCATCGGAAGTCACGTCGGACGTGGCCTTGAGTGCTCCAACGAGGGAGTCGGTGGTGACGATGAAGCTGCTGGCGTTGGAATGGGCGGCTACGGCCAGCAAGGCAACTGCACTGAGCAGGCGAAGACGGATCATGATGAAACTCCTTGAAAGATGAGGTGATGCCGGTGCGTGTAGCTGGAAGAGGAGACGCATGCTCGACTCGCTTCGCCACGTTCGCCTCGATATTAGGACAGGAACGTGTTGGCTGACAGCCCTTGCGAGAGTCGTTGGCTTTAGGAAGCTTGTATTGGGCGTTACGGTTCAAGCATAACTGTACTGGTATATTTTTATTTGTGCGAAAACTGTTATTTCTCTCCAGTCGTCCTTAAAGGTCGGACTCGGAAACGACAAGACCCGTCGCGGTTACCCGCGACGGGTCTTGTTTTGTTCAATTCGGTGCTGGCGGTGGACCCGGTGGGTCAGGGCCAGCGACGCTGAGTTAGCGCCAGAACGGCTTGCTCAGCTCTTCGTAGCGTTGTGCTTCGCTGATACCGGCATCAGCCAGCAGGCGCGAATCCAGACGAGCCAGTTGGTGACGGCTGGCGATGCGGCGCTGCCACAACATCAGGTTGGCGATAACGCGAAGAGGCAGGGAAGCCTGGTTTTTTTCAGCTTTGTCTTCGAAAAACAGCTCGGAACTGAGTGTACGTTCCATGGTTGACATCCTTCCGCTTGTGGCGGGATTAGGTAGTGGTTTAACTGGTGCCCATGATCCTCTCGTTTGGCCAGTCTCTCTAGATACAGTTCACTTGTATTGTGAGAGACCAGTTAACTGTGAAAGAGCGGTGTACTGGTCGATATTGAGGCAACTGTACTTGTCTGCACGATAGTGGTGCGTTTTTATCCATCGATGGCTGTTTTGTAAGAAAAGACTGTAAGAAATCACCGGTACAGCAGTACAGTTTTTGTCGGATCAGGCTTGAGTGAGGGGCCGTAACTAAAACTGTATTTGCGATAGCGGTGATCCAGCTGTATCAGACGGCCAACATGCGCCCGGTTTCTTCAAGGTTCAGGTGCCAACTCAGTGCATCGCGCAGGATGTGCGGGGTATGGCCACCCAAGACGCACGCGGCGTCGAAATAGTCGTTCAAGGCCTGGCGATAGGAAGGGTGTACGCAATTGTCGATGATCACGCGTGCCCGCTCCCTTGGTGCCAGGCCCCGCAGGTCGGCCAGGCCGATCTCAGTCACCAGGATGTCGACATCATGTTCGGTATGGTCCACATGGCTGACCATCGGCACGACACTGGAAATGGCACCGCCCTTGGCAATCGACTTGGTGACGAAAATCGCCAAGTGAGCATTGCGGGCGAAATCCCCTGAGCCACCGATGCCATTCATCATCCTCGTGCCGCAGATATGAGTGGAGTTGACGTTGCCATATAGGTCGAACTCCAGCGCGGTGTTGATCCCAATGATGCCCAGGCGGCGCACCACCTCGGGGTGGTTGGAAATTTCCTGTGGGCGCAGGACCAGTTTGTCCTTGTACTTTTCCAGGTTTCCGAACACATCGGCATTGCGTCGACCCGACAGGGTGATCGAACTGCCGGAGGCGAAACTGAGCTTGCCGGCGTCAATCAAGTCGAATGTCGAATCCTGCAGGACCTCGGAATACATGGTCAGGTCTTCGAACGGGGAATCGATCAGCCCGCACATCACGGCATTGGCGATGTTGCCAATCCCGGCCTGCAACGGCCCGAGCTTGTTGGTCATGCGCCCGGCCGCGACTTCCTGCTTGAAGAAGTCGATCAGGTGATCGGCAATGGCCTGGGTGTCACTGTCTGGTGGCGCGACGGTCGAAGGCGAGTCCCCCTGGTGGGTAATGACAATGGCAGCAATTTTTTCCGGCGGGATCGGGATCGCGGGACTGCCAATACGGTCGTCGACTTTCACCAGGGGGATGGGTGTGCGGGTGGGACGATAGGTCGGGATATAGATGTCGTGCAGCCCTTCCAGGTTCGGGTTGTGAGCCAGGTTGATCTCGATGATCACTTGCCGGGCGAAGATGGCGAAGCTGGCCGAATTGCCCACCGACGTGGTCGGTACGATATGCCCTTGCTCGGTGATGGCGACGGCTTCGATCACGGCAATATCGGGCAGCTTGAGCTGGCCGTTGCGCAGTTGCTCGACGGTTTCCGAGAGGTGCTGATCGATGAACATTACCTCGCCTGCGTTGATCGCCTTGCGCAGCGTGCTGTCGACCTGGAACGGCATGCGTCGCGCCAGTACACCGGCTTCGGTGAGCTCCTTGTCGAGGTCGTTGCCCAGGCTTGCACCGGTCATCAGGCTGATTTTCAGCGGGGTGACCTTGGCGCGCTCAGCCAGGGCGTGGGGCACTGCTTTCGCTTCTCCTGCGCGAGTAAAGCCGCTCATGCCGACGGTCATGCCGTCCTCGATCAACAAGGCTGCTTCGGCAGCGCTCATCACTTTATTCCATAACGAAGGCAAGCGGATGCGATCACGGTACATAGGTGGTTATCTCGGGCTGGAAAGCAAGATGCGCAGTCTAGTGAATTAGCGCTGTGCCCGACCCGCTACAAAGGTCGCATTTCAGGCGTCTATTACGGGCGTTTCAGGCAAAACATCATTACCGGATCGGTAATATTTTGCCTTGATACAAATCAAAACGCCCCGACAAGTCGGGGCGTTTTGGGGTGAAGCAGCGCTGAGGTTTATTCCACCGCTTTGACCATGTCTTCGATGACCTTCTTGGCGTCACCGAACACCATCATGGTTTTGTCGAGGTAGAACAGTTCGTTGTCCAGGCCGGCATAGCCGCTGGCCATCGAGCGCTTGTTGACGATGATGGTCTTGGCCTTGAACGCTTCGAGGATCGGCATGCCGGCAATCGGCGACTTAGGATCGTTCTTCGCCGCCGGGTTGACCACGTCGTTGGCGCCCAGCACCAGCACCACGTCGGCCTGGCCGAACTCGGAGTTGATGTCTTCCATCTCGAACACCTGGTCGTAAGGCACTTCGGCCTCGGCCAGCAGGACGTTCATGTGCCCGGGCATGCGACCTGCGACCGGGTGGATCGCATATTTGACGGTCACGCCATGGTGGGTCAGCTTCTCGGTCAGCTCTTTCAGCGCATGCTGCGCCCGCGCTACCGCCAGCCCGTAGCCCGGCACGATGATCACCGTGTCGGCGTTGGTCAGCAGGAAGGTCGCGTCGTCAGCCGAGCCGGATTTCACCGGACGGGCTTCTTTCGAACCGGCCGGGCCAGCCGCATCTGCGGTGTTGCCGAAACCGCCGAGTAGCACGTTGAAGAACGAACGGTTCATCGCCTTGCACATGATGTACGAGAGGATCGCACCGCTCGAACCCACCAGCGAGCCAGCGATGATCAGCATCGAGTTGTTCAGCGAGAAGCCGATACCCGCTGCGGCCCAACCGGAGTAGCTGTTGAGCATCGAAACCACCACCGGCATGTCCGCGCCGCCGATCGGGATGATGATCAGTACACCCAGGACAAACGCCAGGGCCAGCATCAGGGCGAATGCGCCGAGGTTGCCGGTGAACATGAAGGCCAAGCCCAGGCCCAGCGTTGCCAAGCCCAGGATCAGGTTGAGCTTGTGCTGGCCACCAAACTGTACCGGTGCGCCCTGGAACAGGCGGAACTTGTATTTGCCCGAGAGCTTGCCGAACGCGATCACCGAACCGGAGAAGGTGATTGCACCAATGGCGGCGCCGAGGAACAGTTCCAGACGGTTACCGGCTGGAATCGAATCACCCAGTTGTTTGACGATGCCCAGGGACTGCGGCTCGACGACCGCCGCGATGGCAATGAACACCGCCGCCAGGCCGATCATGCTGTGCATGAATGCCACCAGCTCCGGCATCTTGGTCATCTCGACGCGCTTGGCCATGATCGAGCCGGCGGTGCCGCCAATCAGCAGGCCGACGATGACGTAGCCAATGCCGGCAGTGGCCAGCTCAGCACCGAGCTTATAGATAAGGCCCACAGTGGTGAGTACCGCCAACGCCATGCCGAGCATGCCGAACAAGTTGCCTCGGCGGGATGTGGTCGGATGCGACAGGCCTTTGAGGGCCTGGATGAAGCAGATCGACGCGATCAGATAGAGCGTCGTTACCAGGTTCATGCTCATTACTTGGGCGCCTCTTCTTTTACGGCTTTCGGGGCTTTTTTCTTGAACATCTCAAGCATGCGGCGCGTCACCAGGAAGCCCCCGAACACGTTTACCGCGGCCAGGGCCACGGCGAGGGTGCCCATGGTCTTGCCCAGAGGCGTTACGGTCAGCGCGGCGGCGAGCATGGCGCCGACGATCACGATTGCCGAAATGGCGTTGGTCACGGCCATCAACGGCGTGTGCAAAGCAGGTGTAACGTTCCAGACCACGTGGTAACCGACATAAATTGCCAGCACAAAGATGATCAGGTTGTAGATACCGGGGGAGATAAGCTCTTCCATTGTCTGAATCCCTGCTTAGGCGTTTTTGCGGATGACTTGGCCGTCGCGGCACATCAGGCACGCGGCGACGATGTCGTCTTCCAGGTTCACGTCGAACTGACCTTCCTTGGTGAAGACCAGCTTCAGGAAGTCCAGCAGGTTACGGGCGTACAGCGCCGAGGCATCGGCCGCGACTTCACCAGCCAGGTTGGTCGGGCCGCAGATAGTGACGCCGTTCTCGACGACCACCTGATCGGCCACGGTCAACGGGCAGTTACCGCCCTGGGCGGCCGCGAGGTCGATGACCACCGAGCCAGGTTTCATCTGCGCGACGGTTTCGGCACTCAGCAAAGTCGGTGCCTTGCGGCCCGGAATCAGCGCGGTGGTGATGACGATGTCGGCCTGTTTGGCTCGCTCGTGCACAGCCTGGGCCTGGCGCTGCATCCAGCTGGCAGGCATGGGCCGGGCGTAACCGCCGACACCGACCGCGCATTCACGCTCTTCGTCGGTCTCGTAAGGCACGTCGACGAACTTGGCGCCAAGGGATTCGATTTGTTCCTTGACCGCCGGCCGCACATCCGAAGCCTCGATCACGGCACCCAGGCGCTTGGCCGTGGCAATCGCCTGCAACCCGGCCACGCCCGCGCCGAGAATCAGCACGCGCGCCGCTTTCACGGTGCCTGCGGCGGTCATCAGCATCGGCATGAAGCGTGGGTAGTGGTGGGCAGCCAGCAGCACGGCTTTGTAGCCGGCGATGTTCGCTTGAGACGACAGCACATCCAGGCTCTGGGCACGGGACGTACGTGGCGCGGCCTCAAGGGCAAATGCAGTGATACCGCGTTCGGCCAGCTTGGCGATGGTTTCGTTGTTGAACGGATTGAGCATGCCCACCAGAACGGTGCCGCTCTTGATCAGCGTCAGTTCGCTGTCGCTGGGAGCGACCACCTTGAGGATCAGCTCGGCCCCGAATGCATCACTGGCGCTGCCAATGGTTGCGCCCGCCGCCTCGTAGGCACTGTCGATAACGCTGGCCTTGATACCGGCGCCGCTTTGAACAGTGACTTTATGGCCTTGGCCGATCAACTTCTTGATGGTTTCCGGGGTAGCAGCAACCCGTGTTTCACCCGTTTGGGTTTCGAGGGGAACACCAATGTGCACGTCAAATCTCCTGCGTGATCTTATTGAGTAAACCCAGGCACTTCGGATGGTGCGGCTGGGGCGGCCGATCAGCACGATCCCGCCAAACCAGGCGGGGCGCGGCATTTTGCAGGCGAAAATTCAGCCCTTCAAGGGATTATGACGGGTGACGGAAAATTAACTACAAGTCACCCTGTGACCGAATGTCGCAATTATCGATCGGCAGCCCTTGTGGGCCGTGCTTTCCAAGGATTCAGGTTCAAATTGACAATTTTTCCCATCGGCCAGATGAATAAGCGCTGATGCGCTCCGCGATATGGCTCTAAGCCATGTATTTAAACGCTTTGGAGACTACTGCACGGGTTTCATGACAGATTGACTGAATGCGACATAAACTTATATCTGTAGCGACCTTTGTTAGTTGACTACCTAAGTAGGTTTTTTATTTTTCGTTATTAATCAAGGTGATAGCTCGTTGCTTGGTTCACCAGCCAATCACGAAAAGCTCGAAGAGAGGCGGATTCGACCTTTCGATCTGGAATCATCAGGTAATAGGCCTTGATGCTCGACAGCGCGTTACGGTTGGCCACGACCAGTCGTTTCTCTGCCAGCTCGCGCTGAATCAAAAAGGGCGGAATCAGCGCGATGCCCATGTCGTGCATGGCCGCTTGGGCGAGCATGGAGAATAGTTCATAACGCGGCCCTGTCAGGTCTCGCGCAATATTCAGATTCTGAGCGTTGAACCATTGGCGCCACGCATACGGACGAGTGGTCTGCTGGAGCAAGGGCAGTTCGGCGATGGCTTCCGGTGTCAGGCTCTTGCGACCGTCTAGCAAGGTGGGACTGCATACCGGCATCGGATTTTCACCCATCAGCTTGTGGGATTCGGTACCGGACCAGTCCGCGTCACCAAAATAAATCGCGGCATCAAACTCCGTGTCCGCGAAGAGAAAGGGGCGTGTGCGGTTGGTCAAATTGACGGTGACTTCCGGATGTTGCTGCTGAAATTCCTTGAGGCGTGGCAGCAGCCATTGGGTGCCGAAAGTAGGAACCACGGCCAGCTCGATCACGTTCGCGCCGGTGTGCCCCATCACGGAAAGAGTGTCGCGCTCGACGGCATCCAATTGGGTAGCCACTCGACGGCTGTAGGAAAGTCCTGCTTCGGTCAGTTTGACGCCGCGGCGCGAGCGTCGGAAAAGCTCCACGCTGAGGAAATCCTCCAAGCTGGCGATCTGTCGGCAGATAGCGCCTTGGGTAAGAGAAAGCTCGTGCGCAGCCTTGGTGAAGCTCTCATGGCGCGCGGCAGCCTCGAAACTGACCAGGGCGACGGTGCTGGGGATTTTACGGCGCATGTACGTAAGCCTCACTCAATAACTGCATAAACCGGGTTTATGGCGTTTACGGAGTGAGAAATTAGCACAGGTTAGTGCGTAATCCTCGTTTGCCCTTGTAGGAAAGCGCGCCTAGGATCAGTCCACGACATTTATTTAATTGGCGAGGACTCTTTCATGGCCGGTAAAGCGAGCTTCAACTGGATCGATCCATTGTTGCTGGACCAGCAGCTCACCGAAGAAGAACGCATGATCCGCGACACTGCCGAGCAGTTCGCCCAGCAGAAGCTCGCACCGCGGGTGCTGGAAGCGTTCCGCCATGAGAAAACCGACCCGGCGATTTTCCGCGAGATGGGTGAAGTGGGCCTGCTGGGAGCAACCATTCCTGAGCAGTACGGCGGCAGCGGGCTGAACTACGTCAGCTACGGCCTGATCGCTCGTGAAGTGGAGCGCGTCGACTCCGGTTATCGTTCGATGATGAGCGTGCAATCCTCACTGGTCATGGTGCCGATCAATGAATTCGGGACTGAGGCGCAAAAACAGAAGTATTTGCCGAAGCTGGCGTCTGGCGAGTGGATCGGCTGCTTTGGTCTGACCGAGCCGAACCATGGTTCTGACCCGGGTGCGATGATTACTCGTGCACGCAAAGTGGAAGGCGGCTACAGCCTGACGGGCAGCAAGATGTGGATCACCAACAGTCCGATCGCTGACGTATTTGTCGTCTGGGGTAAGGACGACGCCGGTGATATCCGCGGCTTCGTTCTCGAAAAAGGCTGGAAGGGGCTGAGCGCGCCGGCTATCCATGGCAAGGTCGGGTTGCGAGCTTCGATCACCGGCGAAATCGTCATGGACAGTGTATTTGTCCCGGAAGAAAACATTTTCCCCGATGTCCGTGGCTTGAAGGGCCCGTTTACTTGTCTGAACTCCGCGCGCTACGGCATCTCCTGGGGCGCCCTTGGGGCTGCTGAGTTCTGCTGGCACACCGCTCGCCAGTACACGCTGGATCGCCAACAGTTTGGTCGTCCGCTTGCTGCGAATCAGTTGATCCAGAAGAAACTGGCTGACATGCAGACGGAAATCACGCTGGCCCTGCAGGGTTGTCTGCGCCTGGGGCGCATGAAAGATGAAGGCACCGCGGCGGTTGAGATCACTTCGATCATGAAGCGTAACTCCTGCGGCAAGTCGCTGGATATTGCCCGCATGGCGCGGGATATGCTGGGCGGAAACGGCATCTCCGATGAGTTTGGCATTGCCCGTCATCTGGTCAACCTGGAAGTGGTAAACACCTACGAAGGCACACACGACGTTCATGCGCTGATCCTGGGGCGTGCGCAAACCGGTATCCAGGCGTTCTATTAATAGGAGAACGGCCATGGGCGCGCTTTCGCATCTGCGGGTATTGGATTTATCGAGGGTCTTGGCCGGCCCTTGGGCTGGGCAGATCCTGGCGGACCTGGGGGCTGATGTCATCAAGGTCGAGCGTCCCGGCAATGGCGATGATACGCGCGCCTGGGGACCGCCCTTCTTGAAGGATGCCCAGGGCGAGAACACGACCGAAGCTGCTTATTATCTGTCGGCCAATCGCAACAAGCAGTCGGTGACCATCGACTTTACGCGGCCAGAGGGTCAGCGGCTGGTGCGGGAGTTGGCGGCCAAGTCCGATATCCTGATCGAGAATTTCAAGGTAGGTGGCCTGGCGGCGTATGGCCTGGACTATGACTCGCTGAAGGCGATCAATCCGCAATTGATCTATTGCTCGATCACCGGGTTTGGCCAGACCGGCCCTTATGCCAAGCGCGCCGGGTATGACTTCATGATCCAGGGGCTGGGGGGATTGATGAGCCTGACCGGCCGTCCTGAGGGTGATGAGGGCGCGGGGCCGGTGAAGGTGGGGGTCGCGCTGACAGATATCCTCACGGGGCTGTATTCCACCGCTGCCATTTTGGCGGCGCTGGCTCACCGCGACCACGCCGGCGGCGGGCAGCACATCGATATGGCCTTGCTGGATGTCCAGGTGGCTTGCCTGGCCAACCAGGCGATGAATTACCTGACCACGGGCAATGCGCCGAAGCGGCTGGGCAATGCGCATCCGAACATCGTGCCTTATCAGGACTTTCCTACGGCTGATGGCGATTTCATCCTGACTGTGGGTAATGACGGCCAGTTCCGAAAGTTCGCTGAGGTGGCCGGTCAGCCGCAGTGGGCTGATGATCCGCGTTTTGCCACTAACAAGCTGCGGGTGGCGAACCGGGCGGTGCTGATTCCATTGATTCGCCAGGCGACGGTGTTCAAGACCACCGCCGAGTGGGTGGTTCAGTTGGAGCAGGCAGGCGTGCCATGTGGGCCTATCAACGACCTGGCCCAGGTGTTTGCTGATCCTCAAGTTCAGGCGCGTGGATTGGCGATGGAATTGCCTCACCTACTGGCCGGTAAAGTGCCGCAGGTGGCCAGCCCGATTCGATTGTCCGAGACGCCGGTGCAGTATCGCAATGCGCCCCCTTTATTAGGGGAGCATACCCTGGAGGTATTGCAGCGAGTGTTGGGGTTGGATGAAGCGGCAGTGACGGCGTTCAGGGAGGCTGGGGTTCTTTGAGTCTTCTCTTCTATATAGAGGCGCGTTTAAAAGGCAAAAACAGCGGGTTTGCCGGTGCTGCGCAACTTATTGATAGAAAAGCGAAATTAAGGGTT
>NZ_LHVE01000021.1 GCF_001269655.1 Pseudomonas thivervalensis
CGATGCATCGTTTCACTGCTGAGTTCGGGATGGGATCAGGTGGTTCCAATGCTCTATGGTCGTCAAGAAATTCGGTAGCCGGTGCGTGCCTTGCGGTCACGTGCCAGCGAATGGGTATGCGATAGTTTGGTGCTTGTGAGTATCTCGAACTTTCGGTTCGTTTCGTCTTCACACACCGCAATCTGGTCTCTTTCGAGTTCACAAATTGCTTGGGTGTTATATGGTCAAGCCTCACGGGCAATTAGTACAGGTTAGCTCAACGCCTCACAGCGCTTACACACCCTGCCTATCAACGTCGTAGTCTTCGACGGCCCTTCAGGGGACTCAAGGTCCCAGTGAGATCTCATCTTGAGGCAAGTTTCCCGCTTAGATGCTTTCAGCGGTTATCTTTTCCGAACATAGCTACCCGGCAATGCCACTGGCGTGACAACCGGAACACCAGAGGTTCGTCCACTCCGGTCCTCTCGTACTAGGAGCAGCCCCTCTCAAATCTCAAACGTCCACGGCAGATAGGGACCGAACTGTCTCACGACGTTCTAAACCCAGCTCGCGTACCACTTTAAATGGCGAACAGCCATACCCTTGGGACCGGCTTCAGCCCCAGGATGTGATGAGCCGACATCGAGGTGCCAAACACCGCCGTCGATATGAACTCTTGGGCGGTATCAGCCTGTTATCCCCGGAGTACCTTTTATCCGTTGAGCGATGGCCCTTCCATACAGAACCACCGGATCACTAAGACCTACTTTCGTACCTGCTCGACGTGTCTGTCTCGCAGTCAAGCGCGCTTTTGCCTTTATACTCTACGACCG
Source organism: Pseudomonas thivervalensis (assembly GCF_001269655.1). Taxonomy (GTDB): domain Bacteria; phylum Pseudomonadota; class Gammaproteobacteria; order Pseudomonadales; family Pseudomonadaceae; genus Aquipseudomonas; species Aquipseudomonas thivervalensis. The sequence continues at coordinate 813 of NZ_LHVE01000021.1, forward strand.
ATTTCCGACCGGTCTGAGCGCACCTTCGTACTCCTCCGTTACTCTTTAGGAGGAGACCGCCCCAGTCAAACTACCCACCATACACTGTCCTCGATCCGGATAACGGACCTGAGTTAGAACCTCAAAGTTGCCAGGGTGGTATTTCAAGGATGGCTCCACGCAGACTGGCGTCCACGCTTCAAAGCCTCCCACCTATCCTACACAAGCAAATTCAAAGTCCAGTGCAAAGCTATAGTAAAGGTTCACGGGGTCTTTCCGTCTAGCCGCGGATACACTGCATCTTCACAGCGATTTCAATTTCACTGAGTCTCGGGTGGAGACAGCGCCGCCATCGTTACGCCATTCGTGCAGGTCGGAACTTACCCGACAAGGAATTTCGCTACCTTAGGACCGTTATAGTTACGGCCGCCGTTTACCGGGGCTTCGATCAAGAGCTTCGCGTTAGCTAACCCCATCAATTAACCTTCCGGCACCGGGCAGGCGTCACACCCTATACGTCCACTTTCGTGTTTGCAGAGTGCTGTGTTTTTAATAAACAGTCGCAGCGGCCTGGTATCTTCGACCGGCGTGGGCTTACGCAGCAAGTGCTTCACCCTCACCGGCGCACCTTCTCCCGAAGTTACGGTGCCATTTTGCCTAGTTCCTTCACCCGAGTTCTCTCAAGCGCCTTGGTATTCTCTACCCAACCACCTGTGTCGGTTTGGGGTACGGTTCCTGGTTACCTGAAGCTTAGAAGCTTTTCTTGGAAGCATGGCATCAACCACTTCGTCACCCAAAGGGTAACTCGTCATCAGCTCTCGGCCTTAAGATCCCGGATTTACCTAAGATCTCAGCCTACCACCTTAAACTTGGACAACCAACGCCAAGCTGGCCTAGCCTTCTCCGTCCCTCCATCGCAATAACCAGAAGTACAGGAATATTAACCTGTTTTCCATCGACTACGCTTTTCAGCCTCGCCTTAGGGACCGACTAACCCTGCGTCGATTAACGTTGCGCAGGAAACCTTGGTCTTTCGGCGTGGGTGTTTTTCACACCCATTGTCGTTACTCATGTCAGCATTCGCACTTCTGATACCTCCAGCAAGCTTCTCAACTCACCTTCACAGGCTTACAGAACGCTCCTCTACCGCATCACTTGCGTGATACCCGTAGCTTCGGTGTATGGTTTGAGCCCCGTTACATCTTCCGCGCAGGCCGACTCGACTAGTGAGCTATTACGCTTTCTTTAAAGGGTGGCTGCTTCTAAGCCAACCTCCTAGCTGTCTAAGCCTTCCCACATCGTTTCCCACTTAACCATAACTTTGGGACCTTAGCTGACGGTCTGGGTTGTTTCCCTTTTCACGACGGACGTTAGCACCCGCCGTGTGTCTCCCATGCTCGGCACTTGTAGGTATTCGGAGTTTGCATCGGTTTGGTAAGTCGGGATGACCCCCTAGCCGAAACAGTGCTCTACCCCCTACAGTGATACATGAGGCGCTACCTAAATAGCTTTCGAGGAGAACCAGCTATCTCCGAGCTTGATTAGCCTTTCACTCCGATCCACAGGTCATCCGCTAACTTTTCAACGGTAGTCGGTTCGGTCCTCCAGTCAGTGTTACCTAACCTTCAACCTGCCCATGGATAGATCGCCCGGTTTCGGGTCTATTCCCAGCGACTAGACGCCCTATTAAGACTCGCTTTCGCTACGCCTCCCCTATTCGGTTAAGCTCGCCACTGAAAATAAGTCGCTGACCCATTATACAAAAGGTACGCAGTCACCCAACAAAGTGGGCTCCCACTGCTTGTACGCATACGGTTTCAGGATCTATTTCACTCCCCTCTCCGGGGTTCTTTTCGCCTTTCCCTCACGGTACTAGTTCACTATCGGTCAGTCAGTAGTATTTAGCCTTGGAGGATGGTCCCCCCATATTCAGACAAAGTTTCTCGTGCTCCGTCCTACTCGATTTCACTTCTAAGATCCTTTCGCGTACAGGGCTATCACCCACTATGGCCGCACTTTCCAGAGCGTTCCGCTAAAATCAAAGAAGCTTAAGGGCTAGTCCCCGTTCGCTCGCCACTACTAAGGGAATCTCGGTTGATTTCTTTTCCTCAGGGTACTTAGATGTTTCAGTTCCCCTGGTTCGCCTCTTGCACCTATGTATTCAGTACAAGATAACCATCTTATGATGGCTGGGTTCCCCCATTCAGACATCTCCGGATCAAAGTCTGTTTGCCGACTCCCCGAAGCTTTTCGCAGGCTACCACGTCTTTCATCGCCTCTGACTGCCAAGGCATCCACCGTATGCGCTTCTTCACTTGACCATATAACCCCAAGCAATCTGGTTATACTGTGAAGACGACATTCGCCGAAAATTCGATCTTGCTCAAAGAGCAACTCACAAATTTTACCTTAGCCTGATCCGTTACCAGTGAAAGTAACGTCCAGTCTATCTTTCTATCACATACCCAAATTTTTAAAGAACGATCTAATCAAAAGACTAGAAATCAACATTCACCATCACTTTGATGGAATGCTCATTTCTAAGCTTTCAGAAGCAGTTTATGGTGGAGCCAAGCGGGATCGAACCGCTGACCTCCTGCGTGCAAGGCAGGCGCTCTCCCAGCTGAGCTATGGCCCCATAACAAAATTGGTGGGTCTGGGCAGATTCGAACTGCCGACCTCACCCTTATCAGGGGTGCGCTCTAACCAACTGAGCTACAGACCCAATTTCGAGCTTGTAACTGTTAGCTGTGAGCTATCAGCTTGGAGCTTAAAGCTGCTTCTATCGTCTTCTTCAATGAATCAAGCAATTCGTGTGGGAGCTCATGGAGCAGCTGCGGTCGTCGATTAAGGAGGTGATCCAGCCGCAGGTTCCCCTACGGCTACCTTGTTACGACTTCACCCCAGTCATGAATCACACCGTGGTAACCGTCCTCCCGAAGGTTAGACTAGCTACTTCTGGTGCAACCCACTCCCATGGTGTGACGGGCGGTGTGTACAAGGCCCGGGAACGTATTCACCGCGACATTCTGATTCGCGATTACTAGCGATTCCGACTTCACGCAGTCGAGTTGCAGACTGCGATCCGGACTACGATCGGTTTTGTGGGATTAGCTCCACCTCGCGGCTTGGCAACCCTCTGTACCGACCATTGTAGCACGTGTGTAGCCCAGGCCGTAAGGGCCATGATGACTTGACGTCATCCCCACCTTCCTCCGGTTTGTCACCGGCAGTCTCCTTAGAGTGCCCACCATTACGTGCTGGTAACTAAGGACAAGGGTTGCGCTCGTTACGGGACTTAACCCAACATCTCACGACACGAGCTGACGACAGCCATGCAGCACCTGTCTCAATGYTCCCGAAGGCACCAATCCATCTCTGGAAAGTTCATTGGATGTCAAGGCCTGGTAAGGTTCTTCGCGTTGCTTCGAATTAAACCACATGCTCCACCGCTTGTGCGGGCCCCCGTCAATTCATTTGAGTTTTAACCTTGCGGCCGTACTCCCCAGGCGGTCAACTTAATGCGTTAGCTGCGCCACTAAGAGCTCAAGGCTCCCAACGGCTAGTTGACATCGTTTACGGCGTGGACTACCAGGGTATCTAATCCTGTTTGCTCCCCACGCTTTCGCACCTCAGTGTCAGTATCAGTCCAGGTGGTCGCCTTCGCCACTGGTGTTCCTTCCTATATCTACGCATTTCACCGCTACACAGGAAATTCCACCACCCTCTACCATACTCTAGCTCGACAGTTTTGAATGCAGTTCCCAGGTTGAGCCCGGGGCTTTCACATCCAACTTAACGAACCACCTACGCGCGCTTTACGCCCAGTAATTCCGATTAACGCTTGCACCCTCTGTATTACCGCGGCTGCTGGCACAGAGTTAGCCGGTGCTTATTCTGTCGGTAACGTCAAGRCACCAACGTATTAGGTTAATGCCCTTCCTCCCAACTTAAAGTGCTTTACAATCCGAAGACCTTCTTCACACACGCGGCATGGCTGGATCAGGCTTTCGCCCATTGTCCAATATTCCCCACTGCTGCCTCCCGTAGGAGTCTGGACCGTGTCTCAGTTCCAGTGTGACTGATCATCCTCTCAGACCAGTTACGGATCGTCGCCTTGGTGAGCCATTACCCCACCAACTAGCTAATCCGACCTAGGCTCATCTGATAGCGCAAGGCCCGAAGGTCCCCTGCTTTCTCCCGTAGGACGTATGCGGTATTAGCGTCCGTTTCCGAGCGTTATCCCCCACTACCAGGCAGATTCCTAGGCATTACTCACCCGTCCGCCGCTCTCAAGAGGTGCAAGCACCTCTCTACCGCTCGACTTGCATGTGTTAGGCCTGCCGCCAGCGTTCAATCTGAGCCATGATCAAACTCTTCAGTTCAAACATCTTTGGGTTTTGAGAAAACCCTAAACTTGGCTCAGCAATCGTTGGTTACATCTTTGATTTCTCGCGGAGTAACTTGTGATGCTGATAATCTGTTGACTAGCAGTCTGACTCCACAAGCACCCACACGAATTGCTTGATTCAGTTGTTAAAGAGCGGTTGGCTGAGTCTTTCGTCTCAACCGAGGCGCGCATTCTACAGCGCCCCGTGTATCTGTCAAGCGGTTATTTTAAGAAGTTTTCAAAGTTTCGCTTCGGAAACATCAACAACTTCAACCACTTGCGCTTCCGATCTCTCGTTAGCGGGAGGCGAATTCTACAGCGTTACTCGCTGCTGTCAACACCTCTTTTTCACCGCTTTCGACCGAGAAGATCGAACCGCCGATAGAGCCAAACAACACCGCTCTATCTGCTCCTTCCAGGCTTCGATGAACTGAAGCCCAACCCCTTCGAAACCTACTTAACTCATTGAATCTCAAGGAGTTTTCCGTTTCGACTGCGCCGGAAGTGGGGCGAATTATAGACTTCCAGAATCTGCCGTCA
>NZ_LHVE01000022.1 GCF_001269655.1 Pseudomonas thivervalensis
CACCGTCAACTTGGCCATCATTCTGCGAGATGAAAAGCAAGGGCGTTCGATTTTCATCGTTACGCGCCAGCTGTTAACTACGCGCCAGTAGCGCGAGATAACAGGGAACCCTACAGCTAAAAGCTGCAGGGCGAGTTGGCTTTTAGCCTTGACTTGAGACCGGCTAATGGGTGCCCTCTTCCACTCGACGATAACGCCAGCCCCCCCTGTGGCGAGCCGAATCCCGATCCCAACGCCGCCCATTGTGGGAGCGAGCCTGCTCGCGATGGCGTCAGCACATTCAACATTGATGCAAGCTGCCCCACCGCTATCGCGAGCAAGCTGAACTGGTCCAGTAATTTTGGACATTTTTTTCGGTTCTCACGCAGCCAGCTTTTCCGCTGCTACAGGTGAGTGGTAACCGTTGTAACTGTGGCGCCTGACATTGTTGTAGCGCGTCACATAGCGGTTTATATCAACTCGGGCTTCGTGTTCCGAGTTGTATCCCTCTTCAGGCACCCACTCGGACTTCAAACTGCCAAAAAAACGCTCCATCGGGGCGTTATCCCAGCATTGGCCTTTTCGACTCATGCTCTGCTTAAGCTCGTGCGCCACCAGTTCGTCCCGGAATTTATGGCTGGTGTACTGACATCCCTGGTCAGAATGGAACAGTACGCCTTTAGGTCGCCCTCTCAATTCGACGGCCATTCGCAGTGATTCGCGCGCCAGTGTCGCGTCGGCGACCAGTGAAAACGACCAGCCCACTACTCGTCGCGCAAATAGATCCAGAACGACTGAGAAGTAGAGCCAGCGCTTGCCCAGCTGGATATAGGTGATATCTGCGCACCAAACCTTATTGATATCAGCTACGTAAAACTCACGGTCCAGCTCATTCTCAGCCACCAGCGACTCAACGCCCGATGACTTGTACTTGTGAGGTCTGCGCTGACGGCTAGCGATCCCAGCTTCCTTCATCAACCCGCGGGCCATATAGCGGCCCACCTGATGGCCGTCGCCCCGCAGGTCTTCGGAGAGGGTTCGTGCACCTGCCGAGCCTTTTGATGCCTTGTGGTATTTAATTAGAACAACCTTGAGCGCTTCGCGCTCCGGGTTGGTTTTACCTTGGCGCTGACGCCAGGCGTAATAGCTGCTGCGGTTGACTTCAAACACGCGGCAGCAGTCTGTAATGCCGTACTGCTCGCCTAGCTCACTGATCAGAGGGAATGATCTTTGGAGTCTAAAAGCAGGAGAGCACTGGCCTTTTTTAGGATTTCGATATCCCGGTCTTTCTGCCTGAGCAGGGCTTTAAGTTCCTGGATTTGCTTCTGATCGGCGGTGATTGCCTTGGTACCGACAAGCGTCGATCCGGCGCGCTCTTTTCGCACCTGCTCGACCCAGCGGCGCAGGGCTGTTGGGCCGATATCCAAGCTGGCACAGATCTCGGGAATCGGCTGATCCTCATCGAGCACCATGCTTGCAGCTTTGAGTTTGAACTCACTGGAATAGGATTTTC
>NZ_LHVE01000023.1 GCF_001269655.1 Pseudomonas thivervalensis
GCAATGGGTTACCCGTTACCAGCGTGACGCGGCCGGGCGACTGCGGGTCAAGACCTTGCCCGACGGCCAGGCCACCGAATACCGCTATGACGAGTTGGGCCGGCTGGTCCACGTCGACGACGGCAGCGACCATCCGCTGGCCTTCGAATACGACGCCCAGAACCGGCTGGTCACTGAACACCAGGGCTGGGGCACCCTGCGCTATCGCTACGATGCCTGCGGACGCCTCAACCACCTGCGCCTGCCAGACGACAGCCGGCTCGACTACCACCACGCCCCGGGTGGTGCGCTGACCGCCATCGACCTCAACGGCGCGCGCTTGACCGAGCACCGCTTTGACGGCGGTCGCGAACGACAGCGCCAGCAGGGCCGGCTGCTCAGTGACTATGCGTACGACGAACAAGGCCGCCTCAAAGCCCAAACCGTGTGGCAGAACCCACAGCAGCAACTGTTCTGGCGCGATTATACCTACAGCCCCAAAGGCAACCTCCAGACCCTTTCCGACCACCGAAACCGCCGCAGCTACCAGTACGATCCTCTAGATCGCCTGACCCGCATCGACTTTTCCCACAGCGAGCCGCCGGAACACTTCAGCCACGACCCGGCCGGCAACCTGTTGATGCAGGACCGCCCCGGCCCGACCACCGTCAAGGGCAACCGCCTGCTGAGGGAGGGTGACCGCCACTACGACTACGACGCCTTCGGCAACCTGATCCGCGAACGCCACGGCCAGGCCCTGGTCAGCGCCTACCGCTACGACAGCCAACACCGCCTGATCGGCGTCACCACGGCCGACGGCCGCGAAACGTCCTACCGCTACGACGCCTTCGGCCGACGGATCAGCAAGACCGTGGACGGCCTGACCACGGAATTTTTCTGGCAGGGCGACCAGCTCGTCGCCGAAAACAGCCCGCGCCATCACCGCAGCTACATCTACGAACCGGGCACCTTCCGTCCACTGGCGATGCTCAACGGCGAAGGCCCGGAAAAAGCCACGCCGTTCTACTACCACCTCGACCACCTGGGCACGCCCCAGG
>NZ_LHVE01000024.1 GCF_001269655.1 Pseudomonas thivervalensis
TCGACAACATTGACGTGATGGCCGCCGCCACCTACCTCGACTCGTTCTACACCAAGGACAACTACGGCAACGAGGACAACCGCAGCGAGCAACAGGCACCGTTCTCCGCCACGCTGTGGGTCGACTACCACTTCACCCAGGCCGTCCTCAACGGCCTGACCTTCGGCGCAGGTGCCCGCCACACCGGCCGCAAGCCGGGCGACGCGGCCAACTCGTTCGACGTACCGGCCTTCACCGTGTTCGACACCACCATCAGCTATGACATGGGCAAAGCCAGCTCGAGCCTGCGTGGCGTCACCACCAGCCTGAACGTGCAGAACGTCTTCGACCGCGAGTACGTGTCCCACTGCAACTACTCGTTCGGCTGCTACTACGGCCAGGAACGCGTGGCCTCGCTGGACGTGACCTACGACTTCTAAGCAACACCGCACACAAAAAAACCGGGCCTGGCCCGGTTTTTTTGTGCCTCCCAATAAGGTACATGGGCAATACCCTGTGGGAGCAACTGTCTTGGATGGTTTATTTAGCCATCCTTTCCAGGGATCGCGGCGCTTCAGGCGGTCAGTGCAGCCCGCAAGGCTTGGCTCAATTGCGCATACACCTCGTCAATCTCCGGCACCACGCTCTGCAAGCGCAGGTAGTCGTGGATCAGGCCGGTGTATTCGATCAGTTCCACGCTCACCCCCTGCTCCTGCAGACGCCGGGCGTAGGCGCGGCCTTCGTCGAGCAGCGGGTCATGGCCGGCCAGGGCGATCAGGGCTGGGGCCAGGCCTGGGTAACCGGGCGCCAGCAACGGCGAGAAACGCCAGTCCAGGCGATCGGTGGGCTCATTGGCGTAGTGTCGGTAGAACCACTCAAGGGTTTCGCTCTCCAGCAGATAACCTTCGCCAAACAGCTCGGTGGACGGGCTGCTGGTGGACGCATCGGTC
>NZ_LHVE01000025.1 GCF_001269655.1 Pseudomonas thivervalensis
AGTCAGCACTGTGGTCAGCGATGTCGATGACACCACCACCGTGACATTGACCGCCACGCCAACTGTGAACGAAAACGGCACCATCACCTACACCGCCACCTTGACCGATGCCGACGGAAAGCCCGTGACAGCGCAAAACGGTACACTGACGGCGACGTCGGAGAGCGGCAAGACCATCACCATCGCCGCGGGCGCAAGCTCGGGTGTGTTGGACGTAGCGGTCGGCAACGACGTGTACCAAGGTCCAACGACAGTTACTGAATCGATCAAAGGAGCGACTGGCGGCAACCTGGAAGCCATCGCACCAAACACGGCGCCAGTCAGCACTGTGGTCAGCGATGTCGATGACACCACCACCGTGACATTGACCGCCACGCCAACTGTGAACGAAAACGGCACCATCACCTACACCGCCACCTTGACCGATGCCGACGGCAAGCCCGTTACCGCGCAAAACGGTCCGGTGACGGTGACGTTGGACAGCGGCAAGACCATCACCATCGCCGCGGGCGCAAGCTCGGGTGTGTTGGACGTAGCGGTCGGCAACGACGTGTACCAAGGTCCAACGACAGTTA
>NZ_LHVE01000003.1 GCF_001269655.1 Pseudomonas thivervalensis
CGATAATGTCGACTGACACACCGCCTTCGCGAGCAAGCCCGCTCCCACAGGGGGAACTCTGTTCCAACCTTGACTTTTTGCGAGGCTTCACCGGATGCGAACCCTCGGCATCATCTGCCTGCTGCTGGCCCTGAGCGGTTGCAGCTCCCTGCTGTTCTACCCCGAGCGCGGCCTGCCGTTTACCCCGGAGCGGGCCAAGCTCGAGTACCGCGACGTCACCCTGACCACCGCCGACGGTCTCAAGCTCCGTGGCTGGTGGCTGCCCGTCAAGCCAGGCGTGGAGGTCAAGGGTACGGTGCTGCATTTGCACGGCAACGGCGGCAACCTCGCCTGGCACCTGGGTGGGAGCTGGTGGTTGCCGGAGCAGGGCTACCAGGTGCTGATGGTCGATTACCGGGGTTACGGCGTGTCCGAAGGCGAGCCGAGCCTGCCGGCGATCTACCAGGACATCGATGCCGCGTTCCAATGGCTCGACCAGTCGCCTGACGTTCAGGGCAAGCCACTGGTGCTGCTCGGCCAGAGCCTGGGCGGCGCGCTGGCGGTGCATTACCTGGTCGAACATCCGCAGCGCCAGCAACAGCTCAAGGCCCTGGTGCTTGATGGCGTGCCCGCCAGTTACCGCGACGTCGGGCGTTTTGCCCTGAGCACCTCGTGGCTGACCTGGCCGTTGCAGGTGCCGTTGTCCTGGCTGGTGCCGGACGGTGACAGCGCGATCAGTTCCGTGGCGCAATTGACTGGCGTACCGAAATTGATCTACCACAGCCTCGACGACCCCATCGTGCCTCTTTCCAATGGTATCCGCCTGTATCAAGCTGCGCCGCCGCCGCGGGTCCTGCAATTGACGCGCGGCGGCCATGTGCAGACATTCGCCGATCCGACCTGGCGCACCGTGATGCTGCGCTACCTCGACGACCCCCGGCATTTTGACGGCCTGCGCCGCTTGGGCGAAGTCCCGAACTACCCGAAATCACCCGTTGAATCACCAGAGAACCCGCAATGAGCGAAGAACGTAACGCCATCCCCCTGATCATCACCGGTATCTGCAGCATCCTCGGCACCGTTGCGACGCTGTGGTACTACGGCTACCTGCACTTCGCCAAGCCCGAGGACGCGTTGCTGCTCAACCAATTCACCATGCTCAAGACCGTGCCGGGGGAGGACTACAAGGTGTCGCTGGAACCGGCCGCCCAGGTCGCCCAGTGCATCGACGGTGTGCTGGTGTTGTTCGACACCGAGCAGAAAGGCCTGACCGGCGTGCTGATCAACGAGAAGAAACGCGCGGTGCGCTGCATGGGGCAGGAAACGCCACAAAAATTGCAGCCGTAATCCAATCCCAACGACACCACAAATCCCCTGTGGGAGCGGGCTTGCTCGCGAAGGCGGTGTGTCAGTCACTGCATATATAGCTGGCCGGACGCTTTCGCGAGCAAGCCCGCTCCCACAAGGGGATTTGTGTTGGCCGATAAAAAGCCCCGCCTGACTTCAATCAGGCGGGGCTTTTTGGTTGCACTCAGCCGATCAGTTGGCGCTCATGGTCGAGCGCGGCGCGACTGGCTGGTTGTCGTTGGAAATGGTCACTTCCACGCGACGGTTCATGGCACGGCCCGAGACGCTGGTGTTGTCGGCGACGGGAAATTCCTTACCGTAGCCCTGGGTCACGATGCGAGCCGGGTCCACGCCCATTTTTACCAGTTCGGTGCGCACGGAGCTGGCGCGGCGTTCCGACAATGACTGGTTATACGAATCCGAACCGGTGCTGTCGGTGTAGCCTTCGATGATCACCTTGCGGTCCGGGTTTTCCTGGAGGAACTGCGCCAGTTTGTTCACGTTGACCAGGCCGCTGGAGCGCAGGTCGGACTTGTTGGTGGCAAACAGCACGTCGCCGAAGGTCACCAGCGTACCGCGTTCGGTCTGCTTGGCGTTCAGGCTGTCCTGCAGTTGCTTGATCTGTGCGTTGCGCGCTTCCAGCAGCGCACGGGCGCGTTCGTCACCGGCGTTTTTCAGCTCGGCTTCGGCGTTACGCAGGGCAATGGTCTGCTTGGCCACTTCGACGCGCTGGTTGGTCAGGTAGGCCAGTTGATCGACCTTGGCTTCGTCTTCCTTGTCCAGATAGGCCTTGTCGGCCTTGGCCAGGAAGTCCGCCGCATCCTTGGTTTCCAAGGCTGCCACTTTGGTCGCCGCCGGGTCGGCTTGCAGGCCGTTGTAGTTGGTCCGTGCCTGTTCCAGATTCGCGTTCGGGTCATGGGAGCAAGCGGCCAGGGCTACGCAGGCAGCGAGCAGGGCGGGCATCATCAAGTGTTTGTGCATCATAGTCTGTCGTCCTTTTATCAATGAGAAGTACGTCGTGGCGTGAACGGTTTACTGAACCTTGTTCATGCCTTCCTGACGCAGTTCCTGAACCCCTTTCTGAGAATCCTTGAGCGCTTGTTCGGCTTTAGCGGCCTGGGCCTTGCGTTCGGCGACGCGGGCGTCCCACTCGGCCTGTTCGGCCAGTCGCTTGGCTTCTTCGTAGTGCTCGTCATGCATGGCGATTTCGGCCTGCTTGAGCTTGTCCTGGGCCGATTTCATTTCCACCGCGGCGAATTCGGTACCGCCGGCGCTGACGGCGCTGTTGACCGCCGATTGGGTCACCGCGTACTGCTCCGAAGGTGGGTTACCGGCGCAACCGGCGAGAATGAAGCTGCTACCGATCGCCAGGGCAGCCAACTTCAAACCGCGCAGGCCAGTGGATGAGGGTTTGGCAGTGCAGGTATTCATAGGCTTCAACTCCATTGGAAAACTCCTGAAAAAACGACAAATCCATGCTGGGACCGAAGCCGTGACGTCTGGTTTGGCGTTGGCGCCAAGGCGCGTTTATTTAAACGACCGTTCCAGTATGGTTACTCGGTGTGACCCGAGGCGTTTTTCAAAAGTTCAGAGAAGATGGCCATTCGCCAAAAGAATTACTGACTGATCGGTCAGCGGCGGAAAAGCTGAACTTTCAAGGCGCGCAGCGGTATTCCCGGCGTAGGGAAACGTGCGTTTTTTTTGGAGGGCGCGTGTGTAGGAGCTGCCGAAGGCTCGGGCCGCGTTCGGACGATCTTTTGATCTTTCGCTTGGGACTCAAGCGTCAGGGGAAAGATCGCAGCCTCGCTTCGCTCGGCAGCTCCTACAGGTGTCAGTGCAGGAATCAGTGTTTGGATTTGTCGTTCTGCGAGGAAAGTTCGTGCAGATGCCGGCGGGACAAAGCAAGGAATCGCGGGGTCGGGCCCACGTCTTCGTACAGCGGGTCGCCTTCTTCATCGGTGGCGACGATTTGTGAGCCCTTGATGTAGGGAAAGCTTGCTTCCAGTTCTTCCAGTGCCGCCCCGATCAGTTCGCCGAGCAGCTCTTCCGGCTGGCGCTTGGGGTACATGTCGCAGATCGCTGCCAGCCGGGCAGCGGCTTCCACGTCCAGATGGATCGTGTAGCCGGTCTGGGTCAGGCGGCCCTTGGCGTTTTCTTCCCAATGCTGGACAAGCTCACGAATTTTCATGATGACCTCAATCAGTCTGCTCGTGGCAGGCGCGGTGAGTGACAAGCCGTTGTGTGGCTTACTCATGAGACTAGCTTTGTTGTACAAGGTTTAAAGTCCCTTCGTCGCTTGTCATAAGCGACGGGCATCGGCACTCTCTGATCCAAGAGCTGTCCGGACTTTTTTGCTGGAGAAATGCTGATGACCGATATCGATGCCCGCTTGCGCGAGGATGTCCACCTGCTTGGCGAACTGCTGGGCAATACCATCCGCGAACAGTACGGGGACACGTTTCTCGACAAGATCGAGCAGATCCGCAAGGGCGCCAAGGCTGACCGACGCGGTTCTGTGGACGCCGAACTCAGCGCCAGCCTCAACCAGCTGAGCGAGGACGAACTGCTGCCGGTGGCGCGGGCGTTCAACCAGTTCCTCAACCTCGCCAACATCGCCGAGCAGTACCAACTGATTCATCGCCGCGAAGAGTCGCAACCGGCGCCCTTCGAGGCACGGGTGCTGCCCGAGTTGCTCGCCCGGCTGCGCGCCGAGGGCCATGGCGCCGAAGCCCTGGCCCGGCAATTGGGGCGGCTGGAGATCGAACTGGTCCTCACGGCCCACCCCACGGAAGTGGCTCGCCGTACGCTGATCCAGAAATACGACGCCATCGCCGCGCAACTGGCGGCCCAGGATCATCGCGACCTGACCAGCGCCGAGCGCGCGCAGATCCACGAGCGCCTGCAGCGGTTGATCGCCGAAGCCTGGCACACCGAAGAAATCCGCCGCACCCGGCCGACCCCGGTGGACGAAGCCAAGTGGGGGTTCGCGGTGATCGAACATTCGCTGTGGCAGGCCATCCCCAATTACCTGCGCAAGGCCGACCAGGCCCTGCATGCCGCCACCGGGCTGCGCCTGCCGCTGGAGGCCGCGCCGATCCGCTTTGCCTCGTGGATGGGCGGCGACCGTGACGGCAACCCGAACGTCACCGCCGCCGTGACTCGCGAGGTGCTGTTGCTGGCGCGGTGGATGGCGGCGGACCTGTACCTGCGTGATGTCGACCAACTGGCGGCCGAGCTGTCCATGCAACACGCCAGCGAGGCCTTGCGGGCCCAGGCCGGCGACAGCGCCGAACCGTATCGTGCCGTGCTCAAGCAACTGCGCGAACGCCTGCGCGCCACCCGCAACTGGGCCCACGCCTCCTTGAGTGCTGCCACGCCGCCCAGCGCCGATGTGTTGCAGCACAACCGCGAACTGCTGGACCCCCTTGAGCTGTGCTACCACTCCCTGCACGAATGCGGCATGGGCGTGATTGCCGATGGGCCGCTGCTCGACTGCCTGCGCCGGGCGGTGACCTTCGGCTTGTTCCTGGTACGCCTCGATGTGCGCCAGGACTCGACGCGCCATAGCGCTGCCATGACGGAAATCACCGATTACCTGGGCCTGGGCCGCTATGAAGATTGGAACGAGGAGCAGCGCATCAGCTTCCTGCTCGAGGAGCTGAACAACCGGCGTCCGCTGCTGCCGGCCCATTTCAAGCCCTCGGCCGACACGGCGGAAGTGTTGGCGACGTGCCGGGAAGTGGCCGCGGCGCCGGCGGCATCCCTGGGTTCCTACGTGATCTCCATGGCCGGCGCGGCGTCCGATGTCCTCGCCGTGCAGCTGTTGTTGAAGGATGCTGGCGTGTTGCGGCCGATGCGGGTGGTGCCGCTGTTCGAGACCCTGGCCGACCTGGACAACGCCGGGCCGGTGATCGAGCGGCTGTTGCTCCTGCCGGGCTATCGCTCACGGCTGCAGGGCCCGCAGGAAGTGATGATCGGTTATTCCGATTCGGCCAAGGATGCCGGGACCACAGCAGCGGCCTGGGCGCAGTATCGGGCCCAGGAACGGCTGGTGGACATCTGCCGCGAGCAGCAAGTCGAACTGCTGTTGTTCCATGGTCGCGGAGGCACCGTGGGCCGTGGTGGCGGTCCGGCGCACGCGGCGATCCTGTCTCAGCCACCGGGTTCGGTGGCCGGGCGTTTCCGCACCACCGAGCAGGGCGAAATGATTCGTTTCAAATTCGGCCTGCCGGACATCGCCGAACAGAACCTCAATCTTTACCTCGCCGCGGTGCTTGAAGCGACGCTGCTGCCACCGCCGCCACCCACGCCCGAGTGGCGACACCTGATGGACGAACTGGCGGCCGACGGCGTCAGTGCCTACCGCGCCGTGGTGCGCGAGAATCCGCAATTCGTCGAGTACTTCCGCCAGTCCACCCCCGAACAGGAACTCGGACGCCTGCCCCTGGGCAGTCGTCCGGCCAAGCGTCGGGCCGGCGGTATCGAAAGCCTGCGGGCGATCCCGTGGATCTTCGGCTGGACCCAGACCCGCCTGATGCTGCCGGCCTGGCTCGGCTGGGAAACCGCATTGAGCAAGGCCCTGGAGCGCGGCGAAGGGGCGTTGCTGGGGCAGATGCGCGAGCAATGGCCGTTCTTCCGGACCCGCATCGATATGCTGGAAATGGTACTGGCCAAGGCCGACGCGGATATCGCTCGCTCTTACGACGAGCGCTTGGTGGAGCCTGGGCTGTTGCCTTTGGGTGCGCATTTACGCGACCTATTGTCGCAGGCTTGCTCAGTGGTCCTTGGCTTGACCGGTCAGTCGCAGCTACTGGCACATAGCCCAGCCACACTGGAATTCATCCGCCTGCGCAACACCTACCTCGACCCGTTGCACCTGTTGCAGGCCGAACTGTTGGCGCGCTCGCGGCAGCAGGATGTGGCCCAGGGCAGCCCCGTGGAGCAAGCGTTGCTGGTGTCTGTGGCGGGGATTGCCGCCGGGTTGCGCAATACCGGCTAAGATCAGGCAGCGCACCAAAACGGCTCGCCCGGGGTTCCCGGGCGTTGTTCTGCGGGGGCGGGGACAGGTCGACCAGGCGACAGTTTGTTGCCCGGTTGCGACGCTCGCCACCCCCTCCGAAGGTCGTATCGGGTGCGGGTTCCTCCGACTTTCGGCGGCTTGTGTGGGTCGGGCCTGCTGTGTATCTTGATCAGCCTTTGGCCGTTTGGGCGGTCACGATCCAGTTTTTCGAAGATTGGCCCCGCGAGGCGAATCCGAGCGTTTTACATAAAAAAATTGAGGAGCACATCGATGCGCGTCATTCTGCTGGGAGCTCCCGGGGCCGGTAAAGGTACTCAGGCAAAGTTCATCACCGAAAAATTCGGTATCCCGCAAATCTCCACCGGCGACATGCTGCGTGCCGCGGTCAAGGCGGGCACGCCACTGGGCGTTCAAGCCAAGAGCATCATGGATGCTGGCGGCCTGGTGTCGGATGACCTGATCATCGCCCTGGTCAAGGATCGTATCGCTCAGCCCGATTGCGCCAATGGCTTCCTGTTCGATGGCTTCCCGCGCACCATTCCCCAGGCTGAAGCCTTGGTGAGCGCCGGTGTCGAGCTGGATGCGGTGGTTGAAATCGCCGTCGAAGACGAAGAAATCGTCCAGCGCATTGCCGGTCGACGCGTTCACGAGCCGTCCGGTCGCGTTTACCACACCGTCTACAATCCGCCGAAAACCGAAGGCAAGGACGACGTAACGGGTGACGACCTCGTGCAGCGCAAGGACGACACCGAAGAGACCGTGCGTCATCGCCTGTCGGTCTACCATTCCCAGACCAAGCCGCTGGTGGACTTCTACCAGAAACTGTCGGCTGCCAATGGCAAGCCGAAGTACAGCCACATCGAAGGCGTCGGCTCGGTCGAAGCGATCACCGCCAAGGTGCTTGCAGCCTTGAGCTGAAAAGCCTGATCAGTTGCCTCAACTACGGCCCGCTTGCGGGCCGTAGTTGTTTATACTGGCGCACTTTTTCCCACCTGATTTACGGACACATCGATGAGCACCTTGCTGGCCCTGGACACCGCGACTGAAGCTTGCTCCGTTGCCTTGCTGCACGACGGCAAGGTCACGAGCCATTACGAGGTGATCCCGCGCCTGCATGCGCAGAAACTGTTGCCGATGATTCAGACACTGCTGAGCGACGCCGGCACGACGTTGCAGGCGGTGGACGCGATTGCGTTCGGTCGCGGGCCGGGGGCTTTTACCGGCGTGCGCATCGCCATCGGCGTGGTGCAGGGGTTGGCGTTTGCCCTGGAGCGGCCGGTGTTGCCGGTGTCGAACCTGGCGGTATTGGCCCAGCGCGCCATGCGTGAACAGGGCGCCCGCCAGGTCGCAGCGGCCATCGATGCGCGCATGGACGAAGTCTACTGGGGCTGCTACCGCGAAACCGACGGCGAGATGCGCCTGGTCGGTGCCGAAGCGGTGTTGCCGCCCGAAGCGGCGGCGTTGCCGGGTGACGCCAGTGGCGACTGGTTCGGCGCCGGTACCGGTTGGGGCTACGGCGAACGCATCGCCGTCAGCCTGACCGGCCAGGACGCCACCCTGCTGCCTCACGCCGAAGACCTGCTGGCCCTGGCCCGTTTCGCCTGGGAACGCGGCGAAGCCATTCCAGCCGATGATGCGCAGCCCGTTTACTTGCGAGACAAGGTCGCGACGCCCAAGTCCGAGCGGTAAAAAAGCTTCACCCCACTCTCAAGCGGGCAGCGTTGTGGCGAGGGAGCTTGCTCCCGCTGGGCTCTGTAGGAGCTGCCGAAGGCTGCGATCTTTTGATTTTGATCTTTCGCTTGCGATTCAATTGTCTGGGACAAGATCGCAGCCTCGTTGCACTCGACAGCTCCTACGGGCGCGCCCCAGCGGGAGCAAGCTCCCTCGCCACAAAAGCATGGCGTCTTCCCCAAAGCGGTGTTCTCGCAAAAGTCATTCGCGCTCCCAAAAGTCACACCCAACATTGCCAGTCGTCACTTTTTCGCCCCGTTTTTAAACCTTTTTGACTTTATGTGTTCTAGTTATCACTTGCGCATTTGCGCGGCTGCGAAAGTGCCGCTAAATTGCCATCATTGATACCGAGCATTCTGTTATGCGTATAGACGGCGTTTCATCCCAGTCCTACCCCATCAAGCGTCGGCCTCGTGCGGGTAAAGCCAGCGAGCCGGAAAACTTCGATGACATCGATGGCGACCTGGAATTTCCGTCCGAGGAGCAACTGGCCGCCCGCGCCGCCAAAGCCTCCGCGCAACGCTTGAGCAATCTCCCCGCCCGTCAGCAAGACATGCTTTATCACCGCGCGATGAGCCGCAGCGTCGCCACGGCCCTGGCGAGCTACCTGAGCACTGCCGGTTTCGTCGATTGGGATATGGAAGTGCTGGGACTCGATCTCTACATCTGATGGTCTTGCCTTACTACCTGGGCTGTCCATCCTGGAGCGAAAACGCCTGGCGCGACTACCTTTATCCCCAGGACGCCAAAAGCACCGACTTCCTCAATCTCTATTCCCAAGTGTTCAATGCCGTGGAAGGCAATACGACTTTCTACGCCAGCCCGTCTGCGGCCACGGTCCAGCGCTGGGCTGAAATCATGCCCGAACACTTTCGCTTCACTGCCAAGTTTCCTGGCGACATCAGCCACAATGGCGACTTGCGCGAGCGCCTGACGGCCACCGAAAACTTCCTGCAACTGCTCAGCCCTTTAGGCGAGCGTGTTGCGCCGTATTGGCTGCAACTGTCCAAGGCCTTTACCCCAAATCGCTTGCCGGAACTGGCAGGGTTCATCGACGCCTTGCAACGCCCCTTGGCCGTCGAAGTCCGTCACGATGAGTTCTTTGCCAGGGGCGACGCCGAGCGACGCCTCAACCGCCTGTTGCTCGATCGCGGCGTCGAACGCATCTGCCTCGATCCCCGGGCCTTGTTCAGTTGCACCTCCCTTGATCCCGCCGTGCTCCACGCACAATCGAAAAAGCCCCGCGTGCCGCCCCGGCCCGCAGCGTTCACCCAATGCCCGCAAGTGCGCTTCATCGGTCACCCGGTGCTGGAAGCCAACGAACCGTTCCTGACGCCGTGGGTGGAGAAAATCGCCGCGTGGATCGAAGAAGGGCGCACGCCATATATCTTCCTGCACACCGCCGACAACCGGCTGGCGGCCCGCCTCGCGCAACGCTTTCACGAGTGCTTGATGCATCGATTGCCTGGCTTGCCGGCCCTGCCTGCGTTATATAGAGAGCCCGCCGCCGAGCAACTGGGTTTGCTCTGAGGCCCACTCCCTCTCTGCTCAGGAGCGAACTACATGGAAGCGCAAATTCGTCGAGCCCGGGCGTTCAAGGCCTTGCACGAACGCGAAGGGGCTTTTGTCATTCCCAACCCGTGGGATGCCGGTTCGGCCAAGATGCTCGCCAGCCTGGGTTTTGAAGCCTTGGCGACCACCAGTGCCGGCCACGCCTTTTCCTTGGGCCGGCCCGATGGTGCGTTGGGCCTGGACGATACGCTGGCTAACGTGCGGGCGATTGTCGCGGCCACTGACCTGCCAGTGGCCGTCGACCTGGAAAACGGTTTTGCCGATGCCCCCGAGGATTGCGCTCGTAGCCTGCTTCGTGCCGCGGAGGCTGGCGCGGTGGGTGGTTCGATCGAGGATGCCACGGGGCGCGAAGACAGCCCGATCTATTGCTTCGACCATGCCGTGGCGCGGGTCAAGGCCGCCGCCGAGGCTGTGCGCAGCTTGCCATATCCCTTCCTGCTGACGGCCCGGGCGGAAAACTTCCTGCACGGCAATCCCGATCTGGATGACACCATTCGCCGCCTCAAGGCCTTCGCGGAGGCGGGGGCCGACGTGTTGTATGCCCCGGGGTTGAGCAGCGCCGAGCAGGTGCTCGCGGTGGTGCAGGCCGTGGCGCCGAAACCGGTGAACGTGCTGATGTCCGGGGCGCTGGACCTGACGGTGGCGCAGTTGAGCGAGTTGGGCGTCAAGCGCATCAGCGTCGGGTCGGCGCTGGCCCTGGCCGCGTATGGCGAGTTCTTCCGCGCCGCCGAGGAAATCCAAGCGCAGGGCACGTTCACTTTTACGCGCCGCTCGATGCCGTTCAAGCAGGCCAACCAATTATTCAAGGGTTGATGCCCGAGGCAATATCGTGCGGTTTTTGAAAGCGCTTGCGGTCGTGGCCCTACTCGTTGGCCTTGCCGTGCTGGGGGTATGGCGCGGCTGGGTGGCGCTGCCGCCCCAATGGAATCCCTGGGCGCCGTTGGACGTCAACCTGGCGCCCAACCTGCTGACCCGCTTCAAGCTCATGGCCCTGCGCAATGACCCGCAGTTGTGCGACCAGTCCCTCGCCACCTCCGGGCTGCGCATCGCGCGCCAGGCCGACAGTGGCGCCAATACGACGTGCCCGTTGACCAACGTGTTGAGGGTGCAGGGCGGGGAGGTGGCGTTGAGTAGCAGCTTCCTCGCCAGTTGCCCACTGGCGGTGGCGTTTGCGCTGTTCGAGCGCCATGGGTTGCAGCCGGCGGCGATGGCGATCTATGGGCAGAAAGTGACACGGGTCGATCATCTCGGCAGTTTTGCCTGCCGCAACATGTACGGGCGTGAGAGCGGTGCGCGTAGCCAGCACGCCACCGCCAGCGCGCTGGACATCGCCGGGTTTCGCCTGGCCGATGGACGCACGATCAGCGTCCTCAGGGACTGGCCCAAGGACACTGCGGATGCGCGCTTTTTGCGTCAGGCTCGGGATGGCGCCTGCGATATGTTCAGTGTGGTCTTGAGCCCGGACTACAACGCGGCGCACCGCAACCATTTTCATCTGGATGTGGGGCCATGGTGGATCTGTCGCTGATTTAAGCGGCGATGCGCAGGTTCTGCAGCACGATCGGACGTGCCCAGCGGGTGTCGAAGTCCAGTTGTTTCTGTTGCGCCACCAATTCCTCTTCCGGGAACGGCGGGAACGGCTTGTCCAGCAGGTCGAGTTCGAACTCGGCGATCGGCAGGTGCAAGGGGCGTGGCTGCGGCGCCGGGCCAGGCTCCGGCAGTGGTTGGCCGGCGGTGAGGACGAGTGGACGCACCCAGTTGCTCTCGAAGGTCTGCTGTTTTTGCTGGGCGACGATTTCTTCCGCTGGGAACGGCGGGAAGGGCTTGTCCAGCAGGTCGAGTTCGAATTCGGCGATGGGCAGGAACAGCGGCTCTGGCGGCTTGATCTGTGTTTCGGTCACTTCGCAGGTACGCTGGCTGACGATGTGCGCCAGCAGTTCGGCGCCGAGGGTCGGTTCAACCGCTTCATCGAGGGGCTCTGGCTGGTAGCTGCCAGGCGCCGGTGCGTTTTCACCCAGTTGATCGGCCAGGGCCCGGGCAAAAAAATCCTGCCACAGGTGACTGACGCCGCTCAGCGCTTGGGTGTTACGCAGGCTGTAATCGCCGTAAGGGGAGATGACGCCTATCGATGTGGATTGAATGTCTGACATTTTTCTCGGTCGACGCTCAGCTCTGGCAAAATGCCGTTCACCGTTGTTATCGGCCGTTTTTGCCGATCCTTAATTTTTTGAGCATGTTTTTCCATGAGTGAACAACTTCCATGAGTGAGCAACCCGCGGCCTGCCGCATCCATGTCGAGGCCCTGGCCCCGGCCTTCCAACCGCAGGCCGAACGCTGGGCCGAGCGGCTTGACCTGCCTTTGCAAGGGGACGATGGTGAGTTCGCCTTGCAGGTCGGTGAGCAGGGGTTGCAGTTGCAGCAGTTGGGACCGGATGCACCAGGGCCGGTGCGCGTGGACTTCGTCGAGGGCGGTGCGGCCCATCGGCGTCTGTACGGCGGCGGCAGCGGCCAGATGATCGCCAAGGCGGTCGGGATTGCCCAGGGTGTACGTCCGCGGGTGCTGGATGCCACCGCCGGGTTGGGCAAGGATGCGTTTGTGCTGGCCAGCCTCGGGTGCGACATGAGCCTGATCGAGCGCCAGCCGCTGATTGGCGCCTTGCTGGAGGATGGCCTGGCCCGGGGGGCGGAGGACTTCGACGTAGCGCCGATCGTGGCGCGCATGCGTTTGCTCAAGGGCAACTCCATCGAGGTGATGCGCAACTGGGAAGGCGAACCGCCCCAGGTGATCTACCTGGACCCGATGTTCCCTCATCGTGAGAAAACCGCCCTGGTGAAGAAGGAAATGCGCCTGTTCCGGCCCTTGGTGGGCGATGACCCGGACGCTCCGGCGCTGCTCGCCGCGGCCCTGGCCCTGGCGACGCACCGGGTGGTGGTCAAGCGCCCGCGCAAGGCCCCGTGCATCGAAGGGCCTAAGCCAAGTCATGGGCTGGATGGCAAGTCCAGTCGCTACGACATCTACCCGAAGAAAGCGCTCAAGGCCTGAGACCGTATCGCGAGCAGGCTCGCTCCCACATTGGATCCTTGGTGTTCATCAACCCTGTGGGAGCGAGCTTGCTCGCGATGAGGCCCTTCCAGCCAACGAAAGGCTATCGGTCGAGCTAAGGCCGATAAGCCCGCATGAACAACCCCACCACTTCCTGCACATGGGCCTCGGCGGCTTCGGGTTCCGGGGCCGGGCCGCAGCCTGACAACAAGCGGAAGTTCGCTGCGCCCTTGATCAGGCAGAAGAAATGTTCGGCGGCATTGCGCGGTTTGTCGATGCTCAGGGCGCCGCTCTGGTTGATCTTGCTCAGCAGCCGCTCCATGCCCGAGAGCATCCGCTGCGGACCGGCTTCGTAGAAAATCGTCGACAGCTTCGGGTCTTGGCTGCCCAGCGCCATGATCAACCGATGCAGGTTCAACGATTCATCGCTGTTGATCAGTTGGTTGAACCCACGGGCGATGTTCAACAACACCTGTTCGATCGGAACGCCGTCGGGCCATTCGTAAAACAGCGATGGCACCTGCTCTTCACATTTGGCCATCACGGCAGCGGAAAACAGCGTCTCCTTGTCGTTGAAATGGCTGTAGACCGTCAGTTTCGAAACCCCTGCCTCGGTGGCGACGGCGTCCATGCTGGTGTTGGCATACCCCATGCTCAGGAACAGGCGTTTCGCCGCGTCGAGAATGGCCTGGCGCTTGGCCAGGTCCTTGGGGCGACCGGGGCCGCCGGGAGTTGAAGGATTGTTCGACATTCTTCGCTTTAATACTGGACTGGTGAGTTTGCTATTAATAACATACTCGCCAGTATAATTATTCCAAGCACCATTAGCGAAAGGTCACTCGCCATGTTCCGCTATGCCCTGCCCCTCGCCATGCCAGTCGCCCTGGCTTTTTTATTGTCTGCGTGCGGTCATGACGAGCCGGTGCCCGTCGCCGTGCGTCCCGCCATGGTGGTCAAGCCCGAGCCGTCGGCCCAGGCGATGGACAGTTACCCTGGCGAAGTGCGGGCACGTTTCGAGCCTGAACTGGCCTTTCGCATTGGCGGCAAAGTGAGCCGACGAATGGTCGAAGAGGGGCAGCGGGTCAAGGCCAATCAACCGCTGGCCGAGCTCGATCCCGAGGACGTGCGCCTGCAACTGGAAGCGACCCGTGCCCAGGTCGCCGCCGCCGAGGCCAATCTGAACCTGGTTCGCGCCGAGCGTGACCGCTACAAGACCTTGATGGAGCGGCAGATGGTCAGCCGCTCCCAGTACGACAACGCCGAAAACCTTTATCGCTCCGGCACCGCACGGCTCAAGCAGATCAAGGCCGAGTTCGATGTCGCCAACAACCAGGCCAGCTATTCGGTGCTGCGTGCGCCCCAGGATGGCGTGGTGGCCCGGCGTTCGGTGGAAGTCGGGCAGGTGGTCTCGGCCGGGCAAACTGTCTTCACCCTGGCCACCGACGGCGAGCGTGAAGTGCTGATCAGCCTGCCGGAGCAGGGGTTTGGTCGGTTCAAGATCGGCCAGCCGGTGTCGGTGGAGCTGTGGAGCCAGCCCGACCAGCGTTTCAGCGGGCGTATTCGTGAACTGTCACCCGCCGCCGACCCCAAGTCCCGCACCTTTGCCGCTCGCGTAGCCTTCACGGCCGGCAGTGTTCCGGCCGAGCTGGGCCAAAGCGCGCGGGTGTTTATCCAGACTGCCGACACGGTGCCGCTGTCAGTGCCCTTGTCGGCCTTGACGGCGGAAAACGGCGCGACCTATGTCTGGGTGGTCAACGCCGACAACACCTTGAAAAAAGTCCCGGTACGGGTCGGCGCCTTCGGCGAGAAGACCGTGCCGGTGCTGGAAGGCCTCAGCCCCGATGACTGGGTGGTGGCTGCCGGCGTGCATGTGCTCCTCGACGGCCAGCAGGTGCGGCCGGTGGATCGCTCCAACCGCGTGGTCAACCTGACGGCCAAGGAGTAATCCGCAATGGGTTTCAATCTTTCCGAATGGGCGCTGCGTAACCGCCAGATCGTACTGTTCCTGATGCTGTTACTGGCCATCGTCGGCGCGCTTTCCTACACCAAGCTTGGCCAGAGCGAAGACCCGCCATTCACCTTCAAGGCCATGGTCATTCGCACAGTGTGGCCGGGGGCGACGGCCGAGGAAGTGTCGCGCCAAGTCACCGAACGCATCGAAAAGAAACTGATGGAAACCGGCGATTACGAGAAGATCGTGTCGTTCTCCCGGCCGGGTGAATCGCAGGTGACCTTCATGGCCCGCGACTCCCTGCATTCGGCGCAGATTCCCGAGCTGTGGTACCAGTTGCGCAAGAAGATCGGCGATATCCGCCACACCTTGCCGCCGGGTATTCAGGGGCCATTTTTCAATGATGAATTCGGGACTACTTTCGGCAATATCTACGCACTGACCGGCGACGGTTTCGACTACGCGGTGCTCAAGGACTACGCCGATCGCATCCAGCTCCAGTTGCAGCGGGTCAAGGACGTGGGCAAGGTCGAGCTGCTCGGCTTGCAGGACGAGAAGATCTGGATCGAGTTGTCGAACGTGAAGCTGGCGACCCTCGGCCTGCCCTTGGCGGCGGTCCAGCAGGCCCTTGAAGAGCAGAACACGGTCTCCACCGCAGGCTTCTTCGAAACCGGCAGCGAGCGTTTGCAGCTACGGGTTTCGGGGAATTTCCAGACGGTGGAAGAGATCCGCAACTTCCCGATCCGGGTCGGCGACCGGACGTTCCGTATCAGCGACCTGGCGGACGTGCGCCGTGGTTTCAACGACCCGCCGGCGCCACGCATGCGCTTCATGGGCGAAGACGCCATTGGCCTGGCCGTGGCGATGAAGGAAGGCGGCGATATCCTGATTCTGGGCAAGGCCCTTGAGGCCGACTTTGCCCGTATCCAGAACACCCTGCCGGCCGGCATGCAACTGCGCAAGGTGTCGGACCAGCCAGCGGCAGTGAAGACCGGGGTCGGTGAGTTCGTCCAGGTGCTGGTGGAAGCGCTGACAATCGTGTTGCTGGTGAGCTTCTTCTCCCTCGGGCTGCGCACCGGGATGGTGGTGGCCCTGGCGATTCCGCTGGTGTTGGCGATGACCTTCGCCGCCATGTATTACCTGGGGATCGGCCTGCACAAGATTTCCCTCGGCGCGCTGGTATTGGCCCTGGGGCTGCTGGTGGACGACGCGATCATTGCGGTGGAGATGATGGCGATCAAGATGGAGCAGGGCTTCGACCGGATCAAGGCCGCCAGCTTCGCCTGGACCAGCACCGCGTTCCCGATGCTCACCGGTACATTGATCACCGCAGCCGGCTTCCTGCCGATCGCCACCGCGCAATCGGGCACCGGCGAATACACCCGTTCGATTTTCCAGGTGGTGACCCTGGCGCTGCTCGCCTCCTGGGTGGCGGCCGTGGTGTTCGTGCCGTACCTGGGGGAAAAGCTCCTGCCGGACCTGGCGAAAATTCACGCAGCCAAACATGGCACGACTGACGGCCAGACCGACCCTTACGGCACGCCGTTCTATCAGCGTGTCCGGCGGATGGTGGAGTGGTGCGTGCGCCGCCGCAAAACCGTCATCCTGCTGACCGTGCTGTTGTTCGTCGGCTCGGTGGTGGTGTTCCGGTTCGTGCCGCAGCAGTTCTTCCCGGCATCGGGGCGGTTGGAGCTGATGGTTGACCTGAAACTGCAGGAAGGCGCCTCCCTGAGCAACACCGCCGAGCAGGTCAAGCGCCTGGAAGCGCTGCTCAAGGACCATGCCGGTATCGATAACTATGTGGCCTACGTCGGTACCGGCTCACCGCGCTTCTATCTGCCGCTGGACCAACAATTGCCAGCTTCCAGCTTCGCCCAGTTCGTGGTGCTGGCCAAGACCATCGAAGACCGCGAGCCTTTGCGCACTTGGTTGATTTCGACCCTGAACGAGCAATTCCCGACCCTGCGCTCGCGGGTCACGCGCCTGGAGAACGGTCCGCCGGTCGGCTATCCGGTGCAGTTTCGCGTCACGGGTGAACACATCGAAGAAGTCCGGGCCCTGGCGCGGAAAGTGGCGGCGAAAGTTCGCGAAAACCCCTACGTGGTCAACGTGCACCTGGACTGGGAAGAACCGAGCAAGGTGGTGTACCTGAACGTCGATCAGGACCGTGCTCGGGCGTTGGGCGTCAGCACCACCCACCTGGCGAGTTTCCTGCGCAGCTCCCTCACCGGCTCCAGCGTCAGCCAGTACCGGGAAGACAACGAACTGATCGAGATCCTGCTGCGCGGCACGGTGCATGAGCGCACCGAACTGTCCTTGCTGCCGAGCCTGGCGGTGCCGACCGACAACGGCAAGAGCGTGGCCCTGTCGCAGATCGCGACCCTGGAATACGGCTTCGAAGAGGGCGTGATCTGGCACCGCAACCGCCTGCCGAGCGTGACTGTACGGGCCGATATCTACGGCAAGGAGCAGCCGGCGACCCTGGTGCAACAGATCTTCCCGACCCTGGACCCGATTCGCGCCGAGTTGCCGGATGGTTATCTTCTGGAAGTGGGCGGTACGGTGGAGGATTCGGCCCGCGGCCAGAAGTCGGTGAACGCTGGTGTGCCGTTGTTCATCGTGGTGGTGCTGACGTTGCTGATGCTGCAATTGCGCAGTTTCTCCCGCACGGCCATGGTGTTTCTCACCGCGCCCCTGGGGTTGATCGGCGTCACGCTGTTTCTGTTGGTGTTCCGCCAGCCGTTCGGCTTCGTCGCCATGCTGGGTACCATCGCGCTGTCGGGAATGATCATGCGCAACTCGGTGATCCTGGTGGACCAGATCGAGCAGGACATCAAGGCGGGGCTGGCGCCCTGGCAGGCGATCATCGAAGCCACGGTGCGGCGTTTCCGCCCGATTGTGCTCACCGCGCTGGCCGCGGTGCTGGCGATGATCCCGCTGTCACGCAGCCTGTTCTTCGGCCCGATGGCGGTGGCGATCATGGGCGGGTTGATCGTGGCCACGGCGTTGACGCTGTTGTTCCTGCCGGCGCTGTATGCGGCGTGGTTCAGGGTCAAGAAAGCCTGATTTACAGGTGCACACCGAACCTGTGGCGAGGGAGCTTGCTCCCGCTGGGCTGCGTAGCGGCCCCAAGCTTTTGCGGTTGCTGCGCAACCGAGCGGGAGCAAGCTCCCTCGCCACAGGATTGTGGTTTGTCAGATAAACAGTGTGTTCATCGCGAGCAAGCTCGCTCCCACAGTTGTTTTGGGTTGGGGCTTATAGGGTGCCGAAGACCTTCTTCGCCAAACTGGTCGCCGCAGCCGCCGGGTTCTGGCGGATGGTGGCTTCCTGCTTGCCGATCATCTCGAACAACCCGTCCAGCGCCTGCTCGGTCACGTAGTTTTCGATGTTGGCGCTCTTGGCATCCAGCACGCCGAACGTGGCGGCCTGGCCGGCGAAGGCATTGTATTTCTGGGCCAGGCCGACCTTGTCGGTGGCCTGCTTGACGATGGGCAGGAACTTGGCGCGGATCTGCTCGCGGCTGCTCTTGTTCAGGTATTGCGTGGCCGAGTCGTTGCCGCCGCTCAAGATGCCCTTGGCATCGCTCACACTCATGTTCTTCACGGCATTGACGAGGATCGGCTGGGCCTGGACCACGGCGGCTTCGGCGGCCTGGTTCATGCTGGTTTCCAGTTGATCGACCTGCTCACCCATGCCGAAGGCTTTCATCTTGCTGGCGACTTTGCCCAGCTTGCCTGGCAGTTCGATCTTCACATCCGGGTTGTTGCTGAAGCCGCCGGGTGTGCCCAGTTGCTTGACCGCCACCTGCGCGCCTTGGGTCAAGGCGTCCTTGAGGCCTCCCGTGGCATCTTGTTGCGACAGGTCGCCCAGGGACAGGGCCATGGCGTTGGCGCAGATCAGCAGGCCCGCGCACAGGCCGGTGAAACGGAGGGTTGAGCGAAGCATGATGGCGTCCTTGAAAAAGTTGGAAAAAGGAATCAGCGTGCGGCGTTGACGCGGATCTTCAACGGCTGCGGATCCTTGCCATCGAGTTGCACGGCGTGTTGTTCGGTGGTGATGAACATCAACTGGCCGTCCACTTCGATGCGGGCGCTCACGGCATAACGATGGCCGGGCTTGACCTGGGCGGGATCATAACTGAGGTGGAACGGCAGCGGGACCTGGCCTTTGACCGGGCCGCTCTGTTCATCAAGCACCACCGCCGGGGCGTCGGCCAGGGAAACGTCCTGCAGGCTCACGCTCAGGGTGGCGTTGGGCGGCAGGGCAATGCGTTGTAGATAGAAGACTTCGCCATCAAGGGACGCAGCGGGTGGAGTTGTCGATTGGCAAGCAGTCAGCAAGGCCATGGAGGCAAGCAGAGCGAATTTTTTCATGGGGAGCCCCTGGCTCATAGGCGCCAGCCACGCGGGCGTCGATGAGCGTTTAGCGGATTTGCGTCCAAGCATCCATGCGTAACGTCGCGGCTCAGGAACCGAACGTGGGCGCTTGAACAGTTTCAACCAGCGATGCTGGCGCCAGGCTCAGCGGGATGTCAACGTGTTGATCGCCGCCATCCCAGGTGAACGCCTGTTCGGTATCAAGAAAAAGAGCGGTGTCGTCTTGGTACGCCTGGGCTTTTACCAAGAGTTGCTCGCCCGCGGGCATCGTCTCCGGATCGACCTGGAAGCGATATTGCCAAGGTTGGTTTACAGGCTCCTTTGGCGCCATGTTGGAACCCTGGCCGCCGCTGGCGCTGATCTGCACACCGGCGGTATTTCGAACGCTGACTTCGGTGCGTCCGGCGTCCGGGAGTCGATAGCCTTCGGGCAATTGCAGGGTGAGGGTAATGATGTTCATGCTGAATTCCTTTTCAGTACGTCGACATTGACGTGAACCCATCCTAGAGACCTGCTCCAAAGTTCTATGTAGGTCTTTTCTTCGTTTTGCGTCGCCTTGGCCGCTGCGCAGCGTCGGAGTATGCCTGTCGATTAACCCATTCACTCACCGGAAGCGTTCCATGCTGACGGTGAGCGACAGGCAAGTTTCAAATGTCAGCGCTGACGGCGACCTCCGCCGCGTCTTCACTGCGATGCAGTGCCACCTGGCGGATCGACAGGCGAATTTCCGCCGGCAGCACCCGCTTGGCCGCACCTTCGGCCAGTTCGCCCAGCAGTTCGTGGTAGCTGAGTTTGCCGGCCTCGTCGCGGCGCAGCACATCGAGGTCGAGCATCGTCTGGATGAAGTGGCGGAACAGGCTCTTGTCGAAGAATTCCGGCGCATTCAGGCCATGCAGGATCGACAGGCGCTGGGCCATGACGGTGCAGAGGTCTTCCAGTTCTTCGGCGCTGATGGTGTTCTGGCCGCTGTTGAGCAGCAGCGAGACGGTCATGTAGAAGCGCTGCAAGGTCTGGGCGATGCTCTTCGACAGCAGGGTCAGCAGCACGAAGTGCCGCGAACTCGGTGCCGGTCGCAGGTACAGGTCGTTTTCGAAACGCAGCAGGCCTTGTTCGACGAACGCGTCGAGCCATTGGTCGACCACGCCATCCAGTTCTTCCAGCGACCAGCGAATGAACAACTCCGATTGCAGGTACGGGTACAGCGCATGGGTGTAGCGCAGGATCTGCTCGCGGCTCATGCGCGAGCTGCTCTGGAAGAAGCTCGCCAGCAACGCTGGCAGGGCGAAGATGTGCAGCACGTTGTTGCGGTAGTAGGTCATCAGCACCGCGTTCTGCTCGTCCAGGTACAGAATCTTGCCCAAGGCATCGTTCTGTTCCGACAGCAGGTCCATGCCTTTTACGTGTTCGATCAGCGCTCGGCCATCGCCTTCAGGCAGGGTGGTGTGGGGCGAGTACGGGACTTTGCGCAACAAGGCCAGGTACAGGTCCAGCACGCGGGCCATGGCGCGGTCGTCCAGGGCCAGGCGGCTGGTGGACAGCAGCGCCAGGGCGACGAGGTTGACCGGGTTGATGGCCGCGGCTTCGTTCAGGTGCCGGGCCACGCGTTCGCCGAGGCGGTTGGTGGTCGCGTTGAGCCAGGCCGGTTTGAATTGCGGGCCCAGTTCCTGTTGGCGCCAGTCCGGTTGTTCGCTGTCGAGGAATTCCGCCAGCTTGATCGGTTCGCCGAAGTTCACCGCCACCTGGCCGAAGCGTTGCTTGAGGGCGCCGATGACCTTGAAGATGTCGAAGATCGATTCTTTCTTCTTGCTGGCCCCACGCAGTTCGCCCAGGTAGGTACGGCCTTCCAGTACGCGCTCATAACCGATGTACACCGGCACGAACACGATAGGCATGCGCGACGAGCGCAGGAAGCTGCGCAGGGTGATGGCGAGCATGCCGGTCTTGGGTTGCAGCATGCGCCCGGTGCGCGAGCGACCGCCCTCGACGAAGTACTCCACCGGAAAACCTTTGGTGAACAGCGTGTGCAGGTATTCATTGAACACTGCGGTGTAGAGCGGGTTGCCCTTGAAGGTGCGACGCATGAAGAACGCCCCGCCACGGCGCAACAGGCCGCCGATCACCGGCATGTTGAGGTTGATGCCGGCAGCAATGTGCGGTGGCGTCAGGCCATTGCGAAACAGCAGGTACGACAGCAGCAGGTAATCGATATGGCTGCGGTGGCACGGCACATAGATGACTTCGTGGCCCTGGGCGATGTTCTGCACGCCTTCGATGTGGTTGACCTTGATGCCGTCGTAGATCTTGTTCCAGAACCAGCTCAGCACCACTTCCAGGAAACGGATCGCGGTGTAGGTGTAGTCCGAAGCGATCTCGTTGCCGTAGCGCAGGGCCTGGGCCTTGGCTTTTTCCGGGGAGATCTTTTCCCGTTCGGCTTCCTCGGCAATCGCCTGCTTGACCAGCGGCTGGTTCAGCAGGCCCTTGACCAGGTTGCGTCGGTGGGAGATGTCGGGGCCGATGACCGCCGCTTTCAGATTGCGGAAGTGCACTCGCAGGATCCGCTGGGCCATGCGCACGGTGCGTTCGTGGCCCTTGTCGTGTTCGATCAGTTCGCGCAGGTGGATCGGCGCGGAGAACTGCACGCGGGTCTTGCGGCCCAGGATCATGATGCTCAACAGGCGGCGCAGGCGCCCGGTGACGGCCCAACTGTCGGCGAACAACAGCTTCCAGGGGCTGGATTCGCTGTCCGGCGACTGCCCCCAGAACACGCTGACCGGGATGATCTGTGCGTCTTCGGCGGCATTGTCGGTCAGGGCGTTGACCAGCCGCGTCAGGGTGGGCGGTGCGCCGCGCTTGTCCTGGCGCCCGATCCAGTCGGGGGCTGGCGTCAGGTAGAAAAACGCCGCCGGTTCCAGCAGGTTGCCCACCGAGACCGGCAGCACCGGACGGGGCAGGCCGGCCTTGGTGCATTCGGTGTCGAGCACGGCCAGGTCGGTGAGCGATGGATCTTGCAGGACGTAGAACACCGGACGACTGCGGTCGAGGTTGAGGGTGAAGGACGACTGGTTGATCGTCTCGGAGCGAACCCAGAGGTACAACAGTCGGCGCAGGGTGCCAAACACAAGACGGCGGAACGGGGAGCGGGTCATACGGCTTCTGCATGAGTGGATGGGATGGCGCGGGCGCCAGTGTGCCGGATTCGTCGAAAATCGGCAAAAAAGCAGCGAAGTAAAGTCAGTTGAGAGTTTTTGCGTGTGTCATATACTCGGCCAGTAGCTGCTTCGGCCTCCTCTTATGGATGGCCGGACGGTGACTAAGTTCGTACGGCGTTCCATCGAAAAGCCGACTCAAAAAATAAAAATGGGAGTGAGCATCATGGCTGCACGGGAAACCGGCAATGTGAAGTGGTTCAACGACGCCAAGGGTTACGGCTTCATCCAGCGTGAAGGCGGCGCGGATGTGTTCGTGCATTACCGCGCCATCCGCGGTGAGGGCCACCGTTCACTGACCGAGGGCCAGCAGGTCGAGTACGCGGTCGTGGAAGGGCAGAAGGGCCTGCAGGCTGAGGATGTGGTGGGGTTGTAACCCGCATTCCTTGGCTACATAAAACCCATTGTGGGAGCGAGCTTGCTCGCGATAGCGGTGTATCAGTCATTTCTAATCCGGCTGATCTACCGCTATCGCGAGCAGGCTGATCTGGCCTAATGAATTTGGACACATCAATAGGGCGCTATGATGGCGCCCAAATCTGAGGTGTGCATGATGATGCGAAAATCCTATTCCAGTGAGTTCAAACTCAAAGCTGCAAGCATGGTGCTCGATGAGGATCAGCCGATTCCCGAGATCTGTGCCAGCTTGGATATCGGCCCAACAGCCCTGCGCCGCTGGGTCGAGCAGGTGCGAAAAGAGCGCGCCGGATCGACGCTTGTCGGTACCAAGGCAATCACCGCCGATCAGAAGCAAATCCAGGAAC
>NZ_LHVE01000004.1 GCF_001269655.1 Pseudomonas thivervalensis
GAACTGGTGGCGCACGAGCTTAAGCAGAGCATGAGTCGAAAAGGCCAATGCTGGGATAACGCCCCGATGGAGCGTTTTTTTGGCAGTTTGAAGTCCGAGTGGGTGCCTGAAGAGGGATACAACTCGGAACACGAAGCCCGAGTTGATATAAACCGCTATGTGACGCGCTACAACAATGTCAGGCGCCACAGTTACAACGGTTACCACTCACCTGTAGCAGCGGAAAAGCTGGCTGCGTGAGAACCGAAAAAAATGTCCAAAATTACTGGACCAGTTCAGGCTCGCTCCCACATTGGATCATCGCCGGGCGCTAAGTCAGTGTCACGCCGTCTTCCAGGTAATCTCTTCTTCTCCATCGGCGCTGATGCGGATCCAGCGGTCCGCCGATTCTTCCCCTTCTTCCTCCACCCATGACCCAGGCGCGCAGCGCACTTCGACATTCAGCGCGGCGAAGGCGGCGCGGGCGCAGGCGATGTCGTCTTCCCACGGGGTCTGGTCGCTTTCCAGGTACAGGCTGTTCCATTTGCCCACGGCCTTGGGCAGCCAGGTCACCGGGATGCTGCCGGTCTTGCACTTGTAGGTCTGG
Organism: Pseudomonas thivervalensis; assembly: GCF_001269655.1. GTDB lineage: Bacteria > Pseudomonadota > Gammaproteobacteria > Pseudomonadales > Pseudomonadaceae > Aquipseudomonas > Aquipseudomonas thivervalensis. Next base: position 587 of record NZ_LHVE01000004.1, read on the forward strand.
CCTTTCTGTACCCAGTCGCTGCACGGGCCCAGGGCCTGGCCGAGCCAGGCGGCGATGGCCTTGTGGTCGACGTCGGCGTCCTTGAGGTAAATCTCGATATCGGGTTGGCGCATGGATGTCCTCGCTGCGGTCTTGAAAAATCCATTCGCGGATTTAACGGGGCCCGAGCGGTTGCCCGGGACCGGAATCAAAAGGTTATTGAAGAACGAAATAATCGTAGCGCATCGACACCGTGACCTCGAATGGCTCGGCCTGCTCGATCACGCTGGCACGGCGTTCGGCACTGGCGCGCCAGCCGTGGGGCGTCATGGCCAGCAGGTTGGCGCGGTCCTGGCCGTTGTCGAGGGTCAGCTTGAATTCGAGGGTTTCGCTGTGATCCAGCATCATGCCCGAAGGCACCAGGGCCAGGTGCTTGTCGTCGGTGTACTCACGCACTTCGTCGTACAGGCGCTCGCGCAATTCCATCAGGTGGCCAGCGGTGGGGCCGACTTTTATCAGGCCGCCGCCGGGGCTGAGCAAGCGCTTGGCTTCCTGCCAGTCCAGCGGGCTGAACACGCTGGCCAGGAACTGACAGCAGCCGTCCGCCAGCGGCACCCGGGCCATGCTGGCGATCAACCAGGTCAGCTGTGGGTTGCGTTTGCAGGCGCGTTTGACCGCCTCGCGAGAAATATCCAACGCATAGCCATCGGCCTGGGGCAACGCCTCGGCGATCTGCGCGGTGTAGTAGCCTTCACCGCAACCGATGTCCAACCAGCGCCCAGGCGCGCGTTCGGCAGCCAGTTCGGCCAGGCGCCGGGCGACGGGGGCGTAGTGCCCGGCGTTGAGGAAGTCGCGACGGGCTTCGACCATCGCCTGGTTATCGCCGGGGTCGCGGCTATTCTTGTGCTGCACCGGCAGCAGGTTCAGGTAACCCTGCCGCGCACGGTCGAACCGATGCCCGGCGGGGCACACCACGCCGTTGTCCACCGCGTTCAGCGGTTCACTGCAGATCGGGCAGGCGAGCATCAGGCGAGCAACTTGATCAGTGTCTTGTAGTAGATCTCGGTGAGCACGTCGAGATCGGCCGCCAGCACACGCTCGTTGACCTGGTGGATGGTCGCGTTGACCGGCCCCAGCTCCACTACTTGCGTGCCCATGGTGGCGATGAAGCGACCGTCGGACGTGCCGCCGCTGGTGGAGGCTTTCGTCTCGCGGCCCGTCACGTCCTTGATGCTCGACGATACCGCGTCCAGCAGCGCACCCGGTTCGGTGAGGAATGGCAGGCCGGACAAGGTCCAATCGATGTGCCAGTCCAGTTGATGCTTGTCGAGGATGTCGGTGACGCGCTGTTGCAGGCCTTCGACGGTGGACTCGGTTGAGAAGCGGAAATTGAACACCGCCTCCAGGTCACCCGGGATCACGTTGGTCGCGCCGGTGCCGGAGTTGAGGTTGGAAATCTGGAAGCTGGTCGGCGGGAAGAAATCGTTGCCGTGGTCCCAGTGTTCGGCGGCCAATTCGGCCAGGGCCGGCGCGGCGAGGTGGATCGGGTTCTTCGCCAGGTGTGGATACGCCACGTGGCCTTGCTTGCCGCGCACGGTGAGTTTTGCGCCGAGGGAACCGCGCCGGCCATTCTTGACCACATCGCCCACCAACGTGGTGCTCGACGGCTCGCCGACGATGCACCAGTCCAGTCGCTCCTGGCGGGCCTTGAGGCGTTCGACCACGGCTTTGGTGCCGTGGTGGGCCGGGCCTTCTTCATCGCTGGTGATCAGGAAAGTCAGCGAGCCCCTGTGGTCCGGGTAGTCGGCGACGAACCGCTCGGCCGCCACGACCATCGCCGCCAGGCTGCCTTTCATGTCCGCCGCGCCACGACCGCAGAGCATGCCCTGTTCGTCGATGAGCGCATCGAACGGGTCGAGCTGCCAGGCCTGCACCGGACCGGTCGGCACCACGTCGGTGTGCCCGGCGAAGCACAGCACCGGGCCGTCCTGCTTGCCATGGCTGGCCCAGAAGTTATCCACATCCTCGATGCGCATCGGCTCGAGCTTGAAACCGGCGTCGCCCAGGCGCTGCATCATGATTTTCTGGCAATCGGCATCCACTGGCGTCACGGACGGACGGCGGATCAGGTCGCAGGCGAGTTGCAGGGTCGGCGAGAGGTCGGCGTGGGCCGTCATGGAAAACTCCGGGAATATAGTGTGAACGCAAGGCTTGTGCAGGCGCGGGCTGGCTCGCGCAAAATGGCGGTTATCTTATAGCAAAACGACCACCATGGGCCCCTGGCGGGGGACAGGTGGAACACAAAACCTGTGGGAGCGAGCTTGCTCGCGATGGCGGTGGATCAGTAGCGCTGGTCTTGACTGACACACCGCTATCGCGAGCAAGCTCGCTCCCACAAGGGGAAATTGGTGGGGTTCAATTCGCGAACAGCTCGAATTGCCGTGGTAAAGCCCTATAATGCGCGCCGGTTTTTGGGGTAATGGTCATGAGTACAGAAGATCCACGGTTTGCCGGCATCGCCCGTTTGTATGGCATCGAAGGCCTGGAGCGCCTGCGGGCGGCCCATGTGGCGATTGTCGGCGTTGGCGGTGTCGGGTCCTGGGCGGCGGAGGCCATTGCCCGTTGCGGCGTGGGCGAGATTTCGCTGTTCGACCTGGACGATGTCTGCGTGAGCAACGCCAACCGCCAGTTGCACGCCTTGGACAGCACCGTTGGCAAACCCAAGGTCGAGGTCATGGCCGAGCGGCTGCGGGGGATCAACCCCGACTGCACCGTGCACGCGGTGGCCGATTTCGTCACCCGCGACACCATGGCCGAGTACATCACGCCGAACATCGACTGCGTGATCGACTGCATTGACAGCGTCAACGCCAAGGCCGCACTGATCGCCTGGTGCAAGCGCCGCAAGATCCAGATCATCGCCACTGGCGGCGCGGGTGGGCAGATCGACCCGACCCTGATTCAGGTCTGCGACTTGAACCGTACGTTCAACGATCCGCTGGCTTCCAAAGTGCGTTCCACACTGCGCCGCGACTACGGCTTCTCCCGCACCGTGACCCGTCACTACAGCGTGCCCTGCGTGTTCTCCACCGAACAACTGCGCTACCCGAAACCGGACGGCAGCATTTGCTTGCAGAAAAGTTTTGTCGGCGACGGCGTCAAGCTCGACTGCGCCGGCGGGTTTGGCGCGGTGATGATGGTCACGGCGACGTTCGGCATGGTCGCGGCGACCAAGGCTGTGGATAAGATCGTGGCGGGTGTGCGGCGGCCGGCGGACAGGGTCAAGCCCGGAGAGTAATGCAGCGCTGTTCACTAAGGGAATGATGAACCTGTGGCGAGGGAGCTTGCTCCCGCTGGGCTGCGCAGCAGACCCACTAATGTGAGCGCTTCGCGCTCAAGCGGGAGCAAGCTCCCTCGCCACAGGTTACTGAGTCAGCTCAAACATCCGCTTTAGCACCGCATTCAACCCATTGCTGCGCGACGGCGACAGCTGCCGCGACAACCCCAACTGATTGAACCAACCTGGCAAATCCACTTGTTGCAATTCTTCAGCGGACAACCCGTTGACCCGCGCCAGCAGCAACGCCACCAACCCGCGAATCAACCGCGCATCGCTGCTGGCGGAAAACTGCCAGTGCCCGTCGTGCAAGCGACCCACCAACCACACCTGGCTTTCGCAGCCATGGACGAGGTTGGCCTCGCACTTGTCCGCTTCGCTCAGGGGCGGCAGGTGTTCACCCCATTGCATCAGCAGCCGGGCGCGCTGCTCCCAACCGGAGGCGTCCTGGAAAATCTGCAGCGCGGCGGCGGCCTCCGCAGGCAGGCTCATCGCAGCATCTCCATGGCCTGGTCGAGGGCCTCGAAGAAACGTTCGAGATCGGCGGAGTCGTTATACAGTGCCAACGACACCCGAATCGCCCCGGACAGCTTCAAATGCTTGAACAGCGGCATCGCGCAGTGATGCCCGGCGCGTACCGCAATGCCTTGCTCGGTCAGCAGGTGGGCCAGGTCGGCGTTGTGCACGCCTTCGACCACGAAACTGACCAGCGCCAGGCGCGGGTCGCCCACCAGGCGGACGCCGTTGCGAGCCAACAGGCCGTGGAGCAGGTAATCATGCAGCGCTGCCTCATGGTCGATGACCGCTTGCGGATCGAGCACGGACAGGTAATCCAGGGTCGCGCCCAGCCCGATCACGCTGGCAATCGGTGGCGTGCCGGCTTCGAAGCCCAGCGGCGCCGGACGGAAGCTGGCGCTGTGGTAATCGGCCTGTTGCACCATTTCGCCGCCGAACTGCCAATGGCGCAGGTTGCCAAGGGCCTCGGTACGGCCAAACAGCACACCCAGCCCGTCGGGGCCGTAGAGTTTATGGCTGGAAAACACGTAGAAGTCGCAGCCCAGCGCCGCCACGTCATGGCGGCCATGGACCACACCCTGGGCGCCGTCGATCACCGTCAGCGCGCCGTGGGCCTTGGCCAGCTCCAGCAGCGCCGGCACGGGCTGCCAGGCCCCCAGCACATTGGATAACTGACTCACCGCCAGCAAGCGCGTACGGGGGCCGATCAGTTCGGCGGCGGCGCCTGAATCGATCACGCCGTCGGCATCCAGTGGCAACACCACCAGGGTCAACGAACGGCGCTCGGCCAGTTGCTGCCATGGGAGCAGGTTGGCGTGGTGTTCCAGGGCGCTGATGACGATCTCATCGCCCGGGTTGAAGAGATGTTCCAGCCCGTAGGCCAGTAGGTTCAGCGCCGAAGTGGCGCCGTGGGTGAAGACCACTTGCCCGCAGTTTCCGGCGTTGAGCCACTGCGACACCTTGAGGCGGCTGTCCTCGAACGCCTGGGTGGCATGGGCGCCCGGCAAATGTTGCGCACGGTGCACGTTGGCCGCGCCATTGGCGTAGTAATGCGTCAGGGCGTCGAGCAGGGCTTGGGGTTTTTGCGTGGTGGCGGCGCTGTCCAGGTAGGTCTGGCCTTGCCGTTGCAGGGCGGCGATGGCCGGGAAGTCGGCGCGCCAAGGGGATTGGATCAACATGCTTTTCGGGCCCTGCTGGAGTTACGCCGGACCCTGTGGGGCGGGCTTTTTTTTGTGGGAGCCGAGCTTGCTCGCGATGGCAACGACACGGTTTTACTGCAAGACCGCGTCATCGTTCATCGCGAGCAAGCTCGGCTCCCACAAAGGCTCGCTCCCACAGGTGATGGAGTGAAGCTTAGTTGTGGGCGTGCAGTGCTTCGTTCAGCTCGATGGCCGATTTGTGCGTCTTGCATTCCACCGCGCCGGTCTCGGAGTTGCGGCGGAACAACAGGTCGGGCTGGCCGGCCAGGTCGCGGGCCTTGACCACTTTGACCAGTTGGTTGTTTTCGTCCAGCAGCTTCACTTTGGTACCGGCGGTGACGTACAGGCCCGACTCCACGGTGTTGCGGTCGCCCAGCGGGATACCGATGCCGGCGTTGGCGCCGATCAGGCAGCCTTCGCCGACCTTGATCACAATGTTGCCTCCGCCAGACAGGGTGCCCATGGTCGAGCAGCCGCCGCCCAGGTCCGAGCCCTTGCCGACGAATACGCCCGCCGAGACACGGCCTTCGATCATGCCCGGGCCTTCGGTGCCAGCGTTGAAGTTGACGAAACCTTCGTGCATGACCGTGGTGCCTTCGCCCACATAGGCGCCCAGGCGCAGACGCGCGGCATCAGCGATACGCACGCCGGCCGGGACCACGTAGTCGGTCATTTTCGGGAACTTGTCCACCGAGAATACTTCCAGCAACTCGCCACGCAGGCGGGCTTCGAGCTGGTGCTCGGCCAGTTCGGCCAGGTCGATCGCGCCCTGGCTGGTCCAGGCCACGTTCGGCAGCAGCGGGAAAATGCCAGCCAGGTTCAGGCCGTGGGGCTTGACCAGTCGATGGGACAGCAGGTGCAGCTTGAGGTAGGCCTCAGGGGTGGAGCTCAGTTGGGCATCTTCGGCCAGCAGGGTGGCGACCAGTGGCTTGTGGCTTTCGGCCAGGCGGGTCAGCAGCTTGGCTTGCGCGGCATCGACGTTGCGCAGTGCCTCAGCCAACTGCGAGGCCTGGGCGGTGGTGAAAGTGATGGCCTGGTTGCCTTCGCTGTAGCCCAGGATCGGCGCGATAGCGGCAACGACCTCAGCCGACGGCTTGAGCATCGGCTGTGCGTAGAACACCTCCAGCCAGGCGCCTTCACGGTTTTGGGTGCCGACGCCGAAGGCCAGGCTGAACAGGGTAGTGGACATGAAATTACCTCTACAAAATGGACTGGGCAGGCTTACTTGATCTCTGCCGCATAAATATCTGGCTTGAAGCCAATCAGGGTTCGGTCACCGAGATCGAGCACCGGGCGCTTGATCATCGAGGGTTGGGCGAGCATCAGTTCGATGGCTTTCGTCTGGTCGAGATCGGCTTTGCGTTCGTCGTCGAGTTTGCGAAAGGTCGTACCGGCACGGTTCAACACCACTTGCCAGCCATGCTCGTTGCACCATTGGGTCAGGTGCTCACGGTCGATGCCGGCGGTCTTGTAGTCATGAAAATCGTAGTGCACAGCGTGATCATCGAGCCAGGTGCGCGCCTTTTTCATCGTGTCACAGGCTTTGATGCCGAAAAGGTGCAACGTTTTGCTTGAATCGGTCAAGGAACTGCCCCCTTTGCAGGTGCTGGAAATAAAAGGTGAAGGATTATGCCATGACCGGACGGTTTCGCGGCGGCCCAGGTTGATGCGCTGCAAAACCTGTGGCTGCGACATAGGTGTAACGGCCAGGCCAATGCTAAGCGGTTAATATGGCACTTCAACGGCAAGCTGTTGCCGGATGTGTGTCACCGCAAGTGGAAACCGTTATGCAAAGCGCTTATACCGTCCTGATCCTGTTGATGCTGGTGGGCGTGTCGCGCCTGATCGGACGGTTGATCCCGTTGCCGTTACCCCTTGTGCAGATCGGCGCCGGCGCCTTGCTGGCCTGGCCGTCCCTGGGCCTGCATGTGGCCCTCGATCCTGAGTTGTTCCTGTTTCTCTTTCTGCCGCCGCTGCTGTTCTCCGATGGTTGGCGCATGCCCAAGCGTGAGCTGTGGCGCCTGCGCGGGCCGATTCTGACGCTGGCGGTGGGGCTGGTGTTGTTCACGGTGGTGGGCGCCGGCTATTTCATTCATTGGCTCTTGCCGAGTATCCCGTTGCCGGTGGCCTTTGCCCTGGCCGCGGTGCTGTCGCCGACCGACGCGGTGGCGGTTTCGGCGATTGCCCGCGACCGTCTACCAGCACCGTTGATGCACATGCTCCAGGGCGAAGCGTTGATGAACGATGCGTCGGGCCTGGTGACCTTCAAGTTCGCCCTGGCAGCGGCAATCACCGGCGTGTTTTCCCTGGCGGGGGCGAGCCTGGCCTTCGTCCTGGTGGCGGTCGGCGGCCTGTTGGTGGGCGTGGCGCTGAGTTGGCTGATGGGCCGCTTGCGGGCCTGGATGATTGCCCGTGGCTGGGACGATCCGGCGACCCACGTGGTGTTCATGTTGTTGCTGCCGTTTGCCGCCTATGTGCTGGCTGAACGCTTGGGGGCTTCGGGCATCCTCTCGGCGGTGGCGGCGGGGATGATGCAGAGTTGGCTCGACCTGCTGCCGCGCCAGACGGGCACGCGGTTGCTCAATCGCAGTGTCTGGGCGTTGCTGGAATTCGCTTTCAACGGCCTGATCTTCCTGCTGCTGGGCTTGCAATTGCCGGACATTATCAAGGCGGTGACCAGCCACGAGACGACGTTGTGGCCAACACTGTTTTATCGCTGCCTGGACGTGGTGGCGATTTTCCTGGTGTTGCTGGTGCTGCGGTTTGTCTGGGTGCAAAGCATCTGGCGCGTGTCCGGGCTGGTGCGCCGCTGGCGCGGCAAGGGCGAGCTGACCCTGGTGCCGACGGCGCGTTCCTGCTGGTTGTTGACGTTTGGCGGTGTACGCGGGGCGGTGACGCTGGCGGGCGTGCTGTCGGTGCCGTTGTTGTTGAGCGCCGGTGTTGAATTCCCGGAGCGCGACTTGCTGATCTTCATTGCCGCTGGGGTGATCCTGTTGTCGCTGATCGCGGCCTGCATAGCCCTGCCGATGCTGCTGCGTGGCATCGAGAAAAGTCCCGACGACAAGCGCCGAAACGAAGTCCGCGAGGCGTGGCGCAAAACCGCTGAGGCGGCGATTCATGCGCTGGAAGTCGAAGAACCAAGCGTTGCACCGGACGCGGCGCAGGCTGCGCTGGCGACGGAGGTCAAGGCGCGGTTGATGTCCGAGTATCGCCATCAGCTCGAGGTGTTCAACGACTCAGCCGAAGCCCAGGCGCTGGCGTTCGAGATGGATTTGCTGGAACGCCGGCTGCGCTTGAAGGCCTATCGGGCGCAGCGACTGGAGCTGTATCGGCTTAGCCGGCATCACCAGATTGGCGACGATGTGTTGCGGGAGGTGCTGGGGGAGTTGGATTTGGCGGAGGCGAATTTGGGGTTGGGGAAATAAATATCGGCCTCATCGTCCGAAGAGTCTGGGATCGATCACAAGCTCTATGAACATACCTTGCTCGCGATGGGTAAAGTCAAATACGAATGGTGGGCGATCCTGTGCTGACTTCGCGTTAGCCAAGAGCTGCGATAAGAAAGCGAATTCAATGCAGCAACCCTGCTCGCGCACATGCTGAAAAAGCCCGGCGGGCCGGGCTAGTATCAGGCAGCTTTTACTGGCTTTATCAGGCTTTCTGCAGGGATGCCGAACATATCGTGAAGCTTCCAGATCATGGGCAGAGTTAACGAGCGTTTACGGTTGAGCACCTCGTATACGCGGTTCGTTTTTCCGATAGCCGGAGCAAGATCGGCTGCAGTGAGTCCGGATTGCTCCATGCGAAACTTGATGGCTTCAATTGGGTCAGGCAGATCAACCGGGAAGTTCTTGGTTTCGTATGCCTCGATCAGAGTGACCATGACTTCGAAAGCATCGCCTTCCGGGGTGCCAGGTTCAGGCTCATGCTCAAACAGGGGAGATATCTCTTTGAGAGCTACCCGGTATTCTTCATCGGTGCGGATTGGGCGAATGTTCATGATGATTACTCCATTTCCACGGTGTTTGCGTCGATCTCATCGTACCGACGATGAGTGCCGACAAACTTGATGTACACAGCGCCGAAGCGGTAGGCAATGGCGACCACCAGGCGGTAGTCGTTACCCTTGATGTTGAACACCACGCGGCGACTCTTGAGAATGCTTGCGTTACCGTATTGCGCCTTGATGTCGTTTGGGTTGGTCCAAGTGGCTTTTTTGGCATCGTCAAGCCACGCCTTAAGCTGCTGTTCGGAATCTGGGTATTTCTCCCAGAAGGCTTTTAGATGACTGATGGCGATAATTCTCATGGGTGAGAATGTAGTCCCATGGTGGGACTTTTGCAAGCGCTCACAAGCAGCAGCTTGCAGTCCTGCCGGGCACTCTGTTTCCGATATCTTGGCCCATCTGCCACAGGGGTGACCCTATGAGATTGTTCGTAGGCGCGGTAGCTATTGCTTTGCTGGCGAAGTGGTCAAGGCGCTTTGCGTGCAGATCCTCGGATCCGAACGATTCATCTCAATGCTAAGTCTAGGGGGATGGAGTTTGCGGTTTCATTAGACCGCTACACATCCTTAACCTCATAAAAAGCAAAGCCGCCCGAAGGCGGCTTCAATCGACACGCATCTGAGGTTGCTTTGCCCCGTCTGCGTGGCTGGGTCAACCCAGAGAGGGACCCGGACTTCTGCCAGCGTTCGCTGGTGACGGGGCGATCATGGCTGTCGGTAATAACGAATTCAAGCCAGCTTGATTCTTGAAACAAGGCTGCATGAGATCTGTTGAACTTCTAAACCAATAGAATCAATGGGTTGTTCTATGGAGGCCCGTTTTATTTCTTTTCTTGTCTGAGCAAGCGATCATGGTCTGTCAGACGCGCCGAAATTTCCGACAAGTTTTTAAGGTTGTCCGTCGGAAGCGGGGGCTCTAGCCTCTGGGTGTCGCTGCCAATTCAGCGACCGGACGTGAGAATCCGAACATCTCTAGGAGCATGGGCTTGTGCACAATCCAAGTGCAGGTCTTTACATCTTCAGCTCTAGGGAGCAAGCAATTCGATGAACAAAGAACCCCAAAATCCACTAAAACCTGCCTCCACTTTCCCTTACGGCGATTACGCCCCCGAAAAGCTGCAAGAGGCAGCTGACCGTGTGCTGGATCAATACCTCAAACCAGACGACAGCAAGTCAGAACCCAAGCCCTCAGTACAGTTATTCACTGTGGCTGACGGTATCGACACCGAAGTGTTGCTGGCCAACCTCAGCGAAACCCTGGCTTCGGCCAATGCAATGCTCAATGACCTTGTTTTCGATCAGGACGGCTCGCGACGGCATGTAGCATTGGGAGTGGCGCAGATGATTGAGTTGGGGATGTTGTTGGCGAACAAGTGCCTGGATCGGGTAGAGCTTCGGACTTGATGTAATAAGTGCTGGCCTCATCGCGAGCAAGCTTTGCTCCCACAGGGGATTTGTGGTGTTCACAGACATGGGGGCGACACCAAGCCCTTGTGGCGAGGGAGCTTGCTCCCGCTGGGGCGCGAAGCGGCCCTGAAACCGGGCAACGCGGTACGTCAGGCAGATTGAGTTGGCTGCTTCAGGGGCCGCTGCGCAGCCCAGCGGGAGCAAGCTCCCTCGCCACAACAGCGGTCCGCTTCAGGTTGATACAGCCATCAACCCCGACGCTGGATGAACGCGCGGATCCGTTCCGCCGCTTCCACGCATTCGGCCAATGGGGCAACCAAGGCCATGCGCACGCGCCCGGCGCCTGGGTTGACGCCGTCCACGTCGCGGGACAGGTACGAGCCCGGCACGACGGTCACGTGTTCCTGTTCGAACAGCTCCCGGCAGAAAGCTGCGTCGTCGCCCGCCACGTTCGGCCACAGATAGAAGCTGCCATCGGGACGTTGCACGTCCAGTACCGGGCTGAGGATTTCCAGCACCGCGTCGAATTTCTCGCGGTACAGCGCGCGGTTGGCCCGTACGTGGACTTCGTCGTTCCACGCGGCAATGCTTGCCAGTTGGGTCTGAACCGGCATCGCGCAGCCGTGGTAGGTGCGGTACAGCAGGAAGCCCTTGAGGATGTCCGCGTCGCCGGCGACGAAACCGGAGCGCAGGCCTGGCAGGTTGGAGCGTTTGGACAGGCTGTGGAACACCACGCAGCGCTTGAAGTCCTTGCGACCGAGTTCGACGCAAGCGGTGAGCAGCCCTGGTGGCGGGGTCTGTTCGTCAAAATACAATTCGCTGTAGCACTCGTCCGAGGCGATGACGAAGTCGTGTTCGTCAGCCAGGGCGATGAGCTTTTTCAGCACGTCCACTGGAATCAGCGCACCGGTCGGGTTGCCCGGGGAGCACAGGAACAGGATCTGGCAGCGTTTCCAGATGTCCGGCGAGACGGCATCGAAATCCGGGTTGAAGCCGTTCGCGTCCAGGCACGGCAGGTAATGCGGCTTGGCCCCGGCCAGGAACGCCGCGCCTTCATAGATCTGGTAGAACGGGTTCGGGCTCACCACCAGGGCGTCGTCGCCCCGGTTGACCACAGTCTGGGTGAAGGCGAACAGGGCTTCACGGGTGCCATTGACCGGCAGCACGTGGCGCGCCGGGTCGAGCCAGCCGTTCGGCACGTTGAAGCGGCGTTCGCACCAACCGGTGATGGCTTCACGCAGCTCCGGGATGCCGAGGGTGGTCGGGTACACGGCCATCTTTTCCAGATTGCTGGCCAGGGCTTCAGCCACGAAGCTCGGCGAGCGGTGCTTGGGTTCGCCGATGGACAGCGCGATCGGGCGCTTGTCGGGGTTGGGCGTGACGCTGCCGAGCAGGGCGCGCAGCTTTTCGAACGGGTAGGGCTGGAGCTGGTTCAGAGCGTTGTTCATCGGGGGCCTCGTCAATGTGGGCGCGGTCCTTGTGGGAGCGAGCTTGTTCGCGATGGCGGCGGAACATCCAGATCGATGTTGCCTGACCCACCGCTATCGCGAGCAAGCTCGCTCCCACAGGGAATGTTGTTCGTTCAGATGCTGATGCGTGTCAGGTGAGCATCGGGTTCCTGGTTGACGCTCAAGTGCCGGACGATGGCTTCCTGCAGGCGGCTGCACAGTTGCGGATCGGACAGCGGCTGGTTGTGAGCGTCGGTAATGAAAAACACGTCTTCTACCCGTTCGCCGAGGGTGGCGATCTTGGCGTTCTGCAGCGACAGGTCGAACTCCAGGAAAATATGGCCGATCCGCGCCAGCAGGCCCGGGCGGTCCGGGGCACTGAGTTCCAGCACGGTGACCTGGCGCTGGGCGTCGTTGTGGATCGTCACCTGGGGCGCGAAGGCGAAATGCTTGAGTTGGCGCGGCACCCGGCGCTGGATGATGGTTGGGTAGTCCGCCGGGTTGCGCAGGGCTTCGGTCAGGCCGTCGCGAATCTGCTTGACCCGCGCCGGGTTGTCGCCAATCGAGTCGCCGTCGGTGTCGAGCACGATGTAGGTGTCGAGGGTGAACTGGCTGCTGGAGGTGATGACCCGGGCGTCATGGATGTTGAGGTTGAGCTGGTCCATTGCCGCCACGGTCACGGCGAAGAAATCGTGCTGGTCCGGGGCGTAGATGAAGATCTGCGTGCCGCCTTCGAACTCGCGCTGGGTGGTTTCCTTGATCAGCACCAGCGGCCCGCCATCGGCCGGTTGCTGCAGGATCGCGTCGCTGTGCCAGGCCACGTCGCCGGCGGTGTGGCGCAGGAAATAGTCATCGCCCAATTGCGACCAGAGCTGTTCGACATCGTCCGGATCGGTGCCGCCGCGGACCAGGATGTCCAGGGCCGCGCTTTGGGTGCGACGGATCTGCTCTTCGCGGTCCACCGGGTTTTCCAGGCCGCGACGCAAGGCGCGCTTGGTCTCGGTGTAGAGCTGGCGCAGGAGGCTGGCGCGCCAGGAATTCCACAGGCTCGGGTTGGTGGCGTTGATGTCGGCCACGGTCAGCACGTAGAGGTAATCCAGGCGCGTTTCATCGCCGACGATCTGGGCGAAGTCGTGGATCACCTGCGGGTCGGACAAGTCCTTGCGCTGGGCGGTGGTGGACATCACCAGGTGGTTCTGCACCAGCCAGACGATCAGCCGGCTGTCCCACAGGGGCAGTTGATGGCGCTGGCAGAACGCCTCGGCATCCACCGCGCCAATCTCGGAGTGGTCGCCCTGGCGGCCCTTGCCGATGTCGTGGTACAGCCCGGCCATGTAGATCAGCTCGGGCTTGGGCAGCTTGCCCATGAGCTTGCTGGCCAGCGGGAATTTCTCCGACACCTGGGTGTACTGCAGCTTACGCAGGTGCTTGATCAGGTTCAGCGTGTGGGCATCGACCGTATAGATGTGGAACAGGTCGTGCTGCATCTGCCCGACGATGAAGCCGAACTCCGGCAGGTAACGCCCGAGGATCCCGTAGCGGTTCATCCGGCGCAGGTTGCGGTGCACGCCGATCTTGCACTTGAACAACTCGATGAACAGGCTGGTGTTGCGGATGTCGTGACGGAAGTCCTCGTCGATCAGATGACGGTTTTCCCGCAGCAGGCGAATGGTATCGGCGCGTACGCCCTTGATTTCCGGCTGCTGGGCCATGAGCACGAAGATTTCGAGCATGGCGAAGGGCGTGCGGCGGAATACATTGGCGTTGCGTGCTTCGATGTAGCCGTCGTGCAACTGGAAACGTGAGTTGATCGGCTGCGGCGGCTCTTCGTCTTCAGGGGCGAGGATAACTTCCTCGAAGTGCTGGATGATCAGTTCGCTGAGCTGGGCGATGCTCATTACGACGCGGTAATACTGCTGCATGAAGTTTTCGATGGACTGCTTGGCATCCTGCCCCTCGAAACCCAGCAGGCCGGCGATGGAGCGCTGGTGATCGAACAGCAGGCGATCCTCGGAGCGCCCGGCGAGCATGTGCAGGGCGTAGCGGACCTTCCACAGAAATTCCTGGGACGAGGCCAGCAAAGCGTTTTCACTTTCCACCAGGAAACCTTCGCCGGCCAGGGCGCGCAGGTTCAGCGTGCCGTATTGGCGGCGGGCGACCCACAGGATCGTCTGGATGTCCCGCAGCCCGCCGGGCGAGCCCTTGACGTTGGGTTCCAGGTTGTACTCGGTGTCGTTGTACTTGTGGTGCCGGGCCTTCTGCTCGGCGTGCTTGGCCAGGAAGAAATCCTTGCTGGGCCACATGTGCGCCGTGCTGGTGACATCGAGCATGCGTTGGCGCAGGTGCTCGGGGCCGGCGATGGTGCGGCTTTCCATCAGGTTGGTGATCACCGTCAGGTCGGCGCGGGCCTCGTCGGCACACTCCTGCACCGAGCGCACGCTCTGGCCGACTTCCAGGCCGATGTCCCACAGCAGCGTCAGGAAGCGCTCGATGGAGTCGCGGAAGACTTCATGATCGGCGCTGTCCAGCAGGATCAGCAGGTCGATGTCGGAGTAGGGGTGCAGCTCACCGCGCCCATAGCCGCCCACCGCCACCAGGGCGATGTCGGCGTCTTCGCTCCAATCGAACTGCTCCCAGGCCTTTTGCAGGATGTTATCGACGAACCAGGCGCGGTCTTCGATCAGTCGACGAATGTCCCGGCCATTGCGAAAGCGCTGGTCGAGCACTTCATGGGCCTGGCGGATGGCCTTCTTGAACGCCGAGATGGGGCTTGCCTTCAGGGCCAGTTCAGCCTGGAACTGGCCGCGGTCGAAGAGTTCGGGATCCACCTGCGGCATTGAATGGCTTTCCTTTCTATCTATATCTATCGGATCTATAGGCGGGTTCGGATCAGGCGGAAACACGCGCGATGGTGTCATCGCTGCGCAGGGTGAAGATTTCGTAGCCGGTCTCGGTGACCAGCAAGGTATGTTCCCACTGAGCCGACAACTTGCGGTCCTTGGTAATGGCGGTCCAACCGTCGCCCAGTACCTTGGTGTCGGCGCGACCCTGGTTGATCATCGGCTCGATGGTGAAGGTCATGCCCGCCTGCAGTTCCATGCCGGTGCCCGCACGGCCGTAGTGCAGGATCTGCGGTTCTTCGTGGAACACCTTGCCGATGCCGTGGCCGCAGAACTCGCGCACCACCGAGAAGCCGTTCTTCTGCGCGTGCTTCTGGATCACTTCGCCGATGTCCCCCAGGCGGCAGCCCGGTTTCACCAGTTCGATGGCCATGTACATGCATTCCTGGGTGACCTTGGACAGGCGCTGGGCCCACTCCGGCACGTTGCCGACATGGAACATGCGGCTGGTGTCGCCGTGATAGCCGTCCTTGATGACGGTGACGTCGATGTTCAGGGTGTCGCCATCCTTCAACGGTTTTTCGTTGGGGATGCCGTGGCAGACCACGTGGTTGATCGAGGTGCAGATCGACTTCGGAAAGCCTTTGTAGTTGAGCGGGGCCGGAATGGCTTTCTGCTCGTTGACGATGTAGTCGTGGCAGATGCGGTCCAGCTCTTCGGTGGTCACGCCCGGCTTGACGTAGTCGGCGATCATCTCCAGCACTTCGGCGGCGAGTTTGCCGGCGACACGCATTTTGGCGATGTCCTCGGGTGTCTTGAGGGTAACGGTCATACAGGCTCTCTCTGCGCCCGACGGCGCTGTTCAAAACGAAAAGGGCGGCGGATGATGCTCGGCGCGGCCCTGAAAGAGGCGATTCTAACAGACGATCAGCGCAAATCCGCGCCCACATGCATCGCTTCTCTCTATAAGGGTGTGCATCCATGACCCATGAAAGCGCTGTGGGAGGAGGGCTTGACCGGGATTTCACAATCCGTGTTCCGTTTTCGCCCCTGCTGTGGTATAAAATGCGCCGCTTTCGGGGATGACCCCGTAAGCTTAAATCCACACACGTGTCGACACGATGACCTGGGTGCCTTCGGCTATATAGCCGCTGGTTGGTCATTGGGATACGTGGAGGCCAAACCCGACTTATCAAGGAACTATCATGTCCCAAGTCAACATGCGCGATATGCTGAAGGCCGGTGTGCACTTCGGTCACCAGACCCGTTACTGGAACCCGAAAATGGGCAAGTACATTTTCGGCGCGCGTAACAAGATCCACATCATCAACCTTGAAAAAACCCTGCCGATGTTCAACGAGGCACTGGCCTTCGTAGAGCGCCTGGCCCAGGGCAAAAACAAGATTCTGTTCGTCGGCACCAAGCGTTCCGCTGGCAAGATCGTTGCTGAAGAAGCAGCACGTTGCGGTTCGCCGTACGTCGATCACCGCTGGTTGGGCGGCATGCTGACCAACTTCAAGACCATTCGCGCTTCCATCAAGCGTCTGCGTGACCTTGAAGTCCAGTCCGAAGACGGTACTTTCGCCAAGCTGACCAAGAAAGAAGCGCTGATGCGCACTCGCGATCTTGAGAAGCTGGACCGCTCCCTGGGCGGTATCAAGGACATGGGCGGTCTGCCTGACGCACTGTTCGTGATCGACGTTGATCACGAGCGCATCGCGATCACCGAAGCCAACAAGCTGGGTATCCCGGTCATCGGCGTTGTCGACACCAACAGCAGCCCGGAAGGCGTTGACTACATCATCCCAGGCAACGATGACGCCATCCGCGCCATCCAGCTGTACATGGGTTCGATGGCTGACGCTGTGATCCGTGGTCGCAACAACGTGAATGGCGGCACCGAAGTCTTCGCTGAAGAAGCTCCGGCAGCAGCCGCTGAGTAATCGACGCCCCTGGCGTTGACTCAGTAAGCAAAAAGGGGGCTTGGCCCCCTTTTTGCCACCTCGAAAACCATTTGCCGCCAGCGCAGTGACCTGTTTGTAACCTGCCGCGGCCTATAAGCAGTGGTTTTCCAGGAAGAATTGATCGCCCGTTCGATCGGGTGGAATGGTTGAAAACCTATCCAAGAGGATTTTGAAATGGCAGAGATTACTGCAGCGTTGGTCAAAGAACTGCGCGAGCGTACCGGCGAAGGCATGATGGATTGCAAGAAAGCCTTGACCAAGGCTGGCGGCGACATCGAGAAAGCCATTGATGACATGCGTGCTTCGGGCGCCATCAAGGCTGCCAAGAAAGCCGGCAACATTGCCGCTGAAGGCGCGATCGGTATCAAGGATGACGGTAAAGCTGCCGTTATCATCGAAGTCAACTCGCAGACCGACTTCCTGGCCCTGCAAGACGACTTCAAGGCATTCGTTGCCGCCAGCGTCGAAAAAGCATTCGCCGACAAACTGACCGACGCAGCTCCGCTGATCGCCGCTCAGGAATCGGCTCGTGAAGCCCTGGTTGCCAAAGTAGGCGAAAACGTCAACATCCGTCGTCTGGTTCGCGTCGAAGGTGATGTTGTCGGTTCCTACCTGCACGGCAACAAGATCGGCGTTGTTGTGGCCCTCAAAGGCGGCAACGTCGAGTTGGCCAAAGACATCGCGATGCACGTCGCTGCCAGCAACCCTGAGTTCCTGCTGCCGTCGGAAGTTTCCGCTGATGCCATCGAGCGCGAAAAAGCCGTGTTCATGCAGCTCAACGAAGACAAGATCAAGGGCAAGCCTGCCGAAATCGTTGAAAAAATGGTTGCCGGTCGTATCACCAAGTTCCTGGCTGAAGCCAGCCTGGTTGAGCAGGCGTTCGTCAAGAACCCTGAAATCAAGGTCGGTGAACTGGCCAAGAAAGGCGGCGCTGAAATCGTTTCCTTCACCTACTTCAAAGTGGGCGAAGGCATCGAGAAGCCAGTAGACAACTTCGCTGACGAAGTTGCTGCTCAGCTTGCGGCTGCTTCCAAGCAATAAGACAGTTTTTTAACTGTCGCCCTGAAGAGGCTGCCCGCTTATGCGCGCAGCCTCTTTTCAGATGGGGATGCCGATTTTTATTGGTTTCCTGTCGGAACTGGCTTACAAAGCCGTGTTCCGATGACGCTGTGTCAGCGTCAAGCTAGAGTGAACGCAGGCTGCAAACAGCCCGCAAAGAATTTTCGAAAATACGCCGCAGGAGAGATTCGCAATGGCTCAGCAGGGCAGTGGTTATCAGGCTCGCTATAAACGCATTCTACTCAAGCTTAGCGGCGAGGCCCTGATGGGCTCGGAAGAGTTCGGGATCGATCCGAAAGTGCTGGATCGCATGGCCCTGGAAGTGGGCCAGTTGGTCGGGATCGGCGTTCAGGTCGGCCTGGTCATCGGCGGCGGCAACCTGTTCCGCGGCGCGGCGCTGAGCGCGGCCGGCATGGACCGGGTCACGGGCGACCACATGGGCATGCTGGCCACTGTGATGAACGCCCTGGCTATGCGCGACGCGCTGGAGCGTGCCAATATCTCCGCCATCGTGATGTCAGCCATTTCCATGGTTGGTGTGACCGATCACTACGACCGCCGCAAAGCCATGCGTCACCTCAATGCCAAGGAAGTGGTGATTTTTGCCGCCGGTACCGGTAATCCGTTCTTCACCACGGATTCGGCTGCCTGCCTGCGAGCGATCGAGATCGATGCCGATGTCGTGCTCAAGGCAACCAAGGTCGATGGCGTCTATACCGCTGACCCGTTCAAGGACCCGCATGCCGAGAAGTTCGATCATCTGACCTACGATGAAGTGCTGGATCGCAAGCTGGGCGTAATGGATCTGACGGCTATCTGCCTGTGCCGCGACCACAAGATGCCGTTGCGCGTCTTTAACATGAACAAGCCCGGTGCCCTGCTGAATATCGTCCATGGCGGCGCCGAAGGAACACTGATCGAGGAAGCTCAACAATGATCAACGAAATCAAGAAAGACGCTGAACAGCGCATGCAGAAATCCCTGGAGTCCCTGGCCCACAACTTCGGTCGCATCCGCACCGGCCAGGCCCACCCGAGCATCCTCGAGGGTGTGATGGTGCCGTACTACGGCTCCGACACCCCGATCAAGCAAGTGGCCAACATCACCGTCAAGGACGCGCGCACCCTGCAGGTCGTGGCCTTCGAACGCAACATGCTGGGCGCAGTCGACAAGGCCATCGGCAGTGCCGGCCTGAACCTGAACCCGACCAACCTGGGGGAGCTGTTGTTGATCTCCATGCCGGCCCTGACTGAAGAAACCCGCAAGGGCTTCACCAAGCAGGCCCGTGATGTGGCTGAAGATGCTCGCGTCGCAGTGCGCAACATCCGCCGCGATGCCAACAGCCAGCTCAAGGACCTGGTCAAGGAAAAGGAAATCAGCGAAGACGAAGAGCGTCGCGCCACTGGCGAGATCGACGACCTGACCAAGAAATACGTGGCACAGATCGACGCTAATCTGGCGCAGAAAGAAAAAGACCTGATGGCCGTATAAGGGTCTCGTTTTCATGGAAAAGACCAAGCAGGCCGTGCCGTTCGCGGTGCCGCGCCACGTGGCGATCATCATGGACGGCAACAACCGCTGGGCCAAGAAACGCTTCATGCCTGGCGTCGCCGGGCACAAGGCGGGGGTCGATGCGGTTCGTGCGGTCATCGAGGTGTGCGCCGAGGCAGGGGTCGAGGTGTTGACCTTGTTCGCCTTCTCCAGCGAGAACTGGCAGCGTCCGGCCGATGAAGTCAGCGCCTTGATGGACCTGTTCCTCAAGGCCCTGCGTCGTGAGGCCAAGCGCCTCAACGACAACAAGATCAGCTTGCGCATCATCGGTGATCGCTCGCGCTTCCATCCTGAATTGCAGGCGGCGATGCGCGAAGCCGAGACCGCGACGGCGGGCAGCAATCGGTTCGTCCTGCAGATCGCCGCCAACTATGGTGGCCAGTGGGACATTGCCCAGGCTGCCCAGCGGCTGGCGCGGGAAGTCCAGGCCGGGCACTTGCGTCCGGAAGACATCACCCCTGAGCTGTTGCAAACCTGCCTGGCGACTGGCGACCTGCCATTGCCGGACCTGTGCATCCGTACCGGTGGCGAGCATCGCATCAGCAACTTCCTGCTCTGGCAGTTGGCTTATGCCGAGCTGTACTTCTCCGACCTGTTCTGGCCGGACTTCAAACACGAAGCCATGCGCACCGCACTGGCCGATTTCGCTTCCCGTCAGCGTCGCTTCGGTAAAACGAGCGAGCAGATCGAAGCTGGAGCCCGGGTTTAATGCTTAAACAACGAATCATCACCGCCTTGATCCTGTTGCCCATCGCCCTGGGTGGTTTCTTCCTGCTCAAAGGTGCCGGTTTTGCGCTGTTCATCGGGTTGGTCGTGACCTTGGGCGCATGGGAATGGGCGCGGCTGGCGGGTTTTCCTGCGCAGTCTGCGCGCGTGGCCTATGCAGCGGCCGTGGCCGCCATGTTGTTCATCATGTACGTGCTGCCCGGCCTTGCGCCTTGGGTGCTGGGTGCGGCGGTGCTGTGGTGGGCGATGGCGACCTTCCTGGTCCTGACCTATCCACGAACGACGCATCATTGGGCCAACGCGGCGACCAAGCTGGTGATCGGCCTGTTGATCCTGCTGCCGGCCTGGCAGGGGCTGATCTGGATCAAGCAAGGCCCGCTGGGCAACTGGCAGATCATGGCCGTGATGGTGCTGGTCTGGGGCGCCGATGTTGGCGCCTACTTCTCCGGCAAGGCCTTCGGCAAGCGCAAGCTGGCGCCGAAGGTCAGCCCCGGCAAGAGCTGGGAAGGGGTCTATGGCGGCCTGGCCCTGAGCCTGGTGATCACCACCGCGGTCGGCTTTGTGCGGGACTGGACGGTCGCGCAACTGTTCATGGGGCTTATTGGCGCCGCCCTGATCGTATTTGTGTCGGTGGTCGGCGACCTGACCGAAAGCATGTTCAAGCGCCAGTCCGGGATCAAGGACAGCAGTAACCTGCTGCCCGGTCACGGTGGTGTGCTGGATCGCATCGACAGCCTGACCGCCGCGATCCCGATCTTTGCCGTGCTGTTGTGGATGGCGGCATCGTGAGTCGCCCCCAGCAGATCACTGTCCTTGGTGCGACCGGTTCCATAGGCCTGAGTACGCTTGACGTGATTGGCCGGCACCCGGAGCGCTACCAGGTGTTCGCCCTCAGTGGTTTCACGCGCTTGGGTGAGTTGCTGGCGTTGTGCATCCGCCACACGCCACGGTTTGCCGTGGTGCCCGAGGCTGGTGTGGCGCGGGCGTTGCAGGACGATCTGCGCGCAGCCGGCCTGCAAACCCGTGTGCTGGTGGGGGAGGAGGGGCTCTGCCAAGTGGCTGCCGACCCCGAAGTCGACGCCGTGATGGCGGCGATCGTCGGTGCGGCGGGCCTGCGTCCGACGCTGGCGGCGGTGGAAGCCGGCAAGAAGATCCTGCTGGCCAACAAAGAGGCGCTGGTGATGTCCGGCGCGCTGTTCATGCAGGCCGTGCGCAAAAGCGGCTCGGTGTTGCTGCCCATCGACAGCGAGCACAATGCGATTTTTCAATGCATGCCGCAGGATTTTTCCCGTGGCCTCGGTGCGGTAGGGGTCCGGCGGATTTTGCTGACGGCCTCCGGTGGTCCGTTCCGGCAGACGCCGCTGGAAGAATTGATGCATGTTTCACCCGAGCAGGCCTGTGCGCACCCGAACTGGTCCATGGGGCGCAAGATCTCCGTGGATTCGGCCAGCATGATGAACAAGGGGCTGGAGCTGATCGAAGCCTGCTGGCTGTTCGATGCCAAGCCGTCCCAGGTTGAAGTGGTGATCCATCCCCAGAGCGTGATTCACTCCCTGGTGGACTACGTCGACGGTTCGGTGCTGGCCCAGTTGGGCAACCCGGACATGCGCACCCCGATCGCCAACGCCCTGGCCTGGCCGGAGCGCATCGACTCAGGTGTTGCGCCGCTGGACCTGTTCGCCATCGCGCGCCTGGATTTCCAGGCTCCCGACGAGCAGCGCTTCCCCTGCCTGCGCCTGGCGCGACAGGCGGCCGAGGCGGGCAACAGTGCGCCGGCCATGCTTAACGCGGCCAATGAAGTGGCGGTTGCGGCGTTTCTCGATGGGCGTGTCCGTTACCTCGAGATCGCGAGTATCATCGAGGAAGTCTTGAATCTCGAGGCCGTGGTTTCGGTCGATGACCTCGATACGGTATTTACGGCGGATGCCAGGGCTCGTGAGTTGGCGGGCCAATGGCTGCAGCGCCACGGGCGTTGAAGCTGCGATACGTTAGCCAGGGTTGCCCTGGACAGGATTGCGGAGAAAACAGATGAGCGCGCTCTATATGATTGTCGGCACCCTGGTTGCCTTGGGGGTGTTGGTCACGTTTCACGAATTCGGTCATTTCTGGGTCGCGCGTCGCTGCGGCGTCAAGGTCCTGCGTTTTTCCGTGGGCTTTGGCATGCCGCTGCTGCGTTGGCACGATAAGAAGGGCACCGAATTCGTCGTGGCGGCCATCCCGCTGGGCGGCTACGTCAAGATGCTCGACGAGCGCGAAGGCG
This sequence comes from Pseudomonas thivervalensis, assembly GCF_001269655.1. Lineage (GTDB taxonomy): Bacteria > Pseudomonadota > Gammaproteobacteria > Pseudomonadales > Pseudomonadaceae > Aquipseudomonas > Aquipseudomonas thivervalensis. The sequence goes on from NZ_LHVE01000004.1 coordinate 22,878, forward strand.
AAGTCCCAGCCGATCAGCTCGATCAATCCTTCAATCGCAAGACCGTCCGTCAGCGTATCGCTATCGTCGCGGCGGGACCGATTGCCAACTTCCTGCTGGCCCTGGTGTTTTTCTGGGGCCTGGCCATGCTGGGCAGCGAGCAGGTGCGCCCGGTCATCGGTGGCGTAGAGACCGGCAGCGTGGCCGCGCGTGCCGGGCTGGGTGCCGGGCAGGAGATCGTCGCGATCGACGGCGAGCCGACATCGGGCTGGGCAGCGGTCAATCTGCAACTGGTGCGGCGCCTGGGCGAGAGCGGTTCGTTGCAATTGATGGTGCGCGAGCAGGGCTCCACCGTGGATTCGCCTCGCGAACTGGTCTTGGATAACTGGCTCAAGGGGGCCGACGAGCCGGATCCGATCCGTTCCCTGGGGATCAAGCCATGGCGTCCGGCGTTGCCGCCGATACTCGCTGAACTCGACCCGAAAGGTCCGGCCCAGGCCGCTGGCCTGAAAACCGGCGATCGGTTGCTGGCACTTGATGGCCAGCCTGTGGGTGACTGGCAGCAGGTAGTCGATTCGGTCCGTGTACGTCCTGATACCAAAATTTTGCTGCGCATCGAGCGCGACGGTGCTCCAATCGACGTCCCGGTGACCCTGGCCGCCCGCGGCGAGAGCAAGGCGCCGACCGGTTACCTGGGGGCGGGCGTCAAGGCCGTCGACTGGCCGCCGGAAATGATCCGCGAGGTCAGTTTCGGCCCGGTGGCGGCGATTGGCGAGGGTGCGCGTCGTACCTGGACCATGAGCATCCTGACGCTGGACTCACTCAAGAAAATGTTGTTCGGCGAGCTCTCGGTAAAAAACTTGAGTGGACCGATAACCATTGCTAAAGTGGCGGGCGCTTCTGCCCAGTCGGGCGTCGCTGATTTCCTGAATTTCCTTGCTTATCTGAGCATTAGCCTGGGGGTTCTGAATTTGCTGCCTATCCCGGTACTGGATGGGGGGCATCTGCTGTTTTATCTGATCGAGTGGGCGCGTGGTCGTCCCTTGTCGGATCGGGTGCAAGGTTGGGGGATACAGATCGGTATCAGCTTGGTGGTCGGGGTCATGTTACTTGCCCTCGTCAACGATCTGGGTCGTCTGTAACGCTTCGCTGAATTGCGAATCTGCCGCATTTTGCGGCAGTTTGTTTATTGCCAGTTGGAATAAGAAAGGACTTCATGAAACGTCTGCTGCTAACTGCGGTTCTCACCGTATTGATGATCGCCGAAGTTCACGCCGAGTCCTTCACTATCTCTGATATTCGCGTCAACGGCCTCCAGCGGGTTTCCGCGGGTAGCGTCTTTGGTGCCTTGCCGTTGAACGTCGGCGAGCAGGCGGATGATCGGCGCCTGGTGGAATCCACGCGTGCGCTGTTCAAGACCGGCTTCTTTCAAGATATCCAGCTGGGCCGCGACGGCAATGTCCTGGTCATCACGGTAGTCGAGCGCCCGTCGGTCGCCAGTATCGAGATCGAAGGCAACAAGGCGATCTCCACTGAAGACCTGATGAAGGGCCTCAAGCAATCCGGCCTGGCCGAAGGCGAGATCTTCCAGCGCGCCACCCTCGAAGGTGTGCGTAACGAGCTGCAACGCCAGTACGTTGCCCAGGGCCGCTACTCGGCCACTGTCGACACCGAAGTGGTGCCGCAGCCGCGCAACCGTGTCGGCCTGAAGGTCAACATCAACGAAGGCACCGTGGCGGCCATCCAGCACATCAACGTGGTGGGCAACACGGTTTTCCCCGACGAAGACCTGATCGACCTGTTCGAACTCAAGACCACCAACTGGCTGTCGTTCTTCAAGAACGACGACAAGTACGCCCGTGAAAAACTCTCCGGTGACCTGGAGCGCCTGCGTTCCTACTACCTGGACCGCGGCTACATCAACATGGACATCGCTTCGACCCAAGTGTCCATCACCCCGGACAAGAAGCACGTCTACATCACCGTTAACGTCAACGAAGGCGAGAAGTACACCGTTCGTGACGTCAAGCTCAGCGGTGACCTGAAGGTTCCCGAGGATCAGGTCAAGTCGCTGCTGCTGGTGCAGAAGGGCCAGGTGTTCTCGCGCAAGCTGATGACCACCACGTCCGAACTGATCACCCGTCGCCTGGGTAACGAGGGCTACACCTTCGCCAACGTCAACGGCGTGCCGCAGCCGCACGATGAAGACCACACCGTCGACATCACCTTCGCCGTGGACCCGGGCAAGCGTGCCTACGTCAACCGCATCAACTTCCGTGGCAACACCAAGTCCGAGGACGAAGTGCTGCGCCGTGAAATGCGCCAGATGGAAGGTGGCTGGGCGTCGACCTACCTGATCGATCAGTCCAAGACCCGCCTTGAGCGCCTGGGCTTCTTCAAGGAAGTCAACGTCGAGACGCCGGCTGTGCCGGGCGTCGATGACCAGGTCGATGTGAACTACAGCGTCGAAGAGCAAGCTTCCGGCTCGATCACCGCGAGCGTCGGTTTCGCCCAGAGCGCAGGCTTGATCCTGGGCGGTTCGATCACCCAGAACAACTTCCTCGGTACCGGTAACAAGGTCAGCATCGGCCTGACCCGCAGTGAATACCAGACCCGCTACAACTTCGGCTACGTGGACCCCTACTGGACCGCCGACGGCGTGAGCCTGGGCTACAACGCCTTCTATCGCACCACTGACTACGACGAACTCGATTCCGATGTTTCCAGCTATGCAGTTGACAGCCTGGGTGCCGGTGTCAACGTAGGTTATCCAATCAGCGAGACTTCGCGGCTTACATTCGGGCTCACCGCCCAGCAGGACGAGATCAGCACTGGCCGCTATACCGTTGACGAGATCTTCGATTTCGTCGAGAAGGAAGGCGACAAGTACCTGAACTTCAAGGCGTCTGTTGGTTGGTCCGAGTCGACCCTGAACAAGGGGGTATTGGCGACACGTGGTCACTCCCAGAGCCTGGTTCTTGAATCGACCGTACCGGGCAGCGACCTGTCGTTCTTCAAGCTCGATTATCGCGGCCAACTGTTCCAACCGCTGACCGATAACTACACCATGCGCCTGCACACCGAGCTGGGTTATGGCGATGGCTACGGTTCGACTGACGGCCTGCCGTTCTACGAGAACTATTACGCGGGTGGTTTCAACTCGGTACGTGGCTTCAAGGACAGCACCCTGGGACCGCGCAGTACGCCGAGCCGTGGCGCATCCGTCACTGGCAACCAAGGGACCATCCGAGATCCGGACCAGGATCCGCTGCCATTCGGTGGTAATGTCCTGATCCAGGGCGGGGTTGAGGTACTGTTCCCAATGCCGTTCGTCAAGGATCAGCGCTCCCTGCGTACCTCGGTATTCTGGGACGTGGGTAACGTATTCGACTCCAGTTGCGATAACGCCACCAACAACAATGGCACGTCATCCAATGCGGAATGCAACGACATCAGCCTCAGCAACCTTGCCAGTTCCGTCGGCGTGGGCGTGACCTGGGTTACCGCGCTGGGTCCCTTGAGCTTCGCATTGGCGATGCCGATCAAGAAACCGGATGACGCTGAAACCCAAGTGTTCCAATTCTCCCTCGGCCAGACGTTCTAATCGTCCGGCCCAAGATAACGACAATGGATTTTGTAGGAGTACATCGTGCGTAAGTTGACTCAATTGGTTCTCCTGGCGACCGTACTGGTCGCAGGTCCGGCTTTTGCCGACATGAAGATTGCCGTGCTGAATTATCAGATGGCCCTGCTGGAATCCGACGCGGCGAAGAAATACGCCGTGGATGCGGAGAAAAAATTCGGCCCGCAACTGACCAAGCTCAAGGGCCTGGAAAGCAGCGCCAAGGGCATCCAGGATCGACTGGTCGCCGGTGGCGACAAGATGGCCCAGGGCGAGCGCGAGCGTCTGGAGCTTGAATTCAAGCAAAAGGCCCGTGACTTCCAGTTCCAATCCAAGGAGCTGAACGAAGCGAAAGCTGTTGCCGACCGCGAAATGCTCAAGCAACTCAAGCCGAAACTCGACAGCGCCGTGGAAGAAGTCATCAAGAAAGGTGGTTTTGACCTGGTGTTCGAGCGTGGCGCAGTGATCGATGTCAAGCCTCAATACGACATCACGCGCCAAGTGATCGAGCGCATGAATCAGCTGAAGTAATCCATGACAGCGACTATCAAGCTCGGCCAATTGGCCGAGTTCCTCGGCGCCACCCTGCGTGGCGACCCGGAGAAGGCAATCACTGGGCTAGCCACTTTGCAAGAGGCTGGCCCAGCTCAGTTGAGCTTTCTGGCAAACCCCCAATACCGCAAATACCTGGCCGACAGCCGGGCGGCCGCGCTGTTGCTCAAGGCCGCTGATGCCGATGGGTTTGCCGGTGATGCCCTGATCGTGCCCGATCCGTATCTGGCGTATGCACGCATTTCCCATCTGTTCGATCCCAAGCCGAAATCGGCTGCCGGTATACATCCCAGCGCGGTGATTGCGGCAGATGCGGTGGTTGATCCTACGGCCAGCGTCGGTCCGTTCGTGGTTATCGAAAGCGCTGCCCGAATTGGTGCCGGCGTCACGCTGGGCGCCCATTGCGTTGTTGGTGCACGCAGCGAGATCGGCGAAGGCGGCTGGCTGGCGCCACGGGTCACCCTGTATCACGATGTGCGCATCGGCAAGCGGGTGGTGATCCAGTCCGGCGCTGTGCTGGGCGGCGAAGGGTTCGGTTTTGCCAACGAGAAAGGCATCTGGCAGAAGATCGCCCAGATTGGTGGCGTCACCATTGGCGATGACGTGGAGATCGGCGTCAACACCGCGATCGACCGCGGGGCTCTGGCCGACACGGTCATCGGCAATGGCGTCAAGCTCGACAACCAGATCCAGATCGCTCACAACGTCCAGGTCGGTGACCACACCGCCATGGCCGCCTGTGTGGGCATCTCCGGCAGCACCAAGATCGGCAAGCACTGCATGCTCGCCGGTGGCGTGGGCCTCGTTGGCCATATCGATATCTGTGACAACGTGTTCCTGACCGGAATGACCATGGTGACCCACTCGATTACCGAGCCGGGTGCCTATTCTTCCGGCACAGCCATGCAGCCGGCAGCCGAATGGCGCAAGAGCGCGGCGCGTATCCGCCAGCTCGACGACATCGCGCGGCGCCTCAAGCAGGTGGAAAAGCGTGTAGGGGACGTGACCCCTGGCGGTAATGCTTCATCAGATGGCTGATACCATTTCCATATCAAGTGTGCACAGCCGTTAGGGCATCTTGATTTGCTAGCGGAGTGCGCGTCACTCGTGCGCTCCCAATCTTTACATAGGCTTCCCCCCGAAATGATGGACATCAACGAGATTCGCGAATACCTGCCTCACCGTTACCCGTTCCTGCTGGTGGATCGGGTGGTGGACCTGGACGTTGAAGGCAAGCGCATTCGCGCCTATAAGAATGTCAGCATCAACGAGCCGTTCTTCAATGGTCACTTCCCCGCGCATCCAATCATGCCGGGCGTATTGATCATCGAGGCGATGGCCCAGGCTGCCGGGATCCTTGGTTTCAAAATGCTTGACGTAAAGCCTGCCGATGGCACGCTCTATTACTTCGTCGGCTCCGACAAGCTGCGCTTCCGCCAGCCGGTCACCCCGGGTGATCAGTTGATCCTCGAAGCCAAGTTCATCAGTTGCAAGCGCCAGATCTGGAAGTTCGAATGCCAGGCTTCGGTCGACGGCAAGCCAGTCTGCTCCGCTGAAATCATCTGTGCGGAACGCAAACTATGAGTTTGATTGACCCTCGCGCAATCATCGATCCGACGGCCGTCCTGGCCGCCGATGTCGAGGTCGGCCCGTGGTCGATTGTCGGCGCAGGTGTGGAAATCGGCGAGGGTACGGTGATCGGTCCCCACGTAATTCTCAAGGGACCGACCCGGATTGGTCGTCACAATCGCATCTACCAGTTTTCCTCGGTAGGCGAGGACACGCCCGATCTCAAGTACAAAGGTGAAGAAACCCGTCTGGTCATTGGCGATCACAACGTGATCCGCGAAGGCGTGACGATTCACCGTGGCACCGTTCAGGATCGTTCCGAAACGACCTTGGGCGACCACAACCTGATCATGGCTTATGCGCACATCGGCCACGACAGCGTGATTGGCAACCACTGCATCCTGGTCAACAACACCGCGTTGGCCGGCCATGTGCACGTGGACGATTGGGCGATCCTGTCCGGGTTCACCCTGGTGCACCAATATTGCCATATCGGCGCCCACAGCTTCTCGGGCATGGGCACCGCCATCGGCAAGGACGTCCCGGCCTATGTCACGGTGTTCGGCAACCCGGCCGAAGCCCGCAGCATGAACTTCGAAGGCATGCGCCGTCGTGGTTTCAGCGAAGAGGCGATTACGGCCCTGCGCCGTGCCTACAAGGTGGTGTATCGCCAGGGCCTGACCGTCGAGCAAGCGCTCGCCGAACTGGCCGAAGCTTCGGCGCAATACCCGGAAGTCGCGATCTTTCGCGATTCCATCCAGTCTTCGACCCGCGGCATCACTCGCTGACCATGGCTAACGTGCGCGTTGCACTGGTGGCGGGGGAAGCTTCCGGTGACATTCTGGGCGCGGGCCTGATGCGAGCGCTCAAGGCGCAGCACCCCGCGGTGGAATTCATCGGGGTCGGCGGACCGTTGATGCAGGCCGAGGGCCTGACCTCCTATTTTCCGATGGAGCGCCTGTCGGTGATGGGCCTGGTGGAAGTGCTCGGTCGCCTGCGCGAGCTGCTGGCCCGGCGCAAGAAGCTGATCCAGACCCTGATCGACGAAAAACCGGATGTGTTCATCGGCATCGATGCGCCGGATTTCACCCTCAATATCGAACTCAAGTTGCGCCAGGCCGGGATCAAGACCGTGCACTACGTCAGCCCGTCGGTCTGGGCCTGGCGGCAGAAGCGGGTGCTGAAGATCCGCGAAGGTTGCGACCTGATGCTGACGCTGCTGCCGTTCGAGGCCAGGTTCTACGAAGAAAAGGGCGTGCCGGTGCGGTTTGTCGGGCATACCCTGGCCGATGCCATTCCCCTGGAAGCCGACCGCGAAGCGGCTCGCCAAGCGTTGGGCCTGCCCGACGGACCGCTGGTGGCCTTGATGCCCGGCAGCCGGGGCGGCGAAGTGAGTCGTCTGGGTGGCTTGTTCTTCGACGCCGCCGAGCGCCTGCGGACGATGCGCCCTGGTGTGCGTTTTGTCCTGCCGTGTGCCAGTCCGCAGCGCCGCGTCCAGCTGGAAGCCCTGCTGGTCGGTCGGGATTTGCCGGTGACGTTGCTCGACGGTCGTTCCCATGACGCGCTGGCGGCCTGTGATGCCGTGTTGATTGCCTCCGGCACTGCTACCCTTGAGGCGTTGCTGTTCAAACGCCCGATGGTGGTTGCCTATCGCCTGGCACCGCTGACATTCTGGATTCTCAAGCGCATGGTCAAGAGCCCCTACGTGTCCTTGCCGAACCTGCTGGCCCAGCGCCTGTTGGTGCCTGAGCTGCTGCAGGACGAGGCGACCGCCGAGGCGCTGGCCAATACGCTGTCGCCCTTGATCGACGGTGGCGAGGAACAGACCCGGGGCTTTGACGAAATCCATCGTACCCTGCGTCGCGATGCCTCCAACCAGGCGGCTGACGCGGTACTGACCCTGATTGGCGCAAAACCATGAGCAACGTAAAGCTACAGATGGGCCTGGACTTCAACCTGGTCGCCGAAGTGGAAGAACTGGTGGCCGGTGTCGATGAAGTGGGGCGCGGCCCGTTGTGCGGCGCGGTGGTGACGGCGGCGGTGATCCTCGACCCGAACCGGCCGATCCTGGGTCTCAATGACTCGAAGAAACTCACGGAAGCCCGTCGCGAGAAACTCTACGACGAAATCTGCGAGAAAGCCCTGAGCTGGTGCATCGCCCGGGCCGAAGTCGAAGAAATCGATGAGCTCAATATCCTGCACGCCACCATGCTCGCCATGCAGCGTGCGGTGCAGGGCCTGCACATCACGCCGAAGCTGGCAATGATCGACGGCAATCGTTGCCCGAAACTGTCGATGCGCGCCGAAGCGGTCATCCAGGGCGACGGCAAGGTACCGGCCATCGCCGCGGCCTCGATCCTGGCGAAGGTCAGCCGGGACCGGGAAATGAGCGCCTTCGAGTTGATCTACCCAGGCTACGGCATCGGCAGCCACAAGGGCTACCCGACTCCCGTGCATCTCGAAGCCCTGGCCCGCCTTGGGCCAACGCCCATTCATCGGCGCTCGTTCGCCCCGGTGCGGCTGGCTTATGAAGCCCGTGATGGGTTGATCGAAAGGATCTAGCGAAGGCGTCGCAATGCCCTGTAGGAGCTGGCGAAGCCTGCGATCTTTTGATCTTATCTTTCACTCTCGATTCAATCGGCAGTGGAAAGATCGCAGCCTCGCTTCGCTCGACAGCTCCTACATGTTTTACCCAAGGCCCGGTACAATCCGGGCCTTGTTGTTTTCATGACTTAACGCAGGATCACTATGCCGGCTTCATTCGTTCATCTACGCCTGCACACTGAATACTCCCTGGTCGACGGTCTGGTGCGGATCAAGCCCCTGGTCAAGACCCTGGTGGGCATGAACATGCCTGCCGTGGCGGTCACCGACCAGAACAACATGTGTTCGCTGGTCAAGTTCTACAAGGCCGCCATGGGCGCGGGGATCAAGCCGATCTGTGGCGCCGACCTGTGGCTGTCGAACAAGGACCCGGACGCGCCGCTGAGCCGGATCAGCCTGTTGGTGATGAACGCCGTGGGTTACCGCAACCTCACCGAGCTGATCTCCCGTGGCTTTATCGATGGCCAGCGCAACGGCTCGATCATCATCGAGCGCGAGTGGGTGGCCGAGGCCAGCGAAGGGCTGATCATGCTGTCGGCAGCCAAGGAAGGTGAAATCGGCCTGGCCCTGCTCAGTGGCAACCCCGACGAAGCCGAGACCCTGGCCCGAGACTGGATGTCGGTGTTCCCGGATCGCTTCTACATCGAAGTGCAGCGCACCAGCCGTCCCAATGACGAAGAGCACCTGCATGCCGCCGTGGCCCTGGCCGACAAGATCGGCGCGCCGCTGGTGGCGACCAACGACGTGCGGTTCATCAAGCAGGAAGATTTCGAAGCCCACGAAACGCGGGTTTGCATTGGTGAGGGCCGCGCCCTCGACGACCCGCGTCGGTCGAAGAACTACAGCAACCAACAATACCTCAAGAGCGCCGAGGAAATGGCCGAGTTGTTCAGCGACCTGCCCGAGGCGCTGGAAAACACCGTCGAGATCGCCAAGCGCTGCAACATCGACGTGAAGCTGGGCAAGCATTTCCTGCCCAACTTCCCGATTCCCGATGGCATGACCATCGACGAATATTTCCGCAAGGTGTCCTTCGACGGTCTCGAAGAGCGCCTTAGCGTGCTATTGCCCAAGGACACCACCGAAGACTACGAGGCCAAGCGCCAGGTCTATGTCGATCGGTTGAATTTCGAACTGGATATCATCATCCAGATGGGTTTCCCCGGTTACTTCCTGATCGTGATGGACTTCATCCAGTGGGCCAAGAACAACGGCGTACCGGTGGGTCCAGGCCGTGGATCGGGTGCCGGGTCGCTGGTGGCCTATGTGCAGAAGATCACCGACCTCGACCCGTTGGAATATGACCTGCTGTTCGAACGTTTCCTCAACCCGGAACGGGTTTCGATGCCGGACTTCGACGTCGACTTCTGCATGGACGGTCGCGACCGGGTGATCGACTACGTGGCCGAGAAGTATGGCCGCAACGCCGTGAGCCAGATCATCACCTTCGGTTCCATGGCCGCCAAGGCGGTGGTACGTGACGTGGCGCGGGTGCAGGGCAAGTCCTACGGCCTGGCGGATCGTCTGTCGAAGATGATCCCGTTTGAAGTCGGCATGACCTTGGAAAAAGCCTACGAGCAGGAAGAAATCCTGCGGGACTTCATCAAGGTCGATGAAGAGGCTGCGGAAATCTGGGAGATGGCCCGCAAGCTCGAAGGCGTGGTGCGTAACGTCGGCAAGCACGCCGGCGGCGTGGTGATCGCGCCGACCAAGCTGACGGATTTCTCGCCGATCTATTGCGACGAAGAAGGCGATGGCCTGGTGACCCAGTTCGACAAGGATGACGTCGAGGCGGCGGGACTGGTGAAGTTCGACTTCCTCGGCCTGCGGACCCTGACCATCATCGACTGGGCGCTGAAAACCATCAACCGCGACCGGGCCAAGGTCGGCGAAGAACCGCTGGACATTGCCTTCATCCCGCTGGATGACAAGCCGACCTACAGCCTGCTGCAAAAAGCCGAAACCACGGCGGTGTTCCAGCTTGAATCCCGGGGCATGAAGGAGCTGATCAAGAAGCTCAAGCCCGACTGCCTGGAAGACCTGATCGCACTGGTGGCCCTGTTCCGTCCGGGGCCTCTGCAATCGGGCATGGTGGATGACTTCATCAACCGTAAGCACGGTCGCGCCGAGCTGGCGTACCCGCACTCGGATTATCAGTACGAAGGCTTGAAACCGGTGCTCGCACCGACCTACGGCATCATCCTGTATCAGGAACAGGTGATGCAGATTGCCCAGGTCATGGCCGGTTATACCCTCGGCGGCGCGGACATGCTGCGTCGGGCGATGGGTAAGAAAAAGCCCGAGGAAATGGCCAAGCAACGCGGCGGTTTCATTGAGGGTTGCGCCACCAACGGCATCGACCCTGACCTGGCTGGTAACATTTTCGACCTGGTGGAAAAATTCGCCGGCTACGGCTTCAACAAGTCCCACTCCGCCGCCTATGGCCTGGTGTCGTACCAGACTGCATGGTTGAAGGCGCATTACCCGGCGCCATTCATGGCCGCGGTACTGTCGGCGGATATGCACAACACCGACAAGGTCGTGACCTTGATCGAAGAAGTGCGGACCATGAAGTTGCGCCTCGACGCACCGGACGTGAACGCCTCGGAGTTCAAGTTCACGGTGAACGACGAAGGCCGCATCATCTATGGCCTCGGTGCGATCAAGGGCGTGGGCGAGGGGCCGGTGGAAGCCATCACCGAAGCGCGCCAGGACGGGCCGTTCAAGGACTTGTTCGATTTCTGCGCCCGGGTTGACCTCAAGCGCATCAACAAGCGCACCCTCGACGGTTTGATCCGCAGTGGTGCCCTGGATCGGCTCGGACCTTATTTCCAGGATGAGCCCAAGGCCTACCAGGCCAACATCGACCGCAACCGCGCGGTGTTGCTGGCGGCGATGGAGGAGGCGATCAAGGCCGCCGAACAGACCGCCCGTACCCATGACAGCGGCCACGCCGACCTGTTTGGCGGGCTGTTCGTCGAAGAGGACGCCGATGTCTACGGCAACCATCGCAAGGCCAAGGAACTGACCCTCAAGGAACGCCTCAAGGGTGAGAAAGACACCCTGGGCCTGTACCTCACCGGCCACCCGATCGACGAATACGAAGGCGAGATCCGCCGTTTCGCCCGTCAGCGCATCATTGACCTGAAGCCGGCGCGCGACACCCAGACGGTCGCCGGCATGATCATCGCCCTGCGGGTGATGAAGAACAAAAAGGGCGACAAGATGGGCTTCATCACCCTCGACGACCGCTCCGGGCGTATCGAGGCCTCATTGTTCGCCGATGCGTTCCACTCGGCCCAGTCGCTGTTGCAGACCGACGCGATGGTGGTGGTGGAAGGCGAGGTCAGCAATGATGACTTCTCCGGTGGCCTGCGGCTGCGGGTCAAGCGGGTGATGAGCATGGAAGATGCCCGTACCAACCTGGCCGAGAGCCTGCGCCTGAAGTTGCAGACCCAGGACCTCAAGGGCGATCAGCTACGCTGGTTGGGCGAATTGTTCAAGCGCCATCGCGGTGCCTGTCCAATCACCATGGAGTACGTACGCCCCGATGCCAAGGCCGTGCTGCAGTTCGGCGAAGGCTGGCGGATCGATCCGGCGGATGCGTTGATTCAAGCCTTGCGTGACCAGTTCGGCAAAGACAACGTCTTCCTCCAATACCGTTGACGGCCAGGGGCCACTGTTGAAACCGGAATGCCCCTGATCTCGACCCGAATTTTTAATCTCGACCTGAACGCGCCTCTCCCTTAAGGTAGGCGCGAATAGACAACCGGCCGGCCCAAGCTCTCTTGGACGTCGACCCAAGACGGACGCCTATGAACCCGAATTTTCTAGATTTCGAACAGCCGATCGCCGACCTGCAAGCCAAGATCGAAGAGTTGCGCTTGGTCGGTAATGACAATTCGCTGAATATCGGCGATGAAATCTCTCGTCTGCAGGACAAAAGCCGCACGCTGACCGAAGACATCTTCGGCAAGCTGACCAGCTGGCAGATCGCCCGCCTGGCGCGTCACCCGCGTCGTCCCTACACCCTGGACTACATCGACCACATCTTTACCGAGTTCGATGAGCTGCACGGCGACCGCCACTTCTCCGACGACGCCGCGATCGTCGGCGGCGTTGCCCGCCTGGACGAGCAGCCGGTGATGGTCATCGGCCATCAGAAAGGCCGCGAAGTCCGCGAGAAGGTGCGCCGCAACTTCGGCATGCCGCGTCCGGAAGGCTACCGCAAGGCGTGCCGCCTGATGGAAATGGCCGAGCGCTTCAAAATGCCGATCCTGACCTTCATCGACACCCCGGGCGCCTACCCGGGCATCGACGCCGAAGAGCGCAACCAGAGCGAAGCGATTGCCTGGAACCTGCGCGTCATGGCGCGCCTGAAAACCCCGATCATCGCCACCGTGATCGGTGAAGGTGGTTCCGGCGGTGCATTGGCCATCGGTGTCTGCGACCAGTTGAACATGCTGCAATATTCCACTTATGCGGTGATCTCGCCGGAAGGCTGCGCCTCGATCCTGTGGAAAACCGCCGAGAAGGCGCCGGATGCCGCCGAAGCCATGGGCATTACCGCCGAGCGTCTCAAGGGCCTGGGCATCGTGGATAAAGTGATCAACGAACCAGTGGGCGGCGCCCATCGCGACCCGGCTGCGGCGGCGGCGCTGATCCGTGCCGAGCTGAGCTCGCAGTTGTCGATGCTCAAGAAGTTCGACAACGACGCGCTGCTGACCCGTCGCTACGAGCGGTTGATGAGCTACGGTCTCTGATCTGACTGCAATACCATGTGGGAGCGAGCCTGCTCGCGATAGCGGTTTAACATTCAACAAATGAGTTGACTGATATACCGCCATCGCGAGCAGGCTCGCTCCCACAGTTGTTTGTGCCGAGGCTGACTCCTATGAACTCAAGCGCGGATCTGCCAACCCGGCTCCTCACACAGCTATCTCCCTGGCGCAACGCCGCCACCTGGCGCATCGCCTTCTCCGGCGGCCTCGACTCCACCGTCCTGCTGCACCTGCTCGTCACCCTTTCGCAACACCAATCCCTGCCCGCGCTGAGCGCTATCCATGTGCATCACGGACTCCAGGCAGTGGCCGAGGCGTGGCCGGATCATTGCCGTTCGGTCTGTGCAGCCCTGGGCGTGCCGTTGGACGTGGTAAATGTGCAAGTGCGCCCCGGTGCCAGTGTCGAGCGCGCCGCCCGAGAGGCGCGTTACGCTGCCTTTGTCGCGGCGATCCACAGCAATGAAGTGTTACTCACCGCCCAACATCGTGATGACCAGGCCGAAACCCTGTTGTTTCGCCTGCTGCGGGGGGCGGGGGCGAGGGGCTTGGCGGCGATGCCACGGCAGCGTCCTTTGGGTCAGGGGCGACTGCTGCGGCCGTTGCTCGACGTTTCCCGCGCGGAGCTGGAGGTCTATGCAGCGCAACAGGGTTTGACTTGGATTGACGACCCGTCCAATGACGACCACCGATATGCGCGCAATTACCTGCGCCAGCGGGTTTTTCCTGTGCTGGCCGAGCAGTGGCCGCAAGTCTCGGCGACCCTGGCACGCAGCGCGGCGCACATGGGGGAAGCCCAAGGTCTGCTCGACGACTTGGCGCGCATCGACCTGGCCCAGGCCGAGACTCCGAGCGCGTTCGACTGGCTCGGGCAGCCATCCCTGGCGCTGGCGCCACTGCGGGCGTTGTCGCCGGCCCGGCAGCGCAACGCGTTGAGCCACTGGCTGACGCCGCTGACCCTGCTGCCCGACAGCGATCACTGGGCGGGCTGGGATTCGTTGCGCGATGCCGCGGACGATGCCCGGCCGATCTGGCGTCTGGCCGGCGGTGAGCTGCACCGGGCCGGCGGGCGGGTCTGGTGGTTATCCGACCACTGGCTATGCCAGTCGCCAGGCACCGTCGACTGGGCGGATCCGGCGGTTCCGCTGCGCTTGCCTGGCAATGGCCGGGTGGCGCTCACCGGCAAGCGGCCTGCGGGACCGCTCAGCGTGCGCTATCGTCAAGGCGGCGAGGTGATGGCATTGGCGGGGCGGGGTCATCGTGATCTCAAGCGTTTGCTCAATGAAAAGGGTGTGCCGGCGTTCGTTCGTGGCCGATTGCCGTTGCTTTATCAGGGCGAGCAATTGCTGGCGGTGGCCAACCTCGCCGGGCTCGATGCACAGGCTGATGGCAGTTGGCAATTGACCTGGACGCCAGGAAACCAAGATCTGGGTTTGAGCTGAAAGGGGCTTTCCGGTAGACTACGCTCCCTTCTTGATACAACTTCTGTGGATTCGCCTGAATTGCAGGAGTTGCCGATTACCAAGCAGTCTTTGCTGGGCGATTCCAAAAAATGTGTAGCGAGCAACGTACCGGTGATTTCACTTCCGGTCTGTCCCAACGCGGCGGTTTTTTTGAAAGGTGCACTGTGATTAATGCAGGTGATCGGGGGCTTCGGCCTTCCTTCGCTTTCCCCGGCGGCTCGGACCGCTTTAACGCAGACTTCTAGGGTTTTTCATGACGCGCTACATATTCGTCACGGGCGGTGTTGTTTCTTCATTGGGGAAAGGCATTGCCTCGGCTTCATTGGCGGCCATCCTGGAGGCGCGGGGACTTAAGGTCACCATGCTCAAGCTGGACCCGTACATCAACGTCGACCCGGGCACCATGAGCCCGTTCCAGCACGGTGAAGTGTTCGTCACCCACGACGGCGCCGAGACCGACCTGGACCTGGGCCACTACGAGCGGTTCATCCGCACGACCATGACCCAGAACAACAACTTCACCACCGGCCGTGTCTACGAGCACGTGCTGCGCAAGGAACGCCGTGGTGACTACCTGGGCGCGACCATTCAGGTCATCCCGCACATCACCGACGAAATCAAGCGCCGCATCATCAAGGGTGCTGGCGATGCCGACGTGGCGATGGTGGAAATCGGCGGCACCGTGGGCGACATCGAGTCCCAGCCGTTCCTCGAAGCCATCCGCCAGTTGCGTTTCGAAATCGGCGCCAAGCGCGCGATGCTGATGCACCTGACACTGGTGCCGTACATCGCCACCGCCGGCGAAACAAAAACCAAGCCCACCCAGCACTCGGTCAAGGAACTGCGTTCCATCGGCCTGCAGCCGGACGTGCTGATCTGCCGCTCCGATCATCCGATCGACATCTCGTCGCGTCGCAAGATCGCCCAGTTCACCAACGTTGAAGAGCGCGCGGTGATCGGCCTGGAAGACGCCGACACCATCTACAAGATCCCGGGCATCCTGCACTCCCAGGGCCTGGACGACTTCGTCGTCGAGCGCTTCGGCCTGCAGTGCGCCGGCGCCGACCTGTCCGAATGGGACGCCGTGGTCGATGCCAAGCTCAATCCGGAACACGAAGTCACCATCGCCATGGTCGGCAAGTACATGGAACTGCTGGACGCCTACAAGTCGCTGATCGAGGCGATGAGTCACGCCGGTATCAGCAACCGCACCAAGGTCAACCTGCGCTACATCGATTCCGAAGACATCGAGAACCAGGGTACCGGCCTGCTCGAAGGCGCCGATGCGATCCTCGTGCCGGGCGGCTTCGGCCTGCGGGGCGTGGAAGGCAAGATCACCGCCGTGCAATACGCTCGCGAAAACAAGGTGCCGTACCTGGGGATCTGCCTGGGCATGCAAGTGGCGGTCATCGAGTTCGCCCGTAACGTGCTGGGCTGGAAAGACGCCAACTCCACTGAGTTCGATCGCGCCAGCGGCCATCCGGTCGTGGGCCTGATCACCGAGTGGGAAGATGCCACCGGCGCCGTGGAAGTGCGTACCGAAAGCTCGGACCTGGGCGGCACCATGCGTCTCGGTGCCCAGGAATGCCTGCTCGAAGCCGGCTCCAAGGTGCACGACTGCTACGCCAAGGATGTGATCGTCGAGCGTCACCGTCATCGCTACGAAGTGAACAACAACCTGCTGCCACAACTGATCGAGGCCGGCCTGAAAATCTCCGGTCGTTCCGGTGATGGCGCGCTGGTGGAAGTGGTCGAATCCCCGGATCATCCATGGTTCGTCGCCTGCCAGTTCCACCCCGAGTTCACCTCGACGCCACGGGACGGTCATCCGTTGTTCAGCGGTTTCGTGAAAGCCGCTTTGGCTCAACACCAGAAAAAGGCATAAGACGATGGCCCAGAAGATCATACGCGTCGGCGACATCGAGATTGCCAACGACAAACCCATGGTGCTGTTCGGCGGCATGAACGTGCTGGAAAGCCGTGACATGGCGATGCAGGTCTGCGAGGAGTACGTGAAGGTCACCCAGAAGCTGGGTATCCCTTATGTCTTCAAGGCCAGCTTCGACAAGGCCAACCGCTCCTCCGTGACGTCCTACCGTGGCCCGGGCCTGGAAGAAGGCATGCGGATCTTCCAGGACATCAAGCAAGCCTTTGGCGTGCCGATCATCACCGACGTCCACGAACCTGCCCAGGCCGCGGTCGTCGCCGAGGTCTGCGACATCATCCAGTTGCCGGCCTTCCTGTCGCGCCAGACCGACCTGGTGGTCGCGATGGCCAAGACCGGCGCGGTGATCAACATCAAGAAGGCCCAGTTCCTCGCGCCCCAGGAAATGAAACACATCCTGAGCAAGTGCGAAGAGGCCGGCAACGACCAGTTGATCCTCTGCGAGCGGGGTTCGAGCTTCGGCTACAACAACCTCGTGGTGGACATGCTCGGCTTTGGCATCATGAAGCAATTCGAATACCCGGTGTTCTTCGACGTGACCCATGCGTTGCAGATGCCTGGCGGTCGCTCCGACTCCGCTGGCGGTCGTCGTGCCCAGGTCACTGACCTGGCCAAGGCTGGCATCAGCCAGTCCCTGGCGGGGCTGTTCCTCGAGGCTCACCCCGATCCGGACAACGCCAAGTGCGACGGCCCTTGTGCCTTGCGCTTGAACAAGCTGGAACCTTTCCTGTCTCAGCTCAAGTCGCTGGATGAGCTGGTCAAGGGTTTTCCGACGATAGAAACCGCGTAACGCGGTTTTCTCCGGTAAAGTACCGCTCGATAAACGCTCTGGCCTGCGGGCCGGGCGTTATCGTCGGCAAGCCTGCCTGCTGCTCTCTACCCGCCGACGGTAAAAGATTTCCTCTCGCTGCGTCGTTTTCGTCAACTTTGGAGTGTTTACAACAATGGCAAAAATCGTCGACATCAAAGGTCGTGAAGTTCTCGACTCCCGTGGCAACCCCACTGTTGAAGCGGACGTGCTTCTCGACAACGGCATCATCGGCAGCGCCTGCGCGCCGTCCGGTGCTTCCACTGGCTCGCGCGAAGCGCTGGAGCTGCGTGATGGCGACAAGAGCCGTTACCTGGGCAAGGGCGTGCTCAAAGCCGTTGCCAACATCAACGGTCCGATCCGCGAACTGTTGCTGGGCAAGGATCCTGCCGACCAGAAAGCCCTCGATCACGCGATGATCAAGCTCGACGGTACCGAGAACAAAGCCACCCTGGGTGCCAACGCAATCCTCGCTGTGTCCCTGGCCGCCGCCAAGGCCGCCGCCCAGGACCAGGACCTGCCGCTGTACGCGCACATCGCCAACCTCAACGGTACCCCGGGTGTCTACTCGATGCCGGTGCCGATGATGAACATCATCAACGGCGGCGAGCATGCCGATAACAACGTCGACATCCAGGAATTCATGGTGCAGCCGGTTGGCGCCAAGACCTTCTCCGAAGGCCTGCGCATGGGCACCGAGATTTTCCATCACCTCAAGGCCGTGCTGAAGGCCCGTGGCCTGAGCACCGCCGTTGGCGACGAAGGCGGTTTCGCACCGAACCTGGCCTCCAACGAAGACGCGCTGAAAGTGATCTCCGAAGCCGTGGCCAACGCGGGCTACAAGCTGGGCACCGACGTGACCCTGGCCCTGGACTGCGCTGCCAGTGAATTCTACGAAGACGGCAAGTACAACCTGTCCGGCGAAGGCCAGGTGTTCACCGCCGAAGGTTTCGCCGACTACCTCAAGGGCCTGACCGAACGCTACCCGATCATCTCCATCGAAGACGGCCTGGACGAGTCCGACTGGGCCGGCTGGAAAATCCTCACCGACAAGATCGGCGAGAAGACCCAGCTGGTGGGTGACGACCTGTTCGTGACCAATACCAAGATCCTGAAAGAAGGCATCGACAAGAAGATCGCCAACTCGATCCTGATCAAGTTCAACCAGATCGGCACCCTGACCGAAACCCTGGAAGCCATCCAGATGGCCAAGGCCGCCGGTTACACCGCCGTGATCTCCCACCGCTCCGGTGAAACCGAAGACTCGACCATTGCCGACCTGGCCGTGGGCACTGCGGCAGGCCAGATCAAGACCGGTTCGCTGTGCCGTTCCGATCGCGTTTCCAAGTACAACCAACTGCTGCGTATCGAAGAGCAGTTGAATGGCAAGGCCAAGTACAACGGTCGCGCCGAGTTTCGCGGTTAAGCGGTAAATGGTAAAAAGACAGCGGGTTAGGTCGCAGAAGTCGCCATGGTGGCGGTTTTGCCTCTAATCTGATGCCTTATCAAGCACAAGCCTGGGTTCTCCAGGCTTCGTGCTATCAGACGCTTCAAAGTTTGGCATGGCGGTCTTTTTTCACTGGATACCTGATATTCGATGCGCAGTCCCAATTGGTTGTTTCTTGTCTTGCTCCTGTTGCTGGCCGGCCTGCAGTACCGCCTGTGGGTGGGTAATGGCAGCCTGGCGCAAGTGGCCGACCTGACTCAGCAAATTGCCGATCAACACGCCGAGAACGAGGCGCTGCTGGAGCGTAATCGAGTGATGGACGCCGAAGTGACCGAACTGAAAAAAGGCATGGAGACCGTTGAAGAACGGGCTCGACATGAACTGGGCATGGTCAAGGAGGGCGAAACCCTCTACCAGTTGGCCCAATGAGTATGCGTTTGCCGGCCTTCTGGGCCGTGATTCCTGCCGCGGGCGTTGGTGCTCGCATGGCCGCGGACCGTCCCAAGCAATACCTGCAGTTGGGCGGACTCACAATTCTTGAACACAGCCTCGGCTGTTTCCTCGATCATCCCACCGTCAAGGGGGTGGTGGTCAGCCTTGCCCACGATGATCCTTACTGGCCGACCCTGGCCTGCGCCAACGACACCCGCATCCAGCGCGTCGACGGTGGCGAACAGCGTTCGGATTCAGTGCTCAACGCCTTGCTGCACCTGCATGGGCAGGGCGCCGATGATCACGACTGGGTGCTGGTGCACGACGCCGCCCGTCCCAACCTTTCCCGGGCCGACCTGGACACGCTGCTCAGCGAGTTGGCGAACGATCCGGTCGGCGGCCTGCTGGCCGTCCCGGCGCGCGACACCCTCAAGCGCGTCGACAAGCATGGCCGGGTATTGGAAACGGTTGATCGCAGCGTGATCTGGCAAGCCTACACGCCGCAGATGTTCCGCCTCGGTGCCTTGCATCGGGCCCTGGCCGACAGCCTGGTGGCGGACGCGGTGATTACCGACGAAGCGTCCGCGATGGAATGGGCGGGGCAGGCGCCTCGGTTGATCGAAGGGCGGGCGGATAACATCAAGGTCACCCGGCCGGAAGACCTGGAGTGGTTGCGCCAGCGGTGGGCGAATCGGCGTTAAGCGACAAATGGAGGCGTCTTCTGGATCGCCATCGCGAGCAGGCTCGCTCCCACAAGGAATTTTGGCTGTACACAAAATTTGTATCCGCTGAAGATCCACTGTGGGAGCGAGCCTGCTCGCGATAGCAATCGCCCAGGCAATATAAAAGCAAGAGTTACCCCCGGTACTCCGGCCGCTCAGCCAACCCTTCCTTCAAATAATCCACCAACTTGCGCACCTTCGGCGACAGATGCCGCTGCTGCGGATACAACGCCCAAACCGCTGTATTCGGCGGCTGATGAGCCTCCAGCAGCGAGATCAACGCACCGCTGTGCAAATGCTCCAACACGTAATAGTCCGGCAACTGACACAACCCCACCCCTTGCAGCGCCGCGTCGAGCACCGCTTGCCCGCTGTTGCAGCGCCAGTTTCCTTGAACGCGCTGGGAAAACTCCCGCCCGTTCTGCTCCAGTTGCCAGATGTCGGAGCTGCCGATCAGGCAATTGTGGCGGCTCAGCTCCGACAAGCTGTGGGGCCGGCCGTAGCGTTCCAGGTAAGAGGGCGATGCGCACACGTACATGCGTCGTGGCGCCAGGCGCGTGGCGACCAGGCGAGAGTCCTGCAAACGACCCAGGCGAATCGCCAGGTCCAGGCCTTCATGCACCAGGTCCAGCTGACGATTGCTCAGCTCGATGTCGACCCGCAACTGCGGGTACAGCCCCATGAACCGCGTCACCAACGGCACGATAAACCGCTCGCCATAGGCCACGGCACAGGTCATGCGCAGCATGCCCTTGGGTTCGCTGGTCAGGTCGCCGACGGCTCGCAGTGCTTCCTCGCGTCCGTCCTGCAGGCGCTGGCAATGCTGCAAGAAGGTCTGTCCGGCTTCGGTCAACGTCACCCGACGGGTACTGCGGTACAGCAAGCGTGTTTGCAGACGCTCTTCAAGCCGTACGATTTGTCGACTGATATGAGATGACGACACCCCGAGACGTTCGGCGGCGGCGGTGAATTGGCTGCATTCGGCCACGGCCACGAACTCGTCGATGCCTTCCCAGCGGTTATCAGACATGCAGGATTATCCCCGTACAGCAATAATGTTTTGCTTTTGGCTGGATTATTCATTGTCCGGCGGAGGATTACACTCCCGGTCTTGTTTTTATTTGCTGGAGAATCCGGATGATCAAGTCGCGCGCTGCCGTTGCCTTCGAGGCCAAGAAACCCCTGGAAATCGTTGAAGTCGACGTGGCCATGCCCAAGGCGGGCGAAGTGCTGTTGCGCGTGGTGGCTTCCGGTGTCTGCCACACCGACGCCTATACCTTGTCGGGCGCCGACCCGGAAGGGATCTTCCCGTCGATCCTCGGTCACGAAGGCGGCGCCATTGTCGAAGCCATCGGCGAAGGCGTGACCTCGGTCGCGGTGGGCGACCATGTGATCCCGCTGTACACGCCGGAATGCGGCCAGTGCAAATTCTGTAAGTCGGGCAAGACCAACCTCTGCCAGGCGATTCGCGCCACCCAGGGCAAAGGCCTGATGCCAGATGGTACTTCGCGCTTTTCCTACAAGGGCGAGACGATTTTCCACTACATGGGCACCTCGACCTTCTCTGAATACACCGTGTTGCCGGAAATCTCCGTCGCCAAGATCCCAAAAGAAGCACCGCTGGAAAAAGTCTGCCTGCTGGGTTGTGGCGTCACCACCGGCATCGGCGCAGTGATCAACACCGCCAAGGTCAAGCCGGGTGACACCGTGGCGATCTTCGGTCTGGGTGGCATCGGCCTGTCGGCCGTAATCGGCGCCGTGAAGGCCAAGGCGGCGCGGATCATTGCCATCGACATCAACCCGGCCAAGTTCGAAATCGCCAAACAACTGGGCGCCACCGATTGCGTCAACCCGAAAGACTTCGACCGTCCGATCCAGGAAGTCATCGTCGACATGACTGACGGCGGCGTGGACTTTTCCTTCGAGTGCATCGGCAATGTCCAATTGATGCGTGCCGCCCTGGAATGCTGTCACAAAGGCTGGGGCGAGTCGGTGATCATCGGCGTGGCCGGGGCCGGCCAGGAAATCGCCACCCGTCCATTCCAGTTGGTGACCGGGCGCGTCTGGCGCGGTTCGGCGTTCGGCGGCGTGCGCGGTCGCAGCGAGTTGCCAAGCTACGTGGAAATGGCCCAGAAGGGCGAGATCCCACTGGATACCTTCATCACCCATACCATGGGCCTGGAAGATATCAACAAGGCGTTCGACCTGATGCATGAAGGCAAGAGCATTCGTACCGTTATTCACTTCTGAGGTCGGTCATGAGTCTGGAAAACATTTCCTGCCAGAAAAGCTTCGGCGGCTGGCACAAGCGTTACCGGCACCGTTCCGACGTGCTGGGTTGTGACATGGTGTTTGCCGTGTACCTGCCGCCGCAAGCCGAGCAGGGCGGCAAGTTGCCGGTGCTGTATTGGTTGTCTGGACTGACCTGCACCGACGAGAACTTCATGCAAAAGGCCGGCGCCCAGCGCATGGCCGCCGAGCTGGGCCTGATCATCATCGCACCGGACACCAGCCCTCGCGGTGCCGAGGTGCCGGGCGATCCGGACAATGCCTGGGACTTCGGCCTGGGGGCGGGCTTTTATCTGAACGCCACGCAGGATCCATGGGCGCGGCACTATCGGATGCATGACTACGTGGTGCAGGAATTGCCGGCGCTGGTCGAAGCGCATTTCCCGGCGTCGGACAAACGCGGCATCAGCGGTCATTCCATGGGCGGCCACGGTGCGCTGGTCTGCGCCTTGCGCAACCCGGGGCGTTACCGTTCGGTGTCGGCTTTTTCGCCGATCAACAATCCAATGGATTGCCCATGGGGCCAAAAGGCTTTCTCCCGTTACCTGGGGGAAGACCGCTCGAAATGGCGGGAATGGGATGCCTGTGCGTTGATTGCCGAGGCGCAGGAAAAGCTGCCATTGCTGGTGGACCAGGGAGATCGCGATGATTTCCTGGCCAACCAACTCAAGCCCGAAGCCTTGCAACAGGCGGCCAAGTCCGCCGACCATCCGTTGGCGCTGCGCCTGCAACCGGGCTACGACCACAGCTACTTCTTCATCGCCAGCTTCATTGACGACCACTTGCAGCATCATGCGCGCGCTCTAAACGCCTAATGCAGGTAGAATCACGCCCTGACAAAAATCGGGGCGTTTTTTTATGCGTATTGGCCACGGCTACGATGTTCACCGTTTCGCTGAAGGCGACTTCATTACTCTGGGCGGCGTGCGGATCGCACACGGCTTCGGGCTGCTCGCGCATTCTGACGGTGATGTCCTGCTGCACGCCTTGAGCGATGCACTGCTCGGCGCGGCTGCCCTGGGTGACATCGGCAAGCACTTCCCCGACACCGACCCGCAGTTCAAGGGTGCCGACAGCCGCGTGCTGCTGCGCCATGTGGTCGCGCTGATCCACGCCAAGGGCTGGAAAGTCGGCAATGTCGATAACACCATCGTTGCCCAGGCGCCCAAGATGGCCCCGCACATCGAGGCGATGCGCCGGTTGATCGCCGAGGATCTTCAAGTTGAGTTGGACCAAGTGAACGTGAAAGCCACCACCACCGAGAAGCTGGGCTTCGTCGGTCGCGAAGAAGGTATTGCCGTCCATTCCGTTGCCTTGTTGCTGCGCCCATGACCGAACTGGAACTGTTGGGGCCGCGGGCCTACGGCGAGTCGTTGGGCAGCGCGGTACTCAAGGCCAGCGCTGAAGATTTCCAAGTCGATGAAGTGCTCGACATCCCGTTGACCGGTGATGGCGAGCACCTGTGGATCTGGGTTGAAAAGCGTGGCTTGAATACCGAAGAGGCTGCCCGGCGAATCGCCAAGGCCGCCGGCGTGCCGTTGCGCACCGTCAGCTACGCCGGGCTCAAGGACCGTCAGGCCCTGACCCGCCAGTGGTTCAGCGTCCAATTGCCGGGCAAGGCCGATCCGGACCTGTCGGCGGCGGAGAACGACACGCTGAAGATCCTCAAGACCGCCCGTCACAAGCGCAAGCTGCAACGCGGGGCGCATTCGGCCAATGGCTTTACCTTGCGCCTGACCCAGTTCACAGGCGACAAGGCGGCGATCGAGGCGCGTCTGCAGCAGATCATTCGCCAGGGCATCCCGAACTACTTCGGCGCCCAGCGTTTCGGCCATGACGGTGGCAACGTCGTTGATGCCCGCGCGTGGGCGGCACGCAAGGCCTTGCCGGAGCAGCGCAACGTGCGTTCGCGCCTGCTGTCCACGGCGCGCAGTTTTTTATTCAACAAAGTGCTGGCGGCCAGGGTGGCCGACGGTACCTGGCAACAGGCTCAAGTGGGCGACTTGCTGGCCTTTACCGACAGCCGCAGTTTCTTCCCGGCCGGGGAGGCTGAATGCAGCGATCCGCGCCTGGCGATTCTTGATCTGCACCCGACCGGGCCGCAGTGGGGCGAGGGACCTTCGCCTGCCGCTGGCGTGGTCTTCGAGTTGGAGCAGGCTATCGCCGAAGGCGAGGCGGATTTGCGCGACTGGTTGATAAACGCGGGAATGAATCACGAACGTCGCATCCTGCGACTGCCCATTGGCGGGCTGTCGTGGCATTATCCCGAGCCTGACATTCTGCAATTGGAATTCGTCCTGCCGGCCGGATGTTTCGCCACTGTCTTGGTGCGCGAACTCGTCGATCTGGTGCCAGCAGGGCAGACGGACAGCCCATGCGTATTCTGATTTCTAACGACGACGGGGTGACAGCACCCGGCCTTGCCGCGCTTTATGCTGCGCTGGCGGATTTTGCCGAGTGCGTGGTCATTGCCCCGGACCAGGACAAAAGCGGCGCCAGCAGCTCGCTGACGCTCGACCGTCCTTTGCACCCCTGCTATCTGGACAACGGTTTCATCAGCCTCAACGGCACCCCGACCGATTGCGTGCACCTGGGCCTCAACGGCTTGCTGGAACGTGAGCCGGACATGGTGGCGTCGGGCATCAACCTGGGCGCCAACCTGGGGGATGACGTGCTGTATTCCGGCACGGTCGCCGCGGCTCTGGAAGGTCGCTTCCTGGAAAAGCCGTCGTTTGCCTTTTCGTTCGTTTCCCGGCAGGTCGATAACTTGCCGACCGCCGCCTACTTCGCCCGTAAACTGATCGAAGCCCATGGAGCGCTGGACCTGCCGCCACGCACGGTGCTGAACGTGAATATCCCCAACCTGCCGCTCGATCACATCCGTGGCATCCAGCTCACGCGCCTGGGCCACCGCGCCCGTGCCGCCAAACCGATGCACGTCGTCGACCCGCGCGGCAAGGCCGGTTACTGGATCGCCGCCGCCGGTGATGCCGAGGACGGCGGGCCGGGCACGGATTTCCATGCGGTGATGCAAGGTTATGTCTCGATCACGCCATTGCAGCTGGACCGCACCTTCAACGACGCCTTTCGAAATCTCGATGGCTGGCTGGAGGGGCTGCGCTGATGGCTCGTGAGCAAGACGATATGCTGCGCCGCGGAATCGGCATGACTTCCCAGCGCACCCGTGAACGACTGATCCAGCGTCTCTATGAAGAAGGCCTGTCCAACGCCCAGGTGTTGGAGGTGATCCGCCGCACACCGCGCCATTTGTTTGTCGATGAAGCCTTGGCCCATCGCGCCTATGAAGACACGGCGTTGCCGATTGGCCACAACCAGACCATTTCCCAGCCGTACATGGTCGCCCGCATGAGCGAATTGCTGCTGGAGGCGGGGCCGCTGGACAAGGTGCTGGAGATCGGCACCGGTTCGGGTTACCAGACGGCGGTGTTGTCGCAGCTGGTCGAGCGGGTGTTTTCCGTCGAGCGGATCAAGGTCCTGCAGGATCGCGCCAAGGAGCGCCTGGTTGAGCTGAACCTGCGCAACGTGGTGTTTCGTTGGGGCGATGGCTGGGAAGGCTGGCCGGCCCTGGCGCCATACAACGGCATCATCGTGACCGCCGTCGCCACTGATGTGCCTCAAGCCCTGCTGGATCAGCTCGCCCCCGGTGGACGGCTGGTCATCCCGGTGGGCGCCGGTGAAGTCCAGCAACTGATGCTGATCGTGCGCGAAGAACATGGGTTTTCGCGGCACGTCCTGGGAGCGGTGCGGTTCGTGCCGTTACTCAATGGGCCGTTGGCCTGAGCATTTATAAACGGACGCTGAATTCCGTGGTCACGCCTGTGTCTTACAGCGGTACCGATTCGCTGAACAGAGCCCAATGGCGTCGAGCAAACGTGTGCGGTGGTAGTTTGCGCTTCATTAATAGAGGCGCAGTCGTCGCCAGCTATATTTGTATGAATGCTGCCTGGACAGGCAGCCTCCAATTTTTCAGCCACCACAAAGGGAGCGGCGGGTGAGTCTCACAGTCATTGCGCAGCGTATGGGTATCACGAGCTTTCAGCGCCTGGTGACTGGCCTTGTCTTGAGCACTTTGCTGGTCGGTTGTTCCAGTACGCCGTCGAGCAATGTCCGGGTTGTCGATCGCAACAGTGCAACACCTCAACGTCCTACGGTAACGACCGGTCAATATGTAGTCCGTCGCGGCGATACTTTGTTTTCCATCGCTTTTCGCTACGGCTGGGACTACAAAGCCCTCGCGGCGCGCAACAACATTCCTGCGCCTTATACGATTCACCCCGGTCAGACGATTCGCTTCGATGGCCGTAGCGGTTCAGCGCCTACCGCCGTGGTGACACAGTCGGGGTCGACGCCTTCATCGTCGAGCAAAACAACCGTCATCCGCCGGCCGGCGGGGGCTGGGACGGCGGTAGTACCGTCCGTCGCGAGCAAACCGCCCCCTGCTCCGATGCCTCCCGCAGGCCCCGCCCCGACAGGCTGGGGATGGCCTTCTAATGGCGTTCTCATTGGAAAATTCTCTTCAAACGGTAGTTTGAATAAAGGAATTGATATCGCCGGGGATTTGGGACAGCCTGTTTTAGCTGCGTCTGATGGCACGGTTGTGTACGCCGGGAGTGGTTTGAGGGGCTACGGCGAACTCGTCATCATCAAACACAGCGATACCTACGTCAGTGCCTACGGTCACAACCGCAGGCTGTTGGTTCGGGAGGGGCAGCAGGTCAAGGTCGGACAGACAATTGCCGAAATGGGATCAACGGGAACAGACCGGGTGAAACTGCATTTTGAGATTCGCCGGCAAGGTAAACCAGTCGATCCGCTGCAATTCCTGCCACGTCGTTGATTTGATTGTCAGCCTGTTCCGTCACGTAGAGGGAACAGGCTCCAGCGTTGCCAAGGATAAAGGCGTCGCTCGAGCTTGAGGTCGAACTCACCAAAGGACTATAACAATGGCTCTCAGTAAAGAAGTGCCGGAGTTTGACATCGACGATGAGGTTCTCCTGATGGAGACCGGCATCGCTATGGATTCGATGTCGAATGATGAAGGGGCGACTCCACCTTCCGTTCGTGCCAAATCCAGACACTCCGCTTCACTTAAACAACATAAGTACATCGATTACACCCGGGCGCTGGACGCCACTCAGCTGTACCTCAACGAAATCGGCTTCTCGCCACTGCTCTCCCCCGAGGAAGAAGTTCATTTTGCGCGGCTGTCGCAAAGTGGTGACCCGGCCGGTCGAAAACGCATGATTGAAAGCAACCTGCGCCTGGTGGTGAAAATCGCCCGACGCTATGTCAATCGCGGGCTTTCGCTGCTGGACCTGATTGAAGAGGGCAACCTGGGCTTGATTCGCGCCGTCGAGAAATTCGACCCCGAGCGCGGCTTCCGCTTCTCGACCTACGCCACCTGGTGGATCCGCCAGACCATCGAACGGGCAATCATGAACCAGACCCGGACGATCCGGTTGCCGATTCATGTGGTCAAGGAACTGAACGTCTACCTGCGGGCCGCCCGTGAGTTGACCCAGAAACTCGACCATGAACCTTCGCCCGAAGAAATCGCCAACCTGCTGGAAAAACCGGTGGGTGAGGTCAAGCGCATGCTTGGGCTCAATGAGCGGGTCTCCTCGGTGGACGTTTCCCTGGGGCCGGACTCGGATAAGACCTTGCTGGACACCCTCACGGATGATCGGCCCACTGACCCGTGTGAACTGCTTCAGGATGATGACCTGTCCCAGAGCATCGACCAATGGCTCTCGGAGTTGACCGACAAGCAACGGGAAGTGGTGATTCGCCGCTTTGGCTTGCGGGGGCATGAAAGCAGCACGCTTGAAGATGTCGGGCTGGAAATTGGATTGACGCGTGAGCGGGTCAGGCAGATCCAGGTTGAAGGCCTCAAGCGTCTGCGAGAGATCCTGGAGAAAAACGGCTTGTCGAGCGAGTCGTTGTTTCAATAACTAAGGTAAGTACAGCAGAACGGCCTGACTGGCTGTGATGCTGTTCACTTGGAAAAAACGGTGCTTCTTTCAGAAATGGGAAGTGCCGTTTTTTTTGGCTTGGGTTTGGGTGTATATCCGTTGCTGCGGAACCGCCAGCAGTCGTTACCGCAGCAACGGATATACACACCATCTCTGAAACCCCGCTCGTAGAACCATAGATCAACATCACTACGACTAATTCGGAGCTTTTGCGTTTGAGAAGAGGCGTTTGCCCAGACCTGCTCCATTTGTAGGTTCAACTTGTAAGCCTTTGCCTAGTGTTACGTAAGCGATCAGTTCCTCATAGGCGGGACAGACAGCCATAAACGTCGTGATATTTTTATATTTAACTGATTTATAAGGAAAATTTGTTGATGAACATAGTGTGACAAAGCAAGCCACCTGTATCAGCCGCGTTGCACTCGCCAGGGAAAATACTAATATCAGTCCTGTGTCGACGGACAGACACACCCGTCAAGGACGATGGGAAGGAAGGACATCGCAGGACGCGATTCATCAGGACGATGAATAGGATTAAAGGGATTAGGGAAAAAATGTGGGCGGGTCAAACCGCCCCTTTTTTTTGCCCACGATTTCTTGATCCGAAAAAAGCAAAAAGGCCCGCAAGGGGCCTTTTAGATGAACGCAGGAAAGATCAGCGTTCGAGGTCTGCGATCTTGCCAGTCCTGCCATCCCACTCTTCAGCGTCCGGCAGCGCATCTTTCTTCTCGGTAATGTTCGGCCAGATCTCCGCCAGTTCAGCGTTCAGCTCAATGAAATTCTCCATGCCAGCCGGCACTTCGTCTTCCGAGAAAATGGCAGTCGCCGGGCATTCCGGCTCACACAGGGCGCAGTCGATGCACTCATCCGGGTGAATGACCAGGAAGTTCGGGCCTTCGTAGAAGCAGTCCACCGGACAGACTTCTACGCAATCGGTGTACTTGCACTTGATGCAGTTGTCGGTGACGACGAAGGTCATTTCTAATTCTCTCCTCAGGCGGCTGCAGCGAAGCCCCTTCACGGCGGGGTCGCCAGGTTTGGGAGCGATAGTCTGCGAACCAGGCTAATAGCCCGCAGCATCCCAAACCGCGCGAGATTCTAACAGCTTGAAAGCCTGTGCGTTAGATCCGTGTCTTCAATGTATAGAGTAAATCAAGCGCCCGACGAGGAGTCAGATCGTCCAGATCGAGCTTGGCCAGTTCATCGAGTACCGGATGCGGCAGGCTGGCGAACAGGTCGCTTTGCTGTGGCACGGGCGGTTTGCCTTTGGTCGGGCGCGGTGCTTCATGGGGCAGGCTGGTGGTTTCCAGGCGGCTCAGGTGCTCGCGGGCACGGCTGATCACTTCGCTCGGCACGCCGGCCAGTTGCGCCACAGCCAGGCCGTAGCTCTGGCTGGCCGGGCCGGGCAGCACGTGGTGCAGGAACACGATGCGTTCGTTGTGCTCGGTGGCATTGAGGTGCACGTTGGCCACCAACGGCTGGCTTTCCGGCAGCACGGTGAGTTCGAAGTAATGGGTGGCGAACAGCGTGTAGGCCCGCAGGTGCGCGAGGCGTTCGGCCGCAGCCCAAGCCAGGGACAAGCCGTCGAAGGTGCTGGTGCCACGTCCGACTTCGTCCATCAGCACCAGGCTGCGCTCGGTGGCGTTGTGCAGGATGTTCGCGGTTTCGCTCATTTCCACCATGAACGTCGAACGTCCACCGGCCAGGTCGTCGCTGGAGCCGATGCGGGTGAAGATCCGGTCCACCAGGGACAATTCGCAGCTGGCCGCCGGGACGAAACTGCCAATGTGGGCCAGCAGCACGATCAGTGCGGTCTGGCGCATGTAGGTGGATTTACCGCCCATGTTCGGACCAGTGATCACCAGCATGCGGGTGTTGTCGTCCAGGCCCAGGTCGTTGGCCACGAACGGCGTGGTCAGGACTTGCTCGACCACCGGGTGGCGACCCTGGCTGATGCGCATGCACGGCTCGCTGACGAAACGTGGGCAGTTCAGGTCCAGGTTCAAGGCCCGTTCGGCCAGGTTGCTCAGCACGTCCAGTTCCGCCAGGGCGCCGGCGGTGTCCTGCAGGGGCGGCAATTGGCTGATCAGATCCTCGAGCAGCGCTTCGTAGAGCATCTTTTCCCGAGCCAGGGCGCGGCTCTTGGCCGACAGCGCCTTGTCTTCGAACGCCTTGAGTTCCGGGGTGATGAAACGCTCGGCGCCCTTGAGGGTCTGGCGGCGAACATAATCGGCCGGGGCCTGTTCAGCCTGCTTGCTCGGCAATTCGATGAAGTAGCCGTGGATGCGGTTGTAGCCGACCTTGAGGTTGGCCAGGCCAGTGCGGGCTTTTTCCCGGGCTTCGAGGTCGATCAGGAACTGGCCGGCGTTCTCGCTCAACGCTTGCAGCTCGTCGAGTTCGGCGTCGTAGCCGGTTTTCAGCACGCCACCGTCGCGGATCACCGCCGGCGGGTTGTCGATAATGGCTTTTTCCAGCAGCGCGGCCAGCTCCGGGTAGGTGC
The DNA here is from genome assembly GCF_001269655.1 of Pseudomonas thivervalensis. Taxonomy (GTDB): domain Bacteria; phylum Pseudomonadota; class Gammaproteobacteria; order Pseudomonadales; family Pseudomonadaceae; genus Aquipseudomonas; species Aquipseudomonas thivervalensis. The sequence continues at coordinate 53,581 of NZ_LHVE01000004.1, forward strand.
TGGTGGTGCGCGCCAGTTGTTGCAGATGCGGGGCTTCAAGGTCGGTCATCGCCACCTGCAGTGCAGGCAGTGCACCGAGGGCATCGCGCAGGCGCGCCAAGTCACGGGGACGGGCGTTGCGCAAACCGATGCGGGCGAGGATCCGCTCGATGTCACCGATTTCCTTGAGCTGCGGTTGCAACTGCTCGAAGCGATAACGATCCAGCAGGCAGGTAATGGAGGATTGACGTGCCAACAGCACGGTCAGGTCCCGCAGCGGCCGATTCAACCAGCGGGTCAGCAGGCGGCTGCCCATGGCGGTCTGGCAGCGATCGACCACCGATTGCAAGGTGTTGTCGCGCCCACCGGCCAGGTTGGTGTCCAGCTCCAGATTGCGTCGGCTCGCGCCGTCCAGCACCACCGTGTCATCCAGACGCTCGTGACGCAGGCTGCGCAAGTGGGGCAGGGCGGTGCGCTGGGTTTCCTTGGCGTAGGCCAGCAGGCAACCGGCCGCGCCGATGGCCAGGGTCAGGTTCTCGCAACCGAAGCCCTTGAGGTCCTGGGTGGAGAACTGCTGGCAGAGACTTTTCAGCGCCGAGTCACGCTCGAAATCCCACGGCGCCCGACGACGTACGCCACGGCGTTTTTCCGCCGGCAGGTCTTTGGGCCAGTCATCGGGAATCAACAGCTCTACCGGGTTGACCCGTTCCAGCTCCGCCAGCAGGTTTTCCCAGCCCTTGATTTCCAGCACCGAGAAATTGCCGCTGGTGATGTCCAGCACCGCCAGGCCGAACAGGCGCTCGTCGCCCAGCACTGCGGCGATCAGGTTGTCCCGGCGCTCATCCAGCAAGGCTTCGTCACTGACCGTTCCCGGGGTGATGATCCGCACGACTTGGCGCTCCACTGGCCCTTTGCTGGTGGCCGGGTCGCCGACTTGCTCGCAGATCACCACGGATTCGCCGAGTTTGACCAGCTTCGCCAGGTAACCTTCCGCCGCGTGGTAAGGAATCCCACACATCGGAATCGCCATGCCCGCCGATTGCCCACGCGCGGTCAGGGTGATGTCCAATAGCTTGGCGGCCTTCTTCGCGTCCTCGTAGAAGATCTCGTAGAAGTCGCCCATGCGGTAGAACATCAGCTGATCGGGGTGCTGGTTCTTCAGGCGCCAGTATTGCTGCATCATCGGCGTGTGGGAGGACAGGTCGTTCACGGCGGTATTCATGGGTGTCAGGGAAGCTCGTTGAAAGGTGTGGGGCAAAAGGAGGGGCATTGGCCCGGCTTTTCCGCGATGGGCGCAAGGTTAACATGGGTGGTCGGGGGGGACCCAGTTTGGGATTGGGTGTATATCCGTTGCTACGGTAACGGCTACTTATGGTTCCGCCCTGACGGCGGCTCACTTTTGAGAAGCGCAAAAGTAAGCAAAACGCTCATGCCCCACCACTCGGTGCCTCGCCTAGGCTCGGCATGCCTGAACGAAGGCATTGCTCCGTGGGCCGCCGCGAAGGGCCATCCATGGCCCAGCGCGGCTAACCCGGCATCCATGCCGGGTTGCCCACTGCGCAATACCTTCGTTCAGCCAGCGTGGTTAATGGGGCGCCGAGATCAACGTCCACCCCGAGGCGGCCTGATAGCCGACCTGGTTCTTGGTGGGACCGCGTTTCTCCTGTGGGAGCGGGCTTGCTCGCGAAGGCGGCCTGACAGCCGGCCTGTTTCCGGCTGTGCCCCCGATCCAATTGTGGGAGCGAGCCTGCTCGCGAAGGCGGCCTGACAGCTGGTCTGTTTCCGGTCTGCCTCCGATCCAATTGTGGGAGCGAGCTTGCTCGCGATGACGGCAGCCAATACAACTTAGTTGTAACTGGACTACCGCCATCGCGAGCAAGCTCGCTCCCACAGTGATGACTCGGGTTTCTCTTAGGCCTTGGCTTGCATCATGGATACCTACCTCACCTCAACCACATCCAATGCCCGATTCGCCAACAACTGGCTCAGCTCGATCATCTGTTGAACCCCCAGCAAGATATTCCGCCGCGAGCCCTTCAGGTCGAATGCGAGGTCGCTGACCATGGCGTTGGCCGAGGCCAGGGTTTCGCTGAGGTTGGCGAGCAGGCATTCGGCGTCGATGTTGGAGGCGATGATGAAAAGGGTGTCGGGCGTGTCAGCGGTTTCCTTGTCGGTTTTCGGCTTGAGGTAATAGTCCAGGGCGCGGGTGGCCGCGTCGTCGAGTTTCTTGGCGTTGGCCGATTGGCTGCGGGAGACGTGATCGTCTGGGGGATTTGGAGTGTTCTTGCTCATGATGCTTGGATCCTCGAAGTGGGAGCCATCACCGATTCGCTACTAAACGAAATGGGTGGCAGCTGTACGCAGGTTAGTAGACCGGGGATCCAAGAAACCGGCGCACCCGAGGGCGCCCTGCGCACAGCTACCATCGAATGCAGGAATGGGAGTACCTGACTGGATGGAGCGATGTACATCTTGGAAATACCGGGCTACTAAACCCGATCACTGATGGGCAGTGACAGGATCAAAAGTACCGGTGGCCCCCAAGGCGTACAAGCCGGCGGATTCTGGCGTAGTTGTAGGCAGAGGCGCAAGGCGACGTGGCCTTGTGTTGCGTATTTGAAGGACGGGCTTGACGTCTTTTCTTAGGGACGTGTAGGGCAAATCCCGGGTGGGGGAGTTTGGCTTTTGTAGGAGCTGGCGAAGCCTGCGATCTTTTGATCTTTCGCTTGGGATTCAAGTGTCTTTGGAAAGATCGCAGCCTCGTTGCACTCGACAGCTCCTACACTGCTCGTACGGTTCAGTGTGCGTAAGCTCCTTCGCCACAATGGATGCAAAAGGCAGGAATTGCATATTTATGCAAAACAGCATTTGTCTTCTGCAAAAAGAACAAGCATCATGCGCGTTATGCAAAAACGCAACGTTTCGACCGTATTAAGAGCATTGCTCGATCAGCACGGGATCTCCCCCACGGAGCTTCACCGGCGTACCGGCGTGCCTCAGTCCACCCTCTCGCGGATCCTCAGCGGCAAAATTGTCGACCCTTCGGATAAACACATCTCGAAGATCGCCGACTATTTTGCCGTGAGCACCGACCAGTTGCGCGGGCGCGCGGACGTTGTGCCCGCCGGCAATGCTCGCCGCGACGAGCCACATTCCGAACTCAAGGACATAAGCCTGTGGGACGACGAAACACCCGTCGAAGAAGACGAGGTGTCGGTCCCTTTTCTGCGCGAGGTTGAATTGGCTGCTGGATCAGGAAGATTCGTCATCGAGGAAAGCGAGCGCTCCAGCCTGCGGTTCGGCAAGCGCAGCCTGCGCCACAACGGCGTGCAGTTTGACCAGGCCAAGTGCGTGACGGTGCGCGGCAACAGTATGTTGCCGGTGCTGCGCGACGGTGCCACGGTTGGAGTGAACGCAGGCAAATGCGGGATCGGCGACATCGTCGACGGTGACCTCTATGCCATCAATCACAACGGTCAACTGCGGGTGAAGCAACTTTATCGCCTGCCCACCGGCATCCGCCTGCGCAGCTTCAACCGCGATGAACATCCGGATGAGGACTACACCTTCCAGGAAATGCAGGACGAGCAAATCGTCATCCTCGGTCATGTCTTCTGGTGGGGCATGTACGCCCGTTAACCCCTCCGCTGTCAGATAAAACCCGCCGCCGTGCGGGTTTTTTTTCGCCTCCTGAAAACCCGTAAACCCCGTGTTTCTGCGGATTTCATGCGTCCATGCATTCATGGGGCATAAATAAATGCATTTACGCATTGACTGTATATGCATACATGCATATTCTGTGTCCAAGCCGCTCGACAAAGCGGCTGGCAACGAAGCTCTTTAGTTCCACCAACAGGCAGCGATGAACCGGCCTTAACGGTTCAGAGGGTTGGCAACTGACCCGGGTGTGCAGCGTAAAGCACCAGAAGCAGTTATCCGGCGGGCAGGGACCGCGGCCGGAGGAACAATTTGAATGGATTCGTACCGCGCCAGTCGCGCCGAAAGATCAACTTCCTTATGGCCATTGGTCAAGGACGACGAGGGAACGCATTACTGAAAAGCCCGGTTCATTGCCGGGCTTTTTGGAATGCCTACCTGAAGCAGGCAGATCGAAGAGTGCCGGAGTACCGGCAATCAATAAGGATATGAGCATGAAAAAATACGCACGCGTTGTGGACGGTAAAGTCGACAACATCTACGAAACCGTCAACCCGATTTCTGAGGAATACCCGGCAGACCAACTTTGGATTGACGTTACCGGCAGTTCCAGCGCCGAAGTCGATTACGACTACAACGCAGTCAACACTGATGGGCTCTGGTCGTTCAACTCTGGTTTCCCTTGGCCACAGACTGCACTTGCGGAGCAGATGCGTATTGAAAAAGGCAGGCGACTCGACAGCGTCATGACCCAAGTGGCGTCTTCGGGATTGCAATTCAAAGTCGATCTGGGCGTCGCTACCGCTGCCGAGCAGGCTTACTTGATTGCCTTCAAGGAGTATTGCGTCGCCTTCACTCAGGTCAACAAACAACCCGCTTTTCCACTGAGCATTGTTTGGCCAGAGTTGCCCTGAACGGAGTGTCTTCTTGAAAAGCCCGGCGCAGTGTCGGGCTTTTTGCACTGCCTTCCGACGTTCATTCATCCCAGGAAGCGTGACATGACAAACGAGCAACAAGGGTTGCTGGACATGCCGATCTGACTGGCCATGGTGCTCGCTCTGGTGGGTGGGGTGTCCGGCGAGATGTGGCGCGCCGCCAATGGGAGGGCTTTCGATGCTGAAGGATTTCAGATGCGGTCACTGCAAAAGACTTCTGGCCCGCATGGGCGAGAACACCGAACTCCAGATCAAGTGTTCCCGTTGCGGGACGTTGAATCATGTGAAGGCCGTTGAGCCTCGAGTGAACGCCAGTGAGCGAGATGAGCGCCGTTGATCAACCGCGCGATCAATCAATAACTCAAGAGGTGAATCATGAATCGTTTCAAGAAATACGTCGCCCCGCTGTTGCTGTCCATTGCGCTGCTCGGTGTGGGGAGCAACGCTAGCGCCGCCAACCTTCTGCTCAACGGTAGCTTCGAACAGCCAGGCTGCAGCGGCAGTTGCATCCTGGATACTCCGGCGAAAGCCAACTTCATCACCGGTTGGACGACGTTTTTGTCAGGTGCCGAGTACTTCAATATGCCCGCCTCGATCGGGGGTTCCGTGGCTGCGGATGGCGTTGTGATTGTCGACTTGGCCAATTATGTCTATGGCAACGGCGGTGGTATCCAGCAGAACTTCGCCACCGCGGTCGGCGCCAAGTACCGTTTGACCTTCAGCGCGGGTAATTCGCGCTACGCCAGCCGCTCCGGCGACGGCACCATCCAAGTCAAGGTGGCGGGGCAGAGTGTCACCTTCAACACGCCGTCGGCGAAAGGTACTGCGGTGGAGTGGAGCACCATCACGTATGACTTCATAGCCACTTCGGCTCAAACGACTTTGGCGTTCTCCAATGAGCAGAACCCTTACGCCAACTTCGCCTTCATCGACAACGTCATCGTTGAGCCACTGTAAACATCGTTTGTCCTGCGAAGACCCGCCGTCCCCAAGCACTCATCCGTCAACGTCGCAGTCACACCGACGTCTTCGCTCTATCTGGTCATCGACAGAAAGGCTAACAACTCTTGCGACGCGACCAGTGTGGACATGCTGATTACTCGGTAAAAACCTATTTATCCAAAGGAATAAACCAATGAAAAAATTCTTCAGCGTGCTGATCGCAGCCGTCCTGGCTACCCAGACCCTCCCTGCGTTTGCTGAAACCTCACCTGTCGGTTCCTGGCAATTCGCTTCCTACCATGTTCCGGGCGGTGGTTTTTATGCCAACCAAACGATCTGTTTCAAAGCGGACAATACCTGGTACTCGAGCTCGCAGGCCGGCTGGAAGGGTGCATGGTTCCAGAACGGGGACGATCTCCAATGGAATGGGAGTGTGCCAATGCCGGGTGCAGGGAGCGCCAACAATCTCGCGACCATTGCCATGGGTAAGTTAGTTGTCGCGGGTTCGATGTCGGGTAACTACGCGGAATGGGCAGCGCCCAGTGCGCTACCGCTGCCCTGGGACAAGCACTACACCTACACCATGACTTACAAAGGCGCGACCTGCGCTGCGCCAAAGTGATGTCAGCCTTCAATGACCTGACAAAGTTTGAACGCCGTTTCTAGCAACTTAATGGTTGCACCGACCCACATCTCATTCAACTTCAAACAACTTCCCGCCCAATCTTAATTACCCCAGGAAACGAGACATGACAAACGAGCAACAAGCGTTGCTGGACATGCCGATCTGGCTGGTCATCGTGCTTGCCCTGGTGGGCGGGGTGTCCGGCGAGATGTGGCGCGCCGACAAGGAGGGCGCCCGTGGCTGGTCGTTATTGCGGCGCCTGGCCTTGCGCTCCGGTGCCTGCGTAGTCTGCGGCGTATCGGCAACCATGCTGTTGTACGCCCTCGGCATGTCGATCTGGAGCGCCTGCGCTTTGGGTTGCCTGACCGCCATGGCCGGTGCCGATGTGGCGATCGGTCTTTACGAACGCTGGGTCGCCAAGCGGATCGGCGTTTGCGAAATCCCTCCGCGGGACGTTCCTCCCGATCAGTCGTGAATTCACATCGCTGATCCCTACACAAGGAGGCGATCAATGCCCGTCCTTATCGAAAAACCGTCGCAGCTGTTCTTCGCCATAGCCCAGACGCTGCGCATTACTTATCCCACCTTGAAAGTCGGCAGCCCCCAGGATTTCGATGGCTCCGACGATCAACCCTGGGTGCTGATTGCCATTGAGCGTGACGCACCCGGCCACCGTGCCAACGACGGGCGTATCGCCCATATCCTGACGGTTTCACTGCAAGTGGTCATGGCCGTTCCGGGATGGGAGGCCTGCGACTTGGCCGCTGAGCTGAAGCATCTGGTCATGGATAACCGCTGGGGTTTGTCGGGCGATCAATGCGACCTGCCCATGGAGCTCGATGGTCTGCCGTCCACGTTCATCAACCCGACACGGCAATACACCGCCTGGACCCTTTCCTTCAGCCAAACCCTGTACCTGGGCTCGACGCTGCTGGACGACCCGCTGGGTATCCCGAAGTTTGCCCGCACCTGGGAAGTGTCGAACATCGACGACCCGGACCAATACACCGCACTCGAGGGTTGAGCCATGTTCGATGCGCTGTTACGGATGCATCTGGGGCCGATCATCGAGCGTCTGGCGCAGATGGAAACCGAGCTGGAAGACTTGCATCGGCGTGCGGAGAGTTTCTGCCGCATCGGCGTTTGCCAGGAAGTCGACGCGGCCAGCAACACCTGCAAAGTCAGCCATGGCGGACTGCTGACCCCGGCGATCCGCTTTTTCAACCCGAGCGCCGGCGCCCAGAGCGAGTCGCGGATTCCGTCGGTGGGCGAGCAATGCTTGTTGCTGAACCATGGCGGCGGCGAAAGCGGCGGGCAAGCCGTGGCGTTGTTCGGCCTCAATGGCGGTCAGTTCCCGCCCGTCTCGACCCAGGCTTCGCTGACGCGTCGCCTCTATCAGGACGGTACGGAAAACGGCTACGACCAGGCCAGCCATGTCCTGCACTGGCAAAACGGCCCGGCGGCATTCAGCGGTTCCCGTGAGGCCCTCCAGTTGAACATCGGCCCGTCGCGGCTGGCGATGACGCCCGAAACCATCGAATTGCAAGTGGGTGCCGTCGGCATTCGGCTCGACGCCTCCGGTGTGCACCTGAGCGGCCCGGTGGTGGATCACCAGGGACGCGTCATCAGTACCGCATAAGAGATTTCCTCATGATTGGAATCGATCGAAATACCGGCGCCACGGTCGACGACTGGCTGCAGTTCGTGCAGCGCGCCACCCGTGCGCTGACCACGCCGTTGGGCACTCGCCAGAAGCGCCCGTTGTATGGCTGCGCACTCACCCAGTTGCTGGGGCAGAACCTCGGTGACGACTTGCTGATCCTCGCCCAGAGCCACGCGGCCCAAGCGTTCTACAACCCGGACAACGGCATCGATGATTTCGAGCCCCAGGTCATCGTCGCCAGCCGCCACGGCGCCGGATTGCTGCTGCGTTTCGCCGGCACCTGGAAAAACCGCAAACAGACTTTCGAGGTAGTGACATGAGCATGTTGATACCCGGCCAGAACCAACTGGCCGAACCGGCCATCGTCACCGTCGACGCGTTCGAGGACTTGCTCGCGGAGTTCAAGACCTTCGTGGTCGAATACGTCGCCGCACGCTCTCCCGCCAGCGCCGCCAAGCTGGTGGACAGCCTCGAGAACGAAAGCGAACTGCTGACCTTGGCCCTCGAGGCGTTCTGTGTCCGGCTGCAAACCCACGAACGCAAATACAACGCCCGCATCAAGCAGATGTTGGCGTGGTGGGCCACGGGCACCAACCTCGATGCTCGCCTCGCGGACATGGGCCTTGAGCGTCAGTTGCTCGACCCGGGCGACCCGGCGGCCTTCCCGCCCATCCCGCCGGTCTACGAGAGCGATGACGATGCGCGGTTGCGCTACTACCTGGCGCCCCACGCCCCGGCGGCCGGCTCGCGCATGCAGTATCGGCGGGAGATTTTTACCCTGGGGCAGCGTCCCGTCGTAAAAGTCGAGAACGCCTCGGCGGGTGTGGTGACGGTCACCTACACCTTCGACCCGGACAGCTATGCAGCCCAGATCAAGGACGGCAACGGACGCCGTACCGCGCCCGGCGAAGTCACGGTCACGGTGTTGTCCCGCGACGGCGATGGAACGCCGTCCGAAGTATTGCTCGACGGCGTCCGCGAGCACTTCGCCCGACCGGATGTACGACCCGAGACGGACTTGGTCATCGTGCAGGCTGCGCAAATCAAACCTTACAAAATCCGCGTCGTGGCGAAGATCAATCCCGGGCCTGACTCGGGCCTGACCAAGGCTGCCGCACACCAGCAACTGCTGGGCTATGCCGAGGCGTGTCATCGACTGGAAGGCCGGGTGGACCCGAGCTGGATCGACTACGCGCTGCACAGCGCGGGCGCGGTTCAGCTGCAGATTCTCGAACCGCTTGCGCCGATTGTGACGACGGCTTTCCAGGCGCCGTACTGCATGGGCGTCGAGGTCGAGGTGGATACGTTATGAGTGACGACACTTCTCGACCGAGCCTGCTGCCGGTCAACAGTTCACCGCTGGAACGGGCGCTGGATCTCGGTTTCGCCCGATTGCTCGAACGCATCGATCCGCCGTTTCCCGAGCTGATGAACCCGGCGACCACGCCCTTGGCGTTCCTGCCATATCTCGCGGCGGATCGCGGCGTCAACGAATGGAGCTCCGCAGCACCCGAGGCGGAAAAGCGCCTGACCGTTGAACTCGCCTGGCCCACCGCCCGGCAGGCCGGGACGCGAAAGGCGCTGGAAAACGCCGCCAAGGGTTTGCAACTGATGCCTGAAGTGCGCGCCTGGTATGAACAAACGCCACCCGGCCCGCCCTACAGTTTTTCCGTCAGGGCGTTTACCGAGCAGCCCTACAGCGAAGCCATCGACGCCCGTCTCGACCGGCGCCTGGCGGATGCCAAAAGCGAGCGCGACACCTTGAAGGTGTCTGTCGGCTTGAGTGCATTCGGCCGTCACGTCATCGGCGCCGCGACGCTGTGTGGCGAGCTGACCACGGTTTATCCGATCGTCATCGAAGGACTGCAAGCCTCGAGTCAGGTCTTCATGGCCGCCGGGCTCTACACCGTCGAAACCTCCACTATTTATCCACAGGGGTCCTAAATGGCCGACTACTACACCCTGCTCACCGATGCGGGGATCGCCTACGAAACCGCCTGCAAGGCGGCGGGCACACCGATCAAGCTGTCGCAGATTTCCGTCGGTGACGGCGGCGGCACGGAATACAACCCGGCCGCAACGGCGACGGCGCTCAAGCGCGAAGTCTGGCGCGGGCCGCTCAATGCGTTGTTCCAGGATGAAAACAACCCGAGCTGGCTGTTGGCCGAGGTCACCATCCCGTCCGACGTCGGCGGCTGGTATGTGCGCGAAGCCGGCATCTGGACCGATACCGGGATCCTGTACGCGATCGTCAAATATCCGGAGTCGTTCAAACCGGTGTTGGCGACTTCCGGTTCGGGGAAAGAGTTTTATATTCGGTCGATTTTCGAGACCAGTAATGCCGAGCTGGTGACGCTGCTGATTGACGATACGGTGGTCAAGGCGACGCGGGCCTGGGTGACCGGCTACGTGGCCGACGAACTCGCCAAGCTCGACAGGAAGCAGTCGGTGCGGGTGGCGACGACGGCCAACATCGTCTTGAGTGGTGCGCAGGCGATTGATGGTGTGGCGGTGGTCGCCGGGAATCGGGTCCTGGTCAAATCCCAGACCTTGGCGAAAGACAACGGTATCTACGTGGCCGCGAACGGCGCTTGGGGTCGGGCAAAGGATGCCGATGCGAGTGTCGAGGTGACTTCGGGGTTGATTGTCTCGGTGGAGGAGGGGACGACGCTTGCCAACACGATCTGGCAGTTGATTACCGATGGGGTGATTGTACTGGGCACTACGGCGTTGGCGTTTCAGAACATCACGCAAGGGTTTGCGCCGCTCAACTCTCCCGTGCTGCTGGGCGTCCCGACTGCCCCGACTGCTCCGGTCAGCAACAACAATCAGCAGCTCGCGACGACTGCGTTTGTGCAGCGTGCGCTCGGCAACCATTCAAGCGTTGGCGGGCTGGACGCGAGTACCGTTCTGACCGCGGATGCGTTCGGTAAGTCGTTCATCATCAATTCCGCCAGCCCGGTGAACATCACCTTGCCCAAGGCAAGCACTGGGTTCAATGGCGGCACCATCAATCTGCTGAACGTGTCGACCGGTACTGCAACCATAGTCCTGCAAGGTACGGATTATGTGGCGGGTATTGCTGCCAATCAGTTGGTACTCAAGACGATGGACAGCATCACATTGTCGACCGGCGCGGGAATCACTTGGTATGCGGAGAACGGATCGGTTCCGGATGCGTTGTCTACTGCATTCAATGGAGGGGTTCGGACTATTCTGGACAAATTCGGTCTGGGCTCCGATGCAGCAAAAATCCCAGTGATCAGTGACTTCTCGGAGGATATCAAGCCTGGGCTCTATCGAGCATTTACGCTGGGACATCCTGAAGCGTCTGTCGGTGGACCGCCAGAAATCAGCGGCATTGGCGGTACCTCCATGACGGTGATGGTCGGCGGTGGCTATATCGCACCCAGCTATAAGACGTTCCTCGCGATCATCAACTTCAATGCTAACACTCCAACGCGGGCTTATATCGGTCACAAAGTCACTGCCGGGGAGCCGCCGATTTGGAATGAAATCGCGCAAAGTGTCCATCTGCCCTATCGCAGCAAGGCCTATTACAAAACCGCTGGCACCTTTCAGTGGACGGTGCCAGCGAATGTCTGGAAGGTTTTCGTAGAGGTTTGCGGTGGCGGCGGAAGCGGCGCCTTCGGGACATTGGACACCGGTGCTGGCGGCGGTGGCGCAGGCGGGATCAGCAAGCGACTCGTCTCTGTTACGCCCGGCTCAACAGTCACGGTGACCGTGGGGGCGGGAGGCGCCTACGTGACAACTGCCAACACGATAGGCAATCCGGGTGGTTCTTCTTCCTTCGGTACGCATTGCTCGGCAACGGGCGGCGCAGGCGGGCTGGTGGTGGGCGGTGCTGGCGCTGGTTACGGCTCTGGCGGCGACTTCAACGGTACGCTAGGGGCCGGAAATCCACCGGTGCGTAATGCGGCGTCCAATGGCGGGATTGGCGGTGCTGGAGGGGGCGGAGAGAGCATTTTTGCCGCAGTTGACACTACCGTTCTGACGCAGCCCGGTATGGGAGGGGGCGGCCGAATCGGGACTCGATCTCAGGCCGGTGCCGATGGTTGTGTGTTCATCACCTATTGAGGAGAGCTGTATGTTGTGGGCAAGAATTGAAAACGGGTCGGTGGTTGAAACTACCGACCTTGATCCCTCTGAACGTTTCCACTCGGATCTATTGTGGCAAATCTGTCCATCCGATGTGCGACCAGGTTGGGCCATCATTGACGGGGAGTTTTCCCCACCCCCAATACAAATCTCTGAGCAAGCCGAGGTCGAACGGGTGTGGCGCAATTTTGAGTTGGCGGCCACCGAATGGTTGGTTACACGTCACCGTGACGAACTAGATTTAGGCGTGGCTCCTACGCTGACGGTGGAGCAATTCCCTGAACTGCTTTCCTACCGTCAGGCACTTCGGGATTGGCCGCAAACAGCGACTTTCCCCAACGCTGAATTTCGGCCCATCGTACCTTCTTGGATCGCCGATCAAACCCAATAAACGCCCCGCACCGACGGGGCGTTTTCTCATCCATCAAACACTCAACAGCCCCTTTCCCAAGGGGCTTTTTCATATCTGGAGAAACACAAATGGCATTACGCCAAACCTACACCGTGCTCCTCCCATTCCCCACCGGGGGTGGTCACTGGTCGAGCATCGGCCAGGAACTCGATCTGCTCGACGTCGAGGCCAATGCCTTGCACAGCGCCGGTCGCCTGGAACTGAAAAAAACCGAAGCCGTCGATCCGGCTCCTGCATCCATCCCGGCCAAAAAGGCCACCATCAAGAAGGCTGAATAACCATGGCTGAGGTTCTGAACTTCGAGCACAACGGCATCACCGTCAATGCCACTGAATCTCCCGAGGCCATGGGTGGCCTGGGGGACAATGTCATCGGTCTGGTCGGCACCGCGCCGAATGCCAATCCGCTGATCCCGAAAAACACCCCGTTCCGCATCAACAGCTTCACCACCCAGGCCCAGCTGGACCCGACCGGTGCCGAGGCGGGCACGTTGTTCCAGGCGGTGTACCAGATCCTCAAAGTGGTCAAGGTGCCGGTCTACGTGGTCATCGTCGAAGAGGGCGCCACGCTGGCCGATACGCAGAACAACGTGATCGGCGGCATCGAGGCGCAGACCGGGCGCAAGTTGGGCCTGGCGGCGTTGAGTGGGGTCGCTGAAGACCTGACCATCATCGGCGCGCCGGGCTTCACCGGCACCAAGGCGGTGGCCAGCGAATTCGCCTCGTTCGGCAAGCGCATCAAGGCCCGTGTGGTACTCGACGGCAAGGACGCCGCGGTCGCCGACCAGGTGACCTACAGCCAGGAACTCGGCGGTGCCGACCTCGGTTTCGACCGCTGCCTGGTGGTGCACAACATGCCGGCGGTGTACTCCAAGGCCGCGAAGAAAAACGTCTTCCTGGCCCCGTCGAGCCTGGCCATCGCCGCCCTCGCCAAGGTCAAGCAATGGGAGAGCCCGGGCAACCAGGTGACCTTCGCCGAAGACGTCTCGCGCACCGTCGAATACAACATCCTCGACACCTCCACCGAAGGCGATCTGCTCAACCGCTACGGCGTCAGCTACTACGCCCGGACTATCCTCGGCGGCTTCTCGCTGCTGGGCAACCGTTCCATCACCGGCAAGTTCATCAGCTATGTCGGCCTGGAAGATGCCATCAGCCGCAAGCTGGTGAAGGCCGGCCAGAAAGCCATGGCCAAGAACCTGACCAAGTCGTTCATGGACCAGGAGGTCAAGCGCATCAACGACTGGCTGCAAACCCTGGTCGCCGACGAAACCATCCCCGGCGGCAGCGTGTACCTGCACCCGGAATTGAACAGCGTCGAGAAGTACAAGAACGGCACCTGGTACGTGGTCATCGACTACGGCCGCTACGCGCCGAACGAACACATGATTTATCAACTCAATGCCCGCGATGAAATCATCGAGCAGTTCCTGGAGGACGTTCTCTAATGTTTACCAACCGCGTAAGACAGGCCATCGCGGCCACCCTGCAAGGCCTGCCGTTGTCGGCGACCGTGGAAGATTTCTCCCCGCCAAAGATCGAATTCGACATGGAAGAGATGCGTGGCGGCCGTTTCATTGGCGAGGAAATGGCCAAGGGCGGCAAGGTGCTGACGGCCAAGCTGACGCTGCAAGGTCTCGGTCCGGAAGTCATGCTGGCATTGGGCGTGACGGTGGGCGAGGACATTCTGCTCAACGTGCGTGAAGCCGGCCAGGATCAGGACGGCAACACCTGGTTCACCTACCACACGGTGGGCGGCAAGTTGAAATCCCTGGAGGAAACCCCGCTGAAAATGGGCGAGAAGCCCAAGACCAACCTTGAGCTGTCCTGCCGCACCTACAACCGCCTGGAAAACGGCGTCCCGGTGATCGACATCGACGTGCGCACCCAGAAGTTCGTGCTCAACGGCGTCGACATCCTCGGTGATGCGCGCCGCGCGGTGTTGCTGCCTTAAACCAATACCAATCCCTGTGGGAGCGAGCCTGCTCGCGATAGCGGTGTACAGACACCTCGATGCTGAATGCTCCGACGTCATCGCGAGCAGGCTCGCTCCCACAGGTGGCGCGGCTTGATTTTCCGGTATTGCGCAACACCTTCCCAGTACCCACCAAGGAACCGATTTCATGTCCTGGATACCTCCTACCCATGAGCTGTTGTCGCCGATCACCGCTGACGACGGCTCGCAGATCGAGCAGCTCCCGCTCAAGCCGCTGTACTACGCCGCGCAAAAAGATGCCCTGGCCCGCGCTGGCGATGACGAAGACGATCAGTTCTTCGAGTTGGCCAAACTGGCCACCGGCCTGTCGGTCAAGGAACTCGACCAGCTCAAGCGCCCGGACTACGTCAGCATTGCGCAATACGTGCATGAAATGTCCACCCGTCCGGCGTCGCACTTCCTGGAATCGGTGGATGGCGCAGCAGTCGATCCCGACCAGGTACAACTGCTGCAACCGCTCGACGTCGCGGGCCGCAGCCTGACCGCGCTGACCCTGGAAATGCCGGTGCTGCGTGCCACCAAGGCGATGAAAAAACTGAAGACGGCCAAGGAACGCGCCGAGTTCATCACCGCCCATTGCACCGGCCTGATGATCCCCGATCTCGATCGGCTGACTGTGCCTGACTGGAACCAGTTGCAGGTACGCATCGACGATTTTTTAAACAAACCGGCGGACTTCTTTCGGAGCGCGACATCGAAGTGATCCTCGATGTGGTGCCGCTCATTTACTCGGTAAGTGAGGCGGAAATCCTGGAGTGGGACGTCGGCAAGGCCTTGCGCCGCTACGACATCGCGATCAGTCGCCTTGGCGTGAAACAGGAGTAGAGCGGGATGGCGGACGATAGATATTCGCTCAAATACGCAGCCTTCAATGAGAGTGGGGTGGGGTTCGGTAATACCAGCCTCACCAATGGCGTGTCGGCACAAGGCGCGTTCGCCAGGGATCAACTGGCGAGCCTCGATCTGGCGCTGGAAACACTCGGGCTCAAGCTCGGGCTGCTGACCACGGCGATCGAATCGCTGACTGTGAAGCTGTCGGCGCAACGATTGTTTTCTCAAACGATGGGCGCTGACGCCAAGGGCGCGTCGGCCAATGAGGCAAAGGGCAAGTCCAGTGGCGGTATCGAACCACCGGCGCTGCTCAAGCCTGCGATAGCAATGGATTCGGCCATGGCCGAGCTGAAGCAGGTCACCGGATTTACCCCTCGCCAGCTTGAACAGACGACTGAGTCAACCCGGCACGTCGCCACCGCTAAGCTGGTGGCGGCCGGGGGCACCACGGCGGTTGAAGTGGTGGGGATGCAAAGCCTGGCGGCCAGGAAAGGCATCGGTAACGACTTGCCCAATGCCTCGGATCGACCGCAAGAACTGTCGCGTTTCGCCTCGGATGCTGCCGTCATCGCGACGGCGTCCAGGAGGCCGGCCATGGAGGTTGCCGAGATGCTGGCCGACTGGCGCATCTCCATGAAGCTCAGCGGCGCTCAAGCCTTTGACTTGGCGGATGCAACCAACCAATTGGGCAAACTACCCGATGGTGCAAAACCGGCTGAAATCGGTGCGATCTTGCAGCGTGACGGTGCGGCTGCAACGACGGCAGGCCTGGCCCCTGCCCAAGCCGCAGCGGTGACGGCGGCATTGCTCAATACCGGTACCAGACAAGCTGAAGCCGGCGTGGCGCTGGATAGCTTCACGACAGCCCTGGGCAAGGGTGACCAGGCCTCCACCACCGAGCAAACGGCCTGGAAACAGCTGGGCCTGGAGCCCACGGCGGTCGCGAGCGGCCTGCGTGACAAGGATACGGCGCCTGGCACGGTGATGACGGTGCTGGCGGCCTTGAGCGCGCAACCGGCCGAGAAGCGCTCGGCCCTTGCCACCACGCTCTTCAGCCATGGCGATGAAGCCGTGCTGCGCATGGCGCAGAAACTGCCCGATGTGAATGCAGCCTTCCTACAGGTGAAAGACCCAGGTCAATACGCCACTTCACAATTGGGCAACGACGGTTCGGTGCGGCAGGACGCCTTGGCGTTGTCGAAAACCCAGCAAGGCCAGCTGAATATTCTCAACGCCCGCAACGAGCGTTTGTCGCTGGCCACGGGCAACGCGCTGATGCCTTCGGCGGATAGCTCGTTTCAATGGCTGGGTTCGCTGGCCGATGGCATGAGCGAGTTGGCTGAGTCCTCACCCAAAGCCGCCGCGGCCATCGTGTTGATTGGCGCGGCGATCAAACCGCTGGTGGGCGCGTTGCTCAAGGCGGTAGGGGATGAGATCTCCAGTCAGGTAGCCAAGCGGGTGTTGGGCAGGGCCGCTCCGCACCTTCCCGGCCGATTGGGTGAAGTGATCTCCGAAGATTTCAGAAATCGTCGTGGGGACAAGCTGGATACGAGCAATGCCAGCCAGCGTCCCGAACCCACGAGAGGGCCGAAAATACGCGTCAGCGCACGAGGCTCACTCGGGGCAACGGCCTCATTACGCTCAATGACTCGCAGGGCGCCTGGCCCATTGAAAGTCGTCGGCGCCGTCGCTGACGTGGCTGAGGGGGTACTGACCGGCGACAAGCGAATGATGGGCGCAGGCCTGGGCGCCGCCGGTGGCGGCTGGGCCGGCGCTGCTGCGGGGTCTGCGGCCGGTGCCGCTCTGGGGAGTGTCGTTCCGGTGCTCGGCACTGCCATTGGTGGTGTGCTTGGCGGACTGCTGGGCGGCTGGCTGGGCAGCGATGCCGGCGCGTCTCTGGGCGAAAAACTCGTCGCCCCCGTCGACAGACTCGCCGCTCCGGACCAGGTCAGCAAAGACCTGACCAACGCCCAAACCAACCAACAGCAAAACACCATGACCGCGAACATCTACATCAACGGCCAGGACCAGGCCAGTGCGAGTCAGTTGGCGAACCTGGTCGTGCAACAGATCACCGGCCAGTTCGGCCTGGCATCCATGCCAAACACACTCGCCATGCGCAGTGATGCGGCCCTGACCGACGGAGGTACGTGATGCGTCAACAAATGGCCCTCGGCAGTTTCATCTTTGGCCTGTCGAGAAATTTTGCGTACCACCAACTGGTACATACGTCGGACGGTGGCTGGAAAAGCATCGACATTCTCACTAGCAAACCCAAGTCCAGCCAGATCGGCCAGGGCTTGCAAGAGCTGACGATCACGGGCAAGTCGATGTACGCGACCGCCATGGATCGCCTCGATGAACTGCGCGCCCTGCAGGCGCAGCGCATTCCGCTGCCGTTGGTCGATGGCATCGGCCGCAACTGGGGCCTGTGGCAGATCAACAAGGTCACGGAGACCCAGACCGAAATCATTGATGACGGCACGGCGATGGTGGTCGGCTGGGTGGTGGTATTGATGGAGTTCGCCAATGCGTAGGGTTCGAAGTATCGCCGGTGATTCGGTGAATCTGTTGCTGTACCGCGAGCTTGAGCGTTGCGACGACCTCGTCGAGGCAGCGCTCTGGCGGCTCAATCCGGGACTGGCTGAATGGGGCCCGGTATTGCCGGCGGGTGTGTGGGTGGTCTTGCCGGAAGTGGACCTCAAGCCCGTGGCGACCCCACCGGTTTCGGCTTGGGATTAAGGAGGCGATATGTCATTGGGTTTCACGCCGGCGGTAGAAATTTATGGCGCGAATGCCGCGCTGCTCAACGAACGCCTGCTCAAGTGGGAGCATGTCGACGCGGCGGGGATCGAGTCCGATCAACTGACGCTCACCATCAGCCTGGAAGGCCTTGAAGGGTTGCCCAGCCTGGGCGGGAAGATCGGGCTGCGGGTCGGTTATCTTGAATCGGGCCTGGTAGACAAAGGCGAGTTCGTCATCGCTCGGCGCACGCCGACACTGTTTCCCTTGAGCCTCACGCTGGTGGCCATGGCGGCGCCGTTCAGCGCGGCGGACCAGACGGGGTTCAAGCAGCGCCGATCCGTTAGTCATGGGCCGACGACCCTGGGTGCGCTGTTTCGTCAGTTGACCTCCAGGCACGGGTTTTCTCCCCGTGTGGCGCCGGAACTGTCGCTGATAAAAATTGAGCACATCGACCAGACCAACGAAACCGACATGGGTTTCCTCACGCGCCTGGCTCACCGTTATGACGCCGTCGCCAAGCCGGTCAACGAGCTGTATGTGCTGGCCCGGCGCGGCCAGGCGAAGTCGCTGTCGGGCAAGGTCCTGCCCGAGATGAAACTGTCGGTGACGACCAACAATCGCCCGGGTGATCACGCTTTCATTTCGGCCAAGCTGGATGAAACCGCCCGAGCTAAATACCAGGGCTGCAAGACGACGTGGTGGGATGCGGCGGCTGGCAAGGTTCGTGTCGAAGAAAGCGGCGTCACACCGTTCAAGACCCTGCGCCAGCGCTTCCAGAGCGCAGACGATGCCCGCGCCGCTGGCGAAGGCGAGGTACGCCGGATGGAGCGCGAAGCACTCAAGGTGACCATCGAGTGCCCTGGCAACCCGGGGCTCTCCGCCGAGGGCATCGTGCTGCTGGACCCCACCTGGCCGGATTTCATGCGCGGTCGCTGGTCGATCGACAAAGTCACCGCCAATGGCGACCGGGAAAAAAGCTACCGCTGCCTGATTCATGCAACCTGCCTGGATGCCAGGGCCTGACACCACCCTCCTGTGGGAGCGAGCTTGCTCGCGATAGCGTCCTGACATTCGACATCTGCGTTGCCTGACACACCGCCATCGCGAGCAAGCTCGCTCCCACAGTTTTGTTCAGCGTTGCACATACCCCAGCGGCTAACAGCGTTCTTCTATGGGAGTGAGATGCAGGATGAGCACTTTCCAGCCGCTGAATATCGTCCGGTTGCGCCGTCCTGGCTGGCCGGACATCTTTGATCACGCACTTGCGATGACCTGAACATGGACCTTACACAACAGCAACTCATCAACATCATGCCCAACGCCCGCGCTCAAGCGGGCGTTTTTATTTTCGCATTGAACACCGCCATGTCGCGCCATCGCATCGACACACCCAAGCGCATGGCCGCGTTCCTGGCCCAGGTCGGTCATGAGTCGGGACAATTGCGTTATGTACGTGAGCTGGGCAGCGAGCAATACCTTGAAAAATACGATACCGGGACCCTGGCCGTTCGCCTGGGTAACTCGCCCCAGGCTGACGGTGATGGGCAGAAGTATCGCGGCCGAGGACTGATCCAGATTACCGGCCACGACAACTATCTGCGTTGCAGCCTCGGCCTGTTCGGCGACGAACGCCTGCTGGCCCTGCCTGAGCTTCTTGAACGGCCGCAATGGGCCGCCGAATCCGCCGCCTGGTTCTGGGAGCGGAACGGTTTGAACGAACTGGCTGACCGCGATCAGTTCAACACCATCACCCGCCGCATCAACGGTGGCTTGAACGGTTTGGAGGCGCGGTTGCAACTCTGGGCACGGGCGAGGGCGGTGTTATGCCAACCTTCGGCCTGATGCCGTTTTCGTCCCGTGCCCTGGGTGTTGTTGCGTTGCTCGCGCTGCTGGCCGGCGGTTCGGCGATGCTCGCGTGGCGGTTCCAGGACTGGCGTTACGGTCAGCAGTTGGCCCGACTCGCACAGGCCCAGGCCGAAACCCTGAATCAAATCACCCAGGCGGCCGCGATGCAGCAAAAGACCGAGCAGGACAAACGCCTCGTCCTCGAACAGCAACTCGCCGCCAGCGAACAAACCCACTACCGAGCCTTGAGCGATGCCCAACGTGACCAGGATCGCCTGCGCGATCGCCTTGCTACTGCCGATGTCCGGCTGTCAGTCCTCCTCGACGCCGACGATGTTGCCGCCGGTTGTGCAGTGCCTGCCGCCGCCCGCGCCGGCGTCGTGGATCATGGCGCCCCACGCGCCCGACTTGACCCGGCGCATGCTCAACGAATTATCGCCATCACCGACGAGGGCGACCGTGGACTGATCGCCTTGCAGGCTTGCCAGGCCTATGTCAGGGCGTTGCGCCAGTGATCCGCCTGGCCTTGCAAGCTTCGAATGCTCGTGTACGGTAGGCCCCAATCGCGTCGAATCAGGAGAGCATCATGGATGACATTACCGAACTGGCCGCTGAGTTGGGCAGGCGCTTGCAGGTGCTCAATGCCCATGTCACCACCGCCGAATCCTGCACCGGCGGGGGGATTGCCGAGGCCATCACGCGGATCCCCGGGAGTTCGGCCTGGTTCGAGGCCGGTTACGTCACGTATTCCAATCGCCAGAAGACCCAGCAGTTGAATGTGCCCGACGAAGTGTTCGAGAGGGTCGGCGCGGTCAGCCGTGAAGTGGTGGAAGCCATGGTGCGGGGCGCGCAGCAAAAAAGTCTCGCGCGTTTCGCCGTGGCGGTCAGCGGCGTGGCCGGGCCGGACGGGGGTTCGCCGAGCAAACCGGTGGGCACCGTGTGGCTGGCCTGGGGCGTTGGCGAGGCGGTGTACAGCGAGCAGAAGTTCTTCCCAGGCAACCGCGACGAGGTCCGCCGACAAACGGTGAAGGCCGCGCTAGACGGGCTGTTACAACATGCCGCCGTAGAAATCTCAAATCAGGGGTAGGCGATCCCCGAACGCTGTGGAATAATACTGGCTACTTATACAGGTGTTGGCCGCCAGGCCTTATTGATTACGTGAGGACTTTAATGGACGACAACAAGAAGAAAGCCTTGGCTGCGGCCTTGGGTCAGATCGAACGTCAATTCGGCAAGGGTGCCGTAATGCGTATGGGCGATCAGGACCGTCAGGCTATTCCTTCCATCTCCACCGGCTCCCTGGGCCTGGACATTGCGCTTGGCATCGGCGGTCTGCCAAAAGGCCGGATCGTTGAAATCTACGGTCCTGAATCGTCCGGTAAGACCACACTGACCCTGTCCGTGATCGCCCAGGCCCAGAAAGCCGGCGCGACCTGCGCCTTCGTCGACGCCGAACACGCCCTGGACCCGGAATATGCTGGCAAGCTGGGTGTCAACGTCGACGACCTGCTGGTTTCCCAGCCAGACACCGGCGAGCAGGCCTTGGAAATCACCGACATGCTGGTGCGTTCCAACGCGGTTGACGTGATCATCGTCGACTCCGTGGCGGCACTGGTGCCGAAGGCTGAAATCGAAGGTGAAATGGGCGACATGCACGTGGGCCTCCAGGCTCGCCTGATGTCCCAGGCCCTGCGCAAGATCACCGGTAACATCAAGAACGCCAACTGCCTGGTGATTTTCATCAACCAGATCCGTATGAAGATCGGCGTGATGTTCGGCAGCCCGGAAACCACCACCGGTGGTAACGCACTGAAGTTCTACGCCTCGGTTCGCCTCGACATTCGCCGTACTGGCGCGGTGAAAGAAGGTGATGAAGTGGTCGGCAGCGAAACCCGCGTCAAGGTCGTGAAGAACAAGGTGGCTTCGCCGTTCCGTCAGGCCGAGTTCCAGATTCTTTACGGCAAGGGTATCTACCTCAATGGCGAGATGATCGACCTGGGTGTGTTGCACGGTTTCGTCGAGAAGTCGGGCGCCTGGTATGCCTACAACGGCACCAAGATCGGTCAGGGCAAGGCCAACTCGGCCAAGTTCCTGGCAGATAACCCGGAAGTTGCCGCTGCCCTAGAGAAGCAACTGCGTGACAAGCTGTTGAGCCCGGTTGCAGACGTCAAGTCCGTGGCTAATCGCGAGCCCGTTGACGATCTGGCTGACGCTGACATCTGATCGAGCCGATGACCGCCGTACTCGATACCCTCGTCGCGGTGCGGCGAACCGCGATGGACCTGCTCGCCAGACGCGAGCATGGTCGGGTCGAGCTGACGCGTAAACTGCGTCAGCGCGGCGCGCCCGATGAGTTGATCGACACGGCTCTCGACCGTTTGACGGAAGAGGGCCTGCTGTCGGAATCCCGTTACCTGGAAAGCTTCGTCGCTTATCGCGCCCGCTCCGGCTATGGTCCTTTGCGCATTCGTGAGGAGCTTGGCCAGCGCGGTTTGCAACGCCCGGATATCGAACTCGCCTTGCGCGAAAGCGGTATCGATTGGCAGGAGCAACTGACAGACACCTGGCGCCGCAAGTTCTCAGGGCATTTGCCCATCGATGCTCGGGAGCGAGCCAAGCAAGGGCGTTTCCTGGCGTATCGAGGCTACTCGATGGAAATGATCAACCGCTTGTTCAGCGGCCGCGGTATGGACGACTAAACAAAAACGGCCCGCTATTTCGATAGCGGGCCGTTTTTTTTGGGGCTCAGGTTGCCTTGATCGGCTCCCAAGTAAGGGGGTGTGCCTTTTGGGCGGGCTGGGCCCAGTTTTCCTGTAGGTTGATGTAATCCACCAATTCCCTCAAGCGACCGTGGTTGCGGGCGTTGAAGGCGAACGTCAGCCGTGTCAGATGGCTGAATCGGGCCTCGTCGTGCTCTTCACCGCTGTAGTCATGTTGATGAAAACAGTCGTTCAGGCACAGATCGGCAAAATCCACCTGCATCTGCTGCAAGGCCTGTTCGCTTAGCTTGTGATTCATGCGGATCACGAACTGATGCTTGAGCCAGCGACTGGAGTGGAAGTTGCGGTAGAACTGGTTGATCTCTTCCACGGCCTCTTCGGCGTTGTACACCAGGCGCATGAGCTTCATGTCAGTGGGCAGGATGTAGCGGTTTTCCTCCAATTGTTCGCGGATAAAATCCAGGGCGCCTTGCCAGAACTTGCCCCCGGGAACATCCAGCAGGACCACCGGCACCAGTGGGCTTTTACCGGTCTGTACCAGCGTCAGGACTTCCAGCGCCTCATCGAGCGTGCCGAAACCGCCGGGGCAGAGCACCAGCGCATCGGCTTCCTTGACGAAAAACAGCTTGCGGGTGAAGAAAAAGTGGAACGGCAGCAGGTTCGACGTGCCTTCGACGGTCGGGTTTGCGTGTTGCTCGAAGGGTAGGGTGATATTGAATCCCAGGCTATGGTCACGACCCGCGCCTTCATGGGCCGCGGCCATGATGCCACCGCCGGCACCGGTGATGACCATCATGTCCGAACGGGCCAGCGCAGCGCCCAGCTCACGGGCCATGCCGTACAGTGGGTGTTCGATGGGCGTTCGGGCCGAGCCGAAGACCGTGACCTTGCGCCGGCCCTTGAATTGTTCGAGCGTACGGAAGGCGTGTTCCAGCTCCCTCAGGGCCTGTAGCGTGATCTTGGCATTCCAGCGGTTGTGATCTTCCTGGGCCATGCGCAGCACAGTCAGGATCATGTCACGGTAAATGGGGAGGTTGGGGCTGTTGGGGGACACCAGGTTGAGTTGTTCTTCGACCTTGCGGGTGAGGTCGTGGCCGTGGTTGTCAAAATGACGACTGAGCAGGTCATTCGGTTTATAAGGCATTCAGCTTCTCCTTCTTAACAGGACCCTGGCCCGGATGAGAGATTCATCAGGACCACGACACGTCTTGTGTCGTCGTCAACCCAGGCAGCGGCCTGGAGGTTGACTTGGCTTGACGCCGTCTGCGGCAGGGCGACCAAGCCATCCAGCGGGTTCTGTTTTTCCCTTTGATAAAAACAAGCACGCCAAGGTGTTGGCTGGGCAGCCTCTTTCTGCCCGATGCAAATACTCAGAATACTTCTGAATCTAGCCGATCTTTGTTGTCATGATCATGGCGCTCAAAAGTGACCGTTGGCAACCGCTGGATAAGCGCACCGCAATATAGCGCCGCTCGTCAGATTGCCGGCCGGGTGCGTACCGCTCTGATTTACTGATAACAAGCGTGCCAATGCAATTTGACGCCCAGGGCTGGGTGCCACGTGATGGATTGAAGCGGATCGGGCAGGGAGGCGGGAGAGATGGCCAGGGTGACTCTGGAGCTCGACAGGCAGTTGCACTTGATGCTGTTGGAATCGGCAAAAGCCAATCGGGTGAGTCTTGAGGAAGAATGTTGTCGTCGGCTGGGCGGGCGGGCATGGCGCTCGCGCTATCTGCAGGCGCTGGTGGCGGAACTGCGCGCCGACGATGAGCAGCGGCGCGCAAGCTCGGGTTGATTACTTCTTCGTCTTGGCCGGTTTCGGGCAATCCGACTCCTGGAAGCGCTCGGTCGCGACCGGACGGTTGCTCTTCACCTCGGTGAATTCGTAACGCATCGTCGCGCCCTTGGCCATCAACTTGCGAAAGCCCGGATTGGTGCACACCGTGGAGCCCAACTGGAAATATACGGCCTTGGGGTCTGCGCGCATTTTCTGGGCATGGCTGCTTTGCACGCTGAGATGGTTGATCAGCTCGGTGCCTTCGACGGTATAACCCTGGTCGAGAATGTCTTCGCTGATCGCCCGCGGCGTACCGACGCTACTTTCCCTGGCGACGTTCTGCAGCATCTTGTTCAGTTCGAGTTCTTTCAGCGAGGCAGCCTGAGCGCTGAAGGACGTCGCCAGCAGAACGGCAACGGTAGGGACGATAAGGCGCAGCATGAAACTCTCCTGGTTCAGTGACTGGTGGTTCGACCGATCACATGACTGTGCGTTCAGTGACCGGGGATTATAGGGGAGCCCGGGTGGACGGTACAGGTTCGTGCGCTCTGGTAGACTGCCGGCCTTTATTGCCCTGCCGAGTGTTGTTCGTGTCGAGTTTTCCTGTCTGTCGGCGTCGCCCACGATGAATCACGCCCCTAACGCCGTAGCCCGCCTGCGCGACCAGCGCATCGATGAAGGGATCAAGCCGATCCAGGCCCGGGGCTGGCGCGCCCCCCGTTGCAGCGCCTGCCGGGTGATCGAGAGCCATTGCCTGTGCGCCTGGCGTCCGAGCGTCGAGACCCGTTCCGGTGTGTGCCTGATCATGACCAACAAGGAAGTGTTCAAGCCGAGTAACACCGGTTGGCTGATTGCCGATGTGGTGCGCGATAACCATGCGTTCATCTGGTCGCGCACCGAGGTCGATGAGCAACTGCTGGCGCTGCTGAACGATCCGCAGTGGCAACCGTACCTGGTGTTTCCAGGCGAATATGTCGAGCCATCGCGGGTCACCCATTCTGTCGACCTCGATCAGTCCAAGCGCCCGCTGTTCATTCTGCTGGACGCGACCTGGACGGAGGCGCGGAAGATTTTCCGCAAGAGCCCGTATTTCGACCGGCTGCCGATCCTGAGCCTGCTGCCCGACAGACTGTCGCGCTACCGTTTGCGTCGTTCGACCCGCAGCGAGCATTTGTGCACCGCCGAGGTGGCGGCGTTGTGCCTGGAGCTGGCAGGGGACAGCGACGCCGCGTCGGCCCTGGACGCCTATTTCGATGTGTTCAGCCAGCATTACCTGGGCGCCAAGGGCCAGCAGGAAGTCAACGTGTCGACCCCGGCCCATGCCGAGTTGCAACCCTTCATCCGTACGTCGAACGCAGTATTGGCCCAATAGTGGCCCATACTGGACACAAGGGCGCCCGTGCTGCTTGACCACCCCGGCTTCGCTGGGCATGCTTGGCGCCGGTCAGGGCGTCGCCAATGTTTGAAACGCCGTGTTTGGCGTTGAACGTGCCCCTGTGGATACCGCTGCCGGGCGGTGTCTCGAGTTGTCTTGGCGAGGCGCGAATGCATCGGGTCTGCCATCAAAAACAGGATCATTGAAAAAATGGCCACATACGAAATCCTGATTGCCGATGACCACCCGCTCTTTCGCAGCGCGTTGCATCAGGCAGTGACCCTGGGTCTTGGCCCGGATGTCCGACTGACGGAAGTGGCCAGTATCGCGGAGTTGGAAGGCCAACTGACGGCGAAGGCCGATTGGGACTTGGTGCTGCTGGACCTGAACATGCCCGGTGCCTATGGTTTTTCCGGGCTGGTGCTGTTGCGCGGCCAGTATCCGCAGATTCCCGTGGTCATGGTCTCGGCCCAGGAAGAAGCCTCGGTGATGGTCAAGGCCCGGGAATTCGGCGCCAGTGGCTTCATTCCCAAGTCCAGCTCCCTTGAAATGATTCAAAAGGCTGTGAAAGCGGTCCTGGACGGCGATGTCTGCTGGCCGCCCCAGGCGTTCGAAGCGGTGAGTGTGTCCGAAGAAGCCAAGGCCGCCAGTGCGGGCCTGGCCAGCCTCACACCGCAGCAATTCCGAGTGTTGACCATGGTCTGTGAAGGCCTGTTGAACAAGCAGATTGCTTATGAGCTGAACGTGTCGGAGGCCACCATCAAGGCCCACGTCACGGCGATCTTTCGTAAACTGAACGTACGTACCCGGACCCAGGCGGCCTTGCTGCTGCAACAACTTGAGTCAATTTCGCCGCCGGTCTAATGTCCCGGTTCACGCTTTTTTGACCGGGTTTGAATTAGCTTCCCCACTCCTTTTCGATCAGTTGCCCACTCTATGTCACCTTTCAAAGGCCAGACCGGCCTGAAACGCATCCTTAACGCCTCCGGCTATTCCTTGGACGGGCTGCGCGCGGCTTTTGTCGGCGAAGCGGCGTTCCGTCAGTTGGTGCTACTCAACGTCGTCCTGATTCCGTTGTCGTTCTTCCTGAACGTCAGCCGTGTCGAGCAAGCGCTGCTGATTGCCGTGTGCCTGCTGGCATTGATCGTGGAGTTGCTCAACTCGGCGGTGGAGGCGGCCATCGACCGCATCTCCCTGGAGTTGCACCCGTTGTCGAAAAACGCCAAGGACATGGGCAGCGCTGCCCAATTCGTCGCCCTGACGATGATCGCGTTGGTGTGGGGCCTGATCCTGCTGTAACGGCTCAGGCAATGGCCGGCAGCACGATTTCGTCGCTGCGCTGGGCTCCGGCGGTGAAGGCCCGGCACAGTTCGAGGAATTCACGCATGGCCGAGGTCTGGTACTTCTGTTTGTGCCAAATGAAATAGAACTGCCGCGCCAGGTCCATGTCCGGGGTTTCCACCGCGACGAGGCTGCCGCGACGGAAGGCGTCGCGCAGGGCCAGGCGGGAGATGCAGCCAATGCCCAGGCCCGATTCCACGGCGCGCTTGATCGCTTCGGTGTGTTCCAGCTCCAGGCGGATGTTCAGCGCGCTGCGGTGGTGGCGCATGGCCTGGTCAAAGGTCAGCCGAGTGCCGGAACCCTGCTCCCGCAGGATCCAGGCTTCATGGGTCAATTCCTCCATGGTCGCCTGGCCACGCTTGGCCAGCGGGTGTTGAGGGGCGCAGAACACCACCAGTTCGTCCTCGACCCAACTTTGCACCTCGATGTCCGGATGGCTGCAGTCGCCTTCGATTAGACCCAGATCAATTTCATAGTGGGCAACCTGGTGCACGATATTGGCCGTGTTCTGTACGTGCAGCTTCACCTGGCTTTCCGGATGGCGCTGCATGAAACCGCCGATCAACAAGGTCGCCAGGTAATTGCCGATGGTCAGCGTCGCGCCGACCGCCAGTGAGCCGAAACCGGATTTGCCATTGAGCAGGTCTTCGATCTCCTTGGCCTGGTCCAGCAGCGCGACGGCCTGGGGCAGCAGCTGTTTGCCCAGGGCATTGAGGCTCAGGCGTTTACCGGCACGGTCGAACAACTGGCAGCTCGATTGCCGCTCCAGTTCGGTGATGGAAGTGCTGGCCGCCGACTGCGACAGGTTGAGTTGCCCCGCAGCGCGAGACACGCTTTCTTGCTGGGCGACGGCGACGAAGACTTGAAGTTGACGTAGAGTAAATCGCATATCTATATAACCGATAACCCTTATCTTAATAATCCATTTAACAGATATTGTCGCCGCCATTAGAATGCGATGCAATTGCGCAGATTATCGGCGCAGGCATCATTCCCAGGAGTCCCCGTACATGAGCAACATGAACCACGAGCGTGTCCTCAGTGTTCATCACTGGAACGACACTCTGTTCAGCTTCAAGTGCACCCGCGATCCGGGCCTGCGCTTCGAGAACGGTCAGTTCGTGATGATCGGCCTGCAACAGCCCAACGGCCGCCCGCTTATGCGCGCTTACTCGATTGCCAGCCCGAACTGGGAAGAGCATCTCGAATTCTTCAGCATCAAGGTGCCCGATGGCCCGCTGACCTCCCAGTTGCAGCACCTGAAGGAAGGCGACGAGATCATTATCAGCAAGAAACCCACCGGCACCCTGGTGCTGGACGATCTCAAGCCTGGCAAACATTTGTACCTGCTCAGCACCGGTACTGGCCTGGCGCCGTTCATGAGCGTCATCCAGGATCCGGAAACCTATGAGCGTTTCGAAAAAGTGATCCTGTGCCACGGCGTGCGTTACGTCAATGAAGTCGCCTACCGCGAGTTCATCACCGAGCACCTGCCGCAGAACGAGTTCTTCGGCGAAGCCCTGCGCGACAAGCTGATCTACTACCCGACCGTGACGCGCGAGCCGTTCGAGAACGAAGGCCGCCTGACCGACTTGATGCGCAGCGGCAAGCTGTTCCGCGACATCGGCCTGCCACCGATCAACCCGCAGGACGACCGCGCCATGTTGTGCGGCAGCCCGAGCATGCTCGACGAGACCAGCGAAGTGCTCAACAGCTTCGGCCTGACCGTTTCGCCGCGTATGCGCGAGCCGGGTGACTACCTGATCGAGCGGGCGTTTGTAGAGAAGTAATCCTTGGTATCTGCGGTGGCTGACCGATCGCCATCGCGAGCAAGCTCGCTCCCACAGTTGATTTGTGTTGTTCGAGAGATCTGACACAACACAAAACCCTGTGGGAGCGAGCTTGCTCGCGATGGCAGCGACTCGGTCACACTGACGGACCAATAAAAAAGCCCGCGCCGCCTGATGAAGGCCGCGCGGGCTTTTTCGTTTCCGGGTTTTTATTCAACTGCGGGGACGACTTCCAATACCCGAATCAACCCCGCCTGCGGATAATGCCAACGAACGTCCAGATCCCAGAACTGCGCACCATATTCCCGCTCGGCCGTAGGAATCTGGTACGCCGGGCGTGGGTCTTGGGCCAAACATTGCTCAATCAGCTCCACCAAGGGTTCTTCGAGCCGCATGGCATGCTCGCGCGCCTGAAGCAGGGCGGTGTCCGCCCATTGCACCGGAATCAACTCAGGTGCGGCGCTGGCGATGCTGTTGGACGCCGAGCCGATGATGTCGGCGTAGGGCACGTAGGGCTTGATGTCGAGCACTGGGGTGCCGTCCAGCAAATCGATGCCCGAGAGCCACAGGCGTCCGGCTTCGACCCGTTCCAGCTTCACCACCGACTGGCCGATGCCGTTGGGGCGATGGGTGGCGCGGGTGGCGAACACGCCCATGGACTTGTTGCCACCCAGGCGTGGCGGCCGCACTTTCAAGCGCGGCTTGTCTTCCAGGGCCTGGTGGAACAGAAACAACAGCCAGACATGGCTGACCTGCTCCAGGCCCTGCACCGCCTCGCCCTGGTCGAACGGCGCCACCAGCTCCAGCACGCCGCGTGCGGCCGGGGCCAGTTGCGGTTGGCGGGGGATGGCGAACTTCTCCTTGAAGCAGGAGCGGACGAAGCCGATGGGGGAGACGCTGTAGGTCATGGGTTGGGATCGAGGCAGGATTGAATGGGCATCATAGCGCGGGGGCCAAGATTGACACTGTTCTCTATGGCGAGAGCGTTTTTGTGGCGAGGGAGCTTGCTCCCGCTGGGCCGCGAAGCGGCCCCCTGGTTTTGTCTGACACACCGCGAGGGGACGCTGCGCATCCAGCGGGAGCAAGCTCCCTCGCCACAACAGCTCCGCAACCCTCGGCAGTGCTTCAACAGCCCTTCGATATCAGCCGCGAACGCGCAGCGTCAGGCCCTTGAGGAAGTTGCGCAGCAACTGGTCGCCACATGGGCGGTAGTTGGTGTGGCCGAACTTGCGGAACAGCGCGCTCAGTTCCGGCTTTGACACCGGGAACTCGGCGGCCTTGAGGATGGCATGCATGTCGTCTTCCTTCAGCTCGAAGGCCACCCGCAGTTTCTTGAGGATGATGTTGTTGGTCACCGGCACTTCGATCGGCTGCGGCGGACGGCTTTCGTCCTTGCCACGCTTGAAGATCACCAGGCCATCGAGAAAATGCGCCATGATCTCGTCAGGGCAGAACACGAAGCCTTCTTCCTCGTCTTTCTTGAGGTAGCCCGCCAGGTCCGCCAGGGAGACGTCCAGGCCGCCCAGCTTGATGATCTCGATGACTTTCTTGTCGCTGATGTCGAGCATGTAGCGCACGCTGCGCAGTACGTCGTTGTGAATCATGTGTGCAGTCCTGATCAATCGGCAGTGGGCGCCTGCGTTTGGTGCGGCGCCGGGAAAATTAGAATTTCTCTTTGGCAGACAGGTAGCGCCACTGGCCCATCGGCACCTTGCCGATGGACACGCCGCCGATGCGGATGCGGCGAATGGCGACGACCTTGAGGCCGACCGCCTGGCAGAACAGCGCGATCACGCCGGGCTGCGGGTTTTTCATGGCAAAGCGCAGGCGGTTCTCGTTCTGCCAACTGGCCTTGACCGCCGGCAGCTCCTTGCCCTTGTAGGTCAAGCCATGGTTCAGGCGATTGAGGCCATGGGCGACCATTTCGCCTTCGACTTCCACGACGTATTCCTGCTCGATCTTGGCGGCGTCGGCGGTGAGCTTGCGCAAGATCTTCCAATCCTGGGTGAACACGAGCAGCCCGCTGGCGTTGGCCTGCAGGTCGGCGCTAGCGGTCAGGCGCAGGAAATGGCCTTTGAGCGGCCGCTTGCCGAAGCGATGTTCTTCGCTCAGGGTCTGCGGTCCAAGCGAGGCCATCGCGGTGTCTACATCCATGCCGGCTGGAATGTTCAGCAGCAGGGTCACCGGCTCCGGCGCGGTGGCCTTGGCCTCGGGGTCGAGTTCGACCTTCTGGGTCGTCACCTTGAACTGCGGCTCATCGATCACTTCGCCGTCCACGGTGACCCAGCCGCCCTCGATGAACAGCTCAGCCTCCCGACGGGAACAGCCGACGAGTTCGATGAGGCGTTTGGAGAGACGAATCGGGTCAGTCATGACGGGGGCCGTAACAAAAAGAGGGTGGCCATTGTACCTGCCTGGCGCCGGTTAATCGCGGGTCCATTTGCCTCATGCAGCTTTTAGCCGCGTCCCGCCTTCAGGTCAGGCTGCTTGTAGCGCATGTGCAGCAGAGGGTAGGGCTGGTTCATGCCATCTTTTGCCGAACGCCCGACCACTTCGAAGCCTTGCTTGAGATAAAAGCCCAAGGCTTGCGGGTTTTGTTCATTGACGTCCAGTTGATCGGCGTTCAGGTGTTCCATGGCGTAGCGCAGCAACAGCTTGCCCAGGCCCTGGCCACGATGTTGTGGATCGATGAAGAGCATCTCGACCTTGCCGGCGGCGACACCGGCGAAACCGGTAATCCGCTGGCGCGCGTCCCGGGTGCAGATGAGCATCACCGCATCCAGGTAACGGGTGAGTACCAGGTTTTTCAGCAGTTCGATGTAGCTGTCCGGCAGAAAGTCATGGGTGGCCCGCACCGACGCCTCCCAAACCTGGGTCAGTTCCTGGTAATCGCTCGGTTTCGGTGTGTGGATGACCGAATGCTGGCGCATGTCCGCCTGTTCCTTGTGCTGGATGTGCTGGGTTTCTCCATACGATAGCCGTAAAAAAGCCCCGCATCTCGTTACAAGAGGGGGGCTTCTGGATTTTTTGGGTGCCGGCGGGTGAGAGGCTTGCAAACAACCTGTGGCGAGGGAGCTTGCTCCCGCTCGATTGCGTAGCAATCGCAAAGATGGGGCTACTTCGTAGCCCAGCGGGAGCAAGCTCCCTCGCCACGACAGCGGCCCCGCTTTGAGCGAATCAACCGATCTGCTCAGCCCACAAATCGTACTCGTCGGCATCGGTGACCTTGCACCAGACCTTGTCGCCCGGCTTGAGGTTGCTGCCATTGTCGATGAAGACGTTGCCGTCGATTTCCGGCGCGTCGAAGAAGCAGCGGCCCACGGCACCTTGCTCGTCCACTTCATCCACCAGCACTTCGATTTCACGGCCGACGCGCATTTGCAGGCGCGCCGAGCTGATGGCCTGCTGGTGCGCCATGAAGCGCTCCCAACGGTCCTGCTTGACGTCGTCCGGCACTACGTCCAGGGCCAGGTCGTTGGCCGGTGCGCCTTCGACAGGGGAATACTGGAAGCAGCCGACGCGGTCGAGCTGGGCTTCGGTCAGCCAATCCAGCAGGTACTGGAAGTCTTCTTCGGTTTCGCCGGGGAAGCCGACGATGAAGGTCGAACGGATGATCAGGTCCGGGCAGATTTCGCGCCAGTTCTTGATGCGGGCCAGGGTCTTGTCTTCGAAGGCCGGGCGTTTCATGGCCTTGAGGACTTTCGGGCTGGCGTGCTGGAACGGGATGTCCAGGTACGGCAGGATCTTGCCGGCCGCCATCAGCGGGATCAGTTCGTCGACATGCGGATACGGGTAGACGTAATGCAGGCGGACCCAGACGCCGAGGGTGCTGAGGGCTTCGCACAGCTCGGTCATGCGGGTTTTCACCGGTGCGCCATTCCAGAAGCCGGTGCGGTATTTCACATCGACGCCGTAGGCGCTGGTGTCCTGGGAGATCACCAGCAACTCCTTGACGCCAGCCTTGACCAGGCGCAGGGCCTCGTCGAGGACATCGCCCACCGGACGGCTCACCAGCTTGCCGCGCATCGACGGGATGATGCAGAAGCTGCAGCTGTGGTTGCAGCCTTCGGAAATCTTCAGGTAGGCGTAGTGGCGCGGGGTCAGCTTGATGCCTTGTGGCGGCACCAGGTCGATCAGCGGGTTGTGGTCCTGGCGCGGTGGCACCACCTCATGGACGGCATTGACCACCTGCTCGTACTGCTGCGGCCCGGTCACGGACAGCACGCTCGGGTGCACGTCGCGGATGTTGCCTTCTTCCACGCCCATGCAGCCGGTGACGATGACCTTGCCGTTTTCCTTGATGGCTTCGCCAATCACTTCCAGGGACTCGGCCTTGGCCGAATCGATGAAGCCGCAGGTGTTGACCACGACCACATCGGCGTCCTGATACGTGGACACGACGTCATAACCTTCCATGCGCAGCTGGGTCAGGATGCGCTCGGAGTCGACCAGAGCCTTCGGGCAACCCAGGGATACGAAACCAACCTTCGGATTGGCTGGCGCGGTAGTGGTGGACATGTCTAACCTCGGTGTAGGGGGGATCGTCTCTTGCCGAGACAGGGCGCCTGGCGCGCCTCTGATCAAAAAGTGCGCAATTCTATCCAGGGTCGACGCACTTGACCAGCTTTATACCGGGAAATGCGACGAGTGCTGCGCTATGCTTCGCGCCTTTGCGTTCTGGCGATTGCTACAGTCAACAAAACGTCTGTAACAATACGTAAAACAGCGCATGCTGCCTCGGCAAAGCATCGTGCTTCGTTAAAGAAGACAGGTCTGGGAATCGGGAGTGTTGGATGGGTCATGCAAGTAGTCAGGCGGCGGGTGCCGAGCATTCGGCAGCGAAGCCACTGAGCATGCTGGTCGCGGCGGTCGGAGTGGTTTATGGCGACATCGGCACGAGCCCGTTGTACACCCTCAAGGAAGTGTTTTCCGGCGCCTATGGCGTGCCTGTCAATCACGACGGGGTGCTGGGGATTCTGTCGCTGATTTTCTGGTCGCTGATCTGGGTCGTGTCGCTCAAGTACATGATGTTCGTGCTGCGCGCCGACAACCAGGGCGAGGGCGGGATCATGGCACTCACCGCTCTGGCACGGCGAGCCGCAGCGGGAAGGGCACGACTGCGCACATTCCTGGTGATCTGCGGTTTGATCGGCGCGGCGCTGTTCTATGGCGATAGCATGATCACCCCGGCGATTTCGGTGCTTTCGGCGATCGAGGGCCTGGGCCTCGCATTTGAAGGCATCGACCATTGGGTGGTGCCACTGTCGGTGGTGGTGCTGGTGGCGTTGTTTTTGATCCAGCGCCATGGCACCGCGCGGATCGGCATTCTGTTCGGCCCGATCATGGTGACCTGGTTCCTGGTGCTTGGCGCCCTGGGAGTGTATGGCATCAGCCAGCACCCGGAAGTGTTGCAGGCGGTGAACCCGGCCTGGGCCGTGCACTTCTTTGTGGTTCATCCGGGCATGGGCGTGGCGATCCTCGGTGCCGTGGTGTTGGCACTGACCGGTGCCGAAGCGCTGTATGCCGACATGGGCCACTTCGGCCGCAAACCGATTGCCCGCGCCTGGTTCATCCTGGTGTTGCCAGGCCTGATGCTCAATTATTTCGGTCAAGGTGCCTTGCTGCTCGGCGACCCGGAAGCGGCGCGCAACCCGTTTTATCTGCTGGCACCGAGCTGGGCATTGCTGCCGTTGGTGGGCCTGTCGACCCTGGCCACGGTCATCGCTTCCCAAGCGGTGATTTCCGGCGCGTTCTCCCTGACGCGCCAGGCGATCCAGCTCGGTTATATCCCGCGCATGTATATCCAGCACACTTCCAGCGCCGAGCAGGGGCAGATCTACATCGGTGCGGTGAACTGGTCGCTGATGATCGGCGTGGTCCTGCTGGTGCTGGGGTTCGAATCTTCTGGCGCACTGGCCTCGGCCTACGGCGTGGCCGTGACCGGTACCATGCTGATGACCACCATCCTGGTGTCCGCCGTGGTCCTGCTGTTGTGGAAGTGGCCGCCGCTGTTGGCCGTGCCGCTGTTGTTCGGTTTCCTGTTGGTGGATGGCCTGTACTTCGCCGCCAACGTGCCGAAGATCATCCAGGGCGGTGCGTTCCCGGTCATCGCCGGTATTGCCTTGTTCGTGTTGATGACCACCTGGAAGCGCGGCAAGCAACTGTTGGTGGATCGCTTGGACGAAGGGGCATTGCCGCTGCCGATCTTCATCAGCAGCATCCGCGTGCAACCGCCGCACCGTGTCCAGGGCACCGCGGTGTTCCTGACCGCGCGTTCGGACGCGGTGCCTCACGCGCTGTTGCACAACCTATTGCACAACCAGGTGCTGCATGAGCAAGTGGTGCTGCTGACGGTGGTGTACGAAGACATCCCCCGGGTACCGCCGCAGCGGCGCTTCGAGGTCGATGCCTATGGCGAAGGGTTCTTCCGGGTAATCCTGCACTTCGGTTTCACCGACGAACCGGACGTCCCGCAGGCGCTCAAGCTCTGCCATCTGGATGACCTGGACTTCAGCCCGATGCGCACCACCTACTTCCTCAGCCGCGAAACCGTCATTGCGTCCAAGCTCGAAGGCATGGCCCGCTGGCGTGAGTCGTTGTTCGCCTTCATGTTGAAAAACGCCAACGGTAACTTGCGCTTCTTCAATCTACCGTTGAACCGGGTGATTGAACTGGGGACGCAGGTCGAGATGTAGCCCCCAGAAAAACAAAAAGCCCTCGTAGCCTTGCGGCGGCGGGGGCTTTTTTGTGGGCGACACAAGGTGACCAGTGAGCCTGTGTGGGAGCTTGCTCGCGATAGCGGTCTGCCTGAACCGGTGATGTTGGATGTGTCGCCGTCATCGCGAGCCAGCTCGCTCCCACAGGGGTATGTGTCAATCGAGCGGCCACCAAAAAGCCCCTGCAACCGTGAGGCAGCAGGGGCTTGATGATGCGAGTGTCAGATCACTGTTCGGCCGTCTTGCTCTGGCGTTTGTTGATCTCATCGATCAGGCGCTTGGCCAAGGCCGGGTAGTTTTCGTCGAAGTGGTGGCCGCCAGGCAGCTTGATGGCTTCGCCCACCGCTGTCTTGTCGGTACAGCCACTTTCGTCGGCTTCTTCACCGCCGTAGATGCACACCACTTTGTCGGCTGGCAGCTTGGCCATTTCCGGGCCGGTGGCGGCTTCGGTGCCGGCGTTGCCGAGCCAGCCTTCGACTTCGATCTCGAAGCTGCCGGTGCGGGCGAAGGCCAGCAGGATGATCGCATCGACCCGCTGTTGTTCGGTGGCCGGCAGGCGATTGTAGATGGCCGGCAACACGTCGGCCCCGAAGGAGTAGCCGGTCAGGATGAAGCGCTTGGTGCCCCAGATCTGCCGGTAGTGCTGCATCAGCTCGGTCAGGTCCGCCGCGCTCTGCTCGGGGCTCTTGTGCTGCCAGTAGTAGCGCAGGGTGTCGATGCCGACCACCGGGTAGCCGATCTTGGCCATTTCATCGGCTACATCGCGGTCCAGATCCCGCCAGCCGCCATCGCCGGAGAGGAACAGGGTCACGGTATCCCGCGCCTGGCTGGCAGGCACTTCCACCACGGGAATGCTCAGGCCGCCCTTGGCCTTGTCGGTGCCCACCAGGATTTTGCGCAGTTCGTTATTCAGCACTTGCGGCAAGTTGATGTCGTAATCGCTGATGCTGGTTTCGGCATTTTTCTGATCCCTTACGAAACCGGCGCTGGTGTCGTCAGGGTTATCGTTCCAGGCCACCAGCCAATGACCATGGGCTGCGCTTTTAGGCAGTAAATGAGTGCAGCCGGGCTTTTCCAGGGCCAGGTCCACCGACACGGCCTTGGCCTTGTCGTCTTTCTGCTCGGCCAGCCAGCGCCAGGCCAGCACGGCGCCAGGGCCGATGCCGCTGACCAGCGTGGCTGGACCTTGCAGTTCTCTCAGGCCGGCTTGCAGGGCACGGCCCTGCAGCATGCAGTCCTTGGGCAGGATCACCTGGACGATCTGCGCCGAGCCGCTGCGGCTGAGGGTCGTCAATTGGGTGTCGCTGAGCTTCTGGTCTTCATTGACCGCCACCAGCACCCGGGCAAGCGCCTTGGCGCCGGGGGTGATCCGGGTCAGCGCTGCGCCATCGGCGGGCGCCAGTTGTTCCAGGGTGGGTTGTGGGGCCGGGCGGTTCCAGTACCAGTAACCGCCACCGAGAATCACCGCCAGCACCAGCAGGGCGGCCACTACGTATCGCCAGGAGCGTTGCATCATCAGCGTTTCACCAGTCCAGTCAGGCCGCCCGCAATCAGGGCGGCAGTATCGGCCAGCGCTACCAGCGGATCGAGTCCGGCGGGCACGGCCATGTAACGAGGTTCCCAGTTTGGCTGGAATTTGTCTTTGAAGCGGCGCAGCCCTTGGAAGTTATAGAGCTGCTCGCCACGGCGGAACACCATCGAGCCCAGGCGCTGGGTCAGTGGTGCGCCGCGACGCGGTTGCAGGCCCGACAGCGGGACCATGCCAAGGCTGAAGCGGGCGTAGTCATGGTTTTTATAATGCTGGATGAGGCCGACCATCATGAACTCCATGGTCAGTTTCGGCGCCTCGGGGTGGGCGCGCATCAGATCGAGGCTGGCCAGTTCGTGGCTGTGGGTTTCCAGCAGGTTGGCGAACGCCACCGGCCGGCCCTCGAAACGAATCACCGCGATGCGAAAGTGCTTGAGATAGTCATCGCTGAAACGCCCCAGGGAGAAACCTTTTTCCCGCACGTTCTTGCCGGTCAGCCAGGCATCGGAAATGACCTTGAGTTCATCCATCGGCGCCTGGCCCGGCTCGTGGATCTCCAGCGACAGGCCGTCACGGGTGCCGCGGTTCCAGGTGTAGCGCAAGTCCTTCATCTCTTTGCCCTTGGCTTCGAGATCGAAACGCTTGAGGTCGACCCGTGCTTCCTCACCCAGCTTGATAGCCGTCAGGCCGATGTCCATGTAGTACGGCAGGTTTTCGGCGCGTACCTGATAGAACACGGGGCGGGCATGGTGGATGTCGCACAGGTCACGGAATTGCCAGATCATTTCGGCCCGCTGCTGGGTAGGGCCGATCGGGTCATACAGCGCCACCAGGCTGCGCCCGCGGCGGGCATACATCAGGAACGCCTCGTCGTTGGGGTGGAACAGTAACGCTTTGTCACCGGTCAGGGCCAGGCCGCCGTCGGGTTGCGACGAGGTCATGAGGATCGTTTTGGCGCGCTCCAGCTCTTCTGCCGTCGGCAAATGAATCACCGGCCGTGCGGTGCGCAGCAGCCAGGTCAGGGATACCACCACCAGCAGCACCGCGGCGCCCAGCAGGGAGCGCAGGCCGCGAGGGGCGTCGGCATCGAGGGTGAACTGCCACCACAGTTGATGGCTGTAAGGCACGTCCTGATAGGCAAACAACAGCAGCCAGATCGACGCGCCGAGCACGCAAAGGCTGGCGATCAGGAACAGCGGGGAAAAGGGCAGTTCAGTCAGGCGGCTCGGACGATAGAAAGAGCGCCTGAACACCGCCAACAGGGCGGCCGTCAGAGTCAGCAGGGTGGCTTCTTCCCAGTCGAAACCCTTGAGCAGCGAGAGCAGGGCGCCCACCAGCAGCAGAACCGTGGTCAGCATCCAGGCGGCCGACAGGCGCCGGCGCAGGCCTTGGGCGAGCAACAGGCACAACACACCCACCAGGCTCGCGCCGAAGTGCGAAGCGTCGACCAGCCGATGGGGAATCAGGAAGCCGATGTGTTCCAGTCGGGTGTCGATTTCCGGCGTCACCCCGGAAAACAGCAGCACCACGCCGGAGAGAAACACCAGCACCGCCAGGATCGGTGCGGCGAAACCCGATGCCGCCCGCAGGCTCTGGCGCGTCTGGAACAGCCGTTGCGCCTCATTGATCAGCAGTAACACGCAGGCCACCAGCATCGGCAGCAATACATAGATCAACCGATACAGCAGCAGCGCGGCGGCCAATGGCGCGGCGCCGAGTTTGTCGGCAAACGCGGCCAGCAGGATCGCTTCGAATACCCCGACCCCGCCCGGCACATGGCTGAGCACCCCAGCGGCCAATGCCAGCAGGTACACCAGCAGGAAGGCGCCGAACGGCGGTGCTTCGGGCAGCAACAGATACAACACGGTGGCGGCAGCGGCAACGTCCAGCGCGGTGATCACCAATTGCAGGAAAGTCAGGCGGCGTCCCGGCAGGCGCAGGGTGCGGCGCCCG
Source organism: Pseudomonas thivervalensis (assembly GCF_001269655.1). GTDB lineage: Bacteria > Pseudomonadota > Gammaproteobacteria > Pseudomonadales > Pseudomonadaceae > Aquipseudomonas > Aquipseudomonas thivervalensis. The sequence continues at coordinate 92,528 of NZ_LHVE01000004.1, forward strand.
GCCTTGACCAGGAGGCTGTCCCGATGCGGCTGCTCCGGCAGGCGCCGACGATAGATGCCAATGGCCAATACGCTGGTAAGCAACAGCACCGCCACGGAAATGGCCCCCAGCAATGCGGCGGGCAAGTGCAACGCGGCAGATGCGGCGGGCAGATTACTGAGTGTCGCCAGGGCCGCCAGCGGTGGCAACGCGCAGCCCAGGGACAGGCTGGCGAACAGCGTCATGTGGGCGACATCCGATGCCCCCAGGCCATGACGAGCGTATAGACGGTAGCGAACCGAGCCGCCCGACAGCAGCGACAGGCCTATGGCATTGCCGATGGCGAACGCGGTGAACCCACCCAGGACCATGGTCTGCGGCGGCAATGTCACACCGGCATAGCGGCTGGCGGACCATTCATAGCCCAGGAGAATGATGAAGCCGACGACCGTGGCGGCGATTGCCCCGAGCAGGGCAGGTCTGGGGACTTCCAGAATCGAGTCGTGCAGGGCGTAGAGATCGAGCTCGCTCAGCAGGTGGCGGCAGGCAATCAATGCAATCGCAAACAGCAGCAGCGTGACCGCGAGGCCGATGGGCTGGCGGTACTGGCTGATCCGGTCCAGCCAGCGCAGGCGCTCGGCCTTGATCGGTTGTGTCGCAGTAACGGAGTCTTGCGGGTCAGACGAGTGGGCGCGCATCAATCACCTCTTGAGCTATGCGCGACAGGATGGGGGTATCCAGCCAAGTTACCAATCCCCGCGGTCGAAAATAATTACAAAATATTTGTAATGAGGCCTTTTTTCATCAGGCACAAAAAAGGCCACTCTTTCGAGCAGCCTTTCTTGATATTTGGTTGCGGGAGCCGGATTTGAACCGACGACCTTCGGGTTATGAGCCCGACGAGCTACCAGACTGCTCCATCCCGCGTCTGTGTGGCGGCATTCTACAGGCGAACGCCTGAGTGTCAACCGTTAAAAGGTGCCGGGGTCAAATAAACGGCCGAACCGTCCCTTGTCTTTCTAAATACTCGGAATTAAAGGGAAATTGTCCTACAGCTTGCAGTGCGTGGACGTGCACAGACGGCGTCCCTCTGATCGTCTGGTCAAAAAACGAGCGCACACAAAAAAGGCCACTCTTTCGAGTAGCCTTTCTTGATGTTTGGTTGCGGGAGCCGGATTTGAACCGACGACCTTCGGGTTATGAGCCCGACGAGCTACCAGACTGCTCCATCCCGCGTCTGTGTGGCGGCATTCTACAGAGGATCGCGTAGCTGTCAACCCTGATGTCATGAAAACCTGTTCCGCTTCAAGCGCTTAGCTTGGGTGCGGGCATTGTGACAGCGCTGTGACGCAGGCCTGGCAAGGGTTGGCGCTCTATTGGAGGGTGCGTTGCGATTGAAGAAGTAAATTCTTGTAGGTGTTTTCGGGGCCCGACGAAGGATCTTTCAAACTACTGGTGCTATATACAGGTCCCGGTGCGATACTGGTGGCCCGATTCGTCGCACACCCTGTTTCTTATGACGCAACGTAAAATCATCCATGTCGATTGTGACTGTTTTTATGCCGCTATCGAGATGCGCGATGATCCGCGGCTGGCCGGCAAGCCCTTGGCTGTGGGTGGCTCGGCGGATCGGCGAGGGGTGATTGCCACTTGTAACTACGAAGCGCGGGCCTATGGGGTGCGCTCGGCCATGTCTTCCGGCCACGCCTTGAAGCTCTGTCCGGACCTCACCATCGTCAAGCCACGAATGGAAGCCTATCGGGAAGCGTCGAAGGAAATTCATACGATTTTCAGCGATTACACCGACCTCATCGAGCCGCTGTCCCTGGACGAGGCCTACCTGGACGTCTCCGCCAGTGCCCATTTCGGCGGCAGTGCCACCCGCATCGCCCAGGACATTCGCCGGCGTGTTTCCAACCAGTTGCACATCACCGTGTCCGCCGGCGTCGCGCCGAACAAGTTCCTGGCCAAGATCGCCAGTGACTGGAAAAAGCCCAACGGCTTGTTTGTCATTACCCCGGACCAGGTCGAGGACTTTGTATCGGCCTTGCCGGTCAGCAAGCTCCACGGTGTTGGCAAGGTCACTGCCGATAAGCTGAACCGCCTCGGCATCGCCGATTGCTTGCAGTTGCGTGAATGGGACAAGTTGGCGCTGGTGCGCGAATTCGGCAGTTTTGGCGAGCGGCTCTGGAGCCTGGCCCGCGGGATCGACGAGCGTCTGGTGCACAACGACAGCCGACGACAGTCCATCAGTGTGGAAAATACCTACGATGTCGACTTGCCCGACCTGGTGAGCTGCCTCGACAAACTGCCGGAGCTGATGGAAACCCTTAAAGGGCGCATGGCGCGAATCGACAGCAGTTATCGACCGGGCAAGCCGTTCGTCAAAGTGAAATTCCACGACTTCACCCAGACCACGCTGGAACAGGCCGGGGCAGGGCGGGATCTGGGCAGCTACCAGTTGCTGTTGACCCAGGCATTCAACCGGGGTGGAAAGCCGGTGCGGTTATTGGGCATCGGGGTGCGGCTGGAAGATTTGCGCGGTGGGTTCGAGCAGTTGGAGTTGTTTGAGCGGTGAGGCTGTCGCTTGGCCGAATGCCATGCTCTTGTGGCGAGGGAGCTTGCTCCCGCTGGCTGTAGGAGCTGCCGAAGGCTGCGATCTTTTGATCTTTCGCTTGGGATCCAAGCGTTAGTGGAAAGATCGCAGCCTCGCTTCGCTCGACAGCTCCTACAGGCCCAGCGGGAGCAAGCTCCCTCGCCACAAGGGAGCCAGCCCCATCCAGACTGGGCTCAGTGAGCGCCCGGATCCGCCACCAACCGCCCGCCATCCTTGGTCAGTGCTTTCATGAATTCGGCCTGTAGTTCCGGATCGTTGCGCGTCAGTTCGATCAGGCTCTGTTCCAGTTCACTGGCCTCTTCTTCAAGCCCCAGCTCCGACAGTCGCTTGACCCGATGAACCCATTGGCTCACCTCGTCGTCTTCGAGGTCGTCGTAGATCAGCGCGTGGGCTTCCACCAGCTTGCTGCGCAAGGTGCTGCTGATGCTCAGGGATGAGTCGGTGTGCACCTCGTCCTGAGCATCCGTCACGCTGATCTGTAATTTGCCGAACTGGCTCAGGTCCTGTTCGGCGAACGGGCTTTCCAGCAGGTTCAAGCGCAGCACGCCGTTACGGTCGGTGCTCAGCTCGAAGGTCTGCCGGGCGGCCTTGACCTCCACCGGGCGTTCGCTCCAGGGCAGGCTCGAGTGTTCCGTGCGCTTGTCGCGCTGGACTTCGTCGATGCCCGCCAGGTTCTGCTGGGCGCGGCCATGGGAAGGGACGTTCATGAACGGGTTGAGCCCGGCGAAACCGTAGCTGATCCAGTCACGGGTGGCTGTGTCCGGCAGGTTGCCGAGGGCGAACACGTTGACCACGTTCGCACCGACACCGGCGACGACGGCCACCGCACCCAGTGGGATCTCGTAGATCTCCCGCCAGGGTTGGTATGGCGTGTAGCGATCGTAATGACGAGTGACTTCGAATTCGGTGACTTCGAAGGTCTTCTGTTCATTGATGCGCACTCGACGCTGCGGCAGGTCGAGCACCTTGGGTTCGCCCACGTCGATCTGCAGGCTGTGGTCGAGCAATTTGCGCTCGACCCGCTCTTCGTGCTCGTTGCGTTGTGACATTTGGTTGGCACAGCCGCTGACCAGCAGGGCGCCGCACAGGGCGGCGCCACCGAGGCCTAAGGTGTTTCGCTTGAACATGACGTCTCTATCTGGTGTCAGCGGCGGATACGGGCCTGGAGGAACGACAGCACGTCGGCGACCGGCAGCGCTTGCGGCTCGGCCTCGGTGCGGCTCTTGTATTCCAGGTTGCCTTCGGCCAGGCCACGGTCACTGACGACGATCCGATGCGGGATGCCGATCAGTTCCATGTCCGCGAACTTGATGCCGGGGCTGGTTTTCTTGTCGCGGTCGTCCAGCAGCACTTCGAAGCCGGCGGCCGTCAGTTCGGCGTAGAGCTTGTCGGTGGCTTCACGCACCAGGTCGGTTTCATAGCGCAGTGGCACCAGGGCCACCTGGAACGGCGCCAGTGTGTCGCTCCAGATGATGCCTTTCTCGTCGTTGTTCTGTTCGATGGCGGCGGCGACCACGCGGGAAACGCCGATGCCATAGCAACCCATTTCCAGGGTAACCGGCTTGCCGTTCTCGCCCAGTACTTCGCACTTCATCGCCTTGCTGTATTTATTGCCCAACTGGAAGATGTGCCCGACTTCGATGCCGCGCTTGATTTCCAGGGTGCCCTTGCCATCCGGGCTCGGGTCGCCGGCCACGACGTTGCGCAGGTCTGCCACGGTTGGAACCGGCAGGTCGCGTTCCCAGTTCACGCCGAAGTAGTGCTTGTCGTCGACGTTGGCGCCGATGGCGAAGTCGCTCATCAATTCCACCGAACGGTCAATGATGATCGGCAGTGGCAGGTTCAACGGGCCGAGGGAGCCGGCACCGGCGCCAATGGCGTCGCGCAGATCGGCTTCGGTGGCCATGACCAGCGGGCTGGCGACGCCTGGTTGGTTGGCGGCCTTGATTTCGTTCAGCTCATGGTCGCCACGGACGATCAGGGCAATCAGCTTGCCGGCTTCTTCCGCCCGGACGATCAGGGTCTTGATCGTGCGCTCGATCGGCAGGTTGTAGCCTTCCACCAACTGGGCAATGGTCTTGGCGTTCGGCGTGTCTACCAGGCGCAGTGCTTCAGTCGGTGCGGCGCGGGAGGTTTCCCGTGGCACGGCTTCGGCTTTCTCGATGTTGGCGGCGTAGTCGGAGCCATTGCTGAAGACGATGTCGTCTTCGCCGGACTCGGCCAGCACGTGGAACTCATGGGAGCCGGCACCGCCGATGGAACCGTTGTCGGCTTCAACCGGACGGAATTTCAGGCCCAGGCGGGTGAACACGTTGCAATACGCCTGGTGCATGCGGTCGTAGGTGACCTGCAGCGACGCCAGGTCGGCATGGAACGAGTAGGCGTCCTTCATGATGAATTCGCGACCGCGCATCAGGCCGAAGCGCGGACGGATCTCGTCACGGAATTTGGTCTGGATCTGGTACAGGTTGATCGGCAGCTGCTTGTAGCTGCTCAACTCGTTGCGCATCAGGTCGGTGATCACTTCTTCGTGGGTCGGGCCCGCACAGAAGTCGCGACCGTGACGGTCTTTGATGCGCAGCAGCTCAGGACCGTATTCTTCCCAGCGCCCCGATTCCTGCCACAGCTCGGCCGGTTGGGTGCTCGGCATCAACACTTCCAGGGAGCCGGCGGCGTCCATCTCTTCGCGAACGATGGCTTCCACCTTGCGCATCACTCGCAGGCCCATCGGCAGCCAGGTGTACAGGCCCGAGGCGAGTTTGCGGATCATGCCGGCACGCAGCATCAACTGATGGCTGATCACGACGGCATCGGAAGGCGTTTCTTTCTGTGTGGCGAGCAAAAATTGACTGGTGCGCATGGTTGGCCGTTGTCGGTTGCTGATGACGAGAAGTGACGGAGCATTGTACGGGCGAGATGCCCTGGCGTACAGGCGCGTGGCCGGTCGCCAGGTGCGAACGCCGGTTTCCCCGGCGTTTGCTGAAGTTTCCTACGATTCTTCCGCGGGCCGGGTGGGCGCCGGTTCCTCGTCGGGTGTCGAGTCCTGGCGCCGGTTCTCCTGGAACCAGTGCAAGGCGATCAGCAACAGGGTCGGCACGCCCAGCAGGGCGGTGATCAGGAAGAAATTGTGGTAGCCGAACTTTTCCACCATCACCCCGGAGTAACCACCGATCAAGCGTGGCAGCAACAGCATGATCGAGCTGAGCAGGGCGTATTGGGTGGCGGAGAATTTCAGGTTGGTCAGGCTCGACAAGTAGGCGACGAACGCCGAAGTGGCCAGGCCGGAGCTGAAGTTGTCCAGGGAGATGGTGACAATCAACATCTGCAGGTTGGCGCCCATGTCGGTCAGCATCAGGAACAGGATGTTGGTGGCGGCGGAGGCGACACCGCCGATGAACAGGATGGGCAGGATGCCGAAACGTACAATCAGCAGGCCGCCCATGCCGGCGCCGACCAGGGTCATGATCAGCCCGAAAATCTTGCTGACGCTGGCGATCTGGTCCTTGGTGAACCCCTGGTCGATATAGAACACGTTGGCCATGACGCCCATGACCGTGTCGGACATCCGGTAGGTCGCGATCAGCCCGAGCAGCAGCAGGGCCTGCCAGCGATAACGCAGGATGAAGTCGTTGATCGGCGTCAGCACCGGTGCCAGTCCGCGCCGGCCCATGGCCGACAGGCACAGGGCGGTCAGGATGGTATAGAGGATGGCCCGCAGGAACGCCCGGTCTTGGAGCAGCAGGTCGAGCAGGCTCACACCCTCGAACAGCACGCTGGCGAAGTCGGTGTTGAAGAGCTGGGTGAACATCGCGGGGACAGAGACCAGCAGCACGATCAGCACGAATACCGACGCCAACTGATGAACGAACGTGTAGCGCCCGGCTTGCAACTGGGTGCGCAGCGGCACCGGCGGCTCGCGCATGAACAGGGAGGTGAGCAGCGCCGGGACCATCAACACGCCGAACAACAGGTAGGTGCCGGCCCAGGCCGAGTGTTTGTAGCTGAAACCGGTGGAGCCAAAGCCTTCGGCGAAGAACAGGGCGCCGGCGGTGGCCAGCAGCGCGGCGATGCGGTAACCGGACATGTAGCTGGCGGCGAGGGCGGCCTGGCGGGTGTCGTCGGCGATTTCCAGGCGATAGGCGTCGACGGCGATGTCCTGCGTCGCGGAAGCGAAGGCGACGATCACGGCAATGGCGATCAACCAGGACAGGTGTTTTTGGGGGTCGCAGAAACCCATGCCGATCAGGCCGAGGATGACCAAGGCCTGGGAGAGTACCAGCCAGGAGCGACGGCGCCCCAGTTTGCCCAGCAGCGGCAGGCGCCATTGGTCGAGCAGTGGCGACCAGACCCACTTGAAGGCATACGCCAGGCCGATGAGGCTGGCGTAGCCGATGGTTTCGCGGGCCACGCCGGCTTCGCGCAACCAGACTGAAAGCGTGGAAAACACCAGCATGTATGGCAAGCCGGCGGCGAAGCCAAGCAGCAACAGCACGAGCGTCGAGGGACTGGCATAGGCGGCGAGGGCGGCGCGCCAGGTTTTACGGGGCATGGGCTGGAGTCTGCCTCAAAAATTGCGAAAACAAAGCGCGCACTCTAACCGCTGTGCTCTACCGGGCGCCAGCCATGGCGCTGAATATCAACACGATTGTTCAGGACACTGATCCCTTCCATGCGCAGGCGCGCGCGCTGTTCATCTCCCGAGGCGCTGCCCGCCGGCAGGCTGATCCGACCACCGGCAGCCAATACCCGATGCCAGGGCAGCTTGGTGTCGTTCGGCAATTGGCTGAGGGTTCGCCCCACCCAGCGCGCCGCACGGCCCAATCCGGCCATTTCGGCGAGTTGGCCATAGGTGACAACCTTGCCCGCCGGCACTTGCGCCAGGGTCAGGTAAAGGGTGGTGCGGCGGATCTGGGCGGCGTTTTCGGTGTCCGCTGGGGCGTCAGTCACGTAGGGGTTCCTGGTCGGGGATGTCCGTCTGTAGATTAATTCCTACAGAACTGGTTGAGAAATGAACTCATCAGTCCTACACGGGTCAGTCCTTGCTGAGGTGTCATCCTGGGGGATAATGCCGCCTTTTCACCGCAAACTTGAGCCCTTTATCGCTTATGTTGTCTAGAACCCTGCTATGCCTGGCTGTTACCAGCGCCTCCATGCCCTTGCTCGCCGACACTGTCTGGCTGAAGAATGGGGACAAACTCAGTGGCAAGATTACCGTTTTCGATGGCGGCAAGTTGCTGATCCAGACCGATTACGCCGGTGCGATTCCCATCGACTGGAAACAGGTCAAGACTCTGGAGAGTGACCAGCAACTCTTGGTCAAGCAGGATGCCTACACTGGCGAGAAAGCCAAGGCGCTGCAGGCGGCCGAGGATGGCAAGGTCACCTTGGCCAACGGTGACGCACCCAAGACCGTCGAGCTGGCCAGTATCCAGCAGATCCTCAAGCCCAAGCCAGTGGTTGAGGACTTGGTGTGGAAAGGCAATATCGATGCCGCACTGGATTACCAGCGTGCGGAAGCCGATACCGACGATTACGACATCGATTTCAAGACTTCGGCACGCCACGGTAGATGGCGACACACCGCCGAAGGCGAATACAACCGTGAATTCCAGGATGACGTGGTTTCTGCCGACAACTGGAGGCTGGAGTATTCCCTCGACCGGTTCATCACCGACAAATGGTTCTGGCAAGGTCGCCTGAATTACAAGCGCGACAAAGTCGAAGACCTCGCCCGCCAGCGCGTGGTGGGTACCGGTCCGGGCTACCAGTTCTGGGACGACGAACTGGGGGCGTTCTCCCTGGGTTCGCTGCTCAACCGCACCGATTACGAGTACCGCGACGGCGGCAAGGACAACTTCTATTCCGTGGCAATGAAGTGGGATTACAACCGCTACCTGATCGGCAAGCGCGTCGAGTTCTTCACCAACGGCGAAGTGGGCAAGCCGCTGTCTGGCGTGGCGGAGTACGCCTATGACGCCGAGATGGGGCTGCGCTACAAGGTCACCGACTGGGCGTCGCTCAACCTCAAGGCCGAGAAAGATGTCATTGAGGGCACTGAAGACAGCGACCTGAGCAAGACACGCTACACGGCCGGGTTTGGCGTGACCTGGTAACCCCAGGCTAACCAACAAACCCATGTGGGAGCGAGCTTGCTCGCGATAGCGGTGGATCAGCAACATCAATGTTGACTGACAGATCGCTATCGCGAGCAAGCTCGCTCCCACAGTTTTTTGTGCGCTGACAAAAACTGACAGGCACAAAAAAGCCCCGCTTTTGAGGGCGGGGCCTTTTACTAAAGCAAGGACAAGTTAGATAACTTGAACTTCTTCAGCTTGCATGCCTTTCTGACCGCGGGTAGCGATGAAAGAAACCTGTTGGCCTTCTTTCAGGCTTTTGAAGCCGTCGGATTGGATAGCTTTGAAGTGAACGAACAGGTCGTCACCGGATTGTGGAGTGATGAAGCCGAAGCCTTTTTCATCGTTGAACCACTTAACGGTACCGGTTTGGCGATTAGACATGGTGTAACTCCTTGAACAAAGATAACTGCGACTCAGGAAGAACCCTGGCCGAGACTGAGTGCAAAGAGCAGGAAAAATTCTTGTAGATGGTTGGATCGAAATTCAACATATCGTGTAGAGATTCTCAGTGACACAAGCAACACAGTGGCGCCACCTTAACCCTTTTTCCAGAATGTGCCAATGGTCTTTGCGAAGGTTTCTCTTATTTGGTGACTGACGGCGCGGGTGATGGCCGGCAGGACCCGGAAATCAAGGTGGATCGGCGAGATTTGCGTGCCGCGCTTTGAACCCGGCCCCGTGCCCCGGTAAGATGCCGGACGTATTTTTTCCACCTCGCTATTTCAGGAAACCGCCATGAGCATCAAATCGGACAAGTGGATTCGCCGCATGGCGCAAGAGCACGGCATGATCGAGCCCTTCGTCGAGCGCCAGATGCGTGGCGAAGGCGCCGACCGGCTGATCTCCTTCGGTGTCTCCAGCTACGGCTACGACGTGCGCTGCGCCGACGAATTCAAGGTGTTCACCAATATCAATTCGGCCACCGTCGACCCGAAGAACTTCGATGAGAAGAGCTTCGTCGACGTCAAGAGCGACGTGTGCATCATTCCGCCGAACTCCTTCGCCCTGGCCCGCACCGTCGAGTACTTCCGCATTCCGCGCAACGTACTGACCATCTGCCTGGGCAAGAGCACCTATGCCCGCTGTGGCATCATCGTCAATGTCACGCCGCTGGAACCCGAGTGGGAAGGCCACGTGACCCTGGAATTCTCCAACACCACGACCCTGCCGGCGAAAATCTACGCCAACGAGGGTGTGGCGCAGATGCTGTTCCTTGAATCCGACGAAGAATGCGAAGTGTCCTACAAGGACCGTGGCGGCAAGTATCAGGGCCAGCGCGGCGTGACGCTGCCGCGAACCTGATTCTGACGAACTGTCGGAATTCCTGAGCGGGCAGGCACTCTATTGGGTGTACTGCCCGTTTTTGCGTCTGCGCAACGGGCCCTCGCTCAGGAGTTGCTCTATGAAGATCGATCCGCGAATCAGTGCCGAACTGGCAAGGCTTGAGCCCAATCAGATCGGCGTCATGGCTTGGTCATTGCTGGCCCATCCTGCCGAAGCGGCGGGCGGTATTCCTGGTGACCCCGATCCAGACCCCAATCCCACGGATCCCACCGAACCCGGCGAGCCGACTCTTCCGGACGAGCCGCCTCCTGCTCCCGTAGCTTGATCGACCGCGTGGCCCATCAGTTGGAGTGTGATTGTTTCAATTGATGGGCCATATTTCGTTATCGCCGACGACAAAAATCCTGCAATCGCTGTCTTGCTCCACTCGATAACCGCCCGTAAACGCACCGAAGGCCGGAAGCAGACTGATCCCGCTACCCAGGCGGAAGCAGGCCAGGCGCAGGCGTTGCCGGCCCTTGCCACTCAGGTGATAGACCGGGTGCACATGACCGGCCAGCACATGACGGCTGGGGTGTGGGGTGGGCTCGTGTTGCACGGCGAACGGGCCCAGTAGCAACGGCTCCGGTACGACGCGAATGTTCAGCGTCGGCGGTGGGTCGCCGGCGCGCTTGTCGTGGTTGCCGCGAATCAGCGTCATGGCCAGGTGCGGATGTCGTTCACGCCATTCGGAAAGGGCCTTCAAGGTGCCGGGCGCGTGGGAACCGGGGCCGTGGAGAAAGTCCCCGAGAAAGATCAGCTGTCGACACGGCAGGCCGGCCAGTAACCCATCCAGCACCGCGATGTTGCTGGCAGTGGTGCCGTGGGGCACCGGTTGCCCGAGGCTGCGGTAGGCGGCGGCCTTGCCGAAATGCACATCGGCCACCATCAAGGTTTCCTGGGCGGGCCAGTACAGGGCTTTTTCCGGGAGTAGCCAGAGTTCTTCCCCTGCGAGGTTGACGGGATAAGGCGCTGGCATCAGGCGTCACCGCGATCGGCAGTCTGTTCCAGCTCGCTGACCATCCGCCGGATGCGGTCGGCGAGTTTTTCCGAACTCATGCTTTCCCGGAACCGCTCCACCAGCAGCGGAAACCCGAGCGGGGTGGGGCGCTTGATCACGTGCATGTCCAGCTTCAAGGTGTTGAGGCGTTGCAAGGTCTGCTCCAATCGATGGATATCCAATTCCTCACGCAAGACTTCCTCCCCGGCCTGGGCCAGCAACAGGTTGTCGGCGTCGTATTGCTTGAACACCTGGAAGAACAAGCCACTGGAGGCCTGCACCTGCCGGGTGCTTTTCGGCGCACCGGGGTAGCCGGCGAAGACCAGCCCGGCGATCCGGGCGATTTCGCGAAAGCGCCTGAGGGCCAGTTCCCCGGCGTTCAAGCTCGCGAGGACGTCGGCCAGCAGGTGATCGACGCCCAGCAGGCCCGGGGTCAGGGCGTGCGACCAATCCACTGCCGTGGCGCTGAGCAGTTCCAGGCCGTAATCGTTGACCGCAATGGAAAACGTCACCGGCTGTTGCCGACTGACGCGCCAGGCCAGGAGGCTGGCCAGGCCCAGATGCACCTGGCGCCCGGCAAACGGATACAGGAACAGGTGCCAGCCTTCCCGGGACTTGAGGGCTTCGGCCAGCAAGGTTTTCTGCGTGGGCAAACCGGACCAGCGTTGCTGGGTCAGCAACAAGGGCTTCACGGCCTGCATCTCCGGGCCCTCGAAGCGGCCGGCGGCGGCTTCGCTCAAACGGGCCACGACGGCGGCCGCCAGCTCGCTGGAGAGCGGCATGCGTCCGCCGTTCCAGCGCGGCACGGCCGCTTTCTTCGCCTGGCTACGCCGCACGTAGGCGGTCATGTCTTCGACCCGGACCAACTCCAGCAGCCGCCCGGCGAACAGGAAACCGTCACCGGGTCGCAGGCGGGCGATGAAGCCTTCCTCAACGCTGCCCAGGGTCTTGCCACCGCCGCCCTTGCTCCAGAACTTCAATTGCAGGCTGGCATCGCTGACAATGGTGCCGATGCTCATGCGGTGGCGCCGGGCCAGGCGCGCATCGGGCACGCGCCAGACCCCGTGTTCGTCCGGCTCGACCCGTCGGTAATCGGGGTAGGCGGTCAGTGACAACCCGCCATGGCGTACAAAGGCCAGGGCCCAGGCCCATTCGGCCGGGTTGAGGTCGCGATAGGCCCAGGCACCCCGCACCTCCTCGAACAATTCGTCGGGAACGAAGCCGCCGCCCAGGGCCATGCTCACCAGGTGCTGTACCAGGACATCCAGCGGCTTGTGGGGCGATAGGCGAGGTTCGACACGCCGTTGGGCCACGGCGTCCTGGGCGGCGGCGGCCTCGATCAGCTCCAGGCTGTGGGTCGGCACCAGCGTCACCCGTGAGGTCCGCCCCGGCGCGTGACCGGAACGCCCAGCGCGCTGCATCAGTCGCGCCACCCCCTTGGCCGAGCCAATCTGCAGTACCCGTTCCACCGGCAGGAAATCCACCCCCAGGTCCAGGCTGGAGGTGCAGACCACCGCCTTGAGCTGGCCGTCCTTCAGCGCGCGCTCCACCCAATCCCGGGTGTCGCGCGACAGCGAGCTATGGTGCAAGGCGATCAGCCCGGCCCAGTCGGGCCTGGCTTCAAGGATGGCTTGGTACCAGATTTCCGACTGCGCCCGGGTATTGGTGAAGACCAGGCAACTGCGGCTGGCGTCGATTTCGGCCACGACCTGAGGCAGCATCTTCAGGCCGATGTGCCCAGCCCACGGGAAACGTTCGAGGGCCGGGGGCAGCAGCGTGTCGACCTGCAGCGCCTTGCCGCTGGCGCCCTGCACGCTGGTGCCGTTGCCTTGCGGGATCAACACCTGCTCGGCGTGGGCCTGGTTACCCAGGGTCGCGGAGACGCCCCAGACGATGAGTTCGGGGTGCCAGTGCCGCAAGCGCGCCAGGGCCAGTTGCAATTGCACGCCCCGTTTGTTGCCGAGCAACTCGTGCCATTCATCCACCACCACCATGCGCAGGGTCGAAACGGCGGCTTGTGCATCGGCTCGGGCGAGCATCAGGGTCAGGCTTTCGGGCGTGGTGATCAGCGCGGTGGGCAGGCGTCGGCCTTGGCGGGCGCGTTCGCTGGCGCTGGTGTCGCCGGTGCGCAGGCCGACACTCCACGGCACTTGCAAATCTGCCAGGGGCGCTTCGAGGGCTTTGCCGGTGTCGGCCGCCAGGGCGCGCATCGGCGTGATCCACAGGACAGTCAGCGGTTCGGCCGGCGGCTTGCGTTTGCGCGGTTTATCCGGCGGCGGCGTCGAGCGGGCGAAACGGTTGAGGGCGGCAAACCACACGGCGTAGGTTTTGCCGGCACCGGTGCTGGCATGCAACAGCCCGGACTCTCCTCGCTTGACCGCGGCCCATACCTGCTTCTGAAAGGCGAAGGGTTTCCAGCCGCGGGCATTGAACCACTGTTTCGCGAAATTGTTGGATGTCGCCATGCCTGCCGCGTGCGCCCTGAAGGTCCTTCTTCAGTGACCACGGCGAGATATGAAAGGTTTTATGCAGGATATCGTGGCGAGCGTGCTTTTGTGGCGAGGGAGCTTGCTCCCGCTGGGCTGCGAAGCGGCCCCCCAGGATCTGGATGACACGTTGCAAGGGGAGGCTGCGCCTCCAGCGGGAGCAAGCTCCCTCGCCACAAAAGCGGTTGGCCGCAGGGAGCAGTCTGCCAGGTGTGCCGAGTCTATTTCAGGTTGCCACTGAGAAACTGCTTGAGCCGTTCGCTGGTGGGATTGCCCAGCACGTCTTCCGGCGCGCCTTCTTCTTCCACCAGGCCCTGGTGCAGGAACAGCACCTGGTTCGAGACTTTGCGGGCGAAGCTCATTTCATGAGTCACCATGATCATGGTCCGGCCTTCTTCGGCCAGGCCCTGGATCACTTTCAACACTTCGCCCACCAGTTCCGGGTCCAGGGCCGAGGTGGGTTCGTCGAACAACATCACCTCGGGCTCCATCGCCAGCGCACGGGCGATGGCCACACGCTGTTGCTGGCCGCCGGAGAGGAACGCCGGGTACTGCTCGGCAACCCGCGCCGGCAGGCCGACCTTGTCGAGATAACGACGGGCGCGGTCATCGGCTTCCTGCTTGCTCACACCCAGCACCCGGCGCGGCGCCATGGTGATGTTTTCCAGCACGGTCATGTGGCTCCACAGGTTGAAGTGCTGGAACACCATGGCCAGGCGCGTGCGGATGCGTTGCAGTTCGTCGGCGTCGGCCACGTGCATGCCGTGGCGGTCCTTGATCATCTGGATCGGCTGGCCGTCCAGGCTCATGGCGCCGTCATTGGGTTGTTCCAGGAAGTTGATGCAGCGCAAAAAGGTACTTTTGCCCGAGCCGCTGGCGCCGATGAGGCTGATGACGTCGCCGGTCTTGGCCTTGAGCGAAACGCCCTTGAGTACTTCATGTTCGCCATAGCTTTTATGCAGGCCTTCGATGGTCAGTTTGTACATGGAGCATGCATCCTCAAGGCGAAAGTAGGTAGCCGCTGCGGTAGGCCTCGGTGCCGGCGACATGGGCGATCACCATGCCGGCCGTGGCCATGCGGCGCAGCGAACGGGCGTACAGCAGCCCGGCGTTACGGCAATGAACGGGGGTGACGGTGTCGTTGACCGGGTCGATGATTTCCGCGATCAGTTGCCCTGCCTCCAGGTATTCGCCGGGCAGGGCGCTGTAGACCAGCAACCCGCCCACGGGCGTTGCTACCGGCTCGACCGCGGCCAGCGGCGTGGCCGGGTAGGGCAGTTCAGGCATGGGCATCGGTTCACCGTCGATGGCGCCGAAGCGGATCAGGTATTCGATCAAGGCCTGGCAGTCGAGGCTCGCCAGCCCGTGGTTGACGTCACCCTGACCACGCAACTCCACGGTGACCGAAAAACTGCCCAGGGGAATCTCGAAGCGGTCGCCGAAGCGTTCCTTGAGCTGCCACCAGAGCAGGGTGAAGCATTCGTCGAACGACTGGCCGCCCGAATCGGTCGCCAGCAGGCTGGCTTCGGCACCGATGTAGCGGGCCAGCGGCTCGACCTGGGGCCAGGCTTCGGGCGTGGTGTAGAGGTGGGCCACGGCTTCGAAGTCGCAATGCAGATCGAGCACCATGTCGGCGTCGCAGGCCAGCCGTTGCAGGGCCAGACGCAGGGATTGCAGCTGCGTGCCCGGGGTCTGCCGGGCGAGGGCATCGCGCAGGCTGGTGCGGATCAGCATCAGGTTGTGCTGCGGATCGTCGGTGAGCAGGTCCTGGATTTCGTTGCCGATCTCTTCGCTCAGGTCGACGAAGCGGCGGTTGAAGTTCTGCCCGCTCTCGGTTTCGTAGCGGCCCAGGGGTACGTCCATCAGCACTTGTTCGAGGCCGATGGGATTGGCGACCGGCACCAGCACGATCTCGTGGCGCAGGTGGCCCGACGCCTCAAGCTCGGCCAGGCGTTGCTTGAGGTGCCAGGCGACCAGCATGCCTGGCAGTTCATCGGCGTGCAGGGATGATTGGATATAGATTTTGCCGACGGCTTTTTCCGGGCCGAAGTGGAAGCTGTGGATCTTGCGTGCGGTCCCCGGTACCGGGGCCAGCAAGTCGTGGATCTGGTGGCGCATGTGCGTGTGTGTCCTGGAACAAAAGCCCTAGTGGGTCGGCCCGAGGAAGGCCAGCCATCGGCGTTCGGCGAGGCGGAAGAGGCCCACCAGCGCAAAGGTGACGGTCAGGTAGATCAACGCGGCGATCCCGAACGACTGGAATGTCAGGAACGTCGCCGAGTTGGCATCCCGGGCGACTTTCAGCACGTCTGGAACGGTAGCGGTGAATGCCACGGTCGTCGAGTGCAGCATCAAGATGACTTCGTTGCTGTAATACGGCAGCGAGCGGCGCAGCGCCGACGGCATGATCACGTAGGCATACAGTTTCCAACCGGTCAGACCGTAGGCCTTGGCCGCTTCCACTTCGCCATGGTTCATGCTGCGAATCGCCCCGGCGAAAATCTCCGTGGTGTAGGCGCAGGTGTTCAAGGCAAAGGCCAGGATCGTGCAGTTCATCGCGTCGCGAAAGAAGCTGTCGAGCATGGGCTGGGCGCGCACCGCCTCGATGCTGTAGATGCCGGTGTAGCAGATCAGCAATTGGATATAGAGCGGCGTGCCCCGGAACAGGTAGGTGTAGAACTGCACGGGCCAGCGGACGTAGAACTTGGGTGAAACCCGGGCGATGGACAGCGGGATCGACACCACGAAGCCGATCAGCAGCGAGGCGCTGAGCAGCCACAGGGTCATCGCCAGGCCGGTGATGTTGACGCCGTCGCTGTAAAGGAACGGTCGCCAGTATTCCTGCAGAAGTTCGATCATCGCACCGCCTCCCGGGCGCCGGCGGCGTAGCGGCGTTCAAGCCAGCGCAGGATGAAGTTGGACGCGCTGGTGATCAGCAGGTAGATCAATGCCGCCAGCACCAGGAAGTAGAACAGCTGGTAGGTGCTCTTGCCCGCATCCTGGGCTGCCTTGACCAGGTCGGCCAGGCCGATGATCGACACCAGCGCGGTGGCCTTGAGCATCACCATCCAGTTGTTGCCGATACCCGGCAAGGCAAAGCGCATCATTTGTGGAAACACCACGTAGCGAAAGCGCTGGCCACGCTTGAGGCCATAGGCCGTGGCCGCTTCGACCTGGCCCCGGGGGACCGCGAGGATCGCGCCGCGAAAGGTTTCGGTGAAGTACGCGCCGTAGATGAAACCCAGGGTGATCACCCCGGCGCCGAATGGGTTGATCTCGATGTATTCCCATTCCATGAAGTCGGTGAACGAGGTCAGCCAGGTTTGCAGGCTGTAGAAAATCAGCAGCATCAGCACCAGGTCCGGCACGCCGCGGATCAGCGTGGTGTAGAGCTGGGCAGGGATTCGCAGCAGTTTGACGCGGGACAGCTTGGCACTGGCGCCCAGCAGGCCGAGCAGGACGCTCAACAACAAGGACAGGGCCGACAGCTTGATGGTCATCCAGGTGCCTTGCATCAGCAGCGGGCCAAAGCCCTGCAGGCTGAAGGCCGAGAGCCCCAGACTTTGTAGGAATTGTTCGAACATGGACGTTGCCTTTGGCTGAAAAAAGACGCCCACCCGAGATCGGGTGGGCGCCGCGCATTATTTGCCGCTGTACAGATTCAGATCGCCAAAGTGTTTTTTCTGGATCTCGGCGTATTTGCCGTCGTCGTGTAACGCTTTGATACCTTTATCCAAAAGTGCCTTCAGCTCACTGTTACCTTTCTTGATACCGATGGCGGTCTTGGATGGCAGCAGCTCGCTGTCCACCGGCTGGCTGACTTCATAGCCTTCGCCTTTTGGCGACTTCAGGAAGCCCAGCTCGGCCTGAAGCATGTCCTGGATCGCCGCGTCGAGGCGGCCCGAGGTCAGGTCGGCGTAGACCTGGTCCTGGTTCTGATAGGCCTGGGTCTTGACGCCAGCCTTATCCAGCACGGCCTTGGCATAGGCTTCCTGGATGGTGCCTTGCTCGTAGCCGACGCTCTTGCCTTTGAGCGAAGCAACGTCTGCGCTCAGGCCCGAGCCCTTCTTGAAGACATAGGCCGTTGGGCCGGAGAACAGCTCGCTGGAGAAGTCGATAGCCTTCTCGCGAGCCGGGGTAACGGTCATGGAGGAGATCACGCCGTCGAATTTATTGGCCTTCAGGCCCGGGATCATGCCGTCGAAATCGCTTTCGACCCATTTGCATTTGACCTTCAGCTCTGCGCAGATCGCATTGCCCAGGTCGATGTCGAAACCGACCAGGCTGCCGTCGGCGGCCTTGGACTCGAACGGGGCGTAGGAAGGGTCGACACCAAAACGCAATTCCTTGTATTCCTTGGCTGTGGCAACGCCAGCGGCCATGCACAACGCCAGTGCAGAAAGGGTCAGCAGTGCTTTTTTCATTATTGAGTCCCTAAAACCAATTTGAGCGCTTGTGGCGCGTAAGATTGTTACCGGTGAAGGTCTGAACGGTATGACGACATAAAGGTAGCAATTTCCGAACCATAGTGCCGAACAAGTGTTTTAAAAGCACGAGGGGCAGGAGACGGAACGCGATGGTGCGCGAGGATGAGCGTACATCAAAAAGCGCACCGGGATGGAGCGTGCTGTTCTTGTGCAAGGGGCTTGCTCCTGTTGGACTCTGTAGGAGCTGCCGAAGGCTGCGATCTTTTGATCTTGATCTTTCGCTCTCGATTCAATTGCCAGGGGAAAGATCGCAGCCTCGCTTCGCTCGACAGCTCCTACAACGCCCCCGGCGCGAGCAATCTCTGGCCACAAAGAGCGTACCGCGCTATTTCAGCAGGTCTTGAAGCGTTGCCAGGGTATCGGCTTCGTCGACGCTCTTGTCCTGGCGCCAGCGCAACATTCGCGGAAACCGCACCGCGATCCCGCTTTTGTGGCGCTTGGACAAGGCGATGCCTTCGAAGCCCAGCTCGAACACCAGGGTCGGCGTCACGCTGCTTACCGGGCCGAACTTCTCCACGGTGGTCTTGCGCACGATGCTGTCAACCTGGCGCATTTGCGCATCGGTCAGGCCCGAATAGGCCTTGGCGAACGGCACGAGGGTGCGTTCGCGGCTGCCCGGTGGGTTGTCCCACACGGCGAAGGTGTAGTCGCTGTAGAGGCTGGCGCGCCGGCCGTGGCCGCGTTGGGCGTAGATCAGCACCGCGTCGACACTGAACGGGTCGATCTTCCATTTCCACCACACGCCCATGTCCTTGGTGCGGCCGACGCCGTACAGCGCGTTGCGCGCCTTGAGCATCATGCCCTCGACGCCGAGGCTGCGAGAGGCTTCGCGCTGCCGGGCGAGGTCGAGCCAGTCCTGGCCGGTGACGATTGGCGAGGGGAGCAGCACCGGGCTGTGGATACGGGCAATCAGCGCCTCCAGTTGTTCGCGGCGCTCGGCCTGGGGGTGGCTGCGCCAGTCCTTGCCTTGCCATTCCAACAGGTCGTAGGCCATCACCACCACGGGGGCGTCGTCGAGGATTTTCTTGCCCAGGGTCTTGCGCCCGATGCGCTGCTGCAGCAGGGCGAAGGGTTGCACAGCCGGTTGCAGCGGCGCCTCCGGGTCGAAGGCATCCTCGGTGACCGATTGCGGGGCTTTCCAAACCACGATTTCACCGTCGATCACCGTGCCGTCAGGCAACGCCTGGGCCAATGAATGCAATTCCGGAAATCGTTCAGTAACCAAGTCCTCGCCTCGGGACCAGACCCACAAATGGCTGTCGCGCTTGATCACTTGGGACCGGATACCGTCCCATTTCCATTCCACCTGCCAGTCGCTGGCCGGCCCCAGCAGTGCGTCGAATTGCTCCACCGGTGCAGACAGCGCATGGGCCAGGAAAAACGGATAAGGCTGGCCGCCGCGCTGGGCATGCTCATCGTCGGATTCGGCTGCGATCAGCTTGAGGTAGCTGCCCGCCGTGGGGCGATGGGACAGATCGGTGTAGCCCACCAGTCGCTGGGCCACCCGTTTGCTGTCCAGCCCGGCCATGGTCGCCAGGGCCCGGGTCACCAGCAGCTTGGATACCCCAACCCGGAAACTGCCGGTAATGAGTTTGATGCAGAGCATCAGGCTCGGCCGGTCGAGCTGCGCCCACAGCGCCGGGAGCCGTTCAGCCAGGACGTCGGGTGACTCACCGCGCAACGGCAGCAGCTTCTCTTCGATCCACAGCGCCAGGCCTTCATCGGAGGTGTGGGGCGATTCGGGCAAGACCAGGGAAATGGTTTCGGCCAGGTCGCCCACGGCCTGATAACTTTCCTCGAACAGCCAGAGCGACAACCCGGAGACCCGGACCGCCAACGCCCGCAGGATTTTTACCGGCACCAGTTGCCGTGGACGTCCGCCGGAGAGGAAGTACACAGCCCAGGCGGCATCTTCCGGCGGCGCTTTGCCGAAATAATCTTGCATGGCGGCAAGCTTGGCATTGCTGGAAGTGGTGGCGTCCAGTTCGGCGTACAGCTCGGCGAAGGCTTTCATGGGGCTTCCTCACCGCTGTCGGTTGTCTGGGCGAGGTCTTCTTCATCGTCGCCGTATTCCGTGGTGAAACCCTGGGCGTCGAGGCCTTGCTCGCACAAATGGCGCACCAACACGGCCACCGACCCGTGGGTGACCATCACCCGTTCGGCGCCGGTCTGTTCGATGGCCCAGAGCAGGCCAGGCCAGTCGGCGTGATCGGACAGCACGAAACCCCGGTCCACGCCGCGCCGCCGACGCGTACCGCGCAGGCGCATCCAGCCGCTGGCGAAGGCATCGCTGTAGTCGCCGAAGCGGCGCATCCAGCTACTGCCACCGGCGGAGGGCGGGGCGATGACCAGCGCCTGGCTCATGATTGGATCGTTTTTTTTGACATCGCCGACATAGAGCGTCGGTGGCAGGTGAATGCCGGCTTCGCGATAGACCCGGTTCAGCGGTTCCACCGCCCCATGGGCCAGGATCGGCCCGAGGCTTTCATCGATGCCGTGCAGAATCCGCTGGGCCTTGCCGAAGGAATAGCAGAACAACACGCTGGCCCGGCCGGCGGCAATGTTCCCGCGCCACCACTGGTTGATCTCCTCGAAGACCTGCGCCTGGGGCTGCCAGCGATAGATTGGCAGGCCGAAGGTCGATTCCGTGATGAAGGTGTGGCACTTCACCGGTTCGAATGGCGCGCAGGTGCCGTCAGGCTCGACTTTGTAGTCCCCCGAGGCCACCCAGACTTCGCCTTGATATTCCAGCCGTACCTGGGCCGAGCCCAATACATGGCCGGCCGGATGAAAACTCAAGGTCACGCCGTGATGTTGCAGGCGTTCGCCGTAGGGCAGGGTTTGCAGGTTGATGTCCTGGCCCAGGCGGGAACGCAGAATACCTTCGCCGGGTGCCGCGGCCAGGTAGTGTTGGTTGCCGCTGCGGGCATGGTCGCCGTGGGCGTGGGTGATGACCGAGCGTTCCACCGCGCGCCACGGGTCGATGTAGAAATCCCCGGGTGGGCAATACAAGCCTTCGGGGCGGGCAATGACAAGATCCATGCAATCACCGGAGCGATGGGCTTGTCAGGTAGAGGCGGGGGCGGGGGGAGAAGTTCTATTGGGTTATCGGGGTGGATGGACGGGCGCCATCGCGAGCAAGCTCGTGATGACTTCAGTCCAGACAACCCAGAACCTGTGGCGAGGGAGCTTGCTCCCGCTGGACTGCGAAGCAGGCCCCTGCATGCCTGCAGGCAGACCGCATCAATCGGTTTTACGACTGCTGCGCAGCCGAGCGGGAGCAAGCTCCCTCGCCACAGGCGTCGTGTCTCCAACCCAGGCCTGCAGTTATTTCCCAGGCACCAGGGTCAACCGCGTCTTGCCATAGGCCCGATCGAAGTTCTGCGATTGCAACGGCAGGCTCTGGTACTGCCCCTTGATCCACGGATCGATGCCATTGGCATAGTGCGGGCTGACCGGGTTGCCGGACTGGCCGGCACCGTCCTGGATCATCAACGGTTCAGGCTGGCCGAAGTCGACGATAAAGCGCAGGGCCGGCGCCAGGGTGGTGTTGAAATCCTGGCCCCAGGCAAACGCCGCCGTGTTGAGCGTGGTGGCGTCGCCACCGGCCGGCAGCGGGCCGCGTACGATCTGGCCGTTGCTGTTCTTCCACGCGTAGCGATGCAACTGGCCCCATTGCCAGGCCTTGTGGTCACCGCCCAACTGGCTGTCACCGGCGCTGATGGCGGCGGCCAGGCTGCGGGCGAGGATGACGGCCTTGTCTTCTTTCTGAGGGGTGCGCACATCGTCCCAGAACGGGCTGTCTTCGCGCCCCAGCAGATGATCGGCCTGGGCCGAGTAGGACAATTGGCCATTGGCGACCAGCGCCTGCCACGCCGGACTGCTGTCCGGGCCCAGCTCGTCAAGGAAAATCTGCTTCATGCTTTCTTGCAGGAACAGCGCATAGATCGCCGCGTCGGCGGAGGTCGGGTTGAGCCGGCCATCGAATGCCATCAAGCGGGTGTAGGCCTCGCGAGCCTTGGCCCGGTCAGCCACTGGCAGGGCTTCGATCGCCTGTTTGAGGGGCTGGGTCATGCCCGGGGCTTCGAAGACGCGCTTGAGCTTGGCCGCGAATGTCGTGCTCTGGTCGTATTGCATGGCGGTCAGGCTGCGGGTGTCGTGCTTGCCCGCACCGGCTAGCTCGGCCATGCGTTCGCCACGCTCCGGTGCGCCCCAGGAGTTGGACAACTGCATGCCGTAGCCGTGGGGAATGACCCGTTGGTTGGCGGTGCCGAGCCAGCCCTGGGCGGGGTCTTGATCGTAGGGGTGCAGCATCGGATCGGCGTAGCCGTCCCAATCGTAGCGACCGTCCCAACCCGGCGACGGCAACAGGCCTTCGCCTTCACGGCGGTTCGGGTAGCGACCGGTGACTTGCCAGCCGATATGGCTGGCGTCGGCAAAGACCAGGTTCACCGCCATGGCGCGGATTTCCCGGCTGGCGTCGGAGGCTTTCTCGACGTTCTGTGCCCGGGACAGGTCGAAGAACGCATCCAGGGTCTTGTCGTCGGTGAAGCTCGGCGTCTGCAAGGCCAGGCCAAAGCCGTTGGCCATGGCCGGACCCTGGGCGCTGTTGAGCAGCGGACCGTGGCGGGTTTCGAACACCGCCTCACGAATCGGCCGCTGGCCTTTGATGAAATAGGTTTCGTTGCGCACGATCGCCGGCTGCCATTTGCCGTTGACCTCGTAGGACAGGCTGTTGCCCTGGCGACGGATTTTTTCCAGGAACAGGTCCTGGTTGTCTCCCAGCACGCTGGTCATGCTCCAGGCCACTTTACCGTTGAACCCGGCCAGGATCATCGGGATGCCCGCTACGGAAACCCCGGCTGCCTGATACTTTGGCGCGCGGATTTGTACAGGGCTCCACAGCCCTGGCATGCCCAGCGGCCCGTGGCTGTCGCTGGCAAGCAGGCTCTTGCCGCTGCGGCTGCGTTGCGGCGCGATGGCCCAGTTGCTTGAAGACGCAGCACCCAACAGATTCAGTCCAGCCAACTGCCCGGTGGCCTTGCTCAGCTCGTTCAGGCCTGGGATCTGGCCGTTGAGGCGCAGGCCCTGAAGCTTGTCGGCCTCGGCCACGGGCAGTTGCTCGTCCGGGTAGGACGGGCTCAGCCAGGCGAGTTTGTCGTTTGTGACGGTCTGGGCCAGCACCAGGCTGGCAATTTCTTCCGGCAGGTTGGCCGACTGGCTGAAATTCAGCAGGCAGAACATCAGCGCCGAATCTTCCGGCTTCCAATATTCAGGTTTGTAACCCGTGGCGGCCAGGTCAGATGGAAACTTGTCGCGATAACGGAACAGGTAGGCGTTGACGCCCCGGGCATAGACTTCGAAGAAGCGCTTGAGCCGTGGCGAAGACGCCTTGTACAGCTCGTCGGCGTTTTTCTTCAGGTTGACGGCGCGCATGTAGCGATCGACGTCCAGCCGTTCGGCGCCGGACATCTCGGCCAACCGCCCCTGGGCCAGCAGGCGCAGGGTCACCATCTGGGTGATGCGGTCGCTGGCATGGACGTAGCCGAGGGTGAACAAGGCGTCATGGAAGCTGTTGCTTTCGATCAGCGGCATGCCCGTGGCATTGCGCCGGACCGAGACGTTCTGCGCCAGCCCCTTGAGCGGTTGCACACCGGAAGTGGGCGGGACCGTGTCCTGGGCATTCCAGGTCTGGCATCCGCTCAAACCGAGCACACTGGCCACCGCGGCGGCAACGCCGAGCCGGGGGATGAGGGAAATAGAGGCTGGCGAGGCCATGGCAAAGCTCCTGCGGGAGGGGGGTGGCACCAATAAAGGCGCTACGTTAGTGAGCAGGCGGGGGCCGCGCAAGCGGGGGCGAGGGTTATTTGTTGATTTGGCGATGAAAGCCCTGGACCGGGTCACCGCTTTTGCGCGAAGGCTTGCCTGTTGGCAGAGGTGATGCTCAAGTGTGAGGCATTCAAAGACCGAGCAAGAGAGACCCGGCATGGAGCTACAGCACGGCGCGGCGCTGATCCTCATCGATCAACAAAAAGGCATCCTTCACCCCAGGCTCGGCCCGCGCAACAATCCCGAGGCCGAGCTGCGCATGCTGGAACTGTTGGCTTTCTGGCGACACACGGCGCGACCGGTGATTCATGTCCATCACTTGTCCCGCTCGCCGGACTCGGTGTTCTGGCCGGGACAGTCGGGGGTGGAGGTCCAACCCCGGTTCGAACCCATGGTTGGGGAATGGTCGGTGCAAAAACAGGTGCCGGATGCGTTCAGTGGCACGCATCTGGAGCAAGATCTGCGCAAGGCCGGTATCAGGCAACTGGTGATCGTCGGCGTGGCGACGCACAACTCGGTGGAGTCCACGGCGCGTACGGCCGGAAACCTGGGATTCGACACGTGGGTGGCCGAGGATGCCTGCTTTACCTTCGACAAGAGCGATTACTTCGGTAACGCCCGTTCGGCGGCCGACGTGCATGCCATGTCCCTGGGCAACTTGCACGGTGAGTATGCGACGGTGGTGGGTGTGGAGCGGATTCTGCAGGCGGGCTGACAGATAGGCATTGAATGCGTCGGCCTCATCGTCGGATCGCCGCCCGGAGCAAGCTCGCTCCCACAGGGGTTGAAAGCGGCACGGTCCCGTGGCGAGGGAGCTTGCTCCCGCTGGGGCGCGCAGCGGCCCCAAAAAAGCGATGAGCGCTTCGCACTCAAGCGGGAGCAAGCTCCCTTGCCACAAAAAGCTTCCAAGCCATCACACCCTGGATTGGTTAATGGCAACACTGTGGGAGCGAGCTTGCTCCGGGCGGCGATCCGACGATGACGGTCTAACAGGCGAAAAAGTTTTTCGCCCGGACCCTCAAGCCCCGTGGCACTTCTTGAATTTCTTGCCATTGCCGCACGGGCAAGGGTCGTTGCGACCGACATCCTTCAGGGCGTTGCGTACCGGCTCCTGGTGGGCGTGGCCGCAGTTCGGGCCGTGGACGTGGCCGTGGTCATGATCGTGGTGATGGTCGTGATCGTGGTTGCAATCAGGGCCGTGGACGTGGGGTTGCTGGGTCATCGGGGTTACTCCGCAATTAAATCGGCGGCGATTATCACGCCATTGCGCTCCAGGTGCACGTAGTGGGCGATGAATAATCCGGTTTCCAGCTCACCTTCCAGACGATAGGGGATCTGTTCCCGGGGTTTTTCCAGCAGCTTCACCAGTTCTCGCACCTGCGGCCACAGGTTGGTGCGCACCGGCACCTTGAAGTAGGCACTGTGTCGGGGGCGCACGGTGAACCAATGTTCATGCTCGCCTTCGGTCAGCAACAGGTCACCCAAGTGGACACGGTAGGTCAGGCCGCGAACGGTGAGGTCGCTGTCGCCGGGGTTGTCGACGCGAAAGTGCAGCATGAACCGCTGTTCCACCAGCCGTGCCCGGATCACCTCGACCTTGACCAGATGCACCTGGGGCCCAGGGGCTTCATCCCCTCGCCAGGAGGCACAGCCGCCGAACCCGACGAACAGCAGCAGGCAGGTGACGCGCAGCAAGAAGGATGGAAGGGTCATGTCCGTGCCTCTGGTTTATCCCCAGTCTAGCCCTATGGGCTGCAGGAGGAGCGTCGGACGTTTCCGAAAAATCAGCGATTGAAGTATCCGGCGCAGCATTTCTTGAATTTGTACCCGCTGCCGCATGGACAATCGTCGTTGCGTCCCGTCTTCACCGGTACGGTCGGGTCGATGAAGTACCAACGCCCGTCGTTCTGCACGAACGAGGACTGTTCTCGGTGGCTATGCTCGCCCTGGCCATCGTGCCAGCGCGCCGTGAACGTGACGAAGGCGTGTTCCGGTTTACCGCCGAACACTTCGCTGCTTTCCACCTCCAGCCCCAACCAGGTGCTGTTGGCGCTCCACTCGCTGATGGATTGGCGATCGAGGCCTTGTTGCTGGGCGGGCAGGGTGGTGGCGACCAGATAATCCACCAGGCCCAGCACATAGGCGCTATAGCGCGAGCGCATCAAGGCTGCGGCGCAGGGGGCTGGATGGCCGTCGTGGTAGTGGCCGCAGCAGGCGTCCAGTGAGTTGCCACTGCCGCAGGGGCAAATGGGTGAGTGCGAGCTTGTGTTCACGGTTACCACCAATATTTTCCAAAATTTTCCGGGTTGGCCCAGAAACGTGAATTGAGCCAGTCGGGGACTTGTTTGTATTCAAGCAGATCGTAGGTGAACAGGGTCAGCACCTGATCTTCGCGCTGGAATCGCTCGCTGGCTTGCAGGGCCAGGGAAAAAAAGTCCGTCTCTTGCCAGCCGCAGGCATTGAGGTCGGCCAGCACGGCGATGCGGCTGGCGTTGAGGTTGCGGATGCCGCCCAGCAGGTTCAGACCGTCGCGCTTGGGCAAATGCTCCAGGCAATCGAGCGCCAGGGCCAGGTCAAAACGCCGCGCCGCCACGTCCGCCGGCAGCGCGCCGGGGCCGGCGTGGACCACTTCGGTGTCGGGATGGGCCTGCTGGAAGGCTTC
The DNA here is from genome assembly GCF_001269655.1 of Pseudomonas thivervalensis. Classification (GTDB taxonomy): domain Bacteria; phylum Pseudomonadota; class Gammaproteobacteria; order Pseudomonadales; family Pseudomonadaceae; genus Aquipseudomonas; species Aquipseudomonas thivervalensis. Next base: position 119,045 of record NZ_LHVE01000004.1, read on the forward strand.
GAGTGCGGGAAAGCCGCTGGCACCGATCAGCAGCAGTGTTTGCGGGGCATAACGGTCAAGCACGGCCGCCAGGGCTTGCTGGGGTGTGCGCGAAGAAATGGCAACGGTCATCGAAGTTCCTCAGTCAGAACCACCACGATAGCCTGCCCGGACAGCATGGCCTAGAGCGGTTTGTCCCTGAATGTGCGCAAACGTCGCAAACACGGGGCGAAAACCCGCGATTACTCAGGCTGGCGCAGATTCGAAGTCGGGTCTTTACTCCCCTGAATCGGCGCCAAGCCGATCCCTCAAGGAGAAACCCGATGAGCATAGTTCGGACAGCGTTACCCCTGGTTCTGCTAACCAGTGTGTTGACTGGTTGCGCAGGTTTGCAGAAAACCGACTGGCCGACCTGTGCGGCCGTCGGCGGAGCGATCGGCGCCGGATTAGGCGCGATCGAAAGTACCTCCTGGGCTGGCGGCGGCGCGCTGTACGTTGGCGGCATGGCAGCGGCTTATTGCTGGGTGCACGGTGACGGCGACGAAGACGGCGATGGCGTGCCGGACAGCCGTGACAAGTGCCCGGGCACACCGAAGGGCGTGCAGGTCGATGCCGACGGTTGCCCGCCACCCGCCCCGGCGCCGGTGGTCGAAGAGCCGGTCGTGGTCAAAGAAGAAACCATCGTGATCCGCGACGTGCACTTTGAGTTCAACAAAGCCACGCTGACCCCAGGCGACAAAGACGTACTGAGCGCGGTCGCCACCCGACTGAAACAGGAAACGTCCACCGCGAAACTGAGTGTCACCGGCCACACCGACAGCGTCGGCAGCGATGCCTACAACCAGAAACTGTCGGAGAAACGGGCCAACTCGGTGGTGAAATACCTGGTCGAAAACGGCGTGCCGCAGGCCAGTTTCGTCTCGGTGTCCGGCGCCGGTGAGAGCCAGCCGGTGGCCGATAACAAGACCGCCGACGGCCGCGCGATGAACCGTCGCACGGAAATCAGGATAAACCGCTGAAACCCTTGTCGTCCGCGGCTTGTTGAGTTGCGGATGCGGGTCTTTACTCCTGTGTGACCGGTATGGGCCGGTGACACAGGAGCCTTCACCATGAACGTTCTAATCAGGGCCGCCTTACCGGTGCTGCTGGCGAGCAGTCTGTTGTCCGGTTGCGCCACTCACAGCGACGGCGGCGCCCCCCTCAATCAACGCACCTGGCCAATCTGTAGCCTGATCGGCGGCCTCGTCGGCGGCGGTTTGGGGGCCATTGAAAGCAGCGGATGGGCCGCTGGCGGCGCCGCATTGGGGCTGCTGGGCGGTGGTTTGATCTGCTACGCCCAGGATGGCGATGAAGACGACGACGGCGTCTTCGACCGCCGCGACCGTTGTCCCGATACCCCGGCCAATACCCCTGTCGAGCATCACGGTTGCCCGGTGCCGCAATACCCGGCCAGCGCGCCACCGGTCGAACCGCAAGCACCGGCTAGCGAGGTCATCACCCTCAACGACGCGGGCAAGGTGCTGTTCGATTTCGACAAATCCGATCTCACCGCAGACGCTCGAAGCCAGCTCGATGGGCTGATGGGCAAACTCAGCCATGCCAATGTCGCCAGCATCCGGGTGGTGGGCCACACCGACAGTGTCGGCAGTGATGCCTATAATCAAGGGCTGTCCGAGCGTCGGGCCAGCAGCGTCGTGGAGTACTTGCTGACCCAGGGGCTGGCCCCCGACAAACTCACCAGCGAAGGCAAGGGCGAAAGCGAGCCGGTGGCCGACAATGAGACCGACGAAGGGCGCGCGCAGAATCGCCGGGTAGAATTGCATCTCCAGCGCTGAGGTGCGGGCCAGAGCTGCCGGTTCGTCGGGAGGGCGATCCGGCCGGCCGGGGCTCGGATTAGATTAAATTTGCCTGGCCCTCTGGCTTATCCGGCGCGCAAGCCGTTACTGTGCGCGCAAAGAATAATTCTCAACAGGGGGGCGTATGAAGGTGTTTTGGGGGCTGGGGCGCTTGTTGACCCTGCTGTTCTGGCTGGTGGTGCTGGTCAATCTGGTCCTGCCGTTCGTCCATCCGTTGCATCTGTTGGTCAACGTCGCCGGCGCGTTTTTATTGACGCTCCATCTACTGGAATTGCTGTTGTTCCGGGCCAGTTTCCGTGGCCGCCCCGCGCCAGGTCGTGATCGCCTCAGAGTGCTGTTGTTCGGCATCTTTCACCTGCAAACCCTCCCGACCGCGCCAGAGGCTTCCCATGCGTAAATTGTGTCTACTTGCCGCTCTCGTCTGCCCGTGGGCTTCGGCCCAGGTGCTCCAGGTCGAAGGTCATTCGCTGATGCGCCTGCCCAACACCACCAGTACCCTGACCCTGGAACGCCTGGACGTGGCTGACTACGGCACGCTGCTGGTGCCTTCCAATGTCACCGAACTGTCCATCGACCAATTGCACCTGGGGCGTGAAGCTCGGATCGCGATCGTGCCGGCGCAGCAAGTATTGGAATTGAAAGTGGCCCAGGCTGAATTGGCCGAGGGCAGCCAGATCACGTCACGCGGCGCACCGGGAACCTACACCAAGGCTGCGCGGCCAGGGCGCGATCTCAACCTGCGTTTCAAGGCGTTGAATGCGCCGTTATTGTCGGTGGATGCCCGTGGCGGCACCGGTGCACCGGGTTACGTCGGTCTTGACGGTGCCAATGGCCAGGCGCCGGGTTGCACCTGGGGTTCGGCCGGTCGCGGTGCCGACGGCAGCAATGGCAGTAATGGCCAGCCGGGCGCCGCTGGAGCGCAGGTACGGCTCGAACTGCCCCGGGCCTACCCTGCCGAGCAGATCAAGGTGACGGTGGACGGCGGTGCCGGTGGCGCGGCGGGACACGGCGGCAAACCCGGGGCAGGAGGCAAGGCCAAGGGCTGCGTGGTCTATACTGCGGATGGCGGCAAAAGCGGCCGTCCTGGCGCCGATGGCCAGCCAGGGCCTGCCGGAGCGGCGGGGACGGTGACGGTGCAGCGGTTCTGAACGTATGACGAATCTAATGTGGGAGCGGGCTTGCTCGCGAAGAGGGCGTGTCAGGTTAATCAGCATTGACTGACCCACCGCCTTCGCGAGCAAGCCCGCTCCCACAAGTTCTGTGTGATGCCGCCGATTTTTCAGAACAGCGGCCGTGCCGCGCCAATCGCCACCACCAGCAACCCGATCAACAGGTTGATCCCCACCAGCCTGCGAATCTTCCCCAGCACCGCGGCACCCGCCGGCCAGTCCTGCGCCGTCACCGCGTTACGCAATGCCGGCAGTTGCAGGCCCTGGATGCGGATAAACAACGCCGTCATCACCACATACAACCCCATCATCACCTGCACATAACGCGGCGCGGTTTCGAAACCGGCGAAGCGCAGGTGGATCAGGCCTACGCCGCTGATCGGCAAAAGCACCACCGCCACCCAGACCCAGACGAAAAAACGCTGAAACACTTCTACCCACAGCTTGAGCCGGGCAGGGCCCTCTAGCGCCGTGATTGCTGCGGGGCGCAGGATCATCCAGGCGAAGAACATGCCGCCGACCCAGATCAGGGCCGCCAGTAAATGCAGGGTGTAGACGAGGGCAAAGGGTGTCATTGGGTTACTCCGTTCTGCGCAGGATTCATTAGCGGGGTATGATAGCCGCCGATCCGAACCACTGAAAATTTATCCAGCGTTTTTAGCGCCCGACCATTCATGATCAGCACCGAACTCAAAACCACGATCCAGGGCGCCTATTCGCGTTTTCTCGAAGCCAAGAGCCTCAAGCCGCGATATGGCCAGCGCCTGATGATTGCCGAAGTGGCAAAAGTCCTGGGTGACATCGACACCGACGACGAAGGCCGGCGCAGCGGCGAGCCCGCCATCGTGGCGGTGGAGGCCGGCACCGGTACCGGCAAGACCGTGGCGTACAGCCTGGCGGCGATTCCGACTGCCAAGGCCGCTGGCAAACGCCTGGTGATCGCCACGGCCACCGTCGCCCTGCAGGAGCAGATCGTCTACAAGGACCTGCCCGACCTGATGCGCAACAGCGGGCTGAACTTCACGTTCGCGCTGGCCAAGGGGCGCGGGCGCTACATGTGCCTGTCCAAGCTCGACATGTTGCTCCAGGAAGGCCATGCGCAGACCGCCACGGCCCAGTTGTTCGAAGAAGAAGGCTTCAGGATCGAGGTCGATGAGGCCAGCCAGAAGCTGTTTACCAGCATGATCGAGAAGCTGGCCGGCAATAAATGGGACGGCGACCGCGACAGTTGGTCCACGGCCCTGGAAGACGCCGACTGGTCCCGCCTGACAACCGACCATAGCCAGTGCACCAACCGCCATTGCCCGAACTTCGGCCAATGTGCCTTCTACAAGGCCCGCGAAGGCATGGGCAAGGTCGACGTCATCGTCACCAACCACGACATGGTCCTGGCCGACCTGGCCTTGGGCGGCGGTGCGGTGCTGCCGGACCCACGCGACACGATCTACGTGTTCGACGAGGGCCATCACCTGCCGGACAAGGCCATCGGCCATTTCGCCCATTACACGCGACTGCGTTCCACCGCCGACTGGCTGGAAACCACCGCCAAGAACCTTACCAAGTTGCTGGCCCAGCATCCGTTGCCGGGTGACCTGGGCAAGTTCATCGAGCAAGTGCCGGAGCTGGCGCGGGAAATCAAGACAAACCAGCAGTTCATGTTCACCGCGTGCGAGCAAGTGGCCGATTTCAAGCCCGGCGAAGACGTCGAGGGCCGCGAGCGGCCACGCCACCGCTTTGTCGGTGGGGTGATCCCCGAACACATGCGCGAAATGGGCATCGAGCTCAAGAAAGGTTTCGCGCGCCTGACCGACCTGTTCACGCGTCTGACCGACCTGCTCAAGGAAGGCATGGACGGCGAGGTCAACATCGGTATCGCCAGCAACCAGGCCGAGGAGTGGTACCCGCTGTTCGGCAGCCTGTTGTCCCGCTCACAGGGCAACTGGGAGCTGTGGACGGCCTTCACCGCCGAAGACCCGGAAGACAACCCGCCGATGGCGCGGTGGTTGACCCTGGCCGAAAGCGGTTCGCTGTTCGACATCGAGGTTAATGCCAGCCCGATTCTCGCGGCGGAAATGCTGCGTCGCAACCTGTGGAACGTGGCCTACGGCGCGCTGGTGACCTCCGCCACGCTGACCGCCCTGGGCACGTTCGACCGCTTCCGCATGCGCGCCGGCCTGCCGAAGAAAGCCGTGACCGCCGTGGTCCCGAGCCCCTTCCATCACGCCGACGCCGGTGTGCTGCGGGTGCCGGACCTCAAGGCCGACCCCCGGGATGCGGCCGGCCATACGGCGGCGATCATCCGTGACCTGCCGGAACTGGTGGAAGGCTCACGGGGCACCCTGGTGCTGTTTTCCTCGCGCAAGCAGATGCAGGACGTGTTCGACGGCCTTGATCGTGACTGGCGCAAGCAGGTGTTCATCCAGGGCAACCTGTCGAAGCAGGAAACCCTGAACAAGCACAAGGCACGGGTCGACGGTGGTGATTCCAGCGTGTTGTTCGGCCTGGCGAGCTTCGCCGAAGGCGTGGACTTGCCCGGTGCCTATTGCGAGCACGTGGTGATCGCCAAGATCCCCTTCTCGGTCCCCGACGATCCGGTGGAGGCGGCGTTGGCCGAGTGGATCGAAGTCCGGGGTGGCAATCCGTTCATGGAAATCTCCGTACCGGATGCATCGCTGAAGCTGGTCCAGGCGTGTGGCCGCTTGCTGCGCACCGAAGAAGACCGCGGCACCATCACCTTGCTCGACCGCAGGCTGGTGACCCAGCGCTATGGCAAGGCGATCCTCAATGCATTGCCGCCGTTTCGGCGGGAGATTTCCTGATCCGGGCAATGACTTTGCTCTGGCGAGGGCGTTTTTGTACAAGAGGAATTTCTGTAGCAAAAGGAGCTTTTGTGGCGAGGGAGCTTGCTCCCGCTGGGCTCTGTAGGAGCTGGCGAAGCCTGCGATCTTTTTCATCTTGCGCTTGAGACTCAAGTGTCCAGGGAAAGATCGCAGCCTCGCTGCACTCGACAGCTCCTACAACGCACCCCAGCGGGAGCAAGCTCCCTCGCCACAAAGGCCAGCGCCAACCCGGTCAGCCGTCTTGCGGCGGTTCCCAAAACCCTTAATGGCTGGAACAATGCGGCCAGTGCAAAAAAGTGTTCAGTGGAGAGAGGTTACGGGTGCAAATTCAAGGCCATTACGAGCTTCAGTTCGAGGCGGTGCGTGAAGCGTTCGCGGCGCTGTTCGATGATCCCCAGGAGCGCGGCGCGGCGTTGTGCATCCAGGTGGGTGGCCGCACGGTGATCGACCTGTGGGCCGGCACCGCCGACAAGGATGGCCATGAAGCCTGGCACAGCGACACCCTCGCCAACCTGTTTTCCTGCACCAAGACGTTCACTGCCGTCACCGCCCTGCAACTGGTGGCCGAGGGCAAGTTGCAACTGGATGCCCCGGTTGCCCGCTATTGGCCAGCGTTCGCTGCGGCCGGCAAAGCCGCCATCACCCTTCGCCAACTGCTCTGCCATCAGGCCGGGCTCCCGGCATTGCGTGACTTATTGCCGCCCGAAGCGCTTTATGACTGGCAAACCATGGTCGACGCCCTGGCTGCCGAAACACCTTGGTGGACACCGGGCGAGGGCCACGGTTATGCCGCGATCACTTACGGCTGGCTGGTGGGTGAATTGTTACGCCGGGCCGATGGGCGCGGCCCGGGGGAGTCCATCGTGGCGCGCGTCGCCAAACCGTTGGGCCTGGATTTTCACGTGGGCCTGGCCGATGAGGAGTTTCATCGCGTAGCCCATATCGCTCGTGGCAAAGGCAACGTCGGCGATGCGGCGGCCCAGCGCCTGCTGCAGGTGACGATGCGCGAGCCCACGGCCATGACCACCCGAGCCTTCATCAATCCGCCGTCGATCATGACCAGCACCAACAAGCCGGAATGGCGGCGCATGCAGCAACCAGCCGCCAACGGCCACGGCAATGCCCGTAGTCTGGCCGGGTTCTATGCGGGGCTGCTGGATGGCAGTCTGCTGGAAGGTGAAATGCTCGACGAGCTGACTCGCCAGCACAGCTTCGGCGAGGACAAGACGTTGTTGACCCAGACCCGTTTCGGCCTGGGTTGCATGCTCGACCAGCCGGACGTACCGAATGCGACCTACGGCCTCGGCCCACGGGCGTTCGGTCACCCGGGGGCCGGTGGTTCCATCGGGTTTGCCGATCCTGAGCATGATGTCGCGTTCGGCTTCGTGACCAACACGCTCGGGCCTTACGTATTGATGGACCCACGCGCGCAGAACCTTGCGCGGGTGCTTGCCACTTGTCTATAAAACGCCATTGAAGGCCATGGACACAGGAACCTCGTGTCCTTTTCAGTTTCCAAGCGTCTGTTTATGCGGCCAGAACATGGCCTTGTTTTTTCATTTAGATCATTTTGTGGATATCCAATGTCATCGAATAAAACCCTCGCTCTGGCGCTGTGCTTCGCTATCACCGGTTGCGCACAAACCCCACAAAATGATGCCGAGGGCAGCAGTGGCTGGTGGCCGTTCGGTTCTTCCGACAAGGTCGCGACCAAGGAAACGGCGCCAGCGGCGCCCCTGAAGCCAGCCGCCGTCGCGCCGCAAGCCAAGGCCGAGAGCGCCAGCCATTGGTGGTGGCCGTTCTCTTCCGAGGAAACCGCCGCAGACGCTGCCAGAAAAGTCGAAGCAAAAGCAGAGGCCAAGCCTGAAACCAAGGCGCCGCAGGCCGTTGCCAAGGCCGAAGCCGAAAGCAACGGCAAGTGGTGGTGGCCGTTCGGTGGCAAGGATCAGGAAACCGCCAAGGCGGTGCCGATGCCCGATCCGAAAGTCACCCAGGCCTGGCTTGACGACTACGAGCCGAAACTGCGCACCGCCATCAAGGACAGCAAGCTCGAACTCGAGCGCCGCGACAATGTGCTGGTGGTTACCGCGCCCGTGGACGGCTCGTTCAACCCGGACCGTCCGGCCATGCTGCTGCCCGTGACCCTCGGCCCGTTCACCCGCGTGGCGAAGATCCTCGAAGCCGATCCGAAGACCGCCGTGCTGATCCTCGGTCACGCCGACACCTCGGGCGCGGCACCGGCCAACCTCAAGCTCAGCCAGGAGCGTGCCCAGTCCGTGGCAGCGATTTTCCGCCTCAGCGGCCTGCAACGTGATCGCCTGATGCTGCGCGGCATGGGCGCAGTGGCGCCACGTGCGGCCAATGACAGCGTTGAAGGGCGCGCCTTGAACCGTCGTGTGGAACTGCTGGTCACGCCAGCCAACACCATGGTTGCGCTGCTGAGCAAATACAACATGCCGGCCCCGGCCCCGGTGACCATGGTTGCCGCCCAGGATGTGAAGCCTGCTGCCCCGGCCCCTGCGCCCGCGGCTAAAAAAGCAGTGGCCTCGACCACCAAAGCCTCGGCCAAGAAAGCACCGGCCAAAAAAGCCGCGACCAAGGCGCCTGCAAAGAAGGCTCCGGCCAAGCCCGCCACCCCGGCGAAGAAACCCCAACCGGCCAAAGCCGCCACCGATACCAAGAAAGTCGCGGCCGCCGAGACCCCGAAGCAGTGATGGGCTAACCACAAGGAACGCGCCATGACCCAACCGCTGGCTGATATGCGCCGCGACTACACCCGCGACGGCTTGACCGAGGCACAAGCCCCGGCCGAGCCGTTTGCACTGTTCCACCAATGGTTCGCCGACGCGGTGAAAACCGAACAGGCCCCGGTGGAGGCCAACGCCATGACCCTGGCGACGGTGGATGCAGACGGGCGCCCGCATTGCCGAATCCTGTTGCTCAAGGGCCTGGATGCCCTGGGCTTCACGTTCTTCACCAACTACGACAGCGCCAAGGGGCAGCAACTGGCCGCGAATCCGTTCGCGGCCATGACGTTTTTCTGGCCGGCCCTGGAACGCCAGGTGCGCATCGAAGGCAAAGTGGTCAAGGTCACGGCGCAAGAGTCGGACGCCTATTACCAGGTTCGCCCGCTGGGCAGCCGTCTCGGCGCCTGGGCTTCACCCCAGAGCCGGGTGATTTCAGGGCGTGCGGAGCTGGATGATTTGCTCAAGGCCACCGAGCAACGCTTCAGCGACAGCCAACCCCACTGCCCGGAGCATTGGGGCGGTTACCGCTTGTTGCCCGAGCGCATCGAGTTTTGGCAGGGCCGCCCGAGCCGCCTGCATGATCGCCTCAACTATCGCCTGCAAGGGGCGAACTGGACTCTCGAGCGCCTGGCGCCTTAACGGGATAACTTGCCGCAGCGGTTTGCAGCCATTGCGGCAGGTCCCGGCGCTTGATGCCTTGCTCCCGGGCGCGGGTCAATTGTTGCAGCATATAGGTCCTTTTCTGCTCATCCTGCCCCGCCAGCGACAGCGCCAGGTCGCGGTCCATCCAGCGTTTGATCCGCACGTACAGCCACCCGTGGAAGTACAGGCCGGCCACGGTGGTCATGACGATAATGAAATAATCCATGAAAAAATCCCTGGGTTGATGACGCAGGTTTTGTAAATTGGCGCTACTGTTTGGTGAATTTTTCCGGTGCGCCTGTATCCCACCTGAATGAAAACAATTTTATCCCGGCCAGGCCGTGACAGGCGTCAAGCTGGGGAGTTTAATGAATCCCTGTCTTTTGGAGTTGATGCTATGCGTAAGTCTGTTTTGCTGGTTGCTTCCTTTTCCACGATGGCGATGTTGCTCACTGGCTGTCAGTCGAGCCTGACCGGTGACTCCTACTCCCGTGACGAAGCGCGTCGCGTGCAGACGATTCGCATGGGGACTATCGAATCCCTGCGTCCGGTCAAGATCGAAGGCACCAAGACCCCGATCGGCGGTGCGGCCGGTGCCGTGGTCGGTGGTGTAGGCGGCAGCGCCATCGGCGGTGGCCGTGGCAGTATTGTCGCTGCCGTGATCGGTGCTGTGGCGGGTGGCCTGATTGGTTCCGCCACTGAAGAAGGCCTGACCCGTACCCAGGGTGTGGAAATCACTGTGCGTGAAGATGACGGCAGTATGCGTGCCTATGTGCAGCAGGTTCAGGAGAACGAGGTGTTCCGTGTGGGTGAGCGGGTTCGTATTTCCACTGTCGGTGGTACGAGTCGCGTATCGCACTAAGCTTGGTTAGGTAAGAGAAAAAACGGCGATTCTTCCTCAATGGGATAGCGCCGTTTTTTTATGGCTTTGTTTCGGGGGACGGGGTGTATATCCGTTTCTTCGGTAACGGCTGCTTAGGGTTCCGCCCTGACGGCGGGTCACTTTTGAAGAGCGCAAAAGTAACCAAAACGCTCTTGCCCCACCACTCGGTGCCTCGCCTAGGCTCGGCATGCCTGAACGAAGGCCTTGCTCCGTGGGCCCGCCGCGAAGGGCCATCCATGGCCCAGCGCGGCTACCTCGGCATCCATGCCGAGGTGCCCACTGCGCAAGGCCTTCGTTCAGCCATCGTGGTCAACGGGGCGCCCCAGATCAAAAACAAAGCGAGGCGGCCTGATAGCCGACCTGGCTCTTGATGGGGACCGCGTTTCTCCTGTGGGAGCGAGCTTGCTCGCGAAGAGGCCAGCAAGCCCAGTATCCATGTGACTGAACCACCGCCATCGCGAGCAAGCTCGCTCCCACATTCAATCTTCAGCGGACACAGAATTCATATCCAACACACCTCCTGTGGGAGCGGGCTTGCTCGCGAAGAGGTCAGCACATCCAGCATCATCATTGACTGTGACGCCGCCTTCGCGAGCAAGCCCGCTCCCACAGGAGAAACGCGGTCCCCATCAAGAGCCAGGTCGGCTATCAGGCCGCCTCGCGGTAGCCGTTGATCTCGGACGCCCCGTTAACCACGCTGGCCGAACGCAGGCATTGTGGAGTGGGTATCCCGGCATGGATGCCGGGATAGCCGCGCTGGGCCATGGATGGCCCTTCGCGGCGGGCCCACGGAGCAATGCCGGAGTGAGGGCACACCGAGCCTTAGCGAGGTGCCGAGTGGTGGGGCAAAAGCGTTTTGGTTACTTTTGCGCTCTTCAAAAGTGACCCGCTGTAAGAGCGGAACCCTAAGTGGCCGTTACCGCAGCAATGGATATGCCCCCCTTCCTGGCAGCCAGAAATCAGCCAGGCAATGCAGACGGCTTACGACTGGCCACCGCCGTCACCGCATAACCCACCAACGCCGCCAGGATCGACCCAGTGAGAATCCCCATCCGGTCCATGCCGGCGTAGTCGCTGACCCCAGGCTCGAACGCGAGGGAGCCAACGAACAGGCTCATGGTGAACCCGATCCCACACAGGATTGCCACCCCCAGGATCTGCCCCCAATTGGCCCCAAGGGGCAGGCTGGCGATGCCGATTTTCACCGCCAGCCAGGTCAGGCCAAAGACGCCGACGGTCTTGCCCAGCAACAGGCCGATGGCGATGCCCATCGGCACGTGATGGGTGAAGCTCTCGACGGTAACGCCGCTCAGGGACAGGCCGGCGTTGGCGAAGGCGAACAGCGGCAGGATCCCATAGGCCACCCAGGGATGCAGGGCATGTTCCAGGGTCAGCAGCGGCGAGGTCTCGGCGTTTTTCGTGCGCAACGGAATGCAGAACGCCAAGGTCACACCGGCCAGGGTGGCATGGACACCGCTCTTGAGTACGCAGACCCAGAGAATCAGCCCCACGACCATGTAGGGCCCGAGCTTGACCACGCCCATCCGGTTCATCGCCACCAGCGCGGCGATGCACGTGGCCGCCAGCATGAGCGACAAGGTCGAGAGGGCGCCGGAGTAGAAGATGGCGATGATGATAATGGCGCCCAGGTCGTCGATGATCGCCAGGGTCATCAGGAACAGCTTGAGCGACACCGGCACCCGCTTGCCGAGCAAGGCCAGCACACCGAGGGCGAATGCGATGTCGGTGGCGGTCGGAATCGCCCAGCCCGCGAGGGCGGGAGGATTGTCGCGGTTGAGAAACCAATAGATCAGGGCGGGCACCACCATGCCGCCAATCGCCGCCGCGCCCGGCAGGACGATTTGCGAAGGTTTCGACAGTTGCCCGTCGAGGACCTCGCGCTTGACCTCGAGGCCGATGAGCAGGAAGAACATCGCCATCAGGCCGTCGTTGATCCATAGCAGCAAGGGCTTGGCGATCTTCAACGCGCCGACCTGGGCGACCACCGGGGTGTCGAGCAGGCCGTTGTACAGCCAGGACAGCGGCGAATTGTTGATGACCAGTGCCAGCACGGCGGCAGCGATCAGCAGCAGGCCGCTGGCAGCCTCCAGTTGAAAAAAACGTGTCAGAGAATTGCGTAGAGCCACGATCGCTCTCCATTCATTGAATCAAAAAGATGGCACACCCTAACCCGTACTGTTAGTTGTTAAAACAAAAGTTATATTCTTTTTTGTTATATGTCGTTACAAGGCCTGCGCCACGCAGTTGGCAGTTACGGGCCATATTGGACCTTAGCTGTACCTGTGCGGGATGTCGGTTTTTTCCTAAGCTGGCGTCTGGCTTTTCCGAACGCCAGCCGTGCCTGTACGACCGCGTGAGTTCCCCGCGCCGAATCGATCCAATGAGAAAACACACCATGAACGACCCTCGTCAGTGGGCCCGTGAAGCGATCCGCATCATCGAGGCCGACTTCCAGCGCAGCGCCGATACCCACCTGATTCCGCTGCCGCTGCCTGGCCTGCCGGGCATCGAGCTGTACTTCAAGGATGAGTCCAGCCATCCCACCGGCAGCCTCAAGCATCGGTTGGCGCGTTCGCTGTTTCTCTACGCGTTGTGTAACGGCTGGCTCAAGCCTGGTGCTCCGGTGATCGAGGCCTCCAGCGGCTCGACGGCGATTTCCGAGGCTTACTTCGCCAGGTTGCTGGGCCTGCCGTTCATTGCGGTGATGCCGGCGACCACCTCCAAGGAAAAAATCGCGCAGATCGCGTTCTATGGCGGCCAGAGCCATTTGGTAGACGATCCGACGCAGATCTACGCCGAGTCCGAACGCCTGGCCCGCGAGCATGACGGGCACTTCATCGACCAATTCACCTATGCCGAGCGCGCCACGGACTGGCGGGCCAATAACAATATCGCCGAATCGATCTTCCAGCAGATGCGTTTCGAGCGGCATCCGGAGCCCGCTTGGCTGATTTCCAGCCCCGGCACCGGCGGCACCACGGCGACGTTGGGCCGCTATGTCCGTTACCGCCAGCATGGCACCCGCGTGCTGTGTGCCGACGCCGAGCGTTCGGTGTTCTTCGACTACTACCGCAGTGGTGACGCCAGCCTGCGCCTGGATTGCGGTTCGCGCATCGAAGGCATCGGCCGGCCACGGGTCGAGGCATCATTCTTGCCAAAAGTCATCGATGCGATGGTCAAGGTGCCGGACGCCTTGTCGCTGGCGGCCATGCATTACCTGGCCCAGCGCTTGGGACGACGGGTCGGCGGGTCCAGCGGCACCAACCTGATCGGCGCACTCATGGCGGCCCGGCAGATGGCAGATGCGGGGGAGTCGGGGTCGATCGTGGCGATTTTGTGTGACGGTGGCGAGCGCTACGCCACGACCTATTACGACCCGGCGTGGCTCAAGGCCCAAGGCTATGAGCTGAGCGGGCTAATGGACATCGTGGCGGCGAGCGTGGAACGGGGCGAGGCGTTGCCGCAGAGCGTGTTGCGGGCGAACATCTAATCTTGAAAACCCTGAGATCCCTTGTGGGAGCGAGCTTGCTCGCGATAGCGGTGGACCAGTCGACATCGGTATTGAAGGTCAGGCCGCCATCGCGAGCAAGCTCGCTCCCACAGGGGAAAATGCTGTTACTTCAGGCCTGAAGTGAACAGCATCGGCTCCCAAAGGCGCCTCTGTCAGGCCTCGAGACCGAGGATATCCCGTGCCACTGCTTCGGCAATCCGAATCCCGTCCACCCCCGCCGACAGGATCCCGCCTGCATAACCGGCGCCTTCACCCGCCGGGAACAGACCCTTGACGTTCAGGCTCTGCAGCGACTCGTTGCGGGTGATGCGCAGGGGCGATGAGGTGCGGGTTTCGATGCCGGTCAGCACTGCGTCGTGCAGCGAGTAGCCGCGAATCTGTTTCTCGAACGCCGGCAAGGCCTCGCGGATGGCTTCGATGGCGAAGTCCGGCAGGGCCAGCGCCAGGTCACCCAGTGCTACCCCGGGCTTATAGGAAGGTTCGACGCTGCCCAGTGCCGTAGACGGCTTGCCGGCGATGAAATCGCCCACCAGTTGCGCCGGAGCCTCGTAGTTGCTGCCGCCGAGCACGAACGCGTGGGATTCCAGGCGTTCCTGCAACTCGATCCCGGCCAGCGGGCCACCCGGATAATCCACTTCCGGGGTAATGCCGACCACGATGCCGGAGTTGGCGTTGCGCTCATTGCGCGAATACTGGCTCATGCCGTTGGTCACGACGCGGTTCGGCTCGGACGTCGCGGCCACCACGGTGCCGCCCGGGCACATGCAGAAGCTGTACACCGAACGACCATTCTTGGCGTGGTGCACCAGCTTGTAGTCGGCGGCGCCGAGTTTCGGATGGCCGGCATACTTGCCCAGGCGCGCGCTGTCGATCAGCGATTGCGGGTGTTCGATGCGAAAGCCCACGGAGAATGGCTTGGCTTCCATGTACACGCCACGGCTGTGGAGCATACGGAACGTGTCCCGAGCGCTGTGGCCGAGAGCGAGGATCACGTGTTTCGAATGAATCTGCTCACCGTTGGCCAACTCGACGCCCACCAGTTGACCGTCTTCGATCAAAACGTCGGTGACCCGTTGCCCGAAGCGCACTTCGCCGCCCAGGGCGCGGATCTGCTCACGCATGGTTTCCACCACGCCTGTCAGGCGGAACGTGCCGATGTGCGGTTTGCTGACGTAGAGGATTTCTTCCGGCGCCCCAGCCTTGACGAACTCGTGCAGGACCTTGCGGCCAAGGAACTTCGGGTCCTTGATCTGACTGTAGAGCTTGCCGTCGGAAAACGTCCCTGCGCCGCCTTCACCGAACTGCACATTGGATTCGGGATTGAGCACGCTTTTGCGCCACAGGCCCCAGGTGTCCTTGGTGCGCTGGCGCACTTCCGGGCCACGTTCGAGGATGATCGGCTTGAAGCCCATCTGCGCCAGCAACAGGGCGGCGAAGATCCCGCACGGGCCGAAGCCGACCACGATTGGTCGCTCACTCAGGTCGGCCGGCGCCTGGCCCACCACTTTGTAACTGACATCCGGCGCTTCGTTGACGTTACGGTCATCGGCGAACTTGCGCAGCAGGCTGGCCTCATCGCGCACCGTCAGGTCGATGGTGTAGATGAAGCACAGTTCGGAGGATTTCTTGCGCGCGTCGTAGCTGCGCTTGAACAGGGTGAAGTCGAGCAGGTCATCGCTGGCGATGCCCAGGCGCTGCACGATGGCAGGGCGCAGGTCTTCTTCGGGGTGATCGATTGGCAGCTTGAGTTCGGTGATTCGTAACATGGCGGGGTCCGGTTCGCGGGATGCACAACTGCACCAGGGCGTGAACCGGCGATTATAAGCCAAAAGCTGCGAATCAGTCGTCGCGCGCGCCACCGAAGTAGGCGCAGCCGCGCTGGACCTGGCCGTTGACCCGCAATTCGGCGCTCATGTGTTGCACACTGCCGCTGACGCTGTCGACACAACGCGCAGGTGTGACCCAAAGCTCGACTTTCTGGCCGTTGGCCTCGGTGCCGAGGTTGAAGCGGCCATCGCCCAATTGCTCCTCGACGTAAGGCACCGCCAGCGGCGGTTGGCCTTCGCGATCCAGCACCAGGCCCTTGCCACTGGCGTTGAGCGTCCATTCAGGGCCGTGTCCCGCAGCGCGCAGGATCACGCGTTTGAAATCAACATCGTCGCAAGCCGTTCCCGAGCGTTCCAGGCGATACAGTTGTTCAATGTCCAACTGACTGTCGGCGCCGGCCGCTGCGCTGGAAGCGATACGGCCACGGACATCGGCAAACAGCTTGCCCTGGTCATCGGCCAGGCTGGCGGCCTGTTGCAGTACGCTGGTGCCACCGCTGTCGTTGACGATGTAGCGGCGTTGTTCCTGGCACGGCTGGAACACCAGCTTGCCATCAGCGGCCGTGAGCTCGCCCTGCATGCGCGACTGGCCAGCGTGGGAGGCGCTCTGGCGTGGCGCCTCGAGCAATTGACAGGCGGTGAACAGCGGCAGGAGGGCGACAAACAGCAGGGAGCGGGCGGCACGCATCATTGGGTCTCCAGACAAGTGCCGCCACGTTACCCAGACTGATCCGACATCACAACCCGTAGAAGCGGTGTAGGAGCTATGTAGGAGCGGTGTAGGAGCTGTCGAGTGCAACGAGGCTGCGATCTCCCCCCAGACACTTGAATCCCAAGCGAAAGAATCAAAAGATCGCAGCCTGCGGCAGCTCCTACGGGTAGAGCGTCGGTCAGCCCACGTGAAAGGTCTGACCGGTTTGCAGGCCTTCGACGCTCTTGGCGTAGGCCAATGCCACATCCGCAGCGGGAACGGGTTTGAAACCGCGGAAATAAGGCGCGTATTTGTCCATGGCTTCCAGTAGCACGTTCGGGCTCACCGAGTTGACCCGCAAACCCCGTGGCAACTCGATTGCCGCGGCGCGCACGAAACTGTCCAGGGCACCGTTGACCAGGGCTGCCGACGCGCCGCTCTTGATCGGATCGTGGCTGAGCACGCCGGTGGTGAAGGTGAAGGACGCACCGTCGTTGGCAAATTCGCGGCCGATCAGCAGCAGGTTGACCTGGCCCATCAGCTTGTCTTTCAAGCCCAGGGCAAAGCTGTCTTCGGTCATGTCCGCCAGGGACGCAAAGGTGACATTGCCGGCGGCACAGACCAGGGCATCAAAACCGCCGGTCTTTTCGAACAGGGCGCGAATCGAGGCGCTGTCGCTGATATCCACCTGCAATTCACCGCTGTGGCGGCCGATCCGAACGATTTCATGGCGGGGCGACAGTTCGTTATCGATGGCCGAACCGATGGTGCCGTTGGCGCCGATCAACAGGATTTTCATGAGCTGTTCCTCAATGGGTTGAATGAGTTTTCAGTCTAGAGGGGTTCTTTCCATTGATAATCATGCTAATAGGCAACCTTTAGTTTTTATTTGGAAACAATCCAATGAGCGAAATGGATGACCTGGCGGCGTTTGCCGTGTTGATGGAGGCCGGCAGTTTCACCCTGGCGGCCCAGCAGTTGGGGTGCAGCAAGGGCCAGTTGTCCAAGCGCATCAGTCTGTTGGAGAGCCGGTTCTCGGTGGTGTTGTTGCAACGCACCACGCGGCGCTTGAGCCTCACCGCGGCAGGGGCGGCGTTGTTGCCTCAGGCTCAGGCGCTGTTGGTCCAGGTGGAAAGGGCGCGTCAGGCATTGGCGCGGTTGAAGGATGACATTTCCGGGCCGGTGCGTATGACGGTTCCGGTTTCATTGGGCGAAACCTTCTTCGAAGGCTTGCTGATGGAGTTCGCGCGCACGTATCCCAACGTGCAGATCGAACTGGAGCTCAACAACGGTTACCGTGACTTGAGCCGCGATGGCTTCGACCTGGCGATCCGTTCCGATGCCGCCGTCGATGAACGGCTCGTGGCGCGGCCATTGCTGGCGTGGCACGAAATGACCTGCGCCAGCCCGGCCTACCTCGAACGCTATGGCGAACCCGAGACGCCCTTGGCCCTGGCCGAGCACCGCTGCCTGCTCAACAGCCACTACAGCGGCCGCGAAGAATGGCTTTACCACCAGCAACACGAACTGTTGCGGGTCCGAGTGTCGGGGCCGTTCGCCAGCAATCACTACAGCCTGCTGAAAAAAGCTGCCCTGGCCGGCGCCGGAATTGCCCGGTTGCCTTCGTACCTGCTGCATGGCGAATTGGCCGACGGACGTCTGCATTGGCTGCTGCGCGACTACCAGACCCGGCGCATGCCGATGTACCTGGTGCACCCCTACCAGGGCGGCCTGCCCAAGCGCACCCAGGTGCTGGCTGATTATTTGATCGATTGGTTCAAGCGCAGCGGCGAGGCGTTGGATCGGCTGTAACGATGGCCCATCCACTAGACAGTCCCTTGTGGGAGCGAGCTTGCTCGCGATGGCGGCGGCACATCCAACATTCATTCAAGCTGACCCACCGCTATCGCGAGCAAGCTCGCTCCCACAGAGGGTCTCCCACAGGGGGACTGGGGCCAGTCAGTGGGCGTAGCGCTTGGCGATCAGGTGATCGATGGACAGCCACCCCGGCCCACGGGCCATCAGGTAGAGCAATACCGCCGCCCAGGTGCCATGGGTCGGGTAGGCGTCCGGGTAGACGAACAGTTGGATGGTCACGGTCATGCCCAGCAAGGCCAGCGCCGAAAAGCGTGTCGCCAGGCCAAGCAGGATCAGGACCGGGAACACATGCTCGGCAGAAGCCGCCAGGTGCGCGGCCAGTTCCGGCGACAGCAGCGGCAGGGCGTATTCGCTTTTGAACAGGGGGATGGTCGAGTCCGCCAGGTGCGGCAGGCCGATCTGGAAGGTACCGTCGAACAGGTCGATGGCCAGGCCTTCGATTTTGGTCTGGCCGGATTTCCAGAACACGGCGGCAATCGAGAAACGTGCAACGAAGGCGATCAGGCTGTGGGGGATTTTCTCCAGCCATTGAATCAAACCGGCAATCAGAGCGTTCATGGAGATACCTGTTCGGCTAGGAGGTGAATGATGGCCTGATGACGGATGAGGCCCGCCAGGGTGTGTTCCAGGTCGAGGTCGTTTGAGGCGTCAATGGCTGCAGTCAGGGACACCCCCTGTTGCAGGGCCGCGATAAACCCATGGGCAGCGTGACTGATCGCAAACACCTCCACGTCCAGGCCGTTGCGCAGCACCAAGGCGTTTTGCGCGGGGAAGGCTTCGAACGGCACGGGTGTCTGGTGCTGATGGGCGGCCCAGATCGTCACCACGGCGAAGGGCGATTGCAGCAGGCGCAGCGACGGGTGAAGCCCGATCTTCAGGTGCCCCGCCAGCGTAGGGGAGGACAGCGCCGCCACGATTCGTTCTTGCGCCATGGGCTCGGCGTCGGCGGCGTGCCAGGCTTGTCTATGCAGTCGCTCCAGGCGAGCGACGTCCGCCAGGTACGGCACGCTGGCGGCGGGTTCGAAGTGTTCGATGAACTCGGCAAAGTCGCCCCCGTAGTCGTTCATCACCGGGCTTCGCGGTGCCGTCGATTGGACATAGACCCCGGCCATGGCCCGGAAGAACTCCTCGCCCACCAGTTGCATCACCACCGGGTAATTGTCGGCCAGGGCATTGATCAATGAGCTGAGCACGTTATTGCGGTACACCGCGAAACGGCTTTCCGGGTCCGCGCCGTTGGCGCTGATCAGGCCGGGCGGGCAAGCCTTGCGTGGATCGAGCAGGGCGGCGGCGAATGCATGCTGGTCGCTCATGAGCGCGCTCCAGCGGCGCTCAACAGTCGATCGGCCTGGTGCGCTTCGGCCAGCAGCACCTCCCACGCAGGGACGTGGTTGTCGCGCTCGATCAAGGTAGCGACCGGCCCGGTGCGCTCCAGTGCCTTGAGGTACAGTTGCCAGACCGTGTCGTCGATGGGCGCGCCGTGATCGTCTATCAGCAGGCGTTCGCCGAGGCTGTCGGTGTCTTCGGCAAAGCCGGCCAGGTGAATTTCGCCGGTCGCGTGCAGGGGCAGGGCGTCGAGGTAGGCCAAAGGATCGCGGCAGTGGTTGACGCACGAAACGTAGACGTTGTTTACATCCAGCAACAGGCCGCAGCCGGTGCGACGGATCACTTCGCTCATGAAGTCTGGCTCGTCGAGAGTCGAGGTTTCAAAGCCCAGGTAAGTGGCCGGGTTTTCCAGCAACAGCCTGCATTTGAGGCTGCTCTGCACCTGATCGATGTGCTGGCAGACGCGGTCGAGGGTCGCCTCGTCGTAGGCCAGGGGAAGCAGGTCATTGAGAAACACCGGGCCGTGGCTGGACCAGGCCAGGTGTTCGGAAAAGGACTGGGGCTGATAGCGTTCGATCAACGCGGCCAGGCGCTGCAGATGTGCGACATCCAGCGGCCCCTCCCCACCGATCGACAGGCCGACGCCGTGCAATGACAGCGGGTACTGTTCGCGTATCCGCCCCAGGAAGTGATGAAGCGGCCCGCCCGCCACCATGTAGTTTTCCGCGTGCACCTCAAAGAAGCCCAGATCCGGACGGGTCTGCAGCACCTCACGAAAATGCTCGCTCTTGAGCCCCAGCCCCGCCTTGGGCGGCAGCCGGCTATCAAGGGCGAGGGAAGGGGGCTTCAACATGGTGACGGGCCTCAGGCAGATGCGATCAGGACTTGGCTTTGAACGCTTCGAGCTGGCCGAAACCGGTCGGGGAGGTTTTGCTTTCCTTGGTGGTGCACGTGCCTTTGGGCACCGATTTCCAGGCGTTGGCCTGATAGTCCATTTTGGCCGTACCTGCACAGGTGGTGCCGGCACCGGCGGCGCAGTCGTTCTTGCCTTTGAGGGCGACACCGAAGCATTTTTCCATGGTGTCGTCGGCTGCGTGGACGGTCGAGACGGCTGTCATGCTCAGGGCTGAACCCAGGGCCAGGACCAGGGCGGCGGCGGACAGGGTGCGGGTCGAAGCAGTCATGGTGATTCTCCAGTCATTCAGGGAAATGAACCGGCGTTAGTGCCGGTCTACTGAACTAGAGAGGGGAGGTAGGGGAGTGTTACAGCGGGGGCAAGATTTTTTTGAGTGACCCCGAAACCTGTGGCGAGGGCGCTTGCTCCCGCTGGGCTGCGAAGCGGCCCCCAAGATTTGCGGCCGCTGCGCAACCGAGCGGGAGCAAGCTCCCTCGCCACAAAGACATTCATTTAAAAAGTGCAAAAAAAAACGGCCCGAAGGCCGTTTTTTCATGGACGCAGACTCAACCGCCCAGGTACGCCTCGCGCACTTTCGGGTCGGTCAGCAGGGCTTCACCGGTGCCTTGCATCACCACGCGACCGTTCTCCAGCACGTACGCCCGGTCGGCGATTTTCAGCGCCTGGTTGGCGTTCTGCTCCACCAGGAACACCGTCACGCCATCCTTGCGCAGTTGTTCGATGATGTCGAAGATCTGCTGGATGATGATCGGTGCCAGGCCCAGGGACGGCTCGTCGAGCAGCAGCAGCTTGGGCTTGCTCATCAGCGCACGGCCGATGGCGAGCATTTGCTGTTCGCCGCCGGACATGGTGCCGCCGCGCTGGGTGAAACGCTCTTTCAGGCGTGGGAAAAGGTGCAGGACCTTGTCCATCTGTTCCTGATAGTCGCCCTTATCGGTGAAGAACCCGCCCATGGCGAGGTTTTCTTCCACGGTCAGCCGGGCAAATACCCGACGGCCTTCAGGCACGACGGCGATGCTCTTGCGCATGATTTGCGCCGAGTCCTGGCCCACCAGTTCTTCACCCATGTAGCGGATGCTGCCGCTGTGGGCCTGGGGCGAACCGCAAAGCGTCATCAACAACGTTGATTTGCCGGCGCCGTTGGCGCCGATCAGCGTGACGATTTCGCCCTGGCGGACTTCGACGTTGACGCTGTGCAGCGCCTGGATCTTGCCGTAGAAGGTGGAAACGTTTTCGAACTGCAGCATTTACGCTTCCCCCAGGTAGGCTTTGATCACTTCAGGATTATCGCGGATCTGTTCCGGCGTACCGTCGGCCAGGGGCGTGCCCTGGTTGATCACGACGATGTGGTCGGAAATGCTCATGACCAGCTTCATGTCGTGCTCGATCAACAGCACGGTGACGTTGTGCTCCTCGCGCAGCACGCCGATCAGCGCCTTCAGGTCTTCGGTTTCCTTCGGGTTCAGGCCGGCGGCCGGTTCGTCGAGCATGAGGATCCGCGGGCGGGTCATCATGCAGCGGGCGATTTCCAGACGCCGTTGCTGACCGTAGGCCAGGGTCCCGGCGGTACGGTTGGCAAACTCGGTGAGGTTGACCTTGTCCAGCCAGTACTCGGCGTACTCCATGGCCTCGCGTTCGCTCTTGCGGAACGCCGGGGTCTTGAACAGGCCGGCAAAGAAGTTGGTGTTCAAGTGACGATGCTGGGCGATCAACAGGTTCTCGACCGCGGTCATGTCCTTGAACAGCCGCACGTTCTGGAAGGTGCGCACCACACCCTTGCGGGCGATGTGATGGCCGGGCAGGCCCTGGATCGGCTCGCCATCCAACAGGATGGTGCCGCCGGTGGGCTGGTAGAAGCCGGTCAGGCAGTTGAACACGGTGGTCTTGCCCGCGCCGTTCGGCCCGATCAAGGCAACCACTTGCTTCTCTTGCACGGTCAGGGCCACGCCGTTGACCGCCAGCAAGCCGCCGAAGCGCATGCTCAAGTTTTCGACTTTCAGGATCTCGCGACTCATTTGCGCAGCTCCATGTGGGGGCGTTGCATAGGCAGCAGACCTTGAGGACGCCAGATCATCATCAGCACCATCAAGGCGCCGAACATCAACATGCGGTATTCGCTGAATTCACGCATCATTTCGGGCAGCAGGATCATCACGATCGCCGCCAGGATCACGCCCAGTTGCGAGCCCATCCCGCCCAGCACCACGATGGCGAGGATGATCGCCGACTCGATGAAGGTAAAGGATTCCGGCGTCACCAGGCCCTGGCGGGCGGCGAAGAAGCTACCGGCAAAACCGGCGAATGCAGCGCCGAGGGTGAAGGCCGACAGTTTGATCACGGTGGGGTTGAGACCCAGGGCACGGCAGGCGATTTCGTCTTCACGCAGCGCTTCCCACGCACGGCCGATCGGCATGCGCAGCAAACGGTTGATGACGAACAGCGCCGCCAGGGCCAGCAACAAAGCAACCAGGTAGAGGAAGATCACCTTGTTGATCGAGTTGTATTCCAGGCCGAAGTACTCGTGGAACGTCTGCAGGCCTTCGGCGGCTTTACGCTCGAAGGTCAGGCCGAAGAACGTCGGTTTCTCGATGTTGCTGATGCCGTTCGGGCCACCGGTGATGTCGGTCAGGTTGCGCAGGAACAGGCGGATGATCTCGCCGAAACCCAGGGTCACGATCGCCAGGTAGTCGCCGCGCAAGCGCAGGACCGGGAACCCCAGCAGGAAACCGAAGGTGGCGGCCATCATCCCGGCGATCGGCAGGCAGATCCAGAAGCTCAGGCCGAAGTAATGGGACAGCAGCGCATAGCTGTAGGCCCCGACGGCGTAGAAGCCGACGTAACCCAGGTCCAGCAGGCCGGCCAGGCCGACGACGATGTTCAGGCCCAGGCCCAGCATCACGTAGATCAGGATCAGCGTGGCGATGTCCACCGCGCCGCGAGAGCCGAAGAACGGCCACACCAGGGCCACGATGATCAGGCCCAGCACGATCCAGCGCTGGGTGCTCGGCAGGGTCAGGAAGTTGCTGGCCTTGGCCGGGATCACCGGCAGGCCGGGCGAAGACTTCCAGGCCGCGCTGATCTGCGTGCTGAACAACACGCGTACGAACATCAGCAGCGAGCACACGGCGATAGTCGCGAGGATGGCCGGGCTGGTGCCGTGCACTTCCAGGTTGATGCCGACGATGGTCAGTTTAAGACCCAGTACCGGGTAGGCCACGGCCCAGACCAGCAGGGCGCTGAAGAGCGCCGATTTGAGATGCCTAGTCATACTTTTTCAACCTCCGGGCGGCCCAGGATGCCGGTCGGCCGGAATAACAGAACCAGAACCAACAAGCCGAATGCCACGACGTCCTTGTACTGGTCGCCGAAGATGTCGGCGCCAAAGGCTTCCGCCACGCCCAGCACCAGCCCGCCGAGCATGGCGCCGGGGATGCTGCCGATGCCGCCCAGTACCGCGGCGGTGAAGGCTTTCAGGCCCACGAGGAAGCCGGCGTTGGGGTTGATCACGCCGTATTGCATGCTCAACAGCACCGCGGCGATGGCGGCCAGTGCCGCACCGATGACGAAGGTCAGGGCGATGATGTTGTTGGTGTTGATGCCCAGCAGGTTGGCCATCTTGATGTCCTCGGCGCAGGCGCGGCAGGCGCGGCCGAGGCGGGAACGAGAGATGAACAACGTGAGGCCGAGCATGGCGACCAGCGTCACCACGAACACCACGATTTGCATGTAGGAAATCAGCACTTCATGTGCCCCGCCTGGCCCGATGGCAAAGTTGCCCGGGATCAGGTTGGGAATGGATTTGTCCTTGGAGTCTTGCGAGAGCAGTACGGTGTTCTGCAGGAAGATCGACATACCAATGGCGGAAATCAGCGGGATCAGACGGTTGCTGCCGCGCAGGGGGCGGTAGGCGATCCGTTCGATGCTGTAGCCATAGGAACTGGTGACGACGATGCTCGCGATGAAAGCCGCGGTCATCAACAGCGGGACACTGTCGAGTCCCATCATGGCCAGCCCGGCGATGGCGATGAACGCCACGTAGGAGCCGATCATGTATACCTCGCCGTGGGCGAAGTTGATCATTCCAATGATGCCGTAAACCATCGTATAGCCGATGGCGATCAGGGCATACGTGCTGCCAACGGTCAGGCCGTTAACCAGCTGCTGGAAGAAGTGATAGATGTCAGGCATTACAGCGCTCCTAAAAACCTGATACGCATTTCACTGGTGGAGTCATTTTCCCGCCCGGGCCCCGTGGATCTTCATCCACTTCGAACTCGAGGTTTGCCAGCGAACCGCTGATGACGGTTTTGAGATTTTCAGGTGGGGAGACTGGCGGATCACGCCAGCGCGGCCCAATACATTTAAAACAAAGCCCACGGCACGCCGTGGGCTTTATTGGCAGTCAGTCAGGCCAGGCCTTACTGAGGCGAAGCTTCGGTTTTAGGTTTGCCGAAATGCCACTCGTAGACCACGAACTTGAAGTCCTTCAAGTCGCCTTTCTCGTCGAAGCTCAGGTCGCCGGTCGGGGTCTTGAAGGTGCCTTTGTGGATGGCTTCAGCCACTTTGCCTGCGTCTTCGCTCTTGGCGGCCTTGATTGCATCGGCGATCACGGTCACGGCGGAGTAGGACGGGAACACGAACGGACCGCTCGGGTCTTCTTTCTTGGCCTTGAACGCGTCAGCCAGGGCAACGTTGGCCGGATCCTGGTCGAAGGATTTCGGCAGGGTCACCAGCAGGCCTTCGGAAGATTCCTTGGCGATTTGCGAGATGGAGTCGTTACCCACGCCTTCCGGACCCATGAACTTGGCCTTCAGGCCTTTTTCCTGGGATTGACGCAGGATCAGGCCCAGCTCCGGGTGGTAGCCGCCGTAGTAGACGAAGTCGACGTTGGCTTGCTTGAGCTTGGCGATCATCGAGGAGAAGTCTTTGTCGCCGGCGTTCACGCCTTCGAAGACGGCCACTTTCACGCCTTTGCCTTCGAGGGTTTTCTTCACGGCGCTGGCGATGCCTTCACCGTACTGCTGCTTGTCGTGCAGGACCGCAACGATCTTCGGCTTGACGTGGTCGGCGATGTAGTTGCCGGCCGCAGGGCCTTGGGCGCTGTCCAGGCCGATGGTACGGAAGATCATCTTGTAGCCGCGAGCGGTGATGTCCGGGCTGGTGGCCGCCGGGGTGATCATGATCACGCCTTCGTCTTCGTAGATGTCGGAAGCTGGCTGGGTGGAGCTGGAGCACAGGTGGCCGACCACGAACTTGACGCCGTCGTTGACGACTTTGTTCGCGACCGCGACCGCTTGTTTTGGATCACAGGCGTCATCGTATTCAACGGCTTCGAGTTTCTTGCCGTCGACGCCGCCCTTGGCGTTGATCTGTTCGATGGCCATTTTCGCGCCACTGAACTGCATGTCGCCGTATTGGGCTACAGGGCCGGTCTTAGGGCCGGCGATGCCGATCTTGATGGTGTCGGCGGCAAACGAATGGCTGGCAACCCCGGCCAGAACCATAGCGGCAAACAGTTTGGAAATCTGCTTAGTAGCCTTAGTCATAGTGCTCCACTCATGCTGTTGTAGTTTTTATAGTCCTGGCGCCGTAGCAGCAGAACCGGGTCAGATATCTTGGATACCCTCGCGGAAAATGCCCCCGGCAACTGTACCGGTACAGTGTAGAGCGCCGATTGTTGGCAAGGGAAGCTGGCGCTTGGGGGCAAAACCTGGGGGTGTCGCTTAATTGAAAGAAAAAGACAGAATAGCGGCGGGGGTTGTCCGGTCGTTTCGGCAATCCTTGGCTTTCCTGCGCTTTTCAATCGGTACTGCAATTGCTACCGGGTTTTTCTGCCAGACCACCGACGTTATCATTCGCGCCGATTTCTTTTCCGGACAGCTCCCATGAATCAAGAACCTAGCACCCTCTATGCCAAGCTGCTTGGTGAAACCGCATCCATCACCTGGAAAGAGCTGGAGCCGTTCTTTGCCAAGGGTGCCCTATTGTGGGTCGATCCAGCACTGGATTTGATCGCCGCCGCCGAGGCCGTTGCCCAGGACGAAGGTACCAAAGTCGCCGCCTGGCTGGCCGCCGACCAGCTCGCCAAGCTGTCTGAAACGCGGGCGCTGGATTTTCTGGAACGTGATCCGCAGCTTTGGGCGGTGGTGGTTTCGCCGTGGATTATGATCCAGGAAAGGGCGTCGAATTGATCGGCGCACCAAGTTGGTTCGTGTTTTGGCGCTTGGAAAAGTGTGTAGGTGAGTAGCGTGATGGCACCCTGCCGTGGCGAAACGCCACAGGAGAGGGTGACGTATACGTAACGGGAACAGTTTATGGAGCAGCCTTTGGGCTGCTCAATTGTTTCTGAATGTTTGTGCAGATTAAAAGATCGCAGCCTTCGGCAGCTCCTACAGGGGCGCGCCGCGAATTCAGGTGAACCGCAGCCCGTAGGAGCTGCCGAAGGCTGCGATCTTTCAAGGCTTACCTCAATACGTCCTGCCCGTATGGTTATTAAGAGAAATAACCTTGGTCTTGCCAATCCGGTGACGGTAGATCTCACGCAGGTACTTGATGGACTTCTTCACGCAGTCGCGGGACAGGCGGATGTCGTTGATCGAGACGAACTTGTCCTTGTCGTTGATCAGCTCACGGTATTTCTTTTCGTACATCGGCTTGATCGCGTACCAGTTGGTGTCGAGGATCTTCGCCGGGTTCTCGAATTCGTTGAGCAGGTCGTCGATGCGTGCTTCGTCGAAGTCTTCATTGATGATGAAGTCCAGGATCGAGTTGTCCAAGGTGTCGTCGAAGCGGTACGGGGTGCGGGCGAAGCAGCGCTTGATAAACGCCACGATCAAGGTCAGGAAGTCATCCGACAGGCACGGGCTCTTGGCGATCAGGGTGGTGAGCGACAGGTTGGCCGATGCGCCGATCACCAACGCGTAACGCTTGAGCGTGGTGTTGGGGAACAGGCTGTTGAGGTGGGTCTTGAGCCGGTTCAGGTCCATGTAGGACAGCTTGTAGTCCTTGGGCAAGGAGACGATCGACACCACCGACGAGCAATTCTTGAAGAAGTGCAGGTCATGCAAGGCCGCGGCGTCGTAGCCGGAATTCTTGTATTGCTCCAGCGAGGCGCGGTAGCGCTTGGATTCGATCGGCAACAGGCTGATGCCTTCGATGGCCTGGGTGACTTTGTTGAAGTGCGGCAGGTCGATGGAACGGAAGAACAGGTCGTCGATGTTCAGGCGCGGCGGCTCTTTCTCGAACACCTTGAACTTGTCGCCGCTCGGCGCCGGGGTTTCCGGGACGACGGACTCGGCGTAGGCAATCGCCACCGGGCCGGCGAGGCTCATGAACAGGTCGTTGGCGTCCAGGCGAATGGTTTCGCCGATGTCGATGCCGGCGCGACGGAAGTAGTTCTGGTCGTAGTCGGTGGTGACGGCCTGGGCCGTCAGGATGTTGAAGATCTGCTGGGAGATGTACTGGTTGGCGTGCTTCTCCATGGCATTGACATCAATGTTCTGGATGTTGCCGTCATCGCTTTCTTCGGCGTAGCGCATGATGTCGTTGGAGATCAGCATCATCGCGTTCCACGGGCGGATACGCCCCATCACACTGGCTTCGCTGCTGTCTTCGTTGGCGAAGTTGTACGAGAAATCCCATTCTTCCGAGAGGTATTTGCACAACAGGCGCCCGGCGTTGATGTGCAAGGCCTCGGACATTTCGCTGCGATGGTCGGAAATATTCGGCAGCACGCAGATGCCGCTGGTGAAGATCGGCTCGAAGACGAAAGAGTGACCGCTCTTGCTGTCGTGCTCGTCCATCGGCTTGGTGTCGAACGTCTTGTTCATGTACGAGTACTGCTGGGCCAGGCCGAACTCCGAGGCCATGCCCGAACCGGTACCGCCGCCGGCGCTGAAGATCGAGAAGTACAGGCGCGACTGGTTGGCCTTGATGCCGCAGCTGTCGATCAGGTACGAGTGGATCATTTTCCAATCGGGACTGGAGAAGCGCTGGGTGTCCTTGTTCAGGATGATCTTGGCCAGGTACTGGCCGAGGATCGGCGCGTTACCGGCGCCACCGGCGTGGACTTCCGACAGGTCCATGATTTTCATTTTGCTGTAGTCGCGCAAGAAGCCGCTTTTCTCACCTTTGCGCGAGAAGCGGATGCGCCCGGCGATGTCCTTGTCCAGGTCTCCGAGCATCACCAGTGGTTCCACCAGGAATACCGGCTTGCTGGCCTTGCTGGTGCCCAGGCGCAGGTTGTTGCGGATCCACTGCGCGGGGCTGTGGCCCTTGTCGCTGTAGCCTTTGTCGTCGGCGTTGAATTCGTTGAGGTAGAACTTGCGGGCGTTGTATACCAGTTCGGCCACGTCCAGGGCGATGTTGGAGCCGCAGCGCCCCAGGCCGATCAGGCACACCGACGGGAATTCCTGCTGGGTGCGGTCGAATTCGTCGTCCACCAGGTGCGGTGGGCGCGGGAACACGGTGTCACGCAGGCCATCGAGGTTGTCGAGGATACGGTCGGTGTTGGTTTCGGTGAAATACAGGTACTGCTGGGTCGACAGAGGGCGCGGTGGGAGCGACGGCTTCGAGACTTCCGGGCCATTGGCGGCCGGGCTCAAGGTCAGATCGGATACCGCAGTGGCTGTTTTTTTTGAGGTCATTGTGCGCCATATGCCTGGAATGGTGGCTCGACGAATGCAGTCATCGAACCCACGCGGATGGGAATTCGCGCCGGGGTAAACGCGAATATCGGTCCAAGCGGTCAGGGCTGCAGCCTGAGCAGCGCTCGGGATAATCTTTTCCTGATCATGTTGAATCGGCCACTCGGCCTCGATCTTTAACCAGCAAAAGGCAAAATGATGGCAATTGTTACAGGAAATTGATCGGCATCAAGAAATACGCCGCTTCCCATGGCCGGGTATCAGTCTTGCGAATAATTGGAGACAGCTCCCGTGCCGCTGTCTAGATTGCATATCCAGGCCACGGACCGTTGGCCCATAACAATAAAAGAGACGGACCCATGCAGAACTCGACCCAAGCGGCGAATGCCTGGCGCATTCTGTTCCTGTTGTTCCTGGCCAACCTGTTCAATTTCTTCGACCGCACCATCCCTGCGATCATCATCGAGCCGATCCGCATGGAGTGGAGCCTCAGCGACTTCCAGATCGGCATCATCGGCACCGCGTTTACCATCGTTTATGCCATTGCCGGCTTGCCCCTGGGACGCATGGCCGATAACGGTTCGCGCAGCAAATTGATGGGTTGGGGCCTGGCGGCCTGGAGCGGACTGACGGCGGTCAATGGGCTGGTGGGCAGTTTCTGGGCGTTCCTGGTGGTGCGCATGGGCGTCGGGATCGGCGAGGCCAGCTACGCGCCGGCGGCCAACTCTTTGATTGGCGATCTGTTCCCGGCCCATCGTCGGGCGCGGGCCATGGGCATCTTCATGCTCGGCCTGCCACTGGGCCTGTTGTTGGCGTTTTTCACCATTGGCGCGATGGTCAAGGCCTTCGACAGCTGGCGCGCGCCGTTCTTCATCGCGGCGGTGCCGGGGCTGGTGCTGGCGGTGTTCATGTTTTTCATCAAGGAGCCCAAGCGCGGCGCGGCGGAAACCGTGCAGGTCTCCCAGGAAAAAATCGACAAGCCGGTTCGCCGAGTGCTGGCGATTCCTACCTTCCTGTGGCTGGTGCTGGCGGGGCTGTGCTTCAACTTCGCCACCTATGCCTGCAACTCATTCCTGGTGCCGATGCTGCAGCGTTATTTCCTGATGCCGCTGCACGAGGCGGCCGTGGCGACCGGAATCATGGTGGGCGTGACGGGGTTGTTCGGGCTCACCCTTGGCGGCTGGGTCGCCGACAAGATCCACCAGCGCGTGCCCAACGGCCGCCTGCTGTTTGCGGCGTTCAGCCTGGCGATCTCGACGGTGACCACGGCCTGGGCCCTGCATGCCGGGCGCATTGAGATCGGCGTGTTTGTGGCGGTGTTCAGCGTCGGTTGGCTGTTTGCCTATAACTTTTACACCTGCGTCTACACCGCGATCCAAGACGTGGTGGAACCACGCCTGCGTGCCACGGCGATGGCGTTGTACTTTGCCGGGCTGTACTTGCTTGGCGGCGGCCTGGGGCCGGTGGTGGTGGGCGGTTTGTCCGACTACTTCGCCCGCACGGCGATGGCGACCGCAGGCGCCCCGCAGATGACCGAAGCCTTCAAGGCCATCGGCCTGCATGACGCAATGTACCTGATCCCGGTGGCGCTGCTCTTGACCATGGTGTTCCTGTTCCTGGCGTCACGCTGCTTCGTGCGCGATGCCAAGCGGATGAAGGACGGGATGAGCGCGGTGGTGGTGCCCGAAGGTGTCGTGGCGACGGCCTGAAGAGATTTTGTGGCAATGGTGCTTTTGTGGTGACGGAGCTTGCTCCCGCTGGACTCTGTAGGAGCTGGCGAAGCCTGCGATCTCTTGATCTTTCGCTTGAAACTTAATTGTCTGGGACAAAGATCGCAGCCTCGCTTCGCTCGACAGCTCCTATAGGCGGCCCAGCGGGAGCAAGCTCCCTCGCCACGGGTTCAGTGTTGTTCTGTCTACCGAGCCTTTTCGTCCCGCCCGCGCAGCAGGCGATTGGGCATCGCCACCGCCGCGGCCAACCCCAGCAGCGACACCGCCGCGCTGATCAACAGCAAATGCCGGAACGTCGCCTGCAATGCCTGGCGCAAGGCGTTCTGCGCCTCGCCCGGGGCAGCGTTGAGGCCGTCCAGCAGGACGTTGCCGGAATGCCCTTCGCCGATCAGCGACGAGCCGGCGAGCCGAGCGAAGCTTGAATCCTGCAGCAAGGCCAGCAGCAACGCCGACATCAGGGCCACGCCCACCGCGCCGCCGAGGGAGCGGAACAAGTTGGTGGTGCTGGTGGCGACGCCAATGTCCTGTTGCTGCACGGCGTTTTGCGAGCCCACCAGCGACGTGGGGAACTGCATGCCGGAGGCGATGCCGCTGAGCAGCATGAACAGGCTGCTGAGCCAGAACGCATCAGGCGCCGTGAAGGCCATGCCGAGGATGGCGAACGGAAAGAGCAAGGCACCGCTGAGGATCATCGGTTTGTAGCGCCCCGTGACCGAGGTCCGGCGGCCGGCGAAATACGCGCCGATCGGCAACCCTATTGCCAGCGGCAACAAGTGCAAGGCCGCGCTGTCGGCACCGGCGCCGGTCACGCTCTGGAAGCGCAACGGCACCAGCACTGTCAGGGAAATCGCCTGGAAACTGGTGAAAAACACCGTGCACCAGCACAGCACCGCACTGCGGTTGGCGAACAGGTGCATTGGCAGCAACGGTTCCCGGGCTCGGCGCTCGTGCCAGGCGAACACCGCCAGCGCTACCCCCGCGCAACCCAGCAACCCCAGCACTTCATGGCTGTACCAGGCATGGCCTTGGCCAACCTGGGTGATCCCCAGCAACAACGCCGTCAGGCCGATGATCAGCAACACGGTGCCCAGGTAATCGATGATCGGCGTGCGTTGCGGCACCGGCAGCCCAACCAAGGTGCGTCGGGCCACCCACCAGGCCACGAGGCCCAGCGGCAGGTTGATCCAGAACACCCAGCGCCACGACAGGTATTCGGTCATGTAGCCGCCGAGCACCGGCCCGGCCACGCTGGCCACCGCGTACATGCTGCTGAAATACCCTTGGTAGCGGCCCCGCTCGCGGGGCGGGATGATGTCGCCGATGATCGCCTGACTCACCGAAATCATCCCACCGGCGCCGATGCCCTGGAGAATCCGCGCGAGCACCAGTTGCTCCATGTTTTGCGCCAGGCCACAGAACAGCGAGGCCAGGGTAAACAGCCCCATGCCGAACAGCATCAGCGGACGGCGACCGTAGAGGTCGCCGAGCTTGCCGTAGATCGGCACCGCCACGGTCATGGCGACCATGTAGCCGGAAATCACCCAGGCCAGCAGGCTGACGTCGGCAAATTGCGCGGAGATGGCCGGCATCGACACGGCGACGATGGTCTGGTCCAACGCACCCAGGAATATCGCCAGCATCAGGGCCACCAGCACGCTGCGGATGGCCGGTTTCGGGGCTTGGAGCGTATTGAGCTGAGTCACGGCAGAACCTGCGGGCATCGCGCCAAAGAGGCGAATGGGACGAAGCCCGCAGTTTAAGTCGATAGGCGGCTATTCGATAGCCTCATAAGGAAGTCCGACGTAATTTTCCGCAATGGTTTTTCGACCGGCCTCGGAGTCGAGGAAATATTCCAGCTCGGCTTCGCTGATGCGCTGGTTGAAGGCATCGTCGTCGAAGCGGTGCAGCATTGAAGTCATCCACCAGGAGAATCGCTCGGCTTTCCACACGCGTCGCAGGCAGATGGCCGAATACCGCTCCAGCAAGTCCACACGGCCGTCGCGATAGACCTTGAGCAGGATGTTGAACAACGTGCTGACATCGCTGGCCGCCAGGTTCAGGCCCTTGGCCCCGGTGGGTGGGACGATGTGGGCCGCATCGCCCACCAGGAACATCCGCCCGTGCTGCATCGGCTCGACCACGAAACTGCGCAGCGGCGCGATGCTTTTCTCGATGGACGGGCCGGTTATCAGGGCGTCGGCCAGGTCGGCGGGCAGGCGGTTTTTCAGTTCACCCCAGAAACGCTCGTCCGGCCAGTCGGCGACATTTTCCTCAGCGGGGACTTGCAGGTAGTAACGAGTGCGGGTCTTGGAGCGCATGCTGCACAGGGCAAAGCCGCGGTCGTGCCGCGCGTAGACCAGTTCCTCGTGGACCGGCGGGGTGTCGGCCAGCACGCCGAGCCAGCCAAACGGGTAGACGCGCTCGAAGACCTTGAGTTTTTCCGCCGGAATGGACTGGCGCGCCACGCCGTGGAAACCGTCGCAACCGGCAATGTAGTCGCAGTCCAGGCGCCAGGTTTGCCCTTCATGTTCGAAGGTCACGAAGGGGTGTTCGGTTTGCATGTCGTGGGGCTGGGCATCGCTGGCCAGGTACAGCGTGCGAGCGCCGGCGGCTTCGCGGGCGGCCATCAAGTCCCGGGTAACTTCGGTCTGGCCGTAGACCATGACGTTTTTACCGCCGGTCAGGCCCTTGAGGTCGATGTGCACCCGCCGGTCATTGAGTACCAGTTCAAAACCGTCATGGGGCAGGCCTTCGGCGTCCATGCGTTGGCCGACGCCGGCCTGGCGCAGCAGGTCGACCATGCCTTGCTCCAGCACACCGGCGCGGATGCGGCCCAGGACATAGTCCGGGGTCTGGCGTTCCAGGATGACAGTGTCGATTCCAGCGTTGTGCAGCAACTGGCCGAGCAGCAGGCCAGAGGGGCCGGCGCCGATGATAGCGACTTGGGTCTTGAGGGTTTTCATTGTTCTTATGACTCGCACGAAGCACGCGACCAGGGTCGGTGTTGATTATTAGAAATCGAGTGCCTGCATTTTTCGCTTGCGGACCTGTCAGTTGAAGGGGAAAACTGAGCCGATACCTGTTCTTTTCGCCAATCGGTGCGATTATCGCCCGCAACCCCAGGCCCGGATCCACGTTATGAAAAAACCTGACCTGCCTTCGATCCCGGTGTTCAAGCTCTACGGCGAGAGCCAGGAATGGCCGACGCCGGACCTGTTGCACTGCGAGACCATCTCCAAGCGCAGCCGCGAGCATCAATGGGAAATCAAGCCCCATCGGCACGCCGACCTGTGCCAGTTGTTGTTTGTTTTCAAGGGCCAGGCGGAGTTGGAAATCGAAGGCCGGCGCACCCAGCTCACCGAGCCGACCGTGCAGATCCTGCCGCCGCTGTCGGTCCATGGTTTTCGTTTTTCCGAGGATGTGGAAGGGTACGTGGTGACGTTGGCGGCGCCGCTGGTCACGCACCTGCAAGCGCAGCTTGGGCATTCGGTCAACGTGCTGGCCCAGGCCGAAAGCTACCCCGCCCTCGAGAATGCCGAGTACCTCAACAGCCTGTTCAGCGCCTTGCAGAATGAGTACATGGGGCATCAGCCGGCCCGGGAAATGCTGATGCATGCGCTGGTCAGCGTGATCATGGTCTGGGTCAGCCGCCAGGTGATGCAGCGACACACCCAGGCCCAGCGCCCGCAACGGGCCCGGGAGTACCTCAACGGCTTCATTCAGTTGGTGGAAGAAACCTATCGCGAGCACGTCAAGGTCGAAGACCTGGCCCATCGCCTGGGCATCTCCGTGTCGCACCTCAACGGCACCTGCCGGGAACTGGCGGGGCAACCGGCGTTGCAGATCATGCATGAGCGTCAGTTGCTGGAGGCCAAGCGCCTACTGACCTATACCGGCATGACCATCTACGAGATTTCCGAACTGCTCGGGTTTTCCGACCCGACCAACTTCACCCGGCTGTTTCGCCGCCGCGTCGGTATCTCGCCCAAGGCGTTCCGGGACCGGCTCAAGACCGATCGACAGGACGACTGACCACGTCTCAGCGCAGGGCGTTCAGGGTTGCGCTGTGGGGGATGCAGCGTTCGTAGTTGCAGCTGGCGTATTCACGGGGCAATTGCCTGGCCTGCTCGACCCGGTAGGCCGCCGTGCCATACAGCGCAAGCGTAGCGGCGCAGGTGAGGAACATGGCGAGGCGTCTTCTTGTTTTGATGTTCATGGCGATGACCTCTGAACGAATACCCGGGGGTACTACGTTCAGCATAGGTCAGCTATAGCGAGTTGCCAGCCAGGCAGGCTTTGTGTGTAACCCGGTATTCAGACCGCTGATAACCCCTGTGGGATCCAAGCTCCCCAGGGCTGAAGCAGGGCTTCATTGTGGCGAGGGAGCTTGCTCCCGCTGGGCTGCGCAGCAGCCCCAAAATGTTGCGGTCGCTGCGCAACCGAGCGGGAGCAAGCTCCCTCGCCACAGGTTCACTTCATGTCAGCAGTGGCCGTGTTTCTCAACCAGTTACTCCAGGTGTTCCGGCTTCATCGGGTCGCCCGGCTTGACGTCCAATTGGTGGCGCACGTCTTCGAACATTTCGTCGTAGTACTTGTGCATCGAGCCGATGCTGGCGGTCTTGGGCAAGCCGTATTTCTGGGCGATGCGCGTGGCGTGGCGGGCGAAGTCGAAGGCCTGGTCCTTGGCCAGGAAAAAGGTCTCGTCCAGGCTTTTTTCTTCCACCGAGCCGTGTAGCCGGAACGACATGCCCGTGCCCTCCTTGGGGTCCCGCTCAACCTTGTAGTCGATGCACAGGTTGTAGCTGAAATCATCCTTGTTCAGCGCATGGCGTTCCATGTGCAGGTGACCGGGTTTGAACGTGGCCATAAACGACTCTCCTTCGAAGGCATGGAGAACGGCAGACACCGCGCCTGCCGCATAAGTTTTCCCGTTATCGATAAACAATTCCCGGCGTCGCCGTGCTGATGCGCGTGCCGGCAGTGCCCTGGACGATAGCATCGATGTCCGACAGCGACCCGATCACCGCGATCTTGCCCGTGTTGCGCGCGAATTCACAGGCGGCCTGCACCTTCGGCCCCATGGAGCCGGCGGCGAAGCCGAGCCGTTCCAGTTCGTCGGGGTGGGCCTGGGCGATGGCTTTCTGGGTCGGCTTGCCGAAGTCGATGAACGCGGCGTTGACGTCGGTGGCAATCACCAGCAGATCGCTTTCCAGTTGTTCAGCCAGCAGCGCCGAGCACAGGTCCTTGTCGATCACCGCTTCCACGCCCTGCAGCTTGCCGTCGGCATCGTACATCGTCGGGATGCCGCCACCGCCGGCGCAAATCACGATACTGCCTTTTTCCAGCAGCCATTTGATCGGGCGGATTTCAAAGATGCGCTTGGGCCTGGGGCTTGCGACCACGCGACGGAACTTGTCGCCGTCCGGGGCGATGGCCCAGCCTTTTTCGGCGGCCAGTTTCTGTGCCTCTTCCTGGCTGTAGACCGGGCCGATGGGCTTGGTGGGGGTTTGGAAGGCCGGGTCGTTGGCGTCCACTTCGACCTGGGTCAGGAGCGTGGCGAAGGGGACTTCGAAGTCCAGCAGATTGCCCAGCTCCTGTTCGATGATGTAGCCGATCATGCCCTCGGTTTCGGCGCCGAGCACGTCCAGCGGGTATGGCGTGACCGAGGTGTAGGCCGCCGCCTGCAACGACAGCAGGCCGACCTGCGGGCCGTTGCCGTGGGCGATGACCAGTTGGTTGCCAGGGTGGATCTTGGCGATCTGTTCGGTCGCGGTGCGGATGTTGCTGCGTTGATTGTCTGCGGTCATGGGTTCACCCCGACGCAGGAGGGCGTTACCGCCCAGGGCAACGACGATGCGCATGGTGTTGTCCTTTCAAAAATGGATCGAACAATGCAGTTCCCCCTGTTGGAGCGAGCTTGCTCGCGATGGCGGCGTGTCTGTCGAATGCAATGTCGCCTGTGACTCCGCTATCGCGAGCAAGCTCGCTCCCACAGTGAGGAACTCTTCAACAGGGGACCGGGCTGGGGTTTAAATATCCGCCAGCGCCGCCACCAGGATCGCCTTGATGGTGTGCATGCGGTTTTCCGCCTGCTCGAAGGCGATGTTGGCCGGGGATTCGAAGACCTCTTCGGTCACTTCCACACCGTTGGCCAGGTTCGGATAACGCGCGGCGATGTCCTTGCCGACCTTGGTTTCGCTGTTATGGAACGCCGGCAGGCAGTGCATGAACTTCACCCGTGGGTTACCCGAGGCTTTCATCATGTGTGCGTTGACCTGGTAGGGCAGCAACTGCTCGATGCGTTCATCCCAGGCTTCCACCGGCTCGCCCATGGACACCCAGATGTCGGTGTGGATGAAATCCACGCCCCTGACGGCTTCCTTCGGGTCTTCGGTGATGGTCAGGCGCGCGCCACTTTCGGCGGCGAAGGCCTGGCACTGGTCGATGAAATCCTGATGTGGCCACAAGGCTTTTGGCGCGCCGATGCGCACGTCCATGCCCAGTTTGGCGCCGATCATCAGCAGCGAATTGCCCATGTTGTAGCGGGCATCGCCCAGGTAGGCGTAGCTGATGTCATGCAGCGGCTTGTCGCTGTGTTCGCGCATGGTCAGGGTGTCGGCGATCATTTGGGTGGGGTGGAATTCGGCGGTCAGGCCGTTGAACACCGGCACCCCGGCGAACTTCGCCAGCTCCTCGACAATCTCCTGCTCGAAGCCACGGTATTCGATGGCGTCGAACATCCGCCCCAGGACTCGGGCGGTGTCTTTCATGCTTTCCTTGTGGCCGATCTGCGACGACACCGGGTCGATGTAGGTGACGTGGGCGCCCTGGTCATGGGCGGCGACTTCGAAGGCGCAGCGGGTGCGGGTCGAGGTTTTCTCGAAGATCAGCGCGATGTTCTTGCCCTTGAGGTGCGGCTGTTCGGTGCCGGTGTACTTGGCACGCTTGAGGTCTCGGGACAGGTCCAGCAGAAAGTGCAGCTCGCGGTTGGTGTGGTGCATCAGACTCAGCAGGCTGCGGTTGCGCATGTTGAACGCCATGATGTGGATCTCCTCAGGTGTAGGTTATCCCCGGGGCCGGTCTCTGCCGTGGGGTGGAGAGCGGTGCCGGCCCCGGCTCAAAGGTCAGTAATCGATCGGGTCGCGGATGATCGGGCAGGTCATGCAATGGCCACCGCCCCGGCCCCGGCCCAGCTCACTGGCGCTGATGGTGATGACTTCCACGCCAGCCTTGCGCAGCAGGGTGTTGGTGTAGGTGTTGCGGTCGTAGCCGATCACCACGCCCGGCTCCACGGCCACCACGTTGTTGCCGTCGTCCCACTGTTCGCGTTCGGCGGCGAAGCTGTTGCCGCCGGTTTCCACCACCCGCAACGCTGGCAGCTTGAGGGCGGCGGCCACGGTGTCGAGAAAGCTGCCGTCCTCGCGGCGCACGTCGATGCCGCCGGGCTTGCTCTCGTCAGGACGCAGGGAGAAGGCGACGATCTGGCTCACCACTTCCGGGAATACCGTGACCA
Source organism: Pseudomonas thivervalensis (assembly GCF_001269655.1). Lineage (GTDB taxonomy): Bacteria > Pseudomonadota > Gammaproteobacteria > Pseudomonadales > Pseudomonadaceae > Aquipseudomonas > Aquipseudomonas thivervalensis. The sequence continues at coordinate 157,218 of NZ_LHVE01000004.1, forward strand.
GGTCGCGGTCGCAGAAGCTGAACACGGTGTCCAGGTGCATGGCGGCCCGGGATTTCGGCAAACCGGCGACAATCACCCGCTCCACGGCCTTGTGCTTGAACAGGTTCAGCGCCAACTGGCCGATGGCCTGGCGGGACGAGCGCTCGCCCATGCCGATCAACACCACGCCATTGCCAATGGGCATCACGTCGCCGCCTTCAAGCGTGGCGTTGCCGTGCTCCTGGTCCGGGTCGCCGTACCAGACCTGGAAGTCCGCGTGGGTGAACTCGGGGTGGAATTTGTAGATGGCGCTGGCCAGCAGGGTTTCCTGGCGCCGCGCCGGCCAGTACATCGGATTCAGGGTCACGCCGCCGTAGATCCAGCACGTGGTGTCGCGGGTGAACTGGGTGTTGGGCAGTGGCGGCAGGATAAAGCTGGAGTGCCCGAGAAAGTCGCGGAACATCTGGATGGTCTTGCCACCGAAGCTGTCCGGCAGGTCATCGGCCGAGACGCCGCCGATCAGGAATTCGGCGATGTGGCGCGGTTCCAGGCTGCGCAGCCACGAACCCACTTCGTTCACCAGGCCCAGGCCCACCGAGTTGGCGGTGATCTTGCGTTGCAGGATCCAGTCCAGGGCTTCGGGAATGGCGACGATGTCGGTCAGCAGGTTGTGCATTTCCAGCACGTCGATGTCACGCTCGCGCAACTTGGTGACGAAATCGAAATGGTCGCGCTTGGCCTGGTTGACCCAGATCACGTCATCGAACAGCAACTCGTCGCAGTTGTTCGGGGTCAGCCGCTGGTGGGCCAGGCCTGGGGAACAGACCATGACTTTACGCAGTTTGCCGGCTTCGGAATGAACGCCGTACTTCACTTTTTCCGTGGTCATTACACATCCTCCCGTTAAAACAATCAGCCAACTACAAGGTCAGGAAGCCGTCGTAGAGCCCATAGGCCGCCACCAGGGCGCCTGCGATCACTGCGGCGAAAATCAGCTTCTCGACAGAGGTGAAAACCGGTTTGCCCAACTCGCGCTTGGCCTTGGCGAACAGAATCGCGCCGGGGGCATAGAGCAGGGCGGAGAGCAGCAGGTACTTGATCCCGCCGGCATACAGCAGCCACACCGCGTAGATCAGGGCGATGGCGCCGATGACCAGGTCTTTGCGGCGCTCGGCCAGGGCGTTTTCATAGCTCTCGCCGCGCACCGCCAGCAGCAGCGCGTAGGCCGCCGACCAGAGGTAGGGCACCAGGATCATTGAGGTGGCGAGATAGATCAGTGACAGGTAAGTGCTGGCCGAGAACAGGGTGATGACCAGGAACAGCTGGACCATCGCGTTGGTCAGCCACAGGGCGTTGGCCGGTACGTGGTTGGCGTTCTCCCGGCGCAGGAACTCGGGCATGGTGTGGTCTTTGGCGGCGGCGAACATGATCTCGGCGCACAGCAGCACCCAGGACAGCAGGGCGCCGAGCAGCGAGATGATCAGGCCGACACTGATCAGCACCGCGCCCCAATGCCCGACGACATGCTCCAGCACCGCGGCCATGGACGGGTTCTGCAACTTCGCCAATTCAGGCTGGGTCATGATGCCCAGGGACAGCACGTTCACCAGCACCAGGAACAGCAGCACGGTGATGAAGCCAATCACGGTGGCCTTGCCGACGTCGCTGCGTTTCTCGGCGCGGGCGGAAAAAATACTCGCGCCCTCGATGCCGATGAACACCCACACGGTGACCAGCATCATGTGCCGCACCTGGTTCATCACGCTGCCCAGGTCCGGGTTCTTCACGCCCCAGATGTCAGCGGTGAAGATTTCGAGCTTGAAGGCGAACAGCGCGATCAGCACGAACAGCACCAACGGCACGACCTTGGCCACGGTGGTGACGAGGTTGATGAACGCGGCTTCCTTGATGCCGCGCAGCACCAGGAAATGCACCGCCCACAGCAGCACGGAGGCGCCGATCACCGCCGCGACGGTATTGCCTTCGCCAAAGATCGGGAAGAAGTAGCCCAAAGTGCTGAACAGCAGCACGAAGTAACCGACGTTGCCCAGCCAGGCGCTGATCCAATAGCCCCAGGCGGAAGAAAAACCCATGTAGTCGCCGAACCCGGCCTTGGCGTAGGCATACACACCGCCGTCCAGATCGGGCTTGCGGTTGGCCAGGGTCTGGAACACGAAGGCCAGGGTCAACATGCCGACGGCGGTAATCGCCCAGCCGATCAGCACGGCACCGACATCGGCACTGGCCGCCATGTTTTGTGGCAAGGAGAAGATTCCGCCGCCGATCATGGAACCGACCACCAATGCAACCAACGCACCCAATCGAAGTTTTCCGGGGGTATCAGACATGTGTGAGACTCCAATGCAGGAGAAGAGAGTCAACAGGCTAAGTCGATTTGGAATTTGAATAGCTGATCTGGATCAGTGCATGGCAACATTCCATTGTTAATGAAGGGGTTGACGCGTCCATTGGGGGCGTAAAGTTGCTCGGAAGGCCTATTCCATAGGGTTCATGGCAGGGTTGTGACAATTTGCGTTCCCGTAGGATTATTCACGCTAGTTGATTTCCACTGAGTCGCAACTATTTTGAAGGTCACTGTCTTGGCGTTTTTTATTTAGTGTCATTGGATAAGGGTCGATAAATAAGGCAACGGACTTTGCATGGCAGGCGTTATTCAAAAACGCTATGAACCTTTATTTAATTATTAAATAGCGAGGGGAAATGTCGCCACCGATAGAAAAGTTGCCACTGGGCGCATTGGTCGCACTGGTGGTGGGGTCGATGATCGGTGGCGGGATCTTTTCCCTGCCGCAAAACGTCGCGGCTCGGGCCGATGTCGGTGCGGTGTTGATCGGCTGGGCCATCACCGCCGTCGGCATGTTGACCCTGGCCTTCGTGTTCCAGACCCTGGCCAATCGCAAACCGGCATTGGACTCGGGTGTCTATGCCTATGCCAAGGCCGGGTTCGGTGACTACATGGGTTTCTCGTCCGCCTGGGGTTATTGGATCAGCGCCTGGATGGGCAATGTCGGTTACTTCGTGCTGCTGTTCAGCACCTTGGGGTATTTCTTCCCGGTGTTCGGCCAAGGCAACACGCCGGTGGCCATCGGTTGTGCATCGTTACTGTTGTGGGCCGTGCATTTCCTGGTATTGCGCGGCATCAAGGAGGCGGCATTCATCAACCTGGTGACCACCGTGGCCAAGGTCGTGCCGCTGTTGATGTTCATCGTCCTGGCCGCCGTGGCCTTCAAGGCCGAGGTGTTCACCCGCGATATCTGGGGCGCAATGAGCCCGGACCTGGGCAGCGTGATGGACCAGGTCCGGCACATGATGCTGGTCACGGTGTTCGTGTTCATCGGTATCGAAGGTGCCAGCGTGTATTCGGCGCGGGCGCAGAAACGTGCGGACGTGGGGCGGGCGACGGTGATCGGTTTTCTCGGCGTCCTGGCGTTGCTGGTGCTGGTGAATGTGTTGTCCTTGGGTGTGATGAGCCAGCCGGAATTGGCGCAGTTGCAGAACCCATCCCTGGCTGGCGTGCTGGAGCACGTTGTCGGGCCTTGGGGCGCCTTGCTGATCAGTTTGGGCCTGGCGGTGTCGCTGCTGGGGGCGCTGCTGTCCTGGGCACTGTTGTGTGCCGAGATTCTCTACGCCACCGCCCGGGACAAGACCATGCCGGCATTTCTGACCAAGGAAAATGCCAACCATGCGCCAGTCAACGCGCTGTGGCTGACCAATGGCATGATCCAGTTGTTCTTGTTGATCACGCTGTTTTCCGCCGGCACCTACACCAGCCTGATCTATCTGGCCTCATCGATGATCCTGGTGCCGTACCTGTGGTCGGCCGCCTATGCGGTGCTGCTGTGCGTCCGGGGTGAAACCTACGAACGGGCCTCGGCCCGGCGCATGAAAGACCTGTGCATCGGTGGTGTCGCGTTGTGCTACGCGGTGTGGCTGCTGTACGCCGGCGGGGTGAAATACCTGCTGCTGTCGGCGTTGTTGTATGCGCCCGGGGTGATCCTGTTTGCCCAGGCCAAGCGGGAACAGGGACAGCCGTTGTTCACCGCTGTGGAAAAGGGTGTTTTTGCCTGTGTGCTGTCCGGGGCGGGCGTGGCGGCGTATGGGTTGTACAGTGGGTTTTTGGCGTTGTGAGATTCACCGCAATGCCGAGGTGAACCCTTGTGGCGAGGGAGCTTGCTCCCGCTGGGGCGCGTAGCGGCCCTGTTTTTTTGGGGCTGCTGCGCAGCCCAGCGGGAGCAAGCTCCCTCGCCACAGGGGGCAGTTTTAACCGGTAGCGAGCGTCACCACCGTGCCCGATGCGCCCCCAATTCCGCCGCCGGCAAAGTCCATTGCAGCGGCGTCCCGGTGATCTTCAAGGGCACCTGCAGGCGATGGGCTGGCCCCCATGGCGTCTGTTCGACGACCAACCCTTGATCATCCTCGGCCTCGGCCGGCAATGGGGTCGGGTCGCCGGCGCCACGTTCGATCAGCAGCTTCGCCGTGCGCGCCAGTGACAAGCGTGCCGAACCGCCGTGACCATTTTTCAAGCGCCGGGACAGCAGCACCAAGGCGCTGGCCGCCAGCAGATAGCCGGTGCCGTGATCCAATGCCTGCACCGGCAGCGGTGTTGGTTTGTCGGTGTGCTTCCAACCCATGCCTGCTTCGGCAATGCCGCTGCTCATTTGCACCAGGCTGTCGAAGCCGCGCCGGTTCTGCCACGGGCCGCTCCAGCCGTAGGCATTGAGGCTGACGTCGATCAGGCCCGGGGCCAGTTTCCGGCGCTGTTCGGCGCCGTAGCCCAGGCGCTCCAAGGCGTCGGCACGGTAGCCGTGCAGGAGGAGGTCGGTGTCCTTGAGCAGCGCCTCGAATGCCGCACGATCATCGGCCCGGTGCAAGTCGAGGCGGGCGCAGCGTTTGCCCAGGGTGACTTCCGGGACCACGCCGGGTTCGTTCCAGGTCGGCGGGTCGATGCGCAGCACGTCGGCCCCCAGTCCGGCGAGGAAGCGGCTGGCGACGGGGCCGGCCAGTACACGAGTCAGGTCCAGTATCTTGAGGCCCGCCAGTGGCTGGGTCACGGAGCCGAGCCAGGGCTTGCGCTGTCCATCCGCCGTTTCGTCCAGATGCACCAGCGGCTCGGCATTCACCGCCAGGCCTTGAGGGTGGGTTTGCCAGGCCTGCCACGAACGCATCTCGGCGGCGCAACCGCCAGCGTCGACCACGGCCTGTTCCAGCTCGGCCTTGTTCCAGCGGGCGACCCTGGCCGCCATGTCGGCGCGGTCGGTGCAGGTGCCGAGGACTTTTTCCGCCGCCAGGCGATGATGAGGTGCGTTGGTGTGCAGGCGAATCCAACCGTCGGCGCAGGCATAGTCGCCGGCCACCGGGTCCCACATCGGCGGCACGCTCCAGCCGATGGGGCGCAGGGAGGTGGAGAACCAGAACGACGCCAGGCGCCGATCGACCTCGACGGGGGGCAGACGGCCGGTTTGCTGGTGGATGAGCGCGGCGGTCGCCTGGCCAGCCACGGCGATGCTGGCACTGGCCAACTCCGTGACGGCGAACGCCGAGGGTAGGGCGCCTTCGCCAGTAAACGTGATTGGGATCGTGGGCAAACCAAGCGCGGCTTGCATGGACGTGAGCAGATCTGCCATCGAAAGCCCTCCAGTACGAGAGGGCGATCATAGATCAAAAATCCGTAGGGGGGCGCTTTGCGGCCCAGCGGGAGCAAGCTCCCTCGCCACAAGAGCCCTGTGTCTGTTCCGGGCGCGACCAGATCCACAGGTTGCCAAGGCCCATGCCGGCGAGCGCCAGGTAAACCGGCCAGCCGTGGTCGAGCATCACCAGCATCAGCCCGGCACAAAACAGCATGCTGGCGCTGGCACCAACCTTGGCCCGGCGCAGGATGATCTTGCCGTTGCGCCAGTTGTGCAGCATCGGCCCGAACAACCGATGGTGCTCCAGCCAGGCGCTCAGGCGCGGCGAACTGCGGGTCGCGGCCCAGGCCGCCAACAGGATGAACTCGGTGGTCGGCAGGCCGGGCACGACGATGGCGACCAGGCCGATGGCCAGGCTGGTGTAGGCGAGCAGGGCGAAGAGCAGTTGGCTGAGTTTCGAGGGCGTGCGGCTCATGTGTTTCTATCCGACATCCACTTTCTCCTGTGGGAGCGAGCTTGCTCGCGATAGCGGTGTGTCAGGCGCATGAAGGTCGACTGATCTGACGCCATCGCGCGCAAGCTCGCTCCCACACGGGTTTCTGGGTGACTGCAATATATGCATTCACCATGAATCTCCTGTGGGAGTGATGTGAATCAGGCCAACTCGGCCGCGTAAGCCTGTTCCAGCAGGACCGTAAAGCGATTGAAGGCGTCCAGCGCGCCTTTGTCCGCCTCGGCTTCCTGCTGCTTGGTGAAGGCCAGGCCATCGAGGGTGCGGGTGAAGGTTTTCCAGCCTTCGGCGCGCCCGCCAGCGGGTTCGGCCAGGTGCCGGGCGCCGAAGGTTTCGCTCAGCCCCAGGCCCACGGCGCGCTTGATCAGGAAGGCGGCGCCGAGCTTGGAGCCTTCGGAGACGAACAACCAGCCGAGCGCTTCGGCCTGGGTCGGATTGTTCACCGCACCGGCCACCGGCGCGGGGACTTCGGTGTCCAGGTCGGCGAGATCCGCTTTGGCCGCTTCTGCCCGGCAGCGGTCCGGCAGGTCGGGGATCAGGGCGGACAGCTCGGCGTCATTGTACAGCGCCACCAATTCCGACTGGAACAGGTACTGGGCGACGACGAAACGGGCGAAGCTGGCCGGGGTTTCGAACGGGGCGTGGGCCTTGACCAGCGCGTCGAGCTTGCTGTGGGGCTCGTGGGTGATCTGGTTCAGGCGTTGGGAACGTGAAGTGGGGCGTTGTGTGGTCATGAACAATTCCTTCGAGTTGGAACATTGTGGCGAGGGAGCTTGCTCCCGCTCGGTTGCGTGTAGGAGCTGCCGAAGGCTGCGATCTTTTGATCTTTCGCTTGGGACTCAAGTGTCTTGGGAAAGATCGCAGCCTCGTTGCACTCGACAGCTCCTACGGCCGATAGCTGCTGCGGTACAGACCCGTCAGATATCCCAGATCAGGTTCACCGCGAAGTTACGCCCAGGCGCGGTCAGGCGATCGAGGTTGGCGGGGCTCAGCACCGCCGCTTCGCCGACGCTGTCGTAGCCGCGCACGTCATCCCACAGCCAGTACTTCTTGTCGGTGAGGTTGTAGAGGCCGCCGCTGACGGTGACGTCGGAGGTCACCTTGTAGTAGCCCGTCAGGTCGAGGATGCCGAAGCCTGGCGTCTTGAACTGGCTGCTTACGCCATCGGGCGAGTTGAAGTTGCTGTCGTCGACGCGGTCCTTTTTCTTGACCAGGGTCCAGCTGAGCAAGCTGCCGAACTGTTCTTGGTCGTAGCCCAGGCCGAACACGCCGGTGAGCGGGTTGACGCTGTTGAGCGGCTCGCCCGTGTCGTTGTTGCGCCCGTAGAGGTAGGCCACCGAACCTTGGGTGTAGAGGCCTTTTGGCGCGCCCAGCACGTCCAGGTTCAGGCGTCCCTTGGCTTCGACGCCCTTGATGGTGGCGTGCTTGATGTTGTTGCTCTGGAAGGTCAACTGGTCGGCACCGGGGGTGATGGCGTCCTCGTTGATGAAGTCGCGGTACTTGTTATAGAACACCGCCACGTCGAACGAACCGGCGTCGAAACGCCCGCGCAGGCCGGTCTCGTAGCCCTTGCTTTTTTCCGGGTCCAGGTCCGGGTTGGGCTCCACGCTATAGCCAGCGCCGGGGTTGTCGAAACGACCGTACAAGGCTTTGGCGGTCGGGGTGCGGAAACCCTCGGCGTACTGGCCGTACCAGGTGTACTGGTCGGTCAGGGCATAGGTCACGCCGAATTTCGGCGAGACGCGGTGCCAGGTTTTGTTCTTGTCGCTGACTTGACCGCCACTGGTGGGGTCCACGGTATTGAGGAATTCCTCGGTCAGGTGCGGCTTGAGCCGGGTGTAGTCGTAGCGCAGGCCGGGCGTGAAGGTCCACTTGTCCCAACTGATCTGGTCCTGGGCGAACAGGCTGTAGGTGTTGATGGTCGGGTCCGGGAAGTCACTGGCTTTTGCCAGCACGTCCCGGGTGCTGATGGCGCCCACCGCCGAGCACCCGACGCCGACCGCCAGGCACACGCCATTGCCGCTGCGCGAGCCGGTGACTTTCTGTTGCTTGATCGTGGTGCCGTAGGTCAGCGCGTGATCGGTGTCGGCGACGCTGAAGGCCTTGTCCAGCTGCGCATCGAAGACCCACTGCTTCTCTTCGTAGAGGGTATCCCGGGTGCGCAGGACCTGGCGGGTGATCGGAAAATAGAACTCGGCGGTGCTCTGGTCGGTCTTGGCGACCTGGTGGTTCAGGCTCCACTTGACCTGATCGGCCAGCGCGCTGTCGAGGGCGAAGCTGTGCTCCAGGCCGAAACGCTCGCGGGTGATGGTGTCGTTGCCGGTGCGCCACTGGTACATGCCGCCGGGGAGTACAAAGGCGGGGATCGCCGGTTGACCGTTGGCGTAAGGGCCGCCGTAGGCACTTTTCAGGTCGGTGTCGCGGTCGTCCTTGTATTTCTCGTAGACCAGGCCAAGGCGTGCGTCATCGCGGTAGTTCCAGCCGAGCTTGGCCAGCACGTTGTGGGTGCGCACATCCTCCGGGTTGGCGGCGGTGCGGTCCAGGCCGGTGCCGTTGTGGCTGCCGTAGGATTCGGTTTCGTGACCGTCGCGCTGGCTGTAGTGCAACAGACCGTCGAACTGCCCGCTGCGACCGGCGACGGTGGCGGACTTGAGCCAGCTCTCATCGGCGGAGCTGTAGCCGGTCTTCAAGCGCGCGCCAACGTCTTGCCCCGGCTTGATGATGTCGTCCGGATCGAGGGTGAAGTAGCTGACGGCACCGCCAATGGCATTGCTGCCGTACAGCACCGAGGCCGGGCCGCGGAGGATTTCCACGCGTTTGATGATTTCCGGGTCGACGTAATTGCGCTGGGTCTTGGCGTAGGGGCCGTTGAAGAAACCCCCGGGTACTTCGACGCCGTCGACCTGGGTCAGGATCCGATTGCCGTCGATGCCGCGGATGTTGTAGCCGCTGATACCACCGCGCTGGCCCGCACCGCCCACCGAGACACCCGGTTCATAACGCACCAGGTCCTTGAGGGTGTTGACGTTGTTGCGGTCCAGTGCCTGGCGGTCGTGGACGGTGACCGTGCTTGGCACGCTGGTGATGTCCTGTTCCTGGCGGGTGGCGCTGATGGTCACTTGCTGCAGCTCCAGCGCGCTGCCGCTGCTGCGTTTTTCCAGGACGATGCTGTTGTCGCCCAGCTTGCGGTAGCTCAGGTTGGTCCCCACCAACAGGCGCTCCAGGGCTTTTTCAGGTGGCAGCGAGCCGTTCACACCTGGCGACGCGACGCCGTCGGCCAGTTCCGCCGGCAGGCCGACTTGCCAGCCGGTGACCGCGGTAAAGGCGTTCAGGGCCGAGACCAGTGGCTGCCGGGCAATGGCAAAGGTGTAGTCGCCCATGTTGCGTGCGGGCGGTTGTACGGGGGTGGCGGCCAGGGCGAGCGGCGTGGCGCCGGCCATCAGGATGGCGGCGGTGAGCAGCGAGAGCGTGCAAGAAGGGACAAGAAACCGGCAAGTAAGGCGAGAGGACATCGATAGCGCTCCGTGTCGCATCTGTTATAGGTGCAGATTCGCATTGCTGGATGCGAATCAATTGCATTGGCTATAACGAGACGAACCAGCGGAGCCTATCGAGTAAAAATAATTCTCATTCAGTTCAAGATCACCAGCGCCGGAAATTCCTGGAGCCGCGCCGAGGTGATGTGGGCCAGGGAACGGACCACGTCCAGCGGCTGATCGAGGCGGTAATTGCCGGTCACCGCGACGTTGGCCAACTGTTCGTTGCTGTTGATGATCCAGCCGGGGTAGTAACGGCGCAGCTCGGCCAGTACCTGGCTCAGCGGCCGGTTCTCGAACACCAGCCGACCCTGGACCCAGGCCAGGTCCGTGTTGGCATCGAGCCGGGCCGGGCGGTCGAAGCCGTTGGGGCCGATGCGGATACTTTCCCCGGCCGACAGCCGCACATGGGTATCGTTGCGGGTGGCGCGCAGGTCCACATCGCCGCGCTGCACCTGGACTTGGGCCACGCCGTCGAGGTAACGCACGGCGAACGTGGTGTCGCTGACGCTGGCGGTGACCGGGCCGGCATCGATTTCCAGCGGTAGGGTGCGGTTGCCCGGGACCTCGAAGAAGGCCTCGCCCTTGTACAAGCGGGCCACGTGCCGTTGTTCATTGAAGGTGCTGGAGAAGGCCGAGTCGGTGTTGAGCAGGACCTTGGAACCGTCCTCCAATTGCAGGCGCTGGCGCTCACCGACCACCGTCAGGTGATCGGCCTGGAAATGCAGGGGCAGGTCGCTGAAGTTGAACAGGCCGAGAAACAGCACGGCGGCGGTGGCCAGGGGTTTCCAGTGGGCACGCAGGCGCGACAGCGCGGTGACCTTGGGCGCGGTTTCCAGTCGGCGGGCACTTTCCAGCACCTGCGGGCCGTTCCAGATCGCCTGGGCCCGGGCAAACGCCTCGCCGTGACGTGGATCGGCGGCCAGCCAGGCCTGGAACTGCCGCGTCTGTTCCTCGCTGGGGCTGTCCAGCAGGATCAGCCAGTCCAGCGCCTGCTCCATGGCATGGGCGGTTTCCGGCGTCGGCTCAGGAGAAGGGGAGTAGTCCGTCACGGTGGTTTCTCTTATTAGCGGCCCGCACAAGCTACAAGCCGCAGGCGGAAGGAGGCAAGCCTGTACGCAGCGTGAGGTCATAGGTTGCGTTCAGCCACACCCACACAGATCGCCATGATCAGTTTCAGTTCCTTTTGCACCGTACTCAGGGACACACCGAGCCGTTCGGCGATTTCCTGATAACTGTGGCCATGCAGGCGGCTGAGGATGAAGATCTGTTGCTGTCGCGGACTCAGGGCTTGCAGGCTGACGTCCAGGCGCTCGAGCAATTGTTGGGCATGGGCGGCGTCTTCGGCACTGCTCTGGGGGGCGACGACGTTGTGGACGACCTCCAGCGGTACGTCATCCAGCAAGGTCCGGGACTGGATGCGCCGGGCACGCAGATGGTCCAGCGCCAGGTTGCGGGCGGTCTGGAAGACAAAGGGTTCGAGGTGCTCGACCGTGCGTTCGGCCAATGCGCGGGTGACGCGCAGGTAGGTTTCCTGAAGCAGGTCTTCGGCAGTGCTGGGGTTGCTGACCATGCGCTCGAGGGTGCGCAGCAGCGGCGTACGCTGGGCGAGGAAGACGTGATGAAAGCGCGATTGACTCACGGTAGGGCCCGATCCGGTTCGAGTAGATGATAATGCTTATCATCTACTCTTTTGGTCAAGCGCTGATTTCTTGTAGGAGCTGCCGCAGGCTGCGATCTTTTGATCTTGATGTTTCGCTCGCAATTCAATTGAGCCGGAAAAGATCGCAGCCTGCGGCAGCTCCTACAGTGCCGAACATTATTCGGCGTTACACAACGCCAGGCAGTTATCCAGCATGCGGTTGGAGAAGCCCCATTCGTTGTCATACCAGGCCAATACCTTGAGCAGCTTGCCGCTGGCCTTGGTGTGGTTGGCGTCGAAGATCGACGACAGCGGGTTGTGGTTGAAATCGCTGGAGACCAGCGGCAGGGTGTTGTAGCCGAGGATCTTCGAATGCTGGCTGGCATGGCGCAGCAGTTCGTTGACTTCTTCGGCCGACGCTTCGCGCTTGAGCTGAACGGTGAGGTCCACCAGGGACACGTTGATCACCGGTACGCGCACGGCCATGCCGGTCAGCTTGCCGGCCAGTTCCGGCAGCACCAGGCCCACCGCTTCGGCGGCGCCGGTCTTGCTCGGGATCATGTTCTGGGTGGCCGAACGGGCGCGGTACGGGTCGCTGTGGTAGACGTCGGTCAGGTTCTGGTCGTTGGTGTAGGCATGGATGGTGGTCATCAGGCCGCTTTCGATGCCCAGCTCGCGGTGCAGCACCTGGGCCACCGGGGCCAGGCAGTTGGTGGTGCACGACGCGTTGGAGATGATCTGGTGGGACTGGCGCAGGATATCGTGGTTCACGCCATACACGACGGTGGCATCGGCACCCTTGGCCGGGGCCGAGATGATCACCTTGCGGGCGCCGGCGCTGATGTGCGCAGCAGCCTTGGCACGGTCGGTAAACAGGCCGGTGCACTCGAACACGACGTCGATCTTCTCGGCCGCCCAAGGCAGTTCGGCCGGGTTGCGGATGGCGCTGACCGAGATGCGGTCGCCATTGACCGTCAGGCTTTCGTGGTCGTGCTGGACGTCGGCATCGAAGGTGCCATGCACGGTGTCGAACTTGAGCAGATGGGCATTGATTGCACTGTCACCCAGGTCGTTGATGGCGACGATCTGCAGGTCGCGACGGTAGCCTTGGGTATACAGTGCACGGAGGACGTTGCGGCCGATGCGGCCAAAACCATTGATTGCGATTCGAAGAGTCATTAACTGCGCCGCCGTCGATTTGTTGTTGGAATTACAAGATTATTCGCATAAAAATAGAAAACAAGCCTTTTTAGTGGCAATATTTTGTTTTATCTACAACGAGTGACCTGAATCAACTGGTCCGAATGGTCAAAAACCGTCTGTCGCATCGCCTTCCACACAGCGTGCAGCGGGCTTTTGACCAGCATAGACAATCAGGTCGCCACATCCGTTAGCCTGGAGTTCTATACATGCATCCCCGCGTTCTTGAGGTCACCGAACGGCTTATCGCCCGCAGCCGCGCCACGCGTGAGGCTTACCTTGCATTGATCCGTGGTGCGGCCAGCGACGGTCCGATGCGCGGCAAGCTGCAATGCGCCAACTTCGCTCACGGCGTGGCCGGTTGCGGCACCGAAGACAAGCACCACCTGCGGATGATGAACGCCGCCAACATCGCCATCGTGTCGTCCTATAACGACATGCTCTCGGCCCACCAGCCCTACGAAACCTTCCCGGAACAGATCAAGAAAGCCCTGCGCGAGATCGGTTCGGTCGGCCAGTTCGCCGGTGGCACGCCCGCGATGTGCGACGGCGTGACCCAGGGCGAGGCGGGAATGGAACTGAGCCTGCCGAGCCGCGAAGTGATCGCGCTGTCCACGGCGGTGGCGCTGTCCCACAACATGTTCGACGGCGCGCTGATGCTCGGCATCTGCGACAAGATCGTTCCGGGCCTGATGATGGGCGCGCTGCGCTTCGGTCATTTGCCGACGATCTTCGTGCCCGGCGGGCCGATGGTCTCGGGCATTTCCAACAAGGAAAAAGCCGACGTGCGCCAGCGCTACGCCGAAGGCAAGGCCACCCGCGAAGAGCTGCTGGAATCGGAGATGAAGTCCTACCACAGCCCTGGCACCTGCACCTTCTACGGCACCGCCAACACCAACCAGTTGCTGATGGAAGTGATGGGCCTGCATTTGCCGGGCGCCTCGTTCGTCAACCCGAACACGCCGCTGCGCGATGCCCTGACCCGTGAGGCGGCGTTCCAGGTGACGCGCATGACCAAGCAAAGCGGCAACTTCATGCCCATCGGCGAGATTGTCGACGAACGTTCGCTGGTCAACTCCATCGTTGCGCTGCACGCCACCGGCGGCTCCACCAACCACACCCTGCACATGCCGGCCATCGCCATGGCGGCGGGCATCCAGCTGACCTGGCAGGACATGGCCGACCTCTCCGAGGTGGTGCCGACCCTGAGCCACGTCTACCCGAACGGCAAGGCTGACATCAACCACTTCCAGGCGGCGGGCGGCATGTCGTTCCTGATCCGTGAGTTGCTGGAAGCCGGTTTGCTTCATGAGAACGTCAACACCGTGCTCGGTCACGGCCTGAGCCGCTACACCCAGGAGCCGTTCCTCGAGGATGGCGAACTGGTATGGCGCGACGGTCCGATCGAAAGCCTCGACGAAAACATCCTGCGCCCGGTGGCTCGTGCCTTCTCGCCAGAAGGTGGGTTGCGGGTGATGGAAGGCAACCTGGGCCGTGGGGTGATGAAGGTTTCGGCCGTGGCCCTGGAAAACCAGATTGTCGAAGCACCGGCCATGGTCTTCCAGGATCAACAAGACCTGGCGGACGCGTTCAAGGCCGGTCTGCTGGAGAAAGATTTTGTCGCGGTGATGCGCTTCCAGGGCCCACGCTCCAACGGGATGCCGGAACTGCACAAGATGACGCCATTCCTCGGTGTGTTGCAGGACCGTGGCTTCAAAGTGGCGCTGGTGACCGATGGGCGCATGTCCGGCGCGTCGGGGAAAATCCCGGCGGCCATCCATGTCAGCCCCGAAGCTTATGTCGGTGGTGCGTTGGCCCGGGTGCAGGAGGGCGATATCATCCGTGTCGATGGCGTCAAAGGCACTTTGGAATTGAAAGTGGACGCCGAGGAATTCGCCGCGCGCGAGCCGGCCAAGGGCCTGTTGGGCAACAACATTGGCACTGGCCGCGAGCTGTTCGGTTTCATGCGCATGGCCTTCAGCTCGGCGGAGCAGGGCGCCAGCGCCTTCACATCTGCCCTGGAGACGCTTAATTGAAACTGGCTTTGGTCGGTGACATCGGAGGGACCAACGCGCGTTTTGCGCTGTGGAAAAACCACACCCTGGAAAACATCCAGGTGCTGGCCACGGCGGATTACGCCTGCCCGGAAGATGCCATCGAGGTTTACTTGAGCGGCATGGGCCTGAAGCCGGGCGCTATCGGTTCGGTGTGCCTGTCGGTGGCCGGTCCCGTGAGCGGCGATGAGTTTCGCTTCACCAACAATCACTGGCGCTTGAGCAACCTGGCATTCTGCGAGAGGTTGCAGGTGGAGAAGCTGTTGCTGGTCAACGACTTCTCGGCCATGGCCCTGGGCATGACCCGCTTGCGTCCCGATGAGTATCGGGTCGTGTGTGAAGGCACCCCGGAGCCGATGCGTCCGGCGGTGGTGATCGGGCCGGGCACCGGGCTGGGCGTCGGCACGCTGTTGGATCTGGGTGAGGGGCGTTTCGCGGCGTTGCCGGGGGAGGGCGGCCATGTCGACCTGCCCATGAGCAGCCCTCGGGAAACCCAGCTGTGGCAGCACATCTACAACGAGATCGGCCACGTCAGCGCCGAAACCGCCTTGAGCGGCAGCGGGTTGCCTCGGGTGTACCGGGCCATTTGCGCTGTGGACGGCCATGTGCCGGTACTCGATACCCCCGAATCCATCACTGCGGCTGGCCTGGCCGGCGACCCCATTGCCCTGGAAGTGCTCGAGCAGTTCTGCCGTTGGCTGGGGCGCGTGGCCGGCAACAATGTGTTGACGCTGGGCGGGCGCGGCGGCGTCTACATCGTCGGTGGCGTGGTCCCGCGTTTTGCCGATTTTTTCCTCGAAAGCGGTTTCGTCCGGTGCTTCGCCGACAAGGGCTGCATGAGCGATTATTTCAAGGGCATTCCAGTCTGGCTGGTGACCGCGCCGTACTCCGGCCTGATGGGGGCGGGCGTGGCGTTGGAGCAATCGGCTATCGCCTGACGTTTGAGATGTGCCCACCCTGTGGGAGCGAGCTTGCTCGCGATGACGGAGTGCCAGTCGCCATTGATATTGACTGATACACCGCTATCGCGAGCAAGCTCGCTCCCACAGGTTTTTTTGCAGTGTGTTTGTAGGCTTTATCCATCAGGCATAATCGCCCCAATCCAAACAACAAGGACGAGGCCCGTGAGTTCAGTAAACAAATCGATTTTGTTGGTCGACGACGACCAGGAGATTCGCGAACTGCTGGACACCTACCTCAGCCGTGCGGGGTTCCAGGTGCGGACCACGCCCGACGGCGCCGGGTTTCGCCAGGCGTTGAACGATGCACCGAGCGACCTGGTGATCCTCGATGTGATGCTGCCCGATGAAGACGGTTTCAGCCTTTGCCGCTGGGTTCGCCAGCATCCACGCCAGGCGCACGTGCCGATCATCATGCTCACCGCCAGTTCCGACGAGGCCGACCGGGTCATCGGCCTTGAGCTGGGCGCCGATGATTACCTGGGCAAACCCTTCAGCCCGCGTGAATTGCAGGCGCGCATCAAGGCGCTGCTGCGCCGGGCGCAATTCGGCCAGGAGCGCGCCGGCGGCGAAGTGCTGGCCTTCGATGAGTGGCGGCTGGACATGGTCAGCCATCGGCTGTTTCACACCGACGGTGAAGAAGTGATTCTCTCCGGTGCCGACTTCGCCCTGCTCAAGTTGTTTCTCGACCATCCCCAGGAGATCCTCGATCGCGACACCATCGGCAACGCGACCCGTGGCCGCGAGTTGATGCCCCTGGACCGGATCGTCGACATGGCGGTCAGTCGCCTGCGCCAGCGCCTGCGTGACACCGACAAGCCGCCGCGGCTGATTCGCACGGTGCGGGGCAGCGGTTATCAACTGGCGGCCAGTGTGGTTGCCAGCAATGGTCATTGACTGGATCAAAAAAGTTGCCCGGCGGGTACCGGTACCACGTTCGTTGCTGGGCCGGATGCTGCTGCTGACCCTGCTGGTGGTGCTGTTCGCCCAGACCCTGTCCAGCCTGATCTGGGTTTCGCAATTGCGTGCCACCCAACTTGAAGGCCTGGTCACCAGCGCCCGCAGCCTGGCCCATTCGATGACGGCCAGCGTCAGTTACCTGCGCTCGCTGCCGGTGGCGTACCGGCCGTTGGTGCTGGACCAGTTGCGCAGCATGGGCGGCACGCGGTTTGTCGTCACCCTCAACGACAAACCCTTGGGCATGGACGTGCTGCCGGTGACGCCGCGCAAGCAGGCGGTGCTCACGGCCGTGGATGAAGTGCTGCGCCGTTCCTTGGGTCATAACGCCGACATCTCGGTGACGTTCGTCAGCCCCGACGACCTGCGGATTTTCAACGCGGGGCTCAAGCTCGATGAACTGCCCCGTTCGTGGGCCCACTATGCCTTGACCCTGGAACCGGTGAATCCGCCGGTGCTGGTCACGCAGATTCAGATGGCGCCGGGTGAGTGGCTGTACATCGCCTCGCTGCTGCCCGAACCCTACACCAGCCTCGAAGAGCAAGACCTGCCCAAGCAACAGGTCGGTTTCATCGTGCTCACCAGCAGCCTGTTGTTGCTGTTCATCGGTTTGCTGGTGCACTGGCAGAGCCGGCCCCTCAAGCGTCTGGCCCGAGCCGCGCGGGACATGTCCCTGGGCGCCGAAGTGGAGCCGGTGGCCGAGGGCGGCGGCAGCGAAGTGGTGGAAGTGGGTCGGGCGTTCAATGCCATGCGCGAACGCATCAGCCGTTACCTGACGGAGCGCAGCCAGTTGTTCAGCGCGATTTCCCACGACTTGCGCACGCCTATCACTCGATTGCGCCTGCGGGTCGAGCTGTTGGAAGACGAAAACCTGCAAGCCAAGTTCGGCCGTGACCTGGATGAGCTGGAGCTGCTGGTCAAAGGCGCGCTGCAATGCGTCAAGGACACCGACATCCACGAAAACATCGAGCCGGTGGACCTCAACCATGTGCTCGATTGCCTGGTCGAACCTTACCTGGCACCCAACGGCAACGGCCGAGTGACCCAGGATGGCCGGGCGCTGGCGCCGTACCCCGGCAAGCCGCTGGCCCTCAAGCGCTGCATCGGCAACCTGATCGACAACGCCTTGAAATACGGACAGAACGCCCACCTGCACATCGATGACGATGAAACCGCCTTCATCCTGCACGTCGACGACGAAGGCCCCGGCGTGCCTGAGCAACGCCTGGAGCAAGTTTTCGAACCGCACTTCCGCCTCGCCGGGCAACAGCAGGGCTATGGCCTGGGCCTGGGCATTGCCCGCAACATCGCCCACAGCCATGGCGGCGAAGTGAGCTTGCAGAACCTGCGTGAAGGCGGGTTGCGGGTGACGTTGCAGTTGCCTCGCAGTGTGGAGTAGCCAGCCCTGTTGACTGATCGTTCCCACGCTCTGCGTGGGAATGCAGCCCGGGACGCTCTGCGTCCCATCTAAAGCCGAACGCGGAGCGTCCGTTGATGCATTCCCACGCGGAGCGTGGGAACGATCATCACCCCATCTCCCAGGTAAATGTCACAACTCGGTGACATAACTCGCCCCGTTCGTTACCTGCCCCTCGCCCTCCCTTGTTTAGACTCCCTCTGTCAAAACAACAAAAAAGGTACCCCGATGGACACCTTCCAACCGGCCTTCAGCAGTTGGCTGAACACCCCTGCCCACCAGCAATGGCTTGCCGATGAAGGCTTGCGGCTGCTGGCGTTCGCCAAGGCCTCGAAGCTGCCGGACGGCTTTGGCAACCTGGACGAGTGCGGCCACCTGCCGGCCGATGCCCGGGCCGAGACCATGAACACCGCGCGCATGACCCACAGCTTCGCCATGGCCCATATCCAGGGCCTGCCGGGTTTCGCCGAGTTGGTGGACCACGGTATCCAGGCCCTCAACGGCCCCCTGCGCGACGCCGAACATGGCGGCTGGTTCGCCACGACGCGGCCTGATGAAGACGGCGCTGGCAAAGCCGCCTACTTGCATGCGTTCGTCGCCCTGGCGGCCAGTTCGGCGGTGGTGGCCCAGCGTCCCGGTGCGCCGGCGTTGCTGGACGAAGCGGTGCGGATCATCGATGAGCATTTCTGGTGTGAGGAGGAGGGCGCCCTGCGCGAATCCTTCAATCGCGACTGGAGCGAGGAGGAGGCCTATCGCGGCGCCAACAGCAACATGCACGCCACCGAAGCCTTCCTGGCCCTGGCCGATGCCACCGACGATCCTCGTTGGCTGGTGCGTGCCCTGCGCATTGTCGAACGGGTGATCCACGGCCATGCCGCCGCCAACGATTATCTGGTGGTGGAGCATTTCGACCGCCACTGGCAGCCGCTGCGCGACTACAACCAGGACAATCCCGCCGATGGTTTCCGCCCCTACGGCACGACGCCCGGCCACGGTTTCGAATGGGCGCGGCTGCTGCTGCACCTGGAAGCCGCGCGGGTGCAGATCGGCATGCTGACCCCAGGTTGGTTGGCCCACGACGCGCAAAAACTCTTCGACCAGAACTGCCGCCACGGTTGGGACGTCGATGGCGCGCCGGGCATTGTCTACACCCTGGACTGGGACAATCGCGCCGTGGTTCGCCACCGCCTGCATTGGGTCCACGCCGAAGCAGCGGCCGCTGCCAGCGCCTTGCTCAAGCGCACCGACGAGGCGAAGTACGAGGCCTGGTACCGGTGCTTCTGGGAGTTCTGTGACAAACATTTCATCGATCGCTGCAACGGCAGCTGGCATCACGAACTCGATCCGCAAAACCGTCCCAGCGCCGACATCTGGCCCGGCAAGCCGGACCTGTATCACGCCTGGCAAGCGGTCTTGATTCCGCGCCTGCCCCTGGCACCGAGCATGGCGTCAGCCCTGGCGCGGTTATCCAGCCCTGCGCCTGTGTAACCATGCCGTGACATTTGCACGTCCCTTCGTTACCTGCGAAGGGATTCCCTCTGATTAGAATCCATGCAGCGCAAGCTCCAGACTTGCATGCATAACAACAAGAAAGGTAATTCTAGATGAATGCGATTTCTCGCCTCGCTACTGTCATTTCTCTTGCTTCCCTGCTTCCCGTCGCAGCCTTCCCTGTCACCACCCTTGCCGCCGAATCCAAAGGTTCCGTGGAAGTCGTCCACTGGTGGACGTCGGGTGGTGAAAAAGCCGCGGTCGATGTGCTCAAGGCCCAGGTAGAAAAAGACGGCTTTACCTGGAAGGACGGCGCTGTCGCCGGCGGTGGCGGTTCCACCGCCATGACCGTGCTCAAGAGCCGTGCCGTGGCCGGCAACCCACCGGGTGTCGCCCAGATCAAGGGCCCGGACATCCAGGAATGGGCATCCACCGGGCTGCTCGACACCGACATCCTCAAGGACGTGGCCAAGGCCGAGAAGTGGGACAGCCTGCTCGACAAGAAAGTCTCCGACACCGTGAAGTACGAAGGTGACTACGTCGCCGTGCCGGTGAACATCCACCGCGTCAACTGGCTGTGGATCAACCCGGAAGTCTTCAAGAAAGCCGGCATCACCAAGAACCCAACCACCCTCGAAGAGTTCTACGCCGCTGGCGACAAGCTCAAGGCCGCGGGTTTCATCGCGCTTGCCCACGGTGGCCAGCCTTGGCAGGACAGCACCGTGTTCGAAGCCGTGGTGCTTTCGGTCATGGGCGCCGATGGCTACAAGAAGGCCCTGGTCGACCTGGATGACAAGGCCCTGACCGGTCCGGACATGGTCAAGGCGCTGACCGAGCTGAAGAAAGTCGCGACCTACATGGACGCCGACGGCAAGGGCCAGGACTGGAACCTGGAAGCGGCCAAGGTCATCAACGGCAAGGCCGGCATGCAGATTATGGGTGACTGGGCCAAGAGCGAGTGGACCGCGGCGAAGAAAGTCGCCGGCAAGGACTACGAGTGCGTGGCCTTCCCGGGCACCGACAAGGCCTTCACCTACAACATCGACTCCCTGGCGGTGTTCAAACAGAAAGACAAGGGCACTGCGGCGGGTCAGCAGGATATCGCCAAGGTCGTGCTGGGTGAGAACTTCCAGAAAGTCTTCAGCATCAACAAGGGCTCGATCCCGGTGCGCAACGACATGCTGGGCGACATGGCCAAGTACGGTTTCGATTCCTGCGCCCAGACCGCGGCCAAGGACTTCCTGACGGACGCCAAGTCCGGCGGCCTGCAGCCGAGCATGGCGCACAACATGGCGACCACGCTGGCGGTACAGGGTGCGTTCTTCGATGTGGTGACCAATTACATCAACGACCCGAAAGCCGACCCGGCCGACGCTGCCAAGAAACTCGGCGCAGCGGTTCAGTCTGCGAAGTAACTAGCGCCGCTTCCCTTGTGGGAGCGAGGCTGTGGGAGCAAAACTTGCTCGCGATGAACGATAACGCGGTCATTAGAAAGACCGAGGTGCCTTCATCGCGAGCAAGCTCAGCTCCCACACAAGCTCGCTGCCACATTGGGAATGTTCTGTAGTCCTTTTCTCTTGTACTGGATCTTCCCATGAGTTCTGTTGCTGTGTTCAGCAAGGCCTCGCCGTTCGATGCATTGCAGCGCTGGCTCCCGAAACTGGTGCTGGCGCCGAGCATGTTCATCGTTCTGGTGGGCTTCTATGGCTATATCTTGTGGACGTTCGTCCTGTCGTTCACCACCTCGACGTTCCTGCCGAACTACAAGTGGGCAGGCCTGGCGCAGTATGCGCGGCTGATGGACAACGACCGTTGGTGGGTGGCGAGCAAGAACCTGGCGCTGTTCGGTGGCCTGTTCATCGGCATCACCCTGGTGATCGGCGTACTGCTGGCGGTATTTCTCGACCAGCGCATTCGTCGCGAAGGTTTTATCCGCACCATTTACCTGTACCCGATGGCGTTGTCGATGATCGTCACCGGTACGGCCTGGAAATGGCTGCTCAACCCAGGCATGGGCCTGGACAAATTGTTGCGTGACTGGGGCTGGGAAGGCTTCCGCCTTGATTGGCTGATCGACCCGGATCGGGTGGTGTACTGCCTGGTGATCGCGGCGGTGTGGCAGGCCTCGGGCTTCATCATGGCGATGTTCCTGGCCGGCCTGCGCGGTGTCGATCAATCGATCATCCGTGCCGCGCAGATCGATGGCGCGAGCATGCCGCGCATCTACTGGAAAGTGGTACTGCCGAGCCTGCGCCCCGTGTTCTTCAGCGCCGTGATGATCCTGGCGCACATCGCGATCAAGAGCTTCGACCTGGTGGCGGCGATGACGGCCGGTGGCCCGGGTTATTCCTCCGACCTGCCGGCGATGTTCATGTATTCGTTCACCTTCAGTCGCGGCCAGATGGGCATGGGCTCGGCCAGCGCAATCCTGATGCTCGGCGCGATCCTCGCGATCA
Organism: Pseudomonas thivervalensis; assembly: GCF_001269655.1. Lineage (GTDB taxonomy): Bacteria > Pseudomonadota > Gammaproteobacteria > Pseudomonadales > Pseudomonadaceae > Aquipseudomonas > Aquipseudomonas thivervalensis. The sequence goes on from NZ_LHVE01000004.1 coordinate 179,068, forward strand.
TCGTGCCTTACCTGTACTCCGAGCTGAGGACCAAGCGTCATGACTAGTCTCGCTGCCAAACCTTCCATCAGCCTGAGTCGCATCGCGATCTACGCGGTGCTGATCCTCGCCGTAGTGCTTTACCTGGTGCCGTTGGTGGTCATGCTGTTGACCAGCTTCAAGACCCCGGAAGACATCAGCTCCGGCAACCTGCTGAGCTGGCCGACCGTGGTCAGTGGCATCGGTTGGGTCAAGGCCTGGGCCACGGTCGACGGCTACTTCTGGAACTCGATCAAGATCACCGTCCCGGCGGTGTTGATCTCTACCGCCATCGGTGCCTTGAACGGCTACGTGTTGTCGATGTGGCGCTTTCGCGGTTCGCAGTTGTTCTTCGGCCTGTTGCTGTTCGGCTGCTTCCTGCCGTTCCAGACCGTCCTGCTGCCGGCCTCGTTCACCCTCGGCAAGATGGGCCTGGCCAGTACCACCACGGGCCTGGTGTTCGTGCACGTGGTCTACGGCCTGGCCTTCACCACGCTGTTCTTCCGCAACTACTACGTGAGCATTCCCGATGCACTGGTGAAGGCGGCGCGACTGGACGGTGCGGGGTTCTTCACCATTTTCCGGCGGATCATCCTGCCGATGTCCACCCCGATCATCATGGTCTGCCTGATCTGGCAGTTCACGCAGATCTGGAACGACTTCCTGTTCGGCGTGGTGTTCTCCAGCGGTGATTCGCAACCCATCACCGTGGCGCTGAACAACCTGGTCAACACCAGTACCGGGGCCAAGGAATACAACGTGGACATGGCGGCGGCGATGATCGCCGGGCTGCCGACCCTGCTGGTCTATGTGGTGGCAGGCAAGTATTTCGTGCGCGGCCTGACGGCCGGCGCAGTCAAGGGGTAATCATGGCAACGCTTGAACTTCGCAACGTAAACAAGACCTATGGTGCCGGCCTGCCGGACACCCTGAAGAACATCGAGTTGTCGATCAAGGACGGTGAGTTCCTGATCCTCGTCGGACCCTCGGGCTGCGGCAAGTCGACACTGATGAACTGCATCGCTGGCCTGGAGACCATTACCGGCGGCGCGATCATGATCGGTGACCAGGATGTCAGCGGCATGAGCCCGAAGGATCGCGACATCGCCATGGTGTTCCAGTCCTACGCGCTGTACCCGACCATGAGCGTGCGCGAGAACATCGAGTTCGGCCTGAAAATCCGCAAGATGAAACAGTCGGACATCGACGAAGAAGTCAACCGCGTGGCCAAGCTGCTGCAGATCGAGCACCTGCTCAATCGCAAGCCCGGCCAGCTCTCCGGCGGCCAGCAACAGCGCGTGGCCATGGGGCGGGCCCTGGCGCGGCGGCCGAAGATCTACCTGTTCGACGAACCGCTGTCCAACCTCGACGCCAAGCTGCGGGTCGAGATGCGCACCGAAATGAAACTGATGCACCAGCGCCTGAAGACCACCACGGTCTACGTGACCCACGACCAGATCGAAGCCATGACCCTGGGCGACAAAGTGGCGGTGATGAAGGACGGGATCATCCAGCAGTTCGGCACGCCGAAAGACATCTACACCAACCCGGCCAACCTGTTCGTGGCGAGCTTCATCGGTTCGCCTCCGATGAACTTCATCCCGCTGCGCCTGCAACGCAAGGACGGTCGCCTGCTGGCGTTGCTCGACAGCGGCCAGGCCCGTTGCGAGCTGCCGCTGGGCATGCAGGACGCCGGCCTGGAAGACCGCGAAGTGATCCTCGGCATGCGTCCGGAACAGATCGCGTTGGCGGGCAGCGAGCCCAATGGCCTGCCGACCATTCGTGCTGAAGTCCAGGTCACCGAGCCTACCGGGCCGGACACCCTGGTATTCGTCAACCTCAACGACACCAAGGTCTGCTGCCGTTTGGCGCCGGACGTGGCACCGCAACCGGGGGAAACCCTGACGCTGCAATTCGATCCGTCGAAAGTGCTGCTGTTCGACGCCCAGTCCGGCGAGCGCCTGGGTGTGGCCGGCCAGCCGCAAACAGATGCCCGAACGGCGAACGTGGCGCAGTTCAAAGGCCGTTGAAGAATGAATGTGGGAGCAAGCCTGCTCCCACAGGAAAGGAGTATGCGGTGGATGGGGACATTCGCCGCAATCGTTGTAAACCGCGTTAGATAAAAACAGTTAATAACAATAAATAAAGACGAGGATGTAGGGATGAAAAAGAAAAACAATGCCCAGCTTATCTGCCAGTTATCAGCCGTTGCGGCGATGATGCTGGCCGGTAGCGCACACGCAGCCGACGCGTTCAGCGCCGACTCGAAGTGGATGACGGGCGACTGGGGCGGCGAACGGACCAAGCTGATCGAGCAAGGTATCGATATCAAGGCGGACTTCGTCGGTGAGATGGGTGCCAACCTCCACGGCGGCTACAACGATGACAAGACTGCGCGCTGGTCCCAGCAGTTTGGCCTTGGGGTCGCGCTCGACCTGGAAAAACTGGCGGGCTGGGGCGATACGGAAGCCAAGATCCAGTTCACCCGGCGTGACGGTCGCAACATCTCCAACGACCGCATCGGTGATCCACGTGCCGGTACCCTCAGTTCTTCCCAGGAAGTCTGGGGCCGTGGACAAACCACGCGTCTGACCCAGTTGTGGATCAAGCAGAAATACTTCGATAGCAAGCTGGATGTCAAAGCCGGTTATTTCGGTGAGGGCGAAGACTTCAACACCTTCCCGTGTGAATTCCAGAACCTGGCGTTCTGCGGTTCACAAGCGGGTAACTGGGCGACCGGCATCTGGTACAACTGGCCGATCATGCAGGCGGCGATTCGCGTCAAATACAACCTCACGCCTGAGCTCTATGCGCAGATCGGTGCCTACAACCAGAACCCTTCGCAGCTGGAAAACAACAACCGCTACAAGCTCAGCGGCAGCGGTACCAAGGGTACTCTCATTCCGGTCGAGTTGGTCTGGTCGCCGAAGATCAATAACCTGCCGGGCGAGTACCGTGTCGGTTACTACAAAAGTACAGCCAAGGCTGACGACGTCCGTGAAGACGAGGATGGCAACGACGCTGCGACCACCCGCAACGCCTATCGCAGCCACAGCAGCAAGGACGGCTACTGGCTCGTCGTGCAACAACAGCTCACCAGCCACAACGGTGATGCTTCGCGCGGCCTGAACATCGCGGCCAACGCCACCTTCCATGACAAGGAAACCAACGTCGTCGACAACTACCAGTCGTTGATGTTCGTGTACAAGGGGCCGTTCGATGCACGTCCAAAAGACGATGTCGGCATCGGTTTCTCGCGTATCCATGTCAACGAAGACGTGAAGAAAAACGCTGAGCTGGTCAACGCCGCCAATGGTGTCAGCGACTACGACGATCCGCTGTTCGCGCCGTTGCGCAGCACCGAGTACAACTACGAAATCAACTACGGCTTCCACGTCACCAACTGGCTGACCGTGCGTCCGAACCTGCAGTACATTACTCACCCGGGTGGTGTGGATGAAGTCGACAACGCGCTGGTGGCCGGCCTGAAAATTCAGTCGGTGTTCTAACGCTGTTGCGATAAGCTCCTCTCTATGTGCGCATATTTGCGGACAGCCAAGGCTGTCCGCTTTTTTTTGCGGCGAGCGTTGGGTTGTGCAGAACCTGTGGCCAGAGATTGCTCCCGCTGGGCTCTGTAGGAGCTGGCGAAGCCTGCGATCTTTTGATTGTGATCTTTCGCTCTCGATTCAATGGGCTGTGGAAAGATCGCAGCCTCGCTTCGCTCGGCAGCTCCTACACAGCCGATCGGGAGCAATCTCTGGCCACAAAAAAGCGTCGTACCAACGTTGAGTATTGAATGATTTCCAGGACCGCGGCCCATGCATGAGCATCCGCTACAACGCTTTTTCAGATCCTTGCGCGAACGCCCGGTGTTCGCGTGGGAGCGCTATCGGCAGCGCGATGTGTTGGTGATCGATCACCCGTTGTGCCAGGCGGTGTTCAGTCGCCAGGGCGCGCAGTTGCTGCACTTCCAGCCGCGTGGCCAGAAACCCTGGTTGTGGTGCGCGGCCAAGTGGCCACAAGTCGGGGCGATCCGCGGCGGGGTGCCGGTGTGCTGGCCGTGGTATGGCCGCCATCCCAGCGAAAACGCCTGGCCGTCCCACGGTTGGGCGCGGTTGATCGACTGGAAGCTGCTCGACAGCCGCAGCGATGAAGACGGTGTGCATTTGCACTGGCAACTGCAACTGTGCGATTGGCAAGTGGACCTGCACGCCGACTTGGGTGAGCGCATGGAGCTGCGCTTGAGCACCGAGCACCAGGACAGCCTGCCGTGCCAGTTGAGCCAGGCTTTGCACGCTTACTGGCGTATTGGTGACGTCGGCGAGGTAGCGCTGTCTGGGCTCGAAGGTGCCCAGGGTTACGATCAATTGAACCGTGCGGTTTGCCAGCAGGAAGGCGAGTTGCGGGTCGAGGGCGGCTGCCAGCGGGTGTTCCAGCATGAGGGCGAATTGCAACTCAAGGACCACGCGTGGCAGCGCGAATTGTGCATCGACACCGGCGACAGCGCCGACACCGTGGTCTGGCATCCCGGCGCGCGGCCGTTGCTGGGGGTGAGTTGGGATGAGATCAGCGAGTTTGTCTGTGTCGAAGCGGCCAGTGGCGGCACCGACAGCCTGTGCCTGGCGCCGGGGGAGCGGGCGCACCTGAGTTTGCAGGCGCGGGTGGGGGCTTGATTCAGGTTATTGGGTGAGGCTGCTGGCCTCATCGTCGGATCGCCGCCCGGAGCAGGCTCGCTCCCACAGGGTTTTTGTGAACATCAAAGATCCAGTGTGGGAGCGAGCCTGCTCGCGAAAAGGGACCATCAGACACCGAGGATTCTGGATCGAATCAGTTGAACTCATCCCCCACCGGATACCGGCTGGCATTCAGGCTTTCCTTGATCTTGCGCAGGTGCGGCTGGAAGTCCACGCCTCGACGCAGGGTCATGCCGGTGGCGAGCACGTCCAGCACGGTCAGTTGGATGATCCGCGAGGTCATCGGCATGTAGATGTCCGTGTCTTCGGGCAGGGGAATGTTCAGGCTCAGGGTACTGGCCTTGGCCAGCGGCGAATTTTCGGCGGTCAAGCCCAGCACCGAGGCGCCGTTTTCCCGGGCGATGCGCGCCACTTCCACCAGCTCGCGGGTGCGGCCGGTGTAGGAAATGATCACGAACAGCTCGCCGGTATGGGCCACCGACGCGATCATGCGCTGCATCAGCACGTCGGCGTGAGCGGTTACCGCCAGGTTGAAACGGAAAAACTTGTGCTGGGCATCCAGCGCCACCGGGGCGGAGGCGCCGAGGCCGAAGAAGTGGATCTGCCGGGCCTGGATCAGCAAATCCACGGCGCGACTGATCAAATTGGGATCAAGGGCCTGGCAGGCGCTGTCCAATGAGGCAATGGCACTGCCAAAGATCTTGCGGGTATAGGCTTCCGGGTTGTCATCGGCCTCCACCGCGCGGCTGACATAAGCGGCGCCGCTGGCCAGGCTCTGGGCCAATTGCAGCTTGAGTTCCGGATAACCGCTGACGCCGAACGAGCGGCAGAAACGGTTGACGGTCGGTTCGCTGACCGAAGCGGCCTGGGCGAGGGCGGCGATGCTGAAGCGGGTCGCCTGCTGTGGGTTAAGCAGGATGATCTCGGCCACCTTGCGTTCGGCCTTGTTCAGGTCTTCAAGGCGACTCTGGATCTGTTCCAGTAAGTTTCGCACGCGGTCCATACAAGATTCCTAGGAAGACGGGTCTTTGATACGACCCTTTGCGGTGGCCTATCCTACTGATGGCTCCGACGGACCACCACTCGGAATCGGTATTTTCGAAAAATGTTGTGGTTATTACTACATTTTTCCTTGAGTGATGCCTTGAAAAAAGGTATTTGTAGTTTAACTTGATAAAAGAACAAACATCATGCCTTCGATTACGGTTGAACCGTGCACCTTTGCCTTGTTCGGCGCGTTGGGCGATCTGGCCTTGCGCAAGCTCTTTCCTGCCCTGTACCAGCTCGATGGCGCCCAGTTGCTGCACGAGGACACGCGGATCATTGCGCTGGCCCGTGAACCCGGCAGCGAGCAACAGCACCTGGCATTCATCACTGCCGAGCTGCGTCGCTACGTGGGTGAAAAAGACCTGGACGAAGCCGTGCTCGAGCGCTTCCTCGCACGTTTGTCCTATCTGCACGTGGATTTCCTCAAGGCCGACGATTACGTCGCCCTGGCCGAAGCGGCCGGTTCGGCCCAGCAGGTCATTGCCTATTTCGCCACCCCGGCGGCGGTGTATGGAGCGATCTGCGAGAACCTGGCGAAGGTCGGCTTGAGCGAAAACACCCGTGTCGTGCTGGAAAAACCCATTGGTTCGGACCTGGAGTCGTCGCGCAAGGTCAACGATGCCGTGGCACAGTTCTTCCCGGAAAACCGCACCTATCGCATCGACCACTACCTGGGCAAAGAGACGGTCCAGAACCTGATCGCGCTGCGGTTCGCCAATAGCCTGTTCGAAACCCAGTGGAACCAGAACTACATCTCCCACGTGGAAATCACCGTGGCCGAGAAAGTCGGTATCGAAGGTCGCTGGGGTTATTTCGACAAGGCTGGCCAACTGCGCGACATGATCCAGAATCACCTGTTGCAGCTGCTGTGCCTGATCGCCATGGACCCTCCGGCTGACTTGTCCGCCGACAGCATCCGTGACGAGAAGGTCAAGGTGCTCAAGGCCCTGGCGCCAATCAGCCCGGAAGGCTTGACCACCCAGGTGGTGCGCGGCCAGTACATTGCCGGCCACAGCGAGGGCAAGTCGGTGCCTGGCTACCTTGAAGAACCTAATTCCAATACGCAGAGCGACACCGAGACGTTCGTCGCCCTGCGCGCCGACATCCGCAACTGGCGTTGGGCCGGTGTGCCGTTTTACCTGCGTACCGGCAAGCGCATGCCGCAGAAGCTGTCGCAGATCGTCATCCACTTCAAGGAACCGTCCCACTACATCTTCGCCCCTGAGCAGCGCTTGCAGATCAGCAACAAGCTGATCATCCGCCTGCAACCGGACGAAGGGATTTCCTTGCGGGTGATGACCAAGGAGCAGGGTCTGGACAAGGGCATGCAATTGCGCAGCGGTCCGCTGCAACTCAACTTCTCCGACACCTATCGCAGCGCACGTATTCCCGATGCCTACGAGCGGTTGTTGCTGGAAGTCATGAACGGCAATCAGAACCTGTTTGTCCGTAAAGATGAAATTGAAGCCGCGTGGACGTGGTGTGACCAGTTGATCGCCGGGTGGAAAAAATCCGGCGATGCGCCCAAGCCGTATGCGGCCGGGTCCTGGGGGCCGATGAGCTCCATTGCACTGATCACGCGGGATGGGAGGTCATGGTATGGCGATATCTGAAGTGAAACTGCCGCAGGGCGTCAGCGCCCATGAATTCAAGAACCCGGTGCTGCTGGCTGAAGGCCTGGCGCTGAAGGTGGCCGAGCAGTTGCGCAGTGCGATCGACGCGCGCGGTGCAGCGACCCTGGTGGTCTCCGGTGGCCGCAGCCCGGTGGCGTTTTTCCAGCACCTGGCCAAGCAGGCGCTGGACTGGTCCAAGGTCGTGGTCAGCCTGGCTGACGAACGCTGGGTACCGGTTGAACACGCCGACAGCAACGCCGGCCTGCTCAAGCGTTACCTGTTGCAAGGCGCCGCGGCCAAGGCCCAGTTCCTGAGCCTCTACAGCGCCAGCGCCAACCTGGAAGCGGCTGCCGAGCAGGCCGATCGTTTGCTGGCTGAGCTGCCGCCCATCGACGTGCTGGTATTGGGCATGGGCGATGACGGGCACACCGCCTCGCTGTTCCCCGACAGTCCGAACCTGTCCCAGGCCCTGGACGCCAATGGCGTACGACGCTGCTGGCCGATGCTGGCGCCGACCGTGCCGCACCAGCGCTTGACCATGAGCCGTGCCTTGCTGGCCTCGGCGCAACACAAAGTGCTGTCGATTTCCGGTCAGTCGAAATTGACCACCCTGAACGCCGCGGTGGCGGGTGACGATGTCGCCGAGATGCCGATCCGCGCGTTTTTGCAACCTACGTTAGAGATTTACTGGTGCCCATGAACCAAGGATCAGCCGCTATGACAAACCCATCCCCGACCGTTTCCATGGCGGACAAAGTTGCCCTGATCGACAGCCTTTGCGCCAAGGCGCGGATCCTGCCGGTGATCACCATCGCCCGTGAACAGGACATCCTGCCGCTGGCCGATGCCCTGGCCGCCGGTGGCCTGACGGCGCTGGAAGTGACGTTGCGTTCCCAATACGGGCTCAAGGCCATCCAGGTGCTGCGCGAGCAGCGTCCGGAACTGGTAACCGGCGCCGGCACAGTGCTCGACCGCCACATGCTGGCCGCGGCCGAGGCGGCCGGTTCGCAGTTCATCGTCACCCCGGGCATCACCCGTGATCTGCTCGAGGCCAGCGTCTACAGCCCGATCCCCTTGCTGCCAGGCATCAGCAACGCCTCGGGCATCATGGAAGGCTACGGCCTGGGCTATCGCCGCTTCAAACTGTTCCCGGCCGAAGTCAGCGGCGGCGTCGCGGCCATCAAGGCCTTGGGCGGCCCATTTGGCGAAGTGAAATTCTGCCCGACCGGCGGCGTCAGCCCAGCCAACATCAAGAGCTACATGGCGTTGAAAAACGTGATGTGCGTGGGCGGAAGCTGGATGCTTGATCCGGAGTGGATCAAGAACGGCGACTGGGCCCGCATTCAGGAATGCACCGCCGAGGCCTTGGCGCTGCTGGACTGATTGATTTACCGAACCTCGTTGGGTGTTCTACGGTTTTACGGTGCGCTTGGTCGGCGCACCGTTTTTTTTTGCCTGGGGTTTTATGCCTGCACAGATTTCCTGTGGCGAGGGAGCTTGCTCCCGCTGGGCTGCATGTAGGAGCTGTGTAGGAGCTGACGAGTGCAACGAGGCTGCGATCTTTCCACTGACAATTGAGTCGAGAGCGAAAGATCAAGATCAAAAGATCGCAGGCTTCGCCAGCTCCTACAGAGCCCAGCGGGAGCAAGGGAGCTAGGTACGGCTCAGGTGAGTAAGTGCTTGGGTCAACCGCTCGATATCACTCGCCAAGGTAATCAACCCCGGAGTAACGCGAATGCACGGCCCGACGCTGGTGTTGCGCACCACTGTGAAGATCCCATGCTCATTGAGCAGTCGATCGGCCATCGCCTGTTGATCGGCATGGCCGGTGAAGCGCATCGCCGTGATGCCGCAATAGAGGCGCCGGTCATCCGGGGTCATGACTTCGATGCCCGGCACATCGCGCACGGCGTTCACCCACAGGTCGCGCAGGTAACACAGGCGCGCGCCTTTGGCCAAGGCACCGCCCAGGGCCCGGTGTTCTTCGAAAACCAGAGGCAGGGTCAGCAAGGCCGGGATGTTCGGCGTGCTGTGGGGCGTGCGTGAGCGGACATCGGTGGCGGGGTAACTGTCTTCGTCCATGTCCGGGTCGATGTCGGCCAGCCGCTGCGGGGCGATGTACAGGAAGCCCAGGGAAAGCGGGCCGCCGATCCACTTCTGCAGGTTGAAACCGGCAAATTCGATTCCGAGCTTCTTCAGGTCGAAATCGATCTGGCCCAGGGCGTGGGCGCCGTCGAGGATGATATCGACGGCAAACTCCCGGGCGCTCTCGGCAATGGCCTTGACCGGCATCACCAGCCCGGTGAGATGGTTGACGTAGGTCAGCGCCATCAGTTTGAGGCGCGGGTAGCGAATGAACGCTTCGCGATAAGTGCCCACCAGGCGTTCGAAACTGGCGGGGTGCTGGTGGACGATTTCGATCACCTCCACGCCACGCTGGCGGGCCAGCCAACGCATGGCACTTTTGACCGAGGCGTATTCCACGTCACAGATCAGTACCTGATCGCCCGGCTTGAGGCGGTTGTAGTTGCGAATCAACGTTTGCAAGGCATCCACCGCGCTGCCGGCCAACCCGACGCTCTGGGGGGATGCATGGATCAGCCGGGCCACCTGCCGCCGAATGGCTTCGCCGTGCTCCTGGTCGAAATGCTGGCGCACGTACACCGAATTGCCCCGGTTGATGAACTCGATGTTGCGCTGGTATTCCTCCACCACGGTGCGGGACATGCGCCCGAAGTAGCCGTTTTCCAGGTTGAGCGGCCCGGCAGGATCGATGTCGTAGCGGTCGACAAAGGTTTTCCAGAAAGCTTCGTCGTGGGCGCGTAACGTGTTTTCGGGCATGGCGGGTCTCAGTCAGTCAATGGCGAGGTTTGGGCAGGCCATGTTTGGCGCGCAGCGGGTCCAGCAGGTCGGACAAACCGTTGTGGTCGATTTCCTGCATCAAGGCCAGCAAACCGCCCAGTTCCCCCTTGGGGAAACCCTCACGAGCGAACCAGTTCAGGTATTGACCCGGCAGGTCGGCGAGGATTCGGCCCTTGTATTTACCGAAGGGCATTTGACGTGTGACGAGCAATTCGAGCTTTTCCGGATTCATGGCAATTGTCTTGATTCAAAACTGTCTCGAAAATACAGGCATTCTGCATGCAGGCCAAATGACAGATCATGCAAATAGCGCGGATACAGATTTGTGGATTGTTATTAACTTATTGATTTTAAAGTGATTTTATTAATGTGGATGGCTGGCATGGCCGATGCAATATCCCTTGCAGGTTTTCTATTCACCAGCAAAGGAACTGAAAAATGACTGACATCAACAAAGAATCCATCTCCGTCTTGAACGACCTGATCGAGACCAGTAAGGATGGCCAGGAAGGCTTCAAGACCTGCGCTGAAGACATCAAGCATCCGGAACTCAAGTCGCTGTTCGTCCAACGTGCCGCCGATTGCGCAACCGCCGCGGCCGAACTGCAGGCAGCGGTTCGCTCCTTGGGTGGCGATCCGGAAACCTCCACCAGCGTCTCCGGTGACCTGCACCGTCGCTGGGTAGACGTGAAAGCCATGTTCACCGGCAAGGATGAAGAAGCGGTGCTCAACGAAGCCGAGCGTGGTGAAGACCATGCGCTCAAGGCCTACAAGGAAGCGCTTGAGAAAATCACCAAGCACAACCTGGTGGGTATTCGTGATCTGGTTGAGCGCCAGTACCATGGTGTGCAACGCAACCATGACCAGGTCAAGGCGCTGCGTAACCAGGCGCGCGCCCGGAGTTAAACGCGTAGCCAACGCCGAAAAAAAAACGCCAGCACGCCTGGCGTTTTTTTGTGGGGGACGACTCAGATTGAAGGTGAACGCTGTTGTGGCGAGGGAGCTTGCTCCCGCTGGGCTGCGTGTAGGAGCTGTGTAGGAGCTGACGAGTGCAACGAGGCTGCGATCTTCCACTGACAATTGAGTCGAGAGCGAAAGATCAAGATCAAAAGATCGCAGGCTTCGCCAGCTCCTACAGAGCCCGGCGGGAGCAAGCTCCCTCGCCAAAAAAAGCCTTCGCATGGCGGGGCGACAAACAACTCTGGACTCAAATAGGTAGCTAGCTAATAATTGCATCGCCTATCTCCTCGTATTGCATCTATCGTTACTGGCGTCCCCCAAAGAGTTTTCCGCGTGCCCATTACCTTCCAGGCCTTGTTCGCCCCCGACCGCCTCGCTTTGCAGTTCGCCATCAAGACCGTGCTTGGCGGTGGACTGGCGTTATGGTTGGCGTTGCGCTGGGGGCTGGAGCAACCGTCATGGGCGCTGATGACCGCAATCATCGTCGCCCAGCCACTGTCCGGGATGGTGGTGCAGAAGGGCTTGGCGCGATTGGTCGGTACATTGGTGGGCACGGTCATGTCGGTGGTGTTCATGGGCCTGTTTGCCCAGGCGCCCTGGTTGTTCCTGCTGGCCTTGGCGCTCTGGCTGGGCCTGTGCACGGCCTGTTCGACGCTGCTGCGCAGTGCCTGGTCGTATTCATTCGTGTTGGCTGGCTACACGGTGGCGATCATTGCCCTGCCAGCCATTTCCCATCCGCTGGGGGTGTTCGACCAGGCAGTGGCGCGCTGCACCGAGATCAGCCTGGGCATCGTCTGCGCCACGGCGGCCAGTGCCTTGCTCTGGCCCTTGCGGGTCGAGCGGCAACTGGCCGGTCAGGCCCTGGCTGCCTGGCAAAGCGGCATGCAGGCCGCCCGTGCGACCCTGGCCGGCGATGCCCAGGCCCGTAAAGGGTTGCTGGAAATCCTTGGCAGGATTGTCGCGGTGGATGCCCAGCGCGAACATGCCTGGTTCGAAGGCAGCCGTGGCCGACAGCGCGCCCGGGCCATCAGCGGCTTGAGCCAGAAATTGCTGATGCTGTTGCGTCTTTCACGCTCGGTGCGGCGGCAGTGGAAACAGCTCGATCCCGAGGAAACGGTGGCGCTCCAGCCGTGGATGAACGAGGTGCAGCAAGCCCTCGACGCCGACAGTGCGACCCTGCAAGCCTTGCGTCCCCGGGTGTGGGATGCCTCCCACGACCCGCAGTTCAGCGCGGCGCAAAGTTATTGCCTGGCGCGTTTCGCCCTGTTGCTCGATACCGCCTTGGCCGCCTGCGCCGCCTTGACGGCGGTGCAGGAGGGCAGGGAAGCGGCGGATCCACCTCGCACCTTGACGCCTCATCGCGATCTGTCCCTGGCCATGGTCTTTGGCGCTCGCAGCGCCCTGGCATTCCTGGCAGTGGCCTGTTTCTGGCTGGCGACCGCCTGGCCTGCCGCGTCGGGCGCGCTGGTGCTGACGTGCGTGGTGTGCAGCCTGTTCGCCAGCCGCGAAAACGGCGCGCAGATCGGCATGAGTTTTCTGCGGGGCATCTTTTTGGCCGTGCCGACGGCGTTCGTGATCGGCGAGCTCATACTCCCGCAATGGAGCAGTTTCGCGATGCTGTGCATGGCCATGGGCGTGCCGTTGTTCTTCGGGGCATTGGGCATGGCCAAGCCGCAGATATTCGCCACGGCGACGTCGTTCTGCCTGCATTTCGTGGTGCTGATTTCGCCGCTCAATGCCATGAAATACGACGTCGCGGCGTTCTTCAACAACGCCCAGGCGATGATGATCGGCGTGGGCGCGGCGGTGCTGGCTTTCAATCTACTGATCTTGCGCAACCCGGCCTGGCACAGCCGTCGCCTGCTGGCCGCGACCCTCCACGACTTGGTGCGCCTGACCCATCGCAGCCTGCGCGGTGCCGAGAGCTGGTTCGGCGGGCGCATGGCCGACCGGTTGTTGCAGTTGGCGCGGCATTACCCCGAACTGCCGGTGCAGGCGCGCAGCCGTTGGGACGATGGTCTGCTTGGCCTGGACATTGGCGATGAATTGTTGCATCTGCGCCTGAGCCTGGCCGTCGCCCAAGTGCCGGATACCCGGGCGCAGCGCCGTTATTTCGAAGCGTTGGAACAGGTGCTCGAGCGCGGCCCGGCCGGTGACCAGGCCGATGCGCTGGCTTCGGCGAGCGCCGAGTTCCTGAACGTGCTGTCTGCCCAGCCGGCCAGTGACGCATTGACGTTGGCCCAGGGCGCGGTGGTGCAATTGCAAAACAGTTGGCGCGCCTGGTGCCGCCAGCACGAACCTGAACGACGGGAGCACAGCCATGGGCTTGCGTGAGTGGTCGATGGGTGGGGTGTTGCTCAGCCCGTTCCTGATTTATGTGGTGCTGGCCTTGCTGGTGACCGGCGCGCTGCGCCTGTTGCTCAGCCTGGTGCCGGCCGGGCGCTGGATCTGGCATGAAGCCTTGTTCGACTGCGCCCTGTATGTCTGTGTCCTGACTGTTATTACCGTGGTCCTCGGGCCGCTATAGGAGTTGAACATGCGTACTTCCGTACGTGTCGCCGTCACGCTGTGCATGGTGGTCGTGGCGATCTTCGCCGGGTTTCACCTGTGGCAGTACTACATGCTTACGCCCTGGACCCGCGATGCGCGGATCCGCGCCGACGTGGTGGTGATCGCACCCGACGTGTCGGGGTGGGTACGCGAGCTAAAGGCGGTGGATAACCAGCAGGTCAAGGCCGGCGATCTGCTGTTGAGCATTGATCGTGAGCGTTTCGAGGCGGCGCTGGAGAAAGCCCGGGCCGTGGTCCAGACACGCCAGCAGCAGTTGAGTCTGCGTGAACACGAGGCCAGTCGCCGCGCCGCCCTGGGGCCCCAGGCCATCAGTGCCGAATTGCGGGAAAACGCCCAAATCAACGCCGGCATCGCCCGCGGCGAACTGCGCGAAGCCCAGGCCGAGGCCAAGGTCGCCGAACTCAACCTCGCCCGCAGCCAGGTCCTGGCCCCCCGCAGCGGTCACATCACCAACCTGCGCCTGGCCGAAGGCAACTACGTGAATGCCGGGCAGCCGGTCATGGCGCTGATCGATGACTCGACGTTTTATGTGCAGGCTTATTTCGAAGAGACCAAATTGCCCAGGATTCGTGTGGGCGACCCGGTCAAAGTCTGGCTGATGAGTGCTGGCCATGCGCTGGAGGGCCATGTCGAAAGTATCAGCCGCGGCATTACCGACCGCAACACCAACCCCGATGCGCAGTTGCTGGCGGAGGTCGAGCCGACCTTCAACTGGGTACGCCTGGCCCAGCGGATTCCGGTGCGGATCAAGTTGGACAAGGTGCCGGAGGGCGTGAACCTGAGCGCCGGGATGACGGCGAGCGTGCAGGTGCGCGAAGGCCCGCAATAACCGCCGCGCTGCATTCCCTGTGGCGAGGTAGCTTGCTCCCGCTCGGCGGCGAAGCCGTCGTAAAAAAAGCGTCCGCGTTTGATCAGATCCAACGCAGGCGCTTTTTTTGGGGCGCTTCGCACCCCAGCGGGAGCAAGCTCCCTCGCCACAGTTCATTCACTCCACAGAGGGTGTGTCGCTTCGAAATCAACCGACGGTGATCGCCGGCAACGTCGGCAACGTCACGGTCTGCTGCTTGCGCGGGGCGAGGATCTCGGCTTCGCCGTCCACCACCAGCTCGTCGCGCTGGTTGAATACGCGGGTGGCGATACGCACGCGGAATTTTGGCAGTTTTTCCAGGATTTCCAGGCGCACGGTCAGGGTGTCGCCGATTTTCACCGGTTTCTGGAAGCTCATCTGCTGGCCGATGTAGATGGTGCCCGGCCCAGGCAACTCGCACGCCACCGCGGCACTGATCAGCGCACCGCTGAACATGCCATGGGCGATGCGCTCCTTGAACATGCTCGCCGCGGCGAATTCGGCGTCCAGGTGCACCGGGTTGTGATCGCCCGACATCGCCGCGAACAGCTGGATGTCACGCTCTTCGACGGTCTTGCTGTAGCTGGCGGTCTGGCCGATCTCGAGGGCTTCGTAAGGGGTGTTGGTAACCTGGGTCATCTGTTTCAGATCCTGTGGAGTAAAGAAAAACGTTGCAGGCCTACTCGCTGCGTGGTGGCCGTTTGTGGTTCAAGGCCTGGGCAATCCAGGCCAGCACGTCGGCGGTCACTTCATCGCGGTTGGTCTCATTGAACAATTCGTGCCGAGCCTGCGGGTAGATCGTCAATTGCAGGTGTTGGCTGCCGGCGTCGCGCAGGGCGTCGGCCAGATCCTTCAGACGCTTGCCGTCACTCACCGGATCACATTCGCCACCGATCACCAGCAGGGGCAGGCCCGGATCGATCTGGGCGAGATTGGACGCTTTGCTGATTTGCTGCAAGCCGCCGAGCAGGTCGACCCACAGTTGATTGGTGCAGCGAAAGCCACACAGCGGGTCGTGGACATATTTATCGACTTCGACCGGGTCACGGCTGAGCCAGTCGAAGGGGGTACGGGTTGGTTTGAATTTCTTGTTGAAGCTGCCGAACGACAGCCATTCGATCAAGGCGCTGCGTCCCGCGGCACCCTGGCGTCGACGTTCGAAGCGGGCGATCAGGCGAGCGCTGCGGTAGAGCGCCACCGGCTGGAAGTTCGAACCGCTGAGAATCGCCCCGTGCAGACTGGCGCTGTGATGCAGCAGGTAACCCTGGGCGAGATAGCTGCCCATGCTGTGGCCCAGCAGAATGATGGGCGTATCGGGATGCTGTTGGCCGATGTGATGGTTGAGGCTGGCCAGGTCGCCCACGACCTTGGCCCAGCCGTCCTCGTCGGCGAAGTGACCGAGAATCGCTTCCTCGCCGGTCTTGCCATGGCCGCGCAGGTCCATCGCGTAGACACCGTAGCCTTCATCGCACAGCGCCTGGGCCAGGCGGGCGTAGCGGCCGCTGTGTTCGGCCATGCCATGGGCCAGCATGACCACCGCCACCGGAGCGGTTTCGGGCAGCCACTGGTTGACGAACAGGCGGCTGTGGTCGGTCGCGGTCAGCCAGAACGTTTGGTGGATCATGGCGATTCCTTTTGTGCAGCGTCGCAGCATTGTATAGCGCATCCGTTGCGTCTCGCCTGATCAGCCTGCGTCATGGCAAGAAGATTCACACAATCTATGACGCAGGTTGCCATATTTGCCTGATTCGCCATAGCTGCTAGTGTCCCAGGAGCTCCGCCTCTGCAAGCGATACAGACGCGGCCCGGATATGCTCAGGTAAAGAGGACAAAAACAATGCAGCCTGATTTCTGGAATGACAAACGCCCGGCCGGCGTGCCCTTGGATGTCGACCTCGGGGCCTACAAGTCGGTGGTCGAGGTGTTCGAGCGTTCCTGCAAGAAATTCGCCGACCGCCCGGCGTTCAGCAACATGGGAGTGACCCTCACGTATGCCGAGCTCGAGCGCCACAGCGCGGCCTTCGCCGGTTACCTGCAAGCCCATACCGACCTGGCGCCGGGCGATCGTATCGCGGTGCAGATGCCCAACGTCCTGCAGTACCCGATCGCTGTGTTCGGTGCCTTGCGCGCCGGGCTGGTCGTGGTCAACACCAACCCGCTGTACACCCCGCGGGAAATGCGCCATCAGTTCAAGGACTCTGGCGCCCGGGCGCTGGTGTACCTGAACATGTTCGGGCAGAAAGTCCAGGAGGTGTTGCCCGATACGGACCTGCAATACCTGATCGAAGCGAAGATGGGCGACCTGATGCCCACCGCCAAGGGCTGGCTGGTCAACACGATGGTGAGCAAGGTCAAGAAAATGGTCCCGGACTATTCGCTGCCCCAGGCCATTGCCTTCAAGAGCGCCTTGCGTCTGGGGCGTGGCCAGGGCATCAAGCCGTTGAAAGTCAGCCTCGATGACATCGCCGTGCTGCAATACACCGGCGGCACCACCGGGTTGGCGAAGGGCGCGATGCTGACCCACGGCAACCTGGTGGCCAACATGCAACAGGCCCGGGCGTGCCTGGGGCAGCTCGGCGATGACGGCCAGCCACTGTTGCGCGAAGGCCAGGAAGTCATGATCGCGCCACTGCCGCTGTACCATATCTATGCGTTCACGGCGAACTGCATGTGCATGATGGTGACCGGCAACCACAACGTGCTGATCACCAATCCGCGGGACATCGGTGGCTTCATCAAGGAATTGAAGAACTGGCGTTTCTCGTTGCTGCTGGGGCTCAACACGCTGTTCGTGGCGCTGATGGACCATCCAGACTTCAAGACCCTGGATTTTTCCCACCTCAAGGTCACCAATTCCGGCGGCACCGCGCTGATCAAGGCCACCGCCGAGCGCTGGCAGCAGATCACCGGTTGCGGCATTACCGAAGGGTATGGCCTGACCGAAACTTCGCCGGTGGCGAGTGCCAATCCTTATGGCGGCAAATCCCGGCTGGGCACGGTGGGAATGCCGGTGCCCGGCACGTTGATGAAAGTGGTCAACGACGATGGCGTCGAGCAGCCCCTGGGCGAGCGTGGCGAGCTGTGCATCAAGGGCCCGCAGATCATGAAGGGCTATTGGAACAAACCCGAGGCCACGGCCGAAGTGCTGGACAGCGACGGCTGGTTCAAGTCCGGCGATATCGCGGTGATCGACCCGGACGGTTTCGTGCGCATCGTCGATCGCAAGAAAGACATGATCATCGTCTCGGGTTTCAACGTATACCCCAACGAAATCGAAGACGTGGTGATGGCCCACCCCAAGGTGGCCAACTGCGCGGTAATCGGCGTGCCGGACGAGCGTTCGGGAGAGGCGGTGAAGCTGTTCGTGGTGGCGCGGGAAGCCGGGGTCAGCCTTGAAGAGCTCAAGGCCTACTGCAAGGAGAACTTCACCGGCTATAAGATTCCCAAGCACATCGTGTTGCGGGAATCGTTGCCGATGACACCGGTGGGCAAGATCCTGCGGCGGGAATTGCGGGATATCGCCTGAGGCCAGAGCGCCCCAGTAGAACCCTTGTGGGAGCGAGCTTGCTCGCGATAACGGTCTATCAGTGCCAGAGATGTGGGCTGATACACCGCTATCGCGAGCAAGATCGCTCCCACATTTTTTTGTGTATCCAGGGCGATTCAGTTGGGTTTGGAATTTTTACTCTAAAAATGACTACTGGATAGTCATGAGTCATGTTTATGACTGTGGGGGTTGTTTTTGGCTCTAGGCGACCCTCGGCAAAGCTGCTACTCTCGGCGCGCTTTTGTGACTTCTCGGCCTTGATTCAAGCCAGATTCACCAATAAACACACACCAATAATAATCGCATCAAATGCGGTGAGAATTCGCGTTGCTGAGGAGTGGGCTTCCATGATCGAAGACTTTTGGAAGGATAAGTACCCAGCTGGGATTGCTGCCGACATCAATCCAGACGAGTATCCGAATATTCAGGCGGTGTTGAAGCAGTCCTGCCAACGCTTTGCCAACAAGCCGGCATTCAGCAACCTCGGCAAGACGATCACCTACGGTGAGCTCTACGAGTTGTCCGGGGCGTTTGCCGCGTACCTGCAACAGCATACCGATTTACAGCCGGGCGATCGAATCGCCGTGCAGTTGCCCAACGTTCTCCAGTATCCGGTGGCCGTGTTCGGTGCGATCCGTGCCGGGCTGATCGTGGTCAACACCAACCCGTTGTACACCGCGCGGGAAATGGAACACCAATTCAACGACTCCGGCGCCAAGGCGCTGGTGTGCCTGGCGAACATGGCGCACCTGGCCGAAACCGTGGTGCCGAAGACGGGCGTCAAGCACGTCATTGTCACCGAAGTCGCCGACCTGCTGCCGCCGCTCAAGCGCCTGTTGATCAACAGCGTGATCAAGTACGTCAAGAAGATGGTCCCGGCCTACCACTTGCCCAAGGCCATCAAGTTCAACGACGTGTTGAGCAAAGGCCACGGTCAACCCGTGAGCGAAGCCAACCCCACCAGCGACGATGTGGCGGTGCTGCAATACACCGGTGGCACCACCGGCGTGGCCAAGGGCGCGATGCTCAGCCACCGCAACCTGGTGGCGAACATGCTGCAGTGCAAGGCGCTGATGGGCTCCAACCTCAATGAGGGTTGCGAGGTGCTGATCACGCCACTGCCGCTGTACCACATCTATGCCTTCACCTTTCATTGCATGGCGATGATGCTGATCGGCAACCACAACATCCTGATCAGCAACCCGCGCGACCTCTCGGCGATGGTCAAGGAACTGTCGAAGTGGAAGTTCAGCGGTTTCGTCGGCCTCAATACGCTGTTCGTGGCTCTGTGCAACAACGAAGCCTTCCGCAAGCTGGACTTCTCGGCGCTGAAAGTCACCCTGTCCGGCGGCATGGCCCTGCAACTCGCAGCAGCCGAGCGCTGGAAAGCGGTGACCGGTTGCCCGATCTGCGAAGGCTACGGCATGACCGAAACCAGCCCGGTGGCCACGGTCAACCCGATCCAGAACATCCAGGTCGGTACCATCGGCATTCCCGTGCCGTCGACACTGTGCAAGGTGATCAATGACGCGGGCGTCGAACAGCCCTTGGGCGAAATCGGCGAGTTGTGCGTGAAAGGTCCGCAGGTCATGAAGGGCTACTGGCAGCGCCAGGAAGCCACCGACGAGATCCTCGACAGCGAAGGCTGGCTCAAGACCGGTGACATTGCGCTGATCCAGCCGGACGGCTACATGCGCATTGTCGATCGCAAGAAAGACATGATCCTGATCTCCGGTTTCAACGTGTACCCCAACGAACTGGAGGATGTGCTGGCAACCCTGCCGGGCGTGCTGCAATGCGCGGCCATTGGTATCCCGGACGAGAAGTCTGGCGAGGCGATCAAGATTTTCATCGTCGCACGGCCGGGTGTCACGTTGACCAAGGAACAGGTGATGGAACACATGCGTGCCAACGTCACCGGCTACAAGGTGCCCAAGGCCGTGGAGTTCCGCGACGCGCTGCCGACCACCAACGTGGGCAAGATCCTGCGCCGTGAGTTGCGTGATGAAGAACTCAGGAAGTTGGGTCTGAAGAAGTAAGGATGTTGCCCGCAAGCCCTGCAAAAGGTGGCTAATGCCAGTCCGTCAAGCTGACTGGCATTAGCTACGCAGAGCCGGTTTTTACATCCCCATCCGTCGGCGAAGTGGCTGACCGGCTCCTTCCTTCACGGTACCTGGAACGTCTGCGGTCAGGCCGGCCAGATCTTGGCTCGGGCCGGCTGGCTGTCGAGCGGGTATTTGTAGTCCTTGGTGTCCGATGCCTCGATACCAAAGTGCTTCAACGCCGCGGCGACCCATATTGCAGAGAGGTCGTGATTGGCAAATTTCTCCTTGCTGCAGTAGGTGGTGCGGGTCGATTTCTGCAGGAACGACTGATATCCCTTAGGCATTTCAATACTCCTTTCAAGTAGGGGGGGTTAGAGCACACGACTGACGTTACTGGGTGACCAGCGCAGTTCCGTGTCCCGGCCACGGTACGACGCCACTTTCACGCGTCGATCTCCAAAGGCTCGCAGGTCCCAATCCGGCTGGTAGGACAGGCACAAAATGAAGGGATAGCGCAGGTCCCACAGATTGATGTCGAGATTGGGCACGAAAGGCCGCAGCACGGCTTCCTTTTCCTGGGCCGCGCCGCCGCTGTCCCATTGCAGGACGCCGCAGGTCTGGGCGTTGATCAGGTAAAAGGGGTGCATGCCGTATTTTGCTCCCGCCGGCTGCGCGTACCACAGCGCCTTGGCGGCATCTCCCGCGCTATCGTCTTCCAGGGTGATGCGCTCCGGGACATGGGGATCGACGGCAATCTGCCAGGTGTTCCAATGCTGGCTGCGGAACTTCAGGAAGGGGATGGCTTCCCCCTTGAAGATGTCGTTGCACGTGAACTTCGCCGTACCGTCTTCAGTGGTGTAGAGGTCAGCGAAGATCTCAAGCTCTGGTCGCAGCGTCCGCTCCGGATCGCCGAAACCGATCACGTAGACATCCCCACCCTTGTCATAGGAGGTGCCGCTGCCGTAGCCGATCAGCCCGTAGCTGACGCCGGCATAGGGACACGGCACGCAGCGAAGGGAATCATCGCGCCAGCGATGCAGTGTCGCCTCCGAGCCGCCGCATTTGTTTTTCAGGAAAGCGATGATGTGATCCGGCGGGCTATAGCGGCTTTCCCGCGGCCAGAATTCCGTCGCCAGCAGTACGATGGCCTGTTCTAGCCCCATGGATTCGACACCGGACTTGAAGGCACTCCAGAACTGATTGATATCGGATACGGCGCTACCGATGGCGGGGGCCGCGAAATACTCTTCCCGTCCCTGCAATGTCTTGCGATCAATCACGCGCACCTTGATGCCGGGCGTACCGACGGCACCGGCCGCCAGCTCTCGCTGCGTCATGTTGCCGACGGTGAGGCTGCTGTAGCCCCAGGTCGAATGGACGCTCAGATAGCGGCCCATGTAGTGATCCATGGCTGTCTGTGCCGCGATGCGTCGCTTGTCGTCGGCAATGAAGGCGTGAACAGGCTTGAATTCCCGCCCGACGACAACCGGTTTTTTCCCGACGGAAGCGACCCATTGGTTCGTCTTGTCGTCATATTTCTTCGGTTTCGTGAAGATGACGCCGGAGAAGATGTCATTGTCGCCGCCCTCGGTGGTGACCGAGGCGTCGCGGCTCTCCATGTATTGCTTGCGCTCGACCGTATCATCGATCGAACCGTCGGCTGTGAAGAAGAGGCCGTACTCGGCCTCCAGTTCGACCTTGATCTTTTCGAGTTCCGTCACTTTGGATTTTTGTACCAGGGCCTGGAAGTACAGGTTTCCGCCCAGCGTGATTGAAGTCACCACGTCGGTCCCGAACATGTCGAAGAACCTATAGAACTTATGCGCCTGCTCGTGATTGAACGTCATCGGCAGTCGGGCGGCTTCTTCGATGAACTTGGGCGAGAGCGCTGCGGCCGAGACCGCATCGAGCTTCGCGCCGCCGAAGACGAGGCGCAGGATTCGCACGGCGGCCGTGTTGTCTTGATGGGAGGTATATTTCTTTTCAAAGTTGAGGTGAAATTCTGCAGAGAACTCACCGTAGCTGGCCGTCGAATTGAATTCAGCCTTTGTTGTGTGGCGATAGTCCAGAATCGATCTGAAGAACGAAGAGTAATCTTCGCGTCGTGTATCCGTGTGACGATTGATGCCGGTGCCGGATGCCGGGTCAAATACGCGTTCATCCGGTGCGCGGGCTGCGCTGAGGCGGTTTCGACCATAGCCGAGATCGCCGTTGAGCTTATTGAAGTCCGCGGCCTGGATGACACTTGTCATGTCCGTTTCGTCATTCATGGTTTGCTCCTGCCCAATAATTGTTGATAGGAAGTTGCGTTATGCAGTTTGGCCTTGGCCTTATCGGGTAGCGCCAATATGAGTCGCAGGCGCTCATGGCGACAGGCCACGGCGGTATCAGCTCGGTATCAGTTCGGTATCAGTCTCAACGATGAGAAATGAGCGAGCCGCAGCGCTGTATCACCGAGGCGAGGAGCGCGTCGCTGGGCAGGGTTGTTCAAGGGACTGCTTGATGGGGGGCGGTTCCAGTGCCCAGGCGTGACGCATAAAAAAATCCGATGCCTGTCCAGGCATCGGATTTTGATTTCTTGCGCTCAAAGCTCTGCGATAGGGCTTAACTGATCGACATTAGTCAGTGCAAGGTTTTTATTCGGGTTACTCGCGACAACAGCTTCCCCACGGCATGAGCTTGGGGTTACAACCTGAACTGCGCAAAATCCAGATGGGTGCCACCCGGCCGCATGTCCTGCAGGTAGGAGTCCTTGTCGGCGCTCAGTTCCAGGCTCAAGGCGGCCTTGCGCTTGCCCTGGTTGCGCACTTCCAGGCCTTCCATTTTCTCGCGCAGGAACACGGTCGGCACCTTCAGGTGCAGCAGCTCATCGGTGGCCGGCGTGTGCAGCAGCAGGTGGATCCATTCGTACTGACCGATGGCCAGGCGCGCCACTGGGATATTGAACCAGAAGATGTTGCGGTTGCGGTTCAATTCGCTGAAGTGGCAGTTGTTGACGCCCAGTACGGCGCCACCCAGTTCCTGGTTCCTGCGGGCGATGGCCTGTTTTTTATCGAGTTTCATAACGTTCCTACGGGGTTGGAGCTTCAGGCCGCGGCCCGAATACGTGGGACATTCTCGGTGGTTGCCGGGCAAACATAAAGCCCCGCCTGTACGAACGATGAAACTTGGCTTGGCAATCGCCGGTCAACTCAGCGTCAGGCATGAAAAGACGAAATTGATCCAACGTCGTCAAACAGGCTACTTTGTCGTGATAACAGCCCCGAGTCGCCCAGCGACCACCTTTTTTTGCGGCGAAAGGAGACGCACATGATGTTCCCGGCCTTGAAAGGCTTGCCCTTGCATCGTGTGATGATGCGCACCGTGACCGAGTTTCTCGACGACGAGATGTCGACTTACGCCTCGGCATTGGCCTACCAGATGTTGTTTTCGCTGTTCCCGTTCATTCTCTTTCTGATCGCGTTGATCGGCTTCCTGCACCTGCCGGACTTCTTCTCCTGGCTGCGCCTGCAATCGGAACTGGTGCTGCCGCCCCAGGCCCTGGAGCAGGTCAACCCGGTGATCGACCAGCTCCAGCAATCCAAGGG
Organism: Pseudomonas thivervalensis; assembly: GCF_001269655.1. Classification (GTDB taxonomy): domain Bacteria; phylum Pseudomonadota; class Gammaproteobacteria; order Pseudomonadales; family Pseudomonadaceae; genus Aquipseudomonas; species Aquipseudomonas thivervalensis. Next base: position 202,859 of record NZ_LHVE01000004.1, read on the forward strand.
CGGCTTGTTGTCAGTGGGTATCGTCATTGCCTTGTGGACCGCGTCGGCGGGCGTGCGGCTGATGATGAGCGCGATGAACGCCGCCTACGACGTGGTGGAAGGCCGGCCGGCCTGGAAGCGCTTTCCGCTGTCGATCTTCTACACGGTCGGCATCGCCGGCATGCTGCTGGCCGCTGCGGCGCTGATGGTGCTCGGGCCGCAGGTGATGGGCTGGATCGCGGCCCAGGTCGGTTTGGAGGAGTTCATTGTCACGCTCTGGACGATCGTGCGCTGGCCAGTGATCGTGTTCTTGCTGATGGTGGCCGTGGCGCTGATCTATTACGTGATGCCTGACGTCAAGCAGGAGTTTCGCTTCATCACCCCGGGGTCGGTGTTGGCGGTGGTGGTGTGGATCATTGCCTCCCTGGGCTTCGCGTTCTACGTCAAGACCTTTGCCAACTACAACGCCATGTATGGCAGCATCGGCGCGATCATCGTGTTGTTGCTGTATTTCTATATTTCCGCGGCGGTGCTGTTGCTTGGTGCGGAGATGAATGCAGTGATCGAGCACATGTCCGCCGAGGGCAAGAACCCAGGTGAAAAGAACCCGGGCGAGCACGAAAAACAGCATGTGTCGGGCCTGGGCCGCGACCATTCCATCCCCCATACCCACCCTGACGAAGCCCGACCATGATCCGTGAAATCCTGAAAATGGGCGACGAACGCCTGCTGCGCATCGCTGCGCCGGTGCCTGAAGAAATGTTCGACAGTCCCGAGTTGTGGCAGTTGATCGACGACATGTTCCAGACCATGGAAAGTGTTGGTGGTGTCGGCCTGGCCGCGCCGCAGATCGGCGTGGATCTGCAATTGGTGATCTTCGGCTTCGAGCACAGCGACCGTTACCCCGACGCCGAGGCGGTGCCCCAGACCATCCTGATCAATCCACTGATCACCCCATTGGGCCCACAGATGGAAGAGGGCTTCGAAGGTTGCCTGTCGGTGCCGGGCCTGCGCGGTGCGGTGGATCGCTACCAGCACATCCGCTATGAAGGTTTCGATCCCAAGGGCGAGCCGATCGTGCGTTACGCATCGGGCTTTCATGCGCGGGTGGTGCAGCATGAATGCGATCACCTGATCGGGCGCTTGTACCCGTCGCGCATCACCGATTTCAGCAAGTTCGGCTTTACCGAAGTGATGTTCCCGGACCTGGACCCGACGGCCGACGATTAACTCATGATCGACATACCCCCCTGTGGGAGCGAGCCTGCTCGCGATAGCGGTGTATCAGCCAACTCCTCTGCTGGATGTAAAACCGCAATCGCGAACAGGCTCGCTCCCACAATGGATTGCATTGGCCTCAAGAAAGTATTTTGGGTTCCAACCCCATCGCAATCATCGGCTTGCTGCGGGCATACCGGCTCAGGCGTTCGGCCATGGCATAGGGCAGTTCAGGGTCGAAGCTGAAACCGCGTCGCTCATAAAAACCGCGCAAGTCCGGATGGCAGAACAGCCACACCGGCTCATCCACGCCTTTCACCGCCTCGGCGATCAATCGCGCGGCGATGCCCTGTACGCGGCACGCCGGGTCGACGAACAACCCGGTCAACCAACGCCCGCCCGACACGGACCGCAGGCACAGGGCGGCGACGATCTCATCGCGCCTTGCTACCCACAACTGGGCGTCACGCACCGCTTTCATCGACGATTGGTGGGCGCGGTAAAACTTGTTCATCAGCGGCCACAGTGGCTCTTCGAGCTGCGTGTAATGGATGTCGGACATGGCAGGGGTCGTGGCGTAGAAGGGGGAGGCGATTATAAAAGAACGCAGGTGCGGCGATAGGTGTATACCTGACTGCACATCCCGTATGAGTGGAGTACGTATCATGGCCAAAGGCATGGATTCAAAAAAAGCGGCAAAGAAAAAACCGGCGAAGAGCGCTGATGAAAAGCGTGCCGACAAGAAGGCCAAGAAGGTGAATCTGTTCGGTCATTGAACCGCTATCGTCTCGGTGAGCCTCAGGTTGAGCTGGGGCGGTTACCCCCAACTCAACCCCTTCGCTAGGTGCCGAAGCTCAAAGCGAGGCGAGAAACATGTCCGTGGCCGAGGCTTTGTCGCCTGTGCGGCTTTCCTGGGCCTTTTCCACTTGTGCCATCGCCGCTTTGTCCTGCATGCGCTGGGCGATCTCTTGGCTGACGGCCATCTGCTTCTCGGGCGGCATCGCCTCCAACTCTTCCTGGGTAATGCCCATCTCTTCAAGAATGCTGTCGCGCAGGCGCTCTTCGGGCGTCTTGCTCATGTAGTCCTTGAATTCTGCCGTCGCGGAGCCGCCAAGCGTCGTGGTTTCTTCGGACGCTGACGAAGCAACGGTCTGCAAGTGCACGCGCGTCTTGGCGAACGCCTCGTCCACCTTGTCGCTGATGGCGGTGGCGGCGTTGACCTGCTGCGTGGCTTGTCGGGTGAAGGAGTCCTGGACCTGGGCACTGCCCTGGCTGGCCTGGGCCTGGACGTTATCGCGCAACGCCTGCAACGCGGCGCTTTGCAGGCCGCTGGCGGCTTCGGCGGTGGGATCTTCGCCCGGACGTTTGAGCGACAAGATCATCGCTTGCTGTTTTGCACTGACCAACATGATGAGCACCTGCAGGTAATGGCTGAGCGATGGGCAGGAGCAATTCCCATGCCGCCACCGCCAGGCCCTTATTCCAAGGGCTTTGGACAGGCTTGCGGCGAGCGGGGCGGCCAATCCTTGCCGTTCGTCGGCATGGATCGACCGCCTCGTGCCGGAGCCGCTCAGGTGCTTTCGCGCACCTTGAGCTCAAAGCCCATGTCCACCACCGGCTGGGCGATGCGGTTGCCGGCCATCAGCGTCAGCATCTGTTCGGCTGCGCGGCGGCCAATGGCTTCCCGTGGGGTGCTGATACTGCTCAGGCGCGGCACCATGTGGGCCGAGGCGGGCAGGTCGTTGAAGCCCAGGACCGAGACCTGCTCGGGGATCTTGATGCCGCAGCGCAGGGCCTCGAACAAGGCGCCGTGGGCCAGGTCGTCGTTACCGAAGAAAATCGCATCGACATCCGGGTGGCTGTCGAGCAATTGCAGGAACAATTCGCCACCCAGGCCCACCGACGATGGACGCGGGGTCAGCAGTTCCAGGTCCGGGTCATACAAACCGGCTTTCTGCAGGGCGCGGCGAAAGCCTTCGCCGCGCAGCAGGGTGCGTTGGTCCAGTTGCGCGCCGATGTAGGCCAGGCGCTTGCGCCCTTTGGAAATCAAGTGTTCGGCCGCCGTTTCGCCAGCCTTGAGCTGGGAAAAACCGACGCAGTTGAGCCCGGCGCCGGGGTCCAGCTCCATCATGTACACGCAGGGAATGTTGCTGGCCTCGATCATGCGCCGGGCACTTTCGGTGCGGTCGAAACCGGTCAGCAGCAACCCCCGTGGCTGATAGGCCATGTAGTTGCGCAACAGGTCTTCTTCCTCGTCCCGGGAGTAGTGGTAGTTGCCGATCACCACTTCGAAGCCCTTGGGTCGCAGCACCCGATGAATGGCTTCCAGGGTGTCGATGAACAACAGGTTGGACAACGACGGCACCAGCACCACCACCGAATGGCTCTGGGCCGAAGCCAGGGCGCGGGCGGCAGGATTGACGACGTAGTTGAGCTCCACGGCGGCCTGGCGGACCTTTTCCACCAGATCCGAGGCGACGGTGCTGACGCCGCGCAGGGCACGGGAGGCGGTGATGGGGCTGACACCGGCCAGGCGTGCGACTTCGTTGAGCGTGGGGCGACCGGTGGTGCGAGTATTCTTATCGTTTTTAGGGACGGTCATCAGGGTGGCTTGCCAAACAAAAATCAAGGTACTAAGGTAGCGCTGTCTCGACGCCGCTGCAAATGCGTGAACGGGGGTTGCCTGATCCCCCATCCGTTGGCGTTGTGAACGAACATGCTGCAACCACAAAAATGACAAGAAGGCGTCGGCAACTTCTGCTTTTGCTGCGGTGTCATAACTGGCAAAGGTAGCGCTGTCTGCGCGCTGAGGTGTTACATGAACAATCCCATCACCGCCCTGGTCATCATGGGCGTTGCCGGTTGCGGCAAAACCTGCGTCAGCCAGGCCTTGTGCCAGTTGAGCGGCGCCACCGCCATCGAAGGCGACACGTTCCACCCCGCGGCCAACATCCAGAAGATGAGCGCCGGTATTCCCTTGAACGACGACGACCGTGCCGGCTGGCTCGACAGCCTGTGCGATGAGTTGCGCCGTGTCGACGCCACGGGCGAGCGCCCGGTGCTGACCTGCTCGGCCCTCAAGCACAGTTATCGCGAGCGTTTGCGCAGTGCCTTGCCCGGCCTGGGCTTCGTATTCCTTGAATTGACCCCAGAAGTGGCCGCCGACCGTGTTTCCCATCGTCCCGGCCATTTCATGCCGTCGACCCTGATCGACAGCCAGTTCGCCACCCTTGAATCCCCTGTCGGCGAGCCCCTGACCCTGGCTCTGGACGCGTCCAGCCACAGCATCGACGAACTGGCACGCCAGGCTTACGTCTGGTGGGTAGCCCACGGCTTGAAGCTTGCCAGCTGAGTTGCAAAAAATTTGCGTCAGAAAGATAGCGCTGTCCCGACGGCCCATAAATAACTGCTTCAATAACAACAACAAATCAGGAGACACCTTCCATGTTCGGCATGTCCCACGAGACGTTCCTACTGCTTGATGCAGTGGTCACGGTGATCGGACTCATCGTCCTCATCACCAAGTTCAAATTCCACCCGTTCATTGCACTGACCATCGCCGCCGCGTTCCTCGGCCTGACGTCGGGCATGCCGACCGGCACCATCATCAAGGCGTTCCAGGACGGCTTCGGTGGCGTGCTGGGCTTTGTCGGCATCATCCTGGCGCTGGGCACGATGCTCGGCAAAATGATGGCCGAGTCGGGCGGGGCCGATCAGATTGCCCAGACCCTGATCCGCGCCTTCGGCAAGGACAAGGTGCAATGGGCGATGATGTTCGCCGCGTTCCTGGTGGGCATCCCGCTGTTCTTCGAAATCGGCTTCGTGCTGCTGATCCCGCTGGTATTCATCGTCGCGCGCCGCACCGGCGTGTCGATCATCAAGATCGGTATCCCGCTGCTGGCCGGCCTTTCCGCCGTCCACGGCCTGGTGCCACCGCACCCGGGGCCGCTGCTGGCGATTGGCATCTTTGGCGCTGACATCGGCAAGACCATTCTCTACGGCCTGATCGTCGCGCTGCCGACCGCCATCATTGCCGGGCCGATCTTCGGTACGTTCATTGCCAAGCACATCCCCGGCCATCCGAACCAGGAACTGGTGGATCAACTGGCCCGCGAGACGAACGCCGCCGAGTTGCCAAGCTTCAGCATCACCCTGATCACCGTGCTGTCGCCAGTGTTCCTGATGCTGCTCAAGACCTTTGCTGACGTCGTGCTGCCGGACGGTAACCTCTTCCGCGTCTGGATGGACATGATCGGTCACCCGATCTCGGCCTTGCTGCTGGCGTTGCTGCTGTCGCTGTACACCTTTGGCTACAAGCAGGGCATCGGCTCCAGCCAGATGCTCAAATGGCTGGACGCAAGCCTGGCCCCGACTGCCGCGATCATCCTGATCATCGGTGCCGGTGGTGGCTTCAAGCAGATGCTGGTGACCAGTGGTGTGGGCGATGTGATCGGTCACATGGCGGTCAGCGCGCAGATCTCGCCGATTCTGTTGGCGTGGCTGGTGGCTGCGGTGATCCGCATCGCCACAGGCTCGGCGACGGTGGCGACCATTACCGGTGCAGGGATCGTGGTGCCGGTGGTGGGGATGATGCCGGGTGTGAACCGTGAGCTGCTGGTACTGGCGACCGGTGCCGGTTCGTTGATCCTGTCCCACGTCAACGATGCGGGCTTCTGGCTGGTCAAGCAGTACTTCAACATGACCGTGGCCGAAACCTTCAAGACCTGGACCGCGATGGAAACCATCCTGTCCGTGGTGGGGCTGATCTTCATCCTGCTGTTGTCGCTGGTGATCTAAGAACACCCTGGACTAACTGTGGCGAGGGAGCTTGCTCCCGCTGGGCCGCGAAGCGGCCCCAATCCAGTCAACTCCGACTCATAGAGTGAGGCGACCGGTTTGCGACTGCTTCGCAGTCGAGCGGGAGCAAGCTCCCTCGCCACAGAGGTTGTGGTTGGCTGTCAGGCTTTGCCGGTCAACCCATCCGCCCGAAACATCCCACGGATCCCCCGCACGGCCTGGCGAATCCGGTCCTGGTTCTCGATCAGCGCAAAGCGCACGTGATCATCCCCATATTCCCCGAACCCCACCCCCGGTGAGACGCATACCTTGGCTTCGGCCAACAGCTTCTTGGCAAACTCCAATGAACCCAAGTGGGCATAGGCGTCGGGAATCTTCGCCCAGACGTACATCGATGCCTTGGGGTTTTCCACCATCCAGCCCAGCTCATGCAGGCCTTTGACCAGCACATTGCGGCGCTGGCGGTACTGCTCGGCGATGTCGCGCACGCATTGCTGGTCGCCTTCAAGGGCGGCGATGGCGGCCACTTGCAGCGGGGTGAAGGTGCCGTAGTCGTGGTAGCTCTTGATCCGCGCCAGGGCGCTGACCAATTCCGGGTTGCCCACCATGAAACCGATGCGCCAGCCGGCCATGTTGTAGCTCTTGGACAGGGTGAAAAATTCCACCGCGATGTCTTTCGCGCCAGGCACCTGCATGATCGACGGGGCTTTCCAGCCGTCATAGACGATGTCGGCGTAGGCCAGGTCGTGGATCACCAGCACGTCGTATTGCTTGGCGAGGGCGATGACCCGCTCGAAGAAGTCCAGCTCCACGCACTGGGCAGTGGGGTTGGACGGAAAACCCAGGATCATCATCTTCGGCTTGGGAATCGAGCCGCGAATGGCCCGCTCCAGCTCGTCGAAGAAATCCACACCTGGCACCAGCGGCACCGAACGCACCTGGGCGCCGGCGATCACCGCGCCGTAGATGTGGATCGGATAGCTGGGGTTGGGCACCAGCACCGTGTCGCCCTGGTCCAGGGTGGCCAGCATCAGGTGTGCCAGGCCTTCCTTGGAACCGATGGTGACGATGGCTTCGCTTTCCGGGTCGATGTCCACTTCATAGCGGTCCTTGTACCAGCGCGAAATGGCGCGGCGCAGGCGCGGGATGCCTTTGGACGTGGAGTAGCCATGGGTGTCTTCACGCTGGGCGACGGTGACCAGTTTCTCCACGATGTGTGGGGGCGTGGCGCCGTCGGGGTTACCCATGCTCAAGTCGATGATGTCTTCGCCGCGCCGACGCGCAGCCATCTTCAGCTCGGCAGTGATATTGAATACGTACGGGGGGAGTCGATCGATGCGCGCAAAGCGGCGCGGCGAACCTTGTTCGGCCATTGTTGCCTCGAGATACGTGAGCGCCCGGAACCGTCCGAGCGACGTTGGCCACTGCGGTGGCCTGCGGCGCAAGATAAGGGGGCTGATGGCCAATTGTCCAGTAGCGGCGCGCAACTATTTTCGACGACACTGTCGCCCTTGCCACGCAGCCATCAACGGCAGCTGCGGGCAATTGATTCGCCGCACCCCAATCGAACGGAATGAATGATGGAATTTTCCAGCGGTTTCCTGCTGAGCCTCTCCCTGTGCCTGGACATTGGCGTGGCCAATATCGCGATGATCACCCTGGCGATGCAGCGCGGCTATTTCCAGGGTTTCGCCCTGGGCCTGGGCACCTGCGTGGGCGACCTGGTCTATGCCGTCCTGGCCCTGGCCGGCATGACCGTACTGCTGCAATACGAGGCGGTGCGCTGGGTGCTGTGGGTTGGCGGTTCGGTGCTGTTGCTGTATTTCGCGGCGAAGATGATCCACTCGGCGATCTATCACAGCGCGGTGCTGGCCGAGGCGGGCGAGGTGCAGGGCAACTCTTCGCGCCAGGAGTTTTTCCGGGGAATTTTCCTGGCCATGTCATCGCCCAGCGCCATCCTCTGGTTTGCGGCGGTGGGCGGCACGCTGATCGCTCGTTCGGGCGGCGGAACCTTGCTCAGCTCGGCGCTGTTCCTCAGTGGTTTTCTCTGCGCCGGGCTGCTGTGGTGTGCGGCCCTGTGCCTGGCGGCGACCCAGGGCGGCAAACTGTTGGGGGATAAACTGTTGCGTTATTCCTATTGGGCATCCGCAGCGATCTTCTGCTATTTCGCGGTGTACGTGATCGTTTCTGGCTACAACGAGTTTGTAGGGAAAGCCGTCAACGGCGCCCTGCCGGGCATCTGACAAGCGAAACGGCCCTGGCAATTACGGTTTGGCTTCTATACTGCCAAACCCGACTTCACGTTTTGCCGGAGTGTTGCCGCATGGAAAAGCCCAAACGCGATTACACAGCCGTACCACGCTTTGAACAGGGACGTTTTCAGCTCATCGCCGGCTTTGGGGCCCGGTTTACCCCGGAAACCGCCCTAGACATCCCTTTGCTCTGGGAAAAGTTCCTGCCCTGGCTCGGCAAGGTGCCAGGGCAGAAAGATGAAGTGACCTACGGTGTGTGTTGCAACCCGGACGGGAAGGGTGGGTTCGAATATATCGCTGGCGTGGAGATCAGCCGGCTCGACGATTTGACGGAACAATACCGCTGGATCGAAATCCAGCCAGGGTATTACGCGGTCTTCGAACACAAAGGGCCGTTGAAACAACTGCCGGACACGTTCCAATACATCTGGAACGAGTGGCTGCCGCATTCCGGCCACGAAGCGGCCGAGCTGCCGGAGTTCGAGCGCTATAGCGAAGATTTCAACCCCAGGACCGGCCAAGGGACCCTGGAAATCTGGATCCCGCTCAAGCCGAGCTGATCGAGGCTCACCCGGCAGCAGCTTCCAATGCTTGATCAGTACAAACTGGCCTGCACCCGCGCAGGCGCTTCACGGTCATAAGTCTCGGCATCGAACTGTCCATCATTCAAGCGCTTGTGGATCGCTCCGGCGCTTGGCAGGGCCGAGCGCTCGAGGTGGTGGGCCGGGTTCCACAGGTCTGAACGCACGATGGCTTTGGCACAGTGAAAAAATGCCGCTTCGACCGTCACCAGCAGCACCGTGCGAGCCGGCTTGCCGTTGACCGCAAAGCGCTCCAGCAGGGCCGGTTCGGCGCTGATGCGGGCGGTGCCGTTGACCCGCAGGGTCTCGCCAATACCTGGAATGAGGAACAGCAGCGATACCCGTGGATCGTGCAGAACGTTGCGCAGCGTGTCGATGCGGTTGTTGCCGGGGCGATCCGGCAAGGCCAGGGTGCGCTCGTCGAGGATCTGCACGAAACCCGGCATATCGCCCCGTGGCGAGCTATCGAGGCCGTCGGGCCCTGCCGAACCGATGACCACCAGCGGCGAGGCCCGGACCATGGCCTGATAATCCTCGTTCAGGAACGGGATCTGTTTACGCACTGCCCGTTCGTGGGGCTGGCCATAGAGGGCTTCCAACTGTTCAATCGACGTCAACATCATTCATTCATCCTGAGTCTGTGGGGCAAGGTCCATCAGAACAGCAATCCCATCCGCCGCTCATAACCGATGCGGCCCTTGTAGGCTTCGCCACTGTCGACCCAGCCCATCCGGGTGTACAGGCCGATGGCCGAATCGTTGTCGGCATCGACCGAGAGCTCCAGCCCGCGAATCTCCGGCCAGGTGGCTTGCGCCACGGTGGGCAGCGCCTGCAGGCACGCCTTGCCATAACCTTTGCCCTGGGCCCGGTGGTCGACTTGCAGGGCATGCAGGGTGGCGCTGTGTTCGTTGGCCCAGGCGGGCAGTACCGGCGGGCGCTTGAGCAGCAGGAAGGCCACCGGTACCTCCTCAGCCAGTAACGCAAAGCCTTTGACCCCGAGGCAGGGCTTGGACAGCAGCGTGTGCAGGGCGCCGTGGATATCACCGGCGAACTTGATCTGTTCGGGGTGGATTTCGATGGCGGTGACCTGTTCCCGTTGCAGCGGGGTCAGGTCTTCGTAGGGGACGAGCTGAGCGGTCACAAAAACATCCATTGTTTGCCGGCAAAATGAGAACTGGATTCTAGCGAATTTTTTTCTTTGAATTATTTTTGTTGGATTGTCGATTCACTGTTTCTCCAAACGACAAAGGGTGTCTTCAACAAAAAACTGCGGAGAATCACCATGAATACCCAAGCCACTGAACGCGAAATCCAGGCCCTGATCGACACGTATCGCCAGGCCGTGATGACCAAGGACGTTGAAAAGGTCATGGCGCTCTATGATGAGGATATTGTCTCGTTCGATGCCATTCAGGCCTTGCAATTCAAGGGCAAGACCGCCTACCGGGCCCATTGGCAAGCCTGCATGGAGATGTGCCCCGGCCCACACAAATTCGACTTTCATCAGGTCAAGATCACCCCGGCCGACAATATCGCCTTTGCCCACTGGCTGGCCTATTGCGGCGGCACCAACGAAAAAGGCGAGGAGCAGGCCTGCTGGATGCGCGTGACGGCCTGCTACCAGCGCGTGGCCGGACAATGGCGGATCGTCCATGAACATTGGTCCGCCCCGTTCGACCCGATGGCCGGGACGGCGCTGTTCGACCTGCAACCCTGATCGTCGGTTTTTTCGCCGAGCGTCATTCTGCCGTCCATAGTTGATCAGTCCGATCACGGAGCTTTCCATGAAGTACCTATGCCTGGTGTATAGCAACGAACACACGCTGCACAACTCGCCCGACAGCCCGGAGGACGCCGAGTGCATGGCCTATGCCGAATCCATCCAGGGCAGCGGGCGCATGATTGCCGCCGAGGCCCTGGAGTCGGTACAGACCGCCACCACGGTACGCATGCGCGGCGGCAAGCTGTCGATCACTGACGGCCCGTTCGCCGAAACCAAGGAGCAACTGGCGGGCTTCTACCTGATCGACGCCAAGGACCTCAATGAAGCCATCCAGGTCGCCGGCAACATTCCGGCGGCCCGGGTCGGCTGCGTTGAAGTCCGACCGGTACGCCAACTGAACCCCTGAACAACAAGCACAAACAGGATGTCATTCATGAACCTCACAACTGCCCCTTACGCGTTATCCATCAGCCGGGTGATCGACGCCCCGCGCCAGAAGATCTTCCGCGCCTGGACCGAGCCGGCCTTGCTGACGCAATGGTGGGGCCCCCACGGCATGACCACGCCGGAGTGCGACATGGACCTGTGGGTCGGCGGTCAGTTTCGCACCTTGATGCGCGCCCCCGACGGCAGTGAATACCCGACCATGGGCGTGTTCCTGGAAATTCTCGCGCCGCAGCGCCTGGTGTTCACCGATGCGTTCCTGCCCGGCTGGATCCCCTCTGGCAAGGCCTTCATGACCGCCGAAGTGCTGCTGGAGGAGGTGGACGGCAAAACCCGTTACACCGCCCGTGCGCTGCACTGGAGCGAGGAGGATCGCCAGGCACACGAAGCCATGGGCTTCCATGAGGGCTGGGGCGAGAGCCTGGACCGGCTTGAAGCGCTGGTTACCCGGGGCATGCCCGACTGATGTCGGGCGAAACGGTCAAGGCGCGGGTCGAGCAGGTTTATCGGCAAGACTCGCGGCGGATCCTGGCGACGCTGATTCGCCTGCTGGGAGACTTCGATCTCGCGGAAGAGGCCTTGCACGAGGCCTTTTTCATTGCGGTCGAGCGCTGGCAGCGCGACGGTGTGCCGGATAATCCACGGGCCTGGCTGGTGTCTGCCGGGCGCTTCAAGGCCATCGACAGTTTGCGTCGGCGCGCACGTTTCGCCGCATCCCAACCGATGTTGATCGCTCAACTCGAGGAATTGGAACAAGGCCAGTGGAGTGACGAAGACGTGGAAGATGATCGCCTGCGGCTGATTTTCACCTGTTGCCACCCGGCGCTGGCGGCCGATGCCCAGGTGCCTTTGACGCTGCGGGAAGTCTGCGACCTGACCACCGAGCAAATCGCCCGGGCGTTCCTTGCCGCCCCGGCGGCCATTGCCCAGCGCATCGTGCGGGCCAAGGCGAAAATCCGCGATGCCAGGATTCCCTATCAGGTGCCGTCCCGCGCGGAACTGCCGGAGCGCCTGGACAGCGTGCTGCGGGTGATCTACCTGGTGTTCAACGAAGGGTACTCGGCGTCGATGGGGGCCGAGCTGACCCGTGAAGACCTGACCCGCGAAGCCATCCGCCTTGGGCGTCTGTTGATGGAGTTGCTGCCCGAGGCCGAGGTCATGGGGCTGCTGGCGTTGATGCTGCTGCATGAATCCCGGCGACCGGCGCGAACCTCGTCAACCGGTGAGCTGATCCTGCTGGATGAACAGGCGCGATCCTTGTGGGATGCCGAGCTGATCGCCGAGGGCTGCGCCCTGGTGGAAGCCGCGCTGAAGACCCGGCGTTTCGGGCCGTATTGCCTGCAAGCGGCGATTGCGGCGGTGCATGCCGAAGCGCCGACGGCCGAGGAGACCGACTGGCCGCAGATCGTCGGGCTCTATGATGTATTGCTGCGGGCCGTGCCGTCGCCGGTGATCGAACTCAATCGCGCCGCCGCCCTGGCCAAGCGGGATGGGCCCCAGGAAGGGTTACGCTTGGTTGACGGGATACTCGCCCGGGGCGATTTGACGGACTACCACCTGGCCCATTCGGCGCGGGCGGAGTTCTGCCGGCAGTTGGGGCAGGTGGACGAGGCGAGGGCCGCCTACCGACGTGCGCTCGAACTGACGCAGCAACTGCCGGAGCGGCGATTCATTGAAGCAAGGCTTGCCGGGTTGCAGTAATAGCCGAGGGACAGCCGAGCATGCCGTTGTGGCGAGGGAGCTTGCTCCCGCTGGGCCGCGAAGCGGCCCCCTGCGGTGTGTCAGTTACATAGGGGAGTGGGGCTGCTGCGCATCCCAGCGGGAGCAAGCTCCCTCGCCACAAAGTTAGCCCTATGCCCCTGAGCCGGCGGCATCAAACAAAAAGGCGACCCGGAGGTCGCCTTTTCAGTCATCCGGCGTTGATCAGAACTCGTGATCAGCGTTGTCCGGGTTCAGGTCGCTGATGCCCAGTTTGCCCGCTGCCTGTTCGATCGAACCGGTCTGCTTGACCAGTGCGGCGATGGCGTCGCGCACGATCTGGTTGCCAGCGGTGTTGCCGGCGGCGATCAGTTGGTCGTAGTGCTCACCCTTGTTGGCGTGATCGACCATGACCTGGATCTTGGCCTCGGTGTCGGCAAGGTCGGTCTTGAGCGCGGTGTCTGCGGCTGGATCGGCCTTGGCCACCAGGGACGACAGGCTGGCGCCGGTCATCTTGCTGCCGTCGACGCGGGTGTATTCGCCCAGGTACACGTTACGAACACCTTTGGCATCGTAGAAGTGCGAGTTGTGGGTGTTATCGCTGAAGCAATCCTGCTCGTCTTCTGGCGAGTTGGCCTCCAGGGACACCTTCATGCGCTCGCCCGCCAGTTCACCCAGGGACAGGCTGCCCATGCCGAACAGCATCTTGCGCAGGCCGCTTTCAGCCGGCTCGGCTTCCAGGGTGGCGCGGTAGTTGTCGGCCACGTTCGGCTTCCAGTTGCCGACCATCTCCTGCAGGTCATTGACCAGCAGTTGGGTCACGGACTTGAGGTAGGCACGACGACGATCGTTGTGGCCGCCGGTGGCGCCGGCGCCTTCCAGGTAGTCCGACGCTGGGCGATTGCCAGCGCCCGGACCGGTACCGTTGAGGTCTTGGCCCCACAGCAGGAATTCGATGGCGTGGTAGCCGGTAGCGACGTTGGCCTCGGAACCGCCCAGTTCGTTCAGGCTGGCGAGTTTTTCCGGGGTGATGTCTTTGACGTCGACCTTGTCTTCGCCAACCTGGACTTCGGTGTTGGCGATGATGTTGGCGGTGGCGCCCGGGTTACCCAAGGCGTGCTCGTAGGATTTGTCGACGTAGTCGATCAGGCCTTCGTCCAGGGGCCAGGCGTTCACTTGGCCTTCCCAGTCGTCGATGATGGTGTTGCCGAAGCGGAACACTTCGCTTTGCAGGTACGGCACGCGTGCGGCGACCCAGGCAGCCTTGGCGGCTTTCAAGGTCTCGGCGTTCGGCTTGGCCAGGAACGCGTCGACGGCGGTTTGCAGGGTTTTCGCGGTGGATTCGGCATCGCTGTAGACGGCATAGACGATGTCGGCATAGTGCGCGACAACGGCCTTGGCGGCGGTCTCGTCGACTTTACCGGCAGCAGCAGGGGCGACCGGTGCCGCGGTGCTGGCGGCCGGCGTTGGCGCTTGCGGCGCGGCGGCCTTGTCTTTGCCTTCGCCGCAACCGGCGAGGGAAATAGCGATGGCCAGCAGACTGGCGGTAGCCAGGGGCATACGAATCATGGCGAACATCCTGCTTCGGTAATGGATGGGACAGGCGCGAGGGTGCGCAAAACTGCGACATAATGCGAAAGATTTGCATTATGTGTAAAGGGTTATGGTTGTAAATATTTCTTGTTTAATAATGCAGATCACCGCCTCTCGGCGGCGTCTGTAGGAGCTGTCGAGCGAAGCGAGGCTGCGATCTTTCCACGGATGCTTGAATCTCAAGCGAACATCAAGGGATCGCAGGCTTCGCCAGCTCCTACAGGGTGGGCACTTGGAAGACTGATCAGATGATGGAAACCTTGCTGCGCTCGGCCTGCTTCAGGTAAATGCCCAACTCCCGCGCCGGCAGCGGTTTGCTGTAGTAGTACCCCTGACCTTCGTGGCAGCCCTCGGCGATGATGTAGGCTTCCTGCTCGACCGTCTCGACGCCTTCGGCAATGACCTGCATCCCCAGGCTCTTGCCCAGTTGGATAATGGCCCGGACGATGGTTGCATCGTCCTCGTCATCGAGCAGGTCCTGGACGAAGCTCTTGTCGATCTTGATCTTGTCCAGCGGCAGGCTCTTGAGGTAGCTCAGGGACGAATAGCCGGTGCCAAAGTCATCGATAGCAATCAGCGCACCGGAGCGGCGCAGGCTCAGCAGGTGCTGGGCTGCGGTGGTGATGTCTTCCATCAGGCCGGTCTCGGTGACTTCCAGCTCCAGGCTGCGCGGCGGCAGCCGGTACATCTGCAGGAGGTTGTTTACCACTCGTGGCAGTTCGGCGTGGTGCAGTTGCACCGTCGACAGGTTGACCGCCATGCGCAGGTCGAGGAAACCCTGGTCGTGCCATTCGCGTAATTGCCTGCAGGCCTGGTCCAGCACCCACTCGCCGATGGCGATGATGGTGCCGTTCTGCTCGGCCAGGGGAATGAACAGGTCCGGCGGTACCAGGCCATGTTCGGGGTGGTGCCAGCGGATCAGGGCTTCGGTCCCGACGATTCGCAGGTCGCGGTAGCTGATCTGCGGCTGGTACACCAGGGTGAATTGCTCGCGGGCCAGGGCCTCGCGCAGGTCTTTCTCCAGTTCGCGACGGCGGCGCATCTCGCTGTCGACGCTGGCGATGTAGAACTGGTAGCGATTGCGCGAGCGGCTCTTGGCCAGGGTCATGGTCTGCTCGGCTTTCTGCAACAGCTTCTCGGTGCTATCGCCGTCTTCGGGGAAAAGAGTGATGCCGATGGTGGCCCGCAGGCGAATTTGTTGATCATCGATGCAAAAGGGCGCCTCCAGGTCGTCGAGGATGCTCTGGGCCAGCTCGGCGGCCTCGTACGGCTGCTCGATGTCGGCCTGGACCAGGGCGAACTGGTCGCCCCCCAGCCGCGCCAGCGCGCCGAGCCGACCACTGTGGGCCCGCAACCGATCCGCCAGGGCCAGCAGCAATTGGTCGCCGGTCTGGTAGCTGAACTGCTCGTTGATGCCCTTGAAATCATCCAGCCCCACACACAGCACCGCCACCCGCCGTTGCAGGCGCCCGGCGTCCACCAAAATCTTGTCCAGTTGCTGCTGAAGCTGCTGGCGGTTGGGCAGACCGGTGAGGAAGTCGTACTGGGCCATGCGCAGCAGGCTGTTTTCCGCTTCGTGGCGCAAGTGTGTGTTGCGCTCGATGGATTCGAGCAGTTGGTTGGCCGTGTTGATCCACAGGCCCAACTCGTTTTGCTCGTGGCCGCGCAACTGCGGGATCTTGTGCGCGCTGGGGCGATCAGGGTTGATTTCGGTCAGGTGCTCGATGATCCGCGACAACGGCTTGGTCAGCAGCCAGTGATAGACCAGGTACAGCACCAGGCCCATGGCCAGGGCCCGCAGCATCCCGGAGATGAAGATGATCACCGAACTGACGATGAAGCCCTCGCCGTAGGTGGCGGTGTCGAGGGTAATGCTCAGGTCGCCGTAATATTCGCTATAGGGGCCGCGTCCCACCAGTTGCGTGGTGAAGGTGCGCTCCTTGCCCAGGATCAGGTCGGTCAGCCAGCGGCTGTCGGAGTGCTGCAAGGGCCGGGACTTTTCGGCGAGCATGGTTTCACGGGGATGGCCGATGGACGCCATGCGTACGGCTTCGTCCTGGAACAGGCCTTCGATCACTTGCATGCCCATTTCCCGGTCCAGGCTGTAGACGGCCTGGGTCGAAGGGTCGCGAAACATGTCGAGGATACGCTGGGCGTCGCTGGCGACGGCCTGGTTGGTTTTGTAGGCATCGAACACAATCTGGGCGCAGCTCAAGACCACGCCAACGATCAATGCCGAGAGGAGCACGACCCGGAGCAACTTCACAGACAAGCTGTTCTTGAGTTCCAGCTTCAAAGAGTGGTTCCTTGTTCCGTGCGGGTAGCGTCAAGTTGCCATGAGTATTGGCAATCCTGTGAGGTCAGTCAAAGGGACAATCAAACACAAGGGTTTTCGCTTGAAACCTGACCGGTATACGTTTTTTCCAGAGTGATTGCTCTACGACCATTGTGTCGGTTGAAAGGCACCGCAACTTGAGGCCTGTCGGGATTTTTTCTTGGATTCCAGACGCGAGGTATTTTTGCTCACGGTCAATTTTTTTCGCGCAAAAAAAACCCGGCACGGTGCCGGGTTTCCTTTGTCTGGCATCGAGCTTAAGCAGTGAAAGCTTTACCTTCGAACTGCTCGGCGACGAATTTCCAGTTGACCAGGTTCCAGAACGCTTCGACGTATTTTGGACGAACGTTGCGGTAGTCGATGTAGTAGGCGTGTTCCCACACGTCGCAGGTCAGCAGCGGGGTGTCGCCGTTGGTCAGCGGGTTGCCGGCGCCGATGGTGCTGGCCAGGGCCAGGGAGCCGTCAGCCTTTTTCACCAGCCAGCCCCAACCGGAACCGAAGGTGCCGATGGACGTCTTGCTGAACTCTTCCTTGAACTTGTCGAACGAACCGAAGGCTGCGTTGATGGCTTCGGCCAGGGCGCCGGTTGGTTGACCGCCGGCGTTTGGCGCCAGGCAGTTCCAGTAGAAGGTGTGGTTCCAGACCTGAGCGGCGTTGTTGAAGATACCGCCCGAGGAAGTCTTGACGATTTCTTCCAGGGTCTTGCCTTCGAACTCGGTGCCAGGCACCAGGTTGTTCAGGTTCACGACATAGGTGTTGTGGTGCTTGTCGTGGTGGTATTCCAGAGTCTCTTTGGAGATGTGCGGCTGCAGTGCATCGTGTGCATAGGGCAGAGGCGGCAATTCGAAAGCCATGGTGATTCTCCTAATCAGGTCAGGTTGCGGTGAGCGCAAGGCCGATCACGGGCGGCCAGACTAGCGCCGGGGAGTTTGTACTCTTTGCGGCGCAGGAGTCGGATCATAGCACCGGGGGTGCGGCATAACCACGCAACAACTGTGTGGAATAGAGGTTCCAGAGCGGTTTGGAATAATCAGCCGGCGACAATCAATTGCATCGCCACGGTAAACATCATCACCGCCACCAACAGGTCCAGGATCCGCCAGGTGCTTGGGCGGGCCAACCACGGCGCCAGCCATGCCGCGCCGATGGCCAGGGTGAGGAACCACAGCAGCGAGGCACTGGCCGCCCCCACCACATAGGCGCCGGGCACGCTCTGCTGGGCCCCAAGGGAACCGATCAGCAGCACGGTGTCGAGGTAGACGTGGGGATTGAGCAGGGTCACCGCCAGCGCGCTGAGCAGCACCGTTCGCAGCGAGCGCACGGTCTGGTTCGCGCCGTGTTGCAAGCTTTGCTTCGAACAGGCCCGGCGCAACGCCTGGCTGCCATACCAGAGCAGGAACGCGGCGCCGCCCCAACGGGCAATCGACAGCAGCAACGGGCTCTGGGCCAACAAAGTCGCCAAGCCGAAAACCCCTGCGGCGACCAACAGGGCGTCGCAGGTGATGCACAACGCCGCGACGGGCAAGTGATGCTCGCGACGCAGGCTCTGGGCCAACACGAATGCGTTCTGGGCGCCGATGGCCATGATCAGCCCGAGGGCCACCAAGAGCCCGTTCAGATAGCTTTGCCACATCGTTTTATCCCCCGGTCAGTTACTGAATTGCTGGCCATTCTCCCGGGGTTGGCTGTATAAGAAAAACCAATATTGCTGATTGCTCATTAGGGAAACTGATGTTCGATTACAAATTGCTCTCTGCCCTGGCTGCCGTGGTCGAGCAGGCCGGTTTCGAGCGTGCGGCCCAGGTGCTGGGTTTGTCGCAATCGGCCATTTCCCAACGGATCAAGCTGTTGGAGGCGCGTGTCGGCCAGCCCGTTCTGGTCCGTGCCACGCCGCCGGCGCCGACGGAAATCGGCCGCCGGCTGCTCAATCATGTGCAGCAGGTGCGGCTGCTTGAGCGCGATCTGCAAAGCCTGGTGCCGGCGCTGGATGAGGAAGGACTGCCGGAGCGTCTGCGCATCGCCTTGAACGCCGACAGCCTGGCGACCTGGTGGGCCGCTGCGGTGGGCGATTTCTGCGCCAGTCATCATCTGTTGCTCGACCTGGTGGTGGAAGACCAGACCGTTGGCCTCAAGCGCATGCGCGCCGGTGAAGTGGCGGCCTGTGTCTGTGCCAGCGAACGCCCGGTGGCGGGCGCCCGCAGCGTGTTGCTCGGGGCTATGCGGTACCGGGCGTTGGCCAGCCCGGCCTTCATTGCTCGGCATTTTCCCGACGGCGTGCGGGCCGATCAACTGGCCCGTACCCCGGCCCTGGTGTTCGGCCCGGATGATTTCCTACAGCACCGCTACCTCGCGTCCGTGGGCGTGGAGGGCGGTTTCCAGCACCATTTGTGCCCCTCGTCCGAAGGTTTCATCCGTCTTGCTGAAGCGGGACTGGGCTGGGGACTGGTGCCGGAGCTGCAAGTGCGCGAACAGCTGGAGCGAGGCGTACTGGTGGAATTGTTGGCAGATAAACCGATCGATGTGCCGCTGTACTGGCATCATTGGCGCAATGGTGGACAGTTGCTCGGCTTATTGACCGAGCGACTGATCGCAGCGGCAAGCAGCACGCTGCAAGCGGTAAGTGAAGAGCGCTTGGCTTGAAGCTTGGAGCTTGTAGCTCGAATCTGATTTTTAGGAGCATGCATGAAGATTTTGGTCACCGGCGCGAGCGGCTTCATTGGCGGGCGCTTTGCGCGTTTCGCCCTGGAGCAGGGCCTGGATGTACGGGTCACTGGTCGCCGGGCCGAGAGTGTGGAGCACTTGGTGCGGCGCGGTGCGCAGTTCGTCCAAGGGGACCTGAGCGATCCGCTGCTGGCCCGCGACTTGTGCCTGGATGTCGAGGCCGTGGTGCATTGCGCAGGCTCCGTGGGGCTGTGGGGCCGCTATCAGGATTTCCACCAGGGCAACGTCCAGGTCACGGAAAATGTCGTTGAGGCCTGCCTCAAGCAGAAGGTGCGTCGCCTGGTTCATCTGTCCTCGCCGTCCATTTACTTTGACGGCCGTGACCACCTCGGATTGACCGAAGAGCAGGTGCCCAAGCGCTTCAAACACCCTTACGCCGCCACCAAGTACCTGGCCGAGCAGAAAGTCTTTGGCGCCCAGGAGTTCGGCCTTGAAGTGCTGGCCCTGCGCCCGCGTTTCGTGACCGGCGCCGGTGACATGAGCATTTTCCCGCGCTTGCTGAAAATGCAGCGCAAGGGACGCCTGGCCATTGTCGGCAACGGGTTGAACAAGGTGGATTTCACCAGTGTGCAAAACCTCAATGAGGCGTTGCTCAGCAGTCTGCTGGCGACCGATTCCGCCTTGGGCAAGGCCTACAATATCAGCAACGGCACACCGGTCCCGTTGTGGGATGTGGTCAACTATGTGATGCGCCAGATGGAAGTCCCACAGGTGCGACGTTATCGTTCCTACGGCTTGGCTTACAGCGTTGCCGCCCTGAATGAAGGTCTCTGCAAACTGTGGCCGGGCCGCCCCGAACCGACGCTGTCGCGCCTGGGCATGCAGGTGATGAACAGAAATTTCACCCTGGACATCAGCCGGGCCCGGCATTATCTCGATTACGATCCGCAGGTCAGTTTGTGGACTGCCCTCGATGAATTTTGCGCCTGGTGGCGGGTCCAAAGTGCCCGCTGATCGGCCCGTCATGAACCGATAGCCGGGTTCGGGGTCAATCGGTGCGGCGGGCGAGAGGGTTATACTCGTCGCATCAAGCCATTACCGGTTTCCCAAAGGTCGAACCATGCCCATGCGTAACGATGCCAACGACGACTTCGATGATGTACCGAGCCTGCGGATGCGGGCCGACATCCCCGATGACGATGATTTCCTGCCCAACCGCCAGCCCCACGCGCAAGCGCGCCCGGCGCCCGTTGCCGCCGCCAAGGTCAAGGGGCCCAGCACCGGGCCGCTGTGGGCATTGATCGGCGCGCTGCTGTGTGCGATTGGCTTTCTTGCGTGGTGGAGCTTCCAGCAGATTTCCATGATGGAACAACAATTGGTGGCGACCCAGGAGAGCTTCGCCCGGATCAGTGAGGATGCGGCGGGACGCTTGCAGGACATTTCCGGCAAGGTGGTCGCCGGGCAGTCCAACGTCATGAGCGACAGTGAAGCCTTGAAGTTGCAGCTCAAGCAGTTGGACACCAAGCTGCAGGAACAGAGCCGGCAATTCGACAGCAAGCTGCAGGAGCAGTACCGGCAACAACAAGCCACGTTCGGTCCGTCTGCCGACTTGGACAAGGAACTTGCCCAGCTCATCGCCCAGGCTTCTGAACAGCAGAACACCAACACTCAGTTGCAAGCGTCCAACAAGGAGCTTCAAGCCCAGGTCAAGGCCTTGGCGGCCGAAGTTGCCGCATTGAAAAGCCAGGGCGAGGGCGGTGCGCTGGATGCCCAGCTCAAGAGCATCGGCGCTGACATTACCGCCTTGAAAAGAGCCACCTCCAACTCTGCCATCGACCGCCTGGAACAGGACGTGATCGTGCTCAAGAGCCAGCAGGACAAGGGCGGCAACACCGCCGAGTTCGACGCTTTCCGCGGACAGGTCACCCGTAATATCAACACCCTGCAGGCGCAGATCCAGAACTTGCAGCAGCAACTCCGCGGCGGGGCTCAATAAGCCTGCGGGCATTTGTTCGCGATAGTGAAGCATCAGGCGCACATTCTGAATGTGCCGCCGCCACCGCGAGCAAGCTCGCTCCCACAGGAAACGCGGTCTGGTGTGGGAGCGAGCTTGCTCGCGATAGCGCCATTTCAGTCGATATCAATCCCCACTGACTCGACTCCCCAGCAATCCCCTGAATACTCCAACATCACCCCACGCCGTCTACGCTCTTGAAATACCAACAAGAACGAGGGGCACGCGCATGGGTTTTTTTCACAGGATGGCCTGGCTGGGCGCAATGCTCATGCTGGGGCTGGCTCAGGCCCAGACGGCCACTGCGGACGATGGCCAGGCGGCCCGGGCGCTGCTGGAGAAGGCCTTGGCTTATTACCACGACAATGGCGACAAAGCCTTTGCCGCCTTCAGCCGCCAAGGGGAATTCGTCGACAAGGATCGCTACGTATTTGTGGTGGATACCCAGGGGGTGATGCTCGCCAGCGGCGGTCCGTCCTCGGCGTTGATCGGGCGAGACGTGTCCGAGGTGCTGGGGCCTGATTTGCGCAAAGCTTTCAAGGACGCGCTGAAAACCCCCGAGGCCAGTGGCATCCAGCAAGCCGAGTACCGCTGGCAGAACTGGGCGGACGGCAAGGTGGAACGCAAACATGTGTATTTCCAGCGTGTCGGTGAGCGAATCCTGGCTGTCGGCTACTACTTGCCCCGGGCTTCCGCCGAACAGGCCAGGGCGTTGCTGGACAAGGCCTCGAATGACCTGTTGAAAAACGAGAAGGCCACGCTGACGGCGGTCAACTCCCTCAAGGGCGGTTATCTGCTGGATGATTTGTATGTCTTTGTCGTTGACCTCGATACCCGGCGCTATGTGGGCCATGGCACCAACCTGCGCTTGATCAATACCGACTTTGCCAAGATCAAGGACCCCGATGGTAAACCGGTGGGGGAACCGATCCTGGCCATGATCGGCAAGCAGGACGTGGGGGAATATGAGTATCGTTGGAAGAACCCGGTGACCGGGAAGGTCGAGGATAAGCATGCGTACCTGAAGAAGGTTGGGCATTTTCTGGTGGCTGTGGGGTATTACAGTCCTTAGAGTTGAGTTTTGGGTGTATATCCGTTACCAAAGAAACGGATATACACCCGATAAAAGGCACCCCAGCCGAAATCACCCCGCCACCAACACCCGAATCGCCTCCAAACGCAACGCCGCCTTCTCAAGCATCGCCAAGCCTTGCTCCCGCTGTTGGCGCAGGGCCACCAGTTCGCTGTCGCGCACGGTCGGGTTGACCGCTTGCAGGGCTGTCAGGCGGGCCAGTTCCTCATCGGTATCGGCGGCCAGGCGGCGCTGGGCCTCGGCCACGCGTTCGGCGTGACGCGGGGCGATCTTCTCTTCGCCGGCGTTGATCCGTGGCGCGAGCTGGTCGCGCTGGGCCTGGATGAACTTGTTGGCGCTGGCGCGGGGCACGCTTTCGAGCTGGTCGTTCAGGGTTTCGAACGAGACTCGGGCAGCCAGGTCGTTGCCGTTGGCGTCGAGCAGGCAGCGCAGGGCGGCCGGCGGCAGGTAGCGGCCCAGTTGCAGCGAGCGCGGTGCAACCACTTCACTGACGTAGAGCAGCTCCAGCAACACGGTGCCGGGCTTGAGCGCCTTGTTTTTGATCAGCGCCACCGCGGTGTTGCCCATCGAGCCGGACAGCACCAAGTCCATGCCGCCTTGCACCATCGGATGTTCCCAGGTGATGAATTGCATGTCTTCGCGTGACAGTGCCTGGTTGCGGTCGTAGGTGATGGTCACGCCTTCGTCGTCCCCCAGCGGGAAGCTGGCGTCGAGCATTTTTTCGCTCGGCTTGAGGATCAGCGCGTTTTCCGAATGGTCCTCGCTGTCGATACCAAAGGCGTCGAACAGGGTTTCCATGTAGATCGGCAGGGCAAACTGGTCGTCCTGTTCGAGAATGGCTTCCACCAGGGCATCGCCTTCACCGGCGCCCCCGGAGTTGAGTTCCAGCAAACGGTCACGGCCGGTGTGCAACTCGGCCTCCAGGCGCTCGCGTTCGGCGCGGGCCTCATCGATCAGCGCTTGCCACTGGCCATCGTCGGCTTCTTCCAGCAAGGGCAGCAGGCGCGGGCCGAACTGGTGCTGCAAGGCGTTGCCGGTCGGGCAGGTGTTGAGGAACGCGTTCAGGGCTTCGTGATACCACTGGAACAGCCGCGCCTGCGGGCTGGTTTCCAGGTACGGCGCATGCAGCTCGATGGTGTGCTTCTGGCCGATCCGGTCCAGACGACCGATACGTTGCTCCAGCAGGTCCGGGTGCGCCGGCAGATCGAACAGCACCAAGTGATGGGCGAACTGGAAGTTGCGCCCCTCACTGCCGATTTCCGAGCAGATCAGCACCTGGGCACCGAACTCTTCGTCGGCGAAATAGGCCGCCGCGCGGTCGCGTTCCAGGATATTCATGCCTTCGTGGAACACCGTGGCCGGGATGCCGGAACGCACGCGCAGGGCGTCTTCCAGGTCCATGGCGGTTTCGGCGTGGGCACAGATCACCAGCACTTTGGTGCGCTTGAGCATCTTCAGGGTGTCGATCAGCCACTCGACCCTCGGGTCGAAACGCCACCAGCGTTCTTCTTCGCTGGCGTCCGGCTGGGCTTGGAAGCTGACTTCCGGGTACAGCTCGGGGTGATCGCCCAGGGGCAACTCCAGGTACTCGGCCGGGCACGGCAGCGGGTAGGCGTGCAGCTTGCGCTCGGGGAAGCCCTGCACCGCGGCGCGGGTGTTGCGGAACAGCACACGGCCGGTGCCGTGGCGGTCCAGCAGTTCGCGCACCAGGCGGGCACTGGCTTCGACGTCGCCATCGCTGACGGCGGTGAGCAACGCTTCGCCTTCGTTCCCCAGGAAACCCTGGATGGTCTTGTGGGCCCCAGGAGAGAGACGGCCCTTGTCCAGCAATTCCTGCACGGCTTCAGCCACCGGGCGATAGTTTTCGCTCTCGGCGCGGAAGGCCTTGAGGTCATGGAAACGGTTCGGGTCCAGCAGGCGCAGGCGGGCGAAGTGGCTGTCCTGGCCCAGTTGCTCCGGGGTCGCGGTCAGCAGCAATACGCCCGGGATGGTTTCGGCCAACTGCTCGACCAGTGCGTATTGCGGGCTGGCCTGGTCTTCGTGCCACACCAGGTGATGGGCCTCGTCGACCACCATCAGGTCCCAGCCGGCGGCGAACAGCGCGTCCTGGGCCTTCTCGTCGTCCACCAGCCACTCCAGCGCCACCAGGGCCAACTGAGTGTCTTCGAACGGGTTGCTGGCATCGCTTTCGATGAAGCGTTCTTCATCGAACAGCGCGACCTGCAGGTTGAAGCGTCGGCGCATTTCCACCAGCCACTGGTGCTGGAGGTTTTCCGGCACCAGGATCAGGACGCGGTTGGCGCGGCCGGACAGCAACTGACGGTGAATGACCAGGCCGGCTTCGATGGTCTTGCCCAGGCCCACTTCGTCTGCCAGCAATACCCGTGGCGCGATGCGGTCGGCCACTTCACGGGCAATGTGCAATTGGTGGGCGATCGGCTGGGCACGTACGCCGCCCAGGCCCCAAAGCGAAGACTGCAATTGGCGGCTGGTATGTTCCAGGGTGTGGTAGCGCAGGGAGAACCAGGCCAACTGGTCGATCTGGCCGGCGAACAGACGGTCGCTGGCCAGGCGGAACTGGATAAAGTTCGACAACTGGGTTTCGGGCAGGGTGACGACTTCGTTCTGCCCGTTGAGGCCGTGGTAGACCAGCAGCCCGTCGACGTCATCGACTTCGCGCACGGTCATTTTCCAGCCTTCGAAGTGAGTGATCACATCGCCCGGCGAAAACCGTACACGGGTAAGTGGCGCATTCCGTAGCGCGTACTGGCGAGTGTCGCCAGTGGCCGGGTAGAGCACGGTCAACAAGCGGCCGTCCTGTGCCAGAACGGTGCCTAAACCCAGCTCGGCTTCGCTGTCACTGATCCAGCGTTGCCCCGGTTGATACTGCTGCGCCATGCTGCCTGACTCCCGCCTTGAAAAAGCCGGTTATCTTAACGGAAGGATCCTTCAGACCAAAGGACTTACGTACGCTGATTCGTCTCGATGTCACGGAACTTACGCTTGCCCAGCGATCAAACAAGCTCGGCCCTGGTGAACGCAGCAATTGCGAACTGGGTCACAAGTTTCGGACCGGCGGTTCAAGCTGCCATTTTAGCCGCCGACAACCTGAAGACAGGAGAACTTTATGTTGCCACCCATGCTCCCTTTGAGCGCCGTACCCATCACCGCTCAACAGGATCCGGTTCGCCAGCGACCGGACATACCGCCCGTGGTCCCGGTGCAGCAAAGCTCCAACGAAAGCACCATCGACCTGCAGAACCGTGACCCGGAAGAGGCCGCGTTGCTGCTGCGCGAGGAACAGCGTCGCCAGCAGGAGCGCGACCGGCGCCGCCGGGAAGCCGATGAAGACCCTGAAGAACATTTGGCCGTACCGGGTACCGAACTCAACGCCGACAACACCGTGCCGGTGGTACCGCTGATAGACGAAGAGTCGCGCCAAGGCCTTTGGGTCGATATCCAGATCTGATCCAACACGTGCAGGCTGGTCAACGCCGCCAACAGCCCGCATCATGGGCGCATCCGCAATTCACTGCACGATGCCCGCACGCCATGAGCCAAGACGACAAGCTGATCGACCTCAGTGCCGAGCGCGCCAAGCGCGTTCATGACCTCAACGAAAAACGCCTCAATGAAGTCCGCCAGGCTTTTGAGCAGGCCATGCCGTTGGGCAAGCCCAAGAAAAAGCCGAAGAACAAGCCGAAAAAGCGCTGAACCCCCTCGATCCATTGATCCAGATCAGTTATTCCCCCACCTTCGCGCCCCGTTGCGGGCGTTATTGACCCCGGTCAATTTTCATCCAGGCCTGATTGGTTACCTTGAACCCATCGCAACAGGGGCAAGACCAGGAGGCCAGTCATGTTTTTCGATAATGTGGTGTTTGCCGGTGTACTGACGGTCGGCCTCATGTTCGTGTTTTTCGCAGGCTTTGGATTATTCATCTGGAAAGATGCACACAAGCGGAAGAAACCGTAGGTCTTTCCGGTTACAACGAGCACGCAAGGCATTTTGGGCGACTTCGGTCGCCCTTTTTTTTGGGCAAATTTTGGAGGCGACGCAAATCCACTGTGGGAGCAACTGTCTTGGATATGAATTTTGTGTCCGCTGAAGATTGAATGTGTGGGAGCGAGCTTGCTCGCGATGGCGGTGGTTCAGTTGTATGGATGTTGGATTTGCCGGCCCCTTCGCGAGCAAGCTCGTTCCCACAGGTGTCTGGTGTTCGGGCAAAAAAAAGGTGCGAACCGCAAGGGTCGCACCTTCCTTTTTGAGCCGCCGGGAATCAGCTGCCGATGGCCTTGGACGCCAGCCAGAACAGCGCTGCCGACAACGCCACCGTCGCCGGCAGGGTCAGCACCCAGGCCAGCAGGATCGTGCGTACGGTGCCGCCTTGCAGGCCGCTCTTGTTGGCGACCATGGTGCCGGCCACGCCCGAGGACAGTACATGGGTGGTGGAAACCGGCAGGCTGAAGATGTTCGCCATGCCGATCATGCACGCGGTGGTGATCTGCGCCGACATGCCCTGGGCGTAGGTCATGCCTTGCTTGCCGATCTTCTCGCCGATGGTCAGCACCACACGTTTCCAGCCGACCATGGTGCCCAGGCCCAGCGCCAGTGCGACCGCCAGAATCACCCAGAAAGGGGCGTATTCGGTGGTGGCGGTCAGGTCCTTGCGCAGCTTGTTCAGATCGTCTTTCTCACGGGCTGCCAGGCCTGGCAACTTGCCCACCTTCTTCGCTGTGTCGTCCAGGCAAAGCAGGTAGCGACGAACCTCGATGCGTCGTTCCGACGGCAGCGAATGATAGTCCGCCACGCCTTTGAGCGTGTCGAGCAGCGCATTGATGGTCGGCTCGGTCTGCTGTGGGTTGCAGCGGAACTTCTCGGGCAGGTCGCCGTTCACGCTTTTGCCCAACGCCAGGTATTCACCCAGGGATTCGTGGTTGCGCTGGTAGAACTGGCTCAGGTGGAGCGTCGCGTCACGGGTCCGCTCGATCTGGTAGGTGGTGCTGCCCAGGTCGAGTACGAACTGCGCCGGCACGATACCGATCAGCACCAGCATGATCAGGCCGATGCCTTTCTGACCATCGTTGGAACCGTGGACAAAACTGACCGCCATGGCCGAGATCACCAGTACCAGGCGATTCCAGAACGGAGGGTGCTTCTTGTCGTCGATCTTGCGGCGCTGTTCCGGCGTCTTGTGCATCTTCGACAGTGGTCGCCACCATTTAAGGGCGATCAGCACCAGGGCGGCGATCAGGAAACCGGCCATGGGCGAGAACACCAGGGAGGCGCCGATATCGATCGCCTTCTGCCAGTTCACCCCATCGGCCAGCGGGATATCGTTGATCAATGCGTTGGCCAGGCCCACGCCGAGGATCGAACCGATCAACGTGTGGGAACTGGACGCCGGGATACCGAAGTACCAGGTGCCCAGGTTCCAGGTGATGGCCGCTGCGAGCAGCGAAAACACCATGGCCAGCCCGTGTCCGGTGTTCACATTGATCAGCAGTTCCACGGGCAGCAGGTGGACGATGGCGTACGCCACCCCCACACCGCCCAGCAGCACGCCGAGGAAATTGAACACACCGGAAAAGAACACTGCCAGATGAGGCGGCATGGCTTTGGTGTAGATAACAGTGGCAACCGCGTTAGCGGTGTCATGAAAGCCGTTGATGAACTCGAAGGCGAGGACAAAAGCCAGGGCGAGCAAGAGGCTCACAAGCACCCAAGCATCCAGTCCGCTGAATAAATCGATCATGAAGGTTTTCTGACCCGGTCGTAAGGGGGCGCGATTATGCCAGAAAACCTCGCTAATCGATGCATTGCCTGCTCATCGGTAACATTCTTCAACGAAATAATTTGTCGGAAAGCCTTCGGAGCCAGGTTTTCCGTGGGGTACGTAACCCTTTGATTCCGGGGCGCAAAGCGCAGCCGGCCAGGATCGCGGCCAGCTGAAAGAAGCCGTGAGCGGCTGTATGAAAAATCTGAAAATAAGGTAGGCCATGGCATTTCCCGACCGTCGGGCAGGAGCGGATGGCGGCCCGCTCATGGCGGGCGTGCGCTACGGTTTCCGGCCTGGGTGGTGGCCGGAGAACTCTTCACAAGAACGTCAGGCCCAGAGCATCACTGTTCTTCGGCTTTGAGTTCTTTTTCCATTTTCTGAAGTTCCTGGGTGAACGCTTGATCCTGAACGGTGGCGCGCTTGCGCCAGGGTTTGCGTTCCGGTTCAGGTTGCGCGGCGTAGGTGGTGACTTCCCCGCCGTAAACTTCCTTGTAACGTTGTTCCTGGCGCTCAAGTTCCGCGCGCAGTTCGTCTTTCGTCACAGTTGTACCTAATTAATTGAAGTTGAATCTGGTGATACGCACTGCATGTAGGCATGCAGACGGCCACGGCACCAGAGCTGACAGCTGACGTAGCATCAGGGCTTCGCGTTGTTGACAAGCAGGGAAGCGACCATGACGGTGCTTCGGGCACCCGGTAACGACCACGGTGCCTGCGTACGGGAGCGGTCGATCGGCCCTACCGTCGCTGATTTGCATTATAGCGGTCCAGCCGGATAACACTATCGGGAAAAATTTAAAGGCTCTGCTGTTGTGTGAACTCATATGTGTATGTGCAACTTGTACCACAGTAGAAAGATGCCGGCGAGTGCCAGTAAGCCGATGCCATTCGCATCAACAAGTTCAATATCGCCTGCGTCTTCACGTCAAACCGCGGGCCACTGTTACCTTCAACTTATTGCCGAACGTGCTCGGGGCAGGCCAGCGCACTGACCTGATTGCGATTATCGGTCGACGGTTCGATAATCGAACGATCTTGGCCGGCGGGTCTTGCTTGCCCACCGGGCAGCCGCTTGTAATAGCCGTCACTTCCGGGAAGGACCAGACATGAACGACCAATTGCGCAATGCCTTCACTTCCGTCGCGCCACCGATCGTCGCTTCGCCGGCCAAGCGGATCCAGGCCCTGACCGGCGATCCTGACTTCATGACGTCCCTGGCCCGTGGATTGGCCGTGGTCCAGGCTTTCCAGGAGCGCAAGCGGCACCTGACCATCGCCCAGATCAGCCACCGCACGGAAATCCCCCGCGCTGCTGTCAGGCGTTGCCTGCATACGTTGATCAAGCTGGGCTACGCTACCACCGACGGGCGCACCTATTCGCTGCTGCCCAAAGTGCTGACCCTCGGCCACGCCTATCTGTCTTCGACACCGCTGGCGGTGTCTGCCCAGCCGTACCTTGACCGCATGAGCGAGCAATTGCACGAAGCCTGCAACATGGCGACGCTGGAAGGCGACGACATCCTCTACATCGCCCGCTCGGCTACCACCCAGCGCCTGATTTCGGTGGACCTGTCGGTGGGCGGCCGCTTGCCAGCCTATTGCACCTCCATGGGCAGGATTCTCCTGGCGGCCCTGGATGATGCGTCGTTGCGCGACTACCTCGACCACGCCGACCTGCAGGCCAAGACCAGCCGCACCTTGCACACACCTGAGGCCTTGCTCGAATGCCTGCAAGAGGTGCGGCAGCAGGGCTGGTGCATCGTCGATCAAGAGCTGGAACAGGGCCTGCGTTCGATTGCCGTGCCAGTGTACGACGCTTCCGGCCAAGTGGTGGCCGCACTCAACGTCAGTACCCATGCCGGGCGGGTCAGCCGCAATGAGCTGGAACAGCGCTTCCTGCCAGGCTTGTTGGGGGCCAGTCGCGACCTGAGCGCGCAGCTGTTCACTTAAGCTGTTCGATAAACGCACAGAGTCGGCGGCGATGAATTGACGGTGTTTGCCTGGCCTCATTAATGTCGCGCAGCGTCATCCGGCGTGTTTCGCCGGGTCTCTGTTCGTCCGCCTGCGTTTCTCGCTTGGAATAAAAATAAAATGAACCAGCCCCAGACCTCCGTAGGCAATTGCCTCGATGTGCAGTCCTTTATCAATACCCAGCCCATATCGCGTTATCAGTGGCGGGTGGTGATTCTGTGTTTTCTGATTGTGTTCCTCGACGGCCTCGATACGGCCGCCATGGGCTTCATCGCCCCGGCGCTGTCCCAGGATTGGGGCATCGACCGCGCCAGCCTTGGCCCAGTAATGAGTGCGGCGCTGATCGGCATGGTATTCGGCGCACTGGGCTCCGGGCCGTTGGCTGACCGCTTCGGGCGAAAAGTCGTACTGGTGGGTGCGGTCGTGCTGTTCGGCGCGTTCAGCCTGGCGTCGGCCTACAGCACCAACGTCGATCAATTGCTGGTGTTGCGTTTCCTGACCGGCCTGGGCTTGGGCGCCGGGATGCCGAACGCCACCACCTTGCTGTCGGAATACACCCCGGAACGCAAGAAATCCCTGTTGGTGACCAGTATGTTCTGCGGCTTCAACCTGGGCATGGCCGGTGGCGGGTTCATCTCCGCCAAGCTGATACCGGCGTTCGGCTGGCACAGCCTGCTGCTGATCGGCGGAGTGCTGCCGTTGATCCTGGCGGTCGTGTTGCTGTTCTGGCTGCCGGAGTCGGCGCGTTACCTGGTGGTGCGCAATCGCGGCAGCGACAAGGTGCGCAAGACCCTGGCGCCGATCGAGCCGAAAATCGTGGCCCAAGCGGCGAGCTTCAGTGTGCCGGAACAGAAAACCGTGAAAGCCCGCAACGTGCTGGCGGTGATCTTCTCCGGCACCTACAGCGCCGGCACCTTGCTGCTGTGGCTGACCTATTTCATGGGCCTGGTGATCGTCTACCTGCTGACCAGTTGGCTACCGACCTTGATGCGTGACAGCGGCGCGAGCATGGAACAGGCCGCGTTTATCGGTGCGTTGTTCCAGTTCGGCGGCGTGTTGAGCGCAGTCTTCGTCGGTTGGGCGATGGACCGCTTCAATCCGCACAAGGTCATCGGCCTTTTCTACCTGATGGCCGGGGTGTTTGCCTACGCGGTGGGGCAGAGCCTGGGCAACATCACCGTGCTCGCCACCCTGGTGCTGGTGGCCGGCATGTGCGTCAACGGCGCGCAATCGGCGATGCCTTCCCTGGCGGCGCGTTTCTACCCGACCCAGGGCCGGGCCACCGGGGTCTCGTGGATGCTGGGCATCGGTCGCTTCGGGGCAATTCTCGGGGCCTGGATGGGCGCGACCCTGCTGGGCCTGGGCTGGAACTTCGAACAGGTCCTGACGGCCCTGGTCATCCCTGCCGCCCTGGCGACCACGGCGGTGGTGATCAAGGGCATGGTCAGCCATGCGGATGCGACCTGAGCTGTTCACCTGCACGAAGCCCTGAGTCCACACCTGTGGCGAGGGAGCTTGCTCCCGCTGGGGCGCGAAGCGGCCCTCTTTATTAGGGCTGCTACGCAGCCCAGCGGGAGCAAGCTCCCTCGCCACGGTTTCCACTTGTTTTCGATGTGAGGGCAAATCGATAGCCAAACAACAATCCGTTCGATAAACGAACACTCAGTCGATTATCGGATTGTTTTGCCCTCATCCCGAAGCTTAATCTTCAGTCACTCCGGCGCTTAACCTCGCGCCTTTTTCTTCATGTCGGTCTACTGGAAAACGGGAGCCTGCCCCATGGCTGAAATCCTTTCGCTGCACGACGCGGTGAAGCAATTCGTCAATGACGGCGATACCGTCGCGCTCGAAGGCTTCACTCACCTGATCCCGACGGCGGCGGGTCATGAAATCATTCGCCAGGGCAAGAAAGATCTGACCCTCGTGCGTATGACGCCTGACCTGATCTATGACCAGTTGATCGGCGCCGGTTGTGCTCGCAAGTTGATTTTCTCCTGGGGCGGTAACCCTGGCGTCGGGTCGTTGCACCGCTTGCGCGATGCCGTGGAGAAGCAATGGCCGCACCCGCTGGAGATCGAAGAGCACAGCCACGCTGACCTGGCCAACGCCTACGTCGCCGGCGCCTCCGGCCTGCCGTTCGCGGTGCTGCGGGCCTACGCCGGTTCCGACCTGCCAAAGGTCAACCCGCTGATCAAGAGCGTGACCTGTCCCTTCACCGGTGAAGTGTTGGCCGCTGTGCCTTCGGTGCGCCCGGACATCACGGTGATCCACGCCCAGAAAGCCGACCGCAAGGGTAACGTGCTGCTGTGGGGCATCCTCGGTGTGCAGAAAGAAGCCGCCCTGGCCGCCAAGCGTTGCATCGTCACCGTGGAAGAAATCGTCGACGACCTGAACGCGCCGATGAACGCCTGCGTGCTGCCGACCTGGGCGTTGAGCGCCGTCTGCCACGTACCGGGTGGCGCCCATCCGTCCTACGCCCACGGCTACACCGAGCGTGACAACCGCTTCTACCAGGCGTGGGACCCGATCGCCCGGGACCGTGAGACCTTTACCGCATGGGTCAACGAATACATCCACGGCACTCGGGATTTCAGTGAATTCCAGGCCAGACTGGCAGCCGCTTCGCAGGTGAAACCATGACCTACTCCACCAACGAAATGATGACCGTCGCCGCGGCGCGGCGCTTGAAAAACAATGCCGTGTGCTTCGTCGGCATCGGCCTGCCGTCGAAGGCGGCCAACCTGGCGCGGCTGACCTCGTCGCCGGACGTCGTGCTGATCTACGAATCGGGCCCGATCGGGGCCAAGCCCAGCGTGCTGCCGCTGTCCATTGGCGACGGTGAACTGGCGGAAACCGCCGATACCGTCGTCCCGACCGGTGAGATTTTTCGCTACTGGCTGCAGGGCGGGCGTATCGACGTTGGTTTCCTCGGCGCAGCCCAGGTCGACCGTTTCGGCAACATCAACACCACGGTGGTGGGTGACTACCATCAGCCGAAAGTCCGTTTGCCGGGTGCCGGTGGCGCGCCGGAAATCGCCGGCTCCGCCAAGAGCGTGTTGATCATCCTCAAGCAGTCGGCGCGCTCGTTTGTCGACAAGCTGGATTTCATCACCTCGGTCGGCCATGGCGAAGGCGGCGATTCACGCAAGCGTCTTGGTCTGCCGGGGGCGGGCCCCGTGGGCATCATCACCGATTTGTGCATCATGGAGCCCGAAGCCGGCAGCCATGAATTCGTGGTCACTGCGCTGCACCCCGGCGTGACCCGCGAGCAAGTCATTGCGGCCACCGGGTGGGCGATCCGTTTCGCCGACCAGGTGCAAACCACCGCCGATCCGACCGAGGTGGAGCTGCGCGCACTGCGCGACCTGGAAGCTCGTACCGCGGCGGCCCACGGCCAGGCACCGGGAGAAGCCTGATGCGCGACGTGTATATCTGTGATGCGATTCGAACCCCCATTGGCCGGTTTGGCGGCGGTTTGTCCGCCGTGCGCGCCGATGACTTGGCGGCCGTGCCGATCAAGGCGTTGATGGAGCGCAACCCAGCGGTGGACTGGAACGCGGTGGACGAGGTATTTCTCGGCTGCGCCAACCAGGCCGGCGAAGACAACCGCAACGTGGCGCGCATGGCGCTGCTGCTGGCGGGCCTGCCGGAGAGCATTCCCGGCGTGACCCTCAACCGCCTTTGCGCCTCGGGCATGGACGCCATCGGCACCGCGTTCCGCGCCATCGCCAGCGGCGAGATGGAACTGGCCATCGCTGGTGGCGTGGAGTCGATGTCCCGGGCGCCGTTCGTGATGGGCAAGGCCGACGCCGCGTTTTCCCGCAACATGAAGCTGGAAGACACCACCATCGGCTGGCGCTTCATCAATCCATTGATGAAAGCCCAGTATGGCGTGGACGCGATGCCGCAGACCGCTGATAACGTGGCCGATGACTACGCGGTGTCCCGCGCCGATCAGGACGCTTTCGCCTTGCGCAGCCAACAGCGCACGGCGGCGGCCCAGGCGGCAGGGTTTTTCGCCGAAGAAATTGTGCCGGTGCGCATCAGCCATAAAAAAGGCGAAACCGTGGTCGAGCAGGACGAACACCCTCGCGCCGACACCACGCTGGAGACCTTGGGCAAACTCAAACCGGTCAACGGCCCCGACAAGACCGTCACCGCCGGCAACGCCTCGGGTGTCAACGACGGCGCGGCCGCGTTGATCCTGGCGTCGGCCGAAGCGGTGAAAAAACATGGCCTGACGCCGCGCGGCAAAGTGCTGGGCATGGCCAGTGCCGGTGTGGCACCACGGGTGATGGGCATCGGCCCGGTGCCGGCGGTGCGCAAGCTCACTGAACGCTTGGGCCTGGCGGTCGCGGATTTCGATGTGATCGAACTCAATGAAGCGTTTGCCAGCCAGGGCTTGGCGGTGCTGCGGGATTTGGGGTTGGCGGACGATGCGCCGCAGGTCAACCCGAACGGCGGTGCCATTGCCCTCGGCCATCCACTGGGCATGAGCGGGGCGCGCTTGGTGATGACGGCGCTGCACCACCTGGAAAAGACCGGCGGCAAGAAAGGCCTGGCGACCATGTGCGTCGGTGTCGGCCAGGGTCTGGCATTGGCCATCGAACGCGTCTGACGCGTCGCTCTACTAATAAGAAACCGAGGAATGCTTCATGACTGACAAGCCTGGTTATCGCCGCCCTCAAGTGGGCACCCAGCCGGAGTATCTGCACCCGCCGTACCAGTCCACCAACCTGCGCTCGCCTTCCAAGCCGTTGGTGTTCCTGCCGCATTCGCTGTCGGAAATTACCGGCCCGACCGTGGGCGCCGACCGCTTGCAGGAAAAGGACCACGACCTGACCGCCCAGCATGCCGGCGAGCCATTGGGGGAGCGGATCATCATTCACGGACGTGTGCTGGATGAGCACGGCGAGCCGGTGCCGGGCATCCTGGTGGAAATCTGGCAGGCCAACGCCGCCGGTCGCTACAACCATGACCGTGACAACCATGACGCGCCGCTGGACCCGAACTTCACCGGCACCGGTCGCACCGTCACCGACGCCGACGGCTGGTATCAGTTCCAGACCATCAAGCCTGGCGCCTATCCGTGGGGCAACCACCACAACGCCTGGCGCCCGGCGCACATCCATTTTTCACTGTTCGGACCGAGCATTCTGACGCGCCTGGTGACGCAGATGTATTTCCCTGGCGACCCGTTGCTGGCCTACGACCCGATCTACAACTGCGTGCCGGACACCCGCGCCAAGGAACGCCTGATCGCCCGTTTCGACCTGGAAAAAACCGTCCCTCACTACGCCCTCGGTTACCGCTGGGACATCGTCTTGCGCGGCCGCGATGCCACGCCGATGGAGAAATAAGATGACGCTCACCGCCACTACGTCCCACACCGTCGGCCCTTACTACCACATCGGCCTGACCTGGCTGAACCGCGAAGACCTGACCGTCGCACAAACCCTCGGCCAACGCGTGGCGATCACCGGGCAGGTGGTCGACGGTAACGGCCAGTTCGTCAACGACGCGATGCTGGAAGTCTGGCAGGCCAATGCCGCCGGCAAATACGCCCACCCGGAAGACGACCAGGACAAACCGCTGGACCCGCATTTCGACGGTTTTGGTCGGGTGCCGGTGGATGCCGAAGGGCGCTTCCGCTTCACCACCATCAAGCCGGGCACTGTGCCGGGGCTGGGTGGTACGACCCAGGCTCCGCATCTCGTGGTACTGGTGTTCGCTCGGGGGCTGGTCAAGCACTTGCTGACGCGCATCTACTTTGACGGCGAACCGGCCAACGAAGCCGACCCGTTGTTGGCCTGTGTGCCCGAGGAACGTCGCGGCACTATCGTCGCCAAGCCCGATGCGTCGGGCGTGTACCAGTGGAACGTGATCCTGCAAGGCACGGATGCCGAGACGGTGTTCTTCGATTACTGAATGAAACCGCTGTGGTGAGGGCGCTTGCTCCCGCTGGCTTTGTAGGAGCTGGCGAAGCCTGCGATCTTTTGATCTTTCACTTGAAACTCAAGTGATTGGGAAAAGATCGCAGCCTCGCTTCGCTCGTCAGCTCCTACGGGCGCAAGCCAGCGGGAGCAAGCTCCCTCGCCACAGAGATGACACACGCCCTGTGGGAGCGAGCTTGCTCGCGATGGCGGCCATACAAGCACTACAGCTTGAAAGACTGTTTGTGGAACGGGAGTGTTACGAGGTGTGTCTAGACTTCGTCAGTCCCCAACGAGTGAATAACCCATGACCATCCCAATCAGCCACTACACCGGTGAAGAACGCAGCAAACGCATCTTCGCCATCGTCGGTGCCTCTTCCGGCAATCTGGTCGAATGGTTCGACTTCTATGTCTATGCGTTCTGTGCGATCTACTTCGCGCCGGCATTCTTCCCCTCGGACAACCCGACGGTGCAACTGGTCAACACGGCGGGTGTGTTCGCCGCCGGGTTCCTGATGCGGCCCATCGGCGGCTGGATTTTCGGCCGGGTGGCGGACCGTCACGGGCGCAAGAATTCGATGATGATTTCGGTGCTGATGATGTGCTTCGGCTCGCTGCTCATCGCCTGCCTGCCCACCTACAAGGACATTGGCGTCTGGGCACCGCTGCTGCTGTTGCTCGCCCGTCTGCTGCAAGGCCTGTCGGTGGGCGGCGAATACGGCACCACCGCCACCTACATGAGCGAAGTCGCCCTCAAGGGCCAGCGCGGCTTTTTCGCCTCGTTCCAGTACGTGACGCTGATCGGCGGGCAACTGCTGGCGGTGTCGCTGGTGGTGATCCTGCAACAGTTCCTCAACGAGGAAGAACTGCGTGCCTACGGTTGGCGGATTCCATTCGTGGTGGGCGCCGTGGCGGCATTGATTTCTCTGTTCCTGCGGCGCTCCCTGAAAGAAACCAGCAGCAAGGAAATGCGCGAGAACAAGGACGCCGGCAGCATCGCGGCGCTGTTTCGCGACCATAAGGCGGCGTTTATCACGGTGCTGGGCTACACCGCCGGCGGCTCGCTGATTTTCTACACATTCACCACGTACATGCAGAAATACCTGGTGAACACGGCCGGCCTGCACGCCAAGACCGCCAGCTACATCATGACCGGCGCGTTGTTTCTCTATATGTGCATGCAGCCGCTATTCGGCATGCTGGCGGACAAGATCGGCCGGCGTAACTCCATGCTCTGGTTCGGAGGGCTGGGGGCGTTGTGCACGGTGCCGATCCTGCTGACGCTCAAAAGCATCAGCAGCCCGTTCCTGGCGTTTGTCCTGATTACGTTGGCGCTGGCGATCGTCAGTTTCTACACCTCCATCAGCGGCCTGGTAAAAGCCGAAATGTTTCCACCTGAAGTGCGGGCGCTGGGAGTAGGGTTGGCGTATGCGGTGGCCAATGCGATTTTTGGCGGTTCGGCCGAATACGTCGCTTTGAGCCTGAAGGCCCAGGGCATGGAAAACGCCTTTTATTGGTATGTCACGGTGATGATGGTGGTGGCGTTCCTGTTCAGCCTGCGCCTGCCCAAGCAGCCGGCGTATTTGCACCATGACCTTTAAGGCTTGTTTGATTCATTGTGGCCAGAGACTGCTGCTGGGTTCTGTAGGAGCTGGCGAAGCCTGCGATCTTTTGATCTTTCACTTGAGATTCAAGTGTCTGGGGAAAGATCGCAGCCTCGTTGCACTCGACAGCTCCTACACAGCTCCTACGGGGTAAAAGCCAGCAGGAGTTATCTCTGGCCGCAAAGGCATCCATTTTCCCAAGGACTGTTTATGAGCGAACGACCGGGCAATCAGCTGTTCGATGCCTACTTCACCGCCCGCGACATGCGCGAGGTGTTCTGCGATGCGGGGCGGGTCCAGGCCATGCTGGATGTCGAGGCCGCGCTGGCTCGGGCCGAGGCGCGGGTGGGGTTGATCCCCCAGGACGCGGTGGCACCGATCGAAAACGCCTGCCGTGCCCAGTTGTACGATTTTTCCGCATTGAGCGAAGCGATTGCCAGCGCCGGCAATTCGGCGATTCCGCTGGTCAAGGCGTTGGGCAAGCGCATCGCCACCCAGAGCGCCGAGGCTGAGCGCTACGTGCACCTGGGCGCCACCAGCCAGGACGTGATGGACAGCGGATTGGTGCTGCAACTGCGCCAGGCGTTGGGTTTGATCGAGGCAGAGCTGGCGCAACTGGCCGTCACCCTGGCCCGCCAAGCCGAACGCTACGCCGCCACACCGCTGGCCGGGCGCACCTGGCTGCAACACGCCACGCCGGTGACCCTGGGCATGAAAATCGCCGGTTGGCTGGGGGCGATCACTCGCAGCCGCCAGCGCTTGAAAGAGCTCAAACCACGCTTGCTGGTGCTGCAATTTGGCGGCGCCTCCGGAACGCTCGCCGCGTTGGGTGAGCAGGCGCTGCCGGTCGCCGAAGCCTTGGCTGCCGAGCTGCAACTGAACCTGCCGGAACAGCCCTGGCACACCCAGCGCGATCGTTTGGTGGAGTTCGGCGCGGTGTTGGGCTTGATCGCTGGCAGCCTGGGCAAACTGGGTCGCGACATCAGCCTGTTGATGCAGACCGAAGCCGGCGAAGCGTTCGAACCCTCCGCGCCGGGCAAGGGCGGTTCGTCCACCATGCCGCACAAGCGCAACCCGGTGGGCGCGGCGGTGCTGATCGGCGCGGCGACGCGAGTGCCTGGCTTGTTGTCGACATTGTTCAGCGCCATGCCCCAGGAACACGAGCGCAGCCTGGGCCTGTGGCACGCCGAATGGGAAACCCTGCCGGAAATCTGCTGCCTGGTCTCCGGGGCCTTGCAACAGGCGCGACTGCTGGCCGAAGGGCTGGAAGTGGACGCGACGCGCATGGCCCGCAACCTGGAACTGACCCAGGGGTTGGTGCTGGCGGAGGCGGTGAGCATCGTCCTGGCCCAGCGGGTGGGGCGCGACACGGCGCATCATTTGCTTGAGCAATGCTGCAAGCGCGCGGTGGCCGAACAGCGGCATCTGCGCGCTGTGCTGGGGGACGAACCCCAAGTCACCGCGCAGTTGTCCGCGACCGAGCTCGATCATCTGCTCGACCCGGCCCACTACCTCGGCCAGGCCCAGACCTGGGTCGCCCGGGCCGTGGCCGAACACCTTGCCTTGAATGCCTGAAAGGAGATTGTTGTGGGATTCGTCAAACTCGCCGAGGGCGATCTGAACTACCGATTGGACGGGCTGCAAGACGCCCCGGTGCTGGTGCTCTCCAACTCCCTGGGCACCGATTTGCATATGTGGGATGAGCAGGTCGCGGCCTTCAGTGAACACTTTCGCGTGCTGCGCTTCGACACCCGGGGTCATGGTCAGTCGTTGGTGACCGAAGGCCCCTACAGCATCGAACAACTGGGTCGCGATGTGCTGGCGATGCTTGATGCCTTGAACATCGACAAGGTGCATTTCTGTGGCTTGTCCATGGGTGGGCTGATCGGCCAGTGGCTGGGTATCAACGCCGGCGAACGCCTGCAAAAACTGGTGGTGTGCAACACCGCCGCCAAGATCGGCGATCCGTCGATGTGGAACCCGCGCATCGAAACCGTGCTGCGTGACGGCAAGGCGGCGATGGTGGCGTTGCGCGATGCGTCGATTGCCCGCTGGTTCACGCCTGATTTTGCCGATGCCCATCCGGACAAGGCGAAGAAAATCACCGACATGCTCGCCGCGACATCGCCTCAGGGTTACGCGGCCAACTGTGCCGCCGTGCGCGATGCCGATTTCCGCGAGCAGTTGTCTGCGATCCGCGTGCCGCTGTTGGTGATCGCCGGCACCGAAGATGCCGTGACGCCGCCGTCGGGTGGGCATTTTATCCAAGCGCGCGTCAGTGGGGCCGAGTACGCCGAGTTCCATGCCGCGCACCTGTCCAACGTCCAGGCCGGTGCTGCGTTCAGCGCTCGGGTCCTGGATTTCCTGCTTGATTCCGGCCGCGCCTGAGGAGTTTTCCGTGGACGAAAAACAACGTTACGACGAAGGCATGCAAGTACGCCGCGCGGTGCTGGGTGATGCCCACGTCGATCGCAGCCTCACAGCCCTGACCGAGTTCAACAGCGAATTCCAAGAGATGATCACCCGCCACGCCTGGGGTGACATCTGGACCCGCCCGGGCCTGCCGCGCCATACCCGCAGCCTGATCACCATCGCCATGTTGATCGGCATGAACCGCAACGAAGAACTCAAGCTGCACCTGCGCGCCGCCGCCAACAACGGCGTGAGCCGTAGCGAGATCAAGGAAGTGATCATGCAGAGCGCCATCTACTGCGGTATCCCGGCAGCCAACGCCACCTTCCACCTGGCCGAATCGGTCTGGGATGACCTGGGCGTCGAATCGCGGGCTTAAGGGGGACTTCATCCCCTGTGGGAGCGAGCTTGCTCGCGATAGCGGTGGACCAGCTTGCATCAATGTTGAATGTGATGACGCCCTCGCGAGCAAGCTCGCTCCCACAGTTTTTTGAGTCGTTCGCAGCATCGCATACACCTCAAATCCCTGTGGGAGAGCTTGCTCGCGATAGCGGTAGATGAGCCAGCATCAATGCCGACTGGCCCACCGCGTGAGCTTTACAACAAACTGATCGGATAGCTGACGATCAACCGGTTCTCATCGAATTCATTGGTGCTGTAATCCCGGCGCATCGTCGAGTTGCGCCACTTCACATTGAGGCTCTTCAGTGCACCGCTCTGCACGGTATAAGCCAGCTCACTTTCACGGCCCCATTCCTTGCCGTCATCGACCGTGGCGGTGTGCACATTGTCGCCGCTGATGTAGCGGTTCATCAGGGTCAGGCCCGGCACGCCGACGGCGGCGAAGTTGAAGTCATGGCGCACTTGCCAGGATTTTTCCTTGGCGTTGTCGTAGCTGGAGTTGTAGCTGTCGTTCGCCAGGGTGCCGCCGCTGGTGCCGTTGACGCGCATCCAGGCGTCGTCGCCGCCGACTTTCTGTAGGCCAACGTAGAAGGTGTTGCCGC
>NZ_LHVE01000005.1 GCF_001269655.1 Pseudomonas thivervalensis
TCACTTTCACGGCCCCATTCCTTGCCGTCATCGACCGTGGCGGTGTGCACATTGTCGCCGCTGATGTAGCGGTTCATCAGGGTCAGGCCCGGCACGCCGACGGCGGCGAAGTTGAAGTCATGGCGCACTTGCCAGGATTTTTCCTTGGCGTTGTCGTAGCTGGAGTTGTAGCTGTCGTTCGCCAGGGTGCCGCCGCTGGTGCCGTTGACGCGCATCCAGGCGTCGTCGCCGCCGACTTTCTGTAGGCCAACGTAGAAGGTGTTGCCGCCGTATTTGGCCGAGAGCATGGCGAACGCGGTTTTGTTGTCCAGGTCTCCGGCCAACGCGCTGCCATTTTCCTTGCCGGTGAAGTAACCGAGGTTGGCACCCAGGGTCCAGTCGCCCATGGGCTGGCTGTGGGTCAGGTTGAAGTACTGCTGTTGGTAGATGTCGGACAGTTCCGCGTACCAGACGCCGACCTGAGTGCGTTTCTCGTTGAAGGCGTATTCGCCGCCGCCGAAGTTGAAACGGTCGGAGGTGAACGCACCGCGGCCGTTCATCGACATGTCTTCCATGCTCGCGTCGTTACGCGGGCTGTTGCCACGGAACTGGCCGCCGTAGAGGCTCAGGCCGTTGATTTCGGTGGACGTCACCTGGCCGCCACGGAAGGTTTGCGGCAGGGAGCGACCGTCGTCGGAACGCAGGATCGGCAGCACCGGCATCCATTCGCCGACCTTCAGTTCAGTCTTCGAGACCTTGGCCTTGAGGGCCACGCCGAGGCGACCGAAGTCATCTGCGGGGCGACCGTCGTCATGCACCGGCAATAGG
This sequence comes from Pseudomonas thivervalensis, assembly GCF_001269655.1. Taxonomy (GTDB): domain Bacteria; phylum Pseudomonadota; class Gammaproteobacteria; order Pseudomonadales; family Pseudomonadaceae; genus Aquipseudomonas; species Aquipseudomonas thivervalensis. The sequence goes on from NZ_LHVE01000005.1 coordinate 808, forward strand.
GAGGTGTTCGCAGTGCCACGGCCGCCGTCGAGCTTGACCGAGTAGATCCCCAGCACATCCACGCCGAAACCGACTGTGCCCTGGGTGAAACCGGACTTGGCGTCGAGGATGAAACTCTGGGTCCATTCTTCGGCTTTGCCTTGGGCGTTGTTCGGGTTGGTGAAGTTGCGGTTGATGTAGAAATTGCGCAGGTTCAGCGTGGCCTTGGCGTCTTCGACAAAGCCCGATTCCGCGGCCAGGACGGGTAGGGCGGTGCTGGTCAGGGCGACGGCGATGAGGCTGGGGAACAGGTGCTGTTTGGGCTTCATGGGCGTTGTCTCTATTTTTTGTGGACGAAGCGAGTTGCTGCCGCACTTTTGAGGTGCTGGCGGTACGGGGTAGCCAGGGGCGTCAGGGCGATCGGAATCAGCCGGGTGGGGCGGGGCGTCGGGGCATGGCGTCGAACCTGTTGTTATTGGTTTTGTGCCAGCGATGGTGAAGGGCGGCCCGGGATCGGTTCAATTGCCGTTTGCGGGTTTTGGGCGATTATCGAACGGCAAAACGACTGATTGGATGGACGCATTCCACTGTGGGAGCGAGCTTGCTCGCGATGGCGGCCTGACAGCCGGCCGGGATGTTGTTGACTGAGTACATATCCATTGCTGCGGTAACGGCTGCTTAGGGTTCCGCCCTGACGGCGGGTCACTTTTGAGAAGCGCAAAAGTAACCAAAACGCTTCTGCCCCACCACTTGGTGCCTCGCCTAGGCTCGGCATGCCCTCACTCCGGCATTGCTCCGTGGGCCGCCGCGAAGGGCCATCCATGGCCCAGCGCGGCTAACCCGGCATCCATGCCGGGTTGCCCACTGCACAATGCCTGCGTTCGGCCATCGTGGTTAACGGGGCGCCGAGATCAACGTCCGCTCCGAGGCGGCCTGGTAGCCGACCTGGCTCTCCCGGTCGTACTCCGATCCAATTGTGTGGGAGCCGGCTTGCTCGCGAAGGCGGCCTGACAGTCGACCGGGTTCTGGCAGCTGTACTTCGACCCAACTGTGGGAGCGAGCCTGCTCGCGAAGGCGGCCTGACAACCGACCTAGCGCTTGCGGCTGTACTTCAATCCAAGTGTGGGAGCGAGCTTGCTCGCGAAGGCGGTATCACAGTCGGTGGAGATGTTGAATTTGCCGGCCTCTTCGCGAGCAAGCTCGCTCCCACAGGAGGAACGCAGTACCCATCAAGAACCAGGTCGGCTACTAGGCCGCCTCGCGGTGGACGTTGATCTCGGGCGCCCCGTTAACCACGATGGCCCTTCGCGGCGGCCCACGGAGCAATGCCGGAGTGCGGGCATGCCGAGCCTAGGCGAGGCACCGAGTGGTGGGGCAGAAGCGCTTTGGTTACTTTCGCGCTTTTCGAAAGTGACTCGCCGTCAGGGCGAAACCCTAAGTAGCCGTTACCACGAAAACGGATATGTACCCAGTCAACAAGAGCAAAGCCAGCTGACAGGCCGCCATCGCGAGCAAGCTCGCTCCCACAAGATTTGTGGCCGGTCTGACAGACGCGCCGACTTTTCCGACGAGGTTTTAAGGTTGCTGCTCGGAAGCGGTAAATCTAGCCTGTTCAGGTCGCTGTCAACTCAGCGACCGGGACTGCAAGCCCGCCGAATTCGTTAGGCGCCAGCGCCCGGACCCAATGTCTCGGGCTCCAATTGATGCAGGAGCGCCGTTATGAAAAAACATCATCCATCTTCGCCATCAGAGAGCACCTTCCCCTACAACGACCCCGATTCAGAAAAGCTCCAAGAGGCCGCAGACCGAGCACTCGATTACCATCCAGGCACCCACGCTGATCCCAAGCCAAAAACCTCAACTCAAGTTTTCACCGTCATCGATACCCTCGACATCGAGTGCCTGCTAGCAAATCTCAGCGAAACCCTGGCCTCGGCCCGTGCCATGGTCAACGACCTGGCGTTCGATCTGGAAGGCTCGCGGCGGCATGTCGCGCTCGGCGTGGCGCAGATGATTGACTTGAGTGAGTTGTTGGCCAATCGAGCGCTGGATATCGTCGACCCGCGTTAACCCAGTCGTTGTTAAAGCGCACACAAAAAAAGCCCACCTTTCGGTGGGCTTCGTGTTTCAGTCTTCAGGCATCAAATCAGAACAATTTCATCTTCGGTGCTTCTTCTTTCACCGGTTCGTTCTTGCCCGTCTCGGCATTCCAACCACCGCCCAGTGCCTTGTACAGATTGACCTCACTGGTCAGTTGCGCAAGGCGGTCGGTGATCAGCGATTGTTGCGCGCTGAACAACTGGCGTTGGGCATCGAGGAAGGTCAGGTTGCTGTCGACGCCGATGCGGTAGCGACGCTCGGCCAGGCGGTAGTAGTCCTGGTTGGCGGCAACGAAGTCAGTCTGGGCCTGCAACTGTTCGTTGTAGGTCTGACGCGCGGCCAGGCCATCGGAGACTTCCTGGAACGCGGTCTGAATCGACTTCTCATACTGCGCGACATTGATGTCTTTCTGAATCTTCGCGTAGTCAAGACTTGCCCGCAGGCTGCCGGCGTTGAAGATCGGCAGGTTGATTTGCGGCGCGAAGGTCCAGGTGCCCGAACCGCCCTTGAACAGGCCGGACAGGTCCGGGCTCAAGGTGCCGGCGTTGGCCGTCAGGCTGATGCTCGGGAAGAACGCGGCCCGCGCGGCGCCGATGTTGGCGTTGGCGGCCAGCAGGTTGCGTTCGGCCTGGAGGATGTCCGGACGACGTTGCAGCAGGTCTGACGGCAGCCCGGCCGGCACTTCGCTGAGCAGATCATCGCTCAACGGCTGCGAGTTCAGGTTGGCCGGCAGGCCGGTGCCCAGCAGCAGGGTCAGGCTGTTTTCGTCCTGGGCGACCTGGCGGGTGTAGCGGGCCAGTTGCACACGGGCGTTTTCCACGGCGGTGCGGGCCTGGCTCAGGTCCAGGGCCGAGGCCACGCCGACTTCGGCACTGCGCGAGGTCAGCTTGAAGCTTTGCTCGTAGGCGCCGAGGGTTTCCTGGGTCAGCTTGAGCAGTTCCTTGTCGGCCTGCCAAGTCAGGTAGGCATTGGCGACGTTGGCAACCAGGCTGATCTGGGTGCTGCGCCGGGCTTCTTCAGTGGCGAAGTAGCTTTGCAGCGCTTGCTCGCTCAGGCTGCGAACCCGACCGAACAGGTCCAGTTCATAGGCGCTGATGCCCAAGGTCGCCGAGTAGGAGCTGCTGATCGCCGCTTCACCGGTTTGCGAAGCCCGTGCCGGTACCCGCTGGCGGCTGCCGGAGCCGGTGGCCGAGACCGCCGGGAACAGGTCCGCGCGCTGGATGCGGTATTGCGCGGCATAGGCATCGATGTTCAGCGCCGCGACGCGCAGGTCGCGGTTGTTTTCCAGGGCGACCTGGATCAGCTGTTGCAACGCCGGGTCATGGAAAAACTGCTTCCAGCCTTGCTCGGCGGCCGCCTGGCCGGGTGCATTGGCCGCCTCGTAGGCCGGCCCTTGTGGGTATTGCGCCGCGACCGGTGCTTCGGGCCGCTGATAGTCGGGGATCAGCGAGCAACCGCTGAGCACGACGGCGGCGATGGTCAGGGAGAGTAGCGACTTGCTCATTGGCCAGCCTCTTTGGAAGTTTCAGGAGTGTTGTCCTGGTCGATATTTTTGCGACGACCCATCGACGACACAGTCACGAAGAACAATGGCACCCAGAAGATCGCCAGGATGGTCGCGGTCAACATACCGCCGATCACACCGGTACCGATGGCGTGCTGGCTGCCCGAACCGGCACCCGTGGAAATTGCCAACGGAACCACACCGAGGACGAACGCCAGGGACGTCATGATGATCGGCCGCAGACGCATCCTACAGGCTTCGATGGCGGCTTCCACCAGGGTTCGACCCTGTTCGTGGAGTTCCTTGGCGAATTCCACGATCAGAATGGCGTTTTTCGCCGCCAGGCCGATGGTGGTCAGCAAGCCCACCTGGAAGTACACGTCGTTGGACAGGCCGCGCAGGCTGGTCGCCATCAGGGCCCCGATGATCCCCAGGGGCACCACGAGCATGACCGCGATCGGAATCGACCAACTTTCATACAGCGCCGCCAGGCACAGGAACACCATCAGCAGCGACAAGGCGTACAGCGCTGGCGCCTGGGAACCCGATAGACGTTCCTCGTAGGACAGGCCCGTCCAGGAAATACCCACGCCGGCCGGCAGCTTCTTGGCGATGGCTTCGACTTCGGCCATGGCTTCACCGGTGGAATAACCCGGGGCCGGGGTGCCAAGGATTTCCATCGCTTCCACGCCGTTGTAACGCGCCAGTTTCGGCGAGCCGTAGACCCACTCACCTTTGGCGAACGCCGTGAACGGCACCATGGTTCCGGCGCTGTTGCGCACGTACCACTTCTGCAGGTCTTCGGGGCTCATGCGCGCGTTCGGCTGGCCCTGGACGTACACCCGTTTCACCCGACCACGGTCGATGAAGTCGTTCACATAGCTACTGCCCAGCGCAATCGACAGGGTGCTGTTGATGTCCGAGAGGGTAATACCCAGGGCACTGGCCTTCTCGTCATCGATTTCCAACTGGTATTGCGGTTCATCGTTCAGGCCGTTCGGACGCACCTGAGCCAGTATCTTGCTTTGGGCCGCCATGCCCAGGAACTGGTTACGGGCTTCCATCAACTTGTCGTGGCCGATGCCGGCGCGGTCCTGCAGGAACACGTCGAAGCCGGTGGCGTTACCCAGTTCCATCACCGCTGGCGGTGCGAAGGCGAACACCATCGCGTCGCGGAAGCTGAAGAAGTGTTGTTGGGCGCGGCCAGCGATCTTGAACACGGTGTTATCAGCGTTACGCTCTTCCCACGGCTTGAGCATGATGAACGCCAGGCCGGAGCTCTGGCCGCGACCGGCAAAGTTGAAGCCGGTCACGGTGAACACCGAGGCCACGCCATCGCCTTCGCCGCCGTCCTTGCTCGGACGCAGCAGGAACTCACGCATCTTGTCCACCACCACCTGGGTACGCTCGGCGCTGGAACCGGCCGGTGTCTGTACCTGGGCAAACAGCACGCCCTGGTCTTCTTCCGGCAAGAACGCCGTCGGGATGCGGGTGAACAGCCAGACCATGCCAACCACGATGATGATGTAGGCCAGCAGGTACGGGGCCTTGTGTTTGAGCATGTTGCCCACGCCCCGTTCGTAGCTCCTGACGCCACGATCGAAGGTGCGGTTGAACCAACCGAAGAAGCCGCGTTTCGGTGTGCCGTGCTCACCCTTGGGGATTGGCTTGAGCATGGTGGCGCACAGGGCCGGGGTGAAAATCAGGGCCACCAGGACCGACAGGGCCATGGCCGAGACGATGGTGATGGAGAACTGCTTGTAGATCACACCGGTGGAGCCGCCGAAGAACGCCATCGGCAGCAATACCGCCGAGAGCACCAGGGCGATACCCACCAGGGCGCCCTGGATCTGGCCCATGGATTTCTTGGTGGCTTCCTTGGGCGACAGGCCTTCTTCGCTCATCACCCGTTCGACGTTTTCCACCACGACGATGGCGTCGTCAACCAGCAAGCCGATGGCCAGCACCATGCCGAACATGGTCAGGGTGTTGATGCTGAAGCCGAACGCCGCGAGGATCCCGAAGGTGCCGAGCAGTACCACGGGTACCGTCATTGTGGTGATGATGGTGGCGCGGAAGTTCTGCAAGAACAGGAACATCACCAGGAATACCAGTACGACCGCCTCGACCAGGGTTTCAACCACACCCTTGATCGATTCGCTCACCACCGGCGTGGTGTCGTAGGGGAACACCACTTCCAGACCTTGCGGGAAGAACGGCTTGAGATTTTCCACGGTCTGGCGCAGGGCCTTGGCCGTGTCGAGGGCGTTGGCGCCAGTCGCCAGTCGTACCGCAAGGCCGGAGGCCGGGGCACCGTTGAACTGAGCGTTGATGCTGTAGTTCTCACCACCCAGGGCCACATCGGCCACGTCGCCGACGCGCACTTGCGAGCCGTCCGGGTTGACCTTGAGCAGGATCGCCTTGAATTGCTCGGCGGTCTGCAGGCGGGTCTTGCCGATGATGGTGGCGTTCAGTTGCTGGCCGGGCATGGCCGGCAGGCCGCCGAGCTGGCCGGAGGCGATCTGGACGTTTTGCGCGGAAATGGCCGTGCTCACATCCACCGGAGTCAGGTTGAAGTTGTTCAGCTTGGCCGGGTCGAGCCAGATCCGCATCGCGTATTGGGCACCGAAGACCTGGAAGTCACCGACACCGGCGGTGCGCGAGATCGGGTCCTGCATGTTGGACACGATGTAGTTGGACAGGTCTTCCCGGGTCATGCTGCCGTCGCGCGACACCACGCCGATCACCATCAGGAAGTTTCTCACTGACTTGGTCACGCGGATGCCCTGTTGCTGCACTTCTTGCGGCAACAGCGGGGTGGCCAGGTTCAGCTTGTTCTGGACCTGGACCTGCGCGGTGTCGGAGTTGGTGCCTTGCTCGAAGGTCGCGGTGATGGTCATGCTGCCATCGGAGTTGCTTTCCGAGGACACATAACGCAGGTTGTCGATGCCGTTGAGCTGCTGCTCGATGACCTGCACCACGGTGTCCTGCACGGTTTGCGCGGACGCGCCCGGGTAGGTCACCTGGATCGCAATGGCCGGCGGCGCAATGCTCGGGTACTGGTTGATCGGCAACTTGAGGATCGATAGAGCCCCGACCAGCATGATCACCAGGGCGATCACCCAGGCGAAAATCGGACGGTCGATAAAAAATTTCGACATGGTTTACTCCCCTTTGCCGCCGGCAGCTTTATCAGTTGCCTGTGCGGGGACCGGGTTCTTGGTACCAACGTTGGTGGCTTCGGTGGCTTTGACTTCCACGCCAGGGCGTACGAACTGCAACCCTTCGGTGATCACGCGATCGCCGGCCTTGAGCCCGTCTTCGATCAACCACTGGTTACCGACAGTGCGGCTGGCCTTGAGCTGACGCAGTTCGACCTTGTTGTCCGGGCCAACCACCAGTGCGGTCGGTGCGCCCTTGAGGTCGCGGGTCACGCCTTGTTGCGGTGCCAGGATCGCGGCGCTGTTCACACCGGCCTGCAATTGCGCGTGGACGAACATGCCCGGCAGCAGAGTGTGGTCAGGGTTGGGGAACACGGCGCGCAGGGTCACGGAACCGGTGGTCTGGTCGACCGACACTTCAGAGAATTCCAGTTTGCCTTCGTGCGGATACTGGCTGCCGTCTTCCAGGGTCAGCTTGACCATGGCGGCGTTGTCGCCGGCCTTCTGCAGGCGGCCGCTTTCCAGTTCGCGGCGCAGTTGCAGCAGCTCGACCGAACTCTGCGTTACGTCGACATAGATCGGGTCCAGTTGCTGGATGGTTGCCAGGGCATCGGCCTGGCCGTTGCTCACCAGCGCACCCTCGGTCACCGAGGAGCGACCGATACGACCGGAAATCGGCGCATAGACCTTGGTGTAGCGCACATTGATCTGGGCGGTCTGCAGGTTGGCTTCCGACTCCAGGCGATTGGCCACGGCGGTGTCGTATTCCTGACGGCTTACCGCCTGTTCGTCCACCAATTGCTTGTAGCGGTCGGCAATCGACTTGGTGGAACGCAGGTTCGCCTCGGCGCTCTTGAGGGTCGCTTCATAGACAGCCGGATCGATCTGATACAACTGCTGGCCGGCCTTGACGTCGGCGCCTTCCTTGAACAAACGCTTGAGAATGATGCCGTTGACCTGTGGCCGTACTTCTGCGACGCGGAACGCGCTGGTACGCCCCGGCAATTCCGAGGTCAGGGTAAAGGGCTGGGTCTTGAGGGTTACAACGCCGACCTGAGGAGGGGGAGGAGCAGGTGCAGCCTCTTCCTTTTTGCATCCGCTAAGCAGCGATGCCAGGGCGATGGCGGTAACCAGAGCAGTAACAGCTGGCTTGAATTGCATGGAAATCCTCGGGTCCAGGCGCGCAACGGGCGCACTCGAAAAGTGGAAGGGTGAGAAAGCAGCATTAATTCAATTAGTAGGATGCTAAGAAATATACTTACGTACATGGTTGTTTGTAAACAGCCAAATTGCGTAATATCCGGATTTACAAAAGCCTGACAAAGGCCAGCGTAGATCGGGGACGCGTTCCAAGAGACGTCGCCTCATATTTTGTTCCGCTGATTCTTACGCATTGCTGACGCATTGCTGACGCATTGCTGACCGCATCCTGATTGAGGTGTTTACTGCCATGGTCCGTCGTACCAAAGAGGAAGCCCAGGAGACTCGCAGCCAGATCCTCGAAGCGGCCGAAAAGGCCTTTTTCGAGCGTGGCGTGGCGCGTACGACCCTGGCCGACATCGCGACACTGGCCGGTGTAACGCGCGGTGCCATCTATTGGCATTTCAGCAACAAGGCGGACCTGCTCCAGGCCATGCTCGATACCTTGCACGAGCCGCTCGATGAGTTGGCCCGTGCCAGTGAGAGTGAAGAGGAGCTTGACCCGTTGGGCTGTATTCGCAAGCTGTTGGTCCGATTGTTCCAGCAAGTGGCCCTGGACCCGAAAACCCGACGCATTAATGAGATCCTGTTCCATAAGTGCGAATTCACCGATGAAATGTGCGATTTGCGCCAGCAGCGACGCGAGGTCAGCCTCGACTGCAATGTGCGCATCGCCCTGTCGTTGCGCAATGCGATGAAACGCGGCCAGTTGCCGGATGATCTGGACCCCGAAAGGGCGGCAGTTGCCATTCATGCCTACATCGATGGCATTTTGTACCAGTGGTTGCTGGCCCCCGACAGCTTCGCCCTGGCGGATGAGGCCGCACGCTGGGTGGAGATCGGGCTGGACATGCTGCACCTGAGCCCTAGCCTGCGCAAATGAAACAAAATGCGTAATTGCGTCGCTTTGTGTCAATACGAGCGCGTAAGGGTGCTTTTATAAACCGACACTGGCGCGGTTGATAGGCAATCGGCGGCGAATTTTGTAGGAAATTTGTTTCGCGCGGGTGAATGCGCGGGAAGAGCCCGGTCGACAAGGTCTTCCGAACGGGCGGCCAGGCGGCCCAGGCGAAGCTGTAATACTGTTCTTAAGAAAACTATGAACCTGTGGCGAGGGAGTGGCCGCCGCGTCTTCGACGCTGCGCTGTCGCGCAGGGAACTAGAGCGACATCCACGAGATATCTGTTTTTGATCGTTCCCACGCTCTGCGTGGGAATGCATCCCGTGACGCTCTGCGTCACCTTCCAGAAGCGGAACGCGGAGCGTCCCTGGCGACATTCCCACGCAGGAGCGTGGGAACGATCAATAGGTATTTTCAGCCTTAAAAATCACATGGTTGCAATTTGTTCCATGAGAGCTTGCTCCCGCTTGAGTGCGAAGCGCTCAGAAGAAAGGGCTGCTACGCAGCCCAGCGGGAGCAAGCTCCCTCGCCACAAGGATTCAGACAAGCCTTAAGTGAACAGCATTACGGGCGAGACCGAATTAGTTCAGCTCAGCGTGAGTTCCACGGTAAAACCATAGGGCTCTTCACTGGCTGTGCGAGTGATTCGTGTCGTGCATTGGATCGGGTTCGTTCCAATAGAGGTCAGTGTGTGGGTCCGGACGGGTGTCAGCGTCGGTGAAATAACACCGAAGGATGTATTGACGCGCAAACCGAAGTCAAAGCGAAAGCCAAACTCTTCATCGCCGAACACCATGGAGTGTTTGAACATGTCCTTACTGCGACTGCCCAGGCGCCGGCTATAAGCGAGGTCGAACTTCCAGGCCTGGATATCCCAGGGAAGAATCTGTGTGGCGTGTTGCTCGTCGGCATTCAACTGCAGCGAGTGTCCGCCGATTTCAAAATCCAAGTCGGTATGGTTGATCAACTTTACGATGACGCGGGTGCGGCTTGGGTTGATGCGCTCCTGTTCCCAGGCTTTAACCTGCTTGTTGGCCTTGTCATTCAGGTTCGCTTTCTCTATCAGCGCCGTGAGCATCGGCATATATTCTTGCGTGTCGAGTGATTTGAGGAACTGGTACAACACGGCCAACGGTGCCCAACTGAATTGAGAGGCGATGAGTTCATAAATGCGATCGCCGGTCTGTTGGTTGTTTTCAGGGGTAGCGTTCATTTGAAATCCTTTTCAAAAATAGTGACTGCAAGCAGACAAGACGGTTTGTCTTGTCGGTGGCGATAGTATGGAAAGTTAGAGGGGGTTTAGAAGTTTGGATGTTTGACTGGATATTTAGCGCACCTAAAAAAGCCCTGGCTCTTTTGAGGCAGGGCTTTTGTTTTTTATGACTTACATCACTGGATAATCGATATAACCCACCGGACCTTTAGCATAGAAGGTTTCCGGATGCGCCTCGTTCAACGGTGCATCGGCTTTCAAGCGTGCCGGCAGGTCCGGGTTGGCAATGAACGGCACACCAAACGCCACGGCATCGGCCTTGCCTTCGGCCAGCCAGGCGTTGGCGCTCTCTTTGGTAAAACGTTCGTTGGCGATGTACGGGCCGCCGAAAGCCTGCTTGAGTTGTGGGCCGATGCTGTCGTCGCCTTCCTTCTCACGGGAGCAGATGAAGGCGATGCCACGCTTGCCCAGTTCGCGAGCCACGTAGCTGAAGGTTTCCAGGCGGTTTTCGTCACCCATGTCATGGGAGTCGGCGCGTGGAGCCAGGTGCACGCCAACCCGACCGGCGCCCCAGACTTCGATGGCCGCGTCGGTCACTTCCAGCAGCAGGCGGGCACGGTTTTCCAGGGAGCCGCCGTATTGGTCGGTACGCTGGTTGGTGCTGCTCTGCAGAAACTGGTCGAGCAGATAACCGTTGGCGCCGTGGATTTCCACGCCGTCGAAACCGGCGGCCTTGGCATTCTCGGCACCGACGCGGTAAGCGTCGATGATGTCGGCGATTTCAGCGGTTTCCAGAGCGCGTGGGGTTGGGTAGTCGGCCAGTGGGCGTACCAGGCTCACGTGGCCCTTGGGCTGGATCGCGCTGGGCGCCACCGGGGTTTCGCCGTTCAGGTATGACGGATGGGAGATCCGGCCCACGTGCCACAGTTGCAGGAAGATCTTGCCGCCGGCGCCGTGGATCGCCTTGGTGATGTTGGCCCAGCCGCGGACCTGGTCGTTGGACCAGATGCCCGGGGTGTCCGGGTAGCCGACGCCCATCGGCGTGACGGAGGTCGCTTCACTGAGGATCAGGCCAGCGGAGGCGCGTTGCACGTAGTACTCGGCCATCAACGCGTTGGGCACGCGACCGGCGTCGGCACGGCAGCGGGTAAGCGGGGCCATGATGATGCGGTTCTTCAGCTCGATGTCGCCGAGTTTGATGGGGTCGAAAATAGTCGCCATGAAAATACAACCTCGAAAGTGGAAGGGTTAACAGTTAATGAGTTGCCGGGGCCAGGTCGGCGTTGCCGCCCTGGCGGAAAGTGATGAGGGTGACCAACAGCGCCAGCACGGCCAGCGCGCCGGCGGCCAGGGGAACGGAGGTCAGGCCCAGGCCATGGTCGATGACACTGCCGCCGACCCAGGCGCCCAGGGCGTTGCCGACGTTGAAGGCGCCGATGTTCAGGGTGGACACCAGGTTGGGGGCCTCTTTGCCGAAGGTCACCACGTTGACTTGCAGGGCCGGCACGGCGGCGAAGCAGGCGGTGGCCCAGAGGAACAGGGTGATTTCACTGGGGATCAGCGCCACGCTGGTCCAGCTCAGTACGGTGGACACCACGGCCATGGTGAGGAAGACGCCCATCAGCGTGTTTGCCAGGCTCTTGTCCGCCAGCTTGCCTCCGATGATGTTGCCCAGGGTCAGGCCCAGGCCGATCAGCACCAGGGTCCAGGTCACGCCACGGGGCGATACGCCGGTCACTTCTCCCAACAGCGGCGCGACGTAGGTGAACAGGGTGAACACCGACGCGGAGAACAGCGCGGTCATGCTCAGGGACAGCCACAGGCCGGCGCCTTTGAGTGCTATCAGTTCCGAACGCATGTCGAGTTTTTCTTCATCGCGCTTGGCCGGCAGGAAGCGGATCAGGCCGATCAGTGCCACCACGCCAATGACGGTCACGGCCCAGAAGGTCGAGCGCCAGCCGGCTTCCTGGCCCAGGGCGGTACCCAGCGGCACGCCGAGTACGTTGGCCAGGGTCAGGCCGGTGAACATCAGGGCCACGGCCGAGGCGCGCTTGTTGGGCGCCACCAGGCCGGCGGCCACCACCGAACCGATACCGAAGAACGCGCCGTGGCACAGGGCCGTGACCACCCGGGCAAACATCAGCACGTTGTAGTCGCTGGCGATGGCGCAGAGCAGGTTGCCGACGATGAAAATCCCCATCAACGCCACCAGGGCGGCCTTGCGCGGCAGCCGGGCGGTGGCCAGGGCCATGAACGGAGCGCCGATGGCCACGCCCAGGGCGTAGCCGGTCACCAGCCAGCCGGCGCCGGGAATCGACACGCCCAGGTCGGCCGCCACGTCGGGCAAAAGGCCCATGATGACGAACTCGGTGGTGCCGATGGCGAAGGCGCTCAGGGCCAGGATCAGGAGTGAGAGGGGCATGATGGGTCCTTGTCGGGTCAGAGCTCTTGGCTCATTTGCTTGAGGAACTGCTGGATCACTTCCTCGTTGCGTTTGAAGAAGTGCCATTGACCGACCTTCTGGCTGGTGATCAGCCCCGCCCGTTGCAACACCGCCAAGTGCGCAGACACCGTGGATTGCGACAGGCCGCAACGCTGGTCGATCTGCCCGGCGCAAATGCCGAACTCGTGGTTGTGCAGTTGGTCGGGGAACTGGACCTTGGGGTCTTTGAGCCAGTTGAGGATGTCTCGCCGTACTGGGTGCGCCAGGGCTTTTATTATTTCGTCGAGGTCGAGGGTCATGGGTAGCAAGCTCGGGGGTGAGTAAAACGCTATATCGCGATGGAGCGAACCTTAAATCGTTACTTCGCGATATACCAATATGGATTTGATCTGAATGCCGAACAAATCGCTATATCGGGTTATAACGATATTGACGTGGGGGTGCTAAGCTGCGGGCCATGAACTATCTCGCACACCTGCACCTCGGCGGCTCTGGCCGGGAACAACTGCTCGGCAGCCTCTACGGCGACTTCGTCAAGGGACCGCTGCAAGGGCTCTACGACCCGCGGATCGAAGCGGCGATCGCCCTGCATCGACGCATCGACATGTACACCGACCGTCATCCCCTGGTGGACATCGCCCTGTCGCGTTTTTCCACGGTGCGACGGCGTTACGCCGGGATCGTGCTCGACGTGTTTTTCGACCACTGCCTGGCCCGGGACTGGACGTTGTACGGTGAAGAGCCGCTGCTGGATTTCACGTCACGGGTGTACCAGGTGCTCGGCACAGAACCGCAGTTGCCAGGACGCCTGGCGCACATCGCCCCGTACATGGCCGCGGATGATTGGCTGGGGTCTTATCAGGAGTTCGAGGTGCTGGGGCAGGTACTGCGCGGTATTTCCCGTCGCCTGTCCCGACCTGAGGAACTGGCCGGGGCGATGCCGGAGCTGGCCAGGCTCTATGAGCCGTTGAGCGAAGACTTTCGGTTGTTTTATCCGCAGTTGCAGGATTTTGCGCTGAGCCAAACCACACCACAAAACTAAATTGTGGGAGCGAGCTTGCTCGCGATAAAGGTGTATCAGCCAGCACATCTGCTGAATGTTATACCGCTATCGCGAGCAAGCTCGCTCCCACAGGGGATCTGCGCAGGGATCCGGGTCAGGCCGCAATCGCCGCAGGCCGCACCGGCGCTTGCTGTTTCTCGGGAATCGCGCCGAACAACGCCTTGTGCACCGCCTGCTGTGCCTGGAAGGCCAGGGCCGCACGTTCCTGGCCGTGGCAGGCAATCGGCTCCAGCAGATGAATGTGCACCTCACCCCGATCATTGGCGAACAGGCGCATCAGGTGCGACAGCAGATCATCATCGCCAATGAACGGCGCCAGCGAATCCGGTTCGCCGTTGCGCAGGTAACGGATCGCCACCGGTTGCAAGGCGACATCGGCGTCGATGGCCGCCGACAGCAAGCGACCGTGGAAGGTGCGCAGGGAGCGGCCGTCGGTGGTGGTCCCTTCGGGGAACATCAGCAGCGGATGGGCCTGCTCCAGATGGCGGCCCATTTGCTTGCGGATCAATTGGCTGTCACCCGAACCGCGTCGGATAAACAGGCTACCGGCCTTGGCGGCCAGCCATCCGGCGACCGGCCAGGTGCGCACTTCAGCCTTGGACAGGAATGACATCGGCGTGAGCATGCCCAGCAACGGGATGTCGGTCCAGGACACATGGTTACTGACCCACAGCATCGGCCGTTGTGGCAGTTGACCGTGGACGGTGACGGAAAAGGGCAGGGCATGGCTCAGCCGAGCCATGAAAAACCGCGACCAGCGCTGGCGACGGACCATCGAGTTGGCGACCCCCAGGCGTTCGAACAGGCCGAACACGCTGGCCATGCTCAGGCCCAGCGTCACCACCAGCAAGACTCGCGCGATACGCGCGTAAATCCGCAGCCGGCTCATTACACCGCTGCCTTGAAGTGGCGGGCATAACGCGGGCAGAGTTCGTCGCGCTTGAGCAGGATGAACACGTCGGCCACCTGGAAGTCCTCGTCCCAGCACGGCTCGCCGCAGATTTTCGCACCCAGGCGCATGTAGGCCTTGAGCAGCGGCGGCATCTCGGCGATGACATTGGACGGCACGTCCAGGGTCGGCAGTGGTTTTTTTGGCACGGCTTGCAGGTGTTCGGTGCACAGGTAGCGTTCGCGCAAGCGTTGCATGATTGCCTGGGCCTGGATGCCGCCATCCTGCATCGGAATGCTCGCGCAGCCCATCAGGTAGCTGTAGCCGCCTTCGTTCAGGACTTCGGCCAGCTCGCCCCAGAGCACCGCGATGGTGCCGCCGTTGCGGTAGGCCGGGTCGACGCAGGTACGGCCGATTTCCAGGATCGGGCCCTTGAGGTGGACCAGGCCGTGGAGGCTGAATTCTTCTTCGCTGTAGAACCGACCCAGGCTGCTGGCGGCTTGGTGGTCGAGCAGGCGAGTGGTCGCCACGAGACGGCCGGTGTTCAGGTCACGTACGCCGATGTGGGCGCAGTGAACATCATAGTCATCCATGTCCAGACCCATTTCCGCGCCTTTGAGCTTGGCGTTGAACTCGCCGCTGAAGACGTTGAAGCGCAGGGCTTGGGCTTCTTGCAAGGCGTGGGCGCCAATCAGGCGTTCGGCTTGCAGGCGGCGTTCATTGCCGGTGTCGCTGATGCGGGCGATCTGAGTCATAGCGAATCTCCGTGCGGGCTGTTCAGTTGCAGCCTGTCGACTTTCTTTATGCAGCCATGTTGTGCAAAGTCAGGCTATGTAGCCCCGGTGTCATCGCCATGAAGCTTTGGTGATGCTTATATGACAGCCCTCAAGGAGTCCCCTTTCATGCCCTGGCACACCCTGATCGAACACGGCGAGCGCCTGCCCGCCCATCCGGACCTGGCCGAAGGTTATGCCGCGTTGCTGCAACGCCTGGGGCCGGTGACGCCGTTCGAATTGGCCGTGCTCGGGGCTCGGTCGATGGCTACGCCGGGGCTGGCGTTCCTGGTGGGGTATCAGGCGGCGCTGCGAGTGCTGTGGCCGAGCGCGCCGCAGAGCCTCGGCGCCTTGTGTGCCACTGAGCAGCGCAGCGTGCGCCCGGCGGACATGCACACTCGCCTCGACGATCTGCGCCTGAGCGGACGCAAGGATTTCGTCACCGCTGGGGACGCCGCCGAGTGGTTGCTGATTGCCGCCCGCTGCGAAGCACCCGGTGAAGCGCCACGGCTGAACCTGGCGGTGGCCTACGCGGGTGAGCCCGGCGTAACCCTGGAAAAACTCCCCGCCATGGGCCTGATGCCCGACATCAGCCATGGTCGCGTGCTGCTCGACGGCGCGTTGTGCGAGTTGCTGGCCGGTGACGGTTGGGACGCCTACGTCAAGCCGTTCCGCACCCTGGAAGACCTTTACGTACTCAGCGCGATGACGGCCTGGTTGTATGGCGTCGGGCAGGAGTGTGCCTGGCCTCAAACGTTGCAACTGCGCCTGCTGGCGTTGCTCGCCGGTTGCGCGGAGGTGAGTCGGCATAACCCTTCCAGCGCTGCCGGGCATGTGCTGCTGGGCGGGTTGTTCGCCCAGTTCCACGGGCTCGACGGCGAACTCAACGCTGCCCTGGCCGCCGGGCCTGCAACGTGGCGTGAGCTGTGGACGCGGGACAAAGGCGTGATGGACATTGCGGCGGGGGCGCGGGCCAAGCGGTTGGCCAAGGCGTTGGAATAGCCCACCACTAACCCCTGTGGGAGTGAGCTTGCTCGCGATAGCGGTTTGTCAGTCGACATATTCTTGGCTGACACTCCGCCATCGCGAGCAAGCTCGCTCCCACAGGGGGCCAGACAAGACTCAAACTGTCATCAAGTCCGAATAGGCTCCGAAGGTTCAACCCCGCGAGCCCCAAGCATGTCCAAAGGCTGGTTCCTGATCCCGCTGTTGTTGCTCAACCTGAGCGTCCACGCCGAAGACTGGCCTGGCGAGCAATGGCCAAGCGGTCCGACTCCCACCGGGCCGGCCATCGAAGCCTTGGCGCAATACGCCTTCCCACCCCGGGACGATGTGAGTCGCGAGGGCATCCGCACCGACGCGCTGCTGGTGATCCAGGACGGTCGGCTGGTCTATGAACGCTACGCCGGGCCGACCACGGCGCAGACCCCGCACCTGACCTGGTCCATCAGCAAGAGCCTGCTGGCGACGGTGTTCGGCGTGGCTTACGGTGAACAGCGTTTTGCCCTGGATGATCCGACCGCCAAGTACTACCCACCGCTGAGCCGGCATCCGGGCCTGACCTTGGCCGATCTTTTCCACTGGGCCTCAGGCCTGGACTGGCAGGAAGACTACGAATACGCGCCGTTGAAGTCATCGGTAGTGGCGATGCTCTATACCCGCGGGCGCCATGACATGGCGGCGTTCACCGCACAGCATGAAGTCTTCAGCCCCCCGGGACAGGCGTTCCGTTATTCCAGCGGTGACAGCAACCTGTTGGCGGCGGCCCTGAAAAACATCGTCGGCGCGGCGCGTTATCCCGATTACCCCTGGACGGCCCTGTTCGAACCCTTGGGCATCCGCCACGCCACCTGGGAAACCGACGCCAATGGCACATTCGTGGGATCGTCCTATGCCTACCTCACGGCGCGGGACCTGGCGCGTGTCGGGTTGTTGATGCAACGGGACGGCCGCTGGGGCGACCGGCAATTGATCCCCAAGGATTGGGTCGCGTTCAGTCGCGAGCCTTTCGTGCACTTCCAGGCCGGCCAGGACGAAGCCGTGCCGGGCGGGCACTGGTGGCTCAACCGCGCCGCCGATCCAACGATCCACCCCTGGCCCGATGCGCCGCCGGACACCTTCGCCGCGCTGGGCCATTGGGGCCAGGCGCTGTACATCATCCCCAGTGCCAAACTGGTGATCGTGCGCTACGGCGACGACCGCGACGGCAGTTATCGCCATAACGAACTGCTCAAGCGCGCCATGGCGGCGTTCGCCGGGACGGTGCAGCCATGAAGCGCAACGTCCTGCTGACCCTGCTGTCGGTGCTGCTCATCGCCCTGCTCAGTTGGATGTGGCTGGAGCGAGTGGCGTTGCGGGCCTTTCCCGACATCATCAGCGCCTACACCGCCAAGGAGTATTGCTCGTGCCGCTATGTGATGCAGCAACCGGCCGAGTATTGCCGGGGATATGTGAAGCAGTCGGTGCCTACCAGTGACTTTTTCGATACCCCTGAAGCCAAGCGCGTCACCGTCAGCGGGTTGGGGCGCAGCAACAGTGCGCAATGGCTGGGCGAGCGGCAGGGGTGTCGGTTGGAACCCTGACCGCTGATGTGGAGGCTGCTTTTGTGGCGAGGGAGCTTGCTCCCGCTGGGCCGTAGGAGCTGTGTAGGAGCTGACGAGTGCAGCGAGGCTGCGATCCTTCCAAGGACACTTGACTCTCAAGCGAAAGATCAAAAGATCGCAGGCTTCGCCAGCTCCTAGAGAGCCCAGCGGGAGCAAGGGTTATGTGCGCAACAGGGATGTTGTGAAACAGACAGTTTGCAAGCGCCCTCGGCCCGGTTAAGGTTCGCCACAGGTTTATCTGCCCTTCGAGTGTGTATGTTCAAGCGGTTTTTCCCACGCGTGGTCGCGAGCTTGCTGCTGGCCTGCGCAGCGCTGCCGGCCCAGGCCGACTGGTACCTGGACGGCGAGTCGTCGCGGTTGTCGTTTATCAGCAGCAAAAACGGCAACGTCTCCGAGGTCCAGCGTTTCCTGGTGCTGCACGGCCAAGTCCAGCCCGATGGCTTGGCGCGCCTGGAAGTGGAACTGGAATCGATCAACAGCGGCATCCCGCTGCGGGACGAGCGCATGCGCGCCGAGCTGTTCGAGGTCAAGCAATTCGCCGAAGCCACCGTCACCGCCAAGATTGACCTGGCGCCGATCCAGGACCTGGCCAACGGCGCGCAGTTGGAATTGCGCTTGCCGCTGACGGTGAACCTGCACGGCAAACAGCATGAGTACCCCGTCGAACTGCTGGCGACGCGCCTGGATGAACGCCGGTTCCAAGTGGTGACCCTGGAGCCGGTGGTGCTCAACGCGGCGGATTTCGAGCTGGCGCCGGGTTTGGAAAAGCTGCGCAACCTGGCCAGGTTGTCGGCCATCAGCCTGTCGGTGCCGGTGAATGCGGTGCTGATCTTCACGGCGCGCTGACGTGAGCGGCCCGGTCTTTCCCTGGCGTGAAGGCAATCGCTTCGAGCTGTTGGTCGACGGCCCGGAGTTCTTTCCGCGCATGCTGGTGGAAATCGCCCGTGCCCAGGAGCAGGTCGAGCTGGAGCTGTACCTGGTGGAAGCGGGGACTTGCGCCGAGGCGATGGTCCAGGCGCTGGTCCAGGCCGCCGAGCGAGGCGTTCGTGTGCGCTGCTTGTTCGATGACTACGGCAGCCTGGCGTTTACCCTGGCCCTGCGCAAGCGCCTGACCGAGGCCGGGGTAGAGTTGCGTTTCTACAATCGCCTGAGCTGGCGCCGCTGGGTGCGCAACCTCTATCGGGACCACCGCAAGCTGCTGTTGGTGGACCAACGCCTGGCCGTGGTCGGTGGCACCGGGGTGACCGATGAATTCTGGAACCCCCTCGACGACCGCAGTGAATGGCACGAAGTGATGGTGGAAATCGTCGGCCCGCTGGTGCTCGACTGGCAACTGCTGTTCGACCGCCAGTGGCTTGCCAACCGCCATCGGCGCGCCTGGAAGCCAGCGTCCAACTTCGGCTTGCCGCGCTTGCCTCGCGTCCCGCCGGTGGGTGAGGGCATGGGCCGGGTGGCGTATGCCGACGCCCGACAGCATCGCGACATTTTGCAATCGTTGTCCCGGGCATTGAACAGTGGCCAGAAACGCATCTGGATGGCGACGCCGTATTTCCTGCCGACCTGGAACGTGCGCCGTTCCTTGCGCAAGGCCGCCGCCCGCGGCATCGACGTGCGCCTGCTGCTGACCGGCCCACGCACCGACCATCCGTCCGTGCGCTACGCCGGGCACCGTTATTACCCGCGATTGCTCAGGGCCGGCGTGCAGATCTACGAGTACCAGCCGTGTTTCCTGCACCTGAAAATGGTGTTGGTGGATGATTGGGTCAGCATCGGTTCATGCAATTTCGATCACTGGAACCTGCGCTTCAACCTGGAAGCCAACCTCGAAGCCCTGGATTCCAGGCTCAGCAGCGCCGTGGCCGCCAGTTTCGAGCGGGATTTCGCCCAGAGCCTGCAAGTCAGCCTCGACGCCTGGCAGCGCCGGCCGCTGTGGAAGCGGTTCAAGCAGCGGGTGTGGGGATTGGTGGATCGGGTGGTGGTGAACTTGCTGGATCGGCGGGGCTAAATCCCTACCGAAAACCACTGTAGGAGCGAGCCTGCTCGCGAAGGCGGCCTCACAGTCGATGATGCAGTGACTGATAGGCCCTCATCGCGAGCAGGCTCGCTCCCACAAGGTTATTGCAGTGTTGCTGGATCAGAGCAACTCAAAACTCTGCTGCTTCACCTCTTGGGAATCCAGGCCGATCTGCACGTTGAATTTGCCCGGTTCCGCGGCGTACTTGAGCTGGGCATTGAAGAACTTCAGGTCGTCTTCGGTGATGGTGAAGTGGATGACTTTCTTCTCGCCGGCCTTGAGCATCACCTTGCGGAAGTTCTTCAGCTCTTTCACCGGGCGGATGATCGAGCCGGTCACGTCCTGGATGTACAACTGCACCACGGTTTCGCCGTCACGCTTGCCGGTGTTTTCCAGCGTCACGCTGGCATCGAGCTTGCCGGTCTTGTTCAGCGTGGTCGACGACAGGGCCATGTCCGACAGGCTGAACTCGGTGTAGCTCAGGCCGTAGCCGAATGGGTAGAGCGGGCCGGTGGTGTCGTCGAAGTACTGCGAGGTGTAGTTGCCTGGCTTGCCCGGCGTGAACGGCCGGCCGATGCTCAGGTGGTTGTAGTAAGTCGGAATCTGCCCCACCGAGCGTGGGAAGGTGATCGGCAGTTTGCCCGATGGGTTGTAGTCGCCGAACAGCACATCGGCGATGGCGTTGCCGCCTTCGGTGCCGCTGAACCAGGTTTCCAGGATCGCATCGGCCTGCTGCTTTTCTTCCAGCAACGACAGCGGACGGCCATTCATCAACACCAGCACCAGCGGCTTGCCGGTGGCCTTCAGGGCCCTGATCAGTTCGCGTTGGCTGGCCGGGATGTTCAGTTCGGTACGGCTCGACGATTCATGGGACATGCCACGGGACTCGCCCACGGCGGCCACCACCACATCGGCATCCTTGGCGGCTTTCACCGCTTCGTCGATCAACACCTGGGCCGGGCGTGGGTCATCCACCACTTCCGGGGCGTCGAAGTTGAGGAAGTTCAGGTAGTCGAGGACCTTCTTGTCGCCGGTGATATTGGCGCCACGGGCGTAGATCAGCTTCGACTCGGCGCCCAGGGCGCGGGTCATGCCATCGAACAGGGTGACCGATTGCGCAGGGCGCCCGGCCGCGGCCCAGCTGCCCATCATGTCGATTGGTGCCTTGGCTAGGGGACCGACCAAGGCGATTTTCGCGGTTTTCTTAAGGGGCAGGGTCTGGTTGCGGTTTTCCAGCAGGACCAGGCTGCGACGCGCCACGTCACGGGCATCGGTGCGGTGCAGGCGGCTTTCGGCGTAAGTATCGGCCGGGTCGTCCTCGGCCTTGCCGATGCGCAGGTACGGATCCTTGAACAGGCCCATGTCGTATTTCGCCGCGAGCACTTCGCGCACGGCGTTGTCGATGTCGCTCTGCTCGATCTCACCGGCCTTGAGCAGCCCAGGCAGTTCCTTGCCGTAGAGCGAGTCGTTCATGCTCATGTCGATGCCGGCCTTGATCGCCAGCTTCGCCGCTTCGCGACCGTCCTTGGCGACGCCGTGCTTGATCAGTTCGAAGATGGCGCCGTGGTCACTGACCGCCAGGCCCTTGAAGCCCCACTCCTTGCGCAGCAGGTCGCTCATCAGCCAGGTGTTGGCCGTGGCCGGTACGCCGTTGATGGAGTTCAGCGCGACCATCACCCCGCCGGCTCCGGCGTCGATGGCGGCGCGGTAGGGGGGCAGGTAGTCCTGGTACATTTTCAGCGGACTCATGTCCACCGTGTTGTAGTCCCGGCCGCCTTCCACCGCGCCGTACAGGGCGAAGTGCTTGACGCTGGCCATGATGCTGTCGGCCGCGTTGGCGCCGCTGCCCTGGAACGCCTTGACCATCACCCCGGCGATGCGCGACACCAGGTAGGTGTCCTCGCCGAAACCTTCGGACGTCCGGCCCCAACGTGGGTCGCGGGAAATGTCGACCATGGGGGCGAAAGTGATGTCCAGGCTGTCGGCCGCGGCTTCCTTGGCAGCGATGCGGCCAGAATGGTAGATGGCGTCCATGTCCCAACTCGAGGCCAGGGCCAGGGGAATCGGGAAAATCGTGCGGTGGCCGTGGATCACGTCATAGGCGAAGAACATCGGGATCTTCAACCGGCTGCGCATGGCCGCGTCCTGCATCGGACGGTTCTCATCGCGGGTGATGGAGTTGAACGTGCCGCCGATGTTGCCGGCGGCGATTTCCTTGCGAATCATCTCCCGGGGCATTTCCGGGCCGATGCTGATCAGGCGCAATTGGCCGATCTTCTCTTCGAGGGTCATCTGCTTCATCAGGTTACTGATGAACGCATCCTTGTTCTCTATGGGGGCTGGCAGGTTGTCGGCTAATACGGAGTGACTGGCCAGACTGACAAACAGGCCCAGCAAACACAGCTTCTTCATGAATAATTTTCTCGCAAGCCTAAAGGGCGGTGATCAGGACACGCCGGTCAGCCAAAATGTGAGGAGCGGCTATTGTTGTTCAGTTACATGCAGCAGACTTTCGAACCCATTGGGCTGAACTTAGTTTCGCACTGCGCATCTTTTAGCCCATCAGCCCGTTTCAATCCAGCGCGGCGGCAGATTATGCCCCAGACGCCGTTGAGATAGGTGGCCGGGTTTTTCCAAAGTCTTGCCAGGGAGCGCTTCATCCAATGAATCCACGACTGAACGACCTTCGCCACCTGCCGATACTGGCTTTGCTGTTGCTCAGCACGCTGTTGGCCGGCTGCGGCATCAACAACATCCCGACCCTGGACGAACAAGCCAAGGCCGCCTGGGGTCAGGTACAGAACCAGTACCAGCGCCGCGCCGACCTGATCCCCAACCTGGTGGAAACCGTCAAGGGCTACGCCCAGCACGAGCAGGACACCTTGACCGCAGTGATCGAGGCGCGGGCCAAGGCCACGTCGATCCAGGTGGACGCCAGCACCTTGGACAACCCGGACAAACTCAAGCAATTCCAGCAGGCCCAGGACCAGCTGAGCGGCGCATTGAGCCGGCTGATGGTGGTGGTCGAGCGTTATCCGGACCTCAAGGCCAACCAGAATTTCCTGGCGCTGCAATCCCAGCTCGAAGGCACCGAGAACCGCATCGCCGTCGCCCGCCGCGACTTCATCCTGGCGGTGCAGAAGTACAACACCGAGATCCGCACGTTCCCGGGGCGCCTATGGCACAGCGTGATGTACAGCGACCTGCCGATCCGCGAAACCTTCGAGGCCACCAGCCCCAATGCCGAAAAAGCCCCTGAAGTGAAGTTCTGAAAAAACGGTGGGAGCGAGCCAGTGGAAGCAAAGCTTGCTCGCGATGAACGATAACGCGGTCATTGGAAAGACCGAGGTGCCTTCATCGCGAGCAAGCTCAGCTCCCACACCCGCTCGCTCCCACACAGGAGTTCCGATGCGCGTGTTGAAAGTTGGCCTGGTGCTGTTGCTCTGGGTGTTGGCATTCACGGCCCAGGCCGAATTGAAGTTTCCGGCGCTGACCGGACGGGTGGTGGACGCCGCCCAGATGCTCGAACCCTCGGTGCGCACGCAACTGGATGCGCAGCTCAAGGCACATGAACAGGCGACCGGCGAACAGGTGGTCGTCGTGACCCTGGCGGACCTGCAGGGCAGCAGCATCGAAGATTTCGGCTATCAACTGGGGCGCCATTGGGGCATTGGGCAGAAGGATAAAAACAACGGCGCGCTGCTGATCGTCGCCCGGGATGACCGTAAACTGCGCATCGAAGTGGGCTATGGCCTGGAGGATCGCCTGACCGATGCCCAGAGCTCGGTGATCATCAACCAGGTGATCACGCCGGCCTTCAAGACCGGCAACTTCAACAAAGGCATCAGCGACGGCGTCGCGGCGATGTTGGTGGTGCTGGGCGGCAGTCCGTTGGATGAACCAGCGCCTGCTTACAATACGGATGGGCAACAGGGTGATTTCGTCGAGCGCCACCCGGGGCTGTTCATCTTCCTGGTGATACTGTTTATCTTGACGATAGTGGTCTGCCAGACGCTTGGTATCCTGCCGGCCGGACGCGGTGGCTCCAGCGGTTCGGGCGGTGGCGGTGGCTTCGGCGGCGGAGGCGGTGGGGGCGGCTTCAGCGGTGGCGGTGGCAGTTTCGGGGGCGGCGGTTCGTCGGGCGGCTGGTGATAATAATGAGCAGGCATTTTCAACCATGGCATTACTGACTGAACACGAACAACGCAAGGTCGCCGAGGCCATCGCCCGGGTCGAGCGCCATACCGACGCCGAACTGGTCACGGTACTGGCCGCCCGCGCCGACGACTACGCTTACATCCCGCTGCTGTGGGCGAGCCTGCTGGCCCTGGTGGTGCCCGGCGTGGTCCATTACCTCAGCGGCTGGTTGGCCCTGCATAGCCTGTTGCTGGTGCAGTGGGTCAGTTTCATCGTGTTGTGCCTGGTGTTCCGCATTCCCAAAATCACCACGCACCTGATTCCCCGTTCCGTGCGCCACTGGCGGGCCTCGAATCTGGCGCGCCGGCAATTTCTTGAACAGAACCTGCACCACACCGTGGGCAGCACGGGCGTGCTGATCTTTGTCTGCGAGGCCGAGCGGTATGTGGAAATCCTCGTCGATGAAGGCATCTCCAAGCACCTGGACAACAAATGCTGGGACGCCATCGTCGCGGCGTTTACCCAGCAGGTTCGCCAGGGGCAGACTTTGCAGGGTTTCGTGACTTGTATCGAAGCCTGCGGCGAATTGCTCAAGGAGCACGTGCCGCTGACCCACGAACGCAATGAGCTGCCGAATCGGTTGGTGGTTTTAAGCTGATCTCTGCGGGCCATTATGGCGAGATGGCGCGAGCGCTTTTGTGGCGAGGGAGCTTGCTCCCGCTGGACCGCGAAGCGGTCCCCATCGGTTCCAAGGTCGGACACCGGGCTCGCAAATCGACGACTGCTTCGCAGCCGAGCGGGAGCAAGCTCCCTCGCCACAAAAGCCCAGTGAGCCAAAAGCCCAGTGAGCCAAAAGTCCAGTGAGCCACAAAAGTCCAGTGAGCCACAAAAGTCCAGTGAGCCAAAAGTCCAGTGAGCCACAAAAAGTCCAGTGAGCCGCAAAAGCCGGGTCCCTCGTAAAAAGTGACTACCTGGATTTCCTACCACTGGGGAAATTCCCCGTGCCCTCGCTGCCCATCCCCCCTAAAATACCCGTCATTCCCGATCCGCCCGCCCCGAGGCCGCTTGTCCATGTCCGCCACCGCAACGCCCGTCCGTCCCGCGCCGGATCACCACGCCCAGTTCATCGAGCTGCTGCACACCAGCCTTGAACAAAACGCGTTCATCAAACTGGTGCTGGCCAAGTACGTGGGGGACGAAGCGGACCTCCAGCGGCTGAACATCAAGCAACTGACGGTCAAGGACCAGCCGTGCCTGTCCTTCGTCTACCGCTACAAGACCCGCGACATCACCAAGAATTTCCCGCTGGCCGAAGGCGTGGACACCATTGCCGCGCTGTTGCCAGCGTCGTTCAAGAACGCCCATTTGCTGGCGGTCACCGACGAGGCTCAGCTGGAATACAGCAAGAAGGGCAAGAGCTCGCTGTTCAGGAGCAAGCCCCAGCAACTGCGGGAAGTGCCGTCTGCCGAGCACAACCGCGAGAAAAACCGCTTCCTTGACCTGAACCGGCCATTTCTGGCCGATCTGGGCGTGACCAACCACAAGCACGAGCTGATTCCGGCGATGTCGCGCAAGTGGAAGCAGATCAACAAGTTCATCGAGGTCTTCAGCCATGCGCTGACGTCTTCGCCGTTGGCCCTGGACAAACCGGTGCGGGTCTCGGATTTCGGTTCGGGCAAGGGCTACCTGACCTTCGCCATCCATGATTACCTGCGCAACACCTTGCAGGCCGAAGGCGTGGTGACGGGCGTCGAGCTGCGTGAAGACATGGTCAAGCTCTGCAACGAAGCCGCCGCACGCCTGGAGCATCCGGGCCTGAGCTTCCAGCACGGTGACGTGCGCAGCGTGGCGCCGAGTGCGGTGGATGTGATGATCGCCTTGCATGCCTGTGACATCGCCACCGACTACGCGATCCACATGGGCATTCGCTCGGGCGCCTCGATCATCATGTGCTCGCCGTGCTGCCACAAGCAGATCCGCCTGCAGATCCAGAGCCCGGCGTTGCTCAAACCGATGCTGCAATACGGCCTGCACCTGGGCCAGCAGGCGGAAATGGTCACCGACAGTTTGCGGGCGCTGTTCCTCGAAGCCTGTGGCTACGAGACCAAGGTGTTCGAGTTCATCTCCCTGGACCACACCAATAAGAACAAGATGATCCTGGCCGTTAAACGCGCAGAACCTGCGGACCCTGCCGAGCTGCTGGCGAAAATCGAAGAGCTCAAGGCTTTCTACCACATCACCGAGCACTGCCTCGAAACGCTGCTGCGGGCTGATGGTTACCTTGCCTGACCTACTGGCGCATTACCCCTGTGGGAGCGAGCCTGCTCGCGATTGAACGATGACGCGGTATGCCTGATAAAACGCGTCGCCTGAATCGCGAGCAGGCTCGCTCCCACAGGTTGCATCCAGCAGCCTGCATCCAACGGAGTGCAGCCCGTCAGGTCATGACCCGGTTACCGCTCGCCAGCTGACACTCCGGGCTACCTTTAATGCGTTAACCCTCACGCATTCCCAAAGGAGCCCCTTTCCATGGCCGCCAAGAAAATCCTGATGCTGGTCGGCGATTACGTCGAAGATTATGAAGTCATGGTGCCGTTCCAGGCCTTGCAGATGGTCGGTCACACCGTGCACGCGGTCTGCCCGGATAAAAAGGCCGGGCAGACGGTGCGCACGGCGATCCATGATTTCGAAGGCGACCAGACCTACAGTGAAAAACCGGGGCACTTGTTCGCCCTCAATCATGATTTCGCCAGTGTCCAGGCCGCCGACTACGACGCGCTGCTGGTGCCGGGTGGGCGTGCGCCGGAATACCTGCGCCTGAATGAAGCGGTCCTGCAATTGGTGCGTGATTTCGATCTGGCGGGCAAGCCGATTGCCGCGGTGTGCCACGGTGCGCAATTGCTGGCAGCGGCGGGCATCCTCGAAGGGCGTGAATGCAGCGCCTACCCAGCGTGTGCCCCGGAAGTCCGGCTGGCGGGCGGGACCTATATGGACATTCCCGTGACCGAAGGCCATGTCCAGGGCAACCTGGCGACCGCACCGGCCTGGCCTGCGCACCCAAGCTGGCTGGCGGGGTTCCTGACCCTGCTGGGCACGGCCATCACTTTGTAGTAAGGCACTGGCGGGACAAGCGCAGCGGGTCTTTACTCTCGGGGCATGCCCTCATTGCCTGGAGAACAATCATGTCCGGATGGTACGAAATCAGCAAAAGCAGCAGTGGCCAGTTTCGGTTTGTGCTCAAGGCGGCCAACGCCGAGACCCTCTTGACCAGCGAGCTGTATACCACCCGCAGCGGCGCCGACGGCGGCATTGCTGCGGTGCAGAAAAACAGTCCGCTGGCCGAGCGCTATGAGCTCAAGAATACCAAGGACGGCCATCCGTACTTCAACCTCAAGGCCGGCAACCACGAAGTGATTGGCAGCAGTGAGGCGTATTCATCGGACGCAGCCCGGGACAAAGGCATCGCCAGCGTCAAGTCCAACGGACCGACGACAGTCATCAAGGACAAGACCGTGGCTGCACTCTGAACCCATCCCTATGGGAGCGAGCCTGCTGTAACGAGTGGGCTTTTGTGGCGAGGGAGCTTGCTCCCGCTGGACCGCGAAGCGGTCCCCATCGGTTCCAAGAACAGGCAGCAGGCTCACAAAATGACGACTGCTGCGCAGCCGAGCGGGAGCAAGCTCCCTCGCCACAGTCATGCGCTGACCTGGCATTGAGTTTCCAGGTCATGTAGTCCGAGGCTAAACCTCCACCGGCACCGACAATTTCGGGTCGCCCAACGGATGGCTCTTGGCATCGAAGAAGCGCAATTGCACGTCCAGCCCCTGGAACACCTTGGCGAAATGCCGCTTCTGATGCTGGATGAACGCCTGGCTACGGGGATAGATCGAAATCGCCACGGTTTTCGGGGCGGCCAGGCGCAGGGCATGGACAATGTGCCGGTCCTGCTCGCCGAGGGCGTGGCCGAACAGGCACAGGTTGTCGCCATGGTGCAGCAACTGGTCGTAGCAGAACGACAGGTAATCACTGCTGCGGATGGTCTTGAGCTTGTCGGTGCTGGGGCCTTCATTGACGAACAGCGGCACGTCGTCGAGGGTCTTGATCGTGTTATTGATGGCGAAACTGCCCAGCAAGGTGCCTTCGGTGGACGTGAGCTTGCGCGCCGTGCCGTCCTGGTTGCGCACCAGGTGCAGGCCGCCGTGCAGGTACAGCAGGCGTGGTTTGTCCGTGTTCGCCTGGCTCAGGTCGAAACTGTGGTCATTGCCGAAAAACAGGTCGGTGATGGTCTCGGCTTCATGCTGGATCGCCCAGTAGTTGAGCAAGTCGTAATTGGTGGTGAACACCGTGCGGTAGCGGCTCAGCTCCCGGTTGAGCGTCGCCAGGGTCGACGGCTGCACCAGCCGCCACGGGATGTGCACCGCGTGCACGGTGTTGATCAGCGCTTCCTTGATCGCGTAATAGCGGTTACGCGGGGCGGCGGAGCTGACGGCCAGGGCCTTGTTGACCCGACTGGTGGTTTTCAGTGCACCGAGCACCTGTTCGAAGCTGCGGGTCTGCATCGCGTCGAACACGCTCAGTTCCGACGGGCTCAGGGGTTTTTCTTCGACGGTGCGGGCATTTTCGAACAGCGAGTCATAGCCGAAATCGTCCCACACCGCACGGCTGGCGCCATTGCCCAGCAGCAACCCGCTGAAGGCGGTGTCGGCGCGCAAGGCCTCCCAGTCTTCGAGCCGGGTGTCGTATTCCTGGAAATCGGTCATCGCAAGGATCATCTCAAAACGTGGCAAAGGCAGGTCGCGACTTTATCACGACCCAGTCTTGAGCCAGATCAAGATACATCGTGACTACTCGGTCAATCCTGTACGCCCCTGCCGATCCGGCCTCTTCCAGGAGCGTGACCCCATGAGCAGCACTTTTTTCATCCCCGCCGTGAACATCATGGGTCTGGGTTGCCTCGACGAGGCCATGACCGCCATCCGCAACTACGGCTTTCGCAAGGCGCTGATCGTCACGGACGCGGGGCTGGCCAAGGCCGGCGTCGCCAGCAAGGTCGCCGGCCTGCTGGCGCTGCAGGACGTCGACTCGGTGATTTTCGACGGCGCCAAGCCCAACCCGAGCATTGCCAATGTCGAACTCGGTCTGGGTTTGCTCAAGGAAAGCCAGTGCGATTTCGTGGTGTCCCTGGGCGGTGGTTCGCCTCATGACTGTGCCAAGGGCATCGCCTTGTGCGCCACCAACGGCGGGCAGATCCGTGACTATGAAGGTGTCGACCGTTCAAGCAAGCCGCAACTGCCGCTGATTGCTATCAATACCACCGCCGGCACCGCCAGCGAAATGACCCGTTTCTGCATCATCACCGACGAGACACGTCATGTGAAAATGGCGATTGTCGATCGCAACGTGACCCCGCTGATGTCGGTGAACGACCCGGCGTTGATGGTGGCGATGCCCAAGGGCCTGACGGCCGCCACCGGCATGGACGCGCTGACCCATGCGGTCGAGGCTTATGTTTCCACCGCCGCCACCCCGATTACCGATGCCTGCGCCCTGAAGGCCATCACCCTGATCAGCAATAACCTGCGCTTGGCCGTGCGCGACGGCAACGATCTGGCGGCGCGGGAAAACATGGCCTACGCGCAGTTTCTCGCGGGGATGGCATTCAACAATGCGTCGTTGGGTTTCGTGCATGCCATGGCGCATCAACTGGGTGGTTTTTACGACTTGCCTCACGGCGTGTGCAATGCCGTGCTGTTGCCCCATGTACAGAGTTTCAACGCCTCGGTGTGCGCCGCTCGCCTGACCGATGTGGCCCATGCCATGGGAGCCGATACACGTGGCTTCAGCCCGGAAGAGGGGGCTCGCAATGCGATAGCGGCGATTCGCAGCCTGGCCCAGGACGTGGACATTCCGGCCGGTTTGCGTGACTTGGGCGTGCGCCTCAACGACGTACCGGTGCTGGCCGCCAACGCCCTGAAAGACGCCTGTGGCCTGACCAACCCACGGGCGGCGGACCAGCGGCAGATCGAAGAGATTTTCCGCAGCGCATTCTAGGCTTTGTATGAAAAGTCGCCGAGCGGCGATCAGGCAAGGCGAAAACAGGCGTGGAACGGCCGGGGTCGCGTTCGACTTGACGGTTGTCAATGAGCATTCCGAGCCTGTTTTCAACGCAGCATGATCGTCGCGCGGGCACTTTTCGTACAAAGCCTAAGCGACCCGGGGTGGCACGAACCTCACACAGAGCATCGCCGCCGCTCCCAGCAGTGCGCACAACGCCGCCAGCGGCCAGGCCTGTTGACTCAACAACAGGCTGGCCATGGCACCGATCACCGAGGCCATCAGTTGATGCAGGAACCCGCTCAACGCCATGGCATAAGCGCCGGCCACCGGCGAGCCTTCATTGGCCAGGGACAGGCTGATGGGGTAGATCAACGACTGGCCAAATACCGCAAAGCAATATGGCAGCCAGAAGAGCAACGCTATGCTGCTCAGGGTGAGGCTACCCAGCAGCATGGTCACGCTGCCGCCGAGCACCAGCGCAATGCCCCAGTTCATCATTCGCCGTTGGCCGGTGCGCAGCACAAAAGCGTTCACCGCCAGTGCGCCGAGCAGATACGCGGCACTGATTGGCCAACCCAGCAGGCCGTATTCAATGGCCGACCAGTGGAAGCTCTCCTGCAGGATCAGCGGCGCAGCGGTATTGAACGCGACGATCACACCGTAACCCAGCCCACCGGCCAAGGCCGGCAGCAAAAAAGTTCGTTGCCGGAGTATCTGCCCATAGATGACCGATGCCGATTGCTCGGTGCCCGCCTGCACCAGCATCGGGAACCTGGCCCGCGACACCGCGGCGGCCATGGCCAGGCTGACGGCGCCCAAACCGTAAAAAATCGCCTCCCAGCCGAAAGCGGCCTGGATCAATGAGCCCAGGTACTGGCCGATACCGAGGGCAATCACAAAGGCGATCGAGATCCAGGACAGCGCCTTGGCCAGCAGGTCGCCGCTGAAACTGTCACGAATCAAGACCCGCGCCATCACCGAGATGCCGCTGGCGCCGATGCCCTGGATCAACCGGAGCGCCAGGAACGCCTCGATGGTTGTGCCCAGCGGCAGGGCCAGGTTTGCCAGGCCGTACAACCCCAATGCCGCCAGCAGGACCGGCTTGCGCCCCAGGCGCTGGCTCAGGCTGCCCCACAGCAACATGGGCAGCGCCATGCCGATCAGGTACACCGACAGGCCCCAGGAAACCCGGGACGCATCGGCGCCGAGATCCCGGGCGATAGCGGGCAGCGCCGGCAAATAGATGCTCATGCCCAGTTGTGCCAGGAAAACGGTGGTACAGGTGACGACCAGGGTTGTACGGTTATTCATCGAGCGACCTGTCTCAGGGGCGGATGTCACGCCCGTGGGTCAGTAGCAGTTCGGTGATTTTTTCGCAAAACGAGCGAATCACGTCCGGCTCCATGTCGGCGCGCAGGGTAATGCGAATGGCAGCCTTGCCTTGCGGCACCACGGGGAAAAACACCGCCGAGGTGAAATACCCCAGTTCGGCCAGTTCAACTGCCAGGCTGTTGGCCAGCGCTGCTTCGCCGCAGGGCACCATGCGGATCGCCATGGGAGTGCCGTGCTGTTCGGTACGCACGAGGCTGTCGAAGAAGCGGATATTAACCTGCAAACGCTCCTGCAAGGCGGTGAATTCATGGCTGCGGTGCAGGCGGATAGAGGCCATGCCGGCACCGATGGCCGCAGCATTCAGGCTTTGGGACCAATTGCTCGGGCCACCGTAGCGCTGCACCAGCGCCTTGTGCCGTTCACAGCCAAACATGACCAGCCCGCCACTGGCACCGAACGACTTGGCCAGCGAGGCCACGATCAGGGTGCGCTCGTCCACGGCCGGGATACGCGAACGGACCAGGCCGGCGCCGGATTCGCCGACCGCAGACAGTGCGTGGGAATCGTCCAGATAAAGAAACAGGCCATAGCGTTGCTTGAGATACATCAGGCTATCCAGGTCCGCCATCCCACCCATGCTGTAGGCGCCGTCGGCCACATACGCCACGTCGCGCTGGCGTTTGCACAAGTCCTCGATGAAATCCATGTCGTTGTGCGGGCAGGTGATGACCTGGGTTTCATCGGCGCAGGCGGCCTTGCTGTGGTTCATTGAATAGTGGGCATGTTTGTCGAACACCATGACCGGCGAGCGATTCTGGGTGAACGCGCCGCTGGCCAGCAATGGCAGGATTCCGGCGCTTGCCGCACTGCAAGACAGGGCACTGAGGCAACTGGCGCCAAACAGCTCCGACAATTGGGTCTCGTACTGGTCCAGGATCGCCAGCTTGCAGCGATTCTTTGAGTTGGCGACCCGTAGGGTTCCGGTTTCCCACAGGGCGGTCATGGCGCCGTCCAGCAGTGCGGGGTGATAATCCAAGCCGAGGTAGGACGTGGTACAGAAGTGATGAAACGTCCGACCGTATTGGTCGACCAGCACATTGGGGGTCTTGACCTCGACATTCAGCCCTGAGATTTTTCCGGCCTCGGTGCTTTGCCAATCCGTGTCAGCGAGGGAAATGACCTTGC
This sequence comes from Pseudomonas thivervalensis, assembly GCF_001269655.1. GTDB lineage: Bacteria > Pseudomonadota > Gammaproteobacteria > Pseudomonadales > Pseudomonadaceae > Aquipseudomonas > Aquipseudomonas thivervalensis. Next base: position 33,362 of record NZ_LHVE01000005.1, read on the forward strand.
GGTAGTTGGTGAAATGATGGGGCGATTGAGCAGTCTGGTTCATGGTGCGATGACATTCCTTGGTTGATGGTGCTGTCCGTGGGGTGTTTCGGTAGCGGTGTGTTTCCAGACTTTACAGATTGTTGTGCAGGGCTTTGAATCGGCTGTTTCCGGCGTGTTTGAGTGTCACTGGAGATTTCTGCGTAGGACTTTGCCTAGGACTCTGGCCGGGGAATCCGTTGGCGCTGTCGGAGCTTGGGAGCACCACGGATTTGCCCCAAGCCCGCTGGGTCATCACTTTTTTCTGAAGGTTGCTTGCCGATGCTCTCAGGCCTCAATCATCTGACCCTTGCGGTCGCCGATCTGGATCGCAGCGTGGTTTTTTATGGCGAGCTGTTGCAGCTGCGCCTTGAAGCCAAATGGAACAACGGTGCGTATTTGTCGCTGCCGGGTTTGTGGTTGTGTCTGTCGTACGACCCGTTGCGCAGGCCTGAGCCAGCGGCGGACTACACCCATTACGCATTCAGCATCAATGCCGAACATTTTCCTGTGCTAGTGACGCGGCTGAACGCGGCCCAGGTGTCATCGTGGCGAGACAATCGCAGCGAGGGGGATTCGTTCTACTTTCTCGACCCGGACGGGCACAAGCTGGAAGTCCATGTGGGCGACCTGGCGTCGCGGTTGCAGGCCTGTCGGCAGGCACCGTATGCCGGCATGGTGTTTTTTACGGGGTCCTGACGGGGCTGTGTCGAATCGCGTGGCCGACCTACTGGGCGTTTCATCCACTACGGTTGACTGCCTGCGCTATCCTCATCGGTATTGGGCGCGTCGGCCTCGCTCGTTGTATCGGCGTCACGAACTGACCATCACCCGCTTCGCTCACCGCTGTATTACCCGGATGACCTCCAGCCCCCATGGACACTTCAAGTTCCGCGCCGCTGGCCAGCTACATCGACCTTCTGCTGGACGCCGTGTGTGCCGTCGACGGTCAAGGGCGTTTCGTGTTTGTCAGTGCCGCCTGCGAGCGCATTTTCGGCTACACCCCGCAGGAGCTGATCGGCCGGCCAATGATCGACCTGGTGCACCCCGCCGACCGCCAGCGGACCCTTGAGGCGGCGCGGGAGATCATGGGGGGCGAGCCCAAGCTCAATTTCGAGAACCGCTACCTGCGCAAGGACGGGCGGGTGGTGCACATCCTGTGGTCGGCGCGCTGGTCGCCGGTGGACCAACTGCGCATTGCCGTGGCCCGGGACATTACTGAACGCAAGCAGGCCGAGTCCCGGCAGGCGGCGTTGTATGCGATTTCCGAAGCGGCCCATGCCGCGGCTGACTTGCTGGCGCTGTTCAAGCGCATCCACCTGATTATCGGCGAGTGGCTGCCGGCGCTGAATTTCTCGGTGGCGCTGTACGACGAACAGTGTTCGCAGCTGAATTTCGCCTATCACGTCGACGATCGGGAAGGGCAGCCCGAATTGCCGGGAACAGTCACTGGGCGCTTGTGCGCCGAAGTGATTCGCAGCGGCCAGCCGATCCTCCTGACGCCCGGTTGCAGCCAGTTGCCGCCGGGGTTCGACGACTTGGTGGCGCAGCCGGACGCACCGTGCTGGCTGGGCGTGCCGCTGAACTCGCAGAGCGGCACGATTGGCGCGTTGATCGTCAAGAGTGCCCCCGACAACGAGCGCTACACCGAGCAGGACAAGGAACTGCTGCAATACGTCTGCGCACAGATCACCCTTGCCATCGAGCGCAAGCAGTTGCACGCCCGGTTGCAGCACATGGCTCAGTACGATCAGTTGACCCAGGTGCCCAACCGCGAGTTGCTCCGTGAACGGTTCAAGTGCGCAGTGGCGGCTGCTCGCGCTGCATCCGGGCGCATGGCCTTGCTGTATATCGACCTGGACCGTTTCAAGCAGGTCAACGACACCTATGGCCATGGAGTGGGCGACATGCTGCTGCAAGCGGTGGCCAGTCGTCTGAAAGGGTGTATCCGCGACACCGACACCGTGGCGCGTATTGGTGGCGACGAGTTCGTGGTCCTGCTGCACAGCATCCAGGCCTTGGAGGATGCCCATCGCGTGCAGGAAAAAATCCACCACGCACTGGCCCAGCCGCTGCGTCTGGACGGGCACTGCCTGAGCATCGAACCGAGCATCGGCGTGGCCTGCTTTCCTGACCATGGCACTGAAGACATCGCCCTGTTCCGCCACGCGGACGAGGCGATGTACGCCGCCAAACGCCACAATCACCGGGCGTTCGGCATCTGATCGCGCGTCACCGTTCGTCGTGGCGCCCGCACCTTTCTCAAACCTTCAGCCCGTATCCAATTCGAATATGAGAAGAGGGCCGACGCGCCCGGCATCCACGAATAAGGAGGGTTGAACCATGCCTGGTTCAAGCAGTATTTATCCGACAAACATTGCCCATGATCGAACGAAGGTGTCCGAAGCAGGTCGCAAAAGTGGGAGAACCACCATCACGACCGTCGATAGAAACCCGTCGAAAGCCGAAATTGGCCGGAAGCCGGGTCGGACGTCTCGCTGAATACTCATGGCTGGTTCTGATTCAACGGTGGATAAACCGCCAGAACTTTTATCAGAGGAGGGCGCGACCATGAGCCGTATGGCCAGTTTATTTCGCACCACCAGTGTCGTCGTGCTGATGGGCCTGGGTGCCAACAGTGCCTGGGCCCAATCGCCTGCCGAATTCATCAACGATGCTTCTGCCAAAGGCATGGCCGACATCGAGACCAGTCGTATGGCCCACGGAAAAGCCGAATCTAGGGAGGTCAAGGACTACACCATCATGGTGATCAACGACCGCACCACCGCCAATCAACACCTGGCGAAGATTGCCAAGAAGCTCGACTTGCCTGTCGCTCCTCGGGAGGAAGTGGCCGACAAGGCCAAGGCCTTGATGCCGCAGGTCAAGGAAGGCGAGTCGTTCGAAGCCGCGTATGCCGCCAGCCAGGTCAAGGCGACCGAGGAGGCCATCGCGCAGATCCAGGAGGAAGCCCAGACCACCGAAGTGCCGGAAATCAAGGCGTTCGCCGACGAAACCCTGCCCAAATTGCAGACCCATCTCGAAATGGCCAGGGCGCTGCAGGCCAGCCGTTGATCTGCTGCATCTGGTTTTACATTCAGGCCCGGGGCGTCAGCGTCCCGGCCGATTTTGCCCGCCGAAAAGGAGAACCTCGATGTCCACACGCCGAGAACCCAACCAATACGCGATGCAGAACCCACTGACGCAATATCCGCGCCCGGAATTTCCCGACCAACCGCAATCCCCGCCGGGCATCGACCAGGACATGCTGCCGCAACCGGATCATGGCGAAAAAACTTACCAAGGTTTCGGCCGCCTGGAGGGACGCAAGGCATTGGTCACTGGTGGTGACTCGGGGATTGGTCGCGCCGCGGCCATCGCCTACGCCCGGGAAGGCGCCGATGTGGCGATCAATTATCTACCCAGCGAAGAACGCGACGCCCGGCAAGTCATCGAACTGATCGAAGCCGAGGGCCGCAAGGCCATTGCGATTCCTGGCGACCTCAAGGACGAGGCGTTCTGCGTGCAAATGGTCAAGATGGCGCAGCAGCAATTGGACGGGCTGGATATCCTGGTGAATGTTGCCGGTAAGCAGGAGGCGCAGAAAGATATCGCCGACATCACCACCGCGCAATTTGACGACACCATGAAGACCAACATCTATGCGATGTTCTGGATCTGCAAGGCCGCGGTGCCGCTGATGCCGGCCGGGGCGACCATCATCAATACCGCCTCGATCCAATCCTATGACCCGTCCGCGACCCTGCTGGATTACGCCACCACCAAAGCGGCGATCGTGGCATTTACCAAGGCGCTGGCCGGGCAGGTGGTCGGCAAGGGGATCCGGGTCAATGCCGTAGCACCAGGACCGATCTGGACCGTGCTGCAACCGAGCGGCGGTCAGCCCCGGGAAAAAATTCCCACCTTTGGCTCCCAGGTACCGATGAAACGTCCGGGCCAACCGGCCGAGTGCGCGCCGCTCTACGTCCTGCTGGCCTCGCAGGAATCGAGTTATATCACCGGGGAAGTATTTGGCGTGACGGGAGGCAACCCGTTGCCTTGAGGCTCGACAGATGCGCGAGTGGCTGATGCCACTCGCGCATAGGCATCAGCACTGATTCAGGTCGATCTTGTTCTTTTGCTCCACGCCGTCAAGGCTCTTGGCCTCGTCTTTGCCCATGTCCTGGTAGCGCTTGCGCAGCGCTTCAAGTTGCTTGAGGTCCAGCGACTCGAGGCCGAGCATCGCATTTTGTGCGTCCTTGGTCGCCCGCAGCAATTCGTCCACTTTCAAATGCAGGATGTCCGTATCGCGGTTCTGCGTGTTCTGGATCAGGAATACCATCAGGAAGGTGATGATGGTGGTCGAGGTGTTGATGATCAATTGCCAAGTGTCGTTGAAGCCGAACAAAGGTCCGCTGGCAGCCCAGATCGCCAACAACACGATGGCGCCTAGAAAGGTTTTGGGGCTCCCCGCCCAAAGGGATAGTTTTTGCGCGATTTTTGCGAACGTCATTGCCGTGTTCCTTATGGGATGCACCTGTCTGGTGTGACAGCAACGAGGCGGTGAAAATTCTACTTGCATTGCAGTCGCGAACATCCGTCGACGTTCATCGTCCGGCACGAGGAAAGTCGCAACCATTGCCGCTCTTGCAGGTCACTCCTGAAAGCCCTCAGCATCGGAGTACACCATGAATTTCGCCCGCACTTTTTGCCTCGCCTGCTGCCTGTTCGCCTTGCAAGGCTGCTTCGACAACTCGGATAACGAGACCAAGGACAACACTGACGGCACCAAGTCTTCGGTGCAGATGCAGGAGTCCAAGGCTGAAAATAAATAGACGACATAGCCAGGCATGGCTATGTAAAAAACCTGTGGGAGCGAGCTTGCTCGCGATGACGTCGGGTCAGCGATATTACGGGCGCCTGACACACCGCAATCGCGAGCAAGCTCGCTCCCACAGGTGTGGCTGTTTTTTATCGGCCTTGTTGCAACACCTTCAGCGCTGCCGAAGCGAGGAAGCCCGAACGGCTCTTCTCCTCAGGATGGTGCAACACATATTCATCAATACGATTGAGCAGGTAGCCAGGCAACGTGATATTGAGTTTCTGCGCCTTGCCCAGGTACTTGGTCACATCGATGTCCACCAGTGCCCAGGTGCAACCGGCGTATTGCGGATTGGCGGCATGCAAGGTGACGGTGTTGGCCGGTGGAATCGGCGAGCCGTCTTCCGCCAGAATCTCGAAATGCCCTTCAATGGCCTCCCGCGCCATCGCCATGGCCTCGTCCAAGTCGTCGCCTGCGGAAAAACAACCGGGAATATCTGGTACTTCAACACCCCAGGCATGCTTGTCATCGCCCATGGAAATCGCAATCGGGTAAAGCATATTCATCGTCCTCCGGGAACGTCGCGCAACGGGCCGGCTGAAGCAGCGCCTGTTGCAAAATACTGATGGCCGTTTTCTTGAGCAGGTCCTTCTTCGGATGAGGAACCGTGACCAACCCCGGTTTGGTCGGGTGCTTGAAGTGATGGTGACTGCCCCGAACCCGCACCAGATACCAACCGTCTGCAATGATCTGGCTTATCAAAAATCGGCTATTCACAACACCTCCGTGTGGTGTGCTTGGTGGGTACTATACCTACTGGAAAAGAATGATCAACACTATAACCACCGAAGGTGACTTCGACAGGCATGCGCAGTCGCTGCAATGAAGTCTAGAAGCGGCGGAGCGCAAGGGTGGCAGAGGCGAGGGTGGGTTTATTTCGGGATGTGAAACCGGGCGAAAATGCTTGTGTGGCGAGGAAGCTTGCTCCCGCTGGGGCGCGAAGCGGCCCTGGATTTACAGCTTAAAATAACAAGCCGCTTTGCGAAATTGCGGTCGCTATGACTGCTGCACAAACGTCAGCCGCACCGCAAACCCAATCAAAAGACTCCCAAACAACCACTGCTGTACGCGCTGGGCCGAAGGCGAGCGCTGAAGCCAGCGACCGAGTGCGACGCCGACCAACGCGTAGGCGCAGTCGAACAGCAGGCCGACGCCCACCAGCACCACGCCCAGGATCGCGAACTGCCCCAGCACCGGCCCGATCTGTGGATCGATGAACTGCGGTAATAACACCGAGCAAAACAGCAAGGCCTTGGGGTTGAGCAGGTTCGTCAGCAGCCCACGCCGAATGGCCTCGTGATAATGCCGTCTTCCAACCTCGACAGTGGCGCCTTCAAAACTCGGTAGCAATGTGGTCCGCAGGCATTGAAAGCCAATCCATAACAGGTAGGCAGCACCGGCCAGGCGCACGACATCGAAGGTCCACGGCGCGGTCTTGAACAAGGCCGAAAGCCCTAGCGCCGCCAATGCCACATGACACCCGCGAGCAACCCCCAACCCTACCGCCGTCGCCAGCGCCGCCCCCTTGCCCTGACGGGCACCGGTTTGCAGCAGCAGGATCATGTCCGGCCCGGGCAACAGATACGCCACCGTCAACGCCATCAAAAACAACCCGAGCCCTGCCATGCCACACCCCTTGGATCAACGATTCGCAAGTGCCAAGTCTATGGCTGGCGGGCAGGGCAGGTGGTTGCGAAGACAGCTTCTAAAGCATCGGGAATTGGCATAACCTGCCAAACATCTGCGTCATCCAATCGGAAAATGCCAACTCATGAAACTGGACGCCTTCGACCGCAAAATTCTCGTCGCGCTGCAACGCGACGGTCGCCTGAGCAACGTGCAACTGGCCGAAGAAATCGGCCTGTCCCCCTCACCCTGCCTGCGCCGCGTGCGGATGCTCGAAGAGGCGGGGGTGATTCGTGGTTACCAGGCCGTCCTGGACCGCGACGAAGTGGGCCTCGGGCTGACGATCTTCGTCGGCGTCAAGGTCGAACGGCACAATGACGAGCGAGCCGAAGCGTTTCGCCAAGCCGTGACGGCATTGCCCGAAGTGATCTCGGCATTCCTGGTATCGGGTGAGTCGGATTTTCTACTGCAAGTCGTAGTGCCGGACCTGCGGGCTTATGACCGTTTTGTCACGGGGCAGTTGTTGAAATTGCCCGGGATCAGCGATATCCGGAGTAACTTTGCGATTAATACGGTGAAAACGCCGGGGGCGTTGCCGTTGGGGCATTTGCCAGGTTGAGCGCTTCGCACTCAAGCGGGAGCAAGCTCCCTCGCCACAGGGCTCATTTATTCTCCGGTCGTATTATCTATCTTCCCTGTAAAGATCCTATTGTCGGGTTTGCGTAGCGTCTCGCGATAGCGGTCAGCACGCTACCCTTCCTTAGGCAGATCTCTTGTGCGAAGGGATGTTGTCGTGCTATCACGCAGAGACGCTCAGTGCCCAGTTAACTTCCCAATAGGGGGACGGGCTTTGGATGGAGCTCAGCATGGATCGGCTGCGCCTACACGCAATTGATCGTAAAAAATCAAACATGTCCCGTCTTGTCACATCGGGCGGTTTTGTCGTGCCTGAAATTTAATAAATGATACTTAAAATGCCCATTTTCTAGACGAAATCTCCGCTCAAGCTTTACTGGCCACAGCCGAAATTCATGCTGCAGACTTCTAAACAAACATGATTTTACGAGACCTCCTCTACCATCCTTAAAGCAAGGAAGAAAAATGGCAGTTATTAATGGAACAGCTGGCGCAGATGCACTAATTGGCACCGCAGGCGATGATGAGATCAACGCTCTGGGTGGGAACGATGTCATCAAGGGCACTGCTGGCGCAGACAAAATTGATGGCGGTGCTGGTTCAGATATTGTTGACTACTCGGCATCTACTGAAGGTATCAGTATAGATTTGCGCCAGGTAACTGGACTTGTTGGACGGGGTGGCGACGCAGAGGGGGATACTCTCATTGGGATCGAAACCGTCATAGGCTCTGCCTTCAACGACGTGCTCTCCGCTGGCCCATACACCATAGCCACAGCGATACGGCTGGAAGGGGGCGCCGGCGACGACATCTACAACATCAATATGGGGCAGACCCCCACCATCATCGAACAGGCCGATGGCGGCAACGATGAAGTCCGCGTGTCGGTGATCAATGCCAGCGGCACGGTCCTGGCGACCAACGTCGAGCGCCTGACCTACGTCGGCACTGGCGCATTCACCGGTTACGGCAACGACAGCGACAACGTCATTACCGGCGGTTCGGGTAACGACACACTGTTCGGTGGCGCGGGCGCGGATCAGTTCATCGGCGGTGCCGGCTCTGACATCGCGGGTTATACCGACAGCAAAGAAGCGGTGACCATCAACCTCAAGACGGGCGTGCATTCCGGGATCGCTGCAGGTGACACCTACACCGACATCGAGGCGATCAGAGGATCGAATTTCAACGACACCTTTATTGGCGATGGTAGCGGTATCGATTTCGACGGCGGTGCCGGGGTCGACACGGTCGACTACTCGGGCTCGACTGCCGGGGTAAACGTCAATGTCCGTCTCGGGACGGGAACCGCAGGAACGGGCGGAGATGCC
>NZ_LHVE01000006.1 GCF_001269655.1 Pseudomonas thivervalensis
TGCCCGCGGATGTAGTGCTCTAGCTGCCGGATCAAGTCCGTCTGCTCGACAATCGCCTCTTTCACCAGGTCACCAATGGACAACAGGCCGATCAACTGCCCGTTATCCAGCACCGGCAAGTGCCGCAAGTGGCTGTCGGTCATGACTTCCATGCAGCGGTCGATGCTCTGCTGGCTGTCGGCGGTGACCACCGGGGCGCTCATGATGGTACGCACGGTCGTGCCCACCGATGAGCGGCCCTTGAGCACCATCTTGCGCGCGTAGTCCCGCTCGCTGAATACGCCCACCACCTGGCCGTCCTCGATCACCGGCAATGCACCGACATTTTTTTCGGCCATGATTTGCAGGGCTTCGAGCACCGTCTGCTCGGGGGCGATGCTGTGCACCTGCTGGTTCTGCACACTCTTGAGTCTCACCAGTTGGGCGGCGGTTTTCATTGTTCATCCCCAATTTTCGATAAAATCTGACCCGCTGCTGTGGCGAGGGAGCTTGCTCCCGCTCGGTTGCGCAGCGACCGCAGGATTTCAGGACCGCTGCGCGGGCCAGCGGGAGCAAGCTCCCTCGCCACAAAAGCACCACAAAAGCACCACAAACGCAGCGCTTGTGCGGATCAGTCTTCGCCAATCTCCACCACATCGCCATTGAGCCGCACCGGCCACACCCGCAGGCTTTGCTCCGGGTACTCCAGGCAATGGCCGTCTTCCAGGCGAAAATGCTGTTTGTACATCGGCGAGGCAATCACCAAGTCACCCTTGATGCTGCCCAGCAAGCCGCGGCCGATGACGTTCGCACCGGACTTGGGGTCGCGGTTGTCGATGGCGTACAGCGGCTTGTCCGCATGTTCCGGCAGGTACAGCAACGCCACTTGGCTGCCGTCGTGCCAGGCGACCACGCCGGAGTTGGGCACCAGGTCGTCGCGGCTGCACAGGGCACGCCATTGCAAGGGTTGCTGGGCGACATCGCGGACGGGAATACGAACGACGTTTGACTGGCTCATCAGAGCACCTCCTCGGTGACGGGAATCAGGTGAAGTTCATGGGCGTGCACCGGCCGGCGCTGGCCACGCTCGCGGACGAAGTGAACGTCCGGATCGCCACGCTTGTCGTTGACGAAGGTGCGGAAACGCTTGAGCTTTTCCGGGTCCTTCAAGGCATTGGCCCATTCGCATTCGTAGCGGTCGACCACCAGTTGCATCTGCGCTTCGAGCTCGGCGCCCAGCCCCAGGCTGTCGTGAATGATCACATCCTTGAGGTAGTCCAGGCCGCCTTCCAGGCTTTCGCGCCAGACCGAGGTCCGTTGCAGTTTGTCGGCGGTGCGGATGTAGAACATCAGGAAACGGTCGATGTAACGGATCAGCGTGGCGTCATCCAGGTCGGTGGCGAACAGCTCGGCGTGACGCGGACGCATGCCGCCGTTGCCGGCCACGTAGAGGTTCCAGCCCTTCTCGGTGGCGATCACGCCGACGTCCTTGCTCTGGGCCTCGGCGCACTCGCGGGTGCAACCGGACACCGCGAACTTGAGCTTGTGCGGCGAGCGCAGCCCTTTGTAGCGATCCTCAATGGTCAAGGCCATCTGCACGCTGTCTTGCACGCCATAGCGGCACCAGGTGCTGCCCACGCAGGATTTCACCGTGCGCGTGGATTTGCCGTAGGCATGGCCGGTTTCGAAACCGGCTTCGATCAGTTCGGCCCAGATGTCCGGCAACTGGTGCAATTGGGCGCCGAACAGGTCGATACGCTGGCCGCCGGTGATCTTGGTGTAGAGGTCGTATTTCTTGGCGACCACGCCGATGGCGATCAGTTTGTCGGCGGTGATTTCCCCACCGGCAATCCGCGGCACCACCGAGTAGGTGCCGTTTTTCTGCATGTTCGCCATGAAGGTGTCGTTGGTGTCCTGCAACGGCACCAGTGACGAATCCATGATCGGCTGGTTCCAGCACGACGCCAGGATCGAGCCCACCGCCGGCTTGCACAGGTCGCAGCCGGTGTGACCACGGCCGTGCTTGGCCAACAGTTCTTCGAAACTGATGATGCCTTCCACCCGCACCAGCGCGTACAACTCCTGGCGGGTGTAGGCGAAGTGTTCGCACAGGCTCTTGTCGACGCTGACGCCGCGGGCAGTCAGTTCATGCTCGAACACCTGCTTGACCAGGGCCGCGCAACCACCGCAACCGGTACCGGCCTTGGTGTCGCACTTGAGCTGGCCGAGATCGGTGCAGCCACCGTCGATGGCCGAGCAGATCGAGCCCTTGGTGACGTTGTGGCACGAGCAGATGGTGGCGGTTTCGGGCAGCGCCGCCGGGCCCAGCGTCGGAGCGCCCTCGGACGATGGCAGGATCAGGCTGGCGGCATCCTTGGGCAAGGCGATGCCGTTCTGCATGTATTGCAGCAAGGTGTCGTAGTAGCTGTTGTCACCCACCAGCACTGCGCCGATCACGTGCTTGCCGTCGGCGTCCACCACCAGCCGCCGGTAGCTGGCACTGGTTTCGTCGATGAATTGGAAACTGCGCGAACCCGGGGTGTTGCCATGGGCATCGCCGATGGAGCCAACATCCACACCCAGCAACTTGAGCTTGGTGGACATGTCGGCGCCGGTGAAGGCCTCCGAGCTTTCGCCGCACAACCGGGCGGCGACGTTGCGGGCCATCTGGTAGCCCGGGGCAACCAGGCCGAAAATGCTGCCATTCCAGGCCGCGCATTCGCCGATGGCGTAGATGTCCGGATCGCTGCTCTGGCAATGGTCGTCGATTACCACGCCACCGCGTGGGCCGATCTGCAGGTCGCTCTGGCGAGCCAGGGCATCCTGGGCGCGGATACCGGCGGAGAACACGATGAGGTCGGTTTCCAGGAAATCGTCGTCGCCGAAATTCATTCGATAACGGTACTGCTCACCGGCGCTGATGGACTGGGTGCCCTTGGACAGGTGCACGCCGACGCCCAGGCTTTCGATGCGCGCCTTGAGGGCCAAGCCGCCCTGCGGATCCAACTGCACCGGCATCAGCCGTGGGGCGAATTCCACCACATGGGCTTCCAGGCCCAGGGTCTTGAGGGCGTTGGCCGCCTCCAGGCCCAGCAGGCCACCACCGACCACCACGCCACGACGGGCATTGCTGGCAGCGGCGCGGATGGCATCGAGGTCTTCGAGGGTGCGGTAGACCAGGCACGAATCGCCTTCAGCGCCCTGGATCGGTGGCACGAACGGGTAGGAGCCGGTGGCAAGCACCAACTTGTCATAGCTGACGCGCTCACGGGCAGTCACGACTTCACGCGCCTGGCGGTCGATTTCCAGCACCGGTACGCCCAAGTGCAACGTGACGCCGGGGGTCTGGTACAACGACGCTTCACCCAAGGCCAGGGACTCGGCATCACGCCCGGAGAAATACTCGGACAGGTGCACGCGGTCGTAGGCACGCATCGGCTCTTCGCTGAACACGTGCACGCGGTAATGATTGAGGGCACCGCGCTCGATCAGTTGCTCGACGCAGTGATGGCCGACCATGCCATTGCCGATCACGATCAGCGTTTGCAGCTTGTTCAGAGAAGCAACGTTGGAATTCATAAAAAGCACCCGACAAAAGCCCATCACGATTTTGAAAGCAAAAAAAAGACGCCTGAAACCTTGCGGTTCCAGGCGTCTTTGCCTGTTCTGTGCGGTATCGGTCCGGCGACTGCGCCCTGACCTACCGTTATCCCCCCGGCCTGCTGGCACTCGATCTTCGTTGACCGACGGGGCTGCCCACTCGACTATGTTCGCGGCGGGCCTGGATAGCCTCTTGCAGCGAGCGTGCCAAACCTCCTGCACAACCCTGTCCACACTCTTCCATTCACCCACAACCCCCTGTGGGAGCGGGCTTGCCCGCGAAGACGCCAGCTCAGTCACCGCCAGCCAACCCGCGAACGCCAGCGCCGCCAACTGCCTTGCGATGGTGCGATCACCCCACCTGCGGCTTCATAAAAGTGCAGCCTTTCAAACCCGCCAGCAAAAATCCTGAACCATCGCCAGCCCGGATTTTCACAATAAGTGAGGAGCCCGTCCGGCACCGTAGAGATGAATTTCGGCACCGGGCCGTGGCTTGCTGTCAAACCCGAGAGAAAGGAGATTCAACGATGAAAATCAATGAAATCATGAGTCGGGAAGTACGCACGATCTCCCCCGATACCCCCCTGAGCGAAGTTGCGCAAATCATGCGCCAGGCCGACATCGGCGCCTTGATCATCAATCAGGATGACCGCATGGCCGGGATGATCACCGACCGCGACCTGGTGGTCCGGGCCATGGCCGACGGCATGGACCTGGACACGCCGGTCAGTCGGATCATGAGCGATGAGGTGCGCTACTGCTTCGACGATGAAGAGATCGACCATGTGGCCAAGAACATGGCCCAGATCGAAAAACGCCGCCTGCCCGTGGTCAATCGCGACAAACGCCTGGTGGGCATGGTCTCGCTGGCCAATGTCGCCAGCTGCAATGCCGACAAACTCAGCGCCAACCTGCTGCGCGGCGTCGCACGGCCACACTGATCCATCCCAAGGAGCGGCGGAGCGAGCGCAATGGATGAGCAACCCCCACCTGTCGTGGTGATCTGTGGCTCCACCGCCGGCGTTGGTCGTGCGACGGCGCATCGGTTTGCTGTCGCCGGCTACCGGGTCGGCCTGCTGGCCCGGGGCGAACAAGCGTTGGCGGCCACGGCAGAAGAACTGACGCAATTGGGGGCGATCTGCCTGACGAACAGCGTCGACGTGGCCGATGCCGAGGCGGTAGCCGACGCGGCACAGCGAATGGAGCGAGAACTCGGGCCAATCGACGTCTGGGTCAATTGCGCGATGGTCACGGTGTTTTCTCCCATTCGCCAACTGAGTGCCGAAGAAATCCACCGGGTCACGGACGTGACCTACCTGGGCACTGTGCATGGCACCCTCGCGGCGCTGGACCTTATGGCCCGGCGTAATCGCGGGGTGATCATCCAGGTCGGTTCCGCGCTGGCCTACCGTGCCATTCCGCTGCAAGCGGCGTATTGCGCGGCCAAATTCGCGGTGCGCGGCTTCACCGATTCACTGCGCTGCGAACTGCTCCACGACCACAGCGACATCCGGGTGTGCATGGTGCAACTGCCGGCGATCAACACACCGCAGTTCGATTGGGCGCGCAACAAGTTGAGCAAGCGCGTACAGCCAGTGCCGCCGATTCATGACCCGGACGTCGCCGCCCGGGCGATTTTCAGCGTGGTCAAGCGCACGCCCCGGGAATTGTGGCTGGGCACCGCCTCAGTGAAGGCCATCGTCGGCACCTGCCTGATGCCGGGCCTGCTCGATCGCCTGCTGGCCCGCAACGCCTATACAGGGCAAATGACCCACGAGGACGATAGCAGCCAACGGCCAGACAATCTGTTTGAATCGCAGGAGCCCTCGCACCGCACCCGCGGACGCTTCACCGGTCGCTCGCGGGATTCGGCGCTGGCCCTCAGTTCCACCCAGGTGTCGGCGCTGTTGCTGGCTACCGGTGGGGTGCTGGCTGTGGTGTTGCTATTGTTCTGATCCGGTGCGGCGCCACCAACGATAGCCATAGCCATTCAAAGTCAGCTGCCGATCGTTCGCGGCCGGGTATTGGCTATCCGAGATAATTTCCTTGAAGCCTTGCAGGTCCATGCCGTCCAGCTTCACGGTCAGCGTGTCGTTGCTCAAGTTGGCCGCCATCACCGAGGTAGCCTCGCCGACATGGGCCACGGCGAAGACCGCCGGATGATTGACCGTCAGCAGCCGGGCTTCGCCGTCGCCTACTTCGGGCAGGCCAGCACGGGCCAACAGCAGTGGCCGCACCCGGCCCAACAACGATTCAGGGGCATTCAGTTGGTCCTCGACGTTCACCTGCGTGTAGGCGAAGGGGCCTTCATCGATCAGCGGTGCGGTCAGGTGGCTGGCCGAGGAAAAGCCGGCATTGGCCTGGGTATTCCACTGCATCGGCGTGCGCACCGAGAGCCGCTCGGGACGGGACAAGTCGTCGCCCATGCCGATTTCCTCACCGTAACGCACGATGGGCGCACCCGGCAGCGACAGCAACAGCGCCTGGGCCAGCGCCTGGTGGCGCACGTCACCCGCGAGCATCGGCGCCAGGCGTCGGCGAATGCCCCGGCCATACAGGCGCATGTCCGGCTCCGGGGCGAAGACTTGCATCACTTCCTCGCGCTCCTCCTCACTCAAGCGCTCCAGGTCGAGTTCGTCATGGTTGCGCAGCCACACCGCATAGTTGGCGCCATCCGGCGGTGCGGGACGCTGGGTGATGGCACGCCGCAAGGGTTCGGCTTCACCTCGTGCCAGCGCCAGGAAGACATGGTTGTTCACCCAGAAATCCAGCACCAACCCCAGGCGCTCACCATTCCCGAAGTAATGGCTGTAGCGCTCCGGTTCGACGTCCACCTCCCCCAGCAACACGCCTTCGGGATTGATCTGCGTCATGCACTTGAAAAACCTTTCCAAGACCCAGACGCCCTTCTCCTCATCTTCACCACCGGCCTGTTCCACCAGGTGCGAAGCGGCATCCAGGCGAAAACCGGCGATGCCGAGTTCGAGCCAGTGGACCATGATGCGCTCGATCTCCTCGACGACTCGCGGGTTCGCCAGGTTGAGGTCCGGTTCATGACGATAAAACAGATGCCGGTAGTACTGCCCGGCCTGTTCGTCCCAGTGCCAGATGCTGTCTTCCACTGACGGAAAGATCGGTTGGTTGCCATCGTCCACCGGGGTGTCGGACCACACGTAATAATCCCGATAGACGCTGTCCTTGTCCCGCCGTGCCCGCTGGAACCAGGGGTGCTGGTCGCTGGTGTGCTGCGCCACCAGCTCGAGGATGACGCGCATGCCACGCTCCCCGGCCTGAACAACCAACTGGCGCAGGTCCTCTTCACTGCCGAAGCGCGGGTCCAGGGCCATGAAGTCACTGACGTCATAACCGGCGTCCTTGAATGGCGAGCGATACAGCGGCATCAGCCAGAGAGCGCCGACACCCAGTGCCTGCAAATAATCCAAGCGCTGAATGATGCCCTTGAGGTCGCCGCGACCATCGCCATTGCTGTCGGAAAACAAGGACGGATCGATTTGGTAAATCAGGGTGTTTCGGTGCCAGTTGGCTTTCATCGGTCACTCCTCATCGACACAGGATCACTGCCTGCTCGGCGGCCAGTCGGCCACTGAACACTTGACCTTCGTCCCCCCCGTTGCTGGCGATTTCCACCTGCCAGGCCTCGGCCAGGGGGAACGTATGTTCGCTGTCGGCGAAGTTGATGCAGACCAGCCGCTCATCGCCGTCGCAATGACGACGGTAGGCCAGCACTTGCGGATGCGATGGCAATTCCTCCCAGGCGCCCAGGCGCAATGCAAGGCTGCGACGACGACAGGCCAGCAATCGTCGATACAGCCCCAGGGTGGAATCGGCAGCCCCCTCCTGTACCTCGACGGCCAACGCGTCGGCATCCGGCGCAAAAGGCAACCACGGTGCCGCGCCGGCCCAGCCATGGGGCGCCTGGACGGCCCAGGGCAACGGCGCCCGGCTACCATCCCGTCCACCCGGGTCTACGCGGGTCTGGGCCGTGACCACGGTGTCCTCCAGGCCCAGTTCTTCGCCTTGATAGATAAACGGCGTGCCGCGCAACGTCAGCAGCAGGACCGCGGCGGCCTGGGCTCGACGCAGCGAACCGCCGTAGCGGCTGCGGTGACGACTATTGTCGTGATTGGACAGCACCCAGGTTGGCCAGGCCAGCAAGGGGCCGAGGTCGTTCTCCACCTCGCGTATGCACATGCGGAACACCACCGGGTCCCACGGAGCGTCCAGCGGTGGAAAGTTGAATGACATGTGCAACTCGTCACTGGCTCCGTAATAGGCCGCCACTTGGGCCGTGGAGCGAATGTTCACCTCACCGATCAACACCCGCTCGCCGGGATAGCTGTCCACCAGCCGGCGCAAGCCGCGCATCACTTCGTGGCTGTACGGCTGGTCGTTGATCTTGACCATGGTTTCGCCGGCCATGCAGCGCGGATCATCGGCGAAGCTCGGGTCCTTGCCGACGCAATGCACCACATCGACACGAAACCCGTCCACGCCTCGCTGTAGCCAGAAATGCAGCACCTGGTGCATGGCCGTCACGACTTCGGGGTTGTGCCAATTGAGGTCCGGCTGCTGCGGCAGGAAAAAATGCAGGTAGTACTGCTGGCTGGTTTCGTCCCAGGTCCAGGCGCTGCCGCCATCGATCGAGGCACGCCAGTTGTTCGGCTGGTCGCGCCAGATGTACCAGTCGCGCTTGGGGTTGTCGCGGCTCGAACGCGATTCGATGAACCAGGGATGCTGGTCGGAGGTGTGGTTGGGCACGAAATCCAGCAACACCTTCAGGCCTCGCCCGTGGGCCTGGGCGATCAACTCATCCAGGTGAGCCAGCGTGCCGAACAGCGGGTCGACATCGGTGTAGTCGCAGATGTCATAGCCCGCGTCACACATGGGCGAACGAAAGACCGGGGACAACCACAATGCATCGACGCCCAGGTGTTGCAGATGATCCAGGCGTGCGGTCAAGCCGGAAAGATCGCCGATGCCGTCGCCGTTGGCATCGGCAAAGGAACGCGGATAGACCTGGTAGATCACAGCGTTCTTCCACCAGGGCGAAGGGAAGGAGTTGGGCATGTCGCCTCCTTTGATCGCAGTGTTTGGTGGGCAAGACCGCAGCCCCGCCGGATGTCCCCTTTATCACGGGACATAGATTAAGAACCGGATAAAGCGTTCGGGGTTCGTTTTTTCTTGAGGGGGCCGCCATCGCGAGCAAGCTCCCACATTTGGATTTCAGTAAACACAAATGCCTGTGTCCACCTGGATTCCCTGTGGGAGCGAGCTTGCTCGCGATAGCGGTGGCTCAGCTTGAAGAGGTGTCGACGGACCTGGCCACCATCGCAACAATGCTGACCAGCAGCTCGTCCTTCGCCTCGTCAGCGCTGATTTCCCCGCTAGCAGCGGCGTTGGACAGTGCCTCGGCCGCCCCCAGCATCGCCCGCAAACCGGCCTGGGTGATGCCCTTGGTGCCAGCGAACGGCTCCAGCACCGCGCGGCACTTGTCGAGGAAAATCCCCTCGTATTCGCCCTTGATGCGCGCAAGCTCCGGCGAGCTGGTCAAGGCCGCGATCACCCCGGGAATCTCCCGGCCTTGCAGCAGCACACACTCGACGTAGGAAGAAGCGATCACCGCTGCCCGGCTTTGCAGAGTGGCGTCGCTGGTCTCCAGGGCTGCGTCCATCAGCGCCGTCTGACGGGCGTCGAAATCCTGGTAAAGCGCCGCCAACAGCCCGGATCGGGTGATGAAATGATCGTAGACGATGGGCTTGGTCACCCCCGCCTGGTCCGCCAGCCGGGCCAACGTCAGGGCGTCGCTGCCCTCCTCGCGCACCAGGCGCCAGGCGACCTCCAGCAATTGGCGCTGCCGGTCCTGCCGGGACAAACGACGACGAGGTGAAGGCGGCGAATGTTCATCGATGCTTGACATGCTAACTTTACCAACCGTAACTTACTAAGCGTAACTTAAGCATACCTGTCTTCAAGACCTCATGACCAGAAGGAGTTTCGCCATGCATGCACTCATCGTTGTGGCTCACCACGATCCGCGCTCCCTCACCCATAGCCTGGCCGGGAAAATCGCCGAGGGCATCACCCGCGCCAACCCCGCCGATACGTTCGAAATCGCCGACCTCGCCGCTGAAGGGTTCGATCCGCGCTTCGGCTTTGCCGACCATGCGGTGCACCACCGCGAAGCCCTGCCGCCTGCCGATGTGCTGGCCGAACAAGCCAGGATCGACCGGGCCGACACGCTGGTATTGGTCTATCCGATTTACTGGTGGTCCATGCCAGCGTTGCTCAAAGGCTGGATCGACCGGGTATTTTCCAATGGCTGGGCGTTCGATTTCAGCCTCGACAAGCCGTTTGTCCAGAAGCTGCAGCGCTTGCGCGTCCACTTGGTGGGAGTCGGTGGTGCCGATGCCGGCAGTTTCCAGCGCCATGGCTACGACGAGGCAATGACCACGCAGATCGACCATGGCATTTTCGGTTATTGCGGCGCCCAAGTGGTGAGTTCCCAGCGCTTGCTCGACTCGGAAACCGCCGATCCGCACGTGCACTTGCAGGCCGCCGGCGCTATCGGCCAACGGTTGTTCGCAACGGTCGATGAATCCACGCATGCGCCTACTACTGCATGCGCCTGATCTCAGAGTGCGCGACCACGGGCGGCCGACAACGTCGCGTCACGCCCGTAGATGTCCGGGATGTACACCGCCTGGCCCTGGCTGTCTGCCTGTGCTGTCCAGTAGCCGAGCAGGATCGGCACAGGCCGGGCCAGCCTGAATTCATGGGTCGACTCGCTGGCCAGCAAGGTGTCGGTGCGCGCCCGTTCGGCCGGGCTGACCAGCAGGTCGCGCAGGTGCATCACCTGCTCGATTCGCACGCAGCCTGAGCTGAAAGCCCGCGGGCCTTTGCTGAACAACGCCTGGCTCGGTGTGTCGTGCAGGTACACAGAGAATGGATTGGGAAAGCGGATCGCCATTTTGCCCAACGGGTTCTTCGGGCCCGGATCCTGGCGCAGCATGAGGTTGCCCGGGTGCTCCCAATCGATGTCCTCCGCCAGCAACGGCAGGCCATCGCTGTCGAGGATCCGCAGGTTATGGCGGGCGAGGAACTCTGGATCTCGGCGGATCTCGGGCAGTTTATCTTCACGCATGATGGTCGGCGGAATGGTCCAGGTCGGGTTGAGCGTCAGCCGAGTGACATGGGATTTGAGCAATGGCGTCTGCCGTTGCGCCCGGCCCACCTGGGTACGGGTCTGCCAGACTGGCGCGCCGCCCCGGTAAACCGTCAACTGCGCCGCCGCCACGTTGACCAGGACGCTGTCGGTTTCCACGTCCTGGGCCAGCCAGCGCATGCGTTCCAGGTTGATGCGCAATTGCTCGCGGCGCATGGCCGGGCTGATGTTCAGCTCGGTGACGGTCCACGGCCCGACCACACCATCGGCCTGCAGCGAATGCCGGGCCTGGAAGCTCTTCATGGCGTCCACCAGCATGGGGCTGTAGTGCTCGTCACTCACTTGCGGCGGCGTACTCAGGTAACCCTCGTTGAACAGCCGCTGGGCCAGGGCCGGTACGCGAGCGTCCTGTTTGTCCGGTTGCAGCAACGGCCCGCCTGGCACGGCTTGCCATTCGGCTAACGGCTGTTGCCGTAGCCGGGCATAGAGGCTGCGCAGGTTGCGATAGAGGTCCAGGTTCGGCCTGGCCTGCTCGAAGGCATCGGCCACGTTCTGCAAGCCCAGTCCGGCGATGGCCAGCACCACGGCCTGGTGATCCTGCGGTGGCGGGTTGGCTTTCCATACCGGTTCCAGCCGGTCTTGAGGCAGGTAACCGAAACGCAGGTCATGCAAGGCTCGCAAGTAACGTTGGCTGATGGCAATGTCGGCGCAATGAGCCCCTGGGGACGAACCCTCGGCCGGCAGGTTGTAGCGGGCCGGATCCAGGCCATCATCGGCCAGTTGTTGCAATTGGTCGTGCAACGCCAGTCGTCGTTCGTCGTCCGACCAGACGTCCTGGCCTGCGTTTTGCTGGTAGAACGCCTGCAAGTCGAGCAGCGTTGGAAAATCGACACCCACCGCAACGTCCGGGCACGCGACCGCCAATTGGGCCAAAGCGGCCTGCACGAGAGCCGGGTCGCTGTCCTCGGCTGTGGCGACCAATGGCGCAGTGAGCAATAAAAGGCTCAGGTAACATGCGGACTTTTTGAACAACTGCTTTACTCCAATCCATGGCCGTCTCGTTGACGGTGAATTTTGCGACAGGTACGACCCGCCATCATGCAGACAAACACAATCGGACGGGATGCCGCTAACGAACACCACGCTGGAAACGCTTCGCCTGTACAAGGCTTTTTGCGCCGATTGTGCCTGGTCATGCTGGGCCTGGGCATCATTTGCAACCCGGCACTGGCCGAAAAAAAGGCGAAATCGCAAACGCTCTACAACAGCCTCGCCCACGCAGCGCCGGAACTCAATCCCCTGGCGCTGAAAAGTGCCTTGAGCGCCATGCAATGCGCGGTCGCCAATGGCGCCAGCCAGGCCCGTCACCTGGCGGTCATCGATTACTCGCAACCCTCCACGGCCCGGCGCCTGTGGATCTTCGACCTGCGTCAGAAAAAGCTGGTCTTGCGCGACCTGGTGGCCCACGGGCAGAAATCCGGGGAAAACTTCGCGACGCAATTTTCCAATCGCCTGGGCAGCTACCAGTCCAGCCTGGGCCTGTTTCGTACCCAGGAAAGCTATCAGGGCACCCACGGTTATTCGCTGCGCATGGACGGCCTGGAGCCGGGCTTCAATGACCTGGCCCGAGATCGGGCGATCGTGATCCATGCCGCCGACTACGTGAACCCATTGTGGAGCGTGCGCCAGGGACGCATCGGGCGCAGCCAGGGCTGCCCTGCCGTACGCCCGCAAGTGGCGCGCCAGGTGATCGACAAGCTCAAGGGCGGTCAATTCATGTTTTCCTGGTACCCGGACCCGAGCTGGCTCAAGCGTTCGGCCTATCTCAACTGCAAGCCGCAACAGGTTGCCAGTATTCTTGCAACCAGCGGCAGTTAAGTAGTTCCTCTGTGGCGAGGGAGCTTGCTCCCGCTGGGCTGCGTAGCAGCCCAAATAGGGTGAGCTCGTCGCCCTCGCCACAGGGATGCGGTTAAAATGCCGGCCTTTCGAATCCCTGGCGTTGTCTGAATGAATTGCGTAGCCCTTCAAACCCTTCACGACCATTTGCTGACCGGCCTGGCATCGGTGCCGGAAGAAACCCGCCGCCTGTTCCATGGCCGCGGGCGCTGCTGGCCGGGGCTGGAGCAGGTCACGGTCGATTGGTTGCAAGGGGTGGTGCTGGTCTCGCTGTTCAAGGAACCGGAGCCCGAGCAACTGGACGGGTTGATCGCGACACTGCTGGCGCTGACGTCGTCACCGGCCTGGCAACACAGCAAGGCCCATACACTCGCCGTGCAGCATCGCTACCTGCCACAAAGTCTCACCCAATGGCTGGTGGGCGAGCCCATTGACGAATGGACCCTGACCGAAGGCGGCCTGCATTACCGGATCGACCTGGGCAAGAAGCAGAACAACGGCCTGTTCCTCGACATGCGCTACGGTCGCGACTGGGTGCGAGCCAGTGCCCATGGCAAACGGGTGCTGAACCTGTTCGCCTATACCTGCGGCTTCTCGGTGGCGGCCATTGCCGGCGGCGCGCAGCATGTGGTCAACCTGGACATGTCCCGTGCGGCCCTGAGTCGCGGCCGTGACAACCATCGGCTGAACGGCCACGACCTGAGCCAGGTGAGCTTCCTCGGCCACGACCTGTTCAAGTCGTGGGGCAAGGTGATCAACAGCGGCCCGTACGACCTGGTGATCATCGATCCGCCCACCTTCCAGAAAGGCAGCTTCCTGTTGACCAAGGATTACCAGCGGGTATTGCGTCGCCTGCCGGAACTGCTGGCCGCCCATGGTACGGTCCTGGCGTGCAGCAACGACCCGGCCACCGGCCCGGACTTCCTCATCGACGGTGTTACCCGCGAAGCGCCCGGGCTGGTGTTCGAGGCGCGCCTGGACAATCCACCGGAGTTTCCTGACATCGACCTGGAATGCGGCCTGAAGGCGCTGGTCTTCAAGGCGACGTAGCCCGGAAATCGGGTTATAGCGATCCCGGTGCCCACCACGGGCTGACCAGCCCCGAGGTGATGCGCCGCACCAGCGCCTCGACCTCACGGCTCTTGACCGAGCGGTAGATCGCCATGGTCCGCCGCAGTTGATCTTCGGTAAGCATCACCGGCTGCCCTGTCGCCCAATCCACATCCGCCACGGCCTCTAGCCCCACGCGGTGCCAGACGATCCGGTCGCCTTGGGTGACGGACTCCAACGGGCTGGGCAGGTTGGCGTCCGGCTGCGCCAGGTTGTCCAGCATGACTTGGGGCCAGCGGGACGGATTCACCGGCTCGCTGAAGGCATCCACCAGATCGTCATCCAGTGTTTCCCAGAAGGCCAGCCCTTCGGACCAGTCGCGGGACATCAACCCCAGGTAGGGCCGCCAGGTCATTTCTCCCACCCGCGGGGTTTGGTCGTTGCTGTTGAAGGTGTCCTGGGCATCGCTGAGCCAGTCAATGAACGCGTCACGGGTCATGTGCACCTGGCGCTGCGCGAGGTCAGGGTAGCGCTCCGTCAATGCATGGTTCCAATAGGCGTAATGCTCGGCCAGGAAACTTGCATAGGGCACGCCGCCTCGCGCGAGGCGCGCACGCATCACCGATTCGAACAAGGTGAAGTGCATTTCCAACTCAGCCAGGTCCGGCGCCTGCCGGTCCAGGATGCGGGCTTGCAGACGGGTGCGCAGTTGCCCCAGTTGCTGGTTGAAATCGCCCACCAGCATCGGCAGCGGGTCGTGAGCGTTCTGGTAGCCGATATAGTGCTGCAAGACCGCGGCCGCTCTCTGGCGATCACCGAAAGACAGCCCGACAGGCGTCTGGGCATCGGTGTTGCGAATGCCGGCCGAGAACCAGTCGATGAAACTTCGCATCCCGGGATCGTCGCGGGCAACTTCCAACGCCCTCTGGAGGCTGGGAGAAATGTACAGCCAGTCATCGACGGTGTACTGGAACGACTCGGGGTAGATGGCGCGAAGGGCCTGGATCTGAACACTGGGCAATGGATTATCGTCGAGCCATAAGCCCAGCGAGTCCCGATCTGGCAAGCGGTTGAGCGAGGGAAGCAAGTCATCCTGGATATTGCTGATGCGGTTGCTTCGAAGATCAAGGATGAACATATCGGATGAGTGCCTGGACAGCACCGCCAACGCCAACGCGGGCACCCGATCCAGCCCGGTCCTGGCCAATTCCAGCTCATACAGGCTCGTCAGCTCCGGCAGGTCCGGCAAGTCCCTGCAATTGTTTTCGCTCAGCCGCAGGTCCTCCAGGCCCGTCGCGGTACGCAGGAACGCACTGCCCTCCTCATCCAGGCGCAGGCCACAGCGCGACAGATCCAGCGCCCGCAAGTCCGGCAACCGGGTCAGTGCCTGCAATTGCTCGGGCGTGAAATGCAGGTTTTCGGCCCATACCACTTCACGCAGCGCCGGCAACGCGGCCAGGCTGTCGATGGCGGCAATCAGCTCTGCACTGGCTCCCGTTTCCGGGCCGCTACTGATTCCTGACAAGCCCAGGGTCCATATCTGGCTAGGGGGTTCAGCACCGGTCAATGGCGCGAAGGCATTCGCGTGAAGATGGAGCGGATTGCTGTCCATCGACAGTTCCACCAGCGAACGTAACTCGCCTGCGGCCACCGGGACCGTGGTGAGATGATTACCCGGCAGGTTCAACGTATCGATGTTGGGGAACAGCCTGAGAAAGTCCGAAGGGTCCTCGCTCAGGCCCATATGGCTGAGCATCAACGAGCGGATATGTTCGAAACGTGCATTGATGGGTGGTAACCGACCGATGTCGAAAGAACCCAGGCGCAATGCCTGCTCGCTGCCCTCGCGTCCCGGATCAGGTGCACGCCGCCAAGCCCGCCGGAGCTCCCTGGCAACGCCATTGCGTTGCGCAAGCAGGGTCTCACGGTCGTACTGCTGTTCGTTAGGGTGGTGGAAACCCTCATGGTCCGCCCACTGGCGCAGCCCATCGTCCAACGCGGTCCATTCGTTTTCCAACCGGCCTACCAGATCGCCCAGGCTGATGCCTTCGCGCTCGGCCTGTTCCGTCAGGCTCGCCCGTAGCTGTACGAGACTATTTCCGCCATGGCTGGGATAGAGCCGCTCGAGGCGTTGTTCCAGGCTGCCGCGCCAATCCTGCAGCGGCAGCCTGCCACGGCCGCTGAGGGGATACACCAAATGCCCGTTCAACCATTGCGGCCGAGACCCGACGCTGCCCAGTCGCTTCATCGACAGGTACGGACGCAGACCTTGCCGGTCATCCAGGGCCTGGGCAAGCAACTGGGAGCGGAGCTCATCGGCCTCCCAGATGTTCAAGCCCAGCGCCTGGCGGGCGTCGTCCGACAACGCCCGCAGCAGCGCCTCCTCCAGGCTCATGGCCCCTGCCAGTTCTTCGCCGGTTTCGTCAAAGGGGCGGTACATTTCGCCTTCCTGGCGAATGGTTTTCAAGGGGCCTTGCTCCCCCACCGTTATCGGGTCGTGCAGCTCGCGCAACCACAGGCGCAAGTGCACCTGAGCTTGCAAGCTGGGCGCATTGCCTAGCAGCCCCATGACGATACGGTCGCGGTCCACGGTGCTTTCGCCCCGCTCCAGGGCACGCAGGGCACGGGTCAGGCGCAGCTCGCGCAAAGCTTCGGCGCACTGCTTGCCGAGGTTTTCAGCCACCTTGCCTTCGAGCAAGCGCAACCGGTCATGACCTGACACTTCATGGACCAATTCATTGGCGATGGAGTCGGGCAAGTTGGGGAACGTTCGGGTCAGCACAGTGGCCAATGGATCACGCCCGGCACGACGGGCCATGGCCGCCGTCACTCGCGTGGCATTACGCTCCAGGTACCCGGCCCAGCGCCCGGCCAACAAGCGGCTGCGCTCCAGTGGGCGCAGGCCGAAACTGCGTTGCCCCAGCAGCACGCTCTGCTCGTCCAGGCTCAAGCTTCCGAGGATGCGTGCCGCCCAGGCGTCGTGTTCCAGGTCAGCCTTGTTCAGCAGCACAAAGCGTGTGTCGGCAATCTCACCCACCGGGTAGAGCCGCACGCCATCGTGGTAGCGCAGCGTCAAACCCTCTGGCCATCCTGGTAGATGGACGAGCGTCTGGACGATACGAAAATGCCTGCCCCCCGGTGCTTCACCGCGGCGCAGGCGCCCAATGGCGTGCCTCAGCCATTGCCAGTTCCGCGCCTCGTCCAAGGCATCGGCCAGTATGGCCGGCATCGGCCTCCCCTCGACTTGCAGGTAGCGCAAATGCGCCTCGCTGATGCCGACCTGCCGCTGCAGGGTCAGGAGCGCATTATCGTCGAGATCGGCGGGCGTCTCGGCAAAGGTCCGCAGCAAGGCCAGGTTATCGCGCTGCATCGGGTTGCGATGGGCCCACTGCCAGCCGCGGGCGCGACTCCATTCCAGTGGCGGCCTCACGCCTCGATGCCCGGCCGGCAGGCGCAGGTTCAGGGCGTCCTGTGTACCTTCCACTTCAAAATAACGGTCCTCGATGCGCACCCACGCCTCGTCTGTGGTGCGCCAGACACCCCAGGCGTCCTGCTCGGCCTCAATGGGGGGCTGGCGTTGCGCTTCGAAGGCCCTGACGTCGCCATTCCACAAGCGGGTGGTGCCGTCGCCCACTGGCATCGGTTCAACGGATCCACCGACGAACCCCAGGTAGGCGCCCTGAGCGATCCCGAACAGCACGTTGAAGATATGCTCGATGCCTTCCTGCGCGTGACCTTGGTTGAACGCCTGGATGCCTTCGAAAACTTCGTACACCAGGCGCACCCCGCCGACCACTGCGGCAGTCATGCCGATGGGCGCGCAGAACGGGAAGAAGGTCGCGGCAACCATCAGCGAACGCTCGACAAGGCTCTCCCAGTAGTCGAGTCGAGCCAGTAGCGCGCGCCAGTCCTGGTCCTTGGTCGGAACCATCAGCGCAGAGGCGTTGGTTAAGGCATGGCCACGCCATTCGTGGTAGCAAGCGTGCCAATGATCCTCGCGCAGGTCTTTCACGTCCCAGGCTACCTTGGGGGTGGGTATCCGAATCCGTCGATGATTGCCGTCCTCGCCCGGCTCGCCCTCGCGCCAACCGGTGACGCGCGCATGAATTTCCTGGAAGAGATTGAGGTTGTCCGTCACCCTCCACTCCACTTGATCATGCAGCGCCGTGCCCAGGCTGGCCTGCAGACGCAACGGGAGATAATGCATCAAACCCTGGCGATAGCGGCGTTTGCGCAGCCGTTCGGTGAGCTCCGCCGACAGCGCCTGTAAGCTGGGGAACTGCTTGAGGGGCGCCACGGTGTCATGGGGCATGTGCAAGACAATCGGGCGAACGCCTTGGGCGTTGCCCTTCAGTCCCCAATATACCCGGACGCCGAACAAGGGCGCCGACAGCAACTCCAGCGCCTTGACCTCACAGGCCAGGGAAGCAACGGGCCGGTCCTCGAGATGAACGCCTACATGGGCCAGCAGCCGCTCACCGGTTTCATCCAGACGCCCTTCCAGCTTGGCTTCGTAGGCGTCATAGGCAAGCTGGCTGCGTGCATACGCCATGTAGGCCTTGGCAATGGCGGGCACCTCATCGGCAATACGAGGCATTTTCCGTTCGAGCACGTGGCGGTAGGCTCCACCCACATCCATGCGGCGGCAGAGGCTGGCGAAGCTGGCCGGGGTCATGTTCAACGTCACGGTGTCCGACTGGGCGTCCCCTTGCTGGAACTCCCCCCGCCGGCCCTGGATGAAAAGCTCGCCCTTGTTATCGAAATCGCTACCGGCGACCGCGTCGGCCGGAGGGTAGTTGCGCATGGCTGCTTCGAGCACCGACAGCGAAGGGTCGTTGACGAAGGAGCTTCGCCTGACCCTGGCCCGACGCACCGCGTCCGCCACCGTGCCGGCACCGTTCATACGGCTCCAGTCCTGGATCTGCGGCTGGGCCTTGAGCCGATCGAGGGTGAACGCATAAGGGCCCGGCAAATCGACGAGCAGCGCATTGAGCACATCACTGTCGCGCTGCAATTGTCGGGTGAGTGCTTTGAAACGCGCCTGCCGGGCCCGTGTGGCCCGCTTCAACCACGCGGGCAGCCTGGCCTGGATAAAAGCGACATGAGTATCTTGGGTAGACATGATGGACCTCCTTCCTTGGGGTCGATGGAGCATTCGAATGCTGAAGTGCACGGAACTGAAGCGCCTGCGATGCTCGCGAAAACCAGCGCCTTTTGAAACCGTCGAACCGTTGCAAGGGGTTGCGAGGCGCGCAGGCATGTCGTTCCGTGGCGAGGGGATGGGCTGAGGCGACAGCCTTTGCGCGGGTTTCCGGCCTTTGGATCTTCGTGCTTACACCGCCGCCCGGCTGCGCAGTAGATCGATGAACAGGCCCAATTCCCGGCTCACCGGTTCGCCCTTGCGTCGCAGCAACCCGAACGGTGCCAGTTGCACGTCCAGCGCCACCGGTAACGCCACCACCAGGCCCATCTTCAAGTAGTCGCGCAAGGCGGTTTCCGAAAGCACCATGATCGCATCGGTCAGTTGAATCAGTTGCTGCATGGAATACACCGAGCTGCACTCGATGATGTCCGCTGGAATCGGCAACGCCAGACGTTGCAAAGCCTGGTCGAGACCAATGCGCGCCGGGCTGGTTTCCGGTTGCAGGATCCACGGCCAGTCGCTGACCAGTTCGGCCAGCGTCAGTTTTTTGCGTCGGGCCAAAGGGTGTCCGGCGTGGACCACCACCAGTAATCGTTCATTGCCCAGTTGTTCGAAATCATAGTGCTCGCTGTCCGTGGCGGCATTGCGCCGGGCGATGGCCAGGTCGATACGGCCTTGCTCCAGCAACTGGATCACCTGGTCGCTGGTATCGCCCATGATGCGAATGCGCAACTGCGGGTTGAGGGCCTTGATGCGGGCGATGGAGTCCATGACCAGGTCCGGCGCCGCGCCCATGATCGTGCCGATCGACAAGTAACCGTAACCGCCCTGCTGACGTGCCAGCAGGTCTTCGGCGCAGCGATCCAGGCCGCTCAAGGCTGACTCGGCGAAACGGATCAACTCCTGGCCCAAGGCGGTCGGGCGCATCCCCCGGGGCAACCGCTCGAACAGGTCGCAACCGAACATGTCCTCGATCTCGTGCAACATCCGGGTCGCCGCCGGTTGCGACATGTTCAGGCTCTGGGAGGCGCGATGCAGATTCTGGCTGGCACTGAGGGCGACCAGCATGTGCAGGTGTTTGTAGCGCAGGCGATTGAACAGGCTGCGGGACAGCACGGGATGGGTCATCGAGGGCCTCTTGATCGATACCGTGAGGGTATCGCTTGTTAGCGAAATTCGATTTGTAACGCATCGATCGCCCGCCGTACAGTCCAGCCCATAAGAACAAATACCTGCTAAAGGAACCCCGCGATGAAGACTCTTCCTGCGTCTGTGCTGGCCAAGATTTCCTGGCGCCTGCTGCCCTTCCTGTTGCTGATGTACATCATGGCGTTCCTCGACCGCGCCAACGTCGGGTTCGCCAAACAGGCCTTCCAGGCCGATACCGGTATTGGTGACGCGGCCTTCGCGTTTGGCGCCGGGGTGTTCTTTGCCGGGTACGCCTTGTTGGAGGTGCCGAGCAACTTGATCCTGCACCGCGTCGGCGCCCGGTTATGGATGTGCCGGATCATGGTCACCTGGGGCCTGGTATCGGCGGCCATGGTCTTTGCTCACAACGAAACGAGTTTCTACGTGCTGCGCTTCTTGCTCGGCGTGGCGGAAGCCGGATTTTTTCCCGGTGTCATCCTCTATCTCACCTACTGGTTCCCCTCCGCGGCCCGGGGCAAGGCCATGGGCTTCTTCTATTTCGGCGCGCCACTGGCGTTCATCTTCGGCAGCCCGCTGTCGGGGCTCTTGTTGGAGCTCGACGGCTTTGCTGGCGTCCATGGCTGGCAGTGGTTGTTCGCCGTTGAAGGCCTGATGGCCTCGGCCGTCGGCATCTGGGCCTATTGGTACCTGGACAACCGCCCTGCCGACGCAAAATGGCTGACGGTCGAAGAACGCCAACAGGTCCAGGCGCTGCTCGACGCCGAGGATCAGCACAAACAATCCCACGGCCGGAGCCTGCTCAGCGTGTTGTGCCAACCCTCGGTGTTGTACCTGTGCCTGATCTACCTGCTGATCCAGGCCAGTGTTTATGGCGTGGTGTTTTACTTGCCGACCCAGGTCGGTGGCCTGCTGGGCAGTAAGGTCGGGCTCATGGTGGGGCTGGTCACGGCAATCCCATGGATCTGCGCCCTGTGCGCGGCCTATCTGATTCCCGGCTACAGCGACCGCACCGGTCAGCGGCGGCGCACTGCTGCGCTGACCCTGCTCATGGCCGCCGCGGGTATCGCCTGTTCGGTGAGCGTGTCCAGTCCACTGCTGGGCATCATCGCCCTGTGCTTCGCCGCCTCCGGTTTCATCGCCGTACAACCGGTGTTCTGGACCTTTCCGTCCAGCTACCTGGCCGGCAGCGCGGCGGCGGCGGGCATCGCGCTGATCAACTCCTTTGGCGCCCTTGGCGGCTTTATCGCCCCGGTGCTGAAGAACTGGGCCGAAGACGCCTTCCACTCCCCCGCCGCGGGTCTCTATCTGCTCGCCATGACCACCGTTATCGCCGCGTTGCTGGTGCTGGGCATCCACTCGCCCGGTCAACGCGCTTCGAAGACGCCAGCCACTGTTTAACTCAAGGAGCTGCACACATGGGTATTCCCACCATCAAACACGTTCGCGCCTTCGTGCTTCGAGGCGGCGGCGCGGACTATCACGACCAGGCCGACGGCCACTGGATCGACGATCACATCGCCACGCCCATGAGCAAGTACCCGGACTACCGTCAGAGCCGCCGCAGTTTTGGCATCAATGTACTGGGCACCCTGGTCGTGGAGATCGAGGCCAGCGATGGCACCATCGGGTTCGCCGTGACCACCGGTGGCGAGCCCGCGGCCTACATCGTTGAAAAGCACCTGGCACGATTCATCGAAGGCGCCCGGGTGACCGACATCGAAAAAATCTGGGACCAGATGTACCAGTCGACGCTCTACTACGGGCGCAAGGGCCTGGTGATCAACACGATATCCGGCGTGGACCTGGCGCTCTGGGATTTGCTGGGCAAGATCCGCCAGGAGCCGGTGCATCAGTTGCTTGGCGGCGCAGTGCGCGACGAATTGCAGTTCTACGCCACCGGCGCACGGCCGGACCTGGCGCAAAAAATGGGTTTCATCGGCGGCAAGATGCCTTTGCATCACGGTCCGGCCGAAGGCGAGGAAGGCCTGCGCAAGAATCTCGAAGCCCTGGCGACCATGCGCGAACGGGTCGGTCCGGATTTCTGGCTGATGCTCGATTGCTGGATGAGCCTGGACGTCAACTACGCCACCCGGCTCGCAACCGCAGCCCATGAATACGGACTCAAATGGATCGAAGAAGCGTTGCCGCCCGATGATTACTGGGGCTACGCGGCCCTGCGCAACAATGTGCCCAAGGGCATGCTGGTGACCACCGGTGAGCATGAGGCCACTCGCTGGGGCTTTCGCATGCTGCTGGAGATGGGTTGCTGCGACATCATCCAGCCGGACGTTGGCTGGTGCGGCGGCCTCACCGAACTGGTGAAGATCTCGGCCCTGGCCGACGCCCACAACGCGTTGGTGATCCCCCACGGTTCCTCGGTCTACAGCTATCACTTCGTTGCCACTCGGCATAACAGCCCGTTCGCCGAATTCCTGATGATGGCGCCCAAGGCGGACGAAGTGGTGCCGATGTTCCATCCGCAACTGTTGGGCGAACCCGTGCCGGTGGAAGGCCGCATGCGCCTGTCGGTCCTTGACCAGCCGGGCTTCGGCGTGACGCTCAATCCGGACTGCCCGTTGCACCGGCCTTATCACCGCTAAAGGAGTACGCCAATGAACCTGCCTCGCAACGCCTTCAAGGCGGCGCTTACCTCAACGCAGACCCAGTACGGGATCTGGGCCGGTTTCGCCAACGGTTACGCCGCCGAGATCATCGCCGGCACCGGTTACGACTGGATGTTGATCGATGGCGAACACGCGCCGAACACCGTACCCAGTGTGCTAGGCCAGCTCCAGGCCGTCGCGCCTTATACCACCGCACCCGTGGTCCGGGCGGTGACCGACGACGCCAACCTGATCAAGCAACTGCTGGACGTCGGCGCCCAGACCTTGATGATCCCCATGGTCGAAACCGCTGAGCAGGCCCAGTCCCTGGTGCGTGCCATGCGTTATCCGCCCCATGGCATTCGCGGCGTGGGCGGTGGCCTGACCCGTGCCACGCGTTGGGACGGTGTGCCGGACTACCTCACCAGCGCCCATGAGGAACTGTGCCTGATCGTCCAGGTGGAATCGCGCATCGGCGTGGAAAACGTCGAAGCCATCGCGTCTGTCGAGGGCGTGGACGCGGTGTTCATCGGTCCCGCAGACCTGTCCATCGGACTCGGCCATGCAGGCAACCCCGGCCATCCCGAGGTGCAGGAACGCATCCACCACGCGGTCGATGCCACCCTCGCGGCAGGCAAGGCCTGCGGCATCCTGGCGCCCAACGAAGCCGATGCGCGTCGTTATCAGGATTGGGGCTGCCAGTTCATCGCCGTGGCCATCGACATCAGCCTGCTGCGCCAGAGCGCCCAGGCCACCCTCGCCCGCTATCGCGAACCGGGTACCTCTCAGACGCCCTCGCGCACGTATTGAAAGGAGCAGTCCATGTCATCCGTTCCCGTGTACCAGAACTTCATCAACGGCCGATTCACCCACAGCGAAGCGCACCTGGACGTATTCAACCCCGCTACCGGCGCCCTGCTGTCCCGTGTCCCGGCTTCCGCCACCGCTGACGTCGACCAGGCTCTGGCCGCCGCCCGTGCGGCCCAGCAAGACTGGTCGGCCAAACCGGCCATCGAGCGCGCCGGTCACCTGCGCCGCATCGCCGCCAAACTGCGGGAAAACGTTGCGCACCTGGCCCGCACCATCACCCTGGAACAAGGCAAGATCAGCGCCCTGGCCGAAGTCGAGGTGAACTTCACCGCCGATTATCTCGAC
The DNA here is from genome assembly GCF_001269655.1 of Pseudomonas thivervalensis. Classification (GTDB taxonomy): domain Bacteria; phylum Pseudomonadota; class Gammaproteobacteria; order Pseudomonadales; family Pseudomonadaceae; genus Aquipseudomonas; species Aquipseudomonas thivervalensis. The sequence goes on from NZ_LHVE01000006.1 coordinate 23,759, forward strand.
TACATGGCCGAGTGGGCCCGCCGCATCGAAGGCGAAATCATCACCAGCGACCGCCCCGGGGAGAATATCTTCCTGTTTCGCAAACCCTTGGGCGTGGTCGCCGGGATCCTGCCGTGGAACTTTCCGTTCTTTTTGATTGCCCGCAAGATGGCGCCGGCGCTGTTGACCGGCAACACCATTGTCATCAAGCCCAGTGAAGAAACCCCGAACAACTGCTTCGAATTTGCCCGGCTGGTGGCCGAAACCGACCTGCCGCCCGGCGTATTCAACGTGGTGTGTGGCGACGGCCAGGTCGGTGCGGCCTTGAGCGGTCACAAAGGCGTGGACATGATCAGTTTCACCGGCAGCGTGGACACCGGCTCGCGGATCATGACCGCGGCGGCGGCGAACATCACCAAACTCAACCTGGAGTTGGGCGGCAAGGCCCCCGCCATTGTGCTGGCGGACGCCGACCTGGCGCTGGCGGTCAAGGCCATTCGCGACTCCCGGATCATCAACACCGGGCAGGTCTGCAACTGTGCCGAGCGGGTCTACGTGGAGCGCAAGGTCGCCGATCAATTCATCGAGCGCATCAGCGCCGCCATGTCAGCCACCCGCTACGGTGATCCGCTGGCCGAGCCAGACGTGGAAATGGGCCCGTTGATCAATCGCCAGGGCCTGGACAACGTCGAACGCAAGGTGCGCACCGCCCTCAACCAGGGTGCCAGCCTGATCAGTGGCGGCAGCGTGGCGGACCGCCCCGATGGTTTTCATTTCCAACCCACCGTATTGGCCGGTTGCAACGCATCGATGGAAATCATGCGTGAAGAAATCTTCGGTCCGGTACTGCCCATTCAGATCATCGATGACCTGGACGAAGCGATCGCCCTGGCCAATGACTGCGACTATGGCCTGACCTCGTCGGTCTACACCCGGGACCTGGGCCGCGCCATGCACGCCATTCGGGGCCTGGACTTTGGTGAAACCTACGTCAACCGGGAAAACTTCGAAGCCATGCAGGGGTTTCATGCCGGGGTCCGCAAGTCCGGGGTCGGTGGGGCCGATGGCAAGCATGGCTTGTATGAATACACCCATACCCACGCGGTGTACTTGCAAAGCTGACCGGCAATGAAGCGTGGCCAGGCCAGATGTTGACCCGTTCAGGACCCGCGCCTGGCCTGGCCGTACCCGTCAGGCTGCCATACGCTCACACGCCTCGGCGCAAGACCGGCAAGCGCTTGCGCACGCCTGGCAGTGTTCCGCTTGGTGCTTGCCGCACTCCTCGCCACACGCACGGCAAATCGCCGCACACACGCCGCACAGTTGTGCGGCGACAGGGCTGTCGCGCTTCATGAGTGTGGCCGCGAGCCGACAAAGGTCGGCGCAGTCACGGTCCAGCTCGATGCACCTGGCCATCATTTGTACGCTCTGTTCACGCAGGCAAGCTGCGGCGCAGGCTTCACAGGCCATGGCACACGCAACGCATTCGGCGATGCAGGCCTCGTAACGACTGTTCATGGGGAATCTCCTGTTGCGAAGGTCGATTGGGCGGGTTGTACCGCGCCCGGACAGGGGCGGTATAAGGTCCGACTCGGCCGGCAATCCGGAGGTTTCGAAAGAAAAATTACAATTTTGTCAGCCGCTCAGACCACCAGCGTCAACCACGCCGACACCAGCAGCATCACCGCCATGACCCGATTGAATCGCCCCATCGCCACGGCGGAACGGCAGAACCGTGCGGCACCGCGGCCCAGGTAGGCCCAGGCCGTCATGCACGGGATCGAAATGGCGAAGAACGCCAGGGACAGCCACAGGACCCTCACGGTACGGTCGGCCTCGGCACCAGCGAAGACGCTGACCACCGCCAATGCCATCATCCAGGTTTTTGGATTCACCAACTGCAATGCAGCCGCCCCCGTCAGGCCCAGGCGCGGCCCCTCAACCGGACGGTCCGGGTCGATGGCCTCGGCCGGTGCACGGAAAATCTGCCAGGCCATCCAGCTCAGCCAGGCGATGCCCGCCCATGAGAGCAGCGTCTGAATCGTCGCATGGCGCGCCAGCACGTCCCCCAGCCCGGTGCCGACCAAAAGCACCAGCAAGGCCGCCGCCGCACAGGCGCCAAGGATGATTGGCAAGGTGGTTGCGAGGCCGAAGCGCGAGCTATGGCTCAACACCAGGATATTGGTCGGGCCCGGGGTGATAGAGGCAACAAACGCGAACAAGGCAAACGGCAGCAACTGGTCCATGGAGCGACTTCTCGGTAAAGGATCGATCGCTTGATCATCCCCGCCAAGCCATGGTCAGTCTGGAACAATTGAGCAGCGCTTGCGGTAGTCCGCCGGGCTCAGGCGATAGGCGCGCTGGAACCAGCGGCCCAAATGGCTTTGATCGGCAAACCCAAGCATTGCCGCCACCGCCACGGCGCTCTCGCCACGGGCCAGTAGTCGCCGGGCGCGGGCCAGGCGCAACTGGATCAGATAGGCATGGGGCGCCAGGCCGAAAGCAGCCTTGAACGCACGAGTCAGGCGAAAACGATCCACGCCGGTGACCCGTGCCAGGTCATCCAGGCCGACGTCTTCGCTCAGGTGACTGTGCAGATAATCCCGGGCCTGCTGCGCCACCAATGGTAACCGTGGATCCGGGTTGATCCGCGCCCGCCAGTGCAGGTGTTGGGTCAGGTTGGCCAACAGGGTATCGAGGGCCGTCTGGCGCACGATGCGGATTTCCTGCTCATGCAGGCTCTGGAAGGCCAAGGCCGTGGCACTCGCCAACTGTGCATCGTCCGTCAGGGTGGCGGCGAACCCCAACTGGGCGTTGTCCGGCGCTTCGTCGAACAACGAACGCAGCTCGCGCTCCAGCCATTGGGGTTCAAGGTACAACGTGCGGTAGGTGAACCCATGGTCGTGGGGCGCGTTGCCGTCGTGCAACTCACCCGGCTCAAGCAGGAACACCTTGCCCGGCGTGCTGTTGTGCTGCTGGCGGCGACAATGAAACTGCTGCACGCCCTGCTCGGTCACGCCCACCAGATAAGTGTCATGCCAATGGGGATCATAGGCATGCCCCTCGAAATGCGCACGCACGGTCTCGATACCGGACGTCGCGTCCTGCTTGAAATCGATCCAGTTGCGCGCGGTCATGCCTTATCCCGTTTAGCGAATGTGCGCTTGGCAGATTAACTGCTGATGGAAGAAGTGTCTGGAAGATTTGTGCAAACCTTGTGCGGGCTCGCGGATGTTCACCTGCAAAATCCACCGGTGGGAGCGGCTAAGCCGTCGTTGCCGCAACCATGGATACCCCCCCAAACACCTTAAATCTTTTTCATACCAATACGCCTACGCATCTCAGCGGTAATGCTCTGACGCGTTTTCTTCAACCCAGCCCAAGGCTCATGACCCACTTCCGCCAGACGCTCATGAACATTGTGCACATTCCACAGGTTCGCCCCCTTGAGCTCAGCCACTTCCTCGCGGAAAATCGGCACCGACACCGGCAACCCCTCACGGGTGCGGGCGGCGTAGGCACAGATGGTGGTGGCGCCCAAGCCGTTGCGCAGGTAATCGATGAAAATCCGTCCTACCCGGTTCTTCGGCCCGGACACCGCCGAAAAACGATCCGGCAGCAGCTTGGCCATGTGGCTGACAATTGCATGGCTGAACCCCTTGACCTCGTCCCAGCCCAACTTGCGTGTCAACGGCACCACCACATGAATGCCCTTGCCGCCGCTGGTCTTCAGAAATGCCTTGAGCCCCAGCTCATCGAGCACCGATAACGTGAGTTGTGTCGCTTCGACCATGCTTTTCCAGGGCAGCGCCGGGTCCGGGTCAAGGTCGAGGACGAAGCGGTCGGGCTGATCCAGGTCGACGGACGTGGCATTCCAGGTGTGCAGTTCCACCGTACTCATCTGCACCGCGCCGATCAGCGCTTCGGCGTTGTTGATGATCATCACCGGTTGCCCGGTCAGGTCCTTGTCCAGGCTGGTGATGCCGGGGATCGCCAGGCGCTCGGGGTTCTTCTGGAAAAACAGCTCTCCGGCGATACCCTCCGGCGCCCGGACCAAGGCTACCGGACGTTCCGCCAACTCCGGCAGGATGAATTCGGCCACGCTGGCGTAGTACTCGGCCAGTTGCAGCTTGGTGGTGCCGCTGCTGGCATCGATGACCCGGTCCGGGTGGGTGATGCGAACCTTGCCATCCATGGCCGGCGCCTTGGTTTTTGCCTTGCCCTTGCCCTTGGCTGGCACCGCCTCAGGCGCATCCTTGGCCTTGCTGCTCTTCGTCGCGGTGGTCTTTTTCACGGGTTTGGCAAGCTCCTGGGTAATGTCCTTGGCCGGCTTGTCGTCGCGCAAGCCATGGAAGACCGCATGGCGCACCGAGCCTTCCTTGGTCATTTCGGCAAACGCCACCTCGGCCAACAGTGTCGGTTCGAGCCAGTGCACGCCCTTGGCCTCGTAGCCGGTGGGCGGATTCACTACGGCGGGTTTTTTCGTCTCCAGGGGCAGCAGTTGCTGGTAGATGCTTTTAAGGGTGGTTTCGTTGAACCCGGTGCCTACCTTGCCGGCGTAGCGCAACTGCCCGCTGTCGGCATCGTGCAGCCCCAGCAGCAACGCGCCAAAGGCACTTCGCGCGCCCTTCGGATCGCTGAAGCCCACCACCACGAATTCCTGGCGATTCTTGCATTTGAGCTTGATCCAATCGTTACTGCGCCTGGACACATAGGCACTGCCGACGCGCTTGCCGATCAACCCTTCCATCTTCATCTGGCAGGCGCTGTTGAGCAGCGCATCGGGGGTTTCCTCAAAGGCATCGGAGAACCGCAACAAGGGGCTTTCGTTGGGCTCCAGTACCGCGGCCAATGCGGCGCGGCGCTCTTGCACCGGCACTTTGCGCAGATCCATGCCACTGAGATAAGGCAGGTCGAACAGATAATAGGCGATCTTGCCGCTGCTGCCGGCCTCGAAGGCGTTTTGCAGGGCCTGGAAGTCCGGCACACCGTCGTCGTTGGCCACCACCATCTCGCCGTCGAGCCAGGCCGATTCCAACCCCAGCGCGGCCAGGGCCTCGGCCTGTCTTGGCAACTTGTGGGTCCAATCATGGCCGTTGCGGGTAAGCAGCCTGACATCGCCGTTTTCGATGCGCGCCATGACCCGGTAACCATCGAACTTGATTTCATACAACCACTCGCCGTCGGGCGCGCTTTCCACCAGCGTTGCCAGTTCCGGCTTGAGGGTTTCCGGCAGCGGCCCGGCGACTGCGCCGCTGAGGGTGGTTTTCGTGGTGCGTTTCGGTGAAGTTCGTTGGGCCGCTTTTTCCGGCTGTTTCGCCGCTTTGGCGGCGGCGGCCTTGCCCCGGCGCTTGGGCACGAGGGTGCGATCGCTGAGCACGCTGTCCGGCTCGGCCTGGACCACGTCGTATTCGCTCTCGGGGCGGGCCGCCGGGTCCTGATGCTTGATCAGGAACCATTGCTCCTGCTTGCCAGGCATGTGGGTGCGTACCAGGTTCCACAGGCCGCTGAGCTTTTCGCCTTGCAGCTCGAACTTGAGCCGGCCTTTTGCATAGGCCTCGTGGGGGTCCCCTTGGGGTATCCAGACGCCCCGGTCCCAGACGATCACGTCACCGGCGCCGTAGTGCCCCTCTGGAATGCTGCCCTCGAACGTCGCGTAATCCAACGGGTGATCTTCAACGTGCACGGCCAGGCGCTTGGCTTTCGGGTCCAGGGAGGGGCCCTTGGGCACCGCCCAGCTCTTGAGCGCGCCGTCCAGTTCCAGCCGGAAGTCGTAATGCAGGCGTGTGGCATCGTGCTTTTGAATGCAGAACTGCAGGGCATGGGCAGTTTTAGCCGATTTTCGCGTCCGTTTCGCCGCCGGCTCGGGGGTGGCGGTGAAATCACGCATGCGGTTGTAGTCCTCCAGGGTCTTGCTGCTCATGGACCACCTGCCACTTGCTGCAACGCCGGATCGGCAACCGGCATCCCGGCAGTTTCCGCGAGCAATTGGTCAACCACGCGGCTCAGGGCCTGTTCGACCGAATCACCCAGCAGCAGACCTTGCTCGTAGAGCACGATTTGCCGGTCGGCGCTGGAGCCTTCCTGGACGATCCGGCGAGCCTGTTTGAACACGTCCTGGACGCCGAGCTTCGCCGCGGTTTCGCCGAAGGTTTGCTCCGCCAGGGTCAGCCATTCACCGATCAGCATCGGCTGTTCCTGCCCCTCGACGATAAACTCGGCGAGCGTCCCGTGGCGCTTGGCCCGCCAGCGGTTTTCCTTGAGGATCCACTGGGACATCTGGCTGTAGCGGGCGCCGGGCCGGCGCTGCGCAACGGCATGGGCCACCATCAGGCGAAACAGCGAGACCAGGCAAAGGACGTCCTCTGCCCGCGGGCAAGCATCGCAAATGCGCAGCTCCAGCGTGGGATAACGCGATGAAGGCCGTATCACCCACCAACAGTCGCTGGCCTGGCGAATCGAACCGGTGCGCATGAGCATGTCGACGTAACCGGCGAAGGCCGACTCGTCTTCAAAATACTCCGGCACGCCCATGCGCGGCCATTCATCACAGGCGACTTGCCGGTAGCTGCTGAAACCACTGTTGCCGCCGTTCCAGAACGGCGATGAAGCACTCAGGGCGAGGAACATCGGCAACCAGGGCAAGATCTCATTCATCACCCGCACCCGATCCTGGGTCGCAGGAACCTCCACGTGTACGTGCAGGCCCGACAGCACGCTGCGCCGTGCCACCCGCTGATAATCGTCGAACAGTTGCTGGAAATGCAGCTCATCCGTGGGCTGCAGCACCTGGGTCGCCATCGGATGGGAGCCTGCGCTGAGCAAGCCCAGGCCATGCTCGGCCAAGCGCTTCGTCAAGCCGCTGCGCACCTGGCTCAGGTAGTCGGTGGCCTCGGGCAGGCTGTGAAAGATGGGCGAAGCCATCTCGACCTGGCATTGGAACATTTCATGGGCGAAATGCTTGCCCAGCTCGGCCTGGCACGCGGCGATCGCCCGCGCGGGTGGTTCACCAGGCATGCAACGGGTTTGCAGATCGGTGATGAAATACTCCTCTTCAATGCCGAATTTCATGCGCCTGTTCATTAATAATCCCTCCGATACCCGCTCCGATGCGGGTTACAACCAACGCCACCACGGCGATCCTTTCCACGTCCTGATAACCCGGCGTGAGCAGTTCCTCACCGAACACATCCGGGTCCAATTCCTTGTAGGTCCAGCCGTAATCCGCCGAGTCACGCCATTGCCCCAATGCTTCGAGGAACGGATCGCGTCCATCCACCATCGCCACGCCGGTGTAGAGCACCAACGAGCCGCCAGGGGTGAGTCGGGGCAAAGCCTGCTCGACGATGCGCAGCGACAGCCCAGCGCCCAATGCTCCGCCACCGTGGCGATAGGCGCGTTCGGAGGGATCGGCCATGTACGGCGGGTTGGCGACGATCAGGTCGAAGTTGCCAGGCACGTCCTGCAGCACGTCGCTGCGGGCGACTTCGACATTGGCCACCTCGGCCAGCGCCGCATTCACGGCGCTCAGGCGCAGGGCTTGAGGGTTAATGTCCACCGCCAGCACCTGCGCTTCACGGCGGGCACGGGCAATCACGATGGCACCGACCCCGGCGCCACAACCGATATCCACGGCGCGATGCACCGCCGTGAAGTTCTGTTGCAGGTGCGTATGGATCAGTTGGGCGAAACGGTAGCTGTCGGGGCCGAAGAACACCGCATCGGTGGCCTGCGTGGGGAACTGCGAATGAGCGAACAGCAAGCCATCCAGGCTCGACCAGCGCACCCGGCTACACAACACGCCGTCGCACTCCTCCAGCACCTGGGCCTCCTGCAGTTGCCGCTGCTCATCGGCGCTGATCAGCCCCGGCGCAAACGGCCGTGACCAGCCAAACACGTCCCGCAAGGTCTTGGAACGCTCATTACCAGGACGCTGATTGACCCGTTCGTGGGTCAACGGCGTCGGGGTGATGAAACGGTAGCCGTCGGCTTGCAGGCGTCGGCCCAGTTGCAACAGCGCGAGGTCCGGTTCCGACAGGCGTTCTTCGTCAGTCATGCAGGGCGCCCTAGCGAAGTGCAGATTTGAGTTCGATGAACCGGCGAGTCGCCAGCAACCCGGCCGGATGGCTATGGCAACGAGCGCCGAGCCAAGGCATCAAGACTTGCATCTGCTCCTCGGGCGAGCGTCCGCGCAGTGCTTGTTGCAGGCTTTGCACATCGGGATCATCCATCGGCGTCACCGGCTCGCAGGCAGCGTTCGGGCCGCGCCGGGCGCCGGGCGTCGTGCGTTCGTCCAGCCAATCACCAGCAATCCAGTCGTGCAGCAGTTGTTTTTCGTAGGGGCTGAACACCCCGAACATGGCCGCGCCCGGCCCGTCGATCAGCGTCCAGAAACGGCTGTTTTGCGGATCTTCATGGCGCTTGATCCAGCCTTTGTGCTGCATCGCCGCCAGGAACCCTTCCAACTGGCCCGGCGCCGAGAGCCATTGGTTGACGGTCTTGCCTTCGAACTTGCAGTAATCGGAGTGCATGTGCTGGCCAAACGGGCGCTTGCGTTCAAGCATCTCCAGCACTTCGCGATCCAGGTCGAAGGCGCCAATGATGGCCCGGCTGCCCTGCCCCAGGTCATTGAGGCGATAGCCCAACGTGACCCGCTGCCAGAAGGCGTCACGGTCGGCTTCCATCGGCATCAATTGCAGCAAGGCTTGCACGGCTTTGTGGGCGTGGCCGGTGCTGGCGTTGTCGATGGTGACGTGCAAGGTGAAGTAGTACGGATCAATGTCCAGCTCGCTCAATTCGTAGGCGCTGATCAACAGATGCAAGGGCAACTGTTCGTAGCCCAGGTTGTAGCCAATGACTTCAGGCAGGTATTCATCGCCGGCATACCCCAGCGCCAGCTGCACGGCGCCTTGCAGATAAAGCTCATCGTCGATGTCCGGGGCGTCCGACAGGTCGTGTTCGGCAAGCAGCTTGCGATAGAGCACCACGTGGTTCTGTGAAGGATGACCGTCCCCCAGTTCTTCCAGGTAGGTGCACAGCAACCCTTCGAAACGGTGGTCGTGCCAGTGCTTGACCACGCCATACAACCAGGCGCCGTCCACCCGTTTGGTCGGTGCCACGGCTTGCAGGAAGTACAGCGCGTGGGCCTTGCTGCTGAAGAACTCCCGCGGGCCGCCGCTTTTGCGCCGTTCCAGATAATCCGCGTATTGCCGGGCAACGCCGGCGCTGTGCTGCTCGACCCAGGCCGGCAGCGCCGTGGGGTCGGTGGGCATCTCCTGGGACAGCGCCGCAGCCTTCGTGAGGCATTGCTGGAGGAACGTTTGGGCGACGGCTTGCTTGTCAGCGTCGTCCGGGCCTTGAAGCAGTCGTTCATAGCATTGGCGCACCTGGCCGTTATGGATGACAGGGTGCACGGTGGCCGGCTGGGATTGGAGGGGTGTCAGCGCAGTCATATGGGCCTCTTGGGTTCTCGGCGGACGCTGAATCAGAACGTCTCTTCTGTTGCAGAGCGCCGGAAACGGCGAAAAATTCCCTTGGATTGAAAGGCCGGCGGATAAACGGGGCGCTCCGTTAATGATGGGAACCCTCGTTTCGCTCCAGCCCTCGAATGCTGAGAACCACCCGCGCTGAGCCACCCCGCTGTTGAATGTGGCAAGCGCGCTGTTGTGGCGAGGGAGCTTGCTCCCGCTGGACGCGAAGCGGCCCATGCAGGCGATGCGATCCAAGCATTTTTACGACTGCTTCGCAGCCGAGCGGGAGCAAGCTCCCTCGCCACGGGGTCAGTCGGCACCCGCTTATCCAAGGAGCAACGATGACGTTCACAGTATGGGTAGCGGTGCTCGGTGCGGTGTTGCTGACCCTGGCCCTGACCTCCTCCTATCTGCGCTGGATGCCGGTCACCACCTCGGCGATGTGCCTGGTGCTGGGCATCGCCATCGGGCCGATGGGGTTGGGCGCGCTGAAACTGGACATCAGCGACTCGTCGGTCTGGATGGAGCACCTCACGGAAGTCGCGGTGGTGTTTTCGCTATTCGTCAGCGGCCTCAAGTTGCGCCTGCCCCTCAAGGACCGAACCTGGCGCGTGGCCTATGGGCTGGCCGGGCCGGTGATGATCCTGTGCATCGCCGGCCTGTGCCTGGCGCTGCACTATCTGTTGGGGCTGAGTTGGGGCGCGTCGATGCTGATCGGCGCGATGCTGGCGCCCACCGATCCGGTGTTGGCGGCACTGGTGCAGGTCAACGATGCCCGGGATGACGACCGGGTGCGGTTCGGCCTGTCGGGCGAAGCAGGGTTGAACGACGGTACGGCATTTCCCTTTGTCATCCTCGGGCTGTTGATGCTGCGTGACGACGGCAGCGGTTTTCTCGGTGAATGGCTGCTGCGTAACGTGCTGTGGGCCGTGCCGGCCGGATTGCTGGTCGGCTATTGGATGGGCCGTGGCATTGGCCGGCTGACCTTGTCGATGCGCATCCGGAATGCCGACAGCACCCTGTCGCCCAATGATTACCTGGCCCTGGCGCTGATTGCCCTGGCGTACGTCGTGGCCGACTGGGTCCAGGGCTATGGCTTTCTCTCCGTGTTCGCCGCTGGCCTGGGGCTGCGTCAGGCCGAGGTCAAATCCACCGATGAAACGGCACCACCGGCGGAACACCTGGTGCAACCGGTGGTGGGCCATGAAACCGTCGATCCTCAACAGGCCATCATGGGCGATACCGACTCGCTGGACGACAGTCAGTTAGCCGCAGGGGTGATGATGAGTGACATGCTGGCGTTCGGCAGCCTGGTGGAGCGGTCGATGGAAGTGTTCCTGGTCACTCTGCTGGGGGTTGTGCTGGCCAACCATTGGGACTGGCGAGCCCTGGCGATCGGTGCCCTGCTGTTTGTCGTCATCCGTCCGTTGAGTGTGCTGGTGGTGCCCTGGCGGCGATTGCTCGACGGACCGCAACGGTTGCTGATCGGCTGGTTCGGCATACGTGGGATCGGCAGCCTGTTTTATCTGTTCTTCGCCTTGAACCATGACCTGCAGCCAGAGGTGGCGCAATTGTGCATCAACCTCACTCTGTCGGTGGTGGCCTTGAGCATTCTGGTTCATGGCGTCACGACCCAGCCCACGTTGGCCTGGTACGAACGCCGCAAGCAGCCAAGCTGAGGCACTGTGGCAGGAAGTGAACGCTGTTGTGGCGAGGGAGCTTGCTCCCGCTCGGTTGCGCAGCAGCCGCAAAGCTTGGGGCCGCTGCGCAGCCCAGCGGGAGCAAGCTCCCTCGCCACAATGATGCCCGACTTCAAAGGGTGTGTTTCAACCACCAGGATCGCTCACCTGGATATAGACCGAATACGCCCCCAGCAATACCCAGAACGTGGCAAAGATCCAAGGGGTACGCACCGAGAACAGTAACGACTTGCGGTAGCCCTTGTGGGTCGATTCCCGCTCGCTGAACAGCGGCGATTCGTCATAAGCCAGGCCCATCAAGGGTTCGGCGCGCAATAGCTCACTCTGTTTGAAATGCCAATGATCGATGATCTCGTAGGCCGCCTTGATGCCCGGCCACGCATTGAGCGAACTCAAAAATCCGAGCAAGGCCAGGAATGGCGGCACGATCAGCGTGAACAACTTGCCCCACTCCGGGTTCAGGTTGGCCATGCACGAGGCAAAGGCGATCACCAGGAAGGATTGGGCGGCCAGGTAAGCATCGGTTCGGTTGGCCAGGATACTGGTTTCGTATTGGATTTCCCGGCGATAGAAATCCAGTCGCTCCTTGGGCGAGCCGAACAGTTGGGCGTTGTGTTCCGTCAGTTCTTCTTCCGGGGTGGGCCCGGTGAGTATTCTGGGCATTGCGCAGGTTGTGCCTCGGTGATGATTCGGACTCATTAGAAGAACCCGGTCCGCGGCAAGTTCAAGCCAAAGGACCACAGGTGCAGCAAAATCCGAGGAAACGCTGCCCAAGCGCCAAGGTCTCTACTGTGTAAAGGCTAGAGGACCGTTGCGTGGATTATCTTGGATGGGTGCAATGGCCGGCGATGCTCGTCACGGTGCTGGCCGCCTGGTTGATCGGCTCACGCCAACCCCGACGTCGGGTGGCGGGCTTCAGTTGTTTTATGGCGAGCAACATTCTGTGGGTGGTCTGGGGGCTGCATACGGATGCGTATGCATTGATCGTGTTGCAGTTTTGCCTGTGTGCGATGAATTTGCGTGGGTTCAAGAAGAACACCGAATAGGCGTTCGCTCTTGTGGCGAGGAAGCTTGCTCCCGCTGGGCTGCGAAGCAGCCCTAAAGGCAGGCGAGCGCTACGCACTCGAGCGGGAGCAAGCTCCCTCGCCACAGGAGACACCATTGCCTTCCTGACTATTTCATCGTCTGCCCAATGATCTGCATCAGGTCAATCTGCTTGAACGGCTTGATCAACCGAGGCAATTGCGCGGCGAACCCCTCCAGGCGCTCGGCATAACCGGTGGCCAGGATGATAGGCAGGGTCGGTTGGCGATCACGCAACAATTTCGCCAGTTGCGCGCCGTCCATCTGCGGCATGGCCATGTCAGTGATCACCAGGTCGATGTCCAGGTTGCGCTCATACAGTTCCAACGCCTGAGCCCCCGATGGCGCGCAAAGGACTCGGTGCCCCAGGTCTTCGATCAACAGGCGCGTGCTGGTCAGCACCAGGCTGTCATCGTCGACCACCAGCACTTTCAACTCGTGGACCGGCGGCGCGGCCTCCTCGACCGCCGCTTTGCCTGGGGCGGAATCGCCAGCCACCGGCAACCACAGTTCGGCGGTGGTCCCGACGCCTTTCCGGCTTTTGAGCGTCAAGCGGCCGCCCAGCTGTTCCGCCAGGCCATGCACCATGGACAGCCCCAGGCCCGTGCCCTTGCCGACGCCCTTGGTGGTGAAGAACGGGTCCACGGCCGAAGCCAGCGTGGCTTCGTCCATGCCCTCGCCTTCATCGGTTATCGTCAGGCAAATGTAGCGCCCGGGTGCCATTGGCTTGTCCGGCGCGGCATCGGCCCCCTGCCGCTCATCGGCGGTGATCATGATCTGGCCGCCATGGGGCATGGCGTCCCGGGCATTGGTCGCCAGGTTGAGAATCGCCAGCTCCAGTTGGTTGACATCGGCCAGCACCGGCGACAGCGCCTCGTCAAAACGGGTCTGGATGTGTATCGACGGGCCCAGGGAGCTTTGCAGCAGGCCGCTGATGCCCTGCACCAGGGCCGACAGCTCGACCGATTCGTAGGTGAGTTTCTGCCGACGGGCGAACGCCAGCATGCGTTGGGTCAACGAAACCCCGCGCAGCGCGCCTTGGGTCGCGTTATCCAGCAATTGAGTAAGTTTCGGCTCGCCAGGCATGCGCTTGCGCACGATTTCCAGGTTGCCAAGGATCACCGTCAACAGGTTATTGAAGTCATGGGCTATACCCCCGGTGAGCTGACCGATGGCTTGCAGTTTCTGGGATTGGAACAGTGCCTCACGGGCCTGCTCAAGGGCCTGCTGGGCCTGGGTAGCGTCGGTGATGTCACGGGTGATCTTGGCAAACCCCAACAGCGTGCCGGTATCGCTGCGAATCGCATCGATGACCACGTGGGCCATGAAGCGCGTGCCATCCTTGCGCATGCGCCAGCCCTTTTTCTCGAAACGCCCTTCGCTGGCGGCGATGCTCAATGCGCGCTGGGGCTCGCCAGCATCGCGGTCCTCAGGGGTGTAGAACATCGAGAAATGCCGGCCGATGGCTTCCACCGGCAGATACCCCTTGATCCGCTGTGCCCCCAGGTTCCAGTTGGTGACCTGTCCTTCCGGGTCGAGCATGTAGATGGCGTAATCGGTGACGCTTTGCACCAGCAAGCGAAACTGCTGCTCGCTTTGCTTGAGGGTTTCCTCGGCCATCTTGCGGTCGGTCAGGTCGCGGGTGATCTTGGCGAAGCCGAGCAAGGTGCCGCTCTGGCTGTCGATGATCGGATCGATTACCACATGGGACCAGAACAGTGTGCCGTCCTTGCGCACCCGCCAGCCCTCGCCTTCGAAACGCCCTTCCTGCACGGCCGTGTCCAGCGCCCGTTGCGGCAGGCCGGCGGCGCGGTCCTGATCGGTGTAGAACCGGGAGAAATGCTGGCCGAGGATCTCGGCTTCCTCGTAGCCTTTGAAACGCCTGGCGCCAGAGTTCCAACTGGTGATGATGCCCGAAGGGTCGGTCATGTAGATGGCGTAGTCGACCACCGCATCGATGAGCAGGCGAAAGCGCTGTTCCTCATTGATGAGTGGGGTCTTGGAGTCGTTCTCGAGCATCTGGCCGGGGCATCCGTGTGGATTTTTTGCGAATTATGGAACAAGTCTGGCGTCAGGAAAAACCATTGAATAAATCAGCGGGTCTCTAGAAGACTCACAAGCTCAAGTCCTGCTCGACTCCCTGTGGGTGCGCGGTGTGTTTCCGGGGTGACCGACCACCAACGCGGCAACAATTGCTGCACCCTGGCCTCGCCAAACCGATCGTCGATCAGCATCACCACCCCACGGTCCTGTTGGGTGCGGATGACGCGGCCGGCGGCCTGTACGACCTTTTGCAGCCCGGGATACAAATAAGTGTAGTCATAGCCGTCGCCGAAAATCGCCGCCATGCGCTGTTTCATCTGCTCATTGACCGGGTTGAACTGCGCCAGCCCCAAGGTGGCGATGAAGGCGCCGATCAGGCGTGAGCCCGGCAAGTCGATGCCCTCTCCAAACGCACCGCCCAGCACGGCAAAACCAATGCCCTGGCTGTGCTCCATGAAGCGTTCGAGAAATGCCTGCCGAGGGGCTTCGCCCATGCCCCGCGATTGCGTCCAGAGGGCGATCTGCGGGTATCGCTCAGCAAACAGCCCGGCCACCTGCTGCAAGTAATCGAAGCTGCTGAAAAAAGCCAGGTAGTTGCCCGGGCGCTCGCTGAACTGGCGGGCCATCAACGTGACGATCGGCTCCAGGGACGCCTGGCGATGGGCAAAACGGGTGGAAATGCGGCTGACAACCTGGACGTCCAGTTGCTCGGCCTTGAACGGCGATTCGACATCGATCCACACCGTGTCGTCCGGCGTCCCCAGTAAGTCTGCGTAATAATGCCGAGGGCTCAGGGTCGCCGAGAACAGCACGGTGCTGCGGGCCGCCGTCAGCCTGGGCCGCAGGAACGCGGCCGGCACCACGTTGCGCAGGCACAGCGTCGACAGACTACGCTGGCGGCCGAGCTCGCGCTTGTGGATGTCGAACAGAAAGTGCTCGTCGAACGTTTCCGCCACCCGGCCAAACTGCAAGGCGTCGAAGTAGAACGCCTGCAGTGCGCTGTCCAGGCCCTGGGGATGATCGTTGAGGTAATCGCCGATGGCGGTGGTACAGGTGGCCAAGGCCTGGAGCAGTTTTTCCGGGAGCTTTTCATAAGCCTGATAGGCCGCCACCTGGGGCGTATGCAAGGCGTTCCATTGGCGATTGACCCGTTCCAGGGACTTCTTCAGCGCTTCGGGGGCGGTCTTGCGCACGCTGCTCAGCGTGGCCTGGCCGAGGGTCGCGCTGTACATCTGCCGCCCCCGGTCCACCAGGTTATGGGCCTCGTCCACCAGGGTCGCGACGGTCCAGTGATTGGCCTGGGCCAGGCCGAAGAGCAAGGCGCTGAAGTCGAAGTAATAGTTGTAGTCGGCCACCACCACGTCAACCCAACGGGCCATTTCCTGGCTGAGGTAATACGGGCAGACCTCATGGACCAGGGCAATCTCGCGCAAAGCCGCCTGGTCGAGCATCGTGACCCGGCTCGCCGCCGCACGGGCGCCCGGCAAGCGGTCGTAGAACCCCCGGGCCAGCGGGCAGGATTCGCCATGGCAGGCTTTGTCCGGGTGTTCGCAGGCCTTGTCCCGGGCGATCATTTCCAGCACCCGCAACGGCATCGACGGCGCGCTGTCGGTGATCACGCGCGCCGCGTCCAGGGCCAATTTGCGCCCCGGGGTTTTCGCCGTGAGGAAGTAGACCTTGTCCAGTTGCTGCGGCGCCAGGGCCTTGAGCAGCGGAAACAAGGTACCGACGGTCTTGCCAATGCCGGTGGGCGCCTGGGCCATCAGGCAGCGGCCGGTACTGACCGCCTTGAACACCGATTCGGCCAAGTGCCGTTGTCCCGGCCTGAAACCCGCATGGGGAAATGCCAGCGCCTGGGCGCCGAGGTTGCGCGCCTGTCGATGGGCCATTTCCTGCTCGGCCCAAGCCAGGAACGACGCGCATTGTTCCTCGAAAAAGGCTTGCAGTTGCGCCGCCTCGAAGCGTTGGTTGATGCAGGTTTCCTTTTCGCTGACGATGTCGAAATACACCAGGGCCACGTCGATGTGCGGCAATTGCAGCTTCTGGCACATCAGCCAGCCATAGATCTTCGCCTGGGCCCAATGCAACTGGCGATGGTTGGCCGGTTGTTTGCTCAAATCGCCCCGGTAGGTCTTCACTTCTTCCAGGCACTGGCGAGCCGGGTCGTAGCCGTCGGCCCGGCCTTTGACGCTCAGTGTCTGGTAATGACCTTCGAGGGCCACTTCAGCCTGATAGCCCTCGCTGCGCCGCGAGGCGACGGTACGGTGGCCGGCGATGCCTTCCAGGGCTGTCGGCGAGGGTGTGAAGCGCAGGTCAAGGTCGCCCACCTTGGCGGTGAACTCACACAGCGCCCGCACCGCGATGCTGTAGCTCGGTGCTGGGTTCATGTGGCCCCATCGCGAGCGAGCTCGCTCGCGATAGCGGACTCCGCCCATTGCACATAACAGACGGCGACCGGCATCTGGTGCTCATGACAGAACTCCAGCCAGCGCAGTTGGTTGTCTTGCAGGCGATCGCCGGGGCCTTTGACTTCGATCATGCGGTAGGTCTTTTGCTGCGGCCAGAACTGGATCAGGTCCGGCATGCCGGCGCGGTTGGCCTTGATGTCCAGCAGCAGGCGCTGGAACCAGTGCTTGAGGTGCTCGGCCGGCAGGCAATCGAGGGCTTGCTCCAGCAAGGGCTCGGACAATGCGCCCCAGAACACGAATGGCGATTGCACGCCCCACTTTTCGGCGTAACGGCGGCCAATGGTCTGCCGATAGCGGCCATCGTCCAACTCCGCCAGGCAGGCCGCGAACAACTCGGCGCGACGGGCCTGGAAGTCCTCGTTGAGCAGGTCGACCGGCCCGCGCTGGAACGGGTGGAAAAACGCCCCCGGCAACGGCGCGAAGATCGCCGGCCAGCACAGCAGGCCGAACAGCGAATTGATCAGGCTGTTCTCGACGTAATGCACCGGCGCGGCTTCGTCGTGCAAATGCGCCTGGACGTGGTACTCCACCGACAAGGCCGGATCGACGCGAGGCAGATGCAGCTCCAGGCGCTCCACTTCCCGGGCCATGGTCCGTGGCACTGGCGGGCCGCCCAGCTTGCGCCGCAGACGAGGCACGATCCGCAGCAAGGCCTGGGTTTCGGCGGCACTTTGCGGGGCCTGCGCCGCCGCCTCGCCCAGTTCAAGGGCCAGGGCGTATTCGCCAATGCGCTCCAGCACCCGGACCATTCGCAGCCGCGCGCCCGGGTAGGTGCAATCGCGATAGATACACAAGGCCAAGGCGAAATCACCGATCCGCTCGCCGTGCTGGCCAATCTGGAACAATAACTTGCCCCGCCGCCGTTCCAGCCACGGATTGTCCAAGGACAGTTCTTTGATCTGGGCGACGATTTCGTCCACGGGCTCGCCGGCTTCGAAGCGCTGCTGGCAATCGTGCAGGAACAGACAGGCATCGACATCTTCACGGCTGCGCAAGCCCCGTGACTCGGCGCTGAACTCGACAGTTTCGTAGGTGAAGATGCCCAGCTCGGCCAGGACGAATTCCGACCAGTCCTGGTAAAGATTGCCAAAGAACATCAATCGCAGCCTGTCGCACAGTTGCATGATCGTCAGGCTGTACAGGCGGTCGTCGAGTTGCGGGCACCAGGCACGGAACGGCTGAGGCGGATTGGAATGATCGTCCAAGGCCTGGAGCCATTCGGTCTTTTTCGCCTTCGGGTGTTCGATGAGGTGGCCCAGGCACTGGAGGATTTCCGCCTTGAGCAACACCTCGAACAGCTCGACGAGCCCGATCGGGGCCTGTTCATCGACCCAACCCAGCGCCAGCAAAGGCTCTATGGCGGCGCCAATGTCGCCGATTTCCGGATAGCTCAGCTTGCCATGGCGAAACCGCAGCCCTTTGCGCATCACCATCCGCACCAGCAAGCCCTGGGAGGCACGGGGTAACGCCGCGAAATCATCGATGAAGCGCTGCTCTTCACGACTGAGCACATCGGCATAACGCTGGGTCAACCACGCGAGCACTTGCTGGAAGTTGTTCAGGTAATAGAACGGATCGTCGAGAGAACGGGCTGCCACGGAAAGAAACGCCAAGGAGTCAGGTACTGGTTATGCATACAGATAACAGCTGTAAACCCGCCAGGCAACCGCAAAAGATGAACGGTCTCCTATATTTAAGGTGAAATCCTTCAGTTGGCGATGAACTTTCCTACAACAAGCGAGACCAATGGCGGTTAGCTAAGATGATGGCGCGGTCGAATCAGCTGCTCCGTGTCCTTTTGATTTGAGAGGTTATGGTTATGAACATTAGGTTTCTGGGCCTGCCCCTGGTTGCCGTGGCATTTATGGCGTTGGCTGGCTGCGCGTCGCCCACCGTAGTGACCTTGCAGAACGGTACCCAGTATTTGACCAAGGACACCCCTAACACCCGCACCGCCGACGGTTTCTACGAGTTCGAGGACATTTCCGGCAGGAAAGTCCGGGTCCGCGCCGATGATGTGGCCACCATTCGCAAGGAAGACTGATTTCCAGTGGTTCGCCTGATGCACCGCGATCGCGAGCAAGCTCGCTCCCACAGGTTCCGGCGGTGAACACAAATACTGCATTCACCCAAGATCCCCCTGTGGGAGCGGTGGGTCAGCCACAGCAAGTCTGGATGTGCCGGCCCAATCGCGAGCAGGCTCGCTCCCACAAAGGCTCGGAGGTGAATACAAAGACTGTATAAACCTGTGATCCACTGTGGGAGCGAGCTTGCTCGCGATAGCGGTATCAGGTGAACACGATCCCTTCGCCGCCAACCTGCCCGATACCAACCCCCACCAAGGTCACAGAACTGTCGCCAACCTTGAGCAGCGTGTCATTGCCCACTTGTGACAGGTAATCGCTGTAGTCATGGCCGGCCACGGCACCCGGTACGCCGAGGAACACCAGCTTGTCCCCCGCCTCATAACCACTGATCCGGTCCTGGCCGAACGCGCCGTTGAAAAGGAAGGTGTCGCTGCCACCGCCCGATTGCATCAGGTCGTTTCCCACACCGCCGACGAAGGTGTCGTTACCCGCGCCACCCACCAGTACATCGTTGCCGTCCTGGCCGAACAGCCAGTCACCCTTCGCCCCCGCCATCAGGGTGTCGTTGGCCGCGCTGCCCTTGACCGAAGACGCATACGCCGTCAGGTTGGCGCCCGCCACCAGGCCATTGGCGGTGACGCTGTGGCTCACCTCATCCTTGAGCAACCCCCAGAACAATCCGGACTCTTTACTGACCAAGGTGCCAATGTCGCGGGTGATGCTGATCGCGCCATGGGCATCGCGCAGGTACAGCGTCCCGGCACCGTTATGGGCGAAACTGAAATCCTTCACCGACTGCTGCAGTTGCAGGCTGTTGCTGCCCTGCCCGCCCAGTATCACGTTGTAGCCACCGCCATCGCGAAAGGTATCGTTGCCGGCGCGGCCTTCCAGGTAGTCGTTGCCCTGGCCGCCCTGGATCAAGTCATTGCTGTCACTGCCAATGATGAACGTGCTGCCGGTGTGGGTTTCGGCATTGCGGTTGAGGTCCTGGACCCAGGTAGTGGCCCGCGCAGGGTCCGACAGGTTGGCGACGATGACGGTGGAGTCCTTTTCGGTGAGGTCGTAGAACGCCGAGCCCATGATCCGGCCCATGCCATCGCTGTAGCCGCTGGGCAGGTGGGAAATCCAGGTGGGAATGTTGAGGATGGAAAACGGCAACACGTTCCAAGCCGCCGAAGCGTAGTGGTCATTGAAACTGACGATGTTATTGGTGGCCGAGTCCTGCTGCACATCGTGCACGCCCACCGACGCGAGGTTGAACGTCGAGCCGTCCAGGGCGCGGAACACCGGATCGTTCTCGTAGCCGATGTTCAACACCTTGTCGGTACTGCTCTGGGTTGGCGAGGCGTAAGCGATGTAGTTGGCATCGGCGTAGAAACCTGACCATTTATTGGCGCTCAAGTCCGCCAGGCTGTTGACCGCCAGCCCACCCAGGCTGTGTCCGCTGACCAGCACGTCCGCGCCCGTCAGGCCATGGGCCTGGGCAAACTTCGCGACGTCCCCCAGCAGGCTGCCAAAGGCTTCGCCGGCATAGTTTTTTGCATAGTCCTTGGGGCCCAGCGCGGCCATCAGGTCGTTGATCACGTCGCCGATGGAATCGCCAATCAGGTTTTCCCGGGGGCCGCTGGTGCCGCGAAACGACACGCCGATTTCCTGCAATTGCCCCGTTGCGTCGTACTTGCCAAGGATCTCCACCTGCGCGGTGGTGTAGCCGGCCTTTTCGCCAAAGAACGTCCCGCGACCGTCCACCTTGCCGGTGTAGCCCAGTTGCGTGGCGCTGATGGGCGTCCAGCCGGCTTTCTGCACAGCCTCCAGGGCGAGTTTTTCCGAATCGGGATTCCACGGCACGCCGGGAATCACCCCTTGGGAATCGGTGCCCCCCAGCAGCGCGGTCACCAGGGTCGCCGGCAGGCCCGCACCGAAGCCGTTGTGCTGGTACCCGGCGGCAAAGCCGTGATCGAGGTTGTGGTAGGAATACAGCATGATCGCCATTGCGTCGCTGGCCAGTGCCTTGGATTCGGTGGTGCCGAAGTTCTTGTAGTCGTAGATACCCATGGTGGTTGCTCACTTTTTGTTGTTGGAATGCTATAACCGGGCGGGCTGCGCCCTGTAGGAGCTGCCGAAGGTTGCGATCTTTTGATCTTTCGCTTGAGATTCAAGTGTCCTTGGAAAGATCGCAGCCTCGTTGCACTCGACAGCTCCTACACAGCTCCTACGCGGCACCTTCGCCGTCAGAACTGCCAATCCAGCGTCAGGCCTACGCCATGGGTTTTATCCCGGGCGCCGATCAGGCCGTTGTAATCCAGGTTGACCCGCACATCCTTGGCGACCGCGAGCCCGGCACGGGCACCGACCGCCGCAGCGTTGCGGTCCATGGACACGCTCTGCACCGCGAAGGTGTTGCTGCTGCCGGCGAATGCCAAGTCCTGTTCGGAGGTGGTGTTGCTCAAGTTGTGCTGCCAGCCGAGGGAGCCGGACAGTTGCAGTTGCTGTTGATCCGACAGCGCCAGGGTGTGGCTGGCCCGCACGCCCAGGGTCGAGAGCACGGCATCGCGCCGGTCGTCACCACCGTGCAGGGCGGCGTTGTCGCCTTTCTCATGGAAGCTGTCGCTGTCCAGATGCACGTAGGCCAGGTTGGCGAACGGTTCCAGGGCCACCGGTTGCAGATCGAGGCGATACGCCGCTTCGGTAAAGAGCTGGGTGGTTCGGGCATCGCGCTTGGTTTTCTCCCGGCCACTGACGTCGCCCCATTGCAGGTCACGCTTGACGTCGATGCGATGCCAACTGTGGGCGGCGCCGACGGTCAGGCGCAGTGCGTCGATCTCATGCCCCAAATAGACACCCAGGTGGTAGCTGTCGGCCTTGGCCGAAGAATGGGTGCCGTCGCCCATGCTCAACGAGCTGTCGCTGTAGCCGGTGACGAAGCCCAGTCGCGTCTGCTCAGCGATCAGCCCATCCACACCGGCCAGCAAGCCACCGATGGAGCTGGTCGTGGCGGCGCTATCATGTCCACCCTCGTTCTTGCCCCAAGCGCCCAGCACCTTGAACCAGGCATTGCTGCTGGCATCGGTCGGCGTACCGGCGTCGTAGAGTGCGTCCTGGCGCAGGCGATCGCCCACGGCGTCGCGCAAATGGCGGCTGTCGCTGATCAACAGCGTGCCGATGGCCGGGTGAATCTCGCCGGACAACTGCTGGAACGCCTGTTGTGCCACGGCGGCGCTGGGTGCCAGCAGCAGCGCCTCGTACAGCCCGTTGCCGGCGCCCAGTTGCTCGGCGGCAGCGGCCACGGAACGCTGGTTGGGCGTCCGGGCGAGGCTGGCAAATGACGCGTCGTTGCGCTCGACCGCCAGTTGAATGCCGCTGGCGCCGTAGGCCAGGTCGCCCCCTAGAAACGCGTAGTTGGGCAACACTTCGGCGAAACGCCCATTAATGCCACCGGCGGCCTGCAGGATGTTGAATTGCCGGCCCAGCAGGCTTTTCACTTCGCCAGCCGTCAGCAGCGTCGAGCTGTTTTCCAGGGACAGCGACACCGTCGCCCCATCAATGGAAGCCTCGCCGCCGGCCACGATCAGGTCACTGGAGGTAGGCGAGACTTCCACCGCGTAGTTCGAACCGGGTTGGAACGTCACGTCGCCGGCCACTTGCAAGGTGCCGATGGAGTTACCCGGCGCCACGCTGCCGCCACGGTTGGCGGTCAGGCTGGCGATGCGCCCGTTGCCGCCGAGGATGCCGCCGTCATTGACGGTAACCGCCGACACCAAGGAGCCATTGATCGCCAGCCGCCCTTGATTGACCAGGGTCGGCCCGCTGTAGGTGTTTTCGCCGGTGAGCACCAGGGTGCCGATGCCTTCCTTGGTCAGCCCGCCATGGCCGGCGATGTCATTGCGCCAAAGGTCCAGGCCACATTGGATGCCGCTGCACACCCGCTCCGTGGGTTTGCCGGCATCGATGATCGCGCCGATGCCCGGCAGGTCCGCCACGAGTTGACCGGAGCCATAGGCGCCATCGATGCGAAATTCCTCGGGAATGTCCTGCTCGGTCACCAACATCGACGGACCGTCGATGGCCTTGCCCAGGTTGATCATGCCCCAGCCATACAACGAATCGACGCCCGGCGCGCCCATGTCGGTGGCGGTGGTGCGCAGCACGCTGGCGACCTGATCACCGGTCATGTAAGGGAAACGCTCCATCAACACCGCCACGCTGCCGGCGACATGGGGCGCAGCCATGGACGTGCCGCTCTTGTTGGCGTAGCCCACGGTCAGGTCGTCGGCATTGGTGCCACCGATCACGGCACTGTAGACCCGGGTGCCCGGTGCCGACACGCAGAAGCTGGCGCTGTAGCCGCAGCGCGACGAGAAGGTACTGAGTGTGTACGGATCGGGGCTGGCGGTATCCGGGTTGACTTGCAACGCCGCCACGGTGAGCCAGTTCGGCGCGATGTCCGGAACGAAATACGCCAGGCCCGCGATGGCATCGGGGTTGTTGAGGTTGTAGTCGTTGCCGGCGGCGAAAATCGTCACGATCCCGCTGCGAGCCGCGGCAATGGCGCCCTCGTAGGCACCGCCGGGCTTGGTGCCCAGCAACGGCTGGATCTGATCGAATTGCAGTTGCGCATCCTGCACAGTGAAGTGCGGAAACGCCGGATCACGACCGCCCTGGTCGAAGCGGTCGGTGATGCCGATGCCCCAACTGTTGTTGATGATCCGTGCGCCGCTGGCGATCAACGCGTCCCAGCCCGCCTTGTACACCGCGCCGTCGTTGCCCCGGATGATGCCGTCCTCGGGGCCCGGGTCGCCGTTGTCGGCGCTGATGATCTGCGCATCGAACGCCACGCCATGCATCGGCCCGCCATCGCGACTGCCGGCGGCGATCCCACCGACGTGGGTGCCATGGGAACCCAGCTTGCCGTCCGAGCCGACGGAGGGTGAACCATCGTAGCGGAACGGATCACCGGCCTTCACCGGGATGTAGGGGTCGGTGTACTCGCGGATGCCGCTGGTGACCAAGGTCACGACTTTGCCGGTGCCGGAGAACTCCGGGTGCGCCGCGTAGACCGGCTGGTCGAAGATCCCCAGTTTGACGCCCTTGCCGGTGTACCCGGCGGCGTAGGCCTGCTGCGCATTGATCGCACCCAGGCCCCATTCGGCGTCGAATTCGCTGCTGCGCCAACTAGCCGGGTCACCCGTCCTGCCGCCCTCGACATAAGGCGCCGCCTGGGCCGTGCCCAAAGTCGCCAGGGCGCAGAGCATGGCGTGGTTGAGGGTCTTGAGCAGGAACACGCGACCTCTCGGCCCGGGTTGTTTTTTGTTATCGATTTTCATCACGAACCATCCTTAGTTACTGCAAAAATCCTGTGCTCTGCGCGGCCTGATGAGGCTTGCCCCAACCTCTGTGGCAGGCCTTGGCTTATTTAATAGGCCCTGGTTTTGTAGCTTGCCTTGCCTTGCCTTGCCTTGCCTTGCCTTGGCCTTTGTGGCGAGGGAGCTTGCTCCCGCTGGGCTGCGCAGCGGCCCCCAAAAAGCCTGCGAGCGCTTCGCACTCGAGCGGGAGCAAGCTCCCTCGCCACAACGGCATCCTCGCTATCATTGAACGTCCACGCGGGACACAAACGCCTCATCCACCTTCGCCAAATCCTGTGCGCCGAGGGTGCCGGCGTAGTAATGCAGCTTGGTCCAGGCCATGAGGTAGTCGTAGCGGGCCTGGGCCAGGTCGCGGCGGGTGGTGTAGAGCTGTTGCTCGGCATTGAGCGCATCGAGGTTGACCCGCTCGCCGCCGAGAATGCTTTGCCGGGTCGAGACCACCAGCGCTTCGGCGGAGCTCAGGGCTTTCTGGTAGGCCCGCAGTTTGTTCACCCCCGACACGCAGGCGCTGAACTGCCGGCGCAACTCGATCAACGTCTCGCGGGTCTTGGCCTCCAGCTCGTATTCGGCCTGCTCCATATTGCGACTGGCCTGGCGCGTCGACGCCGAGACCCCACCGCCGGCGTACAGCGGCACGCTGACTTCCAGGCCGATGGTGTTGGTGTCGTAGCGCTGGTTGTAGGTGTTGCCACTTTCCGATTCGTTTTGGCGCATCGTCGCGTAGGCATTGACCTTGGGCAGGTGCCCGGCACGGTTGCGTTCTACCTCGAAGCGCGCCACGTCCACCGCCTGGCGCTGGGACGCCAGGCTGGGGTTATTGCTCACCGCCAGCTCATGCCAGGTGTCGAAACTGGCCGGCTGCAAGGCGAAGGTCTGGAAGGTGTCGTGCAAGGGAGCCAGGTCGTCGATGTCCAGGGCCGGGACACCAATCAACGAACCCAGCTCACGCAAGGCGGCATCCTGCTCATCCCGCGCCTCGATTTCTTCGGCGATTGCCAGTTCATAGCGCGCCTGCGCCTCAAGGATGTCGGTGCGGGTCCCTTCGCCCTGGCGAAACAGCTGTTCGTTCTGCTGGAATTGCTGCTCGAAAGCCTTTTTCTTGGCCCGGGCAATGTCGATCTGGTCCTGGGCGAACAGCGCCTGTGTGTACTGGCTCAGCACCCGCACCAGCAGCGCCTGGCTCTTGTCACGAAAGCTTTCGTCGGCGAACAACGCCTGGGCCACGCCCTTTCGGTAGGCTGCGTACGCCTCATAGTCCAGCAAGGGTTGTTGCAGCGTCAGGCTGGAGCCGTAGCTGCTGTAGTTGCGATCGTCATGCTGGCTGGCGCCACGGTCATTGAGGTAGGTGACCTTGGACTGGTTGCGGCCCTTGTTGTAGCTGTAGCCCAAGTGTGGCAACAGCCCGGCGCGGCCAATGGCGCGGTTCTCCAGGCCCGCATCGCGCGCCTTGATCGCGCCCAGGTAGACCGGATCATTGCGCAAGGCCTGCTCATAGAACTCGAAGGGCCCCATGGCCCAGGCGCTGTTGCACACGAAAACGGCCAGCACGGCCATCCCATAGAAACGCTTCATACCGCCGGACATCCTTATTCTTCGGTCAATGCAGAGCCAGCTCGGTCGAGCAGCGGTTTGAACAGGTAGTTGAGCAACGAGCGTTCGCCGGTGCGCACGAACATCTCCGCCGGCATGCCAGGCTTGATCACCAAGCCGTTGAGCTTGTCCATCGCCACGTCGCTGACGCTGCTGCGCAGCACGTAGTACGGCGCGCCGGTTTTCTCATCGAGCATCTGGTCGGCGGAAATCAGGCTGACCTCTCCCGGCACCCTGGGCGTGCGGTTCTGGTTGAAAGCCGTGAAAAGGATGTCCGCCGGCAAATGCGGGCCGACCTTGTCGATCAGGTGCACAGGCAGATGCCCTTCCACCTCCAGCCGCGTGCCCTGGGGGACGATTTCCAGCAAGGTATCGCCCTGGCGCACCACCGCGCCTTCGGTGTGCACCCCCAGGTTCACGGCGATGCCGTCGGCGGTGGCGAGGATTTCACTGTGTTGCAGTTCGAACCCGGCGGATTTCAGTTGCTGTTGCAGGGTTTCGCTCTTGAGCTGGGCGTCGGCCAATTGGCTGCGCACTTCTTTCTGGTATTCCTCGTTGTGCTGCTGAAGCTTCAGGCGCGACTCGACGATCCCCTGCTCCACCCGCCCGCTTTCGCCGCTGTTCTGCGCCAGTTCCTGCTGCACTTGCGACAACTGGCGTTGATAGTCCAGCAGGCGGTTGCGCGGAATGTAGCCGTTGTCCGCCAAGGGTTGCAGATTGCCCAGTTGCAAACGCAGGGATTCGGCCTGGGCGGTCAAGTCACTTCGTGCCCGGCGCATGCCCGCCAGTTGCGCCGTGGCGCCCTCGATGCTGGCGCGCAACGCCGCCTGTTCCCGGGCGAACGCTTCACGGCGGCTGCTGAACAGTTGCCGCTGGCCTTCAAGTACCAGGGCCAGGCGTGGATCGGGATCGCGACTCAGCTCTGCCGGGAAACTCACCTGCAACAGGTTGTCCCGCTCGCTTTGCCAACGCGCCAAACTGGCCCAGGACATCCGATACTGGGCTTGCAGCGATTGCACGTCGGCGGCGGCCTGAGTCTGGTCCAGGCGGAACAACGGCTGCCCTTGCTTCACCGCCTCGCCTTCGCGCACCAGGATCCGGCTGACCACCCCGCTGCTCATCGACTGCACCGCCTTACGCTTGCCTGAGACCACCACAGTGCCTTGCACGGGGATGCCCTGGTCCAGCGGCGCCAGGCTGGCCCAGGTGAAAAAACTCCCGGCCCCCACCAGCGCCAGTGCCCAGCCCATGCGGGTAAAGAAACGGGCGTCGCGTTCCGGGTGCTCAAGGTCCTGGGAATGCTCGAGGTTCATGTCGCAATCCTTGCTCATACGCCACCCGGTTTGCTGGCGGACTGGTACTGGCGACTCATGCTCAGTCCGTTGGGTGTCGCCTGTGGGCTGCTCGGTGATGAGTTGCGCGGTGAGTCCGAATGGCCGGACAACGCCCGCAGCACTTGCTGGCTCGGGCCGAAGGCTTGTAGTCGACCGTCATCGAGCACCAACAACTTGTCGGCCTGGGCCAATGCCGAAGAGCGATGGGTGACCAGCACGACGCTGGTGCCCTGGGCCTTCATCTGCGCTATGGCACTGGCGAGTGCCGCTTCACCCACCGTGTCGAGGTTGGAGTTGGGCTCGTCGAGCACCACCAGGCTCGGCCGGTCGTACATCGCCCGAGCCAGCGCGACCCGTTGCTTCTGCCCGCCGGACAAACCACCGCCGTCCTCCCCCAGCACCGTGTCGTAGCCCTGGGGCAGGCGCAGGATCAATTCATGAACCCCGGCCTGTTGCGCGGCAGCGACGACTTTCTGCGGATCGGCGTGGCGAAATCGGGCGATGTTTTCGGCGATGCTGCCGCTGAACAGCTCGATGTCCTGGGGCAGGTAGCCGATGTGCGGGCCGAGTTGCTCGCGATTCCAGCGATGAATATCGGCCCCGTCGAGGCGCACCGTCCCCGCGAGAGTCGGCCAGACACCCACCAACACCCGGGCCAGCGTCGACTTTCCCGAACCGGACGCCCCCAGCACACCCAGTACTTCCCCGGCGGCCAGGCTGAAGCTGACCTGCTGCAACGTCGCGTTGCGTTGCCCCGGTGGCCCGGCACTCACGTGTTCGAAACTCACCTGGCCCTTGGGCGCCGGCAGCGTCATAGCGTCATCCTGGGGCGCAAACGCCTGCAACAACGCATCGAGACGGCGATAAGCCAGCTTGGCGCCGCTCCACTGCTTCCACACGGCGATCACCTGGTCGATGGGGCTCAACACCCGTCCCATCAGGATCGAGCCGGCAATCATCATCCCGGCGGTCATGTCGCCCTTGATCACCAACAGCGCGCCCAGGCCCAGCACCAAAGATTGCAGGCACAGGCGCAGGGTCTTGCTCAGCGAACTGATCACCGCGCCGGTGTCACTGGCCTGGTTTTGCAGGCCGAGAAAACGTGTATGCACGGCAAACCAACGGCTGCGCAGCGCCCCGAGCATGCCCATGGCCTGGATCGTCTCGGCGTTGTGCAAGTGGCTGGTGGCCAGTTGGCTGGACTGTTGCGAGTAGACGCTGGCCTGCCCCAGCGCTTTTTTGGTCATGGCCTCGTTCAGGCACGCCAGGCCGATCAACAGCAGCGTGCCGACGGAGGCAAACACGCCGAGCCACACGTTGAACAGGTAGATCACCAGCAGATAGACGGGAAACCACGGCGCATCGAAAAAAGCGAACAGCGCCGGCCCGGTGAGAAATTGGCGAATATGCGTGAGGTCGCCCAGGGATTGCCCGGCGTTGCCTTCGCCCTGACGCAGATTGCGCTCGAACGCGGCCCTGTAGACCTGGAGGTTGAAGCGTCTTTCCAACTGGCTGCCGATGCGGATGACCACGAAGCTGCGGACCATTTCCAGCAGCCCGATGAACACGAAGAAGCCCACCACCATCAACGACAACATCACCAGGGTGGTTTCGTTCTGTGACGACAGCCCGCGGTCATACACTTGGAGCATATAAATCGAAGGTGCGAGCATCAGGACGTTAATCAGCGCGGTAAAACAACCGACACTGATCAGAATGGTTTTATAATCGCCCAGCGCTTTAAACAGCGGCACTGCGGCTGCGCTCCTTGCCCTATTCATGATCTTCCTTGCTGTTGGCTTTGCCAGCGAACCGGCCGTTAGTTCAACTTACCAATCTTTGATGGTTGATGCGGTGCACACCGACATGCACGCCTGTTTGAACAAGCGTGACTCGATGATTACCCAACTGTATAAACTCGTTAATGGGCGCTCTGGGACTTATTCCGTTCAAGCCTAAGTATCAAACCGGACTTCAGGGTCATTTGGTAGTGATGTCCCTGACGCAGCCCCAAGTGTGTCCTGGAGTCTTGCTTGCCGATCAGGGAAAGACCGTCGGGTTCGGTGAACCAACGAACCGGTTCATCTCCCAACCAGTGCCCCAGGCAATCGGTTTGCCCCCCGAGGGTCTGGTCCGCCTTGAGTTCGACCAGGCAGGTGTTGGACGGCTTGTCCTGCAGTGCCTGGCTTTGCGTGGTGTCTTGCGGGCTCGACAGAATTGCCTGCCACTGACCTGCCAACTGCGAGGGTTCTGCTAACAACAGGCTGCGCGCCATGGCGACTTCTCCACAAAACATCATCAGCGTAGCGAGCAACCCGGCGGTTGCCTGAACGCTACAGGGCATGAACTTTCTACACATTTCTTTCATCCTGGCCGGGGTTCTGTAGGAGCTGTCGAGCGGAGCAGCCTCGCTCCGCTCGACAGCTCCTACAGGGGTTTCAGCGTTACGCCACGATATCCGAGGCCGCCGCCTGGCCGACGGTGCTGACCAGGAAGTCAGCCACGCCGTGCCCGGAGAAGTCCACCGACAGCAGGCTGTTGCCACCCGATGTCGACAACACCGCATCCCCCGCCGCACCGGTGAAGGCGCTGACAAAATGCAGGCCCGCGCCCTTGGTGATACCGGTCAGGTCGATCTTGTCCAGGCCACCGATGAAATCGAGGATCTGGTCGGTGGCCCCAGGCCTCGAATCGGAACTGGCGGCGAACACGAAGGTGTCCGAACCCGAGCCGCCCCAGAGCTTGTCCGCCCCACCGGCGCCCCAGAGGATATCGTTGCCGGCTCCGCCCTTGAGCTCGTTGGCCACCGCGTTGCCGATCAGCAGGTCGCTGCCCGAGCCGCCGATGGCATTTTCGATGATTGCACCTTGGGCGATGGACACGTTGCCCACCATGCCACCCACGTCGGAGAACGAGGCGTCATTG
Source organism: Pseudomonas thivervalensis (assembly GCF_001269655.1). Classification (GTDB taxonomy): domain Bacteria; phylum Pseudomonadota; class Gammaproteobacteria; order Pseudomonadales; family Pseudomonadaceae; genus Aquipseudomonas; species Aquipseudomonas thivervalensis. The sequence continues at coordinate 53,801 of NZ_LHVE01000006.1, forward strand.
AGGTTGATCTTCTGGTTCTGGGTGAAACCGGAGAAATCCAGGGTGTCGCGGCCGCCCGCGTCCCATACCGAAAACACCACTTTGTCCGACGACGAAGAAGCACTGAGAAAGTCACGACCGGTGTTGGAGTTGAAGCCGTAGGTCGAATCGCCGGTACGGGTCGTGGTGTTGGCACCGTAGAGTTTCTGGATGGCCGCGATGTCATCCATCAGCGGACCCGAGGCGTAGGCTTCGATGCCGCCCTTGCTGAAGTTCTGGTCGGTATTGCTTTCGCTCCAGTAGCTCATGACGCTGTAGCCACGGGTGTCCTGGCCATAGGTCGCGTCATCGTAGGTCGGGCTGCCTTCGCCAGCGTTGTAGTCACCCGGGTGGGCCAGGCCAAGGGTGTGGCCGATTTCGTGGGTCAGGGTCTGGCGGCCGTAGTTGTTCAGGTCCGGGTTCTTGTTCTGGGTGTAGCTGCTGTTGATCAGGTACCAGGACGTCCCGTCATAGCCGGCGCCAGTCCCCGGAAGGTAGGCGAACGCCGCTGCGCCATCCTGGCCGCCGCTGTAGTTGCCGAAGGTCATGTGACCGTCGCCACCAGTGGCTTTTTCGGTGAAGGTGACATTGGCCACGTCCGCCCAGGATTGCATGGCCAGGGCGGCCTGGCCTTTCTGCTGGGCGCTGAACTGGCTGAAGCCGCTGATCCCGTGCTTGTTCATGGTGCTGGAAGAAGCCGACGTCAGGAAGGTATAGGTCAGCTCGATCTTGCCGCTGCCGTCCCGGTCCTGATAAGCCGCGCCATCACGCAGCAACTGGGTGGCTGCCTCGTCGACGGAGTACGACGGTTTGCCGTTGACGGTCAGGTTACCGCCGCGGTCGTATTGGTGACTGAAACTATTGATCTGGTTGAACGCATTACTGGGAGCGGCCAGTTGCGGAGCCCAGAGGAGTTGTTCGGCAGAATCGATAGCGCTGCTTTTGACTTTCGACATAAACACACTTCCTTGTTTGCAAATGGAACAGTTTTAGTCAGACAGACGATCTCTGGCGAGGTCGTCCTATCACTCGCCCAATGAGGACGTAAGAAACCTGACACAATTGGAAATCAAACGTCTAGCAATTTTTTCGTTGAATTTCACAACCGGGCACTTAACACCTGTAAACAATAGGGTTCTGCCTCGTTAGTGCACGCCTCGAACTGACCGAGTTGCAGATTGTCGGACAAAACTCTATTTAAATATTAAATATCGGTAACTAGTCATTTGCGAAGCCCATCGCACTTCCAGCAACTAAGTGCCAGCGAAATGCTATTAATGAATATCTACTAAACCACTAGGGTTTACTTGCACACACTTCCCGCAAACAGCCTCGAAGCCAGCGATGCACCGGGTCGGCATCCATCCGTGGGTGCCAGAGCATGGCGATCGTGAACCCAGGCACCGGGAATGGCAGCGTAAAACTGTGCAGGCCGATCCGCAGCCTGGTGGTGTAGCGCTCAGGCACGCTGGCGATCAGGTCGCTGGACCGGACCAGCCCAAGCGCCGAGGAAAAGCCTGGCACGCTGGTGACTATTTCCCGGGACAGGTCCAGCGCCGCCAGGGCCTGGTCGATGAGGCCATGATCCAGGCCGCGCATCGAGACGCCGATGTGCCCGCCCGCCGCATAACCGGCGGCGCTCACCGCCGTCTGGCTCAGCGGGTGTCCCATGCGCACCACGCCAATCAGGCGGTCGCTGAACAACGCCTGGGTTCGCAATTCCGGGCTGGTGTCCTTGTCCACCACGGCCGTTTCCAGGTCCACGGTGCCTTGGCGAAGCGCGGTGCTGTCCCGGTCGGTCTTTTCCACGAAACGCAGCCGCACGCCGGGTGCTTGCTCGTGAATGCGGTTGATCAAGTCGATGGCGAAGTTTTCCACGAAGCCCTCACGGGTGCGCAGCGTGAACGTGCGGCTCAAGCGCCCAAGGTCCGGGGTCGCCATCGGGCGCAGCACCGCCTGGGCTTGCTGCACCAACTGGCTGACCTGTTCGCGTAACTCCAGCGCACGGGGTGTCGGCACCAACCCTCGCCCGGCCCGCACCAGCAGCGGATCGCCAGTGGTTTCCCGCAACCGCGCCAGTGCCCGACTCATGGCCGACGGGCTGAGCCGCAGCCGCCGGGCGGCCCGGGCCACGCTGCCTTCCGAGAGCAGCACATCAAGGGTGACGAGCAAATTGAGGTCAGGCGAGGACATGGCGGAATCCTGAATTGAATAGATGGCGTCTGATGCAGCTATAACCTGCAAACGCTGCGCCTTCCGCCATGTTATGTCCAGTTGTAACGTGCTGACAGCGCCGTTTCGAGCGCCACGGATACAGGTGATACGATGAACCCCATCAACACACAAACAACCCAGCCGGCAACCGCATCCGCGAACCGGCGCCTTTCACCGCGCTGGGCCCTGGCCAGCCTTGCGCTCTCGACGCTGCTGGCCTCCCTGGGTGCCAGTGTGGCGGCAGTGGCGCTGCCGACGCTGGTCCAGGCCCTCGATGCCTCTTTCCAAGAAGTCCAATGGGTGGTGCTGGCCTATCTGCTCGCCATGACCACGCTGATTGTCAGCGTCGGCCGCCTGGGCGACCTGATGGGCCGGCGCAAGCTGCTCTTGGCCGGCATCGCCTTGTTCACCTTGGCTTCGGTGCTTTGCGGCCTGGCGCCTTCGCTTTGGCTGCTGATCGCAGGTCGTGCGCTGCAAGGCCTGGGGGCCGCCATCATGATGACGCTGACCTTGGCGCTGGTCGGCGAAACGGTCGCTCAGGAAAAAACCGGCAGCGCCATGGGGCTGCTAGCCACGCTGTCGGCGGTGGGCACGGCCCTTGGCCCCTCCTTCGGCGGCCTGCTGATCAGCGGTTTCGGCTGGCAGGCCTTGTTTTTGATCAACCTCCCCCTCGGCCTGCTGACGTTAGGGCTGGCGTGGTACGCGCTACCGGTGCGGCAAGTGCCGCAGAAGGCCGAGGCGGCCCACTTCGACATCGCCGGCACGGTGTTGTTGGCGCTGACGCTCGCCGCCTATGCCTTGGCCATGACCTCCGGGGGCGGGAGTTTTGGCGGGTCGAATATCGCGTTGCTGCTGGCCGCGCTGGTGGGTGGCGGGCTGTTCATTCGGGCCCAGTCCCGGACCGTATCGCCGCTGATTCCCTTGACAGCGTTTCGCGACAGGTCATTGATCTCGGGCCTGGCGACGAGCGCCTTGGTCGCGACGGTCATGATGGCGACCCTGCTGGTCGGGCCTTTTTACCTGTCCATCGCCCTCGAACTGCCCGCGGCCCTCGTCGGGCTGGTACTGGCGGCAGGGCCCTGCGTCGCGGCGCTGGCCGGAGTGCCTGCCGGTCGCCTGGCGGATCGGTTCGGCGTGCAACCCATGCGACTCGCCGGCCTGGCAACCATGGCCCTTGGCTGCCTGATGCTGTCACTCGTTCCTCCTGCCCTTGGCATCGCCGGCTACCTCGCTGCCATCGTGACAACGACTCTGGGCTATGCGTTGTTCCAGACCGCCAACAACACAGCCGTCATGGCCGATGTGGCCGCCCAAAGGCGGGGCGTCATCGCCGGGCTGCTCAACCTCTCGCGCAACCTGGGTTTCTTCACCGGAGCCTCCGTACTCGGCGCGGTATTTGCGACCGCAGCGGCGACGAATGACATCACCCGCGCCAGCCCTGAGGCGGTGACGAGCGGTCTGCACACGACCTTCACCGTCGCCCTGTCGATGGCGATCCTGGCCCTGGTCATTGCCTTGAAATGCCGCGTGCCAGAGCGGTTGGGCGAACCTGAGGACACGCCCGACCAAGCGTGATGGCATTCTGAGCATTGCCGCTTAGGTCGTGATCCAGATCAAAAAAAGTGAACCAATCGCAAAACGGACTGAAAAAATCCACATCAGCTTCATTTTCAGGTGCTATTTTTAGTTCTCACTGGTAGAGCCACGATGGCTCTTCCTTCCTGACATGAGCAAAAGGAAGCGCTCGATTGAAGAAGGCGGGCAACACATGAATAAAGGATCTTTCAGCAAGGTTACGTTCCCCAACGCTTGCCAGTTGATGCGCTGGCACTTCCATCCCATGGGATTCGAAGCGAGCATGGATGCGCCTGGCAGCATGGTTGCCCGGTTGTTTGATCGTGCCAGCGGCGAGACCATGATCGCTATTGCAGGGATCCCCTGCGCGACGGTGATGAATGCGCCGGATGTGGAACGAATAATCGAGGCGGTGGAAGCCGAGCTGGAAGCCTTTGTGCCACCGGTTGGGTTGCGGCGGTTTGCTTCCTGACAGAGTGGGTTGTCATTCGAACGCTATGCAAAAGCGGCGCCTTCCATTTTTTTGGTAGGCGCCGCTTTTTCTTTGGATGGATTGGGGGCTTATCCGTTGCTGCGATAACGGATATACACACATACCCGGGAACAGAAACTATCCCTTGCGAACACGCCGATGATCCGCAAAAAAGGGCTTATCCGAAGCAACACGATCCGAAGCCTTAGGCCCATTGGCCGCCTGGCCATCCTGCCCATCGACATACCAATAACAATGCTGCACTGCACGAGTAATCCCCACATACGCCAAACGCAAAACTTCATCTTTTTGCGCCGTGTCGTAAGGCTCGGCATCCCCGTCCTGCCCCAGCCCAGCCATTCGATAAACCTGATTCTTGTAGGGCGAACTGCTCAGATGCTGACAGTCACCCAATAAGAACACCGCATCAGCCTGGAGCCCCTTGGCACTGTGGTAAGTCATTTGCCTAAGCCGCCGGGCATCGTACGGCAAGCTAGAATCGACATTAACTATTAATTGAATATGCTTTTCTATCAATAGCTTATCGCTGCTTTTTCGATACAACATCAAGATGGAATCACCCTTGCGATAGTGCTCTTCCACTCGCAGGGCCAGCCCTTCATCGTCTCGATCCAGCACATTGACCGGGCTGAGCGAGCGAGGCATGCCACTGGCCTTGGCTTTTTTACCTGGAATAGCCGCAGCAGCCCGCACGATGTGCTCGGCCGCGTCGATGATGTGCTGGTGGCTGCGGTAGTTGTCGGTGAGCATGACCCGTGTCGTCGTTGGCGACGGGAATTGCTTGTTGAACGCCATGAAATAGCTCGGCGAACTGCCGCGCCAGCCATAGATCGATTGCCAATCATCGCCGACACATAACAAGGAAGAACGCTGGGCACCGCGCCCCACATGCAACGCAGGACCACGGCTGCGGACCTCCCGAAGACTGGCCCGAAGCCAGGAAACGATCTGCGGTGATACGTCCTGGAATTCGTCGATCATCAGGTGCGAAAGCGGTCTGAGCAACGCATCCCCCAGCAACTTGAAATTCTCCGGCGAGTGCTCGCTGAACAGCGCGAACATGCGGTTGTAGGTCATGATCGGCGGCGACTGATCGAGCAGATGATCTTCGAATGCCCGCCAGTAACGACTCAATGCCTCGAAAAAATACCGATCAGGGTCCTCCTGGGCAAAGGACATCCGGCCCACGGCATCCGAGACGTCCAGGCCAAGGTTCTCGATAAAACCTGCCGCCGCGACAAAACAGTCCAACAATGGCGCCGAACCCAGCTCGCCCTTGACCTTATAGTCGAACCCGGGCCCAGCGCTGGCGTCGCCGGCCATCGAGGCTACTACACGCTTTGACGCATCATAACTTTCTAGCCATATCAGCGGCTTACGACAGAAAGCTTGAAACAAGGTGCGCTTTACCGCCCACTCCGCACGGATACTCAACTTGGCACCCGGGCGACTGAGCCGGGCGTCTTCTCGCGGATCGAAGCCCAGCATCACCCAGGCATCCAGGGACGGCGCGTAGCCGTGACAGTGGAATGTAGAACCGTTGATTTCAAAGCGCTGTCGCTTTGGCTCGATCCCTTTGATTGGCCAGGCGCCGGCGCGAAACCACAGGTCTTCGACGGCGTCGCACAATTCTTCGTCGCGCTGGGCCGCCAGTTCGGTCACAGCCACCCGCTTTTGCACATCCGGGTGATCGCGCTCCAGCTCCTTGAGCTGCAGGGCATGGCGGGACAACGGCTGGATCAGTTCACGAAAACGCACGTCCCGCTGGTAAAGGTTGTGATAACAGGCGTTGAGCTGTTGACGTTGGGCGTCGTTGATACGCAAATCAAAGGGATTGCCTTGGGCGTCGTCATCCGCTTCAGCGCGATGGCTCAGGTTCTCGAAGGCCTGGAGCCGTTCGAATCCTGGCAAGCTGCGGACCATGGGCAAGATCCGCGAATGAAACGTGCGCACCAGGTCACGAGCTTCCTTGAGGCTGACGGTTCGCCCCCACAAGGCAAAAACTTCGATCAGTTTCTGAATGAAGTCCTTGCGCGATTCCCGGGTAAACGTCACCACGGTCATCGAGTCCAGTTCGAAGCCCAGATAGTGGGATAGCAGCACAATGCGCAGCACCAGCGTCGTGGACTTGCCCGCACCCGCTCCGGCAACTACCGAGGTGGACGGCGTATCGCTGAAGATCATTTTCCATTGCGCGGCACTCGGCTGTGCATGCGCCGGCAGTAATCGGCCCACGTCCGCCTTGATGCGCTTCTTCAACTCGGCGGTCAGCGGCAGACGCCAGTCATCGAAGAGCAAATCATCGACCTGCGGTGCCGGGTGCTCCGTACTGCGGGAGTCACGGATCAACAGAACCTGGCGGCCCTCTTCAAGCCCTTCGGCCAGGCCTTCCTTGTAGCCATAATCAAAACCGGCGGTATGGCCGCTGCGAAAGCCGTCGGCCTGGCCGTGCAACCAGGACGCTCGGTGCTGAGCGCGCAGGCGCGTCAGGCCATGGCCGAAGAATCGGGCGGCCAGACGCTTGAGCAAAGGCATCTGGGCCAAGGGTAAAAGCTCAGGGGGCAGATCGGGAGTGTGTTGCGACACGCTGGAACTCCGGGCGTTCATGAACCATGACGACTATGGTGTCTGTATTTGCCGCCAGGTTCCACCCAAAAGCTTTTAAGTCATGGGTTTAGGCGATGAAGTGAAAGTTGGCTCGCGGTTTTATATCTAAATACACGATGGTTTTGACGCGTTTTTTACGCTTTTTATCGATGGTTTGCTTGGCGAAAATAGCCCAATCAACCCTCGCTTTCGCTTATCAGCGAAAAGGACACGAACATGCTCGAACTCAGGCCCTTCGCCACCTTGGGCGCCGCCAACCACGGCTGGCTGGATGCTCACCACCATTTTTCGTTCGCCGAGTATTACGACCCACGGCGCATGAACTGGGGCAACCTGCGCGTTTGGAACGATGATGTCATCGCCCCTGGCAGCGGTTTCCCTCAACACCCGCACCGGGACATGGAAATCATCACTTATGTGCGCGAAGGCGCGATCAGCCACCAGGACAACCTGGGCAACAAGGGCCGTACCGAGGCTGGCGATGTGCAGGTCATGAGCGCGGGCACCGGGATCGCCCACAGCGAGTACAATCTGGAATCGACGGCCACGCGCATTTTTCAGATATGGATTATTCCCAATGAAGAAGGCCTGGCACCGTCGTGGGGGGCCAAACCGTTTCCCAAGGACTCGCGCGAAGGCTTCGTGACCTTGGCCAGTGGCAAGGCCGGCGATGACCAAAGCCTACGCATTCGCGCCAACGCGCGGCTGGTGGCGGCCAATCTCAAAGCGGGTGAAAGTGCGGAATATCGGCTGGACGCCGGGCGGCGAGCTTATCTTGTTCCGGCCACAGGATTGATAGAAATCAATGAGTTACGCGCACAAGCTCGAGACGGTGTTGCGATTGAAGATGAACAGGTATTGCGAGTGACTGCCATCGAAGACAGCGAAATCGTGCTCGTAGACCTGGCTTGATCCCTGCGCCGCTGTTCTGCTGCTCGTGTGGCGAGGGAGTCCCCGCCGCTGCGCTGTCGCGTAGGGAACAGATCTTGTGGCGAGGGAGCTTGCTCCCGCTCGGTTGCGTAGCGACCGCCAAAAAAAAAGCGGGGCCGCTACGCAGCCCAGCGGGAGCAAGCTCCCTCGCCACAAGTCCACGTCACAGCACTGGCATCACTTGCTGGCAATAGCCCCGTCCACCAACGTTTGCGCCTCAGCCACCAACTGCTTGAGGTGCGCATCGCCAATGAAGCTTTCAGCGTAGATCTTGTAGATATCCTCGGTACCGGATGGACGCGCCGCGAACCAACCGTTTTCGGTCATGACCTTCAGGCCGCCGATGGCCTGGTCATTGCCCGGCGCATGGCTGAGGATGCTCTGGATTTTCTCCCCGGCCAATTCGGTAGACGTCACCTGATCCGGTGACAGCTTGCTCAACAGCGCCTTCTGCTGTGGATTGGCCTTGGCATCGACGCGTACCGAGAACGGTTCGCCCAGCTCATCGGTCAAGGCACGGTAGGCCTGGCTCGGGTCACGACCGGTGCGCGCCGTCATTTCTGCTGCCAGCAACGCCGGAATCAGGCCGTCCTTATCGGTACTCCAGACGCCGCCATCCTTGCGCAAGAACGAAGCACCGGCACTTTCTTCACCGCCAAAGCCCAGGGAACCATCGAACAGGCCGTCGGCAAACCACTTGAAGCCGACCGGCACTTCATAAAGCCGCCGGCCCAGGCGCTTGGCCACGCGATCGATCAGGCCGCTGCTGACCACCGTCTTGCCCACGCCGGCATCGGCGCGCCATTGGGGGCGGTTCTGGAACAGGTAATCGATGGAGACCGCCAGGTAGTTGTTTGGCGCCAACAGGCCGCCGGACGGCGTCACGATGCCATGGCGGTCATGGTCCGGGTCGCAGGCGAAGGCCACGTCGAAACGCTCCTTCAGGCCAATCAACCCTTGCATGGCATGGCTGGAGGATGGGTCCATACGGATCTGCCCGTCCCAGTCGACGGTCATGAAACGAAAGGTGGAGTCCACGTGGGTATTCACTACTTCCAGATCGAGGCGGTAATGCTCGGCGATGGCCGGCCAGTAGCGCACGCCCGCTCCGCCCAACGGATCGACACCCAGGTGCAGCCCGGCGGCGCGGATGGCATCGAAATCGATGACATTGATCAGGTCCGCCACGTAAGTGTTGACGTAGTCGTGACGGTGGGTGGTATCGGCCTTCAGGGCCTGCTCGTAGCTGACGCGTTTGACGCCAGCGAGCTGGTTGGCCAGCAGTTCGTTGGCCTTGGCTTCGATCCACTTGGTGATATGGGTATCGGCCGGACCACCATTGGTGGGGTTGTACTTGTAGCCGCCGCTTTGCGGCGGGTTGTGGGACGGTGTGATGACGATACCGTCCGCCAGGCCCGAGGTGCGGCCACGGTTGTAGCAGAGAATAGCGTGGGAAACTGCCGGCGTCGGGGTGTATTCATCCCCTTCGGCAATCATGACGGTCACGCCGTTGGCCGCGAACACTTCCAATGCACTAGCACCCGCCGGGGTCGACAACGCGTGGGTGTCGATACCAACGAACAGCGGCCCGTTGATACCCTGGGCTTCGCGGTACAGGCAAATCGCCTGGCTGATTGCCAACACGTGCCACTCGTTAAAGCCTGAATCGAAGGAACTGCCACGGTGGCCGGAGGTGCCGAAAGCCACGCGCTGGGTCGCAACCGAGGCATCGGGTCGGCCGGTGTAGTAGGCCGTCACCAGTCGCGGGATATCGATCAACAACTCTGCCGGTGCCGGCTTGCCCGCAAATGGACTGACTGTCATGCAAAACCTCTGAGTGGAGTGGCTCGGGAAATGGGGTGCAGTTTACTGACAGTTCGACCATGGCGCGACGGGTTCGATCCATCGCCGCCGATTACGATTGTTCAAGCCTCAACGCATCGGCCAGCGCACAGAGTGCAGCATCCAGTTCCTGCGGCCCGCTTGAGGCATGGGTCAGGCGCAGATGCTGCCCATACAGGCCATGAAGACTGAACAGCTCACCCGGCGCGATGACGATTCGCTGGGCAAGCAGCCGATGGAAAACCCGCCGCAAGTCAACCCGACGCGTCGAGCGCATCCAGATCGTCGCCCCTCCTTGGGGTTCTGCCCATTGCAGGCTGTCCCCCAGCCGCTCGCGCAGCAAATGTGTGGTCGAAACCGCGCTTTCGCGCAGCAGGCGCCGCAACACCAGCAAATGCTGGTCAATCCGACCGTTGCTGTACAGCCGGGCGATGGCTTTCTGGCGAATCGGCGACAGACGAAACGCGCGCAACAGGAAATGTCGTTGCAGGTGCAAGGTCAACTGGCGCGACAGCACGTAGCCGTACGGCGCCTCTGGGCCGATGGTCTTCTCGAATGTGGAATAGACAATCAGCCGATCCGGGTCCAGCAAGTCCCGAAAAGGTGTCGCCCCCACCTCGAACGCCAGGTCTGTATGGCTGTCGTTCTCCAGCACCCAGGTGCCGTGCCGTTCCAGCAAATGGGCGATAGCCCGGCGATTCTCTTCGGGAACGAGCGATCCCCTGGGCATGTTCAGGACGGACGACAGCACCACCAGGCGCACCGTTTCGCTTTCCAGCAGTTGTTCCACTTGCTCGATATCGATTTCCCCACCGGCCAGCAGCGGCAACTCGATGACATTGATGTCGGCGGCCTGCAGCAGGCGCAACACGGCCCAATCGCAGGGCGACTCGACCAGCACCGTGACACCCCTGAGTGCCAGCACGGCAATCAGGATCTCCAGGACACCTCGCAGATCGGCGCCTATGTAAACGTCATCGGCATTCCAGCAACGGGCCGGCGAAGATGTATAGCGAGCCGCCAGCGCGGTGCGCAACTCCAGCTCACCCCAGGGTTGCGAGGGTGTTTGCGAGGAGCGCGGATACTGGCGCAACAGCTCGCGCTCGAGCAACAACATCGGGCTGTCCAAGGGTTGCATCGATGCCGGTTCATCCGCACTGAGCACCAGCATGCCTGGCCGTCGGGCATTGACGTACAAGGTCTCGAGTAAATCGTTGCCGCCGTCCAGGGTGGCCATGCTGGGCGCCGGCAACGCGTAATAGCCCGACTTGGCGATCGAGTAGACCCGCCCTTCCTTCTCCAGCAACGAATAAGCGTACTGGATGGTGGAGATCGACACATTGAGACGCTCGGCCAATTGCCGTAGAGAAGGCAGGCGTACCCGCGCGTCCACCTCCAGTTCGTTGATCAGCGTGGTCAGGTAGCGATAAACCGCCTGGTAGGCGAAATCTGTCTCCCGGCAACCTTTCATGGCGTCATGCCGGGAGAGCGAATTGCCGACGGCCAGGTCGCAACGTCGGGCATAACGACCGGGGACGAGGTAGACGAGTCCATCAACCCTCGTTCCTCAATGCCTTGCCGAGCGTTCGTGCGACCCATCGGCAGCCTGCCCGGCTTCTGCAGTGTCGACGTCATCAAGGGCCTGTTGCAGATCGCTACCTGGAACCGTTTCCACTTGCTCCGGCACGGCGATGCTCGCCCGGTACAGCTTGCCGAGAATATCGATGGGCAGGCCACTGACATCAACCATCCATTGCGCTATCTGGTCGGCGACGGTGACACCCTGCATGGCCTTGTGCAAATCCGGCATTGCCACCAGCATGCCGGGGTGGCAACAGCGCAGGAAATGCTCCAGGCCCACGCCCTGCCCCACGAAAGGGGCGAACAACATGCACACCAGTTGCGTTTCGTTGAGCCCAAGGGTCTTTTGCGCTTCAAGAGCGGCGTAGGCGCGGCGTTCGGAAATCGACGAAGGTGAGCCGAACAGCGTCCGAGCCTGCTCGCAGGCGTGTTCCGGCAATTGCTTGCGATGCATGAGCATGATCGCCCGCTGCACGTAGTCGCCGTACCCCGTTTCGTAGCTGCGCCCTTGCACGTAGCAGGCCTGCAGGCCATGCAGGTGGGCCGACAGCAACGGGCTGAGGTATTCGTTTTCAATCGCCGAGGGCATCAGGCCATCGGTCTGTACCCGTAGGAATTCGTTGAAAAGCGGCCAATTGGTGCCCTCCAGCCGGTCGACGATCAGATCGTCGATGCCGATGTGACTCATCCGCCGACAGGCCTCGAAATGCCCCTCGGGTTTCCACGCGCCCAAGCGCTCGGGACCGTAGAAATGCTCGTACAGGTCGCTGCTCAAGGTATCGAGGTGCGCGAAGAGACTGTCGAAGCAACCGATATTGTCGGTCGGCAGGCCGATCTTGCGGGCCGCGCGACGAAGGCCTGAAATGAATTGTTTCTGCTGACGCGGCGTATCGCTGCTGACCATCGAGTCGACGCCCGATTCCCAGCGGGCCATGTGCCGATAGAATTCAGCCATCGCCAGGTAACCGTCATTCCCGACTTCAAGGGGACTGTCCACCGAGCGAAGGTGTCCCATGGCCAGCAGGTCCATACGGTTGGCCTCGTGCCCCGCCGCTGACAAGGGCTGGCGGTGATTGAACGGCAGCACCTCGCGGTTATCCGCCATCAGCAATTCGACCCGGGGATCGTCATAGACAAATAGCGCGCTGTAGCAGCGATGAATGTTCTCCAGCGTCGCCTGGGTCGTCTCGCTCAGGCGCGGCGTGGCGACGCGCAAGGCGAAGGTCACGGGGTGCCGACCCGCGATGCTGAGTTGCGCGGCCCGCAAGGCGGTCAGTACATAAAAGCTTTCCCTGCTCCCGTTCTGGACCGTCAACACCCGATAGTCACCAATCCGGTCGATGCCTCCGGCGGCGACAATCAGACGCTGGATCAAAAGCTGCAACGCGGTACGTTCGGCCCGGGAATAAAAACCCAACAATCGCTGCAGTATTTGTTGATACACGTGAGTCATAGCCTGCTCATGAATTGCACTCATAGCCATTTACCTGGAAATTCAACTATCGGCGCCGCACCCGCACCAACGTGACCGCGCGACGTGTTGGTCTGAATGGATCGTTCTAGTACTCAAAGAGTATTAGCAATACGCTCAAGCGTTGCTTGTCGTAATTATTTGATACATACGCAGGAAGTCATCCCCCGCTCCTTGGCTCCGCCGCCGCGAGCCGCGTAAATACGGGGCCGCACCGAGCCAGGGGTACGTCCTAGGAGAATTCCGACAACGTCCCACAGATAATGAGTACGAGAAATAAGGAACTTGCCGAACTTGGATTGGCCCTCTACCCCACCTTGTTTTACCCAGGTCCGATAGATAGCCCCGCTCCAATTAACGCGCATTGCACCTTGAACGTGCTTTGAAGGATGAACGCCTTCGAAAAAGTTATACCGCACCACGACTTCTTCCTTGATATGGAAATCAAGCGTTCAATTATCAGGACTTAAATAATGATTAGAAGATACAGATTGAGGGCAAAAACCAGTTCAGATGTTTACCGGCCGGCCGTTCCGGCCCTGAGCGGGCCCGGACAGGTCACTCGATGGGTTTTGCAAGGCACGTACACACCGCCGCCAGCCAGCGGGTGTCATGGGGAAAGGGAGGGATGGGGATCAAGCCGAAGGCAGCGCAAGAGCCCGGTGATGACTCTTGCGCAAGACGGGATCAGGCGGGGTCGACAACCTGAAGGGCAACGCGCTCGCGGCAAGGGCATTCGCCCATGTACCGGTGAGCTTCGACAAACTCGGAGAATGGGAAGACCCGAGTCTTGAGGGGCAACAGCACGCGATCGGCGGTCAGTTGATTGATATCACGCAGTGCTCGCTGCAGCGCCACCTGGTCCTGGAGGATGCCCAGTTCCGGTTTGCCGGTAAAATTGCCGATGCAGTGCACGAAGAACTGAATGTTCTTCTGGAACGCCGCGCAGGCCGGGAACGGTGTCTGGTTGCCGCCCTGCAAGCCATACAACACCAGGCTGCCACGGGGTGCCAGCACATCGCCCAACAGCGACATTTGCGGCCCGCCAAGGCCGTCGAATACCACGTCGACGCCACGGTTGTCGGTGAGCTTGTTGATTTGCATCAGCAAGTCCTGCTCTTCGGTAACGATGACTTTCTCGGCGCCCAGCGACAACAGGTACTCACGCTCGTCAGCCGTCTTGGTGGCCGCGATCACCCGCACGCCCAGGGCCTTGCCCAGTTGGACAAAGGACGGGCCGGCGCAATGACTGGCATCGGTGACCAGGGCGAATTGTCCCGGCTTGACCCGTGCCAGGTCCATGTAGGCGAAATACGCGATCAGCAGCGGCGTGTAATGCACGGCAGCTTCGATCGGGCTGAGCACGTCGGGATAACGGGTCAGAGCGGTGCGTGGTAGCACGATGACTTCACCGTACACCGGATAATCGTTCGGGCTTTCGGCCGGAAAGCTGGCGACCTTGTCGCCCACGGCCAAGTCATCGATGCCGTCGCCGACGGCCGTGACCACGCCGGCCATTTCATGGCCCAGGCCCGAAGGCAGGCGTGCCTGGGACGACGCCAGGTTCTGGCGCCACAAGGTGTCGTACCAACTGATGCCGATCGCTTCGACGCGGACCTGCACTTCTCCTGGCGCAGGAAGAGCCGCCGCATGCTCTTCGCATTTGAGCACCTCGGCACCACCAAACTTGTGAAAACGGATCGTGCGGGACATCGCAAACCTCGTCAAAGTAACCTCTAATGCCATGAACTCTATCCGGGCTTTGTAGCCAAGACCATCAGTGGCTATTAATAGTCGACATGCCTGTCATTGATTCCGCAGCAAGAAAACCAACCAATCCTGTAGGACTTAACCTAAGAAAACTCAATTAGCCGGTGCAGAGTACCAGCCTTTCCCCGTAAGATTCATGCCGGCCATTGTTCCCATATGGCCGCTCACGTCAAGCTTGCCGAATCTGCCAGGACCCCAGATGAATCGTAATGACCTGCGGCGTGTCGATCTGAACCTGTTGATCGTGTTCGAAACATTGATGCATGAACGCAGCGTGACCCGCGCGGCCGAGAAGCTGTTTCTCGGCCAGCCGGCCATCAGTGCCGCGCTGTCGCGCCTGCGCAGCCTGTTCGATGACCCACTGTTCGTGCGCACCGGCCGCAGCATGGAGCCGTCAGCCCGGGCGGTCGAGATCTTCGCCCTGCTCTCCCCAGCCCTGGATTCGATTTCCACGGCGGTCAGCCGCGCTGCGGAATTCGACCCGGCCACCAGCACCTCGGTGTTTCGCATCGGCCTGTCGGACGACGCCGAATTCGCCCTGCTGCCGATGCTGCTCAAGCGCCTGCGAGCCGAAGCGCCGGGCATTGTGCTGGTGGTGCGTCGGGTCAACTACATTCTGATGCCGGGCCTGCTGGCCTCCGGTGAAATCTCCATCGGCGTCAGCTACACCGACGACCTGCCGGCCAACGCCAAGCGCAAGGTCTTGCGGCGCAGCATGCCCAAGGTGCTGCGAGCCGACACCGCGCCGGGCCGATTGACCCTGGACGAATTCTGCGCCCGCCCCCACGCCCTGGTCTCCTTCGCGGGGGACTTGAGCGGTTTCATCGATGAAGAGCTGGCGAAACTCGACCGCAAGCGCCATGTCGTATTGGCCGTGCCGCAGTTCAACGGCTTGAGCACGCTGCTGTCGGGCACCGACATCATCGCCACCGTGCCCGACTACACCGCCGACGCACTGACCGCCGCCGGTGGCGTACGCGCCGAAGACCCGCCCATACCGGTACGCAGCTTCGAACTGCACATGGCCTGGCGCGGATCCCAGGACAATGATCCGGGGGAGCGGTGGTTGCGGTCGCGGATTCAGATGTTTTTCGGCGACCCTGAGAGTCTTTAGGCGTTGTCGGGCAGGCGATTCAGTTGATCATTTTTGCCTTTCCACAAACCATGGAGCTCCATTCATTTCCAGTGGATTGCTGCATTGGGGGCACATCTGAGGGCATGCTTTGGATGGTTTGAAAAGGATGCCCCCAGCCTAAGGCCAAGCAAGCTATTGATGAGGGTAACTCCGACCGGACTCTCCTACGAGTGGCTATACCGGCCTGAGACTTTCAGCGGAATGGTGAACATCCAGCCGGTGAACATTTGACTGATTATCCGCCATCAAGTGGATAGATGCGTGCAAATATAAAAAATTATGATGGCACAATGCCTCGGAAACCAGCAATATCCACACGTTCCCAGCGGATTTGAAGGAGCGGTTCCGATGACATGGCCAGTCACGCTGAAACTCGACAGCGCAGCCTACCCGCTCAGCGTGGTGCAACGCGCCGCTTACTCCCTGGCCGACATTGTCGCGATCCAGGTCGGTATTGAAGCCAATCAGATAAGCCTCACGGCCCACCCCGCTGAAGCAAGGCTAACGCTTTCCCCGGAGCAGGCTCACTCGCTGATCCTCCAGCATCTGAACGACTTCGCCCTACGCGACCATATCAACCGCGAAACAGCAGGGTTGCGCGAAGTCTTGGCTCGAGCCGCGCTCGCTGGATGTGGGATTTCGCAGTGACACTGATCGCGACAGACGCCAAGCACTACCGCTTGCTGCCTTTTCGATTCATGCGCATGAACACGGGACATGACCGTGACATCCTGCTCACCTCCGATACCGGTGAGTACATGCACGTGAACGACGCGCAATTACGAGCCCTCAGTTACTTCGACGTTCAAGCAAGTACGCATTTTTACAAGGACCTGCTGGCCCGCCACTTCATCTACGAACCAGGCCGCCACGACCCGTTCCCGGAAATGGCCGCGCAGTATCGCAGCCGCAAGGACTTCCTCTTCCAGGGCCCTGCACTGCACTTGTTCGTGGTTACATTGCGCTGCAACCACACCTGCCAGTACTGCCAGGTGTCGCGGGCCCCTCTGGGAGGATCCGGCCACGACCTGTCGGAAGCGGATGCACAGGCGGCGGTCGATCGCCTGTTCGAATCGAACGCTCCCGCCCTGACTGTGGAGTTTCAGGGTGGCGAGCCGCTTCTAGCCTTCGAGCGCGTCCGCCAGATTGTCGAATGGGTCGTTGACCGGAACGTGGTCGAACAACGGGATATCCAGTTCGTCATCACCACCACGCTGCACCACCTGACGGAGGAAATACTCGACTTCGCAGAACAAAATCGCATCCAGTTTTCGACCTCGCTCGATGGGCCGGCGCCCTTGCACAATGCCAACCGCCCTACCCCGTCACGAGACTCCTACGAACGCACTGTAAAAGGCATCCAGTGGGTCCGTGAGCGCCTTGGCCATGATGCAGTTTCCGCGCTGACCACGCTGACTTCAAGAAGCCTCGAACAACCTGAAGCGATCATCGATGAGTATGTAAACCAGAGCTTCTCCAGCATCTCGCTTCGGCCTCTGAGCCCTTATGGGTTTGCCACCAAGAGTGCCCATCGACTTGATTACCCTATTGAGCGATACCTGGCCTTCTACAAGAAGGCACTGGCCTATTTGCTGCATATCAACCAACAGGGCGTATACCTCTCAGAGAGTTATACGAGCCTGTTGCTGAAGAATATCCTGACACCCTTCTCCTCCGGCTATGTAGACCTGCGCTCCCCTGCTGGCGCAGGCACTGCGGCGCTGGTTTACAACTATGACGGTTACGTCTATCCCTCGGACGAAGCCCGAATGTTGCTGGAGATGGGTGAAGACGGGTTGAGGCTCGGCACCGTGCAACAACCTTTGTCCGAATTACTCGGATCGACCGTTATGAATGCGTTGCTCGCCAGTGGTGTAGCAGAGGCGCTGCCGGGCTGCTCCGACTGCGCACTTGTCCCGTACTGTGGTGCTGACCCCGTCGAACACTATGCCCGCCAAGCTGACCCGATCGGACACCGAGTGTTCAGCAGCTTCTGCAAGAAGAACATGGGGCTGCTGAAGCATATTTTCGGCCTGCTTTGCGATGGCGACGACAACGTGCAGAGGGTGCTGCTGTCTTGGTTGAACAGGCGCTCTTACAACGATGTCCGGTTCCCGGGTTACAGGGGCTGATGGCGATGCTACGCAAAGATACCCACTTCGAAATCCATCACCTGAATGAGCCGAAACTGCTCAAGGTCATCACTCTGGATGAGTTCATCGAACAAGGCCTGGCTGTTTGTGCCGGAAGCGCTGAGTTCGGTGACCTGCTGCTTTGGCTGCCAAACGAAGAACGGCTACGGAGCCCGCATCTGCTCTCATTACCAGTGGGTGGATTCCTGATCCCGGAGCCATTGATCGGCGACTTCGACAGCATGCGGCCACACTTGCACTCCCCCAAAGATGCGGATGTCGTGCAGCCCGGCGATGTCATTGCCATCACACCTGGCAACGCGATGGTGCGAGTACTCTATCGACGAGGCTCAGACAGCAACCTGCTGTTCATGACCGATCGTTGCAACAGCCTCTGTTTGATGTGCTCGCAGCCGCCCAAAGATATCGATGACCGTTGGCACATCGAGGAGAACCTACGGCTGATCGACCTGATGGACTCGGACGAGGAAAATCTGGGAATCAGCGGCGGAGAACCCACGCTTTATCGCGACGGCCTGCTCGAAATCCTGGCCAAGTGCAAAGCCGTTTTGCCACAGAAATCCATTCATGTACTCAGCAACGGGCGTCTGTTCCAAGACCCGAGCTGGATCGCAGCGCTCTCTGCCATCAGCCACCCTCAGTTGAGCTGGGGCATCCCCCTGTATGCCGACAATGCCGAAGACCATGACCATGTGGTGCAGGCTCCAGGCGCGTTCAGCGAAACCCTGCAAGGTCTTTACAACCTGGCCCGCGCCAACCAGATCATCGAGATACGCGTGGTACTCAATCGCCTGACCACGCCACGCTTGCCCGAGCTCGCCCACTACGTGTTCAGGAACCTGCCCTTCGTGCGGCATGTTGCGCTGATGGGTATCGAAAGCACCGGCCTGGCCAGGAAAAACTACGAAGAACTGTGGATTGACCCGCTGGACTACCAAGAGTCGTTGAGCCAGGCCGTGTATTTCCTGTTCAACCGCGGAGTGCCGGTTTCGATCTACAACTTGCCCCTGTGCCTGATCCCGGCCCACCTCTCGCGTTTCGCCCGCCAGAGCATCTCGGACTGGAAGAATCTGTTCATCGATACCTGCCAACAATGCGCTGCCGTCAAACATTGCTCTGGCTTCTTCAAATCCCACACCGACCGCTGGCAGAGCCGCGGCGTACAACTACTATCGACCGAGGCCTTTAGCGCCTATGCAAGGAGTGCACAGTGAAATTGCTCGACCGCTGGAAAGTCCTGATCAGTGGGATCAGTCTGCTGCCAATAGCAGGTACCACCCTTGCACAGGCGGGCCATCTGCAACTCGCCGATGCGAACTGGCAACCCAACGACAAGCCACAGCCCCCGGTATTTGCCGATACGCTCAATGCGCCAGACACCGTCAACATCTATGCGGCACATCGCTCGCACAGTTCACACCGGTCCCACAGTTCGCACAGTTCTCACTACAGCGGCTCGGGTGGCTATAGCGCACCTCGCTACTACAGCCCACCCGCTACCAGTACCCGAAGCTACAGCGCGCCGAGTGCTTCGAGCAGCACCCCAAGCAGCAACAGCCTTTATCAGTCGTCTGGCACTACCAGCGGGACAAGTTCGAGCACTTCTAAGAGCCGCGCGACCAATGAGCAGAAAAGCAGCCTGGTCACCCGTGTGCAGACCGCGCTGATGGTGCGCCAGTATTACCAAGGCACCATTGATGGGGTGATGGGCAAAGCAACACGTGGTGCGTTGATGGCCTTTCAGATGGACAGTGGGCTGACCGTGAATGGCCGGATGGATACACCATCGCTGAATGCGTTGGGGATCAAGATTCCATAAGTCGCTTCAGGTTAAAGCTAGCGTCCGTTCAGCAACGGAGGAATTATCCCATGCAGCATATCATTCAGGTCGACAACACTCTCTGGGCATTGACCAGCCGCCTGCAAGGCAAGGAACTGCAAATACCGTCGCGTAGCGCCCGTTTCCGTATCACGACCGTTGATGCAAATCGCGTTGTGATTGAGACCGGATCGGAAGACTCGCAGTCGGCGCTGACTCGAGCAGCTTTCCAGCAAACGCTGGACTACCTCGCTGGTAACAATCATTTAGGACAAGCACAAGCTGTGGAAATCAGCTCCAACCATACGTACGAAAAAGCCGGCCCACTTTGCCAAGCGGCTCGTTACAGAGCCGAAAATAAACCGGGCAGTCTTCATTATTGAAGCAAAAGTAGAAATTTTCATTTGGGCTGTTGCAGACAGCAAGGGACAGAGCCTTGTCAGACCTAAATTATCAAAAACAGGCGCAGGACTACTATGGTAAGGCCCCCGTCATCATTCTGGGCAGCGGCGCGTCCGCTGCACATGGCGTGTCTGGAATGTGGGCATTGGCGAACCACTTGGTCGAAAATACGGACATTTCAGGATTGAACACTGCCGAGATCGACGCGTGGGCTAAATTCTGTCAGTTGCTGAAGGATAATGTCGACTTGGAGGCAGCCCTGCACCAGGTCGATGCTTCTAACACGCTCACGGCAAGAATCATCAAGTCCACTTGGGCGCTGATAAACTCTGAAGACAGCAAAATCTTTCAGGATAGCCTCCAGAACAATTCGATGTTCCCCCTGAGTCGGCTGCTTGAACATATGTTCATGAGCAGTCTGAAAATTATTAACATCGTGACTACGAATTATGATCGGTTGGCAGAGTACGCCTGCGATCAGGGTCGGATTCACCACTACACCGGGTTCACGCATGGTTATTTCCGCCAGCTTGCAGCTGCGACGGAAATAACCGCTGCGCGCCGCGTAAATATCTGGAAGGTGCATGGATCCCTTGATTGGTTCCAGTCCCCTCTTAACGATACCGTTGCCTTCTCAGTCACTCAGGATGTACCTGATAAATATGAGCCTCAGATCGTAACCCCTGGCAGCCAGAAATATCAGAAAACCCACCTTGAGCCATTCCGTTCCATCATCAACAACGCCGATACGGCCATTAATGAGGCAGGCTCATATCTGTGCATTGGCTACGGTTTCAATGACGAACACATCCAGCCGAAGCTCATGGCGAAATGCCTTCGCCAGAAAGCACCAGTCACAATTATAACCTTTGCGCTTTCCGAGTCTGCCAAAAGACTAATTCTTGAAGGCAAGGCCCAAAACTATCTGGCAATCGAGCGCGGCGCAACAAACGACCAATCAATTGTCTACTCCTCTCTGAGTGATACCCCAGTGACGGTAGAAAGGAATATCTGGAGTCTTGAAGGTTATCTGTCACTCATAATGTAGGAAAACAATATGCCGATTTTTAATTTTAAGGATGAAGAAGCGCTTGGAAAAGTGGCCTCCGTCGATACCGCAACTGTCATGGTGGAAGTGGAGAATGTCCACCAGCTCAAGCGCCTGCAGGTGAACCATCTGGCCGTTCTGCAAAGCAGCAGGATCGGCCAACACCTTATCGGTCTCATTACACAGGTGACACGGAAGCGGGCCATCGGCGATCTCGTAATTGATGGGATCAAGGATCAACCTTCTGAGTTGAACCTGTGCCGTATCTCTCTGATTGGCACCATGCTTGACCGCGATGGAGAACGTGAGAATGTTTTTCGCCGTACGCTGGAAAGCGTTCCAGAAATTGATGCCAATTGCTTTTCGCTGGAGGGTGACAATCTTACCGGGTTCATGCGCACACTCTCTAACGTAGCCGCAGGTGGTAACGCCCTGACACTCGGCAAATACACTTTGGATGAGCATGCTGTTGCCTATCTTAACGGCAACAAATTCTTCCAGCGCCATGCATTCATTGGCGGAAGCACCGGCTCCGGAAAGTCTTGGACGACCGCCAAAATCATTGAGCAGATGTCGGGGCTGGCTTCTGCGAACGCGATTGTCTTCGATCTGCATGGCGAATATTTGCCTTTGGTGGGTGCCGGTATTCAGCACTTCAAAGTGGCGGGCCCCGCAGACGTTGAGGCTGGACGTACCCTTGATAAAGGTGTGCTTTACCTACCGTATTGGCTACTGTCGTACGAAGCGCTCGTTTCCATGTTTGTCGACCGGAGCGACCAAAACGCGCCTAACCAGGCCATGATCATGGCGCGTGAAATTAACCAGGCGAAAAGAAAGTACCTTGAGGACAACGACCAAACAGATGTGCTGAAACACTTCACAGTGGACAGCCCGGTTCCATTCGATCTCGATTTCCTGATGGGCAGACTGAATGAGATCAACATCGAGATGGTCCCTGGCGCTAAGGCTGGCAGTGAAAAGCAGGGCGATTTCTTTGGCAAGCTTGCTCGAATGATCTCTCGGCTTGAAAACAAGATCTCCGATAGACGCTTGGGCTTTATGTTCAACGGCGGTGGAGACGTTCTGGATTTCACCTGGCTTGAAAAATTCGCCAGCGCCGTGCTCGGCAGCACTGGTGAGAACGGTAAGGCTGGCATTAAGATTATCGACTTCTCGGAGGTGCCGTCGGACGTTCTGCCGCTGATCGTATCCCTTGTTGCGCGGGTCACGTTCTCCGTTCAGCAGTGGACTCCTTCTGAGATGCGTCATCCTATTGCGCTCCTTTGTGACGAAGCGCATCTCTACATGCCGCAACGCAACATGGCCGATTCTGCCGATGATATCTCCCTGGATATCTTTGAACGTATCGCCAAGGAAGGTCGAAAATACGGTGTTAGCCTGGTGGTGATCAGCCAGCGCCCGTCTGAAGTTAACAAGACGATGCTCAGTCAGTGCAGTAACTTCGTCTCAATGAGGCTGACGAACGCAGAAGACCAAAGTGTTATCAAGCGTCTGCTTCCTGACAGCCTTGGCGGCTTCAGCGACATTCTTCCGACTCTTGATACGGGTGAAGCCCTGGTCGTAGGTGATGCTAGCTTGTTACCGAGCAGGATCAGGATCGACGAGCCCGCAAACAAACCTAATAGCGGTACGGTAAATTTCTGGGACGAATGGCAAAAAAATGCCAAAGATAACCGCCTCTCGACTGCTGTCGAAAACTGGCGCAAGCAGAACATCCAGTAATAAATAAAACCTCAAGGAGCATCTGCCCCTTGAGGTTTTATTGTTCGAACTGAGTATGCTTCTTCCTGCACAGGAAGGATATAGATTTTAGCCCCCCAGTATTCATCCAAGGCTTTGAAATACTGCCAACGCCAGAATCTCTGCCTAACCGCTCTTGGCTATGTCGTTTCAGAAATAGACTATAACTTACTAGCTGAAGGTTGGCCAAAGTCCCCCCTTATGAGCCAGACAAAAAACCAAATATTAAAAAATATTGAGAATGCAATCTTTCGACTCCAAGACCGCGACTTCATATTATTCTCACCAACAAACGAAATCGAGGAGGTTGCAGCCTTACCTCCAGCAATAAAACAGATCACACAGAATAGAAAATATTTTAAATGCGTATGTTCTTTTGAGCGCGTAACATTCTCCACTTCAGAGTTAAGTTTGCCGTATAACCTCCTCAGCCTTTCAGTTTGTCCAGACGTCGGAATGAGTACCTTATCGCCAAGCTCCTGGCTATTTATCAGAAGCTCCACAGGCGTTTCCTGACAAATCTTCGAGCCATCGCGATGCGAACAGACGCTTGAATTCAAACGTTCAATATCATCCTTGCTAGGAATATTCGCCAACCAAGAGTCACCGTATCGTCTAAATTCAGGTTCCGATTGCGTTATCTCAGGAGGTAATGTATTAAAAATACTCCGCGCCCTTTCGCAAATATTTTTTTCTTGCATAGCAAGCGCCAAGTTAGCCTCACAAAGCGAATTCAAAACCGTATATCTGTCATTATAGAAATCTAGATACTTACCAATGATTGCATTGGTTCGAACTTTGCTTTCCTCATGAGATTTCGCCTGTGAATCCACAACCAGATACATACACCCTACAAGTGTTAAGAGACACCATAAATGATCGTAAGCGTGTTTGAATTTTTGGCTTTTAAAAACATTCGCCACCATCATAATAGCGGCCCATCCCCACATAAATGCAATTAGAAAGCTTGTACCATTACTCCAAAACCCTCCAATATAACCCGCCCCCAAATGAAACTCATTCGGAATGAAAAGAACCAGCGACATAGATATACCCAGCAACGACAAAACGCCTGGTAGGAGTACGATTGCGAGCATGGCTATTCCCGCCTTTTTCCCGAGAATAAATCCACCTCTAACAAGCATGAGCGCGAGAGGAGCAAGCAATACAAACAACAGCCCTGCGATTATTTTCACTCCCGCGACCGGACTTAAATTAAGTATGGGTAGCGGGAAATCTGGGTCATGGATATTATTCAATAAGCCAAATAGACCAATACCCTCAAGATTTTGAGATATGCCGTATGCCGCTATGTATGCGAAGAAAAAATACGGCTTAAAAAATATGAATATCAGCTGCACTATATCCCACCAGTGAAAACCAAAGAATTTTAGCCAACAGTATAATTCCAATCATGAGCAATGCGCACGCAGCCTCATCAAGCCAAAAGCAACAAACATCCTTGTATCGATTCATATAAAGATCAGCGGCGATTCGCTAAGCCAATGGGTCGATGCAAATTACTCAATTTCTGCGTCCGCTCATCACATCTTAGTCTTCCCGATCAGATGGGTTTGAGGTTCATCTTGGCTTCAAAAATCAGCAGATCGCTTTCCTCGTTGTTGATCATCATGTTGACTAGGCGAGGGCTCACTTCGATCTCGCCGCCGAGCGTCGCACGCACGGTTTCGGGGTACCGTTCGAGCATCAGATCCGCCAGGCCATGGCTGTAGCCATCGCGGATGAGCTTGATCTTCGTATCATCCGCAGTACCGTATTTGATGAGTTTGTAGAAGCCTAGATCCAGCGCACCTACCCCATTCAGCACCTCGACGAACTTGAAAATCTTGTTGTCAAAGAAATCGTCCTCGTCCTTGAGACGGACGATTGCCAGGTTAATACGCTCGCCGTCATCCTTTTGGGAGATTTTTACCCAGTTCTCGTACTTGCTGTCGCGATATTTGGTATCACCCCATTTACCCACGAATACGTGATCGCTATGGCTAGTCTCGACCAGCTTTTTCCAGTACGCGAGCGTCTGTCGGATCGTCTGCTTGACGCTGAGTTTCTTCAGCTTCCAATCCAGGATCATGGCGTAGAAATTCCGGGCAGGCTCTTGCTTCAGACGCAACAGGTCGCTGTACTCTCGGCTGTCGTCGAAGTGATCGACGAACGATTTGGAGATCGCAAGCATCAGCCTGTCAACGGTATTGATGACGCCGTTCGCCTCGATGCCTCGCCTGATCTTCCGTTCAATAGCCTCCTCCTCTGAGAACACGTCAATTTCACTGACACTGTTCGCGATGAGGAGCTTGCCCACCTGAGTGGTAACGTACCGACACTCTCGATCTTTAACCACGCCAGGATGCAGATTCTCAAGACGAGCCACGGCGTCGTCGTAGAGAACCGACACCTTCCCATCGATGATCTTGGTGGCTTCAAGCAGAACGTTGCTGACTGTGTCCTTGACCACCTTTGAGACGTTGACGGATTTATCGTAGAAAGTATCAAGCGCTGCATTGTCGAGTGTGTAGCCATTTACGCCCAACAGGTAGATGCTGGACTCCAGCTTTCTCAACGCAGCCTTAGCTCCAGGCGCAAAGACCTCACTGAACCGGTTGACGCGTCCGACCAGGTTCTTGAATTGAGATGGCGTCAGCTTTTGCTTCCCTTTGAAAAAATCAAAAACGAAGAGTCGTTCGATCGGCAGGTTCACCCCTTCCAGAAGCGTGGAGTTGCAGACCAGAAACCTCATCTGCTTGGAGCTACTGAATAGGTTCTCCAAGTAAAGACGGATGGTGTCAGGGATCGAACCATGGTGGTACATAACCCCTTTGCGCAGGCAGCCGATCAGTTTGTAGCGTCGGTCAAAAAGCTCTCCTAGCTCGGCACAGGCCGTCTGGATCAGCGGACAATCTACGGGCGGCAGCACGGCTGCCAGTTCAACCGCAAATGACTCAATGCTTTTCTTCCTGTTGCCGTAAACGATGTTTTTGGACAGTGCTTCGCCTTTGATGAGCTCGAAGCAGTTGGCATACCTCCGATCGAACTCCACCCAGTCATTCAGGAAATGGTCATAGAGCTTGAGCTTCGTCTGGCCCCTCCCTGCCCTAAAATCCCTGATGTAGAAGCGCTCAGACTTGATGTACTCATCGATCTTGAATCCGCTCGGGATCATGTCCAGGAAGCGCACACGGACATTGAGTTCATCGCACAGGAAGGGTGTCAGGAACTTGAACGATGTTTCCGGGTTACGAGCCCCCAGGATGCACAGCATGGCAGCCAGTAACTCATTTCTGCGGTCGCTCTGCAGCAGGTTGTGGGCCTCGTCAACGAAGACCATATCGAAGCTCAGCCCGGCGTTCTCGTTCAAAAGCCTGTTGAGCCGCTCCTGGGTCAGGACAAATGCCCTGTTCTTCCGTTCAACTGAATACATATCGGGGTGGGTCACCACCTTGCCCAGCCCCTCAATGTCCGCGTAGATCAACCGCTTTTTCGTCTGAGCCAGCAGAGCCTTCGAGGGCACGAGGATCAGGATCCGCTGCCCTGGATTTTCCCTCACCGATTGGATGATGAGCTCAGATTTTCCGTAGCTGGTAGGAGCAACCACGACTGACGACTTACGGTACTCCGACTGAACGAATGTCCGCAGGGCATCCTGTTGCTCAGTCAGCACGATGCCTTGATCACGGAAGGTATCGATGTAGCTGCCCACGATGTTTCGGATGAACGACTCGCTACGGTGATCATCCTCGGAAAAGTAGCTGCTGATTACTGCTGAGACAGGGTGCAGACCACTGTTGAGTGCTACATCGTACAGCGCCTGGTACTGACCCGAAGCGTTACCGTAAAACAGAATAATGCGGTAGCCGAGACGCCGAATTTCGAGGGTCTTGTGGTTAAGGAGCAGCACGGCGATCGCCAAAAGTTTCACAATCTCTGTGTTACCCAGTTCGTCTCCCTTGAGGAGTTGGAAATACAGATCCTTGAACTTGGTGTTGCCCAGTTTCCTGATAGTCATCTCTTCCATGCTACTGCTCCGCCTCCTGCCTCAAAAACTCTTCCAGCTTTTCCATGGTGCCTTTGTGGAGGGACAGCACCCACACCGTTTTGAACACAGCTTCAGCTACCAGCTTGGTGGTGAATTTTGACACGGTATTTTCGGCGATAGCCTGGGACACTTCGCTGAACAGGGCAGAGACCAGAAACACATTGTTGTCCGAAGCACTCGCCCCGTCTTCTTCAGCCAAATCACCTTCCATCTCCAAGATCTCAATAACCGAGTCCCGGTAATTAGCTTTGTCGTGGATCGCATTTTTCGCGGCATTGATCGCGTTGAGCCAGTGATTGAGCTCCGGCTCAGCCAAACGCCTCTTGAGGTCATCCCGAGCCAAACGCAATTGCGCACTTGTGGCCGAGCAAGAAGTCTTGTCCGCCCCTCTGCCGCCCGACTTGACCTCGGTGATCCAGACGTTGTTGGTTGAGGTCTCGTATAGGAGGAGATCGAAGCCCTTCCGGATACTCTTCTCTTCCATATTGAAGAACGGGGAGACCACATCGAAGTTGGGGAAGAGCTTCAGAATGATGACGTGAGACAGGAGCTCACCCAGCATACCAATCCGGGTTTCCCAAGTTTTCTTGGAATAGCGCTCGTTCCAGAAGTGCTTAATCGTCGCAGGGTATTTGTAGATCGCCCTGTCCTTGCTGGCCTGATCAGCACCATGGCAGATACGGGTGAGGTTTTCCCTCAGCGCGAGCTTAAGCTCATCAGAAAAATTCTCGACACAACACAGGGCATACTGGTCTACCTGCTTGAAGCTCACGCCATCCATAACACTTCCTACAAACACTAAACCGCAGAATCCTCTTGCGGTTGCCGCGCGCGATCAATGATCCCGCCCTGATTAAGGGTAGGCACCAGCTGAGCAGCTGTGCGCGCGAGTGAGATCTAGTCAGGGATGACCGATAGCGGCACTGTGCCAGCGTTACCGCAAGTTAGCGTGATTGACGGGAGCGGTAAACAACAACGGAGACAATTTTTGGTGCAAATCGTCGGAGGTTGCGCAATAGCTGTATAAATATCCAGATGCTCGCAGATCAATCATCGTCGGACTGAAAAATTCGCAGCACCGTAGACAGCTCTATCCGACGCTGCTGGTCATTCCCGACTGAGAGGTAAGCAATGTGAGCCCCCCTCCCCCCACTTATGAACTACCGCAAGCCATCTGAAGGGGGCAAATCTGAGGGGATGCTTTGGATGGTTTGAAAATGATACCCCCAGTCTAAGGTCCATCTGTAAGGGGCCGGCGACCACACCTTCCCAACTCCGCCGCCGAAGGCCATGGTGTTCACTTAATACGCGGGCAACATCACCCTTAATGCTGGAGTTCGGAAGGTAACTTTGCCGAACGCTTACAAACAGAAATCGAATGCTCCACATCCTTCACCAGCGCCCTCGCTATCTAGTGGTTATTTGGGCTGCTGCTACCTCAGCAGGTAGGTGGCACGGGGCGGGATTGCTAACATTATTCTCCCAGTGCCCGTGCCGACAAAGTCAAGCTAGTTACTCCTCTGCTTACTTTGAAATTCTTCGCGAACTTACCAAATGTTCTCGTAAAAAATAGGCTCGAGCAGAGCCGTTTTTCACGATGCAGTCCAATATGGCGAGACAGTCTTTGTGCTGCATTCTACTCAGTGGGCCGCGCTCATCAACGTTTAAGAAACGCGCCATAGCCATTTCCAAGTGATAGCATGTATTCCCTTCTTTAAAGGCCATTTCTGGATCACTACGAAGAACTTCTGCCACTATATGAACACCCGAACGCAAAAACTGATCTGGGTAATAGCGCATGTGCTTTGCGAGCGACTCAAAAACGCTAGGATTCATAATAAATCGCTGTATGAATTCGATAAAAGAAGGCGCTCCAACTTTTATGCGCTCAAGCTCTCCCTTAGTTGGGCTATCCCTCATAGGGTAGTCGAGAAATATCATTCCTCTAAAAAACCTTAAAGTACTTTCCTGCTTAGAGCGCGATAACTTACTGAGATCTACCGTCGCAGCATGTTCCATTTCTGGAATAAACAGCCTCCACAAGTCCCAAATGGCATCTAAAGACATGGTTTTTTCTAATTCGCATTCAACGAACAGCTTAACCATATACATAAAATGTGGATCTTTCCGGCAGCCTTGAAGAACCCAATCACGAACAGAGGAAAAGTTAACGGAAACAGAAGCTAGTATATGCTCCGCTAAGCATCTCTGCATTGCCTCCTGCGCATCTAGACCAGCGAAAGGATCAATATC
Source organism: Pseudomonas thivervalensis (assembly GCF_001269655.1). Lineage (GTDB taxonomy): Bacteria > Pseudomonadota > Gammaproteobacteria > Pseudomonadales > Pseudomonadaceae > Aquipseudomonas > Aquipseudomonas thivervalensis. Next base: position 82,924 of record NZ_LHVE01000006.1, read on the forward strand.
ATCTTCAGAGCCCTCACAGATACAGTTAACAACGCCTCTTACGGTAGCTTCTACATATTCATCATTGCTTTCAAGGGGCTGCATAAGCAGTATCAATTGTAACACCCCAGCATGTTTAACACCGAAAACAGGCGGTGCTGCATCGGATGAGAACTCAGCGGATACAAGTTCTTCCCTGTAAGACTCCATTAGTGACACAGCTTCTTCGCCTTTTACTCCTCCCCTACCAGATCTAATCATTGAATGACACGCTTGGTCGATTTCCGAAAGGCGCATCAACCAAGCACAACAAGCCAATGCGAATTCTCTATCGATGCCCCATACATATTGACGCACGCCCTTGGCAGCGGATAGACGGACGTACTCATTCGAATGACTTAAGCAAGTTGCGATAAGAGTCTTGACTGCGCTCAAGTCATCTTCATGGACGACCTCAAGAAGTTTGGGAATTATGAACGCACAAGCCGACTCCCCTCCCATATCGCCCATCCCGGCGGAAGCAATGCCATTGAAATCATTTGCACCGACACGAAGACCCTCAACAATGTTAGAGACAATCCAGTTAAGTTCCTCATCAGACAACGAGTCAAGATGATCTCGTAACCCAATCACCGACGTCGTTACAATTGCCCCCCAAGCTATTATTCCCACTTGGGTGCGTGCTACCCCCTTTGAAATATCATCAAGTAGCTCCATCGCCTCCCTTAGTGCATGCGGGTACGTTTCAAATGACGAGGAGTTAGCCGCACTATTTTCGTAAATCGCATCAGCCCAATTCTTCAAACGATAAATTCGTTGGTCGAAAGCTCGCTGGGCGTTTTGTGCAATTCTTTTTTCCTCCAAGTCAGCGGGAAGAGGCCTTTCCACTCTAAGCTCAAATTTATACTTATCATCAGTTTGCACTAACGCCATATCTCTAGTATCAGTACGATGCAACATATACTGGATAGCTTCAGAGTTTTCGGAATGATTTTTTTTCAACTCATCGAGAATGGCCAAGGCATGAGAGTGCAGTTCGGGATCAAGCTGAATCTCTAATAAAATATTCTCTAATGAACGGCTTCTCCAAGGGAGCGCATTGGATGTCTTGCGCTCATCGACATAAAGTTCTGCAAGCAATTCTCGACTAAAGGAAACTCGGGGATAGTCCATTACTGTAGATTCTTTGACAACCCTTACAATCTCGAAACCGTAAAAATGCTCACATCTAAGGATAGGGAGCGCTTCACTACCTACCTTCTTTGGAAACGCGACCGCAATCGAGGCCAGCACACCTGTAATCAACCCAGAAGAACTATTTTCGAGAAGATATGTGAAAACCCTCTTGAACTCTACATCATTATTCTTTAATTGAGCTTGTCGAATCAGCCAGTTTTCCAGTGCCATCAACGCACACTGCAGCAATCTTGGCACTACAGAGAGCCCTCGATATGCGTTCCAAAGCTGCGGGGACACCCATTGTAAAACTTCCGCGCCATCATTCAACTTAATAACAACTTGTGAAAGCTTCAGCTCATCGCCTAAAACCCACCAATCTGTCGGCTCATCCGCTTCAAGTGTTTGTGATTTAACCAAGGCATTTGTACACCAGTTGCAGAGTTCTAAAATGAAGCTGATCGCCTTGTCTGGGTGGAATCCTAATAGCGCATGGAATGGACCTTTTAAACCACTTGCCCCAGGAGACAAAAAGTCATTTTCAAGCCCAAAATCTTGACTTCTTCGAGAACCATAATAATGATCATGCTCCACCTTTAACCACTCAAAGCAGGCCAGGCGCATGACTGTGTCGGGTATGTACTGACAGAGAAAACCAGAGTTTTCAGCATTGAGAGCTAACTTGGTTAACGACCTCACGTATGATGGTCTGTTTCCATCTTCAGTGCTAAATACATCTCGCTCAAATAACGCTTCAAGGTCATCCTTTACAACTCGAACTAGCCTCAGGACAATTGATATCAGTTTGATTCTCACCTGGTCGCGCGAGCACGCATATTTTTGGCTCTCAATAATATGCAAAGCTAACAATGCAGATCCCCTGAGAGCCTCGTCTGACCATGAGCCTAAATGATACCCGTCACCCCAAATGCTCAGAGCTTCAGAAATGCTATTAACAATCTGGACAGGCAATGATTGCCGATTGTTGTAGGCAAACTCGAAGCAGGCAACCCAACCTAGCCCATACGGGATCAAAACCAATGTTTTGGGCAGCTGCATTAGCCCTTCAATTAAATTAATTGCGCTAGGACCTTCCCATGGACGCTGGCAAGTTGTTCTCAGTATAAACAGCAGCCTTTCAAACAAATTAAAATCATTTTTAACTATTATCGACCTAATTAAATAAAGTAACTCTTTAGGAGTATCGCTATGAAGTATTGCGGAAAGCGCTTCATCTTTCCAGTAGTCTGGAATTGAGTCGCTGGAAAGTATCTCTGCCACGAACTCAACTATTACCGCACCTTCCCCAAGTCGACGCAGCATCCACAATCTAAAACCACGTTTAATCGCAGGTTCGTTACCAATAGCGCTCAGAAAGTCCGAAGCAGAATCTGCGTGTTCCTCATATTCTTGGTCAATGAACTTATCCAGCGCCCAGTCCTCGAACACGTCGTGGCTCGGACTGACGTATGAGTTTTGGACACGGAGAATTAGATCGTCAGCTTCAAGCTGTTCTAGAGCACCAGCATCGAAGTCTTTCGCTGGAACACCAAAAACCATACGCTTGGCACGTTTTTTTGAAATTTCTATAAATGTTTTCTCTCTACGATCAGGCATACCGTCTCCACGCCTATCGCTTCTTGCAATCACCGAGTTCCAAACCCTGCTACGGAACTCCGACTCCGAGTCGGTATCAGAGAAATTTTGACTATTTGCCTGCGCACGTACTGCCAAATCAACAAAAAATGGCACGTGCATAATGGTGGAAATTGAGGAGTTGGCGAAAAGCGGTGCAAGGCTGGGGATTTTCTCACACAATTCCGATGTCTGCTCAGTTGTAAATCCACCTACCGCAATAGTTTTAAAACTTATACCGAATGGCTGTAGATAAATAAAGGTCAACTGCTGCACACTATAACTTCGTCCAGTGAAGATTACAGTCCACCCCCCAGAACTCTGAATAAACAATAGCAGCTGCTGAAACGCTCCTACATCTTTCAGCTCTAAGACCCGCTCAATTGATTCAATTACTAATACTTTATTTGTGATCAGTGCGAGATGGCCTGCAATATTCTCGATTGTGCTTTCCAGACCTATCGATCTAAAAACTTGGGCAAGCCCTGGTTTGTCTAGATCTTCAGCGCGAAGGTAAAATGGCACGCAATCTTTCAGCCGCTCGCTCAAGAAATGTTTTACTAGTGCAGATTTTCCTGCACCGCGATCGCCAGAGACGAAAATGACCCCACCTTCCGAAAAAAGTTGCTCGAGCCTAGCCATTTCATGGTTGCGGGAGATATGCACATCCCGAATACTGTGCCGGATACCTTCGTAAATATACTTCCCCTGCTCGCTCAGCTTGAGGGTATCCTGCGCTAGCTTTGCAGATACAGTTGACTTGAATATTTCTCCGAGCTCTCGAAGATTCTCTCGGGTAATAGTTCCACCATTTTGATTAAAGGTCTGCGCAAGCTCGACAATCCTAGCCATCACGACATGTGGTGGCTGATCTGTGTAGCAAGAAATCAATGCGTTAACAAAAGTTAGAACAACCGAGGCTGTGCTATCTAAATCATAAGACAGCACATAAAACACCTTCAAAAAGCTCCACAATTCATGATCTGTTAGTGCAACCCCATCATTTGCGGACTCCAATTGATCTCTGAATATTTTTAATCGTTTTATTTTGGTGTCACTAGTAAATCCTTTCGTTTGAATTTTTAGAAAGAATTCCGCCGCACTGCTGGAGTACCTGGCCCACTCCAGCACTGGCAAAGTGTTGTTGACATCATTCTTAGGCAGGATGCCAACGATCAAAGCGATACAATCTGTTTCTGGATTAAATTTCTCTCCTGAAAAGTCTTTCCAAGCACTGGTCATAACCTCAGAAAATATAGAGTCTTCCGAACTTCCAATTTTAACTTCGTGCTTTACCTGTCCGTACAACCTGCATGGAGTGCCTGCATTGTCAACAGCCTCCACAACCAAGTCGTCTGTATTGACACCATCATATTTTGCCTGGAGCTTCAGGGATGTAGCTCGTGCTGCATTGGGTAGGCCCGGGATCGGAGCATCAGCAAGAAGTGCCAGCGTGAAAATTGCTTGGATTTTGTTCTCAAAAACCACGCCACTTCCAGCAGTAGAAAAAGGATTACTTTGCTTTTTTGTACTGCTCACCATGATTTCAATCCTTTGCCAAATCATTGGAAATTTCGAAAAAATCACCACTTTCCACCTGGGCACGCGCACTTAAAGTGCCAAATGCTGAGGCTTCGGTACACTCATCGGGCGGATTAATACTGCCCTACTTCGTCCTCACCATACTACTCCGCAGGCCGTTCCGGCCAATGACGTCATACACCTTGAACCACTTGCACTGCTCAAGCTGCTGAACGTTTTCCTCATGGATATTGAGCCTCTCACTCCAGTTCTGCTTGTCAGGCAAGACCTTCAAGGTCTGGCAGATGATTTGGCGCAGGTCTGATGGTTTGAGACCACATTCGTAGCTCAATTGAATCAGATACCCCTGCAGCGCTTGCGGTGCGCCTTACCAGACAGTGATTTCGGCTTCATCGACCTGCGAGAAATCGTGACGCCTTGAAAATGAGTCCTTCATCCTTCACCTCCGCCTCACCTAATCCACTGGCAAATCGCCATAGCGATCTGGATCGATAATGCCTGACATTCCGGGCTTGGGATAGCTAATGGGAATCGACGCTTGACCTGGCCTGAAGACTGCGCAATCACGCGCAGCGGTCGATTCAAGCCACGACCTTTGAGGAGCGGCCTCAGGCCTTCCCCGAGCTACCAGTGAGCCCAAGCTGACTTGGACGCAACTATCTACCAGGCAGATGGCACCATTCCTGGTAGGTGGTTAGAAGCCATCAGAGCATGCTTGGCCCCTTACGAGCATGCACGCGGTGAAGCGATGGTCATCGACTTCCACCCCACGCTGACGATCACTCATCAGGATGGCTGGCCACGCGAGATTCACATGCAGTCGTCACTAGCAAGCATCCAGCCCAGAGACCGTATTGAAATCCAGGTTTAGCGGAATGATGTGCTGATCCATGACATCGCAGATGTGTTCGTAGAGGTCGGGAGTACGGAGATCGTTTTCGTCGAGTGCAAGGGGCACTTGCCAACCGGCGAGGGTTATGACGCCGAAGTCGAGAAATGGTTGATGAAACGAATCCCGGTACTGCGGGACTTCGCAAAGCACGAGGAAGGCTATGCCAAGCTCAAGCAGACCTGCAGCTTTGGACAAACGACACCATCAGCCCGGAATCGAAGGCCCTTATCCAGCAAGAAAACGAGAAGACGAAGCGGTACTCCATCACCTATCGAGAAGGCTCCGATCTCCAGACGATGATCAAAGAGTCGGGTAAGTCTACTGAACTCTCACAGGGTTCGAGGATGTTGCGGAGCATTTCACAGTTGGTTGGGGCGAGGTCAGCGCCGCCGCTATTTGTCGTTCGCCTTGCGGTAGGCCCAAACCACGCACACGCCCTCAGAATCATTAGCCCCAATAGATCGCGACGAAAGGAATAAAATGGCTTGAATGGAGACAGACTCCGACCAGGCTTCGTGACTAATCCGACTGAGTGAACTGGCGTTTTTCAACAATATCGCTTGCTTGCCTGACTACATGCACAAAATTCCAATCCTGCGGATCTTCCCCTTGGGCAAGGCGGGTGACCCTGGATTGCTCGTCCTTTGGAATTCGATCCCCCCAAACGGACTCTACGAGCAATCCTTTTTTCCTAAGGCCACGCGTCTTCACGAATCGCTCATCATCGGCAATTTCGATGGCCAAAGCCTCGAACACTGACTCCAGCTTCGCAGCATCGGTTGCGACCTGAGACTCAAACCTGTCTTGGTGCCCTTCGATGAATTCGGCCAGGTAGTCGGTCAACTCGTCGTACCAGTCTCCATCCAACACGCAGAGCCTGGCCAGGCCATGGGCCGAGTATGCGTACCTCAGCCGGTGGACGAGCCCTTCCCTGGACTTGAAGGCCTCAGGCAGAACCTCAAGGCATTCATCGATGGTCGGCATGAGCGCATTCTTGCGATTGAGCGAGGTCTCCCGCCCGCCGGCGTTGATTATCTCGATGCTGATCGTCGTTCGTGCATCGAAGTGATGTTGGGAGTAAAAAATCAAGGCGGGGCGATCGAGTGATATCGCTGCAGCCATCGCTGCCGGATCGAGCAGCACAAAGCATCCTTCCGAAAAGCTGACTAGCTCAGCCTCAATCATGGTCACGCCCACGCTGCCGGCGGAATCAAGCAAGCGCTTGGCTAGCTGCTCAAGATCATCTGGCAATACTGATTTGTTGCTCATTTGGCTCAACCCCACCCTCCGCCTTCAGCGCACGAACAGTGCTCCGGACGATTCCACTTTCGCGCTGAATGTAGGTCGCGGTGATCGGTCCAGGTCGACCGCTTTCGCGCTGCTTGCCACCGACAAGCAGCGCTGCGTTCAAGTTGTCTCTGAGGTAGTGGCCCAGAGTGTGCGATGGTTCTTCTCCGATTTCGACTTTTTCCATGCTGGCCTCTTCCGTTTTTAATGTCGGAAGAATATGCATGGCTTTCTGCCATATCAAATCATTCTGGAGTATGGGCGCTCCACTTTGATAGGCAGATGGAGCGTATAAGCTCCATAATCCCTATTTTTTTACCCTTCTGCTCGCGCGTCTCTCTCGTTTGTCCGCTTTTCCCTGCTCATAACCGGACTCTTTCCGTACTTTCGCCGCAGCGCCTGCGTCAGTAAGGTCCAGGACAACAACAGACGTTATGGCCCGGAGCTCTGCCGGCAACTGTCCCTCAAGTTCGGCTTTGAGAGCATCTGGTGTGTCGGGCGTGGTGCCCTCCGGCGGTGCCTGGATCTTCAGCGCGGGCCCGAACCAAAAGACAATATAGATCCCCTGCCCTTCAGTACTGGGCGCCTGTGTATAGGTTTGAAGCTGACCACTATGCCCGTACCAAAGGTGACTGTGGGCTGAACGCTTTGCCTCGAACGGTAGAGACAAGGTCCCGTGCGTGACCACCATGTCAGCCCGAGTCCCACCTGCTGAGGCCACCTCTGGAGATACCTCGAAGTCACCATAAACCCTCAGGCGATCACGAAGTTTATCGGCTAAAATATCGCGGCAATCGTTCTCTGGCTTAGGCACACCGTCATTCCAATAAAGGTTCCAGATGTTCAGTGGCGAAGACTGGATTTCTGCAGCCACCTTGCGCAGCACCATAAGGGTCAGTGCTCGCAGATCACGGACACTGATGGGGCCTTTGCTGTCAATCACCTTGGCTAAGTCGGCCGGGGTAATCAATGAATAATCCAGTGCCCGGGCATCGCGGCGGTAGACCTCGAGGTCATGTCTGAGCAGCAGCTCCCAAGCAGTTCCCTCCGCAGCGAGAACCAGCGACTGAATCTCACTTTCCGCCTGCCTCTCACCGGACAGCCTAATCGACTTCATCACCTTTGCGGTATCGACCCTAATACGATCGTAGTGCCCTTCCATTGATGGCGATCGGGCGATGAAAAACTGCATCAAGAGGGTGCTTATGCTGATCGTAGTAGAAGGCTCAGTACTGAAGCCTTTAAGCGGGTAGTCATCGACGATCAAACGGTGGATCGTATGATCATCGGCCACCTCCAATGCTCGGGTGAAGTCATCACTGAACAAGTCCGGCTCAATGCAAACGCCGAAGTATGCCCACTGAAGTCGATCCGAGATGAGGGTGGAATAGTGCCTAACCTGAGGCTGCTGTTGGCACTGCTCGACCAAGCGGTCAATGAAGGTACGAGCAACGGAGACTAGCTCATCATGGTCAAGGTTCAGCCAGGCTAGATTTTGTGCCGCATCCAGCAATCCTCTTTCGACCATGTCTGGTTGCAGTAAAAGGGTTTTCACGGCCCACGCCTGCAAATCACCAGCTCTCGGCCTCTCTCCGAGCTTTTCAAGTAGGGTGCGCCATGATCCGTCATTCGCCTGAGAGATCTGAGCGAGCATTTCTGGCTCTGTGCGGAAGGCGCTTTCAAGCAAAGAGATGCATTGGTGCTCTAGCTTATCTCTGAGGTATGAGCTTCTCAGGTACTCGGCGGACAAGTACACCCTGGTGATTTCTGCGGTCGACAACCCAATGAGGTCACGGCCCTTGTCAATTAGCAATGATGCCTGAGCTGCGAGATGAACGCCTGCAGGAGAACATTGATCATCGACGATCCCGTCGGCTACGACATCAGCAAGAGTCTCGCCGAAGGCTTCGTTCAACGCTTCTGTTCCGTTGCAAGCCACGAGAGGCAGGGGTGTATTTCCAGCATAAATCTCTGCCCCCCAATACATGAGCTCGCTTAATTGGTCATCGGTAATTGTTTCAGCTGCCTGGCAAGCCTTGATTGTTCGTCGTAGCTGGGCCTCCACACTATCAGCTGCACGTGCTTGCAGGATCGAAAGCTCCTCCTCATGTGCAGTGATAGCGGCCCTGACCGTAGATACCACTTCTCGGTCTAGATGGGCCGTAAGCAAGGCTGGTAACCAGTCAGGCGTTGCCTCACCCTGCCGCAGAACCCAGGCCACCACCTGCCGCCCAACATAAGCGCCCTCTGTCTTGGCCAGCAGTTGACTTGAGTTCAGGAGCAAGCTTACCGACGCTGCAGAGGGTGAAATGCCGAGGGCCCGTAATCCCATGCCAATCGAGCCACAACCAGCAATCTCCAAGTCGGTAACAGCGGCGATTTCAGCAACTAAATCATCTGACATACCATGCGATTCAATGTACTCCCGCGCGGCACGGCTGAAGGAGGAGTCATCACCAACAATCAAACCTGTTGCGATCAACAAGTAGGCGAACTCTTCAACAGTTGGCTCAAACTGCGTAACAACGGCATAACCGAGGTGCGAGGCAAAAGCTTGCTGTACCGACCCCTTGCCTGCCGCAAAGCGCCAGCTTTTCGGGTCGTCAGTGATCAAGGCATGCCATGCACTCGACGCTACATGCCATGCAGCATCTCGTAGGGCGTAGGTGATAGTAACGGTGGGGGCACTGACCATTTTTGAGGCGTGGTAGAGCGTGCTGTGCACCGCCATCAACACTTTCAGCAGGCGATCCACGTCAGTCACGTTCAGTTGCTCTGAAGGGATAGCGCAAAATAGTTGGGCCATTGAGCGAAGGTTGCCGTAATCGTGTTCCGCCATTTGGCAGAGGCAATCAATTCGCGCCCAAATCTCCTCAACGGAGGGCCGAGCGCAGTGGAGCCAGGCTGAGACGGCTGCACGCCGGCACCACTCAACCGCGGCTTGACCCACTACCATGCCCCAGCAGGCATCAGATGCTGCAGCATGAGGCTTACCTACAGACAGCGCCTCCAAAAGCATATTGATGCGGTAGCCCGACGTTTCCCCGGTCAGCATCCCTATCACCTGGGTAAGCATGTCGGCAGTGATGAGGCCCACCGTTGTGATCTCTGCTGGTGCCCACTGGTGAGGCGCCCACCGGAAGAATGGGTCTCTAGAACCCACGTCCCTGAGAACCGTTAACCTCACGTCGACGGGCAACTTTGCCGTGTCGCCGTGTAGAAGCAATGAATCCGGGTCTAGTTGTGCCAGTCTCATTGCTTCATCTGGGTATCCGAAGCTGACCAGGTGTCCTGCGTACCACGCGTAGAGGGGACGCATTCCGTCAGCAGGTAAGCCATCTGCAGACACGATGAGCGCCAGCGCGCGTTCAGCCGGGAGCTTAGAATTGCCAGTCCCGTTAGCGACAAGCCTTGCGAGAAAGCGTCCGGCGAGGAATTCCTGAATGCTGCGGTGAAGCGGCTGGAACACGTCCCCGGCTTTGATAAACAACGCGCTATCCAACACTGCTGTCAATGCAGTGCGGTCAAGCCTCAAGTCGTCACAAGTGACCGCGGTGTCATCTGTAAAAACGGAAAGTTTGATCCGATGCTTGCCTGACAACAGCAGTGCCAGGCCGACGCGGCCGGCAATGTCGAGCCTGGCCTCCATCGTGAGGGTGGCACGCTGGCCATCTTCCTGTTTGGTATTGTTGTGCTCAAACGCCAAGTGCTCAACGCCGGACTGATAGAGCTCGAATCGCGTCAACTCGCTGGGTGACTCTATATTGGCCTTTGTAAGGAATTTCAAACCCAGAGGCGTCATCGCGAAGGCCGTCGAACGTATCACCTCCAGCTTGGCGAGGAGTGCTGCCGGATCAGCGCAGCCGAACGCTTGAAGCACTCTGACTGCCTCTAGCTCCGTTAAAGGAAGCAATTGGGCAACTGCAGGGGCTACACCAGTTGAAGCCCCCTTATCACCGAAAGCCTGACTGAGGCGCCCGCCTTCATTCCAGCTTTCAGCCCTGCAACTTACCCGCCACCTGACGTCCGGAGTGCGCTGTAATGCCCTTGCGATGCTCTTGGCCTCGTCCACCGGAATCTCATCAAGCGCATCGATATAGATTGTCGAACCGGGTGTAAATTGCTGCTCAACCACGGCGAATGCTTGGTGGTAGGTTTCCCCTTCCAGCTGGGCCAGCTGGCTGAGCGCCACGGACTTGCCCATACCAGGGGCACCGAGGAGCACAATGAATGGCTCGCTAAGCAGGCTGCTCAGCGGCCGAGCATCTCTAGCTTGATCAACAGCAGTGCCGGTCGTTATGAGGCGGTCAAGTGGGGCAATGGTCATGTGGGGACGGGCCAGGCTCAATCGAACCCGGCATGATACAAGATGCTGGGTCTGGTTCGGGTAAATGGAGTCATTGGGCGGTGTGCCGTGCCAGGATCCGTGCAATCTCGCTCAGGTGAATTCTGCGCGCACCCTCCTCGAGTATTTCAGCCTCTTCCCAAATATCGCTGATGCTGGGCCCCAGTTCGAGCGCGAGCGCCTCACGCTGAGCCCGCTTCAGGCTATGTCCCATTAAGGTTGATGTTGGCCTGGCCAGGTCGACCCACCCTTCACCACCCTCCTCACCGTACTCAAATGGAATTCGCAGGGCGGTCATCCTACACACTCCATCAACCACCAGCTCCCCGTCACTCTCAAGGAAAAGGCATAGGTACTCGTACTTCCCCGTAGTGTCGAGAGCATTGGGCCAGGATTCGAAATTCCAGTGCTTGCTGGGTCTACGGCCTTTCTCGCCCCCCTGCTCTGCGACAACCTGCTGGTGGTAACGATCACCGGCCTCATCGGCCTCTTTGCAGGGGCGAGAGTTGTAAATCAGTGCATAGGCATCGCGCACCTCGAGTTCGTGCGGCAGATATTTGGCAAACGTGAATGGCCCCTTAGGCGAGTAGTCAGGTCTTGCGTTCCGATTGCGGTTATAGGCAACGATGGCAGCTTTGAGGTCATCGTCGGTGATGACCCGAGTCTCAGCTGATGTCCAGAGCTGCTCGAACCATTGTTGAGCAGCACGCACTTCATCAGTCATGGTTGTGTGGATCCCCGCCTCAAGCCAGTGAGCGAGCTCCTGCCCTTCCAAACCAAGGCCATTTCGGCTGAGATTGGCACTGCCTAAAACCAGGTTCGCTTCACCTACGATCACCTTGGCGTGCAGGCGGTCGCACTGTTGAATCTCGATCTGAGGATTCTTCTTCGCCTTTTTTATCAGGCCTTTGATCATCCAAGGGTTCGTACCCCCGCTGCGCAAGTTAACGATCATCCGGATGGGCTTGGAGATCTCAGGGTGGATGTGTACATCGGCGCCCTCCCCCCAGAATGCTACCGCGACGTCCAAGCGCGGCTCTTCGGCGACTATTGTGGCTACTACCGACTGGTACTGATCAGGGCGAACGAACAATTGAAGGCACTCCTGTGAATTGTGATGGTAAATGCCGGTGTGACGGTGAGCACATCGCTTGGTAAATTTCGATCGTCCGCATATTCCGCGCTACTGGGGGCAAAAATGGGGGCATATTTTTGTTTTCCCGACCTGAAAATACTGCGCTAGAGCCTAGTCAAAATGTTCTTCGGCGATCCTGAGAGTCTGTAGGCGTCTTCGGGCGGGGGGGCAACCTGATCATTTCTGACTTGTGATAGACCATGGAAATCCATCCACTTCCAGTGGATTGCTACGTTGGGAGCATATCTGAGGGCATGCTTTGGATGGTTTGAATCCCCTGATTGGCCTCAGTTCTTCTACGAGGGCTGGGGTGAGCGATGGCAATGGGGCACGCTGGTTTCCACGACTGCCTTGACCGGTCGCCCGCTGATCGTGTTCGAGTACCTCTATGCCTTAAGGGCACGCCCGGCCAAGTCGGCTTGTGTCATGTCCGGCGCCAAGCGCTCTGTGCGCAAGCGATCGCAGAGGCGCTTGACGACCTCGCTCGGCTTGCTGAAGCTTAAATCCAACGTAGTGTGTATCTAGCCCATTTTGTGCCAGTTAATTCACAAAATTATAGAATTAAATAGCGCCCTATCAAGCGACTTAATTCCCTGAATCAGGGCCTTATCGCTTTCTGATTTGAGTCAGCACTCGATCAGGCAAATCACCCGAGCTTGCGATCAAGGTCGATGAAACTATCCGCCTGCCAATCCCAATCCTGGCCGTCGGCGGCATCGGGGGCCGGTGCCCCACCATATTCCATGGGGCGGTCGACATAGGCCGTCATCAGGCCACAATCCCTGGCGGCTGCAAGATCGCTGTGGTGACAGGCCACCAGGCAAAGTTCATTGGGTTTCAAATCCAGCGCCTTTGCCGTGGACAGGTACGCGGCAGGATCCGGTTTATAGGTTTGTGCGAATTCCGCCCCCAGCAGCGCGTCCCACTGCAAACCGTTGTACCGGTTCATGGCGATCATCAAGGCCACATTGGCATTGGACAAGGTCACCACCGCAAAGCGTCGGCGCAACAGGGCCAGCCCCTCGGCCACGTCAGGCCACGGGTCCAGGCGACGCCAGGCATGGGCAAGCGTGTGCAAGACCTCGGGAGCAACCTGGTCGACGTCCAGGCCGTAAGTCCTCAACAACTGGACCAGCGTCTCGTGGTGCAATGTATCCAGGACAACGAAGCCTCCATGCCCCTTGATGCACTCGCGCAGCGCTGGCGCATACAACCGGCGCCATTGCATTGCAAACTCTGCTGGGCTGACCGCGGGCAGGTAGGTCGACACGAATGTACTCGCCTCACGTGCGATGCCTGAATGCCAGTCAACCACGGTACCGAACACATCAAATGCCAACGCTCGTGGAAGCGTCATTACAAGACTCCTCTGTTATTAACGGTCCAGCCTGGTACAGCGGTCGCTGAGGCACTGGAGCGCGGGAACTCAATGAGCTTAGCCTTATCCTTTTCAAGCGCCATCGATACGGCGCAGGCGCCTAGAGCTTATGACTCCCCAACACCCGATACCGCTGCGGCTCCACCTTGCGCAGTCGCGCCGCCAGGAACACACCCACCAGCAACGCCGCCGGAATGATCGCGCAGAGGCCATACGACAAAGCCTTGCTCGCACCCGTCAGCACATCGAAATGCACCACCGCGATAAACAGGACCGCCAACAACGCCACGCACGAAAAACCAGGAAAAATCCGCCCACGCCAGATCCCCAGCTTGAGTTCGGGGTGGCGTTGGGCAAAGACCCAGACCGCGGCGGAAGTCAGCGCCATCAGCAAAATCACGCAGAGCGTCGCCAGGTTGGACAGCCAGGCGAACAGTTGCAGGATCGGATCGGCATCCATGGCGGCGAAAATCAGCACTACCACGGCGGAGATCAGGCTCTGCAACGCCGATCCCATGTGCGGGCTCTGGTGGACGCGGTGGGTGGTGCCCAACCGGCTGGGCAGCAAACCGTCACGTCCAATGGCATAGAAATAACGCGCCGCGGCATTATGAAAGGCCAACAGCCCGGCATAGATACTGACCATGAACAGCACGCGGATGACCTGGGTCAGGTGCGGGCCGACAAAGTGGTCGGACATGCCATAGATAAACGTCGTCGGGTCCTGCAAGGCCTGGAGCGTGGAGACGATTTTGTCCGCCCCAACGCCGATGACCATCGACCAGACCGACAGCGCGTAGAAACCACCGATCAGCAAGACCGAACAGTAGGTGGCAATCGGGATGGTACGTTGTGGGTTCTTGGCTTCTTCGCCGTAGATGGTGGTGGCCTCGAAGCCGATGAACGCCGCAAAGCAGAACAGTAAGCCGATGGACGGCGTGCCGCTGAACACGTGACGGCGATCGAACGCGTCGAGGTTGATGCCGCTGTCGCCACCGGTCCTTAGAATCGCGAAATCCAGGAGCAGGATCGCCAGGTACTCGGCGATTACAATGACCGACAGCACCCGGGCGGACAGATCGATCTTGCGATAGCCGAGAATCGCGACACTGGCCATCGCCATCAGCGAGTACGACCACCAGGGCAATACCAGGCCGAAGACGCTTTCCATCGTGCCGCTGACCACGCCACCGAACATCCCATACAACCCGACTTGCAGGATGTTGTAGGCAAACATTGCCAGCACGCCCGCCGCACCACCGGCCAGGCCACCCAGGCCACGGGAGGTGAAGGCATAGAATCCGCCGGCGTTGGTCACGTGCCGGGACATGGTGGTGTAGCCCACCGAAAACGCCAGTAGCACCAGCAAGGCCAGGATCAGCAACGCCGGTGTGCCGGCGCCGTTGCCCAGCATGATGCCGATGGGAAAGCCGCCGGCGATGACGCTCAAGGGGCTCGCCGCCGAAACCACGAAAAAGATGATGAAGCCGACACCCAGGGCCCCACGCTTGAGCTCCGTGGAGCTATTGACCGGGAGAGGTACACTCATGTTTTCTTGACCTTATAGGATGAGGCAGTCGCCGTAGGATCGATGCGGTCAATCGCTGACCATCATCAAATAGCGTTATTGTTCTTGTTGCACGCTGGACTTGATCCTATGCCTCTCCCTGAACGTCTCATTAGCCCAAATCGGTAAGTGAAGTCACGCCAGCCCGTTGCTGAATGCAACGAGCCCATGTTCAAGCGTGAGCGCAACGGCTGATGGCAGCGCGGGCGGTATGGGACGGCAACTCAGCGAACAGCGCCTGGTACTCGGCGGCAAAATGGCTGAGGTGAAAGAAGCCCCACTGGGCTGCGGCATCGCCAATCGAGAGATGCGACGCTGGGGTGGACATCAAGGTTCGGCGCACGCCGTTGAGCCTTACGGAGCGCAGGTAATTGACCGGCGTGGTCTCGGTCACCGAACGGAAACTGTTTTGCACGGTACGGCGACTGACCTGGAGTCGCTGGCACAACTCGTCCACGCTGGGCACATTGTTCGATTGCGCGGTCGCCAGGCGGTGACACTTTTCGACAATGTAACTGCGCGTGGAGCTGGGAGCGCGCTGTTGCTTGTCGCAGGCGGGGTCGGTCATCAACTGCAGCAATTCGTCGAGCATGGTCTGCTCCAGTGCCGTTTCCCGGTCTTGCGCATTGTCGAGTTCCTCACTCAAGAGCGCCTGGGAAAACGCCGCCAGCATTCGACGGCGAGCCTCGGCATAACGCTGAGTGGAAAGCCTGATCACCGGCTGACGTAGCAACTGACTGATTTCCCTGGCCGACGCGGTTTGCGCCAACGCTTGCTCGAACAACTCACGCTCGAAGGTGATCGCCAGCAGCTCCATGCCCATCGGCATGTGGAACATGAACTCCTCGCCGCCATGAAGAAAGAACAGGCTGCTGTCGTCCACTTCCCGCCCTTGCATACGGATCGTACCCGGGACATTGATCGGCACGGCGAAGCACATCTTGCCCCGAGGGGCCACGCCGTGCTGCACGACCCGCTGGTTGATCTGCTCGCGGAAGACGTGGCAGCGCGGCGTCGTCAACTGGATCAGTGAGCTCTCAGCCGAACCCGCGGTTAACTGGTTGTAGTCCTGGTTCCACTCCTGGACGGTGGCGGCGTGGACATGAATGTCGTGGAAGTGGCTGATATTCAGGTTTTTCATGATGACGAAAGCCTCGGCCGTTATTTTTGTTTTTAGATCGTCTTCACGACAGATATTCTCACATTAAGAGAATTCTGCAAATTTCTTTGCATGATCGTCAGTTCTTCAAAAAGAAGGTGCGCGACGGCCTCCCAATGTGCCGATTCGGGCTACCGGCCAGGAAGGGGCCACGAGGATGATCGGGACACTGAAACCGACATCCTGAGAGACCGTCATGAGTGAAGCCAAGCTTGAATCCCTCCATTTCGCGGACGCCCCGCTGATTACCTCCACCATTCCCGGCCCCAAGACCACCGAGGCCCTGGCATTGTCGGCGCGTACCGAGTCGATGGCGCGCGGCGGCGGACGCATGCCCGTGGCCATGGACCGGGCGTTCGGCGCGACCTTCAAGGACGCCGATGGCAATACCTACATCGACCTGTCCGCGGGCGTGGGCGTCAGCAGCGTGGGTCGCTGCCACCCGAAAGTGGTACAGGCCATTCGCGAACAGTCCGAAGTGCTGATGCACGCCCTGGAAGTCAACAGCACCCGGCGCACCGAACTGGCCGCCAAGCTCTCCGAGATCGCGCCCGACGGCTTGCGTGGCGACTGCATCACGTTCTTCACGCAAAGCGGTAGCGATGCGCTGGAGGCGGCCATCAAGTTCGCCAAACGCGTCACCGGGCGGCATCAGATCATCGCTTTCCACGGTGGCTACCACGGCGTGTGGAACGCGTCCGGCGCGCTGACCACAGGCACGGCCTATCGTAAAGGCTACGGTGCCCAGATGGGTGGTGTCATTCACGCCCCCTACCCTTATGCCTACCGCTTTCCCTTCGACACGACCCACAAAAGCGCCGAGCAGATCGCTGGTGAGTACGTGGATTACCTGCTGAACACCCCCTACACCGCCGCCGACGACGTGGCGGCCGTGATCGTGGAACCGGTGCAGGGCGAAGGCGGCTACGTGCCGCCCTCGCCAGAGTTCCTGCAACTGTTGCGCAAGGCCTGCGACCGCAGCGGCGCACTGCTGATCGTCGATGAAGTGCAGTCCGGCGCGGGGCGTACCGGCAAGATGTGGGCGGTCGAGCACTCCGGCGTGAAGCCCGACATGCTCACTTTCGGCAAGGGCATCGGCAGCGACTTGCCAATGGCCGGCCTGATCATGCGCTCGGACCTGGCGGCGGCGATTCCTGACGGATCGATGCCCAACACCTTCGCCGCCAACTCGTTGTCCGCGGCTGTGGCGCTGACCAACATCAGCATTCTCCAGGACCCGGAGCTCGATCTGCTCAACCGGGCCCACACACTGGGGCTCGAAGCTCAAGAACGTATCCGTGGCTTCGGCAGCCCGCTGGTCGGTGAGGTCCGCGGTCGCGGCTTGATGATCGGGATCGAACTGGTCTCGGACCCGACCACCAAGGCGCCACTGGCACCGGAAAAGATCGGCCAACTCATGGGTTACCTGCTGAGCCACGGCGTGCTGATGATTCCCTGCGGTCGCTACAGCAACGTGATGCGCGTCATGCCTTCGCTGACGATTTCACGGGCGCTGTTCTTCAAGGCATTGGACATCTTCGGCGACGCCCTGGACGCCCTCGAGGCGTGACCTGTCCCGACTCCTGCCCATCACCCATGGACTTCAAAATGACTGAGCATTTGAAACACTTCATCGCCGGCGCGTCCTTCGAAGCCTCCGACGGCCGCCGCATCAACCTCGTCAACCCCGTGACGGAACAGGTCTACGGCAGATGCGCGCGCGGCACCGCTGAAGACGTCGACCGTGCTGTGGGAGCGGCACGCAACCAGCTGGAACGTGGCGCCTGGCGTCAGCTCGACGGCGCCCAGCGCGCTCGACTGCTGTCGAAGCTGGCCGACCTGGTGGAACGCGACACCGACGTGCTGGCCGATATGGACGCCGACGCCATTGGCCGCTCGCCGATCGAACCGCGCCGGCTGGACGTGCCCAACGCCGTCGCCAACCTGCGCGCCTCCGCCGGCTGGGCCAACCAGCTCGAGGGGCGGACCATACCCTCCGGCGGCTACTTCGGCACCCAGTCCCTCTCGTACACGGTACGGGAGCCGGTGGGCGTGGTTGGTGCCATCGTTCCCTGGAACTCACCGCTGATGATCACGGTGTGGAAGCTCGCCGCTTTGCTGGCGGCAGGCTGCACCGTGGTCATCAAACCGTCGGAAGAGACGCCACAGTCGGCCTTGCACCTGGCGACACTGGCCCAGGAAGCGGGCTTCCCTGACGGCGTGATCAACGTCGTCACTGGCTACGGCAACGAGGTAGGTCGCGCCCTGTGCGAACACCCCCATGTCGACAAGATCAGCTTTACTGGCAGCCCTGAAGCCGGACGCGAAATCCAGCGCACCGCCGGCGTGCTGTTCAAGCGCGTGGCCCTGGAGCTGGGCGGCAAGAGCCCGCAAATTGTCTTCGACGATGCCTCCTTCGACGATGCGCTGTTCGGCTGCTCCCTCGGCCTGTTCGCCAACCAGGGCCAGGTCTGCGCCGCCGGCTCGCGCATCCTGGTCCAGCGCAATCTCGCCGATCGTTTCGCCGCCGCGCTGGCCGATGCCGCACGCGCCGTCAAGGTGGGCGACCCTCGCCAACCCGGCGTGCAGATGGGGCCGGTGGCCAAGAAAACGCAATTGGATCGCGTCAACCGTTACATCCAATTGGGCATCGACCAAGGTGCGACCCTGCTGGCCGGCGGTGTATCGAACCCCGAACAAGGCTGGTTTGTCCGCCCGACGATCTTCGCCAACGCCCGCAATGACATGGCGATCGCCCGGGACGAGATCTTCGGCCCCGTCGGCACGGTGATCACGTTCGACAGCGAGGATGAGGCCATCGCACTGGCCAACGATTCCAACTACGGCCTTGCCGCTACGGTCTGGACCAGCGACCTGGTGCGGGCGCATCGCGTAGCGGCGGCGGTGAAGGCTGGGGCCGTGGGCATCAACTGTTGGAGCCCGCTGGACGCCAACCTGCCCTGGGGCGGCGTCAAGGCCAGTGGCATTGGCCGAGAAGGCGGATTCAGCGGCGCGCTGGCCTACACCGAAGAGAAGGTTATTACCGTGCTGTTGCCCAACTGAGAGTAACCCCGCACTGACCCGGCCGCCCTCCAAATCGTCATAGCGGGTGGCCGGTCAAAGGTGCATTCCGATGCCTCTGAAGATCGATGGAGAGACCGCGATGAATCCGGTAAATCAAACAATAATTGATCGGTATCCGACGTCCCTGCGGATGTTGCACTGGGTGCGCGCCGTACTTATTGCCGGCCTCCTCTTGGCCGGCTGGCACATGACCGGGCTTGACGACGAAGTGGCGAGTAAATACGAGCTCTATTACCCGTGGCACAAATCCTTCGGGGTGTTGGCATTCCTCGTTGTCCTGGTCCAGATCGCCCTCCGGGTGAAAACGGCCAGGCTGCCGCAACCGCCGGAGACTCTGGCACGGTATGAGCGGGTTTCGTCACGGCTTGCGCACCGCACCCTGTACGCGTTGCTGCTGATCGTGCCGTTGATGGGCTACTCGATGTCGAGCACCTACACGATGAGCGACGGCGTGTTCTTCTTTGGGGTGAACCTTCCGGAATTGCTGGGCAAGAATGACGACTGGTTCGTCGTCTTCCAATGGCTGCATAAAGTGCTCGCCTATACCTTGCTCGGCCTGATCCTGGTGCATGTCGCCGGTGCCCTCAAGCACCGGTTCTATGACCGCGACCCTCGAAACGACGTCCTGCGCCGCATGCTGTAACGCCCTCTACTTAATCACCTCTCCCGCCGGAAGGCGCCACCACGGGTGGCGCCTACGCATCAAGTCCTCTGCTACAGATGCCGCGAGCGGCGACTCAGAACGTCACCCACACGATGAACTGCAAATAAGTGTTGGTTGATGCGCTCCCGCTCTGCAAGCCACCATCCCCGAGCCACTTCCTTGGCTTGTAGAAGCCGACCAATGGCGACAATGTGACGTTGTCCGTCAGCATCCAATCCAGATACAGATCGACCTCCCGCGCGCTGAAGTCCTGTGCATCTCGGTCGGAGAGTTGGTCGTAGTGGAAATACATCGCGTTAAGCGTCAGCTTATCGGTCGGTTGGACCGAGAGCAGCACGTCGTTGATCTGCATGTTCGAGGTGACGGAGCCAGCATAGTTCGCGGCGACTTCACCTTGGTAGCGCTTGCGAAAACCGCCCTGGAACAGGAAATCCCAACCTTCGGAATAACGCGAATACCGGTAACTCACCGCCGGTTGCCATTTGACGTCGGTAAAGGTGTAGCCCGCGTCGAAGAACATCGCCCGCTGCGACCCCGAACGCTTTTCCTGGCGTGCTACTTCGAACGCGAAGTCGGCGTTCTCGATACCGGCATTGCCCTGGCCACGGATGCTGTAGATATCCATGCCCTTGCGCTCCCCCCGATCAGCGAAGACATATCGCTCGTTGACATCCAGACCGTGTACGTACGTCGAACCGATTGAACCGATGGGCGTCGTGTAGTCGACGGTGGCGGCTGCCACTTCAGTCTCCGACTGTCCGGGGTTATCCGACTTCAGCCACATCAGGCTGCCGTGAAGCCCCTGCGTACCGCCCAGTTTCAAGACTGCGGTATTGCCAAACGCTAACCGCGGGCCCAGGTAAAAGGCGCCGCCGCGATTGAACCGGCCGTCCGCAACGCCTGGGATTGGGCTGAAGGCCTTGCCGGGGGCGAACCCGTCGTCAGTGATCAGGAAGCCGTCCACCGTCACAAGCTGTCGGCCGAAGGAGAAATCCACACCGTCCACGCCCAAGCCAGGAATCAGGTCACCTGACTTCCAACCCAGATAGGCGTCTTCCACTGCGGTTCTTCTTTCATTGCCAGCGGTGACCGCGCCTGCGTCGCCGTCGCCCCATGAGCCCGTACTGATAAGGCTGAACCCGCCGTAGACCGAGCCGGCACCGATCTTGTCCGTCGTACCGTTTACACCGTACTTGGCGAAGCCTTCCTGCCACCGCATTCTCCCGGGCTCCTCCTGCGGGTTGGCGAGGTAGTTCTTTTCACTGCCGAACCAGCCAAACCCCGCCCAGAGGTCGGCGTTCAGGACGGTTGCGCCATCGTCTTCGTTGTAGAGCTCATAGGCCTGTGCCTGCGGCGCCAATGAGCAAAGTGCAGCCAACGAAAGTAACGGGGCGTAATGGGGGGTGCGCATGACGTCTCTCCTGTTTTTATATTTATGAGGCGAGTCATGAGTGTTCCGATTCGGCTCGCCCATGGGGTAGCCCAAATCAGCATGTGCTGGGGCCGGCAGCCCATTCCCTTGGTGTCTCCCCGGCCCCGCCGGTAAACATTTCCAGATCCTTGAACGGTTGCCGTTTTGGGCTACGGCCTGCCCAGGCGTCGCCCCTATGCTGGGGCCATAAGAACGCATAAGAACGAGGCACCCGTCATGACCCCAACACCGCTGTTACGTCAGGGGCTTTGCCTGCTGACCATCGTCGCCTGCAGTGCCCTGCCGTCCCTGGCCACTGCCCACCATTCATTCGCGCTGTTCGACCAGACCAAGACAGTCACGGTCAAGGGCGTCGTCGAGCGCTTTGCCTGGACCAATCCGCACATCACGATCTACCTCGATACCCCCGGCCCGCCGCCCCAGCGATTCAAGATCGAGACCGGCAGCGTCAACGCGTTGCAGCGTGCTGGCTGGAGCGCCGATTCGATCAAGGCCGGCGAGAGCGCCGAGGTGTCCTTCAGGCCGCTGAAAAACGGCGATCCGGGCGGACTGCTTGTGGAAATCAAGATCGGTGACGTCGTGCTCACGGGTGGCGGATAGAAGAAGCCCTTCCCAGCTTCATGACCACCGAACCGAGCTAACCCGAACAAGCCAGCCAGCAGCGTGGAGACGTTTCAATGAAACCGACACGAACCTTGAGCGCAGCAACGATCTTCCTCGGCGTCGTCCTCGTGACGGTCGCCGGGATGGGCAGCGCGGCAACGTCCAAATCCCAGAACAACCCGCGCCCGGACATCAGTGGTACCTGGGAAAGAACCCCGGACGACTGGTTCGGTGAGAACCCGGACGATCCGGTGCACCCGGGCGGCCCGATGGATCTGAAGCAACCCTATGCCCGCGAGTACGCCGAGCTGAAAAAGAAACAAGCCGCCGCGAACGAAGCCGGTACGCCCCTGGCCACGACAAGTTCCAAGTGCCTACCCGAAGGCATGCCCACGATGATGGCGGCGCTGTTTCCGATCCAGATCATTCACGACGACAAGCAGGTGATTGTCCTCGGCGAGTACCTCCAGCAGGTGCGCCGGATTCTCCTGAACCAAGCCATGCCGCCCAAAGAGAAACTCGACCCCAAGTACCAGGGCCATTCCCGTGGCCACTGGGAAGGCGACACGCTCGTGGTGGAGACGCAACGCGTGCGAACCGACGTGACGTTCTATGACGTTCCCCACAGTGAAGCGATGAAGATCACCGAGCGCATCAGGCTAAAGGGGCCGGACCTCTTGGAGAACCAGGTGGTGATCGAGGACCCGCAAGTGCTCAACACCCCGTATCGCTTCACGTTCGACTACAAGCGCTCCAACTACGCCATTCAGGAATACGTCTGCGAGAACAACCAGATCGTGATCGACAGCGAGGGCAAGGCGTCCCTCAGCCGTGAGTGAAGCCCTGCCGCGAGGCCAGTGTTGGGACTGCTGCGCAGCCCAGCGGGAGCAAGCTCCGTCGCCACAAGAGGCGGTGTTTACCGCGAGTGGGTGGGCAACATCATGGAATCTGAATACCCACATCGCCCAGCCAAACACAAACCGTGGCGAGGGAGCTTGCTCCCGCTGGGGTGCGAAGCGCCCCCAAACCAGGCTGACGTTGCTCCCTTGGAGATGACCGGATGGAACGACCAATAACTATCAGTCTCCTGCGGCCGGCGCTGCCAGGGGTCCTGCTCACGCTGATCCTCGCCTCGAACGCCTTCGCCGAGGTGCCGCGCATGCCCACGGCCATCGCCATACCGCCCTCCAGCGAGCCACCGCTGTCATCGGCAAAACGGCCGGGCACGGAGCACAGCGATCTCGACAAGTACGGCTACGTAGAGGAGGAGTTTTACCTGCAAGGCGTCGCACCGGCGATTACCGCCGCAGGCAAAACCCTCTTCGAGGCGCCTTACACCACGCGCATCCTGGTACGTAAACCAGCGGACCCGGCGCGCTTCAATGGCACCGTGGTGATGGAGCCGTTCAGTTGGTTTGGTGAGCGTGGCGCCGGATGGATCCTGACCCGCAACTACTTGATACGGCGTGGCTACGCGTATGTCGGCTACACGCTGAACATGAACAAGCCGGCCATCGATCCCAAGTTCATCTCGGACACCCCTGCCGCCGAGGCGGAGCAAATTGCCCAGTACGGACGGATCGTGAACTTCGAGTTCATGCGCCGCTTCGACTATGCCCGCTATGCGCCGTTGGGCACTTATTACGATCCACAGCGTTTCACCCGTGGTGAAGGTCCCGACCCGTTCGTTCCACAGTCACAGGGGATCGCGGCGCAGCTGGCGTTGCTGCTCAAAACCAATGCCGCGCAAGGGCCGTTGGCCGGCCTGGATGTGCAACGCGTCTACGTCAACAGCTGGGCGGTGACGGCGCAAGTCTGGATGGACTACCTCGACCAGGGCCGCCACCAGCAATGGCGCATGCCCGACGCACGGCCGTTGATCGATGCTTACATGACGGGGCGCATGGCCTATGGCGAGGTGGGCGGTGACGTGATCCGGCTGCCGCGGCAGATGCCCGACGGCGTGCCGTTCGTGACCGTCTACAGCCAGTCCGAATTGATGCACGACGTGATCGAAGGCATCGACCTGCCGCCGGACACCGACAGCCCGCAGCTTCGCTATTACGAAGTGACCGGCATGCCCCATCTGCGGCTGGCCGACCTTGGTACGGAACATACCGAACTGTTCGCCGCCGATGTCGGCAAGGGCGACGACCCTCGATGCCGGACGCTGTACGACGAGCCGGCGGAACTGGTCGTCTCGGCCCTCCTCGATGGCATGGACCAATGGGTGCGCGAGGGCAAAACCATGCCGAAGGCGCCGCGGGTGGTGCGCGAGGGCAAGGCCGCCGTGCGCGACCCCGCCACCGGCAACCTGCAAGGGGGCGTACGCCCGCCGTGGATCCAGGTGCCCAGCGCGACCTACCTCACCGACCAGGAGACCGGCTGCGGCCTGATCTACGACACCAAGGTGCCCTATTCCAAGGACGTGCTGGGCCAGCGCTATGGAAGTTTCAGCCGTTACGCACGAGCGTTCGAAGACGCCAAGGGCCTCTCGATCAAGCAAGGCTTTCTCCTCCCGGAAGATGCAACGGACCTGCGTCCGATCGCCAAACCCCAAGACTTCTAACCCAACGTGGAAGCAAAGCAGATGTCATCAGAACTCATCATCGCCTGGATCTACGCGTCACCGTTGAGCACAGCCATCAGGGACCTGTCCTGGGTCGTGCCCACCATCCAGAGCGTTCATATCGTCGCCATCGCGGTGATCTTCGGCGCCGCCGTCATCTCCGACCTCCGACTGGCCGGCGTGCTCGCCGCCGATGAGCCCATGGCCGGCGTCGTGCGCCGTTACTTCCCGTGGATGCGCGCGGCGCTCATCGTCCTGCTCCTCACCGGATTGGTCATGGTCATCGGCGAGCCAGACCGCGTACTCGTCAACACAACATTCTGGCTGAAGATGTTCCTGGTCGTCGCCGTGTTCACACTGGCCTGGTCGATCCGGCGCCCATTGCTGCGCCCCGCCGCTCAGGCACAAGGCGCTGACCAGAAGCTGCCCATCAAGGCGCTGGCCTGGCTGTCGATCGCCCTGTGGTGCGTCGTGATCTTCTGCGGTCGCTGGATCGCCTACTGACCCCAGCGTTTTCAATGAACGTTTTTCCCAGGAGTTCACCATGGACATCCAATCGATACTGCAAGCCCTCGAGGACACTTCGCTCGCCGCCTACATCAGGGAGTCGGGCTCGTTTTTTCCAAACCTGGAGTCGGTGCATGTGATTGGCATCGCCCTCGTGTTCGGCACCATCGCGGTCGTCGACTTGCGCCTGCTCGGCATCGCCTCTCATCGTCGAAGCGCGCTCCGGCTGATCCAGGAGCTGCTGCCCTACACCTGGGTTGCCTTCGCCGCGTGCGTGGTCACCGGCCTGCTCATGTTCACCTCCAATGCCACCACCTATGCGCAGAACAGCGTGTTCTGGTGGAAGATGGGCCTGTTGCTGCTGGCGGGCCTCAACATGGGGTTCTTCCACCTGGGCGCCTATCGTCGGATCGAAGAATGGGACACGACCCTGCCGCCTCCCGGCCAGGCCCGTGTCGCCGGATTCTGCTCGTTGGCGCTGTGGGCGTGCGTGATAGGCCTTGGCCGCTGGATCGGGTTTGTCTGATGGCTCGCCTGTCGCGTGCCTGGTCCGGTGATGACGCCCACGGCGCGATCCGGGTCGTGCGTCCGGCTTCCGGCCGTTGGGAGTCCCTGGCTCTGCTGCTGGCGGCCCTGGCAATCATCGCCAGCGTGACCGGCTACGTGCTGCTGCGCGCGCAGCACGCCGGCCCACCGACGCCCTTGAGTTGGCAGGTGCGTTCCTTCGATGGCCTGGGAGCGGTCGACCAGGCCATCCACAGTGCCCTGCTGCCCGCCGGTGAAGAAATCATCTGGAACAACAACGACACCGGCGGTTGGATCACGCTGACGCGTGCCCAGGATATCTTGCTGCCGCCCTTCTACCGGGACGCCTTTTGGAAGACCAATGGCGAGGTGCACTGGCAACTGATCCTGCCTGGCACGCACCTGCCCCATGCCGGTTCCGTCGATGATCACGACGACGCCGACGTCCCGCCGGACCCGAGTCCCAGCGATGTCTCGCAAGCCACCCAGGGCCAGGGCGCCACGGTCTACTACGGCTCAGGCGGTCACGCGCCCGGCCAGAGCGCCTACCTGCTCGTCATTGGGCACGCCCATGCCGGCGTCATGTGGGCCAACCAGGCCACGATCTGGGTCCATCGCGACCCGAACGCGCCCTACCCCGGCATCGTCAAGCCTGAATCGCTGGTCGGTAGCGGTTGGCGCCAGGTCATCCCTTACGACGGTGCCAGCGAAGTCGAACGTGTAAAAGGAAACCAGCCATGACCGTTTCTACCAGACACCGTGCCCTGTGGCGCCGTTGCCTTGCGCTGCTGGTGCTGATACCCGCCATCGCACTCGCTGGCCCGACTGCGCCCTTGGACAAGAAGCTCAAGATCGGCGTCACCCTGCACCCGTACTACAGCTTCGTGGCGAATATCGTCGGCGATCGGGCCGAGGTCGTTGCGCTCATTCCGGCACAGGCGAATCCGCATAACTATCAGCCGCAGCCCGATGACATCACGCGCGCGATGACCCTCGATGCCCTGGTCGTCAACGGCATCGGCCACGACGAATGGGCCTTCCAGATCGTCAAGGCTGCCGGTCGTGGGGCGACACTGCCGATCATCCAGGCCAATGCCTCGGTGGCCCTGATTCCCATCGGCGGTGACCAGGACGGCGCCAAGGTGGTCAATCCGCACACTTTCGTATCCACCACTGCAGCGATACAGCAGGTCTTCGAGATCACTCGCCGTTTGGGGGAACTGGACCCGCAGAACGCTGCGGCGTATCGACAAAACGCCCTCGCCTATGCCGCACGCATCCGAGCCTTGCGGGCCGGCTTCATGACCCGCTTCGCCGCCCTGGATCTTTCATCGTTCCGCTGCGCGACCACCCATGCCGGCTACGACTACATGATGCAGGAGTTCGGCCTGTTCGTGAGCGCCGTGATCGAGCCCCGTCATGGCGTCGCACCCACGGCGCGCCAGTTGGCCAATACCCTCGACGCCATCAAGAAGGCCAATGTGCGGGTGTTGTTCGCCGAGAAAAACTTCTCCCTCGATCTCGCCAAGCCCATCGAGGCTGCCACCGGCGTGAAGGTCTTCGCGCTGTCTCACATCACCGGCACTGCCTACAGCGCGGACGAATTCGAGGTGGCCATGCGCGAGAACCTCGAGACCTTGGCCGAAGCCGTTGAGTTTACCCAGCGATGAAAAAGGAACAGGTCATGCGCGGTCCCGCCATCGTATTCGATGAGGTCTCCCTGCAACTGGGCGGTACGAAAGTGCTCGACGACGTCAGTTTCCGGGTGGAAGCCGGTGCCCTGCACTGCCTCGTCGGCCCCAACGGCGGAGGCAAGACGTCACTGGTGCGCGCGCTGCTCGGCCAGATGCCGCACTCGGGGACGGTCCGCGTCGAGGGCGAGGTGACGACACCCAGGGGCTATGTCCCGCAATTGCCGGACTTCGACCGCAACGTACCGATGACAGTCAACGATCTCATGGCGCTTCTTGGCCAACGCCGGCCGGCCTTCCTGGGCTCGAACCGAGCCGCCAAGGCCGCCAATGCCGAGGCCCTGGCGCGTACCGGCGTGGCCGGTCTAGGCGCCAAACCCTTTGGCAGCCTGTCCGGTGGTCAGCGCCAGCGCGTGCTACTGGCCCAGGCGATCAGCCCGGCGCCCTGGCTGCTGATCCTCGACGAACCGACCGCAGGCATCGACGAACCGGGCGTGCGACTGGTGGAGGCACTGGTGGCCGAGTTGCACGGTCGTGGCGTCACCATCCTGTGGATCAACCATGACCTGGAACAGGTCCGGCGCATCGCCCAATCCGTGACCGTTATCAACCGACGGGTGTTGTTCCACGGCGCCCCCGACCAAGTCGCTTATTCACTGGAGGGGGCCCAATGAGCGCCCTGTACGACTTCATTCGCAACCACCTGCAGGCGCTCGCCGCCAGTGGTTTGCTGCCGCAGCCGTTCGAGTACGAGTTCGTGATCAATGCACTGCTCTGCGCGGTGCTCATCGGCCCGCTGCTGGGCGTGCTGGGCTCGATGGTGATGATCAAGCGCATGGCGTTCTTCAGTCAGTCCGTGGGTAATGCGGCGATGACCGGCGTCGCCATTGGCGTGCTGATCGGCGAATCCTATACCTCCCCCTACTTCTCGATGTTTGGCTTCTGCTTGCTGTTCGCCTTGACGCTGAAATACACACAGCACCGAACCACGCTGGCCAATGACACGCTGATTGGCGTGTTCCTGTCCATCTCCCTGGCGGTCGGGGCCTCGCTGCTGTTGTTCGTCTCGGCGAAGATCAACACCCACGTGATGGAAAGCGTGCTGTTCGGTTCCATCCTGGCGGTGGACCACACCGACATGAATGTGCTGCTTGGCGTCACGGCGCTGTGTGCGCTGCTCGGGCTGCCGCTGTACAACGGCATGCTGTTGGCCAGCCTCAATCCAAGCCTGGCCCACGCCCGCGGCGTGCGGGTGCGAAGCGTCGAGTACCTGTTTGTCGTGCTGGTCACCCTGGTGACGGTCGCCTGCCTGAAAATCATTGGTGCCGTGCTCGTCGAAGCCCTGCTGCTCATACCAGCCGCGGCAGCACGCAACATCAGCCGTTCGCTGCCGGGGCTGGTCGCACGCGCCATTCTGATTGCGACCTTTTCCTGCGTGGTGGGCATCCTGGCGCCGATGCAATTCCACATCCCCGTACCGACGGGCGGCGCAATCGTGATCGTCGCCGCCCTGGTGTTCGTCGCCACCACCGTCATGCGCGCCACTGCGTCCCGGTTCAGGGGGGCCAGCGTATGAATAGGAAAAGGCTATATAGGTCTTGGTTGACGATGTTGACGCTGCTGGGCCTCGCGTTTTCGGTCTTTGCCGATACCGGCAAGCAGCAAGTGCTGGTCGCGTTGCCTGCCGTGTATGCGCTCACCTCGGCACTCAGCGCCGGCACGGCCCTTGAGATCGTTCGTGTTCCGACGGACGCGGCCGTGCCCATGGAAAGCCAGGCCAACGCGCTGTCGCACCTGGACGCCGCGGTGTTCCAGCAAGCCGAAGCCGTGGTCACCCTCAGCAATCTCTGGCGTGCGGATCCGCTGTATGCGACGGCACGCCGCCACAACTTGCGGATCGTCGAGATCGATGCCTCTCGCTCGTGGGACGCCGTCAAGCCCGGCGTGGCTGCGACCCGCGCGCCGGCGAACGACGTGCCCTGGGCCGCGGCGAGCGATGTTGATGAAGGCCCATCGCCGTACGCCTGGCTCGGCCCCGTCAATGCCATGCGCATGTCGGCGCTGATCGCCACCGACCTGGCACGCCTGTCCCCCGCCGATACGCCGCGCATAGAGCACAACCTCGCCGCGCTCGAAAGCCGCTTGCGCCGGCTCAAGGCCGACTACGGTGCCCGGCTGACGGCAGTGCCGGATCTGCGCGTGCTGTCGCTGGCCAATGAATTCATCTACCTGTTCGGCGAGTTCGGCGTCTTTGTCGACGGTTGGTTTATTCGCCAGGACCTCGACTGGAGCGACGCCGACCGCGCTGCGCTGACCCGCTATCTGCGCGAGCGTGACATCCGCGTGGTGGTCCACAAGTGGGCACCGGACGCCAGGATTGCCCAGGCCATCGAGGACGGGGGCGCCCGACTGCTGATCCTCGATACGGGCAACCCGGGCAGGCTCGCCGACACGGCCAGCGGATACGAAGCACTCCTGGGCTCGAACCTGGAAGACTTGCTGGCAGCCTTCGCCGCGACTGACAACGACAGTAGTCAGTCGCCTCCCCACTGATCGATCTTGACGAAGAGACGTTATGAAATTCATAGATTCAGCACTGCGGATACCGATGGCAGGCGCTCTGCTGGTCTGCCAGGCAACCTTCGCCCACGGCCCTGTCTTCGATTGCTACATCGAGGGCGATAACCAAGTGAAGTGCGAGGCGGGCTTCACCGATGGCAGTTCGGCCGCCGGCAGACAAATCCACGTCCAGGACCCGAGCAACAAGGTGTTGCTCCAAGGCGAGGTCGACAAGGACAACACCTACTCCTTCCAGCCCCCCGCCGGGAACTACTCCGTAGTTTTCCTCGGTGGAGCCGGCCATGAGATCACGATTCAGTCTTCCGACATTTCAAGGTAAAAACGACCATGACGTTCAAACGAAAACTGCTCCAAGCCCTGGCCGCTACGACATTCACTGGCTTGACCGGCGCCGCACAGGCCCATTTCCAGATGCTCTACCTCGAAGAAACGGCGCTGCAGCGCGCGGAAAAACTCGAGTTCGCGCTGGTGTTCACTCATCCGTTCTCGGGCGGTCCGACCATGGACATGGGTACACCTCGGGCCTTCAGCCACACCAGCGCCCACGGCGGGGAAAAAATCGATCTGCGCCAATACTTGCGCCCCATCGAGTGGCAGAGTCGCGACAACCGGACGACGGCCTATCGTGCCTCGATTCCACGGGAGCTGGTGCGCTCACTGGGTGACCATATCTTCGTACTCGAACCCGAGCCTTACCTGGAAACCGAGGAGGACGTGTATATCCAACAGTTCACCAAGCTGATCGTGAACGTGGGCGGAGTCCCCAGCAACTGGGCAGAACCACAAGGGTTACCGGTTGAGATCCAGCCATTGAACAAGCCTTATGCCAACTGGACCGGCGGTGTGTTCCGCGCCGTGGTGCTGGCCGATGGCAAGCCTGTGCCGTTCGCCGAGGTCGAAATCGAATACGTCAACCACTCCGTTGATCTCGAGAAAAACGCCTTCGGCCAGCAAGACTATGTCACGGCGCCCCAAGCGTCATTCAAAGCCCAGAGCACGTACTCGGACGCCCAAGGCATCGTGACCATCGGCCTGCCCCGGGCCGGCTGGTGGGGCATCGCGGCGCTTGACATCGGTGCGACGAAAACCCACAAGGGCAAGCCCCTGTCACAGGATGCAGTGCTGTGGGTGCAGGCCAGGGACATGAAGTGACCCGACGCCATGGCTCATCGCGTTGTCATCCGCGGTTGTTCACCCGTGAGCCTTTGCCCTGCCCTCGGCACGTACAGCGAACAAGAACGCCAGCGCCAGGGCAACTTCCACCAGCACCGCCGGCACAATGCCCGCCTCGACATTTCCCACGGCCCACTCGCCCAGCCCCAACAGCGCAAGCAGCAGGCACGTGGTGACAAACCCCGCCACCACGGAGGTTCGTCCTGGCGAAGGCGGCGCATTGCGTGCCAACAGCAGCGCAACCCCGATGCCTGCATAGAGCGGTGCCGCGCGCCGGCCTACCAACCCCGTGACACCGCCGTCGAAGACCACACCCCAATTGGCCAATAACGTGGCCGGGGCGAACAACCAGATGGCCGCCAACGCAAAAAACAACAGCGCCGAAAACGTCGCCAGATAGCGGAAAGCGCGAGAAGCGTTGTTCATGCGTTCACGTCCACGACCGTTCGCCCGCGCACCTTGCCTTCCAGTACCCGACCGGCAATGGCCGGAACCTCTGCCAAGCCAACCACTTGGGTGGTACGGGCCAGCTTGCTCAAATCCAGGTCTTGCGCGAGTCGCGCCCAGGCTTGCAGGCGCACCGCTTGCGGGGCATTGACCGAGTCGATGCCAGCCAACGTCACGTTGCGCAGGATGAACGGCAGCACCGAACCGGGCAGGTCCGCGCCCTGGGCCAGGCCGAAGGCGGCGACAACGCCACGGTATTGGGTTTGTGCCAAGGCATTGGCCAGGGTATGGCTGCCGACCGAATCAATGACGCCAGCCCAGCGCTCTTTGGCGATGGGAGCGCCCGCCTGGGACAAGGTGTGGCGATCGATGATCTGCGCCGCACCGAGGCCACGCAGATAGTCGGCTTCCTCTTGGCGCCCGGTCGAGGCCACCACTTGATAGCCCAGGCCCGACAGCAGTGCGATGGCCACCGAGCCGGCGCCGCCGCTGGCACCGGTGACCAGGATATCGCCACGATCCGGAGTCAGTCCGCCATGCTCCAACGCCAGAACGCTGAGCATCGCCGTGTAACCTGCCGTCCCGATGGCCATGGCTTCCCGGGTGGAGAAAACGTCTGGGATTTTGACCAGCCAGTCGCCGTTCACCCGCGCCTTTTGCGCAAAACCGCCGTGGTGGGTCTGGCTCAGCCCCCAACCGTTGACCAGCACACGGTCGCCGGTCTTGAAGCCCAGGTGACTGGACGTTTCGACGATACCGGCGAAGTCGATGCCCGGAATCAGCGGAAACTGGCGAATGACCGGCGAGCGCCCGCTCAGGGCCATGGCGTCCTTGTAATTGACGGTGGAAAACTCGATCGCGACGGTGACGTCACCGGGCATCAGGTCCTCATCCTTGAAGTCGACCAACTGGGTCGAGATCGCTTCGCCGGTCTTGGTCGTGAGCAGCGCCTTGAATGTCATCGTTTTTGTCCTGTTCGTTCAAACGGATCGTCATCGCTGCGCTGCGGATGCACCAGACACCGCGACGGTTATGGCCAAGCAGGGTCAGTGTGCCTGAGACGGCCATTTGGTTTCGAGTTGCAGCGCCTTGCGGATACCCGAGTCCAGCAAGCGCGCCGGCGCGAAGCTGCGCAGGAACTGTAGCTGACCGGCCGCTTTGCCAGCGGTATAGCGCAACTTCGGACGCGCGGCGCGCGCGGCCTGGAGCACCACCTCGGCGACCACGTCGGGACCGTCGGCGGTCGCCATGGCCTGGTTCACCACTTTGGTCACTTTTATCCGAACGTCCTGGTACACGTCGAGCTTGGCGTCGGGTTGGAGGTTGTTGCTCTCGAATTGGGTCTTGGTATAGCCGGGCTCGACGACGGTGACCCTGATGCCGTGTGTGCGCAATTCGTGATCCAGCGCCTGCGAATAACCTTCCACCGCATGCTTGCTCGCCGAATAAAGGGCGGCATAAGGAACGGGCACGACGCCGAGGATGGAACCGATGTTGATGATGCGACCAACACCTTGGCGTCGCATGTGTGGCACCACCGCGCGAGTGGTCCGTACGATGCCGAGGAAGTTGGTATCGAAAAGGGCCTTGGCCTGCTCGACGGAACTCTCCTCCGCCGCTGCGGGCGCGATGCCGAAGCCGGCATTGTTGACCAGCAGATCAATCCGCCCCTCCAACGTCAGTAACTCCTGGATGGCCGCTTCGACGCTGGCATCGTCAGTGACATCGAGCACCAGCAGTGGAAACCCCTGCTGCCCCGCCTGCCCGCCTCGTCGGCTGGTGCCGTAGACGCTGTAGCCTGCGGCCACGAGCTTGTGTGCAATGGCTTCCCCGATACCGGATGAAGCGCCGGTCACTAACGCTACGCGTTTGTTGATCATCATGAATGTCCTTCCGGTTATCGACGTTATCCGGTCAGAGATCGCAACTGTGGTCTTGGATCATCGACTGGCAGCGTTATGATGATGGTCATAATCGTAGCGGTCAATTACTTTGATGCTGATTGACATCAATAAGATCAATAGCCATATTGTTCCTGGCACTTGAATACATCCGTGCTCATGAAATCAATGAATTAACAAGGCAGTCGACGAACTTGTGGCGAGGAGTTTGTTCCGCTTGAGCGGGCTGGCGCTCCAGCGAGAAGCGCCCACAAAAGGGCTGCTAAGCAGCCCTGCGGGAGGGACCCAGGCCCCTGAGCCGCTCTATCAGACGATCAGATCGGTGGCATTGAGGGAATTGACACCCACGAGCTGGATTTCAAAATCCGCCCCCAGATCGCCGTTGACGTTGCCGTAAAGCATGTGGTCGACGAAGCGCAGTTGTCCGGCGGTCGTGAACTCATTCGAGTCGATGAAGCTGAATTTGTTGAGCGTAGCGGTCAGGACATTGGCATCGAATTTCGACAGGTCAATTTTGTCGCCCTCAAGGCTGCTGAAGTCGAAAATGACGTCTCGACCACTGCCTGTACCCAGCTCATTCAACGCACTGAAAACAAATCGGTCGGCTCCGACACCGCCGATGAGGGTATCAGTGCCAATGCCGCCAATCAGCGTATCCTGCCCAGCCCCGCCATTGAGCACGTTGTTGCCAGTATTACCGGCGAGTACGTTGCCCAAGGTGTTACCGGTGGCATCGACATGGGCAGTGCCAGTCAGGATCAGGTTTTCCAGGTTAGCACCCAGGCTCCAGCTCACCGAAGAACTCACGGCATCGATTTCGCTGGCCAAGGTGCTGGTTTCGCTGACAACGTCCCCGAGGTTATCGACCACGTAGACATCATTGCCGGCACCACCGTTCAGGATATCCGCGCCGCCCAGGCCATTGAGCACGTTGTTGCCGGCATTTCCGACGAGTACGTTGCCCAAGGTGTTGCCGACGGCATTGATGTGGGCAGCGCCCGTCAGGATCAGGTTTTCCAGGTTAGCGCCCAGGTTCCAGCTCACCGAAGAACTCACGGCATCGATTTCGCTGGCCAAGGTGCTGGTTTCGCTGACAACGTCCCCGAGGTTATCGACCACGTAGATATCATTGCCGGCACCACCGTTCAGGATATCCGCGCCGCCCAGGCCATTGAGCACGTTGTTGCCGACATTTCCGACGAGTACGTTGCCCAAAGTGTTGCCGGCGGCATTTATGTGGGCAATGCCCGTCAGGATCAGGTTTTCCAGGTTAGCGCCCAGGCTCCAGCTCACCGAAGAGCTCACGGCATCGATTTCGCTGGCCAAGGTGCTGGTTTCGCTGACAACGTCGCCGAGGTTATCGACCATGTAGATATCATTGCCGGCACCACCGTTCAGGATATCCGCGCCGCCCAGGCCATTGAGCACGTTGTTGCCGACATTTCCGACGAGTACGTTACCCAAGGCATTGCCGGCAGCATTGACGTGGGCAGTGCCCGTCAGGATCAGGTTTTCCAGGTTAGCGCCCAGGCTCCAGCTCACCGAAGAACTCACGGCATCGACTTCGCTGGCCAAGGTGCTGGTTTCGCTGACAACGTCCCCGAGGTTATCGATCATGTAGATATCATTGCCGGCACCACCGACCAGGATATCCGCGCCGCCCAGGCCATTGAGCACGTTGTTGCCGACATTTCCGACGAGTACGTTGCCCAAGGTGTTGCCGGTGGCATTGACGTGGGCAGTGTCCGTCAGGATCAGGTTTTCCAGGTTAGCGCCCAGGCTCCAGCTCATCGAAGAACGCACGGCATCGATTTCGCTGGCCAAGGTGCTGGTTTCGCTGACAACGTCCCCGAGGTTATCGACCACGTAGATATCATTGCCGGTACCGCCGATCATCGTGTCACTGCCGATACCGCCGATCATCGTGTCATTGCCGGCACGACCGTCCAGAACGTTGGCCAACGCATTGCCAATGAGGCTGTCATCATTGGCCGAGCCGACTGCGTTCTCAATTTTGGCACCGTAGGCGATCGCCAATCCTTCATTGAAGGCCGTCTGGGTGTCGAGTTTCAGAAACGTTTGGCCGATCTTGCTGAACTGGCCTTCATTCAGGTTGATGCTGACCGCTGCCAGCTGATTGCTTGCGTCGATCGTGTCAGTGCCGCCGGCGTCCCAAATCGTCTCGAAAACCGATTGGCTGGCCCCCCAGCTATACGTGTTATTACCGGTCTGCCATTGAGTATTGGCCCCATAGAGACTCTGGATGGCGGCAATGTCCAGCAGCATGGGGGTGGTCGGTTCATAAGAATACGAGGTGTTGTAACTCATGATGGTATTGCTGACATCATCGAACTGACTTGCAAGCACTGTGGTGTTTGACTGGCTCTGGGAGAACGGGTGCTTGAGGCCAAGTGCATGGCCGATCTCATGCATAAAAACCAGATAGTCATATGTGCCCTTGTCGGGGGTCGGGTTGTTCGTCACTGGCCCGAGCCAGACATCACCGCCGCTGGGGGTATCTGCGGGAAAATAGCCCCAGGCCGCGGTGTCGCTATCCATATTCAGATAACCGCCGAATCGCAGATCGCCTACGGTGGCGGTGGACTCGCTGACCTGGGTGAATTTGATATTGGCAACCGAGCTCCACATGTTGAGCGCACGGGTAATGCCACTTTGCTGGGCTGACGTCAGGACGTAGCCGGCCTCATACTCATTTTCACTGCTGTAGATGCTGGCAAAACGTGAAGTCTCAGTCATGAAACTGTACGTCAGCGGCGTGGTGAACGTACCGGTGCTCCAGGTGTTGCCCATCCAATAGGTACCGGCCAGCAAGCTGTCGACTTGCGCATTGCCGGTCAGCGTTGCCGACGAAGAAAATGAATAACCAACGGGAGTAGGCATGCGAAGCTTCCTGTGAACAATCTGCGACCTTCCGAAATGCGGCCGCTACAAAGGGGTTATTTTGCATCAGAAACAGCGAAAGTGATATCGTCTGGCCACTACTCTATGCCTGAATCCACTCATTATGGTTCAACCAGCCATTCATTGGCCTGGCGAATATCCCCATCTCCCAATCTTCCGCTCCAGCGATGCAGCACCAGCAAGCTGGTCACGAACTTGTATTGGGATTGATAGAAATCACGCCGTGCACGAAACTCTTCCTTGATGCTGTCCAGCACATCGACGGCATTCTTGACGCCGTAGCCAAAGGCTTTTTCCGTGGCCATGCGTGACTTCTCGGCGGACTCCAGCGCACGCCGTGTTGCCTTGATCCGGCTGAGTTCGGCGCTCATGCCGAGATAAGCCGTACGGGTTTCCTTGATGACCTGGCGACGCAAGGCTTCCAGCTCTTGCTGGGCGACGTCCTTGTCACTTTCGGAGCTCGATACCCGTGCGCGGGTTGAGCCCCCGCTGTAGAGCGGCATCTGCAAGTCCAGGGAGGCGACAAGGTTGTCCGAGCGAGGTGTCACGGCGCCTTCATAGCCAATATCACTGCGTTGCGCCGTCAAATTCAGGCCCAGCCGAGGAAGATGCCCCGCCTTGTTTTCATCGATAGCCGCCTCGGCGGCGCGGACACTGTGTTCGCGGGCGTGCAGCGCCGGGTTGCTGTCGAGTGCCGTCTGCACCCAGTAGTCTTGGGCTTGCGCCGGCAGGCTGAAGGCTGAGTTTTCGCCAATGCGCTTGAACCGCTCGCTGACATCGCGCCCGACCAATTCAGAAATGGCTTCACGACTGACCAGGACCTTATTGCTGGCTTCGATCTCGTCAGCCTTGAGCGCATCCACTCGCGCCTCAAGATCCAGTGCGTCGGTAACCATCGCCATTTGCCGGGCGTACAAGGCGTTGACGCGCTTGAGGTTACGTTCGGTCGCCTCCAGTTCGCTGCGCACCAGCGATAACTCGTCTTCCGCCGCAAGCACGGCGAAGTAGCGCTCGGACAGATCAATGCTGGCCTGCACCCGGGTATCGTCGGACTCATAGCCACTCTGACGGGTCAACTCGATGTACTTCTGATAACTGCGCCAGACCTGCGGATCGTAGATCACCTGATTGAGCACCACGGCCATGCGCTTGCCATTGTACTGGATACGGTTCAGGTCATCGTCGCGCCGACTGCGGTTGACACTGCCGCTGGCGTTGAGCTGTGGCAATAATTGACCAAAGGCCGCGCGCTCCTTGCCCTCGCCGCTTCGAACCAGGGCTTGTGCCCGCAGGACACGCGGATCAGCGCCCTGCGCTTCCTGGTGCAATTGCCACAGGTCGACATAAGTATCGTCAGCGAGCGCTCCCAGCGGCATGAGGGCCAGGCACATCGTGATCAGGAACTTCATCTCAGTCCTCGATCAACGAACGAGCGAACACGTTGCTCGCCGGCTGCATCAAATATTGCAACAGCGTCCGCGCGCCCGTATTGACCAGCACTTCGACCGGCATGCCCGGCACCAGGGTCAGGTTGCCCAGCGTCTGGCGCCCTTTGTCCGTCAGGGCCACGCGTGCCAGGTAATAGGCCGTGCCGGTGTCCTTGTTGATCAGGCGGTCGGCGGAAATCTGCACCAATCGCCCCTCCATGACGGGCGTGGTGCTGCTCTTGAATGCGCTGAAGCGAATGTCCGCCAACTTGCCCAATGCGATGCGGTCGATGTCCATCGGCGACACTTGCGCCTCGACAATCAACTCTTCGTTGGCCGGAACAATGTCCAACAGCGCGGTTCCCGGGCTGACCACGGCGCCAAGGGTATGGACCGTCATGCCCATGACCATTCCGGACTCTGGCGCGAGGATATCGGTGCGTTGATCGCGGTCCTGCAGGGTTGCCAATCGCTCGCGCAATTCGTACACCTTGGTCCGTGCATCGCCCAACAGGCCGGCGACTTCGCTGGCGAAGGTCTTTTTCAACTGCAGTATCTTCAATCTCGCCTCGTCGATATGGACATGCGCTTGCGCAATCTCGGACTGGCTTTCAGCTGTTTCGGTTTGCAGGCGAGCGAGGCTGCGCTCCTGCTCGCGCAGTCGCTGTTTGTCCACGTAGCCTTCGGCAAGCAGCGCCCGCAAATCGACTATTTCTTCTTGATAGGAAGCCGCCAGCGCCTGCTTGCTGGCGATAATTGCCTTGAATCCGCGAATCTGTTCTTCGATTTGTCCGATGGTCTTCTCTTGCAAGCCGATTTCGCCCAGCAACGAGGTCCGTCGGGCCTGGAAGATCCGGGCTTCACTGTCGCGGGCCTCTTGCACTCGTAGGTCCGCGGGATCCAGGGCAGGCACCGCCAGAGGCTCGGGCAATGCGTCACGCTCAGCCTCCAACCTGGCCTGCAATTGAAGAGCGGCAATCAACTGGCTGCGCATGGCTTCCATTTCCGAACGGGCCTGGGTGTTGTCGAGCACCAGCAACACATCACCGCTTTTCACCAGGTCTCCGTCGTGCACCCGCAGTTCGCGCACGATGCCGCCCTCAAGGTGCTGCACCGTCTTGCGGTAGCTTTTGACCGTGACCACGCCCGGCGCGAGTGCCGAGCTGTCGAGCGGGGCCAACGCAGCCCAGCCACCGAACAGGCCAAAGGTGACCAGCAGCATGAGGTAGCCGACGCGTCTTACCGGCGAGTCATCGACAAGCAACGCGGTGGATGAAAGTTGACTGTTTTGCATGAAATCGCTCATCCGCTTCCTACAGTTGAATCGCGGCAGTCTGGCGGGTTGCGGGTGTTGCGTCGCGCAGACGGGCCAGGACCTGGTCCCGCGGCCCGAACAGACTGAGTTCGCCACGATTGAGCACCAGCAATTTATCCACCTGCGCCAACACCCCGGGTCGATGGGTAATGACAAACACCGTGGCCCTGCTCTGCTTGAGCTTTTGCAGCGCCTCGGCGAGCATTTTTTCGCCGGCCTCATCCAGGTTGGAGTTTGGTTCATCGAGCACCACCAGGCGCGGTTCGCCGTACAAGGCGCGCGCCAGGCCGATACGTTGCCGCTGGCCGCCGGACAATCCACCGCCATTGGCGCCGATCAAAGTGTCGTAGCCATCGGGCATTTGCAGCACCAGCTCATGCACACCCGCCATGCGCGCGGCAGCGACCACGGCAGGTGCGTTCACCGGGCCGAAGCGGGAAATGTTCTGGCTGATGGTGCCCTCGAACAACTCGATGTCCTGTGGCAGATAGCCGATGTAAGGGCCCAACTCCTCCCGACGCCATTGGCTGATGTCCGCGCCGTCCAGGCGTACGGTGCCGGCCAGGCTAGGCCAGACGCCCAGCAGCGCCCTGGCCAGGGTCGACTTTCCAGCGCCGCTGGGACCAATGATGCCCACTACTTCGCCCGCGGCCACCTGAAAGCCCACGCCGCGAATAATTGGCTTACGAGCGTCGGGGGATCCGGCCGAAAGGCCCTCGACGCGAATCGCCCCCTCGGGTGCCGGTAGCGACATGCGTTCAGGCTCGGCGGCAATCTTGAGCAGCAATTCGTGCAGCCGGGCATATTGCGAGCGAGCGCCCAGGAAACCTTTCCATACGCCGATCAACTGATCGATGGGCGCCAACGCACGCCCCAGCAAAATCGAGCCGGCAATCATCAGTCCGGGCGAAATTTCATGGTTGATCGTCAAATAGGCGCCCAGGCCCAGCACCAGCGACTGAACGATCTGCCGGAATGTTCTGGAAACCGACGTCATGGTTGCGGCGCGGTCACTGGCCAGGCTTTGCAGCGCAAGGACCTTGTGGGTTCGCCCACTCCAGTGCTGGCGCAGGCTGGCAAGCATGCCCATGGACTGCACCACCTCGGCATTGCGCAAGCTCTTGTTGGTGAAGGCAGTGGCGGCCATCTGTTCGCGGTTGGCAACTTGCAGCGGTGAGTGGGTAAGCTTTTCGTTGGCAAAGGCCAGCGTGCCCAGCAACACGGCACTCACGATCCCCATCCAGCCGTACCAGGAATGAAACATGAACATGACAGCCAGGTAGATCGGGATCCACGGCGCGTCAAAAAACGCAAACAGACCGTTGCCGGTCAGGAACTGACGCAAACCGTTCAGATCGCTCAACGGCTGGGCGGTGGCATTCATGCCGCTGGTATTGAGCGCCTGCTTGAAACTGGCGTCGAACAGACGCTGGCTCAGCAGCACGTCCAGGCGAGTGCTTATCCGTACCATGATTCGCGAACGGACCCACTCCAAACCACCCATTGTGATCATCAACAGCAACATGATCAGCGTCAGCATCAACAGCGTCGACAGGCTGGCGCTTCCTACCGCGCGGTCATACACCTGCAGCATGTAGAACGAAGGAACCAGCATCAGCAAGTTGACGAAAAAACTGAAAAAACCAACGGACAGAAAACTACCTTTGCAGACGGCAAGGGCACTTTCCAGCTCGGTCCTGGCGTGGGCTGACATGGTTCATTACCTGAGGTCCGATTCTGGTCAAACCTGAAAAATCACAAGGGCACAGGCGCGTGAACGCCTGGGATATCTTTGACGGGACACTGCTGGAGCGCCCGCACAATCGGATCTACCGCGTTGTATCGGCATGCTTGTGCGGTTCTTAAGGGAAAATTGGCGATAGGCCGTGCGGATTGAGCCGAGCATGGATCCACTCGGTTTTTTCTGGACCCACACTCATGCCTCCCAACGTCGAAACAGCACACTGGCATTAACCCCACCAAACCCAAACCCATTGGAAAGCGCATGGGTAATCGGCATCTTCCTGGCCTCCAGACCGACCAGATCAAGCCCAGCAGCGCCCTCGTCAGGGTGAACCAGGTTCAGCGTAGGCGGAACGATCTGATCCCGAAGCGCCAACACCGTAAAAATAGCCTCGATACCACCAGCCGCCCCCAGCAGATGCCCGGTGGCAGACTTGGTGGAGGTGATCGCCACATCGGAATCACGCCCGAATACTGAGCGAATCGCCGCCAGCTCGCCGTTGTCGCCAACCTGGGTGGACGTCGCATGGGCATTGATATGCTGCACATCGGCCGGGCTCACAGCGGCCTGGCGCAGCGCCTGCTCCATCGCGCGGCGGGCGCCGTTGCCGTCCTCCGGGCCGGCTGTCAGGTGATAGGCATCGGCGCTGGTGCCATAACCCACCAGTTCCGCCAGGGGCTTGGCGCCCCGGGCGAGGGCGTGTTCCAGCGACTCGATCACCAGCAGTCCTGCTCCCTCGGCCATGACAAAGCCGTCGCGATCGCGATCGAAGGGCCGCGAGGCCTCTTGGGGGCGCTCGGCAAAACCGGTGGACAGCGCGCGAGCGGCGGCAAAACAGCCCAGGGTCACGCGGTCTATCGCGGCTTCCGTACCGCCGCAGATAGCGATATCCGCTTCACCGCTCCGGATGAGCCTGGCTGCATCGCCAATGGCCTGCACCCCGGCCGCACAGGCGGTGACCGGTGCACCGAGCGGGCCTTTGAAACCGTGGCGGATGGAAACGTGCCCGGCCGCCATGTTGGCGAGAAAAGCCGGCGCCGTGAACGGCGACAATCGGCGCGGACCACGCTCATCAGTAGTGCGTACGGCACCGGCAATCGCGCCAAAGCCACCGACGCCCGAGGCAATGATCGTCGCCGTCCGTTCCTGGTCGTGGGCATCGGCCGGTCGCCAACCGGCCTGTTGCAACGCTTCTTCGGCCGCCACCAGGGCGAACTCGATGAAGCGGTCCATCTTCTTGCGATCCTTGGCCGGGATGATGCGTTCCGGGTCGTAACCGGCAATGGCGTCCTCTTCCAGCGACGGCACCTGGCCACCCACGGCGACGCCGGTTCCTTCGGTGATATCGCCAGACAGGATACGGATACCGGAGCGTCCGGCCAGCAGGCGCGGCCAGACTTCTTCCACGCCACAACCCAGCGGGCCGACAATGCCCACGCCGGTGACGACGATGCGTTTTTGACCTTGGGAAGTCATCATTTGAAACCTCTTCATAGCTCAGTCGACGTTCATTAAAGTCTGGCTTACACCCACGGTGCTGCCGGAGTGTGCGCTGAATGATCCGGACGGATCTTGAACCAGATGGCATACATCGCCGGCAGGAACACCAGCGTCATGATGGTGCCGACGAACGTGCCGCCGATCAGGGTGTAGGCCAGCGTGCCCCAGAACACCGAGTGCGTCAGTGGGATGAAAGCCAGGATGGCTGCCAGCGCCGTCAGCAGGACCGGACGCGCCCGTTGCACCGTGGCTTCGATGACCGCATGGAAGGGCTCCAGGCCCTCTTGTTTGTTGTGATGGATCTGCCCGATCAGGATCAGCGTGTTGCGCATCAGGATGCCCGACAGTGCGATCAAGCCAACCAGGGCGTTGATCCCGAACGGCTGTTGGAAGATCAGCAACGTCGGCACCACGCCAATCAGGCCAAGGGGTGCGGTGAGAAATACCATGATCATGGCGGAGATCGAACGCACCTGCACGATGATGATCAGCAATGTCAGGGCCACCATGATCGGCACCAGCGGCACGATTGCCTTGCCGGCCTTGCCCGACTCCTCGATGGCGCCTGCCTGTTCGATCCGGTAGCCGCTTGGCAGGGTCTCGATGATCGGCTGCAGGGCCTTGCTGATCGCGCTCGAAACGTCCGGTGGCTGCAAGCCTTCGGCAATGTCGCCGCGCACGGTCATGGTCGGGGTCCGGTCACGACGACGAAGAACCGGGTCCTCCATGCGCACATCGACCTCGCCCACCTGGGACAGTGGAATGCGCTGACCCGCCGCACCCACCAGGGTAAAGCCCTCGATCCTCGCCGGATCGAGGCGAATGTCACCAGCCGCACGGCCAACCACCTGCACCGAACGGATGTCCTCGCGAACCGTCGTGATCGGTACCCCCGCCAGCAGGAACTGCAATTGCTGCGCGACCGTATTGGACGTCAGGCCAACCGCCTGTAAACGGTCTTGATCCAGGGTGAAATGCAGCGCTGGCGTCAGCGGCCCCCAATCGGTATTGACGGTCCGCATCAACGGGCTCGCTTGCATGACGCCTTGGACCTGCTCCGCGATCTCGCGCAATTTCGACGGATCAGGCCCCATCACCCGGTAGGCAACCGGAAATGGCGAGTACGGGCCGAACACCAGTTGCGTCACCCGGATACGCGCCTCCGGAGCGAGGCCCTCGGCAGCCGCCTCGCGAAGACGGAACTTGAGGGCCTCACGCGCTTCCTGGCTGTCGGTCAGCACGACGATCTTGGCGAACGATGGATCGGGCAGTTCCGGTGCCATCGCCAGGTAGAAGCGTGGCGCGCCCTGGCCGATATAGGCCGTGACGATTTTCGCCTCGTCCTGTTTTTGCAACCAGGCCTCGACCTTGGCGGCGGTGGCGCTGGTCTGCTCGATGGAGGTCCCATAGGGCATTTGTACTTCGATCAGCACCTCCGGGCGGTCGGAGGTCGGGAAGAACTGTTTCTTGACCAGGCCCATGCCGAGAATCGCCACGACAAACGTCACCACCACCGTGCCGGCCACCCACCATTTGCGCGCGATGACGCGGGTCAGGACCCGGCGAAAACGATTGTAGTGGCGAGTGTTGTAGATGGCGGCGTGGCCGCCCTCGACCTGCTTGATGTCCGGCAGCATTTTCACCCCCAAGTAGGGCGTAAACGCCACCGCCACCACCCAGGACGCGATCAGGGCAATGCCGACGATCCAGAACATGTTGCTGGTGTACTCACCGGCAGTCGACTGGGCGAAACCGTTGGGCATGAACCCAATCGCCGTCACCAGTGTACCGGACAGCATTGGCGCGGCCGTATGGCTCCAGGCATAGGCGGAGGCCTTGATGCGGTCGTAGCCCTCCTCCATCTTCACCACCATCATTTCAATGGCGATGATCGCGTCGTCCACCAGCAACCCGAGCGCCAGGATCAGCGACCCGAGGGTGATGCGGTCAAAGTTCTTGCCGGTGGCCGCCATGACCACGAACACCACGGCCAACGTCAACGGCACCGCCGCTGCGACCACGACACCGACCCGCCAACCCATGCTGAGAAAGCAGACGATCATCACCACCAGCAACGCGACGAAGAACTTGACCATGAACTCGCCGACGGCCGAGTCGATGTTCACGGACTGATCGGTGACTTTGCTGAGCGTCATGCCCAGGGGCATGCCTTCATTGATCTTGTTCGTCTCCGCGTCCAGGGCCTTGCCCAGGTCCAGGCCGTTCCAGCCTTCACGCATCACGACCCCCAGCAACAGCGCGTCTTCGCCGTTGTTGCGCACCAGGAACGTGGCTGGATCCTCATAACCTCGCTCGACGGTCGCCACATCCGAGAGCTTGAGTGTGCGG
Organism: Pseudomonas thivervalensis; assembly: GCF_001269655.1. Lineage (GTDB taxonomy): Bacteria > Pseudomonadota > Gammaproteobacteria > Pseudomonadales > Pseudomonadaceae > Aquipseudomonas > Aquipseudomonas thivervalensis. The sequence goes on from NZ_LHVE01000006.1 coordinate 127,452, forward strand.
CCCTGAATCGCCAGGGGTGTGTCGCGAATTTTCGCCAGTTTATCGAAGGCGCCATCGACCCGCAGGAAGACCTGCGGCCCGCTGGTTTCGATCGAGCCGGCGGGCGTGAGCATGTTCTGGCTGTTCAATGCGGCGAAGATGTCCTGGGGCGAGACGCCCAAGGTGGCCAGTCGATCATGGGAGAACGAAATAAAGATGCGTTCGGCCCGCTCGCCGATGATGTTGACTTTCTTCACACCCGCCACGTGCAGCAGGCGCTGGCGCAACGCTTCGGCATCACGCACCAGCAACCGCTGCGGCTCGCCCTTGGCTTTCAGGGCGAACAGCGCAAACGTCACATCGGAAAACTCGTCATTGACCATCGGCCCGATGACGCCCGCGGGCAATTTGAGTGCTTCGTCCTGGAGTTTTTTGCGCGCCTGATAGAACTCTTCCTGCACCTGCGAAGGTGGCGTGCGATCGACCAACGACACCATGGTGAAGGCCAGGCCAGGACGGGTGTAGGTTTCCGTGCGGTCGTACCACTTCAGTTCCTGCAAGCGCTTTTCAAGCGGCTCGGCGACCTGATCCTGCATTTCCTGGGCCGTCGCGCCCGGCCATGCGGTGATGACGGTCAACTGCTTGACCGTGAACGGCGGGTCCTCGGCACGCCCCAACTGGAAAAACGCCAAGGTCCCTGCGACCGCAATCAGCAAGATCAGAAACACCGTAATGGAGCGCTCGCGCACGGCGAGTGCCGACAGGTTGAGGCTCATGGACGGCCCCCGGCAACCTTGACGTCACCCGGTTGCGCGAGCCGCACTTCTTCGCCATCACGCAATAGATGTGCGCCGAGCCCGACAATACGCTCGCCCACGTTGAGATCGCCGGTGATGCGCGCGGCGTCGTCGCTCAGACTCAGGACTTGCACAGGTCGCCAGGTGACTTTCGCCGGCTCGCCGTTGATGCCCCATACGCCAGTACCTTTTCCCGAGTCATAAATGGCGGCGATCGGCACTTCCAGCGCCTGCCGTTGCGCGGAGCCTTCGGCGATGCGCAGCGTGACAGTCGCCCCCAACGGCGCATTGGCCAACGCGCCCTCCAGCACATACCGCGCCTCGAAGGTACGCGTCACGCGGTCGGCCGAATCCGAAAGCAGCCGCAACTTTGCGGTGACGGCACCGGTGCTACCGCCATAAAGCGTCGCCTGGGCGGTGGCGCCTGCGGCAGGCCGCAAGGTCTCGGGCAACTGCACAACGGCTTCGCGCTGCCCTGCCCGCGCCAGTCGAACCACGGTTTGCCCAGGGCTGACGACCTGCCCAGGCTCGGCCAGCGTGTCCATCACAACACCGTCGGCATCGGCAAGCAGCACGGCATAACCCGATGCGTTCCGGGCCACGTCAGCCTGCGCTTGCGCGGCACTGAGTTGGGCCTTGGCGGTATCGGCGGCGGCTTTGATCTGGTCGTAGCCCGATGCGGAAATAGCGCCTGCGGCGACCAGATCGCGATAGCGCGCCTCGTCATCGGCGGTCTGCTTGGCCCGGGCCCGAGCAGCAGCGACTGCCTCTTGCTGGGCTCGCGCCTGCAACCCCAGGTCGATGGGGTCGAGGTGCATCAGCGGCTGACCGCGCTTCACCGTCTGCCCGGTATCGACCAGACGTTCGAGCACCTTGCCCGATACCCGGAAGCCCAGGTCGCTCTGGACACGAGCGGCCACGACGCCGGTAAAAGAACGCGAGGCGTCGGACGCCCCCTGGACTTCAGCGACCCGCACCAGGGGGGCAAGCGTGCGCGGATCTTTAGCGGTGGAGGAATCGCCACACGCCGTCAGGACGAGCGGCAACAAGCAAGCGGCAAAGGTGACAGGGCGGCGCCGGCGCATAGGTTCCCTTTTTGGAAAATGAGGACAGAGATCGCATTCTCTGTCCCGTGACCATTACTGTCAATGGTCACAATCCAGCTACACCTTAACCAAGCTCAAACCCAGCCTATATTCAGCCAGGTTTACAACCATGCCTCATGACTACTCATTGACAGCATGTGACCACAATATAATATGGTCACGAATCATCCACGACTCCAGGAATCCCAATGTCGTCCCTACGCCCCGCTGCTTGGTTGGTGAGCTTCAGCTTGATGGCAGGCTGCACCGTCGGTCCGGATTACCAGCGTCCAGACACTGCGCTCGCCCATCGCTACCTGGGTCAGGCATCTGTCGAGCAAAGGTCTGCGGCGACGCCGACCAGCCTGGCCACATGGTGGGAAGGTTTTGCCGATCCAGTGCTCAGCGATCTGATTGCCAAGGCGCTCGAGCAGAACCTGGACCTGGCGCAGGCATCGGCCCGCGTCACCCAGGCACGGGCCGGCCTGGGCGCTGCCAATGCCGCGTTATTGCCTTCGGGCAACATCAACGGCCAGGCTGCGCGCGCGTACCAATCCGTGGAAACGCCCCTGGGCCAAGTGCTGGACTCGACGCCTGGATACGACCGCTACGGCAGCGCCTACGAACTCAATCTGGGCGCCAGTTGGGAAGTGGACCTGTTTGGTGGCCTGCGCCGTGGACGCGAAGCGGCGCTGGCCGAGTACCAGGCCAGCGAAGCAGGCGTCTCGGCCACACGCCTGGCCGTCGCCGCGCAGACTGCCGACCTCTACATCACTGCCCGTGGATTGCAGGCGCGGCTGGACATTGCCAACCGGCAAGTCAAGACACAGCAGGAACTGTTGGGAAAAGTCCAACTGCTCCATAGCAAGGGCCTTGCGGCCAGCTATCAGGTTCATCAGGTCGAGGGCACCCTCTCGCAGGTCCAGGCGACAACGCCTGTGCTGCAAACGGGCCTGGACGCGGCCATGAATGCCCTGGATGTCATGCTAGGCACACCGCCCGGCACCCATCGCGGGCAACTGGCAAATAGACGGAGCATTCCCCTGGCGCCACAGGTAACGAACATGGGGGCCCCGGCCGATCTACTGCGCCGCCGACCAGACCTGATCGTGGCCGAGCGTCGCCTCGTGGCCTCCAATGCGCGTATCGGCGAAGCCGTCGCCGAGTACTACCCGAAATTATCCCTCAGTGCGTTGCTGGGCAGTGCCACGGCCGTTTCCGCCGGCAACCTTTTCACCGGTGATGCCAGCCAGGCGGCGGGTGCGTTGGGGCTGCGCTGGAGACTCTTCGACTTCGGCCGCATCAATGCGCAAATCGACCAGGCCAAGGGACAGGAAGCCGAAGCCCTGGCGGCTTATCGCCAATCCGCGCTGCGCGCCACCGAGGACGTCGAGAACGCGTTTTCGGCGCTGGTAAATCGAGAATCCCAGGCGAGCACGCTGACCCAGGGCGAAACGTCGCTGACGCAAGCCCGCCAATCTTCGTTCATTGCCTATCAAAAAGGCACTGCCAGCCTGATCGACGTCCTGAATGCCGACGCGACGCTGCTGCAAGTCTCCGATGCACGGGCGCAAGCCCTTACAGAATCGGCACGGGCCGCGGTTGCGGCATTCAGGGCGCTGGGTGGTGGCTGGCAGCCTCCTGAAGGCCAGCCGGTGGCGACTCGCTGAATGGATTTGCCTTTGTGACCATTTACTTATATGGTCACAAAATTCAAGAGGAAGACACAGCCTTCACACCCAGTACTGACGCGCGAATACCGTCAGCCAAAGCTCACGGCATGAGGCTACGCAAGATGAGATTGCAGGTAAGCGTGGGGGCGTCTTCGACGTAATCCAGGTTGTGCTGCAACAGCAAAGGATTGACGAACGGCCGCAGCGCCAGATGGATCGCGTCGACCGTCTCGTCCAATGGCGTCTTGCGTTCGAACTCACCCAGTTCCCGCCCTTCACGCACAATCTGCAATACGAAGCGCTTGATTCGAGCGTTATAGACCTGCGAACTGGGCCAGCGCTCCGACGCGGAAAACGCCGCAATGTCATAGAGCTTGCGGTCATTGAAAAACAGGTTCACACCCGTAGTGATCAGGGTCTTGACCAGGCGGCGAAAACGCTCCGTCGCTGAAAGGCCCTCTTCGCTGATGGCCTGCTCCACCGCCGCGACGATTTCGGCCAGGCACTGGCTGCAGATGGCCTCGCCGATCGCCTGCTTGGAGTCGAAGAACTTGTAGATGTAGGCCTTGGAAAAGCCAATGGCCTTGGCCAGGTCGGACACCGTGGTCTTGCCGTAACCGTATTGGCTGAAATGCTCATTGGCCGCCGCGACAATCTGGTTGCGAATGTCATGATCGGCTGGGCCGCGGATACTGGGCGAAGGTAGAGATGGCTGGTTCATGGAAGCAGCTTACGCATCCTGAAGAGGGTTGACAATCCATGACCAAATTGCAATTTGGTCATAAACCGTTCAAGGCTCATGAATGGCATTCGCATGTATTTGCCTATTTCCCCCATCCAGTCTTTGGCCAGACCGATAGTCCGAGGCAGAAACAATCAACGCAGTACCGCAGGACACGTCCTCGGGACCCAGTACGGCACGTCGTCGTAACCGCTCCAACCTCGGTCCAACAACAATCATGGGTTGTTCACCCCGGCGCTACGCTGCCCGAATGGCCAACACAGCGCAGAATCCGGGGCTCTCCTGACATCAAGAGGCATGACAACGTCGTGCCTTTGTTTTGATCATATTGGTCATTTGGCGAAGAGTTGGCTCATATCCTTGAACGCCTTGAATTCCAGGGCATTGCCACAGGGATCGAACAGAAACATCGTGGCCTGCTCCCCCACCTGTCCCTTGAAACGTATATAGGGTTCGATCACAAACTCGGTGCCAAAGGATTTCAACCGCTCGGCCAGCGTTTCCCACTCCTGCCAGCCCAAAATGATGCCGAAGTGAGGAACAGGCACATCGTGCCCATCGACCGGGTTGCTGTGAACACGCTCTTGAGCTGCGGTCTTTGGCTGTTCATGGATGACCAACTGATGACCATAGAAGTTGAAGTCAACCCACTGGGCACTGGAGCGGCCCTCTTGCAACCCAAACACTTCGCCATAAAAGGCCCGGGCGCCTGGAAGGTCGTAGACAGGGATTGCGAGGTGAAAGGGAGAAAGGCTCATCACGGCTCCTGTTGCTTTTGTTAGGACCGGGCCATCGTAAGGCTGGGCTCAAAACAATAAAATCAATATAAATTTCTCAGCAACACAATTAATATTTGTGAATGATCAAAGAACTCAAGACCCTTATCGCCGTGGCCAGGGAAGGTACTTTCGCCGCGGCCGGGAGCAAAATCGGCCTCACCCAGGCGGCGGTCAGCGCGCAGGTCCAGCGCCTGGAGGCCGAACTCGGTTTCGAGATTTTCGACCGCAAAGGCCGCTCGGCCCACCTCAACCGAAGGGGCCAGCAAATACTCCTGCAGGCGCAAGAACTGCTGCGCCTCTACGACAACCTTGGCGCAAGCCCGGCCGGGCATGCACCCAGCGTGCTGGTGAACATTGGCGCGATCGCTTCGGTGCAACGTTCTTACTTGCCAGACGCGCTCGCGCAGTTTCACCAACAGTGTCCGCAGTGCCGCACGCGTGTGCTTCCTGGGGTGTCGATGGAGTTGATCAACCTGGTGGATGCCGGCGAAATCGACATGGCCGCCATCATCCGCCCGCCTTTCTCGCTGCAAAGCGACCTGCGCTGGATGCCCCTGGCGCTCGAGCCGTATCGACTGATCGTTCCGAGCGAGCTACCGGGCGAAGACTGGGCCGAACTGCTTGGCAGCCAACCTTTCATTCGTTATGACCGAGCCTCGTTCGGCGGCCGTCAAGTGGATCGCTTCCTGCGCAAGATGCACTTCACCTTGCATGAAGTCAGCGAGCTGGATGAGCTGGAGGCGATCATCAAACTGGTTGAAAATGGTGTCGGTGTGGCCCTGGTGCCGCAAACTTCGACCCATCGCCAATGGCCGGAGGGTGTACGCGCACTCGACCTCACAGAACATACTTTCCATCGTGAGGTCGGGCTCGTCCATCGGCCTCTGCAGAGCCTTGCCGAGCCGGTGGGGACGTTGGTGCAACTGATTGCGGAGCAAGCCCCAAGGTTTTTGTCGGCGCAATGATCTATACCTTCAGATACACGCAGTCAGGCCAATGCAACAGATTGGCGTGTCCAGATAAAACGACTGTGGCAAACCCGCTTTGGGTGCGCTGCATCACATAAACCGGCCTGTAGCACGCTGTTTCCGGCGCCGCTCCGTAGAATGGCGCCCACTTTCCAATGCCTGAAGTATCAATCATGAACCTAAGCAAATGCGTTTTGAATGTTCCCACCAAGGCGCTATCCAGGCTTTGTCTATTGATACCGCTGCTGGTCGTGCACAACGCCGGCGCTGAAGCCTTGGAAATTGAACTGCACATTCTCGATGCGCCGCCGCTGACGTTCGTCAACGACCCCAGGGGCTACGGAATCGTTGGCGATGTCGCCGTGGCAGCCATGACCAAGGCTGGCTACACGGTAAAGATCCATGTGCTTCCCTGGGCCCGGGCGCAGAAACATGTCAGTGAAGAACATGACCACCTGATCACGCCTCTTTCACGCATCCCCACCCGTGAGGATCGTTTCACCTGGATCGCCTCGATCATGCCCATGGAGCGAGCCTTTTTCAGCCTCGAGCGGCGCGTGAACAGCTTCGCCCAAGCGAAAGAAACCTACCGCAAAATCGGCGTCGGCCTGGGCAGCGCACAGGAAGATATCCTGCGCACCGAAGGGTTCAGCGATGAACAGATCTACCCGTTGGCCATCGGCGACAACCCCGCCCAATTGCTCTTGATGGGGCGTATCGATGCCTGGTTCAACGGCGTACCGGAGAGTCGATACATCTGGCCGAAGGTGTCCAAGCGCAAACTGCTCATGAGTACCGTCGGCAGCAGTGCAGACCTTTACCTGGCCTGTTCGAAGCAATGCACGCCAGAAATGGTCGAGCATCTGCGCGAGGCGGTTGAAGCGCTTCGCGCGGATGGGACCGTCAAGCGTGTCCATGACCTTTATTTACCGCATTAGGCTTGAGCCAAGCTCACCCGGCGACCATCAATAAATTTGATAACTGTGGCGAGGGAGCTTGCTCCCGCTGGCTGCGTAGCCGCCCTTCTTTGTGAGCGCTTCGCGCTCAAGCGGGAGCAAGCCCCCTCGCCACACGGTCACCGATCTTTAACGTGAGCACCAGCGGGCTTATCGATGGCTTATATCATTCTGAATGATAGTTACCTTTGCTTCATTCGATTCGTTCCTCTGCCTTGCGCCACGCATCATCCGCCCATTCTCAATACATTGGCGGATGCTATCCATGGAACATTCACTTTCAAAACTGCGTTTTCCCCTCGCGCTGCTCGCGGTGCTGGTGATGAGCGCCTGCGGCAAGACTCCCGACACGGCAGCGTCCATGCCGCCGGCCAAAGTCAGTGTGGCCAAGGTGTTGGAGCAACCCGTCAACGAATGGGATGAGTTCACCGGCCGCCTCGAAGCGCCAGAAACCGTCGAGATCCGCCCGCGGGTTTCCGGGCAGATCGACGAAGTGGCCTTCACCGAAGGTGCGCTGGTCAAGAAAGGCGACCTGCTGTTCCAGATCGACCCTCGCCCCTTCCAGGCTGAAGTCCGTCGTCTCGAAGCCCAACTGGCCCAAGCCCGCGCCACCGCGACCCGCAGCGAGAACGAAGCCCAGCGTGGCGAACGTCTTCGCTTGAGCAATGCCATTTCCGCCGAGCTGGCGGATTCGCGCACCAGCGCCGCCCAGGAAGCCCGGGCCGCCGCAGCAGCCATCCAGGCGCAGTTGGACCTGGCGAAACTGAACCTGAGCTTTACCCGGGTCACCTCGCCCATCAGCGGTCGCGTCAGCCGGGCGGAAATCACCGCCGGCAACCTGGTGACCGCCGACGTCACGCCGTTGACCAGCGTCGTGTCCACCGACAAGGTCTACGCCTACTTCGACGCCGACGAGCGTGTCTTCCTCAAGTACACCCAACTCGCCCGCCAGGGCCAGCGCGGCCAGGCCACGCCGGTCTACATGGGCCTGTCCAACGAAGACGGCAACCCGCACCTGGGCCAGATGAACTTCGTCGACAACCAGGTCAACCCGCAGACCGGCACCATCCGTGGTCGCGCCGTGTTCGACAACAAGGACGGCGCCTACACCCCGGGCCTGTACGCCCGCCTGAAGCTGGTGGGCAGCGGCACTTACGCCGCCGTGCTGATCAACGACGAAGCCGTGGGCACCGACCTGGGCAAGAAATTCGTGCTGGTGATGGACGCCGAGAACAAGCCGGCCTACCGCGCCGTCGAGCTGGGGCCGAAGATCGAAGGCCTGCGCATCGTGCGCAGCGGCCTGAACAAGGACGACACCATCATCGTCAAGGGTCTGCAACGGGCTCGTCCGGGTGCACCGGTCACGCCTGAAACCGTGCCGATGGCCAGCGAACAAACCATTGCCGCCCTGGCACAACAACGTAAAGCGCTCGAAGCCAGCAACCTGCCCCAAGTCGCGCCCTCCAAGGACGCGTCTGGATCGGCAGGCAAACTGGCCGCTGCGACCCCACGCGGTTAAGGGACTGAATCCAAGATGAAATTTTCCCAGTTCTTCATTTCGCGGCCGATCTTCGCAGCAGTGCTTTCGCTGCTGATCCTGATCGCCGGCGCCATTTCGCTGTTCCAGCTACCGATCAGTGAATACCCGGAAGTCGTGCCGCCGACCGTGGTCGTACGCGCCAACTTCCCGGGCGCCAACCCCAAGGTCATCGGCGAAACCGTGGCCGCGCCCCTGGAACAAGCCATCACCGGCGTCGAGAACATGCTGTACATGTCCTCGCAGTCCACCGCTGACGGCAAGATCACCCTGACCATCACCTTCGCCCTGGGCACCGACCTGGACAACGCCCAGGTGCAGGTACAGAACCGCGTCACCCGGACCGAGCCCAAGCTGCCGGAAGAAGTGACGCGGATCGGCATCACGGTGGACAAGGCATCGCCCGACCTGACCATGGTCGTGCACTTGACCTCGCCGGACAAACGCTACGACATGCTCTACCTGTCCAACTACGCCCTGCTCAACATCAAGGATGAGCTGGCGCGCCTGGGCGGCGTGGGTGATGTGCAACTGTTCGGCATGGGCGACTACTCCCTGCGGGTCTGGCTGGATCCGAACAAGACCGCGTCACGCAACTTGACCGCCACCGACGTGGTCACCGCGATCCGTGAGCAGAACCGTCAAGTGGCAGCCGGTGCCCTGGGTGCGCCGCCGGCGCCGAATGCCCAGGCCTTCCAGCTGTCGATCAACACCCAGGGTCGCCTGGTCAATGAGGAAGAGTTCGAGAACATCATCATTCGTTCCGGCGCCAACGGCGAGATCACGCGCCTGAAGGACATCGCCCGAGTCGAACTGGGCTCCAGCCAATACGCCCTGCGCTCGCTGCTGGACAACCAGCCGGCGGTGGCGATCCCGATCTTCCAGCGTCCGGGCTCCAACGCCATCCAGATCTCCAACGACGTTCGCGAGAAGATGGACGAGTTGAAGAAAGGCTTCCCGGCCGGGATGGACTACAGCATCGTCTATGACCCGACGATCTTCGTCCGGGGCTCCATCGAAGCGGTGGTCCACACCCTGTTCGAAGCCCTGATTCTCGTGGTGCTGGTGGTAATCCTGTTCCTGCAGACCTGGCGCGCCTCGATCATTCCCCTGGTGGCGGTGCCGGTTTCGCTGATCGGTACGTTCGCAGTGATGCACCTGTTCGGCTTCTCGTTGAACGCCCTGTCGCTGTTCGGCCTGGTCCTGGCGATCGGTATCGTGGTGGACGACGCCATCGTGGTGGTGGAGAACGTCGAGCGAAACATCGAGCTGGGCCTCACCCCCGTGGAGGCGACCAAACGCGCCATGGGCGAAGTGACCGGCCCGATCATCGCCACCGCCCTGGTGCTGTGCGCGGTCTTCGTTCCGGCGGCGTTCATCAGCGGCTTGACCGGTCAGTTCTATAAACAGTTCGCCCTGACCATTGCCATCTCCACGGTGATCTCGGCGATCAACTCCCTGACCCTGTCGCCAGCCTTGGCCGCGGTGCTGCTCAAGGGCCATGACGCGCCCAAGGACCGTTTCTCCAAGTTCCTGGACAAGGTATTCGGTGGCTGGCTGTTCCGTCCGTTCAACCGCTTCTTCGAGCGTGCCAGCCATGGCTACGTGGGCACCGTCGCTCGGGTGATCCGCAGCAGCGGCATCGCCCTGGTGCTCTACGCGGGCCTGATGGTGCTGACGTTCTTCGGCTTCTCCAACACCCCGACCGGCTTCGTGCCCGGCCAGGACAAGCAATACCTGGTGGCCTTCGCCCAACTGCCGGACGCCTCGAGCCTGGATCGCACCGAAGACGTGATCAAGCGCATGTCCGACCTGGCCCTCAAGCAACCGGGCGTTGAAAGCGCCGTGGCCTTCCCCGGCCTGTCGATCAACGGTTTCACCAACAGCCCGAACGCCGGCATCGTGTTCGTGACCCTCAAGCCCTTCGACGAGCGCAAGGATCCGAGCATGTCGGCCGGTGCCATCGCCGGTGCCTTGAACGGCAAGTACTCGGAGATTCAGGAAGCCTACATGGCGATCTTCCCACCGCCGCCGGTACAGGGCCTGGGCACGATCGGTGGTTTCCGCCTGCAAATCGAGGATCGGGGCAACCTGGGCTACGACGAGCTGTACAAAGAAACCATGAACATCATCACCAAGAGCCGCAGCGTGCCGGAACTGGCCGGGTTGTTCACCAGCTACACCGTGAACGTGCCCCAGGTCGATGCTGCTATCGACCGTGAAAAAGCCAAGACCCACGGCGTGGCCGTCAGCGACATCTTCGACACCCTGCAGATCTACCTGGGTTCGCTGTATGCCAACGACTTCAACCGCTTCGGTCGCACCTACCAGGTCAACGTCCAGGCCGAGCAGCAGTTCCGTCTCGAGTCGGACCAGATCGGCCAGCTCAAGGTGCGCAACAACCGTGGCGAGATGATCCCGCTGGCGACCTTCATCAAGGTCAGCGACACCTCGGGGCCAGACCGCGTGATGCACTACAACGGCTTCATCACCGCTGAAATCAACGGCGCCGCCGCCCCGGGCTACAGCTCCGGCCAGGCTGAAAAGGCCATCGAGAAACTGCTCAAGGACGAACTGCCCAACGGCATGACGTACGAATGGACCGACCTGACGTACCAGCAGATCCTCTCGGGCAACACCGCGCTGTTCGTGTTCCCGCTCTGCGTACTGCTGGCGTTCCTGGTGCTCGCGGCACAGTACGAAAGCTGGAGCCTGCCATTGGCGGTGATCCTGATCGTGCCGATGACCCTGCTGTCGGCGATTACCGGGGTGATTCTCTCCGGTGGCGACAACAACATCTTTACCCAGATCGGTTTGATCGTACTGGTGGGACTTGCCTGCAAGAACGCGATTCTGATCGTCGAGTTCGCCAAGGATAAACAGCTCGAAGGCATGAACCCGCTGGCGGCGGTCCTCGAAGCGTGCCGCCTGCGTCTGCGGCCAATCCTGATGACCTCCTTCGCCTTCATCATGGGCGTGGTGCCCCTGGTGTTCTCCAGCGGCGCAGGTGCGGAAATGCGTCATGCCATGGGTGTGGCGGTGTTCTCCGGGATGCTCGGCGTGACCTTCTTCGGCCTGCTGCTCACCCCTGTGTTCTATGTACTGATCCGCAACTTCGTCGAGCGCAGCGAGGCCCGCAAGGCGGCCCGGGCTTTGAAACTGGAGGCGCAACAATGAGTTTGAAAGCGTTCGTGCCGAGCTTGCTGGTGTTGGCCTTGAGTGCCTGTGCCGTAGGCCCGGACTACCAGGCACCGCAAACGGAGGCGGCGAATATCACCACCGCCACCGACGGTGCCGCCGGCCAGAAGAATTTTGACCGCGCCCGTTTCGAAGGTGTCTGGTGGCAGCAGTTCGACGACCCGACCCTCAATGCGCTGGTGACCCGCTCCCTGGAAGGCAACCGCGAGTTGCGCGTGGCCTTTGCCCGCTTGCGGGCCGCCCGGGCGATTCGCGACGACGCCAGCAATGACGCCATGCCGACCATTACCAGCCGTGCCAGCAGCGAACTGGGCAAAGGCCAGAATCCGATGGGGCAAACGGACGACCGGGTCAACTCCGAGCGTTATGATCTGGGCCTGGACATGGCCTGGGAGCTGGACCTGTTCGGGCGCATCCAGCGCAACCTGGAAGCCACCGATGCCGATCAACAGGCGATCGAAGCCGACCTCTATCAGTTGCAGGTGACGATGATCGCCGAACTGGTGGACGCCTACGGTCAACTGCGCGGCGCGCAACTGCGGGAAAAGATCGCCCTGGCCAACCTGAAGAACCAGCAGGATTCGCGCAAGATCACCGAAAGCCTGCGCGATGCCGGTGTCGGCGATCAGCTTGACGTGGTCCGCGCCGATGCGCGCCTGGCCTCGGTGGAAGCCAGCGTGCCGCAACTGCAGGCCGAACAGGTGCGCCAACGCAATCGCATCGCCACGCTGCTGGGTGAACGCCCGGACAAACTCAGCGTGGACCTGAGCCCGAAACAGTTGCCGGCCATCGCCAAGGCCCTGCCCATCGGCGACCCGGGTGAGCTGCTGCAACGGCGCCCGGACATCCTCAGTGCCGAACGCCAACTGGCCGCCGCCACGGCGCGCATCGGCGTGGCCAAGGCCGATCTGTTCCCACGGGTCAGCCTGAGCGGTTTCCTCGGTTTCACGGCTGGACGCGGTTCGCAGATCGGCTCCTCGGCCGCCAACGCCTGGGCGCTGGGCCCGAGCATTACCTGGGCGGCCTTCGACCTGGGCAGCGTGCGGGCGCGCTTGCGCGGTGCCGACGCCGAGGCGGACGGCGCCCTGGCGACCTACGAACAGCAAGTGCTGCTGGCCTTGGAAGAATCGGAAAACGCCTTCAGTGACTACGGCAAGCGCCAGCAACGCTTGATCTCGCTGATCCGTCAGAGTGAATCGAGCCGCGCCGCCGCCGACCTGGCCGAGATTCGCTACCGCGAAGGCACCGTGGACTTCCTCGTGCTGCTCGACGCCCAACGTGAACGCCTGGCCGCCGAAGACACCCAGGCCCAGGCCGAAGTGGACCTGTACCGCGGCATCGTCGCGATCTACAAGGCCCTCGGTGGCGGCTGGAAACCGGAAACCGTCGCCAGCAACTGATCCGCCCTGCTCAACCGAGCTCCTTTGGTTGGCCGCAACCAGCCAAATTTTTGCCCCGCCTCCCATTTGGACGCGGGGCTTTTTTTCGGCTTAACCCAAAGCCCCTGTGCGAGCCCATTGTGGGAGCGAGCCTGCTCGCGATAGCGGTGGGTCAGGTTGCATTAATGCTGAAGGTGCCGGCCTCATCGCGAGCAAGCTCGCTCCCACAGAGTTCATCACCGCTGTTACAAGGTTTGACTCAGGCTGCCACCTGACCGAAGCTTGCGTCATTTCACGCTCCTGGTTATGGATTACCTGCATGCCCTCGCCTCGCCGCCGCTATCTGCTCCTCAGCCTCTGTGTCCTGTTGTTGATCGGTCTTGTCGCGGTGTGGCTACGCAGCACTACGCCGCAAATCCCCGAGGCGATCAAGCGTGGCTACAGTGAAGCCTTGGAAAACGCCCGCAACGGGCAACCGGGTGCGGCGCGGATGCTTTACCAGCAATTGGGGCGGCCGGACCTCTCGCCCAAGCGCCGCGTGTGGCTGCACGCCGAATTGCCCAACTACCCCAGCCCACAAGCCCTGAAACTGGCGGACGCGGACCTGCACAGCGAATCACCGGACGTGCGCCGGGCCGCCATCGGCAGCGTCGTCGGGCTGGTACCGACGGGCCAGCGCAGCCTGTTGCTCGGCCCGCTCCTGGATGATGACGACCCGAACGTCCGGTTCGCCGCCGTGAACGCGCTGCTGGGCCTGTCGCCGGATGACCTCGGCTTGTATTTCGGCGCGATGCAGATCGCCATCGACACTTGGGAGCAGGTGCTCGAGGACGGCCCGAAAACCGCTGAATCCCACTACCAACTCGCCCGGCTGCACCTGCACAATGCCGAACTGAAGAAAGCCCAGTTGGCCTTGGAGCAGACGTTGCGCCTGCAACCGGACAACCTGCCGGCGTTGGTCATGCAGATCGAAGTGCTGGACAAACAGGGCCAGGGCGAAGCCGCGCGGCAATTACTCGCCCGGCAGTTGCAAACCCAGCCAGCGTCGGCTTATCTGCAACATGCGCTGGGCATGTGGCTGCTGCAACACGGCCAGAGCGAGTATGCGGTGCTCGGCCTGGCAAAAGCCGTGGAACTGGACCCCGAAAACCGGCATTACCGCTATGACTTGGCGACCACCCTGCATGCCGAGCACGAAGTGGAAGCCGCGCAGAAACAGCTGCAGGAAATCGTCCAGCGCTACCCGGCCGACCGCAAGGCCCGGGTGTTGCTGATCAACTATTGGAAGGAAACCGGTCAGTTGCAGAACGTTCAAATCCTGTTGGCGCAACTGGAGCAGTTGAATCCCGATGACCCGGCGCTGCAACAGGGCCTGTAGGCCTGATGCCTGGCGGTTAAGTGAAACCTTGGGCAAACACACATACCGTGGCGAGGGAGCTTGCTCCCGCTGGGCTGCGCAGCAGCCCCAAAACAGGACCGCTTCGCGACCCAGCGGGAGCAAGCTCCCTCGCCACAGGATTACTGCTCGGCTTCATTTCGCTTAGCTGACTGGCATTGGTCTGTAGGCCGTCGTCACACGCCGAAAGTTGTGCAGTGCACCGCGTTTTGTCGATATAAGCGGAACCGCCATCACCGCCAAAGGTCAAGTGTTCAGGCAGTCGATTTCAGGCGTTACCCCGCCTGCTGCCCACTTCCCTAGTCATGAGAGGGCTATTTTTGTCTACATCTAACGAGTTGATCAGTGCAAAAGCCGCCACCGGCATCGAAGGACTGGACGATATCCTTTCCGGTGGTTTGTCCCGCGGCCATGTGTTCCTGCTCGAGGGGGAACCGGGGACCGGTAAGACCACGGTCGCGCTGCATTTCCTGTTGGCCGGCGCCAAGGCTGGCGAGCGCTCGTTGTACATCACGCTCTCGGAAACCGAGCGTGAACTGCGTCAGGGCGCGGCCTCCCACGGCTGGACCCTGGACGAGAACATTCATATTTTCGAGCTGACCCCGCCCGAAAGTCTGCTCAATGCCGAGCACCAGCAGAGCTTGCTGTACTCCTCGGACCTGGAGCTGGGCGAAGCGACCCGGCAGATATTCGAAGTGGTCGAACGGGTCAAGCCGACCCGGGTCGTGCTCGACAGCCTGTCGGAGATCCGCCTGCTGGCGCAAAGCTCCCTGCGCTACCGTCGCCAGATCCTGGCGATCAAGCATTACTTCGTGCGCTACGACGCTACAGTCCTGTTGCTTGACGACCTGACCACCGAGTCCCTGGACAAGACGGTGCACAGCGTTGCTCACGGCGTGGTGCGACTGGAAGAACTGACCCCCAACTACGGCGCCGAACGGCGACGGGTGCGGGTGGTCAAGTATCGCGGGCAGAAATACCGCGGCGGTTTCCATGACTTCACCATCATGGGTGATGGCCTGCACGTGTTCCCGCGCCTGGTGGCCGCCGAACACCGCGGGCACTACCTGCGCCAGCAACTCTCCAGCGGCATCGGCGAAATGGATGCGTTGCTGGGCGGCGGTATCGAGACCGGCTCCAGCACGTTGATCCTGGGCCCGGCGGGGACCGGCAAGTCGCTGATCTCGCTGATTTTTGCTGCTGCCGCCGTGCATCGCGGCGAGAAAGCCGCGTTGTTCATCTTCGATGAAGAGCTGGGCTTGCTGTTCGAGCGCCTGAAAAACATCGGCATCGATCTGCAAGCCCTGCAAGAGACCGGCAACCTGCTGATCGAACAGGTGGACGCCGCCGAGCTGTCCCCCGGCGAGTTCTCCCACCGCGTTCGTCGCTGCGTCGATGAAGGTGACATCAAGACCGTGGTCATCGACAGCATCAACGGCTACCAGGCGGCCATGCCGGAAGAGAACGCCCTGGTGCTGCACATGCATGAGTTGTTGCTCTACCTCAACCGCAAGGGCGCGGCGACCTTCATGACCGTCGCTCAGCACGGCCTGGTCGGGGACATGCAGGCGCCCGTGGACATTACTTACCTGGCCGACACGGTGATTCTGTTGCGTTATTTCGAAGCGCTAGGCAAGGTTCGCCGGGCGATTTCCATCATCAAGAAGCGCACCGGCAGCCACGAGTCGACCATCCGCGAATACCGCATCAGCGGCTCGGGCATGACCATTGGCGAACCGCTGGAAGCGTTCCAAGGCGTCTTGCGAGGGGTCCCCACTTACATGGGCGAGAGCAACCCGCTGCTCAAGGATGAACACCGGTGACGCTGGCCGAGCCCCTGTCCGAGCGGGCGCTGATTCTCGCGCCGCTGGGACGGGACAGCCAGATCGCCTTGATGATCCTCAATGAGGCCGGTTTTGCCGGTCTCATCTGCCGCCACCTGGGCCATTTGTGCGAAGAGCTGGAAAGCGGTGCCGGCCTGCTGGTGGTTTCTTCGGAGGCCTTGGTCGGTCCCGACCTGGAAACGCTGTTCCTGCAAATCGAGCAGCAACCGGCCTGGTCCGACCTGCCCATTGTCTTGCTGACCCATCACGGCGGCCCGGAACAGAACCCGGCGGCGCGGATCGGCATGCAATTGGGCAACGTGACCTTCCTTGAGCGCCCTTTCCATCCGGTCACCTTGATCAGCCTGGTCACCACCGCCCTGCGCGGGCGTCGAAGGCAGTACGAAGCCCGGGACCGCCTGATCGACCTCAGCAACAGCGAACTGCGCCTGCAAACCACCCTCGAAACCCTCGAACAGCAGGTAGAAGAGCGTACCGCCCAGTTGCGCCACAACGAAGAAGCCCTGCGCCAGTCGCAGAAAATGGAGGCGGTCGGCCAGCTCACCGGCGGCATCGCCCACGACTTCAACAACATGCTCACCGGGATCATCGGCAGCCTCGAACTGTTGCGTCGACGCCTGGCCCGAGGGCGTACCGAGGACCTGGACAGCCTGATCGACCTGGGCGTGACCTCGGCCAACCGCGCCGCCGGCCTGACCCATCGCCTGCTGGCGTTTTCCCGGCGGCAATCGCTGGACTCCAAGGCGGTCCAGATGAATACCCTGGTGCTGTCCATGGGCGAACTGCTGCAGCGCAGTCTCAACGAAAGCATTCGCCTGGACATGCAACTGGACGAACAACTCTGGGTCGCCGAAGCCGACCCCAATCAACTGGAAAGCGCCCTGCTCAACCTGGTACTCAACGCCCGGGATGCGATGCCCAACGGTGGAAACCTGGTGGTGCAGACCCGCAATCAGCATCTGGATGCCGACTTCACCGAGGCCTACCCCAACCTGGCACCCGGCGACTATGTGGTGCTGAGTGTGCAGGACAGCGGTTGCGGCATGCCCGAAGCGGTGATCAACCGTGCTTTCGACCCGTTCTTCACCACCAAGCCGATCGGCCAGGGCACCGGGCTGGGCCTGTCGATGATCTATGGCTTCAGTAAGCAATCCCGTGGCCATGTGACCATCGACAGCGAAGTCGACAAAGGCACCACCGTGAACCTTTACCTGCCACGCTTCATCGGTGAAGAAATACACGAGCCCCAGATCACCGCCCAGCAGGCGCCGCATGCGCAGGATGGCGAGACCGTGCTGATCGTCGAGGACGATCCGGCGGTGCGGGTGCTGGTGAGCGCGGTGTTGAGCGAACTGGGCTATGCGTTTGTGGAAGCGGCCGACGCCAACGGCGCGTTGCCGATCCTCCAGTCAAGCCAGCGCATCGACCTGCTGATCAGCGACGTTGGCCTGCCCGGCATGAATGGCCGGCAACTGGCGGAAATCGGCCGGCAGGTCCGCCCGAGCTTGCGGGTATTGTTCATCACCGGCTACGCCGAGCATGCAGCGGTGCGCGGCGGCTTCCTCGACCCGGGGATGCAGATGATCACCAAGCCGTTCACGTTTGATTTGTTGACGGCCAAGGTGCGGGAGATGATCAAGGTTTGAGGCGATGGGTTCTGTTTGAGCAGGGGCATTGCACACATTGTGGCGAGGGAGCTTGCTCCCGCTGGGCTGCAAACGCCATGTAGGAGCTGCCGAGCGGAGCGAGGCTGCGATCTTTCCACTGACAATTGAATCGAGAGCGAAAGATCAAGATCAAAAGATCGCAGGCTTCGCCAGCTCCTACAGAGCCCAGCGGGAGCAAGCTCCCTCGCCACAGGGGGTTCGCCTGATCTGCTGGGATATCTCCTGCCTACGACAACATCGACTGCATGATGCGCTGCAACTCATCCAGGTCGAACGGTTTGTCCAGGATCGGCGCCTTGCGGGTAATGGGGCTATCGGTGTCGCGCACTTCCTGCGCGTAGCCACTGATGAAAATCACCTTCAGCTCGGGGCGCAACTTGACTGCGGGTTCGGCGATCTGCACCCCGGAAATACCGCCCGGCAGGCGGAAGTCGGTAATCATCATGTCCAGATGAGGCTTGCTCGCCAGGATCTCGAACGCCTGTTCACCGTTTTCGGCCTGCAGCACCCGGTACCCCTCGTTCGACAGGTGGGCCGACAACACCATCAGGATCGACGGGTCATCCTCGACGACCAATACAACATCTTGCGCATCTTCACTCATGAGAAGCCTTCGTTCGATCAATAGCTGCTGATACGACCTTGGGGTCTCTCAGAGGTTGCGTCTGTTCGGCGGTTTTGTCCAAGACAGTTTTCTGCAAGGGCAGGCAAACACGAAACAGTGCCCCTTCATTGAGCCGACTGTCGACCGTGATTGTCCCGCCATGGGCCGTGACAATCTGCTCGGAAATGAACAGCCCCAGTCCCAGGCCCGAGGCGACTGCCTTGGACGATACGCGCTCGAACTGCTGGAAGATACGTTTCTGGTTCTCCTCGCTGATGCCGATGCCGTGGTCCTGGACCTCGATGCAGGCGTGTTCGGGAGTTTTGTAGACGCGCACTTCGATTGGCCCCTTGCCGCCGTAGCGCAGCGCATTGGTCAGCAGATTCGACACCACCTGCTCGATACGAAACTCATCCCAAAGCCCCTCCACCGCCGGTTCGGCCATGCAGGTCAACGAACACTCGGCCACGGCGATTTGCGGCTGGAAGTTGCGCAGCAGGTTTTCCACCAAGGCCGTCAGGTTGAAGCGGGTCGGACGGATCGACAGCTTGCCGGTACGAATCCGCGACACATCCAGCATGTCCTCGATCAGCCGGATCAGGCTCTTGATCTGGCGCTCGTCGCGTTCGACCATCGCGCGCACCTTGTCCAGGCTGAACGCCGCGGCATTGTCCCGGGCCAGGTGCATCTTGCGCAGCTGGGTCTCGAGGATGAGGCCGTTGAGGGGTGTGCGCACCTCGTGGGCAACGATGGACATGAAGTCGTCCCGCATGCGCACCGCCTGCTCCAACTCGCCACGGGTGGCCTCCAGTTGCTGCAACAGGACTTCCTGCTCCCGGCGACTCTGCTCAAGGGCAACGACCTGTTCCTTCATGGCCTTTCGTTGGCGATACAGCTCGACGAATACGTTGACCTTGCTCTTGACGGCCTGGGTGTCCAGCGGCTTGTGCAGGAAGTCCACCGCGCCGTTTTCATAACCGGTAAAGGCATAGTTGCGCTCACGCCCGGCGGCGCTGACGAAAATGATCGGGATGCTGCGGGTCTTTTCCGTGCCGCGCATCAGCTCGGCCAGCCCGAAACCGTTCATCTCCGGCATCTGCACGTCGATAATGGCCAGGGCAAAGTCATGTTGCAGTAGCAGGGACAGCGCTTCGTCCGCCGACAGGGCCTTGAAGACCTCGCGGTCGTCTCCCCGGATCAACGCTTCCAGGGCCAACAGATTCTCAGGCAGATCGTCGACGATCAGCAGTTTGGCTTGAATATCTCTTGGCATGTGGTTCATTCCAGCCCGGCCAGCAATTGGCCGATGCCTTGCAAAGTAAGGATATGGTCGGGCTCGTGCAGGGCCAGCGCGGCTTCGGGCATCGTGGAGACCTGGGCTTCCTCGGGATCCTGGACCACCGTGATCCCGCCCAGCGCCCTGACCTTCGCCAGGCCCCGGGCGCCATCGTCGTTGGCGCCGGTCAGCACCACGGCAAGCAACGCCGGGCCGTAGACATCGGCGGCCGACTCGAACAGCACGTCGATGGACGGCCGTGAATGGTGGACGGGTTCCTCCAGGCTCAACGACAGACTACGGTCGGCCTCCACCGACAAGTGATAGCCAGGCGTGGCGACGTACAAGGTGCCCGGGACGATATCCAGCTTGTCCCGGGCTTCCTCCACCGGCACCGCCAGACGATGGCCGAACACCGAGGCCAGTTGGCTGTCGCGCTCATCCGGCAGATGCAACACCACCAGGATGGGCACGCCAAAGCCTCGGCGCAGGTGTCCGAACACCCTGAGCAACGCTTCGACACCGCCGGCCGATGCGCCGACGACAATGGCCTCGATGGGCGGCCTGGACCTGTCCTTCGTCTGGTTCATAACTTGCGATAGATCCGTTCCTGTTTGACCAACGGCTCGAATCGATGGCCGTAAGCCGAAAAATCCAATGTCTCCTTACTGCCCAATACCAGGAAACCACGGTGACAGAGGGACTCATGGAACAGTCCAAACGCACGATCTTGCAGTTTTTTATTGAAATATATCAATACATTGCGGCATGAAATTAACTGAGTTTCCGAGAAAACACTGTCGGTCGCCAGGCTGTGATCGGCAAAGGTCACGTTCTGGCACAGGGTTTTGTCGAACATCGCATAATCGTAGGCGGCGGTGTAGTAATCGGCAAATGATCGCCGTCCTCCGGCGTTCTGGTAGTTCTGGGTATAGGTGCGCACGTTTTCCAGGGAGAAGATCCCCTGCTTGGCTTTTTCCAGCGAACGCGGATTGATATCGGTGGCGTAGATGAACGTGCGGTCCAGCAGGCCTTCTTCGCGCAGCAGGATCGCCATGGAGTAGACCTCCTCCCCCGTGCTGCAACCGGCGATCCAGATCTTGATCGAAGGGTACGTCCTGAGCAACGGCACGATTTCCTCGCGGATCGCCAGGAAATGCGAGGGGTCTCGAAACATCTCGCTGACCGGGATCGTCAGCAGTTGCAGCAACTGCATGAACATGCCCGGGTCATGCAATACGCGCTCCTGCAAGGCTGAAATGGTCTTGCATTCGAACTGGCTCAGCGCATGGTGGACCCGGCGCTTGATGGAAGCGCCGGAATAATCGCGAAAGTCGTAGCTGTACTTGAGGTAGATCGCTTCAATCAACAAACGAAGTTCAATGTCAGTGTCACGTTCCACTAAATTCTTTCCATATTCGGCAACCACACGCGAATCAGCGAAAACAGACGATCCAGATCGATCGGCTTGGCCAGGTAGTCGTTGGAACCCGCCGCCAGGCAGCGTTCCTGATCATCCTTCATGGCCTTGGCCGTCACGGCGATGATGGGCAGCTTGCGCCAGCGCGGGTCCTTGCGGATCAGCGCAGTGGCCTCGAAACCGTCCATCTCCGGCATCATCACATCCATCAGCACCAGGTCGATGTCGTCGAACTCATTCAGGCGATCGATCGCCTCCAACCCATTGCGGCCGATGACCACGATCGCCCCTTTCGCCTCCAGGGCGCTGGTCAGGGCAAAAATGTTGCGCACATCGTCATCCACCAGCAGCACCTTGCGGCCTTCGAACACCTTGTCGCGGCTGCGGGCGGTCTTGAGCATCCGCTGCCGTTCATGGGACAACCGGGATTCGACTTTGTGCAGAAAGAGTGTCACTTCGTCCAGCAGGCGCTCTGGCGAACGGGCGCCCTTGATGATGATCGAGCGTGAATACTTGCGCAGTTCGGCTTCCTCGTCCCGTGTCAGGTTGCGCCCGGTGTAGACGATCACCGGCGGGAAGGAACAGATGTCTTCGCTGGACATGCGCTTGAGCAAGTCATTGCCGAGCATGTCTGGCAACTTGAGGTCGATGATCATGCAGTCGTAGACATTGGTCCGCAGCAGGTCCAAGGCTTGCTGGGCCAGGCCAACAGCGGTGATCTCGATGTCATCGTCGCCGATCAGGCGAGTAATGCTGTCGCGTTGCAGGTCATCGTCTTCCACCAGCAGCACCCGCTTGACCTTCTGGGTCAGCTTGGCCTCCAGGCGGGCGAATACATCCTTGAGTTCTTCGCGGGTGGTTGGCTTGACGGCATAGCCGATGGCGCCCATGTGCATGGCGGCTTCGACGCGGTCTTCGACGGAAATCACGTGCACCGGGATGTGCCGGGTTTCGGCCTGCTCCTTGAGCCGCTGCAACACTGTCAGCCCGGAATGGTCCGGCAGGCGCATGTCCAGCAGGATCGCGTCGGGGGCCAGTTGCAACGCCAGGTCGAAGCCTTCGTCGGCACCGTGGGCCACCAGGCACTGGTAACCAAGCTCATGGGCCAGGTCGAACAGAATCCGCGCGAACTTGGGCTCGTCCTCGATCACCAGGATGCATCGGGTTTCGAATGGCGCCTTGTCGCGGTCGTCGGCGAATCGGGCAATCGGCGTGTCCACCTCGGCGATCAGCGGCGCGGGTGCGGCTTTGGGTGCAACGGCCGCTGGCGCGGTGGCCGTCGGGGTGAAGGTCATCGGCGCTATCGGGGTGTCCCCGGGCTCGACATAACGTTCCGGCAATACCAGTGTAAAGACGCTGCCCTGCCCCGGCTCGCTGGAAACCGAGATCGAGCCGCCCAGCAACGTGGCCAGGTCCCGGGAAATCGACAACCCCAGGCCGGTACCGCCGTAGCGACGGTTGGTGGTGCCATCGGCCTGGCGGAACGCTTCGAAGATGCTTTGCTGCTGGTCCGCGGCGATGCCGATCCCGGAGTCCCGCACCATGAATGCGATGCCCGAGCCCGGCTGACCGGCCACGGACAAGCTGACGGAACCTTGCTCGGTGAACTTCACGGCGTTGGACAGCAGGTTCTTGATCACCTGCTCCAGGCGCTGGCGATCGGTGTAGAGCATCGCCGGCGCATCGGTCAGCACTTGCACCTCGAAACCCAGGCCCTTGTCGGCCGCCAACGGCTCGAACATATCCCGCAACCCTTCCACCAGACGCTGCACGCTGGTGTTTTCCGGGCGCACTTCCAGTTTCCCGGCCTCGACCTTGGAGATGTCGAGAATGTCGTTGATCAGGTTCAGCAGGTCATTGCCGGCGGAGTAGATCGATTCGGCAAACTTGACCTGCTCCTCGCTGAGGTTCTGCTGCGGGTTCTCCGCCAGCAGCTTGGACAGGATCAGCGAGCTGTTGAGCGGCGTGCGCAGCTCATGGGACATGTTGGCCAGAAACTCGGATTTGTATTTGCTCGATCGCTGCAGTTCTTCGGCGCGCTCCTGCAACTGGATCTGGGCCAGGTTCAGTTCGCTGTTCTTCTGGTCCATGGCGTCGCGCTGCTCGGCCAATTGCTCGTTGGTCTGCTCCAGCTCCTGTTGCTGGGCTTCCAGGTGGGCCTGGGATTCCTTGAGGATGCGCGACTGTTCTTCCAGCTCTTCGTTGGCAGTCTTGAGTTCTTCCTGCTGGACTTGCAGCTCTTCGTTCAACTGTTGGGTTTCGGCCAGCACTTCCTGCAGGCGTTGGCGATAGCGGGCGGCCTCGATGGAGGTGCCGATGTTGCCGGCGATCAGCTCCAGCAGCTCGACATCTCGTTCGGTCAATGGCCGCAGGAGCCCCAGCTCGACGACACCGTTGATCCGGTCATCGTCACTGGTAGGCACCACCAACACGCTGTTGGGCAGGCCCTGCCCCAATCCGGAGCTGACCTTCAGATAATCGTCCGGCACGTCGTCCAGGCGGATGAGGCGCCCCTGTTGCACGGCCTGGCCCGCGATGCCTTCGCCGGCGACGATCACCTGCTGTTGTTCTTCGTCCTCCCGGGACAGGCCATAGGCGGCGACGCGCCGGAGGACACCGTTTTCTTCCCGCACATAAAGTGCCGCGACAGCGACGTCCAGGTATTTCGCACAGAACTGCAGGATATTGCGGCCCAACAGGTTCAGCGACAGTTGCCCCAGGACCTGCTCGGCCAGTTGCGTCTGGCCATTGCGCAGCCAGGCCTGCTTCTCCAGGTGCAAAGCGCTGCGTTGCTGGACCTTCAGGTTGGCGCTGTAGCTTTCGGACAGGTTCAACAGGTCCCGGCGACCGACGTAGGCCAGCAGCCCGCTGACCGCAGCGACGAACAACAGGTACAGGGCAATGCTCCAGACGGTCGTGGTGCGCACATCCAGGTTACGCGCCGCACGCAGTTGCTGCTCGGTCTCGACAACCTCTTCGAAGGACTGGCGAATCTCGTCGGTCAGGCGCTTGCCGCGCCCGGCCTTCACCGCGCCCCGGTAATCGCCGCTGCTGCGTTGCAAGTCGATCATGCCCTGGGCGTAATTGGACCACTCCGTCTGGAGTGCCTGGATCTTGTGCAGCCGGTCGACCTGGACGGGGTTGTCGGCTGTCAATTCCAGCAAAGTGTCCAGCGCCACGGCGATCCGTGGCTTGGCCACTTCGTAGGGGTCGAGGAAGTGCTCATCGCCACTCAACAGGTAGCCGCGCATGCCGGTTTCCAGGTCCACGCTCAGCTTGAGCGCTTCGTTGGCGTTATTGATCACCCTGTCGGTATGGCCGACCCACTGGATCACCGACAACAGGTACGTGATGAGGATGATGAAAAACACCGCGCTGAGGGCGCCCATGCCCAGCGGCAGGCTGATGTTGCGGCTCAGGAGTTTGCGAAAACTTTGCTCGTCGACCGAAGACGAAGGAGTCATGGAGAAGGCCTTGGTGGACAGTTGGAAAACCATGGAGTTTGCCCGAAAAACCGCGCTTGGATCCACATTTTCTGACGAGTCAAAGGCGCAAATCCCGCGACGATCTGCCTTGTAGCAAGGAAGCGACTATCCTTGTCAGCTCTTGTACTATAGATCCTTTCTTGTACAACCTACGGAACTTGTGCCGCCTTGGCGCTTACTCATAAAAGAGGCTCATGAAAGAGGCTTTTTTTCGTGCTCCCTCCCGTTTCCATCTTTCGAGAATGTATCTATGCCCACTGCCACTGCCACCACCCAGCCCACCATCCTGGTAGTCGAAGATGACGACATCGTGCGGATGTTGATCGTCGACGTGCTGGAGGAGTTGGAATACCAGGTGCTGGAGGCGGACGGTTGTGAGCAGGCGCTGGACTTTCTGGAGGATGCCAGCCAATCCATTGCCCTGATGATGACGGACGTCGGCCTGCCGATAATGGACGGTCGCGCACTGGCGATCGAGGCTCGCAGGAAACGGCCCGGGTTGCCGATCCTGTTTGCCAGCGGTTATGCCGAAAGCATCGATGTGCCCGGAGACATGGCAGTGATCGGCAAACCCTTCTCCGTCGATCAGTTGCGGGACAAGATCAAACGCATTCTTTCTTGAGCCGGATCGCATTCTTGGTCACTATCGGCGCCCCGCGCGCCGATGGCGCCTGATTCGCTCCGAGGAACGTCCCGCTCATGCGTCACCCCACCGCCACCAAAGTCCTGGTCATCGGCTATGTCTGGCCCGAACCGCGTTCATCGGCGGCCAGTGGGCACGTCATGCAGATCCTCGACACTTTTCTCGGACAAGGCTGGGACATCACCTTCAGCAGCCCGGCCGGCCCGGGCGAGCAGCGTGCCGACCTGGTCGCGCTGGGCATCCGCGAAGTGCCCATCGAACTCAATAACAGCAGCTTCGACGCGTTCATCCAGGAACTGGCGCCGGACATTGTGCTGTTCGACCAGTTCATGATGGAAGAACAGTTCGGCTGGCGGGTCGAAAAGCACTGCCCCGGCGCCCTGCGGGTGCTGGAGACCTCCGATCTGCAAAGCCTGCGCCACGCCCGCCATCAGCGCCTGAAGGAGCGCCTGAAGCGCGATGAGACGAACGAGGACTTCAGCGACCTCTTCGCCCCGGCCCTGGACGAGGAATTCCAACGGATGGCCGACACCGACCTGGCCAAGCGGGAAATCGCCGCCCTGTACCGCTGCGACCTCAACCTGATGGTGTCCGAGGTTGAAATCGAACTGTTGGTGGAACACTTCAAGCTGCCCCGCAACCTGCTGCACTGGTGCCCGTTGATGCTGGACCTGCGCAGCGAGCCGTTCGTACCGTTCGAGGAGCGGGCGCATTTCCTCAGCATCGGCAACTTCCGCCATGCGCCGAACTGGGACGCCGTGCTCTGGATGAAAAACGCCATCTGGCCGCTGATCCGCCAACAACTGCCGGGCGCACAACTGCATCTGTATGGCGCCTACACGCCGCCCAAGGCCGCGGCGCTGCACAACCCGGCCCAAGGCTTTCACATCATGAACTGGGCCGAGGACGCGTTGCAGGTCATGTCGGCCGCACGTATCTGCCTGGCGCCGCTGCGTTTCGGCGCCGGCATCAAGGGCAAGCTGATCGACGCGATGCTCTGTGGCACCCCCAACGTCACCACGCCCGTGGGGGTCGAAGCCATGCACGGTGGCATGCCCTGGCCCGGGTCGATTGCCCAGAGTGCCGAAGGCATCGCCCGCGCAGCTGTGCAGCTGTATAGCGACCAGACACGTTGGACCCAGGCCCAGGACGCAGGCCTGGCACTGCTGGGGAGCCGCTACCGGCAACAGGTGCATGGGCCGGCGCTGATCGACAGCATCAACGCCGGCCGGGCGGACCTTGCGCAGCGACGCCGGGACAATTTCACCGGCAGCATGCTGCGTCACCACCAGCACAAAAGCACCCAATACATGTCCCAGTGGATCGAAGAAAAAAACCGCAACGGTTAAAAGTCAGGGTGGCAGCCACTGGGCGAAGGGGGCATTATCCAACGGCGATAATAATAAAAGCGCCAGGCCCATGACCCGAACAGCCAGAGTCACCGACCCCTCCTACGAGTTGATGGACGACCATAACGGGCTGTCCATCATCTATCGCCAGCACGGTTTCCCCTGCCCGCTGGTGCGCTGGCATTTCCACAAGGAATACGAGCTGCACTTGATCGTCGCCAGTTCCGGCAAGGTGTTCATTGGCGACTACATCGGCAACTTCTATCCCCAGTCACTGTTTCTCACCGGTCCCAATCTGCCCCACAACTGGATCAGCCAGGTGGCCGAGGACGAAGTGGTGCCCAAGCGCGACATGCTGGTGAACTTCACCGACGAGTTGTTCGAAAGCGGCCACCAGGTATTCGCCGAACTCAAAACGGTCGCACCGCTGCTCGAACGCGCCCAATACGGCATCGAGTTCCGCTGCAAGCGCACCATCCGCCAGGCCATGACCCTGATGCAGCGCATCGCCGACTCCCAGGGCATGAGCCGCCTGGGGCATTTTTTCATCCTGATGGAGCTGCTGGCCGCCACGGATGACTACCAATTGCTGTCCGGCGCGACCGCCCCGCAAACGGCGGACGAACACAGCATCGACCGCACCAACCGCGCCGTGGACTACATCTTCGCCCATTACGCCCGGGAACTGCCCCTGGAAGAAGTCGCCGAGCACCTGGGCATGAAACCGACCTATTTCAGCCGGGTGTTCAAACAGGCTACTGGCCGTTGCTTCATCGAGTTCGTCAATCGCCTGCGCATCAGCAAATCCTGCGAACTGCTGGCCGACGGCGACAAGCCGGTGACCGATGTGTGCTTTGAATCGGGCTTCAACAACATCTCCAATTTCAACCGGCGCTTCCAGCAGCTCAAGGGCATGACCCCCTCCCACTACCGGCGGCTGGCGGTGCAGCGATTGACCGAGCAGAACCAGGGCTGACACTTTTTTCGACCCGACAGGTCCTCTGTGGCGAGGGAGCTTGCTCCCGCTGGGCTGCGCAGCAGACCCAAAAAAACAGGGCCGCTGCGCGCCCCAGCGGGAGCAAGCTCCCTCGCCACAAGGGCCCTTCGTTGACCACGCCTCTGTGCAAGTGCAAAAAAGTATCAGTCAAAGTGCGACGGATGATTTGTCACGCCGTTCATTGAAGGCTGTAATCAGCGCACATTCTTCCCTTCATCCGGAAGACACAAAAACAATAACTGTCCTTCTGTAGCCTTCGGGCGCGGAAAAGGAGTGCGCGATGAAACCTTCGGTAAAAGCTCTGCTTGTCTCCACCTGCATGACCCTCAGCAGCGTCAGCTTCGGCGCAGAGACCCTCACCATTGCCACGGTCAACAACAGCGACATGATCCGCATGCAAAAGCTCTCGAAAACCTTCGAAGCCGAGCATCCGGACATCAAGCTCAATTGGGTGGTACTCGAAGAAAACGTCCTGCGTCAACGCCTGACCACCGACATCGCCACCCAAGGCGGACAGTTCGACGTGCTGACCATTGGCATGTACGAAGCTGCACTCTGGGGCGCCAAAGGCTGGCTGGAACCAATGAAAGACCTGCCGGCCTCCTACGACCTCGACGACGTGTTCCCCTCCGTGCGCGATGGCTTGTCGGTCAAGGGCTCGCTGTACGCCCTGCCGTTCTACGCCGAAAGCTCGATCACCTATTACCGCACGGACCTGTTCAAGAACGCCGGGCTGACCATGCCTGAGCACCCGACCTGGACCCAGATTGGTGAGTTCGCAGAAAAACTCACCGACAAATCCAAGGAACAATATGGCCTGTGCCTGCGGGGCAAGGCTGGTTGGGGTGAGAACATGGCGCTGATCACGACCCTGGCCAACGGCTTTGGCGCACGCTGGTTCGATGAGAAGTGGCAGCCGCAGTTCAATGGGCCCGAGTGGAAGGATGCCCTGAACTTCTACGTCGACAACATGAAGAAATCCGGCCCGCCGGGTGCTTCCAGCAACGGTTTCAACGAGAACCTGGCGCTGTTCAACAGCGGCAAGTGCGCAATCTGGATCGATGCCAGCGTCGCGGGTTCGTTCGTGACCGACAAGACTCAGAGCAAGGTGGCCGATCACGTCGGCTTCACCTTCGCCCCCCACGAAAAAACCGATAAAGGCACCTCGTGGATGTACTCCTGGTCCCTGGCCATCCCGACCAGTTCCAAAGCCAAGGACGCGGCCAAGGTCTTTACCACTTGGGCAACGTCCAAGGAGTACAACCAACTGGTCGCCAAGACCGACGGCATCGCCAACGTACCGCCGGGCACCCGCACTTCGACCTACAGCGACGAATACATGAAGGCCGCGCCGTTTGCCAAGGTGACGCTGGAATCGTTGAAAGTCGCCGACCCCAAAGCCCCTACCCTCAAGCCCGTGCCCTACATCGGCATTCAGTTGGTGACCATTCCCGAGTTCCAGGCCATCGGCACCCAGGTGGGCAAGTTCTTCTCGGGCGCCCTGACCGGCCAGCAAACCGTGGACCAGGCGTTGACCGCCGCGCAGTCCACCACTGAACGCGAGATGAAGCGCGCCGGGTATCCCAAGTAAAGGTTTGTAAACATCCATTTGTGGCGAGGGAGCTTGCTCCCGCTGGCGGGCGAAGCCCGTCCTGGCGATCGAAAGGATTGCCTATCGGCATGGGCCCGCTGCGCGGTCCAGCGGGAGCAAGCTCCCTCGCCACAGGGAATGCGTCGCATAAGAGTAAGCACTCATGAATAGCTCAACTACAACCGCCAAAGCCCCCATCGAGATCGCTCCGCCGCCGGCACGCAAGATCCGCCTGGCCAACCCCGGCTGGTTCCTGGTCAGCCCTTCGGTGGGCTTGTTGCTGCTGTGGATGATCGTGCCGCTGGGCATGACCGTCTACTTCTCGATGATCCGCTACAACCTGCTCTATCCCGGCGAAAACGAGTTCGTGGGGCTGGAGAACTTCACCTATTTCCTGACCGACTCGGGTTTCATGCCCGGCGCCACCAATACCCTGTTGCTGGTGGGCAGCGTGTTACTGATCAGTATCGTCCTCGGGGTATTGATCAGTGCGCTGCTGGAGGCCAGTGAGTTTTTTGGCCGCGGCATCGTCCGGGTGCTGCTGATCTCGCCGTTCTTCATCATGCCCACCGTCGGTGCGCTGATCTGGAAGAACCTGATCTTCCACCCGGTCTCGGGCATCCTCGCCTCGGTGTGGAAGCTGTTCGGCGCCCAGCCGGTGGACTGGCTGGCCCATTACCCGCTGTTGTCGATCATTATCATCGTGAGCTGGCAATGGCTGCCGTTCGCGATCCTGATCCTGATGACCGCCATGCAGTCGCTGGACCAGGAACAGAAAGAGGCCGCCCGCCTGGACGGTGCCGGCCCGATCGCGATCTTCTGGCACCTGACCCTGCCGCACCTGGCCCGGCCAATTGCCGTGGTACTGATGATCGAAACGATCTTCCTGCTGTCGGTGTTCGCCGAGATCTTCACCACCACCAACGGTGGCCCCGGCTATGCCTCCACCAACCTGGCGTACCTGATCTACAACCAGGCGCTGGTGCAGTTCGACGTCGGCATGGCTTCGGCCGGTGGCCTGATTGCCGTGGTCATTGCCAACATCGCCGCCATCATCCTGGTCCGGATGATCGGCAAAAACCTCACCGACAAGCATTGAGGCCGTCGCCATGACTCTTCAACAATCCCGTCGCCTGCAAAGCCTGCTGCTGGGCACGCTGGCCTGGGCCATCGCGGTCCTGATCTTCTTTCCGATCTTCTGGATGGTGCTGACCAGCTTCAAGACCGAAATCGACGCGTTCGCCACGCCGCCGCAGTTCATCTTCGCACCGACCCTGGAGAACTACCTGCACATCAACGAGCGCAGCAATTACTTCAGCTTCGCCTGGAACTCGGTGGTGATTTCCTTCAGCGCCACCGCCCTGTGCCTGCTGATCGCGGTGCCGGCGGCCTACTCCATGGCGTTCTATGAAACCCAGCGCACCAAAGGCACGTTGCTGTGGATGCTCTCCACCAAAATGCTGCCGCCGGTGGGCGTGCTGATGCCGATCTACCTGCTGGCCAAGCAATTTGGCCTGCTGGACACGCGGATCGCGCTGATCATCATCTACACCTTGATCAACCTGCCCATCGTGGTCTGGATGATTTACACCTACTTCAAGGACATCCCTCGCGACATCCTCGAGGCCGCACGCCTGGATGGCGCCACGCTCTGGCAGGAAATGGTCCGCGTGCTGCTGCCGATCGCCAAGGGCGGCCTGGCGTCCACCGTACTGCTGTCGCTGATCCTGTGCTGGAACGAGGCGTTCTGGTCGCTGAACCTCACCTCCTCCAAGGCCGCCCCCCTGACGGCGCTGATCGCCTCCTATTCCAGCCCGGAAGGTTTGTTCTGGGCCAAGTTATCGGCCGTCTCGACCCTGGCCTGTGCGCCGATCCTGATCTTTGGCTGGATCAGCCAGAAACAGCTGGTGCGCGGTTTGTCCTTCGGCGCGGTGAAATGAACCGTCAAAAGATCGCAGGCTTCGCCAGCTCCTACACACAGCTCACAGCCTCCGCAATCCCTGTAGGAGCTGCCGAGTGCAACGAGGCTGCGATCTTTCCCAGCCAACTGAATAAATGACAAGTGGAGGCCCATCATCATGGCCAACCTGAAAATCAAGAATCTGCAAAAGGGTTTCGAAGGTTTCTCCATCATCAAGGGCATCGACCTTGAGGTGAACGACCGCGAGTTCGTCGTTTTCGTCGGCCCGTCGGGCTGCGGCAAGTCCACGCTGCTGCGGCTGATCGCCGGCCTGGAAGAAGTCAGTGACGGCACCATCGAACTGGATGGCCGGGACATTACCGAAGTCAGCCCGGCCAAGCGCGACCTGGCGATGGTGTTCCAGACCTACGCCTTGTACCCGCACATGAGCGTGCGCAAGAACATGTCCTTCGCCCTCGACCTCGCCGGTGTGCCCAAGGCCGAAGTCGAGAAGAAGGTCAACGAAGCGGCGCGCATCCTCGAACTGGGGCCGATGCTCGAGCGCAAGCCCAAGCAACTGTCCGGCGGCCAGCGCCAGCGTGTGGCGATCGGCCGGGCCATCGTGCGCAACCCGAAAATTTTCCTGTTCGACGAGCCGCTGTCCAACCTCGACGCCGCCCTGCGGGTGCAGATGCGCCTGGAGCTGGCGCGCCTGCACAAGGAGTTGCAGGCGACCATGATCTACGTGACTCACGACCAGGTCGAAGCCATGACCCTGGCCGACAAGGTGGTGGTGCTCAACGGCGGGCGCATCGAGCAGGTCGGCTCGCCACTGGAGCTGTATCACCAGCCAGCCAACCTGTTTGTCGCCGGGTTCCTCGGCACACCAAAAATGGGCTTTCTCAAAGGCAAGGTCACCGCCCTGGACAACCAGGGTTGTGAAGTGCTGCTGGACGCCGGCACGCGTATCCACCTGCCGCGCAGTGGCGCCAACCTGAGCGTCGGCGGTGCGGTGACCCTGGGAATTCGTCCGGAACACCTGAACCTGGCGCAACCGGGCGATTGCTCCCTGCAAGTCACCGCCGACGTCAGCGAGCGGCTGGGCAGCGATACCTTCTGTCACGTCGTCACAGCGTCCGGCGAAGCCTTGACCATGCGCGTTCGCGGCGACCTGGCGAGCCGTTTCGGCGAGCAACTGAGCCTGCACCTGGACGCTGAACACTGCCATTTATTCGATGCCGAAGGCGTAGCGGTGAACCGCGCGCTGCGCGCCGCCGCCTGATTGCCGAGACTTGTGATGAAACTCAACCGACAAAACCTGCACAACCTCAACCCCGAAGTCGCCCTGCCGGCCTACCCTCTGGGCGACATCCGCCAGGGCATCGCCCACATCGGCGTCGGTGGTTTCCACCGGGCTCACCAGGCGTACTACACCGATGCACTGATGAACACCGGCGCCGACCTGGACTGGGCCATCTGCGGCGTGGGCCTGCGGGCCGAGGACCGCCGAGCCCGGGATGACCTGGCCAGCCAGGACTACCTCTTCACCCTGTACGAACTGGGCGACACCGATGACACCGAAGTCCGGGTGATCGGCGCGATCAATGACATGTTGCTGGCCGAAGACGGCGCCCAGGCGCTGATCGACAAACTGGCCGACCCGCAGATCCGCATCGTCTCGCTGACCATCACCGAAGGTGGCTATTGCATCGACGACAGCAATGGCGAGTTCATGGCCCACCTGTCGCAGATCCAGCACGACCTGGCCCATCCCGAAGCACCGAAGACCGTCTTCGGCTTCCTCTGTGCCGCCCTGGCCAAGCGCCGTGCTGAGGGGACGCCAGCGTTCACGCTGATGTCCTGCGATAACCTGCCCCACAACGGCGCCGTGACTCGCAAGGCGTTGCTGGCGTTTGCCGCGCTGCGCGACCCGGAACTGGGCCGATGGATCGACGCAAACGTGAGTTTTCCCAACGCCATGGTCGATCGCATCACGCCCATGACCAGCGTGGCCCATCGCTTGCAGTTGCATGACGAACATGGTGTCGACGACGCCTGGCCGGTGGTCTGCGAACCGTTCGTGCAATGGGTGCTGGAAGACAAATTCGTCAACGGTCGTCCGGCCTGGGAAAAGGTCGGCGTGCAGTTCACCGATGACGTTTCCCCCTATGAGGAAATGAAAATCAAGCTGCTCAACGGCAGCCACCTGGCGTTGACCTACCTGGGCTTTCTCAAGGGTTATCGCTTCGTCCACGAGACCATGAACGATCCGCTGTTCGTGCGTTACATGCGCACCTACATGGACCTGGACGTGACGCCGCAACTGGCGCCAGTACCGGGCATCGACCTGACCTACTACAAGAACACCCTGGTGGAGCGTTTTTCCAACCAGGCGATTGCCGACCAATTGGAACGGGTCTGTTCAGACGGCTCGTCGAAGTTTCCAAAATTCACCGTCCCGACCATCAATCGCCTGATTGCCGACGGCAGTGAAACCCGCCGTGCCGCGCTGGTCGTCGCGGCCTGGGCGGTGTACCTGAAGGGCGTAGACGAAAACGGCGTGACCTATTCGATCCCGGACCCACGGGCGGCGTTCTGCCAGGCATTGGTGGCCGACGATGCGCTGGTGACCCAGCGGGTGCTGGAGGTAGAAGAAATCTTCGGTACCGCGATCCCCCGCTCCCCCGAATTCGTGGCAGCCTTCGAATGGTGCTGCAACAGCTTGCGCGAGCACGGAGTCACACGGACACTTGAGCGGGTACTGGCGGACGCGAACTAAGCTCGACGCGCCCCGCTCTCTGTGGCGAGGGAGCTTGCTCCCGCTGGGTTGCGAAGCGACCCCATGGATTTGTCAGGCTCACCGCGTTGCCTGGCCTTGGGGGGCTGCTGCGCAGCCCAGCGGGAGCAAGCTCCCTCGCCACAGAGGTGTTTGCTGACCAAACTGCTATTACCTGTTGGTTATTGATCTGACGACCGAGGATTTCCATGGCAAACCAACAACTGTTCCTGGGCATCGACTGCGGCACCCAAGGCACCAAGGCGCTGATCCTGGATACGATCAGCGGTCAGGTCCTCGGCCAAGGCGCCGCTGCCCACAGCATGATCAGCGGGGCCAACGGTCGCCGTGAACAAGATACCCAGCAATGGCTCGATGCATTCACCCAGGCGACGCACCAGGCCTTGGCCGCCGCCGGGGTCGATGGCCAGGCGATCCTCGGCATCGGCGTGTCCGGCCAGCAACACGGCTTGGTGCTGCTTGACGAACAAGGCCAGGTCTTGCGCCCGGCCAAGCTGTGGTGCGACACCGAGACGACGCCGGAAAACGATCGGCTCCTGGCGCACCTGGGCGGTGAAGACGGCAGCCTCGAACGCCTCGGCGTGGTGATCGCGCCGGGCTACACGGTTTCCAAACTGCTCTGGACCCGGGAGCAGCATCCACAGGTGTTCGAACGCATCGCCAGCATCCTGCTGCCCCACGACTTCCTCAACTACTGGCTCACCGGTCGCCATTGCAGCGAATACGGCGATGCCTCGGGGACCGGCTATTTCAACGTGCGCACCCGCCAATGGGACGTGCAGCTGCTGCAACACATCGACCCCAGCGGACGCTTGCAAGCGGCGCTGCCTGAGCTGATCGAGGCCCATCGGCCGGTCGGACGCATCCTGCCGGCCATTGCCGAGCACCTCGGCATCAACCCCAAGGCGGTGGTGGCCAGTGGCGGTGGCGACAACATGATGGGTGCCATCGGCACCGGCAATATCCAGCCCGGCGTGATCACCATGAGCCTCGGCTCTTCCGGTACGGTCTACGCCTATGCCGCTGAACCGGTGGTCAGCCCGCAACCGTCAGTGGCGACGTTCTGCTCTTCCAGCGGTGGCTGGCTGCCGCTGATCTGCACCATGAACCTGACCAACGCCACCGGGGCGGTTCGCGAGTTGCTGGACCTGGACATCGACGCCTTCAACGCCCTAGTGGTCCAGGCCCCGATTGGCGCAGAAGGTGTGTCCATGCTGCCGTTCCTCAACGGCGAACGGGTGCCTGCCCTGCCCCATGCCACCGGCAGCCTGCTGGGCCTGACCACCACCAACCTGACCCGGGCCAACCTGTGCCGCGCCGTGGTCGAAGGTACGACGTTCGGTTTGCGCTATGGCTTGGACTTGCTGCGGGCCAACGGGCTCCAGGCCCAGAGCATTCGCCTGATCGGCGGCGGCTCGAAGAGCCCGGTGTGGCGGCAGATCGTCGCCGACATCATGGACACCACGGTCATTTGCACTGAACAAAGCGAAGCGGCGGCGTTGGGCGCGGCGATCCAGGCAGCGTGGTGCCACTCAGGCCAGCAAGACGGCCTGGCCGAACTGTGCGAGCGCTGCGTCAAGCTCGACCCGGCCAGTGAAACCCGGCCAGTCGCCGCACACGTCGCGGCGTCCCAGCAGGCTTATGAACGTTATCGACAACACGTCGCAACCCTTTGAGAGCGGGCAACTATGTATCTGGTGTGTGGTGAAGCGCTGTTTGATTTTTTCAGTGAAACCGAGGCGGATGGCCCTGCCTCGCAGGTGAACTACAAGGCGATTGCCGGTGGCTCACCTTTCAACGTGGCGGTGGGGTTGCGCCGCCTGGGTGTCGAATCGGCGCTGTTTGCCGGACTGTCCACCGACTACCTGGGCCGCCGCTTGCAGCAAGTGTTGCTCAATGAAGGTGTCAGTGCTCGATACCTGCTGGACTTCGACGCGCCGACCACCCTGGCGATGGTCGCCGTGGGCGCCAATGGTTCGCCCCACTACAGCTTTCGCGGCGAAGGCTGTGCGGACCGGCAACTGAGCCTGGCTCATCTACCGGACCTCGCCCCTGAAGTGCGTGGCTTGCATGTCGGCTCGTTCTCTCTGGTGGTCCAACCGATTGCCGACACGCTGCTGGCCCTGGTGCTACGGGAAAGCGGCCGGCGCCTGATCAGCCTCGACCCGAACGTGCGGCTCAACCCGCAGCCGGACATCGAGCTGTGGCGCTCACGGATCGCAACCCTGGTGGAATATGCCGACCTGATCAAGGTCAGCGATGAAGACCTGAGCCTGCTCTACCCAGGGATCGAGCCCCAGGCGGTCATCGAGGGTTGGCTGGGGCACCGTTGCCAATTGGTCTTCCTGACCCGTGGCGGCCAGGGGGCTACGGTCTTCAGTCGCCAGCACGGCACGTGGTCGCTGCCGGCTTGCCCGGTGAAGATCGCCGACACCGTCGGTGCAGGCGACACCTTCCAGGCCGCGCTGATTGCGTGGCTGACTGAACAACAGTTGGATTCGGCCGAGGGCTTGCAGACCCTGACCCGCGAGCAGATCAGCGCCATGTTGGCGTTCGCCATTCGCGCCGCCGCCCTGACGTGCGGCAAAACCGGACCGGACCTGCCCTATCGGCAGCAACTGGCCTGAGTTTCGCGCTACAACTGAAAAGCTGGACGCCGGGTTCGGACAATGCCGGACCCGAGCGTCAGAATGACAAGGACAAGGCCGTACTCAGCGCCCGGTCATCCGCTGATGTTGCTGATGAAAGTGATTGCCAGCGGCAGGGTTGTGGTCAAGTTCCGTACGCAACTCGGCGATCAGGTCGTTGATGGCCCGGCAACCGGTGAGCTTCCTGGCATCGATGTCGGTTTTGACCAAGGCCACGTGATCGGTCTTGTGGTCATCGAAGATCTTGATCGTCATCGTCAGCTCAGGTGACAACGTGCATTGCGAACGCTTGGGCAGCAAGCTGCTTTCAATGATGTTTCGCATTTCTAGGGCAGATAAAAACATGGCGACTCTCTCCTGTTGAGGCGGCCAATTTATGTCACGACGGCGGTATTTTCGTCCGTTTTCTTCCCTGCGGACTGGGACTACGAATACCGTGCCGTTCGTTCTTTTTGGCATTTCTATGATTGAGCCCGTGAAGCGAACTCCCTGATCGAACTCCCTGATAATCCCGCAAAAAATATGCCTGGATTGACGAAACGAGGCACTGATATAAATCAACCACTTAGCATCGATACCTAGCGAGCCTCTCGTGCAAAATGCAAGGAAACGGCAACTTTTCCATGCAAAGTGCAATCGAATTGATCGTGCCGAAAGCTAGATTAGCCTCAATTGCAGACACGTGAGCGGGCGCCCGTCGACTTGTACAGAAAATGTTCGACGCGAGCGGGTTTGCTCGCGATCGCGGTGGGTCATGCGGCACTGTCCGTTACGCCGGCCGCGGCCCGCTCCGCCACATGGCGCAAACTGTCGAAATTGATGTTGGCGCCGGAATCGATCGCCACCAGGGTCTCGCCTCGCACGCCCGTGCGCGCCACGTATTGCTTGATGCCTGCCACCGCCAGTGCGCCTGACGGCTCGGTGATGGAACGGGTATCGTCATAGATGTCCTTGATCGCGGCGCACAGTTGGTCGTTAGTCACAGTCATCACCTCATCGACACAGAAACGGCAGATATCGAGGCCATGGGCACCGATCTGCGCCACGGCCACACCGTCGGCAAAGGTTCCCACTTCGGGCAAGATCACCCGCTCCCCAGCGGCCAGCGCGGCCTGGAGACAGGCAGAATGCTGCGACTCGACACCGATGATGCGTATCTCCGGGCGCAGGTACTTGACGTAGGCGGCGATCCCGGCGATCAGCCCACCGCCGCCGACTGGCACGAAAATCGCGTCCAGCCGGCCAGGATGCTGACGCAGGATTTCCATGGCGACGGTGCCCTGCCCGGCAATCACGTCCGGGTCATCGAAAGGCGAAACGAACTCTCGCCCGGTCCGCTCGGCCAGGTCCAGAGCATGGGCCAGGGCAAACGGAAAACTGTCCCCGTGCAGCAGCGCCTCGGCGCCGCGGTTGCGCACGCCCAGTACTTTGAGTTGTGGCGTGGTCACGGGCATGACGATGCTGGCCGAGATACCCAGTTCCCGGGCCGCCAGCGCGACGCCCTGGGCATGATTGCCGGCCGACGCGGTGATGACGCCACGGGCCCTCTGCTCCGGGGTCAGGTGCACGAGTTTGTTATAGGCACCGCGGATCTTGAAGGAAAAGGTGGGTTGCAGGTCCTCGCGCTTGAGCAGGATCTGGTTGCCCAGGGCTTCGGACAACGCAGGCGCCGATTGCAGCGGTGTGCGCACGGCCAGTTCGTAGACCGGCGCGGCGAGGATTTTCTTGACGTAATGCTCGAGCAGCGCTTGTTCGGTGTGGGCAGCGGTCATGGCGATCTCCTGGTTCGGTCGGAGCCCAGGAGACAGAAAGAAAAAACCCGCCTCAAGGGCGGGTTCGGTGCAGCCGTCAGCTAGCCCGCCAAATAAGGAATGGCGGTAATAATGCTTGGCTGGCTACGCAATACGGTTGAATTCATGCCTGGAAATTAGCGGTGCGTTGGCGGCAAGTCAATGGCAAATATCAAATGCTGTCCGCTTTTGTGGCGAGGGAGCTTGCTCCCGCTGGGTTGCAAAGCAACCCCCGAAAGCTGACGGCAATCAACCTGATGCACTGCGGCGACAGGTCTCGGGGCCGCTACGCAGCCCAGCGGGAGCAAGCTCCCTCGCCATAAAAGCTTCCGGCGTTGCGTCATTTGAGTCCGACTTTGTACAACGCCCCGTCGTCTTCATCCGTCAACACATACAGGTAACCATCCGGCCCCTGGCGCACATCGCGGATCCGTGCCTTGAGTTCACCCAGCAAACGCTCTTCATGGACGACCTTGTCGTCCTGCAATTGCAGGCGGATCAGTTCCCCGGATACCAAGGCCCCGATGAACACGCTGTGTTGCCAGGCCTTGAAACGCTCATGGTCATAGAACGCCATGCCGCTGAGCCCCGGTGAGACCTGCCAGACATGGTGAGGGTCAATGCCGCCTTCGACGGTCTTGCCCTGGGCTTCGGGAATCGGGGCGCCGGAATAATTGATGCCGTGGGTCGCCAGTGGCCAGCCATAGTTCTTGCCGCGCTCGATGATGTTCAATTCATCGCCGCCCCGGGGCCCGTGCTCGTTTTCCCAGAGGGTGCCATTCCAAGGATTGAGGGCGGCGCCCTGGGGATTACGCATGCCGTAGGACCAGATTTCGGGGCGGACGTCTTTCTGGCCAACAAAGGGGTTGTCGTCGGGCACCTTGCCGTCGGGGTAGATGCGCACGACCTTGCCTTGCAGCTTGTCCAGGTCCTGGGCGGTGGGTCGGTCGTTGTTCTCCCCCAGGGTAATGAACAGATAGCCGTCGCGGTCGAAGACCAATCGCGAGCCAAAGTGGTTGCCCGTGGACAGTTTGGGCTGCTGGCGGAAGACCACGTCGAAGTTCTTCAGACTCTTGAGGTCCTCGGACAGTTGGCCGCGTCCCACGGCGGTGCCGGCCTTGCCGTCTGCGCCCGCCTCGGCATAGGACAAGTAGACGGTGCGGTCCTGCTTGAAGTCTGGCGACAGCACCACGTCCAGCAGGCCGCCCTGGCCCTTGGCCCATACTTCGGGTACGCCGCTCAAGGGCGCGGACAATTGGCCGTCGGGGCTGACCAGGCGCAGGTTGCCCTCTCGCTCCGTCACCAGCATGCCCTGTTGGCCAGGCAGGAATGCAACGGACCAAGGGTGCTCCAGCCCCTTGACCACGGTGGTCACTTCCAGGGTGCCCTCTTCGCTTTTGAATGACTGGGTAGGCGCGGCAGCAGCCGGCGTGGCAACGGTCAGGACAGCGCTGGCGCAGCATGCGGCCAGGAGTGTTTTACGCAACATGCACATTTCCTTCTGCGGTGTTGAAAGAGAACAATGGGCTCCAGCGCCTAGCGGTTGCCATTCTGGCTGTTCCGGGGTGGCGTGGGAGACTCGATGGTCGGTCGCGGCGAACCCGACGGCTGCCCCGACCGGGGGTAGCCATTGCCGATGCCGCCATTTTCCAGGGTCGGAG
The DNA here is from genome assembly GCF_001269655.1 of Pseudomonas thivervalensis. Classification (GTDB taxonomy): domain Bacteria; phylum Pseudomonadota; class Gammaproteobacteria; order Pseudomonadales; family Pseudomonadaceae; genus Aquipseudomonas; species Aquipseudomonas thivervalensis. Next base: position 167,613 of record NZ_LHVE01000006.1, read on the forward strand.
GCCGTGGTACCGGCACGGTCGGATTGTTTTGAATCGTCGGCACGTTGGGCCGGGTGCCCTGCATGCTGTTGGGATTGGCCCGACGCGTCGGGCTGTTATAGGGATTGTTGTTGCCCGGCAGGTTCTGGGCCAGGACCATTGGGCCGGCGCCGGGCGTGGCGGCCTGGGCAGCAGCGGTCAGCAGTAGCGCCATGATGGCGAGCATCAGCCTGTTCATTCGAGCACCTCTTGGGTTCAGGCATATCGAAAGCACGCTACGCCGCAGGTTCGCCCTTGTTAAGCGAAATGTCCTCGTGAAGATGTAACGAAGCGTCTCCGAACCATTGTGGGAGCAAGCTCCCACAATGGAAACTTTTCCCAAGGCGCGAAGGTCACCAGAAAGACATCCACCGGCAAGGAAAACACCACCATGGCTCGGGCAATCTGGAAAGGCGCAATCAGTTTCGGGCTGGTCCACATTCCTGTAGCGCTGGTATCGGCGACGTCTTCCCAAGGTGTGGATTTTGACTGGCTGGACAAACGCAGCATGGACCCGGTGGGCTACAAACGGGTCAACAAGGTCACGGGCAAGGAAGTGACCAAGGACGACATCGTCAAGGGCGTTGAATACCAGAAAGGCCAGTACGTACTGCTCAGCGAAGAGGAAATCCGCTCCGCCCACCCCAAGTCCACCCAGACCATCGATATCTTTTCCTTCGTCGACAGCGAGAAGATTCCCCTGCAAAACATCGACACGCCCTACTTTCTCGCCCCCGACAAGCGTGGCGGCAAGGTCTACGCCCTGCTGCGTGAAACCCTGGTCAAGACCAACAAAGTGGCCCTGGCCCACGTTGTGCTGCATACCCGCCAGCACCTGGCCGCCCTCATGCCCCTGGAATCGGCACTGGTGCTGGTGATGCTGCGCTGGCCCGCCGAGGTGCGTGAGCTCGATGTCCTGGAACTGGGCGACGAGGTCACGAACCCGAGCCTGGCCAAGGGCGAACTGGACATGGCCAAGCGCCTCGTGGAAGACATGAGCGGTGATTGGGAGCCGCGAGAATATCGGGACAGCTTCGAAGACAAGATCATGGAACTGGTGGAGAAAAAGGCCAACGAAGGCCGCCTGGAGGCTGTGGAGACCGACCCAGGCGAAGAACAGCGCAAGACTGCCGATGTCATCGACCTTACCGAGCTGCTCAAGCGCAGCCTGGGCAGCAAGGGCAAGGCCACCGACAAAGCCACCGGGAAGGCCCCGGCAAAACCTGCGAAAACCCGCAAGTCCGCTCCTGCCAAAAAAGCCACCAAGGCCTCCCGGGGCTAAACCCCTGGCGTGTGCAATACAAGGGAATCTGTCATGGCCAACGCCGAGAGTGAATCTGCTCGTTTGTCCAATGCCGAGTCGGACGCAACGACACCTCGCAATCCCGAAACAGGGGGAAAGACACTCCCTGGAAACCGCCTGCCCGAACGCCTGTCGCCGCAATTGGCCACGCCTGTGGAGGAGCCCCCCACCGGTGAATGGCGCTACGAAGTCCAATTCCACGGATATCGACTGCTGACCCGCATCGAACACGGCGAAGTCCGGTTATACAACCGCAATCACCAGGACTGGACCGACCGGCTGAAGCTGCATGCCGACGCCCTGGCCGGCTTGAACCTGGGGAACAGTTGGCTCGACGGCGAGCTGGTCCTGCTCGATGAGACCGGCCACTCCGATTTCGCCGCCCTGCGCCAGGCCTTCGACATCAGCCGAACCGTCGACATGGTGTATTTCCTGTTCGATGCGCCCTTTCTCAATGGCGTCGACCTGCGTCAGGCACCGGTGGAAGAACGCCGTGCGGCACTGAAAAAAGCCCTCAACAACAACGCCAGCAAGCGCCTGCGCTTCTCCGAATCGTTTTCCGCCAGCCAGCACGATATGTTCGAAAGCGCCATCGCGCTCTCCTTGGACAGCGTGGTCGGCAAGCGCCAGGGCAGCCCTTACGTCTCCAGGCGAAGCGACGATTGGGTAAAGCTCAAGTGCCGGCTGCGCCAAGCCTTCGTCATCGTCGGGTTCACGCGCCCCCAAGGCAAGCGCAGCGGTTTCGGCGCGCTGCTGTTGGCCGTCAATGGGCCAACAGGACTGGTGTATGCCGGCCGGGTCGGCACCGGGTTCAGCCAGGTGCAAATCAAGCAATTGCACGAGCAACTGTGTACCCAGCAGCGCGACACTCCGCCATTGGCCGAGCCGCTCAACGCTGCACAGGGACGCGGCGTGCAATGGGTCGAGCCGACCCTGACCTGTGAGGTCGAATTCACCGAGTGGACCCGCGACAACCAGGTGCTGCAGGCTATTTTCCTCGGTTTGCCGCCCGATACGCCCGCCAGCAAGGTTGTCCGTGAGCAGCCTCTGCCGATAAAACCCGCCACGCCAAAACGCCAGCGGCGTCACAAAGCCAGCGCAGCCAAGGTCGACGGCGTGACGATCACCCACCCCGATCGCGTCGTCGACAGTGTCAGCGGCGTGCAAAAGGCCGAGCTGGCGCAGTATTACCTGGACATCGCCCCTTGGATCCTGCCGCACCTCAAGCTGCGGCCGGTCGCGCTGCTGCGAGCACCGGACGGTATCGGCGAAGATCTGTTCTTTCAAAAGCACGCCGATCGCCTGGAGATTCCCCACATCAAGCAGTTGGATCCGCAACTGGACCCGGGCCATGCAGCCCTGATGGAAATCGACGACATCCACGCGCTGGTTGGCGCGGCGCAGATGGGCACGGTGGAACTGCACACCTGGACCGCGACCCACGACCGGATCGAGACGCCCGACCTGTTTGTCCTCGATCTGGACCCGGACCCGTCACTGCCCTGGAGCGCGATGATCGAGGCGACCGGCATGACTTTGGCGATCCTCGACGAACTGGGCTTGCAGGCCTTCCTCAAGACCAGCGGTGGCAAAGGCATGCACGTGATCGTGCCAGTGGCGCGAAGCGAAGGCTGGGACACCACCAAGGCGTTCGCCAAGGCCATCTCCCAGTTCCTGACCCGGCAAATGCCGGAGCGCATCACCGCCACCATGGGACCGAAGAACCGCGTCGGGAAAATATTCGTCGACTACCTGCGCAACGCCCGCGGGGCCAGCACCGTGGCGGCCTATTCAGTACGCGCCAGGCCAGGCCTGCCGGTCTCGGTACCGATTGCCCGGGACGAGCTGCAAAGCCTGCGCAACGCCCAGCAATGGGACATCTATACCGCGCTGGAGCGGGCCAGGGGCTTGGGCGCCGACCCTTGGGAAGGCTACAACCACCGCCAGCGGATTACCGCCAGGATGTGGGAGCAGTTGGATGCGCAAAAACCCAACGACTGACCCCCTCGTAGGAGCTGTCGAGTGCAACGAGGCTGCGATCTTTCCCCAGACACTTGAATCTCAGGCGAAGGATCAAGATCAAAAGATCGCAGGCTTCGCCAGCTCCTACAGGGGATGAAGCCTCGGTTCAAATCCAGACAAAGATCGCCAGCAAACCGCCGAAAAAAGCCCACTTCTGCAGGTAATACAAAGGGCGGTTGCGCTTCTTCAGGGCCTTGCCCTGCAAGCGGATCTTGTAGAGCTTGGAGAACGCCCGGTTCAGGCCGCCCGTCTTGTCGCTCGCGTCGTTGGGCGCACCGGCCGCCGCCATCACGGTACGGCTGAACCAGCGGTTGAACGCCGAGGCCCAGCGAAACTTCATCGGCCGTTCCACGTCGCAGAACAGGATGATGCGGTTATGGTTGGTGGTGTTCTCGGCGTAATGAATGAACGTTTCGTCGAAAATCACCGCTTCGCCATCACGCCAATGATAGGTCTCGCCGTCGACATTGATGTAGCAGCCAGCATCGTTGGGCGTTTCCAGGCCCAGGTGATACCGATAGGACCCGGCATACGGGTCGCGGTGCCGGACCAGCTTCGACCCCGGCGGCAACTCGGCGAACATCGCCGCCTTGATCGATCCGATGCTCTGCACCAGTTCAGTGGTGCGTGGGCACAGCTTCATGGCCGAGGGATGGCTGTCGCCGTACCACTTCAGGTAGAAACGCTTCCAGCCGGTCTTGAAGAAGGAATTGAAACCCACGTCATCGTACTGATTGGAACGCTTGATCTCCCCCGCCTGCAGCAGGCTCTGGCCTTCGGCCCGGATCTCTTCCCAATGGGTCTGCAACGGGCTCAAGTCAGGGAACTGCGCCGGGCTCAGGAAAGGCCGGTTGGGCAGTTTCGAGCACAGGTACAGCAGGCAATTGATCGGTGCGAGAAAAGACGAGTGGTCGCTCAACTGGCGCCCGATCTTATGCCGCACGCGCCCGCGCAGGTGAACGTAGCCAATGGAGAGAAGGTAGATCGCGACAATGATGAGTTTCACGAAAGTCCGTCACAATGCAGGAGTGAACAGGCTGCGTCTCCGGGCCAGCCAAGCGGCAAGGGAGATGGCATCGGGTGAGATGGCATTTTAGCCACAGTTTGTAACCAAAAGTTATCCTGAAGGTGTGAAAAACTGTCTTGTCCGGGCAATACCCTATCGTTTAGGCGGCCAGATCAGTACAATCGCCGCCAATTATCACGCGCCCCCCTTTGGCCGAAATCGCAAACCCGGTTTCGGCGCACGTCAAACCCGGGCCAGGCGTTCCGTATGCTGCTGTCCTCTTATGCCGGATGGACCCTTGCGCTTGCGACCGCGACGCCTTTGCGCGGTCGGGACGTGCGCAAACAGGTACTGAACAGGTACTGCCGCACCCTTAGCTACTCTGAATGTTCCGCAGGATAAACCTTTGATCTCTACAGCTAACATCACGATGCAGTTCGGCGCCAAGCCACTGTTCGAAAACGTCTCTGTCAAGTTCGGCGCGGGTAACCGCTACGGTCTGATCGGCGCCAACGGTTGCGGTAAGTCGACCTTCATGAAAATCCTCGGCGGCGACCTCGAGCCGTCCGGCGGCCAGGTCATGCTCGAGCCGAACGTGCGCCTGGGTAAACTTCGCCAGGACCAGTTCGCCTACGAAGAATTCACCGTGATCGACACTGTGATCATGGGTCACGAAGAGCTGTGGAAGGTCAAGGCCGAGCGCGATCGCATCTATTCGCTGCCGGAAATGACCGAAGAAGATGGCATGGCCGTGGCCGAGCTGGAAACCGAGTTCGCCGAGATGGACGGCTACACCGCCGAATCCCGCGCCGGTGAACTGCTGTTGGGCCTGGGGATTGGCATCGAACAGCATTTCGGCCCGATGAGCGAAGTGTCGCCAGGCTGGAAGCTGCGTGTGCTGCTGGCCCAGGCGCTGTTCTCCGACCCGGAAGTGCTGCTGCTCGACGAACCGACCAACCACCTGGATATCAACACCATCCGCTGGCTGGAAAACGTGCTGACCCAGCGTTCGAGCCTGATGATCATCATCTCCCACGACCGTCACTTCCTGAACAGTGTCTGCACCCACATGGCGGACCTGGACTACGGCGAGCTGCGCCTGTTCCCGGGCAACTACGATGAGTACATGACCGTGGCGACCCAGTCCCGCGAACAGCTGCTGTCGGACAACGCCAAGAAGAAAGCGCAGATTTCCGAACTGCAATCGTTCGTCAGCCGTTTCTCGGCCAACGCCTCGAAAGCCAAGCAGGCCACCTCCCGCGCCAAGCAGATCGACAAGATCCAACTGGCCGAGGTCAAGCCATCGAGCCGTGTCAGCCCGTTCATCCGCTTCGAGCAGACCAAGAAACTGCACCGCCAGGCGGTCATTGTCGAACGCATGGCCAAGGGTTTTGACGGCAAGCCGCTGTTCAAGGACTTCAGCTTCACCGTCGAAGCCGGTGAGCGCGTGGCGATCATTGGCCCGAACGGGATCGGCAAGACCACCTTGCTGCGCACCCTGGTCAATGAGCTGGAGCCGGATGCCGGTACCGTGAAATGGACCGACGCCGCGGAACTGGGCTACTACGCCCAGGACCACGCCCATGACTTCGAAGACGACGTCAACCTGTTCGACTGGATGGGCCAGTGGACCCAGGGTGGCGAACAACTGGTGCGTGGCACCTTGGGCCGCATGCTGTTCTCCAACGACGAGATCCTCAAGTCGGTCAAGGTCATTTCCGGTGGCGAACAGGGCCGCATGCTGTTCGGCAAGCTGATCCTGCAGAAGCCGAACGTGCTGGTCATGGACGAACCGACCAACCACTTGGACATGGAATCCATCGAGGCGCTGAACCTGGCGCTGGAAAACTACCCGGGCACGCTGATCTTCGTCAGCCACGACCGTGAGTTCGTCTCGTCCCTGGCCACCCGCATCATCGAGTTGAGTGCCGACGGCGTGGTCGACTTCAGCGGCACCTATGACGATTACCTGCGCAGCCAGGGTGTGGTGTTCTAAGGGTAGCCACAAGCTTCACGCTAATTGGCATAGGGCACGGCCTTTCACAGGCCGTTCCCCTGCCACACCTCGCGGCTTGCAGTTCAAAATAGTCGTCGTAATCTACAGCTCCGATGACAGAACTTTAGCCTCGCCATGAAGAGTGTAATGAAGCACCTCTGTGGCCGGTTCTATGGACCTTCTTGCAACTTCGTTACCAGAGCAATACAAAATAGCCGTGCGCTGAAGCGCAGACTCCGCGATATTAATATGAAATTTATTCATTACCCTGCCATCGACACGATAATTAAATAGCTTGAATCGCATCACGGCATCACCGGATTCAATCGCCAACTGACAATCAGCCTCAATCAACGAATCGTTATCGTCCGGGTATAAAAAACCGTACGCACCGTGCAGAGCTGGGTAGATATAGCTCTGCAGTTCATTCTGTGGATCGACGTAGCCAACCAATGTGGTAACAGGCACTCCGAATGCGCGGGGAATCCGCTGGACACACGCATCCACGATACGCCCGACAGAATGCCAACCATTCGGACCAGATATGTAATATTTTCTATCCTTGGGCAAAATTGCAATAATGAGCCCATTGATGATGAGTTCCGCATTAAAGACCGAGTTACTCTCAATCGTAATGACCCGCCCATAATTTATTGGCGAGGCATTCGGAACATAGATGGACCGCACTGCATGACCATCTGTAACAATCACACTCAGAAAATGGTATATTGCCAAAAGATTGGCTATAGCGGATTCGCTCAACTCATCGGCAGGAGCAACACCGCGGTTAATTTGAGCATCTATAAATACACACTCAACCCAAATTAAACCATTAGACAAGTACCCCCTTGTGCGACTCGCTTCCATTAAAATACTTTGGTCATTAATATAAAGCCAAGTGCTTTCTGCGCCGTTATAGTATTGAATAACGCGTCCATTGTTGGCTGCGGACGCGGGAGGTGCATGGAATTCTGAAGCCCAATTTTGTGGGGAAATAAAAGCTCTCACCACGTCGTTTTCCTCGAGCCGGGCTGAAATAACGCCTTCGCTGATATCATCGAAAGGAGAGATATTGAAAACCTGAAGCACCTCAACGCAATAGCGGTAGGGCTCCATACATTGAAGATGAGGATTCCATTTGCGAAATCCCGTGTGCGAATCAGATGCAAAAACGGCTTTGCTTTCCATGAACGCTTGAGTGAGCGTAGCGGTATATGGCGTATGCAAAGTGAAGCGGTTACGTTCAGACATGGGCCGCCCGCCTGCCATGGGATCGTAACCAAAGGCCCGACCGTGAAAGGGTGCCTGGCAAGTATCTTCATGACAAGCGTCGCGATGGGTAACATTCGGCTCGAAACAGGGTATAAACCTGGCAAGATTCGAGTCCCATCCCCACGTCGAATTGATAGCATCAGCAGGTCGGTGCACGGATCCGCTGAAGCCACTAGGATAGTGCGTCAATCCATAGTTGTGTCCTACTTCATGACTGAGTTCATTGCCGAGAAAGGCTTCAAGGGTAACCATGCTTGCGCCACCCGACCCGCCATGTACTTGAACGCCGTTGACATATTTCCCACGGTTATTATGGGCCGTTAGTTGGGCGACAATATAAGGCGTCGCTTCGCCTTGGCCCGCTGAACTATTAATGCCGTAATTCGCGTGATTGATTCCCAGGGATATCAATTCCTTACCCGTGCGCTGCCGCATATCTCCTGTGTGCCATCCGCCCTCGCTCGGGTCGAAGTCTGTCAGCAACGTGCCATTAGAGAACATTACTTCTCGCAAATAGAGCGACTGATAATTGCTCACTATCATGCGAGTAATCGGAACGGTCTGAAAATACTCTCCTTGTGCCAAGGGATCTTTTGCGAATACGTACTCATCGCGCGGCGTCGTCAGCATACCGATATCAATGGTATGGATAAGCAGCTCAGTTTCTGCGCCTACGTGAATCTCATTCAGTTGACCGCTCAGGTCGTCGCCATCGAATTGCATCGTGATTCCGACTTTGATCCAGTCGGCCGGAAGCTCAACGCTCCAAGTATTGTCGGAGTAAATAAGCGCCTGGTTTATCAGTTCATTTTCATGAATCCACCGTCCCGCAATACACTTGAACTGATGGGACTCCCCGCGGCGGATCAGCACGGGACGACCGCTGTGCAAAACAAATAAGTCTTTATCCGCGCTGGATTGAACTCTTGCAACCTTACCCTCGGCCGAAGCACTGCTCGGCAGAAAAATCATAAGGATCCATTGATCATTCGTAATGGGTATCTCGACCAGTGCGTACTGCTGTATTTTCTGTAGTAGCAATACGCCCTCAGGGTCGATTAACTGAGGTATTTCGCTGTCGCTTAGCACATAGGTCAGTCCGGGCGGGGGATTGAAATCCCAATCGTCCGGCACATCATCATCGTAGTAAATGGTCTTAGGCAGTTGATCAGGACTATTCATCGATAGCGAACCCAGGAGCTCCCCGTTGCGGTCGGCAACACTGACCCTCATAGTCGAAACGCTGCTCAGGGGTTTCGCCAGGAGCAAGGTCTTGCGTCGTGCAGTCAAGTAGGGCTGGCGATCTCCGGGTTTTGGCTTTACCGGAAAAACTTGGCTTTGTGCGAATTGAATGCTGGCCGACAACGGGCCTTGTAAATCGTTTGACCGATTACTGGTATCAAAAATCAACCGGGGATTTTTCCTATCCATAGCCTTAGCCCTCATTTAGAAAAGAGATCACGCCCCAACCTCTCCAATACGCCAAGCGGTCAGCGCCGCCCTGTCACTGGAACGACCAAGTTCTATTCGATACCCAAAACCCGTGGGGCGCACCTGTCAGAGTTGACAGGCCGCTGGAAAAGCGCCGCCGGCCAGCACACCGCACCTTCCGTTGAACTTGAAATTCAACCTGCTAACCCATTCGTTAGCCTGCTTCCTTTTCTCCCCGGTCCGCGCCATGATGAAGCACTCCTGCCGCCGCCCGCGAACGAGCCCCATGTCCACGCCCTCCTCTGCCCCCAGCTCCCTGTCGATCACCCTGCAGATCGTCTCCATCGTTTTCTACACCTTCATCGCCTTTCTCTGCATCGGCCTGCCGATTGCCGTCCTGCCCGGGTACGTCCACGAACAGCTGGGCTTCAGCGCGGTGGTGGCCGGGTTGACCATCGGTTCACAATACCTGGCGACCCTGCTCAGCCGACCCATGGCCGGGCGGTTGTCGGACAGCGTCGGCACCAAGCGGGCGATCGTCTACGGGTTGTCGGGGATTGTGCTCAGCGGCCTGCTGACACTGCTCTCGACCTTGCTGCAAAGCTTTCCGCTAGCCAGCCTGCTGATTCTGATCGTCGGTCGCTTGCTGCTTGGCGTAGCCCAAGGGCTGATTGGCGTGGGTACCATCAGTTGGTGCATGGGCCAGGTGGGCGTGGAGCACACCGCCCGTTCGATTTCCTGGAACGGCATCGCTTCGTACGGGGCCATTGCCATCGGAGCACCGTTGGGGGTGGTGATGGTCGGGGAACTGGGGTTCGCCAGCCTGGGCATCGCGTTGTCGTTGTTGGCGGCGGCGGCGCTGTTGATTATTCGCAACAAGCCGTCGGTGCCGGTCATTCGCGGCGAGCGCTTGCCTTTCTGGGCGGTGTTTGCGCGCATTGCGCCGTACGGAACGGGCCTGAGCCTGGCATCGATCGGCTATGGCACGCTCACCACTTTCATCACGCTGTTTTATGTCAGTCGCGGCTGGACTGGCGCGGCCTGGTGCCTGACGGTCTTCGGCATCTGCTTCATCCTCGCGCGGCTGTTGTTCATTTCCAGCATCGCCCGCTTCGGTGGCTTCAACTCGGCCATTGCCTGCATGAGCATCGAAACCCTCGGGCTGGCTTTGCTGTGGCTGGCGCCGTCCACCCCGTTCGCCCTGGTCGGTGCCGGGCTGGCCGGTTTCGGGTTGTCGCTGGTGTACCCGGCGCTGGGGGTGGAGGCCATCAAGCAAGTGCCAAACACCAGCCGTGGCGCGGGTTTGAGCGCCTATGCGGTATTCTTTGATCTGGCCCTGGCGATTGCCGGTCCGCTAATGGGCGCGGTGGCATTGAACCTGGGTTATTCGTCGATTTTCTTTTGTGCGGCATTGCTGTCGGTCAGCGGGCTGGGGCTGACCTTGCTGCTGCGGCGTCGGGCCATGAACGTGCCTTCATAATACCGTTCGCTAGGGCTTGTTTCTGGAATGGGAAGCGTCGTTTTTGGCTTTTTTGAAGGCTCGGTATTTACTTGCTCTGGTGTGTATATCCGTTTCTGCGGAACGGCGGCTTAGCATTCCGCCCTGACGGCGGCTCACTTCTGAAGAGCCCGGAAGCCGGCCCAGTCAAAAGTGAGCCGCCGTCAGGGCGGCCCCCTAAGCCGACGTTACCTAAATAACGGATATTCACCCCCCTAACCCACATCAATCAACGCAACCACCCGCGAAAACACCAGCTCCATTTCGGGCTCACCGCAATCCATCCCAAACCGCTTCCGCAACCCCAGCTGGCTAAGAATCACATGCACATCCGCCGCCAAATCATGCTGCCGCAAACAAGCCCGGACGCACTGCAACGAACAACCATCCAACGCAATGATCCGCCGCCCCGAACACGCCTTGTCAACCAGCGGCGCCACACACCCACCTACCCCGACAATGCAGGACATCTCAGCCAGCCCCGCACGATCCAGCCGCAGCGCAACGGTATTGGCCAGTTGCGCCACATTGGAACAACCGGAACACGAATACACCAGAGGCAATAAACTCGGGGCTTTCATCAGACCGTCGCCAACCCCTTGCCCGCCCGCTCCAGATTGCGCCAGAGCCACGGCGGCAACACCTCCGGATCAAGACTGTCGATCAAGTTCTTCAACGCCAGCCCCAACTCGGTATCCCCCTCGATCACCAACCGACGACGAAAAAACAGCGTGTCCGGATCCTCCTGACGACTGGCCAGCAACAGGAACTCACGCCAGTTGCCGCTGATGGTGACCTCGGCCTCGGCCCGTTCGGCGATGCGCAATCCATCCCGCGCCAGGGTCAGGTACCAGCACAACTTCAAGTCAGGCACACGCAGGCACAACCAGCGCCCACGCAGCACATCGAACCCACCGTCGCGCAACGGCTCGGCCAGGCAGCGATTGAGCGCCTGCTGCAACGCCAGTCGCTGCACCACGAACGGCACCTTGCCCACCAGCGGCAGCAAGCGATCGGCACCTTTGAGCACCCACTTCTTCGGACTCAACACAGGCCCGCCTCCTCTACCTTCAACATGCCGGCATGACCGTGCCAGTAACCGTTGCAACCCTCCACGAACAAAGGCGGTGCCTCGCCCTGGCGAACCCTGTCGAAGGCCATGACCACCTCGGCCATGCCCTGGGCACGCGGGCTCAGGCGCAGGACGTCGGCGCCACAAGCCTTCAGCGCGGAGTAATCGGCCAGCAGGTTCGTCACCTCGCCGGACATCGTCTGGATGCCGTTGAGGGTGAACAACTGTTGGCCTTCCTGACTGCTCAACGCCAGGCCGTCGGGGTAGTTGATGCAGCAGAACTGGCAGTCGTCCTTGGGCCGGTTTTCGGCCCGGGCGGTAAAGCAGCGCGCCGAGTACGCCAAGGGCAGATGACCATAGGAAAAAATCTCCACTTCGGGCACCTCGCGGTCCATGTCCCGCACTTGCTCCAGCACGTCGCCGATCAGCGCCGCCGAGCACTCCACGGGCGGCACCCAGCGGATCATGCCGCAGTCCAGTAGCTGCGCCAGGGCGTGGCCGTTGTACAGGTTCAACGCCGGGCCGCCGACAAAGGGCAGCTTGCGTTCGACGAGGAACTGCACCGCGCCCATGTCGTTGGCTTCCACCAACAATTGGCCGTTGTCACACAGGCGTCGCAGCGAAGAAAGCTCCGAGGCCGCTTCGATCAGCGTCAGGCTCGACAGCACAATCTGCGCCTGGCTGCACGTTTGCAGTTCGCGCCCCAGGCCCAGCCATTGGTCCAGGGAAAACGCCCGGCGCTTCGAACACACGGTTTCCCCCAGGTAAATCACGTCCAGCGGCAAGGCCGACATCTCGGCGTAGAAATTCCCCAGTTGCGCTTTGTCCCAGTAAAACAGGACCGGTCCCAGGCTGAGTTTCATCTGGCCTCCTTCATTGCCATGATCGATGGTAGGCACCCAGGGTGGTCTGGCTGCCTTCGGACAAACCGGCCAGCACCTGGCGCCATTCTTCCCGCACGCGAAACCGTTGCGGCGCGGCCTGGTGGGCATCCAGTGCGGCGCGCCAGACCCGGGTCACTTGCTCGACGTAGGCCGGGCTGCGTTGGCGACCTTCGATCTTCACTGCTTCGACGCCGATGGCCGTCAATTCCGGCAGCAGGTCGAGGGTGTCGAGGCTGGTGGGTTCTTCCAGCGCGTGGAAGCGCTTGCCGCCGACCAGGAAACGGCCTTTGCACAGGGTCGGATAACCGGCCGGTTCTTCGGGGGTGTAGCGGTCGATCAGCACCTCGCTCAGGCGTGCGCTGAGGCCTTGGGCATCCTCGCTCCAGCGTACGGCCTTGGCGGGCGAACAGACGCCACACAGGTTCGGCGATTCGCCGGTGATGTAGGAAGACAAATGACAACGCCCCTCGGCCATGATGCACAGGCTGCCGAAACCGAAGACTTCGATCGGCACCGGACTGCCCGCCGCCACTTGTCGCACCTGGGCCAGGGACAGCACCCGCGGCAGCACCGCACGGCGGATGTCATAGCGCTGGGCGTAAAACGCCAGGGCGGCTGCGTGTGTGGCCGAGCCTTGTACCGACAGGTGCAGCGCTAACCGAGGATGGCGCTGGCTGGCGTAGCTGAGCACACCGGGGTCGGCGGCGATCAGGGCGTCCACGCCGAAATCGGCGGCACGGTCCACAGCCCGTTGCCAGCGCTCCCAACCCTTGGGTTGCGGGTAGGTATTGACCGCTACGTACAGCTTGCGCTGGTGCTGGCGGATATGCGCGACAGCCGCGTCGAACTGTTTGTCGTCCATGTTCAGCCCGGCGAAATGCCGGGCATTGGTGTCATCGCGAAAGCCGACATAGACGGCATCGGCGCCTTGGCGCACCGCCGCTTTGAGGGCAGGCAGATTCCCTGCCGGGCAAACCAGTTGCATGGGGCATCCTCGTGAGGAAACTATGGGCGCCGCCAGTCTAGCCAGCCAGCCGGCGGCGACCTTGACGGCAATCAATTGCCGTCAATGCATCAGGCTCGCGAACGGCAGATACAGCACCCGGTCGTGCTTGTGCACCAGCGCCTCACGCTCGACCACAGCCAAGCCATCGGCCCAACAGGCGGCGGTCAGCATCGCTGAACTTTGCTGGGGATGCAGTTCGACACACAGCTGGCCGTCGATACCTGCAACCAATCGGGCTCGCAGGTATTGCCGACGACGGTTGCGCTTGAGCCAGTCGAACCCGGCCGGCACCTGCAACGGCACCGGCAAGACATCGCCCATGCCCTGGGCCCGGAACAGGAACGGCCGCACGACGATCAGCGCGGTAATCAACGCCGCCGACGGGTTGCCCGGCAGCCCGATCCAAGGCTTGCCTTCCACATCGCCAAAAGCCAAGGGCTTGCCCGGCTGGATCGCCAGGCGCCAGAGGTCAATGCTGCCCAACGCTTCGATGGCGTGCTTGAGATGATCCTCTTCGCCCACCGAGACACCGCCCGAGGTGATCAGCACATCGCATTCGGCCGCGGCCAGGCGCAATGCCTGTCGACTGGCCAATAACTGGTCGGGCATGACCCCGAAGTCGTGCACCTCGACACCCCAGCCACGCAACAACGCGGCGAGGCTATGGCGATTGCTGTTGTAGATCTGCCCCGGTGCCAGCGGCTCGCCCGGTTCGCGCAGCTCATCGCCGCTGCTGAGCAAGCCCACTTGCAAGGGGCGATAAACGTCCACCTGACCGACGCCGGCAGCGGCGAGCAGCCCCAACTCCTGAGCGCGTAGACGCGTCCCGGCTTCAAGCAGCCGATCACCTCGACGCAGCTCCTCGCCTTCCTTGCGCACATGGTCACCACTGTTGACCGACGGCAACCAAACCCGCTCGCCATCGACGCGACAGCTTTCCTGCGGCACCACGGTGTCGGCCCCCGGTGGCAGCGGCGCGCCGGTAAAAATCCGCACGACCTGCCCGGCCTGCAACAGCTCGCCCGGCTCGTCACCGGCGGCGATCCGCCCGGCCAACGCCAGGCAGCCGCCGTCAACCGGCAGATCGGCGGCCCGCAGGGCATAGCCGTCCATCGCGCTGTTGTCCCAGGCCGGCAGGTTCATCGGGCACAGGATATCGGCGGCCAGCACCCGCGCCAGGCCCTGGCCCAGACCGACCCGCTGCACGGGCGGAGGCGGCGGTGCCTGGTCGAGCAGATGCCGGATCGCTTCATCCACCGGCATCAGCACGCCGCTGTCGCACACCCGGCCGCTCACGAGCGCGTCTCGCACGCCGTTGGGGCGATGCCGTCCTGGGGCTTGAGGTGCGGGGTGAAATTGCACGGACCGGTGCGGCTGTCCAATTGCCCGGCCAGGATCTGCTCCCAACCGGTCCGACAAGCCCCCGGCGAACCCGGCAAGCAACACACCAGCACACCGTTGCTCATGCCCGCCAATGCCCGCGATTGCAGGGTGGACATGCCGATCTCCGCCAACGACACCTGGCGGAACAGCTCGCCAAAACCGTCCACCTGCTTGTCCAGCAACGGCGCCACCGCTTGGGGCGTGTTGTCGCGCGGGGTAAAACCGGTGCCGCCGGTCATCAACACCAC
The DNA here is from genome assembly GCF_001269655.1 of Pseudomonas thivervalensis. Classification (GTDB taxonomy): domain Bacteria; phylum Pseudomonadota; class Gammaproteobacteria; order Pseudomonadales; family Pseudomonadaceae; genus Aquipseudomonas; species Aquipseudomonas thivervalensis. The sequence goes on from NZ_LHVE01000006.1 coordinate 182,752, forward strand.
CTGGACCTGGGGGTCGGCGATCCATTGGGAGACCTGGGCGCGGATCTGGTAGATATCGTCCTTCACCAGCCCACGGTCGATGAGCACATGCCCAGCGGTTTGCAGCAGGTCCGCCAGGGTCTGGCCCGAGGTGTCGGTGTCGAAGGTGCGGGTGTCGCTGATGGTGAGGACCGCGATGTTCAGCGGTTGAAAGCAGCGTTGCGTCAGATGGGCCATGATCAGCCGTCCTGTCAGAAAAGATGGCCCAGCCTGAACCGCAATCGTTGCCGGGCCTATTCCTCCTTGGAGGTACCTCCCTTGCTGTAGGAGCTGTCGAGCGAAGCGAGGCTGCGATCTTTCCCGGGCCACTTGAGTTTCAAGCGAAAGATCAAAAGATCGCAGCCTTCGGCAGCTCCTACAAAGGCATCCGTTCAGGGTGCCAGGCGGCTGCGCTGCCAGGCGCCATCTTGCAAGCGGTAGTCGAGACGATCATGCAAGCGGTCGGCGCGGCCCTGCCAGAACTCCAGCCGCTCCGGTCGCAGGCAATAACCGCCCCAATGGTCAGGTCGCCGCACGGGTTGCTCGGCAAAGCGTTTTTCGGTCTGCGCGAGCAAGGTCTCCAGCGCGGCCCGATCCGCCAGTGGGCGGCTTTGTGGCGACGCCCAGGCGCCCAAGCGACTGCCTACGGAACGGGATTCGAAATAGGCGTCCGACAGCGCCGGATCGAGTGTGTGGACCGGCCCTTCGATGCGCACTTGCCGCTCCAGCCCCGGCCAGAAAAACGTCATGGCCGCCCAGGGATTGGCCGCCAGGTCCTGGCCCTTGCCGCTGTCGTAGTTGCCGAAAAACGAAAAGCCCTGGGCGTCGAAGCCCTTGAGCAACAACACCCGGCAGTGAGGTCGGCCCTGCCCGTCCACCGTCGCCAGGGCCATGGCGTTGGCCTCCACCGGCGGGCTTTCGGTGTCGCGGGCCTGTTGCATCCAGAGGGAGAACAAGGCCAGGGGCTCGTCTGGGGCCTGAGCTTCGTACAGGCCATCGCGGGTGTACTGGCGGCGCATCTTGGCCAGGGAAAGAGGCATGAGAGTGATCTCCACTGTGGGTTTTGGCCAGTGTGGAGTCGACTGCGGTGGCTGGCCTTGATCGTTGTCAATGCCGGTTCTTGTGGTGAATTGAAGGGCGCCATCGCGAGCAGGCTCGCTCCCACAATTGATCTACTGTGTTCACAAGCCCCCTGTGGGAGCGAGCTTGCTCGCGATGAAGACGACTCGGTATGACAGATACCCCTACTTAAGCCCCAACCGCCGCGCCAGCTTATGCAAGTTGCTCGGATCCACCTCCAACAGCCGCGCCGCCCCCGCCCAATTCTGCCCGCAGCGCTCCAGGGCCTTGAGGATCGCCTGGCGCTGGCAACCATCGACCGCCTCGCCCAAGGGTTGCACGGGCGCCTCCAACGCTTGCTGGGCTTGTTCCGGCAGCGCCTGTGCAGAGGCGCTGCTGGCGTTGACATCCAGGTCCAGCACCTGCGGCTCCAGGGTCATGATCAGGCTGCGACTGGCGCCACGGCTCAGTTGCTTCAACGCCGCGCGACTGATGACGTGCTCCAGCTCGCGCACATTGCCGGGCCAGCTGTACGCCAGCAACGCCTGTTCGGCCGCCGGTGACAGACGCAAGCCGCGCAAGCCCAGGCGCGTGCGGTTCAGTTCGAGAAAGTGCCCGGCCAGCATCAACACATCGTGGCCACGCTCGCGCAGCGGCGGGATCGGCACCGGGTAGACCGAAAGCCGGTGGTACAGGTCGGCGCGAAACAGCCCATCGCGAATGCTGTCGGGCAAATGCCGGTTGGTGGCAGCGATGATCCGCACATCGACGTGCAGCGGCTTATCCGCCCCCAGGCGCTGAATCTCGCCGTTCTGCAAGGTGCGCAGCAACTTGGCCTGCACGCTCAACGGCAATTCACCGACCTCATCGAGAAACAGCGTGCCGCCATTGGCCGCATCGAACCGCCCGGCGCGGTCGGTGGTCGCCCCGGAAAACGCGCCCTTGACGTGGCCGAACAACTCGCTTTCAGCCAGGGACTCGGGCAACGCCGCGCAGTTGACCTGCACCAACGGCTTGTGACCGCGCCGGGACAAGCGATGCAGCCGCCGGGCGAACAGCTCCTTGCCCACGCCCGTTTCCCCCAGCAACAGCACCGGTAGTTCCGAGTCGGCGAGCACATCCAGCTCGTTGAGCAATTGCTGCAAGCCTTCGCTGCGCCCAAGGATCTCACCCTCCTCGGCTGGCAAGCGCAGGTCGGTCTGATCGCTGCGCGATGCCCGCAAGCTACGGTTTTCCTGCTCAAGACGGGTGACCCGCACCGCCGCCTCGATCTGCAACGTACAACGCTTGAGTTCCTCCCGGGCGCGGCTGTCGAAGGTGCCGGCGTGCAGCGCATCCAGGGTGATCGCGCCCCAGAGCCGGCCTTCCACGTACAGGCTCACGCCCATGCAGTCATGCACCGGCAACGGCTCGCCGACGTGATGATCGAGCAAGCCGTCATACGGATCGGGCAAGCGACTGTCCGGCTCGAACCAAGTGGGTTCACGCGAGGCCATGATCGCCGCCAAGCGCGGATGCTGGGCAATCACGAAGCGCCGGCCCAGCGCTTCGTGGACCAGGCCCACGGTGGCCACGGGCCTGAGGCTGTCGTCGTCCAGGCGCAGCAGCCCGACGGCGCCACTGTTGAAGTATTCGCGCAGGGTCTGCACCAGGCGCTGCAATCGCACCGCATTGGGCAGCTCGACGATCAGGTCGGCGGCCAGGCTTTCACGCAGCATGGTAGTGATGACCCTCCAGGGTTCGTTTGACCCTTCACAGTCAGGGTGACAATCACCCTTCCAATAATTTAATGCTTTGTTTTCAACGAGTTGAATATGGCACGCCGACTGCAAAGAGAGCGTTCATCTGTCCCTCCCGGGATTCAACCCAAGGAAACATGATGAGCCTCGATCTGCTGGAACAAAGCCTCGGCCAACTGGCCTGCGATATTCCCGGTGCGACCCGCACCTTCCATCATTACAACCTCGACTTCTGCTGCGGCGGGCAAAAATCCTTGCGCGAAGCCGCACTGGGCAAAGGCCTGAACCCACTGCTGATCGCCGATGCCCTCAGCACCCTGCAAGCGGCCGGGGAGCTGGGCCATGACTGGCGCGACGAGCCCCAGGCATTGTTGATCGCCCATATCCTGGAACGCTACCACGCGCGCCACCGCGAACAGTTGCCGGAACTGATCCGCCTGGCCCGTCGCGTCGAGACGGTCCATGGCGCCCGGGCCAGTTGCCCCAACGGCCTGGCCGATCACTTGCAGGACATGTATCAGGAACTCGAAGGCCACATGCTCAAGGAAGAACAGGTGCTGTTCCCGATGCTGCAACAAGGCCTTGGCGAACGGGCATCGGCGCCGATCCAGGTGCTGCGCTATGAACACGACCAGCACGGTGAGGCCCTGGAAACCATGCTCGCCCTGACCGACCAGATCACCCCGCCCTCCGACGCCTGCAACACCTGGCGCGCCCTGTACCGCGGGCTGGTGGAGTTTCGCGATGACCTGATGCAGCACATCCACCTGGAAAACAATGTGCTGTTCGTCAATGCGATGAAGCCAGTACGCTAATCTCCCTCAAACTGCATAAATCCACTGTGGGAGCGAGCCTGCTCGCTCCCACAAAAGCCGATGTTGCTCCTCCTAATGGCATACATCTCTGAGTTGGCCTTTCACTCTCCTGCTCAAAACTGCCAATAGAACATCGCCTTCGCCAACACCACGATCAGCACCATGTGCCCCAGGATACTGCGCCGCAGCCAGCAGGCGCGGCCGGGTGTCAGGCGACCGCGCTTGAGCCAGTACGCCAGCCACACATAGTGACCGATGATGCTCAATGCCAGCAGGATCTTCAGGCTCAGCAGCAGGCCGAAGCTGTTACTCAGCGGCTGGCTCAATGCGCCGCGATGCTGCCAGGCCAAGGCCATGCCGGCGCCGTACAAGACCAGCACCACGCCATGCAGCACATGCCGCGAGCGCTGGGCGATCGCCTGATCAGCGCCTTCCCTGACGATCTGCGTCAAAGGCCGGCGCGCGGCATGCCAGATGAACACCTCGAAAAACAGCGTGCCAATGAAGGCAATCGCCGCCAACAGGTGCGTGACCAGCAAGACCCCGTACATCATCGATCTCCTCTACCCAATCGACTCACCCCGGATGCCCATCCACCCGGGTCTGCAACAGCATCGGTCCATAGCGCCACGCGTAAAGACCGAACGCCAATGTCCAGCACAGCGCCGCCAGCCACAGCCCGGCCAACGGTAACAACAGCACCAACAGCACACGGCTCAGGCACGCCAGGTTCAACAGGATAAAGGCCAGGGTCATGCCCGCCGGTGGCTCCAGGGGGCGCCCGGTATGGCCCAGGCTGACGCGGGCAATCATCGCCAGGATCAACCCAGCCATGGCACCGATGGTCAGGCTGTGTACCGCCAGGCTCGGGTTCACCGGCACACCGAAATGCCACAGCGCCATGCCCAGGCAGGCCACCGCCAGCCAAGCGTAGGCCAGGTGCAACGACCACAGCAGCGGCACCTGCCACAAGTCCCGATCATGCCAACGCACCAGTCGAATCCCGTGCCCCGTCGCCAGCGCGGCGAACATCAGGCCGATCCAGACGCTGGCCGTCAGCGCCGGACCGAAGGCATACAACAATGCCACCAGCGCCGAACCCGCCAGCAACAAGCGATCGAGCCACGGCCAAGGGGCCACGCCCTCGACCCGACCGAGGCCACGCTGGGTAAAGAATGGAATCACGCGACCGCCGATCAAGCCCATCATGGCCGCCACCAGCCACAAGCCAGTGAGCACGCTCTGCCGTTGCAAGCCCTCGTCGTGCTGCACCAGGCCGTACATGGATAACCCATCGGCGGCGGCCAACAGCAGCAATACCAGCACAATCGGGTAATTGCGCTTCTGCCGCACGCGCCACAACGTCACGCCCATCAACACGGCGACCGCCAGGGCAAAGCCCAACTCCAGCAGCATCAGCAACGGCCAGGGCGCATCGACCAGCCAGGCCAGCCGCGCGCCCAACCACAGCAAAGCCAGCGTTGCCAAGCGCTTGCCGCTGAGCCCCGGGGTACCGGTCCAGGTCTGCACCGCGGTCAGCAGGAACCCGGCGATGATCGCCAGGCCGAAACCGAACAACAGTTCATGCCGGTGCCAGGCCAACCAACCGCCGGCCGGCTGCCAGGCCGATAACCGCCCCGTAAACGCTGCGAGCCAAAAAGGAACGGCCAATAGCGCCAACACACAACCGGCCAGAAAAAACGGCCGAAAAGCCAGGCGCCACAGCGGCGCAATGGCCATGGCCTTGCGACGGTCAAGCACTTGCATACACCACTCCTTTGCCTCGCCGGACGACCAGCGAGGTACGACAAACCAGGGTTCGAATGATCGGCTATCGACGCCGGCCGGCCTTGTCTCAGATCAAGCCAGCGCATCGGCAACCTCCCGTCTCGAACAGGCACTTGCAAGGGGCTTGCCGAAGTAGGTCATCGTGGGAGTTCACAGTAATACTGTTCACTCAAGGCATTCGATAAGCCCGTGGCGAGGGAGCTTGCTCCCGCTGGGCCGCGAAGCGGCCCTAAACCTGCCAAATGCAGAGCATCAGACACTCCGCATCCGCCGGTTTACGACTGCTTCGCAGCCGAGCGGGAGCAAGCTCCCTCGCCACAGGTCCATCATTTTTCTTGTGTACCGCATTGTGCTACCCCAGGGACTACAGTCGAATGAGGTATTTATAACCCTATCGTGGTTGTTTCAACCCTGCTGCACCAGGGTCATTTCTACCATCACCAGCCCCAACGCCCCACGAATCAAAGCCCCCAGGCATGGCCCGGCTCTTGCTCAGCCACGGCATTACCTTTCTTACCGGGGCCCTCCATGAAATCCGTCGTTCTGCCGCTTACCTGGTTCGTCGTGCTCACCTGCGTCGTTGCGCTTGCCAGCGGCCTGTCCCTGAGCCTGGTCTGACCCCGATCATCTCTTTTGTTACCACAAGGATCCACGCCATGGTGCTCCACCGTGTCCATCACCAGATTCTGCGCAGCCATCACCTGTTCGAGCCCTTGAACGAAGAACAGCTCGACGAACTGATGAGTACCAGCCACCTGCTGAACATCGACAAGGGCGACCCGTTGTTCCGCCAGGGAGAGCCGGCGCAGGCGTTTTACTTCGTGATTTCCGGCGCGGTGAAAATCTACCGGCTGACCCCGGACGGCCAGGAAAAAGTCTTCGAGGTGATTGGCGAACGCCAGACCTTCGCCGAAGCCATGATGCTGATGGACACCCCCAATTACGTCGCGTCCGCCGAAGCCGTCGGCCCGACCCAGTTGTATCGACTGTCCAACGCCACCTACATGCGTCTGCTGCAAAGCAACAGCCGACTGACCTTCGCCCTGCTCGGCAAGCTCTGCGTACGCCTGCACCAGCGGGTCAACGAGATTGAAACCCTGTCGCTGAAAAACGCCACTCACCGCGTGGTGCGCTACCTGCTGACGCAACTGGTGCGCCTGCAAACCGTGGACAGTCAGTTCGAACTGCCAATGGCCAAGCAATTGATCGCCGGGCATTTGTCCATTCAGCCGGAAACCTTTTCGCGGATCATCCGGCGCCTGATCGATGAAAGGATCATCACCCAGGACGGTCGCCAGATCGCCATTCTCGATCGCCTGCGCCTGGAGCAATTCGAATGAGCGCGCAGCCCACTTGCCTGTATTGCCAACAGGCCCACCCCGTCGATGCAACCGAATGTCGCCAGTGCGGCATGCCCCTGCCAGCCGAAGCAGCGATGGCCAGCGAGCGTCGGCTGCGGCGCTTCACCTGGTTCTGCGTCGGCTTGACGCTCTTCTGCATCGTCATGTTCTTCTGGCTGCCTCGCAACATCGCCTGAACCCTCAGTCCTGAGTCAATTGCCGGTACAACTGCGGTAAACGCAGCGGCAGTTGCTCGGGCTGACGAATCAAGGTGTAACCGTTGGCCCCGAACATGTACGGCAGGTAATCCCCCGCTTCGCGATCGATGGTGATGCAGAACGGCGTCAGCCCTTGGCGCCGGGCTTCGAGCACCGCCTGACGGGTGTCTTCCACGCCGTAGCGCCCTTCATAGAGGTCCAGGTCATTGGGCTTGCCGTCACTGAGCAGCAACAACAATTTGCGTCGGCGCTTGCAGCCCGCCAGCCGTTGCGTGGCCTGGCGAATCGCTGCGCCCATGCGCGTGTAGTAACCGGGCTTGAGGCCCTGGATGCGTCCGCGGGTGTGATCGTCGTAACGCTGGTTGAAAGCCTTGAGTTCATGCATGCGCACCTGCTGGCGACGCAGGGACGAGAACCCGTACAAAGCGAAATCATCCCCCAGCACCGACAGGGTTTCACCGAACAGCAACAGACTGTCACGGATCACATCGATCACCCGGTGCTCGTCATTGAGGTGGGCATCGGTGGACATCGACAGGTCGGCCAGCAGCAGGCAGGCCAGGTCGCGGCGAGTCTGGCGTTGGTCCATGAACATCCCGCGTTCGCTGCATTGGCCATGCTGGCGCTCGACATGGAAGTCCAGCCAGGCTTGCAGGTCCAGTTCCAGACCTTGGGTTTGCTGGCGCAACCACTGGCGATCGTTGCGCAAGTGTTCGAACTGGCGACGCAGGCGCTGGGCCGAGCTTCGCAGGCGTACCGGCAATGGCTGCGGCTGGCAATCGCGCGGGGTGAAGGTTTGCAGGCTGACGAAGTCGTCCTGTAGGCGCTGCTTGCGATAATCCCATTCCGGCAACAGGATGCCTGCGCCCAACGGGATGTCATCCACATCGGCCGGAGGCAGGTCCAGGTGCAGTTTCAAGCCACCGCCCTTGCGCACGCGGGTGCGGGAAAGCGTCAACTGATCCAGGTCCTCCGCGACGCGAGCGGCGTCCGGGTCTTCGCGGTCATCCGCCCAGCGATCCAGGTCCACGTGTTCGGTCCAGCTGAACAGGTTTTCCAGGCGCACGATCAGCAGCCCACCGTCACGGCTGGTGTCATCGATTCGCTCGGCGCGCTTGCGGCCGCCCTGCTGTTCACCGGGTGGCGTCGCCAGGTATTGCTCGGACTCCTCGAGGTTGGCAGCCTGGGGATTGGCCAGGTGTTGCGGTGGGTAGAGCCACAGCGGCAACGGCCAGGCGGCCCGCTCGCTGCGGGGAAAATGTTCGACACTGCCCGGTTCGCGCAAGGCTTGGCACAACGCCCGCTCCAGGGCGGCTTCGGCCGGGTTGAGCGTGGCCGGGTCGGGGCGCAGGGACAGGTGCGCCTCCACCAGTCGCCGGTAGCGCGGCCGCAGCGCCGGGTAGCGCTTCAACACCGCCGAGGTCCAGCGCTGATTGTCTCGCCCCCAGTGTTTCATCGGGCCCGACTGCGCGGCCAGCAACGCCAGCCAGCGATACAACTCTTGGTTGAGCTCGACATCGGGGAACGCCGCCAGGCTCGCCGGCAGACGCAGGTTGTCGCCATCACACCAGGCCAGGGGCACTTGCTTGCAGGTGCCGGCGATCTGCTGCAACAGGTTGCGCCGCAGCAGCAGGTCACGGTCACTGACCGCTTCCACCCCCAGGTGCGGCGCACCGCCGGTGGCGCGAAACAGCACCTGCAGCGCGCGTTGCCGCGGGACTAGCTCGACCCGTGCTTCAGGAAAATCGGCACTGGCCCGGCGGGTGATGAAACGGTGCCAGACACTGCCGACCCATTCTTCCAGTTCCAGGGTGAAGGCCATGGTTATTCTCCTGTCGACCCGTTGCGGTGAAAGGACTGGCTCGCACTGCTCTTTGTGGCGAGGGAGCTTGCTCCCGCTTGGCCGGGCTGGCGCTCCAGTGCGAAGCGCCCATAAAAAGGGTCTGCTGCGCAGCCCAGCGGGAGCAAGCTCCCTCGCCACAAAAGCGCACTCGCCACGGATTCAGTGGTGCCCTTTCAAGAAGGCACCACCGCCGCCGGTGCCCGCAGGGCCGCGCGGCCACGTTGACGGAAGCTGAACAGGTAGCAGACCAGCCCGGCCAGGAACCCGACGCCGCTGACCAGTCGCGCCCAGAACAGCGGCTTCAAATGATCCATCGTCGCCATGAACGGCAAGGCACTGCCATCCTCCATCCAGCGCTGCAGCCAGACCTGGACGACACCGGCCGCGGTGAGGAACAAGGTGATCATCACCATCGACAAGGTCATCAACCAGAAGCCCCAGATCTCCAGGCGCTGGGAGCGTTCGTCCGCCGCTTCACCCAAGCCGCGCAAGCGTGGCATGGCGTAGCTGATCAGCGTCATCACGATCATCGCGTAGGCACCGTAGAAGGCCAGGTGACCGTGGGCCGCGGTCAGTTGCGAACCGTGGGTGTAGTAATTGACCGGTGCCAGGGTGTGCAGGAAACCCCAGACCCCCGCGCCGAAGAACGCGGTGACCGTGGTGCCCTTGGCCCACAAGGTCGCGGCGCGGTTCGGGTGATGCCGACGACGGTTTTTCACCATGCTGAAGGCGAAGACCACCATCGCCAGGAACGGCAGCGGCTCCATCGCCGAGAAGATCGAACCGACCCACAGCCAGACCTCGGGCGCTCCGATCCAGAAGAAGTGGTGACCGGTGCCGATGATGCCGGTGATCAGCGCCATGGCGATAATCACGTAGAGCCATTTTTCCACCACTTCCCGGTCCACGCCGGTGATCTTGATCAGGACGAAGGCGAGCATTGCCCCCATGATCAGTTCCCAGACGCCTTCCACCCAAAGATGCACCACCCACCACCAGTAGAACTTGTCACGTGCGAGGTTTTCCGGGTTGTAGAAGGAGAACAGGAAGAACACCGCCAGGCCGATCAGCCCGGTCATCATCACCATGCTGACCGTGGTCTTGCGACCTTTGAGCAAGGTCATGCCGATGTTGTAGAGAAACCCCAGGCACACCACCACGATGCCCATCTTGGTGAGGGTCGGCTGCTCCAGGAACTCGCGGCCCATGGTCGGCAGCAAGTCGTTGCCGGTGAACTTCGCCAGCGTCGCATAGGGCACCGAGAGGTAGCCCAGGATCGTCGCCACGCCTGCGGCGGCGAATACCCAGAACAGCAACAGTGCCAGTTTCGGGCTGTGCAGTTCGCGGTCGGCCTCCTCCGGGATCAGGTAATACGCCGCGCCCATGAAGCCGAACAGCAGCCAGACGATCAGCAGGTTGGTGTGGACCATGCGGGCCACGTTGAAAGGAATCAGCGGGAACAGGAAGTCGCCGACCACGTATTGCAAGCCCATGATCAAACCGAACAGCACCTGCCCGAGGAACAGCATCAGGGCAAACACGAAGTAGGGTTTGGCGACGGCCTGCGAGGCGAATTTCAGATGCGGATTAGCCATGCTCATCTCTCAGCCCTCCTTGTTTGGCGGCCAGCCATTGGTGTTGATTTTCGAGCTCCACTTGAGGAACTCGGCGATGTCGTCGACCTCCTGCTCGCTCAGGTTGAACTGCGGCATGGCACGACGGCCCGGCACGTTCAGCGGCTGCATTTTCATCCACGCCTGCAGGAACGGCTTGAAGGCCTCGTCGCCACCGCGCCGGTTGACGACGTTGCCCAACTCAGGCGCAAAGTACGCACCCTCGCCCAGCAGGGTGTGACAGCCGATGCAGTTGTTGCGCTCCCAGACGCCCTTGCCGCGTATCACCGATTCCGTCAATTGCGCCTGGTTGCTGCGTTCGGGAAAGGTCTGTTCCGTGTGGTAGGTCAGGGCCAGGAATATCAGGAAGAAGAAGATGCTTCCCCCGAAGTAGATATTCCTGGCCATGCCTTTGGTGAAGGTATCTGACATGGTCACTTCCTCATTGCTTGGCGTGACCATTTTAGGAAGCCGGGGGTCTGAAACCGCTTGATGGCGATCAAGAATCTCCGATGGTTTTGGTGGGTTGTTGCAAGGACACCGCGATGATGGAGAGCAGCTTTTGTGGCGAGGGAGCTTGCTCCCGCTGGGTTGCGTGTAGGAGCTGTCGAGTGCAACGAGGCTGCGATCTTTCCCCAGCCACTTGAATCTCAAGCGAAAGATCAAAAGATCGCAGGCTTCGCCAGCTCCTACAGAGCCCAGCGGGAGCAAGCTCCCTCGCCACAAAAGCTCACCCGCCACAGAGGGTTGTGTCGGGATTCAGAGGGCGAACGAGATTATAATCGCCAGCACCGCCGCCCAGCTCAACACCAACCGCCGCCACAACCGCGGCGCATGGCGCAGTTCCATGAAGCCGTCGGCGATCAGCCAGGCCTTGGTCACCGCCACCGCGAGGATGGCGAGGGACACCAGCCCGCTGGCGGCGACCTGGCCCAGGGCGACGGTGCCGGTGCTCAGCACGGCCAGCAATATCCAGCAGGCGATCAGGACACGGGAAGCCGACATGAGCACCCCCGCTCAATCAAGGATGTAGACAACCGGGAACAACAGCACCCAGACCAGATCCACCATGTGCCAATACAGCACGCCGGATTCCAACCCACTGTTGCGCTGCGACCCATAGCGACCTCGCCGGCAACCCTCGGCCAGCCAGGCAAGGATCACCATGCCCAGTAGCACATGGAGGAAATGAAACGCGGTGAGGATCCAGTACAGGGTGAAGAACGTGTTGTGCTCCATCCCCAAGCCGTTCGCCAGCAGATGAGCATACTCAGTGAGCTTGATCGCCACATAGCCGCAGGCAAGCAACAACGCCCCGCACAACCACAGCGCGGCTCGACGCGGCCGGTCCTGCCTGACCTGCTCTTGGGCCAGGGCGGCGAACAGGCCGGCGGTCAGCAGGCTGAGGGTCATCGCCAGGCCCGTGGACCGGTCCAGCAACTGCCGGCCTTCACTGAACATCTGCGGGTACAACATCTGGGCAACGGTGAACGCCAGGATCAACAGCGCGAACACCGATAACTCGGCGAGGATGAAAAACCACATCGCCAGGTCCCCGGGCAAGCGTCGGGGCACGGCAACGGTTTCAGCCGAAGTGGACATCGACCACATCCATCAGTGCGGCAACGGTCTGCGGATCGTCACTCAACGGCTCGGCCAGGCAGGCCAGGCAGGCTTGGCGCGGGTCCATACCGGAGCCGATCATGCGCGCGGCAAAAATCAGCAAGCGGGTGGACGCCACTTCCTCCAGATCATGCTGGTCGAGCCGGCGCAGCGCCTGCCCAAGCCGCACCACCTGAGCCGCCAGGGCCAGGTCCACACCCGCCTCGCGGGCGACGATGCGTTCTTCATCGGCCACCGCCGGATAACCAAAGCGCATCGCTACGAAACGCTGGCGCGTGCTGGGTTTCATGCCCTTGAGCAGGTTCTGGTAACCGGGGTTGTACGACACCACCAGCATGAAGGACGGCGGCGCCTGCAGCACTTCGCCGGTGCGCTCCAGGTACAACTGCCGGCGATCGTCGGCCAGCGGGTGCAGCACCACCGCCGTGTCCTGGCGCGCCTCGACCACCTCATCCAGATAGCAGATGCCGCCCTCGCGCACGGCCCGGGTCAAGGGCCCGTCCTGCCACCAGGTGCCTTGGGCGCCGATCAGGTGACGGCCCACCAGGTCGGCCGCGCTCAAGTCATCGTGGCAAGCGACGGTGTACAGCGGCAGTTTCAGGCGGTGGGCCATGTGTTGGACGAAACGGGTCTTGCCGCAGCCAGTGGGGCCTTTGATCAGCACCGGCATGCCGTGATGCCAGGCCTGTTCGAACATCGCCTGCTCGTTGTCCTGGGGTTGATAAAAGGGTTCGTCGGGGTGCTGCAAAGTGTGGATAGCGTTCATGGCGAGGGCCTGATCAGACAACACGATTGCCGGTCACGCTACGGTGCCCTGCGACAACCTGGCAAGGGCGGCGGCCAGCAAACTTGATCGCCGTCAAGCGGCTCACCACCGCCCTGGGCATAGCCTTGCATCGCACCAAGAACCTGCGCGCCGAACGTCATTTACAGCGCAGCGCGGGTCATGCCTGAGGAGAAATGGAATGCTGATCAGCCACAAAAAAACGTGGGCCCTGAGGGTGACGGCGCTGTGTACAGCGCTGGTTGCTCCCTACGCCTTCGCCGACCAACCCACCACGCCGGAGTCACCCCGCGTGGTCAAGACCGAAGGCGCGCCGGACCTGAGCCAGGCCGACTTCGACTCGGCCAAGGAAATCTATTTCCAGCGCTGCGCCGGCTGCCACGGGGTCCTGCGCAAAGGCGCCACCGGCAAGCCACTGACACCCGATATCACCCAGTCCCGCGGCCAGGCCTACCTGGAGGCGCTGATCACCTACGGCTCGCCCGCCGGCATGCCGAACTGGGGCACCTCCAACGCCCTGACCAAAGACCAGATCACGGTGATGGCCAAGTTCATCCAGCACACCCCGCCGACACCGCCGGAATGGGGCATGGCCGAAACCCTCAAGACCTGGAAGGTTTTGGTCAAGCCCGAGGACCGGCCGACCAGGCAGCTCAACAGTCTCAACCTGCAGAACCTGTTCTCGGTGACCCTGCGCGACGACGGCAAGATTGCCTTGATCGACGGCGACAGCAAGAAAATCGTCAAGCTGATCGACACCGGTTACGCGGTGCACATCTCGCGCATCTCGGCGTCGGGCCGCTACCTGCTGGTGATCGGCCGGGACGCCAAGATCGACATGATCGACCTGTGGCCGAAAGAGCCGACCAAGGTCGCGGAAATCAAAGTCGGCATCGAAGCCCGTTCGGTGGAAACCTCCAAGTTCAAGGGCTACGAGGACAAGTACACCGTTGCCGGTTCGTACTGGCCGCCGCAGTTCACCATCATGGACGGCGAAACCCTGGAGCCCAAGCAGATCGTCTCGACCCGAGGGATGACCGTCGACACCCAGCAATACCACCCCGAGCCTCGCGTCGCGGCCATCATTGCCTCCCACGAGTGGCCGGAGTTCATCGTCAACGTCAAGGAAACCGGCAAGGTGATGCTGGTCAACTACCAGGACATCAAGAACCTCACCATCACCAGCATCGATGCCGCGCCGTTCCTCCACGACGGCGGTTGGGACAGCAGCCATCGCTACTTCATGACGGCCGCCAACAATTCCAACAAGGTCGCGGTGATCGACTCCAAGGAGCGCAAGCTCACCGCCCTGGTGGATGTCGGCAAGACCCCGCACCCAGGCCGCGGCGCCAACTTCAACCATCCGCTCTACGGACCGGTCTGGGCCACCAGCCACTTGGGCGATGCCGGGGTTTCGCTGATCGGCACCGACCCGGTCAAGCACCCGCAATACGCCTGGAAACAGGTCGCTTCGCTCCAGGGCCAAGGCGGCGGTTCGCTGTTCATCAAGACCCATCCCGCGTCACGCCACCTGTATGTCGACACCACCCTCAGCCCCGACGCCAAGCTCAGCCAGTCGGTGGCGGTGTTCAACATCGACAAGCTCGACGCCGGCTACACCGTGCTGCCGATTGCCGAATACGCCGGCATCAAGAAAGGCGCGTTGCGCGTGGTGCAACCGGAATACAACAAGGCCGGCGACGAGGTCTGGTTCTCGGTCTGGAGCGGCCAGGAAGACGAGTCGGCGCTGGTGGTGATCGACGACAAGACCCTCAAGGTCAAGAACGTGATCAAGGACAAGCGGCTGATCACCCCGACCGGGAAATTCAACGTCTACAACACCCAACACGACATCTATTGAGCCCCATCAATAAGAGGAAAAACCATGAAGCCTATTCTGATCGCACTGGCCCTGACGGCCGCCTATAGCCTGCCGGCGTTGGCGCAAGACGGTCCGACGCTGTTCAAGAGCAAGCCCTGCGCGGCCTGTCATTCCATCGACACCAAGGTGGTGGGCCCGGCGCTCAAGGAGGTCGCGGCGAAAAACGCCGGCGTCGCCGGGGCCCAGGACGTGCTCGCCAAGCACATCAAGGAAGGGACACAAGGCAACTGGGGCCCCATGCCAATGCCGGCCAACCCGGTGACGGAAGAGGAAGCCAAGATCCTCGCGGCGTGGGTCTTGACCCTTAAATAACTGGGCAGGGTCTGCCTGGTACCTGTGGCGAGGGAGCTTGCTCCCGCTGGGCCTGTAGGAGCTGTCGAGCGAAGCGAGGCTGCGATCTTTTGATTTTCGCTCCAGCCCCCATTGGCAGGGGAAAGATCGCAGCCTCGTTGCACTCGACAGCTCCTACATAGCTCCCACACAGCGCCTACAGCCCGGCGGGAGCAAGCTCCCTCGCCACAAAAGCGATGCAACTCAACCTCGGAGGACGTCATGGAACGACACAGCTCTGCAACCTTGATAACCGCCCTCCTCTTCGTTTTCTCCTCCTGCGCGCTGGCCGCCCCCGACAGCCAGCGCCAGGTCCAATTGCAACACCTGCTGGAGCAGGATTGCGGTGCCTGCCACGGCCTGTACCTGACCGGCGGCCTCGGCCCGCCCCTGACCCACGAAGCCCTGGCCGGAAAATCCCGCGACAGCCTCATCGCCACCGTCACCCTCGGACGGCCCGGCAGCGCCATGCCCGGTTGGGCACCGTTGCTTGCACCCGACGACATTCGCTGGCTGGTGGACCGGCTCCTTCAAGGAAAACCCGCCTCATGATCCGTTCTCTCCTGTCTTCCACGGCCATCGCCCTGCTGCTCTATGGTTGCGCCCAGACACCGTTGCGCGGCACCGGCGATCTGGGCGTGGTGGTGGAGCGCGCCAGCGGCAGCCTGCAAATCATCGAAAGCGACACTCGCACCGCCCTGGGCCGCGTCGAAGGCCTGGGCGACCTGTCCCACGCCTCGGTGGTGTTCTCTCGCGACCAGCGCTACGCCTACGTGTTCGGCCGCGACGGTGGCCTTAGCAAAGTCGACCTGCTGGGTGCGCGCATTGAGCGCCGGATCATCCAGGGCGGCAACAGCATCGGCGGCGCAATCAGCCAGGACGGCAAGCTGATCGCCGTCTCCAACTACGAGCCCGGCGGCGTCAAGGTGTTCGATGCCCGGACCCTGGAACAAGTCGCCGACATCCCAGCCACGCCGTTGCCCGACGGACAAAAGCGATCACGGGTGGTCGGCTTGGTGGATGCGCCAGGACAACGCTTCGTGTTCAGCCTGTTCGACACCGGCGAGATCTGGACCGCCGACTTCAGCCAGGGCCTCACCCCACGCATCGAGCGTTTCACCGCCATCGGCCAGCAACCCTACGACGCCCTGATCACCCCCGATGGGCGCTATTACATGGCCGGGCTGTTCGGTGAAGACGGCATGGCCCAGCTCGATCTCTGGCACCCGGAGCGCGGGGTGAAACGGGTGCTCGGGCATTACGGACGCGGTCAGGACAAGCTGCCGGTGTACAAGATGCCGCATCTGGAAGGCTGGGCCATCGCCGACCAACAAGCGTTCGTCCCCGCCGTCGGGCATCACCAGGTGTTGGTGATGAATGCCCAGGGCTGGCAGCAGACCGACGCCATCGCCGTGGCCGGCCAACCGGTGTTCGTCACGGCGCGACCGGACGGCCGGCAGCTGTGGGTCAACTTCGCCTACCCGGACAACGACCGCGTCCAGGTCATCGACACCCAGACCCACGCCATTGTCGCCGACCTGCGACCGGGCCAGGCCGTGCTGCACATGGAGTTCACCGCCCGAGGTGACCAGCTGTGGCTGTCCGCCCGGGACGGAGGTGAGGTCCAGGTCTGGAATCCGTATCGGCTCGAACGCCTGGGCAGCCTGCGCGCCCTGAGCCCGAGCGGCATTTTCTTCAGCAGTCGCGCACACAAGCCGGGGTACTGAGCATGACACCCAACTCACTGGCCCGACGCCTGATCGATCGATTCCAGCATGGCCTGCCGTTGTGCGCCGAGCCCTATCAAGCCATGGCCCAAGCGCTGGGCTGCTGCGAGGCGCAGGTCCTCGACTGCCTGCAACACCTGCAGGTGGCCGGGACCTTGTCCCGGGTCGGCCCGGTGTTCGAACACACCCGCGCCGGGGCCAGCACCCTCGCCGCCCTGGCCGTGCCCGAAGACCGCTTGCACCAGGTGGCGGCACGCGTCAGCCAATATCCGGAAGTCAACCACAACTATGCCCGGGAGCACCGCTACAACCTGTGGTTCGTGTTGACCGGCCCCAACCGGGCCCACCTGGACAACATCCTCCAGGAACTGGAACACGACACCGGTCTCATGCCCCTGGACTTGCCCATGCTCACCGCCTACCGCATCGACCTGGGCTTTGCCCTGGAGACTACCCCATGAACATCGCCCTGAGCGAGCAACAGTCACTGGCACTGCGCCGTCTGCTGGAAACCGGCCTGCCCCTGACATCGCGTCCCTTCCAGGCCCTGGCCGAGCAGATCGAGGCCAGCGAGCCACAGGTACTCGAGCAAGTGCAGCGCTGGCATGAACAGGGCCTGTTCCGTCGCGTCGGCCTGGTGGTCAACCATCGCGCCCTGGGGTTTGCCGCCAACGCGATGCTGGTGCTGGATGTGCCGGATGCCCTGGTCGATGAGGTCGGCCGGCGCCTCGGCCAGGCTCCGGGCATCAGCCTTTGCTACCAACGTCCGCGGCGTTTGCCCCAGTGGCAATACAACCTGTTCTGCATGATTCACGGTCGCCAGCGTGATCGGGTCGAGGCCCAGGTCCAGGCGCTGCTGGAACAACACTTGCTGGACGACCTGCCGCACCAGTTGCTGTTCAGCACGCACCTGTTCAAGCAATGCGGCGGACGTTTCGCCGCACCGGTCGGAGCCCGCAGCGATGGATGACCTCGACCGCCGCCTGATCAATCGCCTGCAACTGGGCTTGCCGCTGGTCCGTCATCCTTGGCAAGCGCTGGCCCAGGAACTGGACAGCAGCACCGAATTGCTTGATCGGTTGCACGAGCTGCTCAACGACGGCGTACTCACCCGCTTCGGCCCGATGTTCGACATTGATCGCCTGGGCGGCGCGTTCACCCTGGCGGCACTGGCGGTGCCCGAGCCGCGCTTCGAAACCATCGCCGAGCTGCTCGCAGACATGCCCGAAGTGGCCCACAACTACCGCCGCGAGCACACCTGGAACATGTGGTTCGTGCTCGCCTGCCCCAGCGAACAGGCGATCAACGAGACCCTGCTGCGCATCGAGCACCTGACCGGCCTGGTGCCGCTGAACCTGCCCAAAGAGGAGACCTACCATGTCGGCCTGTACTTCCCCGTCTGAGTCGTTGTGGCAAGCGCCGCCCCGGCTGGATGAGACGCCCCTGGCCCTGCGCCTGGTGGAACTGACCCAGGCCGGCCTGCCCTTGCTCGAAGACCCCTGGGCCTGGCTGGCCGAGCAACTGGGCTTGAGCGTGGAGTCCACCCTCGACCTGCTCAAGCGCCTGCAGGCCGAAGGTGCGATCCGCCGCATTGCCGCCGTGCCCAATCACTATCGCCTGGGCTATCGCCACAACGGCATGACGGTGTGGGACGTGGCCGATGCCGACATCTCCCGTCTCGGCGCCCTGCTGGGGGCGCAACCCTTCGTCAGCCACTGCTACCGGCGCCCGCGCCGGCCCGGCTGGCGCTACAACCTGTTTGCCATGGTCCATGGCCGCAGCCGCGAAGAAATCGATCGCTACCGCGAACACCTGCGCTACCTGCTGGGGGACGCCTGCACCGCCGAGGACATGCTGGTGAGCAGCCGCATCCTGAAAAAGACCGGCCTGCGCCTGTCGCCCGTGGGAGCAAAGCTTGCTCGCGAAACAGGGGCGTCGGTTTTATGAAGGACCGCATCGGCTTCATCGCGGGCAAGCCTTGCTCCCACCAGGCCTTGCTCCCACAACGAAGGAGCACCTTATGTTGAGGATCAGCCACTACCTGCGAGCCCTGGCCGGACAATGTCACGCCCCACGCGTCGCGCCACCGGGCAGCCAGCGCCCGCCAGTGGTGATCTGGAACCTGCTCAGGCGCTGCAACCTGACCTGCAAGCACTGCTATGCAACGTCAGCCGACAGCGTGTTTCGCGATGAACTGGACACCCCGGCGGCGCTCCAAGTCATTGACGACCTGCACGATGCCGGGGTGCGCGTGTTGATCCTGTCCGGCGGCGAACCCTTGCTGCGCGACGACCTGTTCCAACTCAGCGCCTATGCCCGCGACAAAGGTTTTTTCCTCGCCCTGTCCACCAACGGCACGCTGATCGACACGTCCAATATCCAACAGATTGCGGCGGCGAACTTCGATTACGTCGGTATCAGCATCGATGGCCTGGAAGCGACCCACGATGAATTCCGCCAGCTCAAGGGCAGTTTCGCCAGCTCCATGGCGGCCATCCGGCTCTGCCGCGAACAAGGGATCCGGGTCGGGTTGCGCACCACCCTCACCCAGCAAAACCATGCCCAGTTGCCGCGCTTGCTGGACTTGATGCATGAGTACGACGTACAGAAATTCTACCTGTCGCACCTCAACTACAGTGGCCGCGGCAAGCGCAGTCGCAAGCTCGACGCCCAGCAACAGATGAGTCGCGAGGCCATGAGCTTGATCTTCGAGCGGGCCTGGCACGACATCGAACAGGGCCGCGACAGTGACTTCGTCAGCGGCAACAACGACGCCGACGCGATCCTCCTGCTGCACTGGGTCGCCCGGCGCCTGCCTCACCACTACGTTGCCCTGGAGCAGATGCTGCGGGCCTGGGGCGGCAATGCCTCGGGCAGCGGCATCGCTAACATCGACAATACCGGCGAGGTCCACCCCGATACGTACTGGTGGCAGCACTCGGTGGGCAACGTGCGCCAGATACCGTTCAAGACACTCTGGCTCGATCGCCCCGATGCGCTGCTGCTGAAGCTGCGCGAACACCCTCGGGCCGTGGGCGGCCGCTGCGGGCAATGCCGCTGGCTGGCCATCTGCAACGGCAATACCCGCACCCGCGCCTGGGCCGACGGCGACCTGTGGGGCCAGGACCCCGGCTGCCACCTCAGCGATGACGAAATTGGCCTGCACGCGATCCCCAGCGTTGCGATGCCCTGCGCCTGATAACCGACGGCGAACCTGATGACGAACCAAGGAAGTCCCATGCCTGCCTCCATCGTTTTGCCCGCTGCCCTGCAATCGCCCTTCAGACCGGGTGAGGTCGCCCTGGTCGGCGCCGGCCCCGGTGACCCGGGCCTGCTGACACTGCGCGCCTGGAGCCTGTTGATGCAGGCCGACGCGGTGGTCTACGACCGCTTGATCAGCCCGCAATTGCTCAGCCTGATTCCACTCACCGGCGCCCGGCATTACGTCGGCAAGGCCGCCGGCTGCCACAGTCTGCCCCAGCCACAGATCAACGAACTGCTGGCCGACCTGGCCGACCAGGGACAACGGGTGGTGCGGCTCAAGGGCGGCGATCCGTTCATCTTCGGTCGCGGTGCCGAGGAACTGGAGTATCTCCTGGCGCGAGGTATCGATTGCCAAGTCGTGCCCGGCATCACCGCCGCGGCCGGTTGCAGCACTTACGCCGGCATCCCCCTGACCCATCGCGACCTGGTCAATTCCTGCCGGTTCATCACCGGTCATCTGCAACACGAAGGCGACTTGAACCTGCCCTGGCAAAGCCTGGCGGATGACAGCCAGACGCTGGTGTTCTACATGGGCTTGTCGAACCTCGGCACCATCGCCACGCGCCTCATGGCAGCGGGTCTGGCGGCCGATACACCGGCGGCGCTGATCAGCAACGGCACGCGCCCCGACCAGCAGGTCCTACGCGGCACCCTCAAGCAATTGCCGGACATGGCGCGGGCCTGCGCCGAAGGCCTGCCGACCTTGACGGTGATCGGCAAGGTGGTCGGTTTGTTTGCCCATCAGTTACTGGAGCATCCGGCGCGCCTGCACCCGGCGCTACCGATTCAGCCGGGGATGGCGAGGGTCGCATCATGAGGGTCGGCTGGCTTGCCCCGCTGCTGTGGATCGGTGCCGTCCACGGCGCTACGGTGCCTGAACCGGACCTGGCATTGGCCGAACACAACTACCAACAACACTGCCAGCAGTGCCACGGGGTGAACCGTATTGGTGGCGCCGGGCCGGCGCTGTTGCCCCAGAGCCTGAGCCGGATCAAGCCCAACGAGATCCGCGAGGTGATCACGAACGGACGCCCGGCCAGCCAGATGGCGGCGTTCGGCACGGTGCTGGCGCCTGCGCAGATCGATGGCCTGACCCACCATCTCCAGCGTCCACCCGCGGTTGAACCGACCTGGAGCGAGGACGACACTCGTCGCAGCCATCGCCTGCTGGCGGATGTCGCCAGCCTGCCCGATAAACCCCAGCACCATGCCGATCCGCTGAACCTGTTCGTGGTGGTGGAGGCTGGCGATCATCACGTCGATATCGTCGACGGTGATCGCTTCGAAGTCCTGGCGCGCTTCGCTTCACACTTTGCGCTGCACGGCGGACCGAAGTTTTCGCCGGACGGACGTTTCGTCTATTTCGCCTCCCGGGACGGCTGGATCAGCCTGTATGACCTGCACAACCTCACGCTCATCGCCGAGGTGCGGGCCGGGCTCAATACCCGCAACCTGGCGGTGAGCAAGGACGGACGCTGGGTGCTGGTGGGCAACACCCTGCCAGGCAACGTGGTGGTGTTGGATGCCCGCGACCTGTCACTGGTCAAGACCGTTGCAACGGTGGGGCTGGACGGCCAGCCGTCGCGGGTCAGTGCGGTGTATACCGCGCCACCACGCAACAGCTTCATCGTGGCCTTGAAAGACGTGAAAGAGGTCTGGGAGCTGTCCACCGGACCGCACCCGGACTTCGTCCCCCGACGGATCGAGGCCGAGGATTACCTCGATGATTTTTCCTTCTCGCCCGATTACCGGCAATTGCTCGCCACCTCGCGCAAGGCCCAGGGTGGCCAGGTGATCGACCTCGACACGGGGCGGATCGTCACCGATATCGCGCTGCCGGGCATGCCGCACCTGGGCTCGGGGACCTATTGGAAACGCGATGGGCACTGGGTGTTCGCCACGCCCAACATCAGCAAGGGATTGATCTCGGTGATCGACTTCGACACCTGGAAAGTCATCCAGCAGATCCCCACGCTGGGGCCGGGTTTCTTCCTGCGCAGCCACGTCAACTCCCGCTACGCCTGGACCGATGTGTTCTTCGGGCCCGACAACGACGCCATTCACCTGATCGACAAACAGACCCTGGAAATTGCCCATACCCTGCGACCCATGCCCGGCAAGACCGCCGCCCATGTCGAATTCACCCGCGATGGCCGCTACCTGCTGTTGAGCATCTGGGATACCGATGGCGCGCTGATCGTCTACGACAGCCACACCCTCAAGGAAATCAAGCGTCTGCCCATGAACAAGCCTTCGGGCAAGTACAACGTCGGCAACAAGATCGAGTTTGCCGAGGGGACATCGCACTGAAAAAAAGGGGGCTGATGCGCAGCCCCCAATAGCAAACTTCCCCGCCACCAAAACTGCGATGGTGTGCCGTACCGTACCGTAGGAGCTGTCGAGTGCAACGAGGCTGCGATCTTTCCCCAGTCACTTGAATCTCAAGCGAAAGATCAAGATCAAAAGATCGCAGGCTTCGCCAGCTCCTACAGAGCCCAACAGGGGCAGGCGACGTTACCAGGTAAGCACCGCACCCACCGCGAAGGTATCGGTGTCTTCGTTCTGCGCGCTGGTGTCGTGGCCGTCGATTTCGAACTGGTTGTACTCGGCCACAAGTTTGAGGTTGTCGTTGATGTCGTGGAACAGCGCGATGCCACGGGTTTCGTAATCGGCGCCACTGCCCACCACGCCGTTGCCATCGTCATCGGTCTTGCCGTAGGACAACGCCAGGCGGTTCTTGCCCAGTTTGTAGGAGCCCTGCAGCAGGTAGCCCTTGCTGTCGACATTGCGCAAGGTGGCTTCACCGGCATTGTTGGTGAAGAACGGGTTGATGCCCTTGGCCTGGAACCCCGAGCCGGTGAGCGACAGCCCGCCCATCTTGGCCTGCACGCCATACCCCAGGCCCTTGGAAGTCACCGACTCGACAGTGGAGTCAGTGTTGTCCGAGGTCTGGTAGCTGCCGTTGAGCCAGCTGTAGATCTTCGCCCCGCCCAGGTCGAACTGATAGGTGATCTCGCTCTCGGTGCGGGGGTTTTCCTGATAGGCCTTGCCGGTGGCGCTGTTGTCGTTGGTGTCCACCGGGTCCATGATCCCTACCGCCACCCGCAGCCCGTCCATCACTGGCGTGCGGTAGGTGATCTGCGAGGTCGGGAACGGGTACGGATAGCCGCTGCCAATGTTGCCGAACGAGACGCCACCGCCGTCCACCAGCCCCAGGGTGTCGCTGACCTGGCCATAACCGGCGAGCAGTTCGTCCAACAGGATGTTGGAGCGGGCAAACAGGCCGAAGTCCTTGCCGATCAGCACTTCGCCCCACTCCGGGTTGGCCACGGTGCCGTAGAACTGGCGCACATCGATCGCGGTGTCGGTGCCGTTGGTTTCACTGTCGTTGATGGTCACCCAGAACGAGGCCCGGGCGCCGAGCTTGAGGTCATCGACCTGCTTGCCCATATTGAAACCCAGGTAGTTGGGCAAAAAGCCCATCTTGACCCGCGCCTGCCGACGGTCGTACTGCTCACCGGCGCGGTCCACGTCGCTGTTGACGTAGAAGGCGTTGATATAGCCATCGGTGGAAAAGGTGGTCTGGTCCTTGTCGTACAGCATGATTTCAGCGTTGGCCCAAGGCGTCAGGCCCAGGCTGGAAAGACCGGCGATGACCGCAGGCAAAAAACGCAGGCAGGTATTTTTATTGTTGTGCATGGCGCGCTCCGCAACAGGGGACGGGATGTCGGAGGCGATTATCGAAAGGCGCCAGGGCGCGTCATACGCTGCCTTGGAAGCGATTGGCGAATGCTTTGGAAGCGCCGGCCCGGCGCGGCAGTTTGGGTGTAAGACGGCGAGGCTGGCGGGTGCGGTACTTTGGGTGTGGGCCGCAGGGGGGCCTGGGAGGATCAACTCATTGGTCAGTCATTGCGAGTTGTCTGGTTTGGGGCTGCTGCGCAGCCCAGCGGGAGCAAGCTCCCTCGCCACAGGGGTCGCACCCACACTCAAAATTGAAGTCAAATCCAGCTTTTGTGGCGAGGGAGCTTGCTCCCGCTGGCCTGCGCAGCAGGCCCCCCGCTTTCGGCTCAGAACCTCGGCTTGACGGTCTTCCAGTCCGGCCGGTAACGCTGCATCTGCCGCACATCGTCGCGCTGGCGGATGCCGCAACTGAGGAACTGCTCATGCAGCTTGCCCAGTTGATCCCGGTCCAACTCCAAGCCAAGGCCTGGCGCCCGGGTGATCTTCACGCAGCCGTCGATAATCGGCAGCTTGCCGCCCTTGATCACTTCTTCATCCGGCTCCTGCCACGGATAATGGGTGTCGCAGGCGTAGTCCAGGTTGGGCACCGCGGCCGCCACGTGGGCCATGGCCATGAGGCTGATGCCCAGGTGCGAGTTCGAATGCATCGATACGCCCAGGCCAAAGGTGCTGCACATTTTCGCCAGTGTCTGGGTGTCCCGCAGGCCGCCCCAGTAATGGTGGTCGGCCAACACGATCTGCACGCTGTCCAGGGCCACGCTGCGGCGGAATTCATCGAAATCGGTGACCACCATATTGGTCGCCAGCGGCAACCCCGTGCGCTTGTGCAGTTCCGCCATGCCCTCGAGCCCAGGTGTCGGATCTTCGTAATACTGCAAGTCATCGCCCAACAACTCGGCCATGCGAATCGAGGTTTCCAGGGACCAGTTGCCATTGGGGTCGATGCGCAACGGGTAGCCGGGAAACGCCTGTTTCAGCGCCTTGATGCAAGCGACTTCATGCTCCGGGTCGAGGGTGCCGGCCTTGAGCTTGATGCTCTTGAAGCCATAGTCCTGGATCATCCGCCGGGCCTGGGCGACGATCTGTTGTTCGTTGAGCGCTTCGCCCCAACTGTCGGCCGGGTACGGCGAATCGATGTGCTCGGCGTACTTGAAAAACAGGTAGGCACTGAACGGAATCTCATCGCGGATCGCACCGCCCAGCAGGTCCACCAGCGGCACGTTCAGGTAATGGGCCTGCAAGTCCAGGCAGGCCACTTCGAAGGCTGAATAGGCATTGCTCACCGCCTTGCTCGCATGGGAGCCCGGCGCCAGTTCGGCACCGGCGACGCTGGCCGGTTTCTGCGCGGCGACGGTCGCCTGGACGATGGCCCGCAACTGGTTGAGGTTGAACGGGTCCAGGCCGATCAACTGGCTCTGTAACTGCTGCTGGATCGCCAGGGCCGGGGCATCGCCGTAGCTCTCCCCCAGGCCGATGTAACCGTTGTCGCTCTCGATCTCGATGATCGAGCGCAGCGCGAACGGCTCATGGATGCCGCTGGCGTTGAGCAAGGGTGGATCGCGAAAAGCGATGGGTGTGACGGTGACGCGTTTGATCTTCATACAGCGGCTCCCGATGGGCCAGGGTTCAAGGCTTGGGGTTTTTCCCGTTGGTCGGCAACGGTTTCAGGTCGCCCGGAAAGCGAATTCGGCGCATCACGGCCCGGCTTGGTGCGAGCAAAGAAAATCACCACGGCGGCCACCAGGGAGGTGATCGCCAGCCCATACAGCCCGCCCTCGATGGACCCGGTGGTCTGCTCGAGGAAACCGAAGGCCGTGGGCGCCACGAAACCGCCGAGGTTGCCGATGGAGTTGATCAGGGCGATGACCGCCGCCGCGATGCGCGCATCCAGGTAGCCCTGGGGAATCGGCCAGAACAGCGCCGACGCTGCCTTGAAGCCGATGGCTGCAAAACAGATCGCCACGAAGGCAAAGATCGGCCCGCCGGTGGTGGACATGAACATGCCGAATGCGGCGATCACCAGCGTCACCGCGACCCAGGCCTGCTGGAATTTCCATTTGCCGGCCAGGGCGGCAAAACCGTACATCGCGACGATGGAAATGATCCACGGAATGGAGTTGAGCAGACCGACCTGGAAGTCCCCCAGATTGCCCATTTTCTTGATCATGCTTGGCAGCCAGAACGTGGCGCCGTAGATGGTCAGGGCGATGGAAAAGTAGATGAAGCAAAACAGCGCGATCTGTCGGTCGGCCAGCAACTTGAACATCGACGGCTTGATCACCTGTGCGGCTTCCCGCGCCCGCTGCTCTTCGGCGATGGCGGCGATCAAGACGGTTTTCTCTTCAGCCGTCAGCCATTTGGCCTGGCTTGGGTGCGATTGCAGCCAGAACCAGACAAACCCGCACAGCACGATGGAGGCGAAACCTTCAATCAGGAACATCCACTGCCAGCCATGCAGGCCCATCCCGCTGATGTGCAGCAAGGCGCCGGACACCGGGCCGGAAATCACCGAGGCGATGGCCGAGCCGCTGAGGAAGATCGCCATCGCCTTGCCGCGTTCGTTGGCGGGCAGCCATTGGGTGAAGTAGTAGATGATCCCGGGAAAGAACCCCGCCTCCGCCGCACCGAGGATGAAGCGCAGCACATAAAAACTGGTCTCGCCGCGCACAAACGCCATGGCCATGGCCGCCGCGCCCCAGGTGAACATGATGCGCGTCAGCCACGCCCGGGCGCCGTAGCGTTGCAACAGCATGTTGGACGGGACTTCGAACAGCGCGTAGCCGACGAAGAACAGCCCGGCACCGAGCCCGTAGGCCGCGGCGCCGATGCCCAGGTCGGTTTCCAGGTGGCTGCGCACGAAGCCGATGTTGACCCGGTCGATGTAGTTGACGATGAACATCACCACCACCAACGGCAGTACATGACGTTTGACCTTGGCCGCCGCGAGCGCCAGGGTGCCGTCATGGGTGGAGTCCGTTACGTTATTCAAGGGGTGCCTCCCGATCATTGTTTTTGTGAGGAACGGGGCGATGATGGACGCGGCGGATTGTTCCCGTCTAATCTAACTTGGCACTTGATTGATACCTGGATTGAATCAATGTTTGAACTGGCCCAGTTGCGCTGCTTCACCACCGTGGCGACCGAACTCAACTTCCGGCGTGCCGCCGAACGCCTGAACATGACCCAGCCACCGCTGAGCCGGCAGATCCAATTGCTGGAGCACCACCTGGGCGTCGAACTGTTCACCCGCAGCACCCGTAGCGTGGCGCTCACTGCCGCTGGCCGGGCGTTTTTCATCGAAGCGCAGAACCTGTTGGAACAGGCGCAACAAGCCGCCGTGGCGGCCCGGCGTTTTGCCCAGGGCGACATCGGCTCGGTGACCATCAGCTTCGTCGGCAGCGCGGTGTACGAGTTCTTGCCCAAGGTGATTGCCGAGGCCCGGTTGAAACAGCCCCAGGTCAAAATCGTCCTGGCGGAGATGAACACCTACCAACAGCACGAAGCCCTGCGCGCCCGGCGCATCGACCTGGGCATCGTCCGCTCGCCGCTGCTGGAAACCGGCTACGCCACCGAATGCCTGGTGCGCGAACCCTTCGTGCTGGCGGTACCTGCCGGTCATCCGTTGGCCAGCGCCGAAACCGTCAGCGTCCAGGACCTGGACGGCCAGCCATTCCTGATGTACTCCCACGCTGCCTACCCACCCTTCAATGAACTGCTCACCGGCATGCTGCGCTCGGCCCGGGTCGCGCCGCAATTCGTGCAGTGGCTGGGGTCATCGCTGACGATCCTGGCACTGGTCAACGCCGGCATGGGCCTGGCGCTGGTACCGCGTTGCGCCAGCAGCGTGGTGTTCAAGCAGGTGGTGTTTCGCGAGATCGACCTGGGCGAAGGGGTGCAAAGCGAATTGCACCTGGTGTGGCGCGAGGACAACGACAACCCGGCGTTCACCATGTTGCTGGAAGGGATTCGGGGGGCGGTTCGGGAAGGGTTGTGAAGGCGGAACAACAAGGCCCATGCGGCTGGCAGTGCCTGACGGAACCCAACATTCCACCGAGCTTCGTGGACTTAGGTTGTGAGGGCGCTTGCGGCGCCCCCCACAACACTACCTGGCGACTACCCAGGCTTGTAGTTATCCAGTACTCGATTGACCGCTAGCTCACCCAACATGATGATCCGTTGCAGCACCAGCATCGTTTGGCGTCTTGGGCCGTCCGTCAAATCGGTGAGGTCGCTGACCATCACGCTGGCGGATGCCAAGGATTCGCACGCCTCAACGAGTAACGTTTCGTCATCCACCGCTGCGTCGATGGTGAAGATCGTGCTGGGCTTGCGGGGCTGTATCTGCGTTTTCGTTGCCCCGGGGTTCAAGTAGTGCTTGAGCGCGCGGTCTGCCGCCTCTTTCAACTTTTCAGGGTCGAGAGAGTCGCCGTAGAGTACCGAATAGATATCCGGGGGGTTGGGAGTTACTTTGAACATAAATGACAATTCCTACATTGGAGCTGCAACCGTTCTCGACTAAAAGAAGGGTGGCGGCTGTACGCAGGTTAGTCGACCGGTAGGAATTGGTAAAACCCGGCGCGCCCGAGGACGCCCTGCGCACAACCACCATTTAGTGCAGGCATATAAATAACCTGACTGAACGGTGCTCAAGCACCTTACCAAACCTGATGGGCGACTAAACCCGACCACTGATGGGCAGTGGCAGGTAAACGATAGAGGCCAGGGGCAAAGCACACAAGCCGGCGGATTCTGACGCATGCGTAAGGAAGGACGCAAGGTCTCGTAGCCTTTGGGGCGTAATGTGGAATGTATTTAAACGTGTCGCGCTGGATATGTTTACGGAAATTAAACATGGCGACTTTTTTCGTTATTTCCCGGGGCTGTATTGGTGTAAATACAGTGTCTTATGGGACGCTTTGGCCTCATCGATATTAAACGAGGCCATTCCGTAGATAATACGTTGGCGGATACTTTGGGGAGTTTTCCTACAGCTGACCGGCTATAACTTGTTGCGTTATCAAATGGCACCTTGCCCGATATTGACCTGCGGTTCCTCATAGACCGATTGGACTTTGATCGTTCCCACGCTCTGCGTGGGAATGCATCCCGTGACGCTCTGCGTCACCTTCCAGAAGCGGAACGCGGAGCGTCCCTGGCGACATTCCCACGCAGGAGCGTGGGAACGATCGATATGTATTTTCAGCCTTAAAAATCACATGGTTGCAATTTGTTCCATGAGAGCTTGCTCCCGCTGGGCTGCAGGAGCTGACGAGTGCAACGAGGCTGCGATCTTTCCTCTGTCCATTGAGTCCAAAGCGAAAGATCAAGATCAAAAGATCGCAGCCTTCGGCAGCTCCTACCGCAGCCCAGCGCGAGCTTGCTTCCTCGCCACATTGTCAGCGCCCTATTCCAGTCCTCCTCGACAAGTTGTACGATGACCGACGAGCACCCATCGCTCGCGTTCCTGATACCTACAACAACAAGGAAATCCCCATGAAAAAAGCGACATTGGTCATCAGCTTCTTGTGCCTGTTCAGCGGCTACGCAGCGGCCGCCGCTACATCGCCCGAGCAGGAGGTGGCCCAGGCGGTCGATCATTTGACCCAAGCCATGCTGCACAAAGACATCCCCCAGCTCCAGGCACTGGCTGCCGAGAACCTGACCTATGGTCACTCCAGCGGCAACATCCAGGACAAGAAGGCCTTCATCGCCGACATCGAAACGGGCAAGAGCGCGTTCAAGACCCTGGAAATGCAGAACCAAAAAATCACCTTGTCGGGTGATGTGGCGCTGGTGCGCAATCACTTCTCGGCGCAGGCGCTCAAGGGTACTGAGGTGGTGCCGACGGAAATCGAGAACTTCCAGATCTGGCAGAAGCAGAAGAATGGCAAGTGGCTGCTGATCGGGCGTCAGGCGTTTCGGTTCTAATAAGGGGCTGGGCCGGGTACCTCTGCGGCAAGCGCATTATTTGAGCTTTTGGTGATCCATTGTGGCGAGGGAGCTTGCTCCCGCTCGGTTGCGAAGCAGCCGCAGAAAAGGGGCCGCTCCGCAGCCCAGCGGGAGCAAGCTCCCTCGCCACAGGGATGTCTATTCAGACCTCGCACCTTGCGTCAGGCTCCGGCCCACTGCTTCCGGTACTGCAACAGAAAATCCACAAAAGCACGCACCCGCTGCGGTACGTACCGGCCGTGAGGATAGAGCAAGGTGAACGGCCGCGAGCGCCCCGCGAACGGCGCAAGCACCTCCACCAGTTGCCCGTTGGCCAGTTCCTGTTCCACGATGAACTTGTAGGTCTGGAACAAACCGGCGCCATGCTTGGCCAGCGTCACGCCACCCAGCACATCGTCCGAACAGCAATACCCTCCCTTGCCGAACACCTCCTTCTCCTTGCCTTCGACAGTGAACAACCAGGAAATCCGTCGCCCGCTGCTGGGCAGTTCGAACTGGATGCACTCGTGGTCGTCCAGGTCTTCAAGCACCTGCGGCGTGCCGGCCTTGCGCAGATATTCCGGGGAGGCGACCACCACCAGTTTCGCGTCTTCCAGCAGCCGGGCGATCATTGACGAATCGGGCTGAGCCCGCACCCGGATGGCGAGGTCATACCCTTCGGCAACGAAATCGATGTTTCGATTGCTCAGGTGCAGGTCCACCGTCACTTGCGGGTACAGCGCCCGAAAGGCCGGTAACAACGGCAAGATGCGGTGATGGCCATAGGTGGTGGGCAGGCTGATGCGCAGTTGCCCGGACGGCACCGATTGCGCGCCCATCATTTCCTGTTGCGCCTCGACCAGTTGCGTCAGCGCCTGACGGCATTGCTCGAAATAGGTCTTGCCGGCTTCGGTCAGGCGGATGCTGCGGGTGGTGCGCACAAAAAGCCGCGAACCCAGGCGTTCTTCCAGGCGAAAGATCGAGCGGCTCACCGCCGCCGGGGTGACGCCCGCCAACTGCGCCGCAGCGGTGAAACTACCAGCCTCCGCCGCCAGGCAGAACAGTTCTATGCTGCCCAACTGCAGGTCTTCGAAATGACGCTTCATGATTCGTTACACCGCGTATCAACTGAAGTTTCCAAATGCCTGTTTATCAGTCCGTGGCGTATAAATACAGTGGCCTTGCAACACGCGGGCGTTGTCCTGCGTCCATTTCCCATCAGCTGGAGTGCACCATGCCTTTCGTCAATGTGCGAATCACCCGAGACGGCGTCACCCGTGAACAGAAAGCCCAGGTGATTTCTGAAATCACCGAAACCCTCCAGCGCGTGCTGGGCAAGGATCCGCATTTGACCCATATCGTGATCGAGGAAGTCGACACGGATAATTGGGGATATGCCGGGATGACGACGACGCAGTATCGAAGTCTTCCCAAGGAGTAATCCTCCCCCCTTCCAAGCCCGGTTCGATTGACCGGGCTTTCTATATCTACCACCCCAATAACTCTGTGGGAGCGAGCAGGCTCGCTCCCACAGTGGTTTGTGTTGATCCGATCATTAATTACATGACGTATCAACTCAAGTGCCAGACGCCTTATTTATCAAACCCTGGCGCATCAATACCCTGAGCTCAACCAACGCCACACAGGCGCACCGGTTCAACTCAACGTGATCAGGAGTCAATCATGAACCTCAACAAAACCGTCATCATCACCGGCGCTTCCAGCGGGATCGGCCTGGGCTTGGTCAAGGCGTTCCTGGCTCGGGGCTATAACGTGGTGGGCAATGCCCGCTCACCGTCCGGCCTGGAGGCTGCCGCCGCCGAGCTCGGCCATCCGGCCGGTTTTATCGGCGTGGCCGGCGACATCGCTGACCCAGCCACTTCAACCGCCCTCATCGCCCAAGCCGTCGAGGCGTTCGGGGCTGTTGACGGGCTGGTGAACAACGCCGGTTTCTTCCTGCCAAAACCCTTCGTCGAATACAGCCCCCAGGACCTGGACGCGCTGCTGGACACCAACCTCAAGGGTCTGGTCTTCGCCAGCCAGGCCGCTGCCGCGCACATGATCGGTCGGCAGCAAGGCTTCATCATCAACATCTCGGCCGCCGTGGCGCTGCAACCGAACATCCAGGTGCCGGCGGCGCTACCAGTGTTGATCAAGGGCGGTGTCAACCAGATGACCCGCGCCCTGGCCCTGGAACTGTCACCCCACAACATCAAGGTCAACGCCGTCGCTCCCGGTATCATCGATACGCCGATGCACGACCCGGCACACCGCGACTTCCTCGACAACCTGGCCCCGGCCGGTCGCGTGGGCACCATCGAGGAAATTGCCGAAGCGGTGTTGTACCTGGCGGGCGCTGATTTCACGACCGGTGCGATACTGCCGGTGGACGGTGGGATGAGCACAGGCAAGTGGTAAAAAGAAAAACCCCGGAGGCAGTACCTCCGGGGCTTTCATGACACATCGAATTCAGAGCGTGTAGGAGATGCCGGCCTGCACGGTTCGCGGTGCGCCTGGGTAAGCGTAGACGTTACCGAAAGCGCCTTCTTCGTAGTCGGCGTCAAACAGGTTCTTCAGGTCCAGGTTGAGGCGGATCCGCTCGTTGACCTTGTAGTAGCCGAGCAGGTCCACCACCGTATAGCTGTCCATGGAAAACGCATTCGCCGCAGTCTGGCCGGCCCGTTCATCCACGTACTTGGCGCCCAGGCCCAGGCCAAGACCCTTGAGGCCACCGTCCTGGAACTCGTAGACGTTCAACAGGCTGAAGGAGTTCCTGGGCACGTTGAGCAAGCGGGTGCCGGACGGGATATTGATGTCCTTGGTCACTTCGGCATCCACATAGGCGTAGCCACCGATCACGCGCCATTCTGGCGTTAAATTGCCCGCCACGTTCAGGTCAAAGCCCCGGCTGCGCACTTCGCCAGCGGCCACGCTGAAGGTGGAATCCACGGGGTCAGTGGTGAGCACGTTACGTTTTTCGATCTGGTACACCGCCGCATCGACACTCAACTGACGATCCAAGGCTTCCCACTTGATCCCCATCTCATAGGACTTACCCTCTTCCGGCTTGAACCCGCCACCGACGCGACTGGCACCGTTGTTGGGCTTGAACGAGCGTGCGGTATTGGCATAGACCGCCACGGTATCGGTCAGGTCGTAGATCACCCCCAGGCGCGGGGTGACGGCGCTGTCGGTGACATTCCAGTTCCTGCTGCCGGGGCGAGCCTGTGGGACAAACGTCTCGTACTCATGCTCAAAGCGCTCGAAACGCGCACCGGCCAACAGCTTCAAGCGCTCGGTCAGCGCCACCTGATCCTGGACGAACACACCAAACGTCTTGAGATTTTCCTGGTCATTTGTGGGCGTGCGCGTCAGAGGCGGGCGCGGCTGGCCATACACCGGATCGAAGATATCGATCGGATAGGCACCGGTGCCGCCGGCGGAGCGCTGGATGATGGACTGGTAGTCGTAATCTTCATACTCGATGCCCGTCAACAACGTGTGCTCGAACCCGCCGGTGGAAAAATGCCCGGTGAGGTTGAGCTGGGTGTCCCAGTCGGTCCACTCCAGCTTGCGGTAGTTGAAGTTACGCCCCAGGGTGCGTCCATCGGCGGCGATGCCGTTGCCTTCCACCGCATTGCCTTGCAACGTACCGTCGAGCCACTGAGTCCCACCGGCCAGGGTCCAGTCGTCATTGAGCATGTGCTCGAAACGCACCTGCAGCATGTTGTTGTCGTTGTGCAACTTGCCGGCGTCTTTTTCGCCGAAGAACGTATCCCGTGACGCGGTGCCGCGCTGCCCTGCGTAATGGGTCAGGCCACGGTCCAGCGGCGCATTGTTGCGCATGAAATCGCCTTCGAAGGTCAGGCGCGTGGTGTCGTTGACCTGCCAGCTCACCACCGGCGCGACGCCGTAACGCTCGGTCTCGACGTGGTCGCGGAACGTGTCACCGCCCTCGCCGATCACGTTCAGGCGATAAGCCAGGCGCCCTTCTTCGTCCAATGGACCGGATGCGTCCAGAGTACCGCGACGCATCCCTTGGTCGCTGACCTGGCTGCCCAAGGTCACCGTGCGCTCGGCCAACGGCTGCTTGGACACCACGTTGAAGGTACCGCCCGGGTCGCCACGGCCATAAAGCATGGTGGCCGGACCGCGCAGCACTTCCAGGCGCTCGATGGTGTTGGCGTCCGGCATGTTCGGGTAGCCACGGTTGATCGGGAAACCGTTGCGGTAGAACTCGCCGGTGGTGAAACCGCGGACGGTGAAGGTGGTCAGGCCCTGGCCGCCAAAGTTGTTGGCCCGGCCGACCCCGCCGGCGTAATCGAGGGCGTCTTGCAGGCGCGTGGCACTGAGGTCTTCAACGACATCGCGGGACACCACGGAAATCGATTGCGGGGTTTCATGGATCGCGGTGTCGGTACGGGTGGCACTGGCCGAACGGGTGGCGTGATAGCCCTTCACCGGGCCCTGCGCTGATTCATAGTCGGCATTACCCACGATATCGGTGGCTTGCAACTCAAGGGAGGCCGGCTTGGCAGGGATTGGCTCTTCGGCCCAGGTGGGAACGGAATAAGCTTGCAGAACACACAATGAAACGAGAATCCGACGCATCGACGCACAATCCTAATGGAAAAAAGCCTCCACACCGGGAGGCTGACAAGAATGTGTCGCGGAAGATACAGTAACTCATTGTTATTTGATATCTATTCCCATTAACGCTGGTGCTTTTTGTGACTGGTCAGTCCGCTATCGCGAGCAAGCTCGCTCCTACAGTGGATCTTCAGCAGATATAAGTTTTGTGATGGGCCTCGGCTTTCCCTGTGGGAGCGAGCTTGCTCGCGATGGCGCCAGAACAATCTCCCAAAAACCCTACTGACCCACCGCCATCGATTCCTGCTCCACCCGCTGGAAAAACCTCTGCGCACGAACATCCTGGGTATAGGCCACGTTCAACCGCAACCAATCGCACGCCTCGCCCTGTGGCAGGAACGACGAGCCCTGGGACAGTTGGACCTGCAGTTCCCGAGCGATCTGCTGCACCCGCTGCGCCGCCAGGCACCGAGGCCTGGCCCAGACGAACAGCCCTCCCATCGGCTCGGCAAAGACCTCCCAATGAGCCGGGTCCAGCTGACGCAACGTAGTTGCCATCTGTTTGTTCAGGCGCTGGCGCAAGCGCTGGATCAACTTGCGATAAGCACCGTTGGCCAACAACGTCGCCACCACGTTTTCCGCCAGCAGCGAACAACCGATGCCGGTCACCATCTTGACCTCGGCCAGGCGCTGGATGATGTCGGGCTGGGCGACCACGTAGCCGATGCGCAGCGAACTGGACAGCGTCTTGGAAAAGCTCGCCAGGTAAATCACCCGGTCCAAGGCATCCAGGGAGGCCAGGCGCGACGTCGGGCCATTCTGGAAATCGGCGTAGATATCGTCCTCGATGAGACGAAAGTCATGGGCCGTCGCCAGTTGCAACAGACGATAGGCCACGCTCGGCGCCAGGCTGGTGCCGGTGGGGTTCTGGTACATGCTGTTGATGAAGAAATACGAGGGTTGGTGCTGGCCGAGGAGCTGTTCCAGGCGGGCGATGTCCGGGCCTTGCGCAGTTCTCGGCACCGCCACGGTCTTGACCCCGTGCAGCTTCAGCAGATTGAACAGGTTGTAGTAGCCAGGGCTTTCCACCAGCACCAGGTCACCGGGCTTGAGCAGGGTTCGCACCAGCAGATCGAGGCCTTGACTGGCGCCTTGGGTGGTGATGATCTGCGTCGGGTCGACGTGAATGTCGATCAGGCCCAGGCGTTTTTGCAGGTGCAGGCGCAGATGAGGCGAGCCCAACGGGGTACTGTAGTTGAACAACGCGTGGTTATCGCTGCGCACCACCTGGCGGATCGCCTGGCCCAGGTCGGTGTCGTCGCGCCAGGCATCGGGCAGCCAGCCGCAACCGAGCTTGAGCTGCGTCGATTCATTGTCGAATAACCCCCACGACGGATTATCCGTATCAGGTGTCGGTTCCATCGCCCGAGCCAACTGCTGCGCGACAAAAAAGCCCGCGCCATGCCGAGACTCCAGTACCCCGCTGGCCACCAGTTGATCATAGGCCTTGATCACGCTCGACAGGCTCAGGCCATTTTCCCGCGCCAACTGGCGTATGGACGGCATGCGTGCGCCGGGACGAATGCCATGGGTATCGATCCAGCCCACGAGGTGCGTCACGAGCTGCCGGATCACCGGCTCGGCAACGTTGCGATCAATCTTCAGGTCCACGGCGGGCACTCTTGGTCAAGTGTTCTCTATTTTTCGGCAAACAGTTAAACACAAATGGCCTGGGTCTGTTCCTTGTTTGCGTTGTGCCCGGCAGTGATAGTCCTCGGGACTTCTGCATACCCTTAAGGAACACCCTTTGAACCCATCGCATCGACATTCCTGGGGGCTGGCCTTCGGGCTTTGCCTGATCACCCTCGCGGTCAACCTGCAAGCGCCGCTGTACACCACCTACGCGCAGTTGTCCGGCTATGGGGCCGGCGCCACGGCGGTGGCGTTTTCCGGTTATGTGCTGGGCGTACTGCCGGTGCTGCTGGCGTTCGGTGGGTTGGCCGACCGGGTCGGACGCAAGCCGTTGATCCTGGTCGCCCTCGGGTTGTCGATGCTGGCGACGCTGGTGACCATGCTCTGGCCGAACCTGGTGGCGCTGGGCGTGGCGCGCCTGATGATGGGGGTCGGCACGGGGCTGGCTTCGGCCACGTCGACCGCCTATATGACCGAGCTCATGGCCACCGGCGATACCCGCTCACCGGCCAACCGGGTCACCGCCAGCACCTCCCTGGGCTTTGGCCTGGGGGCGGCGCTGACCAGTCTGTTCTTGTTCGTCCACCACAGCGCCACGCCCGGCAGTTTCTGGTTGCAGCTGATGTTGGCCGCCATCGCGATTGTCGTGGTCTGGCGACTCCCGGACCCGGCACCGAGGATCAACGATGCACCGCTGCTGCGCCTGCCGCTGTTTCCCGCCGGCAGCCTGCCCTACAGCTTTTCCATGCTGCTGGCCTGGGCGACCTCGGGCCTGGTCATCGCCCTGTTGCCGTCGGTGCTGGCGACCCACGATTTGCAGCGTTGGTCTGGCTTGTCGACCTTCACGGTCATCAGTTGCGGCTTGCTCTTCCAACCTTGGGTGCGACGCCTGCAGCCGGCCAGGGCCACATGCCTGGGCCTGTTGATCCTGCCCGCGAGCTACGCGTTGCTGGCCTGGGGCGCGAGCGCCGGTTCCCTGCCCGCCGTGCTGCTGGGCGCGCTGGGCGCGAGCAGCGCCTGCTACGGTTTCCTGTACCTGGGTGGACTGTCGGCTATAACGGCCATGGCTGGGGCGGAAAAGGCCCGGGTCAGCGCCGGGTTCTTCCTGTTCGCCTATGTCGGGTTCAGCATTCCGGTGGTGGTGACCGGGTTGTTGGCTGACGCTTTTGGCGCTGATGTGGCGTTGATCGTGTTTGGCCTGGCGTTGTTGGCGGGGGCGTCCGTGACCGGATGGCGAATCCTCCGGACAGAGGCTTATGTGAGCCACCTGTCCCACGGCTGAACTGCCAGGCTGTTGGAACTGTGCAAGAGCTGTGTAGGAGCTGTCGAGCGAAGCGAGGCTGCGATCTTGCCACTGCCCATTGAGTCGAGAGCGAAAGATCAGGGTCAAAAGATCGCAGGCTTCGCCAGCTCCTACAAAACCTCCCTTGAACACCGCGCCCGGCAAAGTCGTATACCATATCCCCACCTAAGCCGAACGACCCGCCGCCGTGACTTTATCCAAGTTCAACCTGCCTGACCTGGGCAACACCCCGTCCACCTCGGAAATCATCACCCGCCACCTGCGCGATGCCATCGTGGCCGGGCACTTTGCCGAGGACGAGCCGATTCGCCAGGATGACATCGCCCGCCAGTTCAACGTCAGCAAGATTCCCGTGCGCGAAGCCCTCAAGCGCCTGGAGGCCGAGGGCCTGGTGATGTTCCAGCGCAATCGCGGGGCGATGGTGACGCGCATTTCCGAGGCGGAGCTGGCGCAGATGTTCGAGGTGCGCATGCTGCTGGAAGACAAAGTGCTGCGCCTGGCGATTCCCAACATGACCGAAGACACCTTCGCCCGCGCCGAAAGCATCTGCCAGGAATTCATCGGTGAAGACGATGTGGGACGCTGGGCCGAACTGAACTGGCAACTGCATGCCTGCCTCTACGAACCCGCGCAACGACCGTTCATGGTGGGGTTGATCCGCTCGGTCCACGACAAGCTGGAGCGTTACCTGCGCATGCAAATGAGCCTTTCGGCCGGTAAGGACCGTGCCGATCACGAGCACCGGGAAATCATCAAGGCCTGCCGCGCCGGTGACGTCGAGCGGGCCGTGGAGTTGTTGGACGAACACATCGCCGGGGTCTGCGAGACCTTGTTCAAGTTCCTGCCTTCCAGCCATTGATGGGCCAACGCTGTGCCGATTTCGTCATCGGCGACAGATAAAACCCTCAAGCCGTCGCCCCCTGGCGCGGGCCACGCTTGCCGTCACTCATCTGAACGGACGTGGCCCTCCCATGAAACGCATCACCGTGATCGATTCCCATACCGGCGGCGAACCGACCCGACTGGTCACCGACGGTTTTCCTGACCTGGGCCAGGGCAGCATGGCCGAGCGCAAGCAACGGCTGGCCACGGAGCATGATGCGTGGCGCAGCGCCTGCGTGCTCGAACCGCGGGGCAGCGATGTGCTGGTGGGCGCACTGCTCTGTGAACCGGTGGACCCGAACGCCTGTGCCGGCGTGATCTTTTTCAACAACAGCGGCTACCTGGGCATGTGCGGCCACGGCACCATCGGCCTGGTGGCGTCCCTGGCCCACCTGGGCAGGATCGGCCCCGGCGTGCACAGCATCGAAACCCCGGTGGGCACGGTCCAGGCAACCTTGCACGAGGATCGCTCGGTCAGCGTGCGCAACGTGCCGGCCTACCGGTACCGCAAGGCACTGGCCCTGGAGGTGCCCGGCATCGGCCAGGTAGTGGGCGACGTGGCCTGGGGCGGCAATTGGTTTTTCCTGATCGCCGAACATGGCCAGCGCGTGGCCGGCGATAACCTCGACGCGTTGACCGCCTACACCTACGCCGTGCAGCAAGCCTTGGAGCAGCAGGGTTTTCGCGGCGAGGACGGCGGACTGATCGACCACATCGAACTGTTTGCCGACGACCCGCAAGCCGACAGTCGCAACTTCGTGCTCTGCCCGGGCAAGGCCTATGACCGCTCCCCTTGTGGCACCGGCACCAGCGCCAAACTGGCATGCCTGGCGGCCGATGGAAAGCTGCAACCCGGGCAGATCTGGCGCCAGGCCAGTGTCATTGGCAGCGAGTTCGAAGGTTCCTACGAACGTTCGGGCGAGCGCATCGTGCCGACCATTCGCGGCCGCGCCTACATCAGCGCTGAAACCACCCTGATCATCGAAGCGGATGACCCGTTCGCCTGGGGTATTCGCCCGTGAACGAAGGCCAGGTCGCCGACGTGATCATCATCGGCGCCGGCATCATCGGTGCGGCCTGCGCCCAGGCATTGGCCCGGCGCAACGTCAAGGTGTTGGTGCTGGATGCCGGTTGGCACGGCGCCACGGCGGCCGGCATGGGGCATCTGTTGGTGCTGGATGACAACCCGGCGGAACTGGCCCTCAGCCAATACTCCCTGCAACGCTGGCGCGAACTGGCACCAGCCCTGCCCGCCAGTTGCGCCTGGCGCAACAACGGCACCTTGTGGCTGGCGGCCAATGCCGAGGAGATGGCCGTGGCCCACAGCAAATACCTGAACCTGCTGGCCCATGGCGAATCCTGTGAATTGATCGGCCGCACCGCCCTGCATCAGCGTGAGCCTGAGCTGCGCCCGGGGCTGGAAGGCGGACTGCTGATCAAGGGCGACGGCATCCTCTACGCCCCGGCGGCCGCGCGCTGGATGCTCGACGCGCCCAATATCCGCCAGCAACGGGCGCAGGTCAGCGAAGTCGACGGTGCTCGTGTGCGCCTCGACGACGGACGCTGGTTGAGCGCCGAGGCGGTGGTCCTCGCCAATGGCATCCAGGCCACAGAACTATGCCCGGAACTGCCCATCGAACCGAAAAAGGGCCACCTGCTGATCACCGATCGCTACCCCGCCACCATCACCCATACCCTGGTGGAGCTGGGCTACGTCACCAGCGCCCATAACGCCAGCGGGCCGTCGGTGGCGTGCAATATCCAACCACGCCCGACCGGGCAATTGTTCATCGGCGCCTCGCGGCAGTTCGGCACCGTCGACCCGCAGGTGGAAGGCTGGATGCTGGCGAAGATGCTCAAGCGCGCCGTCGAGTACCTGCCAGGGTTGGCGCACCTGAACGGCATCAGGGCCTGGACCGGTTTCCGCGCGGCGAGTCCCGATGGCTTGCCCCTGGTGGGCCAACATCCGCAGCGCAAGGGGCTGTGGCTGGCGGTGGGTCACGAGGGGTTGGGCGTCACCACGGCCCCCGCGACGGCCGACCTGCTGGTCGCGCAGCTGTTCGACGAAACTTCGCCCCTGGCCGCGCAACCTTACCTGCCGCAGCGTTTCCTGGGGGAACCCGCCCATGCCTGAAGCCCGACACACATCCCCTGTGGCGAGGGCGCAAGCTCGCGCAGGGCTCTGTAGGAGCTGGCGAAGCCTGCGATCTTTTGATCTTTCGCTTGAGATTCCAGCTATCAGGAAAAAGATCGCAGCCTCGCTCCGCTCGACAGCTCCTACAGGCCCAGCGCGAGCTTGCTCCCTCGCCACAGGTTTTGGGTGTGCTCCTGACATCCACTTAGCCAAGGAGTATTGGAGCCATGCCTGACTTGTTTTTGGACGGCCGCCCACTGTACGTCGCCAACGGCACCAGCGTCGCGGCAGCATTGGCGTTGGGCGCGGACGGTTGCAGCCGCACCTCGGTCAGCGGCCAGCGGCGAGCACCGTTGTGCGGCATGGGCATCTGCCAGGAATGCCGGGTGCTGATCGATGGCCGACTCCGCCTGGCCTGCCAGACCCTGTGCCTCGATGGCATGCACGTGCAGACCCGACCATGAACGAAGCCACCGACCTGCTGATCATCGGCGCCGGCCCCGCCGGCATGGCCGCCGCCCTCGCCGCGACCAGCAGCGGCGCACACATCGTGTTGCTGGACGACAACCCACTGCCCGGCGGGCAGATCTGGCGCGACGGTCCCCAGGCCAACCTGCCCAGTGCAGCCCGGCACCTGCGCGATCAACTGCGAAACTGCACCAACGTACGCTGCCATGCCGGCACTCGCGTAATCGCCTGCGCGGCGGATAAAACCTTGCTGGTGGAAGATGCCGAGCGCGGCTGGCAGATCCGCTACGAGCGCTTGATCCTTTGCACCGGTGCCCGTGAGTTGCTGCTGCCGTTTCCTGGCTGGACGCTCCCCGGCGTGACCGGCGCTGGCGGGTTGCAGGCGCTGATCAAGGGCGGCTTGCCGGTGCGCGGCGAACGGCTGGTCATCGCCGGCAGCGGCCCCTTGCTGTTGGCCAGCGCCGCCACGGCGAAGCATCAAGGTGCACAGGTGGTGCGCATCGCCGAGCAGGCCAGTCGCGGCGCCGTCGCCGGTTTCGCCGGGCAACTGCCGCGCTGGCCGGGGAAGTTTTTCCAATCGTTCAGTTTGTTCGACTCGCACTACCGCACCGACACCCATGTGGTAGAGGCGCTCGGTCGGGAACGACTCGAGGGCGTGCGCCTGCATCAGCAAGGCAAGAC
Organism: Pseudomonas thivervalensis; assembly: GCF_001269655.1. Lineage (GTDB taxonomy): Bacteria > Pseudomonadota > Gammaproteobacteria > Pseudomonadales > Pseudomonadaceae > Aquipseudomonas > Aquipseudomonas thivervalensis. The sequence continues at coordinate 224,214 of NZ_LHVE01000006.1, forward strand.
GATTGAACTGGCCTGCGACCGGCTCGCCTGTGGCTTCGGGCTCATTCCCAATACCCAGTTGGGCCAGGCCCTGGGCTGCGCGATTGAAGACCAGGCGCTGGCGGTTGATGCCTGGCAAGCGACCACGCGCCGCGAACATTACGCCGCCGGTGAGTGCACCGGTTTCGGCGGCAGCGAACTGGCGTTGGTGGAAGGCGCCATCGCCGGCCACGCCGCCGTCGGCAATAGTGCCGCCGCCCAACAGCTGTGGCCACGCCGCGCACGCTGGCAGGGTTTCGCCCGGGCCTTGAACACGGCCTTCGTCCTCGATCCACGGCTCAAGGCCCTGGCCCGCAGCGACACCCTGGTCTGCCGCTGCGAAGACGTACCGTATGGCGAACTGGTCGACCACGAAAACTGGCGCGAAGCGAAACTGGCCAGCCGCTGCGGCATGGGCGCCTGCCAGGGCCGCGTGTGCGCCGCCGCCCTGGAACACCTGTTCGGCTGGACACCGCCCCTACCTCGTCCGCCCTTCAGCCCGGCGCGGATCGAGACCCTGCTGGAGCTGGAAGAAACCCCGCCCACCTGAGCCCGGCACACATCCCACTCTGGCCTGCACTCACCACAAATCCCCTGTGGGAGCGAGCCTGCTCGCGATGGCGGCGTGACAGGCAACACATTTCCGGCTGACACTGCGCTACAGCTCCCACAAAAAAGACGAAGCCGGCCATGTACCCCTCGCTCACTTCCCTTGCCCCCTGCGACCTCGACACCCTGCTGCACAGCCTGCAGCCCATCGCCCCGTTGCTGGACACCCTCGCCGACGTGGTGTTTTTCATCAAGGACCGGCAGGCCCGCTACGCCTTCGTCAACCAGACCCTGGCCCGGCGCTGCGGTTTCAAACACAGGGGCGACCTGCTCGGCCTCACCGCCGAGCAGGTGTTCCCCGAACGCTTCGGCCCGCTGTACACCGAACAGGATCGTCGGGTGCTAGCCAGCGGGCGGGAGTTGGCCGACCAGCTCGAACTGCATTTGTACTACGGCAACCAACCGGTGTGGTGCTTGACCCACAAGCTCGCCCTGCACGACCCAAGCGGTCAGATCGTCGGTCTGGCCGGCATTTCCCGCGACTTGCAACTGCCGCAATCGAGCCACCCGGCGTTCCACAAACTGGCGGCGGTGGATGCCCATATCAAGCAGCACTTCGCCCGTCCCATCAGCCTCGCCGAGCTGACCGCTATCACTGAACTGTCGGTGGCGCAACTGGAGCGGCACTGCAAACGCATCTTCCAACTCACACCACGGCAGATGATTCATAAGGCACGGCTGGAGGAAGCCTCGCGGCTGTTACTCGACAAAGACCTGCCGATCACCGAGATTGCCCTGCGCTGCGGTTACACCGACCACAGCGCCTTCAGCCGCCAGTTCCGGGCCCTGACCAGCCTGTCGCCGAGCCAATATCGCGAGAACCAGCGCTGATCTTGTTCCCTGATGGGGCGTCGGATCCCGTGGCTGCTCCCATCTGTAACACCCCAGACCAACGTAGCACCCTGCCCTTACGGTTCACCGCCCGCCGGGAACCCCTCTAGATCAGCCTTCCAATGCCATTACCGCGATATAACCGGAAACAGGCATGCCGATTGCTTATCTAATATCGTATACGAAATCCTCAATACGATATCTCACCGCATTTATTCGACAGCGAGGCATTTATGAAAAACCCTGCATTGGCCGTAGCCCTCAGCGTTGTCCTCATCCCGCTTTTCATTGCCCCCGCCCACGCCGACAAGCTCGACGACATCATCGGCTCCGGCACCCTGCGTTGCGCCGTGACCCTGGACTTTCCACCCATGGGTTTTCGCGACGCAAGCAATAAACCGGCGGGCTTTGACGTGGACTATTGTCATGACCTGGCGAAGGTCCTCGGTGTCGAGGCCGAAGTGGTGGAAACCCCGTTCTCCGACCGAATCCCCGCGCTGTTGTCAGGCCGCGCCGACGTTATCGTCGCCTCCACCTCCGACACCTTGGAGCGGGCCAAGACCGTCGGCCTGACCGTGCCCTACTTCGCCTTCCAGATGGTGGTGCTGACCCGCGACGACACCGGCATCAACAACTATGCCGACCTCAAGGGCAAGAAACTGGGCAACACCAGCAGCACCTACGAAGCCATCGCCTTGGAGAAGGACCAGAAAAGCTGGGGCAGCGGCAGCTTCCGCGCCTACCAGTCGCAAAACGACACCCTACTGGCCGTCGCCCAGGGGCATATCGATGCCACCGTGGTGACCAACACCGTGGCCGCCGCGACCCTCAAGTCGGGCAAGTACAAGGGCCTGAAGATCGCCGGTGACGCACCCTACGTCATCGACTACGTATCCCTCGGCGCCAAGCGCAGCGAGTACGGCCTGCTCAACTACCTCAACCTGTTCGTCAACCAGCAGGTGCGCACAGGCCGCTACAACGAGCTGTTCGTCAAATGGGTCGGCACCGACATCCCACCGGCCAACCTGACCGTTCCCCAGGTCTACTACTGAGGACCGGCGCATGCCAAGCACGCCTGTCCGTGTGAAAGGCCGCAGCCTGGTAGAGGGCGCCGCCCAGGGCGCCCTGCTGTTCGCCGAGGTGGGCCTGAGTTTCTGGGGCGGGGTCGACCCGGCCAGCGGCGAGGTCATCGACCGCCACCATCCCCTGAGCGGCGAGCGCCTGGCCGGGCGCGTGCTGGCGATCCCCAGCGGGCGCGGCTCCTGCACCGGCAGCAGCGTGTTGATGGAACTGATAAGCAACGGCCACGCCCCTGCCGCCCTGGTGCTGGCCGAAGCCGATGAAATCCTGACCTTGGGCGTGCTGGTGGCGCAGGTGATTTTCCAGCGCTCGTTGCCGGTGTTGTGCGTCGGGCACGAGGCCTTCAATGGCTTGCGCGGCCAGGGTTTTGTCCGCCTTGAAGACGATGTCCTGACCCTCACCGGGCGCCGCCCCAACGACGGCTGGCAAGGTTCGGACGCAGCGTCTCAACTGCCCACGGCTTCGACTTTGGAGCTGACCGAGCAGGACCGGGCGCTGCTCGACGGCGCCCACGGCAAGGCCGCCCAGGTGGCGATGCACATCGTGTTGCGCATGGCCGAGATCCAGGGCGCCACGCAACTGCTGGACGTGACCCAGGCCCACATCGACGGCTGCATCTACACCGGCCCGGCCAGCCTGCGCTTTGCCGAACAACTGGTGCAGTGGGGCGCGCAGGTGCGCGTGCCCACCACCCTCAATGCCATTTCCGTGGACCAGCGCCGCTGGCGCGCGCTGGGCGTCGATCCAGCCTTGGGCGAGCCGGCCAGTGCCCTGGGCGATGCCTATATGGCGATGGGCGCCCAACTGAGTTTCACCTGCGCGCCCTACCTGCTGGACACCGCGCCAAAGGCCGGCGAGCAGATCGTCTGGGCCGAATCCAACGCGGTGGTCTACGCCAACAGTGTGCTGGGCGCGCGCACGCAAAAATACCCGGACTTCCTCGACATCTGCATCGCCCTGTGCGGACGAGCACCGTTGACCGGCTGTCATCTCGACGACCCACGCAAGGCTCGGCTGATCGTCGACGTACCGGCGCTGGGTAAGGTGGATGACAGTTTCTATCCGCTGCTGGGCTACCACATCGGCAGCCTGGCCGGCCGGCGCATCCCCTTGATACGCGGCCTGGAGCACGCCGCGCCGAACCTGGACGACCTCAAGGCCTTCGGCGCCGCGTTCGCCACCACCAGCGCCGCGCCGTTGTTCCACATCGCCGGGGTGACGCCGGAAGCCCTCGACCCGGCCGCTGTCCTGGCGAGCGACGTCACCGTGCCGCAGGAAAGCGTCGATGCCGCGGGCCTGCTTGCCAGTTGGCGCGAGCTCAACAGTGCCCGGGACAACTGGGTGGACGTGGTGTCCCTGGGCAATCCGCACTTCTCCCTCAGCGAATTCGCCGCACTCGCGACCTTGTGCGCGGGCCGGATCAAGCATCCGTATGTGGTGCTGGCGATCACCTGCGGCCGGGCGGTGTTGGAACAAGCCCGCAAGGCTGGACATCTCACCGTCATCGAGGCCTTCGGCGCGGTGCTGGTGACCGACACCTGCTGGTGCATGCTGGGCGAGCCGGTGATCCCGCCCCGGGCCACCACACTGATGACCAACTCTGGCAAATACGCCCACTACGCACCGGGCCTGGTCGGTCGCGGGGTGCACTTTGGCGCCCTCGCCGATTGCGTCGAGGCCGCGTGCACCGCCGCAACCCACGGTCAACCGCCGATGTGGCTGCAACCCACCGCCCGCACGGGGAGCCCGACCCATGTTTGACTACAGCTTCCAATGGCGCCCGGCCTTGCGCGCCCTGCCCGACATGCTCGCCGGGGCCTGGGTGACCTTCGAAACCGCCGCGCTGTCGATGATTTTCGGCGTGCTGATCGCCCTGGTGTTGACGGTGATGCGCCAGGCCCCGAATCGCCTGCTGCGGGGCGTGGGCAATGGCTGGGTGTCCATCGCCCGCAACACGCCCTCGCTGTTCCAGATCTACATCCTCTACTTCGGCCTCGGCTCCCTCGGGCTGCACGTCAGTTCCTGGCTGGCCTTGCTGGCCGGGATCACCTTCAACAACGCCGGCTACCTGGCGGAAAACTTTCGCGGTGGCCTCAAGGCCGTGCCCAGCACGCAAATGCGCGCCGCCCGTTCGTTGGGGATGAGCGCCTTCCAGGCCTACCGGATGATCATCGTCCCGCAACTGTTGCGCATCGTCTTCTACCCGTTGACCAACCAGATGGTCTGGGCGGTGCTGATGACATCCCTGGGGGTGGTGGTTGGCCTGAACAACGACCTCACCGGCGTCACCCAGGAATACAACGTCAAGACCTTCCGCACCTTCGAATACTTCGCCCTCGCGGCGCTGCTGTATTACCTGATCGCCAAGCTGATCGTCGGGTTGGCCCGGCTGTTGTCCTGGCGCTTGTTTCGTTATTGAGGAGGGTTGCTCATGTTTTCTACAAGCCTCAGCGTTAACGACCTGCTGTATTTGCTCGAGGGGGCCTGGGTCACGCTGCAACTGACCGTGTGGTCGATCCTGCTCGGCACCCTGGCCGGGTTGCTGTTCGGCCTGTTGCGGGCGTTGCTGCCGCGGGCCAGCCTGCCACTGGCCTGGCTGCTGGACGTTTTTCGCAGTGTGCCGCTGCTGATCCAGTTCGTGCTGTTCAACTCCCTCAAGAGCATCGTCGGCCTGAACCTCAGCGCCTTTGCCGTCGGCTGCATCGTGCTTGGGGTCTACGCCGCCGCCTATTTCACCGAGATCGTCCGCGGTGGCGTGCTGGCGGTGCCTTTGAGCACCCGCCGGGCCAGCCGGTCGCTGGGCCTGAGCTATGGGCAGGACCTGCGTTTCATCGTCCTGCCGATTGCCACGCGGGTGGCCTTTCCCGGCTGGCTGAACCTGGTGCTGGGCGTGATGAAGGACACCGCGCTGGTGATGTGGATCGGCATCGTCGAATTGCTGCGGGCCTCGCAGACCATCGTCACGCGGATTCAGGAACCCCTGCTGGTGCTGTGCATCGCGGGCCTCATTTACTACGTCATGAGCCTGGTGGTTGCCCGCCTCGGCGCACGCCTGGAAAGAAGGTGGCAGGAAAATGATTGAGATCGAAAACGTGCACAAATCCTTCGGTGACCTGGAAGTGGTCAAGGGGGTGAGCCTGACGGTGGACAAGGGCGAAGTGGTGTCGATCATCGGCGGCTCCGGCTCTGGCAAATCGACCCTGCTGATGTGCATCAACGGCCTGGAGCCGATCCAGAAAGGCTGCATCCGCGTGGACGGCATCGAGGTCCATGACCGCGCCACCGACCTCAATCGCCTGCGGCAAAAGATCGGCATCGTCTTCCAGCAATGGAACGCCTTTCCCCACCTCACCGTGCTGGAAAACGTCATGCTCGCGCCGCGCAAGGTGCTGGGCAAGAGTCGCCAGGACGCCGAGGCACTGGCGGTGAAGCAGCTTGAGCATGTGGGCCTGGGGGACAAGCTAAAGGCCTTCCCCAGCAAGCTGTCCGGCGGCCAGCAACAGCGCATGGCGATCGCCCGGGCGCTGGCGATGTCGCCGGACTACATGCTCTTCGACGAAGCCACCTCGGCGCTGGACCCGCAACTGGTGGGCGAAGTGCTGGACACCATGCGCATGCTCGCCGAAGACGGCATGACCATGGTGCTGGTGACCCACGAAATCCGCTTCGCCCGGGACGTGTCCGACCGCGTGGCGTTCTTTTGCAATGGCCGGGTCCATGAGATCGGACCGCCGGACCAGGTGATTGGCAATCCGGTGCAGCCGGAGACGGCGGCGTTTCTCAAGTCGGTGAAATAGCCGATGGCCCTATCGCGAGCAAGCTCGCTCCCACACTGGTTTTGTGTACAACGCCCAATCAGTGTCCACCACAGAACCCTGTGGGAGCGAGCTTGCTCGCGATGAGGCCCGACCAGACAACCCAAGGATTTGATCCATGCGCTCATCAAAAATCATCCATGTCGTCAGTTGCCACGCCGAAGGCGAAGTCGGCGATGTGATCGTCGGCGGTGTCGCGCCGCCCCCCGGCGCCACGGTGTGGGAACAGTCACGCTGGATCGCCCAGGACCAGACCCTGCGCAACTTTGTCCTCAACGAGCCCCGTGGCGGCGTGTTCCGCCACGTCAACCTGCTGGTGCCGGCCAAGGACCCGCGAGCACAGATGGCCTGGATCATCATGGAGCCGGCCGATACTCCGCCGATGTCCGGCTCCAACTCGCTGTGCGTCGCCACCGTATTACTGGACAGCGGCATCCTGCCGATGACCGAACCCCAGACCCGCCTGGTACTGGAAGCCCCGGGCGGCCTGATCGAAGCCGTGGCCGACTGCCGCGACGGCAAGGTACAACGGGTCGAGATCAAGAACGTGCCCTCCTTCGCCGACCGCCTCGATGCCTGGATCGAAGTCGAGGGCCTGGGTTCGTTGCAGGTGGACACCGCCTATGGCGGCGACAGCTTTGTCATTGTCGATGCCCAGCGCCTGGGTTTTGCCATTCGTCCCGACGAGGCCGCCGAACTGGTGGCCGTGGGCTTGAAGATCACCCGCGCCGCCAATGAGCAACTGGGCTTCGTGCACCCGCTGAATCCCGACTGGTCGCACATTTCGTTCTGCCAGATCGCCGCGCCCATCGTCCGTGAGAACGGCGTTGCCACCGGCGCCAATGCCGTGGTGATCCAGCCCGGCAAGATCGACCGTTCGCCCACCGGCACCGGCTGCTCGGCGCGCATGGCGGTGCTGCAGGCCAAGGGTTTGATGCAAGTCGGCGAACGCTTTATAGGCCGCTCGATCATCGGCTCCGAATTCCACTGCCGCATCGACTCACTCACGGAGGTGGCCGGACGCCCGGCGATTTACCCGTGCATCGCCGGACGGGCGTGGATCACCGGGACCCATCAGTTGCTGCTCGACCCGGCCGATCCGTGGCCCCAGGGCTATCGGCTTTCAGATACCTGGCCGGGTGTATGACATTGACCTTTGCACATAGCCCTTGTGGCGAGGGAGCTTGCTCCCGCTGGGGCGCGAAGCGGCCCTCTGCATTTGCCTGACACACTGAGTTGCCAGGTAGTTATTGGGGCCGCTTCGCAGCCCAGCGGGAGCAAGCTCCCTCGCCACAAAAGCTCTGTATTCGACTCAACTTTATCTACGTATACGAAATACCATAACCGGAGACAACCCATGAGCAAACGCATCAACTGGAGCGGCGTCTTCCCTGCCGTCACCACCCAATTCAACGATGATTTTTCCATCAACCTGGAAAAAACCCATCAAGTGATCTCCAACGTCATTCGCGATGGCGTCTCCGGCCTGGTGGTCTGCGGGTCGGTGGGGGAAAACACCTCCCTGAGCGCCGAGGAAAAAATCGCCGTGACCGAAGTCGCGGTGGATGCCTCCCGCGGCCGGGTGCCGGTGATTTGCGGCGTGGCCGAGTTCACCAGTGTGCAGGCCGCCAAGGTCGCCAACGCGGTGCGCAAGGTCGGTGTCGACGGGGTGATGCTGATGCCGGCGCTGGTCTACGGCTCCAAGCCCTTCGAGACCGCCGAGCATTTCCGCTACGTGGCCCGCCACGCCGATGTGCCGCTGATGGTCTACAACAACCCGCCGATCTACAAGAATGACGTGACGCCGGACATCCTGATTTCCCTGGCCGATTGCGACAACGTGGTGTGTTTCAAGGACTCTTCCGGTGATACCCGGCGTTTCATCGACGTGCGCAATGAAGTCGGCGATCGCTTTGTGCTGTTCGCAGGCCTCGACGACGTGGTGTTGGAAAGCCTTGCCGTGGGCGCCGAAGGTTGGGTCTCGGGCATGTCCAACGTGTTCCCGCAGGAAGGCGAGACCATCTTCCGCCTGGCCCGCGCTGGACGGTTCGCCGAAGCGATGCCGATCTATGAATGGCTGATGCCGATCCTGCACCTGGACGCCCGCGCCGACCTGGTGCAATGCATCAAGCTGTGCGAAGCCATCGCCGGCCGCGGCAGCGCCCTCACCCGCCCACCGCGCCTGGCCCTGCCGGAAGCGGACCGGGTGTATGTGGAGCAGATCATGGCCAAGGCCTTGGCCAATCGGCCGGTGTTGCCGGATGTGGGGCTTTAAGAACCGACTCCTCCCGAAGCGGATGAAATCCCACAGGGGTTTGGGGTGAATGCGCGATAGTGAGCCCATGCAATTCCCACTGTGGGAGCGGGCTTGCTCGCGAAAGCGGTTTGTCTGAGATGACTATGCTGGATGTAACGCCGTCTTCGCGAGCAAGCCCGCTCCCACAGGATTTGTGACGGACAAGAGAGGCTTACCATGAATTATTTCCTGGCCCAGGCCCTGAACAATCGATGGGCCAACCACAGGCTGCTCGGCGCCTGCGCGCAGTTGAGCGAGGCCGACTATGAGGCACCGCGCACGGGGTTCTTCCCGTCCATCCAAGCCACGCTTTGCCACATCCTGGAAGTGGACCGCTATTACCTCACCGCCCTGGAAGGCGACCGGGACGGCCAGATAAAGGACTTCTCCGAGACCCTGACCTTTGCCCAACTGATGCACAACCAGACCCAGACCGACCAGCGGCTGGTGGCGTTCTGCGAAACCCTGCGGGAGAAAGACCTCGCCCGCTTCGTCGATCTGGTGCGTGCCGACGGTATGGTGCGCGAACGAATCGACCGGCTGCTGTTGCACCTGTTCGAGCATCAGATCCATCATCGTGGGCAGGTCCACGGCATGCTCAGCGCCACCGACGTCGCGCCGCCCCAACTCGATGAGTTTTTTCTCGACTGCGATCGACAGTTCCGCGAGGACGAGGAACAGCGGCTTCAACTCGGCGGGCAGCGGGTCTGGCGCGCGTACCTGCCCGATTGAATCGATCACCCCCAAGGAGATCTTGCCATGAACATGATGCTTCGCTGCATCGGCTTCTCATCAATGCTGATCACCACGGCGGCACTCGCCCACCACGGCTGGAGCGAATACGACGCCAGCAATCCCCTGACGCTCGACGGCACGATAAAGGAAGCCGGCTATTCCCATCCCCATGGCTACGTGCGCCTGCAAACCACGGATAAAACCTGGACCGTCGTGCTGGCCCCGCCGTCACGCATGGAGAATCGGGGACTGAGCAAAGACATGCTCAAAGCGGGTAACCGCGCCACCGTGGTCGGCTATGCGAACCGCAACAAACCCGACGAGTTACGCGCCGAACGCATCACCATCGACGACAAGACCACCGAGTTGCGCTGATGCAAGCTTCCCCGGCAGGCTCAACCCAGGGCTGGATGGACCAGTTGGGCAACTCGTCCCTGGCGGCGGCCATGCGCAGCGAACTGTGGCTCTACCCGCTGGTGGAGGTCGTGCACATCATCGGCTTTTCGGTGCTGGCGGGCGCGGTGGTGATGTTCGACCTGCGCGTTCTAGGGCTGTCCAAGGGCATCGCTGTGACTGCCCTGGCCCGCCACCTGCTGACCTGGGCCGTTGCGGCCCTGCTGTTGATCGTGCCAGCCGGGTTGATGATGTTCAGTGCTCACCCCCATGACTTTGCCGGCAACAACGTCTTCATCCTCAAGCTGTACCTGATCGCGGCAGCGGGCCTTAACGCCCTGCTGTTCCACGTTGGCACCTACCGTTCCGTCCTGCAATGGAACACCGGCCATAAGGCACCCAGCCTGGCCAAGGCCCAGGCGTTGGTCTCCATCGCCCTGTGGATCGCGGTCATATCCTGCGGCCGCCTGCTGGCCTACACCTGAAAAAAAGCGATGACCGCTGCCGGCCATCGCCAAATCGCCCACCCGGGCGCTCTCAGATGCGTGCGGGAGACACGATGATCTTCACGTTGTGCTCCTTGTTGTTCACCAGTTCCTCGAAGCCCTGCCCGACGATCTCCTCCAGCTGGATGCGCCCGGTCACCAGCGGCGAGATGTCCAGGCGTCCGTCGGCGATGAAGGCAATCACGTCGGCGAATTCACCGTTGTAGGCCAGCGCGCCCAGCACTTGCTTCTCGGTGGAGACCAGCTCAAAGAAGTTGAACTCGCTCGGCTCTTCGAAGATCCCCACCAATACGCATTTACCCGCCTTGCGGATCAGGTCGATGGCAAACTTGGCGGTGTGCTTGTTGCCGATGCACTCGAAGCTGACATCGGCACCCAGGCCACCCGTCAGGCGCCGTACTTCGGCCAAGGCGTCGCATTCATTCGGATCGATCACATGGCTGGCCCCGACTTCCAGGGCCTTGGCCTTGCGCGCGCCGGACATTTCCAGGGCGATCACCTGGGCCGCGCCGGCCGCCTTGGCGCACATGATCGTGCATAAACCGATGGTCCCGGCGCCGACCACCACGACGTTCTGGCCCAGCAAGCTGCCGGCCTTCTTCACCGCATGCATGCCCACCGCCAACGGCTCGATCAAGGCACCGGCCTCGGCGGGAAAGTCCGCCGGTAGCTTGTACAGCAGGTTGGCCGGGACGTTGACCAACTCCGCAAACGCACCGTTGTTCATCAGCCCGGTGAAGGCCAGGTTCTCGCAGATGTTGTAGAGCCCGTGGGTGCAGTAATAGCAGGTGCCGCAGTGCTGGCAGGCGTCCGCTGCCACCGGCTCGCCGACGCTGAAACCTTCGACGCCGGCACCCAGTTCGACGATTTCGCCACAGAACTCATGGCCGAGGATGCATTGGCCCTTGATCCCGGTCAGCGGGTGCGGCGCGTCCACCGGGATGAACACCGGCCCGGCCACATATTCGTGCAGGTCCGAGCCGCAGATGCCGCACCATTGCACGCGGATCTGCACCCACCCGGCGGGCGGTGAAACCGGCAGTGGCACGTCTTCGACGCGGATGTCGTTGCGGCCATGCCAGACGGCGGCGCGCATGCTGCGGGTCGGCTTGATTGAAACGTTCATAGCGTTGCCTCCAGAATTTTTATAGGGCGCCGACGCATGTCGCCGCCCGCTTGGTCAGTGCTGTCCGATGAACTCGTTAATCAATCGATTGATCTGCTCGGCCGCTTCCATCTGCACCATGTGGCCCTGGCCGGGGAGCACTTCGACCTGGGCACTCAGTCCGTCGCTGTGGGTCGCGGGGATGATTGCGTCGTCGCTGCCCCAGATCACCAGGGTCGGTACGTGGCCGGCCTGCACCACTTCGCGCAGGTCCGCCTGCTGGCGGCCGTCGGCGAACAACGTCGCTGACAATTGCTGCAGCGCCGCGTCCACGCCCTCCAGGCGCTTGTACTTGAGCATGTCGTCGAGCATCTGCCGGTTGACCAGTTCGGCATTGGAGAACAGCTGCACCAGTTGTGGCTTGAGGGCATTACGGTTGGCCGCTTCGACGAAACCCTTCAGGTAGCTGCCGTTGATCTCCGCCCCCAGGCCGGCGCTGCCGATCAAGGTCAGCGACCGTATCCGCTGGGGCATCAGCCGCGCGACGTTCAGCGACACCGCCCCGCCCATGGAATGCCCCACCAGGTGGGCCGCGTTGATGTCCAGGTGATCGAGCAACGCCAGCACCACGCCGCTCAGCTCGTCCAGGTCGCCACGTTGCAGGGTTTTCGACGATTCGCCATGCCCCGGCAGGTCCAGGGCAATCACCCGCCGCCCGGCGGCCAGTGCTTCATGATTGAACAGCCAGTTGTTCAGGTCGCCGCCGAAACCGTGCACCAGCACCAGCGGCGTGCCGCCCTCGCCGCGCTCGAAATAGCGGATCACCCGGCCGTCCAGCTCGACTTTCTGCGGTTTCGGGCCACTGTCTTCATCGGCCGCGTCGCCGGGCACGAAGTTGGATTGGAACTGCTCGATGACCGCGTCGATCTCGGCCTCGCTGGCCTCGCCCTCAACGACGATGCCGAGCAAGGCGCCGACCGCCAGGGTTTCATCCTGGCGGGCGATCTGCCGACGCAGGATTCCGGAAAACGGCGCCTCGACGCTGCTGGAGATCTTGTCCGTCTCGACGTCCATCACTTCCTCGCCCTTGGTGATGGCCTGCCCCTCTTCCTTGAGCCAGGCATCGACCCGGCCCTCGGTCATCGACAGGCCCCACTTGGGCATGGTCAAGGTATGAATCTGGCTCATCAGCGCTTGCTCCACTCGATCACGTTGAGCACGGCTTGTTCGATCTTCGCCGCGTCAGGGATGTACAGGTCTTCCAGGGCATCGGAGAACGGCACCGGCGTGTGCGGCGCGGTGACCATTTCGATCGGGGCCTTGAGTGCGCCAAAGGCTTTTTGCGCCACCAGCGCCGAAATATCGGTGGCCATGGAGCAGCGCGGGTTGGCCTCGTCGATCACCACCAGGCGCCCGGTCTTCTCGACACTTTCCAGGATGCTGTCCTCGTCCAGCGGGCTGGTGGTGCGCAGGTCGATCACTTCGCAGTCAACGCCACGTCCGGCCAGGTTGCGCGCCGCGTCCATCGCGGTGTTGACCAGCCGTCCGTAGGACACCAGGGTCACGTCCTTGCCGTCGCGCAGGAAGTTGGCCTCGCCGAACGGCACGGTGTAGAGCTCTTCCGGCACTTCGCCCTGCATGCTGTAGAGCAACTTGTGCTCGCAGAAGATCACCGGGTCGTTGTCGCGGATCGCCTGGATCAGCAGGCCCTTGGCGTCGTAAGGCGATGATGGGCAGACCACTTTCAGCCCCGGGATGTGTGTCCACAAGGACGTGAGCATCTGCGAATGCTGGGCGGCGGCGCGCAGGCCGGCGCCGACCATGGTGCGGATCACCAGGGGCGTGGAGGCCTTGCCACCGAACATGTAACGAAACTTCGCCGCCTGGTTGAGGATCTGGTCGAGGCAGCACCCGGCGAAGTCGACGAACATCAGTTCGCACACCGGACGCACGCCGCAGGTGGCGGCGCCGACCGCCGCGCCGACATAACCGATTTCCGACAGTGGCGTGTCCAGCACGCGCCCGGGGAATTGGTCGTAAAGGCCCTTGGTCACCCCGAGCACGCCGCCCCAGGCATCGTTTTCACCGGGGGCGCCGGCACCACCGGCCACGTCCTCACCCATGATGAACACGCTGGAATCGCGGCGCATCTCCTGGGCCAGGGCTTCGTTGATTGCCTGCTGATAGCTGATTTTTCTCGCCATGATGAAATTCTCTGTTCTTGTTTTAGGGGGGCGTTCAGGGATAGCTGACGTAGACGTCGGTCAGCAGGTCCGCTGCAGAGGGCTTGGGATCGGACTTGGCCTTGTACACGGCGTTTTCAATCAGCAGGTCCACTTCCTTGTCGATCTGGTCCAACTGCTCGACGGTGAGCAAACCGGCCCGGGTGGTGCGCTCGCGGAACTGCATCAGGCAGTCCTGGTTCTCCCGGAAATGCTTGACCTCATCGGGCGCCCGATAGGTCTGGGCGTCGCCCTCGAAGTGGCCGTAGTAGCGGGTCAGCTTGACCTCGATCAGCGACGGCCCTTCCCCGGCACGGGCGCGTTCGACGGCGGCCCCAGCGGCCTCATGCACGGCGAAGAAGTCAAAGCCGTCCACCGTCACCCCAGGCATGCCGAAGCCGGCCGCGCGGTCGGCGATGTGATCGCAGGCCACCGACCAATTGGAAGCAGTGGCCTCGGCGTAGCCGTTGTTTTCGGCGATGAACAGGCACGGCAGGTTCCACACCGAGGCCATGTTCATGGCTTCGAACACCGCGCCCTCGTTGGAGCCGCCATCGCCGAAAAACACCACGGCGACGCTGTCGGTGCCCTTGAGCCGGGCCGCCAAAGCCGCGCCAACCACCAACGGAGCACCGGCGCCGACGATGCCGTTGGCGCCGAGCATGCCCTTCTCGAAATCGGCGATGTGCATCGAGCCGCCCTTGCCTTGGCAGACGCCGGTTTTCTTGCCGTAGATCTCGGCCATCATCCCGTAGACGTCCACGCCCTTGGCGATGCAATGGCCGTGGCCACGGTGGTTGGAGGCGATGCAATCGTCGTCCCCCAGGTGGGCCATGACCCCGGCAGCCGAGGCTTCTTCGCCGGCATACAGGTGGACGAATCCGGGAATCTCGCCGGTGGCGAACTCCACGTGCAGGCGCTCTTCAAAGGCGCGGATGGTGCGCATCACCTGGTAGGCGTGCAGCAGTTGATCGTGGGTGAGCGGTGTCGACATTTTTATTCTCCTGGGGTGTCTTCTTGAAGATTCAGAGGGTGTTGCGGGTGTTCGCGGCCGATGGCCAGCAACCGCTGTTGCGCCGCGTAGGCCAGCACCGCGTTGACGTCGATGCTCAGCGGGCCGCCGGCATCGAGGGTGACCGTGGGCCGGTCATGGACGTTGAATTCGATTTCCCGCTCGCCATCCAAGGCCAAGGTGCCGCTGGACAGTGACAAGCCATGGGCGACGCCCGGTTCCAAAGGGCCGGCGGCGAGCACCCCACAGCCCTGTAGCAGGCCCGGCGCGAGCGGTACCAGCAGCGCTTCGGGGGAATGCGGGTCCAGGCGCATCCAGGCCCCGCCCGGTGCCTGGCGTGACACCGGAAACCACAAGCCGCACAACGCAGACAGGCCGATGGATTGCGGTTCGGCGAAGGTCACGAAGACTTCGGCCAGGTCCTGTGCCCGGCTGATGGCTCGGGCGCCGACAAAGCGCAGCGGCGATACGGCGACGTCCACCAGGGCGACCTCACGCAAGCCACGTGCGGCGTCGCAGACCAGCAAGCGCTTGTTGCGGCGCAAACCGATCGCGTCCGGGATCCGGCCGCTGGCGTACAACCCACCGGCCAGCCCGGCGCTGGTGGCCTCGCGCAGTTCGGGAAAAGCGTTGTTGGTGCCGGTGGACAGGGTCAGCAACGGGATATCACCCACTTCGGCGGCCACCGCCTTGTGGGTGCCGTCGCCGCCGAGCACGGCGATCAGCGCCACTTCGCGCTCGGCCATCAGGCGCGCGGCCCGGCGGGTGTCTTCGACAGTCTGGCGCAGAGTCAGGTCAAGAAACTCCAGGGCCGGCCAGTGACTGCTGCGGGCCTGGCGACTGTGGCTGTTCTTCAGCACGGCGGCGGCCATGCCGATCATGTCAGTGGGCATCAACACCTGTTCGATGCCAGTGGCGCCGAATGCGGCCAGCAGGCGCTGGATCACCGAAACCTTGTCAGTGCTGGAAAACAGCCCGGCATTGGCGGTCAGGCGCCGCACGTCGCGGCCCGATGCGGGGTTGGCGATGATGCCCACGGTCAGTGGCCGGCGGCTCATGGTGCCACCGCGGGAAAGACAGGCGAACGGCCTGGGCAGCAAGACCCTGGACAGAAGATCATAGGCACCTCGTTGTTATTATTGGATGACCCGTCGGGCGGGTTCCAGGGATAGAGCAAGGGCAGTGCCAGTTACGGGAAAACGGCTCGGAATGACCGGACCAGAGCGGTCAAGGCGTGATTTTCGATAAGCGCAAGCGAGCCCCGGTGAGACGCTCCATGTCAGCCTGCACGAGGTTCCGGCGAGACCCTGAGACGTGGCGTCTCACACCGCCCGAACAACCCGTCGAGCTTGTCTGCACCCAGCGAACGGCGCTTAATGTGCGCACAACGACAAGAAGCTGAATCGGAGGCCCCTATGCTTTCCGCTCACTCCCGGGCGCACGTGGATTGCGTCAGCCGCGTGGTGAAAAACGCGAACCAATTGCCACAACTGCCCGTCCCGGACCTGATCCTCGACTCCTGGCGCCGTTCCCTGGAGCAACATCACCTGGACCCGGGTTCGCTGCAGGGCCCGCGCATCCTGTCCCAGGACGTGCTCAAGCAATGCCGCGAGCGCTCCGAGCTGTTCCTCAACATCGCCAGCGAAGAAGTGGCCCGCCTCCACGGCCGGGTGCGCGATGCCGACTATTGCGTGCTACTGACCGATGCCCAGGGCCAGACCATCGACTACCGAGTGGAAACCACGATCCGCAACGACTGTCGCAAGGCCGGGCTGTACCTGGGCACCTGTTGGTCGGAAGGCGAAGAAGGCACCTGTGGCGTGGCGGCGGTGCTCACGGGCAAGGCCCCGGTGACGGTGCACAAGCGTGACCATTTCCGCGCAGCGTTCATTGGCCTGACTTGCTCCGCCGCGCCGGTCTTCGACCCCCAGGGGGAATTGCTCGGGGTGCTGGACGTCTCGGCGGTGCGCTCGCCGGATGATCGCCGCTCGCAGCACTTGATCCGGCAAATGGTGGTGCAGAGCGCCCGGGAGATCGAACAGGCATTTTTCATGAGCAGCGCCCAGGGTTACTGGGTGCTGCGGGCCCATGGCAATGCCGGCTACGTCGACAGCCAGCCGGACTTCCTGTTCGCCTGGGACGACGACGGTTGCCTGCAAGCCTTGAACCCGGCCGCCCGCCAATACCTGCTGCACCAGTACGGGCAGTTGCCGCAACACATCGGCCAGGTGTTCGATCAGCAACGGCTGCACCGTGCCCGGGACGAAAGCCTCTGCTTGCTCGATCACGCCCTCCACGGGCGCTTGAGCGCGCCCCGCCAACGGGCCAGTTCACGTTCGCGGGTGGCGATGACCCCGTTGGAAATCGATCCGCGCCTGGCCGACAGCCTGCGCCTGGCAGTACGGGTCAAGGATCGCAACCTGCCGGTGCTCATCCAGGGCGAAACCGGTTCCGGCAAGGAAGTCTTCGCCCGCCAGTTGCACCAGGCCAGTCAGCGCCGTGACCGCCCTTTCGTGGCGCTGAACTGCGCCGCCATTCCCGAAAGCCTGATCGAGAGCGAATTGTTCGGCTACGTCGC
The DNA here is from genome assembly GCF_001269655.1 of Pseudomonas thivervalensis. GTDB lineage: Bacteria > Pseudomonadota > Gammaproteobacteria > Pseudomonadales > Pseudomonadaceae > Aquipseudomonas > Aquipseudomonas thivervalensis. Next base: position 241,414 of record NZ_LHVE01000006.1, read on the forward strand.
CGGGGCGTTTACCGGTGCCTCGGCCAAAGGCATGCAGGGCCTGCTGCAACAGGCCGATGGCGGCACCCTGTTCCTGGATGAAATCGGTGACATGCCGCTGGCCTTGCAGACCCGCCTGCTGCGGGTACTGGCCGAGGGTGAAGTGGCGCCGCTGGGGGCATCCCGCCGCAAGGCCGTCGACATCCAGGTGATCTGTGCCACCCACCGCGACCTGGAAACCCTGGTGGCGGCTGGCGAGTTTCGCGAGGATTTGTATTTCCGCCTGGGCGGTGCGCGTTTCCAGCTACCGCCGTTACGTGACCGCAGCGATCGGCTGGCGTTGATCAATCGGATTCTTGCCGAGGAATCGGCGTTGTGCGGGGGAACCGTACAATTGAGCGGCGCAGCCCTGGAATGCCTGCTCGGTTATCACTGGCCGGGCAACGTCCGCCAGTTGCGCCATGTGCTGCGCTATGCCTGCGCGGTGTGCGAAGCCAGTGTGATCCAGCTCAGCCACCTGCCTGAGTCATTGCACTGCACGGACGTCGCCGAACACGGGCCGGAGCCAAGCGCCAGCCCGGAACGCCAGGCATTGCTCGATGCCTTGGTGCGCCACCGCTGGAAACCCACCGCCGCCGCCCGGGCCCTCGGCATTTCCCGGGCGACCCTGTATCGACGGGTGCACCAGCATGGCATCGAAATGCCAGGCCGCAGCCCGGCCTGAGCGCCTATCGGCGCGCCAGCTCATGACGGACACATTGTTCGTAGTAGGTCTGCTTGACTGCGGCCGGCTTGAGCCGCGAAGCGCTGTTGTAGGTCTGCTCGGTAATGCCCAGGGCGGTCATGCGCATCCAGGGCCGGGGAAACTTGCGCACTTGCAGCTTCTTGCGCGCGCCGTACAGGCTGACGCCAGACAGCTTCGATGCCTGCGCCCCCGCCGCGATGTCCGAACCCCACCGGCACACCGATTGCTGGTTCTGCGTCAACGCCCTGGCCTGGGCCTCAAGCGAAACGGCAGCCAGGAGAAACGTCGCCACGACCCACATAGAAATACGCATAGGTTTGTCGCCCAACTTTCTGAAAGGAAAGAAGTTTGCCTCTATGCAAATGAGCAAGGGGCCAGCATTTGCACGCCATTCTCGAATCCGCCTTCAATCCCTTGTAGCGGGGGAGCTTGCTCCCGCTGGGTCGCGCAGCGGCCCCCTGTATTTGCCTGACACACCGAGTTTGCCACGGCTTTCTTGGGGCCGCTGCGCAGCCCAGCGGGAGCAAGCTCCCTCGCCACGGGAACGGCTTGCCTTCGCCATCTGCGATATCCGTCCCCAAGCGGCACCAAACACTAGAAACCGCTAGAGAATTTAATTGTAACTTATTGATATATAACGCTTTATTTTGATTATTTACTTATCTTCACCTCCTGCAACAACCGCTGGATCACCTGCTCCTGCTCGCCATAGCGCCCTTCGCCAAAATGGCTGTAGCGCACCTGCCCCTTGGCATCGATGAAGTAATGGGCCGGCCAATACTGGTTGTTGAAGGCGCGCCAGATCGCATACTGATTGTCGATCGCCACTGGGTAACGGATGTCCAGCTTGCGCACCTGCTCGCGGACGTTGTCGATGATCTTCTCGTAGCCGTATTCCGGGGTATGGACGCCAATCACCACCAGCCCATCCTTTTCATACTTCTTCGCCCAGTCGTTCACATAGGGCAAGGTGTGCTGGCAGTTGATGCAGTCGTAGGTCCAGAAGTCCACCAGCACCACCTTGCCCCGCAGTGACTCGCGGCTCAGCGGTGGCGAGTTCAACCACTGCACCGCGCCGTCCAGCGCAGGCATGGCGCCCTGGGATTCGAGGGCGGGCATGGCACTGGCGCCGGCCTTGCTCACCACATAGTCGATGGCCTTGGGCACGTTCTCCAGCAGGCTTTTTTCCAAGGTGGTCGATTGTTGAGACGAAGTCGCCGCCAGCAGGCGGTTATCCGCCCCAGTGCCAATCGCCACGGCCGCCAGTAACACCGCCAGCCCTGTTCCCCGGCGCAGCCATGTGGTGATCGGCAGCGAGAGTTTCAGGCGCCCGACCAGACCACGCCCGGCCAGGATCAGTGTACCCAGGGACAAGGCACTGCCCAGGCCGTAGGCGAGTAACAGCAGGCTGGTTTGCGCGCTGGCGCCTTGCAGCATGGCGCCGGTCAGGATCACCCCGAGTATCGGCCCGGCGCACGGCGCCCAGAGCAACCCGGTTGCAACGCCGATCAGCACCGAGCCCACCGGCCCGGCCATCCGCCCGGCCCCGGCGTCCAGGCGATTGCCCAGGCTGACCAGCGGCCGCGCCAGCCAGATGCCGACCCGACTGAAGATCAGCGACAAAGCGAACACCACCATCACCACCAAGGCGACTTGCCGGCCGACGCTGCTGGCGCGCACCACCCATTCGCTGCTGACCACCGCCAGGCTGGAGACCAGGGCGAACGTCAGCACCATGCCGCCGAGAGTCAGCAGCACCGAGCCACGGGAACGATCGGCCCGGGCGAACAGAAACGGCACCACCGGGAGAATACAGGGGCTGAGGATCGTCAGGATCCCGCCGAGAAAAGCGATCAGAAGCATGGCAACACCTCAACATAAAAGGCCGACGCAAACCCTGTGGCGAGGGAGCTTGCTCCCGCTGGGCTTTTGTAGGAGCTGCCGAAGGCTGCGATCTTTTGATCTTTCGCTTGTGATTCAAGTGTCTGGGGAAAGATCGCAGCCTCGTTGCACTCGACAGCTCCTACACAGCTTCTACAGGCCCAGCGGGAGCAAGCTCCCTCGCCACAAAAGCAGGTCAGTTCTGGTTGCTGCAGTTATCGGAAAACTTGCGATAGTCCAGCGCTTGCGTGTGGCCTGCCGAATCCAGGTAGGTCATGTGGGCGTTGACCACGCCGCAGGTCGGTTCGGCATCTTCGGTAAGGGAAAGCACCTTCTGGATATCCAGGTGGCTGCCATAGGTGTAAGTGTGCGGTTGCACGTTGCTTTCGGCCCGGGCCGACAGGGTGCAGATGTTCAGCGCGGCGAAGAGGCAGGCGGCGTAGAGGGCTTTGGTGTTCATGGCAATTCCTCGATTCAATGGGGGTTATCTGCCGAGGCCTGTGTGTTGCCTCGATGGATGCCATTGAATGCCGCGCAGGTATCGCGTCTGTATCGAGCCGGGTGGCTTTTTGCATCGCTGTGTATCCGTCGCGCGCCAGATACACTGCAATACAAACCGCCGCGAGCCGGGCCGGCCGGCGCCTGTAGACTGCTCGCAACGAAACGCCGAGGAGCTGGACACCATGGATCATGTCGATCACGTGCTGATAGTGGATGACGATCGCGAGATCAGAGAGCTGGTTGGCAACTACCTGAAAAAGAATGGCCTGCGCACCACCGTTGTCGCCGATGGCCGGCAGATGCGCGCTTTCCTGGAAACCACTCCGGTGGACCTGATCGTGCTGGACATCATGATGCCCGGTGACGACGGCCTGGTGCTGTGCCGGGAGCTGCGTGCCGGCAAGCACAAGGCCACACCGGTGCTGATGCTCACCGCACGCAACGACGAAACCGACCGCATCATCGGCCTGGAAATGGGCGCCGACGATTATCTGGTCAAGCCGTTCGCCGCCCGTGAACTGTTGGCACGGATCAACGCCGTGCTGCGCCGCACCCGCATGCTGCCGCCCAACCTGGTAGTCACCGAAAGCGGTCGCCTGCTGGCGTTCGGACGTTGGCGCCTGGACACCACCGCCCGCCATCTGCTGGATACTGACGGCACCATGGTTGCCTTGAGCGGCGCCGAGTATCGTTTGTTGCGGGTATTCCTCGATCATCCGCAACGGGTGCTCAACCGCGACCAGTTGCTTAACCTCACCCAGGGCCGGGACGCCGACCTGTTCGATCGTTCCATCGATTTGCTGGTCAGCCGCCTGCGCCAGCGTCTGTTGGACGACGCCCGGGAACCGGCCTACATCAAGACCGTGCGCAGCGAAGGCTACGTGTTCTCGCTGCCGGTGGAGATCCTCGAGGCGTCGGTATGAGCCTGCCGCTGCGTTGGCCGCGGACCCTGGCCTCGCGGCTGTCGCTGATCTTCCTGATCGGCCTGATCCTGGCCCAGGGCTTGTCCTTTGGCGTCCAGTACTACGAGCGCTACCAGAGCGCCCGGTCGACCATGCTTGGCAATCTGGAAACCGATGTCTCGACCTCAGTCGCCATTCTCGACCGCCTGCCTGCCGCCGAACGTCAGGCCTGGTTGCCGAAACTCGCCCGGCGCAACTATGGCTACCTGCTCGACGAAGGCCTGCCCGGCCGACCGATGGACCTGGCCGACGCGCCGATCTCGGTCAGTTCGATCCAGGAAGCCATCGGCCAGGCCTATGGCCTGACCTTCAAGCAGATTCCCGGGCCGAAAATGCACTATCAGGCGCACCTGCGCCTGGGGGACGGCAGCCCACTGACCATCGACGTACGCCCGGCGATGGCGCCTCTCTCTCCCTGGCTGCCGATGGTGTTGCTGGGGCAGTTGGCGCTGTTGATCGGCTGCACCTGGCTGGCCGTACGCATCGCCGTCGGTCCCCTGACCCGACTGGCCCAGGCGGTGGAAACCCTCGACCCGAACGCCCACAGCGTCCGCCTGGACGAAAAAGGCCCGACCGAAGTGGTGCATGCGGCCAAGGCCTTCAACGCCATGCAGGATCGTATCGCCGCCTACCTCAAGGAACGCATGCAGTTGCTGGCGGCGATTTCCCATGACTTGCAGACCCCCATCACGCGCATGAAGCTGCGCGCCGAGTTCATGGACGAAGGCATCGAAAGGGACAAATTGTGGAGCGACTTGAGCGAAATGGAGCACCTGGTACGTGAAGGCGTGGCCTATGCCCGCAGCATCCACGGCGCCACCGAGGCCAGTTGCCGGATCAGCCTGGATGCGTTCCTCGACAGCCTGGTGTTCGACTACCAGGACACCGGCAAGGACGTGCAACTGTCCGGGAAAAACGCCGCCGTCATCGACACCCGCCCCCACGCCCTGCGGCGGGTGCTGATCAACCTGGTGGACAACGCCTTGAAATTCGCCGGCGCGGCGCAGATCCAGGTGCAACGGGCCGATAACGGGCAACTGGCGATTCAGGTACTGGACCGTGGCCCCGGGATCAACGAGCAGGAACTGGCCGAAGTGCTCAAGCCCTTCTACCGGGTGGAAAGCTCGCGCAACCGGGAAACCGGCGGCACCGGCCTGGGCCTGGCCATTGCCCAGCAACTGGCGATCGCCATGGGCGGCTCACTGACCCTGCGCAACCGCGACGGCGGCGGCCTGTGCGCCGAATTGCGCCTGGCATTTGCCAGCTGACAATGCCCCACACTGTTTTGGGGCGCTGCAAATATGGGTGCCTCATCCAGTTCCCCTGTGGGAGCGAGCCTGCTCGCGATAGCGGTGTGTCAGCCAGCATCATTCAACTGACCTGACGCATTCGCGAGCAGGCTCGCTCCCACACCGTTCTGTGGCGTTGCGAATATGGGTGCCTTACCAATTCCCCCTGTGGGAGCGAGCTTGCTCGCGATAGCGGTGTGTCAGGCAACATCTGGTGAACTGACCCAACGCCATCGCGAGCAAGCTCGCTCCCACAGGGGAGTTGGCATCGGGTTTGTATGTCAGTGTGTCTGCAGGCAATCGGCACACACAAACTTGCACAATGCTGCGCCGCGGACACACCCCGCTTACACCGGCTTGAAAGACTCCCTCCAACCCCGGCGACTCTCACGACCGGGCCCCCGACATCCAAGGAGCCTTTACATGCCTACCCCAACCGCATCCCCCTTTCGTTACCAGGGCTGGTCGCTGTTCAGCCTGCTCGCCGCCCTGGTGTTGTTGATGACCGGGTTGATCCTGATATTCAACCCGGACCTGACCGAAGGCGTGCGCAGCGCCATTCGCGCCACGGCTCGTTCATCCTTCATTCTGTTCCTGCTGGCCTTCACTGCCTCGGCATTCGCGGTGCTGGTGCCCTCACCCCTGAGCCGCTCGCTGGTGCGTGAACGGCGCTTCATCGGGCTGGCATTTGCCTTCTCCCATCTGGTCCATGCCGTGCTGATCTACAGCTACGGCCAGCTCAATACCGAGTTCTGGCCCGGCCGTACCACCCTCGGCAACGTTCCCGGCACCGTGGGCTACGTGTTCGTCCTGCTGCTGGCGCTGACCTCGTTCAAAAGCACCACGCGCCTGATCGGTTTCAAGGCGTGGAAGCGCCTGCATGTCACCGGCATGTGGGTGCTGGCGGCGATCTTTGCCTATTCCAACTTCAAACGCATCCCCATGAGCGCCTGGTACGTGTTGCCCTTCGGCCTGATCTGCGCCGCCACCGCCGTCCGCCTGGTGGGCAAGCTGGCCCAGGCCACCCAGCGTCGCCAACGGCCGCAACACGCGGCTTGAGCCCAGGGAGATCGATCATGTACGCAAATGCCTTGAAAACACTGCATACCCAGCTCGACAACGTCGGGGCATGGCTGGCGCCGCTGAGTCTGCGCCTGTTCCTGGCTTGGGAGTTCTTTGAGTCCGGCCTGGAGAAATGGAACGGCGAGAACTGGTTCGCCGAAATCCAGTCAGCGTTCCCCTTCCCGTTCAACCTTGTGCCGGCCCAGTGGAACTGGGAACTGGCGATGTGGGCCGAGCTGATTGGCGCCATTGCCCTGTTGATCGGCTTGGGCACCCGCCTGTCGGCGCTGGTGCTGATCGTCGTCACCGTGGTGGCGACCGCGGCCGTGCACTGGCCGGCGGATTGGTCGAGCTTGAGCGAACTGGCCCAGGGTTATGCGATTACCAACAAGGGACACGGCAACTTCAAGCTGCCGTTGATCTATCTGGTGGCGTTGCTGCCGTTGCTATTGCGGGGGGCTGGGAAGTTGAGTGTGGATGCGGTGCTGAGGGCTGGCCTGCATCACCACCCAGGCAAGGCCTGACAAAAATCCCTTGTGGGAGCGAGCTTGCTCGCGATGGCATGGGTCAGTCGGCGTCAACAGTGACTGACATACCGCCATCGCGAGCAAGCTCGCTCCCACAGGTTTTGAGGGTCAGGCGAGTTGTGGCTGTACGCCAACAACCCCTTCATCCTGCATCCGCTGTAGCAGTGCCACAGCGCTGTCCATGAACTCGAATGAAGCGACCCCCGCCTCCCGCGCCAACGCCAGCAACTGCCCTCGCCCCGTCAACCCCGGGTATGCCTCGATGCGCTGCAATAGCCGCCAGGCCAACGGGCTGAGTTCGGAAAAACGCACCTCGAACCCACGCGTTCGCCGCACCAGCAACAGCGTCGGCTGCGCCGGTGGTGTCGAAGGCTGGTAGTTCGGCGCCAGGCGATGCACCGGCCACTGGTACGCCAGCGGCCAGGCCAAGGGCGAGACACGTAGCGGTGAGTCGAGCAAGGACGTCTCGTCATAGGCCAGCAACGGCTCGGCCTCGGATTGCAGCAGCGCCATCTCGACCCACTCGTAGTGCGCCAGCTCCGCCACGAATGGCGGCCAGTCCGGAGAGGGATGGTCTGCGAGGTAGCCCACGAATTCCTCGGCGATATCACCAAACTTGGGGGTGGCACAGCGATGTTCACGCAGGAAACGGCGTACGTAGGCACGCCAGGGGTCCTGGCCCAGCACGCTCACCAGCACCGGGAAAGTGCCACTGAGCAACGAACGCATGTTCTCGAAGATCAGGTCGCGGTACACCTGCGCCCGCGCCGCGTCCATGCCAAGCGGGATCGGCCAGTGTTCCGGGTCGCGCAGGTAACGGGTCAGAGCCTGTTGCTGTTGATGCAGCGTCTGCCGGGCCTCAGCCATGGGGCACCGCCTGCCGGGTGATGGCCTGGTCCTGCAACTGGCGAATGGTCTGCAATTCGGCCAGCAGCGTGGCATAAGGCGGAAAGTTGAAGTCCCGTTCGAGCAAGGTCGGCTGTACGCCAAACCGTGCGTAAGCCTGGGCCAGCAGTGCCCAGACCACCGGCTTGACCGGCGCGCCATGGCTGTCGATTTTCAACGTGTCGGACTCGTCATAGTGCCCGGCCACATGCATCGCGACCACCCGCCCCGGCTCAAGGCCCGCCAGGAATGCCAGGGGATCGAAGCCATGATTGACCGAGTTGACGTAGACATTGTTGACGTCCAGCAACAGGTCGCAATCGGCTTCGCGCAATACCGCTCGGGTGAATTCCAGCTCGCTCATGTCCTGTTGGGGGGCGGCGTAATAGGAGACGTTTTCCACCGCCAGCCGTCGTCCTAGTACATCCTGGGCCTGGCGGATCCGCGCCGCCACGTGATGCACCGCTTCCTCGGTAAACGGCAGCGGCAGCAGGTCATACAGATGCCCTTCATCGCCGCAGTAGCTCAAGTGCTCGCTGTACAACGGCACTTTGAAACGCTCGAGGAAAGCGCGCACCTGGCCGAGAAACGCCAGGTCCAGCGGCGCCGGCCCACCGAGGGACAACGACAGGCCGTGGCACGACAACGGATAACGTTCGGCCAACGAAAGCAAGGCGGCGCCATGGGGGCCGCCAATGCCGATCCAGTTTTCCGGAGCGACTTCGAGAAAGTCAAAATCCCCGGGCGGCGCCTGCCGCAGTTCAGCGAGCAAGGCCCGGCGCAGGCCGAGGCCTGCCGAAGGTTGAGGTAGATTCAACATGACACATCTCCTGGGGAAACGAGATGTGGTGAGCCTCATGAGACGATCAATCGCACGCCAGAAAGACGAACACCCGTGGCGAGGGAGCTTGCTCCCGCTGGACTGCGCAGCAGGCCCAAAAAAATGGGGCCGCTGCGCGACCCAGCGGGAGCAAGCTCCCTCGCCACGGGTTCTTTGTTCGATGCCGCATCATTGGGCTGGCATCACCTCATCAGGCTCACCACCGGGGGCGAATCAGGACTCGATAGCCGCCCCGCACTTACCCTCGCCACATTTGCCTTCCGCAGTCTTCGCCTGGGCCGACAGGTATTGCTTGGCTTCCGGCAACGAGATGCCGCCATCATGGTTGGCGTCGATCTTGTCGAACTCAGCCGCGCGCTCCGGTGCCGCGGCGATGAACTCGTCCCGCGAGACCTGGCCATCGTGGTTTTTATCGGTCTTGGCGAACTTGTCCTCGCCGCACTTGCCTTCGGCGGGTTTCTTCACGGTATCGGCGGCCGCCAGGGTGTAGCCCTGGGCCAGGTCGTTCATGGTCAAGGCCGAAGCCGCCGTGGAGAGCCCCAAGCCACCGACCAAAGCCAGGCCGAGTGCAAGGGATGAATTGCGAGAGAAGTTGAGCATGGGGTATTCCTCTGACGATTGACGATTGATCCACCAGTCACCGGTACCGAGGCTCGGTGCCGGCTGGCTGGCGTAGTTAATCGCCGGTGTGTATCCGGCCTGTGTCGCCAGCCCGGGCCTTCGTCAAGCCGGTGTATCCAAGGCTGCGCGGTACACACTGCGATACACGCCCGCCCCGCCGCAGGTCCCTGCCGTGGAAAAAATCGAAACCTTGGGCCGCGTGCGCCGGTCAAGTCCTGTATGAACGTCAACCGCTGCACGTCGCGCCAAGCGACCGTGGCCAGAAACGAGGGACAGACATGAGCATGACCGTCGGTGATTTCCTGGTGGAACGTCTTTATGAATGGGGGGTTCGCCGTATCTATGGCTATCCGGGCGATGGCATCAACGGCGTGTTTGGCGCCCTGAACCGCGCCCAGGGAAAAATCCGCTTCATCCAGGCCCGCCACGAGGAAATGGCCGCGTTCATGGCCTGCGCCCACGCCAAGTTCACCGGCGAGTTGGGCGTGTGCATCGCCACCTCCGGGCCCGGCGCGTCCCACTTGGTGACCGGCCTCTACGACGCCCGGATGGACCACATGCCGGTGCTCGCCATCAGCGGCCAACAGGCACGCGCCGCGCTAGGCGGGCACTACCAGCAGGAACTGGACCTGGTCAGCCTGTTCAAGGACGTGGCCGGAGCGTTCGTGCAGCAAGCCAGCGTGCCCGCCCAGGTGCGCCACCTGCTCGACCGCGCCGTACGCACGGCGGTGGGCGAGCGCCGGGTCACGGCGCTGATCCTGCCGAATGACCTCCAGGACATGGAATACACCGCGCCCCGCCACAAGCACGGGACGGTTCATTCCGGCGTCGGCTACCGCAAGCCCAGCGTCGTCCCCTACGAAGAGGACCTGCGCAAAGCCGCCGAAGTCCTCAATGCCGGCAAGAAAGTCGCCATCCTGGTCGGTGCCGGCGCGCTGCACGCCACCGACGAAGTGATCGCCATCGCCGAGAAGCTCGGCGCCGGGGTGGCCAAGGCGCTGCTGGGCAAAGCCGCCGTGCCGGATGACCTGCCCTGGGTCACTGGCACCATCGGCCTGCTCGGCACCGAGCCCAGCGACAACCTGATGGCCGGCTGCGACACGCTGCTGGTGATCGGCTCCGGCTTCCCCTACGCCGAGTTCCTGCCCCCTGAAGGCCAGGCCCGGGGCGTGCAGATCGACATTCAAGCGGACATGCTCAGCCTGCGGTATCCCATGGAAGTCAGCCTGCATGGCGACAGCGTCGACACCTTGCGCGCCCTGCTGCCGCTGATCGAAGAAAAAACCGACCGCGCCTGGCGCAAGAAAATCGAACACTGGCGAGAACGCTGGGACCGCACCCTGGAAAAACGCGCCCTGGTCGCCGCCAAACCGATCAACCCGCAGCGGGTCACGTTCGAGCTGTCGCCACGACTGCCGGAGCGCGCGATCATCACTTGCGATTCCGGGTCTTGCGCCAACTGGTTCGCCCGGGATATCCAGATCCGGCGCGGCATGATGTGTTCGCTGTCCGGTGGCCTAGCGTCGATGGGCGCCGCCGTACCCTACGCCATCGCCGCGAAGTTCTGTCATCCAGAGCGGCCGGTAGTGGCCCTGGTGGGCGATGGCGCCATGCAGATGAACAACATGGCCGAGCTGATCACCGTCGCCAAATACTGGCGCACCTGGGCCAACGGCACCTGGATCTGCGCGGTGTACAACAATCGGGATCTGAACCAGGTGACCTGGGAACAGCGGGTGATGGAGGGCGATCCAAAATTCGAAGCCTCCCAGGACATCCCCGACGTGCCCTACCACCTGTTCGCCGAATCCATTGGCTTGAAAGGCATCCTGGTGCTGCACGAGGACGATGTGGCCACGGCCTGGGAAACCGCGCTGGCGGCCGAGCGTCCGGTGCTGATCGAATTTCGCACCGACCCCGACGTGCCGCCGCTGCCACCGCACATCAAGCTGGAACAGGCGAAAAAGTTTGCCTCGACCCTGCTCCAGGGCGACCCGAACGAGCGAGGCATCGTGGTGGAAACCGCCAAGCAGGTCCTGAGCACCCTGCTGCCCGGCCATCGCACGGATAAAGAGTGAGGCGTGACGCAATGCCCACTGTTGAGCTGCATCGTCGCTATGAACGGTCCCTGCTGCTGGCGTTCTGCGTGGTATGGGGCTGGCTGGCCATCGCGCCGGTAAAACGCAGCGACTGGCTGGCGGAGAACCTGCTGGTCGTTGTGTTGATGGTCGTGCTGGTGACCGTTCATCGGCGGTTCAGTTTTTCCCGGCTGTCCGCCACGCTGCTGTTCGTGTTTCTCTGCATCCATGAAATCGGCGCCCACTACAGCTACGCCAAGGTGCCCTATAACCAGTGGTGGCAGGCCCTGACCGGGGGCCAGACGCTGGACCAGCTCATGGGTTTCCAGCGCAACCAATTCGATCGGCTGGTGCATTTCAGCTATGGCCTGCTGCTGGCCTATCCGCTGCGCGAGGTTTTGCTGCGGGTGGCGCCCGCAACGGGATTCACGGGCTATCTGCTGGCCTGGAGCCTGATCCTCGCGTCGTCGGCCATTTACGAGATCATTGAATGGCTGGGCGGTGCCTATATCGGCGGCGACACCGCCAAGGCCTTTGTCGGCGCCCAACAAGATCCGTGGGACTCGCAAAAGGACATGGCCTTGGCCGCGCTTGCCGCGTTCATCGCCCTGCTGGCCGCCGCCGGGGTCAGTTACCTGCGCCAACGGGACGTCGCCCTCGAATGGGCATCACGCTTCAAGGCCCGCACATGATGAGGACAACGCAGTCTGTCGGCCCGTTGTCAACATGACTAAGTAAATCAGCCCGCCCGCCGATACAAGACAGGTGCGGGTGAAATCGCTTTTGGCTGATGACTTTTTTATGACTGAAAATGCTGGCAACGACTCGACTGTCCTTTCCCCGGGCTCGCCAACCCGAAGTTTCACCCGCCGCACCTTCCCGGCCATCATGCTCCTGCTGTTTGTCATGTCCGCACTGGCGATCGCCGTGCTGCTCAACATCACCGCGGCCCAGGACCAGCGCGCCCGTGAGCAGAGCCTGTTTTTCGCCCAGCGGGCCATCGAGGGGATCCGCACCGGGATCGGTCGTGACCTGAGTGACTATTCCAAGTGGAGCGACGCCTACCGCCACCTGCATGTCGACGTTGACAAGGCATGGGCCTATGACCAGGAAAACGTCGGCAGTAGCGTGTTTTCGCTCTACGGTTACCAGGCGGTGTTTGTCATTTCTCCGACCGGCAAGACCGTTTATTCGGTGATCGATGGCCAGATGAGCGAGGTCGATGCCGACACCTGGCTGACCGGCGATCTGCGAGCCCTGTGGAACAAAGCCAGCACCGCGGAAAATCACGACGAAGTGATCGTCGAGCTGCTGCATCACGAAGACGCCCCGGCGTTCGTCGCCGTATCCGCCATCACCACCGGCACGGACAACAGCGTGGCGCAAATTCCCGGCCCGCCCAGCCTGATGCTCTTCGTCAAGGTCCTGGACCTCGGCGCGCTGGAAAACCTGGCGCGGGACTTCGCCCTGCCCGATGCCCATATCGCCAGGACCCCGGGGCCAGCCAGTACCGCCCAGTTGCTGCTCGACGATCTGACCCAGGAGGCCTTGGCCTGGCGACCTCAGACCCCGGGCCAGGATCTGCGCAAGGTCTTGCTGCCGTTGCTGGCCGTAGCTTTACTGGTCTTGGCGATTCTGGCCCTGGCCGTTCTGCGCCATGCGCTGATGATGCTTCGCGCCCAAGAACAGCAGTACGCCAGCCTGCTGGCCCACCGCAAGGCGCTGGAGCGCAGTGAGGAACGTTTCCGAGACATTGCCGAAGTCTCATCCGACTGGTTGTGGGAGGTCGACTCGACCGGGACGCTGACCTACCTGTCGGAACGCTTCGAACAAGTGACCGGGTTCAGCCCCACGGAGTGGCTGGGCAAGCCTCTGCACCGGTTGCTTCACCCCCATGGTGGCTCGATCTCGATTGCCCAATGGCTGCTTGGGGGTGCCGACAGCCTCTCTTCGGCACCGCTGCTGTGCGAGTACACCGCACGCAACCAGCGCATCCGCACCTGCAAGCTGTCGGTACGGGCCATCGAAGCTGGCACCTTGGGTTTTCGCGGCACCGCCACCGATATCACCGAAGAGCTGCGGGCGCTGGCGCAGATCAAGCACCTTTCCCTGCATGATCCGCTGACCGGGCTGGCCAACCGCAACCGTTTGTTCGATTGCCTGCGCGAACACCTCGACCGACCGGACCGCCGGCCCCTGGCGCTGTTGAACCTGGACATGGACCGATTCAAGCCGGTCAACGACTCACTGGGCCATGCCGTGGGCGACAAAGTCCTCAAGGAAGTGGCGCATATCCTCCAGCAAAACGTTCGTGGCACCGATCTGGTGGCGCGCCTGGGCGGTGACGAGTTCGTCATTGTCATGCCCGAGCCCGGCGATGCCGGCGATCTCGATCAACTCTGTGCACGGCTGATCGATTGCATGCAACGGCCCATGCACCTGGACGGCAACACGCTGTACCTGGGGATGAGCATCGGCGTCGCCTGGTCGCAGCCCGGTGACGAACGGGCCGATGAACTGTTGCGCCACGCTGATATCGCCCTGTATGCGGCCAAGGCAGCGGGCCGCAACACTTGGCGCGTGTATGTGGAAGCCATGGGCAACCTGGCCCGCGACCGGCGGCAATACGAGCAGCAACTGCGTGACGCCATGCAACGGGATCAACTGGAGCTGCGCTACTTGCCTCGCTTCGATGTGAGCGCCGAGCAACTGTACGGTTTCGAAGCCCAGACCTTCTGGCACCACCCCGAGAAAGGCGAACTGGGTGGGGCCGACTTCATACCGGTGGCCGAAACCTCGGGCCAACTGGAAGAGCTCGGCACGTGGATGTTGATCAACGTCTGTGAAGAGGCCGCGAGCTGGCCGAGCGCCGTCAATGTCTCCATCGCGGTTTCACCCCGGTGGTTCAACAGCAGCTTCCTGCTCAACCAGGTGCAAGAAGCCCTCGAAATGAGTGGCCTGGCGCCCCACCGGCTGACCCTGGAAGTGGCCGAAGGGGTCCTGCTGGTCGACCACAAGACCGTCGCCGCCACCCTCCATGCGCTCAAGGATCTTGGGGTGCGGATCAACATCGATAAGTTCGGCACCAACATCGCCTCCCTGCGCGAGGTGCTGGACCAGCCGTTCGATGGCATCCGCTTCGATCGCAACATCCTCTCGCAGCTGGGGCTGGAAGATGACAAGGAAGGCGTCCTGGCAATGATTCGGTTGAGCCGCAGCGTAGGGCTCATGGTCACCGCCGAAGGCATCGAAAACGCCCGGCAGTTCAGCCAACTGCGCAACGTGGCCTGCGACCATGTCCAAGGCCCCTACTTCGGCGCGGCCCTGGCCCGCTCGGAAATGGCCTCGTTCTTTACCACGCCGCGGTGGCTGTAACCCACCTCCCACCGCTATCGCGAGCAAGCTCGCTCCCACAAGGGGTTCCGGGGTTCCTGTGGCGAGGGAGCTTGCTCCCGCTGGGGCGCGCAGCGGCCCCCAAAAAAACGATGAGCGCTGCGCACTCAAGCGGGAGCACGCTCCCTCGCCACAAAAAGCCTCCAAAACCATCCTCCATGGATTGATCACCGGTAAACACTGTGGGAGCGAGCTTGCTCGCGATAACGTCGGCACTGCCAACTTCACCGCAAGCTGAATTACCCCTACAAACTCAACCGCCCTCGCTCCTCCTCGGTCAGCCGCTGGCGGCTCTGTTCATCCAAAGGCCCCGCGCCCAAGACCTGGACTGGGCTGGCCGGGTCGTAGGCCCGTGGGGCTTCGCGGCTGGCGCCATCGCGGGACGGGGCCAGTTGCTCGGAGCCAAAACTCACCACCTGCACGGTAAACACCGACGCCTGGTTCTGCCGCGCCGCGTTCTGTTGCTGACGGGCCACGTCTTCAGCCGCCTGCGTCGCCGAGGACGCCGCCGAACTGGCCGAGGTGATGGCCCCGGTGTTCACCGAAGCCGCCAGCGGCACGCCGGTGGATTTGCCCTGGGTCTGGATGTTGGCCGCGTTCACCACCGTCAACGCCGCGATGTTGACGTTGCCCGACACCCGGATCCCCGCCTCACCCGCATCGATGGTGCCCAGCGGCGCGATCAGGTCGATATCCCCCGGCGCCACTTCGGCAATTGGGTTGAGGGTGGCGATACCCGCGCCGGTACTCGGCACCGATGGCGACAGGGTCACGTTGCCCCAAGTGTCATATACGCGCCTTGGCGGGGTGTAGACCACGGTTGTCTTCGAACCACGTCCGGCGTTGATATCACCTCCAGCCGACCAGCCGAGGATCGAACCGCCAAAGGTGGTCATGATCCGGCTCTGGCCCAGCAAAATACTGCCTTGGGCGTACAACTGAATGTCGCCCTGGCCCTGGGTGATGACCCCGGCCGAGGCCGGTGGCGCGTTACCTTCGACCCCGAACACCTGCTGCCCGCCCGGGGTCAGCACCTGGATATCGCCGCCGAAGTCAGTGTGGATCCCCGAACCGCCGTAGAGCGTGACGTCGCCGTCATAACGCAGGGTGTTGCCCGCCACATCCTTGCTGGGGAACAACGCTTCAATCGCCTCGCGCCCCCGGCGGTAACTGCCGCTGCGCTCGCCACCGACGGTGTTGTATTCGCGCCCCCCGGCCTTGAGCTCGGCGAAGTAGATCTGCCGGGCGAAGACGTTCTGCTGTTCCACCGGCAGCTTGGCGAAAAACGCCAGCGCCTGGTCTTCGCCAGCGTTGTAGCCGAAGCGTTGACTCAGCCACTGGTTCAGTTCGCCGCGATAATCCTTCAGCGCCGCGCCCGGCTGCAGGTAACGCGCCAGCAAGCCCCGGTAATTCGGCCCTTGGGCGCCAGCCCCGGCGATCAGCGCGATCGAGGCACCACCGTCACGGACCGGCGCCGCCGGGTCGACATTGCCAATACTGTTGAACCCGCTCTCCTGGTACAACTGCCCCACGCCAGGCCCCGAACCGTACAGGTTGCGCCCGGCACTGACCTCCAGCAGGCCGGGACCGGCGATGTTAAAGGTGCTCAGGCGGATGTCGCGACCCGCGGAAACCTGGGAAATCTCATCCCCCCGACTGTGCACGATCAAGTTACCGGTGGATTGGCCGCCAGCCGAACCACTGACGGTAGCAGGCACATCAGTGGCGGTGTTCAACGGCACGCCAGAGTTGACAATGTCGCGCCCGGCCATGACCCGCAGCGGGCCACTGCCCTCGTAGCGCACCTCTTCACCCGACGCGGGATAACGAATCACTTCGCCGGTCCGCAGGCCGACGATATCGCCCTTCACCGCATAGAAACGCACCGGCTCGCGCTGGGCATACGGCTGGACGCTGAAGGTATTGATACCAAAACTGAACAACGGGAATTCGCTCGGCGAGACATAGACCCCGGCGCCGTAATTGTCATAGTTCGAGTGGATGTTGATCCCGCTGTAGCCGGCGAAGGCCGGGCGCAGCGGACTGGACAACAAGGCCGGGTCAGCCCCCGACTGCGTGACCGCATAACCGCCGGCATAGATCGAATCGGCGGCGATCAGTTGCAACTCGGCATTGGCCGAGGGCGCGGTCATCAATGAGAACCCCGATGCCACGCCACTGACGCCACGGGCCGATGGTCCGTAGTAGAGGCTGCCATTGGCGGCGACGGCCCGCAGGATCGAGGGGTAGACAAAACGTCCGCCGGAGGTCGAGGCATTGAGACCGGCAAAGCTCTCATTGGCGACGATGGGCGTCAGGTTACCGCCGACACTGAACAGGTCGATGGCGGTATTGCCGGTCCACAAGGAGAATTGGCTCAGGCCGCCACCACTGCGGTAGGCGCCGTCGCGGCCGGTGTAGCCGGTGGAGTTCTGCATCACCACTCGTCCCGGATCGCCCACCCCCTGCAACACCAGGTCGCCACGGCTGTCCAGGCTGACGCCGGCATCTCCCGGCATCAGGGTTACGCCGCCGCGAGCGGTGGCCATGGTGGAAACGTAAGCGTCATAGGCCCGAGACTCTTGCGGATCCTGGAAAGCGCCGTAGCTGCCGTAGGTCAGGCCCAACGCCCCGATCGCTCCAGCCTGCAACTGCAACGAACCTCGCAGGTTGGCCAGCATCCCGTTCAGATCAGCCGCCGCGTTGACACTCTCTCGTGCCGCCTGGGAAGAGTTTAACGCACCACCAATGCGCAACCGCAGGTCACCGCCACCGGTCAACACCAGGCTGCCATCGGCGGCAACCCGGCCACTGCTGCCCACAGCCAGAACCAGTCCCTGGCTGCGCTCCACATCGGAGCCCAGGACACCGAGCTGCTGGGAGATCAGGCCGGCGTCGCCGCCGACATCGACGCTCAGGTTGCCGCCGCCCAGCGTGCCGATCCCGGTAAAGCCGGTCAGGTAGGGATCACCCGCCTCAGTGGAGGGCTGCTGGGCGAAGGTGCCGAAGTTGATCCACCACGCGGTGGGAATCTGCGCGGCCGGGTCGGCCGTGCTACCCGTTCCTTGGCGCCATAACCAGTTGCCCATAGCCGCGGACGTGTTCTGTGCCCCGCTGCCGACGTTTCTCTTGGAGAACGAATCGCCGTGCAGGTCTCCACCCACCGTCAGCTTGAGGTTACCGCCTTGCTCCGGGTACCAGGCCTGGTAAGCGCCACCGGTGGTGAGCGATTCATAGGCGGCACCCGCAGCGCCCAGCACACTGCCATCGAGCTGTCGGCCACGGGCCTGCTGATAGGGGTCGTTGGCGCCCGGCGCCAACGAGGCCGACTGGGTGCCGGCGGTGTAGACGCCGAACAGCGACCGCATATTGAAATCACCGGCACTGAGCAGTTCCAGATCCCCGGTCCCGGTGCGCAAGACGCTGAACAGCTGGCTGCCGGGAGTGACCTTGGTGCGGATCGGCTCCGGAGGGTTGTCGGGAACCACAGCCAACACGCACCAGTCAGGAAACCAGGTGCAGAAATCCAGCGCCTCAGGCGGCACAGGCTCCCCTGGTACACCATAATTGTTGGTCGGAGACCAGACCAAAACCGTTTTGGGCGGTGCTGGGATACATTCACCTGGAATCCAGGTGCAGAAATCCAACATCTCGGGTGGTACGGGCTCTCCTGGCACGCCGATATTGCTGCCTGGCGCCCAAACCAGCCCCGTTCCGCCACCCCCTCCGCCACCGCCACCAGTCTGCTCGCGCCTGGCCAGGTAATGCCCATCGGCCAATTGCAAACTGCCCGCCTCTGCATGAGGGCGGGTGATGCGGGTGTCAGCCGCCTCGGTATCGGCCCCCGCCACCCAACGCATCGACCAGGATTGCGAGCCGTCCGGCAGCAGGCTCGCAACCGCCCAATTGCGGCCCTGGATACCATTATCGACCGGGCGCAATTCGATCAGGTCGACCCCCTCGGCCAGCTTGACGTCGGTGCCGGAAGGAATCAACGCGCCGCTGCCCAACGCCAGGGCGCCACGCAGCGTCAGCCCGCTGCCCGGCACTGCGACCCCCTTGGGCCAGGTGCCGTCCTTGACGGTAATCCCCATCGACAGGCGGGTACCGGCCTCCAGGCGAGTGTCGACCGGCAAGCTGACCGCCTCTTTGAGCAAGGTGCCAGCGGCATACAAGAGGTTGCCGCTGGCATCGCGGATGGCGGCCTGCAACAGCGTACCCGCGGGCAGGTTCAGCGCCTCGCCCAGGCTCAGCGTGGTCGGCAGCTCGAGTCCCGCCGGCAGGCTGCCACCCTTGAAAGGCACGTCATAGTTGAGCAGGCTACCGGCCGGATACAGGGTACCCTCGGCCAATTCGACGCCGGCCCCCGGCACCACCAGGTCGGCACCGAACGGCTGTTTCCCAGAGATCAGCAACCAGCCATTGCCATCGGTGCGCACCGTCGGGTCGCCGGCTTCCGGCGGCGCGAAACCATCGTTGATGCTGCCATAGATGTTCAGGTTGCCGCCGGCGCGCACGACCAGGTTGCCCGCCTCGCCGGAGCCATAGACATCGGTCTTTTGCGTATGGCGGTTGAGGCTGGCGTAGCGATAACCGGACAGGTCCAGGTCGCCCTGCACCACCAGGTCGCCGTCCGGCGTCTTGCTGAGGATCTCCACACCGGGCCGCAGGTGCAGCGCATCGGCGTAAGCCGCATTGTTCAGCCCGGCCAGTTTGCCGTTGAGCAGATTGCCATTGACCAGCGCGGCCTTGATGAACGCCTCGCTGTCGTTGTGTTTGTCGTTCAGGTACGCCTGATCGATCACTTGATAAGGCCGCCCATCCACCGCCGGCGCGGTGCCGTCACGGGCATCGGTATAACGGGCAATCGCATTGACGTTGATGGAACGCGCGCCGAGCACCGACAAGTTTCCAGAGGCATCGATGGCGATATCGCCGTACCGTGGATCATCGACCCGCAGCCGCGGGGCATTGAGTTCCAGGGTGCCACGGGCCCGGCCGTCATATTGTCCCGGGCCATTGCCCAGCGGCGCGCCGGTGCCGTGGCGCAGGTCCAGGCGCGCACCGCTGGCCAGGGTCAACTGGCCGTCCCCCGAGTTGAGCTCGATCAGTGCCCGGTTGGGGCTGTCGATGATTTTGCCGTAGCTGTCGACCCGCAAGATACTGCCGTGGGCATCGAGCAGCGCGCTGCTGGCAACGGTCAGTCCGTGTTTCGCCGCCAGACGGATACTCCCGACCGCTTGCCCGCTGGCATCGACAGTGCCGAGCACGGTCAGGCTGCCGTTGTCCACCGAGACATTGATGGCATTGGCCTTGAGTTCATTGCCAATCACCAGGTCGCCCTGCTTGAGTTGGAAGCTGCGCGAGCCGAACACCTGGTCACGGTTCAGCCGCCCGTTCAGCGCGGCGAAATCCCCCAGGCTTTGCCCGCGCAGGTCCACCGCGCCGCCGGCGTAGGGCACCAGGGTGCCACCGGCGTTATAGGTGCCGGAGGCGGAGCCGAGGATCCGTCCTTGCAGGTCGATCAGGCCGGCATCGGGGCCGAGGGCGATTGCGCTCAGCAGGCCGGCGCGGTTGTTGCGGGCGCTGAGGTCGACGGTCGAACCGGCGGCTTGGCGGATATTGCCGGTGCGGCTGTCGAGGAACAGATCACCGCCCCAACTGTATTTGCGCACATCGTTGAGCACCACTTCGCGCCCGGCCAGGTCGATCTGGGCGTTGTCCCCCAGCACGACGTCGCCGCTGGCGCCGAGGGTGAGCTTGCCGCTGGGCAGGCGGACCGTGCCGTCGAGCAGCAGGCTGCCGGCCTGTAGCTGCAACTCAGCCCCCAGTGCCGCATTGTCGGCAGCCGCGGCCGACAACCCGGCGATGCCCGCCACGGTCAGCGCGCCACCGGCGGTGATACGGTTGACCGAGCCGGCCTCGCCGGTCCACAGCGGTGTGTTCACCCTCAGGTCACCGCCGCTGTAGCTGTAGCCTTTACCAGTGACATAGTCGCCGCGCGACTGATACACCTGCAGCGCGCCCTTGTGGTTGGCGGTGATGCGCTGGCTGGCGGTCAGGTTGACCTGGCCGAAGCCCAGCGCCAGGCGTTGCGGGTTGTCGAGGTTGTTGGGCTGGGCATTGGGGCCGTAACCGAATTCCAGCACCTGGGCCTGGATATCCAGCACCCCGCTGCCGTTGCCAGGCCCGGCCAGCAGCGGCGCGCCGGCCGGCGTCAGCGCCCCGTTCCACACCAGGGTGCCGGTGCGAATGCTGGCGTGGTCATCGGCCGCGCCGTAGCCGTAGATCGCTGGCGTGCCGAGGACCAGGCGCTGCAGGCTGGACTTGCCCGTCAAGGGGTTCAGGGTACTGAGCTCGACGCTTTCGTAGAAATTCACCGAATCCCGGGCATTGAGCACCAGGTTTTCCAGGGCCGGCGCGCCCTTGAGGCTGTCGCCGCGCAGCAAGCGGTCAAGCACCTGCTGGTTGAGGGTCAGCCCCTTGGGCAGCGCCTGGCGTTGTTGGGCCGCCGCCAGCGCCTGGGCCGAACCGATGTTGATCGCGCCCACCGCCAGCGTCAGGTTGCGCGTGCCGAAGCGCACCGACTCGTCAAGGTTGAAGGCGTTATCGGTAGCCGCAGTGATGGTGCCCTGGGAGTAGAGTTCGGTGGTGCCGCTGCAATGGCCGGTGTCGCATTGGCCGATCAGGATCGAGCCCGGACCATCGGTATCCGCGCTTGCGGTGGGCGGCAGCACATCGAGCCAGCCATTGGACACCGCCAGCAGGCTGTTCTTGCCCGGGTTGTAGACAAAACCGCTGCGCGAATCGAACGGTGCGCTGCCTTGGCCCAGGGTATTGATGCTCGCCCCCTGCTCGACCACGATGGCACCGGCCTTGACGTTAGTGGCAAGGAACACCTCACCGGCCTTGAGGCTGCTGCCCTGGCGCACAATGATGTCGGACAGCGTCGAGTTGAAGGTCACCAGATTGCCGCCCTGGCCGTAGCTGACGCCGGGCAGCGTGCCGATCGACAGGCGCGGAGCCTGCAAAGCATTGAGCGCCTGATCATGGAGCGAGGCGCCGGCGAACCCCGCCGTGGCCTGTTGGCCAACCGGCAGCACTTCGAGACGGAAGGCGTCGGCGAAAATGCCGACGCTGCCGCCCAGGCCGCCCTCGGCCGGTTTGAAACGGGCTGTTCCGTTGAATCGGAACGTCTCGGCAGGGTCGCCCACCCCTTTGAACTTGAGCTTGAGGGTCTTGCCATCGGCCTCGATCATCGGCCGCGGCACGCCTTTGAGCGCGGCGTCGGCCTTGGCGAACGCTGCGTAGCCGGTTTCGTTGTATTGCGAATAACGCCGCAGCACGTCCGCCGAGGTCAGGATCACTTGGCTGGAGAGCGTATCGCGAATGTCGCTGTGGGCAATCGACAGGCCTCCCGAGGTGGCCCAGGAGCCGTTGCGCATGGCCAGGCTGCTGGCCATTTTTCCGCTGCCGGCCAGGCCATTGAGTTCGACCCGGAACGCCCCCGGCAACAAAGCATAGGTCGACGGCAGCAAAGTGTAGGTGCCCGCCGGCAGGCCTGGAACACCCGCGTCCAGGGTAATGCGCTGGCCGATCAGCGGATCGCGCGCCCCGGCCTCCCCCGATGGTGGCGCGTAGCCGCGCTGGTCGCCGGGAACGATGGCGTACACCGGGTTGGTGTCCAACCCTGGCAATACCAGGCTGCCGTCCGCACCGATCTGCACCAGCGGGTTGTAGCGCGCGTCGGTAGAGCCGCCACGCCCGGAAATGAAACCGGCGCCGGCCAGTTCACCGCCACCGGACAGATCCAGCACGGCACCAGGTTGCACATCGATGCTGTGGCCGGTCATGGAGACGCCCACCGACAACACGTTGTTCGAGGTACTGCCCCCCGCGCCTATCAATTGGACGTCCTTGCCGTTGTAGCGATAGGACAAGCCGTCGACCGTGCCGCCATAAGGCATGTTCAAACCGGCCCCGCTGACCGACGTGACACTGCCCGGCAACAACTTCAGGGTCTGGATATTGCCCACTTCTTCGCCCAGGCTGAGCAGCCCCAACGGCGCCCGCAGCACGCCGCCCTGCAACAAGATGCCGGCGTCCAGGCTCAGCGAACCGAACACCGAATACGGTTGGGCCGGCAGCGTGTCGGTGGTACGCCCGATCCGCAGGGTCGAGTCGGTGGTGGTCTTGACCCGCGCCGTGGCCCCCGTGGTCGGGTAGATCTGCGCCGCCAGCAGGGTCAGGTCGGCGTTGCTGAGCAGTTGTGTGGCCGTACTCTCGATATTCAGCGGCGAGCCGCCCAGAAACCGCATGTCGCCGCGGCTGCTCAGCTGCGCCTGGGCGAAACCGCGACGATCGACCTCCAGGGCCGGGCCCTGCTGGCGCGCCAGCACGCCATGGGCGCCCAGGGTCAGGACGTCGCGCAGGTCCAGCAGGTCAGCGTTGACCTGCAATTGGGCGGCACTGTCCTGCACCGACAAGCCTCCCTGGATGGTCGGGCGCACATGCACATCGGCGCCTCGCGCCGCGGCCCCCGCCAGACGCACATAAGGGGCGTTCAAGGCTATCCGGCTGTCACCCGGCGCGCCTTCGGCCAGCGCCAGGGAGCCGGTATAGATTTGCAGGCTCTGCGCCAGGTTCAGGTGCATGTCACCGGCGAACGACAGGATGCCGTTGCTGAGCAAAGTCAGGTTGGCGAAACCGCCGCGGCTGACTTTATCGACGTCCAGGCGACCCTGGCCGTAGCTCATCAGGCTATCGGTGGACGCGCTGCCGGTGCCCCGGGACAGGATCAGCTCACGGGGCACCCGTACCTGATCGTCCACCGTCGAACGATCGTACAGCGGGGTTTCCAGGGCCACCGACAGGCTGCCACCGGCAGCGCCCACACCGCCAGACGCCGCCTGGAACTCGCCGTCCAGGCGCAAGCCATTGTTCGAACTCAAGGCGATGCTACCGCCAGCGCTGCTCAACGTCGTGGCGCCTTGGCCGCGAATATCCAGCTCGGCCTGGGCGCCGTTGGCCAACAGCCGCGCGCCCTGCTTCACCACCACGAACAGGTCCGGCGCACTGGCCGTGCCTTTGTCGGTGTCGACGCTGCCGCCGATGACAATGCTGCCGCCGTCGTCCACCCGGCCGTAACGCCGCTGTTGGGCATCCACTGCCGTGACTGCGCGGGCCGAGACGTCCAGCAACGCATGCTCGCCCAACAGGATCGAACGCTGATGGGGACGTTCGACAACCGGAACATCCGCCAACCCCGCCGGCTTGATCTGGGTCAGCAGGATTTTCCCGCCCCAGGCGTCGAGTCGCCCGTCGACGCTCAACTGGCCAACGCTGGCCAGGCTCAGGGTGCTGCCCGGATCGACACTGATCCGCGCACCCGTGCCGATCACCAGCGCCGCCGTTTCCCGCTCGCTGGCGGTGGACAGGATGCTGCCGGCTTGCAGGCTCAGGTTCGCGCCCTTGCGCTGGCTCAACACACCTTTGATCGCATCCTGCTGGTACAGCTCAGGGGTCCAGAGCGACAACAGCGTCTGCGGGTCACTGCCGGTCGCTGCGTCCTGAAGGTTATCGCCGAAGTGGTACACCGGCATGCTGACGTCCAGCTGGGTGCCATCGCTGACGGTCAGTCCCTGGTTACCGGTAATGTCGTAGGCCGAGAAGCCCTTGTTGAAGAAGCCGCTGTTTAACACCAGGCCAGCGCTAGCATCCGCTACCGGTTGGTCGCTGAGGGTCACCTTGCCAGCCTGCACGCTCAGGCGGCCGCCGCCGTTGACCCCATGGCCGCGCAACTCACCGTCGAGGCTCAACACCCCGTCGCCGGCGGATGTATTGGCGTTGGCCGCCAGGGTCAGGTTACCGCCCTTGCCACCCCGTTGCTTACCATCGGCCAGCAGCGCGGCGCCCGATGAAACATCGATCAGGCTGCCGCTCGCCAGCGTCAGGTCGCCGCTGCTGCGCAGGGACACGTTGCCGCCATTGAGGAACGGCAGCGCGCTGCTGTCATTCGGATTGTGCAGTTGATTGCTCCAGAGGCCACGGGTATCGAGGGTCACGCCCTTGCCCACGCGAACGGCGGCGCGACTGCCGTCAACGGCATCGATGCGGGTGTCCTCGACCCGGGCGCTCCCACTGATCTGCTGCAACACGTTGCCCAAGGCAATGTCACCGCCCCGGGCCGTCAGGTTGGCGTCAACCTCGACCTGCGGCCCAAACAGGGTAATGCTGCCGGCCGGCGCCACCTGCAAGTCTCCCTCGACCTTGATACTGCCGGTGGCGGCGATCTTCACGGCGCCAAGGCCGAAGCCGCTGAGCTGTTCACTGTTCAGGTACAGACGGCCTTCGCGCCCTTCGACCACCGGGTCTTGCAGCCCCATTCCGGCCGCGAGGGATTGATCCTCGGTGCCCAGGACGATGTCCCGCAGGGTGCCGGCATTGGCGCGCAAGGCGTATTGCAAGGTACCGCTGCTCTTCACGTAGTAAGGCACGTAGCTGCCGACGATCAGTTGCGCGCCACGGGCCACCGCGCTCGCCGACTGGTTGTAACCATCCAACCCGAGCTGCGCGGCCTGTACCTGGCGGTCGCTCTGGAAGGTGTCGCCGACCACCTGGCCTTCCAGCACGGCGTTGCGCGTGCCGATCACCAGGGAGCCGGCGTCGCGGCCGACGCTGTAGCCCTGCTCGAAACGCTCCCGGGGTGCGATCAGCGGACTGTAGTAGAACTGGCTCTGGCCCCAGCGCGCACTGCGCTCTTCGTAACCCTGGTACACCCCGTCATAGAGTATGTCGCCGGGGGCGCTGGAGACTTCATAGAGTCGCCCGTCCGCCCCCTTGAGCCAGCTTTGCTTGACCCTGCCGGATTGCACATCGAGGGTGCCGCCGGACAGGTTGATCTGCGAGCCTTTCTGCGTCACCACATCGTTACCGCTGAACGACACCGTACCGCCCTGGGCCATCCACTCACCCACGCTGTGCACGCGGGTGCCCAGGTAGCCGCTGACCTCAAGCAGGCCACCGGCGGTGTACCAGCGATCCGTCGCGTAACCGTTGGTGCCGGCGGGCACGAACACCAGCTCGCGGGTATCGACCCACACGTCCTTGCTGTTCAGGCCGCCCTTGTCGCGGTTGCCGGGGGCGTCGCGCTGCTCGTTGCCCTGGACGTTGATCTTGATGCTGTTGGATTCCATCGCCACCTTGACGCCCAACGCACCGGACACGTCGATGATCGCGCCATCGCCGACCCGACTGCGCTGGGTCGCGCGGACACCGACCTGGCCGCCGCTGGCCAGGGTGATCGAGCCTTTCTGGAAGTCGACGGTGCCGGCGCTGTCGATGGCGATCAACGACTGGTCACGGCGATAACCATCGGCCGCGACGATAGGCGAGTTGTCAGCACTGAGCGGTTGCAGCAGGCCGCTGCGCTGGCTGTCCAGGGCACTGCTGCTATCGAGCAGGATCGCACTGGTGGCGCCCTCGCCCAGGGTCACGCTGCGACTGGCGGTCAGGTGCAGGGTGCCGCGTGAATCCACCGAGGTACTGGCCAGCGCCACGCCGTTTTGCCGCACGTCCTGGCCGGTCAGGCTCACGTCGCCCAACGCCGCCTGCAGCAGGCCGCTGTTGCTGACTTGGCCGGTGCCGCTGGCGACCACCTGATTGCCGCGCACCGACGATTGCGCATTACCGTCGGTGCCTTGGCCTTTCTTGATCACGAAATCACTGCCAGCGACCAGCGCGGCCTGGCCCTTCTGGGTACTGATGGTCCCGGCGTTGTCCACTTCGCTGCCCAGCAGCAACACATAACCGCCACCGGCGGTGGAACTGGCAGGCGCGTGGGTTTCGATCCGCGCGCCCTGTTCGACCCGCACCTTGCCGCCGGCGTTGGTGAAAGTCGGCGCCGCGCCGGGGCTGTACAAGCCGTTGCTCTTGAACTGGCTGTCGTCGAACGCGGTAGCCGCGGCCACCAGGTTGCGCACATTGATCTGGCTGCTGCCGCTGAAAACGATGCCGTTCTGGTTGAGGATCAGCACCGTGCCATTGGCCTTGATCGCACCTTGGACCTGGCTCGGCGCGGTCGCGTTATCGACCCGGTTGAGCACCGCCCAGTCGGCGTTCTGCTGGAAGTTGACGGTGGTATCGCGACCGACGTTAAAGGTGTCCCAGTTGATGATCGCCTTGTCCGCGGTCTGCTTGATCGAGACCTGGGTCTTGCCGCCCGCCTCGGTCTGCACCGGCGCCTCGACATTACTGAAGACCGGTTTGCCATCGACGCCGATCACCAGGTTCAGGCCATTGCCACCCAGGCCGTTATGAATGGTTTGCGGGCTGGCAAGGGCTGCCGCACGGCCCGCCGCCTGCAAGGCCTGCTGCGCGGCGATTGCGGCCACCGTGTTGTTGAGGTTGCTCAGCGAGCGCTGCAATTGCTGGTTGACCGTTTGCTGTTGCGCCAGCGGTGGCGGCGCTCCCGGAACCAGCCCGCCCGGGCGGGCGGCATTGGTGGCCTGGGCCACGCCCTTGGCGGCAAACCAGCTCGAACTGAAAGCCGCCGGCTGCGCAGCCTGGGCCGTGCCCGTGAGCACCAGCAGGCCAATCGCCTGGGCCAGGGGGGTGAGGTACAACGCGCCCTGCTCCAATACCGAGCGAGAGGATCCAGGGGCGAAGCCGCGAGGCGTCGGTTTCGAAGTTTTTTTAGACAGACGCATCACTATCCGATCCTTTTCCCAAAGCACAGAGTTAGGTCACACAGCCGCCCAAGGCGGCCGTATCGATACCTGATAGGCGGTTACAACGGTGCGCGACCGAACGCTTGTCATACAAAGTTCATATGCGTGCTCGCCGGGCAGCGGAATCATCCGGCGCATCGGCGTGCGCAAGGTCGTCAGGCGCAGAAAAACAACATCGGCAGCGCCAACCTGGCCGCTACCGATGCTGTTTTCAGAGGTGCCACATCCTGTGGCCAGAACTGCTTCCTGCGGGGGGGCTTACAAACGACCCTTGCCGTTGCAGACGCTGACGTTGGCGATGTCCAGGCCGTCGCCATAGGCGTTGTCGAGGAAGGTTTTCTTGATTTCGCCAGCCAGGTTGGTCGGTGTTGCGCTGGTGCCTGGGACGATGGCAAAGGCGTGGGCGTTGATGATGGTGTTTTTCGTGCCGGTGTACAGGCTGGTCAGGAAGTTGCGGACGGCGGTGGCATCAGCTGCGGTCTGGTAGCACTGACCGACGAGCAGGTTGGTGTAACCCACGATCGGGTACTGGCTGGCGCCGGTGGGTACAGCGGTGTCACCGGCGGCGGAACCGAAGGTCGGTACCCATTTCAACGGGTTGGCACGATCGGCAGCGGTAGCTGGGACTGGAGCAGTGCCCAGGGCGGCGGTGGTGTTGGCCAGGCTTGGCAGTGGCGCGGTGCCGGCGGCTACGGCGTTTTTGCTGACACGAGCCACCACGGCGTTGTTGTTGGGAGAAACAAAGTCAGGGCTGACATAACCGATGGCACCGTCGGTGGCGTTGACTGCGGTCACTATGTCAGCGCTGCCGGCAACGGCTTGCCAGTTGGCAGGCTCGGCGCCTACTTTGGCAGTGGTGAAGGTGCTGCTGACACCGAACTGGGTAGGGCAGGAATCATTCAGGAAGCGGGCGAACAATTCGGTGGTGCCGCTGCTGCCGGAACGGTAGATGACCTTGATCGGGGTGGCGTCGCTATTACCCAGGATCGGGCCCCAGGTGGTCACGGCGCCGGAGAAGATGCTGCACAGTTGGGCGCCGCTCAGTTGCAGGGTCGTGGTGCCGGACTTCTTGTAGGGGATGGTGACCGAAGTGCCGACCGATGGAATCTGGATCAGTTTGCCGAAGGTGGCACCGAAGGCGTTGTTGTAGTTGGTCAGCTCGGTCTGGCTGATGACCGAGTCGCTACCGGCGAAGTCAACCGGGGTACCGGCAGGCTGGTTGATCGAAGCGGGTGCGTTGGTCAGGAAAGCCGTCTTGCCGGCGCCGCTGCCGACACCGGTATAGCTGAAGTCTGTCGGCAGCAGACGTGGCAGAGGCGAAGCGCCGTTGTAGAGTTTCTCGGGCAGGGTGGCACCGCCACCGACCACCGCGGCCATCGATTGGGCCGAAGCCAGGGCGGCTACTGCCAGGGACGCTGCGATCATAGTGCGCTTAAACATGAAGAATCTCCTTTCATCGTGTTCATACGTAGGTTGGGTGACGCATGCTTGCCGTCATGGCGCTCGGTCCTGTGCCGATGGCGGTGGGGTGAGGCCATGGGTTAGAAATTCGCAGTTTCCGGTGACAGATAGAGGAAAAAACCTCGGGAGTTGAGGGCTGTTTTCAGGGTGTTTTTCTCGGGTGTTCGAGGGCTCTGAACCGTGGGTTCAGGCGGACTTTTCAGGGGGACGGCAAGAGCTGGCCGTGGAGATGGCGGCGCAGGGTTGCCGGGCGGCGGAAGATGACAGAACGAGGAACCCGAGTTTGGTAACGGGGAGGCTCGGGAGGTGAGGCTATACAGGAAAAAATCAAACGATGAACCCCTACACCTGTAGGGTCGTCAGCAATCGGTTTTCGAAGCTAATGTGTCCATCAATCGTTTCCACCATGCTTGTGCAGCTGGAATTCTCGTGGCATCCGGGAGCGTCGGATGGAGTCACTAAGGCTAGGAGCCTTTTCATGTCAATGACAAACCGTTTTCGTCTGGTTACTCAGTGCCTAAACAACACTATTGAAAAGAAGGCCGCAGCACTCGGCTATGCCAACTTGATTATGTTCATGTGTAGCCGTTCTCATACGTTTCAGATGCGTACACTGCATTTTTGGTTGGTGCCCGCGATTGATCATCAGCAGATTGTGTTTTTCTTTGACTCCACAGCAAGGCCTATGGGCTATGTTACATGGGCATATCTAGCACCGGATGCTGAGCAGCGAATGCTGACGGATCCCAACTTTCTGCTGCACCCGTCGGAATGGAATGAAGGGGGGCGGACGTGGATAATCGATTTTTGTTTTCCCAGTGGCGGCGCTAAAGATGCCATCAGTACCTTAAAGACAATATTTCGAAGGAACAATATTCCTCAAGTGTTTTGGGCACGCAGGAATTTTGATTTCACAATCAAGAAAACCGGATGCTATAGCCTGTCGAAATCATCGACGGACGGGCTGAGCGTATCAACCTCATGAAAAAAATAATTGCCATCCTGGCGTCATTATTGTTCGGCATTTCTATAGGCGTGATAGCTGATCACTGGGAGTTAAATTTATACATTAAAGGCTTGATCATTGGACTTGCAGTACATGCATCATTTTGTTTTTTTGGAATTAATCAAAAAAGATCAAAACAAACATAACTGAAATTTATTCATTTAAAGGCAGGACATCGACATGAGAGATCTCACCGAAGAAGAACAACTTATGATTTTCGGCGCAGGCGACACCATCGTCTCAGCAGAAACGGTAGGAGCGTCAATCGGAGCAAGTGTTGGAAGTAGATTCGGAGGCGGAGGCACCGCACTGGGTGGCATTGTCGGCGGGGCGGTGGGTAACTTTGTGGGTGGTCTCTCCAACGTCAAGCCGATGCCTAGGAGTCAGATTCCTGTCGCTGGAATACCTCCAGCAGGAAGTTTTGGTGGTTTTGGTGGTCTTGGAGCGACCGGAGCGTAGTTTCAGCGTCGACGATTCATTGCACCAACTGGTTGATCTCAATGATCGGCAACAACACCGCCATGACAATGACCAGCACCACGCCGCCCATGACCACGATCATCAGCGGCTCCAATAGTGCGGTCATGCCCATGGCGCGGCGTTCGATGTCGCGGGACAGGGTTTGCGCGGCGCGTTCGAGCATCGGTGGCAGGCAGCCGGTTTTCTCGCCGCTGGCGATCAGGTGGATCAGCACCGGGGGGAAGACTTTTTCCACCCGCAGCGCCGCCGCCAGGTTGACCCCTTCGCGGACCTTGGCCGTGGCCTCGCTGACGCTCTGGCTCAGGCGCTCATTGGACAGCGTCTGGCGCGCGGCCTCAAGCGCTCGCAACAACGGCACCCCGGCGCCGCCAAGAATCGCCAGGGTGGAAGCAAAGCGCGCGGTATTGAGGCCCAGTACAAAACGCCCGAGCAGCGGCAGGCGCAACACCCGTGCGTGCCAGTTCAACCGTGCCGCCGGTTTACGCAGATACAGCCGCCAACTCCAGAAGCCCCCGGCCAATACCCCAAAACACAACCAGCCCCAGGCACGAATGAAATCACTGGCGGTGAGCATCGCCACGGTCAGTGCGGGCAGGTCCTGGCGGGCCTGGGAGAACGCGCTGACCACCTGGGGCACCACATAGCTGAGCAGGAAAATCACGATGGCGACCGACACCAGCCCCACCACCCCGGGGTAGATGAACGCGGTGAGGATCTTGCCCCGCAGGTTGTTGCGCTCCTCGATGTAGTCCGCCAATCGCTCCATCACCTGGGCCAGGTCGCCGGACTCTTCACCCGCGGCGATCAACGCCCGATAGATTTCCGGAAAGTCGCGGGGCCGTGCCGCCAGGGCTTCGGCCAGGCGCATGCCGCTGCGCACATCGGCGCGCACCGCGCTCAGGGTCTGGGCGATGTGCTTGCGCTCGGCCTGCTCCACCGTGGCGCTCAACGCCGCTTCCAGTGGCAGGCTCGCGCCCAACAGGCTCGCCAGTTGGCGGGTGGCCCAGGCCAGGTCGTTGTCCGAGAGTTTGGCGCTGAACAAACCACCACCGTTGGCCTGCGCCGTGTTGCGCTCGAGTTGCACCTGCAACGCGGTCAAGCCGCGGCTGCGCAACAGGTTGAACGCTGCCCCCTGGCTGTCGGCTTCCAAGTGTCCGGATTCGATCTTGCCCTGGGCGTCGGCGGCCTCGAAACGGTAGCGATTCATCAGGCGTCCCGGGTCACGCGCAGGATTTCTTCCGGGGCCGTGGCGCCACTACGGACCCAGCGCTCGCCATCCTCGCGCATGCTGAACATCCCGGCCTGGCGGGCGGCGGCGCGCAGTGCCTGCTCCCCTGCCCCCTGGTGGATCAGCGTGCGGATATCATCGTCGATGCAGAACAGTTCATGGATACCGGTGCGGCCGCTGTAGCCGGTCTGGTTACAGGTCGGGCACCCCACCGGACGCCAGGTACCGGGCGCGGCCGGATCCGGCTGCTTGCACTGCGGGCAGAGCCTGCGCACCAGTCGCTGGGCCAGCACGCCGAGCATCGACGAGGCCAGCAGGAACGGCTCGACGCCCATGTCGATCAGGCGGTTGATGGCCGACACCGCGTCGTTGGTGTGCAGCGTCGCCAGCACCAAGTGACCGGTCAGGGAGGCCTGCACGGCAATTTGCGCGGTCTCCAGGTCACGAATTTCACCGATCATGATGATGTCCGGGTCCTGGCGCAGGATCGCCCGCAACGCCAGGGCGAAGGTCATGTCGATCTTGGCGTTGACCTGGATCTGGCTGATGCCTGGCAAGTCGTACTCCACCGGGTCTTCCACCGTGAGAATGTTATGGACGCTGGCATCCAGCCGGGCCAGGGCGGCGTAGAGGCTGGTGGTCTTGCCGCTGCCCGTTGGGCCGGTCACCAGGACGATGCCGTGGGGCTGGCGGATCAGGTGATCGAGCTTGCCCAGCACGTCCGGGTCCATCCCCAGGGTTTCCAGTTGCAGGCGTCCGGCCTGCTTGTCCAGCAACCGCATCACCACCCGTTCGCCATGACCGGTGGGCACCGTGGAGACGCGGATATCGATCGGTCGACCGGCCACCCGCAAGGCAATCCGGCCATCCTGGGGCAGGCGTTTTTCGGCGATGTCGAGCTGGGCCATGATCTTGATTCGCGACACCAGCGCACCGTGCAGGGCCTTGCGCGGCGACACCACATCGCGCAGGGTGCCGTCGACGCGGTAGCGCACCACCGAATGGCTCTCGTAGGGTTCGATGTGGATGTCGCTGGCCTCGTCGCGCGCGGCCTGGGTCAGCAAGGCGTTGATCATGCGGATCACGGGCGCGCCGTCCTGAGTGTCCAGCAGGTCGGTGATCTCGGGGATGTCCTGCATCAGCCGGTCAAGGTCCACTTCGTTTTCCGCCGCGCCCACCACCGCGGCGGCGCTGCCGGTGTCGGCATAGGCCGTGTTCAGCAACCCGTCGAGTTCCTCGTCGCGTACCCGCTCCAGGCGTACTTCGCCGAACTGACGGCGCACTTCACTGATGGACCAGCCCGGCGTGGATGGACACACCATCAACACCGCGCCCTCTTCGGACTGGCGCAACACCAGCCGCTGGGCCTTGGCCCAGGCGTATGGGAGGGTGTTCATGCCGACACCTCCTCTATGACTGACATGGCCCCTGTGGCGAGGGAGCTTGCTCCCGCTGGGTTGCGAAGCGACCCCAAACAGGTTGAATGCGATCTGCCTGACGCACCGAGGCGCCAGGTTTCGGGTCTGCTGCGCAACCCAGCGGGAGCAAGCTCCCTCGCCACAGGTTGAATGCTCATTGTCCAACCGGCTCCGTTGCCGG
Organism: Pseudomonas thivervalensis; assembly: GCF_001269655.1. Taxonomy (GTDB): domain Bacteria; phylum Pseudomonadota; class Gammaproteobacteria; order Pseudomonadales; family Pseudomonadaceae; genus Aquipseudomonas; species Aquipseudomonas thivervalensis. The sequence goes on from NZ_LHVE01000006.1 coordinate 274,680, forward strand.
CACTGCCTTGATCACCGCCCTGGGCGTTTGCAGGCTCACCGGCGCGGTGCCGGGGATCGCCCGGGCCGAGGCCGGCAGTTGCGGCGCCTGCACGTCCGGCAGGGCCCAGCTGCGCTCCGGTTGCAGCAAGCCCTGGGCGCGGCGCATGAAGTCGTAGCGGTTGAGGGTGATGCCGCGGCCCGCTGCTGTGTCGCGGATGATATAGGGCCGCAGGAACACCATCAGGTTGGTCTTGGTGACCTGCCGTCGCTCGTTGCGAAACAGCGCACCGATGCCGGGGATGGTCGACAGCCACGGCACCGCGTCGTTGCTCTGGCTGTAGCCATCCTGCAACAGCCCGCCCAAGACCATGATCTGCCCGTCATCCAGCAGGATACTGGTGTCGATGGCGCGCTTGTTGGTGACGATGCCCGTTGTGCTGGAGGCGCGATTGTCGACGCTGCTGACCTCCTGATAGATATCGAGCTTGACCGTCCCGCCTTCGGAAATCTGCGGTCGGACATTAAGCTTCAAGCCCACCTCCTCGCGAGTCACGGTCTGGAACGGGTTGTTGCTGGTGCCGCCCCCGCCCGTAACGTAGCTGCCGCTGACGAAGGGGATGGTCTGGCCGACGAAAATACTTGCCGCTTCGTTGTCGAGGGTCAGCAGGTTCGGCGTCGACAGCACGTTGGTGCCGCCCTTGCTTTTCAACGCCCGGGCCAACACCTTGAGGTCGAGGATCTTGCCGATGCCGGGAATGTCCACGGTACCGTTGACCAGGCCCAGGTTCAGGCCCTGGGGCAACACGTCGATGCTGGTCTTGCCGTTGAGGTTGAGCCCCGTACCGCCGAGATTGACCCCGCCGATCACCCCACTCCCCCCCAGATTGCCGGTCTGCCATTGCACGCCGAACTCACTGGCGTCGTCCTCACCGACCTCGACGATCAGGCTTTCGATCACCACTTGGGCACGACGCTGGTCCAGCAGGTCGATGACTTCCCGCAGGTTGCGGTACAGCGGGTCCGGCGCCGAAATCAGCAAGGTGTTGGTGGTGGCGTCGGCCTGGATGGTCACGCCGCCGGCGCTGAAGGCGGTGCCCTGCTCACTGTTCGTCGACGTCGTGCCGGTGGAGCCGTTGCTGCCCTGGGCGTAGCCGTTGCCGCTACTCGACGCACTGCCGCTGGTGGTGCTGCTGGTGCCGTCGCCACTGCTGCCCTGCCCGCTCTGGCCGTTGGTGCTGGCGCCCATGCCGCTGAGCACCGAGCGCGAGTTGTCGCTGCCCTCGCCTTCGCTTTCCCCGGTGAGCAAGCCGCGCAGGGCCTGGGCCAGTTTGCCGGCCTGGGCGTTGCGCAGGTACACCACGTGCAAGTTGCTCGGGTTGTTCTGGGCGTTGTCGAGCTTGTAGATCAGGTTGCGCGCCAGCTCCGTGCGTTCGGGGCTGCCGGCGCGGATGATGATGGAATTGGAACGCGGGTCGCCGATCACATTGATCTTCTGGGTCTGATCGCCGCCCTGGTTTTCCAGCAGGTCAGCGACCATCTGGGCGATGTCGACGGCGATGCCGTTGTGGATCGGCACCACGTCGGTGTCGATGGCGCTGGGGGTGTCGATGCCTTCGATAAGCTGCGCCACCCGCGACAGATTCTCGGCGTAATCGGTGACGACAATGGTGTTGTTGCCCGGGTACGCATTGATCGGATTGTTCGGCGACACGATCGGGCGCAGCACCGGGATCAGGTTCACCGCGTTTTCGTATTGCAGGCGGAAGGTGCGCGTCAGCATACCGTTGCCGGCCGGTTTGTCGGCGCTGTAGATCGGTCCACCGAGCAGCTTGGCATCGGCCTCCGGCACCACCTGGGCCACGCCACCCACGTCCACCACGCTGAAGCCTTGCATGCGCAGCGCGGCCAGCAGCATGTCGTAGGCCTGGTGGGCCGGGACCTGGCCTTCGGAAACCAGCGTCAGGTTGCCCTTGACCCGTGGGTCCACCAGGAACTGTTGGCCGGTGGAACGGGACAAGGCCCGCACCACCGCCTGGATATCCGCGTCGACAAAATTCAGCGTCACCGGTTGATCGCCCAGGGGCGTGCGTGCCGGCGTATTGCTGCGCGGCTCTCGGCCACGGGCGGTGAGGTCGACCTGATGCCGTACCGCCGGCTTGCGTTCACCCAGGTCCTGGGCGCGCTGGCGATCGAGTATTGCATCACCGCTGCGCTGGGTACTCCCCAGCGGAATACCCAGCTCGCTGTCCACCAGCAACGGTGGCTGCGACGCGGGCGGCGTGCTGTTGCACGCACTCAACGCCAGCAACAACAGCGGTGCGGCCTTGCGCCAATGACGTGGGTATCGGGCCCCTTTCATGAAGCTTCCTTAGCGCTTTGCGCCTGATCCATGCGAACGGTTCCGGACAGTGTGCCGGCGCTGTTGTCGAGGTTGTCGTGGTTATCGGGGTTGGCAAGGGCGGTGCGCTGCAAACGGGCCTCGATCACTTCCAGGGAAAATTGCCGTGGGTTGCCCAGCAGCCAACTGATGACCGTCTCCGCCGGAGCCTGGTCGAACGTGAGCTGCCAGGCACCGGGGCCCTCGGACATTTGCAATTGGTAGTGCTGGCTCAAGCCGCTGGCGTCCAGGCTCTGGCGCAAGGCGGCTTCGAGGGGCTGGTCTTGGGCAGGCCCCGCGACGTCACGCAACAGCACCTCAAGGGCTTCGGTCTGGGAGCGCAGCTTTGGGGTTTCGACCTGCCAGTAGGCGATGGTCTTCAGCGGCGGCTGGATCAGTGCGAGCCAGACCAGACAGCCACCCACCACCAGCGCCGCCAGGGCCACGGCGGTTCGTTCGCGCACGGCAAGCCCCTGCCAGAACGTGCGCAAGTGCGTGCGAAAGGTCTGCCAACGGACCCGCGCCAGGGCCAGGAAGTGCTTATTCATCGTCGACGTCCGGGGTTTCGTCGGGGGCGTCCTGCATACCCTGGCCGGCCGGGGCCACGCGCAGGACCCAGCCCTGGTCGATGGCGGCGACGTCGATGCCGGCCTGGGCCAGGGGGATTTTCCAATCGTCTTCGGCAGCGCTTTTCTGCGCCTCGGCCACGACATTCAGGTGCAACTCACCGTTCTCGAACACCAGCGCCTGGACATTGCCGCTCATGAACGGCATGGCGCTGCCCGCCTGCTGCACCAGGCTGGCAAAGCGCTGGGTCGGGTCGGTCGCTGCACCGCTCTGGCGCGCCGCGACTTGCTGGCGCGCCTGCTGCAGCGGGTTGAGAATCACCGGTAACTCGGGAAACGCCTGCTTCACCCGCTGGCTCATCTGCGCCTTGAGCCGTTGGCCCTGGGCCGCTTCGCGGGCAGCATAGAGATTCAGCCCGATCACCCACACTGCCAGCGCTGTCGCGCAGATCGCCGCCGCCCGGCCCCAACCGCCACGCTCGGCCGCGCTGCGTGAAAGGCCGGCATGCAAGCCCCAACCCGGCGCCGGACCCGTCCAGCGTTGGGTTTCAGCCAAGGTGCTGATCGAAGATTGCGCCGGCGCTTCACCGACCCAATGCAGCCCGGCCCCGATTTCCAGCAACCACTCCTCCAGCGCCTCGTCCTGCAACGGCTGCACCACCGCGTGTTGCAGGCCATGGCGCACCAGCAGATGGTCGTCCTCAATGCAGGCCACCGGCCCCGACAGCACCGGCAAGGCGTAGGCCGCCGGGTAGAGGCCGCGCAGCTTCAAGCCGGCCTGCTGCACCAGCCGCCCCAAATGGGCGAGGGATTCACGGTCCAGCCAGGCGATCTGCACCTGTCCGTCGACGTCACGCGGGCTGTGGGCCACGTGCATGTGTTCGCTGGCACCGAGCATCAGGGCCTGGGCCGCGCACGTCACCGCTGCGGTGACCTTGGCCGCCGGCAACAACGGCAACTCCAAGCGGGTCAGCAGGCTGTCGCGGGGATGAAGGAAGCATTCCACCGAAAGGTGCTTACCGCCCTGGCCCAACGCCCGCAGGCTGCTGCGACCTTGCTCGCGGACCTGACCCTGGCGATCCAGCCAGGCGAACGCCACCACGCTGTCGATATCCAGGCTGCCCAGCGGCGCCAGGGCGATACGCAAGCGCGTCATACGCCCACCCATGACCAGATCACCTGGGGCAAGCGGTCTTCGCTGCGTTGCAGCAAAGCCTCCAGTTCAACCCGCCGTTTACCGCTGCGCGCCTGGCCTCGCAGGCGGAACCAGTCGCTGGTGATGCCGACCTTGACGTTGGCGTTCTCCAGCTCCGGCATGCGCAGGCGATTGACGAAATCCCCGCGATTGATAAACCAGTGGCCGCCGTCGCGCTCCCTGACCAGCGCCTCGGCCCGCTGCAACGACAGCCCTGGCACATAGGCCGCCAGCACCGGGGCACTGGCGGTGTTGCCGTTGAGCCAGGTATTGGCCGGCAGGATCGTCACGTACGGCGTCAGGGTGTCCAGTAACCGCGTGGTGACGCCCTTGACGCTGCGCAAGTCTTGCACGGTGCGCAGCATCGGGCGCGTCGGGGCCAGCGGCGTGTTGTCGGCCTGCGGCGACGTTTCGCGGCCGCTGTTGAAGGTAGTGGCCTTTGGCGTCGGGGCCGCCCGCGGCGGATTCAACAGGCGCGGATACGCCTCGACCACCCTTTCGACGATGCGCGTACGGACGGTCGCGGACACGCCCAACTGCTGGCACAGGCGTTCGAAGGCCTGCACTTGCTCCTCGTCCACACGCTCATTGGCGACGAGGTTGCGCAAGTTGAACTTGCCTTGCTCATCTTCCAGCTGACCTTCGAACGGCGTATCAGCCTGGATTGAGCCCGGCATCACGATGGGCTTCGCCCAGGGCTGGCCGAAACGCGTCAGCGGATCACGCTGACGGGCATCCCAGAGCAACTGGCGACTCAGTTGCAAACCGCCCTGCAACCGCGCCGTGCCCTGGACGCGCAATTGCTCGGCCTCCAGGCTGCGGGTGAACAGGGTCTGGCGGGTCAGCATGCCGCCGGCGATCACCGCTACCACGGCAGCGATCAGCAAGGCACTGATCACCGCCATGCCGCGCTGCTTCGCCGCGAGGGGCGAATCCGTTCGCATCACGGCCCTTACAACTGCCAGGAGCCAATGTCGGCATTCACGCCGTCGCCGTCAGGCTGGCCGTCGGCCCCCAGGGAAAAGATATCGACTTCGCCGTTGGCGCCGGGGTTGAGGTAGTTATAAGGACGGCCCCATGGGTCGTTAGGCAGGCGCTCGAGGTAGGAACGCCAGGTACTGTTTTTCGCATCGGCCGGTTTCTCCACCAGCACCTTGAGGCCCTGGTTCATGCTCGGGTAACTGCCGTGGTCCAGGCGATACAGCTTCAAGGCTTGCATCAAGCCGCCAATGTCCTGTTTTGCCGCCGTTGCCCGCGCCTGGTCGGGGCGGTCGAGGACCTTGGGCACCACCATCGCCGCCAGGATGCCGAGGATCACCACCACGACCATGATTTCGATCAGGGTGAAACCCCGCTGCCTGCGAGGGCCTTGGGGACGGGCGTTGTAACGGGCGATCTGCATCTCGACGGTCCTTCGCTGGATTCGATTCGAGGCGCAGTGTTGCAAGAAAATATGTCAGTGATATTGAAATTGCTCAGGAGCTTGCGTCGTCAATCGGTCACGAGCGCCGGCTAGCCTTGAAGGCTGCCCTCGCCCTCGAGCCCGCGCCATGCCACGCCCTGCTCCGCAAGCCGGCTTCACCCTGATCGAAGTGCTGGTGGCCCTGGCGATCATCGCCGTGGCCATGTCCGCCGCCGTGCGCGTGGCCGCGGTGATGACCCAGAGCAACGGCCTGCTGCGCGACAAATCCATCGCCCTGCTGGCCGCCCGCAGCCAACTGGCGCAGTTGCGTCTGGAAGGCAGTTTTGCCCAAGGCTCGAAAGTGTTCGAATGCGACCAGGGGCGCTTGCTGCTGCGCTGCGAACAGACTCTGCGCCCGGCGGAAAACGGCCGGCTGCTGCGGGTTGAACTGAGCGTGTCGGATCGCAGTCGCGAAGCGCCGCCGTTGGCTCGGTTGGAGACGTTGGTCAGCCGGGAGAAATAAGGGGATGCATGCGATTCCCTGTGGCGAGGGAGCTTGCTCCCGCTCGGTTGCGCAGCGACCGCAGGATTTTGGGGCCGCTTCGCAGCCCGGCGGGAGCAAGCTCCCTCGCCACAAAAGCACTCAGGGTTGGGTCAGGGAGGGCAAACTCACTGAATCCGGCAACCGCGCCAGGGCCAGCCGGGTCTGTTCATTGCCGCGTTCGATGACCACCGCCTGCGCCTCGATCGCCACCAACCGTACCCCTTGGGCCACGGGCTCACCCACCAGGAAACTGCGCGGCGGCCCGTCGTTGAGGCTGAGGATCGCCACGGAAGCGTGGCTGCCGGCCATCACGCCGCTGACCTTGATGTCCACCGCTGCCGGCTGGTTGGAGAACCATTGCAACGCTGGATTATCCGAACGCTCGGCCATGCGCTGCGGGGCGACATCCGGCGTACGGGACTCGGCCGACGTGAGCAGCAGAGACGACCAGGTCGCCCCCCCGGCCAACGCCGCCAACAAGCCCACCACCTGGACGATTTGCGCCGGGGACACACGCTCGATGAACGCCATGGCCTGAATCTCCTTTTTTTGATTCCTGCTTGCAGCGTACGCGTCAATTCTCTCCGTTTTATTTCACATCCTTATCATCTTCGCCGTGCAGAGTGACCTTTATGCAAAGGAGCGCCCATGAACCTCGGCCAGCAACGCGGTTTTACCCTGATCGAATTGATGGTGGTGCTGGTGATCATCGGCATCGCCAGTGCCGCCGTGGGCCTGAGCATCAAGCCAGACCCGTTGAAGTTGCTGCGCCAGGATGGCGAACGGCTGGTGCAACTTCTGCAACTGGCCCAGACCGAAGCTCGCAGCGATGGGCGGCCGATTACCTGGCGCTGGGACGCCAAGGGCTTTGGCTTCAGTCGCCGTGCCGATCGAGGCGCCGAGCTCGATCGCTTCAAGGATGACCCGCAACTGCGTCCGCGTCACTGGCAGAGTCCGTCAATGGAAGTCCGGGTGGAACCCAGGCAGCGGGTCGTGCTGAATGCCGAATGGATCGGCGAGCCCTTGCAGATCCGCTTGTCGGACGGCCAGAACAGTCTCACGGTGCAACGCAGTGCCGCCGGGCGGGTGCAACTCCAATGAGCGTGCGGGAGACGGGGTTCACTTTGCTGGAAGTGATGGTGGCGATCCTGCTGATGGCGGTGATCAGCCTGATCGCCTGGCGCGGCCTGGACAGCGTGACCCGGGCCGACAGCCACTTGCAGGCCAGCACCGAGCAGACCGAAGCGTTGTTGCGGGTCTTGAACCAGCTGGAGCGCGACGTTGACCTGCGCGCCGGCATCGAGCTGAGTGAACCGGTCAAACCCGGCGTCAACGACGAGCCCTCGACCGCGCCGCCCGCCCTTACCGTGCGCAGTACCGAAGGCCGGGGTTTTCGCCTGGATGTGATCCGCGTGGCGGCGGCCCAGGAAGGTCAGTTGCAACGGGTGCGCTGGTGGCTCAAGGGCGACACGCTGTACCGCGCCCAAGGCCCGGCCCGCAATCGCTACCCTCTGCCCGCACCCGGCTCGGGCGTGGCCGTGCTCAGTGACGTCAGCGACGCCGCACTGCGGTACTGGGACCCGGAAAAAGGCTGGCGCAAACTCAGCGGCAACCGCCAGGAAAACCCGGCGGGCATCGAAATCAGCCTGACCCGCCAGACACCCCAAGGCACCGAGCAGTATCGACAAGTGCTGGGGCCACTGGAGTAGGTAGTTATTGGACCCAACACTGGTCCTTGTGGGAGCGGGCTTGCTCGCGAAGAGGCCCTTAGGCTCGACATCAATGTCGAACGTGATGCCGCCTTCGCGAGCAAGCCCGCTCCCACAGGGTTAATGGATGATCTCAAGCCCTGGCCACAACACAAATCCACTGTGGGAGCGAGCCTGCTCGCGATGAGGCCCGACCAGGCGCCACCGGACTCAGCTCAACACCACCACCCCACCCGGCAATTCGGTGCATTTGGCGCCGTAGGCATCGCGGATCAACAGCGCCACACCGGCCAGTTGGTCGAGGCGAAACCGTGCCTGGACCTTGCGCTGGGCCAGCTCGCGGTTGAGCAGCAGCAACATGCCCGGACGATAACGGTTGATTTCATCGATGACGCTGGCCAGGGTCGCGTCGTTGAACACCAGAACCTGCTCACGCCAGGCAACGGCCGCCGACACATCGACACGCTCGGGGATGCCCACCTGGCCCGGGTCGTAAGTCAGCTGCATGCCGGGCTCCAGGCGAAACCTTTGCCCTTGCACCTCGACCTGCACCACGCCCTCCAGGCAAGTCGCGCAGACGCTGTGGTCGGTGTAGCGAATGTTGAAGCGTGCCCGGGCGGCGCTGATCCAGCCGGCACCGGCCTGGACGCTGACCACCTGGGCACTGCGCCCCTGCACTTCAATTTCGCCACTGAGCAATTCCAACCCTTGTCCGCCATCGGCCAGCGGGCGGCGGCTGAGGCGGGTCTGGGTGTTGAGCTCCAGGCTGACGCCCTCGGCCAATTCCACTCGGCGCTGTTCGCCAACCTCGGTGATGTAGTCGGCTCCCAGCCCGGACACACCGCCGGGCACCGTGGCGCGAATCAACAAAAAGGCCGCCGATGCCGCGATTGCCCCACCCAACAACGCCCGACGGCCGAAATGCCGGGGCGCCTGCAACGCTGCGGTGGCAGGTTGCAGCCCATGCCACAAGGCCTTGGCCTGCTCAAAAGCCTGCGCATGTTCGGGGCTTTGCCCACACCACTGGCGCAAGGCCCGGGCATCGGCCACGGTGGCGCGTCCCGAGGTCAGCAGGATCAGCCAGTCACGGGCCTCGCTGGCCAACCGGGCCTGGGGCGTGGCGTCAGGGGAAGCAATGCTGAAGATGTTCAAGCGTACACACACTCATGAAAGGGTCGGGTCTCTACTCTCAAGACGGTTTTCCCGCGCCGGGACCGAACCGCTGAATGACTTTTCTTTCCAGGCGCAGGGCACAATGCCCCAGCGCTGCCTTGATTTCCTTTTCCACCATGCGGGTGGAAATACCGAAGCGCTGGGAGATTTCCAGGTGCGGCGCTTCTTCCAGGCGGGCGGCGATGAAAATCCGGCGGCGGCGTGCTGGCAGTTCGTACAGGGCCTTGAGCAAGGTCTGCAACTCCTTCTGCCCCCCCACCACCCGCGCCGGGTCCAGCGCTTCATCCGAGACCTGCAGCAGTTCCTCTATTTCGTCACCCGTGAGCAGGCGCGCATCGGCCTGCCGACGGTCAGCGGCAATGTTCAGGGCCATGCGATACAAATAGGCATTGGGCTGGGCGATGTCCGACGTGTCGACCATGCGATCGACCCGAAGGTAGGTTTCATGCAGCACATCGTTGGCCAGTTCCTCGGAACCCAGGCGCCGGCGCAGGCGCACCCTGAAATCCTCGTAAGAGGTGAGGAACAACTTCACCAACGGGCTGCGACCGATGTCTTTCATCGCCCGGACACCCCTTCCCCTGTTGTGCATTCCATGCTTTTTCCTGATGAGTCGGGTAACAAAAGCAGGGTCACCGGCTGGCGCAGCGAACTGGGCGCCGGGCGGTCGATCCTGAGATTCTGCAAACTGTTGACCAAGGCCTTGTCGCGCATCAGGTCGCCCGTGGAACTGACCAGGCGGCTGTGCTGAACCACGCCGTCCCGGCCGATCCACACTTGCAGCACCGCCCGAAAACTGCCCGGGCGGGTCAACGCTGAACGACATAAATTGCGCTGGATGACCGTCTGGATGGCTGCCGCGTAGTTGCTGTCACTCAAGCCCGGGGTGACGCCGGCAGGCAGCGGCACCTCGCGGACCCGCACCGGCTGCAACGTGAACGCATCCGCCCGGGCATAGTGCGCCGCCAGCCCGGTGCCGCTGAGCAACACCCGCAACCCTTCGGAGGGTGTGAACCGCCCTTGGACGCCCAGCGAATGACGCTGGCTCGATAACTGCTGGTCGACCAGCACGGCCATGCCCGTAAAACGACTGAACTGTTCCAGCGCCGAGGTCAGTTCCTGGGGCGCGATGTCCAGGTCTACCCAGTCGACTGCCTGGGTCGGCCCGGTCAGCAGACACAGCAACGCCATAAGCCACCCCAAGGGCGCCCTGGTCAATCCACGCCCGCGTCCGCCCCCGGCTCTGCCCTGCTGCACGACTGACGTATCCGTTGAAAATCGTCATCCTGAGGGGTGTTTATGAATGTCGTATGACAACTGATATAAATCCCCCCGGGCCGCACTAGACTGATGCTCTGACAACGCACCGTTCAATGTGATGGACCAGGAGGTCGGTGATGAAACAGTGGACGAAAATGATGGCAGGCCTCGGACTGCTCATGGCCCTGCCCTGGGCCCATGGCGAGGAAGCCCCAGCCTGTATCGAGGTAACCGTCGGTGGCTACAAGACCCCCGACTACAACTGCCTGAGCCGGCAGATGGGCAATGACCCCGAGGCCGCGACAGCGGCGCAACGGGCCCAGGAGGCCATGCACGTGCCGGTCAACGAACGCGCGCCGAACAGCATTGGCCTGGCAACCCCGGCGGCCACGGGGGTGCGCATGGGCAATACATTCGGCACGTCGGTCAAGCCCCAGCGGCCGCCGGTACCGGCCAACACCTCACCGCTGCCCAAATAACGAGACCGCTTTTTGTGGCGAGGGAGCTTGCTCCCGCTGGGCTGCGCAGCGGCCCCAGAATTTTGCGGTCGCTGCGCAACTGAGCGGGAGCAAGCTCCCTCGCCACAGGGATCACGTCAAAGCTTGATCCAGATAATCACCCCCCCGGACTCTGGCGAAAACTCACCGCCAGCCGGTTCCAGCTATTGATGGTGCTGATCGCCAGCGTCAGGTCCACCAGTTCCTCCTCGCTGAAGCAGGCCCGGGCGTGGGCGTAGATGTCATCGGGGACGTGGCTTTGCGCCAACAGCGTCACCGCCTCGGTCCAGGCCAGGGCGGCGCGTTCGCGGGCGGTGAAGAAGCCACTGTCGCGCCATACCGCCACCGCGTAGAGCCGCCGCTCGGTCTCGCCCTGGCGTCGCGCCTCCACTGAATGCATGTCGGTGCAGAAAGCACAGCCATTGAGTTGCGAGGCGCGAATCTTGATCAGGTGCAGCAGCGCCGGTTCGATACTCAAGCGACTGGTCAGTGCTTCCAGGCCGATCATGGCGCGCATCGCCCCGGGGGATGCGGTGTAGTAATCCAGACGCGGGCTCATGGCGGGCTCCGTGGCATTCGAGACCTTCACGGTAGGCCTCGGGGCGGGGCAATGACAGGTCCAATTCGGCGAAAAACCCGGGGACAAGTCCAATGGACGGGATTTTCTCCACGCAACTTCTATGCAGTCGCACAATGCGGGTAATCTTGCGCCTTTGACGCCGGCCACCGAACAATCGCCCAGGAGCTTGCGGGTATGGAACTTCATGTTGTCATCAACGGCCGCAAGGACCTGTCGGGCCAGTTGTATCAACAACTGCGTAGCGCCATCGAGAGTGGTCGCCTGGCCGCCGGCACCCAACTGCCGCCCAGCCGCCTGCTGGCCGAGCAACTGGGTGTCTCGCGCAAGACCGTCTCCGACACCTACGCCCAACTGACCTACGAAAATTTCCTCACTGGCATCATCGGCAAAGGTACCTACGTCAATGCGCAGCCGGCCAAAGTCGTGCGCAAGCAAAGCCATCGCGAGCTGGCCGGTGCCGACGTCGTCGAGGCCTGGCGCACCATGCCCGACCTGATGCGCCATCCCACCCTCGAAGGTGCGTTGCGCTACGACTTCATCGGCGGTGCCACCGGCAAAGGCCAGTTTCCCCTGGACGACTGGCGGCGCTGCACCGCCCACGCGCTGCGCCAGATCGCCAGCGCCAAGGGCTTCTACAGCCAGCCCGAAGGCCTGCCATCGCTGCGTAATGCCATCGCCCGGCACATCGCGTTTTCCCGTGGGGTCAATTGCCAGGACGAGGACGTGGTGGTATGCAACGGTGCGCAGCAGGCCTTGGACTTGATCTCACGGGTGTTGACCCGTCCCGGCAGCCTGGTGGCCATGGAAGATCCCGGCTATCCGCCGGCGCGGTTGCTGTTCGGCTCCCAGGGCGCCACGGTGGCCGGGGTCCCGGTGGACGAGCAAGGCATGCGGGTGGACCTGATCCCCGACGGCACGCGGCTGATCTACGTGACGCCCTCCCACCAGTTTCCCCTGGGCATGCCCATGAGCCAGGCCCGTCGCGAGGCCTTGCTGGCGCGGGCCTATGAACTGGGGGCGATCATCATCGAAGACGACTACGACAGCGAATTCCGCTACGAAGGCCGGCCCGCCGATTCGTTGCAAAGCCTGGATGAACGCGGGATCGTCGCGTACGTCGGCACCTTCTCCAAGACCCTGTTGCCGGAACTGCGGCTCGGCTACGCGATCCTGCCGCCGGCAATCCTGGAAGCGGTAATCCTGGCCAAGCGTCTTACCGACCAACACACCTCCACCCTGCCCCAGTGGGCGCTGGCCAAGTTCATCGCCGAAGGTTGCCTGCTCAAGCACATCCGCCGCTGCCACACCCTGTATGCCGGACGCCGCGAGCGGATCCTGGCGCGCATGGCCGGGGACTTGTCACCTTGGTTCGAAGCCGTGCCCACTACCGCGGGCTTTCATATGGCGGTGTTGTGCAAGGCTCCGATGGACCTGGCGCTGGTGATCGCGTTGGCGAGAAAGGCCGAGGTCGGGCTCTACAGCCTCGACGGTTTTTTCAATGATGTGCCTGTGCGGCCGGGCCTGTTCTTCGGTTTCGGTGCGATCGAAACCCTCGACATCGACGTCGCCCTCGACCGTTTGCGCGACATCCTGCAGCAGGTGGCCTGAGGATTGGACTGGGCATTTATCCGCCCATTGGCTGTTTGAGCCTCGCGCCGCCAGGCCTATCCTGCACGGGTGTCATTGAGAATCAGCCCCCCCTCCGACTTGATCAGGAGCCTGAACAATGTCTCGCCAAGTGATCAATACCGTACAGGTGCAAGCCGCTGCCGGTCGCTCGGAAGAACTGGGCCGGCAATTGCAGCAAATCGTCGAGACCCTGCGTGCCCTGCCCGGCTGCGATGCCTACCTGGTCGACCGTTGCCCCGACGATGGCGACCGCTGGAACGTCAGCGCCCGCTGGCAATCGGAAGCGGCCATGCAAGCCCACTTCAACTGCCCGGAAGTCCAAGGCTTCATCAGCCTGATCGACAACCGCCTGGCTCGCAGCATCGACTTCAACTGCTGACACCCCGCGCCCGTAGGAGCTGCCGAGTGCAACGAGGCTGCGATCTTTGCCCTGCCAACGGAGTCTGGAGCGAAAGATCAAAAGATCGCAGCCTCGCTTCGCTCGACAGCTCCTACAGACCAGCGGGAGCAAGCTCCCTCGCCACAAAAGCACCCGCGAGCCAATGGCCTCATTGGCCCTGCAATTGGTCTACCCACCTTCCGAAAGATTGGACGTTTGCTTGCCCCGCCCTGGGGCTTAGGGTGAATCCATCGCCGCGACAGCGCGAAATCACTCGAAACCATACAGGCCATACCTTCATGAAAACCCTCTGTCTGATCGCCGCCCTCAGCCTGCTGCCCATTGCCCAGACCTACGCCCACGAAGCCGCGCCATCGGAGAAGGTCACGGTGTTGCAGGAGCAAATGCTGAAAAACGTTCCAAGTAAAAAAGCCATGATGCTGACCGTCAACTATGCACCCGGCCAAGCGTCCATTGCCCACAAACACGAAGGCACGGCCATGGCCTACGTGCTGGAAGGCGCCATCACCTCCCAGGTCAAGGGCGAGCCGGCGAAGACCTACAAGGCCGGGGAGTTCTGGTATGAAGCGGCGGGTTCCGAGCACCTGGTGTCGAAAAACGCCAGCGCGAGCCAACCGGCAAAATTGCTGGTGTTCATGGTGATGGGAGAGGATGAAGCGGTGTTGATACCGCTGAAAAACTAACTCGCTAAAACGCAGTCCCCCTTGTGGGAGCGGGCTTGCTCGCGAAAGCGGTTCCCCTGTCTTAACTTTGTTGACTGACACACCGCTTTCGCGAGCAAGCCCGCTCCCACAGGGGTCCGCAGTGAATCTTAAAAACAAAAAAAGCCCCGCATCTCTCAATGCGGGGCTTTTTCATTCAACGCCGGATCAGTTGGCCGTCACGATCGCCTGACCACTCATTGCCACGTCCAGCAGCTCGCGGTTGGCGACTGCGTACATGGCGTAGTCGGTACCGCTGGCAGCACGGATGTCCACCAGCATGGCGCGCCAGCGCTCGACCATTTCGTGGTGCTGCTCCAGCCACAGCGCCAGGCGTGTTTCCACGTCCTGGGCGCCATCGCCCTCTTGCAGGACCGAGATGGTGATCGCCCGCTGTTGCCAGTCGACATCATCGCGGAACGCTTCACGGGCCAGTGCCTGCCAGTTGTTTTCCACCGGCAGTGCGCTGATCTGTTGCAGGTACCAGGTGATGTCCAGGGCGCTGCCCACGGCGAAGTAAGCCTTGGCCACATCGGCGGCGTTCTGCCCGGTGACGTCGGCCGCCTCGATGATCGGCAGCAAGGTGTACAGGTGCGTGGTGCCCGCAACCATGCGCGCCAGCAACTCCGGCACGCCAGCGGCCACGTAGGCCTGGTAGCGGGTCTGCCAGCCTTCGCGGGTCGGGCCTTCCAGCAGTTCGTCGAGCTTGAGGCCCAACGCGGCCAGGTGCGGACCGAAGTGAGCGACGTCACGGGCAGCGTTCTGCTCGTTGCGGCGGCTGCGCAGGAACCAACGCGTGGCGCGACGGCCCAGGCGCATCAGCTCGTCCATCAGCTCCAGTTGCACGTCGGCGGAGACCTGGTGGTCCAGGGCTTCGATCTGACGGAACCAGTGCGGAAGATGGAAGATGTCCCGAACGATCACATAAGCACCGGCCACGTTCGCCGGGCTCATGCCCGTCGACTCTTTCAACCGCTGGACGAACGTAATGCCCATGTGGTTGACCAGGTCGTTGGCGATCTGGGTGCTGACGATCTCGCGTTTCAGGCGATGACGACGCATGGCCTCGGAGAACTTGCTCACCAGCGTCGGCGGGAACGCGGTTTCCATGTCCCGGGTCAGGTAGTCGTCGTCCGGTACCAGGGAGTTGAGCAGCGCTTCCTTGAGGTCGATCTTGCTGTAGGAGATCAGCACCGACAGTTCGGCACGGGTCAGGCCATGGCCCGCCGCGACACGTTCAGCCAGTTGCTCTTCCGTCGGCAGGAACTCGATGGCGCGGTCCAGCTTGCCCCGGGCTTCCAGATCGTTCATCAGGCGCTTGTATTCGGCGATCCGCACGAAAGCACGGCGTGCCGCCAGGGACAGGGCCTGGGTCTGCTTGTAGTTGTTGCCCAACACCAGGCCACCGACTTCGTCGGTCATGCTCGCCAGCAACTGGTTGCGTTGCTTGTCGGTCATGTCACCGGCCTGCACCACTTCGTTGAGCAGGATCTTGATGTTCACTTCGTGGTCGGAGCAGTCCACGCCGCCGGCGTTGTCGATGAAGTCGGTGTTGGAACCGCCGCCATTGAGGCCGAACTCGACGCGACCCAGTTGGGTCATGCCCAGGTTGCCGCCCTCGCCCACCACCTTGCAGCGCAGTTCGTTGCCGTTCACGCGCAGCGCATCGTTGGCCTTGTCGCCGACATCGGCGTGGCTTTCGGTGCTGGCCTTGACGTAGGTGCCGATACCGCCGTTCCACAACAGGTCCACCGGCGCCTTGAGCAAGGCGTTCAGCAGCTCGGTCGGGGTCAGTTTGTCGGCCTTGATGTCGAAGCGCTCTTTCATCTGTGGCGAGATGGCGATGCTCTTCGCGCTGCGCGAGAAGATACCTCCGCCTTCGGACATGATGCTGGCGTCGTAGTCGGTCCAGGCCGAACGCGGCAGGTCGAACAGGCGCTTGCGCTCGGCAAAGCTGCTGGCAGGTTCCGGGTTCGGGTCGATGAAGATGTGCAGGTGGTTGAAGGCCGCGACCAGTTGCAGCTTGTCGGACATCAACAAGCCGTTGCCGAACACGTCGCCGGCCATGTCGCCAACGCCCACCACGGTGATGCTGTCTTCCTGGACGTTGATGCCGCGCTCGCGGAAGTGGCGCTGCACGCCGACCCACGCGCCCTTGGCGGTGATGCCCATTTTCTTGTGGTCGTAGCCGGCCGAGCCGCCGGAGGCGAACGCATCACCCAGCCAGAAGCCGTAGTCGATGGCGATGCCGTTGGCGATGTCGGAGAAGGTCGCAGTGCCCTTGTCCGCCGCCACCACCAGGTACGGGTCATCGTCGTCATGACGCACGACGTTCGCCGGCGGTACCAGCGCGCCGTCCTTCAGGTTGTCGGTGATGTCCAACAGGCCCGAGATGAAGATGCGGTAGCAGGCAATGCCCTCGGCCGCGATCTCGTCCCGGCTGCCGCCCAGCGGCAGGCGACGTGGCAGGAAACCGCCCTTG
The DNA here is from genome assembly GCF_001269655.1 of Pseudomonas thivervalensis. Classification (GTDB taxonomy): domain Bacteria; phylum Pseudomonadota; class Gammaproteobacteria; order Pseudomonadales; family Pseudomonadaceae; genus Aquipseudomonas; species Aquipseudomonas thivervalensis. The sequence goes on from NZ_LHVE01000006.1 coordinate 291,176, forward strand.
GCGCCCACCGGCACGATCACCGAGTTCTTCACTTGCTGGGCTTTTACCAGGCCCAGCACTTCGGTGCGGTAGTCTTCTTCACGGTCGGACCAGCGCAGGCCACCACGAGCAACGTTGCCGAAGCGCAGGTGCACGCCTTCGACCCGTGGCGAGTAGACGAAGATCTCGAACTTGGGCACCGGCTTCGGCAGTTCCGGGATCAGGTGCGGGTTGAACTTGAAGCTGAAGTAGGACTTGTTCTGGCCATTGGCGTCGGTCTGGTAGAAGTTGGTCCGCAGGGTGGCCTTGATCAGGTCCAGGTAGCGACGCAGGATGCGGTCTTCGTTTAGCACCTGGACGTCGTCCAGGGCCGAGAGGATCGCTTGCTCCAGGCGCAGCTGCTTGTCTTCCAGGTCATCGCCGCTGAGTTTGCGCGCCAGGTAGAAGCGGGTCTTGAACAAACGGGTCAACTCGCGAGCGATGTCGGTGTGGTTGTTCAGGGTGCTGGCGATGTATCCCAGGTCGAAGCCCAGGCGGATCTGCTTCAGGTAACGGGCGTAGGCACGCAGCAGCGCCACGTCGCGCCATGGCAGGCCGGCGGTCAGCACCAGGCGGTTGAACGCATCGTTCTCGGCATCGCCACGCACGATGTGGACGAAGGCGTCCTGCAAGGTGTCGTTGAGTTGCTGGATGTCGAGGTCCAGGCCTTCGGCGGCGGTGAAGGCGAAATCATGAATCCAGAATTCGCGGCCGTTGGTGTGGCGCAGGCGGTACGGGAATTCACCCAGCACGCGCAGGCCGAGGTTTTCCAGGATCGGCAGCACGTCGGACAGCGCCAGCGGCGTGTCGGCGTGATACAGCTTGCAGTGCAGCTCGCGCTGGCCGGAAACCTGGCCCAGCGGCTGGTAGAAGCTCATCACCAGCGGATTTTTTTCGTTCAGGCTCAGCAGGTGCTGCATGTCGACCACGGCCGAGTGCGCGGCGAATCGCTCGCGGTAGCCGGCCGGGAAGCCTTTCGGGAAGTCCGACAGCACGTTGGTGCCCTGGGCTTCGCCGAAGCTCTCGATGACCAGGCTGGCGTAGTCGTCCTTCCAACTGCGGCAGGCCTGCACGACTTCTTTTTCCAGCAGCAACGGGTCGATGTCGAGGCGGTTCTTCGGATCCACCCGCAGGATCAACTGCACACGGGCCAGTACGGATTCGGAGAAGAAGGTCCAGAATTCGCAGTCCGAGGCTTTCAGGCGATCCATCAGCACTTGCTGGATCTTCTGGCGCACTTCGGTGGAATAGATGTCACGCGGCACGTAGGCCAGGCAGTAGCAGAAACGGCCATACGGGTCTTTGCGCAGGAACACGCGGATCTTGTTGCGTTCCTGGATCTGCACGATCGACATGACGGTGCTGAACAGCTCGTCCACCGGCGTCTGGAACAGGTCGTCACGGGGCAGCACTTCGACCACTTGGGCCAATTCCTTGCCCAGGTGTGCCTTGGCCTGGAAGCCCGAGCGACGCTCGATTTCCGCGACCTTGCGGCGGATGTACGGAATGACCCGCACGCTCTCGCCATACACCGAAGAGGTGTACAGGCCCATGAAGCGGCATTCCTTGATGACCTTGCCGTCGGCGTCGATTTCGCGGATCGACACGTAGTCCGGGTAGGCCGGACGGTGTACGCGGCTCGGGTGCGCGGCCTTGGCGAACGACAGCAGCGTCGGTTCGCGCAGGTAATTGACGGCGTAGTCTTCGATACGCAGGTCTTCGGCGGTCAGGCCGGCGCGCAGCAATTTGGTCAAGCCGAGGAACGAATCGGGGTTGTACTCGATGTGGCCGCCGTCGGCCTCGTCGCGCACCACGAACTCTTCGTAGCCCAGGAAGGTGAAGTGGTTACCCACCAGCCATTCCAGGAAGCTCTTGATCTCGCTCTTTTCATCAGCGTCGATGGCGTAGGCGCTGCTGTCCAGGCTGTCGAGGATTTCCTGGACCTTGGCTTTCATCGGTTCGAAATCGGCCACGGCCACGCGCACTTCGCCCAGCACTTGCTCGAGTTCCTTGCTCAGGACGTTGAGTTCGGCGGCGTTGGCGCAGCGGTCGATCTCCAGGTACATCAACGACTCTTGCAGGATGCCGTCGCCCTGGGTGCCTTTTGGCAGGATTTCCAGCAACTCGCCCTTGCTGCCGCGACGCACGCTCAGGACGGTGGTTTGCAGGGTATGGATGCTGTAGCCGCGACGGTTCAGTTCGGTGCGGACCGAGTCCACCAGGAACGGCAGGTCGTGGTGCAACACTTCCACGGCCGTGTGGGTCGACTGCCAGCCGTGGCGTTCGTAATCGGGGTTGTAGACGCGCACCTGCGGTTGCGTGTGGTCGAAGCGCTCAAGCAGGCGCCAGGCAGACAGGGTGCAGCCGGCGAGGTCGGACAACCGGCGCTGGGTAAGTTCATCGAGGGAAATGATGCCGAAGAATTGTTCAGCGAACAGCGCCACTTGTGGCAGTGCCTGTTCACTGATGTGCTGCGCCAGTGCCGCTTGCAGTTGGTGCTGGAAGTCGGCTTTGCTGGCTGCGGTGAAGAACGCCATCTGTGGTACTCCGCTTGGGCTTGTTATTGATTGAAGCGTCGCGTGCAGCCCCTGCGGGGCTGTCGGCCATCCCGTTCCTGATTCTCGGGCAGAGGAAACAGGATGACAGGTGGGTGAAGCTGGACAGGACCCGCAGGTCACATCCTTTTCCATGTAATTTCACGTCATGGACACCTGCAAAAATCACCCTGGGGGTGGCCTTTGCAGGTGCACATCCGTTGCGCAGCTTAACGAGTGCGACAACCTGCCTGCTTGCAGCGCTGCGACATATTCGGTCATCGGCTAGCTAAACAGCTCGTACGCACCGAACAACCCTAGCAGGCTGGGGACCAAACGGCACCCCAAGGCGGTAAACCAGCAGAAAATCCTTCGGGCTGGCAGAATCCACTTTTTGCACCCCGCAGGTGCACTCGATCCTGGAGCCCTCACCATGCAAATGACCACCGCCCTTCTGATCGCCAACCCGTGCGACGATGAAGAAGACAACATGGCCATGCTCTGCTGCCACAGCGCCCAGGGCGAAATGTTCCTGATGACGCGCTACCCCGACGAAGACGAGCTGGAAATCGCCCTGGATGGAGAGCCTTCGACCCTGGACGGCGTCAAGGTCACCCTCAGCCCGACCCGCCTGCTGATCGAAATCGCCCCGGCGGATGCCGATGCGCTCAATGGCGACGATGTGCTGGAGATCATCCACGACACCGATGCGGCGGACCTGGCGGAAGTGGAACTGACGTTGCAGAACATCCTCAAGGGGACGGGCACCTATGTAAGCCAACTCTGATTCCCAAGGCGACCCGCTCTCCCGTGGCGAGGGAGCTTGCTCCCGCTCGACTGTAGGAGCTGTGTAGGAGCTGTCGAGCGAAGCGAGGCTGCGATCTTTCCCCAGCCACTTGAGTCCCAAGCGAAAGATCAAAAGATCGCAGCCTCGCTTCGCTCGACAGCTCCTACAGACCAGCGGGTGCAAGCTCCCTCGCCACAGGATCAGTGCGCCAGCTTCTATTCGTCGTTCTTCACGAGATTGCCATCAGCGTCATAGGCCAGGTACTCGTCATCGTTATTCGGATCCCTCACGTAGTAACGGGCCTCATTGCCGTTATCCGGCACCTTCATGCTGGTGTAGGACCCCAACGCCTTGATCACCTTGTTGTCCTGACTGATCAAGACCAGCGAGGAACCCCCACCGGCCCGGATGGCCGCTGCGTAACGGGTCTGGAACGCGTTGATCTGCTGGTAATCCAGCGGCACTTGCAACCGCCCCGCCAGGTCGATGGCGCCATAGCTGCCATCACGTCCGACCACCGCCATGCCGTTGGAAAACGGCTCCACCTCGTCATACGGCAATTTGATGGGCAGTCGCGCGCCCTGGCGATTGATAAAAGCGAATTTCCGACTTTTAGCGTCCTGGACCAGCGCCGGTTGCGGCCCCACAAACCGACCGATCACACTGTCACCTTGAAGGTTGATGCGTTTACCTTGCAGGTCGAAAACGTCCTGGCGACTCCGGTCGGCGGAGCTGGCGTAGAGCAGGCCCGCGCTGTGCTCGATGCCCGAGAATTGCGTCGGCAGGATCTCCTTGCCGTCCAGGGTATAGGCGCCGTACAGGCCTTCCGTGACATCGGTTCGCTTGCCGAGACGGGCAATGAACAGGTTGTCGGTCACGGTGGGGTTGACGAATTTCATCGGCAGCACGAAACGATGATTCCTGGCATCGTAGAGCCCGTAAGGACCGTTGGTTTCACGCTCCACCAACAGCAGGCCATTGCTCAGCACCTCGGTGATGTGCTCGAACGGCAGGTCGACGAGCTTGTTGCTACCGTCGGGAAAATAGGCGAGCTGGCTGCGCAACGCCTGCCACTCCGACGCCGGGTCGCTGGACTTCTCCGGGAAAAACAATGTGTAGGTATCGGCCACCTGGCTATCCTGCACCTGCACCCAACGGGGCTTGATCAACCACTGGCCGGCCTGGTCGACGAAACCGTAGCGCTCGGCCTTGCGGTCCAGGGCGATGTAACGCGCTTGTTGCGCAAGGACGTTGTCGACCTGGGTGAACTCAACGGTGTTGTCTTCCATCGGATCGAGCACATGGATGACGATACGTCGCGGGGTGGCCTCGAATTGGTAGTCGACCTCGGTGTTTTGCAACGGCCCCGCCTGAGCGACCAGCGCCTCGGTCACGCGCTCCAGCTGCTGTTGCACCGCCTGGCCGGTCTTGAGCTGCTTGAGATCGTCCTTGGCCTGCAGCAGCGCTTTGTAATAGCCCTGCAACGCTGCGATATCGGCATCGGAGGGGAACGTCCGGGCGTTGTTACCGTTGCTGTAGAGCGCCTTGCCCGCGCCGTCCAGGCCCTGCACCACGAAGGTCGACAATTTCGGCGTACTCAAGCGCACGGACGCGCTGCCATCACCCAGGGCCGTGAGCTGGAAGGACTGGCCGTCGTCCAGGGTCACTTTCGGCTGATCCTTGTCCAGCACCACTTTCCTGAACGCCGGATAGCTGCGGTAAGCGACCGTCAGGCCGAGACTCGCCAGGGGTTTGTTCACTGCCAGTGCGAAGGCGTCATGGGACGCGATCATGTCGTCGGACTCGACCTTGGGCGGCGCCTTGAGCTCGGCGAAGGTGTTTTCGCTGCCATCGCGAAAACGCAGGCGCTGCGGCAGGTACTGCTCGGCCGTCGGCGCATCCGGCGTGGCGGCGCGCTTCCAGAGCGGATCAAGACGGCTGGTATCGAACCGCACTTCAGAACCGTCGGCGAATAGTCTCTGGGCAAAACGCAGGCCCTGGATCGACGCCAGCTCAGCTTTCAACTGCGCGCTGGTGAACGGGACAAACAGCGACTCATATTGCAACGGCTGCTCGTCGGCGGGCCCGGTCGTCTCCACGGTCAGGCTCAATTGCACATCACTGAGCAGTTCCAGGGACCTGAGGGTTTCACCGGTGTCTTGAATCAAATAATTGAGGCGTTTCTCCACCTCAGGCAATGCCAGCGTGCCGATGTCTTCCAGGCCCCCTTCGTTCAATTGCTCGGCGGCGAAACCTTCATCGGCTGGCGCGCCGCTGTGGCGAAACAGGGTGTAGGACGTAAAGCCCACCACCAACAAGGTCACACTCAGTATCGACAGCAATCTCAAACGAGGCTGGGTAAAGTTCATGGTGGCTTCGGCAGTCAGGGGCTGGAGAGGCAGGCAGCTAACCACACGGCCTGGCGTGCTGCAAATCGCCCGGGTGACCTGGCGTTGATGAATCGGCGCCACCGTGCGACGGATGTGAACCACCGCCGGTCGTGCCCCTGACATTTCGCCCTTGACGACCGATTGGCTTCTGGTGTTTCCTGAAACCGGTTTCAGAGCCACTAATAAATCCAATAAACAGGTTTCAGTCCGTGAATTCTTTCTCCGCCGCCCAGCGCAACCGCGTGACCATGCTCGACGTCGCCGAACGCGCCGGGGTCTCCAAGGCCAGTGTCTCGCGTTTCATTGGCGAAGACCGTGCCCTGCTCTCCGAGGCGATCGCCCGGCGCATCGAGCAGGCCATCAGCGAACTGGGCTACCGACCGAACCAGATGGCCCGCGGCCTCAAGCGCGGGCGCACACGCCTGATCGGCATGCTGGTGGCCGATATCCGCAACCCTTATTCGATTGCCGTGATGCATGGCGTGGAAACCGCCTGTCGTCGCCATGGTTATAGCCTGGTGGTGTGCAACACCGACCGCGATGACGAGCAGGAACGCCAGCACCTGGCGCTGTTGCGCGCCTACAACATCGAAGGGCTGATCGTGAACACCTTGGGTCACCACCGTGACGAACTGTTCGAACTGCGCAGCGAAATGCCCCTGGTGCTGGTCGATCGCAAGGTCGATCGGCTCGACAGCGACCTGGTCGGGCTGGACAACCCGGCAGCCATCGAAATGGCCCTCGATCACCTTGAGCAACGGGGCTACCGCGATCTGTTGCTGGTGACCGAACCGTTCGACGGCACCAGTTCGCGAATCGAGCGGGTCGAGAGTTTCAAGGCCGGCATCCAACGACGACCTGCCCTGGCCGGCACCGTGGTGGAAACCTGCGACCGATTGACCGCGCGCATCAAGACCTTTCTTGCCCAGCCCGGCCCTGGCCCCAAGGCGTTGTTCTGCGCCAACGGCATTGCCGCCCTGGCCGCCACGACGGTGTTGCGCGAGCAGGGTTGCCACTTGTTCGACGACGTCGGCCTGATCGCCCTCGATGACCTGGATTGGTACCCGCTGGTGGGCAGCGGCATCACGGCCCTGGCCCAACCGACAGCGCAGATCGGCGCCAGCGCGTTCGAATGCCTGCTCAAGCGCTTGCGTGGGGACAACGGGCCGGTGCGGACCCTGGATTTTGCGGCGCGGTTGGTTGAGCGTGGGTCGACGCTTGGGGTTTCTCGATGATCGTGCGGGCCCTATCGCGAGCAGGCTCGCTCCCACAGGGACTTTCGGTGCGACGACGAACCAATGTGGGAGCGAGCTTGCTCGCGATGAGGCCCTGAAGCACACCACCCTTTTTTTGCACAAAACTGAAACCGGTTTCAGAGGGACAACAACCATGCACACCCCACCCGTTTCCATCAGTCTTTCCAGCTACGGCGCCGACCTGGTGCGGCAGCATGGCCAAGGCAGTTTCATCGAGCTGCTGGCCGCCGCCGGTGCTTCGCGCATCGAGTGGCGCGAAGAGCTGCTCACCACCGAACAGCCCACTGAACTGGCCGCCGCTGCCCGGGCCCGGGGGCTGCAGAGTATTTTTTCGTCGCCACTGGAACTGTGGCTCGCTGGCCAGTCCCGGCCCAACCCCGCCCTGGCACTGGCCCTGCAACGCGGCGAGGCGTTCGGTTCGACCTGGCTAAAAGTCTCCCTCGGCCATTTCACCGACTCCAATGACCTGTCGGCACTGGCCCAGGTGCTCGCCGCAAGCCCGCTGCAGTTACTGGTGGAAAACGACCAGACTTTGCAGGGCGGACGGATCGAGCCGTTGCAACGGTTTTTCACCGCGGTCGAGTACCAAGCGCTGCCCGTTGCCATGACCTTCGACATCGGCAATTGGCAGTGGCAGGACCAATCGGCCGTCGTGGCCGCCCGACAGCTCGGACGGTATGTGGCGTATGTGCACTGCAAAGCCGTGGCCCGGCGCGCCGACGACAGACTCGTCGCCGTACCGCCGGCCATGACCGACCTGCACCTGTGGGAACAACTGCTCAAGCACATGCCGCCTGGCGTGATGCGCGCCGCCGAATACCCGTTGCAAGGCGGTGACCTGCTGCAATTGACCGCGAGCCATGTGGCCTCCCTGTCCCGTCTCGGGCAATCGCGCCGGGAGCCTGTCCATGTCTGAATTCGATGTGTTGTCGTTCGGCGAAACCATGGCGATGCTGGTCGCGGATCAGCACGGTGACCTGGCCAGCGTCGAGCAGTTTCACAAACGTATCGCCGGGGCCGACAGCAATGTGGCCATCGGGCTGTCGCGGCTGGGCTTCAAGGTGGCCTGGCTGAGTCGGGTCGGCGCCGATTCCCTGGGACGCTTCGTGACGCAGACGCTGGAGAACGAAGGCCTGGATTGTCGCCACGTGGCGGTCGATCCCGAGCACCCCACCGGCTTTCAGTTCAAATCCCATGCGGTCGATGGCAGCGACCCGCAAGTCGAGTATTTCCGACGCAGCTCGGCGGCCAGTCATCTGTCGATCGACTCCATCGCCCCAGCGCTGCTTGACGCCCGTCACTTGCACGCTACCGGCATCGTCCCGGCGCTGTCGGTCACGGCCCGTGAGATGTCTTTTGAATTGATGAGCCGTATGCGCGAAGCCGGCCGCAGCCTGTCGTTCGACCCCAACCTGAGACCGAGCCTGTGGCGCAGCGAGTCGATGATGATCACCGAAATAAATCGCCTCGCCGCCCTCGCCCACTGGGTCTTGCCGGGGCTCGGTGAGGGCCGGCTGTTGACGGGTTTCGACGATCCGGCGGACATCGCCGCGTTCTACCTGGACCAAGGCGTCGAACTCGTCGTGATCAAGCTCGGCGCAGACGGTGCTTATTACCGCACGCCGCTGGACGAAGGCGTCATCGCCGGCATACCGGTGGCCCAGGTGGTCGACACCGTGGGCGCCGGGGATGGCTTCGCCGTCGGCCTGATCAGCGCATTGCTCGAAGGCCGGGCCATCCCCGAGGCCGTGCAGCGTGCCAACTGGATTGGCAGCCGTGCGGTACAGAGCCGTGGGGACATGGAAGGGTTGCCGACGCGCCTTGAGTTACTGGCTGAATTTGAAACCGCCTATCGCGAGCAAGCTCGCTCCCACAGAGGATCGAGTTAACACCTGTGGGAGCGAGCTTGCTCGCGGTCGAGGTCACCATAAACGCACCTGCTGCAACAAAAACAACAAGCTCAGGAGTCAACGACATGCAAACGCTCAACCTCGCCACCCGCCGCTGGTGGTACATCATGCCCATCGTGTTCATCACCTACAGCCTGGCCTACCTCGACCGGGCCAACTATGGTTTTGCCGCCGCCTCGGGCATGGCCGAAGACCTGATGATCACCCCAGGACTGTCGTCGCTGCTGGGCGCACTGTTTTTCCTCGGCTACTTTTTCTTCCAGGTCCCGGGAGCGATCTACGCGCAAAAGCACAGCGTGAAGAAACTGATCTTCGTCAGCCTGATCCTCTGGGGTTCGCTGGCCACCCTGACGGGCGTGGTCTCCAATGCCTACTGGTTGATCGTAATCCGCTTCATGCTCGGGGTGGTCGAGGCCGCGGTGATGCCGGCGATGTTGGTGTACCTGTGTCACTGGTTCACCCGGGCCGAACGCTCGCGCGCCAATACCTTCCTGATCCTCGGCAACCCGGTGACCATGTTGTGGATGTCCGTGGTCTCGGGTTACCTGGTGCAGCAATTCGACTGGCGCTGGATGTTCATCATCGAGGGCCTGCCGGCGGTGCTCTGGGCTTTTGTCTGGTGGCGCCTGGCCGATGATCGCCCGGCCCAGGCCAAGTGGCTCAGCGACCAGGAAAAACACGATCTTGAAAGTGCCTTGGCAGCCGAACAGGTCGGCATCAAGGCGGTGAAGAACTACGCCGAAGCCTTCCGCTCGCCCAAGGTGATCATCCTGGCGTTGCAGTTTTTCTGCTGGAGCATCGGCGTCTACGGGTTCGTGCTGTGGTTGCCATCGATCCTCAAGGCCGGCCTGCAGATGAACATGGTCGAGGCCGGATGGCTGTCGTCCTTGCCGTACCTGGCGGCGGTGATCGGTATGCTGGTGGTGTCCTGGGCGTCGGACAAGGCGCAGAAGCGCAAGCGCTTTGTCTGGCCGCCGCTGCTGATCGCCTCCATCGCGTTCTACGCCTCCTACCTGCTGGGGGCCGAGCACTTCTGGTGGTCCTATGGCTTGCTGGTGGTCGCCGGCGCTTGCATGTATGCGCCGTACGGGCCGTTCTTCGCCATCGTCCCGGAAATCCTCCCGGCCAATGTCGCGGGCGGCGCCATGGCCTTGATCAACAGCATGGGCGCGCTGGGTTCGTTCGGCGGCTCGTACCTGGTGGGTTACCTCAACGGCACCACCGGTTCCCCCGGCATGTCCTTCCTGCTGATGAGCGGCGCGTTGCTGCTGTCGGTCGTGCTGACCCTCGCCCTCAAGCCCGGCGCCAGCGACCGGGTCGTGTCCAAAACCGTGACGCGTCACCCGGCGTCTGTCCGCTAACGAATCGGAAATCCCATGAAAAAGCACGTGGTGTTGTACAAAAAACTGTCAGCGCAACTAATGGAACGCCTGCAAGCCCAGGCCCAAGTCACGCTCATCGAACGCCTGGATGCCCAAGGCCTGGCGCAACTGCGCGCTGCCCTCCCCACGGCCCACGGCCTGCTGGGCGCCAGCCTCAAGCTGGACGCGGCGCTGCTGGACCTGGCGCCGAACCTGCACGCCATCGCCAGCGTCTCGGTGGGGGTCGATAACTACGACATCGATTACCTGACCGAACGCCGGATCCTGCTCAGCAATACCCCGGACGTGCTGACCGAAACCACCGCGGACACCGGTTTCGCGCTGATCCTGGCGACCGCCCGGCGCGTGGTGGAACTGGCCAACCTGGTCCGCGAAGGTGGCTGGCAACAGAGCATCGGCCCACGGCATTTCGGCACCGACGTCCATGGCAAGACCCTGGGCATCATCGGCATGGGCCGCATCGGCGAAGCCCTGGCCCAGCGCGGGCACTTCGGCTTCGGCATGCCGGTGCTCTACCACAGTCATTCGCCCAAGCCCGCGGTCGACCAGCGTTTCAACGCCCGTTATTGCAGCCTCGAAACGCTGTTACAGCAGGCGGATTTCATCTGCCTGACCCTGCCCTTGACCGCTGAGACTCAAGGGCTGATCGGCACCCAAGCGTTCGCGCAGATGCGCCCCGAGAGCATCTTCATCAACATCTCCCGAGGCAAGGTGGTGGATGAAGCGGCGCTGATCGAGGCCCTGCGCAACCAACAGATCCGTGGCGCGGGGCTGGATGTGTTCGAGCGCGAACCCTTGAATGCGGATTCGCCGCTATTGCAGATGGACAACGTGGTAGCGACGCCGCACATGGGCTCGGCCACCCACGAGACACGGGAGGCGATGGCGCGATGCGCGGTGGACAACCTGTTGGCGGCATTGGCGGGGGGGCGGCCGGTGAATCTGGTGAATGCGGGAGCGTGGGTGGGCTGAGCAATCATCCGAGCACAGCAGCGCTTCTGTGGCGAGGGAGCTTGCTCCCGTTCGGCTGCGCAGCAGTCGCAGGCCCGGCGGGCCCGGTGTGTCTGGGGAACCGCGCCGGCTCGGTTTGGGGCTGCTGCGCAACCCAGCGGGAGCAAGCTCCCTCGCCACGGGGGTTATGTCGGCTGGCGGGTTTCGATGGTGTCCAGTGCACGGTTCGCCAGCAGGCTGCCCAGTTCGATCAGTTGCTGAATGCCCAGGAGGAAATGCCGGCGTGAACCGTTCAGGTCAAAAGCCAGGTCATTGGCCATGGCATTGGCCGAAGCCAGGGTTTCGCTGAGGTAGGCAAGCAAGCTTTCGGTGTCGATGTCTTTGTTGACGGTGAAGAGTTGGCCGGGGGCAGGTTCTGCTTCGGGTTTGTCCGGTTTGGGGTTCAGGTAATGGTCGAGGACCCGGTCGGTGACTTCGTCGTGTTTTTGGGACTTGGTTTTTGGGCGCGGTGACGTTGGATCGGTGTTCGGTGGGTTCGGGGTTACTTTGAACATGAATGAATCTCCAAATCAGAAAAAGGAGACCATCAACCTCGCTACCAAACGAAGGTGGCGGCCATACGCGGGTTGGTAGACCGGTGACTTGGAGAACCGGCGCGTCCGAAGACGCCCTGCGCATGACCGCCATAAAACAGATACCAAAAAGGCCTCTGTTACAGGGGCTGTGCGACAAGTCAAAAGCCGGGCTACCAAACCCGATCGCTGATTCCTCAACGACCCGGAAACGATAGAACCTGCCTCCCAAGCGCACAAGCCGGCGGATTCTGGCGCAGTTGTAGGCAACGGCGCAAGAAAACGTAGCCTGTTCCAGAGCACTCCTACGTCCGGATAAACACCCCTTCATTTTATGAGTGCTTCGCACTCAAGCGGGAGCAAGCTCCCTCGCCACGGGGTAAGTGCGCCTGTCCGGGTGGGATTCATGGCAAGCAAACCCACCCCCACAATCTTTCCAAGCCGATCACAATTCACACGGCCGATCAAAATCCCGTTAGTCGCCAACCCCCGCCATGCATTAAAGTAACGCCCCCAGCCCCGGCGTTATCCGAACGCCTGGGGCCACCCTTTCCAGGAACAGTCACCGATGGAACATCGTGAAGCGCTGCTTGCGCTGCGAACCTTTCTTTCAACGCAGATTCTCGGCCAGGAAAAACTCATCGAGCGCCTGCTCATCGCCCTGCTCGCCGACGGTCACATGCTAGTGGAAGGCGCGCCTGGGCTGGCCAAGACCAAGGCCATCAAAGAGCTGGCCGAGGGCATCGAAGCACAGTTCCATCGTATCCAGTTCACCCCTGACCTGCTGCCCGCCGACATCACCGGCACGGAAATCTACCGGCCGGAAACCGGCAGTTTCGTGTTCCAGCAAGGGCCGATTTTCCATAACCTGGTGCTGGCGGATGAAATCAACCGTGCCCCGGCCAAGGTCCAGTCGGCCCTGCTCGAAGCCATGGCCGAGCGCCAGGTCAGTGTCGGGCGCAGCACCTATGAACTGTCGCCGCTGTTCCTGGTGATGGCCACGCAGAACCCGATCGAGCAGGAAGGCACCTACCCGCTGCCTGAAGCCCAGCTCGACCGGTTCCTGATGCACGTCAAGATTGGCTTTCCCGATGCTGCCGTGGAGCGCCGCATCCTCCAACAGGCCCGGGGTGAAGCGCTGAACGGCGAGACCAAGCCCGAGCGCCGCGTGAGCCAGCAGGCGATCTTCTCGGCACGCAAGGAAATCCTCGGGTTGTACATGGCCGACGCCGTGGAGGAATACCTGGTGCAACTGATCATGGCCACCCGCAACCCGGCCAAGTTCGATCCGGAAATGGCCGAATGGATCGCCTACGGCGCCAGCCCGCGGGGCTCCATCGCCCTGGACCGCTGCGCCCGTGCCCATGCCTGGCTGGCCGGACGCGACTTTGTCAGCCCGGAAGATATCCAGGCCGTGCTGTTCGACGTGCTGCGCCATCGCATCATCCTGTCGTTCGAAGCCGAGGCCGCCGGCATCGACCAGGACCGGGTCGTGCAGCGGATTCTCGACGTCGTCGCTGTCGCTTGAGCATGCATCATGAATAACCCCCTGGCGCCCGCACCGGGCATCCGCGTCAGCCTTTCGGAGCTGATCGAGATGCGTCATCGCGTGCGCGAGGTGCAGTTGTTCTCGACACCGGGCCAGCGCAGTCCACTGATCGGCCTGCATCACTCCAAGCTGCGCGGGCGCGGGGTGGATTTCGACCAGGTGCGGGTCTACCAGGCCGGAGACGACGTACGCACCATTGACTGGCGCGTCACCGCCCGGACCCAGGAGCCTCACACCAAGCTGTTCCATGAAGAACGCGAGCGGCCGATTTTCATCATGATCGAGCAAAGCCACCGGCTGTTCTTCGGCTCGGGGCTGATGTTCAAGTCGGTGCTCGCCGCCCAGGCTGCCAGCCTGATCGGCTGGGCCGCGCTGGGGCATAACGACCGGGTCGGCGGCCTGGTGTTCGGCAACAACACCCATTACGAGGTCAAGCCGCGGCGCAGCAAACAGAGCCTGCTGCAATTGCTCAACCGCCTGGTGCGGGTCAATCAATCGCTGCACACCGAGGGCGAGCCCGACCGCGACTCGTTCGGCATCGCCCTGCGCCGGGCCCGGGAAGTGCTGCGGCCCGGCAGCCTGGTGATCGTGATTTGCGACGAGCGTGCCTTGTCCGACAGCGCCGAGCAGCAACTGAGCCTGCTGTCGCGCCATTGCGACCTTCTGCTACTGCCGCTGTCCGACCCGCTGGATCACGCCTTGCCCGCCGCCGGCTTGCTGCGCTTCGCCCAGCGCGACGCCCAACTGGAGCTCGACACCCTGAATGTCGAACTGCGCCAGGCCTATCGCGCCCAGGCCGACGCTCGCCAGGAGCGCTGGGAGCTGCTCGCGCAGAAACTGCGGATCCTGATGATGCCCTTGAGTACCCAGGGCGACATGGTCGAGCAATTGCGTGAATACCTGAACCCCAAGCGGGCCGGGAAAAGCCGATGAGCAATCTCGATCAACTGCAGCCACTGATGGCGCCGCCGCCCATCGGCTTCTGGCCACCCGCGCCGGGCTGGTGGTTGCTGTTGGTGTTATTGCCTCTATTGGGCCTGGGACTGTGGCATTTGCGCCGGTTCATTCCCAGCAAACGCAGCACTGCCCGCAGCGAACAGCCCCTGGACCCGGTGCGCCTGGCTGCCCTGGCCGAACTCGCCCGGCTGCCCAAACCCTATGACGGCGCGCCGGCCGGTGCCTGGCTGCAACAGCTCAACGGTCTGCTCAAGCGCCTGTGCCGCAACCACTATCCCTACAGCCAGAGCCACACCCTCAACGGGCGCAAATGGCTGGCCTTCCTGGACAACCGTTGCCCGGCCGCCGGCCTGACGCGCTGGATGGTACTGGTGGAAGGCGCCTACAAGCCCGAATGCAAGCTCGATGACAAAGCCATCGCCGGCCTGACCCAGGCGGTTGAAATCTGGATTCGCAAACATGTTTGAATTCGCCTGGCCGTGGGTGTTCGCCCTGTTGCCGCTGCCCTGGCTGATGCGCCTGGTGCTGCCGGCGGCCGACAGCGGCGAGCCGGCGCTCAAGGTCAGTTTCCTCGGCGACCTGGAAGGCCTGGTGGGTCGTCGGGCCCGGGCCAACCTGCCGACCTGGCGACAACAGGCGCCCTTTATCCTCCTCTGGCTGCTATTGCTGATCGCCGCCGCCCGACCGCAGTGGTTGGGGGAGCCGTTGCCCATTGCCGCCAGCGGTCGCGACCTGTTGGTAGCCGTGGACGTCTCGGGTTCCATGGACTTTCCCGATATGCAGTGGAAGGACGAAGAAGTCAGTCGCCTTGTGCTGGTCCAGCACATGCTCGGGGATTTTCTCGAAGGTCGCGAAGGTGACCGGGTCGGCCTGATCCTGTTCGGTAGCCAGGCCTATTTGCAGGCACCGCTGACCTTCGACCGTCGCACCGTGCGACGCTGGCTCGACGAGGCGCGCATCGGCATCGCCGGCAAAAATACCGCCATTGGCGACGCTATCGGCCTGGCCCTCAAGCGCCTGCGCCAACGTCCGGCCCACAGCCGCGTGTTGATCCTGGTCACCGACGGTGCCAACAACGGCGGCGAAATCGACCCGCTGACCGCCGCGCGACTGGCCGCCGACGAAGGCGTGAAAATCTACCCGATCGGCATCGGTGCCGATCCGGAACAAAGCGGTACGGCGGGCTTCCTCGGCGTCAACCCGAGCCTGGACCTCGACGAAGCGACCCTCAAAGAGATTGCCCAGGTCACGGGCGGTCGCTATTTCCGGGCCCAGGACGGTGAGCAATTGCTGGCGATCAAGACCACCCTCGACCAGCTCGAACCGGTGACCCAGCAACCGACCCAGGCGCGCCCTGCCCTGGCGCTGTATCACTGGCCCCTGGCCGTTGCGCTGTTGTTGAGCGTCCTGCTGGTGGCCCGGGTGCGCTGGCCGGACAACCCGCTGCAACGCCTGCTCAACCAAGCGCTGTTCAAGCCGGCCCAACACACCGAGTGGCGCCAGCGGCTCAAGCGCCTGCGCTTGCGGAGGCGTCGATGATTGCCCTCTGGCCACACTGGCTGCGCCCTTGGTTCGTGTTGCTGCTGCCGTTGCTGGGCTGGTTGCTCTGGCAACTGTGGCATCGGCAGAAACGGGTCGGTCGCTGGCAGATGATCTTGCCGCCGGCCTTCCACGCCGTGCTGCTCAGTGGTGGCAGTGGCCGGGAAAGCCGGCTGCCGTGGATTGCCCTGGGCCTGGGCTGGCTGCTGATCGTGCTGGCATTGCTGGGGCCGAGCTGGGCGCGGGTCGAACAGACCAGCCAGAAACCCGCCGATCCGCTGGTGGTGTTACTGGAACTGACCCCGGAAATGCTCGCGACCGACGCCCCGCCCACGCGCCTGGAACAAGCCCGGCGCAAGCTGCTGGACCTGCTGCAGAACCGCAGCGATGCCCAGACCGCGATCATCGTCTATGCCGGCAGCGCCCACACACTGGTGCCGCTGTCCGACGACCTGGCCACCAGTGCCAACCTGCTCGAAGCCCTCGCGCCGTCGATCATGCCCCAAGGCGGTCATCGCGCCGACCTTGCGGTCCATAAGGCCATGGCCCTGCTGGACCAGGGTGAACTCGGCCACGGTCGGATCCTGCTGATCGGTTCGTCGTTGAACGAACAAGAACGTGAAGGCATCCGCCAGGTCCTGGACGGTTCCGCCACGCAATGGCTGATGCTGGGCATCGGTACCCGCGAAGGCGCACCAGTGGCCCAGGAAGACGGCAGTTACCTCAAGGATGCCCAAGGCTCGATCCTGGTGCCGCGCCTGGACAGCCCGGGCCTCAAGGCCTTCGCCAACGAGCTGGACGGCCGCTATCGTCCGGCGCGTCTGGACGACAGCGACCTGCGTGGACTGGGCCTGCTGGGCGGTCCTCGTCATCTGCGCAGCGACGGCCAGACGTTGCGCCTGGACACCTGGGCCGACCAGGGCTATTGGCTGCTCCTGCCACTGTTGCTGCTGGCCGCCTGCGCCGGGCGTCGCGGCTGGCTGTTCTGCCTGCCACTGCTGTTCGTGTTGCCGCAAACCGGCCACGCCTTCGAGTTCCAGGACCTGTGGTTGCGCGCCGACCAACAGGGCCAGCACTTGCTCAAGCAAAAGCGTCCCGCCGAAGCCGCCGCCCATTTCGAAGACAGCCAATGGCAAGGTGTCGCCCTGTACGAAGCTGGCCAATACAGCGAAGCCGCCCAGCGCTTCGCCGAAGGCAACGACGCCCGAGCCCACTACAATCGTGGCAATGCCCTGGCCAGGAGCGGTGAGCTGGAAGCCGCACTGGATGCCTATGAACAAGCCCTGGAATTGCAACCCGACCTGCGCCCGGCCCAGACCAACAAGACCCTGGTGCAGAGTCTATTGAACGAGCAGACACCGCCTGCGCAAGAACCCAAGCCCGCCGAAAACGAGCAGCCAGGCCGCACCGAGCAAGCGCCGGATAGCGCTTCAACCAGCCAGTCTTCCGAACCGGGACAGCCATCCGCCGAGGCAACCGCGACGCCAGACGAATCCCAGCCCCCGCGGACGGCACAACCGCCCACCGCCCAGGATGTCCCGGGCAGCGAGCTGCCTGACGAGCAGACCACCACCCCACCGCTGCGCCCCGCCGCTGGCCAGCGCAATGAAGAAGAACAACGCCAGGCCCTGGAACAATGGCTGCGCCAGATCCCGGATAATCCGGGCGAGTTGCTCAGGCGTAAATTCTGGTATGAACAGCAAAGCCATCAGGCCCAGGGAAAAACCCAATGACCCGCTTCACTGCCTACCTCCTCGTCTTGCTGCTCTGGGCCTCTGGAACCCAGGCTGCACAGCTGACGGCCAGCGTGGACCGTAGCCGCCTGAACTCCGGGGAAACCGTGGAGCTGACCCTGGAATCCAATGACGCCACGTTGTTCGGCAAACCCGACCTGGGCCCGCTCCAGGCCTTGTTCGATGTGCGTGGCACCCGCCAGGTCAACCAGCTGACGACCCTCGACGGCGAGAACCGCGCCACCACCCGCTGGATCGTCACCCTGCTGCCGCGCCGAAGCGGCACCGTGGTCATTCCGCCGCTGCAACTGGGCGACGTGAGCAGCCAGCCGATCACCCTGCAAGTCATCGAAAGCGAAACCCGCAACGCTTCGGGGACGCTGGCGCCCGTTTTCATCGAGGCCAGCCTCGACCAGCGCGACGTATATGTACAGGCCCAGGCGATCCTGACCCTGCGTATCTACCATTCGGTGTCGCTGTACGACGACAGCAGCCTGACGCCGCTGCACATCCCCGATGCCCGCACCGAACAGTTGGGCGAATCGCGCACCTATGAAAAGGTCATCAACGATGTGCGCCACGGCGTCATCGAACTGCGTTATGGCATCTACCCGCAGCGCAGCGGCGAATTGACGATTCCAGCCCAGACGTTCAGCGCCACCCTGGTCGAACCGGTGGCCCAGGATGCAGCCCCTTCAGGCCCCAAACCCGGCCAACTGATGCGGGTCAGCTCCGAGCAACTGCTGCTGAGCGTCAAACCCAAGCCCGCCAGCTACCCGGCCGACGTGCCCTGGCTGCCGGCACGCAGCCTGTCCTTGAGCGAGAGCTGGAGCCCGGAGCCGACCCACAGCCAGGTCGGCGACTCCCTGACCCGCAGCCTGACCCTGGAAGCCGAAGGCCTGGCCAGCGCTCAGTTGCCACCGTTGCCGGCCACCGAGATCAATGGCCTGCGGCGTTATCCTGATCAACCGGTCCTGAGCAGCCGCAGCAGCGAACGCGGGCTGGTGGGCAGCCGCGAAGACCGCGAGGCGCTGGTGCCCAATCGTAGCGGCACCATCGAGCTGCCACCGGTGGAAGTGGTCTGGTGGAACACCTTGGAAGATCACCTGGACCGCACCAGCCTCCCGGCGCGGACCCTGCAAGTGGCGAACAATCCGAGCCTGATGGTGGATACGCCGGCCAGTACGACGCAGATCGTGACGACGGTCGACAGTGAGACCCTGTGGTATTGGCAACTGAGCAGCCTGATCCTGGCCTGTACCACACTGCTCGGTTTCGGCTTGTGGTGGCGCGCCCGTTGGCAGCCGGCGATCCTGCGCTCGACCCAGGCCGGACCGAGCCCGCGCACCCTGCTGGACGACCTCAAGCGTGCCTGCCTGGCCAACGACTCCCACGCCACCCGCCAAGCCCTGGACGCCTGGGCCCGCCAACAGCCGGAAACCCTGGCCGACATGGCGGCGCGTTTCGTGCCGCTGTCCGACGCCCTGGACGGCCTCAACGGCGCGCTCTACAGCGAAACCGGCCAACACTGGCAAGGCGAAGACCTGTGGCGCGCCATCCGCACCATCCCCACCGCAGATCGCTCCCAGGACCCGCTGGGCGACAGCGGGTTGCCGCCGCTTTACCCCAAATAGTCAAAACTTTTGTTTTGCTGCCTCCACAGCTTCACAGCTTTTTAGCTTTTTAGCTTTTGTGGCGAGGGAGCTTGCTCCCGCTGGGCTGCGCAGCAGTCCCCTTTTGGATTGCTACGCAATCGAGCGGGAGCAAGCTCCCTCGCCACAAGATCGCGCTGCAGCAGATCCCTCGAAGTTGCACGGGTCCTCTGCCCGGTTTCCCAGTAAACTCTGCTTCTTTTAGCCGCCCTCCTCTTCACCGCGGCCATCATCTGTTTTCTGGAGTTCGCCTTGCGTCTGTTTCACACCTCCGACTGGCACCTGGGGCAAAACCTGCACGGCCAGGAGCGCGATTTCGAACACGCCTGCTTCCTCGACTGGTTGCTGCGTCAGCTGGCCCAGGAAAAACCCGACGTGCTGCTGGTCGCTGGCGACATCTTCGACACCGTCAACCCGCCGGTCAAAGCCCAGGAGCGGCTGTACGATTTCATCGTCAGCGCCCACGAACAAAACGCCAACCTGACCATCGTCATGATCGCCGGCAACCACGACTCCGGCTCGCGCATCGAATTGCCGGCGCCGCTGATGCGACGCTTGCGCACCCACGCCCTGGGCCGGGTGTTGTGGCTGGACGACGGCCAACTGGACGTCGAGCGCCTGTTGTTGCCGCTGCCCGACGCCAAGGGCAAGGTCAAGGCGTGGTGCCTGGCTCTGCCGTTCCTGCGCCCCGCCGAAGTCACCGGTGCGCAACTGGGCGACGACTACCTGCGAGGCATCGGCCAGGTGCATGAGTGGTTGATCGCCGCGGCCAACAGCAAGCGCAAGAAAGGCCAGGCGCTGATCGCCGTCAGCCATGCGCACATGGCCGGCGGTTCGGTGTCCGAGGATTCCGAACGCAGCCTGATCATCGGCAACGCCGAGGCCCTGCCCGCCAGCCTGTTCGGCCCAAGCATCAGCTACGTCGCCCTCGGCCACTTGCACAAGCCGCAAAAGGTCAACGGTGAAGAACGTATCCGCTACAGCGGCTCGCCGATCCCATTGTCGTTCTCGGAAATCGGCTATCAGCACCAGATTCTCGATATCACCCTGGACGGCGAAACGCTGGTCAAGGTCGAGCCGCGCCTGATTCCCCGGGCCGTCAACCTGCAACGCCTGGGCCCGGCCCCTTTGGCCGATATCCTCGGGCAACTCAAGGAGCTGCCTGATATCGACCTGTTGGCCGATGTCCAGCGCCAACCCTGGCTGGAAGTGCGGGTGCGCCTCGACGAACCGCAACCCGACCTGCGCCACCAGGTTGAAACCGCGTTGCAAGGCAAGGCCGTGCGCCTGGTGCGGATCGCCGCCGAGTACGCCGGCACCGGCGGTAACAGCAGCGCCGATGACGGCAGCGCGCTGGTGGAGTTGGATCAGCTCAGCCCGCAGGAACTGTTCAGCCGCGCCTGGCAGGACACCTACGGCAACGAAGTGGATGAACAAACCCTCAAGGATTTTGCCGTGCTGTTGCAAGACGTGCAGATGGAGAGCGAGCAACCATGAAGATTCTCGCGATCCGCCTGAAGAACCTGGCGTCCCTGGCCGGGCCTTTTGAAATCGATTTCACCGCCGAACCCTTGGCCAGCGCCGGCCTGTTCGCCATCACCGGCCCTACCGGCGCCGGCAAGAGCACCCTGCTCGACGCCTTGTGCCTGGCGCTGTTCGGGGCCGTGCCGCGCCTCAACAACACCGGGCGCGACGCCAAGGTGCCGGACGTCGATGGCGAGATTGCCACCGGCGACCCGCGCACGCTGTTGCGCCGCGGCACTGGCGACGGCTTTGCCGAAGTGGATTTTCGCGGCATCGACGGGCGCCGCTATCGGGCCCGCTGGGAAGCCAATCGCGCCCGGGAAAAGGCCGGTGGCAAGTTGCAAGCCAGCCGCCAGAGCCTGCGTGACCTGGACAACGATCAACTGCTGGCGAGCCAGAAAGGCGAATACAAGACCCAGCTCGAAACCGCCCTGGGCCTGAACTTCGAGCAGTTCACCCGTGCCGTATTGTTGGCCCAGAGCGAGTTCAGTGCGTTCCTCAAGGCCGATGACAACGACCGCAGCGAACTGCTGGAAAAACTCACCGACACTGCCCTGTATACCCGCCTCGGCCGTCGTGCCTTCGACAAGGCCAAGCACGCCAAGGACAGTCACCGGCAATTGCAGGACCAGGCCAGCGGTGTCACGCCCCTGGCCCCCGAGGCCCGGGCCGAGCTTGACCAGCGCTTCAACGACGCCCAGCAACAACTCAAGGCCCAACAGGCGCAACTCAAGCAACTGGAGCAGCAACACACCTGGCTGCGCGATTTGCGCCAGTTGCAGGACGAACACGCCAGCGCCGCCGAACAGCTGCAACAAGCCCAGGCCGACTGGAACGCTCTGGCCGACGAACGCCTGAAACTGACGCGCCTGGAACAACTGGCGCCCCAGCGTCATCAGTTCATCCGCCAGGCGGAACTGAGCCGACAGCTCGACCCTTTGGCCGCACAGATCCAACAGCTCACCCAGCAGCAAATCGACCTGTATCAGCAGCAGGCCGAACTGGAAAAAGGCCTGGGCACTGCACAATTGGCATTGGCCGCGGCCCGCCAACAAAGCAGCGACCGCGCGCCGTTGCTGCGCCAGGCCTTTGAAGAGCAGAGCACCCTGGCCCGCCTCGCCAAGGACACGAGCCAAGCCGCCGAGCGCCAGGATCAGGCGCAACAGGCGTGCCGCGAAGGCCAGCGCACCATCGATACCTTGCTCGATCAGCAAAAGCAGGTGGCCGAGCGCTTGCAACGCATCGCCGGCGAGCTTGAACAAAGCACGCACCTGGCGCCGCTGAGCGACGCGTGGAGCGCCTATCGCGATCGCCTACAACAACTGATGCTGATCGGCAATCGCCTGAACCAGGGCCAGGCCGAACTCGCCGCGCTGGAACAAAGCGCCATCCGCGCCGCCGAGGCATTGGCCACCCACCGACAAGACCTCGAAGTGCTGTACAAGGAAGCCGGCGCCGAGCCCGAGGCAGTGGCCGAACAAATCCAACTGCTCGGCAACCTGCTGCAAGACAACCGCAAGCAACTGCGCGCCTTCGAAGACCTGACCCGGCTGTGGGCCAGTCAGCAAGAGTTGGATAAACGTGGCGCCGAACTGGAACAACGTCAGCAACAGGCGTTGCAGGAGCGTGACCGCCTGGTGCGTGAGGGCGGCGAAGCCAAGGCCGAACTGACCATCGCCGAACAGACCCTGACCGTCACCCGCGAACTGCTGGAGCGCCAGCGCCTGGCCCGTAGCGAAAGCGTCGAGCAGCTGCGCGCACAGTTGCAGGACGAACAACCCTGCCCGGTGTGCGGCAGCGTCGAGCATCCTTATCATCAACCCGAAGCCCTGCTGGAGAACCTCGGGCGCTTCGATGAAACCGAAGAGGCCAACGCCCGCAAAGCCGTCGACCTGCTCAATGAAAAAGTTATCGACCTGCGGGCGCAGTACAGCGGCGTCATCGCCCAGCTCAAGGAACTCAAACAGCAGCAGGAACAGCTCGCCAGCCAGCAACAGGGCCTGGCGCCCAGCCTGGAGGCCCACCCATTGTCGGCGCAACTGCTAGCGCAGGATTCGAGCAAGCGCGACGCCTGGCTGGCCCAACAGAACAGCCAACTGCACCAGCACATCAGCCAGGATGAGCAACGACAAACCGCCCTGCTGACCCTGCAACAGGACGCCGCGCGCATGGGCCAGCGCCTGCGCGAGGCCGAAACCGCCAGCCAACAGGCCTCACAACACCTGGGCACGCAGCAGCAGGAACTGGCCCGTGACCGCCAGCGCCTGGACGAGGAACTGAACCACTTCAGCACCCTGCTGCCGGCTGACATCTTGCAGGCCTTGCGCAACGAGCCCGCCACGACCTTCCTGCAGCTCGACCAGCAGATAGCCCGGCGCCTGGAACAACTGGAGCAGCAACGCGACGAACTGGACGAACAACGCCAGCGCCAGCAGACCCTGGAGAAAGAACAGGACCGCCAGCAGACCCGCCTCCGGCAACTGGAATCGGACCGCCTGCAATTCAGCACCCTGAGCGAGCAACAGCAAACCTGCCAGGAGAAACTCGCGCAACTGCTCGGCGAACACACCAGCGCCGAACACTGGCAGAAACAACTCGACCAGAGCCTCGAACAGACCCGGGAAGCCGAGGCGACGGCCAATCAGCAGTTGCAGCAAATGCGCAACAGCCTTGTGCAACTGGCCGCCGAACTCAAGGCCCGCCAGGAGCAGGCCCAATCCCTGGCCCAAGAAACACAGGCGCTGGCTACCGGTATCGCGCAGTGGCGAGCCGGCCATCCTGAACTGGACGATGCCACCCTTGAAGCCCTGCTCAGCCTGGACGAACCCTACGTCGGCCAGTTGCGCCTGCGCTTGCTCAACAGCGAAAAAGCCATCGAGCAGGCCCGCGTGCTGCTCACCGAACGCGAGCAACGCCTGCAAAACCACCAGGCCCAGCACAACGGCAACCTGGCGCCCGAGCAACTCGCCGAAGCCCTTACCGAGGTGCAAGCGCAATTCGCCGTCAGCGAACAGCGCTGTGCCGAACTGCGCGCCGAACAGGCCGAGGACCAGCGCCGGCAGAACGCCAACCAGGCCCTGGCCCAGCAGATCGACCAGGCCTACGCCGAATACCAGCGCTGGGCTCGCCTCGATGCCCTGATCGGTTCGGCCACCGGCGACCGCTTCCGCAAGCTGGCCCAGGCCTACAACCTCGACTTGCTGGTGCATCACGCCAATGCCCAACTGCGGCAACTGGTGCGCCGCTACCGGCTCAAGCGCGGCGGCAGCATGCTCGGGCTGTTGGTGATGGACACGGAAATGGGCGATGAACTGCGCTCGGTGCATTCGTTGTCCGGCGGCGAAACCTTCCTGGTCTCCCTCGCCCTGGCCTTGGGCCTGGCCTCGATGGCGTCCAGCACACTGAAGATCGAATCGCTGTTCATCGACGAAGGCTTCGGCAGCCTCGACCCCGAATCGCTGCAACTGGCGATGGACGCCCTCGACGGCTTGCAGGCCCAAGGCCGCAAGGTCGCGGTGATTTCCCATGTGCAGGAAATGCACGAGCGGATCCCGGTGCAGATCCAGGTGCGACGCCAGGGCAACGGGTTGAGCACGGTGGAAGTGAAATGAGCCGTGCCACGCTCTACTCCTTTCGCCGCTGTCCTTATGCGATGCGGGCGCGCATGGCTCTGCGCTATAGCGCGGTCGATATGACTATTGTCGAAGTCAGCCTGAAGGCCAAGCCAGCCGAGATGCTCGCCCTCTCCATCAAAGGCACCGTGCCGGTGCTGCAGGTCGATGACCGGGTGATCGATGAGAGCCTGGAGATCATGAGCTGGGCCTTGGCCCAGCATGATCCGCAAGACTGGAGGCTACGGGACGATGCCGAAGGCCAGGCGCTGACGGCGGCGTTGATCGAGGAAAACGACCAAGTTTTCAAGCTGCACTTGAATCGCTACAAATACCCTGAGCGCCATCCCGAGTACCCCAAGGAGCATTATCGGGCCGAGGGCGAGGTCTTTTTGCGCAGGCTGGAAGCATTGCTTGAAACCCGGCCATTTCTGGCGGCAGCGCACCAGAGCCTGGCCGATGTAGCGCTGATGCCATTCGTGCGGCAATTCGCCCACGTCGACCGCGACTGGTTTGCCCAGGCGCCCTACCCTCGGCTACAAGCATGGTTGCAGGTTTTGCTCGAGTCAGAGCTGTTCGAGGCGATCATGGCCAAATAGATATTTGCCCGGCGAGCGCGCTTTGTGGCGAGGGAGCTTGCTCCCGCTGGCCTGCGCAGCAGGCCCATTCGGTCTACATCCAAAGCGTCTGCTGCGCAGCCGAGCGGGAGCAAGCTCCCTCGCCACGAAAGCTCGACAACCTGCTCAAGCCGCGGCGCTGCACATGCGCACGCTGGCGCAATCAATTTGAAACGGCCCAAACACCGCCACCCTTGGCTTGGCCGGCGGATTCCCCACCAACACTCCCAATGCCCGGGCGGTGAGGATGTTATGGGCGATGTTGTGATTGCATTCGATCGTCCGCGCCAATGACCCCGCCGACGCCTGCCCCATTCCGAGTAATGAAAAACCATTGGTGATAAATGCCAGGAAGGCGATCACCCAGAATTTGCACCTGCTCATGCCCCGGCGGCTCCTTTCACTGCGCCCTGTTCAGCAGCGACAACGGAGACTTGATGATGGCCAAGAGTGGAAGCTTGCAGGGAGGTTTCAACGGCGCCCTGATACTGGGCTCCAACACTGACCAGCAACACCAATGCCACATAGAAACCAATGGCTATGTAGGCGCCGTGTTTGGCAGAAGAAAGAATTGCGCTGGCCATGGGTTCTCCGTGGGCATGTTTGAATGCCCACAGGATCAATCAAATAAACCGCTATGAGTAGCGACCAATATGCATAGTCACCATCAGTTTTATTGATTGATAGAAAGCCCCTCTCAGTCGCTCAGCAAGCTCAACAATCGCTCACGAGCAACTTCCAGCTCACCGGGAACGGGCTGGGCAGCCGAGACAATTGGTGTGGAATAGAGGAACAGCAGCATCACTGCCAGACGCATCGCCATGGTGTCGATCCTTATTGGTAAGGAGTCAATTAACTAGCGTCAAATTTAAACACATGGCTATGTGATATCACAATGAGGATTTTCAACCCTACGCACGAAGCCTGCGATCTTTTCTCTCCCCTGGCATCCAGGCAGGAAACGAAAAGATCGCAGGCTTCAGTGATTGGCGTGGTTCAGTGTTGGGTCTTGTGGTCCAGCGCGGCATAGAAGTTAGCGCTCCGTTGCAGGTATTTCTCGGTGTAGCTCTGGGTACGGTTTTTCTTGTCGCTGATCTCGATGCTGGCACTGGCTGGCAACGCCACGGTGGCGGAGATGGCGGAAGCGGCGATTACGGAAAAAAGATTCAGGTTCATGGCGGTAGTCCTCGGATTCAGTTGGCTGATTTGCCCGGTGGGGCCGTGAAGCAAACTTACGCGCCGAGGCGTCTCGTCTTGAAATGCTTTGTAATACTAGCGACTATCAGTCTCGTTGATACAACGGTGAAGGCCCCGAAAATCGGGGCCTTCGCGTTATTGACGAACCAGGAATTTCACATCGCTCGGCGCATCCATGGGCAATTTCTGAACGGTCTTGCCCAGCAGGCCGGTCGTTGGATCGCGCTCCATGACCACGATCTGGTTGCTCTTCTGATTGGCGACCAGGACGAATTTTTCGCTTGGATCGAGGCTGAACTCCCGGGGGTGATCGCCCTCGACGGAGCGTCGCTGCACCTCCTTCAAGGTGCCGGAGGCCGGGTCGACAGCGAACACCAATATTTCGTTGGTGGTGCCACGATTGCTGACGTACAGGAACTTGCCGTCTCTGGAAGCATGCAACGCTGCCGCTGCTTTACCCGGCTGGGGCTTTGCGTCGGCCAGAGCGACCAATTGGCGCTGGGTCAGGCGACCCTCCTGGTAATCGAATACCGCGACCTGCGCGGTCATCTCCATCGTCAGCCAGGCGTGCTTGCCGTCGCCACTGAACAACAGATGACGCGGCCCGCTGCCCGGCGGCAACTGCACGAATGGCGGATCGGCAGGCGTCAGCGGCAGCTCGGGGTTGGCCTTGGGGTCGTAGCGGTAGACAAACACCTTGTCCGCCCCCAGGTCATTGGCGAACACATATTTGCCGTCCGGGGACGGCACCGCGGAATGCACATGGCCGGACTTCTGCCGCTCGGGATTGACCCGACTCGGCTGATGGCTGCCCGACTGCACCACTGGCGCCAGCTTGCCATCCGCCCCCACCGGCAGCACCACCAAGGTGCCGCCCGGGTTTTCCAGGACGGAATAGTTACTGACCAACAAATGCTGGCCGTCGTGGCTCAAGCTGGAATGGGTCGGCTCGTTGCCCAGGGACTGCACCTGGTTGATCAGGCTGACGGCATGGGTCTTCGGGTCGATGGCGTAGCTGCTGACCTTGCCCACCGGGTCTTTCTGGCCCGGCCCGTTTTCGTTGACCACGAACAGCCGGGTCATGTCCTTGGACAGGGTCAGCCAGGAGGGGTTGTCAGCCTTGATCACTTGCAACGGGTTCGCGTCGATCTGGCCGGTACGGCTGTCGAACTGCAACCGGTAGATGCCTTGGCTCTGCCCGGCGGTGTAGGACCCCACCAGCAACTGCTGACGGTCTTCGGTGTCCGCCTGGACGCCCATGGCGCCCACGCTGCCGGCCATCAACAGCGGCCAGAGACTACGCATTTTCATCTTCGTCGTCCTCATCGTCGTGGCCGCTGGTGGCCTCCACGCACTCCAGGTGGTGATCACCCGAATCGCTGGTGATGACCCAGTGATTGCAGGTTTTATCGAAGGTCGCGGCCTGCATCTGCGCCGGAGTGAAACGCCAATGCTCGCGGGTGCGACCGTTCATGCACTCGACGTGCAACTGGTCTTGCTCGTCGAGGGAAAAATCGAACGCATGCAGCTTGTCGATGATCAGCATGTCGCATTTGTGAAGGGCATCGAGCAGGGTGTCGGTTACGGCAGTCATGGTGATCAGTCGGTCATTGGGAAAGCCTGCATGATAACCCAATGTCAGAGTGAGCCTTGGGCCATAAGGTTCGAAAGCCATGTTGCCTGACAGACCGCTATCGCGAGCAGGCTCGCTCCCACAATTGGATCTGCGGCGAACACACCTTTCGTATTCACCAACGATCCCCTGTGGGAGCGAGCCTGCTCGCGATGGCGGCAGTCAATTGAACGTCAATGGAACTGTCAGAGCGCCTCGCGCCCCGGCACCCCATCCACCAACCGCTGGATCCCCAGCGGGTTGGCGTTCTTCAGCGGCTCGGGCAGCAGGCTGTCCGGGTAGTTCTGGAAGCACACCGGACGCAGGAAGCGATCGATCGCCAGTGTACCCACCGACGTACCACGAGCATCGGACGTCGCCGGGTATGGCCCGCCGTGCACCATCGAGTCACACACCTCCACCCCGGTCGGATAACCGTTGAGCAGGATGCGACCAACCTTCTGTTCCAGCAACGGTGTCAACTCGCTGAACCGTTCGAAATCCGCCGGTTCGCCGATCATCGTGGCTGTCAGTTGGCCGTGCAGGCCGTTCAGCGCGGCGGTCAGTTGCGCCTGGTCGGCGACTTCGACAAACACCGTGGTCGGGCCGAACACTTCTTCTTGCAGCGCCTCGTCACCGTTGATCAGCAGGCTGGCGTCGGCCTTGAACAACTGCGGCTGGGCCTGGTTGCCCTGTTGCTCGCGCCCGGCCAGGTGTTCGATGCCCGGGTGAGCCAACAGTTTCTGCAAGCCCTTGCCGTAGCTTTGCAGCGTGCCGGCGTTGAGCATGGTCTGGGGCGCCTGGTCGCCGATCAGCGCAGCCACCTGCTGGGTGAAGGCGCTGAACTGCGGCGAGCGAATGCCGATCACCAACCCAGGGTTGGTACAGAATTGACCGCAGCCCTGCACCACCGAGGCGGTCAAGTCGCGCGCGATGCTCTCGGCGCGGGTTTCCAGCGCCTGCGGCAATACGATCACCGGGTTGATGCTCGACATCTCGGCGAACACCGGGATCGGCTGCGGTCGTGCGGCCGCCATGTCGCACAGCGCACGGCCGCCCCTGAGGGAGCCGGTGAAGCCCACGGCCTGGATCGCCGGATGCTTGACCAGCCATTCGCCGACGCCACCGCCGTAGATCATGTTGAACACGCCGGCCGGCATCGAGGTTTTCTCCGCCGCGCGAATGATCGCATCGGCCACGTGCTCGGCGGTCGCCATGTGGCCGCTGTGGGCCTTGAACACTACCGGGCAACCGGCCGCCAGGGCCGACGCCGTGTCGCCACCGGCAGTGGAAAATGCCAGGGGGAAGTTACTGGCGCCGAACACGGCAACCGGGCCCAGGCCGATGCGGTACTGGCGCAGGTCCGGACGCGGCAACGGCGTGCGCTCAGGCAAGGCGCGGTCGATGCGCGCGCCGTAGAAATCACCCCGGCGCAAGACTTTGGCGAACAGGCGCATCTGCCCGCTGGTACGACCGCGCTCACCCTGGATCCGTGCCGCCGGCAAGGCGGTTTCACGGCAGACCACGGCCACGAAGTCATCGCCCAAGGCATCCAGCTCATCGGCAATGGCTTCGAGGAACTCGGCCCGGCGCACCGCGCTCAGGCTGCGGTAGGCTGGATACGCCGCGGCGGCAGCCTTGGCGGCGGCGTCGACTTCTTCGGTCGTGGCCTGGACAAATTCATGGGGCAAGGCCTCGCCAGTGCTGGCGTCGACGCTCTGCAGGCGAGTCTGGCCGGCCGCGCTGCGCGCCCCACCGATGTAGTTGTGGCCAAGGATCTGGTTCATCGCAAGTCTCCTTTCAAAGTGTGCCGATAGTACCCGGATTGAACACCGCGTCCACCGGGGCAATGCCGTTGACCAGCGGCGCGCCGAATTCAGCCTGGCTGATTTCGAACACATCCCCCGGCTGCGTGCGGATGCCATCGGCGAACGACAGGGTCGCGGTGCCGAAGAAGTGAACGTGGACGTCCCCCGGGCGCAGGAACTGACTGTACTTGAAGTGGTGGAACTCCAGGTTTTCGAGGCTGTGGCACATGTTCGCCTCGCCACTGAGGAATTCGTTCTGCCACAGCACTTCGCCGTTGCGCAGGATACGACTGGTCCCGGACAGATGTTGAGGCAATTCACCCACGCGAAGTTCCGGGCCGAAACTGCAACTGCGCAGTTTCGAATGGGCCAGGTACAGGTAATTCTTGCGCTCCATCACGTGGTCGGAAAACTCGTTGCCCACGGCAAAGCCCAGGCGATAGGGCTTGCCGTCGTGGCCGATGACATACAGGCCGCTGATTTCCGGCTCTTCGCCGGCGTCTTCGGCAAAGGGCGGCAGCGGGAACGGATGGCCCGGGCGGACCACGATGCTGCCGTCGCCCTTGTAGAACCATTCCGGTTGCACGCCGGCCTGCCCGGCCTGGGGTTTACCGCCCTCCACGCCCCACTTGAAGATGCGCATGGTGTCGGTCATGGCCGCTTCGTCGCCGGCCTGCTGGTGCATCTTGTCCCGGGCCGAGGCACTGCCCAGGTGGGTCAGGCCGGTGCCGCTGACCAACAGGTGCGCCGGGTCCGGGTGATCCAGTGGCGGCAGGATGCGCAGCTCACCGAGCAACCGGGCATAGTCATGGCTCGCCCCCAGGCCCAGACCGTTGACCTGCTGCTCAAGCTTCACGCCCGCTTCGATGGCCGCCAGCGCCAGCTCGCGCACGGTACCGGCGCCCTGCACTTCACGCACCTGATCGCCGTCGACCACACCGACGCGGCGTTCGCCGTTACTCAATTCGAACTGAACTAAACGCATGGGTTTTCTCCCTGTAAACAAAACTTGAATAGGCGTAGCAGGCTTTTGTTGTGTAGGAGCTGCCGAAGGCTGCGATCTTTTGATCTTTCGCTCAGGACTCAATTGTCTGGAACAAGATCGCAGCCTCGTTGCACTCGACAGCTCCTACACGCAGTCGAGCGGGAGCAAGCTCCCTCGCCACAAAAGCGCTCTTCCACAATTGCAATAAGTTCAGGTACGCGTCGCCCCGCGGGCACTGGCGGCGAACTGGTCCGCCGGCAACACATGCTTGCGCTCCAAAAGGCGATAGACCACGCCGGTCAACACCAGGCCGAACACCATCACGCAAGACAGGAAATACAGCCCCGAAGCCAGGTTACCGGTGTACTCCTTCAGCGCACCGATCACGAACGGGCCGATGTAGCCGCCCAGGTTGCCCACCGAGTTGATCAGCGCAATGCCCGCCGCCGCACTGGCGCCGGCAAAGAACCGTCCCGGCAAGGTCCAGAACACCGCCGTGCAGGAAAACAGCGCGAACGCCACCAGGCACAGCGCGGCCAGTTGCAACACCGGCACCGACAACCAGGCACTGAGGAACAGACCGATGGCACCCAGTACGTACAACACGGCCAAGTGACCGTAGCGGTCGTTCAAGCGGTCGGAACTGCGGGGAATGATCAGCAGGCCGACGATGCCGAAAATGTACGGCACCGACGACACGAAACCGGTCACCAGATCGCTGCCGCCGAACTGCTTGATCAGCGTCGGCAACCACAGGCCCAGGCCGTAGATGCTCAAGGTCACCGGCAGATAGAACAGCGCCAGCAGCAGAACACGCTTGTCCTTGAGGGCATGCAGCGGATTGCCGTGGCGGGTCTGGCCGTATTCCTGCTGGTCCTTTTTCAACTCACCGGACAGCCAGTCCTTCTCGGCCTGGTCCATCCATTTCACCTGTTGCGGGCCATCCGGCAGGTAGCGCAGCACCGGCCAGGTCAACAGCACCGCCGGCAGGCCGATGACGATGAACAGCCACTGCCAGCCGTGCAGGCCGAGGATGCCGTCCATGCCCAGCAAGCCGCCGGACACCGGGCCGGTGATCATCATCGCGATGGGTTGGGAGAGAATGAACAGGCCCAGGATCTTGCCGCGATGGCGCACCGGGAACCACTGGGTGATGTAGTACAGCACGCCCGGGAAGAACCCGGCTTCGGCCGCACCCAGCAAAAAGCGCATCACATAGAAGCTGTGAGGCCCCTGGACGAAGGCCATGCCGATGGTGATGGCGCCCCAGGTGACCATGATCCGAGCGAACCAGCGCCGGGCACCGAAGCGCTCCAGCATCAGGTTGCTGGGGATCTCCAGCAGGAAATAACCGATGAAAAACAGCCCGGCACCCAGGCCGTAGGCAGCGTCGCCGATGCCGATGTCGGCCCCCATGTGCAGCTTGGCAAAGCCCACCGCGGAACGGTCCACGTAGGCGATCAGGTACAGCAGGATCAGGAAGGGAATCAGTTTCAGCGTAATGCGGCGAATAAGCCGCAATTCCTGGCTCATGGGACCGGTCTCCGATTGTTGTTGTTATGGAACCTCGGGGGATTTCTCTCGCGCATGACCGCCAGGACAACCCCTCCGTTGAATCGGACTATATAGTAATACTATTTACCCAACAACACTTCCAAACCGCACAAATTGCGCTTATGTTACGCTTCAGCTAGAACAATATAGTCATACAATAAGAGAATCGATCATGTCTGATAAGAAACCCTCCCTGCGCTCGGCCCAATGGTTTGGCACCGCCGACAAAAACGGCTTCATGTACCGCAGCTGGATGAAAAATCAGGGCATCGCCGACCATCAGTTCCACGGCAAGCCGATCATCGGCATCTGCAACACCTGGTCGGAGCTGACGCCGTGCAACGCGCACTTCCGGCAAATTGCCGAGCACGTCAAGCGCGGCGTGATCGAGGCCGGGGGGTTCCCGGTGGAATTCCCGGTGTTCTCCAACGGCGAATCGAACCTGCGCCCCACCGCCATGCTGACCCGCAACCTGGCGAGCATGGACGTGGAAGAGGCGATTCGCGGCAACCCGATCGACGGCGTGGTGCTGCTCACCGGTTGCGACAAGACCACCCCGGCGCTACTGATGGGCGCTGCCAGTTGCGACGTGCCGGCCATCGTTGTCACCGGTGGGCCGATGCTCAACGGCAAGCACAAGGGCCAGGACATCGGTTCGGGCACCGTGGTCTGGCAATTGAGCGAGCAGGTCAAGGCCGGCACCATCACCATCGACGATTTCCTCGCGGCCGAGGGCGGCATGTCCCGCTCGGCCGGCACCTGCAACACCATGGGCACGGCCTCGACCATGGCCTGCATGGCTGAAGCCCTCGGCACTTCCCTGCCCCACAACGCGGCGATTCCGGCCGTGGACGCACGCCGTTATGTGCTGGCCCACATGTCCGGCATGCGTGCCGTGGAAATGGTCCGTGAAGACCTGAAGCTGTCGAAGATCCTGACCAAGGAAGCCTTCGAAAACGCGATTCGAGTCAACGCGGCCATCGGCGGCTCGACCAACGCGGTGATCCACCTCAAGGCCATTGCCGGACGCATCGGCGTGCAACTGGACCTGGACGACTGGACCCGCATTGGTCGCGGCATGCCGACCATCGTCGACTTGCAACCGTCCGGGCGTTTCCTGATGGAAGAGTTCTACTATGCCGGCGGCCTGCCCGCCGTGCTGCGACGCCTCGGCGAAGCCAACCTGATTCCCCATCCGAACGCCTTGACCGTCAACGGCAAGAGCCTCGGCGACAACACCAAGGACGCACCGATCTACGGCCAGGACGAAGTCATCCGCACCCTGGACAACCCGATCCGCGCCGACGGCGGTATCTGCGTGCTGCGCGGTAACCTGGCGCCGCTGGGCGCGGTGCTCAAGCCTTCCGCCGCCACGCCTGAGCTGATGCAGCATCGCGGCCGGGCCGTGGTGTTCGAGGACTTCGACGAGTACAAGGCACGGATCAACGACCCGGAACTGGATGTCGACGCCGACTCGATCCTGGTGATGAAAAACTGCGGGCCGAAGGGTTACCCGGGCATGGCTGAAGTGGGCAACATGGGCTTGCCGGCCAAGCTGCTGGCCCAGGGCGTGACGGACATGGTGCGGATTTCCGACGCACGCATGAGCGGCACCGCCTACGGCACAGTGGTGCTGCACGTGGCACCGGAAGCCGCCGCCGGCGGACCTTTGGCGGCAGTGAAGGAAGGCGACTGGATCGAGCTCGATTGCGCCAGCGGCCGCCTGCACCTGGACATCCCGGACGCCGAACTCGCCGCGCGCCTGGCCGACCTCGCGCCACCGCAACAACTGCTGGTGGGTGGCTATCGCCAACTGTACATCGACCACGTCCTGCAAGCGGACCAGGGTTGTGACTTCGACTTCCTGGTCGGCTGCCGCGGCGCCGAGGTGCCTCGCCACTCTCACTGACCCGCTATGAGGAGCTGTGTAGGAGCGGTGTAGGAGCTGTGTAGGAGCTGTCGAGTGCAACGAGGCTGCGATCTTTCCCAATACACTTGAATCTCAAGCGAAAGATCAAAAGATC
The DNA here is from genome assembly GCF_001269655.1 of Pseudomonas thivervalensis. GTDB lineage: Bacteria > Pseudomonadota > Gammaproteobacteria > Pseudomonadales > Pseudomonadaceae > Aquipseudomonas > Aquipseudomonas thivervalensis. Next base: position 325,338 of record NZ_LHVE01000006.1, read on the forward strand.
AAAAGATCAAAAGATCGCAGCCTTCGGCAGCTCCTACACAAATCCAGCGGGACCAATCTCTGGCCACAAGGTCACCAGCCCCAAGGGTTTGACCTGATGAATATCCGCCGCGCCTGCTATCATGCGCAGCACTCCCCTCGCACAGGATCGCGCCGCGCCCCATGGATTACCGCAAACCCTCCGACCGCAAAAGCATGCACGCGCGCATCGTCCAGGAACTGGGCATGCAGATCGTCTCCGGGCGTTTCAAGCCGGACGACAAACTGCCCGCCGAAGCCTTGTTGTGCGAAGAGTATGCGGTCAGCCGCCCGGTGCTGCGCGAAGCCACGCGGGTGCTGGTCGCCAAGGGCCTGGTGTATTCGCGCCCGCGGGTGGGCACGGTGGTCAAGGCCCGTCGGGAATGGCACATGCTCGACCCGGATGTGCTGCATTGGCTGATGCAGAGCAGCCCGCAGAATGAATTTTTCAACCTGCTGACCAGCGTGCGCAGCATCATCGAACCGGCCGCCGCCGCCCTTGCCGCACAGTTCGCCGACGAGGCCGACATCGCCGCCATCCGTGAAGCCTACCAGCGCATGGAAGCGGCCCCGACCCCCGAGGCCGTGCTGCAACCGGACCTGGACTTCCACAGCCGCATCGCCGATGCCACCCACAACGACCTGCTCGCCAACCTCTGCAACATGTTGTCGGTGGCCATCGCCGAAGCCCTCAAGCACTCCAACCAGCGGCCCAACCTGCATGAGCTGGCGATGCCGCGACACAAGGCGATCCTCACCGCCATCGAGAACCGCGACGCCCTCGGCGCCCGCCATGCCACGCTGGTGCAACTGGACGATGCCCGCAGCGCACTGAATGTGGTGCTGGGCAGCGATCCCGCCTGATCCATCCCAGATACCACGCCCCGCGCTCGTCCAGGTGGTAGGTATGTACCACCCACACGGAATAGAGGAGTCGATACTTTTCTCGTCGTCATTCAGACGGCCATGAAATTATGAAAAGGACTTCTCATGACCGCCCTCCCCACAGCTGACACTGCCGCCGCATTGGCACAACGGGTCAGCCTGCAATTCGCCAGCCGCCCGACCTTCGAACAGGTCGCCCAACGCATGCTCGAACAAGCCCTCAAGGAAAAATACCCCTGGCTGGCCCTCGACCTCGCCAAGACCCAATTGGCAACGCCAGACGTGGTCGGGCGCGGTTGGCACTTCCGACCGTTCATGGCGTGGGTCCTCGGTTACCTGGCCTTGGGCACACCTCTGGATCTGAGCCCGCAAGGCAACCTGGATTACTACCTGTCCGAAAACGTTCCCCACCGCCTCTGGTCAGGCAACGAAAAGCTGGACATGAACGTCATCGAAAAAGTGCTGCTCGAACTGGCCTGGAGCGTGCCGATCGGGCTGAGTGAGGCACTGACCCGCTACTGGAGCGACGACATCGATGCAGGCCCGCCAACCGAGGCGAACAACAACATCAGCCGCTGGCAATGGCTCAGCGACACCCTCAAGAACCTGCTGCATATCCGCGCACTGCGACAACCCGGTCTCACCGATCCGGCACGTGAAGCCCTGGATCAGATGATCCGTTGGCCAGACCGTGGCCGACGCCTGCGTGACAACCGCCAGGCGCCGGTGTACGCCTACAGTCTGGAGACCCAGGTTACCCAAGGCACCTCCAGCACCCTGCTGATCGGCAGCGACATCCTCCTGGTCCGCACCACCGCGGACGCAACCGTCTTCCTGTTATGCAGCCCCGGCAGCGCCGTACGCGCCTTCACCTCCCTGGAAGCGTTCAACCAACATTGGGGCGAACGGATCGCCAGTCGATACCTCGTCGACACCGTTACCTGCCAACGCTACGAGATCAGCGGCAACGCCTTCGAGATCCAGGCGGCCATGCTGCTGGAACAGCAACTGGCCGACCTCAAGACCGTACAACTGCCCGCTCGGATCGGTCTGCACGACCTGAAAAAGCTCTACAACGAATTGAGCGACCCGGCCCGCGCGCTGCTTGATGCCCCACGCCTCACGCCCAAAACCTCAGCCCAACTCGAACCGCTGCTACCCAAATGGCTGCAACAGGCCTCCATCGTCGACCAGACCACCTTCCAGCACCACAGCCTGGTACTGGCCAGCGCCAAGAAACGGCACCAGGGCCAAACCTTTCTCAGCGACATCAAGGACATCAAGGCTTTCACCGCCGATGCCCTGTTCAAGCGCCTGCAACAAGCCAACGACAGCAGCGCGGACAAGGTGCCGTCCAACCGATACCCACCCGACGATGTGGTGCTGACCTTCACCGTGTCCGCAGGGTATCCCGGTACCGTCGGTATCAGCGAAAAACGGAAAATGAGCCTGACCGACCTGGCCATCCGCAACCTCGTCGCCCGGCCAAGCGGCAGCGTGACCCTCAGCCATCGCCTGGGCCTGGCGCTGCCTGCATGGCTGACGCCGGACTATGTCACCCGCCGGGACGGGTTGATCGAGCAGGTCGACATTGGCACCACCTACCCTCGTTACCTGCAAGACAAGCTGCTCGGCGATTCCCCCCTGGCGCAGCGGCGTCGACAGATGTTCGCCGAGCAGATCCCGGCGCAATTGGCGCTGGAGGCGTTGAAGCAGGTGCTCGCCCATGAAAACGGCATGACTCGCAAAGGCCTGCGGCTGATGGAAGCCGTCCTGCAAACCGACGCGCACGACCAACAGGTCGACGGACATCCGGTGGTCATGCGCCACCTGGCCTTGCTGCGCAAGCCCCAGGCCCACCCCGATGTCGTGACGAACATGTTCATTGTCGAGCCGCAAGACATCACCACCGGCCCGCATGTGCTGTACCGGCCGCTGCATGCGCCGACGTTGCGGGAGTTCCCCACGCGCCAGGCCTTGTTGCAGGCCATCGCCAGCGCCGGGGAGCTGCAGGACAGCGTCCTGACCTGGCTGTCCGACGCTGCACGCCCGGTGTATGCCAATGGTGGCTTCCTTGAGCCGCGCATCGTGCGGTTTTTTCCCGGTGACGAGTTTGAGCGGCCCGACAAACCCGTCCCGGCGACGCTCGCCACCGACGACAGCCACGACGAACTGCTGCAATCGCTGCAAAGCGGCCAACTCATGCAGTACCTCTATGGCTGCAATGCCCTGGCGCTGGTCACCCAGGCCGACCGGGCCTCGGTCTCCAACAGCGAGAGCCGCTGGGCGGTGTTGCTCGAGGGTGGCAGCCTGTTGTTCAACACGCTGCTGTTTCCCTTGCTGCGGGGCCCGGCCATGACCACCGTCTGGCTATGGAACCTGATGGCCAGCGCTCGGAATGACATCCCGGCCCTGGGCAGCGACGACCCGGTGACGCGGGAACTCGCCACCGTCGATCTGCTGGTCAACCTGGCCCTGCTGGTGAGCCAGTTTCCCGCCGTCGAGGTGCCGGTTCGCGCCGCCCTGCCGGAATCGATCAAGGCCCAGGCGATGCGTCCCCCGCTACCACGTGCGATCCCCGGACAATGGCCAGCGCCGGCCTTGCCAAGCATTGTCGAAGGCCCCGTTGCCTTGCCTGGCGCCCACGCCGAAGCCGCCAGCCGGGTCCTGGACTTCAGTTTCGCCAACCCTCGTCACCGCCTGACGCCGGAACAACACACCCGCCTGCTGCGCTTGCAGGCCACGCGCCCGACTGCACTACCCGACCCGGTGAGCTACGGGCCTTACAAGGGCCTGTACGTGATCGACAACACCTGGCACGCCGAAGTCGACGGCGCCCTGTATCGAGTCAGCCCGGAAGAGGATGGCAGCGCAACCATTGTCGATCCGCTCGACCCGAGCAAAAACGGTCCGGCGCTCAAATCGGATACCCAGGGCCACTGGTCCCTCGACCTGCGTCTACGCCTGCTCGGCGGTGCGCCCCCCAAGCGCCTAGCGGCGCTGAGTCGTCTGAATACCCAGCGCAGCTTCGAATTGACCACGGAACTGAACCGGCGCATTGCCCAGGACGCCGATCTGCAAAAAGCCGTGGACGTCGCCCAGCAGGTCATGACGCGCCTTGAGGAAGGCCCCTACACCGAGGCCCAGCGCGCGCCGAAACGCAAAGTCTTCCATGACCTGCTTCAAGAGCAGACCGACCTCTATGTGAGCCTGGTCAACAGCGCACCCGAACGGGCCAGCCTGGGTATCGCGCTGGCGCCTAAATTCATGCGCGGGCTGCTGGAAAACGTGGTGAACAATGGCCGTAAAGCCTTCCTGGTAACGCAAAAGGATTACATCGCCGCCAATGACGCCCATCCCCATTTCCTGGGAGAAGATAACGTGGAAGCGGCGCTCACCGATCACCTCGAGAGCTACTTGCAGTTCCTCGATACGTTGAGTGACATCCACGAACGTGCGGTCCATTGGCTGAAACTCAAGGACGACTACCTGGATCGGCTGTTGAACTTCGATGACGCTGGCGCGGCAGCGTTCGAACGGCTGACCAAAGACCGCCCGCTGGATGAAAGAAATGTCACCGGCAGCAGAGTCCTGCTGCTGGGCACACTGCCGCTCCTGTCGGTCAAACACCCCGTCTCCGACTTTACCGACAGCCTGCTGCGCATCGTCAAGCCACTGGGGGAACACATGCGTTCCCAGGCTGAGCTACGCCTTTACGAGCTGTCGCCCTCGGAACAGCTGGCGGTACTGGAAAGCCTGACCGAGCACTATGGCAAGGCCTTGGATGGCTTGCAGGGGCTGAAGGTCCTCTATGCCGACGACCTCAACGAAGGCTATTTCGACCGGCTGGTCAAACTGGTCGACAGCCTTTACCAGGACGCGTCCGGGAGACTGGCCGCGGAACTCAAACCCGAGCCCAAACCACGCAAGCGTGCACCCAAGCACCCCAAGGTATCCGCCGGGCGTCCGCAGAAAAAGGTGATCAAGACCCGCCACCGCGGTGTCTTGATTGGCGACCTGAAACCGGCCGGCACGACCTTGCCGATTGAAGTCGTCGAGGTGCGCTCCGAAGCCAATGACGAGGTGATCGCCACCTATTCGCGCCATGACGACGTCTGGGACGTGGTCGAGGTACGCCGACCGACGCCGGCCCCCAAGACGCGATCGCTCAAGGCGATCAAGGCCGATGCGCGAAAGATCCTCGATGAGTTGGAAGGCCGCCTACGCCACGCTGAAAGCTACAAGAAGCACTGCCGCCATCCTCAGGAAATCGAGGAAATCATGAACAATGAGGCGGACCGCTTCCGCGCTCTCGCCGCCGAACTCGACCGGGCCTTCAGCGCATCGCCAACCACGCGCACGCCGGCCGATCAGGCGCTGGGCAAGCAGCTGTCGGACGCCATTTCCAGGCTGACCACCAAGGGCAGCGCCTTGCGCACCGAGTTGAGCCTGCAATTGCCGCCCACCGATGGCAACCTGCGGTTCCTGTTCGAGAAAAACCTGATCCAGGTCGCGCTGCTCGGCAAACGCAAGGCCTTGAAAGGCGAGCGCAAGGATTTCCTCCAGGAGTACGCCGTCAACGACCGGGATGGGTTTCCCCTCTGGTATGCGCACTTCCACTACGAAGCGGCCGACACACCGAAAGCCGACTACAGCGTCGCGCACCTGAAAACCAAGGAACAACGGCGGGAACACTACCATTCGCTGATCGCCAAGGCGGATAGCCCCTACGCGGTGGTGAATGTGCATCGAGGACAGATCGGCAAATCCTTGGCCCACGACAAGTTCCTGCCGTTGGCGCCCTGATTGTTCAATTCAAGCGGGGGACTCATCGTGGCGAGGGAGCTTGCTCCCGCTGGGTTGCGAAGCAGCCCTTTCTTTTGTGAGCGCTGCGCACTCAAGCGGGAGCAAGCTCCCTCGCCACAGGGGCCGTGTTTGGGCTGAAAACCTGTGGGAGCGAGCTTGCTCGCTCCCACATGGGTTTGCCACTAGGGCTGTGCTGCGCCCATCAATGCGCAAACAACGAATTGCCCTTCTGCCCCGCCAGCTTCTCGGGCTTGATCAGGAACCGCGCCAATGCCGGCAGCAGCCACAGCGCACCGAACATGTTCCACAGCAGCATGAACGTCAGCATCAAGCCCATGTCCGCCTGGAACTTGATGGCCGAGAAGATCCAGGTGCACACGCCGATGGCCAGGCACAACCCGGTGAACAGCACCGCCTTGCCAGTGGATTTCAGCGTCTGGTAGTAGGCCTCCTGCAACGGCAGCCCGGCCCGCAGGAAACTTTCCAGGCGGCTGTAGATGTAGATGCCATAGTCCACGCCGATCCCCACACCCAGGGCCACCACCGGCAAGGTCGCGACCTTCACGCCAATGCCCATGAACGCCATCAGGGCGTTGCCCAGCACCGACGTCAGCACCAGCGGCAGCACGATGCACAGCGTCGCCGCCCAGGAACGGAAGGTGATCATGCACATGGTCGCCACGCAGATGTACACCAGGATCAGGATGGTCAGCTCCGATTCCTTGATCACTTCATTGGTGGCCGCCTCGATGCCGGCGTTACCGGCGGCGAGAATGAACTCCAGGCCATCGCGGTTGTTGTCCTTCGCGAAGTCCTGCACCGCCTTCACCGCGCGGTCCAGGGTCTCGGCCTTGTGGTCGTTGAGGAACACCAGCACCGGCGCCAGGGAACAGCTGTTGTTGTACAGGCCATCGGCCCGGGCGATGGAGTTGTTCAACACGTCGGGGTTGCGCGACAGGGTTTCCCATTTCAGGTTGCCCTCGTTCATGCCCTTGATCATTTGCTTGGACACGGTCACCAGGGAAATCGCCGACTGCACGCCCTCGGTGTTCTGCATCTTCCACATCAATTCGTCGATGGGGGCCATGGCTTCATAGCGCGAGCAGCCTTCGGCCTTTGTCTTGACCATCACCACCAGCACATCGGAACTGGTGGAGTAATTGCTGATGATGAAATTGTTGTCCTGGTTGTAGCGCGAGTCCGGACGCAATTCGGGCGCGCCCTGGTCCAGGTCGCCGATTTTCAGGTTCTGGCTGTACCAGAGGCCACCGCCAAAGGCGATCACCGCCAGGGCAATGGACACCGGCGCGACCTTGGCGCTGGCGAAGTTCGACAGCAGGCGCCAGAACGGATGTTCGCGGGTCGCGTCTTTCTTGCTCCGCTCGACCGCACGCTTGCTGATGCCGGCGTAGGAGATCGCCACCGGCAGCAGGATCAGGTTGGTGAACACGATCACCGCCACGCCGATGGAGGCGCCGATGGCCAGTTCGCGAATCACGCCGATGTCGATGATCAGCAAGGTGATGAAGCCCACGGCGTCCGCCAGGATCGCGATCATCCCCGGCAGGAACAACTGGCGGAAGGTACGCCGCGCCGCCGTCAGGGCGTTGTCCGCCTCGCTGGACTGCAGGGCAATACCGTTGATTTTCTGCACGCCGTGGGAAATGCCGATGGCGAAGATCAGGAACGGCACCAGCATCGAGTACGGATCCAGGCCGAAACCGGCCGCATGCATCAACCCCAGTTGCCAGACCACCGCCACCAGGGTGGTGGTCAACACCGCCACGGTGCTGCGCATGCAGTTAGTGAACCAGTACAGCAGGATCAGGGTAATGACGAAGGCCACGCCGAAGAACAGCACCACCATGACCAGGCCGTCGATCAGGTCACCGACTTTCTTGGCGAAGCCGACGATGTGGATTTGCACATTCGGGTTCTGGGCTTCGAACTTGTTGCGTATCTTGTCTTCAAGCTCGTGGGAGAACTTCCGGTAGTCGAGGGCGAGCAATTTGCCCTGGTCCTGCGGGTCGGGATAGGACTCCAGCAACGGGATGTCGATGATGCTCGATTTGAAGTCGTTGGCCACCAGGCGCCCGACCTGGCCGGACTTGAGCACGTTGTTGCGCAGCAGGTCGAGGCTGTCGGCCGAGCCGTTATAGCTCTGGGGGATCACCTCGCCGCCGGCGAAACCCTCCTCCGTCACTTCGGTCCAGCGCACGCTGGGGCTCCACAACGACTTGAGCCCGGAACGGTCGACACCGGAGATGTAGAAGACTTCGTCGTGGATCTGGCGCAGGGTCTCCATGTATTCCTTGGAGAAGATGTCGCCATTGGTGGCTTCCACGGAGATGCGCACCGTGTTGCCCAGGTTCGCCAGGTCGTTACGGTGTTCGAGCATCTTCTGGATGAAGGGATGCTCGAGGGGGATCATTTTTTCGAAACTGGTGGAGGGGCGGATCAGCGTGGCCTGCCAGAACAGGAAAATGCTGACCAGCAGGCAAATGACGATCACTGCCGGGCGGTTGTTGAAAATCAGGCGCTCGAGGAACGTCGCCTTGTCTTGGTGATGACTGCTCATGGGGTCCGCCTTCTTGTTTTTATGCCCGTCTCGCAGGCCTGACTCATTTGCTCAGTTCGGCGCCGGTGGACGTGGTGGCGCGCACGCCGCCTTGCCCTGCCAGGATCAGGTTGCCGTTGCCTGTCGCCGTGACGGCCGCCACGGAGATTCGGTCCGGGCGGTTGAAGACGCTGAAGGTCTCGCCGTCATCGGTACTGCGCACCACGCTGCCGCCGTTGCCGACAATCACGATGGAGCCGTCCGGCAACAGCGTGGCGCCGGACAGGCCGAATTCCAGCGTCCCACGGGCGGCCTTGAGCTCGACCTGCTCCCAGGTGCCGCCAAAATCGGTGGAGCGGTACAGGTTGCCGCGCAAGCCATAGGCCAGCAGTGTCGAAGGTTGAGCGGTGCCGATGACCCCGAACAGCGAGCCTTCGTACGGGCCTTCGACCTTTTCCCAGGTCTGGCCCCAGTCGGCAGAGCGAAACATGCTGCCGGCCTCGCCGACAATGAACAGCCCGGCGTCTTTCACCGCCGCGATCGCGTTGAGGTGGAACTGGTCTTCGTTTTCGAGGCGGTCGCTGGCGTCTTCCCAATGCTTGCCGCCGTCCGTGGTCTCGTAAAGCGCGCCATACGCACCCACGGTAAAACCATTGTTGGCGTCCTTGAACCACACATCCAACAGCGGCGCTTCACGGGTGAGGTCTTCGAATTGCTTGGTCCAGGTGCTGCCGCCGTCATCGCTGGCGAGGACCTGCGCGTCGTGCCCCACCGCCCAGCCGTGTTTGTCGTCGACGAAAAAGACTGCGGTGAGCAGTTGGCGGGTCGGCACCTTGGCCTGGGTCCAGGACGAGCCCTGGTCGTCGGAATAGACAATGTGCCCACGATCGCCGACCGCCACCAGGCGCTGGCCGGCATGGACCACATCGAGCATCAGGGTTTTGCTGGCCTTGGCCGATTCAACGGAATAGATGACATCGGACGTTGACGCCGCAACGGCCATCACTGGTGCCGACAACACCGCAGAGCCCAGCAGCGAGAGCGCCGAAGCCAGCAACGCGATTCTGCGCAGCATCGGCGGCCGGCAGCGGCCCACAGCCATGACAGGCTCATTCATAGACCTTTCCCCCATTATTATTGTTATGGCTTGGTACGTTGCCGGTCCTGGAGCATAGTCCTGAAACCTGCAATCTAGAGCCACTTCGGAAGCTGACCTATCCTATCGGGCTTTCGAAAGGTCTGACAATCGACGCCGCGTTATCTTTTGTTAACCGGGGGGGATATCGATCAAGGGTGAATCAGAAGACATTCGTGAGGGTGATGGATGTGGCGAGGGAGCTTGCTCCCGCTGGCCTGCGAAGCAGGCCTGATCTTGATTCGTTTCGCCAGTGAAGGCACGTAAACCAAGAAAAGGGAGTCCTTCGGCCTCCAGCGGGAGCAAGCTCCCTCGCCACGAAAGGCAATGCGCAGCCCAGTCACGCCAGGCTCTTGCTCACTACCTCGAACACATCGGCGGAAAGCCCGCCGGAGGCCAGGATGCGCTCCAGCTCGGCCTTCATCAGCGCCTGGCGGGCGCTGTCGTATTTGCGCCAGCGGGTCAGCGGGGCCAGTTGCCGGGAGGCGATCTGCGGGTTGAAGCCATTGAGCTGGATGACCAGGTCCGCCAGGAAGCGATAACCCGAGCCGTCGGCGGCGTGGAAGTTGATCAGGTTCTGCCCGGCAAACGCACCCACCAACGCCCGCACCTTGTTCGGGTTCTTGATGTTGAACGCCGGGTGCTCCATCAATGCCTTGACCCGTGCCAGGCCGCCCGGCAACGGGCTGCCGGCCTGGACGCTGAACCATTGGTCCATGACCAGCGGGTTGCCCTTGAAGTTTTCCGCGAACACTTCCAGGGCCTTGGTCTTCTCGGCTTCGAACGACGAGTTGACCAGCACCGCCAGCGCGGTCAGGCGCTCGGTCATGTTGTCGGCAGTGTCGAATTGATCCAGGGTCGCGCTCAGCACCTCAGGCTTGCCGGTCAGCATCAGGTACGACAGCGCGATGTTCTGCAGCGCGCGGCGGGCGAAATGCTCGGCCTCGGCCACGTATGGCGTGCGTTTCGACAGGTCGCGATTGGCTTCATAACGCAGCCACAGAGCTTCGAACAGGTTTTCGGCCAACTGCTGGCGGGCGAACTCACGGGCGGCATGGATCGCCTCGACGTCGGCCACTTCGCTGATTTCCGTCAGGTAGGCTTCGCTTGGCAGCGAGAGCATTTCCGCGACCATGGCCTGGTCCAGGGATTCGTCCGACAGCACGCTGCGCAGCGCACTGACCAGGCGCGGATCCAGCGTCAGCGTCGCGCCCTGCTGATGCTGGGCGATCAGTTCCTGCAACACCTGCACCGACAACTGCTGGCCGGCATCCCAGCGGTTGAAACCATCGCTGTCGTGCTGCATCAGGAACATCAGTTGATCGCGGTCGTAAGGGAAGCTCAGTTTCACCGGCGCCGAGAAACCACGCAGCAACGAAGGCAGGGGCTGTTCGGCGACGTCGACGAAGGTGAAGGTCTGCTCGGCCTCGGTCACCGAGATCACTCGGGACGTACCGTTTGCCGCCGCTTCACCGACCAGGCGCAACGGGATCTCGGCGCCCTGGCTGTCCAGCAGGCCCAGTTCCACGGGGATCACGAACGGCAGTTTTTCCATCTTGTCCGGGGTCGGCGGGCAGCTCTGGCGGAACGTCAGGCTGTAGGTCTTGGCCGCAGCGTCGTAGGACTCGCTCACCGCCAGCCGTGGCGTGCCGGCCTGGCTGTACCAGCGCTTGAACTGGGCCAGGTCGACACCGTTGGCATCTTCCATGGCCTTGATGAAATCGTCGCAGGTCACGGCCTGGCCGTCGTGGCGCTCGAAGTACAGGTCGCTGCCCTTGCGGAAACCCTCAGGCCCCAGCAAGGTGTGGATCATGCCGACCACTTCCGAGCCCTTTTCGTACACGGTCAGGGTGTAGAAGTTGGAGATCTCGATAAAGCTGTCCGGACGCACCGGGTGGGCCATGGGGCCGGCGTCTTCGGCGAACTGGTGGGTGCGCAGGTACGCCACGTCCTGGATGCGCTTGACGGTGGCCGAGTTCATATCGGCCGAGAACCCGGCGTCGCGGAACACCGTGAAACCTTCCTTGAGCGACAGTTGGAACCAGTCGCGGCAGGTCACGCGGTTGCCCGACCAGTTATGGAAGTATTCGTGGGCAACGATCGCCTCGACCCGCTGGTGCGCAGCATCGGTGGCGGTTTCGGCGCGGGCCAGCACGGCACTGGAGTTGAAAATATTGAGGCCCTTGTTCTCCATGGCGCCCATGTTGAAGTCGTTGACCGCGACAATCATGAAAATGTCCAGGTCGTACTCGCGCCCGTACACCTCTTCGTCCCAGCGCATCGACTTCTTCAGGCTGGTCATGGCGTGCTGGCATTTGTCGATGTTTTCCGGCTCGACATAGATGCGCAGCGCCACGCTGCGCTCGCTCAGGGTGGTAAAGGTGTCTTCGACGCACCACAGGTCACCGGCCACCAGGGCAAACAGGTAGGCCGGCTTCTTGAACGGGTCTTCCCAGGTCGCCCAGTGCCGGCCGTCTTCGCCGGGGCCGCTGGCAATCGGGTTGCCGTTGGACAGCAGCACCGGATAGCTGTGCTGCTCGGCCACCACGGTGGTGGTGAACTTGCTCATCACATCCGGGCGGTCGAGGTAATAAGTGATCTTGCGGAACCCTTCGGCCTCGCACTGGGTGCAGAACATGCTGCCGGATTTGTACAGGCCTTCCAGGGCGGTGTTGGTCTCCGGGTGGATCCGGACGGTGGTGTCGACCGTAAAGGCCTGGGCCTTGGGGTGCACGGTCAGGTGGCTGTCGTCCAGTTGATAGTCGCTCGGGCTCAGGTCGGCATCGTCGAGCTTGAGCGAGACCAGTTCCAGGTGCTGGCCATCGAGCACCAGCGGCGGCAGCCCGGCGCCGCGCTCGGGGTTGCGGCGCATCACCAGTTGCGCATGGACCAGGCTGTGGTCCTCGAACAACTCGAAGGTCAGGTGTGTTTCGTCGATCAGGTACTCGGGGGCCTGATAGTCCTTGAGGTAAATCATCTTCGGTTGTTCGGTGCGCATGGGTCGAATCCTTCTACTGATGCACGGCGAGCTGGTAGGCCGTGTATTTACGAATGTTGATCACGCCGGTGTCGAAAATCAGGTATTGGCCCTTGATCCCCAGCAGCGTGCCTTCGGCGATCGGGTTCTTGTCCAGGTTGAAGCTGACGATCTTGGCCGGGTATTGCTCCACCGGATAACGGATCTCGAGGGGTTCGACGTCCGCTATGGTCTGGATCGCCTGCAGGCCGAATCGTTCCTGCAAGCCCTGCAATCCCTCGGCGCAGCTGTCGAACAGCGCGTCGCGGATCGCCGGCAGGTCCACTGCCACCGCATCGCCCTTGAGCAAGGCGCGCCAGTTGGTCTTGTCCGCCACCTGGCTGCGGAACAGGTCTTCGACAAACCCCGACTGCTGGCGGGTGGCGACCCGCAGGATCGGCAGCGCCTGGCTGGCGCCCTGGTCCAGCCAGCGGGTCGGCAGTTGCGTGGCACGGGTGATGCCGACTTTCACGCCCGAGGAGTTGGCCAGGTAGACCACATGATCGGTCATGCAGAACTGCTCGCCCCAGGCCGGATCACGGCAGGTGCCCGCGTCGAAATGGCAACGCTCGGGGCTCATGATGCACAGGTCGCACTGGGCCAGCTTGGTCATGCACGGGTAGCAATAACCCTGGCTGAAGCTGGTCTTGGTCCGGCGTCCGCAATGGGTGCAGTGGATCGCACCGAGGTATTCCAGGCGAATCGTGCTGCCGATCAACGGGTTGACCGGCACCTCGACCTCACCCAGGCGAAAGGCATATTGAACGGTCGGCCCGTCAAGGCGCGCCGACATCTTGCTGATTGCACCGCGGCCAATCTCGATCAATGGATGGCGTCCGACTTGAACAGGATATTCGGCACTTCGGTGGCTTTCGACTGGCATTCCTGCGGGCCCATGTAGCCGGTGCGTTCGTCTTCGGGCAGGTTCTGGATTTCCCAGGCGATCATCGCCTGCAGCGACAGCTCGCGCTGCTCGGCGGTGAGCTTGTTGCCATCGGCCCATTTGCCGATTTCCACCGCCAGTTTCAGGCTCCGGTAGATGTCGGGGGTGATGTTGTTGATCATTTCGTTGAAGGAAGACATGGGTTCTCCGCGCAATCGCGCATTCTCAAAAGGCACAGGCGCCAGTCAAAGGGCCATTTTACGGCGAGCGAACAGCCCGCCCAACAACCCGGTGAAGCAGCCGACGAGCAGCCCGCCAACGTGGGCCGCATTGGCGATTTCGCCGAAACCGATCAGCGAAACCAGCCCGGACAGGCACAGCAGCAACCACACCAGCATCATCACCAGCACCCCACGGGGCAAGTGATAAGCCGGGTTCGGTGCGAGCAGTTGGTAGATCCAGCAATGGCCCAGCAGGCCATACAACACCCCAGACAACCCGCCGAACAGCGTCGGGCCGCTGAAAAAGTACTGGGCGAAATTGGAGACAAGGCTGAACAGCAGCGTCAACCCCAACAGGTTGATGCCACCCTGGCGCGCTTCGATCCGCCGCCCCAGCTCCCAATACCACATGCCGTTCATGGCGATGTGCAGGAAACCGAAGTGAATCAGCATCGGTGTCACCAGGCGCCACCACTGCCCCGCCGCCAGGCTGTCGGCCAAGGGCGTGAACTGGATGTACTCGCCAACGACGCGAAACTCGAGGAAGGTCAGCCAGCGCAGGGTTTCAAGATTGTCCCCCAGGAGGGTGACGGCGCTGACGATCAGGCTCAGCAACAGCACCAGGGCGGTTACCGGACTGCGGGTCAGTTGCTGGACGAACCCCGCTCGCCGGGACGTGCTGCCGGTGTCCGGCAGTTCCAGTTGCTGATCGGGATCGCCGGCGGGAAAGCGCGCATACAACGAACGCACGTCTTCACTGATTTCATCCGGCACCCAGAGCACCTGCTCGCCCGCCTCTTCGCTGACGCGATGGGGCACTTGCATGCGTTGCAGCAGCTTGACGAAACCACTCAGGTCCACCGCCAGGGGCAGGCGCAGAACCGCGACAGCACTCATTGCACCACCTCCGGCCGCTCGACATCGACCCAGACGAACTTGTGCGGGTCCAGGCGGGTTTCCTGGTCGAGGCGATAGGCGACCAGCTTGCCGTAGAGCACCGCGCTGTAGTCCAGGCAGGCCAGGTTCGGGCGGATCGGCGCGGGTTTGCCGCTGCGCCAATAGTGGCCGACGAACAACAGCGGCTCATCGACGCCATAACGCAGCAGGTTGTTTTTTTCATCCGGCGACAGCGGCGTGCGGGCCACCGGCTCCGGCAAGGCGTCAGGCTGGAACACGATGTCGCCGTAGGTCTGCGGGTTGTCTTCCCAGAACTTGGTGCGGAAAAACGAACGGGTCAGGCCATCGCCACCGGTCAGCGTCAGGCCGTGGGGCAGGCGCATGTCCGTGCCACGCAGCAAGCGATCGAACACCGTGCAGGCAAAACTGCCCGTTTGCGCCGAGGCCTGGAGGAAATGCTCGTCGACGCAACCGTCCGGGAACAAACCACGCAGCGGCTCGATCAGGCCGGCATCCCAACAGGCATGCACGACCCGGAAACGGCCAGCATCGACGAACAGAGGCAGTTCATAGAACCACTTGAGGAAGTCATGCCAGTCGCCGGGATGCTGCTCGAACTGGGTCAGGGTCTCGTTGAGCAGGCGAGCATGGCGCGGCGTGTGTTCGCGTACGTAGCGCTGGCCGCTGCCCGGCAATGCCGGTGTGCTCCAGCCCAGGGCGTTGAACTCGTGGTTGCCCATGATGCACAGCGCCTGGCCGGCCACGACCATGTCATGGACGATGTGCAGCGCCTCGCGAATCCGCGGGCCACGGTCGATGATGTCCCCCAGGAACACGGCCATGCGCGACGGATGCCGCCAGACCCCGCCCTGCTTGTGGTAACCGAGTCGGTCCAGCAGGTGTTCCAGGGTCAGGGCGCATCCGTGCACGTCACCGATCAAATCGTAACTGCGCGCAGGATCGAGCATCAGTCGCCTCCACCCCCCAACCGACTGCCCCAGCCGAGCTTGGTCCGGCAGACTTCGTAGTAATTGTGATCCAGCGGGTGGATCAGGCGCAGCTTCTGCGCTTTTTTGCTGACGGTGATGGTGTCACCCGGCGCGCAGGTGAAATGGTTCTGGCCATCACAGGACACTTGCGGGTAGATCTGCATATCCTTGGACACGACGATTTTCAGCTCACTGTTGCCATCGACCACAATCGGTCGCCCAGACAAGGTATGGGGGTACATGGGCACAATCACAATAGCGTCGAGCTTGGGATGCATGATCGGGCCGCCGGCTGACAGCGCGTAGGCCGTGGAACCGGTGGGCGTGGCGACGATCAGGCCGTCGGCCTTCTGGCTGCAGACGAATTGGCCGTCGATGTACAGCTCGAATTCGATCATCCGAGTGGACTTGCCAGGGTGCAGCACCACGTCGTTGAGGGCATCGCCCTGGCCAATGGCCTCGGCATGACGGCGGACCTCGGCTTGCAGCAGGAAGCGGTTTTCCACCAGGTAGTGGCCGTCCAGCACTTCGGCGACCTTGACCTCCAGCTCGTCAGGGCGGATATCGGTGAGGAACCCCAGGCTGCCGCGGTTGATCCCCAGCACCGGGATATTGTGCCGCGCCAGCGCCCGGGCGGCGCCCAGCAGGCTGCCGTCGCCGCCGACCACGATGACCATGTCACAGACCTCGCCGAGCATCTTGCGCGACGACGTCTGCAGGCCGTGGCCCGGCAGCACTTCGGCGATGGTATCTTCGAGGATCACATGCAGGTGCCGCTCCAGGAGGAAACGTTTGAGACGGCGAACGGTGTCCAACACCTGCGAACTGCCCAGGCGACCGATGATGCCGATATTGCGAAATTGCTCCATGAGGCTCCTGCGAAGGTCTGCGGCGGGCGAAAAACACGATTATGGGCGAAAGCGCGCCGTAGACAAAATCCTTTAAGCCTTCAGCGCAACGGCTATGCTCGCAAGATGATCCTGTTCCCTGAATTGCTGGACCTGCCCCGTCGCCTGCGCCATCCCGAAGTGCGCGATCTCGCGTGGGCGATCATCGCCCCGCCAATGCTCATCGACACGCCCTGGCCCCAGCGCCATCCCCTGGCCGGCAGTGACTGGGTGCAGGAGCCCGCTCGGCTGGAGCACTGGCTGCGGCAACTGGACCGCGACAGCTACCCATTGCTGCACTGCCTGTCCCAAGGGCGAACCCGACGTTTGGGCCTGTATTACGAAAGGCTGTGGCAGTTTGCCGTGCAGCATGCCCCGGGCATCGAATTGATCGCCGCGAACCTGCCGATCCGGCGCGAAGGGCATACCCTGGGCGAACTGGACCTGCTGCTGCGTGATCGCGACGGTATTCATCACCTGGAACTGGCCATCAAGTTGTACCTCGGGCCCCAGCATGGAAACGGACTGGATGCCGCGCAATGGCTGGGTCCGGGTTGCCATGACCGGCTCGACCGCAAGCTGGCGCATCTGCGCGAACACCAACTGCCGATCTCGGCCCGCCCGGAAAGTCGCGAGGCCCTGGCGGCGCTGGGGATCGAATCGTTTCGCTCACACCTGTGGCTCGGCGGCTACCTGCTCTATCCCTGGCCGGGCGAGGCCGAACCGCCGAGCGGCGCGCACCCCAGGCACTTGCGTGGCCGTTGGTTGCACCAGCGGGATTGGCACGGTTTCATCGCCCAACGTCCGCCGGGTCGCTGGCAACCCCTGCCCCGCGCTGCCTGGCTGGCCCCGGCGCATTATCCGGCCGAACAAACCTGGAGCACCGCGCAACTGGACGCCTGGCGAATGGCCCTGGATCCCATGGCGCCGGCGCAGTTGATGGTACGCCTGAACGAAAACGCCGAGGGCGAGTGGGAAGAAGCCGAGCGGGTGTTCCTAGTGGCGGATCTTTGGCCGAATGTGCCGGGTAATGGTAATGCTTAATAGATTGGCGTACGCCCTGTAGGAGCTGGCGAAGCCTGCGATCTCTTGATCTTTCGCTTGCGATTCAAGTGTCGGAGGAAAGATCGCAGCCTCGCTTCGCTCGGCAGCTCCTACAGGGACAACCGCACAGCCAAAGCCGCCAACGTCACCAGCAACACCGGCACCGTCAGCACGATCCCGACCTTGAAGTAATACCCCCAACCGATCCGGATATCCTTGCGCGCCAGCACGTGCAGCCACAGCAAGGTCGCCAGGCTGCCGATCGGGGTGATTTTCGGGCCCAGGTCGCTGCCGATGACGTTGGCGTAGATCATCGCCTCCTTCACCACGCCAGTGGCCTGGCTGGCGTCGATGGACAAGGCACCGATCAGCACCGTCGGCAAATTGTTCATGACCGACGACAGCAACGCCGTCAGCACGCCGGTGCCCATGGCCGCGCCCCACACACCATAGGCGGCGAAACCGTCGAGCCACTGGGCCAGGTAACCGGTCAGCCCGGCGTTACGCAAGCCATAGACCACCAGGTACATGCCGAGGGAGAAAATCACGATCTGCCAGGGCGCTTCCTTCATCGCCTTGCGGGTGGAAATCTTGTGGCCGTAGGCCGCGACAGCCAGCAGCAACGCAGCACAAACCGCCGAAATCGCACTGATGGGGATCCCCAGCGGCTCCAGGGCAAAGCAGCCCAGCAGCAGGATCACCAGCACCACCCAACCGGCGTAAAACGTTGCCTTGTCGTGGATCGCCGTCGCCGGATCGTCCAGTTGTCCGGGGTCGTAGTCGCGCGGGATGTCACGACGAAAAACCCACATCAGGATCGCCAGACTGGCCGCCACGCTGATCAGGTTCACCGGCACCATGACCGCCGCATAGCGATTGAAACCAATGCCGAAGAAGTCCGCCGAGACGATGTTCACCAGGTTCGACACCACCAGAGGCAAGCTCGCGGTGTCGGCAATGAAGCCGGCCCCCATCACGAACGCAAGCGTCGCCGCCGGGGAGAAACGCAACGCCAGCAGCATCGAAATCACGATGGGTGTCAGGATCAGCGCCGCCCCGTCATTGGCAAACAAGGCCGACACCAGTGCTCCCAGCAGCACCATGAAGGCAAACAGCTTGCGCCCGCTGCCCTTTCCCCAACGGGCCACATGCAGGGCCGCCCAGGCGAAGAACCCGGCCTCGTCCAACAGCAGGCTGATGATGATCAGCGCGACAAACGTCCCGGTGGCGTTCCAGATGATCTGCCAGACCAGCGCAACGTCACCGACCTGCACCACCCCGCTCGCCAAGGCCAGCAGCGCACCCAACGTCGCGCTCCAACCCACGCCCAGCCCCTTGGGCTGCCAGATCACCAGCGTAATGGTCAGCAGGAAAATCAACGACGCGACGAGCATGCGTAACAACCTGGAAAGAGAACGTTAAAGACAGGAATCACCAGCAGTGCAATGCACAGGCGAGTGTTGTCGGCGAGCGCCTTGAAGACATCGACAGGGCTTGGGTAGTCAGGCACAGCGAAGGACATCCCGGATGAGCGAACGGCGAAGGTATGGAATTCAGGCAATGCAGTAAAGCAGCGATTGCAGGCGCAAATATAGCGTGGCGAGGGAGCTTGCTCCCGCTGGACTGCGCAGCAGGCCCAGGTTTTGTGCTGCGGCCAGATTTCGGGGCCGCTTCGCGACCCAGCGGGAGCAAGCTCCCTCGCCACAGAGCCTGCGCGGGTTCAGATTTTCTTGTGCTGCTCGACCCACTTGCCATAGGCATCGATGAATTTCTGCAGGAAGGGTCGTACCGAATCCGACAGGTTGCCCGCCTCGTCAAACGCCGTCCCGGCGCCGCTCAGGTAGGCTTCCGGTTGCTGCATGCAGGGCACGTCAAGGAACACCAGCGACTGGCGCAGATGATGATTGGCACCAAAGCCACCGATGGCGCCCGGCGAAGCGCTGATCACCGCGCCCGGTTTGCCGCTCAAGCAGCTTTGGCCGTAGGGACGCGAACCGACGTCAATGGCATTCTTCAGCGGTGCCGGCACCGAACGGTTGTACTCCGGCGTGACGAACAACAAGGCATCGGCCGCGCCCACCTGCTGACGGAATGTGGTGTAGGCTGCCGGCGGCGTGACGTCGATGTCTTCGTTATAAAGTGGCAACTCGCCGATCTCGATGATATTCAGCTTGAGGTTGGCGGGCGCCAGATCAGCCAGTGCCAGCGCGACCTTGCGGTTGATCGATGCCTTGCGCAGGCTGCCCACCAAAACGGCCACTGTGTAGACATTACTCATGAGAGGCTTCTCGACTGTCGGCTCAAAGGAGCCTGTAGTTATAGATGATCGGCGGGACAATTGGACCAGCGGAGTGACAAAAACCGGCCGGCTGGACTATTTTTTTCATGTAGGAAAACTTACCGCGCTTGACCAGGGTCTACAGAACCGCAAATCGAGTGATCTATTTCCAGAGGTTCTAAGCAATGGCAGCAGTACTTGTCGGACAATTTCATGCGCGGGACGCCGAAGGTCGCGTCTATTCGGTGCATGAGTTCCAGGAATCGGAGCCGTCGCCGGACGGTAGCGGCAAGGATGTCGTCACTTATAAATTGGCCATCGGGGATCGCGTCAGCAAACTCGACGAGGACAGATTTATCCTGGTTCAGTCTGGCATTGAGCTCAAACGCGAAGCCGCACCGTCAATCAGTGAACCCGAAACGCAAATAGCGCTGTAACCAGTAGGTTATGAGCAGAAGTCATGCCCGGACTTGGGTTAGGATTCAGCCACTCAATGGCTCACCCGCCGAACATGGACTTCTTGCATGCGTTTACGCCACATCGAAGTGATCCAGGCGCTGCTGCAGACCGGCCACCTCGGCACGGCGGCCGAATGGCTGCAACTGCCGGTGGCGGAGGTCGAGGCGATCCTGCGCGATGCAGAGGCCCAACTGGGCTTCATGCTGTTTGCCAGCGTGCGCGGGCGCTTGCAGGCCACCCGGGAAACCCTTGAATTGCGCGACGGCATCACGCGGGTGTACGACACCCTCGAACCGGTGCAGCGCCTGGCCAGCA
Source organism: Pseudomonas thivervalensis (assembly GCF_001269655.1). Taxonomy (GTDB): domain Bacteria; phylum Pseudomonadota; class Gammaproteobacteria; order Pseudomonadales; family Pseudomonadaceae; genus Aquipseudomonas; species Aquipseudomonas thivervalensis. The sequence goes on from NZ_LHVE01000006.1 coordinate 345,727, forward strand.
GCCTGAAACACCATCAGGCACCGCCCTTGCGCATTATCTGCACCCCGCCGCTGGCCCAGCAATTGCTGCCCCAGAGCATCGCCGCCTTGCGGCGTCGCCATCCAGATGCGCCGTGCACCCTGCTCAGCCAACCGACCCGCGACATCGTCCACAGCCTGCTGTTGCGCGAAAGCGATCTGGGATTGAGCTTGCACGACCCTGAACATCCCGACATCCATTGCCAGATGATCGCCCAAGGCAAACTGCAATTGCTCGCACCCCACGGCTGGCTGCAACCGCGGCAAAAATACATTTCGCTCCAGGACCTGGCGGGTCAGCCGTTAGTCGGCCTGGACGGCCATGACCCGCTGAGCCCTGCGTTCGAACATAAACTGGCGGCGCTGCGTCCGGCGCCGATGATCCAGATCCGCGTCCAGACCCACCAGATGATGCGTGCCATGGTCGAGGCCGGCGAAGGCCTTGCCATCGTCGACCCTTTCACCGCGTCAGGCGCCAAGGGCGGCGGCCTGGACGTCTGCCCGGTATCGCCCGCCATCGCGATTGGCCTCTATGCCTTGAGCCTCAACGGCGCGCCCTCTTCACCCGCCCTTCAATCGTTGCTGGAACGGGTTACGGAACAAGCCGAGGCGTTGTTGAGCCACTGATCGACATGCCCAGTGGGTCGTCGAACAGCCGGTACCAGAACAACGCGACTTCGGCGGTATGCCGGTCAATGCCGCGATAGCGCAGGTGATCGATACCGCCAAGCACGTAACCGCGACGCTCATAGAGCCGGCAGGCGCCCAGATTGTTGTTCTGGGTCTCGAGCATGATGCCCGGCAATTTTTTCTTGCGACTCCAGAACTGGGCGACATCGAGCAACGCCTTGGCCACCCCGTGGCGACGGGCCGGAGCGTGCACCGCCAACTCGTCGATATGGGCATAGCCGTTCCAGTTGGTACTGACCACCAGATGCCCTACGGGCTGATCATCGAGATAGGCCATGAATATCTCGCTGTCCGGAGCGTTGCGGAAACTGCTGAACTCTTCGGGATCGATGCCATAGCACTTGCGATAGGGGACAATCGGCGTCACCGGCCATTGACTGACAGGCCGGCCGATCTGCGCCGTCGCGTACTCGCTGACTTCGAAGCTGAAGTCACTGCCCCAGATATAGGCGGCAAAGCCGTCATCAACGACTCGCACCGACAACCCGGGGTGCTTGGGATTCATGACCGGTTGCATACTGGGAAAGGTCCTCATTCCTTGAGACAACCAACGGCGCGGTGCCATCCATTGCCCTTGTCTTTCAAATCTTCAAACATCAAGCGGGATCCGTAGCCTGCCCGTTCCCTCAGGGTAGAAGGTCGTGGCGATTGTGGCGAGAAATGGACGATGGATTCAGTGGCTCAATCAAGGCTGGCTGAATCAATGTGGCGAGGGAGCTTGCTCCCGCTTGAGTGCGAGGCGCTCACCAAAAGGGGCTGCTACGCAGCCCAGCGGGAGCAAGCTCCCTCGCCACAGGTTCTTTACCTACCTTTGAATGAACAGCATGGCCCTTTGCAGGGCTTCATCAGTGCGTGGCGGCCTGCGATTCGATCAGTTGCGTCCACAATGCCGGAGCACCCGCAGACTTGGCGATGGCTTCCAGACGCGCGGCATGTTCGGCCAGGTCGCTTTCGCTGGCGCGGATGATCCGCGAGGGCTGGCGGTCAGCGGGCAAACGGCGGATTTCCGTGGCCTGGTTGCCGGAACCTTCGCCCGTACCGTTGCCGTCCGAGGCGTTGCCGGCCAGGGACAGGCTGGTCTGGCCGCCGGTCATGGTCAGGTAGACGTCGGCCAGGATCTCGGAGTCGAGCAAGGCGCCGTGCAGTTCACGGCCGGAGTTATCGACGCCGTAGCGCTTGCACAAGGCATCGAGGCTGTTGCGCTGACCAGGGTGGCGTTCCCGAGCCATCATCAGGGTATCGAGGATGGTGCAATGCTGGGTGATGTCGGCCCGGTCGTGCTGGCCCATCAGGGCGAATTCGTTGTTGATGAACCCCACGTCGAACGCCGCGTTGTGGATGATCAACTGCGCGCCCTGGATGAATTCGAAGAACTCGTCGGCCACTTCGGCGAAACGCGGCTTGCCCACCAGGAACTCGTTGGTAATGCCGTGGACGCCGATAGCGCCCTCGTCACTTTCGCGGTCCGGTTGCAGGTAAACGTGGAAATGGCGACCGGTCAGGCGCCGGCCAATCAGCTCGACACAACCGATTTCAATAATCCGGTGACCATCGGTCACCGGCATGCCGGTGGTTTCGGTATCCAGTACTACAGATCTGTTGGCCATCAGTGTTCAGCTCTCAACGGGCAGTCTTGCAAAAGCGCGGATCTTAGCACGCTATTAAGTCGGATTAGCCTGGGACCGCTTTTGTGGCGAGGGAGCTTGCTCCCGCTCGGTTGCGCAGCGACCGCCGAAAGAGGCCTGCTTCGCAGTCCAGCGGGAGCAAGCTCCCTCGCCACAGGTGTGAATTCATGCCTTCCGACAGGGGACACCCAGCCAGATCAAGCCTGCTTATAGCCCCGCACCTCATCCACCCCGCGATTGGCCAACTGGTCGGCCCGTTCGTTGCCGTGGTGGCCGATGTGGCCGCGCACCCATTTCCAGGTGACGTTGTGGCGACTGACCTGCTCGTCCAGCAACTTCCAGAGATCGGCGTTTTTCACCGGTTCCTTCGCCGCCGTCTTCCAGCCGCGTTTCTTCCAGTTGGCCATCCACTCGTTGATGCCTTTCATCACGTACTGCGAGTCAGTCACCAGCAGCACCTCGCAAGGCCGCTTGAGCTCTTCCAGGCCACGGATGGCGCCCATCAGTTCCATGCGATTGTTGGTGGTATTGGCTTCGCCGCCCCAGAGCTCCTTCTCCACGCCCTTGCACACCAGCAACGCGCCCCAGCCGCCGGGGCCGGGGTTGCCCTTGCAGGCGCCATCAGTGAAGAGTTCTACGCTATCGCTCATGCCAATCTATCCAGAAAAAATGCAAAGGCCCGCCCATCGGGCCCGGCAACACCCGCAGCCCAATGCCGGCAAGCACCATCAGAAAAGGTTACGGTTCGATGTGGCGACGATTGACCTTGGCCATTGGCAAGGGAATCAGCTTGCCCATCGGCTCGCGTCGCGCCTGGCGCACCGGGCGCAGCCCGACCGCGATCTTGCGCGCCACCAGCAGGTAGAAACCGCCGCCGGACAGCTGCCAGTCGCCGGCCTTGCGCTCCCAGCCGGCCAGGCGAGCCTGCCACTTGGGTGACGCAAGCGGCGGACGATAGCACCCGAAGCGGCGTTTCTCCAGCGCAAAGCCCAGCAGGTTGAGCCAGTCGCCGACCCTCGAGGCCGAGATGCAGCGGGCCTGGCGCAAGGCATCGTGGGCAAATACATGGCGCAACCCCCAGGTGCTCCAGGGGTTGATGCCGATGATCAACAGATGCCCGCCGGGGCGCACGCTGCTGGCGGCCTCGCGCAGCAAACCGTGGGGCGACAGGCAGAAATCCAGGCCATGCTGCATGACCACCACGTCGGCGGCATGCTCGCTCAGCGGCCAGGCCTGCTCTTCGCAGACGATTTCCACCCCGGGCAACGGCGCCCCCAGGCGTACGTTGCGCTGGACCTGCGGTGCCGACGGCGGCGTTTGCGCCGAAGGCCCGTAGTGCACCAGATAACCGCCGAAGAACCGGCCCAACTCGTCTTCGAGCATGCGCCGTTCTTCTTCCAGCAAAAATTGCCCGACAGGGCCGGACAGCCATTCACGGGCGGCGCTGATCAACGCCAGCCAGTCAGGATCAGCCTGAGCGAACGCTTCATCGGTCATTGCATTCTCCAACGCGTCAGGAAGTTCTAAGATGCGCCTTTGTTTTCCGCTTGGCGAATTCCACGATGATACAGATCAGTGCTCTTCCTGCGTTCACCGATAACTACATCTGGTTGTTACAGGATCACTCCACCCAGCGCTGCGCCGTGGTCGACCCGGGTGACGCCGCGCCGGTGCAGGCCTGGCTCGAGGCCCATCCGGACTGGGTCCTGAGCGATATCCTGATCACCCATCATCACCATGATCATGTCGGCGGCGTCCAGGCGCTGAAGAATGCGACGAACGCCACCGTTTACGGCCCGGCCAGCGAAAACATCCCGGCTCGGGACCATGCCCTGAATGATAACGACAAGGTCAACGTACTTGGCTGGGACTTCGATATCCATGCCGTGCCTGGCCATACGCTGGGGCACATCGCCTACTACCACCATGGCCTGCTCTTCTGCGGCGACACCCTGTTCGCCGCCGGTTGCGGCCGACTCTTCGAAGGCACGCCTGAGCAAATGCACCATTCCCTGGGTCGCCTCGCCGCCTTGCCTGAAGATACGCTGGTCTACTGCACCCATGAATATACGCTCAGCAACCTGAAGTTCGCGGCCGCCGTGGAGCCAGGCAACCCGGACATCGCTGCCCGCCTGGAAAAAGTCAGCCGGCAACGCGACGAAGGGATCATGACGCTACCCTCGACCCTGGCCCTGGAAAAGCTCACCAATCCATTCCTGCGCACCGCTGAAACATCCGTTAAACAAAAAGCAGACGAACGGAACGGCCAGCGAAACCAGACGCCGAGTGAGGTTTTTGCGGCCTTGAGGGCTTGGAAAGATAAGTTCTAAGGCAGCTATCGATTGATACAAAAATTCTGAAAGGTTGACCTGTTGGGGTGCGCTTCCTAGAATCGGCCGACATTTTTGCCCGGAACTTACTTCCAGCCAATGTCGTCATCTATACGCAGGTCCGTCCAGTCAGACACATTGACCCGCTTGGCTCAAGCCATCGCGGTGGCTGTGTCCGCCACCCTGGCGGGCTGCCAGAGCACGAGCCAGTTGCCGCAGACCGACGCGGCGCACACCCCGAATATCGCCGCTCGCGCCAAACAGAAGCCGGTATGGCTCACTGAGAAACCCAGCCCCCAAGTGCCCCAGGACGTCTGGGAGCGCATGCGCCAGGGCTTCCAACTGCAGGAAACGGCTGGCGTCAACCCGCGCATCGAGCAACAGCGCCTGTGGTTCGCCAGCAACCCGTCCTTCCTGGAAAACGCCGGTGAGCGTGGCAGCCTGTACATCCATTACATCGTCGAACGCCTCGAAGAGCGCAATATGCCGCTGGAGCTGGCGCTGCTGCCGGTGATCGAGAGTGCCTACAACCCCATGGCCTATTCCCGGGCCAACGCGGTGGGCCTGTGGCAATTCATCCCGTCCACGGGGCGTTACTTCAACCTGCGCCAGACCCGCTTCTATGACGGGCGTCGCGACATCACCGCTTCCACCACGGCCGCCATGGACTACCTGACGCGCCTGCACGACATGTTCAACGGCGACTGGTTGCTGGCGCTGGCGGCGTACAACGCCGGTGAAGGCACGGTCAGCCGCGCCATCGAGCGCAATGAGAAGCTTGGCCTGCCCACCGATTACTGGAACCTGCCGCTGCCCAGCGAGACCCAGGCCTATGTGCCGAAGCTGCTGGCGCTGTCCCAGGTGGTGCTCGCGCCCGATGCCTATGGCGTGAACCTCAACCCGATCGCCAACGAGCCCTATTTCCAGGTCGTCGAGATCAACCAGCGCATGGACCTGTCCAAGGTCGCGGCAGTGGCCAACATCGACGAGGACGAGCTGTTCCAGCTCAACCCGGCCTTCAAGCAGCGCACCACCATCGACGGCCCCCAGCACCTGTTGGTGCCGACGTCCAAGGCCCAGTTGCTGTCCGCCAGCCTGTCGACCATGCGCCCGGACGAGCTGATCAGCCAGCGCTCGCTCAAGCCGGTCTTTGAATCAGCCGACGACAGCGAAGTGGAAGGCGCCAGGCGCACCTACCGCGTCAAGCGTGGCGACAATCTGGCCCAGATCGCCAAGGCCAACAAGGTCCAGACCAAGGACCTGCAGCGCTGGAACAAACTCAGCGGCAACAAGCTCAAGGTTGGCCAGACCCTGGTGATGCAGGACGTCAAGGCCAGCAAAGCCACCGGCAAGCGCATCAGCACCGTGGTGGCCGCAAACAGCAAGGACCAGAAGAAGCAGACCCAGTACAAGGTCAAGCAAGGCGATTCGTTGTATGTCGTCGCCAAGCGCTTCAACGTGGAAATGCAGCACCTCAAGCGTTGGAACCCGCGGATGGGCAAGGCGCTCAAGCCTGGACAGATGCTGACGGTCTATTCCCCGCACTAAGCCCATCAATGGCCGAAGGGCGGTTTGTGCCTGAGAAGCTTTTGTGGCGAGGGAGCTTGCTCCCGCTGGGCTGCGCAGCAGACCCGAATCAGGCACCTCGGTGTGACAGATGGATTAAGTCATGGCTTTTGGGGTTGCTTCGCAACCCGGCGGGAGCAAGCTCCCTCGCCACAAAAGCTTTCTCGCTTCGGCTTCGAGTAATCTGAGACGCTTTGGCCCACCGCCTTTTTCCTGCCGATACAAGCTGTTACTGTACAGGCCATAAAAGCCCAAGCCGCCTGGATCGAATCTCAGACTTGATACGTCCCCTCCTCCTGCTCCTGATCAGCCTGGCCTTGAGCTCTCCCGCCAGCGCAACCATCAGCGAAAGCCATGGCTATGCGCAGTTCGGCACGCTCAAGTACCCCGCCAGGTTCACCCACTTCGACTGGGTCAACCCGCAAGCGCCCAAGGGCGGAGTCTTGCGGGTCATGGCATTCGGCACCTTCGATACGCTCAATCCCTACACATTCAAGGGCAGCAGCCCGGTTTCCACCCCCAATTTCCTGCAATACGGCATCAATGAGCTGAACGAACCGCTGATGGTCGGCACGGGCCAATACGCACCGTCCGGTGATGAACCGACGTCGAGTTACGGCCTGATCGCCCAATCGGTGGAATACAGCGAGGACCGCAGCTGGGTGGTGTTCAACCTGCGTCCCGAAGCACGATTTCACGATGGCGTGCCCATCACCGCCTATGACGTGGCGTTCTCCTACCGGACGCTGCTCAAGGACGGCCACCCGCAATACCGTACCAATCTGCAGGAAGTGCTGCGGGTCGACATTCTCAATCCACTCAAAATCCGCTTTGTCTTCAAGCGCGCGGGCAATCCGTTGCTGATCCTGCGCCTGGGTGAACTGCCGGTGTTGCCCCAGCATTATTGGAAAGGCCGCGACTTCAAGGCGACGACCTTCGAGCCGCCCCTGGGCAGCGGGCCGTATCGCATCACCAAAGTGCAGCCAGGTCGCCAACTGGTGTTCGAACGGGTCAAGGACTACTGGGGCAAGGATCTGCCGGTCAATCGCGGCAAGTACAACTACGACCGCATGGACGTGGAGTTCTACCGTGACAGCGAAGTCGCTTTCGAAGCCTTCAAGGCCGGCGAGTTCGACATCTACATCGAACACCAGGCCAAGAACTGGGCCAACGGCTATCAATTCCCGGCGGTCAACCGCGGCGACGTGATCAAGGCGCAAATCCCCCACCAGATCCCGACCCAGACCCAGGGCCTGTTCATGAACACCCGGCGCGGCACGTTCGCCGAGGTCAAGGTGCGTGAAGCCCTGGGGCTGATGTTCGATTTCGAGTGGACCAACCGCACACTCTTCAGCGGCGCCTACAAGCGTACCCTCAGCTACTACCCCAACAGCGAATTCTCTGCCACCGGCCTGCCGGTGGGCCATGAATGGTTGCTGCTCAAGCCGTACCGCGAACAATTGCCGCCCACACTGCTCACAGAACCTTTCAGCTTGCCCAAGACCGACGGTCGCGGCATCCCCCGGGAAACCCTGCGCAAAGCCCTCGGGCTGTTGAAGGAAGCCGGTTGGAGCCTCAACGGCCAGCGCCTGCTGAACGCCGACAGCCAGCCCCTGAGTTTCGAAATCCTGCTGGTGAACCCGAACCTGGAGCGTATCCTCCAACCCTACGTCGAAAACCTCGCCAGCATCGGTATCCAGGCTCGGCTGCGCACGGTGGACCGCGCCCAGTACAAACAACGCCTGGACCAGTTCGACTTCGACATGATCCTGCTCACCTTGGGCCAGACCCTCAGCCCTGGCTTGGAGCAATGGCAGTACTTCCATTCCAGCCAGGTCGGGATCAAGGGTAGCAAGAACTACGCCGGGATCGCCAACCCGGTGGTCGACCATCTGCTGGAAAAACTCCTCGCCGCCCAGACCCGCGACGAACAGGTCGCCGCCGGCAAGGCCCTGGATCGCGTGCTGTTGTGGCAGCATTACTGCATTCCCAACTGGTATCTCAATTATCATCGCCTGGCGTACCGCAACCGGTTCGCCTTTGTCACCACGCCGCCCTACACCCTGGGCCTGAGCGCATGGTGGCTGAAATCTTCGGAGAAAGATCAATGACGCCTCTACGCGCCCTGCTCCTGCAGGCCAGCAGCCTGTTATTCGCCGGGCTGGCCTGTGCCGCACCGCAGCATGCCGTGACCTTGTACAACGAGCCGCCGAAATACCCGGCCAACTTCAAGCACTTCGACTACGTCAACCCGGACGCACCCAAAGGCGGCATCTTCCGCCAGGGCGGCTTTGGCGGCTTCGACAGCCTCAACCCGTTCATCAGCAAAGGCGTGCCGGCCGATGACATCGGCCTGATCTACGACACACTGGCCAAGCAGGGCCTGGACGAACCCTTCACCGAATATGGCCTGATCGCCGAAAAAATCGAGAAAGCCCCGGACAACGCCTGGGTGCGCTTCTACCTGCGCCCCGACGCCCGTTTCAACGACGGCCATCCGGTACGCGCCGAAGACGTGGTCTTCAGCTTCCAGACCCTGACCAAGGACGGCGCGCCGATGTTTCGCGGCTATTACAACGATGTCGCCGAGGTTATCGCCGAAGACCCGCTCAAAGTCCTGTTCAAGTTCAAGCATACGAATAATCGCGAACTGCCGCTGATCCTCGGCCAACTGCCGATACTGCCGAAGCACTGGTGGGCCGAGCGCGACTTCAACAAGGGCAACCTGGAAATCCCCCTGGGCAGCGGTCCCTACAAAGTCGCCGAAGTGAAGGCCGGGCGTTCGATCCGCTATGAGCGGGTGAAGGATTATTGGGGCAAGGACCTGCCGGTCAACCGCGGTTTCTATAATTTCGACGTGCTGGTCACCGACTACTACCGCGACAACACCGTCGCGGTCGAGGCTTTGAAAGCCGGGCAGTTCGATTACTGGCTGGAAATGACCGCCAAGAACTGGGCCAACGCCTACAACATCCCAGCCGTGACCGAAGGCCGGCTCATCAAGGAACAGATCCCCAACGGCAATCCTACCGGCATGCAGGGTTTTATCTACAATCTGCGCCGCCCGGTCTTCCAGGATGTACGGGTGCGCAAGGCCCTGAGCCTGCTATTTGACTTCGAATGGACCAACAAGCAACTGTTCAACGGGGCCTACGCGCGTACCCGCAGCTATTTCGAGAATTCGGAAATGGCCGCCACCGGTCTGCCCGGCGAAGACGAGTTGAAGATTCTCGCCCCCTTGCGCGGCAAGATTCCCGAGCAGGTCTTCACTGAAGCTTTCCAGGCTCCGATCTGCGACGGCAGCGGGATGATTCGCGACCAGCAGCGCAAGGCCTATCAATTGCTGCAAGAAGCCGGCTGGCGCATCGTTGACGACAAGATGGTCGACGCCCAGGGCAAACCGGTAGTGCTGGAGTTCCTGCTGGCCCAGACCGAGTTCGAGCGGATCCTGCTGCCGTTCAAGCGCAACCTGAGCGATCTGGGCATTGACCTGATTATTCGCCGGGTGGACGTGTCCCAGTTCGTCAACCGCGTGCGTTCCCGGGACTTCGACCTGGTAGTGGGCAGTTTCCCGCAATCCAGTTCGCCAGGTAATGAACAGCGCGAGTTCTGGATGTCCGCCGCCGCCGACAAGCCCGGCAGCCGTAACACCATGGGCCTGAAGGACCCGGCGGTCGACCAGTTGGTGGAACAACTGATCAACGCCGATTCGCGCAAGAGCCTGGTGGCCCATGCCCGGGCATTGGACCGGGTGTTGCAGTGGGGCTACTACGTGATTCCCAACTGGCATATCAAAAGCTGGCGCGTCGCCTATTGGAACCACATCGGTCATCCGAAAATCACGCCGGCCTATGACATCGGCACCACCACCTGGTGGGTCAAGCCGGGGGTCAAGCCGGCCGATGAAGTAGAGAAGCAGGTCATCGAGCAGCAAATCGCCGCCCCTGCGAGCGTGGAGTAACGAGATGCTGGCTTACATTTTTCGGCGACTGCTGCTGATCATCCCGACCCTGTTCGGCATCCTGCTGATCAACTTCGTCATCATCCAGGCCGCGCCCGGCGGGCCGGTGGAGCAGATGATCGCCAAGCTGGAGGGCTTCGAAGGCGCCACCAGCCGCATCGCCGGCGGCGGTGCCGAAGTGTCGGTGGCCGGCTCTTCCTACCGCGGTGCCCAAGGCCTGGACCCGGCGCTGGTCAAGGAAATCGAGCGCATGTACGGCTTCGACAAGTCGGCACCCGAGCGCCTGTGGATCATGATCAAGAACTACGCCCATCTGGACTTCGGCGACAGTTTTTTCCGCGATGCCAAGGTCATCGACCTGATCAAGGAAAAGATGCCGGTGTCCATCTCCCTCGGGCTCTGGAGCACACTGATCATGTACCTGGTGTCGATCCCGCTGGGGATCGCCAAGGCCACCCGACACGGCAGCCATTTCGACGTATGGACCAGCTCGGCGATCATTATCGGCTATGCGATCCCGTCGTTCCTGTTCGCCATCCTGCTGATCGTGGTGTTTGCCGGCGGCAGCTATTTCGACTGGTTCCCGTTGCGCGGCCTGACCTCCAACAACTTTGACGAATTGAGCATGGGCGGCAAGATCCTCGATTACTTCTGGCACCTGGCCTTGCCCGTGACCGCCCTGGTGATTGGTAACTTCGCCACCATGACCCTGCTGACCAAGAACAGCTTTCTCGACGAAATCAACAAGCAATACGTAGTCACCGCCAAGGCCAAGGGCCTGACCCGCCATCGGGTGCTCTACGGCCATGTGTTCCGCAACGCCATGCTGCTGGTGATCGCCGGTTTCCCCTCGGCGTTCATCGGGATCTTCTTCACCGGTTCGCTGTTGGTGGAAGTGATCTTCTCCCTCGACGGCCTCGGCCTGATGAGTTTCGAAGCGGCCATCAACCGCGACTATCCGGTGGTGTTCGGCACGCTGTTCATCTTCACCTTGCTGGGGCTGGTGGTGAAGCTGATCGGCGACTTGACCTACACCTTTGTCGATCCGCGTATCGACTTCGAAAGCCGGGAGCATTGAGATGAACCTGTCCCCGCTCAATCGCCGTCGTTTCGAACTGTTCAAGGCCAACAAGCGTGGCTGGTGGTCACTGTGGCTGTTCCTGATCCTGTTCGGGCTGAGCCTGGGCGCCGAGTTGATCGCCAACGACAAGCCGCTGGTGGTGCATTACGACGACGGCTGGTACTTCCCGGCCCTAAAGCGCTACCCGGAAACCACGTTCGGCGGCGAATTCCCCCTGGAAGCCAACTACAAGAGCCCGTACATCCGTGAGCTGCTGGCGGCCAAGGACGCCTGGGTGCTGTGGGCACCGATTCCGTTCAGCTACCAGAGCATCAACTACGACCTGAAGGTCCCTGCCCCGGCACCGCCCTCTTCGGTGAACTGGCTGGGCACCGACGACCAGGGCCGCGATGTCCTGGCCCGGGTCATCTACGGCTTCCGCATCTCGGTGCTGTTCGCCCTGACGCTGACGCTGCTCAGCTCGATCATCGGCGTGATCGCCGGGGCCCTGCAGGGATTCTATGGCGGCTGGGTGGACCTGGCCGGCCAACGCTTCCTGGAGATCTGGTCCGGGCTGCCGGTGCTGTACCTGCTGATCATCCTGGCCAGCTTCGTGCAGCCCAACTTCTGGTGGCTGCTGGGCATCATGCTGCTGTTCTCCTGGATGAGCCTGGTGGACGTGGTCCGCGCCGAGTTCCTGCGCGGGCGCAACCTGGAATACGTGCGCGCCGCGCGGGCGCTGGGCATGCAGAACGGCGCTATCATGTTCCGCCACATCCTGCCCAACGCCATGGTTTCGACCATGACCTTCATGCCGTTCATCCTCACCGGCGCCATCGGCACCCTCACCGCCCTGGATTTCCTCGGCTTTGGCCTGCCGCCGGGCGCGCCGTCCCTGGGCGAACTGGTGGCCCAGGGCAAATCCAACCTCCAGGCGCCATGGCTGGGCATCAGCGCGTTCGCCGTGCTGGCGATCATGCTGAGCCTGCTGGTATTCATCGGCGAGTCCGCTCGCGATGCCTTCGATCCGAGGAAGTGATATGAACCAGGACAATCTGATCGAAGTGCGCGACCTGGCGGTGGAATTCGTGGTCGGCGAACGCCGCCAGCGCGTGGTCGAGGGCGTGAGCTTCGACATCAAGCGCGGCGAAACCCTGGCCCTGGTGGGTGAAAGTGGCTCGGGCAAGTCGGTCACCGCCCACTCGATCCTGCGCCTGCTGCCCTACCCGCTGGCCCATCATCCCACCGGGACCATCCAGTATTCCGGCCAGGATTTGCTGGGATTGAAGGAAAAAACCATCCGCCATATCCGCGGCAACCGGATCGCGATGATCTTCCAGGAGCCCATGACTTCCCTCAACCCGCTGCATTCCATTGAAAAGCAGATCAATGAAGTGCTCGGCATCCACAAGGGCCTGAGCGGCAAGGTCGCGACCCGCCGGACCCTGGAGTTGCTGGAACTGGTCGGCATTCCCGAGCCCCACAAGCGCCTCAAGGCCCTGCCCCACGAGTTGTCCGGCGGCCAGCGCCAGCGGGTGATGATCGCGATGGCCCTGGCCAACGAGCCGGAACTGTTGATCGCCGACGAGCCGACCACCGCCCTGGACGTCACCGTGCAGCTGAAAATCCTGCAACTGCTCAAGGAACTGCAGGCGCGATTGGGCATGTCGCTGCTGCTGATCAGCCACGATTTGAACCTGGTGCGAAGAATTGCGCACCGCGTATGTGTCATGCAGCGCGGTTGCATCGTCGAACAGGCATCGTGCGAAGAGTTGTTCCGCGCGCCGCAGCATCCGTACACTCGAGAACTGCTCGGCGCCGAACCCAGCGGCACCCCGGCGAACAACATCGTCGGCCCGCCGCTGTTGCAGGTCGAGGACCTGAAAGTCTGGTTCCCGATCAAGAAAGGCCTGTTCAAACGCACGGTAGACTACATCAAGGCCGTGGACGGTATCCGCTTCAGCCTGCCCCAGGGCCAGACCCTGGGCATCGTCGGCGAAAGCGGTTCCGGCAAGTCCACCCTGGGGCTGGCAATCCTGCGGTTGATCGGCAGCCAGGGCGGGATCCGCTTCGAAGGCAAGTCGCTGGACAGCCTGACGCAGCAACAAGTCCGGCCGCTGCGCCGGGAGATGCAAGTGGTGTTTCAGGACCCGTTTGGCAGCCTGAGCCCACGGATGTGTGTCAGCCAGATCGTTGGCGAAGGCCTGCGGATCCACAAGATCGGCACCGCGGCCGAACAGGAACAAGCGATAATCGCGGCATTGAAGGAGGTAGGCCTGGACCCGGAAACCCGGAACCGCTACCCCCATGAATTTTCCGGAGGGCAACGGCAGCGTATCGCCATTGCCCGGGCCCTGGTGCTCAAGCCGGCGTTGATTCTGCTGGATGAACCAACGTCGGCCCTGGACCGTACCGTGCAACGCCAAGTGGTGGAGCTGTTGCGGTCGCTGCAAACCAAGTACAACCTGACGTACCTGTTTATCAGCCATGACCTGGCTGTCGTCAAAGCGCTGAGCCACCAGTTGATGGTGGTCAAGCATGGCCAAGTGGTCGAACAAGGTGATGCCCGCAGCATATTCGCCGCGCCGCAGCACCCCTATACACAGCAGTTGCTGGAGGCCGCCTTCCTGGCCCCAACAACTGCCGAATAACCTGAAAAGAGGAGCAACACATGGGTTTTCTCGCCGGTAAGCGCGTACTGATCGTCGGTGTCGCCAGCAAGCTGTCCATCGCATCCGGCATCGCCGCCGCCATGCATCGCGAGGGCGCTGAGCTTGCCTTCACTTATCAGAACGACAAACTCAAGGGTCGTGTCGAAGAGTTCGCGCAAGGCTGGGGCTCGAGCCCTGAGCTGTGCTTCCCGTGCGACGTGGCCAGCGATGAAGAAATCGCCAAGGTCTTCGAAGCGCTGAGCAAGAAGTGGGACGGCCTGGACTGCATCGTGCACTCCGTGGGCTTCGCCCCGGGCGACCAACTGGACGGTGACTTCACCGAAGCCACCACCCGTGAAGGTTTCCGCATTGCCCACGACATCAGCGCCTACAGCTTCGTGGCCCTGGCCAAGGCCGGTCGCGAAATGATGAAAGGCCGCAACGGCAGCTTGCTGACCCTGTCGTACCTGGGCGCCGAGCGCACCATGCCGAACTACAACGTCATGGGCATGGCCAAGGCCTCCCTGGAAGCTGGCGTTCGCTACCTGGCCGGTTCCCTGGGCCCGGACGGCACCCGCGTCAACTGCGTATCGGCAGGCCCGATCCGCACCCTCGCCGCTTCCGGCATCAAGAACTTCCGCAAGATGCTGGCCGCCAACGAAGCGCAAACCCCGCTGCGTCGCAACGTCACCATCGAAGAAGTCGGCAACGCCGGCGCCTTCCTGTGCTCGGACCTGGCGTCGGGCATCAGCGGTGAAATCATGTACGTGGACGGCGGCTTCAACACCACCGCCATGGGTAACATCGAAGAGTAATCTTCACGCTGCAGCAAAAAAGCCGCTTGCCCTGGAAAGGCCAAGCGGCTTTTTTATTGCCGACTACCTGAATACACCGCAATTCCCTGTGGGAGCGAGCCTGCTCGCGAAAGCGGTGGGTCGGTGATAGGGCCCTGTGGCGAGGGAGCTTGCTCCCGCTCGGCTGCGAAGCAGTCGCGAACCGGCGGGTGCGGTGTGTCTGACGCTCCGCATTCAACAGGTTTTGGGGCCGCTTCGCGCCCCAGCGGGAGCAAGCTCCCTCGCCACGAAACTGTCGACGATCTTAAGTGAACAGTATGACCTGTGGAAGCGAGCTTGCTCGCGATGGCGATGGATCTGCTGTATTGATGTTGAATGTGCCACCGTCATCGCGAGCAAGCTCGCTCCCACATTGGGTCGGCGGTTGGCTTGTACTAGCTGCGCAGCGCCTGCTTCTGTGTGTACATCGCCGCATCGGCGTCAGCCAGTAGCCTGTCGATCGATTGATGGCGCTGGGCCTCGTACTCGATCTGGCCGACGCTGAAACGAATGTCATAGCCACGCCGCAACGTCGCATTGCGCTCCTCGAGGATTTCCTGGAGCCGCGCCATGATCGTCGCTGTCTCGACATGGGATGAACCGGTGAGCAACGCCACGAACTCGTCACCGCCCAGGCGACCGATCACATCGCTTTCACGAAAGGCGATGCGCAGCACATCGGCGAAGGTTTTCAGGGCACTGTCGCCCTCGGCGTGACCATAGCGATCATTGATCGGCTTGAAGTCGTTGAGGTCGAAGAACAGCAAGGTTGCCGGTCGCGACAAGCGATCACACACATTCAACGCATGCTGGGCCAGCGTCCTGAAGCCGCGCCGATTGGACAACAGCGTCAGCTCGTCCATGCTCGCCATCTGCACCGCGACCATTTCCTGCTCGGCCATGCGCGCCAAGTCGCGCAGCAGTTCGCGTTCTTCGTCATTGAGCTGGCGCGGCTTCGTGTCGAGCAGGCACAACGTGCCCAGCTTGCTGCCGTCCTCCAGCCCCAGTGGATGCCCCGCATAGAAGCGAATGCCAGGCTTGTCCGTGACCAATGGGTTGTCGTGGAAACGCTCGTCCTGTTCCGCGTCGCAGATCTCCAGGATCTGATCCTGCAAAATCGCATGCCCGCAAAACGAAACTTCCCGCGGGGTTTCGCTGGCGTCCAGGCCGGCACTGGACTTGAACCATTGCCGGTTGGCGTCCACCAAAGACACCAGGGCGATGGGCACGTCAAACAGGCGCCGGGCAAGGCGGGTCAGGCGATCAAACCGCTCTTCGGGTGCGGTATCGAGCAGCTTGAGCGAGTGCAGATTCTTGAGGCGAACGGCTTCGTTGTCCGGTTTACCTGGCGCAAGCATCGGAAACTCCATTGGCGAGACTTTCTGGAGTCTAGTCCAGGAACCACTGCCGTTGAAACCGAATAGCCAAATCCAACGGGCATTTGCCGGCCAGGGCTAATACACTGCCACCCAGGTTCAAGACGAGGACGCTGACCGATGAAGCACGCCAACCCTGACGCCGCCCCACGTTTCTGGCGCGACGCGGCCCTGCCCTTCATCGAAGCCCGGGCCATCGACGATGGGCGTAAGGTCTGCTATTCGCGTCACTCCCATGATCACTTCTCCATTGGCGCGATCACCGCCGGGCGCAGTACCTATATCCATGAACGCTCGAGTTTCCAGGTGGAAAGCGGCACGGTGGTGCTGATGAACCCCGGCGACGTCCACGCGTGCAACCCGATCGATGATCAGCCGTGGTCCTACGTGATGTTGTACGTCGACACGTTGTGGCTCAGGGACTTGCAGCGCCGTATCGGGTTTGACGAAAACCTGGATTTCCAGGGCTTCGCCACCACACACAGCCGTGACGTGGAGCTGTTTGCCGCGCTGGGCAGGTTGTATGGGCAATTGGTGGACGAGCAACTCGACACGGCCGGTAAGCACACCGCTGCCGAGGCGTTCTTCATTGATTTGCAACAGCGGCTCAACCCTGCCGGTCGTCCGGACCGGGGCAGCCACCCGGGGCTGATGCGCGCGGCGCAGTTTATCCATGACCATTGCAGCGAAGCCTTGAAGCTCGAAGACATCTGCGCCGCTGCGCAACTGTCGCCGTCCTACCTGAGCCGAGCCTTCAAGCGCCATTACGGGATGACGCCCCACGCCTTCCTGGTCAATCGTCGGATCCAGTTTGCCCGGCACCAGTTGCGCGAGGGCAAGCTGATCGCCGATGTGGCGCTGGACAGCGGGTTTGCCGACCAGGCGCATTTCCAGCGCGCCTTCAAGCAACACCTGGCAGCCACCCCCGGGCAATATCGCGGCTGATACCGCATCACCAGCTTATTGGAACCGAAAACAGGGGGAACCTCTGTGGCGAGGGAGTTTGCTCCCGCTGGGCTCTGTAGGAGCTGGCGAAGCCTGCGATCTTTTGATCTTTTGATCTCGATTCAATTGCCAGGGACAAGATCGCAGCCTCGTTTCACTCGACAGCTCCTACGCACCTTCACTACAAGCACGGTTTGACTCACGGCAACAACAGATACACCGCACTGACCACCAACAGCACGGCCATCGCCCGGTTGAACAGACGCAGGGTCGCCGGATTCCCCAGCCAGGTGCGCAGAAAACTGCCGGCGTAGGCCCAGCAGCCCACCGAGACGTAGCAGATCACCAGGTAGATCGCCGCAAACTGCCACACCAGTACCGCCTCGCCATCGGCCACGAATGCCCCCATCCCTGCCACACAGGCCAGCCAGGCCTTGGGGTTGAGCCATTGCATCAGCGCGCCATGGAACATCGAGGGCGCCCGCCCCGCGTCTTCGCCGCCCAGGCGCCCGTTGTCCATCGCCAGTTTCCAGGCCATGAACAACAGAAACGCCACGCCGCCCAGTTGCACCACCCGTGTCAGGCCAGGCCAACGCTGCAACACCTCGTGCAAGCCCAGCCCCATCAATACCAGCAACAGGACAAACCCGAGGGTGGCGCCGGCCACATGGCGCAACGTGGCACGAAACCCGTACCGCGCCCCGGAGCTGAGGGCGACGATGTTGACCGGGCCCGGTGTAATCGAGGCAACCAGGGCAAAGGCCGCCATGGAAAATATCAAGCTCATCAGATAGTTTCTTCAGTCAAGGAAAGAGGCCTCAAGGTAAAGGGGCCAGCGCTGCGGGTATTGAAGAAAACTGCCTTGTCTGTTGAGCGTCTACGCTGAATTTTTACGCAAACTTTACGCGGCGCCCGCCTTCCCTCTATCGATACTGTGCAGCTCATTGAATCAGGCGTTATCCATGTCCATTGCGGTTCTGCGTCTCATCGGTTTCATCCTCGGAATTTTCCTGATCACCCTGGCGATCAGCATGGCGATTCCGCTGTTCACCTTGATGTTTTACGAGCGCAACGATGACTTGTCGGCGTTTCTGTGGTCGAGCCTGATTACCTTTGTCTGCGGTATCGCACTGGTCGCCCGTGGGCGACCGGAACATGTCCACATGCGCCCCAGGGAAATGTACCTGCTGACCACCGCCAGTTGGGTCGTGGTATGCGCCTTCGCCGCCCTGCCGATGGTGTTCATCCAGCACATCAGCTACACCGATGCATTTTTCGAAACCATGTCGGGCATCACGACCACCGGCTCGACCATCCTCACCGGACTGGATACGGCATCCCCCGGTCTGTTGATCTGGCGCTCGATGCTGCATTGGCTCGGCGGGATCGGCTTCATCGGCATGGCCGTGGCGATCCTGCCGCTGCTGCGGGTCGGCGGCATGCGGCTGTTCCAGACCGAATCCTCGGACTGGTCGGAGAAAGTCACGCCGCGCTCTCACGTGGCGGCCAACTACATCCTCTGGATCTACGTCGCGCTGACCGCCTTTTCGACCTTGGCGCTGTGGCTGGCCGGCATGACCCCCTTCGAGGCGATCAATCATGCAATGTCCTTGATTTCCACCGGCGGCTTTTCTACGTCAGACGCGTCCCTGGCGCATTGGACGCAACCGGCCATTCACTGGGTATCCGTCATTGTCATGATGGCCGGATCGCTGCCCTTTACGCTGTATGTAGCGACACTGCGGGGGAACAGGCGCGCGTTGCTCAAGGACCAGCAAGTTCGCGGCTTCGTCGGATTCCTGGTCATTACCTGGCTCGTGGTCGGCACCTGGCTGAGCCTGAACAGCGAGCATGCGTGGTGGGACGCGGTTCGTATCGTGGCCGTCAATGTCACCTCTGTCGTCACCACCACCGGCGTGGCGTTGGGTGACTACACGCTGTGGGGCAGTTTCGCCCTGTTGCTGTTCTTTTACTTGACCTTCGTGGGCGGCTGCTCGGGGTCCACCGCCGGCGGGCTGAAGATCTTCCGTTTTCAAGTCGCCGGGGCCCTGCTGATGGGCAGCTTGAAACAGTTGATCCACCCCCGGGCGGTGATCCGGAAAAAATACAACAACCACCCCATCGATGAAGAAATCGTCCGCTCGCTGCTGACCTTTTCGTTTTTCTTCACCATCACGATTGGTGCCATTGCCCTGGGCCTGGCGCTGATCGGCCTGGATTGGACAACCGCCCTGACCGGCGCCGCCACCGCCGTATGCAACGTGGGGCCGGGCCTCGGCACGATCATCGGCCCGGCTGGCAACTTCTCGACCTTGCCCGATGCAGCAAAATGGCTGCTGACGATTGGCATGCTGCTGGGACGGTTGGAGATCCTGACGGTGCTGGTGTTGTTCACGCCGGTGTTCTGGAAGTATTGAACGCTTTGGCCATGCGTAACTGACGGACGAAAAAAAGCCGCGACACCTGGGCCAGGCATCGCGGCTACTTCTCGGAGGATCAGCGATCGTTCTTGATCGACGAGCTGGTCGCGTTGGTCAGGCCCTTGGTGTTGTGAGTGCCTGGCGTTGCAGTGGAAATCGCCGACGCCTTGGTCAGGCCACGTGTGTCACGGTCCTTGGCAATGGTCGAAGTCAACGAAGCCTTGCTGGTACGGTCGGTGCGGGTGGCACCGGTGTGCTTGCCGCTCACGCCGTGGTCCCTGGTGCGGGTACGAGTGCCGGTGTGGTCGCTGGCCAATCCTTTGCCAAGGCCGCGGGCGTCGCCCGACTTGTCATGGCCCTGGCCACCGCCAACGCCAGCACCGTGGCCGCCGCCATTACCACCACCGTTTCCTCCGCCGTGACCGCCACCACCGCCATTGCCGCCACCACCGCCACCGCCATTGCCCGCGGCATAGCTCGAACCGATCGGCGACAGGTCGGCAGGCAACAAGGCCGAGGCACCGAACGCCAAGGCACAGACAGCAACGGCAATCAGGGATTTCTTATGTTTGGACATGATGTCTCCGAAAGACAAAAACAGCGGGTGAACCTTTAAGACTCGAAGGTTCAATTTTTGTTCGCGACCACCCGACAAACAACCGGAAAATTCACTGTCGATTTTTCGGTGGAGTCCTCTCGGGCGCGGTTCTATGCTCTGCCTCATGAACTTACAAGACACGCTGCTCCCGCCCCATGCCGAGATGGTCCGCGCCATGCTCGAACGAGACACCGCCTACGAGGGGGTGTTCTTCACCGCGGTCAAGACCACCGGCATTTTCTGTCGCCCCAGTTGCACCGCACGCAAGCCGAAGCCGGAGAACGTGGAGTTCTTCGCCCACGCCGACGAAGCCATGTCGGCCGGCTATCGCGCCTGCCTGCGCTGCAAGCCACTGGACGCCGCCGCCATCGCGCCGGACTGGATCCAGGCCCTGCTCAAAACCGTGGACGCCGAACCCGACCTGCGCTGGACCGACGCCCTGCTGCTGGAGCAAGGCATCGAACCGCTGAAGCTACGCCGCTGGTTCAAGCAACATTTCGGCATGACCTTTCACGCCTACCTGCGTACCCGTCGCCTGGGCATTGCGCTGGGTGGTATCAAGGATGGCATTTCCATCGACAACGCCGCGTTCGATTCCGGTTATGAGTCATTGAGCGGTTTTCGCGACGCCTTCGTGAAATCCTTCCACATCACGCCGGGCCGCGCGGCCCTCAGCGAACCCTTGTTGTTCACCCGCCTGACCACGCCATTGGGACCGATGCTGGCCATGGCCGAGCGACGAGGTCTGGTGCTGTTGGAGTTCCTCGACCGTCCGGCCCTGACCAAGGAGCTGGAAGAACTGCAGCAACGCTACGGCTACACGGTTGCGCCGGGGCACAACGCTCACCTGCAACAGATCGAAACCGAACTGGCCGAGTATTTCGCTGGCAATCTCACGACGTTCAACGTCCCGCTGCACATGCCCGGTAGCGCCTTTGCGGCCAGGGTCTGGGCCGAGCTGCAGAAAATCCCCTACGGCGAGACCCGCAGCTACGGCGGCATCGCCACGGCCCTCGGCAGCCCTGGCGCCAGTCGTGCCGTGGGCCTGGCCAACGGGCAGAATCGCCTGGCCATCGTCATTCCCTGCCACCGCGTGATCGGTGCGGATGGCTCTTTGACCGGCTATGGTGGCGGCCAGCCGCGCAAGGCATTTCTGTTGCGGCTGGAAAAAGCCGCGGTGCAGGTTTCGCTGCCCCTGGCGTTTTGAGCGCCCCGGAGAACGACCACCTGATGCCTGCGCCCTACCACGACGCCAGTGCCTTCCTGGCCAATCTCGACGAAGACTGGCGACGGCACGTCGAGACGATTGGTCCTTGCCTGCTGCAACCCAAGCCGGCCCGTGCCCCCTACGAAGCCCTGGTACGGGCGATTGCCTACCAGCAACTGCACGCCAAGGCAGGCGATGCGATTCTGGGTCGGCTGCTGGCGTTGCTCCCGACGCAGACCTTCCCCACACCCGCACAGGTCCTGGCGACCGACGTTGCGCAACTGCGCGGTTGTGGCTTTTCCGCCAGCAAGATCGCGACCCTCCAAGGCATCGCCCAGGCGACCCTGGACGGGGTGGTGCCAGACTACGCCACGGCGCGGACGATGGAGGACGAAGCGCTGATCGAGCGCCTGGTCAGCCTGCGCGGCGTCGGCCGCTGGACCGTGGAAATGCTGCTGATCTACAGCCTGGAGCGGCCCGACATCCTGCCGGCCGATGACTTTGGCGTGCGCGAGGGGTATCGACGGCTCAAGGGGCTGGCGCAACAGTCCAGCCGCAAGCAGATGGTTGAGATCGGCCTGGCCTGGCGCCCTTATCGGACGGTGGCGGCGTGGTATTTGTGGCGGGTGCCGAAGTGAGGTTGGCTGTGTCGACGCCTTCGTGAGCAAGCTCGCTCCCACAGGGGAATTCTGGCGCACATCTTATTTGTGGTCACTGAAGACCCGATGTGGGAGCGAGCTTGCTCGCGAAGGCGGTCGCATGGTCACTTTCAATTCAACTGCCAAGACACCAACCGTCTAGGCTATACAAAGTCATTTCCAACCCCACTGGAGGTTCCCATGCAGCTCGAAGGATCCTGCCACTGCGGCGCCGTGTCGTTCAGCCTGACCTGTGCCCACCCCTACCCTTATCAACGCTGCTACTGCTCGATCTGTCGCAAGACCCAGGGCGGCGGCGGTTTCGCGATCAACCTGGGCGGCGATGCCCGAAGCTTGAAGGTGAGCGGTCGCAAGCACATCTCGATCTACCATGCACGGCTCAAGGACGAAGGCGATAAACGCGCCCGCCGCAGCAGTGCCGAACGGCATTTCTGCTCCCTGTGCGGTTCGGGGCTATGGCTGTTCAGCCCCGAATGGCCGGAACTGGTGCACCCCTTCGCCTCAGCCATCGACACACCCCTGCCGGTACCGCCGGAGCACACCCACTTGATGCTCGGGTCCAAGGCGCCCTGGGTGGAAGTCGAGGCGCATCCGGGGGACCAGCAATTCGAGGTCTACCCCGAAGAGTCGATTGCCCAGTGGCATGAACGCCTGGGCTTGACCGGTTGAGGTGTAGCGCCGCATAAGCCCTATCGCGAGCAGGCTCGCTCCCACAGGGAATTCCCCATGTACACGTTAGTCATGTTCACTGAAGATTAAATGTGGGAGCGAGCTTGCTCGCGATGGGGCTAGTAGAAACACCCGCGCATTAAAGCGCAGGCACACCACTGTGGAACCGAAACTCCACATCCGGCGACTCGATCAGTGCCCGCTCGGCCTCACGGACCTTGTCGATTACCTGGGCAATGTCCTTGGCATCGCCGTACTGGTAGGCCAGTTTCAGGTAGCCCTGGAAATGCCGGGCTTCGCTTTTCAGCAAACCGAAGTAGAACTTGCCCAGCTCCTCGTCCAGGTGCGGCACCAAGGCCTCGAAACGTTCGCAACTGCGGGCTTCGATGAAGGCGCCGACCACCAGGGTGTCCACCAGTTTGACCGGCTCGTGGCTGCGTACCACCTTGCGCAGCCCCGAGGCATAGCGTCCGGCGGAGAGCTGGCGCAGGCCGATCTTGCGTTTTTTCATCAGGCGCATGACCTGCTCGTGATGCACCAGCTCTTCCCGGGCCAGGCGCGACATCAGATTGATCAGGTCGACGTGGGAATGGTATTTGGCGATCAGGCTCAGGGCGGTGCTGGCCGCCTTGAATTCGCAGTTCTTGTGGTCGATCAGCAACGTTTCCTGGTCGGCCAGCGCGGCCTGGACCCAGGCATCGGGGGTGCGGCAACCAAGGAATTCGTGGATTTCGGGAAGATTCATGGGGCTCACGGGCAAAGGTAGTCGAGCGAAGGGCGCCGATTATACCGGCCTGCCTCCAGACCACCAGCCATCGCCGTTGATATGCATCAAGTCGACGACTCACCCACAACAACTAGACTGCCCGACAACAACTATAGTTGAGCAACACCAGCCTTTTCATTGCAGGAGAACGCCGATCATGCAAGCCATTCGCAGCATCCTGGTGGTCATTGAGCCCGAACATTCGGAAAGCCTGGCGCTCAAGCGCGCCAAACTGATCGCCGGTGTGACCCAGGCCCACCTGCACCTGCTGGTGTGCGACAAGAAGCATGACCATGCCGGCCTGCTCAGCGTGCTCAAGAGCGCACTGCTGGCCGACGGCTACAGCGTCACCACCGAGCAGGCCTGGAACGAAAGCCTCTACGAAACCATCATTGACGTGCAGCAGGCAGAAGGTTGCGGGCTGGTGATCAAACAGCACTTCCCCGACAGCCCGTTGAAAAAGGCCCTGCTGACCCCGGCGGACTGGAAACTGCTACGCCATTGCCCGACCCCGGTGCTGCTGGTGAAAACCGCCGGTTCCTGGAAAGACAAGGTGATCCTCGCCGCCGTCGATGTTGGCAATGCCGACGGTGAGCACCGCCACCTGCATTCCACCATCATCGACCATGGCTATGACATCGCCCTCCTCGCCAAGGCGCACCTGCACGTGATCAGCGCCCATCCCTCGCCGATGCTCTCGTCCGCCGACCCGACCTTCCAGCTCAAGGAAACCATCGAGGCCCGGTATCGCGAGCAGTGCCGGGCGTTCCAGGCCGAATTCGATGTCGATGACCAGCACCTGCACATCGAAGAAGGCCCAGCGGACGTCTTGATTCCGTACATGGCGCGCAAGCTGCAGGCGGCCGTGACGGTAATCGGCACCGTGGCCCGCTCGGGGCTGTCCGGGGTGTTGATCGGCAACACTGCCGAGGCCGTGCTCGATACGCTGGAAAGCGATGTGCTGGTGCTCAAGCCCCAGGAGGTCGAGGATCATCTGGTGGAGTTGGCGGTCAAGGATTGAATAGACGCTGGCGATAAAGCTCTTGTGGCGAGGGAGCTTGCTCCCGCTGGGTTGCGAAGCGACCCGCGCTCTTGATCTTAAAGATTTCTGGTCCTGAAAAATCCAGGCGTCTGCTGCGCAGCCGAGCGGGAGCAAGCTCCCTCGCCACAAAAGCGCTCTGGCACAAAAGCTCGTTTGGACATATGACCGGGGGTCATCCGCCCATCGCATCCTTCAGGAACCCCGGCGCGATGTAGCGCTGGTAATGGGCTTCTGACAGAAGGAAAAACTCCCGATCAATGGCATCGCGCAAGTCCGGCAGGTCCCAATCGCGAAACTCCGGCATCAGCACCATGCCATAGGCTTCCAGGTTGTTGATCACCCGCGCGCCCCGGGCAATCAACTGATAGGCCCAGCAGTATTCCGACTGGTGCGGCACAAAACGGATCTTGCGCGACTCCAGTTGCTGGCGCAGCAATCCGGGGTCGAAAACCTCCAACTTGGCCACCATCACCTGCACCAACAGCTGTTCGAGCCGCATCCACACCGCGCGTTTTTCGTCCTCGTTGTAGCCGTTCCAGTGAATCACTTCATGGTGGAACCGCTTGCAGCCACGGCACACCAGGTCACCGTAGACAGTGGAGCAAAGGCCGACGCAGGGGGTCTTGATGAGCTGGTTGGGCATAAGGAAACGCACACGCAAAAGCAGGACAGGCCGGCATGTTAGCCCTTTGTCTAAGATTGATCACCCCTTCAAACTTCGTAGGCCAACTTACCTTTAATTTTTTTTTCCCGTAGAATCAGCCAGCCTTTTAAGGCGCCAATGTCCGTTAGAAGCTGTTTTCAAAGCGTCACGAGCACAGTCGTTCCTTCAGAGCGGTGTTGGCGAAGGGTCTTTCCAGCGGGGAAAGCCCAACGCCAACCCTCATCAGCTCCCGTTCTGCAGGCGTAAAACTTTGAAAGCAGCTTCTGTGAGGAACTCCGGCAACTCTGGCGTGGAGGCCCAAAAAGCCCCCTGACGCGCATGAGTGCCGTGAGTTTCTGGATGAGCGTCCCGGACACCCATTTGGGACCACTGATGAGGGTAATAACTGTGCTTGAAGCCTACCGCAAACATATCGAAGAGCGTGCAGCCCTGGGTATCGTTCCCCAGCCGCTTAACGCCGAACAAACCGCAGGCCTGATCGAGCTGCTGAAAAATCCTCCGGCTGGCGAAGAAGCTTTCCTCGTTGACCTGATCACCAATCGCGTTCCACCAGGAGTCGACGAAGCCGCCTACGTCAAGGCCGGTTTCCTGTCCGCCCTGGCCAAGGGCCAGGCCCAATCCCCTCTGCTGGACAAGAAGCGCGCCGTTGAACTGCTCGGCACCATGCAGGGTGGCTACAACATCGTGACCCTGGTGGAGCTGCTGGACGACGCCGAGCTGGCGCCCGTCGCCGCCGAAGAACTCAAGCACACCCTGCTGATGTTCGATGCCTTCCACGACGTGGCTGAAAAAGCCAAGAACGGCAACGCTCATGCCAAGGCCGTGCTGCAATCCTGGGCTGACGGCGAGTGGTTCAAGAAGCGCCCGGTACTGGCCGACAAGATCAGCCTGCGCGTGTTCAAGGTCACCGGCGAAACCAACACCGATGACCTGTCCCCTGCCCCGGACGCCTGGTCCCGCCCGGACATCCCGCTGCACGCCCTGGCCATGCTGAAAATGGCCCGTGACGGCATCGTTCCGGACGAGCAAGGCAAGACCGGCCCGATGAAGCAGATCGAAGAAATGCGCGGCCAGGGCTTCCCGATCGCCTACGTCGGCGACGTGGTCGGTACCGGCTCCTCGCGCAAATCGGCAACCAACTCGGTGCTGTGGTTCTTCGGCGACGACATCCCCTACGTGCCGAACAAGCGCGCTGGCGGTTTCTGCTTCGGCAGCAAGATCGCCCCGATCTTCTACAACACCATGGAAGATGCCGGCGCACTGCCGATCGAGTTCGACGTGTCGAACATGAACATGGGCGACGTGATCGACCTGTACCCGCATGCCGGCAAAGTCTGCAAGCACGGTACCGACGAAGTCATCACCACCTTCGAAATGAAGACCCCGGTGCTGTTGGACGAAGTCCGTGCCGGCGGCCGTATTCCGTTGATCATTGGCCGTGGCCTGACCGAGAAGGCTCGCGCCGAGCTGGGCCTGCCACCGTTCGACCTGTTCAAGAAGCCTGAAGCGCCAGCCGAAAGCACCAAGGGTTTCACCCTGGCGCAGAAGATGGTCGGCAAGGCTTGCGGTCTGGCAGAAGGCCAAGGCGTACGCCCTGGCACCTACTGCGAACCGAAAATGACCACCGTGGGTTCCCAGGACACCACCGGTCCGATGACCCGTGACGAACTGAAAGACCTGGCGTGCCTGGGCTTCTCGGCTGACCTGGTGATGCAGTCCTTCTGCCACACCGCGGCTTATCCGAAGCCGATCGACGTGACCACCCACCACACCCTGCCTGACTTCATCATGACCCGCGGCGGCGTTTCCCTGCGTCCGGGCGACGGCATCATCCACTCGTGGCTGAACCGCATGCTGCTGCCAGACACCGTGGGTACCGGCGGTGACTCGCACACCCGTTTCCCGATGGGCATCTCGTTCCCGGCCGGTTCCGGCCTGGTCGCGTTCGCCGCTGCCACCGGCGTCATGCCGCTGGACATGCCGGAATCGATCCTGGTGCGCTTCAAAGGCAAAATGAAACCTGGCATCACCCTGCGTGACCTGGTTCATGCCATTCCTTACTTCGCCATCCAGAACGGCCTGCTGACCGTCGAGAAGAAAGGCAAGAAAAACGCCTTCTCCGGCCGCATCCTGGAAATCGAAGGCTTGGAAGGCTTGACCCTGGAGCAGGCTTTCGAACTGTCCGACGCCTCGGCCGAACGTTCGGCTGCCGGTTGCACCATCAAGCTGTCGAAAGAGTCGATCACCGAGTACTTGCAGTCCAACATCACCCTGCTGCGCTGGATGATCGGCGAAGGCTACGGTGATGCACGTACCCTGGAACGTCGCGCCCAAGCGATGGAAGCCTGGGTCGCCGACCCGCAACTGATGGAAGCCGATGCCGACGCCGAATACGCCGAAGTCATCGAAATCGACCTGGCCGACATCAGCGAGCCTGTGCTCTGCGCGCCGAACGATCCGGACGACGCCCGTTTGCTGTCCAGCGTCGCTGGCGAGAAGATCGACGAAGTGTTCATCGGTTCGTGCATGACCAACATCGGTCACTTCCGCGCTGCCGGTAAGCTGCTGGAGCAGGTCAAGGGCCAGTTGCCAACTCGTCTGTGGCTGTCGCCGCCGACCAAGATGGACGCTCACCAGCTCACCGAAGAAGGCTACTACGGCATCTACGGCAAGGCCGGTGCACGGATGGAAATGCCAGGCTGCTCGCTGTGCATGGGTAACCAGGCACGCGTCGAGCCGAACTCCACCGTGGTGTCGACGTCGACCCGTAACTTCCCGAACCGTCTGGGTGACGGCGCGAACGTTTACCTGGCTTCGGCCGAACTGGCGTCCGTGGCTTCGATCCTGGGTCGCCTGCCGACCGTCGAGGAGTACATGGAATACGCCGGCAAGATCGACAGCATGGCAGCGGACGTGTACCGCTACCTGAGCTTCGACCAGATCGCCGAGTTCCGTGAAGCGGCTGCGAACGCCAACATCCCGGTCGTTCAAGCCTAACGCTTAAAACGCCCGACTGAAAACGCCGCCCTTCTTGTGAGGGGCGGCGTTTTTTTATGCCTGTCTATTTGAGGGGAAGTGCCTTTTTTGGGTACATATCCGTTTCTTCGGTAACGGCCGCTTAGGGTTCCGCTCTTACAGCGGGTCACTTTTGGAAAGAGCGCCAAAAGTAACCAAAAACGCTCTGCCCCACCACTCGGCACCTCGCCTAGGCTCGGCATGCCTGAACGAAGGCATTGCTCCGTGGGCCGCCGCGAAGGGCCATCCATGGCCCAGCGCGGCTATCCCGGCATCCATGCCGGGATGCCCACTCCACAATGCCTGCGTTCGGCCAGCGTGGTTTAACGGGGCGTCCAGATCAAGATCTAAAGCAAGAGCAAGAGCAAGAGCAAGAGCAAGAGCGGGATACATGCCAGCATCTATGTGGCTGAACCACCGCTATCGCGAGCAAGCTTTGCTCCCACAGATCTGACGGGTGTACGACCAAAAGAGCCAGGTCGGCTCTAAGGCCGCCTCGCGGTGGACGTTGATCTCGGCGCCCCGTTAACCACGCTGGCTGAACGAAGGTGTTGCGCAGTGGGCAACCCGGCATGGATGCCGAGCCTAGGCGAGGCACCGAGTGGTGGGGCAAAGCGCTTTTGCTTACTTTTGGCGCTCTTCCAAAAGTGAGCCGCCGTAAGGGCGGAACCGTAGGCAGCCGTTACCGCAGCAATGGATATGTACTCATTCAACAACATCCTGGCCGGCTACCGAGCAAGCTCGCCCCCCAGGAAAAACCTACGCCAAGAGGGAGTAAACCAACGCAGTAATCGCCACCAACCCCACCAGCACCACAAAGACATTGGAAGCCTGGCCACGATAACGCGCCATGGCCGGAACTTTGCGAATGGCATACATCGGCATCAGGAACAGGATGGCCGCGATGACCGGCCCGCCCAGGGTTTCGATCATGCCCAGAATGCTTGGGTTGAGGGTGGCGACGATCCAGCACACCACCAGCATGAACGCGGCAGTGAGGCGGTCCAGGGTCTTGGGGGCCGGGCGGCGGCCGCTCTTGACGATCAGGCCCTTGAGGCCTTCGCTGGCGCCGATGTAGTGCCCGAGGAACGACTTGGAGATCGCCACGAAAGCAATCAACGGCGCGGCAAAGGCAATGGTCGGGTTGCTGAAGTGGTTGGCCAGGTACGACAGGATCGACAGGTTCTGCGCCTTGGCCTCGGCCAGTTGTGCCGGGGTCAGGGTCAGCACGCAACTGAACACGAAGAACAGCACCATCACCACCATCAGTACATGGGCGCGCGACAGGATCTGCGAACTGCGTTCCTCGGCGTTATCGCCATAGCGACGTTTCTGGTCCACCGCAAACGCCGAGATGATCGGCGAGTGATTGAACGAGAACACCATCACCGGAATCGCCAGCCACAAGGTATGCAGCAGCGCCGAAGGTGCTGGCGGCGTCGATGCCGTGGTCAGGATGCCGCCGCTCCAGTGGGGAACCAGGAACACCGCCAGGAACAGCAGCGCCACGATGAACGGATAGACCATCAGGCTCATGGCCTTGACGATCGCCTGCTCACCACAGCGGACCACCGCCAGCAGGCCGAGGATCAGCACCAGCGACAACACCGCCCGAGGCGGTGGCTGGATGTGCAACTGATGCTCCAGGAAACTGCCCACCGTGTTGGTCAGCGCCACGCTGTAGATCAGCAGGATCGGGAAAATGGCAAAAAAATACAAAAGCGTGATCAGCGCACCGGCCTTGAGGCCGAAATGCTCTTCCACCACGTCGGTGATGTCCGCGCCATCGCGACCGGACAACACGAAACGGGTCAGGCCCCGGTGGGCATAGAACGTCATGGGGAACGCCAGCAACGCCAGGATCAGCAGCGGCCAAAAACCGCCCAGGCCCGCGTTGATGGGTAAGAACAGAGTGCCTGCACCGATGGCGGTGCCAAACAGACCCAGCATCCAGGTGGTGTCTTGGCGACTCCATTGGCTGAGGGTGGCTGGGACTGTCGTTTCAAAGCGCTCTTCGACGCTATTGGCCTGATCATTCATCCGGTCGGATCTCCGTTTTCCGGTCACATGCACCCGACCAGGACGAGTCGGAAAACCCCGACAGGCAGCGCCCTGGCCGAAACAGGGGCGCGATTGTCCGGGATTAGCGAGCAGAAGCAAAGACTTAGCTGAGGAGCGGTTATGCGGATCAGATCGCTGTCATAGAAATGGTCACCGTATTTCCCTGCATTCTCCGCATTCCCGGTGGGAGCGAGCTTGCTCGCGATGAGGCCGGCACATCCAACATCTTCATTGACTGAGCCACCGCTATCGCGAGCAAGCTCGCTCCCACAAGAGGATCCAAAAATGAATCCAAAAAGCCCAAGCTCCCCCTGCCCTCGGCTCCTACAATCAGGTTGAATACCTGATGTTCGACAAAGCGCCCACAGGAGCCCAGCATGACCGCAACCGTTCTGGTACTGGTTGAAACCGTCAATGAATACCTGCCGATTCTCGAGCGGCAGGGTTACCACCTGGAATTGGCGCCCACGCCGGCCGAACGCAAGACAGCGATTTTCGAACACGGTGAGCGCTTCGGCGCAGTGCTGACCCGCGGCCCCTTGGGTTTGACCGCCAAGGAAATGGCCGCCCTGCCCAACCTGCAGATCATTTGCGTGATTGGCGCCGGTTACGAACAGGTGGACCTGCAGGCCGCACGCAATCGAGGCATCGTGGTGACCAATGGCGCCGGGGTCAACGCCTCGTCAGTCGCTGACCATGCCATGGCGCTGCTGCTGGCACTGGTGCGCGACATTCCCCGGGCTGACGCGAGTGTGCGCCGGGGCGAGTGGGCCAAGGTCATGCGCCCTTCCCTGGCTGGCAAGCGCTTGGGTGTGCTGGGCCTGGGCGCGGTGGGCATGGCGATTGCCAAGCGGGCCGCCCTCGGCTTCGACATGAGCGTCAGCTACCACAATCGGCGGATGCGCAACGACGTGCCCTACACCTTCTGCGCCACGCCCACGGAACTGGCCCGGGTCTCGGACTTCCTGATCGTCGCCACGCCCGGCGGCCTGGACACCCGGCAGTTGATCAACAAACAGGCCCTTGATGCCCTGGGCCCCCATGGCTTCCTGGTGAACATCGCCCGCGCCAGCGTGGTCGCCACCACCGATCTGATCAACGCCCTGGAGCAGCGGCGAATCGCCGGAGCGGCCCTGGACGTGTTCGATCACGAGCCCGAAGTGCCGGAGGCGCTGAAACACCTGCCCAACGTCGTACTGACGCCCCATGTGGCCGGCCTGTCGCCGGAAGCGACACGGGGCACGGTGGAGTTGGTGGGCCAGAACCTGAACGCGTTCTTTGCCGGAAAACCGGTATTGACGCCAGTACCGCTACCCGACGCGTAGCCTTAAAGAACCCCCAGCAACGTCCACAACCGCCGGGACTCGGCATCGGCACTGATCAGTTCACCCAGCAACTCGCTCAACGGCTTGTTGCCCCACTCCACCCCGCGCCGGATCAGGTAAGGCACCGGGCTGTGGGGTTCGGTGCGGGCCAGATAACCGGCGATGACCAATAGCTGCCGATAGGCCTCTTCACGATTGGCCGGTTCCTGAAAGACCTGGGCAGGTACTGCCGGCGACTCGGACGTCGACGTCGTAGCCGCCGGGGTCGTGTGCACGGGCACGACGGTGGGTTGCTGTGGGTGCATCGCGATGAACTCCTCTACCAGTGCCAGCAATGCCTGCATCACGTCCTGCAAGGATTTGTAACCGGGGGCCAAGTTGCCCAGGTAAGCGTCGCTCCAGGCTTCGAGCCGTTGCAGGTGCTGCAGGCTCAACATCAGGCTGCCCTGGCGATGCAACCAGAACGACAAGGGTGTGCTGCGAATCAGTTCGCTGAGCTTTTTGTGATCGTTGCGCGCCGCTTCCGCCGAGGCCTTGGCGTTCTTGCTGTCGTTCACCAATACCTGCTGGCGCTGCAAGCGTTGCCAGTCATCCAGACAGAAACCGGTAAAGGCCTGGTCCCGACCATCGAGCAATGGCACCCGCGTCAGCAACACTTCGCTGTAACGACGGGCCAGCCACTCCAACGGAATCACCCGCCACGACTGGTCGCCTTCATCGGCCTGGGGGTGCAACCGTTCCGGATAACGCTCACACAGCCCCGTCACCAGCGCCAGGCTACCCGGCAATCCCTCCAACCCAGTCATATGCAGCCAGGCCTCGCCCAGCCAGGCGCTGATCATCAGGTCCTTGCTGCGCTCCAGCAGCAGCGTGGTCGCCAGCCGTTCCACCTCTGGCCACAGGGCGCGCTTGATCGAAGACTGCCACACGCCGGTGGGCAGACTGGTGTCGTCCTCCCGGCGTAATTCACGCAGTTGGTCGTATTCCGGCTCGTAGCGCAGGTCCTGGCCACAGGGCGATTCGACGCTGATCGGCTCAAGCAGTTGAGTGATCAGCTCCGGCAAAGGCGATATCGGCAAACTCACAGGCCTTCCTCACGGGTGGCGATGGCGCGGCTCGATGAGGTCGCCATGAACGGTGAACGGGGTGCCTGCGTCGGCAGCGGTGCAATCGACAAGGGCAACTTGGAGCCCTGGCTCATCAAGGACAGGCGCACGAACATCAGTGTCTGCTCCGCCGTGCGGGCCTGGGTCTGGGCGGTGACTGGCAATTGCAGGGCCAGGGGGAAATCGGTGTAGTCGACATTCGGCTGGCGCTGGGCCGACCCCAGCGAGCGCATCAGGCGCAGCAATGACCACGGTCCCTGATACTCCCAACCCGCCTCCAGGTCACGCACCACCAGGTTCGGTTGCAACGGGTCGTTGGCCGGACGCTGGTAGCCGTTGCGGGCCCAGCGCAAGGTCAGGCTCACAGGCTGACCCACCATCCACCGCAGGTTCTGCTGGCCCCCGCCGGGGTAGCTGATCTGCTGGTTACCGGCGTTCAGGCTCCAGGCGATCACTTGATCGGCGCCGCGTTCCTCATCGCGATCGGTACGCCAGCGCACGTCCATCTCCACGCCGAGAATGCCACTCTTGTCGCGCACGAACAGCGGCCCGAGCCAGGTGCCGGCCTGTTTCAAACGGTTGAGGAAATCTTCCGCCGCCAGCCGCTCCGGCGTCTGGCTCAACGCCAATCCGGCCTGGGCCAGGGGCAGGCGTGTGTCGATCAGCTCCAGCAGATGCTGGACCCGTGCCGGGTCGGCATCGCTGGCCCGCACATCCAGGGCAAACGGAAAGCGCCCGGCCAGGTATTGATTGAAATAATTGGCCAGGTCATTCCAGGCGGTCGCGGCCTGATTCTGTTGCAGGTACAGGCACCGCTGCAGGGCCCCCTGCTGCAAGGCGATCGTGCGCAGGGCCAGGTCGCCACGCCCGCCGGGCAGGCTGGAGGTCTGCAAGATCTGCGCGCAGGACGCGGTGTCCATGGCGATGAAATCCCGGCTCACCAGTTGCTCCAGTTGGGCCGCCGAGCTGGCCGGGTTCTGGTTCTTGTACTTGAGCAACTCATCGTTGAGGGCCATGAAGCGCGCCACCTGGTCGTGCTCCAGGGCCGACAGGTTGTCCTGCTGGATGATCAGCCACTCCAAGGCAGGCATGCGTTGCTCGGCGATCTGCAGCATCACAGCGAACTGTTGGCTCAGGCTCAGTTTCAGTTCTTGTGGATCGTTGGCGCCGTAGAGCTGCAAGCCGAAGTTTTTCGAACCATCCCAACGCTGGATATCGGCCCGCTGGCTGAACAGCGGCTGAGCATCGATCTGGTCCAGGCCACTCTTGATCTGCGCCAATGCCCGGCGATTGAGCAAGCGCTGGAAACGGATTGCCAGGTCGCTACGGCGCACGTCCATGAAGGCTTTTTGCAGCGCCACGGCCTGGGCCGTTTGCACATTGAAGCCCACGCCGGGCAATGACTCCTCGCTTTCGTCCAGGCTCAACCACATGGCCCGCGCCGCGGCCCCTTCGGCGGCCTGTATCAGCGCGTCACGGTAATCCGGCGGAATGCGCGGCAGTTCTTCACTGGCATAGCTCTTGTAGCTGGCGAAGTAGTTCAGGGCGACGCTGAAATCATCGCTGCCATCGCCCTGCCCCATCGCATCGGGGTTGCTGTCCGACGGGCCCTTCTGCATGGCCAACGCCACGAAATCGCGCTTGAACAGCGCCTGCACCGCACCGTCCAACGCCGTGACATGATCCTGCAGGACCAGCAGGCCGCTGCCCTGTTGCACCAGCAGGTTGTCCCGGGAACCAGTCTGGACAATCCACTGATCGCGAAAACGCTGCTGCAATTTCGCTGCCTGGCTCTCCAGGTCCTGCTCGATATCCGGCCCAAGCAAGGTGCTGTGGCTGACCTTGTCCAGCATTTGGGTGTAGCCGGGCACCAAGTCCTGGCCCTTGCCCCGGCCCCAGGCTGAGTTGGTCAGGCTGACCAGCGTCTGCAAGTCATCGATCAACGCCATCAGGTCTTCGAGTTCGCTCAGGGAATTGCCGCCACCCGCCTCCAGCCGTTGCAGGTGCAGCTTGAGGTAACCGGCCTGGCGCACGAAATTGTCCGCCAGGAAGTAATGGTCCAGCCAGCGCTGCATCAGGCCGGTGAAGTTATCGGCGATCACCGGGCGCGCGGCGTTCAGGTCGAGCCCTTTCAAATCGCTGCTCTGCGCATCGAACAGTACCCGGTTGTAGAAATGGGCGCGGCTCAAGGTGCCGGTGTTGAGGCTCAGGGACAACGCGGTGTTGCTCAGTTGCACCAGTTCGTCCAGCGGTGCCCTGGGATCGTTTATCACCTGGCTGAACATCTGGTTGTGCTGTTCCAGGCGTACCGACAGGTCCACCAGCGCCTTGGCCTTTACGTAGCTCTGCCATTGCGCCGGGTCTTCGCTCTCGACGTTGCCCCGCCGCTCGGTGTTGCGGATGGACTTGAGTTGTTCCAGGTCTGAATTGAGCAGGTCCCGCAGCGGCAATATCCAATGGTGCCGGGCGGTCAGACGCAATCCATTCTCCAGTTGCGTGTCCACGGAAGAGAACCACGAGGTGGGAAAGACCACCGAGACGAAGCGCCAGCGTGGGGCCTTTTCCAACATGTTCCAGTAGTTCTGCACGTTGTGCCGGGTCGGTTCCAACTGAGGTTCGTCAGCGTCGACCACGAGATGATTCTTATGGGTACTGAGGATTAGCCGCGATAACCCTTCGGCTTCCTCCACCGAATCGTGCCAGACCCAGACCATGCCCCCCAGCCAGACCAGCCCAACCACCAATGCCACCGCCGCGGCCAAGCGATGCCCGCGCTGGCGCAAGCGCAACAGCCGTGGCACCGGCTGGGCCAGGCCACGTTCGGCCACCAGCCGCCGCGACCACAGTTGCCGGGCGAACACGGTTTGCCGCTGAGCGCTGTCGCTGGCGGTCACACCGTCGCCGCTGACGGCCGGCGCCTGACTGGCGGTGAAGTACACTCCGCGAAAACGCGGCGCTTCGCCTTGGGTATTACCCTGGAACACCGGCTCCAGCAGGATTTGCAAGGCCCGCCGCATGCCTTCGAAACGCTCCGGCAAGCCATAAAGATCGCTGCCCAATTGCCCCGACAGCGCACCAATCTCGATGATCGACTGTGACAACGCAGCGTTGACCTGGTCCAGGGCCTGGTCACTCCACTGCGACTGCCAGGCCGCCTCCGGCAAATACGGCGATGACCAACCCAGCATCGACTCGCGCGCCTCGGCGGGCAGCGCGCTGACCAGCTCCTGGAACCCGGGCAGCTCTTCCATCCCGGTGATCACCACATACACTGGCAGGCTGAGCCCGAAGCGTTGCAGAAGGTCGATGAAACAGCGCCGGACCTTGAGGCTCAGTTCGGTGGTGTGCTCGATGTCGTCGAGGGTGCTGAACGGGACGGTCCAGATCACCGCATCCAATGGCCGTTTGCTGCGCAACCGCAACATCAGACCGAGCAGGCGCCACCAGTTGCCCCGTTGCCGGTTCATGCCCTCATCGGGCAGGAACAACGCCTGGGGCACCACCAGGACCGCGCCTTCGACATCGGAAAACCAACGCCCGAACCAGGCCGCCTTGTCGGTGGGTTGCAAGCGCCACTGGGCACACAATTGGGCACCGTCGGTTTCGTTGCCAAGCATCATCAGCCAAGGCGCCTGATAACGGTCGCGGGTGCCCTGCTCCTGTTCCATGTGGCGCACCGCCCCATAGAAACTGCGGATCGCCGCCCCGCCCTGGGTGCGCAGCCACCAGACCAGGGCTGCAATCAACAGCACCACGACGATGGCGAGCAACACCAGGGCAACGATACTCAGCGTGCTCATGAATCCTGCTCCTGGACCACCGACTCGCCCAGTTGCAGCACCGGTTCGAGCTCCAGGCGAATGTCACGCCAGAACACCTGCCCCAGGCCGGTCAGCAACAACACCATCGCCAGGATCGCCAGCCCCAGGCGTAAGCCGTCCGGCAACGACTGCTGCACCGGCATGCGCACCGGCGGCGCCGACGCAGACAGTGCCAGGCGCTGGCTGACGTCGACGTAATCGGGATCGTGTTGCCAGGCGAAGGTGAACAGCGCCGCGCGCCACTTGGCCTGCTGGATCTGGCCGGGCTCGCCACGCAATCGCCCCTCGAACCCCAGGATGAGGCATTGCAGGTAGACATTCGCCAGGTCCCGGGTACCGGGCATCTGCTCGTCCAGCAATTTCTTGATCGCCGCCGGCAGGCGCTCGCCGGCCTGGCGACTGGCGTACATGCGTGATTCGAGGGGGTGCTGCTGCCAGGCCAGTTGTCCGGGCCAGGGGCTGAACAACAGGGTTTCATCCACCAGCGCGACGAAGGCATAGACCAGCGCCTTGACCTGCTCGGTGGCGGCATCGCCGACGGTGGCGAAGGCCACCCGCCACAGGCGCTGGGCACTGCGCCCGGAAAACTCCACCACCCGATTGACCAACACCGCGGGGTCGCTGTCCTCGGGCAAGTCCTGCCATTCCTGGGACCACTTCAGCCAGGCCTGGCGAAAAGCGCTGCTCAGCGGCGCCTCATGCAGACTCCGAACCGCCCCGCCACTTCCGTCCGGCATACGACTCCCCTTTTGCGATCAGGCACTTTCACTGGCTTGCGCCACGAACAACACCACCTGCCACGGACTGCTGGCCTGGGCCGATGCCGGCGCCACGATGTGCAACGGCAATTGCCCGTCGAACCATTGCCCGCTGGCGGCCACCACAAACAAACGCGTGTCGTCGCCGACGCTGTAGGCCACCTGTTCGTTGCGGCTCATGGCCTGGTGCGGCAAGCCGCTCATGCGTTGCCGGCTCAGCAGCGGGATGTGCCGCGACGACGCGATGATCGCCCCGCGCAACCAGTCGCCCGCCGCTTGCTCGCTGGCGCCGTTGGGCATGCGCAGGCCGATCACCAGGCGTTGATCCGGCTGGTCATCCGGCAACTGGATCGAAAAGACCTGTTCGTTGCGTTCGAAGGCCAGGCTGCGATAGCCGGCGCGGACCAGTTCCAGGGTGGTTTCCAGCCAGTCGAGCAGGGGCTCGTAGCCACGCTGCAACTCGAGAAAATCCAACGGCGCGAAGGCCGGGACGCCCGCCAGTGGATCGAGGGCCGACCAGCTCCCGGCCAGCCCCAGCAGCAAACCATAGAGCGCTTGCGGCGTCGCCACCCGGGTATTCAGCGCGCCTTCGACTTCCGGCAAGCGCGCCCACAAGGCGGTCAACTGCCGGCGGATCTCCACGGCATCGTCCTGATTGCCAGCCGCCTGGGCCTGGCGCAAGCGACCGGCGAGGAACATGCATTTTTCCCGGGCCCGGGCGCACACCCCGGCGACCCGTCGACCGAGGACCGACTCCGGCAACAGCACCGGCGTCGGTGGTGTGTAGGGCACGCGCCAGAAGCCGCCGCCCTCCTTGCGGATGCGCAGCAGCGGCAGGCAGATCGAATCGGCCTTGCTCAGTTGCGTGCACAGTCTCGGGTTGGGTCGCCAGACGGTGATCGACTCGGGAAACTCACCGCTAGTGAGGTCCGGCAATGCTTCGCCGACCACCGATTGCAAGCGGCCCTTGAGCGGCAGCAGTTGCCCGGCGCGCCACAGTGGGCTGACGGCCAGGTAAACGGTCACGGTGGCGTCGTCGGTCTTGTCGATGGTTTCGCTGATGTCCAGCTCCAGGCTCGGCCCGACGCCCGCCTGCAGGTTGACCGGCAAGCCGTCCGGTAACGTCCCCTGCAGTTGCAACAGCCGAACCTGGCCGGCGCTGAGGGCCGACGGGTCGACTTCCAACTGGCTGACGCCCCAGAACCAGGGGTTGCAGGCCCCGGCGAAATGCGCGGCCAAGGCCTCGGCACGCAGCCCTTGCAACTGAAAATGCTGGGGCAGCAGTTGCATGCCCTCATGCCAGCACACCGCGTCAGGTAACAGACTCATACGACTCCCTTCGACATTCCAATGTCACCGCTCAAGGCGGCCCGCGGTCATTCAAGGCTGGTTGTGCTGACCATCATTGACGAGGGTCATCTCGCGACTGTCGAACTTCAGCCAGGCCTTGCGTTGATCGTCCAGCCGAAGCCGGTGGGCTCCGGGAGTGTTATAGCTGGCGAAGACCAAAAGTCCAGCGGCGCGCCGGCCCTCCAACGGGAAGGGTTGGCGGTCGATGAATTGCCCCGGGACCAGCTCCAGCCCCCACACCGACATGAGTTGACGATAGTCGCGCTGGAACTGTTCGCGCTCGGCGAACCATTGGCTGGCGGTAATGCCCGACAGTTGCTTGAGCAGGTCCGGGTCATTCACCGCGATGAAGTCCACCGCGATCGGCGTGTCGTCATTGGCGCCGGAAGCGACGTCCAGGGTCAGGCTGTCGAGGTCGACACTGGGGGCAAAGAGCGAGCAACCGGTGAGTGCCAGGCTCAAAAAAAATCCATAAAAAAACGCACGCAAAATGAATCTTCCTTTTCTCAGCGGTCCAAAATTGTTTTTGCTTGCTTTTTTATAGACCTGTTCTAGCGTCTTGGGTAGTTCGACCCACACGGTTGAATGGACCAGGTTCGTCAAGGGAATGACAGGTTTTCTGCCGCCCGTTTGCAACCTGCGGATCAGCAAGGGAATGCGATGAGCGGGACTCCCGATGCATTGCTCCCACACATGCATCGGAGTCGGCCGCCATGGCAGAAAGTACCCAGCACAAGCTCGACAGAGTCCGTCCTCCCCGCGTCCAGATCACCTATGACGTGGAAATCGGCAACGCTATCGAGAAAAAAGAATTGCCACTGGTCGTCGGCATTCTGGCCGACCTCTCGGGCAAACCGTTGGACCCGCTGCCCAAGCTCAATGAGCGGCGCTTCACGGAAATCGATCGGGACAATTTCAACGAGGTGCTCGCCTCCATCTCCCCCCGCGCCACGATCCAGGTGAACAACACCCTCAGCGGCGACGACAGCAAGCTCAACATCGAGCTCAACTTCCGCCACATCGATGACTTCGACCCGGTCAAGGTCGTGGAGCAGGTCACGCCGCTGCGCCGCTTGTTCGAGGCGCGCCAACGCCTGCGGGATTTGCTGACCAAGCTCGACGGCAACGACGACCTGGACAAATTGCTGCGGGACGTGATCGCCAACACCGAAGGCCTGCAGGAGATCAAATCGGCCCGGCCCCAGGACGCGACGCCAGAGCTGCCGACCGTCGCCGCCAACGATGACCCTGCCCCGGCCGAGCCACAGGCCTGATCGCGCGCCTCATTCAAGGGAGATAAAGCCATGCCTGCTTCATCCAGCGCTCAAACCAGCGAGAGCACGACCCAGACCCTGTCCCTGCTGGACAAGATCATCGCCGAAGGCCGCATGGCCCACGACGACAGCCAGCAAGACTACGCCCGCGACATGCTGGCCGAATTCGCCACCCAGGTCCTCGACGAAGGCATGGCCATCGACAAGGACACCGTGGCGATGATCAACGACCGCATCAGCCAGATCGACCAGTTGATCAGCGCCCAGCTCAACGAAGTGCTGCACCATCCCGAGCTGCAGAAGCTCGAAGCGTCCTGGCGCGGCCTGCACCTGCTGGTACAGAACACCGAAACCAGCACCCGGCTGAAATTGCGCCTGCTCAACGTCACCCAGAAAGAACTGCAGAACGACCTGGAAAAAGCCGTCGAATTCGACCAGAGCGCCTTGTTCAAGAAAATCTACGAGGAAGAATATGGCACCTTCGGCGGGCATCCGTTCAGCCTGCTGGTGGGCGACTACACCTTTGGCCGGCATCCGCAGGACATCGGCCTGCTGGAAAAACTCTCGAACGTCGCCGCCGCCGCGCACGCGCCGTTCATTGCCGCCGCCAGCCCGCGACTGTTCGACATGACCAGCTTCACCGAACTGGCGATCCCCCGGGACCTGTCGAAGATTTTCGAGAGCCAGGAGCTGATCAAGTGGCGCGCCTTCCGTGAAAGCGAAGACTCGCGCTACGTGTCCCTGGTGCTGCCGCACTTCCTGCTGCGCCTGCCCTACGGCCCGGAAACGCTGCCGGTGGAAGGCATCAACTACGTCGAAGACGTCAACGGCACCGACCACAGCAAATACCTGTGGGGCAACGCCGCCTGGACGCTGGCGCAACGCATCACCGAAGCCTTTGCCAAATACGGCTGGTGCGCGGCGATTCGCGGGGCCGAGGGCGGTGGCGCGGTCGAAGGCCTGCCGGCCCATACGTTCCGCACCAGCTCCGGAGACCTGTCGCTCAAATGCCCGACCGAAGTGGCAATCACCGACCGCCGTGAAAAAGAACTCAACGACCTGGGCTTCATCTCCCTGTGCCACAAGAAAAACAGCGACGTGGCAGTGTTCTTCGGCGGCCAGACCACCAACAAGGCCAAGGTCTACAACACCAACGAGGCCAACGCCAACGCGCGGATCTCGGCGATGTTGCCATACGTACTCGCGGCTTCGCGTTTCGCCCATTACCTGAAGGTGATCATGCGCGACAAGGTCGGCAGTTTCATGACCCGCGACAACGTGCAGACCTATCTCAACAACTGGATCGCCGACTACGTGCTGATCAATGACAACGCGCCGCAAGAGATCAAGGCGCAGTACCCGTTGCGCGAAGCCCGGGTGGACGTGACGGAGGTGGCCGGCAAGCCCGGCGCCTACAAGGCCACGGTATTCCTGCGGCCGCATTTCCAACTGGAGGAACTGACCGCCTCGATCCGCCTGGTGGCGACGTTGCCGCCGCCGGTAGCTGCCTGACCACGGCGTGGCTGTGTGACCGTGTGACTGTGTGGCTGGAGAGCTTTTTGTGGCGAGGGAGCTTGCTCCCGCTGGACCGGTCCGACGCTTCGGGCGCAGCAGTCCCAAAAAAGAGGGGCCGCTGCGCGACCCAGCGGGAGCAAGCTCCCTCGCCACAAAAGCTCCATTGCCACAAAAGCTCTCTAGCCACAAAAAGCTTCTAGCCACAGCAAGCGCATTGGCCACGGGTTAATTCATCGGTATCGGGCACTGCGTCATTCGTCTTCTTCAGGAGTTCCACACAATGGATGCAATCATTCTCGACCTCGGCGGCGACATCAAGGGCGACAGCCTGCTGGAGGGCTACACGGACAAGATCGAGGTCATGTCCTACAGCCATAACGTGGCCATGCAGGTCACCAATGATGTCAGCAACTCGGAACGCACCTCCGGCCGGCCTCACGTCGGCGAATTCACCCTGACCAAATTCGTCGACAGTTCCACCCCTTCGCTCAACGAATATTGCTGCGCGGGCAAGCCCATTCCGCAGGCGATCATCACCATCGGTCGTAACGCTGCCGAGGGCAGTGGCAAGCTCATGCCGTTCATCATCTACACCCTGACCAACGTCGTGCTGTCCAACGTCAGTGTCAGCGGCGGCACCGGCGGCAAACCAGTGGAAACCCTGTCGCTGAACTTCACCAAGATCAAATGGGAGCTCACCGCACAGAAAGACGACGGCACCAAGGAAGGCACGGCGGGCACGACCTGGGACCTGGCCGCCAACAAAATGACCAAGTAAGGAAGCCGCGCCCATGGCTGGCTTCGGGCTGCGCCCGCCCCTGTTCGAACGCCTGGCCAGCCTGGCGGACGATACCGGGCGGGTGTTCGACCGACAGGCGTTGCAGGACTCGGTGCATGCCGAACTGTCGCGCCTGTTCAACACCCGTCGCGGCCCACGGGCGCTGACCGAACCACCGAGCATCCTCGACTACGGCATCGCCGACTGGACCGCGCTGCAACAGCAGCGCAGCGATGACCGTCGCCAACTGACCCGGGAAATCCGCCAGGCCATCAGCCACTTCGAACCGCGTCTGCGCCTGGGCGAGGTCGAGGTCTGTCCGGTGCCGGGCCATCCGCAACAACTGTGCATACGACTGTCGGGCGAGCTACGCGGCGACCTGCACGCCTGGCCCGTGGCCTTTGTCATCGAGCACGCCGGCGACGGCCTTGAGGTGCGCCATGAGCGACTCGATTGACCCGCAACTGCTGGACTATTACCAACGCGAACTGACTTGGTTGCGTCATGCCGGGAGTCTGTTCGCCGAGCGTTATCCCAAGGTCGCCCGGCGCCTGGAGCTGTCCCCCGGCGAATGCCCCGACCCCCACGTCGAGCGCCTGCTGGAAGGGTTCGCCCTGCTCGCCGCGCGCTTGCAACGGCGGCTGGATGACGACTACGCCGAATTCAGCGATGCCCTGCTCGAACAGCTTTACCCGCTGGCCATGCGGCCCTTGCCGTCGTGTGCCATCGTGCAGTTCGAACCCGACCCGAGCAAAGGCAACTTGAACGAGGGTTATCCGCTGCCCCGCGACACCCCGCTGTTCGTCACCACGGACAAAGGCCAGAGCATTCATTTTCGCACCACGGCTGCTGTGCATTTGTGGCCGGTACAGGTCAGCGAAGCGTTGCTGCTGGGCAGCGATGAAGCCCAGGCGCTGACCGGGGTGGTCCAGGCTCGCTCGGCCTTGCGCCTGGAACTGGGCTGCCTGGGGAAAAGCCAATGGTCGACGCTGGGAATCGACTCGCTGCGGGTACACCTCGCGGCGTCACCGATGATCAACGCCGGGCTGTACGATTTGCTGGGCGCTCACGCCATCAAGGTCTTGGCCGGCGCGCCGGGCAGCGTGCCGGAGCCACTGAAGGGCTTGCCACAGATCGTCGGCTTCGCCAGCGACCAGGCCCTGCTGCCGGACGAGGACGGCGTGCACCCTGGTATGCGCCTGCTGGCCGAGTACTTTGCCTTCCCGGATAAATTCAGCTTCTTCGACCTGCCCCTGGCCGGCGCCACCAGCGACAGCCAATCGTTGTACCTGTACATCGTGTTCGACCGCGCCCCCAGCAGTCGCCTGCCGCTCCAGGCCAGCGACATCGCTTTGGGCTGCACCCCGGTGATCAACCTGTTTCCCCGGACGTCCGAACCGCTGCGCCCGGACGGCACCCGCAGCGAGTATCGGCTGGTGGCCGACAGTCATCGGGAAAACAGCGTCGAGATCCACAGCATCCGGGGCATGCGCGCCATCTCCAGCCAGGGCGTGCGCAAAGTGCCGGCCTATTACGGCAGCCAGCATGGCAGCGACCAACCCTGCTATTGGCATGCACGCCGGGTCAGCGGCATGAGCCCGAACCGGCTGGGCACCGACTTGATGATCAGCCTGGTGGACACCCAGTTCGACCCGCTGGCCGACACCCGCGACTACAGCCTCACCGCCGAACTGCTGTGCACCAACCGCCACCTGGCCCAAAACCTGCCGGCCGGCACGCCCCTGGGTTTCGAGCGTCCGGGGCCGGTGGCCTGGGCCCGCCTGCGCAACCCACCCAGCCCGCAAAGCCTGCCGCGGCTGGACGGTGAATCGCGCTGGCGGCTGGTGTCGCAATTGACCCTCAACCATCTGTCACTGGTCGAAGGTCCCCAGGCACTGGATGCCCTGCGCGAGATTCTCGAATTGCACAACCTGCGGGACGAAGCCAGCGCCCACCGCCAGATCGAAGGGGTAACCGGACTGGGCTGCGACCGGGTCATCGCCCATGTCGGCGAAGACGCCTGGCGCGGTTGGCGAAACGGCCTGGAGGTGCGCCTGCAACTGGACTCGCAACACTTCGTCGGCAGCAGCGCCGTGCTGTTCTCCGGGGTGCTGGCGCAGTTCTTTTCCCTGTACGCCACCGCCAATCGCTTCGTGCGCACCGTGCTGGTCCAGTCCGACAAGGAGGTCAAGACATGGCAACCCCA
The DNA here is from genome assembly GCF_001269655.1 of Pseudomonas thivervalensis. Taxonomy (GTDB): domain Bacteria; phylum Pseudomonadota; class Gammaproteobacteria; order Pseudomonadales; family Pseudomonadaceae; genus Aquipseudomonas; species Aquipseudomonas thivervalensis. The sequence goes on from NZ_LHVE01000006.1 coordinate 390,015, forward strand.
AGCCGGCAAACCCCTGGTGCTCTGAACCTGAGCGAGCGACTGCGGCGCGACCCGCAACGCTTCGAATGGCTCCAGGCCCTGTTAGTGCTCGAACGTGAACAGCCCCAGGCCGAGCCCCTGGGCAGCGGCACCGCGCCGCACGCCGAGGCCTTGCGCTTGCGTGGGCCCTTGACGCCGCTGTTTGCCGCCAGTGAAGTCGAGAGCCTGAGCCAGGAACCCGGCTTGCCGCCCACCCTGACCACACCGATCTTCGGCCTCGGTGGTCCGGACGGTCCGCTGCCCTACGCCTATCAGGAATGGCTGCAGCAACGGGCGCGGGCGAAGGACCATGCCCCAGCGGAATTCCTCGACCTGTTCCAGCATCGCCTGCTCAGCCTGCTGTACAAGGTGATGCGCAAACATCGCATCGCCCTCGGTTTTACCACCCCGGGCGCGTCCGCCGTACACGCGCAACTGCGCGCATTGACGGGCCTGCTGCCCAAGGCCTTGCAGGAACGCCAGGCCGCCCCCGACTCGGCAGTCCTGGCCTGCACCGCGCTGTATGCCGATGGCCGGCGCTCCCTGGACGGGTTCGCGGCGATTGTCCGTGAACAGTTCGGGCTGCCCGTGGAGCTCAGCGCCTACGAAGGGGGCTGGCGTGAAATCCCGCCGGCCAGCCGCAGTCGCTTGCACCTGGGCGGACGCAACCTGCGCCTGGGACGCAACGCAGTGGCCGGCACCCGGGTGTGGGATGAACACGCCGGCGTGCGCCTGACCCTCGGCCCGCTGAGCATGGCCCAGGCCAGCGCATTGCTGCCCATCGGCGAGACCCATCCGCTGCTCGCCAGCCTTTATGCCCTGTATTTCGGCCCAGACCTGGATTGCACCCTGGTGCTGCTGGTCCGCGGCGCCGGCCCGCTGCAACTGGGCCGCCAGGCCACACCACGGCTGAATTGGAACGGTGGCCTGCAACGCCAGCCGAGCCTGGCCGTGCAACGGATCGAAACCCGCCTTCGTCAGCCGGAGATCGCCTGAAATGGAACTGGCCAGCCTGATCGGACGCCTCAACCCGGAAAACCGCCGCGCCCTGGAACGGGCCGCACAACGCTGCATGCAGCGCAGCCATCACTATGTGGAAATCGAACACCTGCTGTTGGAACTGCTCGATATCGAGAGCGGTGACTTCGCCTGCCTGCTGCCGCGTTTCGGCCTGGAACGTGACGCGGTGGCCGCGGAAACCAACAAGGCCCTGGACCTGTTCAAATCCGGCAGCACCCGCACGCCCGCCCTGTCGGCGCAAACCATCGGCCTGCTGGAAGATGCCGTGGTCCAGGCCAGTGTGCTGGGCCTGGACAGCATCCGCTCCGGGCTGTTGCTCCTGGCACTGCTGGACCGTGACGAGCGCCGCAGCCTGCTGCTCAACAGCGCCTCGTCGTTGCTGCGTATCCCCCGCGATGCGCTGCGCACCCATCTATTGGAATGGACCGAAAGCTCCCGTGAGCATGTCGGCGGCGTGCGCCCGGCCAAACCCGGCGAAGCACCACAAAAACAGGACCCGGTGCTCGACCAGTACACCCAAGACCTGACCGCCGACGCCCGGAACGGCCGCATCGACCCCATCGTCGGTCGCGATGGCGAGATCCGCCAGTGCATCGACATTCTCCTCAGGCGCCGGCAGAACAACCCGATCCTGGTGGGCGCGCCGGGGGTCGGCAAGACCGCCGTGGTGGAAGGCCTGGCCCTGCGCATCGCCGCCGGGGATGTGCCGCCGTCGCTACAGGAAGTCACCTTGCGTGTACTCGACCTGGGCCTGTTGCAGGCCGGTGCCGGGGTCAAGGGCGAGTTCGAACAGCGCCTCAAGGGCGTGATCGACGCGGTACGCAGCGCGGAAAAACCGATCATCCTGTTCATCGACGAAGCCCACACACTGATCGGCGCCGGCGGTGCCGAAGGCGGCAGCGATGCGGCCAACCTGCTCAAGCCGGCCCTGGCCCGGGGCGAACTGCGCACCCTGGCCGCCACCACCTGGCTGGAGTACAAGAAATACTTCGAGAAAGACCCGGCCCTGGCCCGCCGCTTCCAGTTGGTGCAGGTCGAGGAGCCGGACGAACTCACCGCCGTGGAAATGCTCCGGGGCGTGGCGAGCAAACTGGAACAGCACCACGGCGTGCAAGTGCTGGACGCCGCCATCCACGAGGCGGTGAAGCTGTCCCACCGCTACATCTCCGGGCGCCAGTTGCCGGACAAAGCCATCAGCGTGCTCGACACCGCCTGCGCCCGGGTCGCCCTCGGCCAGCACGACGTGCCACCGCCCCTGGAAAGCCTGCGTCACCGGCAGAACAGCCTCAAGGATGAAGTCGAACGCCTGCGCCGGGAACAGGCCACCGGTCTGGATCATCGCGAACGCATCACCCTGCTGGAAAGCGAATCGACCAGCAACGTGCAGGCCATCCGCGAGCTGGAAACCCGCTGGGGCGAAGAGCGCGAAGCCGTGCGCGAACTGCTCGATACCCGGCGCGAACTGCTCGCCCTGAGCGAACGCGCCGACGGTGAAAAAGCCGACACCGAGATCGATAACCGCATCGACCACCTGGCCGCCGAACTGCTGCGCCTGGAGGCCGGTCTCGATGCCATTCGCCAAGACGATCCGCTGGTGCCCGAACAGGTGGACAGCAAGACCGTCGCCGCGGTGATCGCCGGCTGGACCGGCATCCCGGTCGGCAAGATGCTCGCCGACGAAGCCCATGCCGTGCGCACCCTCGGCCAGCGCATGGGCCAGCGGGTCATGGGCCAGGGCACGGCGCTGAACACCATCGCCCAACGCCTGCAAGCCTACCGCGCCGGCCTTACCGACCCGCAGAAGCCGGTCGGCGTGTTCCTGCTGGTGGGCCCCACCGGCGTGGGCAAGACCGAAACCGCCTACGCCCTGGCCGATGCCTTGTACGGCGGTGAGCGCAACCTGATCAGCATCAACCTCTCGGAGTACCAGGAAGCTCACACCGTCAGCCAACTCAAAGGCGCCCCACCCGGCTACGTCGGCTATGGCAGCGGCGGCGTGCTCACCGAAGCGGTGCGGCGCAAACCCTATTCCGTGGTGCTGCTGGATGAAATCGAAAAGGCCCACCCGGACGTGCTCGAAGCCTTCTACAACGTCTTCGACAAAGGCCTGATGGAAGACGGCACCGGCCTGGTGGTGGACTTCAAGAACACCGTGATGCTCGCCACCAGCAACGTCGGCGCCGAGTTGCTGCTGGACACGCCGACCGCGCAACTGGGCAGCGACGCCTTCAACGAAGCTTTGCACAAAGTGCTGCTGCAAGCGTTCCGCCCGGCCTTTTTGGCGCGCATGACGGTGGTGGCGTACCGGCCGCTGGATGAGGCGACGCTGGAGGGAATCGTGCTGGCGAAGTTGGAGAAGTTGCGCGGGCGCTACAAGGCGGCAACGGGCAAGCAGTTCGAATTCGATGCGGGAATCGTCAAGGCGGTGTTGGCCAAATGCAGCGCGGCCGGGGCACGGGATGTCGAGAATGTATTGATGACGCAGGTGACGGGAAAGCTGGCGGAGTGGGTGTTGGAATGACTTGCCCTGGGCTTCAGGCGGTGAAGTGTCGTTTTTCACCTTGTATTTATTCATGACCAATGGAAGGACGTTGCCATGCTGAAGGCAAGACTTGAACTGGAAAAACGCCATCTTTGTCCCACCTTCGCCAATACTCACGCAGGCATCGTCAGTTTCGACCTGCGCCTTGATATTGATCGAGACTTGCTGGCGTTGGCAGACGGCAACTCGCATCGTGCCTACTACCTGCCGTGGAATCCTGACGCGGGATTCTATGTCGACCTCCCTGCGACCCCGACGGGCAACGACCCACTCCTGTTCCTCACTGCCAACCTGACAGGCTGTTGCGTGGGAATCCAGAACTTCGGCGGGTTCATCAGGGTTCGACACTACAACCTGTACACCACGGGCAATCAGAATCCGATCTTCTCCCAGGATGATCTTTTCCGCTATGGCACCAACGTTTCCTGGCTGCTGCCGTCGGACAAATACAATGTTCCCGCCATCCAACGGGCGGCCCCGTATACCCATGGAGGGCCGTGGGCCGAAGCCGTCCTGTGGGGCGAGTACGTCGCCACCTACTGGCCATTCACTTCGAAGTGGCACTTCTACTACCAGAATGGAAACGCCAATAAAGTTATCCATGAATTGAATTACCAGTAGCAGGCCTTTCAATGCCCCGCTCCACCGACAGCAACACCACCCTCTCGCTCACCGCCGCCACGCTGTCGGCGCTGTACCCTGAATCGCTGTCTGGCGAAGAGCGCCTCAATGCCTTGGGTTCGCACATCCTCAACGGCATCAACGACGGCGCCTCGCTGGACCTCACCACGGCCGTCGCCAGCCATGTGACCACCACGCTGCACAAGGACGCTTTGCTGCGCCCACTGGATTGGCTGGTGGCCGAAATCCGCCAACTCCCTGCCGACGCCACCGCCGAGCGTTATCAGCTGTTGCTCCGGCCCTGGCTCTGGTGGTTGAGCCTGGCCAGCAACAACCGCGTGTTTCAGAACCTCGCCACCTCGGACATCGTCACCACGATTTTCAACGCCCACGGTTTTACCGATTTCCAGCTCAAGCTCAGCGGCAGCTACACACCCCGCGAGTACTGCGTGCAATACGGCGAAACCGACCTGGCCTTCGTCTCGCGCCTGTTGGAAGAAGACGGAATTTTCTGGTTCTTCAGCCATGAAGACGGCAAGCACACCCTGGTTCTGGCAGACAGCAACGACGCCTTCGCCCCCATCCCCAATGGACCGACGGTGAGTTATCTCGGGCAGAAACTGGGGGAGCGAGAGCTGCACGGCATCCGCTCAGGACAGATGTGCCTGCAAGCGGTGGCCGGGGTTTACCAGGCCACCGATTATGAATTCACCACACCGACCACCTCACTCTTCAGCCAGGCCGAAGCCGTGGCCGGGCCGAGTTCGATGTACGAACATCCGGGCAGCTATACCGCCAAGGCCCAGGGCGATGCGCTGACCAAACAGCGGGTGGACGGTCTGCGCAGCCAGGAGAAACGTTTTGTCGGCGAAAGCGACTGTCGCTGGCTGGTGCCGGGGTATTGGTTCACCCTCGCCGGTCATGAAGACCCGACGTTGAATATCGATTGGGTGGTGACCGCGGTCAGCCATGAAGCCAGTCATGAAAGCTATCGCAATCGCTTCGAAGCGATTCCCAAGGCCACGGCTTATCGCCCGGCCCGCGTCACGCCAAAACCGCGCATGCACACCCAGACGGCCGTGGTGGTGGGCAAGGCCGGCGAAGAAATCTGGACCGATGAATACGGCCGGATCAAGTTGCAGTTCCCCTGGGACCGCACCGGCAAGAACGACGAGACCTCCTCCTGCTGGGTACGCGTGGTCTTGCCCTGGAGCGGCAAGGGCTTTGGCATGCAGTTCGTGCCGCGCATCGGCCAGGAAGTCATCGTCACCTTCATCGACGGCGACCCGGATCGGCCCTTGGTCACCGGTTGCGTCTACAACGGCGACAACGCCCTGCCCTACGCGCTGCCGGCGAACCAGACCCAGTCCGGGATCAAGACCAACTCGTCCAAGGGCGGTGGCGGTTTCAACGAGTTGCGATTCGAAGACAAGAAGGACGCCGAGGAGGTGTTCCTCCAGGCGCAAAAGGACTTCAACATCAACGTGCTCAACGACACCACCGCCACCGTCGGCCACGACGAAACCCTCACGGTGCAGAACGCCCGCACCCGCACGGTGAAGGACGGCGACGAGACCGTCACCCTGGAGAAAGGCAAGCGCAGCGTAACCATCCAGACCGGCAGCGACAGCCTCGACGTGAAGGACACCCGCACCGTCACCGTGGGCTCGGACCAGACCCACAGCACCGGCGGCAACTATGACCACAAGGTCACCGGCAACTACAGCCTGACCGTGGACGGCAACCTGACCATCAAGGTCAGCGGCACCCTGACCCTGGAAAGCAGCGGCAGCTTCGCCATCAAGAGCGGCGCGGACCTGGCGGCCCAGGCCAGCACCTCCATCAGCCACAAAGCCGGCACGGCCCTGAGCAACCAGGCCGGGACGTCATTGGAAAACAAGGCCGGCACCACCCTCACCAATGACGCCGGTATCAGCCTGGTGAACAAGGCGGCCGCCGAACAGACCGTGGATGGCGGTGGCATGCTGACGATCAAGGGTGGCCTGGTGAAGGTCAACTGACGGGAGCGCGGCAATGACCACGAAAAGACTGGACCTGGAACGCGGCGACAGTCGGCTGGACGGGCAACTGGTCGATGGCCGGCTCGACGGCCCGTTGCAGATCGAAGAGGCCCAACGTCCACAAGCGAAGCTCAACTACAGCCAAGGTGAACTGCAAGGCACCAGCACCCTGTACCACCCCAACGGCAAGGTCTCGGCGGTGTTGCCGTTCGTAAAGGGAAAGTTGCAGGGCGTAGCGAGCTTCTACGCGGCCGAAGGCGGCTTGCAGCGCCAGGCCACGTACCGCCGCGGGTTGTTGCACGGTGAAGCGAACAACTACTTTCCCGACGGGCAACTGGCCGAAGCCGAAGTCTATCGCGACGGCGTGCGTGACGGCCGCTACCGCCGCCTGCACCCCAACGGCAACCCGGCGGTCGAGGCCCGTTACCTCAATGGCCAACTGCTGGAACCGGCCCAGGCCTACGCTGAAGACGGCCGGCCACTGGACCCCGAGGGCAAACCCATCTCCCGGCTGCGCTGGTGGTTCAGGCGCTGGAGCGAACCCGCATAAGCAAGCCCCCCCTGCTTATTCTGTGGGAGCGAGCCTGCTGGCGATGGCGGTGGGTCAGTTTGCATCGATGTTGACGGTGCCGCCGTCTTCGCGAGCAGGCTCGGTCCCACAATGGTCCAGCGCCGAATGCAAAGAGTCGAGATATTCCATCGCTCTCGTCGATGACCTGAGCCCTGTTAATCACCACTGTTACCCTCCCGGCAAGCACCGAGTCACAGGGCCAATTGCCTACCTACGCACAAAGCCGACAGGAACGCATACCAGACAATCAAAACACTGGCATCATGCTTTTTTCCTTGCACTCATGGAGTGACTGTGACGAATCTATCTGCCGCCCTTGAGTTTGCACCCGCCTCTGTTTCAGCCCCCTACCGCTTCTTTCCCCGGCTCGGAATGTTTGTGCTTGCCACCCTGGTGGTCTTCCTGGCCGCGATGCCCGAAATCCTTTTCGTCCCCGCAGACATGCAAGCCTACCTGGCGTTCACGACCACCTCAGGTATCACCGCGCTCATACTCCTCGGCCTCTTCGCCTTACAACACCGTTCAGACTCGGGCACCCCGTGGCGCGGTCATTCCATCGGCAAACCCTTGCAGTGGGGGGCAATTGGCATCGTCGGGGCCTACCTTCTTTTCGGGGTCGCCGTCTTCGTGCTCGGGTTGCCCCGTGAGGTGTTCATGGCCGAACTCCTGGACGGGCTCAACCGTTGGCAAACTGCGATCAAGATTGCCTCGCTGATCGTGCTGCCGCCCATCGCCGAAGAGTTGTTCTTCCGCCATTACCTGTTCCGGCTGTTCCCCTACGAGAACAGCCGTGCCTGGACATGGGTCGCGATCATCGTGACGTCGGCCGTTTTTGCCGGCATGCACATCCAATACGGGAATTGGATAACCGTGGTCCTGATCTTCGCCTGTGGCGGGGTGTTCGCCATCGCCAGAGTGGTCAGCGGTGGCCTGCTGGTGCCGGTGCTCCTGCATTCGCTGGCCGAGATTGTCGCCCTGACCACGGACAAGTCTTTCTCCGTGATGGGGCTTTACGGTTGAGCCAGCCGTGCCAGGCCAACGTTGCTCCATGGCTTTACGGCGCCTGAACCTCGACTTGCGGCAGAGGCCTCTCGCCCAACGGCGAGTAATGCATGGTCAGAACCGCCCACCTCAGTCCTTCCACACCCGGTACGGTGTCGGAGGCCTTGGATGAATGCTCAACGTAGCCGGCATAATTCTCAACGTGTAAGAGATGCTCTTTCCAGCGCTTTTCCTCAAAGTTCACGCCAAAGATAATGACGCTGCCCGTGGCCACCTTTTCCGCCTGGGCTTTCAACCGGGTCATGTACCAATAGTCTCTGGCCGCACTGTCGAACATCTTGCCCTGATTGGCATTGGCAAAAGGGGTCTTGAGTTCAATGAAGTGAAAGCGCTTTTCATCCTGGTCGCGAATCCACAAGTCGCATTGCTTGGTGACGATATCCATCTGCGACCAACGCTGGTCGAGCGCCACCTTGTACTCGACACCCACATCGGCCAGCTCACGGTCGGGGCCACGAAGCCCACGGGCGTGGATCAACCAGAAATAAAACTCGAATTTCAGCCAGCCTTCGAAACCGTTGGCCAAGGCACTGATGGAGGATGGCAGGTATTTGCGGTCCTCCTTCCACGATTGCATGAAGTCGCGAAACGCTGACGCGACGTCAGGGATTCCGGGCATGGGGCACTTCCTTGTATCGGCCTGAGGATTTTCGGCATAGTGCCATCACCCTCCTACTGGCTACAATGCCGGGCCATGAATTCGCGAACGCCAGCACTCAAACAGGGGCAACAATGAACATTCACGCCGCGTACCTCGGATTGTTTGCCTCGACACTCTCCTTCCTGTGCCCGCCCGTCCAGGCCTCGACGTGGCAGATCTGCCATATGGAGTTGCGTATCGTCGAGGTCCTGAAACGCCCTTATCCGCAGCTCCAGGCGCAGGTGATGAAAGTCAGGCCGAAGTCCGCCTCGGTGGAGTGTCCCCAGCAAGGTGCGTTGCTCACCTTCACTCCGGAAACCCCGGACTACCAAGCCACGCTCCCGCGCCGCCAATGGCCCGGCAAAGGACAATCGGTACAGGTCGACTACCGCTACCTGGACGGCATGTGTAAAGGCGACGGCAATTCGTATGCGTGCCGTATCAAGCACTACCCGGTGGTGGGTCGATAAGCCGTGGCATTGTTCAAGGCTGTGAAGCCATTGATGGCCTCATCGCGAGCAAGCTCCCCACAGGGATTGTGGATGTTCACAGCATCCCGATTCGCCACAAAACCATTTGTGGGAGCGAGCTTGCTCGCGATAACGTCGGGACATCCAACCTCAATGCAACTCAGCCAATAGCTCAGTGATCCATCGAACCTGCCGGGCAGTATCTTGCAGCTTCTGCTCGGGCACGGCTTGTCGTGCCTTGGCGAAGCTGGCGAGGGTCTTTTGCTTCTGGCGCAGCAGGCGCTGCCACTTGGCGAGAAACGTCGGGCTGCGGGCTTGCATCTGCAGCGGGCCGAAGTACAACTCCTCAGCGCTGTATGTCACCGGCTTACCGCGCTCGGCAACGATGATCTCGTAGTAGAAGCGGTTTTCCCGCAGCACTTCCTCGCAGAGGATGCGGTAGCCGTTGTCCATCAGCCATTGGCGCAGCGGTTGCTCGCCGCCGTTGGGCTGCAGGATCAGGCGCTCCCGCCCACTCAGTCGCGCTTTGCCGCTGTCCAGGATGTCGCGGATCGTCTCACCGCCCATGCCGCAAAGGCTGACCGCCGTGATCCCATCTTCCGGCTCGATGGCCGCCAGGCCATTGGCCAGGCGCACGCTGATCCGCTGCTCCAGGCCATTTTCGCCCACCGTGCGTTCAGCGGCGCGAAACGGCGTCAATGCCACCTCGCCGGCCACCGCCGTCGCGATGACGCCACGATGCAGCAAGGCCACCGGTAAGTAAGCGTGATCCGAGCCGATATCGGCCAGGTGCGCGCCCGCCGGCATATGCGCCGCCACACGCTCCAGGCGCAGGGACAAGGTCTGTTCGTTCAACTGCAGTTCCCTGGGTTAATCGTAGAACGGCTCGACCGCCATCCGACTGCCGACAAAAAAGCTGTCCGCGACCAACCGCAGTGGCTGCAGGTCCATGTCACTGGCCTTGTCGTTGACCAGTTGTTGGAAATGCCGATAAACCGCGGCGTACTCGCCTTCCTCGGAGACGGCCTGGCGCACGCCGTCGATGCTCAACAGTGCACCGCCGTTGTCCAGGCGCAACACGCCTTCGGCGCAGCGAATCTCGATGCTCCAGAGTTCGTCATGACCATGGTCGAAATCGAACTCCGCACGGACATCGAGGAGGCGCGCGTCGGCCATCTTGATGCTGGCGGCAATCGGCGATTGGCAGTTGTCCGGCACGCGCAACTCGGCGGATTCAACGAACAACGGCAGTGCCAGCAGATGGGTCGCGATCGACAAGGCATTGATGCCCGGATCGAAGACACCCAGGCCACCGGGTTGCCAGATCCACGCCTGGCCCGGGTGCCATTTGCGCACGTCTTCCTTCCAATCGATCTGCACGCTGTGCAAGGTGCGACTTGCCAGCCAGTCTCGGGCCGCCTCGATGCCCGGGGCGTAACGCGAATGCCAGGCGAACAGGCCACTGACGCCTTGCTCGCGAACCTGCTCCACCAAGGCCATGGCTTCCCCCAGCGTGGCGCACGGCGGCTTTTCCACCAGGACGTGCTTGCCGGCCGCCAGCGCCTGTTGCACCAGGGCGAATCGGCCTTGCGGCGGTGTACAAAACGCAATCGCATCGACCTGCGGGCCGTTTTCCAGCAATTCACCCAGGGACCGGAAGTTCTCCACCCCGGCGCAAGGTTGCCCTTGCGTGGCGACCGCCACCAATTGGAATGCGGGGTTGGCGTGGATGGCTGGAACGTGTTGGTCCTGGGCAATCTTGCCGTAGCCCACCAGACCGAGACGAATCGGTTGCATCGATGACTCCTGATTTTTTGTACTTGTGATCGGCCAGCAAACTAGACGCAAATCGCCTGGCGGACAATGGGGGCCGTGCAGTATCTATTCGATTGTCCTGCCCAGTAGGGCCAAGACATCACGCCCGTCGCTGTTCACAGGCAGCGGTCACGACGTTGGTCACCCGACCGAAAAAGGGTTCGAGTCGCTCAGGCGGCGCGTCGTGCTCCACCACCAGGGCGGCGACCTCTTCGCAGGAGGCCACCTGGTAGTGGGCAACGCTGGACAGTTTTTCATTGGTCACCGCCGTGATCACCTGTCCACTTGCCGCGACCACCGCACGCTTGAACTCCGCATCATCCAGGCCAAACGCCGTGACGCCATTGTCCGGATCGATGGCGCAAGCACCAAGGAAACACACGTCAAAACTGAACTGGCGCAATTGCTGGACAGCCGTCAGCCCGATCACACCACCGGCGACTGGATTCAAGCGGCCACCCAGCAGGATCACTTCGGCACGGGGCAGTTTCATCAACTGAACCGCAATCAACGGCGAGTTGGTGGTAAGGGTCAATTGCAGGTGCGGATCGATGGCGCAGGCAATCGCCAGGTTGGTCGAACCGGCGTCGATGAAGACGTGTTGGCCCGCACGCAACAGCGCAGCCGCCGCTTGGCCGAGGCTGCCCTTGCGCGCCGGGTCTTTGCGCACACGCACTTCCATCGACCCCTCGGCAGCGGGCACGAGGATCGCGCCGCCATAAACGCGTTTGCACACCCCCGCCGCTGCCAATGCGCCCAGGTCACGCCGGATCGAGTGTTCGGAGACATTGAATTCGCTGGCCAGATCCGCCGCGATCACCCGGCCATACCGGGCGAGACGCTGGCTGATCAATTGCTGGCGTTCGCCGGGGAACGCTTCGTGAGGAGAAGTCATGACATTACAACCTGCATAAACGAGCACTAATGATCACAATCGAGCAAATAGTGCCGGTTATGCAGGGAGGCGTCAAACCCGAGCGCTCGCGCGATAAACCTCAAGCGCCTCCAGGAACATTGGTCCCCATGCCCAACGGCAGGAAGGGTTGGATCTCGTCGATTTCCTCGGCGCTGAGACGCAGTTGTGAACCGGCGATCAGCCCATCAACCTGCCCGGGACGGCGCGCACCGACGATGGCGCCGGTCACCACCGGTTTGCGTAGCACCCAGGCGATGGCAACTGCCGCCGCACTGACCCCGTGCCGTTCGCCGATACCGGCCAAGACCTCGACCAGCGCCAGGTTCGCGCTCAAGCGAGGCTCCTGGAAGTCCGCGCTTCGCGCCTTGCGCCAATCGTCGTCGGGCAACTGGGCGATGCGTTCGCGCGTCATACTGCCGGAAAGCAACCCCGATTGGAGGGTGGAATAGGCCAGGAGACCCATTGCGGCCTGCTCGCAAAATGGCAGGACGTCTTCCTCGATGTCTCGCATCAAGGCCGAATATGGCGGCTGGAGTGAAACGATCTCGGTCACCGCCCGGGCCCGCTTGAGTTGCGCGACATCGAAATTGGAGACGCCGATAGCGCGAATTTTTCCCTGTTCGCGGGCAGTGGCCAAGGCCGAAAGCGCCTCCTCGATCCCTTCACTGCTGCCGTCGGCAGGAAAGGCCGGCCAATGGATCTGATAAAGGTCGATGGTTTCGACTTGCAAGCGACGCAGGCTTGCCTCGACCTCGGCGAGCAATGACTGAGGCGCCAGCGAGTGTGAGATCGCCTGTGTGACCGGGTCCCAGACCAGGCTGCCCTTGGTGAACACCAATGGACGGCGCGAAGCCGGTACCCGACGCAACAACTGTCCGACCAATTGCTCGGCATGACCCAAGCCATAAACCGCCGCCGTATCGATCCAGTTCACACCGCGCTCGACGGCGTATTCAAGGGCACCGAGGCTGTCTTCGTCATCCTGCGCGCCCCAACTGTATTCCCAGCCGGCACCGGCAATGGCCCAGGTTCCTAGTCCAATGGGGGAAATCAGGAAGTCAGACGATCCAAGACGATTTTTTTGCATAGCGGTTCTCCACGGATGATGTGGGCAGTATCCGCGAGCGGTCTCATGACGATAAGATGGGTAATCGCATTTGAACTACTGAACATAATTCATGAGTAAACACCCCGATCTTTCCGAACTGGACGCCTTTGCCGCCGTCGCGCGCCATCGCAGCTTTCGCAAGGCCGCCGACGAGCGTGGCGTTTCGGCTTCTGCATTGAGTCACGCGATGCGAGCACTGGAAGCACGCCTGGGTGTCAGGCTGCTCAACCGCACCACGCGCAGCGTTACCCCGACCGAGGCCGGCCATCAGCTTTTGGCAACGCTGGCCCCTACCCTGCAGCAGGTTGCCGATGCCTTGGCGCAATTGACCTCGCTGCAGGACGTGCCCACCGGCAAGCTTCGCCTCAACGTGGCGCGTCCGGCGGCACGTGCGATATTTGCAAAAGTGCTCGGACCGTTCGTGGCCAGGTATCCGCGTATTCAACTGGACCTGGTCACCGATGACGGCTTGACCGATATCGTGAGCGGCGGTTTTGACGCCGGCGTGCGCTTTGGCGAAAGCCTGGCCGGCGACATGATCGCCGTCCCTGTCGGCTCACCTCAATCGTTCGTGACCGTGGCCGCGCCGACCTACCTGGCCGCAAAGGGGGTCGCCCAGGCGCCACGGGACTTGCTCGACCATGCCTGCATCGCCCGGCGTTTTCCCAGCGGCAAACTCTATGCGTGGGAGTATCAGGCCGATGGGCAGCCGATCCGTTTGTCCGTCACCGGTCCGCTTATTCTTGAAGACGATGCGTTGATGATCCAGGCGGCGAAAGATGGCGCCGGGATTGCTTATGTCTACGAGGAGTTGGCGCGCGACGACCTGCGCAATGGGCATCTCACGGAACTGCTTGCGCACTGGAAAGCGCCGCCAAGCCGGTTTTTTCTCTATTACCCCAGCCGACGCCATGTGCCGCCGGCCCTCAAAGCGCTCATCGAGTTCATCCGGGCGGATGATTGACTAACCTGAAACCGGCAGGCAAAAAAAGCCCCGCGACCGAAGACGGTGCGGGGCAAGGGAATTGGTTGGTTGCGGCCAACCAAAGGAGCACGGTGAAAAACGTTTACGGGCCGGTCAGATGCATTCCTGTGCAGCGCGTTCAAAACTTGAAGGCAAGAGGTTGGAAGCCAGCAGATGGCGCTCGTAGATGAACACCTTGCCACCGCTGCCGGCCTTGTAGGCTTCCAGCACGTTGTCCGCCGACACTTTGCTCGGCACCACGATGCGGTAGCTGCGCTGGGTCTGCGAGACCATCGGGTTCAAGGCTTTGCCCTGCAACTTCGGTACGACGCATTCGGCGTATTGGGCTGGTGTCTTGCTGGTCTGCAAGGTCAGCGTCGGATCGTTCGGTGCCGAGGCACAACCGGCCAGCAACAACGGGGAAAACGCCAGGGCAAGCAAAAATAAACGGCGCATGGGTTGGGGTCCTGAAAATAAAAATACTGGGCTGCGTGTTCGATGGCGCTGATTTTCCAATGATTGCCGGCAAAGCAGAACTTGCATTTGGTAATGGTCACTATTACTTCTAGCAATAGTTGCAAGCCGAGAAAGATTGATGAGGTCTATCCATGAGAACGTTTGATCTGATCCGCGACGCGGTATTGCCCGACTTCCGCGAGCGGGTGGCCGACTACCTGATCCAATACGAAAGCGTGCTGTTGAGCAGCACCGAACCCGACCCGGAGCTCAAGCGGGCTACGGCTAATCAACTGCGTGGTTATCTGCGCGGGCTGAACACGACGCGGGTATTGGGCATGGCGGATTGGGAGGAGCTGGATCGGCGGGTGGTGGATACGTGGCTTTAACGCCCGGCCAAGGACAGCCCGGACTTCCAAGAATGTGCTCGATTCATTGTGGCGAGGGAGCTTGCTCCCGCTGGGCTGCGCAGCAGCCCCAAACCAGGCAACTCAGTGTGCCAGGAAGATCGAGCTCACTGCATTAGGGCTGCTGCGCAGCCCAGCGGGGATAAATCCCCTCGCCACAGATAAATCCCCTCACCGCAATTGCGCCCTGTCCACCAACCGTTGCACCCACGCGGCGTCCTCGTCATTGACCACCCCATAGCGGTTCGGCGGCAGAAAATTCCAGTGATGGGCAGACTCGTCCAGGCGCTTGAGTTCATCGGCAGACAACCAGTACGACGTATCCACCAATGGCATCAACGCACCGTCGAAACGCCAGCCCAATTGCAGGTTCGTGCCGGGCGCGAAAGCAATCGCCAATTGCTGCTGGGGCTGCAGCAGCTTATCCGGCGCCGGCATTTTCCCTACCCGTCCGTATCTGAAGTCGCCCGAAAACTGCTCCTTGAGTACCAGCCAATGCCCCGCCGCGGTCCTGGCCAGGATCCATTGCGACACACCGCTGTCTTGCACGTACTTCATTTTGCCGTCGGACCATTGCATGAGGGTGTTGCAATCCGGGTCATAGTCGTTGGACCACAGGCAGATGCCGGAAACCAGGGTATGGTGTTCAAGCTCGACCAACCCTTGATCGGGCATCGACGCCCAATAACGCTTGGTCGGGTCACGCGTATCGCGCAAGACGTTGTGCGCAATCCACGCAATCATGAACAGCGAGGTGGCAAGCACAAGCCAGCCAAGGGAATCCCCAACGATCCGGTCCAGGTCGACGCCTGGGGCGGATAACCCCTGATAGACCAGCAGCCCCAGCAGAAACGCGAAGCCCGGCAGTACAGGGCCCAGGCACAACGGTGGCACCAGCACCACGACCCAGCTGAAGCGATGCATCGTCGCACGTTCACGCGCCCAGGCCTCCTCCCGAGCAAGCATCGGCGCCCGCTCCCGTGGGCCGATACCAAGATCGGGTGTCTGGAAGCGTGTGAACAGGTTGTAGATATCATCGCTCATGGATCGAATTCATGCCCTTGAAGTCATCATGGTCGAGCGCCCCTTCGGGACGCCCTTTGACACTGGAACAGGCGTATTATTCAGGTAACCAGGCGCCCTGCAGAAACACCATCATGCCCATCTCCCAGACCCGCCCTTCACCCGCCCCCTTGCTCAAGCCAGGCGAGACAGTGGTCCTGTTCGACGGTGTTTGTAAACTGTGCAATGGCTGGGCGAAGTTCCTGATCCGCCATGACCGCGCCCAACGCGTGCGGTTGGCCTCCGTCCAGTCGCCCGCAGGACAAGCGTTGCTGGCCTGGGCGGGCTTGCCCTTGCAGCAGTTCGACACCATGGCCGTGATTCGCGACCGGCATTACTGGGTGCGCTCGGAGGCGATTCTTGAAGTGGTTGCCCTACTGCCCTGGGTTTGGCGTCCGCTGAAACTGCTGCGCTACATCCCTCGCGTGCTTCGGGACTGGGCCTATGATCGTATCGCGCTGAATCGGTATCGGCTGTTTGGCAAATACGACGTATGCCTTTTGCCGAGCCCGGATCATGAGCGGCGTTTCCTGAAGATCTCCACGCCTGGGACCCGCCCGGTGGAACGGGTCGATAGTTAGCCAGCAATAAGCGGGGCCGCTTCGCGCCCCAGCGGGAGCAAGCTCCCTCGCCACAAGAGCGGTTCGGTGGTCTGTCAGTTCATCAAGAGCGGTTCGGCTGTGAGTCAGTGAGCGGCCGCATTTGCCCCCTGCTGATATTCCCGAGGCGTGCAGCCGAATTCGCGGCGAAACACGGTGTGCAGGTATTGCGCCGATTTGAAGCCGCAGTTCTGGGCGATGTCGGCAATCGGCGCGTTGGTGTTTTCCAGTCCGTTGG
The DNA here is from genome assembly GCF_001269655.1 of Pseudomonas thivervalensis. Classification (GTDB taxonomy): domain Bacteria; phylum Pseudomonadota; class Gammaproteobacteria; order Pseudomonadales; family Pseudomonadaceae; genus Aquipseudomonas; species Aquipseudomonas thivervalensis. The sequence continues at coordinate 406,545 of NZ_LHVE01000006.1, forward strand.
CGGCGGCCGCCAGTTTGAAGCGCAGGATTTCGTCGTGGACGCTGCAGCCCCGTTCCTTGCGAAAATGCGCTTCCAGCGATGAGCGCGATATACCGACATACGCCGCCACCTGGGCGGTCTTGATGCCCTGGCAGGCGTATTGACGGATGAAGAGCAGTGCCTGCATGACATAGGGGTTGCCCAACGGTTGATGCAGGCTCGACACCTGCACATTGATCGCATCCGGCGGGACCAGGATCTGCGTACCCGTGGACGGCATGCCGTGCAGCATCTGGTGGAGCAGGCGCGCAGCGGTGCGGCCCATGGTTTCGGTGCCCTGGATCACCGAGCTCAGCGGCACCCGCGTCAGGCTGCGAGTGAGCGGGTCATTGTCGATGCCGATCAGGGCCACTTGCTCCGGCACGGCGATGCCGGCGGTCAGGCAGGCTTGCAGCAGTTGCCGGGCGCGGGCGTCGCTGACGGCGATGATGCCGATGGGTTTGGGCAGGCTTTGCAACCAGGCGATCTGCTGTTCGACGGCGCTGTCCCAGAGCGGTGCGCTGGTGCCCATGCCGCGATAGACCTCGGCGTGCAGGCCATCGCGCTGCACCAGTCGGCGGAAGGCTTTCTCCCGTTCCTGGGCCCAGCGATTGGCTTGCGCTTCGGGCAGGCTGAAACAGGCGAAGCGGGTCAGCCCGGCCTCGATCAGGTGTTCGTAGGCCAATTTCATCAACGCGTCATTGTCGGTGGCCACGTAGGGAATGCCCTTCGGGTAGGCGCGTTCATCCTGATAGGAACCGCCCACCGCCACCACCGGCAGCTTGATCCCGGCCAGCGCCTCGCCGATCAGCGGGTCGTCGAAATCGGCAATGATCCCGTCGCCCTGCCAGCGCTCGATGCCTTTCAAGCGACAGAGAAAATCCTCCTCGAGAAACAAGTCCCAGGACGCACGCGTGCTGCTCAGGTAGTTGCCGATGCCGCTGATGATGCCGCGGTCGTAGATCTTGCTGCCATTGAACAACAACGCAATGCGGTGAACGGGCGGGACGGTTTTCATTGGCTTAACCCTGTGCCGGTGCACACAGACTAGGCGCGCGAACAGCGAATCTCAATACTCAAAATCGAACTGCCCGTTGGTGATTTTCATAATCAGCAGCCACGAGGCCGGCGGTAGTATCGGGACACCGCCAAGAATAAAAAGGAAACCTGCACATGCCGTACTTCCCCGGTGTCGACACGATTCGCTACGAGGGCCCTGCCAGCGATTCACCGCTCGCCTTCCGTCACTACGACGCCAACAAGCTGGTGCTTGGCAAACCCATGCGCGAGCACCTGCGCATGGCGGTCTGCTACTGGCATACCTTCGTCTGGCCAGGGTCGGACGTGTTCGGTGCCGGTACGTTCAAGCGCCCCTGGCAGCACGCCGGGGATCCGATGGAAGTGGCCATCGGCAAGGCCGAAGCGGCTTTCGAGTTCTTCTCCAAGCTGGGCATTGACTACTACTGCTTCCACGATACCGATGTCGCCCCGGAAGGCAACTCGCTCAAGGAGTACCGCAACCACTTCGCCCAGATGATCGACCACCTGGAACGCCATCAGGAACAGACCGGGATCAAGCTGCTATGGGGCACCGCCAACTGCTTCAGCAACCCGCGTTTTGCCGCCGGCGCCGCCAGCAACCCCGATCCGGAAGTGTTCGCCTGCGCCGCCGCCCAAGTGTTCAGCGCCATGAACGCCACCCAACGTCTCAAAGGGTCCAACTACGTGTTGTGGGGCGGTCGTGAGGGCTACGAAACCCTGCTCAATACCGACTTGAAACACGAGCGCGAACAGTTGGGCCGCTTCATGCGCATGGTGGTCGAGCACAAGCACAAGATCGGCTTCAAGGGCGACCTGCTGATCGAACCCAAGCCCCAGGAGCCGACCAAGCACCAGTACGATTACGACAGCGCCACGGTGTTCGGCTTCCTGCAGCAGTTCGGCCTGGAAAAGGAGATCAAGGTCAACATCGAAGCCAACCATGCCACCCTGGCCGGTCACAGTTTCCACCACGAGATCGCCACGGCCGTCTCCCTGGGGATTTTCGGCAGCATCGACGCCAACCGCGGCGACCCGCAAAATGGCTGGGACACCGATCAGTTCCCCAACAGCGTCGAGGAAATGACCCTGGCCACCTATGAAATCCTCAAGGCCGGGGGCTTCGGCAATGGCGGGTTCAACTTCGATTCCAAGGTCCGGCGCCAGAGCCTGGACGAAATCGATCTGTTCCACGGTCATGTCGCTGCCATGGACGTCCTCGCCCTCGCCCTGGAACGCGCGGCAGCCATGATGCAGAACGATCAGTTGCAGCAGTTCAAGGACCAGCGCTACGCCGGGTGGCAGAAACCGTTTGGCAAAGCGGTCCTGGCCGGCGACTTCAGCCTTGAATCGCTGGCCGAGCATGCCTTTACCAATGAGCTGAATCCCCAGGCCGTCAGCGGTCGCCAGGAGATGCTCGAGAACGTGGTCAATCGGTTTATATACACCTGACAACGGGCAAAAGTCGGGGCACAGCGGCTGTTACATTCTCGCGACAAATCTGTGCCCACGGCGCCCTGCAACGCTCTACAGTTCTACCCGGTATCACGCTCATCGTCAGGCAGTGTCTTTCAAACAACAATAAAAGGACGCACCACATGAAAAGATTCAAACGTACCCTGCTCGCCGGCGCCCTCGCCCTGCTCTCGCTTCCGGTCATGGCCGATGCGACCCACCCGAAAATCGGTTTCTCCATCGATGACCTGCGCCTGGAACGCTGGTCGCGGGACCGTGACTACTTCGTCGCGGCGGCGGAAAAACTCGACGCCAAGGTCTTCGTCCAGTCCGCCGACGCCAACGAGCAGAAGCAGATCTCGCAGATCGAAAACCTGATCTCCCGGGGCGTCGACGTGATCGTCATCGTGCCGTTCAACGCCACCGTGCTGACCAACGCCGTCGCCGAAGCGAAGAAGGCCGGGATCAAGGTCGTGTCCTACGATCGGCTGATCCTCAATGCCGATATCGACGCCTACATTTCCTTCGATAACGAAAAGGTCGGCGAGATGCAGGCCAGCGGCGTGCTGAAGGCCGCGCCCAAGGGCAACTACTTCCTGCTCGGTGGCGCGCCCACGGACAACAACGCCAAGGTCCTGCGCGAAGGCCAGATGAAGGTGCTGCAACCGGCCATCGACAAGGGTGACATCAAGATTGTCGGCCAGCAGTGGGTGAAGGAATGGAACCCCACCGAAGCCTTGAGCATCGTGGAAAACGCCCTGACCCGGAACAACAACAAGATCGATGGCATTGTCGCCTCCAACGACGCCACCGCCGGCGGCGCCATCCAGGCCCTGGCCGCGCAGAAAATGGCCGGCAAGGTGCCGATCTCGGGCCAGGACGCCGACCTCGCGGCGGTCAAGCGCGTGATCGATGGCACCCAGACCATGACCGTCTACAAGCCGCTGAAACTGATCGCCTCCGAAGCCGCCAAGCTTTCGGTGCAACTGGCGCGCAACGAGAAACCGACCTTCAGCTCGCAGTACGACAATGGCAGCAAGAAAGTCGACACCATCCTGCTCACCCCTACGCCGTTGACCAAGGACAACATCGACCTGCTGGAAAAGGACGGGTTCTATACCAAGGCGCAGATCGCCGGGCAGTGACCTGACCGGGCAATCAACTGGTGGGACCTGTGGGAACGAGCCTGCTCGCGATAGCGGTGGTTCAGCGTGCATCAATGTTGGATGTGCTGCCGCCATCGCGAGCAGGCTCGCTCCCACAGGGGCTCTGCTTGACCGACCGGCATCAGCGGCCACAGCAACCCCACCTGCCAATGCGTAAGCCCTTTTCCATGAGTCCTTGCCATGTCCGACTACCTGCTGCAAATGAACGGCATCGTCAAAACCTTTGACGGTGTCAAAGCCCTGAACGGCATCGACATCAAGGTCAGGCCGGGTGAGTGCGTCGGCCTGTGCGGTGAAAACGGCGCGGGCAAATCCACGCTGATGAAAGTGCTGTCGGCGGTCTATCCCTACGGCACCTGGGAAGGCGAGATCATTTGGGACGGCCAGCCGCTCAAGGCGCAGTCCATCAGCGAGACAGAAGCCGCCGGGATCGTCATCATCCACCAGGAACTGACCTTGGTCCCCGACCTGTCGGTGGCCGAAAACATCTTCATGGGCCACGAGCTGACGCTGCCCGGCGGACGCATGAACTACCCGGCGATGATCCACCGCGCCGAGGCCCTGATGCGTGAACTCAAAGTGCCGGACATGAACGTCTCGCTCCCGGTTTCGCAGTACGGCGGTGGCTACCAGCAACTGGTGGAAATCGCCAAGGCACTGAACAAGCAGGCGCGGTTGCTGATCCTCGACGAGCCCTCCTCGGCCCTGACCCGCTCGGAAATCGAGGTGCTGCTGGACATCATCCGCGACCTCAAGGCCAAGGGCGTGGCCTGTGTGTACATCTCTCACAAACTCGATGAAGTGGCCGCCGTGTGCGACACCATCTCGGTGATCCGCGACGGCAAACACATCGCCACCACCGCCATGGCGGACATGAGCATTCCCAAGATCATCACCCAAATGGTCGGGCGGGAAATGAGCAACCTCTACCCCACCGAACCCCATGAGGTCGGCGAGGTGATTTTCGAGGCCCGCCACGTCACCTGCTACGACGTCGACAACCCCAGGCGCAAACGGGTCGACGACATTTCATTCGTCCTCAAGCGCGGGGAAATCCTCGGCATCGCCGGGCTGGTCGGCGCCGGTCGTACGGAACTGGTCTCGGCGCTGTTCGGCGCCTACCCCGGTCGCTACGAAGGCGAAGTCTGGCTGGGCGGCCAACAGATCGACACGCGCACGCCGCTCAAGTCGATCCGCGCCGGCCTGTGCATGGTCCCCGAAGACCGCAAGCGCCAAGGCATCATTCCTGACCTGGGGGTGGGCCAGAACATCACCCTGGCGGTGCTGGACAACTACACGAAACTGACCCGCATCGATGCCGAAGCCGAACTGGGCAGCATCGACAAGGAAATCGCGCGCATGCACCTCAAGACCGCGAGCCCGTTCCTGCCGATCACCAGCCTCTCTGGCGGCAACCAGCAAAAAGCGGTGCTGGCGAAAATGCTCCTGACCAAACCCCGGGTGCTGATTCTCGATGAGCCCACCCGTGGCGTGGACGTCGGCGCCAAATACGAGATCTACAAGCTGATGGGCGCGCTGGCGGCCGAAGGCGTGTCGATCATCATGGTGTCCTCGGAGCTGGCCGAAGTCTTGGGGGTTTCCGACCGCGTCCTGGTGATCGGCGAAGGCCAGTTGCGCGGCGACTTCATCAACCACGAACTCACCCAGGAACAGGTGCTCGCCGCCGCGCTCAGCCATCCCGATGGCCATAACAATAATGATCGGAAGTCCGCGTAGATGAATCAGGTCAAACAGCTGTTTTCCCGCTACAAAATGCTCGCGCTGGTGATCGCCGTGGCGCTGATCTGGCTGTTCTTCAGCTGGCAGACCGACGGTGGGTTCCTGACCCCGCGCAACCTTTCCAACCTGCTGCGGCAGATGTCCATCACCGGGATTCTGGCCTGCGGCATGGTACTGGTGATCATCAGCGGCGAGATCGATCTGTCGGTGGGTTCGTTGCTTGGACTGCTGGGTGGCCTGGCGGCGATTCTCGATGTGGTCTATCACATCCCGCTGCTGGCGAACCTGAGCCTGGTGGCGCTGTGCGGCTTGGTGATTGGTTTGGGCAACGGCTACATGACCGCCTACCTGCGCATCCCGTCGTTCATCGTCGGGCTGGGTGGCATGCTCGCGTTTCGCGGCGTCCTGCTGGGGGTCACCGGCGGCACCACCATTGCCCCGGTGTCACCGGAGCTGGTCTACGTCGGCCAGGGTTACCTGCCGCATGCGGTCGGGACCGGGCTCGGTATCCTGCTGTTCGCCCTGACCCTGTTCCTCACTTGGAAACAACGGCGCAACCGTGCCCTCCATGGCCTGGCGGCCCACTCCCTGGTGCGTGATGTGTTGCGCGTGGTGTTGATCGGTGCCGTGCTGGCCGGCTTCGTCTACACCCTCAACAGTTACGATGGCATTCCGGTGCCGGTGCTGCTCCTGCTGATCCTGCTGGGGGTGTTCAGCTACGTCACCAGCCAGACCGTTTTTGGCCGCCGCGTCTACTCGGTGGGCAGCAACATGGAAGCCACGCGCCTGTCCGGCATCAATGTGCAAGCGGTGAAGCTGTGGATCTTCGGCATCATGGGCGTGATGTGCGCCCTCGCCGGCGTGGTCAACACCGCACGCCTGGCTGCTGGCTCACCCTCGGCCGGCAACATGGGCGAACTCGACGCCATCGCCGCGTGCTTCATCGGCGGCACCTCCATGCGCGGTGGTTCGGGCACCGTCTACGGCGCCCTCCTCGGCGCGCTGGTGATCACCAGCCTGGACAATGGCATGTCCATGCTCGACGTCGACAGCTACTGGCAGATGATCGTCAAAGGCAGCATTTTGGTGCTCGCGGTGTGGGTGGATGTGAGTACGCGGACAGGGCGGCGTTGATGGGCTCCGTCATTTGCTGGCAGACGCCATCAACACACCCAAGCCCAGGAAAGTGATGCCCGACAATTTGCCGACAATCCTGGCGCCCTGGCTCGACGAGAGCCAGCCCCTGGCGCCATTGGCCATCAGCGCATAGGCACAATGGACCAGCACCACAAGCAGGCTGTAGGACGACACCAGCAAGAAAAACTGGCGGTAGTAATCGCCCTCCGGCTTGATGAACTGAGGGAACACGGCCAGGAAGAAGAAACCGGCCTTGGGGTTGAGCAACTGGATTGACAGCGCCTCGATAAATCGCCGCCACGGGCGCGGCGACGTGACTGTGAGTTCGGGAATAAAGCGCTGGGTACGCCACATCTTGATGCCCAGGTACAACAGGTACAGCGCCCCGACGTATTTCAAGAGCGTGAAGGCCGTTGCCGAGGCGGCCAGGACCAACCCCAAGCTGCTGGCGCAAATACCCGCCACGATAAACGCCCCCGACGCGATACCGAAGATGCCCGGCAGCGCACCGCGCCAGCCATGGCGCAAGGCATTGGACAGCGTCAGCACCACGCCGGGACCCGGGCTGAGCACCGTCAGGGTCGCCAGGATCAGAAAAAGTCCGTAATCGGCCATGCATCACTCCACATTGAAGGCAATTGCTGCGACTTTCAGGGTGGCGTGGCAGCGGGACGCTGACAAACGCTTTAATTGCGCCGCATATGTGACTAAATTAGACGCATGATCGCCAACCTCCCCCCATTGAACGCCGTCCGCGCCTTCGCCGCTGCCGCTCGCCACCAGAGCTTCAGTCGCGCCGCCGAAGAGCTGCACGTCAGCCACAGCGCCGTCAGCCGTCACGTCAAGTTGCTCGAAGAGCGCCTGGGCGTGCTGCTGTTCGAACGTCGAACCCGCCAGTCCTTGCTCACCCCGGCGGGACGGGTTTTCTACGAGCAGGTCAGCGAGGCACTGACGCAAATCGCCAACGCCGCCACCGCACTGACGCGCAATGCGGCCCAGCGCAAAGTGACCATCAACGTGCGTCCTTCCTTCGCGGTGCGCTGGCTCATCCCTCGGCTGCCGGACTTCATGGCGCGCCATCCGGACATCAAGCCCGAGGTCGTCACCAGCACCCACCCCCCGGATCCATCACGGGAAAGGTTCGACGTGGTCATTCGGCGTGGACACGCTGGCTGGTCGGCCGAGGTGCAACCCACCGCGTTGCTGGAAGACCACCTGCTGCTGGTCGCCGCACCGTCGCTGCTGCAAAACGTACCGTTGGAAAACATCCACGACCTGGCCCGGCACACCTTGTTGTCGGGCAGGACACGCAGCAGCGATTGGCAGGATTGGGCGGAACACGCCGGGATCCATCCATTGAACAACCCACCGACCCTGCAATTCGATCACATGCACCTCGTGCTGCAGGCGGCGGTCGATGATCTGGGCGTGGCGTTGTGTCCGGCTTCGCTGCTGGGCAGGGATTTGTCCAACGGCCGCCTGACCTGCCCACTGCCGACGTTGCGCCTGCCGTTAGCCCGCTATTACTACGGGGTATCCAGGGATGCGGTAGTTGAGACGCAGGTTTTTGTTGATTGGTTGCTAACCCATTGTGGGAGCGAGCTTGCTCGCGATGGCGGCGGCACAACCAACATCTTTGCAGGCTGAACCACCGCTTCGCGAGTAAGCTCGCTCCCACAGGGGAATTGCGTTAGCCGGGAGCTGCCTTATGCGCTTTGTTTCGCGGCCAACGGCGGTCCGAAAATCTCGTAGGAATTTACCTCTGTGGCGAGGGGATTTATCCCCGCTGGGCTGCGAAGCGGCCCCAAACCAGGCACCTCTTTTCGCCAGGTACTCCGCAGGTACCGGTTTTGCGACTGCTGCGCAGCCGAGCGGGAGCAAGCTCCCTCGCCACAGGTGGAACGTGCGTCCTACAGGTCGGTTGTGGGTGCCGGGATCGACTTCTATAGTTGGGTCGTCGCTGGCTTTGGCCGGTGGCTGGGTTTCGCAGCCCTCGATGAAAAAGATCTAATACCGTCAAATGAAATTCAGGCAAACTTGCCCGCGTTCATTTTATGGCGGTTGTGCGCGGGAGACTTTCGGGTCTGCCGAGTTTTTGGATTCTTTCCTCGGTCTGCGAACCCTCGCGCAACTGCCACCCATTTGATTCGCAGCAAAAAGGTGGCATTTCTTCTTTCTTAAAAGGAATTCAACCTCATGACAACTCACTCATCCAGCCGCTTCACCCCTCTCACCCAAACCGCCACCACCCACCCCGTCCTGCTGATCGACACCCAAGCCCCACTCCCCGAACTCCACGCTTGCGCCAGCGAACGCCTGCACGCCACGCTTGATTACCTGACCTTGGTGGCGTGCAGCAGCCTGCGTGATTCGGCATCGAGCGACATCAACACCATCACCAACGTCGCCCGGATCCTGGTGCAGGATATGGCGGAGGTGTTTGGCGTGATCGAACAGCGCGGGCTCGAAGACTAGCCAGCCTTTGTGGCGAGGGAGCTTGCTCCCGCTGGGTTGCGAAGCGGCCCCAAACCAGACACCTCTTTTCGCCAGGTACTCTGCAGGTACCGGTTTTGCGACTGCTGCGCAGCCGAGCGGGAGCAAGCTCCCTCGCCACGGTGCCGCCCTGTCCCTTGGTCCAAACAGAGGCCGCATACATCTGCGCAAGCAAGTCTTGCCAAGCTGAATTGCCTGCAGGTATTGTCAGGCTATGAATCTTTCTCAGATCGCCTCGACCACTACAACCACGACCGCCAAGGCGGGTCGTGAGGTGTCGTGAGCCAATAACGCACGTATCTCAAAGGCCCGCCAGCGATGGTAAGGGCCTTTTCTTTTGCCCTTGCGTCACTGGCCCAAACGCAAGGAAAGCACCATGCACGCGCTGTTGATCCTCGATATGCAAATGGGCTTGTTTCACGGCCCGGATAAACCCTGGGCAGGCGAAGCGCTGCTGGACACTCTAAATACCCTGCTGAGCAAAGCTCGCAGCGCCGGTGCCCCGGTTTTCCTGGCTCGCCATGTTGGCCCGCCTGGCTCGCCCATCGAACCTGGAAGCCCATTGACGCAACTGGTGCCGCAATTGCTGCTCACAGGTAACGAGGTGGTCTTCGAAAAAAACCGCCCCAATGCCTTCGCCATGACGGATCTGGCCGAGCAGCTGAAGGCCCGTGGCGCCGAGGGCGTGGTGATCGCAGGCATGAAAACTCAGTATTGTGTCGACAGCACCTGCCGCGCCGCCCGGGACCTGGGCTTCGATGCCGTGCTGATCGCCGAGGGGCATACCTGCTCCGATACGCCAGCCTTGAGCGCTCAAGAAATCATCGCGCATCACAATGCAACGCTGGCCGGCCCTTTCTGCCGAGTCGTTCGCGCTGAAGATTGGCATTTCTAACCCACATCGCAAAACCGGCCCAGGCTGGGCCGATCCAACTCGACCAATGGAGTGATCTAATGGAAGTCTGCAACCGGCTACACCCCAAAGAATGCACCAACATGGACGACATCCGCAGCGAAATCGATACGCTCGATCAGGCGGTCATCAAACTGTTGGGCAAGCGCTTTCAGTACGTACTCGCCGCCTCGGCGTTCAAGACCTCGGCCACATCGGTCCGTGCTCCAGAGCGCTTCAAGGCGATGCTGGCGACACGACGGGAATGGGCCGAGGCCGAGGGGTTGAGCCCGGATGCCATCGAGAAAATGTACAGCGACCTGGTGAACCACTTCATCGCCGAGGAGATGACGCACTGGGCCGCTCGTCAACCTCGGGACTGACTTTCCATGCGTCCGTGGCGAGGGGATGGACTCCCCTTGCCATAACGCTTCGTGTCCATTCTCCAGATCAGTATTTGGAAGCAATCGCCGACAACGTCCGTGCGCCTTTACCGACTGACATCATCAGTAAAAACCCCACGCCCCACTAAGTGATCGGCCATGACAAAGGCAAATCAACGCCTTGGTTGTGTTGCGCTTCGCTCCGTTTCGCCAGCGTCAATAATTGGAAATTTGACACTACAAAGCCATCACCTATCGTTCCTCCCGAGACCGCACCCAGGGACCGGGTGGCCCGGACATCCTTTGCAAGGGCGGTCGTCAATGTCATTACCCTCAAGGAGCTACAAAATGTCTGGAGCGACCCAAACCATTGATGTGCTGGTCAACGTTGACGCCGATTACCTGCTCGCCCACCCCAACGACGTAGGCGGCGCGATTGCCATGCTCGTGACCCGCAGTGCCATCGACAGCCATGCCAGCGGCAACACCGGCGAAGGCGGCAACGAGTTGTGGTTCGACGTAAACCCTGGTGACATCATTCGCTGGCGCGCCACCACGCTGTCGCGCAACTTCGACCGCATCGCATTGATCAAAAACGTCGTAATCGGCAACCCTCATCAGGGCGGTGATTACAAGGGCACCATCTCGACCCCGCAATCTTTCAATATCCCCGGCATTCCAGTGCCCTATCTGGACATTGGCGCCCCCGGAGGCATTGCCAAAACAGACGTGACCTATACCGTCTGGCAGTCCACTGCGCTGAGCGCAGGAAAGCTCTGGTACCAAATCTACTTCGTGCTGCTGGACCGTAACCTGAACCAGATTGGCCCGACCAACGCGTGGGACCCCTACATCACCGTCAATTGACTGTTCGCTGAGTTGCAAACAACCCTGGCCGGCTTGCTATTCGCCATGACGATGCCGGCCAGGGTTGCCTACCGAAGCACTTGCGTTCCCCGCTTCAACTCATTCCAACATCTCAAAGGTCGCAGTCTGGGTCACCGGAATCATTTCCCCGGGCGTGGTCACGACCAATTGATACTTGCCAGCAAGCAAAGTGTTTGCGGGATAGCTGAAGCACGACACGCTGGAAGTGGACTTCCCCGGAACAATAGCCACGTTCGAGATCCGCGTAGGCGCAGCGGCCTCTTTCAATTGATAGAACGAATATTGAGGGTTGCTGACCGGCTTGGCGTGCGTAAGGCAAAACGAGTCGTTCTTGGCTGAAGGCGCGAATCGCCCCTTGGCATCCAGGGGGGAAACAAAAGTTATCCCACTCCGGCTCTCTTGCTCGGCTTGCTGGGCCGCATCCAGGGCCGTCCGAGCACGTTCATAGTCGGCACTCTTCAACAGCACACTCGTTTCTTGCTTGTTGATGTATTGGACGGCTTTCTCTGCCTCGATCAACGCACGTCGCCGTCCCCAGAGCACGTCATCGCCCCCCTTGCGGACAGCAAACGACACCCAGGTCTTGTCCAAGAATGTCTCGTTCTTGCCGCGCTGTTGCAGACCGTGATTGGCGTATTCGATCTCTCCAGCCTGGATGTCCTCCAACGATGCACCGTCTGGCGTGTCAGTCCAACCGCGCCGCATGGCGGTAGGCACCAGCATCAGCGTATCCCCCAGCCAAGCCAGCGGGTTCTCTTTATTGCCCCGATCCGTCAAGTAGAAATAGCAGTTGGTGGGAGCACAGCGCTCCTGGTTGATCAGCACATAATTCCCGGGCTTGAGCGCCAGGACCGAACCGTTATCTTCCACTGCCTCATCGTCGGGGCCAGCCACCATATCCACGTCGATCTGCAACACAACATCGTCTTTGTTGAGGGCCAGCAGACTCTTGGCAACTTCTTTGGCAAATACTTGTTCAGCGGCTGTTATCGGGTTGGCCAGGGACAATGTCTTGCTGGCCGACCCGATGAATTCGAGAAATGCAGCGGTGTCTTCGTTCTCGCCCTGGTCGTATTCCAGTACGGTCAGTTTCATCGACAGGTGATCGGACTCAAGCTTTTTGGGGCCGTACAACAATTTGTTCAGCAGGTTCGGCTTGGCGTTATCGGCGACCCCGAGGTAAGGCCCGAGTACTTTGGTCACCGTCGGGCTTTTTTCTTCGCCCCCCACTTCGGTGAACTCGGCAACAATCACCACCTCACTCACCCCGCCGACATCCTTGAGGTACTTGAAATAAGCATCCGTCAAATAGACAGCGAACACATCGCCACCGTTGCCGTTGCTGTCAGGTCTACGAATAGCGCCCGCTTTATCGGCGCTGAAGATGTCACCATCGATGCGCAAGCGCTCGGCTTTCAAATCGCGGATGGCGTCCTGGAATGCTTTTCTTGCGTGCTGCGTTTGCGCATCGGTAGCAGCGAGCTCGGCGGAGGTCGCCGCTTTTTTCACGAGGGCTGCGTGGGCCTCTTGGGCTTGTTGCCACTTGAGCTTGAGTGCTGCCGCATCATCAAACTGCTTATCGACGACCGTCGAAGGACGAGCAGGTTGAACCTTGAAAAGATGCGCCGTCCCTGTTGGAACGGCGCAACCCGCGATAAAAAGTGAAAGCCCGCATGCCAATGCGAATCGAGCGCTAAAGGCTGCGTGCAACGCCTTCGCGACCTGAACCGGTGCGTTTTCGGTGAACATCCCTTTCCCCTAGTCGTTGCTGGCACAATGCCTTGTCTCGGAGAGTAGGACAGCCACCTGATAAGCGCAACGCAGATAACTTGACGCCAGTAAACCGCGCTAGGTCGTCCCCTCCGGCTGCGCCAGCGCCTCCCGCACCAGGGGGTGCAGGACAGCCTCCGGATGCATCTGCTGCCAACCCTGCAATTGCTGGCGCATGCCCGGCGTCCAGAAGCTCTTGATGTGCTGGTACACGCCACGCACCGCCACCGCATGGTCCGGCTCGCTGGCGAAGTACTGGCCGATCTGGTTGGCCATCTTGATCAGGCTTTCAGCACTCATCGACGCACCTCCGCTTTCTCGGCATGACGACGTTCCCTCAGCAGGCGGCCTTGTTCATCACTGAACGCCTGATACCGTTTCTGCCATTCCGAAGGCTGGCTGACCCGCACGATCTCCACCGCCGTGACCTTGTATTCCGGGCAGTTGGTGGCCCAGTCGGAGTTGTCGGTGGTGATCACGTTGGCGCCCGATTCAGGGAAGTGGAACGTGGTGTAGACCACGCCCGGTGCCACCCGCTCGGTCACCCTCGCGCGCAGCACCGTCTGCCCGGCACGACTGCCGATACCGACCCAGTCTTCGTCGACAATCCCGCGGTTCTCGGCATCGGTCGGATGGATCTCAAGACGGTCCTCCTCGTGCCAGGCGACGTTTTCTGTGCGCCGCGTCTGGGCGCCGACGTTGTACTGGCTGAGGATGCGGCCGGTCGTGAGCAGCAGCGGATAACGGTTGTTGACCTTCTCCTCGGTGGGCACGTAGCCGGTGAGCATGAAGCGGCCCTTGCCGCGCACGAACTGCTCGATGTGCATGGTCGGCGTGCCGTCCGGCGCGGCATCGTTGCACGGCCATTGCAGGCTGCCATGGCGCTCCAGTTCGGCGTAGCTGACGCGGCTGAACGTCGGCGTCAGGCGGGCGATTTCATCCATGATTTCCGAGGGATGGTTGTAGTGCATCTTGTAGCCCAGGGCGTCGGCCAGGGCGATGGTGGCTTCCCAATCGGCCTTGCCGGCCAATGGGTCCATCACCTTGCGAACGCGGGAGATACGGCGTTCGGCGTTGGTAAAGGTGCCGTCCTTCTCGAGGAACGAACTGCCCGGCAGGAACACGTGGGCGAACTTGGCCGTCTCGTTGAGGAAGATGTCCTGGACGATCACGCATTCCAACGCGGACAGCGCGGCCGTCACATGCTGGGTGTTGGGGTCGCTCTGGGCGATGTCTTCACCTTGGCAATAAAGCGCCTTGAAGGTGCCGTCCAGCGCCGCCTCGAACATGTTCGGGATGCGCAGGCCCGGATCGGGTTGCAGGGTCACGTTCCAGGCCTGTTCGAATTGGGCGCGCACCGTTTCGTTGGAAATGTGCCGATAGCCCGGTAGCTCGTGAGGGAACGAGCCCATGTCGCAGGAGCCCTGGACGTTGTTCTGTCCACGCAGCGGGTTCACCCCGACACCTTCGCGACCGATGTTGCCGGTGGCCATGGCCAGGTTGGCGATGCCCATCACCGAAGTGCTGCCCTGGCTATGTTCGGTGACGCCGAGGCCATAATAGATCGCCGCGTTACCGCCGGTGGCGTAGACCCGCGCGGCGGCACGGATCTGCTCGGCAGGCACGCCGCAAACCGGGCCCAGCACCTCGGGGGCGTTTTCCGGCAGACTGACGAAATCGCGCCAGCGGGCGAAGTCCGACGCCTCGCAGCGGGCCTCGACAAAAGGCTGATCAATCAAGCCTTCGGTGGCAATCACGTGGGCCAGCGCGTTGAGCATCGCCACGTTGGTACCCGGGCGCAATTGCAAATGCAGTTCGGCGCGGGCGTGGGGCGAATCCACCAGATCGATACGCCGTGGGTCGATGACAATCAGTCGCGCGCCCTGGCGCAGGCGACGCTTGAGCTGGGAGCCGAACACCGGGTGCGCGTCGGTGGGGTTGGCGCCCATCACCAGGATCACATCGGCCTTCATCACTGAGTCGAAATTCTGCGTGCCAGCGGACTCGCCCAGGGTCTGCTTGAGACCATAGCCGGTGGGCGAATGGCAGACACGGGCACAGGTGTCGACGTTGTTGTTGCCGAACGCGGTGCGCACCAGTTTCTGCACCAGGTAGGTTTCTTCGTTGGTGCAGCGGCTGGAGGTGATGCCGCCGATGGAGTCGCGCCCGTACTTGAGCTGGATCCGGCGCAGTTCGCTGGCGGCGTAGGTGACCGCCTCGTCCCAACTGACCTCCTGCCACGGGTCGTTGATGTGTTTGCGGATCATCGGCTTGGTGATGCGGTCCGGGTGCGTGGCGTAGCCCCAGGCGAAGCGGCCCTTGACGCAGGAATGGCCGTGGTTGGCCTGGCCGTTCTTGTCCGGGACCATGCGCACCAGTTGTTCGCCTTTCATCTCGGCGCGGAACGAGCAACCCACGCCGCAGTAGGCGCAGGTAGTAATGACGCTGCGCTCCGGCTGGCCGATCTCCACGACGCTCTTGTCGATCAGCGTCGCCGTCGGACATGCCTGCACGCAGGCGCCGCAGGACACGCATTCGGAATCGAGGAAGTTGTCACCGCCGGCCGCTTCCACCCGGGAATCGAAGCCGCGCCCGCTGATCGTCAGGGCGAAGGTGCCCTGGATTTCCTCGCAGGCACGCACGCAGCGGCTGCAGACGATGCACTTGCTCGGGTCGTAGTCGAAATACGGGTTGGAAACGTCCTTGGCCTCGGCCAAGTGGTTGGCGCCTTCGTAGCCATAGCGCACTTCGCGCAGGCCCACCTGCCCCGCCACCGTCTGCAATTCGCAGTTGCCGTTGGCCGGGCACGTCAGGCAATCCAGCGGGTGGTCGGAAATGTACAGCTCCATCACGTTGCGTCGCAGCGTGGCGAGCTTGGACGTCTGCGTGCGCACCACCATGCCCTCGGTCACCGGCGTGGTGCAGGACGCGGGATAGCCGCGCATGCCGTCGATCTCCACCAGGCACATGCGGCAGGAGCCGAAGGCTTCCAGGCTGTCGGTGGCGCAGAGTTTGGGAATGGTGGTGCCGAGCATGGCTGCGGCGCGCATGACCGAGGTGCCGGCGGCGACGCTGATGGCGCGCCCATCGATGGTCAGGCTGACCTGCACGTCGCTGTCACGCGCCGGGGTGCCCAGGTCGATATCGGTGCTGGGATCGAAGATGGTGATCATTGGTCAGCCTCCGGGGTCGCCAGACCGAAGTCGGCGGGGAAATGCTTGAGGGCGCTGGCGACAGGGTAGGACGTCATCCCACCGAGGGCACAGAGCGAACCGTATTGCAGGGTGTCGCACAGGTCCTGCAACAGCAAGGCCTGCTCCTGACGGGCACCGGCTTCGGTGCTGGCGATCAAGCGGTCCACCACTTCCACCCCACGGGTGGAGCCGATCCGGCACGGCGTGCACTTGCCGCAGGACTCCTCGGCGCAGAACTGCAAGGCGAACCGGGCCATCTGGGCCATGTCCAGGCTGTCGTCAGCGACCACCACGCCACCGTGGCCGAGCATCGCGCCCATGGCGGCGAACGCTTCGTAGTCCAGCGGCGTATCGAATTGCGAAGGCGGCACCCAGGCGCCCAACGGCCCGCCCACTTGCGCGGCCTTCAGCGGACGACCGCTGGCGGTGCCACCGCCGTAGCCTTCCACCAACTCCCGCAGGCTCAGGCCGAAGGCGCGTTCCACCAGGCCGCCATGACGGACGTTGCCGGCCAGTTGGAACGGCATCGTGCCCAGGGAACGGCCCATGCCGAAATCGCGATAGAACTGCGCGCCCTTCTCCAGGATGATTGGCACCGAGGTCAGGGTCAGCACGTTATGCACCAGCGTTGGCAAGCCGAACAGGCCTTGCAGCGCCGGCAATGGCGGCTTGGCGCGCACCGTGCCGCGCTTGCCCTCGAGGGATTCCAGCAGCGCCGTTTCCTCGCCACAGATATAGGCGCCGGCACCGACCCGCACTTCCAGCTCGAAGCTGCGACCGCTGCCACCCACGTTCGCGCCCAGGTAACCGGCCTCGCGGGCGATGTGCAGCGCGTCGTTCAGCGTACTGACGGCGTCCGGGTATTCCGAACGCACGTAGATGTAGCCCATGGTCGCGCCTACGGCGATGCCGGCGATGATCATGCCTTCGATCAGCAGGAAGGGATCGCCTTCCATCAACATGCGGTCGGCAAACGTACCGGAGTCGCCCTCGTCGGCGTTGCAGACCACGTACTTCTGCGGCCCTTGCGCGTCACGCACGGTGCGCCACTTGATGCCCGCCGGAAACGCCGCGCCCCCCCGGCCGCGCAGGCCGGAGTCCAGCACGCTGGCGACGACATCCGCGCCATCCATCTGGATCGCCCGAGCCAGGCCGAGGAATCCGCCTTGGGCACGGTAATCATCGAGGGACAAGGGCTGGGTGATGCCGGCACGGGCAAACAACAGGCGCTGCTGGCTTTTCAGATAGGGAATGTTTTCCACCAGCCCCAGGGCAGCAGGATGGCTGCCCGGATCACGGGCCAGCGCATCGAGCAAGGCCGGCACATCCTGGGCCGTGACCGGGCCAAAACCCAGGCGCCCTTCGGGCGTCTCCAGCTCCACCAGCGGCTCCAGCCAATAGAGGCCACGGGAACTGGTGCGCAACACCTGCAAAGGCAACTGTCGACGTTCAGCCTCAACGGCCAACGCAGCAGCGACCTTGTCCGCGCCCACGGCACGGGCCACCGAATCGCGGGGGATACAGAGCGTCAGCATGCGTCCTCCTCCATGCAACCCTTGACCAGCTGACGCAGGCGCTCGGGCGTGATCCGCGCATGCAACTCCCCGTCCAGCTCCAGGGCCGGCGAACAGACGCAGGCGCCCAGGCAATAGACCGGCCGCAGGCTGATACTGCCGTCGGCACTGGTACCGTGATCGTCCAGCGCCAATTGCTCGCGCAACTGCGCAGCCAGGGTTTCAGCTCCCATGCTCTTGCAGGACTCGGCCCGGCACAGGCGCAGGGTATGGCGCGCAGGTGGCGTGGTACGGAAGTCGTGGTAGAAGCTGATGACCCCGCGCACTTCAGCCAGGCTGAGGTTCAGGGCGTGGGCGATCTCCGGGACGGCGCTGTCGGGGACATACCCGCAGCCTGCCTGGATGGCATGGAGAATGGGCAGCAAGGCACCGGGGGTGTCCTTTTCGCGCGCAAGCACGCTGTGGATCATGGGCAGGTGAAGCGTCTCATCAGGCATAAACGTACCTCGGCATCTCGGACGACACCGCCGCATAGCGGTAGCCGTCCGGAGTCTTGGCTGCGGCGTTCGGCCCACGTCACGGTAGCGTGGCACATCCGATCGCCATTCTCGCTCTCCGGCCAGGTGTCTTTGGCGCACCTGGTCCGGGGCATCCTCACAGCTTGCCACTCCCGGGGGTTGGCGATTGCACATGGACGACGAAACGTGTTCTGAAAGCGACTCCTTTCTTAGATGGTTTTGCGCAACGCATTGGCAACCAGTGTAAATGCAGGCGAAGGCTGTCGTCGGCTGGGGTAGTACAGATAGTAGCCTGAAAACGGCGGACACCAATCTTCCAGCACGCGCACCAGTCGGCCCTCTTGCAGGTACGGTTCAAACTCTTCTTCTGGCAGGTACGCAACGCCCAGCCCGGCCACTGCCGCCTGCACGATATGAGTCGACGTGTTGAAAACCAGCTGGCCGTCAACTCGCACGTTCACCTGCTTGCCTCGCCGCTCGAAATCCCAGACATAGAGCCCGCCTGATGTCTGCATGCGCTGGTTGATACAGCGATGGGTCATCAGGTCGCGCGGGCCCCTGGGGATGGCGTGGGTAGCGAAATACGCTTGCGAAGCGACGGCAGCCATCCGCAATGGAGGGCCTATCGGAACGGCAACCATGTCTTTGTCGATGGTGTCACCCAGGCGCACGCCAGCATCAAAACGATCCGCCACGATGTCTCGAAATCCGTAACACACGTCAAATTCAACGTTTATATCCGGGTAGTCGTGCAGCAACCCGGTAAGTTTGGGTAGCAAGGTCGTGCGCAACACATGATCACCGCAGGTGATGCGTACAGTACCTGCGGGCTTGTCGCGCATTTCCGTCAGCATATCCAGCTCCGCTTCTATTTCATCGAAGCGATTGCCTATTGCTTGCAGCAGCCGCTCGCCAGCGATGGTCGGCGAAACGCTGCGAGTGGTCCGCGTCAATAACCGGATCTGCAAGCGTGCTTCAAGGCCATTGATTGCCTGGCTCAATGCAGATTGTGTGACACCCAATGCCCCGGCAGCACGCGTGAAGCTGCCTTCGCGCGCGACCGTTACGAAAGACAGCAGATCATTGAGATTTCTTTTGATCATGGTGAAACGCATCTAAGCCAATTGATTAGCCTTGCTTATAGCCTCGTTAAGCATTCATTAGCTAGTCGCGTGACTGTCCGTCGCTCACCATGTTCCCCATGAACAAGATTGAAAGCAGAACTGCGATGAGGACGACCTGGCTTGGTTTGCTGGCTTCAATGCTCGTGCTCGGCAGCTACTCAACAATGAATGAAGCCGCATCGGCAGCTTCGCTAACGCAGAACACTGGCATGTGGATGACCGTCGGGGAACAACGCTTCGCCATCACCCTGGCCGACAACGCAGCTGCCCGCGCGCTTGTCGCGTCATTACCACTGACGTTGGACATGAGTGATCTCAACCGCAATGAAAAGTACGCCATCCTCCCCCAAGCACTACCTACCCAAGCGAGCAAGCCGGGAACGATCCACAGCGGTGATCTGATGCTGTATGGCCCGGACACCCTGGTCGTCTTCTATACGAACTTCGTTTCAGCCTACGCATATACGCGCCTGGGATGTGTGGAAGACACCGCAAGACTGGCTCAGGCGCTGGGCCGGCGGGGTGTGCAAGTGACGCTTTCCCAGAATTGATTACCCCGCATCGATAGGATTTCCAATGAAAAAGATCATCGTTTTACTGACGCTGCTTGTCAGTTCACTGTCAGCAATAGGGGCCGACATGTCTAATGGTGCGGACAATTTTTATTCCAGCGACGAAGTGACCGTACAGAAGGTCAACTTCAAGAACCAATATCAAATGAACGTGGCGGGTAATCTGTTCATCCCGAAAAAACTCAATGGCAAGAGCAGAAGTCCGGCGATTGTCGTCGGTCACCCAATGGGCGCGGTCAAGGAGCAAAGCGCCAATCTCTATGCCACGAAAATGGCGGAAAAAGGCTTCGTGACCCTTTCCCTGGACCTGTCGTTCTGGGGCGAAAGCGAGGGGCGGCCGCGCAATGCCGTCTCACCGGATATCTATGCCGAGGACTTCAGCGCCGCGGTGGACTTTCTCAGTGCCCAGCCGTTTGTCGATAAAGAGCGGATTGGCGCAATCGGTATTTGCGGCAGCGGCAGCTTCGTGATCAGTGCAGCCAAGATTGACCCGCGCATGAAAGCCATCGCGACCGTGAGCATGTATGACATGGGTGGCGTCAATCGCAACGGCTTGAAGCATTCCCAAACGCTCGAACAACGCCGGGCGATCATCGCCCAAGCCACCCAGCAGCGTAACGTCGAGTTCGCGGGCGGTGAAACGCTTTACACCAGCGGTACGGTGCACCAGTTGGACGACAACACTCATCCTATTCAACGTGAGTTCTATGACTTCTACCGCACCCCGCGCGGCGAATTCACGCCATCCGGCTCGTCGAAAGATCTGACCACCCACCCGACGCTGACCAGCAACATCAAGTTCATGAATTTCTATCCGCTCAATGACATCGAGACCATTTCGCCTCATCCGATGTTGTTCATTGCAGGGGCCGATGCGCACTCCAGGGAATTCAGCGAGCAAGCGTATAAGCTCGCCGGCCAGCCCAAGGAACTCGTCATTGTCCCCGGCGCTGGACATGTCGATCTTTATGACCGGGTCAACCTCATCCCTTTCGACAAACTGACGACCTTCTTCCAGAGCAACCTGAAGTAATACCTGGCCCAGTCGATTTATCCATACGTGACCTATCGACCTACCCCCGCTTAAGCCTCCTGAACGCCTGCGGCTCCCAAACTCGCATCGCCAGCAACAGCGCAGTCCCACGTTTTTCGGACAGCGGCGCGCTCAACGACTCGTTGTGAAGCGCCGCCAGTTTGCTGCGCAACTTGTGGATGTCGACTTGCAACTGGGCGTAAGCAGGCTGGGTCAACATGCCATGGCCAAAGTGCAGGGTTTCGTCGGGGACATCGAATCGGCTGGCCATGAAATCCGGCAGACCTTGTCGCAGGAAGAACCCTCGGATAGGGCCGTCCGGCAGCCAATCGAAATCCCTCGCGACCAGCAATCTGATGCGATTGCCCGGCTTCAGGTCCGCCAGGCCCATCCGCTCCAACACCAACAAATGCTTGATGCACTCGGCTTTGGACACGCAGTAGGCGGACACAATGTCTTCCAGTGACCAGTGACCAGACAACAGTTCACACGTGCCTATCCCGACGCGCAGCGGCTGTTCGCACTCAAGGCACGGTTCGATCCGCAGACGCGATTCCGGAACAAGCTCTGGGATAAGTATCACGTGGCGTAGCGTGACCAGCCCCCGCCGGCGTTCGAACGTGAGGTCGCGCCGCCGACGGTCGCTACAGGCCTGCACTGCTCTCTCACCACAAGGAACCGAAATCATCGCTATGCTCCCCATACAGATGAGTCAGGTACGACCATCCTAAACGTACTATCAAGGAGGATTCGATAATGAGGGAAGCAGCCACTGGGCTCGAAAAACAGATTGAGATCGCTACAAAACTTCTCTCTCTGTCGGCAAAAATCGGATTGCTGATTGGCGGCACGTGCATCGTCAGTTATCTATTGAGCAACGGTCATTACCCGCAAGGCGTATCCGTTGGAGACAGTTTGTTATTCCTGGTCACGGCGTTTTGCTTTGGCTTGGTTTGTATCTATTTTTCGGTGTCAGTTACGGCGGCCGGGGTGTTGCTTTCTCCGCTCTTTATCCCCGTGCTTAGGGGGTTCGTCTGGCTACATGGAAAAGTCTCCGATAAAAAACCCCTACTGGATTTCAAACGACCCAAAATAACCTTCTTCTCGGTGTTTTTTGGAATATGCGGCGCGGTGACCATTTATTTCCTGACCCACAAAAGTCCCTTGGCACACATTCAGCTCATCCTTCTGCCCATTTTTCAGTACATCGTTTACTCCGCCTATCTGGAACAGAACACGAAAATAAAAGCAGCGCAGCCATCGGCACCTGAAATCGTCGACTCCGAGCATCCTGACCAGAATCCCCACGCTGAAATGAAACCCTTGAAGAGAACCCGGGCAATGATCGCTGGCGTTATTCTCCTGACGCCCCTTCTCATGGGGGGCGTGACGTCGGACTTGCTGCAAGCGGCCATGAGCTTTGCGCAAATACGTATAGAAAGGGCCACGATCCTGGTGAAACCGCCTTACGCCAATCTATTGCCTGACCCCAAGGACTCACCGCTGGAAGACTACAAAAGATTTGAGAATGCGACGGTGATTTTCCGAGGTGTTGGCATCTCGACGCTCATTGAAATGCACACCAAGGAAACGGCCATCCGCTTGGAGATTCCAAATGACTCGATCATTGTCGAGCGTCGCGTGAAGCCCGTTGTCAACGTCAGGAAAAATCCTGAGAAAACGGAAAGCTGATACCATCCGGACATCGACACGCTGAGCAGAACACCATGAATCGCCGCAAGAAAATAAACCAGTTATTGAAGGCTAACGCCAAGAAAGCCAGTGCCAAGCTGGCACCCAAGAGCAAGAATCAATACATCAGCAAAGCCGACCGCCTGAAATTGGAAGCCGAATCCAGTGACGCCCCCATCACGTCACCGGAAAGCTGATCAACGTCGTTACCCCCTGAAGCGCTGCGCCAGAACCGCCGCGCCTCGCGGCTTATCTCTGGCATCCTGTAGGGCAACGACGGCCAACGACGCAATCCAGACCACCGAAACCCCATAATTAAGCCGTTGGTACAGACCGAACAGGTGACCATCGGCCAATGCCGTCGCCATCAGCATCACCGTCACGATGGCCAGGATTACGCAGATCGCCGAGAACAGGGCGAACCTGGACGATGAAAGCAGCGACTTGCCAAGGAACGTCCACAGCGCCCCCGCCAGGGTGAGCGAGATGAACATCACCAGCCCCGCCAGGTTGTGGCTCTGTTGCGAGACCGACGGTTCAATCGGCGCACAGCCTTGGTCGCAGGAAAAATAGCCGGCCGCGAAGCTTGCCAACCCATGGACGAAAATCAGTGCGGCGCTAAGCAAGGCCATCCGCGATGCCTTGAACCGTCTCGCCACGCCTATAGCGAAAAGCACAAACATCATACCCAACGGAAAATTGTTCACCCAGGCAGAAAAGCCGTGGGTGGGTGCTCCCACGGCGCCTAGTTGGCTCATGGCTTGATCCAGATGGCTGTAGCCTGGGTAGGCCCGGGCAGTCAGTGCGACACCCAAAAGCAGCCAGAATGGAATCAATATTCCGAAGCCTAGCAAAGCACGATCAATGGTTTTCATGGTGACACTCCCTGTCGTTGTGATATCCGTTTGTGGGGTGATGCGAAATCTGGCATTGATTGAAGCGTCCAATCGCTCAATCGAGGACTGGACGCAGGAAACTGCGCTCATAGCTCAGAATGAATCGTTGCTCCGTCGCTTGGGTTACCAATTCAAGGCACGCCGGATCCTGTTCGGCTTTCCGTCGATAGTTTTCATATTCGGCCAGGCTGGAAAAGCTGAACAGGCAGTAAGCGATATTGTTGGCGCCTTCGGCGGGTAGAAAATAGCCGTGATGTTCGCCCCCCATCCGGGTCACTACTTCAATCCATTGGCGCGAGTAGCTTTCGAAAGCAGGGATCTGATAGGGGTCAATAACGTACCGGACATGGCAAGTGATCACAGGCTCATTCCTTTGAATTCTGGAAAAATGGATTCTACACAGGATACGCAATCAATCATCGATCGGGATCGAAACCATGGATGAACGCCAAGCAACCATCAGGAACAAGATCCGCGCCGTGGTGACGAGTAGCGAATCTGACGAGATCACCTATCGATCAGAGTGGCTCGGTTACCTGCCCTTCCCGGTTTTTCATTGGATCGAATACCAGGGCGAAAGCTTTTCCAATGACTTCCCCTTTGATTGGACCCTTGAGGATCTGGTGAGCCTTGAGCGGACGGGATTCTTGGAAACACTGGAAACTTACGAAAACCCGGAAGATCATTTTGATCGGGACATCAGGTATCGCGTTCATGTGGACTGTGTATAACGGTAGGCTGGAAAAAATGGACAAACCAAGGAAAGGAAATGGGCATTCTTGATCGCTTGTTCGGCGGCCGTTTTACCCTGCCGCCACCGGAGGAAACGACTGTCAGCGACGCGGCGATCATGCGGGAGCTGCATCCTTATCGCGCCGAACTCAAGGCGTTTACCCAAGCCATACTGACCCGCATGCCAGAAGACGAACGTGCCAGGCTGGTCAGGCGCGTGCTGCGCATTTACGGCTCGGGCCAGGAGCCGGCCACCGCGCTGGTGGAAGGTCTGCTGGATGCAGACCGGGGCCAGAAGCTCGAACACCTGGCGTTGCTAGGCGTCGACTGGCGAGGCTTTGACGGTTTCGAGTATCTGGCGCCCTATCTGGTCAGCGCCAGCGGGGTAAAAGAAATTTACCCCTACCGCTATGAGGGCACGCTGTCGATGTCGGAGACGCTGGCGAGTTTCGACCAATGGCTGGCGGCATTCGACAAACGCTACCTGCACCTGGATTCCGGTGGCGACGACTATGTCGGATTCATCGCCGATGCCGACCAGATTGAAGCCATGATCGAACTCGCGCGGCGAGCAGGTCTTGAAGTGCGCCTCGAGAACCTTTGAACCGAATCAGGTTTTCACCGAGTCTCATTATCCCGCTGAACGAAGCGAGCCACGTAACAGTCGGAGCAACTAGACCCTCGGCAAAGAAACCTGGCCCATGCTCCTACGATCCGCTGCCCTCGCTACGCTGTTCGCCATGGCTGCCGGCACGGCGACCGCTGCGCCTGAACCGCTGCGCCTGGAAAGCCTGAAACGCTGCGGCGATCTGCTGCAAAGCCAGCATCAGGACTGGTGCCTGACAGCGCGTGGGTTGGGTGATGGGACGCCGCAACTGAAGTTGGGAGCAAAGGTGATACCCGCAGATACGGTCCAGCGCGAAGGGGAAAACCTGCGCGTGCGCCTGGACGCCGCCGATTACCAGAGCGGCCCGCTCTGGTTGGAGGACGGCCCACGCACCAGCAATGCTGCCTGGCTGACCCTGCGCAACAGCCATGTGGTGGCCGCTGGGCCGGACGCAGTGGCGAAGAACATGGACGGCCTGACCACTTACGTCGACCTGGTCAGCGTGCTGATCGAGGAAGACCGTGATGGCCGCCAGGAAGCCGAGCGCCTGGCCCACAAGTACGGGGCGAAGGTGGTCGGCAGCATCGCGCCCCTGAACCTGTACCAGCTCCGCCTGCCCGCCAAGGATCTGGTGCAGCGCGACGCCTTGGTGCTGCGCCTGGGCAGCGAGACCGGTGTGGATGCCGTGGTGATCGAAGAGTCCTCGGCCGAAGAAACCGAGCAGGCCGCGGCCCAGCCTGAAGAACCGAAGAAGCCGGCCCTGGACTCCGACGAATGGGCCGCGAATCGCTTTCTCGACGCGGTGAACTATTACCAACGACGCATCCCCGGACGACAGCCACCCATTCAACCGCAGCCGGTGCGCATCGGCCTGATCGAGCGCGATGTGGACTTCGACACGACGGATTTCGCGGACGACCTCGGCGCCTGCTCGCCACCGCGCACCTGCGTCTATGCCCGCGATGCCGACAAACCGGACAACCACGGCACGACCGTCGCCGGCATTCTCGCCGCACGTTGGGACGACAGCGGCAACACCGGTTTCCTCCGTGGCCTGGACAAGGCCAGCGGTGGCTTCGAGGTCATCGTCGAACGTAATTCCGATGCCGGCATCACCGCGAACATCGCCGCCTCGGTCAACCTCGTCGAAGACGGGGTGCGCGTCCTCAACTGGAGCTGGGGCATCCACCGCGTCGGCGCCAAAGACATCAAAGGCGATGACGTCGACTCGCTGCTGCGCTCGGGCCTCGCCATGGGTGGCTACGAAGAACTGCTGGAGGAGTTTTTCCTTTGGCTGCGCAAAGCGCATCCCGACGTGATCGTGGTGAATTCTGCCGGCAATGGTTCTTCATTCTCGGGCAGCGACGAATACCGCCTGCCCTCCTCCTTCATCACTGAGCAATTGCTGGTGGTCGGCGGACACCAGCGCAGCGAGCTCACCGGGGTCGCCGTCGATGACCCGGCCTACGCGGTCAAGCGCAGTTCCTCGAACATCGACATGCGCGTCGACATCACCGCCGCCGCGTGCGCGCATGCCTCGACAGCCAACGCCGCCCAGGACAGCGCGGTGCATTGCGGCACGTCCTACGCCACGCCCATGGTCGCGGGCCTGCTGGCGGCGATGCTGTCCATCAACCCGCAACTGCAACCCGAGCAACTGCGCATGCTGCTACGCCGCAGCGCCATGACCATCGGCGACAACCACGATTTCGAACAGATGGACGGCGAAGACCTCACCGCCCCCATCCTGCCGTCAGAACGCCGCTATCAGCTCAACGACAAGGACGTCGGCCGCTCGGCACGACTGGACATGCAAAAGGCCCTGGACCTGGCCGCGCAAAGCCGTGATCGCGTGCGTTGAACGGGCAGATCATGGGAGCAATCGGTAAGTGGATTGCAGATATGAACCCACTCGGCGTTGCTCAGCGACGCCACACCCGACCGTCACTACTCACAACCCAAGGTAACCGATCAGCAACGATACGCACCCCGCCGACCCAACGCTCTGCTGGCGCGTAATCGAGCCAGTTGATATGCCCGAGCAGCATTTGCTCGCCCAGGGCAGTGAGACGAACAAGGCGCCTCTGCCATTCACCTCCCGGCTGTTCGTGCACCAAGGGGTGTGGCGCATCGATCAACGGTCGCAGCAGCGCATGGAACATCAGATCGCCCAAATATGGCAGAGGCTCATAGCTCATCATCAGATGGCCGAACACCTTACCGGCAGGCAGCTCGCCATGATCGGCGAGGATGCGCAGCACCAACCGCTGAGTCAGACTCAAGCCGTCGACTGTTCCGGGAAGCTCCTGCAGTTGTCTCGCCAAAGCAGGCCCGAGCAGCGGCAGCGCAGGATGCAAGTGTGCGGCAAGGCCTGCCCATTCGCTTGGGTCCGCTGCGGTGTAGGCGGCCCATGCTTCGCGCGCCAGCGCCAACGCGTCCTCACCGAGCGAGCGCCGTTGCGACCAGAGCCATGGGAGCAAGTCCGGGGCAAGCTGACCGATGCCGATGAATCGCTCCACGCCAGACACCCGGTTGATCTCGATCAGTTCGAGCCTGCGCGGCAAGGCCGGCAAACTCGCCAGTAACCGGATCAGAAACAATTGATCGTAGGCATCGCCCTCGCACCACAATACCAGCTCACTGTCGGCGTCCAGTTTTGCCAACGCGTCACGCTGCATGGCCTGGCGCTGTTGAATATCACGGTAAGAGAGCCCAAATGCCTGTTCCAAGAAATCGGCTCGCACTGACCAATAGTCATCGTCAGGCAATGCGGGAACCGGCCCCATCACCATCGGATCATCAAACATATGAAACGAACCTGAAAAACCAGCGACCCGCAGGCTGTGCTCGATGTCGTTACCGCATCGCCAGTGCTGGACCGCCGCTTCGTTAGTCGCAGCGAAACCCGGATGACGTGCCGCGAACGTCACGCCATCGGTGTGGGTAATCAGCTTGGGCCAACTGGCGAAACCCGCCTCACGGGCGACCAGCCATTGTGTGTCGGCAAGTCGATAGTCCGGGCCAGACAAGCCCATTGCGCGCAACTGCTCACGAACATCGTCCGCTTCATGGTTTTTCAATGCCTTCAAAAGACGCTTGGCGCGTTTACGCAGGGAGGGTAAATCGAGGAGACCGTGATGACGGGAAGCGTTAGTGGCGGGCATGCCAACTCCTTACAGGGCTCGGTCCGCCGACAAGCCGGGAGTTGGAATGAAAAATTCGGGAAACCTGCCTTGGGATGACCCCTTCGCGCGGACCGCAGGCGCAGCAAGCGCCCGGAGACCGACTTTAGCGGGAAGGACTGATGAAAGCAAAGCTTGGCGGTGAGCAGATTTCGGAGGGTTGGGGAGGAGCATCCCATCTGGGTTGCTGTGAATATCCGGAGACACTGAGCGCCACGTATTTACCTAAGGCCTATCGCGTGAGTAGAATGCGATTAATTATCAATCATGTACTTTCCGAGATTCCGATGCGCAGCGATGAAACACTAGGTACTGCAGATCTAGGGCTGCTCTATCGCACCCACCACTCGTGGTTGCACGGCTGGCTAATCCGACGCATTGGATGTCGCGAGAACGCAGCAGATTTGGCGCAGGACACCTTCGTCCGTCTGCTCAAATCCCGTCAGTCCAGCCCCTTGCGCGAACCACGCGCCTATTTGAGCAGTATCGCCCGCGGACTGATGATTGATCAGTATCGTCGTCGCGAACTCGAACGTGCCTACTTGGAAAGCGTGACGTTGCTGCCTCAACACGAGGTTCCCTCGGAAGAAAGCCGGCTGATGATTCTTGATGCGCTCGAGCGCATAGACCGCATGCTCGGTATGCTTAAACCAAGAGTTCGCCAGGCATTTTTGTTTGCCCGACTCGACGGTCTAACCTGCGCGCAAATAGCCGAAAAGCTGGGTGTTTCCCGCGCGACGGTGGAACGCGACCTGGCCACTGCCCTGCAACACTGCTATCGCTTGCGTTATGTCGAGGCGTGAGCCGCAGGCGCTCAATCCGGCCATTGTCGAGCAGGCGATCCAATGGCTGGTGCGCCTTCGCTTCAATCAAGCCGATGAACAAACACAGCGCACTTTTGAGCACTGGCTGCAGCAGAGCCCGGAGCATGTGTTGGCTTGGCAGCGTGTGGAGACGCTTGGGGATGAACTGGCAGGCGTGCCAGCTCAACTGGCCCGACAAACCCTTGATGGCACCCATCATGGAATGCGGCGGCGGGAAAGCCTGAAGCTGCTGGGCATATTGGCGACTGTTGGCACGGCAGCCTGGCTCGGCCGGGACTATACACCCGTACCCGCCATGCTTGCGCAGCAGCGCAGCAGTACCGGCGAGCAACGACGCTTCCAACTCGATGATGGCAGCCTTATCCAGCTCAATAGCGATAGCGCCGTCGACAGCGATTTCGACGCCCAGCGACGCCTGATAATCCTGCGACGGGGTGAAATCATCGTGAATGTCGGCGCGGATCAACACTCGCCTCGAGCGCGACCGTTCTGGGTGCAATCACGTGACGGGATCATGCGCGCTCAGAGTTCCCGCTTTCTGGCACGCGAGCTTGACGATGGCACGCTGGTCGCGGCTCAGGAAGGATCACTCACGGTTTTCCCCGGCTCCAGTCAAACGCCTGCGAGCCGCAGCGTCCAGGCTGGAAATCGGCTGCTGTTCTCATCAAGTGGCGCCCGAATGTTCAGGGACAACGGCCTTGATCTATGGAGCTGGGGTGACGGGGTGATCAGTGCGCGCAATATGCGCCTCAGTGATTTCATCGTGGAGTTGTCGCGTTATCGCCCCGGGGTACTGCGCTGCGCCGAAGAGGTCGCTGATCGTCGCGTTTCCGGCACCTTCCAGCTCGCCGACAACGACCAGGTCCTGGCATTGATCGCGCAGTCACTGCACTTGCACATTGATTATCGGACCCGTTATTGGGTGACCGTGACCGCTGCCACCTGAGCCCATCAAAACCTTGTGCTACCTGAAAAATAATGAGGTAGCTTCTCATTCTCGTTCGACCTCTAAGGAAGGCCGGAATACAGGCCAGTCTGCCGATGTCCTTTCTTGGAGCGAGAAAATGAGTTCGTCCCCTGTTTCACAGCGCCATCCATTAAATCGTGCCTTGCAGGGTGCGATTTTGGGTTTGATCGTAAGCAGCTACGCATTGCCATCGCTGGCGCAAACGTCGAGCGCTGACCACAGCAATCAAGTCAAGCAGTGGAACATCGCTGCCGGCCCACTGGCGCCGGCGCTTGACCGCTTTGCGCGCGAGGCTGGCATCAGTCTTTCCTTCGACGCGTCGAGTGTAGTGAACCGCACCACTGCTGGCGTGAATGGCACGCTCGATACGTCGGCAGCGCTGTCATCGTTGCTGCAGGGGAGCGAATTGCAAATCGAACAGCAAGGCCCGAATGCCTATCTACTGTTCCCTCAACCAAAGCCCGCCGGCCCGCTGGAGCTCGACGCAACGGACGTCGAGGACTACCGCCTTGCGCCCCTCATCATCAATGCCAAGGTCAGGGTCAGTGCCGACGACGACGCCAACTCGGTGGTCGCCCAGGAGCTCTGGGTTGGCGGCAAGGTGGCAACCAGCATTCTCAATACACCGGCATCGGTGTCGGTTGTTACCAACAAGGAAATGGAGCAACGCAGCGTCAGCACCACGGAAGAGGCGCTGCAATACACGCCGGGCGTGGTCAGCGACTTCTATGGTACGGATGACCGCAACGACTATTTCCAGATCCGGGGCTTCCAGGCCACCACCTACCGTGACGGCTTGACCCTGAGTTCGATGCGCGGCGTACGCGAAGATCCATTCGCTTATGAACGCATCGAGATTCTACGTGGCGCCAACTCCACGCTGTTTGGCCCAGCGGACCCCGGCGGTTCGGTGAATTTCGTGACCAAACAGCCGCGCTTCGAGCAGTTTGGCCAAGGCTATGTGACCTACGGTTCGTTTGACCATGTCGAGACAGGCATCGATGTGGGGGATGCGCTGAACGACGAGAACACCTTGGCTGGCCGCTTTACTGCCAAAGGCCAAAACAGCGACCGCGAGTACGATCACTCACAGGACGACAACCGGTTGGTGATGGGCGGCCTCACCTGGGCACCCACGGATTACACGTCAGCCACCGTGATTCTGGACTATCTGAAAACGGAGAGTTCGCCCAACAGTGGCGGCTATCCGCTGGACAAGGAATACGACCGCAGCAAGTTTTATGGTGAGCCCGGCTACAACTTTCACGATGTCGAGCGCACCAGCCTCAGCGGTAACGTCACCCACGACTTCGACAACGGCTTCGTACTGCGCAGCAATCTGCGTTACAGCAAATTGACCGATGATTTTGGCTACGTTTACCTCAGCGACAGCGCCGCACGTGTCGGTACGACCGTTGACCGGTATCTGTTTGGAACAGACAGTGAGGCCGACCAGTTCAACGGCAATCTGATGCTGCAATACGATGCCCGCTTCGAGAACATCGACAGCAGCAGCCTGGTGGGCGTGGAGTACCTCGATTCGACCACCAAGGAAAGCTCGGTCTACGCCCTGACGACCCCGATTGACATTGCAAATCCCGTGTTTACTGGCGTTCCACGCTCAATCACGCCGTATGCCGTCAACAAGCGAGACGCGACCACCAAGGCCGTGTTCCTTCAGCAGAACCTATCGTTCTACGAGCGTTTCATCGTCACCGCGGGTATGCGCAACGACTCGATGGACCTTACCAGCAAAGGCTTGTTATCCACTGAGAAAGACAACTTCTCCGAAACGTCCTACCGAGGTGCGTTGACCTATATCGTCAACGATGAGGTGTCCACCTATGTGAGCATGGTGGAATCCGTCTCGCCGCCTCAGGTTGGCGTAACGCCGCAGACGGGCAGGCAGTACGAAGTGGGCGTGAAGTATGCGCCGATGGGGATGGACGCATTGTTCTCCGCAGCCGTTTATGACTTGACCCAGGAAAACGTCACCATCGCCGTGGTGCTGCCGAGCGGCATCATTGAGCAACAGACGGTGGGCGAATCGCGGGCGCGCGGCCTCGACCTGGAGGCCAAGGCGCAGGTGACGCAGAACCTCAGCCTGATAGGTGGCTATTCCTATATGGAGTCCGAGGTACTGCGCGGTTCGTTGTACGACGGCAGTTCCCTGAAGGGTAATGAGTTCACCACGGCACCCAAGCATTCCGCTTCGCTCTGGAGCTATTACGACGTGCCCGGCACTGATGTCAGCGTTGGCTTGGGTGCGCGCTACGTCGGCGCTTATTACTTCGATGCAGCCAACTCCGGCAAAAGCGATGGCACCACGCTGTTCGACGCCGCCTTCAACTACGAGATCGCCAAGGGCACCGACCTTGCAGTGAATGTCAGCAACCTGCTGGATGAGCAGCACGTGGTCGGTTCCGGCACAGCGAACTTCTACAACCCGGGTCGCGAGATTACCGCCAAAGTGAGTTACAGCTGGTAAGCAGGCGAGTAAGCCTTTTTCCCCTATAGGAAGCGGTGCCCGCTATACCGCGGGCACCGTCAACTTGGCCATCATTCTGCGAGATGAAAAGCAAGGGCGTTCGATTTTCATCGTTACGCGCCAGCTGTTAACTACGCGCCAGTAGCGCGAGATAACAGGGAACCCTACAGCTAAAAGCTGCAGGGCGAGTTGGCTTTTAGCCTTGACTTGAGACCGGCTAATGGGTGCCCTCTTCCACTCGACGATAACGCCAGCCCCCCCTGTGGCGAGGGAGCTTGCTCCCGCTCGGCTGCGCAGCAGCCGTAAAACCGGACGATGCGGTTTGCCTGGAGCAATGCAGAGGCCTGCTGCGCAGGCCAGCGGGAGCAAGCTCCCTCGCCACAGGGGGCTGTGTCGAGCCGAATCCCGATCCCAACGCCGCCCATTGTGGGAGCGAGCCTGCTCGCGATGGCGTCAGCACATTCAACATTGATGCAAGCTGCCCCACCGCTATCGCGAGCAAGCTGAACTGGTCCAGTAATTTTGGACATTTTTTTCGGTTCTCACGCAGCCAGCTTTTCCGCTGCTACAGGTGAGTGGTAACCGTTGTAACTGTGGCGCCTGACATTGTTGTAGCGCGTCACATAGCGGTTTATATCAACTCGGGCTTCGTGTTCCGAGTTGTATCCCTCTTCAGGCACCCACTCGGACTTCAAACTGCCAAAAAAACGCTCCATCGGGGCGTTATCCCAGCATTGGCCTTTTCGACTCATGCTCTGCTTAAGCTCGTGCGCCACCAGTTCGTCCCGGAATTTATGGCTGGTGTACTGACATCCCTGGT
>NZ_LHVE01000007.1 GCF_001269655.1 Pseudomonas thivervalensis
TCGGGTAACGACACACTGTTCGGTGGCGCGGGCGCGGATCAGTTCATCGGCGGTGCCGGCTCTGACATCGCGGGTTATACCGACAGCAAAGAAGCGGTGACCATCAACCTCAAGACGGGTGTGTATTCCGGGATCGCGGCAGGTGACACCTACACCGGGATCGAGGTGATCAGAGGGTCGAATTTCAACGACACCTTTATTGGTGATGGTAGCGGTATCGATTTTGACGGCGGTGCCGGGGTCGACACGGTCGACTACTCGGGCTCGACTGCCGGGGTAAACGTCAATGTCCGTCTCGGGACGGGAACCGCAGGAACGGGCGGAGATGCCGAAGGCACTATTTTAACGGCTGTCGAAACCGTCATAGGCTCCGCCTTCAATGACGTGCTCTCCGCCGGTCCGTACAGCATCGTCACAGGGGTACGGCTGGAAGGGGGCGCCGGCGACGACATCTACAACATCGGCATGGGGTACACCCCCACCATCATCGAACAGGCCGGTGGCGGCGACGATGAAGTCCGCGTGTCGACGCTCAATCCCAGCGGCACGGTCCTGGCGACCAACGTCGAGCGCCTGACCTACGTCGGCACTGGCGCATTCACCGGTTACGGCAACGACAGCGACAACGTCATTACCGGCGGTTCGGGTAACGACACACTGTTCGGTGGCGCGGGCGCGGATCAGTTCATCGGCGGTGCCGGCTCTGACATCGCGGGTTATACCGACAGCAAAGAAGCGGTGACCATCAACCTCAAGACGGGCGTGCATTCCGGGATCGCTGCAGGTGACACCTACACCGACATCGAGGCGATCAGAGGATCGAATTTCAACGACACCTTTATTGGCGATGGTAGCGGTATCGATTTCGACGGCGGTGCCGGGGTCGACACGGTCGACTACTCGGGCTCGACTGCCGGGGTAAACGTCAATGTCCGTCTCGGGACGGGAACCGCAGGAACGGGCGGAGATGCCGAAGGCACTATTTTAACAGCTGTCGAAACCGTCATAGGCTCCGCCTTCAATGACGTGCTCTCCGCCGGTCCATACAGCATCGTCACAGGGGTACGGCTGGAAGGGGGCGCCGGCGATGACATCTACAACATCGGCATGGGGTACACCCCCACCATCATCGAACAGGCCGGTGGCGGCAACGATGAAGTCCGCGTGTCGACGCTCAATCCCAGCGGCACGGTCCTGGCGGCCAACGTCGAGCGCCTGACCTACGTCGGCACTGGCGCATTCACCGGTTATGGCAACGACAGCGACAACATCATTACCGGCGGTTCGGGTAACGACACACTGTTCGGTGGCGCGGGTGCGGATCAGTTCATCGGCGGTGTTGGCTATGACGTAGCGGGTTATACCGATAGCAAAGAAGCGGTGACCATCAACCTCAAGACGGGTGTGTATTCCGGGATCGCGGCAGGTGACACCTACACCGGGATCGAGGTGATCAGAGGGTCGAATTTCAACGACACCTTTATTGGTGATGGTAGCGGTATCGATTTTGACGGCGGTGCCGGGGTCGACACGGTCGACTACTCGGGCTCGACTGCCGGGGTAAACGTCAATGTCCGTCTCGGGACGGGAACCGCAGGAACGGGCGGAGATGCCGAAGGCACTATTTTAACGGCTGTCGAAACCGTCATAGGCTCCGCCTTCAATGACGTGCTCTCCGCCGGTCCGTACAGCATCGTCACAGGGGTACGGCTGGAAGGGGGCGCCGGCGACGACATCTACAACATCGGCATGGGGTACACCCCCACCATCATCGAACAGGCCGGTGGCGGCGACGATGAAGTCCGCGTGTCGACGCTCAATCCCAGCGGCACGGTCCTGGCGGCCAACGTCGAGCGCTTGACCTACGTCGGCACTGGCGCATTCACCGGTTATGGCAACGACAGCGACAACATCATTACCGGCGGTTCGGGTAACGACACACTGTTCGGTGGCGCGGGTGCGGATCAGTTCATCGGCGGTGCCGGCTCTGACATCGCGGGCTATCTCGACAGCAAAGACGCCATGAGCATCAACCTCAAGACGGGTGTGCATTCCGGGATCGCGGCAGGTGACACCTACACCGGGATCGAGGTGATCAGGGGATCGAATTTCAACGACATTTTCTATGGCGGTAGTTCGTCCATGATGCAGGATGGCGCGGGTGGCGTGGATCTAGTCACTTACGAACAGTCTGACAGCGCGGTGACGATCGACCTGACCAACGGCTCTAACACAGGGGAGACTGCTGGTCATACCTACGCCAACATTGAAATGTTCCAAGGCAGCAATTTTAGCGACACGCTATCGGGCTCTGGTCTGAAGGACATCTTCCTGGGTGGAACCGGGGCAGATGTCATCGATGGGCGCGCAGGTTTAGACAGTGCTTTTTACATTACAAGCACAACAGACGTTTCGATCAACTTGCAGACTCAAATCAATCAAGGTGGCGATGCCGAAGGTGATGTATTGCTCAACATCGAACACGTGTTGGGCAGTCACTTCAACGATGTCCTGGTTGGAAACACGGGTGTCAATTATCTGGAGGGCGGATGGGGCAACGACGTCATCGACGGCGGGGACGGCAATGATTACCTCTACGGTGGGCTGACCTCGTCGATAGGGTCTTTCAAAGTCGCTAGTTCGGCGAATGGGCCGCAGGCAGACATCCTGTATGGCGGCAACGGTAACGACACCATCGTTACGGCTGCCAGCGACGAGGGTACTCAAGCCTACGGTGAGGCCGGAGGTGACGTTATCACTGTGGCACATGGCATGGCTGATGGTGGGGAAGGCAACGACTTGTTGACCGGTACTGGCGTGAACTTTTCACTGTCAGGAGGTCAAGGGGATGACAGGCTGATATTGCAGAACGATGGTTTTGCCAACGGTGGTGAGGGTGACGATACCTATACCATCAATACTCCAACGTTAGTGACGATTCAGGACGACGGCATCAGCAGCGGCGACAAATTGGTTTTGTCATATATCAGCAGCTCTGAACTGTTGGCTGATCGCATCGGTGATGACCTCTATCTGCACCGATCAAGCTTCGCTCCAGGGCAGACACCGGAAGAAGGTGTGCGCCTCAAGGATTGGTATGCAGGTTACGACACCATCGAACAGATCCAGACAGCTGATATGCAGCTCATCACTCTGTCGGGCGTTAACCAATTTGCCAATGATCTGTTTTCCTAAACAGCAGATAGCGTTCTTGCCGAGCAACGAACGACACAAGTAGGCGCCCAAGATACAAAAAGCCCCGCTGCGAAAAGCACCGGGGCTTTTTGTTTTGTCGTTAGGTGGGAGTCTCGCGGCTCCCATTCTCAAACGTACGGTCTATCTATTGTTTCTCGGCTTTTTTTCCAACTTCAACTTCCGATCTAGGCGTAATGACTTTCACAACGTCATCAATCACCGCCTTGCTCATCTCCAACAAAAAGTGCGCAGCCCAGGCGTATCGGTCGGTGCTCTTTTCAAACGCCGCGTCTTCGGCAAGCCGGTGAGCGAGATGCAAAAGATCCGACGCCCGTTCCAATGTCTCTTGGATGCGTACGCCGCCGTTGACACGGAACAGTGCTCGATCAGCGGAATAGTTGAAGGGGGTGTAGCCGATGGTTTTGAGAGTCGTATCTTCGTTCATAGCCTGCCTCCGTTGATGACGAGGTAGTGAGGCCGAGAGTTGAACGAATGATCGAAAAGCGAGTTGCTGTGCATTGTCTAGCTCCTTGACGTCTGGAGCTGCCACTTTCGTTCCAAGCGAATGGGTGGCAGCTGTGCGCAGGTTGGAAACCGGGAGTCAAGGAAACCGGCACGCCCAGAGGCGTCCCACGCACAGCCGCCAAAAACACAAGTTTACAGGCGTAAAACTACCTCTGCACTTATGAGGCGTGCGGTTTCGTGACTCACGGGTTTCCAAGCCCGATCGCTGATTTGCAGCGACGTCTGGAGAGTAGCCATCGAAGGACAAGGGCAACAAGGCGAAAACTCGCCGAAAAGCAAAGTAAGCGCCCCCCCCTACGCAATTCTCGGATTTTGCCTACAAATCTCCCCTGGGGTCATGCGATACGTGGCGAGGGAGCTTGCTCCCGCTGGGCTGCGCAGCAGCCCCTCTTGTGAGCGCTTCGCACTCAAGCGGGAGCAAGCTCCCTCGCCACGGGATTCATTTATTCTCAGGCTGTTGTTTTTCCTTCAAAGGCCCCGTTGTGAGGCTGCGCAACGCCTCGCAATAGCCTTCAGCATGCGCCGACGGATAAGCCCACTGACCGGGCGAATCAAATACCAATACGACGTAAAACTTCGCAACGCATCAGCGTCGAGGCAATGCACCCGCGTTTGCGTGGTGACCCTCGTCAAGCCCGGTCGCAGCAACTGGCAGCTGAAACTGATGACCAGCTTCACATTCCCCGGCTCATTGAATAGCTCGAACGCTTCGTCATCCGCGACAACGACTTGGCCGTAGTCGGCTTTCCACAGTTTGCCGGCGAGCCCGTAGGCGACCTCTACGTCGCCGTTGCGCTGAAGCAACGTGAAATTATCCATGCCAAATGAAGCGCGTTGATCAGTGCCTGGATGCGGAGATCGACCCAGCAGGCGCATGGGGAGTTCGCGAAGCTTGATTGCATACCGAAAAAAACGGTCGTCTTCGGGACGGTGGGCGAGGATTGCCGCCATGGCATGGGAAGGGTCTACGGGGATGTCCACCGTATGCAATTCACTGAACTGATACGTAGGCAGATATGAGTCAATCAGGTGCATCCTTGCTCTCCTTCATAGGTACTCGGTGTGAACCTCAGGGGCGCAACTCCCACAAACTCCAGACCAAAAAAAACCGGCCACCAAGAGCCGGTTTTTTAATCCCTCGCCAAAACAACATACGACGCGGGAGCAGAATTCGATTGGAGCGGGTGAAGGGAATCGAACCCTCGTTATCAGCTTGGGAAGCTGGAGTAATGCCATTATACGACACCCGCTCAGAGCGGCTGACTTTGTACCAGATGTGGGCACGGATTTGAAGTTTTTCTTCACATCGCATGCGGCCAGTCGTCTACGCTAGCCTCAAACCAGAGCGGTCGTTGGCGGGCAAGCCCCTGTGCTGAAGGGGCGGGAAGGGGCTTGCTCGCCAGGACTCGGTTTCAGATGGCCAGTGCATGGTAGCCCTGCACGTAGCTGTAGCGCGGTCGGCTTTCGTGGGGTTCCGGCGTTAGGAAGCCCAGCAAGGCGTTGCGGCTGTCGCGGCAGGCGGCTTTGTGCTCCATGTCCAGGAAGTGCCCGGTGGCTTGCAGCGTGCTGAAGGTGCTGTGCTCGACGTGGTTGGCAAAGAGCCTGGCGTCGGCGGCGGAGGTGTATTCGTCCCATTCGCCGTTCAGGAACAGCACCGGCACGTTGATTTTCTTGGCCGCGTTGACGTAGCACTGCTGGTCGCTGTGGAGCACGTCGGTGATGTGGAAGTGCATCTGCCCGTACTCATGCTCGGCCAGACTGCTGACGTGGCGATAGTTGAAGCGCTTGAACAGCGGCGGCAGATGCTTGCCGATGGTGCTGTTGACCAAGTGACCGACACGGTCGCCGTCCAGGCTGCCGAGGTAATCCACACCACGCTCCAGGTAGTCGCGCATCGGCGCATTGAGCACCGGCGAGAACGAACTGATCACCGCTTTTTCGATGCGTCGTGGCCGCTGGGCCAGGGCGCTCAGAGTGGCGGCGCCGCCCCAGGAAAACGACAACACGTGCTCGGCGGCGAAGTGGTCGATCAGTTCCAGGAGGATCTGCCCTTCGATCTCCTTCGTCAGCATTTTCTCGTGCCGATTGTGGGCCTTGGACTTGCCCGCGTAGGGCTGGTCGTACAGCACGACGTTGAATTGCGGGTAGAGGTTTTTGGCGGTCTGTGCAAACGACGCGGTGGTGGCCATTGAGCCGTTGACCAGGATGATGGTCTTTTGTGCGGCGTCTGCGCGATAGAACTCCGTGTAAACCCGATACTGACCCTGTATATCCAGCACAGCGATTTCTGGCCTCATGTCATAAGACTCCTGGCAAGCGGGTATGCGCGCAATGAGATTGCACGGGCAATGTGACAGGTAGGCATACGCCTGGAAGATAAGGCCCATGTCGATCCATGACAGCCGGTCGACGGGTATTGTTATGGCGGGCAGTTTGCCGGGCGGATAAGGCGGAACCTGAGGGTTCCCGCCGGCAAAAAGTTTCTTAGAGGTATGAGGTGACTCGTCGGTCACATTTCGGCCGACGGTTTGATTCAAGCAGGGGGGCGACCGTTGCGCAAGTCCCTATCGGAAAATTGTTCGACACTTCTGCCCAGCGGTCGTGGGCTCAGATGAGATGGATTTCTTCGGGGCTCAAGGCGCGGTATTGGCCAGGCTCGAGATGGGCGTCCAGCACCAGCGGGCCCATGCGCTCGCGGTGCAGGCGCAGCACCTTGTTGTTGAAGTGGCCGAACATGCGCTTGACCTGGTGGTAGCGCCCTTCAACGATGCTCAAACGCGCCGATTTCTCCCCCAGCAGCGTCAGTTCTGCGGGCTGGGTGGTGAGGTCTTCGAAGGCGAAGTACAGGCCGCGGGCGAAGGTGTCGGCATATTCGTCGGTGATGGTGTGCTCGGTTTCGACGTAGTAGACCTTGGGCAGTTTGGTCTGCGGTTGGGTCAGGCGTCGGGACCAGGTTCCATCATTGGTGATCAGCATCAGCCCGGTGGTGTTGAAATCCAGGCGCCCGGCGATGTGCAGGTCGTCCTTGTCCGGCTCGTCCAGCCAGTCGAGGACGGTGGGGTGTTGTGGATCGCGAGTGGCACTGACACAGCCGGGCGGCTTGTGCAGCATGAAGTAGCGCGCCGGGCGGCCTGTTTGCAGCACTTCGTCGTCGACTTCGACGCGACTGAATTCACGTACCGGTGCATGGGGATCGCTGACGGTCTGGCCGTCGATTCGCACCCGGCGTTCCACCAGCAACAGGCGCACTTGTTGGCGATTGAATCGCGGCAGGTTACTGAGGAAACGGTC
The DNA here is from genome assembly GCF_001269655.1 of Pseudomonas thivervalensis. Lineage (GTDB taxonomy): Bacteria > Pseudomonadota > Gammaproteobacteria > Pseudomonadales > Pseudomonadaceae > Aquipseudomonas > Aquipseudomonas thivervalensis. The sequence goes on from NZ_LHVE01000007.1 coordinate 7,012, forward strand.
GACGCGCATGGGCAGTTCAGGCAGGGCGGTGGAGGGCGGGCATCTTACGCGATTGGCTGGGGCTTGGCGCGCAACTGGGCTTCGACACGGGCGCAGCGTGGGCACAGGCAGGACTGATCCCGCAGCTCGGCCGGCAATGCTTCGAGCACGGCCGGGTCGATGCTCACGCCGTAACACCAGCAGGCCCGGTCGGCGGTTCGTGGGTCGGCCAGGGTGCAGTCGTTGGTGCCGCCGCAGGCTGGGCAAAGGTCGGGTTTATTCATAACTGGAGTGAGGCATTTCCACGCAGGTTCGGTTGCACCCGGTTTGCCGGGCGCGTTGCAGCGCATGATCGGTCCGCGACAGCAGGCTGTGCAAGGTGTCTTCGTCCTGCAAGGTGGTCAGGCCGAGGCTGACGGTGACCTGCAATTGTTTCCCACTGCAGAAATAACGCTGCTTTTCGATGTGCTGACGAATTTTCTCAGCGATTTTCAGACCGGTCTGTCCATCGGTGTCCTTGAGCAGGACGACAAAGGCATCGGTGCTCCAGCGACAGACGATGTCTGAATGCCGCAGGCTTTCGGTCAGGTCGCGGGCGAATCCGCTCAGCAGTTGATCGGTGGCGATATGACCGTGGGTGGTGTCCAGCCGCTTGAAGTCGTCCAGTTCCACCAGCAGCGCCGTCAAGGGTTTGGGCTCGCGCTGGGCTTCATGCAGGGCCTGCACCGCCAGCAGGTCGAAGCCTCGGCGGTTCGGCAGTTCGGTCAGGCCGTCGAGGGTGGCCTGGGCGTCGATGCGCTGCTGGTAGTTGTTGATTAGCCGATAAAGGATGGCCAGGACCGCCAGCGTCACGAGCAGGCCGATCAGCAGGTTCACGTACAGCGTCTTGAGAATGTGTTCGCGTACCGAGACATGGGCTGCGTAATAGCCCAGCAATGTAATGATCAGAAAACCTGTACCGAGCAGCGCCACCACGGCCAGGAGCGGCTTGCGCTGGGAATACAACGGCGAACGGAGCGACATGGCGATTCCCTTGGCGCAGACCCAATGAAATCAGTTTAGTGGCGTTGTGGGAAAAGACAGTCGGATTTGCAGGTTTGATTGTGGCGAGGGGATAAATCCCCTCGCCACAGGGTACTGTTTACTGACGTGTAGCTAGGTAAGCCCGCCATCCGCCCAGGTGACTGATGTCCCGTGCGCCGTCCAGGCCATACGACTCGCAGATGAATCCGCTTTCCCAGCGGCCATCGGCCAGTTGCACCTTGCCCAGTCCCAACGGTGCGGGGATGCCGGTCAGGAACGAGCCCAGTTCACTGCTCGGCAGTTCCCAGACCTCGACCTCGATCGCTACACCGCCTTCGCGGACCCGAACCATGCCGGGACGCAAGGGTGGGCCGCCGGCCAAGGCATGGAGGCGGTAGTCCGGTGAGCTTTGGGTGGACTCGATCAGGCGCGCACCGCGTTGCTTGAGTTGCCAGTTCAGCGCCAGTCCGTCCAGGTGCGCGCCACACACGACCAGCCGCGCCCGGTCGTGGCGCGCCGGGTTCGCTGGCACGAACAAGGCCGTGTCCTCTTGGCGTTGCAAGGCATCGGCCACGCTCAAGAGGTATTGATCGGTGAAGGCTCGACCGAACAGCGTCACGCCCCAAGGCAAGCCGTTGGCCATGAACGCAGTGGGAACAGCGACGGCGGCGTAGTCCAGCAGGTTCATGAAGTTGGTGTAGTAACCCAGCTCGGAGTTACGCAGCACGGGTTCGGCGGCCAGTTCGGCGAGGGTCACCGGACGGCCGATGGTCGGAGTGAGGACGCAATCAAGCGTGTCCATGAGCCTGTCGCATCGGGCTTTGAGCGCTTGCAAACGGTAGCGGGCGCGGAAGGTTTGCACGGCATCCACCGTAGGTGCTTTCGCCAGGACGGCGCGGATGACTGGCAGTACGGCTTCCGGCTCGCGCGCCATCAAGGGGCCGGCAACGCTGTAGCGTTCGGCTACCCAGGGGCCTTCATACAGCAGCCGTGCGGCTTCCAGGAACGGCGACAAGTCCAGTTCCACCGCTTCACCGCCCAGGCGTTCGAGTCGGTCGATGGCGTCCTGAAACAGGTGCGGACCTTCCTGGCAGCCGAAAAACTCCAAGTCCTGTTGGCGCGGTACGCCGAAACGAAAGCGCCGCGGCGCGCCGAACGCGGCGCCGTCGTTCCACTGCGGGTTGTAGCGGCTGTAATCGTCACGAGGGTCTGGCCGGGCCGTCAGCGCCAAGAGCTGGCTGGCTTCCTTCGCCGTCGCCGTGAAGGTGGTGACGCAGTCCAGGGTGCGACAAGCCGGGACCACACCCGCTGTGGAGATCAACCCCAGGGTGGCCTTCAACCCCACCAGGTTGTTGAGCGCCGCGGGCACCCGACCGGAGCCGGCGGTGTCGGTGCCCAAGGCAAAACTCGCCACGCCCAAGGCCACGGCCAGCGACGAGCCAGCGCTCGAACCGCCGGCCGGGTAATCGGCCAGCACGCTGTTACGGCAGGCGCCGTAGGGCGAGCGGGTGCCATTGAGGCCAGTGGCGAATTGGTCGAGGTTGGTCTTGCCCAGGGGGATCGCGCCCAGTGCCAGCAACTGTTCGACAATGGTCGCTGAGCGGTCTGGCACGTAGGCAAACGCCGGACAGGCTGCCGTGGTCGGAATACCGGCCAGGTCGATGTTGTCCTTGATGGCAAACGGTACGCCGTACAAGGGCAGGCTCTCCAGGTCGCGGCTTTCCAACGCGGCCAGGTAGGGTTCCAGTTGCTCGGCCGTCAGCAGGTGGATGAACAGGTGATAGTCCGGGTTCAGCGCCGCGGCTTTTTCCCTTAGTCCCAACAGCAGTTGGCGTGGCGTCAGTTCGCCGCTGCGGTAGGTGGTGCGCAGGTCGTCCAAGCGAAGAGAGAGGTTCATGGTGTTAATCCTTTGATTGAGTTCAGTCACGGTCCAGCACCACGACGCGCTGTCCGGCGCGCACCGCCGAACCGGGCTGGACGCGCACCTCGCGCACGACGCCGGCCGAGGGTGCAAGCAGCGGGATTTCCATTTTCATCGACTCCAGAATGACCAGCACATCACCAGCGGCGACCCGCGCGCCCACGTCGACCTGCACCTGCCAGAGGTTGCCGGCGATGTGGCTGTCGACACTCAGTTGACCGTCAGTCAGCGGCGAATCTTCGCTGGCTGCGATGGCCGGCTCTTCACTGTCGAAATGCGCCTGGCCACTGGCGATCCAACGCTCGCGCTCGGCGTCGAAGGCGCCTTGTTGCTGCTGTCGGAACGCGGCGATGCTGTCGGCTTCCTGCGCGAGGAAATGCTGGTAGTCAGCGAGGTTGAGCTGGCTGTGCTCGATCTTCAGGTCGAAGCGGCCCAGCGGGAATTCGCGGCGGATGTGCAGCAGTTCATCGGCGCTGACCGGGTAGAAGCGGATCTGGTCGAAGAACCGCAACAGCCAGGGCTTGCCGTCGAAGGCGGCGACGTCCCGATACCGATTCCACATCTGCAACGTGCGCCCGACGAACTGATAGCCGCCAGGCCCTTCCATGCCGTACACGCACATATAGGCGCCGCCGATGCCCACCGAGTTTTCCGCGGTCCAGGTCCGGGCCGGGTTGTATTTGGTGGTCACCAGTCGGTGGCGCGGGTCGAGCGGCGTGGCGACCGGCGCGCCGAGGTAGACGTCCCCGAGCCCCATCACCAGATAGCTGGCGTCGAACACCGTGCGTTGTACTTCGTCGAGGTTGGGCAGGTCGTTGATGCGGCGGATGAATTCCAGGTTGCTCGGGCACCAGGGCGCGTCCTTGCGCACCGTGGTCATGTACTTTTCGATAGCCAACTGACAGGCCGGATCATCCCAGGACAGCGGCAAATGGACGATGCGCGAGGGCACTTGCAGGTCCTGCGCGGCGCACACCGTGCCCCATTCACCGACGATGATGTTCAGCAGATCGGCCAGGGGCATTTGCTCGGGTTGATAATGCACTTGCAGCGAGCGAATGCCCGGCGTGAGGTCGATCACGCCGTGCAGTTGTTTTTGTTCCAAGGCCTGCATCAAGGCGTGGGCGCGAAAGCGCAGCACCAGGTTCAGTTCGGGGGCGCCGATTTCCAGCAGCAGGTGGGTGTCGCCGGCCAGGCGAGCAACCAGCCGGGTATCGTCTCGGCCGATATCCAACACCACAGGCGACACCAATATTTGTTTATCACATGAATCTGTGGCGAGCGAGCTTGCTCGCGCTGGGGCGCGCAGCGGCCCCAACTTTTCAGCGGCAGGTATATTGTCTGGCGAGCGCTGCGCACTCGAGCGGGAGCAAGCTCCCTCGCCACCAGGAAAATCCATTGCCAACGCGCGGGCAGTCTTCAAGTCCACCGGCACAAACCGCACCTTGTCCCCCGCCTTGAGCTGCCCCAACTGCCAGAGGTCCGCTTCGATCACCGTCACCGGGCAGACGAAACCGCCCAGGCTCGGGCCGTCGGGGCCGAGGATGACGGGCATGTCGCCGGTGAAATCCACGGCACCGATGGCGTAGGGGTTGTCATGGATGTTGGACGGATGCAGCCCCGCCTCGCCACCGTCGGCGCGGACCCATTCGGGTTTCGGCCCGATCAGTCGGACCCCGGTGCGGCTGGAGTTGAAGTGCACTTCCCAGGCCGTGTCGAAGAAGGTCTGGATGTAGCGCTCGGTGAAATATTCGGGCGCGCCATGGGGACCGTAGATCACGCGGATCTGCCGCACGCTCGGCAGATCCAGCATCGGTGCGCTCGTCGGCGCCAACATCGAGTGCTTGTCCAGCGCCGTCAGGTGCAGCACGTCACCGGTGCACAACGCGCGGCCGCCATGACCACCGAACTGGCCGAGGGTAAAGGTGCTTTTACTGCCCAGGTAATCCGGCACCTGTACGCCGCCTTGCAGGCACAGGTAGCTGCGTGCTCCGGCACCGGAGATGTTGCCGATTGCCAAGGTAGAGCCGGCGTCAATCGACAAAGGGGTGTTCATCGGGACGGCTTCGCCGTCGAGCGTCAGGCCAATCACCGCACCGGTCACCGCCACCCGGGCAGCGCAGTTGAAACGCAGCAGCGGCCCGTTCATGGTGATTTCCAAGGCCGCCGCGCCTTCTTCGTTGCCGAGCAGGCGATTGCCCAGGCGCAGCGAACGGCTGTCCATCGGTCCCGACGGCGGCACTCCCACCGCCCAATAACCGAGGCGGCCGGGATAATCCTGGACGCTGGTCTGGGTGCCGGGGCTGAGCACTTCGACGGTGTTGGCGCGATAGACCAACGTTTCCAGGCAGCGGGTCCAGGGCTGGCCGCTGGCAAACGGCGCGTCGAGGAGAATCTGTTGCAAGTAGTGGCGGTTGGTTTCGACGCCGTACAGCAGGCTGTCGTCCAGTGCCTGGTGCAGGCCCAGGCGCGCCTGTTCGCGGGTCGGCGCCCAGCGAATGACCTTGGCGATCATCGGGTCGAAGTAGGGCGGAATCTGGCAGCCGGCCTCGACCCAGGTATCGATGCGCAGAGCTTTGCCGTCGGCCTGGGGAAATTCCACAGCGGTGAGCAGCCCCGGGCTTGGCTGGAAATCCCGGCCCGGATCTTCGGCATACAGGCGCGCCTGGATCGCGTGCCCCTCGGCTTTCAAACCCCGGCCCAGCTCGCTCAAGGGTGGCAGATCACCGGCCGCCAGTTGCACCATCCAGCGCACCAGGTCCACACCCCACACCTGCTCGGTGACGCCGTGCTCGACTTGCAGGCGAGTGTTCACTTCCAGGAAGTAGAAGCGCCCGGCGTCGCTGTCGAACACGAACTCCACGGTGCCGGCGCTGCGGTAGTTCACGGCCAGGGCCAGTTGGATCGCCGCTGCGCAGAGTGCCTCGGCCATGCCCTCGGGCAAGTTCGGCGCTGGCGTTTCTTCGAGGACTTTCTGGTTGCGCCGTTGCACCGAGCAGTCGCGCACGCCCAGGGCGATCACCTGGCCCAGACCGTCGCCGAAGACCTGTACTTCCAGATGCCGCGCCCGTTCGATGTACTTTTCGATGAACACCCCGGCATCGCTGAAGTTGTTCTGGCCCAGGCGCTTGACCGCTTCGAAGGATTCGCTCAGGTCGGCAGCGCTGCGACACACGCGCATGCCGATGCCGCCGCCACCCGCGGTGCTTTTGAGCATCACCGGATAGCCGAGCTGGGTACCCGCCAATAGGGCGGCGTCGAGGCTGTCGAGCAGTTCGGTGCCTTCGAGCAGCGGTACGCCGTGCTGGCGGGCCAGGTCGCGGGCGGTGTGCTTGAGGCCGAACACGCGCAGTTGCTCGGGCGTCGGGCCGATGAAGGCGATACCGGCGGCTTCGCAGGCTTCGGCGAAGGCGGCGTTCTCCGAAAGGAAACCGTAGCCGGGATGGATTGCGGTCGCGCCGCTGCTTTTGGCGATCGCCAGGAGCTTGTCCACCGCCAGGTAAGTACCGGCCGCCGCCCCTTCGCCCAGGCAGTGAGCTTCATCGGCCTGCTGGATATGCAAGCTGGCGGCGTCGGCCTGGGAATACACCGCGACACCTTCGACCTTCAGTTCGCGCAAGGTGCGCAGGATGCGGCAGGCGATGGCGCCACGGTTGGCGATGAGGATTTTTTCGAACATGGCATTGCCCCCTCAGGCCTGTGTGCTGCCTGAACTGGGATGCGGGCCGTCCCGCAGTTTTCGATGGCCGACGGGGTCGTCCCCGTGAGCGAAATAATCAACCTTACAAACACTGCTGAACCCTGTGGGAGCGGGCTTGCTCGCGAAAGCGCTGTGTCAGTCAACATCAATGTCACTGTCGGACCGCTTTCGCGAGCAAGCCCGCTCCCACATGAGGTTGTAGGTGTTAGTGCTATTTGATGCACTGCCCCGACCGGCTCTGGCACAACGCGAACAGCCAGCGGCGCAGACGCGCGAGTTTCAGTTCCATATCAACAGCTCCGCAGGGGTGGGGTTGTAGGCGTTGCAGGGGTTGTTCAGTTGCGGGCAGTTGGAGATCAGGACGATCACGTCCATTTCCGCCCGCAGGTCGACGTATTTGCCCGGGGCCGAGATCCCGTCCTCAAAGGTCAGGCCACCGTCGGCGGTCACCGGCACGTTCATGAAGAAGTTGATGTTCGGTCCGATGTCGCCCTTGCCCAGCCGACCGTCATGGACGCAGGCCCGCAGGTAGTTGTCGCGGCAGCTGTGCATGTGGCGCTTTTCCAGGGCGTAGCGCACGGTGTTGCTTTCCTGGGCGCAGGCGCCGCCGAGGGTGTCGTGGCGCCCGCAAGTGTCTTCGACGATGGTCAGCATCGGGTGGCCAAGGTTGGAATACAGCACGCTGCCGGTACTCAGGTAGACGCTGTTCTGCCGGCGCAGGGTGCGCTGTACGTCATAGCGTTCCTTGGGGTTGGCCAGGCTGTAGAACAGCGTGTCGACCGCCTGGTTGCCTTCCAGGTCGAGGATGCGCAGGGTCTGGCCGGCCTTGACCTCGGTCAGCCACGGTTCCCCGGCGGGAATCGTGGCGCGGTAGACGGCGGTCTCGGGTTGTTTGTGTGCGGTGGCGATGGCGAGTGACATGGCGACGATCCTCAGGCGAACAGGCGGTCGGTGTTGATGAAGCCGCGCAGGTTTTCCGGGCGCGATTGGCGGCAATGTTCGGCGACGCTGGCGTCGGCGTTCATCCAACTGAGCTTGAGCGGTTGCGGGGCGTATTGCGGGTTCGGGTCCATCGGGTGCTGCAGCGCCGTCAGCACCACCAGGGTGTCCATCGGTGCGTACAGCTCGATGTAGTCGCCGGCTTTGGAATTGCCCTCGACGAAGTGAAAGTGGCCGGTCGCGTCGACGTCGACCCGGCTGAACAGGTTGAGGGTCATCAGCAGGTCGGACAGGCCCAGCCCCCATTTACCCAGTTCCACCAGCAGGTTGTCGGTGCCGTTGCGAAAGAAGCCGTTGCGCAGTTCCTGGTAGCGGCCCTGACCGTATTTTTCAACGACTTCCTCGGCGCAGAGCACACCGCCCAGACTGTCGCTCCAGCCGCAGGTGTCGGCGGTGATCGCCGCCAGTACCCGGCCCATGTCCGAATACAGGCAATGGCCGGCGGTGAGCTTGGCGGTGTGTTGGCATTTGAGGCTGTCGGGCAGGTTCAGGCGTTCGGTTTTCTCGTTGGCGTTGAGCAGCGTCAGGCTCACGTTGGCCCCGCCGCGCAGGTCGGTCAGGCGCAGCAATTGGTCGCGCTTGAGCGCGAAGGAACGGTGGCCGCCACCGGGCAGCAGCTCTTCGGCGAAGGGGGGAAACAGCTGGATCGAATCGGTCATGAAAAAGCTCCTTTCAAGCGATACGCACAGTGCCGGCCAGATCGGCGGGCAGGGCGTCGACGGCGGCACGGGCGGTGCGGCGGTCGCTGTTCAATGGAATGTCGTAGGTAATGCGTGCGCCGTAGGCACCGGGGGCGTGGGGATCGGCGCGGACCTTGTCGAACACCAGCAGGCGCGTGCCGAGGCTGAAACCTTCGGACAGGTCATGGGTGACCATGAACACCGTCAGCCGGGTTTCGCGCCACAGCGCCAGCAACAAGGCATGCATGTCTTTGCGAATGCCCGGGTCGAGGGCGCCGAAGGGTTCGTCCAGCAGCAGGACGCGGGGCTTCATGATCAGCGCCTGGGCAATCGCCAGTCGCTGTTGCATGCCGCCCGACAGTTGCGCCGGGTACTTGTCCAGCGCATGGCCCAGGCCGACCTTGTCCAGCAGTTGTGCGGCGTCTTCGCGGGCCAGGCGTTTGGCGCTGCCGAACAGACGCCCCAGCAGCGGCGAGCGTGGCAACTCCAGGCCCAGGGCCACGTTGTCCAGCACCGTCAGGTGCGGGAACACCGAGTAGCGCTGGAACACCACGCCCCGGCTCGCGTCGGGTTCACCGGCCAACGGCTGGCCATCCAGCAGGATTTGTCCGCGACTGGCGCGTTCCTGGCCCAGCAGCAAGCGCAGGAAAGTCGACTTGCCGCAACCCGATGCGCCTACCAGGGTGCAGAACTCACCCTCGGCGACCCGCAGGTTCAACCGCTCCAGTACCACCTGGTCGGCATACTGTTGCCAGACGTTGTTCACCGTAATGAAGCTCATGCCTTCGCCCCCTCGTACCAAGGGAATGCTCGCTGGGTCAGGCGCTTGAGGCCCCAGTCCATCAGCCAGGCGAGCAGGGTGATCCACACCACGTACGGCAGGATCACGTCCATCGCCAAGTAGCGACGCACCAGGAAAATCCGATAACCCAACCCATCGGTGGAGGCGATGGCTTCGGCGGCGATCAAGAACAGCCAGGCCGATCCCAGCATCAGCCGCAAGGAAATCAACAGGCGCGGCAGCAATTGCGGCAACACCACCCGCAGCATCAGGGTCCAGGTCGAAGCGCCGAGGGTCTGGGCCTTGATCAGCAGCTCGGGTGGAATTTCCCGGGCGCGTTGTTCCAGGTCGCGGGCCAGGCACGGCGTGATGCCGATGACGATCAGCATCACTTTCGACAATTCCCCGAGGCCGAAAACGATGAAGAGGATCGGCAGAATCGCCAGTGGCGGCACCATCGACACCACGGTGAGCAACGGCGACAGCGGTGCGCCCAACAGCGGCAGCGTGCCGGCGGCGATGCCCAGGCACAGCCCGGCCAGGGCGCTGATGCCCAGGCCGATGGCCAACCGGCGCAGGCTCGACGCGGTGTCTTGCCAGAGCAGGTAGTCGCCGCTGCGAGCGTCAGCGGTGAAGGCCAGGCGTTTGACTGCATCGGCCATCTGCACGGCGCTGGGCAGCAGTTTGTCGTTGGGGTTGTCCGTCAACCGTTCGGCCGAGCCCATGAAGTAGGCGAACAACACCAGCGCGAATGGCAGGATCACCAGCAACAAGCGGCTGGGACGATCCGGGTAGCGGTTGATCAGGCGCATGCCAGGTCCTCCGGTTTACAGCTTGGCGTCGGCGGCCAGCTGTACGTAGGTCGGGTCGAAGCGCAGCTTGAGGTTGGCCTTGTCGCCGCGGGTCACGCCATTGGCGAACGCCATGCCGACCGCGTTCGTGTCCTTGGCGCCTTCGCCCAACAAGCCGTGCTGGAACGAGAACGCGGCCACCTTGCCCATGGTGGCGGGCAGTTGCTCGCTGGTGGCGAAACTCAGGGCTTCCTTGGGCGTGGCGAACAGCTTGGTGGTGTCCAGTTGCGCCTGGAAACCTTTGAGGTCAGTGCCCGAGGCTTTGGCCATGTGCTCCAGCGCGGCCTGGCTTGCGGCGTTCTTGGCGTTCATCAGTGCCACCACTTCGAACCAGGCGCCGGTCAACGCTTTGCCCAGGGCCGGGTTGTCCTTCAGGGTCTGGGTGTTGACCACCATCATGTCCATGATCTCGCCGGGCACCTGGCTGGAGTTGAACACTTCGCTCACGCCGGGCTGGGCCTTGATGTCCGAGAGCATCGGGTTCCAAGTGGTGACGGCCTTGACCTGGTCGGTGTTGAAGGCAGCGGAGATATCGGCATCGGAGGTGTTGACGACTTTCAGGTCTTTCTCGGCGAGGCCAACCGAATCCAGGGCCCGGGCGAGCAGGTAATGGGACACCGACAGTTCCACCAGATTGACGTCCATGCCCTTGAGGTCAGCGACTTTCTTGCCCTCACCCTTGAGGACGATGCCGTCGTTGCCGTTGGAAAAATCGCTGACGATCAGCGCGGTGCTGTCCACGCCGCCGGCGGCGGGAATGGTCAGGGCGTCCATGTTGGTCATGGTGCAGCCATCGAACTGACCGGCGGTGTACTGGTTGATGGATTCGACGTAATCGTTGAGCTGCACGACATCGATCTTGATGCCGTATTTTTTCGCCCATTTATCGACGATGCCTTGGCTGCCGGCGTATTCCCAGGGCATCCAGCCGGCGTAAATGGTCCAGCAGACGCTGAAGTGGTCTTTTTGTGCGGCGGCGGACGAGAGGCTCATGAGGGCCGAGAGCGCGGCGAGGAGCAGGGCGGACAGACGAAGCTTGAACATGGTGGTTCTCCAGTTGATCAAGGGCGGACAGGAGCAACGCGGCACCGCGAACGGTGGCTTGTCTCCCGGGCTTTTGTCCCGCCGTGTAACCTCAACTGGAGGTCGCCAACTCTCGGACCAGCCACTCGCCAGAAGCGAGCCGGAACCCTAGTCAGCCATTGCAAATTGTGGTGCCGCGAACCTGTGATGACTCCTGCACGGAGTTTGTTAAAGCGAGAGCCGTGCCAATTCGGGCAAAGGCCCGGGCCAGAGAGGGTAGGTGTGAGAAGAGGGGGAGTGAGCACGGATTTGTGCTTGCTTGTGGTGCTATCGCGCACCGGAAGAGGGCGACGAGCGACATGTTTCTAGTTGTTGCCATGGCGCACCAGATTCCGATTTCGCTGTCTGAGTTTGTGTCAGTCACACAACGTTGACTGCCGCCCATCAGCGTCGCTGATGTGGCCCATCCGCGGTCCAGGAGGCCGCCATGTATCGACGACTGCTGCTCATTGCGTTTCTCGGTTTGACTCTTTCGGCCTGCGTGCCTTATTACGACGGAGACTCGAGCTACTACCGTTCCGAGGTCTATACCTCACCGGCGCCGGCCTATTACAGCGGTGGCGGGAGTTACTATTCGGCACCGCGCGGCTATTACGCCCCGCGGTACTACCAACCGGCGCCGCGCTATTACTCGGCACCGCGCTATTACCAACAAGGCCCACGCTACTACTCGCCACCGCGAGCGGCGTACCGGTCTTATCCACACCGAGGGGGCTGGGACGGCCGCGATCGGGGTGGCTGGAACGACGACCGCCGTGGCCGGGGCGGACGTGACCGCGGGCACGATCATCGGGGACGCGGTGATCATGATGGACGGGGTAGCCATCGGTAATGGACAGACAGCAAAAAGCGGCGCATTGAGCGCCGCTTTTTTATGCCTGAAATAACCTTATGGGATCACCTTTGTGGGAGCGAGCTTGCTCGCGATGGCGTCGGGTCAGCCAGCATTGATGTGTCTGACATGTCGCTATCGCGAGCAAGCTCACTCCCACACAGGGATCTCTTTTCAGGCTCGTTTATTCGTTGGACAAATCCGCCAACGGATGCCGTCCTTCCCAGGCCTTGTGAAAATGCGCCTCGACCGCCGCTTCGGGCACATGGTTGATGTCCGGCCAATGCCAACGAGGCTTGTGATCCTTGTCGATCAGCCGCGCTCGCACGCCTTCGCTGAACTCCGGATGGCGGCAACAGTTGAGGCTCAAGGTGTATTCCATCCGGAACACACCGGCCAACGATAAATGCCGGGCTCGAGCGATCTGTTCCCAGACCAGATGAGCGGTCAATGGCGAGCCTTCGGTCATGGTCTTGGCGGCCCGAGCGATCAGCGGATCAGGGTGGTCCACCAGCAGGCTGAGGACTTTCCAGGCGCAGCGCACATCGCTGACATCCAACCACTCATCGATTTTCGACCGTCGCGGCAGCCATTGGGCTTCGGGCAGTTGGGTGATGGCCTCCTGCTGCAAGGCCTTGAGCAAACTGTTGAGCTGCATCTCGGTCTGCTCCTGCCAGTTGAGTTGCAGCAGGCCTTCGATCAGGTCGTCCTGTTGTTCGTCCAGCAGAAAACGGTCGGCCAGGCCCAGGTCGATGGCGTCCCGGGCATTCATGTGGGCGCCGGTCAGGCCGAGAAACAGCCCGAGTTTGCCGGGCAGGCGCGACAGGAACCAACTGGCGCCGACATCCGGGTACAGGCCGATGCTGATCTCCGGCATCGCCAGGCGGCTGCTGGGCGTGACTATGCGGGTACTGGCGCCTTGCAGCAGGCCCATGCCGCCACCCAGTACATAGCCGTGGCCCCAGCACAGCAAGGGTTTTGGGTAGGTGTGCAGGTTGAAGTCCAAGCGGTATTCCGCCGCGAAGAATTGTGCTGCCAGCGGTGGTACTTCGCCGGGATGAGCGCGGCAGGCCTCCACCAGGCTGCGCACTTCACCGCCGGCGCAGAAGGCCTTGGCGCCATTGCCGCGCAACAGCACACAAACGACCTGCGGTTCTCGGGCCCAGGCATCGAGGCGATCACGCAAGGCGTTGATCATGGGCAGGGACAGGGCGTTCAGGGATTTCTCGGCGTCCAGGGTGGCGATGCCGATACGGGCACCGTCGATGCCGGTGAGTTCTTCGAAGTGCAGATTCATCGTGACCTCGATCAGAAAATTGAATGTTCAGTATGACCGCTGCGTGGGAAAGTGCCGGTTCTGCGTCAGATCAATTGACAAGCCCTGTAGGCTTTCCTAGGGTGCGCCCATTGTTTTTACCGGATGCAACCATGACTGCTGACGACCGTATCAAACTCGAACCGAGCTGGAAGCAGGCACTGCGTGCCGAGTTCGACCAGCCCTACATGGCGGAGTTGCGTGAGTTTTTGCGCAGTGAATACGCCGCCGGCAAGGAAATTTATCCACCGGCATCGTTGATTTTCAATGCCCTCAATTCCACGCCGCTGGACAAGGTCAAAGTGGTGATTCTCGGACAGGATCCGTACCACGGTCCAGGCCAGGCCCATGGGTTGTGCTTCTCGGTGCAACCAGGCGTGCCGACACCGCCGTCGCTGGTGAACATCTACAAGGAATTGAAGCGTGATTTGAACATCGACATCCCGAATCACGGTTATCTGCAAAGCTGGGCCGACCAAGGCGTGTTGCTGCTTAACACGACCTTGACCGTGGAGCGCGCCAACGCCAATGCCCATGCCAAGAAAGGTTGGCAACACTTTACCGACCGGGTCATTGAGGTGGTCAGCGAACACCAGTCGAACCTGGTGTTCCTGCTGTGGGGCGCCCATGCCCAGAGCAAGCAGAAGCTGATCGACGCGACCAAGCATCTGGTGTTGACCTCGGTCCACCCGTCACCGCTGTCGGCCCACCGAGGCTTTATTGGTTGTGGCCATTTCAGCCGGACCAACAAGTTTCTCCAGCAGCATGGCGAGCAGCCGATCGAGTGGCGGTTGCCGCCGGTTTGAGCGGTTGGCCATGAAGGCCCGATCACGAGCAAGCTCGCTCCCACAGGGTTCCAGGCAACACAAGTCCCTGTGGGAGCGAGCTTGCTCGCGATGAAGGCAATTCGGTCTACAAGTCCGAACCCGGCCTGCTCGTCCAATACCTGAACAACGGCTCCGCCAGAAACAGCACGAACAACAACCGCATCACCTGCAACGCCGTCACCAACGGCACCGACAATTGCAGCGTCTCCGCCGTCAGGCTCATTTCCGCAATGCCGCCGGGCATCATGCCCAGGGTCAACGAACGCAGATCCAGATGGGTCAGGGTGCTCAGGCCCAAGGCCGCCAGGGTGGCGATCAGCATCGTCAACACTGTGCCAACCAATGTGCGGCCCATGAACGACGGTGCCCGACGAAAGAACTGCCGGTTGAAATGACAACCCAAGCCGCTGCCGATCAGCCACTGGCCGAGCTGGCTGGCGCCGTTGGGCAGGCCAATGTGCAGGTCCCAACCGATGCTCACCGCCGCGCTCACCAGCAACGGCCCGAACAACCAGGGATTGGGTTGGCGCAAGCGCTCCCAGACCCAGGCGAGCAGGGCGCCCGCCGGGAACAGGATTGCCAGCCACAGCCAGTCCACCGTCGTGGGGTGTTGCATTGGGGTGCCGTCGCCCAACAGGTACTTGAAGGCCGCCGGCACACACAGCACCACCACCAGCACCCGCAGGCTCTGGCCCGCCGCGACACGGCTGAGGTCCGCGCCGTTGCGGGCGCCAAGGTTGACCATTTCGCCGGAACCGCCCGGCATGCTCGAGAAGAACGCGGTGGCGCGGTCCTCGCCGGTGCGCCGCATCAGCCAGACACTCACCACGCTGGACACGCTGGTGATCAGCGCGCCGAAGAAGATCAGGCCGAAGTGGCTCAGGACCTGCTCCATCACCACGGGGGTGAAGTGCAGGCCGATGCCGATGCCCACCACCCATTGGCCGCATTTGCGGCCGCCGGGGATTTCCATCAGTTGCCACGGCGTGAGACAGCGCACCAGGATGATCGCCAGCAACGAGCCGACCATCCAGGGCAATGGCCAGCCGATCAGGCTGGCCAGGTAACCGCCGGCCAGACCGACCAGCGGTGTTCCCCACCATTGTCTGAAGGTTGTTGCCTTAGACATTGGCCAGGGCACGACGCTGGGCACTGCGACGACGCCAGATGCGCAGCAGGGGCAGGAACAACATGATCGCCGTCAGGATCCAGCAGCCGAAGGTGATCGGGCTCGACCAGAGAATTTCCAGCGCGCCGTTGGAGATCGACAGCGCACGCCGCAGGTTCTGCTCCATCAGCCCACCGAGGATGAAGCCCAGCAGGACCGGCGACAGCGGGAAATCCAGCTTGCGCAGGATGTAGCCGAAGATGCCGATGCCGATCATCAGGAACAGGTCGAACGTGGTGGCATGCACCGCGTAGACGCCGATCCCGGTGATGATCGCAATGACCGGCACCAGCGCCCAGTTCGGCACTGCCAGGATACGGGTGAAGATGCGGATCATCGGGATGTTGAGGATCACCAGCATGATGTTGGCGACGAACAACGAGGCGATCAGGCCCCAGACGATGTCCGGCTGTTGCTGGAACAGCAGGGGACCGGGGGTGATGTTGTACAGCGACAGCGCGCCGATCATCACCGCCGTGGTGCCCGAGCCGGGAACGCCGAGGGTCAGCATTGGCACCAGCGCACCGCAGGCCGCGCCGCCGATGGCGGTTTCCGGCGCCGCGAGGCCGCGCTTGTCGCCTTGGCCGAACGTGCCACTGGCGCCGGCCATGCGTTTTTCAGTCATGTAGGCCACGGCACTGGCCAGGGTCGCGCCCGCGCCAGGCAATACGCCCATGATGAAACCCAGCACGCCGCAGCGGATGTTCACCCAGAACACCGAGGCCGCTTCCTTGAGGTTGAACATCATCCGCCCGGTGGCTTCCACCGCTTCCTGGCCGCGATGGGTTTTCTCCAGCAGCAACAGGATTTCACTGATGGAGAACAAGCCCAGCACCAGCACGACGAACTGAATACCGTCGGTCAGGTGGATGTTGTCACCGGTGAAGCGATAGACGCCGCTGTTGGCGTCGATCCCGACACTGGACAGGAACAGGCCGATCAGCGCCGCGATGAAGGTCTTGAGCGGTCGGTCGCCGGCCATGCCGCCGAGGCAGACAATGGCGAACACCATCAGGACGAAGTATTCCGCCGGCCCGAACGCAATCGCCCATTTGGCCAGCAGCGGTGCGAACAACACCATGCCGCAGGTAGCGATGAGCGCACCGATGAACGAGCTCCACGCCGACAGCGACAACGCCACCCCGGCCAGACCTTGGCGAGCCATCGGGTAGCCGTCGAGGGTGGTCATCACGGTGGAGGCTTCACCGGGGATGTTAAGCAGGATCGAGCTGATGCGTCCGCCGTATTCGCACCCCAGGTACACCGCCGCCAGCAAGATCAGCGCCGATTCCGGCGGCAGCCCCAGTGCGAAGGCAATCGGGATCAGCAGCGCCACGCCGTTGATCGGGCCCAGGCCCGGCAGCAGGCCGACCACGGTGCCGATCAAGGTGCCGCTCAGGGCTGTGACGAGGTTGTAGGGGGTCAGTGCAACGCCAAAACCCTGGCCGAGATAATTCAGGGTATCCATATCAATTCTCCAGGACGTCGAGCAGGCCCAGGGGCAGCGGCACGTCCATCAGCTTGTCGAACAACAGATAAAGACCGATGGCCATCAGGCTGATGATCACCACGCTCGGTACCCAGCGACCGCCATACAGGCGCGCCATCGGCACACCGACCAGGATGCTGGCGACGATGAAGCCCAGGGGTTCGAAGGTCCCGGCGAAGACCAGCAGCAGCGCCACGCAGATGCCGATCTTCTGCAGGGTTTCGCGGTCCAGTTGCGGGTCGTCCTCGCTGTGCACCACGGGCGTAGGGCGAAACAGCATGTACAGCAGCGCCAGGCCCATCAGTCCCAGGATCAATAATGGAAAGGCGCGCGGGCCGACCGGTTCGTAGGAAAACGCGGCCTGATAGGGCCAGGCCATCAGCGCCAGGCCGATACAGACCAGCAGCAGCACCGCGGCAAAAATACGTTGGATGGTGAGCATGACTAACTCCTGGGCGGCGCCGACAGTACCGGCGCCGCCGCGAGAACAGGGAGGATTACTGGATCAGGCCGAACTCTTTGGCCAGCACCTTGTAATCAGCCACTTGCTTCTTCACGTAGGTGTCCAGTTCCGGGCCGGTCATGGCAAACGGGAACAGCTCGCGCTGATCGCGCAGCTTGGCGAACTCTTCGGAAGCCAGCAGCTTGTCGAAAGCGTCTTTCCACCAGGCGTAGTCTTCATCGCTGACTTTCGGCCCGAGGTAGAAGCCGCGAACCACCGGCCAGACGATGTTGTAGCCTTGTTCCACAGCGGTCGGAATGTCTTTCATTTCCGGCTCGTCGATGCGTTTCTCGGCAAACACGGCGAGCAGGCGCATGTCGCCGCTCTGGATGTGCGGCATGGAGTCGGAAATATCCGTACTGCCGACCTGGATGTGCCCACCGAGCAGCGCGGTGGCGATTTCGCCGCCGCCTTCGAGGGCCACGTAACGCAGGTCGCGAGGGTTGATACCGGCTGCCTTGGCGATAAGGGCCGTCTGCATCCAGTCCTGGCTACCCACGGTGCCGCCGGAGCCGATCACCACCGAACCTGGATCTTTCTTCAGGGCCTGTACCAGATCGTCGAGGGTCTTGTAGGGCGAATCGCTTTTCACGGCGATGGCGCCATAGCTGGTGCCCACGGCAGCGAGCCAGCGCACATTGGTTTCATCGAAGCGGCCGAATTTGCCTTGGGCCAGGTTCAGCAGCGAACCGCTGGACCAGGCCACCAGCGTGCCGGCATCGGCCGGACGCTGGGCGACCACGGCGTTGTAGGCCACCGCGCCGACACCGCCGGGCATGTAGGTGACGCGCATCGGTTTCGTCAGCAGCTTCTGGTTGACCAGCGCGCTTTGCGCCAGTTTGCACGTCAGGTCGAAACCGCCGCCAGGGGAAGCCGGGGCGATGCATTCGGGGCGCTTGGGCTCTTTGGATGGATCAGCGGCGAGCAATTGCCCGGCGAACATCAGGCATCCGGCTGCCAGGGCTACTTTACGCAGTGATAGGTTCATCATCGTCTCCACAGGAGTTGTTGTTGTGTGTTGCCAGTAGGGTGGCGCCGGACCCTCGTGGACCCGGCGACCGTCGGTTACCAGAGCGCGACGCTGTAGCTGACCAGCAGGCGCATTTCATCGGCATCGCGGGCCGAATAGTTGGAACGGTAGGTCGCGTTGCGCAGGCGTACGGCAACGTCCTTGAACGTGCCGCTTTGCACCACGTACTTGATCTCGCTGTTGCGTTCCCATTCCTTGCCGCTGTCACCGTTGCGCAGCGAAATGTTGTCGCCGCTTATGTAGCGACTCATGAAGCTCAGCCCCGGGATCCCCAGCTTGCCGAAGTCATAGTCGTAGCGTGCTTGCCAGGAACGCTCGTCGGCTTCGGCAAAGTCATTGATCTGTACGAAGTTGACCAGGTATGGGTCGCTGCCATCGACATAGGGGAAGGCACTGTCACCGGACATGTGCTGGTAACCGGCGCTGACCTTGTGGCCGTTCAAAGCGTAGCTCACCAGGCCATTGAGGGCCTTGTTGTCGATCTTGCCGCCGCGGGCTGCGCCCTGGTCATCACTGATCGCCAGGCGCAGGTCGGTGCCGAACGTACCGGGGCCGATGGCGTGGGAAGAGACCAGGCCGAAGAAGTGCTGGTTGTAGACTTCGCTGAGCTGGGCGAAGTGATAACGGCCGGTGATCTTGTCGGTGAACTTGTAGTCCAGGCCGCCGAAACTGAAATGCTCGCCGGCCACGCTGCCAGCAAAACGGCCGTTCTTGTTGTTGAGGGCAATGTCCTCGTAGTTGGTGTCGTCGCGATCCTTGGCGTTGTTCAAGCGCCCGCCGGTGAAGGTCAGGTTCTTGATTTCGTTGGAGGTCAACATGCCGCCTTCGAAGGTCTGCGGCAGGATGCGCCCGTCGTTGGGCTTGAGGATGGGGAGTTCTGGAATCAGGCTGCCGATTTTCAGCTCCGTAGCGGAGATCTTCACCTTGCCGGTCAGGCCCAGCTTGGAATATTCGTCAGCGGCGCGACCATCGTCGTGGGTGGGCAGCAGGCCGGTGCCGGTGCGGTCCGGGCTGGAGTCGAGCTTGACCCCAAGCATCCCCAATGCGTCGATACCGAACCCCACGGTGCCTTCGGTGTAGCCCGATTGCAGGTTGAGCATGAACCCCTGGGCCCATTCGTCACGCTTGGATTGCTGCGCGTTGGTGCCGTCGCGGAAGTCGCGGTTGAAATACATGTTGCGGGTTTCGAAGGTTGCCGTACTGTCTTCGATGAAGGCAGCCTGGCTCATCGGCGAAAAGCCGGCGAGGGCGGCGGCGCTGGCCAGGGCGGTCTTGTTGAAGCGGGAAAGGCGAGCAGGCGCTGGGGCCTGGGGCTGCATGGACAGCATGGTGGTACTCCGCTTTATTGTTCTTATTTGGCGAAAACGCTTCGAGGCGTTTTTCGTTCGCGATGTGCGTCGCGACGGACAGCCGAAACCGTCCGTGGGAGGACTCTAACGGCCCAACCTTTCGCTAACCTTTCAAAAGCTTTCAGTGTGTTTTTTGGCTTCACAGTGGCGGATGCGGCTGTAAACTCCGCGCCAAAGAATGGCGTCGGCCATCCCTGAATCGAGGAATAACCATGCGTGTCCTGCTCGTCGAAGACCATCTGCAGCTCGCCGAAAGCGTTGCCCAGGCGCTCAAGAGCACCGGTTTGACCGTGGATGTGTTGCATGATGGCGTTGCGGCCGACCTGGCCTTGAGCAGCGAGGAATACGCCGTGGCGGTCCTCGATGTCGGGCTGCCGCGCATGGACGGCTTCGAGGTGCTGGCGCGCCTGCGGGCCCGCGGCAAGACCTTGCCGGTGTTGATGTTGACCGCCCGCAGCGACGTCAAGGACCGCGTCCATGGCCTTAACCTGGGGGCCGACGATTACCTGGCCAAGCCATTCGAACTCACGGAGCTGGAGGCCCGGGTCAAGGCCCTGCTGCGCCGCAGCGTACTGGGCGGAGAACGCCAGCAGCGTTGTGGCGGGCTGGTCTATGACCTGGACACCCGCCGTTTTACCCTCGACGATGAATTGCTGACCCTGACCTCCCGCGAGCAAGCCGTGCTGGAAGCCTTGATCGCCCGGCCGGGGCGGGTCATGAGCAAGGAGCAACTGGCGGCCCAGGTGTTCGGCCTGGACGAAGAGGCCAGCCCCGACGCCATCGAAATCTATGTCCACCGCCTGCGCAAGAAACTCGACGGTCATGCGGTGGCGATCGTGACATTCCGCGGCTTGGGCTATCTGCTGGAAAACCGCAATGCATAAGCCCGACAGCCTGCGCTGGCGGCTGCTCAGGAACCTGGCGTTGCTGTTGGTGGTGCTGATGCTCGCCAGCGGTTTGAGCGCCTACTGGAACGGTCGCGAAGCGGCGGACACCGCCTACGATCGGACCCTGCTGGCTTCGGCCCGGACCATCGCCGCGGGCCTGTCCCAGCGCGACGGCAGCCTCAGCGCGGATGTGCCCTACGTGGCCCTGGACACCTTTGCCTACGACAGCGCCGGACGCATTTATTACCAGGTCAATGACATCGACAAAAAATTGATCTCCGGTTACGAAAACCTCCCTGGCCCGCCACCCGGGACGCCACGTACGGACGATTACCCTGCCCTGGCCCGTTTTTATAACGCCCAGTATCAAGGGCAGACCGTGCGGGTGGTGAGCCTGCTCAAGGCTGTGAGCGAGCCGAACATGAACGGCATGGCGGAAATTCGCGTGGCCGAGACTGAAGAGGCGCGGGTCAGCATGGCCCGGGGCCTGATGGCTGACACGCTGTTGCGCCTGGGCATGCTGGCTGTGGGCGCGCTGCTGTTGGTGTGGTTTGCCGTCAGCGCGGCGTTGCGTCCGCTGGAGCGCTTGCGCACGGCGGTGGAAGAGCGCCAGCCGGACGATCTGCGGCCGTTGCCCCTGGTGGAAGTGCAACACGAATTATGGCCGCTGGTGCGGGCCCTCAACCATTTTACCGAGCGTCTGCGCGGGCAGTTCGAGCGCCAGGCGCAGTTCATCGCCGATGCCGCCCATGAACTGCGCACGCCCTTGGCCGCGCTCAAGGCGCGCCTGGAGCTGGGCTTGCGCGCCAGCGAGCCGACGACCTGGCGTGAAACCCTGGAAACCGCAGCTCAGGGGACCGATCGATTGACTCACCTGGCCAACCAGTTGCTGTCCCTGGCGCGGGTGGAAAACGGCGCCCGGGCCATTGCCGAAGGCGGCGCGCAGTTGCTCGATCTCAGCCAGTTGGCCCGTGAACTGGGCATGGCCATGGCCCCGCTGGCCCATGCCCGAGGGGTGGCGCTGGCGCTGGAAGCCGACGAACCGGTCTGGCTGCGGGGCGAGCCGACCCTCTTGAACGAGCTGTTGAGCAATCTGGTGGACAACGCCCTGGCTCATACCCCATCGGGTGGCAATGTGATTCTGCGGGTTTCAGCACCGGCGGTGCTGGAAGTCGAGGACGACGGGCCCGGGATTCCGCTGCACGAACGGGACCGGGTGTTCGAGCGGTTCTATCGACGCAACCAGCAAGTGGCCGGTTCGGGGCTCGGGTTGGCGATCGTCGGCGAAATCTGCCGCGCGCATCTGGCGCAGATCACCTTGCACGATGGGCTGGAGCGTGGATTGAAGGTGCGGGTGAGTTTTATTCCCGGAGAGACCTGACGATGCAAAACCCTGTGGCGAGGGAGCTTGCTCCCGCTGGGATGCGAAGCAGCCCTAAGCTTTGCGGTCGCTGCGCGACCGAGCGGGAGCAAGCTCCCTCGCCACAAAAGCGTCTCCTGACCACAAAAGAGCGGCATGGCCAGAGAGACCTTCATGGCTTCAGATGTCTAATAGAACATCGACCGCGCTTCGTCGATATCCGCGCAGCGGGCCTTGTTCTCCGGGTCAATGCCCAGTTTCTTGAAGGCCGGGACGCCGAATACGTCAATCCTGGCCAGGGGATGGTCGGTGTCCTTGTAGCAATACAGCGCGGCGACCTGCACCAGGTCGACATAATCGATTTGCTTGGAGTCCCGGCTGAAATCCAGGTACAACCCCGGCAGCTTCACCAACCGCTCCGGGAACTCCCAGACGCTGAGTAATTTATCCCCCAGCACCGGATGAATTGTTTCGATGACGTGGTTGAGGCTGACCGGGTCCGACAGCAGTTCGTTATTGTCCTGGGCATACGTAAGGATCGGCAGCACGCCGATCTGGTGCACCAGCCCACCCAACGCGGCCTGGTCGGGCTTGAGTTGGGTGTAGCCGCGACACAGTGCATAGCTGACGCCGGCGATCTCCAGGCTCTTGCGCCAGACTTCGCGCATCTTCAGTTCCACCACCTCGGAGCGGGCATGGAAAATCTGCTCCATGACCAAGCCGATGGCCAGGTTGCTGCTGTAGTTGACGCCCAGTCGCGTGATGGCCGTGTGCAGGTCAGTGACTTCCTGGGTGGCGCGCAGCAAAGGGCTGTTGACCACTTTTATCAGGCGCGCCGAGAGCGCCGTATCGCGGCCGATCACTTTGCTCAGGTTGCTGACGCTGATTTCCGGGTCTTCGGCGGCCCGGCGAATCTGCAGGGCCACTTCCGGTAATGTTGGCAGAACCAAGTCATCGTTATCGATGGCCTGCACCAAATCCCGTTGGACCTTATCCGCCAAATCGCTCATTTCGGTTCTCTAGGGTATTGCGACAAATGCTGCGATCAGCGCTGGATTTCGCGGTCGCGGTCCAGTTCGTAAGGCAGGTCCAACAATTGAAGACGAGGGCCTTCCAAGGCACCCAGGTGCAGATTGTCGTCTTCTGCTGCTTCGGCCTGCAATACCGCCAGCAGTTCAATGTTTCCCTCGCCGCGAGCGGCAATCACCACTTCGCCGATGGAGCTGCCATGCGTGGGGGAGAACAGCGCCGTGCCGGGTTCCGGCAGCTCGCTGGCGTCCAGTTGCAGGCGATACAGGCGCCGCTTGAGCTTGCCCAGGTATTGCATGCGGGCGACGATCTCCTGGCCGGTGTAGCAACCTTTCTTGAAACTGACGCCGCCGACGGCTTGCAGGTTGAGCATCTGTGGGATGAACAGTTCGCGGGTGGTTGGCATGACCTGGCCGATCCCGGCGCGAACCTGGCCCAGCAGCCAGGGGTTCAGGTCCGCCTCGGCCAGTTCGGCGCCCAGGCGGGCCTGCAGCGCCTGTGCCTGTTCGGCGGGGGCCCACAATTCGGCGCGTCCGGGCGAGACACGGATGGCGATCAAGGTTTCATGGCGCGCCACGCTGTCGGTGTCGCCCGGCAGTTCGAGGCCCAGGCCAATCAGCGTCTTGTCGGCGTTTTCCAGGCCGAAGCGAACCCAGGCGGCGCTTTCATCGGTGAGCTTGGATTTGGAGAACACCGCATATTTTTTCAGATCCGCCAGTTGCGGTTCGAGCAGTTCGGTGGCCATGGCCATCAACACACCATCGCCTTCGAGCAGAATGCGGAAACTCGATTGCATCCGGCCTTTCTGCGTGCAGCGGGCGCCGAGGCTGGCCCGGTTGTCGCTCAGGTAGTCGAGGTTGCAGGTCAATTGGCCTTGCAGGAATTTGCTGGCATCCACGCCGCGGACCGCGAGGACGCCTTCGTGGGACAGGGTGCAGAAAAAAGCGGAATCAGCCATGGGTCATCGCAGGGTAAAAAGTCTGGTAGACATCATAAGGGGACGCCCTTGAAATGGGTAGTTCACAAAGGATCGATGGTGCCCGACCAAAGCTGTCTGTTCCGCTGCGGCGGGGTCTGTATACTTGCGCTCTATTTGAGGAGCGCTCCATGGTCGAAGATGTTGAACTGAATCGCCTCTACTGGCACAGCCGCCGCGGCATGCTTGAGCTGGACGTGTTGCTGGTGCCGTTCGTGAAAGAGGTGTATCCCCATCTCAATGAAGTGGACCGTGCATGCTACGTCCGCCTGCTCGAATGCGAAGACCAGGACATGTTCGGCTGGTTCATGGAACGCAGCGAATCCGAAGACCCTGAGTTGCAGCGCATGGTCCGGATGATCCTGGACCGTGTCCAACCCAAGTAATCGCTTCGAATGCCACTGGCAGGCCTCCGGGCAATTGCTGGGGGCCTATTTGCTGGCCCAGTTTCTGGCCCTGGGTTCGTTGTTTGTGCTGTCCGTCCCGTCCTGGTCCGCAGCGCTCGGTGTCGTATCGTGCCTGGCCCATGGCGCGTGGGTGATTCCCCGGCATATAAGGCTGACCCATCGCCAGGCCTTCAGCAGGTTGCGTCGCAATGCCGCGGGCTGGCAGCTCTGGAGCAGGGCCGATGGCTGGCGGGCGGTGCAGCTGCGCCCTGATAGCCTGGCGCTGCCGATGATCATCGTGCTGCGTTTTCGCCTGCAGGGCGAGCGGCGGGTCCGCTCGCTGTGCGTACCGCGCGACGCGCTGGCGCCGGATATTCATCGGCGCCTGCGGGTGCGGCTCAGGTTCAGCCGGCGTAGGTGGGCGGCACCAGGATAGTGTCCAGCGCCTCGGGCAGCAGGTTCGGGTAGTCGAGGGTGTAATGCAGCCCCCGGCTTTCCTTGCGCTCCATGGCCGAGCGAATCATCAGTTCGGCCACCTGGGCCAGGTTGCGCAGTTCGATCAGGTCGCGACTGACTTTGTAGTTGCTGTAGAACTCGTCAATTTCATCCAGCAACAAGCGCACCCGATGCTGTGCCCGTTGCAGGCGCTTGTTGGTGCGCACGATGCCGACGTAATCCCACATGAAACGCCGCAGTTCGTCCCAGTTGTGCGCAATGATCACGTCTTCGTCCGAGTCGGTGACCTGGCTGGCGTCCCAGGAGGGCAGGGCCGCCGGGATGGCGATCTGCGGCAATTGCTCGAGAATGTCTGCCGCCGCCGAGCGGGCGTAGACGAAACACTCCAGCAGCGAGTTGCTGGCCATGCGATTGGCACCGTGCAGGCCGGTGAAGCTGGTTTCGCCGATGGCATACAGGCCCGGCACATCGGTGCGGCCCCGTTGGTCGACCATCACGCCACCGCAGGTGTAATGCGCCGCCGGCACCACCGGGATCGGTTGCTGGGTGATGTCGATGGAGAATTCCAGGCAGCGCTCGTACACCGTCGGGAAGTGGCTCTTGATGAACGCTTCGGGCTTGTGGCTGATGTCCAGGTAAACGCAATCGATACCCAGACGCTTCATTTCATGGTCGATGGCCCGTGCGACGATGTCACGTGGTGCCAGTTCGGCGCGTGGATCGAAGCGTTGCATGAAGCGCTCGCCGTTGGGGAGCTTCAGGTGGGCACCTTCGCCACGCAGGGCTTCGGTCACCAGGAAGCTCTTGGCTTGTGGGTGATAGAGGCAGGTGGGGTGGAACTGGTTGAACTCCAGGTTCGCCACCCGGCAACCCGAACGCCAGGCCATGGCGATACCGTCGCCGCAGGCGCCGTCGGGGTTGCTGGTATAAAGGTAGACTTTCGCTGCGCCACCGGACGCCAGGATGACGAAGCGCGCGCCGTAGGTGTCGACTTCGCCGGTGCCGCGATTGAGCACGTAAGCGCCGAGGCAGCGATCGCCGCCCAGGCCCAGGCGTTTTTCGGTGATCAGGTCGACCGCGACGCGCTGTTCCAGCAATTCGATGTTCGGCCGTTGTTGCGCTTGGGCGAGCAGGGTCTTGAAAATCGCTGCGCCAGTGGCGTCTGCCGCATGGATGATGCGCCGATGGCTGTGGCCGCCTTCGCGGGTCAGGTGGAACTCGAAACCACCGTCTTCGGTGCCCGATTGTTCGTCACGGGTAAACGGTACGCCCTGGTCGATCAGCCACTGGATGGCTTCCCGGCTGTGCTCGACGGTGAAACGCACCGCTTGCGGATCGCAAAGGCCACCGCCGGCGTTGAGGGTGTCGTCGACATGGGATTCAATGGTGTCGGTATCGTCCAGCACGGCTGCGACGCCGCCCTGGGCCCAAAAGGTCGAACCGTTGGCCAGGTCGCCCTTGCTCAGTACGGCGATGCGCAAATGCGCAGGCAAGGTCAGGGCCAGACTCAATCCGGCGGCTCCGCTGCCGATTACCAGAACATCGTGTTGAAACTGTTGGCTCATTCGAATGGTTTCCGCTCAAGGCGACCCGGGTCGGGGTTGGCGCCAGACGCCGCTTAAACGGGGCTGGCAGCCACGCAGCCCACTAGTATATAGAGGGGGGGACCGGCACAATAGCCGGGCGTTCATGGCAATGTGAAACCAGCGTGACAGAAAAGCGACACGCTTCGTCGGATCATCCGTTTGGCTCTGGGTCGACAAAGGCGGCTGTTTCGAGGACAGAACGCTGTTTATCACGTCATGGTCGTCCATTATTCTATTTGCAGCGCTATAAATAGCGGGAACTTTTGCCAAGCGCCTACGTTCAATAGACGGTTGTCTGCAAAAGGGAGCAGCGTCGGGTTGATGCAAGATTTCCATTGGAGTCTCTGCCAACAGGCCCGGCGACAGATTATTCGCGCAGCCGGGGAATCTCCTGCTGCGTTTTTCGTGCGTGCCGAGATCAGAGCGCGCCGGAAACTTGCTTGGAAGGGGGAGAACTTTTGCGAAAAGCCCGAGTCTATGTTTGCAAGCCCGGACAATTAGTAATGCAAGCCTCCTTCGAGCTTATCGAGGAGTGTTCATGCTAACCCAGGAAGAGGATCAGCAGCTGGTCGAGCGCGTCCAACGCGGCGACAAGCGAGCTTTCGATCTGCTAGTGCTGAAATACCAGCACAAAATTCTCGGGTTGATCGTGCGTTTCGTGCACGACACCCATGAAGCGCAGGATGTCGCTCAGGAAGCCTTCATCAAGGCCTACCGCGCACTTGGTAATTTCCGCGGGGACAGCGCGTTTTATACGTGGCTTTACCGCATCGCCATCAACACGGCGAAAAACTATCTGGTTTCACGCGGCCGCCGGCCGCCGGATAGCGATGTGAGTTCCGAAGATGCCGAGTTCTACGATGGCGATCATGGCCTCAAGGATCTCGAATCACCGGAACGTGCGTTGCTGCGGGATGAGATCGAAGGCACTGTCCATCGGACCATCCAGCAACTGCCTGAAGATTTGCGTACGGCGTTAACTTTACGTGAGTTCGACGGTCTGAGTTACGAAGACATTGCGAGCGTCATGCAATGTCCTGTGGGCACCGTGCGCTCCCGGATTTTCCGCGCTCGGGAGGCCATCGATAAAGCCCTGCAACCGTTGTTGCAGGAAAACTAGAGACAGCGGCGACAGCCAAGAGAGGAACGCCATGAGTCGTGAAGCCCTGCAGGAATCGCTGTCCGCAGTTATGGACAACGAAGCGGACGAACTTGAATTACGTCGGGTATTGAATGCCTTCGACGATGTTGAAACACGTGAGACCTGGGCTCGTTACCAGATCGCCCGGGCTGTCATGCACAAGGACTTGTTGCTTCCACGCCTGGACATTGCCGCTGCTGTTTCTGCTGCATTGGCTGACGAAGCCGTACCGGCAAAAGCCTCCCGCGGACCATGGCGCAGCCTGGGTCGCCTGGCAGTAGCCGCGTCGGTCACCGTTGCTGTATTGGCCGGTGTGCGCCTGTACAACCAGGATGAGATTGCTGGCGTGCAGATGGCGCAGCAGTCCAATCAGCCTGGCTTGGCCGCTCCACAGGTCAAGGGCCCGGCAGTGCTGGCCGGTTACAGCGAAGGCTCGGAAACCGCAGGCCCCATGGCCAACGGCGTTCTGCAAGGCCAACCTGGTTGGCATGATCAGCGTCTGCCCAACTACCTGCGTCAGCATGCCCAGCAAGCTGCCCTGAAAGGTACTGAAAGCGCGCTGCCTTACGCCCGTGCAGCCAGCCTGGAAAACCGTTAATAAGGAAAGCCATTGCGCGCCATACCTCTATTCACGCTTCTGCTTGTTGGTGGCTGGTGTGCGATTCCAGCCCATGCCGATGACGCTCAGGACTGGTTGAGCCGCCTGAGTCAAGCCGAGCAACAGCAGAGCTTCCAGGGTACTTTCGTTTACGAGCGCAACGGTAGTTTTTCTACCCATAACATCTGGCATCGTGTCCAGGATGGCAAGGTCCGCGAGCGGTTACTCCAGCTCGACGGCTCGGCACAGGAAGTCGTGCGCATTGATGGGCATACTCAATGCGTCAGCGGCTCCTTGATCGCGGGGCTGGGCAATACGCCGGATAGCACTTCACGTGCGCTCGATCCGCAAAAACTCAAGAATTGGTATGACCTTGCCGTCATTGGCAAGTCACGTGTGGCCGGGCGTCAAGCGGTCATTGTGGCGTTGACGCCCAAGGATCAGCATCGCTACGGCTTCGAGCTGCACCTGGACAAAGAGACCGGCCTGCCGCTCAAATCCTTGTTGCTCAATGACAAGGGGCAGTTGCTCGAACGCTTCCAGTTCACCCGCATGAATGTTGCCGCGCCCGCAGACGCTGATTTGCAGGCCAGCGCCGAATGCAAACCTGTCGCGCAGGACCCCGTCAAGACTGTCGCGGCGAAGACCGCTTGGCACTCGGACTGGCTGCCGCCCGGCTTCGAGCTGACCAGCAGCGCTGCACGCAAGGACCCGGACACCCAGGTCCAGGTCAGCAGCTTGATGTACGACGACGGCCTGGCGCGCTTCTCGGTGTTCCTTGAACCGTTGAACGGCGCCAACGCCACCGATACCCGGACTCAGCTCGGCCCAACGGCTGCCGTCTCCCGCAGGCTCACCACGCCCCAGGGCGAGATGATGGTCACGGTGGTCGGCGAGATCCCGATCGGTACGGCGGAGCGGATCGCGCTGTCCATGCGCTCTGACGTCACGGCGACTCAATAGCCTGTTGGCCGCACGGGGGTTCGATTGCGCGAGAGGCCGATGACGCCAGGGCTTGATCGAAATGCCGAAACTTCCTGTCAGCATTTTCATTTGCAAAAACCCAGCTTTTTTTCTATAGGTCAGAGCCGCTCGGCTCTGGCCTTGTCTGTTCCCGGAACAAAAATACCGGCGTATCTTTCCCTGGTATTCCTTGCTCCATATCGCTTAACCATGCTCGTCGTAACGGGAGCCGTATGTCGATACCACGCTTGAAAACCTATCTCTCCATTTTTGCCACCGTGCTGGTGCTCGGTCAGGCCGTTCCTGCCGTGGCGGTGGAATTGCCTGATTTCACGCAACTGGTCGAGCAGGCTTCACCCGCCGTGGTGAACATCAGCACGACCCAGAAGCTGCCGGATCGCCGTGTATCGGACCAGCAGATGCCCGACCTGGAAGGCTTGCCGCCCATGCTGCGGGAGTTCTTCGAGCGCGGCATGCCGCAACAACCCCGTTCGCCCGGCGGCGGTCGCCAGCGCGAAGCGCAATCCCTGGGGTCGGGCTTCATCATTTCGCCTGATGGCTACATCCTGACCAATAACCATGTGATCGCCGATGCCGACGAGATCCTGGTGCGCCTGGCCGATCGCAGCGAGCTCAAAGCCAAGCTGATCGGCACCGATCCACGTTCCGACGTGGCGCTGTTGAAAATCGAGGGCAAGGACCTGCCGGTGCTCAAGCTGGGCAAATCCCAGGACCTGAAAGCCGGCCAATGGGTGGTTGCCATCGGTTCGCCGTTCGGCTTCGACCACACGGTGACCCAGGGTATCGTCAGTGCCATCGGTCGCAGCCTGCCGAACGAAAACTACGTGCCGTTCATCCAGACCGACGTGCCGATCAACCCGGGTAACTCCGGTGGCCCGCTGTTCAACCTCGACGGTGAAGTGGTCGGCATCAACTCGCAGATCTATACCCGTTCGGGCGGTTTCATGGGGGTGTCCTTCGCCATTCCAATCGACGTGGCCATGGATGTGTCCAACCAACTGAAAAGCGAAGGCAAGGTCAGTCGCGGCTGGTTGGGCGTGGTGATCCAGGAAGTGAACAAGGACCTGGCCGAGTCGTTCGGGCTGGATAAACCCGCCGGTGCGCTGGTGGCGCAGATCCAGGAAGGTGGCCCGGCTGCCAAGGGCGGCCTGCAAGTAGGCGACGTGATCCTGAGCATGAACGGCCAGCCGATCGTCATGTCCGCCGACCTGCCGCACCTGGTGGGGGCCCTCAAGGCCGGCGCGAAGGCCAATCTGGAAGTGATTCGCGAAGGCAAGCGCAAGAACGTCGAATTGACCGTCGGCGCCATTCCCGAAGAGGGCAAAGAGCTGGATTCGCTGCCCAAGTCCGGCGTCGAACGCAGCAGCAACCGCCTGGGCGTGGCCGTGGTCGAGCTGACCGAAGAGCAGAAGCGCACCCTGGAGCTTCAGGGCGGGGTGGTGATCAAGGAAGTGCAGGACGGTCCTGCCGCGCTGATCGGTCTCCAGCCGGGCGATATCATCACGCACCTGAACAACCAGGCCATTGGTTCGGCCAAGGAGTTCACCGACATCGCCAAGGCATTGCCGAAGAATCGTTCGGTGTCGATGCGGGTCCTGCGTCAGGGGCGTGCGAGCTTCATCACTTTCAAGCTGGCCGAATGATCGGTTAGCCGCTGAAAAAAAACCGCCTCGAAAGAGGCGGTTTTTTTATGCCTGGCGAATGCTCAGCCCATCATGTCCTTGACCATGCGTTCCTGCTCCATGAGTTCCCGCTGCCGCGCATCGATGCGTGAGGACAGGGGGAAATTGGTGCCGGCGCGCCGTTTGGCGAAGTCCAGTTGTTGAATGGCCTGACGGTAGTCGCCCACCAGGGCGAAGTACTCGGCACGGGCTTGATGCAGGCCAATGATGTTGCCTGACAACCCGCGGGTCTCGGCCACCATGTACCAGACGTCCGGATCGTCCGGGCGGGACTTGAGCAAGGTTTCCAGGGCCTTCTCGGCATCGGCGGGGCGGTTCTGCTTGAGCAGCAGGTCGACGCGGACCTGGTTCAGCGGATAGTTGCCCGGGTACTGGGTGAGCATCCGGTCGACGCGGGACTGAGCGTCGGCCAGCTTGTTGTTGGTGATGTCCAGGTCGACCTGGGCCAGGTTGTAGATGATCTCGTTGGGCGATTTGGCCAGCAACGGCTTGAGGTTCTCCCGTGCTTCATTCAACTGCCCGCCCTTGATCTGCGCGATCGCCAAGCCATAGCGCGCCACATCGCTCTTCGGGTTTTCATCCAGCTGTGCCCGGAAGCGCTTGGCGGCCAGGCCCGGGGTTTCTTCATAGGTCAACTGGACCCGTGCGCGAATCAGTTGATAGCGCACACTGTCCTCGATGCCGCCCGGCTTGGCCTGTTCGGCGCGGTTGCGGGTGTCGGCGATCCGCGATTCGGTCACCGGGTGAGTCAGCAGGAATTCCGGAGGCCTGGCATCGAACCGGTACTGGCGCATCAGGCGTTCGAACATGCTAGGCATGGATCGCGGGTCGTAGCCGGCCTTCTCCAGGTTCTGGATGCCAATGCGGTCGGCTTCCTGTTCGTTCTGGCGCGAGAAGCGCCGTTGTTCCTGGATGGCGGCGGCCTGGGTCCCGGCGATGGCCGCGATCCCGGCGTCACCGCCCCCGGCGGCGGCAATCACGATGCCGGCCAGCAGCGCGGCCATCATCGGCACCTGCATGCGTTGCTGGGCTTCGACGCCGCGAGCGAAGTGACGCTGTGACAAGTGGGCCAGTTCGTGGGCCATGACCGAGGCGTATTCGCCCTCGGTCTGGGCGTTGAGGAACAGGCCGCCGTTGACCCCGACGATGCCGCCCGGTGCGGCGAAGGCGTTGAGCTGCGGGCTGTTGATCAGGATGAATTCCAGGCGCCGGTCGTTGACCTGGCTGGTCTCCACCAGCTTGTAGACACTGGTTTCGACGTAGTCCTTGAGCTGTGGATCGTTGAGCTGTGAAACCTGGCTGCGCAGCAGGGCCAGCCAGGCGCGGCCCAGTTGATGCTCCTGTTCTGGCGAGACGATGGCAGAACTGGCGTCGCCAAGTGACGGCAAGTCGTCGGCGAAGCCCGGTGAGGCAAGCAGGCAAGCGAGCGTCAGCAGGGTGGGGCGCAGAAATGTCATGCACGAAGCCTTAGTTGACAAAGACCCTACTGTAGCCGGACACCGGGCCTGGGACCAGATATTCTAGGCCGCTCAACGACCTGCCGCGGAGCGAACCCATGACTGATGCTGTAGCCCATGATGCCGAACTGGACGCCAGCGGCCTGAACTGTCCGTTGCCGTTGCTCAAGGCCAAGCTGGAACTCAACCGCCTGGCCAGTGGCAGTGTGCTCAAGGTGATCGCCACGGATGCGGGTTCCCAGCGCGACTTTCGCACCTTCGCCCGATTGGCCGGTCATACGCTGCTGCGTGAAGAAGACGAAAACGGCGTCTACCGTTACTGGCTGAAAAAGGCCTGAAAAAACCGACAGCGTCTCTTAAGGATTTTTAATGTTCAAAGTGTTACGCGACTGGATTCAGCGCTACTTCTCCGATGAAGAGGCGGTGGTCCTGGCTGTGCTGCTGTTCCTGGCCTTTACCGCTGTGCTCACCCTGGGCGGCATGTTGGCGCCGGTGCTGGCGGGGATGGTGCTGGCGTACCTGATGCAGGGATTGGTCACGACGCTGGAGCGTCTGCGGCTGCCCGGCACTGCGGCGGTGGGGTTGGTGTTCGCCTTGTTCATGGGCGTGCTGGTGGTGTTTATCGTGGTGATCGTGCCGCTGCTCTGGCACCAGTTGGTGACCTTGTTCAACGAGTTGCCAGGGATGCTCGCCAAATGGCAGTCCCTGCTATTGCTACTGCCCGAGCGTTATCCGCACCTGGTGTCCGATGAGCAGGTGTTGCAGACCATCGAAGTGGTGCGCGGCGAGATCGGTAAGTTCGGCCAATGGGCGCTGACGTTTTCGCTGTCGAGCCTGCCACTTCTGGTCAACGTCATGATCTACCTGGTGCTGGTGCCGATCCTGGTGTTTTTCTTCCTCAAGGACAGGGAAATGATCGGGCGTTGGGTGCGTGGCTACCTGCCGCGTGAGCGGGCGCTGATTACCCGGGTGGCCCAGGAGATGAACCGGCAGATCGCCAATTACATTCGCGGGAAAGTCATCGAGATTTTCATCTGCGGCGGCGTGACCTATATCGGCTTCGTGACCATGGGACTCAATTACGCCGCCCTGTTGGCGCTGCTGGTGGGCATTTCGGTGGTGGTGCCTTACGTCGGCACCGTGGTGGTGACCGTGCCGGTGGCCTTGATTGCGCTGTTCCAGTGGGGCTGGAGCGATCAGTTCATCTACCTGATGGCGGTCTACGGGATCATCCAGACCCTGGACGGCAACGTGCTGGTCCCGCTGCTGTTCTCCGAGGCGGTGAACCTGCATCCAGTGGCGATCATCTGTGCGGTGCTGCTGTTTGGCGGGCTGTGGGGCTTCTGGGGGGTATTCTTTGCGATTCCCCTGGCGACGCTGTTCAAGGCAGTGCTGGATGCGTGGCCGAGCAAGGAGCCGGTGGTGGCGCCGTTGTTGTAGCTCTTTAAATAATGGTGTGGGGCTTATGGCCCCATCGCGAGCAAGCTCGCTCCCACACTGGATTGGTGGTGTTAATCAAATCCTTGTGGGAGCGAGCTTGCTCGCGATGGCGCCAGTACAGGCAGCGAAAGTTTCAGCCCTTGTTGAGGGCCTGGGCCGCCGCCAACACCGCATCCACATGCCCCGGCACTTTCACGCCACGCCATTCCTGGCGCAGCACGCCGTTCTTGTCGATCAGGAAGGTGCTGCGATCAACGCCCAGGTATTCCTTGCCATAGAGCTTTTTCAGCTTGATCACGTCGAACAACTGGCAGACGGCCTCGTCCTTGTCGCTGATCAGCTCGAACGGGAATTCCTGCTTGCACTTGAAGTTCTCGTGGGACTTCAGGCTGTCCCGGGAGACGCCGAACACTTCGGTGTTGGCGGCCTGGAACTGGGCGTACTGATCGCGAAAACCCTGGCCTTCGGTGGTGCAGCCGGGGGTGCTGTCCTTGGGGTAGAAGTAGATCACCACCTGCTTGCCCTTGAGGGCGGCGAGGCTGACGGTCTGCCCGCTGGTGGCGGGCGCCTCGAAATCGGTAACCGGCTGGTCGACGGCAACGGCCATGAACGCTTCCTTACATTGGGTTTTGTGGGCGCCACGGTTCGATCAGGGCATCCAGGTTCATCGCATCGGCGAAATCCAGGAACTGATCGCGCAGCCAACTGATCTGGGTGCCGGCGGGCAGGGTCACGGTGAACGTGGCGTTGAGCATGGTGCCGCCCGTCTGCGGAGCCTGGTAGGTGTCGCAGGTCAGGTTTTCCAGCTCGACGTGATGGTCCATGAAGAACTGGCACAGCTCGTTGATGATGTCCGGACGGTAGGCCGAGCTCACGTAGGCCACGTAGGGCAGGGCCTGGGGACGGTTCTCCAGGGCGGCGCTGCGCACCACGTTGACGGTAAAGGCATGCTTCTTGGCCAGCACCGGCAGGCTGCCTTCCAGGCGCGCCAGGGCGTCCCAGCTGCCGGAGATCTCGAGCACGAGTGCGCTGCATTCACCATGACGGGTCAGGCGTGAGGTCACGACGGCGCAGCGATTTTCATGGCTGGCGCGGCACAGGACGTTAGTCAGCTCCATGGGGTTGGCGCCGAGGGCACTGATAACAAGGAATTGTTCGCGGACTGTGGGGGTGGACATGCAGCATTCCTAAAGCGATGAGCGGTCGGTACCTTGGCCGCTCGACACGGCGCCCGGCCCGGGAAAACGAACGGCTCAAGCCTTGTGCCCGGGGTTGCGTTGCATCCCCGGGACAGCAGGAATGCATCAGGATGAACCCGGGATCGGGGCTTGTGACGTCGAAAACGGAGGCTGGAAACCGGCGTATGAGCTTGTCGGTACCGATCAAAGCCTGAAGGGTAGCGAAAACCATCGCCAAGGGGAATGGTAGTTCGCTTGTACAAGCATCTTGGCGCCAGTACCATTACCGCTCTCTTTTTCCGGCAGGAGCGGTTTCATGATTGCGGGCAGTATGGTGGCACTGGTCACACCCATGGATGCACAAGGGCATCTTGACTGGGCCAGCCTCAGCAAACTCGTGGACTTCCACCTTGAGAACGGCACCCATGCCATTGTCGCCGTCGGTACCACCGGCGAGTCGGCAACCCTCGACGTCAATGAGCACATCGAAGTCATCCGTGCCGTGGTCAAGCAGGTCAACGGTCGCATCCCCGTCATCGCCGGTACTGGTGCCAACTCGACCCGCGAAGCCGTCGAGCTGACCCGCAATGCCAAGGAAGCCGGTGCCGATGCCTGCCTGCTGGTCGTCCCGTACTACAACAAGCCGACCCAGGAAGGCTTGTACCAGCACTTCAAGCACATTGCCGAAGCCGTCGACATCCCGCAGATCCTCTATAACGTTCCCGGCCGCACCTCTTGCGACATGCAGGCCGAGACTGTGATCCGCCTGTCCACCGTGCCGAACATCATCGGCATCAAGGAAGCCACCGGCGACATGAAGCGCGCCAAGGCCATCCTCGATGGCGTGAGCAAGGACTTCATCGTGCTGTCCGGCGATGATCCGACCGCGGTCGAGCTGATCCTGCTGGGTGGCAAGGGCAACATTTCCGTCACGGCCAACGTTGCCCCACGCGAAATGGCCGACCTGTGCGAGGCCGCGCTCAAGGGCGACGCCGAGACCGCACGGGCCATCAACGAAAAACTGATGCCGTTGCACAAGGACCTGTTCATCGAGGCCAACCCGATTCCGGTGAAGTGGGCCTTGGTCGAAATGGGCCTGATGCACGATGGCATCCGCCTGCCACTGACCTGGCTGAGCACCCCCTGTCACGAACCGCTGCGGCAGGCCCTGCGCCAGTCCGGCGTCCTGGTTTAATTGAGGAAGTACAACGCATGAAGCGAATGGCCGGACTTTCCGCACTTGCCTTGATTATCTCCAGCACCAGCGGCTGCGGATGGATCTGGGGGCCGGAGGGTTACTTCCGCGACCGTGGTAGTGATTACCTGCAAGCGCAACAGACTGCACCGATGCAACTGCCGCAAGACGTCAACGTCGCCAAGCGCCTGGATCCGCTGCTGCCGATCCCGCGCAACGTCGCGGACGACAGCGTCAAGGGCGAATACATCGTTCCACGTCCGCAGCCGCTGTCGGCCGTGGCCGATGCCAGCGACTACACCCTGCAGAAGAGTGGCGATTCCAGCTGGGTCATGGGCCAGCATCCACCGGCCGAAGTCTGGCCTGTAGCGATCCAGTTCTTCCAGGACAACGGTTTCCGCCTGGACGAACAGCGCCCGCAAACCGGCGAGTTCACCACCACCTGGCAGCGCTCCGATGAACTGTCCGCCGCCATGGCCAAGCGCCTGAGCGCCTCCGGTGTCGCGGCCGACAGCGAAACCCGCGTGCGGGTGCGCATCGAGCCGGGCGTGCAGCGCAACACCAGTGAAATCTACGTGGTCAGCGCCGAGCGTCCCGCCGGCAGCACCGCCGACGTGGCCTTCACCAACCGTTCGGTCAATACCGGTCTCGACGCTGCGCTGGTGGACGACATGCTTGCCAGCATGAGCCGTACCGCAGAGCAGGGCGGTTCGGTGTCGATGCTGGCGACCCGGGACTACGATACGCCGAGCCGCGTCAGCCTGAACGAAGACGGCAGCGGCAACCCGGTGCTCAACGTTGGCTCCGACCTGGACCGTGCCTGGTCGAGCGTTGGCCGTGCGCTGGAGCAGGGCGAGTGGCGCGTTGAAGACATCAACCGCAGCCTGGGCCTGTACTACATCAACCTGGCTGAAAAGGCCGAGAGGAAAGACGAGAAGCCTGGCTTCTTCAGTGGCCTGTTCGGCAGCAAGCCGGACAAGGAAGAAGTCGAAGCCCGCGCCGAGCGTTATCAGGTTCGCCTGAGCAAGGTCGGCGACAACGTCCAGGTCACCGTCGAGAAAAACATCAATACCGTGGCGCCGGCCGATGTGGCCCGCAAGGTGTTGAGCGTGATTCAGGATAACCTGGGCTGATCCGATGCGTTTTGCCGTTCTCGGCAGCGGTAGCCAGGGCAACGGCACGCTGGTCGCCAGTGCTGGCACGTATGTGCTGGTCGATTGTGGTTTCTCCCTGCGGGAAACCGAGAAACGCCTGTTGCGCCTGGGTGTGCACCCGGCGCAACTGAGCGCGATACTCGTAACCCACGAACATGCCGACCACGTGCATGGCGTGGGTTTGCTGTCTCGGCGCTACAATGTGCCGGTGTACCTGAGTCGTGGCACGCTGGAAGGCCTGCGCAAGCCCATCGAGCCAGCCGGTTTCGTGGCCGGTGGCGAGCAACTGCGTATCGGTGGCCTGGATATCAGCGTGGTCAGCGTGGCGCACGATGCCCGGGAACCGACGCAATACGTGTTCAGCGACGGTGAGCGGCGCTTCGGGTTGCTCACCGACCTGGGGTCGTATTGCGACAGGGTGATGGACAGTTACCGGGACCTCGATGCGTTGATGATCGAGTCCAACCACTGCCGTGACATGCTGGCCCGTGGTTACTACCCGTACTTTCTCAAGCAGCGGGTCGGCGGGGAGCACGGACATTTGAACAACCACCAGGCAGCGTTCCTGGTGGCCGAGTTGGGCTGGCAAGGCCTGCAACACCTGGTCCTGGCCCATCTGAGCAGCAAGAACAACCTGCCGCAGCTGGCCCGGCAATGTTTTGTCGACACCCTCGGGTGCGACCCGGACTGGCTGCAACTGGCCGATCAAGATTCAGGGCTCGACTGGCGACATATCGCCTAGCCCACTACTTAGCAAGCGGAGCCCATCATGGAAAAACGTGAAGAACTCTACCGCGGCAAAGCCAAGTCGGTTTACAAGACCGACGACGCCGACCGCTTGATCCTGCTGTTTCGCAACGACACCTCGGCGTTCGACGGCAAGCGCATCGAACAGCTGGACCGCAAGGGCATGGTGAACAACAAGTTCAACGCCTTCATCATGCAGAAGCTCGAAGCCGCCGGCGTGCCGACCCAGTTCGACAAACTGCTGGGCGACAACGAATGCCTGGTCAAGAAGCTGGACATGATCCCGGTCGAATGCGTCGTGCGTAACTACGCCGCCGGCAGCCTGGTCAAGCGCCTGGGCGTGGAAGAGGGCATGAAGCTCAACCCCTACACCTTCGAGCTGTTCCTGAAGGACGACGCCAAGGGCGACCCGTTCATCAACGAATCCCACGTCGTGGCATTCGGTTGGGGCACCGCCGAGCAACTGGCGCGCATGAAGGAATTGTCCCTCAAGGTCAACGACGTGCTGACCAAGCTGTTCGACGACGCCGGCCTGTTGCTGGTGGACTTCAAGCTTGAGTTCGGCGTGTTCAGCGACGGCTCCATCGTCCTGGGCGACGAGTTCAGCCCGGACGGCTGCCGCCTCTGGGACAAGGACACCAAGAAGAAGATGGACAAGGACCGCTTCCGCCAAGGCCTCGGTGACGTCATCGAAGCCTACGAAGAAGTCGCCCAGCGCCTGGGTGTGCCGCTGTAATCAACGCAAGCATCTGATAGCACGGAAAAAAATTCGCTCGGGGGTTCGCTTCCGGCGAATGTGCTGGTATGATGCGCGCCACTGGAGAGATGCCGGAGTGGCCGAACGGGACGGATTCGAAATCCGTTGTACTGGCGACAGTACCTAGGGTTCAAATCCCTATCTCTCCGCCATTATTGTGTATGACTAAGCCCCTGAAATGGTTGAACATTTCAGGGGCTTTTTCGTTTTTGGCGTTTGGTTTAGGGCGTTTTTAGGGCATGAATGCAGATTTAAAAATTGCCATACTCTTCAAAAGGGACACGAATTAACGGTTGGCATCCCGAACTACTTTTTAGTAGCAAGCTTGCTAGTAACTAAAAATCTATCAAACACTTTCTGACCATCACGCGCTGCTTGTCGAACGTCAAGAAATGTCAGCTCTTCGTGAATGACTTTTCTGCGCGCTTCTTCGACTTTTTTTGTGGTGGTCATCGGAATCTCCGAGGGTGTGGATTCATGCTGATCAGCTTGTGTGACTAATCGAGTCTGGGCAAAGCGGAGGTTTCGTGTTATCGAACCATGCTCGTTTCGACAAGATGGACCCTTGAGAGTAATGCCAGTCAGTTAAGCGATATAAAGCCGGGCAATCATCCTGTGGCGAGGGAGCTTGCTCCCGCTGGGCTGCGTAGCAGCACCAAAAACAGGGCCGCTTCGCGACCCAGCGGGAGCAAGCTCCCTCGCCACGGTTTGTGTGTTTCCTCGTGGCATCCACTTTCTGATCGGTGTTACCCGTGAGAGGCCCTTTGAACTAGGCCGGCTCCGCATCCAACCGTCGGGCGATGACATCAAGCACAATCCCGAGAGTGTCCAGCCTGCCTCTCGTGGCCTGTTGCATTCGAAATCAGGCAGACGCCAATCGGCGTCGTGAGCGCCAAGAAGACTAAGCGTGACTTAACGTCGGTAGTGGGCGAAAAGGCGCTGTCATAGGTTAATAGAGCTTTCTAGTTACACGTTCCTCCGGAAAAGCCGTAGCGAGGCTAGAGGTGCGAATTGCGGCTATCTGATCTTCGGTCAAAAGGCCTCCATCCAGCTCGTACGTTGGTAAGTAACGGTCAGTTAGCTGACGCAATGCGAGGGGTGCTACTTCAGTTTTATTCAGACTGGTCTGAAGCGCTTTTTTTTTGTGCGATTTGTCGATTTTTTTGTGGTAGCCATCGGAGTCTCCGAGGTGTGTGTATTCATGCTGATCGGCTTGTGTGACTAATCGAGTCCTGGCAACCGGAGGTTTGGTGTTATCGAACCATGCTCGTTTCGACGATGGGCCCCGTGAGAGTAATGCCAGTCAGTTAAGCGATATAAAGCCGGGTAATCACCCTGTGGCGAGGGAGCTTGCTCCCGCTGGGCTGCGTAGCAGCACCAAAAACAGGGCCGCTTCGCGACCCAGCGGGAGCAAGCTCCCTCGCCACGGTTTGTGTGTTTCCTCGTGGCATCCACTTTCTGATCGGTGTT
The DNA here is from genome assembly GCF_001269655.1 of Pseudomonas thivervalensis. Taxonomy (GTDB): domain Bacteria; phylum Pseudomonadota; class Gammaproteobacteria; order Pseudomonadales; family Pseudomonadaceae; genus Aquipseudomonas; species Aquipseudomonas thivervalensis. The sequence goes on from NZ_LHVE01000007.1 coordinate 47,024, forward strand.
ACCCGTGAGAGCCCTTTGAACTAGGCCGGCTCTGCATCCAACCGTCGGGCGATGACATCAAGCACGTCGCAACCATCCCTCAAGGAGATGCAGCACAGTTGTGCAAAGTCCTGAAGGACTACTGAGTCACTCGGAATATCCCCTCGCATTGCGAGGTTCTCTAAAAGCTGGGTAACCGCGCGAATTCTATAGCCCGCCGTGTCGAGCAGGATGTGCAACGGTGCGGAGGTATCGACGAAAAGGGGTTGATCGTCGGCATTACTAGTAAGAGCCATGTATCTGTTCATTTCAAACTCCGTTTGATTGAAGGCTTTCTTACCATTTGTCATCGAGTCGCCAAACCCAAGCCGCTCTTACGAACGACGCTTGGACTATAGGGCCTTTCTGTAAAGATCATCAATCAGACGATGCGTAGGACGCTTCCCTGAATTATGTGAGCGGAAAATGTCAGACAATTCCCCCACGGTACTGCGTCCAACCCATACTTTTTTATCCAGCTCAACTCCCCTCCGCATTCTGAATAACCACAGCCCTTCACACCAAAACCTTTGTGACAATCAGACTAATGGGCTATAGCTCAAGACATGGCTGCCGATAGGCAGGTATTCCCCCCGTGTAAGGAGTGACACCATGCTGCGGTTCTTCGCCGACTTGGGCTTTCGCTGGAAAATCACTCTCCCGATAGCGTTCCTGGCTGTGTTGCTGGTCCTGATGGGGGGCGCGGGGATGCGCGGCATCAGTCAGGTGACCGAATCCAGTACGCAATTGACTAAGCGTTATCTGCCGGCCATCAGCCTGTTGCTCAATGCCGACCGTGATCTTTACCAGGCGTTCGTGGCCGAGCGCAGTCTGCTGGATGGTCATGCAGGCGAGCACCTGCAAGCGCTGAGCGCCAGTCATGGCGAAAATGCGAAGCAGGCTTACGACCGTGTGCAGAAATACGCCGCGATGCAGCCCGGTGCCGAGGCGCAGGCGTTGGTCAGTCAGTTCAATGACAGCTTCGGTAAATGGATGCAGGTTTCGCGGCGGGTCCTCGAACTGTCGGTAGGCGATCCGCAGGGTGCCAGTGCGCTGAGCTTCGGTGACAGTGAGCGCCTGTTTGAAACCATGCGTGATTCCATCGACAAGCTGGGTGAGCTGGAAGATGCGGCGTCCCATCGCGAAGGCGATGCTGCGATTGAAAACGGTGAGACAGTCGGAGTGCATCAGGGCGTGATTCTGTTGATCGGCCTGCTCGGTTGCGTCCTTGTGCTGGTTGCCCTGCCGCTGGTGGTGTTGAGCCCCATGCGTCGCTTGCTGCACCGCGTCGAGCAGATTGCCGAGGGCGGTGGCGATTTGAAAGGGCGTCTTGAGGTACGTTCGGCCGATGAGCTGGGACAACTCGGCAGTGCCTTCAACCGTTTTCTCGACAAGTTGCAGCCATTGATCGCCGAAGTCGGGCGGGTGACGGGAGAGGTAGACTCCGCAGCGCGGGCCATGGCCGACATGGCCTCGACGAATGACCGATTGATCAGCAGCGAGCACGCGGCGCTCGATCAGGTCAGTACCGCCGCCACCCAGATGAGCGCAGCGGTGCATGAAGTGGCGCATAACGCGGCGAACGCCTCGGGCGCCGCGCAGGAGGCGAGCAGCCAGTCTCGTGACGGCGCCGAGGTGGTCAGCAGTACCATCGAGTCGATCCGCCAGTTGGCCCAGGAAGTGGAGAGCGCTTCGGGCACGATCGAGGCATTGGCCCAGGAAACGTCCAGTATCGGCGCCGTGCTCGAAGTGATCCGTGGCATCGCCGAACAAACCAACCTGTTGGCGCTGAACGCCGCCATCGAAGCGGCGCGGGCCGGTGAGCAGGGCCGTGGTTTTGCCGTGGTGGCCGATGAAGTGAGGGCGCTTGCGGCCCGCACCCAAGACTCGACCAAAGACATTCAGGTTCGTATCGAGCGGTTGCAGAGCGGTGTCGCCAAGGCTGTGCAAGCCATGCATGTGGGCAGCAGCAAGGCTCGGGACAGCGTCGAGCGTGCGGCGGGGGTCGATCAGGTGCTCAGCGGTACCGGCGGTTCGATCCAGCGGATCAACGACATGGCCGCGCAGATCGCCAGTGCTTGTGAGGAGCAGAGCAGCGTCACCGAAGAGATTGCCCGCAACATTTCCGATATCCGCGACTTGTCCAACGAAGCGGCTGCCAATTCCGCCCAGAGCATGCATGCCAGCCGACAGCTGTCCTCTCTGTCGCAAAACCTGGCTGGGCTGGTCGGCCGCTTCCGCACCTGAGGCAGGCGCGCTGTGGCCATCAGCGATAGTCTGCGAGCGTTGCATCAGGACGGGTTCGTCCTGATGCCAGCCGTACTGGACGCCGCGCAGATTGCCAACCTGCGCCATGCCATCGACCAGTTGAAGCCTCAGCACTGGGACTACAGCGGCGTCATCGATCATTACAAATGTGTGTTCAATCGCGACCCGTTCTGGCTGCCGTTCCTGGATGTGGCCGGCGTGATCGAGCTGGCCGAGACGGCCCTGGGTGATGACTGCCATGTCATCGGCCAGACGGCCTGGCGCTGTCACCCGGGTCTCAAGGGGGCGCCGTTGCACCTGGATTACCTGGCGATGGCGTTGCCGCCAACGCTGTTGGCCGATCCGACCTTCGAGCTGCCGATGCAGGTGTTCACCGCGCAATTTTATTTGGATGACATCGACGCCGACTTGAGCCCGACCCAGGTGATTCCTGGCAGCCACAAGGCCGGTCGGGCGCCCACTGCGGGCGAAACGCATTGGCAGGGCCGTACCGCGCAGCCAGTGCTGTGCCGAGCGGGCGATGTGCTGGTTCTGCGCAGCGAGCTGTGGCACGCCGGCAGCGATAACCGGACCGCCGATCGCACGCGCTACCTGCTCCAGGTGCACTACGGTCGGCGGATGGTCGCACAGAAGTTCTCACCTTATCTGCACTGGCAGTTCAACCCTGAGGTCCTGGCCGCCGCCACACCTCGCCAGCGGCGGTTATTGGGCGATCACCAGGAAGCTGAATACGATTGAGCCTGGCTCAGTCAGATCCACACATCATTGGCTGCCGTTCGCTCATTGGTTTCTTCGCCGGTATTGATGACGCCGCGAGGCTCGATCAACAGCAGTTTCACTTCCTGGGCGGCGCTGGGCTTGTGCTCGACACCTCTTTTGACCACATACATCTCGCCCGGGCCAAGGGTCACTGCACCGTCGCGAAAGTCGATGCGCAGCTCGCCCTCCAGCACGATGAAGGTTTCATCGGTGTCGGCGTGGGTGTGCCAGACGAAATCGCCTTCAAGCCGGGCGAGCTTGAATTGGTAGTCGTTCATTTCGGCCACGACTTTTGGCATCCATTGTTCCTGGAACAAGGTGTATTTATGGGCGAAGTTGATGGGGCTATAACGAGTCATCGAGGCATGCTCCTTGGTCGGGTAGTGCGTCCTACTTTATTGTCCGAGCCAACGTGCGTATTGGATGATCGTGCAGCTTTTTGCCGTGCGCAGCCGCTGCCTTAGCGCAGCATGTTCAGCCAGCGTGCCGGTGAAATACCGAAGGCTTGGGTGTGCAGCCGGGTCATGTGGCTCTGATCGAAAAAACCGCAGGCCAAGGCCACTTCGCTCAGCGGCGTGCCATTGAATGCCAGGCGCCGGGCTTCGTTCAGGCGGCGCTGGGTGATATAGCGATAGGGGCTGGTGCCGTACAGCGCCCGGAAATCCCGGGACAGGCTCCATCGATCCCTGCCGCTTGCCCGCACCAGGTCATCCAGGGTGATCACCTGGCCGAGGGCATCGTGAATGAACAGGCGGGCACGCTCTGCTGCCGGGTAGTCGATCAATCGCCGTCCACGTCGGTTGCCCGCCGCGATGTCGAGTGCCTGGGCCACGTCGTAGATGGCGTCCTCTTCCTCCAGCGGGTCGAGGGGGTGATCCAGGCTGTTCAACAATCGGCGGGTCGCGATGTTGAGGCGAGGGGCGTTGGACAATCCACCTTCGATGAAGGGCAACGGCTTGCCGCCCAACACGTGCTGGATCACCGACGGTTCTATGTAGAACATCCGGTAGCGAAAACCCTCGCTCGTCCCGGCTTCGCCATCGTGTACCTCGTCCGGGTGCAGGACGATGGTGCCGCCGGGTTGGCTGTGGCGTTTGCTGTGGCGATAATTGAAGCTCTGCACGCCCGAAAGCGTGATGCCGATGGCGTAGGTGTCATGGCGATGGCTGGTGTAGCCATGCCCACTGAAATAAGCCTCGATGCGTTCCATCTTCCTCGATTCAGGCGCCCGCACCAGCCAGTCGCGGTTGTGGATGAATCGAGTCATTGCACCGGGCCTCCTGCTTTGTCCGTATACCCTACCGCAAAAAAAGCTGAACCGGTGTAGGAGCTGTCGAGTGCAACGAGGCTGCGATCTTTCCCCAGACACTTGAGTCTCACGCGAAAGATCAAGATCAAAAGATCGCAGGCTTCGCCAGCTCCTACAGAGCCCTGGTGGCGCTGCTAGATTTCCTTTACCGGCGTTTCACCCTGGACATTCTTGATCAGCCCGATGACGTGAAGGCAGTCGCTCTTGTTCACGTAGGATTCGCCACTGGCGATCGTTTCGTGGTTGCCGGCCCTCAAGCGCCAGCGCCATTGGCCTTTTCCGGTGCTCGGGGTGCCTCGGGTCTGTCGATAGATTTCAAAATACATCGGTTCGCTCCCTGCGATTCATTCATTTAAGACATGCATTGAACATGTGGCTGCAAGCCTAGCCAAGCAGGTAGTTTTGGCTACAGGAAAATCGTTTCCATTGATGATCAAATATTGCCGGAAATGAGCCTGGATCGGGCATTCGACTATTGTCATGGAAAAAGTCATGTTGCGAACATGTGGTCGGCTGGAAGTTCGGGCCTGATCCTTGCGTTGCCCTGCCTGGTCCTGCTTAATACGTTTCGACGCCTAGGGCCGGAAGCCCGAAGGGACTGAAAACACTATAAGAAAAAGAGCCATCAAGTGACTGAATATCCAGGAGTGGATCTACAAGGTCGTCTAACGCTTTCGCTTGTCATCCCGGTCTACAACGAATTCCAGACCATCGATTTGTTCATGGCCAGGATCGACCAGGTTTTTGCCAATGAATCGCGGGTGAGCCTGGAACTGGTGTTCGTCAACGACGGCAGCGTGGACGATACGTTGGAGCTGCTGCTGGACAGGCAGAAGGCCGACCCGCGTATCCGGATCGTCGACCTGAGTCGCAACTTCGGCAAGGAGGCGGCATTGAGCGCCGGCCTGCAAGCCGCTCGTGGCCAGGCAGTGGTGCCGATCGACGTTGATTTGCAAGACCCTCCCGAAGTGATCCTGGAAATGATTGCCCATTGGCGCAACGGCGCCGAAGTGGTGCTGGGGCATCGGATCAACCGCGACTCCGACTCCTGGGCCAAGCAGGTATCCGCCAACGGCTTCTATCGGCTGCACAACAAAATCGCCGACCATAAGCTGCCGGAAAATGTCGGCGATTTTCGCTTGATGGACCGCTGTGTGGTCGATGCCCTGCAAACCCTGCCGGAATCGCGGCGCTTCATGAAAGGGCTATTTGCCTGGGTGGGGTTCCGGACCACCTACGTGGATTACGTCAGGCCTGAACGTGCCGCCGGTGAAAGCAAGTTCAACGGCTGGCGCCTGTGGAATTTTGCCCTCGAAGGCATCACCAGCTTCAGCACCGAACCGCTGCGTATCTGGACGTACCTGGGGCTTTGCGTTTCGCTGGTGTCCTTTGCGTTCGCTATCTTCATCGTATTGCGGACCCTGATTTCCGGGGTCGACTTGCCGGGTTATGCCTCGCTGATGGTCGCGGTCACCTTCCTGGGCGGGCTGCAATTGATCGGCATCGGCGTGCTGGGTGAATACCTGGGCCGCACCTATATCGAATCCAAGCGTCGGCCGGTTTTCCTGGTGCGGCGCATCTATGACGCCAAGGATTGACCATGGACCTCAAGGAAACCGACATCCTCGGTCCCGATATCGAGCAGCACTGGTACTACCGGTCGAAAGCACGGGCCATGCTTCATATGCTCCAGGGCACCTCGGCCAATACATTGCTGGACGTGGGCGCCGGGTCGGGCTTTTTTTCCCATCACCTGTTGACCCATACCGCAACGGCCCAGGCCTGGTGCGTGGACATCAGCTACCCGGCCGACTCCGACGCCAGCACCGCGGGTAAACCGGTCCGCTACCGACGCGCCATCGACACGCTGGACGCCGACCTGGTATTGCTGATGGATGTGCTGGAACACGTGGATGATGACGTGGGCCTGCTCAAGGCTTACGTCGACAAAGTGCCGTCCGGCAGCCGCTTCCTGATCACCGTGCCGGCGTTCCAGTTTCTCTGGAGCGGGCATGACGATTTTCTCGAGCACAAGCGCCGCTATACCCTCAAGCAGCTGGAAAACGTCGTGGCGCAGGCCGGTTTGCAGGTCCAGCAAGGGGCGTATTACTTCGGCCTGGTCTTTCCTATTGCCGCCGGCCTGCGCCTGTTGCAACGCAACGCTGCCGGGGCGCCGGCCAAGTCGCAGCTGGCGCGGCATCATCCGCTGGTCAATGGCGTGTTGAGGACACTGTGCAGCCTGGAGCGTCCGTTCATGGGCGCCAATCGCATTGCCGGCCTGACGGTGTTCTGTCTGGCGCAGAAGCCGTGACCTGGACGCACTCGCCCTTGCTGCAACGAGCCTTGCGCTTTGCCATGACGGGACTGTTCGTCACTGGCGTCCACGTGGTGGCTGCCGTGCTGTTTGTGCACCTGATCCTGGCAAACCCGCCGTTGGCCAATGGCTTCGCCTTTGTCGTGGCGACCGTGGTGTCGTACCTGGTCAACACCCTCTGGAGTTTTTCCAGCCGCTTGCATGGCCGGACCCTCGGCCGTTTCGTGGTGGTCTCGATCGGCGGGTTCGGGCTGGCGATGCTGGTGGCCTGGGCGGCCCAGAGCGTCGGCCTGGGTTACCTGGCGGGCATCATGGTCGTGGCGCTGATCATCCCGGTGTACACCTTCATCCTGCATAATTTCTGGACGTATCGATGACCGTTCGTAGTCAGCGTTTCCCGGTTTCCTTGTTGCCCATATTGTTGGGCGCGCTGGCGTTCCTGCTGGTGATCGGTCCTCGGGTGCTGGACCCGACGAACATCGCCTGGCTGGGGGAGGGGGATGCGGCGACCCATTACATGGGCTGGGCGTTTTTCCGCAACTCACCCTGGACCTTTCCGCTGGGCATGAACCCTTCCTATGGCCTGGAGTTGGGCAACGGCATCATTTTTTCCGATTCCAATCCGTTGCTGGCGTTCCTGTTCAAACCTTTCAACGCCTGGCTTCCCGAGACGTTCCAGTATTTTGGCCTGTGGTTGCTGGCCTGCTTCATCCTGCAAGCCTGGTTCGCCTGGAAATTGGTCGGCCTGCTGACGCCGTCGCTGTGGATCAGGCTGTTGGGCGCCGGCTTGTTTGTATTTTCGCCGCCGATGTTTCTGCGCATGGGCGGGCACCTGTCACTCTCCGGGCATTTCCTGATCCTGGCGGCCCTGTACCTGGCGCTGCGGCCCGGCTTGCAGAAGCGGCGACTGGCCTGGGGCGTGCTGTTGGCCGCCACCGCGCTGGTGCATGCGTATCTATTGGCCATGGTGGCGTTGATCTGGCTGGCCGACCTTGCCAGCCAGGCCATCAAGGAGCGGTTGTCCCGGCGCGAGGCCTTGATTGAGCTGGGTGGCTTGTTTTTGCTGGTGGCGTTCTGTTGCTGGCAGGCGGGTTATTTCAGCGTGGGCGGCGGGACCGTGGCGGGCGGTTATGGGTTGTATCGCCTGAACGTGATGTCGCTGGTCAACCCCAGCGGCTGGTCATATACCTTGCGCGACATGCCCCAGGGCCCCGGGGATTACGAAGGTTTCAACTACCTGGGATTGGGCGTCATCATGCTGGCGATCTGCGCTGGCGTGGCATGGTTGCAAGGCAACACCGGTTTGGCGAATGCCGTGCGCCACAGGCGCCTGTTGCTGTGGGCATTGATCGGGCTGACGTTGTTTTCGCTGACCAACCATCTCGGCATCGGCATGCAGAACGTGCATTACTGGCTGCCCAAACCCCTTGAGCTTTTGGCAAACATTTTTCGTGCTGCCGGCCGGATGTTCTGGCCGGTGTTCTACACCATCGTATTTGCTGTCATTTTCCTGGTGATCCGCGGCAACAAACCACGGACGGCGGCGTGTCTGCTGGCCATCGCCCTGGTGGTGCAAGTCCTGGATACCCGCGCGGGATGGGCCGGCCTGCGCCAGAGCCGGATGACGCCGACGGCTTCGAGTTGGCCCACGTCCATGAATGATCCATTCTGGGCCAGTGCGGCCCGTCATTATTCGAAAGTCCGTACGCTGTTGCCGCAGAACCAGCCGGACAACTGGCTGCTGACCAGTCAATACGCGCTGACGCATGGCCTGGAAACCGATGGCGTGTACTTGGGACGCATGAGCGACCGGGCGATCGAGCGAGCCTTGCGGAACGCCGAGCAGATGCTTGCCAGCGGGCAGTACGCCGCGGACTCGCTGTACATCCTCGACGCTCGCGCCGCGCATCAGGCGGCGAAAATCGTCAATCGTCAGACCGATCTGTTGACCCGTATCGATGGCCTCGTGGTGCTGGCGCCGGGTTGGAAGACTTGCACCGAATGCCCGCCATTTGCTGACGAAACGCTGGACGTGCAGGTGAAGATCGGTGAGCGCCAGGTGTTCAGCCGAATCAACGCCATGTTGTCCGACGGCTGGGGGCGTGTCGAGGAATGGGGGACCTGGTCGGAAGGGCTTGAGGCTGAGGTTGTTTTACGCATACCGCCAGAAGCGCGTGCCCTGTCGATCGAAACAGCGGCGTTCGTGCAGCCCTCGCACACGCGCCAGCGGGTGGAGGTCTCGATCAACGGCGTTGCGGCGCTGTCGACGCAGTTCACCCGCTTGCAGGACAACACCCTGGAACTGCCCCTGACGCAGGCCATTCGAGAAACGATTGGCGCGGAGGGGCGGTTGCGCGTGCAGTTCCATTTACCTGATGCCATCAGTCCCAAGGCGTTGGGGTTGGGGAGCGATGAGCGAGTCATGGCGCTGGGGTTGAAATCGCTGATTGTGAAGTAGTTTTCCACTTCACAATGGCTTACTCACTGTGGCGAGGGAGCTTGCTCCCGCTGGGCTGCGAAGCGGCCCCAATATTTTGCGGTTGCTGCGCAACCGAGCGGGAGCAAGCTCCCTCGCCACAAAAGCAGGCGACTGGACTTTTAGCGCATAGACGCACAATCCCAGCGTTTCTACACTGCACCCAATCAAGGAGTCGAGGGGCAGTGGATGAACCGCAACGAATTGCGCAAGGCCGACATCAACCTGATGGTGGTGTTCGAAACGCTGATGCTTGAGCGTAACGTGACGCGGGTGGCGGAAAAGCTGTTCCTGGGCCAGCCGACCATCAGCTCGGCCCTCAATCGTTTGCGCAAGATGTTCAATGACCCGCTGTTCATTCGCGTCGGTCACCGCATGGAGCCGACGGCCCGGGCCGAAGAAATCATCCAGCATCTCTCTCCGGCGCTCGATTCGCTGTCGGTGGCGCTGAGCCTGACCCACGATTTTGATCCCGCCAACAGCGCCATGACCTTCCGCATCGGCCTGTCGGACGACGTCGAGTTCGGTCTGTTGCCGCCGCTGTTGAGCAGCCTGCGACAAGAGGCGCCGCAAATCGTGTTCGTGGTCCAGCATGTCGATTACTGGCGCATCCCCGATTTGCTGGCATCGGGCGACATCACCGTGGGCATCAGCCAGACGCGCGGCCTGCCGGCCAACGCCAAGCGCAAACTGTTGCGCCACATCCAACCCCGCGTGTTGCGCGCCGATGCGTCGGACACGCCGCTGACCCTGGACGAGTACTGCTCACGGCCTCATGTGCTGGTGTCCCATACCGCCAACGTCGCCGGGTTCGCTGACGAATGGCTGGCCGAGATCGGACGCACGCGCCAGGTCGTGCTGTCGGTGCCGCAATACAGCGCATTGCCGGCGTTGCTGGCCGGCACCGACCTGATCGCCAGCCTGCCGGACTATACCGCCGCCGCCATGGCGGCCTCGGGGCACCTGTTCAACGAACCCTTTCCCTTCAAGACCCCGACTCTGGATTTGTCCATGGTCTGGCTGAGTCATGTCGACAGTGATCCGGCCGAGCGCTGGTTACGGTCGCGGTTGGAGGCCTTCATGGGCGAACGGGTGCCCTTGGAACAGCCCTGACAACGGCCTGCACTGAAACAAAAAACTGCCTGAACGAATAAAGTCGAGGTAAGGTTGTGACGGCTGAAATCCCCTCGTCATCTTTTCGAATCGGAGTCGAACACATGCCTCACCTGCACATGGAATACACCGCCAACCTGTCCGAGCTGAATGCCGACGTCGCACTGATGCGCCTGAACAATGCGCTGGTGGGTTCCGGTCAATTCGGGGCCGAGCTGGACATCAAGAGCCGGGCCGTGAAACTGGAGACTTTCCGGGTGGGCACAGCTCTTGCTGAACGGGGTTTCGTGCACGTGAAGCTGGCCTTGCTCAGCGGACGCTCGCCACAAATCAAGAAGCAATTGGCCGACAGCCTGCTGGCGGTGATCCAGGACCTGGGGCCATGGCCGACCGAGGTCAGCGTGCAACTGTGCGTGGAGATCCTCGACATTGACCGGGAACCGTATGCCAAGGCCTTGATCGGTCAATGACGATCAGGCGTCGCATGGGCGCAGGCCTTGATGATCTGTTCGCGTAGCCAGGCGTTGGCACTGTCCTGATCGAGGGCCGGGTTCCACTGCATGTCCAAGGTAAACCCCGGCAGGCCCATGGGCGCTTCGTGGTGATTGAAAATCGCCTCGTTGGCCAGCAATTTCTGAATGCGGCGGGGCAGGGTCAGGATGAAGTCGGTGCCGGTGATCATCTTCAGGGCGGCGCTGTAGCTGTTGGCGCGCGCGGCGATTTGCCGTTGCTGGGCCTGCCGTGCCAGCCAGCCGTCCACCCTGTTGCTCGCTGACGCCCAAGGCGTCGCAAACACGTGTCGGCGCCGTACGAAAGACTGAAGGCTCAACTGCGGCTCAAGTGGGGTCGCCCGTTTGTCCACGACGCAGACCAGGTCCTCCTCCAATAGCTGCCGGGTCTTGAAGTCGGCATGGTCGCGATGGACGTTCGGGCCGAAGCCGATCACCAGGTCCAGGCTGCCATCGCGCAACTCTTCGGCGGGAATGTCGGCTTCGAGTCTGTGCACGTTCACCACCACCGGCAGGTTGGCGTAATCGAAGCCTTGCAGCAGGTGCGGCAGGATCAGGTATTCGAAATATTCCGGTGCGCAGATGTTGAACGTGATGGCTTGCCGGGTCGGATCAAAGATTGGCGCACCGGCATGGCACAAGTTGATGCTTTGCAAAATGGTGCGCACGTGGTCGTACATGCCCTCGGCCTTACCGGTGGGGCGCATGCCGGTGCGGGTGTTGATAAACAGTTCGTCTTCGAAGCAGGTTCGCAGTTTCTTGAGGCAATAACTGACGGTTGACTGGCTGACGCACAGTGCCTCGGACACGCCGGTGACACTGCTTTGCTCGTACACGGCGCTAAACACCATGAGGTCCTGCATGTCGAGCTTTCTGAGGGCGTTACTGTTCAGCATCCGTTCTGTCTCTCGCTGTGCTCCTTGCGCGGTTCTTGCGCAAACCAGGCTGATGATCCTAACGGAACGATGGTGCCAAGAGAATGCCGGGCAGGCGCTTTCTTGGTCGGGAAGGGGACAGATACTGTAGGGAACACGACGTGTCGATCAACGACCGATCCGTTTGCCTATGTTTAGTTTGCGGCGATCCAAGCTCCATCAAATCCAGCTTTAACCGCCCATGATGCCGTGGGACGCTTGCCGGATGTGTTTCCTGTGATGCGCTTATGGACGGTTGGCCCCCGGCAGAGCAATACCCTTCATCCGCCGCAGTCGATCCGGTCGGCAAGCGCACGCCAGCCATCGTCCCCTCCCTCAGTGCATTGCCGTCCGAGCTGGCTTTTTGGGCGCTCTGGCATTGTCGCCATGCGCGTCCTCCAGACACTCGCATTTCCTGTTGATCATTCACGGTGCCCGCTCAATGGCGAGCACAGACTGACGGCGCCTTGTCGCCCGTCCGACATGGAAATACGAGCCTTCTCATGAGCCTTGCCAACGTTTCTTTTGCACCCGTGCAACACGCCCAGGCGTTCCTTGCCCAGAACCCCGATATCGAGCTGTTCGAGTTGTTCATTCTCGACAACAACGGCGTGCCCCGGGGCAAGTTGTTGCACCGGGACGAGTTGCTGGCGGTCTACGAAAGTGGCCGGCCACTGCCCAGCACGATCCTCGGGCTGACCCTGCATGGCGATGATGTGGAAAATTCCGGGCTGGTGTGGGACGTCGGTGACATCGATTGCCGCGCCTATCCCCTCAGTGGCGGCTTGCAGCGTATGCCGTGGCGGTTGATTCCCACGGCGGCGGTGCAGGTCAGCATGCATCCCCAGGAAGGCATGCCTGCCACCGTCGCCGATCCGCGCTATCTGCTCAGCCAGGTGATTGAGGCCCTGCAGGCCGACGGTTATTACCCGGTGATGGCGGCGGAGCTGGAGTTTTATCTGCTGGACGCGCAGCGCGACAGCCAAGGCCGGCCGCAACCGGCGCGGGACGTCGACGGTGGCCGACCGAACGCCACCCAGGTCTATGGTTTACGTGAACTGGAGCAGATCGAGCCGTTCCTCGCCGACCTGTACGCTGCGTGCAAGCTGCAAGGCATTCCGGCCCGGACCGCCATTTCCGAATACGCACCGGGGCAAGTGGAGATCACCCTCGAACACCGCAGCGATGCCTTGCAAGCCATGGATGAAGCGGTGCGCTACAAACGACTGGTCAAGGGCGTGGCCCACAAGCACGGCATGCAAGCGTGTTTCATGGCCAAGCCGTTCGAGCATTTGGCAGGCTCCGGCCTGCACATGCATATCAGCCTGGCCGACCGCGATGGCCACAACCTGTTTGCCAGTGAAGCCGGCGACGGCACGCCACTGCTGCGCCATGCCGTGGGCGGAATGCTCGACACTTTGCTCGATTCGTTGTTGATGTTTTGCCCCAACGCCAACTCCTACCGGCGCTTCCAAAGCAACAGCTACGCACCGCTGGCCGCTACCTGGGGCGTGGACAACCGCACCGTGAGCCTGAGGATACCGGGCGGCCCGGCGTTCTCGCGGCACATCGAGCATCGCATCTGCGGCGCCGATGCCAACCCTTACCTGGCGGCCGCGGCGATATTGGCCGGCATCCATCACGGCCTGCGTGAACAGTGCGATCCTGGGAAACCTGTGGAGGGCAACGGCTACGCCCAGGCGACCGAACTGTTGCCCACCGACTGGCTCACCACCCTGCGGGCCCTCGAGGCTTCGACTTGGGCGCGGGGAGCGTTTGGCGAGGCGTTCCTGGGTGTTTATCTGGCGGTCAAGCGCGCCGAATACCGTCAGTTCATGGGGGAGGTCAGGGAGCAGGATTGGCGTTGGTATCTGAATCAGGCTTAGTAGCAGCTTCAAGCTGATTGGGGCTTGCCGCTTAAATAATAATTTAATAGCAACTTTTTCACGAAAAATTGATGGTGGGCTACCTAAAGTTTGTGTTGCCGTAGAAAACGTTTTTTCACATGTTTTCTGCGGCACTTCTTTTTCAAAGAGCAACTTCAGGAAGCCGTCAACCATCATGCTGACCATTAAAGCCGTGCGCCCCGAGTGGGTGACGCTGGCCGCCAGTGCCTTTTTGTTAGTGGCCTTCAACCTCGTGCTTTGGCAACACTTGCTGGCGATCACGACGGCTGACGCGCGAGGCCTGCTGATGTGCGTGGCGTTTGGCCTGATGATTTTCTGCGCGTTCAACCTGGTGTTGACGCTCGTGGCCTTCCGCCCGCTGCTCAAGCCTGCGTTGATGCTGCTGTTCCTGATCAGCGCGGGCGTGGCGTATTTCATGGCGCAATACGGCGTATTGATCGATGCCGGCATGTTACGCAACTTCGCTGAAACCAATGCCACGGAAGTCCGTGATCTGTTGTCGCTGAAGTTGTTTGTCTATGTCGGCTTATTGGGTGTCTTGCCGTGCTGGTTGTTGTTCAAGACGCCGATCAACTATCGTCGTTGGCCGAAGGAGTTATTAAGTAAGTTGTTGGTCGGCGTGGCCTCGGCGGCGGTGATCGGCGTGGTTGCCCTGGCCAACTACCAAGGTTTGTCGTCACTGTTTCGCAACCACCACGAGTTGCGCTTGATGGTGGTGCCGAGCAATTACATCGGTGCGTCGCTCGGGTACTTGCGTGAGCAGGTCGCGTCGGCCAAGCAGCCGTTCATCACCCTGGGCGAAGACGCGAGTCGCAACCCGGCCTGGCAAACCCACGGGCGCAAATCCCTGACGGTTCTGGTGGTGGGCGAGAGTGCCCGGGCCGAGAACTTCGGCATCCTCGGTTATCACCGCGACACCACGCCGACACTGGACAAGGAGGCCGGCCTGATCGCCTTCACCGACGTGCACTCCTGCGGCACTGAAACCGCGGTGTCGGTGCCCTGCATGTTCTCCAACATGGGGCGCAAGAACTATGACGCCAGCAAGGCCAAGAATGAGGAAGGCTTGTTGGATGTGCTCAAGCGCGCCGGGCTGGAGGTGATCTGGCGGGACAACCAGTCTGGCTGCAAGGGCACCTGCGATCGGGTCACGCTGCAGGATGTCAGCAATCTCAAGGATCCGACGCTGTGCGCCAATAGCGAGTGCCGCGACGAGATCCTGCTCCAGGGACTGCAGCATTTCATCGACACCCTCGACAAGGACACCGTGCTGGTGCTGCATCAGATGGGCAGCCACGGGCCGGAGTACTTCAAGCGCTATCCCAAGGAGTACGAGCATTTCACCCCGGTGTGCGAAAGCAACGCGCTGAACAATTGCAGCCGCGACAGCATCGTCAATGGATACGACAACACGCTGGTGTACACCGACCATGTGTTGTCGACCCTGATCGATCTGCTGCGGGCCAACCAGGACAAGGTCGACACGGCCATGCTGTACCTGTCGGACCATGGCGAGTCCCTGGGCGAATACAACCTGTTTCTCCATGGCACGCCCTACATGCTCGCCCCGGAGCAACAGAAGCACGTGGCGATGCTGGCCTGGTTCTCCGACAGCTATCAGAAGTCTTTTTCGGTCGACACCCATTGCCTGCAGCTAAGCCGGGAAAAACCCTTGAGCCAGGACAACCTGTTCCACTCGATGCTCGGGCTGCTGGAAGTCAACAGCCAGGTCTACAACCGCGACCTGGACCTGTTCGCTAACTGCCGCGGCGCGGTGATTGACGGTGTCCTGGCGCGGGAATGAGCGCCTGGACCTTTTTTTCACGCGAGGTTGGTTAACCTGTCATCCAGTCCTTTTCCAAGAGCCGTTTGTATGTCCGGGCCACCTCCATCCACCGTCGAGCTCGAGTTCGCCAGGCAGCATGACCAGGAGCATGCGCAGGTTTGCTGTCGGCCGGCGCCTCGACGTTTGCGCCTGGCGTTCTGGCGCGACGAACACATGGTGCGCAACGCCCTGAAGGTGGCGGGCGAGCCGGGGCTGGTGCTGGATGTGGCTTGTGGCGCGGGGCGGTTCTGGCCGGTGCTGGCCGAGCACGCCAACCGGGTCATTCTGGCGGCGGACCCGTCGCCGAACATGCTTGAACATGCGCTCAGCCACCATGGCGACGGGTTGCTCCAGCGGGTCAAGACCTTCCCGAGTTCGGCATTCACCCTCGGGCTGTCGGCCAACGCGGTGGATTGTATTTTCTGTCTGCAATTGTTTCGTCACGTCAGCGCCAGCGAGCATCGCCTGGCGCTGTTGCACGAGTTTCATCGGGTCAGCCGCGACACGGTGATCGTTTCGGTGCGAGTCGAAGGACGCTTCAAGATTGGCCAGGTGCCGCCACGAAGCCTGGCCGACAAGGTCGATGTCGAAGCCGAGTTCCGCCAGGCCGGTTTCAGCGTGCTGTGGTATCAGGATTTCCTGCCCGGTTTTGCGCTGACGCGTGTTTATGTATTACGTAAGACCAGTTAAGTCTTGATGTAGGACTATTCTTGCTTTTTCGCAGGCGATTTCTCTCAGACGGTTGCTCTATGGATGCTCGCAATCGCCAGCGGCGATATATACTGCGCGCCATTCTTCAAGGGAGAGCCGTGTGGCCATCGATATTCACTGGATTCGCGACAACGATAGCCTCGGTCAGTTTTGCGCCGAGTGGCAACAGTTGCCATTCGTCGCCCTCGACACCGAATTCATGCGGGTCGACACTTTTTATCCCATTGCTGGCTTACTGCAGATCGGCGACGGCAAGCGTGCCTACCTGATTGACCCCTTGACCATCGACAACTGGCAGCCCTTGGCCGCTCTGCTGGAGAACCCGGCGGTGCTCAAGGTGTTGCACGCTTGCAGCGAAGACCTTGAAGTGCTGCTGCGCCTGACCGGTAGCCTGCCTGCGCCGCTGTTCGATACACAACTGGCTGCTGCTTACCTGAACCTGGGTTTTTCCATGGGTTATTCGCGGCTGGTGCAGGAAGTGCTGGGCATCGAGTTGCCCAAGGGCGAGACCCGTTCTGACTGGTTGCAGCGGCCCCTGTCCGAGACGCAGATCAGCTACGCGGCAGAGGATGCGGTGCATCTGGCAGAAGTTTTCGTACAACTGCGCCCGAAGCTTTCCGACGAAAAATACCGCTGGGTCCTGGAGGATGGCGCCGAACTGGTGGCCAATCTGCGCCGCGAAGTCGACCCGTACGAGGTCTATCGCGAGGCCAAGCTGGCCTGGAAACTGTCCCGCGCCCAATTGGCTGTGTTGCGTGAGCTGTGCGCCTGGCGCGAACACGAGGCGCGGGCCCGTGACCTGCCGCGCAACCGCATCATCCGCGAGCATTCGCTGTGGCCCCTGGCCCGTACCCAGCCGGATAACCTCGGCGCGCTGGCGAAGATCGAAGACATGCACCCGCGCACCGTGCGCCAGGACGGTCAGTTTCTGCTGGACTTGATCCAGCGCGCCGCCAGCATCCCGCCCGAGCAATGGCCACCGGCCGTGGCCGAGCCGTTGCCCATCGAGGCCGCTGCCTTGGTCAAGCGCCTGCGGGCGTTGGGGCAGGCTGAAGCCGAGCGCCTGGACATCGCCCCGGAGCTGATGCTGCGCAAGAAAACCCTCGAAGCGCTGATCAAGAGCGGCTTCCCCGAGGGCCCTTACCAATTGCCCGATTCGCTGCGTGGCTGGCGCCGCGAATTGATGGGCCAGGCGCTGCTCGACAGCCTGGCCACTGCCGGAGAACAGCCTTGAAACGTATCTGCTCCATCTACCGCAGCTCGAAGAAAAACGAGATGTACCTGTATGTGCTCAAGAGCGACGCCTTGAAGCGTGTGCCCGAGCCACTGATGGCCGCTTTTGGCAAGGCGATCCACGCCTTCGACCTGGTGCTGAGCCCCGAGCGTGAGCTGTCCCGGGAAGACATCAACAAGGTGCTGGAAAACCTCGACACCCAGGGCTATCACTTGCAGATGCCGCCGGCCGAAGACGAGTACATCGAGCATTTGCCTGAAGAGTTGTTGCGCCGCAACGACCCGGTCTGATGCTCTCGGAGGCACCTGTTCTGGGTGTCTTTTTGAAACACTGGAATTGGTTTATTGACGACGATCGCAGGGATGGAGCGACACTCTGTCGGCGGTCGTCTGTACTGTTTTTGAAAGGTTTGATTCATGCGCGTTCTGATTGCCGAACACGATCACGCGGTGTATGCCCAGCTTCTGCGTCAGGCGGCACCCGATATTGAAGTCCTGACCAGCGGCGATTCCGCCGAGTTGTCGCGACTGGCCAGCGATTGCCCGGTCTGGCTTGGCCAGCCTGATCTGCTGGCCACCCTGTTGCGTCAGGGCCACCAGCCCCGTTGGCTGCAATCGACCTGGGCGGGTATCACGCCGCTGCTGGCCGATGGCTTGAGCCGCGATTACCGCCTGACCCGTGCGGTGGGCATTTTTGGCCAGGTGATGGCTGAGTATGTGCTGACCTACATGCTCGGCCATGAGCGCGAGGTGCTGGCCCGGTTGGTCAGCCAGGTCGAGCGCAAGTGGGACAACCGCCAGGGCCAAGGCCTGGCTGGGCGCAAGGTGTTGATCGTCGGGACGGGGGATATCGGCCAGCGTGTGGCGCAGTTCCTGGTGCCGTTCGGCGTGCAACTGTACGGCATCGCCAGCGAAGCCAGGGAATTGGCACCGTTCATCGAGGTCGGGGCACTGAAGGATCTGCCGCGGCTGGTGGGGGAGGTGGATTACGTGATCAATCTGCTGCCCAACACGCCGGAGACTCATGATGTGTACGACGCGGCGCTGTTCAAGCAGTTCAAGCCGACCGGGTTGTTCATCAATGTTGGCCGTGGCGTGGCGGTGGTGGATGCGGACCTGGTGCAGGCGTTGAAGGAAGGGCACCTGGCCGGTGCGGTGATCGACGTCTGCCGCCAGGAGCCATTGCCACAGCGCCATCCGTTCTGGACTGCCTGGGGCCTGCTGCTGACCGGCCACAGCTCGGCACCGACCTCGCCACCGATGATGGTGCAGTTGTTCCTGGAAAACCTGCAGGCCTACCAAGCGGGCGAAGCACTGCGCGGGGAAGTGGATTTCAGCCGGGGTTACTGACTGGCGAGGGCGCGTGCTCCGTCCGGCCCTGTAGGAGCTGGCGAAGCCTGCGATCTCTTGATCTTTCGCTTGAGATTCAAGTGTCTGGAGAAAGATCGCAGCCTCGTTGCACTCGACAGCTCCTACAACGCAGCTCGGCGGGAGCAAGCCTACACAGTCGGTCCTTAGCGGTTACAAAACAGGGTTACAGGGTGAAGTCGCCTTCTGCCACCAGTTCGCTCAACGGCCGGCGCGGGCTTGGGACTTCGCGGGCCTGGAGGTATTCGGCCAGGGTCGATTTGTCCCCCAGCTTGCCAATCGCCACGGCGGCGTGCAGGGCGTAGCCTTCCGGGATTTTCAGTTCCTTGCGGGTCAGTTCCTGGTCGAAACCGGCCATGCCGTGGGTGTGCCAGCCGCTGAGGCTGGCTTGCAGCGCCAGGTGGCCCCAGGCCGCGCCTGTGTCGAAGGTGTGGCACAGGGCCGGAGTTTCTTCAGTAGCACCGGGCACGGCGAAGGTGGTTTTCGAGGCGATGATCACCAGGGCCGAAGCGTGCTGGGCCCAGCCGCGGTTGAATTCGTTGAGCAGCCCGAGGAAACGCTCCCAGTTCGGCGTGTCGCGGCGCGCATACAGGAAACGCCACGGTTGAGAGTTGTACGCCGACGGCGCCCAGCGTGCGGCCTCGAAAAAGCCCAGCAGGGTTTCTTCGGCAATGCTTTCGCCGGTAAAGGCACGGGGCGACCAGCGTTCGATGAACTGAGGGTGGATCGCGTAATCGGCAATGCGGGAGTTGGCGCTCATGGGCTTACCTGGTTCGAGTGTGGAAAGACAATCAAGCAACCTACGTCCCATCGCCCGGCCTGACAAGCCCCTGTCTACCGGCAGTCGCCAATGCTTGGCCTCAAGAGGCCCCGGCACTAGACTGTCGGCCTTTTCACCACCTGATGTTGATGCTCGAGCCATGGCCGCCAAAGTTGAACCGTTCTGGATACGTAAAACCCTCGATCAGCTCGATCCGCAGGAATGGGAATCGCTGTGCGACGGCTGTGGCCTGTGCTGCCTGCAAAAGCTCGAAGACGAAGACGACAACAGCGTCTACTACACCCGCATCGCCTGCAAACTGCTGGACCTGAAAACCTGCCAGTGCACCGACTATCCCAATCGCCGTGAGTTCGTGCCCGATTGCATCCAGCTCACGCCGGGCAAGGCTGATGAGTTCAAATGGCTCCCGCCGACCTGCGGTTATCGGCTGGTCAGCGAAGGCAAGGACTTGCCATTGTGGCACCACCTGATCTGCGGCGATCGCGATGCCGTGCACCACGAACGTATTTCCCAGTCCGGACGCATGCTGGCCGAAGGCAGCGTGCCGGAAGACGATTGGGAAGATCATCTGATTTTCCGCGCCGGCTGAACCAGCGGGCGACGCGCCACCAGGGAGAACCCATGGCTGCAGGATTGAAACGGATGCTGGCGGCCGGGCTGCTGGCGGTGTGCGGGCCGCTGTGGGCGGCGCAGAAAGTCGATCTGGATTATCACGTGCACCTGTTGCCGCAGAGCGATCAAGCCGAGGTGCGCCTGACCCTGGCCCGGGGTTCGGCGGTGCGCAGCCTGGATTTCGACCTCGGCGACGGCAGCCGCTACAGCGATTTCAAGGCCGACGGCCAATGGCAACTCACCCCCGGCACGGAGGCGCGCGGCGTGTGGCGTCCGGCTGCCGACAAGGCCAGCCTGAGCTACCGCGTGCGCATCAGCCATGCCCGCAAGAACGCCACCTTCGAAACCCGCATGACCCCGACGTGGGCGTTGCTGCGCGGCGACGATCTGGTGCCGTCGGCCAAGCTCGACCAACAGGACGGCGTCGAGCTGGTGGCTCGTCTTGAGGTTGAATTGCCCGATGGTTGGAAAAGCATCGAGACGCCCTGGCCACGCATCGGCAAGCAACGTTTTCGCATCGACAATCCCTCGCGCCTGTTCGACCGTCCCACCGGTTGGATGCTCGCCGGCAAACTGGGCAGCCGCCGCACGCGCCTGGGAGAAACCGAAGTGACGGTGGCCTCGCCCCGGGGCCAGGGCATGCGCCGGATGGATGTGCTGACGCTGCTGACCTTCGTCTGGCCGCAAGTGCAAGCGCTGGTGCCGCGCCATCCGGCCAAGTTGCTGATTGTCGGCGCCGGCGATCCGTTGTGGCGCGGCGCCCAGGCTGGACATGACTCGATTTACCTGCACAGCCGACCGCCGCTGGTCAGCGAGCGGGGCAACAGCCCATTGTTGCGGGAATTGGTTCAGTCGCTGGCGCGGGTCAATGATCAGGATCGTAGCGATTGGATCAGCGAGGGGCTGACCGAGTATTACGCGGTCGAACTGCTGCGCCGCGCCGGTGGCTTGAGTGATGAGCGCTACCAGACCTTGAACGACCGGCTCGCCCGCGACAGCAAGGCTGTCACCAGCTTGCGCGGTGAGCACATCAGCCCGGCGGCGGTGGCCAAGGCGGTATTGCTGTTGCAGGAGCTGGACCGTGAGATTCGCCTGAAGACCCGCAACAAGCGTTCGCTGGATGATGTGTTGCAGGGGGCGATGCGGTTGGAAACGGTCGATACCCAGGAGTTTGTGCAGCTCAGTGAAAGTGTCCTGGGTGGGGCTTCCACGGTGCTCGATAGCCGGTTACTTCAGTGACATCGCCATCGCGAGCAAGCCCCACAGTTTTGCGCAATGGCCTGGAGGCTTGTGTGGCGAGGGAGCTTGCTCCCGCTGGGGCGCGCAGCGGCCCCAAAAAAGCGGTGAGCGCTTCGCACTCAAGCGGGAGCAAGCTCCCTCGCCACGAAACTGTGCGATTTTTAAACCTCTGTGAAAGGAGCTTGCTCCGGGGCAAATTCAGAGCCCAACCTTCGGCGAATTCAACGAATCATTCCCCGTCACCGTAGCCGTGCCAGTCGCCGCCTCGGCATTGGCTTTCAGGCGACTCAACTCCTCACCGGCCTGCTCGATGCGGGCGCGGGCGTGGTCCAGGTTCTGGCGATTCTTTTCCAGCAGGCTCTTGGCCGAGCAATGCCCGGTGATGCCCCGTGCCAGGGCCATGCCGCCGATCGCCAGTTGAGCCAGGCCGATTACCCCGCCACGACGCAAGCCTTTGCCCATCATCAGCACACCGCCGGCCAACGAGCCAATGCGTTCCCAGCCGTGCACGTTTTGCGGCGGATGGGATTGGAACGGGGTGCGCTCAATCGGCTCGAACGGATTGTTATCGCTCATGATCTGTCTCCAGTGTGGGGATTGGTATAAAGCTGACTGCCCGAGCGATTGCCTTGTTCAATCGAATATTGCACCGATCAGCGGAATTGCGGCCCCGAACGGGTGTTGTTGCCTTTGGCCATGCGGTCGTACAGCACGACGTTGACGGTGGCGGCCAGGTTCATGCAACCGGTGGTGGGGATGTACACCACGTCTTCGCACCAGTCGCGGATGTCCTTGTCCAGCGAGCCGTCCTCCGGACCGAAGATGTACAACGCCCGGTCCGGGTGGGTGTATTCGGGCAGTGGGCGAGCGCCTTCCACCAATTCAACGGCCACCGGCACACAGCCCAGGGGCAGGATTTTCTTCAGGTCGTCGATACCGATCAGCGGGATGTCGTAGTGGACTTTCTTGGTGTCGGTGACGAAGTCGGCGGCGCGTTCATAGCGCTTGCCGGTATAGAACACTGACGCCACGCCGTAGCAACCGGCGGCACGCATGACCGAACCGACGTTTTCCGGTGACTTGGGGTTGAACAGACCGATGCAGCTATAGCGTTTGTTGGCCACGGGCGGGGTGCCTTTGGGGAAAAGGCGCGATTATACGGGGAATGGGGGAGGGTGGTCAGGTTCGAGATGTGTGGTGTCTGTTTGATCGCCATCGCGAGCAGGCTCGCTCCCACATTGGATTTTCGGCGTTCACAAAACCCTGTGGGAGCGAGCTTGCTCGCGATGGCGGCCTTGGTGATGACGATTACTCGTCTTTTTTCATCAACCCGGCCAGCGCGGCGAAGGGGTTGTGGGTCGCCTTGGCGATTTTCGGGGTGCTCAGGGAGCCGTCGCCGAAGTATTGCTGGTCGGTGTAGCGCGAGTGTTCGTTGTCGTGGCAGTACAGGCACAGCAGTTCCCAGTTGGAACCGTCCTGCGGGTTGTTGTCGTGGTTGTGGTCGCGGTGGTGAACGGTCAGTTCGCTCAGGCGCTTGCCGGCAAACTCACGGGCGCAGCGGCCGCAGACATGGGGGTACATTTTCAGGGCTTTGTCGCGGTAGCCCATTTCCCGGTCGCGCTGGGCATCGGCGAGGATGCGGTCCAGCTTGGCGGTGTTGGACGGTGGCGTTGACGAACTCATGGGTTCACCTTTGTAGAAAAGACTGATGACGGTTGGACAGAGTTTAGCTCAGCCCTTGAGCTTCTCGGCAATCCAGATGGTGTGGCGGGTGCCTTTGTTGCCATGGGCGAACACTTGCACCTCTTCGGCCTTGAAGCCGGCCTTCTTCAGTTTGTCGGAAAACTGCCGGTCAGCACTGGCCGACCACACCGCCAGCACGCCCTTGGGTCGCAGGGCCTTGGCGCAGGCGGCCAGGCCACCGGCCGAATACAGCCAACTGTTGGCTTTCTGGGTCAGGCCTTCCGGACCGTTGTCGACATCGAGCATGATTGCGTCGAACCCCTGGGGTTCGGCTTGCAGCACCTTGGCCACGTCTTCCATGCGGATCACCGTGCGCGGGTCCGCCAGCGGCCGCCCGGCCTTTTCACCCAGGGGGCCACGGTTCCACTCCACCACGCCAGGCAC
The DNA here is from genome assembly GCF_001269655.1 of Pseudomonas thivervalensis. Lineage (GTDB taxonomy): Bacteria > Pseudomonadota > Gammaproteobacteria > Pseudomonadales > Pseudomonadaceae > Aquipseudomonas > Aquipseudomonas thivervalensis. Next base: position 70,507 of record NZ_LHVE01000007.1, read on the forward strand.
CAGCTCGGCCACCACCACTTCGGCGGTCTTGCCCAGGTGCTTGAGGGCCGAGGCGAGGGTGAAGCCCATGCCGAGGCCGCCGATCAGCACGCGCGAGCCAGGACGACCGGCGACCTTGCGGCAGGGAATCTCCGCCAGGGCATCTTCGGAACCGTGCATGCGGGTGTTCATCAGTTGCCCGCCGTCGCCGCCCTGGATCTTGATGACGAAGTCTTCGCCGTACTCGAACAGGCACAGGGCACCGCCGTTTTCAGGGATGGGCGTGGTGTCGAGCAGAACGAAACGTTTCATGGAAATCTCGTAGGAGGGCAGACCGGCGCGGTAACGACTAGCCTTAAAGCAGACAATAGCCACGGAGCCATTGATGAAGTCCATCATTCTAACGGCCATTGCCCTGGCGGCGCTCTCAATAAGTTACGCCCAGGCTCAACAACCGACGATTCCGGTCAACCCGCCGAGCGTCCCCGGATCGTCGGGCACCGCCACCCCCATGCCGTATCCGCCGGTCACGCCCAACGGTGTGCCCAAGGCCGGCCCCGGAAGCGGTGGGCCACCCTTGTTGCCGCCGATCGAAATGCCCAAACCGCCCAAGGACCAGCCGATACCGGGCATGGAGCCGAAGCCGGTGAAGGCCAAGTCGCCGGGGGGGTAGATCTGAAGCCTGTCGATGAAACAGCTGAGGCACAAACCTGTGGGAGCGAGCTTGCTCGCGATAGCGTCGGATCAGCCAGCATCTATGTTGATTGGTCTACCGCTTTCGCGAGCAGGCTCGCTCCCACAAGTTCTGTGTTTCAACTGTTAGAAAGAATCAGACCTGCTGCGACAACAGCTGCCCATCGGCCATGCGCAGGCGCTTGGACAGGGAGACGGCGAGGGCGCGGATGATCTTGGCGGCGATCTTGGGGGCGTCGTTGAGCATTTTCTCCAGGGAATCCTTGCCCAGGTTCAGCAACTGGCAATCACTGGCGGCGATGCAACTGGCCGAGCGCCGTTCGCCGTCGAGCACGGCCATTTCGCCGAAGGCCCGGCCGCTGCGCAGCGTGGCGATGGTCACGGGTTGGCCGTCGGGGCCGGTTTTCTGCACGGCCACCTGGCCGGTGTGGATGATGCACATGAAGCTGCCGGCATCGCCCTCGCGGAAAATCGCTTGGCCCTCGGCGATGGCGCTGATGCTGAAATAGCCTGACGCCGCGGCGAAATCGACAGGCAGCAACTGGTCGAACAGACCGCAGTCCATCAGCCAGTCGCGGATTTCTTTGTTCAGTAAGGTCGGTTCTGACATGTTGTCACGGTCTTTTTTTGTGTTTGTTGCGGTTTCAGAGTGCTTGGATATAAGGCAATTCCCCTGTGGGAGCGAGCCTGCTCGCGATGACGGCGTGTCAGTCAACATTGAACTGGCTGATCTGACGCTATCGCGAGCAGGCTCGCTCCCACACTGGACTGGGGTTTATCTGGGGCCGGCGCATGGAGCTAAGACCCGGCCATCCCACAGAGTTCCTCAGACCACCCCCAAAACCTTCAAGACAAATGCATATTCGAGCGCTACGTCACGCAATCCCTGGTAACGCCCGCTCATTCCGCCGTGGCCGGCGCCCAGTTCGGTCTTGAGCAGCAGGGGGTTGTCGTCAGTCTTGGTGGCGCGCAGTTTCGCCACCCATTTGGCCGCTTCCCAGTACTGCACACGGCTGTCGTTGTAGCCGGCGATCACCAGCAGTGCCGGGTACGCCTGGGCGCTGACGTTTTCGTACGGGGCATAGGCCCGGATCCGATCATAAACGTCCGGCTCCTCTGGATTGCCCCATTCGTCGTATTCGGTGACCGTCAGCGGCAGGTCCGGGTCGAGCATGGTGTTGAGCACATCGACAAACGGCACTTCGGCTATCGCCACCTTGAACAGCTCCGGGCGTTGGTTGAGCACCGCGCCGATCAGCAGGCCACCGGCGCTACCGCCGCTGATCGCCAACTGCTCGGCGGTGGTGAAGCCGTTGGCGATCAAATGCTCGGCACAGGCGATGAAGTCGTCGAACGTGTTGTGCTTGTGTTCTTGCTTGCCGGCGCGATACCAGGCTTCCCCCAGCTCGCCGCCGCCGCGCACGTGGGCGATGGCAAACGCCACGCCGCGGTCGAGCAGGCTCAGCCGCGCATGGGAAAACCACGGGTCGAGGCTCTCGCCATAGGCACCGTAGCCGTACAGGTACAGCGGCACCGGCCGGCCGAGATCTTCGCGCCGGACCACCAGGCTGATGGGCACCTGGGTGCCGTCCGCTGCCGTTGCCCAGAGCCGCTGGCTGACGTAGGCATCGGCGTCGAACGGGCCCAGGACCGGGGTTTGCTTGAGCACCACCTGCGCGCCGCTGGCCAGGTCCAACTGACGGATCTGCGCCGGACGGTTCAGGGCCTCGTAGCGCAGGCGGATGCGATCGCTGACGAACTCCAGGCTGTTCTGTACATGCAGGCTGTAGGCCGCGTCTGGCAGTTGCACCCGATACGCTGGCAAACCCTGGGGATGCACCTCGATGATCGGCAGGCCGCCCTCACGCAGGCTCAAGGTCATGGCCCCGGCGTTCAGGCTCAGGCCGTCGATCATCACCGTGTCGCTGTGGGGAATCAGGTTCTGCCAGTCGGCCTCGGTCGGTGCCACGCCGGTGTCGGCGGCCTGGTACAGGGCGAAGTTGATCCCGTCGCGGTTGCTGCGGATCAGCCAGGTCCATTGGCCATCGAGCAGGCCGTGGTCGACGTCGTACTCATGGTTTTCCTGGCGTGGCGCCAGGCAGGTGAAGGGCAGTTGCGGCTGCGCAGCGTCGAGCACCCAGATTTCGCTGGTGGTCTTGCTGCCCAGGGACAGGATCAACTGCTTTTCCGAGCTCGAACGGTAGCAATGCAGGAAGAAACGTCCGTCCGGCTCATGGAACACTTCCTCGGCGGCTGTGCCGTCCAGGCGATAGCGCCAGAGCTTGTGGGGGCGGTGGGTGTCGTCCAGTTCACCAAAGAACAGCGTCAGGCTGTCGTTGGCCCAGGTCATGCTGCCGTCGCAATGGTCGAAGGACAGTTCACTGACCTTGTCGTTGGACAACTCCTTCACGAACAGGGTGTAGATCTCGTCGCCCGTGGTGTCCAGGCTGTAGGCCAGGCGCTGGTGGTCGGGGCTGATGCTGAAGGCGCCCAGGGCAAAGAAACCGCCGCCGGCCAACACGTTGGGGTCCAGCAGCAGTTGTTCACGGCTCTCGTCCACGGTCAGGCTGTCGTCGGTCGGACGCGGACAGCGGTAGTGGCGCGGGTATTCGTCACCGGCCGTGGTGCGGGTGTAATACAGATACGGGCCCCAGGGCGAGGGCAGCGACAGGTCGGTCTCGAGGATCCGGCCCTTGATTTCCTGGAACAGGGTTTCGCGCAGTTCGGCCTGGTCGGCGAGTTGCGCCTCCTGGTAGCTGTTTTCCGCCTTGAGGTAGTCGAGCACGGCGTCGGTGTCGCGTTCCTGCAGCCAGGCGTACGGGTCGACACCGGCGTCCCTGCGGGCAATCGGGGCGGTGGAAACGTGGGCAGATAGGGACATGGAAGGCTCTCGAACGTTGTACGAAAAGGGACACGCGGCCTGGACAGAAGCCACCGCACAGGCCATTCGCCAGACGCCGGGGCAGCCTGACGCGCGAAAAGCCGTTACTATAAGCGTCTCTTTGCCTGCCTTGCCATGGACACCATGACCGAGAATGACTATCTGATCGCCTGGGGCCTCTACGCCTTCGCCGCCCTGGGCTGCCTGCTGGTGTGGATGCGCATGACCCGCTGGATGTGGCGCTGGTTGCGCGAACCGCTGCGCTTGCTGATGGCGGTGTTGCTGTTCAGCCCCACCGTCGTCGACCCGGTGAAGGACAAGGTTGCCCCGGCCTTGGCCATTGTCGCCCTGGACATCTTGTTCAAGGTCGGCAACAACGTCTGGCGGGCGGCATCCGACCTGCTCATGTACGGCATGATCGCCTTCGGCCTCTACTTGGTGATCGTGTTGATCCGCTTCCCCATCGAGCGGGCCGCCAATGCGCGCAAGGAGCGGGCCGCCGCTGCAAAAGCCGCCGCCGCGGCCGATGAGCCGGAGGACGAACCACCGTTCGGCGTCGCCGGGGATGACCGTTACGGTCGCCCGCCCGTGCCGAGCAACCCCCAGCGTTCGCGTATCGAACCGCGCCTGTAAGCAGGCCTGCCCCTTGAAGCGAGAGTTCGAGCATGTGTGAATTACTGGGCATGAGCGCCAATGTGCCGACCGACATCGTGTTCAGCTTCACCGGGCTGATGCAGCGCGGTGGCAAGACCGGGCCGCACCGGGACGGTTGGGGTATCGCCTTCTATGAAGGCCGTGGCCTGCGCCTGTTCCAGGACCCGGCCGCCAGCAGCGAATCGGAAGTGGCGAACCTGGTGCAGCGTTATCCGATCAAGAGCGAAGTGGTGATCGGGCACATCCGCCAGGCCAACGTCGGCAAGGTCTGCCTGTCCAACACCCATCCGTTCGTACGTGAGTTGTGGGGCCGCAACTGGTGTTTCGCCCACAACGGCCAGCTCGCCGATTTCCAGCCGGGTGTGAGTTTCTACCGTCCGGTGGGCGACACTGACAGCGAAGCGGCGTTCTGCGATTTGCTCAACCGCGTGCGCCAGGCCTTCCCCGAGCCGGTGGAAGTGGAACAGTTGCTGCCGTCGTTGATCGAAGCCTGTACCGAATACCGCAGCAAAGGCGTGTTCAACTGCCTGCTCAGCGATGGCGACTGGCTGTTCTGCTACTGCTCGACCAAACTGGCCCAGATCACCCGTCGCGCGCCGTTCGGCCCGGCGCGGCTCAAGGATGTGGACGTGATTGTCGATTTCCAGGCGGAAACCACACCCAACGACGTGGTCACGGTGATCGCCACCGAACCCTTGACCGAAAACGAAACCTGGACCCGCTACGAACCGGGCCAATGGAGCCTGTGGCGACGCGGCGAATGCGTCAGCCACGGCCGGACCGAATAAGGACGTCACGTTATGTTGCTCAGTTATCTACGGCTGGTGTTGTTCGCGGTGGGCTTGTTGGTTGGGGTCCAGGTGCCGGGTTTCATCAATGATTACGCCAAGCGGATCGAGGCGCACCTGATCGAGGCGCAGACCGGCCTGCAAGGCTTCCAGGGCACCGCCAACCAGTTCTTCAAAGGCGACATGCAGGCTTTGGTGGCCCATTACCGCGCCAGCGAAGACCCGATCTTTCGCAGCGATGCCGACAGCCTGAACACCTTGCTCGTGCGCCAACAGGCTCTGGACAAGCAGTTCCAGGCGATGCAAGGCCCGTGGTACATCCGCCTGCTGCAAGTGGCGCTGGCCGCCGATCCGGACATCCGCAAGGAAACCTGGAACGGCTACAGCTACCAGATCCTGCTGACCCCCGAGGCGATGATCTGGGGCATCAGCGGCGCGATGTTGCTGTCGTTCGGCCTGGAATGCCTGTTCCGCCTGATCGACTGGGTGGTGCTGGGCGGCAAGCGCCTGCGCCAGAGCCGGCCGATCGAAGAGCGTGACCTGCGCGGGCTGTAGCCTGTTGTGGCGAGGGAATTTTGCGAAGTCCCGCTGGGCACTGTAGGAGCTGCCGAGTGCAACGAGGCTGCGATCTTTCCATTGGCAATTGAGTCTTGAGCGAAAGATCAAGATCAAAAGATCGCAGGCTTCGCCAGCTCCTACAGGGATCTCTTGTGTGACGAAGATCCAGTGTGGGGACGAGCCTGCTCTGCCCTGATGGGCAGCAAGCATCTTACTTGGAAAGAAACCGCATCCCTTCCTCCAACCCCCGCAACGTCAGCGGGTACATCCGGTCTTCCACCAACTCGCGCACGATGTTGGTCGAGGCGGTATAGCCCCAGGTGTCCTTGGGGTACGGGTTGATCCAGATGAGCTTCTTGTATTTCTCCATGAAGCGCTGCATCCACACATAACCGGCTTCTTCGTTCCAATGCTCGACGCTGCCGCCGGCCTGGGTGATTTCATAGGGCGCCATGGCGGCGTCGCCGATGAAGATCACTTTGTAGTCGGCACCGTACTTGTGCAGCAGATCCTGGGTCGAGGTGCGTTCCGAGGTGCGGCGCAGGTTGTTCTTCCACACCGATTCGTAGACGAAGTTGTGGAAGTAGAAGTACTCCAGGTGCTTGAACTCGGTCTTGCAGGCCGAGAACAGTTCTTCGCAGATCTTCACGTGGGCGTCCATCGAGCCGCCGATGTCGAACAGCAGCAACAGCTTGACGGTGTTGCGTCGCTCCGGGCGCATCTGGATGTTCAAGAGGCCGGCGTCCCGGGCGGTATGATCGATGGTGCCGTCGATGTCCAGTTCTTCGGCCGCGCCCTGGCGGGCGAACTTGCGCAGGCGGCGCAGGGCGATCTTGATGTTGCGGGTGCCCAATTCCACCTGGTCGTCGAGGTTCTTGTATTCGCGCTGGTCCCAGACCTTCACGGCCTTGCCCTGGCGCTTGCCGGCGTCGCCAACCCGAATGCCCTCGGGGTTGAAGCCGCCGGAGCCGAACGGGCTGGTGCCGCCGGTGCCGATCCACTTGTTGCCACCGGCATGGCGTTCCTTCTGTTCTTCCAGGCGTTTCTTGAATTCTTCGATCAGCTTGTCCAGGCCACCCAGGGACTGGATCTGCGCCCGTTCCTCGTCGGTCAGCGAGCGCTCGAACTCCTTGCGCAACCAGTCCTCGGGAATCAGCGCCTGGAGGTGATCGTCGAGTTTCTCCAGGCCATTGAAGTACGCGGCGAACGCCCGGTCGAACTTGTCGAAATGTCGTTCGTCCTTCACCAGGATCGCCCGGGACAGGTAATAGAACTCGTCCATGTTGGCGAAGATCACCCGCTGTTTCAGCGCGTTGATCAGGTCCAGCAGTTCGCGCACCGACACGGGCACCTTGGCGGCGCGCATCTCATTGAACAGGTTAAGCAGCATGGCAATCGCCCTCGCTCTTGTTGGACGAAGAGGATCAGCGGGTGCCGCGACGGCTCATGAACGCCAGGCGCTCGAGCAATTGCACGTCCTGTTCGTTCTTCACCAGGGCGCCGGCCAGCGGCGGAATGGCCTTGGTCGGATCACGCTCGCGCAGCACCGCTTCGCCGATGTTGTCGGCCATCAGCAGCTTGAGCCAGTCCACCAGTTCGGAGGTGGAAGGCTTTTTCTTAAGGCCTGGCACCTTGCGCACGTCGAAGAACACGTCCAGCGCTTCGCTGACCAGGTCCTTCTTGATGTCCGGGTAATGCACATCGACGATTTTCTGCAGGGTGACGCGGTCGGGGAAGGCGATGTAGTGGAAGAAGCAGCGGCGCAAAAACGCGTCCGGCAATTCCTTTTCGTTGTTGGAGGTAATGATGATGATCGGGCGCTGCTTGGCCTTGATGGTTTCGTCGGTCTCGTAGACGTAGAACTCCATCTTGTCGAGCTCTTGCAGCAGGTCGTTGGGGAACTCGATGTCGGCCTTGTCGATTTCGTCGATCAGCAGGATCACCCGCTCCTCGGACTCGAACGCTTCCCAGAGCTTGCCCTTCTTCAGGTAGTTGCGCACGTCGTGGACCTTGTCCACGCCCAACTGCGAGTCCCGCAGGCGGCTGACCGCGTCGTACTCGTACAGGCCCTGGTGGGCCTTGGTGGTGGACTTGATGTGCCAGGTGATCAGGCGTGCGCCGAAGGACTCGGCCAGTTGCTCGGCGAGCATGGTCTTGCCGGTGCCCGGTTCGCCCTTGACCAGCAACGGCCGCTCCAGGGTGATGGCGGCGTTCACGGCCAGTTTCAGGTCATCGGTGGCCACGTAGGCGCTGGTGCCTTCGAACTTCATCTCAGTTCCTCGAACGGTGTCGCCGGCCCGGCGAGGCGGGGCGCGCGAAATAAATGTCGTGCCCGACTATACCGCGAGGCCTCGCCGACTGTGAACGCAGACGCTGTATTCAGTCTCTGAATGGGGCGTCACATGTTGACTCAGTCTCGGCTATCACTCTATGGGGCATCATCACCTTGTGGCGAGGGAGCTTGCTCCCGCTGGGCTGCGAAGCAGCCCCAAAAAGCCTGCAAGCGCTGCGCACTTGAGCGGGAGCAAGCTCCCTCGCCACAAAAAGCCGCAAGCCCTAGTCGGTCGACGGGGGCGGTTGCTCATAGCGGGCATTGAAGGCCTGGACGAAACCGTTGCGCAGGATCTGCAGGAAGGCTTCGAAGGCGCTGATGTTCTGCTGGTGAACGTTGCCGCTGAGTTCCACCCGGGTAGCGAACTGGTTCTTGCGCTGGTTCTTGAGGGCCGTTTCGCCTGTGCCCACCAACGCCTCCCAGACCGAGCGGAAGATGTTCTTGTTCTGGTTTTCCACATCCTGCTGCCAGTCGAACACATCAACATCACGCAGCAGCGGCTTGATGTAGCCGCTGAGCCTGGCCTTATCGGCTTCAGCCTCGATCACCAGGTCGCCGTGGCCGGCATTGAAATCGAACTTGCCGTAGGCCGCAGCGAAGTCGTTCAGGCGCTTGAGTTCGATGTTCCTGGCCCGCAGGCGGAAATCGAAATCTTCGAAGTTGCTCAAGGGGTCGAAGGTGGCCTGCATCTCCAGGGGGGCATGTTCGGCCACCAGGGCCTTGCCTTCGAAACGGGCGTCGCGCTTGCCTTCGGTGTCGACCACGTTGGTCAGGTTGTAGAAGCTGGCGTTGACGTCGGTGGCCCGCAGGTTGACCGGCGGCTTGGAGTTGAAGTTGCGAAAGGTGACCTTGCCCTCCCTGATGCGCACTTCGTTGAAGGTGATGGGCAATAGCTTGCCCAGTTGCTCGCGCCAGTTGGTGCCCTGGCCGGTCTGGGAGTTCTGGCGGTTGGCGCCGCCGTCGACGAAGTTCACTTCGGGGCGGGCGAATTCCACCTCGGCCACCACTGCATGGTCGTACCACAGCGAGTGCCAGCTCACGGACAGGTCCACCAGCGGTGCGTTGACGAACGGCACCGGGACCTTGCCGTCGACCTTGACGATTTCCAGGTCGTTGATCCGGTAGGCACCGCGCCACAGGGCCAGGTCCACGTCGGTGATCTGCCCGCGATAATCGCCCATGTCGGCCAGTTTATCGTTCAGGTAGTCGCGCACCAGGTAGGGCAGGGCGAAATGCAGGGCCACCAGCACCGCGACGAGGGTGGCGAAAACCCACAGTGGCCAGCGGTATCGACGCTTCATGTCTGTCAGTCTCCAGCGTTTGTTGGGGGAGCGCCTCCTAATGCCATTGACTGTCGCAACAACGGGAACGTTCGGTGCAACTGGACGCCCATGGGCAACAGGCATACCTTTAAAAGCTTCAATTCCGCCCCATCAAGGACCCAGCCATGAGCCGTATATTCGCTGACAACGCCCATTCCATCGGCAATACGCCACTGGTACAGATCAACCGCATTGCGCCGCGTGGCGTGACCATCCTGGCCAAGATCGAGGGGCGTAACCCAGGGTATTCGGTCAAGTGCCGGATCGGCGCGAACATGATCTGGGACGCTGAAAGCTCGGGCAAACTCAAGCCGGGCATGACCATCGTCGAACCGACTTCAGGCAACACGGGGATCGGCCTGGCATTCGTCGCCGCCGCCCGTGGCTACAAATTGATGCTGACCATGCCGGCCTCCATGAGCATCGAGCGCCGCAAGGTACTCAAGGCCCTGGGCGCCGAGCTGGTGCTCACCGAGCCGGCGAAGGGCATGAAGGGTGCCATCGAAAAAGCCGCCGAGATCCTGGCCAGCGATCCGTCCAAATACTTCATGCCGCAGCAATTCGATAACCCGGCGAACCCGGCGATCCACGAAAAAACCACGGGCCCGGAAATCTGGAACGACACCGATGGCGCAGTGGACGTGTTGGTCGCGGGCGTGGGCACCGGCGGAACCATTACCGGGGTTTCGCGGTATATCAAGAACACCTGCGGCAAACCGATCCTGTCGGTGGCGGTCGAGCCTGAAGTTTCGCCGGTGATTACCCAGGCGATGGCGGGCCATGAGATCAAGCCCAGCCCCCACAAGATCCAGGGGATCGGCGCCGGCTTCGTGCCGAAGAACCTCGATTTGTCGATTGTTGACCTGGTCGAGCGGGTCACCGACGACGAGTCCAAGGCGATGGCCCTGCGCTTGATGCAGGAGGAGGGCATCCTCTGCGGGATCTCCTGCGGCGCGGCGATGGCCGTGGCCGTACGCCTGGCGGAAAAACCGGAAATGCAGGGCAAGACCATCGTCGTGATCCTGCCGGATTCGGGCGAGCGGTACTTGTCGAGCATGTTGTTCAGTGATCTGTTTACCGAGCAGGAGACCCAGCAGTAACGATGGATTCACAGTTGTAGCGAGGCGCTTTTGTGGCGAGGGAGCTTGCTCCCGCTGGCGTGCGAAGCGCGCCCCTGCGATTTGGCGACCCGCGTTGAATCCGGGGCGCCTGCTCCGCAGTCGAGCGGGAGCAAGCTCCCTCGCCACAAAAGCCCTCGCCATCTCAGGGAGATTGGGTGATTGTTCGATGCGTCAGCCAAGGTTCAGGTGGCGCCTGTTAAAAAGTGTTTATTGCGCTTCACTCAACAGAGAATCTTGCGTCAGACGGTTTTTACCCGGGCCATGGGTGTTTAACATGGCCCTCGGCTACGTCGGGCAGTTGGCGTTGCGTCAGTTGTTTTTGGACAAGGAGTTACAAAAAATGACCGTTTCGTTTGTCGCCAAGGCCTCGGTGTTGCTGCTGTTTGTGAGCAGTACGCTTTATGTGCATTTGCGTGGCAAGGCGCGTTTGCCGGTGTTGCGCCAGTTCGTCAACCACTCGGCACTGTTCGCTCCTTATAACGCCTTGATGTACCTGTTTTCCGGCGTGCCCTCGAAGCCTTACCTGGATCGCAGCAAGTTCCCGGAACTGGATGTGCTCAAGGACAACTGGCAAGTCATTCGCGATGAGGCCATGCACCTGTTCGACGAGGGTTACATTCGCGCCGCCGAGAAGAACAACGACGCCGGTTTCGGCTCGTTCTTCAAGAAGGGCTGGAAGCGCTTCTACCTCAAGTGGTACGACAAACCGCTGCCGTCGGCGCAATTGCTGTGTCCCAGGACGGTCGAGCTGGTCAGTCGGATCCCCAACGTCCGGGGCGCGATGTTTGCCCTGCTGCCCGGTGACAGCCATCTGAACCCTCATCGAGACCCCTTCGCCGGTTCGTTGCGTTATCACCTGGGGCTCTCCACCCCGAATTCCGAGGACTGCCGGATCTTCGTCGACGGTCAGATCTACGCCTGGCGCGATGGCGAAGACGTCATGTTCGATGAAACCTATGTGCACTGGGTCAAGAACGAAACCCCGCAGACCCGCGTAATCCTGTTCTGCGATGTCGAGCGGCCCTTGAAAAGCCGGCTGATGACCCGTCTCAACCGCACCATCAGCGCGTTCCTCGGCCGCGCCACCGCGCCACAGAACCTGGACGATGAACACGTCGGCGGCATCAACCGGGCTTACGCCTGGAGCAAGTCGTTCAGCGACGGCATCAGTGGCCGGGTCAAGCAGTTCAAACGCAAGCATCCCAAGGCCTACCGGGTAATGCGGCCGGTGTTGGCGGTGGTGGTGCTGACGGCGCTTGGCTATTGGTTATTCGTTTAACCATTGCGTAGTCCATCGGGCGCTGGTTATAGTCAGTGCTCTTCGGGTTTTCTAACCCACTCTCCAAGAGATCGGCTCATGCCTGCATTCCCTGTCATCGCGCTCGTGGTTCCAGCGTTCAACGCTGGCGTCGTGCCGTGTGGGAATCAGCAGCCTGCGCAGATCGGTCAATACCCCCCACCTGTCAGTAGCTCATCGGTGTACGCCGTCGTATCACCGCCGGGTGTTGGCATTCAGGGCTGATCGGCAACGGTTGCCATCCCCTGTGCCCGCCTGAAAAAAACTACTGGACTTCAGCTTCGGCTGAGTTGGCTTTTTGCCTGACTACAGGTGGTATCCATGTTTTCCCTTTCCAAAAACGCCTTATTGGCGGCGGCTTCCACGAGCCTGTTCGTTTTGCTGTGGAGCAGCGGGGCGATCTTTTCCAAACTGGGCCTGGCCCACGCCTCACCCTTCGCGTTTCTGCTGATCCGTTTTGCCATCGCGCTGTTCGCGCTGGTGCTGTTGATTCCGTTGCTCAAGTTCAAGTTGCCCAAGACTGGCAAGCCGATGCTGTACGCGATGACCACCGGGCTGGTGCTGCTGGGCGCCTATCAGATTTTTTATCTGCTGGCGCTGCAAATGAATGTCACGCCCGGGGTGATGGCCACCCTGATGGGCGTGCAACCGATCCTGACCGTAGTGCTCATGGAGCGCCGGCGTTCCGGGGCGCGGATGTTCGGCCTGGTGCTGGGCTTGGTCGGGTTGGTCATGGTGGTGTACCAGGGCATCGGCCTGGCCGGCATGTCTCTGGCGGGGATGCTGTGTGGGTTGTTGGCACTGGTGAGCATGACCGCCGGTTCCATCATGCAGAAGCGCATCACCGACAATCCCCTGGGCACGCTGCCGGTGCAGTACCTGGCCGGGCTGGTGCTGTGTGCGGTGTTCGTGCCGTTCCAGCCGTTTCACTTCGAATACAGCGCGGGATTCCTCGTGCCGGTGTTGTGGATGGGGCTGGTGGTGTCGGTCTTGGCGACGTTGCTGCTGTACCGTTTGATCGCCCGTGGCAATCTGGTGAATGTCACCAGCCTGTTCTACCTGGTGCCGGCGGTGACGGCGATCATGGACTACCTGGTGTTTGGCAACCGGCTGGCGTTGCTGAGCTTGCTGGGGATGGTGTTGATCATCGTGGGGTTGGTGTTTGTGTTTCGTAAAGGTGGCTGACTTTTAGAGGTTCGCTGACTGAACAACCGCCATCGCGAGATGCGCTGATGTTTTATCAGGTAGACACCTCAGCCGGTTTCGCGACGGAAGGCTTGAGCACCAACCACAACGCCGCCGCAATCAACACCCCGCCATACAAATGCGCCATCCCCAACGGCTCATCCAACAGCAACGCCCCCCACAACACGCCGAACGGCGGGATCAGGAACGTCACGGTCATGGACTTGACCGGGCCGATGGAACTGAGCAAGCGGAAGTAAAGGATATACGCCAGCGCGGTGCACACCAGGCCCAACCCCAGCAGCGACAACCAGACGTTCCAGCCACCCCAACTGGCTGGCGGCTGGCTGATGACGCTGTAGCCGAACAGCGGCAGCAAGAACACCGTGGCGCCGAACATGCTGCCCAGGGCCGAGAGGCGGCTGTCCAAGCCACCTTGATGATCAAGCCAGCGCCGAGTGAGGAAACCGGCAAAGCCGTAGCAGGTCGTGGCCAGCAGGCAGGCGAGGGCGCCCATCAGCAATTGCAGGTCGAACGCCACCGGGCCGGCGCGGGTCAGGATGCCCACGCCGAGCAGCCCAAGGAAGACCCCGCTGACCTTGGCCAGGGTCAGTTGTTCGCTGAAGAACAAACCACCGATCAACACCCCCATCAACGGTGTGGTGGCATTGAAGATCGCCGAGTAACCGGCCGGCAGCACCTGGGCCGCGAGCGAATAGAACGTGGCCGGAATGCCCGAATTGATCAGACCCAGCACCATCACGACTTTGAGCTTGCCGCGAAAATTCCAATCGACGCGCATCAGCGCCAGGATCACCAGCAGCCCGACGAAGGCGATGGATACACGAAAAAACGCAGTGGGGATTGTGCCAATGACGGGTGCGATGATGCGCATGAACAGGAAGCTGGCGCCCCAGATGGCGGCCAATGACAGTAAACGCAGGATATCGACGAGGTTCACGAGCCACTCCTTCCTTGATGGGGTGGCAAGTGTCGCTGCCCTGCATACCGATGGCAATGGTTGCGTTGCCGCGTGATTGGCCTCTAAGCTCAGTCGCCAATAACAAGCACGACCCGCCGAGGTTTACCTTATGCCGCAGCCATGGCCCGCCCTCGAAATCGCCCGTTCGATCCTCGACGGCTTCGACGATTATCGTGAGCATTTCCGGCAGATCACCGATGGTGCCCGCGCCCGGTTCGAGCAGGCCCAGTGGCTGGAAGCCCAAGCGGCTTCGGCGGCGCGCATCAATCTGTATGAAGAAAAAGTTTTCGAAACCGTCGCCAGGCTGCACAAGGCCTTCGATGACGAAACATTGATGGACGTGAGTTGCTGGCCGCTGGTCAAAAGCGCCTACATCAGCCTGATCGACCTGCGCTTCGACGATGAACTGTCGGAAACCTGGTACAACTCGATCTTCTGCGGGCTGTTCAGTCACGACCTGATCAGCGACGGCACCATGTTCATCCACACCACCCGGCCCAGCCTGCGCCGGGCCCGCGCCGCCCAGACGCGCACCTACAAGCCCCAGGGCCAACTGGATCGGATGCTGGCGAGCGTCTTCGCCGATTACCGTTTCAGCGAGGACTACGCCGATTTGGTGGGGGACCTGCAGCGCCTCGAAGCGCAGTTGCGCGAGAACCTGCCGGACTGGGTCTGCAAGGACCCGGAACTGACGGTGGAGTTGTTTTCTTCGGTGCTCTACCGCAACAAGGGCGCCTACCTGGTGGGCCGGATCTACACCCGCGACGATCAATGGCCGCTGGTGATCCCGCTGCTGCACCGCGAGGGCCGGGGGATCCAGATCGATGCGCTGATCACCGACGAGGCGCAGGTGTCGATCATTTTCTCGTTCACCCGCTCGTACTTCATGGTGGACGTGCCGGTGCCGGCGGAATTCATCGGCTTTCTCAAGCGCATCCTGCCGGGCAAACACATCGCCGAGTTGTACACCTCCATTGGTTTCTACAAGCACGGCAAATCCGAGTTCTACCGGGCGCTGATCAACCACCTGGCGAACACCGACGACCAGTTCATCATGGCGCCGGGCGTGCGCGGCATGGTCATGAGCGTGTTCACCCTGCCAGGCTTCAACACGGTGTTCAAGATCATCAAGGACCGCTTCTCGCCGTCGAAAAACGTCGACCGGGCCACGGTGATCGAGAAGTACCGACTGGTGAAAAGCGTCGACCGGGTCGGGCGCATGGCCGATACCCAGGAGTTCGCCGATTTCCGCTTTCCCCTGAGCAAATTCGAGCCGGCCTGCCTGGAGGAACTGTTGGAAGTGGCCCCATCGACGGTGTCGGTGGACGGCGAGACCGTGCTGATTCGCCACTGCTGGACCGAACGCCGGATGACGCCGCTCAACCTCTATCTGGAAAACGCCAACCCGGACCAGGTGCGCGAGGCGCTGGAAGACTATGGCTTGGCCATCAAGCAACTGGCGGCGGCGAACATCTTTCCCGGTGACATGCTGCTCAAGAACTTTGGCGTGACCCGCCACGGCCGCGTGGTGTTCTACGACTACGATGAAATCTGCTTCCTCACCGAAGCCAACTTCCGTCACATTCCCCAGCCCCGCACACCGGAAGACGAAATGGCTTCCGAGCCCTGGTATTCCATCGGCCCGCTGGACGTCTTCCCCGAAGAATTCCCGCCGTTCCTGTTCGCCGACGCCGGGCAGCGCAAGCTGTTCGACCAGTTGCACGGCGAGTTGTACAACGCCGACTACTGGAAAAGCCTGCAGGAGGCGATCCGGGCGGGGAAGGTGATCGATGTGTTCCCGTATCGGCGCAAGGACCTGGACAACGAATAACGCCAGGCGAGTGAAGTACCCTGTGGCGAGGGAGCTTGCTCCCGCTGGGCTGCGAAGCGGTCCCAAGATTTTGCGGCTGCTGCGCAGCCGAGCGGGAGCAAGCTCCCTCGCCACAAAAGCAGCCTTGACGCAAATCCCCTGTGGGAGCGAGCTTGCTCGCGATAGCGGTGGATCAACCAGCATGAATGTCGACTGACACACCGCCATCGCGAGCAAGCTCGCTCCCACAAGGGTATGGCGGTGGGGCTGCTTTGTGTGTTCGGCGCAATGACCGCAAATCTGCGACAATCGCCCCCTTGCTCAAACCGACGACCCTTGCGTACCTGATGACTGATCAAGCCCCCGCTATCGACAAACTGCTGAAAAACCTCGACCACGCCATGCTCGCCGACCGTCACCGGTTGCGGCGGCAGTTGCTCGAGCTGCGCAAGAAGCCCGACGAGGCCAAGCTGGCCCAGTGGGTGGCGCGCATGCAGGCGTCGTGCGATCAGGTGCTGGCGCGCAAGGCGAGCCTGCCGGTGATCCGCTATGACGACAATTTGCCGATCGCCGCCAAGCGTGACGAAATCAAGGAGGCGCTGCTCAAGCACCAAGTGCTGATCATTGCCGGCGAAACCGGCTCGGGCAAAACCACCCAGTTGCCGAAGATCTGCCTGGAAATCGGCCGCGGCCAGCATGGCTTGATTGGCCACACCCAGCCACGCCGGATCGCCGCCCGCAGCGTCGCAAGCCGCGTGGCCGAGGAACTGTCCACGCCGTTGGGGGCGCTGGTGGGCTATCAGGTGCGCTTCGAGGACCAGAGCGACGCCAACACCCTGATCAAGCTGATGACCGACGGCATCCTGCTGGCCGAGACTCAGAACGACCGCTACCTCGAACGCTACGACACGATCATCGTCGACGAGGCCCACGAACGCAGCCTGAACATCGACTTCCTGCTCGGCTACCTCAAGACCCTGCTGCCGCGTCGCCCGGACCTGAAAGTCATCATTACCTCGGCGACCATCGACCTGGAGCGGTTTTCCAAGCACTTCGACGACGCGCCGATCGTGGAAGTCTCGGGCCGCACTTTCCCGGTGGAAACCTGGTATCGCCCGCTGACCCTGGAACAGGATGAAGAGGGCAACCGGGTCGAGGACGACTTGACCGTCGACCAGGCGATACTCGCCACCCTCGACGAAATCGCCGCCTACGAGCGCAGCGAGCGCCGCAGCCCCGGGGATGTGCTGGTGTTCCTGCCGGGGGAGCGGGAGATTCGCGACGCGGCGGAAATGCTGCGCAAGGCCCAGCTCAAGCACACCGAGATCTTGCCGTTATATGCGCGATTGTCCCCGGCCGAGCAACAACGGATCTTCCAATCCCACCCGGGCCGTCGGGTGGTGCTGGCGACCAACGTCGCTGAAACCTCGCTCACCGTGCCGGGCATCCGCTACGTGATCGACAGCGGTACCGCACGCATCAGTCGCTACAGCTATCGGGCCAAGGTCCAGCGCCTGCCCATCGAGGCCATTTCCCAGGCCAGCGCCAACCAGCGCAAGGGCCGCTGCGGACGGGTGGAGCCGGGGATTTGCGTGCGGCTGTACAGCGAGGAGGATTTTCTTGGGCGGCCGGAGTTCACTGACCCGGAGATCCTGCGCACCAACCTGGCGGCGGTGATCCTGCAGATGCTGCACCTGCGCCTTGGCGAGATCACCGATTTCCCGTTCATCGAGCCGCCGGATGGCAAGGCCATCAGCGACGGTTTCAACCTGCTGCAAGAACTCTCGGCGGTGGACCGCAACAGCCAGTTGACGCCGTTGGGTCGGCAGTTGGCGCGCCTGCCGGTGGACCCGCGCATGGGTCGTATGCTGCTGGAAGCGGCGAAGCTGGGCAGTTTGCAGGAAGTGTTGATCGTCGCCAGCGCCATGTCGATCCAGGACCCGCGCGAGCGTCCGCCGGAACGCCAGCAAGCGGCCGACCAGGCCCACGCTCAATGGAAAGACGCCGACTCGGACTTCGCCGGGCTGGTCAATTTGTGGCGCGGTTTCGAAGAGCAGCGCCAGGCCCTGACCGCCAGCCCGTTGCGCAACTGGTGCCGCAAGAATTTCCTCAACTACCTGCGCCTGCGCGAGTGGCGCGATTCCCATCGCCAGTTGAGCTTGATCTGCCGCGACATGCAGTTGAGCCTCAACAAAGACCCGGCCGACTACCCGAAGCTGCACAAAGCGGTGCTCTCGGGCTTGCTCAGTCAGATCGGCCAGAAAACCGAAGACGGTGATTACCTTGGTGCTCGCCAGCGGCGGTTCTGGGTACACCCCTCGTCGGGCCTGGGCAAGAAACGTCCGCAGTGGCTGATGACCGCCGAGCTGGTGGAAACCACCAAGTTGTACGCGCGTATGGTGGCCAAGATCGAACCGGACTGGATCGAGCCGCTGGCCGGGCACCTGATCAAGAAAAACCACTTCGAACCCCATTGGGAGAAGAAGCGCGGGCAAGTGGTGGCCTACGAGCAGATTACCCTGTTCGGGCTCATCGTCGTCGGGCGGCGGCCGGTGCATTACGGGCCGGTGGATCCGGTGGTGTCCCGTGAACTGTTCATCCGCGAGGCACTGGTGCGCGGCGAGATCCAGTCCAAGGCCAAGTGCCTGGGCGCCAATACCCGCTTGCTGGAGCAACTCGACGAACTGGAAGCCAAGGCCCGCCGCCGCGACATCCTGGCCGACGAAGAAACGCTGTTTGCGTTCTACGACGCACGCTTGCCGGCCGAGATCCACCAGACCGCGACGTTCGACAGCTGGTACCGGATCAACAGCCAGAAAGACCCGCAATTACTGATCATGCGCGAGGAAGACGTGCTGGCCCGCGAAGCCAGCGAGGTCACGGCGACGCAGTACCCCGACACCTTGCGCGTCGGTGACCTGACTTTGCCGCTGAGCTATCACTTCGAGCCCAACCACCCGCGCGACGGCGTGACGCTGCGGGTGCCGGCGCCGCTGCTGCCGATGCTGCCGCCGGAGCGCCTGGAATGGCTGGTGCCGGGGATGATCGAGGCCAAGTGCATCGCGTTGGTGCGCAACCTGCCCAAGGCCTTGCGCAAGAACTTCGTGCCGGTGCCGGACTTCGTCAAGGCGGCGCTGCAACGCATCACGTTTGCCGAGGGCTCGCTGCCGCAGTCCCTGGGCCGTGAGCTGCTGCGCATGACCGGGGCGCGGGTCAGCGACGAAGCCTGGGCCGAAGCGGCCCAACAGGTTGAAAGCCATTTGCGCATGAACCTGGAAATCGTCGACGGCCAGGGCAAGTTCCTCGGCGAGGGCCGCGACCTGGCCGAACTGACGGCGCGTTTTGCCGAAGCCAGCCAAGCGGCGTTGGCCGTGCCGCAAACGGCAAAAAGCCAGGCACCGGTGGAGGCGAAGGTCTTCGCGCCGGTGGCCGAGAAAACGCAGCAGAAGATTGCCGGGTTGTCGATGACGGTCTACCCGGCGCTGGTGGAAGAGGGCGGCGTGGTCAAGGAAGGGCGCTTCCCGACGCCGGCCGAAGCCGAATTCCAGCATCGCCGCGCCTTGCAGCGCTTGCTCATGCAGCAACTGGCCGAGTCGGCCAAGTTCCTGCGGGGCAAGTTGCCGGGGCTGACGGAGCTGGGTTTGCTGTACCGCGACTTGGGTCGTATCGACGGCCTGGTGGAAGACATCCTGCTCGCCAGCCTCGACAGCTGCGTGCTCGAAGGTGAAGCGAGCCTGCCCCGTGACGGCGCCGCGCTGGCTGCCCTGGCCGAGCGCAAGCGTGGTGGCTGGACCGAGCACGCCGAACGCCTGGCGAAGCTGACCCTGGACATCCTCAAGCTCTGGCATGGCCTGCAAAAACGCTTCAAGGGCAAGATCGACCTGGCCCAGGCCGTGGCGTTGAACGACATCAAGCAGCAACTCAGCCACCTGGTGTACCCGGGCTTCGTGCGGGAAACCCCGCACCAGTGGCTCAAGGAACTGCCGCGCTACCTCAGGGCCATCGAACAACGCTTCGAGAAGCTCGGCAGCCAGGTACAGAAAGACCGGGTCTGGAGTGGCGAACTGTCGAACCTCTGGGCCCAATACCAGGCCCGCGCCAGCAAACACGCCCAGGAAGGCAAGCGCGACCCGCAATTGGAGCTGTACCGCTGGTGGTTGGAGGAATACCGGGTGTCGCTGTTCGCCCAGCAACTGGGCACCAAGGTGCCGATTTCCGACAAGCGCCTGGGCAAGCAGTGGGGGCAGGTGGAGGGGTGATCACACCAACCCGACAACCCTTCAGAACCTTGTGGGAGCGAGCTTGCTCGCGATAGCGGTGTGTCAGTCAACATCAATGCAGGCTGAACCAGCGCAATCGCGAGCAAGCTCGCTCCCACAGGGCAGGGTGTCGTAATGAATGGAGCATGGGCCAAACCCCAGCGTTTATGGCAAACTTCGCGCCTATAAATGCCGGTCCCGTGGTTTTGGGCTTCAATGCCACGGGCGGATCCGGAATAAAGCGATGCCAGGGCTGCTTCCCCGGATGGGAAAAGTCCCTTTGCGTGTTGGTACGTCGGTGCCAATACTTTCTGCCTGAACAGATCAGAGACACGACCCATGCATAACGTCGTCATCAGCGGCACCGGCCTGTACACCCCGGCCAACAGCATCTCCAACGAAGAGCTGGTGCAATCTTTCAATACCTATGTCGCGCAATTCAACGCCGATAACGCCGACGCCATCGCGCGCGGGGAAGTCGAGGCATTGACCGAATCCAACGCCGCGTTCATCGAAAAAGCCTCGGGCATCAAGAGCCGCTTTGTCATGGACAAGGACGGTATTCTCGATCCACTGCGCATGACCCCACGCCTGCCCGAGCGCTCCAACGACGAGTGGTCGGTGCTCTGCGAAATGGCCGTTGGCGCCGCGAAACAAGCCCTGGAGCGCGCCGGCCGTACGGCCGCCGACATCGACGGGGTGATCGTCGCCTGTTCCAACCTGCAACGTGCGTACCCGGCCATCGCTATCGAAGTCCAGGAAGCCCTGGGCATCGAAGGGTTCGGTTTCGACATGAACGTGGCCTGTTCCTCAGCGACCTTCGGCATCCAGGCTGCCGCCAACAGCGTGCAACTGGGCCAGGCCCGGGCGATCCTGATGGTCAACCCGGAAGTGTGCACCGGCCATTTGAACTTCCGCGACCGCGACAGCCACTTCATCTTCGGCGACGCGGCCACTGCCGTGATCATCGAGCGCGCCGACCTGGCGACCTCGCCGCACCAGTTCGACGTGGTCAGCACCAAGCTGCTGACCAAGTTCTCCAACAACATCCGCAACAACTTCGGCTTCCTCAACCGCACCGCGCAAGAGGGCATAGGCAGTCGCGACAAGCTGTTCGTCCAGGAAGGCCGCAAGGTGTTCCGGGATGTCTGCCCGATGGTGGCCGAACTGATCGGTGCCCACCTGGAAGAGAACCAGTTGAGCGTTGGCGATGTGAAGCGCTTCTGGCTGCACCAGGCCAACCTGAGCATGAACCACCTGATCGTGCGCAAACTGCTGGGGCGCGAAGCCACCGAAGCGGAAGCTCCCGTGATCCTGGACCGCTATGCGAACACTAGCTCGGCCGGTTCGGTGATTGCATTCCACACTTACCAGGATGACCTGCCCAGCGGTTCGGTTGCCGTCCTCAGTTCGTTCGGCGCCGGTTATTCGATTGGCAGCGTGATTTTGCGTAAGCATTGATCTGGCTGGTCCAGATTTTTTGGGCAAGGGCGCTTGCTGTGGCAGGGAGCTTTTGTGGCGAGGGAGCTTGCTCCCGCTGGGTTGCGAAGCGACCCCCAAGATCTTGCGGTTGCTGCGCAACCGAGCGGGAGCAAGCTCCCTCGCCACAAAAGCATTGCAGTGATGCAAATCTTGGGATGTTGAATGACAGTCACCGACGACACTCTCCTGCTCCAACGCCTCCTGGCCGGTGAGCAGCAAGCCTACAAGGAACTGGTCAGCACCTACCAGAGCCCGATGCGCGCCGTGGCCTATGCCATCGTCGGCAGTCGCCATGCCGACGAAGTGGTGCAGGACGCGTGGCTGTCGGTGGTGCGCAATCTCAATGGTTTCCAAGGCCGTTCCAGCCTCAAGACCTGGCTGTTGACCATCACCGCCAACGCCGCCAAGGGACGCTACAAGCAGAACCGCCGGGAAGTGCTGCTCGATGACCTTCCGGCCCCCCACGGCACCCTTGGCGATGAGCGTTTCGCCGCTGACGGCCACTGGCTGCTGGCGCCGTTCGCCTGGCACCAGGACACGCCCGAAGCGTTGCTGACGATGGGCGAATTGCGCGATTGCCTGGAGCACACCTTGCTCAGCCTGTCGGAATTGCAAGGCAGCGTGCTGACCCTGCGGGAACAACAGGGCCTGGAGTTGGACGAAATCTGTAATCTTCTGGACATCTCGCTCTCCAATGTACGCGTGCTGTTGCATCGCGCCCGACTGAAGGTCTTCGCGACTGTTGAACATTTCGAGGAAACCGGCGAATGCTGACCTGCAAGGAACAAGTGGCCCGCTCCAGCGACTACCTCGACGGGCAACTGAGCTTTCGTGAACGCCTGCTGGTGCGCCATCACCTGATGTTCTGTCCTAATTGCCGACGATTCATCCGCCAGATGCGCCTGATGCAGGCGACCCTCAGAAAACTGCCGAAACCGCCGATTCCCGACCTGGATCACCTCGCCGAGAAACTCGCCGCCGAACGGCGCAAAAACATCCGCTAAACCCGTAGGAGCTGGTAGGAGCTGTCGAGTGCAACGAGGCTGCGATCTTTTCCCCCGCCAACTGAATCTCAAGCGAACGATCAAAAGATCGCAGGCTTCGCCAGCTCCTACAGTTATTCCCATTCGAAGTAAAAAGTTCCGCTGTCATAAAATCTTTATGTGATAGCAACTCGCCTGACACAACCGGCCGCCAAGATCCCCTCCCAACACCAGCGGGCCCAGTTCCGCGTGTTTTCTAACGCATAGACTACCAACAGGGGAATTCTTCGATGATCCGTAAGCACTTCGCAGGTGTTGCCGCCAGCGCACTGGCAATGGCAGTAACCGCCCAGGCTTTCGCCGGTACCGTCACCACCGACGGCGCCGATATCGTGGTCAAAACCAAGGGCGGCCTTGAGGTCGCTACCACTGACAAAGAGTTCAGCTTCAAGCTCGGCGGTCGTTTGCAGGCTGACTACAGCCAGTTCGACGGTATCTACACCGACAATGGCGACAAGGCCGATGCCGCTTACATCCGTCGTGGCTTCCTGGAGCTGTCGGGTGTGCTGTACACGGATTGGGCCTACACCATCAACTACGATTTCGCCCACAACAGCGGCGACTCCGATAACGGCTACTTCGACGAAGCGTCCCTGGCCTATAACGGCTTCAAGCCGGTATCGATCAAGGTCGGTCGCTTCGACCCCGACTTCGGCCTGGAAAAAGCCACCAGCTCCAAGTGGGTGACCGCGCCTGAGCGTAACGCCGCCTACGACCTGATCGACTGGGCCAACGGCCATCAGAACGGTCTGGGCATCCAGGCCTCCAGCACCTTCGCCGATTCGTTCTACGCCTCGGCCGGTGTATTCAGCAAAGACACCGACGACACCGACGGCAACAGCATCAAGCAAGCCAACGGTCGCTTCGTGTTCGCCCCGATGCACGAAGCCGGTAACGTGCTGCACTTCGGTTTGAACGTGGCCTCCCGCGACGTTTCCGACACCGCATTCGACGCTCGTTACCGCTCCCGTCTGGGCATGCGTGGCGTTGAAACCCTGGGCGGCAACGATGCCGGTCCTAACGGCAATCGTCCGGTCCTGGGCGGCGCCAACAACTCGCCGGCCGGTTCCTACGACACCGACACCGCCTTCGGCCTGGAAGCCGCTTTCGCCATGGGCCCAGCGTCGATCCAGGGTGAATACATCTCCCGCAAGACCAAGGCTGACAGCGACGCCTTCGAAGACCTCAAGGGCCACGGCTTCTACGTCCAGGGTGCCTACACCATCACCGGTGAGTCCCGTGGCTATAAAGTCGGCAAGTTCGACGCGATCAAGCCTCAGAACAAGTCCATCGGCGCTTGGGAAGTGTTCTACCGCTTCGACAGCATGACCGTCGAAGACGACAACATCACCACCGCCTCGGCCACCCGTGAAGTGGGCGATGCCGAAGCCAAGGTGCACAACCTGGGCGTGAACTGGTACGCCAACGAAGCGGTGAAAATCACCGGTGCCTACGTCAAGGCCAAGACTGACAAAGTCACCAACGCCAATGGCGATGACGATGGCGACGGTTTTGTTGTTCGTGCCCAGTACGTGTTCTGAATCGCGCTGACTTGATACACCGCTGCACGTTCATCCGTTAAAGCTCCTTTCGACCCCGCCTCTGGCGGGGTTTTTTTATGTGTGCGTGGTCAGGATCGGCGATACTCGCTTCATCCGTCGTCCGGCTATCGAGGAACCGCATGCCGCTTCACGTCTTGGACAGCCTGTCCGCCATCGCGTCTCTGGAGTGGGACGCGTTGGTGCCCGCCAACCAACCCTTCTTGCGCCACGCCTTCCTGAGCGCCCTGGAAGACAGCGCCAGCCTGGGCCCGCAATCCGGTTGGCAAGCCGAGCATTTGCTGCACATTGAAGACGATCGTCTGCTGGCAGCCTTGCCCAGTTACCGCAAATGGCATTCCTACGGTGAATACGTGTTCGACCACGGCTGGGCCGACGCTTGTGCCCGGGCCGGCATCGACTATTACCCCAAGCTGCTGACGGCGGTACCGTTCAGCCCGGTCAGTGGCCCGCGGCTGTTGGCGGCGCGGGTGGAGGACGGTCTGGAGCTGCTGGGCAGCGTGCCCGGCTACCTGGAAATCGAAGGGCTTTCCAGTGCCCACATCAACTTCACCGATGCGTTCACCGACACGGCGCTCGCCGGGCAAGAAGGCTGGCTGCAGCGGATCGGCTGCCAGTATCACTGGCAAAATCGCGGTTATCGCGACTTCCAGGATTTCCTCGATGCCCTCAGTTCCCGCAAGCGCAAGCAGATGCGCAAGGAGCGCGAGCAGGTGGCGGGGCAGGGCATTGACTTCGAATGGCTCGAAGGGCATCAGTTGGACGAGGCACAGTGGGATTTTGTCTACGCCTGTTACGCCAACACCTATGCAGTACGACGGCAGGCGCCCTACTTGACCCGGACCTTCTTCAGCCTGCTGGCCGAACGCATGCCCGAGGCCATTCGCGTGGTGTTGGCCAAGCAAGGGTCACGGCCGGTGGCGATGGCCTTCAGCCTG
Source organism: Pseudomonas thivervalensis (assembly GCF_001269655.1). Taxonomy (GTDB): domain Bacteria; phylum Pseudomonadota; class Gammaproteobacteria; order Pseudomonadales; family Pseudomonadaceae; genus Aquipseudomonas; species Aquipseudomonas thivervalensis. The sequence continues at coordinate 95,390 of NZ_LHVE01000007.1, forward strand.
GTGGGCGGCGACAGTTTCTACGGGCGGTACTGGGGCTGCCTGGCGGAGTTTGATCGCCTGCATTTCGAGACCTGTTTCTATCAGGGCATGGACTACGCGATTGCCCACGGCTTGCAGCGTTTCGACGCCGGTGCGCAGGGCGAGCACAAATTGATTCGCGGCTTCGAGCCGGTGATTACTCGCTCGTGGCACTACTTGCGCCATCCCGGGTTGAAAGCCGCGGTTGCAGATTTTCTCGCCCGGGAACAGGAGGGTGTGTTGGCGTATGCCGAAGAGGCGAGGACAGCACTGCCTTATCGGCAGTGCTGATCGTCGCAAGTGGGGCTCAGCGGTTTTCCTGGCCCAGCCAGCGGTACGAGACACCGCCGATGACGGCACCCAGCAGCGGAGCCACCCAGAACAGCCACAGTTGCTCGATGGCCCAGCCGCCGACAATCAGCGCCGGGCCAGTGCTGCGGGCCGGGTTGACGGACGTATTGGTGACCGGAATCGAGATCAGGTGAATGAGTGTCAGGGCCAGGCCGATGGCAATCGGTGCCAGGCCGGCCGGTGCGCGCTTATCGGTCGCGCCGAGGATGATCAGAATGAACATGGCCGTCATGACCAGCTCGGTGACAAACCCCGCCGTCATTGAATACCCACCAGGCGAATGCTCGCCGTAACCGTTCGAGGCCAGGCCGGACGCGGCCAGGTCAAAACCTTCCTTGCCGCTGGCGATGAAGTGGATCAACGCGGCGGCCAGCACACCGCCAATGACTTGGGCGATGACGTAGGCAGGCAGCTCCTTGGCTGGAAACCGCCCACCCACGTACAAGCCCAACGAAACGGCGGGGTTCAAATGGCAACCCGAGATGTGACCGATGGCGAAGGCCATGGTCAACACCGTCAAGCCGAAGGCCAGGGCCACCCCCAAAACGCCAATGCCGGAGGCGGCCAATACTGCGCTGCCGCAGCCGCCCAACACCAGCCAGAACGTACCCAACAACTCAGTCGTTGAACGTTTGAGTAAAGACATAAGCATCCTTGAAAAAACAGTCGTGATATTCGGTTATGCATCCAGCAGCATTACGACAGGTTCATCTCCAGAACCTGGGCTGAGTACAGCAGAGTGTGGCGACAAATCCAGCGGCATAAAAAACCGCCAGCGTCATGGACGGTGGCGGTTTCGGCCGTGGTCGGCGGGGAGTATGTCGTTGCGGTGTGGGCTAAATGGATACTGGACAGATTTTTTCAGTATTGCTGATTCAAACCGGACCCTGTGGCGAGGGAGCTTGCTCCCGCTGGGCTCTGTAGGAGCTGGCGGAGCCTGCGATCTTTTGATCTTGATCTTGATCTTGATCTTGATCTTGATCTTGATCTTGATCTTGATCTTGATCTTGATCTTGATCTTGATCTTGATCTTGATCTTGATCTTGATCTTGATCTTGATCTTGATCTTGATCTTGATCTTGATCTTGATCTTGATCTTGATCTTGATCTTTCGCTTGAGATTCAAGTGTCAGGGGAAAGATCGCAGCCTCGTTTCACTCGACAGCTCCTACACAGCTCCTACACAGCTCCTACAGCCCCAGCGGGAGCAAGCTCCCTCGCCACGGGGGCAGCGGTGGATCAGTCGATCCCCACGAAGCCACCGGTCTGATGCTGCCACAACCGCGCATACAAGCCGCCATGAGCCAGCAACTCGGCATGGCTGCCGGTTTCGGCGATGCGGCCATTTTCCAGTACCACCAAGCGGTCCATCCGGGCGATGGTGGAGAGGCGGTGGGCGATGGCGATGACGGTCTTGCCTTGCATCAGGGTCTCAAGGCTTTCCTGGATCGCCGCCTCGACTTCCGAGTCCAGCGCCGACGTCGCTTCGTCCATGATCAGGATCGGCGCGTCCTTGAGCAGCACCCGTGCGATAGCGATGCGCTGGCGCTGGCCGCCGGATAATTTAACGCCACGCTCACCCACATGGGCATCGAAGCCGGTGCGGCCTTCGGCGTCCGACAGCAATGGGATGAACTCATCGGCCCGGGCCTTGTGCACGGCTTCCCAGAGTTGCGCATCGGTGGCGTCGGGCTTGCCGTAGAGCAGGTTGTCGCGAATCGAGCGATGCAGCAGCGAGGTGTCCTGGGTGATCATGCCGATGCGCTCGCGCAGGCTTTCCTGGCCGACTTCGGCGATGTCCTGGCCGTCGATGAGGATGCGCCCGCCTTGTACGTCATAGAGGCGCAGCAGCAGGTTGACCAACGTGGATTTACCGGCGCCGGACGGCCCGATCAGGCCGATCTTCTCGCCGGGCTTGATGGTCAGGTTGAGGTCGCCGATCACCCCGCTTTTCTTGCCATAGTGGAAATCCACATGTTCGAAGCGCACCTCGCCCCGGGCCACCGCCAGGGGCTTGGCCTGGTCGCGGTCGGTGACGCTGACGGGTTGGGAGATGGTCTGCAAACCGTCCTGGACCATACCGATATTTTCGAAGATGCCGGTGACCACCCACATGATCCAGCCAGACATGTTGACGATGCGGATCACCAGGCCGGTGGCCAGGGCAATGGCGCCCACGCTGATCAGCGATTGGGTCCACAGCCACAGCGCCAGGGCTGTAGTGCCGACGATCAACAGCCCGTTCATGCTGGTGATGACCCCATCCATGCTGGTCACCACGCGCCCGGCCAGTTGGGCCTTCTCGGTCTGTTCCTCGATGGCTTCGCGGGCGTATTGCTGTTCGAAGTTGGTGTGGGCGAACAGCTTCAGGGTGGTGATGTTGGTGTAGCCGTCGACGATCCGCCCCATGAGCTTGGAGCGGGCATCGGACGACACCACCGAGCGTTCCTTGACCCGCGGTACGAAATAGCAGAGTGCGCCGATGTAGGCGGCAATCCACATCAACAACGGGATCATCAGGCGCCAGTCGGCTTCGGCGAACAGCACCAGCGAGCTGATGGCGTAGATCAGCACGTGCCACAACGCATCCACCGCCTGCACCGCCGAGTCGCGCAGGGAGTTGCCGGTCTGCATGATGCGCTGGGCGATGCGCCCGGCGAAGTCGTTCTGGAAGAAATTCAGGCTCTGCTTGAGTACGTAGCTGTGGTTCTGCCAGCGAATCAGGCTGGTCATGCTGGGGCTCAGGGTCTGGTGCACCAGCAGGTCATGCAGGGCCACGAAGATGGGCCGCAAGACCAGCGCCACCACGGCCATCCAGGCCAGCTCCAGGCCATGGACCTTGAAGAAGTCGACGTTGGGCGTGCCCTGGGTCAGGTCGATGATGCGGCTCAGGTAGCTGAACAGCGCCACTTCGATCAGTGCGCCGATCAGGCCGACCACCAGCAGCACGGCGAAGCTGGGCCAGACCTGTTTCAGATAATAGGTGTAGAACGGCAGGACGCGGTTCGGCGGGGCCGAGGTCGGGGCGTCGCGGAAGATGTCGATCAATTTTTCGAAACGGCGATAAACCATGGGTACCTAGCCCGGGCAGGGCTCTCCTTTTTTTGCTGTGAGCGGCGCGGGGTCGCCGGCGCCGCTCAGGCTTGCCCTGTGCGTTTAGTCGAGGCGCTTGGCCGACTTGATGATCACAGGGTCGACCGGCACGTTTTGCATGCCTTGTTTGGTGGCGGTCTGGGAATTGACGATGATGTCCACCACGTCCATGCCCTTGACCACTTTGGCGAACACCGCGTAGCCGGCGTCACGGCCCGGATCGAGGAAAGCGTTGTCGGCCACGTTGATGAAGAACTGGCTGGTGGCCGAATCCGGGTTGGACGTGCGGGCCATCGACAAGGTGCCGCGAACGTTGTGCAGGCCATTGCTGGCTTCGTTCTTGATCGGCGCCTTGGTGTCTTTCTGCTGCATCTGCTGGGTGAAGCCGCCGCCCTGGGCCATGAAACCCGGGATCACCCGATGGAAAATCGTGTTGTTGTAGAAACCACTGTCCACGTACTCAAGGAAGTTCTTGGTACTGATGGGGGCCTTGACCGGGTCCAGTTCGATTTCGATCTGGCCGTTGGTGGTGTCCAGTAATACATGCGGTGCCTTGGCCGGCGTGGCGGCCATCAGGTTGGCGGCAAACAGTACGGTACCGGCGGCAAGGGCGATTTTTTTCAGCATGAGGTCAGAGATCCTGAGTGGTGGAATCGGTTGCGGTCAAAAAGTCGAGCAGGGTTTGGTTGAAGCGTTCGGGTTGATCCAGTGGGGTAGCGTGCCGTGAATCGGCGATGACCACCAGCCGTGCGTTGGGCAACTGCTCAACATAGGCTTCTTTCAGCGCCACCGGGGTGTAGTCGTGGTCGGCGCAGATGACGAGGGTTGGACAGGCGACCTGTGAAAGTCGTTCCTGAACGCCCCAGCCGACGATTGCATCGAAGCTGGCGAGATAAGCACGTTTGTCGTTCTTTGCCCAGCGTCGAGCCATTTCCAGGCGTAACTCGGTTTGTTCAGGCCTGGGGAACAACTTGGCACCCAGGGCCTTGCCGATGGTTTCCAGGCTGAGCAGGCGCATCAGGCTCCAGCGCTTGAACCACTGCCAGCAATCGTCGGGCGTGCGGATCTTGACCTCCGGCGCGCTGTTGACGATGCACAGGCTCTTGACCCGTTCAGGCTCGTCCACCGCCAATTGGAAACAGATCATGCCGCCCATGGACCAGCCCACCAGGTGCACCGGGCCGAGGTCGAGGTGTTCGATCAGCGCGCTCAGGTCGGCGCTGAAGCCAGCGATGCTGTAGCGCTCGCGGGGTTTATCGGAGCGGCCATGGCCGCGCACATCCATCACGATCAGGCGGTAGCGGGCGGACAGCGTCGGGATCTGCTTTTCCCAGTCCTGGGTGCTGGAGCCCAGCCCGTGGACCAGCACCAAGGGCGTGCCGTGGCCGTATTCCTCGTAGTGCAGGTTGCAACCTTCGTGCTCGAAATAGGCCATCGGCGAAATCCTTGTCAGGCTTGTTCAGGGGCGGCGAACGGCGCATCCAGCGGCGCGGTGTCGAAGGTGCGCAGCAATTCGATCAGGATTTGCGTGGCCGGGCCCAGGGGTTTTTCCTTGTTTGAAAAAAGATAGAAGGTCGAATTGCGGCTGCCTCCCTGTTCCAAGGGTAGACGCTTGAGCACGCCTTCCTTGAGTTCCCGCTCGATCATGTGCCGGGGCAGCCAGGCGAACCCCAGGCCGCTGCCGACAAAACTCGCGGCGGTGGCCAGGCTGCCCACGGTCCAGCGCTGTTCGGCGCCGAGCCAGCCGACGTCGCGGGGCTGCTGGCGACCGGAGTCGCGGATGACCACTTGCAACTGGCTTTCCAGGTCCTGGAAGTTCAGCTCGCGATTGAGGCGGTGCAGGGCATGCTCGGGGTGGGCCACCGCGATGAATTCCACATCGCTCAATTCCGCACCCAAATAGCCGGGAATGCTGAAACCGCTGATGGCCAGGTCGGCCACGCCTTCGAGCAGCACTTCTTCGACACCCGACAGCACTTCTTCGCGCAGCCGCACCCGGCAGCCACGGCTTTGCGGCATGAACGCGGTCAAGGCACGAACGAGGCGGGCGTTCGGATAGGCCGCGTCGACCACCAGGCGTACTTCGGCTTCCCAACCTTGCTCCATGTGGTGGGCCAGGTCTTCCAATTGGCTGGCCTGTTTCACCAGTTGCCGCGAGCGGCGCAGCAGCACACCGCCGGCTTCGGTCAACACGGCCTTGCGCCCATCGATGCGCAGCAACGGTACGCCGAGTTGATCCTGCATGCGGGCCACGGTGTAGCTCACTGATGACTGGGAGCGATGCAGCACGTCAGCGGCCTGGGCGAAACCGCCGTGGTCGACTACGGCCTGCAGGGTGCGCCATTGATCCAGGGTCACGCGGGGCGCTTTCATATCGGGCTCCTCTTGTCCTAAGCTGGCGGTCCCTTGGTGGAGACTGCCGAATGAAGAAAATCTGTTGTGTGGTGCTGGCCTTGCTGCCACTGACTGCGTTTGCCTACCCGATCGATGTGGAAAAACACCTCAACGGCCTGAGCATCGACTACAACGCCTATGACACCGATGCCGACATCGGTTCCATCCAGGTCAACAACTACGGCAGCACCGACGCGGCCTGCACCGTGGTTTTCAACAATGGCCCCGAGGCACCGCGCACCCGCAGGATCGAAGTCGCCGCCGGCAAGTTCAAGAACGCCACCGCCAAGTTCAACCGCAACATCATCAAGCTGCGCATCAAGCTGACCTGTCAGCCGAAATAGCCCGGCAGCGGGGCAGGTGACATTGCTTGCTCCGCTTATAAACGAAAATATCGATGCTTTACAGCAGTTATTTGCGCTTTTTCATCGATATGCTCACGTTTAATCTTCACTCCATCGACTGACAACATTCTCAGATGGAGCCTACAAGCCATGTCCCGCGTTCTGATCATCGAAAGCAGTGCCCGCCAGCAAGACTCGGTTTCCCGCCAACTGACCCAGACGTTCATCAGCCAGTGGAAAGCTGCGCACCCGGCCGACGAAATCAGCGTTCGCGACCTGGCCATCAACCCGGTGCCGCACCTGGATGCCAACCTGCTGGGCGGCTGGATGAAGCCTGTCGAACAGCGCAACGACATTGAAAACGCTTCCCTGGAACGCTCCAACCAACTGACCGATGAGCTGCTGGCTGCCGACGTACTGGTGATGGCGGCACCGATGTACAACTTCGCCATTCCCAGCACCCTGAAGGCCTGGCTCGACCACGTGCTGCGTGCCGGCGTGACGTTCAAATACACCCCCACCGGACCCCAAGGCCTGCTGGCCGACAAGCGCGCCTTCGTGCTCACCGCCCGCGGCGGCATTCACGCCGGAGGCAGCACCGACCATCAGGAACCCTACCTGCGCCAGGTCATGGGCTTCATCGGTATCCACGACGTGACCTTCATCCATGCCGAGGGCATGAACCTGGGTGGCGAGTTCCAGGAGAAGGGTTTGAATCAGGCCAACGCCAAACTGTCCCAGGTCGCCTGATCCGTTAATCCTCAGGTAATCGCCAGGTGGTCTAGTGACTTGGCGCTTCCCTTCAAACCGTTTTGCGCATCGAACCTCCCTTTGCACTTATTGCTCCTGAGTGCATCAGCCCGATTGAACGCTTGAGCGAGATCGGGCTTTTTTTTGCCTGGATGATCTGCGCTGGAGTGTGTGCCTGCTCCCCAAACGGCGATGGGCTCAGGGGACGAACGCCATGACGGAAACAGGAGAACCCGAGCCCTCTTTCAGTCGGAGCACGCCAATGACCAGTGTCGTGCCTTTCGCCGGTAGCTGATCGAGATGAGTCAGGCACTCGAGAACGATGCCGTCTTTCGCCAGAATCTGGCGGTTGGTGGCGTAAACCGTATCCTGGCCCGGGTCGACGCCATGGGTATCGATACCGACGCCAGCTATCCGGCGTTCCTCTAGCAGAAAGTGTGTGGTCGCGGCGCCTATGCCGGGAAAGTGCGGGCCGTTCGCATCTTCATTGATAAAGCGCTTGGGGTCGTCCCACAGGGCTTGCCACCCCGTGTAAAACAGCACAACAGAACCCGGGTCGATACGCCCATGAACCTGCTCCCATTTTTCGACATCCTGAATGCCGATCACATAGTCTGGATGGTCCCGGGCCTGGAGACGTACATCGATCACGACGGCCGGTCTGACCAGGGACGCTGGCTCATAGGTGTCAATCCCGATGGCATTGGGGAAGAAGGTGTTCGGCGCGTTCATATGGGTTGCACTGTGCTCGCCCATGCCGAAGCGTCGCAGGTAATACCCATCCTTTTCCGGTGATGCCACTCCATCGAATGTCACCGGAGGGTCGCCAGGCCAAAGTGGAATGTCCGGGCTGATGATATGGCTGAGGTCGATAATTTTTCGAAACTCGATACGTTGCATTCGTTTGGCTTCCTTATCCTCTGCGAAAATTTGAGCGATATTGGTCGACAGTACTGCGGTCAGCGCATTGATAGGGCCGTGACCCCGACTTGTGTTCAGTAACGACCGCCATACTCGCACCGGCCCCTTAAACCCGCTATCGTCGCCGCCATTCGAAACGAGGGGCGGTATGGGCTATCTACTGTTTGTGACATTGATCCAGGCGTTTTCCTTCAGCCTGATCGGCGAGTACCTGGCCGGGCATGTGGACAGTTATTTCGCGGTGCTGGTGCGCGTGGTACTGGCGGGACTGGTATTCATTCCGTTGACGCGCTGGCGCCAGGTGGAGCCGTCGTTCATGCGCGGTATGCTGTTGATCGGTGCCTTGCAGTTCGGCGTGACCTACGTCTGCCTGTACCTGAGCTTCCGGGTGTTGACGGTGCCCGAGGTGCTGCTGTTTACCATCCTTACACCTTTGCACGTGACCTTGATCGAAGACGCGCTGAACCGTCGCTTCAATCCCTGGGCACTGATTGCGGCGCTGGTGGCCGTGGCCGGTGCGGCGGTGATTCGTTATGACCGGATCAATCCGGACTTCTTCATGGGCTTCTTGCTGCTGCAACTGGCCAACTTCACCTATGCCGCCGGGCAGGTGCTCTACAAACACCTGGTGGCCCGCCACCCGAGCGATCTGCCGCATTACCGGCGTTTCGGTTACTTCTATCTCGGTGCGCTGATGGTGGCGTTGCCGGCGTTCCTGCTGTTCGGCAAGTCCAACTTCTGGCCCGAAGCGCCGTTGCAATGGGGTGTGCTGGTATTCCTTGGCCTGGTCTCCACCGCGCTGGGGCTGTACTGGTGGAACAAAGGCGCGTGCCAGGTCAACGGCGGGACGCTGGCGGTGATGAACAACCTGCACGTGCCGGTGGGGCTGCTGGTGAACCTGCTGATCTGGAACCAGCACGAGGCACTGGGGCGATTGCTGCTGGGTGGGTCGGTGATCTTGGCGGCGGTGTGGATCAGTCGGTTGGGGGTTCGCCAACCGCCAGCTACACGCTGACCCCTTGTGGGAGCGAGCCTGCTCGCGAAGGCGTCGTGTCAGTCGGTATATCTGTTGTCTGACACTCCGCTTTCGCGAGCAGGCTCGCTCCCACAAGGGATCTCTGGTGTTTGAGGGGCATGGTGTTTGAAGGTCAAACCACCTGCTTCTGCGGCTCCGGCAGGTGGCTCGCCCCCAGCACCGCCGGCAACAATCCCGAGCGCAGGTCCGTGCCGCTCGGCTGCTGGTACAGGTTCAACCCGAACTCCGGCATCACCGCCAGCAGGTAATCGAAGATATCTCCCTGGATGCGCTCATAGTCCGCCCACGCGGTGGTGCGGGTGAAGCAGTAGATTTCCAGCGGAATGCCCTGGGCAGTGGTCTGCATCTGCCGGACCATGCAGGTCATGTTCGGCTGGATTTCCGGGTGGCTCTTCAAATAGGCCAGGGCATAGGCACGGAAGGTGCCCAGGTTGGTCATCCGCCGGCGGTTGGCCGACATGGCCGCGACGTTGCCCTGGGCCTCGTTCCAGGCCTTGAGCTCGGCCTGCTTGCGGCTGATGTAGTCGGTCAGCAGGCGGACCTGGGTCAGGTGCTGTTCCTCCTCGTCATGCAGGAAACGCACGCCGCTGGCGTCGATGAACAGGCTGCGCTTGATCCGTCGCCCGCCGGACTGCTGCATGCCACGCCAGTTCTTGAAGGACTCGGACATCAGTCGCCAAGTGGGGATCGAGACGATGGTCTTGTCGAAGTTCTGCACCTTGACCGTGTGCAGCGTGATGTCCACCACATCACCGTCGGCGCCGACCTGGGGCATCTCGATCCAGTCGCCGACCCGCAGCATGTCGTTGCTGGTCAACTGCACACTGGCGACGAACGACAGCAGCGTGTCCTTGTAGACCAACAGGATCACCGCCGACATCGCACCCAGGCCCGACAGCAGCAACAACGGCGAGCGGTCGATCAGCGTGGCGACGATGATGATCGCGCCAAACACATACAGCACCATCTTCGTCAGTTGCACGTAGCCTTTGATCGAGCGAGTACGCGCGTGTTCGGTGCGTGCGTAGACGTCCAGCAGGGCGCTGAGCAGGGCACTGAGGCTCAGCACCATGAACAGGATGGTGAACGCCAGGGCGACGTTGCCCAGGAAAATCATGCTGGTCTTGCTCAGTTCCGGCACCAGGTGCAGGCCGAATTGGATGATCAGCGACGGCGTCATCTGCGCCAGGCGATGAAAGACCTTGTTCTGGCGCAGGTCGTTGACCCAATGCAAGGCCGGTTGCCGCCCGAGCAATTTGGCGGCGTGCAGAATCAGATAGCGCGACACACGCCCCAGTACCAGGGCGATGACCAGCAGCAACATCAGGGCGAGGCTGGAATGCAGGAGCGGGTGCTGGTCAAGGGCACCCCAGAGGTCTTGGAGGTTGACCCAGAGTTGTTTGATGTCCATGGACGAAACGATTCTTCTATAAAGACGCGACGGCGCGATTAGAGCATTTAAGCCCGCTCAAGTGACCGTTGATGCAATAACGGCTGATAAAAATGCACTGATTTACCGCCGTTTGTATAAAGAAACTCGGCCTTCGCGCTCGAAACCGTTACCCTATGCAGCTGTTTTTTTGCATTTCTTCGAGGTAGCACCCGTGTTTTCCCAATTCGCCCTGCACGAACGCCTGCTCAAAGCCGTGGCCGAGCTTAAATTTGTCGAGCCAACGCCGGTGCAGGCAGCGGCTATTCCGCTCGCGCTCCAGGGGCGTGACCTGCGGGTGACGGCGCAAACCGGCAGCGGCAAGACCGCCGCATTCGTGCTGCCGATCCTCAACCGCCTGATCGGCCCGGCCAAGGTCCGCGTCAGCATCAAGACCCTGATCCTGCTGCCGACCCGTGAACTGGCCCAGCAGACCTTGAAGGAAGTGGAGCGCTTCTCGCAGTTCACCTTCATCAAGTCCGGCCTGATCACCGGCGGTGAAGACTTCAAGGTCCAGGCCGCGATGCTGCGCAAGGTGCCGGACATCCTGATCGGTACACCGGGGCGGATGATCGAGCAGTTGAACGCCGGCAACCTCGACCTCAAGGAAGTCGAAGTGCTGGTGCTGGACGAAGCCGACCGCATGCTGGACATGGGCTTTGCCGAAGACGTGCAGCGCCTGGTGGACGAATGTGTCAACCGCCAGCAGACCATGCTGTTCTCCGCCACCACTGGCGGTTCGGGCTTGCGCGAGATGATCGCCAAGGTGCTGAACAACCCCGAGCACTTGCAGCTCAACGCGGTCAGCCAACTGAACTCCACCACCCGTCAGCAAATCATCACCGCCGACCACAACCAGCACAAAGAGCAGATCGTCAACTGGTTGCTGGCCAACGAGACCTACGAAAAAGCCATCGTGTTCACCAACACCCGGGCCATGGCCGACCGTATCTACGGTCGTCTCGTTGCCCAGGAATACAAGGCGTTCGTACTGCACGGTGAGAAAGACCAGAAGGACCGCAAGCTGGCCATCGATCGCCTCAAGCAGGGCGGCGTGAAGATCCTCGTCGCCACCGACGTCGCTGCCCGCGGCCTGGACGTGGAAGGCCTGGACATGGTCATCAACTTCGACATGCCCCGCAGCGGCGACGAATACGTGCACCGCATCGGTCGTACCGGCCGCGCCGGCAATGACGGCCTGGCGATCTCGCTGATCTGCCACGGCGACTGGAACCTGATGTCGAGCGTCGAGCGCTATCTCAAGCAGAGCTTCGAGCGCCGTACCATCAAGGAAGTCAAAGGCACCTACGGCGGACCGAAAAAGGTCAAGGCCTCGGGCAAGGCCGTGGGCGTGAAGAAGAAAAAGGTCGACGCCAAGGGCGACAAGAAGAAAACCGGCGCCAAGGCCCCGACCAAGCGCAAGACCGCCAACCGCCCGAAGACCGACGCCCCGTCGCTGGTCAGCAAGGACGGCATGGCCCCCCTCAAGCGCCGCAAGCCAGAGGCGCCGGCGGCTGAGTGAGTCGACGGTAGTGCTTGATAAAAGAACCGGACTTTGAGTCCGGTTTTTTTATGCGTGACTTAAAAACCCAAGATTGGCGCAGATCCCTGTGGCGAGGGAGCTTGCTCCCGCTGGGCTGCGCAGCAGCCCCCAACAAAACGGTTTGATTAACGCGCGGATACCAGACTTTTGGGGCGCTGCGCACCCCAGCGGGAGCAAGCTCCCTCGCCACAAAAGCTGACCGTGCTCGCTCGGCAATCACTCTGCCTTCTTCTGCGCCTCTTCCAACTCCTGCAAACGCTTATCGATCAACTGGCACTTGTCCGGCACATCCTTGCTGGCAGTCTCCATGTCCATTTTCTGCAACTCATCGTTGATTTCCTTGGCCTTGGCCGGGTTCTGTTCGGTGATCTTGGTCACTTCCTTGGCCAGTTGTTCACGCTTTACGGTCGCTTCCTCAGGCGTGCAAGTGGCCCAGGCGGGCAGGGCGCAGGTAAGGGACGCGGCGGCGGTGAGTGCAATGAGGGTTTTCATGGCCTCGTATTCCTTTGTTGGGCGGTTAAACGGTGGAGGCCAGCCTGGGAAGAAAAGTTCATTTGACGATCGAGGCTTCGCTTTCGAAAGAGGGTCGCCGATTTCTGATGAATGGACGGGCTAATAGCCTCAAAGCCCAATCCATTTAGTTGACGTCAAAATGATGGCTCATTAATATCGCGCCACTATTTTGATGTCACTTTCCGCTCGAGGGATCGAACATGTCCTCACCCGCCTTTTGGGCGAGGTTGTGCGTGGCTTTGCTATGCCTTTCTCCACTGACCCTGGCTCACGCCGCCCCCACGCCTGGCGACACGGACTTGATCCGCGAGCGCCAGAATCGCTTGCTCGAAGAGCAGCGCCGTCGCCTGGAGGAACTCAAGGACCTGCCCGGGAAGGAGGCCAAGCCGAGCCAGCCAACAACACCTGCCGATAGCCGTTGCTTCCCCATCAAGACCCTCGAGCTCAAGGGCGCCGACAGTCTTTCCGCCGGCGAGCGCGAGCAGTTGCTCAAGCCCTACATCGGTCAATGCTTGGGCGTGCCGCAGCTTAACGAGCTGCTCAAAGTCATCACCGACCATTACATCGAAAAAGGCCTGGTCACCAGCCGCGCCTATCTGCCGCAGCAGGATCTTTCCAGCGGTCAGCTGCAAGTGCTGGTGGTGGAAGGGCGGCTGGAAGGTCTGAAGGGCGCCGAGACCAGCCAGCTATCGGACCGCGAGTTGGCGATGGCCTTTCCCGGCAAGGCCGGTGACCTGGTCAACCTGCGGGAAATCGAGCAGATGGTCGATCAGCTCAATCGCCTGCCGTCGAACCAGGCAAAGATGGAACTGACCCCCGGCCAGAACGTCGGCGGCAGTGAGGTGCGGGTCACCAATGAACCGAAAAAGCCTTGGCGCGCCGGCCTGTCGCGCAGCAACGACGGCCAGCGCAGCACCGGCGAGCAGCAGTGGGGCAGCAGTTTCGAATGGGACAGCCCCTTGGGCCTGGCCGACCAGTTGATGTTGCGCGGCGGCCACGACGCGATGACCGACCACCAGCACACCTCCAACAACGCCATGCTCTATTACAACCTGCCCTGGGGCTGGTGGAACGTCAGTTACACCTACAGCCAGAGCGAATACCGCTCGCAGATCCCGGCCAACGGTTTCAACTTCAAGCAGACCGGCGACAGCCAGAACCATCAGTTGCGGGTCGAGCGGGTGATCCACCGCGACGCCCTGAGCAAGACCTCCCTCAATACGGGCCTGGCGTACCTGCGCACCAACAACTTTATCGAAGACAGCAAGCTGGCGGTGAGCAGCAATCGGCTCAGCGAAGCGCAGTTCGGCATCAACCATGGCCGGCGGGTTGGCAATGCTTTCGTCAACCTCGACTTGGGCATGCAAGAGGGGATCGGCGCCTTCGATGCCCAGGACGACAACGATCCGGGTCCCGGCCAGGCCGATGCCCGCTACCGCAAATACACCGCCACCGCCAGCTACCTGCAACCGTTCCAGGTGTGGGGCGAGTCCTTCAGCTTCAGCAGCCTGATGACTGGCCAGCGCAGCGAAGACGTGCTGTTCAGCCCGCAGCGCATGAGCCTGGGCGGCCAGTCATCGATCCGTGGCTATAAGGATCAGTCGCTGTCCGGCGACAGCGGCGGCTACTGGCGCAATGACCTGCGTTGGAGCCGCCCGGTGACCCTGGAATGGCTGCGCCCGGTGTTCGCCGAATACGGCACCAGCTTCGGTTACGACCAAGGCGTGATTCGCGGTGATCGCTACAACGGCGATCAGCACGGGCGCATGTCCAGCAACTCGCTGGAGCTGTTCGCCCGTGGTGAACACCTGAACGCCAGCGTCACGTTCGCCCATTCCCTGGAACGCCCGGATGCCCTGACCGAGCGCGAAGCGCCGATCTATTTCCGCGTGGATGTATCCATTTAATTTTGCTGCAACGAGACCTGAACATGGACGACCGCCAATACACCTTCCTGGCCCGCCAACCTTCCGCTGCCCTGCAACCCCGCGAGCAGTTCTGGGGCATGCCCAAGCGTGGCCTGGCGTTCCTGTTGGCCAACGTCATGTTCTGGCAACCGATGTGGGCCCAGGCCGACGGCATCGTGGTCAGCGCGCCGGGCACCGGCCTGGACCGGGCGGGTAACGGCGTGCCCATCGTCAACATCGCCAAGCCCAATGGCAGCGGCCTGTCTCACAACCAGTTCAGCGATTACAACGTCGGCAGCAACGGCGTGATCCTCAACAACGCCACCGCCCGCACGCAGTCCACGCAACTGGGCGGGATCATTATCGGCAACCCGAACCTCAACGGTACGGCCGCCACGACCATTCTCAACGAGGTCAACGGCGGCAACCCCAGCCAGTTGCGCGGCTACACCGAAGTGGCGGGGCAGTCGGCCCATGTCATCGTCGCCAACCCCTATGGCATCACCTGCAATGGTTGCGGTTTTATCAACAGCCCGAAAGTGACCTTGAGTACCGGTAAACCGATGGTGGAAAACGGTCGGCTGGATCGTTATCAGGTGGACCAGGGCAGCGTCGCCATCGAAGGAGCGGGCCTCAACGCCAACAACGTTGATCGCTTCGAAATCATCACCCGCAGCGCCAGGATCAACGCCGAAATCCAGGCCAAGAACCTGACGATTGTGGCCGGACGCAACGACGTCAACGCCAATACCCTCGACGCCACAGCCCGCGCCGATGACGGCAGCGCCAAACCGCAACTGGCCATCGACTCCTCGGCCCTGGGGGGCATGTACGCCGGCGCGATCAAGCTGGTGGGCACCGAGGCCGGCGTCGGCGTGAAGCTGGACGGCAAACTGATCGCCAGCGGCGGCGATATCCAACTCGATGCCAATGGTCACTTGAGCCTGGCCGAGACGTCGGCCAGCGGCGCCATCAACGTCAAGGCTGTCAGCCTCGATGCTCGGGGGGCCGCCTACGCGGGGACCACGCTGAACGCCCAGACACAGGGCAACTTGAGCAACCAGCAAACCCTCGCGGCGCGGGACAGCATCACGCTGAATGCGGCTGGGCAACTGAGCAATAACGGGATTATTGAAGCGGGGGTCAATGCTGATACGACGCGCAATGCGACGGGGGATGTGAGCCTCACGGCGCAGAGCCTCGGCAACAGCGGCAGCGTTATTGCCAGCCGCAACCTGACGGCCAATGTTGCGCAGACGTTGAGTAACCAGGCCGGCACCCTGAGCGCCGGGCAAACCGCGACGATCAAAGCCGGGACCCTGGACAATCAAAACAAGGGCAGGGTGCTGAGCGGCACGACGCTGAACATCACCGCCGATAAGCTCATCAACGCCCGGGGCCTCGTCAGCAGCAATGGCAACCTGACGGCCAATGTCGGGCAGTTGAACAACAACAGCGGCGAACTCAACAGCATGAGCAACGTCACGTTGCGCGTCGCTTCGCTGGATAACGTGGCCGGTCTGGCGGCGGCGGGGCAGATGCTCGACATCAACGCCAGCGGCCAGGTGAACAACCGCAGCGGACGTCTCTCTGCCAGCAAAAGCGTTCAACTGACGGCGGCATCACTGGACAATACGGCAGGCCGATTGCTCAGTGACGGAGCGCTCACCGCCAGCATTTCGGCGCAGTTGCTCAATCAGGCCGGGTTGCTGTCATCGACCGGGCTGCTGACCCTCAACGCGACGAGCCTGGATAACCGCCAGGGCGGCGTCGTCACCGCCACCCAGGCAGCCAGCCTCAACGTCGGCGCACTGGATAACCGCGGCGGCGAAGTGTCGAGCCAGGGCGTTCTGGCCTTGCTCGGCACCGAACTGGACAACAGCGAGAGCGGCAAGCTGATCGCCTATGGCGACTTGCGCCTGACCCTCGAACGCTTGACCAACCAGACCAAGGGATTGATTTCCACACGGGCGGCCTTGGCGATCGACGCGCAACGACTGGATAACCGCCAAGGATCGCTTTATGCACAGCAAGGCCTGAACCTGAACCTGGGTGGGTCACTGCTCAACGCCCAGGGCAGCGTGAAAAGCGACACCACGGCCAGCCTCAAAGCAGCCGAGATGAATAACGACGGCGGCCAGATCTCCGGCATCGGTGCGTTGAGCCTCGACAGCGCGGGTACTCTGAGCAACATCGGCGGCAACGTGATCAGCAGCGATACGCTGCTATTGAAGGCCGGCCAGGTGAATAACACCAATGGCCGCATCGCCAGTGCCAAAGCCCTGGATGCCAGTGTCACTGGCCTTGATCAACAGAACGGCCAATTGTTCAGCAACACCCGCCTTTCCCTCGACCTCAACCATGGGCAGTTGAATAACCAGGGCGGGCTGATCAACACCCCGGGCAGTCTGTTGTTGAAAAACCTGGCGGCGGTGAACAACCGCGACGGCGAAATCTCCAGCGACCAGGCGTTCAGCCTGAATGCCACGAGCCTGGACAACCGCGCCGGTTCGATCGTCAGTCAGCAGCGTCTCGATCTGGTCGTTGACCAAGCGTTGAATAACGCCAAGGGCCTGATCTCGGCCAACGGCCTGGACGTGCGCGCTGCGAGCCTGGACAACAGCGGCGGCAACCTGGGCAGCGATGCGGACCTGAGCGTAAACATCGACGGCACGTTGACCAACCTTGACGGCGAAATCTCCAGCGCGGGCCTGACCCGGCTCAACGCGATGGTCTTGAATAACAGCAACGGCCAGGTACTGGGCGACAGCGCCTTGAGCATTGATCTTGGCGGCGCGCTGGACAACCGCAATGGCGTGCTCGGTTCGGGCAAGGCCGTGGATATCAAGACGGCCAGCCTGAACAACAGCAACGGCGGCCAATTGATCAGCGACGGCAGCCTGACCGCGCGCATCAGCGGCCAGCTGGACAATCAGAACCAGGGCGAAGTGCTTGCCAAAGGCGCGCTTGACCTGCAAACCGGCCACCTCGACAACCGCGGCGGTCGCCTGGCCGGCAATGACCTGCTGACCCTGCACAGCGATTCGCTCGACAACCGTGGCGGGAGCCTGCGCGCCGACAAGGCGCTGCAATTGACGGTCGATCAACTGGATAACCGTGATAACGGCGTCATCGCGGGCAAAAGTAGCGTCACCTTCGAAGGCTCGCGTCTGGACAACAGCGCGGGTCTGCTGACCAGCGTCGGCCCGCTGACCTTGAAGGCCGCTGAAGTGCAGAACGGCCTCGGTCGTATTTCCAGCCAAACCGACCTCGCCGCCGTTATCGATACCCTGCAACAGCAGGGTGGTGCGCTGGTGGCCCAAGGCAACTTGAGCCTGACCGGCAACACGCTGGATAACCGCAACGGCGGTTTGGTCGGCACTACAAAAGCGCTGGATCTGCAGGTGGGGCAGATCGACAACCGCGCGGGCGAACTCTCCGCAGGTCTTGGCCTTAAGGTGGGCGGCCAGCGCCTGGACAACAGCGAGGGCGGCAAACTCATCGCCGGCACTGACCTGGAATTGAAGGTCGCTGAGCTGATCAACCAGAGCAAAGGGCTGATCCATGCCCAAGGCCGCATGACCCTGAGCGGCACCACGCTGGACAACAGCGAAGGCGTGCTCAACAGCCTCAACGGTCTGGTGATCACCCTCGATCACGCACTGTTGAACAACAAGGGGCTGATCAGCAGCGAAGGCGAGTTGAGTGTCGACGCAGGCAGTCTCGATAACACCGCGGGCAGCCTGAGCAGCGCCGCTCTGTTGTCGATCATCAGTGCTGGCGCGTTGATCAACCAAGGTGGCTCCATCAGCACCGACGCCGCGTTGACCCTCGAAAGCGCCAGCCTGGATAACAGCCAAAAGGGCCTGATCTCGGGCAAGGCCGCGACCCAAGTCACCACCGGTGCCCTCGACAACAGCCAGGGCGGGCGCCTGACCTCGGGCACTACGCTCACGCTCAACGCCACGCAGGTAAACAATGCCTCAGGCCGTATTGCCAGCAGCCAAGCCCTGACCGCGTCAGTCACCGGGCTGGATCAGCAGCAAGGTGAACTGTTCAGCAACACCCGCCTGAGCCTGGACCTGAACCACGGTCAGTTGAACAACCAGGGCGGCCTGATCAACGCCTCGGGTGCGTTGTTGTTGAGCAACCTCAAGGACGTCAATAACCAGGACGGGGAAATCTCCAGCCAGCAAGCCTTCACCCTGACCACGCAAAACCTCAATAACAGCGGCGGTAAATTGCTGAGCAGCCAAGGCCTGATGCTCAGAACCGCCCAGGTGCTCAACAACGCCCGTGGCGTGATCTCGGCAGCGTCCCTGGACAGCCGCAGCGCCAGCCTGGACAACCGCGATGGCCTGATCAGCAGTCGTGACCGCCTCGACCTGAACGTGGCAGCCGTGTTCGACAACCAGCGCGGCTCGTTGATTGCCGACGGTGCACTGTTGCTGGTCGCTGATCGCCTGGACAATCGCGCCGGGAATATCGCCGGCAAGACCGGGCTCGATGCCACCCTCGACAGCTTCGATAACCGCCAGGGCACGCTGATCAGCACCGACGCCCTGACGCTGAAGGCCGCCAGTCTCGACAACCGTCAGGCCGGTTTGATCGGCGCGACAAAAGCGCTGGAACTCGACGTTGACGATCTCGACAACCGTGGCGGTGAGCTGTCGGGCAACGCGGACGTCACGCTGCTCAGCCAGAACCTCGACAACAGCGACGGCGGCCAGGTGTTCGCCGGGCAAGCGCTGAAGCTGACGGTCGATAAACTGCTCAACCGCACCAAGGGCCTGCTCAGTGCCAAGACTCAGTTAAGCCTCGATGGCGGCTTCCTAGACAACAGCGGCGGCTACCTGATCAGCCAGCAGAACCAGCGCATCAACCTGAGCCGCGATCTGCTCAACACCCAGGGCCAACTCAGCAGCGAAGGCACGATGAATGTCAGCGCCGCCAACCTGACCAACACCGGCGGCAGCCTGTCCAGCGCGGCGGACCTGACCGTGCACAGCCTGGGACGTCTCGACAACCAGGGCGGCGAACTGGTGACCGACGGCGCGTTGTTGCTTACCAGCGCGGCACTGGACAATCGTCAGCAGGGCAACATCAGCGCTAAAGGCGCGGTAAACGTCACTACCGGTGCGTTCGACAACAGCCAGAAGGGGCGGCTCAACAGTGGCAGCACGCTGGATCTCACCGCTGCCCAGGTCACCAACCAGGAGGGCGGTCGCATCGGCAGCCAAGGCGCGTTGACCGCCTCGGTTTCCGGCCTGGATCAACAGGGCGGTCAACTGTTCAGCAACACCTCGCTGAGCCTGGACATGAACAACGGCCAGCTCAACAACCAGAGCGGCTTGATCAACGCCCCCGGCGCGTTGCTGCTGAAAAACCTCAGCGGCGTGAACAACCAGGCCGGCGAAATCTCCAGTGCCCTGGCCCTCACCCTGGCGGCTAAAAACCTCAACAACGACGGCGGCCGGCTGCTCAGCAACCAGGGCCTGACCCTGCGCATCGCCCAGGCGCTGAACAACGTCAAAGGCCTGATCGGTGCGGCCAGCGTCGATACTCATGCTCAAAGCCTGAACAACAACGGCGGCACGCTCACCAGTCGTGGCAATCTGATCCTGACGGTCGATCAGCAACTGGATAACCAAGCTCAAGGCCTGATCAGCGCCGCGCAGTTGCTCACGCTCAACAGCGGCGACCTGAACAACCAGGGCGGCAGTGTGCTGGCGGGCGGTGCTTTGGTCCTCAATGCCATGGCCCTGAACAACAGCGCCAATGGCCTGATCAATGCCCAAGGCGACCTCACCCTCGGGGCCGATTCGCTGGACTCCAGCAACGGCGGCGAAGTGTCGGCCAAGGGCGACATGAATCTGACCCTGGCGGCGCTGACGCAAAACGGTGGTCGTCTGTTGGGCGAACAGGCCATGACGCTGAACCTGGGCGGCCATGACCTGAACAATCGCAATGGCTTGATCACCGCTAAAGGTCCGTTGACCCTCAACGGCCTGCGCGACCTGAATAACCAGGGCGGTGAAGTGTCCAGCAGCCAGAGCTTCACCCTGGCCGGACGCACCCTCGATAATACCGGTGGCAAGCTGATCAGCAGCAACCTGCTTAGCCTCAACGCCACCAGTCTGATCAACCAGAACGGCTTGATCTCTGGCTGGCAGGGGCTGGACGTCAGGGGTACCAGCCTCGACAACCGCAACAACGGCACGCTCTCCAGCCGCAATGGCGACGTCGGCGTCACCCTCAGCGGAGCACTGCTCAACAGTGGCGCCGGTGCGCTGGTCGGTCAGCAAAAACTCACCGTCAGCGCCGCCAGCCTGGACAACAGCAGCGGCGGGATTCTGTCCAGTGGCAGCGACCAGACCCTGACGGTCACTGGCGGTCTGCTCAACAACGCCCAGGGCGGCCTGATCGACAGCGGCGCCCTCCTGGTCATGAACGCCATCACCCTGGGCAATGCCGGCGGCACCGTCAACGCGCAAAAAACCTTGAGCTTTACCGGGACCACACTGGACAACAGCGGCGGCAGCCTGATCGGCAACGCCGCCGTGACCCTGGATCTGCTTGGTGCCCTGACCAACACCAATGGCAAAATTGCCAGCGTCGGCCCATTGCGGGTCGAACGCGCCACACAGATCAGCAACCAGGGCGGCCAGATCGCCAGCCAAGGTTTGTTGACCTTGCTCACCGACAGCCTGGACAACAGCAATACCGGCACCGTCGCCGCGAAAAATGCGCTGGTGATTACTGCCTCCGGGGCCGTGCAGAACCATAACAACGGCCTGATCTACAGCCAGACGGCCGACGTTGCACTCGATGCCGCGACCCTTGCCAACGGCCAGGGTGAGATGCAAGGCCAGACTGGCCTTAAGCTTGAACTGGACGGCAATCTGGATAACCAGGGCGGCAAGCTCATCGCCCAAACCGGCGATGTCAACGTGACCGCGGCGAATATCGACAACCGTGGTGGCACCCTCGCCAGCCTCAAAGGCGCCCTTGAGGCGAGAACCGTGGGCGTGCTGCGCAACGGCTTCGATGTGAACAACAAGGGTGGCGTGATTCAAGGCCAACGCCTGGACCTGCGCGCCTTGGCCGGGCTGAACAACAACGGTGGTCGAATCGCCGCGCAGGCCGGCGATGTCGTCATCGACACCGCCAGCTTCAACAACCGCAGCGGCGGTCTCTATGCCTCTGGACTGATCAAGGTCGCCGGCACCGGAGCCAGCCTGGACAACACCGCCGGGCAGATCGCCGGCAACGCCATCCATTTGGATCTGGACGGCGCCCTGACCAACCGTGGCGGCATTCTGGAAAGCGACAGCACCTTGGTGGTGAGCGCGGCAAGCCTCGATAACCAGACCGGCCAACTGCGGGCCCTCGGGGGCGCGGGCAAAACCGATTTCCAGATCGGCAGCCTTTTCGACAACCGCAACGGCAAGCTGGAAAGCGCCAACACTCACCTGACCCTGTCCGCTAACAGCTTCCTCAACAGCAGCGGCCAATTGCTGCACCTGGGCGACGGCACCTTCGACATCTCCCTGGCCAACGTCACTGGCGCCGGCGGCGACATCGTCACCCGTGGCGGCCTGACGCTCAAAGCCGACACCTGGACCAACACCAGCGCCATCCAGGCCGGACGGCTGACGGTCGACGTCAACAACTTCACCCAGACCGCGACGGGGCAGTTGCTGGCTTCGACGCAACTGGAAGGTAAGGGTGGGAATTGGGTCAACAATGGGTTGATCGCCAGTGATGGTGGCCTGAGCTTGCAGTTGACCGGGCGGTACAGCGGCAATGGCCGGGTCACCAGCCTGGGCGACATGACGGTAGATGCCGCTGCGATCGACTTGAGTAGCGTGGCAAGTATCACCGGCGGCGGGACCACGACGATCGGTGGGCGCGGTGGCCTGGGTAGCCTGAACAGCTACGGGCGACTGACATCGGCGGGTGCGCTGAATATCACTGCGGGCACCATTAATAACTATGGGACGGTTGCCGGTGCGGATGGTTTGAAACTGACGGCTTCGACCTTGTTGAACGACCAGGGTGGGTTTTTGTTTAGCGGTGGGGACATGAAGTTGCGGGTGGGGAGTTTTACCAACCGTAAGTCGGATGTTTATGCCCTAGAGAACATTGATGTAGCGCGCAATGACCTGGGGGGACGGTCGGCGTTGATGGAGAATGATTCGGGCACCATGGAGAGTGGGCGGGATTTTTCCATTAATGCGGATTCGATTATCAATAAGCGGGGGGATTTTAAGACTGAGGCGGAGTTGTATTCGTCGGCGTTGGGCTTTCGTTGCAACAGTTGTGATTCGCTTCCTCAATATGGATACGAACAGATACCCTACTACCTAGTCTATAAGCAGCAGTACCGTGTCTTGATATCCGGGGACTCTACCGCAGGGGCGGCCTCATTGAGTGCTGGGAGAAATTTAACTGTCAATGGTGCGTCATTTCTTAATTCAAACTCAACTACTGCAGCTGCAGGTGATATTTCTATAGTCGTCGATAATTTTGAAAATTCCGGCACGGCGCTGGGGGACTATACGAGTTATCAATATATAAATTATAATAATATCCAGAATGGGGAAGAGTTGCAGAGGGTTGTGGATTATAACTTATACAATGATTCTGGCTACAATAAGGATATTCGTTTTTGGAATGCTGCGGGGAATGAAAGTTTTGTTCTGTCGCGTAATTTTATGACCACTAACAAACCTGTAGATAGGGAATATTATCAGATTGTTGGTCCTGTGGTTAATATGGTTGATAGCTATAGCGGTGGAGGAACAAAAGTAGTAGTTTTTAATGAGTCTAAGTATTCTTCGGGTGTTCGGACCGAGTTGCCAGATTTTATAAAAAGACTTGTTCCATTTAAACAGGAGGTTTTTACTTCTACCGCATCCGATAGTTTTGCCCCAGCCATCATCCAAGCCGGCGGCAACGTCTCCATTACCGCAACAAACAAAATCACCAACGGTGTGGAGCGCCCATTCTCCACCGGCATCACAACGTCGTCCCGCAACACCACAACCGCCGCCGCAGGATCAGGCAAAACCACGGTCGTGACCCTGAACAGCCAACTCCCACCGGACTTGGCCCAACAACAAATAAACCCCCTGACACTCCCCGGCTTCAGCCTCCCCACCGGGCAAAACGGCCTGTTCCGGCTGAACGGGCAGGGCGCCAGCGACACGTCAGCCTCCCAGACCCCGGTCGTGGCGCAGAACTGGACAATCGGCGGCGCCAGCGTGAGCGCATCGAATCGATCCACCGCCGCGCCGATCACCAATGTGCGCGACATCGAGATCGCCGATGTCACCCAGGTTTCCGCCGCCGAACGACAGGTGCAGTTGTTGACTCGTGACAACGGCGGCGTCACCGCCGGCGCGTCCGCCATTCAGGTCACCGCCCCAACGGACTCATCCACAGGCACGCCGCAACTGCCAGGGCATAGCCTCGATGGCACCATCACCCGTGGCGCCGACATTGCGCTGGACACTTCGGGCACGCCGCCAATTGGCGTCAGTCGCCCAACCGACGCCTCGGTAAGCGCGCCAGTGCCTGTCACCGGTCAAACGGTGGCGCGGGTCACGGGGCTACCCAGCACAACCGTGGCTTCCAAACCGCAAAAATACCTGATCGAAACCAACCCGGTCCTTACCAACCTCAAGTCATTCACCAGCTCGGATTATCTGCTGACGAAACTCGGCTACGACGCGGACACCAGCGCCAAGCGGTTGGGTGACGGCCTGTTCGAACAACGACTCATCCAACAGGCCGTCGTCGCCCGCACCGGCCAACGCTTCATCGACGGCCAGACCTCCGACGAGGCGATGTTCACGTACCTGATGAACAACGCCATCGCCAGCAAGGACGCCCTCAACCTGTCGGTAGGCGTCACCCTCACCGCCCAACAAGTCGCCGCCCTGACCCACGACATCGTCTGGCTCGAAGAGCACGAAGTGAATGGCGAAAAGGTGCTGGTGCCGGTGCTGTATATGGCCCAGGCCAATAACCGTTTGGCACCCAATGGTGCGTTGATCCAAGGCGGGGACGTCAATCTGATCGCAGGGCAGGCTCTAGCTAACGCGGGTACATTGCGTGCCACTGATAAACTTTCCGCTAAAGCGGGCAGCGATCTCACCAACGCTGGGCTGATCGAAGCGGGCGGTCGACTTGATCTTCTGGCCGGTAACAACCTTGTCAACAAATCGGGCGGCATCATTGCCGGTCGTGACGTGAGCCTGACCACCACCCACGGGGATGTGATCAATCAACGTGATGTGACGGGTATCGATACCCGGTTCGGCAACAACTCAACTCATCGCGATTATCTTGATAACGCTTCCAGAATCGAGGCAGCGAATGACCTGCAAATCGATACCGGTCGAGACATCAACAACATTGGGGGTGTTGTTCAAAGCGGACGTGATCTGGAGCTCACTGCCGGTCGTGACGTGAATATCACATCCATTCAGGACCGCAGTACGGTTTCGCGAGGCAACAACTTCCTCAACCAGACCATCAAGCAGCATGGCGCGGAAGTTACATCTGGGCGGGATCTCTCGATTAGCGCTGAGCGTGATGTGACAGCCATTGCCAGTCGGCTGGATGCCAAACGCGATATTGAGATGGGCGCGGGCTCCGATCTCCTTATCACGTCGGCCGCCGATACGAGCGATTTTGTTTCCCGCAGCAAAAGACGCAAGGAGGAAAAACACAGCGTCACACAGCAAGCTTCCTCGCTCAATGCTGGCCGCGATATTGCGCTCTACGCGGGCAATGACTTGGGCGTTATCGCCAGCCGAATCAAGGCCGAAGAAGACATCAGTCTCGACGCTGATCAAGACGTCATCATTGCCTCCGCACAAGATGAAAGTTCTTCTTACTACTACAAGAAGAAAAAAGGTTCGTTCGGTCGGAGCAAGACGACGGAGAAACAAAGTTACAGCAGTACCAATGTCGCCTCGGTCATCGAGGCGGGACGGGATCTGACCGTTAACACATCCGTCGACGGAGATGGCAATGTCAGTCTGAATGGCGGGCGAAATGTCACGGTTATCGGTAGCGAGCTGAAGGCCGGCAGTGATCTGGTCGTTGGCGCCACCGAAGACGTGGCGGTAGTTTCCGGTACTGAAGAAAGCGGGGCCTACAGCAAAAAGACTAAAACCGGTTTGTTCGGCCTGTCCAAAAGCGGCAAAAGTCAGTTGCAGACTCATGTGACTCAAGTGGGTAGCGAATTGAGCGCTGATAACGATGTGGTGGTCATTGCCGGCCATGACATTGGCATGCAAGCGAGTGAAATCACAGCGAAAAACAATGCAGAGTTGCACGCGGGCTTGGTCGATAAGACCGGCGACATCAGTCTCACCGCTGCGGATGATCTAGCTTACAGTCGGGTCGAGGAATACAAGAAAAAGGTGGGCCTGTCTTTCAAGGACACGGTTGGCCTATTTGCTGGCACGCCTGGGGCAGGGGCCGACATTACCCTGAGTGCATCCCATAAAAAAGGCCGCGAAGTGGTCAGCAACACCAGCGTCGGCAGTCAGATCACGGCGGGGAACGATGCCATACTGGACGCTGCCCGAGATATCAACATCGTCGGCAGTGGCGTCAGCGCTGATCGGAATGCGACGCTTGATGCCGGCCGTGACGTGAACATACTCGCCGGTACCAATCAACACAGGAGCAATAGCTGGAAAACCGATAAAAGCTACGGCATCAAGCAGGATGTCGATAGCAACGGCTTTACCACGTTCGTGGGCAATGAAACGATCAAGAAAGGGCGTGATGCCAACGGCAATACGGCGGCAGGTAGCCTTGTCGAAGCAGGGCATGATGTACGGATTGATGCCGGACACAACATCAATCAATTGGGTTCTGACCTCCAGGCCGATAACGACATCAAGTTGAAAGCGGCTCATGACATCAACATCCTTGCCGTCAACGAGCGTAATCAAGTCACCACCACCGAAAGTGTAAAACGTAACGGCACCACGACCACTGTTGCTTACAACTTCGGCAAGACCATGGATACCTTGGGCGATTCGGGTAAGGGTGAAGACGGTGTCAGCAAAACGTCGAGCGTGTTGAAAACTGTCGATGCGCTGGATCAGTTTTTTAGCGGACCCAAATTTGACGGGCACATTGGCGGTTCAAGTACGAGCGAGAGTCAGACCCAAACATCACTGACTAATCGCCCTTCAAGTCTTTCGGCCGGTAACGATATCAGCCTTGAGGCCGGTAACGACGTGAATGTAGCTGGCAGTCGGTTCGACGCTGGACATGACATCAACGTCAGTGGACGCAACATCACGCTCGATGTAGCTCACGGGGCTGAAAGCACGGATAGCCGTCAAACCCAAAGCAAAGGCGGTGTGAAGGGCGGGACCACCGGCGGTTTCAAATTGGGTGTCGGGGTGAGCAACGCCGGCGGCAAAGACGAGTCGACACAGGGCACCTCCACGGCGACACAGCTCAACGCCGGTAATGACATCAACCTGAACGCCAAAAACGACCTGACCCTGATCGGTACCGAGGCGAATGCCGAGCGGGATATCAAGCTCAAGGCTGGTAACGACCTGAAGGTCCTGTCGGCGCAAAACGCCTCTAGCAGTGAAAGCAGCCGCCGCAGTTGGGGAGCTGAAGGCGGCCTCATACTGGGCCAAGACGGTGTTGGTGTGTATGGCAGCGTTAATGTCGGCCTTGGAAATCTGGAGCGAGAAGGGATCCAGCAGCAAGAGGCGTACCTCTACGCCGGCAACCAGCTGAACTTTGAGAGCGGGCGTGACACTACCGTTGCTGGTGCCACGTTACGCGGGGATGAGGTGATCGGTGATGTGGGTCGTAACCTCACCGTAACCTCGGTGCCGAATACAGGCAAAGCCGAGGGTAAAGAGTTCGATGCGAGCCTTACGGTCGCCGTAAGTTACGGTGTAACCGTCAGCGGCTCGGTGGGTTACGGCCAGACCAATGGCAAAACCAATTGGGTCGAGAACCAGACAGTCATCAGCGGCAAGAACAAAGTCGACATCCGTACGCAGGACCATACGCAGCTGGATGGGGCGGTAGTGGCTGCTGATAATGGCAACTTGAAGCTCGATACCGATACATTGGGTTTCCGCGATATCACCGGCAAAGACAATGAGCACGGTTACTACCTGAATGTCAGCGGTAGCTACAACACTGGTGGTGGAGCGCAAGCCGACAAACCCAACAAGGGCATGGAAGGAAAGGAGAAAAATAGCTGGGCGCTTGAGGGTTACAACTACAACAAGGATCGTGAGCAAATTCTCCGCGCCACGGTGGGGGCGGGTGAGATTGTTGTGCGTGACG
Source organism: Pseudomonas thivervalensis (assembly GCF_001269655.1). Lineage (GTDB taxonomy): Bacteria > Pseudomonadota > Gammaproteobacteria > Pseudomonadales > Pseudomonadaceae > Aquipseudomonas > Aquipseudomonas thivervalensis. Next base: position 123,042 of record NZ_LHVE01000007.1, read on the forward strand.
ACAATGTCACGGGTACGGCCTCAACTGCGGGGCTCAATCGGGATGTGAGCAAGGCGTACGAAATTACTAGGGATAAGGAGCATCGGACGGAGCTGTATGCGTCCAGTACTTCTGTCGACGCGGTACTCGATCCGAAAAAGACACTCGACACATGGGAAAAAAGCGTTGAGAACTACGGCGAAAATAGTCTTGAATCGTTAAATATTTTAACGGACTTGCTTTTCGGTGCTGCCAATATTGCGGTGGGCAATAGTTTTGACGATGCAAACAAAGTCACTGCAATCCGAGCCTTTAAACGGCAGTTGGGTAGTCGTGATGCCGAGCGCAGAGAAGTAGTCGCGGGCGATGCATTACGGGATATTACTAACGGTGCTGAAACGGCTGAGGTGCAGGCCCTTGCGAAAAAGATAGCCGATATGGCAGGTCAAAATCCCGATCAGGCGTACCGGATGTTGGTGTTGCTCCAAAACATGCAGAATCCTCATCCTGAAGTCTCGAATTTTGTACCAATACCCCTGGTGGCCGGCGGCGCCATTGCCGCTTTGGGGGCGGCGTTGCTTTCAACCGAAAACTCGCCACAAAACCAAGAAAACTTGCGGGTGGTGGCGAATTCGGTTGTAGCCTCTTTGGACGAGGCCGGTTACGCAGGGCAACAACAACTTTCGTTGTCGGCGGAGCTTTGGCTCTTCATATTTGGCACCACCTTTCCAGTTAAATTGCTTGATCCTAAATACGGGATACTAGACTACCCGGCAGAAGATACCGATGTACTTCATCCTGTAAGCATCGGAGATGGAGTTGATCTACCTTCTGTGCCAGGCAGTACCGATGGTAGTCCGATTGTTGAGGGGGGAGGCACCAGTTATACCAATCCTTCTGTTGACAATCCCTCGCCGGGTATTCTTTACAGTTTACCTTGGGGGCAGTCCGCGGAAGATTTTGAGAAGAGCCTAGTTGGTCTTCCCTACGATGAAAGGGTCGCGGTTGTAAAAAGCAGGGGGAGGGAGTTGGCTAAGGCATTAGGCTGGAAGAAAGATAATCGCCTAACAAGAATAAACGATCGAGACGTGTATACGACGGGAGACGGGTTCCTTTATGCTTTGGACACTCAGCATGGTAGGCTGGAGCAGGTGCATGGCAAAACAGGAAAACACGTTAGCGAGTTTTATTTTGATTTGGTTGCTGTCCCTAATTCAAAGGACACATCTGGTGGGCATGATTTGAGGGTTAAGTAATGAAAGGTATAAAATTAGTCGATAGTTTGGCTCCGGCGGTAACTCGTGGGCAGATATTTCGACTCCCTGCTCGATGGCCGTATGAGGAAATCGTAGATTTCATGGTCGTTGATATCCCAGACGACCAATACGGGCATTCTATTGCTGTTGCCTCCGGTAATAAGGCAGGGCTTTTAGTGGTGCGCTTGCCTGTTGAAAGTCGCTTTTCAGGTACTCGAGAAATCTCGAGAGAGTGGCTGGTTGAAAATTGGGCAAAATGGATATATCCCGACTGCCCTGTTGAGAAGGTTTATTTATTTAAGCAAGCAGAGATTCCTTCTGATTTGATAGATCGTTAAAGTGTTGGCTGGTTATGGTTGTTAATCGGGATCGGATCCTGAGGGGGGCCCACAAATCTACTCCAGGCTCTGCGGCTGATAATGCACCCCGTTGCGCAGGGCCTGCTCGAGTTTTTCTAAATGCTCTCGTCCACCAAAAAGGAAAATGTGTTCAGCGATATGCCCAAGGGCGCGGCAGCCAGTGCGCAGCTCTACAGTTTGATCGAGACCGCCAAAGCAAATGGTCAAGAGCCTTATGCGTGGCTACGCCACGTACTGGAAAAAGGGGACAGATTTATTTTTTGATTTTTTGCTACGCTGAAAGCTTCCACGGAGGAGGAATCACATATGCCCAGGATGGGACGTATTGTTTTACCGAATTACCCACACCATATCGTACAACGCGGTCATAACCGTCAGGTGGTGTTTGCCGTCGCCGAGGATTATCAACGCTACCTTACGGATCTGCGTGAGCTTAAGGATGCATTTGGCGTAAAGGTCTACGCCTATTGCCTGATGACCAACCATGTCCATCTGTTGCTGGCTCCGGGGGAGTCGGTCGCTGGGTTGGGGCAGTTGATGAAGGTTCTGGCGGCACGTGCGACGCGCTACCGCAATCGGTTGGAGGGGCGTTCAGGCACTTTATGGGAAAGCCGTTACAAATCCAGTGTGGTGCAGTCGGATTCTTACTTGCTTGCCTGTTGCCGTTACATCGAGCTGAATCCTGTACGGGCTCGTATGGTGGCTGATGCTGCGGATTACCCATGGTCGAGTTATCGAGCCCGGGTAGGTAATGTGCCAGACGGCCATTGGCTGGATGCTGATCCATGCTTTGTTGCTCTGGGTAATACAACTGCGGAGCGTTGTCGTCGGTATGAGGCGTTCGTACGCCAAGCCGTTCCAGCGGATGAGATCGGATTGATTAGAGATGCTTTGCAGCGAGGCCAGTTAACGGGGACGAGCCGTTTTGTGGACGAGGTAGAGCGGATTGTTGGTGTACGAATAGAGCAGCGAGGGCAGGGCCGGCCAAGGATTGATTTGGAAAAATAAATCTGTCCCCTTTTTTCGCAATAAATCAGTTCTTTTCAAAGTGGGAAGAAGCGCCTAGTCGACCCATGTTTAAGGTCGGTCTGGCGGAGGAAGATTATCGCCTTTGTCATTTATTTGCCAAGCAGATCGCCAAGTATTGGAGCGATGCATTATCTGACTGTTTTCCGGATAAGGTATTTCAGTTCGAAACTGCTGATGATCTTCTGGATGAATATGGGGTTTGTCTGACATTTTGGCAGCTGTAGCTGTGAGAACCGCGTGAAAAAGGGGACAGATTTGAATGGCACTTACTTAACGGCTAACTAGCTGATATACCTGCAAAAAAAGGCGGACCTTGGACTACGGTTCTTCAGGGGCAGACCACATATCTGTGTAGATTTTAGATGTGAAACTTGGTTGGTACCCAAGAGCCCCGATCTGCGGGTTTGCTCGCGAGGATGTTGATTTGTTGCAGGTAGGAAAGCTCGCTTTCGTGTGATTCATCCCTTGGACAGTTCGGTCATCCTCTTGGCGCGTGCGAATACTCCCATCGCTTTGGCGATGTAGCTTGCATCGTCGGTTTCCCGGGCATCTCTCATGAACTCCGCAATGGCCTCTGGAGTGCTGAGATATTCTGCGGGGTCAAACTCTGTAAAGATCTCAATCATGTTGCTCTCCGCGTATGTGAAAAACGGGCGACCCAAAGGTCGCCCGTTTTCGTTATTCAGCAGCTTGCGCTCGCAGCCGCCTCCCAATCACGTCCATCACATCACACCCATCGCGCAACGCTATCGTCAGCATCTTGCAAAAGTCCGAAAGCACTACCGTATCGGAGCTGATATCCGTGCGGAAGGCGATGTTTTCCAGCAGTTGAGTCACGGTGCGGATGCGGTAGTCGGCGGTTTCGAAGAGAACATCGAGCGGGGCTTCGGTATCGATGAGCAACGTTGCGGGGACGCAGTCGATGCCAGTGATGGGCATGTATCGATTCATTTTGAAGATCTCTGTTTGATTGGCTGAAAGCCATCACTCAGTCGTCGCCAAACGATTGGGTGGTGGCTGTGCGCAGGTTGGCGAACCGGTTACAGAGAAAACCGGCAGATCAGAAGATCTCCCGCGCACAGCCGCCGTGGAATATAGCGGCTTTGCGGGTGCGTCGGTACCTGCAATCAGCTGGTAGCTTTCGCATTCTCTGTAATCGAGTCGCCAAACCCGAATCGCCTTTTTGGGCGACGAGGGACTATAGGCTGGCCTGCTCCACTGCCACAAGACACCGCTTTCCGAGCTTCATGTAGGACGTTTGGCCTGGCATTTGTCGGCTTAAAGCGGGCGACTGCTGCGCAGTCGAGCGGGAGCAAGCGCCCTCGCCACGGGATCGCGCTCGACTGGGCTGGCTGGCGCATCAACTGTGGCAGCAGCCATGGGGCTTGGCCTCTTCGTATTTATCGTGATGCCGCACCCAGTCCATGATTTCGTCTTCGTTGCGGCCTTTGGGCGTCAGGTCGAGGTAGTTGTAAGTGCCGACCAGGATGTCCAAACCGCGAGCGTAGGTGGAGTAGGTGTGGAAGATGTCGCCGGCTTCGTTGCGATAGAAGACGCTCAGGCCTGGGAGTTCGCCTTCGGTGGTGTCGGTTTGTTCGTAGTTGTAGGTGGCTTTTCCAGCGGCGGTGTCTTCGGTTTTGAGGCTGACGCCGAAGTCGTAGTTGAAGTCGCAGCCTTCCGACGAGACCCAGTCGAAGGCCCAGCCCATGCGGCGTTTGAAGGGCTGGAATTCGGCGTAGGGGGCGCGGGAGACGGCGACCACGGCCACGTCGTGGTGGGCCAGGTGTTGGTTGGCGCCGTCGATGTGGTCGGAGAGGAAAGAGCAGCCCTGGCAGCCTTCTGTCCAGCCGGGGCCGAACATGAAGTGGTAGATGATCAGTTGGCTGCGGCCGCCGAACAGGTCGGCCAGGCTCAGTTCGCCGTGGGGGCCTTGGAAGCGGTAGGGTTTGTCGATTTTTACCCAGGGCAGGGCGCGGCGTTCGGCGCTGAGTTTGTCCCGTTCGCGGGTGAAGGCTTTTTCGTGGGCCAGGTGTTCGCGGCGGGCGGCGAGCCATTCTTCCCGCGAGACGACTGGATGGTTCTCTACGTTCATGGTGGTTTCTCCTGTGGTCAGAGCCGTGAAATCGGCCTTCAACAGTTGGTCGTTTGGCCTCGGAGCAATTCGACAGGCCGTTGGTCGGCTCAAGGTTGAGACCGCCCGGAAACCCGGCTGAACGGCGGCGCGGCGCCTCGGTCACAACCTAGGTAGGCATCTCACTCTTTGGAGGATGGACCAGGATGACGACTTATAACTGGGACTTGATCGAACGGTTGTTGCACGAAGTGCAGAACGGCGCCGGCCACAGCTTTACCCCTCGACCTTATGCGGAGCTGTACGCGGCGGAGAAAGCAGCCGCAGGCGAGGCGATCGAGAACCTCGATCATCTGAAGGCGCTCGCCGGGGAGTATGAAAAGGTGCTGCTGGAGCGTGGCTATATCGAGCCGCGGCCGGAGGAAGAGGGCGGCAACGGCGAGAATTTTGTGCTGACGCCGCGGGGCTCGCGGTTGTTGAGCCTGATTGATAGCAGCATCCCGGGCAATGATCATCCGCGCCAGGTTTTGGATGAGCAGGAGGATGCGCTGGATGAGTTTACCTTTGATGATTTGGCTTCTAAGGCGCAGATTGCCTGACAGGTACAGGTCGGCACTGATTCCAAATGTGGGAGCGAGCCTGCTCGCGATAGCGGCCTGACAGTCATAGATGAGTTGCCTGTCAGAATGCTATCGCGAGCAGGCTCGCTCCCACAGATGGATCTGTGGTGGGCTTCAGGGCTGTGTTGCTTTCAGGCACTTCAAGTCAGTGAAATCCTTCTTCACCCCGTCGATTTTCTTCAGCAGCCGTTCGCGCTGGGGTGGGGTGCTTTCGGCCATCAGGTCCACCAGCAGGCTGCGGGCCTGGGCTTCGGTTTTGCTGAAGGCTTCTCGGTAGGCGGGCGTCCAGAGGCTTTCGCGGTTGACCAGCAACTGCTCGATGCGTTTGGGGAAGTCGGGGCTGTGGCGTTGGGCCACGGCTTCGCTGAACTGGTTTTGCCAGTGGGCGCGGTTGGCGATCCATTGCTGGTTCTGGTCGCCGAGGGCGGTGGACCACGCCACGACGCGCTGGCGTTGGGCGATGTTGAGCGGGCCGAGCCAGTCGTTCAGGCGTTTTTCCATGCGTTCGCTGCGTTGTTGGATCTGCTCCTGCAACGTCGGCTTGAGGTATTGCTGCTGGCGTTTGCGCTGGTCCTTGACGAAGGCGGCGTCCATGTCATCGACTTGGTCGTCGCTCAGGCCTTGCAGCAGTTCGATGGCCGAGGGAGTGATTGCCCGGGCGGTTTCGGCGATGGCGGCCTTGGCTTCCAGGGTGCGTTGTTGCAGGGCCTCGTCAGTTACCTGGTCGGTCTGCACCATGGTCTTGAGGCGATCCAGCCAGTCGAGGTAGCCGGGCAGTTGCGTGGTGCAATGCCAGCTCAGGTGTTCCTTGAGACGTTCGTTGAACCAGTCCTTTTTCTCGCCGTTGATCTCCAGGTAATCGTTAAGCGTCCAGGGAATGATCAGGTCGAGGTTGCGATAGGCCAGGCCGATACGACTGCAGGCGGTGACGGCCAGCAGCAGGGCGATGAGCATGGCAGTGCGGGTTAACCAGCGCGACATGAGCGAGTCCTTGCGAAGGCATAGGTGCTTTGTTGGAGCATCGCAGACGCGCGGCAGTTCAGCCGATTAAATGCGTAACGCTTAGTAAAAAGGGTGGGCCATCTTGAGGGTCAGCAGGCTGTCGCATTCGCTGTTGTGGCCGGAGTATGCCGAGCAACTGCTGCCGCTGAGGCTTGAGTCGCTGTAGATCAGGTCCAGGTCGATGCCCTTCCACGGACGGGAAATTTTCAATGACCAGTCGCTGAAACTGCCTACGTAGCCGTTCTCGACCGAGACTGGCGTGTTGAGCTGGTGGGTGGTGTATTTGGCGCTGATGCCAATGCCAAACGGCACGTTGCCGCCCAGGTCGGCAAACAGTGTGCTGTTCTGTTTGTCCGGATCGTTGCTCAGGGCCGCGCCGAAACGGCTGCCGAGCACGGTCAGGCCGCCGTAGAACTCCTGGCTGTCGAGGGTATCGACGGTGGGGTAGCTGTAATGGATCAGGCCGACTTCGTAGCCCAGGGTCTGGTCGAAGGGTTGTTTAAAACCCATGTAGGAATCGACCTCCAGATCGGCGGATAGGCCGGCGCTGGGTGACCACTGGCCGACGTACCAGCCGCTGTCGTGGCTCAGGTCAAGGCCGCCATGAAACGAACCGGTGCTCGACGGCGTGACCAGGCCCTGGGCCATGCTGCGGCTGGGGGTGGTGCCGAGCTTGAGGTCGAAGTCGCCGAGTTCGCGCTGGAACACCTGCCCTTGGGCGAGGGAACAGGTCAGCAGGCTGATCATCAGCAGAACGGTAGGGGCGCGCATGCTTCACTCCATGAAAAGCGAGAAGCAGGATCGGTAATTGAGCTGAAACGCTTGGGCTAGAGAGGTGCAAGCATACCGGCGAATGCTCGGCAGCGAAGGCCGTTCGTCGATTCATCGGAAATGGGTGGGGCGGGGGAGGGTTCCAGTCCAAGCGCTTCGAAGCTCAAAGCGCTTTGGGACCAGGTGACGCGCAGGTTACTTCTTGCCCAGGCTGATCTGCTTGGACGGGCCGAATGTCTGGCCGCTGACGCCTTTGGCAATTTGCTGGATCTCGCCGCCGGACTTGAGGAACGCAGCGATCTGGTCGTTGATCGACTCGCTGGTTTCAACGGCTGGAGCTGGCTTTGCTTTGCTGTTGGATGCTTTTACGCGCATGACGGCCATTAACCTGTAGATAATTAATTGGGCCAGGCATCGTACAGGAAATACTTGACAATTGCTTGGCAAATATCCTTCTGAATGATCGTTGTCGTGATGGGAGCCTTCAGCCGTTATTCGGAAATAATTGCCCTAAGTCGCTGTTTTAAATAACAACCGTGAGAAAAATATCGCACCAGGCGCGGACGGTACGCACGGTCGCCGGCCTGACGAATGGCCGCCCCTGGGGCGAAAACCCAGGAAAATCAAGGGTTGTGCCGGGCCTTGTCGGCAAACCTTGCCGGCGGCCACGAATCGTGCCGCAAAACCGGGTAGAATGCCGCCCACGCAATGAGGGTATTGGAAATGGCTTTAGTCGGGCGCTACAACAGTTTGCAAGTGGTTAAACACACTAACTTCGGTTTATATCTGGACGGCGGTGCGGACGGCGAAATCCTGCTGCCCAATCGATATATTCCCAAGGATATTCCCAGCGAAGATGAAGATTGGCTCAATGTTTTCATTTATCTGGACAGCGACGACAAACTGATCGCCACCACGGAAAAACCCAAGGTCCAGGTCGGTGAGTTCGCCAGCCTGAAAGTGGTTGAGGTCAACAGCATCGGCGTGTTCCTGGACTGGGGCCTGCCCAAGGACCTGTTGCTGCCGTACTCCGAAGAAAAACGCCAGATGACCGCCGGCGAATACTGCGTGGTGCACGTCTACCTCGACAAGCACACCCGCCGCATCACTGCCACGGCGCGCCTGGATCGTTACCTGGACAAAACCCCGGCCAACTACACGCCGGGCCAGGAAGTGGATTTGCTGGTCGCCGAAGCCACCGACATGGGGTTCAAGGCGATCATCAATAACAAGCACTGGGGCCTGATCCACAAGAATGAAATCTTCAAGTTCATGCGCGCGGGTAAACAGGAAAAAGGCTTCATCAAGGAAATCCGCCCGGACGGCAAGATCAGCCTGAGCCTGCAGCCTGTCGGCCAGGAAGCGGCCACCAGCCTGAATGCGAAGATCCTCGCCAAGTTGCGCGAGAACAGCGGCACGCTGGCGGTCAGCGACAAGAGTGATCCGGCACTGATCAGCAGCCTGTTCGGCGTGAGCAAGGGCAACTTCAAGAAGGCCATTGGTGCGCTGTACAAGAATGGGCAGATTGTCATTCATGCCGATCGCATTGAATTGATCTAACTGCACGCCTCCCTGTGGCGAGGGAGCTTGCTCCCGCTGGGCTGTAGGAGCTGTGTAGGAGCTGTGTAGGAGCTGTCGAGTGTAACGAGGCTGCGATCTTTTCCAGCGCCAATTGAGTCCCGAGCGAAAGATCAAAATCAAAAGATCGCAGGCTTCGCCAGCTCCTACATAGCCCAGCGGGAGCAAGCTCCCTCGCCACGGGCGCTCATCTCTGTATACAAACTCCTGCACCTTTAGCATGCATCCACGCCCTGTTCGTGGGCGCATGCCTGCTCCTGCTCGACTTTAACTCCCGCTACACACCCCGGTTTGTCTAACATTCCACGTCTATGGCACGCATTCTGCGTAGCAACGCGTATACAAACCATGCCGGCTCCCGTGCGCAGTATGGTGAGCAGGTCGATACGGGGGCACGGCGGTACTCAAAAGGAGCCCCGCAATGTCCGAGCAATTGCCCAACGGCTACAGCCCCCGCCTCTATAACGAAGACTTGGGCCCGCTGCCGCAGAAATGGAATTGGTACAACATCTTCGCGTTCTGGATGAGCGATGTGCACAGTGTGGGCGGTTATGTGTTTGCCGCCAGCCTGTTCGCGTTGGGCCTGGCGAGTTGGCAGGTGTTGATTGCCTTGCTCGGCGGGATCTGCATCGTGCAGTTGATCGCCAACCTGGTCGCCAAGCCGAGCCAGCAGGCGGCGGTGCCGTATCCGGTGATCTGCCGGTTGGCGTTCGGCGTGTTCGGGGCGAATATTCCTGCAGTCATTCGTGGCTTGATCGCCGTGGCCTGGTACGGGATTCAGACGTACCTGGCCTCCAGTGCGCTGATCATCGTGGTGTTGCGGTTTTTTCCTTCGATGGAAGCCTACGCGACGCCGCATTTTGCCGGCTTGTCCTACCTGGGTTGGTTCGGTTTCCTCAGCCTGTGGTTTGTCCAGGCGCTGGTGTTCTGGACCGGCATGGAATCGATCCGGCGTTTCATCGATTGGGCCGGACCGGTGGTGTATGCGGTGATGTTCCTGTTGGCCGGCTGGATCGTGTGGAAGGCCGGTTGGAGCAACATCAGCTTCACCCTGGCGGAAAAGTCGCTGTCCGGCTGGCAAGCGTTTGGCCAAGTGATCGTGGCGACGGCCCTGGTGGTGTCGTACTTTTCCGGCCCGACCCTGAACTTTGGCGATTTCAGCCGTTACTGCAGGAGCATGTCTGACGTGCGCCGGGGCAATTTCTGGGGGCTGCCAGTGAATTTCCTGGCGTTCTCCCTGGTCACCGTGGTGATTGTTTCCGGGACCTTGCCGGTGTTCGGTGAAATGCTTCACGACCCGATTGCCACCGTGGCGCGCATCGACAACGATGTGGCGGTCTTGCTGGGCGCCTTTGCCTTCGTGACCGCCACCATCGGCATCAACATTGTCGCCAATTTCGTCTCTCCGGCGTTCGACTTCGCCAACGTCGCCCCCAGCAAGATCAGCTGGCGCGCCGGCGGCATGATCGCAGCGGTGGCCTCGATTTTCATCACGCCGTGGAACCTGTTCAACAACCCTGAAGTGATCCACTACACCCTGGATGTGCTGGCAGCGTTCATCGGCCCGCTGTTCGGGATCCTGCTGGTGGATTACTACCTGATCAAAAAACAGCAGATCGACGTCGATGCGCTGTTCGATGACGGGCCGAGCGGGCGTTATTACTACAGCGGCGGCATCAACTGGACCGCGGTCAAGGCATTGGTCCCGGCGACGCTGATGGGCGTGGCGATCACCTTCACGCCGCTGCTGCAACCGATGGCCAACTTTGCCTGGTTCACAGGTTGTTTCCTCGGCGGGGTGTTGTATTTCGCCTTGGCCCGACGTGAGCCCGCCGTGCAGTCGAGCAAGGCATTCAGCCCGGCCGGCCAGGCCTGATCAACGCAGGGCGGTCTGGGCGCAAGGGCTTGCCGCGCCCCGGCTGGCGGGCCGCAGCAACAGGCCGCCGGCCAGCAGCAAACCGCTGCCGGCAATGATCAACGCCGGTTGCAGGCCGCCGCTGAAATGGCTGCTCAACGCCGCCAGCAAGGGCCCGCTGAGCTGGCCCACGGCAAAGCAGGCGGTCAACAGCCCGGCGTTGCGCTGGGTGGCGTGGGGCGCCAGTTCCCGAGAGCGCAGCATCACCAACTGCATGCAGGCCAGGAACGGCGCGCCACACAGGATTACTCCCAACGCCAGCCCCGGCCCGCTGCCCAGCAGGCAGGCAAACACCCCGGCGGCTTGCAGCCAGAGCGTGCCGATCAGCCAGCGACCGGTGCTGTTCGGGTTCGGCCGCCGCAGGCTGACCAGCAACACGCCAATGGCGGCGGCCAGGCCGAAGCAGGGCCAGAACAGGTCGGCCAGCCACTGTCCGTGGAACTGCGCGGAGGCCATTTGCGACAGGAACGTGGCCGGAATGATGTAGCCCACGCCGTACAAGGCGTACACCACGCCGAGCCGAGCGATGCCTCGATTCGGCGAGGCGCTGACCGGCGCGGCAACGGTCGCGGTCGCGGCGGGTTGCGGCAGGATCGGCAAAATCATCAGCAACATCGCCAGCGCCACGCCGGCGTACACCAGCCACAGGGTCGCGGAGGTCTGGCCCAGCAGGTTCGAGCCCAACGCCAACAAACCTGTCAGAAAAATCCCCAATCCAGGTCCGGCAAATACCAGGGCGCCGAGCCGTGGCCGTCCCGTCGCTGCGGCCAAAGGTTGGCTCAGGGCGGTGATCATCACCATCACCCAAGCGCTCGCCACGCCGGTGCCAAAGCGCAATGCCAAGTGCGGCCAGAACCCCCAGGCCCAAAACGACGCCAAGGTCAGCAGCACGCACAGCCACAGGCCGCCGAGCAACCGTCGCCGCACCTGTTCAGGACGCCGGGCGAACATGGCGTCCAGCGCGCCGAGGAAATAGCCCAGGTAGTTGGCGGCAGCAATCAGACCGGCGGCGGTCAAGTCGACCTGACCTTCGCCGATCAAATGAGGTAACTGCGGTGTAAGGGCGAAGCGGCCAATGCCCATGGCCATCATCAGGGCGATGAAACTGCCGAGCAGGCGAATTAGAGGTGACATGGTCGGTCTCCGGGTGTCGGGGCGAATGACCGTCAGGCTAGGACTGATTGACTTTCATTAAAAATGAATAATAGTGAGTAACTTGTTCTTTTTTGGAGAAGGTCATGGAGTTCAGCCAACTGCGGATTTTTCAGGCCGTGGCCGAGGAAGGTTCCATCACCCGGGCGGCCGAGCGCCTGCACCGGGTGCCATCGAACCTGTCGACCCGGCTCAAGCAGCTTGAAGAGCAACTGGGTGTGGACCTTTTCCTTCGCGAGCGTCAGCGTTTGCAGTTGTCGCCGGCAGGAAAAGTCCTGCTGGACTATGCGGCCAAGCTCTTCGCCTTGCACGACGAAGCCCACGCCGCCGTGCAGGGCGGGCAGCCGGCCGGGGATTTTCTGCTAGGCACGATGTACAGCACGGCGGCGACGCATCTGCCGGACCTGCTGGCGACTTATCATCGGGCGTATCCGGCGGTGAACCTGCAAGTGCAATCGGGGCCGAGTGGTGAACTGCTTGAAGGCCTGCTCACCAATCGGCTCGACGCGGCGTTGGTGGACGGCCCGCTGGAGCTGGCGGGGTTGGATGGCGTGCCGTTGTGCGACGAGCGGTTGGTGCTGATCACCGAGGCCGATCACCCGCCGGTGCGCAGTGCGTTGGACGTGCAGGGCCGTGCGGTGTTCACGTTCCGCCGTGGTTGCTCGTACCGGATGCGCTTGGAAGCCTGGTTTGCCCATGACCATGCAACCATGGGCCGGGCGATGGAAATCGAGTCTTACCAGGGGATGCTGGCGTGTGTGATCGCCGGGTCCGGGGTGGCGTTGATGTCCGAGTCGATGCTGGCGAGCCTGCCGGGCCGCGAGCGGGTGACGGTGCATCCGCTGGCCGAGCCGTTTGCCAGCGCCACCACTTGGCTGATGTGGCGTAAAGGCATGGTTGGGGCCAACTTGAATGCCTGGATTGAATTGCAGCAACAGGCCTGGCCGCGAGCGCCAATGATCACGGCGCAATCGGCTTGAACTCCGGGAGGTGGATTTGGATCAATTCAGTAACAGATCATTGCAAACTGAGACGAGCATTGCGTAGAACATCGGACTATTATCAGTGCGAAGGGGCCACAGAAATCTGCCGCTCGCACCACCCTGAGGGGGCACCACGATGAAAGAGAAAATCCAGAACTGGCTTCACGACTTGGGTGTCGCGCTTGGCCTGATCGAGCCGCCGATGCAGCCGGTACCGATCCGCACCGATGACGAGCAACGCCGCCGCCAACCGCGCCGCCGGTAAACCCACCAGGAATTTGGAGAGATCGCAGTTCCGGACCATTTCAATCGAGATGGCCCGGAACTGCGATCTTTTTATTGGCGATGTGAACCCCTGTGGCGAGGGAGCTTGCTCCCGCTGGGCTCTGTAGGAGCTGGCGAAGCCTGCGATCTTTTGATCTTGATCTCGACTCAATTGTCAGTGGAAAGATCGCAGCCTCGTTGCACTCGACAGCTCCTACGGGCCGTAATCCTGCGAGGGCATGTTCCCTCGCCTCGGGTGCTGTGTCGTACCGGTCAAACCGCCTTGGCCACCACTTTCGGCCCTGGCGACATCAAGCTCACCAACACAAAACTCACCAGCGCCACGCTCAGGCTGTAGTAGATCGGCGTGTTCGCATCCAGGCCATCCTTGAACATGAAGAACAGTGCGGTCACGAAGCCCAGCGACATGCTGGTGATCGCGCCGGCGGTGGTGGCGCGTTTCCAGTAGATGGCGCCGATCAGCGGGATCAGCATGCCGCCCACCAACAGGTTGTAGGCCAGGGTGAGGGCGCTGATGACGTCGCTGACCACCAGGGCGATCACCAGGACCACTGCTCCCATCAGCAGGGTCGCGATGCGGTTTTCGTGGACGTCGCCACTGCCGCTTTCACGGCCCTGGCGCAGGCGGGGCAACAAATCCTGGACCACCGTGGTGGACGCGGCGAGCAGGCCCGCCGCGGCGGTGGACATCAAGGCCGCCAGGGCCGCGGCGATCACCAAGCCACGAATACCGTTGGGCAGGCTGGTCTGCACCACGCTGGCGAAAGCGTTGTTGACGTTCTCCAGGTCCGGCAGCAACACCTTGGCCGCCATGCCGATCAACGCCCCGGCCAGGCCGTACAGCACGCAGTACAGGCCGGCGGCGGTGCCGGCGACCTTGGCCACGCCTTCGCTGCGGGCGGTGAACACCCGTTGCCAGATGTCCTGGCCGATGAAGATGCCGAAGAAGTAGATCAGGAAGTAGGTGAGGATGGTGTCCCAGCCAATGGCGGTGAAGTCGAAGTAGCTGGCCGGCAATGCCGCTACCATTGCGTCCCAGCCGCCCGCGTCGCCGATGGACATCGGCATCAGCAGGAACACCAGGCCAACGGTCATGATCAGGAACTGCACGATGTCGGTGAGGGTCAGCGACCACATGCCGCCGATGGTGGAATACAGCACCACCACGCCACCGCCCACCAGGATTGACACCCAGAACGGCAGGCCGAACAGCACCTGCATCACGGTGCCGATGGCGATAGTCGAGGTGGCACCGATCATCAGCGCATACACCAGCATGATCAGCGCACTGGCCTGGCGCGCGGCCGGGTTATAGCGGCGTTCCAGCACTTGGGTCACGGTGTAGATCTTCAGCTTGAGCAACGGCTTGGCGAGGAACAGGCTCAGGCCGACGATGCCCAGGCCGATGGCGCCGCACAGCCAGAACCCGGAAATGCCGTAGACGTAGCCCAGGCGCACGGTGCCGATGGTCGATGCGCCGCCCAGCACGGTGGCGGCCATGGTGCCCAGGTAAAAGCCCGGGCCGAGGTTGCGCCCGGCGACGAGGTAGTCGTCACGGGTCTTGGCGCGGCGCATGCCGTACCAGCCGAGGGCGATCATGCCGGTGGCGTAGATGAGAACGACGATTAAGTCCAAAGCCATGGTGGCGTGTCTCCGATTGTCTTTTTTATGTACGGGATGAAGTGCTGCTGTCCCTGGCGAACGAGCTTTTGTGGCGAGGGAGCTTGCTCCCGCTCGACTGCGCAGCAGTCGCCGCTTTTCAAGTCGGAAAATCTGGGGTCGCTGCGCAACCCAGCGGGAGCAAGCTCCCTCGCCACGGGAATTGGTCAGTCAGGCGGTCTGCCGCAGTTCTGACGGGGTGAGCGGATCAGTGCTCCGCGGATCCCCCGGCCCATACACCGCCGCCGGTTCCGGAAACAGCCCCAGCAACGCCAGGTACACCACCGAGGCCAGGCCCAGGGTCACCGGCAGGCTGATGTCGATCCCGCCAGCCAGCTCCCCCAGCGGCCCGACGAACTGGCCCGGCAGGTTGACGAAGCACAACCCCACCAGCGCGCTGGGGATCCACGCCCCCAGGCCGCGCCAGTTCCAGCCGTGGCTGAACCAGTAGCGCCCGCCGGTTTCGCCGCGGGTGAACACTTGCAGGTCGTCCGGGCAGTAGAAGCCGCGGCGCACCAGCAGGCCGATGATCATGATCACCATCCACGGTGTGGTGCAGGTGATGATCAGCACGGCAAAGGTCGACACGCTCTGCACCAGGTTCGCTGCGAAGCGCCCGATGAAGATGAAGGCAATCGACAGCACGCCGATCAGCAACGTCGCCTTGACCCGCGACAGCACCCGCGGGAAGACGCTGGACATGTCCAACCCGGTGCCATACAGCGATGTGGTGCCGGTGGACATGCCGCCGATCACCGCGATCAGGCACACCGGCAGGAAGAACCACCCCGGCGACACCGCCAGCAGCCCGCCCACGTAGTTGTTGGCCGCGATGTAGTCCGGCGCCTTGATCGCCACGATGGTGGCGGTGGCGAGGCCGAACAGGAACGGGATCAACGTCGCCAGTTGCGCCGCGATCACGGCCAGCATGATGCGGCGCTTGGGCGTGTTGCGCGGGATGTAGCGCGACCAGTCACCGAGGAACGCACCGAAGGAAATCGGGTTGCTCATGGCCACCAGCGCCGCGCCGATGAAAGCAGCGTAGAAACCCGGCTGGCCGAGGCTGACCGTGCCGGCGAACTGGCTGTCGAAGCTCGGCGCGAAGGCAAAAATGCCCAGCAGGAACAGCAGGCTGGCGGCCCACACGGCGATGCGGTTGACCCACAACATGAAGCGGAAGCCGTAGATGCACACGGTCAACACCAGCAGGGCGAACAGGCCGTAGGCCAGGCCCAGGCTCAGGTCGGTTTCCGGCACGCCGATCAGCCGCTTGGCGCCGCCGATCAACGCATCGCCCGAACTCCACACCGACAGCGAGAAAAACGCGATGGCGGTCAGCAACGAGAGGAACGAGCCGACGATTCGTCCGTGCACGCCGAAATGCGCACCGGAAGACACCGCATTGTTGGTGCCGTTGAGCGGGCCGAACAGGCCCATGGGGGCGAGGATGATCGAACCCACCAACACGCCCAGCACAATCGCCCAGACACCGGCCTGGAAGGACAGGCCGAACAGCACCGGGAAACTGCCGAGCACGGCGGTGGCAAAGGTGTTGGCACCGCCGAAGATCAGTCGAAACAGGTCTCCCGGGCCAGCGGTGCGTTCATGGTCGGGAATCTGTTCGACCCCGTTGGTTTCAATCTGCGTAAGGCTTTTATCGTTATTGTTATGCATGATCTGCTCCGATCATCGAGGCGCGTTCATCGGATGTGAACGTCACCTGCTTGGCTAAGGGGGTGGCAGCCCTTCCGGCATTGCGGACAAATGTTCATGACAGGCCAGCCATAGGCCTTGTTGTTCTTGGCGAAACACAATGGTTTCGCGCTCCTGGCTAAAGTGAAGCTCCCCTTGCATGCGCAGCTGGGTGGCCACGTCATGGATGAAAATCGCCACGTCCCCTCGCAGGCTGACGAAGGCGTTGCTCGAAGTGCAATTCAGCACCTCGAAGCCATCCTCGGACCGCCAGCGATCCCACAACGCCTGGTAGGCATCGCGTGACAGCAGGGGGTGTTCGAGGGTGTAGAACACGAAACTCGCATCGGCCGTGAACGCACCGAAGTAGGCGTCGCGGTCATTGCGGGCGAAGGCCGACACCAGTTTTGCGGCGGCCTCGAGTATTTGATCGTGATCGTTCATGGCGACGCCTCAGCGATGCACTACGCCGGGCAGTACGCAGAGCATCTCGTACAGCAGGTTGGCGCCCAGCAGCGAGGTGTTGCCGGTGGTGTCGTACGGCGGCGAGACTTCTACCAGATCGCAACCGACCAGGTCGAGACCCTGGCAGCCACGGACGATCTCGATCGCCTGGATGGTGGTCAGACCGCCGATTTCCGGAGTGCCGGTGCCGGGCGCCCAGGCCGGGTCGATGCCGTCGATGTCGAAGCTCAGATACACCGGGCCGCCGCCGACTTTCTCGCGCACTTCGGCCATCAACGGCGCCAGGGATTTGTGCCAGCACTCTTCGGCCTGGACCACGCGGAAACCCTGGTTGCGGCTCCAGTTGAAATCCTCGGCGGTGTAGCCCTGGGCGCGCAGGCCGATCTGCACCACGCGGTCGCAATCGAGCAGGCCTTCTTCCACGGCGCGGCGGAAGGTGGTGCCGTGGGCGATTTTCTCGCCGAACATGTGGTCGTTCACATCGGCATGGGCGTCGATGTGCACCAGGCCGACCTTGCCGTGTTTCTTGTGGATCGCCCGCAGGATCGGCAGGGTGATGGTGTGGTCGCCCCCCAGAGTCAGGGGGATGACGTCGTGTTCGAGGATCTTGTGGTACGACTCTTCGATGATCCGTACCGCGTCCAGCAGGTTGAAGGTGTTGATCGCCACGTCACCGATGTCCGCCACCGACAGCGAGTCGAACGGCGCCGCACCGGTGGCCATGTTGTAGGGGCGGATCATCACGGATTCGGCGCGGATCTCCCGCGGCCCGAAACGGGTCCCGGCGCGCAGAGAGGTGCCGATGTCCAGCGGCACGCCGACGAACGCGGCGTCGAGGCCGGCAGCGGTTTGCAAATGGGGGAGTCGCATCATGGTGGCGATGCCGCCGAAGCGCGGCATTTCGTTGCCGCCCAGTGGTTGGTGAAGAATCTTGTCCACGGGTAGGGCCTCATCGTTGTTTTATTTATCAGGGGCCGATTCTGCGAAATGCCGTTGCCGTGAAGAATCGCTGGCGGCAAATACTTAGTTCAGATTTTTCTAAACTAATGCGCGATGGGGCGATAGACTCCGCAACAACGCAATTCAGGGGACATGATGCCCCCCTGTGGCGAGGGAGCTTGCTCCCGCTGGGCTGTAGGAGCTGTGTAGGAGCTGTGTAGGAGCTGTGTAGGAGCTGTGTAGGAGCAGTGTAGGAGCTGTGTAGGAGCTGTCGAGTGCAACGAGGCTGCGATCTTGTCCCAGCCACTTGAGTCTCAAGCGAAAGATCAAGATCAAAAGATCGCAGGCTTCGCCAGCTCCTACAGAGCCGAGCGGGAGCAAGCTCCCTCGCCACAAAGGCGCGACAAGTTCTGTCTATGTGTGATCCGGAGACATCCCCAATGGCCAACGCTCTACCCGACCTGAAGCTGCTGCGCATTTTCGTCAGCGTGGTCCGGCACCAGGGCTTCGCCAACGCCCAGCACGAGCTCAACCTGTCCACGTCGGCCATCAGCACATACATGAGCCAGCTGGAATCGGCCCTGGGCCTGGTGCTCTGTCATCGCGGCCGGGGCGGGTTCAGCCTGACCAGCAAGGGCGAGCTGTTCCATCAGGAAACCCTGCGCCTGTTGGGCGAGCTCGAAGGCTTCGAGCAGTACGCCGCCGCGCTCAAGGGCGAACTGCGCGGCACGCTGAACCTGGGGGTGATCGACTCTACCGTCAGCGACAAGGCCTTGCCGTTCGCCGAAGCCATCGGTGCCTACAGCCAGGAGCATCCGGCGGTGCATTTGCACCTGTCGGTCCTGAGCCCTTACGAGCTGCAACTCGGCGTGCAGGACAACCGCCTGGACCTGGCCATCGGGGCGTTTTCCACGCGCATGAGCGGGCTGGTCTACATGCCGCTGTACCGTGAGCAGCACTGGTTGTATTGCAGCAATCGCCACCCGCTGTTCAACGAGCGGCGCATCCCCGAACAAGTCATCACCCAGCAGCGCATGGTCGGGCGCGGTTACTGGAGCCAGGCCGAACTGGCCCGCCACGGCTTCAAGCACAGCGCCGCCACAGTGGAAAGTATGGAGGCGCAGTTGATCCTGGTGCTGTCCGGTGCCTACGTCGGCTACTTGCCCGAGCACTACGCCCAGGCCTGGGTCGACAAGGGCGACTTGCGCGTGCTGCTGCCGGCGACTTTCGGCTATCAGGCGCCGTTTTCGATGATCGTGCGCCGTGGCCGCAGCCGCGAGCCGCTGATCCAGACCTTCCGTGATTTGCTCAAAGCTCAACTGAACCAGGCCTGACCATGTCCAGACTCCAATGCCCCCATTGCCTCAGGCCGCAAAGCCATTGCCTATGCCCGTTGATCCCCAGCCTCGACAGCCGCACCCGCGTCTTGCTGTTGCAGCATCCCAGTGAAGTGAACCACGCCCTGAACACCGCCCGGCTGGCGGCGTTGGGGCTGCGCAATGCCGAACTGATCGTGGGCGAGGTGTTCGAGGATTTATCCCGGTTGCTCAACCAACCGGGTTATCGGGCGCGGTTGTTGTTCCCGGCTGATGATTCACAGCCGCTGCAAACCTATGCGCCGTCCGATGAGCCGCTGCTGTTGGTCGTGCCCGACGGCACTTGGCGCAAGGCACGCAAGCTGTTGCACCTCAACCCGTTGCTGGCGGCGTTGCCGAGGGTGACGTTGGCCGACGGCGGCGTGTCTCGCTACCGCTTGCGCAAGGCGCCCGGGCCGGGGGCGTTGTCGACGGTGGAGGCGATTGTTCAGGCCTTGCAGGTCCTGGAAGCGCCGGCCAGCTTCGAGCCGTTGCTGAGGCCGTTCGAGGCGTTGATCGAGGGGCAGATTGCGGCGATGGGGGAGGAGACCTATCTGAAGAACCATGGTGGGGAATAGAGGCCCTGTGGCGAGGGAGCTTGCTCCCGCTCGATGGCGCAGCCATCGCAAAACCAACCGACGCGGTCTGTCTGATACACCGAGGTGAAGGGTTTGGGGCCGCTTCGCAGCCCAGCGGGAGCAAGCTCCCTCGCCACAGGGTTAAGTGAGTCCGGATCAGCGTTCGCGCATCGCCTCGGTCCGCGCCTTCAACACCGGCTTGAGCAGGTAATCCAGAACACTTTTCTCCCCGGTGATGATGTCCACCGTCGCCACCATTCCCGGAATGATCAGCAACGGTTTGGCATCCCCGCCCAGGTGATTTTTATCGGTGCGCACCTGGATCAAATAGAAGCTGTTGCCCTTGTCATCGGTGATGGTGTCGGCGCCGATCAGTTCGAGCTTGGCGCTGAGCCCGCCATAGATCGTGTAGTCGTAGGCGCTGAACTTGACCATGGCTTTCTGGCCCGGGTGCAGGAACGCCACGTCCTGGGGACGGACCTTGGCTTCGATCAGCAAGTTGTCTTCCAGGGGCACGATTTCCACCATGTCGTTGCCTGGCTGCACCACGCCGCCGATGGTGTTGACCTTCAGTTGCTTGATCACCCCATGCACCGGCGAGACCACCGTCGTGCGGGTCACGCGGTCGTCGATGGCGATGCTCGAGGCGGTGATTTTTGACAGTTCGGTGCGTTTCTCGTTGAGGTCCTTGGCCGCCTCGGAGCGGAAGGTCTGTTCCGATTCGTCGATCTTGCTCTTGATTTCGTTGATCGCCGATTCGGCCCGGGGAATCGCCAGGGTGGTGGCGTTGAGCGAGCCACGGATTTCCACCGCGCTGCGCTTGAGCCGCAGGATCTCCACCGGCGACACCGCCCCGGTGCGCACCAGCGGGGCGGACATGTTCATTTCTTCCTGCAGCAAGGCCAGGGCAGAGCTGAACTGGCCTTGCTTGGAGCGAAACTCCGCCAGTTCCTGGGTCTTCTGCCGCAGTTGCTCGGTCAGGGTCCGTTGTTCGCTGGCCAGGCGCCGCTGGCGTTGTTCATACAGCGAGCGTTCGTCCTCGGCCACTTGCGGGGCCTTGGCAGTGACCTCTGCCGAGAGCGCGAAGGGCCGCCCTTCAGCTTCGGCCGACAGGCGCTCGACCTGGGCCGTCAGGGCATAGCGGTCCGCCTCGCTCTCGCCCTTGTTCGACAGGAACCGCGTATCGTCGAGGCGCAGCAGGGTGTCGCCCTTGTTCACCATCTGGCCTTCACGCACGAATATCTCGGTGACGATGCCGCCCTCCAGGTTCTGGATCACCTGGATCTTGCTCGACGGGATCGCCTTGCCTTCGCCGGTGGTGACCTCCTGCAAGACCGCCAACTTCGCCCAGACCAGCCCGGTGATGATCAACCCGGCGGCCAACCACACGGTCACCCGCGAGCGCCGGGGCGAATCCTGCAGCGTGGCGCCGGCGGTTTCCGGCATGAACTCGCTTTCGGCGCTTTTGCTGAAACTGCCGAAGTAGCTTCGGGCGGCTGAATCCGGTGTTTGAGCAGACATGGGGCGGTACCCGTTGGTGAGAGAAAATAAAGCCGAAGACGATTATTGCAATGAGGCAGAACACTGCTTTTGTGGCGAGGGAGCTTGCTCCCGCTGGGCTCTGTAGGAGCTGGCGAAGCCTGCGATCTTTTGATCTTGATCTTTCGTTCTCGACTCAATTGCCAGTGGAAAGATCGCAGCCTCGTTGCACTCGACAGCTCCTACATCCGAGCGGGAGCAAGCTCCCTCGCCACAGGTGTTAACCATGTCCCCGCCGGACCAAACAGGGGTATGTGCTGGCAGCTATACCGCCGCGGAGCCCACCCGCCCCTTGCGCAGTGCATCGATCACCGCGTCCTTCGGCCCGTCCGCTACGATCCGGCCGTTATCCAGTACCACCAACCGGTCCACCAGGCTCAACATCGAGGTGCGGTGCGTGACCAGCAGCACGGTCTTGCCTTGTACGTGGGTGTGAAGCTTCTGTCGCAAGACGTCTTCGCTGCTGTTGTCCATGGCGCTGGTGGGTTCGTCCAGCAGCAGGATCGGCGGGTCGAGCAACAAGGCTCGGGCCAGTAGCACGGCCTGGCGTTGGCCGCCAGACAGCAGTTGCCCGCGCTCGCCCACCGGGCGGTCGAAACCTTGGGGGTGCTGGCGCGCCAGTTCAGTGACACCGGTCAGTTCCGCCACTTCGAGCATGCGCGCGTCGCTGATGTAGCGCGCGCCCAGCGTGAGATTGTCCCGCAGGCTGCCGGCCAGCAGCGGCAGGTCATGGGCGACGTAGCCGATCTGTTGGCGCAGGTCGGCGACGTCCAATTGCCGCAGGTCCAGGCCGTCGAGCAACAACTGGCCTTCCTCCGGCGCATAGAAACCCATCACCAGGCGCGCCAGGGTGCTCTTGCCCGAGCCACTGCGGCCGATGATCCCGACCCGTTCGCCGGGCTTGAGGCTGAAACTGATATTGGCCAACGCCGGGGCGCTCTGGCCGTTGTAGTGGAACGTCACGCCGCTGACGTCCAGCGCGCCCTGCAATTGGGTGCGGTCCAGGGGCCGCTGCCTGGCGTCACGCTCCTGGGGCAGCGCCATCAGGGCATCGGTGCTGCGCATGGTGAGCTGGGCTTGCTGGTAGCGGGTGATCAGCCCGGCGATCTGCCCGAGCGGGGCCAGTACGCGGCTGCCGAGCATGTAGGTTGCCACCAGGGCGCCGACGCTGAGGTTGCCGGCAATGATGCTGTAGACCCCGGCGACGATGGTCGCCATGCCCGCCAGTTGTTGCAGGAACAAGGTGCCGTTGGTCGCCAGCGCCGAGAGGTTGCGCGCATGGCTGTCCAGGCGGGTGAGGGCGCCGTGGGTGCTTTCCCATTGATGCTGGCGCTCGCTTTCGGCGCTGCAAGCCTTGAGGGTTTCCAGGCCACCGAGGGTTTCGATCAGCAGGGCCTGGCGCTGGGCGCCGAGGGCCAGGCTTTTTTGTACGGTGTCGCGCAGCCGCGCCTGGATGATCATGGCGAAAACAATGGTGATCGGAAACGCCACCACGGGAATCACCACCAGCCAGCCGCCGAGCAGGCCGATCACCACCAGCATCAGCACGGCGAAGGGCAGGTCGATCAGGCTGGTGAGGGTCACCGCCGTGAGGAATTCGCGCAGGCCCTGGAAGTCGTGGATGCTCTGGGCGAAGCCGCCGATTGTCACCGGTTTGGCCTTCATCGCCATGCCGGTGATGCGCTCGAACAGGGTGGCGGACAGAATCACGTCGGTTTTCTTGCCGGCGGTGTCCAGCAGATGGGCGCGCACCACCCGCAGCACCAGTTCGAAACCAGTGCCAATCAACAGCCCCACGGCCAGCACCCACAAAGTGGACGTGGCCTGGTTCGGCACCACGCGGTCGTAGGTCTGCATCACGAACAGCGGCACCATCAGGCCCAGCAGGTTGATCAGGAAACTCGCCAGGATCGCGTCGCTGTACAGCCAGCGCGACAGTTTCAGGGTGTCGCGAAACCACGCTTCGACCCGCGGCACCAGCGGGGCGCGCAGGTCTTCGAGTTCATGGCGCGGCCGGGCGAACAAAGCCTGGCCGCTGTAATCGAGGGTCAATTCTTCGCGGCTGACCCACTGCTCGCCGCCATCGGCTTCGCTGGGCAGGATCAGCGCCTTGCCATCCTCGCCCCAACGCCGCAATACCGCGCAGCGACCCCCCGCCAGGATCAGCATCACCGGCAGGTTCAGGGCTGAGATGTCCGCCAGCTCACGACGCAACAGCCGCGCCTGCAAGCTCGCCCGGGCCGCTGCGCGGGGCAGCAGGTCCAGGCTCAAGCGTTGGTGCGCCATAGGAAGCCCGGCGCTGAGGCTGGCGCGGCTGACCGTCGCGCCATGGAGTTTGCAGAGGATCAACAGGCCGTCCAGCAACGGATCATCGAAGTTCAGGCGCGGATCGGCGCCGGGGATTACCGGTTCCATGCGGGTCATGCTGATCACTCCCACTGGATTACTTCAGTTCCGGCAGCCGTGCCTGGTTCTTGACTTCGGTCTGCGCGACCGCATCGGCCGGCAGCACGATCCGTTGTTTGTGCAAGAGCAGGCCCATGTTCGCCAGCACCCGGTACATCGAGTACTCCTCGGTGTAACGCACTTCGGTGTAGCGACGGTTGGCGTTGTACAGCTCGTTTTCGCTGTCGAGCAGGTCGAGCAGGGTGCGCTGGCCGAGGCCGAACTGATCCTGGTACGCCGCGCGCACGCGGGCGGTGGTGTCAGCGTATTCGCGGGCGGTGGGGGTCTGTTTGCGGGCGTTGAGCATGGCGTTCCAGGCCAGGCGCGTGTCTTCGTTGAGCTGGCGCAGGGCATTGTTGCGGATGTCCATGGCCTGGTTGATCTGGTGGGCATTGGATGCCAGTCGTGCCTTGTCGCTGCCACCGCGGAACAGGTTGTAGTTCATCACCACACCCAGTCGCCAGTTGTTGTCGTGGCCTTCTTCGCCGCCGAGGTTGTTGTTGGCGCCCACCGCTGCCTCCGCGTCGAAGCGCGGGTAGAACGGCGACTTTGCCACTTCATATTGGCTCTCGGCGGACTGAATGTCGGCCTGGGCCGATTTCAGGTACGGGTTGTTATCCACCATGCTTTGCTGGGCTTCGCGCAGGTCGGCGGGAAGTTCGCCTTTGGTCGAGGGCGGCGCTTCCAGTTCATCAGGCATGCGCCCCACCACGCTGTAGAAGTTCGCTTCGGCGTCGGCCAGGTCAACCTGGGCGGTGTCGTAGTTGTTTTCCGCCAGGGCCCGACGGGCATTGGACTGGTCGGAGTCGGCCGTGCTGCCCACGCCACGCTCGGTGCGCAGGCCGATCTGGTCGTTGACCCGCAGGTGCGCCTGCAGGTTGTTCTTGGCCAGGGTCACCAGTTCCCGGCGCTTGAGCACCTCCAGGTAGACCTCGATGGTGCGCAGCGCCAGATCCTGCGCGGTGCCCTGGGCGTAATAGGCCCGGGAATTGACCACGCCCTGGGTGCGTTCCACTTCATTGGCGGTGTTGAAGCCGTCGAAGATCATTTGCCGCAGACGCAGCTCCGATTGGGTGTAGGTGAGGATATTGGTGTGGTGGTTGCCCAGCGCCCGGGTGTTGGTGTTGTCGCTGTAGCCACGGCCATAACCGGCATTGAGATCCACCGATGGGAAAAAGCCCCCCCGGGCGACTTTGACGTCTTCATTGGCCGACAGACGGCTGTCCACCCGTTGTGCCAGTTCCGGGTGAGTCGCGATGGTGCTCTGGATCGCTTCGGTCAACGACATGGCCTGCGCCTGAGAAGAGCAGGCCATGGCCAGCAAAACCGCGCTGCAGAGGGGGGTTAGAACGCGCATGGGGTGCATCTCCTGAGGTCTGTAGTGCTTCGTTGTCGCCAATTTATTGACGTATTAAAGATCAAAACCGTTTCAACCTTGTAACAACACAGCTAAGAACATCCTGCGCGAAACCTAAGAAGAATTTCTCATAATGGTTATGCCGAAAAAAACTTATGTGCTGATAAAAAACCGGCACATTGTTCAAAGCGAAAGCCTTTGAATCTGCGGGTTCTGACGGCTTTTAGGCGTCAATAAAAGTTCCATGCAGATTTTTAAGCGATGTGAAGACGTGCCGAAAGGGCGACGGATGAGGTGGTTTTTTGTGACGGTTTTTTGTCGTTTAGGCGAATTGCCAGCACCTCTTGCTTTCACGAAAGCTGGCAGATTTTCCAGCTTTGCGGGTCGCCAATCTGAGGACGGATTCTTCACCCACACAGGTGCCGACTGCGGTCGGCAACGGAGGAAATGCACATGGCAGCGCTCATCGGTATCGTCAGCAAAGTGGTCGGGCAAGTTTTCGCGCAAGCGCCTGGTGGCCAGCAGCGGCCTCTGGTCGAAGGCGATCGGCTCTATGCCGGCGAACACTTGGTCACCGGTGCCGAAGGGGCCGTGGCGGTTCATCTGCAGAACGGCCAGACATTGACCTTGGGCCGCGGAAGCGACCTGACCTTGACCCCGCAGTTGCTAGCCAACCATGCGCCTCATGTCGACACGCCCGACGCGGCGACACCGAGTGACGCGCAACTGACCGATGTGCAAAAGCTGCAGCAAGCCATCGCCGCCGGTGCCGACCCGACCCAGACCGGTGAAGCCACGGCCGCCGGCCCCGAGGGTGGCAACCCGGGGGGCGTGGGCGGTGGACACAGTTTTGTGCTGCTGGAAGAAGTCGGCGGGGAGGTCGATCCGCTGATCGGTTTCCCGACGGCCGGGTTCAACGGGATTCCCGAGTTTCCACTGCTGCGCCTGGCCGGCGATCCGGATAATGGCGACGACGCAACCACGCCACCGGTAACCCCTGAGACGCCGGACAATCCCGTGACCCTAGACGGGGTCAATGTCGAGGGCGGCGAACTGACCACCAACGAGGCCAATCTGGCCGATGGTACGTCCAGCAATCCGGGGGCGCTGGTGCAAAATGGCACCTTCACGGTGTCCGCGCCTGACGGGCTGAGCAGCCTGAGCATCGGCGGCATCAACGTGATCAGCGGCGGCGTGCCCTCAGGTTTCCCCCTGACCATTACATCGCCTCTGGGCAACACGTTGACCGTCACCGGCTATGACCCGGCCACCGGGGTGGTCAACTACACCTACACCCTGACGGACAATGAAACCCATCCTGCCGGCGGTGGTGCCAATAGCATCACCGAGCAGTTCCCGGTGGTGGCCGTCGACACCGACGGCGACACGGCCACCGGCACCCTGGACGTCAACATCACCGATGACGTGCCCCAGGCGATTGACGACAGCCATGCCAACACGGCGTCGGAAACCCTGGTCACCCTCACCGGCAACGTATTGCCCAACGACCATCAGGGCGCCGACCGGATCCCCACCGGCCCCGACAGCGGACCGATCATTGGCGGGACGTTCACCGGCACTTACGGCACCCTGGTGCTCAACCCCAACGGCACGTACACCTACACCCTGAACACCAGCGACCCGCAATTTGTCGCGTTGCATGGTGGGGGCAGCGGAACCGAAACCTTCACTTACACGCTCACCGATGCCGACGGCGACACCAGCACCGCGAATCTGGTGCTGCAGGTGCATAACAATGACGACCCGGTGGTGCTGGTGGGCCTGGATGCTGAAGGTGGCGAATTGTCGTTGCAGGAGAAAAACCTCAGCGATGGCAGCGCTCCGGATGCATCGGCCCTGACCCAAAGTGGCACCTTCACCGTGACTGCGCTGGACGGTGTGCAGACCTTGAGCGTGGGCGGCATCAATGTGGTGACGGGCGGCGTGGCGGCCGGTTTCCCACAATCGATCACCACTGCGCTGGGCAACACCCTGACCATCACCGGCTACAACGCAGCTACCGGCGTGGTCAGCTACAGCTACACCTTGCTGGACAACGAAGCTCATCCAAATGCCAACGGCGCCAACAGCCTCAGCGAACAGTTCGCCGTAGTTGTCACCGACGACAACGGCACCACTGCCAATGGCAACCTGGACGTGAACATCGTCGATGACTTACCTAAAGCCGTGGACGACAGTAACGCCGGTACCGCCTCGGAAACCCAGCTGACCCTGACCGGCAGCGTGCTGACCAACGACACCCAAGGTGCGGATCAGGTAGCGTCCGGCCCGATCACCCCCGGCACCTTCACCGGCACTTACGGCACCCTGGTGCTCAACGCCGACGGTTCCTACACCTACACCCTCAACACCGCCGATGCCGATTTCAAAGGTTTGCACGGCGGTGGCAACGGCAGCGAAACCTTCACCTACACCCTGACCGACGCCGACGGCGACACCAGCACCGCGAACCTGGTGCTGCAGGTGCACAACAACGACGACCCAGTGATCATCACTGGCCTCGACACCGAAGGCGGCGAGCTGTCGTTGCAGGAAAAAAACCTCAGCGATGGCAGCAGCCCGGACGCATCGGCCCTGACCCAAAGCGGCACGTTCACCGTGACGGCGTTGGACGGTGTGCAGACCTTGAGCGTTGGCGGTATCAACGTCGTCACCAACGGCGTAGCGGCCGGTTTCCCACAGTCGATCACGACCGCGCTGGGCAATACCCTGACCATAACAGGCTTCAACGCTGCTACCGGTGTGGTCAGCTACAGCTACACCTTGCTGGACAACGAAGCCCATCCAAACGCCAACGGTGCCAATAGCGTTAGCGAGCAATTCGCCGTAGTCGCTACCGACGACAACGGCACCACGGCCAACGGCAACCTGGACGTGAACATCGTCGACGACCTGCCCAACGCCGTGGACGACAGCAACGGTACCGCTTCGGAAACCAACCTGACCCTGACCGGCAGCGTGCTGACCAACGACACCCAAGGCGCGGACCAGGTGGCGTCCGGCCCCATCACCCCCGGCACCTTCACCGGCACTTACGGCACCCTGGTGCTCAATGCCGACGGTTCCTACACCTACACCCTCAACACCACCGACGCCGATTTCAAAGGCTTGCACGGCGGCGGTGATGGCAGCGAAACCTTCACCTACACCCTGACCGATGCCGATGGCGACACCAGCACCGCGAACCTGGTGCTGCAAGTGCACAACAACGACGACCCGGTGATCATCAACGGCCTCGACACCGAAGGTGGCGAGCTGTCGTTGCAGGAAAAAAACCTCAGCGACGGCAGCAGCCCGGATGCATCGGCGCTGACTCAAAGCGGCACGTTCACCGTGACGGCGTTGGACGGTGTGCAGACCTTGAGCGTTGGCGGTATCAATGTAGTGACGGGTGGCGTAGCGGCTGGTTTCCCACAATCGAATACCACCGCGCTGGGCAACACGTTGACCATCACTGGCTACAACGCCACCACCGGCGTGGTCAGCTATAGCTACACCTTGCTGGACAACGAAGCCCATCCAACCGCCAACGGTGCCAACAGCGTTAGCGAGCAATTCGCCGTAGTCGCTACCGACGACAACGGCACCACGGCCAACGGCAACCTGGACGTGAACATCGTCGACGACCTGCCCAAGGCCGTGGACGACAGCAACGGTACCGCTTCGGAAACCAACCTGACCCTGACCGGCAGCGTGCTGACCAACGACACCCAAGGCGCGGACCAGGTGGCGTCCGGCCCAATCACCCCCGGCACCTTCACCGGCACTTACGGCACCCTGGTGCTCAATGCCGACGGTTCCTACACCTACACCCTCAACACCACCGATGCCGATTTCAAAGGCTTGCACGGCGGCGGTGATGGCAGCGAAACCTTCACCTACACCCTGACCGATGCCGATGGCGATACCAGCACCGCGAACCTGGTGCTGCAAGTGCACAACAACGACGACCCGGTGATCATCACCGGCCTCGACACCGAAGGTGGCGAGCTGTCGTTGCAGGAAAAAAACCTCAGCGACGGCAGCAGCCCGGATGCATCGGCGCTGACCCAAAGCGGCACGTTCACCGTGACCGCATTGGACGGTGTGCAGACCCTGAGCGTGGGCGGTATCAACGTCGTCACCAACGGCGTAGCGGCCGGTTTCCCACAGTCGATCACGACCGCGCTGGGCAATACCCTGACCATTACAGGCTTCAACGCTGCTACCGGTGTGGTGAGTTACAGCTACACCTTGCTGGACAACGAAGCCCATCCAACCGCCAACGGTGCCAACAGCGTTAGCGAGCAATTTGCGGTCGTCGTCACTGATGACAACGGCTCCACCGCCAACGGCAACCTGGATGTGAATATCGTCGATGACCTGCCGACCGCCCATGCTGATTCCGCCTCGGTGGATGAGGGCGGGACGGTCAGTGGCAACGTCCTCAACAACGACGAAGGCGGTGCCGACGGTCCGGCCGCGAGTGGTGCCGTGATCGGCGTGCGTGCTGGCAACGACACCTCGACCCCGGCGATTGGCGGCCTGAACGCCCAGATCAACGGCACCTACGGCTATTTGACCCTGGATGCCAACGGCAACGCTGTCTATCACAGCAACCCGAACACCGTCAGCGCCCCTGGTGCAACCGATGTCTTCACCTACACCGTGCGCGACGCCGATGGCGATGAAAGCACCACCACCATCACCATCGATGTCCATGACGTCTGCCTCGTCGCCACGCCGGACCAGGAAATCAGCGTCTACGAAAAAGCCCTCGACCTGAACCAGGACGGCCAGGACCTGGCCCCCGGCACGGTCACCGGCAGCGACCCGAGCGCCACCAGCGAGACCGCCAGCGGCAGCCTCGTCGGCTCGGTCAGCGGCGCCGTGGGCGCAGTGACCTTCGCACTGGTGGGCAACGCCACCGGTGCCTACGGCCAACTGTCGCTGCAGCCCGACGGCTCCTACACCTACACCCTGACCTCGCCAGCCACGACCACGCCTCACGCCAACGATGGCCCGAACGTGCTGAGCGAGAGCTTCACCTATCAGGCCACGGACTCGTTGGGCAACACCGTCACCAGCACCATCGTGATCGACATCGTCGACGACATGCCCAAGGCTCACTGCGATGTCGCTTCGGTGGTGGAGGGTGGGACGGTCAATGGCAACGTCCTGGACAATGACGTACTCGGTGCCGACGGCGGTGCGGTCATCGGTGTGCGCGCCGGCAACGACACCTCGAACCCTGCCATCGGTGGCTTGAACACCCAGATCAATGGCACCTACGGCTACCTGACCCTGGACGCCAACGGCAACGCTGTCTATCACAGCAACCCCGACGCTGTCGGCGCCCCGGGCGCGACCGATGTCTTCACCTACACCGTGCGTGACGCCGATGGTGATGAGAGCACCACGACCGTCACCATTGACGTGCACAACAGCTGCCTCGTCGCAGAAACCGACCACGACATTACCGTCTATGAAAAAGCCCTCGACCTGAACCAGGACGGCCAGGACCTGGCCCCCGGCACGGTCACCGGCAGCGACCCGAGCGCCACCGGTGAAACCGCCAGTGGGACTTTGGTCGGCTCGATCAGCGGAGCGACGGGCGCCGTCACGTTCACCCTGGTGGGCAATGCCACTGGCGCCTACGGTCAGTTGCAGCTTCAGCCCGACGGTTCGTACACCTACACCCTGACCTCACCGGCCACGACCACGCCCCACGCCAACGATGGCCCGAACGTGTTGAACGAGAGCTTCACCTACCAGGCCACCGATTCCCTGGGCAACAGCACCACCGGCAGCCTGGTGGTCAGCATCGTCGATGACGTGCCAAAGGCCGTTGCGTCCGAGCGTTCGGTCACCGCGGTGGAGATCGATTCGAACCTGCTGATCGTGCTCGACGTCTCCGGCAGCATGAAGGACCCCTCCGGCGTGTCGGGGCTCTCGCGGATGGACCTGGCGAAACAGGCAATCAGCGCCTTGCTCGATAAATACGATGACTTGGGCGATGTGAAAGTCCAGCTCGTGACCTTCAGCGGCAGCGCCACCGACCAGAGCGGCATGTGGGTGGATGTGGCAACTGCCAAGACGCTGATCTCCGCGCTGAGCGCGAACGGTGACACCAATTATGATGCGGCCGTGGCGACGGCCAAGATGGCGTTCGCAAATCCCGGCCAACTGACCGGCGCACAGAACGTTGGCTATTTCTTCTCCGACGGCAAGCCGACCTTGGGCGAAATCGGCTCGGCGGACGAAGTCGCGTGGAAAGCCTTCCTCGATGCCAATGACATCAAGAACTACGCCATCGGCCTGGGCAGCGGCGTCAGCAACGCCCACCTCGACCCGCTGGCCTACGACGGCAGTGCCCACACCAACACCAACGCGGTGGTGGTCACTGACCTGAACCAGCTCAACTCGGTGCTCTCCGGCACGGTGCAAGGTGCGCCGGTCACCGGCAACCTGCTGGGCGAGGGGGGCTCGTTCGGCGCCGATGGCGGGTTTGTCAAAAGCCTGGTGGTCGATGGCACCACGTACAGCTACGACCCGGCGGCCAACGGTGGCCACGGTGCGCTGACCGCCAGCGGCGGGGTCAACCATGGTTCCTTCAATACCGCCACCAACACACTGAGCATCGCCACCGACCACGACGGTACGTTGGTGGTCAACCTGGATACCGGTGCGTTCAGCTACACCTCCCAGACCACCACCGGCACCCTGATCACCGAGCACATCGGCTACACCGTCATTGATAATGATGGTGACCTGGCGAGCTCCAGCCTGGTGATCAACGTCGTGCCCAACAGTCCACCGATCGCGGTCGACGACAACATCATCACCAACGTGCTGTCGGGCAACATCGTGATTCCAGGCGAGCTGTTGCTGGGTAATGACAGTGACGCCAATGGCGATCCGCTCACCGCGTCGCCCACCAGTTTCAATACCGGATGGCTCGCCAAGGGCGGGGACTTTACCGGCAGCATCGGCACGGCCAGCTTCACCGGCAACAACGTGCAGTCGATCAACCTCAGCCGCAGTGCTTTCGTCGCCAATACCGCGAGCATGACGGCGATGCTGGTGGTCAGCGGTGCACTGGGGATGGTGTCGAACAACAATGCCAACGACGAAGACCGGCTCAATATAAGCCTCAAGCAGGGCGAGACCCTCACCCTGGACCACAACCTGTCGGCCGGTCGCATTGCGATGGAATATTCACTCAACGGCGGGCCTTTCATCGCGATCAACGACGGTGCTTCTTTCACTGCGGCAGCGGATGGCAATTACCAGATCCACGTCACCAACATCGCCAATCCCGGCGGCGGTAATGCCAACGCTGCGGAAAACTATCAACTGACCCTGACCGTCGACTATGCCGGGGCGCAGGACAAAACAGCGGATTACCACGGCAGCTACACCGCCAGCGACAACCACGGCGGCAGCGACAGTGCGTCGGTTGGCATCAGCTATCAGGCGGGCCATACCCTGACGGGCACCAGTGGCGACGATGTGTTGCTGGCCGGCAATGGTGACAACACCCTTAACGCGGGCGACGGCAACGACACCCTCAGCGCCGGATCGGGCAACAACACTTTGCAGGGCGGGGCAGGTGATGACGTGCTCTACAGCGGCGCGGGCAAGGACCTGCTCGATGGCGGCACCGGCAACGATACCGCCAGCTACGCCCACGCCACGTCGGCGGTCACGGTGAACCTGGGCCTGTTGGCGGCGCAGAACACCCTGGGCGCGGGCACCGACACTTTGAGCGGCGTGGAAAACCTGGTGGGCTCGAACTTCAACGACACCCTCGTCGGTGACGGCGCCAGCAACCGCATCGACGGCGGGTTGGGCCATGACGTGCTCAATGGCGCAGGCGGCAATGACCTGCTGATTGGCGGCCTGGGTAACAACACCCTCACCGGCGGCAGCGGCGCCGATACCTTCCAATGGCAGGCCGGCAACAGCGGCCACGACGTGATCACCGACTTCGCGCCCGGCGTCGACAAACTCGACCTGTCCCAGCTGTTGCAAGGGGAGAATGGCAGCGCTGCGTCACTGGATGACTACCTGCATTTCTCTGTCAGCGGCAGCGGTGCGTCGGTGATCACCAGCATCGACGTCAGCGCCATTGCCGGCGCCACGCCGAACCAGACCATCGACCTGGCCGGCGTCAACCTCGCCAGTCACTACGGCGTCACGCCGGGCGCGGGGGGCATCATTGGCGGCGCGGACACGGCGACTATCATCAATGGGATGTTGAATGATCATTCGTTGAAGGTGGATACGGTGTGAGGTGAGCTGAAACAACAAACCCCGCCATGTCCAGTTTGGATGTGGCGGGGTTTGCCTTTGTGGCGAGGGAGCTTGCTCCCGCTCGGCTGCGCTGTAGGAACTGTGTAGGAGCTGTCGAGTGCAACGAGGCTGCGATCTTTCCACTACTCATTGAGTCCTAAGCGAAAGATCAAGATCAAAAGATCGCAGGCTTCGCCAGCTCCTACAGGTCCAGCGGGAGCAAGCTCCCTCGCCATAGGGGAAACTCAGGGGCTGCGCAGCGTTTTCTGCCTGAGAATATAAACCGTCACCAGCACCGCACTGGTGAGCATGAACCCCCGCGCCCATGGCAGGGGCACCAGGTAGCAGGACAGCAGGATGCTCGTCCACATCAGCCCGATGGCGTAGACCTTGCCCTTGAGCGGGATGCCGTTGCCGCTGAGGTAGTCGCTGATCCACGGGCCGAGGCGGGGATGGCCTACCAGCCATTGGTAGAAGCGCGGCGAACTGCGGGCGAAGCAGGCCGCGGCCAGCAGCAGGAAGGGGGTGGTGGGCAGGACGGGAATGAAGATGCCGATGACCCCCAGCACCACGCTCAACCAGCCGATGGCCAGTAGAGCGTAACGCAGGATCAGCGGGCGGTTGCCGACTGGCGAGGGCACCCGGTCACTCAGTGGTGGCGAGGCTTGAGGATCGCCGGTTTCTCGTCCGGGGCGTTGCACAGCAGATACAGGGCGGTGAGGGCTTCGGGGATCTGGACGATCATGTCGTCCATCAGGTTCGCGTCGGCGGCGATGTCGGAAAATTCAGGTTGCTCATCGAACAGGCCGGAACCCACCATGATCGGCAGCAGCATTTCGCTGACTTCCTCTTCGGCGGTTTCGAACCAGGCGGCTTCGCGCAGGAACACGCCTTCCATGAAGCCGATGCACCAGCCACGCAGTTCCGAATCGTCCGGGTCATCCCCCAGGTCCAGTTCGCACGGCAGTTCGAATTCTTCGTCGGAAGCCAGTTGACGGGCGATGTGGGCCTTGAGCAACACCAGCGTGGTTTCGATTACCTCGCGCTCGGCTTCGTCGGCGTAATGCGGCTCTTCGGCGAAGAGGGCGTCGATCCACTCACGCTCCGGCACTTGTTCGGAGCAGATCGACAGGGCGGTCAGGTAGCCGTGAGCGGCCACGTAGTCCAGCGCTTCCTCGTGCAGTTCATCGGCGTCGAGGAAGACTTGCAGGCGGGTCAGTTGCTCAGCGAAGGACATTACGGGCTACCTTGGGGAATAAACAATGCGGGAATTCTAGGCCTTCTTGAGCGCCCAGGCCAGCCGCGTGGTGTATTTGCTTCGACTTGGGCCCACGGGCGGGCCGCGATACCTGTAGGAGCTGCCGAAGGCTGCGATCTCTTGATCTTGATCTGTTGGCCGTTCGCTTTAGATGCAATTGGCTGGGGAAAGATCGCAGCCTCGTTGCACTCGGCAGCTCCTACAGGGCGCACGGCGTGCAATCGCCTGCTTGATCACCTCTTGTCAGCAGCCCCCTTTGCAACGAAGGCCTCGGGTATACTGCCGCGTTTTGTGATGCCCTGCGGCGTCCCGCCGGTTCGAAACGCGCACTTACGATTTGCCGGTGCAGCGTTTGTGATTCTGAACCAGCCTTGCAGGGATGTTTCGGTGATTTTTGGAGTTTCTATGCTCGAACAGGCTCAACGCGTTCTCAAGGACATCTTCGGCTACGACAGTTTCCGTGGCCGCCAGGGTGCCATTATTGAGCGCGTGGCCAGCGGTGGCGATGCCCTGGTGCTCATGCCCACCGGCGGCGGCAAATCCTTGTGCTTCCAGGTGCCGGCGCTATTGCGCAACGGCCTGGCGGTGGTGGTTTCGCCGCTGATCGCGCTGATGGACGACCAGGTTGCGACTCTCGAGGAACTGGGGGTCGCCGCCGCGTCGCTGAACTCCACTCTCAGCGCCGAGCAGCAGCGGGACCTGGCGACGCGGATCAAGCGCGGCGAAGTGAAAATGTTGTACCTGGCCCCGGAACGCCTGGTGCAGCCGCGCATGCTGGCGTTCCTGCAGAGCCTGGAAATCGCCCTGTTCGCCATTGACGAAGCCCACTGCGTGTCGCAATGGGGCCATGACTTCCGACGTGAATACCTGCAACTGGGGCAACTGGCGGAACTGTTCCCTGACGTGCCGCGCATCGCCCTGACCGCCACCGCCGACAAGCGCACCCGCGAGGAAATCGTCGAGCGCCTGCACTTGCAGAATGCCGAGCGGTTCCTGTCCAGTTTCGACCGTCCCAATATTTTCTACCGCATCGTGCCCAAGGAGCAGCCGCGCAAGCAGCTGCTGGCGTTCCTCGCCGAACGCCGCAGCGATGCCGGCATTGTCTATTGCCTGTCGCGCAAAAAGGTCGATGAAGTCGCGGCGTTCCTGTGCGAGCAAGGGTTCCCGGCGTTGCCGTATCACGCCGGCCTGCCCAACGACCTGCGGGCCTATCACCAGAAGCGCTTCCTCAACGAGGAAGGCCTGATCATGGTGGCCACCGTGGCGTTCGGCATGGGCATCGACAAACCCAACGTACGTTTTGTCGCGCACCTGGACCTGCCCAAGTCCCTCGAGGCGTATTACCAGGAAACCGGGCGTGCCGGCCGTGACGGCTTGCCGGCCGATGCCTGGATGGCCTACGGCCTGCAAGACGTGGTGATGCTCAAGCAGATGCTGCAGAACTCCGAAGGCGATGAACGCCACAAGCGCCTGGAGCAGCACAAGCTCGACGCCATGCTCTCGCTGTGCGAAGAAACCCGCTGCCGTCGCCAGACCTTGCTCGCCTATTTCGACGAAGACATGCCCCAGCCTTGCGGGCATTGCGACAACTGCGTCGATGGCGTGGAAACCTGGGACGCCACCGAGCCGGCCCGCCAGGCCTTATCGGCGATTTTCCGCACCGGCCAGCGTTATGGCGTCGGGCACCTGGTGGATGTGTTGCTGGGCAAGGACAACGAGAAGATCCGCAACTTCGGCCACCAGCACCTGTCGGTGTTCGGCGTGGGCAAGGCGCGCACCGAAAATGAGTGGCGCACATTGTTCCGCCAACTGGTGGCCCGCGGCCTGGCCGACATCGACCTGGAAGGTTACGGCGGCCTGCGCTTGTCCGAAACCTGCCGGCCCCTGCTCAAGGGCGAGGTCACCCTCGAACTGCGCCGCGACCTCAAGCCGGCAACGGCGGTCAAGAGCAGCAAGAGCCAGGCCAGCCAACTGGTCCGTGGCGAAGAGCGCGATCAATGGGAAGCCTTGCGCGCCTTGCGTCGCAAGCTGGCCGAGGAACACGGCGTACCGCCTTACGTCATCTTCCCCGACTCGACCCTGCTGGAAATGCTCCGCAGCCAGCCCACCTCCCTGGCGGAAATGGCCCGGGTCAGCGGCGTCGGTGCGCGCAAGCTGGAGCGTTATGGCGAGGCTTTCCTCCAGGTGCTGGGCGGCGAGGCCGAAGCGCCGAAAGCGGTGGCCGATGTACGCCACGAGCTCATCACGCTGGCCCGGGCCGGCATGACGCCGTTGCAGATCGCTGGGCAATTGCAGTGCTCGGAGAAGAACGTCTACACGATGCTGGCCGAGGCCATCGGCAAACAGCAGTTATCCTTGGAACAGGCACTGGATCTGCCCGAGGAGCTGATGGGCGAGGTACAGGACGCGTTCCTGGATGGCGAAGGCGAGTTACCGCCAGTCGCTGAAGTTGCCGCACTGTTTGTCGGACGGGTGCCCGAAGGGGTGCTGTATTGCGTCAGGGCTGCATTGCAGTCGGAATTTGAAGTCTGATCAGTGAGTTGCGCTCCTTTAACGATTCAGTACAAAGCGAACCTTGCTTGAATCCAAAGCGCATGCTTAGCTGACTAATAATTAGTTTTTCTCTATTTCAGATCTGATGAGTTTTTTATGCCGTTAACCGATCAACACCGTTTTGGCATGCAGCTGGCGCAGATGTCCCGAGGCTGGCGTGCCGAACTGGATCGCCGCCTGGCCGGGCTGGGCTTGTCCCAGGCGCGCTGGCTGGTGCTGCTGCACCTGGCCCGTTTCGAACAGGCGCCGACCCAGCGTGAGTTGGCCCAGAGTGTCGCCGTCGAAGGTCCGACCCTGGCCCGCTTGCTCGACAGCCTGGAAACCCAAGGCCTGGTGCAGCGCCAGGCGGTGGCCGAAGACCGCCGGGCCAAGAAAATCGTGCTCTGCGCCCCGGCGCTTCCCCTGATCGAACAAATCGAAACCATTGCCACGCAATTGCGTCGGGAGCTGTTCGAAGGTGTCGACGAGGCGGACATGCGCGTCTGCATGCGGGTTCACGGCACGATCCTGGCCAACCTGGAAAAATCCTGAGGCATATCCCTGGCGTCAGACTTTTGAGAATCGGCGATTAGCGAACTATAACCAGTACTAAGCGATCGTATTGGATGCGTTTCCGCTCAGTCTGGTAGTCGAAAGGGATACCCATGCTTGAAAGTCTGCAGTCCACGTTGCGCAGTTGGATCAACGTGTCGATCATCGTGGGTACCCTGGGGTTTCCGGTCCTGGCGTCAGCGCTGGGGCTTGGCGAGATCACGCTCCATTCCGCCCTGAACCAGCCGTTGCGTGCCGATATCGCCCTGGTCGATGTGGCCGGGATCGGCGAGGGCGATCTGTCGGCGAGCCTGGCGAGCCCGGACGATTTCAGTCGAGCGGGTGTGGAGCGGGGTTTCTTTCTCAATAACCTGCGCTTTACGCCGGTTTTGCGCGGGGAGCGCAGTTTCATTCGGGTGACCTCCAGCAAACCGGTGGAGGAACCTTTCCTGAGTTTCCTGGTGCAGCTCAATCAGCCCAACGGGCGCGTACTGCGTGAATACACCGTGCTGATCGATCCACCGGGCACGCCGGGTATCGTGCCGGCCCGTGACGAACCTTCTACGACCTCGGAGTCTGAGCCGAGCCAGGCCACCCCGGCCATCAAGCCGCCCCCGGCTGTACAGGGCAAGCGCTACACGGTCGTGCAGGGGGACAACCCTTGGGTGATTGCCCAGCGCCTGCATGACGCCGGCAGCAACGCGTCGGTTAATGAGCTGGTGCAAGGCATCCAGGCCTTGAACCCGGGCAGTGATCGGCTTTCCATCGGTCAGCGCCTGTTATTGCCTGACGCGGCTGTGCTGCCGACGTCGGCAGCATCCACCGCCGGCCAGGTCTCCGCCGCGTCCGATGAGCAGTTGGCCGCCAGCGTGCTGCAGAACCAGCAGCAACAAAAGACCATCGAGGCACTGCAAGCGCGGCTCCAGGCCCAGGACCAGGAAATCGCCGGGCAGCGCCAGCAGATCGGCGAACTGCAGGCCCGGCTCACCGAGACGGCTCCAACCCCTGTTACGACGGAGCCACCGCAACCGGCCCCCCCTGCGTCGGAACCGGCTCCAGACGCATCCCCCACTACAGAACCGCCGGCGGAGCCAGAGGGCATCGATTGGACATGGGTGGCAGGCTTGGTGGGCCTGTTGGGATTGCTCGTGTTGTTACTGTTCATTCGGCGCCGCCAACAGCAGGCCGACGAGGCGCCGCTGACCGAGCGCCCCGAGCCGATGCTGGAGGAGGGCGACGAAACCTTTGCATCTATCCCCGACACGGAGCCGTCCGAGGCCGCGGCCTCGTTCAACAACGGCGATGCGCCCCTGGGGGATGTGCTGGAGGGCGTTGGCATCTATCTGACCTACGGCCGATTCACCGAGGCGGCGGGGCTGTTGCGCGCGGCCTTGCTGGCGGAGCCGGAACGCACCGACCTAGGCCTCAAGTTGCTGGAGGTACTGGGTAAACAGGGCGATGTCATCGGTTTCCAGGCCCAGGAAAATCATCTGCTGGCACAAGGTGTGGGGGCCGGGACGCTGGAGGAAATCCGTGGGCGTTATCCCAAGGTTGCCGCGATCACCGCACCGATAGTGGCTCCGGCACAACCCCACGTACCGGATCCTGCGCCTGAACCTGAACCTGAGCAGGCGCCTGGTGATGAGTTCGAGCTGGATCTGGATGCCCTGTCCATGGAAACCAGTTGGGACCTGGCGGATGACCAGGACACGCCTGCCGAAGAACATCGGGCTGCACCACGGGCAGCCGACGGTGCCGAGGGCTTGTCGCTTTCGGGTTTCGACGAACCGGACCTGCAATGGGAAGCCCCCTTGGAAACCGAGTCGCTGGACGATGCCTTCCTCGACGGTTTTGCCGATGAAGAGCAGGCGCTGGAATTTGAGCCGCTGACCCTTGAACCTGTTTCCCTGGACACCCTGTCCCTCGAACCCCAGGCCCCGGAACATTCGGTCAAACTGGAACAGGCACAGAATTGCATCGACGATGGCGACCTGAAAACCGCCGTCACTCTGCTTGAAGAGCTGCTCGAAGAGGGTGACGAACCCCTCAAGCAGACCGCCCGGGTTCTGCTGGCAGGGATTCGCTAAGTGCCGTCAAGGGGTTGTAGCTGCTGGCCTCATCGCGAGCAAGCTCGCTCCCACATGGGTTTCGGGTGTTCATGAGATGGCCGTTCACCACCAATCCCTGTGGGAGCGAGCTTGCTCGCGATTGCGGTGGGTCAGGCCATCAATCCAGCCCAGGCAAACACCCAACCCCTCAAAACGTCTGCCCCAGGTTCAAATACACCGCCTGTTCATCATCGTCGTTAAACCCATAGCTGAAATTCAGTGGCCCCAGCGGTGTATCGAAACCGAGGAAAATGCTCGCGGCGTTGATGTAGCCGCTGTCGAATTCGTTGTCGTTGTTCCAGGCCCGGCCGCGCTCCAAGGAGCCACCGATGTACAGCGGGAAGTCCAGGGGCAAGTAGGCCCTCGGCGTGAGCCGGCGGTAATACACCGCGCGCATCAGGCTCATGTTTTGCCCGGATACGCCGTCTTCGCGAAAGCCTGACAATTGCCGAGCCCCGCCCAGCACAAAGCTGGAAGTCACCACCTCGGCGGTGTCCAGGGTGCGACCGTAGCGACCGCCGAGGATGAAGGTGTCGGGGCCGCTGCTAAGCGCCTTGTCCAGTTTGAATTCCCACTGACGGTAACGCTGATCGGAGCCCAGTCCCGGTTCGTATTGGCGCCAGCTCAGGCCGATGTCTTCCCCTTCATGGGGGAAATACACGCTGTCGAGGGAGTCGAACGAATATTTCAGCTCGTAGAAGCCCTCGTTGAAATTCTCGCTGGGCTGGTCGTGGTCGCCGATGCGCACATCGGCCTTGCCCCAGGCCTGGCCGACACCGAAGCGGATTTCACCGCTGTTGCCGATCTGGCGGCCCACGTTCAGCCCGAAACCATAGCGTTCGACGCGATACTGGGCCACCGGATCGTTGTCCAGGATGGACTCCACGTTGCGTGATTCGAATTGCCCATAGGGGGCGATGAAGTAGCGCGAGCCGACATCCAATGGCTGGTAGAACTCGCTGTACAACTCCTGCTTGTCGCCGATCTGCGCCCGGGTCAGCCATTCGGCACCCAGGCGATTGATGCCGTTGACCCGATAGCTGGCCCCCAGGTTGAAAGCACTGTCGCCGCGCATGTCGTCGGACAGGCTCAGCCCCAGCCGCAGGTAGTCGGTGCCGGTACGTCTGCCCCGGGCGCTGATGACCAGCGTGCGGTCCGGGCCTTTATGGACCACGCGGTATTGCACCTGTTCGAAGTAATCCAGGCCGTACAGCGTGCCCATGTCGGTCTGCAGGCGCCCCAGGTCCAGCGGCTCGCCGATCTGCTGGCGAATGTAATAGCGAATCACGTCATCGCCGACTTTCGAGTCGTTCTCCACGCGGATGGCGGTGATGACCGGCGTGCGTTCGCTGGGCGTGCGCGCGGCCATGAGTTCGGCGTCGGGCGCTTCGGACGGGCGTAGAGGAGCCAGGCGTGTGTCGAGTATGCGGGTGGCGCGGTAGCCGGCGTCGATCATTTCCCGGGCCCGACCGAAGTCGGTAGAGCCGAAGCTCGCCAGGGCCGGTTGAATCAGTACGTCGTCTTTGTTCAGGGTTGCCAGTTGCTCTTCAGAGTTGCGCCGGGTCATCAGGGTGGTCGACTGGTTCAGCACGTCCACCACCGTGACCAGTTGCTTGCGGGTGCGCAGCGGCGTGCCGATGTCCACCACAATGGCCATGTCCACGCCCATTTCCCGGGCCACATCCAGCGGGATGTTGTCGGCCATGCCACCGTCCACCAGCAGCCGACCGTCCAATTCCACTGGGGCGAACACCGCCGGGATCGACATGCTGGCGCGAATGACCTTGGGCAGGTGGCCTTTGCGGAACACTACTTTTTCGCCCGTGGCAATGTCGGTGGCAACGGCGCGAAACGGGATCGGCAATTTGTCGAAATCCCGGGTATCGCTGGCGTGGGCCAGCAGGCTTTCGAGCAGCAGGGCCAGGTTCTGGCCCTGGATGACGCCCAAGGGCAGGCCGAGGCTGCCGTCGTCACGAAAGCTCAGTTTCTGCTTCACCAGGAAATCGCGGTCATCCTGCTTGCGCCGGAAGGGCACGTCCTTGCGGGGTGGCGCATCGGATAAGGCCTGTTGCCAGTCGATGCCCAAGGCGAGTTTTTCCAGTTCGTCGATCTTGTA
Organism: Pseudomonas thivervalensis; assembly: GCF_001269655.1. GTDB lineage: Bacteria > Pseudomonadota > Gammaproteobacteria > Pseudomonadales > Pseudomonadaceae > Aquipseudomonas > Aquipseudomonas thivervalensis. The sequence continues at coordinate 164,932 of NZ_LHVE01000007.1, forward strand.
GCCCGAGGCATACAGCCCGCCGATCACCGCGCCCATGCTGGTGCCGGCAATGGCATCGATCTTGATGCCTTGCTCTTCCAGGGCCTTGAGCACACCGATATGGGCCAGCCCGCGCGCCGCGCCGCCGGACAGCACCAGGCCGATTTTCGGGCGTGGCGCTTCGACAGCCTGGACGAAAAGGGGCAACAGCAGCAGAAGCAGGAGGGGGAGCAGGCGGCGCATCGTCAATCTCGGGGCGGGCGATCAAAGGCAGGTATTATAACGACGCCTTCGAACCCAGGAGCTCACCCGCAATGACCGAACACAAACCAGAAGTCATCATCACGTATTGCACCCAGTGCCAATGGCTGCTGCGTGCCGCCTGGCTGGCCCAGGAACTGCTCAGTACCTTTGGCGACGATCTGGGCAAAGTGTCGCTGGTGCCGGGCACCGGTGGTGTGTTCCACATCAACTGCGACGGTGTGCAGATCTGGGAGCGCAAGGCCGACGGTGGTTTTCCCGAGGCCAAGGTCCTCAAGCAGCGGGTCCGCGACCGGATCGACCCGGAGCGGGACCTGGGTCACAACGATCGGGGTCAGTGAGACGTGGCTTGGGTCTCCACCTGCGGTTTTTTCGAGCCGCCCGCCTGGCTTGAAATCACGATGGCCGCGATGATCACCACGCCGCCCAACAACATGCGCAATGTCGGGCTCTCGTCGAACAACCACCAGGCCATGGCGATGCCGTAGACCGGTTCCATGGCGAAGACCACCGCCGCCTTGCGGGCCTTGATCACGGCCAGGCTGGCGACGAACAGGCTGTGGGCCAGGCCGGTGCAGAACACGCCGAGCAAGCCGATCCACAACCAGTCGATGGGGCGCACGTCGCTCAATTGTGGCGCGGCCATCGGCAGCAGGCAGAGCCCGACCACCACGTTCTGGCACAGCGCGGCCTGCACCGGCGGCACATGGGCGGCGCCGGCGCGGTTGGTCAATGACAACAGGGAAAACAGCAGCCCCGACGCCACGGCCCAGAGCAAACCGGTAGTGGCACCGCTGGCCAGGTCGAAGTTTGGCGTGACCAGCACCAGGCCGACGCTCACTAACACCACCAGCCAGATTTCATTGGCGCGAATCCGCTCGCGGAAGATCAGCCCCTCGAGCAACACCGTGAAGGCCGGGAAACTGGCAAACCCCAACGTGGCGATCGCCACGCCGCCCACTTTCACGGCGATGAAGAAACTCACCCAGTGCCCGGCCAGCAACAGGCCGCCCAGCAGCAATCGTCGGCTATCCTGCGCCCGCAGTTTCTGCCAGCGGCTGCTACTGGCGAACCGGGCAAACACCGCCAGGGCCAGCACGGCGAAGACGGCGCGACCGAACACAATGACCGCCGGCGAAGCCGCGGCGAGTTTGCCGAAGACACCGGTCAGGCCAAACATGAGTGCGCCAATGTGCAGGGCGCCGAGGGCGGTACGAGGCGTCATTTCAATCCTTCAACAGTTAAGCCAAAACCAACGGATAAACATCTATCCCTGTAGGAGCTGACGGCTCCTATAAGGCATTTAAGCGTCTGGGAGGGGATGGCGTCTGTCGCGATCCTAGCGATTTTTAGCGCGAACCTAGCGTGGGTGCCGCAGCTTGCCTGGCGAGGCGCCGAATTCCCGCAGCACCGCCGCGGCGAAGGCACTCTGGGAGCTGTAGCCGACCCGGTGGGCGATCTCGCCGATGGGCAAGTCCGACTCACGCAACAACGCCACGGCCTGGTGCAAGCGGCGGCTGCGGATGTACTCCATCGGGGTTTGCCCGCACTCGGCGATGAAGCGCGCATGCAGGCGGGCGCTGGAAAGGCCGGCCACCCGTGCCAGGTCCGCCACTTGCAGCGGGTAGGCCGCGTTCTGGTCGATGTGGGCGTTGAGCGCGGCGTAGGGCAGGCGCCGGCCACCCAGGGTTTGCTGGCGAACGCCGTTGAGACTCGCCAGTAGCAGCACCGCGCCTTGCTGGGCGATCACCGGATCGTCCACCGGACTGCTCGCCAGCCAGCTGACCAACTGGCTCTGTCCTGCGTCCAGGGGCAGGCGAGCGCTGTCGTCGAGCAAGCGGCGGCTGGCGTCGGCGTGATCCCCCAGGCATTGTCCGACCCAGTCGTCACTGGGCACATCCAGTACCAGGCAGCGGCTGCCGTGGGGGCTGCCACAGCCATGATGGGCGCCGGCGGGTACCACCACGAAGCTCTGTTGCACCACTTGGCTGCCACGGCCTTCGACTTCGAAATCCAGCGCGCCGGACAGCCCGAACACCAGTTGCGCATGGTCATGGCTGTGGGCGATCAAGTCGTGGCTGTAGTGGCGTAGCGTGAGGATCGGTCGCATCGCGGTCTCCCGTGTCAGGCCGCCAGCATACACCGAGGGGCAACGCCCGGCGCTGTCATGCAATGGACTTGTGTTTGTCATGGGCCATTAACCGCTGGGGTGCACAGTGGCGAAAACGATCAGAGGGTTGCCCAATGACCAGCGCCGAGCTCGCCAAACCCAGCCGCAAGCAGCGTGTACGCACCCTGTGGATCTCCGATGTGCACCTGGGCACCCGGGACTGCCAGGCCGAGCACCTGTCGCAGTTCCTCAAGGGCTACCACGCCGACAAGATCTACCTGGTAGGGGACATCATCGACGGCTGGAAGCTGCGCGGTGGCATGTATTGGCCCCAGGCCCACACCAACGTCATCCGCCGCTTGCTGACCATGAGCAAGCGCGGCACCGAAGTGATCTACGTCACCGGCAACCATGACGAATTCCTGCGGCGCTATTCGAAGCTGATCCTGGGCAATATCCAATTGGTGGACGAAGCGGTGCACGTCACCGCCGATGGTCGGCACCTGTTGGTGATCCATGGCGACCAGTTCGACGTCATCACCCGTTACCACCGTTGGCTGGCGTTCCTCGGGGACTCGGCCTACGAATTCACCCTCACGCTGAATCGCTGGCTCAACCATTGGCGAGCCCGTTATGGCTACGGCTACTGGTCGCTGTCGGCGTACCTCAAGCACAAGGTCAAGACCGCCGTCAGCTTCATCAGCGATTTCGAAGAAGCCATCGCCCACGAGTGCGTGAAGCGCGAACTGCATGGCGTGGTCTGCGGGCACATCCACCACGCCGAGATGCGCAGGGTAGGCGAGGTGGAATACCTCAATTGTGGCGATTGGGTCGAATCCTGCACGGCGCTGATCGAGCATTGGGACGGGTCGATCGAGTTGTACCGGTTGGCGGAGGCCCAGGCGCGCGAAGCGCAGTTGAAAGCCCTGAAAGTCGCCGAACCTGCGTAGGAGCTGACGAGTGCAACGAGGCTGCGATCTTTCCCCTGACGCTTGAGTCTCAAGCGAAAGATCAAAAGATCGCAGCCTCGTTGCACTCGTCAGCTCCTACAGGGGACGTTTGGTGTTCGTCAGGCCGGTGTTTCAGTCATCGCCGCCTTGTAGATCGATTGCTTCGGCGCGGCAAACACCCTTTCCAGCATCGGTTCGAAGAAATTCAACGGCAGCGTGTCGTACTCGGGATCGAACGCCGCCGCGTCATATTTCGCGCAGAAATCAATGGTCGCCTGGTACTGCGGATGTTCGACAAACTGCTCGCGCAGGTGCCGGTCCATGCCCAGGTGATGGAAGAAGTAGTAACCCTGGAAAATCCCGTGCTTTTCCACCATCCACAGGTTTTCGGCGCTGACGAAGGGCTTGAGGATCGCCGCGGCGATGTCCGGGTGATTATACGAGCCGAGGGTGTCGCCAATGTCGTGGAGCAGGGCGCAGACCACATACTCCTCGTCCCGCCCGTCGCGGTAGGCGCGGGTGGCGGTTTGCAGGGAATGGGTCAGGCGATCCACCGGGAACCCACCGAAATCACCGTCCAGCAGTTGCAAGTGGGCCAGGATCCGGCCTGGCAATTGTCGGGCGTAGGCGCTGAAATCGGCCGCGATGATCGCCCAATCTTCTGCAGTACCTTCCTGCATGTGGGTAAAGCGTGCATGGTTGCTCATCGACACTCCTTATCAGAACGCAACCTTGCCCAGCAGCATGTCGCGGTACATGACGAAATCGCCGAGCAGGCTGTAGAGCGGATGCTGGAAGGTGGCGGGACGGTTTTTTTCGAAGAAGAAATGCCCGACCCAGGCAAAGCCGTAGCCGGCCACCGGCAGGGCGACCCACAGCCACCAGGCGCCAACGACGAGGGCCAGGGCGAATACCAGGATGACCAGGGAGGTGCCGATGAAATGCAATCGTCGGCAGGTGCTGTTGCTGTGTTCGCTGAGGTAATACGGGTAGAACTCGGCGAAAGTATTGAATCGTTTAGCGTTTTCCACGACGGCTGACTCTGTGGTTATTGTTCTGATACTTGAAGTCTAGAGCTATCAATTGCTACGGCCAGTGACAATCAGCGCCACTCTAGTGTCCGGTCTTACCAATAACGCCCCTCTTGGACGGCTTCTGTTGTCGTCATGCTGCGTTGCCGCTCCTCGCCATAGCGGGCTATGACTCGTCGCGGCGCCTTGCCTGACAACAACAGCCGCTCGTCCAAAAGGGGCGTTATTGGTAAGACCGGACACTGCTATCCTTCGCAAATCCAGCCGTACCCTGCGGCTCGTCATGCAAGTAAAACGTCATGAGCGAACGAACCACTTCTTCAAGCTGGGCGATGGGGATTGTCAAGGCGTTGGAAATGGACGGCCTGGATTGTCGGGCGCTGTTCAAGCAACTGGGGCTGGACTTTGAGGCACTGGACGATCCGGATGCGCGTTTCCCCCAGGACTCGATGACGCGGCTCTGGCAACGGGCGGTGGAGTTGTCGGGAAACCCGGCCATTGGCTTGAACATGGGTAAAGTGGTGCGCCCGGCTTCGTTCCATGTGGCCGGCTACGCCTTGATGTCCAGTCGCACCCTGGTGGAGGGTTTCCAACGGCTGGTGCGGTACCAGCGGATCATCGCCGAAAGCGCCGACTTGAGTTTTCGTCCGTTGGAAGGCGGTTATGGGCTGATCCTGACTGTGCACGGCGACCATCTGCCCCCGACCCGCCAAAGCGCCGAGGCGTCCCTGGCCTGTGCGCTAGCCCTGTGCAGTTGGTTGACCGGGCGCACCCTGCGCCCGGTGAAGGTGCTGTTCCAGGGCGCCGAGCCCTCGGACCTGGCACCTTACCAGCGCGCCTTCCCTGCGCCGCTGGTGTTTGGCGCGCCCTATGACGCGCTGATCTTCGAACGGGCCGACATGGAGGCGCCGCTGCCGACGGCCAATGAAGCCATGGCGCAACTTCACGACCGGTTTGCCGGGGAGTACCTCGCGCGTTTTTCGGAAAGCCGCGTGACGCACAAGGCGCGACAGGTGTTGTGCCGGCTGTTGCCCCAAGGTGAGCCCAAGCGTGACGTGGTGGCACAGGCACTGCACCTGTCCCAGCGCACCTTGCAGCGGCGTTTGCAGGAAGAGGGCACGAGTTTCCAGAGCCTGCTGGAAGATACTCGACGCGAGCTGGCCGAGCAGTATCTGGCGCAGGCGGGCATGACGTTGCTGGAAATCGCCTACCTGTTGGGATTCGCCGATCCAAGCAATTTTTTCCGGGCCTTTCGCCGCTGGTTCGACACCACGCCCGGCGAATACCGGGCACGGTTGGCGAGCCAGCCTGAGCCGGTCAGTGACGCCAGAACGCCGGGATACACAGCACGAACACCGTGATGATCTCCAGCCGGCCCAGCAGCATGCCCGCCGACAGAATCCACTTGGCCGCGTCCGGCAGCGGTGCGAAGTTGCCGGCTGGCCCGATGGTTTCCCCCAGCCCCGGGCCGACGCCGGACACGGTACTGGCCGCGCCGGTCAGGGCCGTCATCCATTCCACGCCCAATAGCGACAGCAGCAGGGCGATGACGCAGATGGTGATGGCGAAGAAGAACGAGAACGTCAGGATCGAGCGGACGATTTCTTCGTCGAGGCGATGACCGTTGTATTTCTGCTTGATCACCGCACGAGGATGGATCAGTTGATTAAGGTTGGCCCGCAGCAGGATGTAGGCGACCTGGAAGCGAAAGATCTTGATCCCGCCGGCCGTCGAACCCGAACAACCGCCGACGAACCCCAGGTAGAAGAACAGCATCAGCGAGAAATTGCCCCACAGGCTGTAGTCGCCCAGGGCGAAGCCGGTGGTGGTGACGATGGACGTCACGTTCAGCGCCACGTGCCGCAGCGCGTCCAGCCAATGCAGGTCGGTGGTGGCCCAGTACCAGGTGCCGAGCACCAGCCAGGTCACCAGCAACACGCCAATGAGCCCCTGGACCTGCTGGTCCTTGATCAACGCCCGGCGATTACCCCGCAACATCGAGACGTACAGGGCAAACGGCAGGCTGCCGAGGATCATGATGACGATGGCGACCCAATGCACCGCCGGCTGGGTCCACTTGGCGAGGGACAGGTCCGAGGTGGAGAAGCCGCCGGTGGAGATCGCCGACATCGAATGGTTGACGGCATCGAACAGGCTCATCCCGGCCCACCAGAGCGCCAGGGTGCCGAGGATGGTGATGCCCACGTAGGACGCCACGATCAGCCGCGCCACCATGTGGGAACGGGGCATGACTTTCTCCGAGCGGTCCGATGACTCGGTCTGGAACAGCCGCATGCCACCGATGCGCAGCAGGGGCAGGATCGCCACCGCCATGCCGATGAAGCCGATGCCGCCGAGCCAGTGCAGCAGGGAGCGCCACATCAGGATGCCCGGGGACATGTTGTCCAGGCCGCTCAGGACGGTGGCACCGGTGGCGGTGATGCCCGACATGCTTTCGAAGAACGAGTCCGTATAGCTGATGTGCTGGGTCAGCAGGAACGGCAGCGCAGCGAAGATACACACCACCAGCCAACTGCTGACGGTCAGCAGGTACATGTCCCGCGGCCGCAGGTGGATGTGTTCCGGGCGCCCGGGAAGCACCAGCGCCAGGCCGGCGAGGAAAGTGATCATGCTCGACCAGAGGAACGACGGCAGGTCGCGGGTGCGCTCGAAGACCATCAGCGTGATCATGGGCACGACCATGAAGATCGCCAGGGTGATCAGGAAGATGCCGATGATGAAACCAATGATTCGCAGGGTCGGCAACGCCATGAAGTCCGCTCAGGCTGAAAGGGAAGGGCGCCATTCTACCTGCGACCAGCGCCCTGTAAACCGGCACTCGGCGGCGCCTGGCTGCTTGGCCGCGGAATTTGCGCTGACGAACTCGCCGCACAGCCACTAGAATAGCTGGACATTTTTTCAGGAGGTGGCCGATGCAGGCTCTCGACGCTTTGCTCAACCGTGTTTCCGTCCCGCGCCTGGTGGACCCGGCCCCCACGCCGGAACAGCGTGAGCTCATGTTCGCCGCAGCCATGCGGGCACCGGATCACGGCCAGTTGCGGCCATGGCGCTTTCTGACGGTTGAAGGGCAGGCGAGGCAGCGCATGGGTGAACTGCTGGCCGAAGCGGCAAAGTTCAATGACCCGCTGGTACCCGACGCCGTCGTGGAAAAAGCCCTCAACGGCCCGTTGCGCGCACCTTTGGTCGTGGTGGTGATCGCCCGTCTGCAGGACCATTTCAAGATCCCCAAATCCGAACAACTGCTGGCGGCCGGCTGCGCGGCCCATGGCATCCTGCTGGCCGCGTATGCCCTGGGAGTCGGTGGCGTTTGGCGTACGGGTGAGCTGGCGTACTCGCCGCATGTGGCCCGGGGGCTTGGTCTTGAAGAGGGGGAAGAGGTGATCGGCTTCCTTTACCTGGGCACGCCGCAGAAAGAAGCGCGCACGGCGCCACAGGAAGATGTCGGGCAATTTGTCCGGGAGTGGACGGGCCAATAACGGCTCAAGGGCGGCGGATGGATTGAGGCCGGTTTGATCCACTGTGGCGAGGGAGCTTGCTCCCGCTGGGCTGTAGGAGCTGTGTAGGAGCAGTGTAGGAGCTGTCGAGTGCAACGAGGCTGCGATCTTTCCCCAGACACTTGAGTCTCAAGCGAAAGATCAAAAGATCGCAGGCTTCGCCAGCTCCTACAGAGCCGAGCGGGAGCAAGCTCCCTCGCCACAAGATCAACGGCTGACGGTGGTGTTATTTACACGCGTCAGCAATCGCCTCGGCCAGCAGGTCCAAGCGCGTCGCATCGATACCGGCCACGTTGGCCCGGCCGGTGCCGACCATGTAGACGCTGTGGCGCTCGCGCAGGTGCTTGACCTGTTCCGGCGTCAGGCCGGTGTAGGAAAACATCCCGCGCTGTACGCCGATATGGGCGAAGCGCTCGCGCAGGCCATGGGGTTCAAGGGCCTCCAGCAAACCGCTGCGCAATTGCGCGATGCGCAGGCGCATTGCCTGGACTTCATCGGCCCACAGGCTTTTGAGTTCCGGGCTGCCAAGGATGGTCGCCACCACGGCCGCGCCATGGTCCGGCGGTGTCGACCACAGGTTCCGGGCGATGTTTGCCAGTTGGCTGCGGATATCCACCAGCTTCTCGCCATCCCGGGCGCAGACGATCAACGCCCCCGTACGGTCGCGGTACAGGCCAAAGTTCTTCGAGCAGGAACTGGTGACCAGCACTTCAGGCAACCCTTCGGCAAATAGCCGGACCGCCCAGGCGTCCTGCTCCAACCCATCGCCGAAGCCCTGGTAGGCGAAGTCGATCAGCGGCAGCAGGTCGCGGTTGCGCACCACCTCCAGCACCTGCCGCCATTGCTCGTGGGACAGGTCGAACCCGGTGGGGTTGTGGCAGCAGGCGTGCAACAGCACCACATCGCCTTTGGGCGCCTGGTTCAGGGTCGCCAGCATCGCCTCGAAATCCAGGCGGTTATCGGCGCCCACATAAGGGTAATGACTGACCTTGAGCCCGGCCGTGGCGAAAATGGTTTCGTGGATCGGCCAGGTCGGGTTGCTCAGCCAGACGCCACGGCCCGGCAGGCATTGGGCGATGAAGTCGGCGCTCAGGCGCAGGGCACCGGTGCCGCCGGGTGTCTGGGTGGCACCGGCGCGTTTTGCGCTGATCAGCGGCGAGTCGGCGCCCAGCACCAATTCATTGATCAACTGGCCGAACGCGGCGTCGCCATGACCGCCGATGTAGGTCTTGGTGACCTGGCGGTCCACCAACCGCTGTTCGGCCTGCTTCACCGATTGAAGGATCGGCGTCAGGCCCTGAGCGTCTTTATAGACGCCCACGCCCAAATCGAACTTGCTCGGGTTGCTGTCCGCCCCGTAGGCCTCCATCAGGCCGAGAATCGGGTCGCCGGGGACCCGGCCGATGGCATCGAAATGCATTATTTGCGGCCCTCGGCGGTCTTGGCCACGTCATCGGTGCGGGCGGCCATGATGAAATCGTTGCGGTGCAGGCCCTTGATGGAGTGGCTCCACCAGGTCACGGTGACTTTGCCCCATTCGGTGAGCAGGCCCGGGTGGTGGCCTTCGGCCTCGGAGATCTCGCCGACGGCGTTGGTGAACGCCAGGGCGTGCTTGAAGTTCTTGAACAGGAAAACTTTTTCCAGCTGCATCACGCCGTCGCGCACTTCGATGTTCCAGTCGGGGATCTGCTTGATCAGCACCGGCAGTTCTTCGTCGCTGACTTGTGGGGCATCGGCGCGGCAGGCTTCGCAATGGGCTTGGTTCAGAGTGTTCATGGTGTGTTCCTGGATCGAATATTTGAAAAACGTCGATGCACCCACGCTAAAGCAAAGCCGCGTCGTGCAACAGACTCAATTGGGATTAAAAGACGCGGTTCACGCCGCCTTGGGTGGGAATTTCGGGGCATGCAAGCCCAGTTCCCGACCGCGCTTGACCATACCCATGATGTCTTCGTGGGCCAGGTCGAACAGGCGCTTGAGTTCGGGCAGCACGAAATACACCGGTTGCAGGATGTCGATGCGATACGGCGTGCGCATGGCCTCCAATGGATCGAAGGCCTGGTGCTCAGGCTCGTCGGACAGGCAGTACACGGTTTCCTTGGGTGACGAGAGGATGCCGCCGCCGTAGATGCGTCGGCCCTGCGGGGTTTGCACCAGGCCGAACTCGATGGTCATCCAATACAGGCGCGCCAGGTAAACCCGTTCTTCCTTGGAGGCCTGTAGGCCGAGTTTGCCGTAGGTGTGGGTGAATTCAGCAAACCAGGGGTTGGTCAGCAGCGGGCAATGGCCAAAAATCTCGTGGAAAATGTCGGGCTCTTGCAGGTAATCCAGCTCTTCCCGGGTACGAATAAAGGTCGCCACTGGAAACTGCTTGCTGGCGAGCAATTCGAAGAAGGTCTGGAAGGGGATCAGCGCCGGCACCCGGGCAACTTGCCAGCCCGTGGTCTCGCCCAGCACCTTGTTGATTTCGTCCAGTTGCGGTATGCGGTCGTGGGGCAGGCCCAGCTTGTCGATGCCGTCCAGGTATTCCTGGCACGCACGGCCTTCGATGACTTTCAGCTGGCGGGTGATCAGCGTGTTCCACACCGCGTGTTCTTCAGCGGTGTAGTGGATAAAACCTTGCGCATCGGGCTCGCGGGCCACGTATTGCGTCTGCTTCATGCTGCTCTCCTGCTGATTTCCCTCAGGGGGAAGATGTGTTTGTTTTTATGTCCAGCGATGTATTAGAGATAACTCGAAGCGGGGGCGTGTGCAGTAGGCTGGCGAAGATGGATTGGGAGAGGGAATCGTCAATTCGTAAAATTTTCGTTACGAATTGACGGGTGTACCGATGTTGTCGGGATTTTCTGGTGGGAATCTGCCTACAGCTGTCACATAATCTTGACGATTATTTCCGCTGCCGGTCAGAAACCCTCATGGCAAAGGCCGGGCTGCGTCGTAGGAGCTGCCGAAGGCTGCGATCTTTTGATCTTGATCTTTTCGCTTGGGATTCAACTGTCTGGGAAAAGATCGCAGCCTCGCTTCGCTCGGCAGCTCCTACAAGCGGGAACGGCTCGCTTACCACGAACTTCTATACACATCGGGCCTTTTTCATGCGCATCAAAGTCCATTGCCAGAACCGCATCGGCATCCTGCGAGACATCCTCAACCTGTTGGTGGAGTACGGCATCAACGTCGCCCGGGGGGAGGTCGGTGGTGAGCATGGCAACGCCATCTACCTGCACTGCCCGAACCTGATCAACATCCAGTTCCAGGCGTTGCGTCCGAAATTCGAAGGCATCGCCGGGGTGTTTGGCGTCAAGCGCGTAGGATTGATGCCCAGCGAGCGTCGGCACATGGAACTCAACGCCTTGCTCGGCGCCCTGGAGTTTCCGGTGCTGTCCATCGACATGGGCGGCTCCATCGTCGCAGCCAACCGGGCGGCGGCGCAGTTGCTCGGGGTGCGGGTGGACGAGGTGCCGGGGATTCCCCTGTCTCGCTACGCCGAGGATTTCGACTTGCCGGAACTGGTGCGCGCCAACCAGTCGCGCATCAACGGCCTGCGGGTCAAGGTCAAGGGCGATGTGTTCCTGGCGGACATCGCGCCACTGCAATCGGAGCACGATGACAGCGAAGCCATGGCCGGGGCGGTTTTGACCCTGCATCGGGCCGACCGGGTGGGCGAACGGATCTACAACGTGCGCAAGCAGGAGTTGCGCGGCTTCGACAGCATTTTCCAGAGTTCGAAGGTGATGGCGGCGGTGGTCCGTGAGGCCCGGCGCATGGCACCGCTGGACGCGCCGCTATTGATAGAGGGCGAAACCGGCACCGGCAAGGAACTGCTGGCTCGCGCTTGTCACCTGGCGAGCCCGCGCGGGCAATCGCCCTTGATGGCACTCAACTGCGCCGGGCTGCCGGAGTCCATGGCTGAGACCGAGCTGTTCGGCTACGGGCCGGGGGCCTTCGAAGGCGCCCGGGCCGAAGGCAAGCTCGGCCTGCTGGAACTGACCGCCGGGGGAACGCTGTTCCTCGACGGGGTCGGGGAGATGAGCCCGCGTTTGCAAGTGAAATTGCTTCGCTTCCTGCAGGACGGTTGCTTCCGGCGTGTCGGCAGCGATGAAGAGGTGTATCTGGACGTCAGGGTGATTTGCGCCACCCAGGTCGACCTGTCCGAACTCTGCGCCCGAGGCGAATTCCGTCAGGATTTGTACCACCGCTTGAATGTGCTTTCCCTGCACATCCCACCCCTGCGCGAATGCCTCGATGGCCTGGCGCCGCTGGTGGACCATTTCCTCGACCAGGCCAGCCGCCAGATCGGCTGTGCGCTGCCCAAGCTGGCCCCGGCGGCGATGGACCGCCTCAGTCACTACCACTGGCCGGGCAACGTCCGGCAGTTGGAAAACGTATTGTTTCAGGCGGTTTCCCTGTGCGACGGCGGGAAGGTGAAGGCCGAGCATATCCGTCTGCCGGATTACGGGGTGCGTCAGCCCCTTGGCGATTTTTCCCTGGACGGAGGGTTGGACGAGATCGTCGGGCGTTTCGAGAAAGCGGTGCTGGAGCGCTTGTACTCCGAACACCCGAGCAGCCGGCAACTGGGCAAGCGGCTGGGGGTTTCCCATACGACCATTGCCAATAAGTTGCGTGAGTATGAAGTGGGTAAAGAATCCGGCGCGTAAAGAAAGATAGGCGTTTCGTGGCGAGGGAGCTTGCTCCCGCTCGATTGCGCAGCAATCGCCAAAAGTGTGGGGCCGCTACGCCCGAGGCGTCGGACCGGCCCAGCGGGAGCAAGCTCCCTCGCCACGGGTCGTCTATTTGATCAGGTTAGGCGGACACTTGCCGTAAGCGGCACGACACCGCCGGTTTTTCGTCTTCGATACCTACCCATAATCCCTTCAGATCCCCCCAAGCCCTTTGTTTACCGGGCCCGTCCGCGCCAGAAAAAAGTTGGTCTGCAAATTGCTTAAGGCTGTGCAACACAGCAGTGGGCGGCAAACGTCCGGCATGCAGAGGAACGACATTGGACAAGTACCTTTATGTGGCAATGACCGGCGCCAGCCAGAACGCACTGGCGCAGCGGGCCCATGCCAACAACCTGGCGAACATCTCCACCAATGGCTTTCAGAAAGACCTGGAGCAGGCGCGCTCGATGCCGGTGTTCGGCGACAGCTTTCCGGCGCGGGCGTTTGCCATGTCCGAGCGGCCTGCCACGGACTTCACCCCGGGTGCGCTGGTGGAAACCGGTCGTGACCTGGACGTGGCGGTCAGCGGGCCGGGCTGGATGGCCGTGCAGAACCCTGACGGCGGCGAAAGTTACGTGCGCACCGGCAGCCTCAATGTTGACGCCCTGGGCGTGCTGCGGGCCGGCAACGGCATGCCGGTGATGGGCAACGGTGGTCCGATCGCCGTGCCGCCAGAGCAGAAAATCGAAATCGGCCAGGACGGCACTATCAGCATCCGCGCCATGGGCGAAGGCCCGCGTGTAATGGCTGAAGTGGACCGCATCAAGCTGGTCAACCCGGACCTCAAGACCATGACCAAGGGCCTGGACGGCTCGATCCGGACCAAGGACGGTCAGCCTGCCCCCATCGACGGCAACGTGCAGTTGGTGTCGGGTTTCCAGGAGGCGAGCAACGTCAACGCCGTGGATGAAATGACTTCGGTGCTGGCCCTGGCCAAGCAGTTCGAGCTCCACGTCAAGATGATGAACACCGCCAAAGAAGGCGATGAAGCCATGGCTCGGGTCTTGCAGATCTAACTATTAATTACAGCGCTGCGCCGAAAAACAGGCGTACGAGGAGAATCGAATGCTTCCGGCTCTTTGGGTTGCCAAAACAGGTCTGTCCGCCCAGGACACCAACCTTTCTACTATTTCCAACAACCTGGCGAACGTCTCGACCACGGGCTTCAAACGTGATCGCGCCGAGTTCCAGGACCTGCTCTACCAGGTAAAACGCCAGCCAGGCGCCCAGTCGACCCAGGACAGCGAACTGCCGTCGGGCCTGCAAGTGGGTACCGGTGTGCGCATTGTCGGCACCCAGAAAAACTTCAACGCCGGCAGCCTGCAAACCACCGAGCAGCCGCTGGACATGGCCATCGACGGTCGCGGTTTCTTCCAGATCCTGCAGCCGGACGGCACCACGTCCTACACCCGTGACGGTACCTTCCACCTCGACTCCAACGGCCAGATCGTCAATGCCAGCGGTTTCGCCCTGGAACCGGCCATCGTCATTCCGAACGATGCCCAGACCTTCACCGTGGGCCGTGACGGCACCGTGTCCATCACCGTGGCGGGCAACCCGGCCGCCCAGGTGATCGGCAACCTGCAGACCGCCGACTTCATCAACCCGGCCGGCCTGCAAGCGGTGGGCAACAACCTGTTCCTGGAAACCGCTGCCAGTGGCGCGCCGCAAGTCGGCACCCCGGGCCTGAACGGTTTCGGTACCACGCTGCAGAACACCCTGGAAACCTCCAACGTGAGCACTGTCGAGGAGATGGTCAACATGATCACCACCCAGCGCGCCTACGAGATGAACTCCAAGGTGATCTCCACTGCCGACCAGATGCTCTCGTTCGTCACGCAGAATCTGTAATCACGTCGCAACGTCCGTCATCACGTAGACAGGGCGGCCCCAGGGTCGCCTGCAACACCAAGAGGTAGGGTCATGAAACGCTTCGTATCTGTTCTGGCACTGAGTGGGATCACCGCACTCGCGGGCTGTGTCGCGCCGACACCCAGGCCCAATGACCCGTATTACGCTCCGGTGTTGCCGCGTACGCCGTTGCCGGCTGCCGCCAACAATGGCTCGATCTACCAGGCCGGCTTCGAGCAGAACCTGTACAGCGACCGCAAGGCTTTCCGGGTCGGTGACATCATCACCATCACCCTGAACGAGCGGACCCAGGCCAGCAAGAACGCCAACTCGCAGATCGACAAGACCAGCGAGACCAGCGTCGGCCTGACCTCGCTGTTCGGCTCCAGCCTGACCACCAACAACCCGATCGGTGGCGGCGACCTGAGCCTCAACGCCGGGTACAGCTCCGATCGGGCCACCAAGGGCGACAGCCAATCCGGCCAGAGCAACAGCCTGACCGGTTCGATCACTGTCACCGTCGCCGATGTGTTGCCCAACGGCATCATCGCCGTGCGCGGAGAAAAATGGCTGACCCTCAACACGGGCGATGAACTGGTGCGCATTGCCGGCATGGTCCGTGCTGATGACATTTCCACTGACAACACGGTTCCGTCCACCCGCGTGGCCGATGCGCGTATCACCTATTCGGGCACCGGCGCCTTTGCCGATGCGAGTCAACCGGGTTGGTTCGATCGCTTCTTCCTCAGCCCGAAGTTCCCTTTCTAGGTGGCCCAGTTGAATCTTAAACAGCTGTTGATCGGTGCCCTGGTGATGTCGGCAGCCTTCGCCGCTCAAGCCGAGCGTCTGAAGGACATCGCCAGCATTTCCGGCGTGCGTTCCAACCAGTTGATCGGCTACGGCCTGGTCGTGGGCCTGAACGGCACCGGTGACCAGACCACCCAGACCCCGTTCACCCTGCAGACGTTCAACAACATGCTGTCGCAGTTCGGCATCAAGGTGCCGGCCGGCTCCGGCAACGTGCAGTTGAAGAACGTCGCGGCGGTGTCGATCAGTGCCGATCTGCCGGCGTTTGCCAAGCCGGGCCAACAGGTGGACATCACCGTTTCGTCTATCGGTAACTCCAAGAGCCTGCGTGGCGGCACCTTGTTGCTGACGCCGCTCAAGGGGATCGACGGCAACGTCTACGCCATTGCCCAGGGCAACCTGGTGGTGGGCGGTTTCGATGCCGAGGGTCGCGACGGTTCGAAGATCACCGTCAACGTTCCGTCGGCCGGTCGCATCCCCGGTGGTGCGTCGGTGGAGCGTGCGGTGCCGAGCGGTTTCAACCAGGGTAACAGCCTGACCTTGAACCTCAACCGTTCCGACTTCACCACGGCCAAGCGCATCGTCGACAAGATCAACGACATGCTCGGCCCAGGCGTGGCCCAGGCCATCGACGGTGGTTCGATTCGCGTCACCGCGCCACTGGATCCGAGCCAGCGGGTCGACTACCTGTCGATCCTGGAAAACCTCGAAGTCGATCCGGGCCAGGCGGTGGCGAAAGTCATCATCAACTCGCGTACCGGCACCATCGTGATCGGCCAGAACGTCAAGGTTTCCCCAGCCGCCGTGACCCACGGCAGCCTGACCGTGACCATCACCGAAGACCCGATCGTCAGCCAGCCGGGGCCATTGTCCAATGGCCAGACCGCCGTGGTCCCGCGTTCGCGGGTCAATGCCGAACAGGAAGCCAAGCCGATGTTCAAGTTCGGCCCGGGCACGACCCTGGATGAAATCGTCAGGGCAGTGAACCAGGTCGGCGCGGCGCCGGGCGACTTGATGGCCATCCTCGAAGCCTTGAAGCAGGCCGGCGCGTTGCAAGCCGACCTGATCGTGATTTAAGGAAAACGGCCATGGTGGATATGCGCAAAGGCGCCTTGATCAGCGGGGATTCGGGGTCCTACTCGGACCTGAACCGCCTCAACCAGCTCAAGGTCGGCGACAAGAACAGCGAAGGCAACCTGCGCAAAGTGGCGCAGGAATTCGAGTCGCTGTTCCTCGGCGAAATGCTCAAGTCCATGCGTTCGGCCACCGAGGCCTTGGGCAAGGACAACCCGATGAACACGCCGGAAGCCAAGCAATACCAGGAAATGTACGACCAGCAGTTGGCCGTTTCCATGTCCCGCGAAGGCGGTGGTATCGGCCTGGCCGATGTGCTGTTGCGCCAGATGTCGAAGAACAAGCCATTGGTGTCCGGCGAGGCGGCGACGTTGTCGGCTGCCAAGCAGCAAGAGGCGCAGGACAAAGTCAATCAGGCACCGGTGCCGACGCCTGTGGCGGCTGGGACCCTGCCCACCGATGGCCCGTTGTCGCGCACCAATGGCCAGCGTCCGTTGTGGGCTTCGCGGGCCGTGAGTGCGCCGCAAGGGGCTGAGGGCGTCCATCGCAACGACATGGAACTGCTCAACCAGCGTCGCTTGGCCCTGCCGCCGAAACTGGCTGACCGCCTGCTCGCCGGGCTGGTGCCTTCGGCAGCGGCCAATGCCGATGTCCCTGCGCAGAACCTGCTGCCGGATCGCGCCATCGCCGCCGTCAAGCCGGCCACCGGCGAACTGGCCAATGGCGACTGGCTGGCCGCGCTCAAGGCGTCCGAGCCCAAAGGTGACATGCAGGTCTATGGTCGCGCCGTGGCCCAGCCACCGCTGGCGCCGGCGCGCAAGGCCTTCCGCGATGCCGATGAATTCGTCAACGCCATGCTGCCAATGGCCAAGGAAGCCGCGGACCGCATCGGTGTCGACCCCCGTTACCTGGTGGCCCAGGCCGCCCTGGAAACCGGTTGGGGTAAATCGGTGATGCGCCAGCCTGATGGCAGCAGCAGCCACAACCTGTTCGGCATCAAGGCCAGCGCCAACTGGAAGGGCGATTCGGCGCGGGCGATCACCAGCGAATTTCGCAATGGCGAGATGGTCAAGGAGACGGCCGAGTTCCGTTCCTACGCCTCGTACCGCGACAGTTTCCATGACTTGGTCAATCTGCTGCAAAGCAACAGCCGCTATCAAGATGTGCTGAAGTCGGCCGATAAACCGGAACAGTTTGTACGCGAGTTGCAGAAGGCCGGTTACGCCACCGACCCGAACTACGCCAATAAGATTTCGAACATAGCCCGGCAGATGACGAGTTACCAAAACTACGCGTCGGCTGGTGCCACCACGACTTTATAAGGTCTGAACCATGAGTTTGCTCAATATCGGGATGTCGGGTCTGTCCGCAAGCCAGTCCTCATTGATGACCACCGGTAACAACATTGCCAACGTCGATACCGCTGGTTACTCGCGTCAGCAGACCGTGCAAACCACCAAGGCATCGAACCAGTACGGCAACGTGTTCATCGGCTCCGGTACGACACTGGCGGACGTGCGCCGGGTGTACAGCAGCTACCTCGACGCGCAGCTACGAACCTCGACGTCGCTCGACAACGACGCACAGATTTACCTGGGGCAGGCCACCCAGGTGGACAAGCTGCTGTCTGACAGCGGTACCGGCGTGACCAAGACGCTGCAGTCTTTCTTTGCATCTTTGCAGACGCTGGCGGGCAACTCCAACGACACGGCTGCGCGCCAGGCGTTGCTGACCAATGCCCAGGGATTGAGCAACCGCTTCAACGCCATCTCCCAGCAGTTGACCCAACAGAGCACCTATATCAATGACCAGTTGGGCTCCATGGCCGAACAAGTCAATAAGCTGGCGAGCACTGTTGCGGCATACAACCAGAAAATCAGCGAGGCCTCGGGATCGGGTGCCGGTGGCATGCCCAATGATCTGTTGGACCAGCGCAATGAGGCCGTACGCCAATTGTCTGCGCTGGTGGGCGCGCAGGTAACCGAAACCGACGGCAGGATGGATATCTACCTGGGCAGCGGCCAGCCCCTGGTCATTGGTAATACTGCCAATACCCTGCAGGTGACGGTGGACCAGAACGACCCGACCCGTTCCGCAATCATCATGAAGCGTGGCAGCTCGACGCTCGACATCACATCTGTGACGAGCGGCGGCCAGATAGGGGGCCTGTTGCGCTACCGCAATGAGGTGCTGACGCCGGCGGTCAACAGCCTGGGACGCATCGCCATGGTGGTTACCGATCAGGTCAACAGGCAGTTGGGCCAGGGCCTGGATCAGAACGGTAACTTTGGCGCGTCATTGTTCAACGACATCAACAGTGCTGCCGCCATCAGCCAGCGCAGCATTGTCAACGCTAACAACAACCCGGCGTCCGGCAATCTGGACGTGACCATCAAGGACACCAGCAAGCTGGCGGCCAGCGATTATCAGGTCACGTTTACCAGTGCTACGGGCTACAGCGTACGTCGCTTGTCAGACAACACCGACATGGGCACTTTCACGCTGGGCGCGACACCTGCTCCGGTTATTGACGGCTTCAGCCTGAGCCTCAATGCCGGCCCGGTAAACGCGGGTGACAGTTTCAAGATTACCCCGACTCGCTCTTCCGCCGCTGACATGCAAGTCGTCATGACTGATGCCAAGACATTGGCCACCGCCGCGCCGCTGACGTCCACCAAAGCCTCGGGCAACGATGGTACTGGCGCCATCGGTCAGCCGACCCTGAGCACGGTCCTGGATATCTACGATCCGGTCCAGCGCCTGGAGGTGCAGACAGCGGTCAAGAATTCGATGCCGATTCGCCTGCTCATGACCAGTGCGACCGCCTATGAAGCCTTCGACGCCAAGGGCAACAGCATCGGCACTGGCAGCATCGTACCTGGCCAGAACAACGACTTGAGCATTTCGGTGCCCTACATCGACGGCGGTGGTGCGCCCAAGACGTTCAGCGTAGCGATGACCCTCAGCGGCAGTCCCGCTGCGGATGACAGCTTCAATATCGCCTTGACGACGCCCAGCAGCACTGACAACCGCAATGCCCAGGCGTTGCTTGGCCTGCAAACCAAGGCTACGGTCGGCGCCAATGCCACCAGTCCGGGCGTGAGCTTCACCGATGCCTACGGTGCTCTCGTTTCATCGGTCGGTTCCCAGGCCAAGCAAGGCCAGCTCGACGCCACGGCTACCGGTACCATCCTGACCCAGGCGCGCAACTCCCGCGACTCGATGTCCGGTGTCGACCTTGATGAGGAGACCGGCAACCTGGTCAAGTACCAGCAGTACTACTCGGCTTCTTCGCAGATCATCAAGGCTGCGCAAGACACATTCAACACATTGATCAACGCCCTTTAAGGAGCCGTAAACGTGCGTATTTCTACTGCTCAGTACTATGCGGCGACGGCTGCCAACTATCAGCGTAACTTCAATAACCTGGTCAAGACGGCTGAACAGGCCAGCAGCGGCGTGAAACTCGAGACCGCGGCGGATGACCCGGTCGGTGCGGCCCGTCTGCTGCAGCTCGACCAGCAAAAAGCCATGTTGGGGCAATACACCACCAATATCAGTGCTTTGAATACGGCCCAGGCGCAGGAAGAGGCCGTGCTGGACAGTATCAACAACGTGCTGCAGAAGGTCAGCGAGCTGGCGGTACGTGCCGGCGGCGGTTCATTGAACGACGACGACCGCAAGTCCATTGCCGCCGAGCTCGGCGCGTCCGAAGATCAATTGCTGAGCCTGATGAACAGCAAGGATGCCAATGGCAAGTTCATTTTTTCCGGTGCCAGCAACAATACCGAGCCCTTTGTGCGCAACAGCGACGGCACCTACAGCTACCAGGGCGACCAGACTCAACTGCAATTGAAGATCGGTGACTCGATGTCCCTGGGGCTCAACGATACCGGTTGGGATGTATTCCAGCAGGCGATCAATGCCAGTCGCAGCATGACCACGATGACTGCGCCGGCAGTTGATGATGGGCGCGTGGCCGTGTCGGAAGGCCTGGTCACTTCCAATCCGAGTTTCGATGCGAATTTCCGTGGCGGCCAGCCCTACACTCTGTCGTTCACCAGCAGTACCCAGTTTGTAATCACCGATGCCTTGGGCAATGACGTGACCGCGGAAGCGAGTCAGGGCGGGGTATTCGACCCTAAGAAGGAGGGTGGCTCCGACATCAACTTCCGCGGCGCGGTGTTCAAGCTCGATATTACTTTCCAGGCGGGTGACAACCCTGCTGACGCTGCCAGTGCTGATGCGGTGCTTGCCGGTCACAGTTTCCAGCTGGCGGCCAAGCCCGACAGCTTCGTCGGCAACCGCGCCCCGGGTAACGGGTCGACAGCAGTGATCGGCCAGGCTGCGGTAACCAACGCAGCGGATTACAAGAGCTTTTTCCCTGAAGGCGGGGCTGTACTGAAGTTCACCAGCCCGACAACGTTCGACCTGTATGCCCGTCCACTGACCAATACCAGCACTCCAGTCAGCTCCGGAACCGTGGCCGCTGGCGTGGCGACTGCTGCAGGTGTCAGCTTCACACTGGGGGGTGGCGCACCCGTTGCCGGTGACCAGTTCGACATAGCGGTCAATACCCATCAGACCCAGAACGTGCTGGATACCATCAGCCAACTGCGTCAGACGCTGAATACGCCGACCCAGGGCAATCCCGCTGCACAACGCTTGCTGGAAGACACTATCGCGTCATCCATCGCCAACCTGGGCAATGCCAAGAACCAGGTCGACCTGGCACGTGGCGCCATTGGTGCCCGGGGTAATGTCATGGACATGCAGAGCGATCAGAACCAGAGCACAGGCCTGATCAACGATTCGACCCAGAACGGAATCAAGAACACCGATCCGGCCGAAGTGCTGACACGCCTGACCCTGCAGCAGACGATGCTGCAGGCGGCACAGCTGGCATTCTCGAAGATTTCTCAGTTGGGTCTGTTCAACAAGCTTTAAGCGGGTCTTGACCCCTTGCAGCCGGCTCCTGTCACAGGGAGCTGGCTTTTTTTTTGAGTTTTTTCAAGGGGTGGCGAAGTGGTGTGGAGCGTCATCAGGGCTATAAAATCAAATAAACCGCTGATCGCTGAGTGACCCGTCAGTCAAAACGCGCATCTTCAATGTATCCTGTCTGCGGGCGGTGAGGGTGGTAGGCCGTCTAGTTTGATATTGGAGGCCCGGCGCTAGCTCCCTTGGGGGGCCGATCCCTGGTCTGTAGACGCCTTCGATTCAGCGAGCGGCGGTGTTCAGCTGTTTATTACTGGGAAGCCATAAATGATTGGCATAAAAAATATAGCGAGTTACGTGCCGGCGGCCGGGGTTGACAACTACGCCCAGGGTGCAAAGTTCGACAAGGACGAAACTTTCATCCTTGGCAAGATTGGCTCGGCGTTTTTGCCGCGCAAGGGGGCCGAACAGGAAACTTCCGATCTGTGCGTTGAAGCCGTCAATGCATTGTTTGCCGCCAACCCTGAGCTCAAGCGTGAATCCGTTGATTGCTTGATTGTTGTCACCCAGAACGGCGATGAAGAAGGCTTGCCGCACACGGCTGCAATCGTTCAGGACAAGCTGGGCTTGTCGACCCAGGTTGCAGCTTTTGATATTTCCCTGGGCTGTTCCGGCTACGTGTATGGCCTCTATGCCCTCAAGGGGTTCATGGAGGCGGCAGGGCTGAAGAATGGCCTGTTGGTGACTGCCGATCCGTATTCCAAGATCGTCGATCCGGAAGACCGCAACACCACCATGCTGTTCGGCGATGCCGCCACTGCCACTTGGATGGGTGAAAACGCTATCTGGCAGTTGGGCAAGTCTAAATTCGGTACTGACGGCTCCGGTGCACCGCACCTCAAGGTCAGCGATGGCGTTTTCTTCATGAACGGTCGCCAGGTTTTCAACTTTGCCTTGTTGAAAGTCCCTGCGCATCTGCATGAGTTGCTGGAGGAGTCAAATTTGCAGGCGGGCGATATCGATGCCTTCTGCATTCACCA
Source organism: Pseudomonas thivervalensis (assembly GCF_001269655.1). Classification (GTDB taxonomy): domain Bacteria; phylum Pseudomonadota; class Gammaproteobacteria; order Pseudomonadales; family Pseudomonadaceae; genus Aquipseudomonas; species Aquipseudomonas thivervalensis. The sequence goes on from NZ_LHVE01000007.1 coordinate 187,203, forward strand.
AGGCAGCGCGGCCATCGTCGATGCCGTGGCGCGTCGTTTCGATGAGAGTGGGTCGGCGCGGTTCGTCAAGGATATGCTGGAGACCGGCAACACGGTCTCGTCGAGTATCCCGCTGTTGTTGCAAAACCATGTGTTTGATTCCAAGTGGACGCGCGTGGCCATCAGCGGCTTTGGTGTCGGCTTGTCATGGGGCTCGGCGATCCTTTATCGCGGCTGAACCGTACGGCTTGTCGTTGCATGAAAAACGCCCGGGAACAAAAGTTCTCGGGCGTTTTTGTTTTTTTTGACGCCAGAAAAAAGCGCTAAAGCCTTGAAAATAAAGGGCTGGCCCCCTGCCACTAAAAATATCCAAAAATCTCCTCAAGCAAAGCACCTTCACGACGATAACTAGTATGTAGGTTCTCTAGGCCACACCCGACGGATGTCAGGGCCGGAAGCCGCAGTATCCATCCAACGAGGATTTCGTCATGGCTTTAACAGTAAACACCAACATTGCATCGTTGAACGTTCAAAAGAACCTGACTCGTTCGTCCGACGCCCTGCAAACTTCGATGCAACGCCTGTCTTCCGGCCTGCGTATCAACAGCGCTAAAGATGACGCGGCTGGCCTGCAAATCTCCAACCGTCTGACCAGCCAGATCAACGGCCTGCAGACTGCTATCAAGAACGCCGGTGACGGTATCTCCATCGCACAGACTGCTGAAGGTGCGATGCAGGAATCCACCAACATCCTGCAGAAAATGCGTACCCTGGCCCTGGCTTCCGCCAACGGCTCGCCAAGCGCTGAAGACCGTAAGTCGAACAACTCCGAATACGCCGCTCTGACCGCTGAGCTGAGCCGTATCGCTACCACCACTACCTTCGGTGGTCGCAAGATCCTGGACGGTTCGTTCGGTACCACCGCTTTCCAAGTGGGTGCAAACGCCAACGAAACCATCAACATGTCCCTGGGTGACGTATCGGCCAACAGCATTGGCTCCCAGCAGCTGAAAAGCGTGGCCATCGCGCCAAGCGCTACCGGTGTTGCCGGCGGTGCTGTAGCAATCACCGGTGGTGGTCAGACCGCTAGCATTACTGTTGCTGCCGGCCAGTCTGCCAAGGCTACCGCTGCTCAACTGAACGGCGCTATCGGCGGCCTGTCGGCTACCGCCAGCACTGAAGTACGCTTCGGTGTAAACACCGCAGCCATCACCGGTGCTGCGCCTGGCACTGCGAACTTCAGCATTCAGGTAGGTTCGGGTACTGCGGTCAACATCGTCGGCGTAACCGACACCGCTGGTCTGGCTGACCAACTGAAGTCCAACGCCGCCAAACTGGGCATCAGCGTTAACTTCAACGCCACCACCAACAACCTGGAAATCAAGTCCGACACCGGTGAGAACATCACCCTGAACGCAGGTGACGCCAGTGCAATCGCCGGTATCACCGTGGCTGCCAAAGATGGTGCTGGTACTTACGGTGCCGCTGTGGCCGCCGCTGCTACTGCCATCCAGGTGACCGGTGCTGTTTCCCTGAACTCCACCAACAGCTACTCGATGAACGGTGCCGGTGCTACTGGTCTGTTCGTAGCCGCCGGTACTACCGTCAGCTCGACCAAAACCGTAGTCAGCAACACTGACGTGACCACTGCCACCAACGCGCAAAACGCTGTTGACGTGATCACCCAGGCCATTGCCAACATCGACTCCCAGCGTGCTGACCTCGGTGCTGTACAAAACCGTTTCGACAGCACCGTGGCTAACCTGCGCAGCATCTCGGACAACTCCACTGCTGCTCGTGGTGTGGTCCAGGACGTCGACTTCGCGTCGGAAACCGCTCAGCTGACCAAGCAACAAACCTTGCAACAGGCTTCCACTGCGATCCTGTCCCAGGCGAACCAACTGCCATCCGCTGTACTGAAGCTGCTTCAGTAATTCCAGCGCTTGGTGATTGACGGAAGGGCGCGTTTACGTGCCCTTTTGTCTTTTCCGTGATGAGGTGATCTAGCATGGACATGAGCGTAAAGTTGAACCTGTCTTATCCGGCCGTTGCCCCTCAGAGCGCAGCGCCCATCGTTGTCGGCAAATCGGACCAGCCCAAGGCCGAGGCCGTTGTATCACCGGATGCCGAGCCCAAGCGCGAGGATCTGGAAAAGGCCGTGACTGATATTCAGGAGTTCGTCCAGGCTGCGCAGCGCAAACTGGATTTCTCCATTGATGATTCCTCCGGGCGGATCGTGGTAAAGGTCATCGCCACTGAAACCGGTGACGTGATTCGCCAGATCCCTTCGGAAACCGCACTGAAACTGGCGCAAAGCCTGTCGGACGCCAGCAACTTGTTGTTCAACGACAGGGTCTGAGCTGGCACGAATATTGTTGTTGTCGCTGATTAAGGCGCTCTAAGTCAAAAAAGCGGCAGCCAGTGGATTAAGGAGAAAGATGATGGCGGGTACAACGGTTAGTGGTGTTGGTTCGAATATCGATACTCAAGCGATCGTGGCATCCCTGGTCGCCGCCGAAAAGGCGCCGAAGCAGACGCAAATCAACAACCAGACGCTGAAAGCGACCACCTCGCTGTCGTCGATCGGTAAAATCCAGGCGGCACTGGATGCTTTCCGTGGCGCATTGGACAACATGAAGACCGCTTCCAGCTTTAGCGGGTTGACCGGTTCGTCGTCCGATGAAAAAGTCGCTACCGTGACAACGGGAAACGGTGCGGCAGCCGGTAGTTTTTCGCTGCTGGTCACTCAATTGGCCACGGCTTCGAAGCTTTCCACCAAGGTCTTTGCCAGTGGCGCTTCTTCGGTAGTGAACGCCGGTGCGGCACCGACTACGCTGAATATCAAGCAGGGCACCAACACATTCGCCGTCAGCGTTCCCGCCGGCGCGACCTTGCAGCAAGTTCGCGATTCGATCAACTCCCAGTACGCCAACCAGGGCTTGAGCGCCAACATCGTGACGGATGCCAATGGCTCTCGCATGGTGCTGACCTCGACGACGACCGGTGTCGGTTCGGACCTGACCTTGACGGGCGATTCCGGCTTGGAAACCGGGACTTCGATTCTGGCTACTCCGCAGAATGCCCAGTACAAGCTTGATGGCCTGGCCATGGAGTCCAAGACCAATACCATTGCTGACGCGGTGAGTGGGGTGACCCTCAAGCTGACGGGCGCTTCGGTTGTTCCATCCGGTGGTGGTGCGGCGACGCCGACCACCATCTCGGTGGCGGCCAGCAGTGCGACACTGAAATCGTCGGTCAAGGGCTTTGTCGACAGCTACAACGCGTTGATCAAGGCGGCCAACGCCGAGACGCAGGTCACGACCAATGCCGACGGTTCCGTGACGTCCGGGGCGTTGACGGGCGATGCCTCGTTGCGCTCGATGCTGTCGGCGGTGCGAACCGAGTTGAACGCAATGTCGGGCACTGGCCAGTTGAAAGCGCTCTCCCAGTTCGGCGTCCAGACCGACCAGAAGACTGGCTTGCTGTCGATCAATGACAAGCTGTTCGATGCTGCAGCGTTGACCAATGCGGCTGACATCAATGGCATCTTCTCGGGCGACACCGGTTTGCTGGCACGCATGAAGAGCGCCACTGACAGCTTCGCGCTGAGCAAGACCGGCGTGTTCGCCGCACGCTCGGCGACTCTGACCGATAGCCTGACCGACCTGAAAAAGCAACAGGACACCCTGGATGCGCGAATGGTCAGTCTGCAAACGAGCCTGACGGCCAAGTACACCGCCATGGACTCCTTGGTGGCCCGACTGCGGGCGCAGAGTGACAGCGTCCTGGCCACCCTGAATGCGCTCAATAAATCTAATAGCGACGACTGATTGAGCCCGGTGCAAGAACCCAGGTTTGCTGCCATGGCAGCGCCTGGGTTTTTTCATTGATGGCGAGCCTGCGTTAAAGTTATGCAGCGCTCAGTCGACATAAAGATCAGAGCGATCCTTTTCCAGTAGTTATCTGCTACGAGGTAGAAACATGAACCCCCTGAGAGCCCTTCGCCAGTACCAGAAGGTCAATTCCCATGCCCAGGTATCTGAAGCCTCACCTCATCGCCTGGTCCAGATGTTGATGGAGGGCGGACTGGACCGGATGGCGCAGGCCAAGGGCGCGATGGCGCGGGGTGACATTGCGCTCAAGGGGTTGATGCTGGGCAAGGCCGTCGACATTATCATCGGCCTGCGTGATGGCTTGAATCCGGAAAAGACCGAAGACCCGGCGTCCCTCCAGCAACTCGACAATTTGTACGCCTACATGATGACGCGTCTCATGGAAGCCAACCGTAACAACGATGTCGCGATCATCGATGAGGTCTCGGGTTTGCTCGACACGCTGAAAAGTGGTTGGGATGCAATTGGCGATCATGGGATTGCCAATCAATAAGCCGATGGGCCTGAGGATCATGTCATGAGCCAAGCACTGCAGCGAATCGAACAAACCCGTGATGCCCTGGTCGATGCCCTGGCCAAGCATGACTGGGAGGCAATCAGCCAGCTGGATCTGGCTTGTCGTTCCTGCATGGAGGACGTCCTGAGCGAGTCCCAGGTAGACGAGGCGGCATTACGGACCAATCTTGAGGCGTTATTGACGGTGTACCGGCAATTACTGGAGGCGGCGACAGGAGAGCGTCAGGCGATCGTCGATGAGATGCAGCAGATCCATCAAGCACAGAACGCGGCAAAGGTTTACCATCTGTTTGGTTAATGCTCAGTTAATCCGAGTCCGTTGCGCCATAAATTTGACTGTGCACGGTTTTTTGACTTAACTAGTAGCTGTTTACAGATTTAAGGCGTCTACAGGCATAACAAGTCTGCAAGCGTCTAGCTTGCCCCCTAATTTCGGGCATTGGGTTGACTAGGGAAGTTGCTATTGCATGTGGCGTGAAACCAAAATTCTCCTGATCGATGACGATAGCGTCCGCCGCCGCGACTTGGCGGTGATCCTGAATTTTCTTGGCGAAGAAAATTTACCCTGCGGAAGCCATGATTGGCAGCAGGCAGTCGGCTCATTGTCGTCCAGTCGGGAAGTCATCTGTGTCCTTATCGGGACCGTAAATGCTCCCGCAACGCTTTTGGGCTTGCTAAAGACACTCTCAACCTGGGATGAGTTCCTTCCGGTTTTGTTAATGGGCGAAAATTCTTCCCTTGACTTGCCTGAGGACCAGCGTCGCCGGGTGCTTTCCACCCTCGAAATGCCGCCCAGCTACAGCAAGCTGCTCGATTCGCTGCACCGCGCGCAGGTTTACCGCGAGATGTACGATCAGGCCCGCGAGCGCGGCCGGCATCGCGAACCCAACCTGTTCCGCAGTCTCGTCGGCACCAGCCGGGCGATCCAGCATGTGCGCCAGATGATGCAGCAGGTCGCCGATACGGACGCCAGTGTGCTGATCCTGGGTGAGTCGGGCACCGGCAAGGAAGTGGTTGCGCGCAACCTGCATTACCACTCCAAGCGCCGCGAGGCGCCGTTCGTGCCGGTCAACTGTGGCGCGATCCCGGCCGAGTTGCTGGAAAGCGAACTGTTCGGCCATGAGAAGGGCGCCTTCACTGGCGCAATCACCAGCCGCGCCGGGCGTTTCGAACTGGCCAATGGCGGTACGCTGTTTCTCGATGAAATCGGCGACATGCCGCTGCCGATGCAGGTCAAGCTGTTGCGGGTCCTGCAGGAGCGCACCTTCGAACGCGTGGGCAGCAACAAGACCCAGAGCGTCGATGTGCGAATCATTGCCGCCACGCACAAGAACCTCGAAAGCATGATCGAGGTCGGCAGTTTCCGCGAAGACCTCTATTACCGCCTCAATGTTTTCCCGATCGAAATGGCGCCGCTGCGTGAGCGTGTCGAAGATATCCCGTTGCTGATGAACGAGCTGATCTCACGCATGGAGCACGAAAAGCGCGGCTCGATCCGCTTTAATTCGGCGGCGATCATGTCCCTGTGCCGCCATGGCTGGCCGGGTAACGTCCGGGAGCTGGCCAACCTGGTGGAGCGCATGGCGATCATGCACCCGTATGGGGTGATCGGCGTGAACGAACTGCCGAAGAAATTCCGCTACGTCGACGACGAAGACGAGCAAATGGTCGACAGCCTGCGCAGCGACCTGGAGGAACGGGTGGCGATCAACGGCCACACGCCGGACTTCACCGCCAATGCCTTGTTGCCGCCCGAAGGCCTGGACCTCAAGGATTACCTGGGAGGCCTTGAACAAGGGTTGATCCAGCAGGCGCTGGACGATGCCAACGGTATCGTGGCCCGTGCGGCAGAGCGCCTGCGCATCCGCCGCACCACCCTGGTGGAGAAGATGCGCAAGTACGGCATGAGTCGCCGCGAAGGAGATGAACAGGCGGATGATTGACGCCTGTTTTCCAACCGCCTGATTTTCAGGCGGTTTTTTTTCGGCACGGGTATTGCTATAGCCCTCGCAACGTTCCGTTTAACTGACGGTCAGCCAAGCGAGAGAGCACGATGACCCAAGCCGCCCAGATGTCTCCTGTCCCCGAACCGGGACACCTGCCGTCCGCCGAACAGGCGAGCCGGCTTGGACTTGAGCAGGCATTTTCGCTGTTCAACCAGATGTCCAGCCAACTGACCGATTCCTACAGCCTGCTCGAAGCCCGGGTCACCGAACTCAAGGGTGAACTCGCCGTGGTCAGTGCCCAGCGCATGCAGGAGTTGGCGGAAAAGGAACGCCTGGCCAATCGGCTGCAAAACCTTCTCGACCTCTTGCCTGGCGGCGTCATCGTCATCGACGCCCACGGTTTCGTGCGCGAAGCCAACCCGGCGGCCTGCGAATTGCTCGGCCTGCCGTTGGAAGGCGAGTTGTGGCGGCATGTTATCGCCCGCTGCTTTGCACCTCGTGAAGACGACGGCCATGAAGTGTCCCTCAAGGACGGTCGGCGCCTGTCCATCTCGACGCGCTCGCTGGACGCCGAGCCAGGGCAACTGGTGTTGCTCAATGACTTGACTGAAACCCGTCACCTGCAAGACCAGTTGGCGCGCCATGAGCGCCTGTCTTCCCTGGGGCGAATGGTGGCCTCGCTGGCCCATCAGATTCGTACGCCGCTTTCCGCCGCGCTGCTTTACGCCAGTCATCTGACTGAGCAGCAATTGCCAGTGGAAACCCAGCAACGCTTTGCCGGACGTTTGAAAGAGCGCCTGCATGAGCTGGAACACCAAGTGCGCGACATGTTGGTGTTCGCCCGCGGCGAGCTGCCGTTGACCGACCGTGTCAGCCCCAAGGCCTTGCTCCAATCGCTGCAGGCCGCAGCGTTGACCCATGTGCAGGAATTGCCGATCCGCTGGCAGTGCGATAGCCATGTCGGTGAAGTGTTGTGCAACCGCGACACCTTGGTGGGCGCGGTGTTGAACCTCATTGAAAACGCGATCCAGGCCAGCGGCGGCGACGTCCGGCTGAAAGTGCACTTATATACACGCAATAACACCTTGCGCCTGTCGGTCAGCGACAACGGCAGCGGCATCGAACCGGCGGTGCTGGCGCGCCTGGGCGAGCCATTCTTTACCACCAAGACCACCGGCACCGGCCTGGGCCTGACTGTGGTCAAGGCCGTGGCCCGCGCCCATCAGGGAGAATTGCACCTGCGCTCGCGGCTGGGCCGTGGCACCTGTGCGACGGTGATCCTGCCGCTGTTTTCCAACGCGCCAGGGGTGGAGTGAACGCAATGGCGATCAAGGTGTTGCTGGTTGAGGATGACCGGGCCCTGCGCGAAGCACTGGCCGATACGCTGGTGCTGGCCGGGCACGATTACGCTGCCGTCGGTTCGGCGGAAGAAGCACTGCTGGCGGTGGGTCGGGAGGCGTTCAGCCTGGTGGTCAGTGACGTCAACATGCCGGGCATGGACGGCCATCAATTGCTCGGCCTGTTGCGCGCCCGTCAGCCGCAACTGCCGGTCCTGCTGATGACCGCTCACGGTGCCGTCGAGCGAGCGGTGGACGCCATGCGCCAGGGCGCTGCGGATTACCTGGTCAAGCCGTTCGAGCCAAAAGCACTGCTGGACCTGGTCGCGCGCCATGCCTTGGGCAGTCTCGCGGTGGAGGGCGAAGGCCCGGTGGCCATCGAGCCGGCCAGTGCGCAACTGCTGGAGTTGGCTGCACGGGTCGCGCGCAGTGACTCAACCGTGTTGATTTCCGGCGAGTCCGGTACGGGCAAGGAAGTGCTGGCGCGCTACATCCATCAACAATCCCGGCGCGCCGGGGAACCGTTCATTGCCATCAATTGCGCGGCGATCCCCGACAACATGCTCGAGGCGACGCTGTTCGGCCACGAAAAGGGGTCGTTCACCGGTGCCATTGCGGCCCAGGCTGGCAAGTTCGAGCAAGCTGACGGCGGGACGATCCTGCTCGATGAGATTTCCGAAATGCCGTTGGGCCTGCAGGCCAAGCTGTTGCGGGTATTGCAGGAGCGTGAAGTGGAGCGGGTCGGGGCGCGCAAGCCCATCAGCCTGGACATCCGCGTGGTGGCGACCACCAACCGCGACCTGGCCGGCGAAGTGGCGGCGGGGCGTTTCCGTGAAGACCTCTATTACCGTCTGTCGGTGTTTCCGTTGGCCTGGCGTCCGTTGCGCGAGCGCACCGCCGATATCCTGCCGCTGGCCGAGCGCCTGCTGAACAAGCACGTCAATAAAATGAAGCACGCGTCGGCGCGCCTGTCCGCCGAAGCCCAGGCTTGCCTGATCGCTTACCCCTGGCCCGGTAATGTCCGGGAGTTGGATAACGCCATCCAGCGGGCCTTGATCCTGCAGCAGGGCGGCTTGATCCAGCCGGAGGATTTCTGCCTGGCCGGCCCGGTAGCCTGTGCGCCATTGCCCGCATTGGCACCGGCACCGACAGCAACCTTCGCGCCCCCGGTGGATGTCGAGGGCGATTCGGTCGGTGCCTTGGGCGACGATCTGCGGCGTCGCGAGTTCCAGATGATCATCGACACCCTGCGCGCCGAACGCGGTCGTCGCAAGGAAGCGGCCGAACGCCTGGGGATCAGCCCGCGCACCCTGCGCTACAAGCTGGCGCAAATGCGCGACGCCGGCATGGACGTCGAGGCTTATCTGTTCGCCAGTTGAATCATTGATCCAAGGAATTGCACTGCTAAAACCTGTGGGAGCGAGCCTGCTCGCGAAGGCGATGATTCAGACGATGTAGATGTTGACTGACAGACCGCTATCGCGAGCAGGCTCGCTCCCACAGGAGTTTGGATGAGCTCGCGTGCGCATTTGTTTTTTATCGCCATGGAGCTGGCACCCTTGTTGCTAATACCTGAGTACCCGCTGAGTAAGTGTCAAAAAAATGCGGGCCGCCAGAGAGAATAGACCATGAGCCAAGGTATTGAATTTAATCGGTTGATGTTGGACATGCGGGCCATGCAAATGGACGCCATGGCCCAGCCTAAATCGGTCGCGGTCCCCCAGGTGGGTGGCAGCAGCTTTTCCGACATGCTCGGTCAGGCCGTCAATAAAGTGAACGATACCCAGCAGGCGTCGAACCAGTTGGCCAGTGCTTTCGAGATTGGCAAAAGTGGCGTCGACCTGACGGACGTAATGATCTCCTCGCAGAAAGCCAGTGTCTCGTTTCAGGCGCTGACCCAGGTTCGCAACAAACTGGTTCAAGCCTACCAAGACATCATGCAGATGCCGGTTTAAGGAAATTATTGAGTCATGGCAGAAGCAGCCGTTGATAACGTTCCAGCCAAGGCCACTCCGGTAGACGGCAAACCGCCGTTGTTCGGCCTGTCCTTCCTGGAAAATCTCTCCGAGATGACCATGTTGCGTCAGGTCGGCCTGTTGGTCGGCCTGGCTGCCAGCGTGGCGATTGGTTTCGCCGTGGTGTTGTGGTCCCAGCAGCCAGACTACCGTCCGCTGTACGGCAGCCTGGAGGGCATGGATGCCAAGCAAGTCATGGAGACCCTGGCTTCTGCCGACATTCCCTATACCGTCGAACCCAATTCCGGTGCCTTGCTGGTCAAGGCCGACGACGTCGCGCGTGCGCGCCTCAAGCTCGCCGCCGCTGGCGTGACGCCGACCGATGGCAACATCGGTTTCGAGATCCTCGACAAGGACCAGGGCCTGGGCACCAGCCAATTCATGGAAGCGACCCGTTATCGTCGCGGCCTGGAAGGTGAGCTGGCGCGGACCATTTCCAGCCTGAACAACGTCAAGGGCGCCCGCGTGCACCTGGCGATTCCGAAAAGCTCGGTGTTCGTGCGCGATGAGCGCAAGCCCAGTGCTTCGGTATTGGTCGAACTCTACTCGGGTCGCTCCCTGGAGCCAGGCCAGGTCTTGGCCATCGTCAATCTGGTGGCGACCAGCGTACCTGAGCTGAGCAAGTCGCAGATCACCGTGGTCGACCAGAAAGGCAACCTGCTGTCCGATCAGGCGGAAAACTCCGAACTGACCATGGCCGGCAAGCAATTCGATTACAGCCGTCGCATGGAAGGCATGCTGACCCAGCGGGTGCACAACATCCTGCAACCGATCCTGGGTAACGATCGCTATAAAGCCGAAGTGTCGGCCGACGTCGACTTCAGTGCCGTCGAGTCCACCTCCGAGCAGTTCAACCCGGATCAACCAGCGTTGCGCAGCGAGCAATCGGTAAGTGAGCAGCGTACCGCCAGCAATGGCCCGCAAGGCGTGCCGGGTGCCCTGAGCAACCAGCCGCCGTCGCCAGCCAGCGCACCGCAAACCACCGGGGGCGCCACGGCGGCCGCCGGCATGGTGCAGCCAGGCCAGCCGCTGATCGACGCCAATGGCCAGCAGATCATGGACCCGGCCACCGGCCAGCCGATGCTCGCGCCGTACCCGGCCGACAAGCGTCAGCAATCCACCAAGAACTTCGAGCTCGACCGTTCCATCAGTCACACCAAGCAGCAGCAGGGCCGTTTGAATCGGCTGTCGGTTGCCGTGGTAGTGGACGACCAGGTCAAGGTCAACCCGGCCAACGGCGAAACCAGCCGTGCGCCCTGGAGTGCCGACGAATTGGCGCGCTTCACTCGCCTGGTGCAGGACGCCGTCGGTTTCGACGCCAGCCGCGGCGACAGCGTCAGCGTGATCAACGTGCCGTTCTCTTCGGAGCGTGGCGAGGTGATCGCCGATATTCCGTTTTATTCGCAACCCTGGTTCTGGGATGTGGTCAAGCAAGTACTGGGTGTGCTGTTTATCCTGGTGCTGGTGTTTGGCGTGCTGCGTCCGGTGCTCAACAACATCACCGGTGGCGGCAAGAACAAGCAGTTGGCAGGTTTGGGTGATGTCGAGCTGGGAGGCATGGGCGGCCTGGATGGCGAATTGGCCAATGATCGCGTCAGCCTCGGCGGGCCGCAGAGCATTCTGCTGCCAAGCCCGAGCGAAGGCTATGACGCTCAGTTGAACGCCATCAAGAGTCTGGTGGCAGAAGACCCGGGTCGTGTGGCCCAGGTCGTGAAAGAGTGGATTAACGCAGATGAGTGATAATCGAGCCGCTGTTGCCAAATTGTCCCGGGTCGACAAAGCCGCGATCCTGCTGCTGTCCCTGGGTTCGACCGACGCTGCCCAAGTGCTGCGCCACATGGGACCCAAGGAGGTCCAGCGCGTCGGCGTGGCCATGGCGCAGATGGGCAACGTGCACCGTGAGCAGGTCGAGCAGGTGATGAGCGAGTTCGTCGACATCGTCGGCGATCAGACTAGCCTGGGCGTCGGTTCCGACGACTACGTGCGCAAGATGCTCACCCAGGCCCTGGGCGAGGACAAGGCCAACGGTCTCATCGATCGGATCCTGCTGGGCGGCAATACCAGCGGCCTGGACAGCCTCAAGTGGATGGAGCCACGGGCCGTTGCCGACGTGATCCGTTACGAGCACCCGCAGATCCAGGCGATCGTGGTGGCTTACCTCGACCCGGACCAGGCCGGTGAAGTGCTGGGCAACTTCGACCACAAGGTGCGCCTGGACATCATCCTGCGGGTGTCGTCGCTCAACACCGTGCAGCCGGCCGCCCTGAAAGAATTGAACCAGATTCTCGAGAAGCAATTCTCGGGCAATTCCAATGCCTCGCGCACCACCCTGGGTGGCATCAAGCGCGCGGCGGACATCATGAACTTCCTCGACAGTTCGATCGAAGGTCAGTTGATGGACTCGATCCGCGAATTCGACGAAGACCTGTCCGGTCAGATCGAAGACCTCATGTTCGTGTTCAACAACCTGTCCGATGTCGACGACCGTGGCATCCAGGCCCTGTTGCGCGAAGTGTCGTCCGACGTGCTGGTACTGGCCCTCAAGGGCTCGGACGAAGGCGTCAAGGAAAAGATCTTCAAGAACATGTCCAAACGGGCGGCCGAACTGTTGCGCGACGACCTCGAGGCCAAGGGCCCGGTGCGCGTCAGCGACGTGGAAACCGCACAGAAGGAAATCCTCACCATCGCCCGCCGCATGGCCGAAGCCGGGGAGATCGTTCTCGGTGGCAAGGGCGGCGAAGAGATGATCTAAGGTCGTTATGTCTGCCAAGAGTGATGAAGCACCCAGCGACCTGATCCGCGCCCGGGACGTCGGTGGTTTCGACGTCTGGTCGCTGCCCAGCTTCGACCCCCACGTGCCGGAGCCGGAGCCGGAGCCGGTGGAAGAACTGCCGGAGATGGAGGAGGTGCCGCTGGAAGAAGTCCAGCCACTGACCCTCGAGGAAGTCGAGAGCATTCGCCAGGAGGCCTATAACGAAGGCTTCGCCGTGGGTGAAAAGGAAGGCTTCCACAGCACCACGCTCAAGGTCCGCCAGGAAGCCGACGTGGCGCTGACGGCCAAGCTCCGTGCGTTGGAATCGCTGATGCTCAACCTGTTCGACCCCATTGCCGAGCAGGACACCCAGATCGAGAAATCCCTGGTGGGTTTGGTGCAACACATCGCCAAGCAAGTGATCCAGCGCGAACTGGCGATCGACTCGACCCAGATCGAGCAGGTCATGCGCGAAGCGCTCAAGTTGTTGCCGTTGGGCGTGGGCAATGTGCGGCTGTACATCAATCCCCAGGACTTCGAACTGGTCAAGGCCCTGCGCGAGCGTCATGAAGAAACCTGGCGTATCGTCGAGGACGCGACGCTGCTGCCGGGCGGTTGCCGGGTGGAAACCGAACACAGCCGCATCGACGCCACCGTCGAGACCCGCATCAGCCAGATCATGGCCAAGTTGTTCGACCAATTGCACGAGCAGGCCTTGCACCCGGCCGCGGCCGACCTGAGCCTCGAGTTGCCGGACGAACCTCTGATCGGTGCCGATGCGGCGCCAGCCGATGCTGGGTTGGACGTGCCTGAATTGGACGCTTCTGCACTGGACAGCCGCGATGCGCCTTGAGCGAACCAGCTTCAGCAAGCGCCTGGGCAGTTACGCCGAGGCCAGTGAGCTGGCCGGCCAACCGATTCTGGAAGGGCGCCTGCTGCGCATGGTCGGCCTGACCCTCGAAGCCGAGGGCCTGCGTGCCGCCATGGGCAGTCGCTGCATGGTAATCAACGACGACAGCTACCACCCGGTGCAGGTCGAAGCCGAAGTCATGGGCTTCTCTGGTAGCAAGGTCTTCTTGATGCCGGTGGGCAGTGTCGCGGGCATCGCCCCCGGCGCACGCGTGGTGCCCCTGGCCGACAACGGTCGCCTGCCCATGGGCATGAGCATGCTCGGGCGGGTGCTGGACGGGGCCGGACGGGCCTTGGACGGCAAGGGCGGCATGAAGGCCGAAGACTGGGTGCCGATGGACGGCCCGACGATCAACCCCCTCAAGCGTGACCCCATCAGCGTGCCGCTGGACGTGGGCATCCGTTGCATCAACGGTTTGTTGACGGTCGGTCGCGGCCAGCGCCTGGGCCTGTTTGCAGGTACCGGCGTGGGTAAGAGTGTGCTGCTGGGCATGATGACCCGCTTCACCGAAGCCGACATCATCGTGGTGGGGCTGATTGGCGAGCGGGGCCGTGAGGTCAAGGAATTCATCGAGCACATCCTCGGCGAGGAAGGGCTCAAGCGTTCGGTCGTGGTGGCGTCGCCAGCGGACGATGCGCCGCTGATGCGTTTGCGGGCGGCCATGTATTGCACGCGTATTGCCGAGTATTTTCGCGACAAGGGCAAGAACGTCCTGTTGCTGATGGATTCGCTGACCCGTTTCGCCCAGGCCCAGCGGGAGATCGCCCTGGCTATCGGCGAGCCGCCGGCCACCAAGGGTTATCCGCCTTCGGTCTTCGCCAAGCTGCCGAAACTGGTCGAACGCGCCGGCAATGCGGAAAAGGGCGGGGGTTCGATCACCGCGTTCTATACCGTGCTGTCCGAAGGCGATGACCAGCAAGACCCCATCGCCGACTCGGCCCGGGGCGTACTCGATGGCCACATCGTGCTGTCCAGGCGCCTGGCTGAAGAAGGGCACTACCCGGCTATCGACATCGAGGCGTCCATCAGCCGGGTCATGCCGTCAGTGATCAGCGCCGAGCACATGAAGCGGGCCCAGCAGTTCAAGCAATACTGGTCGCGCTACCAGCAGAGCCGCGACCTGATCAGCGTCGGCGCCTATGTGCCCGGCGGCGACCGCGAGACCGACACTGCCATCAGTCTTTACCCATCCATGGCCGTCTACCTGCGCCAGAGCTTGAACGACAACATCGGCATGGGCGCCAGCGAAGCGCACTTGCAGACTATTTTCGCTCCGGTCTCAGGCACGTAACCGGCCATGGCCACGAGTCGTGCGGCGCGCCTGGCCCCCGTGGTGGACATGGCGGAGAAGGCCGAGAAGACCGCTGTCCAGCGACTGGCGTATTTCCAGGGGCAAGTGGCCGTTGCCGAGAGCAAGCTGGCAGACCTTGAAAACTTTCGACTCGAATATCAGGAACAGTGGATTGCCCGTGGCAGCCACGGCGTCTCCGGGCAATGGCTGCTGGGTTACCAGGGGTTCCTGGCGCAGTTGGGCACCGCCATCGACCAGCAGCGCCAAAGCCTGGTCTGGCACCAGAACAATCTGGAGAAGGCCCGCCAGAGCTGGCAAGAGGCGTTTGCCCGGGTCGAAGGGCTGCGCAAACTGGTACAGCGCTATATCGATGAGGCGCGGCAACTGGAAGACAGACGCGAACAGAAACTGCTCGATGAATTGTCCCAGCGCCTGCCGCGGCAGAATCCCTACTGATAGGGAACCAGGATTTTGTCGGATGATCGAGGCAAAACCTTGCTCAGATCTTTACCTGATGCTACACCTTGTACACGTATGTCCATGACAGGGAAGCTGAACATGTCAGTCGTTACAGAAGTATCCCAAGATGGGAAGAAGTTGACGATTTCGATCGAAGGTCGATTCGATTTCGGACGGCACCAGGAGTTTCGCGAGTCTTACGAGAGGCTCAATAGCAAGCCCGAGTCTATTGTGGTGGATTTGAAGAAGGCCACCTATCTCGACAGTTCCGCCTTGGGCATGCTCTTGCTGTTACGTGATCATGCCGGTGGCGACGACTCGGACATCCGGGTCGTCAACAGCAGCAGCGACGTCAAGAAAATCCTTGCGATCTCCAACTTCGACAAGCTGTTCGACATCAGTTGATCGCCATGCAATCGTCGTCGGAGCCACTGACGGTCCTGATTGCCGAAGACAGTGCCGCTGATCGACTGCTGTTGTCGACCATTGTCCGCCGCCAGGGTCACCATGTGCTCACCGCGGCCGATGGCGCAGAAGCGGTCGACGTCTATCTGGAACAGCGTCCGCACCTGGTGCTGATGGACGCGATGATGCCCGTGATGGACGGCTTCGAAGCCGCGCAGCGAATCAAGCAGTTGGCTGGGGATCAATTGGTCCCGATCATTTTCCTCACCTCGCTGACTGAGAGCGAAGCCCTGGCCCGTTGCCTGGAAGCCGGCGGCGATGACTTTCTGGCCAAGCCCTACAACCAGGTGATCCTGGCGGCCAAGATCAAGGCCATGGACCGCTTGCGCCGGTTGCAGGCCACGGTGGTGGAACAGCGCGACCAGATCGCCCGGCACCATGACTACCTGCTCAACGAACAACGGGTCGCCAAGGCCGTGTTCGACAAGATCGCCCACTCCGGCTGCCTGAGCGCGCCAAACATCCGCTACCTGCAATCACCCTATGCCTTGTTCAATGGCGACTTGCTGCTGGCGGCGTTCAACCCGGCCGGCGACATGCACGTCCTGCTGGGGGATTTCACCGGGCACGGTCTGCCGGCGGCGGTCGGTGCGATGCCACTGGCGGAAGTGTTCTACGGGATGACGGCCAAAGGCTACGGCCTGGCGCAGATCCTGCGGGAGATGAATGCCAAGCTCAAGCGCATCCTGCCGGTGGATATGTTCTGTTGTGCGACGCTGTTATGCCTGAGCTTCCAGCGTTGCACAGTGGAGATCTGGAACGGCGGAATGCCCGATGGTTACCTGCATGACAGCCTCAGCGGCGTGCGCACGCCGCTTCCGGCGCGGCACTTGCCATTGGGCGTACTCACGCCGCAGTTATTCGATGACCGCACCGAAGTGCATCCGATGTCGCTGGGGGACCGCGTGTTCCTGTTGTCGGATGGCGTAATAGAAACCAGTGACCGTGATGACCAACCGTTTGGCGTGGAGCGGTTGCAGCAGGTATTTTCGGCCAACCGTGAGCCTGACCGTCTTTTTGAGGATATCCAGCAGGCCCTGCGCGATTTTCGCGGTGAGGCCCGGGACGACTTCAGCATGGTCGAGGTGCGACTGGTCGCCCCGACGCAACTCAATCCACCACCGCCGGTCTATTCCGACAGCGGCCAGTCCAGCCCGCTGGATTGGTCGGTGAGCTTCGAGTTTCGGGCGCAGACGCTCAAGCGCTTCAACCCGATGCCCTACCTGTTGCAGTTGCTGCTTGAGGTGCATGGGCTCAGGGCGCAGAGTGGTGCCCTCTACAGCGTCATGTCGGAGCTTTACTCCAATGCGCTGGATCACGGCGTGCTGGGGCTCGACTCGAGTCTCAAGCGTGATGCGGCGGGTTTCGCCCGATACTACAGCGATCGCAACACGCGCCTGGATGAGCTGAGCGACGGTTACGTGCGGGTGCACTTGCACGTTTCGCCAAACGGCGAGGGCGGTCGCCTGACCATCGAGGTCGAAGACAGTGGCGAGGGGTTCGATGTCGCCCGGGTGCTGGCACGGCCCGTGGACAGTGATCGGTTGTCGGGGCGCGGCGTGAGCCTGGTACGCCAGTTGAGCCACCAGGCCAGTTGGTCAGACGATGGTCGTAGAGCGCGCGTGGAGTTTTTCTGGGAGGCTCTGGCATAATTGGGGCCATTCTTGATCAGGGAGCGAGCAAGTGAACGAGATTCATCTGGACCGCGACGTGCTCAGCACGTTGAAAGAAGTCATGGAGGAGGGGTATCTGGAGTTACTGGATACATTTCTCAACGACTCCGAGGCTCGCCTGCGCGTGCTGCATGAAGCGCGGGACGCTGAAAAACTGAGCGCTACCGCCCACAGCTTCAAGGGCAGCAGCAGCAACATGGGCGCCATCCGCCTGGCCGAGTTGTGCGGCGAACTGGAACAGCGCGCCAAGCAGCCGTCATTGGGCGGCATCGAGAGCCTGGTCAACGAAATCGACAGCGAATTCGCCCACGTCCGCAAGCTGTGCCGGGAAGAGCGTGAAGGCTTCCACTGCTGAGAGTTGATGGCCGGGTAAAACGTTGGCCCGTGCCTTGCATTGCCTAGTCTCGACTGTACCTATGATTCCAGTGCAGCGGAGACTTTTTTATGCCCATTACCCCCAATTCATTGCTGCAGGCCCCTGTCCAGGCCAAGCCCCAGGTCGCCGTCAATTCACCGGCAGCGGCCCCGGACCTCGGGGATAGAGCCTCCAGCTTCGCTCAAGTCTTCGCCAAGCAGGCGCCTGCCAAAGCCACGGCCCCTGAGCCTTCGGTGAAACCGGCGCGCGACAAGGCCGCTGACAACACCGTCAAAAAAGACACCGGCAACGAAACGTCTGCCGCCCCGGAGCCGACGGTTGCCGATAGCGGCAAACCCTTGCCCGCGGAAAAACCGACCAGTGCCGACGACAAGGCTGCCAGCGATGACGGCGCGGCCTCGGCTGAACCGCCTGTGGCGGATGCGGCTCCTGTAGATCCGAGCCTTGACCCAGGCGTGCTGCCGGACATGACGGTGCCGGTCGCGACAGCCCCGGTGGAACCTGCCCCCGTGGTGGTCGCGGCTGAGGCCCAGTTAACCGGCGCAGTCGCGGTACCGGTTGTCCTGTCGGGCGCGCCGGTCCAGCCTGCTGTCCCGGTCGTCGATCCAACCTTCGATCCACAAGCCGATCCGCTCGACGCATTGCCCGCCTTGCGCTTGGCGATGGAGCAGGGCGGTCATGTTTCAGCCACCAGCCAGGCACAACCCAAGAGCGCTGCCCCGGCGTCCCTCGACGGTGAGCCGACGTCGGCGCAGACCTTTGCCGCCGGTATGGCCAGCATGCTCGGCGTGCAAGCCGATCAGAACAGCACCGAGTCCGGCAGCCAGGGCGGCGACAAGGCTTTCGGCGGTTTGATCAGCGAGGGCCTCAAGGACTTGGGGTCTGCGTCCAGCGACACCCGCGTGGACGATTTCGCCAACCGCCTGGCCGCACTGACCCAGGCCGCTACGCCCAAGACCGCCAACGCGGTGCCGGTCAACCAACCTATCGCGATGAACCAGAGCGGTTGGACCGAAGAGGTAGTCAACCGGGTAATGTACCTGTCCAGCGTCAATCTCAAGGCGGCCGACATCCAGTTGCAACCCGCCGAACTCGGGCGCTTGGATATCCGGGTGAACATGGTGCCGGACCAGCAGACCCAGGTCACGTTCATGAGCGCCCACTCCGGCGTTCGCGAAGCCCTCGAAGGCCAGTTGCATCGCCTGCGTGAAAGTTTTACCCAGCAGGGCATGGGCCAGGTCGACGTCAGCGTGTCGGATCAGTCCCGTGGTTCGCAGAACCAGGAGCAGCAGGCCCAGCAGCAAGCCAGGGCGGGGCGTACGACTTCCTCCGGTGGGGCGGTGGATGCCGCGGATGAAGCCGCTCCGGCCAGCATCGCTGAAGTGGCCGCCAGCACGACCAGCGTCATCGGCACCAGCGCGGTCGACTACTACGCCTGATCCAACGCTGTTCACCCCTCATGTGGGAGCGAGCTTGCTCGCGATAGCGGTTTGTCAGTCACCCTTTGCTGGGACTGATCCACCGCTATCGCGAGCAAGCTCGCTCCCACATTGGTTTTGTTGGGCTCTGAAGATCGTACTTACCCGTCATCTCACGTACCGACATTTCTGGCATAACACTTGCTCCTGCCTTGCCGTGCAACAGTGAAAACCCCGATTAGTGACGGATTATTGGCATGGCGAAGAGCGAAGCAGCAGCTGTAAAAGACCCTGCAACCAAAGGCAAACTCAAGCTGATCATCATGATCGTGGTGGGTTTGCTCCTGGCGATCGGCGTGTCCGTGGGGGCTACCTGGTATTTCATGCACAGCGCTCAAAGCAAACCGGCAGTGGCGGCCGAGGCTGCGCCAGTGGGCAAGCAGCCGGCGATTTTCGAACCGATGGCGCCGGCCTTCGTGGCCAACTACACCGTGAACGGTCGTCAACGCTACATGCAGGTCAGTATTACTTTGCAAGGTCGCAACCAGGCTGACCTGGAAGCGCTGCGGGTGCACATGCCGCTGATCCGCAATAACCTGGTGATGCTGTTTTCCGGACAGAGTTTCGACACCCTGGCCACCCCCGTCGGCCAGGAAATGCTGCGCCAGAAAGCCACGGCCAGCGTGCAGGAAGTGGCTCAGAAAGAGCTCGGCAAAGTGGTGATCGAACAGTTGCTCTTCACTAACTTCGTATTGCAGTAGGAACACGACATGGCCGTGCAGGACCTGCTGTCCCAGGACGAAATCGATGCGCTGTTGCATGGTGTCGACGACGGTCTGGTACAGACCGAAAACGCTGCTGAACCGGGCAGCGTCAAAAGCTACGACCTGACCAGCCAGGATCGCATCGTTCGCGGACGCATGCCGACCCTGGAAATGATCAACGAGCGTTTCGCCCGTTATACCCGCATCAGCATGTTCAACATGTTGCGCCGTTCGGCCGATGTGGCCGTGGGTGGCGTGCAGGTGATGAAGTTCGGCGAGTACGTGCATTCGCTGTACGTGCCCACCAGCCTCAACCTGGTGAAGATCAAGCCGTTGCGCGGCACCGCGTTGTTTATCCTCGACGCCAAGCTGGTGTTCAAACTGGTGGATAACTTCTTCGGTGGCGACGGTCGTCACGCCAAGATCGAAGGCCGTGAGTTCACCCCGACCGAGCTGCGGGTGGTGCGCATGGTGCTGGAGCAGGCCTTCATCGACTTGAAGGAAGCCTGGCAGGCGATCATGGAAGTGAACTTCGAGTACATCAACTCGGAAGTGAACCCGGCCATGGCCAACATCGTCGGGCCGAGCGAGGCCATTGTGGTCTCGACCTTCCACATCGAGCTCGATGGCGGTGGCGGCGACCTGCACGTGACCATGCCGTATTCGATGATCGAGCCGGTGCGCGAAATGCTCGACGCCGGTTTCCAGTCGGACCTCGACGACCAGGACGAGCGCTGGATCAATGCCTTGCGCCAGGACGTGCTGGATGTCGATGTGCCCATCGGCGCGACGGTCGCCCGGCGCCAACTGCGCCTGCGGGACATCCTGCACATGCAGCCGGGGGACATCATCCCCGTCGAGATGCCGGAAGACATGATCATGCGCGCCAATGGCGTACCGGCCTTCAAGGTCAAGATGGGCTCTCACAAAGGCAACCTGGCGTTGCAGGTGATCGAGCCGATCGAACGCCGCTGAGCGGTGTCGAATTTTTAAGTTTTGCGTTTCTAACTGATTTTTGCCCGCCGAGGACAAATGATGGCTAACGATATGAACACCCAGGATGACCAGGCGCTGGCCGACGAATGGGCTGCGGCCCTGGAAGAAACCGGCGATGCCGGGCAGGCTGACATCGATGCCTTGCTGGCCGCCGATAGCGGCAATCACGGCTCCAATCGGTTGCCGATGGAAGAGTTTGGCAGCGTGCCCAAGAGCAACGAACAGGTGACGCTGGACGGGCCGAACCTGGACGTGATCCTCGATATCCCGGTGTCGATCTCGATGGAAGTGGGCAGCACCGATATCAACATCCGCAACCTGCTGCAGCTCAACCAGGGCTCGGTGATCGAGCTGGACCGCCTGGCTGGCGAGCCGCTCGACGTGTTGGTCAACGGCACCTTGATCGCTCATGGCGAAGTGGTAGTGGTCAACGAGAAGTTCGGCATTCGCCTGACGGACGTGATCAGTCCGAGCGAACGCATCAAGAAGCTGCGCTGAGTGAAAGGTTTCCTCGCCGCAGCGTCGATGCTGCCATTGAGCGTGTTGGCGGCCGAACCGGTTGCCACGGCGGCCGTTGCGCCGGCGTCGGGCACGGGTGTCGCCGGGCAACTGGCGCAACTGGTACTTGGCTTGCTGCTGGTGCTGGGCTTGATCTTCTTTCTCGCCTGGATGCTGCGGCGCGTGCAGCAGGCGGGGCCGGCCGGCAAGGGCCAGGTCATCGACATCGTCGGTTCCCGCGCGCTCGGTCCGCGGGACCGGCTGGTGCTGGTGCAGGTTGGCAACGAGCAGATCCTGCTGGGCCTGAGCCCCGGCACCATCACCGCCTTGCACGTCCTCAAGGAGCCCGTTCAGGTGCCCGCCACCGAGCCGGCCAGCCCCGAATTTGCCCAGCGCCTCATGGAGCTGCTGGGGAAAGACCAGAAGGATAAAAAGTAATGCCGTTGCGCATTCTGTTGGCATTGGCCCTGATGCTGGCCGCACCGTTGGCGTTCGCCGCCGACCCGCTATCGATCCCGGCGATCACCCTGGGGACCAATGCCGAAGGCGCCCAGGAATACTCGGTCAGCCTGCAGATCCTGCTGATCATGACCGCGCTGAGCTTCATTCCGGCGTTCGTCATGCTGATGACCAGTTTCACCCGGATCATCATTGTCTTTTCGATCCTGCGCCAAGCCCTGGGCTTGCAACAGACCCCCTCGAACCAGATCCTCACCGGCATGGCGCTGTTCCTGACCATGTTCATCATGGCGCCGGTGTTCGACCGGGTGAATCAGGATGCGCTGCAACCCTACCTGGCAGAAAAAATCACTGCCCAGGATGCCGTGGCCAAGGCTGAAGTGCCGATCAAGGATTTCATGCTGGCCCAGACCCGCAGCAGTGACCTGGAACTGTTCATGCGCCTGTCCAAGCGCACCGACATCCCCAGTGCCGACCAGGCGCCGCTGACTATCCTGGTGCCGGCGTTCGTGACGTCCGAGCTGAAAACCGCATTCCAGATCGGCTTCATGATTTTCATCCCGTTCCTGATCATTGACCTGGTGGTCGCCAGCGTGCTGATGGCCATGGGTATGATGATGCTGTCGCCGCTGATCATTTCCCTGCCGTTCAAGATCATGCTGTTTGTGCTGGTGGACGGCTGGGCGCTGATCATCGGTACCCTGGCAGGCAGTTTCGGCGGTGTTTAGGTCTTTTGTGCAGGTAGGACGATATGACGCCTGAAGTAGCGGTAGACCTGTTCCGGGAAGCGCTCTGGCTGACCACCATGATGGTTGCCATCCTGGTGATTCCCAGTCTGCTGGTGGGATTGCTGGTGGCGATGTTCCAGGCCGCGACCCAGATCAACGAACAGACCTTGAGCTTCCTGCCGCGCCTGCTGGTGATGCTGGTGACGTTGATCGTCGCCGGCCCCTGGCTGGTGCAAACCTTCATGGAATACATCCTGCAGTTGTACGGCAGTATTCCGCAGTTGATCGGCTGATCTCATGTCGATGCTCGCGCTGACCGACACCCAGATCAGTTCCTGGGTGGCATCGTTCATCCTGCCGCTGTTTCGCGTCACCGCGGTGCTGATGAGCATGCCGGTCTTCGGTACGACACTGGTACCGACCCGGGTGCGTTTGTATTTCGCCCTGGCGATTACGGTGGTCATCGCGCCTGGGCTACCGCCGATGCCGCCGGTCAATGCCCTGGACCTCAGCGCGCTGATGCTGGTGGCCGAGCAAATTCTCATCGGGGCCTTGATGGGATTCTCGCTGCAGCTGTTCTTCCAGGCATTCGTGGTGGCCGGGCAAATCATCTCGATTCAGATGGGCATGGCCTTTGCGTCCATGATCGACCCCACCAACGGCGTCAACTCGGCGGTGATCGGTCAGTTCCTGACGATGTTGGTAACGTTGCTGTTTCTCGCCATGAACGGACATCTAGTGGTGTTCGAAGTCCTGACCGAGAGTTTTACCACCATGCCGGTCGGCAGCGCTTTGCTGGTCAATCATTTCTGGGAAATCGCCGGCAAGCTCGGCTGGGTCCTGGGGGCGGCGATGGTGCTGGTATTGCCGGCGATCACCGCATTGCTGGTGGTCAACATTGCCTTTGGCGTGATGACCCGCGCGGCGCCGCAATTGAACATCTTTTCCATTGGTTTCCCCCTGACCCTCGTACTGGGCATGGTGATTTTCTGGATCAGCCTGGGGGATATTCTCAACCAGTATCAGCCGCTGGCTACTCAGGCTTTGCAGTTGCTACGTGACATGGCACAGGCACGCTGAACCATGGCCGAAAGCGAGAGTGGTCAGGACAAGACAGAAGACCCCACGGAAAAGCGCCTGCGTGAGTCCCGGGAAAAGGGCGAGATTGCGCGATCCAAAGAGCTGAACACCCTTGCGATCATGCTCGCCGGTGCCGGCGGGCTGCTGATATATGGCGGCGGACTGGCATTGGATCTGCTGGAAATCATGCGCCTGAATTTCTCCCTGCCCCGGGAAGTGCTGCTGAGTCCTGGCGCCATGGCGCAGTATCTGTTGCATTCCGGCAAGATCGCGATCATTTCGTTGCAACCGATCCTGATTTTTTTGCTGTTGGCAGCTTTTCTAGGGCCGATTTCCTTGGGGGGGTGGCTGTTTTCCGGCAAGACCATGGCTCCGAAGTTCAGCCGGATGAACCCTGCTGCGGGTCTCAAACGGATGTTTTCCACCACGGCGGTCATGGAGCTACTGAAGGCGCTGGGGAAATTCCTACTGGTCCTGTTCGTCGCGCTGACGGTGCTGCAGGCCGATATCGACGACCTGCTGCGCATTGCTCACGAACCGCTGGAGCAGGCGATTATCCACAGCGTGCAGTTGGTGGGCTGGAGTACGTTGTGGATGGCTTGCGGCCTGATCCTGATCGCTGCCATCGATGTGCCGATCCAGCTCTATCAGAGCAAGCAGAAGCTGATGATGACCAAGCAGGAGATACGCGACGAGCACAAGGACCAGGAAGGCAAGCCGGAGGTCAAGCAGCGGATCCGGCAATTGCAGCGCGAGGTCTCCCAGCGGCGGATGATGGCGGCCATCCCCGATGCCGATGTGGTCATCACCAACCCGACTCACTACGCCGTCGCCCTCAAGTACGACCCCGAAAAAGGCAACGCTCCCGTGTTGCTGGCCAAGGGCAGTGACTTCCTGGCGCTGAAAATCCGTGAGATTGCCGTGGCCAATGAGGTGATGCTGCTCGAATCCCCGGCGCTGGCGCGGTCGATCTACTACTCCACCGAACTCGACCAGGAAATCCCTGGCGGCCTGTACCTGGCGGTGGCCCAGGTGCTGGCCTACGTCTACCAGATCCGTCAGCACCGCGCCGGCAAAGGCAAGCGCCCCGAACCGCTCAAGGACTTGCCGATTCCGCCGGATTTGCGCCGCGACTCCTGAGTCTGGCTGATACAAGCCCTGTGGGAGCGAGCTTGCTCGCGATTGCGTTGGATCGGTTGCCTACAGCAGTGACTGACAAATCGCTATCGCGAGCAAGCTCGCTTCCACAGGTCGGCGTCTTCTCAACCCCTCTATTCCAGCCTCCGGGAAAAGTTGGAAGGCTTCTTGCAATACCCCGCCTGCGCCCCTTCCGGGCGTCAAAAGTTTGCTTCACAGGAACGGGGAATATTGGTGGATCGCTCTCAGTTGTTCAGCGCCGCGCGCAGCAATGTCGTAGACCTCAGCCGGGGTAATCTGGGCGTGCCGCTGTTGCTGCTGGTCATGCTTGCCATGATGATGCTGCCGATGCCGCCGTTCCTGCTGGACGTGTTCTTCACGTTCAACATCGCCTTGTCGATCGTCGTGCTGCTGGTCTGCGTATACGCCCTGCGGCCGTTGGATTTCGCCGTATTCCCGACCATCCTGCTGGTGGCCACGCTGTTGCGCCTGGCGCTGAACGTGGCGTCCACCCGGGTGGTCATGCTCCACGGCCAGGACGGCCACGCCGCCGCCGGTAAGGTGATCCAGGCTTTCGGTGAAGTGGTGATCGGCGGCAACTACGTGGTCGGTATCGTGGTTTTCGCCATCTTGATGATCATCAACTTCGTCGTGGTGACCAAGGGCGCCGGACGTATTTCCGAGGTGAGCGCGCGTTTCACCCTCGATGCGATGCCCGGCAAGCAGATGGCGATCGACGCCGACCTCAACGCCGGCCTGATCGACCAGAGCCAGGCCAAGCTGCGTCGTCTGGAAGTGGCCCAGGAAGCCGAGTTCTACGGTTCCATGGACGGTGCGAGCAAATTCGTGCGCGGTGACGCCATCGCCGGCCTGTTGATTCTGTTCATCAACCTGATCGGCGGCATGGCTGTCGGCATCTTCCAGCATGGCATGACCTTCGGCGATGCGGGCAAGGTCTACGCCTTGCTGACGATTGGTGACGGTTTGGTGGCGCAATTGCCATCACTGTTGTTATCCACAGCGGCGGCGATCATGGTGACCCGTGCTTCGGGCTCCGAAGACATGGGCAAGCAGATCGGCCGGCAGATGTTCGCCTCGCCCAAGGCTCTGGCTGTTGCCGCCGGCCTGATGGCGGTGATGGGCCTGGTGCCTGGCATGCCGCACGTTTCCTTCCTGAGCATGGCGGCCATGGCGGCCGGTGGTGCCTACCTGTTCTGGAAGAAGCAGAACGTGCAGAAAGTCCAGGCCCTGCAAGAGGTCAAGCGCCAGCAGGAACTGTTGCCGTCGCCGGCCCGCGCCATGGAAACCAAGGAGTTGGGCTGGGATGACGTGACCCCGATCGACATGATCGGCCTGGAAGTCGGCTATCGCCTGATTCCGTTGGTCGACCGTAACCAGGGGGGACAGTTGCTGGCGCGGATCAAGGGGGTGCGCAAGAAGCTCTCCCAGGACCTGGGCTTCCTGATGCCCACCGTGCATATCCGCGACAACCTCGACCTGGCGCCGAGCGCCTATCGCCTGACGTTGATGGGGGTGATCCTGGCCGAAGCCGAGATCTACCCCGACCGTGAACTGGCGATCAACCCTGGCCAGGTCTACGGCAGCCTCAACGGCATTACCGCCAAGGATCCGGCTTTCGGCCTGGAAGCGGTGTGGATCGAAATCAGCCAGCGGGCCCAGGCCCAGTCCCTCGGTTATACCGTGGTGGACGCCAGTACCGTGGTGGCGACCCACTTGAACCAGATCCTGTACAAGCACTCCAGCGAGCTGATTGGCCACGAAGAAGTCCAGCAACTCCTGCAAGTACTGGCCAAAGGCTCGCCGAAGCTGGCCGAAGAGCTGGTGCCGGGCGTGGTTTCGTTGTCGCAGTTGCTGAAGGTGCTGCAGGCGCTGCTGGCCGAACAAGTGCCTGTGCGCGACATACGCAGTATTGCCGAAGCCATCGCCAACAACGCGTCCAAGAGTCAAGATACCGCCGCCTTGGTGGCCGCCGTGCGCGTCGGCGTGTCCCGTGCAATCGTCCAAAGCATTGTAGGCACTGAGTCTGAGCTGCCTGTGATCACCTTGGAGCCAAGGTTGGAACAGATATTGCTCAATAGTCTGCAGAAGGCAGGACAAGGCTCGGAAGAGGGTGTTCTGCTGGAGCCAAGCATGGCCGAGAAGCTGCAGCGTTCGCTGATCGATGCAGCCCAGCGGCAAGAGATGCAAGGCCAACCGGTGATCCTGCTGGTGGCCGGTCCGATTCGCGCGATGCTCTCGCGATTCGGTCGCCTCGCGGTCCCGGGGCTGCATGTGCTGGCGTACCAGGAAATACCGGACAACAAGCAAGTGACCATCGTTGCGACAGTAGGGCCCAACGGCTGAGGTAGTGGTTTATGCAAGTGAAGCGTTTTTTCGCCGCAGACATGCGTCAGGCCATGAAACTGGTTCGTGACGAGCTGGGCGCTGAAGCAGCCATCATTGGCAACCGTCGTATCGCCGGCGGTGTCGAGCTGACGGCGGCCCTGGATTACAAATTGTCGGCGCTGGCTCCACGGATTCCGAACATGGAACTCGAAGACGAGCTGCGCAAGACCCAATCGCGCATCGCCAGCGCCCAGGCCGAACTGAGCCTGCGCAGCAGCGAAGGCGAGGGTGCCGCGGGCACCAATCGTCAATTGTTCGCCGGTCAGCCGCTGACCGCCGGCCTGCCGTTGACCGCTGCCGAGCCGCTGATCGAACAGGCCCAGGCCGAACCGCGTCGTCCGGAGCCGGCACCCGCCGCGCCTGCCCGCGGGGTCGACCCGCGCGCCCTGGACTCGATGCGCTTCGAACTCAACAGCCTGCGCGAGCTGATGGAAGTCCAGCTCGGCTCCCTGGCCTGGAACCAGCTGCAAGGCAGCCGTCCGGCCCAGGCCAACCTGTGGCGTCGCCTGCAACGCATTGGCTTGTCCGGCCCGTTGTCCCGCGACCTGCTGGCACTGATCAATGGTATCGAAGAGCCGCGCCAGGCCTGGCGCATGCTGCTGGCGCACCTGGCACGCATGATCGCCACGCCGGAAGTCGAGCCGCTGGAAGAGGGCGGGGTGATTGCCATGGTCGGCCCTGCCGGCATGGGCAAGACCACCACCCTGGCCAAGCTCGCCGCCCGTTATGTACTCAAGTACGGCGCCCAGAGCATTGCCCTGGTGAGCATGGACAGTTTCCGCATCGGTGCCCAGGAACAACTCAAGACCCTGGGCCGGATCCTCAATGTGTCGGTGACCCATGTGGATCCGGGCCAATCCCTGGCCCAGGCGCTGGAGCCGCTGCTGCGCAAACGCGTCGTGCTGATCGATACCGCGGGCCTGCAAGCCAGCGATCCGGCCCTGCGCATGCAGCTCGAAAGCCTGGCCGGACGCGGTATCAAGTCAAAAAATTATCTCGTGTTGGCAACCACCAGCCAGAAACAGGTTCTAACCGCCGCATACCACAGCTACAAACGCTGCGGGCTGGCCGGCTGCATCCTGACTAAGCTGGACGAAACGGCAAGCCTGGGCGAGGTGTTGAGCCTGGCGATCGGTCATGAACTGCCGGTGGCCTACCTGACCGATGGGCCGCGGATCCCGGATGATTTGCATCTGCCGCGCCGTCATCAACTGGTCAGTCGTGCCGTGAGTGTGCAAATGCAGGAAGAACCCAGCGAAGAAGCCATGGCTGACATGTTCGCTGATATCTACCACAGCCCGACCAAGCAGGTTGGCTGAGGTAATCATGAATATTTTTTGTACCTACATCGATGGTCTGCCATGCATTGTTCCTTATGCGAACGCGCAGCCAGTAATGTGGCCTCCGTCTAAGAAGACAAGGTAAAGAACGAACATGGGCAGCATGCATCCCGTACAGGTGATCGCGGTGACCGGCGGCAAAGGTGGCGTCGGGAAGACTAACGTGTCAGTGAACTTGTCCCTGGCTCTGGCAGAGCTTGGCCGACGGGTCATGCTGCTGGACGCCGACCTGGGCCTGGCGAACGTCGACGTGTTGCTGGGGCTTACCCCCAAACGCACCCTGGCTGACGTGATCGAAGGCCGTTGCGAACTGCGCGACGTGCTGTTGCAGGGGCCGGGCGGGATTCGCATCGTGCCGGCTGCCTCCGGCACCCAGAGCATGGTTCACCTGACTCCGGCGCAGCACGCGGGCCTGATCCAGGCCTTCAGCGACATCGGCGACAACCTCGATGTGCTGGTGATCGACACCGCGGCTGGCATCGGCGACTCGGTCGTCAGTTTCGTGCGCGCCGCCCAGGAAGTGCTGCTGGTGGTCTGCGACGAACCGACGTCCATCACCGACGCCTACGCCCTGATCAAACTGCTTAACCGCGACTATGGCATGAACCGCTTCCGCGTCCTGGCCAACATGGCCCAGAGCCCACAGGAAGGACGCAACCTGTTCGCCAAGTTGACCAAGGTCACCGATCGCTTCCTGGACGTCGCCCTACAATACGTCGGCGCAGTGCCTTACGACGAAAGCGTCCGCAAGGCCGTCCAGAAGCAACGTGCCGTTTATGAAGCCTTTCCACGTTCCAAATGCGCGCTGGCGTTCAAGGCGATCGCCCAGAAGGTCGATACTTGGCCACTGCCGGCCAACCCCCGCGGGCATCTGGAATTTTTCGTCGAGCGTCTTGTGCAACAAACAGCAGGGCCCGTGTTATGACAGCCAGCGGTTACAACCATCTCTACAAAAAATCGGCACGGGACGCCCAGTACGAATTGATCGAGCGTTATGCGCCACTGGTCAAGCGTATCGCCTATCACTTGCTGGCGCGGTTGCCGGCCAGTGTCCAGGTCGAGGACTTGATCCAGGCCGGCATGATCGGCCTGCTTGAAGTGTCGAACAAATACGACGCCAGCAAAGGCGCCAGCTTCGAGACTTATGCCGGGATTCGCATTCGCGGGGCGATGCTCGATGAAGTCCGCAAGGGCGATTGGGCACCGCGTTCGGTGCACCGCAATACCCGCATGGTCAGTGACGCAATTCGGGCAATTGAAGCGAAAACCGGGCGTGACGCTAAAGATCACGAGGTTGCGGCCGAACTCCAGTTGAGTCTCGATGATTATTACGGGATTTTGAACGATACCTTGGGCAGCCGCCTGTTCAGTTTCGACGACCTGCTGCAGGACGGCGAACACGAAGGGCTGCATGAGGATGGCGCAAGTGCTCACATGGAGCCATCGCGTGACCTGGAAGATGAACGTTTCCAGAGCGCGCTGGCGGATGCGATTGCCAATTTGCCGGAGCGTGAGCGACTGGTCTTGGCGCTGTACTACGACGAAGAGCTGAACCTCAAGGAAATCGGTGAGGTCCTGGGGGTCAGCGAATCGCGGGTCAGCCAGTTACACAGCCAGTGCGCGGCCCGTTTGCGGGGGCGTTTGGGGGAGTGGCGAGCGCGTTGACAGGCAGTGTGGGGACACTGCGAACGAGGCTGGCCTGGCAGGTTCTGCGCCAGTCTCCATCCGTTGTGCTCCAGACCGTTGTCGAGTGTTGTGCCGGATTGATTGAAATGGCGCGTCCAGGTGCTGGGCGCGTTTAAGACTGCTTGGAGGTCGAATTGGACAAGAACATGAAAATCCTCATCGTTGATGACTTCTCAACGATGCGGCGGATCATTAAAAACCTGTTGCGTGACCTTGGGTTCACCAACACGGCCGAAGCAGATGACGGGACCACTGCGCTCCCGATGCTGCACAGTGGCAACTTCGATTTTCTGGTCACCGACTGGAACATGCCGGGCATGACCGGCATCGACCTGCTGCGCCAGGTGCGTGCCGACGAAAAACTCAAGCACCTCCCGGTGCTGATGGTGACTGCCGAAGCCAAGCGCGAGCAGATCATCGAAGCGGCCCAGGCCGGTGTAAACGGCTATGTGGTCAAACCCTTCACGGCCCAGGCGTTGAAAGAGAAGATCGAAAAAATCTTCGAACGCATCGGTTAACGGCGCCACGGGGGAGCTATGGACAACGAATCTTCAATGGGCGATTTCGAATCGACCCTGAAAAAACATGCCCGCGAACTGGTCGACAGCCTTGAAAAAGGTCGCTTTGGCGATGCGGTTCAAATGATCCATGAGCTCAACCAGACCCGTGACCGTGGTCTGTATCAGGAAGTGGGCAAGCTCACGCGTGAATTGCACAGCGCGATTGTCAATTTCCAGATCGACCCGCACATGCCGCAGGCCGAGGAAGTCTCGCAGATCACCGACGCCACTGAGCGCCTGGGGTATGTGGTCAAGCTGACCGAGGCCGCGGCGAACCGCACCATGGACCTGGTGGAAAGCGCAACGCCGCTGGTCAATGGCCTGAGCGAAGAAGCCCAGGCCTTGAGCAGCGACTGGGGCCGGTTCATGCGTCGCGAGGTCGGTGCTGAAGAGTTTCGGGAGCTGGCCCGTCGGGTCGACGGTTTCCTGACGCGCAGCAGCAACGAGAACCGCGCCGTGGCCAGCAACCTCAACGACATTCTGCTGGCCCAGGACTATCAAGACCTGACCGGCCAGGTGATCAAGCGAGTGACCCAACTGGTCACCGAAGTGGAAAGCAACCTGCTCAAACTGGTGTTGATGGCTAGCCAGGTCGACCGCTTTGCAGGCATCGAACACGACCGTGAAGCGATGCTTGCTGAAAAAGATCCACAAAAACATCTCTCTCAGGGTGAAGGTCCGCAAATTCATGCCGATAAAAGAGAAGACGTTATGTCCGGTCAGGACGATGTGGACGATTTGCTGTCCAGCCTTGGATTTTGATTTAGCCCTATTTTAGGAGCAGCCATTAATGAGCTTCGGCGCCGATGAAGAGATCCTTCAGGATTTCCTGGTTGAGGCCGGCGAGATTCTAGAGCAACTGTCCGAACAGCTGGTCGAGCTGGAAAGCCGACCTGATGATGCGGATCTGCTCAATGCAATTTTTCGCGGTTTCCACACTGTAAAAGGAGGCGCCGGCTTTCTCCAGCTCAACGAGCTGGTGGAGTGCTGTCACATTGCCGAGAACGTGTTCGACATCCTGCGCAAGGGTGAGCGTCGCGTTGATTCGGAATTGATGGACGTGGTGCTCGAAGCGCTGGATGCGGTCAACAGCATGTTCAGCGAAGTGCGTGAGCGCTCGCCGATTACCCCTGCCACTCCCGAGCTGCTCGCCGCGCTGTCGCGCCTGGCCGAGCCGCAATCGGCTGACGAAGCGGCGCCAGTTGTCGAGGCGGCGGTTGAAGAACCGGTCGCCGAGGCATCGGGCGATATCACCGATAATGAATTCGAACAGTTGCTGGACTCCCTGAGTGCCGTCAAGGCCCAGGCCGAGGCGCCAGTTGCCCAGGCTGCTCCTGTTGCGCAGGCCGCCGATGGGCCTGCCAGCGACGAAATCACCGATGCCGAATTCGAATCGCTGCTCGATCAGCTTCACGGCAAGGGCCAGTTCGCGCCGGATGCCGTTGTTCCGACAGCCGCCCCGGCCGCCCCAAAAGCGGCGGGCGACAGCTCGGACATCACCGACGACGAATTCGAAGCCTTGCTCGACCAGTTGCATGGCAAGGGCAACTTTGCCGTTGACGCGCTGGATTCGGCCATCGCTTCGGCACCGACGCCGGCCAAGCCCGCTGCCGCTGCCGCAGGTAGCGACCTGATCAGCGACCACGAATTCGAATCACTGCTCGATGAGCTGCACGGCAAGGGCAAGTTCAGCGAAGTCGGTACCGCTTCCGCTGCGCCTGCTGCCGCCACGGCGGCTGCACCGGCGGCCAAGGTTGCGCCCAAACCCGCCGCCAAGGCACCGGAACCCAAGGCGGAACCCGCCAAGCCTGCCGCCGCTGCTGCACCGGCGCCCGCCCGGGCTCCGGCGGCGCCTCCAGCGGAAAAACCGGCGAGCGAAGCCGAGACCACCGTTCGGGTCGACACCGCACGCCTGGATGAGATCATGAACATGGTCGGCGAACTGGTGCTGGTGCGTAACCGTCTGGTGCGCCTGGGCCTCAACAGTCAGGACGAAGCCATGTCCAAGGCCGTGTCCAACCTCGACGTGGTCACGGCGGATCTGCAGACCGCGGTCATGAAGACCCGGATGCAGCCGATCAAGAAAGTCTTCGGGCGCTTCCCGCGCCTGGTTCGTGACCTGGCTCGCCAGCTCAAGAAAGAAATCAACCTGGAACTGGTGGGTGAAGAGACCGACCTCGACAAGAACCTTGTCGAGGCCTTGGCCGACCCGCTGGTCCACTTGGTGCGCAACGCGGTCGATCACGGCATTGAGTCGCCGGAAGAGCGCGAAGCCTCGGGCAAGGTCCGCGGTGGCAAGGTGATTCTGGCCGCCGAGCAGGAGGGCGATCATATCCTGCTGTCGATCTCCGACGACGGCAAAGGCATGGACCCGAACGTGTTGCGTTCCATCGCGGTGAAACGCGGTGTGATGGACAAGGATGCCGCCGACCGCCTGAGCGACACCGAGTGCTACAACCTGATCTTCGCCCCAGGCTTCTCGACCAAGACCGAGATTTCCGATGTGTCGGGTCGTGGCGTGGGCATGGATGTGGTGAAAACCAAGATTTCCCAGCTCAACGGTTCGATCAACATCTACTCGACCAAGGGCCAGGGCTCGAAGATCGTCATCAAGGTCCCATTGACCCTGGCGATCATGCCGACCCTGATGGTGATGCTGGGCAACCAGGCCTTCGCCTTCCCACTGGTCAACGTCAACGAGATCTTCCACCTCGACCTGTCGCGCACCAACGTGGTGGACGGCCAGGAAGTGGTCATCGTTCGGGACAAGGCCTTGCCGTTGTTCTACCTCAAGCGCTGGCTGGTCAGCTCCGCGGCGCATGTGGAGCAGGGCGAAGGCCACGTGGTGATCCTTTCGGTGGGCACCCAGCGGATCGGCTTCGTCGTCGACCAGTTGGTGGGCCAGGAAGAAGTGGTCATCAAGCCGTTGGGCAAGATGCTCCAGGGCACCCCGGGTATGTCCGGCGCCACCATCACCGGCGACGGTCGCATCGCGTTGATCCTCGATGTGCCGAGCATGCTCAAGCGTTACGCCGCCCGGCGTATTTGATTCTGGAGGGGCGTGGCCCAGGGCCACGTCTCGTCTAACGGAGTGTTTATGGTAGTTAAAGTCCTGGTGGTGGACGATTCGGGGTTTTTCCGACGCCGCGTCTCGGAAATTCTTTCGGCGGACACGAGTATTCAGGTTGTCGGTACCGCGACTAACGGCAAAGAGGCGATCGATCAGGCCCTGGCCCTCAAGCCGGACGTGATTACCATGGACTATGAGATGCCGATGATGGACGGCATCACGGCGGTGCGGCATATCATGCAGCGCTGTCCGACCCCGGTCTTGATGTTCTCCTCCCTGACCCATGAAGGCGCCCGGGTGACCCTCGATGCGCTGGACGCCGGGGCCGTGGACTTCCTGCCGAAGAATTTCGAAGACATTTCGCGCAACCCCGACAAGGTCCGGCAGTTGCTGTGCGAAAAGGTCCACAGCATTTCCCGCAGCAATCGCCGTGTCAGTGCCTACAGCGCGCCGGCACCCGCCCCGGTCGCGGCGCCAAGCCCGGCGCCTGCGCCTGCGCCTTCGAGCAGCTTCAGTCCGGCACCGGTGCGTAGCGCCCCGGCACCTGCGCCGACGCGCTCGGCGCCTGCCAGTGCATCGTCGCCGGCACCCAAGCGCAAAGCCTACAAGCTGGTTGCCATCGGCACCTCCACGGGTGGCCCGGTGGCGCTGCAACGGGTCCTGACTCAATTGCCGGCCAACTTCCCGGCCCCTATCGTGCTGATCCAGCACATGCCCGCGGCGTTCACCAAGGCGTTTGCCGAGCGCTTGGACAAGCTGTGCAACATCAGCGTCAAGGAAGCCGAGGATGGCGACATCTTGCGTCCAGGCCTGGCGTTGCTGGCGCCGGGTGGCAAGCAGATGATGATCGACGGCCGTGGCGCGGTGAAAATCCTGCCAGGCGATGAGCGTCTGAACTACAAGCCTTGCGTGGACATTACCTTCGGTTCCGCCGCCAAGTCCTACGGTGACAAAGTTCTGGCGGTGGTGCTCACCGGCATGGGTGCCGACGGGCGCGAAGGCGCACGGCTGCTCAAGCAGGGCGGCAGTGCGATCTGGGCCCAGGACGAAGCCAGCTGCGTGATCTACGGCATGCCGATGGCCATCGTCAAAGCCGATCTTGCCGACGCGGTGTACGGGTTGGACGACATCGGTAGACACCTGGTCGAGGCCTGCCTGTAATGGATGTGCTCAGCCTGATTGGCATCATCATGGCGTTCGTCGCCATCATTGGCGGCAATTATCTGGAAGGCGGTCACCTGGGCGCGCTGGCCAACGGCCCGGCGGCATTGATCGTGCTCGGTGGCACCATTGGCGCGGCGCTGTTGCAGTCGCCCATGAGCGCGTTCAAGCGCGCCATGCAGGTGCTGATCTGGATTCTGTTTCCGCCCCGTGTCGACCTGGCCGGTGGCATCGACCGCGTGGTGAACTGGAGCCTGACCGCTCGCAAGGAAGGCTTGCTGGGCCTGGAAGGGGTGGCCGATGCCGAACCCGACAGCTACTCGCGCAAAGGCCTGCAATTGCTGGTGGACGGCGCTGAGCCGGAAGCCATCCGCAGCATCCTGGAAGTGGATTTCTACACCCAGGAAAGCCGCGACATCGAAGCGGCCAAGGTCTTCGAAAGCATGGGCGGCTACGCGCCAACCATCGGCATCATCGGTGCGGTGATGGGCCTGATCCATGTGATGGGCAACCTGGCCGATCCGTCGCAACTGGGCAGCGGCATCGCCGTGGCCTTCGTCGCGACGATCTATGGCGTGGCGAGTGCCAACCTGGTGCTGCTGCCGATCGCCGCCAAGCTCAAGTCCATCGCGTTGCGCCAGTCGCGCTATCGCGAAATGCTGCTGGAAGGAATTCTGTCGATCGCCGAAGGTGAAAATCCGCGTTCCATTGAGTTGAAGCTCCAGGGCTTCATGGACTGATGGGGGATATGGAGCATGGCACGTCGCAGGCATCGTGAAGAACACGTCAACCATGAACGCTGGCTGGTTTCCTACGCCGACTTCATCACGCTGCTGTTCGCTTTTTTCGTGGTCATGTATTCGATTTCGTCGGTCAACGAAGGCAAGTACAAAGTCATTTCCGAGGCGTTGATCGGGGTCTTCACTGATTCCGACCGGGCCCTCAAGCCCATTCCTATCGGTGAGGAGCGGCCCAAGACCACTACGCCGGCCAAACCTTTGGTCAAGGACAGCGAGCAGGTCGACGCCGGTATCGCCGGCAGTAGCGATCCGTTGAAAAGCATCGCCGACGACATCAGCGCGGCGTTTGGCGACCTGATCAGCTCCAACCAGATGACCGTGCGCGGCAACGAGTTGTGGGTCGAGATCGAACTCAATTCCAGCCTGTTGTTCGGCAGCGGCGACGCGATGCCCAGCGACATGGCGTTCAACATCATCGATAAGGTCGCGGCGATCCTCAAACCGTTCGACAACCCGATCCACGTCGAAGGCTTCACCGACGACCAGCCGATCCGTACCGCGCAGTACCCGACCAACTGGGAATTGTCCTCGGCCCGTTCGGCAAGCATCGTGCGCATGCTGGCGATGCAGGGTCTGAATCCCGGGCGCCTGGCTTCGGTGGGGTATGGCGAGTTCCAGCCGGTGGCCAACAACGCCACCGCCGAGGGGCGTGCACGCAACCGCCGCGTGATACTGGTGGTGTCGCGTAACCTCGATGTGCGTCGCAGCCTGACCGGTACCGGTACGGCCAATGCAACACCGGATGCGGCATTGAAGCGGGCTGGCACACAAACTGCACCGGCACCGGTCAAGTCGCCGGGAAGACAGAGTGCCGTCAATTCTCCGTCACCCGCTTTATAACCGAGCTATTTCTCGGTCGAGCCTGTTTCGACCGGGAGGAACGATCCGAATGAGAGTCTGGGCAGTCGCCAATCAAAAAGGTGGTGTGGGCAAGACCACATCTTCCATCGCTTTAGCCGGGTTGCTGGCCGAGGCGGGCAAGCGCGTGGTCATCGTCGACCTGGACCCCCATGGCTCGATGACCAGCTATTTCGGCTACGATCCCGACAGCCTGGAGCACAGCAACTACGACCTGTTCCTGCACAAGGGCGTTGTGCCCGAGGGCCTGCCGGGACAATTGCTGTTATCCACCAGCGACGAGCGGATTTCCCTGTTGCCGTCCAGCACTGCCCTGGCCACCCTGGAGCGACAGTCGCCCGGGCAGAGCGGCCTGGGCCTGGTGATCGCCAAGAGTCTGGCGCAGCTGTGGCAGGATTTCGATTACGCGATCATCGACAGCCCGCCACTGCTGGGTTTGTTGATGGTCAATGCCTTGGCAGCCAGCCAGCAGTTGGTGATCCCGGTGCAGACCGAGCATCTGGCGGTCAAGGGCCTGGAACGCATGGTCAATACACTGGCAATGGTCAACCGCTCGCGCAAGCAGACGCTGGCCTTCAACATCGTGCCGACCCTGTTCGACCGTCGCACCCAGGCGTCCCTGGGGACCCTGCGCGTGTTGCGGGACATGTACCCGGAGGACATCTGGCAAGGTTATATCCCCGTCGATACTCGCTTGCGGGATGCCAGCCGTGCCGGTGTGACCCCTTCGCAATTCGATGGCAAGAGCCGTGGCGTGCTGGCCTACCGCGCGCTGCTCAAGCATCTGCTGGCCCAACAGCTTGTTCCGCAGCAGGTGGCTTAAGGTGACGAGGCTTTCCAGTGGCATCGCGTTCGCTTGCGAGCGCTCAAGTCCTACCGCATTCATGCCGATAACCTCTTCAAGTGGCGCACTGTTCCCATGAGCCGCCCGATAAAGACAACCTCGCGTCCGCAAATGGCCCTGCAGTCCTACCTGGATGGGCTGTTGCAGGAAGCGACCGAAGAATTGCCACCACCGCCAAGCGTGATCGAGGCGTTGCCCGAACACGTCGAAGCCGAGGGTGTGCTGGATGAGTTTCAAGCGGCCGTGCTCGAAGAGCAGGCCCGTGACGCGCAGAAATCGGTGATCGCTGCGGCGGTCGAAGCACCGTTCATCAAGCCGCAACTGGCGGTCATGGACGCACCTGCGCCGATCCTGGCACCGGTCTCGACCGTTGCCCCGTTGCTGCAGGGCCTGGTGACGCCGGTGGTGGAAGTCCACTTGCCGCCGAGCAGCCCACCGCCACCGGTGCCGGGCGATGATCGTCCGGCCTGGGCGGCCGAGCCGTTCGAGTGTCTGTTGTTCGATGTGGCCGGGTTGACCCTGGCGGTGCCGCTGGTCTGCCTGGGATCGATCTACTCC
Organism: Pseudomonas thivervalensis; assembly: GCF_001269655.1. Taxonomy (GTDB): domain Bacteria; phylum Pseudomonadota; class Gammaproteobacteria; order Pseudomonadales; family Pseudomonadaceae; genus Aquipseudomonas; species Aquipseudomonas thivervalensis. The sequence goes on from NZ_LHVE01000007.1 coordinate 225,178, forward strand.
CTGGCCGGGCAGGAACTGACGCCGTTGTTCGGGCAGCCGGAATGGTTCCTCGGGATCCTGCCGAGCCAGGCAGGCAACCTGAAGGTGCTGGACACGGCGCGCTGGGTGATGCCGGACCGTTATCGCGATGACTTTCGCCAGGGCTTGCAATACGTGATTTCGGTGCAAGGTTATGAGTGGGGATTGGCGGTGCACCAGGTCAGCCGTTCGCTGCGCCTGGACCCGAACGAGATCAAGTGGCGCAGCCATCGAGGGCAACGGCCATGGCTGGCCGGTACGGTGATCGAGCACATGTGCGCCTTGCTGGACGTTTCCGAACTGGCGGAGCTGATCGCCAGCGGCGGGGCAAAACACCTGGACGGCAGCAAGAAGCCGGTCCGGAAACCGAAATAAGACAACCGGCGGCGCACAGTCGCCGGACAGAATACACGCCGCCACAGGCGGTTTTTCGAGGGGTCAGGGTATGAATGATAAGGCGTCGTCTCAAAAGGGTTCTGAAGATCCGATTCTGCAATGGGTGACCTTCAAGCTCGATAACGAAACCTACGGCATCAACGTGATGCGCGTTCAGGAAGTGCTGCGCTATACCGAGATCGCTCCGGTACCGGGTGCACCGAGCTATGTACTGGGCATCATCAACCTGCGCGGCAACGTGGTCACCGTGATCGATACCCGTCAGCGCTTCGGCCTGATGAACGCCGAGATCAGCGACAACACCCGGATCGTCATCATCGAAGCCGACAAGCAAGTGGTTGGCATCATGGTCGACAGCGTCGCCGAAGTGGTTTACCTGCGCCAATCGGAAATCGAGACCGCACCGAACGTGGGTAACGAAGAATCCGCCAAGTTCATTCAGGGCGTGTGCAACAAGAATAACGAGTTGCTGATCCTGGTTGAACTGGACAAGATGATGAGCGAAGAAGAGTGGTCGGAACTGGAGAGTATCTGATTTGATTCTTGAGGTAGCAGTCATTGTCCTGTTCCTTTTCTGGGCAGGCACGTTGGCGATGTTCCTGGCATACATACGTGGCCAGCGGCAGATCGCCGCTCAGCAGGCCCAGGGCGATGCGCTGCGCGACCAGCGCATCAAGGACCTGGCCAAGCGTGTCGACGATTACCAGAACGGCACCGTGCGCATGGGCGAAGCGCTCCATGAGCTGCGTGCCGTGGTCGCGCCGTTGCCGGACAAACTCGCCCAGTTGGAACAGCGCGACCCCTCCAGCCTGTCCTTCGCCCAGGCCGCCCGCCTGGTGGGCATGGGCGCCAGCGTCGACGAACTGACCCAAGCCTGCGGCCTGACCCAGGCCGAGGCGGAGTTGATGAGCAAGCTGCACAAGGGCGGCTGATCGCCTTCACCCCGATCCAACTGTGGGAGCGAGCTTGCTCGCGATAGCGGTATATCAGTCAATATCAATGCCGACTGACAGGGCCCCATCGCGAGCAAGCTCGCTCCCACAGGTTTTTCTGGTGCTCACACACAGATCATTCCAACCCAAACGCAGTCCCTGTGGCGAGGGAGCTTGCTCCCGCTGGCCTGCGTGTAGGAGCTGCCGAAGGTTGCGATCTTTTGATCTTTCGCTTGGGACTCAAGTGTCTGGGGAAAGATCGCAGCCTCGTTGCACTCGACAGCTCCTACAGAGCCGAGCGGGAGCCAGCTCCCTCGCCACGATTGCCCGCGCTCTGGCGCAGAACCCATGTGGGAGCGAGCCTGCTCGCGATAGCGGTGTGGCAGTCAATATCAATGTTGACTGACAGGACCCCATCGCGAGCAAGCTCCTCCTACAGGTTTTCTGGCGCTTACAGAGTGATCAGTCCAGTCCAAGCACAGCCTTTGTAGCTGTGATCAATAATCGTCGCCGCGGTCGGTCACATCCTTTTCGACACTCGGCGCGTTCGGGTCATAGCCTTGGGGAAACTTGCCCTTGAGATTCCAGGCAAACGCGATGATTTCGGCAATCGTGCGGTACAGCTCTTCCGGGATGCTGTCCCCCAGTTCCATGCGTGCGAGCAGCTTCACCAGTTCGGCATTTTCATAGATCGGTACTTCGCTCTCCCGGGCAATGCGCAGGATTTCCTCGGCCAGGGCTTCGTCGCCTTTGGCGGTGAGGGTGGGGGCGTGGTGGCCGTCGTACTTGAGCGCGATGGCCTGGCGGGGTTCGGTGTGGGTTGTCATGCGGTCTCGTCCACCCAGCGTTGTTCCAGGCGAGTCTTGGGGCCTTGGGGCGGGGTACCGAGGTGGCAGTCCAGGTCGCCGACGTTCAGGCCACAGGTCACAAGGCGTTCACGCAAGGCGGTCAGGTTGCTTTCGATCAGGCTCGCGGTATACGGCCGTTCTGCCCACAACTGGCTGGACAGGCTGCCGCTGAGCAACTGGGCCTGAATCTGCAACGGGCCGAGCGGTTCCATGTCGAACGCCAGCTCGACCCGCCAGAGCTGCTGTTTCGGTTCGCGTTCCTCCCGGCGCTCGTCGGGTTGCTGCCGGGGCGGGGTTTCCTCGCGCTGGAACTTGACCTGCAACGGCACGATGTCCTGCAGGTTGCGCATCGGGATCTCCAACTGCCAAGTGCTCATCAGCCGACCGTCGTCAGTCAGGCCGGTCTGTTCCAGGCTCGACAACTGATGGCTTTGCAGGCGTGACACGGCAGCCGCGGCCAGGCGCAGCAGGTGTTCCAGATCGCCTTCTTCGTCTTGCTCCTTCAGCTGGCGCGAGGGCAGGGGAAAGCTGGTGGGCGGCGGTTTGGCGCTGACCTGACCGAGCATCCCCAAGGCGCTGCGCACGAAACTCGGCAGCGCCTGGGCCAGTGTGTTGGCGGCGATGATGGCGCCGAGGTTAGTGGCAGCGGGCAGGGCCGGTGTCAGTTGGGCAATCAGTTTCAGCAAGTCGCCTTTCGTGTCCGGCGCCAGGCTCGGTGGCTGTCCGGCGAGCAGTTTGCTTTCCAGGAACACACCGCTGGCGACCATGGCCTGGGCCAAGCCCTTGGGCGTGCTCAGTTGCTGGACATCCGGCAGGCCTGCCAGCAAGCGAGTTACCGCGGCGCGCAGCTCGGTACCGGTGTCGTCAGTGGCCGGCAGGTTTTGCAGGGCGGTGATCAAACTGTCCAGCGAGCCCTGGCGGCTTACCTGGGTGACCAGTTGCTGGCTCACCGCCAGTTGCTCCTGGCGGTTGCTCAGGGGCACGAATTTCAGCGTCTGGGGATCTTGTACCTGGGCGCTCAACAGCGTGCCGACGCGCAGCGGTTGCGGGCTGTCGATGTCCAGGGTTCTGCCGGCCTGGGCGGTGTTGAGCAGGCTCACCAGTGACCGATATACCAGCGGCTGCCCAGGCAGTGGGGGCAGCGCCTGGCTGGTCAGCACCTTGCCTTGCAGTAACGTGCCGACCGGCATCTGCGCCGTGTCGATGCGCGTCAAGGTAGCAACGCTGGAGGCGACGGCCTGCTGCACGGCAATAGCCAGGTTGCTGGCGGACGGCTGGGTCACGGCCAGGCTGGTGCCCTGGGGCAATGGCTGGGTGCTGGTGGCCTGCACGGTGGCCTGTCGGCCGCTCTCCAGCGTGACCTTGAGCAGCAGCTGGAAGGTCTGGTCCGCCTGCTTGAGCGACAGCACCTCGGCCTTGGCGGTCTGGCCAGGGGCGATCAGCCCTTCGGCCGGTGCCAGCAGCTTGAGCAGCTCACCCGTCACCGCCGGCATACGCGTCGTTGCCGTGGCCTGGGGCAGCGGCAGGATGTTCATGTCGCCTGTCATCTGCGGTCTTACCTTGGAGAAATAAGCGCTCTTGAGAGTCGGTTGGGGCATGTATAATGCCGCCCGTCTTTCCGGGAGCGGCGAAAATCTTGCAATTCGTTGACGCAGCTCTGTGGATCGGGCCGTCAATGCATCTATGCTGCACCTCTTTAACGGCCGCTGCACCGCCGACTTGAACCGTATAAGGCCCGTGATCCCTTGACCAGTCCTCTCCTGCAAACCGTTGGCCTCGCCTGTGAGCGAGACTTGCGGCTGCTTTTCGAACATCTCGAATTGAGACTCTCGCCTGGCGACATGGTGCAGATCAGTGGCCCCAACGGCAGCGGCAAGACCAGCCTGTTGCGCCTGCTCGCCGGGTTGATGCAGCCCACCGCGGGCCACGTGTTGCTCAATGGCCAGCCCTTGCACAGCCAGCGCAGCGAGTTGGCCCGTAACCTGCTCTGGATCGGCCATGCCGCCGGCATCAAGGATTTGCTGACCCCCGAAGAAAACCTCAGTTGGCTCTGTGCCCTGCATACGCCGGCCGACCGCGAGGCGATCTGGCAGGCGTTGGCGGCGGTCGGGCTGCGCGGCTTCGAGGATGTGCCGAGCCACACCCTGTCCGCCGGCCAGCAGCGCCGAGTGGCCCTGGCCCGGTTGTACCTGGACAGCCCGCCGCTGTGGATACTCGACGAGCCGTTCACCGCCCTGGACAAGCAGGGCGTCGCGCAGCTCGAGGAACACCTCGCCCGGCATTGCGAAAACGGCGGCATGGTGCTGTTGACCACCCACCACACATTGGCGCGGATGCCGTCCGGTTATCGCAACATCGATCTGGGGAACTGGGCCGTATGAGTGTGTTTGGCCTGTTGCTTGCGCGCGAGGCGCGCCTGTTGTTCCGGCGTCCGGCCGAATTGGCCAATCCGCTGGTGTTCTTCGCGATTGTCATCGCGCTGTTCCCGTTGGCGGTCGGTCCGGAGACTCAATTGTTGCAAACCTTGTCTCCGGGACTGGTCTGGGTGGCCGCGCTTTTATCGGTCCTGCTCTCGCTGGACGGGCTGTTTCGCAGTGATTTTGAAGACGGTTCACTGGAACAGTGGGTCCTTTCGTCGCACCCCCTGGCCCTTCTGGTTTTGGCCAAAGTACTGGCACACTGGGTTTTTTCCGGGCTGGCGCTGGTGTTGCTCTCGCCGTTGCTGGCGATGATGCTGGGCTTGCCCGCCGCGTGCATGCCGGTGCTGCTGGTGTCGCTGCTGCTGGGCACGCCGGTGCTGAGCCTGCTCGGTGCGGTGGGCGCGGCGTTGACGGTGGGGTTGAAGCGCGGCGGCCTGTTGTTGGCGCTGTTGATCCTGCCGTTGTATATCCCCGTGCTGATCCTGGGCAGTGGTGCTTTGCAAGCGGCATTGCAGGGCATGCCCGCGACCGGTTATCTGCTCTGGCTTGGTAGCCTGACCGCCCTGGCGATAACCCTGACACCCTTTGCAATAGCCGCTGGCCTGAAGATCAGCGTCGGCGAATAATAATGAGGCCTGGTCAAGCATTGACCACTTCTGCGGAAGTTAAGGCAGCCCCGGCAGCTCGTGATGACGAGCCGCAACCGTGATGGAAACAGCAATGAACTGGACCTGGTTTCATAAGCTCGGCTCACCCAAGTGGTTCTACGGCATCAGCGGAAAAATGTTGCCCTGGTTGAGCCTCTTCGCCCTGTTGCTGATCGGCGTTGGCCTGGTCTGGGGCCTGGCTTTCGCGCCGCCGGATTACCAGCAGGGCAACAGCTTCCGCATCATCTACATCCACGTGCCCACGGCGATGCTGGCCCAGTCGGTCTACGTGATGTTGGCTGTCTGCGGCGTGGTCGGGCTGGTGTGGAAGATGAAGCTGGCCGATGTGGCCCTGCAATGCGCCGCCCCGATCGGTGCCTGGATGACTGCCGTGGCGCTGGTCACCGGGGCCATCTGGGGCAAGCCGACCTGGGGTTCGTGGTGGGTCTGGGATGCGCGACTGACGTCGATGCTGATCCTGCTGTTCCTGTACTTCGGTCTTATTGCGCTGGGCAACGCCATCAGCAATCGTGACAGTGCCGCCAAGGCCTGCGCGGTGCTGGCGATTGTCGGCGTGATCAACATCCCGATCATCAAGTATTCGGTGGAATGGTGGAACACCTTGCACCAGGGTGCGACCTTCACCCTCACCGAAAAACCGGCGATGCCCGTCGAAATGTGGCTGCCGCTGTTGCTGACGGTGCTGGGTTTCTATTGTTTCTTCGGCGCGGTGTTGTTGCTGCGCATGCGCCTGGAAGTGCTCAAGCGCGAGTCCCGGGCCAGTTGGGTGAAGGCCGAAGTGCAGAACAGCCTGGAGGCCGCTCGATGAGTTTCGCTTCATTCGGCGATTTCCTCGCCATGGGCCATCATGGCCTGTATGTCTGGTCAGCCTATGGCATTTGCCTGGTGGTGCTGGCCCTCAACGTGGCGGTGCCGATCCTGGCCCGCAAGCGGTATCTGCAACAAGAGGCGCGTCGTCTGCGCCGGGAGAACGGTCAGTGAATCCGCTGCGCAAAAAACGTCTTGTCATCATTCTGGCGATCCTGGTGGGTGTCGGTGCCGCGGTCGGCCTGGCCCTGAGTGCCTTGCAGCAGAACATCAACCTGTTCTACACCCCGACCCAGATCGCCAATGGCGAAGCGCCGAAAGACACGCGTATCCGCGCGGGTGGCATGGTGGAAAAAGGTTCGCTGGTGCGCTCCGGGGATTCGCTGGACGTTAAATTCAATGTCACCGACTTCAGCAAGACCGTGACCATTACCTATCGCGGCATCCTCCCGGACCTGTTCCGCGAAGGGCAGGGCATCGTCGCCCTGGGCAAGCTCAACGCCGATGGCGTGGTGGTGGCCGACGAAGTGCTGGCCAAGCACGACGAGAAATACATGCCGCCGGAAGTGACCAAGGCCCTGAAAGACAGCGGCCAGTCGGCGCCCGCGCCCGTGAAGGAGGGCTGATCGATGACGGCTGGCATCTTTATTCCCGAGTTGGGCCACCTGGCGATGATCCTGGCCCTGTGTTTTTCCCTGGTACAGGCCGTGGTGCCGTTGCTGGGAGCCTGGCGCGGCGACCGCTTGTGGATGAGCCTGGCCCAGCCGGCAGCGTGGGGCCAGTTCGCCTTCATGCTGTTCGCCTTCGGTTGCCTGACCTATGCGTTCATGGTCGACGATTTTTCCGTCGAGTACGTCGCCAGCAACTCCAACAGCGCCTTGCCCTGGTACTACAAGTTCAGCGCCGTGTGGGGCGCCCACGAAGGTTCGCTGTTGCTGTGGGCATTGATCCTCGCCGGCTGGACTTTCGCGGTCTCGGTGTTTTCCCGGCAGTTGCCCCAGGTGATGCTGGCCCGGGTGCTGGCGGTGATGGGCATGATCAGCACCGGTTTCCTGTTGTTCCTGATCGTCACGTCCAACCCGTTCAAGCGCATCCTGCCGCAGATGCCGATGGACGGCCGCGACCTCAACCCGTTGTTGCAGGATATCGGCCTGATCGTTCACCCGCCGATGCTGTACATGGGCTACGTCGGTTTTTCCGTGGCCTTCGCCTTCGCCATCGCCGCGTTGCTCGGTGGTCGCCTCGATGCTGCCTGGGCACGCTGGTCGCGCCCGTGGACCATCGTCGCCTGGGCCTTCCTCGGCATCGGCATCACCCTCGGTTCGTGGTGGGCCTACTACGAGCTTGGCTGGGGTGGCTGGTGGTTCTGGGACCCGGTGGAAAACGCCTCGTTCATGCCCTGGCTGGTGGGCACGGCGCTGATCCACTCCCTGGCGGTCACGGAAAAGCGCGGGGTGTTCAAGAGCTGGACGGTGCTGTTGGCCATTGCGGCGTTCTCCCTGAGCTTGCTGGGCACGTTCCTGGTGCGTTCCGGGGTGCTGACGTCGGTGCATGCCTTCGCCTCGGACCCCGAGCGTGGCGTGTTCATCCTGATGTTCCTGCTGTTCGTGGTCGGCGGTTCGCTGACGTTGTTCGCCCTGCGTGCGCCGGTGGTCAAGAGCCAGGTCGGCTTCAACCTCTGGTCGCGGGAAACCCTGTTGCTGGGCAACAACCTGGTGCTGGTGGTGGCCGCGTCGATGATCCTGCTGGGGACGTTGTACCCGTTGGTACTCGATGCGCTGTCCGGCGCCAAGCTGTCGGTGGGCCCGCCGTACTTCAACGCATTGTTCATCCCGCTGATGGCGATCCTGATGGTGGTGATGGCCATCGGTATGCTGGTGCGCTGGAAAGACACCCCGGTCAAGTGGCTGCTGGGCATGTTGACCCCGGTGCTGCTGGGCACGGCTGCCTTGGCCGTGGTGGCCGGCGTGGCCTATGGCGACTTCAACTGGGCGGTGCTGGCGACGTTCGTGCTGGCGGCCTGGGTATTGCTCGCCGGTGTCCGGGACATTTTCGACAAGACCCGCCACAAAGGCCTGATCAAAGGCCTGCCGACCCTGACCCGTAGTTATTGGGGCATGCAGATCGCCCACCTGGGCATCGCCGTCTGCGCCCTGGGCGTGGTGCTGTCCAGCCAGAACAGCGCGGAGCGCGACCTGCGCCTGGCGCCGGGCGAGTCCATGGACCTGGGGGGCTATCAATTCGTCTTCGAAGGCGCCAAACATTTCGAGGGGCCGAACTTCACCTCTGACAAAGGCACCGTACGGGTCATTCGCAACGGCCAGGAAATCACCGTGCTGCACCCGGAAAAACGCCTCTACACCGTGCAGAACTCAGTCATGACCGAAGCCGGAATCGATGCCGGTTTCACCCGCGACCTCTACGTGGCCCTGGGCGAGTCTCTGGGCGACGGCGCTTGGGCGGTGCGGGTCCACGTCAAGCCGTTCGTGCGCTGGATCTGGTTCGGTGGGTTGCTCACCGGCCTGGGCGGGGTGCTGGCGGCGCTGGATCGGCGTTATCGAGTCAAGGTGAGAACCCAGGTGCGTGAAGCCCTGGGCGTGACGGGAGCCCCTGCATGAAACGTTGGTTGATGGTGTTGCCGCTGGCGCTGTTCCTGTTGATGGCGGTGTTTTTGTACCGGGGCCTGTATTTGAATCCGAGCGAGTTGCCCTCGGCGATGATCGGCAAGCCGTTCCCCGAGTTCACCCTGCCCTCGGTGCAAGGTGACAAGACCCTGACCCGTGCCGATCTGCTGGGCAAGCCGGCGCTGGTCAACGTGTGGGGCACCTGGTGCATCTCCTGCCGGGTCGAGCACCCGGTGCTGAACAAGCTGGCCCAGAACGGCGTGGTGATCTACGGCGTCAACTACAAGGACGTCAATGCCGACGCCTTGAAGTGGCTGGCCGAGTTCCACAACCCGTATCAATTGGACATTCGTGACGAAGACGGCTCCCTGGGCCTGAACCTGGGCGTCTACGGCGCGCCGGAAACCTTCTTCATCGATGCCAAGGGCATGATCCGCGACAAATTCATTGGCGTGATCGACGAACAGGTCTGGCGCGAGAAACTGGCCGCCAAGTACCAGGCCCTGGTGGACGAGGCCAAGCCATGAAGCGTTGGTTAGCGGCCGCCGTCCTCGGTTTGAGCCTGGTCGGTGTGGCCCAGGCCGCCATCGACACCTATGAATTCGCCAACGACGGCGAGCGCGAGCGGTTTCGCGAACTGACCAAGGAACTGCGCTGCCCCAAGTGCCAGAACCAGGACATCGCCGACTCCAACGCGCCGATTGCCGCCGACCTGCGCAAGGAAATCTTCCGCATGCTCGGCGAGGGCAAGGACAACCAGCAGATCATCGACTTCATGGTCGATCGCTACGGTGAGTTCGTGCGCTACAACCCCGCCCTGTCTTCCAAGACCGCACTGCTCTGGTTCGGTCCCGCCGGGCTGTTGCTCGGTGGTTTTGTGATCATCGCAGTCATCGTGCGTCGGCGCCGGGTCCAGCGCACGGCCGCCCCGGACACGCTTTCTGTCGAAGAGCGCCAGCGCCTCGACCAACTGTTGGATAAAACCAAGCATGATTGATTTCTGGCTCGCCGCAGGTCTGCTTCTTCTGGTTGCCCTGAGTTTTCTGTTGATTCCTGTATTGCGGGGTCGTCGTGCTCAACGTGAGGAGGACCGCACCGCGCTCAATGTGGCGTTGTATCAGGAGCGTGTTGCCGAACTGCAAACCGAGCGGGAGGAGGGCGTGCTCAACGCCGCACAACTGGACACTGGCCGCGCCGAAGCCGCCCGTGAACTGCTCGCCGACACCGAGGGCGCCGATGTGCCGCGCGAATCGCGGTTGGGCAAGCCGTTGCCGTTGCTCGCCGCCGTATTGGTGCCGGTGTTGGGCCTGGCGCTTTACCTGCATTTCGGCGCTGCCGACAAGGTCGAGCTGACCCGTGAATTCGCCCAGGCGCCGCAGTCGATGGAAGAAATGACCCAGCGCCTGGAACGTGCAGTGGCGGCGCAGCCGGACTCCGCCGAAGGCCTGTATTTCCTCGGACGTACCTACATGGCCCAGGATCGGCCCGCGGACGCGGCGAAGATCTTCGAGCGCACCGTGGCGGTGGCCGGTCGCCAACCGGAGCTGTTGGGCCAATGGGCCCAGGCGCAGTATTTCGCCGATGGCAAGAAATGGTCGGACAAGGTTCAGGCCCTGACCGACGAGGCGCTGAAGCTCGATCCGAAGGAAGTCACCAGCCTCGGCCTGTTGGGCATCGCCGCGTTTGAAGGCGAACGCTATCAGGAGGCGATCGATTACTGGGGGCGCCTGCTCGCGCAACTGCCGGAAGGCGACAAATCCCGTGAGGCGTTGCAGGGTGGCATCACCCGTGCCACCGAGAAACTGCAAGCCAGCGGTGGCAACGTCGCCCAGGCACCGGCGGTCAAGACCGGGGCACTGCTCAAGGTCCGCGTCGACCTTGCGCCAGCCCTCAAGGCCAAGGTGCAGCCGAGCGACAGCGTGTTCATCTTCGCCCGCGCCGTTTCCGGCCCGCCAGCGCCGCTGGCCGCCAAGCGCCTGACGGTGGCCGATCTGCCGGTCACGGTAGAACTGGGTGACGCGGACGCGATGATGCCGCAGTTGAAACTGTCGAACTTCCCCGAAGTCCAACTGATGGCGCGCATCTCCCGGGCCGGTCAGCCGACCGCCGGTGAGTGGGTCGGCCGCAGCCAGCCACTGGCGAGCAGCACCACGGCGCAACAACAATTGACCATCGACAGCCCGGATAAATAACAGGAATTCGCACCATGACCGCCATCGCTCGTATCACCCTGCTCACGCTCGTCATGGGCCTGAGCGCTTGTGCGGTCCAGCGCCCGTCGGAGCCCTCGGCGCCGTTGCCGCCGATCCCGCCGTCGACCCCGACCACCAAACCGGCCCCGTCCCCACCGCCGGGCAAACCTGTCACTCCGAACAAACCAGCCAAGCCGCTGCCACGCACCTCCGCCAGCTTTGCCCCGCCACCGGGTGGCAACAGCCACTGGGACGCCAAGCTGGGGGTGTATGTGCTGGACAACCAGACCAATACCTTCTATCGCCAGCGCACCTATTTCCGCTGGAACAACGGTTGGAGCCGCTCCGTCAGCCCGAATGGTCCGTGGGAAGAAACCACCATCGAAGGCGTGCCGGCGGGGTTGGGGCGGCAGTTTCATTGACAGTGATCGCTTCCACACGGGACTGGAAGTAATCGAAAACCCTGTGGCGAGGGAGCTTGCTCCCGCAGGGCTGCGTGTAGGAGCTGCCGAAGGCTGCGATCTTTTGATCTTTCGCTTGGGACTCAAGTGTCTGGGGAAAGATCGCAGCCTCGTTGCACTCGACAGCTCCTACAGAGCCGAGTGGGAGCAAGCTCCCTCGCCACATCAAGTCCTCTGCCACAATAGCGCTCGGCTCAACTTCAGCAACTGGCCGGGCTTTTTGTGTTTCCGGATATTCATTGCACGAAATTTTCACTAAATCTTGCGGACAATCCCCCGCGCTCATATCGCCGCCGGTTATTTAATGGCAATGCCATAGCCGTTCGTGCAACATTTGCGCACTCGCGCAAGCCCCGGGGCCAGGCTTTGGCCAACAGAGGGCGCGCCGTTGTTTCTTTTTTGTCACTCCAACTCCAATAGGGTCCTTAAACGACATGGCAATCCCGGACGCCCTGAGTCAGCAGCGCACCACGCATCGCCTGCTGCAACCGACCGTCAAATCGCACCTGGCCTACACGTTGCTTTGCGCCCTGGTGATGATGGTCATGCTGAGCCTGCTGCGCGTGGCGCTGCTGGTCTATAACCGCGAGATGATCCTCGACACCCCGGCCTCGACCTTCGTTGAAGCGTTCGCCAACGGCCTGCGCTTCGACGTGCGTCTGGTGGTCTACCTCAGCATCCCGTTGCTGCTGGCGTTGTTCAGCGCAAGAGCGATGGCCGCCCGTGGCTTTTTTCGTTTCTGGCTGACCGTCACCTCCAGCATCGCGCTGTTCCTCGGCTTGATGGAGATGGACTTCTACCGTGAATTCCACCAGCGCCTCAACGGCCTGGTCTTCCAGTATGTGAAGGAAGACCCGAAAACCGTGATGAGCATGCTCTGGTACGGTTTCCCGGTGGTGCGCTATCTGCTGGCCTGGGTGGGCGGCACCATTATCCTGAGTCTGGCGTTCAAGGGCGCCGACCGTGCGACCCGTCCGCGTGGACCGTTCAGTGGCGGCACTATCGGCACCCGACAGATCGCGCCGTGGTACGGACGTGTCGCCGTGTTCATGGTCTGCCTGCTGGTGGCCGTGGCCGCTGCGCGTGGCACCCTGCGCCAAGGTCCGCCGCTGCGTTGGGGCGACGTCTACACCACCGATTCGAATTTCGCCAACCAGTTGGGCCTCAATGGCACGCTGTCGCTGGTGGCGGCGGCCAAGAGCCGGATGTCCGAAGACCGTGACAACATCTGGAAAGCCACGCTGGAGCAGCCGCTGGCGCAGCAGACCGTGCGTGACATGCTGGTGCTGTCTGACGATAAACTCGTGGACACCGAGACCGCCGCCGTGCGCCGCGACTATACGCCGCCGGCAGACAAGACCCTGCCGATCAAGAACGTCGTCGTGATCCTCATGGAGAGCATGGCCGGTCACTCGGTGGGCGCCTTGGGGGCACCGGGCAATATCACGCCTTACCTGGACAAGTTGTCCAAGGAAGGCCTGTTGTTCGACCGTTTCTTCTCCAACGGCACCCACACCCACCAAGGCATGTTCGCCACCATGGCGTGCTTCCCGAACCTGCCGGGTTTCGAATACCTGATGCAGACGCCGGAAGGCAGCCACAAGCTGTCGGGCCTGCCACAGTTGCTCAGCGCCCGCGATTACGACGACGTGTATGTCTATAACGGCGATTTTGCCTGGGACAACCAGTCCGGTTTCTTCAGCAGCCAGGGCATGACCACATTCATCGGGCGTAACGACTTCGTGAACCCGGTGTTCTCCGACCCGACCTGGGGCGTGTCCGACCAGGACATGTTCGACCGTGGCCTGATCGAACTCAAGGCCCGGGAAAACGGCAAGCCGTTCTATGCGTTGCTGCAGACGCTGTCCAACCATACGCCTTATGCGCTGCCGACACCGTTGCCGGTGGAACCGGTCACTGACCGTGGCCGCTTGAACGAACATCTGACGGCCATGCGTTATGCCGATTGGGCGTTGGGCCAGTTCTTCGAGAAAGCCCGCAAGGAGCCTTATTTCAAGGAAACCCTGTTCGTCGTGGTCGGTGACCATGGCTTCGGCAACGAGCGCCAGATCACCGAGATGGACCTGGGCCGCTTCAATGTGCCGATGCTGCTGATCGGGCCGGGCGTCCAGGAAAAGTTCGGCCAGCGCAATCACACCGTCGGCACCCAGGTCGATATCGTCCCGACCATCATGGGCCGGCTCGGCGGGCAAGTGCGCAACCAATGCTGGGGCCGCGACCTGTTGAATCTGCCGCCAGGCGACACGGGTTTTGGCGTGATCAAACCGTCGGGTAGCGATCAGACCACCGCGTTTATCCACGACGACAAGATCCTGGTGTTGCCGGAGGAAAAGGCAATGGCACCGAAGCTGTTCCGCTATCAACTGGGCGCCAACCCACATGCAGAGGTCATCCCGGATGCACCGGAGACCGCCGAGATGAAGCTCAAGCTCGAATCGTTCTTGCAAACGGCGACCAAGAGCCTGCTGGATAACACAGCCGGGGTTGTTGACGGCAAGCCGGACTGATCACCGGCGAACATAAAAAAGAGGCCTGTAAAGGCCTCTTTTTTTTGCGCTAACTTAATGGTTTATATCTTGCCCAGTAATAGCAGGACCAACAGCACCACCAACACTACACCAATGATACCGGACGGACCGTAACCCCAACTTCTGGAGTGCGGGAAGACCGGAAGACCACCGATCAGCAGGAGGATCAGGATAATGATAAGTATTGTGCCCATTGTAGATTTCCTTATTGGTCAGTTTTGGATTGATGCAACTTCCAACTACCAGCACGCATGCGTTAAATCCGGGCGGCTTAATAGGTCCGACCGTAACGTCCTGTAAAAAATTCAAAGTTTTTGTAGGCGCTGGTAGGCGCTGTGTAGGAGCTGTCGAGTGAAACGAGGCTGCGATCTTTCCCCAGACACTTGAATCCCAAGCGAAAGATCAAAGGATCGCAGGCTTCGCCAGCTCCTACAGTTTGCCCCCGCCATTCAGCAATCTGATGGAGCGTGGGTCCCGCAGACGCCTTCGCTACACTCGGCCTATCTCTCCCGGAACAAGGCTGTTTGCTATGCAAAATCGCATGATGATCACTGGGGCCGGCTCCGGCCTGGGTCGCGAAATCGCGCTGCGCTGGGCCCGCGAGGGCTGGCGCCTGGCCTTGTCGGATGTCAGCGAGCCGGGTCTTGTGGAAACCCTCAGGTTGGTGCGCGCTGCCGGTGGCGACGGCTTCATCCAGCGTTGCGATGTGCGCGACTACAGCCAGTTGACGGCGTTCGCCCAGGCTTGCGAAGAAAAGCTCGGCGGTATCGATATCATCGTCAACAATGCCGGCGTCGCCTCGGGCGGGTTCTTCAGCGAACTCTCCCTGGAGGATTGGGACTGGCAGATCGCGATCAACCTGATGGGTGTGGTCAAGGGCTGCAAGGCGTTCCTGCCACTGCTGGAAAAAAGCCGCGGCAAGATCATCAACATCGCCTCCATGGCTGCCCTGATGCAAGGACCAGCCATGAGCAACTACAACGTGGCGAAGGCGGGCGTGGTGGCGCTTTCGGAGAGCCTGCTGGTGGAGCTGGCGCAGCAGGAAGTCGGTGTTCATGTGGTGTGCCCGTCGTTTTTCCAGACCAATCTGCTGGACTCCTTCCGCGGCCCGACGCCTGCCATGAAGGCTCAGGTTGGCAAGTTGCTGGAAAGCTCACCGATCAGCGCCGCCGACATCGCCGACTACATCTACCAACAGGTCGCCGAGGGCCAGTTCATGATCCTGCCCCATGAGCAGGGGCGGATGGCCTGGGCTCTCAAGCAGAAGAATCCACAGTTGCTCTATGACGAAATGACGGCCATGGCCGACAAGATGCGCGCCAAGGCCCGCCAGAACCTGAATTGACCTGGCTGCGCGATGTCCTCAGGATGGCGCCATTCGGCCTTCCTGATGGACATCTGCATGCTCAATTACCTGTGGTTTTTTCTCGCCGCGCTGTTTGAAATCGCCGGGTGCTACGCCTTCTGGATGTGGCTGCGCCAGGGCAAGAGCGCCTGGTGGATCGCCCCGGCGCTGCTCAGCCTGACGTTGTTCGCGTTGTTGCTGACCCGCATCGAAGCAACCTATGCCGGACGCGCCTACGCTGCCTATGGCGGCATCTATATCATTGCCTCGATCGCCTGGCTGGCCGTGGTGGAACGGGTCAGGCCACTGGGGTCCGACTGGATCGGCGTGGGGCTCTGCGTGCTGGGGGCAGGTGTGATTCTATTCGGCCCACGGCTCTCAGCTTCCTGAAATAACCTACGGTCCAACAGGGTTTTTGCAGGAAGTTTCCTTCAGTCGCAAGAACTTTCCTTGTAGGGCCTTACTGAATTCTCGCGGGTGTCTTGAGAACAGGAAGCAGGGCGGGCATGGTCAGGGTCCAGACATTCTTAAGGACAAGAACCATGCTCGTATTAAGCCGCGCTGTGGGTGAGTTGATTTCCATCGGTGACGATATTTCCGTCCGTGTGCTGTCGGTCAGCGGCACCACCGTGCGTTTTGGCGTGGAAGCGCCACGGCACGTCGATGTCCATCGCTCCGAAATCTATGAAAAGATCCAGAGGAAAAAGGCCAACGCCGCCCGCAAGGCCTGTTCAGTCGAATAGGTGCTTGGGCACGTCGTGCTTGAGCATCAGTTGGCACTGTTCGCTTTCAGGGTCGAAGACGATCAGCGCCTGGCCTTTGGTCAGGGCTTGCCGGACCCGTAGCACCCGCGTTTCCAGGGGCGTGTCGTCACCGTTGTCGGTGCCGTCGCGGGTCACGAAATCCTCGATCAGGCGAGTGAGCGTGTCGACTTCGAGTTGGTCGTGGGGGATGAGCATGGGGTACCTCGGCTAGACAATGGGGCGATGCTACGGCCAATGGGCTTTTGCGGCTAGCCTTGGGTGTTGTGGGGCTGCTCTGGCCTCATCGCGAGTAGGCTCGCTCCCACAGGGTTCTAGGTTGCGCTGAAGAGCCCATGTGGGAGCGAGCTTGCTCGCGATGGCGATATACCAGGCAATGAAAGCTCTGGATCAGCTATCCGACCGCTGCCCCACCAGGCTATCCACCGACGGCACCCGGGTGTCGCTTTCCATCTGTGCGTCGTGCTCGATCTGGTGACTGAAGCGGTCCAGCGAGCCTTGGGCCGGTTGTGCGTCGCTGGCGAACACCGGTGGGCTGAGGATATAGGCGCCGAGCAGACGGCTGAGGGCGGCCAGGCTGTCGATGTGGGTGCGCTCATAGCCATGGGTGGCGTCGCAGCCGAAGGCGAGCAGGGCGGTCCGGATATCGTGACCGGCGGTGATGGCCGAATGAGCGTCGCTGAAGTAGTAGCGGAACAGGTCGCGGCGTGCCGAGATGTCGTTCTCCTTGGCCAGTTTCAGCAAGTGCCGCGACAGGTGATAGTCGTAGGGGCCCCCGGAATCCTGCATCGCCACGCTGACTGAGTGTTCGCTGGAATGCTGGCCAGGGGCGACGGGGGCGATGTCGATGCCGACGAATTCGCTGACGTCCCAGGGCAGCGCGGCGGCTGCGCCGCTGCCGGTTTCCTCGGTGATGGTGAACAGCGGGTGACAATCGATCAGTAGCTCTTCGCCGCTGTCGACAATCGCCTTGAGCGCCGCTAGCAGCGCCGCGACCCCGGCCTTGTCGTCCAGGTGCCGGGCGCTGATGTGGCCGCTTTCGGTGAATTCCGGCAGGGGGTCGAAGGCCACGTAATCGCCGATGCCCACCCCCAGGGTTTCGCAATCGGCGCGGGTGGCGCAATAGGCGTCCAGGCGCAATTCGATGTGGTCCCAACTGATGGGCATTTCATCCACGGCGGTATTGAACGCATGCCCGGACGCCATCAACGGCAGCACGCTGCCACGAATCACGCCGGTGTCGGTGAACAGGCTGACCCGGCTGCCTTCGGCAAACCGACTGGACCAGCAACCCACCGGGGCCAGGGTCAGGCGACCGTTGTCCTTGATGGCCCGCACCGAGGCACCGATGGTATCCAGGTGCGCCGACACGGCCCGGTCGGGGCTGCTCTTGCGGCCCTTGAGGGTGGCGCGGATCGTGCCGCGACGGGTCATTTCGAAAGCGATACCCAGCTCCTCGAGCCGCTCGGCGACATAGCGCACGATGGTGTCGGTGAAACCGGTCGGGCTGGGAATGGCGAGCATTTCCAGCAGGACCTTTTGCAGGTATTCGAGATCCGGTTCGGGAATTTTGCTGATCATGGAAACTCCTCGCGGAACATTCAGTTGAAGTAGGGGAACCCTGTGGCGAGGGAGCTTGCTCCCGGTGGACCGCGAAGCGGTCCCCTTTGAGCTCCAGGTCGATGCACAAACCCGGATGGCTACGCAGAGGGGCCGCTTCGCAGCCCAGCGGGAGCAAGCTCCCTCGCCACGGAAGAAGGGCTAAACCACCGTCTGGCTATGGGGAAACAGCAAGTCCACAAAGCGTTCGGCAGTGGGTTGGGGTTCGTGGTTGGCCAGGCCGGCGCGTTCGTTGGCTTCGATGAACACGTACTCGGGTTGATCGGCCGCTGGTACCAGCAGGTCGAGGCCGACCATGGGGATGTCCAGTGCCCGCGCGGCGCGCACCGCCGCATCGGCGAGGGTCGGATGCAAAATGCCGGTGACATCCTCCAGCACGCCACCGGTATGCAGGTTCGCCGTACGCCGGACAAACAGGTGCTCCCCGGCCGGCAGTACGCTGTCGTAGTCGTACCCCGCCGCATTGAGGGTGCGCAGGGTCTCGGCATCCATCGGGATCTTGCTTTCGCCGCCCGTGGCGGCCTGCCGTCGGCGGCTCTGGGCTTCGATCAACGCGCCGATGGTGTGCCGACCGTCGCCGATCACCTCCGCCGGGCGCCGGATCGCCGCCGCCACCACTTCAAAGCCGATTACCAGGATGCGCAGGTCCAGCCCTTCGTGGAAGCTTTCCAGCAATACCCGGCTATCGAACTGCCGAGCCGTTTCGATGGCGCCCTGCACCTCCTCGATGGTGCGCAGGTCCACCGCCACGCCTTGGCCCTGCTCGCCGTCCTGTGGCTTGACCACCACCCGCTCGTGCTCATCGAGAAACGCCAGGTTGTCGTCGGCATTCCCCGCCAATTGTTGGGCCGGCAGGTTCAGGCCAGCGTTTTTCAGCACCTTGTGGGTCAGGCTTTTGTTCTGGCACAGGGTCATGCTGATGGCGCTGGTCAGGTCGCTCAGGGATTCGCGGCAGCGCACCCGACGGCTGCCGTGGACCAGGGTGAACAAGCCGGCCTCGGCATCGTCCACCTGCACTTCGATGCCTCGACGGTGGGCTTCTTCGACAATGATCCGGGCGTAAGGGTTGAATTGCGCCTCGGGGCCGGGGCCGAGGAACAACGGCTGGTTGATGCCGTTCTTGCGCTTGATGGCGAAGGTCGAAAGGTTGCGAAAGCCGAGTTTGGCATAGAGGTTTTTCGCCTGGCGATTGTCGTGCAGCACCGACAGGTCGAGATAACTCAAGCCTCGGCTCATGAAATGCTCGATGAGGTGGCGCACCAGCACTTCGCCGACACCGGGCCGGGGGCATTGCGGATCGACGGCCAGGCACCAGAGGCTGCTGCCGTTTTCCGGGTCGTTGAAAGCCTTTTGATGATTCAGGCCCATGACGCTGCCGATCACCGCACCGGTGTCGTCGTCTTCGGCCAGCCAGTAGACCGGGCCGCCCTCGTGACGCGGAGTCAGTCGCAGCGGATCGATGGGCAGCATGCCCCGGGCCTGGTAGAGCTGGTTGATGGCCTGCCAGTCGCTCTCGCTCTGGGCCCGGCGAATCCGGAAGCCGCGAAACACCCGGGTGGACTGGCGGTAGTCGCTGAACCACAGGCGCAAGGTGTCGGACGGATCGAGGAACAGTTGCGCCGGCTCCAGTCCCAGCACTTGCTGGGGGGCGGCCACGTACAAGGCAATGTCGCGTTCGCCGGGTTGTTCGTTGAGCAGTTCCCGGGCCAGGCTCGCCGGGTCCGGGAAGGTGTGGCCGATCAGCAATCGGCCCCAGCCGCAATGCACCGCGATCGGGTCGGCGCCCAATTCGCTGCCGTCTTCGGCCAGGCGTGCCTGCAGGCGTTCGTAAGAGGGCGCCTGGCCGCGCAAGAGGCGTTGGTTGTGAACGGTTGCATGAGGTTTCATCAATCAGATTCCTTGCTCGCTGAGCCACAGGTTCAGCGCCGCCAGTTGCCATAGCCGCGAACCGCGCAACGGCGTGAGTTGGCCGTTGGGGTCGGTGAGCAGGCGGTCGAGCATGGCCGGGTTGAACAGGCCGCGATCCTGGCTCGGATCCAGCAACAGCTCACGAACCCAGGCCAGGGTATCGCCTTCCAGGTGCTTGAGGCCCGGTACCGGGAAATAACCCTTCTTGCGGTCGATCACCTCACCGGGGATCACCCGTCGGGCGGCTTCCTTGAGCACCTGCTTGCCGCCATCGGGCAGCTTGAATTTCGCCGGGACCCGGGCCGAAAGCTCCACCAGGCGATAGTCGAGGAACGGCGTGCGCGCTTCCAGGCCCCAGGCCATGGTCATGTTGTCGACGCGCTTGACCGGGTCGTCCACCAGCATCACGGTGCTGTCCAGGCGCAGGGCCTTGTCCACCGCGGCATCGGCGCCGGGTTGGGCGAAATGTTCCCTGACGAAGTCACCGGCCGCGTCATTGGCCGTCAGCCAGTTGGGCTGCACGGTGGCGGCATATTCTTCGTAGCTGCGGTCGAAGAACGCCGCGCGATAGGCCGCGTACGGATCGCTGGCGCCATCGACCTGCGGGTACCAGTGGTAACCGGCGAACAGCTCATCGGCGCCCTGGCCGCTTTGTACGACTTTGCAATGCTTGGCCACTTCCCGCGACAGCAGGTAGAAGGCGATGCAGTCGTGGCTGACCATGGGCTCGCTCATGGCACGGAACGCGGCGGGCAGTTGCTCGATGATCTCTTTTTCGTCGATGCGCAGTTGGTGGTGGCGAGTGCCGTAGTGCTTGGCGATCAGGTCCGAATACTGGAACTCGTCACCGCGCTCGCCGCCGGCATCCTGGAAGCCGATGGAGAAGGTGGACAGGTCTTCCACGCCCACTTCCCGCAACAGACCCACGAGCATGCTCGAGTCGACGCCTCCGGACAGCAACACGCCGACATCCACGGCAGCGCGCTGGCGAATGGCGACGGCTTCGCGGGTGCTGTCGAGCACGCGGTCGATCCAGTCTTCCAGGTTCAGGTGCTGTTCATCGGCTCGGGGACCGTAGGGCAGGGTCCACCAGGTTTTCTGCTCGGTGGTGCCGTCGGCTTCGATGCGCATCCAGGTGGCGGGCGGCAGTTTTTCCACACCGGCCAGTAAGGTGCGGGGCGCCGGGACCACCGCGTGGAAATTCAGGTAATGGTTGAGGGCCACCGGGTCGAGCATCGGGTTGATGTCGCCGCCCTTGAGCAGCGCCGGCAGTGCCGAGGCGAAGCGCAGGCGCTGGCCGGTGCGCGACAGGTACAGGGGTTTGACGCCGAGGCGGTCGCGGGCGATGAACAGCCGCTTGGCATCGCGTTCCCAGATGGCGAAGGCAAACATGCCGTTGAGCTTGGGCAACAGTGCTTCGCCCCAGGCGTGATAGCCCTTGAGCAGCACTTCGGTGTCGCCACCGGAATAGAAGGTGTAGCCCAGGCCTTCGAGCTCGCTGCGCAGTTCCGGGTAGTTGTAGATCGCGCCGTTGAAGGCCAGGGACAGGCCCAGTTGGTTGTCGACCATCGGCTGAGCCGAGCCGTCCGACAGGTCCATGATTTTCAGGCGTCGATGGCCGAGGGCAATCGGCCCCTGGCTATGAAAACCCCAGGCATCGGGGCCGCGAGGGGCCAGGTGATGGGTGATTCGCTCTACGGCCGCAAGGTCCGCAGGTTGTTGATCGAAACGTAACTCTCCAGCTAATCCGCACATATTCCAAAAGGCCTTGTGTTTGCTGGGGCTAGGCGCATCTACCTCGAATCAAGTATCAATTTTGTACCGTTTTTCGGTAAATCCAGCTTTTCAAGCTCCGCGAAATCACTCGAAGAACTGATCCACTTGGCATAGGTTGAAAGCAATACTTGGACGCTGTGTCCGAGCTGCGCAGCGATGAATGCCGGGTTCATCCCAGGCATCAGGCACATCGTTGCGTAGGTGTGCCTGGTGTCATACATCCGGCGAGATCGAATTCCCGACTTGCGCAGCGCTGCCAACCAATAGCGCTTAGCCCCTGTTTCGGAACGGATGTACAGCTCTGATCTTTCACCCGATCCTTCCGGCGCGAAAACATAATCAGAGCGCGCCGCCGTAAGAGGTCTGGCTTTTTCGAGTGCCTGTAGCGCTTGTTCGTTCAATAAAACTTTCCGCGACACCCTCGTCTTCGTCCTTTCCTTGATCTTGCCGTGCAGCCTGATACGGCACACCTTGGCGCGTATCAAGCTCGCTCCAGCGCAGGGCCACCGCCTCGCCAGGACGCATGCCTGTATAGAAAGAGAACTCGAAAAAACACGCGTAAATTGATTGCAGGCCGCTCGTCACTTTGCACAGTCTGGCGATCGGATCATCTGCTTCCTCTCGACTGAACGGCTCGATCTCTCGTTTGACCACCCTGGTTGGGGGATTGAATTCGCCGGATTCCTCAGAATCAGCTCATCTCAGTACCGGCGTGATTTTGTCGAGTGGGTAATGGGCCAGGTAAGGCATCCATCGTGGTTTGACGGGCTTTGCTTCGAGCCTGAGCGCCATTCCGCACATAGCGGCTTTGTGTAAGATGGGCGAAATCATGGAAGGGGATTTCAATGTACAAGGTGCTTAGAAGTGGAACATTTATATCTGGAGTTTTGCTTTCGTTAGGCGGAATAGGGATATCAATCAACTTCTTTTTGAGATCGAAATCGATTGAAATTCCCGGAGTGATGCTGATTATGGTTGGTGTCATTCTGGCCTTTTCAGGCTGGAAAAGAAGTCGCAAGGACTAGACGGCAAGTAGCTGTCCCTGTTCCTGTCCCTGTCCCTGTCCCAGGCGAATGAGTGCCGATCGATCCTGCCAGAACGCTGTGAATGACTTGTTTATCAAACGCTCCTGCGAGGATTGATACCCAATAGTATTCATATTCTGTAGGCCGATTTTAGGCGAAGCGGTCCACAAAGACGTTCCTGTCTTTGTGGACCGATGTTCATCAGGTGGCCGAAGGCGGGCCAGCAAGGCGTCCGCGTCTGCTCGCATACAAAGCAGTCTGAATGTGCAACAAAGCACGGTATCCCGCATAGGCTGCGAATATGCACAGTACGATCACCAGTAGACGGGCATTGAATATTCCGCCGCGAGCGATGAGCGTGAATCCGATACCGCAGAACAGCATGGCGAACCCAAGTATGCTGGGCGCGCTAGTGCGCCGGGAAATGCCCAATATCATCAGCGACTGACAGATCACTACCACGATCCAGTCTGTATAGAACGCCCAGCCTCCCAAGTGCATGAGCATGTTCGCCTTGAGCGGGAAAGTGATGTTCGTACCGCGGCTAGCCACCTTAGGATAAAGTGCACGGGTCTCGGCCGTGGAGATTGGTTTGCTTGGCATCAGCTGACGAGGTATGAATAGCGTCATCGCATCTTCAATGGCATACGCCCTGGGTTCAATTTTGTTATTCTGGATCGCACTCAAGACATCCTCTGAAATGAATGCGGCGTTGTAATTCAGGTCCTCAAAACTGTTCGTGGGGTCCACAGCCACTGATTTTCCGATCCCCCCTTGAGTAGCCTCCTTGCCGGCTATCTTCTCTACACGCGACATAGTCTCACTGGGCGCCGAGGGCGCGCGCATATTGGTGACGATAGCGTATGACACTCCCATCGAAGCGACTGCGAGAGTGGAGGCGATCAAAAATTTCAAGAGGCTTACGCGCTGGAACATAAGCATGACGATGAACATAAGCGCGAATAGAATTAGAATTCCGCGACCACCGCTGAACGACACGATAAGCAGACTCAGCAGTAGGAAAATACCATTCTTCAAAGTGACGCCACTGAAATACATATTCATCAGCTGAAGAAGCAAGGCAGAATACATTGCAAGGACTATCCAGGCAGCGCCGTTGGTTACCATGAAACTGTACGTATGGTAATTTTGAACGACATAGCTAGGAGAGAGCGTCCCAAAAACCCGATACATGCTCAGTGCCAGAAGGCCTAGAATACCTGTTGTTATCAACGCAAGAGAGAGTGTCGATATACGCTCAAGCGATGGGGAGAAATCGTCGAGAAGACCTAAGCGTCGAGAAAGCAGGAATCCCAGTAGGGCGACAGCAAGCGCACAGACCGAGTCTATAATCGTCGCGCTATTCATGTATGTGGAAGTAAGTAGCGGGTATTTTTCAGGATTGAGATATCGTCCGATGAACAGTATTTGGTAGGCGATATAGCATCCCAGAGGGCCGACTAATATCAATGCTGCTGTCTTAGTCTTGTTGTTAAATATATACATGCGTTAACTCGTTCTATTGAGCTTCCATAAACCAGATAATCAAGTACGTTAGCTTGATTTGCTGGGCGGTATGTGCAAGCCATTCCATTGCCGGTAGCGATCACATCATAGGGGGTGCTTCAGAATGTAACAGGCGGCGGATCATACCGGATCAGGTGGCTGCTTTGAATGGGGTCATGCATGGGATGGATTGAACGGTCGGCAGAACGCCGTAAGGAGGGTATTCGATGGGGGCAAGCCGCACGCGCCGAAAGGACGGGTACCCTGAAACTGGCCGGAGGGATTGCTGTGAGTTTTAGATCGATGCGTTATAAGCCGACGGGGTGGGGGCCTGCCGTATGACTCAAGGATAAGAAGAGAACCTGTGGGAGCGAGCTTGCTCGCGATGACGGTGGATCAGTGACGTTTGAGGCGACTGACACACTGCTATCGCGAGCAGGCTCGCTCCCACAGGGGATTGGGGAAAGCCTTTAATGGGTGTCAGGCCTTGCCCCGGACCAAGGCCCGTAACGCGAACCGGTTCGGATGGCAGGCCTCGGCCACGCTGCGGGGCAGTGGCAGCGGTTCGTTGTCCAGCCAGGCGGCGATCAGTTCGCCCGACAGGGGGGCGGTGATCAGGCCTCGGGAACCGTGGCCACTATTGATGTACAGGCCATTGAGCCAGGGGCACGGGGCGTCTGGCACTTGGCGGGCGTCCTTGCCCAGTGCCGCGTAGGTTTCGGTGAAAGCCTGACGGTCGGCCAACGGTCCGACGATTGGCAAATAGTCCGGGCTGGTGCAACGGAACGCCACGCGGCCTTCAAGGTGCTGCGGGTCCAGGGCGCCAGCGTCCAGGCGCTCCACCAGGTCTTGGGAGATCTCTTCGAGCATCTGCAGGTTGCCGGCGTGCTCGGCCGCGGTGGGGGTCAGGTCGTCGCTGTTGAAATCGAAACTGGCGCCCAGGGTGTGTTCGCCCAACCGTGGTGGGGCGACATAACCTTCGGCGCAAACCACCGTCGCCAGGCTCTGGCTGCGACGGGTTTGCGGCAGTCGGGTGATCTGCCCGCGAATGCGCTTGAGCGGCAAGTTGGCAGCCGGTTCGAAGCGTTTGATCTCGGCAGCGCTGGCGAGGATCACTACCGGCGCGCTGGCCAGGCAGCGTTCGCCGTCCCACGCCTGCCATTGGCCGTTGACCCGGCGCAGTTGCAGTACGTCATGATGGGGGTGCACATCAATCGCTGGCCCCGAGGCTTGCCAGCGACACAACGCCGGTGGATGCACCCAACCGCCCTCGGGATAGAACAGACCACCCGAGGCCAGGCCGATGCCGGACCGAACCTGGGCCTCGGATTGATCCAAGGTGTGAAGTAAGTCCGTTGGAAACGCTTCGGCCAGTTGCGCCTGGCGCTCGGCTTCCTTGCTGTTGAAGGCCAATTGCAAGACGCCACAGGCATCCCAGTCAACGCCGCGTTGCAGTTGCTCCAGCACCCGTCGGGTGTAGCCGAAGCCGCTGAGGATCATCTGGGACAGCGCGGTGCCATGGGCCGACAGCTTGAGATACAGCACGCCCTGGGGGTTGCCTGAGGCTTCCTCGGCCAACCCGGCATGACGCTCCAGCAACGTCACCTGCCAGCCACGGGCGGCGAGGCTCGCCGCGCTGGCACAACCGGCCAGGCCTCCGCCGATCACCAGGGCCCGGCGCTCGCCGGTGAGCGGCAAGGGGCGGGCGTACCAGGGTTTCGCCGGGGATGGCGCGGGCGTCTGCTCGGGCCAGCCGAGAAACACGCCGCGCAGGATTTCCCATTTATGGCCGATGCCTGGCGTGCGCTTCATCTTGAAGCCCGCCGCGTTCAGCAAGCGCCGGACCCAGCCAGTGCTGGTGAAGGTGCTGAGGGTGGCGCCGGGCGCGGCCAGCCGGGCCAATTCGGCGAACAGCTCGGCGGTCCACATCTCGGGGTTTCGGGCCGGTGCGAAGCCGTCCAGGAACCAGGCGTCGATCTGCCCGTCCAGCTGCGGCAATTGCTCCAGGGCATCGCCGATCAACAAGGTCAGCGTCACCCGCCCATTGGCCAAGACCAGGCGCTGGAAACCTTGGTGGATCGCCACGTATTGCCCAAGCAACTGCTCCGCCTGAAGGCTGAGTTGCGGCCACAGGGCCAGGGCCCGGCGCAGGTCCTCGGGGCTCAAGGGATATTTCTCGACACTGACAAAATGCAGTCGGGTACCTGCCGGCGCGCACTGTTCGAACAATTGCCAGGCGCAGAGGAAATTCAAACCGGTGCCAAACCCGGTTTCACCGATCACCAGCCGCTCGCCATCGGCCAGCGCAGCGAAACGCTCGGCCAGGTTGTTTTGCTCAAGGAACACATAACGGGTTTCGTCCAGGCCCGACTGGTCGGAAAAATACACATCGTCGAACACCCGCGAGCGCGGGCGCCCCTGGTCATCCCAGTCGAGTTGGGCGTGTTGCTGGATGGGGGTCATGGCTGGCTCGGAAAAAACTACGGCGGCCATTCTAGCCGATCAATTGCCAATTGCTCTCGTGCGTACGCTCCTACACAAACACACGGGCCGCATCCAATCCGCTAGTCTTGAGCCATCCTTGGAAGGAGCTGCCCATGTTTGAATCCGCTGAAATCGGTCATGTGATCGATAAAGACACCTTTGAGGCCGAGGTGCCGGCCCTGCGTGAAGCACTGCTGGAAGCGCAGTTCGAACTGCAGCAGCAGGGCCGCTTTCCTGTCATCGTGTTGATCAACGGCATCGAAGGCGCGGGCAAGGGCGAGACGGTGAAATTGCTCAACGAATGGATGGACCCGCGGCTGATCGAGGTGCGCACTTTCGACCAGCAGACCGACGAGGAACTGGCGCGGCCTCCCGCGTGGCGCTATTGGCGAATGCTGCCGGCCAAGGGGCGCATGGGGATTTTCTTCGGCAACTGGTACAGCCAGATGTTGCAGGGCCGGGTCCATGGCGAGTTCAAGGACCCGCGACTCGACCAGGCGATCGCCGGTGCCGAGCGCTTGGAAAAAATGCTCTGCGATGAAGGCGCGCTGATCTTCAAGTTCTGGTTCCACCTCTCCAAGAAACAGATGAAGGCCCGGCTCAAGGGGCTCAAGGATGACCCGCTGCACAGTTGGCGCATCAGCCCGCTGGATTGGCAGCAGTCCCAGACCTACGACAAGTTCGTCAAATATGGCGAGCGGGTGCTACGCCGCACCAGCCGCGATTACGCGCCCTGGCATGTGATCGAAGGCATGGACAGTTGTTATCGCAGCCTCACCGTCGGGCGGATCCTGCTCGACGGTTTGCGCCAGGCCCTGGACCGGTCCAAGGTCAAGCCGCAAAAGGTCAGCGTGGCGCCGCTGCCGGAGCTGGACGGCCAGATCACGTTGCTCGACAGCCTGGACATGACCCGGCGCCTGGACAAGGCCGACTACGAAGAACAATTGATCACCGAGCAGGCGCGCTTCGCCGGCCTGCTGCGGGACAAACGCATGCGCCAGCATGCCCTGGTGGCGGTGTTCGAAGGCAATGACGCGGCAGGCAAGGGCGGGGCGATCCGGCGGGTCACGGCGGCCCTGGACCCGCGCCAATACGGCATCGTGCCGATTGCCGCCCCCACGGAAGAAGAGCGCGCCCACCCCTACATGTGGCGTTTCTGGCGGCATATTCCTGCCCGCGGCAAGTTCACCATGTTCGACCGTTCCTGGTATGGCCGGGTGTTGGTGGAGCGGGTCGAAGGGTTTTGCAGCCAGGCCGATTGGCTGCGGGCCTACGGTGAAATCAACGACTTCGAGGAACAGCTCGCCGATGCCGGTGTGGTGGTGGTCAAGTTCTGGTTGGCCATCGACAAGGAAACCCAGCTGGAGCGTTTCCAGGAGCGTGAGGAGATCCCGTTCAAGCGTTTCAAGATCACCGAGGATGACTGGCGCAACCGCGACAAGTGGGACGCCTACCGCGCCGCGGTGTGCGACATGGTCGACCGCACCAGTACCGAGATTTCCCCCTGGACCCTGGTGGAGGCCAACGATAAGCGCTGGGCGCGGGTCAAGGTGTTGCGCACCCTCAACCAGGCGCTGGAGGCGGCTTTCGAGCGGAGTGCCAGGCAGGCTCGCAAGAAGAAGCGCTAGGGCGATGGGCACGCATACGCGAGGTGAATGATTGTCGCGGTCGGTTATCCAGTGGATCTATGCTCGATCCACTCTCAACTGACCAGAACAATGAGGTACAGCCATGCGTGAAGTGGTGATCGTCGACAGCGTACGGACTGGCCTGGCCAAGTCCTTTCGCGGCAAGTTCAACATGACCCGTCCTGATGACATGGCGGCCCATTGCGTCAACGCCTTGCTGGCGCGCAACGACATCAACCCGGCCAGTGTCGAGGACTGCATCGTCGGGGCGGGGTCCAATGAGGGCGCCCAGGGCTACAACATAGGGCGCAACGTGGCGGTGCTCTCGCAGTTGGGCATCGGCACGGCCGGCATGACCCTCAACCGCTTCTGTTCCTCGGGCCTGCAAGCCATTGCCATCGCCGCCAACCAGATCGCTTCCGGTTGCAGCGACATCATTGTGGCGGGTGGTGTGGAATCCATCAGCCTGACGATGAAAAGCGTCAACACCGACAACCTGATCAACCCGCTGCTCAAGGAGCAGGTGCCCGGGATCTATTTCCCCATGGGCCAGACCGCCGAGATCGTCGCCCGCCGTTACCAGGTCAGCCGCGAGGAACAGGACCGCTACGCGTTGCAGAGCCAGCTACGCACCGCCAAGGCCCAGGCAGCAGGATTGTTCGATGATGAAATTATCCCGATGGCCATCAAGTACCGGGTCGAGGACAAGCAGACCGGCGCGGTGCAGGTGCTCGATGGCGTGGTCGATCACGATGATTGCAACCGCCCGGACACCACCTATGAAAGCCTGGCGGGCCTGAAGCCGGTGTTCGCCGAAGACGGTTCGGTGACCGCGGGCAATTCGTCGCAACTGTCCGACGGGGCATCGATGACCTTGGTCATGAGCCTGGAAAAAGCTCTGGCGCTGGGGCTCAAGCCCAAGGCGTTTTTCCGTGGTTTCACCGTGGCCGGTTGCGAACCGGACGAAATGGGCATCGGCCCGGTGTTTTCGGTGCCCAAGCTGCTCAAGGCCAAGGGCTTGCAGATCGCCGATATCGACCTGTGGGAACTCAACGAGGCGTTTGCTTCCCAGTGCCTGTACAGCCGCGATCGGCTGGAAATCGATCCCGAGAAATATAACGTCAACGGCGGCTCGATCTCCATCGGCCATCCGTTCGGCATGACCGGTTCGCGGCAAGTCGGGCATCTGGTGCGCGAGCTGCAACGGCGCAACCTGCGCTATGGCGTCGTGACCATGTGCGTGGGCGGCGGGATGGGGGCTACGGGGTTGTTCGAGGCGGTGAGATAACCACGGGCTCATGGTGCCAGCGGCTTTTGTGGCCACGGAGCTTTTGTGGCGAGGGAGCTTGCTCCCGCTCGGCAGCGAAGCAGTCGTCAACCGGTCGATGCGGTTTATCGATGGTGCAGGGGGCCGCTTCGCGACCCAGCGGGAGCAAGCTCCCTCGCCACAAGAGTGTTGCGCCAGCCGTGGGAGTGTTTAGCTGGCGACCTGAGTCAATTGCAGCATCCGTTGGACATACGCCTCCACCTCCCGCATCGCCTCCTCGCGACTGGCGAATGGCCCTTCCTGGGTGCCTTCCCGGGTATTGAAGTAAAATTCGCCGTTGATGCGGCAAATCCGGTCACTGGGAAAGACCATCGCAGGGGCGAGGTCCTGGGCGCGTTTGCCAAGCATGAGGGGCTCCAAAAAGGGCGGCGGGAACAGGTTGAGTGAAGTTTAGAACCAGACGCTGATGGCTGCTTGGCCAGCCGATAGGCGGCCATGTGCCATGTCCATGGCCGGTCCAATTAATCCCCAACTGTTCCTGTGTTGCTTGGCGATAGATGCCTAGAATGCGTTCTTTGTCTTGGGCTTCGAGGGTTGCATGCACATATCGTCCGGTCGCTGGGTCTACGGCTTGTTCCTCGCCCTGTTGACGGCCCTGCTCTGGGGAATCCTGCCGATCAAGCTCAAGCAAGTGCTGCAGGTGATGGACCCGGTCACCGTGACCTGGTTTCGCTTGCTGGTGTCTGGCGGTTTGCTGTTCATCTATTTGACTGCCACTCGGCGCCTGCCCAGTCGCAAGGTTCTCGGCCCGCGCGGCGGCTGGCTGGTGGCGATGGCCGTGCTTGGGCTGGTGGGCAACTATGTATTGTACCTGATGGGCCTGAACCGCTTGAGCCCCGGGACTGCGCAACTGGTGGTGCAGATGGGGCCGATCATGTTGCTGGTCGCCAGCCTGTTCGTGTTCAAGGAGCGGTTCAGCGTGGGGCAGGGCATTGGCCTGCTGGTGCTACTGATCGGTTTCACCCTGTTTTTCAATCAGCGCCTGGGCGAGTTGCTGACGTCCCTGAGTGACTACACCGCCGGGGTGCTGATGGTGTTGCTGGCGTCGACGGTCTGGACCTTCTATGCCCTGGGCCAGAAGCAATTGTTGACGGTGTGGAATTCATTGCAGGTGATGATGGTGATCTACCTGTTCTGCGCGCTACTGCTAACGCCCTGGGTGCATCCATTGGAGGCGCTGCAATTGAGTCCGCTGCAAGGCTGGTTGTTACTCGCTTGCTGCCTCAACACTCTGATTGCCTATGGCGCGTTTGCCGAAGCCTTGGCCCACTGGGAAGCGTCGCGGGTCAGCGCGACCCTGGCGATCACGCCGCTGGTGACCTTCGCCGCGGTGGCGATGGCGGCCTGGTGGTGGCCTGCTTATGTCCATGCCGAGCAGATCAATCTGTTGGGCTATGGCGGGGCGGTGCTGGTGGTGCTGGGGTCGGCGCTGGTCGCGCTGGGGCCCTCGCTGATCGCCGGGCTCAGGGCCCGGCGTGTGGGGCGTTAGCCCCCTGTGGGAGCGAGCTTGCTCGCGATGGCGGTCTGACAGGCAATAGAGATGTCGAGCCTGCCCGCCTCATCGCGAGCAAGCTCGCTCCCACAGGGCTGGCGTTAGCCCTGGCTACCGGCCTCCAACATATTCTCCGGCCTCACCCAGGCATCGAATTCATCATCGGTCAGGTACCCCAGTTGTAGCGCCGCCTCGCGCAAGGTCAGTCCTTCGCCGTAGGCCTTCTTGGCGATTTCCGCTGACTTGTCATAGCCGATGTGCGGGTTCAGCGCGGTCACCAGCATCAACCCACGCTCCAAGTGCGCGGCCATCTGTTCGGCATCCGGCTCGAGTCCGGCGATGCAGTGCTGTTGGAAGTTGCTGCAGCCGTCGGCCAACAGGCGAATCGATTGCAGCAGGTTGTGGATGATCACCGGTTTGAACACGTTCAACTGCAAATGCCCCTGGCTGGCGGCAAAACCGATGGTCACGTCGTTGCCCATGACTTGGCAGGCCAGCATCGACAAGGCTTCGCACTGGGTCGGGTTGACCTTGCCGGGCATGATGGAGCTGCCGGGTTCGTTGGCTGGCAATTTCACCTCGGCGAACCCGGCCCGTGGCCCGGAGCCCAGCAGGCGCAGGTCGTTGGCGATTTTCATCAGGGTCACGGCGAGGGTCTTCAGCGCGCCGGACAACGAGGTCAGCGGTTCGTGGCCGGCCAGCGCGGCAAATTTGTTCGGTGCGGTGACGAATGGCAGGCCCGACAGCGCCGCCAGTTCAGCGGCGATCGCTTCGCCGAAACCATGGGGTGAATTGAGCCCGGTGCCCACGGCTGTGCCGCCCTGAGCCAGTTCGCAGACTGCCGGCAGCGCGGCGCGGATTGCCCGTTCGGCGTAATCAAGCTGGGCAATGAACGCCGACAGTTCCTGGCCGAAGGTGATCGGCGTGGCATCCATCATGTGGGTGCGGCCGGTCTTGACCAGCTTCATGTGGCGCGCCGCCAGCTCCGCCAGGCCGCCGGACAGTTCGCTGATAGCCGGTAGCAATTGCTGATGGACGGCCTGGGCGGCGGCGATATGCATCGCCGTGGGGAAGCAGTCGTTGGAACTCTGCGAGCGGTTGACGTGGTCGTTGGGGTGTACCGGGCTCTTGCCGCCGCGGGGGTTGCCGGCCAGTTCGTTGGCGCGCCCGGCGATCACCTCGTTGACGTTCATGTTGCTCTGGGTCCCGCTGCCGGTCTGCCAGACCACCAGCGGGAACTGGTCGTCATGCTGACCGTCCAGCACTTCGTCGGCGGCCTGTTCGATCAGGCGGGCGATGTCGGCGGGGAGGTCGCCATTGCGATCATTGACCCGCGCGGCGGCTTTCTTGATCAGCGCCAAGGCGTGCAACACCGACAGCGGCATGCGTTCGTTGCCAATGGCGAAGTTGATCATGGAACGCTGCGTCTGGGCGCCCCAGTAGGCGTCGTCCGGGACTTCAACCTGGCCAAGGCTGTCGGTTTCGATACGGCTCATCGGGTCAAACTCCTTAAAGGCTGAATGCGCAGTTTAGGCCCGGATGGGCGGCACCGGTTCCCTCAATCTAGGAGCAGTCGCTCCGGCCCGTCAATCGGACCCGACAAGCATCGGGGTTGAGGCCCGGCGTTTTTTAGGCGCAGAATGGTCGCCCTTGGGGTTTTACCTCGCCTGTAATGAAAGGAAACTCGATGACCCGTCTTCGTGCCATCTGTACCGCAGTTGCTCTGGTGTGTGCCAGCGGCCCTGTTTTCGCCGATACCGCCAGCCACAACGCCAGCGCCGAAGCGTTCCTGACCCTGGCGCATGCTGACAAGCTCGGCACGCCGGTGTACATGCAAGTGCAGCAGATGTTTGCCCAGCGCTTTGAGCAGACCAAAGCCCCTGAGTCGAAAAAAGCCACCCTGGAAACCTACCAGGCCAAGGCCAATGCCGCGCTGGACCAAGCCATCGGCTGGAACAAGCTCAAGCCGGACATGGTCAAGCTCTACACCAGCAACTTCAGCGAGTCGGAGCTCAAGGACCTGGTCGCTTTCTACCAGTCGCCACTGGGCAAGAAAGTCCTGGAGAAAATGCCGCAACTGACCCAGCAATCGGCCCAGTTGACCCAGGCCAAGCTTGAAAGCGCGGTGCCAGTGGTCAACAAGCTGCTGGCGGACATGACGGCCGAGCTCGAGCCAAAAGCCGCTCCAGCCAAGAAAAAGCCGTAAGCGGAGCCCGGTATGAGCATGCAACAACGCATCGAATCGACGCTCGGGCTCTTGCAGCCCGAGCACTTGCAAGTGCTGGATGAAAGCCACATGCACAGTCGTGGCCTGCAGACTCACTTCAAGGCCGTGGTGGTCAGCCAGCAGTTCGAAGGGCTCAATCGCGTCAAGCGCCACCAGAAAGTCTACGGCACGCTGGGCGAGCTGATGGGCGAATTCCATGCGTTGGCGCTGCACACCTACACGCCAGAGGAGTGGGCGCAGATCGACGCCGCGCCGGCTTCGCCGACCTGTGCCGGTGGCAGCAAGCCCTGACTGGGCAACCTGTTATGGCGAGGGCGCTTTTGTGGCGAGGGAGCTTGCTCCCGCTGGGCTGCGAAGCGGCCCCCAAGCCAATCAGCGTCGTGTCAGGCTGATCCCAATCAGTTTTTGGGGCTGCTGCGCAACCCAGCGGGAGCAAGCTCCCTCGCCACAAAGGCTCCTCCTAAAGCCACCTTGTTTTTGTTAGAATCCGCAACGCGCCGCTCACCCGGCGCGTTTTTTTTCGCATCCGGTTCACCCTTTACGAGGGTAGCCACCTGGAGAAACACCCATGGCACAACCCATTGTCGTGGCGGCACTGTATAAGTTCGTCACCCTTGAAGATTACGTCGAACTGCGTGAGCCCCTGCTCAAGGCCATGCTCGACAACGGCATCAAAGGCACGCTGCTGATCGCCCAAGAAGGCATCAACGGCACCGTCTCCGGCACCCGCGAAGGCATCGATGGCCTGCTGGCCTGGCTCAAGAACGATCCGCGCATGATCGACATCGACCATAAAGAGTCGTACTGCGACGAGCAGCCGTTCTACCGCACCAAGGTCAAGCTCAAGAAAGAAATCGTCACCCTCGGCGTCGAAGGTGTGGACCCGAACAAGCAGGTCGGCACCTACGTCGAGCCGCAGGACTGGAACGCACTGATCAGCGATCCGGAAGTGTTGTTGATCGACACCCGCAACGATTACGAAGTGTCCATCGGCACCTTCGAAGGCGCCATCGACCCCAAGACCACCAGCTTTCGCGAGTTCCCCGAGTACATCAAGGCCCACTTCGACCCGGCCAGGCACAAGAAAGTCGCGATGTTCTGCACCGGCGGCATTCGTTGTGAAAAAGCCTCCAGCTACATGCTCGGCCAGGGTTTCGACGAGGTCTATCACCTCAAGGGCGGCATCCTGAAATACCTCGAAGAGGTCCCTCGGGAAGAAACCAAGTGGCGCGGCGACTGCTTCGTGTTCGATAACCGCGTGACCGTTCGCCACGACCTCAGCGAAGGGGACTACGATCAATGTCACGCTTGTCGTACTCCGGTGAGCGTCGAAGACCGCGCTTCGGAGCACTATGTGCCTGGCATCAGTTGCCCGCATTGCTGGGATAAGCTGAGCGAGAAAACCCGTCGCAGCGCCATCGACCGGCAGAAGCAGATCGAGTTGGCCAAGGCGCGCAACATGCCGCACCCGATCGGCTACAACTACAAGCAGACATCTTCCGAGGCTTGAACCATGGCGTCACGCCTGCTCTATGTGATGGACCCGATGTGTTCCTGGTGCTGGGGTTTTGCGCCGGTGGCCGAGGCATTGGTCGAGCAGGCGCACGCCGCGGGTGTGGAGTTGCACCTGGTGGTGGGCGGTTTGCGCACCGGCAGCGGTTCGGCGCTGGAGCCGACCACCCGGCGCTACATCCTTGAGCACTGGCAGGCCGTGACCCAGGCCACTGGCCAGCCCTTCAAGCTTGAAGGCGCGTTGCCGGACGGTTTCGTCTACGACACCGAGCCGGCCTGCCGGGCATTGGTGACGGCCCGCAGCCTGGCCCCGGACCTGGCCTGGAAGCTGGTGAAGCTGATCCAGGAGGCCTTTTATGTGCAAGGCCGCGACGTCACCCACGCCAGCGTCCTGGTCGAGCTGGCCGAACAGGCCGGATTGCCACGCATCGAATTCGCCGCGGCCTTCGACCGCGCCGACCAACATGCGGCCACTGCGGCGGATTTCACCTGGGTACAGGACTTGGGCATTGCCGGGTTCCCCACGCTGTTGGCTGAGCGCGACGGCCAGTTGGCCTTGCTGACCAATGGCTACCAGCCCCTGAGCCAGTTGTCGCCGTTGCTGGGCCGCTGGCTGGAGCGCGCGACCTGTGCCTGAGCGGCCGCCAGACCCATCGGCGGCGCCGCGCATCGACCGGTTGAGCTGGGCGGAGATCCGTCGCCTGGCCCTCAAGCATAAAAAAGCCCTATGGATCGCCAACGGCGTGGCCGTGTTGGCGACGCTGTGCAGCGTGCCGATTCCGTTGCTGTTGCCGTTGCTGGTGGACGAAGTCCTGCTGGGCCACGGCGATGCAGCCTTGAAAGTCATGAACCATGCCTTGCCCACGGCGTGGCAGAGCTCAGCCGGTTATATCGGGCTGATGTTGCTGGCGACCCTGGCCCTGCGTTGTGGCGCCTTGCTGTTCAACGTGGTGCAGGCGCGCTTGTTCGCCCGGCTGGCCAAGGACCTTGTCTATCGCATTCGCATCCGCTTGATCGAACGCCTCAAGCGAATTTCCTTGGGTGAGTACGAAAGCCTGGGCAGCGGCACCGTGGCGGCCCACCTGGTCACCGACCTGGACACCCTCGACAAATTCATCGGCGAAACCCTCAGCCGTTTCCTGGTGGCGATGCTGACCCTGGTAGGCACTGCCGGGATCCTGGTGTGGATGCACTGGGAGCTGGCGCTGTTGATCCTGCTGTTCAACCCGCTGGTGATCTACGCCACGGTGCAACTGGGCAAGCGGGTCAAGCACCTCAAGAAACTGGAGAACGACAGCACTTCGCGTTTCACCCAGGCCTTGACCGAAACCCTGGATGCCATCCAGGAAGTGCGCGCCGGCAACCGCCAGGGCTATTTCCTTGGGCGCTTGGGGGGGCGTGCCAAGGAAGTCCGCGATTACGCCGTGAACTCACAGTGGAAAACCGACGCTTCGAACCGCGCCAGTGGCTTGCTGTTCCAGTTCGGCATCGATATTTTTCGCGCGGCGGCCATGCTCACCGTAGTCTTTTCCGATCTGTCCATCGGCCAGATGCTGGCGGTGTTCAGCTACCTCTGGTTCATGATCGGTCCGGTCGAGCAACTGTTGAACCTGCAGTACGCCTATTACGCGGCCGGCGGCGCCTTGAATCGAATCAATGAGCTGCTGGCCCGGGCCGACGAGCCGCAGTATACGGGCGTCGTCGACCCCTTCAAGGGCCGTGACACCGTGGGCATCGAGATCCGGGGGTTGAGTTTCGGTTACGGCGAGGAGCTGGTGCTCGACCAGTTGAACCTGTCCATCTCGCCAGGGGAGAAAGTCGCCATCGTCGGGGCCAGCGGCGGCGGCAAGAGCACCTTGGTGCAGTTGTTACTGGGGCTGTACACGCCCCAGTCGGGCAGCATTCGTTTCGGTGGCGCCACGCAGCAGGAGATTGGCCTGGAAACCATCCGGGAGAATGTTGCCGTGGTGTTGCAGCATCCGGCGCTGTTCAACGACACGGTGCGGGCCAACCTCGCCATGGGCCGCGAGTGCAGCGACGACGATTGCTGGCGGGCACTGGAAATCGCTCAGCTCGACGCCACGGTACGGGCGTTGCCCCAAGGCCTGGGAAGCGTAGTGGGGCGTTCCGGGGTGCGGTTGTCGGGCGGGCAGCGCCAACGGCTGGCCATCGCCCGCATGGTACTGGCCGACCCACGGGTGGTGATTCTCGACGAAGCTACCTCGGCCCTGGACGCGGCCACCGAGTACAACCTTCATCAGGCCCTGGCGCGCTTTTTGAGTGCGCGCACCACGTTGATCATTGCCCACCGGCTCTCGGCGGTGAAACAGGCTGATCGGGTCTTGGTGTTCGACGGTGGGCAAATCGCCGAAGACGGCGACCATTTGCAGTTGATTGCCGAGGGAGGGCTGTACGCTCGACTCTACGGTCATTTGCAGCAGATACAGCAGCCTTGAGTTTCCAGCGGTTTTCTGCGCTTAGTATCGAAAAAAAGCAGGCAAACCCACCGTTTTTCCCAAATTCCACGCAAAGTCTGTCGATCTGTTCATCCATTCATTCGAAGGGTCGAAAACTAGCCTAGGCTATTGAGTCAGGAGCGGAATTCTGGCGGGTGTTCGTCCGGCAATACCTGTGCAAGGGACCTCATGAAGCAAAAGCAGACTCTCGGAACGCCACGGCTGCTGGGCATCGTCTGGCCCTTTATCGCCGTTGTGCTATTTCAGGCATTGCTGGGCGGTGTCAGCCTCTACGTGTTGTCCGCGGTTCGCGGCTACGTGGCGGGGGAAAGTCTCTGGTCCAAGGGGCAGAAAGACGCCATCTATTACCTCAACCTCTACGCCGACAGCCGCGACGAGGCGATTTTCCGCAAATACCAGCAAGCCATCGCCGTACCCGAGGGCGGCCATGAACTGCGGGTGGCGCTGGATCGCGCACCGCCGGACCTGGAAGCGGCGCGGGCGGGTATCCTCAAGGGTGGCAATCACCCGGACGATGTGTCCAGCCTGATCTGGCTTTATCTGAATTTCCGTCACTTCAGTTACCTGGAAGAAGCCATCGATCTCTGGACGGTGGGCGACGGCTATCTGATCGAGCTGGATAACGTCGCCCGGCAGATGCACAGCAGCATTACTGCAGGCCGGGCTTCGGAGACGGATATCCGCGGCTGGAAGGCCCAGATATTTGCCATCAACGATTCAGTCACCCCGGCTGCCAAGGCGTTCAGCGACGCGCTGGGCGAGGGCTCGCGTTTCATCCTGCGGTTGTTGTTGGTGACCAATTTCGCCACCGCCCTGGGGTTGATCGTCCTGGCGTTGTTGCGTACCCATAAGTTGCTGGCCCAGCGGCAGGTATTCGCCAATGCGCTGCAGATGGAGAAAGAGCGGGCGCAGATCACCCTGCAATCCATTGGTGACGGGGTGATCACCACCGATGTCGAGGGCGCCATCGCCTACATGAACCCCGCCGCCGAAGCGATGACCCATTGGAAGGCCGAACACGCCACGGGCTTGCCCCTGGCCGCGCTGTTCAATTTGCTCGATGACAATGCCCAGACCGAGGGGCTGACACTGATCGAGCACATCCTCAGTGGTCGGCTCAGCGGCGCCAGCGAACATTCGAAACTGATCCAGCGGTTGGATGGCAGCACCGTGTCGGTCACCCTGGTGGGTGCGCCGATCCGCCATGCGGGCAAGGTCAGTGGCGCGGTGCTGGTGCTGCACGACATGACCCAGGAGCGGCAATACATCGCCAACCTGTCATGGCAGGCCACCCATGACGCCTTGACCGGCCTGGCCAATCGCCGGGAATTCGAGTATCGCCTCGAACAGGCGTTGCACAACCTCACGCGCCAGGTCGGGCGCCATGCCTTGATGTTCCTCGACCTGGACCAGTTCAAGCTGGTCAACGACACCTGTGGCCATGCGGCGGGCGATGAGTTGTTGCGGCATATCTGCGCCTTGCTGCAATCAGGGTTGCGGGAAAATGACACCCTGGCCCGGTTGGGTGGGGATGAGTTCGGGATCCTGCTGGAGAATTGTTCGCCGGAGGCGGCGGAAAAGATCGCCGATGGCCTGCGCCAGACCGTGCAGAACCTGCACTTTGTCTGGAAAGGCCGGCCGTTCGTGACCACCGTGAGCATCGGTCTTGTGCATATCGCCCAGACGCCGACGACCCTGGAGGCATCCCTGCGGGCCGCCGACATGGCCTGCTATATGGCCAAGGAGAAGGGGCGCAACCGGGTCCAGGTCTATCACGCCGACGACTCGGAGTTGTCCCTGCGCTTTGGCGAGATGGCTTGGGTTCAGCGCTTGCACATGGCCCTGGAGGAAAACCGCTTCTGCCTCTACGCCCAGGAAATCGCTGCGTTGGGCCCGGGCGACCATGGCGGCGGGCATATCGAGATCCTGCTGCGCCTGCATGACGAAGCCGGGCGGATGATCCTGCCGGACAGCTTCATTCCGGCGGCGGAACGTTATGGCCTGATGACTTCCCTGGATCGTTGGGTGGTGGAGAACGTCTTCAAGATCATCCGCCAGTGCCTGAATGAATCGCGACAGGGTCCCATGGCGATGTGTGCGATTAATCTGTCAGGCACAACTATCGGAGATCAGGCGTTCCTCGACTTCTTGCGTAAACAGTTCGCCGCCTACTCGATTCCGCCGGAAATGATTTGTTTTGAAATTACAGAGACCAGCGCTATTTCGAATTTGGGCAGTGCGATCCGCTTTATCAATGAACTCAAGAGCTTGGGATGTTATTTCTCGCTGGATGACTTTTGCGCCGGAATGTCTTCATTCGCTTACCTGAAACATTTACCTGTAGACTTCTTGAAGATCGACGGGAGTTTCGTAAAGGATATGCTGGACGACCCGATTAACCGTGCAATGGTCGAAGTGATCAATCACATCGGCCATGTGATGGGTAAGCGCACGATTGCCGAGTTTGTAGAAACCGCCCAGATCGAGCAGGCATTGCTGGAGATAGGGGTGGACTACGCTCAGGGGTATGTGATCGAACGCCCGCAATTGTTTACCTGCGACACGTTGCAATGTCGGCCGGCCCGGCCCCAGCCGCTGTTGTTCAAGGCGCCCGGCACGTTCCGCTGAAACGCTTGTTGATCCGAAGAAATCACAATCAAAAGGAGCCCGACAGTGATCGACACATTCAACCGAACAGGCCCGCTCATGGACGCCACAAGCTATCCGAAATGGGCACAGCAGCTCATTACCGATTGCAGCGAGAGCAAGCGCCGGGTTGTAGAACACGAACTGTATCAGCGCATGCGCGACAACAAGCTCAGCGCCAAGACCATGCGCCACTACCTCATTGGTGGTTGGCCGGTCGTCGAACAGTTTGCTTTATACATGGCACAGAACCTCACCAAGACCCGCTTTGCCCGCCATCCCGGCGAGGACATGGCGCGTCGTTGGCTGATGCGTAACATTCGTGTCGAACTCAACCATGCCGACTACTGGGTCAACTGGAGCGCCGCCCATGGCGTGACCCTGGAAGATTTGCAGGCCCAGCAGGTACCGCCTGAGCTTCATGCCTTGAGCCACTGGTGCTGGCACACCAGTTCCTCGGACTCGCTGATCGTGGCCATCGCCGCGACCAACTATGCCATCGAGGGCGCCACGGGAGAGTGGTCGGCGCTGGTGTGTTCCAGCGGTGTCTACGCGGCGGCCTTCGCCGAGGAAGACCGCAAGCGCGCGATGAAATGGCTGAAGATGCATGCCCAGTACGACGATGCCCATCCTTGGGAAGCCCTGGAAATCATCTGTACGCTGGCGGGGATGAACCCGAGCAAGGCCTTGCAAACGGAGCTGCGCCAGGCTGTGTGCAAGAGCTATGACTACATGTATCTGTTCCTGGAGCGATGCATGCAACTGGAACAGTCGGAGCCTGCCAGCAGGGCGTCATCGACGCGTGAGCGCCTGGCATTGGCCGGGAGCTGATTACTACCGCTACAGATAGCCACAACCCATGTGGGAGCGAGCCTGCTCGCGAAGAGGTCTGACAGTCGACGGGGAGGTTGATTGACAGGCCGCTATCGCGAGCAGGCTCGCTCCCACAGTTGTTTTTGGGTGAGCGCTGGTTTCAACCCTACCCCAAATCCCTGTGGGAGCGAGCTTGCTCGCGATAGCGCTGGGTCAGCTTGCGCAGATGTTGGATGTACTGCCGTCATCGTCGGATCGCCGCCCGAAGCAAGCTCGCTCCCACAAGGGTGTCGGTGTTCTTGTATTCTCTCGTTGTTTCAGCCGGCCATCGCCAGTCGGTTACGGCCTTCGCGCTTGGCCACATACAGCGCGCTGTCGGCCCTGCGCAGCAGGCTTTCCGAGGATTCCCCCGGTAGCAGGGTGGCGCACCCCAGACTGACCGTGAGCTCGATCCGGGTGCCTGCGGCGAAGTAATCCTGGGCCTGGGCCGCATAACGCAACCGTTCACCCACCATGGCTGCCGCATCCCGGCTGGTGTTGGCCAGCAGGATCAAGAATTCTTCACCGCCAAACCTGAACACCATGTCCACGTTGCGCAGTTGGCTCTTGATCGACTCGGCAACAGCCTTGAGCACTTCGTCGCCAACGCCATGACCATGGCTGTCGTTGATGCGCTTGAAATGATCGATGTCGAGCATCAGCACCGACAAGGGTTGCGAATGACGCTTGGCCATGTCGATTTCCCGCATCAGGGTCTGGTCCATGGCGATACGGTTGCCGGTACCGGTCAGCGGATCGCGTAGGGCGCTTTGGGTGGCGGCACGGTAGAGCAGCGCGTTGCGCAGTGGATACAGCAGCGTCGACATGACGGATTCGAGGTCGCCCTGTTCTGCCTCGGTGAAGCGTTGGTTGCGCCGGAATACCAGTTCCCCCAGCTGTTCGCCTTCATGGCTGAGGTTATAGCTGAGAGAGTGATGCCCGCGTTGCCCGAATTCCAGGCGCAGGTCACTGGCCTGATGCTGATAGGCCAACGCATCCAGGGGCACCACTTGCTGAACTTCCCGGAAAAACAGGCCCAGGATGCGCTGGGGCTCCAGGCTGGTCTGCAGTTGCTGGTTCAGTTGCTGGCGCAATTGCGAAAGACTGACAGAGCGTGCCGCGAGCGGTGACGGCTGGGCAAGGCCAAGGCGCTGCAATTTGGCGCTGTCAAAATCGACCGCGTTGATCTGGGTGGGCGTTTTCATATGGCGTTAGCCCCTAAGCTAAATCTGTCCCGCAGGCTGGGTGTGGCGGCTTTGGGCTGCGCGTCGTACTGGTCCATCAGTCCCGTAGGACAACTGATTTGAGTTTAGTCCGCTTTCCATGGCAGGCATAAGTCTCGTCTCAACGTCCATTACCTGCCGAACATGGCATGTTTGAAGAGGTTAGAGCGAAAGTCGTGCCATTCGGTTCATTACGGTAAAAACCGATTAGGAATCAATGGATTGAAAACAGCTTGCGGTAGCTTCGCGACGTGGGTTTGGCGGTTCGCCTGGTTTGGCATCGACCAAGGCCGGCATTGTGACGGTAAATCGTCACGACGCCGGCCCGGGTCATTATTGCGCGTTGAACGCCTGACCGTTGACGCCGGTGCTGTCCGGGCCCATGAGGTAAAGGTAGACCGGCATGATTGCTTCGGGCGTTGGATTATTGAGCGGGTTTTCTCCCGGATAGGCCTGGGCGCGCATGCTGGTGCGGGTGGCGCCGGGGTTGATGCTGTTGGCGCGCACCGCGGCGACGGTATCGACTTCGTCGGCCAGGGTCTGCATCAGCCCCTCGGTGGCGAACTTGGACACACCGTAGGCGCCCCAGTACGCCCGGCCCTTGCGGCCGACGCTGCTGGAGGTGAATACCACGGACGCATCCTTGGACAGCTTGAGCAGGGGCAGCAAGGTGCTGGTGAGCATGAACATCGCGTTGACGTTGACGTGCATCACCCGCATGAAGTTCTCACCGGACAACTGTTCCAGTGGCGTACGCGGGCCGATGATCGAGGCGTTGTGCAGCAGGCCGTCCAGATGCCCGAACTCGGTTTCGATCATCGCCGCCAGTTCATCGTATTGATGCGGCAGGGCGGTTTCGAGGTTGAACGGGATCACCGCCGGTTGCGGATGACCGGCCGCTTCGATTTCATCGTAGACCTGGGTCAGGTTGGCTTCGGTCTTGCCCAGTAACAGTACCGTGGCACCATGGGCGGCGTAGGCTTTCGCCGCAGCGGCCCCGATCCCGCGACCGGCGCCGGTGACCAGGATCACCCGGCCATTGAGCAGGTCGGGGGGGGCGGAATAATCAAACATAAAAAAACCTCAACAAAATAAAGCGGCACGGGGGCGGTGGCGCACAGCGCTCAAGGCGAACGAGCTTTTTGTGGCGAGGGAGCTTGCTCCCGCTGGACCGCGAAGCGGTCCCCAGGCGACGGCTTCGCCGCCGGACGGGAGCAAGCTCCCTCGCCACAAAAAGCGATATCAGCTCAGCAACCGCACAGCGCGTTATCCAGCACTTCGCGCAGGGCCAATGGGTGATCGATCACCACATCCGCGCCCCAGTGCTTGGGGTTGTCGTCCGGGTGGATATAGCCGTAGGTCACCGCGCAGGTCTTGGTGCCGGCGCTGCGGCCGGACTCGATGTCCCGCAGGTCATCGCCGACGAAGAGCACGCTGGCCGGGTCCAGTTCGAGCATCTTGCACGCCAGGATCAACGGTTCCGGATCCGGCTTGCTGTTTTTCACATGGTCAGGGCAGATCAGCACTTTCGAGCGCTCGGCCAGGCCCAGTTGCTGCATGATCGGTTCGGCGAAACGCACTGGCTTATTGGTAACCACGCCCCAGATCAGGTTGGCCGCTTCGATATCGGCCAGTACCTCGGCCATGCCGTCGAACAAGTGGCTATGGACCGCGCACCCCTTGAGGTAGCGGTCGAGGAATTCCTGGCGCAGTTCCTCGAACCCCGGTGATTCCGGGTCCATGGAAAAGGTCACCGCGACCATCGCCCGCGCGCCGCCGGAAATCTCGTCGCGAATGTGCTGGGTGTTCATCGGTGGCAAGCCACGGTCGGCGCGCATGGCCTGGCAGATGGCGATGAAATCCGGCGCGGTGTCGAGCAGCGTGCCGTCCATGTCGAAGAGAACCGCTTTGAGACGCATCGAATTACTCCTCGCGCAGGGTTTGGATCATGTAGTTGACGTCAACGTCGGCGGCCAGCTTGTAGTGCTTGGTCAGCGGGTTGTAGGTCAGGCCGATGATGTCCTTGACCGTCAGTCCGGCCATGCGGCTCCAAGCGCCCAGCTCGGAAGGGCGGATGAATTTCTTGAAGTCGTGGGTGCCGCGTGGCAACAGCTTCATGATGTATTCAGCGCCGATGATGGCGAACAGGTAGGCCTTCGGGTTGCGGTTGATGGTGGAGAAGAACACCTGGCCGCCCGGCTTGACCATGCTAAAGCAAGCGCGGATGACCGAGGACGGGTCCGGCACGTGTTCGAGCATTTCCAGGCAGGTGACCACGTCGAATTGGCCGGGCATTTCTTC
Organism: Pseudomonas thivervalensis; assembly: GCF_001269655.1. Classification (GTDB taxonomy): domain Bacteria; phylum Pseudomonadota; class Gammaproteobacteria; order Pseudomonadales; family Pseudomonadaceae; genus Aquipseudomonas; species Aquipseudomonas thivervalensis. The sequence continues at coordinate 269,203 of NZ_LHVE01000007.1, forward strand.
GGCCAGGGCTTCGGCGGTGATCTGCCGGTATTCCACGCTGACGCCGGATTCCAACTGATGCAGTTGTGCCACCGCCAGCGGCGCTTCGCCCATGTCGATGCCCATCACCGTCGCCCCGCGCTGGGCCATGGCTTCGCTGAGAATGCCGCCACCGCAACCGACGTCGAGGACTTTCTTGCCGGCCAGGTTGACCCGTTCGTCAATCCAGTTGACCCGCAGCGGGTTGATGTCGTGCAGTGGTTTGAATTCGCTTTCGCGGTCCCACCAGCGATGGGCCAGGGCTTCGAATTTGGCGATTTCGGCGTGGTCGACGTTGCTCATGTGCAGATCCTCGAAAAGCTTGAAAAATCAGGTGTCCCGAGCCATGGCTCAAGGGGCATGGTTATTCGTTGTGGCCGCTGATGCGACGGCCCCAGGCCTGGGCCGTGGCGATCAGTTTCGATTCGTCCATGCGGGTCAGACGGCCATCTTCCAGTAACGGCTTGCCGCCCACCCACAGGTGCTTGACGCAATCGCGGCCGGTGGCATAGATCAACTGCGACACCGGGTCGTAGATCGGCTGCTGGGCCAGGCCCGACAGGTCGAAGGCCACCAGATCGGCGGCCTTGCCGACTTCCAGCGAGCCGACGGTCGCGTCGATGCCCAGCGCCCGGGCGCCATTGAGCGTGGCCATGCGCAGCGCCCTATGGGCGTCCAGGGCCGTGGCCGAACCGGCGACCGCCTTGGCCAGCAGGGCGGCGGTGCGGGTTTCGCCGAGCAGGTCCAGGTCGTTGTTGCTCGCCGCACCGTCACTGCCAAGGGCGACATTGACGCCAGCTTGCCACAGGCGTTCCACCGGGCAGAAACCGCTGGCCAGCTTCAGGTTCGATTCCGGGCAGTGGATCACGCTGCAATTGCTTTCTACCAGCAAGGCCTGGTCTTCGTCGCTGATTTGAGTCATGTGCACGGCCTGGAAGCGCGGCCCCAGCAGGCCAAGGCGCCCAAGGCGAGCCATCGGCCGCTCACCTGTGTTATCCACAGCCTGCTGCACTTCGAAGGCGGTTTCGTGAACATGCATGTGAATGGCGGCGTCCAGTTCCTCGGCGATCACGCGGATTTTCTCCAGGTTCTCGTCGCCTACGGTGTAGGGCGCGTGCGGACCGAATGCGACTTTGATCCGTGGGTGGTGCTTGAGGTCGCCAAACAACTCGATGCCCTGACGAATGGCTTCGTCGGCGCTGGCGGCTCCGGGGATCGGGAAGTCGAGGATCGGAATGGCGATCTGCGCACGGAGCCCGCTGTCGTGGACGCACGTGCTGGCGATCTTGGGGTAGAAATACATGTCGGAGAAGCAGGTGATGCCGCCCTTGATCTGCTCGGCGATCGCCAGGTTGGTGCCGTCGCGGACAAAATCTTCATCGACCCATTTGGCCTCGGCCGGCCAGATGTGTTGCTCCAGCCAGGTCATCAAGGGCAGGTCGTCGGCCAGGCCGCGGAACAAGGTCATGGCCGCGTGACCGTGGGCGTTGATCAGGCCGGGACTGAGCAGCATGCCGGGCAGCTCACGGACCTGGGCCGCGTCACACTTCAATGCTTCTGCCCGTGGGCCGATGAACACGATGCAACCGTCGCGAATGCCCAGGCCATGGTCCTTGAACACTACACCGGCGGGTTCGACAGGCACCAACCAGGTCGGCAGCAATAATAAGTCGAGCGCAACGGCAGGCTTGGGCATCGTGGAACGGTTCCATGGGGTATAAAGGATGGCGAAGTATACCCGAGCGTCTTCGCGGAGGGATCGCTATAATCGGCGGCTTTTGTTCATGAGTACGGGGTGAAGGATGCGCGATCGACTATTGGCTGCGGAGAAGGTGAAGGCCATCGATTGGCGTGATGGCGTCCTGTACCTGCTGGATCAGCGTAGCTTGCCGTTCGAGGAGAACTGGATCGCCTGTACCCGTGTCGCCGATGTGGCTGAGGCCATTGGCTCGATGGTAGTGCGTGGCGCACCGGTCATCGGCATCAGTGCGGCTTATGGCGTTGTGCTAGCGGCGCGGGCCAGGATGGCCGAGGGCGGCGACTGGCAAGCAGCGCTGGAAGCCGACTTTGCCTTGTTGACCGAAGCCCGGCCGACGGCGGCGAACCTGTTCTGGGCGCTGGATCGAATGCGCGACCGGCTGGGGCGCTTGAAAGAGCAGGCCGAGCCGCTGGCGGTGCTCGAGGCCGAAGCCATCGCCATCCACGAGAGCGATCGCGAAGCCAACCTGACCATGGCCCAGTTGGGCGTGGACCTGATCCGCAAGCACCAGGGCAACGCCCAGGCCATCCTCACGCACTGCAACACCGGCGCCCTGGCCACCGGCGGTTTCGGCACGGCCCTGGGGGTTGTCCGTGGTGCGTACATTGAAGGCATGGTGGAGCGCGTCTATGCCGATGAAACCCGGCCTTGGCTGCAGGGCTCGCGCCTGACGGCGTGGGAACTGGCTTGCGAGGGTATCCCGGTGACCCTCAACGTCGACTCTGCCGCTGCCCACATCATGAAGACCAAGGGGGTGACCTGGGTGATCGTCGGTGCCGATTGCATCGCCGCCAATGGCGATGTGGCGAACAAGATCGGCACTTATCAGCTGGCGGTCTGCGCCATGCACCATGGCGTACGCTTCATGGTGGTGGCGCCGAGCTCGATCATCGACATGAGCCTGGCCAGCGGTGACGACATTCCGATGGAAGAGCGCGACAAGCGCGAACTGCTGGAAATCGGCGGTAAGGGGCTCGGCGCGGACGTGGACGCCTTCAATCCGGTATTCGATGTCACACCGGCGGATTTGATCGATGTCATTGTCACCGAGAAGGGCATCATCGAGCGTCCGGACACCGCCAAGCTGGCGCAGTTGATGTGCCGCAAGCGGTTGCACTGAAGACTTTTGGTGTCTGTTTCACCGCCATCGCGAGCAGGCTCGCTCCCACAGTGGATAGTGAGTGTGTCTAAAGTTTCAGGCATAAGGGACCCTTGTGGGAGCGAGCCTGCTCGCGATGAGGCCCTAAAAGGCAACAAATCCCTTGCATTTGGCCCCTGAATCTCCATCCGCAGCGCTTCTAAGCCCCTCTGGTCCCATATCAGCCTGTCACCGGTCAACTAACTACGCACCATGCGCATCTGGGGGATAGGTGCGTGGCGGCTCTTGTGATAACATCCGGCGGTTTCCAAGGCTGCCTCGCGAGGTGGCCTTTACTGCGCAGATCCATGGCATAACTCGTTGATTTGTCGTAAGTCGCTGCATGGCATTTGTTCTGCAGCGGCGAGCTTCGTTCGTCCCATCTGGATGTGACGAGGTTTCACCAGAAAAAGGAATCAGGCTTCTCATGGGCGAACTGGCCAAAGAAATCCTCCCGGTCAATATCGAAGACGAGCTGAAACAGTCCTACCTCGACTACGCAATGAGCGTAATCGTCGGGCGGGCGCTGCCGGATGCGCGCGATGGCTTGAAGCCCGTGCACCGGCGCGTGCTGTTCGCGATGAGCGAGCTGGGCAACGACTTCAACAAGCCGTACAAGAAATCCGCCCGTGTCGTCGGCGACGTGATCGGTAAGTATCACCCCCACGGCGACACTGCCGTGTACGACACCATCGTTCGTATGGCGCAGCCATTCTCCCTGCGCTACCTGCTGGTAGACGGCCAGGGCAACTTCGGTTCCGTGGACGGCGACAACGCCGCGGCCATGCGATACACCGAAGTGCGCATGACCAAGCTGGCCCACGAGCTGCTGGCCGACCTGCACAAGGAAACCGTGGACTGGGTGCCGAACTACGACGGCACCGAAATGATCCCGGCGGTCATGCCGACCCGTATCCCGAACCTGCTCGTCAACGGCTCCAGCGGTATCGCCGTGGGCATGGCGACCAACATCCCGCCGCACAACCTCGGTGAAGTCATCGACGGTTGCCTGGCCCTCATCGACAATCCCGAGCTGACCGTCGATGAGCTGATGCAATACATCCCCGGTCCGGACTTCCCGACCGCCGCGATCATCAACGGTCGCGCCGGCATCATCGAAGCCTACCGCACTGGCCGTGGCCGCATTTACATGCGCGCCCGCTCAACCGTCGAGGACATCGACAAGGTCGGTGGTCGCCAGCAGATCGTCATCACCGAGCTGCCTTACCAGCTGAACAAGGCCCGCCTGATCGAGAAGATCGCCGAGCTGGTGAAAGAGAAGAAGCTCGAAGGCATCACCGAGCTGCGTGACGAGTCCGACAAGGACGGCATGCGCGTCGTGATCGAGCTGCGCCGCGGCGAAGTGCCTGAGGTGATCCTCAACAACCTCTACGCCCAGACCCAGTTGCAAAGCGTATTCGGCATCAACATCGTTGCGCTGATCGACGGCCGTCCGCGGATCCTGAACCTCAAGGACCTGCTGGAAGCCTTCGTGCGTCACCGCCGCGAAGTGGTCACCCGCCGTACCGTATTCGAACTGCGCAAGGCTCGCGAGCGTGGTCACATTCTCGAAGGCCAGGCCGTTGCCCTGTCGAACATCGACCCGGTGATCGCCTTGATCAAGGCCTCGCCAACGCCGTCGGAAGCCAAGGAAGCGCTGGTCAGCACCCCTTGGGAATCCTCTGCGGTGGTGGCGATGGTCGAGCGCGCCGGTGCCGATTCCTGCCGCCCGGAGAATCTCGATCCGCAATACGGCCTGCGCGAAGGCAAGTACTTCCTGTCCCCGGAACAGGCCCAGGCCATCCTGGAACTGCGCCTGCACCGCCTGACCGGCCTGGAGCACGAGAAGCTGCTGGCCGAGTACCAGGAAATCCTCAACCAGATCGGCGAGCTGATCCGCATCCTCAACAGCGCCACGCGCCTGATGGAAGTGATCCGCGAAGAACTGGAAGTGATCCGCGCCGAATACGGCGACGTGCGCCGCACCGAGATTCTCGATGCGCGCCTGGACCTGACCCTGGGCGACATGATCCCGGAAGAAGAGCGCGTGGTGACCATTTCCCACGGCGGCTACGCCAAGACCCAGCCGCTGGCTGCCTACCAGGCCCAGCGCCGCGGCGGCAAGGGCAAGTCGGCGACCGGCGTCAAGGACGAGGACTACATCGCTCACCTGTTGGTCGCCAACAGCCACACCACGCTGCTGCTGTTCTCCAGCAAAGGCAAGGTGTACTGGCTCAAGACCTACGAGATCCCGGAAGCGTCCCGAGCCGCCCGCGGCCGTCCGCTGGTCAACCTGTTGCCGTTGGACGACGGTGAGTACATCACCACCATGCTGCCGGTGGAGGAATACACCGAGGGTCACTACATCTTCATGGCCACCGCCAACGGCACCGTGAAGAAGACCCCGCTGGAATCCTTCAGTCGCCAGCGCAGCGTCGGCCTGATCGCCCTGGAGCTGGACGAAGGTGACGTGCTGATTTCCGCTGCCATCACCGACGGCGAGCGTGAAGTCATGCTGTTCTCCGACGGCGGCAAGGTTACGCGCTTCAAGGAATCCGACGTGCGTGCCATGGGCCGTACCGCCCGCGGTGTGCGCGGTATGCGCCTGCCGGAAGGCCAGAAGCTGATTTCCATGCTGATCCCCGAAGAAGGCAGCCAGATCCTCACCGCTTCGGCTCGTGGTTATGGCAAGCGTACCGCCATCAGCGAGTTCCCCGAGTACAAGCGTGGCGGCCAGGGCGTGATCGCCATGGTCAGCAACGACCGTAACGGTCGCCTGGTCGGTGCTGTCCAGGTGCTCGATGGCGAGGAGATCATGCTGATTTCCGACCAGGGCACGCTGGTGCGTACGCGGGTCGCCGAAGTCTCGAGCCTGGGCCGTAACACCCAGGGCGTGACGCTGATCAAGCTGGCCAGCGACGAAACGCTGGTGGGGCTTGAGCGGGTTCAGGAACCGTCGGAAGTCGAAGGCGAGGAGCTGGAAGGCGAGGAAGGCGAAGAAGGCGAAGAAGGCGTGGCGTTCGACGGCACCCTTGTTTCCGATGTCGACGACACGGTCGGCGACCAACCGCTCGACGCTGCCGCAGACGAAGAAGAACCGCAGGACTAAGCGGACACACAGGGGGCGGATGAAGATTCGCCCCCTTGTTGTTTGTTGCGTTTGAAAATTTGCGACACTGCACCATCCCCTGCCGGGGTAATGCTGCTCTCCTGAGGTTTGTTTGATTCATTGTGGCGAGGGAGCTTGCTCCCGCTTGAGTGCGAAGCGCTCACAAAAAAGAGGGGCCGCTGCGCAGCCCAGCGGGAGCAAGCTCCCTCGCCACGGATTCATCCATGTCTTGAGTAAGCGGTACCCCTGTGGGAGTTGTGTGTAGATCAGAAGATTTAAGTGACCACCAGATCAGAGCGAGATTGGATGTGAGCAAGAGAGCCTATAACTTCTGTGCCGGCCCGGCGGCGCTTCCTGAGGCGGTCCTGAAGCGTGCCCAGGGTGAACTTCTCGACTGGCACGGCAAGGGCCTGTCGGTCATGGAAATGAGTCATCGCAGCGATGAGTTCGTGTCCATTGCCACCAAGGCCGAGCAGGACCTGCGTGATCTGCTGAACATCCCGTCCAACTACAAGGTACTGTTCCTGCAGGGCGGCGCCAGCCAGCAGTTCGCCCAGATCCCGTTGAACCTGTTGCCGGAAAACGGCAGCGCCGACTACATCGACACCGGTATCTGGTCGCAGAAAGCCATCGAAGAAGCTTCGCGCTACGGTCACGTCAACGTGGCGGCCACCGCCAAGCCCTACGACTATTTCGCGATCCCCGGCCAGAACGAGTGGAAGCTGTCCAAAGACGCGGCCTACGTTCACTACGCGCCGAACGAAACCATCGGTGGCCTGGAATTCAACTGGATCCCGGAAACTGGCGACGTGCCATTGGTGGCCGACATGTCCTCGGACATTCTCTCGCGCCCTGTGGATATCTCCCGTTTCGGCATGATCTACGCCGGTGCCCAGAAGAACATCGGCCCAAGCGGCATCCTGGTCAGCATCATTCGTGAAGACCTGCTGGGCCGCGCCCGTTCGCTGTGCCCGACCATGCTCAACTACAAGGTCGCGGCCGACAACGGCTCGATGTACAACACCCCGCCGACCCTGGCTTGGTACCTGTCCGGCCTGGTGTTCGAATGGCTGAAGGAGCAGGGCGGTGTCGAAGCCATCGGCAAGCTCAACGAAGTGAAGCAGCGCACGCTGTATGATTTCATCGACGCCAGCGGCCTCTACAGCAACCCGATCAACAAGACCGATCGTTCGTGGATGAACGTGCCGTTCCGCCTGGCCGACGACCGTCTCGACAAGCCGTTCCTGGCCGGTGCCGACGAACGCGGCCTGCTGAATCTCAAGGGCCACCGTTCGGTCGGTGGCATGCGCGCCTCCATCTACAACGCCGTCGACATCAACGCCGTCAATGCGCTGATCGCCTACATGGCAGAGTTCGAGAAGGAACATGGCTGATGTCTGAGCAAGAACTCAAGGCGCTGCGTCTGCGCATCGACGCCCTGGACGAGAAAGTCCTGGAGCTGATCAGCGAGCGCGCGCGCTGCGCCCAGGAAGTTGCCCGGGTGAAGATGGCTTCCCTGGCCGAAGGCGAAGTGCCGGTATTCTATCGCCCCGAGCGTGAAGCACAGGTGCTCAAGCGTGTCATGGAACGCAACAAGGGACCGCTGGGCAACGAAGAGATGGCGCGCTTGTTCCGCGAAATCATGTCGTCGTGCCTGGCCCTCGAGCAGCCGCTGAAAGTTGCCTACCTGGGCCCGGAAGGCACTTTCACCCAGGCAGCGGCCATGAAGCACTTCGGTCACGCCGTGATCAGCAAGCCGATGGCAGCTATCGATGAAGTGTTCCGTGAAGTCGCCGCCGGTGCGGTGAATTTTGGCGTGGTGCCGGTGGAGAACTCCACCGAAGGCGCAGTCAACCACACGCTGGACAGCTTCCTCGAACACGACATGGTGATCTGCGGCGAAGTCGAGCTGCGTATCCACCACCACCTGTTGGTCGGCGAGAACACCAAGACCGACAGCATCAGCCGGATCTATTCCCACGCCCAGTCGCTGGCCCAGTGCCGCAAGTGGCTGGACGCTCATTACCCGAACGTCGAGCGCGTGGCGGTCTCGAGCAACGCCGAGGCGGCCAAGCGGGTCAAGGGCGAGTGGAACTCGGCGGCGATTGCCGGCGACATGGCGGCCGGTCTCTATGGGCTGACGCGTTTGGCCGAAAAAATCGAGGATCGCCCGGACAACTCCACGCGATTCCTGATGATCGGCAGCCAGGAAGTCCCGCCGACCGGCGACGACAAGACCTCGATCATCGTTTCCATGAGCAACAAGCCTGGCGCGCTCCATGAGCTGCTGGTGCCGTTCCATGACAACGGTATCGACCTGACGCGGATCGAGACCCGTCCGTCGCGCAGCGGTAAATGGACCTACGTGTTCTTCATCGATTTCGTCGGCCACCATCGTGATCCGCTGGTAAAAGGTGTGCTGGAGAAAATCAGTCAGGAAGCAGTGGCACTCAAGGTGCTGGGTTCCTACCCCAAGGCAGTTCTTTAAGGGCGGATAGCAAATGAGTGGCAACTTCCTCGCACTGGCGCAGCCAGGCGTGCAACAACTCTCGCCTTACGTTCCGGGCAAACCCGTGGACGAACTGGCCCGCGAGCTGGACCTGGATCCGGCCAGCATCGTCAAGTTGGCGAGCAACGAAAACCCGTTGGGTGCGAGCCCCAAGGCACTGGCGGCAATCCGCGACGAGCTGGCCGAGCTGACCCGTTACCCCGACGGCAATGGCTTTGCGCTGAAAAGCCTGCTGGCCGAGCGCTGTGGCGTCGAGCTGAACCAAGTGACGCTGGGCAACGGTTCCAACGACATTCTTGAGCTGGTCGCCCGTGCGTACCTGGCGCCAGGTCTCAACGCGGTGTTCAGTGAACACGCGTTCGCGGTCTACCCGATCGCGACCCAGGCCGTCGGCGCGGATGCCCATGTGGTTCCGGCCAAGGACTGGGGGCACGACCTGCCGGCCATGCTGGCGGCCATCGACGCCAACACTCGCGTGGTCTTCATTGCCAATCCGAATAATCCGACCGGTACCTGGTTCGATGCCCAGGCACTGGATGACTTCCTGCAGGACGTGCCCGCGCACGTGTTGGTAGTGTTGGACGAGGCCTACATCGAATACGCCGAGGGCAGCGATCTGCCCGATGGCCTGGATTTCCTCGCGGCCTACCCGAACCTGCTGGTTTCGCGCACGTTCTCCAAAGCCTACGGCCTGGCCTCGCTGCGGGTCGGCTATGGCCTGTCCACCGCGGTGGTGGCCGATGTGCTGAATCGCGTGCGCCAGCCGTTCAACGTCAACAGCTTCGCCCTGGCTGCTGCCTGTGCTGCCTTGCAGGATGAAGCCTACCTGGCTGAAAGCCGTCGCCTCAACGCGGCCGGTATGGCGCAGTTGGAAGCAGGCCTGCGTGAGCTGGGCCTGGATTGGATTCCATCGAAAGGCAATTTCATCTGTGTCGACCTGGGGCGCGTCGCTGCGCCGGTGTACCAGGGGCTGTTGCGCGAAGGCGTAATCGTGCGTCCGGTGGCCAATTACGGCATGCCGAACCATCTGCGCATCACCATCGGCCTGCCGGCGGAAAACAGCCGTTTCCTCGAGGCGTTGAGCAAGGTCCTGGTTCGTGGTTGATGTCACTTCGCTGCAACCTGCTGCCCCTATGATCGGTCGCCTGGTGGTGGTCGGCCTGGGGTTGATCGGCGGTTCGTTTGCCAAGGGTTTGCGTGAAAGCGGCCTGTGCCGCGAGGTGGTCGGTGTCGACCTGGATCCGCAGTCGCGCAGGCTGGCCGTGGAGCTGGGCGTGGTCGATCGCTGCGAGGATGACCTGGCGATCGCTTGCCAGGGCGCCGATGTGATCCAGCTGGCGGTGCCGATCCTGGCCATGGAAAAGCTGCTGGCACGCCTGGCCAACATGGACCTGGGGCAAGCGATCCTGACCGACGTCGGCAGTGCCAAGGGCAACGTCGTGCGCGCCGCCACCGAGGCTTTCGGCGGGATGCCGGCGCGTTTCGTGCCCGGTCATCCGATTGCCGGTTCCGAGCAGAGCGGGGTGGAAGCCTCCAACGCCGAACTGTTTCGTCGTCACAAAGTGATCCTCACGCCGCTCGACCAGACGGATCCAGCTGCGCTGAAGGTGGTGGACCGTTTGTGGCGCGAGCTGGGCGCCGACGTCGAGCACATGCAGGTCGAGCGACACGATGAAGTACTGGCGGCCACCAGCCATTTGCCGCACCTGTTGGCGTTCGGCCTGGTGGATTCATTGGCCAAACGCAATGAAAATCTTGAGATCTTCCGTTACGCTGCCGGCGGTTTCCGCGATTTCACGAGAATCGCCGGAAGCGACCCGGTCATGTGGCACGACATCTTCCTCGCCAACCGCGAAGCTGTCCTGCGCACACTCGATACATTTCGCAGCGACCTCGACGCCTTGCGCGACGCGGTCGATGCAGGGGACGGGCACCAATTGCTGGGCGTTTTCACACGCGCCAGGGTGGCCCGCGAGCATTTCAGTAAAATCCTGGCCCGTCGGGCCTATGTGGACGCTATGAACTCCAACGATCTGATTTTCCTGGCACAACCTGGTGGCTCCCTGAGTGGGCGTATTCGTGTACCGGGCGATAAATCGATTTCCCACCGTTCGATCATGCTCGGCTCCCTGGCCGAAGGCGTGACCGAGGTGGAAGGTTTCCTCGAAGGTGAAGACGCCCTGGCGACGCTGCAAGCGTTTCGCGACATGGGGGTGGTCATCGAAGGTCCGCACCACGGCCGCGTAACCATTCACGGTGTCGGCCTGCACGGGCTCAAACCGGCCCCCGGGCCGATCTACCTCGGCAACTCCGGGACCTCGATGCGCCTGTTGTCCGGCCTGCTGGCTGCGCAGGACTTTGACAGCACCCTGACCGGCGACGCCTCGTTGTCCAAGCGCCCGATGAATCGCGTCGCCAACCCGTTGCGGGAAATGGGCGCAGTCATCGAGACGGCCGCTGACGGTCGTCCACCCATGGTCATTCGCGGTGGCAACAAGCTCAAGGGCCTGACTTACACCATGCCAATGGCGAGCGCCCAAGTGAAGTCCTGCCTGCTGCTGGCCGGTCTCTACGCCGAAGGCAAGACCACCGTCACCGAGCCGGCCCCGACTCGCGACCATACCGAACGCATGCTGCGTGGCTTCGGCTACCCGGTCACGGTGAATGGCGCCACGGCGTCCGTCGAGTCTGGTAGCAAGCTGGCCGCGACCCACATCGAAGTGCCGGGCGATATCTCGTCGTCGGCGTTCTTTCTGGTGGCCGCCTCGATCGCCGAAGGCTCCGACCTGGTGCTCGAACACGTCGGCATCAACCCGACCCGTACCGGTGTGATCGACATCCTGCGTCTGATGGGCGCTGACATTACACTGGAAAACCAGCGTGAAGTGGGCGGCGAACCGGTGGCGGACTTGCGCGTACGAGCGGCTAAACTCAAGGGTATCGAGATTCCGGAGGCGCTGGTTCCGCTGGCCATCGACGAGTTCCCGGTGCTGTTCGTGGCGGCCGCCTGCGCAGAAGGCCGCACCGTGCTGACGGGCGCCGAGGAACTGCGGGTCAAGGAGTCGGATCGCATTCAGGTGATGGCTGACGGTTTGCTCGCCCTGGGCGTCAAATGCCAGCCAACCCCGGATGGCATCATCATCGACGGCGGCCAGATCGGCGGCGGCGAAGTCCATGGTCATGGCGATCACCGCATTGCCATGGCCTTCAGTGTTGCGTCTTTGCGCGCCAGCGCGCCCATTCGCATCCATGATTGCGCCAACGTCGCGACGTCGTTCCCGAACTTCCTGGCGCTATGCGCACAGGTTGGTATCCGAGTAGCACAAGAGGCACAGTCGTGAACATCAAGGCACCGGTCATCACTATCGATGGCCCAAGCGGCTCGGGAAAGGGCACCGTCGCCGGGATCCTGGCCAGGCAACTGGGCTGGAACCTGCTCGATTCGGGTGCCTTGTACCGTCTGCTGGCGTTCGCCGCCGGCAATCATGGCGTCGACCTGACCAACGAAGAACTGCTCAAGGCACTGGCTGCTCACCTGGACGTGCAATTCATTGCGGCGACCGACGGTCAGCTCCAGCGCATCATTCTGGAAGGCGATGAAGTCAGCGATGTCATCCGTACCGAAAGCGTAGGCGCCGGGGCCTCCCAGGTCGCCGCGCTGCCGGCGGTACGCGAAGCCTTGCTGCAGCGTCAGCGCGCATTCCAGGAACCGCCGGGGCTGGTGGCTGACGGCCGCGACATGGGCACGGTGGTTTTCCCCGACGCGCCGCTGAAGATTTTCCTCACCGCCAGCGCCGAGGAACGGGCGCGTCGCCGATATTTGCAGTTGAAGGGCAAAGGCGAGGATGTTAGTCTGTCGAGTCTGCTAGATGAGATCCGTGCGCGCGACGAGCGTGACACCCAGCGCGCAGTAGCCCCGCTAAAGCCGGCGGCCGATGCGATACAGCTGGACTCCACGGAGTTGTCCATCGATCAGGTGTTGCAACGCATCATGAGCGAGATCGCCATTCGCGATATCGCCGGGTGACCAGGAAGCTCCGCAGGGGACCAGTCATAGTCCTGTAGTGCTTCTTTTATATGAAACTAACCCACACCGTCTGGGGTGTGGAGATGGGCGTTTACTTCGCCCTAATCAACAGGAATTAAAATGAGCGAAAGCTTTGCGGAACTCTTTGAAGAAAGCTTGAAAACCCTGAACCTTCAGGCAGGCTCCATCATCACCGGCGTTATCGTTGATATCGATTACCAGGCTCGCTGGGTAACCGTTCACGCTGGTCTGAAGTCTGAAGCGCTGATCCCGCTTGAGCAGTTCTACAACGACGCTGGCGAACTGAACATCAACGTAGGTGACGAAGTTCACGTTGCGTTGGATTCGGTTGAAGATGGCTTCGGTGAAACCAAGCTGTCCCGTGAAAAAGCCAAGCGTGCCGAGTGCTGGATCGTTCTGGAAGCGGCCTTCGCAGCTGAGGAAGTGGTCAAGGGCGTTATCAACGGTAAGGTTAAAGGCGGCTTCACTGTCGACGTTAACGGCATCCGTGCGTTCCTGCCAGGTTCCCTGGTTGACGTCCGTCCAGTGCGCGACACCACGCACCTGGAAGGCAAAGAGCTGGAATTCAAGGTCATCAAGCTGGACCAGAAGCGCAACAACGTTGTCGTTTCCCGTCGCAGTGTCCTGGAAGCCGAGAACTCCGCCGAGCGTGAAGCTCTGCTGGAATCGCTGCAGGAAGGCCAGCAGGTCAAGGGTATCGTCAAGAACCTCACCGATTACGGCGCATTCGTCGATCTGGGTGGCGTCGATGGCCTGCTGCACATCACCGACATGGCCTGGAAGCGTATCAAGCATCCTTCGGAAATCGTCAACGTTGGCGACGAGATCGATGTCAAGGTTCTGAAGTACGATCGCGAGCGCAATCGTGTTTCCCTGGGCCTCAAGCAACTGGGTGAAGATCCATGGGTCGCTATCAAAGCCCGTTACCCAGAAGGCACCCGCGTTACCGCTCGTGTTACCAACCTCACCGACTACGGCTGCTTCGCTGAGCTGGAAGAAGGCGTTGAAGGCCTGGTACACGTTTCCGAAATGGACTGGACCAACAAGAACATCCACCCTTCGAAAGTCGTACAAGTCGGCGACGAAGTGGAAGTCATGGTTCTGGACATCGACGAAGAGCGTCGTCGTATCTCCCTCGGCATCAAGCAGTGCAAGTCCAACCCATGGGAAGACTTCTCTGGCCAGTTCAACAAGGGCGATAAAATCTCCGGCACCATCAAGTCGATCACCGATTTCGGTATCTTCATTGGTCTGGACGGCGGCATCGACGGTCTGGTTCACCTGTCCGACATCTCCTGGAACGAAGTGGGCGAAGAAGCCGTACGCCGTTTCAAGAAGGGCGACGAGCTGGACACCGTTATCCTGTCGGTTGACCCAGAGCGCGAGCGTATCTCCCTGGGTATCAAGCAACTGGAAAGCGATCCGTTCTCCGAGTACGTTCAAGAGAACGACAAAGGCGCAATCGTTAAGGGCATCGTGAAAGAAGTTGACGCCAAAGGCGCCATCATCACTCTGGCCGACGATATCGAAGCGACTCTGAAAGCCTCCGAAATCAGCCGTGACCGCGTTGAAGACGCGCGCAACGTTCTGAAAGAAGGCGAAGAAGTAGAAGCCAAGATCATCAGCGTTGACCGCAAGAGCCGCGTAATCCAGCTCTCCATCAAGTCGAAAGACGATGCTGAAGAGAAAGAAGCAATCCAGAGCCTGCGCGACAAGCCAGCCGCTGACATTGCTGCTGGTCCTACCACTCTGGGCGACCTGCTGCGTGCACAGATGGAAAAACAGAACTGAGTTCTGTCAGACCATAAAAAAGGGCGACTTCGGTCGCCCTTTTTTGTGGGTGCGATTCGGGAAAGCCAGACTTTACTCGTTCTAGGTGCGCTGTCTGGTCTCGCTGTGAAACCAATCTTGCAGCCTAGCTGTCTCTTTCTTTAAGCGGATCAACCATCTATCAAGGTTGGACCACAGATGTCCTGGTTTTCTTGGGGCGATGTGGGAGCGAGCTTGCTCGCGATAGCGTCAGATCAGGCGCCACCCAGCCGAGTGATGGATATTTAAGGAGATGAATGAGCAGACTCATCCTGATATTCGCAATATTGGCATTGGCAGGTTGCACCACAAGCGCCAAGACTCACGCAGTGCATGGCGTTAGCGGTATTGAGGTCGACTGCTCAGGGTTGGGCTCTGGCTGGGAGAAGTGCCATAAGAGAGCGGCAAGAGAGTGCAAGGGTGCCGACTACAAAGTCATTACCCGATCCGACGATGCCAAGGATAACGATCAATACCCCTTTGGTTTTAATCCGGCTGGCTATCTGACTCGCACGATGCTGGTCATCTGTCGATAGTTTAAGAAAGTCTCCCTGCCTGTATGGAAAGAGATGGCTAGGGAGCAAAGAAGAATGTCAATACTTGGGCTGTTCAAATCACTCCGGTCATGCTAAAACCTTTTCAAGCGATTTTCCTAGCTGCTTGAAAAAGAAGGGAAAAATATGACGAAGTCGGAGTTGATCGAACGAATTGTCACCCATCAAGGGTTGCTCTCATCCAAGGATGTGGAACTGGCCATCAAGACCATGCTTGAACAGATGTCCCAGTGCCTGGCTACGGGCGATCGTATTGAAATCCGTGGTTTCGGCAGCTTTTCCCTGCACTATCGCGCCCCGCGGGTCGGTCGTAATCCCAAGACCGGTCAGTCTGTCAGCCTTGATGGTAAATTTGTTCCTCATTTCAAGCCGGGTAAAGAGCTTAGGGATCGTGTGAACGAGGAGGAGGGGGATGAGCTCTGACGGAGCGCCAAAACAAAGGAATCCACATGCGGAACTTTAAACGCCTCGCCCTTGTTTTACTTGCGCTGCTCGTGGCCTCAGCGATCGTCCTGTTCGTGCTTGAAAACAATCAGCCACTGGCACTGATATTTCTGGGATGGACAGCTCCGCAGCTTCCTGTTTCGGTTTTCGTGATACTGGCCCTTCTCGTCGGTATGATGCTAGGGCCGTTGCTCGCATGGTTCGTGAGTGCGCGTCGACGATTGAAATAATGAATGTGTGAGCCCGGTAGTCTTGGTAAGGATCACTAGTTTGACTTCACCGACTATCAGCTCTACGGCGGCGGTTGATATAACGGTAGAGGCAGGTAATAAAATGGATTGCCGGCCAGGTAGTGAAGCCTTGACGGTGGAAGTCGAGGCGCTGGAGCCCAAGGTCATCTGATGATGCATTTATATCAGATCTGCGATCACTGCAGATGCGATACAACTTCTACCGTAAGTTGAAGTCGACTCTGGGAGTGTTCCTGTACAGCGGCAGGATGGCAGCCCTGAGGTGCCAGAAGGCCCGATCAAGCCGAATAAAGGGCTGACTTGTTCCTGGGCGCTGTTGTCGGCCTGATTCTTGGAAGGTTCATTGCCTTGATTCGCTTTTTTAAGGCGGCATCAGTAATAGCTTGAAAAAGTCGTTTACCTGAGGAGTCCATTGTCGTTGAGATATTCTGCGACGACGGCTATTTCGGAATATATAGTGACAGGCTTGTCATCAGTTCTCACCTCTACGATAGTGGCCAGATGCTTTCAGTGGCTGATGGCTATGCAGGTGATTTCCCTATCGTCCCATTTGATTTGTTGCTAAATACTGCCTGGATTGCGTCGTTCAATGGCGGGCCAGCGCGTATGTCTGAAAAAACCATTTTGCCCAATGGCTTGGCCTCGCTATCATTGCTGCTCTTAGCGATTTATGTGTGGGTGAATGGCCGGCGCATAACCGACGCTGGTGGAGTTCTCCTCTGGCTTTCTCTCCGCTCACGCGCCGCAGAAAGGGGTTAGGGTCCCATGCGTTCGATCCAGAGCGCCAAAGAGGGGCGGTATCTTTTAGAGGGTGGCCTCGAGTCAGCGATGACCTGGTGAAGCAATCGCCCCAGTCAGCCGGATTCAGTAACAGGATTATTCAAGGTCAGGGATGGGCTATGCCGAGGAGGAAATTGCATCATGGAGATCGATGTAATTTGTGTAGCTCTCAATGGAGAAGAAAGGAGCTATACTTTTGATCAGTTCATTGAATCAACAAAGGCAGTTGAGCTTGCCAAAGAAGCTCAAAATTATGCAGTTGGTCTAGGTTGTTTGAGTGATCTCCTGTTTCAGGGAAACGATGAATTCTGGGGCGGTAATTTGTCAGATTTAGTTTTTAGCTTTGGACTAGCGCTGCAGCAGAGTCGCCCAGCTAAAGCTACCAGTGCTAAATTTAAATATTCAACCAGTACTGAGGTGGAAATTGAATAAGGTTTTAGTGACGGGCGCCGATGGTTTTATTGGCTCTCACTTGGTTGAGTTGTTGGTGCAAGAAGGCTACCACGTAAAAGCCTTGTCCCAGTACAATTCGTTTAACTATTGGGGTTGGCTGGAGAACATCAACTGCCTTGGTCAGGTTGAAGTGGTCAGTGGCGATGTAAGAGATCCGCACTTTTGCAAGCACATAACCAAGGACGTCGATGTGGTTTTTCACCTCGCGGCCTTGATAGCAATCCCCTATTCGTATGTTGCTCCGGATAGCTATGTAGATACAAACGTAAAAGGGACGTTGAATATCTGCCAGGCAGCCCTGGAAAATAATGTAAAAAGAGTGATTCATACGTCTACCAGTGAAGTCTATGGTACGGCCCAATACGTCCCAATCGACGAAAAACATCCTCTACAAGCTCAATCTCCATATAGCGCTTCAAAAATAGGCGCTGATGCTATGGCGATGAGTTTTTTCAACTCTTTTGATTTGCCGCTGACCATTGCCAGGCCCTTTAATACATACGGTCCTAGGCAGTCGGCCAGAGCCGTTATTCCAACAATTATCACCCAGATAGCCAGTGGCCAAAAACAAATTAAGTTGGGCGATGTCTCTCCGACGAGGGATTTCAACTACGTAGCCGATACCTGCCGGGGCTTCTTGCAATTGGCAAGATGCGAAGAGGCAATCGGTGAGGTGGTGAATATCGGTTCGAACTACGAAATATCGGTGAGAGATACACTTAATCTCATCAAGGAACTCATGAATAGTGATGTTGAGTTTTTGACTGATGATCAACGTATTCGCCCTGGTAAATCGGAAGTTTTTAGATTGTGGTGCGATAACACCAAAATCAAACGTTTGACGGGTTTTGTGCCTAGTTATTCTATTGCTGAGGGTCTGCAAGCGACAATCGACTGGCTTCTCATTCCCGAAAATTTGGCTAAATATAAAGCTGATATATACAACGTCTGAGGCAGTCTCATGTTCGATTCATTGATTAAATTTGTGCGCGACGAATACGCCACTAATGATTTCATTCCACTTCATGCGCCAGTCTTTAACGGACATGAGCGTGATTATGTAGTTGAAACGATTGAATCTACATTTGTGTCGAGCGTGGGGGCTTTTGTTGACCGTTTTGAGAAAGACTTGGCTGCTTATACTGGCAGCCCCAGGGCTACGGCCACGGTGAACGGTACGGCAGCGCTGCACACGGCGTTGATATTGGCTGATGTGAAGGAAGGTGACTTGGTATTGACCCAGGCCTTGACCTTCGTGGCCACATGCAACGCCATTGCCTATTGCGGTGCCATGCCAGTGTTTATTGATGTTGATTTGCATACTCTGGGTTTTTCCCCTTCGGCGATGAGTGTATGGCTTCAAGAGCACGCCTATTTAGATGATGAAGGTCTTTGCCGTAATAAAGACACTAGTCAAGTCATTCGGGCCTGTCTGCCTATGCATACTTTTGGGCATCCTGTGGAGATCGACCAGCTGACGAAAGTGTGTAAGCTTTGGAATATTACTCTGGTAGAGGACGCAGCGGAGTCGCTTGGGAGTTATTACAAAGGGCAACATACTGGTACTTTTGGCTCCTTAGGGGTGCTCAGCTTTAACGGTAATAAAATTATAACCACTGGTGGGGGGGGTGCCATTCTATCGAATGAACTAATCGGCGTTAAAGCCAAACACCTGACTACGACGGCCAAGCAACCCCACGCTTATGAATATGTGCATGATGCATTGGGTTTCAATTATAGATTACCAAACCTGAATGCTGCTTTAGGCTGCGCGCAATTAGAGCAACTTGATATGTTCGTTATGGCCAAGCGCGAATTGGCGTCCCGTTATGCAGCGCTATTGGCTGGCAGTGAGTTGACTTTCTTTACAGAGCCACCTGAGTGTCGTTCAAATTATTGGTTAAATACAGTTATTTGTGACTCGGTTGAGCGCCGTGATGCTCTTCTTAAAGCGACAAACGATAAGGGTGTGATGACTCGTCCTATCTGGAAGCTCATGTGTCATTTGCCATTGTACAGTCAATGCATGAAAGGCGACTTAACTAATTCATTGTGGCTGGAGTCACGAGTAGTAAATTTGCCAAGTAGCGTGTTGCCGGAGTTTCAACGTGGTCGGTAAGGTGGCGGTATTCACCGGCACAAGGGCCGAGTACGGCCTTTTGTATTGGCTGATGAAAGGGCTAAAGGATATACCTGCACTGGAACTGCAGGTTATCGTGAGCGGTATGCATTTGTCGCCTGAGTTTGGGGAAACCTGGAAGCATATTGTTCAAGATGGATTTGAGATTAGTGCCAAAGTAGAAATGCTGCTGTCCTCTGATACGGCTGTGGGTGTGATTAAGTCCATGGGGCTTGGCTTATTAGGCTTTGCTGACGCTTTGGAACGATTGGCTCCAGATGTGCTGGTAGTACTGGGGGATCGATTCGAGGCGCTGGCTATGGTGCAAGCTGCACTAATCATGAAGATTCCAGTCGCTCATATCCACGGCGGAGAGATAACTGAAGGGGCCTATGACGATGCTATCCGGCATGCCATAAGCAAGATGTCGATGTTGCATTTTGTAGCTGCCGAGCCCTACAGACAGCGTGTTATTCAAATGGGCGAAGACCCGGCCCGCGTATTTAATGTGGGCGCGGTAGGTTTGGATCACATCAAACGTGGCGAGTTTTTGTCGCTTGAGGCATTGTCGCTGAGTCTCGGATTTGAATTGACCAAGCCGTTTATGTTGGTCACGTACCACCCGGTCACGCTCGCTGAAGAAGATCCTGAACAGAGTTTCCTTTCTTTGTTGGATGCACTGGAATTATTTCCGGATCATCAGGTAATAATAACTTATCCGAATGCAGATAATGGTGGTCGCAGTATTATATCTCTGATCGAAAAATATGCAGCGGCCAATCCTTCCAGGGTGCTCGCTGTCCCATCGCTCGGATTCAAACGTTATTTAAGCACTGTAAAGCATGCTAGTGTTGTAGTTGGCAATTCATCAAGTGGAATCATTGAAGTACCTTCATTTGGATTGCCGACGGTGAATATCGGCTCGCGCCAAAAAGGCAGGCTAGCGGCCCAAACGGTCATACATTGTGAACCTGGCAGCAACGCGATTTCCGAAGCTATTGCCCTCGCGCTATCAAAAGATTTTTCCAGCATGTGCCAACATGCAACGAATCCGTACGGGCAAGGTGATGCCAGTCAAAAAATCATACAGAAACTAATGAATTTTGATGGCAGTACTTCAAAAAAATTCCACGATTTGGACTCACTATGAAAAGTAGCCATCAAGGTGTGTATGTAATCGCAGAAGCCGGAGTTAATCATAACGGTCAACGGGATATGGCTTTTGCGCTCGTTGATGCGGCTGCGGAGTCTGGTGCTGATGCTGTGAAGTTTCAGACGTTTGACGCTGCGAAACTGGCGTCCAAAACTGCACCCAAGGCCGCTTATCAAGTCAAGAATACTGATGATGCTGAATCTCAGTTGGCTATGTTAAAGAAACTGGAGTTGCCCAAAGAGTGGCATCTTGATATACAACAACATGCACGCCGTCGTGGAATTGAGTTTCTTTCTACCGCTTTTGATACGGAGAGCCTGGATTTTTTAACCGGCTTAGGCATGCCTTTTTTCAAAGTGCCTTCTGGCGAATTAACCAATGGACCATTGTTGTGGCAATTTGCGCGTACTCAGAAACCCTTGGTTCTTTCTACCGGGATGGCCACACTGAGTGAGGTTGAGCAGGGCTTGGCTATCATTACTCATGCCTTGGCCCATGAGCACGAGCCTCAAAATATGGATGAGGTGTGGCGTTCTTGGGGGAGGCCAGAGAATAGGTACAGATTGCTGGGTCATGTGACGCTGCTTCATTGCACATCGCAATATCCAACCCCTTGGTCCGAAGTCAACTTAAGAGCCATGGATACGCTTGCAAATGCCTTCGGCCTCGAGGTTGGATATTCGGATCATACTGAGGGGGCATTGGTCTCAATCGCAGCGGTAGCCAGGGGAGCGAAGGTCATTGAAAAACATTTTACCCTTGACCGTACATTGCCTGGGCCTGACCACAAGGCATCTCTCGAGCCGACTGAACTCAAAAGCATGATCTGCGACATTCGCGCTTTGGAACAAGCTCTTGGTAGCGCTTGCAAGGCTCCGCAAGCCAGCGAATGGGATACACGTAAAGCCGCTCGCCAACAGGTTGTAGCGAATCGTCCAATCGCAAAAGGCGCAGTGATAACACGCCAAGATCTAACAACCGCTCGCAGTGGCGGCGGCTTACCCGCGGTTGAACTATGGGGGCGGATAGGAGAAATTAGCCTTCGCGAATATGCGATTGGCGAGGCTTTCGAAAAGTGAAGCCAGCAGAGGCTGCAAAAACATTGGTGCTGGTCGGTGCCGGCGGACATGCCAAGGTTCTTCTGTCTTTGGCTAAGTCCGCAGGTTTCGAAGTTATAGGTGTGTGTGCACCAGAGTTTGAGTCCCGAGAAATAAAAGAGTGGCGTGGCATCAAAGTATTGGGTGGTGATAGCTCCATTGAACAGCTAGACCCCCAAAGAATCGGTCTTATCAATGGGATCGGTCATGTGATGCATAACAGCGTTCGAAAAACCATCTTTGAGCGTTATCGTACAAAGGGTTTCAGTTTTCCTGCATTGATTCACCCGTTTTCCTCTGTAGATCCAAGTGTGAGTCTTGGTCAGGGCGTTCAGGTGATGGCTGGTGCTGTTATACAGGCAGACAGTGTGATTGGGGAAAATACAATTATCAATTCGCGCGCAAGCATCGATCACGATTGCATTGTAAATGCTAACGTGCATATAGCGCCTGGCGCAGTGGTGTGCGGGAGTTCCACCATCGGGTGCGATGCTTTCATTGGTGCAGGTGCTACCATCGTTCAATCCTTGGTCGTAGGAGAGAATGCGGTGGTAGGTGCCGGCTCGGTACTGGTGAGATCTCTACCAGCCAATTGCATGTCGTTAGGTATTAAACCTTATGTTACCCAACGGCAACAGAATTAAGAGGCAAGAATGAAACAGTGGCAGTTAACGCTTGTTAGTCCGGATATGGCGATGGAAGACGCCATAGCTACGCTCGATCGTGTTGCTATGCGCATAGTGCTGGTTGTAGACGAACAGCAAAGCCTACTAGGTACCGTCACCGATGGGGATATTAGGCGAGCTCTATTAAAAAAACTGCCGTTAAATGGTCCCGTCAGAGACATCATGTGCTTATCACCTAAAACAGCCCGACTGGGCTGGACGAAAGCACGCATTCTTTCTGTGATGGAACAATACAAACTGCTTCAGCTTCCTGTCTTAGATGATCAAGACAGGGTCATTGGCCTGGAAACTCTCCACGATCTTATCGATACTCCTCGTCGCGACAATCCGGTATTTCTGATGGCCGGTGGTTTCGGTACACGATTGAGGCCTTTGACTCACAACTGCCCTAAACCACTGCTCAAGGTTGGCGATAAGCCTATTTTGGAGCTTATTTTAGAACGATTTATAAACTCAGGTTTTCATCGTTTTTATATATCTACCCATTATATGCCGGAGATGATAAGAGACTACTTTGGCAATGGAAGTCAATGGGGCGTCAGCATTACCTATATCCATGAAGAGACGCCTTTGGGAACCGGCGGGGCGCTCGGTCTACTTCCCCATGATGAAATAGACATGCCGTTGTTCATGATGAATGGCGATTTATTGACGACGTTGAATTTCCAGAACCTGCTGGAGTTTCATGAAACACATAATGGCTCCGCTACGATGTGCGTAAGAGAGTTCGAATATTGTGTACCTTATGGCGTCATACAAAGCGAAGGGCATAAGATAGTTTCGATGGTTGAAAAACCTGTGCAGCATTTTTTCATAAACGCCGGAATCTACTTGCTTTCACCTGAGCTGGTAAAAAGTGTCCCTCCGGGAGAGCGTATTGACATGCCGACGCTCTTAGAAAGGGAAATTGAATGTGATAGAAATGTAAATATGTTTCCTGTGCATGAATATTGGCTTGATATTGGTCGCATGGAAGACTTTCAAAGGGCGCAAAGTGAGTTTTTAAGTTTGTAGAAATTATGCATTCGGATGAGTTTTATTTTTTATAAGGTAGAGGTTGTTCATGAAAACTTACGCTTTTATATTTGCAAGAGGTGGGTCTAAAGGTCTGCCTGGTAAAAATATCAGGACTTTGGCGGGTACCCCTTTGTTGGCATATTCCATTAATGTGGCTAAGCAAGTTGAAGGGATAGATAAGGTTTTCGTTTCAACTGACTGCAGTAAAATTGCGGCCATAGCCATTCAATATGGGGCGGAAGTAATTGAGCGCCCCGAGTATTTAGCTGCGGATACAGCGGCGGAGTGGAAGTCCTGGCAGCACGCAATCGAGGTTTTGGAGCAGCGCGGTGACTATTTTGATGTGTTCTTGAGTCTTCCCGCTACAAGCCCATTAAGAAATGCCAGCGATGTACGTAAATGCCTTGACTCGATTGAAGGCGCCGACGTGGTGGTTACGGTAACACCCGCGGCAACAAACCCGTATTTTGCAATGTTGGTTAGGGATGATGTTGGATTAAGTAAGCTGGTATGTGGGGATGGCACTATCACTCGGAGACAAGATGCCCCGGCAGTCTACGATATGACCGGTGTCGCTTATGTGACTAGACCTTCCTACATAAAGGTAGCGAAGGGGCTGTTTGATGGGCGTTTAAAGTCTGTTGTCATCCCGCGTATGCGAGCTGTTGACGTTGATGATATTTACGATTTTAAGATGGCTGAAATGTTTGTGCATGATGAAAATCTGAATGCTGATTGAAATGCCTGATGCTGAACCAGGATGGGCAGCTCGAAGTTGAAAAGCTGGCGAGCTGCATTATTTTAAAATATGGTTTAATAATATTTTGTGGGCAGTAGGGAATGTTTCTATTTCGCTTTGTGGAAGTGGAAAATTTACTGTTGTTATAAATAAATGCTGATTCGGTTGCTATATGAAATGTTAACGCTGATAGGGCGCGAAAATCTAAAGCGCTTAATTAATTTGAATATAAGGGCGGCTACGTTGGTTAGCAAGTTTGCTCTTATTTTTTTTATTGCAAAATACCTTGATGCCAAGGATGTGGGTCTCTATGGTTTAATATCAGCTACCATCGGGTATGCCATATATTTGGTTGGATTTGAGTTTTATAATTATTCTACTCGAGAAATTATCGGTTCTGATCCTGATCTTTTATTTGGTTATATAAAAGATCAACTTGTGCTGTATGTGATAGCCTATGTTCTAGTTGCTCCGTTGACCGTTGTGTTTTTTTCGACCGGGGTTATACCGATTGAATATATTTACTGGTTTGGATGTCTATTAGTGGTCGAACATTTGGCTCAAGAGCTAAATAGGGTGTTGGTGGCTATCTCGAAACAAATGCTTGCGAGCGTCGTCCTGTTCGTACGCAGCGGCGTTTGGTGTTTGCTTGTAATAGTTATAATGTATTTATCGCCGGGCTCACGTAACTTGAATTTGGTTATGGTGCTCTGGTTTCTGGGGTGCTTGTTTGCGTTGATTATAGGACTCTGGAGTTTAAGGTCCTATAGCTTCCTTTCTTTTTTCAGGCCGGTGAATTGGTCATGGATTAAGAAAGGACTGAGGCTGATGTGGCCTCTATTGATCGCCAGTCTTTGTATTCGCGGTATCTTTACGATCGATCGGTATTGGATTGAGAGTGTCGCGGGTTTAGACGTCTTGGGCGCGTATGTGCTGTATATCGGAATGGCGACAGCAGTGCTTTCCTTCTTAGATGCCGCTGTGATTGTATTTTATTACCCGAAACTCATTCTTTCAGCCAAAGATGGCGACGCTCATCTGTTTTCATCTACTATGCGCGGCCTGACTCTGAATGTCGTTGGCTTTACCTCATTTTTATCCTTGGCTTGTTATTTCTTTGGCTGGGGTATGGTGCTGTGGTTGGATAATAGTATCTATGTAGATTATTTTTATATTCTGAAGTGGCTGATTTTGTCGATTGCCTTGTATTCGCTCAGTATGATTCCTCATGTGGGATTGTATGCGCTCCATAAGGATAAACATATATTTTTTAGTCAGATAGGCGGCTTGGGGATTTTTGTCATGTCTTATCTTGTTATGCGCATTGCGAAAGTTGATGGGGTTTTATCGGTTCTCTGGGGTATGTGTAATGCTTTTGCGATTATATTCGTCTGGAAGACGTTGGCTTACGTTCTGGGCTTTGGATTGATTAAAGTGGATGATTGTGATGCTAAAGCCTAAGGAGGGTTTTTCAGGATTGGGTCGTGAAAAAATATCTGCTTTTTTTGTCGCGATAATATCGTTGTGGCTTGTGATTTCTGCGGTTTGCTATATTGAATTCTTGTTTTATGGGAATAATTTAGCATCCCGCGATGATAACTTTTTTACAGAATGGCAAAATACCTGATGGCTTTAGGTGCGTCGATGGCTTTAATACTGAAATCGGGTTGCTATTTAAGTGGCTTGATGTGTGTCATGTCGTTGTTTTTGGTCTGCATAATATATTTTATTTTTCCCGGCTCGCTATGGTTGATTGAATCGCTAATAGTTTTCTTTTTGATGTCAGGTATCGCTCTTTTGCTAGGGAGTTGTACTGAGAAGAAGCGCCACGGATTGATTGGAGCAATTTTGTTTGGCGCTTTTTGTGCCGGAGTCATGTCATTTTATGAAATACACTTTCTTGTCGAATTGTATCAGGGGCGTTGGGCACATGAGGGGGCGAGACTCGGTCTTGTGAGCGAAAGTGCTTATTTTGCCTTAATGAATTCCCTGCGTATTTTGGGTTTCGTGCTGTTCCTGGTTCTTGTGGTCTTTTTTTTCAAGGCTCGTTCGGGCGGGGATGGGGGGGCTTACAAACGAGTCTTTTGGAGTTACCTCGTCTGTGCATTGTTCGAAAATACATTGAATTCCTTACCAGATAATCAGATGTTCTTTATTTCGTTGGGGGTGTTTTTTGTCTAGAGAGTCACAGAGAACAAAGGGCATGGATAAGAATAAGTCGGGCCGATTGAGGCTGCTTGCACATTACCTTGCTGCAACAAAAAATGAAATTGCTATTGACAAAAGTGTATATTCGCTTTGTGGCTGCGAGCCAAGTGACTTGGCGTATGCGCCTCGCCCAGCCAAATTGATAAGCATAGTGGGTTCAAACTTTCGTTCGATTCGTTTTGTTATAAGTCTGGCTGGTTTCATGTGGTGGCTCGGGCTGGATAAGTGTTGGTTTTTGTTTGATTTTTTAAAATTGTTAATTGTTAAGGATAAATTCGATATTCGATATTCGAATTTACCTTCGGATTTACCTATTGGTCTTTCTTTCTCTCCTCGTGCGTTGGGTGTGCTTGAGTCAGCTGGCGTGCTAAATGGAATGGGTGGTTTGATTAAATGTCCTGGCAGTGAGGTGCTTAGTTTAGACTCTAAGATGCTGGCATTTAACTTCTCCGCATTGTTGACTTGGCGCGACTGTATTCAAGCATTGAGGCTGTCTTTTGTTATCTCAAGTCGGATGAGGAAAAAAGTATTATTCGATGTGTGGAGACTGCAGAGCTACACCGCGTTCAAATGGATTGCGTTCTATTTGGCTATTGAAAAAATGTCCTCTCATCAATTTATCATAACCGATCATTACGATAGGTGGGCGGTCCTGATGGATCGCCTTGTTGCAGAAAGGTCAAAAAAGGAATCAAGCCTTACAATTGTTCAGCATGGGTCATTGGTTGGGCTCGCTTCGACAAGCATGGAGTCCAGTTTTTCTGTGGAGATTCCAACGCGGTTGTGCAGCGTGGCGAAACTATATGTTTATAACGAAGGTTCGGTTGAAGTGTTTCGTCATCATATTTTGTCTCGTAGGGCTGCCGAACACTCCCTAGAGGTTGAGTTTTTCAAGCCTAAGATTTCGTTGTCGCCCGTATCCTCTGATTTCAGTGTCCTGATAGTCGGGCATGCCATATGTGAAAAATTTCACTTGTATCTTTATGATCAGATGGTGTCGAATTCTACGATTGATTTTTTTTATAAGCCGCATCCTACGGTGTCTCCGAGCAAGGAGATAAAATCAAGGGGGTGGCATATGATTGAGCAGACCGATTTCTTTCCTGAGGTCGATTTGCTAATATCCTATCCCTCAACCTTGGTGGCTGAGTACGAGGGGAGCGGGATCGGGGCGGTTTTGCATCCCTTGGCGATTAAACCTGAAGAATATTGCGAAGTATTATCAAGAATAAATAATAAATTACAAGCGATGAAATAGCATTTTAATTGGAGGGATAAATGAGCAGCACCTTGGAGTATGCTATTTGTGGTAGTTGTATTATGGACACAAGTGATCCTAATATAAAGTTTGATGAGCAGGGTGTTTGTGAATATTGCAATAATTTTTCCAAGGCTATTAAGCCTAGTTGGCACACTGATGCGCGAGGTGATGCTGAGCTGAAGTTGTTGGCTAAAAAAATAAAAGCTGATGGTGTTGGGCGTGAGTTCGATTGCATCATCGGTCTTAGTGGCGGTCTTGATAGCTCGTACTTATGTTACGTAGCTAAAGAGGTTATGGGGTTGCGCCCTTTGTTGTTTCATGTTGATGCGGGTTGGAACACAGATCAGGCTGTTGGTAATATTGAGAAGCTGGTCGATGGTCTCGGTTTGGATTTATACACTGATGTTATAAACTGGGAAGAAATGAAAAGCCTGCAAGTGGCTTTTTTAAAGGCTCAGATTCCGGATCAGGATATTCCGCAAGATGCTGCTTTTTTTTCAGGGCTCTATAAGTTTGCCAAGGCTAATAAAATAAAGTACGTACTGACGGGGGCTAACTATTCTACCGAGTGTTGTCGTGAGCCGGAGGAGTGGGGAGCCTATCCGGGGATCGACAAGATACTGATAAATGATATTCATGCTAAATTTGGTACGCGAAAACTTAAAACTTTTCCGCTTGTAGATATATTGTCCTATAAGATTTATTATCGTTATGTCTTGGGTATGCAGGTTGTACGTCCTCTGAATCTTGTGCCTTATGTAAAGAGCGAGGCTGAGGATACGCTTGAGCGCTTGTTTGGTTGGAAGCGTTTTCAGCATAAGCATCATGAATCCAGATTCACACGTTTTTACGAAGACTACTGGATGCCGCGTAAATTTGGCTATGAGAAACGTCGTGCTCATTTCTCGAGCCTTATCATGACCGGGCAAATGACCCGGGAAGCCGCTTTGGCGCGTATCGCCAAACCCGAACTGGATGAAAACTTCCTTACTTCGGAGTTTGAATACGTGGCGCACAAGCTGGACTTGACTGTTCCCGAGCTTCAGCGCATTTTCGACGGCGAAAACAAGACCTTCCGTGATTACAAGAACAAGCGCTTCTTGATTGGAATAGGTGCTCGTATCCTCAGTGCAATCGGATTGGAAAGACGACTGTTCAGATGATTACCATCATTGACTACGGTCTGGGTAATATCCAGGCTTTTGTGAACGTTTATCGACGTTTGCACATACCCGTCGCAGTCGCTCAGACGGCTGCGCAGCTCGACGGTGCGACGAAGTTGATCCTCCCCGGGGTCGGTGCGTTCGATCATGCTGTCGAGCGGCTGAATGCCTCGGGAATGCGTCCCACGCTTGAGGAATTGGTCCTGCTTCACAAGGTGCCGGTCTTGGGCGTTTGCGTAGGCATGCAGATCCTGGCGACCAGTAGTGAAGAGGGCGCGTTGCCAGGCCTTGGCTGGGTGCCTGGTCGTGTTCGGTCTTTCAAGTCGGTTCCTCATTTGGCTGAGCTGCCGCTGCCGCATATGGGATGGAACGATGTCAATCCTTCCCCCGGTTCCGCTTTGTTCAAGGGGTTTGAGGCGGAGGCGCGTTTCTATTTCTTACATTCTTTCTTTTTTGAATGCGAAAAAGCTCGATATAGCGAGGCGGCATCCTCCTATGGGTTAGAGTTCAGTTGCGCGGTGCGCGCTCAAAATGTGTATGGCGTCCAGTTTCATCCAGAAAAAAGCCATCACTTCGGCGTCGGATTACTGAAAAACTTCGCGGAACTATGACATGTTGAGACCCAGGATCATTCCTTGCTTGCTGATTCAAGATGGCGGGCTGGTGAAGACAGTGAAGTTCAAAGACCCCAAATACGTCGGGGATCCGATCAATGCGGTAAAAATCTTCAATGAGAAAGAAGCCGACGAATTGATCGTGATTGACATCGATGCCACCGCGAATGCTGTGGAGCCCAATTATGCCCAGATCGCCAAACTGGCGGCGGAATGCAGGATGCCGCTGTGCTATGGCGGTGGCATTCGCACGGCAGAGCAGGCTAAGCAAATTATCGCACTGGGTGTCGAGAAGGTTGCCATCAGCTCGGCGGCATTTGAAAATCCCCAATTGATTAGTCAGATCGCTGCAGAGATTGGCAGGCAGAGCGTTGTCGTGGTCCTGGATCATAAAGCGCGTTTATTGAGCAAGCAGCAGGACGTCTGGACGCACAACGGCACGCGTAATACCAAGCGCAGTGTCATTGAGGCTGCTAAAGAATTTGAAGAACTCGGTGCCGGGGAAATCGTTCTAAATTCCATCGAAAATGACGGCAAAATGAAGGGCTACGATATCGAGCTTGCAATCAAGCTTCGAGAGGCCGTACGCATCCCTATCACTATTTTAGGCGGTGGCGGCTCGCTTGAAGACATGCGCAGCGTCGTGGCAGCTTGTGGCGTTGTTGGCGTGGCGGCGGGCAGCTTCTTTGTGTTCAAGGGCGGGTATCGGGCGGTGCTGATCAGCTATCCGAGCGCTCAGCAGAAAGACGACATCATTTATTCAGCTCTACGAGCCAGGTAATTTGCCGGGTTCGTGGCAAGGGTCAGATCATATGTTCAACGGCAAAAAACTTCTCATCACTGGTGGTACTGGTTCCTTCGGCAACGCGGTGCTCAAACGCTTCCTGGATACCGACATCGCTGAGATCCGCATTTTCAGCCGCGATGAGAAAAAACAGGACGACATGCGCAAGCGTTACAGTAACGCCAAGCTGAAGTTTTACATCGGCGATGTACGGGACTACCAAAGCGTGCTGAATGCTACCCGTGGTGTTGACTATATCTTCCATGCTGCGGCCCTCAAGCAGGTACCTTCCTGCGAATTTCATCCCATGGAAGCGGTGAAAACCAACGTCATTGGCACCGACAACGTGCTTGAGGCGGCCATCCAGAATGGCGTCCAGCGCGTGGTATGCCTGAGCACTGACAAGGCTGTCTATCCAATTAATGCCATGGGTATCTCCAAGGCCATGATGGAAAAAGTCATGGTTGCCAAGTCGCGTAATGTCGACGAGAGCAAGACGGTTATTTGCGGCACACGATATGGCAATGTAATGGCCTCCCGAGGGTCAGTCATCCCACTGTTCATCGAGCAGATTCGTGCAGGTAAGTCGCTGTCGATCACCGATCCCAACATGACCCGCTTCATGATGACCCTGGCCGATGCGGTGGATCTGGTGCTCTACGCCTTTGAGCATGGTAACAACGGTGATCTCTTTGTCCAGAAAGCCCCTGCTGCCACTGTCGAAACCCTCGCTCAAGCGCTGACATCGATGCTCGGGCAACCAGACCACCCGATTCAAATCATTGGCACGCGTCACGGGGAAAAGCTTTACGAGGCACTGCTCAGTCGTGAGGAGATGGCCTGTGCTGAAGACATGGGCGCCTATTTCCGTGTACCACCAGACCTGCGCGACTTGAACTACAGCAAGTTCGTCGAGCTAGGCGAGGAGAAAATTTCACGCACCGAGGATTACAACTCGCATAACACCGAGCGCTTGGACGTCGAAGGCATGCAAAAGTTGTTGTTGAAACTGGATTTCATGCGGGCCATACAGCGTGGCGAGCCCGCCACTCCAGAGGAGTGATGCCCGTGAAAGTTCTCATTACCGGGGCTGGCGGTTTTGTCGGCAAGAACCTCGTGGCTCACCTACAAGAGCGTCAGGACGTTCAGGTGGTTCGATTTGGTCGCCAGGATGCTCCATCCGATCTGTTGTCGATGCTTGATGGCGTGGACTTCGTGTTTCACCTGGCGGGCGTCAATCGGCCCCAGCGTGTCGAGGAGTTCAGCGAAGGTAACAGCGGCCTCACTGCAATGTTGTGTGCTGCGCTCAGGGCCACCGGCCGTTCGATACCCGTGATTTACACCTCATCCATACAGGCCGAGGTCGACAATCCTTATGGGATGAGCAAGCGCGAAGCCGAACACGCCTTGCTTGAACTGTCGAAACAGCAAGGTTCACCGGTTTATCTTTATCGTTTGCCCAACGTTTTCGGGAAATGGGCGCGGCCAGACTACAACTCGGCGGTGGCGACGTTCTGTCATAATATCGTTCGTGACTTGCCAATCACCGTCAATGATCCCGCGGCGCCGCTGCAGTTGGTCTATATCGACGATGTGATCAGAAGCTTCATCGATGTAATGGATGGCCGCGCTCCGGAAGGTCCTTATCTGGATGTGCAACCTGTTTATGCCACGACGGTCGGGGCGTTGGCCGATCAGTTGCAGGCGTTCAAGCGCAGCCGAGAGACAATGGTGACCGAACGGGTGGGGACAGGGTTGGTCCGCGCCTTGTATTCGACTTACCTGAGCTATTTCACTCCTGATATTTTCACTTATGAATTGCCCAAGCACGGTGATGCGCGAGGCGTATTCGTTGAGATGCTCAAGACCCCGGACGCCGGTCAGTTCTCCTACTTCACTGCTCATCCGGGCATTACGCGGGGAGGGCATTACCATCACAGCAAGACCGAGAAGTTCCTGGTGATCAAAGGTCAGGCCTGCTTCCGTTTTCGGCACATTGTCAGCGGTGAGTTCTACGAGCTTTACACTGATGGCGAAACGCCACAGATCGTTGAAACCGTCCCGGGTTGGAGCCATGACATCACCAACACTGGCGAAACCGAAATGATCGTAATGCTTTGGGCTAACGAGATTTTTGATCGTGAGCGGCCAGACACTTACACCATGGCTGTTGGCACTCAGGCCTGAAGGATTTGCAATGAATACTGCACTGAAGAAACTGAAAATCGTCACCGTAGTGGGGACGCGCCCCGAAATTATCCGTTTGTCCCGGGTCATGGCCGCCTTGGATAAATATTGCGAGCACGTGCTGGTGCATACCGGTCAGAATTACGACTACGAGTTGAACGAGATTTTCTTCCAGGACTTGGGCATCCGAAAGCCTGACCACTTCTTGAATGCTGCCGGGAGCACCGGCGCAGAGACCATCGGCAATGTGATCATCGCGGTGGACCGGGTACTGGCTACCATTGAGCCTGAAGCTTTGCTGGTACTGGGTGATACAAACAGTTGCATGGCCGTTATCCCCGCCAAGCGACGCAAGATCCCCACGTTCCATATGGAAGCCGGAAACCGTTGCTTTGATATGCGCGTCCCCGAAGAAATCAATCGGCGCATCGTTGATCACACGGCAGACATCAACCTGACCTATAGCTCCATCGCCCGAGATTACTTGCTGGGCGAGGGGTTGCCTGCCGATCGTGTCATCAAGACTGGCAGCCCTATGTTTGAAGTGCTCAACCATTATCGCGAGAGCATCGAGGCGTCGGACGTCCTGGAGCGACTTGGCTTGGAGGCGGGCAAGTTCTTTGTGGTCAGTGCGCACCGCGAAGAGAACGTCGACTCGGATAAGAACTTCCTCAAGATGGTCGAGGTGCTCAATACCGTGGCCAGTACGTTTGGTCAGCCCGTTATTGTCTCCACCCATCCGCGCACTCAAAAGCGTGTTGATGCCATGGGCATCGTGTTCCATGAAAATGTCCGACTGCTCAAGCCTTTGGGATTCATGGACTACAACAAGCTGCAACTCGAGTCGCGTGCGGTCTTGTCCGACAGTGGCACCATCAATGAAGAATCGTCGATTCTCAACTTCCCAGCCTTGAACCTGCGCGAAGCTCATGAGCGACCAGAGGGAATGGAGGAAGCGGCAGTGATGATGGTGGGGTTGGAAGTCGAGCGAGTCCTGCAGGGACTGAATATTCTCCAGACGCAACTCTCGGGTAGCGAGCGCAGCCTTCGTCTGGTCGCGGACTACAGCATGCCTAATGTTTCCGAAAAGGTAGCCAGGATCGTGCACAGTTATACCGACTACGTAAACCGTGTCGTTTGGAAGCGGTATTGAGTCGAGTCGTGGATATGCCTGAGAGCAAGCTGAATATTTTGGTGGTCACGCAATACTTCTGGCCAGAGAACATGCGCATCAACGATCTGGTGCGTGACTTCACCGAAAAAGGGCATTCGGTCACGGTGCTTACGGGAATGCCTAATTATCCGGAAGGAAAGGTGTTCGATGCCTACAAGGCTGCACCTGGGCAGTTCACGGAATACCATGGCGCCCGCATTGTCCGGGTGCCCATGATCCCGCGCGGTAAACGCAGCATCCAATTGATCCTCAATTACCTGAGTTTTTTTTCCAGTGCTTCGACTGTTGGCGCCTACGCGTTGCGGGGACGTACTTTCGATGCCGTATTCGTCTACGCAGTTTCCCCCATCATGGCGGCTATTCCGGCTTTGGTGATCGGTCGCTTGAAGAAGGCCCCCGTGTTCATTTGGGTTCTGGATTTGTGGCCGGAAACACTGAGGGCGGTTGGCGTACTGAAACAGCCGGCGTTGCTGTCCATGGTTGGTCGAATGGTGTCTTGGATCTATAACCGCGCCGACTACCTTTTGCTGCAATCAAATGGTTTTCTCGAGAACGTCAAAGGCTACTGTACTCGGCCCATAGACCCGCAACGCTTGGTCTACTTCCCCAGCTGGGCTGAAGACGACTTCTCCGCGACTGCGGATCGTGCGAACTCGATACTTGCACGCGACGAGTCGGTATTTACCGTGGTGTTCGCTGGTAATCTGGGCGAGGCTCAGGATTTCCCTGCCGTGCTGGACGCTGCTGAGCGACTGCGCGGGAAAGTCGCCGTGCGCTGGGCTATCGTGGGTGACGGCCGAATGAGCCAGTGGCTGAGCCAACAGGTAAGTGCGCGAGGTTTGGATAACGTCCTGCTCCTGGGCAGGCATCCATTGGAGGCCATGCCAGCCTTGTTTGCCAACGCCGATGCATTGTTGGTTTCACTGAAGACCAACGATGTGTTTGAAAAAACCATCCCCGGCAAAGTCCAGGCTTACCTGGCCTCGGGCAGGCCTCTGCTGGGCATGATCAATGGCGAAGCCGCGCGCGTAATCGATGAGTCCGGTGCGGGATTTACGTGTGCATCCGGTGATGCCGATGGCTTGGCACGTATCACTCGGATCCTGGCGGAGATTGCTCCATCCCAACGTAAAGTCATGGGGGAGAGTGGTCGTGACTATTACCTTCAGCACTACTCCAAGCAGCGCTTGCTGGCGCGTTTGGAAGATATCTTCAGAAAAGCCACGCTACGGAAGGTGAACCGCTGATGCAGAAAAGTATTCTTGTGACCGGGGCGAGCGGGTTTGTAGGTGGTGCGGTATTTACACGGTTGCAAGCAGACGCAGGACGATCCGTGATTGCAGTGGTTCGCGGTGACCAGCATTTGTCAGGGCCCATCACTACTGTGCGGATCGAATCATTTTCCGCGCAAACCCAATGGCACGCGCACCTGGCCAATGTGGATACAGTCATTCATTGCGCCGCTCGCGTGCATGTGATGAACGATACGGAGGCTGATCCGCTGGCTGCCTTTCGGCGGGTCAACGTGGAAGGCACGCTCAATTTTGCAAGGCAGGCGGCTGAAGGCGGTGTCCGTCGATTTATTTTCATCAGCTCCATCAAAGTGAATGGGGAGGGCACGTCGCCCGGCCACTCTTACACTGCCGACGATGCACCTGCGCCGGCGGACGCGTATGGCGTGTCCAAGCAGGAAGCTGAGCAAGGCCTGCGGGAGGTTGCTCTGGCGACAGGAATGGAGGTGGTCGTCATCCGACCTGTCCTGGTATACGGGCCCGGCGTGAAGGCCAACTTCTTGAACATGATGCGTTGGTTGGACAAAGGTGTGCCTTTGCCATTCGGCGCCATCGATAACCAGCGCAGCCTGGTGAGCATCGATAACCTGGTTGATCTCATCGTGACCTGTATTGATCACCCTGCGGCGGCGAACCAGACCTTTCTGGTCAGCGATGGAGAGGATCTGTCGACCACGGCGTTGCTCAGCAGAATGGCCCGTGCGCTAGGCAAAGCTGCCCGGTTGATTCCGGTACCCAGCTGGATACTCGAGCGCGGCGCCAGCATGCTGGGCAGAAAAGCACTGTCCCAGCGCCTGTGTGGTTCGCTGCAGGTCAATATCGAGAAGACCCGTACACTTTTGAATTGGAACCCTCCCGTGAGTGTCGATGATGCATTGGCCAAGACCGCACGGCATTTCAGGATGAATCAAGCTAAATGATGTACTTCTGGTTGTTTGTCTCTGTCACGCTGGCTTCGCTGCTCATGACCGCGGGGCTGCGTCGATATGCCTTGGCGCGTAGCATCATCGATATTCCGAATGCACGCAGCTCCCACAGTATCCCGACGCCCCGGGGCGGGGGCGTCGCCATTGTCGTGGCATTCCTGCTGACATTGCCCTTGCTGGGCCAACTGGGTCTGGTACCGCTTCATTATCTGGTCGCGTTGGGCGGGGCCGGTGCGCTGGTCGCCATCGTGGGGTTCATGGATGACCATGGTCACATTGCGGCCCGGTGGCGATTGCTCGGGCATTTCAGCGCCGCTGTCTGGGCGTTGGCATGGCTTGAAGGCCTGGCGCCGCTGAACCTGTTTGGCGTCAGTGTCGATTTATCCTGGATAGGACATGCCCTGGCGGCGTTTTATCTTGTCTGGATTCTCAACCTGTACAACTTCATGGACGGTATTGACGGTATTGCCAGCATCGAGGCGGTGTCGGCCTGCCTGGGGGCGAGTGCTCTCTACGTGCTGTCGGGTTTCACCGACCTGATCTGGCCTCCGTTGATCCTGGCGGCCGCGGTGCTGGGCTTTCTGTTTTGGAATTTCCCACCCGCGAAGATTTTCATGGGAGACGCGGGCAGTGGTTTCCTGGGGATCGCGCTTGGGATCATGTCCCTGCAAGCCGCCTGGGTCTCTCCGGCCTTGTTCTGGGCATGGCTGATCCTGCTGGGGGTGTTTATCGTCGACGCGACGATCACTCTGATTCGGCGGTTTTTGCGGGGTGATAAGGTCTATGAAGCTCATCGTAGTCATGCTTATCAGTTTGCCTCGCGCCGTTATGGTCGCCATCGTCCGGTCACGTTGGCAGTAGCGGCGATCAATGTGCTGTGGCTGTTTCCCCTGGCGTGGTGCGTCGTGGTTCTGAAGCTGGATGGGCTGACAGGCGTCGTGTTGGCCTACGTGCCCTTGGTGTTATTGGCCTTCAAGTTCAAGGCCGGTCAACTGGAGGGCGTCTGATTACGCCGGGTAATGATGTGAAATGGGTCATGGAGGGCTGCCGTTGGGCAGCCGGACATAACGAGAATGAACAGAAACAACAAGGTGCTGGAAACATTCATGGATAGACTTCGCGTTGCATTGCTGGGCTTGCCGCGTCGGCAGAAACGCCTGCTTCAGGTCATGGCTGATGTGTTGCTGGTCTGGGCCGCCTTGTGGTTGGCATTCGTGGTGCGCCTTGGCTTCGACGAGATGATCAATCCGTTTACCACCCATCCATGGCTCCTTGTCAGCGCCTTTTTGATTGCCATCCCACTGTTCGTTCGTTTTGGTATGTACCGAGCCGTCATGCGTTATTTGGGTAACGATGCCTTGATCGCAATCATCAAGGCGGTCAGCTTGAGCGCGTTGGTATTGGCGCTTGTGGTGTATTGGGGGGCATCTTACATGGCGCCTGTCCCACGTTCGGTCATCTTCAATTACTGGTGGCTCAGCCTGGTGTTGATCGGCGGTTTGAGATTGCTCATGCGCCAGTACTTCATGGGCGATTGGTTCATTCCTTCCCGCCATGTGCCTTTCGTCAACCGCAACGCTGGTCTTACCAAAGTGGCGATCTACGGAGCCGGTGCCGCCGGTAATCAACTGGTAGCGGCCTTGCGTATTGGTCGAGATATGCAACCGGTGGCTTTCATCGACGACGATGCCAGTATCGCCAATCGAATGATTTTTGGTCTGCAGGTGTTCAAGCCCAAGCACATCCAGAAGATGATTGAACTCACTGGCGCTCAAGAAGTGCTGTTGGCCGTTCCTTCGGCGAGTCGTGCGCGACGCCGTGAAATCCTCGAGTATCTGGAAGGCTATCCACTGCACGTACGCAGTGTGCCGGGTTTCATGGATCTGGCCAGCGGCCGCGTGAAAGTCGACGACATCCAGGAGGTAGATATTGCCGACTTGTTGGGGCGGGATGCAGTGCCAGCCCAACCGGAACTTTTGTCGCGTTGTATTCGGGGAAAAGTTGTCCTGGTCACGGGAGCGGGTGGGTCGATTGGTTCTGAACTCTGTCGACAGATTCTCGCCCTGCAGCCATCCACTTTGCTGTTGTTCGATCACAGTGAGTTCAACCTCTACAGTATCTTGAGCGAGCTGGATGAGACCATCGTCCGACAATCGATCCCGGTGAGTGTGTTGCCGATCCTGGGTTCGGTACGTAACGCGACGAAATTGTTCGACGTCATGACCTCCTGGGACGTCGAGACTGTGTATCACGCAGCAGCCTATAAGCATGTACCCCTCGTGGAGCACAATATCGCCGAAGGCATACTCAACAACGTCATCGGTACGTTGAACACCGCACAAGCGGCGGTGAAGGCTCAGGTCGAGAACTTCGTGCTCATTTCCACGGATAAAGCGGTGCGCCCGACCAATGTCATGGGTAGCACCAAGCGCCTGGCTGAAATGGTCTTGCAAGCCCTGAGTCAAGAGCTCGCGCCGGTGCTCTTCGCAGACAGTGGTAATGTTGCCCGGGTCAATAAGACCCGTTTCGTCATGGTGCGCTTCGGTAATGTGCTGGGCTCGTCCGGCTCGGTTATTCCGCGTTTCCGGCAGCAGATCAAATCCGGGGGGCCGATCACTGTTACGCATCCCAATATCACCCGCTATTTCATGACAATCCCGGAAGCTGCGCAGTTGGTGATTCAGGCGGGGTCGATGGGGCGAGGTGGCGATGTGTTTGTGCTGGATATGGGGGAACCGGTGAAAATCGCCGAGTTGGCTGAGAAAATGGTCCACCTGTCTGGCTTGAATGTGTGCTCCGAGAAGAATGTGCACGGTGATATTGCGATCGAGTTCACGGGGTTGCGGCCAGGTGAGAAGCTCTATGAAGAACTGTTGATCGGCGACAACGTGGTTGCGACCCAGCACCCGATGATCATGAGCGCCAATGAGGACCATCTGCCGTGGGAACAACTCAAGGCTAGACTGGATGAACTGATGGCCGCCGTTGCCAAGGATGAATATTCACGGGTCCGCATGCTGCTACGCGAAACCGTAAGCGGTTACACACCCGAAGGAGAGATTGTCGATTGGATATTCCAGCAACGACGCCTGATGCCAAAACACAAGGATCGTTGAGTGGAGCCTTGGCTCGCTGTGGCTGATGATGTCGGCCGCTCAAGCGCCCTACTGGATCTTGAGGAAGTCTAATCTGAAGGCCGGTACAGGTTCGTTTTCAAATGATCGTTTTTACTAAGTGATGTGTAACGTTGCTACGTACAATAGGAACGTATTCACGACGGGAACGTGCCAAGGTGAGTAAAGGGTTTATGGATAAGTTAAGAATAGCCCTGCTGGGATTGCCAAGACGCCACAAGCGGGCGATACAAGTGGCAACAGACATTGTCCTTGTCTGGGTCGCCCTCTGGCTGGCGTTCGTCGTTCGTCTGGGCGTCGAAGCATTGGCCAGCCCGATTGCAACACATCTGTGGCTTTTTGGTTCAGCCCCGCTGGTAGCCATCCCGATCTTCATCCGCTTTGGCATGTATCGCGCGGTCATGCGGTATTTTGGTAATGACGCGCTGATCACGATTTGCAAGGCGGTCAGCCTTTCGGCCCTGTTGCTGGCTCTGGTGGTGTATTGGTACAGCAACCATAAAACCGTGGTGCCACGCTCCATCATTTTCAATTATTGGTGGCTTAGCCTGATCATGATCGGCGGCTTGCGCCTGATGATGCGGCAGTACTTCCTGGGGGACTGGTTTACCGCAGCCCAGCATGTGCCCTTCACCAACCGTGACGATGGTCTGCCCAAGGTTGCTATTTATGGTGCCGGGGCCGCAGGTAACCAGCTCGTGGCCGCGCTGCGCATGGGACGGGTGATGCGACCGGTCGCATTCATCGATGATGACAACAGCATCACTGACCGCGTGATCGCTGGGCTACAGGTCTACGCGCCAAAACATATCCAGAAAATGATCGACACAACTGGCGCGCAGGAAATTCTACTGGCAGTACCGTCCTCGTCACGGGGCCGCCGTAGAGAGATCCTGACGCTGCTTGAAGGCTTCCCGCTGCATGTACGCAGTGTCCCCGGGTTCATGGACCTGGCCAGCGGCCGGGTCAAGGTCGATGACATCCAGGAAGTGGACATCGCGGACCTTCTAGGGCGCGATCCGGTTCCCGCGCAACCTGATCTATTAGAGCATTGCATTACTGGCCAGTCGGTCTTAGTCACCGGTGCCGGTGGTTCGATTGGCTCCGAACTTTGTCGGCAAATCCTGGCACTGAAGCCGACTACGCTGCTGCTGTATGAGCATAGCGAATTCAATCTCTATAGCATTCTGTCCGAGCTTGAACCTCGAGTGATCAGGGAATCGTTGTCGGTTCGGTTGCTGCCTATCCTTGGATCGGTACGAGACCAGGACAAACTGCTGGACGTGATGAAGACCTGGAATGTCGACACGGTCTATCACGCCGCGGCTTACAAACATGTGCCGATGGTCGAGCACAATATCGCGGAAGGCGTCCTGAACAATGTGATCGGTACCTTGAATACGGCGCAGGCTGCGTTGCAGGCAGGTGTATCGAACTTCGTGCTGATCTCCACGGATAAAGCGGTGCGCCCGACCAATGTCATGGGCAGCACCAAGCGGCTTGCGGAGCTGACCTTGCAGGCCCTTAGCCGCGAACTGGCGCCTGTGTTGTTTGGCGACAAGGCCAACGTCTCGAGGGTCAATAAAACCCGTTTCACCATGGTCCGGTTCGGCAATGTGCTGGGGTCGTCCGGTTCGGTTATTCCCCTGTTTCATAAGCAAATCAAGTCCGGCGGGCCGTTGACGGTTACCCACCCCAAGATCACTCGCTATTTCATGACCATCCCTGAGGCCGCCCAGTTGGTGATCCAGGCGGGTTCCATGGGGCTGGGCGGGGATGTGTTTGTTCTGGACATGGGCGAGCCGGTGAAGATTATCGAACTGGCGGAAAAGATGATCCATTTGTCCGGGCTGAGCGTACGTTCGGAAAAAAATCTCCACGGCGACATCTCAATCGAGTTCACCGGCCTGCGTCCAGGCGAGAAGCTTTACGAAGAGTTGCTGATCGGTGACAACGTCGTTGCGACCCAGCACCCGATGATCATGAGCGCCAACGAGGATCACCTGTCCTGGGACGCGCTCAAGATCAAGCTGGCCGAGTTGCTGGTCGCCATCGAGCAGGATGACTACACCAGGGTCCGCCAACTGCTTCGCGATACCGTCAGTGGTTACGCACCGGATGGAGAGATTGTCGACTGGATCTACCAGCAACGCCGCCTCGAACCCTGATTGTTACATACGCTGTAACGTACACATTTTTGACAGCGACACTTCATCGCCTAAGTTTGAGAAGCAGCTTCGGAAAAGCTGCTTCTCTTTTAACGATGTCATGGAGCGTCATTTATGCGTACAGGCTACTTCTACTCTTTGATTTTTGCCCTTCTGACCAGCGCCTCGATTGCTGCTATCGCCGCCCCAGCGGCCAGACATGAGTCGGTCGCTGCGCCGCAAGCAGTGGAGCAGCCAGCCAAAACCCAGGGCGCCAAGGTCGATTTGAACGGGGCGGATGCCGCAACGTTGCAGCGCGAACTATCGGGGATAGGCAAGGGCAAGGCCGAGGCGATTGTTGCGTATCGGGAGAGTAATGGGCCGTTTTCTTCGGTGGAGGAGTTGTTGGAGGTCAAGGGGATCGGCAAGGCGATTCTCGACAGGAACCGTGACAAGCTGGAAGTGAATTGAGTTTGTGATTGAAGGAGGCCGGTCGAATCGACTGGCCTTTTTGCTATCTGGTATATGCAAATACTGAAGGCTTCTCCATTGTTGGCATAAATAATGATTATCTACAGCCAACCGATTGTTCAACAATCCAAGGCCTCCCTTCCATGATCAACACGCTCTCCCTCGCCGACCAGATCACCCTTGAGCTACGCGCCGACATCATCGGCGGTCGCCTGCTACCAGGCATGGCGCTGGTAGAGAACAACCTGGTCTCGGCCTACAACGCTTCGCGCAACACCATCCGCGAAGCGCTACACCGCCTGGGCCAGGAAGGG
Source organism: Pseudomonas thivervalensis (assembly GCF_001269655.1). Classification (GTDB taxonomy): domain Bacteria; phylum Pseudomonadota; class Gammaproteobacteria; order Pseudomonadales; family Pseudomonadaceae; genus Aquipseudomonas; species Aquipseudomonas thivervalensis. The sequence goes on from NZ_LHVE01000007.1 coordinate 310,561, forward strand.
TTGACCCGTTACGTGCGCAACAAAGGGGTGATGGTCCGAAGGCTGGGTGTCGATGACGTGCGAGATCTGTTCAAGGTCCGCCGCGCCCTGGAGCTTCAAGCCATCCTGGGCAGCCAGCCATTGCGCGAGTATCAATCCGACCGGATGCTCGAGGCCCTCGAGGCGGCGGATCTGGCTCGGGAGCGTGAGGACTGGCGTTCGGTCGGTACCCATGGCTTGGCGTTCCATCAGCATGTCGTTGGATTGATGCGCAGCCCGTTGCTCGATGAGTTTTTTACCAATGTGGTTGCACAACTGCGCCTGGTGTTTAGCACCGCGCCCGATGAGGCGTGCTTCCAGGCTCCTTGGCTGGCGCGTGACCGGTGCATCCATGATTGGTTGGCCGAAGGCGACAGGCTGGCGGCTTACGAAGCGATGAGCCTTTACCTCGACGATTCCGAGCAATTGCTTTTGCAACTGCTCGCAGCTACCCATCACCCCTGATCAAGGACCCGCGCCATGTACAAAGACTACCCAGCCGCCTACCAGGTCAGCAAAGGTTCAGCCCTGCAAGTGGACAAACCCTTCTACGACCGCATCCGCGCCCAGCAGGACAAGCGCACCCTGATCGAACAGTTCGAGGTGCCGATTCGCACCGGCCGCGCTTGGCACGTACCCGCCGGTCATGTGTTCCGCGTCACCACCCCTGTGGGCCCGCAGGTGGGGGACTTCAACGTCTGGAACGCCCACGATCCGCGGGAACGCCTGTGGGCGGCGCGCACGCGTCAGCTTCAGGGTGCCCACGTCAGTACCCATGATCGTTTGTGGTCGAATCTGCCATTCCTGCGGCCGTTGGTGACCATTACCGATGACAGCCTGGCCGGTTACGGCATTGATGAGCACGGCGGACGGCTGCACGATTTGTTGGGTACGCGCTGTGATCCCTATGTAAACAAGATGCTGACCGGCGAGGACTTCCATCATCACTGCCATTCGAACCTGACCCGTGCGGTGTTGCCCCATGGCCTGACGGAGTTCGATGTGCACGATGTACTGAATATTTTCCAGTGCACCGGACTCAATCATGACGACATGTACTTCATGAAGGCCTGTCCGGCACAGAAGGGTGATTACCTGGAGTTCTTTGCCGAGATTGATCTGTTGTGCGCCCTGTCCACCTGTCCGGGTGGCGACCTGTCGCTGGCGATGTGGGGGCCGGACGCGCAGGATCCCCTCAGCGTTTGTCGCCCGCTGGGTGTGGAGATCTATCGATTGGAGGATTCATTGCTGGAAGGCTGGAGCCAGCCTGAGCGGGCGGCGTACAAGGGGTTGCATGGCTTGCACATTGCCAAGGCGGATTGGGAGAAGTGATATAGCTGGCGCTGGCTTTGTAGGAGCTGGCGAAGCCTGCGATCTTTTGATCTTCGCTCCAGACTCAATTGATAGGGGAAAGATCGCAGCCTCGTTGCACTCGACAGCTCCTACAGACCCAGCGGGAGCGAGCTCCTTCGCCACACAAGCAGATCAACGATCCTTCGCTTCCTTCGCATCCATTTCCGCATTGCGTTCGGCAACACGCTTGCGCTGTTCATCCGTGAGTTCGACCTTGTTGGCGGTGTCGCGCAGCATCATCAGACCACCAACGATCGAGCCGATTGCAACAATCAGAATCAACCAGGCATACCAGGGCATAGGGCTCTCCTTGAGGGGGCGATGGACGGACGAACCTTTCGCCGATCCATCGCACCTACCACTTATGAGCGAAGGTTGCTCGCAGTGGTTCAATACTACGCCCGTTCGGTTGGCTTCACCTCAAAGCCCGGTCAGCATCGCATCGGCGGGAGCGTCTGCACGCAGTTGGGCGGTGAGGATGAAGTAGACGAAGCCCACCGCCATGAAGCCGAGGAAAATCAGCCCGATCAGCGCGTTGAACCAGGCCATCGCCACCAGGCACACCACCGCCAGCACCAGGGCGATCCCCGGCACGATCGGGTAACCCGGTGCGCGGAAAGTACGTTCCAGGTTGGGTTCGGTTTTACGCAACTTGAACAGGCTGAGCATGCTCATGATGTACATGACGATGGCACCGAACACGGCCATGGTGATCATCGCGGCGGTGAGGGTCATGCCGCCGAGGTTGATCAGGCCGTCGCTGTAGATTGCGGCAATGCCGATCAGGCCACCGGCGATGATCGCCCGGTGCGGCGTCTGGAAGCGTGACAGTTTGGCCAGGGAGGCGGGCAGGTAGCCGGCGCGGGCCAGGGCGAAGAACTGCCGCGAGTAACCCAGGATGATGCCATGGAAACTCGCCACCAGGCCGAACAGGCCGATCCACACCAGCATGTGCAGCCAGCCGGAGCTTTCGCCGACCACGGTTTTCATGGCTTGGGGCAGGGGATCGTTGATGTTCGACAGGGTGCGCCAATCGCCGACGCCGCCGGCAAAGAACATGACGCCCATGGCCAGGATCACCAAGGTCAGGATACCGCTGATATAGGCCTTGGGAATCGTGCGTTTCGGGTCCTTGGCTTCTTCGGCGGCCATGGCCGCGCCTTCGATGGCCAGGAAGAACCAGATGGCGAAGGGAATCGCGGCGAACATGCCGGCAATCGCCGGTGCGCCGAACACATCGGAACCGGCCCAGCCGTTCAGGGCGAAGCTGCTGAAACTGAACGCCGGGGCCACGACGCCCATGAACACCAGCAGTTCGGCCACCGCCAAGATGCAGACAATCAACTCGAATGTCGCGGCCAGCTTGACCCCGAGGATGTTCAGACCCATGAACACGATATAGGCGCCGACCGCGGCGTGTTTCGGGTCCAGCGCGGGGAACTGCACGTTCAGGTAGGCACCGATGGCCAGGGCAATGGCCGGCGGTGCGAAGACGAATTCGATCAGCGTCGCCAGCCCGGCAATCAACCCGCCTTTTTCGCCGAAGGCTCGACGGCTGTAGGCAAACGGCCCGCCGGCATGGGGAATGGCGGTGGTCAGCTCGGTGAAGCTGAAGATGAAGCAGGTGTACATGGCCGCCACCATGAAGGACGTCACCAGGAATCCCAGTGTCCCGGCGACGCCCCAGCCGTAGCTCCAGCCGAAATATTCGCCGGAAATCACCAGGCCGACGGCAATGCCCCATAAGTGCAGGGTGCCCAGGGTGGGTTTGAGTTGTGTGTTCATCGGTGGCTCCCCTCGATCCATAGCAAAAGCGCTAGGGCGGGTAGTGCAGTGGGCGTGCCAGTGTGGTGAAGGCAGTCGTAATGGATGAAATCGTGTCGTATCGGGGATGTTCGCTGCGGGATGGCTTGGTTTTGTGCCCTAGTTGAGGGCGGCGTTGCCTGTTCTGGCGTCATCGCGAGCAGGCTCGCTCCCACAGGGGATCCTCAGTGGGCACGGACTCCATATACACAACAGAACCATTGTGGGAGCGAGCCTGCTCGCGATGAGGCCAGCCCAGCCAACACTTTTTACGGATTCTTTACCCCCCAGCCCGGCTGTCGGTCTCGTTCCTTTACAGCCTCCCTGCCGACAATCACCCCACACACGGCACGACGCCGTACCACGGAGAAATCCCATGAGTGTTCTGGACGGGGTGTCGCTGCTGCTGGCAGTGGCGCTGTTCATCTATCTGCTGGTTGCGCTGTTGCGCGCCGATCGGAATTAGGAGCGGCTATGCACGGTTATGACTACGGGCTGATCCTTGCCTTTTTCGCCCTGGTGCTGATTCCGGCACCGTTCCTGGGGCGGTTTTACTACCGGGTGATGGAAGGCCAGCACACCTGGCTTTCACCGATCCTCGGTCCGGTGGAGCGCGGTTGCTATCGCCTGGCCGGCGTCGATTCCGCCGTTGAGCAAAGCTGGCAGAAGTACACCCTGGCCTTGCTCGCGTTCAACCTGGCGGGTTTTGTCTTGCTGTTTGCGATTCTGCTGCTGCAAGGGTATCTGCCCCTCAATACCGAGCAATTGCCCGGCTTGGAGTGGACCCAGGCCTTCAACACGGCCGTGAGTTTCATGACCAACACCAACTGGCAGTCCTACAGCGGTGAAGCGTCCCTGAGCTACCTGAGCCAGATGGTCGGCCTGACCGTGCAGAACTTCGTCAGCGCCGCCACCGGCCTGGCCGTGCTGGTGGCACTGTGTCGCGGCATCGGTCGCAAGTCCGCTACGACGCTGGGTAATTTCTGGGTCGACATGACCCGCGCCACCCTCTATGGACTGTTACCGCTGTGCCTGCTGCTGGCGCTATTCCTGGTCTGGCAGGGCGTGCCGCAGACGTTCGCGCACTATGTGCACGGGGTCACGATGCAGGGCGTCGACCAGGTCATCCCGCTGGGGCCGGCCGCTAGTCAGATCGCGATCAAGCAACTGGGCACCAACGGCGGCGGTTTCTTCGGCGTCAACTCGGCACACCCGTTCGAGAACCCGACGGCCTGGAGCAACCTGTTCGAAGTCGCGTCGATCATTCTGATTCCTGCCGCGCTGGTGTTCACCTTCGGTCACTACGTCAAGGACCTGCGCCAGAGCCGGGCGATCATCGCCTGCATGCTGGCCCTGTTCCTGATTGGCGGCGCCACCTCACTGTGGGCCGAATACCAGCCCAATCCGGCCTTGGACAACGCCAGCGTCGAACAGACCGCGCCACTGGAAGGCAAGGAAACACGCTTCGGCACCACCGCCACGGTGTTGTGGTCGGTGACTACCACGGCGGCGTCCAACGGCTCGGTCAACGCCATGCACGACAGCCTCAACCCGCTCAGTGGCATGGTGTCGCTGGTGAACATGATGGTCGGCGAGGTGATCTTCGGCGGCGTCGGGGCCGGGCTCTACGGCATGCTCTTGAACGTGCTCATCGCGGTGTTCCTGGCCGGCCTGATGATCGGTCGCACCCCGGAATACCTGGGCAAGAAGCTCGGGGCCCGAGAGGTGCAACTGTTGGTCGCAACGCTGCTGGTAATGCCCGTCAGCGTGCTGGTGCTGGGTGCTGTCGCCGCCAGCCTGCCCGGACCGGCCGCCGCCGTGAGCAACCCCGGCGCCCACGGTTTCAGCCAATTGCTGTACGCCTATACCTCGGCAGGGGCGAACAACGGTTCGGCATTTGCCGGCTTCGGTGCCAACACGCCATTCCATAACCTGATGCTCAGCCTGGGCATGTTGATTGGCCGGTTCGGCTACATCCTGCCAGTGCTGGCGTTGGCCGGCAGCCTGGCCTTGAAGAAGACCGCGCCGATTGGCCAGAACAGCTTTCCCACCCATGGCCCGCTGTTCGTGACTCTGCTGACCGTGACCATTCTGCTGGTGGGCGGCTTGACCTTCCTGCCGACCCTGGCCTTGGGGCCGATCGCCGAGCACCTGAGCATGGGTTTCTGAGGACTTGATGATGAATATGCCAATGAGCAAACCCGTCGCCGTCAAGGCGCCGGAACAACCGAAGACCCAGCTGTCGGCCCTCTGGCGGCCAGCGTTGGTGCAAGCTTTCGTCAAGCTCGATCCTCGCCAGTTGCACCGTGCACCGGTGATGCTGGTGGTGGAGCTGACCGCGATCCTCACCACCGTGTTGTGCTTCATTCCCGACAGCGCCGTGCCAACCTTTGTCGCCGCGCAAATCGCCCTGTGGTTGTGGTTCACCGTGCTATTCGCCAACTTCGCCGAAGCCTTGGCAGAAGGACGGGGCAAGGCCCGGGCCGACAGCCTGAAGGCCGGCAGTGAGGGCCTCAACGCCCGTCGCCAGACCGAGAGCGGGTTTGAAATCATCCCCGCCACCCGTCTGCGCAAAGGCGATGTGGTGCGCGTCGAGGCCGGCGATATGATCCCCGGCGACGGTGAAGTGATCGAAGGTATCGCCGCGGTCAATGAGGCGGCGATCACTGGCGAGTCGGCGCCGGTCATCCGCGAGTCCGGTGGTGATCGCTCGGCCGTCACCGGCAATACGCGACTGGTCTCCGACTGGCTGCTGATACGCATCACCAGCAATCCCGGCGAGTCCACCCTGGACCGCATGATCGCTTTGGTGGAAGGTGCCAAGCGCCAGAAAACGCCGAACGAGGTGGCGCTGGATATCCTGCTGATCGGCCTGACGCTGATCTTCTTGCTGGTGGTGGTGACGCTGCAACCGTTCGCCCACTTCGCCAACGCCAGCCTACCGCTGGTGTTTCTGGTGGCGCTGCTGGTCACCTTGATTCCCACCACCATCGGGGGGCTGTTGTCGGCTATCGGCATCGCCGGGATGGACCGGTTGGTGCGTCTGAACGTGATCGCCAAATCCGGCCGCGCGGTCGAGGCGGCGGGGGACGTGCATGTGTTGATGCTGGACAAGACCGGCACCATCACCTTTGGCAATCGTCGCTGCACGGCGGTTTATGCCGCTCCCGGCGTGAGCGCCAAGGAGCTGGCCGAAGGCGCGCTGTTCGCCTCGTTGGCTGACGACACGGCCGAGGGCAAGTCCATCGTAGAGTACCTGCGAGGTTTGCACCCGCAGCCCGAGCCCGGCGTCGAAGCGCTGACGGCGGTGCCGTTCAGTGCCGAAACCCGTTTGTCCGGGGTCGACTATCAAGGCCGTATCTACCGCAAGGGCGCCGTGGACTCGTTGCTGGACTTCATCGGCCTGGCACGCAATGAGTTGCCGCAAGCACTGGCGCGGGAGGTCGACAAGATTGCCCAGAGTGGCGGCACGCCGTTGCTGGTGTGCGTGGACGGCAAGCTGCTCGGTGCTATCCATCTCAAGGACGTGGTCAAGCCCGGCATTCGCGAGCGTTTTGCCGAGCTGCGCAAGCTGGGGATCCGCACGGTGATGGTCACCGGCGACAACCCGTTGACCGCCGCCGCGATTGCCGCCGAGGCGGGGGTCGATGACGTGCTGGCGGAGGCCACGCCGGAGAAGAAACTGGCGCGTATCCGTCATGAGCAAAATGACGGTCGGCTCGTGGCCATGTGCGGCGACGGCGCCAACGACGCCCCGGCCCTCGCCCAGGCTGACGTCGGCATGGCGATGAACGACGGCACCCAGGCCGCGCGCGAGGCGGCCAACATGGTCGACCTCGACAGCGACCCGACCAAGCTGCTCGATGTGGTGCAGATCGGCAAGGAACTGCTAGTGACCCGTGGGGCACTGACCACTTTTTCCATCGCCAACGACATCGCCAAGTACTTTGCCATTTTGCCGGCGCTGTTCGCGTCGATTTATCCACAACTCGGCGTGTTGAACGTGATGCACCTGAGCAGCCCGCAGAGTGCGATTGTGTCGGCGATTGTCTTCAACGCCTTGATCATCGTCGTGCTGATCCCCCTGGCCCTGCGCGGCGTGCGTGTGCAAGCAGCCAGCGCAGCGGCGTTGTTGAGGCGCAATTTGCTGATCTATGGCCTGGGCGGGATCGTGGTGCCGTTCGTGGGGATCAAGGCAATCGATATGTTGCTGACGGCGTTGCACCTGGTTTGAGTCGTTGTGGCAGGTGAGGCCGTTGTGGCGAGGGAGCTTGCTCCCGCTGGGCTGCGAAGCAGCCCCAAGAAGCTGAATGCTATCTGCCCTGCACACCGCATTCGCTGATTTTCAGGGCTGCTGCGCAGCCCAGCGGGAGCAAGCTCCCTCGCCACAAATAAGGTTTGCCTGGAAATCAGCTGTTTTCTTATTCGAGGGTTTTGAGATGTCCACTCTGATTCGTCCGGCCTTGAGCCTGCTATTGCTAATGACCCTGATCACCGGTGTCGCCTACCCGTTGGTGGTCACCAGCGTGGCGCAAGTCGCCTTTCCCGCCCAGGCCAACGGCAGCCTGATCGTCGATGCTGCCGGCAAGGTGCGTGGCTCGACGCTGATCGCCCAGGATTTCACCGGTGATGCCTGGTTTCATCCACGGCCATCGGCCGGTGCCTTCGCCACAGTCGCCAGCGGTGCCAGCAATTTATCCCCGAGCAATCCGGCCCTGGCCACACGGGTGATCGATGACGCCGGCAAACTCCAGGTGCCCGGTCAGGGCCCGGTGCCGCTGGCATTGCTGACCACCTCCGCCAGCGGGCTGGATCCGCACTTGCCTCCGGCGGCGATTGCCTATCAACTGGCGCGAGTCGCCGCAGCGCGTAACTTGCCGGCCTCGACGTTGCAGGCATTGCTCGATGCCAATACCGAGCGACCCTTGGTGGGCCCACCGGTAGTGAATGTGCTGGCGCTGAACCTGGCCCTGGAAAAACTGTAAGAACCTGTGGGAGCGAGCTTGCTCGCGATGAGGGTATATCAGTCACTATCAATGTTGGCTGACCTGCCGCTATCGCGAGCAAGCTCGCTCCCACAGGGTGTCCGAACAATTTGAATAAGAGACTTTCCCAACATGAGCGACTCCGGCCGCGCCGACGCACTGTTAGCCAATCTGCCCCGCAACGGCCGTGGCCGGCTCAAGGTCTTTCTGGGCGCGGCCCCGGGTGTTGGCAAGACCTACGCCATGCTGCAAGCGGCTCACACCCAGATACGCCAAGGCATGAAGGTCATCGCCGGGGTGGTGGAGACCCACGGTCGAAGCGAAACCGAAGCACTGCTCGGCGGCCTGGTACAGCAGCCGTTGGTGCGCTCGGAATATCGCGGCGTGATGCTCGAGGAAATGGATCTTGACGGTTTACTTGTCGCTCGGCCGAGCCTGGTCCTGGTGGACGAACTGGCCCACAGCAACGCCCCCGGCAGTCGCCATGCCAAGCGATGGCAGGACATTCAGGAACTGCTCGCGGCGGGCATCGATGTCTACACCACGGTCAATGTCCAACACCTGGAAAGCCTCAACGACCAGGTGCGCGGCATCACCGGTGTGCAGGTGCGCGAGACATTGCCGGACTGGGTCCTGCAGGAGGCCGATGAGCTGCTGCTGATCGACCTGCCACCCCGTGAGCTGCTGGAGCGCCTGCGCGATGGCAAAGTCTACGTACCGGAACAGGCCAGGGCGGCGATCGATGCGTTTTTCTCCCAGACCAACCTGACCGCGTTGCGTGAACTGGCCATGCAGACCGCTGCCGCCCAGGTCGACAATGACTTGGCCCAGGGTTATCGACAACTGGGTCAGGCCGCGCCGGCGGTGCGCGGACGCTTGCTGGTAGGCGTGGACGGTGACGTACAGGCTGAACGCCTGGTGCGCCACGCCAGCCGCGTCGCCCAGCGTCGGCATCTACCGTGGAGCCTGGTGCATGTGGACAACGGCAGCGCCCGTGACGAGGCCTCGCGGCAACGCTTACAGAATGCCCAGCAACTGGCCGAACGCCTCGGCGGCGAAGTGGTGCTGCTGCGGGCCGGCGAAGTGGCCCGGACGCTGATCCAACATGCCAGCGAACGGCGCGCCACGCTGGTGCTGGTGGGCCAGTCCCGGCCACGTCTGCGCCGACGCTTGTTTGGCGGTGGTCTCGCTTCGCGTTTGCTGCGCGATGCCCGGGGGCTGGAAATCAACGTGCTGGACAGCGATGAGCAACCGCGTCCCGCACGGGGGCGTTCAACTGCCGTCCAGACCGGGTTCGATTATGTGCTGGCGTTGTTGGCGACCGTGGCGGCCAGCGCATTGGCCTGGGGGATCTCGGGGGTGCTGGCGTTGCCCAATATCTCCCTGGTGTTCCTGATGGCGGTGTTGCTGGTGGCGGTGCGCAGCAGCCTCGGTCCGGCGCTGGCCTGCGCGGCGCTGTCGTTCCTGGCCTATGACTTCCTGTTCATTCCGCCGAATTTCTCCTTCACCATCCAGCGCGAAGAAGACGTGCTGACGCTGGTGTTTTTCCTGCTCATGGCCGCCCTGACCGGCAACCTGGCCGCGCGCCAGCGCCGCCAGTTGCAGGCCCTGCGCGACACCCAACAGGAAACCGGCGAGCTGCTCGACCTGTCCCGCAAACTCACCGCTGCCACCGACCGCCAGGCCGTGATCAGCGCCGCCGTGCAGCATTTCAACGATTGGCATGACTTGCAATTGTGCCTGCTCAACCGCGACGGTCAGGGCGGCTGGAAAGTCGAGAGCGCTGAGCCGCTGACGTTCACCGAAGCCGAGCGCGCGGCGGCCGACTGGTCGTGGCAGCACGATCAACCGGCGGGTGCCGGTACCGGGACATTACCCTCCGGGCGTTGGTGGTGGTGGCCCTTGTCGGCGGAAGGCGGGCCGCTGGCCTTGCTGGGCGTATGCCCGAAAGAGGGCAAACCCCTGAGTGGCCAGCGCCGCCGTTTGCTGGCGGCCCTCAGCCAGCCATTGGCCCAGGCGTTGGCCCGGGCGCAACTGGCCCAGGACCTGGAAGCGGCGCGTCTGCACGGCGAAACCGAGCAACTGCGCAGCGCCTTGCTGGCGTCCGTGTCCCACGACTTGCGTACCCCGCTGACCGCCATGCGCGGCAGCATCGACAGCCTGCTGGCGCTGGGGGAGGCGATCCCGTTGGCCGATCGTCGCGAACTGCTCGAAGGCACCCGCGATGAGGCCGAGCGGCTGGATCGCTACATCCAGAATCTGTTGGACATGACCCGTCTCGGCCACGGCGCCCTGAAGCTGTCACGGGACTGGGTGGCGCCGGCCGATATCGTTGGCAGCTCGCTGAACCGCCTGCGGGCGGTGCTGGCGCCGCTGACGCTAAGTGTCGAGGTGCCTGCGGAACTGCCCTTGTTGCATGTCCATGCGGCATTGATCGAACAGGCCCTGGTGAACGTGCTGGAGAATGCGGCGCGATTCTCGCCGGCTCAAGGACGCCTGTTGCTGAGTGCCGGGGCGACCGACAGCGAGGTGTTTTTTGCCGTGGCCGATGAAGGGCCAGGGATCCCTGAAGAAGAGCGAGAGAAAATCTTCGATATGTTCTACACCGCGGCGCGCGGTGATCGGGGCGGGCAGGGCACGGGGTTGGGATTGGCGATCTGTCAGGGCATGGTCGGCGCCCACGGCGGGCGAATCAGTGTGGCCGAAGGTCTCGACGGGCGCGGCACCTGCATCACGTTGCACCTGCCGTTGCAGGCACAACCGGGCATGGACGATGAAGCTTGAGTCTGGCTGAGATACTCTATTGGTTACCGGCAGCTTGCCATCTGCTTGCCTTTCCACTTGATTGCAACGAACGAACCCCATGAGCCAGACCGCGACCCTTTTGGTCATCGATGACGAACCGCAGATCCGCAAATTCCTGCGCATCAGCCTGAGTTCCCAAGGCTACAAGGTGCTGGAAGCCGGCACCGGTGCCGAAGGGCTTGCCCAAGCGGCGCTGAACAAGCCCGATTTGCTGGTGCTCGACCTGGGTCTGCCGGACATGGACGGCCAACAGGTACTGCGCGAGTTTCGCCAATGGTCGACGGTGCCGGTGCTGGTGCTCTCGGTGCGCGCCAGCGAAGCGCAGAAAGTCGAGGCGCTGGACAACGGTGCCAACGATTATGTGACCAAGCCGTTCGGCATCCAGGAATTCCTTGCCCGCATCCGCGCCTTGTTGCGCCAGGCCCCGACCGGCGAGCCGCAGGAAGCGGCGTTGAAGTTCGGCCCGCTGACGGTGGACCTGGCCTATCGCCGGGTGCTGCTGGACGACACCGAAGTGGCCTTGACCCGCAAGGAGTACGCGGTCCTGGCGCAACTGGCGCGGCACCCGGGTCGGGTCATCACCCAGCAGCAACTGCTCAAGGACATCTGGGGGCCGACCCACACCGAAGACAGTCACTACCTGCGGATCGTGGTCGGTCACTTGCGCCAGAAACTGGCCGACGACCCGACCCGACCGCGGTTCATCATGACCGAGGCGGGAGTGGGGTATCGGTTGTTGGGGGAGGGTGCTGTTTAACCACAAGGTTCAAGCCAAGCGCTGTTGTGGCGAGGGGATTTATCCCCGCTGGGCTGCGCAGCAGCCCCAAAACATTCGCCAGAGTTTTCCTGACACACCGTGGTATCAGGCTTGAGGGCTGCTGCGCAGCCCAACGGGGATAAATCCCCTCGCCACAGGAGGCCTGTGATCACATTCAGTTTTGTTCACGCTCATACCGATCCAGGGTATCGCTGGCAATCTCCCGCCCCAGGGCGATCAATTCCGGCGCCTTGTAGAACTCGAAAAACCGGCACACCCGTTTTGGCACGTTGATCAGCACATCCGGCGGGTAGCCGGCGATCTTGTACTGGGCCAGCGAGGTCTGCATCACTTCGAAACTCTGGTTGATCAAGTCCAGCAACGACGCGGGGCCGACGTTATCGATGATGAACGAACCGGTGGCGGATTTCGGCGCGCCTTCGTTCTCTGGCGCGGCCGCCGGTTGCTGGCCTTCGGGCTCGGCCGAGTCGATCCACGGGTTGATGTCGGCGGCCTCGGCCTTCAGGGCTTCCTGCTCCAGCAACAACAGCTGCTCGGCCTGCTTGCGGCGAAACGGCAGGCGTGAACCCAGGGAACTGACCAGGGTGTCGAAGCGACGCCTGAACGCGGCGGGGCGCGCGATCACCGGTAAACGGTACTGTTTCTGGTTGGTGGCGTTGAGGTTGACCGCGATGATCAGGTCGCAGTGACTCGACACCACCGGCACGATCGGCAACGGATTGAGCAGGCCACCGTCCACCAACATGCGGTTACCTTGCATCACCGGCGTGAACAGGCTGGGAATCGCCGCCGAGGCGCGCATTGCCTGATGCAGGCAGCCTTCCTGGAACCAGATTTCCTGCTGGTTGGTCAGGTCGGTCGCGACGGCGGTATAGGGGATGCGCAACTGTTCAATGTTGAGTTCGCCGACGATCTTGCGGATCTGCCCGAAGACCTTTTCGCCACGGATCGCCCCCAGGCGAAAACTGACGTCGACCAGGCGCAGGACGTCCAGGTAATCCAGGCTTTCGATCCAGTCGCGGTACTCTTCAAGCTTGCCCGCCGCATAGATTCCCCCCACGACGGCGCCCATGGAACAACCGGCGATGCAGGCTATGTCGTAGCCACGCCGTTCGATTTCCTCGATCACCCCGATATGGGCATAGCCCCGGGCGCCACCGGAACCCAATACCAATGCGACACGTTTTGTCATGACCCGGCCTCTTGTCGAACAGACCTCAACAATGCACCCATCGACGGCTCGGCTCAATCGTTGTGGCATACGCGTCGTTTTTTGACACGCCAGCGTGGCATTTGCGTATTCTCAGTCACACTGAATTTACATGGTCGGGCCTTGGCACTTTTTGCCGACGCGACCGTCTTACCAGCACGACTGTTTTCCTGACTTGAGGTGTAATCGATGAAAGCCCGGATCTGCCTGCCCCTAGTGGCGTCCCTGATGGTTCTGGCCCTGGCCGGTTGCGCAGGCAAAACCGCTTACCGTGACAGCTGCGGCAGCCAACTCGACAGCGCCTGGCGTGAACTGGACCTGGCCAAGGCTGAAGGTTTTGCTGGCACCGTCAGCTATTCCAAGGCCTTGTCCCTGCTGACAGGCGCCAAGACCCAACAGCAATTCGAAGCGTTCGAAGGCTGCGCCAAGAAAGCCGAGAAGGCGCGCTTCTACATTCGCGAATCCCGCGCGGGACGATAAAAACAGCTACAAGTTACAAGTAAGGAGCGTGCGACGCGCTCCTTACTTGCAGCTTGAGGCTCACGACTTGAAGCTGCGTACGGAGTACGCCCAATGATCGATCGGCTGGTGGCCCGGATACTGGGCCTGGAAGTCCGCCTGCTGGCCTGTCAGGCCCGCTTGAATGCTCACACCGACAGCGAAGCCCTGCATGACCTGCGCACCACGGTACGCCGTTTGCGCAGCCTGCTGCGTCCGCTGCGTGGGTTGCCCGGCGTCGAACAACTGGAAACAGCGGCTTCGGCGGTCGGCACCCTGACCACGCCCTTGCGGGATCGGGAAGTACTGGCGGCTTATCTTGAGCAACACGGCCAGACCGAGGCGGCGCGGCGTCGGCAGGTGCAAATGGCCGATGCCTATCCCGCCGTGGCCGCCAGCGTCGAACTGGCGCAGTTGCTGATGATCCTCGATGCCTTCCCGCGCTTCATTCGCGCCGCCCAGCGTGAGGGGCTGCTGAAGGGGCTGCGCAAACGCATCGAAAAGCGCCTGGACAAGCAATGGAAGAAACTCGACGAAGCCCTGCGCGATCCGGCCCATGACCGCCATCGGTTGCGCCTGTTGATCAAGCGCGTGCGCTATGCCATCGAAGCTTATCCCGAGCTCAATCGCCTGCCCGAAGCCGCAACGCCACGACTCAAGTCGGCCCAAGGGGCGCTGGGCGACTGGCACGATTGCTGGCAATGGCTGGCCAGGGCCAAGGAAGAAACCGACCTGCAAGCGTGTGTGCCGACCTGGCAGCAGACGATGGAAAAGGCCGAGGCCAAGTCCGACAAGGTGCTCGACAAGTTGATTGCGAGTTGCTTCGAAAAATCCTGACCCCACCACATCCCCCTGTGGGACTTCCCTTTGTGGGAGCAAGCTTGCTCGCGATAGCGGTGCATCAGTCAATCCTTATGCAAACTGACCCACCGCCATCGCGAGCAAGCTCGCTCCCACAGTAGGTTGGGGGTGAATTCAAAAACTGCGGCTTTTCTGTCAGTCTCTTTGGCCGGAATGAGCCCTGTGCCGCCAGCCCGGGCTGGTTAAGATCCCTTCATCCTTTTCCCTGTTTTCGAGGTCGTCATGCGCTTTTCCGATTTGATCGATGCCGTGCGCCGGCAGCCAGGTGCGGTGACCATCGCGCCAGAATGGGGCCAGGGGCGGGCCAGTTTTGGCGGGTTGGTGGCGGCGCTGCAATATGAGGCGATGCGTGCCCAGGTGCCGGCGGATCGCCCGGTGCGTTCGCTGGCGATTACCTTTGTCGGCCCGGTCGAGCCCGACGTGCCGGTCAGTTTTGAAGTCGATGTGTTGCGTGAAGGCAAGGCGGTGAGCCAAGTGTTGGGGCGGGCGGTGCAGAACGGTCAGGTGGTGACCGTGGTGCAGGGCAGTTTCGGTGCATCGCGCGCGTCCGTGGTGGCGGTGCAGGCCGACCCCGCGCCGGACTTCAAGAGCGTGGAGCAATGCCAGGAACTGCCTTACGTCAAGGGCATGACCCCGGAATTCATGCGCCACCTGGCGATGCGCTGGAGCATCGGCGGCTTACCATTCAGCGGCAATAAATCCCGGAGCATGGGGGGCTGGGTGCGTTTGCGCGGCGATGTGCAGGAGGAGCCGCTGAACGAAAGCCATATCCTGGCCTTGGTGGACGCCTGGCCACCGGCGTTGTTGCCGCACCTCTCGCAAATGGCCCCGGGCAGCACGCTCACGTGGACCATCGAGTTCGTCCAGCCGTTGCTGGAGCTCACGACGCTGGACTGGTGCAAATACCTGGCCGAGATCGAGCATGCCCAGGACGGCTACGGCCACGTCGCCGCGAAGTTCTGGAGCGCCGATGGTCGCTTGATCGCCCTGAGCCGGCAGACGGTAACGATCTTTGGCTAAGGCTTGCGGCTGTGACGGTGGCGATCCCGCCAGGCGCGCCACCAGCCACCGCTGAAAAAGAACCGCGGAAAAGTCAGGAACTGCTCGACCAGCAGGCGTGATACGGCGTCCTTGCGATCGCTGAACGGTTCGGAGGCCTGAGCTTCCAGGCTATGGCCGTGGCGCTGCAAACCGAGTGCCGCGAGCAGGCCGATGACGCCGATGGCGACATCGCCCACGCTCAAGCTGAACACCCCTGACACAATCAGCAGAAACGCGATGACGAATAGCGGCACGGCAATCAGGTGCAATACCAGGTTGGTGGGGTGGCGATGATTGTCGGGGTAGGCGCGCCATTGCCAGGCTGGAAGATTGGGGTGACGTTTGCCCATGATGCTATTCCTTGAATGAAACCGAATAACCCAAGGATAGGTCCGGGCGAGCGGGGCGGCGAATGGCGGTTGGCTATCGAAGCGATAGGTGGCCATACAGTTTTGCTGTTGTGGCTACGAACGGCTTTGGGCAAGGAACTGCTTTGTGGCAAGGAACCGTCGTTGTGGCGAGGGAGCTTGCTCCCGCTGGGCTCTGTAGGAGCTGGCGAAGCCTGCGATCTTTTGATCTTTCGCTTGAAATTCAAGTGTCAGGGGAAAGATCGCAGCCTCGTTGCACTCGACAGCTCCTACGGGCGCCCCAGCGGGAGCAAGCTCCCTCGCCACAGAGGCCACAGCCAAGCCAGTTTCTACAGTTTCAGCTGACCAATCGCCTTGCTCAATTCCCCCGCCAACGTTGCCAATTCGTCGCTGGTGGTGGCTGAGTCGACGGTCTGGCGCACGGTGTTTTCGGTCACGTCGCGAATACTCACCACCGCCCGGTTCATTTCCTCGGCGACGTGGCTTTGCTGCTCGGCTGCGACAGCGATCTGGGTGTTGCTCTCGCGCATCTGTGCCACCGCGGCGGTGATCTGCGCCAGTGCGTCGCCGGCCTCGCGGGCCTGTTGCACGCAGTCGTCGGCCTTGAGCGAGCTTTCCTGCATGAAGTCCACCGCGTCCCGGGTCCCGGCTTGCAGGGCCGAAACCATGGTGGTGATTTCATCCGTGGAGGCCTGTACCCGCTTGGCCAGGTTGCGCACTTCGTCGGCGACCACGGCGAATCCCCGACCCATTTCCCCGGCCCGCGCCGCCTCGATGGCCGCATTCAAGGCCAGCAGATTGGTTTGTTCGGCGATGCTGTGGATCACGTTGACCACGCCGTTGATCTTCTGGCTGTCTTCGGCCAGGCGCTGGATCATTTCGGCGGTCTGCTGCACTCCCGAAGACAACCCCGTAATCGACTGTTGCACCCGACCGACCACTTCGTGACCGTTGCCGGCCAGGGTATCGGCGGTTTTCGACAGGTCGCGGGTGGCGCCAGCATGCTGGGCGATGTGATAAACCGTGGCGGACATCTCGTTGATGGCCGTGGCCGCCTGATCGGTTTCGCTTTGCTGGCCGAGCATGCCGTGGCGCACTTGGTTCATGCTCGACGCCAGGCGCGCCGCGCCACTGTCCAACTGCCGGGCGGTGCTGGCAACGGTGTCGACCACCCGTTGATAACCGGCCTGCATGGCGTTGAATGCCGCCGCCATCTGACCCACTTCATCCTTGCAGGCCAGGGGCACGCGGGCGGACAGGTCACCGGTTTTTTCCACGTGCAGCATCACGTCTTTGAGCGTGTTGAGCTGGCTGAGCAAAAAGCGGATCAACAGTTGCGACGCACCCAACATCGCCAGCATCAACACGAGCACGGCCACGGCGTATTGGCTGAAGCGTTCACCGAACACTTGGCCCAGGCTTGCACCTTGGGCCAACACCGCGAGTTGTTGCCCGTCACCTCGACGGATCACCTGGGCACCCAGCAGCGGATCCTGGCCAAGCAGCGGCCCGCCATCGAATTCGACCCAGCCCTCGGCTTGAACCAACGAAGGCAGCGGTCGTTCGTTGAACATCGGGACCTGGTCGCGCTGGAATGCCAAGAGGTTGTCAGCCTTGGGCAAGGGTTGTCCGGCAGGCCAGGCATCGAGCATCTGTGCCTGGGTCTGGGCATTCGCTTGGGCGGCGTGGTTGCGCGCCTGCTGTTCGAGGTGCACTGCGTAGAGCACCAGCATCAACGTGGTGATAAAGGCGACCGCATTGACCGCCCAGAATTTGTATTTCAACGAGATATTGCTAAGCCAGGCACCCATGGAAGGTCTTCTCTGATAGCGGAAACAGTATTGGCAAGGTGCCATTATTCTGCCGCTACTCATGGGGCTGGGTTTTGATGTGGGTCAACAGACAATGCGGATTCCGCGGTTTTGATGCGGGCCGACAGGCAACAAATTACTCTTGTGGGGATTTATAGAGGTCAGGAAAGGGTGGGCAAACCAAAAAATGTCCGGGCGCAGGCGGTGCTGTGGGCGGCCAGGTCTTCCTGGGTTTCGCCCCGGTGCAAGGCCACTTCGCGCAAGACCTCTGTCAGGTAGGCCGGCTCGTTGCGCCCGCTCTTGGGTTTGGGCCGCAGCGTGCGAGGCAACAAATAAGGCGCGTCGCTTTCGAGCATCAGCCGACCGCGGGGTATTTCGCGCACCAACGGGTGCAGGTGCGTGCCCCGGCGTTCGTCGCAGATCCAGCCCGTGATGCCGATGTGCAGGTCGAGGTCGAGGTAGCTGAACAGCGCCTTTTTTTCACCGGTAAAACAGTGCACCACGGCCGCCGGCAACAGATCGCGAAAATCCCGAAGGATGTCCAGCAAGCGCTGGTTGGCGTCGCGTTCATGCAGGAAGACCGGTAATTGCAACTGGACCGCCAGGGCGAGGTGTTCCTCCAGGACCTTTTCCTGCTGAGGGCGAGGAGAGAAGTCTCGGTTGAAATCCAGCCCGCATTCTCCCACCGCACGCACACGGCTGTGCATCAGCAAATCCTTGAGGTGCCGGGCGCTGTCGGCAGTCCACTCGCTGGCGCTGTGGGGGTGAATGCCGGCGGTGGAAAACAGCCGCTCCCCGGTGTCGTCGAGGTGCTGGCACAATTCCAGGGCCTGTTCGCTGCCCTCGAGGCTGGTGCCGGTCAAGACCAGTTGGCAGATCCCTGATCCATAGGCACGCTCAAGCACCGCCTGGTGTTTGTCGGCAAAACTGGGGTTGGTCAGGTTGACGCCGATATCGATGAGTTGCATGGTGCTACCTCGGCCCAAAGGCCGGAAAGCATATCAGAGCTGTAGATTTATAAGAAAAGCCAAGAACTACAATGAGTTGAGGCTGTCTGTTAAGGCCGCGAGACACATCGGGTTGGTATAAAAGCCATCACTGTGCCAGTCTTTCGCACTTTTTCAGCGCCCCAGGCGCTCTGTTTCTGCCGACTCAGCCTCGTTTTTCAAGGGAGGCGGTCCGCAGTATTCCTTCCGGAGAGTGGATGACACGTCCCCAGGTGTTGCTACTGTTGTGTTGTTCGCTGTTGCTGCCGATGCCGGCCGAAGCGCGGCTGCCCGGACCTGTGCAGGCAGTGGCGCCGGGCACCGTGCGCGACTTGGCGCAAATCCGTAGCAGCCGTGTGTTGAAGGTGCTGGTCAACCAGAGCCGCAACAGCTCCGGTGAAGTCCAGGGGCAACCCATTGGCGTCGAATACCATCGGCTGCGCGCCTTCGAGCAATACCTCAACGGTCACGCCCGGGACGGCCAGGAGATTACCCTCAAGATCGTTCCCATGGCCAAGGACCAATTGCTCGGTGCCTTACAGCGCGGGGAGGGCGACCTCGTCGCGCCGGGTGAGCTGCTCGAACCCCAGGCCGGCCATGCGGTCAGTGCCAGTGATCCGATCCGTACCGATGTGCCGCTGCTGTTGGTGGGCATCAAGGGCGAGAAGCGCTACACCCGCGTGGAGCAACTGTCCGGCAAGACCCTGGCCCTGCCCAATGGCAGCGCGGCGGGAGATGCCGTGAGTCAGATCAACCAGAAGCTGGCGCTGCTCAAGCTGCCGCCAGTGAAAATCGAATGGGTCGATCCCACCCTGGCGGTGGAGGATGTCCTGGAGATGGTCCAGGGTGGGATTTTCCATTTGACCATCGTCGAGCAGCCCATCGCCGAGCGCTGGGGCAAGATCCTGCCCAAGCTGCGCTTTGACCGTCAGGTACTGATTGGCGAACCGGGTGACGAATACTGGTTCGTTCGCCGTGACGCCGCCATGCTGCGGGCGAGCATCGATCGATTCCTGGCGACCTACAAGGTGCCCTCCAACCAAGACGCGGCATTCCTGCGTATTTATCGGCGTTTGTATCAAGTCCACTATCCG
Source organism: Pseudomonas thivervalensis (assembly GCF_001269655.1). Classification (GTDB taxonomy): domain Bacteria; phylum Pseudomonadota; class Gammaproteobacteria; order Pseudomonadales; family Pseudomonadaceae; genus Aquipseudomonas; species Aquipseudomonas thivervalensis. The sequence continues at coordinate 330,172 of NZ_LHVE01000007.1, forward strand.
CTGGCCCGGGCCAATCGCCAACGCCTGGAAAAGCTGCGTCCGGTGTTGCAAAAACATGCCGATGCCCAGGGCATGGACTGGCTCAACCTGGCAGCGCTGGCCTTCAAGGAATCAGCCCTGCAACCCAATGCCCGCAGCGGCGCCGGCCCCACCGGCTTGATGCAGATTACCCCGGCGGCGGCCCAGCGGGTCGGGGTCGATAACATCCAGAACCTGGACGCCAATGTGCAAGCCGGCGCCAAGTACCTGGCCCTCATCCGTCGCAAGTTCTTTGCCAGCCCCAAGCTCAACGAACGCGAACGCATGGCCTTCGTCCTGGCGGCCTACAACATGGGCCCCGAGCGCGTCCAAGGCATGCGAGCCGAGGCCCGGCGGCGGGGGTTGAACCCCAATCAATGGTTTTTCCAGGTCGAGCGCATTGCCATGGAGCAGGTGGGAATGGGCGCCGTCAGCTATGTTAATAGTGTGAATAAGTACTACCTGGCGTTTGATCGTGAACGGGAGTCCTTGGAACCGAAAGAGCAAAAGGTTGCATTGCGTAAGTGATCGAATAAACTGATTGATATGACGGATTTTTTCCGCTTTTAACATGAATTTTATTGATTAATATAGCGGCCAACTCCCTACCTCTCCAAGGAATGACTTTATGAATACTTTCATCAACAAAATTCTGTTCACCCGCGCCGGCTATGGCTTGACCGTGCTGCGCATCGCCGTCGGTGTCATCTTCGCGGCCCACGGTTCGCAGAAGCTCTTCGGCCTGTTCGGTGGCTACGGCCTGGCAGGCACGGCGCAGTGGATGGAAAGCATCGGCCTGACCCCGGGCTACGTGATGGCGACACTGGCGGGCGGCACGGAGTTCTTTGCCGGGCTGGCGCTGATCATCGGTCTGCTGGCGCGCCCTGCGGCACTGGGCCTGGCCTTCCTGTCGCTGGTGGCGATTTTCTCGGTGCACATCGGTAACGGCTTGTTCATGGCCAACAACGGTTATGAGTTCGCCTTGGCGTTGCTGGCGGGCAGTATTGCCGTGTTGATCGAAGGGGCGGGCAAACTGTCGGTCGATCGCGCCATCGCGGGTTGATCGCTCGATTTAACGTCCACCGCGAGGCGGCCTTATAGCCGACCTGGTTCTTGATGGGGACCGCGTTCCTCCTGTGGGAGGGGCTCGCGAAGGCGGTGTGTCAGTTTGTGGTGATGTTGGGTGTGCCGATGTCATCGCGAGCAAGCTCGCTCCCACAGAGGTCTGTGCAGGACATGAATGTTGTGTTCACCGGAGATCCAATGTGGGAGCGAGCTTGCTCGCGATAGCAGTGGTGCAGCCACATAAATGCCAGCTCCGACCGCTTTTGCTTTTGCTTTTGCTTTTGCTTTTGATCTGAGACGCCCCGTTAAACCACGCTGGCCGAACGCAGGCATTGCGCAGTGGGCATCCCGGCATGGATGCCGGGATAGCCGCGCTGGGCCATGGATGGCCCTTCGCGGCGGCCCACGGAGCAATGCCGGAGTGAGGGCACACCGAGCCTAAGCGAGGTGCCAAGTGGTGGGGCAAAGCGTTTTTGGTTACTTTTGGCTGGTCCGGCTCCCGGCTCTTCCAAAAGTGACCCGCTGTAAGAGCGGAACCGCCAGCCGCCGTTACCGCAGCAACGGATATGTACCCAACCCAACCCAACCCCAAACAAAAACAGCGCTCCCCCCTCCCTCAGAAAAGCGCCATTTCCTTACGCAAACAGCATCACCTCCTTTACGCGCTTTTTATGGGAGTGATTCTTGACACTGACCAGTCAGCTTCTCTAGGATGCCGCTCATGCGCCGATTTAAACAGCTACTTGCGGGGCGCCAGGTGACTCATCCAGTTGCCGATAGAAGCCGGAACGACACGGCTTCGAAATACCGCTAAAGCGCTGGTTCGGTGTTGCCTCTCACCTGCCATGCAGACTTTTGAGGCAGAGACACGACACGATGAACGCACCCAGCCCCCTTGTACGTCTTGCGCCGATCACGGCGAACCTTGTGCAACGCAACCCGAAAATTCTCCTGGGCGGCACCCACCAGCCAACACTCTTGCGTTACCTCGACGGCTGGCCACGTCGCAATCACGGGCCCGCAGCCTTCCTGATCCAGTTTGTCGAAGACGGCGAGTCACTGGCGCGCTTTGCCAATGACAGCTTCGACCTGGCTGTCATCCAATCCCCCAGCGCCGAAGACGCTCCGGAAATGATCCGGCAACTGACCCGTGTTGCACGGCAGGGCTTGATCACCCGCCGCTGAGACGGGGATTACGGATACGCGATATCGACGATGTAGACCCGCTTCTCGCCAGTGGGCGTCTGGACGCTGACCTCGGCGTCCAGGGCCTTGCCGATCAGCGCCCGGGCCAACGGCGAGTCAATGCTGATCAGGTTCTGCTTCAGGTCCAGCTCGTCCGGGCCGACGATGCGATAGCGTGACTCTTTGCCGTCCTCATCTTCGACCGTCACCCAAGCGCCGAAATACACCTTGTTCGGATCGCTGGGTTTTTCACTGACCACTTTGAGCGCCTCGAGGCGCTTGGTGAGGAAGCGCACGCGGCTGTCGATTTCCCGCAGCATTTTCTTGCCGTAGGTGTATTCGGCGTTTTCCGAACGATCACCTTGGGCCGCCGCCTCGCTGACCGCCTGGGTCACCTGGGGACGGCGCACATGCCACAGCTCATGGAATTCGGCGCGCATCCGCGCTTCACCCTCGGGGGTGATCAGCGCGGTGCCGGCGGTGCGTGGGGGGCGATAACGGCTCATGGCAACTTCTTGTGATAGCGAAGCCGGGAGTCTATCAACCCTCGCGCAACACTGTCAGGGGACTGGCGTTGAGTGCCCGACGGGTGCCAAACACCCCGGCCGCACCAATCAACAAGGCGCCCAACAGTGGCAGTACCAACAGCCATGGATGCGGGTGCCACGGCAGGTCGAAGGCGTACCGGTAAAGCACCAGGCTCACCAGTTCCGAACCCAGGGCTGCCAGCAGGCCACTGACCGCGCCCAGCAGACCGAACTCGATGCGCCGGGCCTTGACCAGCAGGGGCCGCTCAGCACCGAGCGCACGCAACAGCGCGCCTTGGCGAATCCGTTCGTCGAGGGTCGCCTGCAGGCCGGAAAACAGCACCGCCATCCCCGCCGCCAGCACGAACAGCAGCACGTATTCCACGGCCAGGGTCACCTGGGCCAGGATGCTGCGCAGTTGTTCGAGCAAGGCCTCGACTTGCAGGATCGTCACCGCCGGGAAGGCCCGGGACAGGTCGACGATCTGTTGGTCGTGACCTGCCGCGAGGTAGAAGCTGGTGAGGTAGGTCGCCGGCAGGTCCTTCAATGTACCGGGCTGGAAGATCATGAAGAAGTTGGGCTGGAAATTGTCCCAGTTGATTTCCCGCAGGCTGGTGACCTTCGCTTCACGGTTGACGCCGCCCACGCTGAAAACCAGGCGATCGCCCAACTTGATCTTGAGGTTCTCGGCCACTTTGCCCTCCACCGAAACCCCCGGGACATCGTCCGGTGGTTGCTGCGGCCACCAGGTCCCGGCGGTGACGACGTTACCCGCCGGCAGGTCCGCGGCCCAGGTCAGGCTCAGGTCGCGTTGCAGCGCCCGGTCCCCCGCCGAGTCCTTGGTGACGAACTCCGTGGCCGGCTCGCCATTGATGCTGATCAGGCGCCCGGGTACCACTGGGTAGAGCGGGGCCGATTGCGCGGACAGTTCCAGCAGCTTGTCGGTGAAAGCCTGCTTGTCGTTGGGCAGGATGTTCAGGGCGAAATAGTTCGGGGCATTTTTAGGCAATTGGTTTTGCCAGGTGTCCAGCAATTCACCGCGCAGCAGCGCGATCAGCGCCATGGACAACAGGATCAGGCCGAACGCCAGGGCCTGGCCGGCCGCCGCCAATGGATGACGCAGCAATTGGCCGAGGCCCAGCCGCCAGGGCAGGGCGGCGCGGGCCAGCAGGCGACGCAGGCTCTGGAGCAACAGCAACAAGAGGCCGCCGAGCACCAGCGCGGCGACGACACCGCCACCCAACAGGGCGAAGGTCAACACCAGGTCCAGGCTCAGGCGCCACATGATCAGGCCCAGTGCACCCAGTGCGGCACCATAGATCACCCAGGAGCTGGAGGGGATCGGCAGCATGTCCCGGCGCAGCACACGCAGCGGCGGCACTCGCCCCAGCGCAGCCAGTGGCGGCAAGGCGAACCCTGCCAATGCCACCAGCCCGCTACCGATCCCGGCGATCGCCGGCAGCAGGCCGCCCGGCGGAACGGTGGTAGGCAGCAGGTCATGCAGCAGGGCGAACAGGCCCAATTGGGCGATCCAGCCGAGCAGCGCGCCGCTGACACTGGCGAGCAGGCCGAGCACCGTCAATTGCAGGCTGAACAGCACCATGGTTTCCCGGCGTGACAGACCCAGGCAGCGCAGCAGCGCGCTGGCATCGAAGCGTCGGGTGGCAAAGCGGTTGGCCGAGAGTGCGACGGCAACGCCGGACAGCAGCACTGCCACCAGGCTGGCCATGTTCAGGTAGCGCTCGGCCTTGCCCAGGGCGCCGCCGATCTGGCGGTTGCCGTCGCGGGCATCCTGCAGGCGCTGGTTGGGTTCAAGGCCAGGCTTGACCAGGTCACGGTAGGTTTGCAGGGCCGGTGCCGGGCCGCGCCACAGGTCGCGATAGCTGACACGGCTGCCCGGTTGCACCACGCCGGTGGCCTCCAGGTCCTTGAGGTTGATCAGCACTCGCGGGGTGAGGCTGTAGAAGTTGCCGGAGCGATCCGGCTCGTAAGTGAGCACGCGGCTCAGGCGCAAGGTCTGGTTGCCGATGTCGATGCTGTCGCCGATCTTCAGGTCCAGTGCCGTCAGCAGCCGTGCCTCGACCCAGGCCTCGCCAGGGTTCGGACGTCCGCCGGTTTCTTCCGGCGCGAACGGGGCGGGGGTGCTTTTCAGCTCGCCGCGCAGAGGGTAGTTGTCATCGGCCGCCTTGACGCTGGACAGCTGGATGCCATTGTCGGTGGCCACGACACTGGAGAACTCCACCACCCGGGCGTGTTCCAGCCCCAGTTCGGTGCCGCTGCGGATCTGCTCCGGGCGGGCCGGCGAGCTGCCTTCGAGCAGCAGGTCGGCGCCGAGGAATTCGGTGGCGCGCATCATCATCGCGCCGTTGAGGCGGGCACCGAAGTACCCGATGGCGGTGCTCGCCGCCACCGCCACCAGCAGGGCGAAGAACAACACCCGCAACTCACCGGCGCGGGCATCGCGAAGCAATTGACGGACAGCAAGACTGAACAGGCGCAACAGCGGCAAGCGTGCCATCAAGGCTCCAGAGGGGCGACCATCTCGCCGGCTTCAAGTCGGATCAGGCGCCGGCAGCGATGGGCCAGGCGTTCATCATGGGTGACCAGCACCAGGGTCGTACCGCGTTCCTGGTTCAATTCGAACAGCAGGTCGCTGATGCGCTCGCCGGTGTGGCTGTCGAGGTTGCCGGTGGGTTCGTCGGCAAACAGCACGTCGGGCTCGGCGGCAAAGGCGCGGGCAATCGCTACCCGTTGCTGTTCGCCACCGGAGAGCTGGCGGGGTGAATGGGTCAGGCGCTGGCCCAGGCCGACGCGCTGCAACAGTTGCGTGGCGCGTTCGCGGGCATCCTTGCGGCCGTCCAGCTCCAGCGGCAGCATGACGTTTTCCAGTGCATTGAGGCTGTCGAGCAACTGGAAGGACTGGAAAACGAAACCGACGTGTTCGGCGCGGATCCGCGCCCGCTGGTCTTCATCCAGCGCGCTGAGGGCCTGGCCGGCGAGGGTCACTTCGCCGCTGCTGGGCAGGTCGAGGCCGGCCAGCAGGCCCAGGAGGGTGGATTTGCCGGAACCGGACGCGCCGACGATGGCCAGGCTGTCGCCTTTGTTCAGTTCCAGGCTGAGTTCGTGCAGGATGGTCAGTTCACCTTCCGCGCTGGCGACCACTTTGCTAAGGTCCGTCGCGGTGAGAATGCTTGAGCCCATGGAGAATCCGATGCGTGTGTGGTTTTTGAGTGCCGGCCTGGCCTTGATGTGCATGGCCCAGAACGCAGCGGCGGGTACAGTCCTGATCGTTGGCGATAGTATCAGCGCGGCTTTCGGCCTGGATACCCGGCAAGGGTGGGTGTCGTTGCTCGAACAACGGCTCAAGGCCGAGGGTTTTGACGATAAAGTGGTCAATGCTTCCATCAGCGGCGACACCAGCGCCGGAGGCCAGGCGCGGCTGCCGGCGCTGCTTGCAGCCCATAAACCGGACCTGGTGATCCTGGAGCTGGGCGGCAACGATGGCTTGCGCGGACAGCCACCAACACAATTGCAACAAAACCTTGCAGCGATGATCGACAGCGCCCGCGCCAGCGGTGCCAAGGTGCTTTTGCTGGGCATGCAACTGCCACCCAATTACGGACGGCGCTACACCGATGCCTTTGCCCGGGTCTACAGCACCCTGGCCGAGGAGAAGAAAGTCCCGCTGGTGCCGTTTTTCCTCAAGGACGTCGGTGGTGTTCCGACCATGATGCAGGGCGATGGATTGCACCCGTCCGTCGCGGCCCAGGGCAAGTTGCTGGAAAATGTCTGGCCGACACTGAAACCGCTGCTTTGACGCTTTTCTACGGGCGGGCTTTCGGCTAATGTGGCGCCCCCGATTTGGAGCCCCCGATGCCGCGTCCCGCCTGGTCCCTGTTTGCCTACCAACTGATCGAGCCTGACGAGCAGCTGGATCTGTTCGCCTGCCAGGAAGTACGGGTGCACCTGGTAACCCGGCAGTTGGAACTCGGTGGCTCGGCTGACCGGACCCTCTGCGGCAGCCTGCTGCCGGCCCAGCCGCGCTGGTCCAGCGTCGATCGCAAGATTTTCCAGGACCATCGCCTGTGCTCGCTGTGCCGGGCGATCCTTGAGTCCCAGAAGCGCGGCACCTCGCCGATCTGGCCGGAGCTGCGGTTCGAGCTGTAATCCCCGGCATTCAAGGTTGTTGCCTTTTGTGGGAGCGAGCTTGCTCGCGATAGGGCCGGTACAGCCATTACAGTGCAAGCAGGCCGCCGCTATCGCGAGCAAGCTCGCTCCCACAGGTTTTCATTTCAAGCTCCAGGCATGCTGCGCATCGGACGCCTCTGTACCGCTCTCCCCGAAATAACAGGTGGCAGTGTACAATCGCCGTTTTCATACCCCAGTTCGATCTGCGAAGGATTTCCCGGATGTTGCCGCGCTTGCCTGCCGTCGCCCGCTGCCTGTCTCTTGCCGCCCTGTGTGTGGCGGGCCCCGTTGCCGCCCTGGAGCTGCCCCTGCCACCGCCGGGTGAGGACATCATCGGCCAGGTGCAGGTCATCAAGGCCAAATACGAAGACACCTTCGCCGACCTGGGCACCACCTATGACCTGGGCTACAGCGAAATGGTCGCCGCCAACCCGGGGGTCGATCCCTGGTTGCCGGGCACTGGCACCGAGATCGTGCTGCCCACTCGCTTCATCCTGCCGCCGGGCCCGCGCGAGGGCATCGTGATCAACCTGGCCGAGTACCGCCTCTACTATTTCCCCAAGGGCCGGAACGTGGTCTACACCTTCCCGCTGGGGATTGGACGTGAGGGCTGGGGCTCGCCGATCGCCCACACCAGCATCATCGCCAAGACACCGAACCCGACCTGGACCCCACCCGCATCGATCAAGGCCGAGCACGCCGCCGACGGCGACCCGTTGCCGAATGTCGTGCCTGCCGGCCCTGATAACCCGCTGGGCCCTTTCAAGTTCACCTTGGGCACCCCGGGCTACCTGATCCACGGTTCGAACAAGAAGTTCGGCATCGGCATGCGCACCAGCCACGGTTGCTTCCGGATGTTCAACAACAACGTATTGGAAATGGCCGGCATGGTGCCGGTGGGCACGTCGGTGCGAATCATCAACGACCCCTACAAGCTGGGCTTGAGCGGTGGCAAGGTGTACCTGGAAGCGCATACGCCGCTGGACGACAAGGGCAACCCGTCGGTGGTGGACAAGCACACCGCAGTGATCAACGCGATGCTCAAGCGCGAAGACATCACCAGCAACCTGCGCATGAACTGGGACGTGGTGCGGGACGTGGTGGCGGCCGAAGATGGCCTGCCCGTGGAGATCGCTGTTCCGAATACCTCGGCACCGATGGTTTCCAGCGCGCCGATCGACTTGCAACAGTAAAATACCAAAGCAACCCGTCGACGTTTCGCGATGTCGGCGGGTTTTTTATTGCCTGGCAAAATACCGGGCAACCGCTCTCGAATCCAAAAAAAAGCCGACCCAAAAAATGGGTCGGCTCGATAACAATCCCGAAGGACTATTACTTGCGGCTAGCTTTTTCCAGCATGCGCAGAGCACGCTCGTTAGCTTCGTCAGCAGTCTGTTGTGCTTTTTGAGCAGCAGCCAGAGCTTCATCAGCTTTACGGTAAGCTTCGTCTGCACGAGCCTGGGAGCGAGCTGCTGCGTCTTCGGTAGCAGTCAGACGTGCTTCGGTTTCTTTCGATGCGCTGCTGCAACCGGTAGCCAGAACTGCGGCCAGGGCCAGAGCAGAGAATTTCAGAACGTTGTTCATCGGTTTCCCCTTCAAGGACTTTCTATTAGTGACTGTCTCCCCAGACTGGGGAGTTAGCCGGCGTACATACTACCCATTACTTGTAGTAAGTAAACTGACGTAGCGCAAGAAGCAAAAAAATTGTAGGCGGTGATTCTTTTTCGAGCAACTTTTCTGAGGGTTGTTTAAAAAATATACAGCCCGAGGCCCTTGCCTGGAGCGCGTCGAGGAAAAAAAGTTCCGTGGCGTGGGAGAACTCTTGCAGCCCTCGCTAACGTCGTTGTTTATTGATTCACCTACACTTTTGTGCATTTTTTGTGCAGCACTGCGAGCATCTTTATTGGTATTGGCGGTGACTTTAACTACGCGCACTCGTCTCAAGACTCAACAACTGGCGATGTTCAGCTATTGCACCGCGACCGACTACAGCGCGACGATGGCGCTCAATCGATAAACCCGACCAGGCTCACCCCTTCGATGACAGGCGTGCCTTGAGCATTTGCGTCATTGGTGCCTACTATTCACGACGTGCTCGGGTTTGAGCGGTTCGGTTTTGGCGCTCGGTGACCGGGAAGGCACGGGGTGGCGTAGAGGTTCCTTCGCCGGAAAAACATCGGTAAGGTAGGGGTCGGCATTCAGACCCGCGAGGAGTAGTGATGAGCGAGGCGGTTACCATCCACCATGACCAGGCTGGTCATCAGTTCGAGACCAACGTGGACGGTCATCGTGCCTATCTGACCTATATGGACCTGGGCAAGCAGACCCTGGACATCTATCGCACCTTCGTGCCCAACGCCTTGCGCGGCCGGGGCATCGCGGCGGCGCTGACCGAAAGGGCGCTGCAGTACGCCGAAGAAATGGGCTATACGGTGATCCCGTCCTGCTCCTACGTGGAGCGCTACATGGAGCGTCACCAGCGGCACGCGGCGAAGCTCTGAGCATACGGATTCCCCAATAAAAACGCCGGACTGAAAAGTCCGGCGTTTTTTTGTGGCTTGAGGAAAGCAAAAGATCGCAGGCTTCGCCAGCTCCTACCTCCCCACCGCAAATACGTATAGGAGCTGTGTAGGAGCTGTGTAGGAGCTGTCGAGTGAAACGAGGCTGCGATCTTTTTCAGCTACGCTGCCGCTTCGGCAATACATCCTTGAGCTTGGCATGCATGCTGCGCAGGGTGTTCTCGGTCGCGCTCCAGTCGATGCAGGCATCGGTGATGGAAACGCCGTACTGCAAGTCGGCGAGGTCTTTCGGGATAGCCTGGCAGCCCCAGTTCAAGTGGCTTTCGACCATCAGGCCGATGATCGACTGGTTGCCTTCCAGGATCTGGTTGGCCACGTTTTCCATCACCAGCGGTTGCAGGGCCGGGTCCTTGTTGGAGTTGGCGTGGCTGCAATCGACCATGATGTTCGGCTTGATCTTGGCTTTGTTCAGCGCCTGCTCGCACAGGGCGACGCTGACCGAGTCGTAGTTCGGCTTGCCGTTGCCACCGCGCAGCACCACGTGACCGTAGGCGTTGCCCTTGGTGGTGACGATCGACACGCCACCTTCCTGGTTGATGCCCAGGAAGCGGTGCGGGCTGGAAACCGACTGCAAGGCGTTGATCGCCACGGTGAGACCGCCGTCGGTGCCGTTCTTGAAGCCTACCGCCGACGACAGGCCGGAGGCCATTTCGCGGTGGGTCTGGGATTCGGTGGTGCGCGCGCCGATGGCCGACCAGCTGATCAAGTCCTGCAAGTACTGCGGCGAGATCGGGTCCAGGGCTTCGGTGGCGGTGGGCAGGCCCATTTCCGCCAGGTCCAGCAGCAATTGGCGACCGATGTGCAGGCCATCCTGGATCTTGAAGGAGTCATCCAGGTACGGGTCGTTGATCAGGCCTTTCCAGCCGACGGTGGTCCGAGGTTTCTCGAAATACACCCGCATGACCAGGTACAGGGTGTCGGAAACTTCCGCGGCCAGCACCTTCAGGCGCTCAGCGTATTCGTGGGCGGCCTTGATGTCGTGGATCGAGCAGGGGCCGATCACCACGAACAGGCGATGGTCGGTGCCGTCCAGGATGTTGCGAATGACTTCCCGGCCCTTGGTCACGGTGCGCAGGGCAGCGTCGCTCAGGGGAATATCGCGCTTGAGCTGGTCAGGCGTGATGAGGGTCTCGTTGGAGGCGACGTTAAGGTCGTTGATCGGTAAATCAGCCATCGTGTTACTCGTCAGGTCACGGGTGCCGGCCGCCAGCGATCCCCGCGCGGCGGTGCACAGCGGATTTTAAGCGCGTCGGGGAGCCGAACCTTATCGCGTTACGAGGTTGCTCGACAATGGGCTGGGACGGGTTTAATGCCCTATAGGCTGGGGAAAAGGCCTTGGAGATGGCTCTGCAGCAGATTCGTGAGCAGATGTAATGAAGATTGCATGCCATGCCGCTCGCGCTGATAGTGTGCAGGGACTTTTATCGGGAGAGTTGAACGATGCTGGCAGGCGCTAAACCGCGGATCGGGATGATCGGCACCGGGGCGATTGGCGGGTTCTACGGTGTGATGCTGGCGCGTGCCGGTTTTGACGTGCACTTTCTATTGCGCAGCGAATTTGCTGCCGTGGCCGAAGCCGGCTTGAGGATCGACAGCGCGGTTCACGGTGCGCTGGCCCTCAACCCGGTCCAGGCGTATCGCTCGGCAGCCGACATGCCGCCCTGCGACTGGCTGCTGGTCGGCGCCAAGACCACCAGCAATGCCGGCCTGGCCCCGGCCATTGCCCGGGCGGCCGCTGACGGGGCAAAAGTCCTGCTGCTGCAGAACGGCCTGGATGTCGAGGACGACCTTCGAGCGTTGCTGCCCGATTCGTTGCACCTGCTGGGGGGGCTGTGCCTGATCTGTGTGCATCGCGTCGGTCCTGGCGTCGTCGCCCACCAGGCACTCGGTGCGGTCAATGTTGGTTATCACAGCGGTCCTTGCGCCGATCAGGCGCAACGCATGGCGATCGTCGAAGAGGCGGCGACGTTGTTCCGCAGCGCCGGCATCGAGGCCCAGGCCATGCCAGGCCTGCAACAGGCCCGCTGGCAGAAGCTGGTGTGGAATGTGCCCTACAACGGTCTTTCGGTTCTGCTGGGCGCCAGCACCACGCCGTTGATGGCCAACGACCAGAGTCGTGAATTGATCCAGGCGCTGATGGCGGAGGTGGTCCGCGGTGCGCAAGCCTGCGGGCATCACATCGCGCCGGGTTATGCCGAGTATCTGTTCACGATGACCGAGAAGATGCCCGATTACTGGCCGAGCATGTACCACGATTATTCCCACAAACGTGCGCTGGAGCTGGACGCTATCTACGGCCGGCCGTTGGCGGCGGCGAAAGCGGCAGGGTGTGAGCTGCCGAAAATCGAAGCCTTGTATCAGGCGTTGGCGTTCATGGATCGCTGTAACCGCTGAGCGGGGCGAAAGGGGGAGCGGCATGGCAAACAACATCGACGACAAACTGGTGCTGGCGATTTCGTCGCGGGCGTTGTTCGACCTGAGGGAAAGCCACAAGGTGTACCTGTCGAGTGGCGTCGAGGCCTATCGGCAATACCAGATCGAGCATGAAGACGAAGTCCTGGCACCCGGTGACGCGTTCGCCCTCGTGCAGAAGCTGCTGGACCTCAACGAACACCTGGGGCGTGCCCGGGTCGAGGTGATCCTGGTGTCGCGCAACAGTGCCGACACCGGCCTTCGGGTGTTCAACTCGATTCATCATTATGGGTTGGCGATCTCGCGCGCGGCTTTCGTTGGCGGTCGCAGTCCTTACCCGTACCTCAAGGCATTCGGCTGCGACCTGTTCTTGTCCACCCACGCTGAAGACGTGCGCAGCGCCCTGGACGCCGGGTTCGCCGCGGCGACCATCCTGTCGGGTGGGGCCAGTCGCGCCGCCAGCGCAGAACTGCGCATTGCCTTCGACGGCGATGCCGTGCTGTTTTCCGATGAGTCGGAGCGTGTCTATCAGGCCGCTGGCCTGGAAGCCTTCCAGGCCAGCGAGCGCCAGGCTGCCCGCGAGCCGCTGCGAGGCGGGCCGTTCAAGGGCTTCCTGGCGGCGCTCAACGCGCTGCAGCGCGAGTTCCCCGAGGACGCCTGCCCCATCCGCACGGCCCTGGTGACCGCCCGTTCGGCACCGGCCCACGAGCGGGTCATCCGGACGTTGCGTGAGTGGGATATCCGTTTGGACGAGTCGCTGTTTCTCGGCGGCCTGACCAAATCGGCCTTCCTGGAGGCCTTCGCCGCCGATGTGTTTTTCGATGACCAGACCGGCCACTGCGAACTGGCCCGGGAGGTGGTCGCCACCGGTCATGTGCCCCATGGCATCAGTAACGAAATAAAGCCCTGACGACCTCGGGGCCGGGACGTCAGGCCGCACGTCGCAGTCCCCAAGGCGCTGCTAAGCTGAATCAATCTCCGCCATTCTGGCACGTGAGGAGGTCACATGATTCGTTCGATGCTGTACGCCACAGACCTGGGCCTTTATGCCCCTTATGTGATGCAGCATGCCTTGGCGCTGGCACGGACGTTTGAAGCCGAGTTGTATGTGGTGCATGCGGTAGAACCGATGGGGCTGTTCGCCGAATCGGTGTTGCAAAGCTATCTCGACGAGCAGGCGCTGAACGAATTTCATCGCAAAGGTCTGAATACGGTGATGGCTAATATCGAGCAGCGGGTGCTCGACAGTTTCCGTGAGGAACTGGGGGAAGGGCAACAGGACTTGAAGCTGATCAAGTCGGTCAGGGTATACCAGGGCGATCCTTCCCAGGTCATCCTGGAGCAGGCAGCGAAACTCTCTGTGGATTTGCTGATCGTAGGCAGTCATTGCCAAGGAGCGAGCGGTGAAACCCCTTTGGGCAGAACCGCCGCGCGGGTATTGCAGTTATCCCGGGTGCCGGTCTACCTGGTACCGCTGGTGCAGCGCCGACGGCAGGGCGAGGCTTGAGGCTAAATGATGGCGTTTTATAAAAAGTTCTAGATTTATTGTCTAAACCTTCCATATAGTTATATACCGTCGCTGATGCCCGTGGCGTCCAACTGCTTTGAGGGATACATATGAAGCTTCAACAACTGCGCTACATCTGGGAAGTGGCGCACCACGACCTCAACGTTTCCGCTACTGCCCAAAGCCTCTACACGTCGCAACCCGGCATCAGCAAGCAGATCCGCCTGTTGGAAGATGAACTGGGCGTCGAAGTCTTTGCCCGCAGCGGCAAGCACCTGACCCGCGTGACCCCGGCTGGCGAGCGCATCATCACCACGGCAGGCGAAATCCTGCGCAAAGTCGAAAGCATCAAGCAGATCGCCCAGGAATTCTCCAACGAGAAAAAAGGCACCCTCTCGATCGCCACCACCCACACCCAGGCCCGTTATGCGCTGCCGCCGGTGATCAGCAATTTCATCAAGCAATACCCCGACGTGGCGCTGCACATGCACCAGGGTTCGCCGATGCAGATCGCCGAGATGGCCGCCGACGGCACGGTGGATTTCGCCATCGCCACCGAGGCCCTGGAGCTGTTCGGGGACTTGGTGATGATGCCGTGCTACCGCTGGAACCGCTGTGTGGTCGTGCCCCAGGGCCATCCGTTGACCAAGCTGCCGAAGCTGACCCTCGAAGCCCTGGCCGAATACCCGATCGTGACCTACGTATTCGGTTTCACCGGTCGTTCCAAACTCGACGAAGCCTTCAGCCATCGTGGCCTGACGCCGAAAGTGGTGTTCACCGCCGCCGACGCCGACGTGATCAAGACTTACGTTCGCCTGGGCCTGGGCGTGGGCATCGTCGCGAAGATGGCCGTCGATACCAAGCTCGACAGTGATCTGGTGGTATTGGACGCCAGCGAGTTGTTCGAATCCAGCGTGACCAAGATCGGTTTCCGTCGTGGCACCTTCCTGCGCGGTTTCATGTGCGATTTCATCGAGAAATTCGCGCCGCACCTGACCCGGGAAGTCATGGCCAAGGCCATCCAGTGTCACAACAAGCAGGAACTCGAAGAATTGTTCGACGGCGTCGAACTGCCGGTGCACTGAGGCCGCTTTCTAGATCGCCTCGGTGACAGCGAATTGTTGCCGGGCGCCCGCTACGACGATCTCTATCTCATCCCCTTCGAACTTGCCCAGCAGGCCTCGGCCCAGCGGTGAGCGAGGGGTGATGACGGTGATCGGCTGACCCACCAGCGAGACCTTCAACCCCGCCGCATCCGGCCCCAGGAATAGCCATTGCTGGCGGCCGTCCTCGTCTTCCAACCCGATCAACGTGCCGACCTGAATGCCACGCTGTTCGTCGTAAGGCCTCAACGCCAGGTTCTGGCAGAGGGTGAGGGCCTGACGGATTTCTTCCACGCGCCTGGCTTGTCCGGCGGCGAGGTAGGACGCCTCGAGGCCCAGGGTGTCGTATTTGTTCTCGGCGATGTTTTCTTCGTGGGTCGCGGTTTCGTAGGCGGTCTGCGCGGCGCGTTCGGCGATGTCGAGATCAATCTTGAGCTTGTCGAGGATCAACTGGTGGACGGTCTGTTTATTCATGTCATTCGCAGAATTGCAGTACGTTGGCGCGGCTTTTTTCACTGGGCGCATTCTGGTCCTGTTGCAACCAGAACTGGCACTTGGGGTTGGACAGGTTGCGAGGGTTGCTGCGGGCTTGATCAAGGGCCTGGCGCTGCTCGTTGCGTTGCAGGTTCTGCTGGTACTGTTCAAACATCGGCGTGGGCGGCTCCGGGGCCGGTTGCTCTGCCGGCGGTTGCGCCAGTTGGTGGACGGCGGCGGCCACGGGCGCCAGTTGCTCGGTGAAGAGGAACCGGGACAGCAACCAGCCCGTCAGGACGATGGCGAGAAAACCCAGCCACAGGCCCAGGGCAATACTGACAGTCAATTGCAAAGCGCTGAAACGTGGGGCCGGCGGGTGATCAGGCATGGCTGCTTCCTGGCAGGGTCATGGGCAGGCGTTGATTGTCGCATGAAGATTAATCGCCGTCGGCTCTTCTGCGCGATCGGTTTATTCGGGACAATCAGGCCTTTATCACAGGGAGTCGGGAATGGCTGTGCGCTGGGATATTTTTTGCACCGTCGTCGATAACTATGGCGACATCGGTGTCACTTGGCGCCTGGCTCGGCAACTGGTGGCCGAGCACCAATGCGCGGTGCGGCTCTGGGTCGACGACCTGCGCGCTTTCGAACGGCTGTGTCCGCAAATCGATATCACCCTGTCCGAGCAGTGGCAGCAGGGCGTAGAGGTGCGCCACTGGCCCGCGGACTGGCCGGCCACCGAGGCCGCCGAGGTGGTGATCGCCGCGTTTGCCTGCCAGTTGCCGAGTGCCTACATGGAGGCGATGGCCGAGCGCCCGACCGCGCCCTTGTGGATGAACCTCGATTATTTGAGCGCCGAGGACTGGGTGGTCGGTTGCCACGGCTTGCCGTCGGTCAAATACAAGCATGTGCAGAAATATTTCTTTTTCCCCGGCTTCCGGGAGGGGACCGGTGGCTTGCTGCGTGAGGCCGGGCTGCTGGAGCGTCGTTGGCAATTCCAGCAGGATGCCGAGGCACAGCGCATTTTCCTGCAAGGCTTGGGTGTCGAGCGGGCGCCGGAAAGCTGCCTGATCTCCTTGTTTGCCTACGAGAACGCAGGTTTGGCGAGCTGGTTTGACGCGATGGCCACCGATGCCCAGGCGTTTCATGTACTGGTTCCCGAAGGGCGGGTGTTGGGCGATGTCGAGCGTTGGCTCGGTGTCGAAGGCCTGAAGGCCGGTGCGCTGCATCGACGCGGCGCGCTGACGGTGCAGGTGCTGCCGTTCGTCCGCCAGGATCAGTACGACCACTTGCTGTGGTGCTGTGATTTCAATGCCGTGCGCGGCGAGGACTCCTTCGTGCGCGCCCAGTGGGCCGGCCGTCCGCTGCTGTGGCATATCTACCAGCAGGAAGAAGACGTCCACCTGGAAAAGCTCGAGGCGTTTCTCGCCCTCTACAATCAGGGGCTTTCGCCGGCCGCGCAAAAAGCGACCAGCGGTCTCTGGCGGGCCTGGAATGCCGGCCAGGACATGGCCGAGCATTGGAAAGCCAGCCGCGAACAGCAGCCGGAACTGCTCGAACACGCCCAGGCGTGGTGTCTGGAACAGGCCTCGCGACCCGATCTTGCCGCAGCGCTGGTGAAGTTTTATGTAAATTGGATATGATACGCGGCCTAGATTTTTGTAAATCCCATCCAAATTCGGATATTCGCAATGAAAACTGGTAAAGAACTGAAACCCGGGACCGTGATCCGTCTCGAAAACGATCCTTGGCTGGTTCAGAAAGCTGAGTTCACCAAGTCGGGTCGTAACAGCGCGATCATGAAGACCAAGCTGAAGAACCTGCTGACCGGTTACAAGACCGAGATCGTCTACAGCGCCGACGACAAACTGGACGACGTGATCCTCGACCGCAAAGAAGCGACCCTGTCCTTCATCAGCGGCGACACCTACACGTTCATGGACACCACTGACTACACCATGTACGAGCTGAACGCCGAAGACATCGAAAGCGTTCTGCCGTTCATCGAAGAAGGCATGACCGACGTCTGCGAAGCCGTGTTCTTCGAAGAGCGCCTGGTTTCCGTAGAACTGCCGACCACCATCGTGCGTGTCGTTGACTACACTGAAGGTTCCGCTCGCGGCGACACTTCCGGCAAGGTCATGAAGCCTGCCAAACTGAGCAACGGTACCGAGCTGCAAGTTGCTGACTTCATCGAAATCGGTGACAAGATCGAGATCGATACCCGCGAAGGCGGTTCCTACAAAGGCCGCGCTAAATAAGCGAAGCCTTCTGTATGAAAAAAGCCCGACCATTGAGTCGGGCTTTTTTATATCTTTTTCGACCCGGGCCCCTGTGACGAGGGAGCTTGCTCCCGCTGGGCCTGTAGGAGCTGTCGAGCGGAGCGAGGCCGCGATCTTTCCCCAAACACTTGAGTCTTAAACGAAAGATCAAAAGATCGCAGGCTTCGCCAGCTCCTGCACAGCCGAGCGGGAGCAAGCTCCCTCGCCACAAAGGCTTTGGCGTGCGGTTACTTCAGGTGTTGCTTGAGCTCTTGCGACACCTGCAACATCGCCGAACGCACCGCCGGCACCTGGCTCACCACGTTGAGCAAGCCATAATCGTGGATCATGCCGTTGTAACGTACAGCTGTGACCGGGACACCGGCCGCGTCCAGCTTGCGAGCGTACGCTTCACCTTCGTCGCGCAGCACGTCAGCCTCGGCTGTCTGCACCAGCGCGGGCGGCAGGCCCTTGAGTTGCGCGGTGGTTGCCCGCAATGGCGAAGCATAGATCTCGCCGCGTTGCCCGGCATCGGTGGTGTAGTTGTCCCAGAACCACTTCATCATGTTCTTGCTAAGGAAATGCCCTTCAGCGAACTGGTTGTAGGACGCCGTCTCGAAGCTGGCATCGGTCACCGGCCATAACAGGGCCTGGAAGCGGATCGCCGGGGTGCCCTTGTCCTTGGCCATCAGTGCCACGACCGCGGCCATGTTGCCACCAACGCTATTGCCCGCTACTGCCAGGCGCTTGCCATCGACATTGATTTCCTTGCCATGCTCGGCGACCCACTTCGTCGCCGCATAGGCCTGGTTGATCGCCACCGGGTAATGCGCCTCGGGGGATGGCGTGTAGTTGACGAACACCGCGACGGCACCCGAACCCGCCACCAGATCCCGAACCAGTCGTTCGTGGGTCGGGAAGTCCCCCAGTACCCAACCACCGCCGTGGAAGAACATGAACACGGGTAACTCACCCTTGACCCCGGCCGGACGAACGATGGTCAGGCTGATCGGCTGGCCATCGACCTGGATGGTTTTCTCGCTGACGTCGGCTTTGGGCAGCGTCAATTTCACACCTGCCTGGGCGCCGACCAGAACGGCACGTGCATCCTTGGGCGACAGCTGCTCCAGCGGCTTGCCGGTGCCGGCATTCAGCACGTCGAGAAACGCTTGGGTGTTGTGTTCGACGATGCCATTGGCGAAGGCACTGCTGACGCTGAGGGCGAGAAGAGTGGCGGTCAGGGTTTTGCTGAGCGTGTTCATGTGTATTTCCTTGAATTCGGGGCCGGTGTGGCTGGTTTAGACGGTCACGTGCAGGCGCACGTCAACGTTGCCGCGGGTGGCGTTGGAGTACGGGCAGACTTGGTGAGCCGCGTCCACCAGGCTTTGCGCGTCGGCCTGGTCCAGGCCCGGCAGGCTGACGTGCAGGTCGATGTCGAGGCCGAAACCGCCGGGGATCTGGCCGATGCCGACATGGGCAGTGATCGAGGCGTCGTCCGGGATCTTGCGTTTGCTTTGGCCGGCCACGAATTTCAAGGCGCCGATGAAGCAGGCCGAATAGCCGGCGGCGAACAGCTGCTCAGGGTTGGTCGCCGCACCGCCTACACCGCCGAGTTCCTTGGGCGTGGCGAGTTTGACGTCGAGGACGTTGTCACTGGAGATCGCACGACCATCACGGCCGCCGGTGGAGGTTGCGATTGCGGTGTAGAGCGTTTGCATGATGAGCGCCTCGTTTCTGGGTTGGTTGTTCGCGCTAAATGTTTGCGCGCTAATTAGGTGTGAGATGAATGTATAGCGCTAATATTTTGTGCGCAAGATAAATTTTCGAGGCGAGATTGGATAATTGAACTGAAAAGGTCTGAAAGCCTTTAGCTAGAGCTGTTTCTTAGGGTAAAAAATTTTTTGAGGAGGGACAGGATAGGCAGGGCTGCCGCTATCGCGAGCAAGCTCGCTCCCACACTGGGTCTTCGGTGAACACAAAATTCATGTCCGACACAGAACATTGTGGGAGCGAGCTTGCTCGCGATAGCGGTGGATCAGTGGGGGGAGGTATTGGGCGTGCCGGCGCGTTCGCGAGCAAGCCCCCTCCCACAGGAGGGGTCAGAGGCTGTCTTGCAAATGCCCGCGCAGCGCTTGCAGGTCAAGTTGCAGCTTCTTCAACTGCTCCAGGGTCTGGCCGCTGGCGGCGAGGATGCACTGGGGGATGTCGAGGGCTTTTTCCCGCAGGGCGCGGCCCTGTTCGGTGAGTTCGACAATCACCACGCGTTCGTCCTCACGGCTGCGGGTGCGGCTCAACAGGCCTTCGGCCTCCAGGCGCTTGAGCAGCGGGGTCAACGAGCCGGGGTCGGTCAGCAGGCGTGTGCTGATTTCACCGACGGTCAATCCGTCCTTTTCCCACAGCACCATCATTGCCAGGTACTGCGGATACGTCAGGCCCAGGGCCTGTAGCAGTGGCTTGTAGACCTTGGTCATCAGCAGTGACGTGGAGTGCAGGGCGAAGCAGACCTGGTTGTCGAGCAGCAGGGCTTCACAGGCTTCGGGGGTGTCGCGCAGGGTGTTCATGGCAAAACCTTCAAATCAATGATCGTTACGAATCTAGCGGGCAAATCTTTAATGCGCCAGATAATTCTGACGACCTGATCAGATGTCCCGTTTCCCCACTGGCGCCGACTGCGTAGGATATGCGCCCTGAGGAAAGGGGAATCGTCTTGTTCGAATTTGTACAGTTTTTGCTGTTTGGTGCCGTTCTAGGCACCTTGGGTGGATTGTTCGGGATCGGTGGCGGCCTGATTGCCATTCCGGTACTGGGCGTCTGGTTCGGCCTCGACCAGCAACTGGCCCAAGGTACGGCGCTGGTCATGGTGGTGCCCAACGTCATGCTTGCGTTGTGGCGCTATCACCAGCGCAATCGCATCGAATTGCGCCATGTCCTGCCGTTGGCTTCCATGGGGTTCTGCTTTGCCTGGCTCGGCTCGATCTGGGCCGTGGGAATCGACGCGGACAGCATGCGAATCGGCTTCGTGGCGTTCCTGATCGCGCTGACACTGTACAACCTGGTCCGCATGTTCGCCGCCACTGCACCCGCGTCGGCGCAGATGCGTCATGGCTGGCCGTGGCTCGGCGTGCTGGGAGCCGCATCCGGCACCATGGGCGGTCTGTTCGGTGTCGGTGGGGCCGTGGTCGCCACGCCGATCCTGACCAGCGTTTTTGGCACCACCCAAGTGGTTGCCCAAGGCTTGTCCCTGGCGTTGGCCTTGCCCAGTACGGGTGTGACTCTCGCCACGTATGCGTTTCACCACGAAGTGGACTGGAGCATCGGCCTGCCGCTGGCTGTCGGTGGCCTGCTGAGCATCAGTTGGGGAGTGAAAGTCGCCCACGCCTTGCCGGAGCGGCTGCTGCGCGGGCTGTTCTGCGGTTTCCTGGTGCTGTGCGCGGTGCTGCTCGCCTTTAAAGTTTGAAACCTTCGATGATGTGCTCGGCCAGGCACTCGGTGATCGGCGATGGGTTATGCAGGTTGCGGATCAGCATGATGCTGGCCTCGGGCAGTTCCGGCAGGTCTTCGGCCTCGCCGAGTACGCGCATGTCCGGGGTCAGCAGGCTTTCCAGTTGCGCCGTGATTGCCAGGCCGGCACCCACCACCGCCATGAGCGCCGACAGGCTCGAGCTGTTGTACGCCACACGATAGTCGCGGCCCATGGCATCCAGTGCATTGCAGGCCCATTGCCGGCAGAAACAGTCACTGTTGAACATCGCCAGCGGCAGCGGCGTTTGTTCATGGACGTTGAAGCAGGCGGCTTCGGCCCAGACAAAACGTTCCTTGCGCAACAATTGGCCGATTTCGTCCCCCGGTTTACGGGTGACGATGGACAGGTCCAGGTCCTGGCGCAGCAGCAACTGCTTGGATGACTCGCAGTGCACTTCGATTTCGATCAAGGGATAGAACTGGGCGAAGCGTTGCAGGATGCCCGGCAGGAAGCGCATCACGTAATCGTCCGGCGTGCCGATGCGCACCGTGCCCACCATGTGCGGTTCGCGCAGGGTATTGAAGACCTCGCTGTGCAGCTTGAGGATCCGTCGCGCGTAGCCCAGCAGCACCTGGCCTTCGGCGGTGAGCTTGACCTGACGCCCGTCGCGCTCGAAGAGTCGTCGCTGCAATACGTCTTCTTCCAGCCGCTTCATCTGCATGCTGACGGCAGACTGGGTGCGATTGACCAATTCCCCGGCCCGGGTGAAACCGCCTTGGTCGGCGATGGCGACAAAGGTCCGCAGCACTTCCGTATCGATGCTCGGGTAACTCGACAATTGATCAATCTCCGAGATGTATTGCATAAGAAACATTCGTTGGATTGATCTTAGCGTTAGCGCGAGACTTGAGCCATCCCCAACGGAGGACATCACGATGAAAGGTCAAAAAGGTTATCTACTGATCGACAAACTCTCCCACGGCTTTTCCATCAGCGCCTTGCTGCACAAGTTTAGTCGCTGGTACGAATTGCACCATGAGCGCGAACTGCTGGCCGGCATGAGCGACGAAGCGCTCAAGGACATCGGCGTGAGTCGTGCCGACGTGGAGCAGGAAGTGGTTCGGCCATTCTGGGATGACCCCATGCACAAATGAGCCATCCTTTCCTACACAAAACCCTTATTGGTGAGGTAGGTTGCGAGCAGACAAGGAGATCTCCATGCCCGCGACTGTGTCCTTTACCCTCAAACAGGCCCGACGTATGGCGTTGGCCGCCCAAGGATTCGATGGGCGACCAACGCCAGCTTCGGTGCAACCCTCGCGCCTCAACCGCCTGATCGAACGCCTCGGCGTCCTGCAGATCGATTCCGTCAATGCGCTGGTGCGCTCGCATTACCTCCCTCTGTTCTCCCGCCTCGGTCACTACAATCGCGAATTGCTCGATCAAGCTGCCTGGAGCCAGGGCCGACGTCGCACGCTGTTCGAATATTGGGGTCATGAAGCGTCGCTGTTGCCGATGTCGATGTATCCGCTGATGCGCTGGCGCATGGATCGGGCGTCGGGTGGCGAAGGGATTTATCAGCAATTGGCGCGTTTCGGCCAAGAACGCCAGGATGTCATTCGCCGCGTCCTGGCCGCAGTCCAGGAACAGGGCGCCCTTGGCGCAGGCAGCTTGTCTACGCGCAAGAAAAAGGCCGGGCCGTGGTGGGACTGGAGCGCGGAGAAGCATGCGCTGGAATGGCTGTTCGCCGCGGGCGAAGTCACGGTGGCGGGGCGGCGCGGGTTCGAGCGGCTCTACGATTTGCCGGAACGGGTACTGCCGGCCGCGATCCTGCAGCAACCGTTGCCGGACGAGGCCCAAGCCCAACGGGGCTTGCTGGTGCATGCGGCCGACGCCTTGGGTATCGCCACCGAGACAGACCTGCGCGACTACTTTCGCCTCGACCTGGCCGACTGTCGCGGGCGCCTGGCCGAGCTGGAGGAAGCCGGAGAACTGCTGCGCTGCCAGGTGCAGGGCTGGAAGCAACCGGCCTGGTGCCGACCCGCGGTGAAAACCCCTCGCAAGGTCGCCGCCAGTGCCTTGCTGTCGCCGTTCGATTCGCTGGTCTGGGAGCGTGGCCGTACCGAGCGGTTGTTTGATTTTCGCTATCGCCTCGAAATCTACACCCCGGTGCACAAGCGGGTGTACGGCTACTACGTGCTGCCGTTCCTGCACCACGAACGCATTGCGGCGCGAGTGGACTTGCGGGCGGAGCGGGCCTTGGGTCAGTTGGCGGTGCATGCCGTGCACGAGGAGGCGCCGGGGTTGGATGAGGAGGGGATGCTGGCTTTGGCAGGGAATCTGCGGCGCATGGCCGACTGGCTGGGGTTGGAGCGGGTTCAGCTCAATTGCCGGCGGGAGGGTGGGGTGCGGTTGGCCCAGGCATTAGCTCAGTCAAGTGGTGACTGAACTGGCCATTTCGCGAGCAAGCCCGCTCCCACAAAGGATCTGTTGGATTCACAAAATCAGTGACCGACTCGGTCCAATGTGGGAGCGGGCTTGCTCGCGAAAGCGATAGGCCAGGCACTACAAAACTGTCTGGCTCAGCGCCTCACCTGCTTCAACGTCTCGGCAATCAAAAACGCCAGTTCCAGCGACTGATCGGCGTTCATCCGCGGGTCGCAGTGGGTGTGGTAGCGGTCCGACAGCCCGTCTTCGGTAATCGGCCGTGCGCCGCCGATGCATTCGGTGACGTTTTGCCCGGTCATTTCGATGTGAATCCCGCCGGCGTAGGTACCTTCGGCTTCGTGGACCTGGAAGAACTGCTTCACTTCACCGAGGATCTGCGCAAAGTCCCGGGTCTTGTAGCCGCTGCTGGCCTTGATGGTGTTGCCGTGCATCGGGTCGGAGCTCCACAGCACCTGCTTGCCTTCACGCTGCACGGCGCGCAACAGCGGCGGCAAGTGCTCGCCGACCTTGTTGGCACCCATCCGGGCGATCAGGTTGAGCCGGCCGGGATCGTTGTCTGGGTTGAGCACGTCGATCAGGCGAATCAGGTCGTCCGGGTCCATGCTCGGGCCGACCTTGACCCCGATCGGGTTGTTCACCCCACGCAGGAATTCCACATGGGCACCGTCCAACTGACGGGTGCGATCGCCAATCCAGAGCATGTGGGCGGAGCAGTCGTAATAATCGTTGGTCAGGCTGTCACGGCGCACGAAGGCTTCTTCGTAGTTGAGCAGCAGCGCTTCGTGGGCGGTGAAGAAACTGGTTTCGCGCAGTTGCGGCGAGCTGTCCATGCCGCAGGCGCGCATGAACGCCAGGGTTTCGTCGATACGGTCGGCCAAGTGGCTGTATTTTTCCGCCAGGGCCGAGTTGGCGATGAAGTCCAGGTTCCACTTGTGCACCTGGTGCAGATCGGCGAACCCGCCCTGGGCGAAGGCGCGCAGCAGGTTCAAGGTGGCGGTGGACTGGTGGTAGGACTGCAGCAACCGCTCCGGGTCCGGTACGCGGCTTTTTACGTCGAAACCGATGCCGTTGACGATGTCGCCCCGGTAGGCCGGCAGGGTCACGCCGTCGATGGTTTCGTCGTTGGCCGAGCGCGGCTTGGCGAACTGTCCGGCCATGCGCCCGACCTTGACCACCGGGCAGCCGGCGGCAAACGTCATGACGATTGCCATCTGCAAGAGCACCTTGAAGGTGTCGCGGATCTTGGCCGCCGAGAACTCGGCAAAGCTTTCGGCGCAGTCGCCGCCTTGCAGCAGGAACGCGCGACCCTGGGTCACCTCGGCGAACTGACGGCGCAACTCCCGGGCTTCACCAGCAAACACCAATGGCGGATAACTGGCCAGGGTCTGCTCCACCTGCAACAGGTGCGCGGCGTCGGGGTAGCGGGGTTGTTGCTGGATCGGCAGGGCGCGCCAGCTGTCGGGGCTCCAGGGTTGGCTCATCATGATCTCTAGGTGGTTTACGCTCGGAGGGCCATGTTATCAGCAAATTAGTGCGTGACCTGTTCCGCTTGCTTCGCGGACAATCGCGCTTTTGTCCCGTATACGCAGGCTCAGCCGGCACGGCAATCATCAGGAGATGAAATGACAGAGGAGCGCGTCGAGCATTTGCTCGCCGAGGTGCACGACGAGTTCGGCATGATTCGCGTATTCGAAGTGGCCGATTACCGGTTTCTGGAGTTTGGCGATGCCATCGAGCAGAGCTGCGTGTTCACAGCCGATCCGAGCTGGCTCGAATACGACTATACCCGCGCCATGCTCATCGGGGCGTTGTGTCACGAGCAGCCGGAAAGTGCGCTGTTCCTGGGGCTGGGCGCCGGTACGCTGACCCAGGCCTGCCTCAAGTTCCTGCCGCTGGAAGACGTCGAGGCCATCGAGCTGCGGCCCGACGTGCCGCGCCTGGCCATTGAATACCTGGGGCTGGATGACGATCCGCGACTGTATATCCGCGTTGGCGATGCCTTGGAGTTGCTTGAAACGGCGGAGCCGGCGGACCTTATTTTTGTCGACCTTTATACCGACGTCGGCCCTGGTGTCGGGCACCTGGCCTGGGGGTTCCTGGAAAACTGCCAGAAACGCCTCAACCCGGGCGGCTGGCTGGTGATCAACCAATGGGCCACCGACGACGGCAAGCCGTTGGGCGCGGCGCTGCTGCGTGGCTTGTACCACCGGCATTATTGGGAGCTGCCGGTGAAAGAGGGCAACGTGATCCTGATCGTGCCGGCGGACCTGGACCAGGAGCTGGACCTGCAAGGACTGGTCGCCAGGGCCGAAGGGCTGGCACCGCGGCTGGGTTATTCGTTGCAGTCGTTGATCAAGGCCATTCGCCCGGCGACGTGATCAGGGAAGCCAAATCCTTATGACGAGTGAGTTCCCCTGTGGCGAGGGAGCTTGCTCCCGCTGAGTCGCGAAGCGGCCCCCTTCGATTTCAGATCTCAACCCAGGCGTCTGCTTCGCAGCCGAGCGGGAGCAAGCTCCCTCGCCACAAGGGCGAAGGCGTCTGGAGATGAACCGTTTTAGCCGGCTGTTCCAAGGCTTGCGACGGTGAGCCCCATGACAAGGCTTGGCAATAAAAAAAGCTCCCTTTTCGGGCGAATTCCGGTATAGTGCGCGCCGGCCTTTAGCCGGGCCGCGTCAAGGTAGCGCAATTCTCCGAAGTCAGCTTCGGTTGCATGTCCGCACAACGGATGCTTCCACGACGTTCTTTTTCCATTCATTCGTTTTCGCAAATCCCCGCCGACAAAGCAGCCAGGGCGACTCTTGAGTCTCAACACGGCATGCGCAGCTTTGGAGCATGGGTCTTTGCGGATGCACTTAGAGGCAGACCCATGACCCAGGAAACCGGCGGCTTCGCCGCTTTTAATCTCAACCCGAACATTCTTGCTGCCGTCACTGCGACTGGCTACGAAGAACCTTCGGCGATTCAGCAGCAATCGATCCCGATCATCATGGCCGGCCACGACATGATTGGCCAGGCGCAAACCGGTACGGGTAAAACCGCTGCGTTCGCCCTGCCGATCCTGCATCGCATCGATCCTGCCAAGCGCGAACCGCAAGCCCTGATCCTGGCGCCAACCCGTGAGTTGGCGCTGCAAGTAGCCACCGCTTTCGAAACCTACTCCAAGCAGATGCCTGGCGTTACCGTTGTGGCCGTTTACGGCGGCGCCCCGATGGGCCCACAACTGAAAGCCATCCGTAATGGCGCACAGATCGTTGTCGCCACTCCGGGTCGTCTGTGCGACCACCTGCGTCGTGACGAAAAAGTCCTGGCTACCGTGAACCACCTGGTTCTCGACGAAGCCGACGAGATGCTCAAGCTGGGCTTCATGGATGACCTGGAAGTCATCTTCAAGGCTCTGCCAGCGACTCGCCAGACTGTCCTGTTCTCGGCCACCCTGCCGCAATCGATTCGTGCCATTGCCGAGCGCCACCTGCGCGATCCGCAACACGTGAAGATCCAGACCAAGACCCAGACCGTCACCGCGATCGAACAGGCTCACCTGCTGGTTCACGCCGACCAGAAGACTTCCGCCGTTCTCAGCTTGCTGGAAGTGGAAGACTTCGACGCCCTGATCATGTTCGTGCGCACCAAGCAAGCGACCCTGGACCTGGCCAGCGCCCTGGAAGCCAAAGGCTACAAAGCCGCTGCGCTGAATGGTGACATTGCCCAGAACCAGCGTGAGCGCGTGATCGACTCCCTCAAGGATGGCCGCCTGGACATCGTTGTGGCGACCGACGTCGCTGCCCGTGGCCTGGACGTTCCGCGCATCACCCACGTGTTCAACGTGGACATGCCGTACGATCCGGAATCCTACGTTCACCGTATCGGCCGTACCGGTCGTGCCGGTCGCGAAGGTCGCGCACTGTTGCTGGTCAC
This sequence comes from Pseudomonas thivervalensis, assembly GCF_001269655.1. Lineage (GTDB taxonomy): Bacteria > Pseudomonadota > Gammaproteobacteria > Pseudomonadales > Pseudomonadaceae > Aquipseudomonas > Aquipseudomonas thivervalensis. The sequence continues at coordinate 357,317 of NZ_LHVE01000007.1, forward strand.
CCCGCGTGAGCGCCGCATGCTGCAAGTGATCGAGCGTGTGACTGGCCAGAAGGTGGCTGAAGTTCGCCTGCCGGACGCCCAGGCCGTTCTCGATGCGCGCATCAAGAAACTGACCAACAGCCTGTCGCCACTGGTGGCTGACGCCGAATCGACCCACGGAGATCTGCTCGATCGCCTGACCGCCGACATCGGTTGCACCCCACGTGCCCTGGCCGCCGCCCTGTTGCGCAAGGCCACCAACGGTCAAGCGCTGAACCTGGCTGCAATCGAGAAGGAACGTCCCCTGGTGCCGAACAACGCACCGCGTGGCGATCGTCCTGAGCGCACCGGTGACCGTCCAGACCGTGGTGATCGCGAGCGTCGCGCACCGATCCCGCTGGCTGAAGGCCGTGCGCGCTGCCGTACTGCGCTGGGTGCCCGTGATGGTATCGCGGCCAAGAACCTGCTGGGTGCGATCCTCAACGAAGGCGGCCTGGCTCGCGAAGCGATCGGTCGCATCCAGGTGCGTGACAGCTTCAGCCTGGTAGAGCTGCCAGAAGATGGTCTGGAGAAGTTGCTGACCAAGTTGAAAGACACCCGCGTGGCTGGCAAGCAGCTCAAGCTGCGTCGCTACCGCGAAGATTGATCGGCTCTCGGGCTGATTGATCGAACATGAAAAATCCCCGACTGGTTCGGGGATTTTTTTTGCCTGGCGTTTGGTGTTCGATCAGGGAGAGTGGTGTGGAGGCCCATCGCGAGCAGGCTCGCTCCCACATTCGATCTGTTGTGAACACAAAACCTATCGTCACCCAAGTTCCCCTGTGGGAGCGAGCCTGCTCGCGATTGGATCGACTCGGTCAATCAGTCAAACCGATAAATGTCCATCCCCAGCGTCCCCATCGTGAACCCCGCATGGGCAACACTGAATTTTCCACCGACACCCCGGGCAAAATACAACGGCAACAAATGCTCGTCGCTGGGGTGGCTGCGTACGGCATTGGGCGCCTGGCGGCGGTAATCGTGCAGCGCAGGCTCGTCGTTGGCCGCCAGTTGCTCGACCATCCAATCGCGAAAAGCCTTGGCCCACGGCTCGATGCTGTCAGGGCCAGCGTTCCAGTCCAGGTCGCGCAGGTTATGGGTGATGCTGCCGGAGCCGATCAGCAGGACGCTCTCCTGGCGCAGGCTCGCCAGGGCCTGGCCGACCTGGGTCTGCAACACCGGTCCTTGGTGGCTGGGCAGGGAAACTTGCACCACCGGAATGTCGGCCTCGGGATACATCAACGACAAGGGGACCCAGACGCCATGGTCGGACGGCCGTTGCGGGTCGAGGCGAGCCGGCAGGTGCGCGGCGTTGAGCATCTCCGCTACGTGCGCTGCCAGTTGAGGGTTGCCAGGCGCGGGGTACTGCACCTCATACAGCGCCGGTGGAAAACCGCCGAAATCGTGCCAGGTACGCGGCTGCGGATTGGCGCTGACCAACAAGTCGTTGCTTTCCCAATGGGCGGAGACGATGACGATGGCCTTGGGCGTGGGCAATTGAGCGGCAAGGCTGGCCAGTGCCGGGCCGCTGGCGCCGGGCTCCAGCGCGAGCATCGGTGAGCCATGGGAGATAAACAGGCTGGGCAGCATGAACGGACTCCTGAGCGTTAAGATGAATCATCTTCCGTCAGGTCTATGATCTAAATCTAATATAAGTTTTAGCCCGTTTTGATCGATTTTTTGGAGCGAATCATGGAGCCTGAGTTTTGGCACAAGCGCTGGTCATCGAACCAGATCGGTTTTCACTTGCCGGAGGTGAACCCCTACCTGCAACGTTTCTGGCCGCAACTGGGGCTGGCCCAGGGCAGTCGGGTGCTGGTGCCGTTGTGCGGCAAAAGCCTGGATCTGCTGTGGCTTGCCGATCAAGGGTATTCGGTGTTGGGCGTGGAGTTGTCGGAGAAAGCCGCCAGTGATTTTTTCCTTGAGCATCAGCTTGAGCCGGTGATGAGCGAAGAGGGTGCTTTCAGGGTGTTCCGTGCCGGTGATATCGAGATTCGCTGCGGTGATTTTTTTGCTCTGGATCGGAAGGAGGTGGCCGATTGCACGGGGTTTTACGACCGCGCAGCGTTGATCGCCTTGCCGGTGCCGATGCGGGAACGGTACGCGGCCCATCTGCAGAAGATTTTGCCCGACGGGGTCGGCTTGTTGATTACCTTGGATTACAACCAGGATGAAATGCCTGGCCCACCGTTTTCCGTTGGTGATGATGAGGTGCAGCGGCTGCTGGGAAGTGCCTGGCGGCTGGAGGTATTGCAGGAGCAGGATGTGTTGGGGGAGAGCTGGAAGTTCTTGCAGGCGGGTGTGAAGCGGCTGGATGAGCGGGTGTATCGGATTTCCAGCCGTTGATGTGTCGGTTGAGATGGCCCCATCGCGAGCAGGCTCGCTCCCACATTTGATCGGTTGTGGACAGAAGTCTGTGTCCACTGAAGATCGCCTGTGGGAGCGAGCTTGCTCGCGATGGCGTCAGTTCGGGCAGTACACAAATGAGCAGACAAGAAAAAGCCCGCATTACTGCGGGCTTTCTTTTGAGTTACCTATCAGCCCCGACGACGAAGTGCGTCAATACGCTCTTCCAGCGGCGGGTGGCTCATGAACATGCGAGCCAGGCCCTGCTTGATGCCACCGTTGATGCCAAAGGCATTCAGGGTGTCGGGCATGTGCACCGGCAAGCCTTGCTCGGCACGCAGGCGCTGCAGGGCGCCGATCATGGCACTGGTGCCGGCCAGGCGTGCACCGGCGTCGTCGGCACGGAATTCGCGTTTGCGCGAGAACCACATGACGATGGCGCTGGCGAGGATGCCCAGGACCAGCTCGGCGAAGATGGTCGCCACGTAGTAGGCGATGCCCTGGCCTTCTTCGTTCTTGAAGATCACCTTGTCGACGAAGTTACCGATGATCCGGGCGAAGAACATCACGAAGGTGTTCACCACGCCCTGGATCAACGCCAGGGTCACCATGTCGCCGTTGGCAACGTGGCCGATCTCGTGTGCCAGTACGGCCTTGACTTCATCGGGCGAGAACCGCTCGAGCAAACCCTGGCTGACAGCGACCAGGGCGTCGTTCTTGTTCCAGCCGGTGGCGAAGGCGTTGGCCTCGTAGGCCGGGAAGATCCCGACTTCCGGCATCTTGATACCGGCTTCGCGAGACAACTGCTCGACGGTCTGCAGCAGCCATTGTTCGTGACGCGTGCGCGGCTGGCTGATGATCTGGGTGCCGGTGCTCATCTTCGCCATCCATTTGGAGATGAACAGCGAGAACAGGGAACCGGCGAAACCGAACACAGCACAGAAGATCAGCAGCTGATTGAGGTTGAGGTCAACCCCATTGGCCGCCATGAACCCGTTGAAGCCAAAGAGGCTCAGGGTGATGCTGGCAATCAGCACGACCGCCAGGTTAGTGGCCAAGAACAGCAGGATGCGCATCATGGTTGTGAAAATCTCCTCATGCTAAAGATGTAGCGTTATGCGGGGTATATAAGGTGCTGCCGCAGGCTATTCAACTCGCCGACTATTTCAAACTGTGTCCTACAGCCGTCCTAAATGTTTGAAAGACTTTTCTGAAAGTGACAGGGGAAAAGAAATTCGACGCCCGCACCCCGTGAACGTTGAGCCGGGGTGCACGTCAGCCGTCCAGTCCCCAGTGTAGAAGGGCTGGCGGAGCTGGCCGAACGGATATGTTGCTGAATCAAACAGCGTGCGAGGTGAGGTGCCTCGCACGCTGTTTGTTTATTGGCGGTAAGACTTGAGGAAGTTGCCGATCCGGCCAATGGCCTGGTCGAGGTCATCGACCCGTGGCAGGGTCACGACGCGGAAGTGGTCCGGCCATGGCCAGTTGAATGCGGTCCCCTGGACCACCAGCAGCTTTTCGGACAGCAGCAGGTCGAGGACGAATTTTTCATCGTTGTGGATCGGGCAGACCTTCGGGTCGATCCGCGGGAAGGCATACAGCGCGCCCATCGGCTTGACGCAACTGACGCCGGGAATGTCGTTGAGCAGTTCCCAAGTGCGATTGCGCTGTTCCAGCAGCCGGCCCTGGGGCAGGACCAGGTCGTTGATGCTCTGGTAGCCGCCCAGTGCCGTCTGGATCGCATGCTGGCTCGGCACGTTGGCACACAGGCGCATGTTGGCCAGCATGTCGATGCCTTCGATGTAGCTCTGGGCGTGGTGCTTGGGCCCGGAAATGGCGATCCAGCCGGAGCGGAAGCCGGCGACCCGATAGGACTTGGACAGGCCGTTGAAGGTCAGGCACAGCAGGTCCGGCGCCAGGGAGGCGGTGCACACGTGCACGGCGTCGTCGTAGAGGATCTTGTCGTAGATCTCGTCCGAGAACACCACCAGGTTGTGCTGGCGGGCCAGTTCCAGCATGCCCAGCAGCACTTCCCGGGAGTACACGGCGCCGGTCGGGTTGTTCGGGTTGATGATCACCAGGGCCTTGGTATTGGGCGTGATCTTGGCCTTGATGTCTGCCAGGTCGGGAAACCAGTTGGCCTGTTCGTCGCACAGGTAATGCACCGGGTTGCCACCGGACAGGCTCACGGCAGCGGTCCACAGCGGATAGTCCGGTGCCGGCACCAGGACTTCGTCGCCGTTGTTGAGCAGGGCCTGCATGGACATCACGATCAACTCGGACACGCCGTTGCCCAGGTAGATGTCCTCGATGCCGATGCCTTCGACCTGCTTCTGCTGGTAGTACTGCATCACGGCCTTGCGCGCGCTGAACAAGCCCTTGGAGTCGCTGTAGCCCTGGGCGGTCGGCAGGTTGCGGATGACGTCCTGGAGGATTTCATCGGGCGCTTCGAAACCAAAGGGGGCCGGGTTGCCGATGTTCAGCTTGAGGATGCGATGGCCTTCCTCTTCCAGGCGTTTGGCGTGCTTGAGCACCGGGCCGCGAATGTCGTAGCAGACGTTGGCGAGCTTGTTCGATTTGCTGACCTGCATGGCGATGTGTTCCCGAAAATGAACGATCCAGGCGGCGTATGAACTACCGTACTGGGAATCCTGCGTCTGTGCCCAGGCCTGACGCGGTATAGGCGCCACAATCCGTTTGAATGCGCATGACGTGACTGCCAGACTGGCGTCTGACGAGGCGCAATCATACGTGCCGCCCGATCTGCGGAAAAGCGTCGGATCGGGCTTTTTCAATTGCCGAGGTAGGACGATGGAAAAGTTGCAGAAAACCCTTGAAGAATGGCACGCCATGCTCGATCCGGAGCAGTACAACGTCTGTCGGCTGAAGGGCACCGAGCGGCCATTCTCCGGTAAATACAACGCCACCAAGACCGATGGCGTGTACCACTGCATCTGCTGCAACGAGCCGTTGTTCGACTCGCAGACCAAATTCGATTCGGGCTGTGGCTGGCCGAGCTTCTACGCGCCGATCGAAGGCAGCGCGGTGGTGGAGGTGCGGGATGTCAGCCACGGCATGGTTCGCACCGAGGTGGTCTGCGCCAAATGTGATGCTCACCTGGGCCACGTCTTCCCCGACGGCCCGCCGCCCACGGGGCTGCGGTACTGCATCAACTCGGTGTGCCTGGATCTGGTGCCCCGCTAGGGACTGTTCACCACAATCCCCCTGTGGCGAGGGAGCTTGCTCCCGCTGGGCGGCGCAGCCGTCCCAAAACGGCTTGGCGCGATTTTTCAGAAAGACCGCGTCGGTCGGTTTACGACGGCTGCGCCGCCGAGCGGGAGCAAGCTCCCTCGCCACAAGGGCCTGGCGGTCTGCAGCATGGGTTCGGGCAATTAAATTGCACACAATTGAATTGTTCGCTATTTTCGTCGCCTGTCCTATACGTTTTCGGAGCCTTGCCATGAGCGACAACCTGCTGAGCATCCCGTGCACCACCATCAAGGGTGAGCAAAAGACCCTCGCCGATTTCGCCGGCAAGGCGGTGCTGGTGGTCAACACGGCCAGCCAGTGCGGATTCACCCCGCAGTACAAGGGGCTTGAGGCGTTGTGGCAGACCTACAAGGACCAGGGCCTGGTGGTGCTGGGCTTTCCCTGCAATCAGTTCGGCAAGCAGGAGCCGGGGAATGAAGGGGCGATCACCGAGTTCTGCGAACTGAACTTCGGCGTGAGTTTTCCGCTGTTCAAGAAAATCGAAGTCAACGGCGCCAACGCCCATCCGCTGTTCGTCCAGCTTAAACAGCGGGCCCCCGGGGTGTTGGGGTCCAAAGGCATCAAGTGGAATTTCACCAAGTTCCTGATTGGCAAGGACGGTCAGGTGGTCAAGCGGTTTGCCCCGACCACCAAACCCCAGGACCTGACCGGCGAGATCGAAGCGCTGCTCAAATGAATGACCTGTCAGCCGATTCGCTGAAGCTCGACAGCCAGTTGTGCTTCAAGCTGTACGCCGCTTCCCGTGCGGTGATCCGCGGCTACAAGCCGATGCTCGATCAGCTCGGCCTGACCTATCCGCAATACCTGGCGATGCTGGTGTTGTGGGAATGGCAGGACACGGCCCCGCCACAGCCGACGGTCAAGGCCCTGGGAGAGCGTTTGCTGCTGGATTCCGGCACGCTGACGCCACTGCTCAAGCGCCTGGAACAGTTGGACCTGGTCCAGCGCCAGCGTTCTGCCCGGGACGAGCGGGAAGTGCACTTGAGCCTGTCGGCTAAAGGGCGAGCCTTGCGCGAACAGGTTGCTCCGCTCAAGGCCCGCCTGCTATGCGACAGCGGTGTCGACCTGGACCGCCTGGGCGCGTTGCGAGACGGTCTCGATCATCTGCTGGGCCAGATCAAAGCGCTGACGTAGTCGGCACCCACTGATCCAGCACGGCCGCGAGTTCTTCGCGGCGGAAGGGCTTGGACAGGTAATCGTTCATGCCAGCCGCCCGGCAACGCTCGCGTTCCTCGGGCATCGCGTTGGCCGTCAGCGCAACGATCGGCAGGTCCGACCAGCGTCCGCTGCGGCGAATCTGCCGACTGGCTTCGTAACCGTCCATCACCGGCATGTTGCAGTCCATCAACACCAGGTCAAATACCCGTTGTTCCAGTTGATCCAGGGCTTCGACGCCGTGGGCCGCGACGGTGACTTCGCAGCCCAGTTTCACCAACATGCCCTTGGCCACCAGTTGGTTGACCGGATTGTCCTCCACCAGCAGCACCCGTCCACGCCTGGACGGTGCCAGGGTTTCGATCTGTGCCTCGTTGATGGTGGTCGCCTCGCTTTGCATGGCGCGCCGCAGGATCTGGTACAGCGCATGGCGTGCCAGCGGTCGGGCCTGTTGTATCAGCGGGGTGAGGGCGGCGGCTTCTTCGCCGGGCATGAAGCTGCCGTAGGCGGTCACCAGCAGGATCGGTGCGTCAAAGGTTGGCCGCAGGTTGAACAGGCATTCCGGGCAGTCGGTGATCAATACGTCAGGCTTGAGCCCCAGCAGTCCGTCATCGATGGAGCGCTGCACATAATCCAGGCCCCATCCCGGTAATAACATGCCCAGCAACTCGGCCAGGCCGCTGCTGCTGGCGGTGATGGCGACGACGTTGCCGCGCAACGGTTCGACCGGCGTTGCCGGAAGATGGCAGGGCAGCGGCAGGTCTGCGCAGAACTGACTGCCGAAGCCAGCTTCGGAACTGATCGTCAAGCGGCCTTGCATGGCTTCGCAGAGGTTGTAGGTCAACGCCAGGCCCAGCCCGGTGCCACCAAACTGGCGGGTAATCCCGGCACCGGCCTGGGTGAACGGTTGCAGGATTCTCGCCTGGGCTTCCTGGGGAATACCGATACCGGTGTCGCAGACTTCGATTCGCACGCCGCCGTCGTAATGGCTCAACTTCACATCGACCCGGCCGAAGCGCGTGAACTTCAGTGCGTTGGACAGCAGGTTGCTGACGATCTGGCGCACCCGGGTTGGGTCGCCGATGACTTGCGTTGGGAACTGCGGCTCGATCAGGCAAGCCAACTCGACACTGGGGGCCGCATTTTGGGAAAGCAGGTTGGCGGTGTCCTCCACCAGGGCGCCGAGGTCGAACGGGATGCGTTCGAGCTCCAGTTGGCCGGCGTCGAATTTCGACAGGTCGAGGATGTCGTTGAGCAGCTCGACCAAAACCTTGCCCGAGTCATGGGCAATCGAGAGCTGCTGCTGTTGTTCCGCCGTCAGGGGGCCATCCAGGGACAGGGCGATCATGCCCAGCAGGCCGTTGAGCGGGGTGCGGATCTCGTGACTCATGTTGGCCAGGAATGCGGAGCGGGCTTCGGCCATGTCCAGGGCCGTGCGCCGGGCCACTTCCAGCTCCTCGTTGGACTGGCTGAGGCGGGTGTTGATGGCCTTGAGTTCAGCGGTGCGTGCCGAGACGATGTTCTCCAGTTGCGCCAGGTATTCGGTGAGGCGATTTTCGGCTGTGCGTCGCTGTTGGATTTCCGTGGAGATATTTTCGAACTGCTGGTTGGCGACGGACACCAGCACGCCAATTTCATCGGACTGATGGCCGGAAGGGCATTCCAGGCGGTTCTGTTCGCTGCTGCTCGGGTCGCGGCTGCTCAGCTCGCGAATAACCCGCACCAGGGGCTTGGTCAGCATCACGTAGAACAGCGCCAGCAGCAGGCCGGTCAGGATCAGGCTGCGGGCGAAGCCATTGAGCAAGGTGACCTCGGCACGGCGCAGGAAGCGACTGCCGAACGCATAGGTGTCGACGTCCAGTCGCAGTATGCCCAGGGATTCGCTGGGCAAGTGATCCAGGTAGAGCCGGTCCTCGAACTGCCGCTGGGCGCCGAACAGGAAGTCGCTGATGAACCGGTAGCTGCTTTGCAGCTCGGGCCGCTTGACGCTGGCCAGCACGGTATTGTTGTTGTCGATCAGCTCGGCGCCGATGATGGCTGGTGAGCGCAACAGGCCCATGGACAATTCCTGGGCGAGTTCGGCGTCGATGTTGTAGGCGATGCGCGAGGCCGGGTTGTGGCTGATTTCCAGCAGCGACAGGATTTCACGGTTGATCGATGCGTCTTCGCTGGCATAATCGATGCCGATCTGCATCAGGCTGAGCAAGGTGCCCAGCACGAAGCCTACCAGGACGGTCAGGCGGGCCTGCTTATAGGAAAGCCGTTGGGTGAATCGGATGTCCATTGAGTGATGAACCACTTACGTTTCCCTTCGCCGGTCAAGCATAGCTGATCATCTCTGAATACCGGTGCGACCGGTTGGTTTTGTGTGAAGTAGACCCGCCATTGGATACGGCGTTTCGTTGCTGGAGCGCCATCATTACTGTGAACCTGTCCGAGGAGAAGACGTGGACTCGCGATTGAATGCTTTTCTTGAGCGCGCCGATGCCGTGCTGGCCCGGATCGAGCCTTTGCTGCCGGCGCCCCGGCCCGCCATCGATTGGACCCAGACCCTGGCCGCCCGCTGGCAGCGTGACGGGCGCAGCGGCTACCTGTTGCCGCTGCAAGTCAGCCTCGACATGCGCCTGTCGGACCTGATCGGCGTGGATCGCCAGGTCGAACAACTGGGCCGCAACACCCGGCAGTTCATCGATGGCATGCCCGCCAACCATGCCTTGCTCTGGGGCTCGCGTGGCACCGGCAAGTCGTCCCTGGTGCGGGCCCTGTTGGCCGAACATGCCCAGCATGGCCTGCGGTTGATCGAGATCGAACGCGATCACCTGGCGGACCTGCCCCGGGTGGTCGAGCAGGTTGCCAAGCTGCCACAGCGCTTCGTGTTGTTCTGCGATGACTTGTCGTTCGAGTCTGGCGAAGGCGATTACCGCGTACTCAAGAGTGTGTTGGACGGCTCGCTGGAGCAGGCACCGGACAACGTGCTGCTGTATGCCACGTCCAACCGCCGCCACCTGGTGCCGGAAAAGGAAAGCGACAACGAGAACTGGAAGCGGGTCGACGGCGAGCTTCACCCCAGCGAAGCGGTGGAGGACAAGATCGCCTTGTCCGACCGCTTTGGCTTGTGGCTGTCGTTTTATCCGTTTACCCAGGAGCACTTCCTCAACGTCGTGGAGCACTGGATCGGCGAATTGGCGGCCAAGGCCGGGCTGGCCTGGCAGCGTGACGAAGCGCTGGATGTGTTGGCAGTGCGCTGGGCAACCGGTCGCGGCAACCGCAACGGACGTTGCGCTTATCAGTTTGCCCGTTACTGGGTCGGCCTGAAATTGTTGGAGGACAAGGCATGATCGATTTGAACACTGCTGGCGAAGGCCTCGATGGCTACGGCTTGTTATCGGCACAGCTGGAATCCTTGCTGGCCGATGAGCGTGATTTCATCGCCAATGCTGCGCAGTTCTCGGCCTTTCTGTTCACTCAACTGGAAGACCTGAACTGGGCTGGTTTTTACCTCAATCGCAATGAAGAACTGGTCTTGGGACCGTTCCAGGGCCAGATCGCCTGCGTGCGGATTCCCTTCGGCCGCGGTGTCTGCGGCACGGCGGCGGCGACCCGGCAGGCCCAGCGCGTCGAAGATGTCCATGCCTTCCCTGGGCACATCGCCTGCGACAGCGCGTCGAACAGCGAACTGGTGGTGCCGCTGGTCAAGGACGGGCGCCTGATCGGCGTGCTCGACCTGGACAGTCCGAAACTGGCGCGTTTCAGCGAGCATGACCAGGCCGGCATTGAAGCGTTGGCCGCGATCTTCCTGCGCCTGACAGATTGCTGACTCGCTTCCTGTAGGAGCTGGCGAAGGCTCGGGCCGCGTTCGGACGATCTTTTGATCTTTCGCTTGGGATTCAATCGTTAGGGGAAAGATCGCAGCCTCGCTTCGCTCGTCAGCTCCTACAGGGATGGCTTTCATGCCTTCAACCCGGCCTTGACCAGCAGGCTGTCGGGGTTGATCTCATCGATCTGCTGCGGGTCGAGGAACTGCTCGGCGTAGCTCAGGTAGATCCTTTCCTCGATGAACAGCCCGAACAGCTCGGGATCGATATGGGCGTCACGGCACATGGTGGCCATGATGCCCAGGGCCTCGCTCAGTTTCTTGGCTTTCTTGTAGGGCCGGTCAGCCGCCGTCAGCGCTTCGAAAATGTCGGCGATGGCCATCATGCGTGCCGGCAGACTCATCTCTTCGCGCTTGAGGCGCTTGGGATAACCGCTGCCGTCCATCTTCTCGTGATGCCCGCCGGCGATTTCCGCCACATTGCTCAGGTGGGTGGGGAAGGGCAACTGGCTGAGCATCAGGATCGTCTGCACCATGTGATGATTGATGACGTAGCGCTCCTCGCGGGTCAGCGTGCCGCGCGTGATGCTCAGGTTGTAGAGCTCGCCGCGATTGTATTTCCACGCCGGTACATCGAGTTGGAAGCCCCACGGATTGTCCGCCGGGATCAGTTCGGCCGCGTGGCGCTCGAACAGGTGCTCGGGCTTGTCCGCCAACAGCTGCTCGGTGACCGGTAGCGTCGGCTTGGGCGTGCGTGCCTGGCGCCGGTTTTCTTCCCAGGAAACCCCCAGGCGATCGTCGAGGGTGCGGGTCCACGGGCGTTGCGCGATGTATTGAAGGCGTTGCAGATCGGCCTCGGCCATGGCTTCGGAGCCCAGGTTGCAGCGGGCGACGAAAGCGAAGTCGGCATCCAGGGCTGTCAATGTCGCGTCACGCTGTTGCGCCAGGGATGACGAGTCGCCGCCGCTTGCCATGGCCCGCCAGTAATCGACCCAGGCGTCGCGCTTGAGCACTTCGAAGCGGGTGCGTATCTCGTGGATCCGGTCGTTCAGGGTTTCCAGCTTGGTGGCTTTGTCGACGACGTATTCAGGGGTGGTGACCTTGCCGCAGTCGTGCAGCCAGGCAGCGATGTGCAGGGCTTCCCATTCATCCTCCGTGGGCCGATAAGCGTCGAATGCCGGCGCCTGGCTGGCAGCGGCGGCCTGGGCGAGCATCAGGGTCAGGACCGGCACCCGCTGGCAATGGCCGCCTGTGTAGGGACTCTTGGCATCGATCGCGCCGGCCAGCAGTTGGATGAAGGCGTCCAGCAGTTGCTTTTGCTTGGCTTGCAGGCGCTGGCCCTCGATGCTTACGGTGGCGGCGCCGGACACGGCCTGGAGGAAGGCGATGCGGTCAGGTTGGAGTTTTTCCAGGTCGGCTTCGGTGCCGCTGTCGGTGATCAGCAACACCAACACGCCGACGGTTTCCTGGTGACGATTTCGCAGGCGGATGCCAATCAGGTGGACCCGGGGCGAGTCCAGCGCCCGCAAGATGCCTTGCAGGTCGGCCGCCTGCTCGAAGCCCAGGGAGGTCACCAGATTGTCCGAGACGGCCAGTTGCTGGAGCCATTGCGGGCTGTCGCCGGCCTGCAGCTCATGGCTGCGCAACCGGAAGGTGTCGAGGTCCCTGGGCGAGCCATCGATCACCAATCCATAGGGCTTGAGCCGATTGTCGTCGTTCTCGCGCAGGTAGATCAGGCCGGCCTGGGCCTGGCCGATTTTCACGGTTTCGAACAACACGCGCTCCAGCAAAGGGATGAAGCGGGTTTCGGCGCGCAGGCTGGCGGTGATTTCAAAGAAACTCGCCAGGGTCTCTTTCATGCGCGCCATCGAGACGCTCAGCTGATCGACCTCCAGCACCGGGGATCGGCGGGACACTGGGTAGTTGAAGTCAAAGCTGCGAATGGCGTCGGCCTCCTGCACCAGTTCGCGCAAGGGCTTGACCAGGATCCTGGACGTCAGCCAGCCCAGGGGCAGGCACAGCAGCAGGGTGGCGAGGGTGATGAGTGCGCCTTGCCAGCGCATGCGATAAGCGTTGTCCAGCAGCTCATCCTCAGGGACCAGCAATGCCAGCTCCAGGCCTTGGGGCCCGCCTTCCTGCATGTGGCTGCGTGAAACGATCCATCGGCGTCCGGCCGCTTCCAGGCGGGTCGTGTCAGCGTTGTCGTCGAGGACGGCGGCGATGGCCGGGCTGAGATCGTGGGCCTTGATCAGGCGCGCCGACTGGGCGTCGGCGAGCAGCCGGTCGCTGTCGGGATAACCCACGGCGTTGCCCTTGGGATCGAGCAAGACGATCTCGGTGCCGGTGGTCACCTTGTGCTTGGCCAGGGTCTGGGACAGGGCCGCCAGGGTCAGGTCGGCGCCGATGACCGCTTGCTCGCCGCTACGCCGGGCCAGGGTGGTGCCGACATTATGAGTCGAGAAAAAAACGTAGGGCTCGGTGGTGATCTGCTCGGTACTGCCGACGGCGCTGCGAAACCAGCCGCGGCTGCGTGGGTCGTAGGTTTCGTCGGCGATGTCCCGGCGATCGATGAGTGTCAGGCTCTCGTCGTAGAACAGCGATTGGGCATGGACCGGGCCTGGCTCGGTGGCGCGCTCCACGGTCCAGACCTGGTAGGCCGCCTCGGCGGGCGCCTGCAGGGCGGTTTTCAGGGCTGGGGTGCGCAATGGCCGGACCATCAGGAAATTGCCGCGCTGATCGCCCAGGTACAACGACGCCAGGTTCGGATTGTCCCGCAGTGCCTGGCTGAAGGGCACGAGCAGGGCCAGGCGTTGCGACATCTGCGGTGTGCGTGTCGCCGGGTAGTCGGCCAGCAGGCTCAACAGGTGGCGGATGGGTTCGTAGGTGTCGTACAAGTCCAGGCGCACCTCCTGCTCAATGCGGTTGAACAGTTTCTCACTGCTGGACAGGATGATTTGCGTGGTTTGCCGATAGTTGAAAATACCCAGCACCACCCCGGTCAACAACAAAAGCAGGGTAAACATCACGCTGATGTGGACGTGCAGGGGGAACCGGCGTTTGTCCGGACGCGGTGCGCTGGGCATTGCAGTCACTCCAAGTGTCAGGGGGGCGTTCTCGATAGGTGTTCCCGCGTGCAAGGGAAACCGATCGAGAACCCCCCAGGTACGCACTGCTGAGCGAATAGCATAGTAAACACTGGGTTATTCTGCCTTGGCGATCTCCGTTTTCAGGGCGTGCTCCAGTTCGCTCATGGCGCGGTCGAGGGCGTCGATGCAGGCGCCGATTCGTTCCGGTGCCTGTGCCTGATGACACGCCTGCTCCAGCGCCTCGCACCGCTGGATCAGCGAGGTCGCCTGGACGATGCGGGCCACGCCTTTGATCTTGTGCGCCGTTTCGGTCAACGCTTGACGGTTCCCACCCCGGGCGACGGCGAGCAGCTCCTGGCGATCCGAGCGACTGCTGCTGAGCAACTCAGCCAGCAGGCGCCGGTTGGACGTCGGGTCGCCACCGGTCAGTGCCTGTAGGCTGTGCACGCTGAAAGCCGCTGGAGGGCCGCTGGGCTTGACTGTCTTGATCCATTGGCTCAGGGCACTCAGGCTGATCGGTTTGAACAGACAGTCATCCATTCCGGCGTCCTGGCAGCGTTGTTTTTCCTCGGGTTGGGCGTTGGCGGTGAACCCCAGCAGGGTACAGGGCGACCGTTGCTGCTGGGCCTCATCGCGACGAATCGAGCGGGCCAGGTCGTAACCGCTCATGATGGGCATGTTGCAATCGGCAATGACCAGGTCGAAATGGCCCTTTTGCCAGACTTCAAACCCGTGGGCACCGTCATGGGCAACCTGGTAGTGATGGCCGAGGTATTCCAATTGCTGGGACATCAGCAGGCGGTTGGCGGGGTGGTCGTCCACGATCAGGACGTTCAACGTGGCTTGGGCCGTTTCGATGACCGGTTCAAGTGGGACGCCAACCGGTGCCGCCGACAGGACGGCCAGTTGCAGGCGGACCTGGACCTGGGTGCCAAAACCGGGTCGACTGCTCATGTGCAGGCTGCCGCCCATCATCCGGCACAAGTTACGACTGATCACCAGTCCCAGTCCCGCCCCCTTGCGGGCCATCCGGCTGGAATTGTCGACCTGGGCAAAAGGCTCGAACAGGCGTTGCAGGTCTGCCGGGTCGATGCCGATGCCGCTGTCGTTGACTTCCAGGTGCATTTGCAGCACGTCGTTCTGATCGGTCGGAGACAACTGCACCTTCACCACGACCTGGCCCTGCTCGGTAAATTTGAGGGCGTTGCTGATCAGGTTCGACAGCACCTGCTTGAATCGCAACGGGTCTATCAAGACGACAGGGCTGCCCTGGGTTATGTCGAATTGCAGCGACAATGCCAGGTTTTTCTGCCGGGCCACCCCCTCGAATACCCGTATGACCGATTGCAGCAGAGCCCTGAGATCGGCTCGTTCGGGGGCCAGGCTCAGATGGCCGGATTCGATGCGGGCGATGTCGAGGATATCGCCGATCAGCTCGAGCATGCCGGACGCCGACTCGTAGGCGACTTCAATGGTCGAGCGATCCACGTGGCCCTTGTCGGCGTGTTTCAGGGCCAGTTCAAGCATGCCGATCACAGCGTTCATGGGGGTGCGGATTTCATGGCTCATGGTGGCCAGGAACGTGCTCTTGGCGCGGTTCGCGTCATCGGCCCGTTGCTTGGACGCGCGCAGTTCCTCGAACAGTTGGCGCCGCTCACTGATATCGATCCAGCCGCCAATGATGCCTTGCACTTCGGCGGCGGAGTTTCGGTAGGGGAGGATCCAGTGATAGATCGTCAGTTTCCTGTCCCCGATGTGCAGGGGGCGATCCACGATCAGCGCGGTGCCTTCGGCCATGACGCGTTGGTAGTCCGCCTGGTACTCCTGCGCTTCGAATGCGTTGCTCATGGCGCCCGGCATCAAATCCTTGCCGATGACGTCTTCGCGTCTGGCGTCGAACGCCTCCAGGTAGCTGTCATTGCAGCTTTGCAGGATGCCGTTGCGATCCCTTACATAAATGGGGTGCGGGGTGCCGTTGAGCAGCGAGTGCATGAACTCGAGTTGATCATTGAGGGCCAGTTCGGCCCGTTGACGTTGCCTTATCTGGCGCTGCATGTAGGCGTTCCACGCCAGGGAAAGCAGCAGCAACAGGCCGACGCCCGCGACGACCTTGAAGAACAGGCGGTTATAGGTGCGCCAGGTATGCTCCGAGGGCGAGACGTAACCGCGCCAGCGGTTGTTGATGACGCCCAGTTCGTCGGGGTCGATGCTGGTCAGGGCCTTGTCGAGGATACTGTTCAGTTCGGTGGCGTGCCTGGCCGTGGCCAGCGCGAACATGGCTTGTTGGGTACCCACCGTGCTGCTGATTTGCAGCCTGTCCCGCCACGCATAAGAGGAGATGAAGTAGTTGGCCATCACTTGCGAGTTAACACTGCCGTCGACCTGGCCATGGGCGAGCATTTCCACGGCACGCAAGGGGCCGTCCGTTTCGATGATCTGGATGCTTGGGTACTGGCTGCGAAGCCATTCAATGACCGGATTGCCCTTGGCGATCGCCAGCCTGGCATGGCCGAACTGATCGAGTGTCGTGGGCGTGTCGGACTGCTTGCGCGTCAGCAGGACGAATGAACTGTCGACATAGGGACGACTGAATTTCAACTGCAGTTGGCGTTCATTGCTGGGCAAAAGTGCGGCAATCACGTCGGCTTGATCGTTCAGCACCGCGGCAATCATCTCGCTGTCGTTCTGACGGCGCTGGACCTCCAGGCGCAGGCCGGTTCGCAGCCGGATCAGCTCCAGCAGGTCGGCGCTGATGCCGCGAAGATCGCCGTCCGCATCAAAGAAGGTGAAGGGCGCGGAGGTTTCGTTGACCACCACCCGAACCACCGGGTGCCGGGCCAGCCAGCGTTGCTCGCGGTCGGTCAGTTGTACCCGATGGTCTGTGAGGTACAGGTCGCTGCCGGCACTCCAGCGCTTGGAGATGGCCGCCTGTTCGGCAATGGGAACCTGGTTCAGCGTAGCGTTGATGACTTCGAGCAAGCGGGTGTCGCTACGTCGTACGGCGAAACCGAAGCCGTAGGATTCATGTCTGCCGAAGCTGGCCATGCGGATATTGCTCAAGTAACCCTTGTTGATCATGTAGTGAGTGGAAAGGGTATCGCCGAGAAACACATCGGCCTGGCCAAAGGCGACGGCATTGATAGCGTTCTGGTAGGACGGATAGGTGGTGATGAGCGCCTTGGGGTAGAGCTTTTCAATTTCCCGCAGCGGCAGGTAGTGATAGACCATGCTCAGTCGCAACCCCTGGAGATCGTCAGTCAGGGATTGGCTTTCATGGGTTCGGGTGACGAGAACGGGCTGGTCCACGGCGTATGGCGTCGACAGCGCGATATCGGGATGGCGGGCCTCGAAACCGTTGGCCGTGCCGAGCATATCGATTTGCCCCTCCTTGAGTGCCGCCAAGGCCGCCTCGCGGGAGCCGAAGCGCAGGACTTTCATGGGCAGGCCGGTGACCTTGGCGATAATGCCGGCATAGTCGGCGGTCAGGCCTTCGTAGTCGTGCCCGCTGGCGGAAAGATCGAAGGGCGGGTAATCCGGTGCGGAAGTTCCCAGGACCAGTTCATGCCGGTTTCTTAGCCAGGCGCGGTGAATGTCATCCAGCCGGATCTCGGCATGAGCCGTAGCGGAACGGCCCAGCAGCGTGTACTGCACGGGCGCATCCGGTGTCGCCGCGAGCACTCCTGTATAGAGTGCTGCGCTGATCAACAGGAAATATTCCGTTATGCGTCTGAGCATCCTGTTTCTCACACCAGCGCGTTGCGCTTCGCCATTTCAATCAGCTCGACCAGGGACTTGACCTTGAGTTTTTGCATCAGCCGCTTTTTATAAGTGCTGACAGTTTTATTGCTGAGAAACATTCCCTTGGCTATTTCCTTGTTGGTACGACCCTGGGCAAAAAGTTGCAGTACCATCAACTCTCGGTCATTGACGCTTTTGAAAAGGTCCAGCTCTATACTGCGTGGGTCATCCGGGCGTATCGGGTTCAGCGCCTGGCTGGGGAAGTAGTTATAGCCGGACAACACCGCTTTGATCGCGCTGACAAGTTCGCTGAGGTCTTCCTGTTTACAGACGTAACCCGAGGCACCGGATTGCATGCATCGGATACCGAAGAGCGTCGGTGATTGCGCCGTGAGCACCAGCGTCTTGAGCGGAGTGGTCATGGCGTTGAAGCGCGAAAGAATTTCCAGTCCGTCAAGCTTGGGGATGCTGATGTCCAGGATAACCAGGTCTGGCATGCATTCGCGTACCATTTGCATCGCATCGACGCCGTTGTCAGTTTCTCCTACGACCTTATAACCCTCATGTTCCAGGAGCATGCGAACGGCAAGGCGGATGACCGGATGATCGTCGACAATGAAAACGGAGTTCATGAATAATTACCCTGCGAACTTGAATAAAGCGCGCACCTTAGCCCACTTACAGGCCAGGCCGTACGAAGAGACGGGTATGCAACTTCAATTTCAGAAGTTTCCTACAAAAAAAGAGGCAAGATATTACGATGTAATCGGTTTTTTAGTAGGTGGACGACAATAAAGAGAGGGACGTGTTGGCAGTGTGTGAAGGGATATTTCTTTGGCTGTGTTGTTTGTGCAAACAAAGGAAGCGTTTTAATCGAGGTTTGCGTAAGTCATACATCTATTTATCTGTTTCAACTCCTGGGGGGCAGCGCTAAAAATTCCATATGCACCGCCCCCCCTGTGGGTTTTGTGCCAGATGCAGCACACCGTCGACCCCACGCCTATTATTGACGCGTGCGGCCGGTCATCTCCTGGGCCATTTCGCTGGCGTAGCTGTCAGTCATGCCGGCGATGAAATCGATCATGCGCAGGAACGCGCCATGCAACGGGCCGTTAGGGTCAGGCGCATTGTTCCCCAGCAGGTCGAGGATGCGCCGATTCTTGAACGAAGGCGTGCGGCCGCCGTGCTGTTCGAGGGCGGCGCCGCAAAAGCCGTTGAGCAGGATTTCCAGCGTGGTGTAGGCGCCGATTTCATGCAGGGTCTTGCGCTTGTCCTGGAAAATTTTCCGGCGCGCCATGTCCTTGGCATTCAACACGCAGCGTTTTGCCGGGCCATGCATATGTTCCACCAGGTCCCCGGGCAGCGTGCCGGCAAGCAATGCTTCCTGCTGCTCGACAAATGCCCGGGCGGCGGCGTTGGTCAGGTGTTCGATGGCCTTGCCCCGCAGGATCGCCAGTTTGCGCCGCCGCGAATCCAGCGGCCCAAGCTGCCGGTAAGTGTCTGGAAGATCGTCGCCCACCAGGTCCAGGAGCAGTGATTCCACTTGGGGATATTCCAGGAGATCCATCTCCACGCCGTCTTCCAGGTCGATCAATGCGTAGCAGATATCATCGGCGGCCTCCATCAGGTACACCAGTGGATGCCGTGCCCAGCGTTGATCCTCGATCTGCGGCAGACCCAGTTTGTGGGCGATCTGCTCCAGCAGCGGCAGTTCGCTCTGGTAGCAGCCGAACTTGTGCTTCTTGTAGCCCAGCGAATCGGCGTGGCGGGCGGTCCAGGGGTATTTCAGGTAAGTGCCGAGGGTGGCATAGGTGAGCCGGGTTCCGCCGTCGAATTGATGGTATTCAAGCTGGGTGAGAACGCGGAAGCCTTGAGCGTTGCCTTCGAAGTTGAGGAAGTCGTTGCGTTCGGCTTCGCTCATGGCATCAAGCCAACCACGCCCGGCGGCCTGCTGGAACCAATATCGAATGGCGTCCTCGCCGGAATGACCGAACGGCGGGTTGCCGATGTCGTGGGCCAGACAGGCCGATTGCACCACCATGCCCAGGTCGCTTGGCTCGCACCAGTCAGGCAGGGCATTGCGAATGGTTTCTCCCACGCGCATGCCCAGGGATCGCCCGACGCAGCTGACTTCCAGCGAATGGGTCAGGCGCGTATGGATGTGGTCGTTGCTGGACACCGGATGCACTTGCGTCTTGCGTCCGAGGCGGCGGAAGGCGCCGGAAAAGATGATGCGGTCGTGATCCTTGTGGAAGGGACTCCGGCCCAGCTCTTGCGGGCTGTGCAGCGGTTTTCCGAGACGTTCGCGAGTCAGCAGGGTTTGCCAATCCAAGGCCGGTTGCTCCGTTCGATGAGGTCGTTGCCCTAGCTTCCCGGTTCGTGGGGCGGCCTGCAAGGCCTATAGACCTGTGCAGACCGATACATATCCCTGTGGCGAGGGAGCTTGCTCCCGCTGGACTGCGAAGCAGGCCTATTTTTGTGATTGCTTCGCACTCAAGCGGGAGCAAGCTCCCTCGCCACGGTGTGCAGGTCTTCAGGGTTTGCGCAGGGTCTTGGCCAGTTTGATCAACGGCAGCAACGTCGTTGCCAGGCGGATCAAGCCTGTTACGCCACCGCCGCCACCACGGCGGGTCCGTTTGCCGGTGAGGAAGCCAAGCAGGGACACCGCCGCCACGCCCCACAGTGGCGCATGCTTGATGCCGAAACCTTCGTGCCAGCTTTGCGTCAAGCCGCGCACCCGATGCAAGGGTTGCAGCAACTGGCGCGTCTCCTGGCGGATTTCCTGGCGATGCATTTCCATGCGCAGGCGCACCAGTGCCTTGCGCATTTCCTGTCGTGTCCGGGCTTGAGGGATATCAGGCAGGCTCATGGCAGCAGGCGCTCCCGGTCATTGGCCAGTTCTTCGAGAGTGGCGTTGAAAGGGGAGGACTCGTCGTAGATCGCTGCCTTGAGCCGCAAGCCGCAGAACAGGGCTGCCAACAGGTAAAACAGGCACAGGCCGATAATGCCCGACAGACGATAGGTGTCCCATACCAGGATCAGCACCAGCGCCGAAAGTCCGACCAACAGCAGCAAGCCGAACACCAACGCTAGGCCGGCAAACAGCAGGAGGCTGACGGTGCGTGCCTTCTGTTCCTGCAACTCCATGCCGAACAATTCGACGTGGCTGTGCAGCAAGCCAAGAAACGCCGCGCCCAGGCGGCGCGCGGTAGGTTGTGTGCCCGATTCGGGCGAGCCGGATTCGTCTATACCCATGATCAGCGCCGTGTCGCCAGCAGACCGATCAGGAAGCCAACGCCAGCGGCAATGCCCACGGATTGCCAAGGGTTGGCCTGTACGTATTCCTCCGTGGCGGCTACTGCGGCCTGGCCGCGTTCGCGCATGGAGTCTTCGGTCAGCTTGAGCGTTTCGCGGGCGCGCAGCAGGGTTTCATGGATCTGGCTGCGCAGTACATCAGCTTGATCGCCTGCCAGCGTCGCGGTGTGATCGAGCAACCGCTCCGTGTCGCTGACCAGCGTCTGGAAATCTTCCATCAGGATTTCTTGAGCAGTCTTTGCCTGGGTTCTGGCCATCGGTGAATCTCCGTAGGTGACGTCTGAAAGGTTCGAGTATGAGCCTTGCCGGAAGGTTCAGTGCAAGTGACTGGTACAACTTTTGCTCAGGCTTCTGCCATGTACTGGTGCGTCAGCCTGCGCCAGTGCGCTGAAGCTGGGCGCAAGCCCGCAAAACCTTGATCCAAATAATCAAAAACCGCAAAGCATCTCGAAGCGGGACTTCGTTTTGCCTGTTCTGGCGCACCAAAGCGGTTCATTGGCCATTGATCGGCAAATGGATCGTTTCAATTTGGTGCGTTCGCAGAGGCAGGCGAACCGGTTTGGTGCTTTTTTCAACTTTTTCGGGTCTGCCAACACCATGGAAAATATGCAAAGTGCCGTGGACAGTCTGGTCCACAGCTCCAACACGCTGTTCATCCTGCTCGGCGCAGTCATGGTCCTGGCCATGCATGCCGGCTTTGCGTTCCTTGAAGTGGGGACGGTCCGGCAAAAGAACCAGGTCAATGCGCTGTCGAAAATCCTCAGCGATTTCGCGGTCTCGACCTTGGCTTATTTCTTTGTAGGCTATTGGATTTCCTACGGCGTGACCTTCCTGCAACCGGCCGCGGTGCTCAGCACCGATCATGGCTACAGCCTGGTGAAGTTCTTCTTCCTGTTGACCTTTGCCGCTGCGATCCCGGCGATCATTTCCGGCGGTATTGCCGAACGTGCGCGGTTCGCCCCGCAGTTGTGCGCCACGGTGCTGATCGTGGCGTTTGTCTATCCGTTCTTCGAAGGCTTGGTCTGGAACGGCAATTTCGGCCTGCAGGCCTGGCTGCAAGCCCGGTTCGGCGCCAGTTTCCATGATTTCGCCGGTTCCGTGGTGGTGCATGCCATGGGCGGCTGGCTGGCACTCGCCGCCGTGCTCTTGCTCGGCCCGCGTAATGGCCGCTACCGGGACGGTCGCCTGGTGGCGTTCGCGCCTTCGAGCATTCCATTCCTGGCTTTGGGCTCGTGGATCCTGATTGTCGGCTGGTTCGGTTTCAACGTGATGAGTGCCCAGACCTTGCCTGGGGTGAGTGGGCTGGTGGCGGTCAATTCGTTGATGGCCATGGTGGGCGGTACCGTGGCGGCATTGATTGTCGGGCGCAATGACCCAGGTTTCCTGCACAACGGCCCGCTGGCTGGGCTGGTGGCGGTCTGTGCCGGTTCTGACCTGATGCACCCGGTCGGTGCGTTGGCCACCGGAGCCATTGCCGGAGCCTTGTTTGTCTGGTGTTTCATGGCGGCCCAGGGCAAATGGAAAATCGACGATGTGCTCGGCGTCTGGCCACTGCATGGGCTGTGCGGGGTCTGGGGCGGTATTGCCTGTGGCATCTTTGGCCAGAGTGCCCTGGGTGGCCTGGGTGGGGTCAGCCTGGTCAGCCAGTTGATCGGCACGGCGCTGGGCGTTGTCGTTGCCTTGGCCGGCGGCTTCGCGGTCTATGGCGCTATCAAGATCGTGCTGGGGCTGCGCCTGACCCAGGAAGAAGAGTATTACGGCGCCGACCTGTCGATTCACAAGATCGGCGCGGTCAGCCAGGACTAAGGCTCCTTGTCCTGGTTGCCGGGATAAAAGCCGTGTAGCAGGCGGTAGCGGTCGTGACGGACCTGATCCACATGATGCCGGACCTGCTGCTCGGGCAGGCCAAGCATGATCAGGGCGTGGGAGGCCAGCATCAGGCTCGATTCCAACAGCTCCGGGACCACTTCGCTGGCCCCGGCGGCCTGCAACTCGGCCAGTTGGCTATCGTCACGGGTGCGCACCAGGATCGGCACCTGTTGGTTGACCTGCCGGGCCGCCTTGAGCACGGTGATGGCGATGTCGGTCTTGTCCACCGCAATCACCAATAGCCGGGCGCGGCTCAAGCCAACGGCGGCGAGCAGGTCACCTCGTCGCGAATCCCCATAATGCACGCAGTTTTCCCCGACGGTGGCTTCCTGGATGATCACCGGGTCGTCGTCCAGGGCGACGAATGCCTGGCCTTCGCGACGCAGGAAACGTCCGATGGACTGGCCGACGCGCCCGTAGCCGCAAATCACCACATGATTCGACAGCCCGGCATTGAGTGCGCTGATCTGGTCCAGTTGCGCTTCTTCGTTGGGTTTGCGATGCAGGCGCGCGGCGATGCGTGGCGCCGCGCGTAGCAACAGCGGGGTCAACAGCATCGAGCAGAACGTCGCGGCCAGCAGCAGGCCGCTGATATCGGCGGGCATGAGACGGTTTTGCTGCATCAGCGCCATCAAGGCAAAACAGAATTCGCCGCCCTGGGCCAGGGCCAGGCCACTGCGCCAGGCGGTTTCACCGTCGCTGCCGCGCCATTTCACCAGGACGGCGACCACGCAGCCCTTGATGAGCATCAAGCCAAGGGTCAATCCCAGGATCAGCAGGCCGTCATCGAGGAACAGTTGCAGATCGATCAGCATGCCGATGCTGACGAAGAACAGCCCCAACAGGATGTCGCGGAACGGGCGTATGTCGGCTTCGATCTGATGCCGGTAGTGACTTTCCCCCAACAGCATGCCCGCCAGGAAAGCGCCCAGGGCCGGCGACAAACCGAGCAGGTGGGTCAGCCACGCCGTCAGCAGCACGATGACCAGGGCCAGCAGCACGAACAGTTCTGCGGAGCGGGACGCCGCCACTTCATGGAACAGCCGTGGCAGCAGCCATCGGCTGGCCAGCAGCAGGCCTCCGAACAACACCAGGGTCTTGCCCAGGGTCAGGGGCAGCGCCCAATACCACGGATGCTCGCTGCTGCCGGCGAAGACCGGCACCAAGGTCAACAGGAGTACCGCGACAACGTCCTGGAACAACAATACGCCGATGGCGTTCTGGCCGTGGCTGCTGAAGATCTCGCCCAGGCTGGTCAATTCCTTGCTGACAATGGCGGTGGAGGACAAGGCCAATCCCGCACCGAGCAGCAACGCGGCGATCGCTGGCGCTCCGCATGCGGCCAGCAATCCCGCCAGTAGCACCCCTGAACACAGCACCTGCAGGCTGCCGAGGCCGAACACGACCCGACGCAGTTCGAGCATTTTCGACAGGGAAAACTCCAGCCCCAACGAAAACAACAGGAACACCACCCCGAGCTCGGCCAGGTCGGGCAGTTCTTCGCTGTCGTTGACCCAGTCCAGTGCGGTAGGCCCGACTGCCAGCCCGACGCAGAGATAACCCAGCACGGGTGGCAGGCGCAGCCGCCTGAACAGGGCGATGACCACCAGGGACGAGGCGAGGATGATCAGCAGGTTGGCAAACAAGGGGAACTCCGTTTCAAGGTACAACGCACAGCGTAGAGGGAAAAACACGACAAGCGTCGCTGGAAAAGCATTTGCGTTCAGTGATTTGCATCAGCGTTTTACCGAAACACCCTGAAGCGAGCCAGCGACTCGACGGTTTTCCGAGGCGGGCCTAGAATGACCGTCTATCTTTTTTGGGTCTACCCGCCATGCTTCCTGAATGCCAGTTGTTCGGCACCCTGGGGTGTCATCTTTGTGAAGTCGCCGAAGCTGAACTGATGCCTTTCGTCGAACATGGATTGTTGGTGGAACTGGTGGATATCGCTGAGAACGAGACCTTTTTCGACGCCTATGAGTTACGTATCCCGGTCCTGCGCAGGACCGATAATGGGGCGGAGCTGGACTGGCCCTTCGGGGCCGAACAGATCGTGACATTCCTCCGTTGAGCGGCTCGTCCGTCAGTTCCTGACACTGTGGTTGGCGAAAGTAGCGTGCTTCGGTTACTGTATGTGCATACAGCTATCTGGAGTGCTTCCCCTTGGTCAATGTCGAACAACTGAAAAGCAGCGTAAACAGGATGTCCGCGGACGTTGTGCGTGAGGCGGTCCTGGAGTTGCGCCTGGATGGCTTGGTGACCGAAGGCAAGACACCGTTCAATAAACTTCATTTCAACACCTGTTTCGCCGAGATCGAAGCGTTGTTCCAGCGTGCCGGCTACCACAAGCAGTTGGATGTGGTGGGTTACCAGGGTTTGCTGTACGCGCTATACGATCCAGGTCGCTGGGAGGCGGTGGAAGTGCTGCGCTGGTTGAAGGAGTTCACCGAAGCGGCCAAACCGGCGCCAGCCACGGCGTGAAGCAATCATTGCTGGGCTGGTGGATGTGACTGTCGGATAATGCCAGCCTGCAAAAATGCCCAAGAGTTTTTAATGTCCGGTTCATCGTTTTCCGCCGCTCATCATCAGGCCAGTACGCTGTATCTGCCGCCCGGCTCCTGGTCGACGGTGGTGGAGTGTCTGTGTGAGCATTTCAGCACCATCAGTCGTGAACAGTGGCTGGACCGGATCGCCCGGGGCCGGGTATTGGACGGGGAGGGCAAGGCCATCCCTGTCGACTTGCCGTACCGCGAAGGCCTGCGCATTCACTACTTCCGCGAAGTACCCGACGAGAAGCCGATCCCGGTGGTGGAGTCGATCCTGTATGCCGACGAGCATCTGGTGGTGGCAGACAAACCGCATTTTCTGCCTGTCACACCGGCGGGCGAATATGTCGAGCAGACTTTGTTGCGACGGCTGATCCGGCGGCTGGACAATCCGCATCTGGTGCCCCTGCACCGCATCGATCGACACACGGCCGGGCTGGTGTTGTTTTCCGCCAACCCGCAAACCCGTTCGGCGTACCAGTCACTGTTTCCGACACGGCAAATCGAGAAGCGCTACCAGGCCATTGCCCGTGCATTGCCTGGGTTGACCTTTCCCCGGGTGCATAAGAGCCGGATGATCGATGGCGAACCGTTCTTCCGAATGCAGGAAGGGCCGGGCGAGCCGAATACCGAAACGGCCATCGAAGTGTTGGAACGCAATGGCGAGTTGTGGCGTTATGGTTTGTATCCGGTTACGGGTAAGAAGCATCAGTTGCGGGTGCACATGAATGCCTTGGGGGCGGGGATTTGCAACGATCCGTTTTATCCTGATGTGCTTCGGGATGTTGAGGATGATTACTCGAATCCGCTAAAGCTGCTGGCTCAGGGGTTGCGTTTTGTTGATCCGGTTACGGGTCAGGCGCGGGTGTTCGAGAGCGATATTTCGTTGCAGTGGTAGTTTTTTTGTTCAGGGGATGGTGTGTATATCCGTTATTTAGGTAACGGCGGCTTATGGTTCCGCTCTTACAGCGGGTCACTTTTGAAGAGCGCAAAAGTAACCAAAACGCTTTTGCCCCACCACTTGGTGCCTCGCCTAGGCTCGGCATGCCCTCACTCCGGCATTGCTCCGTGGGCCCGCCGCGAAGGGCCATCCATGGCCCAGCGCGGCTATCCCGGCATCCATGCCGGGATGCCCACTCCACAATGCCTGCGTTCGGCCAGCGTGGTTTAACGGGGCCTCAAGATCAAGATCAAGATCCAAAGCAAGAGCAGAGCAAGAGCGGGGCATATGCCGGCATCTATGTGGCTGAGCCACCGCTATCGCGAGCAAGCTCGCTCCCACACTGGATCTTCAGCGAATACAAAATTCATGTGCACCTAACCCCCCTGTGGGAGCGAGCTTGCTCGCGATGACGCCGGCACCTCCAACATCACCGAAAACTGACTCACCGCCTTCGCGAGCAAGTCCGCTCCCACAGGAGAAACGCGATCACCCAGAGCCAGGTCGGCTATCAGGCCGCCTCGTGGCGGACCTTGATCTCAGGGGCCCCGTTAACCACGCTGGCTGAACGAAGGTATTGCGCGGCGGGCCCACGGAGCAATGCCTTCGTTCAGGCATGCCGAGCCCTAGCGAGGCACCGAGTGGTGGGGCAGAAGCGTTTTGGTTACTTTTGCGCTTTTCAAAAGTGACCCGCCGTCAGGGCGGAACCCTAAGCAGCCGTTACCGCAGCAACGGATATACACCCAAAACCCAAACCCAAACCCAAAAAAAAACCGGCGCTTCCCTCTTCAGGAAGCGCCGGTTTTCCAGCTATCTGGCAGCAGCGTTACAGATTACAAATCCTTAACGGTACGAACCTGATCCTTGTTCACGCGAGTCTGCTTGCCATCCAGTTGCTCGAATTCGTAGAAGCCGCTTTCTTCATCGTAATGAGGGGTATCGACGGCCTGGATTTCGCGACCGTCATTCAAGGTGATCACTGTTGGCGAAGCGCACCCGGCAAGGGTGGCGAGGCCCAGAGCGAGCATGAACGTGGCGAGGGTCCGTTGTGTCATGGTGTTTCTCCGAAATGGATTCTTCAAGTTACTGACCTTCAGACGTATACATTGCGCGCAAGTTCCTGGCTAGTGTCAATCTGACACGCCTTTATGTTGGGCCAGTAACTCCGGGGTGTTCAGATTGGCCAGCCGCGGATCGTCGGCAGGGCATTGCAAGGCAACGGCGTGTAGCGCGCGCATGATCCGACCGGGGCTGCGTTCGCCTTCGCTCCAAGCTTTTTCGAAGCTCGCGGCCAGGGCCAACGGGATGACACACAGCAGCGGTTCCCAATGCTCGCCGTGCCGCACCATCAACGGTTGGTCGGGGTACTGGCTGGCCGTTCTGCGCATGTTGTCGAGCAGGCTGGCGTCGATTTGCGGTACGTCGCACGGCAGCACCAGCACATACGGGTGCCTCGCTGCCTTGAGGCCTGCCCGGATGCCCGCCAGTGGCCCGGGAAAGTCGCCTTCCTCGTCATGCACCAACTGATCGGCATACGGTGCATAACGTTGCGCATTACGGTTGCAGGAAATGATCAGGTCATCACTCATCGCGCGGGTCTGACGATGGAGATGGGCAATCAGCGGTTCGCCTTGCCACTGCACCAGGCCTTTGTCCTGGCCGCCCATGCGTTGCCCGCGCCCACCCGCCAAGAGCAGAATGGAGCAGGATGGCAGCGGCGTGTTCGAGGTCATGACGTGTCTCCGCACGGGCGAAAAAATGAAGCGCTGTGATATAACACCGGGCTGTTTTCTCCACAACTGGACGAGCCTATGAAAGCCAAGGCTGATGTACCTTTCGTGCCGCTCAATATCGCGGTGCTGACAGTCAGTGACACCCGTACTCTGGAAACCGATACGTCCGGGCAGGTCTTCGTCGATCGGCTCACGGCGGCCGGCCACAACCTGGCGGCGCGGGTCCTGCTCAAAGATGATTTGTACAAGATCCGGGCGCAAGTCGCGACCTGGATTGCCGAAGACGTGGTGCAAGTGGTGCTGATCACCGGCGGCACCGGTTTCACGGGGCGTGACAGCACGCCGGAAGCCGTCACGTGTCTGCTGGACAAGCAGGTCGATGGGTTTGGCGAGTTGTTCCGGCAGATATCCGTGGCCGACATCGGCACTTCCACTGTGCAGTCCCGCGCGCTGGCGGGCCTGGCCAATGGCACGCTGGTATGTTGCCTGCCAGGGTCGACCAACGCGGTGCGTACGGGATGGGATGGGATCCTGGCTGAACAATTGGATGTGCGACATCGGCCGTGCAACTTCGTGGCCCATTTGAAACAGGCTGCTCCTTGTGAATCCCGTGGGTAAACCGGGCAAGGCGGGCGCCTTGATGGCCGTTGAGGTGGCGTTGGAGCGGCTGCTCGAGATGGCGGCGGCCACGCCGATTGTTCAGCGCGAGCATTTGCCTTTGGCCGCGGCCTCAGGGCGCGTGCTTGCCGAGGATCTGGTGTCGTCCCTTGATTTGCCGCCATGGCCCAACAGCGCCATGGACGGCTACGCCTTGCGGCTGGCGGACTGGAACGGCGAGCCGTTGGTGGTCAGCCAGCGAATTTTCGCCGGGCAGGCGCCGGAGCCGTTGGCCGTTGGTACCTGTGCGCGGATCTTCACGGGGGCGCCAGTCCCTGCCGGCGCCGATTGCGTCGAGATGCAGGAAAACGCCGTGGTTGAAAGCGACCAGCGAGTGCGGTTTACCGAGCCGATGGTCAGTGGGCAGAACATTCGTCCTCAAGGACAGGAGACCACCGTTGGCGAGCAAGTCCTTTCTGCCGGTACTCGCCTGGGGCCGATCGAGCTGGGCTTGGCGGCATCCTTGGGCTGTGCATCGCTGGACGTGGTGCGCAAGGTCCGCGTCGCCGTCCTCTCCACGGGAGATGAACTGGTCGAGCCCGGTCAGGCGTTGGGTCCTGGCCAGATCTATAACAGCAACCGCGTGCTCCTGTGTGGCTGGCTGCAACGCCTGGGTTATGAGGTGGTTGACGGGGGTATCCTGCCCGACGATTTATCGGCCACCCGCGAGCGCCTGGCACAGTTGTCGGATGTCGATCTGATCCTGTCCACCGGAGGTGTGTCGGTGGGGGAGGCGGACTTCCTGGGCGTTGCCTTGCGCGAGGACGGCGAGCTGGCGCTGTGGAAACTCGCCATCAAACCGGGTAAGCCGCTGACGTTCGGGCATTACCGTGGTGTGCCAGTCATAGGCCTGCCTGGAAACCCCGCTTCGACCCTCGTGACGTTCGCACTGCTGGCACGGCC
Organism: Pseudomonas thivervalensis; assembly: GCF_001269655.1. Classification (GTDB taxonomy): domain Bacteria; phylum Pseudomonadota; class Gammaproteobacteria; order Pseudomonadales; family Pseudomonadaceae; genus Aquipseudomonas; species Aquipseudomonas thivervalensis. The sequence continues at coordinate 386,707 of NZ_LHVE01000007.1, forward strand.
TTACCTATTGAGGCGCCAAGGCGTTCAGTCGGTGACGCCGCTCAAGTTCAAGGTGCCGGCCGGTTTCGCCTGGTCGAAGGCGGGCAGTCGCCGAGAATACCTGCGAGGCCGCATGGAGAATGGTCGAGCGATCATCTACCGGAACCAAAGCTCGGGTGTCCTGCGTAGCGCGGCCTGGGCCGAAGGGTTGGTCGAGGTGCTCGAGGGACAGACGCTGGTAGAGGGTGACGAAGTGGGCTTTATCCCCTTGAGCGAAGTCCTGGGCTAGCACGCATGCCGGTGTTCTCCGGCCCGAGTTGGACGCTCGGGCCTTTGTGCGCCTCGCCTTCATCGCGTGAGCAGCATCACCAGTTGATCGAATCGATTGTTGGCAATCCAGCCCAGCAGACCGAGCACCACCGCCGCGGCGCCAGCCGAATAGGCCAGCCTGTGGCGGATCACCTTTACGTCGGTGCGAATTTCATCCATATCCTTGCGGATGTACTTGAGGTGGGTTTCCAGTTCAACGACGCGCGGTTCCAAATCAATTCCTCCAGCGGGACTACTGCAACTTTTGCATTCGTTTCGAGTATCGGCCCGCCCGCTCCCAAAGGACGCGTGCTGCCGGGGCGACAGCTTGTATTCACGGTTATGCATGGGACGGTCCATCCCCTTGACCATAACTGTTCGAGCGACTGATCAGGCCCCAGCGGGCCGTGACGTATCCATCCATGGGAAAATGCTTCCTTGTGTGATGAGGGTTTTAGCGGTCCAGCAAACATAAGGCCACGGTGTCTCAATACCGCTAGAGGGTCAATTGAGCTGATTCGCCAGGTCTTGTAAGAAAACTCTTCGAATCACGGCGTGTCGATCAGGGAAGCCGTCCTGCTTCTTTTAATAATTTGAGGTGCATCGGGCTTTTTCGGGCGAATGAGCGGTCCCATTCCTGAACCTTCCAATGACGGAGACCACGATGAGCAAAGGCAAGGCGCTGTTGATTCTGCATGGCAAGCAAGCGCTCAACGAAGAGGTTCGCTCGGCAGTGATGCTCAAGCGCGAACAGGGCTGGGAGCTGGCGGTACGGTTGACCTGGGAAGCCGGCGATGCCCAGCGATACGTCGATGAAGCGCTGGACGCCGGTTATACACGACTGATCGCCGGCGGCGGTGATGGGACCTTGCGCGATATTGCCGAAGCGATCGCCCTCAAGTCGAGCGATGCCAGCCTGGTACTGTTGCCGCTGGGCACGGCCAACGATTTCGCCCGGGCGGCCGGTGTTCCGTTGGAACCTGCCCAGGCCCTGGATTTGTTGGACGTTGCGCCACAGGCCGTTGATGTGGGCGAAGTCGGCGGGCGGATTTTCCTGAACATGGCCACCGGCGGCTTCGGCAGCCAAGTGACGGCGAACACTTCAGAGGACCTCAAGAAAGTTTTGGGCGGCGCGGCGTACCTGTTTACGGGGCTGTCGCGGTTCAGTGAGCTGAGTGCCGCCTACGGCGAGTTGCAAGGCCCCGATTTTCACTGGCAGGGCGATTTGCTCGCGCTGGGCATCGGCAATGGCCGGCAGGCGGGGGGAGGCCATGTGTTGTGTCCGGAGGCGTTGGCGGATGATGGCTTGCTGGACATCAGCATCCTGCCGGCGCCCCAGGAAGTGGTCAGTACGTTGAAGGACCTGCTGGCGGGCGGCCTGGGCATCGACAACATGTTTGTCCGCGCGCGCTTGCCATGGGTGGAGATCAAGGTCGCGCAGGGCCTGGACATCAATCTCGATGGCGAACCGTTGCAGGTCGACACTTTGCGTTTCACCGTTCGTCCGAAGGCACTGCAAGTGCACCTGCCGTCCGATTCGCCTCTGTTGAAGGGGACGACGGTGCTCAGTCGTCCAGGCTGATGATCTGCTCGCGCACCGCGAACAGCACCAGGCCGGCCACATCATGGATTTGCAGGCGCTTCATGACTTGCGCCCGGTGGGTTTCCACGGTCTTGATGCTCAGGTTCAGGCCGTTGGCAATTTCCCGGGTGGACTTGCCGCGCACGATCAGCCGCAATATTTCCAGCTGGCGCGCGGTCAGGTTGTGGGCATGGGCAGGGTCCGGCTGATGTTTCTGGGCGCGGGTCAGCGCCTGATTGATCACGGTGTGGGCGATGGCCGGACTCAGGTAGCGTTCGTTGTCGCGCAGCGCCTCCAGGGCATGTTTCAGCTCGGTGGCGGTGGTGTCCTTGAGCAGGTACCCATGGGCTCCGGATTCCAGCGCCTGCATGATCAGCGACGGATCCGTATGCATCGACAGGATCAACACCTTGCTGTGGGGGCGCACTCGCTTGAGCTGCTGCAAGGCGTCCAGGCCGCTGGTGTCCTTCATGGAAATGTCCAGTAGCACGATATCAGGGTTCAGCCGCTCCACCAGCTCCACCAGTTGCGTGCCGTCATTGGCTTCGCCGATGACGGCATAGCCTGGGATATCCATGACCAGGGCGCGTACGCCGGCCCTGATCAGCGAGTGGTCATCTACCAGAAGCAAATTACAAATCAAAGGAAAACCTTATTCTTACTGGCTCGTTCCAGGGCACGCGGTGCCCAGGGAAAGCGCGCTTCGATGTGCGTGCCTTTGCCGGCCTCGCTGATGATCTTGAGGGTGCCACCCAATTGTTCGACCCGCTCCGACATGCCGGCCATGCCCCGTTGACCTTCGCGAGCGGGGTGGCTCGCCGGGACGAACCCCTGGCCATCGTCGCTGATCAGCAGGGTCAGGCCGTCGGGCAGGCGCTGCAGGCGCACCAGCAGGTTCGTCGCCCGGGCATGGCGCAAGATATTGGTGACGGCTTCCTGGGTGATCCGGAACACCGCGACTGACATTTCCTCCGGGATGCCCGTCATGCGTTGTTGGCAATCGAGGCTCCAATTCACCGGGGCATTGGCCAATGTCTTGAGCAGGTGCGCCCGCAGGCTGGCTTCAAGCCCGAGGCTGGTCAATTCCCTGGGGTTGAGGATCGCCGATACATCACGGACCTTGTTCAGGGTTTCGTCCAGGGTCTCGCACAGGAGCGTGCACTGGCCTTGCAATTCCTCCGGCATCCGCCGCTTGAGCCATTCGCTTTGCAGCTTCGCCGCGGTCAGCAACTGGCCAATGTCGTCGTGCAATTCGCGGCTGAGCCGATGGCGTTCATTTTCCTGGACCTCAAGTAACCGGTCGGCCAGTTCCTGGGGTTGGAACTTGATGGATTTTCGCGACAAGCGATGGTGGATCCAGACGCAGGTCATGGCCGCGACATTCAGTGCCAGTAGGCTCAATGGGACCGTATGGGCGAACAGGTAGGTCAGCAGGCAGCCGAGCGTCGAGCAGATGCACAACAATAATGTGAAGCGACGGGCGTTTTCTCGGGAAGGAGGCCAGGTGATGAATGACTTGAGGCTGGCGTGCATAGCGGATGGAGCCAATGAATGTTCGCTGCGGGCAGGCTGGTCAGCGCATCTGACAGGCCGGGTCGGGTAAACGTTTCAGGTCGAAGGCAGCTTCGGTTGGCGGCTTTGACGGCGCTGTCTTGAAGTGGCTGACGCGGGAGATAGTACCACTTCACCTATCGTTGGTCGCGTTCGGCATGGCGCCGTGAACATGCTGGGATGCAGGCGCATCGCCATCTATCAGGCTTGTTTCTGGGAATAGGGCACCAACGCCAGCGGACGCGACGCAGCCAGTGCCTGGCCGGGACTCTGGCCTACCTGGAACGCGAATGCCTCGATCAACGACGTCTGTTCGCTGCTGTCCAGGCTCAACTGGCCAGTGGTGTGATCGACCAGCTCCAATTGCCAGGCCATCAGGGTGAAACAGTCCTTCAGGGCGTCCAGGGCCTGGTCATGTAACTCCATGTGGTTTTGCGCATGGCTGAGCAAGCCATGGATATGCAGCGAGAACTCCGAAACGGCTTCCAGCGCCAGGGCATTGGCTTTCTTTGACAGCTTCAGCAAGGTGCTGAGCATGCAATCGATGGCGTCCTTGTCGTTGTTGATCAATTGCAGATGGCTCAGGCATTCCTCCGACTTGGCCAGCAGGGTTTCGGCCTCGATCAGAAATTCGGGAAGACGCTGATTCCAGTTCCTACGATCGTTCGGCATGCTTATCTCCACAACATCATGTCAGGCGAAAGGAAACCGCGTTTGGCGAACGGCTGGATCTCAAGGTCGACTGCGGACGGACGCACGACGGTACGTCCATGCCGTTCAGCGAAGGTGACTTCGCAAACGATTGCACGGGCGGGATCGGCCGAAAGGCTGCAGCTCCGATGTCCTGTGGTCGCGCACAAAGGTCTGACTCCGTTCAGCAATGAGAATGGCGTCACATTAATGGCTATTGGATAACGGGAATATCAGGTTGGACCTGATTGTGCCTAGGGGAATCCCTTAGACAGGGGAACTTAGTGCGCAAACCAGGGTCGCGCAGCGGGGAAAACGGCAAATGAGAGTACGAAGCCAGTAAAGCATGATGTTAATGTGATATCAATTCCCCGCGTCGGTATTTTATTCTGGGGTCAAGATTCGGTTCGTGCAGCCGATACCCGTTTTATTGGATTCATCCGAACAAGCCCAGGAGTCATCGATGGCCGGCATTCTCGACACAGTAGATCAACGAACCCAACTGGTGGGTGAGAATCGCCTGGAAATTCTCATGTTTCGCCTGGCGGGTCGACAGTTGTTCGCCATTAACGTGTTCAAGGTCCAGGAAGTTCTGCAACTGCCAAAGCTGACCTTGATGCCGCAACGCCACCCGTTTGTGTGCGGCGTGGTCAATCTGCGAGGCCAGACGCTGCCGGTGATCGACCTGTCCCAGGCCATTGGCATGCGTCCACTGGTGCCGGGCGCCAACAGCACCATCATCGTGACCGAGTACAACCGTTCGGTCCAGGCGTTCCTGGTGGGCGGCGTCGATCGCATCGTCAACATGAACTGGGAAGCCATCCTGCCACCGCCGACCAGTGCCGGCCGTGAGCACTACCTGACGGCCATCAGCAAGGTGGACGATCAGTTGGTGGAAATCATCGACGTGGAAAAGGTCCTGGCCGAAATCGTGCCTTACAACGCCAAGGTTTCCCGGGACAAGCTCGAAGACCCGGTGCTGGAGCGCGCCCGTGGTCGCGAAGTGCTGCTGGTGGACGACTCCAATGTGGCGCTTTCGCAACTGCGCGACACCCTGGGTCAACTGGGCGTGAAAATGCACATCGCCAGCGACGGCCTCAAGGCGCTGAACATGCTCAAGGCCTGGGCCGATACCGGCGAGGTCATGACCGACAAATTGCTGATGATCTTCACCGACGCGGAAATGCCGGAAATGGACGGCTACCGCCTGACCACCGAAATCCGCAACGACCCGCGTTTGCGTGGGCTCTATGTCGTACTGCATACCTCGCTGTCCGGCAGCTTCAACGATTCGATGGTCAAGAAGGTCGGTTGCGACAACTTCCTCTCCAAATTCCAGCCGGACAAGCTGGTCGACGTGGTGCGCCAGCGGCTGATGCTCGACTGAAACCGATGATGGTTTGCTTCAATGGCCGGCTCGTATAAGGTGGCATTTTTTTGCCACCGGGGAAGTTGACCATGTTGCGGCTGAGCGCGCTGTATCGGTATCCGTTGAAGTCCGGCAAGGGCCAGCCCTTGCCGGAAATCGGCCTGGACAAGCTCGGGCTGGACGGTGATCGGCGCTGGATGCTAGTGGATGAGGGCACGGGCCGGTTCCTGACCCAGCGCGCCGTGGCGAAGATGAGCCAGCTTTCAGCCTTGTGGAACGAGGCGGGCGGCCTGACGCTCAGCGCGCCTGGCCATGGCGCCATCGACGTGCCGTTGCCACCCACCGAGCAAGAGCAGCGGCGCGGCGTGATCATCTGGCGTGACACCTTGCGTGTGCCGGATGCCGGTGACGAGGCTGCGGCCTGGGTCAGCGACTTCATCGGCAACCCCACGCGGCTGGTGCATGTGCCGGTGGAACTGGCGCGCACCACCGCAGCCGGTTACGGCAAGGATGACGACAAGGTCGCTTTTGCCGATGGTTTTCCGCTGCTGCTGATTGGCCAGGCCTCGTTGCAGGATCTTTCGAGCCGGGTCGGCCGTTCGCTGGAAATGCTGCGCTTTCGTCCCAATCTGGTGGTCGAGGGCAGCGAGGCTTTTGCCGAGGACGGTTGGAAGCGCATTCGTATCGGTGAGGTGGAGTTCCGCCTGGTCAAGCCCTGCTCGCGTTGCATCATGACCACGGTCGATCCGCACACCGGCGAGCGCGATCCGAATCGCGAACCCTTTGCCACGTTGCAGCAGTACCGTTCGACACCGGACGGTGCGATGTTCGGCCAGAACCTGGTCAACGACAGCAACGGTCGGCTTGAAGTCGGCATGCCGGTTGAAGTGCTCGAATAAAAAGAGCTGTGAACAAAAATGCCCGTGTCATTGGACACGGGCATTTTTGTTTGTCCGGCAACAGCATTTCTAGCTTTCGTGGCGAGGGAGCTTGCTCCCGCTGGGCTGAAGCAGCCCCAAGAGGTGCGTCAGGCCGATTGTGCCAAGCCTTTTGGGACTGCTGCGCAGTCCAGCGGGAGCAAGCTCCCTCGCCACAGGGTTATGTGCCGAATCAGCCGCGATACTCACACAGATAGGCAGTGTCGACAGCCACCTTGAGCTGGAACTTGCTGTTGGCCGGTACATTGAACTGGCTGCCGGCCTGGAAGGTTTCCCAGTCGGTGCTGTCGGGCAGCTTCACGGTCAGCGCGCCGGAGACGACGTGCATGATTTCCCGTTGGGCCGTGCCGAACTCATATTCGCCCGGTGCCATGACGCCGATGGTCGCAGGGCCTTCGGCAGTGCCAAAAGCGATCGACTTGACGGTGCCGTCGAAGTACTCGTTGACTTTGAACATGGGCGATTCCTCGAAAAAGGGGCTGAAAAAGGCCGGCCAGTATGCACAAGGCTGCAACATTCGTCATCTGCCGCGCCGGGCAGTGGGCTCGGTTCAACCCGGCAGCACCAAGGGCAGCAACCGTGCGGTATTGCGGGCATCTTCCAGGGCACGGTGCTGTTGACCGCAGAATTGCAGGCCAGCCAGTTGCAGCGCGCCATTGAGCCCCAGCGGTCGTTCCAGCCGACGGGCCTTGGCGAAGCGTTGCTTGAGGTTCATGTGCGGCACCTGGACAAGGACACTGTGCAACTGCTGGTGTTGCCATTCCTGCAGCAGTTGCTTGCGGTCGTAGTCACCCCAGCTGACCCAGCTTTCCAGCTTCGGATGATATGGCGCCAGCCAGCGCTCGAACGCCGGCCAGACCTCGGTCAGGGGCGCGGCACTGTCGATATTGGCCTGGGTGATGTGGGTCAGTTCGCGACAGAACGGCGTGAGCAGCGGGCGTCTCAGGGGCCGCACGAAGCGCTGGAAATGATCCACTTCGCGACCGTCACGATTCACCAGTGTGGCGCCGATTTCGATAATTTCCATTTCGGTTACCGGCCAGCCACCCTCATCGGTGGTGGCCTCCAGATCAATCACCAGCCAGTGAGGCATTGCAGGGTTCCCGGTATCGGCGTGCTGATGGGTTTGAGCGTAGTCAAAGCCCAGGCATCCGACTAGTGGGCTGTTTCAACGCGCAACAAAACCTGGCGGTTTTTCACCTGGTCGCCCCGCGTGACCTGCAATTGCCTGACCACGCCGTCGATACCGGCCTTGAGCGGGTGTTCCATTTTCATCGCTTCGAGCACCATCAGCAGTTGGCCCCGGCGCACCGGGCTGCCTTCGCTGACCAGCAACTCGACAATGGCCCCGTCCATGGGTGCCTTGAGCGTGCCGTCGCTGGCCGTGGCCTTGGCGACGACCGGGACCAGGGTCCGGTCTTGCAGGTGCAGGCCGCCGGGGCGGGTGGACAGCCAGAGGTCGTTGTCCTCGAGGCGCCAGGCATGGCGCTGGCGAATCCTATCGATCATCAGCGTTGCGCCATTGGCGTCAACGTCGAGCAGCCTCAGTTCGACTAACCGCCCGGCACTGCGGATGCTCAGTGTCCCGTCGGTTTCAGCCTCAAGGCTCAGCATCCAGTCGCGCTCTCCGACGCCGATCCGATAATGCAGCGCCGCGCCGAGGCTGTTGCGCCACCCGCCCAGGCCGGGTGCATGTCGTGCCAGCGAGCCCTGATAAAACGCCGCCGTGGCGATGGCCAGTTGTTCGGCCGTGGGCTCAAGGGGCAGGAACGCGGGATGATTGGCAAAGTGCTGGCCAATGAAGCCGGTGCCGACGTCACCGTCGATGAACTGCGGATGCGCCAGCAAGCCGGCGAGCAAGCGCTGATTGCTCTGGACGCCCAGCAGCACGCAATCCTCCACCGCTCGCAACAATTTACGCCGGGCCTCCTCGCGGGTGGCGCCGTGGACGATGAGTTTGCCCAGCATCGAATCGTAGAACGGGGTGATGGTCTGGCCCTCCAACAGGCCATGGTCGACTCGCACGCTGTCGCGGATGGGCGGCTCCCAGCCGATCAACCGCCCAGTCTGGGGCAGGAAATCCGCCGCCGGGTCCTCGGCGTACAACCGCACCTGCAGGGCATGGCCGTTGAGCGTCACCTGGTCTTGGCGCAGGGGCAGCGGCCTGCCGGCGGCGACGTCCAATTGCCAGGCCACCAGATCCAGCCCGGTGATCAACTCGGTGACCGGGTGTTCGACCTGCAGGCGCGTGTTCATCTCCAGGAAGTAGAACCGACCGTCTGCCGCGAGCAGGAATTCCACGGTCCCGGCACCGACATAATCTACTGCGCGTCCAGCCTTGAGTGCTGCCTCGCCCATGGCCTGGCGCAGGTCGGCAGTCATGACCGGGCAGGGCGCTTCCTCAATGATTTTCTGATGGCGCCGCTGGATCGAGCAGTCCCGTTCCCCCAAGTGGATCAGTTGACCGTGATGGTCGCCGAAGATCTGCACTTCCACATGCCGTGGATCGATCAATGCCTGTTCGAGAATCAACTCGTCGCTGCCAAAACCGTGCAGGGCCTCCGAGCGCGCGCTGCGCAGTTGCTCCAGCAGGTCCTCGGCGCGCAGGACCAGGCGCATGCCGCGGCCCCCGCCACCGGCACTGGCCTTGATCATCAGTGGGTAGACGATGCGCCCGGCTTCGCGCTGCAGCGTGGCGTCGTCCTGGGCGGCGCCCTGGTAACCGGCGATGCAGGGAACGCCGGCTTCGATCATGGCGTTTTTCGCACGGCGCTTGCTGCCCATCAGGTCGATGGCCTGGGGGCTGGGGCCGATGAAAACGATACCGGCCTCTGCGCAGGCGTGGGCGAACCCGGCATTTTCCGAAAGAAAGCCGTAGCCGGGATGGATCGCGTCGGCGCCGCTGCGCCGGGCCGCCTCGAGAATGGCCGAGGCATCGAGGTAGGACTGCTGCACCGGCGCCGGGCCGATCAGCACGGCTTCATCGGCCATGCGCACGTGCAGCGCATCGGCGTCGGCCTCGCTGAACACCGCCACCGTGCGGTAGCCCAGGGCCTGGGCGGTGCGCTGGATGCGACAGGCGATTTCGCCACGGTTGGCGATGAGGAGCTTGCTGAAGGTGGGCATGGGGGCATTCCTGGAATCTTGCGGTGTTTGTTTGGGCCTCATCGCGAGCAAGCTCGCTCCCACAATGGAGGGTGAACACGGTCCAATGTGGGAGCGAGCTTGCTCGCGATGGCGGCCTGCCAGGCATACCGCTCACTTTTTCTTCCTCGGCAAAATCCCCATGAGCTTGCAGATGATGCCCAGCATGATTTCGTCCGCACCGGCGCCGATGGACACCAGCCGAACGTCGCGATAGGCCCGGGCGACCGGGTTGTCCCACATGAAACCCATGCCGCCCCAGTATTGCAGGCAACTGTCGGTGGTTTCCCGGGCCAGGCGCCCGGCCTTGAGTTTGGCCATGGACGCCAGTCGCGTGACGTCCTGGCCATTGATGTACTGCTCGGTGGCCTGGTAGACCAGCGCTCGCAGGCATTCGATTTCGCTGGCCAGTTCCGCCAGGCGAAAGTGGATCACCTGGTTGTCGATCAGGGCCGTGCCGAAGGTCTCGCGTTCCTTGCAATACTCGATGGTGCTGTCGATGCAATGTTCCAGGCCCTTGAGCATGTTGGCTGCGCCGAACAGGCGTTCCTCCTGGAACTGCAGCATCTGCATCATGAACCCGGCGCCTTCCTGGCCGATGCGGTTGCGTTGCGGCACGCGCACCTCGTCGAAAAACACCTGGGCGGTTTCCGAGCTGCGCATGCCGAGCTTGTCCAGGTGCTGGCCGAGGCTGATGCCGGGGCTGCGCATCGGCACCATGATCAGCGATTTATTGACGTGGGGCTTGTCGTCCGAGGTGTTGGCCAACAGGCAAATGAAATCGGCGCTCGGCGCATTGGTGATCCACATCTTGCTGCCGTTGATGATGTAGTCGTCGCCGTCCTTGCGTGCCGTGGTCTTGAGCCCGGCGACGTCGGAGCCGGCGCCGACTTCCGAGACGCCGATGCAGCCCACCTGTTCGCCGCGAATGGCCGGGCGCAGGAACGCTTCCCGCAGCTCATCGGAGCCGAAACGGGCCAGCGCCGGGGTGCACATGTCGGTCTGCACGCCAATGGACATCGGCACACCGCCGCAATGAATGGTGCCAAATTCCTCGGCCGCGACGATCGAATAGCTGTAGTCCAGGCCCATGCCGCCGAATGCCGGTGGCTTGGAAATGCCCAGCAGGCCCAGCTCGCCGGCCTTGCGGAAAACCTCGTGAATGGGAAAACGCCCGGCCTGCTCCCATTCGTCGACGTAGGGGTTGATGTCATGGTCGACAAATTGGCGAATGGTGCGCCGCAGTGCTTCGTGTTCCTGGGTGAAGATCATCTTATTGTTCTCCAGTGGTCTGCGCTCAAAAGCGGGCCACGCCGAAGCTGTTGGCTTGCAGCGGCCGCTGCTCGGCCTCGTGACAGATGTCCAGCAAAAAGCCCAGCAGTGTGCGGGTGTCGCGCGGGTCGATGAGCCCGTCGTCCCACAGGCTGGCGCTGCCGTAGAGGGCGGTGGATTGGCTGTCGAGTTGCTGCGCGGTGGTTTGCTCGAGCAGGTCCAGCCTCTTCGGGTCGGGGCTCAGGCCGTTCTTGAGTTGCGTGGCCTCGGTGACCATCCGCAAGACCTTGCCGGCCTGGGCGCCGCCCATCAAGGCGGTGTGGCTGTTGGGCCAGGCGAAGATGAAGCGCGGGTCCAGCCCGCGACCGCACATGGCGTAGTTGCCGGCGCCGTAGGAGCCGCCCACGACGACGGTCAGCTTGGGCACCTGGGCATTGGCCACGGCCTGGATCATCTTGGCGCCATGCTTGATCACCCCTTGTCGCTCCGCCTCGGTGCCGACCATGAACCCAGTGGTGTTGTGCAAAAACAGCAGGGGCGTGCGGCTCTGGTCGCACAGCTGGACGAACTGCGCAGCCTTGCTGGCGCCCTGGGGCGTGATCGGTCCGTTGTTGCCGATCAGGCCGCAGGCATGGCCGCGAATGTGCAGGTGGCCACAAATCGTCTGGGCATCGAATTCGCTTTTGAAGGCCAGGAAATTCGAGCCGTCGGCGATGCGGGCGATGATTTCCCGCACGTCATAGGGTTTTTTCGGGTCGTCGGGCACCAGTCCCAATAATTCCTCGGCGGGGTAGAGCGGTTCCGTCCAGGTCCGTTCGGGCTGTGGCGGCAGTTGGGCGTTCCAGGGCAGCACGGCGAGTATGTCCCGGGCCAGGCGTATGCCATCGGCGTCGTTCTCGGCCAGGTATTCGGCGGTGCCGGCCACCTGCGCGTGCATCAGCGCACCGCCCAGCTCCTCTTCGCTGGCCACTTCGCCCGTCGCGGCCTTGAGCAACGGCGGCCCGGCCAGGAACAGTCGCGCTTTGTCGCGCACCACGATCACATAATCCGACAAACCTGGCTGATAGGCACCTCCGGCCGTGGCCGAGCCATGCACCACGGTGATCTGCGGCAGGCCCATGGCCGACATACGTGCCTGATTGGCGAAGCAGCGCGCGCCTTCGACGAAAATCTGCGCGGCGTAATTGAGGTTGGCGCCGCCACTTTCGGCGAGGGTGATGACCGGCAGTTTGTTTTCCATGGCGATCCGTTGCAGGCGCAGGGTCTTGTACAAGCCGCTGGGAGAAATCGTGCCGCCCTTGATCGCGCTGTTATTAGCTACTACCAGCACTCGCACTCCGGACACGTAGCCAATCCCGGCGATCAGGCCGCCGCCAGCCTGGCTGCCGTCCTTGTCGTCATGCAGTTTGTAGCCGGCCAGGCTCGCGAGTTCGAGGAACGGCGCGCCGGGGTCCAGCAGCAGGTTCAGGCGCTGGCGCGGCAACAGTTGGCCGCGCTGGTCGAACTTGCCCTGGGCCTGGGCGGCTTTCTCCAGCACAGCCCGTTCGAGCTGGCGCAACTGTTCGACACCGGCCAGCATCGCCGCGTGGTTGCGCGCGAAGTCAGCGCTGTGGGGATCCAGGTGCGATTCGATGACTGGCATGCAGACTCCTTTTGCTCGAACGGATTAGCGCAAAACCCTGTGGCGAGGGAGCTTGCTCCCGCTGGGTTGCGCAGCGACCCCGGTTTTTTTGCGATTGCTGCGCAATCGAGCGGGAGCAAGCTCCCTCGCCACAGGGTTCACAAGTGCTGCCGATCGTTCATTTGCCATGACAACCGTCCTTAGCCGACCCGGTCGGCAATGTGCTGCGGCACCGGTATCTGAATCTCCAGCAATTGCTGGGCGAACGCCTTGCCCTGGGGATCGATGCGCAGGCTGGCGACACCGCCACCGCCGAGGGCGTTTTCCAGCAGGAAATTCAAACTGTGGGTGCCCGGCAAATACCAACGCTCGACCCGGCCCAGCAGCGGGTCGAGCACGTGGCTCATCCAGTCGACCATCACCTCCGGGGTCAGCGCTTCGGCGATCCACGGCAGGTATTCGGGTTCTCGGGCGATCACACCGATGTTGCTGTGGTTGCCCTTGTCGCCAGAGCGCGCCACCGCCAGTTTGACCAGCGCCACGCTGGCATCGGCCCGGCCCTGGGGTTTGGGCAGGTCCGGGGCGACGGGCAGATCGGTGGTCTCCAGCGGTTCGAGGGCGGGCAGGGGACACGGGTGGCGCTGGCCGTCGAGTTCGATGTCGAGCCGGCAGGTGGTTTTGTCGATCAGGAACGAGAACAGGCGAATCAACGGCGACACCGTCGGTCGGCCACCGACCAGGCCCGTCAGCCCCGGCGCCATGCCGGTGGCGGCCTGAGCGATTTCCCTGGAGAACAGCACCAACGGTTGTTTGTCGGGATGCCGTACCGCCAGCTTGATCATCACTTCGCGGTTGTCCCGACGCTGGCTGTGCTGGCCATAGGTGGCTTCGCTGCCCAGCAGTTCGGTGTTCACTTCGCTGAACGGCGCCCAGCCGCGTTGGCACAATAGCTGCGAGGTCTTGGCGATGATCGCCTGGCTGACCCGTTCAGCCTTGGCGACGGCATCGATGCCGGCGATCAGGCAGGTGGCGGTGCAGCGCCAGCCGTCCAGCCAGGTGGCGCAGACCTTGTACCGGTCGCTGGGCGGCAGGCCCTTGGCCCCCTGGACGCGCACTGCGTGCTTGCCTTGCTGGATCAACCTGACCTGGCTGAAATCGCAGATAACATCCGGCAACAGATAGCCTTGCGGGTCGCCGATCTCGTAGAGCAACTGCTCGCCGACGGTCAGCGGCGTGACCAGGCCGCCGCTGCCTTCGGTCTTGGTGACAATGAATGGGCCGTCGGCGCTGACTTCGACGATGGGAAAGCCGATGTGCTCGTAATCCGGCACTTCCTGCCAGTCGGTGAAGTTGCCGCCCGTGCACTGGGCGCCGCATTCGATCAGGTGCCCGGCCAGCGCGGCCTGGGCCAATCGGTCGTAATCGTCCCAGGCCCAGCCGAATTCATGCACCAGCGCGGCGCTGACCACGGCGCTGTCCACCACGCGACCGGTAATCACCACATCGGCGCCCAGGCGCAACGCCTCGACGATGCCAGGCGCGCCGAGGTAGGCGTTGATGGACACGCACGCGGAGGGCAGGGGCTCGTCACTGAACATTTCGCGGATGCCCTGGGTGGCAAGCCGTTCGAATTGCGGTTGCAGGTCATCGCCCAGTAGCACGGCGATCTTCAGCGGCACGCCGGCCTGGTCGCAAGCCGCTTGCAAGGCCTTTGCACAAGCCTGGGGGTTGACCCCGCCGGCGTTACTGATGACGCGGATCCTGTCGTCGTGCAAACGCTGGAGCAGCGGTACGAGGACTTCGATGAAGTCCGTGGCATAGCCGCTCGACGGATCCTTCAGGCGCGCCCCGGCCATGATCGACATCGTCACCTCGGCCAGATAGTCGAACACCAGGTAATCCAGGGCCCCGCCCTCGACCAGTTGCGCCGCTGCGGTGCAGGTATCGCCCCAGAAGGCGCTGGCGCAACCGATACGGATCGTTTTTGGCATGGCGTTCCCTCCGGCAAAGGTGGTTCGAGACTACCAAGCAAGCGCTTGGTTTGTAAATGCTGCCTCGGACATGGGGCCGAGCGCTTGCTTGGTTGCCTCGCTCGGCTTAAATTGCCCGCGCCACCGATGGTTTGGTGCGCAATGGCGGCGCGTTGGTTGATCGACTGTAGGAGAGAATGGGTGGACGAGCAAAAAGCCCTGGGCGTAATGCGTGAGTTGGTCGACAACGGGCAACTGACCGACCCGGACAGTGCGCGCGGCAAACTGCTCCAGACCGCCGCCCACCTGTTTCGCAATAAAGGCTTCGAACGCACCACGGTGCGCGACCTGGCCAGTGCCGTGGGCATCCAGTCGGGCAGCATTTTTCATCACTTCAAGAGCAAGGATGAAATTCTGCGCGCGGTGATGGAGGAAACCATTCGCTACAACACCGCCTTGATGCGCGCCGCCTTGGCCGAGGCCGACAGCGTGCGCGAGCGGGTGCTGGCGCTGATTCGCTGTGAATTGCAATCGATCATGGGCGGCACCGGCGAAGCCATGGCGGTGCTGGTCTATGAATGGCGTTCGCTGTCCCAGGAAGGCCAGCGACACGTGCTGGCCCTGCGTGATATTTATGAGGACTTGTGGCTCGAGGTTCTGGGCCAGGCCAAGGAGGCCGGGTATATTCGCGGGGATGTGTCCATTACCCGACGGTTCCTCACGGGGGCGTTGTCCTGGACCACCACCTGGTTTCGCGCCGAGGGCAGCCTGAGCCTCGATGAACTGGCCGAGCAGGCCCTGATCCTGGTGCTGGAAGAAAAACAATAATCGAGCGGTGCTTTAAATGGCCGTGTGGCTGGCTAAGCGGCTGAAACCGCCTAGCTTGATTGTAGTGATGGGGACTTTTGGGGAGTGGGTTATCTTGACGTTTTCGCCGATGGGGATGACCTCGCGTGTGCTGCTGGCCGCTCTGGCCGTTTTCCTCGCGTTGCCGGTCGAGGCCGCACAACTGGTGAGGATCGGCGCGGCGCATTTTCCGCCCTATACCGTTCGTCCCGAAAACGGCGCCGACACCGGCCTGCTGCCTCAGATGGTGGAGGCCTTGAACCAGTCGCAAAGCGACTATCAGTTCGTGCTGGTGCCCACTTCGATCCCACGCCGGTTCAATGATTTCAAGCAGGGCCGGGTCGACATGGCGATTTTCGAAAATCCCGAATGGGGTTGGCAGGATGTGCCGCACACCTCGGTGGACATGGGCCTGGAAGATGCGGAAGTTTTCGTCGCCCAGCGCCAGCCGGACCGACAGCAAACTTATTTCGCCGACCTCAGGGGCAAGCGCCTGGCCCTGTTCAGCGGTTATCACTACGCCTTCGCCGAGTTCAACGCCGACCCCAAGTTCCTCGCTGGCCAGTACAACGCCACGTTGACGTATTCCCACGACAGTAACCTGCTGATGGTGTTGCGCGGGCGGGCGGATATCGCCCTGGTGACCCGTTCGTACCTCAACGATTACGTGCTGCGCAATCCCGAAGTCGGGCCGCAATTGCTGGTGTCCGAACGCATCGATCAGGTTTACCACCATTACGCGTTGATCCGGCCGCAGGCGCCCATTTCCAGTGAAGCGTTTGCACAGTTGCTGCAAACGCTGCGGGACAACGGTCAGTTGCTGAAGATTTTCCAGCCCTACCAGATCCAGCTGGTGCCCACGCATTCCCATTGAGGGTGACACTAAATTTCCCTCACCGGCTCACGTCACACGTTGACTACCGACGAATACGCGAGCCCCTCCCATGTCCAACCTCAACCCCCCGACGACGCTGCCCTTGCCCGGTGGCCGTCGCCTCGGTGCCGATGAAACCGAACGCCACCTGAGCCTGATGCTCGAAGGCGCGCCGCTGATCCGGCTGCGCCTTGTACGTGGTCCCGAGTTGCATGTGCATTTGCAGGAAATCAACGACCGCCCGGTGGGCCCGGCGCTGTGGGCGGCCTGCTATTGGCTGTTTGCCCGCGATCCAGAATGTCTGCACCTGACCTGGCACCTCGACGAGCGCCCCGGCGAAGCCTTGCTCAGCGGTTTATTGACGAGCACCGAGCGTGCCGGTGAATACCGTTGCGAGCGCACGATGTTCTGGCAATTGCCGCAACCCTGGCTGGGGGAGTCGTTCAGCGGCAGTTACCCGCAACAGATGGTCATCACCGATGGCCGCCGCCATCCACGCCGGCCAATGAAACCCCGTGGCGAGGTGTACCGGCGTTTCGATGCGCGGCTAGGGGCCTGGGTGTCCTTGCGTACCCTGGAGATCGAGCAGGACCTGGAGCGTTTCAACCGCTGGCAGAACAGCCCGCGGGTGGCGAGTTTCTGGCAGGAGGAGGGCAGCCTGGAACAGCATCGCGAGTACCTGGACAAGCTACAGGCCGATCCGCGGGTCCTGACCCTGATCGGATGCTTCGATGACCAGCCGTTCGCTTACTTCGAAGCCTATTGGGCCAAGGAAGATCGGATCGCGCCATTCTATGAGGCCGACCACTACGACCGCGGTATCCACATGCTGGTGGGTGAAGAACAGCACCGCGGGCCACACAAGGTGGCGAGCTGGCTGTCGGCGCTGGTGCATTACCTGTTCCTGGACGACCCGCGCACCCAGCGCGTGGTCGCCGAGCCCCGGGCCGACAATGCACGGATGATCGCGCACCTGCACAACCAGTGCTTCCATTGTGAAAAGGAATTCGACTTCCCCCACAAGCGCGCGGCGCTGATGATCCTGGGGCGTGAGCGGTTTTTTGATCGGTGTGGGTTGATGTGAACTTGCGTAGGCCCTCATCGCGAGCAGGCTCGCTCCCACAGGAGGGTGAGTGTCCACAAGACCTGTGTTCACAACAAAACCTTTGTGGGAGCGAGCCTGCTCGCGATTGGGACTGAAGCCTTTCTGAAAGCCTACCGCCGGGCGAAGGTATCTCCGCGAACCCCCGACACCTTGCGGCAATGCACCAGCGCGTCGCGAATCATGAAGTTCACCAGGGTCGGCGAGACGCCCAGTTCCTTGGCGATGTCCTTCTGTGGCACGCCGTGCAGGCGGTACATCTCGAAGGCATAGCGGGTGCGGCTGGGCAGTTCGGTCAGCGCGTCGGCGATGTGCTCCAGCGTGGAAAAGTTGATATGGGACGTTTCTGGCGAAGCACCCTGGATCACCACGTTCAACCCTTCCTCTTCCGGCCCCGAGTATTTCTGTTCCAGCGCCTGCTTGCGATAGTGGTCGATCGCCAGGTTGCGCACGATCTGGAACAGGTAACTGAGCTGCGCCTTGAACGAGGAGGTGATCTGTGGCGCCGATTGCAGCCGGAAAAAAGCGTCCTGCACCACATCTTCCGCGCGGGAACGGCAACCGGTAATGCGTGCCGCGATCTTGACCAGAATCAATCGGTTGTCTACGAACGCCTGGAGTAACGGTGAGTCGCACCTGCTTGTGGATACTTGTTCCGTCATGGAATTCACCTTGCTGCAAAAAAGTTAGCGGGACGTCCGGATGGCGGACCCGTCCTACACATCGAGCGCCAAATTAGGCTGAATGATAATGATTGTCAATTGAGAAGAAGAATTATTGATGTGGCGAAGTCCACCCTTTGCGCCGCGACCCGTTGTCGCGGCGCCTGGCTGCCGGATGCTTCGGTGCGAGGCATCGGTGAGTCGGCTCCCGACTAATTATTTGCCGTGACTATCCGTTCCCATGGGTGACAACCAGCAAGCCGAATCCAGGCAGGAACCCCCCATGACCGACGCGTTCGAACTCCCCACCACCCTGGCTCATGCCCTCCAGCGCCGTGCCGCGTTGACGCCGGACCGGGTGGCCCTGCGCTTCCTTGCCGACACCCCGGAGCAGGGTGTGGTGTTGAGTTATCGCGACCTGGACCTGCGCGCCCGGACCATCGCCGCGGCCTTGCAGGCCGAAGCGGCATTCGGTGATCGTGCCGTGTTGCTGTTCCCCAGCGGCCCGGATTACGTCGCGGCGTTCTTTGGCTGTCTTTACGCCGGGGTGATCGCCGTGCCGGCCTATCCGCCGGAGTCCGCCCGTCGCCATCATCAGGAGCGCTTGCTGTCGATCCTCAAAGACGCCGAACCGCGCCTGTTGCTCACCACCCGCGACCTGCGCGAGCCGTTGCAAGCCATCGAATCGGCGCCACCGGTGCTGTGCGTCGATACCCTCGACCCGGCCCGCGCCGGGCAATGGCAGGCGCCGACGTTGCAGGACGATGACATTGCCTTCCTGCAATACACCTCCGGTTCCACCGCGTTGCCCAAGGGCGTGCAGGTCAGCCACGGCAACCTGGTGGCCAACGAGCTGCTGATCCGCCATGGCTTCGGCATCGACCTGAACCCCGACGACGTCATCGTCAGCTGGCTGCCGCTGTACCACGACATGGGCCTGATCGGCGGCCTGTTGCAGCCGGTATTCAGTGGCGTTCCCTGCGTATTGATGTCACCGGCTTATTTCCTGGCCCGGCCGCTGCGCTGGCTGGAGGCGATCAGTGAGTACGGTGGCACCATCAGTGGCGGCCCGGACTTCGCCTACCGGCTGTGCAGCGAGCGGGTCAGTGACTCGGCCCTGCAGCGTCTCGACCTGAGCGGCTGGCGCGTGGCCTATTCCGGCTCCGAACCGATCCGTCTCGACACCCTGGAACGTTTTGCCGAGAAGTTCGCCCCGTGCGGCTTCACATCGGACAATTTCATGGCCTCCTATGGCTTGGCCGAAGCGACCTTGTTCGTCGCCGGCACGCCACGCCGCCACGGCATTCCTTCGTTGCGGGTGGACGACGCGGCGCTGGCGCAAAACCGTGCGGAGCCGGGGCAGGGCAGCGCGGTGATGAGTTGCGGTGTCAGCCAGCCCGGGCACGCGGTACTGATCGTCGAGCCGGCGACGTTGCAACCATTGGCCGACCATCAGGTCGGTGAAGTCTGGGCCGCCGGGCCGAGCATCGCCCTGGGCTACTGGCGCAACCCCGAAGCCAGCGCCAAGACCTTTGTCCAGCACGACGGCCGGACCTGGCTGCGTACCGGCGACCTGGGTTTCCGGCGCGGCGGCGAACTGTTCATCACCGGGCGCCTGAAAGACCTGCTGATTGTGCGCGGGCACAACCTTTATCCCCAGGACATCGAGCAAACCATCGAGCGCGAAGTGGAGGTGGTGCGCAAGGGCCGGGTGGCGGCGTTCGCGGTCAACGACGGCGGCGAGGAAGGCATCGGCATCGCCGCGGAAATCAGCCGCAGCGTGCAGAAAATCCTGCCGCCCGAAGCCCTGATCAAAGCCATTCGCCAGGCGGTGGCCGAGGCCTGCCAGCAGGCACCGAGCGTGGTGGTGCTGCTCAATCCCGGTGCGTTGCCCAAGACCTCCAGCGGCAAGTTGCAGCGCTCCGCCTGCCGCATTCGGTTGGCCGACGGCAGCTTGGACAGTTATGCACAGTTCCCGTCAACTGAAGCCGGCGTGGTTGATGAATCCGCGCCATCTTCCGAATTGCAAACCCTCATCGGCCAGGCCTGGCAAGAGCAATTGCAGGTCGAGCAAGTCCAGGCGGATGATCATTTCTTCCTGCAGGGCGGTAACTCCATCGCCGCCACCCAGGTGATCGCACGACTGAACGAAACCCTTGGGCTGACGCTCAACCTGCGGCTGCTGTTCGAGGCTCCAACCCTGGGTGCGTTCACGGCAGCGGTGGCGACCCAGCAACAGGACGGCGGCCAGGCCCGGGGCGCCATCAGCGCCTTGCCGCGCCATACGCCACTGCCGCAATCCCTGGCACAGAACCGATTGTGGATCACCTGGCAGCTCGATCCCACGAGCCATGCCTACAATATCCCCGGCGCCTTGCACCTGCGTGGCGAGTTGGACGAAGACGCGTTGCGCGCCAGTTTCCAGCAACTGATCGAGCGTCATGAGTCCCTGCGCACACGGTTCCTGGAACGCGATGGCGTGGCCCTGCAACAGGTCGATCCGGCTGGCGAGTTCGAGCTGCATGTCATCGACCTCGGCGACCTGCCTGCCGATTCGCGTCAAGCCCGGGCGCGGCAGGTTCGCGAAGACGAAGCGGCCACGCTGTTCGATCTGGAGAAGGGACCACTGCTGCGGGTCACCCTGTTGCGCCTCGACGAGGATGAGCATCAACTGTTGGTGACACTGCACCACATCATCGCCGACGGTTGGTCGATGAATCTGTTGATCGAAGAGTTCTCCCGGTTGTACGCCGCCGCCTCCCAAGGCCAGATCGCTGAGCTGGCGCCATTGCCCTTGCAGTACGCCGACTACGGCAGTTGGCAACGCCAATGGCTCGCCGAGGGCGAGGCCGAGCGTCAATTGAACTATTGGAAGCAGCAACTGGGTGCTGAACATTCGGCCCTGGTGTTGGGCACGGATCATCCACGCAGCGCTCAACGCCAACGCAGCGCCGCGCGGCACAGCCTGCGCCTGGACAAGGACCTCGGCGAGGCCCTGCGCCACATGGCCCAGGCTCATGACGCGACGCCATTCATGCTGTTGCTGGCCGCCTTCCAGGCGCTGTTGCAGCGTTACACCGGGCAATCCGACCTGCGCATCGGCGTACCCAACGCCAACCGTCCACGCCTGGAAACCCAGGGGCTGATCGGCTTCTTCATCAACACCCAGGTGCTGCGTGGGCAGGTCGATTCCCGTCAACCGTTCGCCGCGCTGTTGGCCCAGGCCCGGGAAGCCACGCTCGGTGCCCAGGCCCACCAGGACCTGCCGTTCGAACAACTGCTCGAAGCGTTTCCCGAGGCGCGCGAGCAAGGCCTGTTCCAGGTGATGTTCAACCACCAGCAACGTGACTTGAGCGCCTTGCGCCGCCTGCCGGGACTGCTCGCCGAGGAGTTGCCGTGGCACAGCCGCGAAGCCAAGTTCGACCTGCAGCTGCACAGCGAAGAAGATCGCAACGGTCGGTTGACCCTGTCGTTCGACTACGCCGACGAATTGTTCGAGGCGACGACCATCGCCCGCCTCGCGGAGCATTACTGCAACCTGTTGCGGGCGGTCTGTGCCGATCCGCAGCAAGCCATCGGCGACGTGCCGCTGCTGACCACCGAGGAACACCGCCAACAGCAGCAGTGGGGCGCGGCCCCGTGTGCGCCGGCCAGCCAATGGCTGCCGGAGCTGCTGAACGAGCAGGCCCGCCTTACGCCGCAGCGGACCGCGCTGCTGTGGGACGGCGGCCAACTCGATTATGCCGAGTTGCACGCCCAGGCCAATCGCCTGGCCCATTACCTGCGGGACAAGGGCGTCGGCCCGGATGTCTGCGTGGCGATTGCCGCCGAGCGTTCGCCGCAGTTGCTCATCGGTGTGCTGGCCATCATCAAGGCCGGCGGTGCCTATGTGCCGTTGGATGCGGACTACCCGGCCGAACGCCTGGCCTACATGCTCGACGACAGTGGCGTCGACCTGTTGCTGACCCAGACCGCGTTGCTGGAGCGTTTGCCGGCGTGCGATGGCGTCAGTGTCATCGCCATGGACGCCCTGCACCTGGAACAATGGCCGAGCAATCCGCCGGGCCTGCACCTGCACGGCGATCACCTGGCCTACGTGATCTACACCTCCGGCTCCACCGGCCAGCCCAAAGGCGTCGGCAACACTCACGCGGCCCTGGCCGAGCGCCTGCAATGGATGCAGGCGACCTACGGGCTGGATGCCAGCGATGTGCTGATGCAAAAGGCCCCCATCAGTTTCGACGTGTCGGTCTGGGAATGCTTCTGGCCGCTGATCACCGGCAGCCAACTGGTGCTGGCCGGTCCCGGCGAACACCGTGACCCGCACCGCATCGCCCAGTTGGTGCAGCAGTTCGGCGTCACCACGCTGCACTTCGTGCCGCCGTTGCTCAGCCTGTTTGTCGAAGAGCCGCTGAGCGCCCGCTGCACCAGCCTGCGCCGGCTGTTCTCCGGTGGCGAAGCCTTGCCGGCCGAGTTGCGCAACCGGGTGTTGGCGCAACTGCCGTCGGTGCAATTGCACAACCGCTACGGCCCGACCGAAACCGCGATCAACGTCACCCATTGGCCGTGCACTGAAGCCGATGGCGAGCGCTCGCCCATCGGCCGGCCCCTGGGCAACGTCCTCTGCCGGGTGCTCGACAGCGACCTCAACCCCGTGCCGGCCGGTGTTCCAGGCGAGCTGTGCATCGGCGGCCTGGGCCTGGCCCGGGGTTACCTCGGGCGGCCGGGCCTGAGCGCCGAGCGTTTCGTCGCCGACCCCTTGGGGCCGGCCGGGGCGCGGTTGTACCGGACCGGCGACCGTGCGCGCTGGAACGCTGACGGCGTGATCGAATACCTCGGCCGTCTCGACCAGCAGGTCAAGCTGCGCGGCTTCCGGATCGAACCGCAGGAAATCGAAGCGCGCCTGCTGGCCCAGGACGGCGTCGCCCAAGTGGCGGTGCTGGTGCGCGACACCTCGGCCGGCCCACAACTGATCGGTTATTACACCGCGCCGGAGGCTGTCCACGGCGAGGACGAACTGAACACCCGGCTCAAGGCCGCCCTGGCCGCCGAACTGCCGGACTACATGGTGCCCGCCCAACTGCTGCGCCTGGACGCCATGCCCCTGAGCCCGAGCGGCAAGCTCGACCGTCGCGCCTTGCCCGAGCCGCAATGGCAGGTGCGCGAGCACGTCGAGCCGGTCAGCGCCCTCGAACAGCAAATCGCCGGCATCTGGCGCGATGTGCTGGGACTGGCGCGTATCGGCCTGCGGGACGATTTTTTTGCCCTCGGCGGCCATTCGTTGCTGGCGACCCAGATCATTTCCCGCACTCGCCAGGCCTGTGACGTGGAACTGCCGTTGCGGGCGCTGTTCGAGGCCAGTGAAATGGGGGCCTTCGCCGAACAGGTGCGCTTGATCCAGGCCAGCGGCCAGACCAACCGCCAGCCGCCCATCGAGCAGGTCGACCGCAGCCAACCGGTGCCGCTGTCGTATTCCCAGCAGCGCATGTGGTTCCTCTGGCAGATGGAGCCGGACAGCCCGGCCTACAACGTCGGCGGCATGGCGCGCTTGCGCGGCGTGCTGGATGTCGGGCGCTTCGAGGCAGCCTTGCAGGCGCTGATCCTGCGTCACGAAACCCTGCGCACCACGTTCCCGAGCGTCGATGGCGTGGCCCGCCAACAGGTGCACAGCGAGACGGGCTTGCGCATGGACTGGAAGGACTTCTCGACGCTGGTCGCCGACACTCGCCAGCAGCGAGTGCAGCAACTGGCGGACAGCGAGGCCCACCAGCCGTTCGACCTGGAAACCGGACCGCTGCTGCGGGCCTGCCTGGTCAAGACCGCCGAGCATGAGCATTACTTCGTGCTGACGCTGCACCACATCGTCACCGAAGGCTGGGCGATGGACATTTTCGCCCGTGAACTGAGCGCGCTGTACGAAGCTTTCGTCGACGATCGCGAATCCCCGCTGGAACCGTTGCCGGTGCAGTACCTGGACTACAGCGTCTGGCAGCGCCAGTGGCTGGAGTCCGGCGAGCGTCAACGGCAACTGGATTACTGGACCGCGCAACTGGGCCGCGAACACCCGCTGCTGGAACTGCCTGGCGACCGCCCGCGTCCGTCGGTGCAAAGCCATCGTGGCGAATTGTTCCGTTTCGATCTGAGCGATGAGTTGGCCGCGCGGGTCCGCGCCTTCAATGCGCAACAGGGCCTGACCCTGTTCATGACCATGACCGCCGCCTTGGCCGTGTTGCTTTACCGCTACAGCGGGCAGACTGACCTGCGCATCGGTGCGCCAGTGGCCAACCGCATCCGTCCTGAAAGCGAAGGGCTGATCGGTGCGTTCCTCAACACCCAGGTGCTGCGTTGCCAACTCGACGGGCAGATGTCGGTGGGCGAGTTATTCGAACAGGTGCGCCACACTGTCATCGAAGGCCAGTCCCATCAGGACTTGCCGTTCGATCATCTGGTGGAGGCCCTGCAACCACCGCGCAGTGCGGCCTACAACCCACTGTTCCAAGTGATGTGCAACGTGCAGCGCTGGGAATTCCAGCAGAGTCGCACGCTGGCCGGCATGAGCGTCGAATACCTGGTCAACGATGCCCGGGCCACCAAGTTCGACCTCAACCTGGAGGTCACCGATCTGGACCAGCGCCTGGGTTGCTGCCTGACCTACAGCACCGACCTGTTCGACGAACCGCGTATCGCGCGCATGGCCGGGCACTGGCGCAACCTGCTGGAAGCGCTGCTGGTCGATCCGACCCGACGGTTGAGCGAACTGCCGTTGTTGGAGGCTGGCGAGCAGCAACAATTGCTCGACAGCCTGGGTGTCGAGCCGGGTGAGCATCGCCTGGACCAATGCATTCATGAACTGTTCGACGAACAGGCCCGGACGCGTCCCGATGCACCGGCCCTGACCTTCGCCGGGCAGACCCTGACGTATGCGCAACTGGACAGCCGCGCCAATCGCCTGGCCTGGAGCCTGCGCGAGCGAGGCGTCGGGCCGCAGGTACGGGTTGGCCTGGCCCTGGAACGTTCGCTGGAAATGGTCATCGGCCTGCTGGCGATCCTCAAGGCTGGCGGTGCCTACGTGCCGCTGGACCCGGAATACCCGTTGGATCGCCTGCACTACATGATCGAAGACAGTGGCATCAGCCTGTTGCTCAGCGACCGGGCGATGCTCCAGGCCTTGGATGCTTTGCCCGAGGGCGTGGGCCGCTGGTGCCTGGAAGACGACTCGGCGGCTCTGGCCCAATACCCGGATCACCCGCTGCCGTTGATCAACCTGCCGCAACACCAGGCGTACCTGATCTACACCTCGGGTTCCACCGGCAAGCCCAAGGGCGTGGTGGTGTCCCACGGTGAAATCGCCATGCATTGCCAGGCGGTGATCCAGCGCTTTGGCATGCGCCCGGACGACTGCGAGTTGCATTTCTATTCCATCAATTTCGACGCGGCCACCGAACGCCTCTTGGTGCCGTTGCTCAGCGGCGCCCACGTGGTGCTGCGGGCCCAGGGCCAGTGGGACGCCGAGGAAATCTGCGGGCTGATTCGCCAGCACCGCATCAACATCCTCGGTTTCACGCCCAGCTACGGCAGCCAGTTGGCGCAGTGGTTGGCGACCCAAGGGCAGACCTTGCCGGTGCGCATGTGCATCACCGGCGGCGAAGCCCTGACGGGTGAGCATCTGCAGCGCATCCGCGCGGCGTTCAGCCCGAGCCTGTTCTTCAACGCCTATGGTCCGACCGAAACCGTGGTCATGCCACTGGCGAGCCTGGCCCCCGAGCAATTGGAGGAGGGCGCGGCCAGTGTGCCGATCGGCAGCGTGATCGGCGCCCGCGTGGCGTATATCCTCGACGCCGACCTGGCGTTGGTGCCGCCAGGCGCCACGGGTGAGTTGTATGTCGGCGGCGCCGGTCTTGCCCAGGGCTATCACCAGCGTCCGGGCATGACCGCCGAGCGTTTCGTCGCCGATCCGTTCGCCACCGAAGGCGGACGCTTGTATCGCACCGGCGACCTGGTGCGCCAGCGTGCCGACGGTCTGGTGGAGTACCTGGGACGGATCGACCATCAGGTGAAAATCCGCGGTTTCCGTATCGAGCTGGGGGAAATCGAAACCCGCCTGCTGGAACATGAGGCGGTGCGCGAGGCTGTGGTGCTGGCCCTCGACATGCCTGGCGGCAAGCAACTGGCCGGCTACCTCGTGAGCGACATCGCCAGCCAGGACAGCGAGCGACAAGCAGCCCTGCGCGACGCCTTGAAAAACCAGCTCAAGGCCCAGTTGCCGGACTACATGGTGCCCACGCACCTGATCCTGCTGGCAAACATGCCGCTGACCGCCAACGGCAAGCTCGACCGTCGTGCCTTGCCGCTGCCCGACCCTGAACTCAATCGCCAACACTACGTGGCGCCGAGCAATGCCCTGGAACAGACCCTGGCGGCAATCTGGTGCGACGTATTGAACGTGGCGCAGGTGGGCCTCAACGATAACTTCTTCGAGCTGGGCGGCGATTCGATCCTGTCCATCCAGGTGGTCAGCCGCGCCCGGCAGCAGGGCATTCATTTCACGCCCCGGGATTTGTTCCAGCATCAGACCGTACAGACCCTCGCTGCTGTTGCCACGCGCAGCCAGCAGGTGCACGCCGAGCAGGGCCAGTTGCAGGGTGAGTCCGGGCTGACGCCGATCCAGCACTGGTTCTTCGACCGTCCGCTTCCCAACCGGCATCACTGGAACCAGGCGTTGCTGCTGGAGCCGACCACGACCCTGGACCCGCAACCGCTGGAGCAGGCGCTGCGCAGTGTCTTCCAGCATCACGATGCCTTGCGCCTGGTTTTCGGCGAAACCGCCGGGCGCTGGCGCGCCGAGCACCAGCCGCTGGCTGACGCTGTGCTGTTGCAGCAGGTGTCCGTGGACACCGCGCAGGCGTGCGAAGCGTTGTTTGCCGAGGCGCAGGGCCGTTTCAATCTAGCCACTGGGCCATTGCTGCATGCCGTGTTGGCGCAACTGCCGGATGGTCGGCAACGGTTGCTGATCGTCATCCATCACCTGGTGGTGGACGGTGTGTCGTGGCGGGTACTGATGGACGACCTGCAAACCGTCTACCGCCAGCTCGTCGCCGGGCAAGAGGCGCAACTGCCGGCCAAGACCAGCCCGTTGCGCGACTGGGCGGCGCGTTTGCAGGCCTACGCCGGCAGCGAATCCCTGCGCGAAGAACTGGAGGGGTGGCAGGCGCAGTTGAGCGGGACGCACGTGCAGTTGCCATGCGCGAACCCCGAGGGCGGACTCCAGGAGCGTCACGCGCAAACCGTCAGCGTGCGCCTGGACGCCGAGCGTACCCGGCAATTGTTGCAACAGGCGCCGAGCGCCTACCGCACCCAGGTCAATGACCTGCTGTTGACGGCGCTGGCTCGGGTGTTGTGCCGTTGGACCGGCCATGATTCGGCCTTGGTCCAGCTCGAAGGGCACGGCCGCGAAGCGCTGTTCGACGACCTCGACCTGACCCGTACCGTGGGCTGGTTCACCAGCGTCTACCCCGTGCGCCTGAGTCCAGCGGCCGAAGATTTCAGCGTCTCGATCAAGACCATCAAGGAGCAACTGCGCGCGGTGCCCCACAAGGGCCTCGGTTATGGTGTGCTGCGCTACCTGGCGGACCCGGCGACTCGCGAGGCGATGGCCGGCCTGCCGCACGCGGCGATCACCTTCAACTACCTGGGCCAGCTCGACCAGACCCTGGGTCAGGAGGCGTTGTTCCAGCCGCTGGATGCGCCGCTGGGTGTGATCCACGATCCCGATGCGCCGCTGCCCAATGAGCTGAGCGTTGACAGCCAGGTCAGTGGCGGCGAGCTGGTGCTGCGCTGGACCTTCAGTGCCGAACGTCATGAACGCCAGGCCATTGCCACGCTGGCCGAGGCCTACCTCGACGAGTTGCAAGGCCTGATCGAACACTGCCTGACGGACGCGGCGGGCGGCCTGACGCCATCGGACTTCCCCCTGGCGAAGCTGACCCAGGGCCAGCTCGACAGCTTGCCCGTGCCGGCCGCGCAGATAGAAGACGTCTATCCGCTGACGCCCATGCAGGAAGGCATGCTGTTGCATACCTTGCTGGAGCCGGGCACTGGCCTGTACTACATGCAGGATCGCTACCGCATCAACAGCGAACTGGACCCGCAGCGGTTTGCCCAGGCCTGGCAGGCGGTCATTGCCCGTCACGAAGCCTTGCGTGCTTCGTTCTGCTGGAACGTTGGCGAGGACATGCTGCAAATCATCCACAAGCCGGGCCGCACGCCGGCGGATTACCTCGACTGGTCCGAGGTGCCCGAGGACGTCCAGGAAGCCAAGCTCCAGGCCCTGCTCAAGGATGAGCGCGAGGCCGGTTTCGATCTGTTGAACCAGGCGCCGTTCCACCTGCGGCTGATCCGGGTCGGTGCGGCGCGCTACTGGTTCATGATGAGCAACCACCACATCCTCATCGATGCCTGGTGCCGTTCGCTGCTGATGAACGACTTCTTCGAGATCTACACCGCCCTGGGCGAGCAGCGCGAACCGCAGTTGGCCGTGCCACCGCGCTATCGCGACTACATCGGCTGGCTGCAGCACCAGAGCCTGGACGAAGCCCGGCAGTGGTGGAAGGACTACCTGCAAGGCTTCGAGCGAACCACGCCGATCCCTGGCGACCGGCCGTTCCTGCGCGAGCACGCCGGTGACAGCGGCGGCATGGTCGTCGGCGACTGTTACACCCGCCTCGACGTGCGGGACGGTGCGCGGCTGCGGGAGCTGGCCCAGGCCCATCAACTGACGGTCAACACCTTCGCCCAGGCGGCATGGGCCCTGGTACTGCGCCGGGTCAGCGGCGATCGCGACGTGCTGTTCGGCGTCACCGTGGCCGGGCGCCCGGTGGAGCTGCCGCAGATGCAACGCACCGTGGGGTTGTTCATCAACAGCATCGCCTTGCGCGTGCAGATGCCCGAGGACCATCAGCGCTGCGGCGTGCGCCAGTGGCTCGGCGATTTGCTGGACCGCAACATGCAACTGCGCGAGTACGAATACCTGCCGCTGGTGAGCATCCAGGAAGCCAGCGAACTACCCAAGGGCCAGCCGCTGTTCGACAGTCTGTTCGTGTTCGAGAACGCGCCGGTGGAAGTCTCGGTGCTGGATCGCGCCCAAAGCCTCAATGCCACTTCGGACTCGGGCCGGACCCACACCAACTTCCCGCTGACGGCGGTCTGCTACCCGGGGGATGACCTGGGGCTGCACCTTTCGTACGACCAGCGCTACTTCGATGAAAGCACTGTCCAAGGCCTGCTGAGCGAGTTCAAGCGCTTGCTGTTGGCGCTGATGGAAGGCTTGCACGGCGACATGAGCGAGCTGCCGCTGATCGGTGGCGAAGAGCAGGACTTCCTGATCGAAGGCTGCAACCAGAGCGAGCATGCCTATCCGCTGGAGCAGAGCTATATCGAGCTGTTCGAGGCGCGGGTCGCGGCCCATCCGCAACGCCCTGCGGTCAGTTGCCTGGACGCGACCTACAGCTACGCCGAGCTGAATGCGCGGAGCAACCGCCTCGGTCATGCGCTGATCGCGGCCGGCGTCGGCCTGGATCAGCCGGTGGCGCTGCTGGCCGAACGGGATGCGACACTGCTGGGCATGATCATCGGCAGCTTCAAGGCCGGTGCCGGCTACTTGCCGCTGGATCCCGGCCTGCCGAGCCAGCGCCTGAGCCGCATCATCGAATTGAGCCGCACGCCGTTGCTGGTCTGCACCCAGGCCTGCCAGGCCCAGGCCCAGGCGTTGCTGGACGAGTTCGCCTGCTCCGGACGACCGAAGTTATTGGTGTGGGAAACCGTCCAGGCCAGCGACTTTTCACCGCACAATCCAGGCGTCTACAGCGGGCCGGACAACCTTGCCTACGTGATCTACACCTCCGGCTCCACCGGCCTGCCCAAAGGCGTGATGGTGGAACAGCGGGGCATGCTCAACAACCAGCTGAGCAAAGTGCCGTACCTGGCGCTGAGCGAGGCGGATGTGATTGCCCAGACCGCTTCGCAAAGCTTCGATATTTCGGTCTGGCAGTTCCTGGCCGCGCCGTTGTTCGGCGCCCGGGTCGACATCGTGCCCAACGCCATCGCCCATGATCCGCAAGGGCTGCTGGAGCATGTGCAGCAGCAGGGCATTACCGTGCTGGAAAGCGTGCCGTCGTTGATCCAGGGCATGCTCGCCCAGGAACGCATCGGCCTGGACGGCCTGCGCTGGATGCTGCCCACCGGCGAAGCGATGCCACCGGAACTGGCTCACCAGTGGTTGTTGCGTTACCCGGACATTGGTTTGGTCAACGCCTACGGCCCGGCGGAATGCTCCGACGACGTGGCGTTCTTCCGGGTCGACCAGGCGTCGACCCGCGGCACTTACCTGCCGATTGGCACGCCCACCGACAACAACCGTTTGTACCTGCTCGATGGCGCGCTGGACCTGGTGCCGCTGGGTGCGGTGGGTGAGTTGTGCGTGGCGGGCACCGGGGTCGGGCGCGGGTATGTCAGCGATCCGTTGCGCACCGCCCCGGTGTTTGTGCCGAACCCGTTCGGGGCGACGGGAGAGCGGCTGTACCGCACCGGCGACCTGGCGCGGCGGCGCAGCGACGGGGTCTTGGAGTATGTAGGGCGCATCGACCATCAGGTGAAGATCCGTGGCTACCGCATCGAACTGGGGGAAATCGAAGCGCGTTTGCATGAACAGCCGGAAGTGCGCGATGGCGCGGTGGGGGTGCAGGAAGGCGCCAACGGCAAGCACTTGGTGGGCTACCTCGTGGCCACCGACTCCGCGCTGAAACCCGCCGAACGCCTGGAGCGCATCAAGCAGCGCCTGCGGGCCGAACTGCCGGAATACATGGTGCCGCTGCACTGGCTATGGCTCGACCGCCTGCCCCTCAACGCCAACGGCAAACTGGATCGCAAGGCCTTGCCGGCCCTGGAGATCGGCCAGTTGCAAAGCCAGGACTACCAGGCGCCCGGCAATGAGCTGGAGCAGACCCTGGCGGACATCTGGGCCGAGGTACTGAAGGTCGAGCGGGTGGGCGTGCGGGATAACTTCTTCGAGCTGGGCGGCCATTCCTTGCTGGCGACGCAAATCGCCTCACGGGTGCAGAAGGCCCTGCAACGCAATGTGCCGCTGCGGGCGATGTTCGAATGCAGCACGGTGCAGGAACTGGCCGAGTACATCGAAGGCCTGGCGGCCAGCGAGATCACTGGGGAGAAGGTGGATCGGTTGAATGACCTGATGGCGGAGTTGGAGGGGTTGTAGTTTTGCGGTGTCTGTAATGGCCTCATCGCGAGCAAGCTCGCTCCCACAGGGATTTGTGAACGACGCAAATCCCATGTGGGAGCGAGCTTGCTCGCGATGGCGGCTATACAAACAGCACAAAACCCAAGGTTGACGCCTCGCGCCTGGCGGCTCAGTCTCCCCAAGGCTTTTCTCCCAGACTCAAACAAGGAGGTCACCGATGCCCTTTGCAACGATCGATGGACAACCGCTTCACTACCTGGACCAAGGCCAGGGCCCGGTGGTGCTGCTGGGCAGCAGCTACCTGTGGGACCACAGCATGTGGGCGCCGCAGATCGAAGTGTTGTCTCGGCATTACCGGGTCATCGCCCTGGACTTGTGGGGCCACGGCCAGTCCGGACCGCTGCCCGAGGGCATGACCTCTCTGGACGACCTGGCCCGCCAGGCGTTGACGTTGATGGATCACCTGGGTATCGACTGCTTCAACCTGGTCGGGCTCTCGGTGGGCGGAATGTGGGGCGCACGGCTGGCGCTGGCGGCGCCTGAGCGGGTGCGGTCGCTGGTATTGATGGACACCTACGTCGGCGTCGAGCCGGAGCCGACCCGGCTTTATTACTTTTCGCTGTTCGACAAGATCGAAGCCAGCGGCAGTATTCCCGAGCCGTTGCTGGACATCATCGTGCCGATCTTCTTCCGGCCAGGCATCGACCCGCAGTCGCCGCTCTACCAGCAGTTCCGTGCCGCGTTGGCCGCGCTACCGACCGAGCGCCTGCGCGACAGCATCGTGCCGCTGGGGCGGATCATTTTCGGCCGGGACGACATCCTGCCGCGCCTGCATGCATTGGATGCCAAGCGCACGACGGTGATGTTTGGCGACCAGGACAAACCGCGTCCACCGTCCGAGTCCCTGGAAATGGCCGAGCTGATCGGGTGTTCCCATGTGTCGATACCGGAAGCGGGGCACATCTCCAACCGGGAGAATCCGGAATTCGTGAGCGAGGCGTTGCTGGAGTTCCTGGCGCGCAAGCACTGACTGTTGGCTAACCGTGGCGAGGGAGCTTGCTCCCGCTGGGCTGCGCAGCAGCCCCAAAAAAACCAATGCGGTGAATCTGACGAACCACAGCAGGAGATCCAAGGGCTGCTTCGCACCCCAGCGGGAGCAAGCTCCCTCGCCACGAGAGCAGTTTTGGACTTTGGATTACTTCGGCCCGAGAATTTTCACCAGCTTGTCCGGCGACGGCGCGCCTTGCTGCTGTTGCAGGTCGCCTTTTTCATCCAGGTAGAAAATCGCCGGGGTCGCGGAGAGTTCCAGTTCGTCCATCAATTGCTGGTTGGCGTCCAGTTTTGCCTGGATGGCGGGCGGGATGTCCTTGAGCGGTTTGAGCGGGCTGCCCTTGCCGGCCTTTTCATGCTCGGCCAGGGTTTTCTCCGGGTCCTTGGCCGCCAGCAGTGCAGCGGATTTGCCCGGGCTGTCTTCGCGGATGATGCCCACCATGATGTGGCGCAACTGCACTTTGCCGGCCTTGACCCAGGGCCGGGCCTGTTCCCAGAACATGTTGCAGTACGGGCAGTTCGGGTCGCTGAACAGGTACACCGTGCGTGGTGCGTCCTTGTTGCCGTCGGCGATCCAGTGGCTCGCTTCCATCTTCGCCCAGATGGCCTTGGCCATCGGTGCATAAACCAGTTTTTGCAGCGGCTCGGCGCTCAGGTCCTTGCCGTCGGCGTCGTACAGGTTGCCCAGCAGGACGTGCTGCCCATCCGGGGTCAGGTACAGGGCCATGCCACGGTTCTGGTATTGCGCTGCGTAACCGCGCAGCCCGTCCGGCGCCTCGAAGGTGCCGATGATTTTTGCGCCCTTGGCTTCGATCTTCTTGATGGCCGCAGGCAATTCTTCGGCCTGGAGCAGCGGTGCCTGCGACAGTGCGGCGGCGACGGCCAGGGTCAGCAGGTGGCGGAGGCGGGGCATGGCGGTTTCCTTGTGGCGGAGTGGGGCGTCGTGGACGAGTCCGGCGTTTCGAAGTGTTCCAGGGCGCGGGCCAGGCTCGCTTTCGACAGTTCGCCCAAGTGGCTGCCCAGCAGGCGACCGTCGGCGCTGTAGAACAGCGTAGTCGGCAAGGCCATGGAACCCACGGCCTCGCCGAGGCGGCCGCTGCCATCGAACAATACGTTGGTCAGGCTCAGGCCCTGGGTGGCCAGGTAGGTGCTGACGCTTTGCATGCTTTCCGCCTGATTGACGAACAGGAAGGTCAGGTCCGGGCGCTGTTGCTGGGCTTCTTCCAGCACCGGCATTTCACGTCGGCAAGGCGGGCACCAGGTCGCCCATAGATTGATCACCAGAGGGCCGCCCTGGTAATCGGTGAGTTTCACGGTCGCGCCGTCGGCGGTGCGCAGGTCAATGTCCGGCAACCGGGTGCCTTGTTCATAGATCGTCAGCGACATTGTCGCCACCAGCCAGAACAGCAAGCCACTGCCGACGCCGAAGCCCAGCGGTCGGCGCAGGGCCGGGCGTTGTCGGACCCACAGCAAGGCGCCGATCAGCAGCGCGACAATGCCCGGCCAGGCCAGGAAACCGCCGTCGCGCAGGTCGACGATCTGCCACGGATCGTCCCGGTAGTGTTGCCAATAGGCAACGACGAAGCCGACCCGCGCGGCCAAAAGGCCTAGCAGGAACAGTACGAACAGCACCGACTCGGGGTTGTCGCCGCCACGTTTGGCCACCCGCCAGCCGACGAAGGTCGCCAGGGCCAGGGCGCTGATCAGCAGCAAATGGTTAAGGGCGATGGCAAAGGTGCCCAGGGTGAACGTCAGCATCAGCGTGCGTCCCGGGTGAGGTTCCAGCGCGCCAGAAACGTCTTGGCGTCGACTTCCCCGGTGATCCGCTGGCTGCGGCGCTCTTCACCGTCGGCGCCGATCCACAGCAGGCTCGGCGGCCCCGGCACCTGGTAACGGCTCAGCAGCTCGCGGCTGGCGGGGCTGTCGGCGGTGACGTCGAGGCGCAGCAGGCGCACGCCGTTCAGCGCGTCCAACACCTCGGCGCGGCCGAATACCTGTTTCTCCATGATCTTGCAGGACACGCACCAGTCGGCGTAGTAGTCCAGCAGCACCCATTGGCCCTGGGCCTTGGCGGCGTCCAGTTCCCGTTGCAGGGCGGCGGGCTCGCTGACCGTGACGAACGCGTCGTGGGTGCTGACGGTCGCGCTGCCCTCGCTGCCGGTGTACACCTTCAGGGGTTGAAAGAAATCATCGCCACCGCCCGCTGCGCCAATCACCAGCAGGCTGCCCCACAGGCCGAACAGCAGCGAAGCACTGCCGCAGAGGTAGGCCATGCGGCCGAAGCCTTCAGTCTGGCGCCAGGCGCTGTAGGCGGCGATCAACAACAGCGCGCCCCACAGGCCGATCCACAGCGAGCCGTCGATGATCGGGCGAATCATCAGCAGCGCCGTACCGAGGAACAGGAAGCCGAACACACCTTTGAGCAGGTTCATCCAGGCGCCGGGCTTGGGCAGGAAGCGGTTGCCCACGGTCACCAGGAGCAGCAAGGGCAGGCCCATGCCGATGCCCATCGTGAACAGGATCAGCCCGCCGTGCAGCGCATTGCCGCTCTGGGCGATATACAGCAGCGCGCCGGCCAGCGGCGCGGTCATGCACGGGCCCACCAGCAGGCCGGACAACGCCCCGAGAACACCGGCGCCCACCAGGCTGCCACCGCGCCGCTGGCGTCCAGCGTTTTCCAGTCGGTCGCGCAGGGCCGCCGGCAATTGCAATTCGAAGAAACCGAACATCGGCAGCGCCAGCAATACGAAGATGGCTGCGAAGCTGCCCAGCAGCCACGGCTGTTGCAGCAGCGCCTGGAGATTGGCCCCCAACAGCGCGGCGAGCACGCCCATGGCGGCGTACACCAGGGCCATGCTGATCACGTAGCTGCCGGCCAGCGCCAGGCCACGTCTCGGCCCGGCGCCGCTGCCGACCACCAGCCCGGCAAGGATCGGCAGCATCGGCAGCGAACACGGTGTGAACGCCAGCAGCAGGCCGAGGCCGAAGAACACCAGCAGGCTCCAGCCCAAAGCCCGTTGTTGCAGGCCGCTGGCCAGGGCCTGGTCCGGCGCCTCGCCGGTGGCCGCCATCGGTGTGCTGCCACCCAGGTCGACCACTTGGGTCTGGGGTGGATAACACAGGCCGGCGTCGGCACAACCCTGGAAGCCCACCTTGATCTTGCCCGTGGCCCCGGCGGGTATCTTCAGTTCCAGCCCCTGGCGATAGACTTGCTGGTCGCCGAAAAACTCGTCGCTGTGGGCCTCGCCCTCCGGCAGTTGCGGTTTCTGCGCCTCGGTCAGGCCATCGAACTTGAGCCGCTGTTTATACAGGTAGTACCCATCGGCGATCTGCCAGAACAATTGCGTCTCACCGGAATCCAGGCGTTCGGAGGTCAACACGAACGCTTTTTCCACCGGCAGGAAATCGGGTTTGGTTTCGAAGGGATTGGCGGCCTGGGCCAGGCCCGAGATCAGGAACAGCCACAGCAAAAACAATCGACGCATGGATAAAGCCTTAGAACGAAGCAAGTGGACACACAATGGCGGCTGGCGATTAACCGTCGATTAACCCGGCGACGACCGGCAGGCCGCAATGATCGCCCATGTTGGCCGCAGTCGTCGCATAATGTCGGCTTAATCGGCCGGCGGCCTAATGTACCTTTTTCCACGGGGCTTACCATGCGCGTACTGGTCTGCGAAGACGATGAGTTGATTGCCAGCGGGATCGTTGCCGGCCTCACGGCGCAGGGCCTGACGGTCGAGCACGTGGCCACCGCATCGGCGGCGCGGGCGATGGTCGGTGTGGCGGAGTTCGATGTCATGGTGCTGGACCTCGGGTTGCCCGATGAGGACGGTCTCAAGCTGCTCAGGCAATTGCGCCAGCAGGGACTGGAAACGCCGGTGCTGATCCTCACCGCCCGCGACTCGGTGACCGACCGGGTCGACGGCTTGCAGGCCGGGGCTGACGACTATCTGCTCAAGCCCTTCGACCTGCGCGAGCTTGCGGCGCGCCTGCACACATTGCTGCGGCGCGTGGCGGGGCGCAGCGTCAACCTGATCGAGCACGGTCGCCTGACCTACGACCCCAGCAGCCGCGAAACCACCCTCGGCGGCCAGCCGGTGGATCTGTCCCGGCGCGAGCAATCGCTGTTGCAGGCGCTCTTGCACAGTCGCGGCCGGGTGCTGTCCAGCGAGCAACTCAAGGACAGTGTCTACGGGTTCAACGACGAACTGGAAAGCAACGCCCTCAACGTCCATATCCATCACCTGCGGCGCAAGTTGGGTAACGGCATTGTCGAGACCGTGCGTGGCCTGGGTTATCGCCTGGGGCCGGCCGACGGTGGAGAATCCTCCAAGTGATGAGCCTGCGACTGCGCCTGAGCCTGACCCTCGGCGCGGCCTTTGCCCTGATCTGGGCCCTGGCTGCGGCGTGGATGCTCAGCGACCTGCGCAACCAGATGATGTTCTCCCTCGACCAGCGCCTGGTGGCCTCGGCGCGGATGGTCGCCGGGTTGCTGGAACAGCTGCCGCCCTTGCCGACCAAGGGCGACGGCACGCATTTCAGCGCCGAGCAACTGAGCATTCCCGGGGGCATGGCCTGTCAGGTCAGTTCCTTGCGCGGCGAGATCCTGGCCCGCAGCCATGGCACCCCGGAACAGGTCCTGGAAGCCGAGAAAATGGGCTTCCACGACCAGATGATCGACGGCGCGCCCTGGCGCAGCTTCACCCTGGCCCGGGGCGATTTGCGCATCACCACCGCCGACCGCCAGATCGAACGGGAAGCCTTGAACATGTCGGTGCTGCTGGCCGCCTCGGTGCCGGTGGGCGTGGCGCTGCTCGGTTGCCTGTGCCTGTTGTGGCTGGGCATCGGCCAGGGTTTGGCACCGCTCAATCGCATGCGCGATGCGCTGATGCGGCGCAATGCCGATTCCCTGGAGCCTTTGCAGATCCATCCGCTGCCCAGCGAGTTGCGACCGTTGCTGGAGACCCAGAACCAGCTGTTCCAGCGCATCGGCAAGACCATCGAGCGCGAACGGCGGCTGACCGGCGATGCCGCCCACGAACTGCGCAGCCCGCTGACCGCCATCAAGACGCACCTGCAAGTGGCCCGCATGACCGAGGGCGCCGCCCGCGACCAATCCCTGGCCCGGGCCGAGGAGGGCGCCGACCGCTTGCACCGCACCCTCGAACAATTGCTGCTGCTGGCTCGGGTCGAAGGCAGCCTGTCGTTCGACGATGGCGTGCACTGCAACGCCGAGCAGGTCGCGCGGTTGGCGATCCAGGATTCGGCCAGCAATGAGTCCCGGCGCATCAAGCTGCACTTGGCCCCAGGGCTGTCCGACGCGCCGGTGCAGATGCCAGCGGTGCTCTCCATCGCCGCCTTGCGCAATCTGCTGGATAACGCCCTGCGCCATACCCCGGACGATACCGACGTGGAACTGAGCCTGGAAATGATCGGCCAGCGCGTGCGCTTCCAGGTCCGCGACCATGGCCCCGGCATCGCCGCCGACGACATCCAGCACCTGACCCAACGCTTCTGGCGCAACGGCCAGAGCACCGGCTGCGGGCTGGGGCTGGCGATCGTCCAGGCGATTGTCCAGCGTTGCGGCTGCAGCCTGCATTTCGATAGCCGCCCGGATGGGTTGCGGGTCGAATTGACGATGCCGGTGCAAGCTTGTTAACCCCCTGTAGGAGCTGTCGAGCGAAGCGAGGCTGCGATCTTTACCCAGACAGTTGAGTCTCGAGCGAAAGATCAAGAGATCGCAGCCTCGCTCCGCTCGACAGCTCCTACGGAGGTCTACCGCGGACTTGTGTACATCTGCTGTAACGACCTGCCATTGGCGCCCCGGCCTTATCCGGGTCTATGTTTTTTTCAGCAC
Organism: Pseudomonas thivervalensis; assembly: GCF_001269655.1. GTDB lineage: Bacteria > Pseudomonadota > Gammaproteobacteria > Pseudomonadales > Pseudomonadaceae > Aquipseudomonas > Aquipseudomonas thivervalensis. Next base: position 424,778 of record NZ_LHVE01000007.1, read on the forward strand.
GACTCAAGGACTGAGGAAAACCGCGCCATGGATACCTTCATTGAAATCTGTACGGCCACGCCCAGCGATGCCGGCATCATCAGCCGGATCGCCGAGCGCTCCATCCGGGTCGGGTGTGCCGCCGAGCACCGCAACGACCCAAGCATCGTGGCCGCCTGGGTGCGCAATAACACCCTCGCACATATCCGCCCCTGGCTGTCCGACCCACGGTTGCGCCTGACCCTGGCACGTTTGCAGGGGCGGCCGGCGGGTGTCGCCATGGCCTCGGCCAGTGGCCGGATCGCCTTCTGCTACGTGCAACCGGAATCCTTCCGTCGAGGTGTCGGTCAGGCGCTGGTGCGGGACATCGAGGCCTGGCTGCGCGGGCGCGGGGTAGCCCGGGTGCGTCTCAACAGTACGCGCACCAGCCAAGCGTTCTATCGACACCTGGGCTTCGAGCAAAGCGCCGAGACCTTCGCCCTTGGCGGGGTCAAGGCCATCGCGATGCACAAGCCACTGATCGCGCCGACGGCGAAAGTGCTGCCTGAGAGTAAATCCCCCCGTGGCTGATGCGTTTCCACATCAGGAAACCTGCATGTGCGCCCCGACCGGATGCGCACCTGCCCGGTGTGCCGTTTGGGTCACTACCTATTGCGGGGTCGAGAGATGTCAGTCGCCAACAGCCTTATCGAAGCACAGCCGGCGCGGGTCAGCCCCGTGCCGGCCGAGACGCTCTACCAGTTCAATGAATCGCCGCTGCTGGCTCGCCAGAATCGGCAGGAATCCAATGCCCGCAGCTATCCACGGCGGATACCCCTGGCCCTCAAGCGCGCCAAGGGCTTGTACGTCGAGGACGTCGAGGGTCGCACCTTCATCGACTGCCTGGCCGGCGCCGGCACGCTGGCGCTGGGGCACAACCACCCGGTGGTGATCGAAGCGATCCAGCAGGTGCTGGCCGATGAGCTGCCGTTGCATACCTTGGACCTGACCACGCCGGTCAAGGACCGGTTCGTCCAGGACCTGTTCGGCCTGTTGCCGGCGGCATTGGCCGCCGAGGCCAGGATCCAGTTCTGCGGACCCACCGGGACCGACGCGGTGGAAGCCGCCCTCAAGCTGGTGCGCACCGCCACCGGACGCAGCACCGTGCTGTCGTTCCAAGGCGGCTACCACGGCATGAGCCAGGGGGCATTGAGCCTGATGGGCAGCCTGGGGCCGAAGAAACCCTTGGGCGCCTTGCTCAGCAGCGGCGTGCAGTTCATGCCGTACCCCTACGATTACCGCTGCCCGTTCGGGCTGGGCGGTGCCGAGGGCGTCAAGGCCAACCTGCATTACCTGGAAAACCTGCTGAACGATCCGGAGGCCGGCGTGCAATTGCCGGCGGCGGTCATCGTCGAAGTGGTGCAGGGCGAGGGCGGGGTCATTCCCGCCGACCTGGACTGGCTGCGCGGCTTGCGGCGCATCACCGAGCAGGCGGGGGTGGCGCTGATCGTCGACGAAATCCAGAGCGGCTTCGGCCGTACCGGCAAGATGTTTGCCTTCGAGCATGCCGGGATCATTCCCGACGTGGTTGTGCTGTCCAAGGCGATTGGCGGCAGCCTGCCGTTGGCAGTGGTGGTTTATCGTGACTGGCTCGACACCTGGCTGCCGGGCGCTCACGCCGGGACCTTCCGTGGCAATCAGATGGCCATGGCCGCCGGTTCCGCGGTGATGCGCTACCTGCAAGACCACGACCTGCCGGCCCATGCCGCCGCCATGGGCGAGCGCTTGAGCGAGCACCTGCACATCCTCCAGCGGGACTTCCCGCAACTGGGCGATATCCGCGGTCGCGGACTGATGCTCGGCGTTGAGCTGGTGGACCCTGCGGGTAAGCCAGATGCCCAGGGCCATCCGCCCGTGCATGCACAGCTGGCGCCACGCCTGCAGCGCGAATGCCTCAAGCGCGGGCTGATCCTGGAGCTGGGTGGCCGGCAGGGTGGCGTGGTGCGGTTCCTGCCACCGCTGATCATCACCCGGGCGGAAATCGACCGGGTCGCCGAGATTTTCGGGCGAGCCCTGCATGCGGCGGTCGCCGAAGCCTAATTTTCACCGGACCCCGTACGTTCCTTTCATATCCTGGCTGCGCATGTGACGCAGCGAACCTCGAGCAAAGATGGAGAGATACCCATGACTTCAGTATTCGACCGCGAGGACATTGTCTTTCAGGTCGTGGTCAACCACGAAGAACAGTATTCGATCTGGCCAGACTACAAGGCCGTCCCCGAAGGCTGGCGCACCGTTGGCAAGAGCGGGTTCAAGAAGGAGTGCCTGGCTTACATCGAAGAAGTCTGGACCGACATGCGCCCGCTGAGCCTGCGCAAGAAGATGGAAGAGCAGGCGGCATTAGCCCAGTAGGTCAGGGACTTTGTGGGAGCGAGCCTGCTCGCGATGCAGGCAACTCGGTTTGTCAGTCAGGCCTAGGTGATGCTTTCGCGAGCAGGCTCGCTCCCACAGGTGGCTTCTGCTCTTGTCAGAAAATCAATCAACGCCCGTGCTGCCGCCGGCAATTGCCGATGGGGCGGATAGATGACTGAAAACGGTCGGCTACGCCCACCAAAGTCCTCCAGCAAACCCACCAGTTCCCCGCGCTCGATTCGCTCCCGGACAATGAAGTCATAGGTCTGGCAGATCCCCATCCCGGCCTGGGCCAGGGACACGATGCCCAATACATCGTCGGACACATGCACATTGCCCGTTGGCAGCCATTCCCGATCCTCATGATTTTCGCGAAACAGCCAGGGCGCGATGCGTCCGCTGCTCGGCATCACGAAGGGCAGGCAGGCGTGGGCCGCCAGTTCATCGACGTGCCGGGGCGTTCCGGCGCGTTCCAAGTAGTGTGGCGCGGCCACCAGGCAGAGGCGGGCATCTTCGAGCTTGCGGCCGACCAGACCGCTGTCCGGCAATGGCCCGAGGCGGATCGCCAGGTCATACCCCTCGGCCACCAGGTCGACATTGCGGTTGGTGATGCTCAGCTCGACCCGCACCTGCGGGCACGCCTGGGCGAAACGCGACAGCAGCGACGGCAAGCGGTAATGACCGTAGGTGGTCGGTACGCTCAGGCGCACGCGACCGGTCAAGACACCGTCCTGGCCCTGGATTCGCCGTTCGGCATCGTCAATCAGGGCGAAGGCCGAGCGCGATTGTTCCAGGTACAACGTGCCGGCATCGGTCAGGTTCAGCCGCCGGGTCGTGCGTCGCAACAGTTGCACGCCGAGCCGGGCTTCGAGGCGGGAGATGGCGCGGCTCAGGACCGAAGGCGTGGTCCCCAGCGCCACGGCGCCGGCGCTGAGGGTGCCTTTTTCCACGACCGTGACGAAGGCTTCCACGTCGGCCAGATGATCGAATCGACGGGGCATTGTTGCCTCCAGAGGCCAAGTGATGTTCCGGGTGGCCAGTTTATCGCCGGTAAGCGCATCAATACAGTGAGCGCATCTTTTACCGAAGCGTCCTGGAGTCATCATGAAAAAGCTCACTGCCTTGGCAACCGCTGTCGTTCTGGCGGGCATCAGCGTCGCGGCCCATGCCGATAACGTGCTGGTGGTCCTGTCGGACTCCGATCATCTGGACCTGAAAAATGGGCAGGTCTTTTCCACCGGGTTTTACCTCAACGAATTGCTGCAACCGGTGAAGCAGTTGCTGGATGCCGGTCACCACGTGTCGTTCGCAACGCCCGAGGGCAAGGCGCCGACGCTGGACCGTTCCTCGCTGGACAAGATGTATTTCAACAATGATTCGGCGGAGCTGGAGCGCTATCGGGCGTTGCTGGCGCAGTTGAAGATCACGTCGGCCAAGGACTCACCGGTGATCAGCCTGGCCCGTGCCGAGCAGATCGGCCTGGACCGGTTCGACGCCCTGTACATCCCTGGCGGGCATGCGCCGATGCAGGATTTACTGACGAGTGCGCCGCTGGGGCGGGTGCTGACGCACTTCCATGACAAGGGCAAGACCACCGCGCTGGTCTGCCACGGGCCGATCGCGTTGCTGTCGACCTTGCCCGATGCCCAGGGCTTCGTTGGCCAATTGGCCGCCAAGGGCCAGGCCTCGGCCAAGGCCGACTGGATCTATGCCGGGTACAAGATGACGGTGATCAGCAATCAGGAAGAAGAACTGGCCAAGGGGCTGCTGGGCGGCGGGAGCATGAAATTCTATCCACAAACCGCGTTGGAACAGGCGGGTGGGCAATACAGCAGCAACGCCGCGCCCTGGACGTCCCATGTGGTGACGGACCGGGAATTGATCACCGGCCAGAACCCGGCGTCGGCGCTGGAGGTGGGGCAGGTGTTGGTCGGGCGTCTGGCGCAGTAGCCAGCAACACTACAAATCCCCTGTGGGAGCGAGCCTGCTCGCGATAGCGGAGTGTCAGCCAACATTAACTTTACTGACCCACCGCGATCGCGAGCAGGCTCGCTCCCACAGGTTTTATGGTGTACCTGCGGGTTATTTGAAGCGCCGCTCCACCCCTTTCTCCACCAGGATCTTCGCCGAAATCTCTTCCACGGAAAAATGCGTGGAGTTGATATGGGGAATGTTCTCCCGCCGGAACAGATTTTCCACCTCGCGCACTTCGAACTCGCACTGGGCGTAGCTTGAGTAACGACTGTTGGGCTTGCGCTCGTTGCGGATCGCGGTGAGGCGGTCCGGGTCGATGGTCAGGCCGAACAGCTTGTGCTGGTGGGCGCGCAGGGCGCTGGGCAGTTGCAGGCGCTCCATGTCGTCTTCGGTCAGTGGATAGTTGGCCGCGCGGATGCCGAATTGCATCGCCATGTACAGGCACGTCGGCGTCTTACCACAACGCGACACGCCCACTAGGATCAGGTCGGCCTTGTCGTAATAATGCGTGCGGGCGCCGTCATCGTTGTCCAGCGCGAAGTTGACCGCCTCGATCCTTTCCATGTAGTTGGAGTTGTGCCCAATGGAGTGGGACTTGCCGACCGAGTAGGAAGAATGCTCGCTCAGTTCCTGTTCCAGGGGCGCCAGGAAGGTGGAAAAAATGTCGATCATGAAACCATTGGACGTTGCGAGAATCTCACGGATGTCCTGATTGACGATGGTATCGAAGATAATCGGGCGGAAACCGTCGGTTTCGGCGGCTTTATTGATTTGCTGTACCATGGCCCGCGCCTTGTCGACGCTGTCGATGTACGGACGTATGAATTTGGCGAAGGTAATGTTTTCGAACTGTGCCAACAGGCTTTGGCCTAGCGTTTCGGCCGTGATGCCGGTGCCGTCGGAGATAAAGAAAGCAGATCGTTTCATTTGCGCCTTGGGCCTTAAGCTAGTGAGCTAGTGACGATTCTTGGATATGATAGGCGCGATTTGCCGGCCGCCATTGGCCCGCATTCTCACTTATTTTCCAGGTCCAGGCCATATCGCTGGCAAGCGCTCCCCTGGAGCCGCCGGTGCCTTGAGCTTTTCCAACACAGTTAGTGGAGAGATCACCTTGGTAGAGTACGTAGTTTCCCTCGATAAGCTCGGCGTCCATGATGTGGAGCATGTGGGGGGCAAGAACGCATCCCTGGGCGAGATGATCAGCAACCTCGCCGGTGCCGGCGTATCGGTGCCAGGTGGCTTCGCCACGACCGCCCAGGCTTATCGTGATTTCCTGGAACTGAGCGGCCTGAACAAGCAGATCCACGATGCGCTCGATGCCCTGGACGTCGATGACGTCAACGCCCTGGCCAAGACCGGTGCCCAGATCCGCCAATGGATCATGGAAGCCGAGTTCCCCGAGAAACTGAACGCCGAGATCCGTACCGCTTTCGCCAAGCTGTCCGAAGGCAATCCCGACATCGCCGTCGCCGTGCGTTCCTCGGCCACCGCCGAAGACCTGCCGGATGCCTCCTTCGCCGGCCAGCAGGAAACCTTCCTGAACATCCGTGGCGTGGAAAACGTCATCCGTGCCGCCAAGGAAGTCTTCGCCTCCCTCTTCAACGACCGTGCCATTTCCTACCGCGTGCACCAGGGCTTCGACCACAAATTGGTCGCCCTGTCCGCTGGTGTGCAGCGCATGGTCCGCTCCGAAACCGGCACCGCCGGCGTGATGTTCACCCTCGACACCGAGTCGGGCTTCCGTGACGTGGTGTTCATCACCGGCGCCTACGGCCTGGGTGAAACCGTCGTGCAAGGCGCGGTGAACCCGGATGAATTCTACGTGCACAAGGGCACCCTGCAAGCCGGTCGTCCGGCCATCCTGCGCCGTAACCTCGGCAGCAAGGCCATCAAGATGATCTACGGCGACGAAGCCAAGGCCGGTCGCTCGGTGAAGACCGTCGACGTGGACAAGGCCGAGCGCGCGCGTTTCTGCCTGACCGATGCTGAAGTCAGCGAGCTGGCCAAGCAGGCGATGATCATCGAGCAGCACTACAAGTGCCCGATGGACATCGAGTGGGCCAAGGACGGTGACGACGGCAAGCTGTACATCGTGCAGGCCCGTCCGGAAACCGTGAAGAGCCGCACCCAGGCCAACGTCATGGAGCGCTACCTGCTCAAGGAAACCGGCACCGTGCTGGTGGAAGGCCGGGCCATCGGCCAGCGCATCGGCGCGGGCAAGGTGCGGATCATCAAGGACGTCTCGGAGATGGACAAGGTCCAGGCCGGCGACGTGCTGGTCTCCGACATGACCGACCCGGATTGGGAACCGGTGATGAAGCGCGCCAGCGCCATCGTGACCAACCGCGGCGGGCGCACCTGCCACGCGGCGATCATCGCCCGTGAACTGGGGATCCCGGCAGTGGTGGGTTGCGGCAACGCCACCCAACTGCTCAAGGACGGCCAGGGCGTGACCGTTTCCTGCGCCGAAGGCGACACCGGCTACATCTTCGAAGGCGAACTGGGCTTCGACATCAAGAAAAACTCCGTGGACGCCATGCCGGAGCTGCCGTTCAAGATCATGATGAACGTCGGCAACCCGGATCGCGCCTTCGACTTCGCGCAATTGCCGAACGCCGGCGTGGGCCTGGCCCGCCTGGAGTTCATCATCAACCGCATGATTGGCGTGCACCCCAAGGCGCTGCTGAACTACGACGGCTTGCCCCAGGACATCAAGGACAGCGTCGACAAGCGCATTGCCGGCTACGATGATCCGGTCGGTTTCTACGTCGAGAAGCTGGTGGAAGGCATCAGCACCCTGGCGGCGGCCTTCTGGCCGAAAAAAGTCATCGTGCGCCTGTCGGACTTCAAGTCCAACGAATACGCCAACCTGATCGGCGGCAAGCTCTACGAGCCGGAAGAAGAAAACCCGATGCTGGGCTTCCGGGGTGCGTCGCGCTACATCAGCGAGTCGTTCCGCGACTGCTTCGAACTCGAATGCCGTGCGCTCAAGCGCGTGCGCAACGAGATGGGCCTGACCAACGTCGAAATCATGGTGCCGTTCGTGCGGACCCTGGGCGAAGCGAGCCAGGTCGTCGACCTGCTGGCGGAAAACGGCCTGGCCCGTGGCGAAAACGGCCTGCGCGTGATCATGATGTGCGAGCTGCCGTCCAACGCCATCCTGGCTGAGGAATTCCTCGAATTCTTCGACGGGTTCTCCATCGGTTCCAACGACCTGACCCAGCTGACCCTGGGCCTGGACCGCGATTCCGGGATCATCGCCCACCTGTTCGACGAGCGGAACCCGGCGGTCAAGAAGCTGCTGGCCAATGCCATCGCCGCCTGCAACAAGGCCGGCAAGTACATCGGCATCTGCGGCCAGGGCCCTTCGGACCACCCGGACCTGGCCAAGTGGCTGATGGAACAGGGCATCGAAAGCGTTTCGTTGAACCCGGACTCCGTGCTGGAAACCTGGTTCTTCCTGGCCGAGGGTCAGGCGGCGGTCTGATCGAGTGAAGGGGCCTCACCGGTAATGTCAGCCGGGTAACCTTATGTGGGAGCGAGCTTGCTCGCGATAGCGGAGTGTCAGTCAAGATTGTTTTGCTGACCCACCGCTATCGCGAGCAAGCTCGCTCCCACAGTCGTCTTTTTTTGTGCAAGAAGATTATGCAAAGCAGCAGCAACCTCTTTCCTGTCGCCCTGATCAGCGCCGAACGGCGCGGTGATCTGAGCGAAGACGTCTATCGCTTGAAACCCGGCAACAGCCCGGACGCCAGCGTCGAACTGGCCATCACCCGGTTGGGCATGGCCGACGCCGGCGAAACCCGTGGCGTTCCGGTGATCCTGTTGCATGGCAGTTTTTCCAACCGGCGCTTCTGGTATTCACCCAAGGGCCTGGGCCTGGGGGCGTACCTGACGCGCCTGGGCTTCGATGTCTGGATCCCCGAAATGCGTGGCCATGGCTTATCCCAGCGCAACCAGGGTTATCGCCACAATCGGGTGGCCGACTACGCCCGTTACGACTTGCCGGCCATTGGCGCCTTCGTGCGTGAGCAGAGCGGACAGGTGCCCCACTGGATCGGTCACTCCCTGGGGGGCATCACCCTGGCGGCAGCCTTGGGCGGCCATTACCTGGGCGAGCCCGCAGTGGCGTCGGCGGCGTTCTTTGGCACCCAGGTCAGTCGCACCTACTGGCCACTGAAGATTCCGCCGGTGGAATGGAGCGGCCGCTTCATCCTCAAGCGCTTTGCCCAATTGTCCGGCTCAAGGCTCAAGCGCGGCCCCGAGGACGAGCCCATCGGCCTGGCCCTGGAAAGCATGCGTTGGTACGGCCTGTTCGGGCGTTTCGGCGATGCCGAGAAGAACTGGTGGGCCGGCTTGGCCGATGTGCAGTTGCCGATACTGGCGGTGAGTGCCGCGGGCGATCACCAGGACCCGACCTGGGCCTGCCGCAAACTCTTCGATCAGATCGGTTCCGTGCACAAGCAGTTTGTCTGCCTGGGCCGGGGACAGGGTTTCACCGATGATTTCGGTCATGTCGAGATGCTGGTCAGCAAAGCCGCTCACCTTGAAGTCTGGCCGTTGGTGGCCCGTTGGCTCGAGGATCAGCAGGCACCCTTGCTGGGTGAACCGCCCCAGTTGGCCGAGGCGGTTTGAGGCGAAGGCTCTGACAAGGGCATTTCGCTCTGGTCTGCTTGCGGCTAAGATATGACGCGTCTAGCGGTTCCAGTCACAAACGGTTGCTCATTCAGTCTGACGTTCCAGCCTTTCAGGAGTTGTTCGATGAACCATTACCTCACGCCCGACCTGTGCGACGCCTACCCGGATCTGGTGCAGGTGTTGGAGCCGATGTTCAGCAATTTCGGTGGCCGCGATTCCTTCGGCGGCGAAATCGTGACCGTCAAGTGCTTCGAGGACAACTCGCGAGTCAAGGAACAGGTTGAACTCAAGGGCAACGGCAAGGTGTTGGTGGTCGACGGCGGCGGCTCTCTGCGTCGGGCATTGCTGGGTGACATGCTGGCGGAAAAAGCCGCGAAGAACGGCTGGGAAGGACTGGTGATCTATGGTTGCATTCGCGACGTCGACGTCATTGCCCAGACCGACCTCGGGGTCCAGGCCCTGGCCAGCCATCCGATGAAAACCGACCGCCGTGGTGTCGGCGAGCTCAATATAGCGGTGACCTTTGCCGGCGTGACGTTCCGCCCGGGCGAGTATGTCTATGCCGACAACAACGGCGTGATCGTTTCGCCAAGCCCACTGAAGATGCCTGAATAAAGCACCACGGCCATAAGGGATGAGGATGTTCGAGGAAGAAAACGCGCAATGGGGGCTGGTGCATGCCCTGGTGCTGGACGGTAAAGGCGGCGCGCGTTCCATAGCCCGGACCGAACTCGACGATTTGCAGTTGCAGGCCCACGAAAGCCTGTGGCTGCACTGGGATCGCAGTCATCCGCAAACCCACACCTGGCTGCGCAAATCCAGTGGCCTGAGCGAATTCAACTGCGACCTGCTGCTCGAAGAGAACACCCGGCCGCGGTTGTTGCCGTTGCCCAATGCCGAGCTGCTGCTGTTCCTGCGGGGGATCAACCTCAACCCGGGCGCCGAGCCTGAAGACATGGTGTCGGTGCGGATCTTCGCGTCCGCCCAGCGGGTGATCTCCCTGCGCCTGCGGCCGTTGCGCGCCACCGATGAGCTGTTGGCGCAACTGGCCGAGGGCAAGGGGCCTGAGAACGCCTCTGAACTCATCCTTTATATGGCCCAATACCTCACCGACAAGGTGCAGGACCTGGTCACTTGCCTCTCGGAAATCGTCGATGGCGAGGAAGAAAAACTCGATGCCGACGAACGGTATGCTCCCGAGCACGACGCCATTTTGCACATCCGCCGCCGGGCGGCCGGACTCAAGCGCTTCCTGGCGCCGCAACGGGATATCTTCGGCCAGATGTCGCGGATCAAACTGCCGTGGTTCCTGGAGGATGACGGCGACTACTGGAACGAATTGAACAACAGCCTGACCCGTTACCTCGAGGAGCTGGAATTGACCCGAGAGCGCGTGGGGCTTGTACTGGAGGCCGAAGACCGGCGCCTTTCGGTGCGCATGAACCGCACCATGTACCGCTTCGGCATCATCACCGGGATTTTCCTGCCGATGAGTTTTCTCACCGGCCTTTTGGGGATCAACGTCGGTGGCATTCCGTTTTCCGAAAGCCCCTACGGTTTCATGGTCGCCTGCCTGCTGATGATCTGCGTCGCGACGGGGCAGTGGTGGTTGTTCCGCCGCTTGCGCTGGGTGTGATGGGGTTTCATGTGACCCGACGAAATTTGATCGCGTCTTCCACAGACATCACGAGAGGTGCGTATGCACGATCCGTTTGAACAGTCTTTGCGCGACATGCTCAAGGCTTCGCCGTCCAGTCGGGACGACGACGCATGCCTGGGACGTGTACTGAAAACCGCCAACCGCCAGGTCGGCGCAGGCGATCTGTTCAGCTTGCTGGGCCGCTGGTTGCCCGCGCTGATGATCGCCTTGAATAACGGATCGGCCCATGTCTCGCCGGTTTCCCGCCGTAAACCTGTAACTCGCACCGCTGATAAGGCTGATTGAATATGGAACTTGATCTCTGGACCCAGAGCCTCGTCACGGCAATGACTGCGTTGTGGACCAAGGTGGCTAACTTCATCCCGAACCTCTTCGGCGCACTGGTGGTGCTGTTGCTGGGTTTTGTCGTGGCCAAGCTGCTGGACACGCTGCTGTCCAAGCTGCTCGCCAAGCTGGGCCTCGATCGCCTGATGGGCGGCACCGGCCTGACCAAGCTGCTGTCCCGTGGCGGCATCCAGGTGCCGATCTCGACCCTGGTCGGCAAGATCGTCTACTGGTTCGTATTGCTGATTTTCCTGGTTTCCGCAGCGGAATCCCTTGGCCTTGAGCGAGTTTCGGCTACGCTCGATATGCTCGCGTTGTATTTGCCGAAGGTTTTTGGTGCTGCGCTGGTGTTGCTGGTCGGCGTCCTGCTGGCGCAACTGGCCAATGGGCTGGTGCGCGGTGCGGCCGAAGGCGTCGGGCTGGACTACGCCGCTGGCGTGGGGCGTATCGCCCAGGGCCTGGTGATTATCATCAGTATTTCGGTGGCGATCAGCCAGTTGGAGGTCAAGACTGACCTGCTCAACCACGTGATCGTGATCGTGTTGATTACCGTTGGTCTGGCGGTTGCGCTGGCCATGGGGTTGGGAAGCCGGGAAATCGCCGGCCAGATTCTTGCGGGAATCTATGTGCGTGAATTGTATGAGGTTGGGCAACAAGTGCGTGTTGGCGAGGTCGAAGGCCAGATCGAAGAGATCGGCACGGTGAAGACCACACTGCTGACCGAGGAGGGCGAGTTGGTGTCGCTTTCCAATCGGATCCTGCTGGAACAGCATGTGAGTAGCCGCTAACCCGGCAAACCCTGCTAATGTATGCCGCCGCAAAATGCCTGTTACCCCAGGCTGCGGCGCACATTGACCTAGACTGTCGGCCCGACTTGTTTTGAACAAACCCCAATCGCTATCCACGCGCTACGACCCCCGTGATCTCTCCGATGAGGAGTTGGTCGCGCGCGCGCATACGGAGCTGTTTCACGTAACACGCGCCTATGAAGAGTTGATGCGTCGTTACCAGAGAACTTTATTTAACGTTTGTGCGCGTTATCTCGGGAACGATCGTGATGCTGACGATGTCTGTCAGGAGGTGATGTTGAAGGTGCTGTATGGCCTGAAGAACTTCGAGGGGAAATCGAAGTTCAAGACATGGCTTTATAGCATCACGTACAACGAATGCATCACGCAGTATCGCAAGGAACGGCGAAAGCGTCGCTTGATGGACGCGTTGAGCCTGGACCCTCTCGAGGAAGCGTCGGAAGATAAGGCGCCCAAGCCCGAGGAAAAGGGTGGACTCGATCGCTGGCTGGTCTATGTAAACCCGATTGACCGGGAAATTCTGGTGCTACGATTTGTCGCAGAGCTGGAATTCCAGGAGATCGCAGACATAATGCATATGGGTTTGAGCGCGACAAAAATGCGTTACAAGCGCGCTCTTGACAAATTGCGTGAGAAATTTGCAGGCATTGCTGAAACTTAGTTCGGCGCAAATATCTCTTACGTGTAGGCAAGTTCTGATAGACTTGCCGCCGAGTTGTCCCCCGGTTTGCGGGACTGCTTCACAATCACCAGATGGGGATTTAACGGATGAAACTGAAAAACACCTTGGGCTTTGCCATTGGTTCTTTGATTGCTGCCACTTCGTTCGGCGCTCTGGCACAAGGCCAAGGCGCAGTTGAAATCGAAGGCTTCGCCAAGAAAGAACAATTCGACAGCGCTCGTAACTTCAAGAACAACGGCAACCTGTTCGGCGGTTCGGTTGGTTACTTCCTGACCGACGACGTTGAACTGCGTCTGGCCTACGACGAAGTGCACAACGCACGTACCGACGACGGCACCAACGTCAAGGGCGCCAACACCGCTCTGGACGCTCTGTACCACTTCAACAACCCAGGCGACATGCTGCGTCCTTACGTTTCGGCCGGTTTCTCCGACCAGAGCATCGACCAGAATGGCAGCAACGGTCGTAACCGTTCTACCTTCGCCAACGTTGGTGGCGGCGCCAAGCTGTATTTCACCGAGAACTTCTACGCCCGTGCCGGCGTTGAAGCTCAATACAACATCGACCAGGGCGACACCGAGTGGGCGCCAAGCGTCGGTATCGGTGTGAACTTCGGTGGCGGCTCCAAGCCTGCTGCTGCTCCAGTTCCAGCCCCGGCTGAAGTCTGCTCCGACAGCGACAACGATGGCGTGTGCGACAACGTCGACAAGTGCCCTGACACCCCAGCCAACGTCACTGTTGACGCTGATGGCTGCCCAGCTGTTGCTGAAGTCGTTCGTGTTGAGCTGGACGTCAAGTTCGACTTCGACAAGTCGGTCGTCAAGCCTAACAGCTACGGCGATATCAAGAACCTGGCTGACTTCATGAAGCAGTACCCATCCACCAGCACCACTGTTGAAGGTCACACTGACTCCGTCGGTCCTGACGCTTACAACCAGAAACTGTCTGAGCGTCGTGCAAACGCCGTTAAGCAAGTTCTGACCAACCAGTACGGTGTTGAATCGTCCCGCGTTCAGTCTGTTGGCTACGGCGAAACCCGCCCAGTTGCTGACAACGCCACTGACGCTGGTCGTGCAGTTAACCGTCGCGTAGAAGCGCAGGTTGAAGCCCAAGCTAAGTAATTAGCCCACAGCTTTGGAAAAGCCCGGCCTAGGCCGGGCTTTTCTTTGCCTGGGATTTATGAAAAAACAGGGAGGCTGGGGGGAAACACAAGACCTGTGGGAGCGAGCTTGCTCGCGATGACGGTCTTACGGCATGACCGGGTACATATCCATTGCTGCGGTAACGGCTACTTAGGGTTCCGCCCTGACGGCGGGTCACTTTTGAGAAGCGCAAAAGTAAGCAAAACGCTCATGCCCCACCACTCGGTGCCTCGCCTAGGCTCGGCATGCCCGAACGAAGGCATTGCTCCGTGGGCCCGCCGCGAAGGGCCATCCATGGCCCAGCGCGGCTATCCCGGCATCCATGCCGGGATGCCCACTGCGCAATGCCTGCGTTCGGCCAGCGTGGTTAACGGGGCGCCCCAGATCAAAATCAAGAGCGAGGCGGCCTAACAGCCGACCTGGCTTTGGGTGATCGCGTTCGTTCTGTGGGAGCGAGCCTGCTCGCGATTGCGGTGTGTCAGTCACCCTTCAGGTTGCTGATACATTGCCATCGCGAGCAAGCTCGCTCCCACAGGTTTGGAGGTGTCTGTCAGAGGGCGCAAGCCTGCGCGAAGGTCGGTGGAGAGGCGGCCAGTTCGGCTGCACCCGCTACCGCGCCAATCACCAGGATTGCCGGGCTCTTGAGCTGAAAGGCGCTGGCATCGGCCTCCATCGAGGCCAGGTCGCTGCGGCAGTCACGCTGGTGGGGCAGGGAGGCGTTTTCGATCATGGCCACGGGCGTGTTCGCCGCCAGGCCACCGGCCAGCAGTTGCTCGCGGATCTCGCTCAGTTTCGCCACGCCCATGTACACCACCAGGGTCGTCCCGGTCTGCGCCAGGGCCTGCCAGTTCAGGCTGCTGCCATCCTGCGTGTGGGCTGTGACCAGGGTCACGCCCCGGGCAATCCCGCGCAGGGTCAGTGGAATATCGCATTGGGTCGCCCCCGCGAGGCCGGCAGTGATGCCATTGACCAATTCCACCTCCACGCCATGCTCGCGTAACCACTGCGCCTCTTCACCGCCGCGACCGAAGATGCACGGGTCGCCACCCTTGAGGCGCACCACGCATTTGCCCTGGCGGGCATAACGCAGCATCAGGCGATGAATAAAGGCCTGGGGCGTGGAACGGCAACCACCGCGCTTGCCCACGGCAATGATGCGTGCGCCTGGGCAGTGTTCCAGCACCGCGTCGTTGACCAGATCGTCGATCAACACCACGTCGGCCTCGCCCAAGGCGCGCACGGCTTTGAGGGTCAGCAATTCAGGGTCACCGGGACCTGCACCCACCAGCCAGACTTTTGCGTTCATAGTGTTTTCCTCACGAGATAGCCGCCAGCGGTTGCGCAGTGGCAACCAGCAGACGCTTGATTTCCGGTACGCAGGAACCGCATTGCGTGCCGCAGCCCAGTTCTTTTTTCAGGCCCTGCAAGTCCAGGCCGCGCTCGATACCCGCGCAAACCGCACGCTGGCTGACGTTCATGCAGTTGCACAGCGTTTTGCTGCCGCCCAACGTGGCGCCGGCATTGCCCGGCGGCGCGCTCAACGGCGCGAGCAGCCAGCGCCGCAGTTGTTCATCGGCACGGCCTTCCAGCCACAGGTTTTGCAGCCAATGCCGGGCCAGGGTTTCACCGGCCAGGCGAATGGCGGTGATGCGGCCGTTTTCGATGCGCACCCGTTTACCGATAGAGCGACGTGGATCGTCATAGGCCAGCACCGGTCCGTCGATCAGGCCCAGTTGCTCATCGATGGCCTGGAGCAGTTGCGGTTCGGGCGCGACGGCGCTGGCAGCGCGAATCAGCAGTGCGGGACGCTCACGGCCGGTCAGGCTCAGGCTGACGTAGGAAAACGCCTCACAAAGGGGTCGTAGGGTCTCCAGGTGCTGTTGAACATCGCCTTCGATCAAGGCGAAAAGCTGCCAAGGCAGGTTCACCGGTTCCAGGCGCACGCCGCTGTGCTTGAGTTCCGGTTGTTTCGACAGGGGGTCGAAGGCCGGTTGAGTCAGGGTATTCACGCCGCCCTTGAGGAACCGATCACCCCAGTGCATGGGCAGGAACGCCTGGCCGGGGCGCACGCTGTCGTCGCTGTCCACGGCCACGATCACGCTGCCGCGACGGCTCTTGAGGTTGACCAGATCGCCCGCTTGCAGGCGGTGCCGGAGCAGTTCATCGGGATGCAGGCTGAGCACGGCTTCGTTCACATGACCAAACAACTGCGCGGCGGTGCCGGTACGGCTCATGCCGTGCCACTGGTCACGCAAGCGGCCAGTATTGAGGGTCAATGGGTAGCGGGCGTCACGCAGCTCCTTGGCGGCGCGATAGGGATCGGCTACAAACCGCGCCCGGCCGCTGTCAGTGGGGAAAATCCCGTCCACGTACAGGCGAGCCGTCCCGACCGTGGCACCTTCGGGGAAGGGCCATTGCTGAGGGCCGAGGCGGTCGATCAAATCGTGACTGATGCCGGACAAATCCAGGTCGCGGCCACGGGTCAGCTGTTTGTATTCATCGAACAACTGGGCCGGGGTGTCAAAGGCGAACAGGCTGGGTTGGCCCGGACGCAGGTGTTTCTCCAGGCGTTGTGCGAAATCCACGGTGATGGCCCAGTCCGGACGCGCTTCACCGGGTGCGCCAATGGCCCGACGAACGTGGGAAATGCGCCGTTCGGAGTTGGTCACCGAGCCTTCTTTCTCGCCCCAGCTAGCGGCCGGCAACAGCAGGTCGGCAAAGGCGGCGGTCTCGGTGGTCCGGAAGGCTTCTTGCAACACCACGAATGGGCAGGCTTGCAGGGCCTCACGTACCGCCGTCTGGTCCGGCATCGATTGGGCCGGGTTGGTGCAGGCGATCCACAAGGCCTTGATCTTGCCGCTGCGCACCTGCTCGAACAGCTCGATGGCGCTCAAGCCGGTGCTGGCGGGCAATTGCTCGACACCCCAATAGCGCGCGACGTCGGCGCGATGCTCCGGATTACCGGCTTCACGATGACCCGGCAACAGGTTCGACAGGCTGCCGGTTTCCCGTCCGCCCATGGCATTGGGTTGACCGGTCAGCGAGAACGGGCCGGCACCCGGTCGGCCGATCTGCCCGGTGGCCAGGTGCAGGTTGATCAATGCGCTGTTTTTCGCGCTACCAGAGGTGGACTGGTTCAGACCCATGCACCACAAGGACAGGAAGCTCGGCGACGTGCCGACCCATTCGGCGCACTGGTGCAGTTGTTCGACGCTGATGCCGCACAACTGGGCGACCATCGCCGGGGTGTAGTCGCGGACCAGGTTCTTCAGGTCTGACAGGCCTTCGGTGTGGGCCTTGATGAAGTCGCGGTCGACCCAGTCTTCCCACAACAGCAGGTGCAAAATCCCATGGAACAAGGCGACATCGGTACCCGGCAGAATCGCCAGGTGCAGGTCCGCCAAGTCGCAGGTGTCAGTGCGCCGGGGGTCGATGACGATGATTTTCATCTGCGGCCGGCGGGATTTGGCCTCTTCGAGACGGCGAAAGAGGATGGGATGGGCGTAGGCCATGTTACTGCCGACGATCATCACGCAGTCGCTCAGCTCCAAGTCTTCGTAGCTGCAAGGTGGGGCGTCGGCACCGAGGCTGCGTTTGTAGCCCACCACGGCGGAGGACATGCACAACCGCGAATTGCTGTCGATGTTGTTGGTGCCCACCAAGGCCCGGGCGAGCTTGTTGAAGGCGTAGTAATCCTCGGTCAGCAACTGCCCGGAGATGTAGAACGCCACGCTGTCGGGGCCATGCTCGGCGATGGTATCGGCGAAGACACTGGCGGCATGATCCAGGGCGCTGGCCCAGTCGGTACGGGCCCGGGCCAGGCCTTTGCCCAGGCGCAGCTCCGGGTACAGGGCGCGGGCGGCGAGGTCGCCGGTCAGGTGCAGGGTCGAGCCTTTGCTGCACAGTTTGCCGAAGTTGGCCGGGTGGGCGGGATCGCCGCTGACGCCGAGGATGCGCTCGCCGTCATGCTCGATCAGGACGCCGCAACCGACCCCGCAATAACAGCAGGTCGAGGCAGTGATCTGGCGGTTCATCAGCTTGCGTCCCGCAGGGCCAGTTGCACCCGGCCGTTTTCGACCCGGGCCGAATGATGATGGGCGCAGCCCACGTCAGGGGCCTGGGCCAGACCGGTTTCCAGGTCGATCTGCCAGTTGTGCAACGGGCAGGCCACGCGCTTGCCGTAGACCAACCCTTGGGACAGCGGGCCACCTTTATGCGGGCAACGGTCATCGAGGGCGAACACTTCATCGTCGCTGGTACGGAAAATCGCGATATCGCCTTTGGGGCCATTGATGATGCGCGAACCGAGGACATTGATCTCTTCCAGTGCGCAGATATCCAACCAGTTCATGCCGGCACCTCCAGGTTCTTCACGGGGATGACTTCGAACTCTTTCTTCAACTGAGGCTGTTCCAGGCGTTGCTTCCAAGGGTCCTGTTCCAGCGACAGGGAAAACTTCAGGCGTTCGTGGAGAGCCTTGCGTCGCTCGGGGTCTTCCAGCACAGCTTTCTTGATGTGCTCCATGCCAACCCGCTGCATGTAATGCACGGTGCGTTCGAGGTAGAAGGCTTCCTCGCGGTACAGCTGCAGAAAGGCGCCGTTGTATTCACGCACTTCTTCGGCGGTCTTGAGCTTGACGAAAAACTCGGCGACCTCGGTCTTGATCCCGCCATTGCCGCCGATGTACATCTCCCAGCCGGAATCGACGCCGATAATTCCCACGTCCTTGATGCCGGCTTCCGAGCAGTTGCGTGGGCAGCCGGAGACGGCCAGCTTCACTTTGTGTGGCGACCACATGTTGAACAGGTCGTGTTCCAACTCGATGCCCAGTTGGGTGGAGTTCTGCGTGCCGAAGCGGCAGAACTCGCTGCCGACGCAGGTCTTCACGGTGCGGATGGATTTGCCGTAGGCGTGGCCGGACGGCATGTCGAGGTCTTTCCAGACGCCGGGCAGGTCCTGCTTCTTGATCCCCAGCAAATCGATGCGCTGCCCACCGGTGACCTTGACCATCGGCACGTTGTACTTGTCGGCCACGTCGGCGATGCGCCGCAGCTCGGACGGGTTGGTCACGCCGCCCCACATCCGCGGGACCACGGAGTAGGTGCCGTCTTTCTGGATGTTGGCGTGGGCGCGTTCGTTGATCAGGCGCGACTGCGGGTCGTCGTGGGCTTCGCCAGGCCAGGTGGAGATCAGGTAGTAGTTCAACGCCGGGCGGCAGGTGGCGCAACCGTTCGGGGTGCGCCAGTTCAGGTAGCTCATGGTCCCGGCGATGGTCAAAAGGTGCTGGTCGCGGATCGCCTGGCGGATCTGGCCGTGGTTGAGGTCGCTGCAACCGCAGATGGCTTTTTCGCTTTTCGGCTTGACGTCCGCCGCGCCGCCGACGGTGTTGATCAGGATCTGTTCCACCAGGCCAGCGCAGGAGCCACAGGAACTGGCGGCTTTGGTGTGTTTCTTCACGTCATCGACGCTGAACAGTCCATGTTCCTGGATCGCCTTGACGATGGTGCCCTTGCACACGCCATTGCAGCCGCAGACTTCGGCGGTGTCGGCCATGCTCATGGCTTTGTCCTGGCCTTGGTGGCCGACGTCGCCCAGCGCATTTTCACCAAACATGAGGTGATCGCGGATCTCGCTGATGCCGTGGTTCTCACGGATCTGGCGGAAGTACCAGCCGCCGTCTGCGGTATCGCCGTACAGGCAGGCGCCGACCAACACGTCGTCCTTGATCACCAATTTCTTGTAGACGCCGCCAATCGGGTCGGAAAGGGTGATGGTCTCGGTGCCTTCACCGCCCATGAAGTCGCCGGCGGAGAACAGGTCGATGCCGGTGACTTTCAACTTGGTCGACGTGACAGAGCCTTTGTAAGTGGCGAAGCCCAGTTGCGCGAGGTGGTTGGCGCAGACCTTGGCCTGTTCGAACAGCGGTGCCACCAGGCCGTAGGCGGTGCCGCGATGACTGGCGCATTCGCCGATGGCGTAGATGCGCGGGTCGTAGGTTTGCATCGTGTCGTTGACCAGGATCCCGCGGTTGCACGGGATACCGGATTTTTCCGCCAGTTCGGTATTGGGACGGATGCCGGCGGCCATCACCACCAGGTCGGCGGGAATGATGTCGCCGTTCTTGAACTGGACCGAGCCGACCCGGCCATTGCCGGCGTCGTGCAGGGCCTGGGTCTGTTCGCAGAGGCGGAACTTCAGGCCACGGTTTTCCAGGGCAGTTTGCAGCAGTTGGCCGCTGGTCTTGTCCAGTTGCCGTTCCAACAGCCATTCGCCGATGTGGACGACGGTCACGTCCATGCCCCGCAGTTTCAAACCGTTGGCCGCTTCCAGGCCCAGCAGGCCGCCACCGATGACCACGGCGTGCTTGTGGGTCTTGGCGGTGTCGATCATTGCCTGGGTGTCGGCGATGTCACGGTAGCCGATCACGCCGTCCAGGGTGTTGCCGGGGATCGGCAGAATGAAGGGTGTGGAGCCGGTGGCGATCAGCAGGCGATCGTATTCGGCTTCGCTGCCGTCTTCGGCGATGACGCGGCGCTTGACCCGGTCGATCTCCACCACTTTGCGGTTGAGCAGCAGCTTGATGTTGTTGTCCAGGTACCAGCTCAGGTCGTTGAGCACGATCTCTTCGAACGTCTGCTCACCGGCCAGCACCGGCGAGAGCAGGATGCGGTTGTAGTTGGTGTGGGGCTCGGCGCCGAACACCGTGATGTCGTACAGCTCGTTGCTCAGCTTGAGCAATTCCTCGAGGGTGCGAACCCCGGCCATGCCGTTGCCGATCATCACCAGTTTGAGTTTTTTCATCAGGGTTCTCCGCAAGCTCATGTCCGTTTCATCACGGCGATCGGACTGGCTCGGCAATTTTTACGAAAACAAAAAAAGGCGTCCCGCTAGCACAAGCTAGCGAGGACGCCTTTGTCCTGGTCCCGTTCTCTCGGGAAGCACCGCCTTCATCGTTGGAGGCGTTGCTTTATGTATGGTGAGAGAGGTTATGCAGTGGTTGTGCCAAGTGCTTCGGGGGCGCGGATTTATTGGGGCTAGCGCGGGGCGGGGGCGTTGGAGGGGGATTTATTGCACCGAATCAAAGCGTGTTGCCCGGTAATGGAGCGCGCAAGGGCTAGAGAAAAAGCTTTTGTGGCGAGGGAGCTTGCTCCCGCTGGGCTGCGAAGCAGACCCAAAAAAACGGCGACCGCTGCGCGCTCGAGCGGGAGCAAGCTCCCTCGCCACGGTCATGAGTGGAATACCAGGAACAGCAGCGCAACGTTCATCACCAACGACACCAGCGCCAACGTCCGCCAGACCTTCAGCGGCTCTCGTTCCAGCAGCGGCCTGGGCCGTACGCTCAAACTTCGGCGCTCGCCCTGTTCCAGCAGCAACAGCCATTCCTCGGCGGTTTCAAAGCGCTGGCCCGGATCTGCCGCGACGGCACGTTCCAGGCTTTGCCCGAGCCATTCGGCCAGGTCCGGCCGATAGCGGCTGGCACTGACCGGCACACCAAAGCGCGGTCGCTGGAAGGCTTCGATTTCGCCGTAGGGATAATGCCCAGTCAGCAGGAAGTACAAGGTCACGCCGACGGCGTACAAATCCTGCTGCGCCGTGGGGGCGGTGCCACCGAAGGCTTCCGGGGCAATGTAGCTGGGAGTGCCGGGCAACACGTTGGCCTGGTCCTCCGACAGGCCCGGGCAGTACGCCAGGCCAAAGTCCAGCAAGCGCAATTCGCCGTCGTCGCCCAGGTGCAGGTTTTCCGGCTTGATGTCGCGGTGGTAGATCTGCCGTCGATGCAACAGACCCACCGCCCGCACCAGCCGTTGCGCCAGGTCCTGCCATTGGGCCAGGGGCAACGGCCCGCCCTGGTTGAACAGCTCGGCCAGGGTCGCGCCGGGATATTCGCGCATCACGTAGTACAGGTGCTGACGTTGGGGAACGCCATGCACCTCGGGAAACTGCCGTCCGGCGACGCGCTTGAGAAACCATTCCTCCGAGAGCAAGGCCTGGCCAGCGCGGCTGTCGTCCCGTAGTTGCACGGGCAAGGTCTTCAGCAGCCAGGGTTGACCCTGGCCGTCGCGCACGCGGTAGAGCAACGATTGCTGGCTCTGGCCGAGCAGGCTTTCGATCTGCCAACCCTCGAATACTTGGCCCGCTTTCAGTGCAGGCGGCAGGGGCCATTGCTGCAACTGGATCAGGGCATCGCCAATGCTGGACTCGCCCAGGGCATCGACCCGCACCAACAACGCGCTGGCATTGTCCTGGCTGCCGGCCAGGTGCGCGGCGTTGACCAGCGTCTGTGCGGCGAGGTTCAGGTCCGGCTGGTCGCGAAGGATGCCGGCGATGGCCGTGTCCCCCAAGACCGCCCAGACGCCATCGCTGAGCAACACGAAGGTTTCGTCGGTGCGCAATTCGCCGTCGAGAAAATCGAGGATCAGGTGTTGATCCAGGCCCAGGGCCCGCTTGAGCACATGTTGCATGCCCTGCTGTTCCCAGACGTGATCTTCGCTGACCCGTTGCAGGTGATCGGCGTGCCAGCGGTAGACCCGGCAATCACCGACGTGGGCCAAGGTGAAGCGCCGGCCCCGCAGGACCAGGGCGCTGACAGTGGTGAGCAGCGGTTGCCCACCGCCGTTGGCCTGCAGCCAGCGGTTCTGGGCCAGCAACAGCCGGTCCAGTGCCTGGGCCACGCCCCAGGTTTGCGGCGTGGAATAGTAGTCCAGGGCCAGGGCCTGCAAGGTCGAACGGGCGGCCAGTCCGCCATCGGCGCATTGGCTCACGCCGTCGGCGATGGCGAACAGGTAACCCTTGCTGGCGGCCAGGGCCGGGGCGGGGGTGACCAGGCGCAGGGCGTCCTGGTTTTCCTCCCGTGGGCCGATGGCGCTGGCTTCGGCGAAACTCAATTGCAGGCTCATGGTTGCAGGTTAGACCCGAGCAGCGGTGACAGCGGCCGAACCCCAAGTGGTTCTCCAGCGACGCTTGACGCCGTACAGGCCGAACCAGGCCAGGACGCCGAGGCTGGCGAACAACCACAGCGCCAGTTGATAACTGCCGGTGCTCTGCTTGATCGCACCCATGCCTGCCGCCAGGGCGAAGCCGCCGATGCCGCCGGCCATGCCGATCAGCCCGGTCATCACGCCGATTTCGCGACGGAAGCGTTGTGGCACCAGTTGGAATACCGCACCGTTGCCCGCACCCAAACCGAGCATGGTGCAGACGAACAAGGCCAGGGCCGCATAGGAGCTTGGCAGGTTGAAGCCCACTGCGGCGATGCAGACGGCCGCCACGGTGTACATGCCCAGCAAGGTGCGGATGCCACCGAAACGGTCCGCCAGGGCGCCGCCCAAGGGACGCATCAGGCTGCCACCGAAGACGCAGGCGGCGGTGTAGTAGCCGGCAGTGACGGGGCTCAGGCCATATTGGTCGTTGAAGTAGCCGGGCAGGGCGCTGGCCAGGCCGATGAAACCGCCGAAGGTTACGCTGTAGAAGAACATGAACCACCAGCTGTCACGGTCGCCGAGGGCCTTGAGGTAGTCGGCCATGGATTTGGCTTTTGGACGCTCTGGGGCGTTCTTGGCCAGCCAGGCGAAGAGGACCAGGGTCAGCACCAGCGGGATCAGCGCGAAGCCGAACACGTTGGTCCAGCCGAACGCCACCGCCATGACCGGTGCGATCAATGCTGCAAGTACGGTGCCCGAGTTACCGGCCCCGGCGATGCCCATGGCCTTGCCCTGGTGTTGTGGCGGATACCATTGGGAGGCCAGTGGCAGGGCCACGGCGAACGAGGCGCCGGCCACGCCCAGGAACAGGCCCAGCAACAGCGCTTGTTCGTAGCTGTGGATGCCCAGCTTCCAGGCGCAGAACAGCGCGCCGATCACAATCACCTGGCCGACCATGCCGGCGGTCTTCGGTGAAATCCGGTCGGCCAGCAGGCCCATGAACAGGCGCAGCACGGCACCGGCCAGGATTGGCGTAGCGACCATCAGGCCGCGTTGCTGGGTGGTCAGGTGCAGGTCAGCGGAGATTTGTACCGCCAGTGGGCCGAGCAGGTACCAGACCATGAAACTCAGGTCGAAATAAAGAAAGGCCGCGAACAGTGTCGGGGTGTGGCCGGATTTCCAGAAGCTTGAATTCATCGCGCACCTCAGCTGTAAAAGTCTCGAGAAATGAGTCAGTGCTTAGAGCAGTGCGCCGCCTGTGGTCGCACCACCGGCCCCGAAGAGCCAAAACAAAAAAACGCCGCAACCCGGATCGCCAGAGAGGCAAGAAGGGTGTGCGACGTCTTTGTCGTAGGTGGGGCAACCGCCGTTGGTTACCTGTGGGGTTGCTTAAGCGAGATCTGTGCCAGGTCTGTCATGATCGTTCCCACGCTCTGCGTGGGAATGCATCCCGTGACGCTCTGCGTCACCTTGTGAAGCGAAACGCGGAGCGTCCCTGGCGGCATTCCCACGCAGAGCGTGGGAACGATCATTAGTAGGGGGCAAGGCAGGCGCTACAGGGCTTTCAGCCGAGCAGTTCGTTCATGGCAATGATCTGCTCCGCCACCTGGATCAGCTTCTGCTGGCGGCTCATGGCCTGGCGGCGCATCAGGGTGTAGGCCTGTTCCTCGTTGCATTCCTTCATCTTCATCAGCATGCCCTTGGCCAGTTCGATGCGCTTGCGTTCGGCCAGTTGCTGGTCCCGGGCCAAGAGCTGGGCACGCAAGGCCTGGTCGCTTTCGAAGCGGGCCATGGCCACGTCGAGGATCGGTTGCAGGCGCGCGGCATGGATGCCTTCGACGATGTAGGCGCTGACGCCTGACTTGATCGCCTGGCGCATCACATTGGGGTCGTGCTCGTCGGTAAACATGACGATCGGTCGTGGCTGGTCGCGACTGACCAGCACCACTTGTTCCATCACATCGCGCCCGGGTGACTCAGTATCGATCAGGATCACATCCGGGCGCACCGTTTCGACGCGCGCTGGCAGGTCGATGGTCAGGCCGGACTCGTCGATCACTTCGAAGCCGGCTTCAATCAGCGCAGCCTTGAGGCGGCCGACTTTTTTCGCGGTGTCGTTGATCAGCAGGATACGCAGCATGGTCGTGGCTCCTGTCAGCGGCTGGCGAGAAGGGGAGCCGCATCGCTCAAGGCGTGCAGTTTGAAGCTGCGGGCGTACCCGGCCGGGTCCGAGCCATCCCAGGTGGTGCCGTCGATCAACTGGCTGCTGCGCATGTCCTGGACCGGGGACGCAATGTCCAGCGCCGCGCAGGCTTCACGGTACAGCGTGAGCTGCTGGACGTCCCGGGTTACGGCCAGGTAATCCGGGTCTTCGCGCAGCAGGCCCCAGCGACGGAACTGGGTCATGAACCACATGCCGTCGGACAGGTACGGCAGGTTCACCTCGCCGCCGCCATGAAAACGCATGGCGTGGGGATCCTGCCAACTGTTGCCCAAGCCGTCGGCATAGATGCCCAGCAGGCGTGGCTCGATACAGTCCAGCGGGGCGTCGAGGTATTCCGGCGCACTCAACAGTTGCGCGGTGCTGCGACGGTTCTCGTTGCTTTGCTCGATGAAGCGGCTGGCTTCGAGGATCGCCATCACCAAGGCCCGGGCGGTATTGGGGTATTGCTCGACGAACGCACGGGTGCAGCCGAGGACTTTTTCCGGGTGATCCGGCCAGATGGTCTGGGTGGTCGCCAGGGTAAAGCCGAGGTTTTGCTTCACCGCGCTGGCGCACCAGGGTTCGCCCACACAAAACCCGTCGATGCGCCCGGCTTGCAGGTGCGCGACCATTTGTGGCGGCGGCACCACCACGCTGTCGACGTCCGACAAGGGGTGGATGCCCTGGGCGGCGAGCCAGTAATAGAGCCACATGGCGTGGGTGCCGGTGGGGAAGGTCTGGGCGAAGGTCAGTTTCGGGCGAGTTTGGTGCACGTGCCGTTCCAGTGCTTCAGGACTGGTCACGCCCTGGGCCTGCAAGCCATGGGACAGGTTGATGCTCTGGCCATTCTGGTTCAGCCCCATCAACACCGCCATGTCGGTCGGGGCGACCCCGCCGATGCCCAAGTGCACGGCGTAGATCAGGCCATACAGGCTGTGGGCGGCATCGATTTCACCGCTGACCAGTTTGTCCCGCAGATTGGCCCAGGACGCCTGGCGCTTGAGGTTCAAGGTCAGGCCGTAAGGTTGGGCGAAGCCCTGGGTGGCGGCCACCACCACCGGGGCACAGTCGCTCAAGGCCATGAAACCGAGGTTGACCGCGCTCTTTTCCGGGGCATCGCTGCCGTTGACCCAGGCCAGGGGATTGGCTGGAACTTCATTCATCGGTATCACCTTCCGCATAAAAAAGCGCCGTGTCCGGGCTCAGGAGACCGGACGACGACGCCGTTGTCCCTTAAAACAGTGTGGCACTCATTCCGTCGCTGGCATGGGTGCTGATGACCAAAAGGGTGCAAGGCATATGCCAGCGCTATCGTTTTGTGCGGGCGCCTCGCTTGAGCCGCCGTTGCCCGGCTATAATCGCCGCCTCATTTCGTCGCCCGAGTCAAAGCCGCCCATGTACACCCTGGCCCGTGAACTGCTGTTCAAACTCTCCCCGGAAACTTCCCACGACCTGTCCCTGGACTTGATCGGCGCGGGCGGACGCCTCGGCCTCAACGGCTTGCTGTGCAAGGCCCCGGCGAAATTGCCGGTGACGGTCATGGGCCTGGCGTTTCCCAACCCGGTCGGTTTGGCGGCGGGCCTGGACAAGAATGGCGCGGCCATCGACGGCTTCGCCCAGTTGGGTTTCGGTTTCGTGGAAATCGGCACCGTCACCCCACGACCGCAGCCGGGCAACCCCAAGCCACGGATCTTTCGCCTGCCGCAAGCCGAGGCGATCATCAACCGCATGGGGTTCAACAACCTGGGCGTCGATCATCTGCTGGCCCGTGTGGCCGCGGCCAAGTACCAGGGCGTGCTGGGCATCAACATCGGCAAGAACTTCGACACGCCGGTGGAGCGCGCAGTCGACGACTACCTGATCTGCCTGGACAAGGTCTACGCCCACGCCAGCTACGTGACCGTCAACGTCAGCTCCCCCAACACCCCGGGGCTGCGCAGCCTGCAATTCGGTGATTCGCTCAAGCAACTGCTGGCCGACCTGGCCAGGCGTCGCGCGGAACTGGCGTTGACCCACGGCCGGCATGTGCCACTGGCGATCAAGATCGCCCCGGACATGACCGACGAGGAGACCACCCAGGTGGCCCAGGCCCTGATCGAGACGGGCATGGACGCGGTGATCGCCACCAACACGACCCTGGGGCGCGAAGGCGTCGAAGGGCTGGAGCACGGTGACGAGGCGGGTGGCTTGTCGGGCGCGCCAGTGCGTGACAAGAGCACCCACACTGTGAAGGTGCTGGCCGCCGAATTGGCGGGGCGCTTGCCGATCATCGCGGCGGGCGGTATTACCGAAGGCAAGCACGCCGCCGAGAAGATCACTGCCGGGGCGAGCCTGGTGCAGGTCTATTCAGGCTTCATCTACAAAGGGCCGGCGTTGATTCGTGAGTCGGTGGATGCGATTGCTGCGTTGGGTTGAAGCGAAGGTTAAAGTTCGGCGCTGATCCATTGTGGCGAGGGAGCTTGCTCCCGCTGGACTCTGTAGGAGCTGGCGTAGCCTGCGATCTTTTGATCTTGGTCGTTCGCTTTTGGCTCAATTGTCTGGGACAAGATCGCAGCCTCGTTGCACTCGACAGCTCCTACAGGGCGCAGCCCAGCGGGAGCAAGCTCCCTCGCCACAGAATGTTGTCTTTGAGATGTCCATTAAAAAGGGCTCCTCGAAGGAGCCCCCTGGGCCGTAGCCCGCCGTCCGGATGGGACGTGCGTGGTTAAATCGATAGGGATGTCAAATTGTCGAGTTCTTGAGTATTAAGCCCTGTGTCAGCCGACGGCGTGAAGTTCGTTGAGTCTGTGGATACCCGCAGTGCCGGTCATACCGTCCCAGTTGTCGCCGCGTCCTTCTCGCCAGCCATTGATCCAGGCTTGACGTACCGACGGTAGAGTAAAGGGGCAAAGCTCACGGGATTTACCACCAACGCCATATTGGTAACCACGCAAAAATGCTCTTTCCAACGGATCACGCTTAAGTCTTCTCATAGGGTGTTGCCCTCACTTGTTGACTGTTGCTTAGCGTCGACCTCTATCGAGGCCGGGGCAGAATCATTCTGCCGTTGGGGGCTCGTTGCCGGCGTGACGAGCCAAGGTGTTGACGCCGTTGCGACGTCAACCTGTGTTGAGTTCTAACCAAAGCGTCGCAGGGATGGAATGATCGTTTTGTCATAAGCACGTAACAATAAAGATGTTAGGGAGATAAGTAACTTGATGTTCGTTGACCGCTTTTGAGCGAGACCCCTGTATGATCGGCCCTGCGCCAAAGGGGGCTGCCCTCCCTCGAATGAGAATGTCCTCCCGTTGCACTCGGGTACTATTCGACGAAAGGGTCGAGTTTTCACAATTTGTTGCACAGAATTTTTTTTCTGCCTTCGCATCTAAGCTCTTTTAACCTGAGCGGCGAGGGCGGCACGGCACACTTTCGTGCCACGCGGGTGCTCTTGAGAAAAGCACCTGACTGAACCCGGCCCGGCAATGCGTTGCCCGGTCCACTTAGCCAAAGGCTCTGGAAATCCCATGTCCGATCGTTTCGAACTCTTCCTCACTTGTCCCAAGGGCCTCGAAGGCCTGCTGATCGAGGAAGCCGTCGGGCTTGGCCTTGAAGAGGCGCGCGAGCACACCTCCGCCGTGCGCGGCATGGCCGACATGGAAACGGCCTATCGCCTGTGCCTGTGGTCGCGCCTGGCCAACCGCGTGTTGCTGGTGCTCAAGCGCTTTGCGATGAAGGACGCCGAAGACCTGTACCACGGCGTGCTGGATGTCGACTGGCAAGACCACATGCTGGCCGATGGCACTCTGGCCGTGGAGTTCAGCGGCCATGGCTCGGGCATCGACAACACCCACTTCGGTGCCTTGAAGGTCAAGGACGCCATCGTCGACAAGCTGCGCACGCCATCGGGCGAGCGGCCATCCATCGACAAGCTCAACCCGGACCTGCGCATTCACCTGCGCCTGGACCGCGGCGAAGCGATCCTCTCCCTCGACCTTTCCGGCCATAGCCTGCACCAGCGCGGTTATCGCTTGCAGCAAGGCGCCGCGCCGCTGAAGGAAAACCTCGCCGCCGCGATCCTGATCCGTGCCGGTTGGCCGCGTATTGCCGCTGAAGGCGGGGCGCTGGCCGACCCGATGTGCGGCGTCGGCACGTTCCTGGTGGAAGCCGGCATGATCGCCGCTGACATGGCGCCGAACCTGCGTCGTCAGCAGTGGGGTTTCACCGCCTGGCTCGGCCACGTGCCGGCGTTGTGGAAGAAACTCCACGAAGAAGCCACCGAGCGCGCCGCCGCCGGGCTGGCCAAGCCACCGTTGTGGATTCGCGGCTACGAAGCCGACCCGCGGCTGATCCAACCGGGCCGCAACAACGTCGAACGTGCGGGCCTGAGCGAGTGGATCAAGATCTATCAAGGCGAAGTCGCCACCTTCGAACCGCGTCCGGACCAGAATCAGAAAGGCCTGGTGATCTGCAACCCGCCGTATGGCGAGCGTCTGGGCGATGAAGCGAGCTTGCTTTACCTCTACCAGAACCTCGGCGAGCGCCTGCGCCAGGCGTGCCTGAACTGGGAGGCGGCGGTATTCACCGGCGCGCCGGACCTGGGCAAGCGCATGGGCATTCGCAGCCACAAGCAGTATTCGTTCTGGAACGGCGCCTTGCCGTGCAAGTTGCTGCTGATCAAGGTCCTGCCGGACCAGTTCGTCACCGGCGAACGTCGCACCCCGGAACAACGCCAGGCCGAGCGTGAACAGGCCATTTACGATCAGGCCCCTGAAGTCCCGCAAGAGCGCCAGTACAACAAGAATGGCAACCCGATCAAACCTGCCCCGGCGCCAGCCCCTGTGGTCGAGCAGGCGCGGTTGAGCGAAGGCGGGCAGATGTTCGCCAATCGCCTGCAAAAGAA
This sequence comes from Pseudomonas thivervalensis, assembly GCF_001269655.1. Lineage (GTDB taxonomy): Bacteria > Pseudomonadota > Gammaproteobacteria > Pseudomonadales > Pseudomonadaceae > Aquipseudomonas > Aquipseudomonas thivervalensis. The sequence continues at coordinate 454,380 of NZ_LHVE01000007.1, forward strand.
CCTCAAGTTGCTGAGCAAATGGGCCAAGCGTGAAGGCGTGGATTGCTACCGGGTCTACGATGCCGACATGCCGGAATACTCCATGGCCATCGACCTCTACCACGATTGGGTTCACGTCCAGGAATACGTCGCGCCGAAGTCCATCGACCCGGAAAAGGCCTCGGCCCGACTGTTCGACGCCCTGGCGGCCATTCCCCAGGCACTGAACATCGACAAGAACCGCGTGGTGATCAAGCGCCGCGAGCGTCAGAGCGGTACCAAGCAGTACGAGCGCCAGAGCGCCCAGGGCAAGTTCACCGAGGTCAACGAAGGCGGCGTGAAGCTGCTGGTCAACCTCACCGACTACCTGGACACCGGGCTGTTTCTCGATCATCGGCCGATGCGCCTGCGGATCCAGAAAGAGGCGGCCGGCAAGCGCTTCCTCAACCTGTTCTGCTACACCGCGACCGCCAGCGTCCACGCCGCCAAGGGCGGCGCGCGCAGTACCACCAGCGTCGACTTGTCCAAGACCTACCTGGACTGGGCGCGGCGCAACCTGTCGCTCAATGGTTTTTCCGACAAGAACCGCCTGGAGCAGGGCGACGTGATGGCCTGGCTGGAAGCCAGTCGTGACGAGTACGACCTGATCTTCATCGACCCGCCGACCTTCTCCAACTCCAAGCGCATGGAAGGCGTGTTCGATGTGCAGCGCGACCACGTCCAGTTACTGGACCTGGCCATGGCGCGCCTGGCGCCGGGCGGTGTGCTGTATTTTTCCAACAACTTCCGCAAGTTCCAGCTCGAGGACAACCTCGGCGAGCGTTATGCGGTAGAAGAAATCACCGCCAAGACCATCGATCCGGATTTCGCTCGCAACGGGAAGATCCACCGTGCCTGGAAGATCATGGCGCGTTGATCGAGGCCGATTGGATCCACGGAGCCTTGTAATTCAAGGCTTTTAGCCTCATTTGGGGACTGGCCAAAGTGATGGCGAATAGCTATAACTTAGGCTGTGTCCAGGGCTGTGCCTATGCCTGGTACCTTTGCGAGTTGTATTTATGGCATTGCATCAGGTGCGCCCCAGGATCCTGGGCTTTATCAGCGAAGACGTGTCGGCCTGGCTGGTGGCTTCGCTGGTGCTGCTGGCCGGTACCTGCCTGACCGGCGTGCTGAGCTGGGCGATGATGAACCTGATCAACCAGCAATTGCGCCAGCGTTTCGAGTTGCAAGCCGAGGAGCGCTTCAGCCGCACCGAAGAACGGTTCCAGGACGAGGAACAACGTCTCGATGGCCTACGGCGGTTCTTTGCCAATTCGGCAGGGGTTTCCAACGCGGAATTTCATGGCTACGTCGAACCGTTGCTGCGGCGCACCCTGGCCTTCGCCTGGGCACCACGGATCACCCGGGAGCAACGACAATCCTTCGAACAAGCGACGCGGGAGCAGGGCGACGACTCCTTTGGCATCCGTGAGACCGGCGATGGCGGCGGCCTGCGGCAGGCCGCCGAGCGGGACGAATACGTGCCGGTGCTATACCTCCAGAGCCAGCCGCTCTCAATGTCACCCCTGGGGTTCGATCTGCTGTCCCATCCATTGCGTCGGGCCGCACTTGAGCAGGCGCGCTCGCTGGGCACGGTGGTGGTTTCGCAGCCGTTGGACCTGATGGGGGTGGGCCCGGATTTCGCGCGTGGGGTGTTGCTGGTTGCGCCGGTCACCCGAGCCTCGGCCAAGGAGCCGTTCGGTTACGTGGTGGCGGGCCTCAACATGCGTCAGTTGGTCGGCGATGGTTTGCCGGCCGCAGGTCATGACAACCTGTCGATGCGTGTTCTGGATCTGTCCACCGACGACCGGGAGGAAGTGTTGTTCGATTCCCTCGACGCGCCAGGCGACAGTGATTTGTCGGCGACCCGCCTGTTGCGCCTGGCCGATCGCAGCTACCGAGTGGAGTTGCGGCCCAGCCGGATGTTCCTGTCCTCCAATCACTCTTCTGTGACGAGCCTGGTGGTGCTGGGCAGCCTGCTCAGCCTGCTGCTCAGTGCCTTGCTCTATGTGCTGGTCAGCCAGCGCCAGCGGGCCTTGAAACTGGTCGAGCAACGCACCGGTGAATTGCGCGCTCGGGAGCAGGAATTGCGCGGTACCCATGGCCAGTTGCGCGGTGTGCTGGATGCCGCGACCCAGGTCGCGATCATCGCCACCGACCTGCGCGGCGTCATTACCACGTTCAACGCTGGCGCCGAACAGATGCTCGGCTACCAGGGGTGCGAGGTGTTGCAAAGCATGACCCTGGAAAGCCTGCATGTACCGCGCGAACTCCAGGCCCGGGCCGCCCAGCTTGGCGCGCGCTTTGGCAAGCCGATCCCCACCTGTCATGCGATGTTGCTCGAAGGCGGCGAACAGGGTGGGCAGCAGGCGCGGGAATGGACCCTGGTGCGCCGTGACGGCAGCCACCTGACCGTGAACATGCTGGCCACGCCGATGCTCGATGACCAGGGGCTGTGGGTCGGGCACCTGGCGATCTGCATCGACATCACTGAACGCAAGCGTGTCCACGAAGCACTGGCCGCCCGGGACCTGCTGCTGAAAAAACTCAGCGCCCATGTGCCTGGGGGGATCTATCAATTCAAGATGGATTTCAATGGCCGCTTCAGCGTGATCTATGCCAGCGACGGCATTCGTGACATCTATGAACTGGAACCTGATGTGCTGGTGCAGAACGCCGAGGCGATTTTTTCCCGTATTCATCCGTTGGACAGTACCCGCGTCCGTGCGTCGATTCGTGCTTCAGCCGATACCTTGAGCCCGTGGCGGGAAGAGTACCGGGTGCAGTTGCCCTTGCGCGGCCTGCGTTGGGTACGCGGCGAGGCCACGCCCGAGGAACTGCCTGGCGGCGGGGTGTTGTGGCACGGCTATATCTCGGATATTTCCGATCTCAAGCGCGTGGAAGAAGAATTGCGGGCGCTGTCCGTGACCGACGCCTTGACCGGCATTCGCAACCGCCGCTATTTCCAGGAGCGCCTGACTTCGGAAATGTCCCGGGTCGAGCGCGGTTCTGGAGGGCTGGCGGTGATCATGCTCGATATCGATCACTTCAAGCGCATCAACGACCAACACGGCCATGCGGTGGGCGACCGTGTGTTGCAGGCGGTCTGCCAGCGCATCGTGCAACGACTGCGCCGCACCGATGTGTTCTGCCGGCTGGGCGGGGAAGAGTTCGTGGTGCTGTGCCCGGACACTGACAGCGACAGCGCCTATTCCCTGGCGCTGGGGCTGTGGGAAGGCTTGCGGGCTGCGCCTATCGAGGATGTTGGGGTTGTCACTGCCAGCTTCGGCATTGCCACCTGGCGCGCCGGGGAGGGCGCCGATGCGCTGCTGCTAAGGGCCGACTCGGGTGTGTATGCGGCCAAGCAGGCCGGGCGGGATCGGGTCGAGACGCAGCTGGGCTAAAGGCTTCACGCTAGCTAAATGTGGGAGCGAGCAGGCTCGCTCCCACATTGGATCTGGTCGTACACAAATGTTGTGCCCACTGAAAATCCAGTGTGGGAGCGAGCTTGCTCGCGATGGCGCCAGGTCAGTCACATTCCTATCAACTGACCGACCGAATCGCGAGCAGGCCCCCGCATTGGGTATGCGCTGGCTCAGAGCACCGAAGCCGTCTGCGGCAGTTTCGGCTGGCGGTACAGGTCCAGCAGCACCTGGTCCAGCACCGACGAAGCGCCCCATGGCTTCGGATCGTTGAGGATCGCCACCACCGCCCAGGTGTTTCCATTGATGTCGCGGCTGTAGCCGGCGATGGCGCGGACGGTGTTCAGGGTCCCTGTCTTGACGTGGGCCTCGCCCGCCATGGCGGTGGTCTTCAGGCGTTTGCGCATGGTGCCGTCGGTGCCGGCAATCGGCATCGAACTGATGAACTCCGCTGAGTACGGGCTGCGCCAGGCGGCTTGCAGCATCGCCGCCATTTCCCGGGCGCTGACCCGTTCGGCGCGGGACAGGCCGGAACCGTTCTCCATCACCAGGTGCGGCGCGGTGATGCCTTTCTTCGCCAGCCATTGGCGCACCACCCGTTGCGCAGCCTTGGCGTCGTCACCGTCGGCTTCGTTGCGAAATTGTGCGCCCAGGCTCAGGAACAACTGTTGGGCCATGGTGTTGTTACTGTATTTGTTGATGTCGCGGATGATCTCCGCCAGGTCCGGGGAGAACGCCCGGGCCAGCACCTTGGCATTGCTCGGAGTCGTGGCCAGGCGGTCCTGGCCCTGGATGCTGCCGCCCAGCTCCTTCCAGATCGCCCGCACGGCGCCCGCGGTGTAGGTGGCGTGATCGAGCAGCGACAGGTAGGTCTGGGAGCTGCAACCTTCACCGAGCTGGCCGCTTACCGTGACGGTCATGCTGCCATCGGCCTGGGCTACGGGGTTGTAGCGAACGCCGCCGGCACATTGCTTGCCGTTGACGGCCTTGACCACGTTTTCGATGCGAATGCTGGCAATCGGTGGCTCCACCGACACCAGCACCCGGCCGCCATCATTGCGGGCGACGAAGCGCAGGGCCTTGAGGTTGACCAGCAGCGAGTCGGGCTTGACCAGGAACGGTTTGTTTTCGTCGTTGCCGTCGTCGTTGAACTCGGGCAGTTGCGGCTGGATGAAGAAACTGCGATCCAGCACCAGGTCGCCGGTGACCTGCTGCACGCCGTTGGCCCGCAGGTCGCGCATCAGCAGCCAGAGTTTTTCCATGTTCAGCTTGGGGTCGCCGCCGCCCTTGAGGTACAGGTTGCCGTTGAGGATCCCGCCGCTGAGGGTGCCGTCGGTGTAGAACTCGGTTTTCCATTGGTGATTGGGGCCGAGCATTTCCAGGGCCGCGTAGGTGGTCACCAGTTTCATGGTGGAAGCCGGATTGACCGAAACGTCGGCGTTGTACAGGGTCGGGGTGCCGGGGCCGTTGAGCGGTACCAGCACCAGGGACAGGGCGTCGTCCTGCAGTTTGCTGTTCTTCAGGGCCTTTTGCACATTGGGCGACAGGGCAGTGTTGATCGTGGCGGCATGGGTGGTGACAGGGAGGGCCAGGGGAAGAAGAAGGCTGGCCAGAAGCAGTGGACGCAAAGATTTGATCATTTGAAATAAAACCCTACGGGCGAGGGGGAAAAAAACGAGGACATGAAAATGAACGTCCTCAACGGTCATGAAAGTGTCGGCATTATGCCCCAAGGCGCAACGGCATGTGCCGTGCCCAAGCCCAGCGAAGCGGTATTTTTTTACCGGCGGTAGGCAGACATGCCCGATGAGTCGGGCATTCGACGCGCCAAACTGGTAAAGTGCCGGCCGTTATTACTTATGAGGATTGTTTCAATGGCGACTAACCGTTCCCAGCGTCTGCGCAAAAAGCTGTGCGTGGATGAATTTCAAGAGCTGGGTTTCGAACTGAACCTGGATTTCAAAGAAGATCTGGCCGATGAGGCTATTGACGCTTTCCTCGACGCGTTCCTGAAACAAGCCATGGAAGCCAATGGCCTTGGCTACGTCGGCGGCGACGACTACGGTCTGGTTTGCCTGCAGAAACGTGGCTCGGTCACCGAAGAACAGCGTGCTGCCGTCGAGGCTTGGCTCAAGGCCCGTCCTGAGCTGACCAGCGTTGAAGTCAGCCCGTTGCTGGACGTCTGGTATCCGGAAAAGCCGATCAACAAGGCTTGATGTTTCGAAAAGCCGGCAACCTTTACAGGTGCCGGTTTTTTTGTGCCTGGATTTTTTGCTGTCTGTCAGGCCGCTATCGCGAGCAAGCTCGCCCCCACAGGTTATGTGAACGACACAAGTCCCCATGTGGGAGCGAGCTTGCTCGCGATGCCTTCAGGCGCTACGCCAGTTCAGGATGAGCAAGGTCAATACCCCCGCCACAATCCCCCAGAACGCCGAACCGATGGAGAACAGCGTCAGCCCCGACGCCGTGACCATGAAGGTGATCAGCGCCGCTTCCCGCTCCTTCACTTCGCTCATGGCGATGCTCAAGCCATTGATGATCGATCCGAACAGCGCCAGGGCCGCGATGGACAGCACCAGTTCCTTGGGCAGCGCCGCGAACAACGCGGCCAGCGTCGCGCCGAACACCCCGGCAATCCCGTAGAAGATCCCGCACCACACCGCTGCCGTGTAGCGTTTGTTGCGATCTTCGTGGGCGTGGGGCCCGGTGCAGATGGCTGCGCTGATCGCCGCCAGGTTGATGCCATGGGAGCCGAACGGCGCCAGCAGCAGCGAGGCGATGCCGGTGCTGGTGATCAATGGTGAAGCCGGCACGTGGTAACCATCTGCTCGCAGCACGGCGATGCCGGGCATGTTCTGCGAGGTCATCGCCACCACGAACAACGGAATGCCGATGCTGATGGTGGCCGCCAGGGAAAAGTGCGGCGTGGTCCAGACCGGTGTCGCGACTTCCAGGGCAAAGCCGCTGAAGTCCAACAGCCCCAGCACGCCGGACAGCGCCGTGCCGATTAGCAACGCCGCCAGCACCGCGTAGCGTGGTGACAGGCGCTTGACGATCAGGTAAGTGAAAAACATCCCCAGCACCAGGCCGGTGCGATGCTGGGTGGCGACGAAGATCTCGCTGCCGATCTTGAACAGGATCCCCGCCAGCAACGCCGCCGCCAGCGAAGCCGGAATGCGCTTGACCAGGCGTTCGAAACTGCCGGTCAGGCCGCAGATCGTCACCAGGATGGCACAGGTGATATAGGCGCCAATGGCCTCGCCATAACTCACACCGCCCAGGCTGGTGATCAGCAGCGCCGCGCCGGGTGTCGACCAGGCGATGGTGATCGGCGTGCGATAGCGCAGCGACAGCCCGATGGAGCACACCGCCATGCCTACGGAGATCGCCCAGATCCACGAGGAAATCTGCCCGCTGGTCAACCCCGCCGCCTGCCCGGCCTGGAACATCAGCACCAGGGAGCTGGTGTAGCCAGTCATCATGGCGATGAAACCGGCGACGATGGCCGAAGGCGAGGTATCGGCCAATGGACGAAGTGGCGTGGTCGTGACTTCGGTCATGGTGGGCGGTGTTCCTTGTTATAGATTGGCTGGGCTCGGGCGAGCCATTGCTTTTGTGGCGAGGGAGCTTGCTCCCGCTCGGCCGCGGAGCGGTCGTCATGCAGCCTGTTGGAGATCTGAGCGAATGCGGGGGGATTGCTTCGCAATCCAGCGGGAGCAAGCACCCTCGCCACAAAACCGAGGTTTAAGCCTAAACTCAACCCCATCATCGATTGCAATACAGCCATGCCCGCAAACAGCCGTACAGTCGTGTTGCCATCAGAGGTTGTGTACAATCGAGCTGTTTTTTACGCGATACTTGCCAGCGACCCGCTGTGCCGTATTACAGTCACGGTCAATTCGCCGCAGTTCTCCCGACTCGAGTGCCCATGAACGAACAGTTGCAGCCCCTCAAGAAACAACCGCGAGCCGGTAAAGCCGGCCGCAGCGGAACCCAGGACGATATTGTCTATGCGCACATCTTCGAGGCCATCCTCGAACAACGCCTGGCGCCCGGTACCAAATTGAGCGAAGAGGCGCTGGGGGAGATTTTCGGGGTCAGCCGCACGATCATCCGTCGGGCGCTGTCACGCCTGGCCCACGAAGGTGTGGTGTTGCTGCGGCCCAATCGCGGTGCCGTGGTGGCGAGCCCGAGTGTCGAAGAGGCGCGCCAGGTGTTCATGGCCCGGCGCCTGGTGGAAAGGGCGATCACCGAACTGGCGGTGCAGCACGCCACGGCCGAACAACTGGCTGAGCTGCGGCAAATGGTCAGCGATGAGCGCGACAGTTTTTCCCGTGGCGACCGCGGCGCCGGTATCCGTTTGTCGGGCGAGTTCCACCTCAAGCTGGCCGAAGCGGCGAAGAATGCCCCGCTGATCAGTTTCCAGCGCAGCCTCGTATCCCAGACGTCGCTGATCATCGCCCAATACGAAAGCGGCAACCGGTCCCACTGTTCCTACGACGAACACACCCAGTTGATCGACGCCATCGAGGCCCGCGATGCGACGTTGGCCGTGGACCTCATGATGCATCACATGGACCACATCGACAGCAAGCTCAACCTCGACGAGGAAAGTGCCTCGGATGACTTGCATGCGGTGTTTTCGCACCTGCTGCAGAGCAAGAAGCCGGGGCGGTCGACGGCCAAGCTGTAACCTGGCCTGATCGTTCCCACGCTCTGCGTGGGCATGCCTCAACGGACGCTCCGCGTTCGGCTCTTGGGGACGCAGAGCGTCCCGGGCTGCATTCCCACGCAGAGCGTGGGAACGATCAACATAGGCGCTGAAATCTACCGCTGATGCACCAATTTACCGGCCGCATAGGTCTGCGCCACCGTCCGGTCATCCCCCAGCGTCATCAACACGAACAACCGTTCGGCAATGTCCTTGGCCTGCTTGAGGCGATAACTCAATAAAGGCGTGGCGTTGTAGTCCAGCACCAGGAAGTCCGCGTCCGTCCCCGGCTGCAACGTCCCGATCCTGTCCTCCAGGCGCAAGGCCCGGGCACCGCCGAGGGTGGCCAGGTACAGCGACTTGAACGGGCTCAACCGCGCACCCTGCAACTGCATCACCTTGTAGGCTTCGTTCAGGGTGTGCAGCAGCGAAAAACTGGTGCCGCCACCCACGTCGGTGCCCAATCCCACGTTCACCTTGTGCTTCTCGGCCATTGGCAGGTTGAACAGGCCGCTGCCGAGGAAAAAGTTCGAGGTCGGGCAGAAGGCGATGGCCGAACCGGTCTCGGCCAGGCGCGCGCATTCGTCGTCGCACAGGTGCACGCCGTGGGCGAACACCGAGCGCTCCCCGAGCAGTTGGTAATGATCGTAGACGTCCAGGTAACCTTTGCGCTCCGGGAACAGCTCCTTGACCCACTGCACTTCCTGCAGGTTCTCGCTGATGTGAGTCTGCATGTACAAGTCGGGGTATTCCCCCAGCAACTGACCGGCCAAGGTCAATTGTTCCGGGGTGCTGGTGGGGGCGAAGCGCGGGGTCACGGCGTAGTGCAGCCGGCCCTTGCCGTGCCAGCGCTCGATCAGCGTCTTGCTCTCGGTGTAGCTGGATTCGGCGGTGTCGGTCAGGTAGTCCGGGGCGTTGCGGTCCATCATCACCTTGCCGGCGATCATCCGCAGGTCGAGCTTCTGGGCCACTTCAAAAAACGCGTTCACCGATTGTGGATGCACGCTGCCGAACACCAGCGCGGTGGTGGTGCCGTTGCGCAGCAGTTCCTTGACGAAAATATCCGCCACCGCCTCGGCGTGGGCCGGGTCGGCGAACTGGCTTTCGCAGGGGAAGGTGTAGGTGTTGAGCCAGTCCAGCAATTGCTCGCCATAGGCGCCGACCATGCCGGTCTGTGGCAGGTGGATGTGGGTGTCGATCAACCCGGGTGTGATCAGCGCGTCCGGGTAATGGGCGATTTCGATATCCGCCGCCAAGGTCGGCAACAGGTCATGGGCGTGGCCGATGGCGCTGATCTGGCCGTTTTCCACCACCAGCAGGCCGTCTTCGAAATATTCATAGGACGCCTCGATACCCACTTCGGCCGGGTCGGCGAGGCTGTGGAGCAGGGCGGCGCGGTAGGCTTTGCGTGTCAGGGGCATCAGGATTTCTCGGTAATGAATGAACGCTGGCTGCGGCGCGAAACCGGCAGCAACTTGGCAATGGGTTCGGCGCGCGAGGTGTGTTGGCCGAAGTCCGCGTTATAGGTGGCGATGATTTCGCCGGCGATGGAGATGGCGATTTCCACAGGCAACTTGCCTTTGACTTCGCCGATGCCCATCGGGCAACGCATGCGTTGCAGCGTGCTGCTGTCAAAACCACGATCACGCAGGCGATGTTCGAACTTGACCCGCTTGGTCTTCGAGCCGATCAGGCCGAAGTAGGCAAAGTCGTTGCGCTTGAGGATCGCGGCGCTCAGTTCCAGGTCGAGCTGATGGTTGTGGGTCATGACGATGCAGTAGCTGCCGGCGGGCAAGTCGTCGACTTCATCCAGTGGCTCTTCGGTGACGATCTTGCGCACGCCATGGGGCAGGTGTTCGGGGAACTCCGCTTCCCGTGAGTCGATCCAGCGCACCTTGCAGGGCAGGCTCGCCAGCAGCGGCACCAAGGCGCGACCGACATGGCCGGCACCGAACACGGCGATCTGCGCCTGGACCTGGCCCATGGGTTCGAACAGCAACACGGTGACACCGCCGCAGCACTGGCCCAGGCTCGCACCGAGGCTGAAGCGCTCCAGATGGGTGTTCTGCTGGCCACTGGCGAGCATGTTCCGGGCGATTTCCATGGCCTTGTATTCCAGGTGTCCACCACCGATGGTGTCGAACGTCTGGCTGGCGCTGATGACCATCTTCGAACCGGCGTTGCGCGGGGTGGAGCCGAGCTCTTCGATGATCGTCACCAGCACGCAGGGTTCGCCGCGGGTTTGCAGGTCGGCGAGGGCGCTGATCCAGTTATACATATTTCACCTCGACTGCTCGTTCCCACGCTCTGCGTGGGAATGCATCTTTGGACGCTCTGCGTCCGCTCTTCAAACTTCGACGCAGAGCGTCGGGGGCTGCATTCCCACGCAGAGCGTGGGAACGATCGTCAGACGATTTCGGCTTCAATTTTCTCAGCACTAACCGCCCTCACCCCCCGCATCTGCTCACACCCCCACAACACCCGCTCCGGCGTCGCCGGCGCATCGATGTTCGGTTGCTGCCGGTAATCCCCCAGGCTCGCCACGGCGTCCTTGATGGCGCACCACGCGGCGATGCCGAGCATGAACGGCGGCTCACCGACTGCCTTGGAGTGGAACACCGTGTCTTCGGGGTTCTTGCGGTTTTCCACCAGCCTGACCCGCAGGTCCAGCGGCATGTCTGCCACGGCGGGGATCTTGTAGCTGGCCGGGCCATTGGTCATCAGCTTGCCCTTGTCGTTCCACACCAGTTCTTCCATGGTCAGCCAGCCCATGCCCTGGATGAAGCCACCCTCGACCTGGCCGATGTCGATGGCCGGGTTCAGCGAAGCGCCGACGTCGTGGAGGATGTCGGTGCGCAGCATCTTGTACTCGCCGGTCAGGGTGTCGACGATCACCTCGGCACACGCTGCGCCATAGGCGTAGTAGTAGAACGGCCGACCACGGGCCTGGCTGCGGTCGTAGTAGATTTTCGGGGTCTTGTAGAAGCCGGTGCTCGACAGCGAGACCTGGGCGAAATACGCCTGTTGCACCAGCGCTTCGAAGGTCAGGATGTGATCGCGCACCCGCACATGGCCGTTGTGAAATGCCACGTCTTCTTCGCTGACCTTGTACTGCCGCGCGGCAAATTCCACCAGGCGGCGCTTGATGATTTCGGCGGCATTCTGGGCTGCCTTGCCGTTCAGGTCGGCGCCACTGGAAGCGGCGGTGGGCGAGGTGTTCGGTACTTTGTCGGTATTGGTCGCGGTGATCTGCACGCGGTCCATTTCTACCTGGAACACCTCGGCCACCACTTGGGCGACCTTGGTGTTCAGGCCCTGGCCCATTTCCGTGCCGCCATGGTTGAGGTGGATGCTGCCGTCGGTGTAGACGTGGATCAAGGCGCCGGCCTGGTTGAGGAAGCTGGCGGTGAACGAAATGCCGAATTTCACCGGGGTCAGCGCCAGGCCTTTCTTCAGGACCGGACTGTTGGCGTTGTAGCGGCGGATCGCTTCACGGCGTTCGGCGTACTGGCTGCTTTGTTCAAGCTCGGCGGTCATTTCCTCGAGCATGTTGTGTTCGACGGTCTGGTAGTAATGGGTGACGTTGCGCTCGGTCTTGCCGTAGTAGTTGGCCTTGCGCACCGCCAGCGGATCGAGCCCCAGGTGCCGGGCGATGGCATCCATCACCTCTTCGATGGCGACCATGCCTTGGGGGCCGCCGAAACCCCGGTAGGCGGTGTTCGACGCGGTGTTGGTCTTGCAGCGGTGGCCGTTGATGGTTGCATCGCCCAAGTAGTAGGCATTGTCAGCATGGAACATTGCCCGGTCGACGATCGAGGCCGACAAATCCGGCGAGCAGCCACAATTGCCGGCCAGTTCCAGGGCGATGCCATGCAGGCGGCCGGTGCTGTCGAAGCCGACGTCGTATTCGATGTAGAAGGGGTGGCGCTTGCCGGTCATCAGCATGTCTTCGACGCGGGGCAGGCGCATCTTGGTCGGCTGGCCAGTGAGGTGCGCGATCACGGCGCACAGGCACGCCGGGCTGGCGGCCTGGGTTTCCTTGCCACCGAACCCACCGCCCATGCGGCGCATGTCCACCACGACTTTGTTCATCGACACGCCCAGCACTTCGGCCACCAGTTTCTGCACTTCGGTGGGGTTCTGGGTCGAACAGTAGACGATCATGCCGCCGTCTTCGGTGGGCATCACCGAGGAAATCTGGGTTTCCAGGTAAAAGTGTTCCTGGCCGCCGATGTGCAGCGAACCCTGGATGCGATGCTCGGCGCTCGCCAGCGCCGTGGCCGAATCGCCGCGCTGGTGGGTGTGACTGTCGAGCACGAAGTGCCGCTTGCGCAGGGCCTCGACCACGTCCAGCACCGGTTCCAGGTCTTCATATTCGATGATCGCGGCCATGGCCGCCTTGCGTGCCGTCTCCAGATCCTTGGCGGCCACGGCCAGCACCGGTTGGCCGACGAACTGCACGTCATCGATGGCCAGCAGCGGGTCGCCGGGCAGCAGCGGGCCGATGTCCTTCAGGCCCGGAATGTCTGCATGGGTGATGGCGATGCGCACGCCTTCGAAGGCGTAGCAGGGCGCGGTATCGATGCGGATGATCCGGGCGTGGGCGCGGTCTGACAGCCGGGCATAGACGTGCAACTGGTTGGGGAATTCCAGGCGATCATCGATGTACTGCGCTTCGCCGGACACGTGTTTGGCGGCGCTGTCGTGCTTGACGCTGCGGCCCACGCCGGTGGTCAGGTCGCGGGCGAACAGCTCGGCCAGTTCGGCCTGGGTCTTCTCTACGGCGTGATGGTTAGACATAAGCGGTCACCCGAGTCTCGATGTGCGGCGTTTGCAGTTCGATGAAGTATTTGCGCAACAGGTTGCGGGCGCTGAGCAGGCGGTATTCCTTGCTGGCGCGGAAGTCCGACAGTGGCGTGAAGTCCTCGGCCAGGGCGGCGCAGGCGCGTTCGACGGTGCTGTCGGTCCACGGCGCGCCGATCAATGCGGCTTCACAATGCTTGGCGCGTTTCGGTGTGGCGGCCATGCCGCCGAAGGCCACGCGGGCATCACGGACCACGCCATTGTCGATGCGCAGGTTGAACGCCGCGCACACCGCGGAAATATCGTCGTCCAGGCGCTTGGACACCTTGTAGGCACGGAACGCCTGTTCGGCACTGGCCCGGGGCACGATGATCTTTTCGATGAACTCGCTTTCCTGACGGGCGGTGACCCGGTAGTCGATGAAATAGTCTTCCAGGGCCAGGGTACGACGGGTCTGGCCCTTGCACAGCACGATTTGCGCGCCGAGAGCAATCAGCAGGGGCGGCGAGTCGCCAATCGGTGAGGCGTTGCCGATGTTGCCGCCCAGGGTGCCCTGGTTGCGGATCTGCAGCGAGGCGAAGCGTTGCAACAGTTCGCCGAAGTCCGGGTATTCGGCGTCCAGGGCCTCGTAGCAATCGGAGAGGGCGGTGGCGGCGCCGATCTCCAGGCGATCGTCGAAACGCTCGATGCGCTTGAGTTCGGCGACGTTGCCCACGTAGATCATCACCGGCAGGGAGCGGTGAAATTGCGTGACTTCCAGGGCCAGGTCCGTGCCGCCGGCCAGCAGGCGCGCCTGGGGATAGGCGTCGTAGAGATCGGCCAAGTCGGCCACGGTCAGCGGCACCAGGCAACGTTTGTCGCCGCTGTTGAGCTCACCGGTCTCGGTCGGAGCGATGGCTTTGAGTCGGGCGATGGTCTCGGCCTCGCGGGCGTCGAACTGGTCGGGCTGCTTGCCGCAGCAGGCCTGCTCGGCGGCGGCCAGGATTGGCCGGTAGCCGGTGCAACGGCAGAGGTTGCCGGCCAAGGCTTCATGGGCCTGGTGAGCGTCGGGTTGCTCGCTGTTCTTTTGCAGGGCGAACAACGACATGACGAAGCCCGGCGTGCAGAAACCGCATTGCGAACCGTGGCAATCGACCATCGCCTGCTGGACGCTGTGCAGTTGCCCCTGGTGCTTGAGGTCTTCGACGCTGATCAGTTGCTTGCCGTGCAGGGACGAGACAAAGGTCAGGCACGAGTTGAGGCTGCGGTAGCGAATGCGTTCGCGGCCATCCGCGTCTGTTTCCAGTTCGCTCACCACCACGGTGCACGCACCACAGTCGCCGCTGGCGCAGCCTTCCTTGGTGCCGGGTTTACCAACGTGTTCGCGCAAATAGTTGAGCACGGTCAGGTTCGGGTCCAGGGCGTGCTCGCTACGGAGTTCCTGGTTGAGTAAAAACTGGATCACGGAAGGCCTCGCAGACTCATTATTGTTGTATCGACGTGGGCCTGAATTTATCAGGTCTGACTTTTCGGTCAACGATTTTCTGACTTAAGGGTCAAGAAAATCCATCTGGTCGATAAACAACGTGCTATGGACACTGTAGAACCCTGTGGGAGCCGAGCTTGCTCGCGATGACGGCGGTACATTCAGTATGGATGCAAGCTGACAGACCGCTATCGCGAGCAAGCTCGCTCCTACAGGCTCTTCCACAGGTTCTGTTTCAGGATGAGGGCTCAAACTTTTTTGCTTATATCGTGCCAAAATCCCGCTGCAGGCCCTGCGCCATGACGTACCGAGTGCGCTACACTGCGCCGCTTGTGCAGATCGAAGAGTTTGAAGGACAACCATGACGTTCAAGGCCCCGGACAGCCTCGCCGAGCAAATCGCCCATCACCTCGCCGAACGCATCATTCGCGGCGAAATGAAACCGGGAGAGCGCATCCAGGAGCAGAAGGTCACGCTGGCGCTCAACGTCAGCCGCGGCTCGGTCCGCGAGGCCTTGCTGATCCTGGAGCGACGCCATTTGATCGCGATCCTGCCGCGCCGTGGCGCCCACGTCACCGAACTCACCGAGCACAAGGTGCGCAGCCTCTGCGCGCTGATGAGCGAGCTGTACATCCTGCTGGGCAACGCCGTGGCCCATGGCTGGAAAGAACAGGCCGACATGGCGCCGTTCGTCGCGATCCAGCAGCGTCTCAACGACGCCTACGGGCGCCAGGACATCCGCACCTTCGTCGATGAAAGCTTCAGCGTAATGCGCGCCGCCTATCCCTTCGCCAACAACCCGTACTTGCAGGAAACCGTCGAGAACCTGCAGCCAGCCATGAGCCGTGCCTATTTCCTGGCCCTGGAACAACGCAAGGCGGAAATGAGCGAGTTCCTCGACCTGTTCCAGCGCCTGCTCGCCGCCGTGCTGGCCCGTGATTTGCCGCAGATCCGCATCGTGCTCACGGCCTACGCCCAGCGCAGTTGCGATCTGGTGGTTTCTGCCCTGACGGCGGCCTGACGTGCGGCTCAAGTGCATCAAGTTGGCGGGGTTCAAATCCTTCGTCGACCCGACCACGGTGAACTTCCCCAGTAACATGGCGGCGGTGGTCGGACCCAACGGTTGCGGCAAGTCGAACATCATCGACGCCGTGCGCTGGGTGATGGGCGAAAGTTCGGCGAAGAACCTCCGTGGCGAGTCGATGACCGACGTCATCTTCAACGGCTCCACCAGTCGCAAACCGGTGAGCCAGGCCAGCATCGAACTGGTGTTCGATAACTCCGACGGCACCCTGGTGGGCGAGTACGCGGCCTATGCGGAAATCTCCATTCGTCGCAAAGTGACCCGCGACAGCCAGAACAGCTACTTCCTCAACGGCGCCAAGTGTCGGCGCCGGGACATCACCGATATTTTCCTCGGCACCGGCCTGGGGCCGCGCAGTTACTCGATCATCGAGCAGGGCATGATCTCCAAGCTGATCGAGGCCAAGCCCGAAGATCTGCGCAACTTCATCGAAGAAGCCGCCGGCATTTCCAAATACAAGGAGCGCCGCCGCGAGACTGAAAACCGCATTCGTCGCACCCACGAAAACCTGGCGCGCCTGACCGACCTGCGCGAAGAACTCGAACGCCAGCTCGAACGTCTGCACCGCCAGGCCGAGGCCGCGAAGAAGTACCAGGAATACAAGGGTGAGGAGCGCCAGCTCAAGGCCCAGCTGTCGGCCCTGCGCTGGCAGGCGTTGAACGAGCAGGTCGGCCAGCGTGAGGCGATCATCGGCAACCAGGAGGTCAGCTTCGAGGCCCTGGTGGCTGAGCAGCGCAACGCCGACGCCGCTATCGAACGCCTGCGCGACGGCCACCATGACCTGTCCGAACGCTTCAATCTGGTGCAAGGGCGCTTCTATTCCGTGGGCGGTGACATCGCCCGGGTCGAGCAGAGTATCCAGCACGGGCAGCAACGGCTGCGGCAGTTGCAGGATGACTTGAAGGAAGCCGAGCGGGCGCGCCTGGAAACCGAATCGCACCTGGGCCACGACCGTACGCTGCTGTTGACCCTCGGCGAGGAGCTGGACAGGCTGACGCCGGAGCAGGAGATTACCAGCGCCGCCGCCGAAGAGGCCGCCGCAGCCCTGGAAGAAGCCGAGCTGACCATGCATGGCTGGCAAGAGCAGTGGGACAGTTTCAACCTGGCCTCGGCCGAGCCTCGGCGCCAGGCGGAAGTCCAGCAGTCGCGCATCCAGCAGTTGGAAACCAGCATGGAGCGCCTGGCCGAACGTCAGCGTCGCCTGTCCGAAGAGCGCGCCTTGCTCGCGGCGGACCCGGAAGACGCCGCGATCCTGGAGTTGAGCGAGCAACTGGCGACCAGTGAAGCCACCCTCGAAGATTTGCAGGCCAGCGAAGACGCCCAGGTCGAACGCCTTGAACAACTGCGCCAGGCCTTGCAACTGGCCTTGCAGAATCAGCAGCAGGGCCAGGGTGAGTTGCAGCGGCTCAATGGGCGCCTGGCTTCGCTGGAGGCCTTGCAGCAAGCGGCGCTGAACCCGGGCACGGGCACCGCTGAATGGCTGCGCGACCAGCACCTGGCCGAACGTCCGCGACTGGCCGAGGGCTTGAAGGTCGATGCCGGTTGGGAGCTGGCGGTGGAAACCGTGCTGGGGGCCGACCTGCAAGCGGTGCTGGTGGATGACTTCGGCGGCTTCGACCTGTCGGGCTTCACTCAAGGCGATCTGCGTCTGCTCAGCCCGGCCGGCGATGGGGTACGAATCCCTGGCAGCTTATTGGACAAGGTCGAGGCCCAGGTCGACTTGTCGCCTTGGCTGGGGCAGGTGAAGCCGGTGGACAGCCTTGAGCAGGCCTTGGCTTTGCGCGGGCAGTTGGCGGCCGGCGAAAGCCTGATCAGTCGTGACGGGTATTGGGTTGGCCGGCATTTCCTGCGGGTGCGCCGGGCCAGCGAAGCCGAGAGCGGCATGCTCGCCCGCGGCCAGGAAATCCAGCGCCTGGGCGCCGAGCGCGAAGAGCGCGAGGCCAGTGTCGAAGCCCTGGAAACCGAGTTGCAAAACCTGCGGGCGCAACAGCGTCAACAGGAAAACGGCCGCGAACACCTGCGGCGGCTGTTGCAGGATGAAGCGCGCCAGCAAGGCGAGCTCAAGGCCCAATTGTCGGCCGGCAAGGCCAAGGTTGAACAACTGGCGCTACGTCGCACCCGCCTGGAAGAAGAAATCGCCGAACTGGGCGAGCAGCGGGCGCTGGAACACGAACAGATCGGTGAGGCGCGCTTGCAACTGCAAGATGCCCTCGATGCCATGGCACTCGACACCGAGCAGCGCGAACTGTTGCTGGCCCAGCGTGACAGCTTGCGCGAGCGCCTGGACCGGGTACGCCAGGAAGCACGCCAGCACAAGGATCATGCCCATCAGTTGGCGGTGCGCCTGGGCTCGCTCAAGGCCCAGCACGATTCCACGCGCCAGGCCTTGGAGCGGCTGGAAATGCAGTCCGAACGCCTGACCGAAAAACGCGAGCAGTTGAGCCTCAATCTGGAGGAGGGCGAAGCGCCGCTGGAAGAGCTGCGCCTCAAGCTCGAAGAGTTGCTCGACAAGCGCATGAGCGTCGACGAAGAGCTCAAGACGGCGCAGATCGCCCTGGAGGACGCTGACCGTGAACTGCGCGACGCCGAGAAGCGCCGCAGCCAGGCCGAGCAGCAATCCCAGCTGATCCGTGGCCAGATGGAACAGCAGCGCATGGAGTGGCAAGCTCTGACGGTGCGGCGCAAAGCCTTGCAGGACCAGTTGCTGGAAGACGGTTACGACCTCGACGGCGTGCTCGCCACCCTGGTGGCCGGGGCGAACGAAAAGGACGCCGAGGAAGAACTGGAACGCATTTCCCAGCGCATCCAGCGCCTGGGGGCCATCAACCTGGCGGCCATCGACGAGTACCAGCAGCAGTCCGAGCGCAAGCGCTACCTGGACGCTCAGAACGACGATCTGGTGGAAGCGCTGGAGACCCTGGAAAACGTCATCCGCAAGATCGACAAGGAAACCCGCAACCGCTTCAAGGATACCTTTGATCAGATCAATGGCGGTTTGCAGGCACTTTTTCCAAAAGTTTTCGGTGGCGGCAGCGCCTACTTGGAACTGACGGGCGAAGATTTACTCGATACAGGGGTGACAATCATGGCGCGTCCTCCTGGCAAGAAGAACAGCACCATCCATTTGCTCTCCGGTGGCGAAAAGGCGCTGACCGCGCTGGCCCTGGTCTTTGCCATTTTCAAATTGAATCCGGCGCCGTTCTGCATGCTCGACGAGGTCGACGCACCATTGGACGACGCCAACGTAGGCCGTTACGCACGGCTGGTGAAGGAGATGTCTGAAACGGTGCAGTTCATTTACATCACCCACAACAAGATCGCCATGGAAATGGCCGATCAATTGATGGGGGTGACCATGCACGAGCCGGGCTGTTCGCGACTGGTGGCAGTGGATGTGGAGGAGGCCATGGCCATGGTGGACGCCTGAAGAACCCGTTGTAGGGCTTCCACTTCGAACGCTTTAGGTAATTTTTACCCTGGGGGCTGATGTTCAATTCACAGATTGGGCACAAGCCTATGCGACAGACGGTGTAAAGTTATCTTTGGTCGTGCTAGTTTAATGTCAATTTTTCGTATGCGTGGGCAAAACGCCATTCAGAACATAGAGTTGGCGCCACGTTTTAAAGCGGTTTGCAAATAGCTAAGCCCCTTATTTTTCAGCATTTTTATAGAGGCACGGGATTACATGGAAATCGGTCTGCGCGAGTGGCTGATCGTCATCGGCATCATTGTCATTGCCGGTATTCTTTTCGACGGCTGGCGTCGGATGCGCGGCGGCAAGGGGAAACTGAAGTTTCGCCTGGATCGCAGCCTGTCGAACCTGCCCGATGAGGATGACAGCGCCGAACTGCTGGGCCCGCCGCGGGTGCTGGACACCCACAAGGAACCGCAACTGGACGAACACGACTTGCCGTCGATGAGCGCACCTGCTCGTGAACCACGGGAGTCGGGTTCCAAGCGCGGCAAGCGCAACAGCGAGCCGTCCCAGGGTGATTTGAACCTGAACCTCGACCTGGATGGCGGGCCGAGCTTCAACAGTCGCGACGGCGACTTCCCGGACGAAAACAAGGCCCCGAGCGCCGACAAGGACCAGGCCCAGGCTGAAGAAGTGCTGGTGATCAGCGTGATCTGCCGCGACCCGGCCGGCTTCAAGGGTCCGGCGTTGTTGCAGAACATCCTCGAAAGCGGCCTGCGCTTCGGCGAGATGGACATTTTCCACCGTCACGAAAGCATGGCCGGCAACGGCGAGGTGCTGTTCTCCATGGCCAACGCGGTCAAGCCCGGTGTGTTCGACCTCGACGACATCGATCACTTCAGTACCCCGGCGGTGAGCTTCTTCCTCGGTCTGCCAGGCCCACGTCATCCCAAGCAGGCCTTCGACGTGATGGTAGCCGCGGCGCGCAAGCTGTCCCAGGAGCTCAATGGCGAACTGAAGGATGACCAGCGCAGCGTGCTGACCGCCCAGACCATCGAGCACTACCGCCAGCGCATCGTCGAATTCGAGCGCCGGGCACTGACCCAGAAGCGCTGAGGCCAAGGATCGCAGACCCTGTAGGAGCTGCCGAAGGCTGCGATCTTTTGACCTTTCGCTTGGGATTTAAGTGTCTGGGGAAAGATCGCAGCCTCGTTGCACTCGTCAGCTCCTACGCTCCTACAGCTCCATGCGATTGAAATATTGAGAAAATGAGCAGCCCAGGCTGCTCTTTTGCTTTATGAGAGAACACCCATGAACGCCGTCGAAACCCGTATCCTAGAGCTGCGCACCGAGCTGGACCAGCACAACTACCGCTACCACGTCCTCGATGAACCGAGCATCCCGGACGCCGAGTACGACCGCCTGTTCCACGAACTCAAGGCCCTGGAAGAGCAGCACCCGGAACTGGTTACCAGCGATTCCCCGACCCAGCGGGTCGGCAGCGTGGCGCTGTCGGCGTTCAGCCAGGTGCGTCACGAGATCCCGATGCTCAGCCTGGGCAACGCCTTCGACGAAACCACGATGCGCGAATTCGACCGGCGGGTGACCGAAGGTCTCGACCTGCCCATGGGCGACTTGCTGGGCGGCGGCGCGGCGGTGGAATACAGCTGCGAACCGAAGCTCGATGGCCTGGCGGTCAGCCTGTTGTATCAGGACGGCATGCTGGTGCGCGGCGCCACCCGCGGTGACGGCACCACGGGCGAGGACATCAGTGTCAACGTGCGCACTGTGCGCAACATTCCCCTCAAGCTGCAGGGCAGTGGCTGGCCACCGCTATTGGAAGTGCGCGGCGAGGTGTACATGTCCAAGGCCGGCTTCGAGCGTCTCAACGCCACGCAATTGGAGGCGGGCGGCAAGACCTTCGCCAACCCGCGCAACGCGGCGGCCGGCAGCCTGCGTCAGCTCGATTCGAGGATCACGGCCAACCGTCCCCTGGAGTTCTGTTGCTATGGCATTGGCCAGGTGACGTCGGACATCGCCGACACCCACATCGGCAATCTCAAGCAACTCAAGGCCTGGGGCATGCCCGTCAGCCGTGAATTGAAGCTCGCCCACGGCATCGATGAATGCCTGGACTACTACCGTGACATCGGCGAGCGGCGCAACGCGTTGCCCTACGAGATCGACGGTGTGGTGTTCAAGGTCAACAGCATCGCTTCCCAGCGCGAGCTTGGATTCCGTGCCCGGGAACCGCGCTGGGCCATTGCCCATAAGTTTCCCGCCACCGAAGAGCTCACCGAGTTGCTGGACGTCGAGTTCCAGGTCGGCCGTACCGGCGCGGTGACTCCGGTGGCCCGTCTCAAGCCGGTGAAAGTCGCCGGCGTAACCGTGGCCAACGCCACGTTGCACAACATGGACGAAGTGGCGCGCCTGGGCGTGATGATCGGCGACACGGTAATCATCCGCCGTGCCGGGGATGTGATCCCGCAGGTGGTACAGGTCGTCACCGAGCGCCGTCCGGAAAACGCCCGTGCGGTGGAAGTACCCCAGCAGTGTCCGGTCTGCGGCTCCCACGTCGAGCGCACGCAATTGATCAAGCGCAGCAAGGGCCGCGAAACTGTCAGCGAAGGCGCGGTGTACCGCTGCGTCGGTCGCCTGGCCTGTGGCGCGCAGCTCAAGCAGGCGATCATCCATTTCGTCTCGCGTCGGGCCATGGACATCGAAGGCCTGGGCGAGAAGAGCGTCGAGCAACTGGTGGATGAGGGCCTGGTGGGTTCGCCTGCCGACCTGTATGCGCTGACCTTCGAGCAAGTGGTCGACCTGGAAGGCTTCGCCGAACTGTCGAGCAAAAACCTGCTGGCCGCCATCGTCGACAGCAAGCAGCCGAGCCTGGCGCGTTTCATCTATGCCCTGGGCATCCCGGACGTCGGCGAGGAGACCGCCAAGGTCCTGGCCCGCTCCCTCGGTTCGCTGGAGCGCGTACAGGCAGCGTTGCCCCAAGTGCTCACGTACTTGCCCGACGTCGGCCTGGAAGTCGCCCACGAGATCCACAGCTTCTTCGAAGACCCGCATAACTGCCAGGTGATCAAGGATCTGCTGCGCCATGGCCTGGAGATCCAGGACCAAGGCGAACTGGGCGCCGAGTTCTCCGCCAGCACCACCCTGGGCGGCTTTCTCGACAAGCTGCACATTCCTTCGGTGGGGCCGGGCGGGGCGCAGAAGCTGGCAGACAAATTTGGCTCGCTCGAAGCGGTGATGAACGCCGATTGGTTGGACATGCGCCAGGCACTGCCGGAAAAGCAGGCCAATGCCGTACGGGAGTTCTTCGCCATCGCCGCGAACCGTCAGCAGGCAGAGGCCGCGGAACAACAATTGCGCGATTTCGGTATGCACTGGCAGAGCGAGAAGAAGGTCGTCGAAGGCTTGCCCGAAGCAGGGCACACCTGGGTGCTGACCGGTTCGCTGGAGCTGATGAGCCGCGACGTCGCCAAGGACAAGCTGGAGAGCCTGGGGGCGAAGGTCGCCGGTTCCGTGTCGGCGAAAACCCACTGCGTGGTGGCTGGACCGGGGGCAGGCTCGAAACTGACCAAGGCCAACGAGCTGGGGCTTAAAGTGCTCGACGAACAAGCCTTTGTCGATTTCTTGACTGAGCATGGCATCCCGCTCTGAGGGTGCTCGGCTTTTGTGGCGAGGGAGCTTGCTCCCGCTGGGTGGCGCAGCCGCCACAATCGGGGCGACACAATGCTCCTGGTGGACCGCATTAGCCGGTTTTGCGACGGCTGCGCCGCCGAGCGGGAGCAAGCTCCCTCGCCACGGTTGATCGGCGCTATGACGCAGTGCTTTGGAACGATCATGAACCTAAGGTGATCTAGTCTTGCAGGCTCCAGGGAGAGATCGCCATGTACCGCTTCTTCGAACAACTGAGCTCACGCATCGCCGCGCCGTTCCTGGGCGATCGGTCACGTAACAGCAAGGTCTGGCCGTGCCGCTGCGGCCAGTCGTTGTTCTTTCGCAACAGCCAATGCCTGGCCTGCCTGGCGGCGCTGGGTTATCAGCCCGAGCAGAGCCGACTGACGTCCTTGCAACCCGGCGAGCAATCCGACACCTGGACACTGGATGCCGACCCGCAAGCCGGACTGTTCCGCCGTTGCGCCAACCTCGACACCCCGGCAGCCTGCAATTGGCTGCTGCCGGACAATGGACGCGATACCCTGTGTATCGCCTGTAGCCTGAACCGTACTATTCCCGATCTGTCGATCCCGGAAAACCCCGAACGCTGGCGCAAGGTCGAGACCGCCAAGCGTCGGTTGGTCGCGCAATTGATTACCTTCGGCTTGCCGGTCATCCCGAAGACCGTCGACGAAAACATCGGCCTGGCTTTCGACTTCATCGGCGTCGACCCCGACGGCAAACCGCCGATGACCGGCCATGCCAGCGGGCTGATCACCCTCGACATCAAAGAGGCGGACGATGCCCATCGTGAATACGTGCGCCAGCAGATGCGTGAGCCGTATCGCACCTTGCTCGGGCATTTTCGCCATGAGGTGGGGCACTACTACTGGGACCGGCTGATTGCCAACAGCCACTGGCTCGAGGCTTTTCGCGAACTGTTCGGCGACGAGCGCGCCAGTTATGCCGACGCCCTGGAGCGGCATTACCAGCAAGGCGCGCCGCTGGATTGGCAAACCCGCTACGTCAGCGCCTACGCCACCATGCACCCGTGGGAAGACTGGGCGGAAACCTGGGCCCATTACCTGCATATGATGGACGCGGTGGACACCGCCCTGGGCTTCGGCATGAGTGCCCGGGAAATGGACTTCGACTACCAGCCGTTTCCGCCCGAGACCTTGTACGACGCCGAGCATGCAGGCGGCGCGGCTTTCCTCTCGTTCGTCAACGCCTGGATCGAACTGGCCGGTATGCTCAACGAATTGTCCCGCAGCATGGGTCAGCCGGATTTCTACCCATTCGTCGTACCGGCGGCGGTGATCACCAAACTGCACTTCATCCATCTGGTGATTCAGGAGGAGGGTGGTCGGGCGGATGAGGTGCTGTTGTAGGTCCTGTGGCAGGAGCCTGTATCCATACCGAATGTGCCGACGCCTTCGCGAGCAAGCTCGCTCCCACAGGGGGCGTAGGGTATTCGCTGCTCCGGCGTCCAAGCGCAGATCCCTTGTGGGAGCGAGCTTGCTCGCGATAGCGGCCGGTCAGCCAGCATCCATGCCTGGATGTGCCAACGCTATCGCAGGCAAGCAGAGTTCCTCAGCAAGTGCTTGAACATCTTCAGTTTTTAATCCGACGCGAACGGTTGTAACTTCTTGCCAGATAGGTACAATGGCGCGGCTCGCCGTCAGGCGGGCGTCGTTATGGTGACCCCATCGGTCCCCCCGCAACGATTACCCGTGAACCTGGTCAGATCCGGAAGGAAGCAGCCACAGCGGGAACATTGTGTGCCGGGGTGTGGCTGGTGGGGTTGCCTCCATAACGCCCAAGCCTTCATTCGCAAGGTTTGCCAAATTAAAAATCTCTTTTTGTTTTGCTGATCGGTACCGATCGGTGCTTTCTGCTGTCCAGGTTTTGGTTGGACAGGGCGCAAGTGAGCGTCAAAGTGAAGCCGGGCCTGTCTCGCATGGACGGGCCCGGCTTTCTTTCACATCTGCATCAAGGCTTGGACAAGGCCTGGTCAACCGCTGCAATCAGCTTTCCCAGGTCCTTCGGGGTGGCTTTGTGTATGACACCGAACAGGTACGCCCGCTGTTCGTCCTCATCGGCCATGTCGGCAAAAAAGGCCTTCAGTTGCACATCCAGCACATTGGCAAGCAGGAACAAGGCTTCGACGCTGGGGGTGTAGGTGCCGGTTTCGAAGCGGCTGATGGTTTTAGGGTCAAAACCGGTTTTTTCGCCAAGTTCAGCCTGAGTAAGCCCCGCTACTTTGCGGTAGCGTCTGATGGCCGGACCCAAACTTGAAATTTGCATCGCTTAATTCCCATTTAGAATCAAGAACTTAACGATAGATTTTCGCATTAGGCAACCGCGTGATCCATCACCTTGCTTTGCAAAGTGTGATGTGTTTCGTAGAATCGGCCTTTGGCGCGGGTATTTGGTGACCAGCTTTGCGAAGCTGAGGTGTGTGCAGAGACCGGGCCTTGTGTTTCTTGTCACGATACAAGGCAAGGGCTGAGCCCTCCCTTGGCACCACCGGGCCCGCGCTCCTGCTTCTCTCAAAGTGTTTGAGCCTAGTTGATTTTCGCCTGTCTTGAAGGCGGTGCAACCGCGCGCGACAAATGAGCCTGACTCATGGATGACTGCTTCGATGGATAAGAAGTACCGCAGGGCCGTTGACGCCGCCGCGATTTTTTCCGAGACCGATCTGAGCGGGCGCATTACCTACGTCAACGATCAATTTTGCAGCCTTTTTGGTTACCGACGCGATGAGTTGCTGGGCGCCAACCATCGCCTGCTCAATTCCGGCCAGCACCCTGGCGAGTTCTTCAGCGCCATGTGGCGCACCATTGCCCTGGGCCAGGTCTGGAAAGGGGAAATCTGCAACCGGGCCAAGGACGGCACGCTGCACTGGGTCGACACCACCCTGGTGCCGGTGATCGACGACGAGACCGGCCAGATCGAGCGCTACCTGGCGATTCGCTTCGATGTCAGCGAAAAGCGTCGCCTGCTGCATTCGCTGCAATGGCGGGTCGGTCACGATGTGCTGACCGGGCTGCCGAATCGTACTTATCTGTCGGATCTGCTGGACCAGGCCCTGGAGTTTTCCCGCGCGGAGAACCTGCCCCTGGCGGTGTGCATGCTCGACCTCGATGGCTTCAAGGCGGTCAATGACGGCTATGGTCATGCCAGCGGTGATCGGCTGCTGGTGGAGGTCGCCAGGCGCCTGCGCAGCATCGTGCGTGGCGAGGACGTGGTGGCGCGGCTGGGCGGGGACGAGTTCGTGCTGGTGTTGCGCCATGTGCGCGGGATGGAAGAGCTGCACGCCGCGTTGAACCGGGTGTTGATTGCCGTCTCCATGCCGTATGGCATTGATGGCAAGGACATCAAGGTCTTCGCCAGTATTGGCGTCACATTGTTCCCGTGGGACAACGAAGACGCCGAGACCTTGTTGCGTCACGCCGACCAGGCGATGTACGTGGTCAAGCAAAGCGGCCGCAATCGTTTCCACTTGTTCGATGTGTCTCGGGACAAGGAAGTACGGGCCACTTACCAGACGGTCGAGCGGGTCCGCCAGGCATTGGCCGATAACGAACTGCGGCTGCATTTCCAGCCAAAGGTCAATATGCGTCATGGCACTGTGGTCGGCCTGGAGGCGCTGCTGCGCTGGAAGCATCCGCAACGTGGCCTGGTGCCGCCTCGGGAGTTCCTGCCCCTGGTGGAAGAGACTGACCTGATCGTCGAGATCGGCGAGTGGGTCATGGAACAGGTCTTGATCCAGTTGCAGCAATGGCAGCAAGTGGGGCAGGGCTGGCCGGTGAGCATCAATATCTCGGCGCGGCATTTCCAGCGGGCGGACTTTGTCGAGCGGCTGCGGCAGGTGTTGGAGCGGCATCCGGCGGTGTCGCCACACCTGTTGGATCTGCAGATCGTCGAGTCCGTCGCCGTGGAGAATCTTGCCCACGTCAGCGCCTGCCTCCAGGCATGCCAGGCGTTGGGCGTGGGTTTTTCCCTGGGCGGTTTCGGCACCGGCTATTGCTCGCTCAATGACCTCAAGCACCTGCGCACGCAAACCATCAAGATCGACAAGACTTTCGTTCGCGACATTCTCGATGACCGCGACGACCTGGCGCTGACCGAAGCGGTGATCGGCCTGGCCCGGGCGTTTGGCCGCGAGGTGGTCGCCGAGGGGCTGGACAGCCTGGAGCATGGCCAGTTGCTATTGAGCCTGGGTTGCGAGGTGGCACAAGGTTATTTCATCGCCCGGCCCATGCCGCCCGAACAGATACCCGCCTGGGTGCAGGGGTTCATCCCACCTTCGCAATGGCAACAGCGGCCCGGCGATCAGGGCGAGGGCGCCTCGCTCCTGGCTCGCGATGCTTCACTGCGGCCAGTGTAAAGCTGGATGATCGCGTCGATCTCTCCGGACGTCTTCATGTTCAGCAGTGTTCTCAGAATGCGCTGTGCGGGAATGTCCGCATCGTTGCGCACGTAGCAACTCAACTGCTGTTCCTGCAGGACAGCCACCTCATGAAGTTGCCGGTCTGTGGCGTGACGTTGATTGAACCAGTCCAGCGCCCATTGGTTGGTGACCCCATAGCGATAACGCCCGGCCAGCAGTTTCGCCAGCACTTGTTCCTGGCTGCGGGCATCGTCGCGGTGCAGTTGACCGGTGTCGAACAAGGGTTGCAAGGTCGGGTAGCTATAGCCGAGCACTGTGCCGATGGCTTGGTGCGACAGCGTTGCTGGCGTGACCGCCGCCGTCGCGCTGATCGGGGCGACGAGCAGGTCGCGCTGGAAAAACAACGGGATGCTCCACAGGTAATCGCCATTGTTTTTTACCCAATCGGGGCTGACATAGCAGCGCATGTCGATCTCGCCATGTTCCATGGCGCCGTCGAGCCGGGCGCGGGACAGGACGTGGAATTGCGCCGGCCTTCCTACCCGGGTCGCCAGGCTGGTCATGATATCGGGAATGATGCCCTGGGTCGGACGGCCTCGTTCGATCTGCACCATGGGCATCGCCCAGCCGTCGGTAATGGCGAAACGCAAGGGGGCCTCTTCGGCAAGACAACTGGTCCCCAACAACAGCAAAGCCCCCATGGCTGAGCGCATAAACTCTCCCTGACTGTGTAAAACCGCGTCGACAACCGAGCTCCCCAACCAAGCTTAGTCAGATTAGACGAGCACACCGGATGCAATTTCGCCCCTGCTCCGCTAGCATTAGCCGCTTATGTTCCTTCGTTGCGACGGTTTTCGATGAGTTATCAGGTTCTTGCACGTAAATGGCGTCCGCGCTCGTTCCGCGAAATGGTCGGCCAGACCCATGTGCTCAAGGCTCTGATCAATGCCTTGGACAGCCAGCGGCTGCACCATGCCTACCTGTTCACCGGGACCCGTGGCGTGGGCAAGACCACCATCGCGCGGATCATCGCCAAATGCCTGAACTGCGAAACCGGCATCACTTCGACGCCTTGTGGCGAGTGTTCGGTCTGCCGTGAAATCGACGAGGGCCGCTTCGTCGACCTGATCGAGATCGACGCCGCCAGCCGCACCAAGGTCGAAGACACCCGCGAACTGCTCGACAACGTGCAGTACGCCCCGAGCCGTGGGCGCTTCAAGGTCTACCTGATCGACGAAGTGCACATGCTCTCCAGCCATTCCTTCAATGCGCTGCTCAAGACTCTTGAAGAGCCGCCGCCCTACGTCAAGTTCATCCTGGCAACCACCGATCCGCAGAAACTTCCTGCAACGATTCTGTCGCGGTGCCTGCAGTTCTCCCTGAAGAACATGACGCCGGAACGGGTGGTCGAGCACCTGACCCACGTACTGGGCGTCGAGAACGTGCCATTCGAAGACGATGCGCTGTGGCTGCTGGGCCGCGCTGCCGATGGTTCGATGCGCGACGCCATGAGCCTGACCGACCAGGCCATTGCTTTCGGCGAAGGCAAGGTCATGGCCGCCGATGTCCGGGCGATGCTCGGCACCCTCGACCACGGCCAGGTCTATGACGTCCTGCATGCGCTGATCGAAGGCGACGCCAAGGCGCTGCTCGAGGCGGTGCGTCACCTGGCCGAGCAGGGCCCGGACTGGAATGGCGTGCTCTCGGAAATTCTCAACGTGCTGCACCGTGTCGCCATCGCCCAGGCGTTGCCTGAAGGCGTCGACAACGGCCATGGCGACCGTGATCGCGTATTGGCCCTGGCCCAGGCGCTGCCGGCCGAAGACGTGCAGTTCTATTACCAGATGGGCCTGATCGGCCGTCGTGACCTGCCCCTGGCGCCGGATCCGCGAGGTGGCTTCGAAATGGTCCTGCTGCGAATGCTGGCGTTCCGGCCAGCCGACACGGCGGACGCGCCGAGGCAAGCGCTAAAGCCAGTGGGGATCAGCCAGGCCACAGCTGATTCCGCCAAGCCAGTGGCTGCCGCGCCCGTCGTTGCGCCGGCAGCGGTTTCGGCTCCGGCCGCGCAGGCACCTGTCGCTCAACCAACTCCGGCGCCGGCACCTGTCGTCCCGACGCCTGAGCCGGAACCCGAGCCGGTCGTCGAGGCGCAGCCTGAGCCCGTCATCGAAGAAGTCATCGATCTGCCTTGGAACGACCCGGTCGAGCCGGAAGTGGTCCAGCAGCCGGTCTTCGAGCCGGTGTTGGAGACCGTCGCCGAGCCGCCTGAGTTGTCGCCGATGCCGCTGCCGACGCCGGACAGCGTGGTGCCCGATGCGCCGGAGTGGGTCGCCGCGCCAGTGCCCGAGCCGACGGTGGCCGACGTCGATGTCGCCACGCCGGGCATCGACCTGGACGACGAGCCGCCGCTGGACGAGGACTACATCGAGCCGGACATGGATTCGGCCTACAGCTACCTGGACGACCTGGCCAGCGAGCACGCCGCCGAACCGGCCCCGGAGCCCGAGCCGGAGCCGGCGGCGATGCCGGCCACCGGGCTGGCCCTGCAATGGCTGGAACTGTTCCCTAAACTGCCGATCAGTGGCATGACCGGCAGCATCGCCGCCAACTGCACGCTGATCGCCGTGGAAGGCGACCACTGGCTGCTGCACCTGGATCCGGCCCACAGCGCATTGTTCAACGCGACCCAGCAACGTCGCCTCAACGATGCGCTGAACCAGTACCACCAGCGTACCCTGACGTTGACCATCGAGCTGATCAAGCCCGAGCAGGAGACCCCGGCCCAAGCCGCGTCCCGCCGCCGTGCCGACCGTCAGCGCGAGGCCGAGGAATCGATTCACGGCGATCCATTCATCCAGCAGATGATGCAACAGTTCGGCGCTGTGGTCCGTCACGATACTATCGAACCTGTCGAGGCCCCGGTCACCCAGGGCTCATAACTGAAGGCGCCGGGCCGAACGGGCCGGGCGCGTTGTTTATCCAAGTACTTTCGAGGTGATTCCCATGATGAAAGGTGGCATGGCCGGCCTGATGAAGCAGGCGCAGCAGATGCAGGAAAAAATGGCCAAGATGCAGGAAGAACTGGCCAACGCCGAAGTCACCGGCAAGTCCGGCGGCGATATGGTGACCGTGGTCATGACCGGTCGCCACGACATCAAGCGCGTCAGCATCGACCCAAGCGTGGTCGAAGGCCTGAGCGAAGACGACAAGGAAATGCTCGAAGCCTTGTTCGCCGCCGCCGTCAATGACGCGGTGCGCAAGATCGAAGCCAACAGCCAGGACAAGATGTCTGGCATGACGGCTGGCATGCAACTGCCGCCGGGCATGAAACTGCCGTTCTGATTCGCCATCCCGGTCGGGATGGGCTACACACAATGCCAGGCATCGCGCCTGGCATTTTTGTTTCTGTCTCAGATATAGCGGTCGCTGCGGTCCAACTGAACAAACATCGAACGCCGCCCCCTCGGCAATGGTCTGCTCCCTATACGTGCCACTCAACGATCAAGGAGACGCTTCCATGTCACAAGCATCGACCACCAACCAGCGCATCGTCCTGGCCTCGCGTCCCCACGGAGCCCCGAACCCGGACAATTTCCGCCTGGAGCACGTGACGCTACCGGACCTGGCGCAAGGGCAGATCCTGCTCAAGACCTTGTTCCTGTCCCTGGACCCCTACATGCGTGGACGCATGAGTGACGCACCTTCCTACGCCGCTCCGGTGGAAATCGACGAAGTGATGACTGGCGGCGCCGTCAGTCGCGTCGAGCGTTCGACGCATCCGAAATTCCAGGAGGGCGATCTGGTGGTCGGCGCTACGGGATGGCAAACCCACAGCATCAGCGACGGGCGCAACGTCATGCCCATTCCCTCCGGGCTGCCCAGTCCATCGATGGCCCTGGGTGTGTTGGGCATGCCGGGCATGACCGCTTACATGGGGCTGACGGACATTGGCCAGCCCAAGGCAGGGGAAACCTTGGTGGTCGCGGCGGCTTCGGGTGCCGTGGGCTCGGTGGTTGGCCAGGTGGCGAAGATCAAGGGCCTGCGGGTCGTCGGGGTCGCAGGGGGTAGCGAGAAATGCAAGTACGTGGTCGACGAGCTGGGCTTTGATGCCTGTGTCGACCACAAGAGCGCGAATTTTGCCGAGGAACTGGCACGGGCCTGTGACAAGGGCATCGACATCTATTACGAAAACGTCGGCGGCGAGGTCTTCGATGCCGTCGTGCCGTTGCTCAACGCCAAGGCGCGGATCCCGCTCTGTGGCCTGATCGCGTCCTACAACGATCATCAAACGCCGAGCGGTCCGGATCGCTTGCCGCAACTGCAGCGCACCTTGCTGACCAAGCGCGTGCGGATCCAGGGGTTTATTGTGTTTGACGACTACGGTGATCGTCAGCCGGAGTTCGTCAGTGCCATGGCTCCGTGGGTGCGCGACGGCAAGGTCAAGTTCCGCGAGGACGTGGTCGACGGCCTGGAAAATGCGCCACAGGCGTTTATCGGCCTGTTGGAAGGGCGCAACTTCGGCAAGTTGGTGGTGCGGGTCGCCCAGGATTGAGTATTTGACGCTAATCGGAGGCGCGGGTATAAACCGCGTCTCGTTGTTATGTCGGACATTTCCTCCATGAGCTTCAGCCCTTTGATTCGCCAACTGATCGATGCCCTGCGAACGTTGCCGGGTGTGGGTCAGAAAACTGCCCAGCGCATGGCGTTGCAATTGCTCGAGCGTGATCGCAGCGGCGGTTCCCGCCTGGCCCAGGCCTTGAGTCAGGCCATGGAAGGCGTGGGGCATTGCCGTTTATGCCGCACCCTCACCGAAGACGACCTCTGCCCGCAATGTGCCGATCCGCGTCGGGACGACAGCCTGCTCTGCGTGGTGGAAGGGCCGATGGACGTGTATGCCGTGGAGCAGACCGGTTTCCGTGGCCGTTATTTCGTGCTCAAGGGCCATTTATCCCCGCTCGACGGTTTGGGGCCCGAAGCCATCGGCATTCCACAGTTGATCGCGCGGATCGAAGAGGCGGGCACGTTTACGGAAGTCATCCTCGCCACGAACCCTACGGTCGAAGGCGAAGCCACCGCCCATTACATCGCCCAGTTGCTAAACAACAAAGGCCTGATCGCCTCTCGCATCGCCCACGGCGTGCCGTTGGGTGGGGAGCTGGAATTGGTGGACGGCGGGACGTTGGCGCACTCGTTTGCGGGGCGCAAGCCGATCGCCTTATAGCCGTCACCCTAACCCCCTGGTGGGAGCGAGCCTGCTCGCGATAGCGCTGCGTCAGCCAGCATTGATGTTGACTGACACACCGCTATCGCGAGCAGGCTCGCTCCCACAGGGGTTGTTCTTTGTTTACGAGGGTTATTTTTCGCTGAGCGAGAACTGCGTCAGGCAGAACGTCGGAATTCCCATGTCTTCCAGGCGCTGGGAGCCAAGCAGTTCCGGCAAATCAATGATCGCCGCGGCTTCGTGGACCTTGGCGCCCATGCGGCGGATCAGGTTGGCGGCGGCGATCAGCGTGCCGCCGGTGGCGATCAGGTCATCGAACATCACCACTGAATCACCCTCGCACAGGCTGTCGGCGTGTACTTCGAGGAAGGCTTCGCCGTATTCGGTCTGGTAACCCTCGGCCAGCACGTCGGCCGGCAGCTTGCCTTGCTTGCGGAACAGGATCAGCGGCTTGTTCAACTGATAGGCCAGGATCGAGCCGATCAGGAAGCCGCGGGCATCCATCGCGCCAATATGGGTGAACTCAGCCTCGACATAGCGGTGGGCAAAGCTGTCCATGACCAGCCGCAAGGCGGTCGGGGATTGGAACAGGGGGGTAATGTCGCGAAAGATCACGCCGGGCTTGGGGAAATCGATCACTGGGCGGATCAGGGATTTGATGTCGAAGGAGTCAAAGACCATCGTCGAGGTGTCCTGGCAGGGCTGCAAACGCGGCAGTATAGCGCGGCCAGGCCAATCCCTCAGCCGCGCAGGTTCATCAGCCGTCGATCGAGCCGCCAGCCAGGGCGCAGAGCTGGATCGGGTCGAGAATGTGAATTTCCTTGCCTTCGGCGGCAATCAACTCGTTCTGCTGGAAACGGGTGAACACCCGGGACACGGTTTCCACCGCCAGGCCCAGGTAATTGCCGATTTCGTTGCGCGACATGCTCAGGCGGAACTGGTTGGCCGAGAACCCGCGGGCACGGAAGCGTGCCGAGAGGTTGACCAGGAACGTGGCGATACGCTCGTCGGCGGTTTTTTTCGAGAGCAGCAGCATCATCTGCTGATCGTCACGGATTTCCCGGCTCATGACCCGCATCAACTGGCGGCGCAGTTGTGGCAGCTGTATGGCCAGCTCGTCCAGGCGATCGAAGGGAATTTCGCACACCGAAGTGGTTTCCAGCGCCTGGGCCGAGACCGGATGGGTCTCGGTGTCCATGCCGGACAGGCCCACCAGTTCGCTGGGCAGGTGGAAGCCGGTGAGCTGTTCTTCGCCGCCATCGCTCAAGTTGAAGGTTTTCAAGGCGCCCGAGCGCACGGCATAAACGGAATCGAACGCGTCGCCCTGGCGAAACAGGAATTCACCTTTTTTCAACGGGCGGCCCCGTTTGACGATGTCGTCCAGCGCGTCCATGTCCTCCAGATTCAACGAAAGTGGCAGGCAGAGGGGGGCCAGGCTGCAATCCTTGCAATGGGCCTGGTTGTGGGCGCGCAGTTTGACTGGCTCGGACATTTCTTAAATCCTTGTGGGAAATCACACATAAGGCGTAAGGGTACCCCAGCTCAGGGACTCCGGCCAGTGCGCTTGCCTCGTCAAATTGTCGCGCTCAAATGACGCGGGAGAAGCGTTGGCGATTGTGCCGCTCCAAATAGGCATCGAACACCATACACACAGATCGCACCAGCAGGCGTCCTGCGGGCAGTACCTGGAGGTGGACATCATCCAATTCGATCAGTCCATCCTCGGCCATCGCCTGTAATTGCGGCCACAGCGGCGCGAAGTAACTGCGCAAATCGACATTGAAACGCTGTTCGATGTCAGCGAAGGCCAGGTGGAAATGGCAGATCAATTGCTGGATCACCGCGCGTCGCAACCGATCGTCGGCATTGCAGATCAGTCCGCGACTGGTTGCCAGTTGCCCGTCGGCGAGGGTGTTCTGGTAATGGTTCAGGTCGCTGCTGTTCTGGCAGTACAGATCACCGATCTGGCTGATGGCTGACACCCCGAGGCCGATCAGGTCGCAATGACCATGGGTGGTGTAGCCCTGGAAGTTGCGCTGCAACGTGGCCTCTTCCTGGGCGATGGCCAGCTCGTCGTCGGGCAGGGCGAAGTGGTCCATGCCGACGTAGCGGTAGCCGGCGGCGGTCAGTTGTTCGATGGTGCGTTGCAGCATCGCCAGTTTCTGCTCCGGGTTCGGCAAGTCCTGGCTGTTGATGCGCCGTTGGGGCATGAAGCGTTCCGGCAGGTGGGCATAGTTGAATACCGAGAGCCGGTCCGGTTGCAGGTGGATGACTTCCTCGACGGTGCGGGCGAAATTGTCCGGGGTCTGCTTGGGTAGCCCGTAGATCAGGTCGATGTTGATCGAACGGAACTGCAAGGTCCGGGCAGCCTCGACCACGGCGCGGGTTTCTTCCAGGCTCTGCAGGCGATTGACGGCGCGTTGCACCGCCGGGTCGAGGTCTTGCAGGCCGATGCTGACCCGATTGAACCCCAGTTCACGCAACAGGCCCATGGTCGACCAATCGGCTTCCCGGGGATCGATCTCGATGCCGTAGTCGCCGGAATCGTCGTCCAGCAGGTTCAGGTGCTTGCGCAACGAGGCCATCAGTTGCCGGAGTTCGTCATGGCTGAGGAACGTCGGGGTGCCGCCGCCAAAGTGCAACTGTTCGACGCGCTGGGTGGGGTCCAGGTGGCAGCCGATGAGCTGGATTTCCTGTTCCAGGCGCTGCAGATAGGCGTGGGCGCGGCCGCGGTCCTTGGTAATGACCTTGTTGCAGGCGCAGTAGTAGCAAATGTTCGCGCAGAACGGCACGTGCACATACAGCGACAGTGGTCGCCGGGCCTTGCGGCTGTCACGCAGGGCATGGAGCAGGTCGAAGGTGCCCACCTGGCCGCCGAACTGCGCCGCAGTCGGGTACGAGGTGTAGCGTGGTCCCGCCAGGTCGTAGCGGCGGATCAGGTCTGAGTCCCAACGGATGGCGTCGAGCATGCGGGTGTTCCCCGGATAGGCTGGCATAGGGCGAGTCTAGGGCGATAGGGGCGGGGCGGTTTTGATTTGCGTCAACGGCGCATCGGAGCTGTCGATGATGTTAGTCCAAGCAACTCAAAACTCGTGGCGAGGGAGCTTGCTCCCGCTCGGCTGCGTCCGTAGGAGCTGCGTAGGAGCTGTCGAGTGCAACGAGGCTGCGATCTTTCCCCAGCCACTTGAGTCTCAAGCGAAAGATCAAAAGATCAAAGATCAAAGATCAAAGATCAAAAGATCGCAGGCTTCGCCAGCTCCTACACATCATTAATGCCCCATGAGCCAATGCTGATGCGGTCCTGGCAGTGTCCAGATCCCGAAGACCATCACCAACAACCCGCCGGCCATGCGCACGCTGCGTTTGCGCAGCAGGGCGGTGATGCGTTCGGCGGCCAGGCCGGTGGCGAGCAGCACCGGCCAGGTACCCAGGCCGAAGGCGAGCATCAGCAGCGCACTGTCCAGGGCATTGCCCTGGCTGGCGGACCAGAGCAGGGTGCTGTAGACCAGCCCGCACGGCAGCCAGCCCCACAGGGCGCCGAGCAGCAAGGCCCGGGGCAGGCTCGACACCGGCAGCAAGCGGTTGGCGACGGGCTGGATGTGCCGCCACAAGCCACGCCCCACGCTTTCGATGCGGGTCAGCCCGCTCCACCAACCCGCCAGGTACAGGCCCATGGCGATCAACAGCAAGCCGGCCAATACCCGCATGATCATCGCCGCCGGGCTGTTGGACACGGCCCATCCGGCCAGGCCGATCAACAACCCGGCGGTGGCATAGCTCAGGATCCGCCCCAGGTTGTACGCCAGCAGTAACCAAAAACGGCGGCTGCGCTGTTCCTTGGGAATCGCCAGGGTCAGGGCGCCCATCAGGCCGCCGCACATGCCCAGGCAATGGCCGCCGCCCAACAGGCCAAGGATGACGGCTGAAACCAGCAGCGGTGCCAGGTCAAGCATGGGGCGGGGCCTTGTCGTCCGGCTTGCGGGCCTCGCCACTGGCTTCGTCCACCGCCGCCTTGTGGTTCGGGTCCTGGTCGTCGAACAGAATGCTGTGGGCCGGACCGTCGAGGTCGTCGTACTGCCCGCTGTCCACGGCCCAGAAGAAAATGTACACGGCGACGGCCACGATCAGCAGCGCGGCCGGGATCATCACGTAAAGAGCTGGCATTGTCGGAACTCCATGCCCGCGCGGCTCAGGCCGGCAGCGGGCGGGTATCGGGCGTGGCGGCGAAAACCTGCGCCTTGGGTTGGCGGGTCAACCTCAGGGCATTCAACACCACGGTCAACGAACTGATGGACATGCCGACCGCGGCCCACACCGGCGTGATCCAGCCGAGGGCAGCGAACGGCAACATGAGGCCATTGTACAGCCCTGCCCACACCAGGTTCTCGACGATCACCCGGCGGGTGCGTCGGGCCAGGCTGAAGGCGTGGATCAGGGCCTCGAGGCGGTTGGACAGTAGCACCGCGTCGGCACTGGTCTTGGCCAGGTCGGTGGCCGAGCCCATGGCGACACTGATGTCCGCGGCTGCCAGTACCGGTACGTCGTTCACGCCATCGCCGAGCATCAGCACCTTGCGACCTTGTTGGTGCAGCTGTTGCAACACGGCCAGCTTGTCATCCGGGCGCAGGCCGCCCCGGGCCTCATCGATGCCCAGCTCGGCGGCGACACTGACGACCATCGGTGAGCTGTCGCCCGACAGC
Source organism: Pseudomonas thivervalensis (assembly GCF_001269655.1). Taxonomy (GTDB): domain Bacteria; phylum Pseudomonadota; class Gammaproteobacteria; order Pseudomonadales; family Pseudomonadaceae; genus Aquipseudomonas; species Aquipseudomonas thivervalensis. Next base: position 491,284 of record NZ_LHVE01000007.1, read on the forward strand.
AGCAGCGTCCGCCAGCCCCGCGCCTTGCAGGCGGCCAGCAGGGCCGGGGCATCGTCGCGCAAACGGTCATCGAGGACGAACCAGGCCAGTGGTCCGATCTCATCGCCCAGCAACAGCCATTGTCCGGCTTCGTCTGGCATCTGCGGTACGGGAGCGTCACTCAGTTCGCAAACAAAACCGGGCTGGCCGATGCGCAGGCGCTGCTCCGCCACCAGACCTTCGAGCCCCAACCCCGGGGTGCTTTGCACGTGCTCGGCAGCCAATGGCGCACGGCCGAACGCCCGGGCGATGGGGTGTTCCGAGCGGTTTTCGAGGGCGGCGGCCAAGCCCAGGCACTGATCGCTGTCGAGGCCCGCCAATGGCCGAATGGCGCGCAACGCCAGGCGGCCTTCGGTGAGGGTGCCGGTCTTGTCGAAAATGACTGTGTCGATCTGGTTCAGGCCCTCCAGCACATGGCCGCGCGTCAGCAGCAGGCCAAGTTTGTGCAAGGTGCCGGTGGCGGCGGTGAGGGCGGTGGGCGTGGCGAGGGACAACGCGCAGGGGCAGGTGGCGACAAGCATTGCCAATACGATCCAAAAGGCCCGCGAGGCATCCAGCTGCCACCACAACAGGCCGATGGCCGCCGCGGCGACCAGGGAGAACAGCAGGAACCATTGGGCGGCGCGATCAGCGATTTCCGCCAGTCGCGGTTTTTCGGCCTGGGCCCGCTCCAGCAGGCGCACGATCGCCGACAGCCGAGTGTCTTGTCCGAGGGCCAGCACCTCGACGGTCAAGGCGCCTTCGACATTCAGCGTGCCCGCGGTGACCGCATCACCCACGTGCCGAGGTTGTGGCAGGTATTCACCGGTCAGCAGCGATTCGTCGATGCTGGACTGACCCTCGAGGATCTTGCCATCCGCTGGCAGGACCGCCCCGGGATGCACCAACACCCGGTCGCCGGTGCGCAATTCGCTGAGCAGGATGCGTTCACTCTGGCCGTCATTCGACAGGCGCAGGCACGAGGCCGGCAACAGATTGACCAGTTGGGCGGTGGCGGCCGCCGTGCGCTCCCGGGCCCGGCGTTCCAGGTAGCGGCCGGCCAGCAGGAACAGGGCGAACATGCCCACGGCATCGAAGTACAACTCGCCGACACCCGTGATCGACGTCCAGATTCCGGCAATGTAGGCGCTGCCAATGGCCAGGGACACCGACACGTCCATGGTCAGGTGCCGGGTGCGCAGGTCGCGCATGGCGCCTTTGAAGAATGGCGCGCAGCTATAGAACACGATGGGCGTGGTGAGGAACAGGGCGACCCAGCGCAGGATGGTGTGCATCTCCGGGCTCAGGTCGATGTTGAATTCCGGCCAGGTGGCCATGGTTGCCATCATCGCCTGGAACCACAACAGGCCGGCTACGCCCAACTGGCGCAGGGCCAGGCGGTTTTGTGCGGCGAGTTGCTCGCAGGCCTGGTCGGCCTGGTACGGATGGGCGACGTAGCCGATCTGGCGCAACTCGGCGAGCAGCGTGCTCAGCGGCAACTGGGCGTCGGCCCAGCGCACATGCAGGCGATGGTTGGACAGGTTCAATCGCGCCTCGGCCACGGCCGGCAGGCTGCGCAGCTGTTTTTCGATCAGCCAGCCGCAGGCGGCGCAACTGATACCTTCCATCAACAGGGTGGTTTCGGCCAATTCGCCCTCATGACGCACGAACGACTGCTGCACGTCAGGGCGATCATACAGCGCCAGTTCATCGGTCAACTGGACGGGCAGGGTCTCTGGATTGGCCGACGCTTCACTGCGATGCTGGTAATAACTTTCCAGGCCACCGGCGACAATGGCTTCGGCCACCGCCTGGCAGCCCGGGCAGCACAGCTCGCGGGTTTCACCGAGGACAACGGCGGTGAAGCGACTGCCCGGGGGGACGGGCAGGGCGCAGTGGTAGCAGGGCTGTGGAGTGGTCATGGGTATCGCATGAAGGCCTGGCATAGTGGGCTTGCAAGGAGGTACACGAACTGTAGGAGCTGCCGAAGGCTGCGATCTTTCCCCTGGCACTTGAGTCTCAAGCGAAAGATCAAAAAAAAAGATCGCAGCCTTCGGCAGCTCCTACAGGGCTGTGAGCAGCTTATTTTTTCAGGTCCTCAGCACCTTGCAGCGGCTCATCACCAAGCAGGATGGCCTGGTCGTGGTTGATCTGCTCTTCTTCGAACAGGCGCCAGGTCTTGTCGTTTTCCACCCCCAGCAATTCGACAAAGCGCCGGCCTTCGATCTTGTCCGTCAACTGACCGACGTAGCGCCCCGGTTCGCTATCGTTGCGGGTCAGGACGACCTTGCGGTCCTTCTCCGGCTGGGTTGGCGAGATCAGGCTCAGTTCCAGGGTCTGGGGACGGCTGTCGCCGTTCAGGCGCAGGTTCACTTCGCCGGTCACGTCATCCAATTGCACGTTGGCATGCAGTTGCAGGGTCTGGGCCAGCAATTCGCGCTCCAGCGAGCGGTTGATGCCCTTGCCGGCTTCGTAATAGTTGTCATTGACCAGGTTGTCGGGGTTGTTCACCGCAATGGTCACCATCGTCAGGCTCAGTGTCACCGAGCAGCTCAGGATCGCAATGATGATCCACGGCCAGAGGTGCTTGTACCAAGGGCTGGTGGCGGTTGCTGCAGGCATGTTCATTTCTCTCAACGAGTTTGTGGGCCGATGAACCGGCTCTTGGCTTCGACATGTACGCTTTCGTCATCGGCGTCCTTGAGGATGAACGTCACCTCGTTGGTGCTCGATGGCAATTGTTCCGGTGCGCTGGACAGTTCAACCGGCTGGCTGTAGATCTCGCCGGCCGCGACCTTGATTTCCCGACGGCCTTGCAGCTTGAGGTCAGGCAGGCCGGCAGCGTCCAGGATGTACGTATGGTCGCGTTGGTCCTTGTTCATGATCTTCAGGCTGTAGACGTTCTCGATCCGGCCTTCGGCGTTTTCGCGGTACAGCACGCGGTCCTTGCTGACATCGAAACCCACCAGCGAGCGCATGAAGAACGCTGCCGCCAGCAGGCTGATCATCGTCAGCAACACCAGCGCATAACCGATCAGGCGTGGGCGCAGTTTATGGGTTTTCTGCCCCGAGAGGTTGTGTTCGGTGGTGTAGCTGATCAGGCCGCGTGGATAATCCATCTTGTCCATGATGTTGTCGCAGGCATCGATGCAGGCCGCGCAGCCGATGCACTCGATCTGCAGGCCGTCACGGATGTCGATGCCGGTAGGGCAGACCTGGACGCACATGGTGCAGTCGATGCAGTCCCCAAGGCCCAAGGCCTTGTAGTCGACGCCTTTCTTGCGCGGGCCACGGCTCTCGCCACGACGCGGGTCGTAGGACACGATCAAGGTGTCCTTGTCGAACATCACGCTCTGGAAGCGTGCATAAGGGCACATGTAGATGCACACCTGCTCACGCAGCCAGCCGGCGTTGCCGTAGGTGGCGAGGGTGAAGAAGCCGATCCAGAAATACGACCAGCCATCGGCCTGGCCGGTAAAAAACTCGAACACCAGTTCGCGGATCGGCGTGAAGTAACCGACAAAGGTCACGCCGGTGACGAAGCCGATCAGCAGCCACAGGCTGTGCTTGGCGAACTTGCGCAGGAATTTGTTGGCGCCCATGGGGGCCTTGTCGAGCTTGATGCGCTGGTTGCGGTCGCCTTCGGTGACTTTTTCGCACCACATGAAGATCCAGGTCCACACGCTTTGTGGGCAGGTGTAGCCGCACCACACCCGCCCGGCATAGACCGTGATGAAGAACAGGCCAAACGCGGCAATGATCAGCATCCCCGACAGCAGGATGAAGTCCTGGGGCCAGAAGGTTGCACCAAAAATAAAGAATTTACGCTCTGGCAGGTTCCACCAGACGGCTTGGTGGCCGCCCCAATTCAACCAGACCGTACCGAAATACAGCAGGAACAGGAACGCTCCGCCAACCATCCGCAGGTTACGGAACAGGCCGGTGAAGGCGCGGGTGTAGATTTTTTCCCGAGAGGCGTACAGGTCGACGCTGTTGTTCGCGTCCTTGGCAGGCGGGGTAACGTCATGTACCGGAATCTGGTTACTCATCAATTGCATCCCACGGCAGTGGAAAAGTGCCGGGGCCAGTACGTGCCGACCTCGGTCAGAAAGGGTATTGCAGTGGCGCAATGATACGCCTGTCGCTCTGGCTCAAGGGTGCGACCTTTGGTCGCGTTGGGCGTCTGGGTCGAATGGTGTAGCGGATGTAACAAGTCATGATCCAGATCAATTGACTATAGACAGTCGATGGCGTTGGCGAAACGAAGACCGCGCTCTGAAGGCCGCTCCGCTTTGTGGCGAGGGAGCTTGCTCCCGCTCGGCTGCGCGTAGGAGCTGCCGAAGGCTGCGATCTTTTGATCTTTCGCTCAGGACTCAATTGTCTGGAACAAGATCGCAGCCTCGTTGCACTCGACAGCTCCTACACCGCCACCCAGCGGGAGCAAGCTCCCTCGCCACAAAAGGCCACCTTATGATGGCTGCCGAATATGTATCAGCCAACCCATGGGTTGAGCACCGCCACGCCGCTGCTCTGGAAATCACTCACGTTGCGGGTCACCACGGTCAGGCCATGGACCAGCGCGGTGGCGGCGATCAATGCATCGCACTCATTGCTGCGGTCGGGGACGTGCAGGCGAGCGCAGCGCAGTGCGACGGCGCGGTCGACCGCCAGGATCCTGCCAGCAAAGGCCGGCAGCACATGATTATCCAGCCAGGCCCGCAAGCGGCTCCCTTGCGTCGGGTCCTTGCGTTCGAAGCGCAGCACGCCGGTTTCCAATTCCAGTACGGTAATTGCCGAGACGTACAGGCTGGGAGCGGGAACGCTGCGCGCCCAGGCCTGGACGTGCTTGTCTGCCTGGGATTTGCGCAGTTCGGAAATGACGTTGGTATCGAGTAGAAACATTCAGGAAAGGTCCACCGGGCGGGGCGTGATGACGGCGCGCTCGGTCTCGAAGTCGATGTCCGGCGCATCGGGCATGACCAGCAACTCGACAATGCTGGTGCCGAGGCCGGTCAGTTTCTGGTACTCCTCAATGCTTAGCAGTACATGGGCCGGCTTGCCACGGTCGGTGATGATCACCGGCCCTTCACGGGTGGCTTTTTTGGCACCACTTGTGTCGTGGTTGAATTCACGGCTGGAGAGGGTGGTGATGGACATGGGCGTGCCCTCGTTTTCAGTTTGAATGTAGGCACGTTACTACTGGTATGGAGGGGCCGCAAGCGCAACGGGTTTGCCCAGGTTTTTCTGTCGGTAACAAAAAGGCCCCGCCAATCGGATTGGCGGGGCCTTTCGTGTATCAGCTACTTGTCTTACTGGGCGTCAGCGGCCGGAGCCTTTTCACCGTGAGACAGGCTATAGACATAGGCGGCCAGCAGGTGGACCTTGTCGTTGCCTTGCAGGTCGGCCTGGGCCGGCATCTGGCCCTGGCGACCGTAGCGGATGGTCTGCTGCAGTTGAGCGAAACTCGAACCGTAGATGAAGCCGGCCGGGTGCGTCAGGTCAGGGGCGCCCATGGCGGGCGTGCCTTTGCCGGCAGGACCGTGGCAGGCCACGCAGTTGGCCGCGAACAGTTTCTGGCCGTTGGCCGGATCGGCCTTGGCGCCTTCCGGCAGCTTGCGGCCGTGCAGGCCGGTCACCAAGTAGGAAGCCACGTCGGCCACGCCTTGTTCGCCCACCACTGCAGCCCAGCCCGGCATCACGGCGTGACGGCCGCCCATGATGGTGGTCTTGATGGTTTCCGGCTCACCGCCCCAGCGCCAGTCGGCGTCGGTCAGGTTGGGGAAGCCATAGGCCCCTTTGGCGTCGGAACCGTGGCAGACCGAGCAGTTGGAGGCGAACAGGCGGCCACCCATCTTCAGGGCTTGCGGGTCCTTGGCGACTTCTTCGATCGGCATGGAGGCGAACTTGGCGAAGATGGGACCGAACTTGGCGTCCGAGCGCGCCATTTCCTTTTCCCACTCGTGCACGCCTGTCCAGCCGCTCTGGCCATTGGCGAAGGCGGTCTGCTTTTCGTTGTCCAGGTAGTTATAGCCTGGCAGCAGGCCTTTCCAGTTGCCCAGGCCAGGGTAGAGCACCAGGTAGCCGAGGGCGAACACGATGGTGCCCACGAACAGCATGAACCACCATTTCGGCAGTGGGTTGTCGTACTCCTCGATCCCGTCGAAGGAGTGGCCAACCGTCTCTTCGGTGGCTTCGCTGCGCTGGCCCTTGCGGGTCGACAGCAACAGCCAGGTCAGGGCGAAGATCGTTCCCAGGCTGAGGACTGTGACGTACAGACTCCAGAATGTAGTCATTCTTTGTTACTCCTAGAAGCTTGCTCGACGTGCTTGATGGCTTCGGGATCATCCGCGAACGGCAGCAAGGTCGCGTCGTCAAACTCCGACTTGCGCTTGGGGCTGAACACCCACAGGGCCAGACCGATGAAGGCCACCATCACGACGACGGTGCCCAGGCCGCGAATCATCCCGATATCCATGAAGAATCACCGTTTGCTTTTGATGATGGTGCCCAGGCCTTGCAGATAGGCCACCAGCGCGTCCATTTCAGTCTTGCCCTTGACGGCATCCTTGGCACCGGCGATGTCTTCGTCGGTGTAAGGCACGCCCAAGGCGCGCAGGACTTCCATTTTCTTGGCGGTGTCTTTGCCGTCGAGCTTGTTTTCTACGAGGAACGGGTAGGCCGGCATTTTCGACTCAGGCACGACGTTGCGCGGGTTGTACAAGTGCGCACGCTGCCAGTCGTCGGAGTAGCGGCCGCCAACGCGGGCCAGGTCCGGACCGGTACGCTTGGAACCCCACAGGAACGGGTGGTCCCAGACGCTTTCGCCGGCAACGGAGTAGTGGCCATAGCGTTCGGTCTCGGCACGGAACGGACGGATCATCTGCGAGTGGCAGCCGACACAGCCGTTGGCGATGTAGATGTCGCGGCCTTCCAGTTCAAGGGCGGTACGCGGCTTCATGCCTTCGACCGGCTTGTTGGTCACGTCCTGGAAGAACAACGGAACGATCTGGGTCAGGCCGCCGATGCTCACGGCGATGACCATGAAGAAGGCCAGCAGGCCGATATTCTTCTCTACTGCTTCGTGCTTCATCAGTGAGCTCCAACTACGGCGATCTTGGCGGCGGCTTCAGCTTCAGCCGGGTCAGAGGCACGAACGGTGCGGTACACGTTGTAGGCCATGAACAGCATGCCGCTGGCGAAGAACGCGCCGCCCAGGGCGCGCACGATGAAGCCAGGGTGGCTGGCTTGCAGCGCCTCGACGAACGAGTAGGTCAGGGTGCCGTCGTCGTTGATCGCACGCCACATCAGGCCTTGGGTGATGCCGTTGACCCACATCGAGGCGATGTAGAGCACGGTGCCGATGGTCGCGAGCCAGAAGTGCGCGTTGATCAGGCCGGTGCTGTGCATCTGCGCGCGACCGAACAGTTTCGGGATCATGTGGTAGATGGCGCCGATGGAAATCATCGCGACCCAGCCCAGCGCACCGGCGTGTACGTGGCCGATGGTCCAGTCGGTGTAGTGGCTCAGGGAGTTGACGGTCTTGATGGCCATCATCGGGCCTTCGAAGGTCGACATGCCGTAGAACGCCAGCGAGACGACCAGGAACCGCAGGATCGGGTCGGTGCGCAGCTTATGCCAGGCACCCGACAGGGTCATCATGCCGTTGATCATGCCGCCCCAGCTTGGCGCCAGCAGGATGATCGACATTGCCATGCCCAGGGATTGTGCCCAGTCCGGCAGTGCGGTGTAGTGCAGGTGGTGCGGACCGGCCCAGATGTACAGGGTGATCAGCGCCCAGAAGTGGACGATGGACAGGCGATAGGAATAGATCGGACGCTCGGCCTGTTTTGGCACGAAGTAGTACATCATCCCCAGGAAGCCGGTGGTCAGGAAGAAACCCACGGCGTTGTGGCCGTACCACCACTGGATCATCGCGTCGGTCGCGCCCGAGTAGGCCGAATACGACTTGAAGAAGCTGACCGGCAGGGAGGCGTGGTTGACGATGTGCAGCATGGCGGTCACGACGATGAAGGCACCGTAGAACCAGTTACCAACGTAGATGTGTTTGGTCTTGCGCTTGACGATGGTGCCGAAGAACACCAAACCGTAGGTCACCCAGACGATCGCCAGCAGGATAGCCAGGGGCCATTCCAGTTCCGCGTATTCCTTGGTGGTCGTGAAACCCATTGGCAAGGTCACGATCGCGCCGACGATCACCGCTTGCCAGCCCCAGAAGGTGAAGGCGGCGAGGCTGTCGGAAATCAGTCGCGTTTGGCAGGTTCGCTGCACGACGTAGTAAGAAGTGGCAAACAACGCACAACCACCGAAGGCGAAGATCACCAGGTTGGTGTGCAGCGGGCGCAGGCGTCCAAATGTCGTCCATGGCAGATCGAAGTTCAACTCCGGCCAGACCAGTTGCGAGGCGATGAAGACACCGAGCCCCATGCCAAGGATCCCCCAGACCACCGTCATGATGGCGAACTGGCGGACTACCTTATAGTTATAAGCAGTCGGACTGATTGCTGTGCTCATTCTAAGGTTCCACGGTTTGGGTGTTTTATTAGGATAAAAATCGGTCGCAAGTATGGAGAAAGCGGGGGGTCATTGCAACGCGCCATGACCTGGGTCAATGCTTTCCAACGCTGATTCTGCGGCCTTTCCATGTTCGGTGTAGGGACAAAATTGGCCCTCGGCAAAATGTCGCAACGAAGGAAAGAGGCGAGGGGGTCAGGTCGGTTGTGACTGGGTGTGTTCGAACACGGCGTTCGGGTGATACCAGGCAACTGTCGCAACAGCCGGTATTCACCTGCCTTTGCGGCCTTTTTGACGAACGGATTGTCGAACGCATCGGGTCGGATCGACCTGAAACCGGCAGTCGCCAGCGCACGCAAAGGCAAGCTTAGACCTGATTCCGGGGAACCGAAAGAAAGACTATGGGAGGGTGCGACAATGCGTCGCGCAGGGGCACGGAACAGCCGCATCCGATGAATGCGGCTGTTCGTGTGGTCAGGATTTATTCGCTTTTGTGTTCCGCTTGCAGGCGCTCGGTGCCGACGCCCTGGGACAGGCTGTAGACGTAAGCCGCTAGCAGTTGCACCTTGTCGTTGCCCAGCAGCTCATTCTGCGCCGGCATGTGGCCTTGGCGACCATGGCGAATGGTCTGCTGCAACTGGGTCAGGCTGGTGCCGTAGATGAAGCCGGCCGGTTGCGTCAGGTTCGGCGCGCCCATGGCTTCGGTGCCCTGGCCGTTGGCGCCGTGGCAGGCGACGCAGGTGGTATTGAAGGCCTGCTGGCCGGCTTGCAGGTCGGCACTGCTGTCCGCCGGCAAAGGCAGGCCCGCCAGGTCGTGGCGCACATAGGCGGCCACGTTCTTGACGCCGGCTTCCCCCAACACTTCGCCCCAGGCCGGCATCGCCGCCATGCGGCCGCCCATGATGGTCGCCTTGATGGTCTCGGCAGCGCCGCCCCAGCGCCAGTTGCTGTCGGCCAGGTTCGGGAAGCCGAAGGCACCCTTGGCGTCCGAACCGTGGCAGACCGAGCAGTTGGAGGCGAACAGGCGACCGCCCATCTTCAAGGCCTGTGGGTCCTTGGCCACGTCCTCCACGGGCATGGCGGCGAATTTGGCGAAGATCGGCCCGAATTTGGCGTCGGCCTTGGCCATTTCCTTTTCCCATTCATGGGCGCCGGTCCAGCCGTTCTCGTAGCCGGGCAGGATGCCTTTCCAGTTGCCCAGGCCCGGGTAGAGGACCAGATAGCCAACGGAAAACACCAGGGTGCCGGCGAACAGCAGGAACCACCACTGCGGCAGCGGGTTGTCGTACTCCTCGATGCCGTCGAAGCTGTGGCCCATGGTCTGGTCGACGCTGCCCTTGGTCTCGCCCTTGCGGGTGCCGATCAGCAGCCAGGTCAGGCCGATGAGGCTGCCGATGGTCAGTACGCAGATCCACGTACTCCAGAAGGTGGTCATGGCCGGGTACTCCTTGTTGCAGGGTCTTGGGGGGTAAGGTCGGCGGGCGGTTCGTCGGCGAACGGTAGCAGGCGCGCCTGGGCGAACTCCGGTCCGCGCTTGCTGCTGAACACCCACAGGGTCAGGCCGATGAAAGCCACGAACACCACGACGGTGCCCAGGCCGCGGATCATTCCAGTGCTCATTTCAAAAAACATCAGGCTCACCTCTTGCTCTTGATGGCAGTGCCGAGCACTTGCAGGTAGGCCACCAGCGCGTCCATCTCGGTCTTGCCCTTGAGCGAGGCCACGCTACCTGCGATGTCGTCGTCGGTGTACGGCACGCCGAGGGTGCGCATGGCGCGCAGCTTGCCTTCGGTGTGGCTGCTGTCCACCGCCTGGGCTACCAGCCATGGGTAGGCCGGCATTTTCGACTCCGGCACGACGTTGCGCGGGTTGTACAAGTGGGCGCGGTGCCAGTCATCGGAGTAGCGTGCGCCGACCCGTGCCAGGTCCGGCCCGGTGCGCTTGGAGCCCCACAGGAACGGGTGGTCCCAGACGCTTTCGCCGGCGACGGAGTAGTGGCCATAGCGCTCGGTCTCGGCGCGGAACGGACGGATCATCTGCGAGTGGCAGCCGACGCAGCCTTCACGGATGTAGATGTCGCGGCCTTCCAGTTGCAGGGCGGTGTAGGGCTTCATGCCGTCCACCGGCTTGTTGGTCACGTCCTGGAAGAACAGCGGCACGATCTGGGTCAGGCCACCGATGCTCACGGCCAGAACCATCAGCAGCATCAGCAGGCCGACGTTTTTTTCGATTGTTTCGTGTTTCATGGCGGACTCCTCAGGCCATCTGCGCGGCAGCGGCGGCTTCGGCAGGCTGGTAGGCCCGCACGGTGCGCCAGGTGTTGTAGGCCATCAGCAGCATGCCGATGAGGAAGATCGCCCCGCCCGCCAGCCGCACGACGAAGCCGGGGTGGCTGGCCACCAGGGTTTCGACGAAGGAGTAGGTGAGGGTGCCGTCCTCGTTCACCGCACGCCACATCAGGCCCTGGGCGATGCCGTTGACCCACATCGAGGCGATGTAGAGCACGGTGCCGATAGTCGCGAGCCAGAAGTGCGCGTTGATCAGGCCGATGCTGTGCATCTGTGGCCGACCGAAGACTTTCGGGATCATGTGGTACAGCGCGCCGATGGAAATCATCGCCACCCAGCCGAGCGCGCCGGCATGCACGTGGCCGATGGTCCAGTCGGTGTAGTGGGAGAGGGCGTTGACGGTCTTGATCGCCATCATCGGACCTTCGAAGGTCGACATGCCGTAGAACGCCAGGGACACCACCAGGAAGCGCAGGATCGGGTCGCTGCGCAACTTATGCCAGGCACCTGACAGGGTCATCATGCCGTTGATCATGCCGCCCCAGCTCGGTGCGAGCAGGATCAGCGACATCACCATGCCCAGCGACTGCGCCCAGTCCGGCAGCGCGGTGTAGTGCAAGTGGTGCGGGCCGGCCCAGATGTACAGGGTGATCAGCGCCCAGAAGTGGACGATGGACAAGCGATAGGAATACACCGGACGTTCGGCCTGCTTCGGCACGAAGTAGTACATCATCCCCAGGAAGCCTGCGGTGAGGAAAAAGCCTACGGCGTTGTGGCCGTACCACCATTGCACCATCGCATCCGTGGCCCCGGCGTACACCGAGTAGGATTTGGTGAAGCTCACTGGCAGTTCCAGATTGTTGACGATGTGCAGGATCGCCACGGTCAGGATGAACCCGCCGAAGAACCAGTTACCGACGTAGATGTGCTTGGTGTTGCGCTTGGCCACGGTGCCGAAGAACACGATGGCGTAGGCGACCCAGACGATGGTGATCAGGATGTCGATCGGCCATTCCAGTTCGGCGTACTCCTTGGAACTGGTGTAGCCCAGCGGCAGGCTGATGGCCGCCAGCAGGATCACCAACTGCCAGCCCCAGAAGCAGAACGCGGCGATTTTCGGCGCAAACAGCTGGGTCTGGCAGGTGCGTTGCACCGAGTAGAACGAACTGGCAAACAACGCGCAGCCGCCGAAGGCGAAGATCACCGCGTTGGTGTGCAACGGGCGCAGGCGACCGAAGCTGGTCCAGGGCAAATCGAAGTTGAGCTGCGGCCAGACCAATTGGGCCGCGAGAAAAACCCCGAGCCCCATGCCGACGATGCCCCACACCACCGTCATAATGGCGAATTGGCGGACCACCTTGTAGTTGTAGGCGGTACTGATAGAAGTGTTCATGGTTCCCCATCCACGGTTCAGCCGAAGTGAGCGCCTGCGCAAGGCAGTGCGGCGTTCTTCGCCTGGAGTTATAGGCAGACTAAAAGCGAGGCAAGCATGGACAAACAGCACAAGGCCAGTATTGACGGGGATCAATGGGCGCGGTGCGTGGCGCGACACGGCTGGCTGTGGACGGGCGCGCAACCGGGCGCGGGCGCCGAGCCTGCGACCCTGATCCTGGCCCACGGTGCCGGTGCGCCGATGGACAGCGGCTTCATGGAGGAAATGGCCGCGCGCCTTGCCGCACAGGGCGTCAACGTATTGCGCTTCGAGTTTCCCTACATGGCCCAGCGGCGCCTGGATGGTGGCAAGCGGCCCCCGAACCCTGCCCCCAAGCTGCTCGAATGCTGGCGTGAGGTGTACGCCACGGTGCGGCCTTATGTCGCTGGGCGGCTGGCCATTGGCGGCAAGTCCATGGGCGGACGCATGGCGAGCTTGCTGGCCGATGAGTTGGGTGCCGATGCGCTGGTGTGCCTGGGGTATCCGTTCTATGCGGTGGGCAAGCCGGAGAAACCGCGGGTCGAGCACCTGGCAGGATTGAAGACCCGGACCTTGATCGTCCAGGGCGAGCGGGATGCGTTGGGTAATCGGGAGGCGGTGCAGGGCTACACCTTGTCACCGAACATCGAGCTGTTGTGGTTGGTGGCGGGGGATCATGATTTGAAGCCGTTGAAGGCTTCGGGATTTAGTCATGAGCACCATCTGCAGGCGGCGGCGCAGGCGGTGGCCGGGTTTGTGTCTCAAGACTGATGCTGCCAGTCATGGCCTCATCGCGAGCAAGCTCGCTCCCACATTGGAATGCATTTGAATGAGCGACCCACAACCCCTGTGGGAGCGAGCTTGCTCGCGATAGCGGTCTATCAGGCAACAAAAAACCCGGAAGCTTTCGCTGCCCGGGTTTTTTGATCAAGCCGACACCTATCAGCGGTTAAACCGCTCCACCAACGAATACTGCGTATTGGCCGTGCGGGTCAGTTCTTCGCTGAGCAGCGCCGAGCTGTGGGCCTGGCCGGAGGTCTGGTCGGCCAGTTCCGAGATGTTGCTGATGTTGCGGCTGATTTCCTCGGCCACCGAACTTTGCTCCTCGGTGGCGGCGGCGATCTGGGTGGTCATGTCCGTGATATGCGCCACCGCTTCGCTGATGCCCACCAGTGCCTGATCCGCTTCCATGACCCGGGCCACGCCTTCTTCGGCCTGACGATGGCCGGCGTCCATGGTTTGCACGGCGTTGGTGGCGGTCTGCTGGAGCTTGGCGATCAGGGCGTGGATCTGCCCGGTGGATTCGCTGGTGCGTTGGGCCAGTTGCCGCACTTCGTCGGCCACCACGGCAAAGCCGCGACCCATCTCGCCGGCACGGGCCGCTTCGATGGCGGCGTTGAGGGCCAGCAGGTTGGTCTGGTCGGCGATGCCTTTGATCACATCGACCACGCCACCGATCTCGTCGCTGTCCTTGGCCAACTGGGTCACGGTTTGACCGGTCTCACCGACCACCACCGACAGCCGCTCGATGGCTTCGCGGGTTTCCCCGGCGATGTCGCGGCCGCGACTGGTCAGGCGATTGGCTTCCTGGGTGGCATCGGCGGTGCGCTGCACGTGGCTGGCGACTTCCTGGGTCGTTGCCGCCATCTGGTTGACGGCTGTGGCGACCTGTTCGGTTTCCACGCGCTGGCGCTCCAGGCCGCTGGAGCTGTCATGGGCCAGGGTATTGGACTGGCGAGCCTGGTCGTTAAGGTGTTCGGCGGTGTCCTGCAGGCGGGTCAGGCAGGTTTTCAGGCGTGCTTGCTGGCTGAGGATCGACATCTCCAGGCGTGCCTGGACGCCGCGGCTATCGGTGTACATCCGCGCGATCAGCGGGTCGGAGGTGGTTTGCTCGGCCAGGCGCAGCAGGCGCTTGATCCCGCGTTGCTGCCATTGCAGCCCCATCAGCCCCAAGGGCACCGACAGCAGGGCGGCCAGGGCAAAGCCCCAGGAGGAATTCAGAAACGCTCCGACGACGAAGCCCAGTTGGCTGACCAGGATGAACGGCAGCCAGTCCTGCAGTATCGGCACCCATTTGTCGCTGCCTGGCACTGCGGACTTGCCTTGGTTGATGCGTTGATACAGGGCTTCGGCGCGGGCGATCTGCTCGGCGGAGGGTTTGACTCGCACCGATTCGTAGCCGACCACCTGATTGCCTTCGAACACGGGCGTGACATAGGCGTTGACCCAGTAATGGTCACCGTTCTTGCAGCGATTCTTGACGATGCCCATCCATGGCAAGCCTTGTTTCAGCGTGCCCCACATGTGCGCGAACACGGCGGATGGGACATCGGGATGGCGCACAAGGTTGTGCGGCGCATGGATCAGTTCTTCCTTGGAATACCCGCTGACCTCAACGAATGCGTCGTTGCAGTAGGTGATGACGCCCTTGGTGTCGGTCGTGGAAATCAATCGTTGCTGGGCCGGGAAGGTCCTTTCGCGTTGTGTGACGGGTTGGTTGTTACGCATGGTGTGTAGATCCGCAAGGCTTTGAAAGGTTGTCGGCGTTGTCAGGTTTTAGTTGAAGTTATTTTTGCCTGTCGCTATCACGCCAGCATCGGGTAGGTAAATAGGGCGAAATGAAGCAGGTTAAGCAGAAAGTGTGTAGCAATCGCCGCGCCCAGGCCGCCAAAACGATACGCCAGGCCATAACCGACCCCCGCCAGGCCCGACAGCAGCACCCATTGCCAACCGGCGCCGGCATGCACCAGGCCGAACAGCAGCGAGGCCAGGAGCAGCGCCAGGGTGTCGCCTTGGGCCAAATGTTTGAAGCGCCGGCTCAAGCCCCCCTGAATGTAGCCACGAAACAGCGCTTCCTCCACGATCGTGACCAATAAAAGATTATTAAAGGCCCATAACCAGGCGTGATCCGGCCATTTCGGTGCCCAGTCGACCATGCCCAGCAGCACGGCCCCGCCGAGGGCCAGCACCGCGCTCAGCGCCAGACCCAGCGCTGTGGCCTGGACCGACAGGCGCAATGACCGCCGGCCGACGATCCAGGGGCAGGCCAGCAATAACCAGAAGCCGATCAGCGGTTTGTCCTGGTTCAGGTACATGGCAAACGGCACGGCGTCGTCGGTCAAGCGTTGCGGCGCGATTACCCGTCCGTTGAAAAAGCCAGGCATCCAGTGCAGGGCCAATGCCAGGGCCATGACAATGAACAGGGCATGCCCGAGAAACTGGCCAACCGGCGTCTGTTGCTGGCGAACCGCATACCCGGCGAACAGCAACAGCGCGACCGAGATGATCGCGGTCCAGGCCAACTGGCCGTTGAGCAGCGCCAAGCCATAGCCTGTGGAAAGAAGGGCCAGGTGAAGCCAGGGTAAAGCGGGCATACAACATCCTTTTAGCGGGAGAACTCTGGGCGAGGGCGGCCGTCGGGTCTTCGACGCCTCCGTGTCGCGCAAAGAGCACATTTGTGTCCATGCAGGTTCATGCGCGGGAGGGGCAAGCAGTTGGCGGACTCTGTTCCGTGAGTGCCGGTGGGATTATAGGCGGGCTGATACAAAAACAGCGCTTAGTAAGAACAATACTGTTCATTAGGATGGATTAAACCCGTGGCGAGGGAGCTTGCTCCCGCTGGGCTGCGTAGCAGCCCCTTTTTGTGAGCGCTTCGCACTCAAGCGGGAGCAAGCTCCCTCGCCACGAGGATCGTTTCATCCAAAGGTTTTTTCAAGCGGCAATCAACTGCCGCAAGACATAGTGAAGGATCCCGCCGGCCTTGAAATATTCCACTTCATTCAAGGTGTCGATCCGACATAGCACTTCGATTCGCTCCTGGCTGCCATCCTCCCGGGTGATGACCAGGGGCAGGTTCATGCGCGGCGTCAGTTCGACGTCGTTAAGCCCCAGGATGTCGAGGGTTTCCTTGCCCGTGAGGTTCAGGCTCTTGCGATTCTGGTCGAGCTTGAACTGCAACGGCAGCACACCCATGCCCACCAGGTTGGAGCGATGGATGCGCTCGAAGCTCTCGGCGATCACCGCCTTGACCCCTAGCAGGTTGGTGCCTTTGGCCGCCCAGTCCCGGCTCGAGCCGGTGCCATATTCCTGGCCGGCGATCACCACCAGCGGCGTGCCCGTGGCCTGGTACAGCATGGCGGCATCGTAGATGGACATGCGTTCGCCGCTGGGGATGTAGATCGTGTTGCCGCCTTCTTCGCCGTCGAGCATTTCGTTGCGGATGCGGATATTGGCGAAGGTGCCGCGCATCATCACCTGATGGTTGCCGCGTCTGGAGCCGTAGGAGTTGAAGTCCCGTGGTTCCACGCCCTGTTCGCGCAGGTAACGACCGGCCGGGCTGTCGGCCTTGATGTTACCGGCCGGCGAGATGTGGTCGGTGGTCACCGAGTCTCCCAGCAGGGCCAGGACCCGGGCGCCCTCGACGTTCCTGACCGCCGGTGGTGGCCCGCCGATGTCGTCGAAGAACGGCGGGTGCTGGATGTAGGTCGAGTCGTCCTGCCAGACGTAAGTCGCCGCTTGCGGCACCTCGATGGCCTGCCATTGCTCGTCACCGGCAAACACGGCGGCGTATTCCTTGTGGAACATGCTGGTGTTGACCTGGGCCACGGCGGCGGCCACTTCCTGGCTGCTGGGCCAGATGTCCCGCAGGTACACCGGCTTGCCGTCCCGGTCGTTGCCCAGCGGCTCGCTGCTGATGTCGATGCGCACCGTGCCGGCCAGGGCATAGGCCACCACCAATGGCGGCGAAGCCAGCCAGTTGGTCTTCACCAGTGGATGCACCCGGCCTTCGAAGTTGCGGTTGCCCGACAAGACGGAGGCCACGGTGAGGTCGGCTTTCTGGATGGCTTTTTCGATGGGGTCCGGCAACGGCCCGGAGTTGCCGATGCAAGTGGTGCAACCATAGCCCACCAAGTCGAAACCGAGTTTGTCCAGGTACTCGGTCAGTCCCGCCGCCTTGTAGTAGTCGGTGACCACCTTGGAGCCCGGCGCCAGGGAGCTCTTGACCCAAGGCTTGCGGACCAGGCCCTTTTCCACGGCTTTTTTCG
The DNA here is from genome assembly GCF_001269655.1 of Pseudomonas thivervalensis. Lineage (GTDB taxonomy): Bacteria > Pseudomonadota > Gammaproteobacteria > Pseudomonadales > Pseudomonadaceae > Aquipseudomonas > Aquipseudomonas thivervalensis. The sequence goes on from NZ_LHVE01000007.1 coordinate 508,578, forward strand.
CCAGCAGCCCGGCGGCCATCATCACGCTGGGGTTGGAGGTGTTGGTGCACGAGGTGATCGCGGCAATCACCACCGCACCGTTTTTCAGGCGATGGGTGTGGCCTTCGTATTCATACTCGGCTTCGCCCACCTGATCGGCGTTGCCCACCGCGACGCCACCGCCGCCTTCACTTTCCAGGCGGCCTTCTTCTTTACTGGTGGGTTTGACCTGCAATCCCAGGAAGTCGCTGAAGGCCTGGCCGACATTCGGCAGCGAAACGCGGTCCTGAGGGCGTTTGGGCCCGGCGAGACTGGCCTCGACGCTGCCCATGTCCAGCTCCAGGGTGTCGGTGAACACCGGTTCCTGGCCGGGCAGGCGCCACAGGCCCTGGGCCTTGCAATAGGCCTCTACCAGTTTTACGGTTTCCGCCGGACGCCCGGACAGGCGCAGATAGTCCAGGGTCACGTCGTCCACCGGGAAGAATCCGCAGGTGGCGCCGTATTCCGGAGCCATATTGGCGATGGTTGCGCGGTCGGCCAGGGGCAGGTCGGCCAGGCCGTCGCCATAGAACTCGACGAATTTGCCCACCACGCCTTTCTTGCGCAGCATCTGCGTGACAGTCAGCACCAGGTCGGTGGCGGTGATGCCTTCGCGCAGCTTGCCGACGAGTTTGAAGCCGACGACTTCGGGAATCAGCATCGACACCGGTTGGCCGAGCATGGCCGCTTCCGCCTCGATCCCACCGACGCCCCAGCCCAGTACGCCGAGGCCGTTGATCATGGTGGTGTGGGAGTCGGTGCCCACCAGGGTGTCCGGGAAGGCGTAGGTGCGGCCGTCCTCTTCTTTGGTCCACACCGTGCGGCCCAGGTATTCAAGGTTGACTTGGTGACAGATGCCAGTGCCTGGCGGTACCACGCTGAAGTTGTCGAAGGCACTCTGGCCCCAGCGCAGGAAGGCATAGCGTTCGCCGTTGCGCTGCATTTCGATGTCGACGTTCTGTTCGAACGCCTGGCTGCTGGCGAACTTGTCCACCATCACCGAATGGTCGATCACCAGGTCCACTGGTGACAACGGGTTGATCCGCTGGGGATCGCCGCCGGCCTTTTCCACGGCGGCGCGCATGGCGGCCAGATCGACCACGGCGGGGACGCCGGTGAAATCCTGCATCAACACCCGTGCCGGGCGGTATTGGATCTCGCGGTCGGAGCGACGCTCCTTGAGCCAAGCGGCCAGGGCCTTGAGGTCGGTGCCGGTGACGGTTTTTTCATCTTCCCAGCGCAGCAGGTTTTCCAGCAGCACCTTCAGGGACATGGGCAGCTTGTCGAGGTCGCCCAGGCTTCGGGCGGCGTCCGGCAGGCTGAAGTAATGGTAGGTCCTGGCGTCGACTTGCAGTGTTTTAAGGGTTTTCAGGCTATCGAGGGACGGCATTGAAATCACTCCTTTGAGTCCGCACGGCTACGGACTGACGGAACGGACAGAGCCTTTAACCTAGCCCTGTTTTAAGCGTATGACTAATCACTGGACTCTATTGCAAGGTTCGCGGTTCCGAACTCCGCTATCATGCGGCGGTTTTCGTGACAGGCTTTGCTACGGAGTTTCAATGAACACGCTTTTTATGCACTGCCGGCCGGGCTTCGAAGGCGAGGTCTGTTCCGAGGTCGCCGAACATGCGGCTCGGCTCAACGTAGCCGGCTACGCCAAGGCCAAACCGGCCAGTGCCTGCGCCGAATTTGTCTGCACGGAAGAGGACGGCGCCGAGCGGCTGATGCGTGGGCAGCGTTTTGCCGAGCTGATTTTTCCGCGCCAGTGGGCCCGTGGCACGTTCATCGAGTTGCCGGAAACCGACCGTATCAGCGTCATCCTGGCCCACATGTCGGCTTTCCCGACCTGCGGCAGCCTGTGGCTGGAGGTGGTCGATACCAATGACGGCAAGGAACTGTCGAATTTCTGCAAGAAATTCGAAGGCCCGCTGCGCAAGGCGTTGAGCGGAGCCGGCAAGCTCGTGGACGATCCGCGCAAGCCACGCCTGCTGCTGACCTTCAAGAGTGGCCGCGAGGTGTTCCTGGGCCTGGCGGATGCGGATAATTCGGCGATGTGGCCGATGGGTATCCCCCGTCTGAAGTTCCCCCGGGAGGCGCCGAGCCGCTCGACTCTCAAGCTCGAGGAAGCCTGGCACCATTTCATCCCCCGGGACCAATGGGACGAGCGCCTGCACAGTGACATGACCGGCGTCGATCTCGGCGCCGCGCCGGGCGGTTGGACCTGGCAACTGGTCAACCGCGGCATGCTGGTGACGGCGATCGACAACGGCCCGATGGCTGAAAGCCTGATGGACACCGGCCTGGTGCAACACCTGATGGCGGACGGCTTCACGTTCAAGCCCAAGCAGCCGGTGGACTGGATGGTCTGCGACATCGTCGAAAAGCCCGCGCGCAACGCGGCGATGCTGGAAGAGTGGATTGGCGAAGGGCATTGCCGCGAGGCCGTGGTCAACCTCAAACTGCCGATGAAGCAGCGCTACGCCGAGGTGAAACGCCTGCTCGAACGCATCGCCGAGGGTTTCAAGGATCGAGGTATCAAGGTCGAGATCGGTTGCAAGCAGCTGTACCACGACCGCGAGGAAGTGACGTGCCATCTGCGGCGGCTGGACACCAAGAAGCCGAAGTCCCGCTGAAGCATGTAGCGAGCTTTTGTGGCCAGAGATTGCTCCCGCTGGGCGGTGTAGGAGCTGGCGAAGCCTGCGATCTTTTGATTTTTTACTTGGAACTCAAGCGCCAATGGAAAGATCGCAGCCTCGCTTCGCTCGACAGCTCCTACAGCGCAGCCGAGCGGGAGCAAGCTCCCTCGCCACAGGGGGGTGATGCACCTCTGTTAAGCGCGCCGACATTGCGCGACAATGCCGGCCAGTTTCAGGAGTAGAACATGAGTGAAATGAACGACACGCCGGTCGATGGCACGCTGGATGCCACGGGCCTCAATTGCCCGGAACCGGTGATGATGCTGCACCAGCACATCCGCGACCTGGCCCCCGGTGGCCTGCTGAAAGTCATCGCCACCGACCCTTCGACTCGCCGCGACATCCCCAAGTTCTGCGTGTTCCTGGACCACGAACTGGTGGCCCAGCAGGAAGAGGCCGGCACTTACCTCTACTGGATCCGCAAGAAACTCGCTTAATCCGTCGAACGGCTGAGGCGGATCTGCTTGCGCGCGCTGCGTGCCAGGCGGATCGACAGCATCAGCGCCGCGCAGCTCAAGCCCACGATCAGGCCTTGCCACAATCCGCTCGGGCCGCTGGCTGCGCCGAGCCAGTCGGTCAGGCCCAGGGCGTAGCCCACCGGCAGGCCGATGCCCCAATAGGCGAACAGGGTCAGGATCATCGTCACCCGGGTGTCCTGGTAGCCGCGCAATGCGCCTGCCGCCGTGACCTGGATCGCATCGGAAAACTGGAACAGCGCCGCGTAGACGATCAGCATCGACGCCACTTCGATCACCACCGGGTCGGCGGTATAGATTGCCGCGATAGGCCCGCGCAGTGCGAACATCAAGCTTGCCGAGAGGCAGGCGTAGGCCAGTGCCGTGCCCATGCCCACCCCGGCGGCGAAACGCGCTTCACGGGGCTGGCGACGGCCCAGGGCCTGGCCGACCCGTACTGTGACGGCCATGCCCAGGGAGTAGGGAATCATGAACACCAGGGAGCTGAAGTTCAGCGCGATCTGGTGCCCGGCCACCACCGTGGCACCGAGGCTGCCGATCAGCAGCGCAATCACCGCGAAAATACTCGACTCGGCGAACACCGCGATGCCAATCGGCAGACCGATGCCCAGCAGGCGCTTGATCACGGTCCATTGCGGCCAGTCGAAACGGCTGAACAACCGACTCGACTGATAGGCCGGCGCCCAACGGGCCCAACCGGCCATGCCCAGGGCCATGACCCACATTACGATGGCCGTGGCCCAGCCGCACCCGACGCCACCCATGGCGGGTACCCCCAGGTGCCCATAGATGAAGATGTAATTGAGTGGAATGTTCAGCGCCAGTCCGCACAGCCCGAGCACCATCGCCGGTCGCGTGCGACCCAGGCCGTCGCTGAAGCAGCGCAGCACGTGATACAGCGCCACGGCCGGCAGGCCCGTGCCGATGCCCCGCAGGTATTCCATGCACGGGCCAATCAATTCGGGATCGACCTTCATGATGTGCAGGATCGGCTCGGCGCTGAACAGCGCCAAGGTCGCGAGCAACCCCACCACCAACGCCAGCCACAGCGCCTGGCGCACCAACGGCCCGATTTCATCGAACGTACTGGCACCGAAGCGCTGGGCCACTTTTGGCGTGGTCGCCAGCAGCGTGCCGGTCATCAACAGGAACACCGGCACCCAGATCGAGTTGCCCAGGGCCACTGCCGCCAAGTCCCGTGGGCCGACCCGGCCGGCCATCACCGCGTCGACAAAGCCCATGGCGGTGGTCGCGAGTTGCGCCACCATGATCGGCAAGGCCAGGGCCAGCAAGGTTTTCAATTCCAGGCGAACCCGGGCCGGGCGGGAGAGGGTGGCAGGAGAGTCGATGACAGGATTCACAGGCGAAGCGTCCGAGAAAAATTAGCGCAAGGCGGCGAATTCTACGCCTTGACGCAGTGGTCAGGAAAAAACCTGTGTTGTGGATTTGTAATCGTCAACGTTTGCCCGGGCAGTTTCTGTGGCGAGGAAGCTTGCTCCCGCTGGACTGCGAAGCAGGCCCAAAAAGCTGGCGGCTGCTTCGCACCCGAGCGGGAGCAAGCTCCCTCGCCACAAACGCGTTCACTGAAGCAATGGGCTGGCCCATCGAGGCGAGGAACGCCTACACTGCCCCTCCCGCCAAAGGAGCTCTGCCATGCTGATCGTCGCCGACGAAAACATTCCCCTGCTTGATGCGTTTTTCCAAGGGTTCGGCGAAATCCGCCGGGTGCCGGGCCGGGGGATCGACCGGACGATGGTCGAGCACGCCGATGTGCTGCTGGTGCGTTCGGTCAGCCAGGTCAATCGGGCCCTGCTGGAGGGCAGCAAGGTACGCTTCGTCGGCACGTGTACCATCGGTACCGATCACCTGGACCTGGACTATCTGGCCGAGGCCGGCATCCGCTGGGCCAGTGCACCTGGCTGCAACGCCCGTGGCGTGGTGGACTACGTGCTGGGCAGCCTGATGACCCTGGCGGAAATCGAAGGTGCGGCGCTGGAGCAGCGAACCTTCGGCGTGGTCGGCGCGGGCCAGGTGGGTGGGCGGTTGATCGAGGTGCTCAAGGGGCTGGGCTGGGCCGTGAAGGTCTGCGATCCGCCGCGCCAGACCGCCGAGGGCGGCGATTATGTGAGCCTGGAGCAGATCATCGAGCAGTGCGATGTGATCAGCCTGCACACCCCGTTGACCCGCGACGGCGAGCAACCGACCTGGCACCTGTTCGACGAAGCACGCTTGAACCAGCTCAAGCCCGGCACCTGGCTGATCAATGCGGCCCGCGGCCCGGTGATCGATAACGCCGCGCTGCGCGAGGTGTTGCTGGAGCGTGAAGACCTGCAGGCGGTGCTGGATGTCTGGGAACAAGAGCCTACCGTGGATGTGGACCTGGCCGACTTATGCGTGATCGCCACGCCGCACATCGCCGGCTACAGCCTCGATGGCCGCCAGCGTGGCACGGCCCAGATCTACCAGGCTTTGTGCGCGTTCCTGGAACAGCCGGCTGAAGTCAGCCTCAGCGACCTGTTGCCTCGGCCGTGGCTGGGTGGCGTCACCCTGGACGCCGAAACCGACCCGGCTTGGGCCTTGGCGGCGCTGTGCCGGAGCGTGTACGACCCCCGTGGCGACGACGCGAATTTCCGCCGCAGCCTGGTGGGCACCGTCGACGAGCAACGCCGCGCGTTCGATGCCTTGCGCAAGCATTATCCGCCACGACGGGAAATCGACAGCTTGAAGGTGCGTATCGAAGGGCAATCAGCGGCCCTGCAACAGATCGTGACGGCGCTGGGCGCCACTACCACTTGAGCGTGGAGTGCTCTTGTGGCGAGGGAGCTTGCTCCCGCTGGGTTGCGAAGCGACCCTAATGCCTTTTGGATTCCAAAAAGCGACGACTGCTTCGCAGCCGAGCGGGAGCAAGCTCCCTCGCCACAAGAGCCTCACCACAAGAGCCTGCAAAATCAGCAGGCATAAAAAACCCGACATCAAGGTCGGGTCCAATCGAGACGGGCTGTATCACTTTTGTTCGGCAGGCTTGACCAGTCGTTTTTCCAGCTCGCTGCAGGCTTTGCGGATCATGTCTTCGGTGATCGGTACTTCGCGCCCTTGTTCATCGATGAACGAGCAGCCCAGAGACTGGTCCGGTTGCGTGCGGATTACTTGAATCTTGTCGTCGCTGCTGTGTAGCAAGGACATGGCCTGTCTCCTCATCAGGTTGTGTGCCTACTTTAATGCCGCCAGGTGACCGAGCCATGACACTCCTTGTAGGTTCATGGCGACACCACCACTCAATCAGAAACACAGTTGCGTTTCCAGCCAGACTTTAGACCGATAACATCTAGCCGCTAGTCGTAGTGGTCATATTTAACCTGACTCATTCTGATTCAACTTGGTTCCGCTGCGTTTCGACGGCGCGGGGCCGGCCTTTTCCTGCTGCATTATCGGACGCCTTTGATGCTTTCTTCCCGACATCGCCGTGCCATGCGCCTGGCCAGCGGCTTCATCGCCCCTTATCGCAAACAAGTCGCCGGCGCTTTGCTGGCCTTGATTGTCACTGCCGGCATTACCTTGTCCATGGGCCAAGGCATTCGCTTGCTGGTGGACCAGGGCTTCATGACCCGTTCACCGCATCTGCTCAATCAGTCCATTGGCCTGTTCATGGTGCTGGTGGTGGGGCTGGCGATCGGCACGTTTGCGCGTTTTTACCTGGTGTCCTGGATCGGCGAGCGGGTGGTAGCCGATATCCGGCGGCAGGTCTTCAACCATCTGGTGTACTTGCACCCAGGCTTCTACGAAAACAACCGCAGTTCGGAAATCCAGTCACGGCTGACCACTGACACGACCTTGCTGCAATCGGTGATCGGTTCGTCGCTGTCGTTGTTTTTGCGCAACGCCTTGATGGTGGTGGGCGGCATCGTGCTGCTGTTCATCACCAATCCCAAGCTGACCAGCATCGTGGTAATTGCCTTGCCGTTGGTATTGGCGCCGATCCTGATCTTTGGTCGGCGAGTGCGCAGCTTGTCGCGTGAGAGCCAGGACCGTGTTGCTGACGTTGGCAGCTACGTCTCCGAAACCCTCGGCCAGATCAAGACCGTGCAGGCCTACAACCACCAGGTCCAGGACGAACAGCGTTTTTCCGTGACGGTGGAGCAGGCTTTCGACACCGCGCGCAAGCGCATCGCCCAGCGGGCCTGGCTGATTACCCTGGTGATCGTGCTGGTGCTGGGGGCGGTGGGGGTGATGCTCTGGGTCGGTGGCATGGATGTGATCGCCGGGCGGATTTCCGGCGGCGAGCTGGCGGCGTTCGTGTTCTACAGCCTGATCGTCGGCAGTGCCTTCGGGACCCTGAGCGAGGTGATCGGCGAGCTGCAACGGGCGGCCGGTGCGGCAGAGCGCATTGCCGAGTTGCTGCGTTCGGAAAATATCATCCAGCCGCCGGCTTCGGGCCTTGTGACCTTGCCTGAGCGGGTTCGCGGTGATTTGCGCCTCGACGGCGTGCGGTTTTCCTATCCGTCCCGGCCGGACAGTTACGCGGTCGACGGTCTCGACCTGAGCGTCAAGGCCGGCGAGACCCTGGCCCTGGTCGGGCCTTCCGGTGCGGGCAAGTCGACGGTCTACGATTTACTGCTGCGTTTCTATGATCCGGTGCAAGGGCAGATCCTGATCGACGACGTGCCGTTGACTCATCTCGATCCGCTGGACCTGCGCCGTCACTTCGCCCTGGTTTCCCAAAACCCCGCGCTGTTTTTTGGCACGGTCGAAGAGAACATCCGCTACGGCAATCCGCAAGCGACGTCCGAACAGGTGCGCGAGGCTGCGCAGATCGCCCATGCCCACGACTTCATCGAGAAAATGCCCGACGGCTACCAGACTCACTTGGGCGACGGCGGCCTGGGGTTATCCGGCGGCCAGCGCCAACGCTTGGCCATCGCCCGAGCGTTGCTGGTGGATGCCCCGATCCTGCTGCTGGACGAGGCTACCAGTGCCCTGGACGCGCAAAGCGAACACCTGATCCAGCAAGCCTTGCCCAGTCTGATGAAAAATCGCACCACCCTGGTCATTGCCCACCGTTTGGCCACGGTGAAAAATGCCGACCGGATCGCGGTGATGGACCAGGGCCAGGTGGTTGCCGTAGGTACTCACCAGGAGCTGGTCGCCAGCAATGCGCTGTATGCGCGGTTGGCGGCGTTGCAGTTCAACGTTGGCTTGGAGTCGGCAGCCGACTGAGCGCAGCGTCCACACGAATCCCCTGTGGGAGCGAGCTTGCTCGCGATAGCGGTGGGTCAGTTTGCATCCACGTTGAAGGTGCCGACGCCATCGCGAGCAAGCTCGCTCCCACAAGGTCCAGCAACCGACCAAGTAACCGACCAAAAAAAATGCCCGCATCCTTCGATGCGGGCATTTTTTTCTTCTCAGGAACAGCGCCTCGCTAATACTCACTGATCATCGAAATACCGCTCATGCCAGTCCACCAGCGGTTGCGGCGAGTTGAGTTTCTGGCCGTAGATCACCGAGTAAGACAACACGTTCTGCACGTATTGGCGGGTTTCGTCGAAAGGAATGCTTTCGACCCAGACGTCGAAGCTCAAGTGGTCGGCGCCGCGCAGCCACTGGCGCACGCGACCGGGGCCGGCGTTGTAGGCCGCCGAGGCGAGGACGCGGTTGCCATTGAACTGGCTGTGAACCTGGCTCAGGTAGGCCGCGCCCAATTGGATGTTCTTGTCCGGGTTCAACACCTGTTGGGGTGAGGCCAGGGGAATGCTGAACTTGCGCGCGGTTTCCTTGGCGGTGCCGGGCATCAGTTGCATAAGGCCGGCGGCGCCGACGCTGGAGCGGGCATCATCCATGAACGCACTTTCCTGCCGGGTAATGGCGAATGCCCAGCTTGGATGCAAGCCGCGGATCTTGGCTTCGCGCACCAGGGTGTCGCGGTGGGCCATCGGGAAGCGGATGTCCAGGTCGTCCCAGTACTTGGCCTGGCTGATGGTGCGAATGGCCGGGAAATACCATTTCAAGTCGTAGGCCAGTTTCGCCTGGGCGACCATCTCGTCCCGGTTGAAATGCCGGCTGACGTGATACCACTCGCGGCGTCCGTCGACGATGTCCCCGCGGGCATGAAACTCCAGTGCCCGCCGCACGCCGGGCGTGTTGCGCACCTTATTGATCAGCGCCTGGCTCATGACCAGTGGTTTGTTGACGAGGGAATACGGCGACTGAGAGCGGTCGGCAGCCAGGAAGCCATAGAAGTCCCGCTCACGGGCCAGATGCTTGTAGAGCGCCAGGGCCTCGGGGTTCTGCGGCTGCGCCAGCTCCAGTGTGCGGGCTTGCCAGTAGCGCCAGCGGTTGGTGCTGGCCAATGACTCGGGCAGGCGGCGGGTCAATTGATAGGCATCGTCCCAACGGGCCAGGCGCAACAGCAGGCGCAGACGCCACTCCGAAACGGTGTCGTCGCGCAGCTCCGGGTCGTATTTTGTCATCACATCGAGGGCGCGGCTGTCGAAGCGCTTGGCCAGGGTCAGGCCGATTTCCCGGGCAATCGCGACTTTTTCATCCCGGGAAAAATGCATGGTGCTGGCGTAGCCGTCCAACAGTGCCATGGCTTTTTCCGGGTCCTGGCGGGCCAGGCGACGCAGGCCGAGGCTGACAATATCGGACATCGGTTCATCGGCCGGGGTGAAGCGCGAAGGCTGGTTGAGCAGTTCGGGCTTTTGCGCCACATCCACCAGCAACTTGCCACGGGGGGCGAGGGTGGTCAGGCCACTGACCAGGCTGTTGGCCAGGGGATAATTGCGCGCCTGGGCGGCCAGCTTGGTGCGCTCCCAGCGTTTCTGCTCGGTCAACTGGCCCTGGGATGCCCACAGGCCGAACAACGCATCACAGGCCTGGGGCTGGGACTTGCCAGTGAGCCACAGCTTTTCAGTGTTGGCGTAGCCCTCAGCCTTCAGGCCATGGTTGAGCTGATACTGAGCGTTGAGGCAGTCCAGTTCGGTGAAGTTGAGTTTGGGGTCGTAATATTTGACGAAAGTTTCCCAGTCGCCGCGCTCGGTCAGCCAACGCAGCCAGCGCAGCTTCATCCAGTTGGCCTGGGGCAGGTCACCGTGCTCGGCGAGGAATTTCTCGATTTCGGCGTTGCTGGCGCTCTTGAGGCGAGCGGTCAGTTCGTCATAGGCCAGGTACGGTTCCAGCGGGTAATCGCGCAGGGCCTGGCTGTACCGAAAGTAAGGGCCGGAATCACCCTTGGCCAAGGCCCGTTTGGCCTCGTTGTAATATTGGCGCTGAGTGGAGATATCCACCGCCTGAGCGGATTGAACGGCAGTGGCACATACAAAAAGACACGATAAAACACTGAAAAGGCGACTGCGCATGAGACGTCCGAGCAGAAAAAACATGACAAGCCCAAGGGTTAACCCAGGGTAACTGTCTGTAGCTTAGCCTTTTGCCAGCAGCCGGCGAAAGCTTTGCGGGGCCGTCGGTGCAAGCTTCGCAACATTTGTTATGCAGAGTGCTTCAGTAGCGAAATTGGCGGACCCCTGAGTGCTCATCTCAGGTAGAATGCGCGCCCGGTTTTTGGAGAAGCTCATGACCCTGCTCAAATTCAGCGATGTGTCCCTTGCTTTCGGCGCTATGCCGTTGTTGGACAAGGTGTCCTGGCAGATCGCCCGTGGTGAGCGGGTGTGCATCATCGGCCGCAACGGCACTGGCAAGTCCAGCATGATGAAGCTGGTCAAGGGCGATCAAAAGCCCGACGACGGCTCGGTCTGGCGTGCGCCAGGCCTGAAGATCGGCGAATTGCCCCAGGAATTGCCGGTAGCCGACGAGCGGACCGTGTTCGACGTGGTCGCCGAAGGCCTGGACGGTGTCGGCGCGCTGTTGGCCGAGTATCACCACCTGAGCCAGAACATCGTCACCGATGCCGACCTGGACAAGTTGATGCACGTGCAGCACGACCTTGAGGCCCGAGACGGCTGGCGCCTGCAGCAACTGGTCGACAGCACCCTGAGCCGCCTGCAATTGCCGGCCGACAAGACCCTCGCCGAGTTGTCCGGCGGTTGGCGTCGCCGCGTCCTGCTGGCCCAGGCCCTGGTCTCCGAACCGGACCTGCTGCTGCTCGACGAACCGACCAACCACCTGGACATCGGCGCCATCGCCTGGCTTGAAGAAGCCCTGAAAGATTTCCAGGGGGCGGTGCTGTTCATCACCCACGACCGTTCCTTCCTGCAAAACCTGGCGACGCGCATCCTTGAACTGGACCGCGGCGGCTTGATCGACTGGAACGGCGACTACGCCAGCTTCCTGGTGCACAAGGAAGCGGTGCTGGCGGCGGAAGAAACCGCCAACGCGCTGTTCGACAAGCGCCTGGCCCAGGAAGAAGTCTGGATTCGCCAGGGCATCAAGGCCCGTCGCACCCGTAACGAAGGTCGTGTACGGGCCCTCAAGGCCCTGCGCGTTGAGCGCAGCGAACGCCGTGAGCGTACCGGCAAGGCCAACATCCAGCTGGAAACGGCCGACAAGTCCGGCAAGCAGGTCATGGTGCTGGAGAGCGTCAGTTTCGCCCATCCAGGCGGCCCGTTCCTGGTCAAGGACTTCTCCATGGTCCTGCAACGTGGCGATCGCATCGGCCTGCTGGGCGCCAACGGTACCGGCAAGACCACTCTGCTCAAGCTGATGCTCGGTGGCCTGGTGCCGACCAGCGGCAAGGTGGAAGAAGGCACGAAGATCGACGTCGCCTACTTTGACCAGTTGCGTCATCAACTGGACCTGGAAAAGACCGTGATCGACAACGTGGCCGAAGGCCGCGATTTCATCGACATCGATGGCCAGAGCCGCCATGTGCTGAGCTACCTCGGCGACTTCCTGTTCAGCCCCCAGCGTGCCCGTACGCCAGTCAAGGCGCTGTCGGGCGGTGAGCGCGCCCGTCTCTTGCTGGCCAAGCTGTTCAGCAAGCCGGCGAACCTGCTGGTGCTCGACGAGCCGACCAACGACCTGGACGTGGAAACCCTGGAATTGCTGGAAGAGGTGCTGCTGACCTTCAACGGCACCGTCCTGATGGTCAGTCACGACCGGGCATTCCTCGACAACGTGGTCACCAGCACCTTGGTGTTCGAAGGCGAAGGCCTGGTTCGCGAGTACGTCGGTGGCTATCAGGACTGGCTGCGCCAAGGCGGTTCGCCGCGTCTGCTGGGGGTCACCGAAAGCAAGTCCGGCAAGGCCGACCTGAATTCGGCCGTGGTCAAGGCCGAGCCAGCCCCGGTAGCTGCCGCGGCGGCCCCGGCACCGGCCAAGAAGAAACTCAGCTACAAGCTGCAGCGCGAGCTGGAGGCGCTGCCGGGCGATATCGACGCGAAGGAACAGCAGATCGCTGCCGTGGAGGCCGAGATGGCTGACGCCGGCTTCTACCAGCGACCTGCTGCCGAAACCGCCAAGGTCATCGCGCAGTTGGAGCAGTTGCAGGCAGAGCTGGACGCACTGGTCGAGCGTTGGGCTGAGCTGGACGCTTGATCCTTTGAGATAGAAATCCCGGTCCCTGTGGGAGCGAGCTCGCTCCCACAAGGTCAGGGTTTTATGTGCGCTTGACCAAATGCACCGCCAGCACATCGCAAGGCGCGCCATGCAGCACATCATTGGCGGTCGAGCCCAGCAAAAGCGCCAGGCCATGGCGACCATGGCTGCCGACGACAATCAGGTCGCAACCCTGTTCCTTGGCCAGGTGATGGATCTCCTGGCGCGGCTGGCCGTAGGTCAGGTGGCTGAACTCCTTCTTCAGGGCCGGGTATTTCACGATCAGTCGGTCAAGGCGTTCCTTGGCCTGGTCGAATTGCTGCTGCTGCAACTGGGAAAGGTCCATGGGCACGTCGCCGCCAAAGGCCATGGCCATCGGTTCGACGATGTGCACCAGCGACAGCTGGGTGTCGCGGCCTTCGCAAAGGGCGAGGGCGCGCTTGACGACCGGATCGCATTCTTCAGTGAGGTCAACGGCGGCCAGAATGTGGTTGTAGTACATGGAAGGCACTCCAGAGAATTGCGATACGGTAAGTATGGCTGGTTTCAAGCGCATTGACGGCGATCTGGGTCAATGGCTCATCAGAATCGGGGAGTACGAATATGACGGTCTGGATAGTGCTGTCAATCCTGTTGGTGGTGTTAAGTCCATTGGCATGGTTGCGTCCATCTCGTGTACAGAGCGGTCGCATGGCTCTGCGCATGGAGGCGCGACGCCTGGGCCTGGCCATGCAACTGGCGCCACAGGAATGGCCGCACTGGCTCGGCCAGCAGCCGCCAAGCCCCTGTGCCCAGTACTATCGGCCTCGGCGAGGCAGCCAGCCGGCCTGTTGGAGCTACTGGCAAACGGCGCCGGGCATCTGGGTCAATCAGTGGCGGGAAGTCTGCCTGGATGAGTCCCTGCTCGATCATTTCGAAAAATTGCCGACCAACGTCTACAAAGTTGAAGCCGACCGGCAAATGATCGCCTTGTACTGGGGCGAAAAAGGCGAAGCCATTGTTTTGCAGGACATTGCCAGCACACTCAAGGCGCTGGCCTGAGCGATTTTTGCTGCGTAGGAGCTGTCGAGCGAAGCGAGGCTGCGATCTTCACCCAGGCCATTGAGTCTCAAGTGAAAGATCAAAAGATCAAAAGATCGCAGCCTTCGGCAGCTCCTACTGGCATAAAAAAGCCCGACAGTCTCATCGGGCGGGTTGGCCAGGCAGGCCGGTAATCCATCTCGTGTCAGGGCGTGCGTTCGTTACGCCCTTCGTTTCGCAAATTTCAATCGCGCTCCCGACAGCGTAGTCGACTGGATCCGATATGTCTGGAATTAGGGCGATTTTTCTAATGATTGATTCTATGAATAGCTGCACATGCGGCGCCGTGTTACGGATCCGTACGGTACGGAAATGACCGTAAAGTCGCGTTCACGCCTGTGTTTAGGGCGATTGACAATTGTCGGAAATTCCGTGAAGGTGACGTACCCAAATCAAACGGGCGTATGAATTGAGCGTTTGTATTTTCAGACTGCTCCTACAGACCCCGACTATCGCGTTGGCGGGTGTGCCTGGCGGATTGGCGTAGCATCGACGGTAACGTCAGTGCCACACCTGCGGTCAGCGTTCAACGTGTACTGTTCAGCTTCCATATCGTGGAGATCAGTTGATGATTTACGAAGGTAAAGCCATCACGGTTAAGGCTCTTGAAAGTGGCATCGTCGAACTGAAATTCGACCTCAAGGGTGAGTCCGTCAACAAGTTCAACCGTCTAACCCTGAATGAATTGCGTCAGGCCGTAGACACTATCAAGGCAGATGCTTCGATCAAGGGTGTGATCGTCAGCAGCGGCAAGGACGTGTTCATCGTCGGTGCCGACATCACAGAATTCGTCGACAACTTCAAGCTGCCCGATGCCGAACTGATCGCTGGCAACCTCGAAGCCAACCGTATTTTCAGCGACTTCGAAGACCTCAACGTACCGACCGTCGTGGCTATCAACGGCATCGCCCTGGGTGGCGGCCTGGAAATGTGCCTGGCGGCGGATTACCGCGTCATGTCCACCACGGCCAAGATCGGCCTGCCGGAAGTCAAGCTGGGCATCTACCCGGGCTTCGGCGGCACCGTGCGCCTGCCGCGCCTGATCGGTGCCGACAATGCCATCGAGTGGATTGCCGCCGGCAAGGAAAACCGTGCCGAAGATGCGCTGAAAGTCGGTGCCGTGGATGCTGTGGTCGAACCTGGCAAGCTCCAGGAAGCAGCCCTTGAAACCATCAAGCGCGCCATCAGCGGCGAGTTCGACTACAAGGCCAAGCGTCAGCCGAAGCTGGAAAAGCTCAAGCTCAATGCCATCGAACAAATGATGGCCTTCGAAACCGCCAAGGGTTTCGTGGCAGGTCAGGCAGGCCCGAACTACCCGGCGCCGGTCGAAGCGATCAAGACCATCCAGAAAGCCGCGAACTTCGGCCGTGACAAGGCCCTGGAAGTCGAAGCCGCCGGTTTCGTCAAACTGGCCAAGACCTCGGCTGCGCAAAGCCTGATCGGTCTGTTCCTCAACGACCAGGAACTGAAGAAAAAGGCCAAGGCCTACGACGAAATCGCCCGTGACGTGAAGCAGGCCGCCGTGCTCGGCGCCGGCATCATGGGTGGCGGCATCGCCTACCAGTCGGCGTCCAAAGGCACGCCGATCCTGATGAAAGACATCAACGAACACGGGATCGAGCAGGGCCTGGCCGAAGCCGCCAAGCTGCTGGTCGGTCGTGTCGACAAGGGTCGCATGACCGCGGCTAAGATGGCCGAAGTGCTCAACGGCATTCGTCCGACCCTGTCCTACGGCGATTTCGGCCATGTCGACCTGGTGGTCGAAGCGGTTGTCGAGAACCCGAAGGTCAAGCAGGCGGTACTGGCTGAAGTCGAAGACAAGGTCAAGGAGGACACCATCCTCGCCTCGAACACCTCGACCATCTCCATTTCGCTGCTGGCCAAGGCCCTCAAGCGTCCGGAGAACTTCGTCGGCATGCACTTCTTCAACCCAGTGCACATGATGCCGCTGGTGGAAGTGATCCGTGGCGAGAAGTCCAGCGAGCTGGCGGTTGCCACCACCGTGGCCTACGCCAAGAAAATGGGCAAAAACCCGATTGTCGTCAACGATTGCCCGGGCTTCCTGGTCAATCGCGTGCTGTTCCCGTATTTCGGCGGTTTCGCCAAGCTGGTCAGCGCCGGTGTGGACTTCGTGCGCATCGACAAGATCATGGAAAAATTCGGCTGGCCGATGGGCCCGGCGTACTTGATGGACGTGGTCGGCATCGACACTGGCCACCACGGTCGCGATGTCATGGCTGAAGGCTTTCCGGACCGCATGAAAGACGACCGTCGTTCGGCCGTCGACGTGCTCTACGAAGCCAAGCGCCTGGGCCAGAAGAACGGCAAAGGCTTCTACGCCTACGAGACCGACAAGCGCGGCAAGCAGAAGAAAATCGCCGACTCGTCGGTGCTGGAAGTGCTCAAGCCGATCGTCTACGAGCAGCGCGAAGTCACCGACGAGGACATCATCAACTGGATGATGATCCCGCTGTGCCTCGAAACCGTGCGTTGCCTGGAAGACGGCATTGTCGAAACCGCCGCCGAAGCCGACATGGGTCTGGTCTACGGTATCGGTTTCCCTCCATTCCGTGGCGGTGCGCTGCGTTACATCGATTCGATCGGTGTGGCCGAGTTCGTTGCCCTGGCTGACCAGTACGCTGATCTGGGCGCGCTGTACCACCCGACCGCGAAGCTGCGTGAAATGGCCAAGAATGGCCAGCGTTTCTTCGGTTAAGCGCCCAACGACTAGAGCGAGAGAACATTTATGAGCTTGAATCCTAGAGACGTCGTGATCGTCGACTTCGGTCGTACGCCGATGGGCCGCTCCAAGGGCGGCATGCACCGCAACACCCGCGCCGAAGACATGTCGGCGCACCTGATCAGCAAGCTGCTGGAACGCAACGTCAAGGTCGACCCCAACGAAGTCGAAGATGTGATCTGGGGCTGTGTGAACCAGACCCTGGAGCAGGGCTGGAACATCGCCCGCATGGCCTCGCTGATGACCCAGATTCCTCACACAGCGGCCGGCCAGACCGTCAGCCGCCTGTGCGGTTCGTCCATGAGCGCGCTGCACACCGCCGCCCAGGCGATCATGACCGGCAACGGTGATGTATTCGTGGTCGGTGGGGTTGAGCACATGGGCCACGTGAGCATGATGCACGGTGTCGATCCGAACCCGCACATGTCGCTGTACGCGGCCAAGGCCTCGGGCATGATGGGCCTGACCGCGGAAATGCTGGGCAAAATGCACGGCATCAGCCGCGAGCAGCAGGACGCCTTTGGCGTGCGCTCCCACCAGCTCGCCCACAAGGCGACCGTGGAAGGCAAGTTCAAGGACGAGATCATCCCGATGCAGGGCTATGACGAGAACGGCTTCCTGAAGCTGTTCGACTACGACGAAACCATTCGTCCGGAAACCACCCTGGAAAGCCTGGCGGCCCTCAAGCCGGCCTTCAATCCGAAGGGCGGCACCGTGACAGCCGGTACTTCGTCGCAGATCACCGACGGTGCCTCGTGCATGATCGTGATGTCGGCCCAGCGTGCCCAGGACCTGGGTATCCAGCCGATGGCGGTGATTCGTTCGATGGCCGTGGCGGGTGTGGACCCGGCGATCATGGGCTATGGTCCAGTACCGGCCACGCAGAAAGCCCTGAAGCGTGCAGGCCTGAGTATCGCCGATATCGACTTCTTCGAGCTCAACGAAGCTTTCGCCGCACAGGCCCTGCCGGTGCTGAAAGATTTGAAAGTGCTCGACAAGATGAACGAGAAGGTTAACCTGCACGGCGGCGCGATCGCCCTGGGTCACCCGTTCGGTTGCTCCGGTGCACGTATCTCCGGCACGCTGCTCAACGTCATGAAGCAGAATGGCGGCACCTTCGGTGTGTCGACCATGTGCATTGGCCTCGGCCAGGGCATCGCCACTGTCTTCGAACGCGTCTAAGCGTTGCGTCGACGGAAGCCGGGGCCAAGTGCCCCGGTTTTTGTTTTTTCGGGTTTGGTAAAAAAAAGATTTTGTTTTTATTTTGAAAAAATTTGAGTGAGGGCCAAAGCATGCCGATACAACCTGGGCTCTACCAGCATTACAAAGGTCCGCAGTACCGCGTATTCAGCATCGCGCGGCATTCCGAGACCGAGGAAGAAGTGGTCTTCTATCAAGCCCTGTATGGCGATTACGGCTTTTGGGTGCGTCCCTTGAGCATGTTCCAGGAGTCCGTCGAGGTTGACGGCGAACAGGTGCCACGCTTTGCTTTGGTGCAGGCCGAGGAAAGCATTTTTCCCAAGCCTTGAGGCCGGCATGCGGGTGACCCTGCGCTTGACCTCACCTTGCAGCCACTATATATAGCGGTGCCGCGTCAGGCGCCAACCGCCTTTCACTTTTTAGAATTCAGGAATTTTCTGATCCATGGGCAAATCGCTGGTCATTGTGGAATCCCCGGCTAAGGCCAAGACCATCAACAAGTATCTGGGCAACCAATACGTGGTGAAGTCGAGTATCGGCCATATCCGAGACCTGCCCACCAGCGGTTCGGCTAGCGCCAGCAAGGAGCCAGTCGCCAAGCGCGGCAAGGCTGCTGCCGGTGAAGCGCCGGCGCTGTCGCCGAAAGACAAGGCGCGCAAGCAGCTGGTCTCACGCATGGGGGTCGATCCGGAACACGGCTGGAAAGCCAAGTACGAGATCCTCCCGGGCAAGGAAAAGGTCATCGAAGAGCTGCGTCGGCTCGCCAAGGATGCCGACACCATCTATCTCGCGACGGACTTGGACCGCGAAGGGGAAGCCATTGCCTGGCACCTGCGCGAAGCCATTGGTGGGGATGACAGCCGCTACAAGCGCGTGGTGTTCAACGAAATTACCAAGAAGGCCATCCAGGAAGCCTTCTCCCAGCCGGGCGAGCTGGATATCGACCGGGTCAACGCCCAGCAGGCGCGGCGCTTCCTCGACCGCGTGGTGGGCTACATGGTCTCGCCGCTGCTGTGGGCCAAGATCGCCCGTGGCCTGTCGGCCGGGCGTGTGCAGTCGGTCGCCGTGAAGCTGGTGGTGGAGCGCGAGCGCGAGATCCGGGCGTTCATCCCTGAAGAGTACTGGGAAGTCCATGCCGACCTCGGCACGGCCAAGGGCGCGACTGTGCGCTTCGACGTGGCCCGCGAGAAGGGTGAAGCCTTCAAGCCGCTCAACGAAGCCCAGGCCATGGCTGCACTGGAGAAGCTCAAGGCTTCCAGCTACAGCATCGTCAAGCGCGAAGACAAGCCGACCAGCAGCAAGCCGTCGGCGCCGTTCATCACCTCCACGTTGCAGCAGGCCGCGAGCAATCGCCTGGGCTTTGGCGTGAAGAAAACCATGATGATGGCCCAACGTCTGTATGAAGCCGGCTACATCACCTATATGCGTACCGACTCGACCAACCTGTCGGCCGATGCCGTGACGATGGCGCGCACTTATATAGAAAGCGAGTTCGGCAAGAAGTACCTGCCGGAGACGCCGAACGTCTACAGCAGCAAGGAAGGCGCGCAGGAAGCTCACGAAGCGATTCGTCCGTCCGATGCCAATACCGAGCCAAGCAAACTGTCGGGCATGGAGCGCGATGCCGAGCGTCTCTACGAGCTGATCTGGCGCCAATTCCTGGCCTGCCAGATGCTGCCGGCACAATACCTGTCGACCACGGTCAGCGTCGGTGCTGGCGACTTCGAGCTGCGTGCCAAGGGCCGCATCCTGAAGTTCGACGGTTACACCCGCGTCATGCCGCAAATCACCAAGCCTGGGGATGACGACGTCCTGCCGGACATGGCCCAGGGCGACGTGATGAAGCTGATCAAGCTTGATCCGACCCAGCACTTCACCAAGCCGCCGGCCCGTTACTCCGAAGCCAGTCTGGTCAAGGAAATGGAAAAGCGCGGCATCGGCCGTCCTTCGACCTACGCCGCCATCATTTCCACGATCCAGGACCGCGGTTATGTGGCGTTGCACAACCGTCGTTTCTATTCGGAAAAGATGGGTGACATCGTCACCGAGCGTCTGTCCGAGAGCTTCTCGAACCTGATGGACTACGGCTTCACCGCCGGCATGGAAGAGAACCTCGACGATGTGGCCCAGGGCGAGCGCGACTGGAAAAACGTCCTCGACGAGTTCTACGGCGACTTCAAGAAAAAACTCGAAGTGGCCGAAAGCCCTGACAGCGGCATGCGCGCCAACCAGCCGGTCATGACCGACATCCCGTGCCTGACTTGTGGGCGTCCGATGCAAATCCGTACCGCCTCGACCGGCGTGTTCCTCGGTTGCTCGGGCTACAGCCTGCCACCCAAGGAGCGCTGCAAGGCCACGGTCAACCTGGTGCCAGGCGACGAAATCGCTGCGGACGACGAGGGCGAGTCGGAATCCCTGGTGCTGCGCGGCAAGCATCGTTGCCCGATCTGCAGCACGGCGATGGATGCCTACCTGTTGGATGAGAAGCGCAAGCTGCACATCTGCGGTAACAACCCGGACTGTGCCGGCTACGAGATTGAAGAGGGTACTTATCGCATCAAGGGCTACGAAGGTCCGAGCCTGGAATGCGACAAGTGTGGCAGCGAAATGCAGCTCAAGACCGGCCGTTTCGGCAAGTTCTTCGGTTGCACCAACCCGACCTGCAAGAACACCCGCAAACTGCTCAAGAGCGGTGACGCAGCGCCGCCGAAGATGGACCCGGTGAAGATGCCTGAGCTCAAGTGCGAGAAGGTCAACGACACCTACATCCTGCGCGACGGCGCCTCCGGCCTGTTCCTGGCGGCCAGCCAGTTCCCGAAAAACCGTGAGACCCGTGCGCCATTGGTGATGGAGATCGTGCCGCACAAGAACGAAATCGATCCGAAGTACCATTTCCTCTGTGAAGCACCACAGAAGGATCCGGAAGGGCGTCCGGCGGTCATTCGCTACAGCCGCAAGACCAAGGAGCAGTACGTGCAGACCGAAGTGGACGGCAAGCCGACCGGCTGGAAAGCCTACTACGACGGCGGTAAGTGGACGGTTGAAGACAAGCGCTGATTGATAGTGTTTGTTTGAAGATAGGGGCTAAGCGAGGTTCCCTGTGGCGAGGGAGCTTGCTCCCGCTGGGACGCTCTGACGTTTCGGACGCAGTTGTCCCCACTGAACAAAAGGCCGCATGACAACCCATGGGTTTTCATGCGGCCTTTTTGTTTTTGGCTTGCAGTGGCCTTGGTTGATCCACGACACTGTCACACTTGCGTGAAGTTTTCATTTCGTTGGGGAGATGCCGCCATGGCCCACGAACTCTATACCCGCACCAATCAGAAGATTTATTTCGCCGGTTTGTCGCTCGAAGCGCTCACCCGGGCCGAAGACGGGCGTGCGATGAATTCCCCGGCGCTGCTCCAGGCAGGACGTGAGTCCGCGCTGTTTCACCTATACGGTGCGTTGTTGGGGTTGTGCCATGAAATCGCCGGTTTCTATCGCCTGCCACAAGCGAATGCGCCACGGGCCGAGCTGCTGTTGACCCGCGAAGTGCTGGAAACCATTGCCATTCCGGAAATGGCCGAAATGGTCGAACTGGCACACAACCCGGAAACCTGGCTGGCGAAGCTATTGGCAGCCCATGCGGCGCTGTTCGAACCGCCACGAGCCCCGCGCAAGCCCAAGGGGGACGTGACCCAGCCGTTGATCGTGGCGGTCAATCTGGACGAACAAGAACCTGAGCAGGAGTTGAGCCGTGAGGAGTTGGAGAGCTGGCGCCAGAACCTCAAGAGCTTGGCGATACGCTTTCGTGAGGGGTTGAACGAGTGCTGAGTTTCCCTTCGGCTCGTTACGTTCGTTGATAACGCTTGGTCAAGATCCCGAGCGGAGCCTGGCCGATGACTATATAATCCTCGCCTTTCGTGGAGAACAGACTTTTATGCCTACGTCCTTTCTAGAAATTGTCGAACTTCCTGATGGCCGCATCGAGCTGCGCAGGGCTGAGGACGAGGGTTCTCTGGTTACCCTGAACTTCTCCGAAGATGCCAAGGTGTTCCTCCAAGGCCAACACGTCGAAGTCGCCAAGGCGATGCTGAGCGTGGGCGTCCAGATGGCCGGTCGCCTGGTTGAAGGCGAATTCAACAAGGAAGAGGGGCCGCGGGTTCTTCATTGATCCCGTCTGTCGGCTTTTTTGGATAGTGTGACTGTCCGGCTTCTCTACCTTGGAGAAGCCCATGTTTGTCCTAGCCCAATCGAATATTCAGGCTCTGTGCGTCCCCAGTGCGGGCGGCGCTGATCAGTTGTTGCCGTGCTGTCGCGGTCAGCGGATTGAGCCAGCTGACCACGGTGTGGCTGCGGCCCAGGCGCAAGGCTTCGCAGGTCAACTGTTGGGCGCTTTGGGTGCCCCGTGGCTGCAACAACAGGATGCGTTCGCGATTCAGTCCCGCATCCCGCAGCCAGGCCTGGGTGACGCTGGCTGGTGGTGCGATCAGCGTCAACCAGCGAGCATCCTGGTCCTGGCTGAGTTCTCGCAGAATCGGAGCCAGCAGGTTCAGGCAGTTTCCGGCCGCACCACGTAACGACAGTTCGCTGAAAGCCTCGGGTTCGATGCCCCAGGGCGACTCGATGACCTCTTTCAGGACTGGAACCAGCGGTTGGGCCATGAATGCCTCGAACAGCGGAAGTTGTGTGTGTTGTGGTGTGTGAGGGAACTGCATAAAGCCTCCTTTAGCGGCGAATGACGCCGACACTCAAGCCTTCGATGACCAGATCCTGATCTTTCAGGTTCACTTCGATGGGGGCGAACTCCGGGTTCTCGGCAATGAGCCAGACCTTGCTGCCGTCGCGCTTGAAGCGCTTGACGGTCACCTCGTCGCCGATGCGTGCCACGACAATCTGGCCATTGCGGGCCTCGCGAGTGGTGTGGACGGCCAGGAGGTCACCGTCGAAGATGCCGATGTCCTTCATGCTCATGCCGTGTACACGAAGCAGGTAATCGGCACGGGGATGGAAGAACGAAGGGTTGATGTTGCAGGATTCCTCGACATGCTGCTGGGCGAGGATCGGTGCGCCTGCCGCGACCCGGCCGATGATCGGCAGGGTGGTTTCGTCGGCCTTGGCTTCGAAGCCGGGGATGCGAATGCCACGGGATGCACCCGGGGTCATTTCGATCGCGCCCTTGCGCGCCAGCGCCTTGAGGTGTTCTTCAGCCGCATTGGGCGACTTGAAACCCAGTTCCTGGGCGATTTCCGCACGGGTCGGCGGGTATCCGTTGTCTTCGAGGCAGCGTTTGATGAAGGCCAGAATCTCTGCTTGGCGTGGCGTCAGCTTTAGCATATTGATCGCTCTGTCTTTTTATACAGTGACTGGGATTATATACAGTGGACGCCGCTTGGCAATCCTCCTTTTTTCAAAGGCCGCTGGACGGTCGGTCGGCTTGTTGGATTGGGCAGGGCTACCGCCTGCGAAAAGGTGTGGTTAAATACGTGACCAGGCGTTCGCAAAACGCCCCGGCAGGCTTGACAACCCCTAGGCTGAAACGTATGTTTCAAACAAGTGTTTGTCAGGCGGAGTAACCATGGCCCAGTCGGAAACCGTTGAACGCATTCTCGATGCTGCCGAGCAGTTGTTCGCGGAAAAAGGTTTCGCTGAAACCTCGTTGCGTCTGATCACCAGCAAGGCCGGGGTGAACCTGGCGGCGGTGAACTATCACTTCGGCTCGAAAAAAGCCCTGATCCAAGCGGTTTTCTCGCGATTTCTCGGGCCCTTCTGCCTGAGTCTCGATCGCGAACTGGAGCGGCGCCAGGCCAAGCCTGACGTCAAGCCGACCTTGGAAGAACTGCTGGAGATCCTGGTCGAGCAAGCCCTCGTCGTGCAACCGCGCAGCGGTAACGATCTGTCCATTTTCATGCGCCTCTTGGGCCTTGCCTTCAGCCAGAGCCAGGGCCACCTGCGGCGTTACCTGGAAGACATGTACGGCAAGGTCTTCCGTCGCTACATGCTGCTGGTCAACGAAGCCGCACCGCGCATTCCGCCTATCGAATTGTTCTGGCGCGTCCACTTCATGCTTGGTGCCGCCGCGTTCAGCATGTCTGGTATCAAAGCGCTGCGGGCCATCGCTGAAACCGATTTTGGTTTGAACACCTCGATCGAGCAGGTGATGCGCCTGATGGTGCCGTTCCTGGCAGCCGGCATGCGTGCCGAAAGTGGCGTCACCGATGAGGCCATGGCGGCCGCGCAACTGCGTCCACGCAGCAAATCGACACCGGCGCTGGCCAAGGCTTGAGCGCACGGGTGGGCGCGGCTGCCTACATCCGCTAAGCTAGCCGCCCATGCCGACTCTCGTCTCGAATCCGTTCCATTCTTTATCGCATGACCGCGACCTGCCGGGCCTTGGGCCCGGCGGTGTAGTCGTGTCTGCGTCATTGCACGGGTTCATCGTTATTAAGGAAATACTATGACTGCTGGCCTGCAAGGCTCGTTGATGGTGGACGTCGCCGGTACCTGGCTGACGGCTGAGGATCGCCACTTGTTGCGCCAGCCTGAAGTAGGCGGCCTGATCATCTTTGCCCGCAATATCGAGCATCCGCGGCAAGTGCGCGAGTTGAGTGCGTCGATCCGCGCCATCCGCCCCGACCTTCTATTGGCGGTCGACCAGGAAGGCGGCCGTGTTCAACGGTTGCGCCAAGGGTTTGTGCGGTTGCCGGCGATGCGGGCGATAGCCGACAACCCGAACGCCGAATACCTGGCCGAGCAGTGCGGCTGGATCATGGCCACCGAAGTGTTGGCGGTCGGTCTCGACATGAGTTTTGCCCCGGTGCTGGACCTCGATTACCAGCGCAGCGCCGTCGTCGGCAGTCGTGCCTTCGAAGGTGACCCAGAGCGCGCAGCGTTGCTGGCCGGCGCCTTCATCCGTGGCATGAGCGCCGCCGGGATGGCGGCCACTGGCAAGCATTTCCCGGGTCATGGTTGGGCCGAGGCTGATTCCCATGTGGCGATCCCGAACGATGAGCGCAGCCTCGAGCAGATTCGCGCCAGCGACCTGGTGCCGTTCGCCCGGCTGAGCAAGCAACTGGCGGCCGTCATGCCGGCTCATGTTATCTATCCGCAAGTTGACGCCAATCCAGCTGGTTTTTCCCGTCGCTGGTTGCAGGACATCCTGCGCGGTGAGTTGCAATTCGACGGTGTGATCTTCAGCGATGACCTGTCGATGGCCGGCGCCCATGTGGTCGGTGATGCAGCCAGTCGTATCGAGGCGGCCTTGACGGCGGGTTGCGACATGGGCCTGGTGTGCAATGATCGCGCCGCCGCGGAACTGGCCCTGAGCGCTGCCCAACGCCTGAAGGTCAAGCCTTCGGCGCGGATCGCCCGTATGCGAAGCCAGGCCTACGCTTCCACGGAATACCGCCAGGACCCTCGCTGGCTCGAGGCGCTCGGCGCGCTAAGGGCTGCGCAGCTGATTGATTAGCGCTGAGCAATGTGGGAGCGAGCTTGCTCGCGATGACGGCCGCACAGTCAACATTTTCGGCAACTGAACCACCGCTATCGCGAGCAAGCTCGCTCCCACATTGGAAGTGTGGTGGATTCTGGTTTTTGTGACCGCCGCAACTCCTCCTGTGGGAGCGAGCTTGCTCGCGATGACGGCCGCACAGTCAACATTTGCGGCAACTGAACCACCGCTATCGCGAGCAAGCTCGCTCCCACATTGGAAGTGTGGTGGATTCTGGTTTTTGTGACCGCCGCAACTTCTCTTGTGGGAGCGAGCTTGCTCGCGATGACGGCCGCACAGTCAACATTTGCGGCAACTGAACCACTGCGATCGCGAGCAGCTCGGCTCCCACAGGGGGGCGTCAGCGCTTTTCCAGTTTGTCCGGCAACGGAGCGAACAACGCCTCGATATCGTCGCTCTGCAATTTCCAATCCCCGGCCACGCGTCCGTCCAGCACGCCGGCTGCGAGGGCGGATTTTTCTTTTTGCAGCAGCTGGATCTTCTCTTCCACCGTGCCTCGGGCAATCAGCTTGTAGACGAACACCGGTTTTTCCTGGCCGATGCGGTAGGCGCGGTCGGTGGCCTGGTTTTCGGTGGCCGGGTTCCACCACGGGTCGTAGTGAATCACCGTGTCGGCCTCGGTCAGGTTCAGGCCTACACCACCGGCCTTCAGGCTGATCAGAAAGATCTGACGCTTGCCACTCTGGAATTCCTTGACGGGCGTGCGCCGATCCCGGGTCTGGCCGGTCAGGATGGCGTAGTCGACGCCGCGCTTCTTCAGCTCATCTTCAATCAGCGCCAACATGGACGTGAACTGGGAAAACAGCAGCACCCGGCGCCCTTCTTCGAACAGCTCTTCGAGCATTTCCATCAGGCTGTCGAGCTTGCCCGAGGTGCTGCCTCGGGCGGGCGGGGGGGCGTCGTTGATCAGGCGCAGGTCGCAACAGACCTGGCGCAGCTTGAGCAGCGCTTCGAGAATGATGATTTGGCTGCGGGCCACGCCTTTGCGGGTAATCTCGTCGCGGACCTTCTTGTCCATTGCCAGGCGCATGGTTTCGTAGACGTCCCGCTGGGCGTCGCTGAGCTCGACCCAATGGATGATCTCGGTCTTGGGTGGCAACTCCGTCGCCACTTGTTCCTTGGTCCTGCGCAGCAGGAAGGGTTTTATCCGACCGTTGAGGTGCTGCAGTCGTACATCGCTGCCGCGCTTTTCGATCGGTACACGGTAATCGCGGTTGAAACTCTTGACGTCCCCAAGCCACCCCGGCAGCAGGAAGTGAAACAGCGACCACAATTCGCCCAGGTGATTTTCCAGGGGCGTACCGGACAGGCACAACCGCTGGCGGGCGTTGAGTTCGCGGGCGGCCTGGGCGGCTTTGCTGGTGGGGTTCTTGATGTACTGGGCTTCGTCGAGGATCAGCACGTGCAAGGGCTGTGCGGCCAGGCGCTCGACATCCTTGGGCAGCAGGGCGTAGGTGGTGAGGATCAAATCGTAATCGGCGAGCCGCTTGAAATGTTTTTTGCGGCCAGCCCCATACAGGGCCAGTACTTTGAGTTGCGGCGCGAAATGGGATGCTTCGTCGAGCCAGTTGGGGATCAGGCTGGTGGGCATCACCACCATGCACGGCCGGTCGAGGCGTCCGGCGTTTTTTTCGCTGAGAATGTGCGCCAGGGTCTGTAGGGTTTTGCCCAGGCCCATGTCGTCCGCAAGAATGCCGCCGACCTCCAACTGTCGCAGCGATTGCATCCAGCTCAAGCCTTCGAGTTGATAAGGCCGCAGCGTCGCGTTCAGGCCCTCTGGCGCGGTGGCGGTGTAATCCTTGATATCCCGCAGGCGTTGGGCCAGGCCGCGAATGTGCTCGCCACCTTCCCAGGTCAACGGCATGTCCTGCAGTGGGTTCAAGCGCAAGGCGTCCGCACTGTTGAGGCGCAGCTTGGTGGTGCCGGGCTCTTGCAGGTAAAACTCGCCCAGGGTCGCCAGCACCGGTTTCAACCGGCCATAGGGCAGGGCCACCTGCTGCGGGCCGAACTCCGAGTTCGGACGGTTGGGCAGGTTGACCAGAATGAGTTCATCGTCCCGACGCCTGGCCAGGCGTTCCGGGTTGAACAATTCGATGTGCGAGCGCATCAGGTTCAACAGGATCGGCAGCAGGCTCAGGCGCTCGCCGTTGACGATGATCCCCAGTTCCAGGTCGAACCAGTCCCGCTCCGGCGTTTCCTCGACCGTGGCGTACCACTCGTCCACGGCTGTCAGGTCAAAGCCGAAGTCCTCGTCGATCTGCAATTCCCAGCCCTGGGTGCGCAATTTTGGCAGGTCGTTGAGGGTGAACGTCAGCCAGGCACTGTCGTTGACCATCTCGTACAGTTCGCCGGCGCTTTCCGGCAGGGCCTTGCTTTGTCGGGTCGCGACCTTGAAGCCGAGGATTCGTAGCTGCTCGCGGTAGGACTGTTCCACATCGGTGTGGCGTTTTATCCGCAACGTCTGGGTTTCCTGGCGGATCAACACGTCGGTGTTGCGCTGGCCACTGACGTACTCGTCCAGGTAGCTGAAGGACAGGGCGGCACGGTGCTGGATGTAGCGTTGCATCTTGCCATTGCGGGGCTCGAAGGCGCTGAACTCGATACTGGCCAGCCACAGGCGCGGCACCGGTTGTACGTTGTCCACCAGCACTTGCGGCGGGGCCTTGGGGCTGCGGTTGTCCAGCACGGCCTGGAGTTTTTCCAACAACTGCGCGTCTTTTTCGGCGGCCGGGTAGGCCAGGGTTTCCTGGACTTGCAGCAACACCGCCGCGCAGTGCTTGCAGTTGATGCGCACCGGGCAGGAGCACGCGGCCTCGAGCAGAATCAGCGCGCCCTTGGCTGACTCTTTCAGGCGAATGGTCTGACGGTAGACGTTACCGCCAGAGCCTTCGCAACTGGCGGTGATGGTGCTGTCGCCGGCCTCGACGATCCTGACACGGTTTTCCAGCGCATAACGGCGCCCGCGCTCCAGGCTCTGTTCCTTGAATCGATTGACCCAGGAAGGTGCCAGGGGTTTGCTCAGGGGCGAGGACATAGGCGCGCCAATCAGTCCGGAATGACTTCAGGTGCCTGCCGGGGTGCGGGCGCAGTCAGCGAAGTGATCTTGATCAGCAGGCCGAGGTGGCCGTTGTCGAGGAAGTTCAGTTGGCCATTCTTGGTATGGCTCTGCTGCTTGAGGCGCTCGCTGGCGGTGACCAGGCCATTGGCGTCGATCTGGTTGATCCAGAAATCGGCATCCACGTCGGTGAAGCGGCCCAGTTTCAGTTCCAAGGTGCCCTCGATGGGAAACTGACCGAACTGTTCGGCACCGTCGCTGATGGCGACTTTGCGGCCCTGTTCACCGAGGGTCTGCTGCCAGGCCTTGTGCATCAATACGGTGTATTGGCCGCTGGCGGTGAGTTTCTCGACGACGTTGCCCAGGGCCGGCGTGCGCTGGCTATCCGCGCCCAAGCGTTGCGCGCCGGTGTCCCAGTCTTCCGGTGCGGCGCGGCTGACAATCGCCGGCTCGGCATTCTGGCGCACCAGGATCATTTCAACTTGATACAGGTCGTCGGCAAACGCCAGGGGAGCGACCAGGGTCAACAACAAGGTCAGTGAGCGAAACAGGCGCATGGGGCGTCCTTCAAGCAGTGGTCGGGGTGAGGCGCTCGAACAGCGCCTCTACGGTATTGAAGCGCTCTTCCGCGCGTTCCATGGGCACCATGAATTTGAACATCGTGGCACCTTCGAACTTGTAGCGTTTGGGCTGGCCCTGGATCAACTTGATCAGCACCAGTGGATCGACCGGCGTCTGGGCCTCGAACTCGATCCGGCCGCCGTTGGGGCCGCCATCGACTTTCTTGATGCCCAGTTGCTCGGCCTTGAGCTTGAGCAGCGTGGTGCGCACCAGGTTCTTGGTCGGTTCCGGCAGCAGGCCGAAACGGTCGATCATCTCCACCTGCAGGTCCTTGAGGCCGTCCTCGTCGCTGGCCGAAGCGATGCGCTTGTAGAGGATCAGTCGTGCATGGACGTCCGGCAGGTAGTCTTCCGGGATCAGTGCCGGCACTCGCAGGTTGATTTCCGGCCCGCCGCCCAGGGGTTGATCGAGGTTCGGTTGTTCGCCCTTGCGGATCGACTTGACCGCGCGCTCGAGCATTTCCATGTACAAGGTGAAGCCGACGGCCTGGATCTGGCCACTCTGGCCGTCGCCGAGCAATTCGCCGGCACCACGGATTTCCAGGTCGTTGGTGGCCAGCACGAAACCGGCGCCGAGGTCCTGGGTATTGGCGATGGCTTCCAGGCGCTTTTCCGCGTCCGGGGTGATCTGCTGGCGCGGTGGCGTCAACAGGTAGGCATAGGCCTGGTGGTGGCTACGCCCGACCCGGCCGCGCAACTGGTGCAGTTGGGCCAGGCCGAATTTGTCGGCGCGCTCGATGATGATGGTGTTGGCGCTCGGCACGTCGATGCCGGTTTCGATGATGGTCGAGGCGATCAGCACATTGAAGCGCTTGTGGTAGAAATCGCTCATGACCTGTTCGAGTTCACGCTCGCGCATCTGCCCGTGGCCGATGCCGATGCGCGCTTCCGGCACCAGTTCGGCCAGGTCGGCGGCGCATTTCTCGATGGTCTTCACGTCGTTGTGCAGGTAATAGACCTGGCCGCCACGCAGCAATTCACGCAGCAAGGCTTCCTTGACCGTGCTCTTGTTCTGTTCCATGACGAACGTGCGCACCGACAGGCGCCGGGCCGGCGGCGTGGCGATGATCGACAGGTCGCGCATGCCCGACACCGCCATGTTCAGCGTGCGCGGGATTGGCGTGGCGGTCAGGGTCAGGATGTCGACTTCGCTGCGCAGGGCCTTGAGCTGTTCTTTCTGGCGCACGCCAAAACGGTGCTCTTCGTCGATGATCACCAGCCCCAGGTTCTTGATCTTCACATCGTCCTGCAGCAGCTTGTGCGTACCGATGACGATGTCGATCTTGCCCTCGGCCAGGTCGGCCACGGCGGCGTTCACTTCCTTGGTGGATTTGAAACGGCTCATTACTTCCACGGTCACCGGCCAGTCGGCGAAGCGGTCGCGGAAACTGTTGTAGTGCTGCTGGGCGAGGAGGGTGGTCGGGACCAGGATCGCCACCTGCTTGCCACCGTGCACGGCAATGAATGCGGCGCGCATCGCCACTTCGGTCTTGCCGAAGCCTACGTCGCCACACACCAGCCGGTCCATGGGCTTGGGCGCGAGCATGTCGGCGCGCACGGCTTCGATGGTGGTTTGCTGGTCGACGGTTTCTTCGAACGGGAAACCGGCGCTGAAGGTTTCGTAGTCGGCTTTCGGATCGGCGAAGGCGTAGCCCTCGCGAGCCGCACGACGGGCGTAGATGTCCAGCAGTTCGGCGGCCACGTCGCGCACCTGTTCGGCCGCCTTGCGCTTGGCTTTCTGCCAGGTTTCCGAGCCCAGGCGATGCAGCGGGGCCAGGGCGTCGTCGCTGCCGGTGTAGCGGGCGATCAGGTGCAGGTTCGCCACTGGCACGTAGAGCTTGGCGCCCTCGGCGTATTCCAGGGTCAGGAACTCGGCGGCCTGGTTGTCGATTTCCAGTGTCGCCAGGCCCAGGTAGCGGCCCACGCCGTGATCGATGTGCACCACGGGCGCGCCTTCGCGCAGCTCGGTGAGGTTCTTGATGACCGCGTCGTTGGCAGCGTCGGCGCGTTTCTCGCGACGGCGACGCTGCATGACGCGCTGGCCGAACAAAGGACTTTCTGCCACCAGTGCCAGGGCCGGGTCATCCAGAACCAAGCCGTCGTTCAACGGCGCGATGGTGATCGCCAGGCGATCCTTGCCGGCGACGAAGTCCGGCCAACTGTCGACGGTCTTCGGTCGCAGCTTCAGGCGTTCGAGCAGTTCCAGCAGTACTTCGCGACGGCCCGCGGATTCGGCGGTGAACAGCACTCGCCCGGGGAATTCGTCGAGGAATCCGGCAAGCGCCGCCAAAGGTTGCGTGGCCTTGGCTTCGATGGCCAGGTCCGGCAATGCCTTGGCCGGGAAACGTTCACGGCCGACGCCGGTTTCCACGTCCTGCTGGCTGGCCACCACCCTTGGCCAGCTCTTGAGGCGGGCAAAGCAGTCTTCCACCGGCAGGAACAGCTCGGCCGGCGGCAATAAAGGCCGGGAAGGATCGACGCGACGCTCTTCGTAGCGGTTGCGCACGTCGTTCCAGAAATTTTCTGCCGCTTGCTCGATGCCCGGCAGGGAAAACACCTGGGTGTCCTGGGGCAGGTAATCGAACAGGGTGGAGGTTTCTTCGAAAAACAGCGGCAGGTAGTACTCGATACCGGCGGGCGTGATCCCGCTGCTCAGGTCCTGGAAGATCGGGCAGCGGCGGAAATCCACATCGAAACGCTCGCGAAAGCGCGCCTTGAAGCGGGTCACCGCGTCTTTCTGCAGTGGGAATTCCTTGGCCGGCAACAGGCGGATCGACTGTACTTTGTCGATGGAACGCTGGTTTTCCGGGTCGAAGGTGCGCAGGGTCTCGATTTCGTCATCGAACAGGTCGATGCGATACGGCAGTTTGCTGCCCATCGGGAACAGGTCGATCAAGGCGCCGCGTACCGCGAACTCGCCGTGTTCGTACACTGTGTCCACACAGCGATAGCCACTGGCCTCGAGACGGGTGCGCATGTGCTCGACGTCGAGCTTCTGGCCGATGTCCAGTACCAGGCTGCTGCCGAGCAGGAATTGGGTCGGTGCGAGGCGATGTAGGGCCGTGGTGATCGGCACTACCAAAACGCCATGACTGAGCTCCGGCAACCGATAAAGGCTGGCGATTCGCTGGGAAATGATGTCCTGGTGCGGTGAAAACAGATCGTAGGGCAGGGTTTCCCAGTCCGGGAAATGCAAGACCGGCAAATCCGGAGCGAAGAAGCTCAGCTCCTGTTCCAGCCGTTCGGCGCTTTGGCTGTCGGCGGTCAGTAGCAGGGTGAAACGCTTTGCAGCGCTGGCAGCCTCGGCGATGGCCAGGCTCAGGGCGGCACCGGGCAGGTTGCCCCAGTGCTGTTTACCTGCCGCGGCAGGGAGAAGCGGAAGACGCAGAACGGGCACGGAAGATTGAGCTCCAGCATTGCGACAAAGTCGACAATTGTAGCGGGGGAAGGGGGCTGCTGTCAGTCGTAGACTACCCAGGCAGGCAGGAAAACCACGGCGCGACGGGCGCGCATTGCTCCGCCGAGGACTCGGCGGCATAATGTAGCCCCTTTTTTCAGCCCCTACATGTGGAAGGTTACCGTGACTCAGAAGCCCGACCAGTGTCTTGGTGAATGGATTGATCGTGAAGCGCTCGCCGAAGCGATGATCCCTCTCATCGGTCAGCTCTACCGCAATAACAACGTGGTGAGCTCGATCTATGGCCGCAGCCTGATCAACCAGTCTGTCATCGCGATCCTCAAAGCCCACCGCTTTGCTCGCCACCGTTCTTCCGACGACAGCGAACTCTCCGTCCACGAAACATTCCCCCTGCTCAAGGCCATGAGCGAGCTCAAGCTCGGCGCGGCTTCGGTGGATCTGGGCAAGTTGGCGTTCAAATTCCGCAACGAAGGCAACGGCCGTAGCGCCGAGCAGTTCGTGCGTGAAGAGATGGCTGATGTGGTTGGCCAGCAGAACGTTTCGGCTCGCAAAGGCACCGACGTGGTCCTGTACGGCTTCGGTCGTATCGGCCGTCTGCTGGCGCGCATCCTGATCGAAAAAACCGGTGGTGGCGACGGCCTGCGCCTGCGCGCCATCGTGGTGCGCAAGGGCGCCGAGAACGACCTGACCAAGCGCGCCAGCCTGCTGCGTCGCGATTCGGTCCATGGTTCGTTCAACGGCACCATCACCATCGACGAAGAAAACAACACCATCACCGCCAACGGCAACCTGATCCAGGTGATCTACGCGAAGAACCCGACCGAGGTGGATTACACCCAGTACGGCATCAAGGACGCACTGCTGGTGGACAACACCGGTGTATGGCGTGATGCCGACGGCCTGGGCCAGCACCTGGCCTGCCCGGGTGTCGACCGCGTTGTCCTGACCGCGCCTGGCAAGGGCAAGCTGAAGAACATCGTTCACGGTATCAACCACGGCGACATCACCGCTGACGACAAGATCGTCTCCGCCGCCTCTTGCACCACCAACGCCATCGTGCCGGTGCTCAAGGCTGTGAACGACAAGTTCGGCATCGTCAATGGTCACGTCGAAACGGTTCACTCGTACACCAACGACCAGAACCTGATCGACAACTTCCACAAGGGCGATCGCCGTGGCCGCAGCGCCGCGCTGAACATGGTCATCACCGAGACCGGTGCCGCCACCGCTGCCGCCAAGGCCCTGCCTGAACTGGCCGGCAAGCTGACCGGCAACGCGATCCGCGTGCCGACGCCGAACGTGTCGATGGCCATTCTCAACCTGAACCTTGAGACAGCGGCCACCCGTGAAGAGATGAACGAGTACCTGCGCTACATGGCGCTGCACTCCGACCTGCACAAGCAGATCGACTTCGTCAATTCCCAGGAAGTGGTGTCCACCGACTTCGTGGGCTCGCGCCACGCCGGTGTGGTGGATGCTGAAGCCACCATCAGCCAAGACAACCGCGTTGTCCTGTACGTCTGGTACGACAACGAGTTCGGTTACAGCTGCCAGGTGGTTCGCGTGATGGAAGACATGGCCGGGGTAAACCCGCCAGCGTTCCCGCGCTAAGCCTTAGCCGCTTGTGAAAACGCCCCGACTTGTCGGGGCGTTTTTTTGTCTGGGTTTTGTGGTGCCTGGACTGGCCTCTTCGCGAGCTTGCTCGCGATGACGATTTATCAGGCGCCGCCCACTACGGAGGCCTGCGCCGTCCGCAGTTCATGCCGATTGCCCTTGAACAGCACCAGCGTCGCAATCAACCCCAGCACCGCCGCCCCACTGAGCCATATGCCCGGTGCCGCCTTGTTGTCGAGCACATGGATCAGGTAGGTACAGGCCGCCGGGGTAAACCCGCCGAACGTTGCCGTCGCCAGGCTGTAAGCCAGGGAGAAACCGGTGGTGCGCACCTCGACCGGCATGATTTCCGTCAAGGCCACGACCATTGCGCCGTTGTAGGATCCATACAGGAACGACAGCCACAGCTCGACGATCAGCAAATGGCTGAAACTGGGGTTAGCCACCAGCCAGGACAGCGTGGGATAGGCGGTCAGGATCGCCAGGACAGTCGCACCGAGCAGCAGGGGTTTGCGGCCGATCTTGTCGGAAAATGCCCCCATCACAGGCAGCCAGAAGAAATTCGACAAGCCGATGCACACCGTGACCAGCAGCGCATCCAGGTCCGAGAGGTTCAACTCGGCCTTGCCGAAGGTCGGTGTGTAGGCGGTGATCAGGTAGAACGACACGGTGGTCATCACCACCAGCGCCATACCGGCCACGACGATACCGAAGTTCTGACCGATGGAACGGACAATTTCCGACAGGCTGGGACGATGTTTTCGCGCTTGGAACTCCGGTGTTTCTTCCAGCGAGCGACGGATCATGAAGATCGCCGGGACAATCATGCAACCCACCAGGAACGGTACGCGCCAGCCCCAATCACCCATCTCCTGGGGGCTCAGCCAGTGATTGAGGCCAACCCCCAGCAGGCCGGCAAACACCACGGCCGCCTGTTGGCTGGCGGATTGCCAACTGACAAAGAAACCCTTGCGCCCCGGCGTGGAGATTTCCGCCAGGTAAACCGACACGCCACCCAATTCCACGCCAGCGGAGAAACCTTGCAGCAAGCGGCCCAGCAGCACCAGCAAGGGCGCCGCCACGCCGAGGACGGCGTAGCCCGGTACGCAGGCGATCAGTATGGTGCCCATGGCCATGAGCGCCAGGGTGATGATCAAGCCTTTGCGACGGCCGTGGCGGTCGATGTAGGCGCCGAGAAAAATCGCCCCCAGGGGACGCATCAGGAATCCGGCGCCAAACGTGGCCAGGGACAGCATCAGCGAGGCGAACGCACTGTCGGCGGGGAAGAACGTTTTGGCGATGGCCGTGGCGTAGAAGCCGTAGACCATGAAGTCGAACATCTCCAGGAAGTTGCCGCTGACAACGCGAAAAATCGCCTTGCCGTTGCTCGTATTGGAAGACATGGGTAGGTACTCACTCTGGTAAATCTTGTATGAAAGCGCTGCACCCTGTGGGAGCGAGCTTGCTCGCGATGGCGGCAGGACTGACGCACCGCTATCGCGAGCAAGCTCGCTCCCACAAGGTTTTTTGCGTGCGCTGGCGTTCATAATGGCGGGCGCGGTTTTGAGGGGAGATGAAGATTTGTTAACTGGACGATGGATAGGGCTTATGGTGCTGGCCGGCGTGTTGTCCGGTTGCGGCAGCGACGACACCCTGGAGCGCTTCGGCGGTCCGACCATGGGCAGCCATTATTCCATTCAGTACGTCAGGCATTCCGCCGGGCCCGCTCCGAAAAAGGTGCAGACCGAGGTGGAAAACATCCTGGCCGAAGTGGATCGGCAACTCTCGACCTATCGCAGTGACTCGGACATTGAGCGCTTCAATGCATTGCCGGCCCACAGTTGCCAGGTCATGCCTGGCCCGGTCCTGGCGTTGATCCGCGTGGGCGAGCAGTTTTCGG
Organism: Pseudomonas thivervalensis; assembly: GCF_001269655.1. Taxonomy (GTDB): domain Bacteria; phylum Pseudomonadota; class Gammaproteobacteria; order Pseudomonadales; family Pseudomonadaceae; genus Aquipseudomonas; species Aquipseudomonas thivervalensis. Next base: position 544,376 of record NZ_LHVE01000007.1, read on the forward strand.
GTCAAAGCGATGGCTCTTTCGACCTGACGGTGGAGCCGCTGCTGAACCTGTGGGGCTTCGGTCCCCAGTCCCGCGGAGAAACAGTACCTAGCGCCGAAGCGTTGGCCTTGGCGCGCCAGCGCGTCGGTCATGGTCATTTGCGCATTGAGGGCGACCGGTTGTGCAAGGACGCCGCAGTGGAAGTCGATTTCAACAGTATCGCCGCCGGTTATGCCGTCGACCGCATCGCGGCCAGGCTCCAGGCCCTGGGCATCGACAGTTACCTGGCCGAAGCCACCGGCGAACTCAAGGCCGTCGGGCGCAAACCCGATGGCTCGGCCTGGCGTATCGCCCTGGAAGAGCCCCGGGACGACCGGCAGGTGGCCGAGCGTGTCATCGAGGTCAACGGCTACGGGGTTTCAACCTCGGGTGACTACCGTAAATATTTCGAGCAGGACGGTCAGCGCTATTCCCACACTTTTGATGCGCGTACGGGTACGCCGGTCCTACACAATCTGGCGTCCGTCACGGTGATTCATCCTTCGGCGCTAATGGCCGATGGACTATCGACGCTGTTGCTGATTCTCGGCCCTGAACGGGGTTGGGACTATGCCCAGGAACATGGCATCGGGGTATTTTTTGTATTGCGGGACAATGACCGTTTCGTCGTTCGCACCAATGATGCCTTTGAACGGATGACGGGCGGAAAAAACCAATGAACACCGACGTGTCATTCACCGATAAACCCGTGGCGAGGGAGCTTGCTCCCGCTTGAGTGCGAAGCGCTCACAAAAGGGGCCGCTTCGCAGCCCAGCGGGAGCAAGCTCCCTCGCCACGATGGTTCGGGCAAATTTTAAGTGAACGCTGACAGCGTTTTGAAAGGTTGCCTGTGGCGAAATAGCGCAGGCAAAACTAGCCTACGACGCGACCAAGGGGTAATGTGCGCGGCGTTGACGCTTCTATAGACTGTGGCCGGGCTCGTGAACCGGCCCCAAATTGTTCCTTCATGCCGCAGGCCGGCATGATTTAGCCGTCGGTGTCAAATGTGGCATCGCGGCCTGTTCTGAGGAGTACGCATGGCTGTCTACAACTACGACGTGGTGGTACTGGGCTCCGGCCCGGCGGGGGAAGGCGCGGCAATGAACGCGGCCAAGGCAGGGCGCAAGGTGGCGATGGTCGACAGCCGTCGGCAGGTCGGCGGCAACTGCACCCACCTGGGCACTATCCCGTCCAAGGCCTTGCGTCACTCGGTCCGGCAGATCATGCAGTTCAACACCAACCCGATGTTCCGGGCCATCGGCGAGCCGCGCTGGTTCTCCTTCCCGGACGTGCTCAAGAGCGCCGAGAAGGTCATCTCCAAGCAAGTGGCCTCGCGTACCGGCTACTACGCCCGCAACCGTGTGGACGTGTTCTTCGGCACCGGCAGCTTTGCCGACGAGCAGACGGTCGAGGTGGTCTGTGGCAACGGCGTGGTCGAGAAGCTGGTGGCCAAGCACATCATCATCGCCACCGGTTCGCGCCCGTATCGCCCGGCCGACATCGATTTCAACCATGCGCGGATCTACGATAGCGACACCATCCTGAGCCTGGGTCATACCCCACGTAAGCTCATCGTCTACGGCGCTGGCGTGATCGGTTGCGAATACGCCTCGATCTTCAGCGGCCTGGGTGTGCTGGTGGAATTGGTGGACAACCGCGGCCAGTTGCTGAGCTTCCTGGACTCGGAAATCTCCCAGGCCCTGAGTTATCACTTCAGCAACAACAACATCACCGTGCGCCACAACGAAGACTACGACCGCGTCGAAGGCGTCGACAATGGCGTGATCCTGCACCTCAAGTCCGGCAAGAAGATCAAGGCCGACGCCTTGCTCTGGTGCAACGGCCGTACCGGCAACACCGACACCCTGGGCCTGGAAAACATCGGTGTGAAGGTCAACAGCCGTGGCCAGATCGAAGTCGACGAGAACTACCGCACTTGCGTGCCGAACATCTACGGTGCCGGCGATGTGATCGGCTGGCCGAGCCTGGCCAGTGCTGCCCACGACCAGGGCCGTTCGGCTGCTGGCAGCATTGTCGACAATGGCAGCTGGCGCTTCGTCAACGACGTGCCGACCGGCATCTACACCATTCCGGAGATCAGCTCGATCGGCAAGAACGAGCAGGAGCTGACCCAGGCCAAGGTGCCGTACGAAGTGGGCAAGGCCTTCTTCAAGAGCATGGCGCGCGCGCAGATCGCCGGCGAGCCGCAAGGCATGCTGAAGATCCTGTTCCACCGCGAGACCCTGGAAGTGCTGGGCGTGCACTGCTTCGGCTACCAGGCATCGGAGATCGTGCACATCGGCCAGGCGATCATGAACCAGCCGGGCGAACTGAACACGTTGAAGTACTTCGTCAACACCACGTTCAACTACCCGACCATGGCCGAGGCCTATCGGGTCGCCGCCTATGACGGGCTCAACCGGCTTTTTTGAGCGGCTCCGGCCGGTGGCCTGAGCCGGCCGGGGAGACCGATTTCAGCAATTCTCGAGCGTGGCAGTGGCCAAACCGGGAAAGTCTGTAATCAGGCTGTCAGCGCCAAAGTCGGCGAGCCTGCGCATCAGCGCGGGCTCGTTGACCGTCCACACCGACACATGCAAGCCCTGGCGCTGCGCCTTGGCCAGGCGTTCCGGCGTGCACAGGGTCCAGTTCAGCGCCAGAATCTCGCAGCCGTAGCTCTGGGCGACCTTCAGCGGGTCTAGCCAGGCGTATTCGGCCACCAGCCCACGGGAAATGTCCGGGGTCAGGTCCAGGGCTGCCTTGAGCACTTCCCGGGAGCTGGAGGTGATGGTGATTTTGTCCAGCAGCCCGAAACGCTGGGCCATTTCGCGGATGCCCAGCACCGTGGCGGCGGCGCGGGTGCGTGAGGCGCTCTTGACCTCCAGTTGCCAATGCTCGAAATCACACTGCTCGAACAACTCCTCCAGGCGTGGGATCGGGCACGGCTTGATCCAGCCCGGCCCCCCCTTGCGCGCATCGTAGGTCACCAGCTCGGCGGCGGAATGCTCCACCACCTTGCCGCGCCGGTCGGTGGTGCGCTTGAGGGTCGGGTCGTGGATCACCATCAACTCGCCGTCCATTGAAAGATGCAGGTCCAGCTCGCAACGGCGTACGCCGTGCTTGAGGCACTCCTGAAAACCGGTCAGGGTGTTTTCCGGCGCTTCGCCCTTGGCGCCGCGGTGGCCATAAATGAGGGTCACGGTTCTTCCTTATTGATACCTGATTCGTTCAGTTCCCGGGCCAGGCGCCGTTCTTGCGCCTGTTTCTGCAGGATGTAGCGGGCCAGCAACTGGCGCTGGGCGTCGGTCGGGCGTTCGAACTCGGTGCCCACGTCGTAGCCGTCGCCCTTGGGGTCACAGTGGGTGACCCGCGCCCGCAGCAACAAGCCGAGGGCCTGGGGCATCAGCACCAGTTTGATCGACAGGTGGGTACCGACGGCGATGGGGGTGGGGTATTGGAAGTCGATGCCGCCTTCGGAAATGATCACCGGCTGCGGTTCGCCGATTTCGCCGAGCACCGTCAGGGCAATGACCTGGCTGAGCAGGTCGATGCGTTTGTTCATCGCCTTGAGGTACGCCGCGATGCTGCGTTCGCGCTCGCTGATCTGGCGCAGCAGGTGCTGTGACTCGAATTCGCTCAGGTGCAGTTCGCTGAGCAGATTGAACAACGGAGAAGCATCCTGCAACACTTCCTGGCCAGCAGCTTCAGGAATGGACAGGGGCCGAATTTCCAGTGCGATCGTGTCCTCGATACGGTAGTATTCGCGGCGATCTTCTTCATCTAATGTCGACATGGCGAACCCATGGTAGCGGCGGTGGTCTGAGTGTAAAGCTGGTTTGTGACCCCCGCCACAAGGACGTTCCTTTTCCCTCCGAACAAGCCCCGACATGTTCAGACCTCTCTTCGTATTTATCGGCACGCGTTATACCCGTGCAAAGCGTCGCAATCATTTCGTATCGTTCATTTCCCTGACGTCCATCATCGGACTGGCCCTTGGCGTGGTCGTGATGATCGTCGTGCTGTCGGTGATGAACGGTTTCGACCATGAGATGCGCACCCGCGTGCTGGGCATGGTGCCCCACGCGACCCTCGAAACGGGCGAAGCCATCAGCGATTGGCCGAGCCTGGCCGCCAAGGTCAAGCAGAACCCGCAGGTGCTGGCCGTTGCGCCCTTCACCCAGATGCAAGGGCTGCTGACCAACGACGGCAAGGTGTCCAAGGTGTTGCTCAATGGCATCGACCCTGGACTGGAGCGGCAAGTATCGATCATCGATAACTTCATGCAACAGGGCAAACTCGACGACCTGGCGCCCGGCAGCTTCGGCATCGTCATCGGCGACAAGGCCGCAGCCAAGCTCGGCGTGGCCATTGGCGACAAGCTGACCTTCGTCGCCCCGGAAGTTACCGTGACCCCGGGCGGTATGTTCCCGCGCATGAAACGCTTTACCGTGGTCGGCATTTTCCATGTCGGCGCCGGCGAGCTGGACGGTTACCTGGGGGTCACCAACCTCCAGGACCTGGCCCGCCTGCATCGCTGGAAACCGGACCAGGTCCAGGGCCTGCGCTTGAAGTTCGACGACCTGTTCCAGGCCCCGCGTGTGGCCTGGACCATCGCCCAGCAACTCGGCGAAGACCGCTACTATGCCCGGGACTGGACCCGCACCCACGGCAACCTGTACCAGGCGATCCGCATGGAAAAAGCCATGATCGGCCTGCTGCTGTTGCTGATCGTTGCCGTGGCAGCGTTCAACATCATCTCCACCCTGGTGATGGTGGTGAACGACAAGAAGGGCGACATCGCCATCCTGCGCACCCTCGGCGCCACGCCGGGGCAGATCATGCGCATCTTCATGGTCCAGGGCACGGTCATCGGCGTGATCGGCACGTTCGTCGGCGCCCTGGTCGGGATGTTTGCCGCGCTGAATGTCAGCGCCGCGATCGCCGGCCTTGAAGGCCTGATCGGGCACAAGTTCCTCAACGCCGACGTGTACTTCATCGACTACCTGCCCTCGCAGTTGCAGTCCGATGACGTGTTGATGGTCTGCGGCGCCGCGTTGGTCCTGAGTTTCCTCGCCACCCTGTATCCTGCCTGGCGTGCCGCGCGCACCCAGCCTGCGGAGGCGTTACGTTATGAGTGAGTCGGGCATGAGTGAAAAAGCAATCTTGAGCTGCCGCAACCTGGGCAAATCCTACGAGGAAGGCCCGGAGTCGGTGGTGGTGTTGTCGGGCCTGCAACTGGAGTTGCACCCTGGCGAGCGCGTGGCGATTGTCGGCACCTCCGGGTCGGGCAAAAGTACCTTGCTCAACCTGCTGGGCGGCCTGGATACACCCACTGCCGGCAGTGTCTGGCTGGCTGGCGAAGAACTGTCGGCGCTGAACGAGAAGGCCCGTGGCCTGCTGCGCAACCGCTCCCTGGGTTTTGTCTACCAGTTCCACCATCTGCTGCCCGAGTTCACCGCGCTGGAAAACGTCTGCATGCCGCTGTTGATTGGCCGCACGGCGATTCCCGAGGCCCGTCAGCGCGCCACGGCGCTGTTGGAGCGGGTAGGGCTGGGGCATCGCCTGGAACATAAGCCGGCCGAGCTGTCCGGTGGCGAGCGCCAGCGCGTAGCGATTGCCCGGGCCTTGGTCAACAAGCCTGGCCTGGTGATGCTCGACGAGCCGACCGGCAACCTCGACTCCCACACCGCCCAGGGCATCCAGGATTTGATGCTGGAGCTCAGCACCTCGATGCGCACGGCGTTCCTGGTGGTGACCCACGACATGAACCTGGCCCGGCAGATGGACCGCGTCCTGCACTTGCAGGAAGGTTGCCTGACGCCCATCTGACCGACCGAAACCCGGCGCTGGAAACCAGTACCGGGTCTTTTATTTTCATACGGTGCCCCGCGAATGTTCAGACCGTTATCGATCTTTATCGGCACGCGCTATACCCGCGCCAAGCGCCGCAATCGCTTTGTTTCGTTCATCTCCATGACCTCGATGATCGGCCTCGCCCTGGGCGTGCTGGCGATGATCGTGGTGTTGTCGGTGATGAACGGCTTCCAGCGCGAAATGAGCTCGCGCATCCTCGGCATGGTCCCTCACGCCACCATCGTCGGTGTCAGTCCGATCGATGACTGGCAGCCGGTGGCCGCCGCAGCGCTGAAAAATCCCGAAGTCACCGCGGCCGTGCCATTTACCGAGATGGAAGGGATGCTGAGCCATAAAGGTTCGATGCAGCCGATCCAGATCAGCGGCATCGATCCGGCCCAGGAAGGCAAGGTGTCCATCGTCGCCCAGCATATCGTCCAGGGGCGTCTCGATGCCTTGAAGCCAGGCGAATTCGGTGTGGTCATCGGCGAGATCACAGCGCGGCGTTTCCGTTTGAATGTCGGCGACAAGCTGACGTTGATCGTGCCGGAAGTCAGCACCGCGCCGGGCGGCATCACCCCGCGGATGCAGCGCTTGAATGTCGTGGGTGTGTTCAAGGTCGGTGCGGAGCTGGACGGCTCCATGGCGTTGATCCACTTGGCCGACGCCGCGCAGATGCAGCATTGGCAGCCGAACCAGGTGCAAAGCGTGCGCCTGGCGGTGAAAGACTTGTACGCGGCGCCGAAGGTTTCCGGTGACATCGCCACCGGTCTGGGCGCGACCTACAAGGCTGATGACTGGACCCACACCCAGGGTAGCCTGTTCAGCGCCATGAAAATGGAAAAGACCATGATTGGCTTGCTGTTGCTGATGATCGTCGCGGTGGCGGCGTTCAACATCATCGCTACGCTGATCATGGTGGTGAACGACAAGGGTGCGGACATCGCGATCCTGCGCACCATTGGCGCCACGCCGCGGCAGATCATGGCGATTTTCATGGTCCAGGGCACGGTGATCGGCGTCGTCGGCACGCTCATTGGTGGCGTGCTGGGCGTGGTCGCGGCGTTGAACGTCAGTGCGCTGGTGGGCTGGCTGGAACGGGTCAGTGGCCAGCATATCTTCAGTTCCGACGTGTACTTCGTCAGCAACCTGCCGTCGGAACTGCAGCGGGGGGACGTGGTGCTGATCTGCTCGGCCGGGTTCATCCTGAGCTTCCTCGCCACGGTGTACCCGGCGTGGCGTGCGGCGAAGATCGAACCGGCGCAGGCGTTGCGGTATTCCTGAGACTGTCGCAGGACGCTGAGGCTGCCGTGCTTGGGGGCAGGGACACGGCCCCTGTGGCGAGGGAGCTTGCTCCCGCTGGAGCGCGAAGCGCTCCCAAAAAACCTGAAAGTTTGCACGTCATGTCGCATGAGCGCGCAGCTTTTTGGGGCTGCTGCGCAGCCCAGCGGGAGCAAGCTCCCTCGCCACAAGGGTTGTGTCAGAACTCACTCACCCTTCGGTAGCTCGATCAGAAACCGCGTCCAGCCATCGGCCGATTCGCAGCGGATCTGCCCGCCATGGGCGCGGATGATCGAGCGGGTGATGGCCAGTCCAAGCCCCGCATGTTCACTGCTGCCTTCCTGGCGGGCCGGGTCGGCGCGGTAGAAGCGGTCAAACAGGCGCGGCAACAAGTCCGCTGCAATCCCCTCGCCACTGTTCTCCACGCAGACACTCACCCCTTGAGCCCCATCGACCATTCGCACCCGCACTTCGCCGTCAGCGGGGGTGAAGCGCAGGGCGTTGTCCAGCAGGTTGGAAAGGGCCCGGCGCAGCATGTTGCGGTCACCCTCGATGCGGCCTTCGCCCTCGCGGCTCAGGCGTACATTGGCGTCTTCGGCCAGCGGCGCGAAGAAGTCCAGCAACACGTCGACTTCCTCGGCCAATTGCAGCGGTTCGCGATGGAGCGCCAGCAGGCCATGGTCGGCCTTGGCCAGGTACAACATGTCGTTGACCAGTTGCGCCATCCATTGCAGTTCTTCGAGGTTGCTGTGCAAGGCCTCGCGGTAATCCTCCAGGGAGCGTTCGCGGGTGAGGGTGACCTGGGTGTGGGTCAGCAGGTTCGACAGCGGCGTGCGCAATTCATGGGCGATGTCGGCGGAGAACGCGGAGAGCCGCTGAAACGCATCGTCGAGGCGTCCGAGCATGGCGTTGATGCTGTGGGCCAATTCCGCCAGTTCGGCGGGCATTTGCTCTTCGGGCAGTCGGGCGTTGAGGGAGCGGGCCGAGACGTTGCCGGCGATGGCGCCCATGCGTCGCAACGGTCGCAAGGAACGCCGGGCGGCCCAGGCACCGAGCAGTGCGGTGGCCAGCGCCGAGAGGCCGACGGTCAGCCAGATCAACCGCTGCATGCGTTGCAGGAAATGCTGGTGATGAGTGATGTCCAGCAACAGTGTCAGTTGCGGTGAATCGGCTCGGTCGGGATACAGCGGCGCATTCAACACCCGGTAATCGTTGTCGGCATCGCTGAGGGTCGACAGGCCGGGACGCTCCGGCAATTGCGCCGGAATCCGGATCGAGCTGTCGTACCAGCGCACGCCGTCACTGCCCTTGATGCGCAACGCCAGGTCGGCCTGACGGCTCAGTTCATCCTCCAGGCGACGCTGGGTCTGCTCCGCGTCGAGGTCTTGCAGGGCCCGGCGCAGGCCGATCAGCTTGCCTTCGAGCAGTTGCTGGTCCAGCTCGATGAAATGCGCCTCGCTGCCACGGCTGAACAAGACCCCGGCGAACAGCGACACCACCGCGGCGCAGGCGGCGAACAGCAGCGCCAGGCGGCTGCTCAGCGACCACCGGCCCCTCACAGGCTGCGCTCTTCAAGCACATAACCCATGCCGCGCACGGTGTGGATGAGCTTATTGGGGAACTCATCGTCGATCTTGATGCGCAGGCGTCGGATGGCGACTTCGATGACGTTGGTGTCGCTGTCGAAATTCATGTCCCAGACCTGAGAGGCGATCAGTGACTTGGGCAGTACTTCGCCCTGGCGGCGCAGAAGCATTTCCAACAGGGCGAATTCCTTGGCGGTGAGGTCGATGCGCCGGCCGCTACGTTCGACGCGACGGCGGATCAGGTCCAGGCGCAAGTCGGCCAGTTGCAGGCTGGTTTCCTGTTGCGTCGAACTGCCTCGACGCAACAGGCTGCGCACCCGTGCCAGCAACTCGGAAAAAGCAAAGGGCTTGACCAGGTAATCATCGGCGCCCAGCTCCAGGCCATGGACCCGATCCTGTACCGCGTCCCTCGCGGTGAGGAACAGCACCGGGGTATCCAGCCCGGCCCCGCGGACGGCTTGGAGAATCTGCCAGCCATCGCGACCGGGCAACATCACGTCGAGGATCAGCAAGGCGTATTCGCCGCTCAAGGCCAATTGCTGGCCGGTGATGCCATCGGCCACCAGGTCGGCGGTGAACCCGGCCTCGCCGAGGCCCTGGCGCAGGTATTGGCCGGTTTTGGTTTGGTCTTCGACGATCAGCAGTTTCATGGGCGGCTCAATGCAGGGTTGGGACGAGGGCGTTATACCGTGGCAGGTGGGTCCGTGGCGCAACCTGACAAAGTTGTAATCGAGCTGTAAGCCGACTGGCAGGCCTGCAACGATAGAGTTTCCCACACGCTGAATCTGATTGGAGTATGGACATGTTGATGGGAAAACGCTTGATCCTGGTCGCTTGCGCACTGGCCCTCAGTGCGCCGTCGTGGGCGTCGCCGGGTCATTTCGATTTTGGCCAGCCCGCGCCGGCGGCCAAGGCCAGTCGCAGCATCGAGGTGCTGATGGGCGACATGACGTTCGATCCCGGTGCCCTGGATATCAAGGCCGGCGAGACGGTTCGGTTCGTGCTGGTCAATAAAGGCCAGTTGCTCCACGAATTCAACCTGGGCAACGCGGCCATGCATGCCGATCATCAAAAGGAAATGCTCAAGATGCAGCAGAGCGGCCAGCTGATGCCGACCGCGATGAAGGCGGGAATGGACCATGCCGCCATGGGCCACGACCAGGCGAGCATGCGCCACGATGACCCCAACAGTGTGTTGGTGGAGCCGGGCAAGACCGGCGAACTGACGTGGACCTTCAGCAAGGCCACGCGCCTGGAGTTTGCCTGCAATATTCCCGGTCATTACCAGGCCGGGATGAAGGGGGACCTGACAGTCAGTCAGTAAGCACTCAAAGGCGGCGGCAAAGGCTGATAGAATCCGCTGATTCTTCAGTCAGGTTTCCGCCATGCATCCCGCAGCCGAACATTCGCCGCTGGGCAAATCCAGCGAATACATCGCCACGTACACGCCGTCACTGCTGTTCCCGATCCCGCGCACCGCGAAATGGGCGGAACTGGGCCTGACGGCAGAGACCCTGCCATACAAGGGCGTGGACTTCTGGAACTGTTTCGAGCTGTCGTGGCTGTTGCCGTCCGGCAAGCCGGTGGTGGCCATCGGCGAGTTCGCGATCCCGGCGGATTCGCCGAACATCATCGAGTCCAAATCCTTCAAGCTCTACCTCAACTCCTTGAACCAGACCCCGTTCGCCGATACCGCAAGCCTGGAAGCCACACTGCGCCAGGACCTGTCGGCGGCGGCTGGAAAATCGGTGGGGGTGCGGATTCGCAGCCTCAAGGACGTGGAGCGTGAAGGCGTCGTGGCGCTGCCCGGCACCTGCATCGACGATTTGGCCATCAGCGTCGATTCCTACGCGCACCCGCGGCCGGAACTGCTGCGTTGCGATGCTTCGCGCATCGTCGAGCAAAGCCTGCACAGCCACCTGCTCAAGTCCAACTGCCCGGTAACCAGCCAGCCGGACTGGGGCAGCGTAGCGGTGGAATATCGCGGCGCGGCCTTGGACCCGGCCAGCCTGCTGGCCTACATCGTCAGCTTCCGCCAGCATTCGGATTTCCATGAGCAATGCGTGGAGCGGATCTTTCTCGACCTGCAGCGGTTGCTCAAGCCGGAGAAATTGACGGTGTACGCGCGATATGTGCGTCGTGGTGGACTGGACATCAACCCGTATCGCAGTACCGAAGACGTTCAACTGCCGAACCATCGGCTGGTCCGTCAATAAAGCTCTAAATGTGGGAGCGAGTCTGCTCGCGATGAGGGCGGCACATTCAACATTGGTGTTGGCTGACAGTGCGCAATCGCGAGCAGGCTCGCTCCCACAATGAACTGCATTTCAAGTTACCTAAATTAAAAAGCCCTGCTAGCGATAGCAGGGCTTTTTTACATTCGAAGGGTTCAGATCCCCATGTTGCCCAAGGTTTGCACGATGTTGCGCAAGGTCCCGGCAAGGGTTGGGTGCTCCAGCTCGAAGCGCTCGACGGCCAGGTTTACATTGTCGGCGAGGTTGGTGTCCGGTGTTTTGGTTTCCAACTCAAGCTCAAGTTCGATCTGTTGCATCAGTGCGTGCAGGTCATCGCGCTCGACTTCGGAAAGCGGTGGATTCTGTTCCAATTGCTCGCGCAGTTTGTTGAGCTGTTCTTGCAATTCGCGGGCAGGCATTGGCGTACTCCCTTTATTGATAGGCACTGCCATGGACCGCGACGCCGGGTCAAAAGTCCATGGCCTGCCTTAAGAGTAATCCACACTCACGCGCCCTGCATGATCCCGGTCAGGGCTTCTCGCCTTTTAATCTGCGCAGGCAGATATCGGCCAGGCAGGTGTCGAGCTCACCCAGGTGATCGATCACCGAATGCACGCCGAGGCTGAACAATTGCACGGTGGCCTTGGCACGCCTGGTTTCCCGTTCCTGTTGGCTCAGCGCCTGCCATTCCCCCGGTGTCAGGCCGCACAGCGAGCCGCAGGACGCCAGGCCGATGGTCCACAAACCGGCATTGAGCCCCGACTGCAAGAGCTTCGGTTCGCCACTGACCAGCACGCAACCGTCCAGTTGCTGGACGTTCAGCGCCATCAAGGCTTGCCAGCAGGCATGCGGTGCCGGCCACGGATTATTTGTTGCGGGAAGTTGCGGCGGTTTGATCCACGTTGGCAACGAAGCCGCCAGGGCATGGCTGACGGCAGGCGGCAATTCATCGAGCCAGGCGCAGGGAATTTCCTGGCGCTGCAAATGGTGCAAGCTCTCAAGGGCGCCAGGCGTCGGCTGTGCATGCTCATCCGGTGCCGCTCCTGGCTGACGTACGCGTGCGCCGAAATCCACCAGGCATCCGCTGAGGCCAAACAGTACGGCGGTCAGGCTGGGGGCTGGAAGGGGCAGGGCTTCGGCGCGGGGCATGGGAACGTCCTTGAAATAACCAGCAGCCTAAAGCGCGCGGATGACAGTCCGGTGACAGTGGAGTGAAAGGCGCCAGTCATGGAAAAGTCCTACGCCCTGCGTGTTTTTCGGTGCTGCCTATCCACGCGTTCCGTCTTATACTAGCGGCCTTACCGCCTGGGCTCGGCGCCCTTGCCTGAATAATCCAAGGAGTTTTCCCTTATGCGCTGGAGCCATCGTCTAGCTCAGCTGTGTCTTTCCGCCTGCGTCCTGCTGGTTCCGTTCGCCGCCCAGGCCGCTACGGAAGACGATCCATGGGAAAGCATCAATCGTCCGATCTTCACCTTCAACGACACCCTTGATACCTATGCGCTCAAGCCACTGGCCCAGGGTTATCAATACGTGACGCCGCAATTCCTCGAAGACGGCATCCACAACATGTTCCGTAACATCGGCGATGTCGGCAACCTGGCCAACAACGTGCTGCAGGCCAAGCCGGCTGCCGCCGGGGTCGATACCGCCCGGTTGATCTTCAACACCACCTTCGGCCTGCTGGGCTTCTTTGACGTGGGCACCCAGATGGGCCTGCAGCGCAGCGATGAAGATTTCGGCCAGACCCTCGGCTATTGGGGCGTGGGCAGTGGTCCGTATGTGATGTTGCCGCTGATGGGCCCAAGCACCTTGCGTGACGCGCCGGCCAAACTGGTGGATAACTACGCCGCCCCGTATCGCTATATCGATAACGTTTCGGTGCGTAACTCTATCTGGGGCCTGAACATCGTCGACACCCGCGCCAGCCTGCTGTCGGCCGAGAAGATGGTGAGCGGCGACAAATACGTTTTCATCCGCAATGCCTACCTGCAGAACCGCGAATTCAAGGTCAAGGATGGCCAGGTCGAAGATGACTTTTGATTTCGATCGGTAAAACCACGAAGGCGGCCCAAAAGGCCGCCTTCTGTGCTTTAGCGTCGTGTTTGAGCGGGTTTGATCCTTCCATTGAGTTACGCTTCGCTCGGTTCTTATAACTCTCTGTGCTTTGACAAATAAAGACGGCAAGCGGCTATCTGCATGAGCTTGAAACGCCCCGCGGATGGGAGTACCGTCTGCGCCTTAGAAGGGCACCTCTGATGTAGTGGCGTGTAGGGCAAAGGCCTGAAAGCTGTACGACAGAGAGGCTAGAAAGCGAATCCAGTAGTGCGTGCCAGGCCAGACCGCCCAGCCCGCTACGCCAACCTAATTCTGGCGCCGTTTGCCCACATGCCAAAAACCAGTGCCACGCTGCTGATAATCGATGATGACGAAGTGGTGCGAGCCAGTCTCGCAGCCTACTTGGAAGACAGTGGTTTCAGCGTCCTGCAGGCCAGCAATGGCCAACAGGGTCTTCAGGTATTCGAGCAAGACAAGCCCGACCTGGTCATCTGCGACCTGCGCATGCCGCAGATGGGCGGACTCGAACTCATTCGCCAGGTCACCGAGATATCCTCGCAGACCCCGGTGATCGTGGTGTCGGGCGCGGGCGTGATGAACGACGCGGTCGAGGCGTTGCGTCTGGGCGCGGCGGATTACCTGATCAAGCCCCTTGAAGACCTCGCGGTGCTCGAGCACTCGGTGCGCCGGGCGTTGGACCGTTCGCGCCTGTTGGTGGAAAACCAGCGTTACCGCGAGAAGCTGGAAACCGCCAACCGCGAGCTGGAAGCCAGCCTGAACCTGTTGCAGGAAGACCAGAACGCCGGGCGTCAGGTGCAGATGAACATGCTGCCGGTCAGCCCCTGGACCGTCGATGATTTCCGTTTTGCCCACCAGATCATCCCGTCGTTGTACCTGTCGGGCGATTTCGTGGACTATTTCCGCGTTGACGAGCGGCGAGTGGCGTTTTACCTGGCGGACGTTTCCGGCCATGGTGCGTCCTCGGCCTTCGTGACGGTGCTGTTGAAGTTCATGACCACGCGGCTGTTGTTCGAATCCAAGCGCAACGGCACGTTGCCAGAGTTCAAGCCATCGGAAGTCCTTGGGCATATCAACCGAGGCCTGATCAGTTGTAAGCTGGGCAAACACGTCACAATGGTCGGTGGAGTCATCGACGAGGAGACGGGTTTGTTGACCTATAGCATCGGCGGTCACCTGCCGTTGCCTGTGTTGTATACGCCAGACAGTGTTCGTTACCTGGAAGGGCGTGGTTTGCCGGTGGGCCTGTTCAACGAGGCCACCTACGAAGACCACGTGCTGGAATTGCCGCCGACCTTCAGCTTGACGCTGATGTCTGATGGCATTTTGGACCTTTTGACCGAACCTACACTCAAAGAGAAAGAAGCGGCCTTGCCTGAACGGGTGAGTGCAGCGGGCGGCAGCCTGGAAGGCTTGCGTCAAGTGTTTGGATTAGCCACGCTCGGGGAGATGCCGGATGATATCGCCCTGTTAGTGTTGAGCAGGAACCTTTGATGAGTACCGGTAGAATCCAGTTCGCCGAGCAGGACGGCACCTTCGTCCTGAAGTTTGTCGGTGAAGTGCGCCTGACCCTGTGTTCGGCGCTGGATGCGACTATTGAGCGGATCTTCACCGCGCTGAACTTCAGCGCCATCGTGATCGACCTGACCGAAACCCGCAGCATCGACAGCACTACGTTGGGCCTGTTGGCCAAACTGTCGATCCTGTCGCGGCAAAAGGTCGGCCTGCTGCCGACCGTCGTCACCACCCACAACGACATCACCCGTCTGCTGCAGTCGATGGGCTTCGACCAGGTGTTCAACATCGTCGGCGACCCTGTGCCGTGCCCGGAATGCCTGGACGACCTGCCTGACCAGGACCAGTCCGAAGAGGAAGTGCGGATCAAGGTGCTCGAGGCCCACAAGATTCTCATGGGGCTCAACGATTCCAATCGTGAAGCGTTCCATGACCTGGTGAATGCGCTGGAGCGGCCTTGAGCCTTGGGCTTTGTGTCGGCTGCACTGGCCTCATCGTCGGAACGCCGCCCGGAGCAAGCTCGCTCCCACAGGTTCTGCGTCGTTCTCATAACCGAGCCCAACCGACACCCCCTGTGGGAGCGAGCTTGCTCGCGATGGCGTCTATCGATCCACCACACCCCTTAAGCCAAGCCGCATAAAAAAGGGCGAACCCAATCAGGTTCGCCCTTTTTGCATGCCTGCTGAATCAGCTCAAAGCTTGGCTTGCAGCAACGCCTCCAGCTTCTCCTGGTCCCGGGCAAACTGACGAATACCTTCGGCCAGTTTCTCGGTCGCCATGGCGTCCTCGTTGGACAACCAGCGGAACTGCGCTTCGTTGAGGATCAAGCGCGCCTCGCCGGCTTGCCCTGGCGCCAGCTTGCGCTCCAGCTTGCCTTCGTCGGTGGCGAGTTTTTCCAGCAGGTCCGGGCTGACGGTCAAGCGGTCGCAGCCAGCCAGTTGCTCGATCTGGTTGAGGTTGCGGAAGCTTGCACCCATGACCACGGTCTTGTAGTCATTGGCCTTGTAGTAATTGTAGATGCGCGTTACTGACTGCACGCCTGGATCATCCGCGCCGGTGTAGTCGTTGCCATTGGCTTTCTTGTACCAGTCGTAAATACGGCCCACGAACGGCGAAATCAGGAACACCCCGGCATCGGCACAGGCCGCGGCCTGGGCGAAGGAGAACAGCAGCGTCAGGTTGCACTGGATGCCTTCACGCTCCAGTTGCTCGGCCGCGCGAATGCCTT
This sequence comes from Pseudomonas thivervalensis, assembly GCF_001269655.1. GTDB lineage: Bacteria > Pseudomonadota > Gammaproteobacteria > Pseudomonadales > Pseudomonadaceae > Aquipseudomonas > Aquipseudomonas thivervalensis. Next base: position 560,161 of record NZ_LHVE01000007.1, read on the forward strand.
CCCAGGTGGAGGCAATCTTGATCAGAACGCGATCCCGGCCAATACCGGCCTTTTCGTACAGATCGATCAGACGATGCGCACGCTTCAACATGGCTTCGGTGTCGAACGACAGGCGCGCATCCACTTCAGTGGAAATACGCCCCGGAATCACTTTCAGAATCTCTTGCCCAACCGCCACGGCAAAACGGTCGCTGGCCAAGCCCACATCGCCCTTGCAGTCCGCCACGCAGGCGTTCAGTTGCTCGGCATAGCCATGAATGGCCGACGCCTTGAGCAGCAGGGAAGGGTTGGTGGTCGCGTCCACGGGTTTGACGCGGGCGATGGCCTCGAAGTCGCCAGTATCGGCCACAACGGTAGTGAACTGTTTGAGTTGTTCCAGCTTGGAAGTCATGAGCGTGCTCTGTCCTATGGGTCTGTTGACATTACCCGAGGGCCGGCAGCCACTCAAGGGCGTGAAGAGGTATCGACGGGCCCCAGCGGCAACAACCTGAAAACGGCTGTTTGAAAGGCCGGGGCGGTATCGGTAGATACGATGCCAAAACCGCCCGCAGGTTCAAAGCAAGTGACGGTTAACGCCCCTCCAGCAACTGCCCCGCCTGATCGAGCAAGGCCAACGGATCCTTGGTCTTGTGAATGTCCACCGACAACAACTGCCGAAACCGCCGCGCCCCCGGGAACCCTGTACCCAGGCCCAATACGTGACGAGTGATGTGATGCATCGCCCCGCCAGCGGCCAGGTGATCGGCGATATACGGCCGCAACTGCGCCAGCGCCTCGGCCCGGGTGATGACTGGCGCGGTACTGCCGAACAGCTGTTGATCGACTTCGGCCAGCAGATACGGGTTGTGATAGGCCTCGCGCCCCAGCATCACACCGTCGAACGTCTGCAGATGCTCGTGGCAGGCCTCCAGCGTCTTGATCCCACCGTTGAGCACAATCTCCAACTCCGGAAAATCCGCCTTCAACCGCGCGGCTACGTCATAACGCAGCGGCGGGATGTCGCGATTTTCCTTCGGCGACAACCCCTCCAGAATCGCAATCCGCGCATGCACGGTAAAACTCGTGCAATCGGCCTCACGCACCGTCCCGACAAACTCACACAGTTGTTCGTAACTGTCCCGCCCATTGATCCCTATGCGATGCTTGACCGTCACCGGAATCGACACCGCATCACGCATCGCCTTCACACAATCGGCCACCAAGTCTGGATGACCCATCAGGCAGGCGCCGATCATGTTGTTCTGCACCCGGTCGCTGGGGCAGCCGACGTTCAGGTTTACTTCGTCGTAACCGTGTTCCTGGGCCATACGGGCGCAGGCGGCCAGGTCGGCTGGGACGCTGCCGCCTAGTTGCAGGGCTAGCGGGTGTTCGGACTCGTGGTGGCGTAGGAAACGTTCGTGGTCGCCGTTGAGTAGGGCGCCGGTGGTGACCATTTCGGTGTAGAGCAGGGCGTGTTTGGAGAGGATGCGTAGGAAGAAGCGACAGTGGGCGTCGGTCCAATCCATCATCGGCGCGACGGAGAAGCGGCGGGAGAGCGGGGCAGTTTGTAGGGGCATTGGGAATCTGAATCAGCGAGGCGGATGGGACAGTTTATCAGGGAAGGGCAGAACGTGTTGGGAGAGCAATGTTTCCCTACTGTGTAGATCTGAAAAAGCCTCACAGACGCCGCCGTCCTGCGGGTAAATGTGGGATATGGAGTGGCATCACGTTGATCTCACACCGAGGATCAAAGCAAATGAGACTGCCCCATTCTCACTGCCCCATGCTTATGCTGATTATGGTTTCGGTTTGGATGTCTACCAAGCTCAATGCGCCGTCGGAAAATGAGCAGCCGGTGTCGATATAAACGACGTTGCCCAGGCGTATAACACTGGGTACTGTTGAGTGCCCAACATAGAGCCGATCTATCCCTTTAATGGAAGTGAGGTCTTGTTGCTCGATTTTCTCTCTTGCATACAGCGCTGTTTTCAAGGCTTGTCGCTGATGTGGCTCCCCAGAACTTCCAGTGATAGCGTCTTTGGCTTCCTGCCATCCATCGTCACTTCGGATGACAGGAATTTCAGCATGAACTATTCCAATTGTTTGATCGCTTGGTAAATTGATTTCAATGATCAATGGAAGTGCTTGCAGGGCTTTTGATAGTTCTTGCTGAATGTCGGGTTGTAACTCGTAGAGCCAGGCGCCACCGTTTCGGATATGTCGGGGTATGTCTCCATAGCCGGAGATGCAGTCAATAAGCATCTGTTCGTGATTGCCGCGTACGGCGTGGAACCAAGGCTTCTCAAGCCAGTTCAATACATCTATGGAGTCGGGGCCTCGGTCGATGAGGTCTCCCACGGAAAAAATACGATCCAGCTCGGTATTGAAATCCAGCTTGTTTAAGGCTGCTGTTAGAAGTTTGAAATGCCCGTGAATGTCGCCCACCACAAAGTCGCGACCTTTTTTGTTGGGTGGGAATGATTTCGTCCTGTACATGTTCAGTGCTTCAGCAGATGTTGATTGGCGGTGACTTTATCACTTGGTGAAATAAACCGTAAGGCGGTGAGCGAAGGAATAACGTTTGTACGATCAAGCTTGAATCGCCTGCCCGATACACTTCTCAAAAACCTGCTCCATAGGCTCCATGACCCCGTTATAAGCCGCAATGTTGGCAAAGATCCACTCGTCCTTCTCAATCCCCCACCAACTGATTTCAAACCCGACATTCATGATGAGGTGTTCAAACAGAATCCGCTGCGCACGGCCATTGCCTTCGCGGAATGGGTGTACGACGTTGATGTCGGAATAGGCCTCTGCCACAACGACTATCAGCTCAGCCCGCGCCATGCCCTCGAACCAGTTTGCTGCGGCCATGTTGGCGAAGATCTTATTGGCTTCCTTCTCCATGTACTCAGGTTGGCAAAAGCGGGTGGCTTGTTTGGACATGCCGACGGTGCGCAGCTCTCCGGCCCATTCGAACAGGTCAGAAAAAAGAATTCGATGAATGTTTTGAAGGTAGGTCAGGCTGTGGGGAGGAGGGCTGAACTCGACGTTGTCCGCTGCGATGGCCGAGAGCTGTTGTTCGGCTTCGCTCAGGGTCGGTTCGTCTCGAATATCGAGTTTGTTGCGAAGGACAGTGGAGCCGGGATAGCAATAAGCGTCTTCACCGACTCCATATTTGTCAGCCATCAGGTTCTGGTCTGGGTAAAGGCCTTCAAGACCTCTTCACGCGTTGGCATTTTGCGTTCGCCGTCGGCGAAGGTCGTTTTGAAACCTTCCAGACGGAGGCTGGCCGCGTAGTTGGATCTACGCGTCCTGGCGGCATAGGCCTTTTTGGTCTCAAGGCTGACATTGCCCATGGGCTGGACCTCAAATCGCGCTGGTGGGCGGATTATAGCCCATCCCGCAGACGTGGCCTATGTTGCGGCTCGGGCGAAAGGCGTGAGCACTTATTCGTTTCGAGATTTTTCTTTGTGCTCGTAGCTGCGCTGCCCAATCCATCGCCGGACACCCCCATCGGAAATTTCCCTCAAGACGCGTCGCTCCCCGCTGACTATCCACCGCATCACCCCGTGCGCTAAGTTTTCCCCGTCGCTGCAAATTCAGCGGCAGGGTGTGGAAGCCCTCTTCACTAAGACGCGTAGCGTCGCAAAATTTAAAGCAGGCGCTTTTCTTATGTCTGCTGTTAAATTATGGCGGCTGTACGCGGGGCGTCTTCGGACGCGCCGAGATCCTTAGTGCTCGGACCTTCCACACCCGCGTACAGCTGCCACCCATCATGTGGAAGTGATGTCGGCAGATTTTTTCTCACTAAGGAATCAGCCAATGAAAAAGCTCACCCCTAACCCTCCGAAAACCACAACCAATCCAAGGTGGCTTTCGTCTAGCGTCATCCAAGAATCTTTCCTGCCAAATATCCGAATTTCGATCCCGAATTCGCTCCCTTTGCCAGCGGCGTCCCAATCCGCCACTGACCTCCCATCCCTGCAGGAGTAACCCCCTCATGTCCCGTTACATGCCCATCACCGGTATCGAAAACAACTTCCACGCGCTCCTGATCGACACAGAAGCGCCGTTGGACGTGCTGCACGATACCGCCGCTTACCGCATCGCCGCTGTAACCCAGTTGCTGGAAAACCTCGCCATGCGTTCCGACATCAGTACGGATGCCGTGATACTCCATGATTTTGCCCAAGTGCTAGCGATCCCACTGCGCGATGGGTGTGATTTGCTGGATGTGATTGGGCGGCGATTGCAGGCGCAGGTGTTGGCGTCGTAAGGGAAGTGGGCGACCTCACGAGGTCGCCTGCACTGTCTTGCTCATCACCCTTTGCAGTCGGCAACCCTGTAGGAGCGGGCTTGCTCGCGAAAGCGGTGGGTCAGTTGTTGGGGATGTTGGATGTGATGCCGTTATCGCGAGCAAGCTCGCTCCCACAGGTTGGTCGGCGTTTCGATGGGTTTGCTTGTATCCTCCCTGGGGGGATAGGATGGTGGCGTAAATTCATCGAAATCCAGGGCTCAAACCATGACTGAGCACGACCACGAACATCCCCACCAAAGCCATGCGGCGATCGTCAAGCGTCTCAAGCGGGCGGACGGTCATTTGCGCAGCATCATCACGATGATCGAAGAGGGGCGTGAGTGCGTGGATATCGCCCAGCAGTTGCACGCGGTGGAAAAAGCGGTGTGCCAGGCCAAGCGGACGTTGATCCAGGATCACATCGATCACTGCCTGGAGGACACCGTTTCGTCGTTGAATAAAGGCGAGCGCGCGCCGCTGGAAGCTTTCAAACAAATCACCAAGTACCTCTAGGCCCGACATGCCCAATTTTGCTGAATTGCTGCAACAGGGTGGCACTCACGCCTGGCTGTATTTCCCCAGTGCTATCTTGCTGGGCGCCTTGCATGGCCTGGAGCCTGGTCATTCGAAAACCATGATGGCGGCGTTTATCGTGGCGATCCGGGGCTCGGTCAAACAGGCGGTGTTACTGGGACTGGCGGCGACGCTGTCCCACACTGCCGTGGTGTGGCTGGTCGCTATCGGCGGCATGTACCTGGGCCAGGGGCTGGATGCCGAAACCACGGAGCCTTATTTCCAACTGGCGTCTTCTGCGCTGATCATTGTCATCGCGCTGTGGATGCTATGGCGAACCTGGCGCGGCGAGCAGATGTTCAAGTTCGCACAAAGGCATGACCACCATCATCACGATCACGATCACGATCACGATCACGATCACGACCATCACCACGAACATAACCACGGGCACCCCGAACCCAGAGGCCTGACGCTGTCACTGGCGGGTTATCAGGACGCCCACGAACAAGCGCATGCCAACGACATCCGCAAGCGCTTCACCAACCGGGAGGTCACCACGGGCCAGATCATCCTGTTCGGCCTGACGGGCGGGCTGATTCCTTGCCCTGCGGCCATTACCGTCCTGCTGCTTTGCTTGCAAGTCAAAGAGGTCGCGCTGGGCGGCCTGCTTGTCCTGTGTTTCAGCATCGGCCTAGCGATGACGTTAGTGACCGTTGGGGCTGCGGCGGCCATTGGCGCAAGGCAGGCGTCCAATCGCTGGCCTTGGCTGGGCACCGTTGCTCGCCGGGCACCTTACTTGTCCAGCGTGTTGATCATCGGTGTGGGCCTCTACGTGGGCATACACGGTTGGATCGGCTTGAACACCTAGCCTCATGGATCAGTTCGCATCTTCTGGCACAGAGGGTGCGCTGCCCGGCCGCTGCAACGAAGCGCCTTCCAATGTCTTCCACAGCTTGCGCATCGTTGGGTTGCGATTGGCAATCGCACAGTACGAGCGAATCTCCAATCGCGTGCTCCATTGCTCGCCACCGGCCCGCACCAACAGCCCACGCTCCAACTCGTCGGCCACCGCACTCTGCGGCAACCAGGCCACGCCGTAGCCCTCGATGGCCATGCGCATCAGCAGCATCGCCATGTCCGCTTCATAGCAGCGCTCCAGCGCGATCGGTTCAGGGCCGTTGGTGATGACGATGTCGGCGACGCGCCCGAGGAACGTCGTTGCCGTGTAGGCCAGGTAGGGCACCGGTTTTCCGGCGCGGCCGGGCAGGCGGAACAGCGGCTCGCCCTTGCGGTTGGGCGCGCACAGGGGAATGAACGCGTCGTGGCCAAGCACCAGGCTGCCAAAACGCTCGGGGTCCAGCAGGATGGGGGCAAGCGGGTGGTGGTAGACCATCATCAAGTCGCAACTGCCTTCTTCCAGCGCAATGACGGCGTCATGAATGTTGGCGGCCACCACCCGGGCGTTGAACTGCTCGTTGTGTTGTTGGAACTGCGAAAGCCACTTGGGCAGGAAGGTCATCGACAAACTATGGCCGGCGGTGATCTGGATCGAGCGTCCGGGCATTCGTTCCACGTCGCGCAGGGTCGAGCGCAACCTCAATAACCCGGCGAGGGCCTCTCGGCTTTCATCGCAGAAAGTGACCCCCGCGGGCGTGAGCTGGACAGGGTAGGTGCCCCGGTCCACCAACTTGACCCCCACCCATTCCTCCAGTGAGCGGATGCGCCGGGACAGGGCCGATTGCGTCACGCAACGTACCTCGGCCGCGCGGGAGAAGTTTTTCCATTCGCCAATCGCCAGAAGATCATCCAGCCATTTGAGTTGCATATCGAGAACTCCCCCCGTGAGAGCACGATTTTACTGCGCAATTCCCCGGCACAGCGAGGCCTTTCACTAACTATTCCAAAAACGCATGGGGCTAGCTGGATTACTCATCATCCCTCCGGATCCGCTCCTTAGAATTGATCCTGCCAAGTAAAAAACTCCAAGAACTACTTGAGGACAGCACCGTGAAGAAGAATAAGCTCCCGCGCCGAATTGCAATGGGCATTGCCCTGGGCGTGCTGGTCGGTTGGGCGTGTCACCATTTCGCAGGGAGCGAGCAAAGTGCCAAAGAGATCGCCAGTTACTTCTCGATGGTCACTGATATTTTCCTGCGCATGATCAAGATGATCATCGCGCCCCTAGTCTTCGCAACGTTGGTGGGCGGTATCGCCAGCATGGGCAACTCCCGTTCCGTCGGCAGGATCGGGGCGCGGGCGATGGCCTGGTTTGTCACCGCCTCGGTCGTCTCGCTGCTGATCGGCATGGGGCTGGTCAACTTGTTTCAGCCCGGTGCCGGGCTGAACATGGACGTGGCCCAGCACGCAACGGCGGCCGTGCCGGTCAATACCGGTGACTTCAGTCTCAAGGCGTTCATCGGCCACGTGTTTCCCCGCAGCATTGCCGAAGCGATGGCCAACAACGAGATCCTGCAGATCGTGGTGTTTTCGCTCTTCTTCGGCTTTGCACTGGCGGGCGTGAAACGGGCGGGCTACACCCGGATCACCGATTCCATCGAAGAGCTGGCAAAGGTAATGTTCAAGATCACCGACTACGTGATGGCCTTCGCGCCGATTGGGGTGTTTGCCGCCATCGCCTCGGCGATTACTACCCAGGGGCTTGGTCTGCTGGTGGATTACGGCAAGTTGATTGCTGAGTTCTACCTGGGGATCCTGATTCTCTGGGCATTGCTGTTCGGTGCCGGTTACCTGTTCCTTGGTCGCTCGGTTTTTCACCTCGGCAAGCTCATTCGCGAACCGATTCTCCTGGCCTTTTCCACCGCCAGCAGCGAATCCGCCTACCCGAAAACCATTGAAGCGCTGGAGAAATTTGGTGCGCCCAAACGCGTGTCCAGTTTCGTGTTGCCCCTGGGTTATTCGTTCAACCTCGACGGCTCGATGATGTACCAGGCGTTCGCCATTCTGTTCATCGCCCAGGCCTACAACATCGATTTGAGTTTCACTCAGCAGATGCTGATTCTTCTGACGCTGATGATCACCAGCAAGGGCATGGCCGGTGTCGCCCGGGCTTCGGTGGTCGTGGTCGCGGCCACGTTGCCGATGTTCAATCTTCCCGAGGCAGGGCTGCTGTTGATCATCGGCATCGATCAGTTCCTAGACATGGCCCGCACCGCCACCAACGTGGTGGGTAACAGCATTGCGACGGCGGTGGTCGCCAAGTCCGAACCCCACGAAGAAGCTGATGAGGACGAGGGTGCACATGTCCCGGTTCGGTCGCGATCCGAGCCGGTGCCGGTGGCTTGAGGAAAAGGTCATGAAGGCTAAAGCGAAGTCGAGCCGCAAGGCTTCCGTTGTGCGCAAGTTGGGCATCGTCGGCGGGCTTGGGTCACTGGCCGGAGGCGATCTGTTCTACAAGTTGGTCAAGTCCCGGGCGGTGCTCGAAGATCAGGGGCGCTACCATTTCCTGTTCGAGCAGCACCCCTTCAAGGATGTGCTGCTGCCACTGGATCAGGGCGCGAGCATGACGTCGCGCAAGTTCTATGTGTTTCAGGTGTGCAAGTCGTTCGAGGACAGTGGCTTCGATGCGGTGATGCTCCCATGCTTCGCCAGCCAGACGTTTCGCGCTGAAATCGAGGAGGAATTGGGCATTCCGGTGCTGGACATGATGGCCGCCTTGGCCCGGCACGTTCGCCATACGGTATCGCCCCGGATGACATTGGGGGTGATTGCCTCCGACTTCGTGCGCCATTGCGGCTTGTTCGAGCGACATTTTGGCAAAGACTTCCAGATTGTTTACCCCGACCCAGATGATCAAGCGGGGTTGATGGAGGCGATGTACGGCCTCAATGGCATCAAGGACGGTCACCTCGAAGGCGCGCCGCTTGAAGCGGTCTACCAGGCGTGCCTGTCGTTGCAGGCCCAGGGGGCGACGGTGATCCTGCCCGGCATGACCGAGCTTTCCCTGGTCTGTGCCGACTTGCAGCGCCGCGGGATGACCGTGCTGGACATCAATGCGATCTACGCCGACTTCGCGACACTGGACCCGCAGTCCAGGCAGCCACCGTTCAAGCTGGGCATCGTCGGGGGCGTCGGGCCGGCCGCCACCGTGGACTTCATGGCCAAGGTGGTGGCCAATACGCCGGCGGGCAAGGATCAGGACCACATCAAGATGGTGGTCGAGCAGAACCCGCAGATTCCGGACCGGACGGCCAGCCTGTTGCGGGACGAGACCGATCCGACGATGGCGATGTACGCCACGTGCAGACGTCTCGAAAGTGCCGGCGCCAACGCCATTGCAATTCCCTGTAACACCGCCCATGCCTTCGTCGAGCGGATCCAGGCGCACTTGAGGGTGCCCATCGTGAACATGCTGAGCGAGACGGTGGAGTGGATCGCGCGCACCTATGGTTCGGGCAAGGTGATTGGCCTGCTGGCGACGTCCGGTACGGTACAGAGCCAGGTCTATCACCAGGCGGCGCGCCATGCCGGGCTTCAGGTCCTTACGCCCGGTGTCGATTACCAGGCGATGGTCATGGACGCCATCTACGGACCGCGCGGTATCAAGGCGGGCTTCACGCAAGGGCTTTGCAAGGAGCAACTGTTGCTGGCGGCTGAGCACCTGTGCGAGTTGGGGGCAGGGGTATTGATCCTGGGGTGTACCGAGTTGCCGCTGGTGTTGGCGCATTGCGAGGCGTTCGAGATCAACGGGCATAAGGTGGCGCTGGTTGACCCGACGATGATCCTGGCGTTGAAGTGTGTGGCGTTGGCGCAGAAGGCTGAAGATCCGATCAGCGTCCTGAAAGTGACTGATGATCTCGCTGTGATCTGACGGTTGAAATTGCCCCCTGTGGCGAGGGAGCTTGCTCCCGCTGGGCTGCGTAGCGGCCCCTTTTTTTGTGAGCGCTTCGCACTCAAGCGGGAGCAAGCTCCCTCGCCACAATGAATCAGGCCACAATGGATCAAACCTGAGTCAATCAAACCGCCTTGGTGTGCTTGCCTGCCCCGCGCAACGCCGCAATGTCCCGCTTGGGCGGCACGCCAAACAAACGGGCGTACTCGCGGCTGAACTGGGAAGGGCTTTCATAGCCCACCCTGAAGGCCGCACTCGCGACGTCCACGTGCTCGTTGAGCATCAAGCGTTTTGCTTCGTTCAACCGCAGCCACTTCTGGTATTGCAGCGGGCTCATCGCCGTGAGCTGGCGGAAGTGGTGGTGAAACGTCGGCGCGCTCATCTGCACCCTCGCCGCGAGGTCGTCCACGCGTACGGGCTCGGTGTAGTTCAACTTCAACCAGTCGATGGCCTTGGCGATCCGGTAGCCCTGGCTATCGACCGAGGCGATCTGCCGCAGCCGCGCGGCCTGGTCGCTGAGCAGCAGCCGGTAGTGGATCTCGCGCTGGATCAACGGTGCCAGTATCGGAATCGCTTCCGGTTCATCCAGCAACGCCAGCAGGCGTGCGAACGGCGCCAAAAGGTCGGGTGTCGCGGTGCCGATGCCCGCGCCAATCCCAACCGCTCGATCACGCGGCGGCGACAGGCTGCCCTGGGCGATCAGGTCGGCCACCATGCGCAAATCGAGCCTCAGCACCAAGCCCAGGCAGGGTTGTTCCGGACTTGCCTGCAGCACTTCGGAATTGGCCGGGATGTCCAGGGAGGTCATGAGGAACCGCCCGGTGTCGTAGCCGTAGGCCTCGCCACCGATCCATACCTGCTTCATGCCTTGGGCCACCAGCACGATGCTCGGTTCGATCATGCAGATCACCGGCGGTGCCGGAGCTTCACGTCGAAAGAAGGCAAGGCCGGGGATGGGTGTTTCGAAGTCGCCCGGGTGTGGGGTCCAGGCGCCAATGACTGTGGTCAATGTCTCTTGTACGGATCTGCGTTGGATGGCCATGTCGGCTCCGGGTGTCGTCTTGGCTCAAGCGCTATAGGCAGAACATTAACGTGCCAAGCGAAGCGCTGCCTATATGCGCTGGGAAAACTCACAGGATCAGGCAAGAGTCTCATCGGTATGCACTACCTGCACATTGATCTGGGCGATGAAGATACAACCTCACTCAACCCAGCAAGATGCGTGGCGGGTACGAAATAGGTGAACGCCGCCATTCAAAACGGTGGGAGCGAGCTTGCTCGCGATAGCGGTCTGCCTGGGGCGGTGATGTTGAATGTACCGCCGCCATCGCGAGCAGGCTCGCTCCCACAGGTTCATCAAGCAATACAGGATTCTCACTCAATGACCGATAAATCATCGCCACAAGACCCGCCTGCCTGGGGCGCGGTATTTGCCATGGCCCTCGCCGCGTTCGTGCTCGTTGCCTCTGAGTTCATGCCCGTCAGCTTGCTGACGCCGGTAGCGGCCGATCTCCACATCAGCGAAGGACAGGCCGGCCAAGGCATTGCCGTCTCCGGCGCCTTTGCCCTGATCACCAGCTTGTTCATCGCCTCGATCGCCGCCCGGGTCGACCGCAAGTGGCTCCTGCTGGGACTGACCTTGCTGATGATCGTTTCAGGCACCGTGGTGGCGTTCGCACCGAACTACGCGGTATTCATGGTCGGCCGTGCGTTGATCGGCGTGGCGATTGGCGGCTTTTGGTCGCTGTCGGCGGCCACGGCCATGCGGCTCGTGCCGGACGCTCAGGTTCCGCAGGCACTGGCCCTCGTCAACGGCGGCAATGCCCTGGCGACCGTGGTCGCTGCGCCGCTGGGCAGTTTCCTCGGAGCGATCATTGGTTGGCGTGGCGCGTTTTTCTGCATTGTGCCCGTCGCCGCCATCGCCCTGGTCTGGCTGCTGTTGCGCCTGCCCTCCATGCCCTCGCAGGGGAAGCGGGGCAGCACCAACGTCTTCAAGTTGATGACCCGAACACCGGTCGCGCTGGGGATGCTGGCGGTCAGCACGTTTTTCATGGGCCAGTTCATGCTGTTCACCTACCTGCGACCGTTCCTTGAGTCGGTGACGCAGGTGAGCGTTTCCATGCTGTCCTTCATGTTGCTGGTGATCGGTGTGGCGGGGCTGCTGGGCACCTTCCTGATCGGGGCCTGCTTGAAAAACAACCTCTATCGGACGCTCATCGTCATCCCGCTGCTGATGGCCGCGATTGCCATCGCCCTGGTGGGATTCGGCGGCTCGGTAACCATCACGACCCTCCTGCTTGGCCTCTGGGGCCTGGTGGCCACGGCAGCGCCCGTGGGCTGGTGGACCTGGCTCTCGCGAACGCTGCCGGAAGATGCCGAAGCCGGCGGCGGCCTGATGGTAGCGATCGTCCAACTCGCCATCGCCGGGGGCGCGACAGTGGGTGGCGTTCTGTTTGATCTGAGTGGTTATCACGCGACCTTCGAAACCAGTGCGGCCGTGCTGGGCGTTGCCGCTGTTCTTACGGTACTGGCGGCTCGCTCAGCGGTCCGTGAGTCATTATTGACTTCGGACACGGCCTCCTATGGCACAGCGAGTTGAGGCCAGTCCTGTAAGCCAAGAGAGGGCGACCGTTGGGCGCCTGAGGTTGGTGGCACATTGATGGCTTGTTATGCTCTGGGTTTGTTATCCAGCATGTTGGTTGATTGTGACTATCGAGCGAACTTCCCAATTAGAGCAAGCCCTTATGGCCGTGATCGCCACTGCCGGGAAGATGGGCATCAGCAGCGATGAATTGTGCGCACACGCCGTGGGCGGGCTGATATCCGATCCGTACTGGAGCTGGGCGGACGCCCGGTATGCGCAAGGTGCGGCGGACGAAATCGACAATGCCTTGAATAAACTTGTGGGAAGACCGGCGCAAGCATTGACGCTACCGGTGTCAGGGACCGACCCAACACTTGAATCAGCGCCGCAATGAAAATGGGCGACCTCAAGGGTCGCCCATTTGCGTTAAAGGCCAAGGCCTTCTTCTATCAGCGAGAGTAAGGCGTCCTCATCCAGAACGGCAGGTTCCGGGCGCGGTTGCCCGGTCAAACGCAGGGCCTGGATATGCCACAGCGATTCACCGTGCTCGCCGAGTGTGCGCAGGATGCAGCGTTCCTGCCCCTTCATATGGACCTCAATGCAGCCCTCGCCCTCGGGCGAGAAACGCGCAATCGGATCGAATGAAATGCGGCGGTGATTGCCTTCGATCACCAATTGATCGATGGCGTAGTTGTACGTCGAACCGTTGGAATGACTTTCAAAGACGTGGGTGGGGTTGCGCCGAATGTCCAGGCCGGCCTCGCACACGGGCGCCAGCCAGATTTCGATCTGGCGATACAGTTCGTAGACCTGGGCGGGCCAGTGCTCGATCGCCAGGTCGGCGCAATTGTCGGTATCCGCGCGGGTCTGCTGGGTTTTCCTCAGTTTGGCCGCTAGCTCGTCTGCCTTGCTCATGTCGATTCCCTGTCGTGATGATAGGTTGAGCTTAGCTGATGGGCTGGGGCGTTCTTTTGCGCTGGGTCATGGGCTGGTGGCAATGACGATCACCGAGACAGTCGCGAGGAAGCAAGTCATGCAAATGAGAGCACTGAGCAATAACGACCTGGACCCGTTGCGCGATGCGCTCACCCTGGCCGGGCTACCCGTGGACGACCTGACGTATCCCGGTCGACAGTTCTTCAGCTTCAGCCACCAAGGTGTTGACGTGGCGTTTGGTGGCATCGAGGGGGAGGGCGCCGAGCGGTTGCTGCGCTCGCTGGTTGTCCTTGAGGGGCAGCGGGGCAAGGGGGCTGGCGCGGCGGTGCTGGCCGCTATCGAAGCGTTTGCGAAACGCGAGGGCGCACAGCGGCTCCACCTGTTGACCGACAGCGCCGCCGCGTTTTTTACCGGCCAGGGCTATCAGCTGGAGGATCGCTCGCTGGCGCCCGCTTCGATCAGCGCGACGGCCCAGTTCAAGACCTTGTGCCCGGCTTCGGCGACGTACCTGAGCAAGCGCCTCGTCTAGCGCAGCAAATGCACCGCTAGTCCGGCCAAGCCGCACGCCAGCAACACCTGGATCACTCCGCGCTTGTAGCGAAACAGCGCAATGGCCGCGGCGATTGCGATGATTGCCGACGGCCAGTCCAGGGCACCTGCAAAACCGTTGGGCCAAAGCACGTGGTAACCGAAGAAGCACGCCAGGTTGAGGATCACTCCGACCACCGCGGCGGTAATCGCAGTCAGCGGCGCGGTGAATTTCAACGCGTTGTGGGTCGATTCCACCAGCGGGCCGCCGGCCAGGATGAACAGGAACGAGGGCAGGAACGTGAACCAGGTCACCAGCGTGGCCGCGACCGCCCCGGCGAGAAAGGCCTGTTCGGGGCCGAACACCTGCATCACGTAGCCGCCAACGAAACCGACGAAGGCCACGACCATGATCAATGGTCCGGGTGTGGTTTCGCCCAAGGCCAGGCCGTCGATCATCTGTGTCGGCGTCAGCCAGCCGAAGTGTCCGACGGCGCCCTGGTACACGTAGGGCAAGACCGCATAGGCGCCGCCGAAGGTCAGCAGTGCGGCCTTGGTAAAGAACCAGGCCATTTGCGTCAACGTGCCGTGCCAGCCGAACAGGGCGGTCAGCAGGCCCATGGGCACGACCCACAACAGGGCACCGACGACTGCCAGGCGGGCCAACCTGGCAGCGCTGAACCGGGCGTGGTCCGGGGTCGGCGTGTCGTCGTCGATCAAGGCGGGGCCGAAGGATTTATGTTGCGTAGCGTGACCGCCCAGGCTGAATTTTTCCGGTGCCCAGCGCCCGCCGAAGTAACCGACGGCAGCCGCACCCAGCACGATCAGTGGGAAGGGGAGGTCAAAGGCGAAGATCGCGGTGAACGATGCCGCCGCGATCGCCCATAGCCAATTATTCTTGAGTGCGCGGGAGCCGATCCGGTGGGCGGCATGCACGACGATGGCCGTCACGGCCGGCTTGATGCCATAGAAAATGCCTGCCACTACCGGCACTTCGCCAAAGGCGATGTACAGCCACGACAGCGCGATGAGAATGAACAGCGAAGGCAGCACGAACAATGCCCCGGCGATCACCCCACCCCAGCTCCGGTGCATCAGCCAGCCCAGGTAGGTCGCCAGTTGCTGGGCCTCGGGCCCTGGCAGCAACATGCAGTAATTGAGGGCATGCAGGAAGCGCCGCTCGGAAATCCAGCGCCGACGTTCCACCAGTTCCTGATGCATGATCGAGATCTGCCCGGCGGGGCCGCCGAAACTGATGAAGCCCAGTTTGAGCCAGAACCAGAAAGCTTCGCGCAGGCTGACGGCGCCGGGTCGGGTCAGGGGTTGTTCGTCATCGGTTCGGGGCGGTTTGCTCATGGGCGACGGGGCACTTAAAAGTCGAAGGCGATCTACGTTATGGGGCGTTACGCAATTTAGATAGCCCCAGGCGAGGTTTGCTTGTAAAAAACAGCCCTTCAAAGGATTGAAACACACGACTGAAACAATCATCGCCGGATCATCCTGCTTTCGCACAATCGTCCCAAGGAGTGGGTCAATGAAACAACGTCTTGCCATAGCCGTACTGATCGTACTGACACTGGGCTCCATGGCCGCAGTCAATGCCCGCGAGTCCGGCAATGCACGGGCGCAACCCGTGGCCGGGCTGTTCGATTACTACCTGTTGGCGCTGTCCTGGTCGCCGACGTTCTGCCTGACTCACCAGAACGATGCGCAGTGTTCCGGCAAAGGCTACGGCTTTGTGCTCCACGGTCTCTGGCCGCAATACACCAAAGGCGGCTGGCCGCAATTCTGTGCGCCCCAGGTGCCGTTGAACGCCGCCGAGCAGGAGAAAGGCCTGACGCTGTTTCCAACCCGCAAGTTGATGGCGCATGAATGGTCCAAGCACGGTACGTGCAGTGGCCTGGGTGCCACGGGTTACCTGGAGGTTGCCGACAAAGCCCTGGGGGCGGTGAAAATCCCGCCGCAGTTGCAACCGTTCAACGCCTCGTACTATTTCGAGGCTGATGAAATCGTCCGACTGTTCCGCCAAAGCAATCCCGGCATTGCGCCTGACGGCATTGCGGTGATTTGCAGTGGGCCGCAGTTGTCGGAGGTGCGGGTGTGCATGGGCAAGGACCTGGCGTTCGCTTCTTGCGGCAAGGGCGTCAGGACACAATGCCGGGCCGGGGAGATCCGGGTGCCGCCAGTACGGTGAGTACCACGGAAATTTCTTCGTTCTGAGGCGGGCATTTTTGGGAGCGCCGGGGGTGGGTTTTTGGATCCATTCCAGCCACCCATCGGCTCCGCTGCACGGGCAAATTGCCGCCTCACAAGCGGTAGGCTAAGCTCACGAATATTGGGGGTTATGAGCGAATTCGCTCATGTTTTGCCCTCTTCAGGAAGTCGCTTGCCAATCTCCATCTACGATCCTTTCCATACCCCCGGTGGTGCCCTGAAACGCCTCCCGTTGCTCAAGGCTGCGGTCACGTTTATCGCGGCGGTGTGCCTGTGCCTGTGCGGTTTGCTTTACCTGCAGTTGGAACAGTCCCGCCGTCACGACGTGGAGTCGGCCCGCATCGCCTCGGCCACTCTTACTCGGGCCATGGCCCAGCAGGCTCAGGACACCTTCCTCCAGGCCGATCTGGTCCTGGCCAGTCTGATCGATTGGATCCAAATTGACGGCTTCGGCCCTGCGGTACAGCCACGTTTGCAGCAAACCTTTGCCCGGCGGGTGCAATCGCTTGAGCAACTGCATGGCCTGTTTCTGTTCGACAAGCACGGTCATTGGGTGGTGACCTCCTTTGAAAACCTGCACAGGGGAGCAGGGGTGGCGGATCGAGAGTATTTCGTTTTCCATCAGCAGAATGCCTCCCTGATCGCCCACATCGGTCCAGCGATCCGCAGCCGGCAAAACGGCGAATGGATCATCCCCGTTTCCCGCCGTTTGAACGATCAGGATGGCAACTTCCAAGGCGTGTTGATGGCCGGCATCAAAATGTCGTACTTCGAACGGTTCTTCAAAAGCTTCAGCCTGGATGAGCAAGGCGAGATGGCCCTGGCTTTGTCTGACGGGACACTCTTGGCCCGTCGCCCCTTCGATGAGGGACGGATTGGTCACCCGCTGGCCCAAGAGAATATTTACAACCATGCCCTGGCCGGCGGGATGTCTGGCGATGCACTTATCCGTTCGGCCATCGACGGCGTCGTCAGGCTCTATGGGCATCAACATCTACAGGCTTATCCGCTGGTGGTCACCGCCGCGATGTCCGAAGAGTCGATTCTCGCGGGCTGGCATGACCGGGCTTTCCAATCCAGCCTCATCGTGGGCTTGGTGGTCCTGGGCATTTGCTTGTTCGGCTGGGTATTCGTGCGCCAGGTACGTAACAGCGAAAAGATCGAAGCGGATTTGCGCAAGGCCCAGGAAGCGTTGGCGCTGATTGCCACCCACGACAGCCTCACCGGGCTGGCGAACCGGCGGTTGTTCGAGCGGGCCCTGGATATCGAGTTCGGCCGGGGTGCCCGTCAGCGCAGCCCGCTGAGCCTGATCATGCTCGACATCGATTTTTTCAAGCACTACAACGACGCCTATGGGCACGTGGCCGGGGATCATTGCCTGGCGGAAGTGGCCAAGGTGCTCAAGAGCTGTTGCCATCGCAAGGCCGATCTGGCGGTGCGTTATGGCGGCGAAGAGTTTGCAGTACTGCTGCCCGATACCAATCTTGCGGGGGCCATGGCGTTGGCCGAGCAGATCCGCCGCAGCGTCATCGACAAGCACATCACCCATTCCGGCTCCCCGACCGGTTACCTCACGGTGAGCCTGGGCTGCTATGCCTTTGTACCCAGCAGCCTGGACAGCATCGAAGTCTTCATCCAGCGCGCCGATGCCGCGCTTTACCAGGCCAAGCACGGCGGCCGCAACCGGGTGGCGGTGTTATCGACCGAAGGCGGGCTCGATACGCTGGCACGCTCGGATCGTTGAGATTGGTTGGAATCATCGGCCATGGGGCACGGTCAACTCTTCAAGCATCGCGCTGGTGACCCTCAAGAAGTGTGTAGGCTCTTTCGCAAAAAAACGTGGGCTCGCCAACTGATCGAACAGTGGCTGCTAAGGTTAGGAGCGACTGGCCCCGGTCCTCATTCCTCCAGGTATCGAGGCCAGCGTTGACAGGATAGGAGCAGGTCAATGGATTCCACTGCCGATACCCCTTCAGGCACCGCGCGTCACACGCCGATTACCCGTCGCCTGGTCGTGGCCGTCGCGGGGCTGTTTGTCCTGGGCGTCCTGGTGGCGATCGCCGCGCTGTTGAACATTGCACAAAAGCTCGACGCGGAGGACGTGCGCAAGACGCACTTCTATATCGAGCGCGCCCTCGAGAATCGCATCACCGCTTCGAAAAACTACATCGCCAGCTATGCCTATTGGACCACGGCCTACGACCACCTCAACGGTGAAGTCGATGTGCAATGGGCCTACGCCGAACAGAACATGGGCAAGACCCTGTTCACCAATGACGAATACGAAGGGGTGTTTGTCATTGATCGGCAACGCACCAAATATGCCGTGGTGCGCGGGCGCAATGTCCAGGATGATGCCTCGGTTTATATGGACACACCGCTGCCAGCGCTGGTGGACCAGCTCCAGACACAGCCCGACCTGACGATGTCGACGATTCGCTACACGCTGTTCGAGGGCTGGCCGGCCGTTGTCACCGCGTCGGTGATTCTGCCCAATGACGAACGACCCCAGGTCGAGGCCAAAGGCACTTCGGTGCTGCTGTTCGTTGACCAACTGACGCCGGTCAAACTGCGCAAAATGGGCAAGAGTTATGGCCTCACCGATTTGAATCTCAAGAAAGACACCGAACTCGAGCCCGGCCAGCCAGCTGTGCCGCTGGACAGTACCGGCTATAGCCTGGTGTCCCGGTTGGAGCGACCGGGCCAGCACCTGCTCTGGTCACTGGTGCCGCCGCTGGGTGGCGCGTTGCTGATCCTGGCACTGCTCACCGCTTACTTCTTTCGCTATGCAATGCGCACGGCACGGCATGTGGATGCCAGTTATGACAGCCTCGAAAAATCTGCACATGCCCTTGAGGCCAGCGAAGAGCGCTTCCGGGCCGTGGCCGAGGCGGCCTCCGACTGGATCTGGGAAATCGATGGGCAGCAGCGCATCACTTATCTGTCTGGGCGTTTCAATACGGTCACTGGATTTTCCGACCAGCAATGGCTGGGGCAGGATATCGAGCAACTGCTGTATTGCGACACCACGCCGATTGCCCTCTGGTTAGGCAAGCTGACGGAAGAACAGAACGCCAGCAACTTACGCTGTTCCTACCGCGATCATTCCGGGCAATTGCGCTTCTGTCGGGTGTCGGCGCGCCCGATCTACACCAAGGGCGAAGTGGTGGGGTACCGCGGTACCGCCAGTGACATCACCGATGAAGTGGCGGCTCACGCCCAGGTCCAGCATCTGTCGATGCACGATGCGCTGACCGGCCTGCCGAACCGCAACAAGCTGGCGCGGTACCTGGATGATGCGTTGGTGGCCAAGGAGCATGCCGCACCCCTGACGTTGCTGATGGTGGACTTGGACAATTTCAAGCCGATCAACGATTCCCTCGGCCACCCGGCAGGCGACGCGGTGTTGCTGGAAGTGGCTCAGCGGCTGCGCGACAGCACCCGCGAGCAAGACCTGGTGGCGAGGCTGGGGGGCGACGAGTTCGTGGTGGTGCTCAACGGCATGGAACACACCACGGAGATCGATCGATTCTGTGAGCGGTTGATCGACAGCCTGCAGCAACCGATTCTCTACGAAACCCATTCGTTGCACATTGGCGCCAGCATTGGCATCGCCGTGAGCCGGCGCCAGGGTTATGTGCCCGGTGAGTTGATCCGCTGTGCCGACATTGCCTTGTACCAGGCCAAGTCCGAAGGCAAGAAAACCTGGTGTTATTTCGCTTCGCAAATGAACGATCAGATCCAGCATCGTCGCCAACTGGAAAGCGACCTGCGCCAGGCCGTGAAGAAAAACGAATTCGTCCTGCATTTCCAGCCGCGCTACACCGTCGATGGTCGGGAGATCGTGGCGGTCGAGGCCTTGGTTCGCTGGCAGCATCCGACCCAAGGCTTGTTGGGCCCTGATGCCTTTATTCCCTTGGCCGAGCAAACCGACCTGATTGTCCCGCTTTCTCGTTGGGTATTGCGTGAGGCCTGCGAAACCGCGCTGACCTGGCCGGGGGAACTGATGGTTTCGGTCAACCTGTCGCCGGCGCAGTTCGAGCGCAGCGACGTGGTGGAAGATGTGCGACAGGTGTTGATCGAAACCCGTTTTCCGGCGAGTCGGCTGGAACTCGAGATCACCGAAAACGTGATGCTCAACGACGTCGATGGCGCCCTTCAGGTCATGAACGCCTTGAAGGAACTGGGCGTGCGCTTGAACATGGACGACTTCGGTACCGGTTATTCGTCCCTGGGTTACCTGCGCACCTATCCGTTCGATGGCATCAAGATCGACAAGCGCTTCATCGCCTCCATGAGCAACAGCAGCAACGACCGCGCCGTGGTGCAGGCAATCATCAACCTGGGCAAGGCCATGGGGCTGACGGTCACCGCCGAAGGAGTGGAAACCCTGGCCCAGCTCGGTTCATTGGGCTCGGATCAATGCCATGAAGTACAGGGTTATTTCCTCAGCCGTCCGATCGACAAACAAGCCTTTGCGCAATTGCTGGAAAACGGCCGGCCCCTAACTAAAACGGGCTCATGAAGATCGTTGCAACCACCGCGTCTGGTTGACGGTCACAGCCAGTAACGTGGCATTTCGAGTACCGGCCCTATGAAAAACCTGCGGATTGCGACCTTCAACATCAATGGCATCCGGGCCCGGCTGCCCAACCTGCTGGAATGGCTGGAGCGGGAGAAACCCGACATTGTCTGTTTGCAGGAACTCAAGGCCGCAGATAAGGACTTCCCGGCGGCGGAGTTGGAGTCGGTGGGGTATGGGGCGATCTGGCACGGGCAGGCATCGTGGAACGGTGTCGCGATCCTGGCCCGTGATGCGCAACCATTGGAGAGCCGTCGAGGCCTGCCGGGTGGGGATGACGACAGCCACAGTCGCTATCTGGAAGCAGCGGTGCACGGCGTGCTGGTGGGGTGTCTTTACCTGCCCAACGGCAATCCGCAACCCGGTCCAAAATTCGACTACAAGCTGGCCTGGTTCGAACGCCTGATCGAATACGCCCAAGGGTTGCAGGCCAGTGATCATCCCGTGGTGCTGGCCGGTGACTACAATGTGGTGCCCACCGACGACGACATCTACAACCCGCGCTCCTGGCTCAAGGATGCGCTGTTGCAGCCCGAAAGCCGTGCCTGCTACCAGCGCTTGCTGGACCAGGGCTGGACCGACTCGTTGCGCCACTTGTATCCAGACGAGCGGATCTACACCTTCTGGGATTATTTCCGCCAGCACTGGCAAAAGAACTCCGGACTGCGCATCGATCACCTGTTGCTCAACCCGGCCGCCAGCGCCTACCTGAGCGAGGCTGGCGTGGACGCCTGGGTCAGGAACCAGCCCCACCCCAGCGACCATGCACCCACCTGGATCCGGCTGGCTTCGCGCAAACGGCGCTGACGGGGCAGGGGGCCCGGTCGATTGTTGTCTCTGTGAAGGGAATGCCTTATACCTGGCGCCATTAGCCGTGCGCTTGTTCTGAGCGCCGTGCCGAACCCGGAAAAGGACACCCCTCATGAGTCACCCCCAACTGAGCGATACGGCCCGCTATCTGCGGCGCCTGGGTTTCGATGCACCACCGGCGCCGACCCTCGACACGCTGCGTCAGTTGCAATGGCGCCATACCGCTGAATTCCCTTTCGAAACCCTCTCGACGTTGCTGCGTCAGCCCGTGCCCATCGACCTTGAATCGGTCGAGCGCAAGGTTTTCGAGGACGGGCGCGGCGGCTATTGCTATGAACTCAACCAGTTGTTCCTGGTGCTGTTGCACACACTGGGTTTCGACGCCCGCGGCATCACCGGGCGCGTAGTGATGAACGCGCCTGAGGGCGCCTGGACTGCCCGGACCCATCGGCTGAGCCTGGTGACGATCGACGGCGTGCGCTACATCACCGATGTCGGCTTTGGCGGCATGGTGCCCACCGCACCGCTGCTGCTGGACAGCCGTGATGTTCAGGTGACGCCCCATGAGCCGTACCGCATCGAGACCCATGCGGACGGTTACCTGCTGCGCGCCAACGTTGCCGACGAATGGCGACCGATGTACCTGTTCGACCTGCAACGCCAGGAAGACATCGACTATACCGTCGGCAATTGGTACGTCTGCAACCACCCTGAGTCGCCGTTCATGGGCCGGTTAATGGTGGCCCGCACTGGTGATGGGCTGCGCAAGACCTTGAACGGCAACAGCTATGCCGTGCACCGGATAGGGCAGGAGAGCGAGCGGCGCGTGATCACCGATGCCGATGAGCTGATCGATTTGCTGGAGCAGGAATTCAGCCTGCGCGTACCGCTGCGCGAGCTGTTGCGGCCTGCGATCGTGGGGTTGTTCCAGGAATAACTGAGTGGTTGACCGGGTATCTGTTCCAAATGTGCACGCAACAAGTTGTATACAACTCTATGGACATTTGTCCTAGATTTTGAATACAGTGTGCGCATAACAAAAAACAGGGAATCCCCGAACCATGAAAACGCCCCATGTTTCACTCCCACGGCCCGAGGACGAAAACCTCGGCGTCGGCGCGAATATGGCTTACGGCCTGCAACATGTGTTGACCATGTACGGTGGTATCGTCGCCGTGCCGTTGATCATCGGCCAGGCGGCCGGGCTTTCGCCGGCGGACATCGGTCTGTTGATTGCCGCGTCATTGTTCGCGGGAGGCCTGGCCACATTGCTGCAAACCCTCGGCCTGCCGTTTTTTGGCTGCCAGCTGCCCTTGGTGCAGGGCGTATCGTTTTCGGGCGTCGCGACCATGGTGGCGATTGTCGGCAGCGGCGGGGAAGGGGGCTTTCAAGCCATCCTAGGCGCGGTGATCGCAGCGTCCCTGATTGGTTTGCTGATCACCCCGGTGTTTTCCCGCATCACCCGGTTCTTTCCACCACTGGTCACCGGCATTGTCATCACCACCATCGGCCTGACCCTGATGCCGGTGGCGGCGCGTTGGGCGATGGGTGGCAACAGCCACGCCGCCGATTTTGGCAGCATGGCGAACATTGGCCTGGCCGCAGTGACCCTGGTATTGGTGCTGCTGCTGAGCAAAATGGGCAGCGCGACCATCTCGCGCTTGTCGATTCTGTTGGCGATGGTCATCGGTACCGTCATCGCGGTGTTCCTCGGCATGGCCGATTTTTCATCGGTCAGCCAGGGCCCGATGTTCGGCTTCCCGACCCCGTTCCATTTCGGCATGCCGACGTTCCATATCGCTGCGATCTTGTCGATGTGCATTGTGATCATGGTCACCCTGGTTGAAACCTCCGCCGACATCCTGGCGGTGGGCGAGATCATCGACACCAAGGTCGATTCGAGGCGCCTGGGCAATGGTCTGCGGGCCGACATGCTGTCGAGCATGATCGCGCCGATCTTCGGTTCCTTCACCCAGAGTGCCTTCGCCCAGAACGTCGGGCTGGTGGCGGTCACCGGGATCAAGAGTCGTTTCGTGGTAGCGACTGGTGGGGTGTTCCTGGTGGTACTCGGCCTACTGCCGTTCATGGGCCGGGTGATCGCCGCCGTGCCGACCTCGGTGCTGGGCGGTGCCGGTATCGTGTTGTTTGGCACGGTGGCGGCCAGTGGCATCCGCACGCTGTCGAAAGTCGACTACCGCAACAACGTCAACCTGATCATCGTCGCCACCTCCATCGGCTTCGGCATGATTCCCATCGCCGCACCGAACTTCTACGACCATTTTCCAAGCTGGTTCGCGACCATCTTTCATTCGGGCATCAGTTCTTCGGCGATCATGGCGATCGTGCTGAACCTGGCGTTCAACCACTTCACCACGGGCAACTCCGACCAGCAGTCAGTCTTCGCCGCCGGTACCGAACGGGTGTTGCGCTACCAGGACCTGGCGGCGCTGCGCGAAGGCGATTATTTCAGCGACGGCAAGCTGCATGATTGCGATGGCAACGAGATTCCGGTGGTGGCGGAGCCTGTTCAAGAGGCGGCGGAGCATGGGCCGATCCGACTGAAAAGCAGCGAGCACGTCTGACGATTACCTCTGTGGCGAGGGAGCTTGCTCCCGCTGGGCTGTGGTAGGAGCTGCCGAAGGCTGCGATCTTTTGATTTTTATCTTTCGCTCTCGGCTCAATCGTCTGGAACAAGATCGCAGCCTCGTTGCACTCGACAGCTCCTACAATAAATCGGGTTATTCAGCGGACATGAAAAAGCCTGTGATCACTGATCACAGGCTTTTTTTTTTCGCTCGGGAGGCTAATTACCAGCGGCCGTAATGCCCGCGGGGTGGGCCGTAGTAGTAGCCCCGTGGTGGCCCGTAATACACCGGCGCCGGGCGATAGTAGATCGGCTGCTCCACATACACCGGCTGCGGCTGGTAGTAGACCGGCGGGGGCTGCTGCACATAGACCGGCTGCGGTTGGTAGTAGACCGGTTGTTGCTGCACATACACCGGCCGATCACGGTTGATGATGGCCGAGCCAACGATGGCCGAACCGACGATAGCACCAAACACGGCGGGCCCCTCCCAACCACCACGACCGTGGGCGGATGCCTGGCCGGTGACCGCGAGTGCCCCCATGAGCAGGGCGATGATGGGAAGTCTACGATTCATGGCTGTTCCTCGTTTCGGCCCCGGCGCCTGTGGTCTGCAACAGACCCGATGAGGGTCGCGGGGATACTTGCTATGACAGCGATTTTCTCAGGATTTACGACGCCGTTGGGTAAATATTGTGTAAGGTCTGTAGCGCTTTTCTTTACCGCGCCAAGTCACCCAGCGGCCTGAGATCGGGCCGGGCCGGGCGGTATCATCATCGAACGAACCTTTTGGGGCGGCGTTCCGTCTGTCCGAAAGTGAATGCAAGGAGACACGCATGCAGATCAATCCCAACAAAGACACCCAACTGTGCATGTCACTCTCGGGGCGTCCCGGAAACTTCGGCCTGCGCTTTCACAACCATTTGTATGAACAATTGGGCCTGAATTTCTATTACAAAGCGTTCAGCAGCCAGGACCTGCCTGGAGCGGTGGGCGGTATCCGCGCCTTGGGCATTCGCGGATGCGGCGTGTCGATGCCGTTCAAGGAAGCCTGCATTGCCCTGGTAGACGAACTGGATCCTTCCGCCGCCGCGATCCAGTCGATCAACACCATCGTCAATACCGACGGCCATTTGAAGGCCTACAACACCGATTACATTGCCATCGCCCAATTGCTGCACAGCCACGCCGTGCCCAAGGATTCGACCTTTGCCCTGCGCGGCAGTGGCGGCATGGCCAAGGCGGTGGCCAGTGCCTTGCGCGACGGGGGCTACAAGAATGGGCTGATCGTCGCCCGCAATGAGACCGCCGGGCGCGCCCTGGCCGAGTCCCTGGGCTATGAATGGCAAGCGGAACTCGATACCCGGCGGCCACAGATGCTGATCAACGTCACGCCGATCGGCATGACCGGCGGCCCGGAAGCCGACCAATTGGCGTTTGAACCCGAAACCATCGCCGCGGCCGAGACCGTGTTCGATGTGGTGGCGATCCCGTCGGAAACGCCCCTGATCGTACGCGCCCGGGCCGACGGCAAACGGGTCATCACCGGGTTGGAAGTCATCGCGATCCAGGCCCTGGAGCAGTTCGTGCTGTACACCGGCGTGCGGCCCAACCTGGAGCAATTCGAAAAAGCCGTGGCCTTCGCCCGGTCGGCGTAGGCGCTGCTATTCCAGCCGCGCCAAGCGTTCTTCCAGCGCCGCGATCCGCGCTTCGAGTTCTTCGATGCGTTCCAGCGAGACACCGCCGCCGGCACCGCGCTCCACCGGGTGCTGGCGGGCGGCGAGAATCGCTTCGATGTCCGCCGGGTCGCCCATGGCGTGCACATAGCGGTCCTCGCGCTGACCGGCCTGGCGTGGCACCAGCAACGCCAGCCCTCGGGCGATCAGGCGTTCGAGCTGATGCACCACTTGCTCGGCGTCTTCGAAGTCGTGCATCCGTCCGCTGCGGGTCAGCAGCTCATTGACCGTTTGCGGGCCGCGCAGGAACAGCAGGCCCATCAGGACCACCTGGGCCGGCACCAGCTCCAGCGCCTTGTCGACCCGATGTTCCCAGCGGTCGGCGCGGCTGCCCATCACCAGCTTGGTGAAGCCACGACCTTCCAGCGCCCGCAGGCTCTGGCCGACTTGGCCGGGGTTGAGGTTCATCACCGGTTCGCGGCTGGTCTTCTGGTTGCAGGCCAGTACCAGGGCGTTGAGCGTCAGCGGGTAGGTCTCGGGGTTGGTGGCCTGCTTCTCGACCAATGCGCCGAGGATGCGGATTTCCGTGCTATTGAGCCGTGGTTCTTCAGCCTGCTGTTGTTCTTCGATGCTCATCGCGCGTTCCCTATGCTGTGGAAGCCGCCTAGCCTAATCCTTGCGCAATAAAAGACAAGCCGTGCAACCAGCCGTGGCTATAATCGCAGCCGTTTGATTCATTCTTTCCTGCCACCTGCATGAGATTGCCATGACTATTTCCCTGTACGCCGCTTCCGTCCCGGTTTTCAAGCAGATGCTCAACGCGTTGAGCGACGTTCTGAACAAGGCCGAAGCCCACGCCACCGCGAAGAACATCGACCCGAACGCTTTCCTGCAAGCCCGTCTGTACCCGGACATGTTCCCGCTGGTGCGCCAGGTGCAGATCGCGGTGGATTTCGCCAAGGGTGTGTCCGCGCGCTTGGCCGAGGTCGAGCTGCCGAAGTATGACGACAGCGAGACTACCTTCGCCGAGCTGCAAGCCCTGATCGCCAAGGTGTTGGCCTTCATCGGCGACATCAAGCCTGAGCAGATCGATGGCAAGGAAGGCATCGAAATCGTCACCCGTCCGGGCACGCCAAAGGAGAAGCGCTTCAGCGGCCAGAACTACCTGCTGACCTACGGCCTGCCGCAGTTCTTCTTCCACGTCACCACCACCTACGCTTTGCTGCGCCACAACGGCGTGGAAGTGGGCAAGCGCGACTACATGGGCGCGTTCTAACCCGCAGGCATGAAAAAGCCCGGGACGGTTTGGGCCGTTCCCGGGCTTTTTTGTGGCTGCAGGTCATATCCTTGGTGGATGTGCCGCCGCTATCGCGAGCAAGCTCGCTCCCACAGTGGCAGTGGCGCTCACACAATGGCCGCTACACAATAAACCCCCTGTGGGAGCGAGCTTGCTCGCGATGGCGACCGAACAGCCGCCACCGTTGTTACGCCGTACGCGCGAGCTTCTCTTCCTCACCCAGGCACGCCGCCGCCGTGAACAGCACATCCGTCGACGAGTTCAACGCCGTCTCCGCCGAATCTTGCAGGACGCCGATGATGAAGCCCACTGCGACCACTTGCATGGCAATCTCACTGGGAATGCCAAACAGGCTGCACGCCAGGGGTATCAGCAACAGCGAGCCGCCGGCCACCCCGGACGCACCGCAGGCGCAAATGGCGGCGACAACGCTCAGCAGTACGGCCGTTGGCAGGTCCACCGCAATACCCAGGGTATGCACGGCCGCCAGGGTCAGTACGGTGATGGTGATGGCGGCGCCGGCCATGTTGATGGTCGCGCCCAGTGGAATCGACACCGAATAGGTGTCTTCGTGCAGGCCCAGGCGTTTGCTCAGTTCCAGGTTCACCGGAATATTCGCCGCCGAGCTGCGGGTGAAAAACGCTGTGATGCCGCTCTCGCGCAGGCAGGTGAACACCAGCGGGTAAGGGTTGCGCCGTAG
The DNA here is from genome assembly GCF_001269655.1 of Pseudomonas thivervalensis. GTDB lineage: Bacteria > Pseudomonadota > Gammaproteobacteria > Pseudomonadales > Pseudomonadaceae > Aquipseudomonas > Aquipseudomonas thivervalensis. The sequence goes on from NZ_LHVE01000007.1 coordinate 587,716, forward strand.
TTTCCAGAACACGATGAGTGGGTTGACTACCAACGCCACGAACAGCATGCAACCGATCAGCACGGTCAGCAGGTGCAGGTAGCCGAGCAGGGCGTCGAAGCCGGACGTGGCCAGGGTCGAGGCCACCAGCCCGAAGATCCCGAGCGGGGCGAAGCGGATGACCAGGCGCACGATCACGGTTACACCGTTGGACAGGTCTTCGAGCACGGTGCGCGTGGTCTGGCCAGCATGACGAATGGCGATGCCCATGCCGATGGCCCAGGCCAGGATGCCGATGAAGTTACCGTCCATCAGCGCCCGGACCGGGTTATCCACCACGCTCAGCAGCAGGCTTTGTAGCACCTCGCTGATGCCACCGGGCGCTGTGACCGCGACGTCTTGGGTCGACAGCACCAGGTTGGAGGGAAACAGCGTACTGGCGACCACCGCGACCACCGCCGCGGCGAACGTGCCCAGCAGGTAGAGGAACAGGATGGGGCGGATATGGGTTTCCTGGCCATGCTTGTGGTTGGCGATCGACGCCATGACCAGCACGAATACCAAAATCGGCGCCACGGCCTTGAGGGCGGACACGAAGACCTTGCCGATGAAGGCGGTGGACTTCGCCACGTCGGGCGCCAGCCATGCCAGGACAATACCGGCGATCAGGCCAATGATGATTTGCGTCACCAGGCTGGTGCGTTTGAGGCGTTGCAAAGGGGTAACGGACGAAGCTGTCATAGCGGCATCTCTGATTTTATTGTGTTCAACGGTCGACGGATCAGGGCAACAAGCGGGCAGGCCACATGAGCGGACCGAGAGAAAGTACGGCGTTTGCAGGCCGCGGACTTTAGCACAGCCGGTGAAAAATCTGACGGACCTGTGACAGTCCGTCACCCTTATCCGGGCCATGCCGAGCGTTTGTATGACGCGCGCATTCTGTTAGGCTTTGTCACTCTCACTTTTTTTCCGCCAGCGGGCCCCAGGGCTAACGCTGGTGTCGTCGTTTTGCTGGAGTTCTACATGTTGTTACCCATCTTCCTGTTGTCGGCCGCCGGTTTTACCGTGCTGACCACGGAATTCGTCATCGTTGGCCTGTTACCTTCCATTGCCCGCGACCTGCACGTCAGCATTCCCCAGGCCGGGCTGCTGGTGACGCTGTTCGCGTTTACGGTGGCGGCGTTCGGGCCATTCCTGACGGCCTGGTTCGCTCGTTTCGAGCGGCGCAAGTTGTTTATCAGCGTGCTGGTGATGTTCGGCCTGGCCAACCTGCTGGCCACCTTCGCCCCCAACATCTGGGTAATGGCCCTTGCCCGGTTGATCCCGGCCTTGGGCCTGCCGGTGTTCTGGGCGTTGGCCAGTGAAACGGCGGTGGACATTGTCGGGCCGCAGCTGGCCGGAAGGGCCATCGCCCGGATCGGCTTCGGCATCGTCTGCGCCACAGTGTTTGGTATTCCAGTGGGTACATTGATTGCCGATGCGTTTGGCTGGCGCAGCGCGTTTGCGATCCTGGCGGTCATTGCCTTCGCCAAAGCGTTGCTGCTGTTTTTCTACTTGCCGAAAACCAACCTGCATCAGCATCAGGTGAGCTTCCGTTCGCAATTGAAGATCCTGCGCAATCCGTTGATGCAAGGGCACGTGCTGTTGTCGATCCTGGTGTTCAGCGGCATGTTCACCGCCTACACCTATCTGGCGGATATCCTCGAGCGCCTCGCCGGGTTCGATGGCACCCTGGTGGGCTGGTGCCTGATGGGCTTCGGCGCGGTCGGGCTGCTGGGCAACTCCCTCGGTGGTCGTGCGGTGGACCGACATCCGCTGATCGCGTCGATGGTGTTCTGCCTGTTCCTGATCGGCGGCATGGTGGCGTTGGTCCCAAGCATTCATTCGCCCCTCGCGTTGGCGGCGGCGATGGGCATCTGGGGCGTGACCCAGGCCGCATTGTTCCTGGTCAGCCATGTGCGGCTGATGAAGGCAGCCCCGCAGGCCCCGGCGTTTGCCGCTTCGTTGAACATTGCCGGGGCCAACCTGGGGATTGGCCTGGGAGCGATGATCGGTGGCCGGGTCATCGATACCCTGGGCCTGGGCAGTGTCGGGTTCGCGGCCGCCGGGTTCATTTTTGTATCGATTCTGCTGGCGTTGCTCCTGATGACCTTCAAGCCCCGCGCCACTTGCATGGATAGCTAGACGCTGAACAACTCGCGACGGGCACCTTCGGCAATCGCGACGATGCCAGGGTGGCTGACCTTGCGTTCCACGGAAATGGCGTAGAAGGATTCACTCACCGCATCGGTCTGGCCGATCACTTCTACGCCGTACTGACGCTTGACCTCTTCGGCGATCACGCTCGGGCCGATGAAAATCCCACTGCCGGATTGACCGAAGGCCTGCATCAAGGCGCTGTCGTCGAACTCGCCGACGATGCGCGGCTGGATCTGCTGTTCGGCGAACCAGCGTTGCAAGCGGCTGCGCACCACGGTTTCCGGTCCGGGAATCAGCAGTGGGGCGTCATTGAGGCCATGGGGGAAATCCCGCCCGTAGCGTTCGGCCAGCGCGGCGGTGGCGAAAAAGCTGATCCCGCATTCCCCCAGTTTCTGGCTGTAGCCCTTGATGTCCAGGTGAGTTGGCATCGGGCTGTCGGAAATCACCAGGTCCAGGCGCTGGATCGCCAGGTCCGCCAGCAGCCGTTCAAGCTTGTCCTCGCGACAGGTGATGCGCAGCGGTTCACTCAATTCCATGGTCGGCGCCAGCAGTCGATAGACGATGGATTTGGGCACCACGTCCGCCACCCCGACCCTGAACAGGGTTTGCTGCTCGTTGGGCTGGGCCCGCAGCATCAGTTCCAGCTCACCGCCCAACTGGAACATGTGCTCGGCGTAGGGCAGCGTCTGGCGGCCGGCTTCGGTCAGTTCCAACTGCCGCCCGACACGACGAAACAATTTGATGTGATAGGTTTGCTCGAACAGGGAAATCTGCCCGCTGATGGTCTGCGGGGTCAGGTTCAACTGCTCGCATGCCCGCACGATACTGCCGGTTTTCGCCACCACCCAGAAGTAATGCAGCTGTCGATAATTGAGCATGGGTTCATATCGCTTCGTAAAAACCGAAGTATAACCGCTGAAAATACGAATTTTCCTGAAGTATTCGCCTCTCTAGAATGCCTGGCCATTGGTGGGCCACTTTTTGTGCTCCTTCTATTCTCCAAAGAGGCATTCATTCCATGACCTATAAATCCTTGGGGCTTGCAGCCCTGTTGGTAATGTCCGCAACGACGCTGGTGGGCTGTGAGCAGGCTGAAAAAAGCGCTCAGCAATTGATGGGGCAGGCAGCGGAAACCGCCAAACAGGCCATCGACGACACCCACAAGGCCGCCGAACAGGCGCTCAGCGAAGCCACCGGCGGGCTGATCAAGCCCAAGAAAGAGCCGGCGGACGAAGCCGAAGAAACACAAACCCCTACCAAAACCATCTAACGCGTCACATCAGTCAGGACTGACCCATGGATTATCTTTTACAGCTCGCCGCCAGCCCCACCGCGTGGATCGCCCTGGCGACTCTGGTCGTGATGGAAATCGTGCTTGGCATCGATAACCTGATCTTCATTTCGATTCTGACCAACAAGCTGCCCGAACAGCATCGTGCCAAGGCGCGGCGGATCGGTATCGGCATGGCGCTGATCCTGCGCCTGGGCTTGTTGAGCACCATTGCCTTCATTGTGCAGTTGACCGAACCGGTCATTGAAATCCTGGGCCAGGCGTTTTCCTGGAAGGACATGATCCTGATTGCCGGCGGCCTGTTCCTGCTGTGGAAAGCGACCACTGAAATCCACCACAGCATGGACCCGGCGCCGAATGATCCGAAATCGGCCACGTCCGGTGTGACCCTGGGCTTTGCGGCGGCCATCGGTCAGATCCTGATGTTGGACCTGGTGTTCTCCATCGACAGCATCATCACTGCCGTGGGCATGACCGAGCATTTGCCGATCATGATCATCGCCGTCGTCGTCTCGGTGCTGGTGATGCTCTTGGCGGCCGAACCGCTCGCCAAGTTCATCAATGACAACCCGACCGTGGTCATGCTGGCCCTGGGCTTCCTGATCATGATCGGCATGACGCTGATCGCTGAAGGTTTCGGCGCCCATGTACCGAAAGGCTATATCTATGCGGCCATGGCCTTTTCGGCGGCGATCGAGGTGTTGAACATGTTGTCCCGCAGGGCCAAGGAAAAGGCGTTGCCCGACAACGCTTGATTCCAGGCAGACAGAAGCCACCCGGGTCCAGGCCCGGGTGGCTTTTTTTTGGATTTGAGAACGATGGGTTTGAACGTAAGAGGTCAGTGCGCGGCGGCGTGGCGCCGGGCAGGCTCGGCGGCTTTTTCCGATGGCGCAGGTGGCGCGTGATAATGGCGCCGAGCGATTCGAAGCACCCCCCACAACATGGCCGTGGCTACGCTCAGCCAGCCGAATATCAGCATCAGGATTGTCGTCGTCAGGCTCATCTGTGCCTCCTTCTATCCCTGGTCCGGGATAACGCACCCAGTACAATGGACAGTCTAGTCGCTCAAATGTTGCAGCTCGTCGATCTGAGGCACCGAGGGATGGATCGGTTCGTTCTATCGCCATCGTAAAACGATGGTTATGGCTATACCCGGGGCTTTGCGCACTTTATGATCGTCGGCCCAAGCCTGGCCCGGATGCCGGGTACCTGAACAAGAGAGTCGTCATGTCGTCGGTCATTCCATCGTTTCGATCAATGGTACTGGTGGTGTCCTGCCTCGTCGCCCTGGTGGGGTGTGCGGGCAATGTGTCGCCGCAGATCCAGCGCCTGCCCGAGCGGGTGGAGCTCAACAGCGTGCCGTTCTACCGTGGCGAAATGCACCAGGGCGCCCCGCAGTCCCTGGCCGCCCTGCTGACATTGCAAGGCACGGTGATCACCCCGGGGCTGCTGGAAAAACCCTTGCACCTACCCGGTGGCGAAGCCGGTTTGCAGCAGAGCATGCCCACCCTGGCGCGGGAATACGGGCTGCTGGTCTATCCCCTCGACGCCAAGCTGCCCGCCTTGTTGGAGCAAATCGCGGCGGGTTATCCGGTGCTGGTGCGCTATGTCGACGGTTCGGCGTTTTGGGCCGCACCTCGGTATGGGATTCTTGCCGGCTACAATCGTCAGAAGCAGACGGTGTTGTTGCGTGCAGGCATGAATCGTCGGCAGTTGATGAGTTTCAGTGCCTTCGAATCGGCCTTCCAGAGCGCGGGTGGCTGGGCGGTGCTGGTTCAGCGGCCCACGCAGCTTCCAGCTAATGTCGATTCGCAGCGTTGGCTGAAAGCGGCGGCCGATCTGGCCGGGGCAGGGCAGGAGCAAGCGGCGGCGCGGGCCACCAAGGCTCTCGGCGCGGCGCATTGATCGATCGCCCCGTTCGTCACTTGCCGGGCACGACCCGACAGGCCTGAGGCTCTTATCGTCAGGGTTGGCATTTTCCGACCGTGATTAAAGGAGGCAGGCATGGCACAGTCGAAAACACCTACGGGGCCACATTCTTCCGAGCATTCCAGTGGTGATGATTTGGGGTTCGATCCGGACTCGCCGGATCTTGAGGATCCTCAGGTCGATCCGGTAGGGCCGGCCAAGGCACCTCTGGACAAGAAGAAGGGTGAGGGCAAGCCCAAGTCTTATGATCCGCTGGGTGACCTGAAGCCGTAGATAGACGCGTGGTTTGGTGTGTATATCAGTTTTTTGCGTAACGGCGGCTTATGGTTCCGCTCTTACAGCGGGTCACTTTTGGAAAAGCCGGGAGCCGGACCAGCCAAAAGTAACCAAAAACGCTTTGCCCCACCACTCGGCACCTCGCTTAGGCTCGGTGTGCCCTCACTCCGGCATTGCTCCGTGGGCCGCCGCGAAGGGCCATCCCGGCATTCATGCCGGGATGCCCACTGCGCAATGCCTGCGTTCGGCCAGCGTGGTTTAACGGGGCGTCCAGATCAAGATCAAGATCCGAAGCAGAGCAAGAGCAAGAGCGGGGCACATGCCGACATTTATGTGGCTGAGCCACCGCTATCGCGAGCAAGCTCGCTCCCACATGGATTTTCGGCAGCCACAAAATGCATATACGCCACAGAACTTTGTGGGAGCGAGCTTGCTCGCGATGACGCCGGCCGATCCAACATCGCCGTAAACGGACCCACCGCCTTCGCAAGCAAGCCCGCTCCCACTGAAGAAACGCGATCACCATAGAGCCAGGTCGGCTATCAGGCCGCCTCGCGGTGGACGTTGATCTCGGGCGCCCCGTTAACCACGATGGCTGAACGCAGGCATTGGTTCGTGGGCAACCCGGCATGGATGCCGGGTTAGTCGCGCTGGGCCATGGATGGCCCTTCGCGGCGGCCCACGAACCAATGCCGGAGTGAAGGCATGCCGAGCCTTAGCGAGGCACCGAGTGGTGGGGCAAAAGCGTTTTGGTTACTTTTGCGCTTCTCAAAAGTGACCCGCTGTAAAAGCGGAACCCTAAGTAGCCGTTACCGAAGAAACGGATATACACCCAAAACTCAAAACCCAAGCAAAAAACGGCGCTCCCCATTTCTACTTGAAAGAAGCGCCGCTTTTTCTAAGTGAACAGCATGACGACGCGTGGATTACTTGGAAGCTTCCACCACCCCACTCTGGCGGCTCTTGAGATTCTTGGCAGCCTTGTATTGCAGGGCCACCGCCGGCACGGCGGCGCTTTTTCCGGTTTCCACCCAGCTACGAATCCGGCTGGCGTCGGCGAAGTGCGTGTACTTGCCGAACGCATCAAGGATCACCAGCGCCATCGGGCGATTACCCATCTTCGTTACCAGCACCAGACAGTGGCCGGCCTGGTTAGTGAAGCCGGTCTTGGTCAACTGGATATCCCAGTTGGCCTTGTGGACCAAATGATCGGTATTGCGAAACCCAAGGCTATACACCGGCTTGCGGAAGGTAACGGTCTTTTCCTTGGTCGTGCTCAACTCGCTCAGCAGTGGGTATTTGCGAGCGGCGATCAGCAGTTTGGTCAGGTCCCGGGCGGTGGAGACGTTGTGGATCGACAGGCCCGTCGGTTCGACGTAGTGAGTGCTGGTCATGCCCAGCGCCTTGGCCTTGGCGTTCATGGCGGCGATGAACGCCACATAGCCGCCCGGATAGTGGTGGGCGAGGCTGGCGGCGGCGCGGTTTTCCGAAGACATCAGGGCGATCAGCAACACGTCCCGGCGCGACAGCTCGCTGTTGAGCTTGACCCGGGAAAACACGCCCTTCATTTCCGGGGTGTTGGCGATAGTGATGGAGATATATTCATCCAGGTTCTGTTTGGCGTCCAGCACGATCAGGCCGGTCATCAACTTGGTCACCGAAGCGATCGGCACCACCACGTCCGGGTTGCTCGAGTAGACGACTTTATCCGTCTGCAGGTCCAACAACATCGCGCTGCCCGAGGCGACTTGCAGCTTGGCCGTATCCCGAGGGGCCGCGATGGTTTCCTGTGCAACGACATTTTGCGTGATGAAGCTGCCTGTGAAAGCGATGAACAGGCTGATGATCGATAGACGGATTTTCACGCGAGTAGACTCGATGGAGTTGAAGGTGCCGTTGAGCAACGACTTTAAAACGTCGCATTCTAGGAGTATGGGCGAGAGCAGCGCTATATGCCTGTATCGCCAGGGCTTGTGAATAAATAAAGTTTAATGAAGGAGGATTCTGGCGAATCGAATCTGAAAAATTCGTAATTCGCGTGATCCGTGCAAGTGATCGAACCTGATGGCTAAAGCCCAGACACCAGAAACACCTGTGGGAGCGAGCTTGCTAGCGATAGCGGTGGACCGGCCAACCCTCAGGTTGACTGACACACCGCTATCGCGAGCAAGCTCGCTCCCACAGGGTCTTTGTTGACGCGTCTATCAGCTGTGCAGCGTCTCGGCTGCGTACAACGTGTTTTCCAACAGGCAGGCGCGGGTCATCGGGCCAACGCCGCCGGGTACCGGGGTGATCCAGCCAGCGCGGGGCAGGGCGGTCTCGTAGACCACGTCGCCCACCAACTTGCCGTCGTCCTGGCGGTTGATGCCCACGTCGATGACGATGGCGCCTTCCTTGATCCACTCGCCCCGGACCAGGCCAGGTTTGCCGGCGGCCACCACCACCAGGTCGGCACGACCGACATGGCCGGCCAAGTCCTTGGTGAAGCGATGGGTCACGGTCACGGTGCAACCGGCCAGCAGCAACTCCATGGCCATCGGACGGCCAACGATGTTGGACGCGCCCACCACCACGGCATCGAGGCCATACAGGTCCACGCCGGTGCTTTCCAGCAAGGTCATGATGCCCTTGGGGGTGCAGGGGCGAAGCAGTGGGATGCGCTGGGCCAGGCGACCGACGTTATAAGGATGGAAACCGTCGACGTCTTTGTCCGGGCGGATACGCTCCAGCAGCTTGGAGGCGTCGAGGTGTTCAGGCAGTGGCAACTGGAGCAGAACACCGTCGATGTTCGGATCGTCGTTGAGGCGATCGATCAGATCGGCCAACGCTTGCTGGGTGGTTTCGGAAGGCAGGTCGTAGGCTTGGGAAAGGAAGCCGACCTCTTCACAGTCTTTACGCTTGTGCGAGACATAAACCTGAGAGGCAGGATCGCTGCCGACCAGGATCACCGCAAGGCCGGGCGTGCGCAGGCCTTGCTGGCGACGCTCGGTGACTCGTTGGGCGATCTGCTGGCGCAGGCTGGCGGCGATCGATTTGCCGTCGATAAGTTGTGCAGTCATTGCGCGTGGTTAACCATCGAGAGGGGAAAAAAAGAGAACGCATTCTCGCATGCCGGGGCGTGAGGGCAAAGGCGCTTGGTCTGCAAATTCCCCTAACCCCTTTAATTAAATGAATTTTTTTTAAAAAAGAGTTGACGACCTATCAGGCCGTCTATAACATTCGTCGCACTTGTCGGGCACAGCCTAGCACTGGTTAAGAAGGTGGAGCGGAGTTGGTTGTTTCAACTCGGTAAAACTGAAAGCACTTAGTTTGTAATCGTCCAAGAATACAGATTAAAAAGGCGCCCGTAGCTCAGCTGGATAGAGCATCCGCCTTCTAAGCGGATGGTCGCAGGTTCGAGTCCTGCCGGGTGCGCCATTAGGCAGCTTTGGCACAAGTAAGGCAACAAGGCAATATGGTGGGCGTAGCTCAGTTGGTAGAGCACGGGATTGTGACTCCCGTTGTCGTGGGTTCGATCCCCATCGTCCACCCCATATTCTAGAAAGGCGCCAGATCTAACAATCTGGCGCCTTTGCTTTAAAAGCTTGATACGCGGATGTGGTGGAATTGGTAGACACACTGGATTTAGGTTCCAGCGCCGCAAGGTGTGAGAGTTCGAGTCTCTCCGTCCGCACCATACAAGTCGCTATTTAAATAGCAGAGAACGGCGCAGTACCTGAAAAGGGCTGCGCCGTTTTTGTTTTTGGTGGTTTTGGGTCTGGTATCGGCGCCGTTCAGAGCTGTGCGCAGCGCTCGTTTCGTCGCGAATATGTTTCGTGATGATGCGCGACACGTCCGTCGGTCTCTTTGCGGGGCTGAGGAAAGCGTGATCGCACAAGCCGCTTCTATATATAGAAGCGTTGGCGCAGAGCCTTGGACTGAATCGGCTGTATTTGCAATCCGGGCGGGGCATGACCGTTTGTCCCGTCCTAAATCCGGAGCTTGTTTCCAGCGCGTTTTCAGTAGGGTGACTTCTTGAGTTTGACCTACTAGAATGCATGCCCTTGATTCTGGGGTCGGAAACGCCCGGCCAACGTCTGTGCAACGAGGAATATCCATGCAAGTTTCTGTTGAAAATACTTCTGCTCTTGAGCGCCGCATGAGCATCACCGTGCCGGCTGAGCGCATCGAGACTCAGGTCAACAAGCGTCTGCAGCAGACTGCCCAAAAGGCCAAAATCCCAGGTTTCCGCCCAGGCAAAGTGCCAATGAGCGTGATCCGTCAGCGTTACGAAGCTGATGCGCGTCAGGAAGCCGTGGGCGACGTGATCCAGTCTTCGTTCTACGAAGCGGTCGTCGAGCAGAAGCTGAACCCGGCCGGCGCGCCGTCCGTCGAGCCTAAAGTGCTGGAAAAAGGCAAGGACCTGGAGTTCGTTGCCACGTTCGAAGTGTTCCCTGAGTTCACGGTTGCAGGTTTCGAATCCATCGCCGTCGAGCGTCTGAGCGCTGACGTGTCGGATGCCGACCTGGACAAGATGCTGGACATCCTGCGCAAGCAGAACACCCGTTTCGAAGTGACTGAACGTGCCGCCCAGAACGAAGACCAACTGAACATCGATTTCGTCGGCAAGGTCGACGGCGAAGTGTTCGCTGGCGGTTCCGCCAAGGCTACCCAGCTGGTGCTGGGCTCCGGTCGCATGATTCCTGGTTTCGAAGACGGCCTGGTTGGCGCCAAGGCCGGTGAAGAGCACGTGCTGAACGTGACCTTCCCTGAGGACTACCAGAACCTGGACCTGGCGGGTAAAGCCGCCGAGTTCACCGTGACCGTCAACAGCGTTTCCGAGCCGAAACTGCCTGAGCTGAACGAAGAGTTCTTCGCCCAGTTCGGTATCAAGGAAACCGGTCTGGAAGGTTTCCGCACCGAAGTTCGCAAGAACATGGAGCGCGAGTTGCGCCAGGCCATCAAGTCCAAGGTCAAGAACCAGGTCATGGACGGGCTGCTGGCTTCCAACCCGATCGAAGTGCCAAAGGCCCTGCTGGACAACGAAGTGAACCGTCTGCGCGTGCAGGCTGTTCAACAGTTTGGCGGCAACATCAAGCCGGACCAACTGCCTGCCGAGCTGTTCGAAGAGCAAGCCAAGCGCCGCGTCGTGCTGGGCCTGATCGTCGCCGAAGTGGTCAAGCAGTTCGAGCTCAAGCCTGACGAAGCCCGCGTTCGCGAACTGATCCAGGAAATGGCATCGGCCTACCAAGAGCCTGAGCAAGTCGTGTCCTGGTACTACAAGAACGACCAGCAACTGAACGAAGTCCGTTCGGTTGTGCTGGAAGAACAAGTTGTGGATACTGTTCTGCAGAAAGCTAGCGTGACCGATAAAGCGGTCTCTTACGAAGAAGCGGTCAAGCCGGTGGAAGCTCCACAAGCCGATTGATGGTTCTGCGGTAAGAAATAAACACCCATAAGCCAGCCTTCGTGCTGGCTTATGCGTATTCAAGACATAACTATTTGGGAGTGACTGCGAGACATGTCCCGCAATTCTTTTTATCAGCAGAGCTCTGACATCCAGGCCGCAGGCGGCTTGGTCCCTATGGTTATCGAGCAGTCCGCCCGTGGCGAACGTGCCTATGACATCTATTCGCGTCTGCTCAAGGAACGAGTGATCTTTTTGGTGGGGCCGGTGGAGGATTACATGGCCAACCTGATCTGCGCGCAACTGTTGTTCCTTGAAGCCGAAAACCCGGACAAAGACATCCATCTATATATCAATTCCCCAGGCGGTTCGGTGACGGCGGGCATGTCGATCTACGACACCATGCAGTTCATCAAGCCTAACGTTTCGACGACCTGTATCGGTCAGGCGTGCAGCATGGGGGCGTTTTTGCTGACCGCCGGCGCTCAAGGCAAGCGCTACTGCCTGCCGAACTCCCGCGTGATGATTCACCAGCCGTTGGGCGGTTTCCAGGGCCAGGCATCGGATATCGAAATCCATGCCAAGGAAATCCTCTTCATCCGCGAGCGCCTCAACACCTTGATGGCCAAGCACAGCGGGCGCACGCTTGAAGAAATCGAGCGTGATACCAATCGCGACAATTTCATGAGCGCTGAAGCCGCACGTGAATATGGTCTGATCGATGAAGTGATCAGCCAGCGCCCCGCTTAAAATAAGCTGCTCAAAATGAGGTTGATCGGCAAGTCCGATCATCTGCGGGCTTGAAAAAGCCTGCAATTGCCTTCATCTTGTGTTGCAAGCCTATCGGATTTGGATCGATCGAATGACTGACACCCGCAACGGCGAGGACAACGGCAAACTGCTTTATTGCTCCTTCTGTGGCAAAAGCCAGCATGAAGTGCGCAAATTGATTGCCGGCCCCTCGGTCTTCATTTGCGACGAGTGCGTCGACCTGTGCAATGACATCATCCGCGAGGAGGTGCAGGAAGCCCAGGCCGAGAGCAGCGCGCATAAATTGCCTTCGCCTAAAGAAATCAGCGGCATCCTTGATCAGTATGTGATTGGTCAGGAACGTGCGAAAAAGGTACTGGCCGTAGCGGTGTACAACCACTACAAGCGCCTGAACCAGCGTGACAAAAAGAATGACGAGGTCGAACTCGGCAAGAGCAACATCCTGCTGATCGGCCCGACAGGCTCGGGTAAGACCCTGCTTGCCGAAACCCTGGCTCGTTTGCTGAACGTTCCGTTCACCATCGCCGACGCAACCACCCTCACCGAGGCGGGTTATGTGGGTGAAGACGTCGAGAACATCATTCAGAAGTTGTTGCAGAAGTGCGACTACGATGTGGAAAAGGCCCAGATGGGCATTGTCTACATCGACGAAATCGACAAGATTTCCCGCAAGTCCGACAACCCGTCCATCACCCGGGATGTTTCCGGTGAAGGCGTGCAGCAGGCCTTGCTCAAGTTGATCGAAGGCACGGTCGCTTCCGTTCCGCCTCAAGGTGGTCGCAAGCATCCGCAGCAGGAATTCCTGCAAGTCGATACCCGTAACATCCTGTTCATCTGCGGCGGTGCGTTCTCCGGCCTGGAAAAGGTTATTCAGAACCGTTCCACCCGTGGTGGCATTGGTTTCAACGCCGAAGTGCGTAGCAAGGAAGAGGGCAAGAAGGTCGGTGAGTCCCTGCGTGAAGTCGAACCTGACGATTTGGTCAAGTTCGGTCTGATCCCGGAATTCGTCGGTCGTCTGCCGGTCCTGGCGACGCTGGATGAGTTGGATGAAGCGGCATTGATGCAGATTCTGACCGAGCCGAAGAACGCCCTGACCAAGCAGTACGCCAAGCTGTTCGAAATGGAAGGTGTAGACCTGGAGTTCCGTTCCGACGCGCTGAAGTCGGTCGCCAAACGTGCCCTGGAGCGTAAAACCGGTGCCCGTGGGTTGCGCTCGATTCTCGAAGGCGTATTGCTCGATACGATGTATGAAATCCCCTCGCAGTCCGAGGTGAGTAAAGTCGTGATCGACGAAAGCGTTATAGAAGGCAAGTCCAAGCCACTGTATATCTATGAAAACAGTGAGCCGGCTGCCAAGGCCGCTCCGGACGCTTAAGCGTCCCGCTGCCGGAACAAAGAAGGGGCCTTCGGGCCCCTTTGCTTTTAGCGCGTTTTAGACGTGTCTTAGCGCTTGTTTTTTTTCGAGGCTGCCCCCATCTTGGTTTCAAGCTTACTTCCATCTGTTTCCGGCCCTAGGGCCGCCGTAGAGGCGAAATCATGAAGACAACCATCGAATTGCCTCTCCTGCCATTGCGCGATGTCGTGGTGTATCCGCACATGGTTATCCCGCTGTTCGTGGGGCGCGAGAAGTCCATCGAAGCCCTTGAGGCTGCGATGACGGGTGACAAGCAGATTCTGCTGCTGGCTCAGAGAAATCCAGCCGACGATGATCCCGGCGAAGACGCACTTTATCGCGTAGGTACGATTGCAACGGTTCTGCAGTTGCTCAAGTTGCCCGACGGCACCGTCAAGGTCCTGGTCGAAGGCGAGCAGCGCGGTACTGTCGAGCGTTTCAGCGAAGTGGACGGCCATTGCCGGGCCGAGGTGTCGCTGATCGAAGAAGTCGACGCGCCCGAGCGTGAATCAGAGGTATTTGTCCGCAGCCTGCTGTCGCAGTTCGAACAGTACGTGCAATTGGGCAAGAAGGTGCCTGCGGAGGTCCTGTCGTCGCTTAACAGCATCGACGAGCCTGGGCGGCTGGTCGATACGATGGCGGCCCACATGGCCCTCAAGATCGAGCAGAAGCAGGAAATTCTCGAGATCATTGATCTGTCGGCTCGTGTCGAGCACGTGCTGGCATTGCTCGACGGCGAAATCGATCTGTTGCAAGTCGAGAAACGCATTCGCGGTCGCGTCAAGAAACAAATGGAGCGCAGCCAGCGTGAGTACTACCTGAATGAGCAGATGAAGGCCATTCAGAAAGAGCTGGGCGATGGCGACGAAGGCCACAACGAAATCGAAGAGCTGAAAAAACGCATCGATGCCGCCGGCTTGCCCAAGGACGCACTGGCCAAGGCCCAGGCCGAGCTGAACAAGCTCAAGCAGATGTCGCCGATGTCTGCCGAAGCCACCGTTGTGCGTTCCTACATCGACTGGCTGGTCCAGGTGCCGTGGAAAGCCCAGAGCAAGGTACGCCTGGACCTGGCGCGTGCCGAAGATATCCTCGACGCTGACCATTACGGCTTGGAAGAGGTCAAGGAGCGCATCCTTGAGTACCTCGCCGTACAGAAGCGCGTTAAAAAGATTCGCGGTCCGGTCTTGTGTCTGGTCGGTCCTCCCGGGGTCGGTAAAACCTCCCTTGCGGAGTCGATTGCCCACGCGACCAACCGTAAATTCGTACGCATGGCCTTGGGTGGCGTGCGTGACGAGGCGGAAATTCGTGGTCATCGCCGCACTTACATCGGTTCGATGCCAGGAAGATTGATTCAAAAGATGACAAAGGTCGGCGTGCGCAATCCGCTGTTCCTTTTGGACGAAATCGACAAGATGGGCAGCGATATGCGCGGCGATCCCGCCTCGGCATTGCTCGAAGTGCTCGATCCTGAGCAGAATCACAATTTCAACGATCACTACCTGGAAGTCGACTACGACCTCTCGGATGTGATGTTCCTCTGCACCTCCAACTCCATGAACATTCCGCCGGCGTTGCTGGACCGGATGGAGGTGATTCGTCTGCCGGGCTACACCGAGGACGAGAAGATCAACATCGCGGTGAAGTACCTTTCGCCCAAGCAGATCCAGGCCAACGGCCTGAAAAAAGGCGAGTTGGAATTCGACGAGGAAGCGATTCGCGACATCATCCGCTATTACACCCGCGAAGCCGGTGTGCGTGGCCTGGAGCGGCAGATTGCCAAGGTCTGCCGCAAGGCGGTCAAGGAACATGCGCTGGAAAAACGCTTCGCGGTCAAGGTCACTTCGGACTTGCTCGAGCATTTCCTGGGCGTGCGCAAGTTCCGCTATGGCCTGGCCGAGCAGCAGGACCAGATCGGTCAGGTGACTGGCCTGGCGTGGACACAGGTGGGTGGTGAGTTGCTGACCATCGAAGCGGCCGTGGTACCGGGCAAGGGACAACTGATCAAGACCGGCTCCCTGGGCGACGTGATGGTCGAATCGATCACCGCTGCGCTGACGGTGGTTCGTAGCCGTGCCCGGAGCCTGGGCATTCCTCTGGACTTCCATGAGAAGCGCGACACGCATATCCACATGCCTGAAGGGGCTACGCCCAAGGATGGTCCAAGCGCCGGTGTAGGCATGTGCACGGCGCTGGTTTCGGCATTGACCGGCATCCCGGTGCGCGCCGACGTCGCCATGACAGGTGAAATCACGCTGCGTGGCCAAGTCTTGGCGATCGGCGGTCTGAAGGAAAAACTGCTGGCGGCACACCGTGGCGGGATCAAGATCGTGATCATTCCAGAAGAGAATGTTCGCGATCTGAAGGAAATTCCTGACAACATCAAGCAGGATCTTCAGATCAAACCTGTTAAATGGATTGACGAGGTCCTGCAAATTGCGCTGCAATACGCGCCGGAGCCCTTGCCGGATGTGGCTCCGGAGATTGTCGCAAAGGAAGAAAAGCGAGAGTCTGACTCTAAGGAAAGAATTAGCACGCATTAATACGCATTTGCCTGGGGGGCCTTCCTTGACAGTTTTTTAGAGCCCTTGTTATAAAGCGGCTCTTAAGTGTCTGCAGGCCATTCAGCACTCGTTTTTGCTTTCACCAAAAAAACTTAGAATCATCTCAAATAGATATAAGGGGACTTAGAGTGAACAAGTCGGAACTGATTGATGCTATCGCTGCATCCGCTGATATCCCGAAAGCTGCTGCTGGCCGTGCGCTGGACGCTGTAATCGAATCCGTCACTGGCGCTCTCAAGGCTGGCGACTCCGTTGTTCTGGTTGGTTTCGGCACCTTCTCCGTCACTGATCGTCCAGCTCGCACCGGTCGCAACCCGCAGACTGGCCAGGCGCTGGAAATAGCTGCTGCCAAGAAGCCAAGCTTCAAAGCTGGTAAAGCACTGAAAGAAGCCGTTAACTAAGGTTTCGTTGAGTTTATCCGGGTCGGGGTCATGCCTGGCTTGGCAGCGGAGCGGTAATACGGCCGGTTGCAACCGGTCTGGCACGCCAGGGCTTGCAGGTTCGAGCCCGGTCCGCTCCGCCAGTTACGAGAAGGCGCATCCTCGGATGCGCCTTTCTTCTATCCGGATTCTACCCACGCTCCACGGTTGCCTAAATTTGAAGTTCAACCGTTTCTGGGGGACGCATGCTGCAGAATATCAGGGACAATTCACAAGGCTGGATTGCCAAGACCATCATCGGGATCATCGTCGCATTGATGGCGTTGACCGGTTTCGAAGCCATTTTTCAAGCCACTACCAGCAGCAATGACGCGGCCAAGGTCAACGGCGAGAACATCAGCCAGAACGAGCTGAGCCAGGCGGTCGACATGCAACGCCGTCAGCTCATGCAACAGCTGGGCAAGGATTTCGACGCCTCCCTGCTGGACGAAAAAATGCTGCGCGATTCGGCGCTCAAGGGCCTGATCGATCGCAAGTTGCTGTTGCAAGGCGCACACGATGCGAAATTCGCTTTCTCCGAAGCTGCGCTTGATCAAGTGATCCTGCAGACGCCTGAGTTCCAGGTCGATGGAAAATTCAGCGCCGAGCGTTTCGATCAAGTGATCCGCCAGCTGGGTTACAGCCGTATGCAATTCCGCCAGATGCTGGCTCAGGAAATGCTGATCGGTCAGTTGCGCGCCGGCTTGGCAGGCAGCGGTTTTGTCACCGACGCCCAAGTGCTGGCCTTCGCTCGCCTGGAAAAGCAGACCCGTGATTTCGCCACCTTGAACATCAAGGTCGATCCAGCGTCGGTGAAGCTGACCGATGATGAGGTCAAGGCTTACTACGACAAACACGCCAAGGAATTCATGACCCCTGACCAGGTGGTCATCGATTACCTCGAGCTGAAGAAAGCCTCTTTCTTTGATCAGGTCAACGTCAAGGATGAAGACCTGCAAGCGGCTTACCAGAAAGAAATCGCCAACCTGTCGGAGCAACGTCGGGCTGCGCACATCCTGATCGAAGTGAATGACAAGGTGACCGAAGCCCAGGCCAAGGCGAAGATCGAGGAGATCCAGGCGCGCTTGGCCAAAGGCGAGTCGTTTGAGACCCTGGCGAAGGAGTTTTCCCAGGATCCGGGTTCGGCGAACAACGGTGGCGATCTCGGCTATGCCGGTCCAGGCGTCTACGATCCGGAGTTCGAAAAGGCCCTGTACGCCTTGAACAAGGACCAGGTCTCGGCACCGGTACGCACCGATTTCGGTCTGCACCTGATCAAGCTGCTGGGTGTCGAAGCGCCTGAAGTGCCGACCTTTGCCAGCCTCAAGGACAAGCTGACCCGCGAGCTGAAAACCCAGCAGGTGGAGCAGCGTTTCGTGGAGGCGACCAAGCAACTGGAAGACGCCTCGTTCGAAGCCTCCGACCTGGCGCAGCCGGCCCAGGACCTGAAGTTGACCGTCCACACATCGGCCCCGTTCGGTCGTGAAGGCGGTGAAGGCATTGCGGCCAATCGTGCCGTGGTCACTGCTGCGTTCAGCCCGGAAGTGCTGGAGGAGGGTGCCAACAGCACCGCCATCGAGCTGGACCCTGAAACCGTCGTGGTGCTGCGTGCCAAGGAGCACCGCAAACCTGAGCAACTGCCGCTGGAAAAAGTGGCAGGCCCCATCCGCGCTCAGTTGGCCAAGGAACACGCCAGCGCAGCAGCCAAGACCCGCGCTGACGAGTTGATTGCCAGCCTGCGCGACGGCAAGACCGCACTGGACAAGCCCGTCGACGGTCAAGGCTGGAAAGCCACCGAGGCGGCAACCCGCAACCAGGAAGGTATCGATCCTGCGGTGCTGCAAGCGCTGTTCCGCATGCCTAAGCCTGAGTCCAAGGACAAGCCGTCGTTCAGCAGCGTGACCTTGCCTGATGGCAGCCTGGTGCTCGTGCGTCTGAACGGTGTGAACGAAGCGGCGGCACCGACTGACGAAGAGAAGGCTGAATATCGTCGTTACCTGGCGTCCCGTGTGGGTCAGCAGGACTTTGCGGCGTATCGCAAGCAGTTGGAGAGTCAGGCGGATATCAAGCGTTTCTAATGGCTTGATGGTTTTTCAAACCTGGTTGTGATGCTGTTCACTAGAGAAAACGGCGCTTCTTCAGAAATGGGAAGCGCCGTTTTTTTGGTTTCTTTTTTTCCGGGACGGGGTGTATATCCGTTTCTTCGGTAATGGCCGCTGGCGGTTCCGCTCTTATAGCTGCTCTTGCAGCGGCTCACTTTAGAATCATGTGTGTTACCCAGAAGCGGGTATTCGTCGATCCACCGGATTAGCGTCTTTTTCCTGCAAACAACCCCCAGTAAACTTGTAACCCCCTTGAAACAAGATTAGCCACGCTGCCAGGTCGCGTTCTGTTGCACAATACGCCCCGGACCGTTTTTCTCAGGATGTTCAATGTTCAGATCATTACCCATGCGCACCGTCGGGCTTGCATTACTGCTTGCCGCCGCAGCCGGTTGCTCGTCGAAGAAAACCGCCATATACGAGCACGAAAACTTCGATGATTCGGGCACGTTCTCGCGCACCTATCCGGTGAGTGACGCGGCGACCTGCGAGGCCGGGCGTCGGGCGTTGCTCAGCCAGGGTTACATCATCACCAGCAGCGATCCGAAGTTGGTCAGCGGCCACAAGAGTTTCCAGCAGACCGGCGAAACTCATATGGAGATCAGTTTCAACCTGGTCTGTGCCGAAGACGGCGGCACCGGGCACCGTGCGACGATGTTCGCCAACGCCTTGCAGGACCGTTATGCCCTGAAGAAAACCAACAACTCCGCCAGCCTGGGTGTGGGTGTGCTGGGTTCGGTGTCGATGCCGATCGGCTCCTCGGATGACTCGATGGTCAAAGTCGCCAGCGAAACCGTGTCGGCGGCCAAGTTCTATGAGCGGTTCTTTGCCTTGGTGGAGCTGTTCCTGCCTCCCGAAGCGAAGAAAGCCGCTGAGAATGCCGACAAGCCGAAAGCCGAGCTGGGAGTACCGGAAACCAAGGCCGAGTCAGCCGCCTTGATGCCTGCTCCAGCCCCTGCGCCCGAGCCGGAACCTGTTGCGCCTGCGCCCGCAGTCGCTACCCCGGTCGAGGAGGCTGTGCCGGCCCCCGTCGAAACCGCTCCTACGGTGTCGGAGCCTGTGGCACCGCCGAGCGAGCCCGCGCCGATTGCGCCTGAGTCGTTCGAGTCTGCGCCGACGACGGAAACCGTGACACCGCCACCACCACCGTCCAGCTCGTTGCCGGCTCCGACCGAGCCGATCCAGCCGCTTCCGGCGTCTTGAGGTCCAGGTGGCAGGGTGTTACGCCCTGTCACACCTTCACGCGGTAATTTCCCGACCCTGTGCTACGTTTAATTCATGAAGCCTTTGCTTCATGTTTTGTTCATAAAGCAGCTTTATGCTGATGCCAGCGCCATCAGGCATTTGGATTCAATGACAGGGGAAGGACACGCAATGGATGATTATCAGGAAGAGCTGCTGGAATACCAGGCCTATGAACTGGACCCGCTGGAACCCGCCGAAGATGCGACGGAGTTGTAAGAACGCTGTAAGCCAGCACTTGAAACTCAACGCCCCCGGTGACTACGGCGAAACTCCCCAGGCGTCTGGTCGTTCCAGCGCTTGAAGGCCCGTTGAAAGGCCTCGGCTGAGGCAAATCCCAACAGGTAGGCGATTTCACCGAACGCCAGTTCGGTATCGCGTATGTAAGTCATGGCCAGGTCGCGGCGGGTGTCGTTGAGGATTGCACGGAACTGCGTGCCTTCGTCGGCCAGCTTGCGGCGCAGGGTCCAGGTCGGCAGCTTCAGGCGGGCCGCCACTTCTTCAAGGTCGGGCTCGCGACCGCCGCTGAGCAACGGTCCCAGCAATTGAATGATGCGCTCACGCAGGCTGCGGGTGCGGGTCAATTGTTCCAACTCCCGTTCACACAATTGAATCAGGTGGTGCCAGGTGCTGGGGCAATGCTGCGGATTGCGCTGGGCGAGGCTGTCCAGGCCCAGGCGCAGTTGATTCTGTTCGGCGCCAAACTGGATCGGGCAGTCACCCAGCGTGCGGTAGGCCTCCAGGTATGCCGGCTCCTCGAACTCGATTTCGATGCGTTCGGGCCTCAGCGCGATGCCGCTGACGCTGGACAATTGCGCCAGCCAGCCGGCAATGATCGAGTCCACGACGAAGCGGTTGTAGGCGTTGTACGGGCTGATGGAATAGAACCGTAGCCAGGCGCCGCGGGCATCCTCATGGAAACTCGATTGGCCGCGATAGTTGGAACCATACAGCGGTTCGAAGCGGGTCATGCAGCGGGCCGCCTCGCGTACGGTCGGCGCCTGGGCCGCGGTTACGCCCGCCAGCCCGGCCTGGCTCAAGCGCCCAAGCTGACCCATGCGCAGGCCCAGGGCCGGGTCCTGGGTCTGTTGGATCGCGGCGTAGCCCAGGCGCATGTAGCGTGGGATCGACAGGCGTGCCCCAGGCTCGGCCAGGCGCGCGGCGTCGAGACCGTACTGTTCCAGCAAAGGCTTGGGGTCTTGCCCATGGCTGGCGACCGCGTCAGCCAGGCTGTGGACGAAGCCCACGGACAAGTCCCCCAGGCGCATCGGCTGCGGTTTCATGTTTACAACCACAGGTTCAACAGGCGCGCGCCACGGGCTTCGCCATCGGGAAAGTGCTGGCCATTGTGGCTGATGAAACTCTGGCCGGCGCTGCCGCTGTCCCAGAACTGGCCACGCAGGAATACGCTGACGCCACCCCGGGCCTGGCTGATGGGCAGTTGGCTGGTCAGTGTCAGGCGATGCCAGGCTTGGCCCTCGCTCACTTCACCGGGTTTGAGGCTCACTTCGCTTGGCGTGGACAGGCCTTTATAACCGCTCCAGGGTTTGTCCCAGGCGCCGCGACCGATGACGAAGGCAGGCACCGCGATCAGTTGTGCGCCCTGTTCGTTGAGCTGCCGGTAGTGGAGCGGGTACCAACTGTCACTGCCGATTAGCACGCCCAGGCGCCCGGCAGGCGTGTCGATGACGAGGGGGGCGGCCGGGTGGGCGGCGCCCAGCACATCCTGCTGTTCGAACACCGGATGTCGTTGGCGTTGTGGCTGGCCGATCGGCCGGCCATCGCTGCCGAACACCAGGCTGCTGTTGTACAACGCGCCGCGACCAATCCTCAACTCGCCTTCGCTGATGCTGGGCTCGGGTAGCACGATGGAGCCGGCCACCAAGGTGATGCCGAACTCCTTGGCCAGCCCGCCGAACAGCGCTTGATAGTCATGGGCCATGCGTTCGGCTTTCATGCGCAGGTAGGCATCATCCAGTCGGCTGTCACCTTGAGCGCTGACCAGTGCCTGGATGAACGCCAGCGGATTGCTGACCGCCAGCCAGTGCATGGCTTCCTTCAGGGTGGTGGCTTGGTACAACTCGTCTTTTTCGCCGCCGACCATCAGCCAGGTGCCAATGTGCTCGGGCAGGACCACCACGGTCTTGGCATTGATAAAACCCTGGTCGCGAGCCGCCTGCAGATAGGCCGCCAGTTTGCGATGCAGGCGTTCGGGGCTTTGGTAATCGGTGGGGAACAGTTCGGGCTGGATGCCCAGCAGGTTGCCGCGGTTCGCCGGCGTGCCCTGGTCGACTGCCAGGTTGATGCGCAGGTCTGACAGGTAATGACCCGCCGGACGATCGGTCGTCCACAATGCGTAGGTGACCAGGGCGGCCATCAGGGCCAGTGAAAACAGCAGGTACAAAAATTTGCGCATGGGGAACAGTCAGCGGCCGTGTACAGGTTCGTGATTTTTCATCAAGAGTCACGGGGCAGGGTACGGTAAAACAAGGGATTAGCGAAGGGCGTACGTTGATTTGTACGCACGGCAAGCGTACGCAAAGGCGTCCATGGAACCCGTCGACGCCCTTGGCGTTGGGCAGGGCGGGCTAGTGACTTTTGGCCTTTCTGATCCGGATCAGAATCAGCAGCATGATCAACAGCACCGGCGGCGTCATGCCCAGCAGCGCCTCACGGGCCGAGAGGTCTGCCCCCAAGGTATGCAACCCGCTGTAGACCAACTTGAACAAGTTGATCAAGTAGTAGGTGATGGCAATGATTGACAGGCCTTCCACCGCGCGTTGGATCTTGATCTGCGCATCGGCGCGGGCATTGAGGCTGCGCAGGATCTCGGCGTTCTGGTCTTCCATCTCGACTTGCACGCGGGCTTGCAGCAAGTCACCCAGGTTGGCCACGCTCATGGCCAGTTGTTCGAGGCGCTGCTCGGTGGCGGCGCAATAACGCACCGTGGGTTTGAAGCGTCGTTCGATGAATACGCCCAGCCGCTGACAATCCCCCAGGTGACTTTCGCGCAACTCCCCCAAGCGCTCGAACACCAGTTGCGCGTAGGCGCGGGTCGCGCTGAAACGGTGGCGATTCCTGACCGAGCTGCTGACGACCTGGCGAGACAGCAGGGCAATGTCCTCCAGCAAGGTCTTGGCGTGCACGCCGCTGGCATTGGCGTTGCGCTCGGAGAGGCTCACCAGGGTGCGATCGAATTCGTTCAGTTGCGGGTCCAGTGCCTTGGCGATACTGAGCGACAAGGACGCCATCATGCGATAGGTCTCGATTTCCAGCAGGCGCCGGATCATGCGCCCCTGGCGATAAGCGTTGAGCCGTCGGTTGATGAACAGCAGGCGATTGGTGCCGTCCTCGGTCAGGCGAAAATCGCTCCAGACCACCGCATCGCCACCACCCACGCATGAGCCGCAAGGGTCCTTGAAACCGTAACTGGGCAAGTCGAGGCCAGCTTCGGCGCGCACCACCACCTGAACGGCGTTGATGAGGTGCTGGGCGTGACCTTCGATGCCCCGGGCAAGGCTGTCGGGCAGCGTGGTCCATTGCAGCTCGTTGCTGCTGGCAGGCACGACCAGGGTCAGGGTGAAGAACTCGGCGTGGCGCTCCCACTTCAGCGGATGCCCTTCCAGGCGGGTGATGCCCTGTGCGGCCTGCGCGGCGACGGTATCAGGGCACAGTCGCGCGAGCAGCGCGTTGCACTGGGCGTTGTCGCCCAGAAACGCCAGGTGGAAGACGTGGGCCGGTTCGTCGAAATACAGCGACGGACGGGCGTGCAACTCGTTGTGCAGCATTTTTCGTTGGGGATGCATGCGAGGGCGACCGTGTTATTAGGGTTGTTTTTTGGTTTGAGCACCTGGGCCAGCGTTGATAGGACTGGCTCGTCTCGCTGAGAGTCACGTACAGCTGATCGGTGTCCTGCACATTTGGATCATTAAGTTGTCAGTTACGGTCATTGAGCGCCTGCGCCCTGGCTCTTACGCTGTGGGCCATGACAGACGCAAGCCGCAGAGCTTGCGCTTTATTTCCGTGATCGCCCGTTGTGGAGTTACCGATGACCGCCTCTCATTACCCGCACCTGCTGGCCCCGCTGGACCTGGGTTTCACCACGCTGCGCAACCGCACCCTGATGGGCTCGATGCACACTGGCCTGGAAGAGAAGCCCGGCGGCTTCGAACGCATGGCGGCGTATTTCGCCGAGCGCGCCCGGGGCGGCGTGGGCCTGATGGTCACCGGCGGGATCGGGCCGAACGACGAGGGTGGTGTCTATTCCGGTGCGGCCAAGCTGACCACCGAAGAAGAGGCGCTCAAGCACCAGATCGTGACCAGGGCCGTGCACGAGGCGGGTGGCAAGATCTGCATGCAGATTCTTCACGCCGGGCGCTACGCCTATAGTCCCAAGCAGGTGGCACCGAGTGCGATCCAGGCGCCGATCAACCCATTCAAGCCCAAGGAGCTGGACGAGGAAGGCATCGAGAAGCAGATCAGCGATTTCGTCACTTGCTCGGTCCTGGCCCAGAAGGCCGAATACGACGGCGTCGAGATCATGGGCTCGGAAGGTTATTTCATTAACCAGTTCCTGGCGGCCCACACCAACCACCGTACCGACCGTTGGGGCGGCAGCTATGAAAACCGCATGCGCCTGCCGGTGGAAATCGTCCGTCGGGTGCGCGAAGCGGTAGGTCCGAATTTCATCATCATCTTCCGCCTGTCGATGCTCGATCTGGTGGAAGGTGGCAGCACCTGGGATGAAATCGTCCTGTTGGCCAAGGCCATCGAGCAGGCCGGCGCGACGATCATCAACACCGGTATCGGTTGGCACGAAGCACGGATTCCCACCATCGCCACCAAGGTTCCACGGGCGGCGTTCAGCAAAGTCACGGCCAAGCTGCGCGGTTCGGTGAGCATTCCGCTGATCACCACCAACCGCATCAACACCCCGGAAGTGGCCGAGCAGATCCTCGCCGAAGGCGATGCAGACATGGTCTCCATGGCGCGGCCGTTCCTGGCCGACCCGGAGTTCGTCAACAAGGCCGCTGCCGGTCGCAGCGATGAAATCAACACCTGCATCGGCTGCAACCAGGCGTGCCTGGACCACACCTTTGGCGGCAAGCTCACCAGTTGCCTGGTGAACCCGCGGGCCTGCCACGAAACCGAGCTGAACTACCTGCCAGTGACTCAGGCGAAGAAGATCGCCGTGGTCGGTGCCGGCCCGGCCGGGTTGTCCGCTGCCACGGTGGCGGCCGAGCGTGGGCACCAGGTGACGCTGTTCGATTCGGCCAGCGAAATCGGTGGCCAGTTCAACGTTGCCAAGCGCGTGCCGGGTAAGGAAGAGTTTTTCGAGACCCTGCGCTACTTCAAGCGCAAATTGCAGACCAGCCATGTCGAGCTGTGCCTCGACACCCGGGTGGATGTGGCGCAATTGGTGGCCGGAGGTTACGACGAAATCATCCTCGCCACCGGCATCGCCCCGCGCGTGCCGGCGATTCCCGGAGTGGAGCACGCCAAGGTCTTGAGCTACTTGGACGTAATCCTCGCGCGCAAGCCGGTGGGGCGCAGTGTCGCGGTGATTGGTGCCGGCGGTATTGGCTTCGACGTGTCGGAATTCCTGGTTCACCAGGGTGTTGCCACCAGCCAGGACCGTGAGGCGTTCTGGAAGGAATGGGGTATCGATACCCACCTCGAAGCTCGCGGCGGCGTGGCTGGGATCAAGGCCGAACCCCATGCACCGGCGCGCCAGGTGTTCCTGCTGCAACGCAAGACCTCCAAGGTCGGTGACGGCCTGGGCAAGACCACCGGCTGGATTCATCGCACGGGCCTGAAGAACAAGCAGGTGCAGATGCTCAACAGCGTCGAGTACCTGAAGATCGACGACGATGGCCTGCACATTCGCATCGGTGAAGCCGGCGAGCCGCAAGTGCTGGCGGTGGACAATATCGTGATCTGCGCTGGCCAGGATCCGCTGCGTGAGTTGCAGGAAGGCCTGGAAGCGGCGGGGCAGACCGTTCACCTCATCGGCGGTGCCGACGTGGCGGCTGAACTGGACGCCAAGCGCGCGATCAACCAGGGTTCGCGGTTGGCGGCGCAGTTGTAAGGCGCACGCCCTGTAGACACCCGGATCCCCTAGTGTGGGAGCGAGCCTGCTCGCGATGGCGGTAAGTCAGTTTCAGATGTGCTGGCTGACCCACCGCTATCGCGAGCAGGCTCGCTCCCACAGGTTCTTTCGTTGTCAGGTCGTCCGCGACCAAGCTGTTAAGATACCGGCCCAACTCCACCTGACCTGCCGCCATGCTACTTCCCACCCTCGACTGGCACCCCCAACCCCGGCTCGAACCTCTTCACCTGGACTGGCTCGCCCGTGCCGGTGTCGAAGTGGCGGTGTTGCGCCTGGACCGGATCGATCCGCTGATCAGCGGCAACAAGTGGTTCAAGCTGGTCCATCATCTGCGCGCCGCCCATGAGGCCGGTGCCGAAGGGGTCATGAGCCTGGGCGGGGCCTATTCCAATCATTTGCATGCGCTGGCGGCGGCGGGCAAGCGCTTCGGCTTTCCCACGGCTGGGCTGCTGCGCGGTCATCCCCAGGACACGCCGACGGTGCGTGACCTGGAAGCATTGGGTATGGAGCTGCACTGGTTGGGTTACGGCGGATACCGAGAGCGGCACGCGGCGTGTTTCTGGGGGCCGTGGCAGGTCCGCTATCCACATTTGCATCCGGTGCCCGAAGGCGGTTCGGGATTGCCGGGCGCACAAGGCTGCATGACCTGGGCGGCCAGCGTCCGTGAACAATTGGCGGCGTTGGGATGGACGGATTATCACGGTTGGTGGCTGGCCTGCGGCACCGGAACATCGCTGGCCGGGCTGGTGCTGGCCGAGGCGGGCGAGCGTCCGGTCTATGGCGCGCTGGCGGTGCCCCCGGACCATGGCGTGGCCCAGCAGGTCGAGCGCATCGTGGCGGAGGCGGGGCATTGCAAGCCGCGTTATGAATTGCTCGACGGCAGTCGTGGTGGTTTCGCCCGGGTCGATGCCGAGCTCACTGATTTCATTGAGACCACGACGGCCATTGAACTGGAGCCGTTGTACACCGGCAAAGCCTTGATGTTGCTCAAGGCACATGTCGAGGCCGAGGCGTTTGCCCCAGACACGCGTCTGGTCTTTGTCCACACCGGCGGTCTGCAAGGCCGCCGAGGGTTCGAGTAACGGCGATCAACCGCGTTTGGGCATCATCCGCAACAGCGTGTTGTCGCGTACCACATAGTGGTGATACAGCCCCGCCAAGGCATGCAGACCGATCAACCAATAGCCGATGGTGCCACCGAGCACGTGCCAGCCTTCCAGTTGCTTGGCAAAATCCTTGTCCTGATTGATGAGCAACGGCAGATCGAAACCGTAGAACATCACCTGGTGCCCTTCGGCGCTGGTGATCAGCCAGCCCAGCAGCGGCATGGCGATCATGAATACATACAGCGCCCAGTGCATCAGGCGGGCGAGGAGGGTTTGCCAGGCAGGCGACGCCGGGAAAATCGCCGGTGCCTTGCCCATGCTGCGGGCGAACAGGCGTAGCCAGACCAGCAGGAACACGGTCAGGCCAAGCATGAAATGCGCTTCCTTGATCAGGGTCCGGCCGCCACTGCCCTTGGGGAAAATCCCCCGCAACTCGATGCAGGCATAAACCACGGCCAGCAGCACCAGCATCAGCCAATGCAAGGTCACCGTGACGGTACTGTAGCGGCTTTCCGAATTTTTCCAGGGCATCGCGGGTATCTCCAACAATCAGGGTAAAGCGCCGTCTAGAGCGGCGTTGTGTCTTCACTGTAAGCCCGTTTCGCTGGGTTTGCATGAGCCAGATCAGGTTTGCCGGCAAGAAGCCACACGGAGGCTCAGGGTGTGAAGTCTGGCGGGTTCAGCAGCCAGTCCAACAGTAACCCGGCGTTAGGGTTGGCACGGGACGGTTTCGGGGGGGCGGTGGCGTGTCCTGCGCCGGTATCGACAGCCCCTGGGCACAGCACCGGCCGGTCGGGATCGCCATCGAGAAAACTCACCAGCACTTCGCTGCCGGCCATCAGCGAGGGGCTGTTGTCCAGGGTCAGTCGCGACACGGGCAGCGTGATGCCTTCCTGATCTGGCACCCAGAGGCTGACGCTGATTTGCCCGCGCTCATCGGACTGGGCCGGTAGGCCGGCATGGCCGAGTACATGGGCCAAGTGATAACCGGGGATGCTGGGTTTTGGATGCCTGAGGGCCGGCCTGAACACCGTGGACCAGGGAATGGCGGTGAACCGGTTGCGGTAGTCACGGGCCGACGATGTGGCGGGCAGGTCCGGTTCAAGGATCGAGAACTGCCGCCCGCGATGCTGGACTTCGGTGATCAGCCATTGATCGTTGAAGGTGGAAACCGGGTGTTCGCAGACCTGCACGATGTCGCCACCGTGCAGGGCCGGTTGGTCACTGTGACCATGGATTTCTCGTTGCCGACAGCGCAACCGTTCCAGCTGGCGGCGACCGGCCTGGTAATGGTGAGTCAAGGCCGGGTCACCGTGCATGCCTTCATGGTCGATCTGCTCAAGGCGTTGATTCGCCGCGGAGGCGTCGGCTTCGGTGGTGGCCCGGTCGCGGAACCCGACAGGCCAGCCAGGCATCATCGCGTGGTGACGCAAATACAAGCGCTTGATGGCCGGTATCGAGTTGTCGTTCGGGCGCAGGGGCAGTTCGACGGGGCGCACGGGGAAACTCTTCGGGTCTTCGGCAAACACCAGGACGTGGCCTTGGGGGGCGTGCTCGAAGTGGTAATGAATGCCTTCTTCCTCGCACAGCCGTTGCAGGAGGGTCAGGTCGCTTTCGTCGTACTGGATGCAGAATGGGCGACACGGATACTGCCCATGGGGCAGCTCGAAACGGTAACTGTCGGTGGGCAGGGCGTTGTCTTCCAGCAGGTGTCGCAGCAACTGCACCACGCTGAGTCGATGGAAAACCCGGCGCCGCGGACCTTGTTCCAATCGCTGCAGGTAGGGGACCAACGTCAAGCGATAGCCGATGCGCCGCGGGGCCAGGGCACTCAGGCTGACACTGTGGACAATCCCATGGATGCCCGATTCGCCGTCCAGACGCAGGAAGGCCGGATGCCCCAATAGCAGGTCGGGGTTTAACGGTGGGGCCAGGCCGATCAATTCCAGGTCGAAGCGATACGGCTGGTTGAGGGCTTCGCGGCCATTGAAGCGCAAGACTTGCAGTTGCAAGTCGCTTTGCGTGAGCGTCAGGCTGAAGGGACTTTCCGTGTCGTTGCGCATCGCGCCTCCTACTGGCAGGGACAGAGGCGCTGAGGGTACGAAACCGTGAGGGTAAACGGTGCTCGTGAGTCGCTATTTCAGAAAAGCCCTACAGCAAACTGTGAAAATGTCGATCCGGCAGGGTGAATTTTTTGGTCGATCAGCCGGTTTAGGCCGTATAAACTTGCGCCACAGCGCCGGCCGGCAGATGTCTCGGCGCGTCAGACAAGAGAGTGAGTAATGGGCGCACAGTGGAAGGTTAAACACAAAGAAGCGGCTGCCAACGCCAAGGGCAAGATCTTCGGCAAGCTGGTGAAGGAAATCACCATTGCCGCGCGCAACGGCGCTGACACCGCGACCAACGCGCATTTGCGATTGGTGGTCGAACAGGCCAAAAAGGCCTCGATGCCCCGCGAGACCTTGGAACGTGCGATCAAGAAAGGTTCTGGCCAGCTTGGTGAAACCGTGCAATACCACCGCGTCACCTACGAAGGGTTCGCGCCGCACCAGGTGCCGCTGATCGTTGAATGCGTGACCGACAACATCAACCGTACCGTCGCCGAAATTCGCGTCGCCTTCCGCAAGGGCCAATTGGGCGCCTCGGGTTCGGTGGCGTGGGACTTCAACCATGTCGGCATGATCGAAGCCGCGCCAGACAGCCCGGACGCCGATCCGGAAATGGCCGCCATCGAGGCCGGTGCCCAGGATTTCGAGCCAGGTGAAGACGGCGCGACCTTGTTTATCACTGACCCTGTCGACCTCGATGCCGTACAGAAGGCCTTGCCAGAGCAGGGCTTCACCGTGCTGTCGGCCAAGCTGGGCTACCAGCCGAAGAACCCCGTCAGCGGCTTGACCGACGAGCAGATGGCTGAAGTCGAAGCCTTCCTCGAAGGCCTCGACAACCACGATGACGTGCAGGACATGTTTGTCGGGTTGGCGGGTTAAGCGAATACACGCAATCCCTGTGGCGAGGGAGCTTGCTCCCGCTCGGCGGCGCGTAGGAGCTGTCGAGTGCAACGAGGCTGCGATCTTTTCACTGCCACTTAAATTGTGAGCGAAAGATCAAGATCAAAAGATCGCAGGCTTCGCCAGCTCCTACAGAGCCCAACGGGAGCAAGCTCCCTCGCCACGGGTTATTGGCTCAGTTTTTGAATTGGCCGCATGATAACTGCAAAGTCCGCTCTAGCGCTCGATACTGCGGTTCCAGCGGGCGTTCCAGGCCGGGCGCTGTTCGTTGACCTGGTCCCAATCCACGGCAATCGCCGTTTCCAGGTATTGCTTCATCGCTTCCACCTGGCCATGGGTCTTGTCGGTGGTTGGGGTGTTGGGGTTGGAAGGGATCTGGTCGCCTTCCTCCAGGGCAATGGCCTGAGCTTGCGGCGTCAGCAAGAACGCGGCGAGTTTTTGCGCCAGTTCCGGTTGGGTGTTCTGCGCAATGGCGCATTCGGCGACGTTGAGGACCACGGCGCCTTCCTTCGGCTGGGCATATTCCACCGGCATGCCCTTGAGTTTCAGCGCGGTCACCTGGGTCGGCGTCAGCGGGAACAGCGCGGCTTCGTCGGTCTGCAGCATTTCGGATATCTTCGCCGAGCTCGGGATGTACTCCAGCACATTGCGCCCCACCGTATTCGGCCACGCCTTGAAACCTGGCTCGACGTCGGTTTCGCTGCCGCCCTGGATCCGGTTGAACATCAAAAAGCCGTGCAGGCCGAAGGTGGACGAGGCCATCGACTGGAACACCACTTTGTCCTTGAAGCGCGGATCGGCCAGGTCCATCCAGGAGGTGGGCGTATTCCAGCCTTTTTCCTTGAACAGCCGGGTGTTGTAGGCCAGCCCCGTTACCCCAAGGCTGACTGCCACGGCCTGGTCCTTGATACGCCCCTTGGCCGGGATCTGCTCCAGGGTCGGGCTGTCCTCGAGCTTGTCGCACAGCCCCATGGCGATGGCGCGGTACATGATGCCGTCATCGAGGAACATCACGTGCATTTGCGGGTTGCCCTTGCTGGCCTGGACTTTCGCCAGGATGTCGGCGGAAGTGCCGGGCACGATGACCACTTTGACGTTGTTGGCTTTTTCGAAAGCCGGCAAGACCTTGTCGGCGTAAAGCCGCTCCATGGTGCCGCCGTTCATGCCCAGGTAAAGCGTCGGCTCGGCCAACGCCTGGGTGGCTGGGAGCAGGGCGCCCAGGCATGCGGAACCCAGCGAGCAGAAAGCGAACAGTGCACTGCGTTTGACGTTATTCATTGGCGCGACCTTCCTCTATCAAGCAACGGAGATGGAGTGAAACCGGGTGATGGAAAACGCATCCAGCGGCGTGGTCGAAGCCCCGCGGCAGATGATCTCGGTGAGCGCCTGGCCCACCGCCGGGCCGATCTGGAAGCCCGCGCCGGCAAAACCGAACGCATGCAACAGACCGGGTTGGGTGCTGCTGTGGCCGATCACTGGCTGGCGATCGGGTAGGTAACCTTCGGTGCCGCTCCAGGTACGAATCGCCTGGGCGCCCTCCAAAAACGGGTAGAGTTCGACAGCCTGGCGCAGGATTTCCAGCACCGCGTTCTGGCCGGGCCGGGCGCGAGCGGTGTCCAACGCAAACCCTTGACCGCCCCCCAGCACGCAATTGCCGCGCGAGACCTGGCGGGCATAGATACCGCCGCCCTCGACGCCGGTGCTGGCGTCCATGACCAGGGGCAAGGGTTCGGTGACCAGCATCGCCGGGTGCCCGGCGTGCATCGGCACCGCTTCGCCGAATTGCGCGGCGAACTGGCTGGCCCAGGCTCCGGCGCAATTGAGCAGCCAGGGCGCGTGGAATGTCAGGCCCGTTGCGGTGTGCACGACAAAGCGCTGGCCGTCGTGCTCGACGCGGCTGACGGCGCATTGTTCGTGGACTTGCGCACCCTGCCGGCGCGCGGCCTGGGCGAAAGCTGGCGATACCAGGCGCGGATTGGCATGGCCGTCTTCCGGGCACAGTGACGCGCCGACCGCGACGGCGCCGACCCACGGAAAGCGCGCGCGCAGGGCCGTGCGATCGAGCAGTTGCAAATCCAGGCCAAAGCCTTGGCTGGCGGCGGCGTAGTCGTGCAGCGCTTGCAGGTCTGCGGTGCTGCGGGCCAGCTTCAGATGGCCGCTGCGCTGGTACTCGCCATCGATGCCGATCAACTGGGGCAACTGGCGCCAGATTTCATGGGCCCGTTGTGACAAGGGCAGTTGCGACAGCGGTCGGCCTTGGCGACGCACACCGCCGTAGTTCACGCCGCTGGAGTGCGAGCCGCAGAAGTCGCGTTCCAGCAGCGCCACCCGGCGTCCGGCCTGGCTCAGGAACAACGCGGCCGAGGCGCCGACGATGCCGCCGCCAATGATCACCGCATCGACTTCGATCATGGCTCGACCTCCAGGCCGAACGGCACGGGTTTGATCGGCGCCTGGGCCCGCAGGCGACCGATGCTGGAGACGGCGCGGCCACTCTCGCAGGCAATGATTTCCGCGGCAGCGGCACCGCACATGCGTCCCTGGCAGCGGCCCATGCCGACCCGACAATGGGCCTTGACCCGATTGATCTCCCAATGGCCTTCGCCCACCACGCGGCGGATGTCGCCAGCGCTGACTTCTTCGCAGCGGCAGATCATCAAGTTGTCGGCCGCGTCGGTGGCCCATGTTTCAGGAAAGACAAACGCACGCTCCAGGCCTTCGCGGAACCGGCCGATGCGTTCAAGGGCTTGCTCCAGGTGCGTGCAACGTTGCGGGTCGGTCGCGTAGCCGAGGTCTTCGAGCAAGGCCAGGGCCGCCCGTTCACCGGCCATTTCCGCCGCGTCGGCGCCCATGATGCCGGCGCCGTCACCGGCCAGGTAGATTTCTGGCACGCTGCTGCGCCCGGCGCGGTCCCGTTGGGGCAGCCAGGCGCGATTGAGCGCGTTCCAGGCAAATTCGCAGCCCAACAGATCGGCCAATTGGGTTTCGCTGCGCAAGCCATGGGCGAAGGCCACTGCGTCACAGTCGAGGGTGTGCGCGCCGCTTGCGTTGCGCCAGTGCAGCGACTGTACCCGGCGTTCCCCGTCGAGACGCGTCAGATTCGCGCCTTGATGCACGGCGATGCCGCGGGCCGTCAGCCAGGCGCGGTAATAGAGGCCTTTGGCGAGGGTGGCCGGTTGTGCCAGCAGGCCGGGCAGGGCACGGACCTGGGCGCTGAAGGGCGAACTGTCGAGGACCGCGACCACATTGGCGCCGGCCCGGGCGTATTGATAGGCCACCAGATACAGCAAGGGACCGCTGCCGGCGAAGACCACTCGTTCGCCGATGGCGCAACCCTGGAACTTCAGGGCAATCTGCGCCGCGCCCAGGCTGTACACCCCGGGCAGGGTCCATCCCGGTACGGGCAGGACGCGGTCGGTGGCGCCGGTTGCGACGATCAGGCTGGCGTACTCGAGGCGGTCGGCACGGCCTTCATGCAGGGTATCGAGCAGACCGGCCTCGGCGTTCCACACCAGGGTGTCGGGGCGGTAGTCGAGCTGTGCGCGCAATGCGTCGAGCGTCTGGTGGATGGCGTTGGCCTTGTGCGCTTCGAAGCCATAGAGCTTGCTCGGCGAGCGCTTGAAATGGGCCGGTTGGCGCCGGTAGATCTGCCCGCCACCGCGGGCGGCTTCGTCCAGCAGGATTGGATACAAACCGTGGGCGACCAGAGTCTGCGCGGCACGGATACCGGCGGGGCCGGCGCCGATGATGGCTATCGGTTTCATCGCCACCTCATTGGCCGGGCCGGGGGATTTGTGCTGCGGTCGAGGCCGTCATCGCGAGCCTGCTCGCGATGAGGCCGTGCCAGTCGACATTGTGGCTGCCTGACCCACCGCGATCGCGAGCAGGCTCGCTCCCACATTGAGTCGGTTGTGGAGGCTGGTTTTGTGCACGCCGCAGTCCCCCTGTGGGAGCGAGCCTGCTCGCGATGAGGCCGCGTCTGTCGACAATGTTCATACCTGGCGCCCCGGTTCGCGGCTGATGTGTTGTCCGGCTTCGAGCAACGTCGAGCAAGCGCGGACGCGGCGGCCGTCGCCCAGGCGCACCCAGCAGTCCTGGCAGGCGCCCATCAGGCAGAAGCCGGCCCGGGGCTCGGCGCTGAAGTCACTGCCGCGCAGGTGTTCGCTGCAGGTCAGCACGGCGGTCAGCAGCGTGTCGCCCAGCAGGCCGGTGGCAGGCTGGCCGTCGAGGATATAGTCCAGGGCCGGGCGGTCGCCTTCGGCCAGTCGTTTCAGCAGTGCCATGACGCCCTCATTGTTTACCTACCAGGACCCGATCCAGGCCATAGACCCGGTCGAGCAGAATCATGGTCAGCGCGGTGAGCCCGATGACCAGCGCCGACACCGCCGCCATCATCGGGTCGATGGATTCGGTGGCGTATACGTACATGCGCACCGGCAAGGTTTGCGTGGCTGGCGAGGTGACAAAGATCGACAGCGTGACCTCATCGAAACTGTTGATGAACGCCAGCAGCCAGCCCCCGGCCACCCCCGGCAGGATCATCGGCAAGGTGATTTGCCGAAACAGCGTGAAGCGCCCGGCGCCCAACGATTGCGCGGCCTGTTCGGCGCTGCGGTCCAGGCCGATGGCCGAGGCCAGCACCAGGCGCAGCACATAGGGGGTGATCACCAGCACATGGGCGAAGATCAGCCAGGCAAAACTGCCGTTCACGCCCATCAGCGCAAACAAGCGCAGCAACGCCACCCCCAGCACCAGGTGCGGAATGATGATCGGCGACAGGAACAGGCCGTTGAAGAAATCCCGCCCCGGGAACTCGAGCCGGGTGATCGCCAGGGCCGCCGGCACCGCAATCAGCGTCGCCAGCGAGGCCGCGCAGAACGCCAGGACCAGGCTGTTGTAGAACGCGTCGACAAAGTCCGCGCGCTCGAACACCGCGCGGAACCAGCGCAGGGAAAAGTCGGTGGTCGGCAGGCTCAGGGTGTTTTCCGGGGTGAAGGCGACGAGGCAGACCACCACCAGCGGCGCCAGCATGAAGACTACGACCAGGGCATGAAATAACAGCGCGAAAGGACCGTTTCTGGACACGACGAATTATCCCAATGAGTTCTTGTAGCGGCCTTCGATCATCCGGTTCCACGACAGCATGATCAGCAGGTTGAGCAGCAGCAGTGCCACGGCAATGGCCGCGCCCATTGGCCAGTTCAGCTCCGACAGGTACTGGTCGTAGATCAGCGTGGCGACCATCTTCAAGCGCCGCCCGCCGAGCAGGCCCGGAATGGCGAAGGAACTGGCGGCGAGGCCGAACACGATCAGCGTGCCGGACAGCACGCCGGGCATGATCTGCGGCAGTACCACCTTGCGGATCACCGTGAACTGGCTCGCCCCCAGGGACAGCGCGGCCTGCTCGGCGGCGGGGTCGAGTTTCTGCAGTGAGGTCCAGACCGGAATGATCATGAATGGCAACATCACATGGACCAGGGCGATGACCACGGCGAACGGCGTGTAGAGCAGCTTCATCGGCGCACCGCCGAAGGCTTGCAGGGCCTGGTTGACCAGACCGTCGGCACCGAGCAAGAGGCTCCAGCCGAACGCTCGCACCACCACTGAAATCAGCAACGGCGTGAGAATCAGGATCAGGAAAATCGAGCGCCACGGCGCGCCCATGCGGCTGAGGATGTACGCTTCGGGTACGCCGATCAGCACGCACAGGAGGGTGGTCAGGGCGCTGATCCAGAGGGTGCGCAAGAAGATTTCGTAGAAGTACGGATCGCCCAACAGGCTGGTGTAGTGCTCGAAGGTGTAGGCGTCGCCGTTGATGCCCGAACTGTAGTCGAAGACGTTGAACGACAGCACCACGGTCAAGCCCAGGGGAATGACCAGCAAGCCCAGGTACAAGGCCAGTGCCGGCGCGGACATCAGGTAGCCTTGCCGACCTCGGCGCATCGCATCGATCAGCGTCATGCCGGCACCTCGTCCGCGCTCAGTACCCGCAGCAGCGCCGGTTCCCAGTCCAGGCTCACCGCCGTGCCTTCGACCAAGGGCGCCGAGCCATCGTTGCGGCGCACCACGCAGAGTTCACCCAGGCTGGTCGAGACGCCGTAAAGCCATTGGCTGCCGAGAAAGAAGCGGCTGACGAGGGTGCCTTGCAGTCGCCCTGTGCCGGCTTCGCACAGGTCGATTTTTTCCGGGCGCAAACTCAGGGTCAGCTCGCCGTCGGCCTGGCTGCAGACTTGAACGACGCCCGCACTGTCGCGTCTGCCGGGCAGCAGGTTGGCTTTGCCGACGAAGCCGGAAATGAACTCAGTGCGCGGGTGCTCGTAAAGGGTATACGGCGCGTCGATCTGGGTGATGCGCCCGGCCTGCATCACCACCACCCGGTCACTGATCGACAGGGCTTCGGATTGGTCGTGGGTCACCATCAGCGTGGTGATCCCGACTTCGCGCTGGATGCGGCGGATTTCGTATTGCATCTCTTCGCGCAAGTTGGCGTCGAGGTTGGACAGCGGCTCGTCGAGCAACAGCACCGGCGGTTCGATCACCAGCGCCCGGGCCAGTGCCACGCGTTGGCGCTGGCCGCCCGAGAGTTCTCGCGGGTAGCGGTCGGCGTGGCGGTCCAGGCGCACCAACTTCAACACCCGGTCCACCCGTTGTTGCAGTTCGGCGTTGGCCACTTTGCGCATGCGCAGGCCGAAGGCGACGTTGTCCTTGACGGTCATGTGGGGAAACAGCGCGTAGCTCTGGAACACCACCCCCAGGCCACGGCTGGCGGGCTTGGCGTGGGTGATGTCGCGACCGTCCAGCAGGATGCGCCCGCTGCTGACTTCGACGAAGCCGGCAATCATCTGCAAAGTCGTGGTCTTGCCGCAGCCGGAAGGCCCCAGCAGCGAGACGAACTCGCCTTTTTCCACCGACAGATGGGTGGCGACCACGGCGTCGATGTCGCCGTAACGTTTGCCAAGTCCTTCAAGTTGCACAAAAGCCATCGCTGCGCTCCACCTGGGATTGTTATGCGTCGCCGCAAGGCGCGCTTTTTTTGTATGGGCAGATACGAAAGGGTGTTGCTGGGGTGCGTTGGCGCTCGACTTCAAGTCGGCTGCCGCTGTTGTTCGAATCGCCCCTGTATGGACGAAGAGTAGGACGAAGAATAGGATGGGCTCAATGGAGTATTTCACTGAAGCGAAGACTATTTTCACTTTCATTCAGTGAATAAATTTAATAATGAGAAACTGAATGAATAATTCCACTAATCGGAATAGTGACAAAGGCGAAGTTGGTGTCGGTGCGGTCTCCCGGTTGTTTGCCGTGTTGCGCAGCCTGGGCGATACCGTCGAAGGCGGCGAGCGGGTGACGCAATTGGCCCAGCGCATCGGCCTGTCCCAACCCACCACGCATCGCTTGCTGCGCAGCCTGATGGACGAGGGCATGGTCGAGCAGGATGCACGCAGCAAACGTTATCGCCTGAGCCTGGAGTTCTTCGCCCTGGCGGCCCGCGCTGGCAACACCGGCAACCTGCGTGAACTGGTGCGTCCGGCCATGCTGCGGTTGTCGGCGTCCCTGGGGGACTCGCTGTTTTTACTGGCCCGCAGTGGTTTCGATGCCATCTGCCTGGACCGCAGCGAGGGGCCGTTTCCGATCCGCACGTTCACCGGCGACATCGGTGGCCGCGTGGCGTTGGGCGTGGGGCAGGGCAGCCTGGCGATCCTGGCGTTCCTGCCGGAAGAGGAGCGCGACACGGTGATTCAATACAACCTGCCGCGGCTCAAGGACTTCCATTTGTACGACGAAGTTTTCCTGCGCACGGAAGTGGAGAACGTGCGCACGCTGGGCTACGCCGGACGCAATACTGGCGTATTGCAGGGCATGGCCGGGGTGGCCGTGC
The DNA here is from genome assembly GCF_001269655.1 of Pseudomonas thivervalensis. GTDB lineage: Bacteria > Pseudomonadota > Gammaproteobacteria > Pseudomonadales > Pseudomonadaceae > Aquipseudomonas > Aquipseudomonas thivervalensis. The sequence goes on from NZ_LHVE01000007.1 coordinate 625,366, forward strand.
CGATCCTCGACCGTGACGGCCGGGCCGTGGCCGCCTTGAGCGTGGCCACTGTGAGCGACCGCCTGGGGCCTGATCGTCTGCCGACGGTGGTGGACATGCTCAAGCGCGAAGCGGCCCTGATCGGGCCGCGGATCAACCCGTTCGACCCGTTGCTGCGCAGGCCTTCGCAGGTGTTTGGACAGGGGTGAGCACGCTCTCAAGAGCAACTGATGTTCCCTGTGGGAGCGAGCCTGCTCGCGATAGCGGTGTGACAGTGACTTCATCTCTAACTGAACTACGCCATCGCGAGCAGGCTCGCTCCCACAGAGATTTTTCACAGGGTAGGGGGTCAGAAGTTCAGGGTCTGCTTGAGCCGCTGCGTCGTCGGTGTATCACTCGGTATGACCATCGCATAGTTGTAGCCCGGCCCGGACCAGTACTCGGCTTGCAGTTCGCCATCGCGACGACTGCCTCGTGGCAGCAGGAAGTTTTTCGGGCCGGGTGGACGCACATAGAAGCTGATTTTCTGACCGCTCGGGTCCTGATAGACCACCATCGCCGCCGCGCCTTGTTCGGTGCTGAGCAAGCGCCCGCTCACCGGCTTGAATCCGGCGCTGGACAGGTCGGGCAGCCGGTCGGCCTGGGTGAAGTAGCGGTCGAGCCAATCTTGCATGTGTTGCTCGTCGCCAGTCTGGTAATCGGCTGGGAGGATGCCCTGCTGGGCAATCAACCGGTACGCCTGCAGGGCATCGGCCATGGGGGCGGCGGCACTGAGCAGGGTCATTTGTCGCGCCTGCCAGCCACCGAAGCCTCCCACGCTGATGGCCAGCAGCAACACCGCGGCGCTCGCCAGATGGCGGCGGGAGCGATGTTTCAGGCGCTGGCGAATCATGGCTGGGTCGAGGTCCGGGTTGGATGGCTGCTGCATGGCTCCGCTCAGGGCCGTGCGCAGGTGTTGCGCGTCCTGTTGCCAGGCCCGGACCCGGGCGGCGACTTCAGGCTGGTTGGCCAGGTAGGTCTCGACCAGGCGGCGGTCGGCCTCGCTCAGTTGGCGATCGACGTAGGCGTGCAGGTCGCTGTCGCTGGGGGGCATGCTGATCATTTGAGTATCCGCAGGGTGGGGCGGGTGATTTCGCCCTCGCTGAGTTGGCGCAGGGCCTGGCGGGCACGGGACAGGCGGGACATCACCGTGCCGGTCGGCACACCGAGGATGTCGGCGACTTGCTGGTAGCTCAAGCCTTCCACCGACACCCAGAGCAACAGCGCCCGCTGTTCCGTCGTGAGCTGATCGAAGGCTAGCAGGGACGATTGCGCGATCACGCTGCGCTCGGCCGAAGGCTGGGCATCGTCGCGGCCGGTGAAAAACTCCAGCATGCGCGCATAACGCCGGGAACGACGATGGCCGTCGAGAAACTGCCGGTACAGGATCGAAAACAGCCAGGCCCGCAGGTCGCCGTCCGGGCGCTTGTCGTTCCATTTCGACAACGCCCGTTCCAGGCACATCTGCACCAGGTCGTCGGCGTTGCTCGGGTTGCGCGTCAGCGACACGGCAAAACGCCGTAGCCTGGGGATGAGTTCGCGCAACTGTTCGTCGAGTGCGTTCATGAACGTGTGGCTTCTGTGGGCAGTCATTGCGCCGGGACTGGAAAGACGCCCCGCGAACGAGATTATTCCAGTGCAGGAAAAATAAATACGAGGCGTGGGAATAAACCTGGCGGGCCTTCGTCTGACGGGTCCTTTTCAACGAATGGCCTCGCGCCCTGGAGCTTTCTCATGGTTGATCCTTCACCCTCGTCGAGCCGGCCGCCCTTGAGTGCCGCCGCCCTGACACTGCGCCTGAGCGGCATCGCCGTGATTGTTGCCGCGCTGGCCGGAGCGTTTGCCTACGTCAATGGCAGCCTCGACCCCGAGCGTCTGACACCCCAGGCATTGGTCAATGTCCTGGAAAAAAACAACGGCGTTCACCCGGGCTTTCGACGCAACCACTCAAAAGGTGTCTGCGTCGCGGGCTATTTCCAAAGCACGGGCGAGGCCAGCGCTTATTCCAGCGCCCAGGTGTTCTCACTGCCGCAAACGCCGGTGGTCGGGCGTTTCGCCTTGCCCAGTGGCAACCCCTATGCACCGGACGGCAGTGTGCCGATTCGCAGCCTGGCGCTGCGCTTTACCCAGGCCAACGGCCAACAATGGCGCACCGGCATGAACAGCATGCCGGTGTTTCCGGTGGGCACGGTCGAAGCGTTCTACCAATTCCAGCAAGCCCAATCGCCGGACCCCGCCACTGGAAAGCCGAATCCCACGGCCGTGCCGGCATTCTTTGCCGCGCATCCCGAAGCGGTGCCGTTCCTGCAATGGATCAAGACCGCCAAACCGTCGGCCAGCTATGCCACCGAAACCTACAACGGCATCAACGCGTTCTACCTGGTCAACCCCGCCGGGCAGCGCCAGGCTGTGCGCTGGGGCGTGGTGCCGCTGAGCCAGGACGCCGCCGATGCGACGCCGCCCCAGGGCACCGACTTCCTTGAGCAAGACTTGGTGAAGCGCCTCGCCGCCGGGCCGTTGCGTTGGCAATTGAACATCACGCTGGCCAACCCGGGTGACCCGGTGAACGACGCCAGCAAGGCCTGGCCCGCTGACCGCAAGGTGCTCAATGCCGGAACGCTGGTGCTGGAGCGCACCCAGGCGCAGGACAACGGCGAGTGCCGCGACATCAACTATGACCCGCTGATCCTGCCCCAAGGGATAGAAGGATCTGACGATCCGCTGTTGGTCGCGCGTTCTGCCGCCTACGCCAGTTCCTACCTGCGCCGTACCAGCGAAGTGAACCAACTTCCCGCCAAACAGGAGTCCCGCCCATGAGCGCCCCTCGTCACTTTGTACCGTTGGCTCGGCTGCTGCACTGGTTGATGGCGTTAATGATCATCGCCATGCTGTTCATTGGCGCTGGCATGGTCGCCTCGGTGTCCGAACGCCACGAATGGCTGCTGCAGTTGCACAAGCCATTGGGGATTGCGATTTTGCTGCTGGTGATCGTCCGTCTGCTGGTGCGCTTCACCACCCGACAACCGCCGCTGCCGACCGATCTGCCGGGCTGGCAGGTGTTGGCGGCAAACGCCTCCCATGTGCTGTTGTACGCCTTGATGCTGGCTCTGCCGTTGTTGGGCTGGGGCATGATTTCGGCGGCGGGGGACCCGGTGATGCTCGGTGACTCGCTGCAGTTGCCTTCGATCTTGCCCGCCCACGCCCAGACGTTCGCATTGCTGCGCAAGGCCCACGGGTACCTGGCTTATTTGTTGTTCGTGACGGTGCTGGTGCATCTGGCGGCGGCGCTGTTTCACGCGTGGGTGCGCCGGGATGAGGTGTTGGACAGTATGTTGCGTGGCAAGGGCTGATGAACCCGGTGGCGAGGGAGCTTGCTCCCGCTGGGTGGCGTCTGTAGGAGCTGTCGAGCGAAGCGAGGCTGCGATCTTTCCACTGGCGCTTGAATTTCAAGTGAAAGATCAAAAGATCGCAGGCTTCGCCAGCGCCTACAACGCCGAGCGGGAGCAAGCTCCCTCGCCACAGGTGTTCACCTTGGACCAGGGACATGATCAGGTCCTTGGATCAGCGCAACTCGTCAACCATAGCCTCAATGGTGCTCAACACATCCTTGCCCAGTTGCATCGAGCGTTTGCCGGACCAACCGGTGATCGGGTTCGGGTGGTCGTTGTGGTCCTTGAACGGCATTTCCAGAGTCAGGGACAGGCAGTCATATTTCTGCCCGACCGCGTTACAGGCCAGGGTCATGTTGGCCTGGCCCGGTTCGTCGCGGGTGTAGCCATGCGCGGTCTGGAAGTCCTTGGTCTGGTGCTTGAGATGGCTGCGCAAGCGCTCTTCGAGTTCGGCGATGCGCGGCGTGTAGCCCGGGTTGCCTTCGCAACCGGCGGTGAAGACGTGGGGGATTTCCTCGTCGCCGTGGGCATCGAGAAACAGATCGACGCCGTACTTTTCCATTTGCTGCTGGACGAAAAAGACCTCTGGGCTGATTTCCGGGCTGGCGTTCTGCCAGGCACGGTTGAGGTCCTGGCCCATGGCGTTGGTCCGCAGATGCCCATGAAACGCGCCGTCCGGGTTCATGTTCGGCACCAGGTACAGATCGGCCTTGGCGAGCAACCGGTTCAGTTGCGCATCGTCATGCTGCTGGAGGCGTTCGATCACGCCTTCCATGAACCACTCGGCCATGTGCTCACCGGGATGCTGCTGGGCGATGATCCAGACTTTGCGCCGGCCTTCGGCGCCGCTGCCCTTGCGCAGCAGTTGAATGTCACGGCCTTCCACGCTTTTACCGACCGCCAATAGTTCGGTGCCGGCCTTGTGCTGTGCCTGCTCGATCAGCCAGTCGTGACGCCCGCGGCTGTAGGGTTCGAAGTAGGCGAACCAGGCGTGGGGTTGTTCGGCCTCCAGATGAAAGCGCAGGGCGTCGCCTTCAAACTGGGTGGGGATGCGGAACCAATTGACGTGATCGTAGGAGGCAACGGTCTGGTAGCCCGTCCAGGCCTTGTTATAAGACGATTGGCTGGCGTTGAGCAGACGGAAGGAATATTCCTGGCCGACGTGCAAGCCGCTGGCCTTGAAGTGGAACCACTGGAAATGGGCGCTGCGGGTGTCGGGCCTGATCTTGAGCAGCGACTGCAACGGGTTGCTGATGTCGACGACTTCGATGTTGCCGCTGTCGAAATTGGCACTGATATCAAAGGAAGATTTAGCCACGGTCAGGATTCCTGGAAAGGATTTTCATGGCCGTTACTTTACACGCAAGAAAGGGCAAACCGAGACGATTTACGTCACGTAAAAGCGGGGGGCGTCCTCCCTGGACGCGAAGCCAGCTTAGAGAGTCTGCAATTGATTCTCAAGTGCTGGTTGTCGATAGTTTTCGCCTGTGTGGCGGGAGGACGCTTGTAAACAGATATTCATTTGCTATGATCGCCGCCATCGAATTGGCAGCACCCAAAAAGACTTCATTAGCCTGAAGACATAAGCCGAAAAATCGGCAAAAAAAGACCCGGCAAAAAGCCGGGTCAAAAACCGTGATTAGCCTGATGAGGAGATATTCCAGAAGTCCGACCTAAGGTCTTCTGATCTATCGACTGATCTCGCGACCAGCTGATGCAATAATAATCATTATCATTTGGAAGTCAAATGGTTTGATCGCATCGATTGGAAAATTTTTCTTGTCGTCCGCGTTCGCAACGACATTCCCAAGGTTATCCCTAGCGAGTAGGGTAGCCATCCAGGGATCGGTCAAGCATCACCTTGACCAGATCGATCATGTGTACCACCGAAAACGCCAGGTCACGACTCGAGCCATCCAGCTGGTTGGCCGACTCATGGGCGGTCGCCGCAGCACAGCGCAGCAGGTCGCATGCGTGGACAAGGGCTTCTTCGGCGCTGATGCTGTGGTTGACTTCGAAGAAGCGGTGTTCTGTCTGGGCTGGCGAAACACCTGGTTTCAAGTAGTAGTCGAGGGCGCGTTTGGCCGCCGGGCAATCCTGCAGTGAAGGGAAAGTGCCGTCGAAAGGGCTGCTGGGCTGGTCTGTATTGGGGGTGTCCATGGTGATGAAAATCTCCGTGTGAGGGGCTGAACTCCTGAAACCAGAATAGTACTTACCGTAATTGTGACGACAATTTAAATACTACAATTTGTGTTTTGAGGGCCGGGGTCACCCACGTATCGTGCCGCACATGGATAAATGGATAGAGTTGGTCAAGGCCAAGATGAAGGAGCTGCACATCACGCAAGTGGTGCTGGCAGAGCGGTTGGGAATGTCCCAGGGCGGGGTCGGCCATTGGCTGACCAAGCGCCGGCAACCCAGTGTCGAAGACATGAACCGGGTCCTGCGGGAGCTGGGGCTGGAGTTTCTGGAAGTGGCGATGGTGATCCGCGAGCCGGACACCTCCACGGAAGAAGGCATGGCCCTGGCGCGGAAGTACAACCCGTACTTCCGCTACCCGGTCAGTGAGTGGCACGAGGTGGGCGAGGTTCGCGAAGGTGATCCTGATGCCCACGGCCAGGCGCGCTACGAACTGACGGACTACCACGCCCTGGGCGACGCATTCTGGCTGGTGGTGGTGGGCGATGCGATGACCGCACCCAGTGGGTTGAGCATTCCCGAGGGCATGTCGATCCTGGTGGATCCGGCCATCGAGGCGGTGCCCGGCAAACTGGTGGTTGCATGCTTGCCTGGCAGCAGTGATGCGACCTTTCGCAAATTGATCGAAGAGAGCGGGCAGCGTTACCTGGTTCCGCTCAATCCGACTTACCCGAAAAACCTGTACACCGAGCAATGCCGCATCATCGGTGTGGTGGTGCAGGCCACCATCCGGTTCTGACTGGATCGGCCCTGGGAGCGGGCCGATGCCTATTCTTCGAATGCCACCAGGGCGCTGCCTTCGCTGACCATTTCGCCTTCCTGGCAATACAGCGCCTTGATCACGCCAGCCTGGGGCGCACGAATGCTGTGCTCCATTTTCATGGCCTCCAGCACCACCAGTTGAGCCCCGGCCTCCACCGTCTGGCCAACACTCACCAAGACCCGCACGATGCTGCCGTTCATAGGCGCGACGAGGCCGCCATGATGGCTGTGGCTGGCTTCGGCGGCGGCCAGCGGGTCGTACAAGTCGATCCGGTGCAGGTCACCTTCCCATTGCAGATACAGGCTGTTGCCCTGGCGAATGGCTCGATGGCTGCGGCGCAGACCGTGCTGTTCGATCAGCAGTCGCTCGCCCTTGAGTTCCGCGCAACCGGCTGCGATGTCCAGCGTCATCGCGCGATCCTGGCCTTCGCAACTCAGGTGCAAGGTGGTTTCCCTGGGCAGCCCCAGGCGCAGTCCCGTGGTGCTCGCCCACGGTGAGTCGACGTCATCGTCGCGTACGCGCGGGCTCAGGCTCAAGGCGACCCCTTGGGCAGCGGCGAACCAGAACGCGTCATCCAATTCGCCGGGCTCTGGCAGTAATTGCGCCTGGTAACGTGGGATAAATCCGGTGTCCAGTTCCGCCGCCGCGAAGGCGGGGTGAGCCACGATCCGGCGCAGGAAGCCGATGTTGGTTCTCAGCCCGCCAATGGCAAATTCGTCGAGCATGCTCAACAGCCGCAAGCGCGCCTGTTCACGGTCTTCACCCCAGGCGATCAGCTTGCCCAGCATCGGGTCGTAGAACGGCGAGATTTCATCGCCTTCTTCGACCCCGCTGTCGACCCGCCGGCCCGGCCCCTCGGCCGATTCGCGATACAACGCCAGGCGTCCAGTGGCCGGCAGGAAGTCGTTGACCGGGTCTTCGGCATACAGCCGCACTTCGATGGCGTGACCAAGCAGCGGTACTTGCGCTTGAGTGAGCGGCAACGGCTCGCCTTGGGCGACGCGGATCTGCCAGGCCACCAGGTCCAGTCCGGTGATCGCTTCAGTGACCGGATGCTCGACCTGCAAGCGGGTGTTCATTTCCATGAAGAAAAACTCGCCCCGCGCATCCAGCAGGAACTCCACGGTGCCTGCCCCGACATAACCAATCGCCTGGGCCGCGCGCACGGCGGCTTCACCCATGGCCCGGCGCAGTTGCGGGGTCAGGCCGGGGGCGGGGGCTTCTTCTACGACTTTCTGGTGGCGGCGCTGGATCGAGCAGTCGCGCTCGTTGAGGTATAGGCAGTGGCCGTGTTGGTCGGCAAATACCTGGATTTCCACGTGGCGCGGCTTGAGCAGGTATTTTTCCACCAGCATCCGTGAGTCGCCGAACGAGGACTGCGCTTCACGCTGGGCCGAGGCCAGGGCTTCGGCCAGTTGGCTGACGTCCTCGACGACTTTCATGCCCTTGCCGCCACCACCGGCGGTGGCCTTGAGCAAGACCGGGTAGCCGATGCGCTCGGCGGCGTCGCGAAAAGTCTCCAGGTCCTGGGTTTCGCCGTGATAGCCGGGCACCAGTGGCACGCCGGCGGTCTCCATCAACGTCTTGGCCGCCGATTTGCTGCCCATGGCGTCGATGGCCGAGGCCGGTGGACCGAGGAAGATCAGCCCGGCGTTTTCAATCGCCCGGGCGAACCCGGCGTTCTCGGACAGAAAACCATAACCGGGGTGGATGGCTTGGGCGCCGCTGGCTTTCGCCGCGGCGATCAGTTTGTCGATTTGCAGGTAACTGTCGGCGGCTTTGCTGCCGCCCAGGTCGACGCGAATGTCGGCTTCACGGCTGTGGCGGGCATCGCGGTCGGTGGCGCTGTGGACGGCAACGGTGGTCAGGCCCATGGCTTTGGCGGTGCGCATCACGCGGCAGGCGATTTCGCCACGGTTGGCCACCAGCAATGTGGTGAGGGCAGGGGCGCTCATCGACGCGGCTCCTTGTTATTCGATTCGGCTTGCCAGTTTGGCGCGCGTTTTTGCAGGAAGGCCCGCAGGCCTTCCTGGCCCTCCGGGCTGACGCGGATGCGGGCGATGGCGTTTTCGGTGTAGCGCCGCAGTGCCGGGGTCAGGGCGCCGTTGCCGACTTCACGCAGCAGTTCCTTGCTGGCGCGCATGGCCGCCGGGCTGTTGAGCAGCAGGTTATCGATCCACTGTTCGATCTGCTGGTCCAGGGTCTCGGCCGGGTAACTTTCCGACAGCAAACCGATTTCTTTCGCACGTTGCCCATCAAAGCGTTCCGCAGTCAGCGCATAACGACGCGCCGCCCGCTCGCCGATGGCTTGCACCACGAACGGGCTGATCACCGCCGGCGCCAGACCAATGCGCACTTCCGACAGGCAGAACTGCGCTTCATCGGCGCCAATGGCCATGTCGCAAGCGCTGATAAGCCCCAGCGCGCCACCGAACGCCGCACCTTGGACGACCGCCAGCGTGGGAATCTTCAACTTGGCGAGGTTGTACATCAGCTCGGCCAGTTCCCGGGCGTCGTCGAGGTTGGTGTGGTAGTCGAGCTCGGCCGATTGCTGCATCCAGGCCAGGTCGGCGCCGGCGCTGAAATGCTTGCCGCGACCGCGGATCAGCAGGAAGCGCAGGTTTGGATCGCTGCTGACATGGTCCAGGGCGAGAATCAATTCGCGGATCATTTCGGCATTGAACGCGTTGTTTTTCGACTCGCGGCTGAGCCACAGGGTCGCAACGCCCCGTGGGTCGGTGTGCAGTTCGAGGGTGTTGAAGTTATCCATGGTCATTCCCCGTTTACATCCGGAACACGCCGAAGCGGCTCGGTTCGATGGGTGCGTTCAGTGACGCGGACAAGGCCAGGCCCAGTACATCGCGGGTCTGGGCCGGGTCGATGACGCCGTCGTCCCACAGCCGTGCGCTGGAATAATAGGGGTGACCCTGTTCTTCGTATTGATCGAGGATCGGTTGCTTGATCTCGGCTTCCTGCTCGGCGCTGAAGGGCTGGCCACTGCGTTCGGCCTGTTCACGCTTGACCTGCACCAGTACGCCGGCCGCCTGCTCGGCGCCCATCACGCCAATCCGCGCGTTCGGCCACATCCACAGGAACCGCGGATCATAGGCGCGGCCGCACATGCCGTAGTTACCCGCGCCGAAACTGCCACCAATGATCACGGTGAATTTCGGCACCTTGGCGCAGGCCACGGCGGTTACCAGTTTGGCGCCATGCTTGGCGATGCCGCCGGCTTCGTATTTCTGCCCGACCATGAAACCGGTGATGTTTTGCAGGAACAGCAGCGGGATCCCTCGCTGGCAGGCCAGTTCGATGAAGTGCGCGCCTTTCTGCGCGGCCTCGGCGAAGAGGATGCCATTGTTGGCCAGGATTGCGACCGGGTAGCCGTGCAAATGAGCGAAACCGCACACCAGCGTGGTGCCGAACAGCGCCTTGAACTCATCGAACACCGAACCGTCCACCAGGCGCGCGATCACCTCCCGGACATCGAACGGCTGCTTGGCATCGGCCGATACCACGCCGTACAGCTCGTCACTCGCATACAGCGGGGCGATGGGCTGGCGTTGCTGCAGCTCGCCGAGTTTGCGCCAGTTGAGGTTGGCCACGCTGCGCCGGGCCAGGGCCAGGGCATGTTCGTCGTTGTCGGCATAGTGATCCGCTACGCCGGAGACCTTGCAGTGCACATCGGCGCCGCCCAAGTCTTCGGCACTGACCACTTCGCCGGTGGCGGCTTTCACCAGGGGTGGACCGGCGAGGAAAATCGTCGCCTGCTGGCGGACCATGATCGCCTCGTCCGCCATGGCCGGCACATAGGCGCCGCCAGCGGTGCAGGAGCCCATGACCACGGCAATCTGCGGGATGCCCTGGGCACTCATGTTGGCCTGGTTGAAGAAAATCCGGCCGAAGTGCTCGCGGTCCGGGAACACTTCATCCTGGCGCGGCAGGTTGGCGCCGCCGGAATCCACCAGGTAAATGCAGGGAAGGCGATTCTGCTGGGCGATGGTCTGGGCGCGCAGGTGTTTTTTCACCGTCAGCGGATAGTAGGAGCCGCCTTTGACCGTCGCGTCGTTGGCGACAATCATGCATTCGACGCCTTCCACGCGGCCGATGCCGGCAATCACGCCGGCCGCCGGCACGTCTTCGCCATAGACTTCGTGGGCCGCCAGTGGACTGATTTCCAAAAACGGCGAGCCCGGATCCAGCAGTCGATTAATGCGTTCACGGGGCAGCAACTTGCCCCGCGAGGTGTGCCGTTCCTGGGCCTTGGGACCGCCACCTTGGCGAACTTGCGTGAGCAGGGTGCGCAGGGCCTCGACGTGTCCGAGCATCGCCTCGCGGTTGGCGATGAACTCCGGTGAGCGCGGGTTGAGCTGAGTGTGCAGCGTGGCCATGGTCAGCTCCGTTAGCGGGTTTCGTTGAACAGTTCGCGGCCGATCAACATCCGACGAATCTCACTGGTGCCGGCACCGATTTCGTACAGCTTGGCGTCCCGCAGCAGACGACCGGCAGGGAATTCGTTGATATAGCCATTGCCCCCCAGGATCTGGATCGCGTCGAGGGCCATTTGCGTGGCGCGCTCGGCGCTGTAGAGGATCACCCCGGCGGCATCCTTGCGGGTGGTTTCGCCGCGCTCGCAGGCCTGGGCCACCGCATACAGGTAGGCGCGGCTGGCGTTGAGCTGGGTGTACATGTCCGCGACCTTGCCCTGGATCAGTTGGAATTCGCCGATGCTCTGGCCGAATTGCTTGCGGTCGTGGATGTAGGGCACGATCAGGTCCATGCAGGCTTGCATGATCCCGGTCGGGCCGCCGGACAGCACCACGCGCTCGTAGTCGAGGCCGCTCATCAGCACTTTCACGCCACCGTTGAGCGCGCCGAGGATGTTTTCTTCCGGCACTTCAACGTCATCGAAAAACAGCTCGCACGTATTGGAGCCGCGCATACCGAGCTTGTCGAATTTGTTGCTGCGGCTGAAGCCTGTCCAGTCGCGCTCGACGATGAAGGCCGTGATGCCGTGGGGGCCTTTTTCCAGGTCGGTCTTGGCGTAGATCACGTAGGTATTGGCATCGGGACCATTGGTGATCCAGGTCTTGCTGCCGTTGAGGACGTATTTGTCGCCGCGCTTGTCGGCCCGCAGTTTCATCGAAACCACGTCGGAACCGGCGTTCGGTTCGCTCATCGCCAGGGCGCCGATGTGTTCGCCGCTGATCAGTTTAGGCAGGTACTTGGTTTTCTGATCGTGAGTGCCGTTGCGGTTGATCTGGTTCACGCAGAGGTTGGAGTGGGCGCCGTAGGAAAGGGCGACCGAGGCCGAGCCTCGGCTGATTTCTTCCATCGCCACCACGTGGGCCAGGTAGCCCAGACCGGCGCCGCCGTATTCTTCCGGTACGGTGATGCCCAGCAGTCCCATGTCACCGAACTTGCGCCACATGTCGGCAGGAAACAGGTTATCGATATCGATCTGCGCTGCGCGGGGCGCCAGCTCGGCCTTGACGAAGGCCTGTACCTGGTCGCGCAACATGTCGATGGTTTCGCCGAGGGCAAAGTTCAGGGATGGGTAGCTCATGGGACACCTTTGGCTTTTTTATCGGGTGCGGAGAGCAGGGGGCAGCTCTCACCTTTACGTTAACGTAAGCCTGAGATGGAGGGCTGTCAATCACCCTTTACGTTAACGTCAACTTAAGCCAGAGTATGGGTGTTTTGAATCAGCTTTTGTGGCGAGGGAGCTTGCTCCCGCTCGGCTTTTGTAGGAGCTGTCGAAGGCTGCGATCTTTTGATCTTTTGATCTTTTGATCTTTCGCTTGGGACTCAAGTGGCCGGGGAAAGATCGCAGCCTCGTTGCACTCGACAGCTCCTACGCAGCTCCTACGCAGCCACAACGGCATTTGTGCATGAGGTTCCACCGCTATACCCACTAATAAAGACAAGAGGGGGCGTCATGGATCAAGTCGGTTCGCATTCGCAGCTCAGCTATACCCAGGGTTCGCAGGAAAAGGCTTTACTGGCCCAAACCATCGGCGAGGTCTTCGATCAGACCGTGGCCCGTTATCCAGAGGGCGAGGCGTTGGTGGTTCGCCATCAATCCCTGCGTTATACCTGGCAACAACTGGCCGAGGCCGTCGATCTGCATGCCCGGGCCTTGTTGGCGCTGGGCTTGAGAACCGGTGACCGTCTCGGTGTATGGGCGCCCAATTGTGCCCAATGGTGCATTAGTCAGTTCGCCAGTGCGAAGATCGGCGTCATTCTGGTCAACATCAATCCGGCCTATCGCGTCTCTGAACTCGAATACGTGCTCAAACAATCCGGGTGCCAATGGCTGGTGTGTGCCGGGGCGTTCAAGACTTCGGATTACCACGCCATGTTGCAAGCGTTGGCGCCGGAGTTGGCGGAGCAATCGATCGGTCACTTGCGGAGCGAGTGCCTGCCGGATTTGCGCGGTGTGATCAGCCTCGATTCCGAACCGCCATCAGGCTTCCTGCCCTGGTCACAACTGGCCGCCCTGGGGGCGGCAGTGACGCCTGGACAACTGGCTGAGCGTCAATCCAGCCTGCATTTCGATCAGCCGGTGAATATCCAGTACACCTCCGGCACCACCGGCTTTCCCAAAGGCGCCACCCTCAGCCACCACAACATTCTCAACAACGGTTACATGGTTGGCGAAAGCCTGGGCCTGACGGCTGGCGACCGGCTGGTGATCCCTGTGCCGCTCTACCATTGTTTCGGCATGGTCATGGGTAACCTGGGCTGCATGACCCATGGCAGCACCATGATCTACCCTAACGATGCCTTCGACCCCTTGCTGACGCTCAAGGCCGTGGCCGAGGAAAAAGCCACCGCCCTGTATGGCGTGCCCACCATGTTCATCGCCCTGCTGGACCAGCCGCAGCGAGGCGACTTCGACCTGTCCAGCCTGCGCACGGGCATCATGGCCGGGGCCACATGCCCCATCGAGGTGATGCGGCGGGTCATCAACGAAATGCACATGGCCGAAGTACAGATTGCCTACGGCATGACGGAAACCAGCCCGGTGTCGTTGCAGACCGGTCCTACAGACGGGCTGGAACTGCGCGTGACCACCGTTGGCCGCACCCAGCCACACCTGGAAAGCAAGATTATCGATGAGGCAGGCCATGTCGTCCCGCGTGGTGCGGTCGGCGAATTGTGTACCCGCGGCTACAGCGTGATGCTCGGTTACTGGAACAACCCCAAGGGTACCGCCGATGCCATCGACGCGGATGGCTGGATGCACACCGGCGACCTGGCGACCATGGACGAGCAGGGTTACGTCTGCATCGTCGGGCGCAACAAGGACATGATCATCCGTGGCGGGGAGAATATTTACCCGCGCGAGCTGGAGGAGTTCTTCTTCACCCACCCGGCGGTGGCGGATGTGCAGGTGATCGGCATTCCGTGCTCGCGTTATGGCGAAGAAATCGTGGCGTGGATCAAGTTCCATCCTGGCCACAGTGCCACCGAGCAGGACCTGCAAGCCTGGTGCAAGGAGCGCATCGCCCATTTCAAGACGCCGCGTCATTTCAAATTCGTTGAAGAATTCCCGATGACGGTCACTGGCAAGATCCAGAAATTCCGCATGCGCGAAATCAGCATCGAAGAACTGCGCGATAGAGAAGGGTGAGCAAAGTCCCCTGTGGGAGCGAGCTTGCTCGCGAAGGCGTCGGGTCAGCCGCCATTGATGGTGGGTAGTCTGCCGCCATCGCGAGCAAGCTCGCTCCCACAAGAAAACCCAAACCCCAGACAGCACAAAGGGGAGCCGAAGCTCCCCTTTAATTTTGTCGTCGCGTGCTCTTTTTTTATTATTGAGGGGCGGCCTGTTGTTGTTTTTGGCAGCCGTGGCCCTTTACCGCTGTTTTTGGCGATCCCCATCCGGGATCAAGAGCAAACGTATTTTTTTGAGCGCTGATCTGCTTTTTCGCCTAGCGATCCAACCGATTCGGGAGCTACCTGAAGGTAGTTTTATTGTTCTCTGCCCGGTTGCGGGTTGCTCCTGGAAGCACCCTGAAAAGCCCATCTTCTCCAAAAAAATCTGTTAGCTGCGTCTCTGCCGTGTTGTTTTTGTTATGTCAGAGTCGTTTCGTCTTGTTTTTATTGGGTTTGCTGCGTTTTTTTATTCTTGTTATGCCAGAGATATAGCAGATGGCGTGCCAACTTTTAAAAATATATATAAATCAACAAGTTATGATTTTTCCCTGAAAAAGCTGACGAACCAAACCTGACAAATTGTTTCCGTGTTACTCGTTTCGCCGCTGTTACAACCACGGCGGTAACACCTCACTGTGCGTTGCGAGCCTTGGCCACGCGCGAACCGCTGGGGCGGCCGAGCACATCACAAATCTGCCGGCCCGCAGCGATCAGGGCGTCCAGGTCGACACCGGTTTCGATACCCAGGCCATCGAGCAGGTACAGCACGTCTTCGGTGGCGACGTTACCGCTGGCGCCCTTGGCATACGGGCAGCCGCCGAGGCCGGCGATGGAGCTGTCGAACACCGCGATGCCTTCCAGCAGGCTGGCGTACACATTGGCCATGGCCTGGCCGTAGGTGTCGTGGAAATGTCCGGCGAGTTTGTCCCGCGGCACGTCGGCGCCCACCACCTCGAACATCCTGCGTGTCGCGCCAGCGGTGCCGGTGCCAATGGTGTCACCCAGGGAGACTTCGTAGCAGCCCATCGCATACAGCTCCCGAGCGACCCACGCCACCTGCTCAGGTTTGACCGCGCCTTCATACGGGCAGCCCAGCACGCAGGAGACGTAGCCGCGCACGCTGACGCCGTGCTGTTTGGCGGCGTCCATGATCGGCGCGAAGCGCTCCAGGCTTTCCTTGATGGAGCAGTTGATGTTGCGCTGGGAGAACGCTTCGGACGCGGCAGCGAACACCGCCACTTCTTTTACGCCTGCCGCCAGTGCATCTTCGAAACCCCGCAGGTTCGGCGCCAGGGCGCCATAGGTCACACCGGGCTTGCGCTGGATCTGCGCGAACACCTCGGCGGACCCGGCCATTTGCGGCACCCACTTGGGCGAGACGAAACTGCCAACTTCGATGTAGCCCAGGCCGGCGGCGCTCAGGGCATCCACCAGGCGCACCTTGTCGGCGACGCTGATGGGCTGGGCTTCATTCTGCAGCCCGTCGCGGGGGCCGACTTCGATCAAGCGTACAAAGGAGGGGAGGGACATGGGGATTGACCTGTAATGAGTTGCCAAGGATGTTGAGAACGATGATGTCCCCTGTGGGAGCGAGCTTGCTCGCGATGGCGTCGGATCAGTCGCCATTGATATTGGCCGGTCTACCGCTATCGCGAGCAAGCTCGCTCCCACAAGGGGTATGAAGTGTTACTGGGCGATTTCCTCGCCCTTGATTGTCTGCTCCAGTGCCTGGATGCAGCGTTCTTCGGCGGTGTCGAGTTCCAGCTTCATCTGTTCGATGTCCAGCAATTGCTGTTCGAGTTGTTCCCGGCGCTCGGCGATTTTCGCCAGCATGCTGTGCAGCTGTTTCTGATTGCCGCTGGTGGGGTCGTAGAGTTCGATCAGTTCGCGGCACTCGGCCAGGGAAAAACCAATGCGCTTGCCACGCAGGATCAGCTTCAGGCTGACTTTGTCCCGCGGCGAATAAATGCGCTCCTGACCCCGTCGCTCCGGGCTCAACAGGCCTTGTTCTTCATAGAAGCGGATGGCCCGTGTCGTGATATCCAATTCGCGGGCGAGGTCGGAGATGCTGTAGGTCTGGCTGCTCATGGAAGCGCTCGAAACGAAAGGGTTGGCGCTAAGCTAAAGGCAGGTTGACGTGTGCGTCAAGCAATGAGGTTCCGCACTTCAGGCTAAGCACCGGTGGGAGCGAGCCTGCTCGCGATAGCGTCGGGTCAGCCGCTATTGATGTTGGCTGGTCTACCGTTATCGCGAGCAGGCTCGCTCCCACAGTTTGATCGGCTAAACCTTATCGAGCTTCTTCTCATAGGCCGTCACCTGCTGGCACAGCTCGATCATCTGCTCGCGCATCCAGCGGTTGGCCGGGTCCTGGTCGGTGCTTTCGTGCCAGTAGAGGTGGGTTTCCACCGGTGGCACGTCGTTGACCGGCAGCAGGAAGGCGTGCAAATCGTGACGCCGGGCAAAGCGCTCGGGGACGGTCATGACCATGTCGGTCTGCTGCAGCACCTGGGAGGCCATCAGGTAATGCTGGGAGCGCAGGGCGATCTTGCGCTGGATGCCCATCTTGCCGAGTGCCAGGTCGACATAACCCAGCCCGTTGCGGCGGCTGGAAATATGCACGTGGGTCTGGGCCAGGTAATCGTCGAGGCTGATTTTTTCCTTGCCCGCCAGGGGATGGCCCTTGCGCATGGCGCACACGTAGCGATCTTCCATCAACTTGACGTGGCGCACTTGCGGGTCGGTGTTGAGCGGCGCGTCCACGGCGAAGTCGAGGCGGCCGGCGGCCAGTTCCTTGGTGGTTTCACGGCGCTTGGACAGGAAGCTCTCGATCGCCACGGTCGGTGCCAGGCGGCGCAGGCGCTGGAACAGCAGCGGCAGGATCACGCCTTCGGTGAGGTCGGTCATGCTGATGCGGTAGGTCTTGACCGCCTGCAACGGGTTGAAGATCCGGCTTTCCTGCACCGACACCCGCAGCAGCGACAAGGCGTTGCGCACTGGGCCGATGATGTTCTGGGCCATGGGCGTCGGCACCATGCCTTGGGCGGTGCGTACGAAGAGCGGGTCGTTGAAGGTCTCGCGCAGACGTGCCAGGGCATTGGACACGGCTGGCTGAGTGATGCCGACGATCTGCCCGGCGCGGGTCAGGTTGGCTTCGGTGTAGATCGCATCGAAGACAATGAAAAGGTTGAGGTCGACCTTGCTCAGATTCATGGCGCTGCACTCTTGTTCTTGGGCTTGTTGTGAGGTGCCGGGTGGCGATGCGAATCAGTGAAACATATATCGGTGATGAATGTTAATACACGCCGAGAATAGGTTAGGTAAATTTTCGTAGCTGAACTAGCATCGATTTCATGACCTAAAACAACCTCTGCCAAGAAGGTGCTGCTCATGGATTTTGCCTATTCCCCCAAGGTTCAGGAACTGCGTGAACGCGTCACGGCGTTCATGGATGCCTACGTCTACCCGGCCGAAGCGGTGTTCGAACGGCAAGTGGCCGAGGGCGACCGCTGGCAACCCACGGCCATCATGGAAGAGCTCAAGGCCAAGGCCAAGGCAGAAGGCCTATGGAACCTGTTCCTGCCAGAGTCCGAGCTGGGCGCCGGCCTGACCAACCTGGAATACGCACCGCTGGCAGAGATCATGGGGCGCTCGTTGCTGGGGCCTGAGCCGTTCAACTGCTCGGCACCGGACACCGGCAACATGGAAGTGCTGGTGCGCTACGCCAATGAAGAACAAAAGCAACGCTGGCTCGAACCGCTGCTGCGCGGCGAGATTCGCTCGGCCTTCGCCATGACCGAGCCGGACGTGGCCTCTTCGGACGCCACCAACATGGCCGCCCGTGCCGAGCGCGATGGCGATCAGTGGGTGATCAACGGCAAGAAGTGGTGGACTTCAGGGGCATGCGATCCGCGCTGCAAGATCCTGATTTTCATGGGCCTGAGCAATCCGGATGCGCCACGTCATGCCCAGCACTCGATGATCCTGGTGCCGGTGGACACCCCCGGGGTCAAGATCGTCCGGCCGCTGCCGGTGTTCGGCTACGACGATGCGCCTCACGGCCATGCCGAAGTGCTGTTCGATAACGTGCGGGTGCCGTACGAAAACGTCTTGCTGGGTGAAGGACGCGGCTTT
This sequence comes from Pseudomonas thivervalensis, assembly GCF_001269655.1. Classification (GTDB taxonomy): domain Bacteria; phylum Pseudomonadota; class Gammaproteobacteria; order Pseudomonadales; family Pseudomonadaceae; genus Aquipseudomonas; species Aquipseudomonas thivervalensis. Next base: position 643,525 of record NZ_LHVE01000007.1, read on the forward strand.
GAAATTGCCCAGGGTCGCCTTGGGCCGGGCCGGATTCACCACTGCATGCGTTCCATCGGCATGGCCGAGCGCGCCTTGGAGTTGATGTGCAAGCGGGCCGTCAGCCGCACCGCTTTCGGCCAGCCGTTGGCGCGCCTGGGCGGTAACATCGACAAGATCGCCGACTCGCGGATGGAAATCGACATGGCGCGCCTGCTGACGTTGAAGGCGGCGTACATGATGGACACGGTCGGCAATAAAGTGGCGAAGAGCGAAATCGCCCAGATCAAGGTCGTCGCGCCGAACGTGGCCTTGAAGGTCATCGACCGGGCGATCCAGATCCACGGTGGCGCCGGGGTTTCCAACGATTTCCCGCTGGCCTACATGTACGCCATGCAACGCACCCTGCGCCTGGCCGATGGCCCGGATGAAGTCCACCGTGCCGCGATTGGCAAGTTCGAGATCGGTAAGTACGTGCCCAAGGAGATGTTGCGCAGCGGGCGCTGAAGGTTCTTTACGCTGGCACCGCCATCGCGAGCAAGCTCGCTCCCACAATGTTTATTGGCGGAACGCAGCATTGGCGTTCACCGCAAGCCCCTGTGGGAGCGAGCTTGCTCGCGATGGCGGCCTCCGGGACAGTGAATCAGCTCACTCCTTGACGCTCATGTACTCCTCGGCCCAGCGGATGTACTCCTCGGGCTGGGTGTAGGTGTGCGTCAGTTCGGTGGCGCTGAGGTCCGAGGCCTGGGTGAAGATTTGCCGTTGTTCACGAAGGCTGTCATAGGTGGCCTTGATCGCGGCGAAGTAAGCGCCGTGGCCGTCGATGGTCACGCGCACGCCCAGTTCGGCCAGGCGCTTGTCGTCGCGCAGCAGCGGGTTGCCATAGGTGACCAGCATCAACGGCACCGTCAGGTTCTCGCTGATCTTCTCCAAGTGATCGAAGTCTTGCACGCCCACCATGCAAATCCCGTCCGCCCCGGCCCGCTCATATTGCTGGGTCCGGCTGATGATTTCCTGCACCGGCAGAATCCCCGCGTTGGTCCGGGCGATGATCGCCATTTCCGGGTCGACGCGCGCCTCCAGCGCCGCACGAATCTTGCCGACGCCCTCAGCGACACCGATCAGGTCGGTGGATTTGCGCCCGAACTGGGCGGGCAGCAAGGTGTCCTCGATGGTCAGCGCCGCGACGCCGGCCCGTTCCAGTTCGATGATGGTGCGCATCACGTTCAGGGCATTGCCGTAGCCGTGATCGGCGTCGGCAATGAACGGCAGCTGGGCCACGCGCCCGATACGGGTGGCCTGTTCGGCAAATTCGCTGAGGGTGATCAGGGCGAAGTCCGGCGCGCCCAATACTTGCAACGACGCGACCGAACCTCCCAGGATGCCTACTTCAAAACCCAGGTCGGCAGCGATACGCGCCGACATCGGGTCAAACACCGATGCGGTGTGGTAGCAGGTTTTGGAAGCCAGTAGCTGACGAAAGTTACGACGCAAATCTTGATGGGAAAGCCTGGACATATGAGTTCCACCAAATGGAATGGAAAGGCTTGAGCAAAATTGTCAACGCCGAAAGATCCAAAGGCTATCACGTGGCAAGCGCAAAGATGATGACGAATGTGTATGGGCGATGCCGTTATGGCATCAGACCGACGGTCGCAGGTCCGGAAGGCCCTGGCCGGCGGATACACGGCTACGCCGCCACCGCCTGTTGCCCCTGCCTGGGCAATGCCACGGCGCGCACGGTGTCACCCGGTTGTACTTGCAGGCGTTTGGCGGTGAGGCGATCGACGACCAGGCTGTAGCCATGCAGGTGGGCGCGGGCGCTGGTCACACGACAGTTTTCCAGGCGCCGGTTGTGGATCAGCCAGACCGGTGCCTGTTCGTCCGGGCTGCCGATGGCCAGGGTCAGCGTCTGGCTGTCGCGTACGGTGCGGATCTTCGACACCGGCGCCTCGATCACCGGGCCACCGTCAAAGATGTCGATATACCCCTTATGGCTGAAACCTTCGGCACTGAGGATCTTCAGGGCCGGCTCAGTGTTCGGGTGGGCCTTGCCGATCACCGCCTGGGCCCGTTCGGTGAGCAGGCAGGTGTACAGCGGCTGGCGGGGCATCAGTTCGGCGATGAACGACTTGTTGCCCATGCCGGACAATTGGTCGGCGTAGCTGAAATCCTTCTTGAAGAAGTGCCGGCCCAGGCTGTCCCAGAACGGCGAACAGCCTTGTTCGTCGGCATGACCGCGCAGTTCGGCGATCAGTTTTTGGCCGAATAGCTGGGAAAACTCGGCCACGAACAGCAGGCGTGCCAGGGACAGCAGGCGTCCGTTATGGCCGCGGCGTTGGTCGGGGTGCAGGAACAGCGAACAGATCTCCGATTGCCCGGACATCTCGTTGTTGAGAAACAGCGTCGGGATCTGCCGCTGGATGCCCAGCTCCGGTGCCGAGCTGACCGTGACTCCGACCCGATAGTTGTACCAGGGCTCGCGCAGCCCCACCGCCCCGGTCAGGGCGCTGATGCCCACCACCTGCCGATCATCGTCTTCGAGCACGAACAGGTAATCGGCGTCGGCCCGTTCGACTTGCCCAGCAAAGGTCCGCTGGGCCCACCGAATGCGGTGGGCCAGGCGCTCTTCGTTGGCCGGCAGGCTGGTAAACCCCTGGCCTGCGCAACGGGCCAGGTCCAGCAAGGCAGGCAGATCGGTGATGGCCACCGGTCGGACAATCATGATGCAGCTCCTTCATCGTGTCGGTCCAAGCGTCGGGGCAAGCCATGGGATCGAATGAGGTTCATAGGGTAACCACCCGGATCCGCGCGCCATCCTGAATGTCCAGGGCGTTCAGCATGGCGGGTGACAGGGACACCGGGCCGTCGGCATTGACGTCCAGTTCAGCGACGATGGCCCGGTAACTTCCCAGGCGCTCGTTGCTCACCAGGTACAGGCCCCGTGCGTCAATCTGCGGGCTTTGCCTGGCCGTAGTGGTGCGGCTTTGCGTGATGGAGCGGATGTTGGCGATGCGGGCATGCAAGGTCGGCCCGCCGTCGAAGATATCGACGTAGCTGTTGGTCTCGAAACCCTCGCGTTCGAGGATGTCGTAGGCTTCCTGGCCGTCGGGATGCACCCGGCCGATACAGGCCTGGGCCGCGGGCGGCAGCATGGGCACGTAGATCGGGTATTGCGGCATCAGCTCGGCGAGAAAGGTCCGGCTCTGCAAGCCGCACAACCGTTCGGCTTCGACGTAGGGCAGGTCGAAGAAATGCTGGCCGATCGCGTCCCAGAAGGGCGACTGGCCGTCCTCGCTGCTGAAACCGACGATTTCGGTGATGACCGATTCGGCAAAGCGCTGGGGGTGGGCGGCGATGAACATCAGCCGGGCGCGGGACAGCAACTCTGATTCCGGCGTGCGCACCCGTTCGGCGTCGATGTGGAAGCCACGCAGCAGTGTTTGCCCGTTGAGGTCCTGGCACAGCGACAAGGCGGGTACGCCGTGTTGGATGTTCAACTCCCGGGACTCGCTGGAAAACGGCCGGTTGCGCAGGCTGTAGAACGGTTCGTTGCAACCGGTGCTGGAGAGGATCTCCGAACAACCGACCAGTCGCCCGGACTCCAGGTCCTGCAGGACGAAAAAGTAATTCTCTGCCCCCGGCCCTTGCGCATCGGCTGCGAACGAGGCGCACGAGTCGAGGATCTTTTCCTCCAGGCGCCCGGTATCGTCTGGCAGCGACGTGACGCCTACCAGGCTGTCACGGGCCAGTTGTTGCAGTTGCGGCAGATCGGCTAATTGAACTGGACGTAAGGCCAGCATGGATTGCACTCCTGTTCCAGGGAGCCCGGCGACCGGCACCGGGCTTGACGATCACTGTCGATGTCCACGCGTTGTCACCACGGCAGGCCGAACCCTTCGACTGCCGTCCCTCATTGACCCGCTGGATCGGGCAGGGCGGTACGACTGCCGAATTTGTTCAGCAGGCACAGATAGACCACGCCCGCGGCAATCCAGATCAGGCCGAGTTTCTGTGCTGCCACGCCCATGTTGTACATGATGGCCGCGACGATCACGAAGCCGACCAGTGGGCAGATCACGTGGCGAATCAGTTGGCCGGACCGTTGGCGACGCCAGTAATGGTTGATGACCGTGATGTGCAGCAACATGAAGCCGCTCAGGGCGCCGAAGTTGACCAGGGAGGTGAGGGTGTCCACGGCGTTGATGAACAGGTAGCAGATCAGCAACGACAGCACCGCCACCAAGTAGATGCTCATGTACGGGGTGTTGTGTTTCGGATGGACCTTGGCCAGCACCTTCGGCAACTGGCCGTCCCGGGCCATGCCGAACAACAGGCGCGACACCGCTGCCTGGGAAGTGATCGCCACTGCAACGCCCCAGGCCAGGGCCGTGGCCACTGCGGTCAAGGTGGCCAACCAACTGCCGGCCGCCAGTTCGGCGATTTCATAGAACGCGGTGTCGGCGGACTTGAAGCCCATGCCGGCCGCCAGGTCGGTGGCGATCCAGGTCTGTACCACAAAAATCGCCCCCATCACCAGCAAAGTCACCAGTGCTGCCTTGCCGACGCTGCGGCCCGGGTCGCCCTTGATCTCTTCGGCCAGGGTGGAAATGGCGTCGAAGCCCAGGAACGACAGGACCGCGATGGATACGGCTTGCATCAGCAGGGCGAAGTTGAAGTGTTCCGGGCTGTACAGCGGCGCCAGGGTCAGTTGGCCATTACCGGCTCCGCCGTGCAGGGCATTCCAGGCGTAGAACAGGAAAATCCCCAGCACCACCAGCTGTGCCAGCAGGAAAATGATGTTCATCCGCGCGGTGAAGGTGATGCCCCGCAGGTTGACGAAGGTCGCGCTTACCAGGAAGGCCAGGATGAAACCGACCTTGGGGATGTCCGGGTATAAATGGTTCAGCGCCATGGCGGCGTAAACATAGAGCAGTGGCGGGATCAGCAAGTAGTCCAGCAGCATCAGCCAGCCGGCGATGAAGCCGACGTGTGGGTTAAGACCCCGTTGCGCGTAGGAATAGACCGAACCTGCCACCGGAAAAGCCCGGGCCATGCTGCCGTAGCTCAAGGCGGTAAACAGCATCGCCACCATGCCGATGATGTAGGCCAGCGGCACCATCCCCGGTGCCTCGGCGTTGACGTAGCCATACACACCGAACGGCGCGATGGGGATCATGAAAATCATCCCGTAGACCACCAGGTCTGTCAGCGACAGGCCGCGTTTCAATTCCTGTTTGTAGCCAAATGCCTCGATACTCATGAGCCGTTTTCCTTTTCAGCTGTGTGGGTTGCGTTTGCTCGCTGTCTGCGTTGTAAATCTGTCGATGCCGCTACAGCAGGGGCGCCAGGTAGGCGCTCCAGGTCCGTACCGCCTCGGGGCTGCGCAGTTGGTCGTTGCGCACTTCGATCAGCACCGAATCCAGGCCGCGACCATCGCCGTGCACCGGGACTGTCATGTCCGTCAGGGGATTGATCTTGTAGGGCTGGTTGCCCGCTGCCCGCAGCGAATGCCGGCACAGCCCGTCGACGATGCGCTGGGCGTATGCCTTGGCTTCGCCGAACAGCACGCCGGCTTCCAGGGCGCGTGGCTGACCATAGAACACCGGGGTGAAACTGTGGATGCCCACCACGCGCACCGGCCGGTTGGCGGCCAGGCGCTGGTCGATCAACGTTCGCAACCGATCATGGAAGGGATGAAACAGGCACTGCTGGCGATATTCGCGTGTGGCGTCATCCAGGTCATGGTTGCCCGGGACCTGGTAGATCTCGCTCTGGGCCGGAATACTGTCCGGCACGTGCAGCGGGCGGTTGAGATCGATCAACAGCCGTGAGTAATTGGCCGACAGCAAGGTCGCGCCGAGGGTTTCGGACAGGCGTTCAGCCAGCAGCAGGGCGCCGATGTCCCACGCGATGTGTTCCTGGGACGCGGTTTCATCCAGGCCAAGATCGTTCAGCGCCACAGGAATGAAACGGCTGGCGTGTTCGCACACCAGCAGCACCGGGTGGTCGGAGTCTTCCCGGGTCAATCGATAGGCTGGCCTGGTGTAGAGGCCCGATTCAGCGCATTCAATAGATTCGTGCATAGTGCTCGCAACGTTCGGCAGGTGAGAGCGCCTGGGTCAAGGCCAGCTCCTGGGCCTTCAAGGCGAAATAGGTTTCGACCAGCGGGCCGGGCAGGGTCTCAAGCAACGCCCCGCTGTGGCGCAGGCAGTCCAGTGCCTGGGCCAGGGTTGTCGGCAGGGCGATAATGCCACGGGCGCGACGTTGTGTTTCGTCCAGCTCATCGGGTATTTCATCGGTGACAGCCCGCAATGGCAACCGTTGCTGGATGCCCAGCCGCCCGGCAATCAACAGCGCGGCCATCGCCAAGTGCGGCGAGGCGGTGGCGTCCATGGCGCGAAACTCCAGGTTGTACTGGTTCGCCAAGGGTTTTCCACCCAGGCTCACGGTCGGGCAGATGCGCAGCGCCGCTTCGCGGTTGCGCTGTCCCAGGCACGCATAGGAGGCGCTCCAGTGATGAGGTTGCAGACGCTCGTAGGACACCGGCGTCGGCGCAGTCAGTGCGCACAGCGCCGGCAGATACTGCAGCACACCGGCGGCCCAATGCTGGCCGAGGCTGGACAAGCCGTTGCTGTTGGCGGCGTCATGCAGCACTGGGTCTGCGCTCAGGTCTTGCAGGCTCAGGTGCAGATGCACGCCGTTGCACACGGCATGTTCCGAGGTCTTGGGGGCGAAACTCACGTCCAGGCCCATCTGCCGGGCGATCTCGCGGGTGATTTCCCGCACGTTCACGGCCCGGTCGGCAGCGGCCACGCCCAGGGTCGGGCGGCAGGTGATTTCGTATTGATGCTGGCCGTATTCCGGCAGGAACATTTCCGGCTCGACGCCGCCGGCCCGCAGGGCGCTGAGCAACCACCCGGCAAACCCGGCCTGCTGGCGCTGGGCCTGGAGGCTGAAGGCCAGGCGATCAGGCTGCGCAGGCGTGGCCGCCAGGTTGAATTCATGCTCGAACGCGGCGAAAACCTGCAGGCCCAGTTCCGTGCGATAACGCTCCACTTCGTCCTGCAGCAGCGTGCGCGGGCAGGCGCTCCAAGGCTGGCCGTCGGTCTCCCGAATATCGCAATGAATAAAGTCCAGGGCCGGCGCCTGGGGATCGGGGCCGTTGTTGACGGTTACCCGGCTGGACAGGTCCGGTATCAGCCGCAGGTCGCCATAGGCGCCCCAGGGGTTGGTCGAGGCGATGATGTCCTGGGGCGTCAGTGCGCTGTTGGCCGGCACCCAGCCGCAACCGGCGGTGACGTAGTGGGGCAACTCATCGCTGGGAAACGAGCGGCCGCGGGTCACGCCGATCAGGTCGGTGGTCACCAGGGTCGTGACCGGCAGCGGCGCGAGGAGGGCGGCGGCATCGGGGCGGCTCATGGCTGCATCTCCTGCAAACGCGCGAGCACGGTGTCGGTGTCGGTGATCCAGCAATAGCCCTTGATCGCGTTCAGGCACGCCAGGTGCCGTTGTTCGGTGTAGGTGGCGCAGGCGTCTTCCACCAACGTGACCAGGTAGCCGCGGTCGGCGGCGTCGCGCACGGCCATGTCGACGCACTGGTCGGTGACGATCCCGGCGACGATCAAGTGCCGGGTCTCCAGGTTGCGCAGCACGTAATCGATGTTGGTGGAATTGAACACCCCGGAGGAGGTCTTGGGCAGCACGATTTCGTTTTCCTGCGGCGTCAGCTCGGCAATGATCTGCGCTTCGGGGCTGCCCTTGGGCAGGTGCATGTCCGACAGCTTGTGATCCAGGGAGCGGTCGCGGCCATCGGCGGTGAGGCTTTCGATGTGGGTGTGCAACACGTTGTGCCGCGCTTCGCGCATAGCGTTGAGCAAGCGCTGCTGGTTGGGGATGACCTGCTGGTGCGCCCGCTGGATGAAGTATTCGGCCTCGGGTGTGTGCAGGTGGGCGTCGAATTGCGGTTCCAGCCAGGCGCGTTGCATGTCCACCAACAGCAAGGCCGTGTGTTGGCGGGTGAACGGCAAATCCCGGGGCGAGCGGTGGGGGAGCGAGAACATCCTTATTTTTCCTCCAACAGGTGCGTGTTGAATTCCGTGCGCAAGGCGTCGATGCCTTCCAGGCGTTCGGCCAGCTCAGGGCATTGCAGGGTCAGGCAGGCGATCAGGGCCTCGACCTGGGCCAGCGCCGGCACCAGGCTGTCGAAAGCCGAGACCGATTCCACCGGGGCGCTGATGATCAGGTCCGCCAGCTCGCGCAACGGCGAAGCGTAGACGTCGCTGAACAACACGACCCGGGCATGCCGCGCCTTGGCCGCGCTGGCGACGCGCAGGGCCTGGGCCTGGTAGCGGCGGTAATCGAAAATCAGCACTACGTCCTGGCGTTGCACGTCGAACAGCCGGTCAGGCAGTTGGGCGTTGTCTTCCAGGGCAAAACAGCCGGCACGCAGCAATCGCAAATGGTTGAGCAAGTAATGGGCAAGAAAGCTGCTGAAGCGCCCGCCGAAACAATGCACCTGATGACGGCTGTCGAGCAACCACTGCACGAGAATGCGCACGTCTTCGGGTTGGGTCAGGGCCTGGGTGTCGCTGAGGTTGCGTTGGCTGGCGGCCAGGTATTGGCTCCAGGTATCGCCTCGCTGCAATTTGGCCCGCGGTTGCAGCAGGGTGCGGGGGGAGCGCAGGCGATGGTCCATGTCACTGAGCAGTGCATCCTGGAATTCGGCATAGCCGCCAAACCCGAGTTTTTTCACCAGCCGCACGATGGTCGGGTCGCTGACGCCGGCATGGTCTGCCAGGCGTGACATCGGGCCGAGGCCGTTGCGTGGGTAATGATCGAGCAGGGCGCGTACGACCTTGCGTTCCGACGGCGTCAATACCAGGCCGGGATCGGTGATCAGGTCTCTGAGGGGCGGCATCCGTGCTCCTTGCCTGGATGAAATGTTGGTTTTCTTTCATAACTCCTGAAAACAGTATTTATGTAGCTAGTGCTACATGTCCAGCGGTTTTTATGTTCCGTTTAAAATGCCTCAGAATTGTGCGAAAGCCTTGTAGGAGTTGGTTTCGGCCAGGTCAACTTGGTATGTCAGTTGATGCTTTTGAAGTTGTCGGAAATAACGCCTTTTTGTCTCACTTATTTGATTTCGTATAAGGTGCTGTAAAACTAAACGTGCCCATACTCCGCCCATGCGACCCGTTCGATTACCCGAGAACCCAGTGTGCAAACCACTCGCCTGACGTTGATCTGCCATGCCCGCACCGTTGCCCAGAAGCAGGCGCGCTTCGGCCTGGACGAAGCGCTGGACGCCGACTGGCTGGAGCGTCGTGGGCAGGTCGGGCAGGGCTATCGAAACGTCCGGCAACTGCTCTGCGGGCCGGAACTGCGCACTCGCCAGACCGCCGCGCTGTTCGGCGACGAGCCTCTGGTGGACCCGGCCCTGGCCGATTGCGACCTTGGACGCTGGCGCGGATTGTCCATCGATGAATTGCTCAAGGTTGAGCCGCAGGCCCTGCAAACCTGGCTCGACGAGGCCGAGGCGACCCCCCATGGCGGTGAATCCATCGCGCAGTTGTGTCGCCGTGTCGGAGACTGGCTGACCCGCCTGGAAACCCGACCGGGGCATCTGCTGGCCGTCACCCACCCCTTTGTGATCCGCGCCGCCTTGATGAGTGTCTTGGGCTGCCCGACCGCCACATTCAATCGGATCGATGTTGAGCCGCTGTCCACCCTTGAGCTGCGTTTCAACGGCGTGTGGCGATTGCGCGCCCAAGGGCCTGGCCAGGAGTCGCCGCGATGAAGAGGTTGTCCGTCATTGGCATTGGGGCCGGCGATCCGGATCACCTGACGATGCAGGCAGTGAAGGCCTTGAACCGCTTGGACGTGGTCTTCCTCATGGACAAGGGCCCGGCCAAGGACAAACTGTTGGAGCTGCGGCGCGAAATCTGTCGACGCTACATCGTTGATCGCACCTACCGTTTCGTCGAAGCCTACAGCCCGGAACGCCAGCGCGGCGACCTGGACTACAAGGACAGCGTCGATGCGCTGAATCGCGCGAAACAGGCCGCTTTCGAACGGTTGATCGATGAAGAACTGTCCGACGGGCAGCAGGGTGGTTTTCTGGTGTGGGGCGATCCGGCGTTGTACGACAGCACCGTGCGTATCCTGCAGGCGATCCTCGACGTGGGCCGTTGCGCGTTCGAGTTCGAGGTGATCCCCGGCATCACCAGTGTCCAGGCCCTGGCCGCCCGACACAAAGTGCCGTTGAACAGCATTGGCGGTTCGCTGGAGATCACCACCGGACGCCGCTTGGCGGCGGGGCAGGTGGGCGACGCGGCGAGCGTGGTGGTGATGCTCGATGCGGAGGATGCCTATCGCCGGGTGAGCGATCCCGATACGCAGATTTATTGGGGCGCCTATGTGGGGACATCGGATGAAATCCTCATCGCCGGCCGGTTGGGGGACGTGGCCGATGATATCGAGCGTACCCGCAAGGCCGCGCGAAAGGCCAATGGGTGGATCATGGATACGTATTTGTTGCGCAAGCCCCACTGAGCTTGCACATCACCCGTGGCGAGGGAGCTTGCTCCCGCTGGGTTGCGCAGCAACCCCTATGCCCAGAGGCGTGTCATGACTTCAATCTTGCGCCTGCTTCGCAGTCGAGCGGGAGCAAGCTCCCTCGCCACGGAGTTTCATAACCCCGGCATCTTTACCCCCGCCCAAACCGCTCCCGATACACCGACGGCGCCAACCCCACCACGCTGCGAAACGCTACGCGAAAGCTCTCCACCGAACGATAGCCACACAGTTGCGCGATGTTGTCGGTGTTGTCCCCGGTGCTTTCCAGCATCTCGCGGGCCCGGGCCAGGCGTTCGTGTTGCAGCCAGGCCTTGGGCGACACGCCGCAGGCCTGGGTGAAGTGGCGCAGGAAGGTGCGTTCGCTCATGGCCGCCTGGCTGGCCAGTTCACGCACGCCGAGGGGTTCGTGCAGGCGCTCGCGGGCCCATTGCATGACGCTCGACAGGTCGCTGCGTGGCGTACGGCTGACCGGCGAGGGAATGAACTGCGCCTGGCCGCCCGTCCGTTGTGGCGACATCACCAGCCGACGCGCCACGGTGTTGGCGACCTGGACGCCATAGTCCCGTGCCACCAGGTGCAGGCAAGCATCGATGCCGGCGGCGCTGCCCGCCGAGGTGATGACCTGTCCCGAGTCCACGTACAACACATCCGGGTCGACCCGGACCGCGGGAAAGCTCTCGGCCAACTCATCGGTGTAGCGCCAGTGCGTGGTGGCGCCCAGGCCATCGAGCAGCCCGGCGGCGGCCAATACAAAGGCTCCGGAGCAAATCGACAACAAGCGCGCGCCTCGGGCATGGGCCCTGCGCAGTGCGTCGAGCAATACTGGAGAGGGGGGTTCGCTGCGGCTGCGCCAGCCTGGCACGACAATGGTCCGGGCGGTTTCGAGCAGTTCCATGCCGCCATCGGCCAATACCTGGAAACCGCCCATGGCACGCATCGGGCCGTCATCGACGGCAACGATCCGATGCTCGTACCAAGGGAAATCGAATTCCGGTCGCTCCAATCCGAAGATCTCGACGGCAACGCCGAATTCAAAGGTGCACAGGCCGTCATAGGCGAGGATCGCGACCAGACCCGGGATAGGCTGCATTTGTCGGAAAATTCCCACAGAGTGTCTTGTACGCCACTGTAGCCGCAAGCCTCGGGGGGATAAAGTCTCTTCACGCCCTTATCTACCTTGGAGTACACATCCATGACCAGCCTGGTTCGCGAAGTGCCTGCCGCCCCGTCCGATATCGCCCTGCAGCATTTCAGCCGTCGCCTGTCCTTCGAAACGGATTGTTCCGACGTTCACGCTAGCCAACAGGCCGGTACCGTCGATTTTGTGTTGGTGGATGTACGCGGGCCTGGGGCCTATGAGCGCGGCCACGTACCCGGCGCAATCAACCTGCCGACCCGCACGCTCACCGCCCAGGCCCTGACTGCCTATGCCAAGACCACCCTGTTCGTGGTGTATTGCGCCGGCCCGCATTGCAATGGCGCGAACAAGGCGGCGGTGCGTCTGGCAACCTTGGGTTACCCGGTCAAGGAAATGATCGGCGGCATCATGGGCTGGCTCGATGAAGGCTTTCGCCTGACCGGCTCGGTGGAGCGCGTGGCGGACGAAGCGATCAGCTGCGATTGCTGACTCTCCTGCAACCAGGCTTTTGTGGCGAGGGAGCTTGCTCCCGCTGGGCTGCGCAGCAGCCCCTTGGTGTCTCGCCTTTATTGGGGCCGCTGCGCGCCCCAGCGGGAGCAAGCTCCCTCGCCACAGGGGCGAATCTGCCACAGGGCGTTTACCTGTCAGGTTTTTCGCAAATTTCGTGATAGCCAGTTGCATCTGGCTGTTCTTATAACTATTTGTCGCCTCAACATAATTCCCCTCCTGAGTGCCCCTCTAGACTCCCGGCCACTTCGGTTTTTGCTGACCGAACGCTGCTATGAATCTGCCCATAACGATCCAATAAAATACCTGCGCACTCAGGAGCGAAAATGAAGAAGCTAGCCATGTTCGGTGCCCTGGCACTGTCCGTATTGTCCCTGTCGGCCGTGGCCGAAGACGCCAAGCCGATCCGCCTCGGGATCGAAGCCGGTTACCCACCTTTTTCGATGAAAACCCCCGACGGCAAGCTGGCCGGCTTCGACGTCGATATCGGCGATGCCCTGTGTGAACAGATGAAGGTCAAATGCGTCTGGGTCGAGCAGGAGTTCGATGGCCTGATTCCCGCGCTGAAAGTGAAGAAAATCGACGCGATCCTGTCGTCCATGACCATCACCGACGATCGCAAGAAAAACGTCGATTTCACCATTAAGTACTACCACACCCCGGCCCGCTTCGTGATGAAGGCAGGCTCCGAGGTCAAGGATCCGCTGACCGAACTCAAGGGCAAGAAAGTCGGTGTGCTGCGCGCCAGTACCCACGACCGTTTCGCCACCGAAGTGCTGGTGCCCGCCGGGATCGACCTGGTGCGCTACGGTTCCCAGCAGGAAGCCAACCTGGACATGGTCGCCGGTCGCCTCGATGCCATGCTGGCCGACTCGGTGAACCTCGACGAAGGCTTCCTGAAAACCGATGCCGGCAAGGGTTTCGCCTTCGTCGGCCCGACCTATGAAGACGCTAAGTACTTCGGCGGTGGCGCCGGCATTGCGGTGCGCAAGGGTGATAAGGCCCTGGCCGACCAATTCAACGCGGCCATCAGCGAAATCCGCGCCAACGGCAAGTACAAGAAAGTGCAGGACAAATACTTTGCCTTTGACGTCTACGGGCATTAATCGGTAGGAGCTGCTGTAGGAGCTGCCGAGCGAAGCGAGGCTGCGATCTTTTGATCTTTCGCTCTGGACTCAACTGGCAGTGGAAAGATCGCAGCCTCGCTTCGCTCGACAGCTCCTACGTACCTCCTACGCTAGTCATTCGGAGATTTCATGCAACGCATCGACCATACCCTGCCATGGAGCCACCTGGGCACCGAGCGCCGGCTCAGCGTGTTTCGTTACGGCCATGGCCCGCGCAAGGCCTACATCCAGGCCAGCCTGCACGCCGACGAACTGCCGGGCATGCGCACCGCCTGGGAACTGAAGCAGCGGCTCAACGACCTCGAGGCCCAAGGTTTGCTCAAGGGCGTGATCGAACTGGTGCCGGTGGCCAACCCCATCGGCCTGGACCAACATCTGCAAAGCGCCCACATGGGGCGTTTCGAACTGGGCAGCGGCAAGAATTTCAATCGTTCCTTCGTGGAGCTCAGTGCGCCGGTAGCGCAACGCATCGGTGATCGTCTGGGGGACGATCCGGCCGCCAATATCACCTTGATTCGCCAGACCATGGCCGAGGTCCTCGATGACCTGCCGCCACCCCCTTCGCAACTCGAAGCGCTGCATCGCCTGCTGCTGCGCCATGCCTGCGACGCCGACATCACCTTGGACCTGCATTGCGATTTCGAGGCGGCGATCCACTTGTACGCCTTGCCGCAACAGTGGCCGCAATGGCGCTCTTTGGCTGCACGCTTGAACGCCGGAGTGGCGTTGCTGTGCGAGGATTCGGGCGGCAGTTCGTTCGACGAGTCTTGCTCCTCGCCCTGGTTGCGCCTGGCCAAGGCCTTTCCCGCGGCAGCGATCCCGGCGGCGAACCTGGCGACGACGCTGGAGCTGGGCAGCATGGGCGATACTCGGGTGGAGCAGGCCCAGGCCAATTGTGAAGCCATCCTCGGGTTTTTGGCCGAGCAGGGTTTTATCGCCGGGGACTGGCCATCCGCCCCCGCCGAATGCTGCGAAGGCTTTCCGTTCGAAGGCACGCAATACCTGTTCGCGCCGCACCATGGCGTGGTGAGTTTCCTGCGTGAGGCCGGCGACTGGGTGGAGCGGGGCGATCCGCTGTTCGAAGTGGTCGATCCGTTGAGTGATTTAGTCACCACCGTGCGGGCTGGCACCAGCGGCGTGCTGTTTGCCCTGGACCGCGGGCGCTACACCCAGCCGGGGATCTGGCAGGCCAAAGTCGCAGGGCGTGAACCGATTCGTACGGGGAAATTGATCAACGACTGATAACTGCTGTCTACCTCACCGCACGCGCCTTGCCGTGCGGCTGTCGAAACGATGGAGGAAGATCGATGTTCAAAGCGCTCGCCGTGTTTCTGTTGCTGGTTTCGTCCGGGTTGCAGGCCCAACCCTCGCTGCACACGGACTTGCCGCTCAACTACCTGGCCCAAGCCGATGAGCAGGCCCGGAACCGACCGCTGGTGATCTTCTTGCACGGTTCCGGCAGTAACGAGCAGGACCTGTTCGAACTCAAGGACGCGCTGCCGCGGGATTACAACTACCTCTCGGTGCGGGCGCCGAAGAGCATGGAGCAGGACCGTTACCAGTGGTTCGCCAAAAAGGGCGAGGGCGCCTATGACGGTGACACCTCGGACCTTAAGGCCAGCGGCCAGATGCTGCTGGACTTCATCGACAAGGCCCGGGCCAAGTATTCGACCGACGCGAGCAAGGTCTATCTGGTGGGGTTCAGCCAGGGGGCGATGATGAGCTATGAAGTGGCCTTGCGACATCCCGAAGCCGTGGGCGGCATTGCGGCGATGGGCGGACGGGTCCTGTCGGTGCTGCGGGCGGAACTGACGCCCGACGAATCGCGTCGGGCACTGGCGGTGTTCATTGGCCATGGCACGGCAGACCCGATCATTCCCTACCACGATGGCACTGAGGCCAGCACCTTCCTGAAGACCCTGGCACTGGAACCGGAATTCCATGCCTACCCAGGCGTCGGCCACAGCATCAGCGCCTTGGAGGTGCAGGACCTGCGGGCCTGGCTGGAGCGGCTCAATCCCTGAATCACAGCAAGTCCCTGTGGGAGTTGAGCTCCCACATTTGACGGTGGTTGTCTTCAGAACCCTGTGGGAGCTGAGCTTGCTCGCGATAGCGGTGGGTCAGCTTGCGTCAAGGTTGGATGTGCCGACGCAGTCGCGAGCAAGCTCGGCTCCTACAGGGTGATCAGTGCAGTGCTTATCACTGACCGCTGGCGATCTGTTTCACCAACGCTTCATGACCGGGCTTGTCGCTGGCTCGGGAGATGATTTGCACCACCGCCATGCGCGTGCCGGAGGCACCCAGCAAGGTGCTGTCGAGGGTCGGCCCGCCGCCCTGGGTCGCCTGGGTGTCGAGTTGGCGCAGGCCCAGGCCGGTGCCTTTTTGCTTCAGGCTTTTTTCGCTGAGGATCTTGGCGTCCGGCAGCGACTTGAGGCGCTGGGCGGCGAAGTCGGCCATGGTGGTGTCGAGGAACGCGCCATCGTCAGCCTTCACATTCGCACCGTCGATGATGACGTTCTCCGCTGCGATCACCACGGTCTTGCTGGTGGCATTGCTGTACATCGTCCCCGTCGCCCCGGCGGTGCCCTGGGCGGCATCACCGGCGGGCAATGGCGTCGCCGTGAAGCCCTTGGGCAAGGTGAAGGTGAACTTGCCGCCCAGCATCGACACCTTCTGCGCCGGTGTATCGCTGGCAGGTTTGGCCGGGGCCGCCTGGGCGGAGACCACGACCAGGCTGGCGATGGCCCCCAGCAACAGGGCGGCGGCTTGTTTACTCAGCAATGACATTGAAACGCTCCACAGATGGTCGTGCTTGAAGGCCGATCATCCCATGGGCGTCGTATCGGACTCCAGCGCCAGTGCCGAAGAGACTTCATTTCGGCGAAAGGTGGGTGGTACCGCCGGACGGTGCCCGCACCAGCAGGCGTCGGGTCACCAGCAACATCGCCATCGACACCGCGACGGCCAAGGCAAAGGCCGGCATGCCTAGCAACGGCAAGGCGAGGGCCAGGGTCAGGCAGAAGGCGGCGAAACAATACATGCCGGTGGCCGTGGCTCGCAGCAGCGCGGCGGTGAAGGCCGGTCCACGGGTTTGTTGGGAGAACACCGCCATGACACTGCCCAGCACCGGGAACACCGCCAGCAACCCGCTCCAGCGTTCGCCCACGGTGCTGGCCAGCAGCGTCACCGCCAAGGTCAACAGGGCGCCGGCGATCATGCGCAGCAGCAGCTTGTCGGATTTTGCGGCCGGCCCGTTCATCACCGGTCGGACCGTCGGGAACAGATACGGTGCCGCCAGCAGCGCGACGAGGGCGATCAGGCTCGACAACGGCAGCGAAGCCGGTAGCCAGGACAAGATCAACGCCACCAAGGTCCAGACGCCCAGGGCGATGCCCAGTGCCCAGGGCCAATTGCGATGCTGGGCGACCTGGGCATACACCACGCAGAAAGCAATCATCGCGAACATCGCCGCCAACGCCGCGGTCGCCGATTGCGCGGCAAACAGCTCGCCCTGTTCCACCGCCAGGAACAACAGAATCGGCCCCACCACCACCGGCAACCCCGACAGCCAGCCGGCCACGCTCGGTCCCCAACGCCTGCCCGCCTGGGAGATCAGCAGCAGGAACATGGGAATCACCAGCAATTTGAGCAGCAGCACGCGGTCATCCTTGTCAGTCGTCGAGGCGCCACGTTAGCACCGCCCGACCAAATGCCCTAGGTGCGCAAGCCAGACAACCTCTGAGCAAGGACCGATACCGTGGCGAGGGAGCTTGCTCCCGCTCGGCTGCGCAGCAGTCGCCAAGCCGGGCCATGCGGTCTGCCTGGAGGAATATCGGGCCTGCTTCGCAGGCCAGCGGGAGCAAGCTCCCTCGCCACGGGGTTGGGAGTGTCCAGGCTGACGTCATCGCGAGCAAGCTCGCTCCCGCAGTGGGCGGTGCTGGTCCCGATATTGGATTCAACACAACCCCCTGTGGGAGCGAGATTGCTCGCGATGGCGGCGGCACTGCCATGACGCTTATCAGGCCGCAGTGCCTGCGAAACCTCGGTCGGGCTCCACGACCAGTTGCAGGCTGTCATCGTCCAGGCGCTCCGCTCGCCGGACAATGCCGCTGATGTGTCGGCCTTCGGCGCTGAATACCACGATCTGGGCCTTATCAAGATCCTTAGGCAGCGGTGGTCGTACGTGCAGCGCTAACTTGCCGTCGTCGAGGCGTTTGACATCGAATTGGCAGTCGACACTTTTGGTTTCGCGACCAAACATTGTGTCGAGGCCGTAATCAAGGTGAGCGTTGGCGGCAGCAGCAGGGGCGAGGCGCATCGGGCGGTCTCCTGGGTGGGTACGCAGGGGTGATATCCAAGTGATCCCTCCCGAAATGTAAAATTCCATCGAATGAAACTGTACGGGCTAACCCAATGCAGCCGCCCAATATTCCCCTGTGGCGAGGGAGCTTGCTCCCGCTGGGCGCGCAGCGGCCCCAGCTTTTGGCGGCTGCTTAGCAGCCGAGCGGGAGCAAGCTCCCTCGCCACAAGAGGTCATGTCCCCCGCTCCAAACGGGGTTCGACAGATCAAAGGCCAGGCACACCGTTTTTCCAAGCCGACCAATTCTTCACAATGTCCTGCACCAGCGGGTTGCCGGCGCGGAACAGGTTTTCCAACGCAGGGACAAACGCGCCCTGGTCGGCGTACTTGAGCAGGTTGTCCACTTCATTGCCGCCGGGCTCGGGGCGGTCGAAGTCGGACCCGGCCCGCAGCACCGCCAACCGGTTGATGTCCACCCGACCTTCGCGGCTGGCCCGTAGCAAGGCTTCGTAAGTCGAGTTGTCTTCCTGCTGGGTCGTGCAGTAGACGCCTTTGTTGTCGGTGAGCAGGCGGGTCCAGACTTCGGCGCGCTCGCTCAGGCGCGTGCCGGAGAACCAGGTATTACCCGCCAGGGTGTCGCAACGGGTCACCACCGGAGGCTGGTTGGCCGGGGCATAGGGGTATTTCAAGCGCCAGGCGGCCGACTCCTTGCTTTCGGCCAAGGTCACCTTCTGGCTGAGGGCGTACGCCTTGGCTTGCAGGGCTGGATTGAGTTCGAAGACTTCCGTCTTGTAGTCCAGCGGCGGCTTTTCGTTCGGTCCCTTGGTGTTGATGCCCAGGTAACCGGTGGGCCAATCCTTGGGCACATCCCTGGAATCCAACTCCCATTGGGTGCCGAACTCCACCAGGTAATGGGCCCAGGCGGTGGTGCCGAGCGTGCCGTGATGCGGGTTGATGCCGGCGATCCCAGCCACGAGGAAATAGCTCTTGCGCAGGTCGACGGTCGGGGCGAGCGCCAAGGCCAGGGTCGAAGCCGCGGCGTTGGTCTGGCCCATGCCGGTAATCAGCAGGCAGACCCGCTCGGCGTTGCAGTGGATCGTCGGGTACTCGGCGGACAGCCCCGGTACACGGATTTCATCCTTGAGCTGCAAGCGATCGATCCAGTTCTGCGCCTCGGGGGCGAACATCGTGATCAGCATCACCTTGGGTTGGAGTGGCGGTGCGGCCCCGGCGGTTGAAGCGAAGAGTGCAGTGCTGGCCAGGCCGATAGAAACAAGCAGGCGATTGATCATGTGTTCGTGACCTCCATGGATTCGAAAAGGTGCTGCTACGGTTTGCTCAGAATTGATAGCCGACGCCGGCGTAGTACCCCCACCCCTCGGAGTGGGCGCGGAAGTTGCCGTCGCCAAAGTCCAGGTAGATATCGTCGACCGGTTGCGGGCCGAAGCTGATGTCCTTGCTGCCGATGAGCGTCAGGTCCTGGTTGTACCAGTCCGACAGGTAGGCGCCTTTTTTCGAGGGGATGGCTTCAGGACTGAGGGTTTCGCCCTGGGCGGACGCCTCGGTGGTTTGGGCTTGGGTCGTGGTGCTGAGTAGTCCGGTAACGGCGGTCAGTAGCAGGGTGGCGGCCAATAGGCCGGGGGTGGCGCGACACCGGGAAGTGAAGTGCATGGAAAGTCCTTGTTCGTGCGGGCCAGAGCCCGTGTTCCGTGATTGAAAAAAGCCGTCGATCCGTTGGGGCTGATCGATTGCGCAAACGTTTGCACATCTCATACCATTTTTTCACAGTGGCTTGAAAAGCATGGGATTCAGGCTGTTTTCCTGTCCTTTCGGTCAGGCTTGGCGCACCGGATACGTTATGGTCGCCTGGAGCTGCACCAAAGTGTTGCAGGGACGAATGTTTGACACGGCACTGAGTTGGGGGCGTTGCTGCTAGAATCGGCCAATTGACTGAACAGAGGTATGCCCATGAGCGAGCCGATTCGCCTGACCCAGTACAGCCACGGTGCCGGTTGCGGCTGCAAGATTTCGCCCCAAGTGCTGGAAGTGATCCTGGCCGGCAGCGGTGCGCAGAATCTCGATCCCAAGCTGTGGGTCGGTAATGCTTCTCGCGACGACGCGGCGGTGTACGCCATCGACGAGGAGCGTGGAGTGGTTTCGACCACCGATTTTTTCATGCCGATTGTCGATGATCCCTTCGATTTCGGTCGCATCGCCGCCACCAATGCCATCAGCGACATCTATGCCATGGGCGGTGATCCGCTGATGGCCATCGCGATTCTCGGTTGGCCAGTCAACGTATTGGCCCCGGAAATCGCCCGGGAAGTGATTCGCGGCGGTCGCTCCGTGTGTGACGAGGCCGGTATTCCCCTGGCCGGCGGGCATTCGATCGACGCGCCCGAGCCGATTTTCGGCCTGGCGGTGACAGGCCTGGTACAAAAGCGCCACATGAAACGCAACGACACGGCCACCGCCGGTTGCCGCCTGTACCTGACCAAGCCCCTGGGCATCGGCATCCTTACCACGGCGGAAAAGAAAGGCAAGCTGCGCGCCGCCGATGTTGGCCTGGCCCGTGACTGGATGTGCACCCTCAACAAACCCGGCAGCCGCTTCGGCAAGCTCGACGGCGTGACCGCGATGACCGACGTCACCGGTTTCGGCCTGCTCGGGCACCTGGTGGAAATGGCCGACGGCAGCCAACTGACCGCGCGCATCCGCTATGACGCGGTGCCGCGCCTGCCGGGTGTCGAGTACTACCTTGACCTGGGCTGTGTGCCGGGCGGTACGCTGCGCAACTACGACAGCTACGCCAGCAAGGTCGGTCGGGTCCAGGAACTGCACAAGCGAGTGCTGTGTGACCCGCAGACCAGCGGCGGCCTGCTGATTGCCGTCACCCCTGAAGGCGAGAACGAGTTCCTGCGGGTGGCCGCCGAACTCGGCCTGGCGCTGGCGCCCATCGGCGAGTTGGTCGAGCGACAGAGCTACGCGGTCGAGGTGTCTTGATGAGCCATGACGTCACCGATTACCGCGACATCTTCCTCAATGACCGACCGATGATGGACACGCGCGCCCCGATCGAATTCATCAAGGGCGCTTTCCCCGGCGTGGTCAATTTGCCGTTGATGACCGACAACGAACGGCAACGCGTTGGTACTTGCTACAAGCAGCAGGGGCAGCAGGCCGCCATCGTCCTGGGCCATCAACTGGTGTCCGGCGAGACCAAGGCCCAGCGCATCCAGGCCTGGGCAGCGTTCGCAAAGGCCCATCCCGACGGTCTGCTGTATTGCTTTCGCGGTGGCTTGCGTTCGCAGATCGTCCAGCAATGGCTCAAGGACGAAGCAGGCATTGACTACCCCCGGGTCGGCGGCGGGTACAAGGCCATGCGCACGTTTTTGCTGGACACGGTCGAGCAAGCGGTCGCCGAGTGCGACCTGGTGCTGCTGGGCGGTATGACCGGCACCGGCAAGACTGAGGCGCTGGGTCAACTGGACAACAGTCTGGACCTGGAAGGCTACGCCAACCATCGCGGTTCGAGCTTCGGCAAACGCGCCACGGGCCAGCCGTCCAATATCGATTTCGAAAATCGCCTGGCCGTGGACGTGCTGAAAAAACGCGCCGCCGGCATCGAACAGTTTGTGCTGGAAGATGAGAGCCGTGCAGTCGGCAGTTGCGCCTTGCCGCTGTCCTTGTACCAGCGCATGCAGCAGGTTCCGATGGTCTGGCTGGAAGACAGCCTCGAGCGTCGGGTCGAACGGATCCTGCAGGATTACGTCATCGACCTGTGCGCGGAGTTTGTCGCAGTGCATGGCGATGAAGGCTTCTCGTTGTTTTCCGAGCGACTGCTGGCAAGCCTGGACAACATCCACAAGCGCCTGGGCGGCGATAGGCACCGGCGCTTGAAGGACATCCTGGAAAGCGCCCTGGTCGAGCAGGCCAGCAGCGGCGACGTCGATTTGCATCGCGGGTGGATCGAAGGCCTGTTGCGTGAGTATTACGACCCGATGTACGTGTTCCAGCGGGAAAAGAAGGGGCTGCGGATCGAGTTCTCGGGGGAGCAGGCAGCGGTGTTGGAATATCTGAGGGCGCGGGCTGCGCGGGGAGGGTGAGCCCGCAAGTCCAGGCTCAGGAATCACACGACTACCCTGTGGGAGCGAGCTTGCTCGCGATCGCGGTGGTTCAGTCACATCAATGTCAATGGGGCTGACGCTATCGCGAGCAAGCTCGCTCCCACAGGGGCTGCACTAAATAGCGACTGATCAGGTCGGGCAAGTTTCCTGCCCATTGTCCAGACCTTGTTTGTAGCTCTGGCTGGTGAGGCTGGCCTTGCCGTTGTGCCAGGTCAGGGTCAGCACATACAGCGAATCGAAGTCACCCGAGGCCCAGTCTTCGGTAATGGTCTGCTCCTTGCCCACCGCCTCTCCGGCGACCTTGTTGATCAGCTCCGGCAGGTAGCCATGGGACCAGGCGGTGTAGATGGTGGCGTTGTGGTACTTGTCGTGGAGCAGCTCGTCAGCCAGGTCGCTGGTGTCGTTGGCTGAATAATCGATGTTCACCGGCAACCCGAGCTTGATAGCACTGGGGCTGATGGTCATCAACGGGCGAATATAGCTGTAGGAGTTGTCCAGCTCACCCTCTTCGACATTGCGGGTAGGGTTGGCCGCGAACACGTAGTCGGCCTTGCCGAATTTTTCCGGCAGGAGGGTGGCCAGGTCGATGGCGCGGTTGAGGCCCCGACAGTTGAGCTGGCCTAAGCCGCCGACGGGTTTCTCGGCGTGGCGCAGGAAAACCAGGGTCTGTACACCATCGGCTGGCTGGGCGCGGCTGACGCTGGACTCCAGCGACAGCACCAGGCCACAGACCACAAGCAGCGTTGGCAGCATCAGCCACGAACGGTGTTTGAAGCGCCTGGTGAAATTCAGTGGGTTCATCATCGAATAAATAGTCTTCAGCACGCGTGAGTCAGGCTGACAAACCCTGGCACCGCGAAGCGGCTGGCCTCGGGTGTTTTCCCTGTCGTTACGCCTCGTCGAATCCTCGGGGGCATTGCTCAGAGTCCCTCCGAGCGCTTTGGTTCGATTCTGGCGGGTCCCGGTGCACTGTAGCGATCTCCGTCGGGAGATGTGACGAACGTTAACGACAGGATGTTGCGAAATTAAGAAGGGGCGACGTGAATTCTGTGACGGGCAGTGATGTCGTGCCCTACATCTTGGATTATCCTCGGGGTTTCCTTCATTTCCGAGCCGACCCCATGCCCGACTTGACCCCATTCCCCATCACCGAAAAATGGCCCGCCCAATACCCGGAGTGGCTCCAGCTCTACTCCCTGCCAACCCCCAACGGCGTGAAAGTCTCGATCATGCTGGAGGAGATCGGCCTGCCGTACGAGCCCCACAAAGTGGACTTCGCCAACAACGACCAGTTGTCGCCCGAGTTTCTTTCCCTGAACCCCAATAACAAGATCCCGGCGATTCTCGATCCCCATGGGCCGGGCGACGAGCCGTTGGCGTTGTTCGAGTCGGGGGCGATCCTGATTTATCTGGCGGACAAGAGCGGGCAGTTGCTGGCCCAGGAGTCGGCGGCGCGCTACGAGACGCTCCAGTGGCTGATGTTCCAGATGGGTGGGATCGGGCCGATGTTCGGGCAGTTGGGGTTCTTCAACAAATTCGCCGGCAAGGACTACGAGGACAAGCGGCCGCGCGATCGTTATGTCGAGGAAAGCAAGCGCCTGCTCAAGGTGCTCGATGGCCGTCTGCAAGGGCGGGACTGGATCATGGGCGAGCGCTACACCATTGCCGATATCGCCACGTTTCCATGGGTGCGCAACCTGATCGGCTTTTATGAGGCCGGTGATTTGGTGGGCATCCAGAACTTCCCCAATGTGACGCGGGTATTGGAGCGCTTCCTGGCGCGACCGGCCGTGGCGCGTGGGTTGAAGATTCCGGAATGAGTAGCCCGACCCCTCGCCGTTTCGATTACAAGCAACTGGATGTATTCAGCGACGTGCCGCTCAAAGGCAATCCGCTGGCGGTGGTGCTGGGGGCCGATGGGCTCAGTGACTCGCGCATGGCGGCTTTTGCCAACTGGACCAACCTCAGCGAAACCACGTTCCTGCTGGCGCCGCAGCACCCGGAAGCCGATTACCGGGTGCGTATCTTCACCACGTCGACCGAGTTGCCGTTTGCCGGGCATCCAACGCTGGGCAGTTGTCACGCCTGGCTGGAAGCCGGAGGCGTGCCGAAAGGGCAAGAGATCGTGCAGGAGTGCGGCGTCGGCCTGGTCAGGATTCGCCGCAGCGCTCATGGGTTGGCGTTCCTGGCGCCGCCCTTGCTCAAGTCCGGTCCGCTGGATGCCGGGTTGCTGGAACGAGTGCGCAAGGGGCTGGGGCTCGCCGCGGAGGCGATTGTCGAGGCGCAATGGGTCGATAACGGTGCCGGTTGGCTGGCGTTGATGCTCAAGGATCGCCAGCAGGTCCTGACGCTCAAGCCCGATTACCCTCAGTTGCTGGATCTGGCTGTGGGCGTGATTGCCCCTTGGGACCGGGTCGTGGATGGCGATGAGGCGCACTTTGAAGTGCGCGGCTTCATCGCCGGTGATGGCATGCCCGAGGATCCGGCCACGGGCAGCTTGAACGCCGGGCTCGCGCAATGGCTATTGGGCAAGGGGCTGGCGCCGGCGTCCTATGTGGTCAGCCAGGGGCTGACGATGGGCCGGGCCGGGCGCATCCATGTCGAGCAGGTGGGCGATGAGGTCTGGATTGGTGGCGCTGTGGTGACGTGCATCAATGGCTCGTTGACCTTGTGAGGCGATTATTGCCCGGCTGGTAACACTCTGTTTTCCAGCTGGCGTTTGTGCCCTGGCCGGCCAGGGCATAAGCTTTGCTCCCTGTGATCGAGTAGCACTTTTTGCCCAGGAGTCCCATGTCCAGCCAGTTCCCCGAAGCACGTCCTCGCCGTCTGCGTCGCAATGCAAGCCTGCGCAGCTTGTTCCAGGAAACCGAGTTCACCTTGAACGACCTGGTCCTGCCGATTTTCGTCGAAGAAGAAATCGATGATTTTGTGCCGATCAAGAGCATGCCTGGCGTGGTGCGTATCCCTGAATCGAAGCTGGCCAGTGAGATCGAGCGTTATGCCCGCGCCGGCATCAAGTCGGTGATGACCTTTGGTGTGTCCCATCACTTGGACAATGACGGCAGCGACACTTGGAGCGAGCGCGGCCTGGTGTCGCGCATGGCCGGGATCTGCAAGGACGCGGTGCCGGAAATGATCGTGATGTCCGACACCTGCTTTTGTGAATACACCGACCATGGTCATTGCGGCGTCCTCCACGGCGATGAAGTGGACAACGACCGGACCCTGGTCAACCTGGGCAAGCAAGCCGTGGCGGCGGCCCGCTCCGGTGCCGATGTGATCGCCCCATCGGCGGCCATGGACGGGCAGGTCCAGGCGATTCGCAAGGCCCTGGATGAAGCCGGTTTCAGCCAGACGGCAATCATGGCCTATTCCACCAAATTCGCTTCGGCACTTTATGGGCCGTTCCGCGAGGCCGGCGGCAGCGCGCTGAAAGGCGATCGCAAGAGCTACCAGATGAACCCGATGAACCGCCGCGAAGCCCTGCGCGAATCTCTGCTCGATGAGCAGGAAGGTGCCGATGCGCTGATGGTCAAGCCGGCCGGTGCCTACCTCGATATCATCCGCGACATTCGCCAGGCTTCGAACCTGCCGCTGTCGGCGTATCAGGTCAGTGGCGAGTACGCGATGATCAAATTCGCCGCCCAGGCCGGCGCCATCGACGAAGCCCGCGTGGTCCGCGAGAGCCTTGGCGCCATCAAGCGGGCGGGGGCGGATTTGATCTTCACCTACTTCGCCATGGACCTGGCGCTGAGCGGGATCTGATCCGCGCCTCTCCAGGTTAGCGAAACTGTGGGAGCGAGCCTGCTCGCGAAAGCGGTGGGTCAGCTTGCATCAAGTGGGCTTGTGCCGCCGCTATCGCGAGCAAGCTCGCTCCCACATTGGCATAGCCCGTATCCATTTTTGATCGTATGGTTGCTCCGGAATAACACACCCGATGGAGCACCATGCAATTCAACCCATTGATGATCAGCCTCGCGGCGTTGCTGACCTTGGCTGGTTGCGGCAGCCGCCAGGCACAGGAGCCCGAGCGCCAGCCCGCTGAGGTCAAGCAGCAGATCGTGCGGTTGTTGCCAGCCAAGACGGTGGATCGCGAAGGCTGGGCGACTGATATCTATGTGGCCTTTTCGGCCCAGCAAATTCCGTCCACGACGCAGAATATCTGTGCGGTCCTGGCAGTGACTGAACAGGAGTCGACGTTCCAGGCCGACCCGCCGGTGCCGGGGCTGGGCAAGATCGCGCGCCAGGAGATCAACCGCCGTGCGGCGAAGGTGCACATTCCGGAGTTGTTGGTCAGCGGCGCGCTCCAGGTGCGCTCACCCAATGGCAAAAGCTACAGCGATCGGCTCAATGCGGCGCGCAGCGAGAAAGAGTTGAGCGGGATTTTCGATGATTTCATTGGCATGGTGCCGCTGGGCAAGACTCTGTTCGGCGGCTTCAATCCGGTGCACACCGGTGGTCCGATGCAGGTCAGCATCGCGTTTGCCCAGACCAATGCGCGGGATTATCCCTACACGGTGGATGGCTCGATTCGTCGCGAAGTGTTCAGTCGCCGTGGCGGGATGTACTTCGGTATCGCGCATTTGCTGGGTTATCCGGTGAGCTATACCGATCCGTTGTATCGTTTCGCCGATTTCAATGCCGGCTGGTACGCCAGTCGCAACGCGGCTTTCCAGCATGCGGTGAGTGTGGCATCGGGTATTTCCCTGGCGTTGGATGGCGATCTGGTCGCGCATGATTCAATCATGCCGGGCAGCACGGAACTGGCGGTACGCACGCTGGGCAAGTCGCTGGGAATGCGCAACCCGACCATTCGCGATCAATTGGAGCAGGGTGACAGCCTGGCGTTCGAGGACAGCAAGCTCTACAAGCGCGTGTTCGAACTGGCTGAGCGGGCCGAGGGCAAGCCATTGCCACGGGCGGTATTGCCGGGGATCGTGCTCAAGAGCCCGAAGATTACGCGCAAGCTGACCACGGCGTGGTTTGCCAAGCGGGTGGATGAGCGTTATCAGCGCTGCATGGCGCGGGCGGCGGGGCGCTAATCAGATGTTGGACATGAAAAAGCCCGGCGGATGAGGCCGGGCTTTCAGGGTGGCGGTCTAGGGGCGGTCGCTGCGCGCCCCAGCGGGAGCAAGCTCCCTCGCCACAGGGTGTGTTGCCGATCATTTGTTGCCGTCCAGCAACTCATGCGTGATTTTCGATCAGGCGGTCGGAGCCACCTTCAGCGACGCGGTTTTCGATCAGGCGATCAGAGCCACCTTCAGCGACGCGGTTTTCGATCAGACGGTCGGAGCCACCTTCAGCGACGCGGTTTTCGATCAGGCGGTCGGAGCCACCTTCAGCGACGCGGTTTTCGATCAGGCGGTCGGAGCCACCTTCAGCGACACGGCGTTCCAGCAGGCGGTCGGAGCCACCTTCAGCGACGCGGCGTTCCAGCAGACGGTCAGAGCCACCTTCGGCGACGCGATTTCCGATCAGGCGGTCAGAGCCACCTTCAGCGACGCGGTTTTCGATCAGGCGATCAGAACCGCCTTCGGCGACGACGGGTTGCGAGGAGGCGGCGAATACGTTGGCGGCCAGTATGGAGAAAGCGAGGCTGAGGATGACTTGGCGTTTCATGATGGTGTGCTCCGGGGGGGCAGTGGTTTGTGTGAGGCCATTGTTGTCCCGGGCGATCATCAAGAGAACTTCATTGGCATGATGGTGAACATCGATGGCAGTGATAGCTCGATGTCGGTTGATCCAGCGAGGGTATCCCCCTGGCGTGCGTGTCGTCCTTCGGGTGGAACACTGCCAGGTTTGTAGGCTCTACCGGGTAACCCACAGGCAGGAGGCAAGCTCATGTATCAGTTATTCGGTCACAGGCAATCCGGCTCGTCGGCGGTTGAGGTGGCCCTGGATCTTTGTGATGTGGCTTATCGGCGGATCGATGCCTATTCGACAGAGCAAAGCGATGCGGCGAAAGAACTCGAGGCCCTCAACCCTCTGAAGCAGGTCCCGACCCTGCAGTTGCCAGACGGCTCGGTGCTGACCGAAGCGGCGGCGATTCTGATTCACCTTGGGCTGACCTTTCCCGCCTCGAAGCTGCTCCCTGACGAGGCAGCCCAACGTGCGCAAGCCATACGAGGCCTGGTGTACATCGCGGCCAACTGCTACACCCCCATCGGCATCATCGATTTTCCGGAGCGCTGGCTGGACGATGCGGACGAAGAGACTCGGCAGCGCTTGGTATCAGGCACCCAGCAACGGCTGTATCGCAACTGGGCGCTGTTCGCCGACCAGTTCCCGGCCCAGCCGTTTCTCAGCGGCGACGAGCCGGGGGCGCTGGATATCCTGGCGGCTGTGATCACCAAGTGGAGAAATACGCGGGAGGCGATGCTCAACGCCCGTCCGGAGTTCTACGGATTGTTGGAACGCATCGACCGCCATCCACGCGTGGCGCCGATACTGTCGCTGCATTGGCCTTTGTAGGAGCTGCCGAGCGAAGCGAGGCTGCGATCTTTCCGCTGACGCTTGAATCTCAAGCGAAAGATCAAAGGATCGCAGCCTTCGGCAGCTCCTACAGGTCAAGGACAGACCTTGCGTGCAGCCGCCTGCTCGACAAGGTCGACAAATTGCCGGACGTTCTGCTGATGCGCCGTCACCAGTTCGTCGATGCTGGCGCCCGCCGGCGTTTGCAGGTTGCTGCGACAAATCAGGGGGCGGGTGTCACCGCCCAGGCTGCGCAGGCGCCATTGCACGTCCATGCGGGCATAGCGGCCGGGGATCGAGTCAAAGCGCTGCACGTCCACCCGCAGCGATGATTTCGGCGCGCCTGGGTTGCTCAGTTGTTCGTCCAGGCTGCTGTGCAGTTCATCCGCCAGGCTGGCACCCCACCACTCGGTTTCGAGGATCGCCAACCCGCTGTTGCCCTGGCGAATGACCATCTGGGTGCGATCCACCTGGGGTGGAACGCTCACCTGTTCGATCTGGATGTCCACGTCGGAGTGTGACTGGCCGGCCGGCTGAGCGGGGATCAGGGTGTGGTAGTGGATCGGATCGCTGCGACAGGCGCCGAGCAGCAGCGCCACGGCAACCAGGGTGAATTTCAGCGTCAGTGGCATGGGGCGGGCTCCTGTGATCATTCGTTCACCGGCAATGTGAGGTTCTGTGCCGGTGCGTCCTTGGGACGACCGCGAAGCAGCGATTCGGGATGGCGGCTCAGGTAGTCCGACAGCTCGCGCAACGAGCGCGACATGCGGCCCAGGTCATCCAGGGTCTGGGTCAGTTGTTCGCGCTGCGGTGAATCTTCGGCCAGGGTCGAGTTGGCCGATTGCAGGGTCTTGCTGACGTCCTGCAAGGTGCTTTGTACGCCTGGCAGGGTCTTGCTGTTGAACTGGGCAAGGCCTTTGCGTAGCTCCACCAGGTTGCCATCCAGGTTGCCGGCGATGCTCTCCAATGGCAGTTTGTTGATCCGCTCGACCATCGTCTGCAGTTGTTCCTGCAATTGCTGCAGGCTGCCCGGGAGGGTCGGAATACGCACGGGACGGGCGCTGGGGTCGAAGGCCACTTTTTCGGCCTTGGGGTAGAAGTCCAGCGAGATGTACAACTGCCCGGTCAGCAGGTTGCCGCTGCGGGCCTGGGCGCGCAGGCCACGCTCGACGAAGCTGCCGATCAGGCGGGCACCGGCGGCTTCGTCTTCCGGGTCGTGATTGAGCGACTTGAGCAGTTTTTCATGGGCCTTGCCCAGGCGTTGCGGGTAGATCACCACGCCGACGTTGACCGGAAAGCTGCGTTGTTTCTCATCGAAATCGAGGTTGATGGCGACTACCCGGCCGACTTCCACGCCGAGGAATTCCACCGGTGCACCGACTCGCAACCCGCGCAGCGCCTGGTCGAAACGCAGGGCCAGGTATTGGCCCTTGCCATCGGGCGGGGCGAGGGCGCTTTGCTGGTCGGCAAACAGTTCGAAGGTCTTGTCTTCGTTGGCAACGGTGTCGTTTGGACTGTATTCCGGTGCCCGGAACGCGATGCCGCCCAGCAGCAAGGCTGAGAGCGATTCGGTCTTCACGGCAAAACCGTTGGCACCGACATTCACGTCCACGCCGCTGACGTTCCAGAACCGGGTGTTTTCGGTGACATACACATCGTTGGGCGCGTTGACGAACACGTCGATGTTGACGCCTTTGCCCTCGGCGTCCAGTGCATAGGACACGAC
Organism: Pseudomonas thivervalensis; assembly: GCF_001269655.1. Classification (GTDB taxonomy): domain Bacteria; phylum Pseudomonadota; class Gammaproteobacteria; order Pseudomonadales; family Pseudomonadaceae; genus Aquipseudomonas; species Aquipseudomonas thivervalensis. The sequence continues at coordinate 673,478 of NZ_LHVE01000007.1, forward strand.
CTGGCCTACCGGGATCTTGCGCAGGTACACCGGCGAGCCGATGTCCAGCGAGCCAAGGTCCTGGGAGTGCAGGGTGAAGCGCTTGCCCGGTTCGCCATAGGTGATCGGCGGCGGGGCTTCCAGGCCGGTGAAGGATTTGGCGCGCACTTTCGACTGGCCGGCGTCTGCACCGATGAAGTCACCGGACAGCAGCGTGTCGATCCCCGAGATCCCGCCGGCCCCGATGCGCGGCCGTACGACCCAGAACACCGAGTCCTCGTGAGTGAAGGTGTCGGCGGTCTTGGCGAGCTTGACCGTGGCGGTGACGTTCTTCTGGTCTTCGCTCAGTTGCACGTCGGTAACCTGGCCGATGACCACGTTGCGGTATTTCACCTGGGTCTTGTTGGCGGTCAGGCCCTGGCCGGTCTTGAAGGTGATGGTGATGGTCGGACCTTCCTGCAGCCAGTTGTTGACCACCAGGGAAATGCCCACCAGCACCGCGATGATCGGCACGATCCACACCAGCGACACCGTCCAGCGGCGGGTGCTGACGTGAGCCCGGCCGGGTGCGGGTTGTGGCCCGTCAGTGGCTTGCGACTTCATCCATGGTCTCCTCGGAGGGTTGAGTGTCCCAGATCAGCCGGGGGTCGAAACTCATGGCCGACAGCATGGTGAACAGCACCACGAGGCCGAAGAACAGGATACCCGGTCGCGGTTCGATATCGCTCAATGCCTGGAACTTGACCAGGGCCGCCACCAGGGCCACCACCAGCACATCGAGCATCGACCAGTAGCCGATGACTTCCACCAGCCGGTACAGCTTCGCCCGCTGGACCTGGGCCCAGGTGCTGCGTCGCTGTGCGGTCACCAGCAGCAGGGTCAGGACCACGAACTTGATGCCGGGCACGGCGATGCTGGCGATGAAGATGATCAGGGCGATGTCCCAGGCGCCACTTTGCCAGAACTCGATGACGCCACTGATGATGGTGCTGTCGGCGCCTTCGCCGAGCATCTGGGTATTCATGACCGGAAGCAGGTTGGCCGGAATGTAGAACACCAGCGCGGCGAGCATGTAGGCCCAGGTGCGGGTGATGGCGTCGGGTTTGCGGCGGTGCAGGGCGGCGTCGCAACGCGGGCAGGCCTGGGGTTCGTCGGTCATGTCGCAGGCCAGCCCGCAGCTGTGGCACAGGCACAGGTTCAGGTCGCGGGCTTGCGGCGGGGTGTCCGGCGGCTGGCCGTTCATAGGCTGTCCCAGAGGTCGCGGACATCGCGCCCGGCAATGCGGATCATCAGCAGGCTCAGGGCCGCCAGGGCGAACAGACCGATGCCCGGCAGCACGTCCAGCAGGCCGGCGAGCTTGATCACCGCCACCAGCGCGCCCAGCAGGCACACCTCCAGCATGCTCCAGGGCCGCAGGGTTTCCAGGCTGCGCATGCACAGGCTGAACCCGGGCGCCCGCCGCTGGAGGTAGGCATGGCCCAGGACCCAGAGCAGCAGCACCAGTTGGAAGGCCGGTGCAAGGATGATCGCCACCGCTGTCACCAGGGCGATGAAGGTGATGGGCCCCTGGCTCAGCGCCACGATGGAATCCCATAACGTCGCGCTGTTGCTCAGGCCCTGGAGGCGGATGCTCATCACCGGGTAGATGTTGGCGAAAGCCCACAGCACCGCGGCCGTCACGCTCAAGGCCAGGCGTTGTTCGATGGTCAGGCCGTTGTAGCGCTGGATCACCGCGTGGCAGCGCACGCACGCGGCTTTCTGGTGCGGGGCGAGCACAACCGGCTCGTACACCGCATCGCAATGTTCACAAATGATCAGTCGGTCGGTGGCGGCCATCGGGATGCTCGCAGGAACAACCCCTTCAATATAGAAGTGTGTTGAGAATGAGCAACCCGTTGGCAGGGATCATTCGCCGCGAATGTATTGCTCCAGTTGTCTGATCAGATCGGCCTGTTCGGCGATGGCCTCCTTGACCAGGTCACCGATGGACAGCAGCCCGATAAGCTTGCCGTCTTCTACCACCGGCAAATGTCGCAAGTGCTTTTCGGTCATGATGCTCAGGCATTTCTCGACATTCTGGTGCGGGTCGATGGTGATCACCGGGGAGACCATGATGTCGCTCACTTTCGTGCCCACCGACGAGCGCCCGTGCAGGACCATTTTGCGGGCATAGTCGCGCTCGCTGATGATCCCCAGCACTTTGTTGTCCTTCACCACCAGCAAGGCGCCGACATTCTTCTCGGCCATGCGCATCAAGGCCTGCAATACCATGTCGTCCGGTGAAATGGTGTGCACCTGCTGGTTCTTGTCATCTTTCATCCGGAGCAACTGCGCGACGGTTTTCATGGGGGGCCTCGGGGTGTTGTTTTTGCTGGTTGTTCAAGCATCGTAGACCCAACGGCGCAGAGCAAGCGGTAAAGCGGCGGCCAATCGTCCAAAAGCGTCATTGCCGGTGAATTCACCACTGAAGTGATGCCATGCACCCCGTGGCGAGGGAGCTTGCTCCCGCTGGGCTGCGCAGCAGCCCCTGGTTGTTGGCATTCGCCCGATATACCGAGGTGGTCGGTTTTGGGGCTGCTGCGCACCCCAGCGGGAGCAAGCTCCCTCGCCACAAAAAGCAGGTGGTGGTGTCAGTTAAGCAGGTGGGTGGTGTGTCAGTTGGTCAGGTGAAGTTCCCTCGCCACAGGTAGAATCGTCGCCTACGCAAAATTCGAGGTTGCAGCGGTGGATTTACAGCAGGGCTTCGTCCTGACCCGGCATTGGCGCGACACCCCGGCCGGCACCGAAGTCGAGTTCTGGCTGGCGACCGACGCCGGTCCCCGGCGCGTACGCCTGCCGGTGCAGACGTCGGTGGCCTTCGTGCCGCAGATCCAGCGCGGCCAGCTCGAAGCCTTGCTGCAAGGGGAGAAGGACATAGCGTTGCGCCCCCTGGACCTGCTGGATTTCGAGCATCGTCCGGTGCTGGGCCTGTATTGCCAGCAACACGCCCAACTGATGCGCCTGGACAGCACCTTGCGCCGCGCCGGTGTGGAGGTGTTCGAAGCGGACATCCGACCGCCAGAGCGCTACCTGATGGAGCGTTTCATCACCGCCCCGGTGTGGTTCGGCGGTACACCCGCGGCGGATGGCCTGCTGGTCGATGCCCAGATGAAACCGGCCCCCGACTACCGTCCACCGTTGCGCCTGGTGTCCCTGGACATCGAAACCACCGCCCAGGGCGAGTTGTATTCCATTGCCCTGGAAGGCTGTGGCGAGCGCCAGGTCTACATGCTCGGGCCCGCCAATGGCGACGATACCGGCGTGGATTTCCAGTTGGAATACTGCGAATCGCGCACACTGCTGCTGAAGAAACTCAACGACTGGTTCGCCCGATTCGACCCGGACGCGATCATTGGCTGGAACCTGGTGCAGTTCGATCTGCGGGTGCTGCACGAACATGCCCGGCGACTGGCAGTACCGTTGCGCCTGGGGCGCGGCGGGGAAGAGATGCAATGGCGCGAGCACGGCGCGCGCAACAACCACTTTTTTGCTTCGGCAGCCGGCCGGTTGATCATCGACGGCATCGAGTCCCTGCGCTCGGCCACTTGGAGTTTTCCGTCGTTCAGCCTGGAAAACGTCGCCCAGACGCTGTTGGGGGAGGGCAAGTCCATCGACAACCCGTACCAGCGCATGGACGAGATCAATCGCATGTTCGCCGAGGACAAGCCGGCCCTGGCCCGCTACAACCTCAAGGACTGCGAGCTGGTGACGCGGATCTTCGCCAAGACCGAGCTGCTCAAGTTCCTGCTGGAGCGGGCCAGTGTCACCGGCCTGCCGGCGGACCGCAGCGGTGGTTCGGTGGCGGCCTTCACGCACCTGTACATGCCGCTGATGCACCGCCAGGGCTTTGTTGCACCCAATCTCGGCCAGCGTCCGCCCGAGGCCAGCCCGGGCGGGTTTGTCATGGATTCCCAACCGGGGCTCTACGAATCGGTGCTGGTGCTGGACTACAAGAGCCTGTATCCGTCGATCATCCGTACCTTCCTGATTGACCCGGTGGGCTTGATCGAAGGGCTGCGTCACCCGGATGACCAAGAGTCGGTGCCCGGCTTTCGCGGGGCGCGCTTCTCCCGTACTCGACATTGCCTGCCGGCCATCGTGGCGCGGGTCTCCGAAGGCCGGGAGACCGCCAAGCGCGAACACAATGCGCCGCTGTCCCAAGCGCTGAAAATCATCATGAACGCGTTCTATGGCGTGCTCGGTTCCAGTGGCTGTCGTTTCTTCGATACGCGCCTGGCCTCGTCCATTACCCTGCGTGGCCACCAGATCATGCAGCACACCCGCCAGTTGATCGAAGCCCAGGGGCATTCGGTGATCTACGGCGATACCGACTCCACCTTCGTCTGGCTGCGCCGTGCCCATGGCCAGGAGGAAGCGGCGCGGATCGGTCGCGAGCTGGTGGCGCACGTCAACCAGTGGTGGCGCGAGCAGGTGCGTGCCGAGTTCGGGCTGGAGAGCGCACTGGAACTGCAGTTCGAAACGCATTTCAAGCGCTTCCTGATGCCAACCATCCGGGGCGCCGAGGAGGGCAGCAAGAAGCGCTACGCCGGGCTGGTGACCCGCGCCGACGGCAGCGATGAAATCGTCTACAAGGGCCTGGAAACCGTGCGTACCGACTGGTCGCCGCTGGCCCGGCAGTTCCAGCAGGAGCTGTACGGGCGGATCTTCCACCGCAAGCCCTACCAGGATTATGTGCGCGACTATGTGCAGCAGACCCTGTCCGGTGCGTTCGATGAGCGGCTGGTCTACCGCAAGCGCTTGCGTCGGCCGCTGGACGACTACGAACGCAATGTCCCACCCCATGTGCGGGCTGCGCGGCTGGCCGATGAGTTCAACCAGCGCCAGGGTCGTCCGCGGCAATACCAGAATGGCGGCTGGATCAGCTACGTCATCACCGTCGCCGGCCCCGAGCCACTGGAAATTCGCAGTGCGCCAATCGATTACGACCACTACGTGACCAAACAACTACAGCCGGTGGCGGATGCGATCCTGCCGTTTGTGGACGATGACTTTTCGACGTTGGTGGGGGGGCAGATGGGGTTGTTCTGACGGGGGAGACCTTTTTATTTGGCTGGACGCCTTTGTGGCGAGGGAGCTTGCTCCCGCTGGGCTCTGTAGGAGCTGGCGAAGCCTGCGATCTTTTGATCTTTCGCTTGAGACTCAAGTGGCTGGGGAAAGATCGCAGCCTCGTTGCACTCGACAGCTCCTACACAGCTCCTACACCATCGCCAACCGCTGCTTGCCCTGGGGCTGGGGGAAGATCAGGTCGAGGGCGGCCAGGTCCTGGGGCTCGAGCCTGAGGTTGGCCGCTTCGGCATTCAGGCGAACATGCTCAGGCTTCACGGCCTTGGGAATGGCAATCACGTTGTCCTGGCGCAGCAGCCAGGCCAGTGCGATCTGCGCCGGTGTGGCGCGATGGCGTTCGGCGATTTGCCCCAAGGTGTGATCCTTGAGCAGGTGCCCGCCCTGGCCGACCGGGCAGTAAGCCATGATCGGCATGCGCTGTCGTTGGCTCCAGGGCAACAGGTCGAATTCGATACCACGTTCTTGCAGGTTGTACAGCACCTGGTTGGTGGCGCAGGCCGGCGAGGCCAGCTCCTCAAGGTCATCGACGTCAAAGTTCGACACCCCCCAGCGGCCGATCTTGCCTTCTTCACGCAGGCGCTCGAACGCTTCGACGGTTTCTTCCAAGGGGTACTGGCCGCGCCAGTGCAACAGGTAAAGGTCGATGTAATCGGTGTCGAGCCGCCGCAAACTGCGTTCGCAGGCCAGGGGAATGCCTTTGCGACTGGCGTTGTGGGGATAGACCTTGCTCACCAGGAACACTTGGTCGCGCAGGCCGGTGATGGCTTCGCCGACGACGGTTTCGGCACCGCCTTCGGCGTACATCTCTGCGGTGTCGATCAGGGTCATGCCCAGTTCGATGCCCAGCCGCAAGGCGGCCACTTCTTTCTTGTGGTGGGACGGTTCTTCACCCATGCGCCAGGTGCCCTGGCCAATCACCGGTACGGACACACCCGCCAATTCCAGCGTCCTCATGGCTCTCTCCTGTTTTTGAGCTTTGACGTGTGGCAGCAGGATAGACCAAGTGTTCACGCATTGATCGTTCCCACGCGCAGGGGAACGATCAATCGGTGGGGACGTTATTCCGCCGAGAACTTCAGCACCATCGTCTGGGTGTAGGTCTGGCCCGGATCAAGTCGTGTGGTAGGGAAGTCCGGCTGGTTTGGCGAATCGGGGAAGTGCTGGGTTTCCAGCGTAAACGCGCCCCAGTGCGGGTAGACCTTGCCTTGCTTGCCCTTGACCGTGCCGTCGAGGAAGTTGCTGGTGTAGAACTGCACACCCGGTTCGGTGGTGTACAGCTGCAAACGCCGTCCCGATTGCGGGTCCTGGACATCGGCGGCGAGTTTGCTCACGTCCCCCTTGGCATCCAGCACCCAGTTGAAATCGAAGCCGCCCTGTTTCGGTTCGGCGAATTTGAGCTGCGGATGGTCAGCCTTGATGTGTGTGCCGATGGCGGTGGGTTGGGTGAAATCCATCGGGGTGCCGGCCACAGGGGCCAGCTCGCCGGTGGGAATCAGTTTGCCGGTGACCGGCGTGTAACGGGCCGCGTGCAGGGTCGCGACTTGCTTGAGAATGTCACCGTTGCCTGCGCCCGCCAGGTTGAAGTAGCTGTGGTTGGTCAGGTTCAGCACGGTCGGTTTGTCGGTGGTGGCCTTGTAGTCGATGCGCAATTCGTTTTTGTCATTGAGGCTGTAGGTGACGTCAGTCTTCAGGTTGCCGGGAAAACCCATTTCGCCGTCTGCCGACAGATACGTCAGGGTTACGCCCACTGAGTCCTTGTCATTGCTGGGCTCGGCCTTCCAAACACGTTTATCGAACCCCTGTGGTCCACCGTGCAAGGAATTGTCCTTGTCGTTCTGCGGCACCTGGTAGCGCTTGCCATCCAGCTCGAACGCCCCACCGGCCAGGCGATTGCCGAAGCGGCCGATGGTCGCGCCGAAATACACGCTGCCGTTCTTCTGGTAACCCTGCACATCGTCGAAGCCGAGCACGATGTCGGTGGTCATGCCGTTTTTGTCCGGCACGATCAACGACTGGAGGATCCCGCCGTAGGTGATGACGGTCGCTTCGATGCCGTGGCTGTTGCGCAGGACGAATTTCTCAACCGCCGTGCCGTCGTTGGTCTTGCCGAAGGCAACGCGTTCATTGGTCAGGCCGGCGGCCTGGGAGGAGGTGGCAATCATCAGAGAGACTCCGAGGGCCGTGAGCAAATGTCTGGATTCAAGCATGGTAAGACCTTCCTTCCTGTTGTTTTGTTGTTGTTTTAACGCGGTCGAGTCCGTTACTTGGTCGGACAACGATGAAGGTTTTTCTGTTCAGTAGTCTTTCTATTTGAGGGTGGAGAAGGGATTTATAGCTATAAATCGGGATTTATCAATTAAAAAGTAAGACTAATTGAGTGGGGCGAGGCTTGCCCAAGCGAGCGTTTTCATCCCGGGTACCGCACTTTTGCGCTTTTTGCCGCTCTATCCTTGGCCTGGAAGCGGCGACCCCCATCGCTTCCCCCTGCCCAGATTGAGACTCGATGGCCGGTGTTTTTTCTTCTGTGACGAGGTTGCGCCACGCCTGCATGGCAGGGTTGGTCGGTGTATCGATGCTGTTCAGCGGCGGCTGCAGTCATCAACAGGGGCAGGACATGGTCACGCAATTCAGCAGCGCCAAGCCCCAGGAGTTTTTGCAGACCAGTGTCGACCGCATGGCCACGTTGGCGATGCACGACAACCTGCAAAGCCTCTATCTGTTGATGAGCAAGCTGTACCTGCGTAACCCCGAAGAACTGCGCAAATCCGGCTTCCTCGACGCCCGCACCGCGGAAAAACAGGTGCGCATGGCCATCGAGCAGCAACAGCCCTTGCCGACCCTGGGGGGCAAGAAAGACCTGGCCGCCCTGAGCTATGCCATGAGCCCGGAGTTTCTCGGGGATCGGGTCGGGGCATTCATCTATGCCATTGGCAGCATGCTGGTCACGGCTCACGGCAATCGCCTCGAGTTCTACATGACCGACACCATCGACCCGCGTTTTGTCAGCAATGCGGCACGCAATATCGAAAAAGCCACTTGGCTGCTCAGCCAGCGGCAGAATAAGGACGGCACGCCGTTGCTGTTTTCCAATGAAATTTCGGAGGAGGGCAGCAACCTGAGTTTCGCCGTGGAATTTGGGAAAATCGTCGCCCGATTGGACCTGCTGACCCAGATGCTCGACGAGCGTTACCGGCGTATCGGTTTGAATTATGCCCAGAGCCTGCTGTTCCTCAACTTCTTGCCGGTCCAGTGAGTTGAAGAGAAAAGGAATAAAGATAGATCACATCGATATAGGGGGTTATAAGAAAAATCGCTATGCTCGCGGCCAGATTTTTCACGCGGTCGTGTCGAGACGGGTTTAATGGATTTCGGTAATGTCGGTTTAGTCGTTGCGGGCCTGGTGGTCGGCTTCATCGTTGGAATGACCGGCGTCGGCGGTGGTTCGCTGATGACCCCGATCCTGTTGTGGTTTGGTATCAACCCGGCGACGGCGGTGGGAACCGACCTGCTGTACGCGGCCATTACCAAGTCTGGCGGTGTTTTGGTTCATGCCAAAAACCGCAACATCGACTGGGCCATCACCGGCTGGCTGACGTTGGGCAGTGTACCGGCGGTCGGCTTGACCCTGTGGTTCCTCAGCAGCCTGCACAGCTCGCCCGACGCCATGAACGCGGTGATCAAGCAAGCCTTGGGCTTTGTGTTGTTCGCCACCGCGTTGGCCATCCTGTTCAAGAAGCGCCTGCTGCAATTCGCCCACGATCGCGCCGGCGGTCACTACAACCCGTCCGGTGCGCGCCTCAATGCGCTGACGGTCGTCACCGGCCTCGTGCTGGGGACGATGGTCGCGTTGACCTCCATCGGTGCCGGCGCCCTGGGCACTGTGGCGCTGTTCATCCTCTATCCGTTCCTGGTCACCAAGCGCCTGGTGGGCACCGAGATCGCCCACGCCGTGCCGCTGACCCTGGTCGCCGGTCTGGGCCATGCGAGCATGGGCAACATGGATTGGCACATCCTGGGTTTTCTGCTGATCGGTTCGTTGCCGGGGATCTACCTGGGCAGCCATTTGTCGGGACGCATCTCCGATGAGCTGCTGCGCCCTTGCCTGGCGGTGATGCTGGCGATGATCGGCTTCAAACTCGCGTTCTGATTTGATCGGAGTCATGGGCCGCAAGCCAGAGTCATACCTGTAAACCAGGTACTGATGAGGCCACGACCCATGAACAGCCCTGCCAGAGATCTGCTGCAACGACTACGCCGGCGTCCTGCCGAACCCCGAACCGACATTGCCGACCTCCTGCGTCGCCACGCCGAACCCTTGCCAGCCGAAGACGTCCCAGCCTTCGGCGAACTGTTCGACCGTTTCGGTGACGCCAGGGTCGTCTTGATCGGTGAGGCCAGCCACGGTACCCATGAGTTCTATCGGACCCGTGCCGCCATTACCCGACACCTGATAGAGCACCACGGTTTCAATATCGTTGCCGTCGAAGCGGACTGGCCCGATGCCGGTCAAATCGACCGCTGTGTACGCGATTTGGGGCCGTCGGCGTGGAAGCAGCAGGCGTTCGCCCGGTTTCCGACCTGGATGTGGCGCAACTGCGAAGTCCAAGGCTTCGTTCGCTGGTTGCGCGATTACAATCTGGAACAGCCTATCGGCCAAAAGGTGGAGTTTCGTGGCTTGGACGTCTACAGCCTGCGTCACTCCATCGACGAAGTGCTGAACTACCTGGATACCAGCCATCCGGACATGGCCCGTGATGCCCGTCATCGTTATGGCTGCCTCACGCCCTGGCACGATGACCCGGCGCTTTATGGCCATTTCACCGAGCGCGGCAACCTGGCGACCTGTGAAGATGCCGTGGTCGAGCAACTCAACAGCTTGTTGGCCACGCGCCTGGATCCGATGATCAGTGATGATGAGGCGTTTTTCAGCGCCACCCAGAACGCCCGGGTCGTGCGCGCCGCCGAACAGTACTACCGAGCCATGTACCGCGGCGGCAAGTCATCGTGGAATCTGCGGGACCGGCACATGTTCGACACCCTGCAAACCTTGTTGGAGCATCGCGGCGCCAATGCGAAGGCGCTGGTCTGGGCGCACAACTCGCACATTGGCAATGCCGCCGCGACACGCATGGGCTGGGAAGGGGAGTTCAATATTGGCCAGTTGTGTCGTTTGGCTTATGGCCGCAGCGCGGTGTTGCTGGGCATGGGCACCGACCATGGCAGTGTCGCGGCGGCGGATGACTGGGACGCACCGATGAAAATCAAGCAGGTGCGGCCAGCGCTGCCCGGCAGTTGGGAGCACGAATTCCTCCAGGCCGGTGTTCGCGCATCGCTGACGCAATGGCGGACCAACCCTGACGAGGCCCTCCTGGATGCGTTGTCCGAGCCGCTGCTCGAACGCGCGATCGGTGTGATCTACCGTCCTGAAACCGAGCGCCAGAGCCATTATTTCGAAGCGGTACTGGCGGAGCAGTTCGACGCCTGGCTCTGGTTCGAACAGACCGAAGCCGTCACGCCATTGCCGGCGCCCCAGGTCCTGGAGCACGAGGAGGATACGTTCCCGTTTGGTCTCTGAACGCTGTGCAGGGCGGTTGCGCAATGAACGCGCTCGCCTAAGCTTCAAGGCAGGCAGGCGCAGTATCGGGCGACGCTCGCGGAACAATCGCCGCCCTGTGCAATCAGTACAGCGTAAATATCAAAAGGAGAGGCGCATGCTCATTCGGTCGTTGACCTTCGCTACCTTGCTGGCCATCGCCGGCCCCCTGTTCGCTGCCGATGGCGACTCCCCCCTGGTGGCGGATGCTGGCAGGGCACGTCCCCTGATCGTCATCGCGCCCAGCACGGTCGACCCGGCCTGGGTCAGCCTGAAGAAGGCCCTGGATGAACCGGCAGGCAAGCAGGGTTTTTCCGAGCGCAACATGGTGCTCTACACCGTGCTCAATACCATTGGCCAGCGCGACGGCAAGGACCTGGACCCGCAAAGCACCATGGCGCTGATTCGCTCGCTCAAGCTGGGCGCCGGTGCCCAGACCAAGGTCATCCTGGTGGGCAAGGATGGGGAAAAGAAGCTCGAGCATTCCGGGGCGATCGAGTTGAAAGACCTCTTTGACACCGTCGACAAACTCCCCGCCACGGAAAAGGAAGCGACACCCCCGGCGCCCCCTCCCGCGCCCGAGCCTGCACCGGCCAAGGATGCGAAAGGCACCAAGCCTGGCAAGGCAGCCAAACCGGCCGGGCCGCCGAAGCCATTGGAGGATTGACTCCCGCTAGCACTGAGGCCGCTTTTGTGGCGAGGGAGCTTGCTCCCGCTGGGTCGCGAAGCGGCCCCAGATTTGTCAGGCGATGAGCCATCGGAAAAGTCTAGGGCTGCTACGCAGCCCAGCGGGAGCAAGCTCCCTCGCCACAGAGACTCCGTCGCCTATCGGCCGTCCAACGCCATCAGGATCCGGTGCGCCGCCTTCACCCGTTCCTCGATCGGGTAGTTTTTGTTGGCAAGCATGACAACCCCCATGTCCTTTCCGGGCACGAACGCCGCGTACGCGCCGAAGCCGTTGGTGGAGCCGGTCTTGTTGATCCAGGCACCCTCCGGTGCTGGAAGGGGTGGGTCCAGAGGTTCGACTTTCTGTGGCGTCAGGGCCATCTGTGGTGTATTGCCGGCAAGCAGGTCATCCAAGGTGAACGGCGCGGGGTAGAACTCCCAGCCCAGCCCCTGGTTCATCCCGCCAGTCTTGTAGAAACCCGTGTGCGTCGTGGCGATGGCCTGCTTCAGAGCCGTGTCCAGTTTTTCAGGTCGCAGGTTGGCCTCGATGAAACGAAGCAGGTCCGACGAGCTGGTTTTCACCCCGTAAGCCTCGGCGTCCAGGGCGCCAGGGCCGACCCGCACGGGCTTGCCGTCCTTGGCATAACCCTGGGCGTATCGGCCCACCTGATCCTGCGGCACCCGCACGTAACTGTGCTTGAGGCCCAGCCCTGGCATCAGCGTGCGCTCCACCACCTCGTCAAAGGGTTGCCCCAGGCTGCGGGCCGCCAGAAAGCCGAACAGGCCGATGCTCGGGTTTGAGTAGAGCCGCTGGGTGCCGGCCGGGTAGAGCGGTTTCCAGTTGTTGTAATAACTGAACATCCGGTCCGGATGGTCCGCCTCGTCGGGAAACTGCAACGGCAGGCCGCCGGCGGTGTAGGTGGCGAGGTTGAGCAGGTGGATGCCCGCCAAGGCGCTGCCACGCAGCTCGGGGGCAAAGCGACTGGCCGGATCCGCCAGGGACAGTTTGCCCTGGGCCTGGGCGTAGGCGCCGAGGGTGGCGGTGAAGGTCTTGCTCACCGAGCCGATTTCGAAAAGGGTCTGGTCGGTGACCGGCTTTTTCGTGTCCTTGGCGGCCACGCCGTAATTGAAATAATGGCGTTGGCCGTTGTAGGTAATCGCCACGGCCATGCCGGCGATGTCCTGTTGTTTCATCAAGGGCTGGATGACGGCATTGACCGTGTCTTCAATGCGCTCCTGGGCAAGGCCCACGGGTGTCCCGCAGACCAGGAGAAGAGTTCCGGCGAGTATCGATCTTGCAATGTGCATGGTGCAGCGCTCTCGTTGGCCTTCCTAGAGGGGGGCAATCTAGGGCGTTTTTGGCTGTGCGGCAATCCGAGGCTATTGGGCCGAGGCATGTTTCTGAGCCGTCTGACAGGACTGCGGGAATCTTCCCACAAAACGACCCGGTTGCCCGACGCGCCCGTGCCTCAAGCCAAACCACACAAAGCGGCAGCCGCCGGGTAAACTCGCGATTCTTTCTAAAGGAGTTCACATGAGTTACTACCAGCCCGGCATTCTCGCCACCCCTGTTCCGCCTCAGGCCCGTCATTTGTTTTTTGCCCTGGAATCGGTCGAGGCACTGCCGGCTGCACTAGACAAACTCCTGTTGCTGCTCGATGGCCGTGCCGTGGTTGGCTTTGGCGAGTCGCTGGTCCAGGCGCTGGGCGCCCAGGTCGATGGCTTGCGGGCCTTTCCTGCGTTGGCTGGCGTAGGTGTGGACAACCCCTCGACCCAACACGCCCTGTGGTGCTGGTTGCACGGTGAAGACCGCGGCGAGCTGATGCACCGCAGTCGCGCCGTCGAAGTGGCATTGGCCCCGGCGCTGCGCCTGGTGCAGATGAATGAAACGTTCCGCCACATGACCGGCCATGACCTGACCGGCTACGAAGACGGCACCGAGAACCCCCACGACGAAGCGGCCCTCGCCGCGGCCCTGGCCCCAGGCGCCGATGGGCTGCGCGGGGGCAGTTTCGCCGCGATCCAGCAGTGGCAACACGACCTGGACGGTTTCGCGGCGATGCAACCTCATGAGCGCGACAACATCATGGGCCGGCGCCTGAGTGACAACGAAGAACTCGACGACGCGCCGGAGTCGGCCCACGTCAAGCGCACCGCCCAGGAAAGCTTCGCTCCGGAAGCGTTCGTGGTGCGTCGCTCCATGCCGTGGATCGAAGGCGACCGTGCAGGGCTGATGTTCTTGGCGTTCGGTTTCTCCCTCGACGCCTTCGAGGCACAATTGCGGCGCATGAGTGGCCTGGAAGATGGCATCACCGACGGCCTGTATCGCATGAGCCGGCCAATCACCGGCGGTTACTACTGGTGCCCGCCATTGCTGGACGGTCGCCTGGACCTGCGCGCCCTGGCCCGCTGAGCAGAGCCCGCCGGCCCGAGGGTTTTGTGCAAACGCAGCGGTGAACGCTATTCTTGGGCCGGACGTCTATCCGTGGAATGGGAGAAGCAAGCGTGGATAAAGTCATCGTCATCACCGGTGGCGGCCGCGGCATCGGGGCGGCCACGGCGCTGCTGGCTGCCGAGGCGGGCTATCGGATCTGCATCAATTACCAGGCCGATGAAAGTGCCGCGCAAGAGGTGCTTGAGCAGGTCCGGGCGAAGGGCGCGCAGGCGATTGCCGTGCGAGCCGACGTGAGCATCGAAGACGAAGTGATCGGCTTGTTCGACCGGGTGGATGTCGAGCTGGGACGTGTCACCGCCCTGGTGAACAACGCCGGCACGGTTGCCCACAAGTCCCGACTCGATGAGATGTCCGAATTCCGCATTCTCAAGATCCTGAAGACCAACGTGTTGGGGCCGATCCTGTGCGCCAAGCATGCGGTGCTGCGCATGTCACCCAAACATGGCGGGCAGGGCGGGAGCATCGTCAACGTCTCGTCGGTCGCCGCTCGCCTGGGGGCGCCGGGCGAATACGTCGACTACGCGGCCTCCAAGGGTGCGTTGGACACCTTCACCATCGGCTTGTCCAAGGAAGTGGCCGGCGAAGGCATCCGCGTCAACGCGGTGCGTCCCGGTTACATCTACACCGACTTCCATGCCCTGAGCGGCGACCCGGATCGGGTCAGCAAATTGGAATCGGCGATTCCCATGGCCCGGGGCGGTCGTCCGGACGAAGTGGCCGAGGCGATCATCTGGCTGCTGTCGGACAAGGCTTCGTATGCGACCGGGACGTTTGTGGACCTGGGGGGCGGGCGCTGAGTCCTGGAATGCGGGTTGCCTGTTCTGCCGCCATCGCGAGCAGGCTCGCTCCCACATAAGATCTGCTGAGAACCTGAGATATTCGTCTCACCGCAAATCCACTGTGGGAGCGAGCCTGCTCGCGATGGGGCAACAACAGACACCCCAATATCAAAACGAGCGAATAATCCGCCCCAACGTCTCCATGGCCTTTTCCGAAACTTCAGTCCACGGGCTGCCATAGTTCAGGCGTATGCAGTTCCTGAAACGCCGGGTCGGTGAAAAGATCGGGCCCGGGGCGATGCTGATGCCTTGGGCGAGGGCCATCTGGAACAGTTTCAGCGAATCCATCTGTTCCGGCAGCTCCAGCCACAGGAAATAGCCACCCGCCGGTTGGCTGACCCGGGTCTGGGCCGGGAAATAGCGGGCGATGGCGGCGAGCATCGCGTTTTGCTGCTCTTCCAGGGCGTAGCGCAGTTTGCGCAGGTGACGGTCGTAGCCGCCGTGTTGCAGGTAGTCGGCGATGGCGGCCTGGGCCGGCATCGAGGCGCACAACGACGTCATGAGCTTGAGCCGTTCGATCTTCTGCGCGTAGCGCCCGGCGGCGACCCAGCCGATGCGATAGCCCGGCGCGAGGCTCTTGGCGAAGGAACCGCAATGCATCACCAGCCCTTCGGTATCAAACGCCTTGGCAGGCTTGGGCGCCTGTTGGCCGTAATAGAGTTCGGCGTAGACGTCGTCCTCGATCAGCGGCACCTGATGACGACGCAGCAACTCTACCAGCGCCTGCTTCCGTTCCTCGGGCATGGTCGCGCCCATGGGGTTCTGGAAAGTGGTCATGCACCAGCAGGCCTTGATCGGGTGGCGCTCCAGCGTCTGCTCCAGCACGTCCAGGTCGATACCGTCGCGCGGGTGCACGGGAATCTCCACGGCCTTGAGCTTGAGCCGTTCCAGTACTTGCAGGCTGGCATAGAATGCCGGCGCCTCGATCGCCACCAGGTCACCGGGCTCGGTCACGGCTTGCAGGCACAGGTTCAAGGCTTCCAGGGCACCGTTGGTGACCAGCAATTCCTCCATGGGCAGCATCAGCCCGCCGACCATGTAGCGCAGGGCGATCTGGCGACGCAATTGCGGATTGCCCGGTGACATGTCCGTGACCACCATCCGCGGGTCCATGTCCCGTGTTGCGCTGGACAGCGAGCGGGACAACCGTTGCAGCGGGAACAACATCGGGCTGGGGAATGCCGAGCCGAACGGTACGGTGGCCGGGTCCTTGATCGAATCCAGGACTGAAAACACTAGCTCGCTGACATCGACTTCGGTGGACTCGTGCACCTGGCTGCTGATCGCCGGCTCGGAAAACGGGCTCGGCGCATGGGTGTTGACGAAGTAGCCGGAGCGCGGCCGGGCCCGGATCATGCCGCGTCGTTCCAGCAGGTAATAGGCCTGGAACACCGTGGACGGGCTGACGCCATAGGTCTGGCTGGCGTAGCGTACCGACGGTACGCGCTGGCCCGGCCCGAGCATGCCCGAGCGGATCAGTTCAGCGATGTCGTCGGCGAATTTCTCGTAGCGTTTCATGGTGGGGCCCAGTCTTGAGTGACATTTGCGGCACTTAACTATTTGTGGCACTTAACTGTGAGAGCGAGCTTGCTCGCGATAGCGGTGGTTCAGTTTGCATTCATGTTGGATGTACCACCGCCAATCGCGAGCAAGCTCGCTCCCACAGGGTGCCCGGCATCTTACGGGTTCAACGGTTCATCGGTGCGACAAAACGGCTCTTGGCCACGCTGTAGACGCCCGGCTCGTCACTGTCGGCGACCTTGAAGGTCATTTCCTCGGAACCTTTGCCGGGCCGTTCGCTGAGCATCGCCACCGACACCGGCACATCGACGATTTCCCCCGGGGCCAGGCTCAGTTGGGTCTTGCCCTGCAGGATGAAGCCGTCGCCGTCCACCAGGGACAGGTGATAGGCCTGGCGCTGCTGGGTCTTGTTGATGATTTTCAGGCTGTAGATGTTCTCGATCTGGCCGGCGCTGTTTTCGCGGAACAGGCCACGGTCCTTGCTGGCGTCCAGCGACACCATGGGCCGTTGCACCAGCGCCACGGCCAGCGCGCCGATCATCACCAGGAGCACGGCGGTATAGCCGATCAGCCGAGGTCGCAGCAGGTGGGTCTTGCCGCCCTGTAATTGATGTTCGGAGGTGTATTTGATCAGGCCACGGGCGTAGCCCATCTTGTCCATGATCGAGTCGCAGGCGTCGATGCAGGCCGCGCAGCCGATGCATTCCATCTGCAGGCCGTCGCGAATGTCGATGCCGGTGGGGCAGACCTGCACGCACATTTGGCAGTCGATGCAGTCGCCCAGGCCAATATTGGCCGGCTTCACCTCGCGTTTGCGCGGGCCGCGGATTTCGCCGCGGGCCGCGTCGTAGGAGATGGTCAAGGTGTCCTTGTCGAACATCACGCTCTGAAAGCGTGCATAGGGGCACATATGCATGCATACCGCTTCGCGCAGCCAGCCGGCGTTGAGGTAGGTGGCGGCGGTAAAGAACAGCACCCAGAACAGGCTCACGCCCGCCATTTGCAGGGTCAGCAGTTCCTCGGCCAAGGGGCGGATCGGGGTGAAGTAGCCCACGAACGTCAAGCCGGTGAGCAGGCTGATGGCCAGCCACAAGGTGTGCTTGGCGCTGCGGCGGATCAGTTTGTTCAGGCCCCACGGCGCGGCTTGCAGCTTGATCCGCTGGTTGCGTTCGCCTTCGGTGATTTTCTCGCACCACATGAACAGCCAGGTCCAGGAACTCTGTGGGCAGGTGTAGCCACACCACACGCGACCGGCAAACACGGTGATCGCAAACAGGCCGAAGGCGGCGATGATCAACAGGGCCGACAGCAGGATGAAATCCTGGGGCCAGAAAGTCGCGCCAAAAATGTGGAACTTGCTTTCGGAAAGGTCCCAGAGCACCGCCTGGCGGCCGCCCCAGTTCAGCCACACCGTACCAAAGAACAGCAGGAACAGAACCCCCGCACCGCTGATGCGCAAGGTGCGGAACAAACCGGTGAAGCTGCGGGTGTGGATCAGGTTGTCGGTGGTCCTGGCCTTGATCCTGGTTGGCGCAGGTTTGAACGTCTGTATCAACTGGACGGGGATTCTATCGCTCATGGTCGGTCGCTCATCAGCCTCAATCTGGCCGGCGCACTATGACCATGGAACTGTTTGCATAACAGACTCAGGTGTTTTGATAAAAACCGGATCAGATGCCGCGAAGCCCAGGCCCTGCGACACTTTGATGCACCCAAGGACGAGCGAACAACCCTTATGGCGAGGGAGCTCTCTCCCGCTGGGTTGTAGAAGCTGTGTAGGAGCTTTGTAGGAGCTGTCGAGTGCAACGAGGCTGCGATCTTTCCACTGCCAATTGAGTCTAGAGTGAAAGATCAAGATCAAGATCAAGATCAAGATCAAGATCAAGATCAAAAGATCGCAGGCTTCGCCAGCTCCTACAGAGCCCAGCGGGAGCAAACTCCCTCAGATCGCCGAGCCGCTGTCGCTGGCCTTCAGGTGCTTGCGCCCGTCGACCGCGCCGGCCACGGTCAGTGCATCGGCTTCGGCCTCGGTGATGTAGACCCGATCGCCATTGAGCTCCACGACTGACATGGCCTTGTCCGGGTCGGTGATGATGGTCAGCTCGCTGGCGGGGCGCTGTTCGGTGCCGTTGGGGGTTTCGAAATGGCAGGTCTGGTTGTCATCGATACGGACAGTCATGGTGTTTCTCCTTCTGGGGTCATGAACGTTAGGTGTCGCGGCCAAGCCAGGGTTCGTTACGCCTGATCAGCGGTCAGGCGCACCTCTGGCGTCGCCTGCGGTCCATCGTTTATCGACTGGAAAAGAGGACGGTCCATGGACGCCTGGTGGCATGAAGTCTGGGTAACCCTGCAGGCGGAATTCGCCGACATCACCGATGCCCAGCAGATGACCCGGGTCACGGTGCGCCTGCTCATGGCCGCGCTGCTGGGTGGCATCCTGGGTTTCGAGCGCGAACACAAGGGCAAGGCTGCCGGCGTACGAACCCACATGCTCGTGGCCCTGGGGGCGGCGCTGTTCGTCTTGGTGCCACAGATGTCCGGTTCCCAGGCCGACGCGATGAGTCGGGTGATACAAGGCGTGGTCGCCGGCATCGGTTTTCTCGGCGCCGGCACCATCCTGAAAAACACCGACGGCGACGAAGGTCACGTCAAGGGCCTGACCACCGCTGCGGGCCTGTGGATGACCGCCGCCATTGGCGTCGCCGCCGGGTTGGGGCGGGAGGCGACGGCGGTGCTCAGCACGGTGCTGGCGCTGGCGATCTTCAGTGTGATGCCGGTGATCGTCCGGGCGCTGGAGAAGGGCGACAAGCCGTGACGCGGCTATGAGCCTGCAAACACAACCTGTGGGAGCGAGCCTGCTCGCGAAGGCGGCGTGACAAGCAATATTTTCATCGACTGATACACCGCTTTCGCGAGCGGGCTCGCTCTCACAGGTTTTTTATTACTACGCTTGAATCAAACCCGCTCCGGCGGCGCCTCGCTCGGCGGGTCGCCCAGCGGCGGTTGCGGGTCCAGCGGCGGGTCTTTTTCTGGAATCGGCTCGGGATCAGGGCCGGGCGGGGGTAAGGTGGGGTCGTCGATGTTCGGGTCGGGTGTTTCGGCCGGGATCGGAATATTCATCGGGACGGGTCTCCGTGACGCACATGGCTTGAGTCGTGCTTATTGTTGTTGACCGCCTTGCACCGGCTTTGATCCCCGGATGCATCGGGGTAAATCCCTCTGAACTTTTAGCCGTTGATTCGGTTCGGAGTTTAAGTGAGTTTTTTCAGGGACCCGTTGGGCCTTTACCGCCACAAGCGCGTCCATGGGGCGTAAAAGGAGCGATGCTCGATGACTGCCGAACACCCGACTGAACTGGCCTGCAACCCGCATTTGCCGCTGTCCCAAGCCTTGCTGTTGCCGCGTATTGCTATTGAAAACACCATGCCGGTGATCGACGGCGGACAATTCGCCGCCAAGGCCGTGGCTGGGCAGGACGTGACAGTGACCAGCAAAGTCTTCGCCGATGGTCATGACAAGCTGGCCGTGCGCATTCGCTGGCGTGCGCTGCAGGATGAAGTGTGGAACAGCGAGGTCATGAGTGACCTGGGCAACAACGGCTGGCAGGGCCAGTTCAACGTGCCCGAACAAGGTCGCTATGTGTTTTGTATCGAGGCCTGGATCGATCAGTTCGCCAGTTTTCGCTACGAGCTGGAGAAGAAATTCGGTGCAGGGGTACCGATCAGCCTGGAGTTGCAGGAAGGGCGCAGCCAAGTGCAAATGGCCGTCGAGCGCAGCACCGGTGACCTGAGCGAGCAACTGGCGGCCTTGCACCATGAGCTCTCCGGCTTGTTGCCGACCGAGCAGGTGGCGCTGTTCCTGGCACCGCGCAGTGCCGATCTGATGTCTCGGGCCGATCATCGCCCGTACTTGAGCATCAGCCCCGAGTATTCGCTGGATGTGGAGCGCAAGCTGTCCGAGTTTGCCAGTTGGTATGAGCTGTTTCCCCGCTCGATCACCGACGATCCCCAGCGCCATGGCACCTTCAACGACGTGCATTCGCGCCTGCCGGTGATCCAGGACATGGGTTTCGACGTGCTGTATTTCCCGCCGATCCACCCCATCGGCCGCAGTTTCCGCAAAGGCCCGAACAACTCTCTCACTGCCGGCCCCGACGACCCGGGCAGCCCCTATGCCATCGGCAGCGAGGAGGGTGGGCACGAGGCCATTCACCCGCAATTGGGCAGCCGCGAAGACTTCCGGCGCCTGGTGGCGGCGGCCGCGGAGCACGGTTTGGAGATTGCCCTGGACTTCGCGATCCAGTGTTCCCAGGACCACCCCTGGCTCAAGCAGCACCCGGGCTGGTTCAGTTGGCGGCCCGACGGCACGATCAAATACGCGGAAAACCCGCCGAAGAAATACCAGGACATCGTCAACGTCGACTTCTACGCGGCCGACGCGATTCCCAGCCTGTGGGTGGAGCTGCGGGACATCGTGGTGGGCTGGGTCAAGGAAGGCGTCAAGATATTCCGCGTCGACAACCCGCACACCAAGCCACTGCCGTTCTGGCAATGGCTGATCGCCGATGTCCGGGCCCAATATCCCGAAGTGATCTTCCTGGCTGAAGCGTTCACCACGCCGGCGATGATGGCGCGGTTGGGCAAGGTCGGTTATTCCCAGAGCTACACCTATTTCACCTGGCGCAACACCAAGGCCGAGCTGGCGACCTACTTCAGCGAGCTCAACGAGTCGCCTTTGCGCGAGTGTTACCGGCCGAATTTCTTCGTGAATACCCCCGACATCAACCCGGCCTTTCTCCATCAATCGGGGCGTCCGGGCTTCTTGATCCGCGCGGCACTGGCGACCATGGGCTCAGGACTGTGGGGAATGTATTCGGGCTTCGAATTGTGCGAATCGGCGCCGGTACCGGGCAAGGAGGAATACCTCGACTCGGAGAAGTACGAGATCCGTCCCCGGGACTTCACCGCGCCGGGCAACATCGTTGCCGAGATCGCCCAGCTCAACCGCATCCGCCGGCAGAACCCGGCGCTGCATACCCACCTGGGCCTGAAAATCTACAACGCCTGGAACGACAACATTCTCTATTTCGGCAAGCGGACCGCCGATGGCAGCAATTTCATCCTGGTGGCGGTGAGCCTCGATCCGCACAACCCGCAGGAAGCCAGTTTCGAGTTGCCGCTGTGGGAGATGGGCCTGCCCGACGACGCCCAGACCCAGGGCGAGGACCTGATGAACGGACACCGCTGGACCTGGTACGGCAAGTACCAGTTCATGCGGATCGACCCGGCGTACCAGCCGTTCGGGATTTGGCGGATCAGCGTGGCGTGATGCGCACTCCCACAGGCGCTGCCTAGGAGCTGTGTAGGAGCTATGTAGGAGCTGTCGAGTGAAACGAGGCTGCGATCTTGCCCCAGACACTTGAATCTCAAGCGAAAGATCAAAAGATCGCAGGCTTCGCCAGCTCCTACAGGGGGATAAAGCCCTCCGCCACAAAAAGACCTCACAAGCCTGTCTCCCGCGGCTTTAATGACTTATCAGGAGTTGCACATGGCGAAGAAACCCCGGTCTGCCACCTTCATCAAGGATCCGCTCTGGTACAAGGATGCGGTGATTTACCAGGTCCACGTTAAATCCTATTACGACTCCAACAACGACGGGATTGGCGACTTTCCTGGCCTGATCGAGAAGCTCGACTACATCGCCGACCTGGGCGTCAACACCATCTGGCTGCTGCCGTTCTATCCGTCCCCCCGGCGCGACGACGGTTACGACATCGCCGAATACCGTGGCGTCAGCCCCGACTACGGCACCATGGCCGATGCGCGGCGGTTCATTGCCGAAGCCCACAAGCGCAACCTGCGGGTGATCACCGAGCTGGTCATCAACCACACCTCCGACCAGCACCCGTGGTTCCAGCGTGCGCGCAAGGCCAAGAAAGGTTCGAAGGCACGGGACTTCTACGTCTGGTCCGATGACGATCACAAGTACGACGGCACGCGGATCATTTTCCTCGACACCGAGAAGTCGAACTGGACCTGGGACCCGGTAGCGGGCCAGTACTTCTGGCACCGCTTCTACTCCCACCAGCCCGACCTCAACTTCGATAACCCGCAGGTCATCAAGGCCGTGTTGTCGGTGATGCGCTACTGGCTGGACATGGGCATCGACGGCCTGCGCCTGGATGCCATCCCGTACTTGATCGAGCGCGACGGCACCAACAACGAAAACCTGCCCGAGACCCATGACGTCCTGAAGTTGATTCGTGCCGAAATCGACGCCAACTACCCCGACCGCATGTTGCTGGCCGAAGCCAACCAGTGGCCGGAAGACACCCAGTTGTACTTCGGCGATGTCGACGCCCAAGGGTTGAACGGTGACGAATGCCACATGGCCTTCCACTTTCCGCTGATGCCGCGCATGTACATGGCCCTGGCCCAGGAGGATCGCTTCCCGATCACCGACATCCTGCGCCAGACACCGGAGATCCCCGCCAATTGCCAGTGGGCGATTTTCCTGCGCAACCACGATGAGCTGACCCTGGAGATGGTTACCGACAAGGAACGCGACTACTTGTGGAACTACTACGCGGCCGACCGTCGGGCGCGCATCAACCTGGGCATTCGCCGGCGCCTGGCGCCGTTGGTGGAGCGCGATCGTCGTCGCGTCGAGCTGCTCAACAGCCTGCTGCTGTCGATGCCCGGTACGCCGACCCTGTATTACGGCGATGAAATCGGCATGGGCGACAACATCTACTTGGGCGACCGTGATGGCGTGCGTACGCCGATGCAATGGTCCATCGACCGCAACGGTGGTTTCTCCCGCGCCGACCCGGCCAGCCTGGTGCTGCCGCCGATCATGGACCCGCTGTACGGTTACCAGTCGGTCAACGTCGAGACTCAGGCCGGCGACCCGCACTCGCTGCTCAACTGGAACCGCCGGATGCTGGCGGTGCGCAAGCAGTCCAAGGCCTTCGGCCGTGGCACGTTGAAGATGCTCTCGCCGAGCAACCGCCGGATCCTGGCCTATACCCGCGAATACACCGGACCCGACGGCAAGCACGAAATCATCCTGTGCGTGGCCAACGTGTCCCGCAGCGCCCAGGCCGCCGAACTGGACCTGTCGGCCTACGCCGGCATGGTCCCGGTGGAGATGCTCGGCGGCAATGCCTTCCCGCCCATCGGCCAGTTGAATTTCCTGCTGACCCTGGCGCCGTACGGCTTCTATTGGTTCGCCCTGGCGGCGGAAAACCAGATGCCGAGCTGGCACGTGGAACCGGCCCAGAGCCTGCCGGACTTCACGACCCTGGTGCTGAAAAAACGCCTGGAAGAATTGCTCGAAGCGCCATCGCGCACCACGTTGGAGCAAACCATCCTGCCGACCTGGTTGCAAAACCGGCGCTGGTTCGCTGGCAAGGACAGCGCGATCGAGAAGGTCGACATTGTCTATGGCGTACGCTTCGGCGATCCACAGCATCCGGTGTTGCTCAGTGAAATCGATGTCACCAGTGGCGGCCAGACCCTGCGTTATCAACTGCCGTTCGGCCTGCTTGCCGAAGACCAGGTCGGTGCGGCGTTGCCGCAGCAACTGGCCTTGTCACGGGTACGTCGGGTGCGCCAGGTGGGCTTGATCACCGATGCGTTCAGCCTGGAAAGCTTCGTTCGCGCCGTGCTGCATAGCATGCAGGCCGCCACGGTGCTGCCGTTCGCCGAAGGGGAGTTGCGTTTCGAACCGACCGAAGGCCTGGCCGCGTTGAACCTGGGAGACGAGCCGGAGGTGCGCTACCTGTCCGCCGAGCAGTCCAACAGTTCGGTGGTGGTGGGGGGCAGCCTCGTCCTCAAGCTGATCCGCAAGGTCGCCTCGGGTGTGCACCCGGAACTGGAAATGAGCGCTTACCTGACCGCAGCGGGGTTCAGCAACATTTCACCGCTGCTGGGTTCGGTGGTTCGTCGCGACGCCCAAGGCGAAGATGCGCTGCTGATGATCGCCCAAGGCTACCTGAGCAATCAGGGCGACGCCTGGGAATGGACCCAGAACAACCTCGAACGCGCCTTGCGCGATGAGCTGGCGGACGCCGTGTCCGAGCAGGAGCAGCATTACAACGCCCTGGGCGAACTGAAGGATTTCGCCGGCATGCTCGGCCAGCGCCTGGGAGAAATGCACCAGGTACTGGCCCAGGCCACCGACGACCCGGACTTCGCACCGCAACCCACCAACGCCAAGGAAGCCCAGGCCATCGGCAAGGACGTGGCCGCCCAGGTGGAAAACGCCTTGCGCCTGCTCAAGCAGAACCAAGGCCAATTGAACCCCGCCGACCAGGCCATGGTCGCACGCTTGCTGGAGCACAAGAAAACCGTCCTGGCCCATGTCCAGGAACTGGCCGGCAAGGCCGCCGGTGGCTTGCGCATTCGTGTCCATGGCGACCTGCACCTGGGCCAGGTCTTGGTGATCAAGGGCGACGCCTACCTGATCGACTTCGAAGGTGAGCCGGCGCGGCCATTGCATGAGCGACGGGGCAAGCACAGCCCGTACAAGGATGTCAGTGGCGTGTTGCGCTCCTTCGATTATGCGGCGGCCATGGCGATCCACTTGCACACTGTCGACAGCACGGCCGATGCCGACGCGGCGCGGCAACGGGTCGCCGAGCGTTATTTGAAAGAGGCTCGCCAGGCATTTGTCGAGGCATATCGGCTGGCGGCAGCTAGTCTTGCCCATGAGTGGAAGGATGCTGAAGGCGAAGACGCCGCGCTGGCGTTGTTCGGCCTGGAGAAGGCGGCCTATGAAGTGGCCTATGAAGCCGAGAATCGCCCCACCTGGCTGCCCGTGCCATTGCACGGCCTGGTCGGGTTGTTGAGGGGGCTGCAACCCTTTTCCGACGTAGCCGGACCGATTTAGTGGAGAGAATCATGAGTGTCTCGAACAAAGAACCCCAGGGGCAGGCCAAGGAGTCCTTACTGCCGGCGCCCCACGACATCGACGCGCTGGTGCGCGCCGAACATCACGATCCGTTTTCCATCCTGGGGCCCCATGGCGACGGCGCCGACGGCCAGTTCATCCGCGCCTATCTGCCCGGCGCCCTGAGCGTGCATGTACTGGCCCGCGAGGGCGGCGAAGAGCTGGGTGAGCTGCAAGTCACCGAAACCCCAGGGCTGTTCGTCGGTCATTTCGATCGTGCCCAGCCCTATTTGCTGCGCACCCGTTGGGCCGGCGGCGAGCAGGTTGCCGAAGACCCCTACAGCTTCGGCCCGCTGCTGGGGGAAATGGACCTTTACCTGTTCGCCGAGGGCAACCACCGCGACCTCAGCGCCTGTCTGGGGGCGCAGTTGAAAACCGTCGATGGCGTCGACGGCGTGCGTTTCGCCGTCTGGGCACCCAATGCGCGCCGGGTTTCGGTGGTGGGCGATTTCAACGTCTGGGACGGGCGCCGACATCCGATGCGCATCCGTTATCCGTCCGGCGTGTGGGAAATCTTCATCCCGAGGCTGGCCGCTGGCGAAGGCTACAAGTATGAAATTCTCGGCGCCCACGGCATCCTGCCCCTCAAGGCCGACCCGGTGGCGCTGGCCACCCAGATGCCGCCGGACACCGCCTCCAAAGTCGCCTCGCCGTTGAAGATCGAATGGCACGATGACGAGTGGATGCAAAGCCGTCGCGAGCGCCAGCTACCGGGCGCGCCGTTGTCGATCTACGAATTGCACGCCGGCTCCTGGCAGTGCGAAATCGACGAGGCGGGGGAGGTGGCCCGGCAATACACCTGGCATGAAATGGCCGAGCGGTTGATTCCGTACGTCAAGGACCTGGGCTTCACCCACATCGAGCTGATGCCGATCATGGAGCACCCGTTCGGAGGCTCCTGGGGCTATCAGCCGCTGTCGCAATTCGCACCCACGGCACGCTTCGGTTCGCCGGACGATTTCGCCGCGTTCGTGAATGCCTGTCACCAGGCCAATATCGGCGTCATCCTCGACTGGGTGCCGGCGCATTTCCCCACCGACACCCACGGCCTGGCCCAGTTCGACGGCACCGCGTTGTACGAATACGGCAACCCGCTGGAGGGCTTTCACCAGGATTGGGACACGCTGATCTACAACCTGGGCCGCACCGAAGTGCACGGCTTCATGCTGGCGTCGGCGCTGCACTGGCTCAAGCATTTTCACGTCGATGGCCTGCGGGTGGATGCGGTGGCCTCGATGTTGTACCGCGACTATTCGCGCAAGGCCGGCGAGTGGGTGCCCAACCGCCACGGCGGGCGGGAGAACCTCGAAGCCATCGATTTCCTGCGGCACCTCAACGATGTGGTGGCGCTGGAAACCCCGGGGGCGCTGGTCATCGCCGAGGAATCCACCGCGTGGCCGGGCGTCAGCCAGAGCACCCAGCAGGGCGGCCTGGGCTTTGCCTACAAATGGAACATGGGCTGGATGCACGATTCGCTGCACTACATCCAGCAAGACCCGGTGTACCGCGCCCATCACCATAACGAACTGAGCTTCGGCCTGGTGTATGCCTGGTCCGAGCGTTTCGTGCTGCCGATTTCCCACGACGAAGTGGTCCATGGCAAACGCTCGTTGATCGACAAGATGCCCGGCGACCGCTGGCAGAAATTCGCCAACCTCAGGGCCTACCTCAGTTTCATGTGGGGCCATCCCGGCAAAAAACTGTTGTTCATGGGCTGTGAGTTCGGCCAATGGCGCGAGTGGAATCACGACCAGCAGTTGGATTGGTACCTGCTGCAATACCCTGAGCACCGCGGCGTGCAGAAGTTGGTGAGCGATCTCAACCGGCTGTACCGCGAAGAGCCGGCGCTGCATGATCAGGATGACGCCCCCCAGGGGTTCCAGTGGCTGATTGGCGACGATGCGCTCAACAGCGTCTACGCCTGGTTGCGTTGGAGCAAGGATGGCCGGCCGGTGCTGGTGGTCGCCAACTTTACCCCGGTGCCGCGCGAAGCCTACCGGGTCGGCGTGCCGTTTGGCGGGCGTTGGGTCGAATTGCTCAACAGCGATGCCGACACCTACGCCGGTTCCAACTACGGCAACGGCGGCGGTGCCTCCACCGAAGAAGTGCCCAGCCACGGCCAGGCCTTATCGCTGGAACTCAACCTGCCACCGTTGGCGGTGTTGATCCTGCGGCCGGAGGGTTGAGCCTGATTGCCTGAGGCCGAGCGGAGAGCTGGCAACTGATTGGGTGCTGCTTGAAGGAGATGATGACTGTGGCGCTCATAAAATAAAAGGCCACCCCAGATCCAAATGTGGGAGTTATGAGTGGCCTCAAGCTCATGGGTACCATCGACCCAATGTGGGAGCGAGCTTGCTCGCGATAGCGAAGTGTCAGTCGACATCAATGTGACTGAGCCACCGCCATCGCGAGCAAGCTCGCTCCCACAGGGACATTGATCGACTCAGCGAACCAGGCACGGCTGCTTGTTGTTGAACGTCCAGCCCGGAATCAGGAACTGCATCGCCACCGCATCATCCCGCGCCCCAAGGCCCATGCCTTTATACAGCTCATGGGCCTTGGCCAGTTGGTCGGTGTCCAGCTCGATCCCCAACCCCGGTTTTTTCGGCACCTGCACGCAGCCGCCCTGGATCTGCAAAGGTGCCTTGGTCAACCGCTGGCCGTCCTGCCAGATCCAGTGGGTGTCGATGGCGGTGATGTCGCCCGGTGCGGCAGCGGCCACGTGGGTGAACATCGCCAGGGAAATGTCGAAGTGGTTGTTGGAATGCGAACCCCAGGTCAGGCCCCATTCATTGCACATCTGCGCCACGCGCACGGAGCCTTGCATGGTCCAGAAGTGCGGGTCGGCCAGGGGAATGTCCACGGATTGCAAGGTGATGGCGTGACCCATCTCGCGCCAATCGGTGGCGATCATGTTGGTCGCGGTCTTCAGACCGGTGGCGCGGCGGAACTCGGCCATGACCTCGCGTCCCGAATAGCCGTTCTCGGCACCGCAAGGGTCCTCGGCATAGGCCAGCACCTTGTGCTGGTCGCGGCACAAACGGATCGCTTCCTTGAGTGACCAGGCGCCGTTCGGGTCCAGGGTTATACGCGCCTGGGGAAAGCGCTCGGCCAATGCCGTGACCGCTTCGATTTCTGCGTCGCCCTGGAGCACGCCGCCCTTGAGCTTGAAGTCCTGGAAGCCATAGCGTGCCTGGGCGGCTTCGGCCAGGCGGACCACGGCATCGGCATCCAGGGCTTTTTCGTGGCGCACGCGAAACCAGTCGTTGTCGGCGTCCGGCTCGCTGCGGTAGGGCAGGTCGGTCTGCTGGCGATCGCCGACATAAAACAGATAGCCGAGCATCTTCACTTCATCACGCTGCTGGCCTTCGCCGAGCAGGGCTGCGACCGGCACGTCCAGATGCTGGCCGAGCAGGTCCAGCAAGGCCGCTTCCAGGCCGGTTACCGCGTGGATGGTGATGCGCAGGTCAAAGGTCTGCAGGCCACGGCCACCGGCATCGCGGTCGGCAAAGGCGTGGCGCACCGTGTTGAGAATCTTCTGGTACGTGCCGATGGGGCTGCCGACCACCAGCGAGCGAGCGTCTTCGAGGGTCTGGCGAATGCGCTCGCCGCCGGGCACTTCGCCCACCCCGGTGTGGCCAGCGTTGTCCTTGAGAATGACGATGTTGCGGGTGAAGAACGGGCCGTGGGCACCGCTGAGGTTCAGCAGCATGCCGTCGTGGCCGGCCACGGGCACGACCTGCATGCTGGTGATGATCGGGGCTTTGTTGGTTTCTGGAGTGGTCATCGTCTATGGGTCCTTGAATTATTGTTGTGATCAGGCGTGGCTGGTAGCCGGGTTGGCAGGTGTGGTGACGGACTTGGGCTTGGGCGTGTTGCGTGCGGCAAACACAATGATCGCGGCAATGATCGAGGTGGCCGCCAAGCCGTAGAGGCCGCCCTGGATCGAGCCGGTGTGCTCTTCCAGCAGGCCGAACGTGGTCGGGGCGACGAACCCGCCGAGGTTGCCCACCGAGTTGATCAGGGCAATCACCCCGGCGGCGATCCGGGCATCCAGGTAGGCCTGGGGAATCGGCCAGAACAACGACGACGCCGACTTGAAGCCCAGGGCTGCGAAGCAGATGGCGACGAAAGCGAAGATCGGTCCGCCGGTGGTGGACATGAACATCCCGGCTGCCGCGATCAACAGAGCCGTGGCGACCCAGGCCTGCTGGAATTTCCATTTGGCCGACAGCGAGGCGAAGGCGTACATGCCGACGATGGACAACAGCCACGGAATCGAGTTGAACAGCCCGACCTGGAGGTCGCTCAGTTCGCCCATTTTCTTGATGATGCTTGGCAGCCAGAACGTGGCGGCATAGATCGTCAATTGGATGAAGAAGTAGATCAGGCAAAACAGGATGATCTGGCGGTCCTTGAGCAATTGGCCGATGGACAGCTTGATCGGCGAGGCGGCTTCCCGTGCGCGCTGTTCGTCGTCGATGGCCTTGACCAGTACGTCCTGTTCTTCACGGCTCAGCCATTTGGCGTCGTGGGGCTTGGAATCCAGCCAGAACCAGACAAAGAAGCACAGGCCGACGGAGAACATCCCTTCAATGAAGTACATCCACTGCCAGCCGTGCATGCCCAGGCCGTTGATTTGCAGCAGCAGCCCCGACAGCGGGCCGGAGATCAGCGACGCAATGGCCGAGCCGCTGAGGAAGATGGCGATGGCTTTGCCGCGCTCGACGCCGGGCAGCCAGCGGGTGAAGTAATAGATGACTCCGGGGAAGAACCCGGCTTCGGCCACGCCCAGCAAGAAGCGCAGGATGTAGAAGTGGGTTTCGTTCTGGATGAAGGCCATGCCCGCGGCCACCAAGCCCCAGGTGAGCATGATGCGGGTCAGCCAGATGCGCGCGCCGATGCGTTGCAAAAGGATGTTGGACGGGACTTCGAACAGCGCATAGCCGATGAAGAACAGACCGGCGCCAAAGCCATAGGCCGCTGCACCGATGCCCAGGTCGTGCTCCATATGGGCACGCACGAAGCCGATGTTCACGCGGTCGATGTAGTTGACGATAAACATGATGACGAACAGCGGCAGGATGTGGCGCTTGACCTTGGCGATGGCCGAGAGCAGCACCGGATCCGCTCCGGCATTCGCCTTGAGGCTGGATGTGTTCACTGGTTTTTCTCCCACTCGTTATTTTTATGCGGGGCATCGTGCAGGTGTCGATGTTGATAGACATCATACAACTTGATTTTTTTCGATGACAAGCGGTTTTTCAGCATCATTGGATTGAGGATGAAAGGTTTTTATGCCGTATTTGTTGGGTTGAGCCGATTATTTTGATTGTGTTAAGGGTCTTGAGAAGCTGAAAGCAGCCGTGCATCAACAGGGTATTTTTATACGATATGGGCTGATCTTGAGTGTTGTCATACAAGTTGGGCGGTTCGATGAAAAGATTTTCTACGCCCGCGGGTGATACGATCAGTCAGCCTGTTTTCAAGGAACCCCGGCGATGCCGCAAGACACCGAAGCGCCCCTGCGCAAGCGCACCCACAACCTGGCCCATGACCTGGTGGCGAAGCTGAGCCAAAGCATCCTGCTGGGGCAGTTGAAGCCGGGCGAGAAGCTGCCGTCGGAGGGTGCCATCGTGCAGGCCCATGGCGTCAGTCGAACGGTGGTGCGCGAGGCGATTTCAAAATTACAGGCCTCGGGGCTGGTGGAGACCCGCCACGGCATCGGCACCTTTGTGCTGGCGCAAACTGGCGAGCAGGGGCTACGACTGAATGTCGACACCGCGGCAGGGGTGCGAGCGATCCTGGAACTGCGCCTGGGCCTGGAAACCCAGGCAGTCGCCTTGGCGGCCCAGCGCCGCAGCGAACATCAGTTGCAGCAGATGCGTCAGGCGCTGGATGACTACCAGCGGTTGTCCAACAACAACGACAGCTGCGTCGAAGCCGACCGGCGTTTCCATCTGCTCATCGCTGAAGCCACGGACAATGCCTGTTTTGTCGAGATCATGCAGCACCTGGGCAATGCGATGATTCCCAGGACCCGCGTGAACGTGGCCGAGCGCGGCCAAGCTGATTTAAGCAAGCTGGCGCAGTTTGCCAGCCTCGAACACGAGGCGATCTTCAACGCCATCAAGCGCCAGGACCCGGACGCCGCCCGCGCCGCCATGTGGCTACACCTGACCAACAGCCGTGACCGGTTCGGCGCGGGGCCCTGACGGTTCACCGTCGCCTGACCCACCGCCATCGCGAGCAGGCTCGCTCCCACAAGGGATCTGTGGCGCCTGCGATACCTGAGAACACCCCGAAAAAACTGTGGGAGCGAGCTTGCTCGCGATGGCGCTGGCCCAGCCGACATTCCCATCAACTGACCCACCGCTTTCGCGAGCAAGCTCGCTCCCACAAGGGATTTGTGGTGGCAGCGATGCCTGAGAACACCTCGGAAAAACGGTGGGAGCGAGCTTGCTCGCGATGGCGGCGGCACAGCCAACATCCCCATAACTGACCCACCACTTCAGTGGGTCAGCCCGCTTTGGCCGGGCCAGTGGGGGCGTTGCCGGCAACGGGCGATGGTGAGCTTTTCATCAGCGCATCCAAGGCCTGCCGGTAGTTTTTACCCGCCAGGCTCATGCTGTTGTTATGTGTCGCCCCGGGCACCAGCAGCAGGCGCTTGGGCTCCCGGGCGGCGTTGAACAGTTGCTCGCTGAACCGTGGCGGCACGTAACGGTCGGCCGCGCCATGGACGATCAGCAGCGGCATGTTGATCTCGCCGATCTTGTCGATGGAATCGAACTTCTGCGACAACAACCAGCGCACTGGCAGGGAAGTATTCGCCATCGCGGTGGCGACATCGCCCAGGGAGGTGAACGTGGATTCGATCACCAGGCCCCGGACCTGTGCCTTGCCATCCTTCGCTGCCTGCTGCCCGAGCTGCGCGGCGAGGTCCACCGCGACGGCACCGCCCAGGGAATGACCATAGATCAGCCGAAGGCTTGGGTCCGGTTGCAAGGCTTCGAGACGCTCCCAGGCGATGCGTGCGTCTTCATAGACGCTGGCTTCCGATGGCAGGTCCCCATGGCTTTTGCCAAAGCCACGGTAGTCGATCGCCAGTACCGAATAGCCCAGCGCCCGCAGTTGCTGGATACGAAACAACTGGCCGGTCAGATTCCAACGCACACCGTGTAAATACAGGATGGCCGGCGCATTCTTGCGTTCGGCCGGCCACCACCAACCATGGATATTTTCTCCGGCCTTGAAGCTTTTCGGCTTGAGGTCGAACTCCTGCACACCGCTGGGCAGCCCACTGAACCAGCTTGCGGTCCCCGGCTCGATGCGAAAGACCAGTTCCCGCTCCTTGTGCTGCAACACAGCACAGCCCACCGGTAGGCCGACCACCAATGCGCTCATGCACAGCCAGGCCAACCAGCGGCGTTTCAGGCCAGAAAGTAAGAGTGAAGCCATCGATGCCATTCGCTACTCGAATCCGAAGATGCCTTGTAGCAGATTCATTGACCGTTTCGCGACTGCCGCACAGCCGAGCGGGGGGCAAGTACCCTCGTCACGTAGGGTTCGCTTGGCGAAAATGGCGGGCCAAGGTCGGGCAAGTGGAGAAAAAACCTGAGCGATAAAGGGCGGATGTCATTCGTCTGAAGCGCGCTTTTCAGCGCTGGAAAATCCCCAGGCCCTGTGCCTTACTCCCTATTCCTTTGGGGGAGGGCAACACGATGCGACGTAGAAGCGCACAGTATTGGCTTTGGGTTAACAGTCGGTTGCCGGGGCGCAACCACGAAGAGACATTGGAAGACGGCACGCAAATCGAGGTCCAGGCGCGGATCAATCCTCAGGGCATGACCCAGGTTTTCGTTGGTGTCCATCGTCCGAGCGCGCAGATGCGGGTCGAGGAATTCTACGATCGCACCTTGCGTGAGCCGCTGGCCCAGGCGCTGGAATGGGGCCTGGACCGGGCGCGGGATATTATTACCGGTACCGCGTGTTTCAAGGCGCCCCACAAGATCCAGACGACCCTCGGGCCGTTGATCCAGGACGAATGTGCTCTGGCCCTGCGGCGCATGGACATGAGCGAGGAAGAGCGGCGCAGCCTCAAGGCCCGGGATGCGTGGACCGAGTACCTCAGCGCCAAGGAAGCGATGCTGGCACTGATGCGTTCGGCCCGGGTCGATGCCAATGCCTGGGAAACGCAGACACGGCGACTGCGCGAAGCGATCGACCGGCGTGCCTCGCTGGCGCGAGTGTGCTTCGGTGACTGAGATGACCTTGTGGGGGAGGAAATAAACCCCCTCCCCAAGATAATGCCTGCATGGCAGAGGGGGCATTACGCATCCTCAAGCTGAACCCGCTCAAACGTCCGTTCAGTCTTGCCATACCCCACCTTTGGCACCCCCGCCAGGCGCTGATGCAGCACCTGGGTCAATGAGCAGCCAGGAGCCAGGTAGGTGTCGCCGAAATCTCCATCCAGTCGCATTGGGTGAGCAATCACTTCCAGCACACCATGGTCCGGTGGTGCGGCGTGATGCAAGTCGGCCGGCGTGCAGACATAGTCAGCCGTTGCGCCGCATAAATGACGCAGGCGACGGTTGAGTAAGGTCTTGAAGATGCGCTTGGACATATTCAGGTTTGCCCCAAGATTGCGCGCCAGGCGAATGGGCACCTCTTGCCGCGCAGCGAAGCGCGCCACCAATTCACCGATGGGCCAGATGTTGTGCACGTGCTGATGCGAGTCCAAGTGGCTTGGACGCAAGCCATGATCCAGGCAGCGTTGCCATTGCGCCTGAAGTTCGTCCGTTATGGCTGCGAGGTCTTTTGGGCCCAGACGTAGGCAATAGCGTGAGAGGTTGAAGTTGAAATGACCGTCCGCATGGCAAAACGTCGGGCACGACTTTATGGCCTGGCTCAACGGCTGCCCATGGCTGAGATTGAAATGCAGGCCGATACGCCCTTTGAGCCGGGGACGTCGGGACAGTGCGCACGCCTGTTCGAAGCCCGGCATATTAGCCATGATGGTCGCGGAACTGATGACGCCTGCTTCGAAGGCTTGAACGATTATCATGTTTTCACTGACGCACAGTCCGAAGTCGTCAGCGTTGATGATCACTTGGAGGGGCATGGGGAATCTCCTTTTCCTTGGGGATAGAAGGTGAATCTGTTGCTGTGGTTTTTGGGGGAGGCTGTTTGCGAAGCCAGGGTTTAAGACTTTTCCAGAGCCGCAAGGCGAGCCCGAGGATCAGGCCAGCGGGTTGCCACGAATAAAAACTCCAACGCCAATGTTCCAGTTGTCCGGTCATGCGTTCGTGCAATTGATGGCTGGAGTTATCGAGACTGACACGGGACGCGTCGATCCATCGCCAGTTTTCGTCCAGCCCCCAGCGAATCCACTCTTCGAGCAATACCCGGCCGCTGCCCAGGTCGGCATGCTGCGGCAGGAATGCCAGGTTGTAGTCATACAATCGGCCTTGGTCCAGCAGGCCCAGGCGATAGCTGATGCATTCACCGTTCAGCTCCAGCAGCACCACCCGCACCTGACCTTGAGCGGCGAGGGCGGTGAAGGCGTGGTTCATCCACTGTCGGCGCCTGGGATCGGCAAAGATGCCGACGCCTTCTTCACCTTTCCAGCTGGCAGCCTCGACATCGGTAAGGGCTCGCAACAATTGCCCCATGCTGATGGCGTCCGGCGTTATCCGGCGGATCTCTGCGCCACAAGCGGCGATCCGCTTGCGCGCTCGGCGCAGCTTGTAGCGTGGATCGCCGGAAATCTCCTGATGGTCGCTGTCGCTGATCAGGTGCACCGGAACCCGGCAACTCAGGCGCCGCTCCCCGGTGGAACTCAACGTCATCCAGGCGCTAAGAACGCTTTGCTCGCCGACCGGCTCCACCACCTCATTGAGTTGTAGCATCGCGTGGGGCACATGCTGTCGGATTTGCACCAGCGCCTGGCCCATGCCTTCGGCGTCCAAACGCGCCAGCAGAGCGATGCGGTCGGCCAAGGGGTAACCCAAGTGGTGCAATACTCGGAACCGCAGTCCACCCATGCGCTCACGTCCCGAAACCAGGGGCAGGCATAGCGACAAGTCCTGGTCCTGCCAGCCTAGTAGCACCTGCAACTGCTGATCGGGCAGCAGGGCAAATTCCGCCGCTTGTAGCCAGGCCAGGGTGTTGAACGGTGTTGCGTCGGCCACCTGGGTTCGCAGCTGTTCGTAAGCTGATACAGGAAAGTCCGCCGCGCTCAGGGAGCGATACCACTGGAAGCGGATCGTCATGGACGTCAGGCCGCCGCAGTGGAGGTAACCGGCTTGGCCGGTTTACGAAAGGAGTCCAGCATGGCGCCCGTGTAAAACGTGTCACGGAAGAATCGCCAGCGGCCGAACAGGCAGTACATGTGGGTGATCTGGCCGCGCTCCTGATAGTCCATGCGCAGGTGCAGCTTGAGGGCTGGAATGTTACGCAGCTCGAAGACGTCGACCACTTTGTTGCAACCTTGCTCGGCCATGGCTTTCCACAGATCCAACTGGAAATCCACCGATAGCTGGGTTCCCCAGTAAGCGCGGTACGACTCACCGCCGAACTCGAAGAACTCACCCGGTTTGACCGGGAACCAGCAGCGAAAGAAATGGCGGTCGAAGTAGTCCCGTGTACTGCCCCAGATGAAAGCGACGGTGTCGCCCTTGTCGTCCAGGTACATAAGCCCGGTGTGGCCTTCGGCGGCCAGTTCACGCATGGTTTCGACGCGGTCGCCAAAGTAGGTGGCGAAGGCATCGGCATTGCTGGTGGTAATGCGTTCCCGACGCAACGGCGTATAAGGCCTGAGGTTGTTGGGCCGTATCGGACTGACCAGGTCGCGTTCCATCCACACCAATTGCTCGTGGAAATATACGTAGTGTCTGCACAGCTGTTTCAGAACGGCGCGCAGACCTTTTTTCTGAATGCGATCACGCAATTTTTGCAGAATGTTCATGGTGCCTCCTGATGGGCGGCGGGTTGGGGAAGGGGAAGCTCCCACGCCGCTGAGGCGGCAGGGAGCAACACCATTGGCACTGGATCGCCATGGACATCAGACCGCCGCCGCAGTCGATGCCACTGGCTGGTCTGGTTTTTGAAAGGCGCTCAGTGCCGAGCCGCGGTAGAGCGTGTCGCGGAAAAACCGCCAGTGACCGAACAGCCGATACACGTGAGTGATCTTGCCGCGTTCCTGGAAGCCCATGCGGATATGCATCTTGATCGCCTGGACGTTTTGCAGATCGCAGACATCGACCATGGTGTCGCAACCTTGTTCGGCCATGACTTTCCACACTTCCAACTGCATGTCCGCCGATATACTGGAGCCCCAGTATTTACGGATCGCCTCGCCACCGAACTGAAAGTACTCGCCAGGCTTGATCGGGAAGTTGCAGCGATAGAAATGGCGATCGAAATAATCTCGTGTACTGGCCCAGGCAAAACCCACGGTGTCGCCCTGATCATCCAGGTACATCAGGCCTGTGTAGCCTTCGGCCGCCAGCTCGCGCATGGTTTCGACGCGGTCGCCGAAGTGCCGGGCAAAAGCATCGGCATTGGCGACTGTGATGAACTCCAGGCGCATCGGTGGGTAGGGCTTGAGGTTATGCGGGGGCAGTGGGGTCCGCACATCGTGCTCCAGCCACACCAGTCGAGTGTGGAAAAATACGTAGCGCCTGAACAATTGTTTTAGAACGGCGCTCGGCCCTTTTTTCTGAATGCGATCACGCAGTTTTTGTAGAGCGCTCATGGTGCCTCCTGACGGGTGGCGGGTTGGGGGGAAGAGGGGGCGGTCCAGCCGAGGGCAAACAAGGTTTCCCCTGGCAGGAGAAAACGAATCTGCCCGGCCTCGCAGTTGAACGGGGCGCTGCGGCTGTGATTGTCGGGGCCGAAATACATCAGCTCGGCTTGCGCCTGGGGGCAGGGCCCGCCGTCCAGGCTGACCTGTTGCGGGCGCGTGCCTTTATTCACGCCCAGCAGGCTGCGTCGAGCGTCGGTGGCCATGGCCAGCACGTCGACTTCGAAGGCGTCGTTGTCCAGGCGTAGCACCTGGTTGAGCCAATGCTGTTGGATGAACTGCTGGGCCAGGCCCACCGGCTTGAGTTCGAAGCGCTGGGCGTCGTCCAGTACCCGCACCATGCCTTTGGGGTACACCGGTTCGTCGGCGAGCATGAACCAGTTGAGCATGGCCAGCCAGCCATCGGCCGAGGCGTTGATGACCACGGACGTCCACCACAGGGCGGCGTAGTGGGTTTCCTGATCGTAGGGGCTCAGGCTCGAGCCGCTGGACATGTTGGTCTGGTCCAGCAGCAAGGCTTTTCGCGGTTGGCCCTTATCGTCCAGGCCCACCAGTTCGGCGGCGCGGCGTACGCTGCTGCGATAGACCCGGGTCGCCAGCAGGTCGCGGATCATCCATTCGTGCCAGGCGAGGGCGTCAATCTGGTCGCTGGACTTGGCCAGCAAGCGCCGCGCCCAATCGATCCCGCGCCGGTCAGCGGCGTTTTCCGCCAGGGGGCCATTGGTGAACCGCGAGCTGGCCGGGATGGCGATGCGCACTCCGGCACGGGCGTTGGCGGGTGTGGCGCGGACCTGGCTGGCCATGCTCTCGAAGACCTGCTGGTAGCTGGCGAAATCCGGGTAATTGAGGTTTGGTTCATCGGCGAAGCTGAGGTAGTGGATGCCTTTGCCGCCCAAGGCGCGGGTCGCCTTGAGCCAGGCCTGCAAACCGTCGTTGCTGACGCGGTCGGCCCGCAGGTCGGCCTGGCGCTGGCTGCCGGCCAGCAGGGTGATGTCCTGGGTAATGCCGAAGCGGTCCTGGTAGAGACGTCGGAACTGATTTTCATAGTCCGGCCTGTCGGCGGTGATGTCGACAAAGCTGTAAAAGCTGGCGGCCTGGGGCTTGAGGGCTTCGATCAGCGGATACGCCGATGGAGGGGGCACGACGTAGGGCAGGTAAACCCCCAATTTCGGGGTTGTTCCCAGGGCATCGCCATAGAGTTTCAGGCGCGCTTGCCCCGGGTCCTGGAGCAGCGGTTGAAGCTGTTCGGCGGCCTGGGCGAACAGGTTTGCCGTGCCGTCCAGCCAGAACGCTGCCTTACCGTTGCCCTGCAATTGCAGGCGCCAGGTTTGCTCGACATTGGCGATGGGCAGGGCGACCTGGTCGAACTGCCAGTAGGCCGGGTAGGGCTTGAGGTTCAACTGCACCTGTTGACCATCGGCAACGCGCCGGGCTTGCAGGCCGCGCACGCCGCCGTGGAACTTGCCCGCCAGCACGGCTCGCTCACCGGGCGCGATCTTGAAATACAACTCGTCGCCGTCATGGGTTTCGGCGTTGAAATGCACCTTGGCCGGGGCGTACATCGCGCGGGTATGGGCGTCGTGTTCGACGGTGTAGCGGCGGAAACTGTAGCCGGGGATTTCCAGCCGATAGCTGGCGGCCCCTGGCAGCAAAGGCCACTGCTGCTCGCCACGTTCCTGGGCCGCCTCGATCAAACGCTCACCCACCAGGCGCCCCTGGCCGTTGAGCAAGTACAGATGTTCTGAGTTGGCGTCGGCCTGCCAGGCCGGCACCCAGCGCACGGTCACCCAATCCGGGCGGTCGGTCTGCAGGTACAGGCTACCGTCGCGGATCCCGGTCCACTGCATGGCGGCGCCATGGGCCAAGAAGGCCAGGCCCCAAAGGCACAGGCCAGCGGCCATTTTCCACCGATGCCGTACTGGCCCCATCGCGAGCAAGCTCGCTCCCACCGTTGATTTGCGGTCATCAAAGTGACTGTGCCCGGCACCAGTCCCCTGTGGGAGCGAGCCTGCTCGCGAAGAGGACGGCACATCCACTATGGATGCAAGCTCACTCACCGCACCCACAAGGACACCACCGCACCCTGTGGGAGCGAGCTTGCTCGCGATGACGGTCTGGCGGATAACCGCGCTCATGCTGATTTCCCCAACAGCATCTGGCGCATCGGCAGCAAGTCGCTGGGCAGGATGATCAGTGTCTGCCACAGCGCCACGCCGCTGAGGCGACAGTACATTGCCAGCAGCGCCAGGGTCACGCCCAGGTAGGCGATCGAAGACGCGGCGGCGGCTCCGACGATGCCGTAGCGGGGAATCAGGATCAGGTTCAGCGCCAGGTTCAGCAGCGCGCCCGCGCCCATCAGCAGCGACACCGTGCCGGGTCGGTCCTTGCCCAGCAGATCCAGGCGCAGGATGCTCGCGTAGCACAGCCCGAACAACCCCGGCAGCAATGCCAGCAAGGCGGGATACGCTGGCTGGTAAGCGACTCCGAACAAGGTGACGATCAGCCATTGGCCAATCAGCGCCATGCTCAGGCAAGCGCCGAGCATCACCGTGGCAGTCAGGCGTAGGGCCAGGGGCGTCAGGCGCTGCATATCGCGGTCTTGTTGCAGCAGGCGCTTCATCAGCGGCGTGGTGACTGCTTCCGGCACGATCAGCAGCAGTTCGGCAGCGGCGCTGGCCATGGCGTAGTGACCCAGGGCCGTGCTGCCCAGCAGGGCACCGATGAACAGAAAGTCCGAGCGCAGCAGCACTTGCTGGAACAGCAGGTCGGGATGGCTGCGGGCACCGTAGCGCAACAGTTCGTTCTGGCGGGTGCGATCCCAGCGCAGGGTGACCACATGATCGCGGCGCAACCACACCCAACCGGCCAGCACGACCAGGCTCAGGCCAGCCAGCCAACTGATCAGTGCCGCTTCCAGCGCCGTGTCTTGCCACATCCAGAACAACGCAACAAATAGCAGCAGGGGCGCCAGGGATTCC
Source organism: Pseudomonas thivervalensis (assembly GCF_001269655.1). Taxonomy (GTDB): domain Bacteria; phylum Pseudomonadota; class Gammaproteobacteria; order Pseudomonadales; family Pseudomonadaceae; genus Aquipseudomonas; species Aquipseudomonas thivervalensis. The sequence goes on from NZ_LHVE01000007.1 coordinate 713,388, forward strand.
AGCAGGCGCAAGGCATTGAACGCACCCACGCCACCGGAGGCGTTGTGCAGCGTCAGCAAGCCACTCTTGAGCACCGTCAACGGCACGGCCAGTAACAGCAGCCAGGCGAGCAATCCCAATTGCGTAGTGATGTCCAGTTCGCCACCGAACTCGCGCACCAGCGTCACCACCAGCAAGGTCAGCAACCCGGCCAGCAGGCAACCGAAAACCAGCACCTGGCTGAGCAACAGCCCCATCGAGCGCTGCTGCGCCGCCTGGTAACCCACGGCAGAGTTCAAGCCGCCACTGGTGGCGGCGCTGATCAAGTCCGGCAAGGTGCTGAGCAAGGCAAACAGCCCGCGCTCGCTGGGCCCGAGAATCCGTGCCAGCAGCACATTGCGCAGCAGTCGCAGGCCGATCATCGCCAGACGCGTGCCCATGCTCAGCGCCAAGTGCTTGAGGTAATGAGCGCGGCTCATGGGTGTGCCCCTCGGCGAATCCGCCAGGCCAGTAGCTCAGGGTGATGAGCATTGCGCTGGCTGACACCGAAGCGCGGCAGGTTCAGGGGATCGCCATCGTTGCGATACAACCCGGCCTCGGTGCCCAGGGCGAAGGCAAAACCGTGGGCGGCCACCTGTTGGCGCACGCGGGCGTCGTTATCACCATTGGGATAGCAATACACCGGCAAGGGTTGGGCGCAGCCATTTTCCAGGGCTGTCCAACTGCGGGTCAGTTCTTCATGCAGGCGCTGGTCGTCCAGCCCGGTCAGGATCGCGTGGCTGGCACCATGGGGGCCGAAGCGGATCAGGCCGGAATCTTCGAGCATGCGCACCTGGGGCCAATCCAGGGCCTGGGGTTGGGAACCCTGCGGGCAGGCTTCGGTGAGGTCGCTCAAGGTGCGTGGATCGAGGCTCTTGAGGCTTTGCAGATAGTGCAACAGCGCCAGGCTGCGGCGCTCGTCGTCGATGTCATCGAGCAGTACCGGCAACGGCCGGCCGGCGTGCTGCAAGTGCTCGATCAATGAGTGCCGGGCGACCTGCCCATGGCTGCCCCACAAGGTCTCGCCGATGCTTTCCCACCAGAAGTGCTGGCGACTGCCGATGAAGTCGGTGGAGAGGAAAATACTCGCCGGCACCTGGTATTGGCGCAGCAACGGGAAGGCATTCATGGCGTTGTCGCGCCAGCCATCATCGAAGGTCAGGGCCACCCGCGGACGGTTGGGGACGCTTTCAGGGTCGGCCAGCAAAAGGGTCATCAGCGGCACGCATTCGAAATACCGTTGCAACCAGATCAGCAGATGTTCAAACGCCTCGGGCCCCACGCACAGCTCATTGCGATGGGGCAATTCGGCGGCGCGATCATTGCTCAGCACACGATGCAGCATCAGGATCACGCCGGCGCCACGCAGTGGGTGGCGGCCCAGGGACGTGTTCAGGTACAGCCAGCCGCCGGTGCGCTTGAAGACGTGTTTGATCGACATCGGCCGTTCTCCTTAGCGATTCTGCTCGGGGTTCCATTGGCTGTAGCGATGACCCCGCAGGAACTGCCAGAGCCCGATGCTCATGCCCGCCAGCGTCACCAGCACAAACGCGGCCAGGCGAAAGGGCCGGGGCAGACGGTGGCGGGCGTCCATCAAGCCGATCAGTGCCATGGCGTAGCCGAGCAACTGCGCCACCAGGCTCAGGCGATAGAACGGATGGTCGTTCCACAGCCAGGCATTGCTCAGCAACAGCGGCAGCAGCAACACCGGCGCCAGGCGGCGGATCAATTTGTGACTGATCAACCCAATGGCATAGAGCCCATGACGCAGCGGATTGAGCAGTTCCCGGCGTTGGGCCAGGCTTTGCAACCCACCGACGGTGACCCGCTGACGTCGGCGAAACTGCTTGTCGGCTTCGTCCACGCCCTGGTCGGTCACCCGCGCCCTTGGCACGTAGACGATGGACTTGCCAGCGGCCGGCGCGCAGGTGCTGAGGAAAAAGTCATCGTTGACCTGGGCCGGAATCGGCTGGAACAAAGCCCTGCGCAAGGCCAGCAGGGCGCCGTCGGCCGAGACCATGCAACCGGTGCGGTTCTCTACCCGCCGCAACCAGCCTTCGTAATGGCGATACAGGCTGTCGCCCAGGCTCAGCCCCTTGCCTGGCACCGGGATCTCCATATGCCCTGCACAGGCGCCGACTTCCGGGTCGCCCAACGGCGAGAGCAGATGGCCGAGGGTATCGACGGCCCATTGGTTGTCGGCGTCGGTGAATACCAGGATCTCGCCGCGGCTATGGGCCACAGCGGTATTGAGGGCGGCGGCCTTGCCTTGGCGCGGCAAGTCGAGCACGGTGATGCGCGGGTCGATCACCTGGCGTGCGCAGGCCACCGTGTCGTCGGTGGAACCATCGCTGGCGAGGATGATTTGCAGCGAATGGGCCCGATAGTCCTGGGTCAGCAAGGTGCGCAGCTTTTCTTCGATATGCCGGGCCTCGTTGTGGGCGGCAATGACGATGCTCACGTCCATCGGCAAGGCCTTGCCGTAACGCCGCAACGGAAACAGCGGCACCAGCAGGCTCAGTATCAAGGGGTAACCGAGGTAGGCGTACACCGGCAGCAACAGGCAGGACCAATAAATGAATTCAGCCACGGGCAGGTCTCCTGACGTTCCAATGACATAGATTGAGTAGCAACGCGGCGCCGGTCAGGTGCAGGCGCACCCCATGCAAGGCCCACAATTGCACGGTCAGGCGCGGGTCGCGCCGGCTCTGGCGCAGGCTCAGAATCAAGGGTGGCAGTGCCGTGCCCAGCAACAGCATCAGCGCCAGGTGCAACTGCCCCTGGAACAATGCGAGCAAAGCCAACAGGTCCAAGCCCCAGGCACCCATGGACAGCGCTGGAAAGCGCAGCAGGCGCAGGCTCGGGCCATGGCTGCGGAGCAATTGCAGATGGCTGCCCTGGCGCCACAGTTCCTTGCGCATCCACTCGCGCCAACTGCCTTCGTAGCCCCAGTGCAGGGCCACGCTTTCGTTGACCAGCAGCAATTGCGCGTCGGCCTGGCGCAGGCGCAGGGAGAAATCCTTGTCTTCGCCGGTGCGCAGGGTTTCGTCGAAGCCGCCGACCTGTTCGAACCAGCGGCGACGCATCAACAGGTTGGCGCTGGGCAGCCACTGCACCCGATGCAGGAGGCGTGAGGCCGGGCGTTGACTGCGGCGCTGCCAGGCTTCGGCGAACCACGGTGCCTGCCGGGGCGTGTCGAGGTCCAGGCCGAGTACGTCGCCCTGGTGGCCTTCAAGTTCCAGCAACAGCTTGAACCCGTCAGCCGGCATTTCGATGTCGGCATCGATGAATGCCAGCCAGTCTCCATGGGCGGCGGCGGCACCGCGGTTGCGCAAGGCGCCGATGTGCACGCCTGGGACCATCAGCACCCGCGCGCCCAGCTCGTTGGCGATGCGCGGGCCATGGTCGTCGGAGCCGTTGTCCACCACGATCAACTCGCATGCCAGGCCGGCCTGACGGGCCGCTTCCCGAGCTGCCTGCAGGGTCCGGCCGATGTGCCGGGCCTCGTTGTACATCGGGATGACGACGCTGACGCAACTCATGGCCGGGCCTCCTGTTGCGCGGCCTGTTCGGCGTCGTAGCGCAACACACTGGTGAGGGCCAGCATGATCCACAGCAACTTGTGGTTCGGCGCACTGAGGAACATCAAGAACAACGCCAGCGAGAGAAAACTCATGCCCAGGTGCGTGAGCAGGTCCGCCTGCGCCCAGTCGCGGCGCTGCAACCAGAGCCGACGGGCGTGCAGCAGGTTGTACAGGCCAAGGCCGATCATGCCGACGAACATCAGCCCACCCGGCACGCCGATTTCGCTGAAGATTTCCAGGTAGGTGTTATGGGCCCGGCGATACAGGTCGCTTAGTTTGCGGTTGGCCGAGAACGCCTTGGCATAGCCAGTGGGCGCGTAGTGCAGGGGAAAGGTCCCGGGCCCTGAACCGAGTATCGGGTTCTCGCGGATCATCTGGCTGCCGACCAGAATGTACGAGGCGCGGCGGCCCAGGGATTCATCCTTGTGAGCGTTGACGCCAGCGCTGAGGATGCTCAACGACTGGATGCGCGCGACGTAGCCGGCCGGCATCACTGCGATCGCCAGGGGCAGGATGAGTGCCAGGCCAAGCATGGCGAAGCCCAGGTGCCGTGGGCGGATGCGCGGCAGTTGCGCGCGGTAGTGATACAAGCCGATCACCAGGCTGAGCATCAGCACCACCAGCCCCGAGCGCGATTCGGTCTTGGTCATGCCGCCCAGCAGCAGGACGAAACAGCCGCCCCAGAACAACCGGTGCAGCACGCTCGGGCCACGCACCACCAACAGTAACGCCAGCGGCACGGTGAAAGCGATCAGCAGGGCAAAGACGTTCGGGTCTTCCAGCAGGCCGGACGCGCGTCCCTGGTCCTGGTACTTGGCCGAAAACATCGCCAGCACGCAGGTGGTGGTGACGCTCAAGGTCATCAGGCGACAGAACAGGTCAAGGTTCAGTTCGCGACCGATCAGCAAAGTGATCACGAAGAGAATCAGCCCCACCGCCAGTTCGCGAAAATGGGTCATGGACAGGTTCATGTTTTCGGACAGCAGCAGGCTCAGGCCATACAGCAGCATGAAACCGATCAGCGGCCGCCAGATATTGCTGCGCAGGCGCGCTCCGGGAATCTGGTGCAAGGCCAGTTGCAACATCAGGATCAGGATCAGCGCCAGGCCAAAGAACTTGCTGCCGGAAAACGCGTTCTCCTTGAACAGGCCTTCGAACGGCACCAGTGCGGCGATGCCCAGCAAGCCCCACATGGGCTTGCGGTACAGCACGGCGACGCCGACCAGGCCGAACACCGCGCCCGGCGCCAAAAACGGATAAGGGCTGGCCAGCAACGCCAGGCACACCAGGCCCAGCAGACTGACGATCGAGAGCGGGACAATCATGAGCGAGCCTCCCGTGCCGTGCGGATGTAAAGCTGCGACCAGCGTTCGGCCAGCGTGCGCAGGTCGTAGCGGTCCTGTTGGGTTCGGCGTGCGTTGTCGGCCAGGATCCGTGCCAGGGGCGGCTCGCTGAACAGCGTTTCGATCTGCGCCGCCAGTTCCGCACTGTCGGTCGGTGTCGCGAGCAGGCCGTTATGCCGGTCCTGCAAGACGTCGGGAATGCCGCCGACGCCGAACGCCACCACCGGCACGCCGGCCTGCATGGCTTCGAGCAGAATCATTGGGGTGCCTTCGGTGCGCGAGCTGATCACCAGGGCGTCGAGGCGGCTCCACCAAGCGTTCATGTCGGTCTGGTAACCGGGCAGTTCGATGCGCGTGGGCAACCCCGCATCGGTGATGCGCTTGAGCAGCGCCTGGCGTTCCGGGCCGTCGCCGAGCATCACCGCGTGCAGCGACGAGTGCCGCTGGCACAGGGGGATCATGGCGTCGAGGAACAGGTCCGGGCCTTTCTCGCTGCTCAAGCGGCCGACGTAGCCGACCCGCCAGCGCTGCCGGTCGGTGCGGTGGGCCAGCGGTGTGCTGGCCGCTGGCAGACCGTTGGGGATCACATCGAGTTTTTCCGCCCGCACGCTGGCCCGGCGGTGCAGCGTGGCGATGCTTTCGGCCACACAGACCACTCGCTTGACCGAAGCAGTACGGCACAGTTGCAGACTCAGCCAGGTGTAGAAACGCTGCTTGGGGCTGCGCGGCGTGAAGCCATGCTGGGTGATCACCAGTGGCAGGCGCAGTAGCGTGGCCGCCGACCAGCCAAACAACAGCCCCTTGAAGTTGTGGGTGTTGATCAGCGGTCGTTCGTCCCTGCGCTCGCGCAGGTGCTGCAACAGCTCGGCCCAACTGGCGCAGTGACGGCAATCGACCCCGGCTTGGCGAAAACGCGTGATCAACGTCGGTGGCGCCGCCAGGAACAGCACCTGGTGCTGTCCGGGCGTTGCCAGGCAATGATCGAGCAGCATCCGCTCGGCCCCATAGAAGCCGCCGCTGTCGAGCAGATGAATGATCGACAGGGGGCTGCTGTGGCGGGTCGGGCCGAACGGCGCGTTCAATTTCTCACCCAATGGACAAGGCTGGGCAGGCTCCAGTTGCGGTGCGGGTTGACCTGGTCGGGGGACTGTTCGTTGATCACCAACAGCACCGGCACATCCAATTGCTGAGTGATTTGCGCTGGGTGCTTGAAGCGATGGTCGAAGAACTCACGCACATAGACCAGGGCGATCGCCAGCAGCAGGCCGCTGAACATGCCGAAGACAATGATCAGCATCGGCTTGGGAAAGGCCGCGGCGGTCGGTTCGAACGGCGGGCTCAGGACTCGGGCGTTGGACAGGTCGTTGTCCAGCGAGCGCGCAGTGCTGGCCTCGGCGAAGCGCTGGGCATAGGTCGAGAACGCCGCATGCAGGGCGTTGATCTCGGTGTCCATCTGCCGCAGCTTGCTTTGGGTTTCCTGCAACTGATGGATGCGCTCCTTGAAGGCGGCGATGCGTTCGACTTTCTGATTGATCACCGAACTGACGACGGCCAGGTCGGTGGTGCGTTCCTGGATCCGGTTGTTGACCACTTTCAAGAACTGCTGGCGCGTGCGGACGATCTGTTCCCGGGCCAGCAACATCGGTTCGCTGCTGGGCTGGAAGATCGCCAGGTCATTCATGTAGCGGCTGACCTGGCTGGTCAATTGCTCACCCAGTTGTTTGATTTCCCGGTCTTCGAAGGCAATGTTGTCCACGGTGGTGGTGAAGGTGAACGGGAAGGTGTAGTCGTTGAACCGCGAGCTGTTCGCCGCCGCCAGGCTGGTCTTGAGATAGTCGAGCCAGCGTTGGCTTTGCAGCAAGCGATCCTGATACAGGTTCAGGGCCTGTTCTTCGGTGTTGATGGCGTTCAGGCGGAAGGTGATTTCTTCCTTGGGGTCGGAAGAACCGATGTTCTCCAGCAGCCCCAGCCGGGTGCCTTCCAGGCCGTCGAGACGAGTCTGGTATTGGGCTTTCTTCTGCTCATAGAAGGTCTGCGGCAGTTCGATCGACTGCAGGTCCTGGCGGCTGCTGAGGTAGTTCTGCAGCAGTTGTGCCACGAACCGGGTGCCTTGGGCCGGGTCACCGAAACTGTAGACGATGGAGATGACGTTGGAGCCGGGCAGGGTCTCGATCTTCAGGTTCTCGATGGCCTCGTCGGTCAGCGTATCGAGCACGGTGTCGCGCACCGGATCGACCTCCAGGCCCAGGCCATCGCGCAACGGGTTGACGACGTACTCGCGCAGGGGCTGGGTGATGTACATCTTGAGCGGTTCGCTCACCCATTTATTCAGAATGCCTGGGCTTGGGGTGTATTCGCCCTGGTCGCGCAGGGTGCTGATGGTCTGCCGGATCAAGGCCGGTGAGCGCAGGATATTGCTCTCGGTTTCCATGTCCGCCAGGGACGGCGGGATGAAGGTGGCGTTTTCCTGGTTCAGAGACGTGGTGGCGTCGCCCTGGGAGAGTTTCTTCGACTGGACGATCACCTGGGCGGTGATGTCGAAGCTCTGCTTGAGCATCAACGGCAGCACCAGAGCGATCAGGGCGAAGATCAGGAAGACGCGCTTCACCCACTGCTTGTTGGCGAAGAAGATCCTGAAGAACTCATGCAGATAATTTTCCTTGGGGTTCATGATCAATTACCTGTTTCAGAGGTGTTGGTGCTGGATCTGCTATTGTCGCCTTTGCTGTCGAGGCGGTAGCCCAGGCTGACTCCGACGCCTTGGAACAACACCACATCGGCCAACTGCCGCGCCATTTCGCCGGCTTTTGCCAAGCCGGTCTTGGGCACGTACAGCATGTCTTCCGGTTGCAGGTAGGCGATCTGCGAGGCGTCACCGCTCAGGGCCTTCTCCACGTCGTAGTGGCGGGCTTCAACCTGATTGCCGTTGCGACGCATGATCACCACCGAGTCGAGCCTTGCCTTGACGTTCGTGCCACGGGCCAAGGTCAGGGCTTCGAGGACCGAGATCGGCCGGCGGATCGGGTAGGAACCGGGCTGGGCCACCTCGCCGAGGACATAGATCTCGTTGCCGGCGGTGGACTTGAGCAGTACGTCGACGGTCATGTGGCCTGGCAACTGCGCGTAGCGCTCGTTGAGGAAGGTTTCCAGTTGGGTGACGGTCATGCCTTGCAACGGCACCGAGCCGATTTCCGGAAAGCTGGCGTAGCCATCCCGGCCCACGATGATTTCCCGGCTCATGCCCGTGGCCGGGTGGGTCAGAGTGTTGCGCAAGTTCGTCTCACCGGACAGCGGGCTGGTCACCAATACGGTCAATTGGTTGCGGTTGGGTTGGAACAGCATTTTCTGGTTGTAGGCACGCTGCACCTCCAGGCGGGCCTCGTCGGTGGTCAGGCCGGCGACTTTCACCGAGGTGTTGGCGCCCGGCAGTTCGATACTGCCGTCGGGCATCACCTGTTGCGTGCCGTTGAGCTGGCTGGCGGCGGTGAAGTTCAGGGCAACCTGGTCGCCAGGTTGCACTCGATAAGCCTGGGAAGAGGTGGTGCCGATGTGGAAAATCACATCCAGCACATCCTGGGGCCGCAGGGTCTGTTCGACCTTGGGCATGTCGGTGGCTTGGGCGTTGGCCGGCGCGGCCGTGAGGATCTGCACCGGCATCGAGCGGGTATCGCTGGTGCTGGAGCAACCGGCAAGCGGCAGCAACAGCAAGACAAGCATTCTGGCGTTCATCTCGTCATCCTTTTGCAGGCTTACAGGTTGTTGTAGAGCCACTTGGGCATGTAGTACTTGCGGCGGTTGAACACGCTGCCGACCACTTTCGCACCGGCCTGGGACAAGCGCTGGCGGGCGGCCTGGGCCACTTCCCAGCGGGTGTCCTCGCCGCGCACCACCAGCACCACGCCATCCACCTGGGTGCTGAGTACCAGGGTGTCGCTGGCCGAATACACCGCGTCGGCGTCGATCACCACAAAGCGGTACTGCGCCGCCAGTTGCCTGAACAGCGGGCGCAATCGCTCGGGACTCAGGTGTTCGGCATTGCGGCCGAGGCGACCGTGGGGCAGCACGTCGAACGGCAGGCTGGACGCCTGCACCACGCAATCCTGCAGCAGCGGCGGGGCGAGGCTGTTGAACAGCAGATCGGTGAAACCGCGCTCTTTTTGCAGCGACAGTTGCTGGCTGAGGTTGCGCGGTGACTGGCTGGCATCCACCAGCAGGACGCGACCGTTGCTCATCTGCGCAAGCTGAGCGGCCAGCGCCATGGCGCTGGTGCTGGTGCCTGTGCCGGTGTTGGCGGACGTCAAGAGCAGGATCCGCAGGGAAGGGTCGAGCACGGTCGAGGTCAGGTTCGTCTCGCTCGGGCTTGCTATGGTCAGGATATTCGTTGAACCGTCCATTTAACTCGCTCCGTGGCCGCTGAAAACTTTGAAGGGGGTAAGCATCAGGATCTTCAAATCCAGCCACAGGCTCTGTTCAGCGATATAGCTGAGGTCCAATTCCACGCGCTGGTCGAAGTCGATATTGCTGCGCCCGGAGATCTGCCACAGGCCAGTCATGCCGGGGTAGATGCTCAGGCGCACAAGATGGTTGTCCTTGTAGCGATAGGCGTTGAACGAGGTCGGCCGCGGGCCCACCAGGCGCATGTCGCCGGTCACTACGTTGATCAGGTTCGGCAGTTCGTCGAGGCTGCTGCGACGCAGGAACCGGCCGATGGGCGTGATGCGCGGGTCGTTGTCGATCTTGAAATCGATGGCATCGACGCCGTGTTTGTTGAGGTGGCGCAGCGACTCCTTGAGGGCTTCGGCGTCGGCGACCATGGTGCGGAATTTGTACATGCCGAAGACCCGGCCGCGATACCCGGTGCGCTTTTGTACGAACAGCACAGGACCGGGGCTGGAAAATTTCACCAGCAATGCCAGGCCCAGCAGTAGCGGGCAGAGCATCAATAGGATCGCCAGTGCGCCGAGGCAGGCCACGACGCGGTTGGTGCGCGAGACTGTCCAGGGCCGGCCGCCGTCGCGACCGGTCAACCAACCACGGCCCTGGCGGTGGATGGCCGCGTCCAGGCGCCTGCGGTGGTCAGGATCGACACGTTTGTCGCGTCCCGGGGCGTTGATCTCGATGACTTGTTCATGTCGGGTCATAGACTCCTCCGCTGAGGTTGGGCCGCGAGCGGCGCGTGGGCAGGCAGTGGGTAGTAATCGAGGAACCACTGGATGAAGCGGCCCAGGCCGTCGTCCAGTGCGATGCATGGCCGGAAACCGGTGGCCCTTGCCAGGTCGCTGGCGTCGGCGCAGGTGTTGAGCACATCCCCCGCTTGCAGGGGCAGCAACTCGATACGGGCGGTGCGTCCCAGGTGCTTTTCCAGCAGCGCGACATAGGTGCGCAGGGCCACCGGGTGCTGGCCGCCGATGTTGTAGATCCGCCAGGGCGCGCGGCTGGTAGCCGGGTCCGGTGGTTCGTGATTCAGCAAGGGCGTGACCTGGGGCGCACGGTCGATCAGGCGGGCGATGCTTTCGACGATGTCGTCGATGTAGGTGAAATCCCGTTGGTGCTCGCCGTGGTTGAACAGTTGCAGCACACGGTCTTCGGCGATGGCGCGGGCAAACTGGATCGGCGACATGTCTGGCCGCCCCCACGGGCCATACACCGTAAAAAAGCGCAGGCCGGAGCAAGGAATGCCGAACAGGTGGCTGTAGCTGTGGGCCATCAGTTCGTTGGCTTTTTTACTGGCCGCATACAGCGATAGCGGATGATCGACATTGTCCTGAACCGAATACGGTATGCGCGCGTTGGCGCCGTATACGGAGCTTGAGGAGGCGTAGATCAGGTGCTTGACCGGGTACCGACGGCAGTTTTCCAGAATGTTCAGGAACCCGGTGATGTTGCTGTCGACATAGGCCTGCGGGTTCTCCAGGGAATAGCGCACGCCGGCCTGGGCCGCGAGGTGAATCACCACGTCCGGGCGCCGGGTTTGGAACAGTTCATCGATGGCCGGGGCGTCGGCCAGGTCGAGCCGCGCCAGGGGGAACGCGCCGGCCTGGTCGTGCACCCAGGCCACGCGGTCGTGCTTGAGCTGCGGGTCGTAATAGTCATTGAAATTGTCCAGCCCGCACACCCGATGGCCGTCGCGCAGCAAGCGCAGCACGAGATGGGCGCCAATGAAACCGGCTGCGCCGGTGACCAGGATGTTCACGCTTGCGGCCCTGGTGCCGGGGTGCCAGGCACTGTATGGCGCAGGCCGATACCGCGATACAACAGCCCGGCGGCGGCCAGGTGTTCGGGGTTGTACAGGTTGCGACCGTCGATGATGACTCGGGCGCGCAACTTGCTGGCCAGCAGGTCGAAATCCACCACGCGAAAGTTCTTCCACTCGGTGCAGATCACCAGGGCGTCGGCGTCTTCCAGAGTGTCATCGCGGGTGGCGCAGAGGTTCAGGTCCTTGCGATAGCCGTAGAGGCGACGGCATTCGGACATGGCTTCCGGGTCATAGGCCTGGACCCGTGCGCCTTCGCGCCACAGCGCTTCCATCAGGTAGCGGCTGGGGGCTTCGCGCATGTCATCGGTGTTGGGCTTGAACGCCAGGCCCCAGATGGCAATCGACTTGCCGGCCAGGCCCTCCTGGAATTGCTTCGTCAGTTTCTCGAAGAGGATGTGCCGCTGGCTGTCGTTGATGTCGGTGACGCTGCGCAGGAGGCGCATCGGCATGCCGCTTTGTTCGGCGGTGTGCAGCAGGGCCCGCAGGTCCTTGGGAAAGCACGAACCGCCGAAACCGCAGCCGGGGTAGATGAAGTGATAACCGATGCGCGGGTCCGAGCCAATGCCTTTGCGCACCGCTTCGATGTCGGCGCCCAACCGTTCGGTGAGATTGGCCAGTTCGTTCATGAAACTGATGCGGGTGGCGAGCATGGCGTTGGCGGCGTACTTGGTCAGTTCGGCGCTGCGGTTGTCCATGAACATCAGTTTTTCGTGGTTGCGGCAGAAGGGCGCGTAGAGCTCCGTCATCTGGTCGCGGGCCACCGGATCGGCGGTGCCGACGATGATCCGGTCCGGTCGCATGCAGTCGGCCAGGGCGCTGCCTTCCTTGAGAAACTCGGGATTGGACACCACGCGTACGTTCAGCTGTTTCAGGCCGCGCCGGGCCAGCGTCTGGCGGGCGCATTCAGCCACCTTGTCGGCGGTGCCCACCGGTACCGTGGACTTGATGACCAGGGTGCGGTCGCTGTCCATGAAGTCGGCGATCTGCCGGGTGACGGCCAGCACATGGCTCAGGTCGGCCGAGCCGTCTTCATCGGCGGGGGTGCCGACGGCGATGAAGATCAGCTCGCCATGATTGACCGCGTCGCTGGCCTGGGAGCTGAACGACAGGCGTCCGGCCTTGATGTTGTCTTCGAGCAGATTGGACAGTCCTGGCTCGCTGATGGTCGGCACGGCCTGCTGCAGTTGCCGGATTTTGTTCGGGTCGATGTCGATGCACAAAACGCGATGTCCGACGTCAGCCATTGCGGCCGCCTGGATCAGCCCGACATACCCCGTACCAAATACGCTCACGTCCATTTTTGGCGCGCCTCGCAAACCGAATGATGTAACTCGGATGAAACTGTTTAGAGGGGTATAGCGCAGCTTCAGAAAAGCGTGTCAGCAAAATGACAGTTGTCAGTGTTGGCAATTCATGTGAAATCGGGCCTTCTGATATCAAGTCATTGACTGTTCTAGCAAAGTGGCTGTTTTGTTGGGGATTGGCGGCATTTAACAAAGCGATAAACGGTCGTTATCCATAGATTTTTATATTTTGTTACCTGTTTTCGTGTCGTTTTTGGGGTAACTTTTTTTTGACGCATGGTTGAGGAAGGTGTTGCTTGCGCTTTGGAAACCGGCTGCTAACGTGCAGGAACGAAGCGCTTTCGACACCGCGATCCGCTCGAGGAAAACATGGCCCGCTACCTCAAGGAATTGCTGCTGTTTCTGTACCTGCTAAGGGGGTATGACTCTTACCTCGACCGTCTCGATGCGTTGGGCCTGGGCTTGGCGACGTTGCTGTTCGGCGTGATGTTTGTGCTGTTGGTGGTGGCGCTGTGGATGAGCGCCTACATACACCAGACGTTGGTGAGGCATGTGTTTGCCTTGGCGTTGTTCGTTTCAGCGGTGTTTTTCGAGGTGTATACCCGGGTTACGGACAGCTACCTGACCTACAGCCAATTCGTTTCGCTGGTGTACTCGGGAGGGTTCATCCAGGAGGCGGCCTATCAGTACCGCGAGGTGATCATCAGCGCGGTGACTGGTGGTTTGTTGCTGTTGTTCGGCGTCGCCCTCAAACCTCGGCGGACGATTCGATTGCCTGCTTATCTGCCGATCGCGGCGCCGGTGCTGGGCGTGTTGTTGCTCAGTGGTGTGTTGTTCGTGCGGGCGGGCGAGGGCGCGCGCGGCCTGCCGGTAATGTATACGCCGTTGGCCTATTTGAACCTCTTTGCCTACGAGTCCTTGCACGACACCGTTGGCCCCAGGGAGCCAGTCACCTTGCCGCGGCGATTGTCTGCGATCGAGGGTGATATTGTGTTGATTATCGACGAAAGCATCGGCGGTAATTACTTGGATATCAACACGCCGTTCGGCGTGCGCACGGGGCTGAAGACGCCGCCCGAAGGCGTGGATATCTTCAATTTCGGTTATGCGGCGTCTATCGCCAATTGCAGTGCCGACACCAATGTCACCCTGCGCTACGGTGGCACGCGCACCGACTACATGCGCATCAACAGCACCCGGCCGTCGATCTGGCAGTACGCCAAGAAGGCCGGCTTGCGTACCGTCTACATCGATGCCCAGCGCACCGGCGGCAACCTGCAGAACCTGATGACCCCGTTGGAAAAGCAGGACATCGATGAATTCGTCCAATTCGACCAGACCAGCGTGCGTGAGCGCGACATGGCGGCGGCGACGAAGTTGATTGAACTGCTGGGCGATCACCAGGCTGAATTGGTGGTGATCAATAAGGTGGGTGCGCATTTCCCGGTACACGACAAATACCCCGACGACTTCATGAGCTACCGCCCGGCGTTGCCGCGAGGGCAGTTTCAGGAAGTGGCCGATACCGGCCGCCGCGACGGCTTCAATGGGCAGAAAGATGACTGGTTGCTCTACCGAAACGCGTACCAGAACACCTTGCTGTGGAACGTCGGCGAGTTCTTCACGCGAATCTTCCAGCAGGCTGATTTGAGCAGTGCTGTATTGATCTACACCTCCGACCATGGCCAGGACCTGCACGAGCGTGGCAATCCCGGGCTCAACACTCATTGCGGCGGCGACCCGGTGGCCGAAGAGGGGGTGGTGCCGTTGGTAGTGATCCAGGGCAGCCGATTGCATGCGCTTGATTGGCGTAGTGCCTGGGCGCGGAACAAGGATCGTTCGAGTCACTACAACATCTTTCCGACGCTGTTGCAGCTGATGGGGTATGACCCGGTTGGGGTTGAATCGGTTTATGGCAGGTCGTTGAGCCAGCCGACGGATGATGATTTCACCTTCAACTATCGCTTCAATGCGCGGCTGGGGGCGAAGCCGGCTTGGAAGCATATTGACCTGGACCATATCGTGACGCCGCCTGCTGGCCAGGTTGAGATGGCGGTGGGGCATTGACAGGCGCTGAGTTCGTTGTGGGAGTGGGCTTGCTCGCGATGTCGGAGGGTCAGTTTGCGGTGATGTTGGATACCCACAAGTTTTTTGGGTACTGCACGACCCTGTGGCGAGGGAGCTTGCTCCCGCTGGGTCGCGCAGCGGCCCCAAAAAAAAGCGATGAGCGCTGCGCACTCAAGCGGGAGCAAGCTCCCTCGCCACAAAAGCTACCCAGCCATCGCGCCACAGATTGACCAACGGTAAACCCTGTGGGAGCGAGCCTGCTCGCGATGGCGGTGGGTCAGTTTGCGGTGATGTTGGATACCCACAAGTTTTTTGGGTACTGCACGACCCTGTGGCGAGGGAGCTTGCTCCCGCTGGGTCGCGCAGCGGCCCCAAAAAAAGCGATGAGCGCTGCGCACTCAAGCGGGAGCAAGCTCCCTCGCCACAAAAGCTACCCAGCCATCGCGCCACAGATTGACCAACGGTAAACCCTGTGGGAGCGAGCCTGCTCGCGATTGCGGTCGGCCAGAGGGTGGAGGTGTTGAGTGGGCCAACCTCCGCTATCCTGAGCCTCACGTCCAGCCGTCGAGCCTGTCCATGCTTGAAGTTCGCCAAGTGTTCAAAAGCTACCCCACGCCTCAAGGTCTGTTACCGGTGCTGCAAGGCGTCGACCTGACCTTGATGCCCGGCAGCAGCTTGGCGCTGATGGGAGAGTCCGGCAGCGGCAAGAGCACTCTGTTGCACCTGGTCGCCGGGTTGGACAAGGTCGATCGCGGCAGCATCCGCAGTGGTGAATATCGGCTCGATGGCATGAGCGAAAGCCAATTGGCGAATTGGCGACGCACGGAAATCGGCCTGGTGTTCCAGCAGTTCAACCTCATCAGCAGCTTGCCGGTGGAAGACAACCTGGCGTTCCAGGCGCGCTTGTGTGGCCGCTATGACGCGGCCTGGCAAGCCCATCTGGTGCAGCGGCTCGGGCTTGCAGCGTTGCTGCGACGTTACCCCGAGCAGCTTTCCGGCGGCCAGCAGCAACGGGTGGCGCTGGGACGGGCGCTGGCCTCGCGACCGCCCTTGTTGCTGGCCGACGAGCCCACCGGCAGCCTCGACGAAGCCACCAGCGACGAGGTGTTGCAACTGTTGCTGGAACTGCTGGAGGGCAGTCCCACCAGCCTGTTGATGGTGACCCACAGTCCACGGGTGGCGGCTCGCCTGGCCCAGCGAGTGGTGTTGCACGGCGGACGATTGGCGCAGGTGGCCCAGGGGTGATGATTTTTCGCCAGGCCCTCAAGGCCCTGCTCAGCCATTGGCGCCAGCACCCGGTGCAGTTCTTCAGCGTGTTGACTGGCCTCTGGCTCGCCACCAGCCTGCTCACCGGCGTGCAAGCGCTGAATAGTCAGGCCCGGGACAGCTACGCCCGGGCCAGCCAACTGATCGGCGGCGAACCCCAGGCCAGCCTCACTGCACCCGGTGGCGGCACCTTCCCTCAGCAATGGTTTGTCGATTTGCGGCGTCAGGGCTGGCCGGTGTCGCCGGTGTTGCAGGCCCGGGTGCTGCTCAAGGGCCACGAGGACCAGCGCCTGCAACTGATGGGCATCGATCCGGTGTCGCTACCTCCCGGTGCGGCACTGGCGGGGCAGGCGAGGGAGATGACCGAGGTGGTGGAATTCTTTACCGAGCCCGGCCGCACCTGGGTCGCCCCGCAGACCTTGCAGGCACTCGGGCTGATGGAGGGCGACCAGCCTCGCACAATCGATGGGCGACCGCTGCCGCCGCTGCATGTCCAAGTGGACATGGCGCCGGGCGTGATGTTGATGGACATCGGTTTTGCCCAAGCGGTACTCGGGTTGCCAGACCAGCTGTCGCGGCTGCTGTTACCCGCCACGTTCAGCGCCGTGTTGCCGGAGGCGTTCAACGATCGGCTGCAATTCAAGCGCGCCGATGAAGAAAACAACCTGTCGCGCCTGACCGAAAGTTTCCACTTGAACCTCGACGCTTTGGGGGTTTTATCCTTCGTGGTGGGGCTGTTCATCGTTCACGCGGCCATCGGCCTTGCCCTCGAACAGCGCCGCAGTCTGTTGCGAACCCTGCGGGCCTGTGGCGTCAGTGCGCGGGTGCTGGTCGCCAGCCTGGCGATTGAGTTGGGCGGGTTGGCCTTGCTCGGTGGGATCGCCGGGGTGCTCAGCGGCTACTGGCTGGCGAGTCTGTTGTTGCCCGATGTCGCGGCGAGCCTGCGAGGGTTGTACGGTGCCGAAGTGGCCGGACACCTGAATCTCAGCATTGCGTGGTGGCTCAGCGGTGTCGGCCTGAGCCTGCTCGGTGCGCTGCTGGCCGGCGCCGATAGCTTGCTGCGGGCGGCGCGCCTGCCCTTGCTGGCGCTGGCCAACCCCCAGGCCTGGCATCAGGCCCATGGGCGCTGGCTGCGACGTCAGCGTTGGGTGGCGACAGTGGCGGCGTTGATTGGCGCATCGGCGTTGGTCTGGGGCGATAGCCTGGCCAGCGGTTTTGTCCTGATGACCGCCTTGTTGCTGGGCGCGGCGCTGGCCTTGCCGGTGTTGCTCAGCAGCGTGCTGACGTGGCTGCTGCGCCGCAGCCGCTCGGTGCTCGGGCAATGGTTTATCGCCGATTGCCGCCAGCAATTACCGGCACTGAGCCTGGCCCTGATGGCCTTGCTGCTGGCGTTGGCGGCGAACATCGGCGCTGGCAGCATGACCGCCGGTTTCCGCCAGACCTTCAGCAACTGGCTGGAACAACGGCTGACCGCCGAGTTGTACATCAGCCCGCAAACCCCGGCTCAGGCGGAAGAACTGTACGTCTGGCTCAAGCAGCAACCGACGATCAGTGCCGTCGTCCCTCTCTGGCAAGTCTCGATTCCGTTGCGGGGCTGGCCGACGGATGTCCACGGCATCATCGACCATCCCCACTACCGCCAGCATTGGCCGCTGCTGGAGTCCGATGGTGACAAGCCTTGGGAGCAACTGGCCAGCGCTGACACCCTCATGCTCAGCGAACAACTGGCCCGGCGCCTCAACGTGAGCATCGGCGATCAATTGACCCTCTCGACGCCGCAAGGGCCATGGGCGCTGCGCATCGTCGGCATCTACGCCGACTACGGCAATCCCAAGGGGCATGTGCTGGTCAACGCCGATCATTTGCTGGCGCACTGGCCACAGTTGACGCCGAACCGTTTCAACCTGCGCATCGAACCGCCCGCGATCCCGGCGCTGCTGACGGCACTGCAGGGACGGTTCAGCCTGGATGACAGTCGCATCGTCGATCAGGCGCGGCTCAAGGGGTGGTCGACCCAGGTGTTCGAGCGCACCTTCGCCGCGACCGCGGCCCTCAACAGCCTGACCCTGGCGGTGGCTGGGGTGGCGTTGTTCATCAGTCTGCTGACCCAGAGTCAGAGTCGCCTCGGCCAGTTGGCGCCGCTGTGGGCGCTGGGGGTGACGCGTCGGCAGCTGATGTTGCTCAACCTCGGCCAGACTTGGCTACTGGCGTTGCTGACTTTGGTCCTGGCCTTGCCGCTGGGCATCGCCCTGGCCTGGTGCCTGGACGCGGTGATCAACGTGCAGGCCTTCGGCTGGCGCCTGCCGTTGCGGGTGTTCCCGTTGCAGTTGGCGCAGTTGCTGGCCCTGGCGATGCTCGCCACGCTGCTGGCATCGGCCTGGCCGCTGTATGCGTTGTACCGCGCGCAGCCGGCGGATTTGCTGAGGACCTTCGCCCATGAAGATTAAAATCGGCGTGTTGCTGCTGGCGTTGCTCAGCGGATGTGATGACTCAGCGCCGGTGCAAAAGGGCTTTGCCGGCCTCGGCGACTCGGCCGTCGCGTTCACGCCGGTGGTGCCTGGCCGGCCGTTCAGTTTTCCGGCCGACCACGGCGTCCATGAAGGTTTCCGTATCGAGTGGTGGTACGTCACCGCCAATCTCAAGGACGCCCAGGGCCGGGACTTCGGTGTGCAATGGACGCTGTTTCGTAGCGCCTTGAATGCCGCGCCCCAGGCCAGCGGCTGGCGCAACCAGACGATCTGGCTCGGCCACGCGGCGGTCACCTCCGCCAGCGTGCACCATGCCGCCGAGCGCTATGCGCGGGGTGGGGTGGGGCAGGCCGGGGTGCAGGCGGCGCCCTTCGAGGCCTGGATCGATGACTGGCAATTCAGCACCCAGGCCTCAGCGGCCGAGCCGTTGGCGAACCTGCAATTGAAGGCTCGCGACCGACGCTTCAGCTATGCCTTGCGGCTGACGTCGAACCGTCCGCTGGTGTTGCAGGGCGAGCAAGGTTTCAGCCAGAAATCCGAACAGGGGCAGGCGTCGTATTACTACAGCCAGCCGTTTTTCCAGGCCCGTGGTGAACTGGAAATCGACGGTCAGCGCTACACGGTCAGCGGCCCGGCCTGGCTCGACCGCGAATGGAGCAGCCAGCCCCTGACCGCTAACCAGACTGGCTGGGACTGGTTCTCCCTGCACCTGGACAACGGTGAGCAACTGATGCTCTACCGCATGCGCCACAAGAACGGCGCGCCCTACCTCACGGGCACGTGGATCGATGTCCAGGGCCGGGCGCAAACCCTGCACGCCGGGGAGATCAGCCTTGTGCCATTGGACACCGCCAACGTCTCCGGGCGCTCGATGCCGGTACGCTGGGCCATCAAGATCCCCGGCAAGCAACTCGACGTCATCACCCAGTCACTCAATCCCAATGCCTGGATGGACCTGCGCATTCCCTATTGGGAGGGACCGGTGCGACTCAGTGGCAACCAGGGCGGCACGGGTTACCTGGAAATGACCGGCTACTGAGAATCGCTGGAACTCCCCGCGAATGCCGACCCTCATAGCTTATGAATGTCTCGCAGGAGCCCGTCATGAGCGATGACCTCAAACTTCCGTCGCTGGCCGACTGGCAGCGGCTGTTCGACGACAAGGCCTACTGGCAGCAGTCCCCCGATGCCCACTTCACTGAGCTGATGCGGGTGGCCAATGACCTGTTTGGCCAGGGCGCTATCGACCTGGCGCGTTGGCAGGATTTGAAGACCCAGGCCGAGCAACTACACCAGCGCTCTCCGGATGCCAATGTCGCTGAAGAAGTTGCCGACCCCGATGCCTGAATCCCGAAGATCCAAGGAGTTCGCCATGAAGCACAACCCCGATCAAACCCGGTCCAACCCCGACGCTCCGGTATTGCCCGGTGAAGTGGAACGCGATAACGATGCCTTGCGGCCCAATGACCCGGCCAAGCGCAAACAGCAACACGGCGACCCTGACGCGGGGGACACCGATGCGCAAAAAACCGGACGGCGTGGCTGAAGTATCACGCCGGCTGGTATTAAAAAGAGTTTTCTAATGACTGTTTTAAATTTTCCATGGCGATAACTTTTTTGTACTTGTCCATGTTTTGTATAGCTGTTTGTACAGCTATCGTATGAGTCGCCATCCAAACACCGTGGCGAGGGAACTTGCTCCCGCTCGGGCGCGCAGCGGCCGCTTTTTGGGGCTGCTTCACATCCCAGCGGGAGCAAGCTCCCTCGCCACAGTTCGGGTTCCAGCCTCGAATATAACTGTACGAACAGGTGAGTAATGATCCGTCGCCGGCAGTTACAAACGAAGATAAACAATTATTTAAACAGTCTCCCGGACATATTCTGAAAGTTCCATTATTATTGTGCCCGTTCGCCCAGTGTCAGGCTCTTTACCAGTGCATGGATTGCCGAGGCCGTCGCACTGGGCGAACACCGTCCTGAATCAATAATTGTCGATTGTTTGAATGCACATTGACCAACAGCGTTGGCCGATGCCTGAGCATTTGCCTGCGAATCAACCGGCGGCCGGTGCACGCCAGTCATCGGAACCCGAGGTCCCGCTGACTTCGTGGGTCCAGGTGATCTTGCGATACGTGAAATGCACGTCTTCCAGATGGGTGAAGTGTGCGCTCTCCGGGTCCTGGCAGTTGGGCATGTAGTCCTTGATATCGACGATGATCGCGTCCTCCAGCGTGGTGGTGTAGTAGTGCTCCTGAGTGCCGGCGGCCGAAGTGCGATACCACTGGATCTTGACTTCGGTCAGACGTTCGCCGCTCGTCAGGGCGGCCAACAGCAGTGGCGAAGCTTTGTCGAATACCTTGGTGATGACCAAGGGTTTGTGTATGCGCTGACCGGTTGGCTGACCGGACTGAGGATCGCGGGGGATTGTCACTTGGTGCTCGAAAGCTTGCACCATGACCTGATCTTCATGACCTTCTTGGTAGGTGTTGCCCACTGAATCGGCGGTAAACGCACCGGCAGTGATCAGACCTTGTTTGGTGCCTGTAACGGACATGTACGCGGGGGTAGCCAAGGAATGCTCTCCTTCCTGGATAACTAAGGGCCTGGGGCGGGAATCGCCCCGAGGTGCCCTGACGGTTATCAAGCGCTATGCCAACTTCAAAAAAACGTTAAATATCAATAGGTTGATTTTATATCAGGCTGCTATTCCCTTCAGGCGGGCAACAAAACCTACAGACGCTTGCCCGGCGCATTGCAGATATTCGTGCCCCACCCCGACACCACGTTACCTGGGGCAGAATGGCCGAGAAAGGCCTGCCACGCTGGGCGTTTCCCAGGCAACTTCTTGCCGTTTTCCTTCAGCTTGCTCCTACACACCCAACGCAGCCCTGCACTCGTCGATAGAGCGCTGTTGCGTCTGGGCATACAGCCCCAGCTCATCGATGGTGGCGCGCCCCAGTGCAGTCTCGAAGGCCTGGCGGTTGGACTGTCCGGCGTAATGACTCTGGGCGGCATCGCCGAGGTTCGACTGGAAGATGCCGGCGGCGCTGACCGGCAGGAAATCTTCGTATACCAAGGGCTCGGCGTGCAGGTATTGCTGCTCGAGCAAGTGTTCCAGGGAGACCGCTTGCTCAAGGGTGCCCTTGGCGGCGAGGCCCTTGGGCGTCGGGAAGTAACGGAAGTACGCCAGTGCCTGTTGGCGCAGCTCATCATGGCTGTCAGGGAACGCGACAAAGTGTTCGGCCATCAGCCTGTTGTAGCGCTCGGCGTTGGCTTCGTTGGGAAACTCTCCCAGCGCATCGCGCGCAGCGTTGAGCAATTGGTCATAGAGCGCGCGGCCCTTGGGCGTGAGCGCAGCGCCGCGTTGTTCGATTTCGCCGAAGCGGGCGCTGTGGCTGCCTTGAGCCTGTGGCTGATTCGTGAAGGCGACCGGTTCGTCGAGTGCCTTGAAGCTGGTCTGGCGCAGCAGGATCGGGCATTGGCGACGGGGCGGGCCTTCGATCACTGCCTTGGGGGTAATGCCATGCACGGGCATCCGGGCCTGGACGATGTCGATGTCCAGGGTGCGCGGCGTCAGGTGATTGATGTGTGGGCCCTTGAACGCCACCACGTCGGCGATCAGGCGATGCTGGGCACTCAGTTGCCGGTATTGTTCGGCGGTGACGGTGGCGCTGTGGTGCCAGCGAAAGGTTTCCAGGGCTTGTAGGACGAAGTCCTCAGCCTGGGCTTGTGTCAGGCCTCCCTGGCGTTCGGCCAGGTCAATGAGCTCAAGGGCGCCCGGCGTGAAGATCTGCCGTCGGTCCAACACCGACTCGGCAAAAGCCCGGAGCTCGGCATTCTCGATCAGTTCCAGGCGCAGCAGCGAGGTAAATACCCGGAACGGGCTGACCTGCAACGCGCTTTCATGCACGGCACGAAACGCTGTGGAATGCACCGGCACTCCGGCTGGCGTGAGGTCGTAGTAGCCCACCGGCTGCATGCCCATGACCGCGAACAGCCGTCCCAGGGTCGCCAGTTCGGCGGCGGTGCCGACGCGGATCGCGCCGTGGCGTTCCAGGTCCAGGCGTTCGAATTCGCCAGTGCTGCGCAGGTGTGCGGCCAGTTCCGGCTGGTCGGCCAGGACCTGGGCGTTAGTGTGTTCCACCAGCTTCATCAGTGCGCCATACAGCGGCACCTCGTCGCGGTACATGTCGGACATCGCTCGGGAGAAGCGTTGACGGATCAGGTCGGGGCTGACGAAGCTCATCGTAAGAGTTCCTGGCAAAGGCTGTGGGAAAGTTGGACGAAAGATCGCAGCCTTCGCCGGCTCCAGCAAACGAAGAATCTTCAGGACTTCATTCTGCCAGGGACTGATCCACCTGCTTGAGTGGAAGAGGGGCCGCTACGCAGCCCCGCGGGAACAAGCTCCCTCGCCACGGGGTATTTAGTGCTCCATGATCACTGCCCCAAGCCTTTGAGAAAACCGCGGTACAGTGCCGCGGTTTTCCCCGGCTGTTCAATCATCGGTAGGTGGCCGACGCCGTCCCAGATTTCTACGCGCAAGTCCGCGATGCCCTTGCTCCACACCGGCACGCTGCTGACATCGATCAACCGGTCCTGGCGGCCCCAGAGCAGCAGGGAAGGGGCGCGAATGTCGGTCAAGTAGGGTTCCATCGACGGGCTGGCGTGAAAGTCGGTGTAAATCTCCGCCAATTCTTCGCGGCGCTGCACATAACGCTCGGCCACAGCCGCTATCACCACGCCCGGCACCCAGGGCGGCGAGGCCATGGTCATTGCGTAGAACGGCAGGAATTCCTCTCGTGACTTCATCAGGAATGGGTTACGACCGGCAGCCAGTTGGCGATCCATGTCGCTTGGCTGGGGGGCGGTGACGCCGGCCGGATTGAGCAGCGCCAAGGTCAACACGCGATCAGGCGATGTGGCCGCCAGCCATGCGGCGAGATGCCCGCCCATGGAATTACCGATCACATGGACCTTGTCCAGGCCGCAGGCGTCGAGCAATTCGATGATTCGCCGGGCCTGGGTCGGAATATCGAAGCCGCCGCCGGCCTTGAAGCCGGTTTCGCCATGGCCGGGGAGATCGGGGATCACCACCCGATAGTCACCGACAAAATGCCGGGCGACCCGCAGCCAGAGGTTTTTATCACCGCTGTAACCGTGCAACATCAGGATACTGGCGGACGCCTCATAAGGCCCTCCTTGCCAGGTCGACACGGTCATTTCACTGATGGGCACGGTGATTTTGCGCAACCGGTAAAGGCGTGCCTCCAAGGCCATGCCCATGTCGTAGATCACATGGCCGATGCCGGGATACGTCAACCAGCTCCAGGCGATAAGTACAGCAAGAACTGCCCACAACACCAGCATGTTTTGCCCTCCATGGGCTACGACAGAATGTGATCGAACGGATCAAACGGTGATCAGTGAAGTTAAACCCGTGAACATCGTTGCCCAGGGGACCTCCTTTCTGAAGGCTAAGGATTCCTTGTCATATATAGCCAAAATCCGAGCAGCGTCGCGTATTTATAGAAGAATAAATACCCCTGCATTCAGTGGTGGCTATTTGATGCTGCCCTGATAGACTCCAGGCAACCCCATCCCGATAGTTCGGGAGACCCGCGATGCAGAGGCGTCTATGCAAAAAACGGGAAAAAAGGGATTGTCGTTGGCCAGGAGGCTCTACGTATCGCGCATCCTGGGCCTGACGCTGGGCTTGCTGGTGGTCAGCGCCGGGCTTTATCCCCTCGATCCGCCGCCCTGGGTCTGGGGTTTCATGCTGTTCAACGGCCTGCTCTGGCCGCACCTGTCTTATTGGTGGGCTCGCCAATGCGCGGTGCCGTACCACGCCGAACACCGCAACTTGCTGATCGATGCCTTTCTCGGCGGCTTCTGGGTCGTGGCGATGCAATTCAACCCGCTGCCCACGGCCGTCACGCTGGCGATGATGGCAATGAACAACGTCGCCATCGGTGGCCTGCGTTTCCTGCTCGTCGGGGTTGTGGCCCAAGTGGCAGGCATCGCCGTGGGCACGGTGATTTTCCCGCTGACCAGCGTGCCCATGACCAGCCCGGCGCAGATCTACGCCTGTCTGCCGCTGCTGTGTTTGTATCCGATGGCACTGGGCTGGATCTGCTTTCGCCAGGCCTACACCCTGGGCCGGCAAAAACGTGAATTGCTGGCCCTGAGCCGTACCGACAGCCTGACCGGGTTGTTGAACCATGGCGCGTGGAAGGATCGCCTCGACGAGGAATTCCAACGTTGTGTGCGCCATCCGGCGGACGGGACGGCTCATGGCGCGATTGCGCTGATCGACATCGACCATTTCAAGGCCATCAATGACACCTACGGCCACGGCGCTGGTGACATTGTGCTGCGCCAGCTCGGCAAGCTGCTCAGGCAGAACCTGCGCACCGCTGACATTGTCGGGCGTTATGGTGGTGACGAGTTTTGCGTGATTTTGCCGGACCTGACCCTGCACAACGCTGTGCAGGCCATGGACGGTTTGCGGGAGCGCTTCGCGACCCTCAGCTACGAGCAGGACCCGGCGCTGAAGGTGAGCCTGAGTATTGGCCTGGCGGTGTTCGACCCTGCATATAACGACGCGACCCTTTGGCTCAATGATGCGGACCAGGCGTTGTACGACGCCAAGACCAGCGGGCGCAACCGGGTCACTTGCCACCGGCATCGGCAAGTGCTGGAAGCCTCGGTCGTTTCCCTTTGAGATGGCCTCTTGCTGTCTAGAGCCTTGCCCCGTTGTCAGGTAGGGTGCCCTTGGCACTCTCTCGATACGGAACAAGGATGAAATCATGACGATGACCGCACTTCGCTCCCGTCTGGCCGTCAGCCTCGGCCTGAGCCTGGCCCTTGGCGCCTTCACCCCCATGGCCTTCGCGCAACCCCATCAACAAATCCTGAGCGATGCGCAGCAGTACAAGGGCGAGGCCCTGAAGCTGCTGGAGCGGCTGGTGAATATCGACTCCGGCTCCGGATATGTGCCGGGGCTGACCCAGGTCGGCGACATTGCCATCGAAGAACTGAAAAAGTTAGGCGCCACCATTGAGAAGGTACCGAACTCGGACGGCAGCCAGCACATCCTGGCGACTCTCAAGGGCACCGGGAAAGCCAAAATCCTGTTGATGGCCCATATGGACACGGTGTTCAAGGAGGGCTCGGCCGCCGAGCGTCCTTTCCACATCAAGGATGGCCGGGCCTACGGGCCGGGGGTGATGGACGACAAGGGCGGCATCGTCGCCGGCATCTACGCCTTGAAAGTCCTCAAGAACCTTGATTTCAAGAACTACGCGCAAATCACCTTCCTGCTCGATGCCAGCGAAGAAACCGGCTCGGACGTGGCCACCGACCTGATCAAGAAAACCGCCAAGGCCCACGACGTGACCCTCAACCTCGAGCCGGGTCGCCCGGCCGACGGCCTGGTGGTGTGGCGCAAGGGCAGTGCCACGGCGCTGGTGGAAGTCAAGGGCAAGGCGTCCCACGCCGGTGTCGCGCCGGAGTTGGGGCGCAATGCGGCGATGGAAGCCGCGCATCAGATTTTGCAGTTGGGCAAGCTCGGCGACGCGGAAAAGAAAACCACCATCAACTTCACGGTGCTCAAGGCCGGCGACCGTACCAACGTGATTCCCGACCAGGCGAGCGCCAAGGCTGATGTGCGGGCGGCGGTGCCGGAAGAGTTCGACCGCATTGAAAAGGACCTGGCCCGGGTGTCGCAAGACAAACTGATCGCCGACACTGAAGTGACCACCAGCCTCAAGCGCGGCCTGCCACCGATGCCGCAGACGGCGGAGTCGGACCGGTTGATGGCCATGGCCCAGGGGATTTACGGTGAACTGGGGCGCAAGCTCACCGAAGAAGGCAGCGGCGGCGCGGCGGACGCCAGCCTCTCGGCCGGTGTCGGCACGCCGACGTTGGATGGCTTTGGCATTGTTGGCGGCAATATCCACACGCCGGAGGAGTACGCCGAAGTCGAGAGCGTGGTGCCGCGGATCTATCTGCTGTCGCGGATGATCATGGAGTTGGCGGGGCGGTAACAGGTCGCTCGTTCAGTCATGACGCACATGCCCTTGTGGCGAGGGAGCTTGCTCCCGCTCGGCGCTGTAGGAGCTGTCGAGCGGAGCGAGGCTGCGATCTTTTGATCTTTCGCTTGAGACTCAAGTGTTTGGGGGAAGATCGCAGCCTCGTTGCACTCGACAGCTCCTACACAGCTCCTACACAGCTCCTGCAGACCCAGCGGGAGCAAGCTCCCTCGCCACAAGAGCGGGTTCGACTTTTGATGGCATGCTAGTAAACCCACACCTCCACCCGCCGATTCCTAACCCGTCCTTCATCCTCGCTATTGGCCGCCACTGGCATCAAGGCCCCGAACCCTCGCACTTCCCGTAGCGCCACGCCGTATTTGACCAATTCCCTTCGCACCGCCATGGCCCGTAGTTTGGACAACAGGTCGGCCCGTGCCGGATCGTCCTTGGCGTCGCCAAAACCCACCAGGGTCACGCGGCGGTCGGCTTTGTCGTGCTGCTTTATATAGTCGAGCACGCGGCCCAGGTCCTGATGGGCCTTGTTGTCCAGGTTGGCGCTGCCTTCTTCGAAGCGAAAGTTCACGTTCAAGCGTTGGGCGTGGCGGCTCAGGGCCTGGTAACCCTCGGGCATCAGTGCGTTCGGCGTGACGGCCATGGCCTGGACGGTCTGGGCGATGAAGCCGTTGGCCGCGACGATGGCCTGGCCTTTGTCGCTTTGGGTGAACGCCACCAGCGCCTCGGCCCAGGGGTTGGTGCCCCAGGGCGGCAGATAGAAGAACAGGCGCCGGGAAAGAGGATAATCCTCGGTGGCGATCAAGTGGTTGAGCGGCAACATGGGTTGGGAAGCGCCGTCGACAATCGCCAGCGCCTTGGCCTGGCGCACGTAGGGCAAACCAATGAAGCCAATGCCTTGCGGGTCCTGGCTGACAGCGTCGGACAACTGCTCGCTGGATTCGAAGCGTCGCGCTGTAGGATCCAGCCGTTTTCCCTGTCGGCTGAGCACCAGTTCCTTGAAGGTGTCGTAGGTGCCGGATTGTTCATCCCGGGCATACAGGTGAATCGGTCCGCCGGTGCCGCCGACGGCCTCCCAGGTTTTCGCCTCGCCGCTGAATATCCGCGCCAGTTGCACGGTATCGAGTTGGCGCAGCGGGTTGTAGGGATGAAGGATGATCGCCAGGCCATCGATGGCGATGACCTGCTCGGCGGCAGGGCTTTTCAGATCGCCCAGGGACAACAATTCCTTCAGTTCACTGTCCTTGATCGGCCGGGAAGCGGCCGCCAGGTCGGCGCTGGCCTGTTTGAGGGCAGCAAAGCCGGTGCTGGAACCGTGGGCTGCGATGTCGACCTGCACCCGTCGGCCATCGGCGGTCTGGCCGACGATGCGTTGCTCGTTGTCGCGCCCGGTGATTTCGCTGCTGATCCGGAGCAGGCCCTGATCCGCCATCAAGCCCCTGACCAGCGCCGGCCCCAGCGCCGCACCGATGGTATTGGAACCCTGGAGGCGCAAGGCTGGGCCCTGTTCGGGAATGGGCAAATTACCGGCCCATGCCACGAGCGGCAGCCAGAGGCCCATGAAAATCACAACACACAGCCGCATGCCGGCACCTTCTGAACCCGAGGAAGTGCCGGAAGATTAAGTCAGTCAGGTTACTGAAAGGTGACAGGGGTGCTACTTGTCGTTGCCGCAAACCCCATGTGGGAGCGAGCCTGCTCGCGATGACGGCGGCACATCCAATATTAATTTTGGCAGTCACACCGCTATCGCGAGCAGGCTCGCTCCCACAAGGGAGTTGTATATGGCTTGGATCAGCCCAACTGCAACCAGATCGGCGCATGGTCCGACGGTTTTTCCATGCCCCGCAGCTCATAGTCCACGCCGGCGTCCTTGACCCGCGGCAGCAGGCCGTGGGAGGTGAGGATCAGGTCGATGCGCAGGCCGCGCTTGGGCTCGTCCTCGAAACCGCGGCTGCGGTAGTCGAACCAGCTGAAACGGTCGGTGACGTCCGGGTTCAGGTGGCGGAAGCTGTCCACCAGGCCCCAGTTCTTCAGGCGGGCCATCCATTCGCGCTCTTCCGGCAGGAAGCTGCATTTGCCGGTTTTCAGCCAGCGCTTCATGTTGTCCGGACCGATGCCGATGTCGCAGTCTTCCGGGGAAATGTTCACATCGCCCATCACCACCACTGGCTGGTCGTTGCTGAAGCGGCTTTCCAGCAGTTGCTGCAAATCGCTGTAGAAACGCGCCTTGGCTGGGAACTTGGTCGGATGGTCGCGGCTTTCACCCTGTGGGAAATAACCGTTCATGATGGTCACCGGCACGCCGTTGGCATCGGCGAAGGTGCCCCAGATGAAGCGTCGCTGGGCGTCCTCGTCGTCACCTTCGAAGCCTTTGTACAGGCTCAGCGGCGCCTGGCGGGAGAGCAGGGCGACGCCGTAGTGGCCTTTTTGCCCATGGTAATGCACGTGGTAACCCAGTGCCTGCACCTCGGCCAGGGGGAACTGTTCGTCGTGGACCTTGGTTTCCTGCAGCCCGATCACATCGGGTTGATGCTTCTCGATCAGCGCCGCCAGCTGATGGGGGCGGGCGCGCAGCCCGTTGATGTTGAAGGAGACGATCTTCATGGTCGGCTGTCCTAGCAAAACTGCGATGCTAGCTGACATGTGGGAAGGGAGCCAGCGTGGCAGTAGGACAAATGCGCTGCTAATGTCCTGTGGCGAGGGGATTTCCCCGTTCGGCTTTGTAGGAGCTGGCGAAGCCTGCGATCTTTTGATCTTTCGCTTGGGATTCAAGCGCCCGTGGAAAGATCGCAGCCTCGTTGCACTCGGCAGCTCCTACAGGGCTCATTACCAAGCCTCGCTCCCAGGAGATCCAACGCCATGCCTGAAACCGCCACCGCCACCGCCGACGTCCATATGCTCGACAGTGGTTATTCCCGTGAAGCCCGTTCGTTGCTGTACCAGGCCTATCGCCATGAGCCGACCTTCAGCTACCTGTTCGAATCCGAGCGTCCCGGTTATGAACAGCGGGTACGGGCCACGGTGCGTGAGTTGGTCAAGCAGCATTTTCTCCAGGACCTGCCGGCCATCGGCCTGTTGGTCAATGACCGCCTGATCGGCATCGCCCTGATCGCCCCGCCGCAGCGGCGCCTGGGCATCACTGAAAGTTGGGCCTGGCGCCTGCGCATGGTCTTGAGCACTGGTTTTCGTTGCACAAGGCGCTACTTGGAATATCACGCGGCGGTGCTGGCTTGCCTGCCGTCCGATGCGGTCCATGTCCTGCCGCTGCTGGGGGTGCACCCGCAGTTCCAGGGCAAGCATTTCGGCGAACAGTTGCTCGCAGCGGTGCATAACTGGTGTGCGGTGGATGAACATTCCCGCGGCGTGGTGCTGGACACCGGCAACCCGCGTTACCTGGAGTTTTATAAACGCCAGGGTTACGAGGAAATCGGTGAAGTGGCGGTAGGACCGATCCGCGAGCATGTGTTCTTTCACGCCAACCCGCAGGTTTTGCAAAGCGCAACGGCATAGTCGGACGAACTTTTGGGAAATGTCCGGCTCTATCAGGCACCTACGCTCGTGATAGCATCCGCGCCATGAACCTCCCAGGAAGAATGACCAGTGGCGCGCTTTTGCTGTCCCTCAGCTGCGCGGCGCTGGCAAACAGTGAATTGGAAGTACGCGTCCAGCCGTCCAACGACGAACTCAAGGCCAACGTAGAAGGCTACATCGGTGGCTTGGGTGATCGTGATGAGGAGGCCTTGTTGCGCTTCAGCCGCGGCGCCGAGGAACAGGCGCGCAAGGCCGCCCAGGCGCTGGGCTACTACCAACCGCAGATCGACAGCGAGGTCAAGGGTGGCAAGGACCCGCGCCTGGTGCTGACCATTGACCCCGGCGAGCCGGTGCACCTGCGCACCGTCACGATTCGCATCGATGGCCCGGCGGCTTCGCTCAAGGTTTTTCGCGTGCCCGGCAACGCCGGCCTGAAACCCGGCGCGGTGCTCAACCATGGTCGCTACGAAGACGCCAAGCGGGTGATCCAGAACCAGGCCTCGCGCTATGGGTATTTCAGTGGGCGCTTCACCCAGCAGAAACTCCTGGTGGACCCTCAGGCGGGCCTCGCCGATATCGAGCTGGTCTATGACAGCGGCCCGCGTTATGCCTTGGGTCTGGTCAGCTTCGAGGGCGACACGCCGTTCGACGAAGACCTGCTGCAACGCATGGTGCCGTTCAAGGCCGGCACGGCGTACGATTCCGAACTCATCGCGGAGCTCAACCAGGCGCTGCAGTCGAGCGGTTATTTCGAAGGCGTGCGCGTCGATGCCGCGCCCACCGCAGCCACTGACAACGTGATCCCGGTGGCGGTCAAGCTCGACACGCGCAAGCCGCGTACCATGGGGCTGGGCCTGGGCTTTTCCACCGATGTCGGCCCCCGGGCCAAAGCCAATTGGACGCGCCACTGGGTCAACCCCCAGGGCCACAGCTATGGCTGGGAAGCCGAAGTGTCGGCGCCCCGGCAGAACGTCGGCCTGTGGTACGACGTGCCGCTGGACCCGCCGCTGACCGACAAGATGCGCTACGCCGGCGGTTACCAATATGAAGAACTGGCCGGCACCGACAGCCTCAGCAAGTTGCTCACTGTGGGCCCGGAATGGCACAGCAAGTTGCCCAGCGGCTGGCAGCGGGTGGTGTCGCTCAAGTGGCAGCGCGAGGAATATCGCCTCGGCGACGATGCGGGCCTGAGCACGCTGTTGATGCCGGGCGTTAGTTATTCCTACCTGCGCAGCGACAACCGCATCGACCCGCACAACGGCTACCGTCTGCAATTCGACACCAAGGTCGCCAAGGAAGGGCTGGGTTCGGACAACAACCTTTTATACGGCACCGCCATGGTCAAGGGCTTGACCACGGTGTTCGACAAGCATCGGCTGCTGGCTCGGGCGCAGATTGGCGGCAGCGCCACCAACGGTTACAAATCCATCCCGCCGTCCCTGCGCTTTTTTGCCGGTGGCGACCAGAGCGTGCGGGGTTACGACTACCAGAGCCTGTCGCCGGAAAACGCCGAGGGCGACCGTATCGGTGGTCGCTACATGGTCGCCGGCAGCCTTGAGTATCAATACTCCATCGCAGAAAAGTGGCGAGTGGCAACATTCGTCGACCAGGGCAACTCCTTCAACAGCCTGGAACTGCCGAGCCTCAAGACTGGGGTGGGTGTCGGCGTGCGCTGGGTGTCGCCGGTGGGGCCGATCCGCCTCGACCTGGCCCATGCGATGGACGACGAGGGCGGCATTCGATTGCACTTTTCCATGGGGCCTGAGCTGTGAAGCGCGGTTTGAAGATAGCGCTGCTGGCGCTCGCGGGGGTGTTGCTGGCGGTCGTGTTGGTCTTGAGCGGGGTGCTGGGCACGGCCTATGGCAGCCGCTGGGCCCTTGACCGGGTGCCGGGGCTGACTGTGGAGAATTTCCAAGGCCGGCTGGGCGGGCAGTGGAGCGCCGATCATGTTTTATGGCAGCAGGGCGACAGTCGAGTAGAGGTGGATCGGCTGATATTCGCCTGGTCGCCGCCGTGCCTGGCGCGTATGACCCTGTGCATCGAGCAGTTAAAGGCTGACCGGATTGCCGTACAGTTGCCTGCCTCTGCCGATGAACCGAGCAGCGGCCCGATCAGCTTGCCGGATCTGGACTTGCCGCTCGCGGTCGAACTGGGCGATGTGCAAGTCGGCAGCCTGTCGTTCAATGGCAGCGAGCAGCTCAAGGGCCTGCAATTGGTTGCCCATTGGACCGCCGAGGGCTTGCAGATCGACTCGGTGCAATTGCAGCGCGACGCGTTGGGCCTGAAGCTGTCCGGTTTGCTCAAGCTCGGCGGTGATTGGCCGTTGAATGCCGAAGGCCGATTGACCTTGCCGGCGCCGGGTGACATGCCCTGGGCCCTGGACCTGAAAGTCGACGGCAACCTGCTCAAGACCCTCAACCTCAAGGCCGACAGCAGCGGCTACCTGCAAGGCCAGTTGAACGGCGAAGTGCAACCGCTGGCGGACAACCTGCCCGCCAAGGTGCGTATCACCGCCGACGGCTTCAAGGCCAGCGCCGATCTGCCCGACACGCTGTTACTCAATCAGCTGGAATTGACCGGCGAAGGCGATCTGAAAAACGGCTATCAACTGCTCGGCAAGGCGACACTGCCCGCCGAAAAAGGGTCGGTGGCGTTGCTGCTGCAAGGCAGCGTGGACGCCAATGGCGCCCGGATCGCCGGCCTGGATCTGGACGCCGGCAATCAGCAAAGTCTGAAACTCGATGGGCAAGTGGACTGGCGCGAAGGCCTGCGCGCCGAGGCGAAAGTCGCCTGGCTGGATTTCCCCTGGCATCGCCTTTATCCGTTGATCGACGAACCGCAAGTGACGTTGCGCAGTTTCAACGGCGAGGTCTCGTACACCGATGGCCACTACCTGGGCAACTTCCAGGCCGCGCTGGACGGGCCCGCCGGGGCCTTCAGCCTGGGCAGCCCGTTCAGCGGCGACCTGACGCAAATCCATTTGCCGCAACTCGCGCTCATGGCGGGGCAGGGCAAGGCTGAAGGGCACCTGAGCCTGCAATTTGCCGACGGCATCGCCTGGGACACGGCGTTGCAGTTATCGGCCATCGACCCCGCATATTGGCTCGGTGAACTGCCTGGAACCCTGGCCGGGCCGTTGCGCAGCAAAGGGACCATGAAGAACGACCGCCTGGACCTTGATGCGGAGCTCGATCTCAAGGGCAAGCTGCGCGGCCAACCGGCGCTGTTCCAGGCCAAGGCCAGTGGTGCCGGCGAGCAGTGGAACCTCAGCGCGCTGGACATCCGCCTGGGGGACAACCGCATCAACGGCAGCGGTCGCCTGCAAGAGAAACTGAGCGGCCAGATCGACATCAAGCTCTCGCGCCTGGCCCAGCTCTGGCCGCAATTGCGCGGCCAAGTGGTCGGTCGGGTCGACATGGCCGGCACGCTCAAGGCGCCCCAAGGCAAGTTCGGCCTGCAAGGCACGCAGCTGGCGTTCCAGGACAATCGCCTGCAAAGCCTGAACCTCGATGCGACCCTCGACAGCGCCCAGCGCGGCAAGCTCGACCTCAAGGCCAGCGGCATCCGCGCCGGTGAAACTTCGTTGGGCGTGCTGACCGTCAGCGGGCAGGGCGACATCAAGCGGCAAACACTCAACTTGAACTTGCAAGGGCCGCAGCTCGACGCGACCCTGGCGCTCGATGGCGCCCTCGACCAGAGCAATTGGCGCGGACGCCTGGCCAGTGGCGAGGTGCAGGCCGGCGGTCAAGCCTGGCGCCTGCAAGCCCCGGCGAAACTGGAGCGCCTGGCCGATGGCACGCTCAATGTCGGCGCTCATTGCTGGCGTTCCTTTGATGCCAGCCTGTGTGGCGAAGACCAGCGGCTGATGCCGGAACCGAAGCTGCGTTATCACCTCAAGCAGTTCCCCATCGAAAGCTTGGCCCAGTGGATGCCCAAGGATTTTGCCTGGCAGGGCCGGCTTAACGCGGACCTGCAACTGGACCTGCCGGCCAGCGGCCCGAGTGGCCGTATCCTGGTGGATGCCAGTGGCGGTACCTTGCGGATTCGGGATAAGGCGAGTGATAAGCCGCAATGGCTGGACTTCCCGTACCAGACCCTGACGCTCAGCAGCCGCCTGACCCCCAAGCGCATCGACACCGACCTGAATTTCGTCGGCGCCAGGCTCGGCGAACTGATGCTCCAGGCGCAGATCAACCCGCTGCCGGCGAGCAAGCCCTTGAGCGGCTCGTTCCGCCTGACCGGCCTGGACCTGTCCGTGGCCCGGCCATTCGTGCCGATGGTGGAAACCCTCACCGGTCACCTGAACGGCAGCGGGACCTTGTCTGGTGGTTTGCTTGCGCCCCAGGTCAACGGCAACCTGGTGCTCAGCGACGGCGAAGTCTCCGGGCCGGAACTGCCGGTCAGCCTCGAAGCCTTGCAAGTGCGGGCGATGATTGCCGGTGAAACGGTACGACTCGACGGTGGCTGGAAAAGCGGCAAGAACGGGCAGGGCAGCCTGACCGGGAATATCGGCTGGGGCGAGGCCCTGAGCCTGAACCTGGCCCTCAAGGGCTCGCAACTGCCGGTCACCGTCGAACCGTACGCGGTGCTTGATGTGGCCCCGGACCTGAACATCACGATGCAGGGCGAGCAGCTTTCGATTGCCGGCAAGGTCCTGGTGCCCAAAGGCGAGATCACCGTTCGCGAGCTGCCACCGTCCACCGTCAAGGTCTCGGACGACACGGTGATCGTCGGCCACCAGACCGAGGAGGGCAAGGCGCCGCTGGCCATGGCGATGGACATCGATGTGATCGTCGGCCAGGACAAACTCGCGTTCTCGGGTTTCGGCCTGACCGCCAACGTCCAGGGCCAGGTGCACATCGGCGACAACATGGACACCCGCGGTGAGCTGTGGCTCAACGACGGCCGCTATCGGGCCTACGGGCAACGGCTCACGGTGCGCCGGGCGCGGCTGTTGTTCGCCGGGCCCATCGACCAGCCCTACCTGGATATCGAAGCGATCCGCCAGACCGACGACGTAATCGCCGGCATCCGCTTGAGTGGCAGCGCCGAGCAGCCAACCACACAGATTTTCTCGGAACCGGCCATGAGCCAGGAGCAGGCACTGTCCTATCTGGTGCTGGGCCGGCCATTGAGCACCACGGGCGAGGACAACAACATGCTCGCCCAGGCGGCGCTGGGCCTGGGGCTGATGGGCAGTTCGGGCGTGACCAGCAGCCTGGCCAATAACCTGGGCATCGATGACTTCCAGCTCGACACCCAGGGCAGTGGCAACACCACCAGTGTGGTCGCCAGCGGCAACCTCTCGGAAAAGCTCAGCCTGCGCTACGGCGTCGGCGTGTTCGAACCGGCCAACACCATCGCCCTGCGGTACAAGCTCAGCAAGAAGGTCTACCTCGAAGCCGCCAGCGGCGTCGCCAGTTCGCTGGATATCTTCTACAAGCGCGATTTCTAACTCCCTCCCCAAGTCCCCCAATACCCAATGTGGGAGCGAGCCTGCTCGCGATAGCGCAATGACATTCAGCATCTTCGTTGACTGACACACCGCTATCGCGAGCAGGCTCGCTCTCACAAGTTTTTCTGTGTCTGTCTGTTTATGTGTAGTTAGCTAACGATTTATTTGACATTTGCTGCCTAAGCAGTAATATCTCGACATACATTCACTGCCTAGGCAGCAAACGGTGCTCAGATGAAGCATTTCACCCCAGACGAATTCCACAATTGCCACCTCGGCATGCTGCTCGGCCGCGCCGCGCTGCTCAAGGACCGGATCATCGACACCCACATGGAGCCCGTCGGCATCACCGCCGCACAGTTCAAGGTGTTGATCATCATGGCCCAGCACGGCATCGACACGCCGGTCGAACTGTGTCGCTACCTGTCCCTGGACAGCGGCTCGATGACACGGATGCTCGATCGCCTGGAGCAGAAAGGTTTCCTGGTCCGCCAACGCTCGGCAGAGGACCGCCGCCAGGTGCAATTGGTGCTGACCGAAGCCGGCCAGGCCCTCGCTGACCGCCTGCCGTTCATCGGTGCCGACGCCATGAACCAGTTGGCCAGCGCGATCAGCCGCGAGGAGTTGCAAACCCTCGAAGACATCCTCAAGAAAATACTGCTCGCCGCCGGTGATCCCATCACCGTGTTGCGATTGGGGGATAAATGAAACGTCAAACCTTGCGTGCCCGCTTGGGCCTGGTGCTGTTGGCCATGAGCCTCGCCGGTTGTGCCAGCTACAGCGGCCTGAAGACCGAAGGTGTGAGCCTTGAGGCCAAGAGCCTCCAGGCTGGACAGTCGTTGAACGGGGTCACACTGTCGCCGGCCGCGTGGCCGAAAAACGACTGGTGGACAAGCCTCGGTGACCCACAACTCGACGGCCTGATCCGCGAAGCACTGCGCGATAGCCCGGACATGCAGGTCGCCAGCGCCCGGGTCCATCAGGCCAGTGCCGCGGCCTATGCCGCCAACGCGGCGCGCCTGCCGACCCTGGATGCCAGCGGCAGCGTCAGCCGTTCGCGCCTGGCCCGTGACCAGGACCCGCAAGGGCAGGGCGGGGCCTACAGCACCCTGCGTTCGCTGAGTGTGGACTTCAACTACAACTTCGACCTCTGGGGTGGCCAGCGTGCCGCCTGGGAGGCCGCGCTGGGTCAGGCCCGCGCCGCCGAGATCGATCGCCAGGCCGCGCAACTGACCCTGGCCGCCGACGTGGCCCGGGCCTACAGCGACCTGGGCCAGGCCCACATCCTTCATGACCTGGCCGCCGAGGACCTCAAGCGCACCCGGCAGATGCTCGACCTGGGCAAGCGCCGTCTCAGCGCCGGGATCGACAGCGAATATCAGTACCAGCAGACCGAAAGCCTGGAAGCCAGCGCCGATGCGACCCTGATCGACGCCGAGAAACGCCTGCAAAGCGCCAAGATTGCCTTGGCGGTATTGCTGGGCAAGGGCCCGGACCGCGGCAATGAAATCGCCCGGCCCAATGTGCTGCAAGCCAACGCGGTCGCCTTGCCGTCGAACCTGCCGGCCGAGTTGCTGGGCCGCCGTCCGGACCTGGTCGCGGCGCGTTGGCGGGTCGAGGCGGCGAGCAAGGACATCGAGGCCGGCAAGACCAACTTCTACCCCAACCTCAACCTGAGCGCGGCGGCGGGAGTGCGGTCGTTGCTGGGCGATGCGATGTTCGGTTCGCCCAGCCGCTTCTTCAACGTGGCGCCGACCGTGTCGCTGCCGATCTTCGACGGCGGGCGCCTGCGGGCGGACCTGGATGCCCGGGACGCCGATTACGACCTGGCGGTGGCGCAGTACAACAAGAGCCTGGTCACGGCCCTTGGCGACGTCAGCGACACCATCAACCAGTTGCGCGACATCGCTCGCCAGATCGGCGCCCAGCAACATGCCACCGATATCGCACAGAACTCCTACGACACCGTGGTCCAGCGCTACGGTTCGGGCATCGGTAATTACCTGGACGTGCTGAGCATCGAGCAGCAACTGCTCCAGGCCCAGCGCCAACTGGCGAACCTGAATGCCGAGCAGATCGATTTGTCGATCCAACTGATGCAGGCCCTGGGCGGTGGTTTCGAGGCCCAGACCCTGGCCGCGGCCACCCCGGCCTCTACCGCGCCAAATAACTGATTCGAGGTACTTGTCATGGCGACTGCCGAAACGACTCAATCCGAACAAACGCAAGACAGCGGCAACCCACGCAAGCGCAAGGTCATGCTGCTGACATTGACGCTGCTGGTCATTCTTTCGGGCCTGGGCGTCTGGGCCTGGCATGAACTGTATGGCCGCTGGAGCGAAAGCACCGACGATGCCTATGTGAACGGCAACGTGGTGGAAATTACCCCGCAAGTCACCGGAACCGTGGTGAGCATCGGTGCCGATGACGGCGACCTGGTGCGTGAAGGCCAGGTGCTGGTGCAGTTCGATCCGAACGACGCCGAAGTCGGGCTGCAAAGTGCCCAGGCCAACCTGGCCCGGACCGTGCGCCAGGTGCGGGGCTTGTACAGCAACGTCGATGGCATGCGGGCGCAGGTCAATGCCCAAGAAGCCGAAGTGCAAAAGGCCCAGGAAAACTACAGCCGACGCAAGAACCTGGCGGCCGGCGGGGCGATTTCCCAGGAAGAACTGTCCCACGCCCGGGATGACCTGACCTCGGCGCAGAACGCCCTGGCCAATGCCCGGCAACAGCTCAAGACCACCAGCGCATTGGTGGATGATACCGTGGTGTCGTCCCATCCCGATGTGCAAGCCGCCGCCGCGCAACTGCGCCAGGCCTTCCTGACCAACGCTCGCAGCACCTTGATCGCGCCGGTCACCGGCTATGTCGCCAAGCGGACCGTGCAACTGGGCCAACGGGTGCAACCGGGCACGGCGTTGATGGCGGTGATCCCGCTGGATCAACTGTGGATCGACGCCAACTTCAAGGAAACCCAACTGCGTGACATGCGCATCGGCCAGCCGGTGGACATCGAAGCCGACCTGTACGGCAGCGATGTGAAGTACAGCGGCACCATCGACAGCCTGGGCGCCGGGACCGGCAGTGCGTTTGCCTTGCTGCCAGCGCAGAACGCCACCGGTAACTGGATCAAGATCGTCCAGCGGGTGCCGGTGCGTATTCACATCAATGCCCAGGAACTGGCCAAGCATCCGCTGCGGGTCGGCCTGTCGACCCTGGTCAGCGTCAACCTGCACGACCAGAGCGGCCCGGTACTGGCCCAGCAACCACCGCAGAAAGCCTCGTTCAGCACCCAGGTCTATGACCGGCAACTGGCCGATGCCGACGCGATGATCACCCGCCTGATCCACGACAACAGCGCCGCAGCCAGCAAGACCGCGCAGCGCTGAACTAGCTTCGTCGAACGCCTGTGGCGAGGGAGCTTGCTCCCGCTCGGCGGTGTGTAGGAGCTGACGAGTGAAACGAGGCTGCGATCTTTCCCCAGACAATTGAGTCGCAAGCGAAAGATCAAGATCAAAAGATCGCAGGCTTCGCCAGCTCCTACAGAGCCCAGCGGGAGCAAGCTCCCTCGCCACAGGGCGTAATTCCATTTCATCGGGGCGCCAGTAATTCACCACCTCCGTTTCATAGGATTTTCGCAATGAGCAATAACGCGTCCTTCACGCCGCCCAGCCTGTTGCTCAGCACCATCGGGCTGTCGCTGGCGACGTTCATGCAAGTGCTCGACACCACCATTGCCAACGTCGCCTTGCCGACCATTTCCGGCAACCTGGGCGTCAGCTCGGAGCAGGGCACCTGGGTGATCACCTCGTTCGCGGTGAGCAACGCCATCGCCCTGCCGCTCACCGGTTGGCTCAGCCGGCGCTTTGGCGAGGTGAAGCTGTTCTTGTGGGCGACGATGCTGTTCGTGCTCGCTTCGTTCTTGTGTGGCATTTCCACTTCGATGCCGGAGCTGATTGGCTTTCGCGTGCTCCAGGGGCTGGTGGCCGGGCCGTTATATCCGATGACCCAGACCTTGCTGATTGCCGTGTACCCGCCGGCCAGGCGGGGCATGGCCCTGGCGTTGCTGGCGATGGTCACGGTGGTGGCGCCGATTGCCGGGCCGATCCTCGGCGGCTGGATCACCGACAGCTACAGCTGGCCGTGGATCTTCTTCATCAACGTGCCCATCGGCATCTTCGCGGCAATGGTGGTGCAACAGCAGCTCAAGGCGCGGCCGGTGGTCACCAGCCATCAGCCGATGGACTATGTGGGGTTGATCACGCTGATCATCGGGGTCGGCGCGCTCCAGGTGATCCTCGACAAAGGCAACGACCTGGACTGGTTCGAATCGAACTTCATCGTCATCGGTGCGCTGATTTCCGTCATCGCCCTGGCGGTGTTCGTGATCTGGGAAATGACCGATCGCCATCCGGTGGTCAACCTGCGGCTGTTTGCCTATCGCAATTTCCGCATTGGCACCCTAGTGCTGGTGGGCGGCTACGCCGGGTTCTTCGGCATCAACCTGATCCTGCCGCAGTGGTTGCAGACGCAAATGGGCTACACCGCGACCTGGGCCGGGCTGGCGGTGGCGCCGATCGGTATCCTGCCGGTGTTGATGTCGCCTTTCGTCGGCAAGTACGCCCACAAGTTCGACCTGCGCTTGCTGGCCGGGCTGGCGTTCCTGGCCATCGGCCTGAGCTGCTTCATGCGCGCCGGCTTCACCAATGAGGTGGATTTCCAACACATTGCGATGGTGCAGTTGTTCATGGGCATCGGCGTGGCGTTGTTCTTCATGCCGACCCTGAGCATCCTGATGTCGGACCTGCCGCCGCACCAGATTGCCGATGGCGCAGGGCTGGCGACGTTCCTGCGGACGCTGGGTGGCAGCTTTGCCGCGTCGTTGACCACCTGGATCTGGATCCGCCGCGCGGACCAGCATCACGCCTATCTGAGCGAAAGCATCAGCACCTTCGAGCCGGCCACCCGCGAAGCCCTCAACCAGCTCGGCGGCGCGAGTGCCCCGGCCTATGCCCAGCTCGACCAGATCCTCAACAGCCAGGCGTACATGCTCTCCACCGTGGATTACTTCACGCTGCTGGGGTGGGCGTTCATGGGGTTGATCGTGTTGGTATGGCTGGCCAAGCCGCCGTTTGCGGCGAAGGCGGGGCCTGCTGCCAGCGGTCATTGATGGCGGGCGCAGTCCAACCTGTGGGAGCGAGCCTGCTCGCGAATTCGGATTATCAGTCAGTGATGTTTTGACTGACACACCGCTTTCGCGAGCAGGCTCGCTCCCACAAGGGATCTATATGTAGTCAGGGATTGTGTCTGGTGCCGGCAGTTGTGGCGGCGGCGCAAACCCGAACGGCGCCAACGCAAACCCCTGTTCATCCACCTGCAACGCCCAGCCTTGCTTGTCCCAGTCCCCCAGCACGATCCGCCGGGCGGCGTGTTCGCCCAGTTGCAGCTTGTGGATGGCGGGGCGGTGGGTGTGGCCGTGGACCAGGGTCTTCACGCCGTATTGCTGCATGATCCGCGGGATCTCTTCGGGCGTGACGTCGACGATGTCATTGGCTTTCATGCGCGTCTGCGTGCGGCTTTCGCTGCGTAGTTTGCGCGCCAGTTTCTGGCGGCTGCCCAGCGGCAGGTGACGCAGGATGAACAGCGTGACCGGGTTGCGCAGCCAGCGCCGCAGCTTCATGTAGCCTTCGTCGCGGGTGCAGAGGCTGTCGCCGTGCATCAGCAGCACCGGTTCGCCGTTGAGCTGCACGACACTCGGGTCCTTGAGCAGGGTGCAGCCGGCCGCTTTGCAAAAGGCCTGCCCCAGCATGAAGTCGCGATTGCCGTGCATCAGGAAGATGGCCGTGCCGCTGTCGCTCAATTGGCGCAGGGCCTGGCAGATGGAACGCTGGAACGGCGTCATGGCATCGTCGCCGATCCAGGCTTCGAAAAAGTCGCCCAGGATGTACAACGCTTGCGCCGAGCGGGCGCGTGTGGCCAGTAAATCCAGAAACGCCCGGGTGATGTCCGGGCGCTCCTCTTCCAGATGCAAGTCTGAAATCAGCAGTATCACTCAATGATCTCGGCTTTCTCGATGATCACGTCTTCTGCCGGGACGTCCTGGTGGCCAGCCTTGGAGGTGGTGGCGACGCCTTTGATCTTGTCGACCACGTCAGTGCCGGCGGTGACCTTGCCGAATACTGCGTAGCCCCAACCCTGGACGTTCTTGCCGCTGTGGTTCAGGAACGAGTTGTCGGCGACGTTGATGAAGAACTGCGCGGAGGCCGAATGCGGTTCCATGGTGCGGGCCATGGCAACGGTGTACTTGTCGTTGGAGAGACCGTTGTCAGCTTCGTTCTGGATGCTTGGGCGCTTGTCTTTCTTTTCCTTCATGCCCGGCTCGAAACCGCCGCCCTGAATCATGAAGTTACCGATCACACGGTGGAAAACGGTGTTCTCGTAATGGCCGGCCTTGACGTATTCAACGAAGTTGGCAACGGTAATCGGAGCCTTCTCGGCGTTCAGTTCCAGGACGATGTCGCCATGGTTGGTGGTCAGTTTGACTTGGGTCATGATTACTACTCTTTCAAGAAATTCGTGGGTTTCGGGGCGCGAACGCCCGCAACCGATCTGGCTGCAATCGCCAGGCTGGGGCAGTTTAGCGCGCCAGGCACGAATTTCGAGGCTGTTTTTCATCGGGTCGTCGATTAAATTCAATCGTTTGCCGGCCTGGCCTGTCAGGTGCTTGACAGCATCGGCTATGATACGGGCTTTGATTTATCAGGCCGCACCCGGCCGCGCACTTGTATGTTCAAGGATCCTATGAGCAAGCCCACTGTCGACCCTACCTCGAATTCCAAGACCGGCCCGGCCGTGCCGGTCAATTTCCTGCGCCCGATCATCCAGGCGGACCTGGACTCGGGTAAGCACACACAGATCGTCACTCGTTTCCCGCCGGAGCCCAACGGCTACCTGCACATCGGCCATGCCAAGTCGATCTGCGTGAATTTCGGCCTGGCCCAGGAGTTCGGCGGCGTCACGCACCTGCGTTTCGATGACA
Source organism: Pseudomonas thivervalensis (assembly GCF_001269655.1). Lineage (GTDB taxonomy): Bacteria > Pseudomonadota > Gammaproteobacteria > Pseudomonadales > Pseudomonadaceae > Aquipseudomonas > Aquipseudomonas thivervalensis. The sequence continues at coordinate 755,767 of NZ_LHVE01000007.1, forward strand.
CCAACCCGGCCAAGGAAGACCAGGAATACATCGACGCGATCGAAAGCGACGTCAAGTGGCTGGGTTTCGAATGGTCCGGTGAGGTGCGCTATGCCTCGCAATATTTCGATCAGTTGCACGACTGGGCGGTGGAACTGATCAAGTCCGGCAACGCCTACGTGTGCGACCTGACCCCCGAGCAGGCCAAGGAATACCGCGGCAGCCTGACCGAGCCGGGCAAGAACAGCCCATTCCGTGAGCGCGGCGTGGAAGAAAACCTGGACCTGTTCGCCCGCATGCGCGCCGGTGAATTCCCGGACGGTGCTCGTGTGCTGCGTGCCAAGATCGACATGGCCTCGCCGAACATGAACCTGCGCGACCCGATCATGTACCGCATCCGTCACGCCCATCACCACCAGACAGGCGACAAGTGGTGCATCTACCCCAACTATGACTTCACCCACGGCCAGTCGGATGCCATCGAAGGCATCACCCACTCGATCTGCACCCTGGAGTTCGAGAGTCATCGTCCGTTGTATGAATGGTTCCTCGAGCACCTGCCGGTGCCGGCCACCCCGCGCCAGTACGAATTCAGCCGCCTGAACCTGAACTACACCATCACCAGCAAGCGCAAGCTCAAGCAACTGGTGGACGAGAAGCACGTCAACGGTTGGGACGACCCGCGCATGTCGACGCTGTCGGGCTTCCGTCGTCGCGGCTATACGCCCAAATCGATCCGCAACTTCTGCGAGATGATCGGGACCAACCGTTCCGACGGTGTGGTGGATTTCGGCATGCTGGAATTCAGCATCCGTGACGACCTGGACCACAGCGCCCCGCGCGCCATGTGCGTGCTGCGTCCGTTGAAAGTCGTCATCACCAACTATCCGGAAGGCCAGGTCGAGAACCTCGAACTGCCGCGCCATCCGAAAGAAGACATGGGCGTGCGCGTCCTGCCGTTCGCCCGGGAAATCTACATCGACCGTGACGACTTCATGGAAGAGCCGCCAAAAGGCTACAAGCGCCTGGAGCCTGCCGGTGAAGTGCGCCTGCGTGGCAGCTACGTGATCCGCGCCGACGAGGCCATCAAGGACGCCGACGGCAACATCGTCGAGCTGCGTTGCTCCTACGATCCCGACACCCTGGGCAAGAACCCGGAAGGTCGCAAGGTCAAGGGCGTGATCCACTGGGTGCCGGCCGCCGCCAGCGTCGAGTGCGAGGTGCGCCTGTACGATCGCCTGTTCCGTTCGCCGAACCCGGAGAAGGCCGAAGACAGCGCCAGCTTCCTGGACAACATCAACCCTGACTCCCTGCAAGTCCTCACGGGTTGTCGTGCCGAGCCATCGCTGGGCAACGCACAGCCGGAAGACCGTTTCCAGTTCGAGCGCGAAGGCTACTTCTGCGCGGATATCAAGGACTCGAAACCTGGTGCTCCGGTGTTCAACCGTACCGTGACCTTGCGCGATTCCTGGGGTCAGTGATCAAGTCTTAAGGGAAACCCTGTGCTTACGATCTACAACACGCTCACCAAGAGCAAAGAAGTCTTCAAGCCGCTGGATGGCAACAAGGTCCGCATGTACGTCTGCGGCATGACGGTGTACGACTACTGCCACATCGGCCATGGTCGCAGCATGGTCGCCTTCGACCTGGTGACCCGTTGGTTGCGTTTCAGTGGTTATGACTTGACCTACGTGCGCAACATCACCGACATCGAAGACAAGATCATCAACCGTGCCCGTGAAAACGGCGAGCCTTACGATGTGCTGACCGAGCGCATGATCAACGCCATGCACGAGGACGAGGCTCGCCTCAATATCCTCAAGCCGGACCTGGAACCCCGTGCCACGGATCACATCCCCGGCATGCTGGCGATGATCCAGACCTTGATCGACAAGGGCTACGCCTACGCGCCGGGCAATGGCGACGTGTACTACCGCGTTGCCAAGTTCATGGGCTACGGCAAGTTGTCGCGCAAGAAGATCGAGGACTTGCGCATCGGCGCACGCATCGAAGTCGACGAATCCAAAGAAGACCCGCTGGACTTCGTGCTGTGGAAAGGCGCCAAGCCGGGCGAGCCTAGCTGGGATTCACCATGGGGCGCCGGGCGTCCGGGCTGGCACATCGAGTGCTCGGTGATGTCCACCTGCTGCCTGGGCGAGACGTTTGACATTCATGGCGGCGGCAGTGACCTGGAGTTCCCGCACCACGAAAACGAAATCGCCCAGAGCGAAGCGGCCACCGGCAAGACGTACGCCAATGCCTGGATGCATTGCGGCATGATCCGCATCAATGGCGAGAAGATGTCCAAGTCCTTGAACAACTTCTTCACCATCCGCGACGTGCTCGACAAGTACCATCCGGAAGTCGTGCGTTATTTGCTGGTGTCCAGCCATTACCGCAGCGCCATCAACTACTCGGAAGACAACCTCAAGGACGCCAAGGGTGCCCTGGAGCGTTTCTACCATGCCTTGAAGGGCCTGCCCGCCGTGCCTCCGGCCGGTGGCGAAGCGTTCGTGGCGCGGTTTACCGAAGTGATGAACGACGACTTCGGCACGCCGGAAGCCTGCGCGGTGCTGTTCGAGATGGTGCGTGAGATCAACCGCCTGCGTGAGAGCGATCTCAATGCCGCGGCCGGTCTCGCGGCCCGCCTGAAAGAGCTGGCCAGCGTGCTGGGTGTGTTGCAGCTCGAAGCCGATGACTTCCTGCAGGCCGGCGCCGAAGGTCGCGTGGACGCCGCCGAGGTCGAAGCGTTGATCCAGGCGCGCCTGACAGCGCGGGCCAACAAGGACTGGGCCGAATCCGACCGCATCCGCGACCAGATCACCGCCATGGGCGTGGTGCTGGAAGACGGGAAGGGCGGGACGACCTGGCGATTGGCGGACTGAGTCCATAAGCAGTAGCCACTGTGGGAGCGAGCCTGATCTGGCCTAATGAATTTGGACACATCAATAGGGCGCTATGATGGCGCCCAAATCTGAGGTGTGCATGATGATGCGAAAATCCTATTCCAGTGAGTTCAAACTCAAAGCTGCAAGCATGGTGCTCGATGAGGATCAGCCGATTCCCGAGATCTGTGCCAGCTTGGATATCGGCCCAACAGCCCTGCGCCGCTGGGTCGAGCAGGTGCGAAAAGAGCGCGCCGGATCGACGCTTGTCGGTACCAAGGCAATCACCGCCGATCAGAAGCAAATCCAGGAACTTAAAGCCCTGCTCAGGCAGAAAGACCGGGATATCGAAATCCTAAAAAAGGCCAGTGCTCTCCTGCTTTTAGACTCCAAAGATCATTCCCTCTGATCAGTGAGCTAGGCGAGCAGTACGGCATTACAGACTGCTGCCGCGTGTTTGAAGTCAACCGCAGCAGCTATTACGCCTGGCGTCAGCGCCAAGGTAAAACCAACCCGGAGCGCGAAGCGCTCAAGGTTGTTCTAATTAAATACCACAAGGCATCAAAAGGCTCGGCAGGTGCACGAACCCTCTCCGAAGACCTGCGGGGCGACGGCCATCAGGTGGGCCGCTATATGGCCCGCGGGTTGATGAAGGAAGCTGGGATCGCTAGCCGTCAGCGCAGACCTCACAAGTACAAGTCATCGGGCGTTGAGTCGCTGGTGGCTGAGAATGAGCTGGACCGTGAGTTTTACGTAGCTGATATCAATAAGGTTTGGTGCGCAGATATCACCTATATCCAGCTGGGCAAGCGCTGGCTCTACTTCTCAGTCGTTCTGGATCTATTTGCGCGACGAGTAGTGGGCTGGTCGTTTTCACTGGTCGCCGACGCGACACTGGCGCGCGAATCACTGCGAATGGCCGTCGAATTGAGAGGGCGACCTAAAGGCGTACTGTTCCATTCTGACCAGGGATGTCAGTACACCAGCCATAAATTCCGGGACGAACTGGTGGCGCACGAGCTTAAGCAGAGCATGAGTCGAAAAGGCCAATGCTGGGATAACGCCCCGATGGAGCGTTTTTTTGGCAGTTTGAAGTCCGAGTGGGTGCCTGAAGAGGGATACAACTCGGAACACGAAGCCCGAGTTGATATAAACCGCTATGTGACGCGCTACAACAATGTCAGGCGCCACAGTTACAACGGTTACCACTCACCTGTAGCAGCGGAAAAGCTGGCTGCGTGAGAACCGAAAAAAATGTCCAAAATTACTGGACCAGTTCAGCATCGACGTCGATATGGGTATTGGCAATCGTCATGTGTCACCTGCTTGGAGCGCTTCTGACCCGCCGGACGGCGGCGTCAATCGCAGATTGATAGGTGCCGACTACGGTAAGTGCCCATTCATGGCGAGACAATAATGCTAGAGTGCGCAACACATCGGAAAAAATGTCCGCAATAGGAGCCTGGCGTGGAATCACTGAGCGGGATCGATTTTTTTGTGCGCGCAGCCGAAACCCGCAGCTTTTCAGAGGCGGGCAGGGCGCTGGGCATTTCGTCCTCGGCGGTGGGCAAGAGCGTGGCGCGGCTCGAGGAACGGCTGGGTGTCCGCTTGTTTCATCGCAGCACGCGCAGTATCACGCTGACGGCGGAAGGCACGCTGTTCCTCGAGCGTTGCCGGCGCATTCTTTGCGAAGTCGAAGCGGCCGAGCAGGAGTTGTCACAAACCCGCGAAGCGCCGCGGGGCAAGCTGCGCGTGAGTTTGCCCCTCGTTGCGGATCTGGTCATGCCGACGCTGATCGCCTTCATGCGCCGCTACCCCAGTATCGAATTGGACCTGGATTTTTCCGATCGACTGGTGGACATCATCGAGGAAGGTTTCGATGCGGTCATTCGAACCGGGGAGCCGAACGATTCCCGGCTGATGTCCCGCCCGTTGGGCACGTTCAAGTTGGTTGTGGTCGCTTCGCCCCGGTACTTCGCCGCACACGGCACGCCGAGCGTGCCGGCGGACCTGCAGCGGCATGCCTGCCTGTTGTACAAATTTCCCAGCACCGGCAGGATGCAAGTCTGGCCAGTAAACGGGGCAGGGGAGTCGGATCTCAACCTGCCGGCCACGCTGGTCTGCAACACCACGGAGGCGTTGCTGCATGTGGTGCGCGATGCGCTGGGGATTGCCTGCGTACCGGATTTCACCGTGCGTGAGGCTATCGCCGCCGGTGAGCTGGTCACCGTCCTGGATGACTTCAACCGGTATCAGAACACCTTCCGCATGCTCTGGCCTTCAAGCAAGCACCTGTCGCCGAAACTGCGGGTGTTCATTGATTTCATGAGCAGTGAATTGTTCAAGTGACGCTTGGGCGCTTTTGTGGCGAGGGAGCTTGCTCCCGCTTGAGTGCGCAGCGCTCATCGCCTTTTGGGGGCCACTGCGCGCCCCAGCGGGAGCAAGCTCCCTCGCCACAGGACCGTGCCGTTCTCGAAGTCCTTGTGGCCCTGTAGCTGAACCATCGCTATCGCGAGCAAGCTCCCTCCCACAGGGGAACCGCGCTGGTCCTAGCTGCAATCCTTCTGTTTGCACGGGTGCGCTTCCCGGGAGCGCCACTCCTTGACCAGCTGTTGCCTGGGGCGGGCGTAGCGCTCCTCCTGGACTTCCACCCTGATGATCCGGTCCGTTCGGAATAGACGATAGTCGCCGCGCAGTTCGCACCAGCCTGCGATATACCGCTGCGACTCGACAAACCCGAGCATGATCGGCCAGAGGGTTCGCTGCGTCTGTTCCCCGTTTTCATCCTTGTAGACGATCTGCATTTTTCGTTGTTCGCGAAGTGCCAGCCGGACCTGCGCCAGATCCAGCGCCGCCGCGCCTTGATTGCGACTGACATAGATCGTGTCGCTGTCCAAAGTTCGCCGCATGTGCGGCGGCAGGACACTGTCGATTTTCGCCAATGCATTTTGAACAGCGCGAGCCAGGCCTGCATCGGTTTGGCGGCTGACCCACTGTGCGCCGGCCATCAACGCCTGGATCTCTTCCTCAGTGAAACTCAAGGGCGGCAACAGAAAGCCCGGACGCAAGATGTAGCCAACGCCGGGTTCTCCAACGATCTCCGCACCCATCGACTGCAGCGTGATGATGTCCCGTCGGATGGTCCGCAATGACACATTCAGCTCGCGGGACAGCGTGACACCGGAAACGGTCCCGCGATGGCGCCGTAGCACCTGCATGAGGTCGAATAATCTATGGCTTCTTGACACGCTTCAGTCCATGGCCACAAGGGCCTTGCCACGCAATTTCCTGCCCCCCTCAATGGCCGCGATAAGCTCGATCGCATCGTCGAGAGGCACCACCTCCGCTACAGGAAGCCGGAAGCGGCCATTCTGGGCGGCCTGGGCGAGCGTGTCGAGGACGTCCGGACGCGGCGTGCAGATGACGGGTTTCAAGCGCTTGTCAAAGAACGAACGGAGGAACTTGCCGGGGCTTGGATTCAGGTCAAGCAGTACGCCGCCTTTGCGCAGCAGGTTGAGGCCGACCGGCAGGGACATCGTGGCCGCCGTGTCATACACCACATCGAAACGTTCAGGCAGCGTGGACAGATCGGTTTGGCGATAGTCGTGAACCGTATCGACCCCGAGCTGCCGCGCCCGCTCCAGCGTCTCTTCACTGCACGAGCCGGTGACAGTGGCCCCGACCATGCGCGCTATCTGCACGCAGGCTTCACCGACCGCGCCACTGCAACCATTGATGAAGACACGCTGGCCCGTGCTCAGCCCGGCCTTGTCCCGTAATCCGTTCCAGGCGGTCATGCCCGGAGTCCCGAGGCAAGCGGCCTGCTTGAAGGAGACGTCATCGGGTTTGCTGGCCAGCAGCGATTCCTTGGTGATCACGGCTTCTGCCAAGGCACCACTTTCCTTGAAACGAGCGAGCCCAAAAACAGCATCCCCCACTTTGAACCGCGTCACGTTACTGCCCACTGCCATGACGGTGCCCGAGAAGTCCATGCCCATGGCTCGGGGGAAGGACCTGCCCGTGACAATCTTCATCTGGCCAAGGCGCAACTTCCAGTCGATAGGATTGATGGCGGCGAATCGGATGTTCACAGCGACTTCGCCCGGGCCTGGCGAAGCCAACGTGAAGGCCTCGAGCTTCATCACTTCCGGCCCGCCGTAATGGTAATACTGGATACGCTTCATAGCCGACGCTTACTCTGGATGATGGATGAGAGGGAACAGGGCTGGGGCAGGGGTGCTAAGCGCATCGTTTCCTGCGACCAACCGTTTCACTCTAACCATCGACAGGGTCAGTTTCTGTCACCATCGTTTTTCCGCAAGGCATCTGCCTGGCTTGGAAGACATCGTTCCGGTTTCACTTCGAACTCAGTTGGATCGGCGTCGTCTCGATCAACCGTCTGGAGAGGATCATCGACTTGGTTTGCTCTACGTACCGTTTGAAATGCGCAGACCCGATGTGGGACAGGTAGGCTTGCTCGTCAGCGTAGATTTCGAAGAAGTGGAGCAAGTGAGGGTGGTCTTTATCCGCCACCGAATAGATGGCAATTACCCCAGGCTCCACGCGCGCGGAGATCTCCATCTCTTCCTTGACGATCTGGGTATAGCGTTGCAGTTGCTCCGGATCGATCTCGAGCTGTGCGACACGCACCACCACCGTGGATGGAAATGTCTGCGCGCCGGTCCCGCCGGATGCAAGCAGGCAAAGCACCATCGCGCATTTGGAAAACCATTGACGAATGTTCATGACAACTCCTGGCAAGGGATGGGTAATTCAATGACTCACCCACTGGCGGCACTCTGTGGGTGACGGTTTTTCTGGCTCACAGCTTCATGATTTCTGGCAGTTGGCTGGCAAGCACGTCAATGATGTGGCGCAGCCGCATAGGCATTTGCCGCATCTCGGGTGAAACGGCATGACAGTCCATCGTGGTGGGCGGATGCGTTTCCAGGAGCTGGACGAGGACACCGGAGCGCAAGCGATCACGCACCAGCCACGAAGGCAGCCAGCCGATTCCCATATCGGCCTCGACAGCATCGGCGATCAATGAAAGGTCATTCAAACGAATGCGCGGGGAAAGAGACACCGTCTTGAGTTGACCGTCGGTATCCGTAACGGCCCAGGGTTGCGTGTAATCGCGCCGGTGATACAGCACCGCGTCGTGGCCGAGCAATTCTGGCAGGCTGCGAGGCTGCCCGTTTTTGGCCAGGTAGCCTGGCGATGCGCAGAGCAGTTTTTGCTGGACCGCCAGACGTTGTGCGCGCAGACCGCTGAGTTGCGCCAAGGGACCAAAGCGAATCGCGAGATCGAAGCCTTCGGCAATCAGGTCTACGGACTGGTCGCTGAAATGCAATTCAAGTTCCAGCTTGGGATGCTGGTGGGCCTGTTCCAGCAAGATCGGGCCGGCGCAGTATTGGCCGAACAAGACCGGCATCGTTACACGCAGGCGCCCGGTGATCTCTTGCTGGCCCGATTCCAGCAGGGACTGAGCCGAGCGGACTTCCTCCAAGGCGCGAAGGCAATGTTCGTAATATACCTGGCCGGCCTCGGTCAGGCTTTGGGTCCGGGTGGTCCGATGAAACAGGCGAACGCCCAGCCGCTCTTCCACCCGACCAATCGCTTTGCCCACCGCCGATCGCGTCAGCGACAGCTGTTGCGCCGCCCGGGAAAACCCACCGGCGTGCACGACTTCGACGAACAGCGCAACGCCATCCAATGGATCTCTCATACGGCCCTGGCTCCTGGATTGGTTCCCATGGTTCAACTCTGTGGGGAAAAAATATCGGTAATGGAGATTATTATTCCACTATAAGCTACAGCTTCATTGATATTGGTGTCCAGGCGGCGCCAGTGCGTCGACTTCACCCGAGCCATGTATCCCGACCAAGGAGCCGTACCATGAAACTGCTTTGTCTCGACATTCCTCAACCTGGCGCCAGTCTTGAGAAATATCAGCCGCACCTGCTCGACGAAGCCCGTCACGCCTGGCAGCTCTACAAGGGCGGCATCGTGCGCGACTTTTATTTTCGCCAGGATCGCCCAGGCGTGGCGATTATCGCCGAGGCCGACACTGTGGAATCCGCCAGGGAGGCGTTGAACGCGTTCCCCTTGGCCAAAGCCGGGCTCATCGACTGGGAGATCATTCCGCTCGGTCCCTTCATGAACTGGGAAATGCTCTTCGCGCCCGATAACGCCTGACGATTATTGCGGCGCAGGCATCGTGAGCAACGCACCAGCCTTCTTCGTTTCAACCAAGGGCCCAAGACCATGACCCAGCAAGCTTCTGAGCTCAACCCAGTCCTTTTCGTCGTCACCAGCAACGCGGTAAAGGGCGCGTCTGGCCTTCCCACCGGTTTCAACTTGGCCGAGGTCACTCATCCATTGGAAAAATTGCAGGAGGCGGGCATCCGTGTCGAATTGGCCTCCATCAACGGCGGTGCCGCGCCCTTGGATGGCCTGGAGGATATGAGTGATCCGGTCATTGCCCGCTATTGGGCCGATACCGATTTCCGCCATGCGCTTGAGCACACTTTGCCCATGAATGAGGTGGAGCCGGCACGCTACTCGGCCATTTTCTTCGCCGGCGGCCACGGTACGATGTGGGATTTCCCCGATAACGTTGCCGTACACGCGGCGATCCGCGAAATCGACGCGGCCGGTGGCATCGTTTCGGCGGTCTGTCATGGGCCGGCCGCCTTGGTCAACGCACGTCGAGCCGACGGTAGCCTGCTCGTGGCCGGTAAGCGGGTCGCCGCCTTCACCGACAACGAGGAGGAGGAAGTGCAGTCCACCCATGTTGTGCCATTCCTGTTGGCCTCGACGCTCACCCGACGCGGCGCACATCACCAGCAGGCGGCTAACTGGGCGGACAATGTGGTCGTCGATGGTCGCCTCATCACCGGTCAGAACCCGCAGTCCGCCGCCAGCCTGGGCGAAGCACTGCGAGATGCGCTGTTAGCGTGATGACTTGTGACTAGGGGGCACTATGCAACTGATCTGTGTTGAAGAGCACGTACTCGACCCCGCCATGGGCATTGCCACCCAGGCCCTCGTACGTGCCGAGGCCCCCTATCTTTCTGACTGGGGCAGCCGGGTGGTCGATGGCGTACAGGTCGCGGACCCCGATCGACCGCATGTTATTGCGCCCAGCGAATCAGCACGCAAGGCGCTGGAGACAGGCAAGTCACGCTTGCTCGACATGGACTCGGCGGGAATCAGCATGCAGGTGCTTTCCTATGGCGGGTTTCCTCAGCTGTTGCCCGCCTCGCAAGCCATTGAGCTGTGTCGTGCCGCCAATGACAAACTGGCAGAGACGGCACAGGCTCATCCCGATCGTTTCAGCGGTTTTGCCACGCTTCCGTGGCAGGCACCCGAGGCGGCGGCGCGTGAGTTGGAGAGGGCGGTGAAGGTGCTCGGCCTCAAGGGCGCGCTGATCAATGGTCGCCCTGGGGACACCTTCCTCGATGATGCTCGCTATGCCCCGATTCTCGCCGCCTTCAATGAGTTGAACGTGGCGCTGTACGTCCATCCGGGGCTGCCGCTGCCTGCCGTTCAAACAGCGTATTACGGCGGGTTCGAGCGCGAACTCAGTGCACGCCTTTCGATGTTTGCTTGGGGGTGGCACAACGAGGCGGGTATTCAAGTCGTGCGGATGTTGCTCGCGGGTGTGTTCGACCAGCATCCCCATTTGCAAGTCATCAGCGGGCATTGGGGCGAAATGGTGCCGTTTTTCCTGCAGCGCCTGGAAGATTCCATTCCTCAGGAAGCCAGCGGCCTGAAACGTCCCATCGGCCAGACTTACCGCGAGCATGTCTACGTTTCGCCCAGTGGCATGCTCACGCTCCCGCACTTCCAGTTTATCCACGCGCTCATGGGGGCCGAGCGTATCCTGTATTCCATCGACTATCCCTACCAGAGCCTGGATGGCGCTCGCGCTTTCCTCGATAGCCTGCCTATCACTGAGGCGGACAAGGCGCTCATCGCTCACGGTAACGCCGTGCGGTTATTGGGCCTATGACGCGAATCGTGGCGAATGCCCGGGGCGCCTGTTCAGCTCAAGGCGCCTTATTCTCGACCAGGCAGTTCCCGCCATCCACCACAATGACTTCGCCAGTGAGGTAGCTCGCCTCTGAAGACGCAAGAAAAGCCACTAGTGCCGCCACCTCTTCGGGGCGTCCGGCGCGGCCCATTGGCGTGTAACCGGCCGCCTTGGCTTCCTCGGCGGTGGTCGACCCTGTGCTGATCCAGCCGGGCGCGACGCTGTTTACCGTGATGCCTTGCTGGGCGACTTCCAGCGCCAGGCTCATGCTCATGCCAACCATCGCCGCCTTCGCCGCGCTGTAAGCCGCTTCACCAGGGTTGCTGCAGCGGGTGCCGGTCGTGGAGCTGATGTTGACGATGCGCCCGTAACGGCGCGCCCGCATACCGGGCAGAACCGCCCGGGTAAGCAGAAAGGCCGTGGTGAGATTTCGCGCCAGTGTCAGGTTCCAGGTGTGCAGGTCCATGGTCGCCAAGTCGGAAAAGAACTCCGGACTGCCTTGCATGGCCATGCCTGCGTTGTTCACCAGAATATCGACCTGCCCCCAGACGGATTCTGCCCACTCCATAAACTCACGGACCTGGGTTTCATCGGTAAGATCGAGGGCCCGTCCTTCGACTTCGAACCCTTCGGCACGCAGTTCTGCGACGCGTTCGAGGATACGAGCACTGCTGGCAGTGATGATCAGTCTGGCGCCGGCGTTACCCAGCCTGCGGGCGATCGCCATACCGATTCCGATCTCACTGCCAACCCCACTGATGAGTGCCACAGGGTTCTTTCCGCTTGCGTTCGGCATGGTGCCTCCAAGGGGGTGTCATTGATTGCGGGCGTCGCAGCGCTATACACACCCTGGTCAACGCCCGAACGCCGCCGTCATCCCAACAACCGCTTTTGCCGCCAGGCCGGTGCGCTGGTGGGGAAAAGCACTTCGGTTGGACGAAAGCGCGCGAGACCGCAGGCGGCGGCGACGCGCTGGCGTTGCTGGCCGCGGACAAGGGCTTGCTGAAAACTGTGTTCGCCATGGGCCAAGCCCAGCATATAACGATTACCCACCTGGAAGTCTCCGCCATTGGCATGCCACCAGCCATCGATTGCCTGCGGGTCGGGCCAGGGCAGGTTCTCGTCGGGGTCCATGGCCACGTTGGGGTCCTCAGGGTTGTCGTTCGGGCCCGCATCGAAATCCGGCAGGGCCTGCAATTCCAGGTCGAGTAACGCCAGGTCCGCACCGGTGATCAGGCTGAAGGCTTCGCCGGCGACCCGGGCATAGGGCAGGTCGCTCATTTGCTGGATCAACCACGGAACGCAGACCGGATCGCCCAGCAGCCCAAGGGCCTGGATGCCGATGCGTCGATCCCTGGGATCCTGCACCCACTGGCGTATCCAGGCGATGCTGGGCTCGCGTTCCTGCCAGGTCAGCAACACGCAGAGCGCGCGGTATTGAAATTCGCCCGGTTGCTCGGCGAATGAACGCAGAGGTTCCAAGGCCTGCTGATCACCCATCTGGGCGGCGGCCCAATTGGCCCAGAAGCGCGTGGCGGCGTCTACCTGTAGACACTGGGCTCGAATCGCTGGCAGCAGGTCACGACGACGCAACTCGCCAGCTGTGCGGGCGGCACGTGCCAGCACGCTTGGGGCGGCATCGGAAAGTCCGGCCAGCAGGGCGGGACCAGGATCGTGGCGATGCATGCCGCAGGCTGCCAGGCCGAGGCGGCGGAACAGAGGCTCGGGGGAGGAGAGCATGCGGTCGATCCAGGGCGATACCCGTTCCCAGTCGAGCCACCCCAAGGCCATCAGGTAACCTCGCTCGGTTTCCATGGCCGTTCTCAGGTGCTCGCTGAGCCGCGACAGCGCCTGTGCATTGGCCGCTTCGAAGGACAGCAGCACACTGGCGAACATCTCGCCGACGGTGTGCGGGCCGAGCTGGGCCAGCAGGGTCTCCAGGCCTGTCGAGCCGGCGATGCGCAGGCCATCGAGATGGGCGTCGATACGCTCGTCCAGTTTGCTCAGGTCATCAAGGTCGTAATGGGGCGCTCGTACGGCGTGATCGTGCAGGAGGATGAGGAAGCAAGCTTCTTCGGCATGTTGCTCGATCATTGATGAGATGGGGACCATGACGCCTCTGTCTTGTTACGGCACCAGGTTTCCAAAGAAATAACGTCCACCGACTTCGAAGTGCTGGGGAGAGGCCATGTATTGGTCCAGGACGACCGCTGCATTCAGGGGTTGGAAGTCGCCGTTTTTTCCATAGAAGCTGGAGCAGTCAACCCCGGTGTACACCTCGAACTTCCGTCTCCAGAGCAAAAAGCCGCTCCAATCGATCCATTCGTCAGTGTTTTTTGGGGCCAGGGCCTTGCGCATGAACCAGGCCTGTTTGTTCATATCGACCGGTAGGCCGCCCAAGATCGAAATTCTGTCGTTCCCATGGGCGTTCTTCAGATTGGCAAGTCGCGAATCGACAGCCGCCCGGTAGTCGCCTTCGCTCAGACCACTGTCGTAGAAATCGGGCTGGCCGCCCACGGGGTCAAGAAGGTTTGAAATGTTCGCTTCTACGGCTTCCTGATCGGCTCGTCGTTCCAGCATGCGCCGCGCTTCGACCATGAACGGTATCAGCCATAGAACACCCGACCACTGAGCCGCCAGGCAAGCCTCGATGCGTAGATAGTCGGGTCCGTCGATCATGAGTTCGGCCAGGAAATCCAAATCCGTATCCAGGCCCGCATCCGCGGTCAGGCCCAGGCAGGCCGACACCAGCGTTGGCGCGCTATCGGTGTCCAATATCCATTTCCTGAGCTGGGAAACATGACTGTAATCTGCATGTTTTGCACGCTCCAGAGTCGAGGCAAGTGCAATCCAGGGGTCATTGCTCTGCCATCCGTCAGGCGACAACACGGCTTCGGGGGCCGCACTGACGTAGTGGTATCCGCGGCCTTTCCAATAGAAGCAATCGTGAAGGAAGTCTGGTCGGTGGGTGTACTTGTAAGTGGCAGCGCTCATCGCTAGGACCTTCGAAAACTATTGGCGCGTTTGTCTTGCAGGGCACTCAACTCTGTTTCGAGTTTGGCACACTTGCGGCCAGTGGGCGCCAGATTTCCTTGGCCGGCGGGGCAACCTCCGGCCGCCTTGGGGACTCTATGGGCAACTGGGTCGCCCTGGCTCACGCCTTTCCATTCCATATAACTGGGTCTGTTCATTGCCCAGTCGTTCTCAATGTTCTTTTTCTCCCGCGTGTCCGTCTTGTAGTATTTATTGCAACCGCTCGGTGGCTTCCCGGCGGGCGGTAGCAGGTGCTTGCACTTGGGGTTCGCTCGGACCTTGGCGAGGACGGCAGCGTTCTCGGGACTTTGCGCGGTGTCGTAGAACTCAGCTTCCGACATGTACTCCCCGTTCGCTTGGGCCTTGGAGTGCGCCGCGCCGCCACAGCATTCACACTTATGCTTGCCCGGCACTTTGGAGTCTTGTTGCACCGGGCTGTATTTGGCGGTGTTGACCATGGGCACCGCCGCATTCGCCGCAGGGCTGGCATGATTCGAGGTGGTGAGGTCGGTATGTCGGTCTACGTTCTGGCCTTCGAAAAGAACATCCATTGACCATGAAACAAAATAGGTCTTGCCGGTAATGACGTGAGTGATGACGCCTGCACCCTGGCTTCTTGTAGCGGCTTCATCGCCCAGCGGTGAGGTTTTATAGAAGGAGCGATTTTTTAGCATGATCTCCTTGTTTTCGATCTTGACGGTCTTGCTGCCTTTCTTCATGTCCTTGGAGAACGAGGTGTCCGGGTAGGGCACCGGGATCGGCCCTCCCGGAGGCGGTGGTGGCGTCAGGCAAACATCCGGGAACGCCGCGATGACCTTGCCACCACCCGCCTTGCAGGCAATCTCATCGCCGTTTGCGTAAACGTCGCAGCTCATAGGCCCCCCTCGGATCGACTGAGGTCGCGCACGACGGCGGCGGCACGCGCGCCAGCCAGGGCGCTGCTCAGACAGATCGCAGTGGTTCCCGGTGCGTAGCCTTTGCGAAACGCCTGCTCGGCGAGTATCAATTGGACGATTGCGGCGATGGCCCCGGTGTCACCCATCGCTTCCGCCCAATGCCACAGCGGCTGGTCCTCTTTTCTGACCGTCCGAAAAAGCCGCGCTTCCATCAAGGGCAATTCCTTGAACCCGTATTGCTCCCCCGTGACATCCGACAGGCGCCAATCAATTTCATGTAACCCCAGTTTTGCCTGCGCAAGCGCCGTGCGCGCGGCGTCGGTCAGTCCCCCTGCTCGCAGGGGCTTGTTCGACAACAGAGGCGCCTCTTCTTGCCCAAAACCCAGGCCTGAAATTGCCAGGCAGGTGCCAGGTTGCCGATAGGCCTGAACCAGGATGGCCGCGGCTCCTTCGCCAGGAAACAAGCCGTCATTGTGAGTGGCCGTTTTCAGCCGGCGATGGTTATCCAGCCATTGCAGTGTCGAGGCGCTGAGCAGCGAGTCAACGCCCGCCACCACGCAGGCGGGGGCGCGCGTTTCCTGCATTAAGCGACTGGCTTCATGGAGGGCATGCATGCCGGCAACATGGCCGGAGGGGATGATCTTGGAATGGTTTGGATCGAATCGGATGCCCAACCTGGAGGAAACATCCTGAATGACGGTCTGGGCTATTTCCCTGATGTCGATGCCTGGACGCTCCGGTTCAGCCAGGCACAGGAGAAAAGGCACCGCTTGCCAATCCAGTTTGGGCGCACTGTGTATCAGCTCGACCAGTGCATGCATCAAAAGCTCGGACATCCGCGTTGAGGCCGGCAGCGCCAGGTCAACGCTGGGCACCGTCGCACCGATGATGGGCTCGCAGGCGTTGTCGAGGAACGGCAGCTCCTGGAGTGCGGAAAGCCCGGCTCGCTTGGCAGCACAGGCGCTGGCGACGCACAGGCCCACGGGACAAGCCATGCCCATGCTGGTGACGAAGAGGGCGGGCCCCTGCATGGACGTCATATCTCCTCTTCCGCGGGAGGATACGCTTGCTTTGTCCACGCCACGAGTTGAGCCAATGACTTGAAGTGCTGCTTACCTCGCATGCGTTCTTCGTTGGCCTTGGCCTGTTCGAACTGTTCGGCGGTTTGCCCGACGATGACCTTGGCGACTTCCTTGATGTTGCGCCCGAGCGGTGAAGACGCTCGCCAGGTCAGCGTCAGGCGATTCGCGTCAGGCTCAAGAATGACAGTGTCGACCACGGCAGCTGTTTCCCGCGCGCTGTCGTCATGAAAAACAACAAGCATCGGTAGTTTCAGGTTTGCCGGAAGCCTGAATGCCGACCGGCCTTTATCGCTCAGATTAAGCAGCGCAACTTCTTCATTCCCCTGGGGATAGTCAATTTGCTGGTCCTCGGGTGCGCACTGGAAGTAGCGCAAGTCAAAATCCTCAGGAAGAAAGGGGAATTGATGATCAAGCCACGCCTGATCATAGGTGCCAGCCCATCGGATACGTTGCTGCCATGCTCGGCCAATCGGGCCAAATGCCATTGGCTTGTAATGTTCGTTCGGGGCGGTGACGGGCCTGTCCAGCTCTTCGGTATTGGGGAGCGGCAAGCCATTGGTCTGAGCACTGCTTGCCGCGGGGTAAAAACCGGCGCCAACAGGGTTCCATGGGTACCATTTGTGTCTGGCCGGGTCTGCATGCGTCCGATCCACGCCGCCAAAGGCCTGCGCATAGGTAATCGGCATGATGGTGAATGGAACAGGCTTGCTTATCGAGTATGAGAGGGCGCTATCCTCATAGACTCGTGCCCCAATCACTTTGAAGGCTTTTACAAGCGTCCCGACCTTCAGCGCTACGTTCACCTCCGTTGCCGGCTCTCCATTGGGGGCGTGACAGTGACCATTCAGCAGGACATCACAGCGTGGCTTGTGCAGTGCAAAATCGTTTTCGTACAAGGCCGCTGATTCACTCGGTTCACCTGGGAATACATCGGCCATGACCAGCGGAACCTGTTGTTCGAGCAGGCGGGGCGTATGTCCAGGGTGATCTGGAATGCCATAGGTTCCTTTTGCTACCACGACCAGCCATTCACGGCCCGTTTTATCGGTTGAGGTCGTATAACCGCCAACGAGACGGGTCTTGTTTACCAATTCCATGGCGTCATTGCCTCAGTTGATCTGCACCGAGCCGCCCTTGATGCGGTTCACGCCGGATGATCGGCTCGACAGGTAGGTCCCTCGGATCAGCACTTTGCCTTCGCGGGTAAGGGTAATGCTCGCCTTGCCGCAGCGCAGGACGATTTCCCGCTCCGCGGTGAACTCCAAGCGTTCGCCGTCCAGGTGGGCGACGGCTGGCGTGGCGGTTTGCGGCAAACGCTGGATGCGACCGATCACCAAAGGCCGCGTCAGGTCGCCGGCCTCGAACATCAGCGCGACCTGGGCACCGATGTCCTCGCGACTGAGGGGGGTAGTGGTGCGCGCGGCGAGGCCGCCCTCGGCCGGGCAGCCGGGAAACGCCACGACCGGAGCGTCCGCCTTGGGCACATCCAGCAGCAGGCCAATCACGACGCCATCCACCCGCACCGGCGTGGTAGTGGAGGCGGTGGGCAGTTGATATTCGACAGTCATCGCGCACGCTCCTTGGCTAGTTCTGCAGAATTTTCTGGCCTTTGACGACCACGTTCCTGTCGGCCTTGATCTTGATCGCGCCGGAGCCGTCGAGGGTGATGTTCTTGCCGCTGATCATGATGGTGCCATCCTTCTTCAGGGTGATACTGGCGTCGCCCGTCGTCAGGCTGATGGAGTCGCCAGCGGTGAGGGCGAAGTGCTTGCCGACGTCCAAGGTGTCGCTCTGCTTGATGTTGGTGCTGCGGTTCTGGGATACGTCACGGGATTCGTTCTGACCGACCTGGGTGCTCTGGTTGCCGTTGATCTCGATCCCTTCGTTGCCCTGGACCGTTTCGTTACGGTTGCCCTTGATGCCGATCGTTTCGTTGCCGCCCACGTCCTCGGTGCGATTGCTGACGATGGTGATCGTCTCGTTGGCACCGACCTTTTCCGTGCGGTCCGCGCCGATGGTGATGGTCTCGTTGCTGCCCACGTTCTCGGTGCGATTGGCGCCAATGGTGATTTTCTCGTTGCTGCCGACATCCTCGGTGCGGTTCACGCCAATGGAGATGGTTTCGTTATTGCCGACCTTTTCCTTGCGATCCACACCGATGGTGATGGTTTCGTTGTTATCGACGGTTTCGGTGCGGTCATGCTTGACGTGCACGGTCTCGTCGTTGTCGATGGTCTTGCTGCGGTCGTGGCCCACCCAATGGGTCTCGTCGTTCTCGACCTCGATGTCCTGGTTCTTCTCGGCGTGGATAAACAATTGCTCGGCGCCTTTCTTGTCCTCCATGCGGATTTCATTGAAGTTGGCCGGTGAGCCGCCCTTGCTTGAACGGCTTTTCGTCCCGCTCTGGGTGGCATTGGCGGGCAGCGCGTAGGGCACGGTCTGTTCGGCGTTGTAGACGCGACCGGTGATGATCGGCCGATCCGGATCGCCCTCGAGGAAACTGACGATCACTTCCTGACCGATCCGCGGCAGCTGCACGGAGCCCCAGTTCTTGCCGGCCCAGGCCTGGGACACGCGAATCCAGCAGGAGCTGTTTTCATTGGACTGGTCATGGCGATCCCAGTGGAAATGCACTTTGACCCGCCCATACTGGTCGGTCCAGATCTCCTCGCCACTGGGCCCCACCACCACGGCGGTCTGCGGCCCACGGACGATGGGCATCGGCGTGAGGGGCAGAGGGCGGAAGGCCTGGTTGGCATCCATGCAGTCCAGCTCGCTGACGAACTGTTCGGCGACGTCCGACTGCCCGCTTTCATAGGCATCCTGACGAATCTGATAACGGGCGGCCACCACCAGGTATTCGCGGTTCTGGTCCGCACGGTCGTATCCGGTCAGCGTGAACACATGACCGCAACCGATTCCGCGGGCCCGGCCGCGCAACTGCACACGCTCGAACTGGCTGTGAATGGCTTCGATGCGAGTACGCGCGTAGTGATCGCCATCGTTGCTCTGGACGTATTCACCGGGGTAGTCGTAGAGCGGGTAGTCGGCGTTGGTGTGGTTGCGCGGCACGCTGGAGCGCACCTCAAGGCTGGCGCGCGGACGCAGGAAGTCGTAGTCGTTCAGCGCCAGCGAGCCGGGTTGGACTTCCCGTGCCAGTTGCCAGTCGTAGAAATGATCGCGCTCACGCATTTGCCGATCGGGTGGGTAGAAGGGCACCGAGGCATAGTCCGCCGCGGTGGAGTGGGCACCGTAGGCGTCGGCCAGCACCAGCACGTGGCGGGCCTTCTCATGGCGAAAGTAGTAATAGATGCCTTCCTGCTCCATCAGTCGACTGACAAAGTCGAAGCTGGTTTCGCGGTACTGCACGCAATATTCCCACTCGCGGTAGCTGCCGCTCAGGCTGTCTTCGAAATCGGAGAAGCCGAGGTCACGGAACACCTGCTTGATGATGTCCGGCACGGTCTTGTTCTGGAAAATCCGGCAATCGGAGGTGCGCGTGAGCAGCCAGAGCCAGGGTCGCAGGCTGACGCGGTAACCGGCGAACTGGCCGTGCCCGGTCAACTGCCGGCAACTGCAGACAATGCCGTGGAAATAGCGTTTGCCGCCGTCGTACAGCTCCAGGGTCAGGCCCATCGGCTTGCCCAGCAACTGGTCGAACGTGATCGCCCGGTCTTCGGAGGTCAGGTCCAATTCGTAGTGGAATAACCGCCCCAGTTCTTCGCTGCCTTCCATGCCCTGCAGCAACAGGACATCGCCGCCGAGCGGACTGTCGACCTGCACCAAACGGTTGTTTTGCGTGATTGCCATGAACGGCTTCCTTTGGCTCTCGTTCGGATTTCAGTCGGCCGTTGCGAGGAAGGTGGCGCCGTAAGGGTCGTCGCCAGAGGAGATGCCAGGGGAAATTGAATCCAACGATTGCTGTGCATCCACCACAGGGGTGATCTCCTTATCGGTCTTGCGGTTTTTAATCAATGTGAACGTACGAGCGGATCCGTATCCTGCCGGATGAACGTTTGTCCGGTGCCGTTTGATGGCGCCTCTGAGCCGTTGGGTAACGTTCCGGCGTCAGCCAGATTGGCAGATCTTGAGGTCAAGATAGGTGACTGAAAGGTCGTTTGCTTAGTTTCATTAGCTATAGATTTGATTCTTAATTCGAATAACAAAGATTGATGTTCCAGTCCTCGAACCCTTTCTGACAAAAATGTCAGGAAGCCGTCAGCCTCCAGACACCTTCGCTGTCTAGACTCACTGGGTTGCCTTGCTTTCGTAGAGGAGTCACCTGATGCGTTTGCTCATTGTCGAGGACGAAGAAAAAACTTCCTCCTACGTCCATCGTGGCTTGACCGAACTTGGCTACATTGTCGACGTTGCCACGAATGGCATCGATGGCCTGCACTACGCGTTGGAATGGGAATACGACGTGGTGATCCTGGATGTGATGCTGCCGGGCAAGGACGGCTACGACGTGCTGCAAGGCTTGCGCCTGCACAAGAAAACCCCGGTCATCATGCTGTCGGCCAGGGGCACGGTGGATGATCGCATTCGAGGGCTGCGCGAGGGCGCCGATGATTACCTGGGCAAGCCTTTTTCGTTTGCCGAACTGGTCGCACGCGTCCAGGCCTTGATCCGTCGTCGCGCCGGCGACACGGCCGACCTGACGCATTTGCGCATCGACGATCTGGAGGTCGATCTGCAGGCGCGCAAGGTGACCCGGGGTGGGCTGCGGCTGGACCTGACGGCCAAGGAGTTCTGCCTGTTGAGCCTGTTGGCACGGCACCAGGGCGAGATTCTGTCCAAGTTGATGATTGCCGAGCAGGTCTGGGACATGAATTTCGACAGTGATGCCAACGTGGTCGAGGTCGCGATCAAGCGCGTCCGCGCCAAGGTGGACGCGCCTTATCCCCACAAGTTGCTGCATACCGTCCGCGGCATGGGGTATGTGCTGGAAAGCCGTGAAGAACACGGCAGGCAAAGCGGTACGTCGTGATGAAGATTTCCATCGCCAAGCGGCTGGCCCTGATGTTCGCCCTTGCTGTCCTGCTGATCATGTCGATCAGCGCGACACTGCTGCGCTCTTCCTTGAAGCAATCGCTCGATGAACAGATGCAGAACGAGCTCATCCTGCGCCATTCCGTGCTTGACCCGGTGCTGGCGAAATACGATTCGCCGACGTTCTGGGTCGGCTTGCGCCAGAAGCTCGACGGCCTGACGCCCGCGGATGAACGGGTCCGCTATTGGATCCTGGTGGACAACCCGGCCTTCAGTTACGGTGGGGCGATGCCGGACGGCCAGGATTGGTCGAAGCGCGCCGATGGGCTGTTTACCGTCGACCTGCCTGAGAAAGAACGGCCCATGATGGTGCTGCTCAAGACCATTCCCGCCATGGGCGACCGCCCGGAATTGCGCTTCATCGTGGGGCTGGATTCAACGCCGTTCAGGAAGACCCTGAACCACTTCACCAAAATATTGATCCTGACTTCGGCGTTGGGCATCGGCCTGGTGGCCCTGCTCGGTTACTGGATCGCGCGTTTCGGCCTTGGGCCGGTGAGGCGCTTGAGTCGTCAAGCCAATAGCCTGCCGCCCGGGGATTCGAAGCAGCGCCTGGACACCGAGGCACTACCGGGCGAGTTGCAGGAACTGGCGGTGTCCTTCAACGGCGCCCTGGCGCGCCAGGAAGCCGCCTGGTGTCAGCTCGAAGGGTTCAACGCCAATGTGGCCCATGAGTTGCGAACGCCTCTGACCAACCTGATCGGACAGACCCAGGTGGCCTTGGCCCATGGGCGCGAGGTGGGTGAGCTCCAGGACTTGCTGCAGTCGAACCTCGAAGAGCTGGAACGGATGGGCACCATCGTCAACGACATGCTGTTCCTGGCCGGCGCCGAGAGCGGGCAACGGGCAACCGAACTCAGTGATGTCTCGCTGTATGAAGAAGCGTCGAAGACGGTGGAATACCTGGAGCCGGTGCTGCACGACAAACAGCTGGGCGTGGAGATCCAAGGCGACATGCGTGTGTGCATCGACCGACGTCTTTTTCACCGCTCCCTGGCCAATCTGATACAGAACGCGGCGCGCTATGCGGTGCCGGAAAGCACCATCAAGGTCAGCCTGGTTGGCGACGGCATGCAAGTCGAGGTGAGGGTTTCCAATGCAGGGGCGCCCATCGACAGCGTGCACCTGGAGCGTCTGTTCGAGCGTTTCTATCGCGCCGACGCCGCCCGGGCGCGAAGCGATGCGCACCATGGCCTGGGGCTTTCCATCGTGCGGGCGGTAGCGTCCATGCACGGCGGGCGTGTGTTCGCCCACAGCGAGAATGGGTTCAACACCTTCGGGTTTTCCTTGATGAACCAGGCGGCGCCTTAGTCGTCGCACCCCGCGAGTAAAAGCCCGCTCGCGTTTGCAATGCTATTCACTTAAGGCAATCGAAAAACCCGTGGCGAGGGAGCTTGCTCCCGCTGGGCTCTGTAGGAGCTGGCGAAGCCTGCGATCTTTTGATCTTTTGATCTTTCGCTTGAGGTTCAAGTGTCTGGAAAAAGATCGCAGCCTCGCTCCGCTCGACAGCTCCTACAGAGCCGAGCGGGAGCAAGCTCCCTCGCCACAAGTCCATCATTTTTTCTTAAGTGAGCAGCATTGCGCTCGGGTTTGACATCTTCCCGTCAGCCAGCAGTCACCTTGACGTCAGTCACCCCCTCCTAGAGTGCTACGACCATCCCAACGAGGACCGTGTCGTGGAGCCCACTATGAATATTCGAAACCTGTCGATTGCCGGCCTGCTGGCCGTCATCTCCTTGAGCGGCTCGCCGCTGCTCGCCAAAGAACAAACGCAGTTCCCGGCCTACGAATATGGCATGCCGCTGGACATCGCCAGGGTCATCCATATCGAGGAGGCGACATCGCCGGTGTGCGAGGTCGTGCAGGCCAGGATGACCTACTTGAACACCCAAGGCATCAAGAAACACGTCAGCTTTTTGCAGTTGGCCGAGGCGTGCTCGAAACAGTGACCGTCCGGCGATGCCGGTTCATTTCTTCAGACAGGGACCATTACCATGTGGAATAACACAACAACACCCACCCTTGGCCGCATGAGCAACATGAGCCGGTTGGCGAGACTGGCGAGAACCCTTGCCGCGGGTATCGCGCTGCTCGCTTCGGTGAGTGTCGGGGCGTCCGATCGTGTAGCACCGAAACCGGACTGGTCGACCCGCGACATGCCGTCCCAGAAAGGTCGGATTGTCCTGATCACCGGCGGCACCAGTGGCATGGGCTACGAGGACGCGCTGGCCCTGGCGCGTGCCGGCGCCGAGGTCATCATCGCCGCGCGCAACCCCGAGCGCGGCGCGCAGGCCATCGCCCGTATCCGTGAGTCCGTGCCCGACGCCAAGGTGCAGTTCGAGAACGTGGACCTGGCTGATCTTTCATCGGTGCGCGACCTGGCCCAGCGTCTCAATCAGCGGCTGCCGCGCCTCGACGTGTTGATCAACAACGCCGCCGTCATGGCGCCGCCCGAGCGGGGCACGTCCGCGGATGGCTTCGAACTTCAGTTGGCTACCAACTACCTGGGGCACTTCGCGCTGACCGGTCTGTTGGTGCCGCTCTTGCGTCAAAGCCAGGATGCTCGCGTGGTGAGCCTGTCCAGCATTGCTGCCGCACGCGGCGCGATGAACCTCGATGACCTTCAGAGCGAGCAGAAATACGACCCGTACGCGGCCTACGCGCAATCGAAACTGGCGGTCCTGCACTGGGCATTTGCCTTGCAACGGCGCAGTGACGCTGAAAATTGGGGCATTCGCAGCATGGCGGCGCACCCTGGCGTGGCGGTCACCGAGTTGGTCGCACGGGGGCCCGGCCTGGACAGCGAGTTCGGTCGGCGCTGGGCCAAGGACCGCGACGCGTACCACTCAGCGGCACAAGGGGCGTTGCCCACGCTGTACGCTGCCACTGCGGCGCACGCCGTGGGCGGGGCTTATTACGGCCCGACCGGTGACGATGAACGACGCGGGCCGTTGGGCTTCGCCAAGACGCCGCCCGCCGCGAGCACGCAGGCGGATGCCGAACGGCTCTGGGCCGTCTCCGAGCGCCTGACTGGCGTGACCTACCGCTGATGCAACCCTGGGCGCGGGCGTCCGTCCCGCGCTCGACTTTGCCCTGTTGCCATCTTCCTGGAGTCCCTATGCGTACGCCTTCCTATTTGCACCGGCTGAGTCTCGCCCTGAACGCCCGCGACGGCGAGTTGAGGCCGGCGCTGTGCGGGTTCCTGCTGTTCCTTTGCCTCTTCACCGGTTACTTCATGCTGCGTCCGATCCGTGAGTCGATGGGCATCGCGGCGGGGGTGGAAAATCTGCAATGGCTGTTTACCGCGACCTTCCTGGTCATGCTGGCGGCCGTGCCGTTGTTCGCCTGGCTCAGTTCCCGAGTGCCGCGCCTGCGCCTGATCGACTGGGTGTACGGCTTCTTCGGCTTCAACCTGCTGATGTTCGTCGAGCTGTTCCAATTCCAGCCGGACAGTGTCTGGCTGGCCCGGGTCTTTTACGTCTGGATCTCGGTCTATAACCTGTTCGTCGTTTCCGTGGCCTGGAGCCTGATGGCGGATGTGTTCGACAGCGAGCAGGCCAAGCGTCTGTTCGCCTTCATCGCCGCGGGCGCCAGCGTCGGTGGCTTGTTGGGGCCGGCCCTGAGTGCGTTGCTCATTGGTCCCCTTGGCGCCTCGGGATTGATGTTGCTGGCGGCCTTGTTGCTCGGTGCCACGCTCGTGTTGAAGCGGGCGTTGATGGGATGGCGCGAAACGGGCGGGGCTGGCCGTCCCGGCGCCGCGCCGACGCAAAGTCCCCGGCAGCCCTTGCAGGGCAATCCGCTCAGCGGTTTGACGGCCGTGCTTGGGTCACCTTACCTGTTGGGCATCGCCGGGTTCGTCGTGTTGTTGGCGACGGTCAGCACTTTTCTCTATTTCGAGCAGGCACGCCTGGTGGCCGAGCACTATCCGGATCGCGCGGCGCAAGTGCGCATCTTCGGCACCATCGACATCGTCGTGCAGGCCGGTGCGTTGCTGTCCCAGCTGTTCATCACCGGCCGTATCGCGCCGAAGCTGGGCGTGCGTGCCTTGCTGGCCATCGTGCCGCTGCTGATGTGCATCGGCTTCCTGGGCCTGGCGTTGGCGCCGGGGTTCGCGCTGCTGGTGGCGCTGATGATCGTGCGACGGATCGGCGAGTACGCGTTCGTCCGACCGGGCCGGGAAATGCTGTTCGCGCCGTTGGATGCCGAGAGCAAATACAAGGCCAAGAATTTCATCGACACCGTGGTTTACCGCGCGGGTGACGCCATGAGCGGCTGGGTCAAGAGTCTGCTCGACCTGCTGGGGCAGGGCGCCGGGCCGGTCGCTGTGGTGGGCGCAGGTTGCGCGTTGCTATGGGGGTACTTGGGTTGGCAACTGGGACGACAGGCCGACTATGCCGCTTCGCGGGAGCTACGTTTGGCTGCTATCGCAGCCAGGGATGAAGACCGTTCCGACCAGGATGAAACCCACTCTATTGTCCGTCGCGTTGTTGCGGCGAGTGAAAGGTGATGCGGATGAGTCTGAAAAATAAGGTACTGGCAGTCGGTGCGATCGTTGTCTTATCGGCGTGCTCCAGCGTGTTTACGGGCAAGGAAAACGCCTTGGTCGGGACATGGCGCATGGTCAGTGCAACCGTTGAAAGCCAGGGCAGCAGATCGGACGCCTACGGCCCCGATCCTCATGGTTGGCTCGTCTTCACGCCGGAGCTGACGTTTGTCGAAGTGCTCACGAATCCGCGCGTGCCGGTGTTTCGATCCAATGTACGTGGTGAAGGAACCGATGAGGAAAACCGGGCAGCGATGGCGGGGAGCATCGGTTTCTTCGGGCGCTATACCGTCGACCAGAACGGTGAGTTCACTGGCAACATTGTCAAAGGGTCTACGTTCCCGAACTGGGTGGGCGCCGTGCGTACCCGGGACGACCTGCAGTTGAAGGTCGACGGCGACCGGATGGTGGAAGACTTTCGCCGCCCCGATGGGACGAAGGTTCACATCGTCTTTGAACGTGTAAGGTAATTTCGAAGCGTCATGCGCGCCGCCTTGGATCGCCCAGGGCGGCTTGGCATAGACGTGTAGCCGTTAGCGTGTGAAGAGTTGCAAGGCCTGCTCCATGCTCGCCAGTTTGATTTGAGTTTCCTCTGCCCGATAACGGGAGCGGGGACAACAGGATTTGAGCTGACGCTGTTCACTCAAGGCAATCGACAAACCCGTGGCGAGGGAGCTTGCTCCCGCTGGGCTGCGTAGCGGCCCCCAAACCTGCTGAATGCAAAGCACCAGGCACTCCGCATCCGCCGGTCCACGACTGCTTCGCAGCCGAACGGGAGCAAGCTCCCTCGCCACAGGTTCATCATTGGCTCGCCTTTAGCGTGGAGCCAGTTGCAAGGCCTGCTCCATGCTCGCCAGTTTGATTTGAGTTTCCTCATACTCATCGGCCGGTCGAGACCCCTGAACGATCCCGCAGCCGGCGAACAAGTGGCAATGCAAAGGTGTCATCAGCGCCGAACGCAGGGCCACCAGGAAATCGCCGTTGCCCCGTGAGTCCAGCCAACCCACGGGCGCCGCATACCAGCCCCGGTCGAAGCCCTCGTGGCGGCGAATGAAGTCCATCGCCGTCGCCCCTGGCAAACCTCCGACCGCTGGAGTGGGGTGCAAGGCCTGGATACCGTCCAGCAAGCTGCGGCCCTCTTCAAGCCGGGCGCTGATCGGGGTGCTCAAATGCTGCACCGTGGCCAGTTTCAGCAGTTCGGGTCGGGTTGCGGCTTGCAGGTTGCTGACGATGCCGCTCAAGCCTTGCAGGATGGTCTGCACCACCAATTGATGTTCGTGCAGTTCCTTGGGATCCGCCAACAAGCCTGCGCCCACGTCCTGGTCTTCCTCGGGCGTTGGGCCGCGGCGCGCGCTACCAGCGAGGGCGTGGGTGCGCAGGTGACCTGCCTGGCAACTGAGCAGCCGCTCCGGGGTGGCGCCCATGAAACAGCTCTCTGCGCGGTGCAGGGCGAACAGGTGGGATGAGTTGCGCCGCTCGTGCAGCCGGCGCATGACAGCGCCGCTATCGAGGGCGGCGTCCAGCTGATATTCGATATGGCGGGCGAGCACCACTTTGCTCAGGTCGCCGCGGTCGATAGCCTGCAAGGCGTTGGTGACTTTGGCCTGCCACTGCGGCGCGGGCAATGCAGTGCGTTCGATGACCGCTGGGCACGATGCGGGCGAGCGTGGCGACGCGAGAAGCTGTTGGTACGCCGCCAGACTGGCGTGCGCCAAGGCGGCGGGATCGCTACCGGGTTCCACCACGCACTGGCAACGCAGCCAACGGCCGTCGCTGTCTTCGCTGAGCAACCATTGGGCCAGGTGAAAACTGGCATCGGCAAACGGCGCCCAATGTGGCGCGCAAGGTTGCTGCGTGTCGAAACGCATGCCGCCCAGCAGCAGCGGTGGATGGGGGCCGTCGATCACCGCGTCGGCGCACAGAGCGAACCATTGACGGTTCACCTCGGCCAATCGCTGGGGACCCGAGGCTTCGATCTGCCAGGCGCTGCCCAGGCCGAACAGGGCCAGACGCGGTGAATGAGCGCACCAGAAAAAGCCCTGCCGGTGCGCTTCGTACAGCACCAACGGATCCAGGGTCGGTGCGGGGCGCGAGCTCACGGCGACGACGGGACGCTGGTACTCCAACGCGAGCTGGTGCGCGGCTTCGAACACATTCAACAAGGCGGCTTCGTTCATACCGCCTTGCTCTTTTTTTGCAGCCAGAACGCCGTTTGTTCCGCGATGTACCAGTGGATGACCTGGTTGAACAGGCCCTCGATGAATTCACCGTCCAGCCCGGCCTCCTGGGCCCAGCGCCGACGCTGCGGCAACATCGCCGCGACGCGGTCCGGCGCGGCGATACTGGCCTGGTCGGGCTTGAACGACGAGGCTGCCTTGACGTAGTGCATGCGCAGCCCCAGGGCATCGATGATCTGCCGGTCGAGGGTGTCGATGGCGTGGCGAATGTCCGGCAGGCCGGTGCAGTGTTCCGGGGTTTTCATACCGATTCTCCTTGAAGGTAGGCCGTGCGTCGCAGCAGGTGATGGACCACGGGGCGCGGCTGTTGCTTGAGGTAAAAATGATCGCCGTCGAACAGGCGGATATCCGGGGTGTGCTCGCTCAGGTCTGCCCAGGCCCGGGCCTGGTCAAGGCTGACATCCGTGTCGGCCCGGGCCAGCAGTACGTCGATGGGCGCCGCCAAGCGGTCAAGCTGCGCCGGTTGCCAGGTCTCGATGGCCTGGTAGTCGCTGCGCAGGGTCGGCAGGAACAGGGCGCGCAATTGCGGGTTGCCCCACAGACCTGTGGCCTCGGCATCCTGGCGCAGAATGTCGGCGATCAGCGCGGTGTCGTCCTGGCGGTGCAGGTCACTGGGTGGTTGCCGGTGCGGTGGCGGGTGGGCCGAGACAAACACATGCTCGGCACCGACACCCGCTGCTTCCAGCTGCACACCGACGGCGTAGGCCAGCGCCGCGCCCATGCTGTGGCCAAACAACCACAGCGGACGGCTGGGCAAACTCAGCAAGGCCTGGCTGATGTGTTCGGCCAGGCTGGCCAGGCAGGCGATACGCGTCTCATTGAACCGTTCTTCACGTCCGGGATATTGCACGGCCAGCAGATCGATATCCCCCGGCAGGTGCGCCAGCCACGGACGGAAGAAACTCGCGCTGCCTCCGGCGTGGGGCAGGCACACCAGGCGGGCCCGGGGTTGGTCGCCTCCACGCAGCACGCGTAACCACGCGGACATTTCGCCGCTCATAAGGCTTGCACCTGTTCCGCCAGGGCCTTGCGGTTGACCTTGCCCAGGCGCGTCAGCGGGAACTCGCGCAGCACCTGCAAGCGATCCGGCAGTTTGTAGGCGGCCAATCCACGCTCGCGCAGCCAGGCGTTGATCGTGCCCAGTTCGACCGGTCCTCCGTGGGCCAGCACGCAGGCGCAACTGCGCTCACCCAGCAGCTCATCGGCCAAGGCCACCAGGGCGACATCGCGAATCAGGGGATGGCCCAGCAACAGATTCTCGATTTCCTCCACCGGAATTTTTTCGCCGCCGCGATTGATCACATCCTTGGTCCGCCCCTCGACGATCAAATGGCCCTCGGGCAAACGCCGCACCAGGTCGCCGCTGCGGTAAAAACCGTCGGCGGTAAAGGCGCGCAGATTTTGTTCGGCGGCGTTGTAGTAACCGCGAATGGTGTAGGGGCCGCGCACCAGCAGTTCGCCCACGGCGCCTGGCGCGACCGGCACGTCATCGGCGTCGACGATGCGGATCTCGTCATCGGCGGTGAGCGGCAGACCTTGGGTTTCGAAGATGCGCGCTTGTGAGTCATCCAGCGGCGTGAAGCACAGCAACCCTTCGGCCATGCCGTAGACCTGTTGCAAGCCACAGCCCAGGGCCGGGCGGATACGCGCCGCAATCTCGGCCTTGAGTCGCGCGCCCCCGACCTGCAGCCATTGCAGGCTGCTCAGGTCGCGGTCGGACCACTGCGCCATCTCCAGCCACAGCAGCACCAGCGGCGGGATCAACGCGGTGTGGGTGATACGTTCGCCCTCGATCAGTTCGAAGGTCGTGTCGGGGCTGGGCTCCGGCGCCAGCACGAGGGTAGCGCCGACACTGAACACCCCGAACGCGCCGGGTGAGGCCAGAGGAAAATTGTGCGCCACGGGCAACGCAGCCAGGTAGCGGGTGTGGCTGTCGAAGCCACACGCGCGGGCCGCGAGGCGTGCATTGCAGGCGTAATCGTCATGGGTGCGCGGGATCAGCTTGGGCAGGCCGGTGGTGCCGCCGGACAGCAGTAGCACGGCGACTTCCCGTGAGCCTGGCGCGGGCAGCGGACGAGGGTCAGCAACACAGTCGCCCAAGGCGACGAACTCCTCGGCCGCCCCGACCACCCAGACCTGTTGCAAGCTCGGCACCTGCTCACGCAGGGTGCGCGCCAGCGGCCGATAATCGAAGCCCAAGTGCCGATCGACAATCACATAGGCCACGGCCTGGCTCAGTTGGGCCAAGTGGACCAGTTCGTGTTCGCGATGGGCCGGCAGGGCGAACACCGGAATCACGCCCAGGCGCAACAGGGCGAAGGTCAGGCTGAAAAACTCGGCGATGTTCGGCAGTTGCACCAGCACCCGCTGGCCGGCGCGCAGGCCCCGGTCGGCGAGCCCGGCGGCCAAGCGGTCGGCCTGCAGATCGAGTTCGGCGTAACACCAACGCCGATGACCGTCCACCAGCGCCTCTTTGTGCGGTGTGCGCTGCGCCTGCTCGCGCAACAGTTGGCCCAACGGCACGCCTTGCCAGTAGCCGTGTTCGCGGTAACGGCGGATAAAGTCGTCGGGCCAGTCGGTGCATCCATCAAGCATGGCAATCTCCTTGAACGGTCGGGCAACCCAGCAAACGGGCGCCGTGCAGAGTCAGCGGGTGCGCCAGGCCAGCGACTTGCACCGCCTGTACGCCGGTGTATTCGGCTGGCTGGATACGCAGCAACGGGTCGTCGCCGGTCAGCAGGCTGAGGGCGGTGTGGTCGCCGGGATGTACGCCCAGGTGGATCGCCGCCAAGCCCGTTGCGCCGTTGGGGTGAGTCATTCGGGGCGGATGCTGGGCCGGCTCATAGGGCGTGACCAGGAAGGGCAGGCGGTCGTGGCGCGGGTAGACGAAACGAAAGCGCGTCTGGCGGCCATCGACACAGGTACGCCGCCAGTTCACCGTGCGGCCCATGGCCACGCCGCATCCCGCCAGGCCCTTGAGGCGCGGCGCCAGGGCAGGGGTGTCGCACAGCAGCGCCAGGTCGCAGAACCCTTCACCCTGGGCGGCCCAGCGCAACATGCGGCGCCCAGCGCCACGGCCGGCCAGGCAGTCGATGGGCCACTTGAACAGCCAGGCGTGACGCGGCGTCGTGAGCAATTCGATGATCGGCCCCTGGCTGAACCAGATGTGCGCGTGTTGCGCGCGTGCCTCGGCAGTGGCGAAGGTGACCTCGAAACCGGCGGCGCGAAAATTCGCCACGGCCTGGTGCAAGTCGCGCACCCACAGCAACACGTGGCTGCAAGTGGAAGCAGGTTGGACAGTGTTCAAAACGGCAGCGCTCCCAGCAGTTGGGCGGTGTGATCACCACAAGGGGGTTGCACAGCGTCGGCCAGGGCCTGGAGCTCGGCCAGCGGCAGCGCACGGGGCACTGGCGGCTCTATCAAGGCGGGCATGCCGATCAGGTTGCTCATTTCGCGCCAGGCCATGGCCACCTCGGTGGCCCAGACGCCGCTGTGCAAGCGCCGTGAAGGTTCATCGATGTCGCGGCATAACTCATCCAGGGCGACGCTGACCGCGTCGGGCCAGACCTGGTTGAACACCTGCCGGTAGCTCAGGGGCACGTGCGGATCGAGCAGCACCATCGTCGGCCCGGCCAGCCGCTCGCTGCCGGGGCCGGCCATGATCAGCCGGTCAGTGCTGTCCCTCAAAGCGTGCAGGCGCGGGTTCCACAGTACCGGGCCGTGGGTGTCGCCCAGGCTCAGCACCCCGGCTTCGCAGCCGACTTCGAGGCGATGCAGCAGGAGCGAGTGGTTGTCCGGGTCCTTGGGGTGCACCTGGTTCTGTACGCGCAAGCTGATCGGTACGCCGTTGAAACGGGCATCGAGCCGGGTGAAGGGATGTTCCCCGACCGTAGGAGCCGGTGCCGTAAACGACCAGGGCCGTAGACCACCGGCCAGGCGTCCGAGAATATCCAACAGCGGGTAGGCGACCTGGCTGTTGCAGGCGGCTTCGATGTACGCCAGTCCCTGTTGATCGCGCAGGTAGGCGGCCACGGCGAGAAAGCGACGGATCGCCAGGATATTGGGGTACAGCGTATTCACCGCATAGGCGGCCTGGCCCTGGCGCGCGGCCTGCATGCACGCGGCGATTTCGCGGTGGTGCACCGGGTGTTCCTGCAACACGTGGATGCCACGGCGCAGAAACTGTTGGGCCAGATCAGCACCGGCGCCACCGGTTGCGCCGGAGCGCACCACCACGCAGGCGATGTCGACCTCATCCGGCACCTGTTCGACGGTCTCGTACAGCGCCACCCCGTAATGCTCCGCGCAGGCTTTGGAATAGGCGTTGCCGCGGGACAGGATGCCCACCAGTTGATAGCGATCATGGGCGCGGGCCAGGGCTTGCAGGTAGAGGCGGCCGAACGCGGTGCCGGCGACGATCACGCGTTTGCGCGCAAGGGGGCTGTTCACGGGCAAGTCTCCGGGAGGCGCGCCCACAGGGCCAGCGTGTGGTCGTCGGGTAACTGGTCGGGCAGTTCAAGGTTCAAGGCCGGTTCTTCGAGGTGCGCGGCCAGTGCCGCGCGGCTCAAGCGGCGGGTGGGCACCTGGGCAACGAAGACGCGATGGCCCAGGCGCGACAGTGGGTGACCGGCGGCGGGCAGGCTGCGGTTGCCCTGGAATCCGCTCCTGGCCAGTGCGGTTTGCCACTGGGTGAGGTTCAGGAAGGTGGTGCTGCTGAGCTGACGTTCATCGTCGGCCTGGTTGAGCATGAAGGCCTGGGAGGCCATCACCCAGAATTCCTCTTGCGTGGGTTCGCTGAACACCAGCCAGCCGCCGGGCTTGAGCAAGGCGAGCAAGGTCGCCAGGGAGCGCTCGGTAGCGCGGGCGGCATTGAGCACGCCACCGGCGATGATCAGGTCCCAGCTCTGGCTGCGGTAACCCTGGGCCAGGGCCGGGCGGTCGATGTCGAACACGCCGTGACGGACCCACGGCCAGTCTCGCAGACGCTCGGCGGCCTGCTCGCTGAAATAGCGCGACACGTCGGTACACAGGTAGTCCACCACAGCGTCGGCCAAGGCCGGCAGCACCGCCTGGGTGGTCGAGCCGGTGCCGGCACCGACTTCGAGCACGCGCAACGGCACACCGGTCGACTGGCGTGCCGCCCAGGCTCCGACCCAGTGGGCTACGGCGCGGTGCTGGTACTGGGCCGCCAGGCTTTCGCGGTACAACGCCGCCGCGCGTTCGGTGCGTCCTTCGGGAAACAACAGATGCACAGCCGCACAGTCGCCGCGCATCAGCGCCGGTAATTGACGGGCGTTGTCTCGGGCATAGTCGAGGGTGCCGCTGCCGCCGGTATTGCGCGCCCAGTCCAGGGTCAGTTGCGTCCAGATACCTTCGAGGGCTTCGTCGCTCCAGGTGTTCGCGTCAAGGGTGGGCTGCAATCGGGTGCCTTCGCGGCGCAACAGTCCTTGCTCCTGCAACGCGTCCAGCCAACGCGCGATCAATGGCCGATGACCCGGCGCGATGCCCCCATGGGCCAGGCCCTGGGCGACATCGTTCAACGGGGCGGGCAACAGGCCGCAATGGTCCAGGCCGTTGAGCATCGACAGCAGCGCGGCATGGCCCAGCCGATCATTGAGCCGTACCGCTTCGACGAGTCGCTCGGAGGAAAACTGTCGGTCGAGGGCCGCTTCGGTAGCATCGAGGTGATCCTCGACCCATGCGGCCTTGCAGGGGTGAGGTACGGCGAACAAGGTCTGGCCGTGCAACGCGACGCTGCTCACGTCGGGATGCCCAAGGGCCCGCTCGCGCCAGCGTTGCTGCTCGATCTTGACGCTGGCCAGGTCGCGCCAATCCCCGAGGGCATTCGTAAACCCCTGGACGCAGCAATTGAGCTGTGCCGCCGCGCGCTCGGCAAGTTGCCAGTCGTCTGGTTGCGCCGTGATGAACAGAACCTGTTCCAGGTAGCTCAGGTCGGTCAATGGCAAGGCGGGGAAGTCCAACAGCCGTTCCAGCTGTTCGGCGTTCATGACTGCCACGGCGGGGCGCTGGCGTTCGATGACCGCCAACAGCCGTGCCGGGGAACCCTGATGAACGCCCAGCTCGGTCAGGGCCGGTAAATGCCAGGGGAACGTGCCGGCGGCTAGCTCAACCAGCAGGATGTCAACGTGCAGCGTCATCTTGAAACTCCTACGGCGTGAAACAAACGTTGCCCGGCGGCCGCCAGCGGGTCGGTGGCCGCGGGCCAGACTTCGAGTAATTGGAAACCCTGGGCCTGCAAGGCCTGGCGCCATGCATCAGGCGGGATGAACACTTCATCGGTATCGCGCAGCGGCGCATCGGCGGGCGGTGACAGCAGCAGGTGCATGAAGGTCAGCATCGCCGGGTTGTCGGCGATGGACTCACTGAACAACAAGCTTGCGCCGTCCCTCAGGCAGGCGCGTATCTGCCCAAGGCTGCGGGGCAAGTCGCGGGCGTTGTGCAGGGCGTTGCCAGCGACCACCAGGTCCTGGCTGCAGGCCTCGATGCCTTGCTCGGCGAAGTCCCGGTCCAAGTCGAGCAAGCCGACGCGCAACCCCGGTTCCAGGCGAAACTCACGCTGGGCTGCGCCGGTGAACAGCGGACTGATGTCGGTAAAGCGATAATCCTTTTCGCGTGCTTGCAACGCTGCCAGCACGGCGCGGGTGGTGCAGGCCGCGCCACCGCCCAACTCCAACACCCGCAGCACATCGCCGTGGGCACTGACTTCGCCCGCCCGTGCGGCGAGGGCTTGATTGATCGCTGCGGTGAAGTGGTTGCGCTGATAGGCACCCAGCACCGTGACGGGGTCACCCGATTGCAACAGCAACGGTGCCAGGGCGAGTTGATCGCGCAACAGGTCGGGCAGGCACGCGATGACCTGGCGGTGCAGGGGCGCCATGCTGGCCGGGAAGCCCAGTTCGGCGTACAGCCCGGGCAGGTTTTCGACCGCAGCCGTGGGTGGTATGCCTTGCCAGGCGAGGCGTTCAGCGTCTTCGCCCAAGGCACCGGCGCGGGTCAGCGCCGCCAGCCAGCGCCGCACGATCCAGGCATGGCGGGGGGCCGTGCCCAAGGCCTGGTTGATCTGCCCGGCGCTGCGCCAGACCCGCAAGGGCAAGGCCTGGGTGTGCAGCAGCACTTGGGCCATCACCCCCAGGCTGACGTGTTCAAGCGCATTCAGGGCGTTGTTCATAGGCAACCTTCTTCAACGGTGTGCAGGTGATCGAGCGGGCCGGGCAGCAGGTTCAGGGCACGGATCGCCGAGGTGCGTTGCAGGCGTTCAAGGCTGGCGGCGGGTGGCAGCGCCTGGGCGGCGTAATGGCAGCCGGCACTGATTTCACCGTTCGCCACGCTGAGCACCGTGGCGGCAGCCATTGCACCGGTCAGCGCTGCGTTGCCGGCGCCGCTGAGCACCAGACTGCGGGTGCGCGCCTGGCCGTCCCACCGCCCGTCGAGTTGCAGCAGCAACGTGACGAAGGGCGCCTGGCCGCTGAGGTCCAGCCGGCTGGCCTCGCACAAGCGCTGCACCGCATCGACGCGCGGTAGGCTGTGGGCCAGGTCCAGCGCCTTGAGCACATGCCCGTCGGTGATCACGTTGAACCATTGGCCGACGTTCAAGCGCAGGTCCATGGCCAGGCATTCGCCTTCCCGGTTCAAATAGGGCAGCAGGTGAACCTGACCGGGGAAACACGGCAGCAGCACGTCCCGGCTGCGGCGCAGCGCCCGGCTGCAACGACCGTTGCGCCACGCCGCCAGGGGTTCGCTGGTGCCGTCCACCGCCCCCTGCAGAAAGTCGTCGGCAGCCACCGTGGTGAAATGGTCACGCAGGCCGAAATAACTGGTCAGTCCCTGGACCTCAGAGAAGGCCTGCTCGGCCAGCCAACGTGGCAGCAAGCCGGTAAGCCCCGGTTGCAGGCCGGCACCGAGGACGGCGCAACGGTTGTGCCACTGGCTCGTTTCAAGCGTCACCTCGCCGGCCGCATCCACGTAATGCGCATCGGTTTGCAACGCCGCCCGGGCGGCACGGTCCGCCAATCGCCAGGAGGGGCCGGCGCAGTTGAGCAGCACGTCGCAGCCGTGGGCGAACCTGGCCAGGGCGGGAGCGTCATTGAAGTCCACCGCTGCCCAGTGCAGGCGTGCGTCGGGCCATTGCCGCTGGAGCGATGCCAGGCAGCGCGCGCCGTTGCGTGAGTCACGCCCGCCCAGGCGCAGTTCGTTCACGCCCAAGCTCAACAGCGCCCGAGCGCTGGCCAGGCCGACATCGCCACTGGCACCCAGCACCCCGATCAGCATGGCTGGGCCCGCGCATTCAGGCGCCAGCCGCCGGCACGCTGGCGATCACGCCAGAACCCGCTGTAACGCCCGTCGAGGGCCAGCAGTTGCGCGTGAGTACCTGCTTCCACCAGGCGACCCTGGTCCAGCACCAGAATCTGGTCGGCGGCCATGATGGTCGGCAAGCGATGGGCGATGATCAATACCGTTGAAGTTTGCTTCAGGCTGCGAATCGCCGCTTGTACAAAGGCTTCGTTCTGGGGATCGAGGGCGGCAGTGGCTTCATCCAACAGCACGATCGGCGCGCGCTTGAGCAAGGCCCTGGCCAGGGACACCCGCTGGCGTTCGCCGCCGGACAGTGACGCGCCGCCTTCGCCCACCGGGGTGTGCCAGCCCTGGGGCAGGCGTGCGACGATTTCGTCGACGCCGGCCAGCCGCGCCGCTTCAGCCACCTGCTGCGCACTGGCGTCCGGCCTGCCGACGCGGATATTGGCTTCGAGGCTGTCGTCGAACAGGTAGACGTCCTGCATCACCAGCGACAGTTGCGCCATCAAGGCTTCGTTGGACAGTTCGCGCACATCGACGCCGCCGACCTTGACGCGGCCTTCGCTCGCATCGAAAAACCGCATGAGCAGGCGCGTGACGGTGGTCTTGCCCGAGCCCGAGGCGCCGACAATCGCCGTCATCGAATGGGCCGCTGCCGTGAAGGTCAGGTCGCGCAGCACCGTCGGGCCGCTGGCGTAGGCGAAGCTGACGTGTTCGAAGGCAAAGCTGCCGGGGGCGGTCAACGCTTGGCTGACAGCGGGTTGCGGCAATGGCGACTCACGCAGGATGTCGACCAGTTGGTCGAGGTCATTAGCAGCCATGCGCAACAGGCCGCTGCGTGCCGCCGCCTCGGCCAGTGGCCCGACAAATCGGGCCGCCAGGGCGAGCAGGGCGACCAGCTGAATGGCGTCGATATCGCCTCGGACGGCCAGGGCGATGCCCACGCCCACCAGCAGCGCAAAGGCCAATTGCACGGTCAGGCCGCCGGCCAGCAGTTTGGGAAAGGTCTGGGCCAACATCGAACCACCGGCCTGTTTCTGCGCCAGGTTGGCTGCTTGCAAGGGCGCGTAACCGTCCTGGGTCCGGCCAAAGGCGCGCAGCACGTGCTGGTAGCGGGCGAACTCGACCACGCGGTTACCGGCCCGGGTCGCGGCGGCTTCGACCCGGGCGTCGTTACGGCCAATGGCGGCGGCGGACCCGTGGTGAGTGAAGTAGATCAGCGGCGCGCACAGCACCGCGGTCAGGCCCAGGCGCCAGTCGAAGATGAATAAGGTCAGCGCAACCGTGGCCGGCACCACCACCCCGGACACCACCGGCCCCAGGTAATGGGCGAACAGGCCGGTGACCATCAACGTGCCGCTGGTGGCGCTGCGCGACAGGCGTCCGACCTTCTCCGAGTTGAACCAGCCCAGGGGCAGGCTGGCCAAGTGTCGACCGAGGCGATCATGCAAGGTGGTCAACACCACCAGCGCGAGGGCAAAGCCCTTCATCGCCTGTTGGTAATGGGCGATACACGTCAGCACGGCCATCGCCGCCAGGCCGGCCAGCCAAACCATCGCCCTGGGTAGATCACCGGCAAACAGCGTGTGCAGGATCGGCACCAGCAACGCCACGGCCAGGCCTTGCAGCACGGCGCTGGTCACCAGCCACGCGAGGTATCGGTAGAGGCGGGCGGCATGCGCCGGCCCCAGTAACGTAACAAGACTGCGGATCACAGGGACATCTCCAGCTCGGGAACGGAGTGCTTGGCGCCGGCGCGCCATAGCTGGGCATAGGCGCCGTTGGCCTGAAGCAGGGATTCGTGACGGCCGCTTTCAAGCACGCGGCCCTGATCGAGGACGACGATCTGGTCGACACCGCTGATGCTGGCCAGGCGGTGCGCGATCACCAGCACCGTGCGGCCCCGGGCCAAGGCCGACAGGGCGTCCTGGATCAGCGCTTCGGATTCGGGGTCGGCGTGGGAGGTGGCCTCGTCGAGGATCAGCACCGGCGTGTCGGCCAGCAACGTACGGGCAATGGACAGGCGTTGCGCTTCACCGCCAGAGAAAATCGCGTCTTCGCCGATCACCGACTGATAGCCACGGGGCAGGGCCTGGATGCGCGAGTGAATCTGCGCCGAGCGGGCCGCCATCTCCATCGCTGCAT
The DNA here is from genome assembly GCF_001269655.1 of Pseudomonas thivervalensis. Lineage (GTDB taxonomy): Bacteria > Pseudomonadota > Gammaproteobacteria > Pseudomonadales > Pseudomonadaceae > Aquipseudomonas > Aquipseudomonas thivervalensis. Next base: position 793,970 of record NZ_LHVE01000007.1, read on the forward strand.
CACTGGCCTCGGGGCGGCCCAGGCGCAGGTTATCGGCCACCGTCCCGTGGACCAATTGCGCGTCCTGCAAGACAAAACCGACCTGCCGATACAACTGGCGCGGATCGATCTCCCGCACATCGACGCCGCCCACCCGCACGCACCCAGCCTTGACGTCGTGAAAACGCGGCACCAGTTTGGCCAAGGTCGATTTGCCCGCACCGGACGCGCCGACCAGGGCGGTCACGCTGCCGGCAGGGCAGTGGAGGTCGACGCCGTTGAGGATCGGGTGCTCGGGGTCGTAGCCGAACTGCACCTGTTCAAAGGTGATGTCGCTGCCCAAGGGCTGCTTGCCCTCGTTGGGCGCGGGCAGTTCTTCGACCTTGAGCAGCGTTTCGATGCGGTCGGCAGCCGCCAGGGCAGTGCGTTGGGCGGTCAGGCTCTGATTGATCACCAACAGCGACTGTGGAATCACCACCGCCACCAAGGTCTCGGCGAACAATTGCAGCGGCGTGATCCAGCCTTCGGCCACCAACAGGCTGCCCACCCCCAGGCTCACCAGCAGAATCACCGGGACGCTCAAGGCCATCGAGGACAACGCTTCCAGGCGCAACAGCGGCTTGACCCAACCGGCGTATTGCTCGCTGAACTGGTTGACCGCCTGTTGGTAGCTGCGATGGGCCTGGCCCACCTGGCCGAATGCCTTGACCACGGCGATGCCGTGGACGAACTCGACGATCGCCGCGCTGACTCGGCTCATGCTCTTGTCCAGCAACTGCATCTTCGCGCCGAAGCCACGCATCATCAGGGCGTAGGCCAGCGCATACACCGGCAAGGTCAGCACCGCCAGCAGCGCCAGGCGCCAGTTCAGCGTGACCAGCCACACCAGTCCCGCCACGGGGGTGACGATGGCCGCGGTGAGTTCCACCGCGTGGTGGGCGACCAGGTGATGCAGGTCCTCCAGATCGTCCTGCACCACTTTGCGCACCGCGCCCGAGGTGGTCTCGGTGTACCAGCCCAGGGGCACGCGCCCCAGCTTGCGCACCATGGCGTCGCGCATACTGGCCTGCAGGCGATGGTCCGCCAGGTGGGTCAACCACAGGGCCGCGCCGTTGGCCATCCAGCCCAGGCTCAGGGCGATCACGACCAGCGCCGCCCAGCGCCACAAGACCTGAGTGTCGACGCTGCCGGCCAGCAGCAACCGGCCCAGCTCGGTCAGGCCGATGAAGGGCACCAGGTTCACCAGCGCGCCAACTGCGGCAAACACCACACCTATTCGGATCAGGCGGTTGACCGGACGTTTGAGGGTATCCAGGGCGGTGGTCATGAGTTTTTCCGTAGGGCGTCCAGCAGGTGCGCGGTGACGGTGTGGACGTGGGGCGGTTCGATCACGCTGAAGTGGTTGCCGGGCACATCGATCAACTCGAACCGCCCCAGGCACGCGTCTTCCCAGAACGGTGCCGCCAGGTGGCCAACGCCGCCGGTGATGCCGAACGATTGCTGCTCCAGGCAGCGCAGGTAGGTCATGTTGCCGAGGAACGGCGGCGGGTCGAACCGTGCCGCGCGCATGCTGTGGCGGCACACGCGAAACAGCGTCGGCACCAGCTCCGGGCCGATGGGCACCCCGGCCTGGCCCGACGCCAGGCGCGCGTACTCGGCCAGACGTTGTTCCTGGCTGCGCGCCGATTGTTGTCGCACCGCCAGCGCCAGGGCTTCCAGGCCCGGGTCGCCGCTCAAGGAGGCCATGGCCCCGGCCGGCACGCGGCGATTGTCGCGGGCCATCAGCAGGTCGATGGCGCGGTACACGTCGTAGTCTTCGATGTGCGCGCCGAACACGGTTTTCACCGGGTCCAGGTTCAGGTTGGGTACGAAGATCGCCTCGTAGGCCAGTTCCTCGTCGGTGTCGATGAACATCGGAATGCTGTCGATCAGGCTCAGGTCCACCACGTCCATGCCGCGTTCGAGCAAGCGCCGGGCGACCTCGGTGGCGAGCAACCCGCCGAGGCAGTAACCGATCAACTGGAAGCGCTGATGCCCGTCGGCGATCAAGCGTTCGGCGTAGTCCTGGGCCACGCTTTCGATCAGGCGCTTGGGCTCCAGGGCCAGGTAGCGCTCGGTGTCGGCCACGGCAAAGCCGATCACCGGTCCGGCCTGTTGCTCGGCCAGGGCATGCCCCAGGTGTTGGAAGTAATCCAGGGTGCCAAGGGCGGCGTGGAACATCACCCGTACCGGGCCGACCTCGCCACCGCCGAATGGCACCACCAACGCATTGCTGCTGGATGAACGCTGGGCTTCGCCGCTTACCGCAGTGACGGCTGGCGCGCTTTCGCCGTGGTTGAGCAAGCGCGCCAGGGCGGCGACATTCGGTTCGTTGAGCATCTGCCGCAGCAGTGTGTCGTAACTCACGCCCTGGGCCTGGGGCAGTTGTTCACGCAACTGACCGGCGACACGGGCGAGGATCAGTGAGTCGGCGCCTTTTTCGTAGAAACTGTCGTCGACGCCAATCTGCGTCAGTCCCAACGCCTCGGCCCATAGCCGGCACAGCTCGGCGGTGAGGGGATCGGTCGGCGTGGCCTGGCCCGCGGACACTTGGGCATCCACGGCGGGGCGCAAGCTGGCCAGCCTCTTGCGATCGACCTTGCCGTTGGCGGTCAATGGCAAGCGGTCGAGCACTTGCAGGTGCGCCGGCAGCATGTATTCGGGCAAGCGTTGCGCCAGGGCGCGGCGCAGGCTGTCGACGTCCAGGCGCTGGAACCCGGCCTTGAAACGGGCGGCGAACACCTGCATGCCGAGGGCGGCCAGCGGATGATCGGCTTGGGGCAGGGTGGGCAGGCATTCACCGCCCAACGCCTGGATCCGCGCCTGCCAGGTTTCGGCGTTGTGCAAACCGCTACGGCCCAAGTCGCGATCACCGTTGACCGGGGTCATCATGAAACCCTGGGTCAACAGGATCGGCGGCCATTCGCCGGTGGGTTCGCTGAGCACCAACCAGCCGCCGGGGCTGAGCAGTTCGGTAATCTGGCCAAGGGCGTTGTCGATGTCCTTGACGCTGTTGAGCATGCCGGCACACAACACGACGTCGACGCTGTTGCTGGCCAGCCCTTGGGGCCGAATGTCCTGGTCGATGTCCAGCACGCCGTAGCGCACCCAGGCGTGCTCGGCAAACCGTTGCTTGGCCGCCGGCAGGAAAAAAGCGGTCATGTCGGTGAACAGGTAATCGACGTCCAAGCCATCGAGCAGGCCGATCACGGGCGCGCTGGTGGCCCCGGTGCCGGCGCCGATTTCCAGGATGCGCAGCGGCCCGTCGCCGTCATGGTGAGTGGCGAGGCGATTGATCAGGGCCGCGATGCTGTGATTGTTGTAGCGCGAGACGGCGTCCCCACCGTATAGCTGCAACGCCAGGTCCTGTTGGCCTTGGGGAAACAGCAGGTCGAAGGGGTTGACCTCGCCCTTGATCAACTGCGGCAATTGCCAGACATGGTTGAGCTGATAGTCGAACAGCGCCTGGCTGCACAGCCCCGAGGCGACCGCCTGTTCCACCCGCCCCCAGGCCAGCGCCGGCTCGGGTGCCGGTTGCGCCAGGCGATAGCGCGATTGTTCGAGTTGCACCAGGCCCGCCTCGCACAATGAGCCCAGCCAGCGGCGCACCAGCCAGTGATGGCGCGGCTGAGCCTGCAACGCGCTGAGAATGGCCGGGGCATCGGGTTCGGTCAGCTCGCCGCTGAACAATCCGGCCTTGAGCATCACCTCCAGCATTGAACTCAACGCCGCGGCACTCAGGTCTGCCTGGTAATCGCGTACCTGTTGGGCGTCAAAGGTGCCGACCTGGTTGTCGGCATAACGATTGATCGTCGTGAGCAAGGACGCGTCCGGCAGCGGTTTTGGTGTTGTCTGCGCGGCGGTGACAAAGGCCTGTAGGCTGCGCTCGCCGGCGGCATCACCGGTGACCAGGCTGATTGCGCTGTCCACGCCGGGGGTGGCGAGCAATGCGGCGTCGATCTCACCCAATTCAACGCGATGCCCACGGATTTTCACTTGGCCGTCTTCACGGCCAAGAAACTCCAGCTCGCCGCCCGGCAGGTAGCGACCCCGATCGCCGGTGCGATACAGACGCTGGCCGTCCACGGGGTGGGCGAAGAACCGTGCTTCGCTCAGTGCCGGGTCGCCAAGGTAACCCTCGGCCAGGCCGACACCTGTGATGTACAGGTCGCCAGGCACCCAGGTCGGGGCGTCGCGCCATTGGCTGTCGAGCACGCGAAAGCCCTGGTTGGCCAAGGGCAGGCCATAGGGAATGCTGCGCCACGCCGGGTCAATCGCGCCGATCGGGTGCAGGTTGGACCAGATCGAGGCTTCGGTCGCGCCACCCAGGCCCACCAGGACCAGGCCGGGCAAGCGCTGTTGGAGTTGCGGCGGCAGGTTCAGCGGGATCCAGTCACCGGACAACAACGCCAGGCGCAGGCTGTCCAGCGGCCGGGGCTCGGCCTGCAGGTAGTGGGCGAGCATGTGCAGTTGCGCGGGCACCGAGTTCCACAGCGTCACCTGATGCCGCTGCACCAGTTCGGCCCAGTGCGACGGGTCGGCGCCACGTGCCGGGTCGGGCAGCACCAGTGCGCCGCCTACGGCGAGGGGACCGAAGAGGTCGTACACCGACAGGTCGAAACTCAGCTGGGCCAACCCCAGCACGCGGTCCTTGGCGCAGAGCTGAAAACGCCGGTTGATGTCTTGCACGGTATTGAGGGCTGCGCGATGGCTGATCATCACGCCTTTAGGGTCGCCCGTGGAGCCGGAGGTGAAGATCACGTAGGCGAGGTCATCGGAACTGCCCTCGACCGCTTCGAAATCGGTCGACGCGGGCGCCAGTCGATCCACCGCATGCCAGTGCAACCCATCAGGCAGCAGCGTAGCGGGAACGTTCTGGGATTGGCCGAGTACATGACGCACCTGGGCGCTGCGTAGCACGCGGTCGCGGCGGGCAGCCGGGGCATTGCTGTCCAGTGGCAAGTAGGCGGCCCCGGCAAGCAATACACCGTAGGCCGCCACGACTTGGTCGAGGCCTTTGGGCATGAGGATCGCCACCGGTTCCTGGGCGGCGCAACCAGCCCGGCACAGGGTGGCAGCGACGGCCAGGGCGCGTTCGACGAGTGCGGCATAGGTCAGGCTGCCGTTGGCGTCGATCACCGCCAGCGCTTGCGGATGTTCAGCGGCCATGGCCAGCAGGCCGTCGTGCAAGCGACCGGTGGGCAGCTGCGCGGCGGTGGCATTCGCCGCCAGGCGCTCCCGCTGTTGCCAGGCCGGCAGCGGCACCTGCATCGGTTGTTCCCAGGCGATCGGGTCCAGGGCCAGTCGCTGCAACTGCGCCAGGAACGCCCGCTGCATGTCATTGACCAAGCCGTCGGGGAATACGCCCTGGCGCACGTCCCAATGGATGTGCAAACCGTGGCGGTCATCCATCACCTGGCAGTCGAGGGTGACTTGCGGGGTTTGGGTAATGCCGTGGCCCACCCGCCGCTGGCTGGCCGCCGACGGTTCGATCGCCAGGCCGATGGCGCTGGTGAACACCACCGGCATGGCCGCGGCTTCACGGCCACGACGGCGGCCGATTTCACGCATCACTTCAATGCCGGAGAACAGCCGGTGCTCCAGGTCGGCAAACAGTTGGCTGCCCAGTTGCCGGGCCTGCTGGGTGAAATCCTGGCCTTGAGGATCGTTGACCTGGAGCAGGCTCACGGAGGTGAAGTCCCCCACCAGTCGATCCACCTGCGGGTGCAGCGGCAAGCGGTTGAGCAGCGTCAGGTTGAGGCTGAAGGCGGGGCGCTGGCTCCAGCGTTGCAAAGTCCCGACGTAGGCGGCGAGCACCGCAATGGAAGGGGTCAGGCCGCGTTCGCTGGCGGCTTTTTTCAGGGCGTTCCAGTGTGACTGATCGAGCTGGGCCGAGTGCCGCTGGAAGCGCGGCAGGGTCGTGTCATCACCACTCAGGGGTGCCGGCAGTTGCGGCGCGGCAGGCAAGTCATCGACGCGCCCCAGCCAATACTCGCGGTCGCGTTGATGGCGGCTGCCTTCAAGCAAGCCACGCTCGGCCAGCAGGTAGTCGCGGAAGGTGATGTCCAGAGGTGGCAGTGTGGCTCGGGGATCGTCCAGCAACTGTTCCAACTCGTTGAACAGCAACTGTGCGCTGGCCCAGTCGGCAATCAGCGAGTCCATGGAAAAATGCAGGGTGTCGCCGCTGTCGCTGCGGCTCATGCGCAATTCGAACAGCGGCCATTGATCGGTGGGGTAGAGCTTCTGTTCCATGGCCTGGCGGATCTGTTGCACGCCGTGCCGGTGCTGTTCAGCCGTGGCGCCGCGCAGGTCCGCGACGGCCAGTGGGTATCGGGCCACGTTGGCCAGGACGCATTGCGAACCCTCACTGGCGATCACCGCACGCAGCATGTCGTGACGCTCGATCAGACGGTTCCACGCCTGTTCCACCTGCTGCGGATCGAGCAGCGGCCAGCTCAGTTCCAGGTAGCCATGGCAGGCCACGTTGCCGTAGCCAAAGGAAGATTGGCGGCCCAGGAGGTAGGCGTTCTGCACGTCGGTGAGCGGGAAGGGGGCGTGGTGGTTCGCCGGGTCAGCCTGAACCAGGGGCCGTTCCTGTGTTTCGAGCAGGTGCAGGATCTGTTCTTTATGTTCGCGCAGTTGTGCCAGGCGCTCGGTATTGAGCAGACCTTGGGGGGCGCGGAATTTCAATTGTCCGTCCTGAGGCCAGAGTTCGACGCCCAGGGACTTGAGTTCACTTAGCAGTTTGGCGGCGGGCATGGGTACAGCTCCTGGAAAAAAGAGGGGTTGTGCGGGCATCAGATGACGCCCTCTTCAACGGCGTCCGAGGAGGGCTGGCGCTCAAGGATCTGCGCCACCTCCGTCAAGGTTGCGGCGCCGAACAACTGGCCCATGGGCAGTTCAAGCCCCAGGCGGGTACGCAGCATTTCGAGAAAACGCGTGGCCAGGAGGCTGTCGCCACCGAGGCGGAAAAAGTTGTCGTGGCGCGACACGCTCGGCACGTTGAGCAATTGCTGCCAGAGTTCAGCGATCACTTGTTCGTCCGGGCGCAGCGGTTGGTCGTCCACCGCCGGGCGCGACTGGGCGGCGTCGGCCAAGGAGGCCTGCAGCGCCCGGCGATCGATCTTGCCGTTGCTGCTCAGGGGCAAGTGTTGCAGCACCAGGATTTGCTCCGGGCGCATGTACCCCGGCAGGCACTGCTCCAGATGTCGTGCCAAGACCTGTGCGTCGGTGCTGGCGGTGACGGCAGCCATCAACCGGTTGTCCGTGACCAGCGCCACGGCCCTGGTGACGCAGGGGTGACGGGCGAGGGCAGCCTCGATTTCGCCCAGTTCGATGCGATGGCCGCCAATCTTCACCTGGCTGTCGGCACGCCCGAGAAACTCAAGCAGGCCGTCGGGGTGGTAGCGACCCAGATCGCCAGTGCGGTACCAGCCGTCGATAAAGCGCTCGGCATTCAACTGTGGCGCGTGACGATAGCCCCGGGCGACGCCGGCGCCACCAATCCACAGCTCGCCGGTGACCCAATCCGGGCAGTCGCGGCCCAGGGCATCGACCACCCGATAGGCCTGGTTGGCCAGCGGTACGCCGTAGGGGATCGAGCGCCAATCCGGTAGCGCTTGCCGCACGGGGTAATGGTTCGACCAGATCGCCGCTTCGGTGGCGCCGCCCAGGGCGATAAAACGACAGTCTGGCGCCTGTTGCCGCAGGCGCTGGGGCAGGTCGAGGCCAATCCAGTCGCCCGACAGCAACGCCACGTTCAGGCCCAGTGGCTGGCGGTCGTGAGCGTTGGCTTCCAGCAGCATGTCCAGCAGCGCCGGGACGCTGTTCCACAGTGTCACACGGTGATGTTGCAACGCCTTGAGCCAGGCCCGGGCATCGCGGCGCTGGTCCTCTTCGATCAAGACCAGCGCACCGCCCACCGACAGCAGGCCGAACAGGTCGTACACCGACAGATCGAAATCCAGTGCGGACAGGGCCAGCGTGCGGTCGCTGGCGTCGATGCCATAGCAGCGGTTGACCTCGGCCACGGTGTTCATCGCTGCGCGGTGGGTGATTTCCACACCCTTGGGCTGGCCAGTGGAGCCGGAGGTGTAGATCACGTAGGCCAGCTCTGCGGCCGAGACGGCGAGCGGCGTCGACAGCGGTTCAGCCTCCAGCGCGTGGAGCGGATCGAGGTGCTTGACGCTCGGCAGTTGCGGGTCGTGCCCGGCCAGGATCAGCGTCACGCCGGCCTGTTGCAGGATGCGTTGGCAACGCTGTAGCGGTTGGTCGACACCGACCGGCAGGTACGCGGCACCCGCTGCCAGGATGCCCAGCACGCTGGCGATTTGTCCTGGGCCCTTGGCCAGGGACACCGCGACCAGGTCGCCCGGCACAACGCCGGCGTCCACCAGGCTGCCCGCAATGCGCAGCGCCTGCTCGGCCAGCTCGCCATAGCTGAGCGTGCCGTGCTCAGCCCACAACAACGCCGGGCGTTGTGGCGCTTGGCGTGCCTGTTCGAAGAAGCCTTGGTGCAACGTCGGGTCACCCGGCACGCTCGGGCCCGGGGCATTGAGCTGGGCGCGCAATTGCGCCTGGGCTTGGGGCAGCAGGTCGGGCGGTGGGTTGTCCCAGGTGTGCTCGGCCAGCCAGTTCAAGCTGTACAGGTAGGCGTCGAACATCACTTCGACCAAGCCTTCGGGAAACAGGCCGACCACGTAGTCCCAGTTCAAGGCGATGCCGCCGTTGGCTTCCACCACCTGATGGTCGAGCCAGACCTGCGGGGTTTGGGTCAGGCCATAGACCTGCCGGGCAAACGGCCCGTCCAGCGGCGCGGCCGTGCCATCCGGGACCCCGAGCGCACTGGTGAACACCACGGGCATGCTCACTTGTTGCTCGCCATTGCCCCGGGCCAGCTGCCGCAACAGGCTGACCGAGCCGAGGCACCGGTGCTCCAGTGCCTCGCCCAAGGTTCGCTGGGTACGCCGGGCGCGGTCGACCCAGCGCTCGCCGGGCAGCGGAACATAGCCGAGCAGCGTAAGGGAGGTGAAATCGCCCATGACCTGATCGATCTGGGGATGCAGCGCTCGACGATCGAACAGCGTGAGGTTGAGGCTGAGGTCGGGACGCGCACTCCAGCGGCCGAGGGTTTCGGCAAACGCGCAGAGCAGCAAGGCCGAGGCGGTGAGGCCATGCTGTTGAGCCTTGGCCAGGATCGCCCGCCAGGCTTGAGCGTCGATTTGCCCTTGCAGGCGTTCGAAGCGCGGTTGACCCAGGCTGGCAGGGTCGACCGCCAGTGGCAGTTGCGGATGCGGCGGCAACTCGGGCAGGCGTTCTTGCCAGAAGTGTTGCGCGGCTTGCAGCTCGGCCGCGTCCACGGCGGATTGCACTTGATAGTCGCGGAACGACAGTGCCAGGGGCGCCAGCGTCAACCCAGGGTCACGGTACAAGGCATCGAGCTCTGCGTAGAAACGCAGGATGCTCAGGGCATCAAGGATCAGGTTGTCCAGGCTGATGGCCAGCCGCGTGTGTCGACCATTGGCCACCGCCTGCACATCGAACAGCGGCCACTGGCCCGGATCGAACACCCGGTGGGCACAGTGTTCGCGCAAGTCGTCGAGGTTTGCGTAGCCCTGGCCGATTTTGAAGGACGGCAGCTGTTGCAGGGGCAGGATGCGCGCCTGGCCGCATTGATCGAACACCGCACGGAGCATTTCGTGGCGCTCGATCAAGCGATCCAGCGCGGTCTGCAGGCGCGGCAGGTCGAGATCCTCGACGTCGTATTCGCGATAGAAGTGGCAACTCACGCCACCCAGTACCAGACTCGGGTCGCGGCCCAGCCAATAAGCCTGTTGCACCTCGGTCATGGGGAAGGGCGCATGGCGTTGCGGCAGGTCGGGCACAATCATGTGCTGCGGTTCGGAATGGGCCTGTCGATGCAAATCGGCACAAAAATGCGCCAGCACCGGTTTGGCGAACACCTGGGCGATCCGCGCGCCTCCCAGCCCTTGCTCTGCAAGCAGGCGCACCAGGCGGGTGGCGCTCAGGGAATCACCGCCCAGGGCGAAGAAGTTGTGTTCACGGCAGACCTCAGCGCAGCCCAGCAACTGCTGCCAGGCATGCGCAACCAGGGTTTCGATGTCGCCGCAGGGAGGGGACAGGTTGGCCTGCACAGGGGCGCTGTTGGCTGCCAACCAGTCGGTCAATACCTTGCGATCCACCTTGCCGTTGCCGGTCAAGGGCAACTGCCCGCAGCCCAGGATCGTGCCGGGGATCATGTAGCTCGGCAGGCGCTCGGCCAGATGTTCGGCCAGGCCCGTTGGGTCCAGGCGTGTAGGCGTCGCGGGGCCGTTCGTCAGGCGCACCACCGCCGCCAATTGCTGGCCGGCCAGCAGCGCCACCGCCTGCTCGATACCGGGCCAGGCCAGCAAGGCGCTTTCGACTTCCCCGGCTTCGATGCGGTAGCCGTGCAGTTTGAGTTGGAAATCGGTGCGCCCGAGGAATTCGACGTTACCGTCGGGGTGATAACGCGCACTGTCGCCGGTGCGGTACCAGCGCAGGCCTTGGTAGTCGACAAAGCGTTCGGCGCTGCGCACCCGGTCGCCGCGATAACCCTCGGCAACACCGGCGCCGCCGATCCACAGTTCACCGGCCACCCAGTCGGGGCAGTCGTGGCCGTGCGGGTCGACGATGCGCAGGCGGACGTTGTCCAGTGGCGTGCCATAGGGCAGGCAGTGCCAGGACAAGGGTTGGCCGGGCAGCACTTCGAACAGGGTCGAGTGAATGGCGGTTTCGGTGGCACCGCCCAAGGCCATGAAACGACAGCCGGGCGTTTGGGCCCACAGCCGTGGCGCCAGGTCTGGAGCGACTTTGTCGCCGCCCAGCAACACCGCGCGCAGGGGCAGATGGGCACCGGCGGGGGCGCAGCCGAGCAACATGTCGAGCAACGCCGGCACGCAGTTGAGCACGCTGGCGCGATGCCGCAGGGCCAGTTCACGCCAGCGTCCGGCATCACGTTGCGCCTCGGGCTCGATACCGATCACCGCCGCCCCGGTCGACAACGCGGCAAACAGGTCGAACACCGACAGGTCGAACTCCAGCGCCGAGAGCGCGAGGATTCGGTCGTCGCTGTTCAGTTGCAAGCGCCGTTGCAGGTCTTCCAGGGTGTTGGCGGCGGCCAGATGGCTGATTTCCACGCCCTTGGGCTCACCCGTGGAGCCGGAGGTATAGAGAATATAGGCCAGGTCGCTGATCGCTCCGGGCCGGGGGGCGTCCAGCGCAGTGCTGGTGGCGGGCAGTTGCGTGAGCAATAAGCGTGCGCCCGACGAATCGCAGATTTTCTGGCAACGCGCCGTCGGTTGATCGACGCTGACAGGCAGGTACGTGGCGCTGCACGCCAGGATGCCCAGCACCGCGATCACCTGCTCGGGTCCCTTGGGCAGTTGCAGTGCCACCACGTCGCCGCGCCGCACGCCTTGGGCCTCCAGGTAGGCCGCCACTTGCAGGGCACGTTCGGCGAGTTCGCCGTAGTGGATGACGGGATGATCGCCAAACAACAAGGCGGGCAGGGTGGGCGTCAGGTGCGCCCGGGCAAAAAAGGCTTCGTGCAGGCGCTGTACCGGCAGGGGCGCTGCCTGCCCTTGGACGCCGTTACGCACCGCCAGTTGGCTGGCGGGGATCAGCGCTGGAGGCGACAGGTTCCAGGCCGAAGCTTCAAAACACAGGCGCTGCAACAGCCCGGTATACGCCTCGAACAAACCATCCAGTACACCGTCGGCGAACAACCCTTCACGGGCATCGAGATTGACCAGAATGCCGCCATCCAGCTCGGTGACCTGGGCGTCGAGCCACACTTGCGGGCCTTGGGAAATGATCCAGGCCGGCTGGCCGAAGCAGGCCTGCACGCCCTCGGCGAACAATTCCCCCAGCCCCAGGGCGCTGGTGTACACCACCGGCGCCAGAACCTGCTCACCCCGTTGCCGGGACAGTTCGCGCAGCACCTCCAGGCCGGAAAACGCGCTGTGTGCCGCATCGCTGTGGAAGCGCCGTTGCAGTGCCGTGGCGCGAGCAGCGAACGTGCCGCTGACGTGACCGTCCCAAGCCAGCAGGATCGATGAGGTGAAATCGCCAACCAGGCGGTCGACATCGGCATGCAGAGGCGTGCGGTTGAACAGCGGTAGGTTGAGCAGCAGCTCGGGCGCCTCGCACCAGGCACCGAGGGCTTCACAGAACACCGCCGCCAAGGCCATCGCCGGCGTCAGGCCGTGCTCCCGGGCGTGGCGCTCGAAGGCCTGGCGCTGGGACGGCGGCAGCCAATGGTGACGGCGCCGCACTTGGCGATCGTCGCCCTGGGGCTTGATGGGCAAGCGCGGGGCGCCGGGCAACTGATCCAGGCGCTGCAACCAATAATCCCGGGCTTGCTGATGAAGCGCACGTTGCTCGGGGCTGGCATGTTCATGGCGCAGGTCGGCCAGGTAACGGGCAAAGCTGTAGTCCAGCGCGGCCAAGGACTGTTGACGATACAGCTGCACCAGGTCGCCGAGCAGGGTGCGCAGGCTCAGGGCATCGGCGGCGAGCATGTCGAGGTTCAAGTGCAGGCGCGTGCCGTCGGGCAGCAATGACAACTGGATGTCCAGCACCTGACCGTGTTCAACGGCCAATTGGCGATGGGACAGCTCCGCGCGCAACGCCGCCAGCCGCTGCTGCTGTTGCTCGGCGCTGGCCTGGCGCAAGTCATGCACCTTTAACCCCGGCCAAGGGCTGCGGGCGAGGATCCGCTGGCGGCCGTCGTCGAGAAACTGCGCGCGCAACATGGGGTGGCGCGCCAGCAGCGCCCGCACGGCAGCGTCCAAGCGGATCGGGTCGACGTCGCGGCCATCGAATTCGTTATAGAAGTGCGCGGCTACACCGCCCAACTGCTGGCCCGGGGCGCGTCCGATCCAATAAGCGTGTTGCATCGGCGCCAGTTCGAAAGGCTGGCCGTCGTCCGCGGACGTGGTGACCGCAACCGGGGTTTGAGGCGCCACCTCGAGCAGGGCCAGCCAGGCTGACAGGCGCGGGTCGGCGATCAGGTCGGCAAAACGCGCGGCCAGGCCGTGGCGGCGCCATTGGCCAGCGAGGCGAATCAGGGTGACGGAATCCAGCCCCCATTCGATCAGGTTCGCCTCCAGGGGAATCTGGTCGGCGGGCAGGTCGAGGGCCTGGGACAGGGATTGGCGCAGCAGTGTCGCGGTTGAGGTGCTGGGAGTGGCCATGGCTCAACGTCTTCTCATTGCTAGGGCCCGGACCGGGGTTGGCCCAGGCGCTGGGGGCAGGCAGTTGCTTGAGGGAAGATGCTAGTCATTCTCATTTTGGCAACTACCCGGATCGAATCGTTTTTGCCCCGCATCCGCGTCTCGCTCACCGGTTGCAGCGCCGTGGTGGCTACGCACAACGCCGATCGCTCGCAGGATGCGGTTGGAAAATGACTTGAATCGGGTAGAGCCCGCCCCATGGCCTTGACTACCGTCGCTCGCCGCCCTCATGCAGGGCCTGTGTCCCTCTGATTGGAGTTGCGGATGTCTGTCGATTCGGGTTTACAAGTGCGCGGCCTGCGCAAGCGCTACAACAACGGCGTCGAAGCGCTGCGCGGCGTGGACCTGAATGTCGGCCCAGGGATGTATGGCTTGCTGGGGCCCAATGGCGCGGGCAAAAGCAGCTTGATGCGAACCCTGGCGACCCTGCAGCAACCCGACGCCGGCAGCATTCACCTGGACGGGACGGATGTGTTGGCCGATTCCGATCATTTACGCCGCCGCCTGGGTTATTTGCCGCAGCAATTGGGCGCGTACCCGGGCGTGAGCGCACGGGACTTGCTCGATCGTTTTGCCTGGCTCAAGGGCCGTACCGACAACCGCCAGCGCCGCGAGGAAATCGAGGGCCTGCTGGACAAGGTCAACCTCCAGCAGGCCGCCCATCGGGCGCTCGCCACCTATTCGGGTGGGATGTTGCGGCGGTTCGGCATCGCCATGGCGCTGGTGGGCTCGCCACGCTTGTTGATCGTCGATGAGCCCACGGCGGGCCTCGACCCGGCCGAGCGCAACCGTTTCCATCGGGTGCTGGCCGATGTTGCCGCCGAGTCCATCGTGTTGCTTTCGACCCATATCGTCGAAGACGTCGAAAACCTCTGCAGTCGTTTGGCGGTGCTGGCCGGTGGGCAGATCATTGTCGAAGGGAGCCCGGCGCAGTTGCTGGGCGCCGAGCAGGGCCGGTTGTGGGAAGCGTCCCTGGACCGTGGCGAGTCGCTGCCGGCTGCCTTGCATGTGGCCGCCAGCCCGCAGGGCAGCCGTGTCATCGTCCACGGCGAGCGTCCTGCCGATCCACGCTTCGTGCCCCATGCGCCGCGCCTGGAAGACATCTATTACCTGGCCCTGGCCCAGGCGGGTGAGGCGCTCGACGCATGAGTACCTTTGCTCTGCTGATGCGCGAGGCCTGGGTGGAAGTGCGCGCCGGTCTGCGCAGCGGCATTCCGTTGCTGGTGTTCCTTGGCCTGACCGGCTACCTGCTGATGGCCCTGACCAACGCCGACTATGTGCAGAAAATGGGCGCCAGCGATATCGCCCGCAATGCGCCGAGCCTGATTTACTTGATGTCGTGCGGCTGTATGTTTTTCCTGTTTTTTGCCTGGGCCTGGGTGTTTGCCCAACCGGCCCTGAGGGACCGCAAGGCGCAATTGGAAGAGGTGCTGTTGGCCTTGCCGCTGTCCCTGCCGGCGCTGTTGTGGGGACGTTTTATCGGTGCGGCATTGGTGGGTGGTTTGCTCGCCAGTTCATTGATCGTCGGTTTTCTCGTCAGCCCGGTGCTGGGCTGGCTCGACTGGGTGCCGGCGGCGAGCATCGGCGCGCCCATGTGGGCGGCGCTGGGGTTTGCCTGGGTCGCCTTGCTGTTGCCGGTGAGCACCGGGATCGGCGCGTTGTATTACCTGCTGGCCTTGCGCAGCCGAGGCCTGGCCGCACCGTTTGCCTTGGCGACGGTGCTCATGCTGCTGTGGATGTTCGCGGTGGTGGTGCTCAAGGGCGGGCACATCAACCCGCTGCTGGCCGCCAGCCTCGATCCGTCGCTGTTTACCTTTGCCCTGGCCCAGGTGGAAACCTGGAGCGCCGCGCAGAAATCCCAATCGCTGTTGGCATTGACCCCGGGGTTCTGGCTTAACCGGGCGCTGTGGTGTGGGTTGCCCTTGCTGCTGCTGGCCGTCGTTTTGGCCCGCACCAGTCGCCAGGGCTTGATGGGGCGCCGCAGCGGCGCTGTGCTGGCCGAGCCACCGATGTTGTTGGCCAGCCACGTGCGCTTGCCTGGCCCGTTGTCCGCCAGCCGCTGGTCGCGGGCCTTGTGGCGCGAGGTTCGCTGGCAGGTGCGGCAGTTGTTTGCCCGGCGCATCGGCTGGGTCGCCCTCGGGTTGCTGCTGGCCATGGGCATACTCAGTGGGTTTGTCCACATCGTGTGGCATGCGCGCGGACCGATGGTGCCGCGACCGGATCTGATCTTGCCGTTGTTATCGAGCGCGTCGTTCCTGGTGATCGCCTTCATTATCGCCGCGCTGGTGGGGCTGGTGTGCCGGCGCGACGACGTCGAAGGCTTGGGCGCAATGCTGCAGGCTACCCCGGCACCGGCGTGGCTGCGCTTGTTGGGACGGGTGGCCTGCGTGCTGGTGGCGACGCTGGTTCTGGCACTGGTGCCGGGCGTTGCCAGCCTGTTGATCAGCGCGCTGGACGCCCCCGACAATCTGGCGCCGGGCTTTGTGTTGATCTATCAGGCGCTGGTGTTCGCGCCGCCGCTGCTGGAACTGGCGATGCTCACGGTGCTGGTGCATGCGTTGATCCGTCGTTCCGGCCTGGCGTATGCGACATCGATGCTGCTGACGTTTTTCCTGGTGCTCAACCATGAATTGGGGCTGGTCAGTTATCCCGCCTACGCCATGGCGATTCCGGCCCACGTGGCCTTGTCGCAACTCACCGGCTGGGCGCCCTGGATGCCTTATCTCGCCACCTTGACCAGCTGGAAACTGGCCGGCTGCCTGGTGATGGTCGCGGTGGCGGCGTTGGCCTTGCCCCGTGGTCCGGAGCGACGCCGTCTGATCGATGTACGCCACAGCCTGCTGGGCTTGCCCGGTGCACTGCTGGTGTTGGGGGGCGTGGGTTTGCTCGGCAGCGGCGCGCTGTTGCATCGGCATCTGGTGGAGCAGGGCGATTACCAGTCGGTGGCCGAGGAACGGGCCGAGCGCGCCGAATGGGAACAGCGATGGCTGGCCGGGGCGGGCGCCTGGCAGGTGGCGGACGGGCGCTTGCACTTGCGCATCGACAGCGTTGCACGACGCGTTGAAGGTGAGTGGACGCTGGGAACCGTGATCGCCGCCAATGGGCGCCTGGACGCAGAACTGCCGCCGGGTTTGCACGTCACGGCGGTGAGCGTCATGGGGCGGCCGGTCCTTTTCGAACAGGCGGCGGGGCATTTGCGCGTGCCTTTGGCGGAGTGCGCGGCGAGCGGCTGCAGCGTGCAACTGAACTGGACGCTGGATGCCGCCGGCTGGCCATCCGAAGGTGAGGCATTCTGGCTGGGGCCGCGAGGCGTGTGGCTGCAAGCGCGCCGGGTGATCCCACGCCTGGGCCTGGACAGCGAGCGTTTGCTGCGCGCACCGGTACAACGTGCCGAAGCCGGTTTGCCGCCTGAGGTGCCGAGTCTACCGGCAGGGTCGGCGGTCGCCGTGGACGCGGTGGCACCGGCGGGGGCGTGGCAATGGCGGATCGAGGTCGATGACCAGGCGTTCAATGGTCACAGCGCGGGGCCACTGGACTTCGCCTATCACACGGCGGCGACACAAGACCTCGACGGCGTGCAAGTGCTCGCCGATGCCGGTCGCCAGCAAACCGCCCGTGAAGCGCGCGAAGACCTGGAAGCCATGTCCGCCTGTGTAGCCCGGCGCCTGGGCAGTCACCCGACCGTCGAGTCCCTGAGCCAGTGGCCGACCGGCATGGGTACCAGTCATTTGAGCCAGCATCATCTTGTGCTCAGCCAGACACCGGACTGGGACGTGGCGCAGGCAGGTGTCGGACGCTGGACGCGCCGCGCGCATATCGCCGAACGGCTAGCACGCAGAATGCTTACCGACGCCAGCGACCTGCGCCAGGCCCCGGGTTACCTGTGGCTGAGCCAGGGCGTGGCCGGCGCGATCGGCTTGCTGTGTGTCGGTGACGCCGACGGCGTTGAAGCCCGCTCGGTCTTGGTGAAATTGATGGCCGATGACTTGACCCGCGCCTTGAGCAATGACGGCGAGCCCGTCGGCACCTTGGCCACGGCCCGGGAACAGGGCTGGGTCGCGATGTACGCACCGCTGGCCAGCCTGGATTGGGTGGCCGGACAAAGCGCCGAGCAACTGACGGCAATGACCGCAAGCATCCGAAACGGCCAGGGATGGCCCACCGCGATCCAGCAGCTGCTGGGCGCGCCCTCCGATCAGGCGATCACCGCAGCGCTCAAGCGCTGGGGGCCTGCGCAATGAATTCGAACCATCCCTTTTGCCTGGAGTTTTTCCATGTCAGCACCGCTGTCGATCCAACCGCTGCGCCGTCCCTTCGGCTGGCGGGAGAATGTCTTGACCCAAACCCTGGCGCTGGCCTTGTCCAGCCAGATGTGCACGGCCTATGCCGCTGATTATCAACCTGCCACCAGCGCGGAGGTGATCGAACTGGCTCCGTTGATGGTCAATGCCCGATTGAACGAAGAAAGCGCCAAGGATATTCCCTTCGGGCTTACCGTGATCGACGGACAAACCCTCGAAACCCGACGCTTGCGCACCCTTGAAGACGCATTGCGGACCACGCCGGGCGTGGATGTGAATTCCTGGGGCGGTGCCAACGACGCCAATGTGCGCATTCGCGGTGTCGGTTCGCTGAACCAGATGAGCATGGACGACGGCTCGGTGGTGTTGAATGTGGACGGGGTGCCGATGTCGGTGCGCAACGCGGCGATGGCCACCCTCGACGTTGAACAGGTGGAGGTGCTCAAGGGGCCCCAGGGTACGCTGTTGGGTCGTAACAGCGAGGCGGGCGCGATCAACGTCACCACACGCAAGCCAACGCGCGACCTGGAAGGTTATGTGCGCGGCGAGGTTGGCAGCCTCGGCCAGTTCATGACCGAAGGCGCTGTCGGCGGGCCATTGACCGACTCCCTGGCGGGGCGCATTGCCGTGCGCCGCGCCGGCTTCGATAACTGGGTCGACGACCAGCAGGACGGCGACCCGTTGACCCAGCCGCGCGACCTGGCCCTGCGCGGCAGCTTGCTGTGGGACAACGATCAGGGCACGACCGGCCTGCTGACCGCCGAGCGCCAGCGCGCCGATCATTACGCCGGCCTGGAGATGCTGCGCCCGTTTGGCAGCCGTCCCAGCCTGGACTACACGCCTGGCACGTTCGATGGCAACCAGAAGACCAACGAGCGTTATTCCTTCGAACTCAATCATGACCTGGCGCAGGCGCGGATCACCTCGATCAGCGCTTACACCAGCACCGATTTCAACGCGGTCAAAGGTTATGACCGCAACATCACCGAGGCGCTGTACGGTTCACCGTTCGAATACCTGATCGAAGATTCTGCCCAGGAGCGCGTCTGGAGCCAGGACCTGCGCCTGGGCTCGCTGGCGGACGCCGATGTGTTCTGGGTGACCGGGGTAAACCTGTCGCGCTCCGAGCGCAGCTTCGATTCCGACAATTTCACCAACGGCGCACAACAGACGCGCGATTTCAGCACCAACAGCTATGCCGCCTACGGCGAGGTGACGTACCCGGTTGCCGAAGACTGGAAACTCACCACGGGCCTGCGCCACACCTGGGACCGCAAGACCTATGGGGCCGACTATTCCAGCGGCGGCGATACCGTCGGCGACAACCGCCGGTTGCAGGATAACTACAGCACCGGGCGCGTGGCGCTGAGCTACACATTGACGCCGCAGACGAACCTGTACGCGGTGCTGTCGCGAGGCTATAAATCCGCCGGTTTCAACGATTACGCCACCTCGGTCAAGGACAGCGAGCCCTACAAGGCCGCCAAGGTGAACGCCGTCGAAGTCGGCTTCAAGCATGAAAGCGCCGAGGGGGCCTTGAGCCTGGAGGGGGCGCTGTTCCTGACCCGCGTGCAGGACGATCACCTGCTGGGGTATGACTTCAATACCCTGGCGGTCAGCGCCGTGAATGCCGACACCCGCAGCAAGGGCGCCGAGCTGTCGAGTACGTGGCATGTCACCGATGAGCTGACAGTGGGCAGCGCCATCAGCTACACCAACGCGGTGGTGACCTCCGATGCACCAGGGGTTTCTGGCGGTGATGTCGCGGCGGGAAGTCGTGTGCCGGATGTGCCGCTGTGGAGCGGCAACTTCAGCGTCGCCTGGCAGAAAGAGCTGGGCGCGTTCCTCGGCTTGCCGGCGCCGCGCCTGAACACCTTGGTCAATTATCGCGTGCAGAAAAATCGCCCGGCCGACCCGCAGAATCACTACGACCTCAAGGGCTACGCCAAGCTGGACCTGCACCTGGGCCTGGAAAGTGACGGTTCGGAAGTCTACCTGTGGGGCGACAATCTGCTCGATGCGCGCTATGACTTGTATGGGTCGTATTCCAACGATCAGGTGCTGACCGGCATGCCGGGCCGAGGGCGCTCGGCCGGCGTGGGGTACAGTTATTCGTTCTGAATGCCCTTTGAATCAAAGGCAGGTTAGAACTGATAGGTGTAGCCAACCCCCAAGGTGCGCCGCCGTGCCGGCGCACCGTAGGCCACCGGGTCACTGTAGAAACCATAGGTGTCGTAGGTTTGGTTCAGCAGATTGTCGGCGAAGGCATAGACCTCCCCAAAGCGACTTTCCAGGCCTGCGCGCAGGTCGAGTTTCTCGTAGTTGTCCAGGTTGAAATGGTTCTGCGGATCGGCGGCGCGTTCGCCCACCAAGCGATAATTGAGGCTGGTGTTCAGGGTGGTTTCGCCCATGCTGGCGAAGGTGCCCAACGGGTGTCGCCAACTGATGTTGAAGTTGCCGCTCCAGCGCGGCACATCCGGGGTACGGTTGCCGGCTGCGATGTCACCGGCCTGGATGCCGTGGACGGCGCTGGTGATCTTGGCGTCGAGGTAGGTGGCGCTGGCGGCCAGGGTCAGGCCATGGTCGAAGTGCCAGGTGCCTTCCAGCTCGGCGCCGCGGGTGCGGGTATCGGCATTGAACGCATTGGTGGCGAAAGTTGCCGCGTTGTAGCCCAGCAGGTGGTCGTCGTGCACGCGGGTGTAGAACAACGCACCGTTCAAGCTGCCACGGCGATCCTCTGTTTCACTTTTGAAGCCCAGTTCAGCGGCCCGGCTGACGGCGGCCTTGTAGGGTTCGCTGTCGCTGACCTGCGAGGCATAGTCATTGAACCCCCCGGATTTATAACCCCGCGCCAGTTGCACGTAGACGTTGGTTTGCGGGGTGAGCGCGTAGCTCAGGGCCACGCGGCCGGTGCCGTAATGGTCAGTCAGCTTGCGTGAATCGTCTACGGCGCTGGCGCCATTGATGTATTGGCCGTCGTAGGTCTTGCGATCCCAGGAATGGCGATAGCCCGTGGTGAGTTTCAGGCGCTCGGTGAGCGGGAAGGTGACTTCGCCGTAGCCGGCATACGTGGTCGTGGTGAAATCGCGGAACCTGGCGCTGTCGGTACCATAGGTGTTGCGCGGGGTGTCGTAGCTGCGTTCGTTGCGGCTGGCGGCAAGGCCGGCGATCCAGAACGTGTCGGCGTCGGGCAGGGAGCTCAAGTGCAGGTCCTGGCTCCAACTGCGCTCGAAGGATGTGTCCACCACCCAGTACTCGCTGGGCGTGCCATACAGGGCGCCCATCAATTTGCTGTCGTAGGCGATCAACCCCTCGAAGTCAGCGGTGGACGTGGCGGTCGTCGAGGTCAGGCGACTGTTGGCGAAATCATGATCGACCTTGACCGTATAGCGCTCGGTGATCTTGTCATTGTCGTCGAACAGGCCGGGCGTCAGGTCCAGGCTGGGGTCACTGCCATAGGGGCGCAGCACCAGCGAGTTGGTAGCGCGCTCGGTTTTCTGACGTTCGGCACTGAACAATACCTGTGTCTCATCGTTGAGGTCCCAGAGCAGGCTGGCGCGATAAGCCTCGTTGCGCGGTTCGGTGATGGGGTCGTTGGTCCGGTCGTTGTCGATCCAGCTGTCATAGCCGGCACGGCGCACCGCCAGGCGACCGCTGAGACTGTCGCTGATCGGCCCGCCGATGGCCCCTTCGCTGAGAAACTGGCCCTCCTGGCCGACTTCGCCGCGCACATAGCCTTCCAGTTCGCGGGTCGGCTGACGGGTGGTGATATTCACCGCGCCCGCTTGGCCAATCGCCCCGGACATCGTGCCCTGGGGCCCCTTGAGCACTTCGATGCGGTCGATATCCAGGGTGCCGAAGCCGAGGCTGCGCGATGCTACCGGCACACCATCGATGTTGAACGCCACCGAGCTGTCATCCATCGACATCTGGTACAGCGAACCGACGCCACGGATCAACACGTTGAAGTCATTGGGGCCGCCAGATGAATTGACATTGACCCCGGACGTATTGCGCAGGGCGCTTTCCAGCGTGTCGAGGCGCTGGGTACGCAGTTGCTCGCCGCTGATCACGCTAAGGCTGATGGGCAGGCTCTTGGGATCCTCCTGCTCCATGCGCGCGGTCACGGTAGAGACGGGTAATTCAAAGACCTCGCCAGTGGCGGCAAGGGCCGGACTGGCCAGTGTCCAAGTCAACACTATTGTTATAGTATTACACTTGTAGCTAGATCGAGGGGCAGTCGTCGTGTTGCGTCGTGCAGACATAAGGGGACCTTGACTGAGGGTTCTGAGCGGTGCGCGTGACCGTCGGCAGTAACGGATTGGCGCAGCGTGTGCGACGCGCCAGATGCTAATAATTATCAATTGCATAACTCTACCCCGATGTGATCTGATTCGAGCCGTATCCGGTCAACCAGGAGATTCACGATGTCAGTCGTTCAAGGAGGCGCAGGAGAGCCGATGCCGGTCTCGCGAATCATTACGGGAGAATATGGAAGCGACCTGGGACCCGGGGCGCACTGCCGGGTCACGCGCATGGCCCTGCAGGACGGACTCGACATCGTGCGCTGGCAAAGCAAGTTCGAGCAGCCGATCGAACTGCCCCTGCAGGATGACAGCGACTGCATTCACTTCAGCTTCACCAACCTGCTCAAGGGCAAGGCCGCTTGCAGCTTCCGTGACGGTCGTCGGCAGCGCCGCTACGTGATTGACGAAGGGGCGGGCTGCATCAGCTATGGCCGTCGTCGCGATGGCCTCTATCACCAGCATGGCGAGATCGACAACATCACGGTCATGATTCGTCCCGAGGTGCTGTCACAGTGGGAGTTGAAACTCGACCCGCTGCTGAACAAGGCACTGGCCTGTGACCATTGTTTCCTTGATGGTCATCGCAGTGGCGAAATGAGCGCGACGGCGCATCTGTTGTGCAAGGCCATGGACCCGAGCCCTGACGTGCCAATGGGCCAACCCCGAAGCGGCCTGTGGCTGTATGGCCAGAGCGTGACCCTGGTCAGCCTGTTCCTGGAGGCACGCCGCAACGTGGAGTGCACCTGCCGGGTCAGCCACATCGACCGCCAACGCCTGTTGCGTGCGCGCGAACACCTGCTGGCCGACCTGGGCAAGGCGCCAAGCCTGTCGGAACTCGCGCGCGAGTCGGGCATGAGCCAGCCCAAGCTCACCCGCGGGTTCCGCCAGTTGTTCTTCAACAGTGTCTATGGCGTGTTCCAGCAAGCGCGGATGATCCAGGCCCGGAGTCGCTTGTTGAACGGCGAAGAGTCGGTGATGCGAATCGCGTCGGATCTCGGCTATGCCAATGCCAGCCACTTCGCCACCGCCTTTCGCAAGCAGTTCGGGATCAACCCTTCGATCCTCAAGCATGGCGGAAGAAACAAGCTATCGATCTAGGCCCGGTGCGCCAAACCCGACGATCGCCTTGGTCTCCAGGTATTCCTCGAGGCCGAAGACACCGTACTCACGGCCATTCCCCGAGCGTTTGTAGCCACCGAAGGGCGCCATGGGATTCCAGGCCGGGTAATTCAGGAGCACTTGCCCCGCGCGGATACGAGAAGCCACCGCGCGCGCCAGATCAAGGTCCTGTGATTGAACATGGGCGCCGAGACCATAAATCGTATCGTTGGCGATCGCGACCGCTTCATCGATGGTTTCGTAGGCAATGATGCACAGCACCGGCCCGAAGATTTCCTCCTGGGCGATCCGCATGGCGTTATCCACCTCGGAGAAAACAGTCGGGCGGGTGTAGAAACCCTTGTCAAAACCCTTCACACGTCCGAGCCCACCACACAGCAGTTTGGCCCCCTCATGCAGGCCAGCCTCGATCATGGCTTGCACGCGATTGAACTGAGCCTCATTGGCAATGGGGCCGAGTACCGTTTCCGGTGATTGCGGATCGCCGACGATGATTGCGTTGGCGGTGGCGGCCGCCAGCGCTTCGACTTCCGCCAGCCGGGCCTTGGGCACGATCATCCGAGTGGGGGCGCTGCACGACTGGCCGACGTTGCGGAACGCCGCCATCACGCCCAGCGGGACGGCTTTGGCGAAGTCGGCATCGGGCAGCAGGATATTCGGGGATTTACCACCCAATTCCTGCCCGACCCGTTTCGCCGTCGGCGCGGCCGCCTGGGCCACCAGTGCGCCTGCGCGGTTTGAGCCGGTAATCGAAATCATGTCGATATCCGGGTGTGCGGCCATCGCCGCGCCGACCCCATGACCGCTGCCGTTCACCAGGTTGAAGACGCCCGGTGGAAGGCCCGCGTCATGGACCACTTGGGCAAACAGAAGGGCGCTCAGGGGTGACAGCTCACTGGGCTTGAGCACCACCGTGCAGCCGGCCGCCAGCGCCGCGGCGACTTTTGCGGTGATTTGATAAAGCGGCCAGTTCCAGGGAGTAATGAGGCCGCAGACGCCGATAGGTTCGCGTTGGATCGCGGTGCCGTTCTCGACGGTCTGGAAACGATACGTGGACAGCAGGTCGCGGGCGACCCGAACGTGTTCGGCCGCCAGGGGGACTTGCATCGCCCGTGCAGAACCGATGGCGGCGCCCATTTCCAAGGAGATCGCCTGGGCAAACGCTTCTTTGCGCTCAAGGATCAGCTCATGGATCTTGCCCAGCACCCGCGCACGCGCAGCTGTGGAAGTGGCAGACCAATCGGCAAACGCGGCACGCGCCGCCGCGACCGCCCGATCGACATCCTCGGCAGAACCGCTGGCCACCTGTGCAACGACTTCCTCCGTTGCCGGACTGATCACCGGCAAACTGGCCGGACTGACCGGCGCCGACCAACCGCCATTGATGTAGAACAGGTGGGCGGTCTGCGGATCAACGCTGTAGCGATTCGAAGTGTGGGTAGTCATCCAGGCGGTCCTTTAAAGCAGCATGTCGAGTCTGCTCAATAAGCTAACAAAGCAACCCAGGGAAAATATGCCGTTCTTCAAGGGCGCAAAGGAGAATCTGCCGTATCTGCCGGGCTAACTTGTCATTACCCTGTGGCGAGGGCGCTTGCTCCCGCTGGGCTGCGCAACAGACCCTTTTTGTGAGCGCTTCGTACTCAGCGCCATCGCTTCGATTTCGATCAGATAACCGTGGTGCAAGGCCGGGACAGGCACCACCGCTCGCGCGGGTCGATGTTCTCCCAGGTAACGGGCGTAGATTCGATCGAAGGCAGGCCAGTGTTCGATGCCTGCGACGTAGACCGTGACCTTCAGCAGGTCGCTTGTGCTTCGGCCCGCTGCGCTGAGGATCGCCACCAGGTTATCCAGCGCGATGGAGGCTTGGACCTCAAATGGTTGGTCGACACTGTGGACGCCATTGGCGCGTATGGGCAGTTGCCCGGACACATACAGAACGCCCTGGTGCACGACCGCCTGGGAATAATGTCCACCCGGCGCTGCGGCGTCGGCCGTGTCGATCAGGTTGATCGCGCCTGCTTGATTACCAGCCATGCAAGCGACTCCAGAGCTGCACGCCGCCCTCGGCATCAACCGCGTGATAGTCCGGGAACTGCGCGCCTGTGGCACAGGCATGGTTGGGCAGGATGCGCAGGCGGCTACCGATGGGGAAACGCGCGGTGATGTCGACACCCCCGGCCGTTTCAAGCGCGACGATCCCGTGCTCCTGATTGGCTCCGGTGAGCAGCGCTCCCTCGATCCAATCACCGGTTTCGGTGCACACCTGGCCGTAACCAAAGTCTCGCTGCTGGCGCTGCGTGCCCCGGTCACGGCTCATCGCCATCCAACCGGCATCGGTGATGACCCAGCCTTTGTCTTTCTGATGACCGATGACGGTGGTCAGCACGCTCAGCGCCAGCTCGTGCGCCTGGCAGATACCGACGTTGTGCATCACCAGATCGAAGAACACATAGACGCCTGCGCGCACTTCGGTGACGCCTTCCAGGTTCAGTGCCGACAATGCCGTAGGCGTCGAGCCGATGCTGACCTCCGGGCATGGAAAACCGGCCTGGCGGATTCGCTGGGCTGCATTGACGCAGAGATTGCGTTCCTGTTCGGCCAGGGCTTGCAGCGCTTCAGGGGTGTCGAGCTCGTAGCTTGACCCGGCATGGGTCATCACACCGCGAAGCTGCATGCCTCCCTCGCTGAGTACCCGTGCGACCTCAAGCAGGGAATGGTCTTCGAGGTCCAGGCCCGACCGATGACCATCGCAGTCGATCTCGATCCAGACGTCGAAACGTTCATTGTGTCGCTGGCCGAAGGCGACGATGGCCCGGGCAGCATCAAGGCTGTCGGTGAGGAGGCTCAACTGGCAGCCTTTGCGCCGCAACTGCAGGGCCTGGGTCAGTTTGCCGGGCGCGATGGCGACGGCGTAGAAAACGTCACAGATGCCTTCGGCGAAACAGTACTGGGCTTCCTTCAAGGTAGAGACCGTAACGCCGCAGGCACCGGCGGCGAGCTGCGCCTTGATCACGGGGAGGCATTTGCTGGTTTTGACATGCGGGCGCAAACGCACGCCCAGGGCATCCATGCGTTGTTGCATACGCCGGATATTGTGCTGCATACGCGGCACATCCACGATCGCGGCGGGGGTGTCGAGGGAGGCAATAGAGGCTGACATGGTAGGGCTCTTCTGGCGAGGTACAGGGCGAACTCTACAAAAAGCTCGTGAAGCTGTGCTTCAATGCAATGTCATCAATCATTAAGCAGAATTGAATGATCTCCATCGAGGATCTGCGTCTGGCCGTGACGCTGGCGCGCTCCGAGTCGTTGAGTGCTGCCGCCAGAACCCTGAATGTCTCGCCCCCGGCGCTGTCCATGCGCCTGCGCAAGCTGGAGGTGCGGCTCGGCCTGACGTTGGCCAATCGCGATGCCCGGCGCCTGAGCCTCACCGCCGATGGCGAGCGTTTCTCCCGGGAAAGCGCGCGCTTGCTGGAGCAGTTGGAGGCGCTCCCGGAGTCCTTCAAGCAACAAGATGAACAACTGGTCGGCACGCTCAGGCTGGCGGCGCCGTTCGGCTATGGGCGGCAACGCATCGCACCGTTGCTGGCCCGTTTCGCCAAGCTGCACCCACAGTTGTGTTTGCATCTGGATTTGCGTGAAACCCCTTGGCCTGATCGTCACGACAGCGATGCAGTGATTCACATCGGTCATCTCAACGACAGCCAGTGGGTAGCCCGGCTCCTTACGCCAAACGACCGGTGGTTATGCGCAAGCCCGGTTTATCTGGAGCACCACGGCACGCCGTCGTCGCCCGAGCAACTCGCCGAGCACCGTTGCATTTGCATTCGTGAGAATGATGAAGATGTCACGTTGTGGCATCTGCGTAAGGGGCAGGGGCGTAAAACCCTGCGCATCGAGCCCGCGATGTTGAGCAACGATGGCAGCGTGGCTCGACGTTGGGCTGAGCAGGGCTTGGGGTTGGTGCTGCGTTCGCAGTGGGATGTGAGTGACGCCATTGCCGATAATCGTCTGGTTCGGGTGCTGGCGGATTGGCAATTCGACAGCGCGTCGATCAACTTGTTGGTGCCTTCACGAAAACTTCGTAGCCCGCGGGTGCAGGTTTTGGTGGCTTTTTTGGAAGAGGCGTTGAAAGGGTGATTGGCAGAGTTTGGTGTGTATATCCATTATTTAGGTAACGGATATGCACACAAAACTAAGTCTCCAAGAGCAAATACCGAAGCATCCCGCAAAGTCTGCTGAACACATCGCGCAAAACGGTGCTTTGTACCAGCAGACCTATACTTTTAACCGTTTATGCACGGTTTCATGGTGTTGTAATAACCCCATGATTCAGCGTGGCACCGATGCTCCCTGAACGGAGTAACGACTTGCCCTGGTCGCAACCCTCAGTGCAGGCCCATGCACCCGCGACCGGCTGAAGAAGACGCTTCTTAAACGCCCCGGCCCTCAATGGACATCCCTAAAATGCCAGCACCGTTAATTTCCGTAGAGACGAATTCTGAACTTCCGACACATGCTGACGTTGTCGTGATCGGCGGCGGTATTATCGGAACCTTCACGGCCTATTACCTGGCCAAGCGCGGCATGAAGGTCGCGCTGGTGGAAAAGGGGCGCGTAGGGGCAGAGCAGTCGAGTCGAAACTGGGGCTGGTGCCGCCAGCAGAATCGAGACGCTCGCGAGCTGCCACTGTCGACCAAGAGCCTGGATCTTTGGGAGCAGTTTGCAGCAGAGACCGGTGAGGACACAGGATTCAGACGATGTGGCCTGCTCTACCTGAGCAACAATGAGAAAGAGCTGGCCGGTTGGGCAAAATGGGGGGAGTTTGCCCGTACCGTCAATGTGAAAACCCACATGCTGACGGCGGAGCAGGCCGCCGAGCATGGCCGGGTGACCGGCAAACCCTGGAAAGGCGGGGTCTTTTCACCGACCGACGGTACGGCAGATCCATCCCGTGCCGCGCCGGCGGTGGCACGGGCGATCATCAAGCTGGGCGGCACGGTGCACCAGGGTTGCGCCGCACGTGGCCTTGAGACTGAAGGCGGGCGGTTATCCGCGGTCGTCACCGAAAAAGGCACCATTCGCACCAAGCTCGCAGTGCTCGCCGGTGGCGCCTGGGCGTCCTCGTTCTGCCGTCAATACGGCATTCGCTTTCCCCAGGCGTCCATTCGCCAGACGATCCTGTCGGTTTCCAAGGGCGCCAAAGAGATACCGGATGCACTCCACACGGATGAAGTCTCCATGACCCGTCGCGCGGATGGAGGAATCACGTTGGCCATCAGTGGCCGAGGGCGCGTGGACCCGACCTTGCAACTGCTGCGTTTCGCCCCGCAGTTCCTGCCGATGTTCCAGCGCCGGTGGCGCAAGCTGGCGCCGGGTGGCCTGGAGGGTTTCCAGTCGGGACACGAAGGCTTGGGCCGCTGGCGGTTGGACCAGCCGACGCCGATGGAGCGCATGCGAATTCTGGATCCTAAGGCAGACGCCTCGACGGTTGAGTTGACTTACAAGCGCGCGGTAGACCTGATCCCAATGCTGAAAACGTCGTCTGTCACCGCAGCCTGGGCAGGTTATGTGGACAGCACGCCTGACGGCGTCCCGGGCATCGGCGAGATGGCGAACCTGCCTGGCCTGGTGCTGGCGGCGGGGTTCAGCGGTCACGGCTTTGGTATCGGCCCGGGTGCGGGCCACTTGATCGCCGACATTGTCACTGACATGACCCCACTGGTCGATCCGCGCCCCTATCACCCGGACCGTTTCCAATCTTCGGCTTGGGGCAAGGTCGCGGAGTTCTGAGGGCACTGGAAACTCACCCGCCAAACAATGAACGGGCGCATTCTCAGAGGATGCGCCCGTTTTCGTTTGCGGGCGTAGATTCTGCCGCAGGCGGGGTTTCCAGTGGTTTTCTGCGCACCATAAATGTCCGCAAATGCCTTGAAAACGGCGCAAATGCCCGCCCTTGGCGCATCCCGCACAGTCTGCTGAGCAGGCCCCGAAAAACGGTGGTTTGTGCCAAGCGACCTATACTTTTAACCGTTTATGCACGGTCTCATGATGCTGTAATAAATCCGTGATGCAGCGTTGCACCCAGGCCTTTAGAACGGCGCAACTGCTTGCCCCTCATGACCTCAACCATCACTCAGGACTGCACTCATGAGCTTCCTTCGCCCCAAGTTCATTACCTTTGACTGCTACGGCACGTTGACCAATTTTCAGATGGGGACCATGACGCGCGAGCTGTTCGCCGATCGGGTCCCTGCCGAGCAGATGGACCAGTTCGTCAAGGATTTCTCGGCCTACCGCCTGGACCAGGTGATGGGTGACTGGCGGCCGTATGATGAAATCCTCAAGACTGCCTTGGCCCGGGTCTGCAAGCGTTGGGGGGTCGAGTACAAAGGCGAAGGCCAGCGCTACTACGATGCCGTACCGACCTGGGGTCCGCATGCCGACGTCCCGGCCGGCCTGTCGAAAATCGCCGACAAGATCCCCCTGGTGATTTTCTCCAACGCGATGGACGAGCAGATCATGTCCAACGTCGACAAGCTCGGCGCGCCTTTCCATAAAGTCTTCACGGCTCAACAAGCCCAAGCCTACAAACCACGCCTGGCCGCCTTCGAGTTCATGCTCGATAACCTCAACTGCGGGCCCGAGGATGTCCTGCACGTGTCCTCGAGTTTCCGTTATGACTTGATGCCGGCCGACGACATGAAGATCAAAAACAAAGCGTTCGTGGCCCGTGGTCATGAGCAGCCTGGAAACGCCTGCTACAGCTACCACCAGATCCCGGACATCGGCGGATTGGCCGGTTTGGTCGGTCTCTGAGTCTCCCGGCACTCTTCAAGGCATAAGGGGTTAGACATGGGCAGTGAGTCTTACTGGCTCGATACCGCACCGGCATTTACCGGTGCCCAGCTCGGTGCGTTGCCCGGGCAGGTCGATGTGGCCATCGTCGGGGGTGGTTTCACTGGCCTGGCCGCGGCGCGCGCCCTGGCCTTGAAGGGCGCCAATGTGGTGGTGCTGGAAGGCGGGCGGATCATTGGCGAAGCGTCGGGACGCAATGGCGGCCAGTGCAATACCGGCGTTGCCCAGGACTACGCGGCACTGAGTGCCAGCCTCGGTGCCGATAAAGCGCGCGCCTATTACCAGGCCTATGAAAGCGCCGTGCAGAGCGTCGTCTCGTTGGTGGAGCAGGAACAGATTGCCTGCAACCTCAAGCGCAATGGCAAGCTCAAGCTGGCCGCCAAGCCCATGCATTACGAAGGTTTGGCGCGCACTTGCGAACTGATTCGGCGGGAGGTCGATGCCGAGGTCGAGTTGCTGTCTGCGCAAGAGACCCGCGCTGAAGTCAACTCGGCCCAGTTCCATGGTGGCTTGCTGCAGCGCAACGGCGTGCAGATGCATGTCGGGCGCTTCGGGGTCGGATTGGCCGAAGCCGCGGCCCGTCACGGCGCATTGATTTTCCAGGGTGTGTCCGTCACGGATTGGAAAGCCAGTGGCGGTGGTTATCGGGTCAATACCACCAAGGGTTCGCTCCAGGCCACGCAAATCCTGCTGGCCACCGGCACCTGTCAGCAGGGTGGGTTGGGCTGGTATCGGCGGCGGATCGTGCCGGTGGGCAGTTTCGTGATTGCCACCGAGGTGTTGCCGCAGGCGCTGATCGACAGTTTGCTGCCGGCACATCGCTCCTATGTCACCAGCCGCATGATCGGCAACTATTTTCGCCTGACGCCGGACAACCGCTTGCTGTTTGGCGGGCGGGCGCGGTTTGCGATGTCTGACAGCGTGTCCGATGCCAAGAGCGGCAAAGTCCTGCACGCAGCGATGGTGCAGATGTTCCCGCAGTTGGCTCACGTGAAGGTCGATTACTGCTGGGGTGGACTGGTGGACATGACCTCCGATCGGCTGCCCCGGGCCGGCCAGCACGGCGGCATTTATCACTCCATGGGCTACAGCGGCCATGGCGTGCAGATGTCGGTGCACATGGGGCAGGTCATGGCTGACGTCATGGCCGGCAAGGTCGAGGCCAACCCTTGGCGCGAACTCGACTGGCCAGCCATCCCCGGACATTTTGGCAAGCCCTGGTTCCTGCCTCTGGTAGGTGCGTATTACCGCCTTCAAGACTATTTGCACTGAGTTGCAAGGGACGCTTCACGTTTCAACACATTGCGTTAATCGCGAGCCATCGAGCCTTATCACTTCCGAAAGGTAGAACTGACATGACTGACAAAAAAAACAGTATCGACACCCAGCTGATAACAGGTACGGAAAGTCTGCGCGTTTTCGAAGGGCTCAATCGCGGCATGTCACGCCGCAATGCATTGCAGATGCTGGGGTTGGCCGGGGT
Source organism: Pseudomonas thivervalensis (assembly GCF_001269655.1). Classification (GTDB taxonomy): domain Bacteria; phylum Pseudomonadota; class Gammaproteobacteria; order Pseudomonadales; family Pseudomonadaceae; genus Aquipseudomonas; species Aquipseudomonas thivervalensis. The sequence continues at coordinate 825,330 of NZ_LHVE01000007.1, forward strand.
GGCCGTGGCGGGCGCGGGCAGCCTGTTCGGCGCTGCTGGCAAGTTGTTCGCCGATGAGGAGGCAAGCGCTGGCAAAGGCAAGCCGGGTGGTCGTATCCGTGTCGCAGGCTCGACCAGTTCCACCGCCGACACCCTGGACCCGGCCAAAGGTTCATCGTCTACCGACTATGTGCGCCATTACATGTTCTATAACGGGCTGACGCGCTTCGACAGCCACATGGTGCCGCAACTGGAACTGGCCGAGCGTATCGAAACCACCGATGCCACGCTCTGGGTGATCAGCCTGCGCAAGGAAGTGACCTTCCACAATGGCAAGGCATTGACCGCCGCCGACGTGGTGTTTTCGCTGTTGCGGCACAAGGACCCGATCACCGGCTCCAAGGTCTTGCCGCTGGCGTCGCAGTTCGCCGACGTCAAAGCCGTCGGCACTCATGAAGTGCAGATACAGTTGAGCGGCCCCAACGCTGAACTGCCATCGGTGCTTGCCGTTTCGCACATGCTGATCGTCCCCGAAGGCACCAGCGATTTCAGCCAGGGCATCGGTACCGGTCCGTTCAAGGTCAAGGAGTTCAAGCCCGGAGTGCGTTCCGTTGGTGTGCGCAACACCAATTACTGGAAGCCCGGCTTGCCGTACCTGGACGAGATCGAATTCATCGGCATTGCCGACGAATCGTCACGGATCAATGCCCTGTTGTCGGGCGATGTGCACATCGTCAACGAGGTCAACCCACGCTCGACGGCTCGCATCAAGGACAGCGCCAAGCATCGGGTCATTGATTCACCGTCGGGTAACTACACTGACTTGATCATTCGTCAGGACCAGATGCCCGGAAAAAGCCCGGAGTTCACCCAGGCCATGAAGTTGCTGCTGGACCGGGAGCAGATCAAGTCAGCGATTTTCCGTGGCTACGCCAGGGTCGGCAACGACCATCCGATCGCACCCGGGGCGCGCTTCCACAACGCCGAGTTGCCGCAACGGGCCTACGATCCGGAACAGGCCAAGTTCCTGCTCAAGAAGGCCGGCATGGCAGACATCAGCATGCCGATGATGTGCTCGCCAGCGGCGACCGGTTCGGTGGACATCGCGGTGTTGCTGCAGCAGTCCGCCAAAGAGGCCGGGCTCAAGCTCAACGTCAACCGCTTGCCGAGCGATGGCTACTGGTCCAACCACTGGGCCAAGCACCCACTGAGCTTTGGCAACATCAACCCACGACCGAATGCCGATATGTTGTTCTCGCAGTTCTTCCAGTCGAGCGCACCGTGGAATGAATCCGGTTGGAAAAACGAACAGTTCGACCAGCTGTTGATACAGGCTCGCGGTGAAACCGACGAGGCCAAGCGCGGCAAGATGTACGGCGACATGCAAGTGCTGGTGCACGAGCACTGCGGTATTGGCGTACCGGTGTTCATCAGCAACATCGATGGCGCCGATCAGCGCGTCAAAGGCTATGGCGCCAACCCCCTGGGCGGTTTCATGGGCTACATGTTTGCCGAGCAAGTCTGGCTGGACGCCTGATGAGCGTCGGGTCTGGGCCATATTGCATGAGGGTCGGATGATGAATAGCAACACACTCTGGTTGATCGGCCGCCGCCTGGGGGCGGCGGTCGTGACCTTGTTGATTGTCTCCATGGTGGTGTTCGCCATCACGGCGGTGCTGCCGGGGGACGCGGCGCAACAGGCCCTGGGGCAGTTCGCCACGCCGGAACAAGTGGCGGCCCTGCGGATGAAAATGGGTTTGGACCAGCCCGGTGTGTTGCGCTACCTGCACTGGCTGACAAGCCTGCTCAGCGGTGACATGGGCATGTCGATGTCCAACGCCATGCCGGTCATCGATCTGATGGCCGGCCGGGTCCCCAACACGTTGATGCTGGCGGCTGCCACGGCGTTGGTGTCGGTGCCTGTGGCGTTGACCCTGGGTATCGGTTCGGCGATGGGCCGAGGCGGGCGCATCGACAGCTTCCTGAGCTTCTTCACCTTGACCATGGTGGCGGTGCCGGAATTCCTGGTTGCCACCTTGGCGGTGCTGATCTTCGCGGTGAACCTGGGCTGGCTGTCGGCGCTGTCCTACGCCAGTGACATCACCTCACCCTGGCAATTCATGCGCACCTACGCGTTGCCGGTGATGACGCTGTGCTGCGTGATTGTCGCGCAAATGTCGCGCATGACCCGGGCGGCGGTGATCGATCAACTCGACAGCCCTTACGTGGAAATGGCCCGGCTCAAGGGTGTAAGCAATATCCGGATCGTGCTTCGGCATGCCTTGCCCAATGCCATTGGTCCCATCGCCAATGCCATCGCCCTGAGCCTGTCCTACCTGTTGGGTGGGGTGGTGATCGTGGAAACGATCTTCAACTACCCCGGCATCGCCAGCCTGATGGTCGATGCCGTGACCAACCGCGACATGGCCCTGGTGCAAGCCTGCACCATGTTGTTTTGTACGGCGTACCTGGGGTTGGTGTTGATTGCCGACCTGTGCGCGATTCTTTCCAATCCGAGGCTGAGAAACCAATGAACAACCTCATTGTGAAGTCCCCGACGGCGGCCGTTGCGCTGGGGCTGGGCAAAGACGCCCACGCCAAGTCCTGGCTTGGCCTGGTCGGCGCCGCGATGTGTGTGATCTGGTTGCTGGTGGCCATCTTCGGCCCGTGGCTGGCGCCGCATCCGGTGGGGGAGGTGGTCTCTGACAACGTCTTCGACAGCCTCAGCGCGACGTACCCGTTCGGCACCGATTACCTGGGCCGCGACATGCTCAGCCGGATCCTTGTCGGCGCACGCTTTACCGTCGGCCTGGCGTTGGTGGCCGCGGTACTGTCCAGCACCCTGGGAACCAGTCTGGCACTGTTGTCGGTGGTGTCGCCAAAATGGCTGGATGAACTGATCAGTCGCCTGATGGACGCGTTCATCTCGATCCCCAGCAAGATGCTGGCACTGATCATGGTCTCGGCCTTCGGCTCTTCGGTCACCTTGCTGATCTGCACGGCGGTGTTGAGCTACACCCCCGGCGCTTTCCGCATCGCCCGCAGCATGGCGGTGAACATCGAAGCGCTGGAGTACGTGCAAGTGGCCCGTACCCGTGGCGAGCGCCGGCTGTACATCGCTTGCGTGGAAATCCTGCCGAACATTCTCAACCCGGTACTGGCGGACCTGGGCCTGCGCTTTGGTTTTATCGTGCTGCTGCTCAGTGGCATGAGTTTCCTGGGGCTGGGCGTGCAACCGCCGGATGCCGACCTGGGTTCGCTGGTGCGCGAGAACATCGGCGGCCTCAATCAAGGGGCGCCGGCCATCGTGATTCCGGCGCTGGCCATCGGCACCCTGACCATCGGCGTGAATCTGTTCATCGACCGGTTGTCGTCGCGACGTAGCCGACGTTCGGGAGGTCATTGAAATGAGCGAATTGATTCGAGTACAAGGCCTGCGCGTGGTCGCCTGTGGCGAGCGCGATGAAGTGGACATCGTCAAGGGTGTGAGCTTTTCCCTGCAAAAGGGTGAAGTGTTGGCATTGATCGGCGAGTCCGGTTCTGGCAAGACCACCATTGCCCTGGCGCTGCTCGGTTATGCCCGGCGCGGGTGTCGGCTGGCCGGCGGTGTGGTGCAGATCGGCGAGCATGACATGTTGGCGCTGAGCGAAAGCCAGTTGCAGACGTTGCGCGGCAACCGGGTGTCCTATATCGCCCAGAGCGCCGCCGCGGCGTTCAACCCAGCGAAAAAACTGATCGACCAAGTGGTGGAGGGCGCGCTGATTCATGACCTGGGTAGCCGGGCCGTGCTTGAGGCCAAGGCCATCGAGTTGTTCCGCGACCTGGCCCTGCCAGACCCAGAACGCATCGGCCAGCGCTACCCACATCAGGTGTCCGGCGGGCAATTGCAACGGGTGATGGCGGCCATGGCGCTGATCAGTGATCCGTTGCTGGTGGTGCTCGACGAGCCGACCACGGCCCTGGACGTGACGACCCAGATCGATGTGCTGCGGGCTTTCAAACGGGTGGTCCGGGAACGGGGTGCAACAGCTGTCTATGTGTCCCACGACCTTGCGGTGGTGGCGCAGATGGCGGACCAGATCGTGGTGCTCAACGGTGGCGAAATTTTCGAACACAGCGCCACGGCACCGTTGCTCAAGGGCCCGGCCCACGAGTACACCCGCAGTCTGTTGGCGGCGGCGCGGCCGGACACGACGATCCGTCCACCGAGCGACATCGCCCAAGACACGCCATTGCTGACTATCCAAGGGCTGACCGCCGGCTATGGCAACAAAAATGCCCAGGGCATGCCAGCGATTCGGGTGTTGGAAGACATTGACCTGACGGTTCGTCGAGGCCAGGCCATCGGCGTCATCGGTGAGTCGGGTTCTGGCAAATCAACCCTGGCCCGGGTCGTGGCCGGATTGTTGGTGCCAGCCCTTGGCGGGTTGACCTTCGATGGCGAACCCCTGGGCGGCAGCCTGTCGTCACGCACGAATGAGCAATTCCGACGCATTCAAATGGTCTTTCAGAACGCCGACACTGCCCTCAACCCGATGCACAGCATCAGCACGATCCTGAGTCGTCCGCTGAAGATGTATTTCGGCCTCAAGGGCGCGGCGTTGCGCGAGCGTATCGGCGAATTGCTGGACCTGGTGCGTTTGCCGCGCACGATGGCGGACCGGCGGCCGAACGAACTGTCCGGCGGCCAGAAGCAACGGGTCAACCTGGCCCGCGCCTTGGCGGCCAAGCCTGACCTTATCCTGTGCGATGAGGTGACTTCGGCACTGGATACGGTGGTCGGCGCGGCGATTCTCGAACTGCTGCGCGATCTGCGCCAGCAACTGGGGGTGTCCTACCTGTTCATCAGCCACGACATCTCCACCGTGCGCGCCTTGTGCGACGACATCGTGGTGATGTACAGCGGCCACAAAGTCCAGGCCGGCACCCGCCAGGCCTATGCCGAGGCGCCGTTCCATCCGTATACCGACCTGTTGATCCATTCCGTACCGGAACTGCGCCAGGGCTGGCTGGAAACCTGCGGGGCGACGACTTGCCAGACGCTGCCGCCCATGGGCCCAAAAGCCAACGTGCCCGGGCTGTGCACCTTCCTCAGTCGCTGCCCGGTGCGGGTCGACGGCTTGTGCAACTGCGTCGCGCCGGAGCGACGGATGATTGTTGGTGGCAGTGAAATCCTCTGCCACCACGACAGTGCCGAGTTGCTGAAAACCCAGCAGTCCAACAACCTGACCGTGGCGGCGTATGCATGAAACCCCGTGTATTGGAGATTCTCAAACGACTGATGGCCTTCGATACCGTCTCCTCGGAATCGAACATGGCCTTGATCGAGTACGTGCGCGATCTGCTGCTGACCCAGGGCATCGAGTCACTGATCGTCCGGGATGAAAGCGGCAAGAAAGCCAACCTGTTTGCCAGCACCGGGCCACGGGACGTGCCGGGAATCCTGCTGTCCGGGCATACCGACGTGGTGCCGGCGGCGGGGCAGGCCTGGACCTTCCCGGCGTTTGAGGCGACGATGCAGGGCGGGCGAATTTATGGGCGCGGCAGTTGCGACATGAAGGGATTTATCGCGCTGGCTGTCGACGCGATGCTCGATGCCACCGAGCGGCCGTTGAGCCGACCGTTGCAACTGGCGCTGTCCCATGATGAAGAGATCGGCTGCGTGGGGGTGCGTCGCTTGCTCGATGTGCTGCACCTGGCGCCGGTTCGGCCGTTCCTGTGCGTCATCGGCGAGCCGACCAACATGCAGTTCGTGCTCGGGCACAAGGGCAAGGGTTCTTACCGCACTTACTGTCGCGGTCTGGAGGCCCATTCCTCTCTCGCACCGCGTTCGGTCAATGCGATTCACGTGGCCTGCGATTTCATCGCCGCGCTGCGCCAGAGCCAGCAGCAGTTGCAAGAGCAAGGGGCACGGGATACCGATTACGATGTGCCCTACAGCACCGTGCATGTCGGCCAGATTGTCGGCGGCAAGGCACTGAACATCGTGCCCAACCTGTGCACCCTGGATTTCGAAGTGCGTAACCTGCCGGCGGACGACCTGGACGGGTTCCTGGAACAGATGCGCGAGCGGGCCGAACTGATCGTGCGTGAAGCCAAGAAGCTCTCCAGCGTGGCCGCCATCGAAATCGAGACGTTGAATGTCTACCCGGGCCTCGACACCCACCCGAGCGTCGAAGCGGTGCATTTCCTGAAAAACTTTGCCGCTCCGGATACCGGCACCGCCAAAGTCTCGTTCGGCACCGAGGGCGGCTTGTTCAAGCAACGCCTGGACGTGCCGGTGGTGGTCTGCGGTCCAGGCTCGATAGAACAGGCACACAAGCCTGATGAGTTCATCGAGATCAGCCAGATGGACGCTGGCGAGCGTTTTCTGCAGGGGCTATTGGGCTCAATGCGCAGTTAGTCGTGCCACGGTAAAGCCTGCCGTCGAAGACTGATTTTCAGCATTCACGGCTGTAGGGCCGGCGTTTTCAGCATCCTCATCCATGGCGACTCAATAGACTGGAGACTGTCTCAGAACAGGACTCCACGCCATGCTCAAGAATCGCCTGAAAGACCCCAGCCTGCTGGTAGAACTCGCTTACATCGATGGTCAGTGGGTCGGTGCCGACAACGCCGCGACCCTGGACGTCATCAACCCATCCACCGGCGAAATGCTCGCCAGGGTGCCCGCGATACAAGGCAACGAAACCCGGCGCGCCGTCGAGGCCGCCGACCGTGCCTGGCCGGCCTGGCGCGCACGTCCGGCGGCAGAACGGGCGGCATTGCTGGACCGCTGGTATCAGGCCATGATCGACAACCTCGACGACTTGGCGTTGATTCTGACCTGCGAACAGGGCAAGCCACTGACGGAAGCCCAGGGCGAGATTCGCTACGGTGCCAGTTTCGTCAAATGGTTCGCGGAAGAGGCCCGACGGGTCTATGGCGAAACCATCCAGGCCCCCAGCGGTGATCGCCGCTTGCTGACCCTCAAGCAACCGGTCGGTGTCTGCGCTGCGATCACCCCGTGGAACTTCCCCAACGCGATGATCACCCGCAAATGCGCGCCAGCACTGGCTGCCGGCTGCACGATCGTGGTCAAGCCCTCGGACCTGACCCCGCTGTCGGCCCTGGCCCTGGCCGTGCTGGCCGAGCGGGTCGGCATTCCGGCCGGGGTGTTCAACGTCGTCACCGGCATGCCTGCCGGCATCGGTGAAGAGCTGACCGGCAACCCGACGGTGCGCAAGCTGTCCTTCACCGGTTCCACCGCCATCGGTCGGCTGCTGATGCGCCAGAGCTCGGAGCACATCAAGCGCTTGAGCCTGGAACTGGGCGGTAACGCGCCATTCATCGTGTTCGACGACGCGGATCTGGAGCAAGCGGTGACTGGCATCATGCTCAGTAAATTCCGCAACGCCGGGCAGACCTGCGTCTGCGCCAACCGGATTCTGGTGCAAGACGGGATCTACGAGCGCTTCGCCCAGCGCCTGGTGGAGGAGGTGGGCAAACTCAAGGTCGGCGATGGCCAGGAGAACGGCGTAAACATCGGCCCACTGATCAACGCGGCGGCGGTCAGCAAGGTCGCTCGACACATCGACGAGGCATTGAGCCAGGGCGCTCGTCTACTCTGTGGTGAGATTCCCAACGGCGACAGCCAGTTCGTCCAGCCGACAGTGCTCGGTGACGCCCATGCCGGGATGCTGCTGGCCAACGAAGAAACCTTCGGGCCGGTCGCGCCATTGATGCGTTTCACCACTGAAGAAGAAGCGCTGGCCCTGGCCAATGCAACGCCTTATGGCTTGGCCGCTTATTTCTTCACCCAGGACCTGCGCCGCTCATGGCGGTTCGGCGAGGCGCTGGAGTTCGGCATGATCGGTCTCAATACCGGGCTCATTTCCATGGACGTCGCCCCCTTTGGCGGGATCAAACAATCTGGTCTGGGGCGTGAAGGCAGCAAGTATGGCCTGGATGAATTCCTTGAAGTCAAAGCCTTCCATATGGGTGGGCTGTGATCCGGTCCGCGTTTGAAGAGAGGAGGTACTGTTGATGAGCAAACCATTCAGAATCGCCGCGATTGCGGGTGACGGTATTGGCAAGGAAGTCTTGCCGGAAGGCCTGCGAGTATTGGAGCAGGCCGCGAAGAAATGGCAATTGGACTTGAGCATCGAGGTGCTCGACTGGGCCAACTGTGATTATTACCTGGAGCATGGGCAGATGATGCCCAGCGACTGGTTTGAACAACTCAAGGGCTTCGACGCCATCTACTTTGGCGCCGTGGGCTGGCCAGACAAGGTGCCGGATCACATTTCCCTGTGGGGTTCGCTGCTGAAGTTTCGCCGGGACTTCGACCAGTACGTGAACATCCGTCCGGTGCGGCTGTTTCCCGGCGTGCCGTGCCCGTTGGCTGGGCGCGAAGCCGGGGACATCGATTTCGTGGTGATCCGCGAGAACACCGAAGGCGAGTATTCCTCGATCGGCGGCAAGATGTTCGAAGGCACCGAACAGGAGTTTGTGCTGCAGGAGTCGGTGTTCACTCGCCGCGGCGTGGACCGGATCCTCAAGTTCGCCTTCGACCTGGCGCAGACCCGGCCGCGCAAGCGTCTGACCGCGGCGACCAAGTCCAACGGTATCTCCATCAGCATGCCGTACTGGGACGAACGCACGGCGCTCATGGCGCAGCAGTACCCGGACGTCACCTGGGACAAGCAGCACATCGATATCCTGTGTGCGCGCTTCGTGCTCCAGCCTGATCGTTTCGATGTGGTGGTGGCGTCGAATCTGTTTGGCGACATCCTGTCCGACCTGGGACCTGCCTGCACCGGCACTATCGGCATCGCGCCTTCGGCCAACCTCGACCCGGAGCGACGCTTTCCTTCGCTGTTTGAACCGGTTCATGGTTCGGCGCCGGATATCTATGGGCGGAACATTGCCAACCCGATTGCGATGATCTGGTCTGGTGCCTTGATGTTGGATTTCCTGGGCGATGGCGATGAGCGTTATCGTGCGGCTCACGATGGGATTCTCAGGGCTATCGAGCGGGTCATTGCCGAGGGGCCGATTACGCCTGATTTGGGTGGGCAGGGTTCTACTCAGGATGTTGGTACGGCTATTGCGATGGCGCTTTGATCGGAGGCGTCATTCGGCGCCTCGCCTAGGCTCGGTGTACCCGAGCGAGGCGCCGAGCCCTATAGCCGTGCTGATTCTCACGTTTGTACGCCGATCCAATTGTGGGAGCGAGCCTGCTCGCGATGGGGCCATCAAGCCCAACATCCAGGTGATTGAACCACCGCTATCGCGAGCAAGCTCGCTCCCACATTTTAATCTTCAGTGAACACAAGATTTATATCCAACTCAGCCCCCTGTGGGAGCGAGCTTGCTCGCGATGGGGCCAGCAAGCCCGACATCCAGGTGAGTGAGCCATCAGACATCACTTACAGACATAAAACTTGCGCACATAGACACCGCTCTTCCAGGCGCAAGGAGCCCCCTTAGCCACAAACACCGTATCGCCAGTATTCACCGCCAGGCCCGTCCCATCCGCGAGCTGGAGCACGACGCTGCCCTCGAGCAAATGCATCAGTTCATGCATCGTATGTGGCCGCGCCTTGCGGATATAAGGTGTCGAATCCCAGATGCCGATGCGCAGGTTGGTCGCGTCCTCGACGAACAAATTGTTCGAGCGACATTGCGGTGTCGGGCTCAGCAAAAAGTCCTCAGGCGGTGGCGTCGAAGGAGAGAGCAGTGTATGCGGCGGAAGCGCGGTCAACCCAATGTTGCCGGTTTCAACAGGCTGGATATCGGCACAGAATGCCCAGAGCGAACCCGGTTGCGCCTCAATCCGAACCGATGTCCCGCGGGCAATCACGGCGCTGCCACCCGGGTTGAGTTCGAGCGATTGATCCTGGCTGTGCAGGGTGACGCGTCCCGCGTGGACCACAATCGTTTCGCTGTAGGGGTATGCATCGACGTTGAATTGCCCGCTCGCCTGGACAACGCCAGCAGCAATATCATCGGTCCCGACATAAGCAATCTGCCGGTCGAAAGGATCGTTGGCGCTCAATGAGCCGCGGGTGAATGCCGTGGACGCGGGAGTGCCGTTGGCATGGGCCAACAGCACGGCAGTGGGTTCTAGCATGGGGGCGTTTCTCCGGAAGTGGATGGTGTAGAGGGAAGGGGGTCAGCCGATGGCCTGGGTCACCAGCGCGAATTGCTGTACGCCGCCGCTGGCCTGGGGCGGGGTCCCGCGGGCCATTTGGGCGACGGTGTCGACCTGCTTCAGCCCGGCGGTTTCCAGCCACGGACCGAGGCCGCTATGGGGCAGCACATCCATGCGCACGAAAGCCGCCGGCACTTGCGCCAACAACACGGCGATCAAGTGCTTGGCCTGCTCTGGATTTTCTGCCACGACCGGGCCGATGTAGCGACCGCGACCGAAGGGACGCAGGATGGCGAACCCGCGCAGTTGACCCTCGCGCTCGATGCCCACGACGTCGTCGACACTGTCGAACAGATCGTTGAGCACGGCATGCCGGTCCAGGCCGCTGCCGGCGTTGGCGAGTGCGATCACGTCGTTTCGATCGGCTTCGGTCAGGCGGCGCAGGCGCTCACCGGATGGCAGGTCCGTGGGGGCAGGAGGCAATACGTTTCCCTGATGCTGCTGGATATGTCCAAAGTCGACGAATCCCTGGCTGACATAAAGGGGCGCCCCGGCCAGCGTCGCATTGAGCATGGCGGTCTGCGAGCCGCACGCTTGGAGCGCAAGCTCCATCAATCTGCGCCCGATGCCCTGGCCCTGGTACTCATCGCTGACGATCACCAGGCCAATCGTAGCGTAATCACCCTGCGGACAAGTGAACGCGGTACCGATCAGACGACCTTCGTCCTCTGCGACAAAACCCTCGGAGACACGCTGCAGCATGGCCCAGTCTTCCAGGCGGTGGGGCCATTTCAACTGCACGGACAAGGCATGGGCGGCTGCCACATCGGCAGCGGTCATGGGGCGATAGGCATAGACAGGGCGTGGCGAGTTGGACATGACGGATCTCCGTAGATAAGGGCGCGTGACCGGTCGGATTTCTCCGCTGAAAGTGTTGGTATCTCACCTGCCGCCAGGCCTGACAAGAGGCCGGCATTGATTCGGTAGATTGCATCAGTTGCGGCTTCACGCGCCGCAGTTATTGCTCAAATCGGTAACAGGCTCAGCAGCAAATATCAGCGGATTTTTTCGTCGGTGCTTTCCGCCGGCGCACGGGCATCGCACATCAATAACGTCGCTGGCGGTCAATCTGGCCGAGCATCGATTCGCCGCGTTGATGCCGACGGATATTCTCCAGCAGCACGCCAAAGGCACTTTCGGGTTGGGTCATCGCCGCGATATGTGGTGTCAGCATTATTTGCGGATGCTGCCAAAACGGGTGATCCGGCGCGGCCGGCTCCTGTTGCAAGACGTCGAGCACCGCGGCACTGAGTTGGCCGCTGGCGAGCGCCTCAAGCAGGTCCTCTTCTATCAGGTGGCCACCGCGGCCCATGTTGACCAGGGCCGCGCCTTGGGGCAGGTGTCGGAACAACTGGCGGTTGAGAATCCCTTGGGTCTGCTCGGTCAATGGCAAGACACAGATCACGATGTCGCATTGCCCGAGGAATGCCGGGAGTTGTTCGTCACCGGCAAAACAATCCACTCCAACGACAGTGTGTTCGCTGCGTGCCCAGCCCGATAAGGCGAAACCAAAGGTCTGCAACGTGGCCAGGATCTGCCGGGCCTGCAGGCCAAGCCCCATGACACCGACCCGACGCTGAGCCGCCGGTTGCAGCAAGTGCGCCTGCCAGCACCGGGCGAGCTGTTGCTGGCGATAACGGAGCATATCCCGGTGCAGGCTGAGCACGGCGAAACTGGCGTACTCACACATGCCCCGGGTGATGCCCGGATCGAGTAAACGCACGACCGGCAGCGACATGGGCAGGCGGTCAAGGTCGAGCTGGTCGACCCCGGCCGACAAGGCGAACAACACCTCCAGGTTGGGCAACACCGTTTCGAGGTCGTCCGGCGCCTGCCAAGCGGCGAGGTAGCGAATGTCCTTCGGATCGCCGATGTCCGGCCAGGCACGCCATTCGATATCCGGCGCGTGCTCGGCGAACAGACGCTTCCATTGTTCACCGCGTACCGGGTCGGCTTTATAGAGCAGGGCCATGGGTCACTTCTCGTACTGGATAGGGAACATCCAGCATGCCCGAGTGGCAAAGCAGGATGTATTGAAAGAGCCTGTGTAATCCCATGACACTGCGTTGTATGGGGCGTTTGCCGGCAGATTCCATGGGGCTGGAGGCGGCTGAAGGATTCTGCTGTTTGCCGGGGTGAAAACAGTCGATCCGAATTTCCCAGAGGCCAAGTTCGGCTTAGACAATTGCGTCGAACGCTTAACCTGTGGAACACATCGCAGCCGTTTCCCGGTTGCCTGGTTCACTGTGGGAGATGCCATGAACAGTAAAGTCGAAGAAACCCCAAGTTTGCTCCGTCAACGCGATCAATTCGTGCCACGGGGTTTGGTCACCGCACACCCACTGGTCATCGACCGGGCCCAGGGGGCTGAAATGTGGGACGTGGACGGGGCGCGCTATCTGGACTTCGTCGGCGGCATTGGCGTCTTGAACATCGGCCACAATCATCCGAAGGTGGTCGCGGCAGTGCAGGCCCAACTGCAAAAGGTCAGCCATGCTTGTTTCCAGGTCGTGGCCTACAAACCCTATCTCGACCTGGTCAAGCGCCTGTGCGAACTGGTGGGTGGCGAGCAAGCCTACAAGGCCGCGCTGTTTACGTCCGGCGCGGAGGCAGTGGAGAACGCGGTAAAGATCGCCCGCGCCCACACCAATCGTCCCGCCATCATTTCCTTCCGTGGCGGTTTCCATGGGCGTACCTTGCTGGGTACGACGCTGACGGGCATGAGCCAGCCCTACAAGCAGAATTTCGGTCCCCTCGCGCCGGAGGTCTTCCATACCCCCTACCCGAATGCCTATCGCGGTTTCAGCAGCGAGATGGCGTTGCAGGCCCTCGATGAGTTGCTGGCGACCCAAGTCGCTCCGGATCGCGTCGCGGCGATCATCATCGAGCCGGTGCAGGGCGACGGTGGCTTTCTTTCCGCGCCGCCGGAATTTCTCCAGGCGCTGCGGGCCCTGACCGAGCGACACGGCATCGTGCTCATCCTCGATGAAATCCAGACCGGTTTCGGCCGTACCGGCAAATGGTTCGGTTTCCAGCACGCCGGCATTCAGCCGGACCTGGTCACTGTCGCCAAGAGCCTGGCAGGTGGTTTGCCGATCTCCGGCGTAGTGGGGCGTGCCCACATCATGGACGCGCCCTTGCCTGGTGGTCTCGGCGGCACCTACGGCGGTAACGCCTTGGCGTGTGCGGCGGCGTTGGCGGTGATCGATGCTTACGAACAGGAGCAGTTGCTCGAGCGTGGCAAGGCATTGGGCGAGCGGCTGCGTCAGGGCCTGCTGCGCTTGCAGGCACGTCACCCGCGTATCGGTGACGTGCGCGGTACCGGCTTCATGCTGGCCATCGAACTGATCAAGGACGATGAGACCCGCAGCCCCGACGCCGAACTTACCCAGCAACTGATCGACCAGGCCAGGGTAGGCGGGCTGTTGGTGATCAAATGCGGGGTGTACCGAAATGTCCTGCGTTTCCTGGCCCCCCTGGTCACCGAAGAAAGCCAGATCGACGAAGCACTGGCCATTCTTGAAGCAGCTTTACTACGCGTGCTGGATTAATCTCAGGTCTCGGTCGGCACCTGTAACGATGGGCCGACCGAGGGCATTTAACGCATATGGATTGATGAATGCATCATGGGAGGCGACACATGCACCTGACTGATTATCGTGCGCTGCTGATCGATTGCGACGAAGTCCTGGTGGATCGGGATTCCGGTGTCTGGACGGCCCTGCAACCTTTGCTCGACAACCATCCCGGCATGCCAGGCAGGGACGCGGTGTTGGTGGAATTCGACGCGGCGGTGCGCGGGCTTTATCCGCGTTTTTCCGAACTGGGCTTCAGTGGTTTATTGTGCTTTGCCCATCGTCAACTGGCAGAGCGCCTGGGACTCAAGGTCAGTTGGGAGGAGGGCATGAGCTTTGCCCGTTCGGCAGGTAACTGGTCGCTGTTCGAGGACGCACCCGGAGCGATGTTGTACCTGCGTAAATTCTACCGGTTGCTGGTGTATTGCGACCGCGATGCCGAGGATCGTGACCCGCTCTGCGAGCGCTTGGGAATCCCTCCCGAGGACCTGCACTCCCGGGCCAACAATCCATTGGAGGATGAGGCATGGCTGCTGGCGAACAAGCTCAAGCCTGAAAACATCATGCAAGTGTCCAGACCGCCCGCGCAACCGCCAAAGTCGGCGGGCCTGTGCCTGATTCGCCGTGGCCATGAGCCTGATAATCAAGAATTTTTCGCCGATTTCTACATCACCAGCATGGCCGACCTCGTCGCTCAGCATCAGCTATCTTTGCGCCGTTGAATTTGCTAAAACCACTGTCAACCTGAAGACAACCGAGGGGTACCCGATGGAAGGTTTAATAAAACTAGACCGAATTGATATCAGTATCCTTGTTGAACTTCAAAAGGACGGTCGAATGACCAACGTCAGTCTCGCCGATGCCGTGGGGCTGTCATCCAGCCCATGCCTGCAGCGAGTCAAGCGGCTTGAGTCGGCGGGTTATATTTCCGGCTACAGGGCTCACCTCAACCTGGCCAAGATCACTGACTCGGTCACGGTCTTCACTGAAATCACGCTCAGCGACCACAAGCGGGAAGATTTCGCCAAGTTCGAATCCAATATTCGCCTGGTCGATGAGGTACTGGAGTGCCATTTGATCAGCGGCGGTTACGATTACCTGGTGCGTTTCATGACCTGCAGCATCCAGCATTATCAGGAAGTGATCGAAGGGTTGCTGGACAAGAACATCGGCATTTCCAAGTACTTCAGCTACATCGTCATCAAATCCCCCGTGCTCAAGGATGGGGTCCCGTTGCGCAGGTTGTTGCGTCACTGAGACGTCTTGGCGACAGCCGTCCATGGCGGCAAACCCTCAAACGTCGTGGCCGCGGGCCATTGAGAGCTTTAAAGATGACTCATCGGCCTTGATTTCAGATGGCAGTGGTCAGATAACCACCATCGACCGGCAGCACTGCACCGTTAACAAAGGAAGCGGCATCAGAGGCCAGAAAGGCAATCACCTTGGCGACCTCTTCAGCACTGCCAAAACGTTTCATGGGCGTGCGGGACAACAGGCGGTCAATCCTCGGTTGATCATCGATTTTCGCCAACAGCGGGGTGGTGATCCACCCCGGCGCCACGGCATTCACACGAATATTATCGGGGGCGTAGGCCTCGGCCAGAGACTTGGTAATCTGCACGATTGCCCCCTTCGCCGCTGAATAGGCCACGAGCTTGCCGCCGCCGAAATAGGAAAACATCGACGCAATGTTAATGATCGATCCGCCTTGCTTCGCCATTAGCGGGTACGCGAGGCTGATGAGCCGGTAGACGGCGTTGAGCTGAACCGACAACACTTGGTTGAAGGCCTCCCACTCCATTTCCTTTTCGCCCAGCGTTCCCCCAGCGGCAGGTACCAGAATGTCGAGGCGGTCGAGGCTTTGGATAACGCTTTTGAGCGATTCATCGTCGGTGACGTTAACCTCTCGTAGATCAAGCTGGACCCCGTCGGCGACGACGGTGGTATCGGCGCCCAGGCCAATCGCTACGACTCTGGCACCGTGCCGGGCCAGATACTCGGCGGTTGCCTGACCGATCCCCGAGGTCCCGCCACTGACGAGCGCGACCTTGCCTTCAAACAGATTGCTCATGAACATAGTCGTCATTGCCTCTTAAAGTCAGTAAAAAACGTTGCTGTCGTGATGCGCTCATAGGCCCAGCGCGGAGCCGACATCCAGCATCAGTTGCAGGCCAACCACAAAACCGTTGTTGCTCAATTGCGTCGCGCCCGGGTTGTAGTAGTTGTCCGGATTAATCACGTACTGAATGCTGGGCTCGATGGCGAAATGGCGGGTCAAGGCGAAATGGCCGTTGGCTTCCAGTGCGTAGACGTTGCGTTCGCCCAGTTCGGGGTCCCCACCGGCTGCGACGCGCAGGCGTTGTTGGAACTGCAACTGGTGGGAGCTGACTTGCAGGTAGCTGGTCTTGAAGTTGAGCTTGTCCTGGGCTCGATCAAAAGGCGCCAGGTAGGTGAGCCCGGCTTCAGCGAAGTGGTTGAAGGGTTGTTTATCGTCTGCAGTCGTCGACAGCGAGCCGAATATCTGCATTCCCTGTTGCCCACCGCGCCACAACGTTTGGCGAAACTTGAAGAAGCCTCCGGCGGTGCCGTGCTCGCTGGTGCCGGTCAACGGATCGACCTGCTTGGACGAGTTGAAGTAGGCGTTGAGTTCGTACTGGGTGGTGTCGTCGCCGGGCTTGCTGCCAATCCCCATCAGGAAACTCGTGCCGCTCGCATCGTTGGTGCTGAAGTCCAGGCCTTTACGCTCTTTCAGGTAATCCACCGGGTTGGATTCGAACGCCCCGGCATGCACATAGAGGCCAGGGTTCACTTGGTACTTCAAGTAACCGCCCCAGGCGCCAAAGGGCGGCGGCAGCATGCCGCTTGACGCGTCCAGGATCGGATCGTTGCAGGTGACGGTGTTTTCACAGTTATAGATGTAGAAATACCGCCGGCCATTCGTACGTCCGATGTGCATATCGAGTTGGTCGTCGAGTGCTTTCTGTTCGAACGTCAGGACACTCAACTGGTTGCTGGCGATATCGTTGTGCAAAGGGGCCCCGGCAAAATAACTGCCGGCGGCGCCTTGCCAGTTACCCGCGGTGGGTTGGCCGGTGCCTTTGTCGAGGATGAAGACGGTTTGTTCGAAGTGCAGGGCTGCACCGTCGAGACCGCCGAGTGTGGCCAGATTGATGTCCGCCCCGATGTAAAGATCACCGCTGTTACCGAAGCTGTAGGGACGAGGCCCGGTATCAAGGTTTTTCATGGCCAGACTGGTGAATTGCAGATGGGGCTCGATGCCGTAGCCGGCCAATTGTTCGCCCAACTCAGCCAACGGACCTTCACGGTCTTGTGCCCAAACATGGGAATAGGTAAACGCCAGGAACAAAAACGCGGACAAACGAATGATCGGGTTCATGATCAGGAACTCATTTTTATTGTTGTTGTGATGAGCAGACGCAGCGGTGTGGTGTCGGTGATGAGCCTCGATCACCGCAGCTTCCGTTGTTGAGTGTTCACAGCGAATGTCCCGGGGCCGCTGAGCGCACGCGTGATCGGCGCTCGAGTACGGCGGGCGCCGTTTCCTTGAGCAGCAGGGACAAGCCCGACGCGAGCAAGGCACCGCCGCAGGAGATCCACATGACAATCGACAGACCGAATTGATCGGCGGCAAATCCGGCGACGGTAGGCGCCACGAAACCGCCCACCAACTCGCCAACGCCCATGATCATGCCCAGTGCGGTGGCCATCACTTCCCGCGGGACTGTTTCGGCCGGAATGGTGGACATGAAGAGTGTGAAGCAGCCAAGCCCGGTGAAGGTGAGCACCATCAGAACACCCAACACCATGGGGGAAGGAGCGAACAACAGCGCTATCGGGCAACACGCGGCGATCAGCGAAAACAGCACCAGGGTCGGGCGTCGACCGATTCGGTCGGAAATGCTCGGCACGACAAATCCCCACATGACCCAGGCAGCGCCCAGGCAACTCATGATCGTGCCCATGCTCGGCGCGCTATAGCCGCGGACACTGACGAGAAACGTCGGCGTGAAAGAGATCAAGATGACGAACCAGGTCAGAAATACGCAACTGATCAACGTACACAGCACGATGTTGCGGCTTTTAAGCAACGCCAGACGATGCCCCGTGGATTTGGCGCTGCTCACTGGCGCTGGGCGTGGTTCATCCTGACGCACGTAACGCCAGATCAGCCAGGCGATGAGCAGGCCAGGCAGCAGCGACACAATGAAGGCATGCCGCCAACCATAGGCCTCGGCCAAAGCGATCAGGACCGGAGGGCCAATCACCGCCCCCAACAGACCTGCCGCCGACCCTTGTAGCAAGCCCATGTTCAGGCCCCGTCGATGTGGCGACGATGCTTCGACCATCATCGATTGGGACAACGGCAGGATGGGCCCTTCGGCCAATCCCATGATGCCGCGAAACAGCAACAGACTGAGGAAACCTGAAACCAGCCCGGAAAGGGCTGAGCACAGGGAAAACAGGATGACCGCCACAATCAGCAGCGGTTTGCGCACACCCCGACGGTCTGACCAGGCACCCACCAGCGTGCCGGAAATCGCCCAGGCCAATGCCAGCACCGAAGACAACATGCCGAGGTGGCTGTTGCTCAGTTGGAGTTCATCGGCCATGAACGGAAAAAGAAATGACAGGGCCAGACGGTCGAAGAACACAAAACCGAACGTCAGGAACAGCACGCAGAGCAGGGTATTTTCATAACTGGCTTTATTATTGTTGTGAGCCATGGTGGTTCTCCGTAGCACGGGTTAACGGAACAGGCGGTCCACAGCGTCAGCCCCCAGGCCGACCTTTTCGTAATGTTCGCGGCACAGGGCGATGTAGGAGTGCACATCGAAATAACCGGTGGACTCGCCTTGATCGTCGAGCCAGATCAGCGGTCCCTTGACGATAAAGAACACACGCATCGGTTCTTCATGCTCGTAGGCCACCAAGGTGTGCCCCTCACCCGGCGTCTCATAAACGAAGTCGCCAGCGGTGGCGGTCCATTCGTGTTCCAGATACCCCCACTTGCCCGAAAGCGTGTAAGCGAACACTTCGTGTGGGTGGTAGTGGCGATTGACCAGGCCGGCACGACTGGACATCAAGATGTCGCACCAACGGTTTTCGCTGGGAGAGATCCACAGGGGGCGTGAAGAAACGGTCTCAGTGAAAGGGACATAAAGCCGCAAATCATCACTGGCGGCATTGGGCAGATAAACCTCGGGCTTGGCGTCGGGCTTGAAGCAGTTCGCGATGGGCTGCAGGTCTTTCCAAAATTCGTTGCGGGCTAATTCGGGCATGTCGGGCCTCTGATTGTTGGAGTACGGAGGCCACTCTAAGGCGGGGAACGCGGGGCGGTTTGATCGAAACAGACGTCATTGTTGTCCGCATCGGACGGATATCTTTTCCTCGCACAGTCGCCGTACTTTTGTTCCGGCCATTGATTGACAGCGCGCCTGGGGCGGTTGTTAATGAGGCTCTGCATGCCCCCATGGTCCGCCTTGCGCGGGGTTGAGCAGTCCATAAAACGAGAACAATAAAATGGTCAAATCCCCCCCGTTGCTCGACACCCGGCGTGCAAGTACCGATGACTATCCACCTGATCAGCGCTTGGCATTCTGGGAGCAGTACAACGCATCGACACTGGTAGGGCTGAAGTGCTCATCCTTCAGCGAAACCGGGTTCAATGCACGGGAGGACAACCTGAGCCTGGAACGACTTCGAGTCGCCCATATTGTCGGCAACCAGCATGTCATCGAGCGCGATGGCTCAATGATTCGCACGGTCCCCAAAGAGTCGGTATTCGTGTCGCTGGTCTTGGGCAGTGAGTCGTTTTTCTTTCAAAACGGCACCTGTCATTTGCTGGAGCCTGGTGAGCTGATGGTGTATCGCACCGACAAACCCTACCTGTTTGGCTTCTCCAGTTCGATGCATAAATTTATCTTCGATATACCCCAGGACGTTTTTGCAGCCCACTGCTTGCGCCGCTTTGATAGCGCACTGAAGATCAGCGCACACACCGGCACGCAGCGTTTGCTCTTACGCACGTTGAGTGAGCGCACCGGCGTATTTTTCGAGCAGCCCCTCAGCCAGGGGGCAGACAACTATCAAGACGAGGTCCTTGAACTGTTGGGCAATATCATTACTGGCCAGGTGGGTAATCGCCGAATCAATGCGCTCAGCACTTCTTACTTACTGGCCGCCAAGCAATGCATCCTCGAGCAACTGGCCGACCCTACACTGAGCTGTGAGCGAGTAGCGGCACAAACCGGCGTTTCTACGCGACACTTGGCTCGGCTGTTCGCCATGGAAGACACCCAGCCCCATCGGTTCATTCTGGAGAAGCGCTTGCAGCGCGCGTTTCAGGTGCTGAGCAGCGGGGAGGGCAGAGGCCTGGACATTGCCGAAGTTGCCTATCAGCAGGGCTTCAGCAGCCAGGCGCATTTTGCCAGGGCTTTCAAGGCGCACTTCGGCCGCACTCCCAGCGACGTGCGCGCAACGGCGGGGGTTGCTTAGTCAGGCGGTGGACTGTCTTCTGCGGCATGACTCATTTATGATCGCCGATTGATAAAATCTGGATACTGCTTCATGAGTACACGTTCCGACCTCCTGACCAGCGCTGAAATCCTGTTGCGGACCAAAGGCTATGCAGCGTTCAGCTACGCCGACCTCGCGACTGAAATTGGCATCAAGAAGGCGAGTATTCATCACCACTTCCCTACCAAGGAAGGGATGGCGATCGCGATTGTCGAAAGCTATCTGTTCCGTTTCAAGAATCAACTGGAGCAGATCAACGCAGACAATGCCGGTGTGATCGACCGTCTCGAAGCGTTTGCGCTCATGTTCGCCCAGAGCAGTACCGAAGGCATGTTGCCGTTGTGCGGAGCCCTGGCCGCGGAGCTCCTCGCGTTGCCCGACAGTCTGCAGGCGTTGACCCGAGACTTTTTCGAGATCCACCTCGAGTGGCTGCAGGCCAATATTGCATCAGGTCAATCCGTCGGGGAGCTCAAGGCAGAACTCAACGCGGTGCACGTCGCCCGGCTTATCCTCAATGCACTGGAAGGCAACAGCTTCGTTTCTTGGGCACTGAGCGACGCTTATGCACAATCGTCCGGGTTCGATATTCTCCTGGAAGGACTTCGTGCGGCACCCCCGCATCATTAGGCAATCGCACCGCACCACCCATTTCTATAAAACGCCTCGAATTACCGAGGCGTTTTTTTTTGCGGCGGGAGACGCGCCGATGAGTGATCTCAATAATAATTGAACAGCTACCTACTACTTGGTAGAGTGATTTCTCTTTCGATCACAACCCTGATCCACCCAAAGAGGAATTCGCAAATGAGCAACAACCTGAACGGTATCGACGTCGCCGCGCTCCAGCAGTTCGCCCAGGGCGTCGCCGAGAATGCTACCCAGCGTCACGCCAGTTTTAACGTCAAGACCGAGTGGAAAGGCCAGGCCCGCACAGTGGCTAAAGTCAATCGCTACAGCTTGGCTGGTGAAACCTATTCGCGTGATTTTGAAATTGCCGCTGATGAGCCAAATGAATTGCTGGGCCAGAATTCCGCGCCAAACCCTCAAGAGCTGCTGATGGCTGCGCTTAACGCTTGCATGTCTGTCGGTTATGCCGCGAATGCCGCGATGATGGGGATCAAGATTCACAGCCTGGAAATCGAAACCAACGGCACCCTCGACCTGCGTGGCTTCCTGGGCATCGACGAGAGCGTCAACCCAGGCTACGACGAAGTGAGCGTGGCGATCCGTCTGCACACTGATGCGCCGCGTGAGCGTGTTGAGGAGTTGCATAACGCCGTGCTCCAAACGTCGGTCAATTACGCCAACTTCTCCAAGGCCATCCGCATGGTGCCGACCCTCGAAGTGCGTGAAGACTGATCGCCCATTTCTAATCCCTGCGGGCATCAATGAACATAGGTCATGCCGAGGCCACGCCCATCAAATCCAGATATCCGGAGTTCGCAATGAGCGATTTTTTCATCGGCTCTAAGTGTGAGATTCACATGAACCGTATTGTTGAATTGAGCGCTCCGCAGTTTGCCCGTTTTGTGGCCAAGGGCAGTAGTGTGGTGTTGTTTTCCGCTTCTTGGTGCAAGCCATGTCAGGAGATGAAGCCAGCGTTCCATGCGCTTGAAGAAAAACTTCACGCGCTAGCTGCCTTTGGAAAGATCGATGTCGCAATGTCCCCCACGATTGCGCAAATGTACGGCATTCGCGCGGTGCCTTCCTTGGCGGTATTTCATGAGGGGCGACTGTTGCGGGTAATGCCCGGTTCCCGCTCGATGGGCGCAATGAAGAAAGCGATTCTCGAGTCGCTGGAAGAGATCAGGCGTTAGTCGTACGGAACCTTGGATAGTCGGTGTAGCCCTTGGCGATGCGATTACCTACGCCGTAGTAAGTCGCGCGATCGCTCTCTGCCAGTGGCCAGCCGTTCTGCATGCGTTCGACCAGATCCGGGTTGGCGATATAGGCCGTGCCGAACGCAATCAGGTCAAGTTCGCCCTTGGCCAGTTCCGACTCGGCGAGCGCCTGAGTAAAACCGCCGGCGGCCATCAGGGTGCCTTTATAGGCTTCACGAAAGGCTGCACCAAAGCCTAGCGGCGTTTGAGCGGCGACGATGGTCGGTTGGTAATTCAGGTGAACGTAGGCCAGTTCACGCTCGTTGAGCGCGGCCGCCATGCTCATCCAGGTTTCTGCTTCGCCCTCGTATACGCCGAAGTCATACAAGCGACCAAACGGCGAGAACCGTACGCCAATCCGCGCACCACCGATTTCATCGGCGATCGCGTCAATTGTTTCCAGCAGGAAGCGCTGGCGATTGACGATAGAGCCGCCGTACTGATCGGTGCGGGTGTTCAAGGCGCTACTGAGGAACTGGTCGAACAGAAAGCCGTTGGCTGCCATGATTTCGATGCCGTCGAACCCGGCATCCATAGCCATGCGCGCAGACGTCACGAAGTCAGCAATGACACGTTTGATTTCATCCGTGCCGAGCGCGCGGGGGACGCTGGGTCGCACGGGGCCGGCCTCGTTGGGCTTGGCCCAGGCATACACCGTGGTGTCGACCGCCGGCTGAGTGCCCGAAGAAACCGGCACCAAGCCATGCACCGACACATGCGACATGCGGCCGACGTGCCACAACTGCGCAAAAATCCGACCGCCTTTGGCATGCACCGCATCGGTGACCTGACGCCAGCCAGGCAGGTGTTCGTCAGCGTAGATGCCAGGGGTGTAGAGGTAGCCACGCGCCTCGTCGGAAATCGGCAGGCCTTCGGTAATCAGCAGGCCCGCGGAGGCACGTTGTGCGTAGTACTCGACCGTGAACTCGTTTGGAACATTGTTCAGGGTGCGCGTGCGCGTCATGGGCGCCATGACCACACGGTTTTTCAACTCGACGCCGGACAGATCATAAGGCGTAAACAACTTGTTCATGATTGATCTCGAATTAGAAAAAGGATTATCGAATTACGCTTTGTCGAACGCATCCAATACGTGAGCGCTGTACACCAGTGCGGCGCCGGCATTCATGTTGATGGCCACGCCAAGGGCTTCAGCCACCTCCTCATTGGTCACCCCGACTTTCTTGGCTTCGGCGGCGTGAAAGGCGATGCAGCCATCGCAGCGGGTGGTGACAGCCACCGCCAGGGAGATCAGCTCACGCGTCTTCGCGTCCAGATAGTGGGTCTTGGCACCGGCCGCCCCCAAAGAAGCCATGCCTTTCATAGTTTCCGGAGACAAGCCATTGAGCTCTACCAGGCGCGCGTTGATGTCTTTGCGGGTTTGCTTCCAATCTTGCATGAGGTTCTCACTGTATCTGGGGTGGGTGTAAAACTACGAACAACGCTACCATCCAGTTGGTAGGCGATCAATGTTGTTTTATCGATAGGCACTATCAGTGAGATTTTCTAGGTGGGCGGTGGCTGCTCGATTTGAGGTGTTGCCAGCGATCCATTGCTGCTGCGCAGGTTGGTGCAGGCGGTGCAAAAGGGGGGTTTTCGCTTTTGCAATTCGATATTCATAAAAACGTAACACGACTGTTGCAGAGTTCTCCGGCCCGTCATCACAAGGAATTTCTTTCAATGAAAAGTTTGATGAAGTCTGCTGCGCTCGCCGTTACGCTTTCTCTTTGTGCCACTTCGGCGACCTTCGCTGCAGAAAGCGTCCGTTTGACGGGGTCCGGCGCGAGCTTCCCGGCGCCGATCTACCTGACCTGGTTCAAGGATTTCAGCAAGAAATCCGAGGGTGTCACGGTGGATTACCAGTCCAAGGGCAGCGGCGCGGGTGTACAGGACTTTCTGAATAAGACCGTTGATTTCGCCGCCAGCGACTCGGCAATGAAAGACGAAGACATCGCCAAGGTGGCCGAAGGCGTGCAGTTGCTGCCGATGACCGCTGGGGAAATCGTGCTGGCCTATAACCTGCCGGGCAATCCCAAGGGCTTGAAGCTGCCGCGCGACGTGTACTCGAACATTTTCCTGGGCAAGATTACCCGCTGGAACGATCCGCAAATCGTTGCCGCCAACCCGGACCTGAAACTCTCCGATACGCCGATCACGGTTGTCGTGCGGGCCGATTCCAGCGGTACGACCGCGGTATTCACCAAGCACCTGGCGACGATCAACCCAGACTTCAAGCAGGCGCTGGGGGAGGGCAACACTGTCAATTGGCCGGCCAGTGACAAGTTCATCAAGTCGCCGAAGAACGATGGTGTGACCGCTACCGTGCGCCAGACGCCGGGCGCGATTGGCTACATCGAATACGGCTTCGCCAAGCTGGCCAAGGTTGACTTTGCCCAGTTGCAGAACAAGGCCGGCCAATACGTAGTGCCGAACGCCGAAAGTGGTGCCGAGGCCCTGGCTGCAGTGAAAATGCCGGAAAACCTGGTGTCCTGGTTGCCTGATCCGGACGGCGCCAAGTCCTACCCGATCACGTCCTACACCTGGATGATCTTCCGCAAGGACAACGGCAATCCGGCCAAGGCCAAAGCCATGCGTGAAATGGTCGAATACAGCCTGGTCGAAGGGCAGAAAATTGCCGATTCGATGGGGTATATCCCGTTGCCGCAGTCGGTTGTCGAGCAGGTTCGCAAAGCGTCCGCCAACATTCAGTAACGCCTGAGGCCTCTCTCGGTGTGCGCTGTCAGCATGCCGGGAGACTTTCCCCCCTGTTCCGGACTTAGCCAATGAACAAACCCTTTGTCGTACCGGTTAATCCAGATTCTGCCTGCCAACCACCGTCCGCGAAGGACTTCCTGGTTGATCGCACCTTTCGTGCGCTTGCGCGTATTGGGGTGGTTCTGGTTCTGGCGTTGGTATTTGCCCTCGTGTTCGAGGTGGGGCGCAAGGCACTTCCTGGCATGGAAAAGCACGGCTTTGATGTGCTTCTCGGCACTGTCTGGGACGTTAACCAGGGTAAATACGGCATCCTGCCGGCTATCTGGGGCACGCTCTACAGCGCTCTGATTGCGTTGTTGATTGCGGGCTTTTTCGGCGTCAGCATGGCGATTTTCCTGACCCAGGACTTCCTGCCTCCCAAGCTCGCCGCCATTTTTCGAACCATTGTCGAATTACTCGCGGCCATCCCCAGCGTCGTCTACGGCCTGTGGGGGATCTACGTGGTGATCCCGGCGATTCGGCCGCTGACCACCTGGTTGAACAGCGAACTCGGCTGGGTGCCATTTTTCGGCACATCCTTGAGCGGGCCGGGGCTGCTTCCTGCGGCGCTGGTGCTTGCCATCATGATTCTTCCGACCATTGCCGCTGTTTCGCAGGATGCGCTCACGGGCGTACCGATGAAAACCAAGCAGGCCGCCTACGGCATGGGGACCACCCACTGGGAAGCGATCCTCAAGGTGATGGTGCCGTCGGCCGCCACGGGTATTTTCGGCTCCTTGGTCCTTGGCTTGGGGCGTGCGTTGGGTGAGACGATGGCCCTGGCCATGCTGGTAGGCAACGCGAATAACATTTCCCTTTCGCTGTTCGCACCGGCCAACACCCTGGCGGCCTTGCTGGCGTTGAACTTCCCCGAAGCCGGGCCGAACGAGATCGAAGTGTTGATGTATGCCGCACTGGTGCTGATGTTGATCACGTTGATCGTGAACGTCTTCGGCTCCTTGATCATGATGTACGCCCAGCGGGGTAACAAGTGATGACTGATCTGACTGCTGCAACAGACTTGACGTCTCCAGCAGGCGCGATGCCCAGCCTGCAGCGCAAGTTCGAGGGCCGCGCCCTGCGCAGCCTGATCTTGACCACCCTGGTCTGGGGCGGGGCGCTGCTGGCCAGCGTGCCGTTGGTTTCCGTGCTCTACATGCTGATCACCCGCGGCGGCGCTCGCCTGAACCTGGAAGTCTTCACCGAACTGCCGCCGACTGGCTTCGAGATGGGCGGGGGCTTCGGCAACGCAATGGCAGGTACCTTTGTGATGGTGGGTATCGCGGCGGCAATCGCGGTGCCGGTTGGCATCATGGCGGCGATCTTCCTGGCGGAACTGGGGCCGGACAGTAAGCTGGCGAACGCTGCGCGTTTTGCGGCCAAGATGCTCACGGGGCTGCCTTCGATTCTGGCCGGGGTGTTTGCTTACGCCCTAGTGGTGATGACCACCGGCACTTATTCGGCACCGGCCGGTGGCGTCGCGCTGGCAGTCCTGATGCTGCCTATCGTCGTGCTGACAGCGGAAGAGTCGATGCGGATGGTGCCCAAGATCATGAAGGATGCCGCCTATGGCATGGGCTGCACCCGCTCGCAGGTGATCTGGAAAATCGTCCTTCCCACCGGCATGCCGGCGATCCTGACCGGCGTCATGCTGGCCGTGGCACGTGCCGCGGGCGAAACCGCGCCGCTGTTGTTTACCGCGCTGTTCAGTAACTACTGGATCTACCACCAAGGCAGCCTCGAGGTCATGAACCCGACGGCATCGCTTGCAGTGCTGATCTACAACTTCTCCGGCATGCCTTTCGACAACCAGCTCGAGCTCGCATGGGCGGCCTCACTGGTGCTGGTGATGATCGTGCTGGTCGTGAATATCATCAGCCGTATCTTCGGCAAGCCCAAGTATTAAGAACGGGAGCATCTGATCTTGAACGTATCCACTGCGCAAATAGCCGCTCCGTTTGTCACCCAGGCGCCTGTAGTCATGGACTGCAAACTGGACAAGATTTTCTACGGCAACTTCATGGCGGTACGTGACAGCCATGTGCCGATCGAGAAAAACAAGATCACCGGTTTCATCGGGCCTTCCGGCTGCGGCAAAAGCACCGTGCTGCGCAGCCTCAACCGAATGAACGACCTGGTGAAAGGTTTCCGTTTCGAAGGCCACGTGCATTTCCTTGGACAAGATGTCTATGGCAAGGGCGTTGATCCGGTGGTCGTGCGCCGCTACATCGGCATGGTGTTTCAACAGCCGAACCCGTTCTCGATGAGCATCTTCGACAACGTCGCGTTTGGCCTGCGCCTCAACCGCTACAAAGGCGATATAGGCGATCGGGTCAAGCACGCGCTGCAAGGCGCCGCCCTGTGGGATGAGGTCAAGGACAAGCTCAAGGTCAGCGGCCTGTCGCTCTCCGGCGGCCAGCAACAACGACTGTGCATCGCCCGCGCCATCGCCACCGAGCCGGAAGTCCTGCTGCTGGATGAGCCGTGTTCGGCACTCGACCCGATTGCTACCCGGCGGGTCGAGGAATTGATGGTCGAGTTGAAGAAGGACTACACCATCGCGCTGGTTACCCACAACATGCAGCAAGCCATCCGTGTCGCTGACACAACGGCGTTCTTCTCGGTGGATATTTCCCAGGGCACGCGCACCGGCTATCTGGTTGAGATGGGCCCAACGACGCAGATCTTCGACAACCCACGTGAGCAGATGACCGGCGATTACATCAGCGGCAAGTTCAGCTAACACACCTCCGGTCAAGGCCGCATACCTGCAGAAGCCAAATGGATTTGGCGGGCATCCGGTAGACATTTACCAAGCGTTTCCAAGGAGCACCAATGCCTGCTACGCATCGCCTTGATTTGCCTGCGATTGAACGTGCACTGCGTGAAGTGCAAAACCGCTTCACCGAGCTCAGCCGGCACTTCACGGAGCCGCGCGATCCCTTGACTGACGAAGTGCTGCAAAATGTGCTTGAAGGCTACGCGTTGATTGACGACTATGTTGCCCGCGGCGTTGATCTGTTTGACCTCCAGCAACTGAACCTGATGCTCGAGATCAACGCCACGGTGCTTTGTGGCCGAGACCCGGCGCGCCGCTTGGAATACGCCCAGCACCTGGCCGCGACCGAGGCGCATTTCTTCAACAACGTTGAGGGAGGCATCAAGGACTTGTACAACTGGTATTGCGCGTATCGCAGCGAATCCGTCTGGAAGCGTGCAGCTGGGGTCTATGTGCGCATTCTCAGCAAGCCACAGTTGTTCATCGAAGGAAACAACCGCAGCGGGTCGCTCATCGTCAGCTACCTGCTCATGCGCGCGGGTTTGCCGCCTTTCGTGTTGACGCTGGAAAACGCCGAGGGCTACTTCAACCCGTCATCGGTCATACGCAACTCTGCCAAACATGGCGTCAAGGCGTTGTACGAATTGCCCAAGATCAAGAAAAAATACGCAGCCTTTCTGGAAGAACAAGCGCCTGACCCGATAAAATTCTTTCTCAAAGGCAAGCCTTTGCCCCTCTCTCAAGGCGGCCATTGATGAGCAGGTATCCAGCGCTCTCCAAATGCAAAACCATCGGCAGCCGGGTAGGGCGGGCTCTGCGCTGCGCTATCCCAACGCAGATATCCAGGCGTCAGCGCATACGCATTTCGTTTGATATCGATGACACGCTCGCCTGCCAGCTCCATCACTGCGAAGTCGAGCACAGCAGACTGCCGGCCAGTGTCCATCGTTGGTTGGGTGAACCGTTGCGCAGGGGCACACGGTCCCTGATCCGAGAGCTGCGCCGCCAGGATTGCAGCATCTGGGTCTATACCTCGTCTGGTCGCACGCCGTCCTATATCCGGCGTTGGCTGCTGCTATATGGCATCCGCGTTGACGGTGTGGTCAACAGCGTACTGCACAACCGCGCCCTGACAGTGCACGGCTTGTCCAATTCGCCTTCGAAGTATCCACCAGCGTTCGATATCGACCTGCACGTCGATGATTCCGAGGGCGTGCAGATAGAGGGGGATGATCACGGGTTTCGCGTGGTCGTGGTGCATCCTGAGGATGAGCGCTGGACACAGAAAGTGCTGGATGCGGTCACCATTGTCCAGGCTCAGCTGGCGTGGCAGCAGATGCCTGTCCAGCGAGCTTCGTTGCGCCGGGTACCGACTATTTAGCAGGAGAGTGATTGTGTGCCGCATGCCATCCGAGTGATCGACGCAGAGAGTTGTCGGAAGTTACCTGGCCAACGCGCGTCCCCGCCGGTAGCAAAGGACACATATCGGCGCCGCGCTTCGACATTGAAGCGAACCGTGTAGCCCTGATCTCGGGCATGGCGCCGCAGTTCAAAGTCGATGTTAGGCTCGATGTCTTCCCTCCGGTTGGCCAGTCCGGGCAGTACAAAGAGACCGACCACGTGTGGATCATGCTTCACACCGGCTCCCGGGGGCGTAGGGAACATTATCGGCACCTACTTCATCGAGAAGGCCCGTGAGGAGATGCGCACAGTCACTCTCCATCCCCCGGCACAACGTTTAAACTCAACCGCTCCGAACCCTCGAAGGACCGTCCCCTGTGAACGTCAACGACGCCAGTTTCGAAGAGCTGCTCAACGCTTTGCATGATGGCGTCTACATCACCGATGGCGACGGCAGGACGCTGAAAGTCAATCAAGCCTATGAACGCCTGACTGGACTCAGTGGTGCAGATCTCATAGGCCGTCCCATGCAGGAACTGGTGGAGGAGGGCGTCATCTCGCAGTCGGCCACGTTGCGGGTATTGCGCGAAGGGCGGCCGGTGTCGGTAATGCAAAGCCTGAGTCAGGGCAAGAAATTACTGGTCAGCGCCACGGCGATTCTCGACGCTGAGAACCGGGTTTCGTATGTTGTCAGTACCGTGCGTGACATGACTGAACTGCTGCGCATGAAACACGAGCGCGATGAGTTGCAACAACTCAAGCAACTGCGCAGCAGCACTGCCAAATTGCATGCCGGCCAACGAGACAACCTCCTGAATTCTCCGCTCATGGCCGATCAGGAAGTTTCCGGACGCGTCTTTTCGCTGGCCCGGCAGGTGGCCAACAGCTCAGTGAAGGTTTTGCTTCAGGGCGAAACCGGCGTCGGAAAGACCCTCGTGGCGCAATTCATCCATAACGCCAGTCCCCGTGCCAGCGAACCATTTCTCGCACTCAACTGCGGTGCGCTGCCCGAGAACCTGATCGAAGCCGAGCTGTTTGGCTATGCGCCCGGAGCGTTCACTGGCGCAGGCGCTAAAGGCAAGCGCGGCCTGCTGGAGCTGGCGCATCACGGAACATTGTTTCTCGATGAAATTGGCGATCTGCCACTGCCGGTGCAGGTCAAGTTACTCAAGGTCATCGAAGAAAACCGCTTCATTCCTGTCGGTGGCCTGGAGCTGAAGGAGGTCGATGTACGCATCATTAGCGCCAGCCACCATAACCTCAAGCTACTGGTGGCCGAAGGTCGTTTTCGCGCCGATCTGTATTACCGGCTCAATGTGGTGCCGATCCACATTCCGGCATTGCGCGAGCGTAGAGAGGAAATCCCGCCGCTTTTGCACTACTACCTCGATAGCTTCAATGCCCGCTATGAACGCCAGGTTCAATGGAGTCTCGAAGCCCTCGACCTGATGTGCGAGTACGCCTGGCCCGGCAATATCCGCGAGTTGATCAACATCGTCGAACGGCTGGTGGTGACCAATCAGACCGGGACTATCGAGGCGCTCGACATGCCCGAGGAGATCCTCGATCTCAATCCGCGCAATAGCAATGACACCGGCTTGCCATTGCGCAAGGTATTGGAAAATGCCGAGCGCAGCGCGATTCGTGCGGCGCTGCGTGTGCACAAGACCACGCGCCTTGCAGCCAAGGCGTTAGGCGTGAGTCAGGCGACCGTGGTACAGAAAATGAAGCGCTGGGAACATTCTGATTAGGATTCTGATCAACCCCGATCAAATCGATCAGAAAACTAATCGGGACTGACCGGCAAAAAACCTTCCATTATCGTGCGAATCGCGCAAAGGCCCACGCCACCGGGGCTTTGCGAGCATTGGCACGTCTTTCGCTAACTCGTATGGCACGTCTTCCAATAAAACAACATCAACTGGACGAGCCCGATGAATATCTCTGCTTTTAAAATCGCGAACAAATTGATCACAGGACAAGGCGCTATCGAGCAGCTTTCGGCTGAGCTGACTCGCCTCGATGTCCAGAATCCGCTGATCGTCACCGACGCCATCCTGCTGAAGTCCGGCACCGTTGATCTGGCGCTGGCGCAACTGGGTGGCCGCCATTTCGGCGTTTTCGATGCGGTCAAACCGGAGCCGGAAATCGCCATCGTAGAGGACTGCACCCGCGCCTATCGCAACGGCAGCCATGACGGCTTGATTGCCGTGGGTGGCGGCAGTGCCATCGACATTGCCAAGGGTGTCGCGGCCTATGCCGAGCATGGCGGTCCGCTGACGGAGCTGTTCGGTGTCGATCTGGTAAAGCGTAAGGGCCCTGCGTTGATTGCGATTCCAACGACCGCTGGCACGGGCTCGGAAGTCACCAACGTAGCGATTTTTTCCGACAAGCAAGCGCAGTTGAAGAAAGGCATTGTCAGCGACTACCTGCTACCCGATGTGGCTTTGGTTTGCCCGACCATGACATTGACCTGTCCATGCAGTGTGACGGCAGCCAGTGGCGTCGATGCGCTGGTACATGCGGTCGAGGCCTATCTTTCGCTCAACGCTTCGCTCATCACTGACGCCATCGCGTTAGGCGCTATCAAGCTGATCGCCAAGGCGCTGCCGAAGGCTTACGCCAATCCATCCAACCTGCAAGCGCGGGAAGACATGGCCACCGGCAGCTTGATGGCCGGCATGGCATTTGGTAACGCCGGAGTAGGGGCGGTGCACGCGTTGGCTTACCCATTGGGCGGGCGTTTCAACATTGCCCATGGCGTCAGCAACGCCTTGCTGCTGCCGTACGTGATGGAGTGGAACAAGACGGCCTGCGTCGAACGCTTTCGTGATATCGCCGAAGCCATGGGCGTGCGTGTCGAACACCTGAGCAACAAGGACGCGGCGGATCAGGCCGTCAAAGCCATGGCCGATCTATGCGCCGCTGTGGATATTCCATCCGGCCTGCGCAGTTTCAACGTGCCTGAGGAGGCCATTCCGGCAATGGCCGAGGAGGCCAGCAAGATCGACCGCTTGATGCGTAACAACCCGCGCAAGCTGACCGCCGCCGATATCGAGAAGATCTATCGCGCTGCCTATTGATCTGCGTCACTCACGACTCCGCTAGTACCGGAGCGTGCGCCCGTACAAAACCAATAAAACAGGTGAACTCAATGTCTGACACTCCTGCGCAGCGGAGCGAAAGCCCGTACATCCCGCTGGGTCCTTTCAAGGTCCGGTTGCCGTTTATTCACTACAAGATCGAGCTCCCGGATTACCTCCAGGGCTTGCTGATGTGCGCCGTGGATCTGGCCGCCATTCCCCTGATGACCGAACTGCTCGGCATGCCATTCGAGGTCGCACTTGCCGTCGTGATGCTCAATGGCTTGCTGTACCTGGCGCACCATTTACTCGGTGACCCTACCGTACCTGGCTGGATTACCCCGGCGGTGCCTCTGTTGATGGCTTACTGCGCTCAATTCCCAATGGGCCCGGAGCGTGTCCACGCCTTGATTGCCTTCCAGTTGATGCTAGGGATTTTTTCAATAGCCCTGGGGGCGACCGGAATGGCGAAGAAGGTGGTGGAATATGTGCCCTCGGCGATCAAATCCGGGATTATCGTCGGGGCCGGCTTGAGTGCGGTGATCGCGGTGTTCCAGGTTGGCGGTAAATTCAATGTACTGCCCTGGACCATTTCCATTGCGGTCGGCATTGCCTTCTATTTGATCTTCTCCCAGCACTTCAACGAGCTCAAGCAGCGCAACCGCTTCTGGTGGAACTTCGCCAAGCTCGGCATCTTGCCGATCGTTCTGCTGGCCGTGGTGATTGCACCATTGTTTGGTGAAGCGTCGTGGCCAACGATCCAGTGGGGTATCAGCAAACCGGATTTTGCCGGCCTGTGGAACAACTACACCGTGTTCGGCCTGGGCATGCCGCCACTGTCCATGTTCATCTCCGCGCTGCCGACCATGCTGGCGGCGTACATCATCGTCTTCGGCGATGTGCTCAGCGCAAAATCGCTCCTCGATGAGGCAGAAACCGTCCGCACGGATGAAGTCGTCGACTACAACGCCGACCGTGCTCACCTGATTTTCGGTGCGCGTAATGCGTTCATGAGCATCTTTGGCCCGGATGTCGCCATGTGCGGCCCGAAATGGGCGGCGATGCTGGTGGTGGTGATCGAACGTTTCAAAGGTGGGCCGAAGGCGATGAAGTCGATCATCGGCGGTGTCGGGTCGTTCCGTTGGGGGACCAACAGCGGTCTGCTGTTGTTGCCGGTCGTGACCCTGGTGCAGCCGATTCTCGGTGTTGCGCTGTCGTTGACCTTGCTGATCCAGGGTTATGTCAGTGTGCGTTTGGGCATCCTTGAGGCGCGTAGCCAGCGCGACTTGGGTATCGCGGGGGTGATTGGCGCGGTACTGGCCATCAAAGGCGCGAGTTGGGCCTTCGGGATTGGCGTCGTGTTGTGCTTGCTGATCTACGGCAGGAATTTCTTCAAGGGCGAGGTGGATGGGACGTTTGCCAAGGATTTGAAGGTTGCGCCTGCCAAGCCT
Source organism: Pseudomonas thivervalensis (assembly GCF_001269655.1). Lineage (GTDB taxonomy): Bacteria > Pseudomonadota > Gammaproteobacteria > Pseudomonadales > Pseudomonadaceae > Aquipseudomonas > Aquipseudomonas thivervalensis. Next base: position 858,964 of record NZ_LHVE01000007.1, read on the forward strand.
GCTAAAGGTGGTGAGTCAGTCACGACTGTTAAGCAAATGGCAGAGGAGGCTATGGCTGATTCATAAGTCGGTCAGAGAGGAGGGGGGCGCTGCTTATTCAATGCGAGGGGATCATGGCCATCCACAGTGATGGCCTTTTGCTTTTAACCGTGTCCCGCTAGAATTCGTGCCCACTCTCTGTGAGCGGCATTCGTAAAAATTACGCAAGGAAGTCGATATGCAATTTGCAAAAGCCATGGGCCTCGCCTTGGCATTGAGCCTCAGTGGATGCGCCAGTTTCCCCAAAGATGAAGTAGCCCCCGTGAATCTGCCATCGATGGCCAGCTACTCGAACAAGCCGAACGTCTATGTCGACTTCGATTTCTATCAGGGCGAACCCGGCAATGCCAAAGCCACCGAGGTGCCGCAGGCTCGGGACATGCTCAAGCCTGATCTGAAGCGGACCTTCGATGAATCAGGGCTCTTTGGGCGCGTAGTCTTCGACGAGTTCCAGAAGCAACCAGGCGACTGCAGTCTTCGATTGAAGGTCTACAACCATGCGCCAGGCGGTGGGCAAATGGTCCTGGCATTCATCAGCGGCTTCACGTTCACGATCATTCCTGCGCTGGCAACCGACCAGTACACGGTGAGCCTGGAAACCCTGGATGAGCAGGGTCAGCCGGTGGGCAAGACCAGCAACCACGATGCGGTCAACACGTGGCTGGGTATCTGGTTCCTGCCCCTGGCAGGTAATACGCCCAAAGCCGCCATCACCGACACCTTCAACCGGCAGGTCAACGCACTGTTGAAAAACTGGGTCGACAACAACCGCATGAAATACTCCGCTGTCGATACCCACATTCCGCGGGGCTGACAGCCGAAAGAAAAAGAGCCGCAACCGCGGCTCTTTTTTTGATCACTTCAACGCTTGAGTGAACTGTGGATCGCTGTACAAGCTCTTGAGCAAGTCTTGCACCATAGGGTTGTAATTGTTCGCCGCAGCCGGAATGGCGATCGGACCGAAGAAACTGCTGTCCCAATCACGCTGCACGTCTTTGGTGGTTTCGTATAAAACCTGGTCACCTTTACGCAGCGTGAAGCGCGCAGCCAGCTCGCCATGGCCGTTGCTCATGCCAGCGGTGAGCTGGCTCTTGACCAATTGAATCTGCAGTTGCCGGTCAGCACGAGGATCCAGCAAACCAGCCTGACGGAGCTCATCGTTGATCGCTGCCTGGATGTGCAGTGGAACGCTGCCCACGGGCGAAGAAATCGGGTTCAGGCGAACCATCAAAGACCCTTGGCCTGAATCAGCATTCACCTGTGTTTCGCGCAGGTGTTGCATGGGCTCATTTTTCTTGAGCTGCTGAACGTTCTGGAAATTGGGTTCATAGCGGGTCATGGTCACACCACAGCCTTGTAGCAGCAGCGCGCAGAACGGTAGAGCCAGGTAGAGCTTCTTCACAGCAAATCCTTATGTGCTTTTGAGAAGGGGGTGATTATCGGCAGATAGCTTTAAGCCATCAATGAGGAACTGAGGTTTGGCGACACGTAAACATATTGTTTAACATAATATACATTATGTGTACTCACTGGTGCTTCGGCAGTACTGAGATCCAGGTTGTATTCAAGCTGTGGGCCAAGGCTGCTTCAAGGTAAGCATTTCGGGAGAAAGCCCCGTAGCCGTTCTCGTAGAACCCGCCGCCATGATTTCGGTAGCGACGTCCTGTAGAACACAACCTGCGAGGCCTTTCTCGGGCAGATCCCCGTACTGAGGAATTGAGTATCAGCTAATCTCCGCAATTGAATCTTTATGCCTATGCAATATAACGCACTATCCCTTGTTCATTTCCCCAAACCCAACCGGATACCACAATCTTTCCGTCGGGTTGTATGGCAACTCTCTTAGCCATATCCATTCCTCGCATGTCCGTTATGACCCTACCTTGTGTGCCGAACTCACTATCAAATGCTCCGTTGGGAAGCAATCGCGTCAATCCGAAAGCGACGCTGGAAGCTCCCGACGCAGGCGCTATTGCCAGAATTTTATGGTCGGGTTGTATGGCCATGCCACTGCCTTGAGTCTGGTAACCGGGGAACTCGATGGCAGCAGGTTCTCCTCCGTTAAAAGTACCGTCCATGGTTCCGTCGGGATTAATTCTTGTTGCAACTATCCGCAACTGTGATTCGATACTGGCCCAGCCAATGGCCATGATTTTCCCATCCGCCTGTCTTTCTATTGCGGTAATTTCCGACAGGCCAGTCGAACCGATTTCGATTGTGACCGTGCCGTTCTTGCCAAAGTCGAGGTCGCGTCGTCCATCACTCAGAAAAGCTACAATCAAGGCACCACCCCATCTTCCGCCGAGTAGCATCCGGCTGTCGGGGAGTGCAACGACTGACGTAAATTGATACCCCATTACAGACACCATGCCGGCGTCACCAAAACTCAGATCCAGGTTACCCATGCTGTCAAGGCGAACGAGCTCTGCAGTAGGTTGGCCACCTGGTGTCTCGGCTTGTGCGACGAGGATGATTTTTTCGTCGGACTGGATAGCCAGCGCACTGGAAGAGTAGGACTTACCCGGAACCGGAGAATTCACATAGGCACCTCCTCCTTGGCCAAAATCGAGGTCCAATTCGCCCCCAGGCAATATTCTAACGACATAGAGAATGTTCACAGTTCCCGCTGCAACAGTGCCGAATATCAATGCACCGCCACCGGGTTGGGACTTCAAGGCAGAGACTTTTCTGACCGAGCCCTTCAACGTGATGTTTTTTCTTCCTTGCTCGCCAAAAGATTCGTCTACGGTGCCATCATCAAGGTGTTGGACTAGCAGGAGTTCAGAACGATCATCCCGCCTTCCTGCCGTAAGTATTTTTCCATTATCGAGTAATGCTGTTTCCCCTTGAATGGGGCCTATCACTTTCCCTCCATTGCCAAAGCTCGGGTCCAACTCACCAGCCGATGCCTTACTTTGAGTAGCCATGCCTGTTTCTCCTTTTCTGATGAAGCTTGATGAAACTTGATTAAGAAGAGGCGGCTTCTGCGTCGCTACTGTCATCTTTGACAGTAGCGACCAATGGTTAGGGCGTTTTGATGTACAGATACGATTAGCAGCGTTTCCATCAATCGTCGCCCTGTCAGATCCTGTAATAAATCGTCTCGTATGAAATGTTGGAAAGCGTTGTAGGATTTCCTCCCCAACTATTTCCAGGTCTGTATGAACACCCTTCAGGAACCCCCCAGTCGCCTTTCAAAGCACCGTTTTCTCTCCTGCGCCCCAGCGCCCTGCATACAAGCGTTGCAGCCCCCTTCCCTCGCATTGATCGTCCGAGGGCGCGAATAATCCATGGAATGGATCGTTGACCCCACGGCATGGCTCGGCCTGCTGACCTTGATCGTGCTGGAGCTGGTGCTCGGCATCGATAACCTCGTATTCATCGCCATCCTGGCTGACAAACTTCCGCCCGAGCAGCGCGACCGTGCCCGTATCATCGGCCTGTCACTGGCGTTGCTGATGCGCCTTGGCCTCCTCGCCAGCATCTCCTGGATGGTGACGTTGACCAACCCGTTGTTCGAGGTCTTCGACAAGACGTTCTCGGGCCGGGATTTGATCATGCTGTTCGGTGGTGTGTTCCTGTTGTTCAAGGCGACCATGGAGTTGCATGAACGACTCGAGGGCCACGTGGCGCAACGTGCCGGCAATGCCGCCTATGCGATGTTCTGGCCGATCGTTGCGCAGATTGTGGTGCTGGACGCGGTCTTTTCCCTGGATGCGGTGATCACGGCCGTGGGGATGGTGGAGCATCTGTCGGTCATGATGATCGCGGTAATGTTCTCGATCGGCTTGATGATGATCGCGAGCAAGCCGCTGACGAAATTCGTCAACGGCCACCCTACCGTCATCATGCTGTGCCTGGGCTTCTTGATGATGATCGGCTTCAGTCTCACGGCTGAAGGCCTGGGCTTCCACATCCCGAAAGGCTACTTGTACGCCGCGATTGGTTTTTCGATCCTGATCGAACTGTTCAACCAGTTGGCGCGCTCCCGTCGCAAGAAAAGCCTGCAAGGTCTACGTCCGATGCGTGAGCGTACTGCCCATGCGGTGTTGCGCCTGCTGGGCGGTCAAAAGCTGGATGCCGATGAAGTCGGTGAGGAAATCGCCGACATGTTGGAAGGCGACGATCCGGAGCAGGTTTTCCATCGGCGCGAACGGGTGATGATCAGTGGCGTGCTGCAACTGGCCGAGCGACCGATACGCAGTGTGATGACGCCTCGTGCGCAAATCGACCACCTCGACTTGGCCGATGCAGCGGAACAAATCCGTACGACGCTGATGCACTCTTCCTACTCGCGCTTGCCATTGATCCGGGAAGGACGCGTGGATGAGCCGCTAGGCTTTGTCCATAAGAAAGAACTGCTCAAGGAAATACTGGCAGGCAATCAGCCGAATCTGGAAGTCATGGCGCGCAAAGCCATCAACCTGCTCGACAGTTTCACGATCCTCAATGCACTGGAGCAAATGCGTAAGGCGTCGACCCACATCGCGTTCGTGGTGAATGAGTTTGGTGACTTCGTCGGCCTCCTCACCATGACTGACATCCTGGAATCCATTGCGGGTGAACTGCCGGATGCCAGTGAAATCGAAGGTCCGAACATTGTTCCCCAGCAAGAAGGTTTCCTTGTCAGCGGTGCCCTGAATCTCAGTCTGGTCCGCGAACACATCGGCTTTCAGGCAAAAGCGACGGAAGATTACCAGACGCTTGCCGGGTTGGTGATGAGCCTGCTGGATCGCTTGCCTATCATTGGAGACACACTCAGTTGCCAAGGATGGAGCATGACCGTGATGGCGGTTGAAGAGCGTCGGGTGACCAGGGTGCTGTTGCGTCAGGAATAAGCCCGGAATGAGGCCGCTTTTGCGGCCTCATTTATTCTCGCCGCTATCAAAACGGGTCATCTCGGGTGGCGGACTCCAGCCCCTGGAGGTACCTTCTCGGTGTCATCTAACGATTGGAGCCGTGACGGTGAGTGTCGATATCGATTGCGTAGTCGTGGGTGCAGGGGTTGTAGGTCTTGCCATCGCACGCGAAATGGCCCTGGCAGGTCACGAAGTCCTGGTGATTGAAGCTGGAGCGGCAATCGGTATTGGCACGAGTTCGCGTAACTCGGAGGTCATCCACGCTGGGATCTACTACCCTCCCGGGAGCCTGAAAGCCCGACTGTGCGTCGAGGGCAGACAGGCACTCTATGCGTATTGCGATAGCCACGGGGTCAATACGCGCAGAACTGGAAAGCTGATCGTCGCCAACACTGACGCGCAAGTAGGCCAGCTTCAATTCTTGCTCAAGCGAGGGCATGAAAACGGTGTGGATGATCTGCGTCTGCTTGATCGTAATCAGGCCATCACTCTGGAACCGGCGCTTGAGTGCATCGCTGCGTTGTATTCACCTTCGACCGGCATCGTCGACGCCCATGGGCTGATGTTGGCGTTGCAGGGGGACGCCGAGACGGCCGGCACCAGCATCGCGCTCCATGCCCCGCTGCTCGGTGCAAGGGCGACAGCCGACGGTTTTCTTCTTCACGTGGGTGGGGACGCCCCCATGGCGCTTTCATGTCGCCGGCTGATCAATGCTGCGGGTCTCCATGCTCCGGCATTGGCGCGGCGCATAGACGGTTTGTCATCTGACGCGGTGCCGCGTGGCTATTTGTGCAAGGGAAGTTACTTCAGCGTGTCCGGGCGAGTGCCCTTCACCCATCTGGTCTATCCGGCACCGGAAGCCGACGGTCTCGGGGTGCATATGACCCTCGATTTGGGTGGACAGGCACGTTTCGGTCCGGATACCGAATGGGTCGAAACCGAGGATTACCAGGTCAATCCGGCTCGCGCAGACAGTTTCTATTCGGCCATTCGCAGCTACTGGCCCGACTTGCCGGACGGTAGCCTGCAACCGGGCTACAGCGGGATTCGCCCGAAGATCTCGGCGCCTGGGGAGCCTGCCCGCGATTTTATGATCAGCAGCCAGCGCGAGCATGACGTCCCGGGACTGATCAATTTGTTCGGCATAGAGTCTCCCGGACTGACGTCATGCCTGGCCATTGCCCAGCACGTACGTGAGCTAATTGAACGACGTCACGCTTAACCAGATTTGATCCAGAAAGTGGTCTGTCTTTAGGCATGCAGTTTTCTGCGGGCTTCGGTCGAGAGGACTTGCTACTGCGTCTGGCCGGTCAGTTGGAACGAGCCTTGCCATGGGCAGCACGCAAACCTGAGGTCTGGGCTGGAAAGCTATAGCCCGTAGGGTAACGCTCCGCGCAAGCTTGGCTAGCCCGCTTGCGCTTTTTAACAGACGATCTGGATAACCGGCCTACTTCCCTCCAGTCACATCCAGGAACGTTCCCGTCACAAACGAAGCCTCTTCCCCCGCCAACCAGAGAATGGCACGCGCGACCTCCTCCGGCTGGCCCCCACGCCCCATGGGGATCGTATCCCTCACCCGGTCGACTCTGCCCGGCTCTCCCCCACTCGCGTGCATTTCGGTATAGATATGCCCGGGTCGAACGCAGTTGACCCGAATACCCTCCCGAGCGACTTCCTTGGCATAGCCGGTCGTGAACGTTTCGACCGCGCCCTTGGACGCCGCGTAGTCCACGTATTCATTCGGGCTGCCGAGACGAGCTGAGGCCGAGGAAATATTGATGACTGCACCGCCACTTCCGCCATAGCGATAGGCCATGCGCCGAGTAGCCTGCTGCGCGCAGAGCATCGGGCCCAAGGTGTTCACCGCAAATATTCGCTGCATGCGCTCGAAGCCAAGATCCTCCAAGCGACACTGCTGTGCGAGTATCGAGGCGTTGTTGACCAGCACATCGATTCGCCCGAAGCGCAGGTCAAGGGCGGCGAACAGTTCGGCGACCTGTGCTGGATCGGCGTTATCGGCATGTACTGCCAAGGCACGGCCACCCCTGGCCTCGACCTGAGCGACCACCGCTGACGCCGACGCTTCATCGGCAATGTAGCTCAGCACGACGTCGTAACCTAGCTCAGCGGCCAGTATCGCCGTCGCCGCCCCGATCCCGCGCCCGCCTCCGGTGATCAGGATCACGGGCTTTTGCGAACGTTCATTCATGGTCAATCCTCACGACTGGATGAAAAAAAGCAATGTCAGCCAATTACCAGCGTACCGAGCGCAATGACTGCGCAGGCCAACAGCTTGCGCAGGGTCAATGCTTCGCCAAGAAAGGCGTACCCGATCAACGCGGCGAACATGACGCTGGTTTCTCGCAGGGCGGACACCGCCCCCATCGGCGCATGGGCCATGGCATAGATCACGACCCCGTAGGCCAGCAATGAAACCAGCCCGCCAGCAACGGCCACGGCAAAACCCGGCCGCAGGGCAAAGAGACTTTGGGTGTCTCGCAGCCCGATATAAACCATGGGCATCATCACCCCCCACAATAGGCACATCCAGGCGGTGTAGGCCATTGGCGCCCCTGAGAGGCGAACACCGATGCCATCGACAACGCTGTAGGCGGCGATGAACAAACCGGTTCCCAGTGCGTAGGGCAAGTTAGGCAACGCTCGCCGGCGCCTTGTAAAGGCCAGCGATAGGATTCCAGTCGACACCAACGCAATCCCCAGCAATCCACTCGGCGCCACTCGCTCACCGGCGAACAGCGAAGCGGCCAGGACAATCAGAATTGGGGAGACACCGCGGGCGATGGGATAGGTTTGGCCCAGGTCTGCGGATTTGTAACTGCGCACCAGGAACAGGTTGTAACCCACGTGCAATACAGCGGAGAACCCGGCGTAAAACCAGCTTGCACGGGCAGGCGGCGCCAGTAGCGCCGCCACGATGAAGCTCGCCACGGCAATCGCCATGCACATGATGGTCATGGACCACAAACGGTCGGTGCCCCCGCGCAGCATGGCATTCCAGCTGGCGTGCAACAGCGCGGCGAACAAGACGAGGCAGATGATGTGTAAGTGCATGCATCATCCTAGACCGATCAAGTTGCGCTATAAAAGCAAAGTCTCTTCATCCAGGCATGAAGAAAAGCTCATGCATAAGCCTGCTGAGCGTCAACTGCCTGGGTCACCAGCCAACGGCGAAAGCTGGCAATGTGCGGCTGAGTCTCGATCCCTTTGGGACAGACAAAGTAATACGCCAGGGGCGATGCGACCGGCAGTTCGAAAAGCCTTTCAAGGCGGCCGTCATTAAGCTCGGCTTCGACATGCCCGCTGCGTGCCAGGGCGATACCTTGCCCCAACAGCGCCGCCTCGATGGTCATATTGGTGTCGGCGTAGCGAATGCTTTCCTTCAAGGTCGTGACCTCGACACCCACCTGGGCAAACCACTGTTCCCATTTCGGCACCAACGCTGCGCCATCGCGCGTCAGCAGCGGATAGCGCAGCAATTCGGCGGCTGTTTGAGGCTTACCAAAACGTGCGAGCAACGCCGGGCTTGCGACGGGGAAAATCTGCTCGCGGAACAGAAACTCCGAGAACAGCGAAGGGAAATGACCGTTGCCCAGACGGATAGCAACGTCTGGGTCTGCCGTCGAGAAGTTAATGGGGTTGTCGGTACTGTCCAAGGTCAGCAGGATTTCCGGATGCGCTTGCGCCAGATCCGGGAGCCTGGGCAACAACCACTTCAAGGCCAAGGAATAGGTCGTGCTGACGCTCAGTCGCTGCCGCCCGTTTTGCTCGCGCAAATCGGCCAGGGTGGCCTCGAGCTTCATGAAGAACTCGCGCACGATGGGCGCGAGCGCTGCCCCTGCCGAGGTCAGGTGCAGCGCATTACCGCGATGAAACAACTGCAATCCCCAGAGCTGCTCCAAATGCTTGAGCTGATGGCTCACCGCGCTCTGCGTGACATGCAATTCCTCTGCTGCCGCTGTGAAGGTGGCGTGCCGCGTGGCGGCTTCAAAGGCGCGCAGGCTCGAAGAAGGCGGGAGGTTTCGCATGAGGGTCCCTTCTATGAGTAAACCTTCATGCTAGCGACTTTGCATCGCTCGTTATAGCCCATCTGCTCACCAGCCACGGAGTCAAGTGCCGGGCGGTTTATCCTTCAGGCTTTCGGGACTGCCAGTGCAGAGACCATCCATGACCAAGTCCATCAATCTGGCGAGACGTGAGCGCCATTCGCTTTGGGAATCGATTTGCCATATTCCGGCAGTGGCTAGGAAAAAGTCGTCGTGGGTAACCCCGCTACGAATCGTTCCGGCCTTTTCATTGGCCCTCAAAAGCGACTCGGCAGCGGCCTGGACCGGCGCGTATCCCGACTTCCCTGGGAACTCGTAAGTGGAAGCGGCTTGTCGTATCGCGGACGCAAGTCCCGCCTTTGTCATTGCGTATTCAGCGAGGCAGTCCATCCATTCCCGGAGGGCTTGCTTAGGGGGTTTTGTCGCGAGCAGCTCTTCCGCCAACGAGGCCACCTGCTGCATTTCGAATTGATAAAGCTCGAATACCAACTCCTCTCTGTTGGCGAAATGGCGATAGAACGTGCCCTGCCCCACGCCGGCTTTTTTCGCAATCGTGCTCAAAGGGGCCGCAGGATCCAGTGTCAGTTCTGCCACAGCGACCTTCAGAATTTGTTCGCGGTTTTTCTTGGCGTCAGAACGCATCGCCAATTCATCATTCCTGGGCAAAGTTTTTTCCTTCGCTGCATTGCAAAGCGGACAATTGTCCGGTAGTTTTTTTGACAAGTGGACAATTGTCCGCTTGCGTACCCTTACCGGAGTTTACTATGAACAGCACGGGCAATACGATCCTGGTTACCGGCAGCACCTCAGGCATAGGCCTTGGCCTGGCGCTGAGGCTTCACAAGGCGGGTAACACCATCATCATCGCGGGACGGCGCAAGGCGCTGCTCGACAAGATCGTGTCGGAACATCCAGGTATTGAATCGGTATTGCTGGACGTCTGCGATCCACACTCCATCCAACGCGCCAGCGAAGCGCTTGCGGTCAGTCACCCAAACCTGAACGTGCTGATAAACAACGCTGGCATCATGCAGTGGGAGGATCTGACTGAACCGGAAAACCTGAGCACCGCCGAAGCTATCGTGACGACGAACCTGCTTGGCACGATTCGTATGGTGTACGCATTCATACCTCAGCTGATCAAGCAGCCCAGTGCGACGATCATCAATGTCAGTTCGGCTCTGGCATTCGTCCCACTGCCTGCAACGCCGACCTACAGCGCAACCAAAGCGGCCGTTCATTCGTTCACTCAAAGTCTTCGCGTGCAGCTGGAGGCCTCGCCCGTCGAGGTGATCGAGCTTGCACCGCCGGGTGTGCGCACCACGTTGCTTGGGCAGGAAAATGACGAACACGCCATGCCTCTGGATGAGTTCTTGGATGAAATCTTCGAGCTGTTCGAGATCTCTCCAACCCCACAGGAGCTTATCGTTGAGCGCGCGAAACCCTTGCGGTTTGCTGAGGCGAGCGGCTCGCATAATGAGATATTGAACATGCTTGCGGGCTACAAACCACCTGCAGAGTGATATTGACCATGCCATCGCTGTAGTCCGGAAAGGGCCTGCAGCGAGGCCCCTATAGCTTGCGCAACGCTCCGCCCTCCTGCTCCAAACGCTCCAGATACGCAGCGCCATCCAGCAGTTGACAAGGAAGGGTCGAACTCACCGCAGTGCCCAGGTTGAACTGGACATTCGGCGCCCTGGTCGCCGCCGCCAGGCCAACCACATCTATGGACGAGAAACCCGCGGCCTCGATGTCCGTACCATCCACCGCGTGGAATCGTGCCAGTAACCACTCATGCACTGCGGAGTGGGCATTCAAAGGACGTGCATTAACGCTGCTTCAGATACACCCCAGCCAGCCCGTCCTGTGGATCCGGCACAGCGTTGTAGCCAATGACCGCAAAACCTTTCACCAATTGAATGTGATACGGACCGCTCTTCTCGCAAGCTTGCGGTTCGCGCACGATGATCAGGTTGTCGGTTTCCATCGGCACGGTGTGACGCTCGGTCCCCCTGTCCTTCAGTGTCACCGTGAATTCCGCGACTTCTTTTCCGTTGGCGTCACGGTCCGGCAGGATCTTCAAGTCCAGATCCGCGTCGCGCCCGAAGGCATCCTGACGCATCCGATAATGGCCGCTGCGCTGGTCTGCGTCGACGTCGTCGATTTTATCGACATCCAATTCCCGTTCTTCATCGTGCAACAGGACTGCCCATTGCCGGCCGTCGTCCTTGGCATCGCTGGTCCAGGTACCGGTGAAAGAATAGGGCTCGCCGTTTTCCCGGGAGATCCGCCAGGTACCCGTTCGATCACCATCGTCGGCATATTCCTGGAGGCTGATGAGGTCGTCGTCAACGTCTTCCCGAATGCCCAGCAGCTTGATCGGTTCGCCATTGCCCGCCTGGGTATAGCGCACTTCGCCAATGATCACGGTGCCCTGTGCCTGGTACCAGAGTTCTACCGGGGTCTTGCCGTCGAGGGTTCCGGCAAGAATCACTGGATCCTCATTTTCCGGGCCTTCCAGGCTCGATTGTTCATGCCACTGGCCCTCTTTCAATTCCCCTGTGGTGCGCAGTGTGTAGCCGCTGGGCATGCTGGTATTTTCGCCAGGCTCGCTGGGTTGGATTTTCTCCTCGGTGTCCGAGTAGAGCAGGACCAACTCATCGCCGCGCATTTTCCAGTGAGTGGCGCGACTCCAGCGGTCGTCGCGGTCGGTTTGCGAAAGCAGGACGCCGTCCAGCGGGCTGACGGAGAATATGCCCTTGCTGTCCTCCTTCGCCAGGCTCGTCAGGGCCGGGTTGAGGACCCACTGGGTTGTCTGCGGGTCTTGCAGGTAGACGTCGAACGTCGGTGTGTAGATCGCATCGGGATGATTGCCGTTGCGGATCGCCAAGTCCTGGCGACCATCGAAGTTGAAGTCGTCGAAGTACAACAGGCTCTGGGGGCCGAGTAGCCAGTTATCGACCTTTCCGTTGCGGTCCACGGGTACATTGCCGGCGGGTGTCTGCAATTGCTGCAGGACTTCGAGGGTTTTGCTGTCGCGCACGGTGAAAAAGGCTTGTGCCAACTGATGCGGATCTTCCGGCGGCGCTGCAAACAGCACTTCGACCAGGTATTGGCCGCTGCGATCATTCACCGAAAACGCCCGCGGTTCGGCCACGGCCGGAGCGGCCAGAACCGTGGAAAGAAGCACACTGCTGACGAACGAACGCATCCACGCACTTCCTTGTTGAAATTCGGGGCCGCAGTTTAGCGACAACAATGATTCACCGCGAGAGACGACTGTTGCTATCAGATAGGCCCGGACTGTAACTGACGCCCTCCTCGCCCTTCGCTTACTGTCGTGGCTCATCCCAAGGAGTGATCCCCATGCCGGATACTGCCAATCTCTACCTGTTCGTGGTTGCTGTCGTGCTCCTGCTGATCGTTCCGGGGCCCAACATGGCCTTTGTCACCAGCCATGCGCTGGCTCACGGCTGGCGTGCCGGCGTCGCTGCGGCCCTCGGCATTTCCTTTTCGGACATGCTGATGACGATGATGGTCAGTGCTGGCATTGGCGCGCTGGTGATGAGCTGGGCGCCGGCGTTCGACGTGCTGCGCCTGGCCGGGGCCGGTTATCTGCTGTGGCTGGCCTGGCAAGCGCTGAGAACGCCGGCCGCGACTCAGGACAACCAGCTGCAGGCGGCTTCGCTGTGGAAAATCTTCTGCCGAGGCGCCCTCAACAGCCTCTTGAATCCCAAGGCGCTACTGTTCTTCATGGTGTTCCTGCCCCAGTTCGTCAACGTCAAGGCCGGCGGCGTCAGCCTGCAGTTGATCTTCCTCGGCGCGTTGCTGGCACTGATTGCCCTTGTCTTTCACACGCTGCTGGGTGTTTGTGCCGCGCAGCTCAGGACGAAACTGGCGAACGGTGGGATTTCAAGACGCCTGGGCACGTACGGTTTTGCCGGGGTCATGGCTGCGCTGGCGGCACGCCTGTTGTTTCTTGACCGACCGCTTTGACCCGCGACGCCTCAGGGTTGGCCTATGCTTACCCCATCCACTGCGGAGCTGGATCAATGTCGTCACCCGAAACCACCCTCCTCCAAAGCTGGCACCACAACGCTCAGGCCTGGATCGAGGCCATCCGCACGGGGGCCATCGAAAGCCGTCAAACGGTTACCGACCAGGCCATCCTGCTGGCGGTACTGAGTCGTCAACCCGAACGCGTGCTGGATTTGGGCTGTGGCGAAGGTTGGCTGCTGCGGGCGCTGGGCGAACGGGGCATCGAGGCGGTGGGCGTGGATGGCGATGCAACGCTGATCGAGGCGGCCCGGGCGTCGGGTTCCTCGCCGGTGCATCTGGCCAGCTATGCAGCGCTGGTGGAGACGAAGGTGGACGTCGGCAGCGGCTATGACCTGATCTGTGCCAACTTCGCCCTGTTGCACCAGGACATCATCCCGTTGCTCGCCGCGATGAACGCCCTGCTCAGCCCAGGCGGCGCGCTGGTGGTCCAGACGCTGCATCCCTGGACGGTCGCGGCGGGCGATTATCAGGACGGCTGGCGAGAAGAAACCTTCGATGGGTTCAAAGGCCGATGGCAGCCCATGCCGTGGTACTTCCGCACCTTGTCCAGTTGGCTCAATGCCCTGGACATGGCCGGTTTTCGACTGGTGGGCCTGCAAGAACCGCAGCACCCACAAAGCCCGGTGCCGCAGTCGTTGCTGCTGCTGGCCGAGCAATCCCCGTCATGGCGTTAGCGACTCGACGGTAAAACAGCCCGAGCGATAAACCCGGCGCGCCTGCATGCCGCGCTTTTGCAGGGTTTTGCGGACAGTTCTGAGGAACATGCCGTGGGAGATAACGATCGTGATCTTCCCAGGCTCGCTGCAACCGTTGTAAAGCTCATCCGCCACACCGAGCGCCCGCTGGTGTTCGGCTTTTCGGCTGGCCGCCCCCAGTGAAATCCCAAGCAACCACAAGATCCTGTGCAACGCGAACCAATGCCTCACGCCCATCTTCAGGACGGGAATGCTGCTCAACCGCAGGTCATACTCACGTAATCGAGCATCCTGTTGGATACGCCCTACGTCGAACAACCTGCACGCCGTCGCGTAGGCTCTGTTGACGGGCGAGGAGATGATGCTGGCTTCGCTCGCCAGGAGCTCTTGGGACACGCCCGACTGGCTCAGGAAGGCGGCAATTTCAGCCTCATCGATGGATGAAGTCTGGTTGTATTCGTCTAATAGCAACTTGGCTGAACGCGCATTGCAGGGTTTGTAATCGATCAACGGCGTGGCATGGCGTATCAGGTAAATCACGGCAACAGCTCCTTGTTTTCTCGGTAAATCCCTTTCGAAGCGCACCTGTATACAGGCAACGACGGCATTCATCGAGTGCCATGCTGTTTTATCAGGGGAATAAACCCGTGGCGAGGGAACTTGCTCCCGCTCGGCTGTAGGAGCTGGCGAAGCCTGCGATCTTCTGATCTTTCGCTTGAAATTCAAGTGTCCGGGGAAAGATCGCAGCCTCGCTGCACTCGACAGCTCCTACGTCCTACGGCGCAGCCCAGCGGGAGCAAGCCGCGATGTTCCAGACCAACATCGACACGCGACCTACCGCCCGCCTGTCTGGCAAGATGGTGGTGACCATGCGACCGATGAAAGCCGCCGCGGCCATCCAGGCGATCCAGATCACCGGGCGCATGCCCAACGTTCACGGCGCCCCGGTGCACATCGGCGATCCATCACTGATCGGCATCCGATCCCTGGACACGCCGGATTACGGCGACGCCGTGCCAGTGGAAGCGGACGAGATTCCGGTGTTCTGGGCCTGCGGCGTGACACCGCAATCGGTGGTCCAGGCCTCGCGCCCACCGCTGTGCATCACCCACGCCCCGGGCTGCATGCTGGTGACGGACTTATGGAACAGTGATTTGTAAGCCTCGAACGAGGCGGCTTTTTAAATTTGAAGGGATACACGATGAACACAGCTCAGCGATCGATTCAACAGTACATCCTTGCCAAGGACGGCAACCGCCCGCACCTGCTGGACCAGGCCTTTACGCCGACGGCTATTCTGGACATGGTCGTGCACACCGGTTCCATCACCTTTCCCGAGCACGTGGAGGGCCGTTCCGCCATTGGCGATGTGCTGGTCAGCCGCTTCGGCCAGACTTTCGAAAATGTCTACACCTTCTGCCTGGCCGCCCCGCCGCCAGCAGACGCCGAAGCGTTCCAGTGCAAATGGCTGGTGGCGATGTCAGACAAGAACAGCGGCGAGGCACGTGTCGGTTGTGGCCTGTATGACTGGCAGTTCGATCCGCAGTCGCGACTGGCCGAGGGATTGACCATCACCATCGAACACATGAAGACCCTGCCGGCGACCGATCTGCCGATGATCATGGCCTGGGCATCGAGGCTGGACTATCCATGGTGCCAGCCTGAAGCGGCTATCAGTAACGTGCCGGATTTCGGCGAGTTGCGAGAAGTAGTCCTGTACATGGCTGATGCCGAGCAGTGAAGAATATGAAGCCTGCCTAGCCATTGCGCGAGGGGTCTTCTCTGTGGGAGCGACGCTTGCTCGCGACGCAGGCGCCTCGATTTCCAGGGCGACCGAGTTATCCTCATCGCGGGCAAGCCTTGCTCACAGCTGGAAAAAGGCTACCAGGACATCATTTTCCAGACCGACATCCTGCGCCTGGACAGCGTGCGCAACGCACTGCTGACCCGTTATCCGATGCATTGGGTGGTGCGCACCGGCTCCGCCTATGACCGCGCCTATGGGTCGCTGGAGGATTTGTCCCAAGAGCGTATCGTGACCTTCTCGCGCAACTCACGGCCCCACCAGGACATTCTCAACCTGCTGCATTCGGCCAACATCGTCTCGCCACGCATCAACTGCGTGAACTCGGCATCGGTCATCACCCGCCTGGTTAGCGACGGCTTTGGCATTGGCGCCATGCCGGCGGCGCTGGTGGTCGGTGAACTGGCCCAAGGCACCTTGACGTTGGTCGATGGCGTGCCGCTGCCCTCGGTCATGGACATCGTCGCCAGTTGGCGGACCGGCGCCGGCATGGAGCGGGTGGAAGACATCGTCAGCCTGACCCGGGAAGTGGTCGACGAGTTCGTCGCGCAGTTGCCAGCGGCGTACCGACTGGCGACGCAAGACTTCAGCGGGCTGTAAGTGAACTGCAATATCCCCGACTTATTCTGAGCCAAGCGCACTGCGGCGAACGCTGGTTGTGCATGTCGCCCACTCGGAATGATCCAGGGAGTCCGCCATGAAGATCAGTGTATTCGGAAGTGGTTACGTAGGGCTGGTGCAAGCCGCCGTGTTGGCTGAAGTGGGCCATGACGTGGTCTGCATGGACATCGACGAGCGCAAGGTCGACAGCCTGCGGCAAGGCCAGGTGAGCATTTTCGAGCCCGGCCTGGCCGCGCTGGTGCGTGAAGGATTGGAGGCCGGGCGCTTGCACTTCACCGGTGACGAACAGCTTGCCGTGCAACACGGCCAGGTGCTGTTTATCGCAGTGGGCACGCCTTCCCGGGACGATGGCAGCGCAGATTTGAACCAGGTCCTGGCCGTTGGCGAGGCGGTTGCCCGCTATCGCGAGCAACCGCTCATTGTGGTGGAGAAGTCCACCGTGCCGGTGGGCACCGGCGACGTTCTGCGGACGCACATCGACAGATGCCTGCTCAAGGCCAGTCGCCTGCTGCAGTTCGATATCGTCTCCAATCCCGAATTCCTCAAGGAAGGCTCGGCAGTCGCCGATTGCCGTCGTCCGGATCGCATCGTGATCGGCTGCGAGCGCGATGAAGTGCGCGAAACCATGCGCGACCTGTACGCCCCTTTCAACCGTAACCATGACCGAATTCTCTTCATGGACCTGCGCAGCGCCGAACTGACCAAATACGCGGCCAACGGCATGCTGGCGACCAAGATCAGCTTTATCAACCAGATCGCCGAACTGGCCGAACACCTGGGGGCCGACATCGAGTCCGTGCGCCTGGGCATCGGCGCTGACTCGCGCATCGGCTATCACTTCATCTACCCTGGATGCGGCTACGGCGGCTCGTGCTTTCCCAAGGACATGCGCGCCTTGATCCACACCGCCGAACAGGCCCACTGTTCCAGCGACTTGCTACAAGCGGTGGAAGCCATCAACGGGCGGCAGAAACACAAGCTGTTCGAGCGGATCAACGCGTTCTACCAGGGCGATCTACGCGGCAAGACCTTCGCGCTGTGGGGCCTGGCCTTCAAGCCCAACACCGACGACATGCGCGACGCACCAAGCCGCACCCTGCTGGAGTCGCTTTGGGCCGCAGGTGCCAGCGTCCGTGCGTTTGACCCGGAAGCGATGCAGCAGACGCAATTGCTCTACCCCGACGAGACCCGACTCATGCTGATGGGCACGCCGGAATCGGTGTTGCCGGGGGCGGACGCACTGGTCATCTGCACCGAATGGCAGCCCTTCAAGGCGCCGGACTTCGACTTGATCCGACAACGGCTCAAGGCCCCGGTCATTTTCGACGGTCGCAACCTGTTCGACCCAGAGCGCATGGCCGACAAGGGCTTCACCTATTTCCCGATGGGCCGCGGGCAGTCGCGCAACCTGCCCATTGCCCAGCAAACGTGGTTCCCTGCCTCAAGAAGTGCTTGAGCCGGGCCGTTACTTCAAAATTAATGCACTCAACCAGCATTAATATGAATTTGTAAGCTAGGGTTGGGATCGGCACACTGTGCACCGTTCCTCCCCCAACTGTTGGAACACTTAAAGGGCTTTCTGGGACTTCTCCGTAAGCCCCTTTTTTTGTTCGTTTTTTGGATTTTCGTTGAATGTTTTCTCGCTGGATCCCCGCCGCTATCAATACCCGTCCCACCGAATGGAGCCGCGCCGCCATCGGCATGGCGCTGGGGACGATGTTTAGTGTCTGGCTATGTGGCCAGGTCTTTGGGCTTGAGGTGGCACAACACCTGATCGGCCCCCTCGGCGCCTCCGCCGTGCTGTTGTTCGCCGTGTCATCGGGCGCCCTCGCCCAGCCCTGGTCGATTGTCGGCGGTTACCTGTGTGCGTCGGTCGTTGCGTTGCTGGTGGCCCATGTATTGGGCCGTACGCTGGGCAGCGCCTGCCTGGCGGCCGGCATGGCACTGGTGTTGATGTGCTGGCTGCGTTGCCTGCACCCGCCGGCAGGCGCCCTGGCGGCGACATTGGTGCTGGCAGATCCGTCCATCATTGCCCTGGACTGGCAGGCGGTCGGCGCTGCCCTGTTGGCCGGCTCCGGGTTGCTCGCCTTTGCCTTGGCCTACAACAACTTGACGCGGGTGCGCTATCCCAAGCGCGCCAGCGAACCGGTGGCCGTCATACCGGCTGACCACCCTCCTGTCGACCGCCAGGCCATCACCGCCGAAGACCTGAAATTGGCCCTGGCGGAAATGGAAGCCTTCTTCGACGTCACCCCGGAAGATCTCGAGCAATTGATTCACGTCAGCGAGCGAAATGCCAAGCGCCGCAGCATCACCGAGGTCCTTTCCAGTCGCGGTTGAGCCTGTGGCTGCTATAAATATGCAGACAGGACCTGCACGTATCCCGCTTGTGCAAGGCAAATTTGCACTGGTACGATCCTGATCGGGTACGCGCGATACAATTCATAAAAAACAATAAAAGCAGGGAGTTAGCGATGACAGCTCAGGTTTCATCCCAAGCTGCGGACACCATCGAAGCCGTGGCCCATGAGGTGCTGGTCGACGTTCGCAATCACATTGGCCACTTGACCCTGAACCGCCCCGCCGGCCTCAATGCCCTCACCCTGGGCATGGTGCGCAGCTTGCAGCAACAACTCGATACGTGGGCACTCGACCCACAGATCCGCGCCGTGGTATTGCGTGGCGCGGGCGACAAAGCCTTCTGCGCCGGCGGCGATATCCGCTCGCTGTACGACAGCCACAAGCAGGGCGACACCCTGCATGAAGATTTCTTCGTCGAGGAATACGCCCTCGACCTGACGATCCACCACTACCGCAAACCGATCCTGGCCCTGATGGATGGCTTCGTGCTCGGCGGCGGCATGGGCCTGGTGCAAGGCGCCGACCTGCGGGTCGTGACCGAACGCAGTCGCCTGGGCATGCCGGAAGTCGCCATCGGTTATTTCCCGGACGTGGGCGGCAGTTATTTCCTGCCACGCATTCCCGGTGAGTTGGGTATCTACCTGGGCGTCAGCGGCGTACAGATCCGCGCCGCCGACGCGTTGTATTGCGGGCTCGCCGACTGGTACCTCGACAGCCGCAAGCTCAAGCAGCTCGACGAGCGCCTCGATCAACTGGAATGGCACGACACGCCGCTCAAGGACCTGCAAAGCCTGCTGGCCAAACTCGGCCAGCAACAGCTTCCCGCCCCGCCCCTGGCCGACTTGCGGCCGGCCATCGACCACTTCTTTGCCCTGCCCGACGTGCCCAGCATGGTCGAGCAGTTGCGCCAGGTCACCGTCGCCAACAGCCACGAATGGGCGCTGAAGACCGCCGACGTGCTGGACAGCCGTTCTCCCCTGGCCATGGCCGTGACCGTCGAAATGCTCCGGCGCGGCCGGCATCTGAGTCTGGAAGACTGTTTTGCCCTGGAGCTGCACCTGGACCGGCAATGGTTCGAACGCGGTGACCTGATCGAAGGCGTGCGCGCCTTGCTGATCGACAAAGACAAGAACCCGCGCTGGAACCCGCCGACCCTGGAGGCGCTGGACGCCGACCATGTGGCGAGTTTCTTCGACGGCTTCGACGACCACGGGAACTGAGCCATGCACGACCTCGAACTGACCGAAGAACAAGTGATGATCCGCGACATGGCCCGGGACTTCGTCCGTGGTGAAATCGCCCCCCATGCCCAGGCGTGGGAAAAGGCCGGCTGGATTGACGACGGCCTGGTGGCGAAGATGGGCGAACTGGGCCTGTTGGGGATGGTGGTGCCGGAAGAATGGGGCGGCACCTACGTCGATTACGTGGCCTATGCCCTGGCGGTGGAGGAAATCTCCGCGGGCGACGGTGCGACCGGGGCCCTGATGAGCATCCACAACTCGGTGGGGTGTGGACCGGTCCTGAATTTTGGCACCGATGAACAGAAGCAGACGTGGCTGGCCGACCTCGCCAGTGGCCAGGCCATTGGCTGCTTCTGCCTGACCGAGCCCCAAGCCGGTTCCGAAGCCCACAACCTGCGCACCCGGGCCGAACTGCGCGATGGTCAGTGGGTCATCAACGGCGCCAAGCAGTTCGTCAGCAACGGCAAGCGGGCGAAACTGGCGATCGTGTTTGCCGTGACGGACCCGGAGCTGGGTAAAAAAGGCATTTCGGCGTTCCTGGTGCCCACCGATACGCCGGGGTTCATCGTCGATCGCACCGAGCACAAGATGGGCATCCGCGCCTCGGACACTTGTGCGGTGACCTTGAGCAACTGCACCGTCCCCGAGGCCAACCTGCTGGGTGCGCGGGGCAAAGGCCTGGCCATCGCCCTGTCCAACCTGGAAGGCGGCCGCATCGGCATCGCGGCGCAAGCCCTGGGCATCGCCCGTGCAGCATTTGAAGCGGCGCTGGCTTACGCGCGTGATAGGGTCCAGTTCGACAAGCCGATCATCGAGCACCAGAGCATCGCCAACCTGCTGGCCGACATGCACACCCGTATCAACGCCACCCGCCTGCTCATCCTCCACGCCGCCCGCCTGCGCAGCGCCGGCAAGCCATGCCTGTCAGAAGCCTCCCAGGCCAAGCTGTTCGCCTCGGAGATGGCCGAGAAGGTCTGCTCCTCGGCCATACAGATTCACGGTGGGTACGGGTACCTCGAGGATTATCCGGTAGAGCGCTACTACCGCGATGCGCGGATTACCCAGATCTATGAAGGATCGAGCGAAATACAACGCATGGTCATCGCCCGGGAACTCAAGCACTACCTGGTGTAACCAAATCCCCTGTGGCGAGGGAGCTTGCTCCCGCTGGCCTGCGCAGCAGGCCCCTGCGGTTCTTCAGGTGAACCGCAGGGGCCTGTTTTGCGACTGCTGCGCAGTCGAGCGGGAGCAAGCTCCCTCGCCACGGGGAGGACTCTGCATTACTTGTCCTGAAATTGCGCCGGCCGTTTGGCCACGAACGCCGCCATGCCTTCCTTCTGATCCTGCGTCGCAAACGCCGCATGGAATACCCGGCGTTCGAAACGCACGCCTTCGCAAAGGCTGACCTCGAAGGCGCGGTTGACGCTTTCCTTGACCATCATGCTGATAGGCAGCGATTTGGAGGCAATCAGCGCTGCGGTTTTCAACGCATCGCCCAGCAATTCATCGGCCGGTACGATCCGCGCGACGATGCCGCAACGCTCGGCTTCCACCGCGTCGATGAAACGCCCGGTCAGGCACATTTCCATGGCTTTGGCCTTGCCGACCGCCCGGGTCAGCCGCTGGGTGCCGCCCATGCCTGGCAGCACGCCAAGGTTGACTTCCGGCTGACCAAACTTGGCATTATCACCGGCCAGGATGAAATCACACATCAACGCCAGCTCGCAGCCACCGCCCAAGGCAAAACCGTTCACCGCGGCGATGATCGGCTTGCGGCGGTTGGCCACGCGATCGCTGTCGCTGAACAGGTCGTCCAGGTAGATCCGCGGGTAGGTCAGCTCAGCCATTTCCTTGATGTCGGCCCCGGCGGCAAAGGCTTTTTTCGAGCCAGTCAGCACGATGCAGCCAATCTTCGGATCCGCCTCCAGGCTATCCAGCGCCTGGTTCAGCTCGCTGACGATCTGCGCATTCAAGGCGTTCAACGCCTGGGGACGATTGAGGGTGATCAGGCCGACGCGGTCCTTGATCTCCAATAAAATTGTTTCGTAGCTCATGCAGGACTCCTGTTCAAAGATTGCGCGAAATGACCATGCGCTGAATGTCGCTGGTGCCTTCGTAGATCTGGCAGACCCGCACGTCGCGGTAGATGCGCTCCAGCGGGAAGTCGTTGAGGTAACCGTAACCGCCCAGGGTCTGCAGCGCCATGGAGCAGACCTTCTCGGCCATCTCCGAGGCGAACAGCTTGGCCATGGACGCTTCCACCAACGCTGGCTGGCCGTTGTCCCGCAGGGCAGCGGCGTAATGCACCATTTGCCGAGCCACGGCGATCTGGGTAGCCATGTCCGCCAGGCGGAACGCCACGGCCTGGTGCTCGATGATCGGCTTGCCGAAACTGGAACGCTCCCGCGCGTAGTCCCGGGCCGCCTCGAACGCAGCGCGGGCCATGCCCACCGCTTGCGCCGCGATACCCACCCGGCCGCCTTCCAAATTGGCCAGGGCGATCTTGTAGCCCTCGCCCTCCTCGCCCAAGCGATTGCCCACCGGCACCTTCACCTCCTCAAAGAGGATCTGGCAGGTGTCGGAAGCATGCTGTCCGAGTTTGTCTTCCACCCGCGCCACGCTGTAGCCCGGCGAATCGGTTGGCACTATGAACGCACTGATGCCACGCTTGCCGGCGCTCGGATCGGTCACCGCAAACACAATCACCACCCCGGCGTTCTGCCCGGAGGTGATGAACTGCTTGCAACCGTTGAGCACGTAATAATCGCCCTCCAGCCGCGCCCGCGTCTTGAGGCTGCTGGCGTCCGACCCGGCCTGGGGCTCGGTCAGGGCAAAAGCACCCAGCATCGCGCCGCTGGCCAGGGGCGTGAGGAACTTCGCCTTCTGCTCATCGTTGCCGAACTTGAGGATCGGCACACAACCCACCGAGTTGTGCACGCTCATGATGGTCGAGCACGCGCCGTCACCGGCGGCGATTTCCTCCAGCGTCATCGCGTAGGCCAGGTAACCGGTTTCACAACCGCCCCACTGCTCCGGCACCAGCATGCCGAAAAAGCCCAGTTCGGCCATTTCACCGATGGCTTCCCGGGGGAAACGATGCTCACGGTCCCATTCGGCAGCGAACGGTTTCAGGCGCTCCTGGGCGAACTGCCGGGCCATGTCGCGGATTTGGGTCTGTTCTTCAGTCGGGAGCATGGTGGTTCCTTAATACAGGCATTCAACTGCCATGGCCGTGGCTTCGCCGCCGCCGATGCAGATCGCCGCGACGCCGCGCTTCAGGCCTTTCTGACGCAGGGCCGACAACAGTGTCACCAGGATCCGCGCCCCAGACGCGCCAATCGGATGACCCAACGCACAGGCGCCGCCGTGGATGTTGACCTTGTCATGGGCGATTTCCAGCTTGTCCATGGTCACCAGCCCCACCACGGCAAAGGCTTCGTTGACTTCGAACAGATCGACCTGATCCAGCGACCAACCGGTCTTTTGCATCAGTTTCTTCACGGCGCCAATCGGCGCGGTGGGAAACAGGCTTGGGGTATCGGCGAACGCGGCATGGCCGTGAATCACCGCCAAAGGTTTGAGACCACGCTCGGCTGCCTGACTCTGGCGCATCAGCACCAGCGCCGCGGCGCCATCGGAAATGGAACTGGCGTTGGCCGCCGTCACCGTGCCGCCCTCGCGGAACGCCGGTTTGAGCGAGGCGATCTTGTCGATCCGCGCTTTAGGCGGCTGCTCGTCGTGGCGAATGGTCACTTGTTCCTTGCCGACCATGACCTGCAACGGCACGATCTCGGCGTCGAAACTGCCGTCCTTGATCGCTTGCTGGGCACGGTTGGTGGACGCAATGGCGAAGGCATCCTGGGCCTCTCGGCTGAAACCGTTGGCCTCGGCGCAATCTTCGGCGAAGGTGCCCATCAACCGACCTTTGTCGTAGGCGTCCTCCAGGCCGTCGAGAAACATGTGGTCAAGCACCCGACCATGGCCCATGCGATAACCGCCACGGGCACGGTCCAGCAGGTACGGTGCGTTGGACATACTCTCCATGCCACCGGCCACCACCACCTCGGCGCTGCCGGCGATGAGCATGTCATGGGCGAGAATCGCCGCTTCCATACCCGAACCGCACATCTTGTTGAGCGTGGTGCAGCGGGTCGACTTGTCGAGCCCGGCGCCCAGCGCAGCCTGACGTGCCGGTGCCTGGCCTTGGCCGGCGGCGAGCACACAACCGAACAGCACTTCTTCAACCGCACCCGGCGCGATGCCGGCACGCTCCACGGCGGCCTTGATGGCGGCGGCACCCAGTTGCGGCGCGGTGAGGCTTTTCAGTTCGCCCTGGAAGCCGCCCATGGGGGTGCGGACGGCGCTGACGATGACAATAGGATCGTTGGACATCATGAATCCTCCTGACTTATTTGGCTGCCATGCGCAAGGCGCCGTCGAGACGGATCACCTCGCCGTTGAGCATGCTGTTCTCAATGATATGCCTGACCAGCGCCGCGTACTCGGAAGGTTTCCCAAGGCGCGGCGGAAACGGCACGCCGGCGGCCAGGGAATCGCGTACCTCCGGGGTCATGCCGGCCATCATCGGGGTTTCGAAAATCCCCGGCGCAATGGTCATCACGCGGATACCGAAGCGCGCCAGCTCACGGGCGGCCGGCAGTGTCAGGCTGGCGATAGCACCTTTGGATGCGGCATAAGCCGCCTGGCCGATCTGCCCGTCGAAGGCTGCCACCGAGGCGGTATTGATGATCACCCCGCGCTCGCCGTCGGCGTTGGCCTCGGTTTCGGCAATGGCCGCAGCCGCCAGGCGCAGCAGGTTGAAGCTACCGATCAGGTTGACGTTGATCACTTGGCTAAAGCTGGCCAGCGCGTGGGGGCCGTTCTTGCCGAGGATCTTCTCGCCGCGCACGATACCCGCGCAATTGACCAGGCCATTCAGACCACCAAACGCATCGACCGTGGCTTTGACCGCCGCTTCAGTTGCTGCCTCGTCGCTGATGTCGGCCACCACGCTCTGGCAACCCAGTTTTTGCGCCTGGGCGGCCACGGCGTCGGCGTTGAGGTCCACCAGCATCACCTTGGCGCCGGCCTTGACCAGCATTTCACCGGTGGCCGCGCCGAGGCCGGAAGCACCGCCGCTGACGAGGAAAATCTTGTTGTCGATCTGCATCATGGTTTCCTTGGGTTCAAGCTGAAACGTTGTGCGCTGCGGCCTCTTGAGCCTTGGCGATTTCCTGGTTGCGCAAGATAAAGCGCTGCAATTTGCCGCTTGGGGTCTTCGGCAAGTCGCTGACAAATTCGATTTCACGGGGATAGGCATGGGCCGCCAAGCGCTGGCGCACGTGCAGGCGCAATTCCTCGGCCAGCTCCGGTGAGGCACGGTATTGGGCGCTGAGTACCACGAAGGCCTTCACCAGTTCGGTGCGTTCCGGGTCAGGCTTGCCGATCACCGCTGCTTCCACCACGGCCGCGTGCTCGATCAGCGCGCTTTCCACGTCGAACGGACCGACCCGGTAGCCGGAGGTGGTGATCACGTCGTCGCTCCGGCCCACGAAGCTGATGCTGCCATCCGGGTTCAGCTCGACGGTGTCGCCGCTCAGGTAGTAATCGCCGACGAAAGCCTTGGTTGGCGCGCCCTCGTAACCGGCGAACCAGCACATGGGCGACTGGCGGCGGTCCACCGCGAGAATGCCCGGTTGGCCCACGCCCAGCTCGCGCTGGTTTTCATCCAGCACCACGATCCGGTGCCCCGGCGAGGCGAAACCGGCTGCGCCCAGGTGCACCGGGTGTTCCAGTCCATGATGGTTGCACAGCACCATGCCCAGTTCGGTCTGGCCGTAATGGTCGTGGATCACCACGTTCAGGTTATCGGCGAACCAACGGATCACCTCCGGGTTCAACGGCTCGCCGGCGCTGCTGACGATGCGCAGCGTGCCCTTGATCGAGCGGGCGAACTGCTCGCCGC
Organism: Pseudomonas thivervalensis; assembly: GCF_001269655.1. Taxonomy (GTDB): domain Bacteria; phylum Pseudomonadota; class Gammaproteobacteria; order Pseudomonadales; family Pseudomonadaceae; genus Aquipseudomonas; species Aquipseudomonas thivervalensis. The sequence goes on from NZ_LHVE01000007.1 coordinate 884,672, forward strand.
CGGCGATCAACAGGCGATAGGCCGTGGGCGAGCCGGTCAGGTTGGTAATGCCGTATTTGTTGATGATCCGGCAGGTGCTTTCGAGGGTGAACGGGCCATCGTAGAAGGTAATGGGATGCCCCATGGCCAACGGCCCGGTCACGCCAAAATAGATGCCGTAGGCCCAACCCGGGTCGGCGACGTTCCAGAAGGCGTCTTCAGGGCGCAGGTCCACCGCGTCACGGGTGTAGCTCTGGAACGCCACAATGGCCTTGAGCGGCACCGACAGCGCCTTGGCCGGTCCCGTAGTGCCAGAGGTGAACATCAGCAGGAACGGGTCTTCGCCGGTGAGCATCAGCGGTTCGCACTGGTTGGAATGATTCGCCACTTCGGCCCAGAAACTGTAGTCGCCGCGCACGATGCCCTGGCCCTTTTCGCCGCCGACCGTAACGACCGTCGGGCAACCAGCGACTTCGTTGAGCTTGGGACGGTTGACGGCGTCGGTAACGACAATACGCGCCCCTGAGCTGCCGAGACGGTGCTCGATGGCCTTGGGCCCGAACGCAGTGAACAGCGGTTGATACACCGCGCCGATGCGCCAGGTGGCGAGGACCACGATCAGCAGTTCAGCGGTGCGCGGCAACAGGCCAGCCACTTTATCGCCCTTGCCGACGCCTTGGGCACGCAGGAAATTGGCGAATCGCGCGGCGTTGTCCTGCAGGTCACGGTAGGTCCAGGTGGCTTCACTGCCGTCACGGCCCTCCCAGAACAAGGCGATGCGCCCCGGCAACGCATGGCGGTCGCAACACTCGACGCAGGCATTGAGCGCCTCGAGCGAGCCGTGCAGCGCGGCGTTGACGGTGTGCAGGTAATCGAACTGCGACGTGGCGGACGAATAATCGCGCATGACCAGAATCCCTCTGTACTTTTTATTGGGTGGGGGAACCGTGAAGAGCAGGCAAATACTCGCGCCGAAGGGCGGTGGCGGCAATGGTCAAAGCCATCAAGTTGCTTGACTGGTTTGGCCATGGTCTGGGGGGAATGTGTCGCCTGGAATGGCTCTATCGCGAGCAAGCTCGCTCCCACAGGGGTTTTCGGTGGCGGACTCAGCGTGATCAGTCAGGGTCGTTGAGAATCAGGCTGCGATAATGCCCCGGGTTGGACCCGGACCACTTGCGAAACGCCTTGTAGAAGGAGCTGGCATCGGCAAAGCCCAGGCGCGAGGCGATTTCGACGAAGCTGATGGAAGGCTCGGCCAGCCAGGTGATCGCCAGGTCCTTGCGCACGCTGTCCTTGAGGCCTTGGTAAGTCTGGCCCTCTTCCGCCAGGCGTCGACGCAGGGTCGAGGCGGACACGCACAACTGCTGGGCCAGGGCCTCGGTTTCCGGCCACTGGTCGGCGGGCAGCTGCCGTAGGTCGTGCCGAATACGGCTGGCCAGGCTTTGCGGGTTGCGGTATTTGACCAGGATGTTGGCCGGGGCCTGGGCCAGAAAGCGCTTGAGCTCATCGGCGTTGCGCCGGATGGGCAGGTCGAGGCATTCGGCGGAAAAAATCATCCGCGTACGGGGCCGGTCAAAACGCAGGTTCTGGGAGAACATCACCCGATAGTCGTCGCAGAAATCCGGCGCTGGGCAGCGCAGTTCGACGGACAGAATGGGAATCCGTCGCCCGGCCAGCCAGCAGGCCACGCCATGGACGATCATCCAGTAGGTGAAATAGGTAAAGGCCCGGCGCGGCGCCTGGTCATCTTCCAGCAGCACGATCTCCGCCAGGCTTTGCTGGCGGACCCACTGGGCCGGCAGGTGTTCGAGCATCAGCGACAGAAACCCCAGCCCTGCCGTCAGGCCGCTCGCCAACGTGGGCTGGGCCATGGCGCACTGGCAGAGAAACGCCAGGCTGCCGGACTTGAGCTTGCGCGGGTCCATGCCGAAAAACTCGTCATCCAGACGCCGGGCGAGTAAACGCCAGAGCCGCGCGTAGGCATGGGCCGGGACCCGCGCCAGGGGATCGTCGAGCCATGCCGGGGCTATGCCGACCTTGCTGAGGACCTCATCGGTAGCCGCCCCAGGCGCGCAGCTTTGCAGCAACGCCTCACGCACCAGCTGGATGGAGATGGTGTCTTTTTCCGACATGGCGCGGGTGTTCACAGGATCCGGTAAAGCAGCCGTTCGATCCGCACCCGGCTGACCCGTTTCAGGAACCTGGCCACTGCGTCGGGGTAATCCGGCAGGGTTTCCAGGTCCAGGTAACGCTCGATCCGGTGGGTGTGGCGGTAGATCTGTTCGAGCTCGGCCTGGCGCGGCGCCAGCAGCTCGCCCTTGGGATCGTCCAGCAGCAGCGCGTTTTCCAGGTCCAGGCGAAAGGCCCGCGGATTGAGGTTGTTGCCGGTCAACAAGGTGTAGCGCTCGTCGACCCACATGCCCTTGAGGTGATAGGTGTTGTCCCCGTCACGCCACAGGTGCAGGTTCAACTGACCGCTGTCGATCGCGCGCTGATGCCGCTTGGCGAAGCGGCGCAGGCTGATTTCGTAGAGGTATGGCAGCGCCGCGATGATCTTGAACGGCTCGCTTGGCGGGATGTAGAAGTCGTTGGCGGTCTTGTCGCCGACGATGATGTCGATCTTGACCCCGCGGGCCAGCGCGCGGTTGAGCTCCCGGGTCACGGCCAGGGGCAGGTTGAAATACGGGGTGCAGATGGTCAGTTGCTGGCGGCTGCTGGCGATCAGTTCACCGATCACTCGGCTCAGCGGATTGTTCTTGCCCACGCCCAGCAATGGGCTCACTGACAGGCCACTCTTGTCGAGGCTGCCGGCGCTGGTGTCATAGGTCGCGTACTTCAAGCGACTGCGCAGGTCACCGATGTCCTTGCGCAAACTGCGGGTGCTGGGCAGGTTCGGCAGGTCCAGGCGATGCACGGCCCTGGACGTGACCAGGCCATGCTGCACCAGGTGATGCATCGAATCGGCCAGTGCCGCGTTTTGCAACAGGTGATAACGGTCGTAGCGATACTTGTCGAACTTGTGCAGATAGACGTTATTCAGGCTGGCGCCGCTGTAGAGCACACAATCGTCAATCACGAAACCTTTCAAATGCAGCACGCCGAACAACTCGCGGGTCTGCACCGGCACGCCGTAGATCGGCACTTCGCTGGCATGACTGCGGGTCTGCTCCTGATACCACGCCGAGTTGCCCGGCTGCTTCTTGGCGCCGATCAGCCCACGCTGGGCCCGCAGCCAATCCACCACCACGACCACGTCCAGTTCCGGACGCGCCGCTTTGGCGGCATGCAAGGCATCGAGGATTTCCTGGCCGGCCTCGTCCTGTTGCAGGTACAGGGCGACGATGTAGATGCGCTGGGTGGCCTGGGCGATTTTCTCCAGCAGGCAACGGCGAAATTGGGCAGCGCCATCGAGGATGGTCACCGCATCGGCGGTCAGTGCAAAGCTGCGCAGCTTAGGCAGCAGGGAGCGTTTGAAGAGCGACGGCATAGGGCTCGCAAAAGGTCGATTCCGAAGAACGGATGAGCTTACACCATGGATGGGCTTGGGTCTTCCCGTCGTCAAGAAAAAAAGACTTGACCAAGGAGAACGGTCATTCTACTTTCATCCCCATGAACGAAATCACTGGTAATGAAACACGAGACATCATCCTCGATGTCACCGAAAAGTTGATCTATAGAAGTGGCATCGCCGCCACCGGCATGGACCTTTTGGTGAAAACCGCCGGCGTCTCCAGGAAAAGTGTCTATCGCTACTTCACCAACAAGGACGACCTGATCGTGGCCGCCCTCAAGCGGCGGGACGAGCGCTGGATGCACTGGTTCAGCAGCGAAGTGGATAAGGCGTCGTCACCGACTGAGCGGCTGTTCAACCTGTTCACCGTACTCAAGGGCTGGTTCGACAGCGAAGGTTTTCGCGGCTGTGCCTTCATCAACACCAGCGGCGAAACCGGCGACCCACAGGATCCGGTCCGCCAGGTGGCGAAGATGCACAAACAGAAGCTGCTCGATTACGTGACCCGGCTGTGCGTCGAACAAGGTGTCGAAGACCCGGACGCCCTGGCCCGCCAGCTGCTGATTCTGATCGACGGCGCCATTACCGTGGCGCTGGTCATGGGCGACCACAGCGCGGCCGACCACGCCCAGGACATGCTGAAGATATTGCTACATGCCTGACCGTTGAACCTGAGCCCTTCATCAACTCATTGGAGATTCGCCATGTCTGCCTCTTCTGAAGTTCGTCCGCCGTTGCCGCCGTTCACCCGTGAATCGGCGATCGATAAAGTTCGCCTGGCCGAAGACGGCTGGAACGCTCGCGACCCGCAAAAAGTATCCCTGGCCTACACGCTGGACACTCAATGGCGGAATCGCGCGGAATTCGCCCATAACCGCGAAGAAGCCAAGGCATTCCTGACTCGCAAGTGGGCCAAGGAATTGGATTACCGGCTGATCAAGGAGCTCTGGGCCTTTACCGATAACCGCATCGCCGTGCGCTACGCCTACGAATGGCACGACGACTCGGGCAACTGGTTCCGCTCCTACGGCAATGAAAACTGGGAGTTCGACGAGCAAGGCCTGATGTATAACCGCTACGCCTGCATCAACGACATGCCGATCAAGGAAAGCGAGCGCAAATTCCGCTGGCCGCTCGGCCGTCGGCCTGACGATCATCCGGGGTTGTCTGAGTTGGGGTTGTAACGCTTTCGGCTGAACCACCGCTATCGCGAGCAGGCTCGCTCCCACAGGGGATCTTGGGTGTTCAGGAGTCTTGTGTTCACCACAGACCCATTGTGGGAGCGAGCCTGCTCGCGATGGCGATGGTAAATCCAACAGAGATGCAAGCTGCCCCCCACAGCAGCGCCAGACCAGCGGCCCCTCCAACAGGCTTGACCCACATGCCGCCAGGCATCACATTGCCTGGGCCGGCGATAAGCTCGCTGTTTCGTTGTGCAGCAGACTTTGTGGAGCCCATGACTGCGTCGATCCCGATCCGCCCCCCCTGCCCGCCCGGCGTCTGCGATTGCGGGCGTGATGCCTTGCTGCAAGCGCCTGGCAGCGACCTGCGTATCCTGTGCCTGAACCGCCAGGAAGAAAAACGCCTGCTTGAGCGCCTGGAGAACATCCAGAGCCTCGACGAACTCCAGCGCCTGCAACAACGCCTGTATGAAAACCTGGGGATCGGCCTGAGCGTCGAGCCTGGCTACAACGAAGTGCGGACCATGCGCGGCATCGCCATCGAATTCCAGGACCAGCCCGGCCTGTGCCGAAAGATTCGCCAGTCCATCCCCGCCGCCATCCGCCGAGGGCTTGAAAAACGCCCGGAGATCGCCTGGCGACTGCTGGATGCCCACGACCTGTTTCGCGATACCTGAAACCCGGGCAGCTCCTTCCCTGGAGCGGCACCTCGGCCTAGAAATCCACCGTCGCGGACAGCAGGTAGGTGCGCGGGGTCGATAGCGTCAAGCCTGGCTCGCTGTCATCCGACGCGCCCGCCGAACTCCAGTAGCGCTTGTCGGCCACGTTTTCGATGTTGGCCCGCAGGGTGATGTTCTTCTCGTCGATCTTGAAGCCGTAGCGAGCACCCACGTCGAAACGCGTCCAGGCGTCGATTTCCTTGGTGTTGGACTGATCCAGGTACTGTGAGCTGGAGTAGATGCCACGGCTGGTCAATGTCAGGCCCTGAACGGTCGGCACGTCCCATTCGGCACCGAGGTTTACGTTGTACTTCGGTGTGGCCGGTGCTCGGTTGCCATCGAAGGTGCCATTGGTGGTGTGGGTCAGTTCGCTGTCGATGAGCATCACACCGCCGAGCAAGCGGGTGCCCTTCAGCGGTTCGCCGAACACACTCAACTCCACGCCGGTGTTTTCGCGCTGGCCGTTCGGGCCGAATACACGGGTCGTGGCGTCGGTCGCGTAGGCCGGTTGCTTGATCCGGAATACCGCGGCGGTGACAGCGAACGGGCCGGCATCATACTTGGCGCCCACCTCGACCTGACGGCTGATGAACGGCGGGAAAATCTCATCCTCGTTCACCGACGTCGACGGCGCGATCTTGCCCTGGCTCAGGCCTTCCATGTAGTTGGCATACAGCGACAGCTTGTCAGTCGCCTTGAACAGGATGCCGCCCGACGGCGAAACCTTTTCCTCATCGTAGGCGGTGTCGCCCTTGACGTTATTCGTCCAGTCATCAACCTTCACCCGCTGCCAGCGGGCGCCGAGGGTCAGCAGCAAGCGATCCTCGAACAGCCCCAGGGTGTCGGACAACGCCACGCCGCTGAAGCGGTTCTCGGTGTAGACCTTGTCGTCCTGCCGCGTCGGGTTGCTTGGCGTCGGGGTCGGCACCGGGTCATACAGGTTGCTGCGGCCGTTGGCGTAACGGGCGCCGCCATTCTCGAAATCCATATAGAAATAGCTGGCCGCCAGGTTGACCTCATGGCTCACCGGACCGGTATGGAACCAGTTGCGCACCCCGGCCGTGGCCGTGCGGACATTTTCCTCCCGGGTAAAGTCACGGGGCTGGACGGTGAAGTCACCCGCGTCGTTGGTCACCGAAACGTTGTGCCGAAGGAAGTCATGGTCGCTTTTACGCGCGCCGACACCGCCATACAGCATGACGGAGTCGCTGAGATCGAACTCAGCGTTCACGGTACCGAAGGTATCCTGGGTACGCGCCTTGCTCCAAGGCTGGGCATAGTTGTCGCGCACATCGCTGGCGTGAGGAACCTGCGCGTTGGCGCCGACCTGCACACGCTCCTGGGGGGCGTCGGTGTTGCGCTCGGTGTGGCCGATATCCGTCGAGAGCCGCAAGCGCTCACCGCGAAAATCCAGGCCCAGCACCGCCATCTCGCGGTCCACGCTCTGGTGATCCCATTCGGTGTCGCCCGCCTGCTTCACACCATTGAAGCGAATACCGAACTTGTTTTCTTCACCAAAGCGCCGACCGACATCCACCGCCCCGCCCATCTGGTTATTGGAGGCATAGCTGCCGGTGAACGAGGTGATGGGCTTGTCGGTGGCGCGCTTGGGCACCACATTGATCCCGCCGCCCACGCTGCCTCGCGGCGAGATACCGTTGATGAGCTGGCTCGGGCCCTTGAGGATATCGACGCGTTCAGCCATCTCCATGTCGATGGTGTAGGTCGGCAGGATGCCGTAGAGGCCGTTGTAGGCGACATCGCTGTTGAACAGGCTGAACCCACGAATGGTGAACTGCTCATAACGTCCGCCCGCCGGGTTGGTGGCGCGGACCGAAGGGTCGCTGGCGATCAGGTCGCCCAGGGTGCGCGCTTGCTGGTTCTTGACCGTCGTGCTGGTGTAGGTGGTCATGCTGAACGGGGTTTCCATGAAATCCCGCGAGCCCAGCAAGCCTTGGGAACCACGCCGTGCCACCTGACCGCCGGCATACACCGGGCTGTCCGTCGACGCCGTGGCGCCAAGAATCGAGGTGGGTGCCAGTTGCAGGCTGCTGCCGTCCGGCGCTGGCATCAGGATGTAGGCCTGCTCCCCCACTGGCTGCAATTGCAGGCCGGAGCCGCGCAGCAGCCGGACAAACCCCTCTTCCACCCCAAACTCCCCCGAGAGCCCTGTGCTGTTGCGCCCGCTCACCAAGGCCGGATCCACGGACAAGTTGACCCCCGCCAACCCGGCAAACCGGGTCAACGCCGCACTGAGGCTGCCGGCCGGCACCTGATAACTGCGCCGGGTGGCTTCTTCGGCCAGGCTCGATGAGATGAAGAAAGGGCTGGCCCCCAGGCTCAGCATGAGACTCAGGTTCAGCAGCGGACGCCAGCCGGCGAAGGCCGGGCGCAAACGCAAAGGTACAACTGCGGACATTGGAAAGCGCTCTCGTTTTTGTTCAGTTGCCTTGAATGACAAGCGAGACAAAAAAAGGGGACAGGGCTCAGGCTCGATTCCTGGCGAAACGTGCAAAGCCACCCCCATCTGTGGCGAGGGAGCTTGCTCCCGCTGGGGTGCGAAGCGCCCCCAAAATGAAGCGAATAGCGTCAACCTGACACACCACGGGGGCTGGTTTGGGGTTGCTGCGCAACCCAGCGGGAGCAAGCTCCCTCGCCACAGGGGTATGACTACTCGTCTTTATTGCGTACCGGCCTCAGGCCAGATTTTTACGAAGCGTCAACGTGACCCAGTAACGAGTGCGCATGTGCACGTCCAAAGGCAGGCTGGCCGCAAGCAGCGTGAGGATTCGATCAGTGTTGTCCAGGCGGAAGCTGCCGGTGATCCGCAGCGGCTCCAGGCTTTCATCCCAGCGCAGCACGCCGGGGCGGTAGCGGTTCAGTTCCCGTAGGAAATGCCCCAGCGGCTGGTCCTGCGCAACCAGCACCCCATCACGCCAACCCAGCTGGGCCACGTCGAACGCCCGCACCGGCCCCGCGCCTGAGGCCTGGACGTTGACCTGCTGGCCCTCTTCCAAACTCAGCGATGGCCCGCGCAGCGGTTGCAATTGCGCCGAACCGCTAACCACCGACACCCGGCAATCGTCCTTGCCCAAGTGCAGACAGACTTCACCACGATTGATGGTGATGAGCCCATAGGGAGACTGAACGGACAGCGGCGTGCGCCCGGCGAGCTTGATAGCCATCTCACCGCGCACCAACACCAGGCGCCGCGCCTTGAGGTCAAGGTCGACGGCGCTGTCGGTGTTCAATTGCAACGCGCTGCCATCGACCAGCGTCCAGCGCCGTTGCTCGCCCGTGGCGGTGTGCAGGTCAGCGCGCCAGACCTCCAGCGGCAGCTCCCGCCCCAGCAGCCAGGCAGCCGGGACCAATGCAGCAACGCCCAATGCGCGCTTGAGCACCGCGCGCCGGGCCAGCACCGGACGGTCCAGGGTGGCCATGCCCAGGGAGGCTGGCACCCCGGCAAAGCGCTGGCGCAATCGTTGCGCCTTCTGCCAGGCCGCCTCGTGGTGAGCACTGCTGTCGCGCCAGCGTTGCAGGGCCGCCGAGTCGAACGCGTCGCCATCGAACTCCATCAAGGTCAACCAGCGGGCAGCTGCCCGTGCCGCTTCACGGGCCTCGGCTGATGGCGTCGAAGACATCAGAAATCCACCAACAGGCAATGCTCGTAGGCCTGGGCCATGTAGCGTTTCACGGTGCGCTCGGAGACTTGCAAACGCTCGGCGATCTCGCGATAGCCCAGGCCTTCGAGCTGACTCCAGAGAAAAGCCCGCCGCACCAGAGGCGGCAGGCCATCCAGCAGTTCGTCCAGGGCTTGCAGGGTTTCCAGCAGCAGCCAACGCTGTTCCGGAGACGGTGCGCAAGCTTCAGGCAGGTGCGCCAAAGCGTCGAGGTACGCCTGCTCCAGATTGCGCCGGGTGTAGAAATTGCTCAGCAGGCGCTTGCCGACGGTCAACAGGTAAGCACGGGGCTCTTGCAGGTCAGCCAATGGCTGGGCGCTGGAAAGCACCCGCAGGAAGGTATCCTGGCGCAGGTCCGCCGCATCCCAGGCATTGCCCATGCGCCGTCGCAACCAGCCTTCCAGCCAACTGCCGTGGTCACGGTACAACGCATGGAGGGATTGCTCCGTCGGCGTAACTGCATCACACATGTCCAGAAGCCTGCGCAAGGTCTTAAATGAGACTGATTCTAATTAATGTTCGCGCATGAATCCAAGTTGTTTGTGCAGAGTAGGTCTAAAAAGAGATTGCTGGGGGCCGCTACGCAGCCCAGCGGGAGCAAGCTCCCTCGCCACAGGTGAAGTCAGAGACACCTACCTGTGGGAGCTTTTGTGGGAGCCGAGCTTGCTCGCGATGAGGCCCTTCCAGTCAATATCTCTGCGGTCTGTCACACCGCCATCGCGAGCAAGCTCGCTCCCACATTAGGTCTTTTGCAAGCGGTGCCGTCAGTGACTGGCATGCAACGTCTTCGGCACTTCCGGCATGGCCGAAGAGTGGTGGTTGATGATCTTCCACTGGCCATCGAGGCGCTCATAGAGGAAGGTGTAGCGCGCCTGGACCTCGCGCTTGGAACCGTCAGCCTGGGTCAGGGTGAAGGTATAGACACCACTGTCCATCGCCGCGTCAGGCCCCAGGTGGCGGATTTCCCGGTAGTTGATTTGCCCGACCGGCTTGGCCGCCAGGAAGTGCTCGAAGTAATCCTGGATCAGCGCCGGCGTGTTGCGCACCTTGTTGGAAACGGTCGGTTGCAAAATCGCATCCGGGGCGTAGAGACCGGTCACGGCGGTGGCGCTACCGGTTTGCAGCGCGGCGTTCCAGCGGTCGAACAGTGCGGCGATTTCCCGGTCATTCACGTTCTTGGGCTGCTCGGCCACGGTGCGATACACGTAGGGTGTGGCCTCGACAGCCTGGACGAGCGGCGCGCTCAGCAGGAAAAAAGCTGCGATGGCACAGGTTTTCATTTTCATCGGAAGGCACCTTTGGGTTTCAATGAGCCCACTTTGCCGGCCTTCCCAACCTTCGCCATCGGCCAACCGGTGCCAATCGCCTATGCCATTCGGCAGATAGGCCCGGTGCCGGTGACACGCTCTAATGACGTCACCGCGAACCGTCCGATCTTATTCACGCTGGAGCTCCCCATGCAAAGCCCACCCCATGACCCCGGCAGTGCCCTGGCCATCCGCAGCCAGTATCGCCAGTCGCAAAGCCGTGCCGCGCGCCTGGGACTGCTGCTGGGCACCGGCCATGAACTGACGCAATTGCCACTGCCGGCCATGCGTCAGCGAGCGCTGCAACGGGCGTGCGCGTTCATGGCGATGGACCATGGCCTGCTGCTGGAGTGGGCGCCGGACAACACGTTGCGCACCCTCGCCAGCCACGGCAGCGCGGAACGCGTCGACTTCCTCGCCAACCTGGCCCAGCCGCAGACGCTTGGCCCGAATTGGCTGGAATCACCCGGCAGCGCCCTGCCCCAGGTCCTTCGCATACCGCTGCGCAGCTCCGATGGCGCGGCGTTCGGGGCGTTGCTGCTGGGCAACAGCGTCGCTCTCGGCGCGCCAGACAACGAAGACATCGAGTCGCTGCAATTGCTGGCGACGCTGTTGGCGGCGCACCTGGAGAACAGCCGCCTGCTCGAAGCGCTACAGGCCCGGGAGCGGACCATGTCCGAGCTGGTCCACCGCTTGTTCAGCGCCCAGGAAGACGAACGCAAGCGCGTGGCCTACGACCTGCACGATGGCCTGGCGCAAAACCTCGCCGGGCTGCATCAGCGCTTGCAGGGTTTCGCCGGTCGCTGCCCGTCGCTGCCGCCTGCATTGGCGAGCGAGTTGCAGGCCATCCTCGACCTGGCCCAAGGCTGCGTCGGCGAGGGTCGGCAACTGATCGGCGGCCTGCGCCCTCATGTGCTGGATGATTTCGGCCTGTACAAAGCCGTCGACAAGGAAGCCGATCGCCTGCGTGACGCGGGCTTGAGCGTAAGCTGGGCCGAACACAGCAGCGCGCGCCTGCCGGGCCACACCGAGATCGCCCTGTTTCGCATTGCCCAGGAAGGCATCAACAACATTCTCAAGCACGCCCAGGCCCGCCACGTCGGCCTGGGGCTGGCGGTGGAAGATGGCCACGCCAGCCTGCGGGTGGAAGACGATGGGCGTGGCTTTGCCCTGGAACAACCCATCGAGACCAACGGCAGTTGTCACCTGGGACTGGCCGCCATGCAGGAGCGCGCCAACCTGCTGGGCGGCCACCTGGCCTGTTGCAGCCAACCCGGCGGTGGCACCCGCCTGCTAGCCAGCGTGCCGCTACCGGCCCCCGGAGTACAGCCATGAATCGCCCATTACGCCTGCTGCTGGCCGATGACCACGAAGTCACTCGCACCGGATTTATCAGCATGCTCGCCGGCAACCCGGGATTTGAAGTCGTCGGCGAAGCCCGGGACGGCCAGGAGGCCCTCGACCTGTGCGAGCGGCTACAACCGGACATCGCCATCCTCGACATCCGCATGCCGGTCCTCAATGGGCTTGGCGCGGCGCGGATCCTGCAGCAGCGCCAGCCCGGGATCAAAGTGGTGATCTTCACCATGGACGACAGCCCCGATCACCTCGAAGCCGCCATCAGTGCGGGCGCGGTCGGCTATCTGCTCAAGGATGCCAGCCGCAATGAAATGCTCGACGCGCTCAAGCGGGTCGCCCAGGGCGACGAGGCGCTGAACAGTTCGGTCAGTGCGCGCCTGTTGCGTCGCATGGCCGAACGCAGTGCGAGTGGCGCCAGCCAAGTCCAGGCCCTGACCGCCCGCGAGCGCCAGGTATTGGGGTTGGTGGCCGGCGGTTTCAGCAATCGTGAAATCGGCGAGAAGCTGGGCATTGCGCCCGGCACGGCCAAGGCCCACGTCGAGCGCGTCATCGGCAAGCTGGGCGCCGCCGACCGGACCCAGGCCGCCGTGCGCGGTGTGGCCCTGGGCCTGGTGGCGCAACCCGGCGGGCAATGGCCATGAGGTTTCTCGCCGCCCGCCGCTGGGCCGACCTGCCATTGCGAGGCAAGGCCCTGGTGGTGATTTCCCTGCCCTTGGTGGTGCTGCTGCTGTCGCTGGTGCTGATCTATATCACCGAACGCCAGACCGCACGGGCCGAAGAGGATGTGCGCCGGGTACTGCTCGTCCAAGGTGACATCCAGACGGTCCATACCTTGCTGGCCGAGGCCGCGGCCAGCGTGCGCGGTTACCTGCTGACCCGGCGCGAAGATTTCCTGCCCAGCTACGAACAGGCGACACCGCTGATCCAGGCTGCGTTGCAGCGCCTGGACCACAATATTCGCGACGCCAGGATGCGCGAGCACCTCAAGACCATCACCCCGCTGATCGCCGACAAGCTCGACGGTTTGCTCGCCTTGCGCAACGGCAAGCGTGACGACCCCGAGGCCATCACTGCGATCCTGATCGAAAACAAGCAGGTGCTGGACGTGCTGCGCGAGCAGATCAGTGCCATGCGCATACGCGAGGATGGCTTGCTCGCCGAGCGCAGCGCCGCCGCCTCGGCCACACGCATGCGCCTGTTGTTCGCCACATTGCTGGCGGCAGTGTGCGGGTTGCTCGGGGCTATTGTCGCGGTGCTGTTCCTGTCCAAGGGCATTGTCGCCCGAGTCCAGCAGGTGCAAGGCAACGCCCAGCGCCTGGCCTTGGGCCAGCCGTTGTTGCCACAACCGCCGGAGCAGGACGAAATCGGCCAGCTCGGCACACGCCTGGTGGAGGCCGGGCAGTTGCTCGCCGAACGCGAGCGGGCCCTGCGCGATAACGAAGAGCGCTTGCGGCTGATCATCGACGGGGTGAAGGACTACGGGATCTTCGCCCTGGATGCCCAGGGCTACGTCACCACCTGGAACGCCGGCGCACAACGGATCAAGGGCTACACCGAGCAGGAAATCCTCGGCCAGCACTTCTCCCTGTTCTACCTGCCCGAGGAATGCCCCGCACACCCGGACATGGCCCTGCGCGAAGCCACCCGCGACGGCCATTACATGGAGGAAGGCTGGCGTTGCCGCAAGGACGGCAGCCGCTTCTGGGCCAGCGTGGTCATCACTGCTCAATACGATGGCACGGGTGCCTTGCGCGGGTTTTCCAAGATCACCCGCGACATCACCGACCGACGCGCCGCTGAAATCGCCCTGCGCACCGCCCGCGAGGAAGCGGAAAGCGCGAGCCGGGCCAAGAGCGAATTCCTGTCGCGCATGAGCCACGAACTGCGCACGCCCTTGAACGCCATCCTCGGTTTCGCTCAATTGCTGGACATGGACTCCCCCGCCGGCCAACGCCCCCAGGTCAGTCACATCCTGCGGGCCGGCCAGCACTTGCTGGCATTGATCAACGAGGTGCTGGACATCGCCCGGATCGAGGCCGGGCGCCTGCCGCTGAACATCGAGCCGATCGCCCTGGCGAGCGTGCTGCACGAAGCCTTGACGCTGGTTTCCCCCATGGCCGCCGACGCCGGGATCCACTTGGTCGACCTGCCGGCACTGCCCGACGACAGCGGTGTACTTGCCGACCGCCAGCGGCTGGTGCAGGTGTTGCTCAACCTGTTGTCCAACGCCATCAAGTACAACCGGCCCGGCGGTGAGGTGCGCATCGAAGTGAGCGTCCAGGCCCATCAGGTGAGCATCGCTGTCCACGATACCGGCCACGGCATCGCCCCGGAACAACTGGGCCAACTGTTCAAGCCTTTCGAACGCCTGGGCGCCGATCCGCAGGTCGAAGGCACCGGCCTTGGCTTGTCCTTGAGCAAAAACCTGTTGGAGATGATGCAGGGCAACCTGCAAGTGCACAGCGAACCTGGACAGGGTTGCTGTTTCACCCTGCAATTGCCTGGCACCCAGGTGGTCGGCACGCACTTGCCGCCCATCGCCGCCCTGGCCGTGACGCGTGCCCCCGTGGACTATCACGGCAAGATCCTCTGCATCGAAGACAACCTGTCGAGCCTCGCACTGATCGAAACCCTGATGCAGCGCCGGCCCGGCATCCAGTTGTTGTCGAGCATGCAAGGCCAGATGGGCCTGGACCTCGCCCGCCAGCACAGCCCGCAACTGATCCTGCTGGACGTCACCCTGCCGGACCTGGAAGGCCTGGAAGTCTTGCGGCGCCTGCGCCAGTCCCCGGCCACCGCAGCCACGCCGGTGCTGATGATCACCGCCGATGCCAGCGACTTGACCCATCGTGCCCTGCGCGACGCCGGGGCCACGGCGATCCTGACCAAACCTATCCATATCCAGGCCTTCCTCGGCCACCTCGAGCACTATCTACCGGAGCCCGCATGAATCGCGATTTGCGCATTCTGATCGTCGACGATCAGCGCCCCAACCTGGACCTGATGGAACAACTGCTGGCCCGCGAAGGGTTGCACAACGTCCTGAGCAGCACCGAGCCTTTGCGCACGCTGGACCTGTTCAACAGCTTCGAGCCGGACCTGGTCATCCTCGACCTGCACATGCCGGCGTTCGACGGCTTTGCCGTGCTGGAGCAACTGAACCGACGCATCCCGGCCAACGACTACCTGCCGATCCTCGTGCTGACCGCCGACGCGACCCGAGACACGCGCCTGCGGGCCCTGGCCCTCGGTGCCCGGGATTTCATCAGCAAACCCCTGGATGCGCTGGAAACCATGCTGCGCATCTGGAACCTGCTGGAAACCCGTGCGCTCTATAAGGCGTTGCGCGAGTTGATCCCGTCCCAGCAGATCGAACTGTTGCGCCAGCACCGTCCCGCCGTCGACCCGGCCTAGCCTGGCGGCCGATTCATCGAGGTCATCGACCCATGGAAGTCACCGAACGAACATCGGCAAACGGCCTGCAAGCGCACATCCGCGGCGAACGCCTGGCCACCTCTGACGGCGTATCGAGCAAGGAGATCCTGATGGAGATCTTTGTCCGCGAGCGCAACGAAGCCCACATCGTCGTGCCGGCGGTGGCCGAGCCGTTGCTCGTCTGGGTGCTGTCGGGGGAAGCCATTGTCGAGGAACGCGCCGCCCACGGCGAGTGGGAAGCGAATACGGTGCGCCGTGCGGATTTTTTCCTGACCACCTCCCCTGATCCTTATGAGATGCGCTGGCAAGTGACCAGCCCTGAGCCGTTCGTGGTCATGCATGTGTACTTGGGCCTGGCGTTGCTGGAACGCGCCATTGCCGAAGCCGGCGGTAGCGGTGCGATTCAGCTGCGGGAGGTCTCGGGTGGGCGGGACGACGTGCTTTCGGCCTTGCTCGAACAGATCCGGGCAGAGTTGACCCGACGCGGCGGCACCAGCGCCTTGCTGATCCAGGGTGTGGGGCAATGCGTGGCGGTGCACCTGGCGCGGCATTATGTGGATGCCGGGGCCGAGGACATGTCCAGACGCAACGCGCTGCCCGCCTTCAAGCTCAAGCGCGTCATCGGCCTGATGGAACAACACTTGGCCGAACCCTTCTGCCTCGCTGACCTGGCCCAGGCCATCGACCTGAGCGAATACCACTTCAGTCGCCAATTCAAGCGCGCCACCGGGCGCTCACCCTCGCAATACTTCATCCAACTGAGAATGGCCCGGGCCCGGAAACTGTTGATGGAAACCGAGCGCAGCGTCATCGATATCGGCCTGGAAGTCGGGTATGGCAGCGCCAGTCACTTTTCCCAGATCTTCCGCCGTGAAGTGGGCGTGGCGCCGAGTCATTACCGCAAGTAAGGACAACATATCCCGTGTGGCGAGGGAGCTTGCTCCCGCTCGGTTGCGCAGCGACCGCAAGATTTTTGGGACCGCTGCGCGCTGGAGCGCCAGCCCGGTCCAGCGGGAGCAAGCTCCCTCGCCACAATGGGGTTCTTGGCCAATGTCGTGATACGGCGCTTACTTGATCCGGTAGTGAAACGTATTGCGCACCGCCGGCACCGTCACCGCTTTGCCATCGACGACCCGTGGCTGATAACGAAACGTCTGGGCGGCAGCCAGGGACGGTCGAATGAACAAGGGGTGGCAACCGTCGATGACCTTGGGGTTATCGATCCGCCCGTCCGGCGTCACGCTGTATTCCACCGTGCAATCGCCTTCCAGCCCCTTGTCCAAGGCGCGTTGCGGATAATCCGGGGCTTGCTTGCTCAGCGGTTGGTAGCTACGGCTGTCGGCAGCGGCCTGGCGCGCCTGCTCGGCGTGGCGTTGCTCGGCGAGTGCTTGCGCCTGCCTGGCCTGGCGCTGTTGTTCGGCGGCCTGCTGCTCGGCGGCTTGCAGGCGTCGTTCGCTTTCCTGGCGTTCGCGCTGCTGCTGGGCCTGTTGCTCACGCTTTTGCTCCTCGACCCGTTTGCGGGCCAGGGCCGCCTGTTCCAGTTTCTGCGCCTGGACGCGCGGGTCCACGACCGGCTTGGTGGGCGCGGGACGCGGCGCTTCCCTGGGCGGCGAGGCGGGCTCGACCGCTGGTGGTGCAACCGGGATGACAGCCGTCGGAGCAGGCGCTTCGGGCACCGGTGCCGCCGGCAGCATCACCAGTTGCGTGCGTAGCTCCCGCGGCGCCTCGGCGACTGGCTTCTCCACGCTCCACCCCAGCACCAACAACGCCACCACACCCACGTGCAGGGCCACGGCGAGCCCCGCCGCCAGGCTGTTTTTCCAGAAGCTGCGACCCAACGCAGGCGCACTCAAGGAAGGACTGTGCATGATCATCGCCGTCATTGCGGTGCCTCGGTCACCAGCCCCAGGTTGGTCACGCCGCCCTGCTGCAACGCAGCCATGGCCGCGACGACCCGACCGTAATCGGCGTGATCGTCGGCTCGGATGTACACCTGGGTATCGCTGCGCTCGGCCACCACCTGCGCCACCTTGGCGCGCATCTGTTCCAGATCCACGGCGCTGTCGGTCTGGTGCCGGGTGTCCAGTTCAGCGCCCAGGTTCCAGTAGTAACCGCCCTCGGCCTTGACCGACAGAGTGAGGATTTGCTGGCGACTGTCGGTGGCCAGCGCTTCGCTCGCGACCTTGGGCAGTTCGATCTTCACACCCTGGGTCAGCATCGGCGCGGTGACCATGAAAATCACCAGCAGCACCAACATCACGTCGATGTAGGGCACCACGTTCATTTCGGCCTTGGGGCCGTGCTTGCGTTGTGGCTTGACGAGCATCTGCCCTCTCCTTTCAAGCGGCCGTGGCCAGGGTCACCGGGGCACCGTGCAGCTTGCGATGCAGACGCGCCTGCAGTTCATTGCCAAACGCGTAGTAACGAGTCAGCAAGGTCTGGCCACGGGCCGCGAAACGGTTATAGGCAATCACCGCCGGGATCGCCGCGAACAAGCCGATGGCCGTGGCGATCAACGCTTCGGCAATGCCCGGCGCTACCGTCGAAAGACTGGCCTGCTGCACCTGGGACAGGCCGAGGAACGCATTCATGATCCCCCATACCGTGCCGAACAAACCGATGTAAGGGCTGACCGAGCCGACGGTGGCGAGAAACTGCAAACCTTTCTCCAACTGGATTTCCTGTTCGCTGATCGCCACCTGCAGCGAACGCTCGACGCCCTCAAGTACCACCTCCGGCGTGCTGGAAGTTTGGTTGAGCTGAGTGAACGCCAGCAGGCCGGCCTGGAAAATCGGTGTGACACCGCCTTCCTCTTCACGCACTTGCGCGTGTTCCCGATAAAGGGGCAACAGGTCTTGGCTGCTGCGAAAGCGCTGCATGAAACCGTTTAGCTGACGCTCGTTGCGTTGCAACACGGCGCTGCGCTGGATGATCAGGTACCAGCTCAATAGCGAGGCCAGCAGCAAGGTGAGCATGACCGCCTTGACCAATAGACTCGCGTCGCTGATCAGGCCCCAGATCGTCATGTGTTCCAAAGTGGCTTGCATGGTTGAAACTCCTGTCTGGCGGTTATTCGATGAAATGTTCGTGACCGGTTGATGACAGCGACGCTCAAGGCAGATGGAGCGCTTTCGCCACGTCGGCCCAAGGCACGAACTTGAAGTTCTGGGTCTGCTCGGGCATGCGCTTGCGACCATCCTGGACCACCAGCATGCCTTGGCTCCACGGCCCGCCGAGGTTCACCGAGGTCACCTCCAGGCCATCGGTTTCCGAGGCGCCATCAATGCCCGCGGTCGCGTTCAGGCCGACCCGGAAGCCACCGCGCACGGCAAAGGGCGGCTCGGCGTCGAGCACCAGGTAGCTGTCGTTGCCCTGGCTGGAGATCACCAGATAGTCGCGGCCCTTGGCCTGATACAGCGCCATGCCTTCGACGTCAGCGTGCAGCGGCGGACCGACCTTGATCACAGCGCTCAAGGTCGCCGGCTGGTCGGCCCGGGCATCCACTGCCCAGACGCCCACGTCTTCCTCACCCAGGAACAAACGCTGGCGCTGCTCATCGGCCACACAACCTTCGGGCTGGCTGGCGACGCTGAACTGGCGCACTAACTGGCCTTGCACTACGCCGCCCGGCGCGCTGAGGCGGTACTGCTCGAAGCGCCCATCCTTGCCGTTGGCGAAGGCATACAGTTCACCGTCGGCCGGCTGGAACAGGCAGATGCCGTAGATTTCCTGCAAGGACGTCGCAATCTCCCCCGCTTCGCGCAATTCGCCATTGGCGCGGTCGATGCTGAACAGGCTCAAGCTGTTGCGATCACGGTTGCTGGCCACTGCCAGATCGACGGTCTGCGTGCCCAGCTTGAAATTCGCCCGCACATCGACGTTGTTCAGGCGTCCGACCGGCAGCTCCTGCAGCAACTTGCCTTGCAGGTCGTAGGCCAGCAGGCCTTGCTTCTTGTTGGTGCCCAGCACCCGGCTCAACCCGGGCGTGGTCGGATGCACCCAGATCGCCGGGTCATCCGCGGCGTCGCCCTGACGGGCCACCGGCTCGCTCTGGGCGATGGCGGCGACACTCGGCAGGACCGGCGCCAATGGCACGGGGCTGGGTTGCCAGTCGAGTTCACCCTGGTACAGGCGTCCGTCGTCATCGTCGCGCAGCAACACTTCGATGCCGGTTTTCGTCCGGCGTGTCGCAAGGCTTTCCGGCTCCTTCAGGCCCGGCAGCGATAGCTTGGCGCGTGGTGTCCAGGTTTCGCCGTCCGGCTGATACAGGTGCAACTGCGCGGCCTTCGGGTCGAGGCCCAGCACGCCGCCGGACACCGTTGCCAGGGCGCCGGCCGTGTGCTGGATGTCGCCGAATGGTGCGTGCATCGCCACGGGCACCCGAACAGTCTCGGCCTCGGAGGATGCGGGGTAGGCCCACCAGCCGACCCGCTCTTCGTTGACGAACAATTGCTGACTGTCGTCCTGCACCTGGCAAGTCTTCGCATCGGGTGGCAGCGGCAAGCCACGTACTCGTTGGGCAGCCGCACTCAGGTGCTCGCCCGCGCCGACCAGCCATTGCTCACCCTTGCCTTCTTCACCCACCAGGAACACAAACAGGTTGCTCGCCTCGTCGCGGTACAGGCACAGGCCGTTTACCGGGAAGTCCCGCGGGGGCAGGTACAGTGGCTTGCCCCACTGGCGTTTTTTTGGATCAAGGCTGACCAGCGTGGCTTGCTGCCGCGTGTTGTCGAGGCTGGCGACCAGTACGTTGGCGCCCAGGGCACGGCTGTCGAGGCCGTCGAAAGCGCCTTCCAGGCGCGTCAATTCGCGACCCTGCTCATCGAGCAAAAACAAGCCCTCCCGGGCACTGGCCAGTCGTTCGGTGGTTGCAGCACCTGGAAGAAACCCCAGAGCGTTGAACGACAGTTGCTGGGGATGAGACCAAGGTTGCAGCTTCAGCTTGGGCGTCGGAGAAGCCGCCAGGGCAGCGGCCGATGCCAGGCTGATCAGCATCGCCAGCAGGCCGCACTTGGGTAAAGACAACATCGTGTTCAACGGGAAAATCCTTGTCATTGGGCCGAACTCACAAATCGCAGGTCCATTATTTCTGTGGCGAGGGAGCTTGCTCCCGCTGGGCTGCGTAGCAGACCTCTGTTGTGGGTGCTACGCACCCAAGCGGGAGCAAGCTCCCTCGCCACAGGGATTGGCATCGCTGATCAGAAATGGGTAAACGTCAGCCCCAGCTTGTACGTCGGGCCGTACTCTTCGTACTGGCCGTTGTAGGAGCGGTGGCCGGTGTAGACGAAATACGACTCGTCGGTGAGGTTCTGCGCCTCGAGGCTGACTTGCAGGTTCTTGGTCAGGGAATAACGCGCGCTGAAGTCGACGAAGGTCTGGGCGTCGACGTGCAGGTCATGGTCGCGGTCGCTGATGGACGCCAGCTCGAACAGGTATGCGGACTTGTAGTTGGCCGACAGCCGCAGGCTCAGCTTGTCGTTTTCCCAACCCAGCATCAGGTTGCCGACCGTGTCCGACTGGTTCGGAAGATCGATGCTGCGCTTGCGCTGGGTACCACTGGCCTGGTCGAAGCCCTCGATCTCGGCGTCCGAACGGCTGAAGGTGGTGTTGGCGCCCAACAGCAGCCCGTTCCAGGGCGCCGGCAGCCAGTCGAACTTCTGCGAGTAGGCCAATTCCAGGCCATACAGCTTGGCGCTGTCGCCGTTGGCGTAGCTGTGGGCTTCGGCGAAATTGGTCCAGGCGCCGGTGCCGGCCAGGTCAGTGTTGTAGACGAAGTTCTGGATGTCCTTGTAGAACACGAAGGCCGAAACCGTGCCGGCGTGGCCCATGAAGTGCTCGATGCCCAGGTCCAGGTTGCTCGACTCCAGCGGCTTGAGGTCAGGGTTGCCGAAGGTGGCCTCGTCATCGTCGATGACAAAGCCTGGCGCCAATTGCCCGAAGGTCGGACGCACCACGGATTTGGTCCAGGCCGCACGCACCTGGGTGTTCTTGTCCAGTTGATAGCGCGCGTGCAGGCCCGGCAACCAGTGATGGTACTTGCGGCGAGTCTCGGTACCGGTAAATACCCCGTCGGTGGCACCGGTGCCCTTGGCTTCGAACTCGGTGCCTTCGTAGCGCATGCCGGCGATGAAGCGCCAGTCATCGATGTCGATGGTGTTCATCAAGTACCCGGCGTTGATGTCCTCGCTCATCTTGAAGTCGTTGACGCGCGACTCTTGCTCGTCAAAAAAATCATCGCGATTGAGGCCGCCCAACAACTGCTTGATGGCATCGGCGCTGATGCCCGGGCCGAAGCGGCCGAGACGGTAGTCGACGTTGCCTTTCTGGAACTGCCCGAGGTTCAGCTGCTCGTCGGTGAAACCCAAATCATCGAAATCCCCGTAGACCCAGGCGTCCAAGTCGTTGTCCTTTTCGCGTCGGCTGACTTTGCCTCCGAACTTGACCTGGGAGGCATAACCACTGAGGTCGTAATCCCGGGCCAGATCGAGGCGAAGGTTTTTCTCGGTGTCAGTGGTCTTCTGTTCTTCCCAGTCCACCTTGTCGAGGCTGAAGTTGGCCGGATCGTAGAACCCCGAGCCGATGATCGGCCGAGGTTTGTCGTTGCCGTAGAAGCCGCCGTCGAAGCCATCGATGCCTGCGAAGGTGGCACCGGCGATGTGGCCGGGGCTGTCTTCGCTGGATTGGCTGTAGCCGCCCTGACCACTCAGGGTCCACAGACCGAACATCCGCTCGCCGCCGAGCACGTAGGATTGGATTTCCTGGGTTTCTTCCCGTTGTTTGAGTTTGCGCTCGCCCTCGGCGTCGCCCAGTTCGCCGACGGCCTGTGGGTCTTCGAAGGCGAGGCTGGCGGCGTTGCGGGTTTCGCTGTCCTTGTAGCGGCTGTAGAGCGTGCGCAGGTAATAGCTGCTGACATCATCGGGCTTGTAGTCGAAGTTCAAGCCGCCACCGGCCCGCTCCCGGCGGATGTCGTAGTCGCGCTGTTCGAACTCTTCAAGGCGTGAGCCCTGCTCGAAATCCCAGGCGCCGCCGGTTTCGACGTTGTCCGAACCGAAGTCACGCTTCTGCCAGCTCAGTGCCGCGGCCACGCCGAAGTTGTCGATGCCGTCGCCGAGGCTGAAACGGTTGCTGATGGCGCCGGAAAATTTAGGGCTGGTCTGGCGGGTGTTCTTGTCATAGCTGGCTTCGCTGCTGCCGGTATAGAACAGGCCCTTGTGATCGAAGGCCGAGAGGCTTTTGACATCCACCGTACCGCCCAGGGAGTTCGCGTCCATGTCCGGCGTCAGGGTCTTGATCACCGACAACGATTGCACCAGTTCCGAAGGCAACACATCCAGGGCGACGGCGCGACGCTCGCTTTCCGGGGCCGGCACCAGGGTGCCGTTGATGGTCACGCTGTTGAGGTCCGGTCCCAGGCCGCGCACGCTGACAAACCGGCCTTCGCCCTGGTCACGCTCGACGCTGACACCGGGCAGGCGCTGCACCGCTTCGGCGACGTTTTCATCCGGCAACTGCGCCACGCCGTCGGCATGCACCACGCTCTTGATGCTGTCGGCGCTACGCTGCTCCTTGAGGGCCTGATCGATACTCGCCGCCTGGCCGACCACTTCAACGTGTTCAGTGGCGCCGGACGCTTGCTCGGCGGCGCTCAGTCGCTCACTGGCAATGGCCATGGCCAACGCGGTAAAGGTGAAACCGACGAGCCCGGCAGTGCTTGTGCGGTGGTACATGGTGGTCCTCCCCAGGAATCCGCAAATCCGCCAGGCAATGGCCCGGCAACTGGGAGGGCACGCTAGGGGTGGGGAATGACGGTTCTGTGACAGGGTTTGGCTGGAGGGGCTGCAATCGGCCGATTTAGGGGGGCTCGCGAGCCGGAATGAGCTGAAATGACCTACTGGAACCGTGCTCGGAAACTTCGTGGCGAGGGAGCTTGCTCCCGCTGGGGTGCGTTCGTAGGAGCTGTCGAGTGCAACGAGGCTGCGATCTTTCCCCAGTCACTTGAATCTCAAGCGAAAAATCAAAAGATCGCAGGCTTCGCCAGCTCCTACAAAGTCGAGCGGGAGCAAGCTCCCTCGCCACAGGGCGGTGTTGCCGCAAAAAAATCCGAATGACCGATGAGCTGATTCGACCTCCCCACCCCCATTACCCGCCGTCACCGCACTGTCACATCCATCTGCTGTGCTGGGCCGCATTCCGCTTCTGGCAAAGGATTCCGGCCATGTTCTCCGTGCTGCGCCCGCACCGCCTCAAACTCGCCCTGCTCCTGCTGGCGGCCAACCTCGGGTTGATCCTGCACTTGGCCTGCGGCGAACTCAAACCCGTCGCCGAATGGGTCTGGCTGGACATCCTCGGCGAAGGTGGTTCGGCGCTGCTGGCGCTGGTCTGGCTGGGGCTGGTGCTGAAAAGCCGCCCGGCCGGACGGGTCACCAACTACCTGATCCTGGGCCTGGGCTGCATCTTCTTTTCCTGGTGGATCGACAGCCTCGATGAATTCATCCGCCTGCCCGACAGCATCACCTGGGATCACTGGCTCGAATCCGGGCCCATGCCGGTGGGCATGATCCTGCTGACCCTGGGTATCTATCACTGGCACCGCGAACAGCTGGCAATCAACGGGCAAATGGAAAAGCGCGAGCGGTTGTTCCGTGAGCATCGTCTGTTCGACAAACTCACGCCGTTGGGCGGCGCCGACTTTCTCAAGCACGAACTGTCCGCCAGCCTGGAAGACAGTCGACGCCGCCAGCAACCCTTGTCGCTGCTAGCCCTGGACCTGGACAACTTCACCGCTATCAACCAGCGCTTCGGCCACGGCGAAGGCGATGCGGTGTTGCAGGCGGTCAGCCAGTTGCTGGTCTTGAACCTGCGCCGCCAGGACCTGCTGTGCCGCCTGGCCGGTGATCGCTTCGTGGTGCTGCTGCCCGACACCGGCGAGAGCCAGGCCCGACGCCTGGCCCTGGAGCTGGAAATTGCGGTGCGCAGCCTGGCCCACAAGACCCGGCAACACAGCGAACGGTTGCAACTGGTCGCCAGTACGGCGGTGGTGATGGCGTTCGACGAGTCCCCCGAGGCCTTGCTCAAACGCCTGAACCTGGCGCTGGCCCAGTCCCGGACCACGTTGGCGAAAAGCGCATGACGCTCAAGACGTGCTGGTACGAAACCGACAGCCGCTTCATTCCGGGGCACTATCAGCCTGCCGCGCTGATCGACCTGGCGCTGTCGCGGGACATCGACAGCCATCGCCTCCTGCGCGGCACCGGGCTGTTCCACGACGATATCCTCGCCGGGCAGAGCCGCATCAGCCCGCAGCAGTTCCTCGGCCTGATCGACAACAGCCGGCGCCTGCTGGACGCCAGCGACAGCAGTTTCCTGTTTGGCCAGCGGCTGTTGCCGGGGCATTACGGTCCCGCGAGCCATGCCTTGCGCCATGCGCAGAATCTGCACCAGGCCCTGCAAACCCTGATCGACCAGCAGACGTTGCTTAGCCCGTTGGCGGCCCCGCGTCTGTTGCTGGACGAGCACTACGCCTACGTCCATTGGTTGGACAGCTGCGGCGCCGGCGAACAATGGCGCTTCGTGTTGGAAGCGAGCATGACCTCGATGGTGGCGATGAGTACCTGGCTCAGCGGCGAACGCCTGCCTTGGCAGTGCAGCTTTCGCCACAGCGAACCACGCTACGTCGAGCAATATTGGGTGCACCTGGGTGAACACACCCAGTTCGACCGCCCCCTGGACCTGATGCGCCTGCCCCGCCACTGCCTCGCCCAGCCCTGGCCCAACGTCTCGGCCACCGCCGGCCAGGTGGCGCGGACCGAAGCCCGGGACCAGCTCGAGCGACTGGGCTTCGCTTCAAGCTTCCTGGATTGCCTCTACGACTACCTGCACGCCCAGGTGCAACAGACGCCGAGCCTGGAACAGACCGCCCAGGCCTTCGCCATGAGCCCGGCGACCCTCAAGCGCAAGCTGCACAAGCACCGCACCGGGTTCCAGCAACAGGTCGACCGGGTGCACACCCATGTGGCGTTGTATTTGTATCAGGTCAAGGGGTTCAGCAACGAGGAAGTGGCGCAGTACTTGAGTTTCAACGATACGGCGAACTTCCGGCGCTCGTTCAAGCGCTGGACCGGCAGTACGCCGAAGCTGATCCGGCAGTTGTTGATGTTGGGGTGAGATTTGTCGCGGCTCAAGAAATGCTTGGGTGTGACACTGTCGTGGCGAGGGAGCTTGCTCCCGCTCGGTTGCGCA
>NZ_LHVE01000008.1 GCF_001269655.1 Pseudomonas thivervalensis
GGGAGCGAGCTTGATCTGGCCTAATGAATTTGGACACATCAATAGGGCGCTATGATGGCGCCCAAATCTGAGGTGTGCATGATGATGCGAAAATCCTATTCCAGTGAGTTCAAACTCAAAGCTGCAAGCATGGTGCTCGATGAGGATCAGCCGATTCCCGAGATCTGTGCCAGCTTGGATATCGGCCCAACAGCCCTGCGCCGCTGGGTCGAGCAGGTGCGAAAAGAGCGCGCCGGATCGACGCTTGTCGGTACCAAGGCAATCACCGCCGATCAGAAGCAAATCCAGGAACTTAAAGCCCTGCTCAGGCAGAAAGACC
Organism: Pseudomonas thivervalensis; assembly: GCF_001269655.1. Classification (GTDB taxonomy): domain Bacteria; phylum Pseudomonadota; class Gammaproteobacteria; order Pseudomonadales; family Pseudomonadaceae; genus Aquipseudomonas; species Aquipseudomonas thivervalensis. The sequence goes on from NZ_LHVE01000008.1 coordinate 320, forward strand.
GGGATATCGAAATCCTAAAAAAGGCCAGTGCTCTCCTGCTTTTAGACTCCAAAGATCATTCCCTCTGATCAGTGAGCTAGGCGAGCAGTACGGCATTACAGACTGCTGCCGCGTGTTTGAAGTCAACCGCAGCAGCTATTACGCCTGGCGTCAGCGCCAAGGTAAAACCAACCCGGAGCGCGAAGCGCTCAAGGTTGTTCTAATTAAATACCACAAGGCATCAAAAGGCTCGGCAGGTGCACGAACCCTCTCCGAAGACCTGCGGGGCGACGGCCATCAGGTGGGCCGCTATATGGCCCGCGGGTTGATGAAGGAAGCTGGGATCGCTAGCCGTCAGCGCAGACCTCACAAGTACAAGTCATCGGGCGTTGAGTCGCTGGTGGCTGAGAATGAGCTGGACCGTGAGTTTTACGTAGCTGATATCAATAAGGTTTGGTGCGCAGATATCACCTATATCCAGCTGGGCAAGCGCTGGCTCTACTTCTCAGTCGTTCTGGATCTATTTGCGCGACGAGTAGTGGGCTGGTCGTTTTCACTGGTCGCCGACGCGACACTGGCGCGCGAATCACTGCGAATGGCCGTCGAATTGAGAGGGCGACCTAAAGGCGTACTGTTCCATTCTGACCAGGGATGTCAGTACACCAGCCATAAATTCCGGGACGAACTGGTGGCGCACGAGCTTAAGCAGAGCATGAGTCGAAAAGGCCAATGCTGGGATAACGCCCCGATGGAGCGTTTTTTTGGCAGTTTGAAGTCCGAGTGGGTGCCTGAAGAGGGATACAACTCGGAACACGAAGCCCGAGTTGATATAAACCGCTATGTGACGCGCTACAACAATGTCAGGCGCCACAGTTACAACGGTTACCACTCACCTGTAGCAGCGGAAAAGCTGGCTGCGTGAGAACCGAAAAAAATGTCCAAAATTACTGGACCAGTTCAGCCTGCTCGCGATAGCGGAGTGTCAGACAACATGTTTGTCGGCTGATACACCGCCATCGCGAGCAAGCTCGCTCCCACAGTTTTTTGCAGGGTTCACGGGCATCTCATCCACCAAAAATCCCCTGTGGGAGCGAGCTTGCTCGCGATAGCGGTGTGTCAGGCAGCATTTTTGTCGACTGATACCCCACTTTTTTTTAGATGCCAACCCTGGCAATCATTTCTTTATGAGCTAGTACTGTCAGGTCGATTCGACGTTCCCTCTGTCAGGAGTCTTCCATGTTGGCTCATTGGTCGCTTGCGGCTATTCACCTGCTGGCATTTGCCCTCGGGTTCTGGGCAGTGCTGACGCGCGGGACGGCGCTACGACGCCTGGCGGGCGGTGTGGACGCGGTTCGGGGTGTCTTGGTCGCTGACAACGTGTGGGGCCTGTCGGCGCTGGTGTTGTTGGTGACCGGTGGGATGCGGGCGTTTGGCGGGTTCGAAAAAGGCACGGACTATTACCTGCATCAACCGCTGTTCCACCTGAAGATGACCTTGCTCCTGCTGATCCTGCTGCTTGAAATCGTGCCAATGATCGCCCTGATCAAATGGCGGATGGCGCTGGGCAAAGGGGCAGTGATCGATCCTTCGAAAGCTGGCCGACTTGCGCGGATCAGCCACATCGAAGCCCTGTTGCTGATCTTGATGGTCGTCGCCGCCACTGGCATGGCACGCGGCGTGGGCCTGGGCTGACCGACCGCGAACGCCCGCTTCGTCATCATTAAAACGAAACGTCTGACAGCCATGCTCAGCGACATGCCATTAGTATCGGTTCACGGGTGGAAAAGAAGGCGGGGTGAGGCAGGGTATGGCGCGGTCGACCAGAATCTTTAGCCAGCCATTGCGACGATGCAAACGGGCTGGCTGCGGACTGCGGCAATGTTCAGGGAGTTTGCGGCTTGTCGGGGGCGGTGAGGCCGGCCTGAATACGCTGATAGATCTCTTCACGATGCACCGCAACGTTTTTCGGGGCGTTGATGCCGATCCGTACTTGTTGGCCGCTAACGCCCAGAATGGTGATCGTGATGTCGTCACCAATGTTTATGCTTTCACCGACTTTGCGGGTGAGTATCAGCATGGTGTTCTCCTTGATTGCTTTATAGGGCACCTGATTCAGACAGTGCAGATGTCGGTACTGCTTATAGATTAGTGCTAAGTATCACAATGTGGGTGCCTCTTTCTGACGTGCAGATGCAGCATTAATTCCCAGGGTGCGACTATACAGAGACGCCGGGCAGGATTCTCGTGTTTTGAGCATTGTTTGCGGCGATCTTGACGGGCACGGGTGCTAAAATCCATGCCTCATGTCTTCCAGGGGAAACGTTGTGCGCAAATTGGCTTGGGTTATCGCGGTATTGGTGCTGGCAGGATGTGGTGAAGGGCGTGACGTCGAAGCGCCGAAGCCGAAACCCGTCACGACCTCCGCACCGGCCGTCGCTGCCGCGCCGCAATGGGCCGTCGAGGTTCGCGGCCAGACGCCGCAAGCTGTCAGCGACCTGACCGGTTGGCTCATCGAGCACAGCTTCATGTCAACCGTGGTACGGGAAAACGGCAAGGAACGCGTCCTGGTCGGTCCTTTGAACTCCGAGGCTGAAGCCAAAGCCAAGCAGGAACAGGTTACGGCCGCGTTGGTCCGGGCGAAGAAACGCAACATCGAGGCGTCGGTGGTGGATTACCCGCCGGCTCAATAATCAGGCAGAACAAAAAAGTCAGTTAGACCACAAAACCTGTGGGAGCAAGCTCGCTCCCACAGTTGATTGACTGTGTTAGCAAAGGCGAGGTCAGCCACAGGCCTTCATGTCCACCGGCCCCACGAACTCATTCCCACGTCCCATGACACACGCCACGCTCTGGTTGCGCTGACGCTCCCAGCTTTCGACCGGGTAGGTCTTGTCCCAGGCTTCATACAGGCGCCGGTCCTGTTTCGACAGGCGCAGGCCGTATTGTTTGCTCATGTAGAAATAGGTCCGGGCGATCATCCCTCGAATGGAGGGGCGGGGCATGACCTTCTTGGCCTTGAAATCCACCTGGGTCAGGCATGAACCGTATTGGCCCTTCTGCTCCGGCAACCAACCGAAACTGAAATTGCTGCGGTCGCCATTCACTTCCCCGATGCTCGGCACCAGGTTGTGCAGGTCGGCCTCGGCCCGTTGATAGACCGGGTCATAGCGGGTGCAGTTCTTGCGACCGCCTTCTTGCCAGCATTGACGCTGGTGGCCGATCTGCCACGCCGGGACGATATGCTCCCACTCGATGCGGGCGGCACGGCTGGCATTCTTGCGCGGTACATAACCGCAGGCGGCCAGGTTCACGCGATTACCGGTGTATTTGCAGCCGCAATAGAACTCGGTGGATTGTGGGGCGTAGAGTTTCCAGGCGATTTTCTTGGCTTCGTTGAAGGTGCGCGGGGCACCGGCCTGTGCGCCTGTGGCGATAAGCACAAGCAATAAAGCTAAACAGCGAACACTCATCAGGCTCAATCTTCCTTCGGCACTACCCAGAAAACCTGCACGCCACCGTCGTCGCGATAGGCGAGGGTCACGTTGTCGTTCTCGTCGATTTCTTCCAGGAGGCGTTCCCACTCATCCACCGGCTCGTCGGGAAGGCGGAAGATCAGCGCGGCCTTGGCTTTTTGCGCGGTGGGGGCGTTGATGATTTTCGAGACCCGAAGGCCAAGTCGTGTATAGGAATCTAAGGGAGTAGTTGCAGCGGAGGGAGTGGCCACAGGATTATCCTTATTAAGCTGTACGGGCATACAGTATTTAACCGTAGGCATTTACGCAACTACTTAAAATTCAAGAAGATCGTCTGACAGCACTTTTTTCGTTTTGATGTAGGAGAAAGGAATTTTTTATCGGCTGGCGTAAACAGGTCTCGCCGCTCTGGGGCGCGACACTATCGAAGATGGAGCTGCAACATTGACAAATTCAGGAAGCCTTACCATAGTTCGCTTCACGCAAACGTTTGCGCGGCATTCCGTGCATTGATTTGCCCACAATAATCATAAGATCGGAGTGAACCCATGAAGTTGCCATTCGCTGGACGCCTTCTCGCTGTTGCCATGCTCGCGGCCGCCTCCGCTGCGCTGCCTATTTCCTCGGCACTCGCCCAGACCGCAGAAAAGCCCAAGGTCGCCCTGGTCATGAAATCCCTGGCCAACGAATTCTTCCTGACCATGGAAGACGGCGCCAAGGCTTATCAGAAGGAACATTCCGCCGATTTCGACCTGATCTCCAACGGGATCAAGGATGAAACCGACACCGCCAACCAGATCCGCATCGTCGAGCAGATGATCGTGTCCAAGGTCGATGCCCTGATCATCGCGCCCGCGGATTCCAAGGCCATGGTGCCGGTGATCAAGAAAGCCGTGGATGCCGGCATCACGGTCATCAACATCGATAACCAGCTCGATCCGGCCGTGGTCAAGAGCAAGAACATCAACGTTCCATTCGTAGGCCCTGACAACCGCAAGGGCGCGCGGCTGGTGGGTGAGTACCTGGCCAAGGAGCTCAAGGCCGGTGATGAAGTCGGCATCATTGAAGGCGTGTCCACTACCACCAACGCCCAGGCGCGCACCGCGGGCTTCAAGGATGCGATGGAGGCGGCGCAGATCAAGGTCGTGTCCCTGCAATCCGGCGACTGGGAAATCAACAAGGGCAACCAGGTTGCCGCGTCGATGCTCAGCGAATATCCGGACATCAAGGCCCTGCTGGCCGGTAACGACAGCATGGCGGTCGGTGCCGTATCGGCCGTGCGCGCGGCGGGCAAGGCCGGCAAGGTGCAGGTGGTCGGCTACGACAACATCAATGCCATCAAGCCGATGCTCAAGGACGGTCGTGTCCTGGCGACTGCCGACCAGTTCGCCGCCAAGCAGGCGGTGTTCGGCATCGAAACAGCGCTGAAGATCCTCAAGGGTGAAAAAGTCGACAGCGGCACCAACGGCGTTATCGAAACTCCGGTCGAGCTGGTGACCAAGCCGTAATCCTGGCGACACAACGGTGCTCGCCCATCCGGGCGAGCGCATTGGAGAGTTTGTTATGTCCGTTCGCGACCCGAACGCTGTCCTGTGCGTCAGCGGTATAGGCAAGACCTATGCCCAGCCGGTACTGACCGATATCACCCTGACGTTGATGCGCGGTGAAGTGCTGGCGCTGACCGGTGAAAATGGTGCCGGCAAAAGCACCTTGTCCAAGATCATCGGCGGGCTGGTGACGCCGACGACCGGGCAGATGCAATTTCAGGGGCAGGATTACCGCCCTGGCAGTCGGACCCAGGCTGAAGAGCTGGGCGTGCGCATGGTGATGCAGGAGCTCAACCTGCTGCCGACCTTGTCCGTGGCTGAAAACCTGTTTCTCGATAACCTGCCCAGCCATGGCGGCTGGATCAGCCGCAAGCAATTGCGCAAGGCGGCCATCGAGGCCATGGCCCAGGTGGGGCTCGATGCCATCGATCCCGACACGCTGGTCGGCGAGCTGGGGATCGGTCACCAGCAAATGGTCGAGATCGCCCGCAACCTGATTGGCGATTGCCATGTGCTGATTCTTGACGAGCCGACCGCCATGCTGACGGCCCGCGAAGTCGAGATGCTCTTTGAACAGATCACCCGCTTGCAGTCGCGAGGCGTGTCGATCATCTACATTTCCCATCGCCTCGAAGAACTGGCGCGGGTCGCCCAGCGCATTGCGGTACTGCGCGATGGCAACCTGGTCTGCGTCGAGCCGATGGCCAACTACGACAGCGAGCAATTGGTGACGCTGATGGTCGGTCGGGAGCTGGGCGAGCATATCGACCTTGGCCCACGCCAGATCGGCGCGCCGGCATTGACCGTCAAAGGCCTGACCCGTTCCGACAAGGTCCGCGACGTGTCCTTTGAAGTGCGCAGCGGCGAGATCTTCGGCATTTCCGGCCTGATCGGGGCGGGGCGCACCGAGTTGTTGCGGCTGATCTTCGGTGCCGACCCGGCGGACAGTGGCACGGTGGCGCTGGGTTCGCCGGCTCAGGTCGTGAGCATTCGCTCCCCGTCCGATGCGGTGGCCCATGGCATCGCGCTGATCACCGAAGACCGCAAGGGTGAAGGCCTGCTGCTGACACAATCCATTGCCGCCAACATTGCCCTGGGCAACATGCCGGAGATTTCCAGCGCCGGCCTGGTCAATGGCAGCGCCGAGCTGGCCTTGGCGCAGCGGCAGGTCGATGCCATGCGCATCCGCAGTTCCAGCCCGACCCAATTGGTGTCCGAACTGTCGGGCGGCAACCAGCAGAAAGTCGTGATCGGTCGTTGGCTCGAACGCGATTGCGCGGTCATGCTGTTCGACGAGCCGACCCGTGGCATCGACGTCGGCGCCAAATTCGATATTTACGCGCTGCTCGGCGAGTTGACGCGCCAGGGCAAGGCGCTGGTCGTCGTCTCCAGTGACCTGCGGGAACTGATGTTGATCTGTGACCGGATCGGCGTGCTATCCGCCGGGCGCCTGATCGACACCTTCGAGCGCGACAGTTGGACCCAGGATGACTTGCTTGCCGCCGCATTCGCCGGCTACCAGAAACGTGATGCGTTGCTCAACGAAGCAGCGCCTAGGGATCTTTCATGAAAACCGTATCTGCCGTCGGCAAATCGAGTGGCAACTTCTATGGCCTCGGGACCTACCTCGGCCTGGCCGGCGCACTGCTGGCCATGGTCGCGCTGTTCTCGACCCTGAGCAGCCATTTCCTGTCCTATGACACGTTCAGCACCTTGGCCAACCAGATTCCCGACCTCATGGTGCTGGCGGTTGGCATGACGTTCATCCTGATCATCGGCGGTATCGACCTGTCGGTAGGGTCGGTGCTGGCGCTTGCGGCCTCGACGGTCAGCGTAGCCGTGCTCGGCTGGGGTTGGAGCGTCTGGCCATCGGCCTTGCTCGGCATGGCCGTGGCGGCGCTGGCGGGTACGGTCACTGGTTCGATCACCGTGGCATGGCGGATTCCATCGTTCATCGTCTCCCTCGGCGTGCTGGAAATGGCCCGGGGCCTGGCGTACCAGATGACCGGTTCGCGGACCGCCTACATCGGCGACTCGTTCGCCTGGCTGTCCAACCCCATCGCCTTTGGCATCTCGCCTTCGTTCATCATCGCCTTGCTGGTGATTTTCATTGCCCAGGCGGTGCTGACCCGCACGGTGTTCGGTCGCTACCTGATCGGGATCGGCACCAATGAAGAGGCCGTGCGCCTGGCCGGTATCAACCCAAAGCCCTACAAGATCCTGGTGTTCAGCCTGATGGGCCTGCTGGCCGGCGTGGCGGCGCTGTTCCAGATTTCCCGCCTGGAGGCCGCGGACCCGAACGCCGGCTCAGGGCTCGAACTGCAAGTGATCGCGGCAGTGGTCATCGGCGGCACCAGCCTGATGGGTGGGCGCGGCTCGGTCATCAGCACCTTCTTTGGCGTGCTGATCATCTCCGTGCTGGCGGCGGGCCTGGCGCAGATCGGCGCCACTGAGCCGACCAAGCGCATCATTACCGGCGCGGTGATCGTGGTGGCGGTCGTGCTCGACACCTATCGCAGCCAGCGCGCCAGTCGGCGGGCCTGAGCCATGGCGACGATCAAGGATGTAGCGGCGCTCGCGGGGATTTCCTACACCACCGTGTCTCACGTGGTGAACAAGACGCGGCCGGTCAGCGAGGAGGTGCGGCTCAAGGTCGAGGCGGCCATCGAGCGCCTGGACTACGTGCCCAGCGCCGTGGCCCGGTCGCTCAAGGCCAAGACCACGGCGACCATCGGCCTGCTGGTGCCCAACAGCCTCAACCCATACTTTGCCGAGTTGGCCCGGGGCATTGAGGATTACTGCGAACGCAACGGCTATTGCGTGATCCTGTGCAACTCCGACGACAACCCGGACAAGCAACGCAGCTACCTGCGGGTGCTGCTGGAAAAGCGCATCGATGGCTTGATCTTCGCGTCCGCCGGCGGTGACGTTGGCCTGGCCGAGGGGCTGGCCAACGTGCGTACACCCATGGTGATCGTTGACCGCGGGCTCGATGGTGTCGATGCGGACCTGGTGCGCATCGATCATGAATACGGTGCCTACCTGGCGACCCGGCACCTGTTGGAGTTGGGTCACCACGATATCGCTTTTATCGGCGGCCCGGCCAATACCAGCGTGGCGCAGATGCGCCTGGCCGGTTACTGCCGTGCGTTGAAAGAGGCGGGCATCGAGCTGCCCGTCGAGCGCATGCTCGAGAGCGATTTCACCAGTACCGGTGGTTACCGCGCCGCTGCGCAACTGCTTGAACAGCTGCGGCCCAGTGCGATTTTTGCGGCCAACGACATGATTGGCATTGGCGTGCTGCGCGCCGCGGCAGAACGCAACGTGCGTGTGCCCAGCGAACTGTCGGTCATCGGTTTCGACGACATCCAGATGAGCCGCTATGTCTACCCGGCGTTGACCACCGTAGGGCAGTCGATCCTGCAACTCGGCGAGATGGCGGCCGAAGTGCTGCTGCGGCGGATCGCGACGCCGAGCCTCGCCACCGACCAGCGGATCGTGACGCCGAGTATTGTCCTGCGAGAGTCGACTGCGCCGCTGTCCGGTGCATTCGCTCAATACCGCTGAACCGAATTGATGAGTAGTGATGTATGCCAGCAAAAGTAGTGGTAATAGGCAGCCTGAACATGGACCTGGTGACTCGGGCGCCGCGCTTGCCCCGTGGCGGTGAAACGCTGATCGGCAAATCGTTCGCCACCATCCCGGGCGGCAAGGGTGCCAACCAGGCGGTCGCCGCCGCGCGCCTGGGGGCGCAGGTGTCGATGGTCGGTTGCGTGGGCAACGATGCCTATGGCGAGCAATTGCGCGGCGCGCTGCTGGTCGAGGGCATCGACTGCCAGGCGGTCCGCGTGGTGGAGGATTCCAGTGGCGTGGCGCTGATTGTCGTCGATGACAACAGCCAGAATGCAATCGTTATCGTCGCTGGCGCCAACGGAGCACTGACCGCCGAGGTCTTGGACAGTGTCGATGCAGTGCTGCAAAGCGCCGATGTCATCATCTGCCAGCTCGAAGTGCCGGACGCCACCGTCGGCCATGCCCTCAAGCGCGGGCGTGAGTTGGGCAAGATCGTCATCCTCAACCCGGCGCCGGCTTCCCATGCGTTGCCGGCCGACTGGTATGCCTGTGTCGATTACCTGATTCCCAATGAAAGCGAAGCCGCGGTGCTTAGCGGGCTGGCGGTGGACTCCTTGGAAACCGCCGAAGCCGCTGCAGCGCATCTGATCGCCGCCGGTGCCGGTAAGGTGATCGTGACCCTGGGAGCCCAAGGGTTGATGTTCGCCAACGGTGCCAGCTTCGAACATTTCCCGGCCCCGCGGGTCAAGGCTGTGGACACCACGGCCGCCGGAGACACCTTTGTCGGCGGCTTCGCGGCAGCCCTGGCCAGCGGCAAGAGCGAGGTCGACGCGATTCGTTTCGGTCAGGTCGCCGCCGCGCTGTCGGTCACCCGGTCCGGCGCGCAACCTTCAATCCCCACCCTGCTCGAAGTACAGGCTTTCAAATCATGAAAAAGACGCCGTTGTTGAATGTGGCACTGTCCCGGCTGATCGCTTCCCTCGGCCATGGCGACAAGGTGGTCATCGGCGATGCCGGCCTGCCCGTGCCGCCCCAGGTCGAATTGATCGACCTGGCCCTGACCCATGGCATTCCGGATTTCATCAGCACCTTGAAGGTGGTGCTCAGCGAAATGCAGGTGGAAAGCCATGTCCTGGCCGAGGAAATCCTCGACAAGCAACCATCGGCCCTGACGACCTTGGAGACGCTGAATGCCGAGGGTGCGCTGGGCGAGCGGGCGCTGGTCAGTCATGAACAATTCAAGGTTGTCAGCCGACAGGCGCGAGCGATCATTCGCACAGGCGAGTGCTCGCCATACTGCAATATCGTCCTGGTGGCTGGAGTGACGTTCTAACCCTGTTCAACCCTGCACAAGGAGTGCGCCATGCACCGCTATGCTCAGAAAATGCATCAACTGATCCGGAGTCTGCTGCTTTTGTCACTGATCACCGCAACGAGCGCCCAGGCGGCGGAAAAGATCGACCTGATCATCGACACCGATCCAGGCGCTGACGACGTGGTGGCGCTATTGTTTGCCTTGGCGTCGCCCGAGGAGCTGCATATCCGTGCGCTGACCACCGTCGCCGGCAATGTGCGCCTGGACAAGACCTCGCGCAACGCTCGTCTGGCCCGTGAATGGGCGGGGCGCGAAGACGTGCCGGTCTACGCCGGTGCGCCGAAACCGTTGATGCGCACGCCCATCTACGCAGAAAACATCCATGGCAAGGAAGGCCTGTCGGGTGTCACTGTGCACGAGCCGAAGAAGGGCCTGGCCGAGGGTAATGCCGTCAACTACCTGATCGACACACTGAAGGCAGCCAAGCCCCACAGCATCACCATTGCCATGCTGGGTCCACAGACCAACCTGGCGCTGGCGTTGGTCCAGGAGCCCGACATCGTCCAGGGCATCAAGGAAGTGGTGATCATGGGCGGCGCGCACTTCAACGGCGGCAATATCACGCCGGTGGCCGAGTTCAATCTGTTCGCCGACCCGCAGGCGGCCGAGGTGGTGGCCAAGAGCGGCGTGAAGCTGACCTACCTGCCATTGGACGTGACCCACAAGATCCTCACCAGCGAAGCGCGCCTGAAGCAGATCGCGGCGCTGAACAACAACGCCAGCAAGCTGGTGGGCGATATCCTCAACGAATACGTCAAGGGCGACATGGAGCACTACGGCATGACGGGCGGGCCGGTGCATGACGCGACCGTGATTGCCTACCTGCTCAAGCCGCAATTGTTCACCGGCCGTTCGGTCAATGTCGTCGTGGACAGCCGCGAGGGGCCAACATTCGGGCAGACCATTGTCGACTGGTACGACGGCCTGAAAGCGCCGAAGAACGCGTTCTGGGTGGAGAATGGCGATGCCCAGGGCTTCTTCGATCTGCTGACCGAGCGCCTGGCGCGCCTGAAGTAATCTGCCTGGCTCCGCGCCCGCAGGCTGGACCTGCGGGCATGCGCGTCAATCCACGGCGTCGACGATGCTCGGGTAGCGTTCGAAGGCCTGCTGGATGAAATCGCGGGCGACCTCCGTCCCCAACTCCTTCACCAACAAATCTATACAGATGAGTGCCAGTTCCTCCGCGCTGCCCGGGCTATAGGAGCTGTGGCCCTCCGACCATTTGGCATTGATGGTGGCTTCGATGCTGAAGGTGCTCATGGTCGGGCTCGCGAGTTGGAGGTCTGTAGGCTGAGTTAAACATTTTTGCCCGGGATTTGGCACTGCGACTTAGGCATTGGGGGAGGGCTGTGCGAAACTTGTTTTTTTATTTTTTGAGGGAGCACCGCCGTGCAGATCGATTTGAGCGCTCCTGGTGGCCTGACCGTCGAGGCGGTTCGTCAGTTGCTGGCGTCGGCCAGTGACGACGAGCATACGCAACTGCGCGTGACCAAGGGCGGTATCGCTTATTTGTCCTCGGGGGTGGTCGGCGGCACGGATATCGACGGCTTGCAGTTTCGGCTCGAGACGTGGGCAAAGGGCTCGGGATACGTTGGCCGGGTCGCTGCCAGCGATGAGGTCTGGGTCATGCAGATCTACAATGCACTGAAGGACAACTGGCCCAATCCACCCTTCGATTACATCGACGTTTACTGAGCTGCGTTCATATCCAGTCACGATTCAGGTCTGAACAGGGGAGCGGGCTCAGGCAAACTGCCAGCTTTCCCCAGCCTGAGGGCTGCGGTGTTGAAACCAAGCGTCGTTTGGGTTGTCGCACGCTCTCTGTTTATTCATCGAAAAAAGGAGGCTTCATGCCTTGGAAGCTCGCGTCATTGAGTACTTTGCTGGCCGCCATGTTCTTGAGCGGTTGCAGCAGCACCTCTGAATCGACCCCTGAACCTGTGACGGCCGAGACCGGTCACAGCCGCTGCGAAGCAAAGGCCGCCGAGTTCGCCATTGGAAAGAAGGCCTCGCCACAGTTGCTGGAGCAGGCCCGTACGCGTGCTGGCGCGCAGAATGCCCGGATCCTCAAGCCCAACGACATGGTGACGCTTGAGTACCGCTCCGACCGCCTGAATCTCAATACCGATGCCGACCTGGTGGTCAACCGGGTGAACTGCGGCTGATCGAGGTTTCAATCGCCCATAAAAAACCCCGTCACATGGACGGGGTTTTTTTAGTGCGCCGAGAAATTACTCTGGGCGAACCTGTGCAGCTTGCATACCCTTTTGGCCTTTCTCAGCCACGAAGGAAACGGTCTGGCCTTCTTTCAGGCTTTTGAAACCGTCGCTTTCGATAGCTTTGAAGTGTACGAACAGGTCGTCACCGCCACCTTGAGGAGTGATGAAGCCGAAGCCTTTTTCATCGTTGAACCATTTAACGGTGCCGGTTTGGCGATTAGACATGGTGTATCTCCAAGAAACATATATTTTCAGTGTACTGTGCTGCTCAGGCCAACTGGGCACACCCGGGTATCATAGTCGAAATGTTCGATTTGGGAGCCCCCCGCAGGCGCTGTTTGCCAATCAGTCGTGTTTGCTTTATCCCCTTTATCCGCTGAAAGGCCCGGTTTTAAAGGCTTTCAGCCGAAAGTAAAGACGATAAAAAAAGCTGTAAAACCTGAATAAATCGTTCGAAAAAGCCTGAAATCAGGGTTTTTCGACCCTGCCGGGCCTGTGCAGGAAGCTTGTTTTCTTACTTTTTCGCCTTGTTATCGGCCTTGCATTTTGCAATCTGGCCCAGCGCTTTTTGCTGCAGTTCCGGGGTGGCCTTGTTGTCCATCAAGGCCTGGATGTCCGAGGCTGGGTAGGACTTGATCGCATCGGCGCCACAGGCGCAATGGGACTTGGCCGCCGCCGCGCCGATTTGGGGTGTTGCCGCCTCCGTGCATTGGGCCATGTATTTTTCGCGCTCGCCCTTGGGCCAGTCGGCATGGGCGGTCAGTGGAAGCAGCAGGGCGAGGGGGGCGACTACTGCGAACAATGTATTCAGACGCATGCGAAGATGCTCCTTTCGGGTCGATGTCTTGTTATCTGAGGCGTTGCGCTCGCTTCAGTTCAGCACTCTGGCATAAAAACCCTGGATTTACGCCTGCTTCAATTCCCGCGCGGCGATGACCGTTCATCTGTGCTAGCATGCCGGGCTCGGCTATTTCCAGGCTGCGGACGATCATTCGTCCCGGTGGCAAAGAACCCGAATAACCCTGATTTGAATCCCAGTCACTCTGGTTCGGTTTTCCCGGTTGGCCGCAAGGCTCCTGCCGCTGTAAGGCAGGCGTTCGTCATTGAATGGCCTGGACTGGATCTTGTACTGGCTCATCCCAACCCACGTGACCTTTGGTAGGGGTCACCACTAGGAGAGGAGGCGCCATGCCAACTATTACTCTTCCCGACGGCAGTCAACGTTCGTTCGATCACCCGGTCTCCGTAGCCGAGGTCGCCGCATCCATCGGCGCGGGCCTGGCCAAGGCCACCCTGGCCGGCAAGGTCAACGGCAAACTGGTCGACGCCAGTGATGTCATCGACAGCGACGCCACGCTGCAAATCATCACGCCCAAGGATGAAGAGGGGCTGGAGATCATTCGCCACTCCTGTGCGCACTTGGTTGGCCATGCGGTCAAGCAGCTGTACCCGAGCGCGAAGATGGTCATCGGGCCGGTCATCGACGAAGGCTTCTATTACGACATCGCCTTCGAGCGTCCTTTCACGCCGGACGACATGGCCGCCATCGAACAGCGCATGCAGCAGCTGATCGAGAAAGATTACGACGTCATCAAGAAAGTCACCCCGCGCGCCGAAGTCATCGAAGTCTTCAAGGCCCGTGGCGAGGACTACAAGCTGCGTCTGGTGGAAGACATGCCGGACGAGCAGGCCATGGGCCTGTACTACCACGAAGAATACGTCGACATGTGCCGCGGCCCACACGTGCCGAACACGCGTTTCCTGAAGTCCTTCAAGCTGACCAAGCTGTCCGGCGCCTACTGGCGTGGCGATGCGAAGAACGAGCAGTTGCAGCGCGTCTATGGCACTGCCTGGGCCGACAAGAAGCAATTGGCGGCCTACATCCAGCGCATCGAAGAAGCCGAGAAGCGCGATCACCGCAAGATCGGCAAGCGCCTGGGCCTGTTCCATACCCAGGAAGAGTCCCCGGGCATGGTGTTCTGGCACCCGAACGGCTGGACCCTGTACCAGGTGCTCGAGCAGTACATGCGCCAGGTCCAGCGTGAAAACGGCTATCTGGAGATCAAGACGCCGCAAGTGGTCGACCGCAGCCTGTGGGAGAAATCCGGGCACTGGGCCAACTACGCCGACAACATGTTCACCACCCAGTCGGAAAACCGCGATTACGCCATCAAGCCGATGAACTGCCCTTGCCACGTGCAGGTGTTCAACCAGGGCTTGAAGAGCTACCGCGAGCTGCCGATGCGTCTGGCCGAGTTCGGTGCCTGCCACCGCAACGAGCCGTCGGGTGCGCTGCACGGCATCATGCGCGTGCGTGCGTTTACCCAGGACGATGCGCACATCTTCTGCACCGAAGAGCAGATGCAGGCCGAATCAGCCGCCTTCATCAAGCTGACCATGGACGTCTACCGGGACTTCGGCTTTACCGAAGTCGAGATGAAGCTGTCCACTCGTCCGGAAAAACGCGTCGGTTCCGATGAGCTGTGGGATCGCGCCGAAGCGGCCTTGGCCGCCGCCCTTGATAGCGCGGGCCTTGCGTACGACCTGCAGCCGGGCGAGGGGGCCTTCTACGGTCCGAAGATCGAATTCTCGCTGAAAGATTGCCTCGGTCGCGTGTGGCAGTGTGGTACCTTGCAGCTCGATTTCAACCTGCCGATCCGTCTGGGCGCTGAATATGTGTCCGAAGACAACAGTCGCAAGCACCCGGTCATGCTTCACCGCGCGATCCTCGGTTCGTTCGAGCGTTTCGTCGGGATTCTGATCGAGCACTACGAGGGCGCGTTCCCTGCGTGGCTGGCGCCGACCCAGGCAGTGATCATGAATATCACTGATAAACAGGCAGATTTTGCCGCCGAAGTCGAAAAAACTCTCAATCAAAGCGGATTTCGTGCCAAGTCCGACTTGAGAAATGAAAAGATCGGCTTTAAAATCCGCGAGCATACTTTGCTCAAGGTTCCCTTTCTCTTGGTTATTGGAGATCGGGAGGTCGAGATGCAGACTGTCGCTGTGCGTACTCGTGAAGGTGCTGACCTGGGCTCGATGCCCGTCGCCGAATTCGCTGAGTTCCTCGCGCAAGCGGTTTCCCGGCGTGGTCGCCCAGATTTGGAGTAATTATTATTAAGCGTGAAATGAGACAAGATAAACGAGCTGCACCGAAAGCCCCGATCAACGAGAATATCTCGGCACGCGAGGTTCGGTTAATTGGCGCTGACGGCGAGCAGATTGGCATCGTCTCGATTGATGAAGCGCTTCGTATTGCTGAAGAAGCCAAGCTTGATCTGGTGGAAATTTCCGCAGACGCAGTCCCACCGGTTTGCCGGGTGATGGACTACGGCAAGTCGATCTTCGAAAAGAAGAAGCAGATTGCCGCGGCGAAGAAAAACCAGAAGCAGATTCAGGTAAAAGAAATCAAGTTTCGTCCAGGGACGGAGGAAGGGGATTACCAGGTAAAACTGCGCAACCTGGTACGTTTCCTGAGTGACGGGGACAGGGCCAAGGTATCCTTGCGATTCCGCGGCCGTGAGATGGCCCACCAGGAGCTGGGGATGGAACTCCTCAAGCGGGTTGAACAAGACCTGCTCGAGTACGGTTCGGTCGAACAGCATCCTAAGATGGAAGGACGCCAGCTGATCATGGTCATCGCCCCGAAAAAGAAGAAGTAATCAACAGGGCACGGCAGGCCTTGCGATTATGTTTATCAACTGAATGCGGAGTATCCGAACATGCCAAAGATGAAGACCAAAAGTGGTGCTGCTAAGCGGTTTCTGAAAACTGCTAACGGTATCAAGCACAAGCACGCTTTCAAGAGCCACATCCTGACCAAAATGTCGACCAAGCGTAAGCGTCAACTGCGCGGTAGCAGCTTGCTGCATCCGTCTGACGTGGCAAAAGTCGAGCGCATGCTGCGCCTTCGTTAATTTTTGGATCAAGAATAGAGGAAGTAACTCATGGCTCGTGTAAAGCGTGGCGTCATTGCCCGTAAGCGTCACAAAAAAATTCTGAAACTTGCTAAAGGCTACTACGGCGCGCGTTCCCGCGTATTCCGTGTTGCCAAGCAAGCGGTAATCAAGGCAGGCCAATACGCCTACCGTGACCGTCGTCAGAAAAAACGTCAGTTCCGCGCTCTGTGGATCGCTCGTATCAATGCTGGTGCTCGTGTTAACGGTCTGTCCTACAGCCGTTTCATCGCTGGCCTGAAAAAAGCGTCCATCGAGATCGACCGTAAGGTTCTGGCTGATCTGGCAGTGAACGAAAAAGCGGCGTTTGCTGCGATTGTCGAGAAAGCTAAAGCCATCTTGGCTTAAGTACCCCCGGCAGTCACCAGGGTCCACCTCTGTGGGCCCAGGTGTCAAACGTCATAAATAGGGGAAGAGCCTTAAAGCTCTTCCCCTATTTTGTATCTGGAGTCTGTACATGGAAAACCTGGACGCGCTGGTCGCTCAAGCACTAGAGGCTGTGCAAAGCGCTGAAGATATCAATGCCCTGGAGCAAATCCGGGTTCACTACCTTGGCAAGAAGGGCGAGTTGACTCAGGTGATGAAGACCCTGGGGAACCTGCCAGCCGAAGAGCGTCCGCAGGTCGGTGCGCTGATCAACGTCGCCAAGGAGCGTGTCACAGAAGTCCTCAATGCGCGCAAGGCGTTGTTCGAGGAGGCGGACTTGGCTGCCAAGCTCGCCGCCGAGTCCATCGACGTGACGCTGCCTGGCCGTGGCCAGACTTCCGGTGGCCTGCACCCGGTGACCCGGACCCTGGAACGCATCGAGCAGTTCTTCACCCACATCGGCTACGGCATTGCCGAAGGCCCTGAGGTCGAAGACGACTATCACAACTTCGAGGCGCTCAACATCCCAGGCCATCACCCGGCCCGGTCGATGCACGACACCTTCTATTTCAATGCGAACATGCTGTTGCGCACCCATACCTCGCCGGTACAGGTCCGCACCATGGAATCGCAGCAGCCGCCGATCCGCATCGTCTGCCCAGGCCGTGTGTACCGCAGCGACTCCGATATCACCCACTCGCCGATGTTCCACCAGGTCGAAGGCCTGCTGGTTGATCGCGACATCAATTTCGCCGACCTCAAAGGCACGATCGAAGAATTCCTGCGGGTGTTCTTCGAAAAAGAGCTGGCCGTGCGTTTCCGTCCTTCGTACTTCCCGTTCACCGAGCCCTCGGCGGAAGTCGACATGGAATGCGTGATGTGCAGCGGTAAAGGCTGCCGCGTCTGCAAACAGACTGGCTGGCTGGAAGTCATGGGCTGCGGCATGGTTCACCCGAACGTGCTGCGTATGTCCGGGATCGATCCGGAAGAATTCTCGGGCTTTGCTTTCGGCATGGGCGTCGAGCGCCTGGCCATGCTGCGTTACGGTGTGAATGACTTGCGCCTGTTCTTCGACAACGACTTGCGATTCCTTGCGCAATTTCGCTAGGTCGCAGCCCGTAACGAATCTATTTGGAGAGCAGGATGAAATTCAGTGAACAATGGCTGCGCGGCTGGGTAAGCCCGCAGGTAAGTCGGGACGAGCTGGTTGCTCGCCTGTCGATGGCCGGCCTTGAGGTCGATAGCGTGACGCCGGCCGCCGGTGATTTCAGTGGTGTAGTGGTGGGCGAGGTGCTGGGCACCGAGCAGCACCCGGACGCTGACAAACTGCGGGTCTGCCAGGTCAGCAATGGCACGGAAACCTACCAGGTCGTCTGCGGCGCGCCCAACGTGCGCCCGGGCCTGAAGATTCCGTTCGCCATGATCGGTGCCGAACTGCCGGGCGACTTCAAGATCAAGAAAGCCAAGCTGCGCGGCGTCGAGTCCAACGGCATGTTGTGCTCCCAGGCCGAGCTTCAGGTTGGCGAAGGCAACGATGGCCTGATGGAACTCCCGGCAGATGCGCCGGTGGGCCAGGACATTCGTGAATACCTGGGCCTGGACGATGCGAGCATCGAGGTCGACCTGACCCCGAACCGTGGCGACTGCCTGTCCCTGGCGGGCCTGGCTCGTGAAGTCGGCGCGCTGTATGCCGCTCCTGTGACGCGACCGATGGTCGCCACCGTGCCGGCCGTGCATGATGAAGTGCGTTCGATTGATGTCCTCGCGCCGGCGGCGTGCCCGCGTTACCTGGGCCGTGTGATCCGTAACGTCGACCTGTCCAAGCCGACGCCGCTGTGGATGGTCGAGCGCCTGCGTCGCGCCGACGTGCGCAGCATCGACGCCGCCGTCGACATCACCAACTATGTGATGCTGGAGCTGGGTCAACCGCTGCATGCGTTCGATCTCGCCGAAATCAACGGCGGCATCCGCGTGCGCATGGCCGAAGAGGGCGAGAAGCTGGTATTGCTCGACGGCCAGGAAGTGACCCTGCGCAGCGACACCCTCGTGATTGCCGACCACGTCCGCGCCCTGGCAATTGCCGGCGTAATGGGTGGCGAGCACAGTGGCGTATCCGCCACCACCCGCGATGTGTTCCTGGAAAGTGCGTTCTTCGACCAGATCGCCGTCGCTGGCAAGGCTCGTTCCTATGGCCTGCACACCGACGCCTCGCACCGCTACGAGCGTGGCGTGGACTGGCAGCTGGCCCGTGAAGCCATGGAGCGCGCCACTGGCCTGCTGCTGGAAATCACCGGTGGCGAAGCCGGCCCGGTCATCGAGACCGTCAGCGAACAGCACCTGCCCAAGATTGCACCGGTCACCCTGCGTGCCCAGCGCATCACCCAGATGCTGGGCATGGAAATGGCTCCGGACGAAGTCGAACGGCTGCTCAGCGCCCTGGGCCTGAACATCAGCGCCGATGGGGCAGGGCAGTGGCGCGTCGAAGTGCCAAGCCATCGCTTCGATATCAGCCTGGAAGTCGACCTGATCGAAGAACTGGCCCGCCTGTACGGCTACAACCGCCTGCCGGTTCGCTACCCGCAAGCGCGCCTGGCCCCACAAGCGAAGGCTGAAGCCCGCAGTAACCTGCCGGAACTGCGCCGCCTGCTGGTGGCCCGTGGGTACCAGGAAGCGATCACCTACAGCTTCATCGATCCACGTCAGTTCGAGCTGTTCAATCCGGGCGTCGAGCCGCTGTTGCTGGCCAACCCGATCTCCAACGACATGGCCGCCATGCGCTCGTCCCTGTGGCCAGGCCTGGTCAAATCGCTCCAGCACAACCTGAACCGCCAGCAGGATCGCGTGCGTCTGTTCGAAAGCGGCCTGCGTTTTGTCGGTCAGTTGGAAGGCTTGAAGCAAGAGCCGATGCTGGCCGGTGTCGTCTGTGGCAGTCGCCTGCCGGAAGGCTGGGCGCAAGGTCGCGATGTCGTCGACTTCTTCGACGTCAAGGCTGACGTGGAAGCGGTGCTGGGCTTCGCCGGCGCACTCGACGCGTTCACTTTCGTACCGGGCAAGCACCCGGCGTTGCACCCGGGGCAGACCGCACGCATCGAGCGTGACGGGCGTGAAGTCGGCTATGTCGGTGCCATTCACCCGGAACTGTCGAAAACCCTGGGCCTTGATCGTCCGGTCTTCGTTTTCGAGCTGGTCCTGGCCGAAGTGGCGCAGGGAAAAATGCCGAAATTCCAGGAGTTATCGCGCTTTCCTGAAGTGCGTCGTGACCTGGCGTTGCTGGCTGACCGTGAGGTTGCTTCCAGCGCTGTGTTGGAGGTAATTCGTGAAAATGCAGGCGAATGGCTGACGGACCTCAGGCTATTTGACGTGTATCAGGGTAAAGGCATTGATCCGCATAGAAAAAGCCTTGCAGTTGGCTTGACCTGGCAGCATCCATCGCGCACTCTTAATGACGATGAGGTGAATACCGCAACGCAAAATATCCTCACCTCGCTCGAAACCAGGTTGAACGCCACGTTAAGGAAGTGACGTATGGGGGCTCTGACGAAAGCTGAGATGGCGGAACGTCTGTATGAGGAGCTGGGCCTGAATAAACGGGAGGCCAAAGAATTGGTCGAACTGTTTTTCGAAGAAATCAGGCACGCTCTGGAAGACAACGAACAGGTCAAGTTGTCCGGTTTCGGCAATTTCGACCTTCGGGACAAACGCCAGCGGCCTGGCCGCAATCCGAAAACGGGAGAAGAAATCCCGATCACGGCTCGCCGTGTGGTCACCTTTCGTCCAGGGCAGAAGTTGAAGGCCCGAGTTGAGGCTTATGCTGGAACCAAGTCATAACGACGAACTACCCGTCATCCCGGGCAAACGCTACTTCACCATTGGTGAAGTCAGCGAGCTGTGTGCGGTAAAACCACACGTGCTGCGCTATTGGGAGCAGGAGTTTCCTCAACTCAACCCGGTCAAGCGCCGCGGAAACCGCCGGTATTATCAGCGCCAAGACGTGCTGATGATCCGGCAGATCCGCGCGCTGCTGTACGACCAGGGATTCACCATCGGCGGCGCACGCCTGCGCCTCTCCGGTGATGAGGCCAAGGACGATACAACCCAGTACAAACAGATGATCCGCCAGATGATCGCCGAGCTTGAAGATGTACTGGTGGTGCTCAAGAAATAATTTCTGCTTTTAAATACTTCCAGTTTTCAAAAGCTTGCGTTATATTCCTGAGCGTTCCGCTGAGAAGCGAAACAAGATTCACGCCTAGTCGGGGCGTAGCGCAGTCCGGTAGCGCACTAGCATGGGGTGCTAGGGGTCGAGTGTTCGAATCACTCCGTCCCGACCATATTTTTCAATGACTTAGCCCAATCTGAAAAGGTTGGGCTTTTTCATGCCTGAAAAAAATACCCTTACAGATTCTTTTGTTTCATTGAGTGTATCCAAAAGAGATTTACTTGCTGGGTGCTCGTTCGAATCTTGAATGTTAAAACCTGAAGCGCTCACCGACCTCCAAGCGGCTGTTGGCGATCCTCCGACTCTCATCAATTCAGGAACGGTAACTCAGAAGGGCTCTACACTCGTCAAATGGCCACTGCATGGAGGAACCGGCAATGACACAAGGGATTGATGATAATTTTGAAGGGGCTCAGTACGAGAGCATTGCTGGCGATTCTGCAGACTTTTCTGCCCGCCGCGAGGGTGACGAGCAGAAGGGCATTTTATTTGTCTTGCTGCACTCTTACATGAACGGCGCGAGCACGCTCGGAGCCGTCCGGGAGAAGCTCGAAAAACTTTGGCCTGGTGAGCGTGTGTTCTGTCCCGAGTTGCCGGTTGGGACCTATTCCTTGGCTGATCCCGATCAAATCGTCATTCAACTCCTCGAGGATATGGATCACCTTGTCGCTGAGGCTGCTACCGAAAAAAAACCGATCCACTCGATCATCATATTGGGCCACAGTGTTGGTTCGTTGCTTGGACGTAAACTATACGTTGTAGCTTGCGGAGAGACATCTGACGCACCCTTCGAAAAGGTCTATCACGACGCTTATGGGGCTGGCCTCATCAAACCTCGGCAATGGGCACCATTGATTCATCGCATCGTACTCTTGGCCGGTATGAACCGTGGTTGGCAAATTTCCCACCACCTCTCACCGTTGAATGCAATGGCTTGGCGTGTAGGTGTACTGATTGGTTATGTCATCAAGCTGTTTACCCGTCGTTGGCTCTTGATATTCAAGCTCCGGCGCGGAGCGGAATTCATCACGCAACTGCGGATTCAATGGTTGCAGTTAAGGCGGCGCGCGGAACAATCAGTCTCTCCTGAGGGACCGCATGCGGGGAGAGCACTTACTGTTCAGTTGCTCGGGTCGCGGGATGACATCGTTTCTCCCGAGGATAATATTGATCTTGTTGCCGGACGCGATTTTGTCTATCTCGACGTACCATTCTCCGGTCACGCAGATGTCGTTCAGTTAAACGACCCGAAATTTGGCGCTGCCCGCGCCCATGTTCTTGAGCAGGCGCTGTGTCTTTCTCAGGATGGGCTTCATGAATATGCCGCGACTCCCGCAGATGACCAGTTCTTTGCACCCAACCCGCACATAAAAAACGTCATTTTTGTTATTCATGGCATTCGCGATCAAGGATTTTGGACGCACAAGATTGCCCGGCGGGTGAAACGCCTGGCAGGTTCCGAAGCAGCCGAATGGGCAACAGAGACCTCCAGTTACGGATACCTCCCGATGCTTCCTTTCATGCTGCCTTGGTACCGCCGGCGGAAAGTGGAGTGGTTGATGGATCAATACGCCGAGGCGTTGGCGCGATACCCTAATGCGAGGTTTTCGTATGTTGGGCATAGCAACGGTACTTACTTGATCGCCAAAGCCATTGAGCTTTATCCGTGTTGCAGATTTGACCAGATAGTATTTGCCGGGAGTGTTGTCCGGACAGGCTACGATTGGCAGGGCCTGCTGAACTCTACGCCTCCGCGCGTTAATGCGGTGCTGAACTTCGTCGCTACGGCTGACTCCGTCGTCGCTTTTTTTCCAAAGTTTTTTCAGTTTTCTGGTTTACAAGACCTTGGTAGCGCCGGCCACGATGGGTTTGATTCGTCGAGCGAGAGTAATGGGGTATTTCAGGTACGTTATCTCAAAGGAGGGCACAGTGCCGCATTGACAGAAGAAGTATGGGATCACATCGCAAGATTCGTGATAGACGGGCGCATCGATATGGATAAGGTTCCCAACCAGGCGAATGAGCAACATAGGCTTGTTAAGTTGATCGGACGAGCTCCGCCATTAATTTGGGGAGCTATTCTGGTACTGCTATGTGCGATATGGGCCGTTATTCTCTGTATCTGCAACGCTATCCCCGAAGCTGAAGCTCGCGGCTTGGCGAAGGGTTTTGCGTTGAGTGGCTATCTCTTGTTGCTCTGGCTAGTGCTTACGCGACTTTAGACTGATAACTGCTGTCCAAAGCTTCGCGTAGAATTTTCAGTCCGTAGCGAGTGATTACTATGCCCGCTTGGTTGGTGGCTTTGAAGAAGAGGGATCCTCATGAAAGCCGTCGTTTACGAAGCCTTTTCCCAACCCCCACGCCTGATGACGGTAGAAGACCCAACCCCCGAGCGTCACGGCGTGGTTGTTCAGGTCCTCGGCACGGGCGTATGCCGAAGCGATTGGCATGGCTGGAAGGGCCATGATCCTGACATTCAACTGCCTCATGTACCCGGTCACGAATTGGCCGGGATCGTGGCGGAGGTGGGGCGGGACGTCACCCGATGGAAGGTCGGCGATCGCATTACCGTGCCTTTTGTCGGTGGCTGTGGCGCTTGCCCGGAATGCAATAGCGGCAACCAGCAGGTGTGCCACAGTCAGTTTCAGCCGGGCTTCACCCATTGGGGGTCTTTCGCCGAGTATGTGGGGATCCACAAGGCGGATCTGAACCTGGTCGCGCTGCCTGAAAACATGGGCTTCGCCACGGCGGCGAGCCTGGGTTGTCGGTTCGTCACGTCGTTTCGCGCGGTGGTCGATCAAGGCAAGGTCACGGCGGGCCAGTGGGTGGCGGTTCATGGCTGTGGTGGTGTGGGGCTGTCCGCGGTGATGATCGCCCACGCTGTCGGGGCGAACGTTATCGCGATTGATATTTCCGACGATAAGCTCAAGCTGGCCCAGTCGCTCGGTGCTGTCGCGACGGTCAACGCAAGCCGCGTGGCGGATGTCACCGAGGCGGTGCTTGAGATGACGAAGGGCGGCGCTCATGTTTCGCTGGATGCCCTGGGTCATCCCACGACTTGCTTCAACTCCATCAATAATCTGAGACGGCGTGGCCGGCATGTCCAGGTCGGTTTGATGCTGGCGGACCACAGCACACCGGCGATTCCCATGAGCAAAGTCATCGCCTACGAGCTGGATATCTGTGGCAGCCATGGCATGCAGGCTCACCGTTACGGCGCGATGATGGACATGATCACGTCCGGCAAGCTGGCGCCGGAAAAACTGGTCGGCAAGACCATCAGCCTCGAACAGTCCATTGAGGCGCTTATGAACATGGACCGGTTTGATACGGCTGGGGTGACGGTGGTGACGCAGTTCTAGACATTGGCCGCCGGCTGGCCGAGGGATTCCCGATACTGCGCTTCGTCGACCTCGGTCAGGGTTGCATAGCCGTCGTAGTGGTAGATTCGATGCTTGTCTCGGGCATAGCGCTCACTGAGGAATTCGAGGGTCGCCAGGTCGATACGCTTGGCACTCAGCGGCCGTCGGTGGCAGAACAACTTGCGCGTGCCCAGTTGCAGGAAATCGGGATGCGGTACGCAGACCTCATCGGGGTCGAACGCCACATCCAGTGGCTTGCCTTCCGAGAGGATCAGGGCGGGGCTGACGGCGTAGGTGCCGAGAATGCGGGTATCAGAGGGCTGTAGCCGTTTTTTCGCCTCGCCGTAGTAATACACCGCGTCCCGATCCTTGGCCCAGCCATGGCCACAGGACTCGAAAGTGGCCGCATGTGCCTTACGAATCGGTTCGGGGGGGTGGTAGAAAACCCGGTGGCAGAACACGGTTTTTCCGTCTGTCAGGTAGGGCGTCCCGAGTGAGCGGAAGTGGTCTGCGGGTTCTTGGGAAAACCGTTCGGGCACTTGCGTTTGCGCGTTATGAAACGGGATCAGATACAAGCCCTGAGCATCGCCGCACAGGTGCGTGTCGAGCAATTTGAAACTGGCCGCGTCCAGCCCGTTGATCACGCGTCCATGGAAATACACCTGGCGACCTAGTTCAAAACCGAGACCGATGTTCTGCAACGGCGCCGTTTCTTCGCGCGTTGGCACGGCTTCAGGGTTTGCCTGCAAACGGTGCCACCAATAGCCCTCCAACTGCGGATGGGCCTCGAAGTAAGGTGCCCAGGTCTCTTGCATGGCCGCATCGATGATCCCGCTAGAGCCCAGCGGGCCGTGCTTGTCGCCTGCCAGCACAGGTGAATAATCCTGATCATTGCGACAGAGCTGGGTCACGACGAAGCTTTGCGCGTCGACATCAAGGCGTTTCTGGCGCCTGTAGACGCGCAGGTGATCACGGTAATAGTCGAACCCCAAATGGCGAAAGCTCGGACCATGGGCGTCACGCACGCGGGTCCCGGCGGCGTAGACGAAACTGTCGTCCACGGCAAAATAGTCATCATCGTATTCGCTGGCGCTGACCACGCGGCCGCACTCATCGAACGTCGGCTGCCAGCACTTGAGCAGGTGGAAATCGCCAACGTAGCGGGTGCTCTTGCCGGTCAGGTAATAGGCGCGTTGCTTGTCCTTGGCGTAGCGTTCATTCAGCACGGTGAAGGTTGCCAGGTCGGCATTGTCGATGCGGTAGAAGTATTCGTAGGAAATGCTTGAACCTTGCTGCGCTTGCACGATGATCGACTGTCCGTCGGTTCCCCAGCGTTGGGCGAGCATCTGGAAGTCGTCCGGGTTTGCCACCGGCAGCGGCGTGCCGTTCTTCTGGTGCAAGGGCTTGAAGCCCTTGTAGACCTGATCGTCGATCACTCGATAGGCCGGGTGGTTGCAATAGCGCACCCGCGCCGTGGCGCTGGCGATAAACTGCCCTTGCAGAAAGATATTCACCCCGTCGCTGAACAGGGCAGACGCTGAAGTCACCGAGGCTGGCGACGCTGCTAACAGGGCCAGGCTGTCGGGTCGTGCCTCGGGAATCTGGCTGATCGCGTAGTCGCCGAACCAATAGGCGCCGGTTGCGTCACGCCAGTACTGGTGGCCGAGGCTTTCCAGGCCGTTGTCGAACCGAAACGGCAAGGCTTGGAGCGCGTGGTAGCCATGGCGCGCCCGGTAGGCTGGAAGCAGGTAGTAATCACGCAGGGCATCGCGCAAGACCCGAGGGTTGCGTCGATGCCGCCAAACTGGTTGACCGGCCAACAAGGGCGAGGGCGGATAGTGCCCGGCATTGGCAGATTGTGCCAGCTCGCCGGGGCGTGCGCCTTCAGGGCTGAGCATGATGTACACATCAGGCACTTGCCCGTCGCCTAGCAGCACGCCGTCCATGAACGCGAAGCCTTGATGCCATTCAAGCTGTAGTGGCTCCCAGTCAGCAATAGCCGTGTCTATGTCTGTCATGTCGATGCGACCTGAACGTCTGATGGTTGGCCAAGGACTACAAGTTTTGCCGCGAGCTCGACGTCGAGCCTGTAGCCGCCGTGTAGGAGCTGACGAGTGCAACGAGGCTGCGATCTTTCCCCAGCCACTTGAATCCCAAGTGAAAGATCAAAAGATCGCAGGCTTCGCCAGCTCCTACAGAGTCAAGCCAAAGACCGCCACTGCCACGCTCAAAAAATGAACTTGAACAGCGCAATTACCACGATCAGGCCAATCAGGAAAATGATACCTACGGTGCCGCCAAGGAATTTCAACATAAGAACGCTCTCATCGGATGGGCTTAATCGTCTAGACCGCCACCGATAACGCTCGTTTCGTCGAATATTCAGTCGCCATGATCAATGGACCGCAAAGGACCTTGGCACCGGTACATGCTCGAATTTCGAGATGGTCTTGATCCAGTAGCGGCGATAGTCGGTCTGGTCCGGCGCCAGCGGTTTGTGGCTGGACCAAGGGTGTTTCTCCTTCAGGCTGGCCCGGTACGCTTCCCATTCTTTCTGCTCGGCCACTTCCCGGGCTTTGCTCCGGTCATCGAACCAGCCCAGCACGTAAGCTTCGCCCTGATCCGTGCCGTGCGCTATCAGCAAATAAATCTCTGTCATGACTGACCTACCGTTCGTCCTGCGCCCCAGTCGCGGGGTCTTATCTTGGGTATCGGCCGTTATTGGCCGTTTTTGAGATGGATCGCAGAAAAACGCTGGGCCCAAAGGTGCGCTTGACGAAATTGTTGAACGGTCGAGCAGTCGCTTTGACTGGCGAGCGCTTCGACGGCGGTTTTGCGCAAATCAGTGTCTTTATCGATGATCCAGACCCCCGGTTCTTGGTCGCGCAGGGCCATTTCACCGAAGCGGGTGGAGAGGACGGGCAGGCCGAGGGCGCGGTATTCGTAGTATTTGATCGGGTCGACCGAAGCGGTCAGGCGGTTGAGCTTGAACGGGATCAAACCCACTGAAAACCTTGCCATGGCCGCGATTGCATTGGCGTGGGAACATTCGGGGAGCAGCTCGATGTTGGCCGGCAGTACGCATGGCGGAGGTGTGAAGACGGGGCCGATCAGTTGGATGCGGTTTCCGGGGTTGGCCTGCGCCAGTGCGATGACCAAGTCCCAATCGAACCAGCGGCCCAGCGTGCCGACATAACCCAGCACCTGTTGCTTGGTACCGAGGTCCAGGCTTTCGACCGGCGCCGGTCCGTGCATGTCACAGGCGTTGAGGGCCAGTTCAACTTGGTCGGTCATGCCCAGAAGTTTGTCGCGAAGCGGGCGGGAGGACGCCAGTACTGTGTCCACCCGTTGAATGAGCTGCGCCTGACGGCGTTCCATGGACCTGCGTGACAGGCCCTGATAAAAGGCCGGGAAATCGTCCATGGCATCGTAGACGGCAGGGCTTTGCGGGATCAGTGCCAGCAGTTGCAAGGCCAGCTCGGAAGGTTTTCCCACACAGATCATGCAGGGCCCTTGCGCGGAAAATGCCGCGGCCTCTTCGAACAGGTTGCGCCAGAGTCGCTTGAGCAGCATGGCCGAGCCTGGCAGGGGCTCGATGGGTAAGCTGCGGGGTTTGCGGACCTGCAACCAGGGTGGAACGCTGATGCTTTGCTGATCGGCCGCAGGCGGCTTGTGCCTGAAATCGTTCAGCGTCGGTAAGCGTGTCGGGTACGGATCCATCCAGAGCACCGGTGCCCCGGTCTGGTGGTGATACCAATTGATGAAGTGATGGGGGCGCTGACTGAAGCTCGCCCACGGCAGCGGGGACAGGTAGATCATGCGCATGACTGGAAGTACCTTCTGAGAACGTCGACGATGCGCGCCGCGGCCTTGCCGTCGCCATAGGGAGAAACCCCACGTGCCATGCTTTGATAGGCCTCGGGGTCATCGAGCAGGCGCTGTGCCTGTTCGACGATGGTGTCCCGGTTGGCGCCTACCAGCTTGACCACGCCGAGCTCGACCGCCTCCGGGCGTTCGGTTTCCTCCCGCAGTACCAGCACGGGCTTGCCCAGGGCCGGGGCTTCTTCCTGCACGCCCCCGGAGTCACTGATGATCAGGTAGGAGCGCTTCATTGCCGCGATAAACGGCGCGTAATCCAGCGGTGCGTAGAGGAGGATGTTCGGGGTCTGGCCGAGCAATCGATGTGCGACATCCTTCACGTTCGGGTTGGGATGGACGGGGTAGAGGATCTGGATGCCCGGGTTCCGCTCGGCCAGGTGCTTGAGGGCCTGGCAGATATTCTGGAACGGTTCGCCGAAGTTTTCCCGCCGATGGGAGGTCACCAGCACCAGGCGTTTGCTGGCGTCCAGTGGAATAGCCAAGGCGCAGTCCTGTGCTGCGGTCATCAGCAGGGCATCGATCACGGTATTGCCGGTCAGGGTGATATCGCTGGCAGCGACGCCTTCGCGCAGCAGGTTGTCCACCGCGCGCTGGGTGGGCGCGAAATGCCAACGGGTCAGCTTGCCGGCGATCACCCGGTTGGCTTCTTCGGGGAACGGATTGCACAAATCCCCGGTACGCAGGCCCGCTTCGACATGGCCGAAGGGAATCCGCAGGTAAAAACACGCCAGTGCCGCGCACATGACCGTGGTCGTGTCGCCTTGAGCCAGCACGACATCCGGTTTCTCGGCTTGCAGCATGCCGTCGAGTTCAAGCAACAAGCGGGAGGTCAGTGCCACCAATGACTGGTTGGGGCGCATGATGTCCAGGTCCAGGTCAGCCGTGATTGCGAAGCCCTCCAGCACCTGGTCCAGCAAGCCTCGGTGCTGGGCGGTGGCGAGCACCCGGCAATCGATATTTTTTTCGGCCTGGAGCGCCTTGATCACGGGAGCCATCTTAATGGCTTCCGGGCGTGTACCGACGATGCAGAGTACCTTGCGAGTCATGCCGTTTGATTTCCTATCGTGGTGGCAAGTGAGCGGGCTATCCGGTCCGCATTGGCCATGAGGGTCAGCGTGTGGGATTTCTCGGTAAGGCTGGGCAGACAGGCGCCGTCGACAATATGCACACCGGGCAAGCCCGCGACTTCGCCAAGACGGTCAGTCTGCCCAATCCGGGGCGTCAAGTGCATAGGCAGGGTGCCCGCATAGTGGATATCCGCCCCCGGCCTGCCGACGGTGAAGCTCATGGGCATCAACAGTGCGCCCATTTTCCAGTAGATCCGGCGCAGTTTCGCCTCGGCGGTCTTCATTAGCCCGGGGAGCTCGGGATGCACCTGACCACTGATGCGCAACGAACCGTCGGGGCGCAACACCGCCGTGTTGTTGGACAGATGCCCGGGCAGGAAGATATTCCCGACGACGCAGGCGCTGAGCAGGTTTTTCAGCAGTTCGATGCTGTAGCGTTTGCTCAGGGGGATCCGGCTGACAAACTCGGTCATGGGCAGGCCTGTGGTACTGAACGTCGAACCGAAAGCCGTGGCAGCGGCCGTCAGCTCAAGGGCGAACGATAGCTGGCCCAAGCCAAATGTCGACGCCCTCGGGGTGCCGAGCATTTTCGGTAGCCACAGCAGGAAGGCTGCCGTCGGCGATGACAGCAGGGGTATCGGGGCCGAATGATTCAGGCGCTTGAGGGCGAGCCGGGTCGAGGCCAGGGTGCCTGCCGCCAGCAGCAGGCGCGTACCACGCAAGCGCAGGGCGGAGCGATGATCGGCGATCGCCCATGAGCCGTCCTGTTCCAGCAGGTCCTCCACGAGGAAATCCTGGGTGTGCCGGAACCCGGGGTATTGCTTGAGTTTTCGCAGCTCTTGCGAGGCGCTATATAAGGCTTGGTTGTGACAGCCCCACAAGCAGTTCCCAGACAGATCGCAGGCCTTGCGCTCGTCCAGTGGCTGGCTCAAGACGGCGACCCTGGAGCGGCCAAGGCGGAACCCCGGGGCGGGAAACCCCGGTCGGCGTCGGTTGTACTGTTCGAGCAGGCGTTGGTGCAGGGCATCCAGCGGCAGCGGCGGTTGCGACCACTCATCGAGGCCGAAGTAGCTTGAAAGATCATCGTCGATCCGGCCACTGATGCCGATCCGGCGGGCGACCGTTTCGTAGGACGTCTGCATCTCGGCATAATCGATGGGCAGCCCGGCAAAGTCGCTGGTACCCAGCGTCGCCACGCCGCAGCCCCAGGCATTGGACAGGCCTCCGGTGGCCAGGGAGCCAATGCCGACAAAGTTGTCGGTCTCGATGCGGTTGCCGGCGCTGAACCCTTCGAAGACATGGGCGTGGGTCGGCGTCTTCAGCTTGGGCGATACCGCGTCCAACTGGTTCAAGGCGTGGAAATTTTCGCCGATCATCCATTTCCACTGATGCGCGTCGTCGGCCCTGGCGCTGAGGAACGGGCGGGTTGGTAGCACCGAGGGGCTCGTGTCGGCCTGGGCATCGACCATGAGGACTTTGAGGCCCGCCTTGACCAGCGGATAGGCCGCCGACGTCCCGGCCGGGCCACTGCCAACAATGATCACATCGAATTCAGGCTTCACGGTGAGTTTCGCTTCCAAGCAACAGCCGCCGGGCAACGGGGCGGCCTAACAACGCCACTGTCTTCCACGCCAACGCTTTGACCGCGGAGAGTCCCAGCGCAACCAGCGTGGCGACAGGGCTGCGCGATTGTTGGACGCCAAGAAACACCTGCGCGCCCTGGGGGCTGGCTTCGGCGATACCGAGCGCAACCTGCAGGCGCCAGGCCAGTTCCTGGCCGTTGGGCTTGCGCAGGACGCCGGGGTTGTCCAGGAGTGTCAGGAGTATTGGCCAGCCCATCAGCAAGCGTGAATGAATGACGGGACGGGTTTTGCCCGCACCTTCCAACGCCCTGGCGTAACGACTGACCAGGCTTCTTTGTGGCGGGCGTTTGAGCAGGTAGTGCAAGAGCACCGCGGCTTCTTGCAGAAGCCCACGACGTTGCCCGTGGCCGGAGCGATGCAGGCCGTGGGCAAGGACGCGCAACTGGATGCCGAGTTTTTGCAGGGAACGCTCGCTGTCCATGGGCGGCAGGTGGATGAGGGAAAAAATCCGCTCCAGGCCCAGTTTTGTGCTCAAGGATAGTCCGACTGACCGGCGCATTAGCCTGAGCAATCCCACCGGCACCGGGATTGGCAGGCGAGCGGCACGGACCCGGTGGGTCGCAATTGACATCATGAAGTGGCCAAAGGCAATCGGCTGCACGGCCCCCAGATTGAAGATTTCGGCATGAATGTCGTCCCGTTCGACGACGGCCAGTATCGCGGCCGCGAGATCGTCGACGTGAATGGGTTGCACGCAAGGCGCCGGCATGAGGATTGGTATGAACGGGCTTCGGCGAACCAGCCTGCACAACAGGCCAAAGAGCCCGCGTTCGGGGCCGCCATACACTTGGCCGGGGCGGATCACCGTGCCGAAGGCGGCCAGCACGTGTTGTTCGATACGCCACTTGGTCCGGCCATAAGCACCAGTGGCTGTTGCCTCGGCGGTTTGACTGGAGATGAAAATGAACTTGGCTGAGCCTTGTTCGGCGCAACGCAGCAGCGCCTGGGCCGCCCTGACTTCGTCGTCCGCGCCGCTGTGGGCAGTGCCTGCTGTGTCGGCAGCCAAATGGATCAGCGCCTGAGTGCCGACGGGACACTCGGGGGCAGGGCCTCGCAGGTCATAGGGAAGCCAGGCATAAGGAGTGGGACATGGCTGGCGCGTGGCGCAAATGACCTCGTGTCCGCGTGCCGCCGCGAGCGCTGACAAACGTTGTCCGATGTAGCCGGTCGCTCCGGTAACTACCAGTTTCATGCTCAAGCGCCCTCGGCGCGGTCAGCGGGAGCGGGCGGGCGGGCGTCGGAATGAAACACGAACAGTTTGCTGATCCAGTAGGTCAGGGCCACGCAGACCACGTCGCAGACAAATTTCACCGGGGCAGGGCTGTCGACGACATACAGCCCCACGCCGAACAGCGCCGAGGCGACCGGGATATTGATGGCGAGCAATGAAAAATAACGCACGGCTTGAGCCTTGCTGCTGCCGCCGGTCGACTGGAACGTGAAGTGTCGATGCAAAAAGAACGCGAACACCCCAGCCACGCCTTTTCCGGCAATGTTAGCCAGGACGGGTTGACTGTCGAATAGCGCGATCAACAGCAAAAAGGCCCCCATGTCCAATGCATAGGCCATAACTTGGATGGCGCCATACCGGATAAAGGTCAAGACGTCCTCCGGATCACCACGATGTGATGCAGCGCCAATACCCGTCGCAACGGATACAGCAGTTTTTCGATGACCTTGAGCACCGGGATCAACACGTCTGGCAGGAGTTGGCGAAAGTTCAAGCCGCCGGAAACCAGGTAACGCAGATAGTTGCCGCAGATTTCCTGATGGACGATTTCCAGGCCTGGGTACTTGCGCTCGAACACCTGCCTGTCGCGCACGAAGATGATGTAGCTGAGAGCCTGGTTGGCGCCGTTCATAGGACCGGTCGAGGGTGTTTCCCAAGATGGGAAGTGCATGTCGAAGCCTTCGGACTTGAACAGGCGCTTATAGAGGAACGCGGCAAAGGGGCCGTGGAAAGGCTCGATCAAAATGGCCCCGCCGCCAATCTTGAGCGTTCTTTCCAATTCCATGAAAAACCGATCGGGATGAGGGAAGTGGTGAAAACAATTCTGGCCATAAAAGGCCCTGGTCGAATGATCGTCCAGGCTCATTGCTTCGGCATTGAGCGCCATGTCCAGTTGCTCGGTGGCGACAATGTCCGTGGCCAGTACTTCAGGGTATGAATTGCGCATGGGCGCGATGCCCGCTCCCAACTCCACCTCATGGCCTTCGACCTTGAAGTAGCGGTCGGCCAGGCGATGAAACGCGTGGTGGAACTCCACGAAGACTTCCCGCAGCATTCGCTTGCGTTCAAGCACTTTGCCGTGAAGTTCGAGGCGTTCGCTGCCATCGACATCCAAAGTCTTGAGCGACGGGTCGGATAAAAAATCTCTTAGCGCTTTAATGAGTTTTCTTCCCGCAATGACGTTGTTTTACCCCGCCTGGATTGCCGTGGCCTGCTGGGTACCGAGGCGATGTCGTAACCGAGGAACGCCATGATCAGTTGCAATCCCATGAGCATTGGCAGTGCGCTGAGCATCACGGTGCCGGCTGGCGTCGCGATGCCATTCTGCGCCGATTCATACCAGTGATAACCGCCGAAGACGATGCCGAACAAGAACATGAGGATGCCGATCGGCAGTTCGATCGAAGCCAGGGACATGTCGCGTAAATAGTAGTTGTAGAGCACGCGCTTGGTGAAGTTGCGCAGGTGTTTGAACAGGAATTCGCCAACGATTTTCGAGATCTTGAGGTGACTGACCTCGTCGCCGTATCGGGCTTCCATTGGAATATCCACCACTACGGCGCGCACGGTGTTCAGGCGGAACAGGATGTCGGTCTCGAAAAAGTAGCGTTGGCTGACCTTGTCCAGGGGGAGCAACCGGGCAACGTCGCGGTGAATCGCTGTGTAGCCGTTGGTGGGGTCGAACAGGTCCCAGTAACCCGTCGACAGTTTGGCCATCAGCGACAACACGGCATTGCCGAACAGGCGCAGCCGTGGCATCGATTGGACTTCTTCCAGATCGAAAAACCGATTGCCCTTGGTGTAGTCGGCTTCACCGGCCAGGATCGGCTCGATGAACAGCGGGATCAGGGCCGGGTCCATCTGACCGTCCCCGTCGACTTTGACAATGATGCTCGCACCATCGGCGAGGGCTGCTCGATAGCCGGTCATGACCGCGCCGCCCACGCCTTTGTTGACGTCATGGGGTAGCACCTTGACCCGGGGATCGTCACAAGAGGCCAGGACATGCCCCCCGGAATCGTCCGGGCAGGCATCGTCAATGACATAGATGCGCCAGACCTCCGGCCCTATGGCGTCGATGACACCGACAATGTGCGCGGTGACCCGATAGCTGGGGATGACGACGGCGACTCGCTGTTCATCCGTGAAAAGCTCAGTTTTTGAGTTCATCGATATCGCCCACTATTGCCTGAAGGAAAGTGACTTGAATTCCAAGGGAGTGTCGGTATGGCCGGATGCATAAATGATCACGGACGTGGCATTTGCAGGGGCAACAACGCTCATCTCATGGGTCTCCCATTGCTTGGTGCAGTCAAACGTCTCGATGCTGGCGGTAATGAAATCACCTTGGTCGTCCATCCAGTTGGCCTGGACTCTTCCGGCGGTGGCGGTCGTTGCGCAACGTGCAGACACGCTGTTGATGTAGGTCAGCCCCGGCGTCACTTCGACCCGCTGTGTGGCCGGTGTCTTGACATTGACGGTCAGGATCTTGCGCGACGCGTCATAGGTCGAGGGGGACGTCAGGCTCCAGCCCTCTAGGCTGGACAGCTCCGGGTTGAGCAGGCGTTCATCGTGCGTGACATTGAGTTTGCGCAGGTCCAGGTCACCCAGCCGGGCATACGATGTGGACACCGTGAGCAGCCGATCGAGTTGCGCCTGGGGTAGGGACTTGAGGTCGATCACCAGCCATTTCACCTGACGCTGGCGCAAGTGCTGGGTGAGCGCCAATGGTGAGGTCGCCGCATCGAATGCGTTTTTCCACTTCAGGTTGTACCAGGAGGCGTAAAGGGCATCGCCGTGCAAGCCGGCCATCAGCGGCGACGCAAAGACCGCCACGGGCTGATAACCGCTGTTCAAGGCGTTGACAGTGTCGACCATTTTTCGGATAGGCAAGCGTTCCAACAGATAGGCGTCCCGACCTGCCTGGCTCGACAGTGCCGAGGGATTTATGTCGCCGTAATAAGTCGCGGCCTGAATGAAACGGGTATTGGTCAGGACCAACACGGCGCCGGCCACAATGGCGAGGCTGCGGGGGAAGATCCTGGCGTCGGAAAAGGGCAGGGCGAGGATCACTGAGAACAGCGCGAAGGAGGGGAACACATAACGCAGGTAGGCCGTTGAATGGAACGTCATGAACATCGCGCCGGCACCGACCAGGAGGATGCACAGGGCTTTTTTGTTGCCACTCAACAGCACGGCGACGGCCGCCGTGGGCAGCAGCAACCATTGAAAGCCGGCCGCGCCGACTCGCCCCTCGATGAACTGAGGCGACTTGAAGACCATTCGATAGAGGGTGTCCCAGGTCATCCCTGTGCCGAAGGTGGCCGGCGGTTCGAAATTGAAGTTCGGCCAGAGTGGCGAATGGAAAACGGCATTGAAAAACGGGAACACCGGGTTGCCGGTCAAGTATCCGGCAGAGAGGTAAGGCGTTGCACCGGCCAGTGTCAGGCCGGCACTGCCCAGCAGGAGCGTCTTGGCGATGCCTGGAATAGCCCAGGCCTTGAGCTGCAGCAGCAGAATCACCAGCAGGACCGGCAGGACGCTCAGGGTCACAGCCTTGGTCGCCAGGGCAAAGCCCAGCAGGACGCCGGCCAGGAGCAATTGCGACAGGCGCTCCCTGGGATCCGGCGTGAAGCGTGAGACCTTCAGGATCGCCAGGGTCCCGGCCATCATGAAGGCGGTCCACGCCGACTCGATGTGCAGGCTGCTGCTTTCGGCGAAGGCGAGGGGCGTCGACAGAAAGATCAGGCTTGCCCAACGGGCACTGGTGGCAGAGCCTCCGGCCCAGAGGGTCATGTTGCGGATCTGCCACGCCAGCAGCAAGGTGAATGCGCTGTTGCTCAGGCGCGCTGCCGTTTCACCGGCCAGCATGTAGACGATGCTGTAGATCCAATCGGCCAGCATGGGCATGACCGCCCACACATAGGTGCTTGCATCGAATGACCATTGATGCCGCTGGGCCAGGTGTGAAGGGACGAAGAGGTGCATCGCCAATGCGTCGTGCCCGACCTCTGGCATGAAGGCGACCAACACGTAAAGGCAGGCGAAGCTGCAGATCAGTACGTCGAGCCCTGTCTGGAGGGGGGGTTGCGCTGAGCGGGTGGCCTGGATGTGCCGCAGCAGTTCACGACCTGTGGATGCGAGATGTTTGTGCCCGAGTAACAGCGGCAATGACAGCAGCGCGCCATACAGCCAGGGGTAGTTGATCGGAACGTACGCGGCCAGCCCTGTCAGCGTACCGAACGTACCGGCTCCTACCAGCAGATGGACGCTCCAGTCGACCGAGGTTGCTTGCCTGAGCATCCACCTGCCGAGCACGGTGGCAGACAGCGCGAAGACCGCGACCACAATCACTGGCCAAGCTTGTGCGCAGGCAATGGACAGGCACGCCAACAAACCCAGGCAAAGCGTGACCGGTGGCCTGCGAGTGAAGACGGTGAGGGCAGTCAGGACCGCGACTGAGAGCAACAGGGTCCGGGTGCCGCTGTTCATGGACGCCAGCTCAAGCGTCGAAAACCCGTACACGCCGACCACCGTACTCGCCAGTAAAACCAACAACACCACTGCGTACTTCAGGTCGTATCTGGGCAAAATATTGTCTCGGCTAAAGGGACAACGTTACTCACTTAGGGCCATCGAAATATCCGTGGCGAGGGAGCTTGCTCCCGCTTGAGTGCGAAGCGCTCATAAAAAGGGGCTGCTACGCAGCCCAGCGGGAGCAAGCTCCCTCGCCACAAATTCATCTGCTCCCTTAAGCAAATAGCGTTGCGTGCAAAGGGCTGTTTATACGTCTCGGTACGTGTGCGGGACCCAGGATCCCCATTTGCTCTCATAGATCGCCCGGTTTCTTTCGAAAAGCGCCTGTTTTTTCCGGGCACCCAAGGTGTTGAACGAGGCGGACAAATGATGGTGGACGAAGACATCTTCGGCGCAGGCCGCGCGCATGCCACGACGCTGCACGCGGCGGCAGTAATCGTCATCTTCGAAGAATCCCAGGCCGTACTCTTCGCACAGGCCACCGATCTGCTCGTAGGTCGAGCGTGGGAACATCACGCAGAAAAACGCCAGGGTATTGATTTCGAACCACTCGCCCATGCGCGCGCGGGTCATTTGCGCGGCTTCGGCGGGCATGTCTTCCATGCGGTCATAGCGGGTGCTGACCTTGGCTTCATTGCCGATGTTGTTGGTGATCGGGCCGATGATGCCGATTTCCTTGTGGTCCTGTAGATGACGGATCAAGCCCTTGATCCAACCGGCGGTGACGACCGTGTCGTTGTTGAGGATAACCAGGTAGTCACCACTGGCCGCCGCGAGGCCCTGGTTGTTGCCGGCGGCGAATCCCTTGTTGTCTGAATTGAGGATGACGATCCGGTCCGGATGTCCCTTGGCCCAGGCGGAGAGGTAGGCCGGGGTCTGGTCGCTGGAGTGGTTGTCGACGACGATGATTTCAAGGTTCGGGTAATGGCTCTGGGTCAACAGGCTGTCGAGGCAGGCCTTGGTCAACTCGAGGTTGTTATAGGTCAACACCACCACGCTGACTTTAGGCAGCGGCAATGTCGCGATGGCCTGGCGCAAGCGGGTGGCCCGATGCTGCCAGGTCTGGCCCCGGGCGAACGATTGACGCGCCTGCAGCATGGCGCCGGCCTCTGGCAACGTGTTCAGGACATTGCGGATGGCCGAGATGAACTCAGGCGGCTTTTCAACTGTCCAGACCAGTTGGCCGAACTGGCTCAACTCCGGCAGTTTCACCGACACCACCGGTTTTCCAGCGCTCAAGTATTCATAGACCTTGACCGGGTTGGTGGCGAGCGTCAAAGGCATGACCTTGAACGGCAGCAGGCACACGTCCATGGCGTGCAGATAGTAGGGCAGGGAGGCGTATGGGACCTCGCCCTCCAGAAGCACATTCGGGCAGGCCTTGAAGTGCTTTTTCGCCTGGACGGTATCGCTGCCGATCAACAGGATCAGGTGCTGCGGGAAGGCTTGGGCGACTTGCTTGACCAGGTTCAGATCGAACCACTCGGCAATGACGCCGTAGTAGCCGATGATCTTTCTCTTGGCGGGGTCTTGGTAGACCCTGTCGGGGCGTTGGCTGAAGAAGCTGAATTCGCAGGCGTTGCGGATCACCTCCACGTTGCGGTTTTCCCGTTTGCCGTGCTGTTCGATCCAGTCGGATGTCGCCACCAGCAGATCGGCCCTGCGCATCAAGGCGATTTCAAGGTCGAGCAGTTCCTGGGCGACGTTGCCGAAGCCTTCGTGATGGTCCATGCAGTCATAGACCAGCGTGGAGTTGGGGACACGCCTGGCCAGCGGAAACCAATAGGCATGCTGGACGATGCAATCCACGGCAGCGACGTTCGCCGATTGCAGGAGCATGGCCAGGCCTTCGCGCAACTGGCGGATCGCGGCCGCCGATGGCGGGGCGTGATAAATGGCCGGTGCGCCACGTACCTTGAAACGGATCTGGAACAGCCGTTTGGAGCCCTCCAAGGGCTCCGCTTCGAAACCGGGGGCGTCATCGTCGATGAAGTGGTTCGAGACATACAGTGTGGTTTGTCCGGCCCGGGCCAATTCCTTGGCCAGGTTCTGTGGGCGCTGGATGCGGAAGTGCCAGTCAATCACACCGAACATCAGGACCATGGGCTGCCCGTGTTCAGACGGCACGGCAAGGTTTACGGGCGGTAGCAAGGGTTGCGGTGGGGTGGCGCTGGGGGGCGCTGGCTCGCCTGGCGTTGTCCTGGTGGGTTTCAACCAGCTTCGAAGCCGATGCGCCAGCTTGCTCTTCTGGTGTGCGGTGAGCGGTAACCAGGCGTAGACCCGGCGCGATAATTTATACAGCTGCTTGCGTATCGAATAACGCAGTGGCGCGCGTTCGATGGCGTTGCC
The DNA here is from genome assembly GCF_001269655.1 of Pseudomonas thivervalensis. Classification (GTDB taxonomy): domain Bacteria; phylum Pseudomonadota; class Gammaproteobacteria; order Pseudomonadales; family Pseudomonadaceae; genus Aquipseudomonas; species Aquipseudomonas thivervalensis. Next base: position 39,094 of record NZ_LHVE01000008.1, read on the forward strand.
CCAGTCCGACAGCTTGAACAACTCAGCCTGCTTCGCCGCCAGTTTGGCGCGCAGATCCACCGCCCAATCGGAAAGCGCGACCGCCTCGCTGTGTTTTGTCCGCAGTAATGCCTCGGCATCCTTGAGGCGCTGTTCGGCCACCCGCAGTTGCTCGCGCAGCCGCACGGTCTTGCCTTCTTGAAGTGACAGGCGTGTGCGAAGCGCTTGTGAACCAAGGTTCAGTTGTTTGATGAGCCGATCTCGATTTTCGATTTCCCTGATCAACTGCAAGGCTTCAATGGATTTGGATTGTGTTGAGCGAGTCAGTTGGTCAATGCAATCAACAAGACGGTTGATCTGGTCCATGCGGTTTTCTGGTCCTTTGGTCAAATACGGTAACGCTCACTCGGTCTTTCAGGATCGATGTTGTCTGCAATCATATGCCGGCCCCAGCTCCGACCGTGGGATGAATCAAGCATAGCGTCTGCTGGACGGGGCGCCACGCCAATACCCTCATATGACGTCGGCAAAGCCTTTGCGTGTCCTCTGGAACCAGGCAAACCCGGCGCAGGCAATCAGCACGGCGATCGCCGAGTAAGTGGTCAGGTGTTCCCATTGCGGCGGTCTGCCCCAGAATAGTACATCGCGAACCATTTCTACCGGCAGCGTCAGCGGGTTTGCCTGCAGGGCGGCCTGATAGCTTTGCGGAAGCGTCGAGCGTGGGTAGAAGATCGGTGACAGAAACAGCATTGCCGTGATGATGATGCCGATGAACTGACCGATATCGCGCAGGTAGACGCTGATCGAGGCGAGAAACCAGGAGAGCCCCAGCGTCAGCAACACCAATGGAAACAGTACCAATGGCAGCAGAAGAGCGGTGATCGGTGGGGTGCCGAACAGGGCGACGTAGAAGACCAGCCAGGCCAGCACGCTGATAGCCATGTGGAACAGTGCGGCGCCAAGGGACACCAGGGGCAGGGTTTCCAGTGGAAACACGATCTTCTTGACGTAGTTGGTATTGGCCAGCACCAGGCCCGGCGCACGATTCACGCATTCGGAAAACAGGTTGAAGACCAGCAGGCCCGCGAACAGCACCAGGGCGAACTCGCTCTTGGACTCACCGCCGCCAGACCAGCGGGCCTTGAAGACGACACTGAACACGAACGTGTAGACCACCAGCATGAAAACCGGCGTGAAGAATGACCATAAGATGCCGAGTATCGAGCCTTTGTAGCGACCGATGACTTCTCGGCGGATCAATACGTAGATCAGGGCTCGATTGACCAGAACACTCTTGATCATGGCGGAGGGGGACGTGCTGAACGACTGCATTGATGCTTGATCCTTAAGGCAATATTCGGATGCTCTCGGAGTCGCGTCCTCATTGGAGGGTAGACCACGAGCAGATTCATTCGAAGGTTTTTTTCCATCTGTGCTTAACTCATTCGCAGCGCCCAACGAAGGACTGATTGAGTAGCGCCGCAATAATGGCCGTGATTCATGGAAGGGTTTTGCCGATGTCGTTTGAAGTGGCCATCCGCGCCGAAAACCTGAGCAAGTGTTACCAGATTTATGATGCACCCAAGGACCGCCTGTTGCAGATGCTGGTGCGCGGCAGGAAGCGTTTCTACCGCGAGTTCTGGGCCCTGGACGATGTTTCCCTGAGCATCGCCAGGGGGGAGACCGTCGGTATCATCGGCCGTAACGGCAGTGGCAAATCCACCTTGTTGCAACTGATCTGCGGCACGTTGATGCCGACCCGGGGCAGCGTCCAGGCGCATGGCCGGATTGCCGCGTTGCTGGAGCTGGGGTCCGGTTTCAATCCGGAGTTCACCGGTCGGGAAAACGTCTACGTGAACGCGGCGGTGCTGGGCTTGAGTCGCTCGGAGATCGACGCTCGCTTCGATGACATCATCGCTTTCGCCAATATCGGCGACTTCATCGACCAGCCCACCAAAATCTACTCCAGCGGGATGCTGGTACGGCTGGCCTTCGCCGTTTCGGTTTGTGTGGAGCCGGAGATCCTGATCGTCGATGAGGCACTTTCCGTCGGCGATGCATCCTTTCAATTCAAATGCCTGAATCGGCTGGAAGAACTGTCTGCCAAAGGCACGACGCTGCTGTTCGTTTCCCATGACATGAGCATGGTCAAGCGTTTCTGCCACCGGGTCATCTACCTGCGTGCGGGCCGGATCGTGGCCAGCGGCTCGCCCGATGAAATGGCCGAACTGCATTTGCTTGACATGCGCGACGAGCAACGTCGCTGGGCCAGTGGCGGTGTCACACCGGTGACGCGCAAGCCATTCATGGGCGAGCACGAGGGGATTGCCTTTGGGACTGAAGAGGGGCACATCAGCGCTGCCTGTTTCACCAACACCCAGCAACTGTCGTCCAGTTACCTGTATGGCGACGACATCGAGATTCGCGTCGAGGCGTTGCTGCATGAGTCGATCGTTCAACCCAGCATCAGCTTCACCATCCAGGAGGCGAGGCTGCTGGTGATTGGTGGGGGCAACTTCGCGCTGCAACCGGGCCCCGTCGAAGACGGCTGGCGGCGTACCGAGATCACGGTGCGCTTCCCGGGCAACCTCGCGCAGGGGCGCTATCATGTCACCCTCAAGTTGCTGCACGGCGCGACGGAAGATACCTCGCAGCTGATCGAGAAACAGGTCGCGCCCCTGGCGTTCGACATGTTGCCGAACCACAGGGATTTCCTGGGCATGGTGGACCTGGGACTGCGGCGGATCGATGCGTGGCCGGTTGAGCCACTTGCCAAGGCCTGTCGGACTCGAGGAGAGGAAGCGTTGACGGAACACCTGGACGAGCGCACGTGGCAGGTCGCCATATTCGGCACCTTTGACGTCGAAAACTACGGCGACCTGCTGTTCCCGATCATTGCCGAGGCGGAGCTGGCCCGACGCTTGGGGTCAGTCGAGCTGCATCGGTTTTCCTATCATGGCAAAAGCCGACCTGAATGGCCCTACGGGGTGACGTCGCTGACGGAACTGCCTCGTGTAGCGGCGGGCCTGGATGGCGTCTTGATCGGCGGCGGTTTCCTGATCCGATTCGATAAAGTCGTTGCCCACGGCTATGGTCCGGCAAGCGCCGATATCCATCATCCAACCGGTTATTGGCTGACGCCTGCGCTGATCGCGTTGCAGCACGGGATTCCGGTGATGTGGAATGCCCCCGGGATGCATTGCAACAATATTCCCGACTGGGCCAGGCCGTTATTGACAATGGCCCTTGAACAAAGCCCGTACGTGAGCGTTCGTGACGCATTGACACGCGACACCCTCGCTGCGCTCACCCGGCAGGCCGAGATCGAAGTGCTGCCCGATACCGCGTTTGGCTTGCCCCGCCTGATCGATGAACGGCGACCCTCGGCCGAGTTCATTCGCCTGCGCGAGCACGCCGGACTGACCGGGCCCTACATCGTGATCCACGCCATTCACGTGGTGGAATCCTTTGTAAAACTGTTCGAAGACCACGCCGAGGCGTTCCAGGACTACCAGTTCCTGGTGGTGCCGATCGGTCCCGTCCTGGGGGACGATCCATCGGTCATTGCCGGGCGCCTGCCCGGGGCCGTTACCTTGTCGTTCTGGCCGGAACCGTTGCTCATGGCGGAACTGCTCAGCCAGGCCCAAGCGGTGATCGGCCATAGCTACCACCTGGCGATCACTGCCTTGGCGTTTGGCGTCCCGGTGTTTTGCTCGGCGGACCTGGCCACGGGCAAATACACGGCGTTGGCTGGGTTCGACTCGCTTCACGCGCTGCCGGACGTGGCGACGGTCGACCCGCAATGGTTCATCGCCCGTGTGGGCAAGACCCGCCCATCCCCGGCGGCGCTTGCGGCGGCGGATCGACTGGTCGAGCATTGGGATCGGGTCGCGGCGATCATTCGCCAGGGTAAAACCTCATCCCAGCCGGTATTGGGGGCTTTTCTACAGCACCTGCCCACTCTGCTCGAAGCCGCCGCCGAGGGGCGTGAGCCAGTACCGGCTGAATCGCCAGCAAGCCCCGTCGTGCCGGAGCCGGACATCATCTCACCGGCACAAAACGTGGCGGCACAGGAGCTCACCCAGCAACAACGAATTGTCCAGCTCAGCCAGCAACTGGCCCTCAGTGATGCCAGGATGCGAGAGTTGCAGAACTCCAACTCATTCCGAGTGACCGCGCCACTGCGTTCCATCGCCCGTGGTATCCGAAACCTGACAGCGAACAAGAACAGACAATGCTAGATCTCACTCGTCTCACGCCAGCGGCGCTAAAGACTCATCCGTTCTCATGGGCGGAAATTGGCGGCCTGTATTCGGTCGAGGATGCCGCCGCGTTGGCGGCGTCCTTTCCCCATGATCACTTCAAGACGGTGAGCGGTTATGGTGGTGAGAAGAATTATGATTATGAGGCCCGCGCCCTGGTGGGCATGGGCACCAACACCATTGCGTTCCCTGAAGAACTGAGCGAGGTGTGGCTGAAGCTCGCGCAGGACCTTGGGTCGGCTGGCTATCGAGAGGCAATGTCAGAGCTGACCGGGATTGATCTGCGTACCGTTCCGATGGAAGTCAACGTTTTTCATTACGGTCCCGGTGCGAGCCTGGGGCCCCATCCGGACCTGCCGGATAAACTGGTCACCCATATCCTGTATTTCAATGAGTCCTGGGACCGTAACGACGGTGGGTGCCTGAACATCCTGCACCGCAACGATCCCACCGCCGTGGCGGCCGAGATCGAGCCGCTGGTGGGCAACTCGGCGATCCTGGTGCGCTCGGATCATTCCTGGCATGCCGTCACACCTGTGGTGAGCGGATGCCATTCTTCCCGCCGCAGCCTGACTGCCACGTTCTACCGGCCGGGCTCCCTCAGTTCCATGTGGCCGCCGGGCGACAGCACTCCGCTGCACGGGTATCCACGTGCTTGAGCTCGACCGCACCTTGATCGACCGCGACGCCGCGTTGGCCCAAAGAGACGCGGCCATCAATGAGCGCGATATCGCCCTGGCAAAAGTCGACTTCCTGCAAAACACCCGGTCGTGGCGCTTTACCCGGCCGCTGCGCTCGCTTTTCCGAGTGATGCGTCATGGTTTTGCCGCCGCCGAGGAATTGCCCGAGCCGGCCGCGGCGCTTGTCTACCCGGCAGCCCCGGAGCCGTTGCCGAACGTTGAGGCGGAACCTGATTTCACTACGAAAGGGCGATTGGATATTCTCTGCTTCGCCAACATCGAGTGGGCCGCACGTTTCCAGCGACCGCAGCAATTGATGAGTCAGTTTGCGAGCAACGGTTATCGGGTTTTCTACATCGTCCCCTCCAGCGTGCCAGAACAGGGGGAGCTGTATCGATTGACGTCAGTGGCGCCCAATATCTTTGAAGTCGCCCTGCAGCGCGGGGCCCAAGAGGCGTATTACGAAAAAACCGTGACGCCTGAGAATCATCAGGCGCTGCTGCGCGCCCTGGCGGCATTGGTCGCCGACATGCAGATCAGAACCGCCCTCTCGGTGGTGCATATCGCTTACTGGAGCCCCGTGGCACTCAGCTTGCGCGCCCTGCATGGCTGGCGCATTCACTATGACTGCATGGATGACTGGGATGGTTTCCCGAACATCGGCGAACCGCTGCTGAGCGAGGAAAAGACCCTGATTGCCCAGGCCGACCTGCTGACCGTTTCCGCCGCGTTGCTTTACCAGAAATGGTGCGCCTACACCCCACGTTGCGTGTTGGTCCGGAACGCGGTGGATTTCGCTTTTTTCCGGCAGCATTGTTTTACCAATGATGTGTTGAGCGGACTTACCGGGCCTGTCATTGGTTACTACGGCGCCCTGGCGGAGTGGCTTGATTATCCCTTGCTGGCGGCGTTGGCGGATCGGCGACCGGATTGGAACTTCATCCTGGTGGGGGATATTTTTGTCGACGACCTGGCGGGTCTTGAGCACAAGCCCAATGTGCAGTTGTTGGGTCACAAGCCGTATTCGCAAATGCCGCTGTACCTGGATCACTTCGATGCCTGCCTGATTCCCTTCAGGCTCTACAACGTGACTCATGCGGTCGATCCGGTGAAGTTCTACGAGTACGTCAGCGCAGGCAAGCCGGTCGTTTCCACGCCACTGGCGGAAATGGGCCTCTATAAAGACCTGCTGTACTTTGCAACCGGGGTCGATGAGTTCATCGAGCAGATCGAACGTGCCTTGGCCGAGCGCGACCTGGCCTTGTACAAGCGACGGGTGGAACTCGCCCGGGCCAATGATTGGAAGGATCGATTCAACAGCATGCAACAGGCTATTGCCGGGCTGTACGAAAAAGTCTCCATCGTGCTTGTGACGTACAACAACCTCAATCTGACGGTCCAATGTGTAAACAGCATCCTGCGCAATACCACCTGGCCCCATTACCAGCTCATTGTCGTCGACAATGGTTCGGAGGATGGGACGCGGGATTATCTGGAGCGCCTGCGCCAGGAGGTGCCGATGGCAAAGGTCATCCTCAACCCGGACAACCGGGGTTTCGCCGCGGCCAATAACCAGGGTTTACGCGAAGCCGACGGTGAAATCCTGTTGTTGCTTAATAACGACACGGTCGTGCCGGGTGGCTGGCTGGATCCGCTGATCATGCGTCTGAGGGATCCGAGTATCGGCCTGGTCGGACCGGTCACGAATACGGTAGGAAACGAAGCGAAAATTGAAGTTTCCTACACTGATATTCAACAGATGCAAGCGTTCGCGGACCACTACACCGAAGCCCACAAGGGACGCTCGTTCGATATCTCGATGCTCGCGATGTTCTGTGTCGCTTTTCGCCGAGGCATTCTCGAAGAGGTGGGGTATCTGGATGAAGCTTTCGGGATCGGGATGTTCGAAGACGACGACTATAGCCGTCGCGTGCAGGCGGCCGGCTACCGGACGGTCTGCGCCGAAGATGCGTTTATCCATCACTACGGGCAGGCCTCGTTCAGGAAACTGATCGCCAGTGGCGAGTACCAGGCCCTCTGGGACAAGAACCAGGCGTACTTCGAAAGCAAATGGGGCGCTTGGCAAGCCCACGTCCATCGCAACGAGGCGGGTGTGGAGACGGGGGAGAAGGGCTAGCTCGCGATGGGGCCGGTCGATTCAACATCCATGCAACTGACCCACCGCCAGGCGCCTCAGCGCGCAGGCAAGTCATCGCTACTCAGATGAAACCCCTTGGGAGCGAAACCAAGCCGATCACTGGCATCCGAATGATCGAACACCAGATCCTGATTCATCCGCCCCACCAGTGCGCTTGAAAGATGCCGGTACCGCGGCAAACAGCGCAGGATCGAAACGCCCAGGCTGAGTGCCCTGGCGGGAAGGGGCAGTGTTCGCTCCGGGCGTCCCATGGCCTGGAATATCCGGCTCACCATCGTGTGATAAGGCAAAACCTCCCCCCCTGACAGTTCATAGCCGCCACTGGGCAAGCCAGGCATGCTCAGCGCCGACAGACAGGCCTGGACCACATCATCGCCATGCACGGGTTGGCGCAATCCTGTCGCGCCGCCAATAAGCGGGAAAAACCCGAAGCGTTGAATGAAACGTGCGATCTCCGAAATGTTCTTGTCGCGGCCAAAGCCATAGATCAGGGTCGGTCGCAGGATCACCCATTCGATTTGCCGTTCGTTCGCCCACTGCGCAAGCTGCTCTTCTGCGCGTATCAAGCGTTGCGCCACGTCCCTTTCCCGCGCGTCAGGCGAAGCTTGTTTGGCAAAGCGGCTGGTGGAAGACAGGACGACAACGCGTTTGATGTCGGTGCTGGCGAGGCGCTCCAGATAGTCGGGCAACACCCAGAGGGGAGCCAATGACAGGAAGGTGTCCAGCGTCAGCCCACGCCAGTCATCAGCCTGTCGCCACGACACGGCGGGGCAGGAGGTCATGGGCGGGCTTCGAGTGAAGGCGCTCGTCGAGTGACCGGCGTGAGCCAGCAATGGCAAGGTGCGCTCGCCCAGGAAGCTCGAAGCGCCCAATATTCCTATTCGCAATTGAGCGCTCTTACCATGGACTCCATGCCTGTTTGAGCCGGGTAATCGCGTGGCGAAGGACCACCAGGCCGAATCGAAACCAGACCCCGATCACTACGCTGATCCACAGGGCGGCAGGGTATTTGCGACGGAAAAACTTGCGATAGAAACGCAGGAATCCCAGGTGTTTATGCCATTCGACGAAATAGGGGCGATCACGACTGCAGGCACCGAACACATGCATCACCCGGGCGTCCGGCACGAACAGCACGCGCCAGCCGGCCTGATGGAAGCGCATGCACCAGTCCAGGTCTTCGCAATGAAGGAAATAGTCTTCGTCCCACAACCCAACGCTCTCGATCGCTTCGCGCTTGACCAGCATGCAAGCCCCGGAGATGGCTTCAACGGCAATGGGCACGTTGGGGAGTGGCTCCTTGTGCAATAAAAAATCCGACAACACCGACGGGAAAAGCGCCGAGAGCCGCGAAAGCCCGAAGGCCCGCATGAAGGCGCGCCTGGGTGTCGGGAACACCCGGCGTCCACCGGCTTGCTCGCTGCCGTCCGGATTGCACAGGAACCCGCCGACCATGCCGATTTCCGGCGCGCTGCGCAACGCCAGCAACAAGCGGTCGATGGCATTAGCGGCCAGCTTGCTGTCCGGGTTCAAGAAAAACAAGTTGGGAGCCGCTGACAGGCGAGCACCTTGGTTGCACGCCACGGCGAAGCCGAGGTTGGCGGCATTGCGTACGATCTGAAGCGAGCCGCCGGCAGGGTGGATTCGCTCCAGCCGCGTCAGGCTGTCATCGTGGGAGTCGTTATCCACCACAATCACTCTGGAAGCGCCGGCGACAAACGCCGACTCGACACACTCCAGTAACAGTTCACCGGCGTTGTAATTGACGATGATCACATCACACTCGCCGTGTGGCGAGGGCTTGGCCCATTCATCTATGGCGAGCAGTTCCACTGCTTCCAACATCATCTCTCCATGCACGGAACCTGGATACGTATGGGGTCGCAACTACTCAGGTCTTTATCCACGATAGCAGGTCCGCAGCCTTCTACCAGTTCCGGTCATCACCCATGACGATGGTGCATGACGGAGGCTGGCCGCTATCGAGTGAATCTGTTCGGGTGGATCAGAACATCAAGACGAGGCGCTGGGTGGCCTGCCAACGGCGCGCCAGGCGGCCTCGGCCAACTGCTGCCGGTAGCCTTCAGGGCTGCGTTTGACGCGGCCAGAGAGCCAGGCGCGGCAGTAGCTTTCCGCCGAGCCGATGATCAGTGACGGGATCAGCTCGAAAGGCAGGTCCTGCAAATCCTGCCGGTGGGCGGGGTCGCTGAACCATTTCTTGAGTTCGGCGTTCCTGGCGAGATTCGCCTCGGCGAGCCGCTCGTTGAAGCTGCTGCGCGCGACCGCAAAGCGCGCCTGGTACTGGAACCGCGCCCAATCGGGTTGGCTGACCACCCAATCCACGTAGCTGAACACCAGGGCATGCACCCAGTCCCGGGTCGACGTGACAGCGCCGAGGTAGCTGTCCCTGAGCCGCGCCTGGTCATCCAGGGCGGTCATGTACAACGCCGCGACCAAACCTTCCTTGTTCTCGAAATGGTGATAGATGGCGCCCACGCTCATCTGGCTTTCGGCACGGATGATATCGATGGTGGTCGCTTCTATGCCCTGTTGATTGAACAACGTCAGGGCACATCGAAGGATGTGCCGCTTGGACTCGGCACGACGCCCTGGGTAGCAGCGCTCGAGGAGATCGACAGGTTCCATTTTTCGGCCCAGGCAAAAAGGGGCCATGGTAATTGAAACGAAGGCTCGGCACGAGTGATTGACAGGGTGGATAGTTACAGAATATTGTTCTGTAACAGAGTAATATTCTGTAAATCAGTCATGCTCCGTTCATGACTCCAGCCCACCTGATCAGAGATACCCCATGAGCCAGACTCTCAGCATGTACCAAAGCGTCGGTCCGTCCGCCTTCAGCAATATGGCCTGCCAGATGGCCCCATACTTCGGCACCATCAACCCGGAAATTTCGGTGTTGGCTCCCGGTCGCGGTGAAGTGAAGGTGCCGTTTCGCAAGGAAATCACCAATCACCTGGCGTCCGTTCACGCGATCGCGCTGTGCAACGCGGCAGAACTGGCCGGCGGCATGATGACCGAGGTGTCCATCCCCAGCGGTGCCCGCTGGATTCCCAAAGGCATGACCGTCGAATATTTGGCCAAGGCCAAGACGTCCATCCACGCCATTGCCGACGGTAGCGACATCGACTGGCAGACTTCGGGCGACAAGATTGTTCCGGTCGAGATCTTCGACGAGGCCGGGGTGAAGGTCTTCACGGCGCGCATCACCATGAATGTGAAAATCGGCTAGGTTGCCGGGTCCATCAAGCGTCGACCGTTTCTGCCAGATGGGCCATCAGCCACTGGCGGAAGCGGTTGACGCTTTGTCTGTTCGGGGCCCGGCCTTGGGGTTCCAGCAGGCAGAACTGCGCGTCGGTACGCAGGATGGCTTGCGTCGGCCGCACCAGGTTGCCGGTTTGCAAGTGATTGCTGAGCAGACCCGACCAGGCCAGGGCGATTCCTTGGCCAGCCAGGGCCGATTGGATCAGCATGGCATAGCTGTTGATGTTGATGCGCCGCCGAGGTTCTGGCGGCGGGTAGCCTAGGCGTCGGAACCATTCTTTCCAGCCGATCCAGTCCCGGTGCTGGTCTTCCAGCCACAACCAGGTGCATCCACCCAATTGCTCCAACGTATCTATTCCAGGGTGTTGCGCCAGATAGGCAGGGCTGCACACCGGGAAAATCTCTTCGTTGAACAGCGGCGTGACTTTCATGTTTTTTGGCGGCGTGCTGCAGTAATACAGCGCCAGGTCACAGTCCAGCCGGGAAAAATCACTGACTTGATCCGTCGCGATGATACGCAGGTCAATCTCCTCGTTCTGGCGCTGGAACTCCGACACCAGCGGCAGCAGCCACAGCGACGCCATTGCCGTGCTGGTGACGACGGTGATTTGCTGCGCGCCTTGCCAATGGCGTATTCCCGCGGTGGCCTGGGCGATTTGCAGCAGCGTGTCGCGCACGCTCTCGTAATACTGGCTGCCGGTGGCGGTGAGGTTGATTTCCCGGGTCGTGCGGGTGAACAGCGCTGTGCCCAGATAGTCTTCGAGCAAGCGTACCTGGCGGCTGATGGCGCCCTGGGTGACGTTCAGTTCCCGTGCCGCCACCGTGAAGCTCAGGTGGCGGGCGGCGGCCTCGAACGCCACCAGGCTGTTGAGTGGCGGCAAGGGTTGCGGTTTCATCTGGGTCACTGCCTTGTTGGTTAAAGCGCACGGAGATTGTGCAGAAGCCGGTGTGCAGTGACTACCTGATTAAGCGAGGCAAAGCTAAAGATCAAGGACCAGGTCGGAGGTGGGCTTGCTGCAGCAGAGCAAACGCAGGCCCTTGTCGATTTCCCGTTGCCTGATGCCGCCGTTGTGATTCATGTCCACCGTACCCTGCAGCAGGGTGGTCTTGCAGGTGCCGCAAACGCCTTGGCTGCAGGAGGAGGGCACGATCGCGCCGGCTTTCTTCGCGGCAGACAGCACGGTCTGGTCGGCCGACATGCTGAAGCTCTTGCCTGAGCGCGACAGGGTCACCGTGAACAGGGCTTGCTGGTCGAGCGACGCGGCCTGTTCGATCAACGGCTCCTCATTCAGCGCGGCAATGTCGAAGCTTTCCTGATGGTAGTGGGCGAAATCGAACGCCGCGTCCCTGAGCAGCGACTTGACCGCTTCCATGTACCCCTGGGGACCGCAGGTAAAGATTTCCCGGTCCTGGTAGTCCGGTACGTGCTGGCTCAGCAACGACAAGTCGAGCCGGCCTATCGGCTGCTGCCATTGAGGGGTGTCGCCAAGCCCTTCGCAAATGCTGATGAACCGCAGCCCCGGCATGGCGGCCTGCATGCGTGTCAATTGGGCGTGGAAAATGATGTCGGTGGGCGTACGGGCGCTGTGCACGAACACGATGTCGAGATTGCCGGCCATGTCGCAGGCGGCGCGGGTCATCGACATCAGCGGTGTTACGCCGGAGCCGGCCGACAGGTACAACAGTTTCGTCGCAGGATGGCCGACCGGCGTAAAGCTGCCGGCCGGGCCGGACGCCTTCAGGCTATCGCCGGGCTTGAGGTTGTCATGCAGCCAGTTCGACACCACGCCCCCGGGCACGCGCTTGACCGTTATGGAGAACGCAAAGGGCCGCGTCGGGGAGGACGACAGGGTGTAGCAGCGGGCAATGGTTTGCCCGCCAATGACCGGTGAGATGGTGATGAATTGACCGGGCTCGAAGCTCAGCGCGCTGAAGTCCGCACAGCGAAAAATGAAAGTCCTGACGTCATGGGTTTCCTGGTGCACGGCACAACATTGCAGGGTTTTCTGTTCACCGCTGTGCCATTGCGCGCCGAACGTGCCCCAGGTGGTCGGGTCGGTAAAACGCTGGACCGCGCTGGCGTTTCCAGGGCGCGTCAGGTTTTCATAAGTCGTCATGTTCATTCCTCACACGCCGTGGGCGGCCAGGCGCGCCGCGTACCAGCGCGAGAACTGGTCGACATAGGTTTCGGTAAAGGCCGAGAACGGCCCGGGCCTGTAGGCCGGATCCTGGGTGCCGCTGTGGGTGATGCCGACGAGACTGGCGTCCTGCAGGTTGGTCGCGACCCAGACTTCGGTCAGCTTGTCGACGTGGTAGTCGACGCCTTCGACGGCATCGGCATGAACCAGCCATTTGGTGCGCACCAGAGTCTTATCGGGCGCCAGAGGGATGATGTAGGAGACCACGGCATGGTCGCTCATGACATGGGTCCACGAGTTGTGCGTCCAGAGATGCACGTCGCCCAGGTCGCGGCGGGTGAGGTCGCCAAACAGCCGGGTGCACGCCACGCGGGTGTCGAGGGTCTGGGATTCGCCGTTGCCGGCGATGGCCAGTCGCTGCGAGCGAAACTGGGTCACGGCGTCTTCACCCAGGTGTTCGATGGCATCGCAGAGATAGCCTTCGCGCTCCCAGTTGGCCTTGGTCTCGGCATTGCGGCGGTGATACTCCGCCAGCGCCTGGAGTGAGTCCTCCCCCAGCCCATCGGTGCAGAAACCGAAATCTTCCGGCAGGAAAGACGCGGTCAATTCCGGATGGGTGGCGGCGCAGTGATAACACTCGCGGTTATTCTCGATCACCAGTTTCCAATTGCCGTTCTCGATGATTTCCGATTCGAAGGCGATCTTTGAATGGGCGATGTCATATTGAGCGAAGCGCGGTGTCATGGCCTGGTCAAGGTACAGGATGTCTTCTGGCGGTTCGTCGCCCAGGCAGACGAAGACGTGGGTGCCGACAACCCGAGTGTGCACGGGAATCAGGCTTTTGCACTTGGGGTCGAAGGCCTGGCCCATGTGCGCGGCATGCTTCAGGCTGCCATCCAGGTCGTAGGTCCACTGATGGTAGGGGCAGACCAGCATGCCCACCGTCGACTTGCCGGCCTGTTTCAAGCGCGCGCCACGGTGGCGGCAGACGTTACGGAATGCTTGCACATGCTCGTCGTCATCGCGCACCAGGAGGATGGAGGATTTGCCGATGTCGAGGGTGGAAACATCACCCGGTTCGGGGACATCGCTGGTGACCCCCACCAGAATCCAGTGCTTGGTGAAAAAGATATCGACGTCGGTTTCAAAAATATCCTGGCGACCAAACAAACCACCCGGCATGCCATGGCCGGGCGTGCGATCGGTCAGAAGTTCACGATGGGTTTTCACGGTATTAAGGGTCATTTTCCGATCTCGCTCAAACTCAAACGGGGTGGTGGCGGTGGGTGCGAAGCCGTTGGCTGGCGCATCACGCCAGCGAAAATTCTTTTATGGGGTCAGATGGCACGGGCTGCGTCAGGTTGTGTCCCAGCAGGGCCCGATACAGTTCGCCGTCGCCCAATATGCCCAGGACGGTTCCGGCCTCGTCCTGCACGATGAGGGGATGGCCCGTTTCGTAACGAATCCGCAAGGCGTCGCGCATGTTGGTCGCTGGCGGCACGCACGTGGGCTGTCGAGCCAAGGTCTCGATTGGCCTGGTCGGATTCCACGGTTGGACAGGTGCGGCTGTGGCGCCTTTCCGAACGTGGGTCAAATGACGCTGCGCGCTGACCACCATCCACAGGTTTTGAAGCGTATCCAGGCAATATTCGTCGCGGGCGAAAACACACTGGCCCAGCGGGGTCATCAAGCTTTTCGCGCACAGCACATTCAACGGATTGGTGTGGGCGACGAAGTTGCGCACATAGTCGTCGGCCGGGTTCAGCACGATCTCTTCGGGCTTGCTGTACTGGATGATCTTGCCGTCTTTCATGATGGCGATGCGTGTGCCCAGCTTCAGGGCTTCGTCGAGGTCGTGGCTGACGAACACGATGGTTTTCTGCAGTTTGCGCTGCAGGTCGAGCAGCTCGTCCTGCAAGCCTTGGCGAATCAGTGGGTCGAGGGCGGAGAACGGTTCATCCATCAGCAGGATGTCGGCGTCCATCGCCAAGGCGCGGGCCAGGCCGACCCGTTGCTGCATACCGCCAGACAGTTCGTCGGGCTTCTTGTTGCGCCACTGGGTCAGGCCCACCAGCTCGAGTTTTTCATTCACCAACTGCTTGCGTTCCTTCTCCGGCCGACCCTGCATTTCCAGGCCGAAACTGATGTTCTCGCGCACCGTCAGCCAGGGCATCAGGGCGAACTTCTGGAACACCATGGCGATGCGCTGGGTGCGCATCATTTTCAGCTCGGCGGGGGTGCAAGACGCGATGTCGATTTGCCGGCCTTCGTGTTCGACGAACAGCTTGCCGCGACTCACCGTGTTCAGCCCGTTGATGCAACGCAACAAGCTGGATTTGCCGGAGCCGGACAGGCCCATCAGCACGCAGATCTCACCTTTGTTGATCTCCAGGCTGGCTTTCTCCACGCCGACGATCAAACCGGTTTTCTGAAGAATCTCCGGACGCGAAAAGCCTTGGTCGAGCAGATCCAGGGCTGGCTTTGGACGGGCGGCGAAGATGACGTCGACGTCTTCAAAACGAATGATGCTCATGCGTCACCTCTTTTCAGGGTTTCACGTTGCTTGCAGATGCGGTCGAGCGTGATCGCCAGCAGCACGATCGCCAGGCCCGCTTCGAAACCCATCGAGATATCGGCGGTGTTCAGTGCGTTGACCACGGGTTTGCCCAGGCCATCGGCGCCCACCAGCGCGGCGATCACCACCATGGACAGTGACAGCATGATGCATTGGGTGATGCCGGCGGCGATGCTGGGCATGGCGTGGGGCAGCTCGATGCGCGCCAACAATTGGCGACGCGAACAGCCAAAGGCCTTGCCGGCATCCATCAGTTCTGCGGGTACGTCACAGATGCCTAGATAGGTCAGCCGAATGGGGGCGGCGATGGCGAATACCACCGTGGAGATCAGCCCCGGAACGACCCCCAGGCCGAAGAGCGTCAGGGTTGGGATGAGGTAGACGAACGTGGGCACGGTCTGCATCAAGTCGAGTACCGGCCTCAAGGCTGCATAGAACCAGGGCCGATGTGCCGCGACGATGCCCAGCGGCACACCGATCACCACGCAGACAAGCGTGGCGAAGGTCACCTGGGCCAGGGTCTCCAGGGTTTCCTGCCAATAACCCAGATTGAATATCAGCAGGAAGGCGAGGGCCACGAACAGCGTGAGGCTCACCTTGCGTTGGATGTAATAGGCGAACAAGGCGAACACGGCGATCAACGCCAGGGGGTTGAACCAAAGGAGCACGCTGGTAAGCGCGGTGATGACGCCCGACAGTGAAAGCGAGATGGCGTCGAAAATACCTGCGCCATGTTGAGTCAACCATTCGACATACCGGGCGATGTGTTCACCCAGTGGAAGCTTCTGTTGTGTCATCCACATATCACTGATCCGGCTGATGGAAAGAAACCGCGCGTCAGCAATCCCCTGGCGCAGCGTTGTGCGCCAGGTTTTCAGGCGACACAAAGCGACTGCGCGAGGCGTCGCATGAGCAGTTATCG
The DNA here is from genome assembly GCF_001269655.1 of Pseudomonas thivervalensis. Lineage (GTDB taxonomy): Bacteria > Pseudomonadota > Gammaproteobacteria > Pseudomonadales > Pseudomonadaceae > Aquipseudomonas > Aquipseudomonas thivervalensis. The sequence continues at coordinate 55,090 of NZ_LHVE01000008.1, forward strand.
AAGTTTGGGCAGGGGATAAGTGACAAAAGAAGCGCGTGACAACGCCGGTCGCTCCGGCGTTCTTTGGCCGGTTGTCGAAGGTCTTTCTGGAAGGTGCACTGCAGGGTTCATAGTGGCGGCTCGTTGTTGTTGTGGTTTGGAGTCCGTTGCCTGTGGGAGATATTTATCCAGGCGCATTAGGCTGACAAACCATTTTATGTCGACGTTTGATGAGTTTTTCTCATTAATTCATCATCGGTTGAGAGGGTGAAAAGTCAATCAAATGTACTCATGTGTACATTTGGCAGTCATCCAAGTACATTCGCGTTACGCATTATTTAAAGAAGGTAAGCAGGATGCCCCAGGTAGGGAAGGCACGTGGCAAGGCCCAGGACGCAGGTTGGCGCGGCTCGCCGGAAGGCTGGCTGGAAGCGGCCTACGAGGCGTTGAAGGAGTCGGGCATCGATGCGGTTCGGGTCATGCCGCTGGCCAAGCGCCTGGGGTTATCGCGAACCAGCTTCTACTGGTTCTTCGAGGACCGCGAACAGCTGCTCGCCGCCTTGTTGTCACGCTGGCGGGAAACCAATACGGGGGGGCTGATACGGCAAAGTGAAAGTTATGCCGAAAGCATTTCCGAGGCGATCCTGAATGTGTTCGAGTGCTGGCTCAACCCGCAATTGTTCGACTCGCAATTCGAGTTCGCCGTGCGCAGCTGGGCGCTTCAGTCCGCTGAAGTGGCCCAGGAGGTGGCGGTCGTGGACGAGCAGCGAATGAACGCCCTGGCGAGCATGTTCAAGCGCTTTGGCTACGACAGTCAGGGGGCCGACGCACGGGCCCGAACGATCTACCTGACGCAGATCGGCTACATCACCATGAACACCACAGAGCTGATCACCGTGCGCTTCCAGCGCATCCCGCATTACGTGAGCATCTTCACCGGCAAAGTCCCCAAGCAGCGTGAACTGGATCGTTTCTACGGGAAGTTCGGCTATGCCGAAAAAGAGCCCGGGGTCTTTGTTCCTTTGACAGACACGTTCGAAGGCCAGGCCGATGATCAATGACACCGTTGGGATCATTGGCGGCACCGGCTGGTTGGGAGGGGCGATTGCCGAGGCGGTCCTGGCGAAGGGACTGGTGTCGGCGGGAAAACTGATCATTTCCAATCGCTCGGGCAAATATCCATTGGCGCAACAAGGTGCTTGCCTGGTCACGGACAACCAGGACCTGGTGGATCGCAGCGACCTGGTGATCATCGCGGTTCGTCCCGAGCATTTCGCCAGTTTGCACATCAATGCGACGGGTAAAACGTTGATCTCCTTGATGGCCGGGATCACGGCGCAGTCAATTACTGCAAAGACCTTGGCTTCAGCGGTCGTAAGGGCGATGCCCAACGCGGCGGTGGAGATCGGGCAGTCCTTTACGCCTTGGTATTGTTCGGGCGGGGTAGAGGCGACAACGAAAAGTCTCGTGCAGCGTTTGTTTGAATGTGTAGGCACTGCTGCCGAGGTCCAGGAAGAGGACTTCATCGATTACCTCTCTGCGCTCTCGGGCACCGGCCCGGCCTTTCCGGCCTTGTTGATGACGGCGCTGGCCAATCAGGCGATGCTGGCCGGCATACCTGGGGACATCGCACAGTTGGCGGCGAAAAATGTCGTGGTCAACAGCAGCCAGTTGCTGGCGAGCCACGATGCCCAGCAAATGATCGACGCCTTGGTGGCCTACCGGGGTGTCACGGCCGCCGCCTTGCAGGTGATGAGACAGGGGGATTTCGACGAGCAGGTTGGAAGGGCGTTGCAGGCAGGTGCTGCGGTTGCTCGCAAGGGGCTTCAGGCCTGATAGAGGTTCGGGATACGAAAACGGCGCCGTCCTTGTGGAAGCGCCGTTTTTTCTTGAGCGAGTCCTGTGGCCGCTCAAGGGGGGGTGCCGTTACTTGCTTGGATGGGCCGCCTGAAGTTTCTTGGCTTCCTCCAGGTGGTGTTGCAGGGCCGGCAGCATCTTCTGGGCGAACGCCTTGAGTTCGGTGTTGCCAGCCTTCTTGTCGTCGGTAACGGTGTTGGCTTCTTTCTTGAACAGTTCGATGGTTTCTTCGTGGGCCTTGACCTGGTTGTTGGCGTAGGCCGCATCAAAGGATTCATCGCGCACCTCAAGGATTTTCTCCTTGGCTTTCTTCATCAGCGTGGTGTCGTCGGGTACTTCGATGTCATGTTTTTGCGCCAGCGCCTTCAACTCGTCATTGGCCTTGGTGTGGTCGGTGATCATCGTGTTGGCGAACGCCTTGATGTCTGCCGATTGGCTCTTTTCCAAGGCCAGTTTGCTGGTTTCGATTTCCGCAATGCCACCGACCGCCGCGCTGTCGACGAAGTCGTTGAAAGACGCGGCCCAGGCCATGCCCATGCTGGTGCTCAGGGCCACTGCCAGGCCGAGTTGACGCAGGATAAATGTGTCCATAGGTAAGTCTCCATCCACGTTGAACGAGCGATTCTTGTCGTCTCTGATCAATGGAGGGTTGCGCCCAGGCAAAGGTTTGATCGCCAAGCGATCCGGTACGACGAACGGTCACCGCTGGTCGGATTGACGGTCGACAGAACCCCGCCGACGAGGCCATCCTGATAATCGACGGGCGCTGCAAGAGCGTCTGCCATTGATCCACCAAAGGAGGTGTTCCATGCCGGTGTCCCACGATTTGTGCCAGGATCTCAAATACACAAAAGATCAAATCCAGCAAAAACGCAGCGAGAATCCAAGGCTCGACTCGTTACTTCAAAAATACTCCCAACTTGATGCCGAGGTGGTCGACGCCGAGAAGCCGTCCTCCAGCGCGTTGCCCGATGAAGTCCTGGAGACGCTCAAGAAGAAGCGATTGCTGATCAAGGACGAGATCATGGCGCACATGCAGAGCAAGCCATAGAACCGACTGCTAGTGAGGACTCTTGTGGCGAGGGAGCTTGCTCCCGCTGGGCTGCGATCTATCCGATGGCGATTGAGTCTAGAGAAAGATCAACTGATCGCAGGCTTCGCCAGCTCCTACAAAGCGGGAGCAATCCCTGGCCACGAGAGGCGTCATACCAGGCAGGCCAGCAACACAAACCGTCAGGTCAAGGGATCCCAACGCTGCGACCAGTCGCTACCGGTCCTGACGATTTCTCGCAGCACTTCGAACGCTTGCTGCAATGCCGCCGAATCCCGGTCCCTGGAATACACCAGATAGGTCGGGTAGTTGAACTCCGGCGCCTTGGGCACCCGTTCCAGGATGCCGCTGTCCAGGTAGCTCTGCACGACCCGCGTGCGGAAGTAACCGCTGCCGCCGTTTTCCAGGATGTATTGCAGGGCCAGGGGGCCGAGGTTGAAGGTCACGGCGGCCTTGGCTTTATCTGGCAGCGCGGTGTCATGCTGGCGCCGGAAGTCGGCACTCCAGTCGATGTACACGTAGGGCTCGGGACGGGTGGCCAGGCGTACCAGGATGAGCTTTTCTTCCAGCAATTGTTCCACTTGCAGGCGCGGCCAGTATTCGGGCTGATAGACCACCGCCGCGTCCAGCAGGCCCAGTTCCAACTGTTGCAGCAGTTTCTCGCCGTCGCGGATGTCCATGCGCAGGGCATGGCCGGGGATCTTCTGGCGCAGTTCGCCGGCCCAGGCGAGCATCAAGGGGTTGCACAGGCTGACCTCGCCCCCCAGGTGCAAGACGTTGCGATAGCCCTCGGGCAGCGGCAGGTCCCGGCGGGCCGCTTCCCAGGTCTGCACGAGCTGGTTGGCGTAGACCACAAAGGCCTCGCCGTCGGCGGTCAGGCGCGCGCCGGCACGGTTGCGCACGAACAGCGCGCAGCCGAGCTGGCTTTCGAGCTTCTGGACCCGGGCGGTGATCGCCGTCTGGGTCACGTGCAGCTTTTCGGCCGCTGCGGCGAGGCTGCCGTGGCGGACGATTTCCAGGAAGGTGCGGGCGAGGTCGATGTCCATGTTCAGGCCGATGCGGGGGAAGCGGGCATTGTAAGAGCTGCCGCGCCTCCCTGATACCGTCATGCTGTTCCGTGGCGAGGGAGCTTGCTCCCGCTGGGCTGCGCAGCAGCCCTAAGGCAGTGAACTCATTCTTCCTGGCACACCGAGTTGGCTGACTTAGGGGCCGCTTCGCAGCCCAGCGGGAGCAAGCTCCCTCGCCACAGGGCCATCTTCTTCTTGAGTAAACAGTATCGTCTCGATGCCGGCTGTTATTGGACGGCTTGGGCCTGGGCTGCCCGCGCCCAAGGCGCAACCAGGCGTTCCGGCGTACGGCAGGCCTTGTGCTTGAAGACGAAACGATGGCACTTGTCGGCGAAGCCGTGGCGATTGTCCACCATGTCGCGGCGCATCTGTGCGAGTTCGTCTTCGCGACACGCCTGGATCGCCGACAGGCTCCGTTCGGCCTTGCGCACCCGGATGCTTTCATAGGTCGGCTCGAGCAACGCGCGGTTGGCCCGTTGCAGCAGCCACAGACCGAACTCGTCGGGGCAGCGCGGGCCGATCTCCCGGACCATGCCGTAGCGCAACGCCTGGAGGGCGCTGATGGGCAGGCAGTCCTGGGTGAGTTTCCAGGCCATGTCCGGACCGACCGCCCGGGGCAGGCTGTAGGTCCAGTATTCAGAGCCGTACAGGCCCATGGTCGCGTAGTGGGGGTTGAGCACGATGTCGCGGCGCGCCAGCACGATATCGGCGGCCAGGGCCAGCATCACACCACCGGCCCCGGCGTTCCCCGTCAGGCCGCTGACCACCAGTTGCCGGGCGCTGAACAACTCCAGGCAGACATCGTCGATCGCCTGTATGTTGGCCCAGGCTTCCAGGCCGGGTTCGGCGGCGGCCTGGATCACGTTCAGGTGCACGCCGTTGGAAAAGCTGCCGCGCCCACCACGGATCAATAGCACCTGGGTATCCCGGGATTTGGCCCAGCGCAATGCCGCCACCAGGCGCTGGCATTGTTCAGTGCTCATCGCCCCGTTATAGAACTCGAACGTCAGTTCCCCGACATGGCCACATTCGCGGTAGCGGATGGGTTGATAGGGCTCGTTGCTGAATGGCTGCCGAGCCAGGCAACTGTCGAGCACCGGGACGCCTTCGAGGCGGTTCGACAGGACATGGCGCGCCGGGCGCTTGAAGGTCTGTTCGCCGGGTTTCGGCTTGCGGCGCAGGGCGCCAATCCACAGGCTTGCGTCCCCGGTTGCCACCAGCACCGCATCGTCCCGCACGGCCAGCAGTTCGCCGGGCAGGCCGTGGCGAACGTCCGGATGGGCGTCGTACAGGTAAAACTGTTCGCCGGCCAGGCTGGCGAGCGCGCCGGGTTGACCGTCCGCGGCGTCGATGCAGCGCTGGATGAAACCGCTGCTGTCGTGCCAACTGAAGCTGCGATCATCCTGGGTCATGTTCGGTTGCAGGCGTCCGATCACGTCAGGGCGATCATAGTCCAGCGGCGCCGGGACGAAACCGTCGCCGTGTTTTTCCACGACCTCGCGAATGCAACGAATGGCCGCGTCGCTGACCAGGCCGTTATACAGCTCCGATTTGCGCAGGCCCTTGGGCAGGTCGAATTCGCACGTGGCCCAGATGGGCCCGGCATCCATTTCCTCCACCGCCTGCAAGGCGGTGACGCCCCAGCGCTCGGGCTGCCGGGTGATCGCCCAGTCCAGGGCACTGGCACCGCGATCGCCGACAATCCCGGGATGAATGATCACCACCGGGCGCCGTGGGTTGCGCCACAGCTGCTCGGGTACGCGGTCCTTGAGAAATGGGCAGATCACCAGGTCGGCGCCGCTTTCTTCGATTTGTCGGCAGACCGACGCCGCGTCGGTGAACAGCACCACGCTGGGGCGGTAGCCGGCCTCGCGCAGGTCCAGCCAGGTGCGTTGGGTCAGGCCGTTGAATGCGCTGGACAGCAGAACGATTTTCAGTGGGGGCATGAGCCTCTCTTCCTTGAGATGAGCAGGCACAGGCTCCCGATGAGCCGTCCCTGGCCTTGATGGAAGCGCTACGTTAGCGGTTGGAGGACGAGCGGGAACTGACAGGGGTCAAGGTTGTGTGCGGTGCGAAATCAAGAAGAGGCAAAAACACGAATCCCGCCACGGGGGCGGGATTCGTTTGCAATCGAAAGGCTCGCGAAGCACGCGAGCGCAGTCTCAGCTTGGGAACAGCTCGGACAGTTTCATGGCCAGCATCATGTCGCCTTCGGCGCGCAGCTTGCCGCCCATGAACGCTTGCATGCCGTCGGTGCTGCCATCGACGATGCCTTCGAGGGTCTCGCCGTCCATCACCAGGGTCACCTGGGCGTCCGGGTTTTCACCTTCCTGCAGTTCGCAGGTGCTGTCCTTGACGATCAGCGAGAAATTCTTGGTATCGTCGATGCGGAAACCGAATACCAGGTCCAGGCCGGCAGCGGCGGCTGGGTTGAACTTGGCTTTCATGGCTTGTACGGCGTCGGCTACGGAGGTCATGGTTTCGATCCTTATTTGGGTGGTACAGCAAGGGTCTACAGTAATCCGGACTCAGCGAAAGGTGATGAGGTCCGGGGCCTTCAACAGTTGCAGGTGGGCATGGCTGTTGAAGGAAGCCAGGGCCACCTCGCGACCCCTGAATTTCAGGTGGTTGAGCGAGGTGTTGACGATTTGCCAGTTCAGTTCGAAGGCCTGTCGGGCGGGTATCTGGGTGATCAGGTGGAGCAGGGCGGTGATGGTGCCGCCGGAAGTGAAGACGGCGATCTTATGGCTGTTATCAGCTTGTTCCAGGATGCGCTGCAGGCCCGCCTGGACCCGCTCGACGAACCCCAGCCAGCTTTCGAGACCGGGCGGATCATACCGGCCGCTGAGCCAGCGCTCGACGATCAGCGCAAAGATACGCTGGAATTCGGCGCGGTTCTGCGCGGCGTTGCGCAGGACATGCAGGGCCTCGGGTTCCTGGGGGAGCATGTCCGGCAGCAGGGCACGAATGACTGCATCGGCGTCGAACTCGTTGAACGCAGCGTCGATTTCCAGCTCGGGAACCGGCATTCCGGCGGCGGACATCTGGCCCAGCGCACCGGTGGCGGTATCCTGCTGGCGACGCAAGTCACCCGAGAGGCAGCGATCGAATACGACTCCGAGCTCGGCGAGGTGGCCGCCAAGCACTTGTGCCTGGCGGACGCCATTGGGCGAGAGGACATCGTAGTCGTCCGCACCAAAGGAGGCCTGGCCATGTCGAATCAGATAGATACTGCCCACGTCCGCGTCATCCCGGTACGTTGAAGGTTTGGCGAGGTTATGGGGATGGCGGTGAGCTGTCAATGAAAAAACATACGCTTGTTTGAAATGTCCGTTATAGCCTTGTCCTGTCTCGCTCGCGTCAAGGTAACCATAGGTTTCTTGGCTGGTCGCGACGCAGGCGCATGGGTATGCTGGGGCCGTTACGCGCCTGCGTTCAGTGGCGCATTGCATTTAAGGAGTTGCTGTGGAGTTTTTCATCGAGTACGCCGGTTTCCTGGCCAAGACTGTGACGCTGGTGATCGCCATCCTGGTGGTGCTGGCCAGTTTTGCTGCGCTGCGCAGCAAAGGGCGGCGCAAGTCGGCCGGCCAGTTGCAGGTGAGCAAACTCAACGATTTCTACAAGGGCTTGCGCGAGCGCCTGGAACAGACGCTGCTGGACAAGGATCAGCTCAAGGCCTTGCGCAAGGCCGAAGGCAAGGCTGAAAAGGCCGGGAAGAAAAACAAGGACAAGCCGGCGGCCAAGCCCCGGGTGTTCGTGCTGGACTTCGACGGTGACATCAAGGCCTCGGCCACCGAGAGCCTGCGTCATGAAATCACCGCGTTGCTGACCCTGGCGACGCCGAAGGATGAAGTGGTGCTGCGCCTGGAAAGTGGCGGCGGCATGGTCCATAGCTATGGCCTGGCCTCGTCGCAACTGGCGCGGATCCGTCAGGCCGGCGTGCCGCTGACTGTCTGCATCGACAAGGTGGCGGCCAGTGGTGGCTACATGATGGCGTGCATCGGCGAGAAGATCATCAGCGCGCCCTTCGCGATCCTGGGCTCCATTGGCGTCGTCGCGCAATTGCCCAACGTCAACCGGCTGCTGAAGAAACACGACATCGATTTCGAAGTATTGACGGCTGGTGAATACAAACGCACGTTGACGGTGTTCGGCGAAAATACCGAGAAGGGCCGGGAGAAATTCCAGGAGGACCTGGACATCACCCACGAACTGTTCAAGAACTTCGTGTCCAACTATCGCCCGCAATTGGCAATCGATGAAGTGGCGACCGGTGAAGTCTGGCTGGGTGTCGCGGCGCTGGACAAGCGCTTGGTGGATGAGCTGAAAACCAGCGACGAGTACTTGGCCGAACGGGCCAAGGGCGCCGATCTGTACCACCTGCACTACGCCGAACGCAAAAGCCTGCAGGAACGCATCGGCATGGCGGCCAGCAGTTCGGTGGATCGTGTGCTGCTCAATTGGTGGAGCCGCCTGACCCAGCAGCGGTTCTGGTAATCCGAAGGCCGCAGAGTCACCGCCAACCCCTTTGTGGGAGCGAGCTTGCTCGCGATGACGGCCGTCCATCTGGCATCGAGGCAAGCTGACCCACCGCTATCGCGGGCAGGCTCGCTCCCACAGTAGGCCCGAAGTGGATTCAAGACGCCGAAAACACAAAAGCCCTGAACCGGCACACCCGGATCAGGGCTTTTTGTGTATCAGGTTTCAGCGACGACGGAACAGCGGCAGCGGTTCGTCAGTGGCAGCCTGGTAGGTCACCGAGAAGTCCTTGAGGCTTTCGAGGGCTTCATAGGGGTCTTTGTCGGCGCGCAACGCAAAGGCGTCGAAACCGCAGCGGCGCATGTAGAACAACTGGTCGCGCAGCACGTCGCCAATCGCCCGCAATTCACCCTTGAAACCATAACGGTCACGCAGCAGGCGGGCGTTGGAGTAGCTGCGCCCGTCGGTGAAGGCCGGGAAGTTCAGGGCGATGACCTGCAACTGGTTGGCGTCATCACCGATTTCCTCGGCTTCCTCGTCGGCGTCCAGCCAAACCCCCAGGCCGCCGTCGCGAGCCTTGAGGGCGTGGGCGTGATCGCGCCACAGGGCCAGGGGCACGATCAGGTCGTCGCAGTTGGAGATGCCATCGAAGGTCGCGTCCTTGGGCAACAGGTGCCAGGTTTCGTCGATGACCTCGTTGTTCTTAATGATTCGCTGCATAGACGCGTTCCTTGAAGAGGTCGATGCCAATACGTTGGTAAGTGTCGATGAAGCGCTCTTCCGGGGTACGTTGTTCGATGTACACGTCGATTAGCTTCTCGATCACGTCAGGCATGTCATCCTGGGCAAACGACGGGCCGAGGATCTTGCCCAGGCTGGCGTCGCGGCTACCGCTGCCGCCCAGGGAGACCTGGTAGAACTCTTCGCCTTTCTTGTCCACGCCCAGGATGCCGATGTGGCCGACGTGGTGGTGGCCACAGGCGTTCATGCAGCCGGAAATGTTCAGGTCCAGCTCGCCGATGTCGAACAGGTAGTCCAGGTCGTCGAAACGACGCTGGATCGATTCGGCGATAGGGATCGACTTGGCGTTGGCCAGGGAGCAGAAATCGCCGCCCGGGCAGCAGATCATGTCGGTCAGCAGGCCGATGTTCGGGGTGGCGAAACCTTGCTCGCGCAGTTCGCCCCACAGGGTGAACAACTGGCGCTGTTCAACGTCCGCCAGGATGATGTTCTGCTCGTGGGAAGTGCGCAGTTGGCCGAAGCTGTAGCGCTCGGCCAGGTCGGCCACGGCGTCCAGTTGCTTGTCGGTGATGTCGCCCGGCGCGACGCCGGTCGGTTTCAGGGACAGGGTCACCGCGACGTAGCCCGGCTTCTTGTGGGCCAGGGTATTGCGGGTGCGCCAGCGGGCGAAACCCGGATGTTCCTTGTCGAGGGCTGCCAGCTCGGCGTCCTGGTTGTCCAGCGCCTTGTACTGTGGGTCGACGAAGTGCTTGGCGACGCGATGCACTTCGGCTTCGGTCAGGGTGGTCTGGCCGCCACGCAGGTGAGCCATCTCGGCTTCGACCTTCTCGGCGAACACTTCAGGCGTCAGGGCCTTGACCAGGATCTTGATCCGCGCCTTGTACTTGTTGTCACGACGGCCATAGCGGTTGTACACCCGCAGGATGGCGTCGAGGTAGCTCAGCAGATCCTGCCATGGGAGGAACTCGTTGATGAACGCGCCGACCACCGGGGTACGCCCCAGGCCGCCGCCCACCAATACACGGAAGCCCAGCTCGCCGGCGGCGTTGTAGACCGTCTCCAGGCCGATGTCGTGGACTTCGATGGCCGCACGGTCCGAGGTCGAGCCGTTGATGGCGATCTTGAACTTGCGCGGCAGGTAGGCGAATTCCGGGTGGAACGTCGTCCACTGGCGAACGATTTCGCACCACGGCCGCGGGTCGATCAACTCGTCGGCCGCGACACCGGCGAACTGGTCGGTGGTGACGTTGCGCAGGCAGTTGCCGCTGGTCTGGATCGCGTGCATCTGCACGGTGGCCAGTTCGGCCAGGATCTCGGGCACATCTTCCAGGGCGGGCCAGTTGTACTGGACGTTCTGCCGGGTACTGATGTGGGCATAGCCCTTGTCGTAGTCGCGGGCAATCTGCGCCAGCTTGCGCACCTGGCGCGAGGTCAGCTGGCCATAAGGCACAGCCACGCGCAGCATCGGGGCGAAGCGCTGGATATACAGGCCATTCTGCAAGCGCAGAGGGCGGAATTCTTCTTCGCTCAGCTCGCCTGCCAGATAGCGTCGGGTCTGATCACGGAACTGCTTGACGCGGTCCTCGATGATTCGCTGATCGTACTCGTCATATACGTACATATAAGTCTCGGTCTCAGGCTTGGGCCGATCAGAAACAGCTGCATGTTGGCTCGCTGGAATCGGGTTCTGCCTCGGCAATTCTGCGCGCACGGCCGCGCACTCCTAGGGGAGCCGGTGCAAGATACCTGTTTTGAGTTATGCGCAAAAGTGATGTTTGAGTATATGTAAAGAACCAAATCGACTAATGAGACTGATTATTGCCTAACCCACATTTGTCGTACGGGCAATCATCGTCTTAACTGTGGTCGAGTCCCTATGCAATCACCTACAAAACCGACAAGAGGCGATGCAATGAGCAATCCGACCAAAGCAAGGAAAAGCGACAGTACTGTTGATGCCTGGGCCATTTTGTTTCTGATTATTCTGGTGGTGGGTACTGCAGTGTTCTGGGTCAGTCACCAATAGACGGTTACCCCTGGCGATAAAAAAACCTGTGGGAGCGAGCTTGCTCGCGATGACGGTGGTTCAGTCGATGATGAGGTCGACTGACAGGCCGCTATCGCGAGCAAGCTCGCTCCCACAGGGTCATGTGGTGGTTTGGTGAGCGTTAAAGCCCTGCCAGATGCACCACCAGCTTGACGATGCCAAACAGCGTCAAAGCGAAGATCACCGTGAACGCGATCCCTAATATCACGAAGTGACTCGGCTTGCCGTGGGTAAAATCCCGGGCGCGGTTCTTGCCGCTCTGCACGCCGAAAGCGGCGGCCAGCACGCTGTGCATCATCTGCAGCAGGGTCGGCGGTTTGTTGTCGACTGGATCGTCCATAAATCCCTCGTCTGCCATGGGTTTGGGACAAGCATAGACAACCCATGGAAAAAGATCGCAGGCTTCGCCAGCTCCTACAAGAATCCACAAAATCCTGTAGGAGCTGACGAAGCCTGCGATCTTTTTGAGGTGAAGACCCTTAGTTGTCGTAACCCAGATTCGGCGCCAACCAGCGCTCCGTCACACTCAAGTCCTGGCCCTTGCGCGCGGTGTAGCTCTGGACCTGATCCTTGTCGATCTTGCCCACGGCGAAGTATTGCGCCTGGGGATGGGCGAAGTACCAGCCGCTGACCGCCGCCGCCGGGAACATGGCGTAGTGTTCGGTGAGAAACACGCCGCTGCGGCCCGCTTTCATTTCACTGGCCTCGGGATCGAGCAGGCGGAACAGGGTGCTCTTCTCGGTGTGATCCGGGCAGGCCGGATAGCCGGGGGCAGGGCGGATACCGGTGTATTGCTCCTTGATCAAGGCGTCGTTGTCCAGGCTTTCGTCCTTGGCATAACCCCAATGCTCCTTGCGCACCTGCTGGTGCAGCCATTCGGCGCAGGCCTCGGCCAAGCGGTCGGCCAGGGCCTTGACCATGATCGAGTTGTAGTCGTCGCCGGCCTCCTGGTAGGTCTTGGCGACTTCTTCGGCACCGATGCCAGCGGTGGTGATGAAGCCGCCGACGTAGTCGGTCACGCCGCTGTCCTTCGGCGCGACGAAGTCGGCCAGGGAGAAGTTCGGCTTGCCGTCGGTCTTGATGATCTGCTGGCGCAAGTGATGCAGGCGCGCCAGTGGCTTGCCATCCTCGCCATAGACTTCCAGGTCATCGTCATGCACCTGGTTGGCCGGCCAGAAGCCGAACGCGGCGCGGGCGCTGATCAGTTTCTCATCGATCAGCTTGCGCAGCATCGCCCGGGCATCGGCGTACAGCGCCGTGGCCGCTTCGCCGACCACTTCGTCGGTGAGGATGCGCGGGTATTTGCCGGCCAGGTCCCAGGAGATGAAGAACGGGGTCCAGTCGATGTATTCGGCCAGGACGTTCAAGTCGATGTCGTCCAGGACCTTGGCGCCGGTGAAGGTCGGCTTGACCGGCTGATAGCTGCTCCAGTCGAACTGTGGCTTCTTGGCCACGGCGGCGGGGTAGCTCAGGCGCTCGGTGCGGGCGCTGCGGTTGGAGGTGCGTTCGCGCACGTCGATGTAGTCCTGGCGGGTTTTCTCGACGAACGCCGGCTTGAGTTCCTTGGACAGCAACTGGGTTGCCACGCCCACGGCGCGGGAAGCGTCAGTGACGTAGATCACCGCGTCGTTGCTGTACTTGGGCTCGATCTTCACCGCCGTGTGGGCCTTGGAGGTGGTGGCGCCACCAATCATCAGCGGCAGATGGAAGTCCTGGCGCTGCATCTCGCGGGCCACATGCACCATCTCATCCAGGGACGGAGTGATCAGGCCGGACAGGCCGATGATGTCGCATTTCTGTTCCTTGGCCACCTGCAGGATCTTCTCCGCAGGCACCATCACGCCCAGGTCGACGATGTCATAGCCGTTGCAGCCGAGCACCACGCCAACGATGTTCTTGCCGATGTCATGCACGTCGCCCTTGACCGTGGCCATCAGGATCTTGCCCTTGGCCTCCGGCTTGTCGCCTTTTTCCGCTTCGATGAACGGGATCAGGTGGGCCACGGCCTGCTTCATCACGCGAGCGGACTTGACCACTTGGGGCAGGAACATTTTGCCGGCGCCAAACAGGTCGCCAACGATGTTCATGCCAGCCATCAGCGGGCCTTCGATGACCTCGATCGGCCGGGCGAAAGACAGTCGCGATTCCTCGGTGTCTTCAACGATGTGGGTGGTGATGCCCTTGACCAGCGCATGTTCCAGGCGCTTGTTCACTTCCCAGCCGCGCCATTCCTCGGTTTCCGCTTCCTTGACGCTGCCGTCGCCCTTGTACTTGTCGGCGATGGCGAGCAGGGCGTCGGTGCCTTCGGGGGTGCGGTTGAGAATCACGTCTTCCACGGCATCACGCAGCTCCACCGGGATCTGGTCGTAGATCTCCAGTTGGCCGGCGTTGACGATGCCCATGGTCAGGCCCGCGCGGATCGCGTATAGCAGGAACACCGAGTGGATCGCCTCGCGTACCGGGTTGTTGCCGCGGAACGAGAACGACACGTTGGACACGCCGCCCGATGTCAGCGCGTACGGCAGTTCGTCGCGGATGTAGGCGCAGGCGTTGATGAAGTCCACGGCATAGTTGTTGTGTTCTTCGATACCGGTGGCGACGGCGAAGATGTTCGGGTCGAAGATGATGTCTTCCGGCGGGAAGCCGACTTCATTGACCAGGATGTCGTAGGAGCGCTTGCAGATTTCCTTCTTGCGCGCTTCGGTGTCGGCCTGGCCGGCTTCGTCGAAGGCCATCACCACCACGGCGGCGCCGTAGCGCTTGCACAGCTTGGCGTGGTGGATGAACTGCTCGACACCTTCCTTCATGCTGATGGAGTTGACGATGCCCTTGCCCTGGATGCACTTGAGGCCCGCCTCGATCACTTCCCACTTGGAGGAGTCGATCATGATCGGCACCCGGGAAATGTCCGGTTCGCCGGCAATCAGATTGAGGAAGGTCACCATGGCCTTCTTCGAATCGAGCATGCCCTCGTCCATGTTGATGTCGATCACCTGGGCGCCGGCCTCGACCTGTTGAAGGGCCACTTCCAGGGCTTCGGTGTAGTTGTCCTCGCGGATCAGCCGGGCGAACTTGGCGGAGCCGGTGATGTTGGTCCGCTCGCCAACGTTGACGAACAAGGAACTGCGATCGATGGTGAACGGTTCCAGGCCCGACAGGCGGCACGCCCGGGGAATCTCCGGAATCTGCCGCGGCGCGTAGCCGGCCACGGCCTTGGCGATGGCTTCGATGTGGGCCGGGGTGGTGCCGCAGCAGCCGCCGACAATGTTCAGGAAACCACTCTGGGCAAATTCTTCGATGACCTTGGCCGTCTCGGCCGGCAGTTCATCGTATTCGCCGAATTCGTTGGGCAGGCCGGCGTTGGGGTGGGCCGATACGTGGGTGCTGGCCTTGTTCGACAGTTCTTCCAGGTATGGGCGCAGTTCGCTGGCGCCGAGGGCGCAGTTCAGGCCGACCGAGATCGGCTTGGCGTGGGCCACCGAGTTCCAGAAGGCTTCGGTAGTCTGGCCGGAGAGGGTGCGGCCGGAGGCATCGGTGATGGTGCCGGAAATCATGATTGGCAGTTCGACACCCAGCTCTTCGTAGACGCCTTGCACGGCAAAGATCGCCGCCTTGGCGTTCAGCGTGTCGAAGATGGTTTCGATCAGGATCAGGTCGGCGCCGCCTTCGATCAGGCCCTTGGTGGCCTCGGTGTAGTTCTCCACCAGTTCGTCGAAGGTCACGTTGCGGTAGCCGGGGTTGTTCACGTCCGGCGACAGCGAGCAGGTGCGGCTGGTCGGGCCGAGCACGCCGGCGACGAAGCGCGGCTTGTCCGGGGTTTCCAGGGTCTTGGCGTCGGCCACTTTGCGGGCCAGGCGCGCACCTTCCAGGTTCAGCTCGTAGGCCAGGCCCTGCATGCCGTAGTCGGCCTGGGACACCTGGGTGGCGTTGAAGGTGTTGGTCTCCAGGATGTCGGCACCGGCATCCAGGTAGGCTTTTTCAATGGCGCCGATCACGTCGGGACGGCTGAGCACCAGCAAATCGTTGTTGCCCTTGACGTCGCTCGGCCAATCAGCAAAACGCTTGCCGCGGTAGTCCTGCTCTTCCAGCTTGTAGCTCTGGATCATCGTGCCCATGCCGCCGTCGAGGATCAGGATACGTTCCTTGAGGGCTTGCTGGAGAAGATAAAGGCGAGCGCTGCGATCAGACATAGGACTACCTGGAAAAAAAGACCATTACGAAGGCCGGGATGATAGCAAACCTGCGCAGGATTTGATCATGAGGGGCTTTTGCATGAATATCGCTCATGTTTGCAAGGCGGTGCTGGCCCGGTAGAATCGCCCGATTATCTCTTAGGGCCCCGAGACATGCCGTACCGCGTCTTATTCGGCAGTCTGTTGCTGCTGTTGTCTTTTAGCGCAGCCGCCGGGAATTCCACTCCCGCGATCTCCTACAGCCGCGACATCCAGCCGATCTTCACGGAAAAATGCGTGGCCTGTCATGCCTGCTACGACTCCGCCTGCCAGTTGAACCTGGGCAGTGGCGAAGGCGCGGCACGGGGCGCGAGCAAGGTGTCGGTGTATGACGGCGAGCGGCGCCAGGCGGCCGACCCGACCCGCTTGTTCTATGACGCCTGGGGCCCGCGCGCCTGGCAGCGCAAGGGCTTCTATTCAGTGCTTGACGCCCAGGGCAGCCAGGCTGCGTTGATGGCGCGCATGCTGGAGTTGGGCCACCGCACGCCGTTGCAGCCCAACGCCAAGCTGCCGGAAGAGATCGTCCTGGGCCTCGATCGTGACAACAGTTGCGCGATGCCGGGTCAATTCGACGAATACGCAGGTGCCCATCCCAGGGAAGGCATGCCCCTGGCCGTCACCGGTCTGACCGACCAGCAATACCAGACCCTGCAGCGCTGGTTGGCCGCAGGCGCCCCGATCGATCAGCAAGCCCTGGCCCCAAGCGCTGCTGAAGCCTTGCAGGTGGTGCAATGGGAAAACCTGCTCAATGCCCCGGGCGCCCGGGAAAGCCTGGTGGCCCGCTGGTTGTTCGAACATTGGTTCCTGGCGCACATTTATTTCAAGGGCGGCGAGCCGGGGCATTTCTTCCAATGGGTCCGTTCGCGCACGCCCACCGGCCAGCCCATCGACCTGATCAACACCCGCCGCCCGAACGATGATCCCGGCACCCGCGTCTACTATCGGCTCTGGCCGGTGCAAGGGGTGATCGTGCACAAGACCCACATCACCTACGGCTTGAGTGCGGCGAAGATGGCGCGCATCAAGAGCCTGTTCTACAGCGGCAAGTGGCAGGTCACCGCGTTGCCGGGCTACGGTCCGGAGCGCCGGGCCAACCCGTTCTCCACCTTCGAAGCGATCCCGGCCCAGGCCCGCTACCAGTTCATGCTCGATAACGCCGAGTACTTCGTGCGTACGTTCATTCGCGGGCCGGTGTGCCGGGGCCAGATCGCCACGGACGTGATCCGCGACAATTTCTGGGCGCTGTTCCAGGCCCCCGAGCACGACCTGTACATCACCGATCCGAACTACCGCGGCCAGGCCACGCCGTTGCTGGCGATGCCGGGCCAGAACGACGACGTGGGCAGCGTCGTCAGCCTGTGGCTCGACTACCGTGACAAGCGCAACGAGTACGAAGCCTTGCGCCGTGACAACTATGCCGAGCTGCCAGCGCCGAGCTGGTCGACGCTGTGGGCCGGCAACGACAACGCGCTGCTGAGCATTTTCCGGCATTTCGACAGTGCTTCGGTCACCAAGGGGTTGATCGGCGAGGTGCCACAGACGATGTGGCTGTTCGACTTCCCGTTGCTGGAGCGTACCTATTACCAGCTGGCGGTGAATTTCGACGTGTTCGGCAACGTCTCCCACCAGGCCCAGACCCGGCTGTATTTCGACTTGATCCGCAACGGTGCGGAGCAGAACTTCCTGCGCCTGATGCCGGCTGATTCCCGTGAAGGCTACCTGGACGATTGGTACCAGGACGGCGGCAAGGTCAAGATGTGGCTCGATTACGAGGCTATCGACGATGACAAACCGACCGCCCTCAAGCTTGACGAACACGACCCCAAGCGCGATTTCGCCCAGCAACTGCTCGCCCGTTATGGGGAGCTGAACGCGCATCCGGATCCCATCAACCGCTGCGACGGTGCCTACTGCTCGCGCCCGAACATCGACCCGGCGCTGCAAAACGCCGAGCAGGCCCTCAGCCGGCTGGTGTCGCGCCCGGCGGCGGGGCTCAAGGTGATCGACCAACTGCCGGAAGCGACCTTGCTGCGCATCGAAACCACCAGCGGTCATCGGGAGATCTATAGCCTGCTGCGCAATCGTGCCCACAGCAACGTCGCGTTCCTGTTGGGCGAGGAGCGGCGCTACCAGCCAGGGCTGGACACGCTGACGGTCTACCCAGGGGTGCTCAGCAGCTATCCGAACTTCATGTTCAACATCCCGGCCGTGCAAGTGCCGGCCTTCGTCGAAGCCATGCAAGGCGCCCAGGATGTGTCGGCGTTCGAGCGGATTATCGAGCGCTGGGGGGTTCGCCGCAGCCACCCGCAGTTCTGGGACTACTTCCATGACCTGAGCCAATACATCCAGGAGACGGAGCCCGTTGAAAGCGGTGTACTGGACATGAATCGCTACCAGAACCTCTGATCGACAGCGCCGGCGGCAAACCCCGTGCCGCCGGGCGCTTTCCTGACAAAAATACTGGGACTTTGTCCGGCGCGATGATTGGCGTAAACTGCCGGCAAGCCTGCGAGGAGTTTCCATGACCGCCATTACCATTACCGATGCCGCCCACGATTACCTGGCCGACCTGCTGTCCAAGCAGAACACCCCAGGTATCGGGATCCGCATCTTCATCACCCAGCCCGGCACCCAGTACGCAGAGACGTGCATTGCCTACTGCAAGCCGGGAGAAGAAAAACCCGAAGACACCGCGCTGGGGCTCAAGAGCTTCACCGCGTACATCGATTCGTTCAGCGAAGCTTTCCTGGACGATGCGGTCGTCGACTACGCCACCGACCGCATGGGCGGCCAACTGACCATCAAGGCGCCGAACGCCAAAGTGCCGATGGTCAATGCCGACAGCCCGGTCAACGAGCGCATCAATTATTACCTGCAAACCGAAATCAACCCGGGGCTGGCCAGCCACGGCGGCCAGGTTTCGCTGATCGACGTGGTGGAAGACGGCATCGCCGTGCTCCAGTTCGGCGGCGGTTGCCAGGGCTGCGGCCAGGCCGACGTGACCTTGAAGGAAGGCATCGAGCGCACCTTGCTCGAGCGCATTCCGGAGCTCAAGGGCGTGCGCGACGTGACCGACCATACGCAGAAAGAAAACGCCTACTACTGATAGGTGTTCGCTGCGCACAAAACACTGTGGCAAGGGCGCTTGCTGTGGCGAGGGAGCTTGCTCCCGCTCGATTGCGAAGCAATCGCCAGGTAATCGATGCATTCTCGTGATGATGCAGGGGTTGCCTGGGGACCGCTTCGCGGTCCAGCGGGAGCAAGCTCCCTCGCCACAAAAGCTTCAGTGATCGGCTCGTAACTCGTCGACTTCTGTGGGAGCGAGCTTGCTCGCGATAGCGGTGGGTCAGCTTGCGATGATGTTGAATGTGCCTTTGTCATCGCGAGCAAGCTCGCTCCCACAAGGGACAGTGATGAGTCAGGGGCGATAGAGATGCGCATGCCCGGCGCGGTACAGCGAAGATTCGCTGAACACATCGTTGCCCAGCACCCGTCCCACCAGAATCAGCGCCGTGCGGCGAAAGCCCTTGGCTTGCACCTTTGCCGCGATATCGTCCAACGTCCCTATCACCCAATCCTGGTCTGGCCAGGTCGCCCGGTGGATCACCGCAATCGGACAATCGGCGCCGTAGTGGGGCAGCAGTTCGTCGACGATCTTTTCCAGATGATTGACCCCCAGGTGAATCGCCATGGTCGCGCCGTGCTGCGCCAGGCTGCCCAGTTCCTCCCCGGCGGGCATCGGGGATTTGTCGGCGTAACGGGTGAGGATCAGGCTTTGGGAGATGTCCGGCAAGGTCAGTTCGGCGCCCAGGAGAGCGGCGCAGGCTGAGGTCGCGGTCACGCCCGGGATGATTTCGAACGGGATGTCCAGTTCCCGCAAACAACGAATCTGCTCGCCGATGGCACCGTAAAGGCTCGGGTCGCCGGAATGCACCCGGGCCACGTCCTGGCCCTTGAGATGGGCGTTTCTGATCAATTCGATGATCTGTTCCAGGTGCAGCTCGGCACTGTTGATCACCTGTTCGGCACGGTGGCCCTCAAGGACGGCGGTCGGCACCAGCGAGCCGGCATAGATGATCACGGCGCACTGGCGGATCAGTCGCTGGCCCTTGACGGTGATGAGGTCCGGGTCGCCGGGGCCGGCGCCGATGAAGTACACGGTCATGACCGGCTCCTGTGGAAGGTGGGTGAGCGTCGCCCAGATGAAAATCGCTCATGATCCTGGGCGCCGATTATCGGGATTTACGCGACGACCGCCAATGCCAACGTGCTTTGGGGGCCTTTCTGTCGGGGGATCAGCAATGTTGACGGCGTGGTGCCCAGCTGGTCGGCCAAGGCCAGGGCGGCGCTTTCGGCGATGCCGTAGCAACCGGTTCGCTCGAAGGCGATCGCGGAGCGGTGACTGAGCCGCTGCTCGTACTCGGCCAATTGTTCGACGCTGAAGCAGGTCAGCGGCAGGGCCAGTTGCCCGGCCAGTTCCAACAGTCCGGGCTCGTCACGCTTGAAGTCGATACTGGCCAGGGCCCGTACCTGGTGCAGCCCGATGCCGTGGGCCAGCAACGTCTGTTCGAGCAGGGCCCGCAGCGTGCTGGCCGGGCAACCGCGCTGGCAGCCCAGGCCGATCACCAGGATCGGCGCGGCGCTCATGCGTCGTGGTGGGCCTGGCCGTCACGGCGAAACAGCCAGGCGCTGATCAGGCCCAGGGCCAGCCAGAACGCGACGTTGGTCACCTGCGAGGCAATCTTGAATTGGCTCTCAAGCGCTTCGGGCGCCAGCATCGAATGGACGTCGGGCTGTGGCGCACCGATGACGTGGGGCACCAGCAACGTCGCCGCGCCCAGCACCTTGAGCAGCCAATGCCGGCCGAAGACGACCAAGGCAATACCCACCGCCGTGGACGCCGCGGTGCCAATCCACCACATCTGCCGCTGGGCCAGGTCGGCCGCCGCGGTGCCGGGCAATTCCGGGGGCAGGCCGAGGGTCGGTGCCAGGACGAACGTGGCATAACCGGCCAAGCCCCAGAGCAGGCCTTGGGAAGTGCGAGTCGGTGCGCGCAAGGTGTACAAGCCGGCCAGCATCAGGGCAAAACCCACGGCCACCACCAGGTTGCCGCCGGTGGTGGACAGTACCCGCTGCCAGCCGTCTTCCGGTTCCCAGGCTTCGGCGTCATGGGTATGCGCGGCCCCGGCGGCGTGTTCATGGACTTCGGTCGCCGGGGCCTTCTCGAAGGTTTCGGCCTGGAGAATCAGCGGCGACACCCAGAAGCTTTGCAACAGGGTCAGCAGCAGGGCGGCCAGCAAGCCGCTGAAACCGGCGGTCTGGGCGATACGCTTGATCATGTCGTCGGTTCTCAATGGCACGGAAAGGCGGCGCTGTGGCGGGTGTCGTGGGCGGCGTTATGCACCGCTTCGATGTGGGAGAAGCCGGCGAAATAGACCAGCCCCGCACCCAGGATCGAAGCCAGGATCGCGGCGCTCAGGCGTTGGCTCAAGGTGGTGGTGCTGCTGGCGGAGCGGGCGGTGCTGCTGATGGTCGACATGGCGCTTCCCTCTGTTTTGGTTCCGTGGGAGATGCGAGCGCGATGAGACCCGGGCGAAAGCCCGCCAAGGTTCGAACAGCGCCCGCCCACCGCGGGTTTGTTGATGCATGAGTCATGGGCCGGTCTCCGGGCTCACGAGGGGCCGGGCTTGTGCCTGGCCTGCAAGCGTCACCCTTCCCATGTCCGTGGACACAGTGGTTCAGACGCTTCGCTCGCTTACCGTTGCGGGGGCAGCACCGGACTGACGTGGCTTTGGAGTAAAGCACACGATTCACCGGTTTCCCGTTTCACCCTGTGAAGGGCACCCATTACAAGGCGCACAGGAGAGCATGGGCAGGGGGAGGGCGTCAATGCACAAGGGCCGCGGCGAGCGGGCTGTTGTGGCGAGGGAGCTTGCTCCCGCTGGGCAGCGCAGCGGCCCCGGCTCTTTACGGTCGCTGCGCAACCGAGCGGGAGCAAGCTCCCTCGCCACAACAGCGTCCGGCATATTACTTGCGGAGATTGACCCGCCTCCACACCCTGCGTAGCCTTGCGCCTTCGAGGTTCTTCGGCATGCGCCGAAGCTAAGAAGGGAACGCGGTCAAAGCCGCGGCTGCCCCCGCAACTGTGAACGGTGAGGTTTCTGCAAGGCCACTGTGCATGTCCTTTTATCAAAGGCGCACGGGAAGGCGCAGCAATTGCCAGTCTGAAGACCGGCCCGCCGTCAGCCAGGAGACCTGCCTCGAAACAGATTCTCACTACAACCGGGCGGGGTGATCCGGTGGCGAAATCTTCCGCGCGCGCCTGTGCCAGCGGTTGTCGTCCCGTTTGCCCGCCACCTTGCCAAAGGGCATCCGATGAAAACACTGGCCAAACTCCCCGTCACCATCGTCACCGGCTTCCTCGGCTCGGGTAAAACCACCTTGCTGCGGCACATGCTCGACAACGCCCAGGGCCGGCGCATCGCCGTGATCGTCAACGAGTTCGGCGAGCTGGGCATCGACGGTGAGATCCTCAAGCAGTGCACCATCGGTTGCACCGAAGAAGAAGCCAGCGGCCGCGTCTACGAACTGGCCAACGGTTGCCTGTGCTGCACGGTGCAGGAAGAGTTCTTCCCGGTGATGCGTGAACTGGTCGCCCGGCGTGGCGACCTTGACCATATCCTGATCGAAACCTCCGGCCTGGCCCTGCCCAAGCCGCTGGTCCAGGCCTTCCAGTGGCCGGAAATCCGCAGCGCCTGCACCGTCGACGCGGTCATCACCGTGGTCGACAGCCCGGCCGTGGCCGCCGGTACCTTCGCTGCCTTCCCCGACCAGGTCGACGCCCAGCGCAAACTCGACCCGAACCTGGATCACGAATCGCCGCTGCACGAACTGTTTGCCGACCAACTGGCCAGCGCCGACCTGGTGATCCTCAACAAGGCTGATCTGATCAGCCCTGAAGACCTGGCCAAGGTGCGCCTGGAAGTCGCCGAAGAACTGCCACCGGCGGTCAAGGTCATCGAAGCCAGCAGCGGTCGCCTGCCGCTGGACGTGTTGATCGGCCTGGGCGCCGGTTCCGAAGAGCACATCGATGGCCGCCACAGCCATCACGACCATCATCACGATGGCGACGATGACGACCACGATCATGACGCCTTCGACTCCATTTCCATCGAACTGCCCCAGGCCGACGAAAGCCTGTTGCTGGACGCGCTGACGCAACTGGTGGTCCAGCACGGCGTGCTGCGGGTCAAGGGTTTCGCGGCGATCCCGAACAAACCGATGCGCCTGTTGATCCAGGGTGTCGGCACGCGTTTCGACAAACATTTTGACCGCCAGTGGGGCGCCGACGAAGCGCGGGTCACCCGTCTGGTGCTGATTGGCCAGGCGCTCGATGCCGCGCTGCTCGAAGCGCAGTTGCGCGCCGCCCTCAGCGCCTAAGCCATGCACCTGCTCAGGACCCAGCCCGGCGGTTTCGTGTCGGATGACAACATTGCCGATTTGGGGCAAACCCCCGCCGAACTGGTGATCCTGTGCAGCGGCGACTCCAGCCTGGCGCTGCTGGCCGAAGCGGCGAAGCAGTTGCCGGGTGATTATCCGCAGTTTCGCCTCGCCAACCCGATGCAGGTGCAGAACCACGCCTCGGTGGATCTGTATTTCGAGGACGTGCTGCAATACGCCAAGGTCATCCTGTTGTCGCTGCACGGCGGCATTGGCTATTGGCGCTACGGCATCGAGCGCCTGATGGAATTGGCCGGGCGCGGGGTGAAGCTGATCCTGGTGCCGGGGGATGATCGACCGGACCCGGAGCTCAGTGACCTGAGCAACGTGGCCGTCGAGGACCGCGACCGGCTCTGGCAGTTTTTGCGCCAGGGCGGCCTGGGCAATGCCTTGGACCTGTTCCACAACCTCGGCAATCAATGGTTCGGCCGTGATTATCCATGGGCCGAGCCGCAGGCCCTGCCACGCACGGCGATCTATCACCCGCTAAAAACCAGCGCCAGCCTCGGCGATTGGCAAGCCGACTGGCAGGCCGACACACCGGTGGCGGCAGTGCTGTTTTATCGCTCCCACCTGCAAGCGGCGAACACCGCATTCATCGACGTGTTTTGCCAGCGCCTTCAAGCGGCGGGGCTCAATCCGCTGCCGATTGCCGTGGCCAGCCTCAAGGAGCCGGCTTGCCTTGCGCGGGTCGAGGACTGGCTGGACGAGGTCGAAGCGGCGGTGATCCTCAACACCACCGGCTTCGCTCAATCCAGTCCCGAAGCCCCGCATTTACGGCCGTTTCGCCGTAATATCCCGGTGATCCAGGCCATTTGCGCCCAGGACAACGAACCCGGCTGGCGTGCCAGCGAGCAGGGCTTGGGACCGCGGGACCTGGCGATGCACATTGCCTTGCCGGAACTGGACGGGCGGATCATCAGCCGCCCGATCAGTTTCAAGGACCTGGCCTGGCGCAGCGAGCGCAGCCAGAGCGACGTGGTCTGCTACCGGGCCGCGCCCGAGCGCATGGATTTTGTCGCCGAACTGGCCCAGCGCTGGACCACCCTGGCACGCCTGCCCAATGGGCAAAAGCGTGTGGCGCTGATCCTTGCCAACTACCCGACCCGGGACGGGCGCATCGGCAATGGCGTCGGCCTGGACACCCCGGCGGCAGCCTTGAATATCCTGCGGGCCCTGCAGGCGGAGGGCTATCCGCTGCCGGCCGAGCTGCCAGCGAGCGGTACTGCGTTGATCCAACAGTTGCTCGGCGGGGTCAGTAACGACCTGGACAGCCTCGACCTGCGTCCGTGTCACCAGAGCCTGGCCCTCGATGCCTACCAGGCCTTGTTCGCCGCGCTGCCCGAGGCCAATCGCCAAGCGGTGCTGGCGCGCAGGGGCTCGCCCGAGCAGGACCCGATGTTCCGCGACGGGCGCCTGATGGTCGCCGGCCTGCGCCTGGGCCTGACGTTCGTCGGCATCCAGCCGGCGCGGGGTTATCAGGTCGATCCGAGTGCGGTGTACCACGACCCGGACCTGGTGCCGCCCCACGGCTATCTGGCGTTTTATTTCTGGTTGCGCCACACCTACGGCGTCCACGCAGTGATCCACGTCGGCAAGCACGGCAACCTCGAATGGCTGCCGGGCAAGGGCGTCGGGCTCTCGGAAAACTGCTGGCCGGATGTGCTGCTGGGGCCGCTGCCGAATATCTATCCGTTCATCGTCAACGACCCGGGCGAGGGCGCCCAGGCCAAGCGGCGCACCCAGGCGGTGATCATCGACCACCTGATGCCGCCGCTGACCCGGGCCGAAACCTATGGGCCGCTGCGTAACCTCGAGCTGCTGGCCGACGAATACTACGAGGCGCAATTGCTCGATCCGCGCCGCGCCCGGGAACTGCAACGGGACATCCTCAACCTGGTACGCGAGACGCACATCGATCGCGAACTGCAACTGGATGCCGGCCTCGACAGCGATGCCGACGCGGCGATCTGGCTGCCACGCCTCGACACTTACCTGTGCGACTTGAAGGAATCGCAGATCCGCGACGGCCTGCACATTTTTGGAGAATCACCCAGCGGGCGGCTGCGCATCGACACGTTGCTGGCGTTGCTGCGCATTCCCCGGGGCGACGGCAAAGGCGCGCAGTCGAGCCTGCTACGGGCGCTGGCCAAGGCGTTCGGGCTGGGTTTCGATCCGCTGGACTGTGTCTTGGCCGAGCCCTGGACGGGCGAGTGTCCCGAGGCGTTGCGTCAGGTCAGCGCCGAGCCTTGGCGTACTGCCGGCGATACCCGCGAGCGCCTGGAGCTGTTCGCGGCGCAGTTGATCGGGCAGGCACTGGACGGCGCGTTCGAACCATTGGCGGGGGCGGGCTGGGAAACGGTCTGCGATATCATTGAAAATCTGCGCTCCGTCGTCGCCCCGCGTCTGGACGCCTGCGGCCCGGCGGAAATACGTGGCCTGCTCGATGCCTTGGGCGGGCGCTTCGTGCCGGCCGGCCCAAGCGGCGCGCCGAGCCGCGGCCGCCTCGATGTGCTGCCCACCGGGCGCAACTTCTTCTCGGTGGACGTGCGCAACCTGCCCACTACCACGGCGTGGCGCATCGGTTTCCAGTCGGCGAACCTGATCCTTGAGCGGCACCTCCAAGACCACGGCGACCACCTGCGCCAGCTCGGCCTGTCGGTGTGGGGCACGGCCACCATGCGCACCGGTGGCGATGACATCGCCCAGGCCATGGCATTGATGGGCGTGCGTCCGGTGTGGGCCACCGGCAGCCAGCGGGTCGACGACTTCGAGATCCTGCCGCTGAGCCTGCTGGACCGGCCTCGGGTCGATGTCACGTTGCGCGTGTCCGGGTTCTTCCGGGACGCCTTTGCCAACCTGATCCGCTTGTTCGACGCCGCCGTACAGGCCGTCGCCGCCCTCGATGAACCGGACGACATGAACCCCTTGGCAGCCAAGGTCCGCAGCGAATGCGAAGCCTTGCTGGCGTCGGGCCTTGAGCCGGATACCGCAGCGCGCCAGGCTGGCTGGCGGATCTTCGGTGCCAAGCCCGGTGCCTACGGCGCGGGCGTGCAGGGCGCGATTGACGGTCGCCTGTGGCAGAGTCGCGAGGACCTGGCCGAGGTGTACCTGAACTGGGGCGGCTACGCCTACGGCGCCAGCGATGAAGGCACCGCCGCCCGGGAGCAGTTCTCCCGGCGCTTGAGCCAGGTCCAGGCGGTGTTGCAGAACCAGGACAACCGCGAGCACGACTTGCTCGACTCCAACGATTACTACCAGTTCCAGGGCGGCATGCTGGCGGCGGTCGAGACCCTCAGTGGTGATGCGGCGGCCAGTTACCATGGCGATCACAGCCAGCCGGACCTGCCCAGGATTCGTACCCTGAAGGAAGAGCTCAACCGCGTCATCCGTTCGCGCGCGGCCAATCCGAAGTGGATCGACGGCGTGAAGCGGCACGGCTATAAAGGCGCGTTCGAACTGGCGGCGACGATGGACAACCTGTTTGCCTTCGACGCCACTACGCAGTTGATCGATGATCACCAGTACGCCTTGCTGGCCGATGCCTACCTGCTCGACCCGGACACCCGCGATTTCGTCCGCCAGCACAACCCCGACGCCCTGCGGGACATGACCGAGCGCATGCTTGAGGCGCAGCAGCGGGGGATGTGGCAGGCGCCGGGCGAGTATCGCGAGGCGCTGGAGAATTTGTTGTTGGACATTGAAGAAGATGGCTGAGGTACCTGTGTGGCGAGGGAGCTTGCTCCCGCTGGGTTGCGCTGTAGGAGCTGCCGAAGGCTGCGATCTTTTGATCTTTTGCTTGAGACTCAAATGGCAGGGGAAAGATCGCAGCCTCGTTGCACTCGACAGCTCCTACACAGACCAGCGGGAGCAAGCTCCCTCGCCACAGGGGACTATCGAACACTCATGAGACATTCAACATGACCCACACCCCCCATTTCCCACTCTCTGCCGTGGTCGGCGCCGATGACCTGAAACTTGCCCTGTGCCTGGCCGCGATCGATCCGAAAATCGGCGGTGTGCTGATCGAAGGCCCGCGGGGCATGGCCAAGTCCACGTTGGCCCGGGGCCTGGCGGACCTGCTGGCCAGCGGTCAGTTCGTCACCTTGCCCCTCGGTGCGACCGAAGAGCGGCTGGTGGGCACCCTGGACCTGGACGCGGCTCTGGGGGAAGGGCGCGCGCAGTTTTCTCCCGGTGTGCTGGCCAAGGCCGACGGTGGTGTGCTCTACGTGGATGAAGTGAACCTGCTGCCCGATCACCTGGTGGATCTGTTGCTGGATGTGGCCGCCAGCGGCACCAACCTGATCGAGCGCGATGGCATCTCCCATCGGCATCCGGCGCGCTTTGTGCTGATCGGCACCATGAACCCGGAAGAGGGCGAGTTGCGCCCGCAACTGCTCGACCGGTTTGGCCTGAACGTCGCCCTCGACGGTCACACCGCACCCACTGAACGTGGCCAGATCATCCGCCGGCGGTTGGATTTCGACAGCGATCCACTGGTGTTCTGCAGCGAGTGGGAGACGGCCCAGCAGCAGTTGCGCGAACGTTGCCAACAGGCACGCGAGCGCTTGGCCGGGATCGCCCTCGACGATGCGGCGCTGGCGCAGATCACCGAGCGTTGTTTTGCCGCCGGTGTCGATGGCTTGCGCGCCGACCTGGTCTGGCTGCGGGCGGCTCGGGCCCATGCGGCCTGGCGCGGCGCCGCTGCGATTGCCAACGAAGACATCGATGCGGTCGCCGAGTTTGCCTTGCGGCACCGGCGGCGTGGGCATTCGGCACCGGCGCCGTCCCAGGCGCCGACGGGCGCGGAAAAAACTGCTGAGCCCAACGAAGGCCAGGGCCAGTGGGGCGACCTGCCTGCCCGGGCGTTGCCGACCGGGGCCCGGCGCGATGTGCCGAGCTGGCCAAAAAAGCCCTAGGCATTCGCCCCCGTTCGCCGGCGGGGGCGAATGCCAGACCCCGTGCCGGGCGACTCGACCAGGGCCGCCAGGGCCGGAGCAAAGCGGCGGCCAGCGGTGCGGTGAACTGGCTGGGGACGTTGCTCAATGGCCGGCCACGCCGGCATGAAGACTTGCACTGGCACGCTCGCCATCGCTCACCCCATGAGCTGTGGCTGGTGATCGTCGATGCGTCGGCCTCGACCCGTCGTCATCGCGCCTTGAGTGACGGCAAAGGCCTGTTGGCGCAACTGTTCGACGACGCCTACCGACAACGGGCCCGCCTGGCGCTGTTGACGGCCAGCGGCACGCAGCCGAACTGGCAGGTGCAAGGGCTCAAGGCCTCGGCGGGCCTGCGCGACTGGCTCGATGGCCTGGGCGCGGGTGGCGGAACGCCATTGCTGGCGGCGCTGAATGAGGCCGGGCACTGGTTGGTGGCGCGGCGCAAGCGCTATCCGGCGGAGCAGCAGCGGGTGTTGGTGATGACCGACGGACGCGTCAAGGAGGGGCTTTCACTGCCGTTTCTCGATTGCCCGTGCCTGTTGATCGACATCGAAAGAGGCCCGGTTCGCCTGGGTCGGGCCCGGCAGTTGGCGGGGCGGTTAGGGGCTGAGTATTGGCATATTGATGAAGGGGGTTCTAGCTGAGATTTGCGGTGGTCTATCTGGCCTCATCGCGAGCAGGCTCGCTCCCACATTGGTCTGTTGTGAACACACAGCCAATGGACACCACAGCTCTTCCTGTGGGAGCGAGCCTGCTCGCGAAGGCATCACCTCGGTCTTCGGATATGCCCGCTCTAACCCGCATCACTGCACTATGCTCAGCCAGCCCCCCACAGGAGTGAACCATGCGCGTACTCGTCACCAACGCCCAGGACGATTTTCGGGTCAAGGCCTATGCCGGCACCAACGGCGTGTTGCTCGCCATGGACCTGGCTGAACCCCGGCGTAAGGGTTTGCTGGGCTTTGCCATCGAGAAGCAGCAGGGTGACAAGCCCTGGCTATTCCTGTTCAACAGCCTGACGTTCCCCGACAAGGCCCATACCTTTCCCCAGTTCCACGCCACCCCTAGCGACAAGGCGCCCCTGCAGAAATTTCGCTGGGCCGACTACGCCGTCAACCCCGGTGTGACGATCCACTACCGTGTGCACCTGGCCTATGGCAGCCCCGATGCACCGCAGTTGGGCGAGTTCCTGGAAGTTACCGTCACCAGCGACGACGGACAGCCGGCCGATCAGCGGGTCATCTTCAACCGTGCCGTGGCCGCCAGCCAGGCGTTCCAACGCAAGTTTCCCGAACTGGACGCGCTGATCGACGCCAACAAGAACCTGTCCATCGATGACTGGCCCGACGCCCCGCGTCGCTGGCTGGAAAACGGTTTGCTGGGGCGCTTGACCGGTTTCATCGACCGGGCGCTGGATGCCAGCTGGGCGTTGGATGTCGCCATCTATGAATACGAACTGCCGGTGATCGTCGACGCGGTGACTGCCGCTCATGCTCGCGGCGCTCGGGTGCGAGTGCTGTACCACGCCGAGCCCGGGGACGACACCACGGCGCGCAACGAAGCCAGCCTCGAGAACATGCCCGCGGCCAACAAACGTGGGCGGGTCACCCACAATATTTTCCACAACAAGTTCATTGTGCTGAGCAAGGTGGAGGCCAGCGGCTCATTGCAACCCGAAGCCGTGCTGTGCGGCAGCACCAACTTCACCGCCAACGGTGTCTACCGCCAGGCCAACGTCGTGCATGTGCTGGACGACCCTCGGATGAGCAGCAGCTACCTCAAGGTATTCGAGCAAATCTGGGCGACGCCCCAGGACGTCGATGCCACTCGCCAGTGGTTGACCCAGAACAATGCCATGGCGCCGCAAGAGGCGTTGTTCGCCGGGTTCTCGCCGCGCACCGGGGAGGGTGATCTGGATCGCTTCGTCGACATCATCAAGGGGGCGCGGAAGGACCTGTTGTTCGTCACCGCCTTCGTGCTGCCCGACCGCATCCTCGACGCCTTGCTCGGCGCACCCAATGACGATGTGCTGCGTTACGGCCTGCAAAACACCCGGAGCCGCATCACCGGCTTTCATGCCGACCGCACCGCCGAATTCGCCGCCACCGCGTTGCTCAACACTGGCCTGGAAGGCTGGCTGCGGGAAAACATGAAGGGCCAGAAGGGCAACCTGCTGGTACACACCAAGGCCATCGTCACCGACTTCACCAGCGACACGCCGACCATCCTCAGCGGCAGCCACAACCTGAGCGCCGCGGCCAGCAGCGGCAACGACGAGAATTACCTGATCATCCAGGGCGACACCGACCTGGCCGACCGCTACGGGCTGGAACTGCTGCGTTTCTATGAGCATTACCGCTTTCGCTATTTCGCGAAAAAGCTCGCTCTCAAGCAGGTCAAGCCACTGGCGGTGGATGACAGTTGGAGCGATGACTATTACCGCGAGGGGGATTTGCGGATGTTGTCCAGGGTGAGGTTTTGCGGGCGCTGAGCAGTGGCAAGAGATGTTTTAGGGTGCTATTTTTAGCGCCATTAAGAGTACTCAAGGACTCATCCCATGACACACATCGTGCTTTCCCAAGTGGTAGCCAGCATCTCCGAGCTCAAGAAAAATCCGATGGGCACCGTTGCTGCTGGTGGAGGATTGTCCGTAGCGATCCTCAACCGCAATGAGCCGGCTTTTTATTGCGTCCCTGCTCGGGAGTATGAAGCCATGATGGACCGGCTTGAAGACATGGAGTTGGTCGCTCTTTGCCGCGAGCGTGAAAATGATCCAACGATCAAGGTTTCTCTTGATGACCTATGAGCTGGAGTTTTCCGATAAAGCATGGAAGGAATGGCAAAAGCTGGGAGCAACACTCAAGGAGCAATTCAAGAAAAAGCTTGAAGAGCGACTGGTAAATCCGCACGTCCAGGCTGACCGACTGCATGGATTGGGCAACGCCTATAAAATCAAGTTACGTAGCGCCGGTTATCGATTGGTTTATCGGGTAGTAGATGATTTGTTGGTTGTTACGGTAATCGCAGTAGGTAAGCGAGAGCGTGGTCAGGTGTATGACGAGGCGGCTAAGCGATAAGCCATTCCCACCGTTATCGAAGCGCTGCGCGTAACCTGACAAGCGCTCGCCCTCGACCTGCGGTGCATAAAGTCTGGAGCCGCTGCCGCAGCCAATTCACGTCATGGCGTGTCGGGCGAAGCGAGCGCCGGGGCTTGGTCCGGCCGATGTGTTCGGCAAAGTTGCGCATCAGCGAGGGCTGGTCACCGATGCCCTTGAGCTTGCGGCACAACTTTCCATCCTTATAGAACAGCACGGTCGGTGTCCCGCTGACTTCCGGGTGCCGGGGCGATTCGTGGGTGCTCAATTTGTAGATGATGGCTCGATCCTGAAATGCCTCGGCCACCTTGCAGAACACCGGTTCGGCCCAGCCGCAGGCGTAGCAGTGTGGATGGCCGAAATAGAAGACCACCGGGCGCCAGGTCCTGAGGGCCTTGCGGTAGTCCTTTTGTGACGCGACGTGAGTGATGAGTGAACTCATGGCCGGCTCCCTTGTACCTAGACGGTGACAGGAACGATAAGGAACCTGACCAGGGATCGCTACTGTCAGGGTTGACAGGTGACCGGCTCTGTTTCGGTGCGAAACAGATCGGACGCACTCCGTTTGGGGCCTTGGTACCCGCGCGCCGTAGCCAACGGTAGCAAGCGTGCGTGAGATCGATGAACGCTCCTGGCTACGGCGGTTTTGCCATCCCACTGATTTCATTCACTTTCCATTTTTCTCACCCGGGCATTGCGAACCTGTGGCACACTTTCTGCTGTCTATTCCGTTGTTACATACCATGTTCCGGTATAGCGGAATAAACTCACCCTGGAGTGCTTGCCATGCAATGCCGACCTTCCTTGTTCAAAGCGTGTGTTTTTCTCTTCGTGGCCACGACGGCTGCCATGGGGGTCGCTCAGGCGGCCGACAGCAAGCTGGACAGCGTGCTGCAGCGGGGGAAATTGATCGTGGGCACGGGCAGTACCAATGCGCCGTGGCACTTCCAGGGAGCGGATGGCAAGTTGCAGGGCTTCGATATCGATATCGCACGGATGGTCGCCAAGGGCCTGTTCAATGACCCGGAGAAAGTCGAGTTCGTGGTGCAGTCGTCCGATGCGCGGATTCCCAACCTGCTGACCGACAAGGTCGACATGAGCTGCCAGTTCATCACCGTCACCGCCAGTCGCGCCCAGCAAGTGGCGTTCACCCTGCCGTACTACCGCGAAGGGGTGGGCCTGCTGCTGCCGGCCAACAGCAAGTACAAGGAAATCGAAGACCTCAAGGCAGCGGGCGATGATGTCACCGTGGCGGTGCTGCAGAACGTCTACGCCGAAGAACTGGTGCACCAGGCATTGCCCAAGGCCAAGGTCGACCAGTACGACAGCGTCGACCTGATGTACCAGGCCGTGAATTCCGGCCGTGCCGATGCCGCCGCCACCGACCAGTCCTCGGTCAAATACCTGATGGTGCAGAACCCAGGGCGCTACCGCAGCCCGGCCTACGCCTGGAGCCCGCAAACCTACGCCTGTGCGGTCAAGCGCGGCGACCAGGACTGGCTGAACTTCGTCAACACCACCTTGCATGAAGCCATGACCGGCGTGGAATTCCCCACCTATGCCGCCTCCTTCAAGCAGTGGTTCGGCGTCGAGCTGCCGTCGCCGGCGATCGGTTTCCCCGTTGAATTCAAATGACCCCGTGAGCCCGGGGCGCCCCTTGCGGCGCTCCGTCGAAGGTATTGCCGACCATGAATTATCAGTTGAACTTTGCCGCCGTCTGGCGCGATTTCGACACCTTGCTGGCGGGGCTCGGCCTGGGGCTTTCCCTGGCGCTGGTGTCGATCGCCATCGGTTGCGTGATCGGCCTGGCGATGGCGTTCGCGCTGCTCAGCAAACATCGGGTACTGCGGGTGCTGGCGTCGGTGTATGTCACGGTGATCCGCAATACGCCGATCCTGGTGCTGATCCTGTTGATCTATTTCGCCTTGCCGAGCCTGGGCATTCGCCTGGACAAGCTGCCGTCGTTCGTTATCACGCTTTCGCTGTACGCCGGGGCCTACCTGACCGAGGTGTTTCGCGGCGGACTGTTGAGCATTCACAAGGGACAGCGTGAAGCAGGATTGGCCATTGGCTTGGGCGAGTGGCAAGTGAAAGCTTATGTCACCGTGCCGGTGATGCTGCGCAACGTGTTGCCGGCCTTGTCGAACAACTTCATTTCGCTGTTCAAGGACACCTCCCTGGCGGCGGCGATCGCCGTACCGGAGCTGACCTACTACGCCCGCAAGATCAACGTGGAGAGCTACCGGGTGATCGAAACCTGGCTGGTGACCACGGCTCTGTATGTCGCGGCCTGTTACCTCATTGCCATGCTGCTGCGGTATTTCGAGCAGCGCCTGGCGATCCGCCGTTAGGAGCCTCCCATGTACGAATCCCCTAGTTGGTTGCATGAGTTGTGGGTCGCCCGGGACACCCTGTGGGCCGGTTTCCTCACCAGCGTGCAGTGTTCGCTGCTGGCGATTGTGTTGGGCACCTTGATCGGTGTCGTCGCCGGATTGGCGTTGACGTACGGCCGTGTCTGGATGCGCGCGCCGTTTCGTTTCTACGTCGATCTGATTCGTGGCACGCCGGTGTTCGTGCTGGTGCTGGCCTGCTTTTACATGGCCCCGGCCCTGGGTTGGCAGATCGGCGCGTTCCAGGCCGGCGTGCTGGGCCTGACGCTGTTCTGCGGCTCACACGTGGCCGAGATCGTGCGCGGTGCCTTGCAGGCGTTGCCCCGCGGCCAGATGGAAGCGAGCCAGGCCATCGGCCTGACGTTCTACCAGGCGCTGGGTTATGTGCTGTTGCCCCAGGCGTTGCGGCAGATCCTGCCGACCTGGGTCAATTCCTCCACCGAGATCGTCAAGGCCTCGACCTTGTTGTCGGTGATCGGCGTCGCCGAATTGCTGCTCAGCACCCAGCAGATCATCGCCCGGACCTTCATGACGTTGGAATTTTACCTGTTCGCCGGGTTTCTCTTTTTCATCATCAATTACGCCATCGAATTGCTCGGGCGGCACATTGAAAAGCGGGTGGCGTTGCCATGACTGACGTTTCGAAACTCTCCCATACAAAGCCCTCCAACACCCAGCCGTTGCTGGACATTCGCGGCCTGCGCAAACAATACGGTCCGCTGGAAGTGCTCAAGGGCGTTGACCTGAGCATGCAGCGCGGCAATGTGGTCACGCTGATCGGCTCCAGCGGTTCGGGCAAGACCACATTGCTGCGTTGCGTGAACATGCTGGAAGAATTCCAGGGCGGCCAGATCGTGCTCGACGGCGAGTCCATCGGCTACGACGAGGTGGGCGGCAAGCGTGTGCGCCACCCCGAGAAGGTCATCGCCCGGCACCGGGCCATGACCGGCATGGCCTTCCAGCAATTCAACCTGTTCCCGCACCTGACTGCATTGCAGAACGTCACCCTGGGCCTGCTCAAGGTGAAAAAGCTGCCGAAGGACGAGGCGGTGTCCCTGGCCGAGAAATGGCTGGAGCGGGTCGGCCTGCTGGAACGACGCGACCATTTTCCCGGCCAACTGTCCGGCGGCCAGCAACAGCGCGTGGCGATTGCCCGTGCGATTGCGATGAACCCCAGCCTGATGCTGTTCGACGAAGTCACTTCGGCCCTGGACCCGGAGCTGGTCGGCGAGGTGCTGAACGTGATCAAGGGCCTGGCCGAAGACGGCATGACCATGCTGCTGGTGACCCACGAAATGCGCTTCGCCTTCGAGGTCTCCGACAAGATCGTGTTCATGAACCAGGGGCGCATCGAAGAGCAAGGGCCACCCAAAGAACTGTTCGAGCGACCGCAATCGCCGCGCCTGGCGGAATTCCTCAAGAACACGCGTTTTTAACTTTCTATTCAATAAGGAGATACCCATGAGCATTACGCGCTACGGCACCGGCAGCACCGCAGGCGGCGGCCAGCCACGGCCCTTCGCCCGCGCCGTGGAGGCCGATGGCTGGCTGCACGTGTCCGGCCAGGTGCCGGCGGTGAACGGCGAGATCATCGTCGGCGGGATCGTCGAGCAGACCCACCAGACCATGAAGAACCTGGTCGCAATCCTCGAAGAGGCCGGCTACGGCCTCGAAGATGTGGTGCGCTGCGGCGTGTGGCTGGAGGATCCACGGGACTTCTGGAGTTTCAACAAGGTGTTCGGCGAATACTTCAGCCCCGAACACGCCCCGGCCAGGGCCTGCGTACAGGCGAGCATGATGGTCGATTGCAAGGTCGAGATCGATTGCATCGCCTACAAGAAAAAAAGCTGAACACGATATTCTGGCAAATTCGCTTCTGTGGCGAGGGAGCTTGCTCCCGCTGGCCTGCGCAGCAGGCCCATCTTTTTTGCGACTGCTGCGCAGCCGAGCGGGAGCAAGCTCCCTCGCCACAATAAATGCGACTATGAGTGAAATTTCAGGAATCGAAGACATGACCGAAGACACCATCAAACGCCGGGCCCGAGGATTGGATCGGGCGTTCGATATCCTCGATTTCCTCAAGGAAATCGGCCAGCCGCTGCGTCCGAACGATATTGCCAGCGGCATCGGCAGCCCCAAGTCCACGGTCTATGAACTGGTGGCGTCGCTGCTGGAGCGGCGCATCCTCGAACCGGTGGGCAAGGACGGTCACGTCTACCTGGGCCGCCAGTTGTATTTCCTCGGGCAGGCGCACCTGCGGCATTTCGACCTGAGCCGTGAGGCTGACCAGGCCTTGCAGGAAATCGTGCGCCAGACCCGGGAAACGGCGCAGATGTGTCTGCTCAACGGGCGCAAATACACCGTCGCGCTGATGAAGGAAGGCGAGCGGCATTTCCGCATTTCCTCGGACATCGGTGAAAACGCGCCGATCCCCTGGACCGCGTCGGGGCGCTTGTTGCTGGCGCACCTGAGTGACCAGCAGATCGTCGACCTGATCGACCCCGACGACTTCATTTTGCCGGACGGCGAGCGCCTTCCTGTGGAGCGATTTCTCAAGGAAATCCGCCAGGCCGGCCTCGATGGATTTTTCTCCTTCGACAGCGTCGCCGACACCTTCACCCACTGTTTCGCCGCACCGGTCAAAGACCCTGGCGGCGTGGCCATTGCCACCCTGTGCATCGTCGCGCCACGGGCTGACGCCAAGAACAATTACGCCGACTACCGCCGGGTGCTGATCGAAAGCGCCAACAACCTGGCCCGTCGCATCAATGAATAGACAGCAACGGCACTAGCGGCCGTGCGCGAGGAGTTCGAATATGTCATCTGCCATCCTTAATGCCGGCGTCGAGAAGGGCGCCGCCACCGTCGGCGCCCACCTGCTAAGGGACGTCAGCCTGCCGGCGCTGGTGCTGCACCGCGCGGCGCTGGAGCACAACATCCGTTGGATGCAAGATTTTGTCACCCGCAGCGGTGCCGAACTGGCGCCCCATGGCAAGACCAGCATGACCCCCGCGCTGTTTCGCCGGCAACTGGAGGCCGGTGCCTGGGGCCTGACCCTCGCCACCGCCGTGCAGACCCGTGCCGCTTACGCCCACGGTGTGCGCCGGGTGTTGATGGCCAATCAACTGGTCGGCAGACCTAACATGGCGCTGATCGCCGATCTGCTGGTCGACCCGGCGTTCGAATTCCATTGCCTGGTGGATCATCCCGACAGCGTCGCTGACCTGGGCGCTTACTTCGCCTCGCGCGGTGTGCGGCTCAATGTGATGATCGAGTACGGCGTGGTCGGTGGTCGGTGTGGCTGCCGGACCGAGGCCGAGGTGCTGGCCCTGGCCGAGGCGATTCGGGCGCAACCGGCGCTGGCGTTGACGGGTATCGAAGGCTACGAAGGGGTGATTCACGGCGACCACGCCATCAGCGGCATTCGCACATTCGCGGCCTCGCTGGTACGGCTGGCGGTGCAGTTGCAGGACAGCGGTGCCTTTGCCATCGACAAACCGATCATCACCGCCTCGGGGTCGGCCTGGTACGACCTGATCGCCGAATCCTTCGAAGCCCAGAATGCCCACGGGCGCTTCCTCAGCGTGCTGCGCCCCGGCAGTTACGTGGCTCACGACCATGGCATTTACAAAGAGGCCCAGTGCTGCGTACTGGAGCGCCGCAGTGACCTGCACGAAGGCCTGCGCCCGGCCCTGGAAGTCTGGGCCCACGTGCAATCGCTGCCGGAGCCGGGCTTCGCGGTGATCGCCCTGGGCAAGCGCGACGTCGCCTACGACGCCGGATTGCCGGTGCCGCTCAAGCGCTACCAGCCCGGATCGGACGCGGTGGCGGGTGACGATGTCAGCGCTTGCAAGGTGACGGCGGTAATGGACCAGCATGCGTTCATGAACGTGGCGGCGGGGGTTGAGCTGCGCGTGGGCGACATTGTTTCGTTTGGTACTTCACATCCGTGTTTGACGTTCGACAAGTGGCGGGTGGGGTGCCTGGTGGATGAGCAGTTGCGGGTAGTCGAGAGCATGGAGACTTGTTTCTAAGGCTTGAGACCGAGTCGCGGCTATCGCGAGCAAGCTCGCTCCCACAGTGGATTGTTGTGAATACAACATTTGTGATCACCACGATCCCCCTGTGGGAGCGAGCCTGCTCGCGATAGCGGCCTGCCAGACACCACCGAACCATCAGGAACATCCATGAGCAACCCCAAACCCCGCATCGCCCTGATCGGCGAATGCATGATCGAACTGCAACAACGCGCCGACGGCAGCCTGCTGCAAAGCTTCGGCGGCGACACCCTGAACACCGCGGTGTACCTGTCCCGGGCCTTGGGCGACAGCGGCGCGGTGGATTATGTCACCGCCCTGGGCGACGACAGTTTCAGCGATGCCATGTGTGAGCGCTGGGCCGAAGAAAACATCGGGCTGCAAAGGGTCCAACGCTTGCCTGGACGCCTGCCGGGCCTGTATTGCATCCAGACCGATGCGGCGGGTGAGCGGCGATTCCTCTACTGGCGTAACGAAGCGGCGGTGCGTGAGTGTTTTACTACCCCGGCCGCCGGACCGATCCTGGCCGCATTGCCGGATTACGATGTGCTGTATTTCAGCGGCGTCACCCTGGCGGTGCTCGGTGAGCAAGGACGTGGCAAGCTTCTGGAAACCCTGGTTGAGGCGCGCCGACGCGGGGCCCAGGTGGTGTTCGACAATAATTTCCGGCCGAGACTCTGGGCTTCGATCGAGGCGGCGCGAGTGGCGTATCGCAGCGTATTGCCTTACGTGGAGCTGGCGCTGTTGACCGTGGAAGACGAGCAGGCGTTGTTCGGTCATGCCGACAGCGAGGCGGTGTTCGCCGCCTATGCGCAGCTCGGCACGCCCGAGGTGGTGCTCAAGCGGGGTGCCGAGGCCTGTTTGATTCGTTGCGATGGGCAGTCGTATGAGGTGCCAGCCGTGCGGGTTGAGCACGTCGTTGACACCACGGCGGCGGGAGATTCATTCAGCGCCGCGTACCTGGCGAGCCGCTTGCTGGGCGGCAGCCCGGTGGAGGCGGCAGAGGCGGGGCATCGGTTGGCGAGCCGGGTGATCCAGGTGCCGGGGGCGTTGATTCCCAAGGACTGACATCCCCTGGAAATCAGGCGATGCCTTTGTGGCGAGGGAGCTTGCTCCCGCTCGGCTGCGTAGCAGTCGCAAAAATGGGCCTGCTGCGCAGGCCAGCGGGAGCAAGCTCCCTCGCCACAAGGGGTCGGTTCACGGGCCGGAACCGCTTCAATCCCGGTAGAACACCTGCACCAGGTGATAGCCGAACTTGCTCTTGATCGGCCCATGCACCACCCGCAGCGGCTTCTTGAAAATCACCGCATCGATCGCGCCGACCATCTGCCCCGGCCGTACTTCGCCGAGGTCGCCGCCGCGCTTGCCCGAGGGGCAGGTGGAGTATTTCTTGGCCAGCACATCGAACGCTTCGCCCTTGGCGATGCGTTGCTTGAGCTGTTCGGCTTCTTCGGCGGTTTTCACCAGGATATGGCGGGCTTGGGCTTTCATTGCTGCGGTGACCTGAACGGTGCGACGGGGTGGCGATTATGCCTCATGTCAGTTGCCATGGTTGATCATCGTCCGAATCTTGTTGGCCAGCAGATCGAGGGTGAAGGGCTTGGCGACCATGTCCATGCCTTGTTCGAGGAACCCCTGGCGTTCGGCGGCCTTCTGCGCGTAACCGGTCATGAACAGCACTTTTAGCCCTGGGCGGTGCTGCCGGGCGATTTCCGCCAGTTGCCGGCCATTCATGCCCGGTAGCCCGACGTCAGTCACCAACAGGTCGATGCGCTGGTCCGACTCAAGCGTGGGCAGGGCCGTCATGGCGTCCCGGGCCTCGAGGGCGGTGTAGCCCAGCGTCTGCAGCAGGTCGAGCACCAGCATGCGCACCGCGGGTTCGTCTTCCACCAGCAACACGGTTTCTCCGGCGATGGCCGGCGGTACCTCGACCGACTCGGGCGTCGTCGATTGTTGAGCGGGCGAAACGTGCAAGCGCGGCAAGTACAGCTGCACCCGCGTGCCCTGGCCCGGCACACTGTCCAGGTTGAGGTGCCCACCGGACTGTTGGGCGAACCCGTAGATCATCGACAAGCCCAGGCCGGTGCCCTGGCCGATGGGCTTGGTGGTGAAGAACGGGTCGAAGGCCTTGGCCAGCACGGCGGGGGTCATGCCGCTGCCGTTGTCGCTGACGGCGATCATCACGTAGTCGCCGGCCTTGACCGGTTCCAGGGTGTTGATGTCGGTACCGTCGAGATAGACATTGGCGGTTTCGACGATCAATTCGCCGCCGTCGGGCATGGCGTCCCGGGCGTTGATCACCAGGTTGAGCAGGGCATTTTCCAACTGACTCGCATCGGTGCTGACCGGCCATAGCTCGTTGGCCAGTTGCAGCCGCAGCACGATGTGATCGCCGGTGGTCCGGCTCAGCAGGTCTTCGAGCGAGCGCACCAACTCGTTGGCGTCCAGCGGTTTGCGGTCCAGGGACTGGCGGCG
The DNA here is from genome assembly GCF_001269655.1 of Pseudomonas thivervalensis. Taxonomy (GTDB): domain Bacteria; phylum Pseudomonadota; class Gammaproteobacteria; order Pseudomonadales; family Pseudomonadaceae; genus Aquipseudomonas; species Aquipseudomonas thivervalensis. The sequence continues at coordinate 94,980 of NZ_LHVE01000008.1, forward strand.
GGAAAACGCCAGCAACCGATGGGTCAAGGCCGCGGCGCGGTTGGCCGAGGACACCGCCGCTTCGGTGAAACGGCCGATCTCGGCGGCACGGCCAGCGGCGATATAGCGTTGCATCAGGTCCAGGCTGCCGAGGATGCCGGTCAGCATGTTGTTGAAGTCATGGGCAATGCCCCCGGTGAGCTGGCCCACGGCTTCCATTTTCTGCGCATGGCGCAGGGCTTCTTCGGCGCGCTCGCGTTCGAACATCTCGCCTTGCAGCCGGTGATTGGCCTCGGCCAACTGCTGGGTCCGGGCGATGACCCGTTCCTCCAGCGTTTCGTTGAGGTTGCGCAGGGCTTCCTCGGTCTTGCGGCTCTCGGTTTCGTCGATCACGAAGATGTAGAAGCCGTTCACGGCACCGTCCGCGCCGTGGCGGGGCAGGTAGTTGATCAGCGAATGGCGTGGGCGACCGTCGCGATGGTCCATCTGCACGGTGAAACTGCACGGCTTGCCGGCCAGGGCGTCGGCGATCTGCTGGGCGCGGGCGGCATAGGCCTCTTCGCCGAGCACTTCGCGGATGGTTTTGCCGTAGAGCTCCTGCGGGGTCATGCCGTACCAGTCCAGGTAGGCACTGTTGTTCAGCCGGAAACGCTCTTCGCGGTCCACGTAGCTGATGAGGATCGGCATGGCGTTGATGATCAGCTGCAGCTCGGTCTGGCTCTGGCGCAAGGCTTGCTCGGTGCGCTTGCGTTCGGTCAGGTCCAGGGCCGCACCCAGAAAACGCTTGGGCCGGCCGTGGCGGTCCTTGTAGCACCGGCCGCGCACGTACACCCAGCGCAACTCGTTGTCGGGTTGCAGCAGCCGGTATTCCTCGGCGTACTCGGTGCCGTGGGTGATGCAGTGCTTGATGCTGCGGGCAACCATTGCCCGGTCCTCGGGGTGCACGCCTTCGAGGTAGGCGCTGATGGGCAGTTGGCGCGACAGGTTCGGATCGACGCCGTGCAGCAAAGCGAAATGCGCGTCGGCAATGAAACGGTCTTCGCTGATGTCCCAATCCCAGGTGCCCAGCGCGTCGGCGGCGGCCAGGGCCAACTGCAGGCGTTCTTCGCTTTCGTGCTGGGCCTTGAGACTGGCCTCGGAGCGCCGTTCGAACTCCATGGCCAGGCGGCGCCGTTCGCTGGTCTCGATGGCGGTGACCAGGATGCCGGCGACGCTACCGCTTTCGTCACGCACCGGGCTGTAGGTCAGGTCCAGCCAGACATCGCAGAGGCGGCCGGAGAAGGGCACGCGCCATTGCTGGTCGCGGCAGGTGTGGGTCTGGCCCTGCAACACGCGCTGATAAATCCCTTCGGTCGTGCCTTTGAGTTCGGGCCATGCCGCATGGGTCGGCTGGCCAAACGCCCGGGGGTGTTTGTCACCGGCCAGTCGGCCGAAGGCGTCGTTGTAGAGGTGGGACAGTTGCTCGCCCCACAGCAAGGCCATGGGCATGGGCGAATGGAGCACGATGTCCACGGCGCTGCGCAGGCTCTGGGGCCAGTTTCGGGCGCTGCCCAGTGGGGTCTGGGCCCAATCCACCTGGTTGACCAGGCGCTGTGTATCGCTGCCGGCGGGTGTCGCGTTCATCACGTGGCCCCTGGCTGTCGTGTCTGTACCACGGCGTCTACTATCCTTTGAGGAAGGTAAATGCGAGAGGGGCTGAAAGATTTCATGTTCGGCTCAGCTTGTTTCATTGATGTCTCGCGGAAGTTTCAGTCCATGGAAATCGATCCGTTGTTGCGAATCCTGGCGAGCCAGAATGGTTCCGACCTCTACATGTCCACGGGCGCACCGCCGTGCGCGCGTTTCGAGGGGGTGCTCAAACCCTTGGCTAACGAGGCCTTCAAAGTCGGCGACATTGCCCGGCTCGCCGAGTCTTTGATGGACGCCGAACAGCGCCTTGAGTTCGATCGGGAACTGGAAATGAACCTGGCGATCTCCCTGGCGGGCGTCGGGCGGTTCCGGGTCAATATCTTCAAGCAGCGTAACGACGTGTCCATGGTGATCCGCAACGTCAAGCTGGACATCCCGCGCTTCGAAGACCTGAAACTGCCCCGGGTGTTGTTGGACACCATCATGCAGAAACAGGGGCTGATGCTGTTCGTCGGCGCGACTGGCTCGGGCAAGTCGACCTCCCTGGCGGCGCTGATCGATTACCGCAATCGCAACAGCAGCGGCCACATCATCACCATCGAGGACCCGGTGGAGTATATCCATCGGCACAAGAAATCCATCATCAACCAACGGGAAGTCGGTGTCGACACCCGCAGTTTCCACGCGGCGCTGAAAAACACCCTGCGCCAGGCGCCGGATGTGGTGCTGATCGGCGAGATCCGCGACCGGGAAACCATGGAGCATGCCCTGGCGTTCGCCGACACCGGGCACCTGGTGATTTCCACCTTGCATGCCCATAACGCCAACCAGGCCCTGGACCGGGTGATCAATTTTTTCCCGGAAGAGCGCCGGCCGCAGTTGCTGAACGACCTGGGCAACAACCTCAAGGCCTTCGTTTCCCAGCGCCTGGTGCGTACCCGCGCGGGTCAGCGGCGGGCGGCGGTGGAGGTCATGCTGGGTTCACCGACGGTGGCCGACCTGATCCGGCGCAACGAACTCGGTGAGCTCAAGTCCATCATGGAGAAGTCGGAGGAACTGGGGATGCAAACCTTTGACCAGGCGCTGTTCGACCTGGTGGTCGAAGGCGCCATCGATGAAGAAGAAGCGCTGAAAAATGCCGACTCGGCGAACAACCTGCGATTGCGTTTGAAGCTGCATACCGAGTCGGGGGCGGCGGCGCCACCGTCTGATCCGGCGGCGGGTGAGTGGGGGTTGATGGATTGATCGGGTCGGGCACGGCCTTGTGGCGAGGGGATTTATCCCCGTTGGGCTGCGAAGCAGCCCTAAAACCTGCTATCTCGGTGTGTCAGACAGAGTGAGTTGACTGAGTGTAGGACTGCTGCGCAGCCCAGCGGGGATAAATCCCCTCGCCACAGGAGCTATTGTGCTCAAGTAGCAAGCTCCGGTCGATCCCGAAATTGCTCCAAAGCCCCGGGGTTGGCCAGGGCATCGGTGTTCTTCACCGCCTCGCCATGCACTACGTTGCGCACCGCCAGCTCCACCACTTTGCCGCTGATCGTTCGTGGAATATCACTGACCGCGAGGATCTTCGCCGGCACATGCCGAGGCGTAGTGTTGGCCCGGATGACCTGGCGGATTCGTTGTTCCAAGGCTTCATCCAGCGTCATGCCATCACGCAGGCGCACGAACAGCACCACCCGCACATCACCTTGCCATTGCTGGCCGATGGCGACGCTGTCCAGTACCTGCTCGACCTTTTCCACCTGCCGGTAGATTTCCGCCGTGCCGATGCGCACGCCGCCGGGGTTGAGCACGGCGTCGGAGCGCCCGTGGATCAACAGACCGCCGTGGGGCAGTTCCTCTGCATAGTCACCTTGGGCCCAGACCCCGGGGAACTGGGCGAAGTAGGACGCGCGGAGTTTTTCCTGCCGAGGGTCGTTCCACAAACCAATGGGCATCGCCGGGAAATGCCGGGTACACACCAACTCACCTTTTTCACCGATGACCGGCGTACCGGCCTCGTTCCAGACCTGCACGGCCATCCCCAGGCTCTTGCCCTGCATCTCGCCCCGGCGGACCGCTGACAGCGGGTTGCCGTTGACGAAGCACGACACAATGTCGGTGCCGCCGGACATCGAGGCCAGGCAGACGTCGGACTTGAGGTCACGGTACACGTAATCGTAGCTATGGGGCGCCAGCGCCGAACCGGTGGACAGGAGGGTTTTCAGGCTGTCCAAACGGTGCGTATGCCGCGGCTTGAGGCCCTCGCTTTCCAGGGCCGCGAGGAATTTTGGGCTGGTGCCGAAGACGCTGATGCGCTGCTGATCGATCAGGTCCAGCAAGCGCTGGGGACCAGGATGGAACGGCGAGCCATCGTAGAGCACCACCGCGCTGCCCACGGCGAGGGCCGACACCAGCCAGTTCCACATCATCCAGCCGCAGGTCGTGTAGTAGAACAACCGATCCTCGGGGCCGAGGTCGACGTGCAGGCCATGTTCCTTGACGTGTTGCAGCAGCACGCCGCCGGTGCCATGGACGATGCACTTCGGCACGCCGGTGGTGCCACTGGAGTACAGGATGTACAGCGGGTGGTCGAAAGGAACGCTGACGAATTCAGGCTCGCCACCGCTTTGGTAAAAGTCGTTCCACAACGCGACGGCGGCCGAGGTCTTGAAGTCCTCGACATGGGCCTCAGGCTGGGCATAGGGCAGCACGATCAATTGCTGCAATGACGGCAACCGTTCAAGGATTTCATTGACTTTGGGCCGCTGGTCGATGGTTTTCCCGGCATAGCGATAACCCGCGCAGGTGATCAACACCTTGGGCTCGATCTGGCCGAAGCGGTCGATGACGCCCTGGGTGCCGAAATCCGGCGATGAGCACGACCAGATCGCCCCGAGGCTGGTGGCGGCGAGCATCGCCACCAACGTCTGCCAGGTGTTGGGCATGCAGGCGGCGACCCGGTCACCCTGGGTGACGCCGGCGCCTTGCAGGCTTTTTTGCAGGCCGGCCACATGGGCGGCGAGTTCGGCCCAGGTCAGTTGTTCTTCGCCGCCGTTTTCGTCCAGCGCCACCACCGCGATGGCGTCATCGCGGCGGCGCAGCAGGTGTTCGGCGAAGTTCAGCGTGGCGCCCGGGAACCACTGGGCGCTGGGCATTTGCGCACCCTCCACCAGCACCGCGTCGGGCGCTTGGTGAAAGCGAATCTCGAAGAAATCGACGATGGCCTGCCAGAACGCTTCGCGCTGGTCGATGCTCCAGGCGTGCAGGGCGGGGTAGTCGTTCAGTGGCAGGTGATGCCGCGCGTTGACGAACCGGCGAAAGGCGTTCATGCGCGACTGGGCGATGCGTTTGGGGCTGGGTTGCCAGAGAATGTCGGACATGGGGTGCCTCTTGTTTTTTCGGGCTTATAAGCATTGCAGCACAAGGCGTTATTTATGGCGAGAACCGCTTCTGTGGCGAGGGAGCTTGCTCCCGCTCGGCTGCGTAGCGGCCGCCTGTCGGGCCTGCTGCGCAGTCCAGCGGGAGCAAGCTCCCTCGCCACAAAGAGCGTGCTCGCCACAGAGCTCGCGGCGTTACTGGGCCAACCACCCACCATCGATATTCCACGCCGCCCCCCGCACCTGGCTCCCGGCCTCGCTGCACAGGAACAGCACCAGTTCCCCCAGTTGCGGCGGGGTGACGAATTCCAGGGACGGTTGTTTCTCGGCCAGCAGGTCATGCTGGGCCTGTTGCGGGTCGACGCCGCTGGCAATGCGGTCGTCGATCTGTTTTTGCACCAGCGGCGTCAGCACCCAGCCCGGGCAGATGGCGTTGCAGGTCACGTTGCTGGTGGCAGTCTCCAGCCCAACCACCTTGGTCAGGCCGATCACCCCATGCTTGGCCGCGACATACGCCGCCTTGCCCACCGAACCCACCTGACCATGCACCGAGGCGATATTGACGATCCGTCCCCAGCCCTTGGCCCGCATGCCTGGCAGGCTCAGGCGGGTGGCGTGAAACACCGAGGACAGGTTGATGGCAATGATCGAATCCCAACGCTCCACCGGGAACTCTTCCACGGCGGCCACGTGCTGGATCCCGGCGTTATTCACCAGGATATCCACGCCACCGAACTCGCGCTCGGCGTAGGCGAGCATGTCGGCGATCTGCGTCGGGTCGCTGACATCGGCCGGATGATGGCCGACCTTGCCGCCGAACTGTTTCACCTCGGCGATCACCGTCGAGGCGTCGCCGAAGCCGTTGAGGATCAGGTTGGCCCCGGCCTTGGCCAGGCTCAGGGCAATGCCCAGGCCGATGCCGCTGGTAGAACCGGTGACCAGGGCGGTCTTGCCCGAAAGAGGGGTTGTCATGGGGAACCTCACACAATGCCAGTGGCGTAGAACACACCGATCACGAAGAACACCGCGAGGGTCTTGATCAGCGTAATGCAGAAAATGTCTTTATAGGCTTCGCGGTGGGTCAGGCCGGTCACCGCCAACAGGGTAATCACCGCGCCGTTGTGGGGCAGGGTGTCCATGCCGCCGCTAGCCATGGCGGCCACCCGGTGCAGCACTTCCAGGGGAATGTTGGCGGCGTGGGCGGCGCTGATGAAGGTTTCGGACATCGCCGCCAAGGCGATGCTCATGCCACCCGAGGCGGAACCGGTGATGCCCGCCAGCAGCGTGACGGTCACGGCTTCGTTGACCAACGGGTTGGGAATGTTCTTGAGCCAGTCGGCCAGCACCAGGAAGCCCGGCAAGGATGCGATGACGGCGCCGAAGCCGTATTCCGACGCGGTGTTCATCGCCGCCAGCAACGCACCGCCCACGGCGCTCTTGCTGCCTTCGGCCAGTTTGCTGCGAATGGCCCGGAAGCCGAACAGCAGGACCATGATGATGCCCACCAGCAACGCCGCCTGTACCGCCCAGATCGCGGTGAGCTTGGCGATGTCGCTGGTCACTGGTGTCGCCATGCCCGGCAGCGCCAGGCTGTGGGTCTTGCCATACCATTGCGGGATCCACTGGGTGAACAGCAGGTTCATGAGCCCCACCGCCAGCAGCGGCGAAACGGCGATCCACGGGTTCGGCAGCTTGATGTCTTCGGCGGTTTCCGGCTCGTTGCGCAACTCGGTGCCGTAGCCTTCACCCACACGCTGGGCCTTGTTGCGCTGGCGTTGCAGGAACAGCATGCCGAGGCTGAACACGAAGATCGTACCGATCACCCCCAGCCACGGTGCGGCCCAGGCGGTGGTGTTGAAGAACGTGCTGGGGATGATGTTCTGGATCTGCGGCGTGCCGGGCAGGGCGTCCATGGTGAACGAGAACGCACCGAGGGCGATGGTGGCCGGGATCAGCCGCTTGGGAATATTACTCTGGCGGAACATCTCGGCAGCGAACGGGTACACCGCGAACACCACGACGAACAGCGACACGCCGCCATAGGTCAGCACGGCGCAGACCAGCACGATCACCAGCATGGCCTGGCGCGTCCCCAGCAAGCGAATCGCCGCGGCGACGATGGAGCGGGAGAACCCCGACAGCTCGATCAGCTTGCCGAATACCGCGCCGAGCAGGAAAACCGGGAAATACAGTTTGATGAAGCCGACCATTTTCTCCATGAACACCCCGGTGAAGGCAGGGGCGACGGCGGACGGGTCGGTGAGCAGGACGGCACCGAGGGCGGCGATCGGGGCGAAGAGGATAACGCTGTAGCCACGGTAGGCGGCGACCATCAGCAGCGTGAGGGCTGCCAAGGCAATGATCACACTCATGGTGTGTCTCCTGGGATTGTTATTGTTGTGGTGAAGCTTGGAGGGGGCTATAGCGAGTTTTGTGCCAGATGTGTAACAGGCTGAAATATAAGGGGTTTATTTGAGTTTGTAGGGGTGGGTTGAAAGATTTGTCTCTGATTGGAGATTTTTAGGGGCTGAGCTGACCTCATCGCGAGCAAGCTCGCTCCCACAGGTTGATCGTGTATTCCAGGAGAGCCCCCGTTCCCTGTGGGAGCGAGCTTGCTCGCGATGAGCGCAAAGCGCTCCAAAGCAGCAGTCTACTTTTAGAGAAATTAAGTCTCTTTATTGAGATTCGGCAATCCCCAACGCCACCATCTTCTTGTACAACGTCGACCTCCCCAGCCCCAATCGCTCCGCTGCCTCGACCACCTTGCCCCCGCATTGCGCGAGGGTGGTTTCGATCAATTGCCGGTCGAAGCGCGCCCGGGCCTGGCTGAAGGTTTCGTGGGGCAGGGGTTCGACGTTCACGTCCACCGGCGCGAACGTCCCGATGGCCGCGCGGATGTCCGCCGCCGTGAGCACCAGGTCATCGCTGAGCAGCGCGGCCCGCTCCAGCACATTGCGCAGTTCACGGATGTTGCCCGGCCAGGCGTGTTGTCGCAGCAGGTTGAGGGCGGCGGGGTTCAGTTCGTGCTGGCTGCGCAGCTCTTCCAGGATCGCTTCGCTCAAGGCCGCCAGATCCTCCAGGCGCTCGCGCAACGGCGGCACCTGGATCGGCAGCACGTTGAGGCGGTAATACAGGTCAGCGCGGAACTCGCCGCGCTTGATTGCCGCTTCCAGGTCCATGGACGTTGCGGCGATCACCCGCACGTCGCTTTGCAGCACCTCGTTGGAGCCCACCGGCTCGTATTCCTTTTCCTGGAGCACACGCAGCAGTTTGCTTTGCAGCGGCAATGGCATGTCGCCGATCTCGTCGAGGAACAGCGTGCCGCCCTGGGCAATCTGCAACTTGCCGGCGCGGCCCTTGCGGTCGGCCCCGGTAAAAGCCCCCGGCGCGGTACCGAAGAACTCGGCTTCCAGCAGCGATTCAGGAATCGCCGCGCTGTTGATGCTGACGAATGCCTTGTGCGCCCGCGGCGAAGCGCTGTGGATGGCCTGGGCCAGCAGCTCCTTGCCGGTGCCGGTTTCGCCGAGCAGCAGCACCGGCGATTCGGCGCTGGCGCTGCGCCGGGCACGGCGCTTGACCTCAAGGCCGGCGTTGCTGGTGCCAATGAAGTGAGCAAAATTGTACTTGGTCTGCCGCGCCCGCAGCAGTGAGCGGGTGGAGGCCAGTTCTTCCTGCATGCTCAGGTAGCGCTTGAGCATCGGCGACAGGCTGCGCAATTCATCGAACAAGGCAAAACCGATGGCACCGATCACCGCGCCGGCGTTGTCGTGGATCGGCAGGCGCATCACCACCAACGGTTCCTTGGGTGTGTCCTGCATGTCCAGCAGGATCGGCCGCCCGGTGCGCACCACTTCCCGCAACAGACTGCCGGGAATCACGCTTTCGCAGGCCCGGCCAATCGCTTCCTGCGCCGAATTCAGGCCGAAACGACGGGCGTAGCGTTCGTTCATCCAGACGATGTTCGCGTCACGGTCGACAATCACCGTGCCTTCGCTGGACTGCTCGATGATCTCGAACAACGAACGGATCGCCAGCGTGCGCACGCGCTTGTAATCCTTGAGGCTTTCGGTGGGGTTCATCAATATCGTCCCGAATAGGTGATGTCAGTGCCGCCGTCATCGCGAGCAGGCTCGCTCCCACATGGGATCTTCGGTGTGCTGAAGACCCACTGTGGGAGCGAGCCTGCTCGCGATGGACGCGACGCGGAACCAAGTCTTGTGCAGGATTATGCCCACCCCGGATGCGCCGCCGCCAACAACTCCTTGGTATAGGGATGCTGGGGCGCGTCGAACACGTCGTGGCTGGCGCCTTGCTCGACCACTTTGCCGTCCTTGATCACGATCATGTCGTGGGCCAGGGCGCGGACCACCGCCAGGTCATGGCTGATGAACAGGTAGGTCAGGCCATGCTTTTCCTGGAGCTGGCGCAGCAATGCGACCACTTGTTTCTGCACGGTGCGGTCCAGGGCCGAGGTCGGTTCGTCCAGCAGGATCAGGGCTGGCTTGAGCACCAGGGCCCGGGCGATGGCGATGCGTTGGCGCTGGCCACCGGAAAACTCATGGGGGTAGCGGTGGCGGCTCCGCGGGTCGAGGCCGACTTCCTTGAGGGCCTGGATCACCTGCGCTTCACACTCCCCGGCGCTGGACCGACTGTGGACTTCGAGGCCCTCGCTGATGATCTGCTGCACCGACATCCGCGGGCTGAGGCTGCCGAACGGGTCTTGGAACACCACCTGCATCTGCTTGCGCCACGGCCGCAGTGCCTTGTGGGATAACTGTTCGAGGGCCTGGCCCTGAAAGTGGATGCTGCCTTCGGATTCGATCAGCCGCAGGATCGCCTGGCCGAGGGTGGACTTGCCGGAACCGGATTCGCCGACGATGCCCAGGGTCTTGCCGCGCTGGACACTCAGGCTGATGCCGTCCACGGCGCGCAAGTATTCCTTGCGCCGGAACAATCCGCCGCCGAGGGCGAAACTCACGCGCAGGTCGCGCACCTGCAAGACGTCTTCGCGTTCGTCCCGGGGCAAGGCTTCGCCTTCCGGCTCGGCGTGCAGCAGTTCGCAGCTATAGGGATGTTTCGGTGCGCTGAACAGGGTTTCGCAAGGTGCCTGCTCGACAATTTCCCCGGCTTTCATCACGCACACCCGCTGGGCGATGCTGCGCACCAGGTTGAGGTCGTGGCTGATCAGCAACAAGGACATGCCGAGCCGTTGCTGCAAGGATTTGAGCAGCAGCAGGATCTTGCGTTGCACGGTCACGTCCAGCGCCGTGGTCGGTTCGTCGGCAATCAACAGCTCCGGCTCGCAGGCCAGGGCCATGGCGATCATCACCCGTTGCCGCTGGCCGCCGGAGAGTTGATGAGGGTAGGCCTTGAGCCGCTCGGCGGGTTTCTGGATGCCCACCAGGGCCAGCAGTTCCAGGATGCGCTGGCGCGCCGCTTTGCCGCCCAGGCCCCGGTGCAGCATCAGGGTTTCACCGATCTGCTTCTCGACGCTGTGCAGCGGGTTCAGAGAGGTCATCGGTTCCTGGAAGATCATGGCGATGCGGTTGCCGCGCAACTCCCGCAGGGTCTTGGCCTCGGCCCCCAGCAGTTCCTGGCCGCGATAGCGAATGCTGCCGGTGGTGCGAGTGCCGGTCTCGGGCAGCAATTGCAGGATCGAATGGGCCGTCACCGACTTGCCGGAGCCTGATTCGCCTACCAGGGCCAGGCATTCGCCGGGGCGGATATCCAGGCACAGGTTGCGCACCACCGTCTGGTCGTTGAAGGCCACGCTCAGGTCGCGGATTTCGATCAGGTTGTCGCTCATCTCAAGGTTCCGCTTCATGGCTGTTTTCAAGACCGTGGATCAAAGGCGTCGCGCAACGCCTCGCCGATGAATACCAGCAGGGAAAGAATCAGCGCCAAGGTGAAAAACGCCGTCAACCCCAGCCACGGCGCTTGCAGGTTCTGTTTGCCTTGGGCGATCAACTCGCCGAGCGATGCGCTGCCGGCCGGCATGCCGAAACCGAGGAAGTCCAGGGCGGTGAGGGTGGAGATCGCCCCAGTGAGGATGAAGGGCAGGTAGCTCAGGGTGGCGTTCATCGCGTTGGGCAGGATATGCCGCACGATCACCTTGCGGTCGGACAGGCCCAGGGCCCTGGCCGCTTTTACGTATTCGAGGTTGCGTCCGCGCAGGAACTCGGCGCGGACCACGTCCACCAGGGCCAGCCAGGAAAACAGCGCCATGATCCCCAGCAGCCACCAGAAATTCGGCTCGACGAAGCCGGACAGGATGATCAACAGGTAGAGCACCGGCAGCCCCGACCAGACTTCCAGCAAGCGCTGCCCGAGCAAGTCCACCCAGCCGCCGTAATAGCCCTGCAACGCGCCGGCGGCGATGCCGATCAGCGCGCTGATGGCGGTCAGGGCCAGGGCGAACAGGATCGACACCCGTGCGCCGAAGATTACCCGGGCCAGCACGTCCCGGGACTGGTCATCGGTGCCCAGCCAGTTCACCGCCGAGGGCGGGCTCGGGGCCGGCTGGTTGAGGTCGTAGTTGGGCGTGTCGTCGCTGAACGGGATCGGTGGAAACCACAACCAGCCGCCGTCCTTGTGGATCAGGTTCTGCACGTAGTTGCTGCGGTAGTCGGCCTGGAACGGTAGCTGCCCGCCAAATTCCTGCTCGGTGTAGCGCTTGAACACCGGGAAATACAGCGAGCCCTGGTAGCTGACCACCAGCGGCTTGTCATTGGCGATCAACTCGCCACCGAGGCTCAGGACGAACAGACCGATGAACAGCCACAACGACCACCAGCCCCGGCGGTTTTTCTTGAAACGCTCGAAGCGTCGACGGCCCAACGGGGAAAGCTTGAACATCAGGCGTTCCTCGCGGCGAAGTCGATGCGCGGGTCCACCAGGGTGTAGCAGAGGTCACCGATGAGTTTGATCAGCAGGCCGAACAGCGTGAAGATGAACAGCGAGCCGAACACCACCGGATAATCCCGCGAAACGGCGGCCTCATAGCTCATGCGTCCCAGGCCGTCGAGGGAGAAAATCACCTCGATCAGCAGGGAACCGGCAAAAAACACGCTGATGAACGCCTGGGGAATGCCCGAGACCACCAGCAGCATCGCATTGCGGAACACGTGGCCATACAGCACCCGGCGTTCGCTCATGCCCTTGGCCCGCGCGGTGACCACGTACTGGCGGGTGATTTCATTGAGGAACGAGTTCTTGGTCAGGATCGTCAGGGTGGCGAAGCCGCCGATCACCAGCGAGGTGACCGGCAGCACCAGGTGCCAGAAATAATCGGCGATCTTGCCCAGCGTCGACAGCGACTCGAAGTTGTCCGACACCAGCCCGCGCACCGGGAACCAGTTCAGCGAGGTGCCGCCGGCGAACACCACGATCAGGAACATCGCGAAAAGAAACGCCGGCATGGCGTAGCCGATGATGATCGCGGTGCTGCTCCACACGTCGAATGCCGAACCGTGACGCACGGCCTTGCGAATGCCCAGGGGGATCGACACCAGGTAGGTGATCAAGGTCGCCCAGAGCCCGAGGGAGATGGTCACCGGCATTTTTTCCAGGATCAGGTCGGTGACCGTGGCGCCGCGAAAGAAGCTCTTGCCGAAGTCGAGGCGGGCGTAGCTGCTGAGCATCAGCCACAGGCGCTCATGGGCCGGTTTATCGAAGCCGTATTGTTTTTCGATATCCTTGATCAACTGTGGGTCGAGGCCGCGACTGGCGCGGGAGCTGCCGGTCATCTCGCCGCCCGAGCTGCCGACACTGCCTCCGCCGATGCCTTGCAGGTGGGCGATGGCCTGTTCCACCGGCCCGCCGGGTGCGGCCTGCACGATGACGAAATTCACCAGCAGGATGATCACCAGCGTGGGAATGATCAGCAGCAGGCGCCGCGCGATATATGCCCACATCAGTGCGGTCCTCCGGGTGTGCCGCGCTTGAGGCGTTCGGCGCGCATCTGCTCGTTGGTCAACGGAGTGGTGCTCACTTCCCACCAGCTTTCGATGGCTTCGTCATTGCTGGCCTGGACCTTCGGAATGCCGAAGCGGTTCCACCACACGGTCGAGCTGCCCGGCGGGTAATAGTTGGGGATCCAGTAGTAATTCCATTGCAGCACCCGATCCAGGGCATGGGCATGGCGCAGCATATCGGCCTGGGTGCTGGCCTTGACCAGCCCGTCGATCAGCGCGTCCACCGCCGGGTTCTTCAAGACCATGTAGTTGTTGGCCCCCGGATCGTTGGCGGCCGCCGAACCGAAGTAATTGTAGAGTTCCATGCCCGGCGAGGTGCTGACGGGGTAGCCGGTGATGATCATGTCGTAGTCGCGACTCATCAGGCGATTGACGTACTGGGACGCGTCGATGCGGCGGATGTTCATGTCGATGCCGATTTGCGCCAGGGTTCGCTTGTAGGGCAGCAGCAGGCGGTCGATGCCGTTCTGGCTGTTCAAGAACGTGAAACTCAGCGGTTCGCCCTCGGCATTCACCAGGCGATCGCCGTCAGGTTTCCAGCCGGCCTGTTCCAGCAAGGCCAGGGCTTGCAGTTGTTTGTCGCGGATCACGCCGCTGCCATCGGTTTTCGGCGCCTGGAAAACCTGGGTGAAGACTTCGTCGGGAATCTGCCCGCGCAACGGCTCGAGAATCGCCAGCTCGCCGGCATCCGGTAGCTGGCGGGCGGCGAGGTCAGTATTGGAAAAGAAACTCTGCTGACGCACATAGAGGTTGCGCATCATCTGGCGGTTGCTCCATTCGAAATCCCAGAGCATGGCCAGGGCCTGGCGCACGCGGCGGTCCTGGAACTGCGGTTTTTGCAGGTTGAAGACAAAGCCCTGGGCGGTCTGGGGCGCCTCTTTGGCCAGGTGGGCCTTTTGCAGGCGCCCGTCCTGCAGCGCCGGGCCGTCATAGCCGATGGAATAGCCCGTGGCGGAGAACTCGCGGTTGTAGTCATAGGCGCCGCCGCGCAGCACCTGGCGGGCGACGTCGGTGTCGCCAAAATACTCGATGCTGAAATGGTCGAAATTGTAGAGCCCGCGACTGACCGGCAAGTCCTTGCCCCACCAATCGGCATTGCGTTCGAAGGTGATGCTGCGCCCGGAATCGACCTTGCTCACCCGGTACGGGCCACTGCCCAGTGGCGCTTCGTAGCCGCCGCCGTTGGCAAAGTCGCGGGTCTTCCACCAATGTTCGGGAAAAACCGGCAGGGTGGCGATGTCCAGGGGCAGGGTGCGGCTTTCGTTGTTCTTGAAGTTGAAGCGAACGATGCGCTCGTCCTCCACCACGACGTCCTTGACTGCCGCGAACTGAGTGCGATAGCGCAGGCTGCCTTGGGTCATCAATAGCTCGAAGCTGTAGCGCACGTCCTGGGCGGTGATGGGCTTGCCATCGGCGAAACGGGCCTTGGGGTTCAGGTAGAAACGCAGGGAGAGGCCATCGTCGGCCCGCTCCATCTTCTGCGCCACCAGGCCATAGACGGTATAGGGCTCATCCAGTGAGCGCTGGGCCAGCGGCGAATACAGCATCCCGTCGATCTGACTGACGCCGATGCCTTTGTCGATGTAGGGCAGGATGTGGTCGAAGTGGCCAATTTCCACGGCCGAGCGGCGCATGGTCCCACCTTTTGGGGCCTGGGGATTGGCGTAGGCGAAGTGGCCGAAGCCTTCGGCATATTTGGCGGGTTCGCCATAGACGGTCAGGGCATGTTGCGGTGCTGCCTCGACGCCGGAGGTGCCTGTGAGCAGGACCATGGCAGTCAATAGCAGTGAGGGAAACGCCAGTCGCATTGTCAGCCTTAAAAGCCGGGTGATCGATGACACGATTTGTACGCGAGCTGCGCCTGAATCGCCAGCCCTTGTGGCGAGGGAGCTTGCTCCCGCTCGATTGCGAAGCAATCGCAAGGCAACCGGCGCATTCTCCGTTATGGATGCGTGAATTGCCTGGGGACAGCTTCGCAGCCCAGCGGGAGCAAGCTCCCTCGCCACACTTGGATCACATCACCCTTGAGTGAGTGGTCTCTGGGCTTGGATCAATCCTGACGGCTGGTGACTTCCAGCAGGTGGTAGCCGAACTGGGTCTTGACCGGGCCCTGGACCACATTGATCGGTGCGCTGAATACCACGGTGTCGAATTCCTTGACCATCTGGCCCGGGCCGAACGAACCCAGGTCGCCGCCCTGGCGGCTGGACGGGCAGGACGAGTTGGCCTTGGCGATTTCGGCGAAATCGGCACCGGCTTCGATCTGGGCCTTGAGTTCGTTGCACTTGTCTTCGGTGGCAACCAGGATGTGACGGGCAGTGGCTTTGGCCATGGGGTAAATTCCTTTCGATGTATTTAAAAGCGTTGAGCCTACCGGATTCATTGACGGGGTGTTGTCAAAATTGCGTCAAAACCTTGGGCCCGGCGATCAAAGGCCGGCTTTGCGCAGGCGCTCGGCGTGGCGCAAGTAAAGCTCTATGGGATAAGGCATCGTGGGGTCTGTGCCCTTGCATGCCCTGCCGCCCCCAGGGTTGATGGCCTCCATATGGTCCATTGGATAGTCGGAGCGAATGACCTTGCCCAGGTGCGAACTGAAGCGCCCGACCAGGCCGTCGTTCTGCCCGGCTTCGGTGATGAAGTATTCGGAAAAGGCGCGGCAGAAAACCTGCAAGGGCTCCAATGCTTCCCCGTTCGTCTCTCGCACGGTGCCGCTCCATGAGTAGTAGCGCACGCCATTGACCCTGCCCGGGCCGCTCCCGCCCCAATTCTTCGGCAGGCCCTGGGGGTATTTGTCATTGAAGGCGCCCACGCCTTCAGTGGTCAGCGTCGCCAGAGCAGCGACGGCGGCCGAAGGTAATGCTGGCTGGCCGCTCAGCAATGAGATGAAGTTGGCAAACAGCGTGGCGACATTCCTTGCCACATGCCCAGGCAGCCGTCCGGGCGTAAAGGCCTTGGCCAGGAAGTCGGCCAGTTCGGAACCATGGTTGGGGCCGCTGATCGACGTGACCGAGGCGACCCTCTCAGGTGCGAGCGCGGCGGCATACCGGGCGGCTAGCGCACCTTGGCTATGGCCGATCAGGTTGACCCGGGCGGTACCGGTGCCGGCCAGGACCCGATCGATCTGGGCCAGCAGTTGTTCACCCCTGGCCTCGTTGGAGTGGGTGGCCGACAAGTACGGGATGAACACCCGGGCCCCGCCTTTGCGTAGAGCCTGTTTGATGTCATGGAAAAGTTCGAAGCCGCCGATCCTGTCAAACCCGAACAACCCATGGACCAGCAGGATGGGAAATTGAGTGGTTGCATTCCTTTGCATGTTCGTACCCTTTTCGAAGAGGTTCACCTTGAATTTGCGACCTCACTCTAATGCAGGCTTGTCGTGGGCGGTGTAGGAAGAAACCGCCCTGAGCCAAGGAAACCGGAATAGAAAAAGTGGGAAGAATGAAATATGACCCGGCGGTGCTTAAGTATGTAGGAGGTCTCCTATAAGCGTTGTCGTTTGCAGCTACAGGTTCGAATGCCAAGGACCACTCTCGCTGTCGTCTTGTCTGGCTGAGGATTTGGCGCGAGCGGGTTTTAATGGCACCACCCGGGCGCCGTTATGCGAACGCTGCCTTTATCCAAGGACTGGAGTCTATACATGATCAACTACCCACCCATTCAACGATCCCGTTCACCCTCAGGAACAAGGCTGCCGCCACCGGTACTGGCCGCAGCCAGGAAAGGGGTGATCAACCCCGCCTGGCCCAAGACCGTGATTGCCGTCAAACCGTACCCGATGATGACGTGTGGGGATGAGGTGCTGCTGCGTTGGCACGGCCTCAACAATGATGGCGAACCCTACCGACACGAAGTGGCCGGGTTCGTCACCGAGCGGCATGTAGGACGAGACGTTGTGTTCGTTATACGCGAACCGCATATCGCCGAGCTGGACGGCGGTTCGCTGGAGATCTCCTACCAGGTGACGGGCAAACGACTGCCGGCCACCCTGCTTTCGGAGCTCCTGCAACTGGACATCGGCGATGTATCGCCGCGTCTGCTGCCCGCCATTGCCCGCGATGCGATCGGTGGCAGCCTTGATCCAAACCGGGTGCCTGAAGGAACGTGGGTGAGCATTCGGCCCTACGCCAGGATGGCGGTCGGCGATCGGCTGATCCTGACGGCCAGTAAGGATTCAGAGGCACTGTGGCGCGATGTACTGGACATAGAAGCTCATGCGGTGGGCCGCGAGGTGTCGCTCTGGATCGATCATGCACTGATCGCTCCCCATGTGGGGCACGAGCTGGCCTTGGCCTATGTCGTCAGGCGTGGACATTCGGTGCGTCGTGCCGAGCCCTTGTCGTTGCCCATCGGTCCGCTGCAGCGACCTGCGCTGAAGGCGCTTCAGGTTCGGGGGATGAATGATGGATGGCTGGATGTCGATGACCTGCAAGAGGGCGTGACGATTGTCATCGACGAGCCCGGGCTTGAGGCGGGTGAGTTGGTCTGGCTGCAGTGCAATGGCAACTCGGCCTATGTCCTCGAGCGTGAAATCACCGAGGCCACGGCAGGCCAACCGCTGGTTTTCGTGGTGCCTGCTCGGTACTGGCAGGAGCAGCGCGACAGATCGGTGAGGATGTTCTATCAGGTCGAGCGCCTGGATGACGTCAGCCAGCGTTCCGAGTGGGTGACGGTCCAGGTTCGTTCCAGGACGCCGGACTGATCCAAGGCGTGCGCAGCCCTTGTGGGAGCGAGCTTGCTCGCGATGGCGTCAGGTCAGCCAGCATCAATATTGACTGGTACACCGCTATCGCGAGCAAGCTCGCTCCCACAAGGGGGCCACGCCGAGCCCGGGTTCCAGGAGGCGGTGGGCTAGGGACTCAGGCTGGCAATCGCAGCCTGCGATGAGCCTCGCGCAACAATTGCTCGGTAGACTCCCAGCCCAGGCAACCGTCGGTGACCGAGACGCCGTAGCGCATCGACGGGCCCAGCGGTTGGCAGCCTTCGAACAGATGGCTTTCGAGCATCATGCCGATCAGGGAACGGTTCCCTTGCAGCCGTTGTTCCAGCACATCATTGAACACCTGCGGCTGGCGCAACGGGTCTTTGCCGCTGTTGGCGTGGCTGCAGTCCACCATGATCCGGGCCGGTATCTTGAGGCGGGTCAGGTCGTCGTGTATCTGTGTGATGCTCTGGCGGTCATAGTTCGGCCCACGATGGCCGCCGCGCAGCACCAGGTGGGTGTCGGGGTTGCCCGGCGTCTGGATGATCGCCGGATGCCCCTGGCTGTCGACGCCGAAATGCCGATGGGGGTGGGCGGCAGAGCGCATGGCGTCGCAGGCAATGCCGACCCCGCCGTCCGTGCCGTTCTTGAACCCTACCGGCATGCCCAGGCCGCTGGCCATTTCCCGGTGGATCTGCGATTCGGTGGTGCGAGCGCCAATGGCGACCCAGCTGAGCAGGTCATCGAAGTAATTGGCGGCCATGGGTTGCAGCAGCTCGGTGGCGACGGGCAGGCCCAACTGCAGCATTTCGCGCATCAGCTCCCGGGACAAGGTCAGGCCGGCGGCCATGTCATCGCTGCCATCCAGGCCAGGATCGTAGGCCAGGCCTTTCCAACCCACGGTCGTGCGGGGCTTTTCCACGTAGGCGCGCATGACCAGCAGCATGCTGTCGCTCACGTCATGGGCCACACGAGCCAGGTTGGCGGCGTATTCGAGGGCGGATTTCGGGTCATGGATCGAGCAGGGGCCGACGATGACCAGCAGGCGGGAGTCTTTACCGTCGAGGATCGCGCGGATGGCCTGACGATGGGCGTCCACTTGGTGGCTCAGCGCGGTACTGAGCGGCAATTGGTGCTTGAGTTGCAACGAGCTCGGCAGACGCAGGGTCAGGGCTTCGTTGGCAGGGTTGAGCGTGGACAGCGGCAAAGCGGAAACGGACGAATTCATGATTTTGGCTTCCTGGACGGGCGGCGGGTTCGTTCCCGCGCGCCGGTCCTAGTGGGGTGTTCGACAATTGGCCGGATGGGCCCGCAATTGAGGCTTGCCACCGGTAGGTGACCGATCGGAGGCGGCAGGCTGTCCCGAGCGGTGGCTGGTAAATCGCCAGGCGGTAAAACTGTCGTAACGGTAATAAGTGGCGTAGTTCATGGCTCGATCCTCAAGTTGTCGGGTGCTGCAAATGTTTGGGGCCGGAAAAACAAAACCCCCGGTCGGGAGGCCGACCGGGGGTTTTGGAAAACTCTGGAAGGCGACCCGTTTAAAGTGGGCGCCGGTTGGGTATCAGGCGCGCCAGTGGCTAAACCAATACCCAAAATAAAAGCTGACCGGAGTTTGAACACTGTTCGCCCAGGCAGCCGCAACCGAGCGCGGGGCGCTGACGGTATTAAGCGGTGAGAGGGCGTTGAGCATGGTCTGTCTCCGATGAATGGCCTGAGCTTACTAGAGGGCGGGGCGCCGGTTCAATCAGAAAATTCTATCGAGGCCATGCAAGTGTTCGCCCTGGCTTGAGTCCGCAGGGCTTTATGACACACTTCAGGTTTGCACCGACTTCCAGGGATGAACCATGACCGTTTCAGTCTTCGCCGCCGCCCAGTCGATTTCCATTGCGGGGGACGTTCGCGCCAACCTCTCGCACCATCAGCGCTTCATGCGGGCTGCCGCTGGACAAGGCGTGCAATTGCTGGTCTTTCCGGAATTGTCGCTCACCGGTTACGAACGTGGCCTGGCGGCGGAGCTGGCGATCCTGCCGGAGGATGTCGTACTGCAACCGCTGCGTGACTTGGCGCAAGCGCTCGGCTTGACTGCCGTGGTGGGTATGCCGATTCGGCTGACGGCAGACGGCCCGGTGTTGATCGGCGCGTTGGTCCTCTGTGCTGATGGCTCCCTCGGGGTGTACAGCAAGCAGCACCTGCACCCAGGGGAAGAAATTGCCTTTGCCCCGGGCCACGGCGGCTCCATGCTGACGATGGGGCAGGCTCGCATCGCGCTGGCGGTGTGTGCGGATTTTTCCCACGCCGGCCATGCTGCCGCGGCAGCCGGGCAGGGCGCTACGCACTATGCCGCAGGGGTGTTGATCACCGAGGGCGGCTATTTACCCGATACAACGTTATTGCAAGGTTATGCCCGGCAGCACGCCATGACCGTGCTGATGGCTAATCATGGCGGCGCCACCGGAGGTTGGGAGTCGGCGGGCCGCAGTGCCATTTGGGGCCCGGACGGTTCGCTGCTCGCGGCAGCACCGGGCACTGGCGAGCTGTTGGTAATTGTTCGCCGCGACGTCAACGGCTGGGCCGGGCAAGTCGTGCCGGTAGCAGTGCTTTAATGAGGTATTCATGAGCTTCGAATGGCGTGCCGCAACGAACGGGGATATTGACTTTGCCCGGCAACTGACCTGCGACAACATGCTTGCCTATTACCTCAGGCATGATTTGCTCTGGCAGGACGAAGCGTTTGATCTGGCCTGGGTCATTCGCCAGAACTGGATAATCAGCCGTGCAGGCCAGGCGCTGGGTTTTGTCAGCCTCAGTCGCGATGCCCGGGCGTTGTATATTCGCGAATTGCAGATTGACAAGGCGTTCCGCGGCCAGGGTGCCGGTACCTGGGCGATCGGACAGGTTTGGGATCTGGTGGGGCTGGAGCGTCGACCGGCGCTGCGCCTGACGGTGTTCAAGGAAAATCCGGCCCGGGCGTTGTACGAACGCATGGGCCTGCGGGTCGTGGGCGAGGATGAGTGTTTCCTGAGGATGCAGCGAGACGCCGGTGCTTGAAGCCTTGGATGCCGTGCCGATAAAGATGCGTTGTAACTTTTATCTGTCCCTTTGCGCTAGGTCTGCGGGATGCTTTTTTGCTAAGGTGTTGTGCAACCCAAATAAGACCAAATCGTGAGGTGTCTGCTTGATTAGGGTGTTAGTGGTCGATGACCATGATCTCGTCCGTACGGGCATTACACGAATGCTGGCTGACATTGATGGCCTGCAGGTAGTTGGCCAGGCTGAATCTGGGGAAGAGTCCCTGATCAAGGCGCGTGAATTGAAACCCGATGTGGTGCTGATGGACGTCAAGATGCCTGGCATCGGCGGCCTTGAAGCCACGCGCAAGCTGCTGCGCAGTCACCCGGACATCAAGGTGGTCGCGGTTACCGTCTGTGAAGAAGATCCATTCCCCACCCGGTTGTTGCAGGCGGGCGCGGCGGGCTATCTCACCAAGGGCGCTGGCTTGAACGAGATGGTCCAGGCCATTCGTCTGGTTTTTGCCGGGCAACGCTACATCAGTCCGCAAATCGCCCAACAATTGGCGATCAAGTCGTTCCAGCCCACCAACGATTCGCCTTTCGATGCGCTGTCGGAACGGGAAATCCAGATTGCCCTGATGATTGTCGGTTGCCAGAAAGTGCAGATCATCTCCGACAAGCTGTGCTTGTCGCCTAAAACCGTCAACACCTACCGTTACCGTATCTTCGAGAAGCTTTCGATCAGCAGTGACGTCGAATTGACATTGTTGGCGGTGCGCCACGGCATGGTCGATGCCAGCGCCTGAAATGACTGAATTGTTTGATCCCAGCGCGTTCCTCTCCACTTGCAGCGGTCGCCCCGGCGTGTATCGCATGTTCGACAGCGACGCGCGCCTGCTGTACGTCGGCAAGGCCAAGAATCTCAAGAAGCGCCTGGCCAGTTATTTCCGCAAGACCGGCCTCGCGCCGAAGACCGCTGCCTTGGTGGGGCGCATCGCGCAAATCGAAACGACGATCACCGCCAATGAAACCGAGGCGCTGCTGCTCGAGCAGACGCTGATCAAGGAATGGCGCCCGCCGTACAACATCCTGCTGCGCGACGACAAATCCTACCCCTACGTGTTCTTGTCCGACGGGGCATTTCCGCGCCTGAGCATTCATCGGGGCGCGAAAAAGGCCAAAGGGCGATATTTCGGCCCTTACCCCAGCGCTGGAGCGATTCGTGAAAGTCTCAGCCTGTTGCAGAAGACCTTCTTCGTTCGCCAGTGTGAAGACAGCTACTACAAGAACCGCACCCGGCCTTGCCTGCAATACCAGATCAAACGCTGCAAGGCGCCTTGCGTGGGGTTTGTCGAGCCACAGGTCTACGCCGAGGACGTGCGTCACTCGGTGATGTTCCTGGAAGGCCGCAGCAATGCGCTGACCGATGAACTGTCGGCGGCCATGGAAGACGCGGCGGTCAACCTTGAATTCGAACGAGCCGCCGAGCTGCGCGACCAGATCGGTCTGCTGCGCCGCGTGCAGGACCAGCAAAGCATGGAAGGTGGCAGCGGTGATGTGGACGTGATCGCCGCGTTCATCAACCCGGGCGGCGCCTGCGTGCATTTGATCAGCGTGCGCGGCGGTCGTGTGCTGGGCAGCAAGAACTTCTTCCCCCAAGTGGGTATCGAGGAAGACGTGGCCGAGGTCATGGCGGCTTTCCTGGGCCAGTACTACATCAGCAGTCCGGAGCGCGACTTGCCTGCCGAATTGATCGTCAACGTGGTCCATGAGGATTTCCCGGCCCTGATCGAAGCCATCGATACGCTTCGCGGTCGCGAACTGACCATCAGCCACCGCGTTCGCGGCACCCGTGCCCGTTGGCAGCAACTGGCCGTGACCAACGCCGAGCAGGCCCTGGGCGCGCGCCTGGCCAACCGGCAGCACGTGGCGGCGCGGTTCGATGCCCTGGCCGATGTCCTCAACCTGGACGAGCCGCCGCAGCGGCTGGAGTGCTACGACATCAGCCATTCCAGCGGCGAGGCGACCGTGGCGTCCTGCGTGGTGTTCGGTCCGGAAGGCCCGATCAAGTCCGACTACCGCCGGTACAACATCGAAGGCGTCACGCCCGGCGATGACTACGCGGCGATGCATCAGGCATTGATGCGACGCTTCGGCAAGCTGAAGGACGGGGAGGGCAAGTTGCCGGACATCTTGCTGGTGGACGGCGGCAAGGGCCAGTTGTCCATGGCCCGCGACGTGCTCAATGAGCTGATGGTCCCCGACCTGATCCTGCTGGGCGTGGCCAAGGGCGCGACGCGCAAGGCCGGTTTCGAGACCTTGTACCTGAACGATGCCGCCCATGAGTTTACCCTCAAGGGCGATTCGCCGGCGCTGCACCTGATCCAGCAGATCCGCGACGAAGCCCACCGTTTTGCCATCACCGGACACCGTGCCCGCCGTGGCAAGACGCGCCGTACGTCTACACTGGAAGGTGTGGCAGGCGTCGGCCCGACGCGTCGTCGCGATTTGTTGAAACATTTTGGTGGATTGCAGGAACTGTCTCGTGCCAGCATCGAGGAGATAGCCAAAGCACCCGGTATCAGTAAAAAGCTCGCTGAGTCGATTTATGCAAACCTGCACAGCGAGTAGAATGCCCGTCAACCTCGCAGCCAGTTGTGCCGATGAATATCCCAAATCTGATTACCGTCCTACGCGTCCTGCTCATTCCGATCTTCATTTTGCTGTTTTATTTGCCGTACCACTGGAGCTACGTGGCCTCCGCCTCGGTCTTCGCCTTCGCCGCCGCGACGGACTGGTTGGACGGCTACCTGGCCCGACGCCTGGAACAGAGCACACCGTTCGGTGCCTTCCTCGACCCGGTGGCCGACAAGCTGATGGTCGCGGTGGCCCTGGTGCTGCTGGTACAGGAACACGGCAACCTCTGGCTGACCCTGCCGGCGGCGGTGATCATTGGCCGCGAAATCGTCGTCTCGGCACTCCGTGAATGGATGGCCGAACTGGGCGCCCGCGCCCAGGTCGCCGTGTCGAACCTCGGCAAATGGAAAACCGCCGCGCAGATGCTCGCGCTGGTGATCCTGCTGGCCAACCCTTCGGACTTCAGCTTCTGGGTGCTGTTGGGTTACGGACTGCTGCTGGTTTCCGCGGGCCTGACGCTGTGGTCGATGGTCCAATACCTGCGCGCGGCATGGCCACATCTGCGGACGGATGTAGAGCCGAAATAAAACTTTTTTGAATCAAGGGGTTGACGGCGTAATCTGAATCTATAGAATGCGCCACACCAAGACGCGGGAATAGCTCAGTTGGTAGAGCACGACCTTGCCAAGGTCGGGGTCGCGAGTTCGAGTCTCGTTTCCCGCTCCAATTATTTTTCTATAGACTTCCATTGAAGTATGTAGAAACCAAAGAAAGAGGCTTCGGCCTCTTTTTTAGTTCCAGTAAAGTCTATTTTGGTACATCAATATCCACGAATTTTTAGTACATTTTTTAGTACATAAATTCGACGCTTGATAAATCAGTTTTTAGAGCTGCTTGGCACTCCGAAAACGGTACAACCCTCCTTCATCCATATGAGTGGAGTTAGTACAATGGTCCTTACCAATACGGCGGTCCGACACGCCAGGCCTCGCGCCAAAAACTACACCCTTCCTGACTTTGATGGCCTTGCGCTTTTCGTGAATACGAAAGGCACCAAGAGCTGGCACTTCCGTTTTTCTTGGGCGGGCAAACAGCCTCGTATTTCGCTCGGTACTTATCCTGAAATAGGTCTACGCGATGCTCGCGCTCTGCGCGATATCGCCAGGGCGCTGGTCGCGAAGGGTCTCGATCCCCGCGATCAGCGACGCCTTGAGCGCAATGCCAAACTGTTGGCCGAGAGAACACATTCTTAGGTCGATGCGGTACAAATTTTCGGCCCTTAGGGGAGCGGGACCGCCCGGGAATTCAAGCGGTGCTGAACTGGGTTGTCAACTCTTTCGGTCTGTTGCTGGTCTTTAGCTCGCCCGCACACCTGAAAGCTAAGATCGTAATCCTTAGACTTTCAGTCCCAGAGTCACCGTGCGGATCGACGGCATGGCGCGCTCCCTCAAACCTATCTATGCATCCAGATGAATGGAGGCTAGGCTAGGGCTGGGGTTATCAAAGATATGCTAGGATTGGATAGCGCAGATAACTGATGAGGAGATTTCCATGAGCGTTACAGAGCAGTCGGGCGTCTCCACCTTGGTCGGTACGCCTAAGGAGGCTCGGGCGAGCTTAAGCCGCTCGCATGCGGACCGAGTACTGGTCGTGTCTTTTGATCAGGTCAACCTCAGCGTATTTGAGGCGTTGGCGGAAAACTTCGCCAATGTGGCTTCTTCGATGTACGAGGTGCTGCAGGAGCGTCAGGACCCGAAGTCGCTGGAGCGACTGGCCGAGGTGTTTGTGACGCGTAAGCCGCCTTCGCCTCGCTTGCTCAAGGAAGCGGCAATGCTGGTCCAAGCCCGCAAAGCGGTGTTGGAAAGCGGTGATTGGCTGACCGCCGCAGACATCGCCCAGGTGGCCCAGTTGAGTACTAGAAACCCGAGTGCCCAGCCCAACAAATGGAAAAAGCAGGGGCAGATCTTTGCCATCAGCCACGGCGGGGTCGACTATTTCCCTGGCTACGGCTTGGACCCGGACGCGGGCTATCGGCCGTTCAAGGCATTAGCCAAAGTTATTGAGGCTTTCGCTGGGCACAAGGACGGCTGGGGCATGGCTTACTGGTTCCGCTCAGATAACAGCTTTCTGGGCGGCAAAAGGCCTCAGGATCTCTTGGCATCGGCGCCTGATCGGGTGATTGCTGCCGCACAGGATGAAATCCAGGGCGTTGTCCATGGCTAAGCAGCGTACCGAGTCCAGTGAGGGTAGGGCGACGCCTCCCGGGGATTTGGCGGCGTCCGTTACCCCAGTGTCTGGGGCCACGTTGCACGTCACTTTTACCGTGATCGCCAAAGGCGATGTGCTTCACCGTGTGCACCAGGATAAGTATCAGCCTGATCAATTCAATCCTGGAATGCACGGCAACGCACGCTTCAGCCCGATCCAGGATGATCAGGGGCGGGCGATTCCCACCTTGTATGGAGGCACGACAGTCGATTGCGCCTTGATGGAGACCGTCTTCCACGACGTTCCCCATACGGCTGGGTTTAAGAGCTTCGACAAAGGCAAGCTGACTGGACAGGTGCATTCTGCCGTCCAGGTTAGCCAACCGCTGCACCTGGTTGATCTGTCCAGCGTGCCACTGCGGAAACTAGGCATCACGCGCAAACAATTGATCGACACTGAGAAAGATCAATATCCTGCGACGCGCAAATGGGCCGAGGCAATCCACCGTCAGTGTCCAGATGCCCAAGGGCTGTCTTGGGTGTCGCGACAAGATGATTCGGCACGTGCGGTGGTGCTCTTCGGTGACCGGATTCCTGACGGCGCACTCCATCCGCAGGGGGCGTCATGCAGCTTGACCGGCGACCCGACTGTGTTCGACACGGTGCTCAATCTGGCAGAGCGGATTGGGGTCGTTATCATCGCGGGAAAAAGCTGAGTCAAAATGACCGAACAGTGGCCCCTGGAATCCGCTCTCTGGGGCTGGAATTGCCATTCCTCAGTCATTAGATCTTGCTGAAGACGGCGGGCTTTGATGGGGGCATTGATGGATTCTTCCGTACAGGCTTGCGTAGCATCGACGGTCAACAAATAGGTCTTCTGTGCGTTCTAGGAGCGGACGGTGCTTGTCCCGGAACACGCAGCAATAACATGATGGCTGGCTCCGTGCTGGCCTAAAATGCGGAGCTCGGTATGGACGTCAACCAGATGTTAAATGATGAACTGGTGAGCCGGCTGGAAGAGAAAATTCCAGCCATGGCGAAAGGCGCGATTAAGGCGGCCTATATCAATACGCTGGCGGCCGGACTCAATGTGATGGAAATCAGGAATGGCATGCTCGTTGAAACAACGGCCGATGGTCCGCACACGGTTATTCGGATGGCCAAGCCCAAGCATAAGGTAGCTTCGGGCAGGATTATCAAGGTGCGCCACCTTTCATAATGGGAGGTTGAGAGCGCCCGTATCTTCACGATTTCGCCGCGCAGCGCGCGGGAAATCTGCATATTCGTCATGCAGTCTTTGTGCTTTGCGCGAAAGATAGTCGCCAAGCTCGCCATCGCATGGGCCGTCAAATCAGTGACCCTGGGCTCTCAGCTTAGCCAAGCCCTGCTTGATGTGTCCGGCATTTTCTCCGATGGTGTGAAGTGCACCTCGGACGTTGGCACCAATCTCCGCTGCACCTTGGTCTTCTACCTTCAAGGTAAGCTCCATCACCGCGGCCTCCAAGGCGAGCTGATTTTGGTACAGCCGCTCGAGCACATCAGAAAGTGAATATTCGGTGGGCATTGTTTCGACTCCAATCGAGGACTCAAGAGCGTAGCAGCGGAAGGGACGGAAACCAAAGGGCGGTAGGCCGAGAAAGTACTTGCTGAGATTCAGTGGCAGCAATCGGCCGATTCTGTTGAAAAAGTCGCTCCGTTCAAACTGCCTGGAAAATTGACCGGGGAAAACGCCATTTTTGCACGCTGCTACGTGAAATCTGAGCCCAGAAGCTTTAGCCAAAAGTAAGGATTTCAATCTCAGATGCGTACTTTTCTGCCATGGATACCAAGGCCGACTTTTCCAACAGAATCGGCCAATAGCTGCCGGCCGTAGAGGGCCGTCTTACCACCAAAAGCAACAGCGCTAATCGGGTGCAATTGCCGGTCATCTCTGATGCTCCGCGCTGCTCACCCCATTGCGTTAGCTCCATGATTGCGGCTTCAAGCGCCATTTGGTTTTGATTGATTTTGAACAGTCGGGGAAGGAGCAGATTTCATACCACATCGTGGCTCCTCCATGAAAGAGAACAGCGTGGCAGGCAAGCGCTACTCCCGTTCAAGCTGCCTGGCGTCAGATGTCACCGCTTCCATGATAGACATCAGCTCCTCCAGCAGTTCAGAGTAATAACGAGTGACGTAGCCTGCGATGGCTTCGTTGCGCAAGAGGCGGACTAGATAACCTTTAGTCACAACCAAAACCAGCATTGTCTCGCCCAGGGTGTCCTCGACTTGCTTGTAATCATGCTGAAGATTCTCCATCTCCCGTTCCATGCGTGCAATGTCGACGGCACTGACTTCACTCGGCTTTTTTCTCGTCTCAATCAGCATCTCCGGACGAGATGCTGCCAAGACCATTCGCGCATAGTTTCGAGTAAAACAGTTCGCTGAAATCATCATTTCAACCGTTTCGATTTGGCGGATGGGTTTCATCTGCCGCAGCGAGCGAAATACGTCCTGCGATACCATGCGAACCTTCAGCATCTCCGCCACTTCAGGCGCTATTCCTTTGAGTAAGTTTTCTCTATCGTGAACTTGATCAACATTGATCCCGAGCACAGCTGCAATTCGAGATGCGCCGATGCCTTTCTTCAGAGCAGATAGGATCATCTTATGCTCTTGAATCGGTGTCAGTCGGTTGATCTGGCGGTTATAGGTGAAGGCTTCATCATCAGTGGAGATCAAGCACAGTGCCTCAATGGCCCCCAATGCCTTGAGCGCCTCTAAGCGAAAGTGCCCGTCCAGAAGCAAGTATGAAGCTACTCCCCCTGCGATGAGGGGTTTGGGATGAACCACCAACGGCTCAACGACTCCCAATTCCCTAATCGAGCTCAAGATGCTGGCGTACTTTTTACTGCCTGGTATCAGTTGATCGACCCTACGTGAGGGCAGTATGCGATCTAAAGGAACCGCAATGACTCGATGCTCGAATGCCTGCTTGACCTCTGTCATCACGGCGTCACCCCAAATATTCGGTCAGCGAGTGGTTTGGGCATATCCGGAATATCTTCGTTGCGAAGTAGCGTCTTGAAGTAGTCATCGGCGAGCAATTTGCGCATTGCGGTGACGATAATCAGCAGCCGCTGTTCGTTGATGTCTGACTTTTTAATCATCACCTTCTGGCGTCGGACTTCGTTCTGATAAGCGCTGAGTAGCTTCTGAGGCGTAGGTTTTTCCGTGCGAGGCGCTTGTTGCCCGTATCGTTTGCCAAAAGTTTTACGTCTATCAACCAGGCGGCGCACCCTCATCAACTGTTCGCCTTTGAGTACGCCGCTCTCGTAGGCGTCGATCATTGCCTGCTGCAGATCGACATCCTTGGAGCGAGCAATCTCCACCGCCAATTTTATTGATAACCAACCTTTTTCCACCGCAGCGATTAGTCGTTCTTCTCCCTGCCGCAGTAGCACTAGAATTCCTTGGATGTAGCCTGAATCCAAGCAGGTTTTTTCGGCTATCTGCTGGCAGGTATACCCACGCTCTGACAGCATCTGGATTGACATCAAAAGCTCTCGGTTGGTGTGTTTTCGTCGTGCCAGGTTTTCAACCAACCCGATCAGGTACCGATCCGCTTCATTGGCGCTCACCACGATGCACGGAATTTTTCTCTCGCCCAGAGCTTGCAATGCTTCGAAGCGACCTTGGCCACAAACGATTTCATAGGGCTCGGTGCCGCTCGTGGTAGGTGCCACAGTAATCGGGCGTTTCAGACCTAACGCGGAGATGTTTTCAACAAGCCTGGCGAAGACCTGCTTGTTTCGCGCTCGTGGATTGAGCACCCGAATATCCTCAATTGGCACAAGCTGAATTGTCGTCTCTTCGGCAACGTGCATTAGGGCTCGGCGATGGGTCTCGATAGCAGTCATGCAACCCTCCTAGAATCACTGCGGCGTGAGAGCTCCGAAAGGATATCCAAGGTGTCGAACCGGTAAATTTCGAGGTTGGCCTGATTTCTTTCAGCAAGACGCAGCCGAGGGAAGCCAACATCGATTGTTGGCAGAATGTAGTAATCCAAGGCGGCTTCTTCTCCTTCCTTGATGCGAACCGCGATTGTTAAGTCGGGGCTCAAACCATGTTCGAAGCGGATGCTCCACCTCTTGCTGCCACTCGGTAACACTTGGCAGCGACTCAGCACCAGCGAGATTAATATTTCTTTGTTAACCCAGATGAGGTCAGTGCTCGGATCTACCGAAACGCTACCACCCACTTCGACAATTTTCTGAGTCGTTTTTTGAAGGAGCAGCGGGTGCATTTGCCTAAGACGTTTGTTGGCTTCGATGTATTTGTAGTCGCGTGCTGGTGAGTATCCGATTAGCGAATAGCACCGAAGCAAGCTCCCAAACCTTTGGAGATATGCGCTACTTGAGGGACATCCTTCTGACTCGTCTATAACTAGGCCTGACAGATATCCAATACGTTGATAGATTGCCTTCAGTGACTGCAGCATTTCCTCATCGGGCATGCGATAGGAGCGCGTTTGGATGATCGATTGAGCACCTTTGAATAGGATGAGGCTGACGATGGGACGAAACGCTTCATCCGCTCTGACCCACTCCTCAGGCGGGTTCTGCTTATGTGTTTCCTTCAATTTGAATGAGGTGTGATTCCACACGTTATTGCCAACATACTTTTCATTGATCAGAACCTGATGCACCGTGCCTCTCGACCATAATCTGCCTCGATCATTGAGAATACCTTGAGAGTTCAGCCAGTTTGCGATTTCGCGTTCGTTCCTTCCTTCCTCGACAAAAAGCCGATAAATGTGATGCACAATCTCAATTTCAGCTGGAGGGCCAGGCACTAACATGACACGGTCAGTTTGGATGCTTTTATGCTCCCCAATCGCTAGTTCGTTCTTGGCTGCGCCGTGCCCATCGACCAGCTGCCGCCTCAATCCGAAACCCGCCGCGCCGCCTTGGCGATACCCTAGCTCAATGAGCCGGGATTGGCCGGCAAAGACCTTAACCGACAATTCTCGGCTGTATTCGCCTGCCATCATGCGCTTCACGCTTTTGAGAATGTTAGATACAGGTGAACCGTCGTTAGTAAACTGCTCTGCGCAGTACTGGACGGATACTCCAGCCTGGCGGCAGCGCACCTCGTAACTGGCGCTCACATCGGGATCTTGAAAGCGACCCCAGCGGCTGACGTCATAGACAAGAACGGTCGAATAATCGGCTAACCCTTTCTCCACGTCATAGAAAAGTTGCTTGAGCGCGTCTCGGCCTTCTAAGCGCAAGCCGCTTTTACCCGCATCGGTGTATATCTTGTTTATTTCCAGAGCGTGAGTCGCTGCGTAAACGCGGATCGTATCGAGCTGATTCTCGGTCGAATATTGCTGATGCTCCGTAGACATGCGCACATACGCCGCCGCTAGGGCGGTGCTTGAAGCACTGCTAGTGTTATACGCGCCAATGAGATTTTGCATCGGCAAGTCCTCGATCTGTTTAGTCGCCGCTGAAGCAAGCAGGTAGGCGTGAACAGTGACTTCGTTTTGTAAAAAGTGGCTCTAATTAAGGTAGAAGACCGGGGAGGGAAAAATGTTCTCGAAAACGGGCAATTCTTTTCTGGCTCAACGGCAGTACGCAGCAGGCATTGCCAGGGCCCTGCATATGGAGCTCGGAGGAACGCATCAGGCGACGAAAACACTGATGAGGTGGACCAATGCAAATGAGAAAACGGTGAAGAACTGGATGGCTGGGAGCAACGGCCCCAGTGGGATGCACTTAGTGGCCTTGGTGAAGCATTCTGACCTGGCGTTGGCAGCTTTTCTTAGGATGGCTGGGAGGCCTCATGCGCTAACAGCTTCGGAGCTACCAGCGCTTAGGCAGAAGCTGCAGACGGTAATTGAAGGAATAGACTCTTATCTTCGTGTTGTAGATGCGGTGCTAGAGTAGATCGGGAGCAGTATCGAATATGGAACCGTTAGTGAGTGCTAACGCCATCCGGTTCCTGGGCTATATTGAAGCCGAGCACCATCAAGGCGTTGAATCATTTCGCCTACTATCCATGGTGACTCATCGTTAGCAACGGCAGCGTGATAATCCGCATGTTCACCATGATCTACGAGCCCTGCCTCATGTCGAAGTGCTTGGCGCAACGTGAAGATTGATCAAGAATCGTGGCGTCCAATCCGACCCGTCCATCACGCACCAATGATAGAGCGGTAGCGGCCAGGGCGGTCTTTTCATCAATAATCGAGTACATGACTGTTCCCGTCGCCTGATCTTCCAGGCTGGTTAGTACGACTTTCCTGGCTATGCTCCCGAATTTCCGCACTCGATTGCTTTGTCACCCGAGGTCGCAGTTGAAACCCAGATCCGGCCGTAAGCGTCAGGACGCTCGAACCGGATTTTCGGATGCCTTCGTGATACTCAGGAACGCGTATCGTCGCGGCGACGACTAGCCTCGACGTTGAGTTGGCCCCAGGGCTTGGTGCAAATCAGCGATCAAGTCCTCAATCGCCTCAATTCCTACCGACAGACGAATCATTTCGGGCTTCACGCCAGCCTTTGCTTGTTCCTGCTGGTTCATTTGCCGATGGGTAGTGGAAGCCGGATGGCAGGCAAGAGACTTGGCGTCACCGATGTTGACCAGTCGCTTGAAGATTTGCAGAGCATCATAGAAGCGCACGCCTGCGTCATAGCCGCCCTTCAAACCAAACGATAGGATCGCCGACGGTTTCCCCTGCATGTATTTTTGTGCCAGTGCGTGATGAGGATGGTCCGGGAGACCGGCGTAGCTGACCCATTCCACTTCAGCATGGCTCTGCAGGAATTGCGCAACTTTCAGGGCGTTGTCGGTGTGACGCTCCATGCGCAGCGCGAGCGTTTCCAGGCCTTGCAGCAGCAGGAACGCGTTCATGGGTGCCAGTGCCGCGCCGGTGTTGCGCAATGGCACTGTGCGGGCGCGCGCGATGAAGGCGGCGGGCCCGAACTTCTCGGTATAAATCACGTCATGGTACGCCGGCTCGGGCTGGTTAAGGCTGGGGAATTTTTCCGGGTATTGGGTCCAGGGGAAGTTGCCGCTGTCGATGATCACACCGCCTAGGGAGTTGCCGTGTCCGCCGACATACTTGGTCACGGAATGCACAACGATATCGGCCCCAAACTGAATCGGCTTGCAGAGGATTGGCGTAGCCACCGTGTTGTCGACCATCAGCGGTACGCCGCGGGTGTGAGCAGCTTCAGCCAGGGCTTCGAGGTCAATGATGTTACCCGCCGGGTTGCCGATGCTTTCGCAGTACACCAGCTTGGTGTTGTCGTCGATCAGTTCGGCGATAGCCTCGGCAGAGTCATCTCGGGCAAAACGCACATCCACGCCAAAGCTTGGCAGCAGGTGGGCGAATAGAGTGTAGGTGCCGCCATAGAGTTGTGGGGTAGTGACGATATTGTCACCTGCGCGGGTT
The DNA here is from genome assembly GCF_001269655.1 of Pseudomonas thivervalensis. Taxonomy (GTDB): domain Bacteria; phylum Pseudomonadota; class Gammaproteobacteria; order Pseudomonadales; family Pseudomonadaceae; genus Aquipseudomonas; species Aquipseudomonas thivervalensis. The sequence goes on from NZ_LHVE01000008.1 coordinate 127,918, forward strand.
AACGTTTGGATCGCATAATGGATTGCCGCGCTGCCGGCCGATACGGCCAGCCCTGCCACGCCGCCTTCGAGGGCGGCCATCCTTTGTTCCAGCACATCATTGGTGGGGTTCATGATTCTGGTGTAGATATTGCCCGGCACGTCCAGGTTGAATAGGTCGGCGCCGTGTTGGGCGTTATCGAATTCGAAGGCAACATTCTGATAAATAGGCACTGCGACAGCCTTGGTGGTCGGGTCCGACTTGAAGCCATGGTGCAGCGCGATGGTGGCGTCTTTCATGATTGGTTTTGATCCCTTTAAATTATTCCGGATTTTGCGGCACGAAGATTTTGTCGAAGTCCATTATGCCGATCTTCGAGCTCTGTGACCTGGTAAGTCCAAATTTGCTGAGGGGGGTTGCCCCCCAAACGCTGCGCGCAGAATATATGTGAAGGCGTTCCGCCATTACTGGTGATCACGCGTTCGCGACATGACATTAAACGCAGATCAGACAGCAAGCAATCTCCAGACGCGACCCTATTATCGAAGAAGGGCCGCAAGATGGCGAACCTAATAGCCAATTTCAGTGCTATCAAGTCGTCATCATGACTTTGCCGGAAGGTGCCGATGGCTTGGTTTCTGCGAATGTTTAAGGATCGTCTTGGATTCATGCGTGAGTGCATATCAAATCTGGGGCCACGTACGACCCGTGAGTACAGGCGCAATTCGGAAGGCTTTGGATTTTGTTTTGTGACATTGCCTTCTCAGAGCCCCGGAGCAGTCTTACCCTTCAGTGCTAAAGGTTTTTTCAAAGTAAAGTTTCGAACATCTGGAGGCTAATAATGTTAGAAGGGACTGCAATGATTCAGAGGAAAAGTGATTATGCATTGAGGCTGCGTCAATCCAGGTGAATTTTATGATCCAGACGTTGAGGTTTGTACTTTGTGTGAGAGCGTACTCAACGCATTGTGGCGAAACCCTTTTAATATTTTTTAGTAAGGATAAGATCTCCATGTGCAGGTTGTTATCCATTTTTGCTTGCAGCTCGATTGTATTGATTGCCAGTTTGGACATGGGCGAAGTCTCTGACGCTGAACATGAAGGGGGGTATTCAAGCGTGTTAACTATACGGGGTAGATGCTGAGTTTTATCTCCAAGTCTTAGTCCCTGTCACCCTGAAAGGCTATTTTGAGGTGGGATTAATTTAAAGAAGATTTATCATGAGAAAATGACAAAATATTGATCATGTCCGCCAGATTTTGGTGAATATCGCTTCAAGGCGATCAAGCCATTTAGCTTTTTGCTGTTCATAGGTGAGATGACGCTCAGGATTGGGGAAGGCGTTTTTGCCAAAAAACATCGCTGCGTTGTGGGCGTTGGCAATGTTATTTGGTCGATTTGAAGCGTGCGCGATGCTCCTTGGGGGTGATGCCAAAATTCTTCACAAACCTTCTGATGAGGGTTGATTCACTGCCCAGCCCGCAGCGCTGGGCGATGGTTTTGAGTGGGTTATTTGAATTTGTAAGCATATCGCGGGCCGCGTCTAGTCGGAGCAGTTCCACCATTTTGCTTGGTGATTTTTCCATTGATTCCGAGTATTTACGTACGAAGGTTCTTTCGCTCATGTTCATGAAGTTTGCGAGCACTGGTACTGTTAAGTCGGTGCTTAGGTTTTCATTAATCCATGCATGCAAATCTGAGAACTGACTGCTCTTCGATTGCAAGGTTAGGGAAGAGCTGAATTGATTCTGATCTCCAGGGCGTTTGAGAAACATTACCAGGTGTCGAGCAACCTCCAGCGCAACGGAGTGTCCCAAATCTTTCTCGACGATCGATAATGCTAGATCAATTCCTGATGTAACACCTGCTGATGTCCATATGTGCTCATCATTAATAAATATTGGGCCTCGTTTAATTATTATTGATGGAAAGTTTCTCTCCAGTTCGTCGTACGCCGACCAGTGAGTGGTTGCTCTTCGTCCGTCAAGTTTTCCGGCACAGGCTAGTGCGAATATGCCAGTGCAAACAGAAATCAGGCGCTCGGCTTTGTCTGCATGGTTTATAAAGTGCGTGACAAATTTCGGGTCTTTACAGAAATCATGTATGCCTGGTCCACCGGGTATAATTAAGGTATGTGGCGAAGAGGTTTCTGCTTGCAGAATTTCAGTGTTTATTGAGAAATTTGAGCATGTCTCAGTGGTTGGATTTAACGCTAAAATAGAAATCGTATACGGTTGGTGATCGGGGCGGGAGAAGCGGTTGGCTGCCGTGAACACGTCGAGAGGCCCCGCCAAGTCAAGCAAACTTATGTTCGGGTAGGTGATGAACTGTATGGATTTAGGGCGCATAAACAGCTACTCCAAGAGGCAACGTCTGGACACGTTTACTGACGACTTACTGAGTAATTTTGAGTACTAGACCGTCCCCTCGCAATAGATATCTATACATCTTTTCGAAAAATCGTCATGAGCTTTTGATGGACGGATCTGCCTGAGCGCTAAAACAAGGAGTTGACCTACCTTGAATGCAGATTGAGAAGTTGCTGCCCGGCGGCGATAGGTGTGACATTTAGCTCGGCAACGGCTGCAGAAAAGCTTCGACATCGTGCTACGGCTTGGAGAGTTCGCAACGCATAAGGTCCTGGGGATTACACCGCATTGCTAGTCGGTGCGGCTTGGCAGGGCGTCATTACTTAGGGAAAGAGAGATCATTGTAACGAGCAGCGGCTGAGTCGCAGGTGTGGGCTCACCTATAAGCTCGTACCCGACCTCTCTGATACCGAAGCAGCTTGACCTCAACCGTTAGGTTTCATGGTCTGATCAAAGCTCTTTGGCCTCTACTTCCTTCGTTTCAGCGATGTGCCTCATCGCTTGCCAACCATGCGTACCGCCGCCGCCAGCGCGAAGGGCTGTTGCTACCATAATTACCTCAGCTACATCTTGTTTCGATGCTCCAGCACTCACAGCGAGCAACAACACGGAGGCGCCGGGCTGGAAGGTGGCTTCGACGACTCGGCGTTTAAAGTCGAGCGGGAAGTTGGGGCGGCGACCGGTTCGACGAGCTGGGGCAACTGTATTCAAGATAGTATCCACTAAAAAATGGTGTCCCCTATCTTGGCTAATTTAGAGGGCTGTCAGGATAGAGTGTTGGGCGGACGGTTCCGAGACATGGCCCACGCACGGCGCAAGTTCTTCGATCTGCATATGACCAATCAGAGCCGGGTGGCCGCTGAGGCCTTGCGAGGGATCGCCGAGCTTTACGAGATTAAAGGGCGCGGCCGGGGAACTCGACACAAAACATCAGCAACAACTGCGCGGTCAAAAAACAGAACCCAAGTGGCAATCGCTGTACGACGTTGCTGTCGATTCGCCAATGCACTCGGACGTCAGGGACAGTGCCGCACGATTGTGTATGAAGGTTGAATATCTCCCTGGCAGCCGATTGTATTGGCTCTGTCGCCCCTGCTTTTCATGAGATGGTTAGCCTGCTGAACAAACCTATCTTGGCGTACTGCCGGACTGGGAACCGCTCAAACAAGCTGTTCGAGCAGTGTATCGTGGGCGAATGGCCCAGGCTTTCCCAATACTCCTGCTTTCATATTTTGGATGAAAGTCGATTGGCATCAGATGTCAACGACTCTGTCATCCACTGACAAGCCGCGGGCTTCGTCACTGATTACTTTGCTTGCTAGGAGGCTCGGGTTGCGAGGTAGGAGATCTCTGCCAAATCCAGGCCTAACAAGCAGATCGAAAAAGAACGGCATCAGAGAAGTCGCGTTGATGGCTACAGTCAGAACTGAGCTATTTCCTGCCCGGGCGGCTATGACGGTCATTCTTATGACTAGTAGCCCCCAATTAAGAGCTTGCACATTGCATTGAGTCCTGCGCGTTGCTCGGCAATCAGTAGCGGCTTGAGCTGGTACTCGGCGAAAGCACGGGTATCTACAGGTCATTAGAACAAAAAACTGGAGGCTCAAGTATGAAGGTTGAACGTTACGCCCATTGCAGCCATTGGGGAGCCTACTCAATTCTCGTCCAAAATAACGAAATTGTTGGGATCGAGCCATTTGAACATGATCCTGCGCCTTCGCCGATTATCGACTCCGTTCGCGAATGGGCACGTTCAGATCGACGTATCACGCAACCTATGGTCCGTTCTGGTTGGCTTCAGAGCCGGGAAAAAAGTGATCGATCCAGGCGGGGTGAAGACCAGTTCATACCGGTGACTTGGGAAGAAGTCACCAATTTAGTGGCCGATGAAATTAATCGGGTGTCCTCAAACTATGGTAACGAAGCAATTTTTGCCGGTTCCTATGGGTGGACAAGTTGTGGCCGGCTTCATCATGCCCCGTCTTTGCTCAAGCGTATGCTGAACCTGGTAGGGGGCTACACCGGCCATGTGGATACCTACTCAATTGCAGCAGGACCCACAATACTTAGGCATGTCCTTGGAGAAAATTGGAATACCTGCATCCCGCGCGTGGGTGATAACCCGCAGCGCATTTGCGGCAGCGTGTTCGATGTCGGTTAGAGGCAATTTGCCAGTGGGCAGGTATTCGTTTTGTAGATCAACTACTACAAGACCTCGGTTCATGAACGATCTCCAGTCAAATGAACAACGTGATGATGTTTCTTGGGCCGAGCTGTTTGCGTGAGTCAATCAGCGTCAATGGCGGCCCAATAAATCAGAACTCCAGTGAAGCGCCGTCTTCCGGAATCGCTACACGGTTCTCAATACCGTGCTTTTTGACATAGGTGCGCAGTTCTTCACGAGTCAGGGACATGTGATTGATTGCATCCATGTGTACGGCGACGATCTTCGCGTATTTCGCAGCCTGAGCGGCGCGTAGAACATCTTCCTCACCCATGATGATCGACCCCTCATATCCGGTCATCATTGCCTTGCCTGCATTCAGTACGATCACTTCGGGGTGATACTTCTCAATGGTCTGGTCTACCTCTTTACGCCAGACCGTGTCACCGGCAAGGTAAAGGGTCTTGTAGCCTGGCGCTTGAAAGACCACCCCCATGGCTTCACCTAACGGCTTTGCCAGGGCTGGCACGGCATACATTTCATCTGTGCCATGTTGACCACCGGTTTTCGTAATTCTGACGCCGCCGAATTCAGCGTCGCCTTCCAGGACGCGCACATTCTTGAAGCCTTGTGAACGAATCAGCTTCGCATCGTCCTCATGTTGAGTGAATAAAGGGATGTCTTTAGGTAGGGCTTTTTGCGCGGCGTCGTCCCAGTGATCAAGGTGCGTGTGAGTGACGATCACTGCGTCGACGCCGGCGATAACCTCAGAAGGTGACTCGGTCAGATCAACCAATGGATTTCGAAGGTTACTGCGGTAGGTATTTTCAAATCCTGGGTAAGCGCCCTTTTTGGCGAGCATCGGATCGATCAGGAATGTCGTTTCACCGTAGGTGATTTTGGACGTCGCGTTACGAACTTGCTGTAGATCCATTTTAGGGGACGCGTCAGGTGCCGTTGGGGCATTTGTGCCCGCGAATGCCGACGTGGTCGCGGCTGCGCAAGCCATGCTTAGTGCAAAGCGAAGCGTTTTAAAACTCATGAATTCAGTCTCCAGTTGGTACCTCAAGGCTTCATTCTTGCTGAATGCTTTCAAGACTGACAGTGGCCTGAATGACATATTTCGATATAATCGGGCCAATCAGTTTTTCGTTTCCAGAACGGAAAGAGGGGGAGGCGACAGCTCAATTCAGCCTCTGCCAAGCATTTAACCGAGGGCGCGCGCCCAGATACCTGCGAGCGTAACGACAAGCCCATTGGGCCAAACCGAGGCTACCTGATGCATTCCATACGTGTTGCTGTCTTGGCTTTTGATGGCGTAAGCCTGTTCCATCTTTCTGTACCCGGGATGGTGTTGGGGGCAACTCAGTCCGCGCCTGGCGAACCTCATTACGAGATCAAATACTGCGCAGAGACGCCGGGAATGGTGGCAAGCGATCAAGGCCTCGGTTTAGAGGTCACTCAGGGCCTGGAATTGATGGCGGCATCTGACCTGATCATCATCCCGGCGTGGGGGGATCAATCGGTTTTTGCATCTACCGAACTGGTGGCAGCGCTTCAACTCGCCAATTCCGAAGGAAAGCTCATCGTTGGGTTGTGTCTAGGCGCATTTGTGCTCGGAGATGCCGGGCTACTTGATGGCAAGGAAGCAACCACTCATTGGACCGCCCGAGACGAGTTTGCGCGACGTTTCCCAAATGTTCGTTTCAGGCCAGAGGTGCTCTATGTCAGCGCTGAGAATATCGTGACGTCAGCAGGAACCGTGGCGGCAATCGATTGTTGCCTTCATTTGGTACGCGAACGACTTGGAGCCGAGGCCGCGAATCGCACCGCGAAAATGCTGGTCACTCCGCCACATAGGCAGGGGGGGCAAGCTCAATACATAGAATATCCTGTGCCGCATCTATCTAGAGAGACGCATTTGTCTGATGTACTGGAGTGGGCTCGGATGAATCTCTCCAATGATCTGACGCTCGACGTGTTGGCAGACATGGCGAAGATGAGTCGGCGCACTTTCACACGACGCTTCAGGGAGGCTACTGGCAGCACCGTCTCTAAATGGTTGAATGCCCAGCGCGTTGTCAGAGCGCAGGAGCTGTTGGAAACGACTGACCTACCCATTGAGTGTGTAGCGGGTGAAGCAGGTTTTGGCACCCCCTTATCCTTGAGGCAACAATTTGGCGCTCAGCTCGGCACCTCGCCTTCTGAGTACAGGCGAATGTTTTTTCGTGAAATGAGCCCGGTCCGAAAGACGAGCGACAGTGAGCACACTGCCGAACTGTCTAGCTAATGACTGAAACCGAAAAGCTTCAGTCATTATCGCCCCTAGAAATCCACGGTCACTCCGGTATAAAACGCGCGACCATCACCTGGCGAGTGCAGGGATGCCTGAGCACCGTCCGGGTCGTACCAGACGTATTCGTAATATCGGTTTGTGAGGTTCTTCAGTTGCAGATCGACGCTCACTGACCGCGTTACCTTGTAGGTTGCGCCAAGGTTCATCAGCACGTAGCCGCCATAAGTTCCCTTCGTGTTTTCCCGTTCAAGGTAGTAGTTAGTCTGACCGTTCATCCAGGCAGTCAGCTGTAATGCAGGTGTCGCGTCATAGCTGATGCCGGCGTTGTACAGGTGATGTGGGATATGGTCGATTTCCTGACCTTTGCTATTAGGCAGAGTGGCGCTCGGCTGGAGGATTTTCGAATACTGCCAGGAGTACGCCATCCATATTTCGGTACGATCGTTCGGGTGCAGGTTCATCTGCAAGTCATAACCCCACCGCCGAGTTTCACCGACGTTGTCTGACTCGCCACTGGGGTCGTTCAGCCGGCGACTGACTTCCCCCGAGGCCTCTTGCTGCCAATAGGCGACGCGTCCATCCACCCAGTCAGCCGGGGTGAACTTTATGCCTGTTTCCCAGCCCTCGTTGATCGAAGGGGCTAGGTCAGTATCTCTGGGTGGAATCTTGTAAGCCGCCGCCCCGGTGCCCACTTGAAAGGTACGCCCCCAGTTCGCATAGAAGCTGGCAACGTCCCACGGAGAATAGACAACGCTGAACTTTGGCTGCTTGATCAGCCCGTAGTCGTTGATGTCGTAGTCTGTGCCGGTCATTTCGTTAGTGAAGTCGCCCTGGATCTTGTCGACCCGATACGCCGGTACGATCTTAAGTGATTCGAAAGGTTTGATTTCGGCCTGGATGTAAGCGCCGTAGGTGTCGAAGTCGAACTGCTGGTCGCGGGTGGTAGCTAGACGTGAGCGGTCTCTGGTGCGATATCGCTCACTTTTGTTTTGCTGCTGCTGTACGTCTGCACCACCTTCGAGGGCGAAATCGTAGAGCCAGCTGACTTCAGGTCGCCAGGTCAGGGAGGTGAGTGCGCCATATTGCGTCTCGTAGGCGTCGCGTTCCTGCTGAGCGCTTGTACTCCAGTATTGCGTCCAGCGCCTGTCATCGAAGGTGTTGACGTAGGCCTTCGCTGACCAGGCGAGGGTATCAGCCAAGTCTGTATCGAAATGCAGACTGACCTGGTTCATACGACGCGTACCCTTGTCAGTAGCGTTGAAGCTGTTGGTCATTTCCGGATGATGACGTGCATCTTCTTCAGCTAGATAACCTGGCTCCTGAGCCTCTGTTTCGTAGTGACGAGCAATAAGGCCGATACGGTAGCTGTCATCATCCGGCGTGTAGAACCATTTGCCCGACATCGAAAATTTGTCGGCCTCGGCGTGTTTGCGGTAGCCATCGGCTTTCTGATAAGCGAAGAAATAGTTCTGCGTCCAGTTGCTACCTTCGATGCCTTTGGCGAGTTGTGTTTCCTGAGTATTGAAGCTGCCATACCGCAGTCGCGCTTTGGTGTAATCACCCCCGGTGCGGGTGATCATATTGACGTTGCCAGCAATGTTGTTCAGGCCATAACGCGCATCGCTGGTGCCACGCACCACCTCGATGGCGTCCAATTCCATGGGAAAAATCATGTCCATGTACGGCATGTTGCCGTCATTGCTGTTGCTCGGGATGCCGTCGATCAGCAATTTGACCGCATTCACTTCGCCTTCGCCGTTGAAGCCGCGGAACGAGATTTTGCCCGAGGTTGTGCCTTGGTTGAACTCAGTCAGCATCACTCCTGGTGCGCGGCTGAACAGCTCCCAACTGTAGTTGACCGGCATATTTTCAAGGATGTCAGCACCCAGAATATCAACTGAGCTAAGTACACCACTTGTGCTTAAAGGGTCGCTTGCCGAGCCCTGAATGCTGACCGCACCCAGGGTCAGGGTTGAATTTTCGATCTTGCTGGCTTCAGCTAATGCCACTGACGGCGGGCTCAACGCCAGCATGCCTATTGAAAACAGGGGCCATAGGGGACGAGACACAGACAAGGCCTTTGCTGGGCGCAAAGTAGTTGAAGCAGGCATAGCACGCACTTCCTGATGATCAAGAAACTTTTAGGGCGTTCAGCGTCCGTCGCAGGTCGCTAAAAGAATTTAAAGAGGGCAGCACCGCAGGTTTTAAGCGGTGTTGTGATCAGGCGAAAGGAGAGGCGCGTGGACTTAGACTGGGCCAACGAATCCTTGGATGCAGCGTCGGTAGTTCAGAATTTTCGAGGGCGGTATCGGGTGTGTATTGCGGTAGGAAATGGCGATAGTAGTCAGAGGGTAATGCTGCCAATCCTGCATGCCCACAGCAGCAGTCGCCGTGTTGCATGACAGGTTTCGATTGGGGTGACTGCAAGGCATCAATCACCTTGCCAAGATCTTTAGGAACGGCACTCGAGTTCCCGCCCGAACAGAACCCGCCCCAAAGCATCAGGTTCACGTCTGGCGTCTGCATCGCACGGCTCAGCGGCATGGCGAACATGTTCAGCAAGACGGCCAGGCATGCAATCCAGGGACGGATGTGTTTCAACGAACTCATAACTGAAATCGCCGCGAAGGGGCGGCTATTTAGCCCGCTTTATAGAGTGAAGTAAATTTTTCCTGGGTGCGCTATTTCGCCACAGGTCATATTGGATTGCAGGGGAGATGTCTGCGTCCAAACAAGACGCCTGCACCAACTGGTAAACTCGCTCATCAACTTGTTGGATGATGGCTATGTCTCTACGCGCACTTCGAACACTGCTTGCCATTGCCCAACACGGTTCTTTCGTCAGAGCAGCGGACGCGGTGCATCTCACCCAATCAGCTGTCAGCCTTCATGTTCGGTCTTTGGAGGAGGATTTCAATACACGCCTGTTTGACCGCTCACGACGGTTGCCGGTGCTGACGGATGCAGGCCATATTGCCGTTGAGCGCGCGCGAGAAATTCTAGCCTTATACGACGGGATCTCCTCCGAGATTGGAGGCGACACTGAGTTGCGCGGCAGGCTCAGAATCGGTGCCATTCATACAGCGCTGGCGAGCGTCTTGCCCCTCGCGTTGTCGGCAATGCGTGCTGAGCATCCTCACCTGCGCATCACTGTTGCGTCGGGAATGTCCGCTGAGTTGGCCACGCGCGTGGAGGCGGGCGAGCTTGACGTTGCGATCACCACGGAGCCGGTGAAGCCACACCCTTATGGCCTGGCAAGCACGGTACTTTACGAGGAAGGGTTCTGGATCATCGCGCCGGTGTCTCATGCGCATGAGGACTTGAAGCTTCTACTCAAAAGCCAGCCGTTCATTCGATTTGATCGTCGCGCCTGGGCAGGTCGTACCATTGAGCGAGAGCTTCGCGCTATGCGGCTGCGTGTGCAGACCAGCATGGAACTGGATAGCCAGGATGCGATTATCCAGATGGTCTCAAGCGGACTGGGCGTATCCATCATTCCGCTTTCCGAACATCAAGTCGTAAGCATGACGACACTGGCCGTCGAGCCGTTCGGCATGCCTCAAAAAACCAGGCGCGTGGTATTGCTGGAGCGCGAAGATCGTCCGCTTGGGCGACTGGCGGCAGCCCTGGCGAACGCGTTGAAAGCGCATGTCTTGCACGATAAACCATGAGAAATACTTGTTGATTGCTGAAGTTTAAAACGTTTTTATTTTGGAGTCCGACCTCTTATTGTGGCCCTCATTCAAGTGAGTTCTTGAGGGCCCCATGATCACTGGACCTGCCGTAGACATGCCGCTGATGAGCCGGCCGATTGTGAGATGTGAACCGTCGGTACAAAAAACCAAGGCACGCGTATGACCCTTTCCTTGTTGACTGCCTTGCTGCCCATCGCGCTACTGATCGTGCTGGGTGCGTGGCTCAAGCGTCGGCAATTTCTGACGGATACTTTTTGGGCGCAGGCAGAGCGCTTGGCGTATTACGTGTTGCTGCCTTCTCTTTTCTTTCACGGATTGGCGACCGCCAACCTTGATGGCGTGCCCTTTCAAAGCATGGTTTCGGTGCTCGTATTCTCGACTGCGGTGGTATCGTTGATGCTGTTGGGCGCGAAGTCGCTGATCACCATCGACGATGCTGCGTTCACTTCGGTTTTTCAGGGGGGGATACGTTTCAATAATTACGTAGGCGTGTCGGCAGCCGCGGGCTTGTTCGGTGTGCAGGGTATAGCCCTGGCAGCGGTCGCGAACGCGGCCATAGTGCCCAGCGTGAACATTCTGTGCGTAATGGTATTCGCGAAGTACGGGTCAGCCGGCAGGATGCCATTTAGCAAAGTCCTAAAGCAGTTGGCATTGAACCCACTGATACTCGCGTGCTTCGCCGGCGGATTGGTCCAGGTCTCGGGCTGGGGACTGCCTGTCGGTATTGAGCCGATGCTCAAGGCCTTGGGACAAGCGTCACTGCCGCTCGGATTGCTCTGTGTTGGTGCTGCGCTTGAGTTCGGAAGCATAAAGCAATGGTTTCGCCCGGTGGGTTACTCGTCGCTGACCAAGTTTTTAATCATGCCACTGGTTACGCTTTTGGCGTGCCACCTATTCGAACTTGAAGGAAAGGCCGCGGTTGCAGCACTTCTATTCCAGGCACTGCCCACAGCCTCATCCTCCTACATCATGGCAAGGCAATTAGGGGGAGACGCCCCCCTTATGGCTGGGATCATCGCTTGCCAGACCATGCTGGCAGGATTAGCACTTCCAGCGGTTATCCTCGTGATGGCCCAGTGGGTTTGAGTGTCAAGTATTTACAAACATTGAGTAAAGTAAGACCGACAAGAAAGCGCCTCTGGTTCGTTCGAGTGTGTCAGGTGTTACTCATTGACAAACGAGAAATGAGCTGACCACTTCAGGAAACTTTGCATCTGCCCTCCCTCGAACACCGTATTCCTGTTTGGAAAACGACTTTTGCTGCCGCGACACCGGGTCGAGTTATGAAGCGAGAACATGAGTTGGTGCCGGGCGGCCAAACCCTTCGGGTTGATCGCCTTCACGCGTTAGGCACAGCCCATAATGCGCTGTGCCTAACACAGTTTCATGAGTATTCGATAATCTGCTGGCTACGTAACATATTGAACCTCGCAAAGCCTTCTTCGAGATCGGAGATAAGATCAGATGGATCTTCAAGACCGATATGAAGCCGCACCAGGTGCCCGTCGACTTCCCAAGAGGTCGCACTTCTGACGGGTTTGGGGTCGGCAATCATCGCCAAGCTTTCAAAACCACCCCAAGAGTAACCAATTGAAAACAACGATAGGCTATCCAAAAGTGCATCTGCCGCGACTTGTGTTGAAGGTTTGGTCACGAAGGAGAGTAAACCGGACGCTCCTTTAAAATCCCTCTTCCATAACTGGTGCTGAGGGTGAGATTCTAATGCAGGATAATAAACCGCTTTCACCTCCTCGCGTGTCTCCAACCACTTGGCGACAATCGTAGCGTTTCTGTAATGACGCTCCAGTCGCACATCAAGTGTTCTCATGCCCCGGAGCGCCAGCGTCACGTCATCTGGACTCGCAAATAAGCCCATGCTGAAATGGAATCGTTTGAGGCTGTCCCACGCGCGCTTGGAGGCTGATACGGTGCCAAGAACCGCATCGGAGTGACCGACGATATATTTCGTAGCTGCCATGATGGACAGATCAACACCAAGTTCCAATGAAGGAAAGTAAAGCGGGGTGCCCCAAGTGTTGTCTGCAATAACTAGGATGTCATGATCATGTGCAACCTGGACTATAGCAGGGAGGTCTTGTATTTCCAAAGTCAAGGAGCCAGGAGATTCGGTATAGATCGCCTTAGTGTTCGGCTTGAGCAAGTCAACGATTCCGGCTCCTATTGTCGGGTCGTAAAACGAGACCTCAATCCCCAGCCGTTGACCCACCTGCTCACAAAAAGCCCTTATCGGCGAATACACATTGTCGGCAACTAGCAGATGATCCCCAGTTCCCACGACAGACAGTATGGCAGTCGTGCATGCCGAGAGCCCTGAAGGACAAAGAACCGTGCCTTCCGCTCCCTCCAACTGCTGGAGGGCCTGAGTCAATGCCTCTGTCGAAGGGTTATTCCACCGGCCATACGAATATTTTTGGCGACCCTCGCGCATCGATTCCGATGTAGGAAAAGCTACGGTGGAGCCCCGGTAAACCGGTGTATTCACGAAACCATGATGCTGATTGGGGTTGATAGAAGCATGGGCGAGCAGGGTTTGCACGGTTTTATATTTTTTCATACAGGCTGCCATTTCTTGAGTAGTGGGGGGCGTGTCGTTGCGCGTGTCGCTGAGATTAAAGTACTAAATTTATTAAATGTCTACCATTTGGTTTGCGTTTAGTAAAAACGCCTTTAAAAACAGATAGTTATCCTTAAATTATAAAATATGTTGCGTGGCTACCGAGTAGATGGTAGGTTTTTAGTGCCTGATGGTTTCGGCCTTTTGCGACCGAAATGTGATGCTTATGGCGCGCTAGGACATTTCTAGAGCGAGGCCTAATAACCGTAATGGTGAAGGCGCGGTGCGCTCTCTTTCTTCTCTTTGAAGCTGGGGAGGAAAGACTTAAGTTTGCAAGGGATAAGAAAAATAACTGCAAATTAATTGTTTGGGTGACACATGAAAAAGAAAAACGTACAGCCCGTTCCAGCCGTTCAGTGTGAAAACGAATTGAGAGACAGATCAAACTGGCTTGACTCTCATGAAAGTGGCTACTCAAAACACCTAAAAAAACGCCATGTGCAGATGATGGCACTCGGCGGAGCTATCGGCACTGGGTTGTTCTTGGGAGCAGGGGCCAGGCTTCAAATTGCCGGGCCTGCACTTGCGGTGGTGTATTTAGTGTGTGGGGTTTTCGCCTTTTTCATACTAAGAGCACTGGGTGAACTGGTTATGCACCGCCCCAGCAGCGGGAGTTTTGTATCTTATACTAGAGAGTTTATGGGGGAGCGCGCCTCCTTTGTAGCGGGCTGGATGTACTTCTTGGTTTGGGCACTAACGGGTGTAGTTGACATAACAGCGATTGCGATATACATGAAATACTGGAGCGTTTTTTCGGACGTCCCACAGTGGATATTCGCGCTTAGCGCCTTGGGCGTTGTGACATTGATGAACATGGTTGGTGTCAAATGGTTTGGTGAAATGGAGTTTTGGTTTGCTGTTATTAAGGTGGCAGCTATCAGCATTTTTTTGATTGTCGGCTCGTTCTTTTTTGCAACTGGCCACGAGGTGGCGGGGCACATCCCGGGTCTGCATTTGATCTCGGATAATGGAGGTGTTTTTCCCCATGGCTTTCTGCCGGCGATTATTATCGTGCAAGGCGTAATTTTTGCTTATGCGAGTATAGAATTGGTGGGAACCGCTGCTGGTGAGACGGCAGATGCTAAAAGGGTCATCCCTAAAGCAATCAATGGCGTGGTTTGGAGAATAGGCCTTTTTTACGTAGGCTCGGTATTCTTGTTAGTCACTGTATTGCCGTGGACGGCCTACAGCGCTAATGTCAGCCCTTTCGTGACGTTCTTTGAAGCGCTCGGCATTCCTGGAATTGGCTCCGTTATGAATATCGTTGTAATGACTGCCGCACTCTCTAGTCTGAACTCAGGCTTGTACGCAACGGGGCGGGTACTGAGATCGCTAGCCATGGGAGGATCTGCCCCAAAGATGTTTAAACGTATGAGCACCCAAGGGGTTCCTTATATGGGGATCTTAGTGACAATGGGGATCAATGTATTTGGCGTGCTATTGAATTTTCTAATTCCGTCCCAGCTATTTGAGCTGCTGCTTAATCTAGTTTCTCTGGGGATCCTTTCCACTTGGGCATTCATTGTACTTTCTCAAATAATGTACCGTCGTGCGGTGAAGAGAGGTGAAGCCGAGATGGTCTCGTTTAGAATGCCTGGTGCTCCGTTTACCTCTTGGCTGACCCTGGGTTTCTTGCTCGTAGTGCTGGTGCTATTGGGTTTCGATTATCCTAATGGAACATATACTGTTTTATCTATACCGTTAGTCGCTGGAGCTCTAATGCTGGGTTGGGCAAAGGCCGTCCGTTCCAAAGCTGTACGCTCGGAAAAAATAGAGGGCAGTTCGAGCCATGTAGGAGTATAGCTTAATGCCGATGAGAGCGCGGTTTATGACGTGCTTTCATCGCTTTAAGTTGAATCGTTGCTGTAAAGCAGTTAATATGCGTATGTCAATAATGCAAGGTAAGATTTATGAGTACTCGTTCTGACCTTTTAACCACTGCCGAGCTGTTGCTGCGTACCAAAGGGTACGCTGCATTTAGCTATGCCGATTTGGCTGACGAAATTGGTATAAAAAAGGCGAGTATTCATCATCACTTTCCTACAAAGGAAGGGCTTGGAATTGCCGTTATTGATAGCTATCTTTTTAGGTTTGTGAAGAGTCTAGAATTGATAAATGAAGAGAGTTCCGACACGATCGTTCGGTTGAGGGAATTTTCTAAGCTGTTTATTGATAGCTCAAAAAATGGAATGCTACCCTTATGTGGTGCGCTCGCTGCCGAACTTTCTGCTCTGCCGGACAGTCTTAAGGATTTGACTAGGAGGTTTTTTGAAATCCATATTGCTTGGTTGGAAAATAATCTCGCATTGGGTCAATCTGAAAAGGTTATAAAGGCGGATCTCAATCCCAGAACAGTTTCACGGGCGATATTGAGCTTGCTTGAGGGTAGCAGTTTTGTATCTTGGGCGCTCAATGATACAGTTGTTGATCAGTCTGGGTTTGATTTGATATTGAATAATATTGTCGTTTCGTAATATAAACTGAGAATCAGGTTGCCAAAATCAGTAGGAAGCCTTTCACGTTGTGTTTGCCCATCTTATTAGGTGGG
>NZ_LHVE01000009.1 GCF_001269655.1 Pseudomonas thivervalensis
CAGTCCACCGCTACAGCTGATCTAATCCCACAAATAGGATTTCGGTTCGCGCACACCTTCCAAGCGTTTCTCCGCCTGTCAGATCGGACAGGCGGTACTTCGCCATGAGCTACGTTTAATCAGGGATAGGAGCTGATCGCACTGTTAGCACGTGGGAGGTGGGGTACCAGGTCAAAGAATTTTATTGCTAGCAAACCTACTAATAGGTAGGATTGCTGTACGTAACATTTATCCAGCCAAAAAATGCGTTCAATAGAGGGTTTTTTAATGACAACTAATCTGAATGGTATTGATGTCGTAGCTCTGCAGCAGTTTGCTCAAGGTGTTGCGGAGGATGCGAATAAGCGTCACGCGAGCTTCAACGTCAATACCCAGTGGAAAGGCCAGACGCGCTCTGTGGCGAAAGTCAGCCGTTACAGCTTAGCCGGTGAAACCTATTCGCGTGATTTCGAAATCGTCGCCGATGAGCCAATTGAACTGTTAGGTCAGGACTCGGCGCCAAATCCTCAAGAGCTGCTGATGGCCGCGCTGAACGCCTGTATGGCGGTAGGTTACGCAGCTAACGCAGCCATGATGGGCATTAAAATCCACAGTCTGGAAATTGAGACCGACGGCACTCTTGATTTGCGTGGTTTTCTGGGCATCGACGAGAGCGTAAACCCAGGGTACGACCAAGTGCGGGTCGTAATCCGTCTTCACACCGATGCGCCTCGTGAGCGTGTAGAAGAACTGCACGAAAATGTAATTAAAACATCAGTTAATTACGCGAATTTCTCCAAAACCATCCGCATGGTGCCAACCCTCGAGGTTCGTGAGGACTGATAATCATCAGATCTTACATCTTTACAACCTTGAGAGCGCCAGTAGGTAAGGCCTACTGGCGTTGCTACCTTTGCTATTGTAATTGAGCTCGTTGCTTTTTGTTTTTAAACGGTTTTTTAACTTTGCTCATTGGGGTAGCAGCGTTTTTTATTTATTTCAGTATAGAGGGGTGTATGAGCACTATTTCGAAAAAGTTTGTAGTAGATGTTTGGTCTGATTTCGTCTGTCCTTGGTGTTGGGTCGCCAAGCGTCGTTTTGAGAATGCGCTTGAGGACTTTCCGTACAAAGACGATGTTCAGGTAAACGTGAGAGCGTATCGTCTTGCCCCTAACCATGCTGCTGAGCCTATGGTGAGAGCCCTTAAAGTCAAATTAGGTAGTTCAATCGCTGCTTTGAATATGATGAGTACGGTAAAGCAATATGGCCAATCTTCAGGGCTTGATTACCGTTTCGAAACCATGATGTTTGGTGACACCGCGGATGCGCATGTCCTCGTCAAAGCGATTGACGATGAAGTATTGAAGACGCACTTGATGGAGGCGCTCTATGAGCAAAGTACTACCCAGGGTAAGTCACTATTTGACCGAGGTAGTTTAGAGTCGATTGCAAAATCTGTAGGTGTTTCTGATGAGTTGATTCGACTCGCGTGGTCATCTAATGAATTGTTTCACCGGATGCAGGAAGACGAGCGTGCTATGGGCCAATTTCACTCGGGCGTCCCGTTTTTTGTTTTCAATAGTTCATTTTCTATTTCAGGGGCTCAGCCTCAAGAGATATTTTCCCAAGCACTCAATCAAATGTATTTCGAACCAAATGACGGACATGAGTCGTCCAGCAGTCAAGTTTGCGGGCTTGATGGATGTAATTAGTACCAGAGATGCTTCGGCACTGTTGGTGCCGCAATTCCTGGGTTTGGAATGATGTTGTGGGTGAAGTGCAGATGAGCCGTATTGTAGACGTGAAAGCCGGAGAGTTCGCCCGATTCGTTGCAAAAGGTAGCTGCGCTGTGCTGTTTTCGGCGTCCTGGTGCAAGCCCTGTCAAGAAATGAAACCGGTTTTTAATGAACTGGCAGAAAAGCTGCAGTCGTGCGCCGCATTCGGGAAGATTGATGTGGCTGTTTCGCCCACGATCTCCCAGATGTATGGTATCCGGTCGGTTCCATCCTTGGCGATTTTCCACGAAGGGCGATTACGTTTGGTTTTGGCCGGCTCTCGATCGGCTGCCGCGTTGAAGAAAGCAATCTTAGCTGACTTAAAGGATGTTCTGTAGGTCGGTCTAAAATTGCAATGCGCTCTCAAATTGACTGTCCGAATGAGTGTAGGAAGCGCGTCAGGATGTTGCTGGGCTAAGTGTCCGACTGGCGTATAGGCAAGCTAAGCTCCGCTTTACGACCGGCCAGGCCATGTTTAGCCCAGCGTAGCCTTTGCTTGAACACAGTTACGCTTCAGCCGGAGTATCAGCGATAACGAAGTTCGGATAATGTAAAGACTTTGATTTCATCGGCAGGCCATCAGCACAACGACGTGGTTGGCTAATGGCATGCAGAACAGCTTATAGGGCTTTAGCGACTTCTCAGATTTAATTGGCGACGGGGGTAGCTAAGCCTCTACTATTATTGATCCTTCCGCACTGCTGGGTATCAAGATTTATCGAATGCATCCAAAACGTGAGTGCTGTAAACCAATGCAGCGCCAGCGTTCATATTAATCGCAACGCCCAAAGCTTCTGAGACCTCTTCAGTCGTTACGCCGAGCTTTTTGGCCTCAGCTGCGTGGAAAGCGATGCAGCCGTCGCAACGGGTGGTGACGGCAACTGCGAGTGAGATCAGTTCACGAGTCTTAGCGTCGAGGTGGTTTGTTCTTTCGCCGGCGCTCCCTAAAGAAGCCATACCTTTCATGGTCTCTGGGGATAGGCCATTCAGTTGCACTAGGCGGGCGCTGACGTCTTTTCGAGTTTGCTTCCAATCTTGCATGGGATATTCCACTTTGGGCGCGGTGCCCTGTAGGTGTAGGGGAGGTGTGAAACTGATCGAAACATACCATCCAGTTGGTAGGTATGCAAGTGTGTCCTACAAATGGCTTGATCATGCGGTCGACGTAGAAGGGGTGAGCTGGTGTGGTGAGAGGGCATTGGCGTTAATGCCTTACTTGTAGTGATGAGCTCTCCCGGCTCAGAATCAGGAGATACTTGAGCGGAGTTCGCGTGATCAGGGAATGCTGCTGGTATCAGAATTTTGAGCGCATAAGGAGCCTTAGGGATGTAATGCTGTTGTCAAGCTAATTTTCCCGCGCACTTACATAAGGCTATTACTGGGAAGCAATAAAAAGCTCCACAGCCAAAACGAGAATCTATCGTCATAGCTGTGGAGCAAAAAACTGCCTGGACATTTAACGTATACGGGATATCAGCCAGAATAACTCACGTGTTCATGGTGGATATCATCTATCAGATGCTGGGCAACAACTTATTCAATACCAAGTCGTTCAGGCAGCCGGAAGCCAATAACTCACTGGCCGCATTGATATCCGGCGCGAAGAAGCGATCCTTCTCGTAATAGGCCACTTTGCTTCGCAGACTGTTCCGGGCCAGTTCCAGCTTGGGCGACGTCTTCAAGCCGTCACGCAAGTCCAGGCCCTGACAGGCCGCTAGCCACTCCACAGCCAGGATTCCACGGGTGTTTTCAGCCATTTCCCACAATCGCTTGCCAGCCGCAGGTGCCATCGATACGTGATCTTCCTGGTTCGCGGACGTGGGCAGGCTGTCTACGGAATGGGGGTGAGCCAGCGCCTTGTTTTCACTGGCCAGCGCTGCTGCTGTTACTTGAGAAATCATGAAACCCGAGTTCACGCCGCCATTGGCTACCAAGAACGGCGGCAGTTGTGACATGTGTTTATCCATCATCAACGAAATGCGGCGCTCGCTCAGGGAGCCGATTTCAGCAATGGCCAATGCCATATTGTCTGCGGCCATGGCCACTGGCTCGGCATGGAAGTTGCCGCCAGAGATCACGTCACCTTCAACGGCAAACACCAGCGGGTTATCGGATACGGCATTGGCTTCGACGACTAATACTTCCGCGGCCTGACGGAGCTGGGTCAGGCATGCGCCCATGACTTGAGGTTGGCAGCGTAGAGAGTAGGGGTCTTGGACCTTGCCGCAGTCCTTGTGCGAATCGGCGACCTCACTGCTTTGGCCCAGCAGGTCGCGATAGGCAGTAGCAGTATCAATCTGAGCCCTCTGGCCGCGTGCGGCATGGATGCGTGCGTCAAACGGCGAGCGGGAGCCCAAGACAGCTTCGACCGTCAAAGCACCAATGGCCAAGGCGCCCGCAAACAGGTCTTCGCCCTCGAACAAACCGCGCAGAGCATAAGCAGTGGAGACCTGGGTACCGTTGAGCAACGCCAAGCCCTCTTTGGCAGCCAGCGTCAACGGCGCCAAACCGGCCACCTTCAGGGCTTCGGTGGCTTCCAGCCATTCGCCCTTATAACGGGCTTTGCCTTCTCCCAGCAGCACGAGGGACATGTGCGCCAAAGGTGCCAAGTCACCAGATGCGCCGACCGAACCTTTTAACGGAATATGCGGATACACCTCGGCGTTGATCAATGCTATCAGAGCATCGATCACCACGCGGCGTATGCCGGAAAAACCACGGCTGAGGCTATTGACCTTGAGCAGCATGATCAACCGCACCAGCGCATCGCTGATCGGCTCACCCACACCAGCGGCGTGGGACAGTACTAGCGAACGTTGCAGATTTTCCAGATCTTCACTGGCGATACGGGTCGAGGCCAGCAGGCCGAAACCGGTATTGATACCGTAGGCGGTGCGATTCTCGGCGAGGATCTGCTCCACGCAAGCGACACTGGCTTCAATTTGCGCAGAGGCACTGTGGTCGAGGGTGATTTTTACCGGGTGCTGGTAAACGGCACGCAGTTGAGCAAGGCTCAATTGGCCTGGGATAACGTTAAGTGTTTTCATGCTTTGGCTCCTTTAACAAGAGTGATCATTGGCAGGTTCAAGCCTTGCTCATTCGCGCAATCAATGGCGATCTGGTAACCGGCATCGGCATGGCGCATCACGCCAGTGCCCGGGTCGTTGTGCAGCACGCGGGCAATCCGCTCGGCCGCTTCGTCGGTGCCGTCGCAGACGATCACCATGCCCGAATGCTGGGAGAAGCCCATGCCGACGCCGCCACCGTGGTGCAGTGACACCCAGGTCGCACCACTGGCGGTGTTGAGCAGGGCATTGAGCAGTGGCCAGTCGGAAACGGCGTCGGAACCGTCCTGCATGGATTCGGTTTCACGGTTCGGGCTGGCCACGGAGCCAGAATCGAGGTGGTCGCGGCCGATGACGATCGGCGCCGACAACTCACCGCTGCGTACCATCTCGTTGAACGCCAGGCCCAACTTGGCGCGCTGGCCCAGGCCAACCCAGCAGATCCGTGCGGGCAAGCCCTGGAAGCTGATGCGCTCGCGAGCCATGTCCAACCAGTTATGCAGGTGAGCGTCGTCGGGGATCAGTTCCTTGACCTTGGCGTCGGTCTTGTAGATATCCTGCGGGTCACCGGATAGCGCCGCCCAGCGGAACGGGCCGATGCCGCGGCAAAACAGCGGACGGATGTAGGCCGGGACGAAACCCGGGAAGTCGAAGGCATTCTCGACGCCTTCTTCCTGGGCCATCTGGCGGATGTTGTTGCCGTAGTCGAAGGTCGGCACCCCCATTTTCTGGAAGGCCAACATGGCTTTGACGTGGACGGCCATCGATTGCTTGGCGGCCTTCACCACGGCGGCGGGCTCGGTCTTGGCGCGGGCACGGTATTCGTCCCAGGTCCAGCCGGCCGGCAGGTAGCCGTTGAGGGGATCGTGGGCGCTGGTCTGGTCGGTGACCATGTCCGGACGCACACCACGACGGACCATTTCCGGCAGGATTTCCGCCGCGTTCCCACACAGCGCGATGGAAATCGCCTTGCCTTCAGCGGTGTATTTCTCGATGCGCGCCAGGGCGTCGTCGAGGTCTTTGGCCTGCTCGTCGACGTAGCGGGTTTTCAGGCGGAAATCGATGCTCACCTGCTGGCATTCGATGTTCAGCGAGCACGCACCGGCCAAGGTCGCGGCCAACGGTTGTGCGCCGCCCATGCCGCCCAGGCCGGCGGTCAGGACCCAACGGCCCTTGAGGTTGGAATCGTAATGCTGGCGACCAGCCTCGACGAAGGTTTCATACGTGCCCTGGACGATGCCCTGGCTGCCGATGTAGATCCAGCTGCCGGCGGTCATCTGGCCGTACATGGCCAGGCCCTTGGCGTCGAGTTCGTTGAAGTGTTCCCAACTGGCCCAGTGCGGCACCAGGTTGGAGTTGGCGATCAGGACGCGCGGGGCGTTGCTGTGGGTCTTGAACACGCCCACCGGCTTGCCGGATTGCACCAGCAGGGTTTCGTCGTCGTTCAGGTTGGTGAGGCTTTCGACGATCTTGTCGTAGCACTCCCAGTTGCGCGCCGCGCGGCCGATGCCACCGTAGACCACCAACTCCTTGGGGTTCTCGGCCACTTCCGGATCGAGGTTGTTCATCAACATCCGCAGCGGCGCTTCGGTCAGCCAGCTCTTGGCGGTCAGCGTGTTACCGCGAGGGGCGCGGATTTCGATATTGCGGAAATGGAGTGGTTTGCTCACCGGTAATCCTCTCGAAATGACTTGCAGCTTATTGTTGGTTTTCGCTACATCTGGCGAGTAAATATAATCATGTATATACAAGCTTAATCAAGCAGATTTTTGACCGCTATTGTTGTCGGCATGAATATCTTCACGTGATTAGTTTTTTCGTTCGAATGGCATTGATGCAGGTTTTGCCATCAAGCTTTGCGCACTGGGCGCGCTGTGACAGTTTCAGCCAGGGATCATGAGCTGAGCCATAGCAAGGCGCTGGGATTGCTCTCGCACGGGGCTCTTCTAGTCAACAGAACGGCGAACCATTTCGGCCTCAATCGCGCCTGAGAACATTTTTCAGGCGCGGTAAGCGACCAGCCGGCTTAAGGCACTTCGGTTATTTCAGATTGCCGCTGAGAAATTGCTGCAAACGCTCGCTCTTGGGGTTCCCCAGCACTTCCTCAGGCGGTCCTTGCTCTTCTACGAGCCCTTGGTGCAAGAACAACACCTGGTTCGATACCTTACGAGCGAAGCTCATTTCGTGCGTCACCATGATCATGGTTCGGCCTTCTTCGGCGAGGCCCTGAATGACCTTCAGCACTTCTCCTACTAGTTCAGGGTCCAGGGCAGACGTCGGTTCGTCGAACAGCATGATTTCCGGTTCCATGGCCAGCGCCCGGGCTATCGCGACGCGCTGCTGCTGGCCGCCCGAGAGAAAGGCCGGGTATTGATCGGCAACTCGCGATGGTAAACCAACCTTGTCCAGGTAACGCCGAGCCAGCTCCTCTGCATCCTTCTTGCTGACCCCCAACACTCGGCGAGGGGCCATTGTGATGTTGTCGAGCACGGTCATGTGGCTCCACAGATTGAAATGCTGGAATACCATCGCCAGTCGCGTGCGCAGCCGCTGCAGTTCATCTGCGTTTGCAACGCGCATGCCGTGGTGGTCATGGATCATGCGTATCGGCTGATTGTCGAGACTCATGGCGCCGTTGCTAGGGATTTCCAGAAAGTTGATACAGCGCAAAAAGGTGCTTTTGCCCGACCCGCTGGCACCGATCAGGCTAATGACGTCGCCGGCCTTTGCGTTCAGTGAAACACCCTTGAGGACTTCGTGGTCGCCATAACTTTTATGCAGGTTTTCTACGGTCAGTTTGTACATATTCAAGCACCCTGAATTAATGAGCTGGGCCGAGGAACGACAGCCAACGGCGCTCAGCCAGACGGAACAGACCGACCAGAGAGAAAGTGATAGTGAGGTAAATCGCTGCGGCGATGCCGAACGATTGGAAGGTCAGAAATGTTGCTGAATTGGCATCTCTGGCAACCTTGAGGATGTCCGGTACCGTGGCGGTGAAAGCGACCGTGGTGGAATGCAGCATCAGTATCACTTCGTTGCTGTAGTTCGGCAGTGAGCGACGCAATGCAGACGGCATGATGATATAGGTGTAAAGCTTCCATCCTCGAAGCCCAAAGGCCTTCGCTGCTTCGACTTCACCATGATTCATGTTGCGAATCGCCCCGGAGAAGATCTCCGTGGTGTAGGCGCAAGTGTTCAAGGCAAAGGCCAGAATGGTGCAGTTCAATGCATCGCGAAAGAATGCATCAAGCAGCGGTTGGGAGCGCACCGCAGCGAGGCTGTAGATGCCGGTGTAGCAGATCAGTAGCTGTATATACAGAGGTGTGCCACGGAACAAATAGGTATAGAACTGCACGGGCCAGCGCACGAAAAGGTTGCTTGATACCCTGGCAATCGACAGCGGGACCGCCATCAAGAAGCCGAAGAAGAGCGAGGCACTGAGCAGCCATAGTGTCATCGCCAAGCCCGTGATGTGATAACCATCGTGGTACAGGAAGGGTTTCCAATATTCTTGCAATAGCTCGATCATCGCACGGCCTCCCGAGTTCCTGCGGCGTAAAAACTTTCCAGCTTGCGCAAGACATAGTTTGATGCGGTGGTGATAACCAAATAGATCAACGCTGCAAGGACCAAGAAGAAGAACAGTTGATAGGAACTCTTTCCTGCATCCTGGGCAACCTTGACCAAGTCAGCCAGACCAATGATCGAGACCAGTGCAGTCGCTTTCAGGATCACCATCCAGTTGTTGCCAATGCCCGGTAATGCAAAGCGCATCATTTGCGGGAAAAGCACCAGGCGGAATCGTTGGGCGCGGGTCAGGCCATAGGCCGTGGCTGCTTCTAATTGCCCCTTTGGAACGGCGAGAATCGCTCCGCGGAAGGTTTCGGTGAAATACGCACCGTAGATGAAGCCCAGGGTGATGACCCCTGCGCTGAACGGATTGATTTCGATATATTCCCAGCCAAAGGCATCGGTCAGATTCGTCAGCCACGTCTGAAGGCTATAGAAGATCAGCAGCATCAAGACCAGGTCGGGCACGCCGCGGATAAGCGTGGTGTAGGCTTGCGCAGGGATGCGTAGCAAGGCTGACTTCGAGAGTTTCGCGCTGGCACCGATCAATCCCAGGCCCACGCTCAGCAACAAGCACAGTGCGGACAATTTGACAGTCATCCAGGAGCCTTGCAGCAACAGCGGGCCGAAACCCTTTAGGCTGAAGCCTAGAGTCTGCAATAGGTTTTCTAGCATTGGACAGCCCTTCGTCAATCAAGAAAAACGCCCATCCGAAAATGGGCGCAGCGTGTTATTTACCGCTGTAGATATTCTGATCACCAAAGTGTTTTTTCTGAATGGCTACATAGCTGCCATCCTCATGCAGTGCCTTGATGCCTTTGTTTAGCAGGGCCTTGAGGTCGGCGTTGCCTTGGGCGAGACCTACCGCGGTTTTCGCGGGCAACAGTTCATGCTCGACTGCTTTACTTACCTCAAAATTCGCCCCTTGCGGCGACTTCAAGAAGCCCATTTCGGCTTGCAACATATTCTGGATCGAGGCATCGAGACGGCCAGTCACCAAGTCCGAATAGACCTGGTCCTGGTTGGCATAGGCTTGGGTTTTGACCCCGGCTTTGTTCAGTACGGCCTTGGCATAAGCTTCCTCGGTGGTGCCTTGCTCATAACCAACCGTCTTGCCGACGAGCGTCTTGATATCTTCGGTCAGCCCGGAGCCTTTCTTGAAAACGAAGGAGGTGGGAACGGAGAACAGCTCATCGGAGAAATCGATGACCTTTTCGCGCGAGGATGTCACGGTCATGGCGGAGATCACACCGTCGAATTTGTTGGCTTTCAGGCCGGGAATCATGCCGTCAAAATCACTCTCGACCCATTTGCACTTCACTTTCAATTCAGCACAAATCGCATTGCCTAAGTCGATATCGAAGCCCACCAGGCTACCGTCGGCAGCTTTGGACTCGAAAGGGGCATAAGAGGGGTCAACGCCGAACCGCAACTCCTTGTACTCCTTGGCCGAGGCAAAGCTGCCAGCCACACACAACGCCAGTACAGAGAGGGTCAAAATAGATTTTTTCATTGTTTTTATTCCTAAGGACCAAAGAGCGCTTGAGCGCACGGATGCGGTACGGAGCTCGTGTGTGTCGCTATGGGAGTGGTACACAGAGCCCATTTTTTCGTTTAAGCGTGTCGAGGTGACAGATCGACTTTACCGCGTAAATACATACTTGTACATACAGGCATAGCCAATCAAGCAGCCATTTATCTGCTCGGATGTGTATGGGTGGAAAAAGGGCTGGAAACGCTGAGGGGAGGGGGTGATCAGTTTCGTTTTTTCCGGTCACTACGGGCGTAGGGCCTGGGTCTATTGTGATGTATGAATCAGAAAGCGACCGACGCCCTTTGGAAGCGGCGCTGGTCAAGTTTTACGGCAGATGTGTCGAAGAGTCAGACGTCTCTGTGCGCTGCATTCATGGGTAAGCGACTACCCAGTCGATAGCGGGAGGAGGGATGGACGAGCCGCACAAAGGTGACAATTTTGTTTTGGCTCCAAGTCCGGCGTATGAGGGCCAGGCAAGGTTCGGTTGCATCGATTTGCAGATGTTTGCTCTCCTCTGTGCTGGGGTGGCAGGCCTCTACGATATGTTCCATTTCGTCGGGCTTGATGACTTGCAAAAGGTATTTGGCCGGTTGCAGGTGTTCGCCGAATTTTTGTTTCAGGAACTCTGGCACCAGCTCGGGATTGACGTAACGATCCTCGAGCTGCACTGGCACGTCTTCTTCGCTGTGCGCACAAACCAGATGAAAAACCGAAGAGCCCGTGGGCAGGCCCAGGGCGGAAGCGACTGACATCGATGCGGATTCGCGTCCCAGGTGCAGGACGCGACAGCCGTAACTATGACCCCGAGCGAGAATCTCGTCA
This sequence comes from Pseudomonas thivervalensis, assembly GCF_001269655.1. Lineage (GTDB taxonomy): Bacteria > Pseudomonadota > Gammaproteobacteria > Pseudomonadales > Pseudomonadaceae > Aquipseudomonas > Aquipseudomonas thivervalensis. The sequence continues at coordinate 10,749 of NZ_LHVE01000009.1, forward strand.
GCGATGTTGGTGATGCGCAACAGGTTCGATTGCGGCTTGCTTTCGGCTACGAATGTTCCAACACCTGAAATCCGCACCAATAGACCTTCTTCGGTCAGCTCGCGCAGGGCTCGATTGACGGTCATGCGCGAGATGCCCAGCTCTTGCACCAACTGGTTCTCTGAGTAGATCAGGTCGCCAGGTTTCCAAACGCCCGCTCGAAGTTGGTCCAGCACAAATTCCTTCGCGCGTCGGTAGAGCGCTTGTGGTGCATTTTTGATCATCAGTCGGTCCGTGTCTCTTGTGCGGCAAGGACTCTTGCCAAGGAATGGAGGAAAAGATCGTTATCCTCACAGCTTCCTATAGATACCCGCAAGTACTGAGTATATCCCGCTTCGCGCCAAGGCTTGATGATGACCCCTTCGCGCAGCAATGCCTGGTTGATGACTTCGGCAGGATAAGGGGTGCTGAAAAAAAGGAAGTTAGCCATGGAGGGGGCAGTTGTGATGCCTTGCTCTTGCAGTGCGATCTCCAGTCGTCGGCGTTCGCTGGCGACGTGGGAGAGGCCGGCATTCAGATGATTTTCATCGGCCAGCGCGGCGACCGCAGCGGCTTGGGCCACTCGGTTTACGTTGAAGGGGGTGCGCAGGCGATTGATCAAATCGGCCAGTAGCGGGTCGCTGACAATGCCATAGCCGATGCGTAAACCTGCCAATGAATAGGCCTTGGAGAAGGTTCGAAGCAGGATAAACGGCTTGCCGCTGGCCTGGATCAAGCCGAGGCAGTCTGGGTACTCAGGCTCCCATTGGGCGTATTCGTAATAGGCTTCGTCAAACACCAGCAAGCACTTCGGAGGTAATGCATCGAGCAATTGCTTCAATTCGATTGCGCTCAAGGTGCAGCCAACCGGATTGGAGGGGCAGGAAAACATCAGCACATGGGTATGCGGTGTAAGGGCGGAAATCATGGCCGCCACGTCAAAAGTGCCTTGGTCGGTCATGGGGACACCGATTACCCGAGCGCCGGCTGCCACTGGAAAAATAAAATGCAAGCCGAAGGAGGGCACTACGGTAACCACTTCATCATCATGGTCCAGAAACACTCGGCTGATGACACTCAGCAAATCCTCAGAACCGTTGCCGAACACGAAGCGATCTTCCGGAACATCAAGTTTTTCCGAGAGTGCGGAGCGTAGTGCCTGGCAGCCAGAGTCGGGGTACAGCGCAATCTCATGGCAGGCTTGGGTGGTCGCGGCGTTGACAGCGGGGGCGGTGCCCATTGGGTTTTCATTGCTGCCCAATTTAGCGACGCGTGTCAGACCGAAGCGTTTGCGCACTGCATCAGCGGCGAGGCCGGCGTTGTAACTGGCCAATTCGCGTACTTCAGCGCGAGCAAGCAGGGTCAGGTCGTTGGCGTTCATACAAGGCTAACCTCTCGGGAATTTTGCTGGAAGGTATTGCGATCTGGATGGTGCCGCAGGGGACGCTGCGGGCTCGGCTGTTCAGCGCTTTGAAGGATTTCGTGCGGGAGGCTGTAGTGGAAGAGTGTCGCCAATTCGGCGATCCGGTCTGCGAGGCTCATCCCTTCGGTAGTCGCGGCAGTCATCTGGTGCAGTTTTTTCATTGATTACCTCTTAGGTGCAGGGCCACAAGGAAGTGGTGCTGTATGATCCTGTATATATAGGTAACGCAATGTTCAGGCCAAGCCTTATCTTTTCTGTTGATCGCTGCTCGTAAACGCCTTCCAGGCCAGGGGGTGCTCACATGAATATTTTTTCAGGTGTAACTGAAGGTTGCATCGGAGTGTTTCCGGTATCTCATTGATGAGTCGAAAGGAAGCGCATGGTAAGCCTTTCTGCGGACAGTATTTTGGACAGAAGCAGTGCTCGATCCACTTCGGATCAGGGGTCTGAAGGGGGTCCTTGTCTAACAGGCACGTTAAATGCTTAGTCCTGTATATACTTATCCATCGGTAAAGCTTGTAGACCGATTTCCGATCTGCTGTGACACGCTCGGTCGAGTCGATGGCTAAAAATGGCGCCTGTTATAGGCGCGTTCATAAGTCCGCTTAGAGAGAATCACCACAATGACGGTTAGCAATCTGCCCTTTTCAAAAGTCCGCCACAGCCAAGGTCTCGTGTTTTTGTCTGGAGAGTTGCCGTTCAATGAGGATGGCAGCTTCCCGGAGGGTATCGAGGCACAAACGCGCCTGACCTTGATGCGCATTGCTCAAACACTGGAAGCTGAGTCACTGTCGTTGGATGACGTTGTGAGCGTCACGGTGTACTTGACCGAGCGGAGTAACTTCGCCGAGTTCAACAGGATTTATGCTTCGTTTTTCACGGCCAATTTGCCTGTTCGCGCTACCGTCTGTGCCGGCCTCGTGGTGGATGCGTTGGTTGAAATCAGTGTCATCGCGCAGCAGCGTGCTTGAGTTGGAGGCAGCGTGAACGACAAACAAGTAGTAGTACTGGGTGCCGGCATCGTTGGTATAAGCACGGCCCTGCATCTGCAACGCCGGGGCTGTGCGGTGACCTTGGTAGACAAGGGGGCGCCCGGGCGCGAGACGTCATACGGTAATGCCGGGATCATCCAGCGCGAGGCCGTTGAACCGTACGGGTTCCCAAGGGACCTGGCGAGCCTGATGAGAGTGGTGACCAAGCGCGATATCGGCGTCAATTATCATCTGCGTGCGCTGCCGGAGTACATGCCTACGCTGACCAGGTATTGGGCCAACTCAGCGCCAAGGCATTACCAAGCTATTGCGGACGCCTTTCGGACCTTGGTCGAGCATTCAATCAGCGAGCACTCCGAGTTGATCGAGCAAAGCGAGGCCCAACACCTGATCGTGCGCAAAGGTTGGATTCAAGCTTTTCGAACCCCGGAAAAATATGAAAAGGCGATGGAGAGCGCCCAGCGTGTGAGTGCGCACGGTGTATTGTCGCAAGCGTTGGACGGCGCCGGGCTCAGGCTCGCAGAACCCGCTTTGGGTGAAGCTCTCGTTGGGGGGATTCACTGGCTTCAACCTTGGACCTGTGTTGATCCGGGAGAGCTGGTGCAACGCTATGCCGAGCTCTTCTTGCGTGAGGGCGGACAGTTTGAACGCGGCGATGCCCGTTCATTGCGCCAAGCGGGAGCTGGCTGGCGAGTCTCCACCGAGTCCGGGCCGGTCGAAGCATCACAGGTCGTCGTGGCGCTTGGTCCTTGGGCCCAAGAGTTGCTGAGGCCCATGGGTTACCGCATCCCGTTGTTTATCAAGCGTGGTTATCACGCCCATTTCGCCGACGGGGCAAACTTGAGTCGCCCGGTGCTTGATACCGAGCAAGGCTACATGTTGGCGCCGATGAAGCGTGGTGTGCGTCTATCAACGGGGGCCGAATTCGCCCGTCTCGATGCGCCTCTGACCCCAGTGCAGCTAGGGAAGGCCGAAAGCGCGGCCCGACAACTCTTGGCATTGGGATCTCAGGTTGAGCGGACGCCATGGAGCGGTGCGCGACCTTGTACCGTTGATATGAAACCGGTCATTGGTGCCGCGCCGTCGCATAAGGGGCTCTGGTTCAACTTCGGCCATGCTCATCAAGGTTTTACGCTAGGTCCGGTCAGTGGCCGGCTGCTTGCGGAATTAATGATGGGAGAAACACCAGTGGTCGAGCCGGCACCCTTCGCTCCTGGGCGTTTCTGAATTGACGATGCGTCGGCCTTCTCGTCCCTCCTCTTGAGAGGAGGGCAGGCATTATCTGAAAGAAAAATGACGACCGAGTTGTCTCGTTTCCACGTCGTGTGAGCAACATTTACGGCACTCGCCGCGGGCGCTTTTACCCATGGGCGCCCACGTTCCATCTGCCTGCCCAGGAATACTCATGAACATCAAACAGAAACTCACGTGGGCGTTTGCCGCTATCGCCTGCGCGCCAGTCATATTGGTCGCAATGGTTGTCGTACTGAACTTGCGTAGCGCAGCGCAAGCCAGTTTCCTGGATAGCAGTGGCCGCGAAATCAGGCAGATTGACCGCGGGATGCGGCAGTTTTTCGACAGCATCCGCCAAAACGTCGAATACCTTGCCAAAGACCCTCGGATCGCCAACGTTCAGGGATTGAAGAACTATACGGCCGCTGACGCCCCGAAAACGCCTGTGACGAAGGTCGATCGACAGATCCAGGTGGTATTCGACAGTTTCGCAGAAACCCACCCAACCACGGCTTCCATTTCCCTTGGACTCAATGACGGAGGTTTTGCAGGTTGGCCCGATGACCAGACAATGGCCAGCTACGACCCACGGGTGCGACCTTGGTACAAGGCTGCCATGGAAGCCGCACGAGGCTCAACCGTAAGGACGGGCGCGTATTACTGGGCACCCGATGACATGGTGCTGGTCAGCACGGTCCGCACGATCAATGACGCGAGCGGTGCCGCGGTGGGCGTCGTTGGCGTGGACGTATCGCTCAAGCAACTGACTGAATTGGTCAAAGCCATCAAGTTGGGCAAGAGTGGTTACCTGATGTTGGTCGAGGCCAATGGCAATGTCTTGGTCGATCCCGCAAATGCCAAAAACAATTTCAAGCCGTTAGGTGAGCTAGGACCCGGCTATGCCGAATTGGCCAAAAGCGCTGATGGGGTGACTCAAGTCGAGATCGATGGTGTGCCATACATGGTCAACGTCCTGAGTTCCGATGGCCTGGGATGGCGTTTTATCGGCCTGATCAAGCGTGATGAAGTGATGGCCGTCGCCATGAGCCTGACCTGGTTGATTGCAGCCATCGCTGTTGCATTGGCCGTGGTGTTCGCCATCGTTGGTGCTGGTTTTGCCAGCGTGATCGTGCGCCCGATTCGTGGCGTGGCTGATGGGTTGCAAGAGATTGCCGAAGGTGAAGGTGACCTTACACGTCAACTCCAAGTACGGGGCAAGGACGAAACTGCCAACCTGGCCGGTTGGTTCAATCAGTTTCTAAGCATGATCGCTCAGTTGGTGAAGCGTATTGGCAATGCGTCGTCCGATCTGCAAGTCGCTGCCGCTGACACCAACGAAGTCGCCAATAACATGAACCTGGCTGCCGGCCGCCAACGTGAGGCGGTGGAACTGGTAAGCACCGCTTTCAATGAAATGCTCGCCACTGCCAATGAGGTCGCACGTTCCTGCAGTGCCGCGGCGTCGAGTGCTGACGAAGGCTACCGCGACGTGCACGATGGCCAGAAGCAAATCAGCGAAGCCACCGGCAGCGTGCTCAAGCTCAGTGAGGAGCTGCAGGTATCGACCCAGACCATGCAGCTGCTCGAGCAAGACAGCAATAACATCAATGCGATTCTCGACACCATTCGCTCGATTGCCGAGCAGACCAACTTGCTGGCGCTCAATGCCGCCATCGAGGCCGCTCGCGCGGGTGATCAAGGGCGTGGCTTTGCAGTGGTCGCGGATGAAGTTCGCGCCCTGGCTCGTCGCACCTCCGACTCTACCGGCGAAATAGACAGCCTACTGGGTAACCTCGCTCGCCGTACCCAGGAAGTCACCCAGCAGATGCAAGGCAGCCTGCAAGCGTCCCAGGCTAGCGTGCAGCGGATCCAGCGGGCCCGCGACAGCTTTGACAAGATCCGCGCTTCAGTGGACTCGATTCGCGACCAGAACACCCAGATCGCCACGGCGGCAGAGGAGCAGCATCAAGTGGCGGAGGAGATCAATCGGCACATCGCACAGATCCACGCCGATGCGCAGATGGTAGAGGAGTTCGCACATTCAGCCCATGCCGGATCGGGGCGAATGACGGCCATTTCTGGCCAGCTTCAAGGATTAGTCGGGCGCTTCAAGTTTTAGTCCGTACGAACAATGGACGCTCAATTGCCGATTAGAGGGTAAGCCCCGTGAGCGTTGAGCCCAGAGAAAAAACAGTGAAAGCCGCCGTCCCTGGCGGTCCCGTCCAGCGGGCCATTCAAACAGGCTGATCAACGCGGGAAGGACTGCGCTCCGAATCATGATTAGACCTGTCAGGTCGCCAGACCGTGTGCTGCATTCCGTTCGGGGTCGTCAGTACTTCCACTGCACAGCGATTTCCAGACTGCGCGGCTCGCCCACGTAATACTGGGTGTTGCTCTGGTGGATGAAACGGGCATAGACCTCGTCGGTCAGGTTGCGCAGGCGCGCGCTGACCTGTACGTGTTTGTCCAGATCGTGGGTCATGGACAAACCATAGACAGTGTACGAGGGCACCCAGGTCGTATTGGCGGTGTTGGCGTAGACCGACGACACATAGCGCACGTCAGCCCCGAGCTGCCAGTCAGGAGCCACGTCATAGGTCAGCCAGAGATTGGCTACGCGGTCGGGAATATTCACCGGATTCTTGCCTTTGCGCGAGAGCACAACACCGGCGATGGTTTCATTGAACTCGTCGTACTCAGCCCTTACCCAACTGAAGTTACCAGCCGCCAATAGCTTGGGCGTGATCTTGAATGAAGCGGCCAGCTCTATGCCGGTGGAGGTTTGTTGACCCGCTTGTTCGGTGGTGTTGGGCACCGTCGAGGAGGGGACGGAGATGTTCTTGCGCACGATGCGGTAGGCCGCGGCGGTGGCCGAGCCGCGACCGTCAAGAAAATCGAACTTGCTGCCCACCTCGAATTGGCGACCGGTGCTCAAGTCGAAGTCGCTCACCTGGGCAATGGAGGCGCTGGTAAGCGTCCCTCCCGGCGGCTCGGCCGAGGTACTGTATTGGGTATAAAGGCTGACATTCGACGTCAGGTCGTACACCAGGCCCAGGCGTCCCGTGATTGCATCCCAACGCTTGTCGAGTCTGGCCTGCGCCGCATGATCGACCACCTCGAAATCGATATGGTCATAACGCAGCGCAGTGATCAGCGCCAGTTGCTCGGTCAGGCGCGTGCGGTTCTCGACGAACGCCGACGAGGTATCGGTCCACGTGCTGCGACCTTTAGTGCGCGGTGCATCCATCCCCGGAATGTCCAGGAAGTGGCCCGGCTCGAAGCCATCTGGATCGATGGTGTCGAAGGCGCCTTTGGACAACGGGTAATTGGTTTGCTGGTTGGTGTTGTAATCCACGCCCAGCGCCCAATCGCTGGCCAGGCCGAACAGTTGAGCCTGGTGAGTCAACTCGATTCGGTCACCGTTGACCTCCTGGTCGTGCCGCTGGCGGTAACCGCCGGAGCGGGCGATGGCGCTGTTGTCGCTGTTGTAGCGGTAGACCTCAAGGTTGCGGTAATCGCGCTGGCCATCGTAGTGGTAGAAGGTATTGCGCAACTGGGTATTGTCGTCCAGCTGGTAGTCCGTGATCGAGCGTATCCAGCGGGTGCGCTGCTCGTAGCGACCGTCCTCAACGTTGTAGTTGTTGAAGCGGTTGTGCTTGTCGATCTGCAGCTTGCCGGTCAGCGGTTGCAGTACCGGCGTGCCCCAGTAAGGACTGTCTTCCTTCTCTTCCAGGTATTCGATCGCCAGCGTATGGGAGAGTCGGTCGTTGATGTCGCTGAGCAGCGAGAAGGCCAGGTTGCCCGCACCGTTCTCCTGGCGATCTATGTAGCCGTTGCTGCTGGTGCGGCTGTAGTCGAGGCGCGCATAGTGGCGCGGGCCATCGCCGCTGTTGAGCGCTTTATTGAAGCCGACCGCGGTTTCCCAGGTGTCGTAGCGACCGTAGCTCATTCGGCCCTCGAAGGTATCTTCCTCACGGTTGGCAAGCTTGGTGATCACGTTCAGGCTGCCCCCCACGGCACCGCTGCCGTTGAGGAACGAGGAAGGGCCGCCGAGCAACTCCACCCGGTCATAAATCCAGGCGCCGACCGGACGGGCCGCGCCACCGTATTGCAGATTGATGCCGTTGAACAGCTGGCTGATCTGGGCACCGTTGAAGCCACGGTACGACACATAGCCGCCCCAGCCGGGTGGCGCAGAAGCGTTAACCCCAGGCAGAGCGTTCGCCGCGTCTTGAAAGTTGCGTGCGCCGATACGTTCCATCGTCTTGCGATCGGCCGCGCTTACAGAGGCGGGATTTTCCCGGGCACTGAGATTCAGGCGCGAGCCGCTTTCGATGGGAGTATCCAGGTCCAGGCTGGTGGCCGGTTTCGGCTGGTTGGCCGAGGCGTTGATGTAGCTGGTGGGTAAGTTCAGGGCAGTGTCTTGCGCCCACGCGCAGGTGCTGCCCGCGAGCAGCGCCAAAGTAGTCAAGCGAAACATGAAGAGCTTCCTGGCTTAATTCAATGAGCACACACCGGCCGCGCGTCATGCAGCGGCGGGTGGTGAAGAGGTCAGAGCGCGGGAAGCGGGGCGGGGGAGGCGCGAGGATTGATCAGGGGCCAGCGCTGCCTGGGTAGGCAACGGGTCGGTTGTGCGGGCAAGGGCCAGGCTGGCTCGCTGGCAAGCAGGGCGAGCAGCCCGAAAAACGCTGCTAGCAGGATCGCACCGAACAGGCTTGCAATGACGCAATCACCGACGACGGGCAGCGAAGGGGCGGGCACATCCTGCTGGCCCTCGAATATTGCCCCGCCGTTAGTAGAGCAAAACAGTCCGCCGTCCAAACCGCTCAATCGCAAGCCGGCCATTTGTCCATGGCCCATCGCGCACAGCAACGAACCGAACAGGATGCTGAAGTACAGCAACCAGGCAATCATCGATTTTTCGCGGCTGGCCAGCTTCATCAGCAAAGCTCGTTGAGAAGGAACGGTTTATCGGCGAGCGGATTTTACATTTTTTGATCCGTCAGTGAGCTTTTAAACAGTTCGACATACAGGCAACAGCCTTGCTGTCCGGTCTGTCATCGGTATAAAAACCGTCTCGATTCGGCATCTTTACATCCACCAAGGTCGATGCTTCCACGGTCGCGTTGGCGTCCAGCAGCTTGTTCATGTGCAGGATGTAGCCGGTCACTGCATAGACTTGTTCGTTGGACAATGACTGTGGCGCCTGGAAGGGCATGGCTCTGCGGATGTAGTCGAAAAGCGTCGTTGCATAGGGCCAATAGCTGCCGACTGTCTTGAGAGGTTTGTCAGTAGTCAGGGTTCCTTCGCCGCCCGCCAACGCAGGACCGACGCCGCCCTCGAGTTTCACCCCATGACAGCTGACGCAACTGTTCATGTAGACCTTTTCCCCGTCCGCCACCGTTGCGCGCCCTGGAGGCAAAGCCTTGCCGTCGGGCGCCACGTCGATGTTCCAACTGGCGATCTGCGCTTCGGTAGCCTTGGTGCCCAAACCGTATTGGGATTGTGCCGAGGCGTGGGTCAGCGCAAAGGCGCACAGCAAGCCGATGAAAAACGAACCACCTTTAAGCCCGTCCATTGGTCACCTCCCCACTGCTGGACACGCGCCACGGTTGCACGGAGTTGTTGTGGTAGAAAGAGACCTTGCCGCGTTCATCGATCAGCTGTTCCAGCATCGGCTGAACATATCCGGTCTCGTCGATGGCGCGGCTCATGATCATCAACTCTTGGCCGTTCCATTCGAAAGGCGCCCTGAAGGCGGTCAGCGCCTTGGTCAGAATGGGCTCCTGTAACCTGGCTTGCGTCCAGGTATTGCCGCCATCGACGGAGACATCGACACGGGTGATTTTGCCGTGGCCGCTCCAGGCGATGCCACGCATCTCATGCAGGCCCTTGCGTGTCAGTTTCTGGGTGCCGGAAGGGTAGGTCACCAGTGATTTGCATTCCATGACAAAGGAAAACTTCCGAGCTTTACCGTCGGCCATTAAGTCGGTGTATTTGGCGGTTTCTTCCCGGCTGTAGGCGGGCGCATCGGTGACGTGCAGTCGGCGCAGCCATTTGATGTGGGTGTTGCCCTCGTAGCCGGGAACAAACAGGCGCAGCGGGTAGCCCTGTTCCGGCCTTAGACGCTCGCCGTTCTGGCTGTAGACCACCATCACATCGTCCAGGCATTTCTCGATGGGAATGCTGCGCGTCATTGCCGCGCCGTCCGCACCTTCGGCAATGATCCACTTGGCTTGCGGTTTGAGCCCGGTTTCATCCAGCAGTGTCTTCAAGGTAACGCCAGTCCACTCAGCACAGCTGACCAGGCCACTGACTTCGGCGGCCGTTTTGCCCCACGGAGGTAGAAACGATGGGTTGCCCGAACACTCCATGAAGTGCACTCGTGACACGGCGGGGAACTGGCGTATCTCGTCCACGGTAAAGATCAAGGCGTTTTCGGTGAGGCCGTGAATTACCAACCGATGTTGCGCCGGATCGATTTGTGGGACGCCCGCGTGATGACGCTCATAGAACAGGCCGTTCGGGGTAATGGTGCCGTCCAGCTCCTGAAGTGGCGAGGTGCTGTAGGCGGACATCGTGTCCTTCAGGCCGGGATACAGATTCCTGACGGCTTTAGTTTCGAACGTTGAAGGTTTTCCATAAGGGCTTGCCGTCGGGGCGCCAAGACTGCGGGTCCATTGTGGAACTTCAAGGGGCTGGCTCGGATCAAGCGGGGCGATGTTGGTCGTCTCTGCGTTGACCAGGGCGCTATCACCCAGAGCAACGGCGGCAGTGCCAATAACGGCCCCACTTTTTATCAGGAAATCCCTGCGAGCCAAAGATGTCTGAGACGTGTCTTGCTTGGTGGGGACCATGGATTTTTTTGTCATTGTTGTTCCCTCTGGTTCTTTGTCGGGATGGACCCAACGGCAAGTCTATAGACCGATCGGTCGGTCTGTAGGTAGCCTAGAACGAAAAACGCGCGTGGTCCAGTCGCCAGGACAACCATCGGTAATGGCGCGTGAATGAGGGGCGAGGGCGGCGGCGCATTTGAAGCGCCGCTGATGACAGTCAAGCCAGGGGTGGCTCAACCTTCAGTCCGGGCAGGAGGGTGTCGCAGAAAAACGTCGCGATGGATTCCGGCGAGCGCGGGCCTCCGGGTTTGATCCACAAGTAGCTGTAATGATGAATACCAAGGATAGCTTTCACGGCCAACGAGTCCGATGTGCGGAAGGTCCCCTCGCTCACGCCGGCCTTGAGGATATGCGACCAGAGCTTTTCATACTGTCGGTGCAGATCGAGCAGCTCGGTCTGGCGCTCGCCAATGACGGAATACACTTCGCGGAAACACACCGTCATTTCGGCCAGGTGGGTGACAATCGTGCGCATCACGATGGCCGAGAACTGGCGAAATTTATCTTCCGCAGCCAAATCGCTCTCGCACAGGGGCGTGCCTTCTGCGATGAGCACCCGCAGATACCGGCTGGTGATTTCGAACAGCAGTTCTTCCTTGCTGCCGATGTGGTAATACAGCGCGCCGCGAGCCAGGCCAGTGGCTTTTTCCAACTCAGCCATGCCGGTCGCGTGAAACCCGCGCGTCGAAAACAACTGCGCGGCGATTTTCAGTATTCGCTCCTTGGTGCTTGTTTCAGCAGGTTCGGCAGCGACGACGGCTTTCTTTTTTCCCATGGGTCGATTCCAACCGGTTGAGCTTCAATCATACCCATGCGTGCGCGCTGAAGGATACAGACGGGAGAAGCTCATCCCAAGGTCGCAGGAAGATAGTTGTATTGACCGATCGGTACAGAGGCGTTTAACGTATTTTCAAGGGCGCGGTGGCGTCGAGCGTTCTGAGAGCCTGCCTGGGCATTGGGATCGACCATGACAATAAGCAACTCCGTAACGAAGGCGTCCAGCTCGTCAGCTTCGGCAAGATTGATCGCGATGATCTGTTTCGCCATGCTCGCCTTTGCCGCGAACTCGCTGCTGTGCCGCCTGGCGCTTAAGCACACCAACATCGATGCCGCGAGTTTCAGCGTGGTCCGGCTGGCCAGCGGGGCCTTGGTGTTATGGCTGATATGTGCCTTGAGACGGTCCTCCAGCACGATCAAAGGCAGTTGGAAGGGCGCCGCAGCCTTGTTCGTTTACGTCTTCGCTTTTTCCTTCGCGTACCGTCATTTGGAGACCGGGACGGGGGCGCTGCTGTTGTTTGGCGCGGTTCAACTGAGCATGGTTCTGTACGGCGTGTTCAAAGGCGAGCGGATGCACACGTTGGCAGTCGTTGGGTTTGTGCTGGCGATTGTTGGCTTGGTTAGCCTGCTGCTTCCAGGTGCCGCAGCACCTGACCCCGTTAGCGCACTCACGATGCTGTTATCGGGGGTGGCATGGGGGATCTACTCACTGCTTGGCAAAACTGTCGCCGATCCGCTGACCACCACAACCGGCAACTTCTTGCGCTCGATTCCCCTGGTCTTGATGGCAAGCGTGCCGTTTCTCTCAGCGCTGCGTTGGGATCCGCAGGGGATACTTTATGCGGTGCTTTCCGGTGCGCTGGCGTCAGGGGTTGGCTACGCGGTCTGGTACGTCGCGGTGCGTTATCTTGCAGCGTTTCAAGCCGCGACGGTGCAGCTAAGCGTGCCCATCCTGGCTTCGCTGGCGGGCATCGTTTTTCTGGGGGAAAGCCTGAGCGTAAGGATGGTGTTGGCATCCATTGCTGTACTGGGCGGCGTTGCGTTGGTGCTGGGTGGCAAGCATGGCAGAGCCACAGGCAGCTAGAGGCTCCGCTCTCTCAATCATGTGCGCCTGGGCGTGCCTGAGTTTGTTCGCTCAACCACTCAAGGACTAGACTGGTGCCGCCCAGTCATAAGGCCCGTCAACCCATGCTCCTCGTCCCGTCAGATACCGCCGAACAGACAAAGCTCACCCTCGAGGTGGTCCTGCGCTATCACATGGCCTGGAAGCACCGCGACCTGGAGGCGATACTTGCGCTCTATCACCCGCAAGTGCAATACAACGATTTTTTCCAGAACCGCAGCATGGGGCTGACCGAGCTGCGCGCCTACATCACCGGCACGTTGCCGCGCCATCCCGATGAGTATCTTGAGCACAATGACCGCATCCGCGCTGACGGCTGCACGGCATTCATCCAGTACCAGACCGCTCTGAAGGGCAGTGGCGAGCGGGTGGTTTTTCGCACCAGCGAAGCGATCACCGTATGTGAGGGTCAGATCCTGCGTGTCAACGAATACGCGTCACTCGTGCGCGACGGCGAGCCCCACGCCGGGCGTCGCGCCCCCGCCATCAGTAAGCTAGGGCTCTCGGCGCGCCAGCTGAGCTTCATGGCGCGAGACTTGGCCGATTATTTTACCCGCCAGCAGCCATTCCTGGACCCTGACCTGGATCTTGCACGGATCGCCAGCGCCACCGGGTACAGCCGTAATCAGTTGTCTTACTTATTGAATCAAGTGCTCGGGCAAAGCTTCTATCGCTACGTGACTCAGGCTCGCTTGGCCTACCTCCTTGAACGCCTCGCCAGTTACGACGAAAACGCACCCATCGATGCCCTCGCAGTGGCTGCCGGATTCAATTCCACCTCGGCGTTCTACAAGGCTTTCCGCAGCCATACCGGCTGCACACCAAAAGCCTGGTTGAAGGCCAATTGCGCGCGTACCCGCAGATAACACAGGCCCCTTCGCTGCGCATTAAGCTCTGTCGGCAATCAAACGATGGAGCAGGTAATGGCTGGTTGGGGTGGTGTGAGTTTGTGGATGGAGCAAGTCGACGAGGCGCTGACGCCGCGTCCGGCGTTGCATCAGGATCTGCGAGCCGATGTGGTGATCATCGGTGCCGGCTACAGCGGCCTTTGGACGGCCTATTACCTCAAGCAGCAAGCACCGCACCTGGACATCGTCATAGTTGAAGCACAGATTGCCGGTTTCGGCGCCTCCGGCCGCAATGGCGGCTGGTTGATGGGGAATCTGCTCGGCGAAGACCGACTCCTGGGGCCCTTGCCCGCCGCCCAACGTCATGCAGGATATCAACTGCTGCACGGAATTCCCGATGAAGTGGCGCGGGTGTGCCATGTCGAAAGCATCGATTGCGAACTGCGTAAAGGTGGCGTGCTGTACTGCGCGGCGCGGTATCCCGAGCAAGAACGGCGCCTGCGCGAACAACTCGCTGCCGCCCGTGCGCAAGGCCTGGGTGAAGACGATTATCGCTGGCTGAGCCCTCAGGCTTTGCGCGAACAATTGAATGTGGCCCAGGCGTACGGCGCCCTGTATTCACCTCACTGCGCGACCCTTCAACCTGCCCGGTTGGTACGGGGGCTAGCCAAAGTCGTGGAGCGCATGGGGGTGCGTATTTTCGAGCAAAGCGCTGTGCTCGACTGGACGGCAGGCCAAGTTCGAACCGAGCACGGTCGGGTGAGCGCCGATTGGGTGGTGCCGGCCGTCGAGGGGTATGCCAGTGCCTTGCCCCCGCTGAACAAATATCAACTGGCCGCGCAGAGCCTGATCGTTGCGACTGAGCCGCTCTCGGCCGACGTATGGGCCCAAATCGGACTCAACCGTGGCCAGGCTTTCAGCGAAAACAGCCGACAAGTCACCTACGGTCAGCGCAGCCGCGATGACCGCTTGGTATTTGGTGCCCGCGGTGGCTATCGCTTTGGAGGTCGCCTGCGCAGTGACTTCAACCTCAGTCAGGCCGAACGTGAGTTGCGCCAGTACCTGTTCAGCGAGCTATTTCCGATGTTGCGCAATGTTCGCCTGACTCACGCCTGGGGCGGCAACCTGGGTGTCGCCCGGCATTTTCACCCGCACATGCTGGCCGACCGTCGCCAGAAGATCGCACTCGCCGGTGGCTATGGCGGTGAAGGCGTAGGCGCCAGCAACCTGGGTGGCCGTACCGTGGCCGCGCTGATTCTTGGTCAGGACAACGAACTGACACGCCAGCCTTGGGTGTGGGCCGACCGTCCGCTGGCCTCGTTGCCACGCTGGGAGCCAGAGCCCCTGCGCTGGCTGGGTTACAACGCCATTATCCAGAGCTTTGTTCACGAGGATCGGATATTGGCCAACCTCCATGTACCGCGCTGGCGTCGCCGGATGGCCGAGGGTCTGGCGGGTTGCATGGAACGATTGATGAAGTCCAAGGAGCCGTTCGCATGAAGATCGATCATTTTCGCGACACCCCACACTTGCCTCTCGGGGAATCGAGCGCTGTTGGCGTACCGCTGGGTGAGCCGGTTTCACAGGTTGCCACGACAAGCGTTGAACGCGATGACGGCGTCGAAGCCGGCGTGTGGGAATGCACCCCCGGCCGCTGGCGGCGCCAGATCGTGCAACAGGAGTTCTGCCATTTCATCCAGGGGCGCTGCACCTTCACCCCGGATGGCGGTGAGGTCCTTCATATCCAGGCCGGCGACGCATTGATGTTGCCTGCGAACACCACGGGAGTCTGGGATATACAAGAAACCGTTCGCAAAAGCTACGTGCTGATTTTCTGAACTGCCTTCACCCATAACGTAAAGAACAAAGGTTGAGGTCTCGTATGTTGAAGTCGATCGTTCCGCTACTGTTGATCGCGTCCACCGCTCAGGCGGCAGACACCGTCAGGATCTACAACTGGAGCAGTTACATTGCCCCAGATACCCTGCAAAACTTTACCAGCCATACCGGGCACCCGACTCAGTATGACGTGTACGACAGCAACGAGGTCCTCGACGCCAAACTGATGGCCGGCCGTTCCGGGTATGACGTGGTGTTTCCCTCCAACCACTTCATGGCCCGGCAGATCAAGGCCGGTGCGCTGAAACCGCTGGACCGTAGCAAGCTGCCGAACTGGCAGAACCTCAACCCGACGCTGATGAAAGTTCTGGAGGCCAACGATCCGGGCAACCGATACGGTTTCCCGTACCTGTGGGGCAGCACCGGCATCGGCTACAACGTCGCCAAGGTCAAGGCAGTCCTGGGCGATGTACCGATAGACTCATGGGACATCGTGTTCAAGCCGGAGAACATGAAAAAACTCGCCCGATGCGGCGTAGCCATGCTCGACAACGGCCCCGAGATCCTTCCCATCGCCTTGAACTACCTGGGGCTTGAGCATCACAGCAAGGACAAGGCCGACTACGAGAAGGCCCAGGCCCTGCTGCTCAACGTGCGGCCCTATGTGAGTTATTTCCACAACTCCAAATACACCAGTGATCTTGCAACGGGTGACGTTTGCCTGGTCGTAGGGTTTTCCGGCGACGTGATGCAGGCGGCAGCAAGAGCCAATGAGGCCGGCAATGGCCAGCAGATTGCCTACGCCATTCCCAAGGAAGGCTCACCGATGTGGTTCGACATGGTCGCCATGCCTGCCGATGCTCCGAATGAAGCGGCCGGTTACGCGTTTCTGAACTACCTGCTGGACCCCAGCGTCATGGCTGACATCAGCAACTACGTGCACTATGCCAACGGCAACGCTGCCGCTGAGGGCATGGTCGACAAGGCCATTCTCAACGACCCGATGGTGTACCCGCCTGAAAGCGTGATGAAGAAACTCTTTGTGCTGGAAGCGATGCCGCTAGAGACCGACCGACTGCGCACGCGTGTCTGGAGCCGGATAAAAAACGGACAATAAAGCCAATCGCCGATAATGCGGGCAATCGGGTCATCGGCGGCAGGTCAGCGGTAAGAAAGCAATGCCTCACACAGGCACCATGACCGCTTGATGTACTCTGGAGGCAGGTCCAAAATTAAGTGTTTTCCTGCTCCGGCAAGAAAATAAAATCCTTGGACTTCAACGAGTCGGACACCAGATACGAGTCTCGTTTCTCGTTCAAAGATTCAAAAAGAGCCGCTCAGATCAGTGGCTCTTTTTGTGTCTGGAATTTCCCAGTGTCAGTGATTGTGTGACGATCGTCTGTGTTGTTTCCGCTTGCCCAGTTGCTGATGCGCTCGAAACGGTAGGAGCATCACTTAATCGGCTTCCCGTTTCTTGAATCGAGCTAAACCCTGTTTGATGAAGCCGGCTTTTTCCTTGATCGTTTGCAAAGCTCTACGGACATTGCGTCCGACCTCTTCTTCGTCTCGCTTTTCGATATGGAGCGTAAGCTCCATTATCGCTGCTTCTAGCTTGACCTGGTTCCGGTAGATTCTTTCTAGTACATTCGTCAGCGAATACGCTTCACGCATTTGTTTTCGCCTTCCTCTGAAAATTTCCAGCTTAGCACTCAGAAAACAGATGATGGCCACCCCGAATCGATATGAAGGCTGGGAGCAATCGCATTAATGATGAAGAATGATGCCTGGAGCCGAGCCGGTTTCCTGCAGCCGAAGCCCGATAACGTCTTTGTCTCTGAAGCAACCGTCATGCATTGGAGCCAGTACTAGGCGGGGGCTATTTAAGATATTCCATGCGTCGTTTGGCCTTGTAACAGTCATTGGTATCGATGACCTTCTGGTAATACTCTAAGCGCCGCGCACGATTGCTATCACCCTGTAGTCGTTAGATTTAAGCTTGATAATCACGACCGTTGCCCCACTGCATGGCGAAGCCCACGGGTTCCTCAGGCTTGCACTCAAGCCGAACAACAGGCTGTGGACAATATTTTTCGTAGAGCGGCATGGTGGTTTCTATGGCCTGCAAGGCTTTTTGGTACTCGGGTGTATCGGTAACGCCAAGCACCAAGAGGCAATTTCAAGTGCTGGCGGAGCGAAGCCTTGGGCGAGGCTTCGTTCGAACAAAGGGCAAGCTTTCTCTTTTATCACTTCGCTCGAAGATAGCATCGCGTAAATCAATCCGAGACGATATTGGGCACTGGTTCCCATTACGTCGTGGGCCACGAACTGCCTGAGTCGGCCACTGCCGAAGACGACGAACAGATTCACACCACCTTGCGACACAGTTGGGGTTTTCACGGGCGGGTCGCTAATAGTGAGCAGCTCCAAGTGCCGTTGACCTTCGCCCAGCATCGCCCCTGGCTGGACCGGTTTCTAGGCTGGTGGCGTTACGGAATCAAGGATTGGCAGGCGCGACCGAACACACCCGCGATCCTCTCCTTCACCTGCGAGCTTGGCCCGCCACCCTATGCGATCACGAGGCATGATGGGCGCGATATAACGGATCGCTGGGGCGAGGCGCTGATGCTGAAGGAACTGATGCGTGGTGTTTGGGATGAGTGTCAGGCGGGGCGCTGATCTGAGGCTGTGCCGAGCATTCTTGCACAGCCCCTTTGATCAGCCGCTCGATCAGGTGGGTATTAACCTCATCAGCCAGCGGGTGTCCCTCGAGCCAACCCGGCAGGCAGTTGAGAAAACGCGTGATGACATGCCCGACCGCTGCAGCTGTTTCTTGTGCACTTAAGGTATCGCTGAATACCGCGCGCAGAAACGCGTGTTCATAGCTGACGCGTTTGAGGGTGATGCGTTGCTTCTGAGCGGTGTCGAGGTAGGCAAAACCCTGTAATGCCAGTCGAAAATGCAGGGGCCGCTCACGGTGCAGCTGTAAGTGGGCGGCAATCAGGTCCAACAGTGGGTGGGCGCCAGCCGTTCGTTGCCGCACGGGCTGAACCAGCATGAGGAGTTCTTCGTAGAACTCTTCGATCAGATCGAACAACAGGGCTTGTTTGCTGGGGAAATGGTTGTACAGCGAGCCAGGGGCGATACCCACGTGGCGAGCCAGTTCGCGCATGCTGACCTGTCCGAATCCCTTGCTGACGAAAAGCTCCAGGGCCCGTTCCCGGATCGTGTCATACCCACCGCGAGTTTCAGCTATAGACATGAAAGCCACGTCCTGATTTTTTGCCTAGCAATCCTGCAGCGACCATCTCTTTGAGCAGCGGGGCGGGCCTGTATTTCGGATCGCCAAAACCTATTTGCAGGTTGTCCAGAATTCCCAGCACGGTATCCAGGCCAATTAGGTCAGCCAATGCGAGCGGTCCGATCGGTTGGTTGCAGCCCAGGCGCATGCTGGCGTCGATTGCCTGGGCATCGCCGTTTTCCTGAAGGACGAAGATCGCTTCATTGATCATCGGAATGAGGATTCGGTTGACGATGAAGCCCGGGCGATTCTGGGTGTGGATTGCGGTCTTGCCCAACTGTTCGACCAGTGCCCCGGCGGTGGAGCAGGTCGCGTCGCTGGTTTGTAAGCCACGGATCAGCTCCACCAGGCCCATGATCGGCACAGGGTTGAAGAAGTGAATCCCCATGAAGCGTTCCGGGTGCTCGATGCTCGCCGCCAATTCCGTAATCGATAGCGATGAAGTGTTGCTGGCGATCAGGCAATCCAGGCGAGCATGGGTGTCAACTTGCTGCAAGATCTTGCGCTTGAGTATCAAGTCCTCCGTGGCCGCTTCGATCACTACGTCCATTTCATCCAAGTCGGTGTAATGGGTCGAGGTATGGATACGTTGCAGGGTCTCGATGGCTTGCGCGGGGAGGAGTGTCCCTTTTTCAACTTGCCGGTCCAGGTTTTTTTGCACGATTTGCAGGCCCCGGCCGAGCGCCTGTTCATTGATATCGATGAGCAATAACGTATGGCCGGCTGCCGCGCAGGTTTGGGCAATTCCACTGCCCATCGTGCCGGCGCCAATCACTGCAATGTGCTGCAGGGTCATGTTGAGCACCTAAGGTTCGGGGGAAAGTGTGTGTCGACTAGTCACGCTTCATGCCGATCATCACGAATAGCGCGCGGGCGATTTGATCGCTCTTGTTACGCCAGGCATGTCGGGTTCCACGCTGGATGACAATCTCTCCGGGCCGGATCAGCTTTTGTTCGCCATTGTCCAGCTCCAGCCAGAGTTCACCCTGGAGCAGAATGCCGTAGTCGATGGTCGGGGTCGTGTGCATGCCCGGATGGTCCGGTTCAAAGCATTCGAACAAGCCGGGCAGGGCACCGCCCAATTCCTCGATCATCTGTCCGACATCCGTCGGGTTCTGCATCACGGTGTCCGGCGGAAAATCATAGATTGCCAGGCTGGTTTCGCCCGGCCCGGGCACCAGGGAGGGGTGCCCCAGGGTGGGGTCCTGCTGTGCGACGGACGTTCCGGCCGTTGATCCGGTGGACCACAGGTGCGCCATGGCATGGCCGGGAATGGATTCAAAGGAGCACGCGCGTGGAGCAGCGTCATCGCTGATAAATACGGATTGGCCTGCGGCATCCAGGCCCGTGACGACTCTTCGGATTTTCATAGCATTCCCCTGGAAGTGTGGGCGGGCATTACAGTGCCCGCCGTTGTGGTGAACGGGTTTCGTTAATGTCAGGGGCAGATGACGTAATTGCTGAAGCCGCCATGTCGATTTTCGATACCGGTAATCGCGTCGTTCACTTTTTCCAGGCTGAAAGCGGTGTTTTCAAAGAATGAAAGATCCAGCGTGCCAGATTCCACCATGTCCGCCATGGCTTGTCCTTGCCCAGCGGTGAACCAGGCCGAACCGCTGATCTGGATGTCGTTGTCCATGATCCAGTGCAGATCGATCGGGACGTCACCGGCGATGGCACCGATGTTGACCAGATGCCCGCCGCGGTGGATGGACTTGAGGGCTTGGGTCAGGGTCTCGTGTGGCGCACCTGGACCCAGAGCATCGATCACCACATCAACGCCTTCACCATTGGTGATTTCACTGACCCACTCGTTGGTCGGCAGCGTGCCCAGGGTGTGGATTTCAATCCGACCTGGCGCGGCGAGGTCTTTCACCCGCTGGAAGAGCTCCTGGTTGCGGGCCGTGCCGAGAATCTTACGCACGCCCATCGCCAGCGCCAGTGCCACTGCGCCCAAGCCGAGCGTGCCACTGATGCCATTGATCAGCAGGGTGGTGCCAGGCCCGACATTGGCCTTGAGCATTGCCTTGTAGGCGGTACCCAGGTAGCCCAGTCGCGCGGCCGTCTCGAAGCTGAGGTTATCGGGCAGTTTCACCAGACTGTATTGCGGCGCAGGGATGTACTCGCAAAGGCCACCGTAGGGATAGTCTTCGAACATGCGCGGGCTTTTTGGTGTGAAGCCGAAATAGCCATTGAAGGTGTACGCCGTGCAGGCGATGGTATTGCCCGCACGACAAGACCGGCAGGAACCGCAGTGGCGGCCTGGATTGACGTAGACCCGGTCACCAACCTTGAAGTCGTAGACCTGTTCGCCAACTGCCTCGATGACTCCCGTTGGGTCAAGGCCGAAGGTCGCCGGCAGTTTCGGCAGAGGATTTTGGGGGAACCATTTAACCCAGTTGGTCAGGATGTTATGGAGGTTGGGGACGATTCCGCAGGCCTTGATCTTGACGAGCACTTCAGTTGGACGAATGCCCGGTACGGGCAACTGCTCGATGACCATGGGTTTGCCGCCTTCATACAGGCGTGCGGCGCGCATCGTTTTTGCAGTCATGATGTTCTCCGATACTCATATTATTTTTGTCGTGGTACGTAATCCGTGGAGCGACACTTCAAAACCCTGGCATCAACGTAACCCGTCTTCGCCCTTCACTTCGGCAGCACTCAGGCCGCCCAGCCGCGCATGAATCCTGCCGCCGGTGGCCATGGCCAGGCCAAAAGCGATTTCGCCACGGCGAGGACCATCCCACACGGTCATTTCCGCCACACCAAAATGACTGCGGACATAAGCTGCCTGGATATGTCCCAGCGGAATCATCACCCGGCAACCAGGGCCACCGATAGTCTTGCCCGCTGGAACGATTGCCTTGGGGTTGCCCAATGCTTCACGCATCGCCCAACCCCCGGCTTCGTGCCAGACCGCACCGTGCTCCAGTTCGCCGTCTTCACCAACAATTGCGCCCTTGCCATAAGCCTGCACTTGCGAGGCACCGCCCAGCGCCTGGATCAATTGCTCCGACAGTTGTGCGCCCAATCCCCTGAGCTCCTGCATGAAGGGCAGCAGGTCTTCTTCATATCTGCCGGCGTAGGGATTGGCGACCACAGCGGTAGCGACCGCGATGCGCAATGGTGTTGATATACGGGGGCCTCCCTCGTGGAATATTTCTTCGATGTCCAGTTTGATCTTACGAACCATCACCAGCGACATGCTTGCCTCCAGAACCAGGAGCCTCATGGGGCTCATTATTTTTTTTCGCGACCTTTTGCATTATGCATTTAATGATGTATGGTGCAAGAAATTAGTTTTTGTGCACAAAAAATAGGAGAGGAACATGAAGCTGATTTCGTACCGCAAAGAAGGGAAGGCCCATTTTGGCGCCGTGTCAGGTGATGGGGTGGTCGAGCTGACCCGTCGTTTTGCGCAAGTTCCGGATCTTGCCTCGTTTCTGGCCAATCGATTGCTGGTACAGGAGGCACGCAAGATCGTCGAGACCGCCCAGGCCGATTATCCGTTTTCCAGCATTCAACTGGAGGCTGTCATACCTAATCCCGGCAAGGTGATCTGTGTGGGCATCAACTATGTGGCTCATGCCGAAGAGGCCGGCCGGAAGGTCGGGGAATTTCCAGTGATATTCCAGCGATTTGCCGAAACGCTATTGCCCCACGGCGAACCACTGGTCAGGCCCAAAGTTTCAGAGCAGTTCGACTTCGAAGCTGAGTTGGCCGTTGTCATTGGTAAAGGTGGCGCGCACATCGATCCGGCCGATGCAATGGACCATGTGGCGGGTTACACCTGCTTTAACGATGCCAGCGTGCGGGATTGGCAGTTCCATACGCACCAGTACGGCATGGGCAAGACATTCAGAAAAACTGGCGCACTGGGCCCCTGGATCATTCCCGCGTCGGAAATTTCCGATTACCGTACGCTGGTGGTACGGGGCATTCTTAACGGTGAGCAACTGCAGGAAGGCAGCCTCTCGGAGCTGGCTTTCGACATTCCACATTTGATCTCCTACGTGTCCAAGGCGCTGCCATGGAACCCTGGCGACATTCTGGCAACCGGTACGCCGAGCGGGATCGGTTTCAAGCGCAAACCGCCGATTTTCTTGAAGCCGGGTGATGTGTTCGAAGTGGTCATCACTGAAATCGGGACCCTATCGAACGGCGTCATTGACGAAGCCTGAGCGTTGTCCTCTACACAATCATAAGAAACTGGAGGTTCCACATGCCCGCCTTACCTACTATCAATTTCACCCATTCCGGCGTGTTCTGCTCAGACTTGGATCGGATGGTCGACTTCTATTGTCGCGTCCTGGGTTTCATCGTCAGCGACAAAGGCGTGGCCTCGACAGGGCATCGTCTTTTCTTCATGACGCAGAATCCAGAGCTGCATCATCAGGTCGTGCTGTTTGACGGGAAGCCTGTTGATCTGCCGTTCAACCCGATCAATCAACTGTCGTTCCTGCTCAATTCGTTGGATGACCTGAAGGCGTACTATCAATTCGCCAAAAAAAGCGGCATTGAGGGCATCGCCCAAGTGGACCACGGGAATGCCTGGTCGATTTATTTCAAGGACCCTGAAGGCAACCCCGTCGAGATGTATGTCGATACACCGTTCTATACCGCTCAGCCGTGCAAGGAACCTCTGGATCTCGAGCTACCGACCGAGGTCATTCTGGCCCAGACCGAGGCAATGTGCAGGCGCCGTCCAGAGTTCCAGACGCGCGCGCAATGGATGGACTCCATTCGCACGAAGATTGAGGAGCAGCGGGTCCGAATCGTCTGATCGTTCCATCCGGTAAAGACGATATCTGGTTGATGAACAGACGTTGTGATTGGCATCAACCAGCACTCGCAATCGACAACTACAAGAAGCGGAGTAGACGATGGACTACGATGTCATCATTGTTGGAATGGGACCGGTGGGCGCCTTGTGCGCCAATCTGGCCGGTCTGTGGGGGCTCAATGCCCTGGTGGTGGAGAAGTCCGAAACGGTCTATGCCAACCCTCGGGCCATGGGCTTTGACCATGAAGTGATGCGAGTCTTCGGCAATATCGGCCTGGCTGACAGCATTGCCGAACATGTCATGCCGTACCGTCCCTCGGAGTACCGTACGACCGGTTCTCAGTTGATCAAGCGCATTGACGCTGCCCAACCGCCTTTTCCGCTGGGCTGGGCGCCGAACTATGTGTTTTCCCAGCCGCCGGTGGAGCGTGCACTTCGCGAAAAAATTGCCCGTTTCAAATCGGTAACCGTTGAGCTGGGCTCTGAGGTGCTGTCGGTTGACTCCGCCGAGTCCCAGGCGAATGTGCGTATCCAGGCGAAGGACGGGACTGAGCGCACGGTCACGGCGGCCCATGTGCTGGCCTGCGATGGCGGCACCAGCCCGATCCGCACCCGCTTGGGGTTGAAGATGGACGACCTTGCGTTCGACGAGCCGTGGCTGGTGGTCGATGTGATCCTCAACGAAGGGGCGGGGGAGGACCTACCGAAGACCAACGTCCAGTTCTGCGAATTGGCCAGGCCTTGCACCTTTGTCGTCGGCCCCGGGCGACATCGTCGCTGGGAGTTCATGATCAATCCGGATGAGCAGCCGTCGGAAATCTCAAAACCTGAAATGATCAAGAAGCTGATTTCCCGCTGGTTGCCGGAGCAGGACTATCAGTTATGGCGGGCTTCGGCGTACCGATTCCATGCATTGATCTTGGAGCAGTGGAAAGCGGACCGGGTGTTCTTTCTCGGGGACGCGGCCCACATGACGCCGCCATTCCTGGCACAAGGCATGTGCCAGGGGATCCGCGATGCCTTGAACCTGGTCTGGAAAATCGCCCTGGTGAAAGAAGGGTTGGCGGCTCCGGAGTTCCTGGAAACCTATCAGATCGAGCGTATCCCTCATGTGCGCCAGACCACTTTGGCGGCCAAGGAGTTCGGCGGAGTGATCTGCGAGCGCGACAGCGAAAGAGCCGCGAACCGGGATGCACGGTTGATCGAACATATGAAGGAGAACCCGGGCGGAACCATCCGGCAATCGTTGATCCCCGGTTTGTCCCAGGGGTTTATCGCGCAAGTGTCGCCGGCCGGAGAGCTGTTTCCCCAGCCAATGGTGATCAACTATGTAGGCAAGCAGGCCTTGCTTGATGAGTTTACTGGCCAAGCGTTTCGCGTGGTCGTTGCCCCCGGGTTCGATGCCAGTGCGTTGTTGAGGTGCCTGCGCAGCAGCCAGTCGCTTAAGGGCTTGCCTATCCACGTCGTGCGGTTGGTCAACGCTGAGCAATCAGGGGCCTGCGCTGCCGATGAGTACCGGGAAGTCGATGGGCTGTTGGCGCAGTGGTTGGAACAGCGAGGGTGCAATGTGGTGATCGTGCGGCCCGATCACTACGTGTATGGCGGGGCGGTCACGGTGGCCTGGGCGATGGAGTTGCTCGAGGGCATGGAGCTTGCGCTATGGTGCAAGCCGCCGCAGAAACCCACGCCGGCCCAAGGTGGTGTTTGTGATAAGACGATCAGGTTCGCGCAGGCTTAACGCCTGAAAGGCAACATGCCCTTCGCCTGGCACTGTCCACGAAAACAGTACCAGGCGGAGGTTCTTTCATGATGTCTGAGCAAGGCTCATTGAAGCGTGGCTTGTCGGCGCTCGATGGCTTCGACGATCCGGCCCAGGGTTTCCTGGATGTGATTGCGCAATAAAGTCACGGCTTTCTCGCTGTCGCGAGCCAGGGCCGCTTCCATCAACTTCTGATGCTCGTTGCCCTTGTGCCGCTGGGTGATTCGCTGTTGGGCGGAAAAGCGCCGGTAGCGTTCGGCCCGATCAAACAGCGAATCGATCATCTTCAACAACAACGGCGATGGGCATGCCGCGAACAGGGCGAAGTGAAAGGCCTTGTGTCGGGTCGACCATTCATCATCGAGCACCAACACGCCGCTTCCGAGTTTTTTCTCGACCAGATTCAGACGGTGAAAGGCCCCTAGCACGTCGGCCTCCCAGGCGTCATCGCCATACTGGATGGCATCGGCCAAGGCTTCGCATTCCAGCAGACAGCGCATGCGTGTGATGTCGCGAAAGTCACTGACGGAAATCGGGGCGACCCTGAAGCCCTTGTTATCGCTGGCTTCGACCACGCCATCCTGGGTCAGTCGATTGAGGGCTTCACGAATCGGCGAGCTGCTGAGTCCATAGGTCTTGGACAACTCTGCGACCTTGAGCTTTTCGCCGGGGGCCAGCTCACAACAGACGATCGCTTTTTTCATCTTCGTCAATGCGACATCGATCAGCGGAATGTTGGGAGAGGGAATCATGGTCGTGGTTGTCCTGAAATTTGCACCAAACGCATTTTATGCGCAAAACGAATTTTAGTGCAAAGACTGATTAGACGCCTCCTGTCGATGGATTTATCTTCCAGGCCTTTGGGCCCCTGCCTGCTCTCCGTTCCTTCTCACCCACCTCCAATGCGCGATACCCGCCTGAATCCGCTTGACTTTGAATTTGCGCAGGGATAATTTTTGTGCACAAAATATATTTAAGTGCAATAAATGTGTTTTTGCGCACGCATTCAACGCCAGCGGTATTCGCGGCCAAGGCTGCGAGTGGATGACCTTTTACAAAAACAAAAAAACAGGAACATCTCCATGAAAACAGCCAACCAGCGATTTTGCCCGTTACCGGTCTCCAGCCTTGCTTGCGCAGTCAGCGCAACGGTACTGCTGGGCCTTTCAACCCAGGCACAAGCCTTCCAGATCGACACCGGCAACCCCGACCTTTCGGCGACGTGGGATAACACCATCAAGTACAGCAACGCCTGGCGGGTGAATAAACTCGATCACAAGGTGGCGGTGGGCCCTGGGACCTCCAACAGCAACCCCAACCTGGACGACGGCGATCGAAATTTCGATCGGGGGCTCATTTCCAATCGTCTGGACATCCTTTCCGAATTCGACATCAAGTACAAAGACGTCGGTGCGCGCCTCAGTGCGGCGTCCTGGTACGACAACGTCTACAGCCAAGACAATGACAACGATTCGCCGGGCACTGCCAACTCGTTGAGTGTCGACCACGACGAGTTCACCAGCGATACCCGCCGGATCCATGGTCAACGCACTGAAATCCTCGACGCGTTTGTCTATGGCTCGACGGAAATCGGCACCACCTCGCTGTCCGGGCGGCTCGGGCAGTTCACGCAGATCTACGGCGAAAGCTTGTTCTTCGGCGCCAACGGCATTGCCAACGCCCAGTCCACGGTGGACCTGGTGAAGCTTCAATCCGTCCCCGGTTCGCAGTTCAAAGAAATTCTGATGCCCACCAAGCAGGTGTCCGGCAACTGGCAACTGAACGACACCGTGAGCGTGGGGGCGTACTACCAATTCGAATGGAACAAGACCCGTTTGCCTGCAGCGGGTAGCTACTTCAGTGGTTCGGACTTTGTGGGTGAAGGCGGGGAACGGGTGTTCTTTCCAACCGGTGAGCTGCGTCATGGCAAGGACAAGGACGCGAGGGATTCCGGACAGTTCGGCGCGCAGCTGAAGTTTGCCGTGGACGACTGGGAGTTCGGTCTCTACGCCGCGAAATATCACGAAAAGACGCCAGTGTTTTACTTCCGTCCGGCCGCGCTCGTGCCGGGGGCCGATGACTCGTTTATCAATGTCTATCCCGAGGACGTGAAGGTCTTCGGTGCCAGCTTCAGCACGCTGGTGGGCGAGGCCAATATCGCCGGCGAGACATCGATCAGACTCGATACGCCCTTGGCGGGCGTCGGAGGCACCATCATCACTGGCATGGACGCCGACAACGATTCCAACCCCGCGTACCCCATCGGTCGGTCGTGGCATGCCCAGGTGTCGATGATCAATGTCTATGGGGGATCCGCGCTGTGGGACGGCGCTTCCCTGGTGGGTGAACTGGCGTTCAACCGACGGCTGAGCGTGACCAAAAATGCCGATCAACTGGACCCCAACACCACCCGTGATGCCTTCGCCATGCGCTTCACGTTTGAACCGCAATATTTCCAGGTCTTCCCCGGTATCGACGTCCAAGCGCCGATCACCCTTGGCTACAACCCGTCCGGGCGTTCTTCCGTCACGCCCCAGGCGTTTGGCCCGGAACATGGCGGCGACCTGACGCTGGGTCTCAAGGCCGATTACAAGAAGCAGTGGTACGCCTCGCTGAGCTACACCAACTTCTTTGGTGAGGCCGGGCCGGTTATCAACTCAGCCAATTCCTTCACCTACCAACAAAACATGAAAGACCGGGATTTCGTGGCGTTTTCGATCCAGCGAACCTTTTAAGCAAAGAACAGGCGGGCCCTGATAATGATAAAAATTAAACTGCTGTTGCTGTCCACTCTGTCGATTTCCCTGTCTGTCGGTACCGCGCTGGCGGCGGTCAGTCCTGACGAGGCGGCAAAGCTCAAGACCACGCTGACGCCGATGGGGGCCGAAAAAGCCGGCAACGCCGACGGCTCGATCCCGGCCTGGACTGGCGGCTTGACCAAGGACGTCCCTGGCGCCAAGTTCGGCGATGCGCCTGCCGATCCGTTCCCCGGCGAAAAACCGCTGTTGCAGATCAACGCCAAGAACGCTGCGCAGTACGCCGACAAGTTGAGTGAAGGTACCAAAGCCCTGTTGGCCAAATTCCCCGACACCTTCCACCTCGATGTCTACCCGACTCACCGCAGCGCCGCGGCGCCGGACAGCGTCTATCAAAACACCTTCGCCAACGCCACCAACTGCAAGACCACCAGCAATGGTTTGTCGGTAGAGGGCTGCTACGGCGGTATACCGTTCCCGATCCCAAAAAACGGCAACGAGGTCATCTGGAATTTCCTGCTGCGGGTTGAAGCCGAATCCATACAGATGGGCTATTCCAACATCATCGGCAACGCCGACGGGACTCGGACGCTGGCCAGCCGGGGCGTGGAAAACTGGCAGTATCCGTACTACTACAAGGACGGTGCCGCAGATAAATGGTCCGGGCAGTATGCGCTGCTGCGGTTCCTGACCAGCGAGCCGCCGTTCAAGGCCGGGGAATCACTGGTGACCCATGACAGTACCAACGCTCAGCAGCCGCGAGAGGCCTGGCAGTACCTGGTCGGCCAACGCCGTGTGCGGCGGGCGCCTACCGTGGGTTATGACACCCCGGATTTCGTCGCTTCGGGCGCCAACTATTTCGATGAGGTGCACGGCTTCATCGGTCATCCGGATCGCTACGACTGGAAACTGGTGGGCAAGAAAGAACTGTACATCCCTTATAACGACAACAAGTTCCATGCCGAGAAACGCGACGATGCCTTTACCGCCAACCACCTCAATGCCGACAAAGTGCGCTGGGAACTGCACCGTGTCTGGGAGCTGGAGGCCACGGTGGCGCCGGGCAAACGCCATGCTGTGCCCAAGCGTCGATTCTTCATCGACGAAGACAGCTGGACCATCTCGCTGGTGGATGGCTACGACGCCGAGGGCAAACTCTGGCGTGTCTCCCAGGTGCTGCCATTCGTGGTGCCGGCCATCCCTGCGGTGGTGGTCAAACCTGTGGTGATCTACAACCTGCAGGCCAAGACCTACAGCGTCGTCCAGGGTCTTAACGGGGAAACCTATAGCGTGATACCGCGCAAGCCCGAGAACTTTTTCACCGGCACTTCGGTGGCATCCGGGTCGGTTCGCTGAGCCTCGCAACGGTTGATTAATACGTTTGTTTTCTGGAGGCGGTGCACGGTCATCGCTTCCAGAGAGCGGCATCATCGAGGTTCAGACATGTCTTCTTTTTATTCCGGCCCTATAAAGGTCTTCATTGCCAGCCTGTGGATGGCGACAACGTTTTATGGTCCGGGCGCTGTAGCGCAAACGATAGGATTGGCGCAGCAATCGGCGATCCACAGCGCGATGGCAACACAATCGGTCATGCTCAGTGTTGCTCGGGCTGGGCAGCGGTTGGTGGCTGTGGGCGAGAGAGGTTTCATCATTGTTTCGGATGACGACGGGGCGACCTGGCAGCAAGTCGACTCGCCGGTCAGCGTGACGTTGGTCAAGGTGCGTTTCATCGATGACAGACAGGGCTGGGCAGTCGGGCATGCTGGAACTGTTCTGCACAGCCAGGATGGCGGATTGACCTGGGCTAAACAGCTCGACGGTGTCCAGGCCGCCGACATCGAACTGAAGCAAGCCGAGCTCGACACCGATGACCAGGCCTCGGAGCGTCTGTCCCAGGCTCAGCAGTTGGTGGATGAAGGGCCGGATAAACCTTTGCTCGACCTGCTTTTCCTGGATGCGCGAAACGGTTGGGTGGTGGGGGCCTATGGCTTGGCTTTCGTCACCCATGACGGCGGGCTCAGTTGGCAGTCCATTCGTGCCCATGTCGATAATCCAAACGGGTTGCATCTCTATGGCATTGCAAAGATAGGAACCGATGTCTTCATGGCTGGCGAGCAAGGGACGTTGCTGCGTTCCAGCGATACAGGCCAGACCTTCGAGGCGTTGACGCCCCCTTATGAGGGCACGATCTTCGGTCTTGCGCCGACCGACAATCATTCGATTCTGGCGTTCGGACTGCGTGGCAAGGCCTTCGAGTCCCGGGATCGTGGCGAGACCTGGAAGCGTCTCGACACCTTGCAGCCGGTGACGTTGACCAGCGGCTTGCGCCTGGATGATGGCTCGGTCCTGCTGGCGGACGAGTCGGGCCGGGTGTTGCGTTTTGCCGATGGAGACACACAAGCCACTGTCCTGCAGATACCTCAACCTCGTTACTTCACGGGCATGACGCAAGCGGCGAACGGTGACCTGATCATCAGCAGCACGCGCGGCATGCTGTCGTCCGCCATAAAAGTGGAATCGTCGGAGCCGCCACAATGAACAGTTTTACGCACTCTGCCGAACACTCGGCTGCACTTGCATCACCTGCCTTTGATCCTGCTTCCGGGACCCTGGTCGAGCGGCTGTTGTTCAATCATCGCAGCATCGTATTGGGTATCTGTGTGCTACTCAGCCTGGTGCTCGGCTATCAGGCGCTGAGTCTTAAGCTCAATGCCGCCTTCGAGAAAATGATCCCCACGGATCACCCCTATGTGCAGAACTATCTGCAAAACCGCAGTCAGTTGGGGGAGGGCGGCAACACCTTGCGGATTGCGATCGAGGCCAGGCAGGGCAGTATTTTCAGTGCCGAATACCTGGAAACGGTCAAGAAGATCAACGACGAAGTATTTTTGCTTCCCGGTGTCGACCGCTCCTATATGAAGTCCCTGTGGACGCCGGCCACGCGCTGGATCGGCGTGACCGAGGAGGGTTTCGATGGCGGTCCTGTCATCCCGGACGATTACGATGGTTCAGCCAACAGCCTGGAACAGGTGCAGCAGAACATCGAACGGTCGGGCGAGGTGGGGCGGCTCGTGGCCTCCAATTTCAAGTCCAGCATTGTGCTTTTGCCGCTTCAGGAAAGTACCTCGGATGACGGTACCCCACTGGATTACAACGCCCTGTCAAACCGACTCGAACAGATCCGAGCCAAGTACGAAAACCAGAGCATCCAGATTCACATCACCGGTTTCGCCAAGGTCGTGGGGGACTTGATGGACGGCATGCGGCAGATGCAGCTGTTCTTCGCCGCGACCCTGGTGATCTGCGGGCTAGTGTTGTTCTGGTACACCCGTTGTGTGCGCAGCACGGTGCTGGTGCTGCTGTGCTCGATCATTGCGGTGGTCTGGCTGCTGGGCTTGCTGCCGACCCTGGGGTTCGACCTGGATCCGTATTCCATTCTGGTGCCGTTCCTGGTGTTTGCCATCGGCTTGAGCCATGGCGCCCAGAAAATGAACGGCATCATGCAAGACATCGGGCGCGGTGCCGACAAACTGGTGGCGGCGCGCTTCACCTTTCGCCGGTTGTTTTTGACCGGGTTGATGGCGCTGGTGGCGGATGCCGTGGGTTTTGCGGTGTTGATGATCATCAAAATCCCGGTGATCCAGGACCTGGCCGTTACCGCGACGGTTGGTGTGCTGACGCTGATTTTTACTAACCTGATCCTGCTACCTATCCTGTTGTCATACACCGGCGTGAGCAAAGTGGCGGCGCAACGAGAAGCGGCCAACGATCGGTTTTCCCGGCTGGACGCCCATCACGCACGGCATCCGTTCTGGGCCTTCCTGGATCGCTTCACCGAACGCAAATGGGCCACCGGCGCGATCCTCATTGGTGTGGTGCTGGGGGCGGCGGGCTTTGCCATCAGTCTTCACGTCAAGATTGGCGACTTGAATCCAGGAGCGCCGGAGTTGCGTCCCGAGTCTCGCTACAATACCGACAACCGCTTCATGGTCAGCAACTTCTCCGCCAGTAGCGACAAGTACGTGGTGATGGTCAAGACCCCGCAGTACTTCTGCGCCAATTACCAGACGTTGGTAACGGTGGATGCACTGGAAGCGCAGTTGCAACAGTTGCCGGGTGTGGTCTCTACCACTTCCCTGGCTGCGTTGAGCAAACAGGCCGCCGCCGGCATGAACGAAGGCAGCATGACCTGGTATGAGATCCCGCGTAACCAGGGGCTATTGAACGCGATCATCACTCGCGCACCGCGAGAGTTGTTCAACCAGAACTGCGACCTGCTGACCGTGTATGTCTACCTGACGGACCATAAGGCCGATACGCTCACCCGAGTGGTGCAGACGGTCGAACAGTTTGCGGCCAGCCATGACAGCGATCAGATTCAGTTCCTGAACGCGGCGGGTAACGCCGGTATCGAGGCGGCCACCAACATCGTTGTGAAGCGTTCGAACGTGCAGATGTTGTTCATGGTGTACGCGGCGGTCATTGCCCTGTGCTTCATCACGTTCAGGTCCTGGCGAGCCGTGGTCTGTACGGTGTTGCCGTTGATGCTCACCTCCGTGCTGTGCGAAGCCTTGATGGTGGGGCTCAACATCGGTGTCAAGGTGGCGACCCTTCCAGTGATTGCACTGGGGGTGGGAATCGGCGTGGATTACGCGCTCTACATTCTCAGCGTGACACTTGCCAACCTGCGCAATGGTTCAAGCCTGTCGGATGCCTATTACCTGGCGCTGTTGTCCACCGGCAAGGTGGTGGTGATGACCGGGATAACCTTGGGAGTGGCTGTGACCACCTGGGTGCTGTCGCCGATCAAGTTCCAGGCCGACATGGGCATTTTGCTGGGCTTCATGTTCGTCTGGAACATGGTGGGGGCATTGATCCTGGTGCCCGCGCTCGCGCATTTTCTCCTCAAGCCCAAGCCACAGACTGTGAGTATCTAAATGACTGCAACGATAAACATCCTGGGCTTGTCCGGCAGCCTGCGTCGGCAGTCGGCGCATACAGCGATCCTGCGCACGGTGGCCGAACGATTGCCTGGGCATGTCCGGTTGACGCTCCATGGCTTGGACAGTATCCCGCCGTATAATGAGGATGACGATGGCGCTCATGCACCCCAGGCTGTGATCGCCTTGCGCGCCGCCGTGGCGGCGGCCGATGGGGTATTGATCGGCTCGCCGGAGTACAACCACGGTATGTCCGGCGTGTTGAAAAATGCACTGGACTGGTTGTCTCGTCCTCATGGTAAATCGGCGCTGCTGGGCTGTCCGGTATTGAGTTTCACTGCCTCGCCGGCGTTCACGGGTGGGGTGCGCGCGCATCAACAGCTCAATGAAACGCTCAGGGCGATCCAGGCGGTGCACGTTGTCTATCCGCAGATCGTGATCGGCAACGTGACCAGCAAAATAGATCAGGGGCAGCTACGGGACGAATCAGCTCGGGCTTTTTTATTGGATGGCGTTGGCGCGTTGATCACGCAGATCGCTAACGCGCCTATGAGGGGACGTTCACGTTGCTCTTGATGCCTGCTGGAAACGAGTCCAGAATTAAGTCCATTCCTGCTTCAGGAATAACGGAAACCCCTTAAATTTCAACGAGTCGGACACCAGATACGAGTCTCGTTTCCCGCTCCAAGTATTTAAAAATGGACCTCTGAAAAGAGGTCCATTTTTTTTCGTCCAAAGAAAAGTCTTTCTTCGACTTTTGCCGCGCCGTCCCGTGAAAACATTATCGGCGGATGGAGCGTAATGCTAGGCGCCTGGCAAAACGCCTGGGAACAGAATTGGCCAAAGCTGCCCACTTGCAACGGGAGTTTCAGAAAGGTGCACTTCGGCGTTGCGTGCTACGTTCCGTAGCGCGGTGTTACGGCATACTGAATGCCATAAGACATCACGATGATTCCTGAGATCGCTCTATTCGGCCGCTTTCCGAGCCTTCCGATACTATGGCGTGCATATTGCTTGCCTGACGGAACTAACCCCAAGAGTCTACGTCATGGTCAGTTCCGCATTTCGACCCGGCATAACGCGCATCAGCCTGCTTGGCTGGACAACGTTATTTCCGTGCGGAGCCATGAAGAACTTTCTACGCCGATCGGTTGCGCCTTCGCACGTGACCCTGCAGCGTCTTCCCTCCTGCGTTGCCGCCAAGCAAAACGGTTTTTGGCAAATAGTCGGGTAGCCCTTCCTCGAGAATCTTTCTCGCACCTTCCGTAGCCCGCGATTGCGGTGCCTGCGCCTGAGAATTCGTTAGTTGCCAGCGAGCCTCACAGCTATCGCCTGGTGCTTCGCAATTGGAAGAAACCTGATGACCCAAGACACGGCTTTGCTCGTGATCGACCTTCAGAAAGAAGACGGCTTCCCTCTGGAGCGGTTCGATCACGTCATTGAAAACGCAACAGCGCTGGTTGATTGCGCTCGAAAAAACAACATCCCTCTGTTCTACACCCGTCATGTCAACGATGCCCAAGGTCTCGGCTTGGCGCTGGGCGAGCCCGTAGATGCCGAGGGCAAACCGACCAGCTATCGCGCAGGTACATCTGCCATAGAGATCATCGACGCGTTAGCCCCACAAACCGGTGACGTTGTCATTGATAAGCAACGCTACAGTGCCTTCCACGGCACTCGGCTGACTCCGATGCTGAGGGAGCGCGGCATCAAGCATCTCGTGGTGATGGGCGTACTGACTGACGTCTGCGTGATGAGTAGTCTGTTCGATGCCTATCAGTACGACTTCCACTTGAGCCTCGTGGCCGACGCTTGTACGGCTACGACTACCGCAGCCCATTACTCGGCCTTGTTTATTGTCTCCAACTGGCTTTACGGACTGGACATGCTCTCTACCGAACAGCTGTTGCGGCGCTGGGCGGGCGAGCCAGCACCTTCACTTCGCACGATGGAGCCAGACCACCTTGCCTTCCAGCCAGAAGAGTTTATGCAAGCTATCGCGCGCCTGGAAAATTGCCTCGTTGCCAAGACAGAGCGGAGAGCATGATGAACGTAGAAAAAAGAAGCATCGATTTCATTCCAGAAACCGAACGTCACGGCGAACCCCGTTCTCTGTTCTTCGTGTGGTTTGGGGCCAACGCCAACATCACCACGGTTGCGGCCGGGGTGCTGCCGGTCAGCCTGGGGCTGAACCTGTTCTGGAGCGCTTTGTCGATCCTGCTCGGCTCCCTAATCGGCGCGGTATTCATGGCTTCGCATTCTGCACAGGGGCCGAGGTTGGGCATCCCGCAGATGATCCAGAGCCGTGCGCAGTTTGGGGTATTTGGAGCCATTGTTCCGCTGCTGTTCGTAATGCTCATTTACTTAGGGTTTTTTGTCAGTAATACGTTGTTGGCCACCCAAGCAGTCGCCGCCTCAAGCCCCCTCAGCAGTGAGGCAAACATTGTGCTGCTTGGTTTGCTCTGCTTTCTGGTAGCCCTGTTTGGCTACAAGCTCATCCACCGCCTGCAAAAAATGCTGTCGTTGGTTTCGGTTGTTTTTTTCGGGATCGCGACCCTGTTCGCCCTTGCGCTGCCAATAGATGCGCAACAATGGACGACGCAGGGCTTCAACTTGGCGAGCTTCCTCGCTTCAGTGAGCATTGCGGTGACTTGGCAATTGTCCTATGCCCCTTATGTGGCTGACTATTCTCGCTATTTGCCTACCCATACTTCCGCGCGCCAGGTCTTCTGGTACAGCTATACGGGGACGGTCATTGGTGGAAGTTGGATGATGCTGCTGGGGGCGATATTGACCAAGGGCGTCACAGGTTTTTCAGATAATGTTGGCCTTCATTTGCTTAGCGTTCTAGGGGGTGGGAGTTTGCTGGCCGTGGCATTCGTGCTCTATGGTCAGATCGCTATCAACGTGTTCAACCTCTATGGAGCCTTTATGTCGACGGTTACCGTTATCGAGCCCTTTGCTGCGCTCAAGGTCACTGCGAAGGTGCGCGCCAGCTTTATGCTAATTATCTGTGCCGTTGCCACTGCGTTATGCACCATGGCCCAGGATGACTTCATTCAGTTTTTTCTGAATTTCA
Organism: Pseudomonas thivervalensis; assembly: GCF_001269655.1. Taxonomy (GTDB): domain Bacteria; phylum Pseudomonadota; class Gammaproteobacteria; order Pseudomonadales; family Pseudomonadaceae; genus Aquipseudomonas; species Aquipseudomonas thivervalensis. The sequence goes on from NZ_LHVE01000009.1 coordinate 46,516, forward strand.
TCTTTTTCATGAGCTACTTTCTCATCCCATGGACGGCAATAAACCTGGTCGACTACTACGCGCTACGCAAAGGCGTATACAAGATTGCCGATATCTTTGACCCCTCGGGCATTTACGGTCGGGTGAACTGGATCGCTATCGGGGTGTTCCTCGCGACCATCGTGCTAGAAATTCCATTCATGAATACTTCCCTTTACGTCGGCCCCATCGCCTCCGCCCTGCAAGGGATCGATTTGGCGTGGGTTGTTGGTCTGCTGTTTCCAGCATGCGCTTACTACGGATTAATGAGTCGGCGCGGTCTCGTGGTGATCAAGCCAACAAAAGCATGATCTTTGAGCGGGAGATCGCTCAGATCAAAACACTGATCAGGCTGCGCTGAAGGGAGTGCTTGGATGTGATCTTTGTGACTGAGCAACCGAGATAGTCGTATCTATCCACTCGATAGCTGTCCCATCATGCTGTGTGCTTCCCCAGCTGGCCGTTGCGAAGATTTTGCGGCAGGCCAGACGGGGAAGCTTTTTTAACGGTAGTGGCGGGTCATCGATTCCAGAGCGATAGGCGCTGCCCGGCACAGAAGCATTTCCGCAACGATGAGCAGCTCCGTACGTTTCTTTTCCGCAACGAGCGTTTGCTCAAGTTTGAAACGAATAGTCATGCAGTACGACCACCGAGTACCTCAGCCACCCAGTCGGCGATGTACTGGCCGGCATTGATACTGTTGTCGAAGCTCGAATGCTGCACGCCGCCCTCACGTTCGGTGAAGATTTTCAGTTCGCGTTTGGGGCTGTTGACCAACTGTTCGTAAGTGCGGTGGGCCCACTTCAATGGAATCTGCGAATCCTTTTCTCCGTGGGTGACCAGGAAGGGCACCTTGATGCGGTCCAGGATGCCGTCCAGATGAACGTTCTCGGCGATGGTCATGAACTCGTCCGTGTCCTTGGCACCCCAGACCCAAGACACATGCGACCAATAATGCGGCACCGGGAAGCTGCCTTCCTTTTCCATTCGACGTTTCTGTACATCACGCCAATCATGGTTGGCCCCCCACACGACGCCGCACGCGAAGCGTGGCTCGAAGGCTACCGCGCGCGGGCAGTAGTAGCCTCCAAGCGACACACCTTCCAGGCCGATGCGTTTGGCGTCGACATCGTCGTGGATTTCCAGCCAATCCACCACGCGGCTGGCCCAATGCTCACTGTCGAAACGCGCAGTCAGATTATGTAGCCGGAGCGCTTCGCCCGTCCCGGGTTGGTCGATGATCAACGATGACACGCCACGTTTGGCCAGCCAGGCGGGCAGGCCGACGCGGTATTTCATTTCTTTGGTGGAATCCAGTCCATTGACCTGCACCAGGATCGGCGCTGGACCGCTGACGCCTTCGGCACGGACCAGCAGACCGGAAAGGTGTTTGCCTTCGTAAGGGATTTCAACGCGCTCGCAATTTTCCCGTGCCAGTTCGATACTCCGTTGGAAGGTGTGCAGAAAGCGCTGGTACAGCTCCGTGCGGCCCGGTGCACCGTGGGCCTGCAGGCGTTCGCAGCTCAGGTAATAGGTCGCGGCGCGGTTGTATTTTTCACCGGCAGACAACAGTCGACCCTTGCCTTCGTCTTCTTCCGCCAGGCCGCACAGCTTGTCGGCCATGTTCGCCCAGGTTTCACGGAAGGCTTTGCTGCCGGCGGCATCCGGCTGTTTGGCGGCTTCTTGCAGCGGCGCGCACATTTCCTCGATTTCGCCGATGCGGGCGCCCATTTCAATGGCCAGGTCGACGGAAAGATTCCACACGTAGTTGGTCGGGAAGTAGCGAAACATGATTGTTATTGTCCTTGTGCAAGCAAAGGCAGGCGGCCAAATCCGGAGCGGGGTACGCCAGACCTGACGGTTCGAAGCAGGCTAAGGGGAGGCCCATTGTTTGGCCAATCGCGAGTCAGGATGGGAGGTATTGCGAACGGCGATAGGGCGCATATGCGCCATTGGCTTGAGTCTCGGCGCGCGCATGAATCCTGGCTCGCCGCCGAGCAGCGGGAGCGACTACTGCTCCAGCTCGTTGATGATCTGACTGATTTTCGCCCGCAGCCAACGGTGCATCGGATCTCCTTCCATGGTTCGGTGCCAGAGCATGAACTCACGCATCACCGGGATTTTCACCGGAGGCTGCAAGATGCGCAGCGGCAGGTAGTTGGCGTAGAGCCTGGCCATGCGCTGGAGCATGGTGGCGACACGTTGGGTGCCGACAATCAACTGCGGCAGGGTGTTGAAGTCATGGGTCACCACTTCCATGCGACGCGTGAAGCCGTATTGGCTCATCAACCACTCTTCGACGCTCAGTTGCCGGTTGCGGCCAAAAATCACCGAGACATGGCCCATCTCGATGTACTGATCGAGGGTGATGCTGTCGCCCACCTGGGTGTTGCCGTCCCACACCACGCAAACGTGTTCTTCTTCGAACAGCAATTGGGATGGGTGGCCTTCGATGAGGTAGCGCTCAGGCACGATCATCATGTCGGCCTCGCCGCGCATCAGCATCTCGGTGGTCGTGTCGCCGGGGCCCAGCAGTTCGAAGGTGATGTGCGGGGCTTCCAGGGAGATCTTCTGGATTACCCGGGCAAACAGGACGCTGATCAGATAGTCCGAAGTGATCAGGCGAAAATGGCGCTTGCTGGTGGCGGGGTCGAACACCGGTTTGGCGGTGATCGAGGACTGGATCGTCAGCAGCACCTGGCGCACGGGGGCCGCCAGTTCGCGGGCATAGGGCGTGGGCTGCATCTTGCGCCCGACCTGCGCCAGCAGTTCGTCTTCGAAGTAGAGGCGCAGCCTGCCCAGCACGCCGCTGGTGGCGGATTGGGTCATGTGCAGGCGTTCGGCGGCGCGGGTGATGTTCTGCTCTTCCAGTAACACATCCAGCGCCACGAGGAGGTTGAGATCCAGGTGGTTAAAACGCATGGCGGTCTCGACTTTTGTATTTATTTTGTAAATACCTTCCGGTCTTCCTATCGCGGCGTCAAGTCCCGTGAATGGATGAATCGAACGACGCCTGGTTCGATTTTCCATGTCAGTTGCGCCGCGCAGCCAGGTATCGCATTTGCCGATAGGTCGCATCCCGACAAGCGATTAGTCAGTGAGTTTTTGCCCCTTCAGTATCGGCCCACAGTCGGTTGGCGTGACGCTTCATCGACTTCAAGACCCGCCTCGGCAGCGCTCCGCCTGGCACGGTTCCCGTAAGCGGGGTGCTGGCCTGCGCTGAATAATTACAATGGAGTGGTAACTCAATGAACATCATTGGCCTTGATGCCTTGATTTTTGGCGTCGACGATATTCAAGCCTGTACGCATTGCCTGCGTGACTACGGCCTGCGCCCTGTCGATGTCGACAGCGAGGGCGGTCGTTTTGAAGCCCTCGACGGCACGGCGGTGATTATCCGTCATGCAGACGATGCTCGTTTGCCGGTGGCCATCGGGCCTGCTCCCTCGATTCGGGAAACCGTTTATGGCGTGGCCGGCGTGGCTGACCTCGAGGCCATCGCCGATGAGTTGGGGCGCGACCGCCCGGTGACCCGCGGTGCCGATGGTTCCGTGCACAGCGTGGACGATATGGGCTTTGCCATTGGTTTCCAGATCAGCGTGCGGCGTGCGTACAGCGCGCCCGCCGACTTGACCAACGCACCGGGCCATGTCCCCCAGCGGCCGGTCAACCAGCCGGGCATCAGCCCCGATATGCAGGCTTTGCCGCGTACCCTGTCCCACGTGGTGTATTTCGTGCCGGATGCAGCCAAGGCCGAGGTTTTTTACCAGCGCCTGGGCTTCGTGACCACCGACACCTTTGTCGGCGCGGGCCCGTTCATGCGGCCGGCCGGTTCCGATGACCATCACTGCCTGTTCATGATCCAGACGCCGCCACACATGAAGGGTTGCGAGCATTTCACCTTTCACATGGGCAGCGGCACGGAAGTCCTGCTGGCCGGACGTCGCTTCGAGCAGCAAGGCTGGACCAGCTTCTGGGGGCCGGGCCGTCACCTCTTCGGTTCCAACTGGTTCTGGTATTTCAACAGCCCGTTGGGTTGCCACATCGAATACGACGCCGATATGGACAAGCACGATGACGCTTGGCAAGCGCGCCAGGCGCCGTTGTCGGCGGATAACTCGCAATTGTTCCTGTTCACCTCCCGGGAAAAGTGGTTCCCGAGCGGCCCGCCGCCCAAGCAGGCCTGAGTGTGGAGGTTGTCCATGAGTCACGAGGCCCTGGTGCTCTGTCGCCTGGATGAACTGGTGGAAGGGCAGGCCCGCGGGTTCGATCCCCTGGGCACGGGGAAGGACAGTGTGTTCGCCCTGCGCCATGACGGCGAAGTGCGGGTCTATCGCAACAGCTGTCCGCACCTGGAGGTGCGCCTGGAGTACCGCAAGGATCGTTTTCTCAGCGTCGATGGCCGCCAGATCGTCTGTTACGCCCATGGTGCCCGGTTCCTTCCGGACAGTGGTCTGTGCGTCTACGGGCCGTGCCTGGGGGACAGCCTGAGCGCATTGCAATGGCATGCAGAGGCCGATTGGCTGGTGCTCGAAGCGGATCAGTTGGAGGCGTATGCATCCTGATTAACGTATCGCGGTAGCTGATACATCGTATCCCTACATGCGATTAGTCAAACGCCTGCTTTGCCGAGAAAGTGAACACAACGCGGTAGCGAATGCGTGCAGACACAGCCGGTGGTGAAGCCTGGGATCGCTCCGGCAGAACGCTAGCGTGAATAACAAGAATAAGAGTGAGACGAGCATGAACGCAGTGAAAAAGGTGCTTATCGTCGGTGGTGGTATCGGTGGTCTATGTGCGGCAATCGCTTTGCGTCGCCAGGACATCGAAGTCGATCTTGTCGAGCTCAAGACGCAGTGGACAGTCTATGGCGTTGGCATCATCCAGCAGAGTAACGTCGTCCGTGAGATGGCCAAGCTGGGTGTGTTGGACGGCTATTTGGATGCCGCCTACGCGTTCGAGGATGTGACCATCAATACCACCGCCGGTGAACAACTGGCGAGAATTCCCGGCCAGCGCCTGGCGGGGCCCGAGTATCCAGCCAACGTCGGCATCTCGCGCCTGGCCCTGCATCAAGTCCTCAGCGAAACCGTTGCTGCCCTTGGCGTCTCGGTTCGTCTGGGCCTGAGTGTCGAGTCGCTGGAGCAGGTGGGCGAGGGTGTTGATGTGCTGTTCACCGATGCCAGTCGCGGTCGCTACGACCTGGTCGTCGGCGCCGATGGCCTGTACTCCCACCTGCGCGGTCTGCTGTTTGGCGAGCAGTACCTGCCGCGCTTCACCGGCCAATCGGTGTGGCGCTACAACTTTCCTCGTGCCGCTGGAATCGATCATCTGGCCACCTTCCAGGGACCCGCCGGCAATGCCGGGCTGGTGCCGCTGGGCCGTGACCAGATGTACCTGTTCGTGACCTCCCATGAACCCGCCAATCCCAGGATGGAGGCCGCCACGCTGGCGACCCAGATGCGCCAGCGCCTGAGTGGTTTCACCGGGCTGATCGGCGAACTGCGCGAGCAAATAACCGACAGCGACCAGGTGGTCTACAAGCCGCTGGAGGTGGTGTTCGTCAGCGAGCCCTGGTACCGCGGCCGTGTCGTGTTGATTGGCGACGCGGTGCATGCCACGACGCCGCACTTGGGCCAAGGGGCCGGCATGGCCATTGAAGATGCTGTCGTGCTTGGCGAAGAGTTGATCGCCGGCGGCAGCGTCGAACAGCAGCTCCAACGCTTTATGGCGCGCCGTTATGAGCGCTGCAAATTCATCAGCGACAGCTCGGTGCTGGCCGGTGACAAGGAAATGGCCCACGACAGCAGCTTCGACCGGATCGGCCTGGTCAGGCGGATGCTCGACGTCACGGCAGCGCCTATCTGAGGCGCCGGCAAAACTGAATTCGCTCTCCCATGGATGCTTCATGCCTGTGCAAGCTTGGCCCGGTTCGACTGCGGGCGCCGTTTCACCAGAAGAGCTGACATACAACAACAATAAAGAGGGTTACTTCGATGGCTACTCGCAAGTTCGCTGCGTCGCGGCGCGTCCCCTTCACCCTGACCCTTGCGGCCAGCCTGGGGCTTGGCGCTTCGGCTGCCCAGGCCTTTCAGATCGACACCGGCAATCCCGATCTCAGCTTGCGCTGGGACAACACGCTGAAGTACAGCGCGGCCTGGCGCCTGAAGGAGCCCAGCAGCAAGCTTAGCGAGGGGCAGACGGCGCTGAACCAGAATGATGGTGATCACAACTTCGGCAAGGGCCTGATCTCCAATCGCCTGGATATTCTTTCCGAACTGGACATCGGTTTTCACAACTTCGGTGCCCGTCTGAGCGGTGCGGCCTGGTACGACACTGTCTACCAGGACCGCAACGACAACAACGACGCGGCCAGTGCCAACCAGCGTTCGGTGGGTTTCAACGAGTTCACCAGTGATACCCGTCAACTGCACGGCGGTGACGGTGAACTGTTGGATGCGTTCGTCTACTGGAACGGTGAGCTGGCCGACCGTACCTTGTCGGTTCGCGCCGGGCGCCACGGCCTGATCTGGGGCGAGAGCCTGTTCTTCGGCGGCAACGGCATTGCCGGAGCCATGGCGCCGGTGGACGTGGTCAAGGCGCAATCGGTGCCCAACACCCAATTCAAGGAAATCACCCGGCCGGTCAACCAGCTCTCGACCGCCTACCAACTAACCGACGATGTGTCATTGGGCGCCTTCTACCAGTTGGAGTGGGAAGCCACCCGCTTGCCGGGCGCCGGTAGCTATTTCTCCACCAGCGATACCATCGGCGACGGCAATGAACGGCTGATCACCGGCGGGCCGTTCCCGGATTTCCTCGGCGGTAATGCCAACAGCCCGGCTGCGTTTTTCCATGGCAAGGACAAGAAAGCCAGGAGTTCAGGCCAGGGCGGCCTGCAGCTCAAGTACAACACCGGGACGACGGATTACGGCCTGTACGCACTCCAATATCACGAGAAAACGCCCACGTTGTATCTGAAACCGAATGCCACCGGGCCGAACTTCAGTACCGGGCAAGTCGGCGAATATTCCTGGGTCTACCCGGAAGACATCCGGGTCCTGGGCGCCAGTTTCGCGACCTCCGTGGACGAGTACAGCTTTGCCGGCGAGGCATCGATGCGCTGGAACATGCCGCTGGTGTCCAACGCCCAGACCGTCCTGCCGGGCGTCGAAGCGGACAACAACGATGACGCCCTGTACGCCGTTGGGCGCACGGCCCACGTCAACCTCAACGTCCTGGCATCGCTGGGCCCTTCCTTCGTCGCCAATGAAGCCAGCCTGGTAGGGGAGATCGCCTGGAACCGCCTGCTCGCCGTGACCAAGAATCGCGCCGCCCTGGATCCTAATGCCACCGATGACGGCCTGGGTTTGAAGTTGGTGTACACGCCCACTTATCGCCAGTTCTTCCCGGGCGTGGATATCAGTCTGCCGCTGGGCATCAGCTATTTCCCCATGGGCAAGTCGGCTGTGATCAGCGGGTTCGGGCCCGACCGGGGCGGGGACATGAACATCGGCGTCTCTGCCACCTATCTGGACCAAGTGACCGTGGGGCTGACCTACACCCACTTCTACGGTCCCGAGGACACCAGCCTCAACGCCGCCAACCAGTTCAATTACAAGCAGTCGCTGAAGGATCGGGATTACCTGGCTTTCTCCGTCAAGACCACGTTCTAAGAGGATTTGCGCATGACCATTCAGTTCACTCTAAAGGCCTTGTGCTTAACCCTGCTGGCCGCTGCCGCGCCGATGGCCTTGGCCGCCAGCGCCGAACAAGCGGCCGCGCTGGGCAAGACCCTGACGCCCTTCGGTGCCGAGAAAGCCGGCAATGCCGACGGCAGTATTCCGGCCTGGGACGGTGGCTACACCAAGGTTGATCCAGGTTACGTCCCGGGCGGCAAACGCAGCGATCCATTTGCTGCGGACAAACCCTTGTACAGCATCACCGCCCAGAACCTGGCCAAGTACGCCGACAAACTCAGCGACGGCACCAAGGAGCTGTTCAAGCGTTTTCCGGACACCTATCGCATCGATGTCTATCCGACCCGGCGCACGGCGGCCGCGCCGCAATGGGTCTATGACAACACGTTCAAGAATGCGACCCGCGCCAAACTGGTCGACAGCAGCGCCGGACTGATCCCCGACGGTGCCTATGGCGGGATCCCGTTCCCGATTCCACAGAATGGTACCGAAGCCATCTGGAACCATGTGCTGAACTGGCGCGGCACTTCGGTGGCGGGGCACTTTCGCCACTATCTGATGACCGCTGACGGCAACCAGGTGATGACCAGCGACGGCCTGTTGACCCAGGAAATGCCCTACTACTTCCAGGAGGGCGGCCCTGAGAACTATTCGGGCGACTACTGGCAGGTGCACTTTGTCAATCTCGGCCCGGCGATTCGTGCCGGCGAGCAGATCCTGGGGCGTGAAAACATCAACGGTGACAAATCCCAGGCCCATGTCTACCTGAGCGGTCAACGCCGGGTACGCACGCTGCCCAACGCTTGCTGCGATACGCCGACGCCGTCCACCGCCGGGGTCATGTCCTTCGATGAGTTGAGTGTGTGGGGTGGTCGCACGGACCGGTTCGACTGGAAACTGGTGGGCAAGCAGGAGATGTATGTCCCCTACAACACCAACAAGGTGCAAAACGCTGCCCAGCCGCAGGACCTGCTGGGCAAGCACCATCTGAACCCGGACTACGTGCGCTGGGAATTGCACCGCGTCTGGGTGCTCGAATCGACGGTGGCCGCCGGCAAGCGCCACCAGTTGCCCAAGGGGCGTTACTACCTCGATGAAGACACTTGGCAAGCCCTGCTCGGCGACCGTTGGGATGCCAGCGGCCAACTGGCCAAGACCCTCTGGTCGCTGCCTTCCGTATTGCCCGACCTGCCTGGGCTGGTGCAACTCTCTTCAGGTTTTTATGACCTGACCTCCGGTGCGTGGTTTATCCAGAACCTCTATGCCGGGTTGCCGGATCAGTATCGCGCGGTCGAGCGCTACAAGTCCTCGGAGTTCTCGCCCGCGGCGATGGCGGGGCGTGGCGTGCGTTAGACCTGAGCCGAGAGTGAAGGGCAGGCCTGCCGGTCTGCCCTTGGGATACGAGTGTTTGTCCGAGGTAGATCATGAACAGAATCAGTCAGGCGAGCGCGTTGCTGTTGGCCTTGTATTTGCCCTTCGCCACGAGCGAGTGTCTGGCCGGGTCGGCTGCGGTGGGCGTGCCGCTCAATACCCCGGCCATGCGGGTACCGGCTGCGCAGAACGGCGTATTGATCGACCTGGCGCGTGCCGGCACACGCCTGGTGGCCGTGGGTGAGCGCGGCCTGGTGCTGTTCTCCGACGACAACGGGCAAAGCTGGCACCAGGCTTGGGTACCGATTTCGGTCAGCCTGACGGCCGTGCGGTTCGTGGATGCGCAAAAAGGTTGGGCGGTCGGCCACGCAGGCGTGGTGCTGGCGACGCTGGATGGTGGTGAGCATTGGACGCTGCAGCTCGACGGCGCGCGCGTGGCACAGCTGGAGCTGGACGCTGCCAAGACTGACCAGGCCACCGCCGCCGAGCCGGATGCCGCCCTGATCCGGGTACAAAATGCCGAGCGTCTGGTCGCCGATGGTCCAGACAAACCCTTTCTTGCACTGGAATTCGTCGACGCGCACCGCGGGCTGATCGTCGGTGCCTACGGTTTGGCGCTGCAGACCACCGATGGCGGTGCCACCTGGCACTCGCTGATGGGGCATATCGCCAATCCGAACGGCTTGCACCTGTACGCCATCAGTCGCCAGGGCACGCGTTGGTTCCTGGCTGGCGAGCAGGGTTACCTGGCGCGCTCGGACGACGACGCGGTTTCGTTCAGTCAGTTGGATAGCCCTTACGAAGGCAGCTTCTTCACCCTGCAGAGCCGTGCCGATGGCGCGCTGGTGGTCGCCGGCCTGAAGGGTAATGCCTTTGTCTCCCACGACGCTGGCGCACGTTTCCAGCGTCTGTCGGTTCACGTACCCGTCTCTTTCAACGACGCCACCCGTTTGGCCGACGGCCAACTGCTGCTGGTCAACCAGGGCGGCATGCTGTTTCGCAACAGCGAGCAGACCGGGGCGGCGCTGCTGCCATTGGGAACGCCCTTGGGCAAACCTGTTTCAAGTGTGATCGAGGCCGCCGACGGCAGCCTGATCGTTGCCGGTTTCACCGGGCTGCAGCGTCTCGCGCAGCCAGCCACTGCCGCTTCGGAGTGAGGTTATGACGTCCCCTGGTAATTTTTCCCCGTCTCGTGCAAGTACGTTCGATGACTTTGATCCGCGCTCAGGCTCGCTGCTCGAACGGGCATTGTTCAACCATCGGCTGTGGGTGTTGCTGCTGTGCCTGGCGACCACGCTGGTGCTGGGTTGGCAGTCCAGTCGTGTCGAGCTCAATGCCAGCTTCGAAAAAATGATTCCCACCCATCAGCCCTATATCGCCAACTACCTTGAGCACCAGCAGGAGTTGAGCGGGCTGGGGAATGCGGTGCGCATTGCAGTGGTCAACAAGCGGGGCGACATCTATGACAGCGCCTACCTCAAGACCCTGCAGGCGTTGAGCGACAAGATCTACCTGCTGCCAGGTGTCGACCGCGCCTACATGAAGTCGCTCTGGACGCCGGCCACGCGCTGGGTGGCGGTGACCGAGGCGGGGCTGGAAGGTGGGCCGGTCATTCCGGATAACTACGATGGCGGCGCCGCGAGCCTTGCGGCATTGCGACGTAATGTGCAGCTGTCCAACGAAATCGGCCAGCTGGTGGCGTTGGACCAGGCTTCGAGCATCATCCAGGTACCGCTGCTGCAGCGGACCCCGGATGGGCAGCCATTGGACTACACCCGGTTGTCGCAACAACTGGAGTCGCTGCGCAGCCAATACCAGAGCGACAGCATCGACATCCGCATCACCGGTTTCGCCAAGAAAGTCGGTGATCTGATTGCCGGTCTGCGGCAGATCCTGATCTTCTTCGCCGTGGCGATCCTGATCACCACCGTGGTGCTTTATTGGTACACCCGCTGCATTCGTAGCACCTTGCTGGTGGTGTTCTGCTCATTGGTGGCGGTGGTCTGGCAGCTCGGCCTGCTGCCGCTGCTGGACTATCAACTGGACCCCTATTCGGTGCTGGTTCCGTTCCTGGTGTTTGCCATTGGCATGAGCCATGGGGCGCAGAAGATGAACGGCATCATGCAGGACATCGGGCGCGGCATGCACCGGGTGGTCGCCGCACGCTTTACCTTCCGCCGCCTGTTCCTCGCCGGTCTCACCGCGCTGCTCTGTGATGCGGTGGGTTTCGCGGTGCTGATGATCATCAAGATCCAGGTGATCCAGGACCTGGCGATGATCGCCAGTATCGGCGTGGCCGTGCTGATCTTCACCAATTTGATCCTGCTCCCCATCTTGCTTTCGTACGTCGGGGTCAGCGTCCGCGCGGCGCGACTGAGCCTGAAAAGTGAGCACGCCGAACAAGCGGGCCAGCATCGCCATGGGTTCTGGCGTTTTCTCGACCTGTTCACCCAACGTCGCTGGGCGGCGTTGTGCATTGCCCTGAGCCTGGCGCTGGCGACGCTCGGGTTCGTGGTCAGTCTGCAATTGAAAGTCGGTGACCTGGATGCGGGCGCGCCCGAGCTGCGGGCCGACTCGCGCTACAACCAGGATGATGCATTCCTGACCCGGCATTACGGCGCCAGCAGCGATCTGTTCGCGGTCATGATCAAGACCCCCGCCAGCGCCTGTTCGCGCTATGACATCCTGAACAAGGTCGATGCCCTCGACTGGCAGTTGCGCACCTTGCCAGGAGTGGATTCGACCAATTCCCTGGCGTTGCTCAACCGCCGCATGCTGGTGGGCCTGAGCGAAGGCAGCCCGAAATGGTATGAGCTGCAGAACAACCAGGCGATGCTCAACATGGTCACCGCCGGGGCACCGCGCGGTTTGTACAACGAAGACTGCAGCCTGCTGACACTGTACGTCTACCTCTCCGACCACAAGGCGCAAACCTTGAGCCGCCTGGTGGATCACGTCGAGCAATTCGCCGCGGCGAACAATACCGATGACGTCCAGTTCCTCCTGGCCGCTGGCAATGCCGGGATCGAGGCCGCGACCAACATCGTCGTCAGGCAGGCCAACCGCGAAATGCTGTTCTGGGTCTACGGCGCGGTGATCCTGCTGTGCCTGATCACTTTCCGTTCCTGGCGCGCCACGATTTGCGCGGTGATTCCGCTGATGCTCACATCGATCCTTTGTGAGGCGCTGATGGTCTGGCTGAACATCGGCGTCAAGGTCGCGACCCTGCCGGTGATCGCCCTCGGCGTGGGCATCGGCGTCGACTACGCGCTGTACGTGATGAGCATCCTGCTCGGTCATATGCGCCAGGGCACAAGCTTGTCTGAGTCGTATTACCGGGCACTGCTGTCCACCGGCAAGGTGGTGATGCTGACTGGCGTGACCTTGGCGATCGGCGTGGCCACCTGGATGTTTTCGCCAATCAAGTTCCAGGCTGATATGGGCGTGCTGCTGGCCTTCATGTTCGTCTGGAACATGGTCGGCGCGCTGGTTCTATTGCCAGCCCTGGCTCACTTCCTGTTGCCGAGCAAGCGGGTGAGCGCGGGGTCGACCGAGGCCAGACCCAGCCACCCAATGAGCTTGCCGCTAATGCCGGCCGTAGCCGAGGAGGGGGCCTGTGTGAGGCACTCACTGCGCCTGACGTCGGGACACGATCAAACGACGACAGCGGCTGCTAACCCTGTCGCGTCATAACAACAAGAAAGGACTTTCCCATGTCTCGTGCATCTCTGTTCCAGCAGTCTCTATGGCTTGACCTTATCGCCGGCCTGAGCGCCTTCGGCATGGCGTTCTGCGCGACCCAACCACCGGAGGTGCGTGATGAACGTTGAACGTCAGGCGCAACTGCCGCAATCCTTGTTGCTGTTGCTCGGCAGTTGCCTGCCGGTACTTGGCGCGGTGCTGCTGGCGCCCGTCCTGCCGCGTATGCAGGAGCACTTCGCCGACACGCCGGGTGTGGCGGTGCTGGTGCCCATCGCCCTGACGCTGCCGGCGTTGATGATTGCGTTGTTGGCACCCGTGGCCGGGATCATCGCCGACCGGCTCGGGCGTAAGCCGTTGCTGATCGGTGCGATGTTGTTCTACACCATCTGTGGGGTCCTGCCGCTGTGGCTGGAGTCGCTGCAGGTCATCGTGATCAGCCGCGCCGGCATCGGGGTGGCCGAGGCGGCGATCATGACCTGTTGCACCACGATGATGGGCGACTACTACAGCGGCGCGCGGCGTGAACGCATGTTCGCCCTGCAAATGGTCGCGACGTCGTTGTCGGCGGCAATTTTCATTGCCGTCGGTGGCGTGCTCGGTGAGCACGGCTGGCGCACCCCGTTTGCCCTCTATGGGTTGGGGCTGGTGTTCCTGCCGCTGATGGCCTGGTTGCTCTGGGAGCCGCGTGGGCATGCAGCCATCGAGAAGAAGCCGGTGAGCAGGGCATTTCCCTGGCGCACCTTGGCACCGTTGTATGGCTTGTCTTTCCTGGCGGGCTTGAGCCTGTTCATCGTGCCGGTACAAGTCGGTTATCTGCTCAACCTGTTGCACGTCGAAGGGTCGCAGCAGATCGGTTTGACCATGGGCGCCAGTCAGTTCGGCGTGCTGGTCGGCGCCCTGAGCTTCCGTCTGTTCAGTGGTGTCCCAGCGCACCGGCAGATGCTCCTGGCCTTCGTCGCGGCCGGGATGGGTGGCGGGCTGCTGGCGGTGGCCGACAGTCACGGGCTGGTAGTGATCGCCGTTCTGATCAACGGCCTGGGCATCGGCCTGATGATGCCGACCCTGCTCACCTGGATCATGGCCCAGGTCGACTTCCAGCAACGCGGCCGCGCCGCCGGCGGCTTCACGGCGATGTTCTTCGCCGGTGAGTTCGCCAGCCCGCTGGTGGTGCTGGCGATCACCGGCGGGGTAATCGGCGCCTTGCCAGCCGCACTGGGCATCGTCGCGGGCGTTCAGCTGGTGGTAGCCCTGGCCTGTCTTCGGTTGCGAGGCAGCGGGGCTGCTTTTCCCACTGCGGTTGACGCAGACCCTGAGCACTGACCTGCCCATTCGACGTTTCATAAAAACAAGAACAACGAGGAGAACATCATGAGTTATTTGCTCAACACCTGGTACATCGCTGGATGGGCAGACGAGCTGGCGCAAGGTGGCATGCTGGGCAGAACCATCGTCGAGCAACCCATCGTGTTCTTTCGCGATAGCCAGGGTGTGATCCAGGCGCTCGCCGATCGTTGCCCGCACCGTTTTGCCCCGCTGCACATGGGCAAGATTGTCGGCGACAGCGTCCAGTGCCCGTACCACGGCCTGCGTTTCGATGGCAGTGGCCAATGCACGCACAATCCCCATGGCGAAGGAAACATCCCCAAGGCCGCCTGTGTTCGCGGTTTCGCGGCCGTTGAGCGCCACGGGGCGATCTGGGTCTGGCCGGGCGATCGTCACCTGGCCAGCGATGCCTTGATTCCTGATTTTTCCTTTTTCGAGCAGGCGCCCACCCATGCCAAAGGGCATGGGTATTTGCCGACCCGTGCGCACTACGAGTTGCTGTCCGACAACATCATGGACCTGAGCCATGTTGATTTCCTGCACCCGGATACGCTCGGTGGCGGGGCGTTGTCACACACCCGAGCCACCATCGAGGAATTGCCCAACGATCGCGTACGCATCAGTTGGTGGGCGCCGGACGATGTGCCCCCGCCGGCGTTCGGTGCCCACCTTGAAGATCCGAGCCGGGCAGACGTCTGGGCCGAAGTCATCTGGCACGCCCCGGGCCTGATGCTGCTGGGCAGTGGCGCCACGGCGCCAGGGCGCCCCAGGGACGAGGGACCGGTGACATGGAACCTGCACCTGATGACCCCGCAGGACGCGGCCAATACCCATTACTTCTTTGCCAATACGCGCAGTTTCGAGCAGGAAAATGCGCCGTTGAATGCCTTCGTCCAAGAGATGTTGATCGGTATTTTCGCCGGTGAAGACAAACCCATGGTCGAGGCTCAACAGCGCCAGATTGGTGAGGTTGAACTGCTTGGCCTCAACCCTGTGTTGCTGCCAGTCGATGCAGGGGCCGTGCGCTGTCGACGTGTTCTGCGTCGATTGATTGAAGCCGAGCGCGCGGAGACGCAAGCCAGTCGGTCAGCAAACTATGAAAAAGAGGAACTGCGATGAGCTTTCTACGCAACGTCTGGTACGCGGCCGCCTGGGGAAACGAGATCAAGGCTGGCGAGTTGTTCCAACGAACCTTGCTCAATGAACCCGTGGTGTTTTTTCGCGACACCCAAGGTAATGCCCAAGCCATTGCCGATCGCTGTCCCCACCGTTTCGCGCCCCTGGGCATGGGCATCCTCAAAGGCGATGCGGTGCGTTGTCCGTACCACGGCCTGGAATTCGATGGCAGCGGCACCTGTGTGCATAACCCTCACGGTGATGGTGCAATCCCCAAGGCGGCAAAGGTCAAGGCCTACCCGCTGGTTGAGCGCTACAGCCTGCTGTGGATCTGGATGGGCGATGCACAACTGGCCGATGCGACGCTGATTCCGGATTTCAGTTGCATGGATGAAGCCCATTGGTATGTCGGCAAACGCTACCTGCACGCGAGAGCCAACTACGTGCTGGAAACCGACAACATCATGGACCTGAGTCATATCGAATTTTTGCACCCGTCTACGTTGGGTGGCGATGGCGTCAAGAGCGCGTTGACCAGCGTGCAAGAGGAGGGCAACACCGTTTGGTCCAACCGCCAGACGGTTGCGGAAATCATGCCGGAGTTTCTCTACACCGCCTGGAACATTCCTCAGGGCACACCGGTGGACCGTTGGATCGATGTGCGTTGGGATGCTCCGGCGAACATGTTGTTGTTTTCCGGCGCCGTGGCGACCGGGCTCCCCAGGGATAAGGGCGTTTCCACACCGATTCCGCACTTGTTCACTCCAGAGACCGAGACCACGACTCACTACTGGTTCTCAGTCTGTTTCCCCAAGGCAATGGGCGAATTTGCCGAGAGATTCGCTGATGAGCAGGCGGCCGCGATCAGCCGACCCTTTGCCGATGAAGACTTGCCAATGCTCGAGGCGCAGCAGCGCATGATGGGCGCTGCATCGTTCTGGGACTTGAAGCCGGTCCTGCTGATCGGTGATGCGGGAGCAGTCCGCGCGCGGCGTGTCCTCGACCGCATGATTGCTGCCGAGCAGCCTGCGGGTGCCCAGTGATGATTGAAGTCATCGTCACTGGCAAGCGCCTCGAAGCCGAAGGTATCTACAGCTTCGAACTGGCCCCGGTCGAAGATTCCATGCTGCCTGCCTTCAGCGCTGGCTCGCATATCGACGTGCACCTGCCCAATGGCCTGGTGCGCCAGTACTCGCTGTGCAATCACCCGGAAGAACGCCACCGCTACCTGCTGGGGGTGTTGCTCGACCCAGCGTCTCGCGGCGGTTCGCAGGCCATGCACCAGCAAGTGCACGAAGGCAGCCGGCTGCGCATCAGCGAGCCACGCAATCTGTTCCCGCTTGAGCATGGGGCGGGGCACAGCGTGCTGTTCGCCGGCGGTATCGGCATCACGCCGATTCTCTGCATGGCCGAGCGCCTGGCGCGGATCGGCGCGCCTTTCGAGCTGCACTATTGCGGCCGCTCGGCCGGACGCATGGCCTTTATCGAGTACATCCGCCGTTCGACATTTGCCGATTGCGTGCAGGTTCATGTGGACGATGGCGAGGACGCCCAGCGTCTCGACGCCGTTCGGGTTTTATCCGGGCCAGCCGCCGACCGTCACCTGTACGTCTGTGGCCCTAACGGCTTCATGGAACACGTGCTCGGCACTGCGCGCGCGCAGGGCTGGGCCGAAGCGCAACTGCACCGTGAGTACTTTACCGCCGCCGCTGTCCCGGTGCGTGAGACGGGCGGGTTCGAGGTGCAACTGGCTAGCACCGGGCAGTGTTTCCAAGTACCGGCCACGCTCAGCGTCGCCCAGGTGTTGCTGGAGGCCGGCATCGACATCCCTTTGTCCTGCGAGCAGGGCATCTGTGGCACCTGCATCACACGTGTGCTGGACGGCGAGCCGGAGCATCGTGACATGTTCTTGACCGATGCCGAGCGAGCCCGCAACGACCAGTTCACGCCTTGCTGCTCCCGTGCGAGGAGCGTGCGGCTGGTGCTCGATCTCTAAGGTTTTCTCATGAATTCATCGTTACCCGCTGGCGCGTTTCGCCAACTGATTGAGGACTCGAACATGCAACAGCTTCCTGGTTTCAAACGCGTGGTCACCGGGCACGATGCCCAGGGCCAGGCGGTGGTCGCGCTCAGCGGACCGACGCCCAACAGCTTCCCGCTCAAGGCCGTACCCGGCACGGTTTTCCATGAGATCTGGAACAGTGGCGCGAGCCCGGCCGTGCTGGATAACGGCGAGGACCCCACCCGCAAACCGCTTCAATTGAGTCCGGCACCGCTGGGCAGTGTGATTCGCGTGGTGGATATCCCGCCCGACAGCGTGCAGAACCAAGTCAGCGCCGAGGATGCCGCGGCGGCCTTCGCCGAAATTGGCCAGGCCCATGCCGGCACGGGACAAGCAGATTCGAAACACAAGCTGATGCACCGCACCGAAACCCTCGATTACGGCGTGGTCACGGAGGGCGAGGTGTGGCTGGTGCTCGATGGCGAGGAGGTGCATCTCAAGCGCGGCGACATCGTCGTGCAGCGCGGCACCAATCATGCCTGGAGCAATCGCACCGAGCAGATGGCCCGCATGCTCTTCGTGCTGCTCGATGGTCGCTTCGCCCCCGAGCTGCAAGGAGAACCGGCATGAAGCTAAGTACCCTGAAAGATCACAGCCGAGACGGTCGCCTCTTGGTCGTGTCGCGCGACCTGGCCTGGGCGGTGGAGGCCAGCGATATCGCCACGACATTGCAGGAGGCCATCGAGCATTGGTCGAACGTCGAAACGGCCTTGCGCTTGCGGTATGACGCCTTGAACGAAGGCACGCTGGCCGGTGCCTTCGCCTTTGATCCGCGGCAAGCCGCCGCGCCCTTGCCACGTGCCTGGCAGTGGCTGGACGCCTCGACTTTCCTCAGTCATGGCGAGCGGATGCAGAAGGCGTTTGCGCTGGATCCGATCGAAGGCGTTGAACACACGCCGCTGATGTACCAGGGCTCTGGCGATGATTTTCTCGGCGCTCGCGATGACATTGTGCTGCCCAGTGAAACCCATGGTATCGATTTCGAAGGTGAGTTCGCGGTGTTGGTCGATGAGGTCCCCATGGGCTGCTCGGCGCAAGAGGCCGCCGACCATATCCGGCTCATCGTGCAAGTCAACGATGTCAGCTTGCGTGCGCTCGCCCCTCGGGAAATGAAGACCGGCTTCGGTTTTATCCAGGCCAAATCCTCGTCAAGTTTTGCCCCGGTGGCGATCACCCCCGACGAGTTGGGCGAGGCCTGGCGCGACGGGCGTGTGCACTTGCCGCTGAGGGTCGAATGGAATGGCCAGTGGTTCGGTCATGCCCACGGTGGCGCCATGCATTTCGGCTTTCATCAGTTGATCGCCCATGCGGCGCTGACCCGGCGACTCAGGGCCGGCTGCGTGATCGGTTCCGGCACCGTTTCCAATGCCGATCCCACGGTGGGCGCGGCCTGCATCGCCGAGCGTCGTGCCGTTGAGATGATTGAGCACGGCGCGCCACAGACGCCCTTCATGCGCTTTGGCGACCGCGTGCGCATGGAGGTCTTCGATCTGCAAGGGCAGTCGGTGTTCGGGGCGATAGACCAGTGCATCGTGCGCGGAGGCCTCCCATGCGCGTAATGATTACCGGGGCCAATGGTTTTGTCGGCCGGGCGTTGGTGAAACGATTGCTTCAAACCAATGAGTTGCGAGGCCGGTCGATCAGCGCGTTGATATTGCTGGACAAGGAATTGGTGGGGTTTGCTGAGGATAAGCGCCTGCGCCGGCATTGCGGCAGTGTCACCGATGCCGCGTTATTGCGCCGGGCCTTGGCCGATGGCATCGATGTGGTCTTTCACTTGGTCAGCATCCCGGGTGGCGCGGCCGAGCAGCATTATTCATTGGGCTATCAGGTCAACTTGCAGGCAAGCCTGGAGTTGCTTGACCAGTTGCGCGGACAGCCAGGCGTGCCGGTGCTGGTGTACGCCAGCAGCGTGGCGGTGTACGGCGGCGACCTGCCGGCTCGCATGGATGAGCGTGCCGTGCCGCACCCGCAGTTGAGTTACGGTGCGCACAAGGCGATGGTGGAAATGGCGATCAATGACCTTGCCCGACGGGGCGAGGTGGACGGTCGTGCCGTGCGCCTGCCCGGTATCGTCGCCCGTCCACGTGAACCCAATGGGCTGCGCTCGGCGTTCATGAGCGATCTACTTCACGCCTTCGCTCAAGGTGAACCGTATTGCTGCCCGGTGTCGCCGCAGGCGCGGGCGTGGTGGATGTCCGTGCGGTGTTGCGTGGATAACCTGCTGCGGGCCGCCGAATTGCCGGCGGCCGAGCTCGGCGCGTCACGTGTCTGGCAACTGCCGCTGTTGCACCTGTCCATTGCCCAGGTCATCGATGCCCTGGCCGCAGCCTACGGCCAAGAGCGTCGCGCGCTGGTCAACTTCGCACCGGATGCCAGCCTGCAAGCGTTGTTCGGCAGTTTCCCTGCGATGAAAACCCCTCAATCCCGTGCCCTCGGCTTTCGTCATGACGGTTCTGCCGGCGCCTTGATACGTAACAGTTTGAACACGGCTTCCCCGACGCGTCGTGCGCGTGGGCGGGTGGCGCTTGGAGTGAGCGAAAATGCAATCAACTAAACGCCGCCTGGTGGACCTGTCCGTCACCCTGGACAACAACCCCTACACCGATCCGCCGCCATTGCTGCCGAAAATCGACTACATGGACCATCAGCAAGGCTGGCCGGAGATGGCCGCGATGTTTCCCGGCCTGTCCAAGGCGCAATTGCCTGGCGACGAATCCTGGGCGGCCGAGCGCCTGCAGATCACCACGCACAGCGGTACGCACATGGACGCCCCTTGGCACTACGCCTCGACCACGGACGGTGGCAAGCCGGCGTTTGGCATCGACGAGTTGCCGCTGGACTGGTGCCTGCAACCCGGCGTCAAACTGGACTTTCGTCATTTGCCGGATGGCCATGTGGTCAGCGCTGCCCAAGTGCAAGCAGAGCTGGAGCGTATTGGCCATGTTCTGCGGCCGCTGGACATTGTCCTGGTCAATACCCGTGCCGGCGCGCTGTTTGGCCAGCCTGGGTACCTGGACGCGGGGGTTGGCATCGGCCGTGAGGCCACGTTGTACTTGTTGGAACGCGGCGTGCGCGTGGTGGGCACCGATGCCTGGAGCTGGGACGCGCCGTTCAAGTACACACGCGAACGCTTCGCCGCCACAGGCGACGCCTCGATCATCTGGGAAGGGCACAAGGCCGGACGCGACATCGGTTACGGCCAGATGGAGAAGCTGGCCAACCTGGAATGCCTGCCGGCCCATGGTTTCCAGGTGTCCTGCTTCCCCTACAAGATCAGGCACGCTTCGGCCGGTTTCGTCCGCGCCGTAGCGATTTTCGAGGAATGAACGTGCCGGCTGCCGGTGGGAAAAAGCGCGCTAGCCTGTCCCAGGGGCTTGAGGCGCTGCTGTCGGAGCACATTATCGAGGGACGGCTGCGTGGCGGTGAACAGTTGCCCACTGAGTCGGCCCTGATGCTGGAGCATGGCGTCAGCAGGACCGTGGTGCGCGAGGCCATGTCGCGTCTACAGGCCGCGGGAATGGTTGAGACACGCCACGGTATCGGGACCTTTGTATGCGGTAGCGCCCTGTCGTTGGGGGCCTTCATCGACCCGGAGACGATCGGTCTCATCACCGATTCGCTGGCGATCATGGAGTTTCGGATCGGTCTTGAGGTCGAAGCCGCCGGGCTCGCGGCCCAGCGACGCAACACGGATCAGTTGACGGGGTTGCGGGCACTTCTCGATCAGCTCGGGCAGCCGGATGTCAGCGTCAATGATCGGGCGGCGTTGGATTTTCAATTCCATTTGGGCATTGCCCAGGCGACCGGCAACCCCTACATCGCCAGCACACTGCTCAACCTGGGCGAGGTCATCATCCCCCGCAGCCGACTGGATTCCGCGCGTCTGTTTCACGATGAGCCTTTGCATTACGAACAGCGCATGCAAAGCGAGCACGAACAGATTTACCAGGCGATCTTCCAACAGGACGCTGAATGCGCGCGTGCTGCGATGCGCCTGCATCTCCAGGACAGTCGCGAATACTTGCACCAGGCCCGCCAAGAGTTGATGACATGACGGATAACCAGAGCTACCCGGTGCCGGACACGGCCACGCAGCCTACTGCCACGGCGCTCACCATCATCGATCCCCGCTGGACTTTGTTCGTCCGGGTCGTGGCGGCTGGCAGTCTCAGCAAAGCGGCCATACTGCTGGACATGCCGCAGTCCATGGTGAGTCGCAATATTGCCCTGCTCGAGTCGCAATGTGGCGAACGCCTGTTCCATCGCACCGGGCGCGGGGTGGTCCTGACCGAATTTGGCGAGCAGTTGCTGCCCTGTCTATCGGATCTTCTGGCGAACGCTGAAAGCCTTGCCGATGATATTCGAAACCTGCGTGGAAAGCCGGTGGGCGAGGTGGTCGTGGGCATGTTGCCCTCAGCGGTGCGTCGGTTTGCGGGAACGCTTTTTTCTGCGGTGCGCGCGCAAATGCCCGGGGTGAGGTTGCACCTGATCGAGGGCGCGAGCGCTCAACTTGAAGAGCAGTTGCACGATGGTCGCCTGGATATGGCGCTGGTGCTGCGCGAGAGCGAGGCAAGCATCGGCCAAGCCCATCTGTTGGCCAGGCTACCGCTGCATCTGGTAGGACCCGCCGCCGATCCTCTGTTCGGAAATCGAGACATTGCGCTGGAAAATCTATCGGGGTTGCCATTGGTCGTGCCAGGGCGACCGCATCTGCTGAGGGCCAGGCTCGATCACTTGGCCGCCGAGCAAAGCGTGGAGCTGTGCGTTGCCGTGGAAGCCGACTCCGTCCAACTCCAGTACGAAGTCGTGGCGGCCGGCGGCGGCTATGCGATTGCTTCTGTGCTGCCGGGCTCACTGGATCAACGACTGATGTCAGCGCGCATCGTCGAGCCGGTGCTTGAACGCTTTGTCGTGCTGGCCGAGTCGCCTCGTCGCCCCTTGACCCGTGCCTCCCGTGAAGTGCGACGGTTGATCTGCAGCCTGGCCATGCCATCGATTTAAGCGATAGCTGCTTTGCATCCCCAGCAGTATTCGATGGGGGGCGCGCCTCGTAGGGTGTCAGTCAATCAACGACTGATCCCCGATTGCGAGGTTAGCGCTATGCATCACGCCCAAGAGTCCCAAGTCATTGCCCCGACGCTTTTTCTCAGCGACGCCGATGTGGCCTCGCTCGCCGACTGGAGCGTCGCCGTGGCCGCGCTCGCCGAGGCGTATGCAAGTCCTGCATCGGATGCCATGGTGCCGCCTCGCTCCATGGCCCGGGGCGATGGCATCTGGCTGCGCAGCCTGACCGCTGTACCCCCGGCTGGCGGCCATATGGGCTGCAAGTTGATCGCAGCCTCCATGCGGGCGCGCTGCGCCAGCTACCTGATCGCGTTGTTCAATCAGCAAACCATGGCGCTCAGTGCCCTGATCGATGGCAATCGGGTCACGGGTTTGCGCACGGCGGCAACCGCTGCGCTGGCGGTCGATTTGCTGGCGCCCAAGCGCGCGCTGCGGGTGGGTGTGATTGGCTCGGGGTTCGAGGCCCGTGGCGCGTTGGACTGCCTCAAGTCCGTGCGCGATGTGGCTCAAGTCCGGGTGTTCAGCCCAACGCCCGCGAGCCGCGAGCGCTTTGCCGAAAGCTTCAGGCCTGGGCTGGATATCCAGGCGGTGAACAGCGCGCAAGAGGCCGTGCAGGACTGTGATGTGGTGCTTTGTGCCGCCCGCAGTCGTGATGAGTCTCCGGTGCTGCAAGGCGCGTGGCTTTGCCCGGGGGCCACGGTCGTGTCGTTGGGTTCCACCTTGCCTGAGCAACGGGAGGTTGACCCGGTCACGATGGAGCGAGCCGTCTGCATCGTCGCCGATATGCCGCAAGAGGTTCTCCACGATACGGGTGACGCCATTGCGGCGATCAGTGCCGGCGTTTATGTCGCCGACAAATTGGTTGCGCTATCGGATCTCGTCGCGGGTCGTGTCAACCCGCGCCAGCACGCAAGCGACATCGTTCTCTACAAGTCAGTTGGCTCAGCGCTGCAGGACGTCGTCATCGCACAAGCGCTGTACGAGCGCGCCAGGCAACAAGGCCTCGGCATCGAACTGCCTGCCAGCATTGTCCCTGTTTCGAAATAACCCCTCCACTGTTCGAAGGAACATCATCATGGCCACATACAAGAAAGCGGATGCCCGTGCCTGGGCGCGGGAAAACCTGGTGGGCTGCTCGGCTGTCACCATTCCAAGTTTCAGTGCCGATCTGAAGCGACTCAACGAACGTGGCATTCGCCACGACATTGAACATACGGTCGGCCTGGGCTACAGCGCCACGTTGCTGTGCAGCGAACTGGCGATCTCTCCCCAGGAGAACGCGCAGTTCACGGCCTGGGCCCGTGAGTCGGGGAAAAACTTGATCCTGTTCTTCCACGCAGCTTTTGGCACGCTTGCCGAGAACATCGAGGCGGTGAAGCTCGCCGAGAATGCCGGCGCCGACATCGTCCTGCTCTCCTATCCACCGCAGTTCTGGCCGACCAGCGAGCAGGAAATCTACGACTACACCAAGTCGTTCTGCGATGCCACGGACCTGGCCGTCATGCTCTTCCCGATTCCGCTCTGGGGCTTTGAGCGCGTGCATCCGGCAGGGATGTCCTTGGAGTTGGTCCGTCGGCTGTTGGCTGATTGTCCGAATATCGCGGCCATCAAGTCCGAGCAAGGGTTCCCGCTGCCGGCGGGCATTTGCGAGATGTACTACCACTTCCGCGATCAGGTGGTGATCAGTTGCCCGATCGAAGGCGACGCCATTCCCCTGATGAGCCTGATGAAGCTGCAGTTTTCCGGCACCAGCAACACCGCCTGGATGAGCGACTACTACCCGAAAGCCTTCGAGCTGGCCCGCACGGGGCGTTTCGAAGAGGCGATGGAGCTGTATTGGAAGGTCAATCCGGCACGCAGCGCCAACGGCGCCGCCGCGCAAAGCTATGCCGGCGGCACCGGGGTGCTCAACCGCACGATGTGGAAATACCAGGACTGGCTCGCCGGCTTCAACGGCGGCCCACTGCGTGCCCCAGCGATGCGCGTGCCGGATCGCTTCATGAAGTCGCTGCGTCAAGGGTTGGTCGCGTCGGGGTTGCCGGTGACTTCGGATCCTGACAGCGCCTTCATGATCGGGCGTCATCCGTGCTGATGAGGAGGGTTGCACAGTGAAGCATTTACTTAAGGATCCTACGCTGTGGCGCGACGGTGCCTATATCGCCGGTGAGTGGCTGGCCGAGACGCCCCACGGTCGGTACACGTTGCGTAATCCGGTGGATCAAATGGTGCTGGCCGAATTGCCGCGTTGCCGCGAAGCTGAAGTCCGGCACGCCATCGACGCGGCGCATGAGGCGTTTGGTCCATGGCGTCGCCTGACGGCCAAACGCCGTGGCGAGGTGTTGCGCCGCTGGTATGAGTTGATGGTCGAAAATCGCGAGGACATTGCCACGCTGATTACCCTGGAGGAGGGCAAGCCCCTGGAGGAGGCGCGGGGTGAAGTCGATTACGCGGCGTCTTTTGTGCGCTGGTTTGGCGAGGAAGCCACACGGGTGCGTGGTGATCTGATCCCGGGGGTGAAGGACACTCAGCGCATTGTGGTCCTGCGCGAACCCATCGGCGTCTGCGCCGCGATCACGCCCTGGAATTTCCCCGCTGCGATGATTACACGTAAGGCCGCTCCGGCCCTCGCGGCCGGTTGCACCATGGTGGTGAAGCCGGCCAGCCAGACGCCCCTGACCGCGCTGGCACTCGCCGAACTCGCCTTGCGCGCGGGGGTGCCGGCGGGTGTTTTCAGTGTGATCACGGGCAATGACACGCGCGATATTGCCGGTGAACTCACAGCCAACCCGTTGGTGCGCAAGCTTACGTTTACCGGGTCCACGGAAGTGGGCCGGCTGCTGCTGGCGCAAGCGGCACAGACGGTCAAGAAATGCTCCATGGAGCTGGGCGGCAACGCCCCGTTCATTGTCTTCGACGATGCTGATCTTGATGCGGCGGCTGACGGTGTGATGCTGGCGAAGTTTCGCAATGGTGGGCAGTCCTGTATCGGCGCGAATCGGGTGCTGGTGCAGTCCGGGGTTTATGACGCATTGGCCGAGCGCATCGTTGAGCGCATGGCACGCCTGAAAGTGGGAAATGGTCTGGAGCCGGGTGTACAGGTCGGGCCGTTGATCGATGACGCGGCGGTACGAAAATCCCAGGCGCTGGTTGATGATGCGCTGGCCCAAGGCGCTCGATTGCTGTCTGGCGGCAAGCCCCATGCACTGGGCGGGTGTTTCTTCGAGCCCACCTTGTTGGCGGATGTGACCCATGGGATGCGGGTTGCTCGCGAAGAGATCTTCGGTCCGGTCATGCCATTGGTGCGTTTCGACACCGATGACCAAGCCATTGCCATGGCCAACGACAGCGAGTTTGGCCTGGCGGCATATCTGTTCAGCCGTGATGCGGCACGTATCTGGCGCAACGCCGCGCGCATCGAATCGGGCATGGTGGGCATCAACTGTGGCTTGATCTCGAATGAGGTCGCACCTTTCGGTGGCGTGAAGCAGAGCGGGCTTGGGCGAGAGGGTTCACACCTTGGGATCGACGAATTCCTTGAAGTGAAATACCTCTGCTGGGATGGCTTGGAAAGCGTTTGAGCAACCGTCGTTGAAGGCCGGTGGATGGCGGTTCGTGTGAGCCGTCGTTCATCGGCTTTTGTATTTGTTCTGCCGCAAGGCAGGCACTCCGAGCAATGTCCCCGGCTTACCTGCGAGACCCATCGCCGCCAGCGATACCTCGGATTGTGCAAAGCGATTTCAGCGCTGATAGCCGATTCGATAGTCTCGTGGCTGATCCGGCATTTTTCGTCGGCATTCCATGTTCCTGCGGCATTGACGCGATAGCGCCGCAGAGCTCGTCGGTGCGCCGTGCAATGTCTGCCCGAATGAATAAGAATAATTAGGAGAGCGTGATGATTGCAGCAGTCAGTAAGGTCCTGGTGATTGGGGGAGGGTTCTCCGGTATGACCGCAGCTATCCAGCTCGCCCGCCAGGGCGTCGAAGTGGACCTCGTCGAAATCGATCCATTGTGGTGTCCTTTGGGAGCGGGGATTACGCTCAGTGGGCCCACGCTGCGAGCGCTTGATACGGTTGGGATTCTGGAAAGGGTCGCTGGGGAAGGGTACCTGTCGACCAATTTCGATGTGTTTTCACCGGCTGGCGACCTGATCGTGCAGTTGGCGCTTCGACCGCCGGTCAGCGATAAACCGATTCCCTGTGGTGGCGGTATCCTGCGCCCGGTGCTGGCTCGAATCTTTGCCGACAGGACGCGGGAAGTGGGTGCCCGCGTACGCCTCGGTATCACCTACGATAGCGTCATCGAGCGTGACGATGGCGTTGAAGTGTCTTTCACCGACGGGACCACTGAGCGCTATGACCTGGTCGTTGCCGCTGACGGTGTGCATTCGCGCACACGAAAGGACTTTTTCCCGAAAGCACCCTCGCCAAAACCCATTCATCAGAGCGTCTGGCGCGCGGTGCTGAAGCGTCCGCCGCAAATCGTGCGTCCCAGTCATTGGCTGGGTCGCACCAAGGTTGGCGTCAATCCGATCTCCGAAACGCACATGTACATGTTCCTCATGGAAAACCGCGAATTTTCCGAGTGGATCGATCCGGCCAGTTGGCCGGGTGAAATGGCGCGCCTGCTGAGTGAGTTTCCAGCCCCGATCCTGCAAACGCTGGTGCCGCAACTGTACGAGGCGGGCGCCAATATCGACTATCGTCCGCTGGCCAATCTGTTGGTGCCGTTGCCCTGGCACAAGGGCCGTATCGTGCTGATCGGCGATACGGTGCATGCCACCACGCCGCATCTGGCTTCCGGGGCTGGCATCGGTATTGAGAGCGCCATCGTGCTTGCCGAAGAGTTACTCGCCAATAGCAACCTACAGACGGCCCTGAGCCGGTTCGAAACGCGGCGCTGGGAGCGTTGCCAACTCGTGGTCGAGAACTCCGCGCGGCTGTGCGAGATAGAGAAAAGTGGTGGGGACAAGGAAGAGCATGCGCAGATCATGCGAGAGTCCACTGCGACGTTGGCTGAGCCAATCTGAGTGATCGCGACCCTTCAGTTGGAGGGTCGCGATGCAGGCCTCTATGAGCGGTGATCGAAAATAACGACTTCTTTGACGTAAGCGAAAAAAGACGCCGATGTCAGCGCCACGCCGTCCTCGGCAAGTTTTTGAAACAGCGCTCGCTGATACTGGCGAAAGGTCGAGAAATCCGCTTCATTTTCAAACCAAAGGCTAGAGGCACCTTCGTATACGGCGATGTTTGGCCCGAAATAGGCCGTCACCTTGTCACCCTCGGGCAGGTACCGGGAGCGAACATACCGGCGTAGGGCGTTCTGGAAGTCGGGCTGTTCCCGGGTAATGTTCTCGTGAGCTGCGTCCCAAGCGCTGAAAAAATGATCGAGCGCCATGGCTGGATTTTTCTTCAGCAGGATCATTACCTTCCACGGAAGAGGCGCCGTAGCGGTGCTAGCCGTCTCCACTTCATCCATCAATTGAGCGAGCTGCTCGGAAAGGTCAGCGAAGTTCTTTGCATCAGGGCCAACGGTTTGCTGGGTATAGGGATCGCTGAAGGTGCGAATCAAACCTGGCACGTCTTCAAAAAACAGCTCTGTAATGGAGTCTTTGTGGAAGGACTGTGCGTAGGCATTGTCGGCGTCAACCCCGAAAGCCGCGTCGATGACATGGTTCTGCACGTACCGTTTGACGCCTAGAGGCTTCGCTTGAGCGATTTTCCCGTGCGTGTGCTCTACATAGTTTAAAAACTCAACATGCGTCATTCCAGGTTTTCTGCGTACAGCGGCTAGGATCTTAATCATGAGCGCGTTCTCGTTTTTGGCAGGGGCGACTGTCTTGGACCTTAAATGCAATGTGCGCGGGTGTTATTCATCTAGTTGTTTTCAACACCAAAATATAAGGGCAGGATTGTCCCGCAAACCAATCGGTATTCATGCTGGTAGGTATCGTGCAATAACATGCTTGACGAGCGCAGGGCTTGTTTCTTCATCGCCTAGGGTATTTGTTGAACATTCCCCCACCCAGGCGCTATGGTCGGGCTCAATGTTCACGTCGATCACGAGGCGGCGAAGCCAAGCTTCTGAAAACCGTGATCCAAGCGACGTTTAGTCCAGCGTGTTGTCAATGGTGGCGTTAGGAATACTGTTAAATGCTGAGTTCCAATTCACCCCGGTCGGCGCAAGACTTCAGTCAAAACTTGCGCCTTCTCTGCGGGTACTACAAATCGGTGGCGATGGTCTGCCGCTCCCTCGATATCAATCGCCAGCAGTTCAACAAGTACTTGGGGGCGCAGGCGACGCCTTCACTCTTCACCCTTCGCAAGATATGCGCTTTTTTCGGGGTGGATGAGGATGAAATATTCTCCGAGCACGAGTCATTCCGCGCTTTGCTCAACAGACAGCGCACGGCGCGAGAGCCGGACAGTGCTGTACCCACCGATTTTTTTCCAAGCTCCGCGCAGGAGCTGTCGAAGTACCAGGGTTACTACTTTGTCTATTTGATGTCGCCCTCCGGATCAGGAGAGGTGATCAAGTCGATTACCCGCTTGACCCGTTCCGGCAACAAGATCCTGAGTAAAACCTACGAGCGAGTGAGGTTGGGTGATGACCAACTGAAGAGTTTCGGCATCAATAAATATAGGGGGTTCTGCTTTGCCTCATCCGATCTGATTTACATCGTCGAGCGCGAGTACCTATCGTCTCGGGGCTATATCTGGTCAGCGCTTTACCCCTCCTATCGCAGTCGTTTCCGCTTTCTCAACGGCTTGGTGCTCGGCGTGTCGGGCGACAATTTTCGACGTCCTTTTGGTGCGCAGATTGTGTTTGAGTACCTCGGTGAATCGATCGATCGGCGTAACGCGCTTTCCAGTTGCAGCTGCTTCCCGATTGATGCCCCTGAGATCCCCAGCGAGGTGAGGGCGCGGCTACTGATTCGCCCATCCGAGGGTGAGTTCAACCTCGTTCCGCCGTTGTTCTAACCCCGCTTTAAAAACAGACGCTAGGTGACGCTTTCAAGCGTCATCAGGCGTTTTTTTCTTAGCGCTCGCGAAATTGAGCTGGCGGTGCGGCAGATCAATAATGGGCCACACCGCTCAACAGGCAGTTTCACGAACGGCCAATCACGTCGTTCATTCCAGCTGGATTAACGCCTGCTCGTGCAAGTGACCCGCTGCGCCCATCATAAAAATAAGAGGAACACCGATGAACTTCAAAAGAACCTTGATGGCAGGGTTGATGGCGCTTTCCATTACCGCGCCGTTGACCAGCGGCTTGGTGTGTGCGGCCACCAATACCTTGGTTGTCGCTGATCGAGCCTCCTTCAAGGATTGGGATCCAGCCTCGGCGTTTTCGGAAGAGGTGCGGGTGCTGGGCAATATCTACGAGACGCTTCTGGTCTATAACGCTCCGGGCAGTGCCGAGGAGTTTTCCCCTGGGCTCGCCACGTCCTGGGAAAGCAGCGACAGCGGCAAGACCTGGACCTTCAAGCTGCGGCACGGCGTTAAGTTTCATGACGGTTCGGCGTTCGATGCCGCAGCGGTCAAGAAATCCATCGATTACGTCAAGGCGCTGAAACAGGGCGCTGCGTATGTATGGAAAGCCCTGGACTCCGTCGAGGTCGTCGCTGACGACACGGTAGTGCTCAAGTTTCAAAATCCCACTCCGGCCAATCTGATCGCGGCAGGTCAATACGCTGCTTATATCATTGCCCCGGCGGCGGTGGATAAGGGGCATGACTGGATGATGGCTCCCAACGCTATCGGTACCGGTCCCTATAAGCTTGGGCAGGTCGAACAGGGTCAGCAAGTGGTGCTCGAGCGTTTCGATGGCTACTGGGGGGGCTGGAAAGAAGGGCAATTCGATCGGGTCATCGTGAAAGTCGTGTCCGAAGCCTCCACCCGCACCCAGATGATCAAGAATGGCGAGGCCGGTGTCGCCTGGGATATCCCTCTTGATCAGCTCAAGGTGTTGGGAGAGAACCCTGCGATCAAGGTGAGCACCGCGCCTTCGTGGAAGAACTTCCAGTTCTTGATCAATACCCAGAAGTACCCTACGGATAACGTGGCATTTCGTCAGGCGCTGCAATACCTCTGGGACTATGAAGGTGTCACCGACGATATTCTGCATGGCTACGGCAGTGTCCCCAAAGGACCTTTGCCCAGCAGTATCTGGGGGCATGCCAGCGTGCCCATGGCTTCTTACGATCTGGAAAAAGCCCGACAATTATTGGAAGCCTCCGGTGTTCCCAAGCAGGACTGGAAGGTCTCGATGCAGTACATCAGCGGTGTCTATGCAAACGCTGCTGAGCTGTTCCAGGCGACGGCGTCTCAAGTTGGCGTAGAAGTGGAGTTACGCCCCGGCGAGTGGGGTGTGATCTGGGATAAGGCGAAGAAGCTGGACACCGCTCCCAACCTGCAATCCATGGCTTGGTGGCCCACGTATCCGAC
Organism: Pseudomonas thivervalensis; assembly: GCF_001269655.1. Lineage (GTDB taxonomy): Bacteria > Pseudomonadota > Gammaproteobacteria > Pseudomonadales > Pseudomonadaceae > Aquipseudomonas > Aquipseudomonas thivervalensis. The sequence continues at coordinate 77,319 of NZ_LHVE01000009.1, forward strand.
ACCCAGCGATTGGCTTTTCAGTGAGTTTCATACAGAAAAACCCACGCTGTTCAATCTGTCCCACTACAGCAACCCAGGCTTCGACCAGTTGATCGAGGAGGCGGTGGCGCTAGAAGGCAGTGACCGGGCGCAATCCACTAAAAAGTACCAGCAGGCCCAAGAGCTACTGGCCAAGGACGCTCCTGCGATCTGGTACGCAGACGTGCAGCAGATACGGGTTTCTCGCAAAGACATCAAGGGCATGGAAAAGAGCCTGAATCCTGCTTATGAGGCAATTCTCTACTACAACTTGAATCGATGAATGCTGAGTTGTTCTCGGTGAAGTTGTAGGTGTAGGCCCCTGATTTACCCTGTCACCCGATAGTTGGTTGATTCGCCTGGTCATTCCTCAAAAGTTAGTTCGCTTTGAGGGCTTTATGCTGGGCGCAAGAAGGCAGGGCCAAGTTGATTAGCCACAAAAGGTAGTGCAAATGGCGAAGTATATAGCCCAGCGACTGATCGTGATGTTCTTCATTCTTCTGGGCGTGTTGACCATCACCTTTGTTCTGAGCCGAGCTCTTCCCGGATCCCCGGTAGAGATGATGCTGGGGAACCACCCCACGGCAGAGCAGATTGCCGTCGAGCGAGAAAAGCTGGGGTTGGATAAACCTCTGCCTATCCAGTATTTCAATTACATCGGCGACCTTCTGCAAGGTGATTTTGGCAACAGTCTGCGCACCGGGCGGCCGGTGATGGAGGAGGTGGTCAGGCGGGTTGGCGCGACGTTCGAACTGACGCTACTGGCAATGTTCTGGGTGGTTGTACTCGGGGTGCCGATCGGCGTCATCTCGGCGGCGCGGCAGAATTCAGTGGTCGACAACGTGGCACGAGCGGGGTCCATCGCCGGGACGGCATTTCCCGTTTTCATCTTGGCCATGGGTCTGCAATTGTTGTTCTACGGCAAGCTCAACTGGCTGCCCCTCCAAGGACGTATCGATGCTTCGATTCTCCTCGATAGCCCGTTTGAGCGCGTGACCGGTTTTTACCTGATCGACACGCTGCTGGCCGGTAATTTCGTAGCGCTGTGGAGCGCCATCAAACACCTGACGCTCCCCGTGCTCACCCTGGTCATCGTGACCTTGGCCACTGTCACCCGGATCACCCGCAACATGATGGTCGAGGTGCTCTCCGAAGAGTACATCCGTACGGCCATTTCTTACGGCGTACCCAAGTGGCGTATCCACTACGCCTATGCCCTGAAGGCGACAATGATTCCGCTCCTGACGGTGGTGGGCCTGACCTTCGGTTACCTGCTCGGCGGTGCAGTCGTTGTCGAGTTCGTTTTCGATTGGCCCGGCCTGGGCGGCTTCGTGGTGTTTTCGATTGCCCAGAATGATTTTCCCGCCGTAATGGGCGCCACCCTGGTGCTAGCCACGACGTATCTGTCGATCAACCTGATTGTTGATCTCTTGTATCACCTTGTTGATCCGAGGTTGCGAGTCCAATGAGTATCCAAGACGTATCCCTGTCCATGCCCTCGCGAGCCCCATCATGGCGTATCAAGGCCCTGGCTTTTGCCTGCGATAACAAGTTGTTTGTATTTGGCGCGCTGTTATTGCTGCTGATCATCCTGGCGGCCATCTTCGCCCCCTGGCTTGCGCCTTATGAACCGAACAAGATTGTCTTTTCCCAAAAATTAATGGCACCCAACTGGGCACACTGGATGGGCACCGACGAGTTTGGTCGCGACATTCTTTCCCGGGTGCTTTATGGCGCACGCACCTCACTGATCATCGGAGTGAGCGTGACGCTGATCGCGATGCTGATCGGGATTCCGATTGGGCTTGTTTCCGGTTACTTCGGCGGTCGTATTGATACGCTGCTGATGCGTGTCTCGGACGTGTTCCTGGCCTTTCCACCGCTGTTGTTGCCGATCGCTATCACCGCTGCGCTGGGATCGGGATTGGCCAACGCCATGCTAGCGCTCGCAGTCTCCTGGTTCCCTTGGTACGCGAGGATCATGCGCGGTGCGGTAGTACGGGTTCGTTCAGAAACCTATATCCATGCCGCTCGCTCCATGGGGGTCAGTCATTTCCGTATTTTGCTTCGCCATGTCCTGCCCAACGCCACCACGCCTGTGATCGTGCAGGGCTCCATGGACTTTGGCTACACCATTCTCGCCGCTGCCTCGCTGAGCTTTATCGGGCTGGGGGCCAAGCCGCCCATGGTCGAATGGGGACTGATGGCCGCGGCGTCGCGCTCGCAGTTGCTCGAAAATCCCTGGACGGTGCTGTTTCCCGGCGTCGCGATTTTTGTCCTGGTACTGGCTGTCAACCTGGTGGGTGATGGGCTGCGCGATGTGCTCGATCCAAAGAAGGGGACGCGCTGATGATCAACGAATCCTTGCAACCGTCTACTCCCGAACGTCCTGCCGCTTCGAATAACGACGCAGCTCAAGAATGGGTGCTGGAAGTGGAAGGGCTGACGGTGTCTTTCCCTGGTTTGTTCAAGACCGTAAAGGCCGTACGCGGCATCGACCTCAAGGTAAGGCGCGGCGAGATCCTTGGATTGGTCGGGGAGTCGGGCTCGGGCAAGTCAATGACCGCCATGTCCTGCCTTGGATTGATGCCTGACGCCGCTCGGCTGGGAGGCAGTGTCAAGGTCGCCGGACAGCAGGTCAACGGTGCGTCGGCATCGCAGCTAGCGGATTTGCGCGGCGGCGGCGCGGCGATGATCTTCCAGAATCCAATGAAGGCGCTCAATCCGTTTTTCACTGTCGGCCGGCAGATGTTCGATGTCATCGGCTGCCATCGGCAACTGAGCAAGGCACAAATCCGCGCTGAGGCGCTGAACTCGCTGGAGGCGGTGAGCATGCCCGATCCCTCTCTGGCACTGGCCAAGTATCCGCACCAAATGTCTGGCGGCCAGTTGCAGCGAGTGGTGATTGCCATGGCGTTGGCCTGCCGACCGAAACTGCTGATCGCCGATGAGCCGACCACGGCGCTCGACGTCACCGTGCAGGCTCAAATCATCGCCTTGCTACGCAAGCTCGCGCAGGAGCAGGACCTGGCGATTCTGTTTATCACCCACAACCTTGGCGTCATGGCTTCGCTCTGTGACCGGGTGGCGGTGATGTATGCCGGCGAAGTGGTGGAGAGCGGTCCGGTGGGCCAAGTGTTCAAGCGACCAGCACACCCCTACACCCTGAAACTGATGGGCACCGTGCCAAAGTTGGGGCAGGGATCCCAGCCCCTGGGCTTCATCCCCGGGCAGGTGCCGAACATGGCGGTTCCTCCGGCAGGCTGCGCCTTCAATCCACGCTGTGAACGCGCCACTGGACGATGCGTTCAGGCTGCGCCGAGGGTAGAGATCGGCGAGGGACACTGGGCGGCTTGCCACAACACGTTGGTCAAGGTGTGAGGCTTCTTTGAAAGGTAAACGGCTATGAATAACAACAAACAGCCCGCACTGCTGAGCGTCACTCAGCTGCACAAGACCTACGCCAGCCGCGACGGCCTGGTGACCGCCATCGACCACATCAGCCTGGAGGTTCAGGCCGGTGAGACGGTCGCGCTGGTGGGGGAGTCCGGTTGTGGCAAAAGTACGGTTGCCGCGACCTTGCTCGGTCTGCTGCCAGCCGACAGTGGGCAGATTCTGGTCGAAGGTCGGCCGCTGCCGACTGATGCCAGGGCGCGGGGCAGGAGCTTGAGCATGGTGTTCCAGAATCCCTACGCCTCGCTGAATCCAAAAATGACAATCAAGGCGATTGTTGCCGAGCCGCTGAAGGTTGCCTTTGGTTGGCGCGGCCACGCCCTGCACGCGCGCATTCTCTCGCTGTTGGCAAATGTGGGGATGGGTGAGGAGCACATGGAGCGCTATCCCCATGAATTCTCCGGCGGCCAGTTGCAGCGTATCGCTATCGCCCGGGCCCTCGCGCTGGAGTCAAAACTGCTGGTCCTCGATGAGCCTACGGCGGCGCTCGATGTATCGGTCCAGGCCCAAGTGCTGCAATTGCTCAAGACGCTGCAGACCGACAATGGCCTGAGCTACTTGTTCATCAGTCACGACCTTGCGACGGTCGAGTACCTGGCGCAGCAGGTGCTGGTGATGTACTTGGGGCGCATTGTCGAGGCCGGGCCTGTGGAGCAGGTGTTCGGTCGGCCGCGTCACCCCTACACCCGTGCGCTGCTCAATTCGGTGCCCTCCATCGACCCGGAACGCCGTGACCAGTTGCAGATCCTGAGCGGCGAGATTCCCAGTCCCTTGAACCGGCCTACCGGGTGCCACTTCGCGCCCCGTTGCCCGCGGGCCACTGGGCGTTGTCGCCGAGAGGTGCCAGCCGAGACCCAGGATCACGGCCATCGCTTTTCCTGCCACCACCCTCTGAACGATGAGAGCTGAACCCCTATGTACAATAAAAACGACATGACCGCTCCAGGCATTGGCTACCAGGATCTAAGGCTGATGCAGGGCTATCCGCCGCCCCGGGAAAAGCAGATTGGCCTGCACAATTGGGACAGCCCGCCCTATAACCGTTGGTCATTCCAGCACATGAGCCAGCTGTTTCCAGTGGCCGCTATTCATCGCAGTCCCGGGCCGATCACTGAGTTCAAGCGCAACGAGCGCTCATTGGACGACGTACGTTTCCAGCGGGTCGATGGGGGGCATACCGACCTGGCGACCTTCCTGACCGATAGCTACACCGATGGTTTCCTGGTGCTTCATCAAGGCAAGGTGGTGTCGGAGCAGTATTTCAACGGTATGCAGCCGCACACGTTGCATCTGCTGCAGTCGGTCTCCAAGACCATCGTTGGCAGCCTGGTCGGCCGGTTGATCGGCCAGGGCCGAATCGATCCCCAAGCGCCTGTCAGCCACTATGTGCCCGAGCTTTCGGCAAGCGGTTATGGCGATGCCCGGGTGCAGGATCTGCTGGATATGCGCACCGGCGTCAGATTCAGAGAGGATTACACCGATCCGGATGCTGAATTCATTCAGTTGGATATCGCCTCGGGTTGGCGTGAACGGGGAGAGCGAGCGTCTCCTGACAGCATTTATGGTTTGTTGAAATCGCTGAGTAAAGACCGTGAACATGGTCAGTTCTTTGAGTATCGCTCGGTGGATACCGACATGTTGGCCTGGGTCTGTGAGCGGGCCTGTGGCGAGCGACTCCCCGTTTTATTGAGCCGGGAGATCTGGTCGAGACTGGGGGCGGAACAAGACGCAAATATCACCCTTGATCGTGTTGGAACTGCATTGGCCGATGGGGGGATGAGCGCCACGCTGCGCGATCTCGGGCGTTTTGCCCAAATGTATTTGCAGGGTGGGCATTTCAACAGCCAGCAAATCGTCCCAGAGACATTTGTACGTGCATGCGGACGTGGTTCCACCCCCGCTTTTGAAGTCCTCTACGGCTACTACACCAAGCACTTTCCGACTGCGGCTTACAGCAATCAGTGCTGGGTATTGGACAGTGAACAGGGCACCTACTCGGCGCGCGGAGTATTTGGCCAGAGTATCTATTGGGATCCGGCTTCTGAAGTGGCGATCGTAAAACTTTCCAGCTGGCCGGACTTTATCAATCCCGAGTGGACGTTGGACACCTTCCGTGCTTGTGCCGCTGTGGTTGAAGAAATTCAACGCAACTGACACCGAAGTTTAAACGACTGCGGCTTTTCAAACACCGTTTAACCCGCTAGCACCTGGACGCTGTTCCAGCTTCAGTCTCGGCGGGCCATACCTATTTCATCCAGACCGCGCTTTGCCGTGGCCGGGATGGTTGTTGCCAAAAATAAAACTTAGAGACGGAGCGACCATGAAATTGAACACCACTCGGGCCTTGCGCTCATTGATTCCGCTGGCGCTGTTGGGCGCACTTTCCGAACACGCGCAGGCGGTCCAGGTCACCGACAATCTCGATCTCGGCGGCGCCGTCCGGGCGCGTTGGGACTATGACCCGGATCGCGATATCCAGAAGTTCAACTTCGATACAGTAATCCTCTCCGCCAAGTACAACTCCGACACTTGGATCGGCCAGGCCAAGTACCGTTTCTACGGCCGAGCCTACCCTTACCAGTACACAGAAAACGTCGGGGACGTCCAGCTCGCCGAGTTCGCCTGGATCGGCTACAAGTTCAACCCCGACCAGCAAATCCAGGTCGGCCTGAACCAGGTGCCGTTCGGTTTGCAGCCGTACTTTGGCAGCACGTTCTATCAAACCCTGGGCAACGTCGTGGGGCTGGAAGACGTGGAAGAACTTGGCGCCAAGTACATCCAGCAAAGCGGTGACTGGAATATTCAGGCCGGTTACTACCTTCGTCCGGCCTCGCAGGGCAAAGGCACCAGCAAGGGTGAAACCTACTCCAGCGTTGTCTCCGAAGCGGACAGCTATGTCATCGACGGCAGCAATAACCAGGAACGCAATACTATGGTGCTGCGGGTGGCCAAGGCGCTGGACCTGGGGCCGTGGAAGTCTGAAGTCGGTATCTCTGGCCTGACCTCATCCCTGGAGAACCGCGACACCAACAACGACGGCCGGCGCAATGCCGTGGCGGTGCACTACATCGGTAAAAACGGACCATGGGGCGTGCAACTGCAGGCTGCGCGGCAGCAGATGTCCCCACGCAACCCCGGCACTGATGAGCTGGTGACTTTCGGCGGTTACGACGCCACTTACAACGTTGCCAGTCGCGGCAACTTGTATGTGGCCGATGTGAGCTATGACGTTGGGGGCAAGTACCTGTTCGATCAGATCAGCGGTGTACAGGTGTATGCCAACTACAGCGCCTTCGATAAATCCGCAGACGACTTCAAGACCTCGCAACGGATGATTTTCGGCACCTCGTTCTCCCTCAGCAAACTGTGGATCGCCACGGAATGGTTGTACGGCAAGAATGATCCGGTCATCGGTGGCAGCAGCCTCACGCAAAGTCTGGGGGCTGGGGGTAGTGACCAGTGGGAAAACCAGCTGTACATGAATATTGGGTATTATTTCTGATTCGGATTTCTGGCAATAGCCTTGAAGCCCTCTCCGCGAGCAACTCTATTCGTGGCGACTCGTTCGGGTAATCGCCGCTCAAGTTGACCACAGTATTTCTGACGTACTGAAATACTGTGGTCGTTCCCGTCAAATGCCAAACTGACGTTCTATGATTCGCTGTCCTCGTCGCGGGGCGGGGGCCACTATTAGGGGAAATTCCTTTCCGGCGCTGGTTGGTCGTTGGGATGGGCGATGATTGTCTTGAGCTCAGTGCTCATCGGAAATTTGAGATTCAAATCTCTGGGAGGGATGGGCTGATTGAACCATTTATCATAGATGGCGTTGATTTCGCCCGAGACGAAGAGTGATTTGATCGAGTCATCCACGATTTTTTTCAAAGCTGGATCCCCCCGGCGCATCGTACAACCGTAGATTTCGTTGGATTGCGGGGTGCCGGTCACCACCCAGTCTTCCGGGTTCTTTGCCTTGGCCATCTCGCCCGCTAGCAATGCGTCGTCTTGCATAAAAGCGATGGCGCGACCGGATTCGAGCATTTGGTAAGACTCGCCAATGTCTTTGGCGGAGATGACGTTCATGTTCAGCGGTGTCGTCAGTGACTCCACGTCTGCCAGCAGGTTGCTGATACGCCCGATTTCGGCGGATGTCGCGGTGGCGACGACGACCCCAGTGGCTTGTCCACACGTAACGAGCGTGCCGCTGAAGGCCATGCAGGCGCGATCACCCAGGGGCGCTTGCGGCCGTACCGGTTCAGTGTGTTTTTCCACCGGGGCGGACTCTCCGGTCAGGATGGCTTCCTGGACCTGGAGCCGGTTGGCATGCAGCAGACGCAGGTCTGCGGGCACCTTGTCACCGGCCTCCAGCAAAACGATGTCGCCTGGTACCAGTTCGTCGCCTGCAATGCCCAGGCGTTCGCCTGAACGAATCACCATTGCCCGGGGGGCGAGCATTTCGCGGATGGCGTCCATGGCTTTTTCGGCCTTGCCTTCCTGGATATAACCAATGACGGCGTTGACAACCACCACGGCGAGAATGACCGCCGTATCCCACAGGTGTTGCAGAACCGCGGTGATCACAGCCGAGCCGAGCAGTACGTAAATCAGGATGTTGTGGAAGTGCAGGAGGAATCGCCGCCAAGCCGGCCTTCGGGAAGATTCCGGCAGGCGATTGAAGCCGCTACGGGCAAGTCGGGCCTGGATTTGCGCAGCGTCCAGCCCGGCTTGCTCATTGACACCCAGCCGTTCGAGTACCTGCTCGGCGGACAGCGCGTGCCAGGCCTCCACCTCCGTGGCGATGAGCTGTTGCTGCGCTGGCGTCTCGATGGGTCGGTTCATCAGCCGGGTTTCCTGGAACGCTGAGCGGTTGTAAAGGCCATCGGCGATGGCCTTCAGGCCTCAGTCAAACTGCTGCGGTGCAATCACCCACAAGCTGCACGGCATCTTGTACAGCAGGCTTTCCACGGTGCTGCCGATCAGCTTGTCCAGACCGCCGTAGTGCACGCGGCCCATGACGATGACATCGATGTCATGGGCCCCGGCGTAGCTGGCGAGTACCTTGGCAGGGTCGCCCATGATCATGCGTCGTTGTTCCGGGGCGATGCCGTTGCGTTCGGCCAGGGCGTCGAATGCTGCACCCTGGGACTCATAGAGTTGCCGAGCCAGGGTCGAAGAGAAGAACGTCGAGCCGTTGCCAAAGCCGTATTCGGCCGCGGTGATGGAGGACAGGTCGTAGGCGTAGATGACTTCCAGCTCCGCATCGCAACTGGTCGCCAGCTTGTTGGCTTCGGTCAGGATCCGGTCGTTGAGCCCTTTGTAGCGCCCGTCGCGGTGGAAGGGGTCTATAGCGGCCAGGATTTTGCGCGGGCGCGCATGGGCCACTTTGTTGACGAAGTGCAACGGTACCTCGCATTCGCGCAGCAGGTGCACGTCCAGCGGCGTGAACATCAGGCGCGAGATCCAGGATTCAGGATCCACCGTCTTGATCAGCGCGGCCATCGGCGTTTCCTTGAGGTGGATCAGGATTTCCTGCAAGGGGCGCTCGACCCAGGTCACTTCGGTGGTGACTTCGATGCCGAGCTTGCGCAGGGGCCTGGCCTGTTCTTCCTGCCAATCCCGATGGCGTTCGATGTAGCCCAGGCGCATCTGTTCCAGTGCTTGTTCATTGACCAGCCCGGCCGTGGCCAGGCCTTCCAGATAATCAAAGGCGACGATGTGCAACGCGGCGCCTTCGGCCTTGGCCAGTGCGGCGGCGCGGTCGAACGCCGGACTGTGTTCCGTCAGTGACGAAACGACCAGCATCAAGCGTGATTGCGTAGACATGACAAACCTCCTGGGCAAGGACCTGTAGGCGCCGTGCGACTGCCGCACGGGCTGTGTCTGGTATCGATCATGAGCGCGGTGAGGCTTGGTGACTTGATTTGCATCAAACACACGTCAAAGCCCCGCGCGAGCGATGATGGCGCGACAGCGCAATGTTTGATCCCGATCAAGCTGCCCTGCGCGATGGACGCGCACGCTAGGACTTGATCCTGGCATGCAGGCCCACCGGTCATCGGAGGTTGGTCATGATTATTCGAATTGAAGAGCGGCAGCCAGGGACGTCCTGGGTGGTGCGCTTGGATGCGTTGTGTGTGGGTTTCAAAAGCCTTGAGCAAGCGCAGGCGTTCACCAGAACGCTGCAGGCGCGGATCGACGCTCCCCATGCCTGGCCGCAAGGTGCGTTCGCTCGACCGTGCGTGGCGCGGGAGGTGCCAGCGCCATCGCATCGCATGTCCGCGCATCTGTCATAGTCCGTGGTCATGATCGAAGCCCTGGGTTTTGCCAACGCCGGCGCGGCGCTGGGCATCGGCCTGCTCGTGGGGCTGGAGCGCGAGCGGCGCAAGGGCGAGGACGGCAGGCGCGATTTCGCCGGCCTGCGCACGTTTGCCGTGACCTCGTTGTTGGGGTACGTCACCGCCTGGATCGGCGGTCCTCCCTTGCTAGGTTTTTTCGCGCTTGCGTTGGGGGCATTGGTCACCGTGGCGTACTGGAAAAACCTCGACAAGGACCCTGGCATCACGAGCGAGGTGGCCTTGTTTGCCGTGTTGGCGCTGGGCGCGCTCTGCGTCAGTGCACCGGCCTTGGCGACCGCGGTAGGCGTGATGATGGCGGGGCTGCTGGCCAGCCGCCAGGCGCTTCACCATTTTGCCCGCAGCCAACTGACCGCTATTGAGTTGCGCGATGGCCTGATGCTGTTGATTGCCGCATTGGTCATACTCCCGCTCGCTCCGGATCGTTACCTGGGGCCATACAACGCCATCAACCTTCGCACCCTCTGTGCCCTGACCGTCATGCTGATGGCGGTCGGGGCATTGGGGCACGTCGCGGTCCGGACCCTTGGCACTCGTTACGGTTATGCCCTCGGCGCAATCGCATCGGGGTTTGCCTCCGCTACGATGACCGTCGCGACCTTGGGGCACATCGCCGCGAAGGAGCCGATCAATGTAAAGATATTGAGCGCGGCCGCCATGCTGGCCAACCTGGCGACACTGGCGCAGATGGCGCTGATTATCGGTGCGGTGGAGCCGGTGCTATTGCGCTGGATGTGGTGGCCGTTGCTGTGCGGGTTGCTGACGGTCCTGCTCTACACCGGCGTCTTGATGTTTCCCCGGCCCAGGGTGCGCGTCGACGAAGAGATCAAGCACGGCGGGGCCTTCAGCCTGAAACTGGCGTTGACGGTAGTCGTGGCGATGACGGCCATCACGGTTGTGTCGTCGGCCATGCTTGCAGAGTTCGGGCAGGCTGGGGTGACCGTCACGGCGATTTTCAGCGGCTTGGTCGACGCCCATGCCTCGACCGCCTCCATTGCCTCCCTGGCGAAGGGTGGGTTGCTGCCCTTCGATGACGTCGCCGTGCCCGTCCTGATGGCCCTGACCAGCAACTCCCTGAGCAAATGCGTGGTGGCCTGGGTCAGCGGTGGACGCCGGTTCGCCGGGCTCGTCATTCCCGGCCAGCTACTGATGACGCTGGCGATGTGGGGCGGGCTGATGCTCCCGGATCTGTGACCCAGATGATGGCAGTTTGATCAATATCAAGTCCCGCATTTGCCCTGCGTTCATTCTGGAATCTTCTTCCCACTCAGTGGTTAAAGCCACGCGTCGAGGTTTTCCATGTCCCTGACTCCCCGTTTGTTGCTGTTGGCGCCTGACGCCATGATCCGTACGCCGGCGTTCGACCGCGCCACCGAGCTGGCGCTAGTGTTGGACCTGCCGCTTCACATTGTCGCCATCGATTACCTGGAACTGTTATCGGTGGCCGGTCTGTTCGCGCCCGACCAGGTCAAGCAGGCCCGCGAGGGGTACCTGGAAACCCATCGGCATTGGCTGTGGCAACAGGCCGAGCTGGCGCGCCGGCACGGCGTCGAGGTGACGTGCGAAGTGGTCTGGGGCAAGGACGCCTTTCAAGCCCTGCAGCAGTACATCAAGGAATTGCCGCTGACGCTGATCATCAAGGATGCACAGCCGGAGCCGGCCATGAAGCGGGTCTTCTTTACACCGCTGGATTGGCGCTTGCTGCGTGACTGTCCTGTGCCGGTGCATCTGGTCACTGACGCGCGCAATCCTCGTCCGCGGCGAGTCCTGGCGATCGTCGACGTGCTGCGCAGTGAGGAACAGGACCTGGTCTTCAATGACCAGATCGTCAACGCAGCCGTCAAGCTGGCCGAGCAATGCAACGCCGAAGTCGAACTGCTGCATGCCTTTGACTGGACCGCTGTCTATGCGTCGGACATGGGCTTTGGCGCATTGCCCCTGGCAACCGGTATCTATGAGGCATTGGGCGAGGCACAGCATGAAGTGTTCGAATCCTTGTCCGAACGCCATAGGGTCTTGCCGCAGCAACGACATTTCATCGAAGGAGCACCGTTGAACAGCATTTGCACGTTCGCCGCTGATCATCAGACGGATGTGATCGTCATGGGGACCACGGCCCATCATGGCCTGGAAAAGCGCCTGGGGACGACCGCCGAGCTATTGCTGCAACGGGCACCCTGCAGCGTCTGGGCGATAAAGCCGCAGGCATGACGGGAACCACCTGCGCGGGACCATGGAAGAGACCCGCGCAGTATCGTGGCTAGAGATAAAGGCGGTGGATGACCTGCCGGGTGTCGTCGGGGTCGGTACGGGTCTCGAACCCCAGGCTGTGGGCCAGATCCCGCATGGCGGCGTTGCTGGCGGCATCGACGGAGTACATCTGCCGGTAGCCGTTTTTACGTGCCGCATCGATCAGATGTTCCATCAACAACGTCCCCAGGCCCAGGTGCTGCCACTGATCGGCGACGGTCACCGCGCACTCGCATTCGTGTTCGGACGTGGCGCAGTAGCGACTGACACCGATCTCGATCAACTGACCGTTGTCGTGGACCAGGGCGATATAGGCCAGGCGCGTCTTGCAGTCGACATCCATCAACTGATCGAGCATGACCGCTCCGGGTTCATTGATTTGCGACAGAAAGCGCATGTGCCTCGATTCCGGAGACAGGCGCTTGATGAAGTCATATTCGCGCTGGCGATCCTCATCCCGCAGCGGTCGGATCAGCACATGCCGGCCGTCTTTAAGCGCCTGGATCCAGTGCTTGCCACTGATGCTGGCATACAACGCAGCGGCGCGTTCGTTGTGGTCTTTGACTGTGATCATGGGTCGATCCTCCATTCGGATATAGGCATGCGGTGCGCTAAAAAGCTTCGCGTTCCAGGTTGTTCTACGCCCGTGGTGGACGTCGGTTCTGATCTGGATCAGCCCCGGCGCACCCAATCATCGAATGCGTTGCATTTGATTCAGATCAAACCGCATGGACTGTGGATGGGCGCACGCTGCAAACAGTGCCGAAGCGGGGCCAGTGTCCGGCGCCGACTGGGAAAAGAACCGCTTGATGGAGGTGTGCGATGGGGCAATACCAGCGTTTGCTATTGATCGTCGAACCCGACTTGCACCCCAGCGCAGCGATGCGCAGGGCCTGCGCCCTGGCCCGGGCGAGCGGTGCGGCGCTGCATCTATGCGTGTTCGTCCAGCCACCGGCCCGCATCCACTTGTGGGGTGAGAAAACAGACGAAACGGACGTGCAGCGTCATTTGCATCGCTATCGTCGGTGGATGGCGGAGGAGGCGGCGCTGCTCAAGGAGGAGGGGTTGAACGTAGAGACGCATGTCGTCTGGACCACTCATCCGCTGCTGGACATCCTTCGTTACGTCGAACAGTTCCAACCCGATCTGTTGATCAAGGACGTCACGCTAGAACCCCTGCTCAAGCGTGTGTTTGCAACGCCGCTCGATTGTCATCTGCTACGCGATTGTCCGGTGCCGGTGCACTTGGTCAACCAGGCGGTGCACGGCCTGCCGCGTCGGGTGGTGGCCGCAGTGGACCCTTCCGATCCCCAGGCCAATGCCTTGAACCAACGCATTGTCCAGGTCGCGGCGCAAATGGCCCGGCAATGCGACGCTGCTTTGCACTTGCTCTATGCCTGCGATCTGTCGGTCGCGTTCAACGGCGAAGCGTCGCTATTGGCAGGAGCCTGGGATGACGATTATGTCGATGCCCTGCGTGAATCATTACACATGGCATTTATCAACCTGGCCGAGCAGTGTGGCGTGCCGGCCGATCGCCGACATTTCACCCTTGGCCTGCCGGTACCGGTTATCCATGAATTCGTCGATGAGTACGAGGCCGATGTGGTGGTGATGGGAACCGCCCACCGTGTCGGTCTGGAGCGGTTGATCGGCAGTACGACGGAGCGGGCCTTGTATTCGGTACCGGGCAGCCTGTTGGCGGTCAGGGGATGAGCACGATGGCGCCGTTGGCTTGTCCGTTGTTATCACGTCAGCTTGCCTGGTTCTGATGTAAATCAAGTCGTACTCATGCAGGCGATCCAGAATCAACTTTGAGCCCGAACCTGGAGAACCATCATGAGCCAGTATCAGCGCCTGTTGTTGATCCTCAACCCGGCACAACGTCATTCGCCCGCCCTGCATCACGCCGCCGCCCTGGCGGCTGCCAGCGAGGCGCATCTGCATGTCACGGCGTTGATCCCCACGCTGGACATTCTGTCGCTGCTTGAGGAAGAGCCGCGTGAGGAAGCGCGGCAGACCTATTTCCAGGACCAGCGCGATTGGCTGGAAGAGGAGGCCGACAAGATGCGTCGCCGGGGCCTGCGGGTCACCACCGAAATGACGTGGGTGGACGGCATGCGCGAGCGAATCCTGGAGCACGTCGCGCAGATCAAACCCGACTTGCTGATCAAGCAGGTTCAGCATGAGTCCCTGCTCAAGCGCGCCTTTTTCATGCCGCTGGATTGGCAGTTGCTGCGCAAATGCCCCGTTCCGTTGTATCTGGTGGGCGCTGCCGGACACGCCTTGCCGCGCAAGGTCGTCGCGGCCGTGGACCCTTCCAGTGCGTTTGCACAGAACAGCGGGCTTAATGACAGGATTATCCGCCAGGCCCTTGAACTCGCGTTGCAATGCGACGCCGAGTTGCATCTGGTGCATGCCTTTGAAGTGCCGTCGCTTTACTTGGGCGATGCGGGAGGCGGCGGCTTTTCGCTGTCGCAGCTCAGCAAGGAACTGCGCAGGACTCAGGAAATATCCTTTGCGCAATTGGCCAATCTGTTCGGCGTGCCGGCCGGGCGCAGGCAGTTTTTACTGGGACATCCCGTGTCCGCGCTCAGTGAGTTTGCCCTGGAGCATGAGTTGGATGTAATCGTCATGGGCCGATCCCAGCACAGCGATCCGTTTGGGCTGCTAGGCAGCACGACAGAGCACATCCTGTATCAGGTGCAGTGCAGCGTCCTGGCGGTCTGACGTAATGGGTCCTGACGGCGAAATGATTGATGGGAATCACCGTCCACGTGGGCAAACAATAGCGTTCCCATCAATTGTCCAGGAGCACCGGCATGCGCATGACATTTCTCGGGGCTGCCGGTACCGTTACCGGCAGCAAGTATCTGCTGGAGCACGACGAACAGCGCATCCTGATCGATTGCGGATTGTTCCAAGGCTACAAGCAGTTGCGCCTGCACAACTGGGATCCCTTCGACCTGCCGATGCGCGACCTGGATGCGATCGTGCTGACTCATGCCCACCTGGACCACAGCGGTTACCTGCCAGTCATGGTTCGCAATGGCTATCGCGCGCCCGTCTACGCCACGCCAGCGACCTGCGAACTGGTGAAGATCCTGCTGCGCGACAGCGCCCGCTTGCAGGAAGAAGAGGCGGAATACGCCAACCGCAAGGGGTTTTCCAAACATGCACCGGCCTTCCCGTTGTACACCCGTGAACATGCCGAACGAGCGCTGAAACTGCTGCGCCCGATAGCCTTCGAACACCCGGTGGAGATCGCTCGGGGGATATCCATCTTGCTGCGCCGCGCCGGGCATATCCTGGGTGCCGCCACCGTTCAGGTGCAGGCCGGTGGGGTGACGCTGGTGTGTTCCGGCGACCTCGGGCGACCCGAGGATCCGGTGATGTTTGCCCCGAAGGTCATCGAGCAGGCAGACGTGCTGTTGGTGGAGTCCACCTACGGCGACCGTCGGCACCCGCACGAATCACCTGAAGACCAATTGGCCGAGGTGATCACCCGCACCGCGTTGCGCCGAGGCATCACACTGGTGCCCTCGTTCACAGTCGGTCGCGCTCAGTTGTTGATGTACCACCTGTATCGCCTGAAACAACACCGGGCAATCCCGGACATTCCGATCTACCTCAACAGCCCCATGGCCATCGACGTGACCCGGTTGTACCAGCGCTTCGGTGACGAGCATCGGTTGTCGAAGGAGGAGTGCGAAGGCATGTGCCACATCGCCCATCCCGTGCGCTCGGTCAAGGACGCCATGGCCCTGGACCTGCAACGCACCCCGGCGGTGATCATCGCCGCCAGCGGCATGGCCACCGGGGGACGGGTACTGCACCACCTCAAGAGCCTGGCGCCCAACCCCATCAACACGTTGCTGATGCCCGGCTTCCAGGCCGGCGGAACGCGAGGCGCGAGGATCGTGGCGGGCGAGCCTTCGGTGCGTATTCATGGCAAGGACGTGCCGATCAATGCTGAAGTGGTGCCGATGCAAACGCTGTCGGCCCATGCCGATGCCGACGAGATTATCCAGTGGCTGCGGGGCTTCAAGACTCCGCCACGGCACACCTATGTCGTGCATGGCGAGCCCAATGCGTCTGATGTCTTGCGTCACCGTATCTGCGACGAATTGGGGTGGTCGGTGTCGGTGCCGGAGTACCGCGATAGCGTGGACCTCGGAGCGGCGGCCTTCGCGAGCAGGTTTGCTCCAACAGGGGGGGCTGGGGGCGCCGGAGGCTCGAACGTTACGTCTTAATATTGGGGGCTACTGATAGAGATCAGTGGTCATGCAGCGCAGGCACTACAGCTCGGCATGACGATGGCAGCCGGCGACCTTTTGCTTGAGACCGGGCAAGTCCAGGATCGTGACGTTGCGTCCATGCATGTCCACCAGTTCCTCCTGGCGCAGGTGGGCGATGCACCGACAGATGGTTTCCAGGCGCAGGCCCAGGTACGAGCCGATGGCTTCGCGGCTCATGCGCAGGACAAATTCCCGGGAGGAATAGCCGCGCATATTGAGCCGTTGCGACAGGTTCAACAGAAATGCCGCCAGGCGCTCGTCGGCGTTCATGTTGCCCAGCATCAACAACATGCCGTGATCGCGAACGATTTCCTGGCTCAGGAGTTTGTTCAGGTTGTGCTGCAAGGAGGGTAAATCGTGGGCGAGTTTTTCCAAGTGGCTGAAGTGCAGCGGGCAGACTTCGCTGTCTTCCAAGGCGATGGCATTGCAGGCGTAGTGATCGGTGCTGATAGCGTCGAGGCCAAGCATTTCGCCTTGCATCTGGAAACCGGTGACTTGTTCGCGACCGTCTACCGAAAGGACGCTGGTCTTGAAGAACCCCAATCTCACCGCATACAACGAGCGCAGTGGGTCGCCGGTGCGATACAGCGCGGCGCCTTTCTTGACCTTCACCCGCTGGGCTATCAAGGTGTCGAGGCGCTCGACTTCACCGCCCGTCAGGCCGATGGGCAAGCACAGTTCAAGCACGCTGCAGTTCGAGCAAGCGGTCTTGAGGGCATGTACCTGCAGAACGCGTGGTTCAGACTCGGCCATGGAAATATTCCTTTAGTTGAAGCAAGCATAGAGGAACAACTCCGCCATGCCTGTTTCTTTGTCGCCTAAAGCAATACCGGTTGTCGATAGGGACAGATGGCCTGCAAACCGTTCCTATCCGGCTTTATCTGGCATGTGGCTTTTCGCTGCCGGTTACCGTTTTACCTTGAACCTGCCCAACTCCCGCTGCATGAGCGCGGCCCGTTCCGACAGATCCTTGGCCGCCACCGCGCACTCCAGCGAGTTTGATTGATTTTTCTGCGTCACTTCGTCGATTTGCTCAAGTCCAATGCTCGCTTGCTGCAATCCGGAGGCCTGCTCGCTGGAGGCCTGGTAAATCAGCGACACCAGGCTGGAAACCGCGCCGGTTCCATTGACGATATTTTTCAACGATTCGGCGGTGCGGCTAGCGATGACCATGCCGCGTTGCGTCTTGCTTGAAGAATCGGCAATCAGCGCGGCGGTTTGCTGGGCGGCCTCGGCGCTGCGTGCCGCCAGGCTGCGGACTTCGTCGGCCACGACGGCAAAACCCCGTCCCAGTTCACCCGCCCGGGCAGCCTCGATGGCGGCGTTCAAGGCCAGCAAGTTGGTTTGTGCGGCGATGTTGTCGATGGTCGTGATGATCGCCGTGATGTCTTTGCCCGAGTCGTCAATTTCCGCCATGGCGGCGATCAATTCACCCATCAATTGATCGCTTTCTCCCGCGTCGGCCCGTGATGCCTGGGATTGCTCATCCGCTTTCTTGGCGTTGGCGGCGTTGTCCCGAGTCTGGGCGGCCATCTGGGTCATGACTGCGCTGATTTCGGTAATGGACGATGCGGAGTTCGCTGCGCCCTCGGACAACGACTGGCTCAGATCGGTGACCTGTCCTGAGCTGCCGGTGATCTGGGTCGCGCTGGACTGAACCTGTGAGATCAATTGATTGAGATTGCTGACCATCTTTTCCAGTGATTTACCCAGGGTGTCGTGAGGCGAGGACAACCGAACCTCCAGGTCCAGGTCGCCTTCGGAAATGCGTTCGGCGACCCGCACTTGCCTTTGCAGGCTCTCGGACATGTCGTTCAACGCTGCCGACAACTGCCCGACCTCATCTTCGGTTTTCTGCACCAGGCGCCGCGAGAAGTCCCCGAGGCTGATGTTGGCGGCCAAGGCAGCGGCTTCGCGGATGGGGCCGACGATTTTCGCAGCGGCGAACCACAAGGCGAGCAACGCCAGCAGTGAGATCCCCAAACCGACGGAGACCTGCCAGATGCTGTTGTTGATACTGCGCGCTTGCAGCTCTTGCTCCAGGGCAATGGCCTGGCTCATGACGACCGCCTTGGGCAGGCGAATCAGGACCGCCCACGGTTTACCGGTGCGGCCCAGTTCAATGGGCATCAACACTTCGATCTGTTGGGTTTGCGCGTTCAGCAGGCCATTACCGCGACCGCTCTGGATGGCGCTCAACACCGTTTCCCAAGCCTCAGGCAACAACGCCTTGATGGGTTGGCCAATCAAGTCGGTGCGTTGACTGTCTGCCACCACCAGACCCTGGTTACTGAGGATCGATACCGAACCTTTGCCGCCGTAAAGCTCAGCGGACATTTGCTCGCTGAGTTTCTGGATAAAGGCGATGTCGAAGTCGGCCCCGACCACCCCGTAGAATTTGCCGTTCGACACGATCGGCACCGACAGGGTGGTCAGCCAGACATTTTTTCCCTGGACTACGTAGGGAATGGGGTCAAGCACGCTTTCTTTCAGGGTGTCGCGGGGACCGCTGTACCAACCGCCTTTAGGCACGCCGTTGGGATGGCGGTCCATGGAGTCATATTCAACCAGCGGCTGTACCGCGATGTGGCCGCCTGCGCTGCGCGTCCAATAAGGTGTAAACCGGCCGGTCGACGGATTGCTTCCATCCTGGGCGGCGCGAAACGCAAGGTCCTGGCCGTCCAATGCGTCCGGTTCCCAGCACGAATAGGTGCCGTTGAAGTCAGGGTTATCCTTGAGCACCCCGAGCAATACGCTGTTGATCTGCTCGCGCCCCATCACCAGAGGACTTTGCGAAGCTTTGCTCACGGCAAAAGCGTTGGCCATGGTGCGCGCGGCATCCAGGGCGTTCTGCAATTTGGCCTGGATGGCGTTGGCCCGGGATTCCGCCAGGTTCTGGATCTCGCGGATAGTCGAACGCTCAACCAAGGCCGAGACCTCGCCGGCGACGTATTGCTCGTTGGACCGGGCGGAGAACAGCCCGTAGAGCACCAGGCTCAGTGATGAAACAAACAGGCAGATGCCCGCCGTCATGCAGATTCTTATTTGCAGCGATTTAAGTTTCATAAAGCCTCCCAGCCCATTCTTCGGGCGTGCCGAGATCACGGCAACACCTCTTATGTTTTGCACGGTCAGGCCAATAACGTTGGGTTGGTTCGAACCCGACATGTCCAGGTAGATGGCTCAGCTGGCGCAGGTAGCGACGTTATTTCTTGGCCCTGGCGGGAGGTCCTTTCCACGTTCTTTTTGATTTTGATTCGAACTTGCGGGAGCGACCCGGTAAATGGCGGGCTTCTCATGAACGGGTGGATCAGGCACGTTTGAGGTAGATTATTGATGGCACAAAGGCATCAATAAATTGTACTTTGGTATCTTTTTTGTACAGGTTTTGGCGGGCATGAGCCGCTGCCGCTCGCCCGAACTCAGGCCATTTGCGTTATCGCTCGGCGAAACCGAAATAGCGCAGCGAAGAAAAACAGTGCACCGATAGACGCGATCGCCAGGAATTGCGGCCAGACAATCGCCAGGCCCGCGCCGCGATACAGAATGCCCTGGGCGAAGCTGACAAAGTGCGTGGTGGGAGCGGCCAGCATCAGGTTTTGCACCAGCTCCGGCATGCTTTCACGAGGGGTGGCCCCTCCGGAAAGCAACTGCAGTGGAATCAGGATCAGGATGCTCAGCAGCCCGAGTTGCGGCATGGAGCGTGCCACCGTGCCCAAGTAGATGCCGATGGAGGTGGTCGCGAACAAATGCAACGCGGTTCCCAGCAGGAACAACCCGATCGAGCCGTTGATGGGCACCGCCAGACAGCCTCGAACGACCACCCACACGGCGAAGGCGGTGGCCACCAGCACCACCAGGCCCATGGACCAGACCTTGGCCGTCATGATTTCAAACGCGCGCAGCGGCATCACCAGCAGGTGTTCAAGGGTGCCGTGCTCACGTTCTCGAATCAACGCGGCGCCCGTGAGGATGATCGACACCATGGTGACGTAATCGATCAACTGCATCACTGAGGTAAACCAGGCCTGGGTCAGGTTGGGATTGAACTGCATACGCATGGCCAAGGCCACCGGGGGGCGCGGTGTGTCGCGCACGCCACGGACAAATTTGGCCACTTCGGTGGCAACGATGGTCTGGATATAACCTGCTCCGGTAAAAGCTTGGCCAATCTGGGTGGCGTCGACGTTGAGCTGCAAGCTGGGGCGTCTTCCTGCGAGAACATCGCGCTGAAAGTCTGGGGCAATATCGAGGGCGAAGGTGTAGCGACCGCTGTCCATCCCAGCATCGACCTGTTGACCGGTGATGTCTGCGGCAGGCAGGAAGTAGGGTGGTTGAAACGCCGCGTTCAATCGTTCGGACAGCTGCGAGTGGTCCTCATCAACGATAGCCAGGGGTGCATGGTGCAGTGCCTCGGGGATGCCCGAGGCGGCGGTGTAGATGCCGAACGAGAACGCCCAGACGATCAGGATCAGCATCGCTCGGTCGTGGTACAGGCTGCGAAATTCCTTGATGCCCAGGCGCAGGATGTTCATGAGGCTGTGCATGGCTAACGCTCCTGTTTGCGCAGGCAAAGCACGCTCAGGCCGATCAGGATCGGTACCGTCACCAGCAGTTGCAGGAAATACGGTCCCAGCGCCTGCATATCCAGGGCCTTGGAGAAGATCCCTCGGCTGATGGTGAGAAACTGCGCGGTAGGGTAGACCTTGCCGACCATCGCGCCGAAGCCCTCCAGCGAAGACACCGGGTTGATCAATCCGGAAAATTGAATGGCCGGTAGCAGGGTCGCAATGGCGGTGCCGAACACGGCCGCAATCTGGCTGTTCATGAACGTCGACATCCACAAGCCCAACCCCGTGGAAGTGCCGATGTACAGCAACGCGCCCAGGCTCAACACCCAAAGGCTGCCTTTGAGTGGCACGGCGAACACCCAGACGGCCAAGGCACACATCAGTAAAAAGTTGAACATGCCCATGGCAACGTAGGGCAACTGTTTACCCAGCAGGAATTCCAGGCGTGTCACGGGCGTGACATACAGGTTGATGATCGAGCCCATCTCTTTTTCCCGTACGACACCCAACGCGGTGAGCATCGCCGGAATCATCATCAACAACAGTGGGATGATCGCCGGAACCATGGCCTGCAAGCTTTCCACATCCGGGTTGTAGCGGTAACGCACTTCCACGTTGGCAAGGGTCGTCCCGCTATACCCAAGTTCTGCCAGATAGCCATTGTGCAAGCCGTTCACGTAGCCCTCTATCGTGCGTGCTCGCATGGGCATTGCACCGTCCACCCAGGCGGCCACGGTCGGCTGGGTGCCGCGCTTGAGGTCGCGTCCAAAGTCTGGCGGGATTTCCAGCGCCAGGGTAATCGCCCCGCTTTGCAAGCGAGTCTCCAGATCGGTGTAATCATGCAACCCGGGCTGTTCGATAAAATAACGCGAACCGGAAAAGCTGCGCACATAGGCTTGGCTGGTGGTGGTCTGGTCGCGGTCCAGCACTGCGAATGACAGGTCTTCAACGTCCAGGCTGATGCCATAGCCCATGATGAACATCAGCAATACCGTGCCCAGTGCCGCAAGCGTCAGGCGGATCGGGTCACGGCGAATCTCCATGGTCTCGCGCCGAGCGTAACTGAACATTCGCAGGCTACTGAACCCATTGCGGCGGGTCTTTGAGAAAGCGACGTGGGGGGCTTCGAGGGTCGGTGGTTGCGTGCTCGGCCCCTCGCGCTGTATCGCGGCTGCTTCGTCGCTGGCGGCTTGTTCGAGGTAGGAAACAAAGGTTTGCTCCAAGCTGTTCAACCCGCGATCGATGACCAATTGCCCGGGCGCGCCGCTGACCAGTACCCGCCCGGCATGCATGAAGGAGATCCGGTCGCAGCGCTGCGCTTCGTTCATGAAATGCGTGGAAATGAAAATGGTCACGCCGTCATTGCGCGACAGGTCGAGCAACTGCCGCCAGAAAGCGTCCCGCGCAATGGGGTCTACGCCAGAGGTCGGTTCGTCGAGAATCAGCACATCGGGTTTATGGATCAGCGCGACGGCGAGCGACAGGCGCTGACGGATACCCAGCGGCAGTCGATCGGGCAGGGCGTCAAGGTCTTGCTTGAGACCAAAACGTTCGACGGCCTCGGCGACGCGGCGGTCAATTTCGTCCGCTGGCACATGAAACAATTGGGCATGCAGCACCAGGTTCTGCCGGACCGTCAATTCGGTGTAGAGGGAAAAGCCTTGGGACATGTAGCCGACACGCTGCCGAGTCTTCAGGTCCTTCGGGTCGATCGGCTTGCCAAACAGCCAGGCCTGCCCCGAAGTGGCCGCAAGCAAACCGGTCAGCATTTTCATGGTGGTGGATTTGCCGCAGCCATTGGAGCCAAGGAAACCAAAGATCTCCCCGCGCTCGATGCGGAAACTGGCATTGTCCACGGCGGTGAACGCACCGAAGCGGCACGTCAACTCCTTGGCCTCGATGGCAATCACCGCCTCCGCTGCGGATTGGACACGAGGTGTGATTACCAGCGGTTCGTGGCCACGCCGGCGACTTTGCGGCAACAGGGCGATAAAGGCCGCTTCCAGGTTCTGACATTCGGTTCGCTGGCGGATCTGTGCAGGTGAACCACTGGCCAGGACCTTGCCTGCGTCCATCATCAGCAAATGGTCGAAGCGTTCAGCCTCTTCCATATAGGCCGTGGCCACCAGGACACTCATATGGGGCCGTCGTGCCCGCAACTCGGCGATCAACGCCCAGAACTGGTTTCGCGCAAGGGGGTCGACGCCAGTGGTGGGCTCGTCGAGGATCAGCAGGTCGGGATCGTGGATCAGCGCACAGCACAATCCCAGTTTCTGCTTCATTCCACCCGACAGTTTCCCGGCGGGGCGCCCGGCAAAAGGCGTCAGCCCGGTGCTGGACAACAAGGCATCGATGCGTTGTCGGCGTTCTTGCCGGCCTTGCCCGAACAGGCGAGCAAAAAAATCCAGGTTTTCGAATACCGACAATGTCGGATAAAGGTTCTTGCCCAGGCCTTGGGGCATGTAGGCGATGCGCGGACACAGCGCCTGACGATGACGGGCGTCGGCTATATTGCCGTCCAATACGGTCAGATGCCCTTGCTGCACGACCCGCGCGCCTGCGATCAACGCCAATAGGCTGGACTTGCCGACGCCGTCCGGGCCGATCAGCCCGACGATGCCGGTGGCAGGAATGTCCAGGGTGATGCTGTCCAAGGCTAGGGTCTTGCCGTACCGCAGCCCCACGTCCTGCAGGCGCGCCACCCAAGCGCGTTTGCCCGTCATTGGGGTACCTTGATTTCGAGTTCGGCTGGCCATTGGGCTTGTTGATTGAGCCGAACATGGGCGACGCCCGGCACGCCGGTTTTCACTTGGCTGAGGTGCTTGCGCAGCAGCTCAGGGTCTATCCGCGCCTTGATACGGAACATCAGCTTCTCCCGTTCGTTGGCCGTTTCAACCGTTTTGGGCGTGAACTGCGCGACGCTGGCCACGTAGCTGGCTTTGGCAGGAATCACGTATTGCGGGGCGGCATCGATGATCACACGCACCTCGCTGCCAATGGCCACGCGACCGGCCTGGTCGGTGGGCAGGAAGAACGTCAGGTACACATCGCTCAGGTCCACCATGTTCAGGACTTTGCCCCCGGCCGCAATCACCTCACCTTCTTCGGCGATGCGGTACTGCACGCGTCCATCCCGAGGCGCCTTGAGCTCGGTGTCGGCCAAGTCCGCCTGCAAGCGTTGCTCGGTCGCCGCTGCCGCCTCGATGCTGGCCTGAGCCTCTTCCACTTGCGACTTGGCGGCTTCAATACCCGCCTGGGCCGTCAATACCTGTGAGTTGGCAGCCGCCAGCGCCGCGTGGCCGCTGTCCAGCAGCGCGCGGTCGTCGTCCAGTTGCTGCTTGGCTAGGGCGTTGCGCTGCACCAGGATCTCGGTGCGGGCAAAGCGTTTCTGTGTGGCAATCAGTTCAGCCTGGCGCTGGGCAACCACTGCCCTTGCGGTGATCTTTTCGCTTTCCCGTTGAGCTACGAGAGCCGCCGCCGTTAATTTCGCGGTACGGGCCCGCTGCAACTGGGCCTGGGCCTGGAGAATTTCGGCCCGCAACGCCTGGGTATCCATGCGCGCCAGCACTTGCCCTGCGCGGACCTGTTCACCTTCAGTGACCAGAAGGGTATCGATGCGTCCGGCCAGCTTGCTCGCCACATCCACTTCGGTGGCTTCAATCCGCCCATTGCCGCTGGCGAAATCAGGGTCTATAGGAGCGGGTTTGAACACGTACCAGGCACCCAAAATGCCCAGGACAACCAGGCTCCCCAGAGCCCCTCGTTTAAGCCACTTGCCGGTTACGTCGTTCATCCCTGCCTCTCGGGTCTCAGCGCAGGTTGGCGCTGGGAGATGATAGGGCTGGAGTAGAAGGTCGTTTGTTGATCTGCGTTAACGATCCGGCTTTAAAAGGAAAAAATCGGTAGCGGGGGAAGCGACAACGTCTGATGCTGAAGGGTGGACTGCAAATGGGGAAGGAACCGGGCGATCAGAGATCGACGGGGTTTGGTGGGGGCTGTGTTTTTTTGCCCTTGATACCCCAAGGAACAAGTCCAGAATCAAATCTTTTCCTGCCCCAGCAGGAAAATAGACCCCCTGGATTTCAACGAGTCGGACACCAGGTACGAGTCTCGTTTCCCGCTCCAAGATTCAGAACAAGCCACTCGGATGAGTGGCTTTTTCTGTGGTGCGCCAGGCATGGCGCGTTGCGCGTAAGCGCAACCAGCTTGGCTGTGGTGGCCACGCTGGTGACTTGGAGGTGAAAGTTCTCTACACACCCCGGCAAGGGGAAGTGTTAGCCAGAGGCAAGGGTGTCGTGGGTGACTGCGAATCTGAAGGAAGCTCGAGGCAAAATGCTGGCCTGACGAACAGGAAGCGGATGAGGCGGTGCAGCGGGGTAAGATAGCCACAATTGCCAAAGCCCAATACTTGCACGGAACGCTGTGACGTAGATCCGACAGGCATAAGCAGGAAGGTCGCGCGAATTACCCTGGGAGATCTGTCTAGCCTGCCATGTGCTACCGGCGTCGCGAGATGACGGGATGGGCGACAGAAGTCAGCAGAGGCCGTAGTAGTTGCTCAAAACCGGAGTAATGAAGGGCTGAACCTGCCATGAGTGGATAGTCGGGTGTGATCTCTGTGGAGCGTAAAGCAGAAACTCCGCGTAGCGGGGTCGAGACCATCGGGAGGTAGGAGGTCTGGGCGCTTAGATACCGCAGGCGACACATCAACGGAACCAAGCTCGCTGACGTAGTTGTGTCAGTAGGCAGGAACCGCCGTATACGGAACCGTACGTACGGTGGTGTGAGAGGACGGCGGGGGCAACCCCGCCTCCTACTCGATCGTTATTTAAAACAAAGAAAATGCGTAACTGGCGATCAACCGATTTTCATCAATGTCACGACCATCATCGCTGCGGTAGGTTGCGTTACGCCAGCGGACGGAGAGGCCTTTCAGGACGTCTTGAAAAGCGTAGGTCACATCGATGTCGCGCTCCCATTCCTTTTCGGCGCCTGTTTTATCCAAGCCTGTCCCGCGGATGTAAGCGGTGAAAAAGGTCAGGCCAGGAATACCCATTGCCGCGAAGTTGTAGCCGTAGCGCATTTGCCAACTGCGCTCACCGGCGCTACCGAAGTCGTGGTATTGCACGTAGTTGGGCAAGTAGGGGTTGTTGATGTAAGGGAAACCGGTCGCGCCCTTCATGACTTGGTAGGTGGCCATTACGCTGTGGCCGCTGTCGAGGTTGTAGCCCACCGCGGCGGAATAGGCCCGGTTATCGACTTCACCCGCTTTTGCGGCGCCGATATCGCGGCTGGAGAACGCACGTACATCGGTGGTCACTTTGCCTTTTCCAAGACGCGTGGTGTGAACCAGTCCGAGGAATTGCTGGCGATACACGTCGTCCAACTCACCGTAGTAATAACTTCCCGTGAGTGTCGGCGTGAGTTCATAGCTGCCACCCCCATAACGGAAACGGTCTCCGACACCTGTTGCCTTGTAACGCCCATCTTTGGCCGCAATACCGATATCACGTTTATCGGTAGAGTCCGGCGTGACGGTTTTATCGAGCTGCGCGAAATTGACGGTCAGGTGTTCGATCTCGCTGGAGCTGAGTTGGGTGCCTTGGAACGTCTGGGGAAACAGGCGACTGCCATTGAATTGCAGCACCGGAACTTTGGGCAATGCAATGCCGTAGTTCATGGTTGTTTTCGAGAACCTGACCTTGGCCGCCACTCCACCCTTTGAGTACTCGTCAGCGGCTTCACCGGAGGCGCGTCGTGGTAACAGGCCGCTACCGGTACGGTCTGGGCTGGAATCCAATTGAAAACCAGCGTATCCCAAGGCATCGATGCCGAATCCTACAGTGCCCTGTGTAAAGCCGGACGCGTAGTTAAGCAAAAAACCTTGTGCCCATTCATCCCGCTTGGACACGCCGACGCCATCCCGGAAGTCGCCGTTGTAGTAGAAGTTGCGTGCTTCCAAGGTTGCCTTGCTGTCTTCAATAAAGCCTTGGGCAAGCGTGGAAATGCTCCAGCAAACACCGGGTACGAACAATGCAATAGAGAGGTTACGGTTCATTTTTATTATATTCCTGACACGACGGGTCGCTGTTCGGTACTGGACCGAACAGAAACGCGACGGAAAGTTGTGAGGGGGGAGGTGTTAAGCCTTGCAGCCCAGCTCTTGAGCCAGCTTTTTGCGGTCCAGCTCTTTTTCCCAGGCGGAAACCACCAAGGTCGCTACACCGTTGCCCACGAGGTTGGTCATGGCCAGCCCTGTGCCCATGAAGCGATGGATGCCCAGAATCAGCACCATACCGGCGACGGGCACGACCGGTATCACCATCAAGGTGCTGGTCAGCATGACGAACGCGGCGCCTGACACGCCACTGGCGCCCTTGGATGTCAGCATCGCCACGATCACCAGGGTCAACTGTTGCGACAGGCTCAAGTCAATGTTCAACGCCTGGGCAATGAACAGCACGGCCATCGTCAGGTAGATGTTGGTGCCATCCAGGTTGAAGGAATATCCGGTCGGAATCACCAGGCCCACGACGGGCTTGGAGCAGCCCAGGCGTTCCATTTTGTCCATGATTTGCGGCATCACCACCTCTGAAGAGCTGGTACCCAGCACCACCAACAGTTCCTCTTTGATGTAGCCAAGGAAACGCAGAATGCTGAAACCACACAACCGGGCGACGCTGCCAAGGACAACGATGATGAAAAATATGCAGAGCAAATAGAAGCTGCCAATCAGTTTGAGCAGTGGCAGCAGCGACTGGACACCGTAGGTGCCGACAGTGAACGCGATGGCACCAAATGCACCCACGGCTGACAGTTTGGCGATGATGTGGACGATGCGGAAAAACACCCCCGACAAGCCCTCGACGATGTCGTACACCGGTTTGCCTTTCTCTCCCATGGCTGACAACGCGCAACCGAACAACACCGAAACCAGCAGGATGCAGAGCACGTTGCCCTCGGTGAAGGCCTGGGAGAAGGTAGTAGGGATGATGCCCATGAGGAAATCGACCATGTGCAAATGCTGGGCTTTTTCCGCAAAGCCGGTGACGGCCTTGGCATCGAGCGTGTTGACGTCAACGTTGAAGCCGCCGCCGGGGTTGAACAAGTGGCCACCGATCAACCCGATCAGCAGTGAGACCGTTGAAATGACTTCGAAGTACAACAATGCCTTGCCGCCGACACGGCCGACCTTTTTCAGATCACGCATGCCAGCGATACCGGTCACCACCGTACAGAAAACGACGGGGCCGATGATCATTTTGATCAGTTTGATGAACGCATCGCCCAACGGTTTGAGGTCGGCGGCGAAATCAGGCCAGAAGTGACCGACCAGCACACCGGCGATGATTCCCAGCAGGACCTGGAAATACATCGCACGGTAAAAGGGTTGTTTGGTTTTTACGTGAGTGCTGGTCGGTGTTTCGACCTGCGCGGGCACAGGGATAGGGCTCATAAGGTTTACTCGCTGCCATCTTATTGTTGGAGGTGTGGCAAAGGGTCCTGCTGTCAGCGTCCGTACAATTTCAGCGGGTTGTCTACCAATAGCTTTTGGCGCAATACCGGGTCGGTGCAGAAGCGGAACATCAAATCCACCAGGCCGCCGTCGTTAGGCATGTCCTTGCTGATGTTCGGGTGCGGCCAATCGGTTCCCCAGAGCACTCGATCCGGGGCTGCCTGGATCAGTCGCTCGGCGAACGGGATTGCGTCATCGAAGGGCCGGCGACCGATCGACACCCGTTCAGCGCCACAGACTTTGACCCAGGCCAATGGATTTTCCATGAGATCGAGCAAGGCCAGAAAAGACGATTGTTCGATCCCGTCTTGAGCCTTGACGCGGCCCATGTGATCGATGATGAACGGCACGGGAATGCGTTCCAGGCGCTCGGCGTAAGTCAGAATGTCCTGAGCGTCCAGGTGCAACACCACATGCCAGCCAAGCGGGGCGAGTCGTTCCACCGTGCGATCAAACACCTCCAGGTCGGGTGCGCCGCCCAGGTGCGCGACAAAATTGAAACGCACCCCACGTACGCCGCCAGCGTCCATTTCGGCAAGTTGGGCGTCGGTTTCGCTGCCGTCGACAATAGCCACGCCACGATAACGTCCTTCACTACGGGCAATGGCATCGAGCATCGCGCGGTTGTCACTGCCGTGACAGCTGGCCTGGACGATCACGGCGCGGCTGAACCCCAGGTGGTCATGCAGGGCTCGCAACTGTTCATAGGGCGCGTCAGGCGGGGTGTAACTGCGGTCGGCGGCATAAGGGAACTGCGCGGCGGGGCCGAACACATGGCAGTGCGCGTCCCAGGCACCTGTTGGCAATGTTTGAACAGGTTTGGTGGGGTTGGGGTCCGGAGCCAGGCAACTTTTCATTGGGTGTCCTTATTGTTCTACGTTTGAAAGCGATGACTGATGGTCGTCGTTGCAAACGTGTCGAACAACAGAGTCTGAGTTCTAGCAGCTATGCAGTTTTTGCATGCGTATCTTCACGGTATGCAGATTTCACGGACCATGGCCAATGTCTTCTCAGCCAGACGCGTCAACGGCCGCTGCTCCGAGGTCGCAATAAACAGGTGGGTAGGAATGGATGGTTCCACGATCTGCGCCGCTTTCAAGCCGTCGGGAAGCACGTCGCTCTCGGCGAGGGCAGAGCGGAACAATACGCCGTAGCCCATGCCGAGTTTGATCAGCTTTAGTAGTGAAGGAATGCTGTCGATTTCCAGGCAGACATCCAGTGTGACCTCATGGCGTGAGGCCTGCGTTTCGACCAGTCGACGCAGCGAATGAGGTTCGCTGGGAATGATCAACGGGTAGTGCCCCAAATCGCCCATGGCAACTATTTCAGGCAAGTCTGAACCGCTGGCCCCGATCAACATCAAGGGCTCTGAGTGGATGTGTTCGTAATGTAACTGTGCGCTATGGGCTGGGTTGAACAACAGCGCGAAGTCCAGGCGGCCGAGCAAAAGCCACTCGCGCATCGAGTGACTCAATCCCTCCTTGATCCCTAGCGAGCAACCCGGAAATCGTTCGCGGAACGCCGAGACCAACGCCACAGTGTGGCGCCGGGAAATACTGGGAGGAAGCCCGATCACTACTTTGCCTGATAAAGTGTCACGTTGTTCGCGCAGCTCTTCGCGAGCTACTTGTACCTGGCGAAGGATGCCTTTTCCGTGGTCGAACAACCGTTGGCCGGAAGCCGTTAGCAGCACGCCACGGCCATTGCGCAGCAAGAGGTGTTCCTGGAGTTCGACCTCAAGTTGCCGAACCTGGCGGCTGACCACTGACTGGGAAATGTTCAATACCGCAGCGGCTTTAGTAAAGCTTCCGAACTCCGCGACTCGTACGAAACATTCGAGCTGTTTTAGGTCCATGGGGCCGATCTCGACGAAAAACCCTATGTTACTGCTTTTTCTCCAGAAGGCTTTCGCGAGTGAGCGGACGACCGTAGAGGGTATCGATCAAGCGCAGCCAGTCGAATGGCTCCAAGCTTGGGTAATCTACGTCGGCATCCACCATAGCGTCCACGAGGCCACGCTGGGCGTTGACGATCGCTTGGCTCATGTTCGGCACCACCCCCATGTCGCTCGAGGTTTTTGCCACTTCTTTCATTTCTTCGGATCGACGCAGGCCATGTTCCGCCACGCGGCTGATCAAGTAGTGTGGCAGAGCGCCGTCCCAGCCCATCTGCGGGAAGCTCTGATGCAATGAGGCGAGCACCTCGCGTTCAGCCTGATACTGTCGTGCGGTGCTCAGGCACTCGGTTGTCAGTGCCTCCAGGCCCTTGATCATGATGCTGCGGCACATTTTGATTGCCGATGCGACACCCACTTCTTCAGACACCGGGCGAACGTTCATGCCTAGTTCAGTGAGCCGCTCTGCCAGCATCACAGCAGCTATTCCGCCCAATAGGATGGGGGTTTTCAACCGTTGAGGTGGCACCGGTGCCATAACGGCAGCATCGATGTAGCCGACACCGCGTAGCTGCATGGATGCGAGCGCAACCCGTTTGGTGGACGGAGCTACGGAATTGATGTCGATGAACAATTGATCAGGCCTCATCAACGCTGCCGCCGCTTGGGCGACATCCAGCGCAGCGTCGGCGGTGACTGCCGAGATGACCCAGTGGGCGAGGGCAATGGCTTCGGCGCAACTGTCGCATAGCGTTACGCCGCTGCGCCGGGCCTTGTCGTGCAGAGCGGCGCGAGTACGAGGGTTTTCTTGTAGGCGATCATAGGCGAATACCGTCACGCCGGCCGCCGCGAGGTCCTGGGCCAAAATACTGCCGGCTTCGCCGAAGCCGATCAGCGTCACGATGGTCGGTTTCATCGTTTTACCTCGTTCTGCCAGAGACTGCGGGGAATCAGTACATCACCGTCGAACAACAACCGGGCGGTACGCAGCAGGCCGCAACCTGCCAGTTGACCGTTGTGAATGCGCAGTTGCACGGTGAACTCTCCTGTCGGATGTTCTACAGACACCTGCACGCGATCGTTGGTCTGCGTCGCCTGGGCGACTGAGCTGGCAACCGAGTCTGGAACCAGGCACGCGGAGGCTACGCTCACCGCACCGAACACCCCGATCGAGGCGTGGCAACGATGGGGGATGAAGGTGCGACTGCAAATCGCGCCGCCATCACGAGGGGCGGCAATCAAGGATACTTTCGGTACGCTGCGCTGACTGACATCCCCCAGATTCATCAATGGGCCCGCCTGCAGGCGGATGGATTCGAGCCTGGCTTTGAGCTCGCTGTCGGCGTCCAACTGTTCGGCACTTTCGTAGCCGCTACGACCGACATCGGTGGCTCGAATCAAAATAACCGGCATGCCGTTATCGATGCAGGTCACATCAATGCCGTCGAAACGATCTGCGGGGTTGCCGGTCGGCAGCAGTGCACCGCAGCTTGAGCCGGCAACATCCTCGAATTCGATAATCTGCGGGGCGCCGGTGCCGGGAACGCCGTCGATGCGAGCTTCTCCTGCGTAACTGACCGCACCGTCCGGGGTGGGGACATGGGCGATGGCGATCTGACCGGTGTTCTCCATGAAAATCCGTACCGACGTAACGGGGCCCTGGACGCTCACCAGGCCACGTTCGATGGCGAACGGTCCAACCCCTGCCAGGATATTTCCGCAATTCTGGCCGTAATCGACCTGGGCCTGTTCCACCAGCACCTGGGCAAACAGGTAATCGACATCGGCGTCAGGACGCTCTGAGCGGCGAATGATCGCGACCTTGCTGGTCAACGAGTTCGCGCCGCCGATACCGTCTATTTGTCTGGTATCGGGTGATCCCATCACGGCTAACAATACCTGGTCACGCAGCGGCCCTTCGGCGGGGAGGTCGTGGGCAAGAAAGTACGCGCCCTTGGATGTGCCGCCGCGCATCATCAAGCAGGGAATACGAGTCTGGCTCATACGGGTCATCCTTGCAGATCGCTGAGGCTGTCGTAATAGGTCAGCCCACGATCGGCGAGTTTCTGCCGCATGTTGTAGATATCCAGGCCTAATTCACCGGCTGCCATGCGCAGGCGTTTTTCCTCTTCGAGCCTGGCGCGCTTGCGACTGGTTTCAAGGACCGTTGGCAGCTCTTCCCGACGGACAATCACCACGCCATCGTCGTCCGCGACCACAACGTCACCGGGCTCCACCCACTGGCCGGCGCAGATGATTGGTACGTTCACCGAACCTAGCGTTTCCTTGACGGTGCCTTGGGCATGAATCGCCCGTGACCATACCTTGAAACCCATCTCTCTGAGGGTTCGAGTATCCCGCACTCCGGCATCGATGATCAGGCCACGTACCCCTCGGGCCATCAACGACGTGGCGAGCAAGTCGCCGAAGTAGCCGTCGGTACAGGGCGACGATGTAGCGACCACCAGGATGTCGTCGGGTTGGCATTGTTCGACCGCGACGTGGAACATCCAGTTATCGCCGGGTGCGACCAACACGGTCACCGCCGTTCCCGTGGTGCTCTGGTTTTGCTGGATCGGGCGAATGGCAGAGTCCAACAAGCCTTTACGGCCCTGGGCCTCATGCACGGTGGCGACGCCGAAGCGATCCAGTTCATCAATTAACGTGCTGTCGGCACGGGGAATGTTGCGTACGACGATGCCGGTTTTTCCGATCAGCGCGCTCATGCCAGATTCTCCGTTACACGTGGGAAGATGCTCTGGTAGCCCTCGGCGTACTCGATGTTTCGGGTGGAGGTGATGCCGACATTGCGTTTGGCTTGTACGCCCCGCTGCAGGGCGACACGGGTGTAGTACTCCCAGAGATGCTCTTGACCGGCCATGCACTGGATGGCGGCATATTTCTTGTCCCAGACCTCAGTGATATCCAGCAGCACATCCGGGCGCCATTCGCACTGTTCCGGTTGGTGCGGTTCGAAACTGTAGACCGGTGGGGCCCCGACAATTTTTTCGCCGGGCTTGTAACCCTCTGCCTGGGCGATGATGCGTGCCTCCTGGGTCAGGTTCATCGCCAGCGGATGGTCGTAGTTGTAAGGGTCTTTGATCGAATGGCTGAGGACAAATGCTGGTTGCACTCGGCGGAACACGTCAGCCAGACGGAATAGCGTCTCTTTATCGGCCCGCATCGGGTAATCGCCGATGTCGAAGAATTCCACCGTGGCGCCCAGGATCTGTGCCGCTGCTTCGGCCTCGCTGCGACGGGCGGATTTGACCTTGTCTTCGGACATCTCGCCTTTGCGCCAAAGCTTGGCCGATTCACCTCGTTCTCCGTAGGACAGGCATACGATGTGAACGGCATAACCCTGGCTTGCATGTAATGCGATGGCACCGCCGGCACGCCAGACGAAATCGGCGGAATGGGCGCTGACGACCAGTGCGGTTTTTGTTGTAGGAGTCATTGAAGGGCTCTTCTTACGGCTATTAGGTAGGGCCACATTCGCACTTGGTTGCGGCGATGAATAATGCGTTCGGTTGTAAGAGGCATGCGTTTTACTTATCGAGGCGAGTTCTTCATGCTGTGCAACCACTTCTCTGAAACCCTATAGGTGCTCATGAACAGTCTCGAACTTCCCAATCTCATGCAGGTTCGGGCGTTCCTTCATATCGTCGACTACGGCAGTGTATCCAAGGCGTCTACCGTGCTTTTTCGTGCTCAACCTGTCGTGACGCGCTCCATCCTGGCCTTAGAGAAACGTCTTGGAGTCGTGCTGTTCGAGCGTAACGTCAACGGTATGCGTCTGACCGACTATGGTGAAGGCATGCTTCCCCGCGCTCGTCGTACCGTGGAGGAGTTGCAGGCTGTTGTGCCTTTGCTGGGGCAGATGCCGGGACATACCCCTGAACCGCTTTACCTGTACCAGACGCGCCGTCTGGAAGTCTTCGTGACGCTTTGCAAGACGCACCATATGCAAACTACCGCGAGCATCCATGGGGTATCGCAGCCGGCAATCAGTGCCGCCATCAAAGTCCTTGAGCAAGGTAGCGGTTGCAACCTGTTTGAACGCACACCCCATGGTTTGCTGCCGACCCGTCCATGCCAGGCGATGTTGTTGCGGGTGCGTCGAGCACTGAACGAACTTCGTCATATCGACGCTGACATCGCCGCGCTGGGTGGTTCCCTTCAAGGCGCCGTGCACGTGGGGGCATTGCCGCTTGGACGCACGGGAATATTGCCTGAAGCCGTGGTGCGCCTGACTTCGGAGCACCCCCATATACGGATCGTGACCAACGAAAGCCCGTTCGATCTGTTGGCCGGGGAGTTGCGCGCGGGGGATGTGGATTTCATCCTGGGTGCTCTACGCCCGTCGGCCTACGCCAGTGACTTGCATAGCGAGGCCTTGCTGCAAGAAGAAATGGTAATTCTGGTACGCCGTGACCACCCCTGGCTGACGCGATCTCTTGGCTATGACGACTTGAGCGCCGCCCGCTGGATCCTGCCTCGTGCAGGCTCTCCGGCACGACAGCTGCTGGACGCATTTTTCATCCACGTCGGCATCGCCGCCCCCAGCCCTGTGATCGAAACGGCCGATCTGGCAATCCTGCGAGGGGTGTTGTTGCGCTCAGACATGCTCGCCGCCGTTTCGGCTCATCAGTTGGAACATGAAATGGCCAGCGGTGATTTGGTACGTCTGCCGCTTGCCCTTGACCACACGACGCGACCGATCGGTCTGATCTCCAGGGCCGAGGCACTTCAATCGCCAGCGGCGCTGGCATTAATGGACAGGATTCGGCAGGTCGTGAATGAGACCTCGATGAGAGTCAACGCTTCGATTTGAAACCGAAGTAGTCCTCGCAGCACTGCCCGGAGCGCCCATTGGATTCGATTTTGCTGACGCTGCCTTGTAAGTACACCGCTTACTCATGAATAAAGCCTACTTATCCATGAGTTCCATATAGATCGTTTGTAAGCGTCTATAGGAACGATCTTCGGTCTTGCAGCGACCGACAACCATTCGATCTTGGCGTTCGGACTGCGTGGCAAGGCCTTCGAGTCCCGGGATCGCGGCGAGACCTGGAAGCGTCTCGACACCTGCAGCCGGTGACGTTGACCAACGTCCCGCGTCTTGATGATGGCTCGGTCCTGCTGGCGGATGAGTCGGGCCGGGTACTGCGTTTTGCCGATGGCGACCATGGCGTTCTCTCGCCCGGTGATGAACGTGACGAGGCGAACGGTTTGGGCAGCGAAGCGGGGAGTGACCGTTGAAGGTTTCAGCAAAGATCAGCAATGTTTTTCCGTCGTGGTGTCCGCTCATGTTGGGCGTCGCCGCCACCGTGGCGTGCCTGGCGCTGATGGCAGGGTGTGCCCGGCAACCCAGCGCGACCGACGCCCGGACGGAGCCTGCGACGTTTCAAGATTACACGCAGGCGTCACGGGCATGGATCGAGGCGCGGCGGGTGTTCCAGACCGCCAACCGCAGCGACGAACTGGCCTGGAACGCGCCCTACGAAGTGCGCCCCGATGCGCCCTCCAGCAAAGCCATTCTCTTGCTGCATGGTCTGGGGGATTCACCTTGGTCGTTCGTCGACATCGCCCAGGACCTCGCTGCACAAGGCTTCGTGGTGCGCGTTGCGTTGTTGCCGGGGCACGGCACCCAGCCGGCTGACTTGATCGATGTGCAACTGGAACAATGGCAGCAGTTGGTCGAAGAGCAAGTCGCGCTGCTGCACAAGGAATTTCCAGACGTCTACCTGGGCGGTTTCTCAACTGGCGCCAATCTGGCGCTGGCTTACTCCGTCAAAGATCCGAGCATCAGGGGCCTCTTGCTGTTTTCCCCGGCCTTTCGATCGAGTGAATCCTACGACTGGGCCACGCCTTGGCTGGCGCATTTCAAAACCTGGATACTGGCCCCCGATAATTTCCAGCCACAACAATCGGCGGTGCGCTACCACAACGTCCCCACCAACGGCTTCGCCCAGTTCTACCGCAGCAGCGTCGCGGTTCGCCGGCTCATCGAACACGAAGACTTTGACCGTCCCGTCGTCATTGTCCTGACCGAACAGGACTCAGTGGTCGACGTGCGCTACGTGCGGGAGCTGTTCAAACACCGATTTACCCATGCCGCCAGCCGGTTGATCTGGTATGGCCAGGCGGAGCCGGCCGGAAGCAGCGGGGCGGCCTCTGACCCGCGCATCCTGGCGCGTACCGACCGCATCGTCGATGAACGAATCAGCCAATTCTCCCACATGGGCATCCTGTTTTCGCCAACGAACCCGCTCTACGGTCGCTCAGGCTCCTTGCGGTTCTGCCGCAACAGTCGCAACGCCGACGAA
Source organism: Pseudomonas thivervalensis (assembly GCF_001269655.1). Lineage (GTDB taxonomy): Bacteria > Pseudomonadota > Gammaproteobacteria > Pseudomonadales > Pseudomonadaceae > Aquipseudomonas > Aquipseudomonas thivervalensis. The sequence continues at coordinate 113,998 of NZ_LHVE01000009.1, forward strand.
GTGGCCCGGTGCGAGGCGGGCGAAGAGGTCTGGTATTCGGATTGGGGCTACAGCGAGCCAGGGAAAATCCATGCGCGGCTGACCTACAACCCTTATTTTCGGTGGCAATCCAATGTCCTTCGTGAGGTGTTGGCGGCGGCTGAGTAGGGCGCCTGACATTTGATCGCGGTTCCCAGCCAGCCATAGCTCCCGCAATATCGCCGGCGCGCTCGTTTCGCGATGGCGGGCCGGCCGTTACATCCGTGCGTTGCTCGAAATCGCATTGCACAAGGCCCGGGCAACAGGTGCGTAACTGGTCTGGCTGGGCTGTTCGGCTTCGGGAGCCCCGGTGGGATTGATCAGGTGCACCGCGATCTGTTCTGGTAGCCATGAGACGAGTGGCCAACGGGTGCGATAGGCAGGGTCAGGCCGGGTATCGCCGAGGGTTGGATCAAAATCGCAGGATGTCACAAACGCTATCCCTATCAGGCAAGCGCCTTCGAGCTGCGAGCGCACGCGACCAGGATTTTTCAAGAAACCCAAGTCCGCGACAACGACCGCGTCATGAATGATCAAGCGGCCTTCGTCGCTCACCTCGATATCGAGAACGACCGCCATGCAGGTCTGCGCGTCATAGTGGGCAGCGATGCCTTGCGTCCGACCATGTCTTGGGGGCTTGCCCCAATGAGCTTTCTTTGCCGCTTCGGTGATGACGCTCCGCATTCGATGGCCATCGATGCTTGATGAGTGCCGAGTGTCGTCGTTCACCGTCGATGCCGGATCAATCAGCGAAAGCAGATAGTCCCTGTGATCCAGCTTGCAGGCTCGCACCTGCGCGGCCATGAGTCGCTGTTCGGCGAACAGACGGAGCAACAGGCCTCTTCTGTCCAGATTGCTGTCGAGCGTCGATTGCCAAGTGAATGGATCAAGAGCACTGACGTGCGCATCAGGATGGCTCATTGCGTTTCTCCTTCCGGCTGATGGCAAGAGGTCCAGCTAAAGCGATGTGTCCTTGGGGGGACTTTAAGGGGAGGGATCTGACGTCAGAGTGACCGGAGGCTGACAGGAACATGTCAGGCGTTGGGCTAGTCGGCTTTCCAACCAGTGAATTGCTTCAAGATGTCGTAACAGGATATTTCAGAAGTATTCCAGGGTCATTTTGGTACGTACGGCGAGTGCGCGTGTTATTCGGAAGCCGCTTAGTTTTCATTTTTATTACATCCGTTGGAACGCTTCTCTCGGCACGGTCACTCAGGTGTAAGGATGTCGCCGCTCATACCGGCTTCATTTGCATTCTTCCATCTGCCGATCACTAAGGGGACATGCCATGGATACGCCCAATGTACGTGCAAGCCGCGAGCTGACTCGTGTGCCTGATGAGATACAGCAGGAAGCGACGCAACAGGCCTCTCACTCTCCTGACCTCGGCTCTATCGGGTTAGCGATGAGCATGCGGCTTCAAAATCATTTTGAGGCTCACCTTGAAACAGAAGCTGGCTCCGATCAACCCGCTGCCCCTGCTTCAAGCGCCCGCAACGCGGAGCTGAACGCCATTCGCGATGACCGTGCTCAACGGTTGGAGGCAGGGGGCTATAACGTCCATGACATGGAAAAGGCGGAAAAAAACGCAGCCAGAGCCGACAGATTGTTTGCGTCAATAAAGTCAGGGATGGGGGGGACGCCCTTTGCGGCGCTGACCGAGGCAGGTAATTTCAAGCCGTCAATCCTCCAGGTAGCGGGCCTGCATGCCAATACCGTACGCGAAGCGGCCATCGAGAACGCTATGGCATGCTTGTATGCCGGTATGGCGGATGCTGGCGGTAACAAGATGATTGCGGGCTTCAAGCCTGGTTATTACCTTAAACCCGAGAGCAATACGCTGCACCCGGCGCTTCAAGCATCCGTGGCGGAAAAGCTGCTGGAGTTGGACAAAGGTCCATTGCGTAATGCTTTCGACGAAGCCAACAAGTGGCTTACCGGGTTTGCCGTACGTAATACTGCAATGTACGCGTCAACGCTTGCCATGACGGCTGCTGGCAAAGAGCACCTGGATGCCGTCCTGCAGCCTGCCCTACGACCGGTCACGGCTATCATCGTGGGTATGGCAATCGAGCACTACCAGGTGAGCCGCGATCGCACTAACCATTTAGCTGACCCTGCAATGCTCTATGGTCGTCGAGATGCTGTACCGGAAGGGCAGGCTCATAAGCCTATCGATCAAGATACCGAATGGCTGGATGACTTCAGGACTTTGAAGGATCTCGATGCCACTGCCCTGGTCAAGATGGTCTCCGCGCGGCTTGGTGAAGGCGCGGCCACGGCTCTGAATGCGGTCATCAGCGGCGAAGCCTTGAAAGAGATAGCTGACCCGGTCAGTGTTTTAGGAAATGGTCTTCTGATTGGCGGGTTTTCTGCGATGGGCGCGGGTACTACCGCCACCGCTAACCTGGCCAAGTCGAAGGAGCTGGGAAAAATGGCGGCTACCGCAGCCTCGGAGGCTGTAAAAAACGTATTGGGTACCCTGGCTTTCGGGCTGTGGGCAGCTGGCGCCTCGCTAGGTGGATCATTGCCGAAAAAAGCCGTCGCAGCTGTCGATGCCCATGTACCAAAAGCAGTAGAAGGGAGCGCAGATGCAGCTGGCAGGGTGGCGGTCAAGGGCGGTGAGCTTGCAGTCAAGACATCGCTCACCGGCGCCAGATTTGCCAAGGAGACAGCTGTTTCAGCGACCAACCACACAAAAAGTGCAGCCCAAGCGGCAGGAGATGGCGTCATTAGCGTTGCTAGCGCCATTGGCACCACCTCCCAATCGGCCTGGGACAAAAGCATGGGAGCCCTGAGGCGACGCACCGCGGCCACCTCTCAAAGCCAAGCCGTTCATGGTCAGAGCGTGCCCATGCAGCCGCTCGCAGTTACGCAGGTCCCAGCATCGTCCTCAGCGCCCGAGCGTCCGCCTGCTCAGGATGATGGCGATATCGTGTAGCAGCCTTCCTCGTCGAGAGAACGTCATTGAAAAGTATGTGGCTGGCGAGGATTGTTGCTTGCGTCATCAGTGTGAGCTTTTGGCTGGCGGCGTCATGGTCGGCCGGAATGAGTGAGCATTGGGACGCGCAATGCTATCGGCAGTGATGCTGTCTTGGGGACGCGCGCGTGATCGATCGGCGGCTCGTAGCTAGCTGATGTAGACCGAGCCGTGGTGAGCACGCGGCGCGTCGTTGCCCAAGAAACTGCGGACCAATGCTCCCATGGCACCGTGGTCTCCAGGCAATTTCGAAGTCATAAATCTCAGTTATTGGTATTCGTTTTGGAGCCGATGGCAGCGGCGCTCCCGCGTTGTGCAAAATACTGAGTACATTCTTCATCTGATGGGTATGGCGGAGTGGGCCAGAGTTTTAATCTGGGCATCGACGTATGCAACCGTGTTTCCCTCGCGTCAGGGTGGTGTGCACAATCATATTGGCAGTACTGTGGCCTCGGGCGGTGTTAGCAGGTGCAGCTAGATCCGGTCAGTCCGGTTCGATGAGGCGGAAAAATAAGTTTAGGCTGGGCGGAGCGGCGCCTTTACAAGCACAGATAATGAAATGAGTTTGTTCGAAACCTATCAAGAGCACGTGCCTGCGGTCGGCGGCGGGGTAACAATCCCCTTATATCCTAACGAGGTAGAGTCCTTGGTTTTTATTATAAAGAAATTCGAGCCTATCCCATGGCTTCATACACTATTCTTGAAGCTGTCACCAAACGGTTACATATGATGCTCCATTCCGTTTAGCATCATTATCATCGAATTGATCTATTGCCATTTTTGATAGAAAAAAAAGCTTGTGCTCATGAAAAATAAAGGTTAAAAATTGGATCCAATGAGGAGTCAGGCTCTTTTAGCAGCCTAGGCTGTGATTGTCGTTCATATACCTTTATGAATGAGGACGTAAGTCCCAAGGATGGTTGATTTGAACCCAATATTTACTGGGCTTCATAGGCATGGCGCGTCAAGGGATAGGGGTGGGTGATAGCTGTCTGATGTGTATTCATCCTTCACGGGTCGCATGAATCTGGATGTTGACTATGCGCTGCTAGTAATGGCTGCACTAGTGATAACTCCAGTGACTCCTATGGCTGCTCATGTTGGAAGTGTGCAGCGCGCCTTGTCACGTGGGTACTATGAAAAGCAAAACAATTACGTCAAACGTTCTGCTCATGGGGGCTGCGATTATTTGGGGGTGTGCGTTTGTTCCTCAAAAAATTGGTATGGATTCGATTGGGCCTTTTTGGTTTACAGCAATACGCTTTACTGTCGGAACAATTTTAATACTACCTTTGCTGTATTTTGAGAAAGATACCGTCAAGCTCACTTCAAAGGATTGGATGAAAGGGGTTGCTGTAGGTGTCATCCTTTTTGGTGGTATAAATCTTCAGCAGGTGGCATTAATCTATGCGTCAGTAGCGAATACTGGATTTATCACTGGTCTCTACGTCGCGCTCGTACCTCTACTTTGCTTGTTTGCTGGACAGCGCCATGGCGCAGGACTTTGGGTCGGTGTAATTTTGGCGGTAATTGGTCTGTATTTGCTTAGTGTTCATGGTGCATTACAGGTTAATCCCGGCGACCTGCTTACATTGCTGAGTTCGCTTTTTTGGGCGTTACAAGTGATAGCTCTTTCTTCGTTCTGCCACAGCTTGCCGCCGATTAAGCTTGCGATAATCCAGTCAGGTACGTGCTTGCTAATGTCGTTGATGCTTGCACTTGTTGTAGAGCCTATATCCGGCCAGATGGTTCGAGACGCCTACATTCCGTTGCTATATGGAAGCGTGATGTCTGTCGCGGTGGGTTTTACCCTGCAGATTCTGGCTCAAAGACATATCAAGGCGGCACATAGCGCGATCATTCTTAGCACGGAGTCTGTGATCGCCGCAGTCGCAGCATGGGCAATTCTCGGAGAAACGCTTGGCGCCAGGGAGATTTTAGGATGCATCTTGATATTGGCGGGTACCCTCATTGCTCAATTTTCCGGTGCCCAGTTGAGCGCGTCCCCCGTGCCCAGTACAGAGGGAAGGCAAGTGACGTAAACGTCTGAATTTTTTATGCTTGAGACCAAGGAGAAGGTAATGTCCGCTTTAGAGAAAACTCTGTTGTCAGACGATGAGCGCGAGTCAATGACGGCTAATCCGGCAAGGCAGGACGAAGCATTTTTAAAAGGCGCCTATGCATATCTGTCCACTACCGCTTTGACTGCCAGATACTCTGTAATTTCCGGAATTATCGAAGAGCACAACTGCGACCGAATACTTGACATCGGTTGCTACACCGGAGGGTTAAGAGCTTCTCTGAATCGCCACAGGGCATACCACGGAATCGATATCTCAGCGCATGCGATATTAGAAGCTCAAAAGAGTTATTCCCATATTGAACATACTAGCTTTACCGTTGGCGATGTTCGTACAGTCAGGTTTCCCGAGGAAAGTTTCGCCTGCGTCGTATGGGCGGGTATCGGATTTGGTTATTCACAGGCTGACAATCAATCTTTTATAGATCTATTCGATAAAGCATGTGAGTTCTGTGGCGAAAATGGAATCTTGATTTTTGAATGCATAGAAGGATACTCCTGGATACAAACCCATATAGAGAGGGTGAGCAAAATTCTCAATGTGCTGCAGGTTACATATCCGTTGGCTACGGTTCATAACAAGCGCACATTATTTATATCTAGAAAAATTTGAATGCAAAAAAAGCGCTGCTATTTCTAGCAGCGTTTTTTTTTAGCTTAACTTGTTTTCCGTCAGTCTAAGTTGATTGCCAAAAGGATCGGCTATTTGCAGTGTGGTCGATGCTTCGGTATGACTTACAAATACAAGTTTTCCAGCGGGTAACCGGGTACGCAGTTCAAGATAAAACTGATCAATGCCTGATGCATGAACCATTACTACTGCGCCTGGCTCTGCATCACCTTCATGCTCGGTGAGATGTAGAACTAGTTTGTCTTTGCGGATTTGCAAATATACAGGATGGTTTCTCTGTTGATAGATCCAGTCTATTGTGAAACCCAGGCAATCAATGTAATGCTCTCGAGCGAGTCGTTCTGAGGAAATCCTGAAAACCGGTATGGCAGTTGCAAGTTCCATGCGTGCGTACCTGATGCTTATCCTTTCCTCAGATTACTTAAGTTGAAGTGGTAGATCAAGTGTGGCGTTAAACGAAATGGCAGTGCGTAATTGTCGCTAAGCGGCGAGCTCGCGAATGACGGTTTTCGTTGTCAGTTGTTGTTGTAAGATACAAACTCCGCTGCGGTCTCGCTCGCCCTAACGAAATCTAATATTGCTCAAATATCCAATTTCAGGCCTGCCGTCGCCGAAAGCACGTGAAGTGTTGCGCTGTTGTCAGGTAGGGACGTCGGTGCGTCAGATCGCCAAAAAGTACATGCGCAGCCTTAAGGCAAGCAGTGGGCAGAAGCAGCCGGCGTTGCGTAAGTTGAATATGCGTATGGGCAAGGAATTGTTAAAAATGTATCTGGGGTTTGGCGGATATTTGATCTGACCTTTGCCAGTCTGTGCGGCGTGCATGGTACATTCCGCCGCGTCGGTGAGCATACATGCAACTTCCTCGGTTCCTGGAGCGGCAATTGGCTGAAGGTGACCGAAGCCCGTCCTGCCGTGCAGGAAATAAAGTAGACCCCTTATATTTCAACGAGTCGGACACCAGATACGAGTCTCGTTTCTCGCTTCAGGATTCAGAAAAAAACCACTTGGATGAGTGGTTTTTTGTGCCTGAAAAATGCCTGCACGCTTGTCGACAGGCTGCTTTCGGCCGATGGCTGCTGAGCCAGGGTGTCTAGATCATCTACACTGCCTCTTCATCCTCCTGCCCAGGACTGGCAGCCCATGCGGATATGTTTTTTTGATGGCGCCGATCGCATCGAGTTGGGCCCGCGATCCAGCCTTGCTGACGCCCCGTCCATGCTGGGAGAGAGGAGCGGGGCGAGCAGGATCGAGTTGCGTGAGCCGTGGCAGGCAGACAGCTTTATTTGCCGACACTTTGCCGGGAGCGATGAGATACACCGTTTACGCGTGCTGTTATCTGCCTTGGAGTCTCTGGTCCATCTGCTGGACGATCATGAAGTTCGCCGCCAGGTAGCCAGCAAGCTATGGAGCGGGGAGCTGTGTGCTTACGTTTATCCATACCTGCGACCGATGCACGTTCGCGCACCGGCCTCAGGCGCTGTAGAAGAGGTTGTTGCGCCGGTGTCCGCCGCAACTCGCAAGCGTCTGCCGGTAGTAAAAGCCTCATCCGAATCTGCCAATCGAGCCGAGCCGGTAGCGCTGACATTCGTGGAGATCGAGTTGTTGGATATGCAGGGGCAACCCGTTGCAGGGGAGTCCTACGTCATTGCACTGCCCAACGGGACCCAGCACAGCGGTGTGCTTGACGAGCTTGGCCGGGCGAGGGTGGATGGCCTCGATCCGGGCAACTGTCAGGTGACGTTTCCGAAGCTGGACCGGCATGCGGTGGAGCGCTGGAAAGGCTCATGAACTGGAGCGCTGGCGGATATGCTGCCACGCGGCGTCCAGGTTCTGGGGCATGCCGGCGCGCTTGCGCAGCCCGGTGGCTTTCGGTGTGATCCAGGGTTTCGGTGGGGCTGGCAATGGAAATGGCAACACGTTTTCGGGAATATTGCCCATTTTCAAAGTGCCGATGGCCTCGGCAATTTCCGTCAGTGTGACGCGCATGCTACTGGTGCTATTGCTCATGTTTTCGTTCGCACAGGCCTGGCACCGACGGTCAAGTTCGGCGGTAAGCAACTCACCATCTTGCTCGATCTTGACCACTTCGCTGCACCAGGGCGCTGTCTGCCTCACGTTTGGATTCCGAGTGAACGCTTGCGTCGCTAACTGGAGTCTGGCGACGATCTGGTTGCAATGGGCGGTGAGGTCTTCTGCGAGATCCGGCCCGTATTCCGTCAGGTTTTTGTTTATCGCGTCTATCGCGCTGCTCCATGTGTCCTTGTTGCACTCGTAGGTTTCCAGTGCATTCCAGACATCATGGACATCGCGTTCGTGGTTCAGAAACGCCGTGACAAAAGCCGGGTCGTAACGGGGGTAGCCTTTTTGGTCCTGGTAAAATTTGGCGTGTAGGGCCATGACCTTTGCCAGGCGGTCCCGACAGACGTATTCGATGTGTGTTTGCTCAAAGCCGTCATCCCATAGCGGGGCATACGTATCAAGGGTGTTGCGCAACGCTTGCAGCGCCTTCATGTCCGCCTGATAGGTAGCCAGGATGACAGCATGCAGGCCGAGTCGGGGAAGTTCGTGGACGCTGCGGGTGGGTGGGGCATTCCCGCTTTGTGCGGCTTGCAGTTGAGTAATGTGTTCGCGCGACTGCATCACGTGCCTGGCCAGCTCCAGGCTCCAGCAGGCAAAGGCATCCATCGCCAAGGCCGAGAACGGCGCCTGGGGTGTCGTCGAGTAGTACAAGAACTCGATGGCCGAGCGGGTTTGATTCTCCGACACGGGGCAAGCGTCGGGGTACTTCACCTGGTAGCGTAATGTCGGCACCGTCAGGGTCTTGAACCACTCTTCTCCACGCTGCCATTTCAGAAACTCGATCGTCAGGTCGAGGCTGCGGGTCATCTCCAGAAACACGCCCCGCAACATCCCCAGGTGCCGCACGCGGGCGAACACAAGCTCCTTGCGGTTCAGGCCGAGCACAAGAATGTTCTTGCCACCTCTGTCACTCGTGGGCTGCATTTGTTGGTTCAGATCATTGAGCGGCGCGGGCAGGGCTTTCCCTGTCTCTGAATCGAAGCTGATGTGTTCGCGCGGATTTTCGGTGACAGGGTTGATCAATACCGGTTTTTCCACCTTGCTCGGGTTATTCCACGCGTCGTGTTGCGGTGGGGTGAAACGCCCCCATTCGTCGATGGCTTCCCAGAACTCGTCTTCGGTGTCGAAGTCGTCCAGGTTCGGCGGCGGAACCGTCAGGTTGTCCGGTATCACGTCGAAGTAGTTCTTCTTGTAGGTCTCGTTGCACTCCTTGCATGACCACAAGTGGTTGCTCCAGTCGTAAACGTATTGAAAATAGCCGAGGTTATCGAGTGCCTGGGCGCCCACTGGGACGAAACCGTCGTGGCGTTTTTTCGGCCGAAAGTGCTCGACATCCCCGCCTGCGGTGCTCATGAAGCGCGCCTCGCAAAAGGCACATTTGCCATGTTGGTCCACTTTCAGCAGCGCCTTGGCGTGAGGCGGCTTGTACTGCTCGTCGTCGATGACGATCTTCATCGAGCCCTTCGGGACACCTTTTGTTTTGGCGGCGCTGGTGCCTTTGGTGCAGAGGACCACCATTGCGCCAGCCCGGACCGCCTGCTGGACGTATTTTTGCATCTCAGCATGCGAGCGCTGTAGTGCGGGAGGGGCCGTTGGCGTTTTATGAACCCGGATCATAGGGAGGCCTCTCCGTGGTAGCCGTGGAGTGTCGCGCGTGCGGCATCGCTCAGTAACTCATCATCGTCGGGCAATCCGGCCTGCATCTTGAACGCACCGATGGCCGCGCGGGTCGCCTCATTTATCTGACCATCGCATTCGCCGTTGAAGTAGCCGAGGCCACGTAGACGTTGTTGCACCCCCTTCAGGGTGCTGATCGGGTCGAGCGCGCGGAGCTTCAGGTGGTAGTCGCGCAAGAAGCCGTCAAAGGCTACGCGAACGGTGATGTCATCGGCCGTTGGCTCCAGCGGCCAGACGATATCGCCGTTCGCTTCGGCCGTGCCACTCCCCAGCAGCGTGTCGCCACGCAGGACTTCGAAGTGGCGCGCCAGGCCTTGTCCGGCAAGGGCATAAGGACGGAACCTGAGCAGGGCAGGCGTGTTCAGCACGCGGAAGGTGTGTCTCTGCCCGGTGGCGTTCTGTTCGAAGGTCGCTGCCATGCGCGGGGGGACGAACAACTGATCGCCCGTCGCAAGCACCGTCCCGTCCGGGTGTTGACGGCGCAGGTCGGCATTGCGTGGATGCTCCCAGAGTGTCGAACGCGCATGTCCGTAGGCGTAGGCCACGCTGTCGACGCTATCGGTGGCCCCCAGTGTCAGGGCGATGCCGTCACCGCCAGGGTCCGATCTGGCATTCATACTGTCCATCCTTGTATGTCGCACTGTGGCAGTGTGTAGGAAATCGCGCTGATTTCAGCGGGCGATATAAACCTTAGTACGGATCGGGAACAGCAGACCGATAAAAAAGCGGCATAGCAAAACGGTTGACGCGACAACCAATCGACCCCAGGGCTCAGCCACGGCAGAAGCGACGCTATGACTCCGACCTAGTTATCCAAGAAATCCGTGAGTATGTCTGTGGATAACCGCGCCGATGCCAGGTAGGCAGCGCGTTTCAACGGGCGCTCAAAAAATGTACAGGCAGGTTGACATCATCTTCCGCCGTAGGCCATTGCGTTTAAACAGGGCGCGGAAAACCGGGACCCCCTTGCATACCGATCATGCGTGCTCACGGCACACCTATCACCGTACCAAACCCATGGCTGATGCGCCCATGATGTGAACCTCAAAGGGGGATGTGGGTGGTCGACAAGACCTGGCGCAACCCCATGAACGAGCGAATCTGGCGAACCCCGGGCAGGTAAAGCAATTGCTCCGCGTGGAGCCGGTTGAAGCTGTTGCTGTCCTTGGTGCGCAGCAACATGAAGTAGTCGAACTCCCCCGTCACCACATGGCATTCCATGCAGCCTGACACTTTTTGTGCGGCCGCCTCGAATGCGGCGAAGGATTCCGGTGTGGAGCGGTCCAGCACTACACCGATCAAGACCACCATCCCCGCATCCAGCGCTTCGTTGTCCAGCAGTGCGACGATGTCCTTGATCAGGCCGGCCTGCTTGAGCCGTTCAACGCGCCTGAGGCAAGCCGGGGCACTCAGTTTTACCTTCTCTGCAAGCGCCACATTGGAGATGGAGGCATCTCGTTGCAGGGCCTTGAGAATGGCGCGGTCGGTTCGATCCAGTGGCTGCGGCACCGCGGCTGTAGTGCCTGGATTCTTGTGAGTATTTGTTGCTTTCATGTCGAATTCCACACATTAAAAGTATGTTTGATTCTGATTTATTAAAATTATGTTTTTCCAAACGATGGAAACTTGCAACACATATTTTTTGAATTCTTCTTAATATTTAACTCATCGAAGCCCTCCTGAAAGAGCCTGGAATACGGCCCTTTTTCCTTTCGGTCTGGCGCTTGGATATCCAACATCAAGGAGCAGAGTCATGAACCTGAATCGTTTTGAACGTTATCCGTTGACCTTCGGTCCTTCGCCCATCACGCCCTTGAAGCGCCTGAGTAAACATCTGGGGGGCAAGGTCGAGCTGTATGCCAAACGTGAAGACTGCAACAGTGGCCTGGCCTTTGGTGGGAACAAGACACGCAAGCTCGAATACCTCATTCCCGAAGCGATCGAGCAAGGCTGCGATACGCTGGTCTCCATCGGTGGCATTCAGTCGAACCAGACCCGCCAGGTGGCCGCAGTCGCTGCCCACTTGGGCATGAAGTGCGTGTTGGTGCAGGAAAACTGGGTGAACTATTCCGACGCGGTGTATGACCGGGTAGGCAACATCGAGATGTCGCGAATCATGGGCGCTGATGTACGGCTTGACGCAGCAGGCTTCGATATTGGCATTCGGCCAAGTTGGGAAAAAGCCATGAGCGATGTCGTGGAGCAGGGCGGCAAACCGTTTCCGATCCCGGCGGGTTGTTCCGAGCACCCCTACGGCGGCCTCGGTTTCGTCGGTTTTGCCGAAGAAGTGCGGGAGCAGGAAAGGGAACTGGGCTTCAAGTTTGACTACATCGTGGTCTGCTCGGTGACCGGCAGTACGCAGGCGGGCATGGTGGTCGGTTTCGCGGCTGACGGTCGCTCGAAGAATGTGATTGGCATCGATGCTTCGGCCAAGCCGGAACAGACCAAGGCACAGATCCTGCGCATCGCCCGCCACACGGCTGAGCTGGTGGACCTGGGGCGCGAGATTACCGAAGAGGATGTGGTGCTCGATACGCGCTTCGCCTACCCGGAATATGGCTTGCCCAACGAAGGCACATTGGAAGCCATCCGACTGTGCGGCAGCCTTGAAGGCGTGCTGACTGATCCGGTGTACGAAGGCAAATCGATGCACGGCATGATTGAAATGGTGCGTCGTGGTGAATTCCCCGAAGGCTCGAAAGTGCTTTACGCGCACTTGGGCGGGGTGCCGGCGCTGAACGCCTACAGCTTCCTGTTTCGTAACGGCTAAGTGTAGCGCTGCTTTTGGAGTCATCCGTGGGAGCCCCTGTGGGTGCGAGCTTGTTCGCGATTGCGTTGGTTCAGCGCCTACAGAGGTAACTGACAAATCGCTGTCGCGAGCAAGCTCGCTCCCACAGGGAATTGCGTCAGCCAGGCTCAGGAATCACGCTGGGAGTACCACCATGCATGCGTTATCGCAGTCTGCAATCTGGGTGAAAGAACCACTGGCGGATACCGGCGTTGTCATCGTGACCAGCGCCGCGTTGCCCAAGTACATGATTGACACGTTGCACATGGCGATCGACGACTGGGACCAGGTTGCCTATCTGGTGGTCCAGCAATCCAGGGCATTCATGCACGACTGGCTGCAGTTTGGGGCCCACTCGATAGAGCCGGTGCCGGCTAGCACCTGTCGGGCCAGCCAACTGTTGCGCGGCGTATCCAAAGGCTGCTTTTTACTGGATATCGAAGACACCCCAATACCCCGTCTCACCTGGCTGGGATCAGTCTGCGGACACCCGCTGCGTGTCCTCAAATTGGGAGAGGCAGCCTCCCAGGCAGCGATTGATACACAGGTGGAAGAGATTTTATCGGTGACCCGGACACTGGTAAAAAGCGGGTTGCAGGAACGTTGTTTCAGCTAGCAAACGTCATCGCCATTCACGCCTGAATTTTTTATCCAAATAGAAAGGCCACACCCATGAGCCGATCTGCCGACTGTCGTTCCAAAACCCTGAAGTGGATGCGTGAGCCTTCGAACGGTACACGTATCGTGGTCATCGTGTCTGCCATGGACAGCGATCATATTGACCTGATGCATCACGGGTTCAGCTGTTTTGACAATATCGCGCTGGTACAGGTTGAGCCTTCGGATATGGGGGCGCACAAGTGCGTTGAAGTACACGTCGCGGGGTGTGATTACAGCTTTCTGGTTTGCGGTGAACTTGAAGAATCTCTGTTAAGCCATCTTTCCATTGGCAATCCGTGCATCTACCAGATAGGGCAAGGCAGCTGGGCCGTGCGCTCCGTGATTGAAGCGGTAGAGCAGGTCAAGAAACTCGCCCGATTGAGCTATTCGCGCCTTGAAACGTCACCCGACATTTGCAGGATAAGCCCATGAACGATCTGTCCGATATTCATGCCCAACTGCTGGGCCAGACCATTGAAGATGCGCAAGAAGTGGCTGAATGGCGGGACGCCTTGCTCTCGGTTATTGCCCATAGCGGCACGGCTCAGGCCAAACAGATTCTCGACATGCTGGTGACTGTGGCAAGCGCCTCGGACATCGGTTGGCGGCCCAGCCATGGCACGCCTTACATCAATACCATCGGTGTTGAGCGCCAACCGGTTTTTCCAGGGGACCTGGCCATCGAAGAACGGCTGGCCTCGATCATGCGCTGGAATGCGTTGGCCATGGTTGCCAGGGCCAACCTCGCCTATGGTGAATTGGGCGGCCATATTGCCAGTTATGCCAGCGCGGCGGATTTGTTCGAAGTGGGCTTCAACCATTTTTTCAAAGCGCGGACCGACAGTAGCGGTGGCGATCTGGTGTTCTATCAGCCGCATTCGGCGCCCGGGGTCTATGCGCGGGCGTTCCTTGAGGGACGCCTGGAAGAAAAGGACCTGCTGCATTACCGGCAAGAGATCGGCGCACGTGCCAAGGGTGCCCGAGGGTTGTCGAGTTACCCGCATCCTTGGTTGATGCCGGACTTCTGGCAGTTTCCGACGGGCTCCATGGGCATTGGTCCGATCAGCTCGATCTACCAGGCGCGTTTCATGCGTTACCTGGAACATCGTGGCCTGCAAGACTCCTCGGGTCGAACCGTCTGGGGCGTGTTTGGCGACGGGGAAATGGATGAGCCGGAAAGCATGTCGGCACTGACGGTGGCCGCGCGGGAAGGGCTGGATAACCTGGTCTGGGTGGTCAATTGCAACCTGCAACGGCTGGACGGGCCGGTTCGTGGTAATGGTCGCATCGTCGACGAGTTGGAGGCGTTGTTTGGTGGTGCAGGATGGAACGTCATCAAACTGGTCTGGGGGGCCGACTGGGACAGTTTGTTTGCCCGCGATACAGAGGGCGCGCTGGTCAAGGCGTTATCCAGCACCGTCGATGGGCAGTTCCAGACGTTCGCGGCCAAAGACGGGTGCTTTAACCGGGAACATTTTTTTGGCCAGAACGAGGCATTGGCCCAGCTGGCACACGGCCTGACGGATGAGCAGATCGACCGCCTGAAACGGGGCGGTCACGACATGGTGAAGATCTTCGCCGCCTATCAAAGCGCACTGCGCGAAGGCAACAAGCCCACCGTGATTCTGGCGCAGACCAAGAAGGGCTTCGGCATGGGTGATGCCGGACAGGGCAAGATGACCGTGCACCAGCAGAAGAAGCTCGACAGGGAGGCGCTGATCGCCTTCCGCAACCGTTTCAACCTGCCGCTGACCGATGAACAGGCCGCCTCGTTGAGCTTCTTCAAGCCCGATGAAGACAGTGCTGAAATGCGCTATCTGCATGAGCGTCGGCGTGCATTGGGCGGGTACATGCCATCGCGGCCTTCGACCGCCGAATCATTGGCGGTGCCTGATATCAGCAGCTATGGCGGGTTTGCCATTGCCGCCGACGGCAAGGAAATGTCCACCACCATGGCGTTCGTTCGAATGCTCGGTGGTTTGCTGCGGGACAAACAACTGGGCCCGCGTATCGTGCCGATCGTGGCGGATGAAGCGCGTACGTTCGGCATGGCCAGCCTGTTCAAGCAGATCGGCATTTATTCCAGCGTGGGACAGCGATATGAGCCGGAAGACATCGGTTCGATCCTGAGCTACCGAGAAGCGCTGGACGGCCAGATTCTCGAAGAGGGCATCAGCGAGGCCGGGGCGATCAGTTCCTGGGTTGCGGCGGCGACCAGCTATTCGGTGCATGGCTTGCCGATGCTGCCGTTCTACATCTACTACTCGATGTTCGGCTTCCAGCGCATCGGCGACCTGATCTGGGCGGCGGCGGATCAACGGGCCCGTGGCTTTCTGCTCGGGGCCACCGCCGGCCGCACGACATTGGGCGGTGAAGGTCTGCAGCACCAGGACGGCAACAGTCATCTGATGGCGGCGATGGTCCCCAATTGCCGGGCTTACGATCCGGCATTCGCCGGTGAGTTCGCGGTGATCCTGGATCACGGCATGCGCCAGATGCTGGAACGTCAGGTGGACGAGTTTTATTACGTCACCCTGATGAACGAGAACTACCCGCAACCCAACCTTCCTGAAGGCGTCGAACAGGCGATTATCAAGGGCATGTATCGGTTCGCCCGGCATGAAGTCGAGGCTGCGCGTGGACGTGTCCAGTTGTTGGGTTCCGGTGCCATCCTGCGCGAAGTGATTGCCGCCGCCGAGTTGCTGACCAGCGATTGGGGGGTCGACAGTCAGGTCTGGAGCGTGACCAGCTTCACCGAGTTGGCCCGTGATGCCCGTGAAGTGGAGCGCTGGAATCGACTGCATCCTGGACAATCTCCCCGATGCAGCCATGTTCAGGCGTCGCTCAACGACTCGGCGCCGATCATTGCCTGCACGGACTACGTTCGCGCCTTGCCGCAGTTGATCGCCAGTTATCTCGATGCCCGCTACACCGTACTTGGCACCGATGGATTTGGTCGCAGCGATACCCGCGACCAGTTGCGCAGGTTCTTCGAAGTGGACCGCTACCAGATCGTCTTGAGTGCGCTGACTGCACTGGTGCACATGGGGCGCCTCGATGCCAGTGTGTGTGCTGAGGCCATTGAGCGGTACGCCATTGATGTGGACGCGGTGGCCCCCTGGGACGCTTGATTTCAATAGGGGGGGTATATCCGTTGTTGCGGTAACGGCCGCTTATGGTTCCGCTCTTACAGCGGCTCACTTTTGCGCTCTTCAAAAGTGAGCCGCTGTAAGAGCGGAACCGCCAGCCGCCGTTACCAAAAAAACGGATATACACACCACCCATCCGGAAAAACGCGAATAGATTTCCCCCCCAAAAAAAGCTTCAACTACCCTAGCCAACAGCCAGAATAGTCGCCACCAACGCCAGAGCGCGAGGCACCAGCGTATCCAGTTCCAGGTACTCACGCTCGGTATGAACCTTGCCACCCACCGGCCCCAGCCCACACAGCGTCGGAATGCCCAGGCTGGCAGTGAATCCAGAGTCAGCACAACCACCGGTGAACTCGCCCTCCACACTGAAACCCAGCGCCAATGCCTTTTGTTGGTAGATGTGCAGCAGCCGTTCGCTGTGACGGGCTTCCATCGGCAGGAAAGTAGTCGCTTCCTTGAGGATGGCGCGGGTGCCGATCAGCTCTTCTTCCGCGACGATGCCCAGGATCGCGGTAAAAATCTGATCCCAGTGCTCGAGTTCAATGAAGCGCACGTCCAGCCGGGCGGAGGCGCTAGGCGCGACGGTGTTGCTGGAGGTGCCACCGGCTATCAGGCCAACATTGGTCGTAATGCCTGCCGCGTAATCGGTCAAGGCATGCAGCTTGACGATCTTGCGCGCCAGGGCTTCGATGGCACTGGCACCGTCGGCATGGTTGACCCCGGCATGCGCCGCGCGGCCGCAGACTTCGATGATCAGCGTGGCGCCCCCTTTGCGTGCGCTGACCACGTTGCCGCTGGCCCGGCCGGGTTCGGTATTGAGTACGGCACGGGCGCCACGGGCGGCTTTTTCGATATGGATCCTGGCGCTGCCGGAGCCGATTTCTTCGTCACCGGTGTACAGAACCTGCACCGGATAGGGCAGCTCACCGGCGCGCTTGAGTGCCTTGAGCGCGAAGCAGTTGAGCACTAGGCCGCCTTTCATGTCGGCGACGCCGGGGCCATAGGCGAGGTTGGCGTCGCGGCTGTAGCCGCGACTCGTGGTGGTGCCTTTGGGGAACACCGTGTCGCGATGGCCCAGCAACAGCACCGGCTTTCCAGGTGCGCCTGGCACTTCTGCGAGCAGCACGTCGCCAAAATCGTCGACCGGCATGCGCTTGAGCAGGATGCCGTCGGCTTCCAGTTCAGCCGCCAGCAGCGCCCCCACCGCGTCGACGCCCGCCTTGTCATAGCTGTTGGAGTCGGTGTCAACGATACGTTGTAGCAGCGACTCCATGGCGTGGCGCTGGCCGGCAAGCCAGTCCAGCGCCTGTTGTGGCGTGGCGCTCATTGCGCCTGCTCCCGCATGTGATGTTCCTCAGTCAGGCGTGCCGCATCGTCGCCCAGGTCCCAGAACAGACCGGCCATGATTTGCAGGCTTTCCTTGACCACCGGTGCCAGCAAGTGCTCGTTCGGCGCATGTTGCGAACAGGCCGGGTACGAGTGCGGCACCCACAAGGTTGGCAGGCCGAGCACGTCCGCGAACACGTCGTTGGGCAGCGAGCCCCCGAGGTTTGGCAGCAGCGCAGGTTTTTTGCCGGTGGTCTGTGTCAGTGAGCTGAGTGCCCAATTGACCCACGGGCTTTGCGGGTCCAGCCGAGTGGCATGCATCACATCGATGCGGCTTTGTTTGACCTCGACATTACTGAAGCCATGGGCATCCAGGTGGGCACGAACCGCCGGGATGAAGGTCGTGTAGTCGCTGTTCACCACGAAGCGGATATGGCAGTGGGCATTGGCTTTGCCAGGGATCGCATGCACGGGGGCGTCCGGGTTGCCGGTCTTGAAGGCGATGACGTCGAGGGTGTTCCAGCCGAACACCTTTTCGCTCAATGAGAGCTGCGGGTTGCCCCAGTTGGCGTCGATTTCCGGATCGCCCGGGCCACCACCCACTTCAATATCAGCCAGTGCCTGGCGAACCGGCTCCGGCAATGTCTCGGGCTGCAGGCCTGCCACTTTCACCCGGCCCTGTTCATCGACCATGCTGGCGATGGCATTGGCCAGAATGATGCCGGGGTTGGCCAACAAGCCGCCCCAGTTGCCAGAGTGATGGGCGCCTTCGCGCAAATTGACGACCAGCTCGAAGTTGAACACCCCGCGTGAACCGAGAAAAATCGTCGGTCGTGATGCCGCCAGGCGCGGGCCGTCCGAGGCGATGAAAATATCCGCGGCGAGCTCTTCGCTGTGGGCGGCACAGAACGCGTTCAAGCCCGGCGAGCCTTCTTCTTCGCCCATTTCCAGCAACAGTTTGACGTTAAAGCCCAGCTTGCCGCCGCGCGCCTTGAGCGTTTGCTCCAGTGCGGTCAGGTTGATCAGGTGCTGGCCTTTGTTATCCGCCGTGCCGCGGCCGTACCAGCGATCGCCTTCGACAGTGACTTGCCACGGGGACAGGCCTTCACGCCATTGGGCTTCATAGCCGCGCACCACATCACCGTGGCCGTAGCTGAGCACAGTCGGCAGTTCTGGATGTTCGATGCGTGTGGCGATCATGAAGGGGCCACGCTCTGCCACCGGGTTGTCATAGATCTTGACGCTGAAGCCCATCGCCTCGACATGCGGGGTGATGAAGTCATTGAGGTAGCGATACAGCTCGGGCTGGCTGTCCGTTGCCTGGCTTTCGGTGTGCAAGGCGACGCTGCGTTCGAGTAGATTGAAAAATGCACCGTTGTCGAATTGCGCGGTGGTGTTGCTGATGGCCAATGAGCGACTCATGAGTGGACAAGCTCCAGTGTTTGGGCAGGACTGTCGTGAAGGTGGCAACGCACGTTGCCGCCGATAATGGAATCATTGGCCGGGTAGGCCGTTTTGCACGGTGCGAAGCAGCTCGGGCAGCGCGGGTGAAACGCGCAACCGGACGGCGGTGACATCGGATTGGGAAAGGTGCCATGCAAGCCGATATCGGGAATGCCCAGGCGCGGGTCGGGCGTGAGCACCGAATCCAGCAAGGCACGGGTATAAGGATGACCGGGTTCGGCGAACAACGATTCACGTGTGCGTTCTTCGACGATGCGCCCCAGGTACATCACCGCCACCCGGTCGGCGAGGTGTTCGATGACCGCGAGGTTGTGGCTGATCAGCAGATAGGTCAGGCCAAATTCACGCTTGAGGTCTTGCAGCAGATTGAGAATCTGCGCCTGCACCGACACATCCAGTGCTGACGTGGGCTCGTCGCAGATCAACACATCGGGACGCATGATCAGCGCCCGCGCGATCGCGACCCGCTGGCGTTGTCCGCCGGACAACTGGCTCGGGTAGCTGTCGATCACGCGCTTGGGCAGGCCGACCACATCCAGCATCGCTTCGGTCTTCTTGCGCCGCTCGGCGGGGCTGTCGATGTCATGCACGATCAGCGGCAGGGTAATGATTTCGCGCAGCGTCTTGCGTGGGTTCAGCGAGGAATACGGGTCCTGGAATATCGGCTGGATGTGCCGGGACATTGCCTTGCGATCCGTCGCCGCCAGATGCTTGCCATTGACCAGCACATCGCCGCTGGTAGGCGGCAATAGACCGAGCAGTAGCTTTGCCAGGGTACTTTTTCCGCAACCGGACTCACCGACCAGACCGAGGGTCTCGCCACGCATCAGACGCAGGGAAACGCCATCCACGGCTTTCAGGGTGGCGGCGGGTTTGAAAAAGCCCTGGTTGATCCGAAACTCGCGGCGGATGTCGCACAGCTCCAAAGCGATGTCTTTTTTCATGACCTTGCGCGCTCCTGAAGGCGAATCGGAGCCGGGGCCGGTGCGGCGAACAGGCAGCGCGCCATGTGTCCGTCCTGTTCGACTTCGGGGACGTCTTGCGCGCAGGCCGGTATCGCCTGACCGCAACGATTGCGGAACGCACACCCTTGTTGTTCGCCTACCAGGCTTGGCACCAGGCCTGGAATCGAACCCAGCGCCGCTCCCGGTTTGGTCTGGCCAGGGATCGGAATACTCGCCAGCAGACCACGGGTGTACGGATGCTGCGGGTTCTCGAACAGTTGCAGGGCAGGGGCGGTTTCAACGATTTCCCCGGCATACATCACGGCAACCCGATCGGCGATCCGTGCCACCAGCCCCAGGTCGTGAGTGATGAAGATCACCGCCAGGCCGAGTTCTTTCTGAATGTCGCGAATCAAGCGCAGGATCTGCGCTTGAATGGTCACGTCCAATGCGGTGGTTGGCTCATCGGCGATGATCAGGTCAGGTTCGCACATCAACGCCATGGCAATGATCACCCGCTGGCGCAAACCGCCAGACAGTTGATGCGGATACTGCCGCAAGCGTTCGGTGGCATTGCTGATCCCAACTTTCTCCAGCATCTGCCCGGCGCGAACCAGGGCATCCTTGCGCGACACCTTGCGATGCCGGGTCAGCACTTCGCTGAGCTGATCGCCAATACTGTAGGCTGGGTTCAGCGAGGTCATCGGTTCCTGGAAGATCATCGCCAGACGGTTGCCGCGCAGGTCGCACATGTGCCGTTCGCTCTGGCCGATCATGTCGATACCGTCCAGCGTCAGCCGAGACGCCGTGCGTTGGGCCTTGCGTGGCAACAGGTCCATCAGCGCCAGCGACGTCAGGGATTTACCGCAGCCGGATTCGCCGACGATGCACAGCATTTCACCGCGCTCGACTTCAAAATTCAGGCCGCGCACGGCATGCAGCAGGTCATCCGGCGTCGGGCTGTTGCCCATGGGGATATCCACGCGCAGGTTTTCTACATGGAGTAGTGCCATGTTCGGTACCTTCTATTAGTTACGGCCGTCTATCAGTTACGGCCATCGGGCAGGATCAGATCGCGCAGGCCATCGCCGACCAGGTTGATACCCAGCACCAGGATCATCAGGGCGACGCCGGGAATGGCGATGACCCACGGGGAAAAGAACATGTAGGGTTTGCCTTCCGAGATCATCAAACCCCAGGACGGCGTCGGCGGCTGCACGCCCACCCCGAGGAATGACAATGCCGACTCCAGCAGGATCGCGTGGGCCATTTCCAGGGTCGCGACGACGATCAGCGCGCCGGCCAGATTGGGCAGGATTTCACTGAGCAGAATGCGCAGGGTCGAGCACCCGAGCGCCTGGGCCGACGCCACATATTCAGCATCGCGAATCTGTTGCACCGAAGCCCTGACCACCACCGCGAAGCGATCCCAGAGCAGGCAGCCGAGCAGCACGATCACCACTTTCAGCGAGCCCCCCATCAGCGAGGCCGAGGCCAGCGCGACCATCACCACCGGCATCGCCAGCCGAGTGGTGATCAGGTAGCTGATAAACGCGTCGACCTTGCCGCCGTAATAACCCGCCAACAGCCCCATGACGGTGCCGATGAACCCGGAAATAAGCGCCGCGGCAATGCCGATGAACAGTGAGATACGGGCGCCGTAGAGCAGCCGTGACAGGTAATCACGGCCCAGCTTGTCGGTGCCCAGGACGTATTCCCAGGTGCCGTTGGCCATCCATACCGGTGGTTTCATGCGCAACATCACGTCTTGTGCATAAGGGTCATAAGGGGCCAGCCATGGCGCGAAGAGTGCTCCCGCGAAGATGATCAGCAATAACGCCGCGCCGATGGCGAAACCACGATGACGAAAGCTCTTGCCAAGGATTCGGCTCAGGCTGCTGGGAGGTGGCAGGTAGTCATTGATTGCGAGGGTAGTGGGGGTGCTCATGGAAGCCTCCTAGCGCACGCGAATGCGCGGGTCGAGCAGTGCATTGAGCACATCGGCCAGCAAGGTGAGGATGATGTAGATCACCGCGATGAGCAGGACCACGGCCTGTACCACCGGAAAGTCGTCACGGGCGATGGCGTCCCAGGCGAGTTGTCCGATACCTTGCAGGGAGAACACGGTTTCGATCACCACCGAGCCGCCGAGCATGAAGCCGAACTCCACCGCCGCCAGTGCGACGACCGGAATCAAGGCGTTGCGCAGTGCGTGCTTGAACAACACGCGGGCAGGGCGCAGGCCCTTGGCGCGGGCGGTGCGGATGTAATCGGAACTGAGCACATCCAGCATGCCGGCACGGGTCAGGCGCATGATTGCCGGCGTCGCGTAGTAGCCCAGGGCAATGGCCGGCATGACGAAGTGCAACATCGTCGAGTTACCGGAAACCGGTAGCCACTTGAGGGTCACCGCGAACACCACGATCAGCATCAGCGCGAACCAGAAACTCGGCATTGCCTGGCCCAGCACCGCGATGCTCAAGGCCAGTCGGTCAATCCAGGTGTCGCGTTTGACCGCGGCCAGCACCCCCAGCGGAATCGCCACCAGCAAGGCGATAGCCAGCGCCATGGCACCTAGCCCGAGGGTAATCGGCAAGCGGCTGGCGACGAGGTTGTAGACTGATTCCTGAAAGAAGAAAGAGTCGCCCAGGTCCAGCCGTAACAAATCGCCCAGCCAGTTGAAATACTGGGTCGGTAGCGGCTTGTTCAAGCCGTATTGCACGCGGATCTGTTCGATCTGTTCGCTGGTGGCTTCCGGTCCACCAATGGCCGTGGCCAGGTCGCCGGAGAGGTGCAACAAAGAAAAGCTGATCACCGACACGGTAATGGCAACGCAAATAGCGATGCCCAGACGGCGCAGAAGAAATCCAAGCATGGCAAGTTTCCTCATATCCAATGGATGACAGGTGTGAGGACGGTGCCGTGGTGCGGGTCAGTCCGCGAGCCACGGCGCCTTTCGATCAATCCGCCCGGTGGCGGATTACTTCCAGCTGGATTGAACGAAACGCGGCAGCTCATCCGGATACGGCGTGAACGCCAATTCGGAGGTGTAGGCGTAGTTCATCGAGTAGTTGAACAGCGGCGCCCAGTACGCCTGTTCGCTGATGCGCTGCAACGCCTTGCGGTAGTTGTCCTTGCGCACCTGCGGGTCGAGGGCGTTGTCAGCGGTCTGCAACCAGCCCTGGACCTGCGGGTCCTTGATGTTGTCGTCCGGGTTGCCCTTGAACCAGGTGCCGGCCGACGCCGAGGTGTCGAGGATCGAGAACGAGCCCCAGGCCTGAAACGACATGGGCACCTTGCCGCCACGTTGCTGATCGCGCAGGGCGGCGTACTTCAAGTAGCGCAGCTTGGCGTTGATGCCCACGGCACGCAGGTTGCCGATGATGGCTTCGACGTAGTCACGGTCGCGATAAGCGAAGATTTCTATCTCGAAGCCATTGGGGTAACCGGCCTCGGCGAGCAGCGCCTTGGCCTTGGCCGGGTCATAGTTGTAGACCGTGGCCGCGGAGGTATCGCAGCCGAATTGGCCTGGGTAACAGGCAACCTGCAAGGGCTTGGCTTCGCCACCGACCAATTGTGTGGCCAGCGCATTGCGGTTGATTGCATGGTTGATGGCCTGGCGCACCTTGAGGTGCTTCATCGGCGAGTTTTCAGTAGAGGTGCCCCGAGCATCGAGAATCAGGAAGCCGATGCGCATGGTTTCGCCGCTGGTCACGGTCAGGTTCGGCATACCTTTGAGGTCGACGGCCTGATCCGAGGTCACTCGCCAGGTCCAGTCGACACCGTCGGTCATCAACTCGGCCAGGCGGGTTTCCGCATCCGGAATCACCCGGAATTTCAGGTGGCCGATATGGGGCTTGCCCTGTGGGCTGTCCGGAAAGTAGTCCTTGTTGATCTCCATGCTCACGCCTTCGCCAGCCACTACCGACACGGCTTTATACGGGCCGGTCCCGATGGGCTTGCGGCTGAATTCGGCCAGGCCGACCTTCTCGAAGTACTGCTTGGGAAACATCGGAACGGCGTTGGACAGGTATTCCAGTGCCGGAGGGAAAGGTTTCTTCAAATGCAGGCGAACGCTGTAGTCACCGGTTTTTTCGGCGCTCTTGATCCAGTCTACGTTTTGCACGGTAACGACTTTCGCTTCGGGCGACACCACGTAGTTGAGGGTGAACACCACGTCGTCGGCGGTGAAGGCGTCGCCGTTGTGAAATGTGACGCCTTTGCGCAGCTCGAAGTCGAGGGTGGTGTCGTCGACCTGTGTCCAGCGGGTGGCCAACATGGGTTTGTATGCGCCGCTGCTGGGATCGCGATAGATCAGGTTGTCCCAGATCAGCCGGCCGAGAATCACCCCTTCGCGCAGATCGTTGTGATAGGGGCTGATGTTTTCAGGCTCGCTGTCGGAAGCGTAAACCAGGGTGTCGTTGGCTTTACCGGCATGCGCCGGAAAGCTGCTGATGAGGCCTGCCAGCGCAATGCTGCAGGCGAAACCTTTGATGCCCATGCCGTCGTCTCCGTTGGCGAGAGTGGTTGAATCAAAGGGCAGCGAATCGCAAATGCGTAAAAGAGGATGAAGAGGTCGGGTAATGTTTTTGGTCTAGACACGAATGTAGGGAAAGGCTATCAATGCCACAAGAATAAAATTTCGATACTTGCGTTGCCGAAAAGGCAATTCCCTGGAGGCGCCGATGCAGCTGTATGGTGTGCAGTCCACGGCACTGCGTTATTTTCTCGAAGTCGCGCGATGCGGATCGATCAGTGAAGCCTCGGTGCGCTTGAATGTCGCGGCGTCAGCGGTGAGCCGACAAATTGCCAAGCTCGAGTTGGCCCTGGATGCCAGCCTGTTCGAGCGTCGTGCCCGAGGCATGGTGCTCAGCGAGGCGGGTGGGCGACTGGCGGCCTATGCGCGCAAGTCGCAGCTTGAGGCTGAGCAGGTGGTGCTGGAGATTACCGAGCTGCATGGCTTGCAGCGGGGCCATGTGCACGTTGCCTGCTCGGAAGGGTTTGCACTGGAATACATGCCCAGGAGCATCAGCGCGTTCAGGCGCGAGTACCAGGGCATTCATTTCACCTTGGAAGTCTGCGCGCCTGCCGAAGCGACCGAGAAGGTGCGTTCCGGCGAAGCCGATCTGGCGATGACCTTCAGCCTGACGCCGCAAAAGGAAATCAAGGTCGAACATGTCCTGAGCGGGGCGATTTTCGCCGTGGTCGCCAATTCCCATCCCTTGGCCGGCCGTGAAGCGGTCAGCCTCGCTGAGTTACAACCCTGGCCCATTGCGTTACCCAAGGCCGATACCACGATACGGCAGCTGTTCGACATCTGTTGCGGTGTACAGGGGTTGTTGTTCGACCCGGTGTTGACCACCAATTACGTGGCCGCGCTCTATAGCTTCGTCCGCGAAGAGGGCGTTATCAGCCTGGCCAGCGAAATGACCTTGCAAAAGCAGGTGGCGGACAAGGCCCTGCAATGCGTGCCGATCCTCGATGAAGGCATGCAGGCACGGCGCATCGAACTGCAAAGCATGGCGGGCCGCAATTTACCGGCGGCAGTTTCTGCGTTCAGGGATTTTCTGATCGCGGATCTGGCTAAAGCCAAGCGTCGTTGAAAAGAGGTCCTTCTGGATGTGTTGACGTGTCTGTCCATGACCGTCTGGCGACACGTCAATTGCTAGTCCCCACACTCTGTGGTGCATGGCGTTGTAGTTCACCCCGGCGTGTAGGTTTACAACGTGATGCTGGTGCTGGGGTAGAACAGGATATTGAGTACGAAGAGGATCATCCAGAAACCGATTTCCAGTGTTTCGGTAATAGGCTGGATCTTTTTGACTGCGCCATAGATATGTACGAAAAACATCAGCGTGGCTGGTTTTGCGGCGGGAAGTATTGCGAGGGCTCAATAACAGTGTCAACGCTACAATAGCGCCTGCTACCAAAGGCGCGGAGGGGAGTAGTACCGCTCACACCCTAAGTTTCGATGCGGGTGTTTTTTATTCAGCCCCCTCTGGTTGATCTCTTCGACGACGGCGGTCTGTTCCTCGGCGGTGCCGTCGATCTGCGCGCGCATCCCCCCGGTGCCGTAGTCGCTGTGAGCGTGTGGATCGCCCAGTTGGCTAAAATTCCCCATGGCCGCGCGGAGCGGGCATGTTGAGACTATGCTCATTGCCACTGCAGCAATGTGTTGGTTTCAATTATCGGCTGCTCAAGGAAGGAGTCTGTATGTGTCTGGTTTTTCCTGCCCGGTTCCATTATTGGAATGGCCGAATGAGCGGTCTGTCACGCCATCTCCATCGACGCATTTTGATCATTGGGCTGTAAAACCCCAAGCACGATGGAGAGCGGCATGAACACTAGACCGATCCATAAAATGTTGTGGCGCTTCGCCGGCTGCGTGGTCGGGCTGGCGATGGTTGCCACCCATCCAGCCCAAGCGGCCGACGGCGGCATCGCCGGCGGCCCTACCGCAAGCTATAGCATTGCCTTCAGCAACTCCTACGCGGGCAGCGATTTTCGCAAAGTGATGGTGCGCAATTGGCAGGAGATTGCGGTCCAGGCGCAAAAAAATGGCTTGATCCGCGAGGCTCCGGTGGTCAGCGCCAATAACTCCGCGTCGGAACAAGCGGCCCATATCCAGGACTTGATCGTCAAGGGCGTCAACGCCATCGTCATCCTGGCCGCTTCCGACACGGCCCTCAATGGGGTGATCCGCGACGCTTGCAACGCTGGCATCGTGGTAGTCGTCATGGCCAGCCTGGTCACTGAAAGTTGCGTCTATACCGTGGACTACAACTGGTCCGCCATGGGGCGCGTGGAGATCGACTACATCGCCGAGCGCCTCAAGGGGAACGGGACGCTGCTGGAAATCCGTGGCATTGCCGGCGATGCCACCGATAAAAACATCAGCGACGGCATTCGCAAGGCTGCCGGCGACTATCCGGGCCTCAAATTCGCCAAGACTGTGTACGGGAACTGGACGGCTTCTGTGGCGCGCAAGGAAGTGGCGCTGGCGCTGCCGTCGCTGCCCGGCATTGATGCCGTCGCGACTCAAGGGGGCGACGGCTATGGTGCAGCCATGGCGTTCAAGGCGGCGGGACGCCCATTGCCGATCATCGTGATGGGGAACCGTCAGGACGAACTCGCCCTGTGGAAACAGGAACGCGATGCCAATGGCTACGAGACCGTCTCGGTCTCCGCCTCTCCGAGCGTCTCCCAGGTGGGTTTCTGGGTAGCCCAGCAGATCCTGGCGGGCAAGCAGGTGCCGAAGTTCGTCGAAGTGCCGTTGGTGCGTATCGATGGGAAAGACCTGGACGCCTGGCTCGCCACGATGCCGGTGGGCGGTGCTGCCAATCCTTTCTACAGCCAGGCTTCCGTTGCGGCGATGATCGACGCGGCCATCAACAATACGGCGGTGCCGACGCCATTGCCGGAAATTACCAAGCAGTAGTGGCGGACGGGAAGCGGAGAGGCGCCATGGCGACATTCCAACTCGCCACAGACAGGCCCATTGCCGTCAGGATTGGCCTGGCGGTCGCTGCGCTGGTGTTCCTGATGCTGGCGGTGTCGCTGGTGAACCTCTACGGCCTGCGCGGCATGGAACGTGCGGTGGATTCCGCCAGCCATTCCGCGGAAATCCTGGCCTCGGTCAACGGGGCCACCGGACGGGTGGAAAACTTCATCGCCACCCGCGACCAGGAAAGCCTGTCCCAGGCCGAAGGCATGGTGGCGACGGCTATCGCCGGTCTCACCGCCATTCCGGTGGCCGAGGCGCAATCGCTCAAGGGCAGTCTGGAACGGCTCGCTGCGGCGATCGCCGCCTTGCGGGCGGCGAGCCTGACCATGGACGGTGAAACGGAGAACATGACAGCCCACTACGGCCGGATGCGAGAGGCGACCATCCTGGTCGAACAGGGCATTGCCGATGGATTGAAGGGGCTTGAGTCCCGCGCCGCTGAGCACGAGACGCGGGCGAGCAACATCGAAAGCGCTCATCGCATCCTGGATATCCTGCGCAACGGCGAACGAATCATCACCACCAATGTGGCCAGGATGCTGGTGACCGGTGACGGGGCGGCCGCCACTGCGGCGCGCAATGCCGGCGCGGCACTCCAGCCGGTGGCCGAGCAGTTGCGCGAGCTGATGGGAGCGCCACTGGAGAGAGAGGCCCTGGACCAGTTGGCGACGGCGCTCGCTGCTGCCAGCCTGGCGGTCGAGCATCTTGGTGAGGCGCCCAAGCTCCGGGGAGGCGAGGCTTTGCGGCATCTCGCCGCCGTCGGGGATGCGGTCGAGCGCCTCGAGATAATGCTGGGTGACGTGGAGGGGCAGGTTGCCCATGACGCAAGCGACATTCAGGCAGCAACCGGTTTGCTGCAAAATGCCGCCGCGTTGTCCAAGCGTTTCGCCGAGCGTGTTGCCACCCTGGAGGCGCAGACCTTGTCGTTTCGCCTGTCGCCGTCGGTCGAGATTGCCAGCTCGGTCAGCGTTATCCTGGACGAGCTTTCCCGCCTGTCTCGCGTTCTGCCTTCGTCCGTGGGGCTGCAAGCCAAGGCTACGCCCCTGACTGTCGGCGATCAGATTGCCGGTTACCGGGCGGCTTTCGCCAGGTTCCATCAGGCGAGCAACGCTTTGAGTGGCGCGCGCGATCAGGTTCGCGACGAGGCACGCAGCGCCGGCCTGTTGGTGGCGCGCTTCGCTGGCCAAGCACGTTCCGACGCCTTGACCCACAACGATCGCAGCATGCTTGCGACGATACTTGCGGGCACCGTCGCCATTCTGCTGGCCGGCGCCATCGCCTGGAGCACGTCGCGATTTGTCGCGCAACCCATCGTGGCCTTGGCCTCGGTCATGCGCCGGCTGGCCGCCGGTGACCTGAACGCCGAGATCGCCAGCGCCGGACGCGGCGACGAGATTGGCATCATGACCCGCGCCGTACGGGTGTTTCAGGAGAATGCCCTGCGCATCCGGGTGCTGGAGGCCGAGGCCGAGGCCGAACGACAGCAAGTCCAGGCTTCCTTGGAGAGAATGGTCGCCGAACGGACCGAGACGCTGCACCAACAGACCGAAGTGCTGGAGGCACAGGCCGTCGAACTCATTCAGGCGCGCAACCAGGCCGAGACAGCTAACCAGGCCAAGAGCGATTTCGTGGCCACGGTCAGCCACGAACTGCGCACGCCGCTGACCCTCATTCTTGCCCCTCTGGAGCAGCTCTCGACGGCGGCCACCCCGCCGGCGGACTGGCACGTGCAAATCGAACGCGCCCAACGCAATGCGCTGCGCTTGATGAACCGGGTGAACGACATTCTCGATTTTTCCAAGGCCGAAGCGGGCAAGTTTGAGTTGTGCCCAGCGCCAGTTGACTTGAACAAGGCGGTAGGGGTGCTGGCCGAGGATGCCGCCATGGTGGCCGAAGGCAAAGGTTGCACCTTGACCTGTAGCATCGATCCCGCGCTCGGCACGGTGTTTCTGGACCCCCGACACTTCGAGAAGATTCTTCTCAACCTGGTGAGCAATGCCATCAAGTTCACGCCCGCAGGCGGCACCGTGCACCTGGCCGTGACGCCAATGGATGGCGAGCGATTTGAACTCGCGGTACAGGATTCGGGGATTGGCATTGCGCCTGACAAACTGCCGCTGCTGTTCCAGCGTTTTTCCCAGATCGACAATTCCGCCACGCGCCATTACAGCGGCACAGGCATTGGTCTGGCCCTGGTCAAGGATCTGGCCGAACTGATGGGGGGCGAAGTCGGTGTCGACAGCGAGCCCGGACGGGGTTCGTGCTTCTTTGTTCGACTTCCGCTGGGGGCTGAACAGAACGCCGTGCCGACCGAAGCCAGCCATCTGCACGAGCGATCGCCGCCGAGCACAACCCGCACAATAGAGCAGCGCCACCTGCGTTTCGACGACGGCCGCCAGGGCCGTCGCAACGACCGGGCTTCGACGCCAGGCACAGACGACGAGCAGCACCCACAGTACGCCTTGCGATCCAAAGTGCTGGTGGTCGACGACAGCCCGGAAATGCTCAGCTATCTCAGCGAGCTGTTGCACGACGACTACATTGTCGCCACCGCAACGGATGGAGAGCAGGCCTGGGCGCTTCTGCAGCGTAGCCCCATCGATGTCGTGGTTTCGGATGTGATGATGCCGGAGCTCGACGGCTTCGGTCTGACAGCCAGAATCAAGGCCAGCGCCGGTTTTGCCCATTTACCTGTGATTCTGGTGACCGCCCGCGGCGGTAGCGAGGCCTGTGTCTCCGGGCTGGAAAGTGGCGCCGATGACTACATCGCCAAACCCTTCTCGGCGCTGGAGCTCAAGGCTCGTGTACGCGCGGCGCTACGCATGAGCCAGGTGCAAACCGAACTGCACGCAAAATCCCGTCAGGCGGGCATGGCCGAAATCGCCACGACTGTGTTGCACAACGTCGGCAACGTCCTCAACAGTGTGAACGTATCGGCAGAACTGGTCAGCAGTCAGATGCGCTCCTCCAAAGCCCAGGGGCTGGGCAAGGTGGCTCATTTGATGAGCGAACACGTCCATGACCTGAGCGATTTTCTCACCAAGGACCACAAGGGAAAAATGCTGCCCGATTACCTGCTCAAGCTGGCGAAGGTGGTGGCGGAAGAGCAAGAGGGCATCATCGAGGAGCTCGGGCAACTCACCAAGGGCATTGACCACATCAAAACCATTGTCGCGGCCCAGCAGTCCTATGCCGTTGCCATCAGTATTGTCGAGACAGTGCCGGTCCCAGAGCTGATCGACGATGCCTTGCGCATGAGTGCGGGATTACTGGCGCGCCAGGAGGTGACGGTGGTCAAGGACATTGCCGACTTGCCCCTGCTGCCGCTGGATCGGCACCGGGTGCTGCTGATTTTGGTGAACCTGATCAACAATGCCAAGCAGGCGTTGGGCGGCGCGATCGATCGCAGCCCCTGCGTCACGTTCAGCGCGTCCCTCGCTGACGGGGCCGTACTGCGTATCACGGTGGCCGATAACGGCAATGGGATTGCGCCTGAGCATCTGGCGCGTATTTTTTCCCATGGCTTCACGACTCGCAAAGACGGTCACGGTTTCGGCCTGCACAGTTGCGCGCTGGCCGCGCAGGAAATGGGTGGCAGCTTGACCGTGCACAGCGACGGGGCCGGACAGGGCGCAACCTTTACCCTCGATATTCCTCTTGATGCTTCGCTGAGCCAGCGAAGCACACCGAACCGGCACATCCAGCCGGTCGACGATATGTCCGCGACCCATGAGTGAAGGTTTTACCCGCCGGACCTGGTGGCTGCGATGGGCTGCTGCACGCGCGCGCTGGGCCACAGCAGCGCGGCCAGGCCAATGGCATAGACAACCGCAAACAGCACGTAGGCGATACGGGTGGAAAACAGCTGGGGCGTTTCTGTCGGCAACGGTGATACACCGAGCCCGAACAAGATGAGGAACGTCATGAGCCCTCCGCCGAATACCTTGCCAGCGGTGTTACCCATGGTGGCTTTGCCGGCAAACAGCAGGCTGACCAGCAGCAGGATCAGCGCCACCAGCCACAAGGTCGGCCGCAGTTCGAA
Organism: Pseudomonas thivervalensis; assembly: GCF_001269655.1. Taxonomy (GTDB): domain Bacteria; phylum Pseudomonadota; class Gammaproteobacteria; order Pseudomonadales; family Pseudomonadaceae; genus Aquipseudomonas; species Aquipseudomonas thivervalensis. Next base: position 145,343 of record NZ_LHVE01000009.1, read on the forward strand.
CAGCGTAAAGGCCAAGGAAGCCACGACCCCACCCAGCAGATTGACCATCACCAGCCCGAAGGCGCTGCGGCTGCTCATGTCCAGAGAGAACTGGCTGAGCAACGAGGCCACCGTGATGGGCACCACCATCGCTGTGGCCAATCGTGGATCGCTCAGGCACAGCGCAATCATGGCCAGCAAAATCGCCGCGCTGGCCATGGCCTGGCGAATCACCAGCGTCAGCTCGCGCGGCTGAGCGCGTTGCGGGTCGGCCTGTTCACCCGCAGGGTCGGGCAGCAGCGCATGGGCGCCCCAGGTCAGTAGCAAACCCAGGCTGACCGCCTTGACCAGAACGAGCACGATGGACTCGCCCAGATCGCGCTGCACGGTATCGAGCATCGGCACCACAATGGCAATCACCAGCATCAGCGCCGGTCCCGCGCCGCCCAGTTGTCGGCCTTGGGCGGTAAAGCAGGCAAAATAAAACAGCCACAGCGACGGCAGGAGCACCCACGGGCGCTCACCGAACATGCCGGTCATCACCACCAAGAGCGCGCCGGTCAGCAGACTCACCAGCAACGTGATCAATCCCTGGGATAATGCGGGCGCGCGGCGGCTGGCCAAGAGGAACTGGATGGCAAACAAGGGCGCGAGAAAGGGCAGGATGTCACCCAGGACCAGACCCGTGCACAAGCCTACGGTCGCGGCCAGGGCGACGCGCAATCCCTGGCGTTTGATCCGCAGCAGTTCCAGCGCCGCTTGCCCATCGATTGACCCATCAATTGACATAGTTCAGCCAGGCGCCCAGGCGTGTCATCAATGCCCCCAGCGCGTTCGTCATGGGGTTGTCATCGGTATAGATCACCACGGTTACCTGCGAGCCGTAACGTGGGCCGATCGGGTGCGGTTCCTCCACGATCAGGCGTACGGGAAAGCGTTGCGGGTCGCGCACCCAACCACTCTGGTTGCGCACGGAGGGCAGTGCGGCGTTGCTGCTATCTTGTTGTGCGACACCCCAGCCAACGCTTTCAACATGGCCCTTGAATACCCGGCCCGGCAATACATCGAACACCAGTTCCGCCGGGTCGTCAGCCTGCACATGCTCCAGGCTGTTTTCCTTGAAGGCCGCAGACACCCATACCGTGCCCCTGTCGATGAAGGTCAGTGCCGGTTGGCCAGCGCTGATGACTTGGCCAATGGCGAGCTGGAGGTTGGTGATCACGCCATCGGCGGGTGCAATGACTTCGGTACGCACCAGATCGAGCCGGGCTTTTTCCAGCGCGGCCAGGGCTTGCTTGAATTGCGGGTTGTCGTTGCCTTTGGGCCCCAGTTGCTGGCGCGCCCGTTCCAGGTCGGCTTGGGCTTTGCTCACGGCCGCTTCGGCGGAGCTCAGCGAGGCTTTGGATTCATCCTGGCGGGCGGGGGCGAACACACCGCGCTCGACCAATTGATTCACCCGCCGGGCTTGCTCGCGTATGTTGTCGCGCTGCGCCCGCGCCGACACCAGCTGTGCCTGGGCGGCATCCACCGAGGCAGTACTGGCACCCAAGGTTTGGCCGGTTTCCTCCAGTCGCGCTTCAGCCTCGTTGACGACAAGCTTGTAGGGTTGCGGGTCGATACGAAACAGCACCTGGCCGGCCTTCACCCGGGCATTGTCGAGCACCGCGATTTCTGTCACACGGCCCCCCACCTCGGCAGCCATTTCGACCACATAAGCTTGCACCACGGCTTGTGACGTCGAGGGCGTGCGTCGCTCCATGAAAATGGAGAGGGTGAACAGCACGGCGATCAATATCACAACGCCTAGCGCAATGCGTCGCAGAGGATTGGCTGGCGCAGGTTTTTCAGGCGGCGGTTCCGTCTGACGTTCAGGCTCGAAGGAAACGGGCGGATTCTGTGTTCCGGGCATAACGGCACCTGCAAGTCATGGCATTTCAAGAACAGCTGACAGCGCGCCGGGGGGAGGCGATCCGGGCGTTGACTCAGACCGGGTCAGCGCTAGTGACCCGTGCGGTGCGGATAAACAGCGCGCGCAATTTCTCCCAGAAATTGCCACCCAGGACGAAGAAGCTACTCACCAACAGTGCATCGCCAAGCAGTTGCAATGCCCAGCTATTGGGGCGCAGGCCGGGTGCGAAAGCGTCGACATAGGGTTCGAGAAAGGAGCACACCAAGGGCAAGCAGAACATCACCAAACCAATACGGTGGCGGGTAACGCTGACCTCCAGCTCGGCGCTGGGCACGAGGCCCGACACGTAGCCGAACACATGTTGCTTGAGCTCCTGGAAACCTGCCTTGCCCATCACCGCGATGACCAGCAGCAATAGCACCTTGTTGATGATGAACAGTGCGCCGGTGATCGCCGCGATGGTGGAGCGGGGGACATCCGCAGCCGCTGCCAGCGGCACCAACAACCACAGCGAGAGCATCAGACAAAGGATGGCGATGCCTAGCTTGAAGCGCCATTTCGCGGACTTTGACGTTGCCGGGGGCTGAGCCGTGGTCATGCTGCCTTACCTTCGTTTAGAGATTATTGTGGGATGGTCTGGAGCAAAACTGAGCTTAGCAGCTGGACTGCCGCCGCGTTTTTTTAACAACAGTCCCCTAGCACCAGGCGCTTGACTTAGAGCGCGCTCTAACCAATAGCCTTCTTGTTGCACCGCCAAAACGGCCAGTTCCGTTGTGCGGCTTAAACAAGGAGATAGGCCATGACATTTAAGAAACTTAGCGTTGCAACCGGGCTCGTGCTTTCAGCGTGCGTAACTGTAGCGCCGGCAACTGAGCCGGATAGTCGACGAGCAAAGGGCACGGAGACCCTGGAAAAAATCACCGGAGCCACCGGCAACACCGTGGTGAACTCGCTTAGCGACATTTCGCCCGAGCTGGGTGAGTGGATAGTCGATTTCGCCTACGGTGATGTGTTTTCCAGGTCTGGCGTCGCGCTTTGCACACGCGAGCTGGCAACCATCTCGGCCCTCACCGCGTTGGGGAACGCGCAACCTCAACTCAAGGTGCACATAGAGGGAGCCTTGAATGTCGGTTGTAAACCTGAGGAAATCGTTGAAATCATCATCCAGATGGCGGTGTATGCTGGCTTTCCAAGCGCGTTGAATGGCATTAGCGCAGCGCGGGAAGTGTTCGCCAAACGAGGCATCAAGATCGCCGCGCGTCCCCAGTGAGCGGGCCCCCTGCATGACCAACACCGATGGCCAAGGACAGTGCTTATGAACGCCTACCAGACGATTAATCAGGTCGCCAAGCGTACCGGCCTCACGGCGTATACCCTGCGCTATTACGAACGCATCGGTCTGTTGGCACCGGTCGCCCGAGCGGCCGGCGGGCAACGCCTTTATGCACCGACTGATATGGCGTGGCTTGATTTTCTGCTGCGTCTACGCACCACTCACATGACCATCGGCAAAATGCAGATGTTCGCCAAGCTGCGCAGCGCCGGGGATTCCACCGTTGCCCAACGCCGCCAGATGCTGGAGAGCCATTTACAGGAGGTACAAGCCGAAGTGGTTGCCATGCAAAACGCCGTGGCTGCATTGCAAGTCAAGATTGATTATTACCGTGGGCTTGAAGCGGGGGAGGATGTTTCGCACCTGTTCTAGGAGGGCGGCTGTTCACATCCGATGATGCTCCAGCAGAAAGTCCACGAACACGCGTACCCGCGCCGGCATCGCCGAGCCACCGACGAACACCGCATGGATCGGCTCCCGGTCTCCGGGGTTCCATTCTTCCAGCAGCGGTATCAGGTCGCCGCGCTGCAGGTCCTCGCTCACGGTGAAATCGCCGATACGCGCGATGCCAGCACCTACCCGTGCGAGTTGTGCCAGTGCCTCGCCACTGCTGCATTCGATGTTGCCGCTGACCTTCAGGGAAAACGCTTTGCCGTCGCGGGTGAACGGCCAGTTGGGTTCGGCACGCCGGAAGTTGAAGCGCAGGCAATTGTGCCGGAGCAGGTCTTCCGGCTCCTGGGGGGTGCCATGGCGTTCTAGATACTCGGGCGAAGCCACGACCACCTGACCGGTGTCGCCGATCTTGCGCGCGGTCAGCGGGCTGTCGGGCAAATGGCCAAAGCGTACCGCCACGTCGGCCTGGCCGCCGAGAATGTCGACCACTTCATCGCCAAGGGTGAGGTCGACGACGATATTCGGGTAACGGGCGCTGAAGGCTGCCACCAAGGGAACGATGGTCTGCCGCCCATGACCAAGGGCGGCGCTGACCCGCAAACGGCCCTTGGGCACGCCCTGGTCGGCGACGGTTTCTTCGACCTCGGCCATGTCAGCCAGGATACGCCGGGCGCCGCGCAGGTAAGCCTCGCCCTCGGCGGTGAAGGTGATCGCTCGCGTGGTGCGCAACAGCAGGCGGGTGCCCAGGCGTTGTTCGGTTCGCGCGATGACCCGACTGACCGCCGAGGGGGTCAGCCCCAGTGCACGCGCGGCGGCCGACAAGCTGCCCTCCTGCGCCACCGTAACGAACATCGCCATTTCACCTGATCTGCCGTTGAAGTCCATTTGTGCTCCTTACGCAAAGGTGATTGCCAGAAATGCTATCTACCGCCAGGAAAGGCTGGATCGTAGCATCTGCGGCATAGATGAGGAGCCTTCCAATGCGTATCAATCCACCACTTGTTGCACTCGCCATGGGTGCCTTTGGCATCGGCGTAACCGAGTTTGCCCCCATGGGCATGTTGCCAGGCATCGCTGCGGATCTTGGCGTTTCCATTCCCGCCGCTGGCCTGTTGGTCAGTGCCTACGCCCTTGGTGTACTGCTCGGCGCGCCGCTGATGACCCTGACCACCGGCAGGATTCCTCGGCGCTATCTGCTGATCGGGCTCATGGCGATTTTCACCCTGGGTAACCTGATGTCAGCCTTGGCTACCGATTACTACAGCCTGATGGTTGCCAGGGTGGTGACCTCACTGAACCACGGTGCCTTCTTTGGCGTTGGTTCCATCGTCGCCGCCAGCGTGGTCGCCCCGGACAAGCGTGCCGGGGCGGTCGCGGCCATGTTCATGGGCCTGACCCTGGCGACCATCGGCGGTGTGCCGCTGGCCGCCTGGTTTGGCGAACTGTTCGGCTGGCGCACGGCATTCTGGGGGATTACCGGCCTGGGCGTAGTGGCCATGGCCGCGTTGTGGTTCGCCCTGCCCAATGTGCCGGCGCCGCAAAGCATCGGTGTGCTGGCCGAAATCCGGGTACTGGGGCGTGGTCCGGTGTTGGGGGCGTTGGCCCTGACCGTCGTCGGCTCAGGTGCGATGTTCACCGTCTTCACTTACATCGCCCCGATCCTGAGCAGCGAGACTCATGCCTCGACCACCTTCATCACGGCCATGCTGGTGCTGTTCGGTGTGGGGCTGACGTTGGGCAACATGTGGGGCGGCAAGGCCGCGGATCGCTCGATAGACCGCACCCTGATCGTTTCGCTGAGCGTGCTGATCCTCGTCTTGCTGGCCTTCACTGTACTGATGCGTTGGCCGCTGCCAGCTGCGGTTGCCATCTTGATCTGGGGTATCGCCAGTTTTGCCCTGGTGCCGCCATTGCAAATGCGCGTGATGGAAGCCGCCAAGGACGCGCCTAACCTGGCCTCGGCAGTCAATATCGGCGCCTTCAACTTCGGCAACGCAATTGGCGCGGCGCTGGGCGGTGCGGTGATCAACGCGGGGTTGGGTTATCCGGCGATTTCCCTGGCTGGAGCGGTAATGGCGGGCCTGGGGCTGCTGATGGTGTTGGCTTTTGCCTGGCGCTCCAGGTTGGTGGCGGCTGCGGCGGTGTGATGGGCGTTTGGCCTGATAAGCCTTGAGACGTTCTTGTAACGCGAACGATTACTCAGGCGTTCCTGGATCTATCGACGTGGGGATTTGCCATGAAGGTTTTTTACCTTCTTGACTGTCGAACGTGCGACGCGCCTTGCGGAAGTCGTCGACGTTTTCGACGACCCACGTCCAAATAGGCGACATACGGACCAACAGCCCCATGCCCAGCGGCGTCAGCTCGTATTCGACGCGGGGTGGAATTTCACCAAACTCCCGCCGAATCAGTAACCCATCACGCTCCAGGGTACGTAGCGTCTTGGTCAACATTCGCTGAGTCACGCCTTTCATCTGCCTTTTTATCTCGGCATGGCGCAACTTACCGTACACACCCAAGGCATGCAGAATGCCCAATGCCCAGCGGCTGCCTGCGTGAGCGAGGACTTCCCGGCGGACGCCATCGTCATCTTCTCTGAGCGTTTGGCAGATAACTTCTGCCTGGCTGAGAGCTTCCTGATCGGTCATTTCTTTACCTGGTATCACACGTGTGCCTTCTTACAAGCGCTGCTGGATCGTGCAAGCATTTGCTCATCTTACAGGCAGCAGGTCTCAGGAGACATCATGACCGAAGTGACCCAGTTTTCCCCTCAATCGATTCTTGTCCTAGGCGCCGGTGAACTTGGCCTGCCGGTCTTGCGCAACCTTGCGCGAGTGGCAAAGCGCGCACCCGGCTCCACAATCAGCGTCCTGCTCAGGGATTCGACGATCAACACTCAGGTGCCTGAGAAAAAGGTAGAAATCGATGGGCTTCGGACCCTCGGCATCCAAATGGTCGCCGCAGACCTGGTGAATGATTCCATCGACCAGCTCGCTGAAGTCTTCGCACGATTCGATACCGTCATAGGCTGCGCGGGCATGGTCGCGGGTCGAGAGACACCGATGAAGTTGGCGACAGCCGCGCTCAAGTCCGGCGTGAAGCGCTACTTCCCCTGGCAGTTTGGCGTTGATTTCGAGGTGATTGGTCGGGGCAGTCCTCAGGATCTGTTCGATGCTCAGCTTGATGTGCGCGAGCTGCTTCGCGCCCAAGACAAAACTGAATGGGTCATCGTCTCGACGGGCATGTTCACCAGTTTCCTTTTCGAGCCGGTATTTGAGGTGGTTGATTTCGAAAACGACACAGTGAACGCCTTGGGCAGTCTTGAAAACAGCGTGACCCTCACGACGCCCGACGACATCGGAACCCTGACAGCGGAAATCGTTTTCTTCGAGCCTCGCCTGCGCAATCAGATCGTCTACCTTTCTGGCGACACGGTGACGTATGGGCAGGTTGCGAGCATCCTCGAACATGTGCTGGACCGTCCATTCAAACGTAACGTGTGGACGGTTCCGTACCTGCTCCAGGAATTGGAGAAAGACCCCACGCATCACATCAAGAAGTACCGCGCTGTGTTTGCACAAGGCAGAGGCGTGGCGTGGCCTAAAGCGGCCACTTTCAACGAGCAGCAATCGATTCAAGTCACCACCGCCGAACAGTGGGCTCGGAAAAATCTCGCAGGCAATTGAACGCAAGAATAGCCCTGTACGATCCGTCGACGCTGGGGCGTTCCAAAACGACGAGCTGTCGAGATGTTCTTGGCGGACATGGCCTCGGTCGACGGCCTGCACAGAGCGTTTGACCAGACTTCAAGTGGCTGATTAGAGTGGGTAGCCTTACGGGCTGCCGACTGCCATGGACATCCAAATGAGCGACTTATCCCTGCTGCTTGCCTTCATCGCCGCTGCGTCAGTGCTCACGGTGACCCCCGGCGTGGACACCGCCATGGTGCTTCGCGCTACCGCAACTGGCGGTCGACGTTCGGCGGCGATGGCTTCCCTCGGTATCGTGCTCGGCTGCCTGGTGTGGGGAGCCGCGGTGTCACTGGGGCTCGGCGCCCTGTTGCAAGCTTCGGAGTGGGCTTACCTTGCGCTGAAAATCGTCGGCGCAGCTTATCTTGTCTGGTTGGGCGTTAAACTGCTGCTGCGACCCAGGACAACGCTGCAAGGGCAGGGGAGCGAGCGCGTGGCTGCGTCTGCGCGTGACGCCTTTGTCCGCGGTTTATTGACGAACCTGCTCAATCCCAAGATTGGTGTCTTCTACATCACGTTCTTGCCTCAGTTTGTCCCGAGTGGCGCGAGTGTGGCCAGCTACTCCTTCTTCCTTGCTGCGCTCCATGTGCTGTTGACGTTGGCCTGGTTCGGCATTCTGGTGGCGGCGACGGTGCCACTGAGCAATTTCCTGAAACGCCCGGCGGCCCTGAAGGCCCTTGATCGGCTCACGGGCGGTGTTTTTGTCGCGTTTGGGCTCAAGCTGGCGGTTTCCAACCCGGCTTGAGCCGCACTGCCGATGGATGGAAATCTAATGGTGACATTTGTGCTGAAATGGCACATGTTCTGTTCGGCAGGCGATGTGTTCGAGCATGGGGTAACTTCCTATTATTCCTTTGTTCATTCAATCGAAGAAGGAAATACCCATGCAACGTTTTACCCGTCGTTTTTTTGCCGCTTGTGCATTTTCCGGCATTATCGCCAGTGCCGGTGTCTTGGCTGAAGACCATCCGACCATCCGTGCGATGTCGGGCGCCAAGCCTATTAGCGAATTGCCTGCCGGAAAATCGGCACTGTTGGTGATCGACTTCCAGAATGAATACTTCACGGGTCGGATGCCGATCCCGGACGGCGCCAAGGCCCTGGCCAATACGCGTGAACTGATCAAGTTCGCCGACAGCCACAGAATGCCGGTCTACCACGTCCAGCACATCGCACCGGCAGGTTCCGCCGTGTTCGCCATCGAGGGTGAAACCGTGAAATTCCACCCCGACATGGTGCCACGGGCCCAGGACTCGGTCGTGCAGAAAACCAGCGTGAGTGTCTTCGCCAGTACCGATCTGGATAAACGCCTGAAGAGCGCAGGCATCGAGAACCTGATCATTTCCGGCCTCATGACCCACGCTTGTGTCGCCGGTGCCGCCCGTGACGCAGCCCCCCTTGGCTACAACGTCATCGTCGCCTCCGATGCATCGGCCACCCGTGACATTACCCGGGCCAACGGTGACAAGATCGACAAGGATAGCTTGCACAAGGCTGCACTGGCCGAAGTCGAGGACACCTTCGGTGACGTGCTGACCACTGCCCAAATCCTCAAATTGCCGGTGCGCTAAGACCTTATGAATCAGATGTTCGCCATGCGTGTATTTCGTTGCATTGTCGAAGCCCAGGGTTTTTCAGCCGCTGCGCAGCGGCTGGACACAACTCACTCCTCGGTGTCGCGACACTTGCAACACTTGGAGTCCACGCTCGGCGTGCGTCTGATCAATCGTAATACCCGGCGCATGAGCCTCAGCGCCGCGGGCGAACGTTACTATGCGGCCTGCGTGGACATTCTGGATCGCGTCGATGCCGCGGCGCAGGCCGTCACACTGGAGCAGGAACGACCTTCCGGACTATTGCGCATCAGTGTCCCCCTGGCGATCGGCACTCTGGAGTTGGCCCATTGGTTGCCAGCGTTCCAGCAGCGTTATCCGAATATCCAGGTCGATCTGTCCTGTTCGGATTCGTTCGTCGATCTGGTGGCCGACGGTTTCGATGTGGCCGTCCGCATCTGCGGTCCGCTGGCCGACAGTAGCCTGGTCGCTCGGTTGCTCACGGTTTCACCTTTGGTCATGGTCGCGTCGTCGGCCTACGTCTTCAGGCATGGCCTGCCGCGTAGCGTCGCCGAACTCAGCGAGCATCGGCTACTGACATTTGCCTCGGCTACGCAGTGGTCGCTCACGGATGATCAGAACGAGTCGGTTGTCGTGACCGCCGCCAGCACCTTCCACACCGATACCATTACCGCATTACATGCCTGTGCCCTGGCGGGCGGTGGCATTGCTGCGTTTACCCAAGCCACCGTGCAGGACGACCTGCTGGCTGGACGCTTAGTACGGATACTGCCGGGATACACGCTCGGCGCCCGTCATTACTACGCGCTATACCCCCACGCCCGGAACCTGCCCGCCAAGGTCAGGGCATTTGTCGATTTCATGGCCGGGCATTACCGGCTCAAGTCCGATTAATCGGTCGCATGTAAGGGGGCATTGGCAGCGTTCGTACTGCTTAGCCTTGATCAGGCTCTACGAGATCCGTTGCGGCCATTCTCCAGCACATGAAGAGTCTGGCTCCGTTTTGCAGGGCTTCAGGGATCAACGCGTCGTGGTCATCGGGGCGGCCAACTCAGCCGTACAAATTGCTCATGAGCTGGCTCAAGTCAGTCGCGTCGTATTGGTGACAAGGGAATCGGTTCGGTTTTTTCCGCAGAAGATCCTTGGTGTGGATTTCCATGCTTGGCTCAAGTGGACAGGGGTGGAAAATACTCGTTGGCTCAATGACCAAGGCACCCCTGTGTTGGATGACGGCACCTATCGTAGCGCCATAAAGCACGGTCTTTTTGAGCGTAAGCCGATGTTCACACACGTAACGTCGACGGGCGTGACCTGGGCTGATGGAGAGCGTGCTGAGGCGGACAGTCTGGTTTTCGCGACCGGGTTTCGGCCGAACCTGGGTTGTCTGGCAGGTCTGCATAGGGCGGACGACGAAAGTCTGACCCAGCGCAACGGGGAAGCGGAGCACTTGCCGGGTTTGTACTTCGTGGGATTACCGAAGCAGCGCAACTTTGCTTCGGCCACCCTTAGAGGCGTCGGGCCAGATGTTGCTCACATCATCCCCAGCTTGATGCGCTTCATTCAGAAGTGACGAATTTATTACAAAAGCCATATATATGAAGCCACAAATATCCGAGGGGGTATGAACGTGATCTCCCTGGCGAAGGCCTTAAGGCAGGGGGTTTACTGAGGAGAGCGTTGGAGTCCGATCTTTTTGAGGATTTATTTGTGGGTGATTGCTTTACCTTTAATACGGAAATCCATATATTCGAAAAATCGTATGTGAGCCTCATGAGCACATCAAGATGTTCGTCCTGGTGAAGACCAAACGCTGAGAATCGATATGGCTGACCATCTGACACCCACCACTGTTTTCAAATGCCTGGCTGATGAAACCCGTATCCGCACCATGTTGCTCATCACTCGGGAAGGGGAGCTTTGTGTTTGCGAACTGACCTGCGCGTTGAACGAGAGCCAGCCCAAAATCTCCAGGCACCTGGCGCAGTTGCGCACGTGCGGTCTGCTTTCGGATCGTCGGCAGGGCCAATGGGTTTATTACCGTCTGCACCCGAATCTCCCCGATTGGGTTCATCAAGTGCTGACGACGACGTTCGAAAGCAACAAGCATTGGTTAAGCCCTGATGCCAAACGCCTTGATGAAATGGGTGACCGTCCTGAACGTGCAGCCGTGTGCTGTAAAAACACAGTCGCTTGAATCCGCCCTCGACTACGAGACTGCCCGATGAAAATCCTCTTTCTCTGCACTGCCAACAGCTGCCGCAGCATCCTTTGTGAAGCGGTTTTCAATCACTTGGCACCTGACGGTATGAACGCCTACAGCGCCGGCAGTCAACCTAAAGGAGAAGTGCATCCGCTGAGTCTGAAAATGTTGGAACGGGCCGGTATCTCGACGCTAGGGCTGTTCAGCAAGTCCAGTGATGCCCATATGAGCTTGGCGCCTGATTTCGTCATCACGGTGTGCGACAAGGCTGCCGGGGAGGCATGTCCTGTGTTTTTCGGACCGGCCACCAAGGCTCATTGGGGGTTGGCAGATCCTTCGGAATACCACGGAACTCAAGAAGAGATCGAGGCGGCGTTTGAAGCCACCTTGGAGCAGATCGGAACCCGTATCCAGGCGTTTCTGGCTTTACCGCTTTCTCAGCTGAGTGCCGAGCAGCTCAAGGCAGAGCTGGCTCTCATTGGCGCACTGTAACCACAGGAGCAATGACCATGAGTAAGGGCCGCCTTGCATTTCTTGATCGTTACCTGACGCTGTGGATTTTTCTCGCCATGGCCCTGGGCATCGGTCTGGGAAGTCTGTTCGAAGGCTGGCCGCAGTGGCTCAACAGTCTTGTTGTGGGGACTACCAATATCCCGATCGCTATCGGCTTGATCGTGATGATGTATCCACCTCTGGCCAAGGTTCGTTATGAGGAACTGCCGGAGGTCTTCAAAGACAAGCGCATCCTCGTTCTGTCTTTGGTGCAGAACTGGATCATCGGCCCGGTGTTGATGTTTGCATTGGCGATCATCTTCTTGCGGGACCAGCCGGAATACATGACCGGTCTGATCCTCATCGGTTTGGCTCGTTGCATCGCGATGGTCTTGGTCTGGAACCAGATCGCGGGTGGCAACAATCAGTACGTCGCCGGACTCGTGGCGTTCAACAGCATCTTCCAGATCCTGTTTTTCAGCGTGTATGCCTGGGTCTTCCTGGGGCTGCTACCGCCGCTGTTCGGGTTGGAAGGCAGCGTGATTGAAACCAGCTTTGTCAGCATTGCCGAGTCGGTGCTGATCTACCTGGGTGTGCCATTCCTGGCAGGATTCCTGACCCGCAAGATCCTCATCGCTCGCAAAGGCGAAGCCTGGTTTCAGGAGCGCTTCATTCCCAAAGTCAGCCCGCTGACGCTGGTGGCGCTGCTGTTGACCATCGTGGCCATGTTCAGCCTCAAGGGCGACGTGGTGTTGCAGTTGCCGCTGGATGTGTTGCGCATCGCAATCCCACTGACGATCTACTTCGTCGTGATGTTTTTCATCAGCTTCTGGATGGGCAAATTGCTCGAAGCTGATTACCCACGCACCACCGCGTTGGCTTTCACAGCCGCAAGCAATAATTTCGAACTGGCGATCGCCGTGGCTATTGCTACTTTCGGCCTGGCTTCCCCGGTCGCTTTTGCCACGGTGATTGGACCGCTGGTTGAGGTGCCGGTACTGATTTCCCTGGTTGGTGTGGCTCTTTGGTTGAAACGCCGCTGGTTCGATGACTCCAAGAGCGCCGTTGCGCAGGACAATGACTATGTACGATGACCACATCCCCCAACTCAACACTGAACTGGTCGATCTGCCTTCGGCAGACAAGCTCGGTATTGAAAGGACCTCCACCCATAAGCCGCGCATCTTGCTGCTATACGGGTCCACGCGTGAGCGCTCCTTCAGTCGTCTGCTGGTGGAGGAGGCCGCTCGACTGCTGGAATACTTCGGCGCCGAGACGCGGGTTTTCAATCCGTCTGGTTTACCGCTGCCAGATGATGCCCCCGACGACCATCCACGCGTGAAGGAACTGCGCGAGCTGATGCTGTGGTCCGAGGGGCAGGTTTGGTGCTCTCCAGAGCGTCACGGAAACATCAGCGCAGTGTTCAAGGCGCAGATCGATTGGGTGCCGCTGGCCATGGGCGCGGTGCGACCGACCCAGGGCAAGACCCTTGCGGTGATGCAGGTGTGCGGCGGTTCGCAGTCGTTCAACGTGGTCAATCAGCTGCGAGTGCTGGGGCGTTGGATGCGCATGTTCACTATCCCTAACCAATCCTCCGTGCCGAAGGCCTATATGGAATTCGACGATCAGGGCCGAATGAAACCTTCTGCGTTCTACGACCGTGTCGTGGATGTGATGGAAGAGTTGGTGAAATTCACGCTGTTGCTTCGCGACCGTCAGGACTATCTGGTGGATCGTTATTCCGAGCGTAAGGAATCGGCGCAAGCGCTCATGAAGCGTGTCAATCAGCGCTCCATATGAGCCCCTATCGAATACACCGGCCAGTTCGACAGCCAGTCGAACCCTCACCGGCAACAGAAAGAGCACAACAACATGACTATCAAAGTGGGCATCAATGGTTTTGGTCGGATCGGTCGCCTCGCATTGCGAGCAGCCTGGAGCTGGCCAGAGTTCGAATTCGTGCAGATCAATGATCCAGCGGGCGACGCGGCGACGCATGCGCACCTGATCAACTTCGACTCGGTGCATGGCCGTTGGAACAATGAAGCCAGCGCCGAAGGCGACAGCGTCGTTATCGACAATAAGCGGATCAAGGTAACGGCCAATAAACCGATTGCCGACACCGATTGGTCGGGCTGCGACCTGGTGATCGAGGCCAGCGGCAAGATGAAAACCGTGGCCGTGTTGCAGGCCTACCTGGATCAGGGCGTCAAGCGGGTGGTGGTCTGCGCGCCGGTGAAGGAGAACGGTGCGTTGAACGTCGTCATGGGCGTCAACCAGCACCTGTTCGATCCTGCGCAGCACCGCATCGTCACCGCGGCTTCGTGCACCACCAACTGTTTGGCCCCTGTCGTGAAAGTCATCCACGAAAAGCTGGGCATTCGTCATGGCTCGATCACCACCATCCATGACTTGACCAACACCCAGAGCATCCTCGACCAGCCGCACAAGGATCTGCGTCGTGCACGGGCTTCGGGCATGAGCCTGATTCCGACCAGCACGGGCTCGGCCACCGCCATCGCCGAAATCTTCCCAGAGCTGCGCGGACGCCTGAATGGTCACGCCGTGCGCGTGCCGCTGGCTAATGCTTCGCTGACGGACTGCGTCTTTGAAGTCGAGCGGGCCACCACTGTCGAAGAAGTGAATCAGTTCCTCAAGGACGCTTCCGAGAACGAATTGAAAGATATCCTCGGTTTTGAGGAGCGTCCTTTGGTGTCAATCGACTACCGCACCGATCCGCGCTCATCGATCATCGATGCATTGTCGACCCTGGTCATCAATGGCACCCAGGTCAAACTCTATGCCTGGTACGACAATGAATGGGGTTATGCCAACCGCACCGTCGAGCTGGCCAGGCTGGTCGGTCTGGCCAGTTGAGGAGGGCGGTCATGAAAGCCTTGTCAGCCCTGGCGCCAGACGTGCGGCAGTACCTGCTCGTGACGGGCAACTACTGGGCCTTCACCCTCACTGACGGCGCCCTGCGAATGTTGGTTGTGCTGCACTTCCACGCGCTGGGCTACAGCCCACTGCACATCGCCGCGTTGTTTCTGTTCTACGAAATCTTCGGCGTGATCACCAACCTGGTGGGTGGTTACCTCGGTGCCCGGCTGGGGCTGAACCGGACCATGAACATCGGGCTGGGCCTTCAGGTCGCGGCGCTGTTGATGCTGACGGTTCCGCTGGTCTGGTTGACCATCCCTTGGGTGATGGGGGCCCAGGCGCTGTCTGGGATTGCCAAGGATCTGAACAAGATGAGTGCCAAAAGCGCCATCAAGCTTCTGGTTCCGGATGGGCAGCAGGGCAAGCTCTACAAATGGGTGGCGATCCTCACCGGCTCGAAGAACGCACTCAAGGGCGTCGGCTTCTTTCTTGGCGGAGCCTTGCTGGCCTTGATCGGCTTCAAAGGTGCGTTGCTGGCCATGGCGGCTGTCCTGGCGCTGATCTGGGTCAGCAGCGTGATGTTGTTGAAGAAGGATCTGGGCAAGGCCAAAGCCAAGCCCAAGTTTCGTGACATCTTGTCCAAAAGCCGGGCAATCAACCTCCTTTCGGCAGCGCGGATGTTCCTGTTCGGCGCCCGCGATGTCTGGTTCGTGGTGGCCTTGCCGGTGTACCTGAGCAGCGTGTTCGGCTGGGATTTCTGGAAGGTTGGCGGCTTCCTGGCGGCCTGGGTGATGGGCTACGGCATCGTGCAGTCCTTCGCGCCTGACATCACCGGCAAGAAAGGCGGGCATGTGCCGGACGGTCGTGCCGCCTCTATGTGGGCCCTTGCCCTGGCGGGCCTGCCAGCCTTGATTGCGCTTGGCCTGAACATCGGGTGGTCACCACAGACGATACTGCTCGGCGGCCTCATGGTCTTTGGCGCGCTGTTTGCGGTGAATTCGTCCCTGCACAGCTACCT
The DNA here is from genome assembly GCF_001269655.1 of Pseudomonas thivervalensis. Taxonomy (GTDB): domain Bacteria; phylum Pseudomonadota; class Gammaproteobacteria; order Pseudomonadales; family Pseudomonadaceae; genus Aquipseudomonas; species Aquipseudomonas thivervalensis. The sequence goes on from NZ_LHVE01000009.1 coordinate 160,870, forward strand.
GATCGTGTCCTATGCCAAGGAAGACGGCGTATCGCTGGACGTGGGTTTCTACTACATGTCCAACGCCATGGGACGACTGATCGGCACCGTGCTCTCCGGCTGGGTTTATCAGTTGTACGGTCTGGAGGTGTGCTTGTGGATCTCGAGCGCGTTCGTATTGCTGGCCGCGCTGATTTCCACGGCATTACCCAGGCATGCCAAGGCGATTTGAATCCCCTCCGATTTTCTCGGTCAAGACAACGCGGCTTCGACCAGTTCGATCCAATGCCTGGCAGGGGTTCGGCCAGCACTATTGAGGTGGGACTGGCAGCCGATATTGGCGGTGACGATGACGTCGGGGCGTCCGCTTTCCAAGGCATTGAGCTTGTTGTCGCGCAACTGCCGAGCCAGTTCGGGTTGGGTCAGCGAATAAGTGCCTGCCGAGCCGCAGCACAGGTGGCTGTCGGGCACGGGCGTCAGGTCGAATCCGAGCTTTTCCAGGATCGCTTCAACCGCCCCCCCGAGTTTTTGTGCGTGCTGCAACGTGCAGGGGCAGTGAAACGCCAGGCGCTGGTCGCTGTGTACGCTGAGCTTATCCAATGGCTCGTCGCGCAGTACCTCGACCAAATCCTTGGTCAGGGCACTGACCCTTTTTGCCTTGTCGGCATACACCGGATCGGTGCTGAGCAGGTGGCCGTAATCCTTGATGAAGGCACCGCAGCCGCTGGCGGTTTGCACGATAGCCTCGGCACCGCTTTCGATGGCCGGCCACCACGCATCGATGTTGCGCCGGGCACGATCGAGGCCGGCGGCCTGGGCGTCCAGGTGATAGTCCAGCGCACCGCAACAACCGGCCTCGCGAATTGGGGTGACGCCGATTCCCAGCCGATCCAGTACCCGTGCGGCTGCCGCATTGGTATTGGGCGACAGGCTTGGCTGCACGCAGCCTTCGAGCATGAGCACTTGCCGGTCATGGCGGGTGGTCGGTCGTGGCTTCGCTGGATGCACGTTGCGCGGCAACTTGACTTGCAGCGTGCTTGGCAGCAATGCGCGAAAAACCTGGCCACTGCTCACCAGCCCTTTGAACAATCCGGGATTGGGCAGCACGCCGCGCAATCCTTCACGCAATAGACGTTGGCCGAATGGGCGTGGGACCGCCGCATCGACCACTGCCCGGCCGATGTCCAGCAAGTTGTGATAGTCGACGCCGGAAGGGCAGGTGGTTTCGCAATTGCGGCATGACAGGCAGCGATCCAGATGTTGCTGGGTTTTCTGCGTAACCTCGTTGCCTTCCAGCACCTGTTTGATCAGGTAGATGCGCCCCCTCGGGCCATCCAGTTCATCGCCCAGCAACTGATAGGTCGGGCAGGTGGCATTGCAGAAGCCGCAGTGCACGCAACTGCGCAAAATGTTTTCGGCCTCTTTAGCACGAGGCAATTGGCGGGCGTCTTCGCTCAAGGTGGTCTGCATGGTTCAAAGCTCCGCATACAAACGACCGGGGTTGAAGATACCCCGTGGATCGAGTTGTTGCTTCAAGGCCCGGTGGTAGCGCATCAGGGCGTCGGGCAGCGGTTGGAAGGGGCTGTCGGTCCGGCCAGGGGTGTAACAGGTGGCATGGCCACCGACCTTTTCAACCACCGAGCGAATGAAGCTCGCTTCGGCGTGGGATTTGAGCCAGCGCTGGGCGCCACCCCAATCGATCAGTTGAACGCCCGGCAGGGGCAATCGAGGCGTGTCATGGGGCAGGGAGAGGCGCCAAAGAGGCAGGTCCTCATCGAAAAAACTCAACCGATGTTCGTTGAGGTCCTGCCAGTACGCTGAATCCAGCCGCTCGCCACCCAAACGGTCATGGGCCGCCGCCACCGAGCCTTCGCCCCCTTCGAGCCGCAAGTGCAGGCGCTGGCCATCGTGACACGCGGCGCTGATCGGCAACGGTTGCTGGCCCCATTCCGCCAGACGCAGCAAGGCCCGGGCGGCGTCCATCTCCAGGCTGATGCTCAAGGTCTGTCGCGGTTTTGGCAGGACCTTGAGGGACACCTCGGTCACCACGCCAAGCGCGCCGTAGCTGCCCGCCATCAAGCGCGAAAGATCGTAGCCCGCGACGTTTTTCATGACCTCGCCGCCGAAGCGCAGGTGCTTGCCCTGTCCGGTAATGACCCGCGTGCCGAGGATGAAGTCGCGCACCGAGCCTGACCAGGGGCGTCGTGGCCCTGAGAGTCCGCAGGCAATCATGCCGCCCACGGTGGCGTTTTCACCAAAGGCGGGCGGTTCGCAAGGCAGCATCTGCTGCGACGCGTCGAGCACTTCGGACAACTCTGCCAATGGTGTACCACAGCGAGCGGTGATCACCAGCTCCGTCGGATCGTAGCTGACGATGCCCCGGTGCGAACGGGTGTCGAGGACTTCGCCCGCCACGCTGCGGCCAAGGAATGCCTTGCTGTTGGAGCCTTGGATACGCAGCGGGGTGGCGTTTTCCAGCGCCTGGTTGACCTGCCCCAGCAGCGCTGCGCTGTCGTCGAAATCCTGTCCGCTGCCCATCAGAAACGCTCCAGGTCGGGGAAGGGCAACTGACCCATGTGAACATGCATGGCGCCAAACTCGGCGCAGCGATGCAGTGTCGGAATGTTCTTGCCAGGGTTGAGCAAACCGCTCGGATCGAACGCGGCTTTGACGGCATGGAACACGGTCAGCTCATCGCTGTTGAACTGCGCGCACATCTGGTTGATTTTCTCGCGGCCCACCCCGTGCTCACCGGTGATGCTGCCGCCGACCTCCACGCACAGTTCGAGGATCTTGCCGCCCAGGGCTTCGGCGCGATCGAGCTCACCCGGTTGATTGGCATCGAACAGGATCAGCGGATGCATGTTGCCGTCGCCAGCGTGGAAAACATTCGCCACCCTCAGGCCGTACTCGGTCGATAGCGCCGCGATGGCGCGCAGGACACCGGGCAGTTCCCGGCGCGGGATCGTCCCGTCCATGCAGTAATAATCCGGCGAGAGGCGGCCCACCGCAGGAAATGCATTCTTGCGTCCGGCCCAGAAACGCACGCGCTCGGCCTCGTCGCGAGCCTGGCGCACTTCGGTGGCGCCGGCCTGTTTCAATACCTGGCGCACACGGTCACAGTCGTCGTGGACGTCGGCTTCCACGCCATCGAGCTCACACAACAGAATGGCTTCGGCGTCCACCGGGTAGCCGGCGTGGATGAAGTCTTCGGCGGCGCGAATGGCCAGGTTGTCCATCATCTCCAGGCCGCCCGGGATGATGCCGGCGGCAATGATGTCACCCACGGCGCGCCCCGCTTTTTCAACGGAGTCGAAGGCCGCCAGCAGCACTTTGGCCGTTTGCGGTTTGGGCAGAAGTTTGACCGTGACCTCGGTGATCACCCCGAGCATGCCCTCGGAACCGGTGAACAAGGCCAGCAGATCGAACCCGGGCGAGTCGAGGGCCTGGGAGCCCAGCGTCAGGTGTTCGCCGTCGACGGTGAGGATGTCGACCTTGAGCAGGTTGTGCACGGTCAGCCCATACTTGAGGCAATGCACGCCACCGGCGTTTTCCGCGACATTGCCGCCGATTGAACAGGCGATCTGGGAGGAAGGGTCCGGCGCGTAGTACAAGCCGAACGGCGCAGCCGCCTGGGAAATCGCCAGGTTGCGCACGCCAGGTTGAACCCGGGCGGTACGGGCGGCGGGGTCGATGTGCAGGATGTTGTTGAAGCGCGCCATCACCAGCAACACGCCTTTCTCCAACGGCAGCGCACCGCCGGACAAACCGGTACCCGCGCCACGGGCGACGACAGGCACTTTGCGCTCATGGCAGAGCCGCAGCACGCCCCGGACCTCGTCGATGTGGCGCGGCAGCACCACCAGCATGGGCGTGGTGCGGTAAGCGGAGAGTCCGTCGCATTCGTACGGCTTGAGTGTTTCGCGCTGATGCAGGATTTCCAGGTCAGGCAACCGGGTTTGCAGGGCTCGCAGCAGCGCGTTTTTATCGACGTCAGGCAGGGCGCCGTCAACACGTTCATCGTAGAGAATGTTCATGGTTGGTGGGCGACACTCAGTTGTTTTTATTAGAGGTCTGTTCCGATACGACTGACTTGCATCATTGTCCCGGGGCGATCTACTGTCTATGGGCTGTTGGGCTGGTCGAACCAGTTTATTCATCAGGTTATTTTTGTATGTCGAATAAATCGTTATTAAAACAATGACTTATTGATCTGTTTTGATGGGTATAGACCCTGTTCCAAAGCTGGTCATACCAGTTGGAGATTCTATGGACAGCGCAGAAACGAGCCGTAGCCTGCAAGTCGCCGATGTGGTCTGTGAGCGCATCGAGCGCCTGATCGTCGATGGCGTGCTCAAGACCGGGCAGCTGTTGCCTTCGGAGCGTCGGTTGACGGAAAAGCTCGGCGTCTCGCGCACCGCCCTTCGCGAGGGCCTGAAGCTGCTGCGCGCTCGCGGAATCATCAAGACCGAGCAAGGCAAGGGCTCATTCGTGGCCGACTTGTCCGGGCACGGCTTGGCCTCGCCGCTGATGCACCTGTTCAGTTCGCAGCCACGCACGCTCTATGACTTATTCGAGGTCCGCAGCCTGCTGGAGGGCGAGTCCGCGCGTCTGGCGGCCTTGCGCGGGACCGAGGCGGATTTCGTCCTCATCACCCGCAGCTACGAGGCCTTGCTCGATGCCCACAACCGTTCCCTGGAGCCCAGCGCCCACGCTCGGCTCGACCATGCATTCCACTTGGCGATTTGCGAGGCCTCGCACAATCCGGTGCTGGTGCAAACCTTGCGTTCGCTGACGGACCTGCTGCTCAACTCGGTGTTTGCTTCGGTCAATAACCTCTACCACCGTGAACCGCAGAAGCGTCAGATCGACCGTCAACACGCCCGGCTCTACAACGCCGTGACCGGCCGCCTGCCGGAGCAGGCGCGCAAGGCGGCCATCGTGCATATCCAGAGCATTTGCGAAAACCTCAAGGAAATCGAAAACGAAGAGCAGCGGCTGGTGCGTGCCACGTTGCGGCTTGAGGGATGGGTATAGGTATAGTCTTTGGAGATCACCGGCAGTCGTCGCTGCCTCCCGATCGGGCAAGCGCTTCCAACACCTCAATGGCCCGCTGCGCATCTTCCCGCCCCACGAAGATATGGTCGTGGTAGTAAGCCGCGATGACGTTGCAACTGATGCCCGCGTTTCCCAGGGCCGTTGCGAAGGCTGCGGTCAAGCCCACGGCATCCAGGGCGGAATGTACGGTCAAGGTGATCCAGGCGGCGACGTAGTCGAAGTCCAGCCCCAGGGCCTGGGCCCTGCTGCGTTCGATGATCACGGTCAGGCCTTCTTTTTCGCGGAAGCTGCCAAGCACCTCTTCGCCTTTGACGAGGTCCCGGTCAGTGACGCAGCAGAAGACGTAATCGCCGTCGTTGAGTGAGGGGCTCATTCCGCTGAGCAACTTCGCTATCGATTTCTCGCCTGACATGTCGATTCACCTGGTTGATTGATCAGCGGGCATTCTCCATGAGTTTTTTGCCAGGTGCTGTTGATAGTGCTGATGCCGGATAAGCAAAAGTGATGGTGTCGCCCTGGCGACGCCTCGCTGCTCACTGCCAGTCCTTCGCGACGTCCGCGAGCATTTCATGGATCAATTGCCCGAACCGTTGCGTCAGCAGGCTTTGCGGCCGGTCTGCCGGTAGCAGCAGGTAGGTCGAGAAGCGTATCTGCGGGCGAAAGGGGCGGGTTTCGATGCCGGTGTGCAGGTACTCCAGCGCCACGATCGGGCTGACGATGCTGACGCCCAGGCCCAGTCCCACCAGTGAGCAAGCGGTGGCGGCGTAAGGCGTTTCCAGGCTCAGTTTTCGATGGCCCCGGTCTTCGGGAAACGCCCGGTCGACCCGGGCACGGGAGCCGTCATTTTGCGACAACGAAATGAACTCCTCACCTTTGAGATCCTCCGGTCCGATGCACGCCAGTGCGCTGAGTCGATGGCCCTTGGGGAATATACAGACGCCTGGCACGTCGCAAATCAACTGGGTCGTCACCCCCGGCATGTCCTCGCCGACGTACGACGCCAACCCCAAGTCGCAAAACTGCGAGGCCGTCCAATGGCCAACCATCGGTGAGTCGTTGGTATGCAGTGAGATCGCGACATCCGGGTTCTCCTGGCGAAAGCGCTGGATCACGCGGGGCAATACCGTCAGCGACAGGGAAGGGACCGCGGCGATACGCAAGCGCCCCGTACCGGCGCGCCGGATGTTCTGGGCGGACTTCTCAAGGCTGTGCAAACCGATGAACGCTCGCTCGACATCGGCGAACAGCGCGGCCCCCTCAGCGGTTGGCAGCAGGCGTCCGGCAACCCGTTCGAAGAGCTTGAAGCCGGCATTGCGCTCCAGTTGTGCGATCAATCGACTGATGTTGGGTTGAGAGGTATGCAGGGACTCGGCCGCGGCGGTCATCGAGCCACTCAACATGACTGCGCGAAAGGCTTCGACTTGTTTGAAGTTCATGGCGCCCCATATCAATTCGGTATGAATGACTGATGAATTGTCATTTGTTTGCATGAGCCACAGGCTTTATAAATCTTTCCATCGACGTGAACGCGAAGGCGGGAACGGCGATGCGGTTCGAGCATACGGCAGTCATAAGCATAAAAAAACGCCGCTCTTTATCTCATTTCTGCCCTTGTATTTCATGGTGTCGAGCAGCCTCCAGGCGATCGATACCGATATGTAAACCAGGAGGCATCATGTCGTTTTCATTCAAGATTCTTGGCCGTGCGCTGGCGTTCTCGTGCCTGGCGCTGGGTGGTCTGGGCCAGGCCCACGCGAGCGAATTGCCTGCGGTTCCCGATGAGATCAAGGAGGCCGGCCACCTGCGTGCCGGCGTGCGCTGCGATCAACCGCCCTACGGTTTCCAGGACAGCAGCGGCCAGTTCGCTGGCGTCGAGGTGGAAATGGCCAGGCAGATCGCACTGTGGTCCCTGGGCTCGAAGGACAACGTGTCGTTCACCTGCGTCACGGCGGAAAACCGCGTCCCGCAGTTGCTTGGGCGCAAGGTCGATTTCCTCATCGCGACCTTGGGCGTCACCCCTGAACGCCTGCGCGTGATCGACTTCAGCACGCCGTACCGATGGGGGGCCAGCGACGTGGTGGTGAAGAAGGACAGTGCGATCAAGAAGATCGCCGACCTCAAGGGCAAGACCCTCGCCACCCTCAAGGGCTCGGTGCAAGCCAAGTGGTTCGAGGACCACATGCCGGAGGTCAAGACCTTGCGCATGAACAGCGCGGCCGATGCGCTGCAGACCTTCCGCCAGGGCCGTGCCGATGCTTACACCCATGATGCGGCGACGCTGGTGGTGGTGGCGGACAACGACAAGGACGCGCGCCTGCTCAACGAGCCGTTCCAGATTTCCGATGCCGCCATCGGTGTGCGCAAGAATGACGAGGCCTGGCGCGACTACCTCAGCGCGGCGGTCGCACGCATGCACGAGGAAAAGCTGTTCCGTGGCTGGATCCAGCAATTCGTACCCCAGGGCATCCAGAGCTACTACATCAGCGTCTTCGAGCAGCCCAAGCCTGCCGAAGCCCTTTGAGCGGACGTCAGCCATGGATTTCGATTTCAACTACCTGTTGGCCCAGTGGCCGGCGCTGCTCGATGGTGTGCAAATGACGTTGCAGGTGTCCGTGCTCGCCATCGGTTGCTCATTGCTCGTCGGTGTCCTCGGCGGCGCGGCGCGGGTGATGAAGGTGCCGGTGCTGGCGCAGGTCGTGGCGCTGTACGTGGAGCTGATCCGCAACACGCCGATCCTGGTGCAGTTGTTTTTCATCTTCTATGGGTTGCCTGCCATCGGCATGGGCCTGTCGTTGTTCTGGTCGGGCGTGTTGTGCCTGTCGCTCTGGGCCGGCGCCTACCAGATCGAGAACGTGCGGGGAGGGTTGGCGACCGTGGAGCAGGGCATGCGTGAAGCCAGCGTGGCCCTGAGTCTCAAGCCTGCGCATTACTTTTGCCTGGTGGCCTTGCCTATTGCGTTTCGGACCAGCCTGCCGGCGATGTTGAACACCGCCATTTCGCTGCTCAAGAACTCCTCCTACTTGCAAGCCATTGGCCTGGCCGAGCTGACGTTTGTCGCAGTGGATCGCATTGCCACGGACTTTCGCGCCATCGAAATGTTCAGCGCCATCTGCGTGATCTACCTGGCGCTGGTGGGAATCCTGGCGCTGTTGACGGGACGGCTCTCGGCCCGCTTGCAACGACCTTTCCAACATTGAGGCCAGCATGAATTTTCTGATCGAAAACTGGGCCTTCGTGTGCAAGGGCCTGTGGATGACCCTGCGCCTGGCGTTGGTAGTGCTGCTGTTCACCACGCTGATTTCCATCGTTCTCGGGGTGCTGGCGACGCTGAAGAATCGCCTGTTGCAATGGACGATCCACGGTTACGTCGAGCTGTTTCGTTCGATCCCGCTGATCGTCAACGTGTTCTTCATCTTTTTCGGTGCGCCGATGCTGGGCCTGGATTTGAGCCCGTTCGTGGCGGTGACCACCGGCCTGACCCTGTGGGGCAGCGCCAATGGCATCGAGATCGTGCGCGGTGGCCTGGAATCGGTGGCCCGCCATCAATGGAAAAGCGCCTGGGCGCTGGGCCTGCGGCCCTGGCAAATCTATCTGTACGTGATCGCACCGCAGTCGATGCGCGCCATCCTGCCGGCGTACACCGGCCTGCTGACCATGCTGGTACAGGCCACGTCCCTGGGGGCGCTGGTGGGCGTCGGCGAATTTCTCAAGGTCGGCCAGATCATCATCGAACGGGACACGGTCATGACCGGCGTGAGCCCGGCGTTCACCGTCTACGGCCTGGTGCTGCTGGTGTATTTCGTCATCTGTTCCCTGCTGAGCTGGCTCAGCCGTTATCTCGAACGTCGGCTGGGTCGCCCAGTGACACGTGCCACTCCTGAAGAGGTTTCAACATGCAAGCATCCAAAGTCAGCCGGCGCCTGAAGGAAGCCACCGCGCCGGAAGTCAACGAGTACATCTACCGGCCGCGCCTGCAGGGGTTCGCCGAGGGGTTCGACCTGCTGGGCAATATCAACAAGGCCCACATCGTGATGCTTGCCGAGCAGGGCCTGATCCGGGATGAGCACGCTGCAGTGTTGGCCAGGGGAGTCCTGAAGATGGAGGAGGCCGGGCCTGGCGAGGTGACGCTCGACCCGTCCCGTGAAGATGCCTACTTCAATTACGAGGCCCACCTGATCGGGCAGATCGGCACTGACATCGGCGGCCGCCTGCACACCGGCCGCAGCCGCAATGACATCCTCGCCACGCTCGACCGGTTGCGCTGCCGTGAAGTGCTGATGGACTTGATCGATGCCTTGCTGGAAGTCCGGCAGACCGCCGTCAACAACGCCGAAGTGTTCGCCGACGTGGTGATGCCGGGGTATACCCACCTGCAACCGGCGCAACCGATCACCTACGGCTATTACCTGTCGGCGGTGGAACAGGCGCTGGCCCGCGATTGCAAGCGCCTGACCCAGACCCTGGAGTCGATGAACCAGAGCCCGCTGGGCGCGGCGGCCTTTGCCGGGACGCCGTTCAACATCGATCGCGGGCGCACCGCCGAACTGCTGGGGTTCGATGGGTACCTGGACAACGCCCTGGACGCGGTCGGCTCGCGGGATTTCATGCTCGAAAGCCTGTCGCACCTGAGCCTGTTGGCCGTGTTCTGGAGCCGCGTGGCCCAGGACTATTTTGTCTGGAGCACCCACGAATTCAGTCTGATCGATTTTCCCGACAGCGTGGCCGCGACGTCGAGCATCATGCCCCAGAAGAAAAACCCCACGGTGCTGGAGTATCTCAAGGGCCGCAGCGGGCATATCGTCGGCTTGCTGATGGGCGCGAGCATCAGCATCAAGGGCAGCAATTTCTCCCACACCGGCGACGGTAATCGCGAGGGCACCCGTGGCTTCTGGGAGGCCGCCGAGGAAAGCCTGCGCTGCCTGAAACTGTTGGACCTGGTGTTGCGCACCGCGACGCCGAACATCGAGCTGGCGGTACGCCGGGCGGGTGAGGATTTTTCGACCGCCACCGGCCTGGCCGACCTGATCGTGCAGGAAGCCGACCTGTCGTTCCGCGAGGCCCATCACGTGGTCGGTGGGGTGGTGCGCAAGGCCATGGACGCTGGCCTGCTGGCGCACCAGATCGATACCGTCATGATCGATGCCTGTGCCCTGGAGCAACTGGGATACCCACTGAACCTGCCGGCCCGGAAAGTACGCGATTGCCTCGACCCGACCGCCAACGTACAGGCGCGGATTTCGGCGGGCGGCCCGTCGATGGCGTCACTCAAGCCGAGCCTGCTTCGTGCCAACACCCGTATCGCCACGGAACGTCACGCCAATCAGGCCCGTCGTGATCGCCTGGCGGCGGCCCAGGAGCGTTTGCAGGCGGCAACCCGGGCGCAGGCGGGGCTATGAAGACGATGTTGACGGTACGCGGGTTGCACAAGCGGTTCGGTGACCACGAGGTGGTCAAGGGCGTGGACCTGGACGTGGCTGAAGGCGAGGTGGTGGTGATCATTGGTCCCAGCGGTTCGGGAAAATCCACGTTCATTCGTTGCCTCAACAGCCTCGAAGCACCCTCGGCCGGCAGTGTGGTGATCGGCGATGGCGCGTCGATCAAGGCCGGTGATCGCAAGGCATTGGCGAAGCTGCGGGAGGAGGTGGGCATGGTGTTCCAGGACTACACCCTGTTTCCGCACATATCAGTGATGGCGAACATGATCCTGGCGCCGGTCAAGCTCAAGCGCGCCTCGAAGGCCCAGGCGCAAAGCGAGGCGCTGGCGTTGCTGGACCGCGTCGGACTCCGGCACAAGGCTGAGGGCTATCCGTCCGAGCTGTCGGGCGGCCAGCAACAGCGGGTGGCAATCGTCCGTGCCTTGGCCATGAAGCCCAAGTTGCTGCTGTTCGATGAACCCACCTCGGCGCTGGACCCGGAAACCGTGGGTGATGTGCTGAACGTGATGAAGGGGCTGGCCGCCGAAGGCATGACCATGATCGTCGTGACCCACGAAATGGGCTTCGCCCGGGAAGTGGCGGACAGGGTGGTGTTTTTCGACGGTGGGCGGATTGTCGAGATGGGGCCGCCCTCGCAGATTTTTACCGCACCCAAAGAAGCGCGGACGCGGCAGTTCCTGCAAGCGGTCCTTCACTAGAGCAACGGGGGAGTTTGTGATGAATGAAGTGATCGAAAGCATGATCCGCATGGAGGGCGTGCACAAATGGTACGGCCAGTTCCAGGTGTTGAAAGACATCAACCTGAACGTCAGCCAGGGCGAGCGGATCGTGCTGTGCGGCCCGTCGGGCTCCGGCAAATCAACGACCATTCGTTGCCTGAATCGCCTCGAAGCGCACCAGCAAGGCAAGATCGTCGTGGACCGTACCGAGCTGACGTCAGACCTGAAACAGATCGAGACCATCCGCCAAGAGGTCGGCATGGTATTCCAGCACTTCAATCTGTTCCCGCACCTGACCATCCTGCAGAACTGCACCCTGGCGCCGATGTGGGTGCGCAAGATGCCCAAGCGCAAGGCCGAGGAAATCGCCCTGCATTACCTGGAACGCGTGCGCATTCCAGAGCAGGCGCACAAATACCCGGGCCAGCTCTCCGGCGGTCAGCAACAGCGTGTGGCCATCGCCCGTGCCCTGTGCATGAAGCCGAAAATCATGCTGTTCGACGAGCCGACCTCGGCCCTCGACCCGGAAATGGTGAAAGAGGTTTTGGACACCATGATCGGCCTGGCCGAAGATGGCATGACCATGCTCTGCGTGACCCACGAAATGGGCTTCGCCCGCACCGTGGCCAACCGCGTGATCTTCATGGACAAGGGTGAAATCGTCGAACAGGCCGCGCCGAACGACTTCTTTGACAACCCGCAGAACGACCGCACCCGGTTGTTCTTGAGCCAGATACTGCATTGAACGAGTTCGCGCGATGCACGGGTTGTTGCAACTCACAGCCCTGGAGCGTCCGCTACGTTGATTGGAGCTGAGCTTCGATCGCTTGCTTGTCGATAATCGACCAGACCTCGCGGATCCTGCCGTCCTCGAACGCGTAGAAGACGTTTTCCGCGAAGGCGATCCGTGCGCCATTGACCGCAAGCCCCAGGAACTCTCCAGCCGGCGTGCAATTGAATGCCAGGCGAGCCGCCAACTTGGGTGGGTCGACCACCAGGAAACCGACTTCAAAGCGCAAGTCGGGAATGTCCCGATAGTCCGCTTCCAGCATGCTTCGATAGCCCTGCAACCCTAAGTGTCTCGCGTTGTGAATCACCTCCCGATGCACAAAAAGGTCCAGGTTTTCCCAATCCTGTGCATTCAGGCAGGCAATGTAGTCGGTATAAATGTCTGCAAGATTTGAGGTCATGGGGACTGATTCTCCGCTACGTGTCTGTTCCAAGAGCATAGTCATGCTGCTGCGTCGGGCTGCTCTTTGCGACGTTGGCAGGTTCACTGAGCACGCTCCTCGCAATTTTTTCCAGAAAGTGTCATCCCATCTCTCGCGAGGATCCGGGCTGGAAGGATGTTACAAACTCGCTATTTCCCTTTCGGGCCGATGACAGCAGAAGCGACTATCCTTGCGGACATTGAATCTGAACACTGCCTCCATAAAAAAAAGAGACGCCATGACCCATTACAATCGCGCCATCGGCTCCAGACCCGACACCAAACGCGGTGATCGAACCTGTTTGACCAGGTCCCGGTTGCTCAAGATCGTTTCAATGACGGTTTTCTGTCTTTTCACAGCAACGCCCGGATACGGCCAGAACCTGCCAACGGATGCCACGGTGACGGTGGTTCAAGCGCAGGAAATGGTCGCCAAGGCCACCCTTGGCGCCGTTCCCTGGAGTGGCCCCGAATCCGGCCCGCGCGCCCAGCGCGGCAAGAGCATTGCCATTGTCGCGGAAGATATGCGCAACGGCGGTATTGTCGGTGTAGCCCAAGGTGCTCGCGAGGCCGCCAAGGCGATGGGCTGGACACTGAGGGTATTCGATGGCGCCGGGTCTCCGGAAGGGCGTGCCAAGGCCTTTGCCGATGCCCTGGCGGCGAACCCTGATGGCCTCGTCCTGTGCGGTGCCGATGCCCTTGAAAACAAGGCTGCTCTGGCCGTCTTCGCCGACAAGGGCGTGCCGGTGGTGGGCTGGCACGCCGGGGAGCGGCCCGGGCCGATTGACGGCACGCCGATGGCCATGAACGTCACCACCGATCCGCTCGAAGTGGCCCGCATCACAGCCATGGCGGCCGTGGCGCAGTCGAACGGAAAGGCCGGCGTGGTTATCCTGACCGATTCCAGGTACAGCATCGCCATGGCGAAAGCCAAGGCCATGGAAAACGTGATCCGGGCCTGTCGGGAATGTTCGTTGCTGGAAGTGCGCGACGTCGCGATCTCCGAAAGTCGCGAAAGGATGCCCGCGATCACCACGGAACTGCTGCAGCGTCACGGCAAGCGTTGGACCCACACGCTGGCCATCAACGATATCTATTTCGACTACGCAGTGGCCACCTTGGCCAGCGCCGCGATACCGCGCGATGGCCTCAGCCTGTTGTCGGCCGGTGACGGCAGCGCTTCGGCGTTCCTGCGCATCCAGGAAAAAAACTACCAGACCGTCACCGTGGCCGAACCGCTCAACGTGCATGGTTGGCAGGTGATCGATGAATTGAACCGACTGATGGCCGGTCAGCCGGTGAGCGCTTTCGTGGCACCGGTTCACTTGGTCAATGCCGACAATATCGCCTTCGACGGCGGGAAGAAGCTGTTGTACGACCCAAGCAATGGTTATCGAGACATCTATCGATTCCAGTGGAATCCCTGAGCGTTGGATGTGACTTCACGGCGAGGGCGCTTGAGTTTCCCCTCGCCGCCAACGGTCTATCGAAAAATAATCGCGTCGACCTGTCGATCTCGGCCATTGCCATTCGATTAGTCCGTAGAGCCGCGCCACACGGGCGGCTTGATCCATCCATTCTCAGGAGACACGAGCATGCGATTTATGGAGAACCCATCATGAGAATCATCCCTTACCTGACCTTCAACGGCCGCTGCAAGGAAGCCTTTGCGTTTTACAAGGACGTGCTTGGCGGCGAGCTGTTTTCCATGTCCTTTGCCGAGGCGCCTGAGGACGTCGGCATGCCCAAGGACGCAGACCTGATCATGCACGCCTGCCTGACCGTGGGCCATTTCAGCCTGATGGCCTCCGATTGCCCGCCAGGCCAGCCGTTTAGCAAGCCACAAGGCGTGTCGATTTCCCTCAATGTCGACAGCGTGGCGGAGGCCGAGCGGCTGTTCGAGCGCTTGAGTGAGGGCGGCAATGTTCGAATGCCCTTGGAGGAAACCTTCTGGGCGGAACGCTTTGCCATGTTCGAAGACCGTTTCGGGATTGCCTGGATGGTCAATTGCGAGGGGGCGAAACAAGCCTAGCGGTGTCTTGGTCGCGATGCGCTGTCTGGCCGTTGGCAGCGCTCGCGACACTCTTCATTTCCTGCCCCCTGGATTGCCGATTCTGGCGAGCACGCTCGCCAGGGTTTGCCGCCGTCGTGTGAACCTTGCGCCAATATTGCGTTCACTTATTAAGTTGCCGCTTTCAGTGATCCATATGACCCCCTGTGGGAGCGAGCTTGCTCGCGATAGCGGTGGATCAGTTACATAGATTGAGGCTGGCACCCCGCAATCGCGAGCGAGCTCGCTCCCACAGGGAATCCGTCTGAGGCTGGCGGTTGCCCTCCCAGTGCCGATAAGGACTTCGCATGCCCTCGACCTCGTCCACATTCCCCTTGACCGCCCCCGTCGAACGCGAACTCAGCCTGCGTGCGGTCAGTACGGGGATCGTCCTCGGTATCCTGCTGACACCTTCCAATGTCTACGCCGGGTTGAAGATCGGTTGGTCGTTCAACATGTCGATCATTGCGTTGCTGATCGGCTATGGCATCTGGCAGGGCTTGGCCAGTCGATCGGTGGGGCAGTTGCCCTGGACGCTGCACGAAAGCAACATCAACCAGACCGTGGCCTCTGCCGCTGCGTCGATCATTTCCGGTGGGTTGGTGGCGCCCATCCCGGCCTACACCTTGCTGACCGGCCAGCAGTTGGACGCCATTCCCATGGTCGCCTGGGTCTTTTCGGTGAGTTTCCTGGGGATCTGGATTGCCTGGTACCTGCGCCCCTCGCTGCTCAATGACAAGGCGCTGAAATTTCCCGAAGGCATGGCGACCCTGGAAACCCTGTTGCACATCTATAACCATGGTCACGAAGCCGCGACACGCTTGAAGGTGCTGCTCAGCGCCGCGCTGCTGTCCGGGTTGGTCAAGGCGGTCGATACGTTCATGTGGGCCATCCCGCGTTGGTCTCCAACCGCTCAACTGGAACGCCTGACCTTCACCGCAGACCCTTCGCTGCTGTTGGTGGGGTTTGGCGGGATCATCGGTATTCGCGTGGGCCTGACCCTGCTGCTCGGCGCCTTGCTGGCATGGGGCGGGTTGGCGCCCTGGTTGCTGGAGCAAGGCTTGGTGCAGTTGCCAAGCGGTAGCAGCGGCCCGCAGTTCGCGGCGCTGGTGGAATGGTTGCTCTGGCCGGGGGTGAGCTTGATGGTCTGCTCGACCCTGGCCTCACTGGCGATTCGCTTGTGGGCGTTGCACCGGTCGACCAGGGCAGGCGGCGGGGCGATCTGGACGATCCCCAAGCCTGGGCCAGCCGCCGGTTTCGCTCTGTCGATCACCTTGGTGGTCAGCCTGCAAGTGCTGTTGTTCGGCATCAACCCGTGGATGGCCTTGTTGACCATTCCCTTGGCGATCTGCCTGGCAGCGGTGGCGGCCCGGGTGGTTGGCGCCACGGGCATTCCGCCGATCGGGGCCATTGGGCAATTGTCCCAGCTGAGCTTCGGCATCGTCGCCCCGGGCCAGGTGCCGATCAATCTGATGAGCGCCAACACCGCCGGTGGTTCGGCCGGGCAGTGCACCGATTTGATGAACGACTTCAAGGTCGGCCGGGCGATTGGCGCCACGCCGCGCAAGCAATTGATCGCCCAGACCCTGGGGATTTTCATCGGCAGCATCGTCGGCGTGCTGGCCTACCTGGCTCTGATCCCGGATCCGCAAACCATGCTGCTCACCGAAGAATGGCCGGCCCCGGCGGTCGCCACCTGGAAGGCCGTGGCGCAAACCCTGACCCTGGGCCTGGATTCGTTGTCAGCGAGCATTCGCTGGGCGATTTTCATCGGCGGCCTGGTCGGCTTGTGCTTGGGGATCCTCGACAGCCTGCTGCCGGCACATCGGGCCCGCTACCTGCCGAGCACGGCGGCCCTGGGCCTGGCCTTCGTCCTGCCGGCCTCGGTGTCCTTGATGATGGCCCTCGGTGCGGTGCTGACGTGGCTGGTGAGCCGTCGCTGGCCGAGCCTCACGGAACGCTTCGCCATCACCGCGGCGGCGGGGTTGATTGCGGGGGAGAGCATTACCGGGGTGGGGGCGTCGTTGTGGCAGATGCTTGGGACTTGATCTGTGTTGTCGGCGAAAAGAATTCGTAATGCTAAGGCTGGCCTGTGCTCTTGGTGGTGACAATTTTGCCGTAACCTTCTACCGACGGTGTCTCATCGACCACCAATATACGTTCTTTGCGACACTTGAATTTCACCCCTTTGCGCGGCGCCATGACCCTGGCCGTCTCCATGCACATTGCTTTGGAAGCAAAGGTCGGTCCTGGTTGTCGTTCATCGACACAGCCTTCGAAGCCACTGCAGATCGTCATCACAACAAAATAGACAGTCATCATCTCCGTGTTGCTCCATTGCGCGATGCGAGTGATTACATCCTGTCGTCCAGGTCGGCGGCCCGAACGTTAAACGGGGATTGCCTGCGGATGATGAGCTTCGGTTCAAGTCCCCAGCAATGGCATATTAGTACCGCGCGTCGGGAAACCGTCGCTGTATTAATATATTTTTAGTTGGTCGGATTTTATGCCAATAACTTGGCGCCATCCTGAGGGGCGGGGACGGCCGGAGAGCCAGGGCGGCTGTCAGAACGCTATCGCGAGCAAGCTCGCTCCCACAGAGAATCAACCTGAACTCTGAAGAGCCGAACTCAGTTATCGGGAAACGGCAACGAGAGCAGCCAGCCACTGAAGGCCTTCAAGGCCGGCAAATGCTGGTATCGGCTAGCGTAGACAAGGTAATAGCTGCGCCCACTTTCCATCGGTTCAAACAACGCAACCAGGTCGCCGCTCTTCAATTCATCCTGCACCAGAATTTGCGGAACCAGCCCAATCCCGATCCCCGCCGACACGGCCTGGATAAGGTGGGCGGTGAGTTCGAAGCTCGGGCCGGACCGCATGGTGCGGTGGTCGACGTTGTGCTGGTCAAACCAATCCGACCAGACCCCGGGCCTCGATACGACGTTCAACAAGGCATGCTCGGCAACGTTTGCCGGCGACATGGCCGGGTACTCGGGCAATGCGGTCGGGCTGGCAATCACCACCAGCTTTTCCCTGAGCAACTGATGGGCAATGTAGCCGGGCCACTCACCCGAGCCTGCGCAAATGATTGCGTTCATGTCGTGGGTAGAGGATTGCACGTCCTCGCGGATGATCCGCGAATGTATGTGCACCAGCAGGTCCGGGTGCTTGGCATAGAACTCATGCATTCGCGGCAGCAGCCATTTGGAACCGAGGGTTGGCAGGACGGCCAGGTTCAAGGGGCCGCTGTCATTCTTGTACGAGATGGCCTGCAACGTTGCGCTTCGAATACGCCCCAAAGCGGCCGCCAGCTCGTGCTGATACAGCGCGCCAGCGGCGGTCAATTCAATCTTTCGCCCTTCACGGCGGAAAAGTTCGATTTCAAGTTGCGCCTCCAGGGTTTGTACCTGCCGGCTGACGGCGCTTTGGGTCAATGCCAGCTCTTCCGCTGCCTTGGTGAAACTGCAATGGCGTGCGGCGGCCTCAAAGGCAACCAGCAGCGACATCGAGGGTGTCAGGCGTCTAGGGTTCATTCATAAAACTCATGCAAAAGAAGCAGGAATTACGTTTGCTCCAACCGTGCAAGAAGGCAAGAATCATGAAAACCTTGAGCAGTTACTCGATACGCCTCGTATCGAGCATACGTAATGTGAATGCATAGATTAGCTTTTCAGCCTGTAGGAATACATCATGATTGCCCGGTTATCGTCTCCTGATCCCCAGAAAGCGACCTATGACGCTTTTCTGAACGCGCTCCAAGTGGCGGGGTTTCAAGGCGAGATTGCCCGCGACCATGGCGCCCGGACGGTCTTGGCCACCGACAACTCCATCTACCAACGCCTGCCTCAAGCGGCGGTCTTTCCCCTCGATGAACAGGACGTGATGATCCTGTCGCGCTTGGCCGCCGAACCTGCGCACCGCGCGGTGGTGCTCACGCCGCGTGGTGGCGGCACCGGCACCAATGGGCAATCGCTCACCGATGGCGTGGTGGTCGACCTTTCCCGTCATCTGAACAACATCCTGGAAATCAACGTCGGGGAGCGCTGGGCCAGGGTCCAAAGTGGCGTGGTCAAGGATCAGTTGAACGCGGCGCTCAAGCCCTACGGTTTGTTTTTCGCCCCCGAACTCTCGACGTCGAACCGCGCCACCCTCGGCGGCATGATCAACACGGACGCAAGTGGCCAGGGCAGTTGCACCTACGGCAAGACCCGCGATCACGTGCTTGAGCTTTCGACGGTATTGCTGGGCGGTCATCGTCTCACCAGCTCCGCGATTGACGCGGCGCTGTTGCCCGCGCTGGTCGAACGCCAGGATCGGGTGGGAGAGGTCTATAAGTGCGCGGTGGATATCGCCGAGACCCAAGCCGAACTGATCAGGGATACGTTTCCGAAACTCAACCGTTGCCTGACCGGTTATGACTTGGCCCATCTGCGCGAAGCTGATGGGCGCTTCAATCTGAACAGCGTGCTTTGCGGCTCCGAAGGGTCCCTGGGCTTCATCGTCGAGGCCAGGCTGAACGTCCTGCCCATCCCCAAATACGCCATCCTGGTGAATGTGCGTTACGCCGGGTTCATGGATGCCTTGCGTGATGCAAAGGCGTTGATGGACATGAAACCGCTGTCGATCGAGACCGTGGATTCGAAAGTGCTGATGCTGGCGATGAAGGACATTGTCTGGCACGGCGTCGCCGAGTATTTCCCTGAAGACCCGGATACACCGACGCTCGGGATCAATCTCATCGAATTCAGCGGAGACGACGAAGCGGCGGTCCAGCAACAGGTTCATGAGTTCGTCCTGCACCTGCAACGCGATACGTCCGTTGTCCGCTTGGGCCACACCCTGGCGATCGGCGCCGATGCGCTCAAGCGTGTCTATGCGATGCGCAAGCGCGCCGTGGGGCTATTGGGCAACGTCAAGGGCGAGGCCAGGCCCCAGCCCTTTGTCGAAGACACAGCGGTTCCGCCTGAAAACCTGGCGGATTTCATCCAGGCGTTCCGCGCGCTGCTCGATAGCCACGACTTGCAGTACGGCATGTTCGGGCACGTCGACGCCGGCGTCCTGCATGTGCGCCCGATCCTCGACATGAAGGACCCTGCCCAGGCCGCCTTGATCCGGCCGATTTCCGATGCGGTCGCGGCCTTGACGCAACAGTATGGCGGACTGTTGTGGGGCGAACACGGCAAGGGCTTGAGGTCGCAATACGTGCCCGATTACTTCGGTGATTTGTACCCTGCGCTGCAAGCGCTGAAGGCGGCTTTCGATCCTTTCAACCAACTCAACCCAGGCAAGATCGCCACCCCGAACACGGTGCCTGACGCACGATTGACCCACGTCGACGAAGTGGAACTGCGCGGTGCCCTGGACCGGACCATTGATGAACGTGTCTGGCAAAGCTATGACACGGCGGTGCATTGCAACGGTAATGGCGCGTGCTACAACTTCGATCCGGATGACGCCATGTGCCCGTCCTGGAAGGCCACGCGCAATCGCATTCACTCGCCCAAGGGACGCGCCTCGCTGATCCGCGAATGGCTGAGGTTGCAAGGGGAGCAGGGTGTCGATGTGCTGGCGGCCAGCGATCGGGTTCGAGGGGCTGGCAGGGCACAGGGCGTTGCGCGTCGGGCGGTGAATAGCCTGGCGCGGAAGATGGGCCAGGCCGATTTTTCCCATGAAGTCTACGAAGCGATGATCGGTTGCCTGGCGTGCAAATCCTGCGCGGGCCAATGCCCTGTCAAAGTGAATGTGCCGGAGTTCCGCTCGCGTTTTCTGGAGCTTTATCACAGCCGCTATCTGCGTCCCCTCAAGGACTACCTGATTGGCTCGTTGGAATACACGGTTCCGTATCTCGCCAGAATGCCGCGCCTGTACAACTTCGTGATGAGTGCCCGACCGGTTCGCTGGGGGCTCGAACGCGTGGCGGGGATGGTCGACAGCCCGCTGCTCAGCCTGGTGGATTTTGCCGCCGTGTGCCGGCGCTGGAACGTGGAGGTGGCGACGCCTGAGCGCCTGGATGCGCTTTGCAGCGAACAGCGGGAGAAAAGCGTCATCCTCGTTCAGGACGCCTTTACTCGGTTTTTTGAAACCCCACTGCTCGTTGATTGGGTGGAGCTGATCTCGAGGCTGGGCTACAAGGTCTTCCTGGCCCCGTACGCGCCCAACGGCAAACCGCTTCAGGTGCAGGGTTTCTTGAAGGCGTTCGAGAAGGCCGCCAGCTTCAATGGCCAGGCCTTGCTCAGCCTTCAGCAGTATCACATTCCATTGGTGGGGCTCGATCCGGCGATGACCCTGGTCTATCGACAGGAGTACGCCAAGGCATTGGACGCCGACAACGCTCCCCAGGTGATGCTTGCGCAGGAGTGGCTGATCGACGCGCTGCCGAACGATCGAACCGTGAAGGTGGACGAGCCTTATCACTTCCTGCCGCATTGCACGGAAAAAACCAATGAGCCGGGCAGCATCGGGCAATGGCAGAAGATTTTCCAGCGCATGGGCCTGACGCTCAACGTGCAAGCCAGCGGCTGCTGCGGGATGTCGGGCACCTACGGGCATGAAACGCGAAACGCTGGAACGTCCGATACGATTTACGGGCAATCCTGGAAGCCGCTCCTGGAGAAATTCAATCAATCGGGCCGGGTGGTTGCCGATGGGTATTCCTGCCGCAGCCAGGTGAAGCGGCAAGAGGGTGTCACGGTGCTTCATCCACTGCAGGTTCTGTTGGCGCGGGTGAGAGAGGTGTCGGTCGAGCGTGGATAAGAAGCGATACCGCTCACTTAAAGGCCGTCGACAAACCCGTGGCGAGGGAGCTTGCTCCCGCTGGCGTGCGTAGCGCGCCCAAAAATCGCCCTGACACTACGGAGTCGGGCGTTATGGGGCTGCTACACAGCCCGGCGGGAGCAAGCTCCCTCGCCACGGGTTCAATCCAATCCTTAAATGAATGGTATTGCACTCAATGAGGTTTGTTCTGCCTGGCGTTCGGACGTTCAGAATGATGTCGGGTACGCTGCCTCGTTCAGTACCGTCGCCTTCGAACCAAAGGTGAGGTGAATCAGCTTTCCAGGCTTTGGATCCCAACAGAAGAAGCGCCCGATGGAGCGCATTTGCGCAAGGTCCACGACGATGACCGACTCCACGGGCATGATCGTTTCGGTCCAGAACAGCACGTAGAGGTCATCGGCAACGTCGAAATAAGCGCAACGCTCGACATCGGCCAGGCCTTTTTCCGCACCGTTCACGCAGTGCCAGGCCATGGTTTGTGCGCCGAAATAGACGTGCTCATACCAATCGTCCGCGCTGTAGCGGTACAGCACGCGCTTACCGACCAGGCTGGATGCCTGGAGAATGGGCGAGCCACCGGGCTTGCCGTCGACCACGGCGGTCACGAAGTCGGTACGGGTGCGTTTTTCACTACCCCGCTTATAAAACGCGGAGACTGCCGCTAGCACGTCGCCGGTCTCGTATTTCCACACCAGGGTGGCCGATTCCTGGTGTTCGGGTTTCAGGAATTCGACGAAGAAAATGCCCGGCCGTACTTCCACCGCTTCGTAGGTTTCGGTTTCGGATGCGCCGGTCCCTTCTCCCTCGATGATGGTCCAGGTCAATGTGCTGTCATCGACAAAATGATGCTCGATCAGCCAGCCGTTTTCGAAGCGAAGGTTGGCTTTTTTTCCAGCCAGGAATTGGCTCGGCGGGTATTTGTATTCATTGAAGCCGTCGGCCATTTCTTCCAGGGTTGGCCAGTGTTCTTCAGGCACGAAAGGCTGGTTTTTCAACGCTTGTTCAATTTGATAGCTCACAACGCCTCCTCGATTTCACGGCCGGTGCCGATTGAGGTTTCATGCTAGGAGCAGGGGCTATCGATGTCTTGGCGCAGGGCGCCATCGCTTGTGCTGGAGTGACACATTGCCGACAACGCCGAGATCAACTGCATTCGTCTGGATGCTGATAGCGATAGTCGCGAGGGGAAATGCCGAATCGCGCCTTGAACGCCTTGGAAAAATGGCTGACGTCATTGAAACCCCAGGCATAGGCGATGGCAGTGATTTTCTCCTGGGGGACAGTCTGGCGGATGGCTTCGGCGCAGTGTTGCAGCCGCTGTTCCAGAATGTAGCGCCCCATGGTGGTGTGCTGTTGGGCGAACAACCGGTGCAGGTTCCTGACCGACGTGCCGATGGCTTCGGCCAGGCGCTCGGGAGACAGTTCGCTGTCGCGCAGATTCCGTTCGATCAGGACTTTTGCCTTGATGAGTTTCTGTGCCTGGCCACTGGAGTGCTCACCGTCGAGCGCGACACTGACACCGGGCCGCAACAGCATTAGCAAGGCGTCGAACAAGGCCGCGGTTTCTTCCGGTTGCAGGCAGGCGGCGTCGAACAAGCGCTGGGTCATCAGGCCAGCCATGCTACCCAGTGCACTGTCGGCAGACAGGGGCCGATTGAAAAGCAACTGCCGCTGGCCCAGGCGTTGCCGCAGTGCCTGGCGGGGAATGATCAGTGACATCTGGTCACTCAGGCTATCGAAATAAAAATCGCAGGGCTGGGTAATGTCCAGCAGCACCAGATCGCCCTTGCCGAGCCGGGCGCGATTGTCGGCCTGGCTCATCAACGCACTGCCACCCACTTGTAAGACCAGGTAGAAAAAATCCTTGTCGTCGGCGCGAATGTCGCTATGAGCGCGATGCAAGTGCTGACAGTTGCTGATGATGCGCGAGCCATCCAGCGCAGGGTGGGGACCGTTCAGGTTTTTCATCGCACCGGTGAAACACGCCAGGCCAGGCCCGGCCGGCGGTTCTGCGTGAAAGGTGCCACACTTTTCACCAAGGTCGTGATGCCAGGCTTCGAACCCTTGGGGACCCTGGTAGAGCGGCTCTGCTTGCCAAGCGTGATACATCGTGACCTCGGCTGCCGGCTGAGCGCCGGTTCTGTTTTTATGGTTGGTTCGACCGTCGGCAGGTTTCCGGCGACAGAAGTATTTAGTAACAGGCCTGTTGAAAAGGCAAGCATCCGCCCAGCCATGGCAGTGACAGACATGTGCACGACATTCTGAGCCATGTCCTTGTCCCTCCAGAGGGGCGTTTAATGGAATTGTGCTTCTTACTCGGCTGGAGTCTATTCCCGTGGATACAACTCATAACAATACCCAGGCCTCGGCTTCGCACCTGCAAAAGACCCTGCGCTGGACCGATGCATTCGCTTTATCGATGGCGGTATCGGGTTCGATTTTCGCCTCTTTCGGCTTCGCCCTCGGTGCACTTGGCCCGGTCGGGGCCTTGTTGCTCTGGGTCGGCTCGGCAGCCATCGGTGCCTGTCAGAACTGGATCTTTCTGGAGGTCAGCGCGATGTTTCCGGATAAACCCGGCGGCATTGCGATGATCGCGGCTGAAGGCTGGCGCAAACGCTGTGCCTGGGTCGGCCCATTGGCCGCGTTTGGCTACTGGCTAGGCTGGTCGGCGGTACTTTCCATCATTGGCGTCAGCGCCGGCGCGCTGATTCAGGCCCAATGGTTTCCCGAGCAAACCTGGAGCGTCGACACCGGCCTGGCCAACATTGGTCTGGCGCAGTTGATCGGAGCGGGCCTGATCCTGCTGTTCTGGCAATTCAACCGGCGTGGTATTCATTTGGCGGCATCGATTTCCAAGTACATGGGAGCACTATTGCTGGTGCCGATCCTGGTGCTGGCGGTTGCACCGCTATTGGCCCATGGCTGGAGCCTGGACCGCTTCCAGTCGGCCTGGCAGGCGCAGGAGGCATTTGACTGGGGATCGTTGCGCACCGCGCTGGTCTGGCTGTTCTTGATCAGTTGGAGCGCCTACGGCACCGAGATGTGCGCGACCTTCGGCCCCGAATATCGCAGCCACCGGGACATGCGCCTGGCGCTGATGAGTTCAGGCGGTTATACCGTGCTGGTGTTTGCTGCGGTGGCCTTTGGCCTGGGTGGCTTGGTGGACCCACAAGCGGCCCTGGAAAACCCCAGCGGTTTCTACATCGGGGCCTTCAACGCGGTGCTGGGCTCGGGCTGGAGCAGCTTTTTTGTCGCCACGTTGTTGGTGGGGCTGTTCATGGGCCTGAATGCGGCATTGGCCGATGGCTCGCGGGCGCTGTACGGAACGGCGTTGGAAGGGCTGACCATCAAGCAATTGGGTGTGCTCAACAAGCATCAGGTGCCGGGACGTTGCATGAGCGTGGCCGTGGTGGTGAATCTGGCGATGATCTTTTTCCTGTCTTCGCCCCTGGCGATTCTGGTGACGGCCAATATCGGTTACCTGATCGCCATCTTCTTCGCCCTCTCGGGGTTTATCTTGCTGCGCAAGGACGCACCGTTGCACCCGCGCCCGGTGCGCCTGGGGCGAGGCTGGCTGCCGGTGGCCTGGTTGTTGAGCCTGTTCACCGCCGTGGTGGTCGTGGTCGGGGCCGCTTCAGCCGAACTGGCCGGTTATGGCGGTTTGAAAGAGGTCTTGATCGCCGTCGGTATCCTTACGTTTTCGCTGCTGCTGTATGCCTATCGACGCGTCGTCCAGGACCGTGAGCCGGTCTTGCCACCGGTGTCCCTGCATTGAGCGGCACCGCATCGACAACAATAAGAACGCAGACCAGGAGGAACACCCATGTTGTCCGTTGAAACACCTACGACCTATTACACGGCCACCCGTAAATACCCTTTGAAATTCGACGATCTGGAGCAGGACCTGGAGGCCGAAGTGGTTGTCATCGGTGGCGGATTCTCCGGCATCAATACCGCGTTGGAACTGGCCGAGCGGGGAGTGACGGACGTGGTCGTGCTGGAAGCCCGCTACCTGGGTTTTGGCGGCTCGGGACGCAATGGCGGCCACGTGATGGCCGGGATCGGCCATGACCTGGAGAAGATTCGCAAGAGCGTCGGGGAGGAGGGGCTCAAGGCGATTTTCGAGATCAGCGACCTGGGGGCCTCGATCATCCAGAGTCGCATCCAGCGTTATCAGATTGACGCGGATTTCTGTCATGGCTACGGCTATCTGGGCTTCAACAAGCGTCAGGGACGCCTGTTGCAGGCCTGGGAAAAGGAATACAAGCAGCTCAACCCGGAACATGAAATTGCCTACCTTGAAGGCACCGAGGTCAGGAGCATTGTCGGTTCCGACGTGTACAGCTGTGCCCTCAAACACATGGGCAATGGGCATATCCACTCGCTGAACATGCTGTTGGGGGCGGCCAAGGCGCTGGTGGGCCTGGGTGGCCGAATCTATGAAAACACCCCCGTGCTTGAAGTGACCTACGGCGACACCATCACCGTGCGCACGGCCAAGGGATCAGTGCGAGCGAAAAAGATCCTCTGGTCCTGCGGCGCATTTCTCGATCGCCTGGAGCCCGAGCTGCACAAGACAATGGTCAGCACCTATGCCTTTCAACTGGTGACGGAGCCGCTGCCCACCTCGCTGATCGAGCAAATCAGCCCGATTCGAGGGGCCTTCAGCGATGTTCGCCCGGTGATCGAATACTACCGGGTAACCCCCGAAAATCGTCTGCTGTTCGGTTCCGCGACGCGCCTGGTCGAGTACATCCCCAATGATTTGAAAGTGTGGAATCGCAATCTGATGCTCAAGGTTTTTCCATACCTTGAGCACGTGAAAATTGACTTGGCCTGGGGCGGACCGATGGAGTGCAGCGCCAACCTGTTCCCGCAAATCGGCACGTTGCCCGGGCGCAACAACGCTTATTTCGTCCAGGGGTACTCGGGCTTTGGCGTGACGCCGAGCCACGTGGTCAGCCGCGTCATTGCCGACGGGATGACCAGCGGGTCGCAGCATTGGGATGTGATGAGTGCCATTCCTCGCACACGCATTCCAGGCAAAGACCATTGGCGCAACCTGATCTGCACCCTGGGCAAGGCCAGTCATCAACTGGCGGGCTACCGCAACGGTCGCCGCTGACACGCTTTATCCATGACCTGATCGGCGCTGCCTGACGGCGCCATTGCTTCTCCCTTTCTGACATCGGAGTACGGCCTATGCACGCCTATAGAAAAACAATCGTTGTGCTTTCGCTCGCCTGCGTCGCTGTTCCAGGCCTGGCACAACCGCTTTACAACGATGGGACGACAGAGGTCGACGCGCGTTTGCTGGCGTTGGCTGGCGCGTTCTACAGCGGTGAAAATTATTCCCAATCGGGGACCCGCGGTGAGGGTTCCAGCCGCTGGCAGGAAGCGGTGCTGCAGTACGGCCTTGATTGGCGCCATACCCTCGACGCCGGTTCGCAGCTCTATGGCTCGCTGAACTGGGTCAGCTCCGCGACCTTTGGCGATGGCGATCCGGCGGGTTGGACCTCAGGTGACGAGCGCAGGACAAAAGTCGAAGACGCCTACACGGGTTGGCGCTCTGGCACACTGTTCAGTGCCTTGGGCGAGAACGGCGTGGACCTGTCGGTCGGCCGGCAGAATATCGTAATCGGCGACGGCTTTCTGGTCAGTGGTGATGCCCTGAACCTGGGCAAGGAATTTCTCGACGGCCAGGCCAATCGAGGTGGGGCTTACTACCTGACCGGTCGCAAGGCATTCGACCGCACGGCCGTGCTGCGCCTGGGTGGCCAACAGGGTTGGCGCGGCGACTTGATGTGGCTCAAGTCTGACAATCCGGCCCAGGCCAGTCCGGAATTGGCCGTCGGTACGCTGGAACATGTCAGCCCCCAAGGCACCCTTGGCCTGACCTACCTGAACGTCACCGACACCGACCAGGCCATGGCCGACATGCTGTTTCCCGACCGTAAGGGCATGCAGCTCTATAGCGTGAGAGGTCAGGGCAATGCGGGTGTTCCCGGGTTATTCCTGGCGGGTGAATACGCCTGGGAACAGAAGGACAGCGCCAGGGAGAACGCCTGGTACCTGGAAGCCGGCTGGACCTTTGCCGACCTGCCCGGCGCGCCTTCGATCAACTACCGCTACAGCCGTTTTTCCGAGGGTTACGACCCGCTTTTTTATGGGAACGGCCGGGCGCTGGGCACTTGGTTCCAGGGTGAAGTCGCGGCCAATTATGCGGGGCCGTTCAACAGCAACGCGGCCGTGCAGCATCTGGGTTTGAAGGTCGCTGCCGCCGACGACCTCAAGTTGGGGATGTTGCTCTACGCCTTCCGTACGCTCGACACCAGCCGCAACCAGCTTGATGCCGATGAGGCGGATTTCTATGCCGAATGGGCGATCGACCAGCACTGGACCCTGATGCCATTGGTCGGCCTCTACAAGCCGAAGCAGAGTTCGGCGGACGGTGGGACGCAAGTGGGCAATAGCCGCACCAATCTTTACGGTCAGGTGCTGGTGGCGTGGGCGTTCTAAACCAATGGGGCTGCCTCCGGCTATGACTCAACCTTGCGACTGGCACAGATTCCCTTGTGGGGGCGAGCAGGCTCGCTCCCACAAGGGGGCGGGTATGGCCTGACCTTGCCGAGGCCGCCTGGTCTCAGGAAGCGTCCTGCTGATAGGTGCAACCCACGTAGAGGTCGCTGTCCTTGTTTTCGGTGGAAACCACCCGCAGGGTCGCGCCGTTGTCGAGGTTGCGCTGGTAGTCCACGTAGCCGTCGGTATCCAGGGTTTTTTCCAGTTTCAGCGCGCTGGCGAGTTTCTCCGCATCGGCCTTCGGGTTGCCGCTCTTGGCCTGGAGAAAGAAGCTGAAGCGGTCGGTCATCACCAGGGTGGTCGACGACACGCCGTGCACCGTCACCGCCGGAGCGGTTTGCCAGGCGCCACCGCCCCATGGGGTGTGTGCTTCATCCTTGGCTAGCGACACTTGCTCGGCGTCCACCAGACCGTTGAATTCGCTGACCTGCTGCGCACTGGCCTGGCACTGCGCCAAGGCCTTGAACAGATCGCTGTGGCTCGGGGTGGAAGCCAGGACAGGGGCGGTGGACAGGCACCCGGCCAGGGCGATGGGACCAAGAGAGAGTTTCATGAGGACATCCTTGCTCAGTTGAATAAAAGTCGATGGTTACCCGAGGTGAATGGCAGCGGGCCTCGACCATGAACGGCTTGCCCGACTGCATACGGGGCTGGGCTGCGGTCGAAAGATTGCCATTGCGGACGTGAATATGCCATCAGGATATCTTTGGAAAAAGCTCAGGGGGGCGTCATAAACGGATTGCGTCAGTCGTAGCCGCTCTCCAAGGAGAGTATTTCTTTTGGGCACTGGCACAGCGTGGCCGCTAAAGCCCCCTTTCTGGCCTCCCATAACCTCAACGGCGTAGTAGCGCTGCCGTAACGTGCACCTGACTGCGCACGCGAAGGAGCGTCTGATGAACCGTAGAACCTTTATGCTCGGCACCGCAGGAGTGGGTGCCTTGATGGCAGGGGCGGGAGCGCTGTTGCGCCCGGGCGACCGGGGCAGCCCCTACAATGAGTACTTCCGCGCGTTGAACCAGGAGCTGAAGGTCCATGGGCCGATGCGGCCCGTGATGCTGATCGACCTCGACCTGCTCGATCACAACATCAATGTGGTCATGCAATCGGTCAAGCGTGCAGGTAAACACTTGCGCCTGGTGGAAAAATCCCTGCCGTCACCGGGGCTGCTGTCGTATATCGCCAAACGCACCGATACCCGGCGGCTGATGTCGTTTCATCAGCCGTTCCTCAATCACGATGCGGTGACGTTTCCTGAGTCCGACGTCCTGCTCGGCAAACCGCTGCCGGTACGCTCAGCCGAGTTGTTCTACCAGACCCACAAGGGCACCTTCGACCCTGCCAGGCAATTGCAATGGCTGCTCGACACCCCCCAGCGGCTGATGGAATACCGGACATTGGCCCAGGGCCTGGGCATTCGCATGCGGGTCAATATCGAGCTGGATGTCGGCCTGCATCGCGGTGGCGTGTCCGATCAAGCCGTGCTCGGCGAGATGCTGACGCTGATCAGCGCCCATCCACAGCATCTCGAATTTTCAGGCTTCATGGGGTATGACCCGTTCGTCGGCATGGGCGTGCCCAGGGTTCTCGGCTCGTCCCAGGCGTTGTTCGACCAGGTGATGGTCATTTACAACAGTCATGTGAACTACCTACGTGAACATTTCCCGGCGCTTTGGCACGACGGGCTCACGCTCAATACCGCCGGCAGCCCCAGCTACCGCATCCATGAACAGGAACGCCTGAGCAGCGAGGTCTCGGTGGGGACGGCGTTTCTCAAGCCGACCCATTACGACCTGCCATCCCTGGCCGAGCATGTGCCGGCGGCCTTTATCGCGACGCCCGTATTGAAGAGCACCGGCGCCGTCAATTTTCCCGCCCTGGATGACAAGTCCCGGTTGTTCTCCTGGTGGAATCCGAATCAGCGCGGAACATTCTTCATCTACGGCGGCAATTGGATGGCCGAGTTCGAGTCTCCCTCGGGGCTGCAAAGTAACGAGCTCTACGGGCGCAGTTCCAATCAGGAAATGGTCAACGGCTCGCCGGCGGTAGGGTTGAGCGTCGAGGACCAGGTGTTTTTACGGCCAACCCAGACCGAGTCCGTGCTGCTGCAGTTTGGCGATTTGCTGGCCGTGCGCGGGGGGAAGATTGTCGAAACCTGGTCCGTGTATTGACGTTGCCTGTGACGTGTTTGGCCGTGATCAAATCTTGCCTCGCAGCAGAAACAACACCAACGCGATCAGGCAGGCCGTCGCCTGAATCCCGCCCAGCGTCGTGATCGGCGCGAAGCTCAAGACCGAGGCCAGCCAGGTGGCCAGCGCAGCCGCCCCCATCGAAAGAAAACCCAGCAGCGCGGAGGCTATCCCGGCTTCCTTGCCGAAAGGGCCCATGGCGATGGCCGTGCCCAGCGGATTGGCCAGGCCCATGCCCCAAAGGAACGTGACCATCGAAAGGGCATACCACCACAGCCCAGGCTCGGCCGGACCCACGAGAAGCAGGCCGCCTCCAATCATGGCGCAGGTTATGCCCAGCAGCGTGACGATCCGGGCGCCAAGATGATGGGCCAGTCGCGGCGCCGCCATACCGGCCGCGAACACCACAAATACCGTCGAGGCGAAGTACAAACCGGTCTGCACCGATGTCAGGCCGAAGCCTTGCATCAGGATCGCGGGCGCCGCCGCGAACGAGGCGAACAGGCCGCTCAGCAGCAGGCCCATGGACAGGGCAGGGAGGATGAAGCGCTTATCCACTGCCAGTCGGCAATAGGCGAGCACCACGCTCTTGGCCGAGTGGGGGGCGCGGCGATCGGCGGGGTGGGTTTCCCCAAGGTCGCGCACGTAGAAAAACGCCAGAGCAACGGCGGCCAGTCCCACCAGGATGAAGATGGCACGCCAGCCGAGCGTGACGGCCAGGACACTGCCGGCCAGCGGCGAAAAGCCCGGTGCCGCGGCGGTGGCGATCATCGTCAGCGACAGGGCGCGGGCGAGTGTCTCGCCTTCGAACAGATCCCGTGCGATGGCCCGCGACAGCACGGAGGCCGCGCACACGCCCAGCGCCTGTACGACGCGGCCGGCGATCAACACATCGAGCGTGCTGGCAAAGCCGGCGATGACAGTACCAACGACGAACACCGACAGCCCGCCCAGCACCAGCTTCTGGCGCCCGTAGCGGTCGGCCAATGGCCCGACCACCAACTGGCCCAAGGCGAACGCGATGAAGAAGCTGGACAGCGTCAGGCCGAGTTCGCGAGCCGTCACGCCCAGGTCCTCACCGATCACCGCAAACGCCGGGAGGATGATGTTGGTCGAGAGCATGCTGATCGCTGCCAGGCCTGCAAGCAGCGCGACAATCTTTCCGGTCAACGGTTGGCTGGAGGCGTGGGGTTGCGTACTGGCAATCGCCAATGAAGTTCGGGCTTCCATACGTCATTTCCTGCGCGTGTGATTGACGTGGACAAAACGTTGATGCCAAACGCTCCGACTCCAGTTCGCGAACCCGTTGTCGTCGAGTTGATATCCACATGATGATCGTAATATTTTGGCTAAATATGATGATCGTCATCTCTGTCGTCAAGCTAAATATCGGGAATACGCAGGTGGGACCGATGAGGGACAATGGGGGCCAATGCATTGACCCCCTCGCCAGCTTCATGGCGATGCATCGAACCGCCGGTTATTTGTAATGTTGCTCGAACGCAGCCAACTGCTCAGGCTTGATCAACTGGAAGGGTACCCAGACGTCCGTTTCCACTGGCTCGCCCTTGATCATCTTGAGGGCTGCCTGTACCGCGCTGGTCGCCTGGGCCTTGGGGTCCTGGAACACCGAGGCGACCAGCATCCCGCGCTTGATCGCCGCCAGGCCGTCCGGCAAGCCGTCGATGCCGACAATCGCAACCTCGCCCTTGGCCTTGCCGGCCTGCTGCAAGGCCATGGCGGCGCCGATGGCCATCTCGTCGTTGTTGGCGACGATGGCATCGAAACGACTCCCGGCCAATAACCAGTTGCTGGTCAGGTCCATTCCTTTGTTGCGCTGCCACTCGGCACTTTGCTGTTCGACGATCTTGATCCCGGGATAATCCTTGAGCACCTGTTTGACGCCTTCGGTGCGGTCGTGGGTAGCGTTTTGCGCCAGGTCACCCATGATGATCGCCAGGTTGCCCTTGCCGCCGAGTTTTTCGGCCAGGTAGCGCATCTGTAGCTGTCCGGCCTCGATGTCATTGGACGCCACGGTGACGACGCCTTTGGGCAAGGTGCGCTCGTCCGGGTGACGGTTGACGTAGACCAGCGGCGTCTTCGCGTCGACCGCGGCGCGGGTGATGTTGGCGGTGGCGGAGGTGTCCACCGGCAGGACAATGACCGCATCGACTTGCTGGTTGATGAACCCCTGGACTTGATTGAGTTGGCGCACCACATCGCCTTGGGCGTCCTCGAACTGGATCTGCACGTTTTCCTTTTTTGCGGCCTCGTCCAGGCCGTTACGTACGTAGGTCATGAAGTTGTCGTCGACCCTGGCGATGCTGACGCCGATGCGATAGTCGGCGGCGGCCCATTGGCTGAAGAGCGACAGCAGGGTGGCGAAAAGCAGTGTGCAACGACGCATGATGGTTGTCCTTTTGTTGTTATGAGTTGAAACGTCACCAGGAGATGAAAATCTGCCGCGTGTTGAGTTCGTCGCGGGCTTTATCCATCCAGCGTGAAGGCCTGCTTGAAACGCTCGAGCGCGACCTCGCTGTCACCGCTGGCCCAGCCTTCCAGGCCGACGACACCGCTGTATCCCATGCCGAACAAGGCCCTGGCAATGGCGGGATAGTGGATCTCGCCGGTGCCGGGTTCCCTGCGCCCCGGGACGTCGGCGACCTGGATTTCACCGATGGCGCTGCCGGCGCGCTGGATCAGTTCGATCAGGTTTCCTTCGCCGATCTGGGCGTGATACAGGTCCAGGTTCATCTTCAGGTGCGGGCTGCCCACGGCCTCGATCAACGCCAAGGTATCGTCAGCGCGAGCGAAAGGCGTGCCCGGATGGTCGACTTCAGTGTTGAGGTTTTCCAGCAGGAACACCCGGCCCGCGTCTTCCCCCAAGCGGGCGATTTTTTCCAGTGTCTTGCAGGCGCTCAACCACATGCGGCCGGTGGTCTGGGCCACGGGTTTGACCGGCAAGCCTTGATCACCCAGGCCGGTGCCGTGCAGGTTCAGGCTTGGGCAACCCAAATGAGCGGCGACGGCCAGGGATTCCTGGGCGCTGTCGAGCAGTTGCCGGATATCGTCGGGGTCGGTCAGGTTGCCCGACAGGTAGCCGGTCATGGAGGTGAAGTCTGCGCCGGTCGCCGCGAGGGCTTGGATGTCTTTGGTCGCCCAGTTCCAGATCTCGACGCTGAAGCCCAGCGCGTGGATGCGTTTGACCCGTTCGGTAAAGGGCAGGTCGAGGAAGACCATCTCGGCGCTGATCGCCAGTTTGAACGGTATGAAACTCATGAAAGCGCTCCTTGCACGCGCACCGTTTTACCCTGTTGGAAGGACTCGATACAGGCGCGGGCAATGGCCAGCGCCGCCCGGGCATCCTCACCACTGGCCAGCGGTTTATCGCCGCTGCGCACACAGCTGACGAAGTGGTTGAGCTCGGCGACATAGGCATCACGCAGCAAGTCGGTGTCCATGCGCTGGGTGTCGGCCTGGACTCCATTGGCCAGGTACCGCAGCAGGTCGGAGTCGTTGACGTTGCCCATGGTCAGCATGCCGGCGCTGCCGAACACTTCGCCGCGGACATCGTAGCCATACACGGCCTGGAAGTTGGCCTCGGCCGTGGCGATGGCGCCATTGTCGAAACGAATCGTGACCACCGCGGTGTCGAGAAAACCTTTGTCCTTGTAGGCGGGGGCGATCAGGGCGTCGGCCATCACAAAGACTTCAACCGCCTCGGCGCCCGGATTCAGGTAGCGCAGGGTGTCGAAATCGTGGATCAGGGTTTCCAGGAAAATCACCCATTGCGGTGACGCGGCCGGGTTGTTCAGCGCCGGGTCGCGGGTCAGCGAGCGTAGCAGTTGTGGCGTACCGATCCGAC
Source organism: Pseudomonas thivervalensis (assembly GCF_001269655.1). Classification (GTDB taxonomy): domain Bacteria; phylum Pseudomonadota; class Gammaproteobacteria; order Pseudomonadales; family Pseudomonadaceae; genus Aquipseudomonas; species Aquipseudomonas thivervalensis. The sequence goes on from NZ_LHVE01000009.1 coordinate 194,725, forward strand.
CGGCCACGACGTCCAGATGAGCGGTGCGGAAACTTCTGGCAAAGCGCCGGTTGAAACCGACTTGTAGCGTCACTTGTGCATCTGCAGCGGCGGCGATGGCGCGGTCCGCTTCGTCCAGGGTGACGGCCATCGGTTTTTCACAGAACACGCTTTTGCCGGCCCGGGCCGCACTGATCACCAGTTCGGCATGGCTGCGCGCCGGGGCGGCAATCAGCACGGCGTCGATGTCTGGGTCATCCAGCAACTGCTGGGGATCGGTGTAGACCTTCTGCACCTCCAGTTCTGTCGCCAGGCGCGCGGCTTGGCCGGGGGTTGGGTCGGCGATGGCGGCGAGGCATGCGCCGGGGATGTGCCGGGCGGCGGTCAGGCCGTGAAAACTGCCCATGCGGCCGGCGCCGATGAGACCCAGGCGGAGGGTCTTGGATGTGCTCATGAATATGACTCCCTTTATTGTTTTTACGACTCGGCGGCAAGAATGTCCTCGTCTGTTCAGGCAGGGAGCAAGTGCTATGCCAATAATTAACCTATTGATATTTAATGGTTTTTGTTTGAGGTAATGTTCATTTGGATGACATGTCTATACTGACATGTTGAAAATATGAACATGGGCCGGACAATGGATCAGCAACCCGTAGCATTGAGCGCCGAAGACCGCGATTACCTCACCGCGCTTGGCCCGGCGTCGTTGAACGATGGGCCGGGCACGGCGCTGGAGGAGGCCTGGCGAGCGTGCTGGGAAGGGCAGACCGAGCGCCCTGTCGGGATCCGCCGGGTGATTTGGGAGTCCTGGTTGCGCAGCGTCACTGCCGGTCTCGATCCGCAAGACGGTGAGTACCGTTTTGTCGCGCCCGCCGACTTGACCGCGACGCTGGCCGCCAATCGGCTGCTGATCGCCGCAGCGGCGCAAGTCATGCACGGCTTGCTTGCCTATAACCCCAGGGGCCATATCAACCTGACCGATGCCGAAGGCACCACGTTGTACTTCTGCGGCCTGGACCTCACACCCATTGGCAGCCGACTGTTGGAGTCGGTGCAGGGCACCAATTGCACCGGGTTGGCAATTGTCGAAGACCGCTTGGTGTATGTGCTGGCCGAAGAGAATTTCGGGCTTGGCCTGCGCCAGCGCCGCATGCATTGCACCGCCGCACCCATCCGCGATGCCCGGGGCCGGACCCTGGGTATGTTGACCTTGACGGCCGAGCCAGGCTGGTTTCATTTTCATACGCTGGGCACCGTCCAGGCCGCGGCTGAAGCTGTCTCCAGGCAGATGACCCTGCAGGCCTTGCTGGAAGAACAACAGACCGTGCTTGAAGTGCTCAACGAGGGTTTGGTGGTATTGGATGAGCGCGGCTGCATCAAGGCCCTCAACCATTATGCCCGGCAGTTGTTCCGCGTCGGCCATGACTTGCTCGGCAGTCCGTTCAAGCGCCTGGGGCAGAGCGAATTGACCGATGCGGTGTTGCTCGGAGGCGGGGAAGGCGTGCGGGACCTGGACTGCACCTTTGAACTGCACGATCGCAGCCATCTGGCTTGCCTGGTGTCGGTCTGCCCGCTGGCGCAAGGCGGGCGGATCGTTTCGTTGCGCGAGAACCGGCGCATCCGGGAAATCACCCGGCGGATCATTGGTACCCAGGCCAGCTACACCTTCGAAACCATCCTGGGCCGCTCGCGGGCGATTGAGGATGCAATGCACTTGGCGCGGATTGCCAGTCGCAGTGATTCGACCACGCTGATCCTCGGCGAGAGCGGCACGGGCAAGGAGCTGTTCGCCCAGGCCATCCATAACGCCAGCGACCGTTGTGGCGGTCCGTTCGTGGCGGTCAATTGCGGCGCGATTCCCCGAGACCTGGTGCAAAGCGAGCTGTTCGGTCATGTCGAAGGCGCTTTCACCGGGTCGGCTCGCGGTGGGTCGGCCGGCAAGTTCGAACTGGCCGATGGCGGGACGATCTTCCTCGACGAAATCGGTGACATGTCCTTCGATGCGCAGGTCAGCTTGCTGCGTGTCCTGCAGGAGGGCGAGGTGACACGGGTGGGGGCGAAAAAATCGCTGCGGGTCAATGTTCGTATCATCGCCGCCACCCACCGCAACTTGAGCCAGGCGGTGGTCGAGGGCGCCTTTCGCGAGGATCTTTACTACCGGCTCAACGTGCTGAACCTGACGGTGCCGCCATTGCGGATGCGTCGCGAGGATGTGCCGTTGCTGGCGCGGCATTTTCTCGCCCGTTGTGCCCGGTCGCTGCGCAAGACGATGCAGGACCTTTCGCCCGCGGCGCTGGAGTTGCTTGGCGCTTATCACTGGCCGGGCAATGTTCGTGAATTGGAAAACGTGATTGAACGGGCGACCAACCTGGCGATGACCGAACTGATCCAACCGGGCGATCTTGCGCTGGAAATCAGACAGCGAGGGCGGCCATCGGCGTGGGGCGGCGCGCCCGAGCCGCGGACGGCTCCGGACCTGGGCACCCATGAAATGAACGCAATCATCGCCGCCCTCAAGGATACGCGCGGAAACATCCGCCTCGCCGCGCAGCGATTGAACGTGTCGCGCGGTGGCTTGTACAACAAGATGAATCGATTCGGACTCAAGATCGAAACGTTCCGTTCGGGCCTGGATTGACCTGTCATGACGGGGTGAATACCGATTTGAACGGACGGGAAACGGGTGGGGTCTACGCTGTTCAAGGGTCGTGACAGGAACCTATCCGATGCATCCAATGAACATTCAACCTTTGCTCGAAGAATTGCTTCTGGCCCGGGGCCCCGGCGGGCAGGAAGATGAAGTCCGGCAAATATGCCTCCGGCAGCTGGGCAAGCACTGCGATGAGGTCTTTGTCGATGAGGCCGGCAACATCAGAGGCCTGATCAAGGCGGCGGTTGAAGCTTCGCAAACACAGCCCATCCGGGTCATGGCTCACCTCGATGAAATTGCCATGATCGTAAAAAAAGTGAGGCCCGACGGTAACCTGGAAGTCGTGGCGCTGGGCGGGGCACAGCCCATCAGCTTCGGTGTCTGTCCGGTAGACATACTCGGCGATAGCCAGTGCCTGCCCGGCGTACTGTCTTATGGTTCCATGCACAACACCGGTGGCTCCGCCCAAGGGCGGGATGTGCTGTCAGGGGCGGTGCAGTGGAGCGACGTCCATGTCATCACCCGCTGCTCCCAGGAAGAACTGACCTTCGCCGGTGTCCGGCCCGGTGTGCGCGTGGTGCTCAGCCGACACTGGCGTCGGCCGTTCCAAGTGAAAGATACAGTGGCCGCCCACTTCCTCGATGACCGGGCGCCCTTGGCAGCAGTGATCACCGCCGCGCAGCAGTTGAAAAACAAAAGGCATGCACTCAAGCAAGACGTCTGGTTCATCTGCACGACACTTGAGGAAGAGTCCAACGCCGGTGCGCTCTATGCCGCTGCCCGCGTACCGGGCGACACCACCATCGCGGTCGAGGTGGGCCCGGTGCTGGAGGAATACGGAACGGTTCTATCGGCAGACCCGATTATCAACACCGGGGATCAGAAGGGTTACTACACCCGCTCTGTCGTGGACGCCCTGGTCAAGGCTGCACAGCGCTCGGGGTATCAGCCACAAGTTGCGCTCCTGGTCGATTTTTCCTCCGACGCGAGCGCCATCATGAGTGCGGGTGTGGCCGCGCGGGTAGGTTGCATCGCCATTCCGACGGAAAACACCCATGGCTTTGAAATGGTGCTCCATGAGGGGATCGTTGCGTGTGCGGCGACGCTCACCGAGTACTTGCTCTGTCCCTTGGGGTGAATACGCACTGTCTGCCAGCGGACAGTTGATCAACAAGGGTGTCCGCATACAGGCATTTCCATTGATCGGATGCAAACCTAACTCTTTGTAAGTAAACGAATTAATACTTGGCACGAATCGTGTTGATAGAGCAGTGAGAGGCACCGGGAAAGGGTGCCGAGCCTATCGAGCAGGAGTCCCCATGCCCCGTGAAATTCGTTTCAATGCCTTCGAGATGAATTGTGTCGGTCACCAGTCGCCCGGTCTCTGGAGGCATCCCAAGGACCGCGCCTGGCAGTACAAGGACCTGGATTACTGGACCGACCTGGCCAAGCTGCTGGAACGCGGCAAGTTCGACGGTATTTTCATTGCCGATGTGATCGGTATCTACGATGTGCTCGGTGGCAATGGCGATGCCGCCATCCGCCAGGCGACCCAGGTGCCGGTCAACGATCCGTTGGCGTTGATCACGCCGATGGCCCTGGTGACCGAACACCTGGGCTTCGGCCTCACGGCCTCGTTGACCTTCGAGCACCCTTATCCCTTCGCCCGTCGCCTGTCCACGCTGGACCATCTGACCAAGGGGCGCATCGGGTGGAACATCGTCACTTCTTACCTCGACAGCGGCGCGCGTAACCTCGGGCAGAAGGCGCTGAGCGATCACGATGCGCGCTATGACTACGCCGACGAATACCTGGAGGTGCTCTACAAGTTGCTCGAAGGCAGTTGGGAGGAAGGCGCGGTGGTGCGCGACCGTGAGCGCGGCATTTTCAGCGACCCGAGCAAGGTCCACGAGATCCGTCACCAGGGCAAGCACTTCCAGGTGCCGGGCATCCACCTCTGCGAGCCGTCGCCGCAGCGCACGCCAGTGCTCTATCAAGCGGGGGCGTCGAGTCGTGGCAAGGACTTCGCCGCCGGGCATGCGGAATGCGTGTTCGTAGCGGCACCGTCCAAGGTGATCCTGAAAAAGACCGTGGCCGATATACGCCGGCGTGCTGCCGAAGCCGGGCGCGATCCGCGCAAGGTGCTGATCTTCAACCTGCAGACGGTGATCGTCGACGAGACCGACGCCAAGGCGCAGGCCAAATGGCGAGAGCTGAAATCCTACAGCAGTTATGAGGGCGCGCTGGCGCTGATCTCCGGCTGGACCGGCATCGACTTCGGTCAGTACCAGCCCGACCAAGTACTCAAGCACATCCATACCAACGCCATCCAATCGGCCGTGGAAACGTTCTCTACTGCCGATCCGAACAAGCAGTGGACCGTCCAGGAGTTGGCCGATTGGGTCGGCATCGGCGGCTTCGGCCCATTGATTGTCGGCAGCGCGCAAACCGTGGCCGATGAGTTGCAGGCGTGGGTCGAGGACACCGATGTGGACGGCTTCAACCTGGCTTACGCCCTGGCTCATGAAACCTTTCGCGATGTAGTAGAGCTGCTGGTGCCCGAGTTGCAACAGCGCGGTGTGTACAAGACCGAATACCGCCCCGGCACCCTGCGCGACAAACTGTTCGGCGACGGCCCGCGACTGCCCGCCAGCCACCCGGGCGCCGGCTATCGGGACTTGAATCACCTGGCCCGGCGCACCCGCCTCGCTGAGCCGGCCTTGGTTGGCGAGGAGTAAGCCCATGAGTGTCTACGAACTCAATTCGCCGCTGCCCGACAGCGTGACCGACAGCGCCCTGGCAGCCTTGCACCGCTGGGCCAGGGAACGACCGACGCAGATCGCCCTGCGCCATCGGCGCCTCGGCCTCTGGAAGGCCTGGCGCTGGATCGATGTGCAACGCGAGGTCGAGCGTGTCTGCGATGGTTTGCGCCAGCAGGGCTTTGCCCCCGGTGCGCGGCTGGCGCTCAGTGGTGCCTTCGAGCCGAGCCTGCTGATCCTGGCATTGGCCGCGCGCCAACTGGGCGGGCACAGCGTGGTGATCGACCGCGACAGCCGTGGTGAGGATCTACAGCGCCAGTTACGCCTGGTCCGTCCGGCGTTCGCCTTTGTCCAGCGCCGCGAAAGCGTGTCGCACTGGCTGCAGTGCGGCCTGGACGAGGCGTGGCCATTGCAGCTTTATTCGGCCCAGGTCAACGCGGCGAGTCGCGGCCTGTGGCAGGTGCAGTCGCTGTCGGTGCTGTTCGTCACCGAGGCGCCGACCGCCCAGCGCCAGGGCTGGGCCCAGGTCGCCGGGGACGCGGTGGTGTGGGTCGATGAGGGCACCGAATGGCGCGATGGACTAACCCATGTGTTCAGCCGCTGGTTGGAGGGCGGCGAAGGACTGGCGTTTCCGGAAACCTGCGAGTCAGCCAGCCGCGATCGCTGCGAGATCGCCCCGACCGCCTTGCTGTTGTCCGCTGCGCGAGTCGAATCGCTGGCGGCGGAAATCGAAGCGCGCCTGCCACTGCCGGGCAGTTGGCGACGACACTTGTGCGAATGGACCCTGGATGATCCGCGACGTGGCCTGCGACGCTGGCTCAAGGCGCGGGTACGGCACCTGCTCGGCTTCCAGCGGTTGCGCCGGATCGAGGTGCCGAGCGCACCCGCGGACGCCGTGCTGCAAGGCCCAGCGTGGTTGCAGCAGTACCTGGAGCGCGCGGCATGAGTGCGCTGCTGGAGGTGCGCAACAAGGTCGGCGACGGCTCGCCGGCCGAGGTCCAGGCCAATCCCGATGTGATCGCTGCCTACCTGGGGACGCCTCGCCCATGAATTTCTTTCTGGAAACCCTGATCGGCGGGTTGCTGGCCGGCACTCTGTATTCGCTGGTCGCCATCGGTTTCGTGCTGATCTACAAGGCCAGCGGCGTGTTCAATTTTGCCCAGGGCACCATGCTGTTGTTCGCTGCGCTGACCTTCGTCAGCTTGCGCGAGCAGGGCCTGTCCTTTGCCCTGGCGCTGCTCCTGACGGTGTTGGTGATGATCGTCGGCGCGCTGCTGATCGAGCGCCTGGTGTTGCGGCCGTTGGTCAACCGCTCGCAGATTACCCTGTTCATGGCCACGCTCGGCCTGTCGTTCATCATCGAAGGCCTGGCCCAAGGGTTGATGGGCGCCCAGGTGCGGGCGCTGGACCTGGGCATCGAGGACGTGCCGCTGTTCGTCGGCGAGATCATGATCAGCCAGTTCGACCTGATCGCCGCCGGGGTGTCGGCGCTGACGGTGGCGGTGCTGGCCTTGCTGTTCAACAAGACCCGTATCGGTGTCGCCCTGCGCGCCGTGGCCGACGATACCCGTGCGGCGCTGTCGCTGGGCATCAACCTCAACCGCATCTGGCAGATCGTCTGGGCCGTGGCCGGGGTGGTCGGGCTGGTCGCGGGGCTGCTCTGGGGCGCGCGCCAGGGTGTGCAGTTCTCGCTCTCGCTGGTGGTCCTCAAGGCGCTGCCGGTACTGATCATCGGAGGCTTCACCTCGATTGGCGGGGCCATCGTCGGCGGGCTGATCGTCGGCGCCGCCGAGAACCTCGCCGAGGCGTACATCGGCCCGCTGATCGGCGGAGGCATCACGCCCTGGTTCGCCTATTTCCTTGCCTTGATCTTCCTCTACATCCGTCCGTCCGGCCTGTTCGGCGACCGGATCATTGAACGGGTATGACGCCATGACCGCTACTGTTCCGCGCCTGTCTGCCAGCTTCGACGAAGCGCCCCTGACCCTGGTGCGCCGACGCTGGCGACCGGGCCTGCTGCTGTTGCTGCTGGTGGCTTTTGTCGGGCTGCCGTGGCTGGGCAACGACTATTGGCTCAACGCGATCCTGATTCCTTTCCTGGTGTTGTCCCTGGCCGGCCTGGGGCTGAACCTGCTGACCGGCTATACCGGCCAGACGTCGGTCGGTGCCGCCGGCTTCATGGCGGTGGGCGCGTTCGCCACTTACGGCCTGCTGCTGCGCGTGCCTGGCCTGCCGCTGCCACTGGCGCTGATCGGCGGTGGGGTGATCGCCGGGTTGGTCGGACTGCTGTTTGGCATCCCCAGTTCGCGGATCAAGGGCTTCTACCTGATGGTCACCACGCTGGCCGCGCAGTTCTTCCTGGAGTGGGTGTTCGCCAAGTTCCCCTGGTTCTACAACTACGCCTCGTCCGGCACCATCAGCGCGCCGCGCCTGGAGCTGTTCGGCCATAACCTGGGTACCCCGGTCGGTCGCTACCTGTTGACCCTCAGTTGCGTGGTGCTGTTGACCTGGGTGGCGGTCAACCTGGTGCGCAGCCAGGTCGGCCGCAACTGGATGGCGATCCGCGACATGGATACCGCAGCCGCAGTGATTGGGATTGCCGTCGAGCGCGACAAGCGCATGGCCTTCGCCGTGAGTTCGTTCTACCTGGGCATCGCCGGGGCGCTCTGGGCGTTCGCCTACCTGGGGACAGCCAGTGCTGGCAGCTTCGACATCAACCGCTCGTTCCAGATTCTGTTCATCATCATTATCGGCGGCATGGGCAGCATCGCCGGCAGCTTCATCGGTGCGGCTTTCATCAGCCTTGTGCCGATCCTGCTCAGCCATGCCGGGCAATGGCTGTTCAACGGCAACGTCGACGCCGGGCAACTGCAGAACCTGCAGAAGGTGCTCTTCGGCGGCTTGATCATCTGGTTCCTGATCAAGGAACCGGAAGGTCTGGCACGCCTGCTCGGCGACCTGCGCGAACGCATCAGGGTCTGGCCGCTGCGGTTCTGAGCGCCGACCCACCACCCAACGAACCTTGACCCGACCCAGGGAAAGGAGGTTTCCAACCCCCGGCCGCCATGACGCGGCCAGGCACTCAAACCGAGAAAACCATCATGCATGCAACCCTCAAACGTCGCCTCGCCGCCATCGGCCTGGCGCTTGGCGCCTGTGCGGCGCTGGTACCGACTGTCCAGGCGGCCAACGAGCAGTTCTTCCCCTTGGCCACCTACCGGGTCGGTGCCTATGCCTCCAGCGGCATTCCGGTGTGGGCCGGAATGATCGACTACCTGCGCTACATCAACGAGGTGGAAGGCGGTATCAACGGCGTCAAGCTGGTCTGGCAGGAGTGCGAGACCGAGTGGACGGCGGAGAAGGGCATCGAATGCTACGAGCGCTTCAAGAACGGTCTCAATGGTGCGCCGGTGGCGGTCTATCAACCCAATGGCGCGCCGGCCGCCTATGCCCTCGCGGACAAGGCCGAAGCCGACAGGATCCCCTTGATCACCCTCGGCTATGGCCGTACCGAAGCCACCGACGGCAGGGTGTTTCCCTACAACTTCCCGGCCATGCTGACGTTCTACAGCGAGGCCTCGGCGTTCATCAACTACGTGGCCGAGCGCGAGGGCGGGCTGGACAAGCTCAAGGGCAAGAAGATCGCCACCGTCTACCACGACTCCGCCTATGGTCGGGAGACCCAGGGGCCGCTGGCGTTGCTGGCGCAGAAGTACGGCTTCGAGAACATCCAGATCGCGGTGGCCGACCCGGGTAACGAACAGGCCGGGCAGTGGCGCCAGGTGCGGCAACTCAAGCCGGACTGGGTGTTCCTGCGGACCTGGGGCGTGTCCACGCCGGTGGCGATCAAGACCGCGGCGCGTTTTGGCTATCCGGTGGAGCGCATCGTCGGCGACATCTGGGCCAGCTCCAACGAAGACGTGCTGCCGGCCGGCGAGGCGGGCAAGGGGTACCTGGCGTTGACCCCCTATCCGGGCGGCGCCGACTTCGACATCCACCAGCGCATTCGCCAGCACATCCTCGATACCGGCAAGAGCGACCTCAAGGACCCGAAGAGTTTTGGCAGCGTCTACTACAACTCCGGCCTGGTGAATGCTGCCATCGCCGTCGAAGCGATCCGCACCGCGCAGCAGCATTTCGGCAATCGTCCGCTCAACGGTGAGGAGGGTCGCTGGGGCCTGGAGCACCTCGACCTCAACGATGCGCGTCTCAAGGAAATCGGTTTTCTTGGGTTGATGCAGCCGCTGCGGCTGTCCTGCAGCGACCATGAGGGCGGTGGGGCGGCCAAGGTGCAGCAATGGGACGGCCAGCGGTGGAACCTGATCACCGACTGGGTCCAGGCCGACCGCGCCACGTTGCGCCCATTGATCGACGCCAAGGCTGCCGAGTACGCGAAAGAGAAGGGCGTGACTGCCCGCGATTGCGCGGCGCAGTAGCCATGTACAGCGACACACGACCGGGTGCGACTGCGCCCGAGGAGCAAGAAACCATGACCTTTGCGACCCTTGCCGGTACCGAAAGCAGTGAGTGGCTGGCGGTGCAAGACATCGAAGTGATCTACGACGGCGCGATCCTCGCCGTGGCCGGGGTTTCCCTGCGGGTCGGCCAAGGCGATATCGTCGCCCTGCTCGGCGCCAATGGAGCGGGCAAGAGCACCACGCTCAAGGCCATTTCCGGGCTGGTCCAGGCTGATCGGGCGCAGGTCAGCCGTGGACGGATTGTCTTTCAGGGACAGGACACCGCCGGCGTTGCGGCCAATCTGCTGGCGCGCCAGGGCATCGTCCATGTGCTGGAGGGGCGGCATGTGTTCGCCCACCTGACCGTCGAGGATAACTTGCGCAGCGGCGGTTTCCTGCGCAAGCCGACGCGCCGTGAGCTGGAGCAGGATCTGGAACGCATCTACGCCTGGTTCCCACGGCTGAAGACCAAGCGCAAGACTCAGGCCGGACTGACCTCGGGCGGCGAGCAGCAGATGCTGGCCATCGGCCGCGCACTGATGACCCAGCCTCGACTGGTGTTGCTCGACGAGCCCTCGATGGGGTTGGCGCCGATGCTGGTCGAAGAGATTTTCGCCATCGTCGCGCAGCTCAATGCCGAGGAAGGCATGAGCTTTCTGGTGGCCGAGCAGAACATCAATGTCGCCCTGCGCCATGTCAGCTATGCCTACATTCTGGAGAACGGTCGGGTGGTGAGCGAGGGCGATGCGACGGAACTGGCGGCGCGGGAGGACCTTCAGCATTTCTACCTGGGTGGCAAGGCTCGCTGAGGGAGGCGCGACGCAACTGTTCGCTGGGCAACAGTTCATCGACAGTTTGCCGCTCCCGGGGCTTTCAAGCGTACCCGGGCATCTCTTCAATGTATTGAATATAAAGCCTTTTTAATGTTGGTACGGGCTGTGCTTTAGCGCTGGATGAACCCGTTATGCATGGAGTAGCACATGACCGACTCACCGTCTTTCGATTTGCCTGGGCAGGCCCATCCGGCGCCGCGCAGTCCGGCCCATATCATCCGCAGCGACGCCGAGGCCATTGAGGTGGCGCAGCGTCTGGCTGAGGATTTCGCCCGCGAGGCGGCCTTGCGCGACCGCGAGCGGCGGCTGCCCTGGGCGGAACTGGAGCGCTTTTCCGCCAGCGGGCTGTGGGCGATCCGCGTGCCGAAGGCGTACGGTGGCGCCGAGGTGTCCTATGCCACCCTCAGCGAAGTGATCGCGATCATTTCCGCGGCCGATTCGTCCCTTGGTCAGCTGCCGCAAAACCATTTCGGCGTGCTCAGCAACCTCAGCTTGACCGGTAGCGAGGAGCAGAAGCGCCGTTACTACGCCAAGGTGTTGCAGGGCTATCGTTTCGGCAATGCCTTTTCCGAAGCGCGCAGCCAGTACGTCACTACCTTCCAGACGCAGATCCGCTTCGACGGTGACACGGCTGTACTCAACGGCGAGAAGGCCTACTGCACCGGTGCGCTGTTCGCCCACATCGTGCCGGTTGCCGGCGTGGATGAGGAAGGGCACGTCCATATCGCCCTCGTCCCACGGGATGCGGCGGGCCTGACAGTGATCGACAGTTGGGACGGTTTCGGCCAGCGCATCACCGCCAGCGGCCAGGTGCGCATCGACGGTGTACGGGTGCCGGCGAGCGACGTAGTGCCAGCCTGGAAAGCCTATGACCAACCCACCTCCGACGGCCCGATTTCGCAAATCATCCAGGCTGCGGTGGACACCGGCATTGCCCGTGGCGCCTTCGCCGAGACCTTGCGCGTCGCCCGCCAGGCGCGCCCATGGGTGGACAGCGGGCTGCAACACGGTTGGCAGGACCCGCTGGGCCAAGCGCTGATCGGTGAGTTGGCCTGGCGCCTGCAAGCGGCCGAAGCCATTCTGCGTCGCGCGGCGCACGCGGTCGACCGCGCTGTCGCCGAACCCAGCGAGGAACGGGTGGCTGAAACCTCGGTGATCGTCGGCCAGGCCAAGGTGCTGTCCACTGAGATTTCCCTGGAGGCTTCCAGCCGTCTGTTGGAGTTGGGCGGCACCCGTAGCGTCTCGGCCAGTCAAGGACTGGACCGGTTCTGGCGCAATGCGCGGACCCACACCCTGCACGACCCGGTGCGCTGGAAATATCACTTGGTCGGCAATCAACTGCTCAACGACATCAAGCCGCAACGTCACTCCTGGAACTGAGGTATCGCCCATGTCCAACTTACATTCCCAAGGCCGTAGCGACTTGGCTCATGCCCGTCATGTCGAGGCGGCGCTGCTCGACTTTCTGCGTGCCCAGAGTGCTCGGCATGAAGCCCTGGTGATCGCCGCCATCGGCGAATTGCGCATCCGTATCGACGCGGCCGATGCCTTGCTGGCATACGCCGACGACTCCCAGTCGGCCGCCATCGCATTTCGCCTGGCCGCCGCCGAGGCCGCGCGCCTGGCCGGCCATGTCTATTTCGAGCTGGCCGGTCGCAGCCTGCCGCGGCCCTTGCCCGACAGCCCCGAACCGGCCTTGCTGACCCAGCGTCGGCTGCTTGGGGATCATTACCTCAACGGTGCTGCGTTGGCCGACGGGCAAGGGGATGGTTTGGCCAGGTGAAGGTATAGGTTCGGTATCCGATGAAATGCTGTTCACTTGAGGCTTGAGGCTTGAGGCTTGAGGCTTGAGGCTTGAGGTACGAGCCATTGTGGATGAGCCCTTGTGGCGAGGGAGCTTGCTCCCGCTGGGCTGCGCAGCAGCCCCAATGCGGACATCGAGGACGCCAGATTGATTGGGCCAACTGGAGCCGGGGGGCGCTTCGCACCCCGGCGGGAGCAAGCTCCCTCGCCACGGGTTCATCTGCTGTCTTGAGTGAGTGGCCATGTTCTTCTGCCCGGCGCGAACGCTGTGGGAGCGAGCTTGCTCGCGATAGCGGTGGGTCGGTCAATGCGGCTGTGAATGTCAGTCCGTCATCGCGAGCAAGCTCGCTCCCACAAGGGCGCCGCGATGCCCCTGTTATTGATTTGCGCCCACAAGGGCGCAGAGCCGGGACAAGCCTACAGCCGCCCTAGGCGGCTGGTCGACGCATCGCCAGAATGGCCGCACCGAAGCCGATGAAGGTCGAGCCGACGAGCCGGCTGATCCACACGGAGAATTCGGGCCGTTTCAGCACGCCTTTGGCCTGGGCCGCAATGGCCGCATACAGGCTCAAGGACACCAGCGACAAGCCGGCGAATATCGACGTCAGAATCAGGAACTGCGGCAGCAGCGCGGCGCTCTGGTCGATGAACTGCGGGAACAGGGCGGTGAAGAACATCGTTGCCTTTGGGTTGGTAATGGCCGTCAGGAACGCCGACTTGTACAGCTTTGAACGCGATGGCTTGCCGGTCGTGCCATCCGTTTGCACATCTTGCGCGAGTATCGGGCTCTTCTTGAATAGCTGTTTGGCGCCCAGGTAGAACAGATAACCCGCCCCCAGGATTTTCACGGCGTTGAACAGCCATTCGGAGCTGGCGAGCAACGCGCCCAGCCCCAGCATCGCGGCGGCCGACAGGCAGAACAGCCCGCTGGCGTTGCCCACCGACGACCACACCGCGTAGCGCGGGCCGTAGGCCAGGCTGTTATTGATCGCCATCAAGGTGGCAGGACCCGGACTGGCGATGGCGATGGCCGCGACCAGGGTAAAGGCGAGAATCGAGTGCAGTTCCATTGTTCACATTCGCGGCTGATTGACAGGGTGAGCATCCTACAGGAGAACCTGGTGTTGCCGCTTTTGTCTTCCAACATGCGCCTCTAGGTCGTCCGCCATCATGCTACAGTCCAGCCTTTCAAGGAGAGCGAGCGTCATGCGGATCGTAATAATGACTTTGATCATGGCGCTGCTGGCAGGCTGTGCGACGGCCAACGAAACCTTTGGCATGGGGCAACTCTGCGGCCGCCAGCCTTACTGTGGTGCGGCCACCGATATCGAGATCATCAAGGGCTCGACGAACGACAACGACGTTTACTCACGTGCGCTGGCACCGTTTGCAATCATTGACCTGCCTTTCAGTATCGTCGCCGATACGCTGATCCTGCCCTATACGATTTTTCATATGAGGCCTGCCGAGGAGTAATGGATCCCCGGGTCCTCCAAATCAGTTGTTCTCAAGTGAACAAGGTGATCGCGCCTGTCAGCAGCGACAACCCGGTCATTGCAAGCGAGAGCAACACCGCCCATTTGATCGTGCTCTTCTGGAAGTCTCCGAGGTCTCGATCGATCATGCCCACCAGCAACAAGGTCGATGCCACCAACGGGCTGATTTGATGCACCGGTTGGCCCAGCACGGAGGCACGGGCGATTTCCATGGGGCTGATGCCGTAAGCCGCCGCGGCATTGGCGAGGATCGGGACGACACCGAAATAATAAGCATCGTTGGACAGCAAAAATGTCAGCGGCATGCTCGTGATCGCCACCACCAGTGGGAACAGATGCCCCCAGGAAGGGGGGATGGTCTGGACCAGCAGCTGGGCAATCGCATCGACCATCTTCGTACCGGAGAAGATGCCCGCAAACACCCCCGCTGCGAACACCAGCAGTACCACGACCATGGCATTGCCGGCATGGGCGAGCATCCGCTCTTTCTGCAAGTCCAGGCGTGGGTAATTCATGATCAGGGCGACGATGAAGCCCAGCAGGAAACTGATCACTGAATTCAGCAGCCCGGTCACCAGGCAGACCATCACCGCCAGTACCAGGATCAGGTTGGGCACCACCTGCTTCGGTCTTTTATGCTCGCCGTGGCCGATGATGGAATCGATGTAGCAGTCATCGCCACCACTGGACAACGTCATGACGCCGATTCGCCGACGCTCGCGCCGTCCCAACACAAACGCGACGTAAAGCACACCGGCCGCGCCGAGCGCCATGGTCGGCAGCAGTGGAATGAAAAACTCGGCGGCATCCAGTCCGAGCACTGCGATAACGCGGGTCGCCGGTCCTCCCCAAGGGGTCATGCCGCCCATCACGCTCAATGACAGCACGCAGATGCTGGCGAGAATCATGGGGTTCATCTGAATGCGTTTATACAAGGGCAGCATCGCTGCGCAAGTGATCATGTAGGTCGTTGTGCCGTCGCCGTCCAGTGCCGTGGTCAACGACAGAATGGCCGTGCCGATCGCAATCCTCACCGGATTGCCGTTCACCGCCTTCAGGATCATCTTGATCATCGGATCGAACAATCCGGCGTCGAATAACACACCGAAGAACAGGATCGCGAACAGCAACAACGCTGCCGACGGCGCGACCATCTTGATGCCGTCGATCATCATCTTGTCAGTGGTCAGCGCAAAACCGGCAATGATCGAAAAGATCACCGGCACGACGATCAACGCAACAATGGGCGAAAGCCGCTTTGCCATGATCAGGTAGGTAAATACCACGACCATTGATAAGCCGAGAAATGCCAACATGTCAGATACTCTTGTTTTTATTGGGGGGTGTCGCTTGCCAGTGGACGCGAAGGGTCAGGGGGCGACCGTGGCGCCCGTGATGCCGTGATGCTGGAGTGCCTCAGCAACGAAGCCGCTGGCCTTGGCCTGCTCGACAAATTGTCGCAATCGTTCAGCGGCTTCCCGGCCATAGGCCTGGGGAACGCCCATGGCCTGGCGGATCTCCATGAAACGCCCTGGCAACAGGCGCAGGCCGGGGAAGCGCTGGGCGTCGAATACCAACTGTTGCTTGACACCCGCCGCCACGGCGGCACCCTCGGCCAGAAAGGTCTCGACGACGGTTGGCGAGGTCGGTGAACGAATGATCGTGGCGTGCTTCAGTGCGCGCGTCAGGTGCAGGTCGTACGCACTGCCTTTGCCCACCACCAGTTCGATACCGGGCTGATCCACCTGGTCGATGTCTTGCAAAGGCGAATCGTCCCTGACCAGGTAGCAGCCTTCGATCAGTACATACGGTACGGTAAAGGCCAGTTGTTCGGCGCGAACCGGGTCAATGGCGAAAAAACCGACGTCGGCCCGGCCTTCGGAAACCGCCGCCACAGATTCACCCGCGCTTTTGAAGACCCGCAGTTCAAGGGGTATATCGAGTTCCGCAGCGAAGGCGGTCGCCAGGTCGACGGATACCCCCCGCGCATGACCTGCTTCATCCAGGCCGGCGAGAATCGGATTGCCCACGTTGATTGACGCCCGAAGTACGCCGGTGGGTGCGAAAGTGGCAGCGATTAATGTGTTCAATGGGCTCATATCGATCCCCTCAGGCTACGCGGCTGGCGTACAGGTCGAGCAGCCGCTGGGTGGTCGCGTCAACCGGTACACCTTCACGCATATGGCGGTGCATTTTCTTCAGTTCGATTTCCCCCGGGACGATGACGGGCGAGGTGGGCTCGACGGCGGGGCTTTGGTGCAGGATCGAGGCGAAGTCGGTCATCCGGCCTTGCAGCCAGTCAGGGGAGCCCAGGCGTGCGGTATCGATCAGGATAAAGAAATGCCCCAGGTTCTGTGGCTGATCCGGCGCATCGACCCAGGATTTCACGTGGGTCAGATAGGCAGCATTCGAAAGCAGGCCGGCCAGCAGATCCACCACCAGTGCAAGCCCGTAACCCTTGTGACCGCCGATCGGCAGCAGGAAACCGTCCAGCGCCGCTCGGGGATCCGTGGTGGGTTTGCCGTTGGCATCCGTTGCCCAGTTATCCGGAATGGGTTCCTGGCGTGTGAGTGCATTGCGGATCTTGGCGCGTGCGACCACGCTCATGGCCATGTCCAGCATGAAGTGATTGCCATCCGGGTTCGGCACGCCGAACCCCAGGGGGCTATTGCCCAGGCGGGCGTCACTGCCGCCCGATGGCGCGATGGTGGTGGTCGCGTTGCTGCCGATGATGCTGGCGAAACCCTGCTCGGCCGCGATGTAGGAATACGGGGAAACAGGTCCGAAGTGATTGCTGCCCCGCGCCAGGACCAAGCCGATACCGAACTGTCTGGCCATCTTCATCCCGGCCTCCAGGGCCGCCATGCCCACCAAGGGGCCGACGGCATTACGCCCATCGATCCGTGCGATGGCAGGGGCGAGCGTTTCCATTGCAGGCTCGGCCGAGGCACTGATACCGCCGCATTCAAGCCGCTCGCCATAGGATTCGATGCGACTCAAGCCATGGGTGGTCAAGCCGAACAAGTCGGCCAGTACCAGTACCGTGGAGACCTGTTCGGCCGCCGTATGGCTCAATCCCAATCCCTGGAAGGCAAGCCGCCCAAGTTGGCGTAGATCATCAACCGCGACAGCAGAATGTTCGTTGTTGTCATTCATGAAGATAGGCTCGTTCCGACTCGAATCCACGCACGCTGAACGGCGCAGTTCCGCTTGTTTATGAGGTGGGTGTGAGCGTCGTTGTGGCGACGAGTTGACAGGGTGAGGGGTGACGATTAAAAAGAGAAATGCAAATAAAAGTGCGATCTATGAGGAAAACGCATGAATTTCGATCTCTCGGATCTTCGCGGTTTTCTCGCGGTGGCCGACTTGGGGAGCTTCAGCGCTGCGGCTCAGGCGTTGCACCTGTCGCAGTCGGCGCTCTCTCGTCGAGTCGATAAGCTGGAGCTGGCATTGGGTGTACAGCTGTTCGAACGCACCACGCGACGGGTTGAGCTTTCCACCATCGGCCGTGGTTTTCTGCCCCGTGCGAGAAACGTCCTGAACGAACTTGAGAGTGCGCTGATCGGCTTTCACGAACTGGCCTACAGGCTTTCCGGCGAGGTCACCATTGCCTGCGTACCCTCGGCGGTGGCGTATTTCCTCCCGGATGTGATTCGGCAATACCACGCCAAATACCCGGGCATACGGGTTCGAGTGATCGATGAATCGTCCTCCGCGATCTTGACTGTCGTGGCCCGGGGCGAGGCAGATTTTGGCTTGACCTACATCGGCACGCAGGATGCCGACGTGGTTTTCCAGCCATTGCTGGAGGAGGCCTTCGTCGTTGCACTTCAGGTCGGTCATCCGCTGACCGAGCGTGCGTCGCTGACTTGGGATGACCTGACCGGCGTTGACTACATCAGTCTGGCGCAAGGCAGCGGCAATCGTTTCCTGATCGACCAGGCCCTCGCCAACCGCGATGTTCGTCCCCGATCGTTTTGCGAAGTGAAACACGTGCCTGCCCTCGTCAGCCTGGTTGAGGCGGGGCTGGGGGTCGGTGTGGTGCCCAAGTTGGCGATGCCAGCCAACGGCCATGCGACCTTAGTCACTCGGCCACTCACCGACCCCTCGATCAGCAGGACCCTGGGGTTGATATCGCGGCGTGGGCGGGCACTGCCTCCTGTCGCACGACTGTTGTTCGACTCGCTGGTGGCGATTGGAAAGTAGTGCCCTGCGCTGTTCAAACCCCGGCGACGGCCTCGCGAACGAAGGCTTCATAGGTGCGCAACGGGCGCCCGAGGATCGCCTGCAGCCGTTCCACGGTTCCCTCGGCCGCTTGCATGCCAAGCGTCTGGATACCGGACATCATCAAGCGCATGTCATAAGCCAGCCAGGCGGGGCCGTACGTGGCCAATTGTGCTTCGAAGGCGGCCACGTCGTCACCGCCATAAGCGATCTCTCGACCCAGCGCGGCACTCCAGATATTCGCCACGGCGGCACCGGTCAGTGCGTGCGGGCCAACCAGTTCCAGGGTCACCCGATCCAGGGCCGAAGAGGCCCTGTCGCGGCGCAGCAACTCGGCAGCGGCGATGTCGGCAATGTCGCGGGCATCGATCATGGAGACACCTGCCGAGCCGATCGGCATCGGGTACACCGAGTAGTTCTGAATCGTCTGCTGGACCATCGATTCGTTTTGCATGAAGTAAGCCGGACGCAGGATGGTCGCCGGGATGTCGAGGCTTTCGATCATGCGCTCGACCGTGTGCTTGCCGGTGAAGTGCGGCACCTGGGTGAATTTGTCGGCATGGATCACCGACAGGTAGACGATGCGCTCGATGCCGGCTTCGCGAGCGAGGTTCAAGGTGATGAGGGCTTGCGTCACCTCGTCGGGCGTCACGGCATTGAGCAGGAACAGCGTCCGCACCGATACCAGTGCGTTGCGCAGCGAAGGGACGTCGGTGAGGTCGGCAACGACTTCGGTAACGCCCGCCGGGAAAGTCCCCTTGCCCGGCTGGCGCACGAGGGCCTTGACGTCGGCACCTGCGCTGGCGAGGCGTTGAATGATCAGTGAACCGATGGTGCCCGTGGCGCCGGTAACGAGAATGCTCATTTTGAATCTCCTGCCAAAAGGTGGGGAAGTCAGAAAAGTCCGCTACGACCTTGTCGGTCCGTTGCGATGGACAAACGATATTGTGTTGCAGGATTAAAGCGAAGACGCCAGGATGTAGACACTCCGTTGCAAAAGTGGAACACCATGAACCTGAACGCGCTGATCGATTTCACCCTCGTTGCCGCGAACGAGGGGTTGGGCAAGGCCAGCCGTGCCAGCGGAATATCCAAGGCCACCTTGTCGCGTCGTATCGCTGACCTTGAGGAACAATTGGGTGTCCGGCTGATCGAGCGCAGCGCCCGCGGCCTGAAGCTCACCGAGGCCGGCGCGCTGTTGATGGCCCGGGCCGAAGGGCCATTGGCCGAGGTGGCGGAAGCCATGGCGGCGGCGAAGGAGGGCGTATCGACGCCGCGCGGACGCTTGCGTGTCGCTGCCCCGGTCCTGTTCTCGCAGCTTGCGATGGGACGCATAGGCGCCGAGTTTTGCGCGGTCTATCCTGACGTCACGATCGAGGTCATTGCCGAGGATCGTGTGGTCGATCTCGTCGAGGAACAATTTGATGTCGCCATCCGGATCAACCCCAGCTCGGACAGCAGCTTGGTCGGCCGCTGCTTCGCCAAGGACCGACTGGTGGTCGTGGCCGCGCCTGATCTGCCGATGCCTGCCCCCGGCGCCATTCGCTCAGTCCCCGGTATCGTGGTGTCCAGTTTCGAGCCCACCCATTGGACACTTGATGACGGCCTGGTCCTGGAGCCGATCCCCAGGCTGCGGTTCTCTTCGTTCCTGATGATCCGCGATGCGGCCGTCGCCGGGGGCGGGGCAGCCCTTATCCCGCAGTCAATGGCCTGGACCCAGTTGGCCAGTGGCGAGTTGGTCCAGTGGGGCACGGTCACGGGGAAAGAAGCCGAGCTCTGGGTCTTGCATACGTCCAGGCGGCTTGCTGCGCCAAAGGTGCGGGCCTTTGTCGATTTCATGTGTGCCAGGTACCCGGACCTGTCCCTGACACTGAACGGATAGCGGCCCTCTGCAACGGCAGGAAGTGGGCGCTGGGCCGGGGAATCGGCGGCAGCCTCGCAGAAGTGCAGCTAAGCTCACGGCCATTGAGGGGACAGAAATAAGTCCCTCCTAGGGATGCCCAAATCTCTGGCAAGGGAGCCGCGAGCCATGAGTGCCGAACAGAGCCATTATCCCCACGCCACCATTCTGGTGGTCGACGACACGCCTGATAATTTGATGTTGATGACGGATCTGCTCAAGGATCGCTATCGGGTCAAGGCCGCGAACAGTGGCGAGAAAGCCCTGCGGGTGCTGCAGGGTGATTCGCTACCGGACCTGATCCTGCTGGATGTGATGATGCCCGGGCTGTCCGGCCATGAGGTGGCGGACCAGCTCAAGCATGATCCGCGTACCTGCGAGATTCCGATCATCTTCCTCACCGCCCTGGCGGCGATCGAGGACGAGATCCGAGGCTTGGAACTGGGCGCGGTCGACTACATCACCAAGCCAATCAGTCCCCCATTGGTCTTGGCGCGGGTGGATACCCAGCTCAAGCTCAAGGCGGCGGCGGACTTCCTGCGTGATCAGAACGACTACCTGGAGAAGGAGGTGGCGCGGCGTACCCGCGAGGTCATGGCCATCCAGGACGTAACCATCCAGGCCATGGCCTCACTGGCAGAAACTCGCGATAACGAGACCGGCAACCATATCCGACGGACCCAGCACTACGTGAAGGTGCTGGCCGAACGGTTGCGCGACCATCCTCGCTTCAGGCATTTCCTCAACGACGAAACGATCCGTCTGTTGTTCAAGTCGGCGCCGTTGCACGACATCGGCAAGATCGGCATTCCGGACCATATCCTCCTCAAGCCGGGGCGCTTCACCGCAGAGGAGTTCGAGATCATGAAGACCCATACCACGTTGGGGCGCGATGCCATCCAGCGCGCAGAGGATCAGCTCGGCGTCCAAGTGGATTTCCTCTGCCTGGCCAAGGAGATCGCCTATAGCCACCAGGAGAAATGGGACGGCAGCGGATATCCCCAAGCGTTGGCAGGCGATGAAATTCCCATCAGTGCCCGGTTGATGGCGGTGGCGGATGTCTATGACGCCCTGATCAGTCGACGAGTGTACAAATTGGGCATGCCTCATGAAGAGGCTGTCGAGATCATTCGGCAGGGGCGCGGCTCGCATTTCGATCCGGATATTTGCGACACCTTCCTGGCGAATGTCGAACAGTTTCAGGCGATTGCGCAGCGTTTCGCCGACAGCGATCAGGACATGGCCAAACAGGTGGCCGCTCTGGAGCGTATCGCCCAGAAACCTTGAGCGAACGACTGCGAGCCGTTTTTCCAACTTCCTAATCGTGGTCATTGGGGAATGTCATGGTCAGATTACGCAGCCTGCTTGAACGTCTGGCGCTTCGCCACAAATTGATCCTCGGCTTTGCCACGCTACTGCTATTGGTCCTGGTACTCGGCGTGCAAAGCCTGCGTACTCAAGAGTCGCTGAAGCGAGACATGCAGAATCTCTATACCCAGGAACTGGTGGGCATGGAGCACCTGCACGAAGCCCGGGTGCAACTGCCGCGTCTGGTGCAGGCGCTGCAGCGTGCCGTGGGGACGGACAGCGCGGACGTGCGCATTGAGTCGCTGCAACATTTGCGTAACACCCAAACCCGGCTGCACCGGTCGCTGGCCGAGGCCAAGTCAACCTTGAGGCGCGCGGAAAACCTGGCACGTCTCGCCGAGTTCGATGTGCTGCTGCAACAGTTGCAGCGAGAGGGGGAGCGGGCCTTTGCATTGATCGATCTGGGCCGCCAGAGCCAAGCAATGTTGCTGCTCAACAGCAGCGAGTTCCAACGCCTCGATCAGCAGGCCGATGCCCTGTTGCACGCAATCGCTGAGGTCAAGGAGGCCTCGATCCGCGACACGGCCAAGGAGATTGCCGACTTTGCCGAGCGCAGTACCGCACTGACCTACACCCTGTTGCTCGGCGGATTGGCACTGGCGCTGCTGCTTTGCTGGCTGGTCAGCCAGTCGATCCGCCACCCGCTCAACCGAGTTCGAGTTGCCGTGGACCAGTTGGCTGCGGGAAAGCTCGACCAACCGATTCCGCATACGGACTTGAATAACGAGACCGGCGATCTGGCGCGGGCCATCGCCAAACTGCAAATCGAGTCTCAACAGCTGGAGCGCCAGCGGTTGGTCAAGGCGCAAATCGCTCAGTTACAGATTGACCTGCAGCAAGCTGAGGCGCCCGGCGAACTGGCGCAAGTGTTCCTACAGCATATGGCGAACCTGCTCGGCATTTGCCAGGGCGTTCTCTATAGCGCTCATCAGGACGCTACCCGACTGGTGCTGATGGGCGGCTATGCCACCGATTCCGAGCGGCCGCCGCAGGCGCAGGTCATATTCGGCGATGGTTTGCTGGGCCAATGCGCGGTTGATCGTCAGGCACGCCAGATGGACGCGTTGCCTGAACACTATTGGCGCCTGCATTCGCAGCTCGGTGAGATCCCCGCCACGTGCCTGCTGCTGCAACCGATTCAGCGTGGAGAGCGGCTGCTCGGCGTGCTCGAACTCGCTGGATTAGAACCCTTGGATGATGATCAGTCACTGCTGCTTCAGGAGGCCACCCCTCGTTTGGCTGCAGCGATGGCCATCCTGGAGCGTAATCAGGCCGTCCAGGTACTGCTGGCGGAAACCCGTCGGCAAGCCGATGAAATGGCGGAACAGGCGCAGCAGTTGGAGCGCCAGGCCCAGGAGCTCGAAGCCCAGCAATCGGCATTGCGCGCCACCGAGGCCTGGTATCGCGGGATCATCGAGGCGGCACCGGACGGCATGCTGGTCGTGGGGGCTGACGGGCGCATCCTGCGGACCAACCAGCAATTGGATCGGTTGTTCGGCTACAGCGCTGGCGAGTTGGTGGGCGAGGTTATCGAGCGTCTGGTGCCGGTCGCGAGTCGCGGGCGCCACGTCGAGTTGCGCAACGGCTTCATTGCCCATGGCGATACTCGGCAGATGGGTGCCGGCCTGGACGACCTGCAGGGGGTACGCAAGGACGGCAGTCTGTTTTCGGTGGAGATCGGCCTGTCGCGCCTGCCGAGCCTGGAGGGCCGTGGGGTATGCGTGTGTGCCTCGGTGCGTGACGTCACCGAGCGTCGCCAGTTGCAGGCGGCGCTCAAGGTCAGTGAGGAACAACTGCGCACGGTACTCGACAGCAGCCCGGTGGCCATGTTGATCAGGGACATTGAAGGTCGTCCGACCTACTGCAACCCACAGTTCGAAAACCTGTTCGGTGTCGATATCGTTCAACTCGAAGGCACCGATCCGGGGCGTTTCTGGGTTGATCAGCAGGCACACCAGCGCTTTGTCGCAGCAGCAGAGCAGGGCGCGGTGCTGAACTTCGAAGCCACTTTGCAGCGTCGCGAGGGTGAGCGCTTCGAGGTACTGGTTTCGGCGGCGACGCTGGAGCAGCGCGAGCGAGTCATTCGCGCCAACTGGTACTTCGACATTACCGATCGCAAGGCCGCCGAGGCCGAGGTGCACCTGGCGCGGGAGATCGCCGAGGAAGCGACCCGGGCCAAGAGCGAATTCCTGGCCACCATGAGCCACGAGATCCGCACGCCGATGAACGCCATTATTGGCATGAGCCACCTGGCCCTGCGCACCGAGCTGGACCATCGGCAGCGCAACTACATCGAGAAGGTGCACCGCTCGGCGGAGAATCTGCTGGGGATCATCAACGACATCCTGGACTTCTCCAAGATCGAGGCCGGCAGGATGCACCTCGAGGCTATTCCCTTCCACTTGGAAGACGTGCTCGACGGCTTCGTCAGCATGATTGGCCTGAAGGTCGAGGACAAAGGCCTGGAGCTGCTGTTCAATACCCCGGCAGGGCTGCCGACGGCGCTGATCGGCGATCCGTTGCGCCTGGGCCAGGTGTTGATCAACCTGGGCAACAATGCGGCAAAGTTCACTGAGCAGGGCGAGGTCGTGGTGGGCGTGGAGCGACTGGGTGGCGGCGAGGAACAGGCACAGTTGCATTTCTGGGTGCGCGACAGTGGCATAGGCATGAGCCCCGAGCAATGCAGTCGGCTGTTCCAACCCTTCAGCCAGGCCGATAGCTCCACAACGCGCAAGTACGGTGGCACCGGTCTGGGTCTGGCCATCTCCAAGCACTTGGTGGAGCTGATGGGCGGACGTATCTGGGGAGAAAGCGAACTCGGCCAGGGCTCGATCTTCCATTTCGAGGTGAGCCTCGGCGTGCAGCGCGACGCTGTGCCGCGGCGAATGTTTACGGCCGATGAGCTACTCGGCGTTCGCGTGCTGGTGGTTGACGACAACGCCAGCGCCCGCGAGATTCTCTCCAGCATGGCGCGCAGTTTTGGTGTCGAGGTGGACGTGGCACAGAGTGGTCGCGCGGCGTTGGGGATGCTGGTGGAGGCGGAGCGCAAGGCACTGCCCTATGACCTGGTGTTGATGGATTGGCGCATGCCCGGCATGGACGGTGTGGAAACGGTGCGACAGATGTACGTCACCGACCTGGCGCAAACACCTTCGGTCATCATGGTCACCGCATTCGGGCGCGAGGAGGCGCGCGAAGAAGCCAGCCGGCAGGGCATCCAGTTGCCGGTGGTGCTGACCAAACCGGTGACGCCGTCCACGCTGCTCGAGGCAATCGGCACGGTGCTCGGCAAGGCCCCCCAGGCCGACAGCCGGGCCAGCGAGCGATCCGGGCAAAGCGCCCAGGCAATGGCCAGCCTGCGTGGCGCGCGTTTGCTGTTGGTCGAAGATAACGAACTGAACCGCGAGTTGGCCTGCGAGCTGCTGGAGAGCGCCGGGATCGAGCTGTGCCTGGCTACCCACGGCCAAGAGGCCCTCGATCAGTTGGCGCGTGACGGGGATATCGACGGTGTATTGATGGACTGTCAGATGCCGGTGATGGACGGCTATACCGCAACCCGCAAAATTCGCGAGCAGTCGCACTGGGCCGGGCTGCCGGTAATCGCCATGACGGCCGACGCCATGGCGGGAGACCGCGAGCGAGCCTTGGCGTGCGGCATGAACGACCATATCTCCAAGCCGCTGAACGTCGAGGGTCTGTTCGTCACGCTGGCCAAGTGGATTCATCCCAAGCCCGGTCGCAACGCTCAGGCGCAGGAAATTTCAGCGCTGTCCATATCGTCTGGCGAGCACCTACCCGCTGAACTTCCGGGTATCGACCAGAAAGCCGGCCTGGCCACTTGCATGGGTAAGGTCGACCTCTACCTGCGCCTGCTGCGCAAGTTCGACTCCAGCCAGCGCGCTTTCCGAGCCGAGTTCCTGCTCGCACGAGGCGGCGCAGATCCTTCGGCGGCAACGCGACTGTCCCATACCCTGCGAGGCACCGCAGGTAACATCGGAGCCAAGGCTGTCGCGGAGGCGGCCATCCTTCTGGAACAGGCTTGTCTGGCCGACGCTCGGGAAGAGGTCGTGGTTGATCGGCTGTTGGCGGTAGAGGGTTGCCTGAGCCTGGTGCTGGAAGGGCTGGGGGGGTTGGCCGAGCCGCCATCCAGCGAGTCGCTGTCCGTGTCACATGCCGACGCCGAGTTGAAGGCGCGGTTGGCCCAAGCCAGGGACTTGCTGGCCGAGAGTGACACGCAAGCGCTGACTGTCCTGCACCCCTTACCTGGGTTGACGTCAGACCCCAGGCTCGCCGAGCAGTTACGCCGGGTCGTCCAGCACGCTGAGCGCTTCGATTTCGATCAGGCGCTGGAGTTGCTGGAAACCCTGACCGGATTGAGTCAAAAGGCCGCGAGGTAATGACATCGGAATCGTCCTGGCAGAGGGCGGTTCTGCTGTCGCTTTACGATTCGCCGTCAACCCGTCTCAATCTGTGGCAGTCAAGCGGCCCAAGTTTTGCGCCGCTTGCCGAGCGCACCTCCATCGGCATGACGGCCTGGCCGGACGCGTTGTCCAACAGCACGGAGCGCGTTTCTCCCGGTTCGAAGAGAAAGCGTTCGCCCCATTGTCGCAGGCTCACCACCACCGGAAAAATCTCCTGGCCTTTTTCCGTCAGGACGTACTCCTTGTAGGCGCTGCCGTCCGAGGCGGGGCGAACATCGAACACCCCGACCTCGACCAGGGCTTTGAGCCGCGATGCCAGGATGTTCTTGGCCACGCCCAGGCTTTTTTGAAATTCACTGAAGCGGCGGATGTCGTCGAATGCGTCGCGGATGATCATCAGCGACCAGCGATCGCCAATCACGTCCAGTGTCCTGGCCACTGGGCATTCGTTGTTTTGCGTTGAAGCGGTTTCCATGTTTTGACCCTTTGGAAAAGCACTGCCAAGTTGGCCGGAATTTGTGGTTGCAAAATAAAACCTAATTGGACAACAATTCGATCAGGTTTTTAATTGAAACCAGTTTAGCGCCAAGGAGACGTGCATGACAGCAGAGGCCGATTGTTTCAACCAGCAGCCTTCGGAAAACCAGCGCGGCGAGGAAGCTTGCTCCCCTGTAGGAGCTGCCGAGCGAAGCGAGGCTGCGATCTTTCCTCAAGCGCTTGAATCTCAAGTGAAAGATCAAAAGATCGCAGCCTTCGGCAGCTCCTACAGGAGGGCATCGGGCTCCTTGAGTGCGCAGCAGTGCCCGGGGCTTTCGCCGTCGCTCACGTTATTGTTTTCCGTGACCTGCGCACTGGCTGTCGCCAATGTCTACTTTGCCCAGCCTTTGCTTGCCTCGATGGCCGAGAGCCTGGGCGTTGCGTCAGGATTGATCGGGGGCGTGGTGACGGCCACCCAGGTGGGGTATGCGCTAGGGTTGCTGTTCATCGTCCCGCTGGGGGACAGGCTCAACCGTAAACGACTGATTCTGGCTCAGTTGGTGCTGTCTGCGATGGTGCTCGCGGCGGTCGGCGCAGCCCAGCATTGGGTGGCGTTGCTCGGCGCCATGATCGTAATGGGGTTGTTGGCGGTGGTCGTCCAGGTACTGGTGGCCTATGCCGCCGTGCTGGCTTCGCCAACCCAACGTGGGCAGGCTGTGGGAACGGTCACCAGTGGCGTTGTCCTGGGCATTCTCCTGGCGCGGTTCACCTCTGGGGTAATCGCCGACCTGGCGGGCTGGCGCGGGGTTTATTTCGTTTCCTCGGGCTTGATGCTGGTCATCGCGGCAGTGTTCTGTGTCGTGGTGCCTGCCGCCGTGCCGCCACGTAACCGGCAGTCTTACCGGGTGCTTATCCGGTCACTGTTCAGGCTGTTCGTGACCGAGCCGGTCCTACGGACCCGGGGGCTGCTGGCCTTGCTGATCTTTGCCGCGTTTTCGGTGCTGTGGACCGCCATGGTGCTGCCGTTGAGCGCCGCGCCGCTGGCGCTTTCCCACACAGCCATCGGCCTGTTTGGCCTGGCCGGCGTCGCTGGGGCACTGGCGGCCAGAAGCGCCGGTCGCTGGGCCGATCGAGGGTGGGGGCAACGGGTTACCGGCTGGTCGCTGGGGCTTCTGGCGTTCTCTTGGCTGCCCATCTCCTTTACCGAGACTTCCCTGATCGCGCTGGTCTGCGGCGTGGTGCTACTCGACTTCGCGGTGCAAGCCGTGCACGTCACCAACCAGAGCCTGATTTTCGCCGCACGGCCCGACGCCCAAAGTCGCATGGTCGGTGCCTACATGTGTTTTTACTCAGTGGGCAGCGCGCTGGGCGCGGTGGCCGCGACCCAAGTGTATGCGCTGTGGGGCTGGATGGCGGTCAGCGCGTTGGGCGCCTCGATCAGCCTCACCGCGCTGGCGCTGTGGAGCCTCTCGTCTCATTGCGGCCATTGTTCAAGCAATATCGAGACAAACTTCTCCGCAGCCGGGGAGAGCGATGCGCCCCGGCGATAGACCAGGCCCAGCGAGCGGTTTACCACCGGCTCGATCAGCGGCACGCTGACCAGTGTCGGATGGTCCCCGGCCGGCATTGCCAGGCTGGGCATTGCCGACACGCCCAGGCCAGCCTCCACCAGTCCCAGCGACGTAGACAGGTGTTGCACCTCGTAAAACCACTGCGGGCGCCAGCTCAGGCCCGACAGTGCGTGGTCGAGCAGCATGCGGTTGCCGCTCAGGCGACCGACACCGATCAGCCGATAATCACTGAGTTCCGACCAGGTGACCGCGCTGCGTTCGGCCAATTCATGGTCACGCCGGCAGGCCAGCACAAAGGGTTCGTTGACCAGGGGCACGAATTCGATGTCCGGGTGTTGGCCGCTCATCATGTTGATGCCGAAGTCGGCTTCGCCGCGCAGCACCGCTTCGAGCCCTTCGTTGGCGCTGAGGTCGAGCAGGCGGATGCGGATTTTCGGGTAGCGCTCGTTGTAGAGGCGGATCACTGAAGGCAGGAAATAGAACGCCGCTGTAGGAATGCAGGCCAAGGTCACCCGGCCAATCTGCCGCTCCGCCAACTCGCGGATGTTGAGGATCGAGTCGTCGAAATCATCCAGCAGGCGCCGTGCCTTGGGCAGGAAATCGCGGCCGACACTCGTCAGGCTGACCTTGCGGGTGGTGCGATCGAGCAAGGCGGTTCCCAAGCCTTCCTCGAGTTTCTTCATCCGTCGGCTCAGGGCCGGTTGCGACAGGTGTAGCGCGTCGGCAGCCTCGTGGAAACTGCCCAATTCGGCGATTTTCACGAAAGATCGTATGTCCTGGAGTTCATATTCCATTGTTTTACCTCAGAGGAGAGGGGCTGCGCGATGTCAATCATCGTAAATTAATTCATTTGTGAAACGCAATAATTGCTCCGATCTTTGCATTGGAAACACTTTTTAAACCCTGCCACTCTTGTGTCCAGAACATCAATTATCCAGATTGATCAACAAGAGTTAATGTTCATGAAGCGAATTCCTTGTGTGCTGATGCGCGGCGGTACGTCAAAAGGCCCGGTGTTTCTCGCCTGGGATCTGCCGGTCGCCATCGCCGAACGTGACGAGCTGCTGATCAACCTGATGGGCTCCGGCCACGAGCTGGAAATCGACGGCATCGGTGGCGGCAGCCCACAGACCAGCAAAGTGGCGATCGTCAGCCCATCGCTGCACCCGGACGCCGACGTCGATTATCTGTTCGTCCAGGTCATGGTTTCCCAGCGTCGGGTCGATACTGCCCCCAACTGCGGCAACATGCTCTGCGCCGTTGGCCCGTTCGCCATCGAGCAGGGGCTGGTCAAGGCTACCGGCGACCTGACCCGGGTGCGTATTCGCAACCTCAACACCGGGACGTTCGTGAATTCCGACGTGCAAACCCCCCGAGGCAAGGTCAGCTATGAAGGCGACACCGCCATCGACGGCGTGCCCGGCACCGCCGCCCCGGTGCAACTGACCTTCCTCGATGCTGCGGGCAGCAAGACAGGCAAACTCTTCCCGACCGGGCAACCGCTGGACGTGATCGACGGCATTGCGGTGACCTGCATCGACATGGCGATGCCGATGCTGATCGTCGAGGCCAGCCAACTGGGCAAGCGCGGTGACGAAAGCCCCGCTGAACTGGATGCCGACAAGGCATTCATGCGGCGCCTGGAATCCTTGCGGCTCAAAGCCGGCCTGGCGATGGGCCTGGGTGATGTCAGCGACAAGGTGATCCCCAAGCCGGTCCTGGTGTCGCCGGCCACGTCTGGCGGGACCCTCCAGGTGCGCTACTTCATGCCGCACAGCTGTCATCGCGCCTTGGCGATCACTGGCTCCATCGGGTTGGCGACGGCTTGCGTGACCAACGGCAGTGTCGCGGCCAACCTGATCGGTGGCGTCAGCGAGCCACGTCTGCAGCAGGTTCGCATCGAGCACCCCAGCGGTGGTATCGATGTCGTGTTGTCCTACACCGGCGAAAAGGGTGAGACCATTCGAGCCTCGGTGGTACGCACCGCCCGCCGACTTTTCTCCGGTTTCGTCTACGCCAAGGTTTCCCGACGCCTGGCCGGATAGCCAGGCAGACCTCGTCATTGCATCAGCGACTCAATAACAACAAGAGATCTGACCTATGCTCGCTTTACTTGGCTTGGCCATGGTGGTGGTTTTCACCTTCCTGATAATGACCAAACGGCTGTCGCCGATCGTCGCCCTGACGGTGGTGCCCATCGTCTTTGCCGTGCTTGGCGGCTTTGGCGGGACCACCGGCAAGATGATGCTGGATGGCCTGAAAATGGTCGCGCCGTCGGCGGCACTGCTGTTGTTCGCGATCCTGTTTTTCGGCCTGATGATCGACGCCGGTCTGTTCGACCCGCTGATCCGCAAGATCCTCAAGCGGGTCAATGGCGACCCGATGAAGATCGCCGTGGGCACGGCGCTGCTGTCGCTGTTGGTGGCGCTGGACGGTGACGGCACGACGACCTACATGATCACCTGTGCCGCGATGCTGCCGCTGTATAAACGCATCGGCATGAACCCGATGATCCTGGCGACCGTTTCCATGCTCTCCTTGAGCATCATGAGCGGCATGACCCCTTGGGGCGGCCCGGCGACCCGAGCGATCGCCGCGCTGGGCCTGGATGCCGGTGAGTACTTCGTGCCGTTGCTGCCGACCATGATCGGTGGGGCCGCATGGGTGGTGTTCACGGCGTTCCTGTTGGGCCGTGCCGAGCGCAAGCGCATCGGCAACGTCCAACTGCAAAGCGGCGGCGGTAATTGCTACATCAACGCGATCATGGAAGACACACCACACAAACGTCCGAAACTGGCCTACGTCAACCTGCTGTTGGTGGTCGCGGTGATGGTCGCGCTGGTGATGGGGCTCATGCACTCGGCGATCCTGTTCCTGATCGGTTTCGTCCTGGCGCTGATGATCAACTATCCGCAACTGGATATTCAGAAGGAACGCATTCTCGCCCACTCGGGCAACGCCATGACGGTGGTCCTGCTGGTGTTTGCCGCAGGCATCTTCGCCGGGATTTTTTCCGGGACGAAAATGGTCGATGCCCTGGCACAAACCCTGGTCGACTGGATTCCGCCTTCCTGGGGCCATCTGTTCCCGCTGGTGGTGGCGATTACCAGCATGCCGCTGACCTTTGTCTTGTCCAACGATGCCTACTACTTCGGTGTCGTGCCGATCCTCGCCAACGCCGCGGCGGCCTACGGGATCGATCCGGTGGAAATCGCCCGGGCCTCCATTCTTGGCCAGCCGGTGCACCTGATGAGCCCACTGGTGGCGTCGACCCTGCTGCTGGTGGGCATGGTCGACCGCGACCTGGGCGACTTCCAGAAAGCCACCGTCAAATGGGCGGTGCTCACCTCCCTGGTGATTACCGCGCTGGCCCTGCTGACCGGGGCGCTGACGCTGTTTTCCTGATTTACCCGACAACCTTGGTTTTCCTGCCCGACACGCCCCCGCAAGCGGGTGTGCGCCGGCCTGCATGCCCAATAACAACAACGAGTAGCTAGACATGACCACTTTGCTTACCCGCGGGGCTTTGTTTCCAATCCTGGGGCTGTTGCCCCTGGCCACGGCCAGCGCCGAAGGTTTCATCGACGACAGCAAACTGAAGCTGCAATTGCGCAACGTTTACTTCAACGAAAACTTCCGCGATGAGCACGGCATGAGCGCCCGGGCGGCGAGGACGGCCAAGAGCGAGCGTACCGAATGGGCCCAGGGTTTCCTGCTGGATTACCAGTCGGACTTTACGCCGGGCACCCTCGGTTTCGGCGTCGATGCCCTGGGCCTGCTCGGGGTCAAGCTCGACTCCGGGCGTGGCCGTAGCGGCACCGGCCTGCTGCCGGTGCATGACGACGGTCGCGCCGCCAACGAGTTCGCCAGCGCGGGCATGACCGCCAAGGCCCGGGTGGCCAAGACCACGCTCAAGTACGGCACCTTGCTGCCCAAGACCCCGGTGCTGATCTACAACGATGCGCGGCTGTTGCCACAGACTTATCAAGGCACCCAGATCAGCAGCAGTGACATCGACAACCTCACCGTCACCGGCGGGCATCTGGAGCGTTTCAAGCTGCGGGATTCGAGCGACAGCATGCCCATCGTGCCCGACGGCTACGGCGGCGATGAATCCGGTGATTTCAGCTACGCCGGTGCCGACTACAAGCTGGGCAAGAACACCCGCCTGAGCTACTTCTATGGCGAGCTGGAAAATTTCTATCGACAGAGTTTTGCCGGCATCCAGCATGATTTGCCTTTGGGCGCCGGGGTACTGACCAGCGACCTGCGCTATTTCAACAGTGTCGATTCGGGCTCGGCCTACGGCGGCAAGATCGACAACGACATGCTCAGCGGGTCGCTGGCCTACGCTGTTGTCGGCCACACCCTGAGCGCCGGTTACCAGACCCTCAGCGGCGAGGCGGGCCTGCCTTATATCAGTGGCGCCACGGTGTACTCCTTCAGCAACGTCGGGATCGGCAAGTTCATCGAGGAAGACGAGAAGACCTGGATGCTCGGTTACGGCTACGATTTCGCGCGCCTCGGCGTGCCGGGCCTGACGTTCTCCACCCGCTACCTGAGCGGTAACGACGGCAAGTCCAACACCACGGTCAAAGAGTGGGAACGTGACGCAGAGATCGCCTATGTGGTGCAGCAGGGAACGTTCAAGGGGCTGGGGGTCAAGCTGCGAAACTACGTCTATCGCTCGGATTTTTCCCGCGGTCGTGACAGCAATCGGGTCTACTTCACCTATGACATCGCGCTTTGGTAGGACGCTGTGCGCGACGGCCGGCACCTTGGCATAGTGCGTCCCAGGACCCTGCATTCAACCCAACAATCCTTGTGGGAGCGAGCTTGCTCGCGAAGGCGTCGGCCCAGTCAAAATGGATGCAAGCTGACCCACCGCTTTCGCGAGCAAGCCCGCTCCCACAGGGGGACTTGCTTACAACAGGGGAAATCGAAACGCCCGGGCATCAGAACCTGGGTACTGGCCGTTCCACCACACTCCAATAGGACGATGTGTCGATGAGGCTCAAAACGCGAGCGTGTTCCATGTCCTGACTCAGTACACCCCGGATCAGATCGCCGGCCAACCAACTCGCCGTATTGGCGGCCAGCACCCGACCTTCGGCATTGAGCAACAGCGCTTCATTGCTGACCCTCATCAGGCTGCGCACGAGCAAGGGTTCCAAGGAGTGCAGGGAGATGTCGGCGGCGGCAACACCGATGAAGCGATCATCAAAAAAAATCGGCACTGAGAAGGCGACGATGTACTGCTCTGTGCCGTACAAGTCGACAAAAGGGCCGTCTATGGAGGGCTGCCGAGTTTGCTGCGGACGGGTGTACCAAGGCATGTGCAGGTAATCGTAGAAACGATCGCTGCGGCTATCGAGATTCAGTTGCAAGGGCTGGATTTGTTCTTTCTGGGTCCGGCACCACCACTGTAAATGCATCTCGCAATTTTCCAGCTCACCGGGAGCGAAGACCACGCCAGCGCCATGAAACTTGAGGCTTTCAGAATCCAGGATCTGCCGGACGCCAGCCAGCAATGGCTTGAGGTCGCGTTGATTGGGTCGCTTGGTCTTGCACCGTTGCTGTTCCCAAATGCTCGATACCTGGGCGCCCAGGTCGTTGAGACCCTTGAAGACGTTACCAATGGAAGCGTTGATCAACGTTGCGCATTGGGATAACCCATTTGCTGACATTTCGTTATCCATGGCTCTAACTCATGCCTCGGAAGGGACAGTGCGGTGTTTGCTGGCGACACGAACAGGCTGTCGGGCGGTGTTTGAAGTCAGTTGTTCAGCAAGTTCTGTTCCAGTCATCAGGCATCTTGCGCCATCTGTTGCAACCGTATGGCGGTCAAGCGCCGGACGCCGCGAGCGACATGGGCTTCGGCCAGTGCCCCCGCCAGGTTGGCATCGTTCGCAATGATGGCTTCCAGAATCGCCCGGTGTTCCCGTTCGATCACTAGGGGATCCGGTTGCTCATCGAACGGCAGCCATAACAACTCTCCCAGCTCCGCCTGCAAACGGGCCTCGCTGTGGGTCAGCCGCACAGACTGCGACGCCACGGCGATTTCGATGTGGAACCTGGCATCGGCGCGTCGCCGCTCCAGCCGTTCCTGCGCCGTGGTCAGCGCATCGATGTAGCCGCCCAGCCGTGCATGCTGCTCAGGTCCGGCGCGTTGGGCTGCCAAGCGAGCGGCGGCGCCTGAAATGGCTGCATGCTCGTCGGCCAGGTCACGCAATTCAAGCGTGCTCATTTCACGCAATTGATCGAACAAGGCCTGATCGGTGGTTTGTGGGGCTGCGCAGATAAAGCTGCCGCCGTTGCGTCCACGCCGGGTTTCGATGACCCCGCGCGCGCGCAAGGCAGCCAACGCATCGCGCAGGGTGACCGTGGCGACGCCGAGTTGGGTGGCCAGGGTACTTTCGCTGGGGAGCTGTTCACCTTCGACCAGCAACCCCAGGTCAATCATTTCAACCAGGCGGCGGGTGACGGATTCCGTTTTCCCTTCCTGACTGAGGCGTATGAGGCTCGATGTAGGGCTCATGGTCGTTTCATTCATTGGCGGCGCCGTCGACGCCTGGACTCAAAAAATTCTATTTCATAGTTCAAAGGCATTTTCAGGGCCCATTGGCGGGGAATTCTAGGGACGAAAAGGCGCTGAAGTCAAAAAAACCTGGCTGAATTTGGTTTCTCTGGGGTTCTCATGGGTTAAAAGATATGGTTCCATATGTTTAAGCGAACCGAGATCGCATTCATCCGAACCCAGGAGCACTTCAATCATGAGTCACTTGACCCGAGCAGAGTGGGAAGCCAGAGCCAAGGTACTGGACATCGAGGGCCGCGCCTTTATCGATGGGCAATACAGGCCTGCCCGTTCAGGCGCTACCTTCGAATGCGTGAGTCCCGTGGATGGGCGGTTGCTGGGCCTGGTTGCAAGTTGCGATGTCGCGGACGCTGAACTGGCCGTGACCAGCGCCCGGGCGGCATTCGAATCCGGCGTTTGGTCGCGTCAGGCACCGGCAGTGCGCAAGGCGGTCATGCTGCGTTTTTCCGACCTCTTGCAGTCCCATGCCGAAGAGCTGGCACTGCTGGAAACGCTGGACATGGGCAAACCGATCGCCGACTCACTGTCGGTCGACCTGCCCGGCGCCATCGACAGCATTCGCTGGTGCGGTGAAGCCATCGACAAGATCTACGATGAGGTGGCCGCGACGGCTGTGGATCAGCTCGGGTTGGTGACGCGGGAGCCGGTCGGGGTGGTCGCTGCCATCGTGCCGTGGAATTTCCCGTTGATGATGGCGTCCTGGAAATTGGGCCCGGCATTGGCAACCGGCAATTCGGTGATTCTCAAGCCTTCGGAGCGTTCGCCGCTAACGGCTATTCGCATCGCACAGCTTGCCCTGGAGGCGGGTTTGCCAGCGGGTGTGCTCAATGTGCTGCCAGGCTATGGGCACACGGTGGGTAAGGCCCTGGCCTTGCACGGTGACGTTGATGCGTTGGCGTTCACCGGTTCCACCCGAGTGGCCAAGCAACTGCTCGTGTATGCAGGCGAGTCGAACATGAAGCGGGTCTGGCTGGAGGCGGGGGGTAAGAGTCCGAACATTGTCTTCGCCGATGCTCCTGATCTACAGGCAGCCGCCGAAGCGGCAGCGGCCGCCATTGCTTTCAATCAGGGCGAGGTGTGCACCGCCGGTTCACGTTTGCTCGTCCAGGCTTCCATCAAGGCGCGCTTCGTGCCGATGGTGGTCGAGGCCATGAAAGACTGGAAGCCAGGCCATCCACTGGACCCCGGGACCAATGTCGGTGCGCTGGTGGACGCGCGCCACCTGGAAGGGGTGTTGCATCACATTCGCCAGGGACAGGACCAAGGCGCCCAGTTATTGCTGGGAGGACGCGTGGCGCTGGAGGACAGCGGCGGCAGCTACGTGGAGCCAACGCTATTCGATAACGTCAGCAATTCGATGAATATTGCCCGGGAAGAGATTTTTGGCCCGGTGCTGTCAGTGATCGAGTTCGACGAAGCCGAGGATGCGGTGCGCATCGCCAACGACACGCCTTATGGGCTGGCGGCAGCCGTCTGGACGGCCAACCTGTCGCGCGCCCACACCATGGCCCGGGCACTTCGCGCTGGAAGTGTCTGGGTCAACCTGTATGACGGCGGCGACATGATGGCGCCGTTCGGTGGCTACAAACAGTCCGGCAATGGCCGCGACAAATCCCTGCATGCCTTCGATAAATACACTGAGATCAAGGCCACTTGGATACAGCTCTGAGGCATTTCTGGTGAACCACGTTACGGGTGGGATGGCTCTGCCTGCTTGACGCTTACTCAAACGAATTCCTTTTTGAAGGATGGCGCAATGAACAGCTCGATAAGCTCCACGGCAGCCGTGGACCAGGACGCGGAGCAACTCCGTGCCCTGGGGTACACCTCGAATTTCGAACGTAGCATGAGCCTGTGGCAGAACTTTGCCCTCGGGTTTACTTACTTATCGCCAGTGGTCGGCGTCTACACGTTGTTCGGCCTGTGCCTGGCGGCGGGCGGGCCACCGATGTTCTGGTCCTACCTGCTGGTGGGGTTCGGGCAAATGCTGGTGTGCCTGATTTTTTGCGAAGTGGTGTCCCAGTATCCCATTTCCGGTGGAGTCTATCCGTGGGCCCGTCGCCTGGTGGGGAAAAAATGGGCCTGGATGGTCGGCTGGATCTACGCCATCTCTCTGTGCGTGACCATTGCGGCCGTAGCCCTGGGCGCGGGTCCCTACATTGCCAACCTGCTGGGTTTCGAGTCGTCGCCGGTCACCAATACCTTGGTTGCGCTGGTGCTGACCGCCGCCGCGACGGTCTTGAATCTGAGCGGCACCAAGCTGCTGGCGCGGGTGGCGATGTTTGGTTTTCTGTGTGAGCTGGTCGGGGCTTTGCTGATCGGCGGCTATTTGCTGATTTTCGAGCGCCACCAACCCTTGAGCGTGTTGTTCGACACGTTCGATATTTCCATCGATGGGCAGTACTGGCCGGCCTTCCTGGCCGCGTCACTGGCCGGGATGTTCCTTTACTACGGTTTTGAAGCGTGCGGCGATGTGGCCGAGGAAACGCCCAATCCCAGCCGCCAGGTCCCCAAGGCCATGCGGATGACGATCTGGATCGGCGGTGCCGCTTCGATCTTTGCCGCCCTGGCCTTGATCCTGGCCGTGCCTGATATCGCCGCCGTTGTTTCCGGGCAGGACAAGGATCCCATGGCCACGATATTCGGCGCGGCGTTCGGGCCGGTCATGTCGCGAGTAGTCATGGCGGTGATCACGGTTTCGTTCGTTTCCTGTGTGCTGAGCTTGCAGGCATCCGCGAGCCGCTTGTTGTATGCCTACGCCCGAGACGAGATGCTTATGGGCAGTGGCGTGCTGAAGAAACTCTCCCCGACCACCCATGTGCCGACCGCCGCGCTGATGGTCTGCGGGGTGCTGCCGGCGATCATTGTGTGTGTCGGCTTCTATCTTCAGAACGCCATCGCGCTGGTGGTGAGCTTTGCCGCCATCGGTATCTACTTGGCGTTCCAGATGATCGTCGGGGGGGTAATGTATGCCCGTCTCCGGGGCTGGACACCCAAGGGCCAGTTCACCTTGGGACGTTGGGGCTGGCCGGTGAACATCGCTGCGCTTTGCTATGGTTTGTTCGCCATCGTCAATATGTCCTGGCCGCGTACGCCAGATGCACCGTGGTACGTGAACTACGGCATCGTATTGGTTGGCGCCATCGTGATTCTCGTCGGCCTCGTCTACATGGTCCTGTTTCGTCCCTACGAGAAGGGTACTGCCCCGGCTTCCGATGCCTGGAAAAAAGCCTAGGAACATGACGGCCTGCCGGGCGCGGCAGGCAAATTCCTCTGATGAGAAAAGGGTGAACGCTATGACGTCTCGAATCCATTCGATGCTGTTTGGGTTGCTCCTGATTCTGGCCAGCCATGGGGTTCTGGCGGCCAGTCAAAACGATACCCTGGGTGTGATCCATGACTATATGAAAGCTTGGAACGCTCGCGATGCGGAGGCTGCGGCGAAGTACTTCGCCGAGGACGGCGAGTTCCTCGACGCCTCGGTGGGAACACCGCAGGTCGGCCGGGAAAACGCCAAGACCCAGGTGATCGAAGTGTTCATGCACGCAGTGCCGGATCTGCAATGGATGATGCTGGGCGAGCCAATCGTCAACGGTGAAAGCATTGCCTTCGAATGGGAATTCAAAGGGCACAATACCGGGCCTTGGAGCACCGAGACGCCGGCCACCCAGCGCCTCCTCAGCTTCAAGGGGGTGAGTTTCATCCGGCTCAAGGAGAGCAAGATTATCATGCAGCACGACTACTATGACGCCCTGGGTTTCAACAAGCAGCTCGGCTGGTAGATCAGTGTTCCCGTCGAGACAACTGCAGCAACAAGCCTGGCTCGGCTCTCTTGGCCGAGAGCGTCCAGCCATGGGCTTGGGCGATCTCCCGGCAGATCGTCAGGCCCAGGCCGGCGCCATGGTCGCGGCGATGGGGCCCGCGCCAGAAGCGCACGAACAGCTGGGGCAGTTGCTCTCGATCAACCCCGGGGCCCCAGTCGCGCACGCTCAGGTGATCACGGCCGATATCCACGCGAATTTCGGTGCCCCGAGGGGCGTGTTGGAGGGCGTTTTCCAACAGGTTTTTCAGCAAAGTGAAGAGGGCACTGCGATCAGCCTGCCAGGGGCCAACACCCGAGCAGTCCTCGGCCAGTACCAGGCGCACGTCGACGGCTTCGGCCATGCGCTGTAGATAGTCGATGGCTTCCTTCGCGACATCGGCCACTTCGACTTCGGCAAACAGGTAGTTCTGGGCCTCGCTGGCTTCGGTCAGGAGCAGCAATTGCTGGGCTTGGCGGGTCATGTGGGCCACGTCGTTGAGCAGTGCGTTGCGACCGGGACTGTCTTCCATCAATTCGATCTGCGCCCGTATCAGCGCCAGCGGTGTCTTGAGTTCGTGCGCCGCGGTCGCCAGGAATTCCTGCTGGGTCCGGTAGCCATTTTCCAAGCGTTGGAGTACTCGATTGAAGCTGTCCACCAGTGGCACGACTTCGGACGGTACGCTGCTGGCCTGCAAGCGTGAATGCAGGGAGCGGGGTGAGATGGCGGCGGCCGACTCGGACACCTCGCGCAAGGGCTTGAGCGTATAACCCAAAATGACATAGGCGCAGGCGCCAAAGACAAAGAGCAGCACCAGGCTGAACAGGACGATGCCGGCGCCCATGAAGGGTAATGCGAATGCCCCGTGGAAGAGGTCCATCAGCCGTTCGCTGACGGCAAGCTGGAGGAACCAGGTCTGGCCGTCATGTTCGACCGGCGCGGTGGCGCCATACATCAAGATGCCCTGACGCTCGAACTTGAACCGGGCGTGGTCTTCAGAGTGCTCCGAGGTGTTCGCCGGCCAGAAGCTGGCATCGGTGGACGTCAGGGCCACGTTTGCCGAAGCGTCCAGCACGCGGTATCCGATTTCCTGCCGCATGCTGTCATAGGTCCAGATTCGATCGGTCTCGCTGCGATCGAATCCGACGGGGCGCCCGTCAGCGTCGAACTGGAGTTTTTCCGCCAGCTCCTGGGTGCGTTCGGCCATGTTCATGACCGACAGGATGTCGCTCTGTGAAGTAACCAGGGCCAACGCCGCCGACACGATCAGCAGGATGCTCAGCGTCACGCCGGCAATATAAGCCAGCAGCACCTTGAACCTGAGGCTACTCAACCACGTCGACCTGGCGCAGCGCATAACCGAGACCTCGCACGTTGACAATGCGTTGGCGGGAGCCGATGGCCAGCAGCTTGCGGCGGATACGGTGCAGGGCCACGTCCAGGGCGTTCGGCGTGACCGCCTCGCTCAAACCCCAGCCCGCCGCCTCGATGCTGGGGCGACGGACGATTTCCCCAGGCTTGCGCAACAGCAGCAACATGATCTGCATCTCCGCCGGCGCCAGGGTGATGCTCTCATCCGCGCAGTACATCAGGCCGGTATCGGGTTGCACGCTCAGGTCACCATGGCTGGGGGCGAGAGGGCGACAGTCCACGGGCCGTCGTAGCAAGGCCCGCACACGGGCGACCATTTCATCCATGGCGAACGGCTTGGGCAGATAGTCATCCGCGCCGGCATCGAGCCCTTGTACCCGATCATGCAGGGCATCCCGTGCCGTCAGCACCAGGCACGGCAGGCCAAGCCCGGCGTTGCGCAGGCGCTTCAACAAGACGAGCCCGTCGCCGTCCGGCAAGCCTCGATCGAGGATCAACGCCTGGTAGGGCACCCGCTGGATGGCCGCCCACGCGCCATCCATGCGGTTGATCACATCGACGGCGATCCCGGCGTTCGTCAGTCCCGTGCAGACCAATTGCGCCAAGCGTTCGTGGTCCTCGACCAACAGAATGCGGCTCATCAGAAGCGGTACAGGTAGCCGAACAGCGTGCTGTTTTCGGTAGAACGGTCTACCAGCGGACTGTCCTTGATTTCACTGGCGAGGCTAGTTGCCTTGAGATCGAGGAACACAGAGTGGTGCTGATCGAACATGTAGTTTCCCCGGACCCCCAACTCGGTATTGAGGGCAGACTTGCCATCATAGGCCGCGCGATCGATACGCGCTTCACTGTCACGCACACCAAAATAATAATCGACGTATTTTTGGTCCTGCCACATCGCGGTTACATGGGGTGTGAGGGTGATGTGGTCGCCGAGCCGCCAGGTCCGCTCCAGGCCCAGATTGAAGCGCTGTCCGTCGCTGTTGCCCGAGACATCCGCGAGCCACTCGGCGTGCACATCCACCCAGTCAGTGCGCCACTGCACTTTGGCCCCGGCCCAGAAGCCGCTTTTACGGTCGCTCATGCCATCGAAAACCCGAGAATCGTCGGCATCATAGCCGCTAAAGTCGTACTGGCCCACGAGGCTGAAATCGATTTGCTGGGTGTCGTTGATTTCGAGTTGCGTCAGCTTGACCTCGGCGTTTGGGCCGAACACCCGCAGGTATTCATTCTCGAAGTAGATCAGCGGGATCGCCTTGTTGTCTCGATCGATGCCGCTATAGGGCTGCTGGCTGCTGATTGCGCCAACCCCCATCCCCCAGGACGAAGACGCTTCGGCGGTTTGAGCTTCAGCTGCCTGAGCGGCGATCGCCGAACTGGCCACGGCGAGCAGAATCACACTCGGGATTGTTGAAACGGCTAAGTGCAGCACATGCATGGGGAGGCTCCAACGGGACAGGATGAAATGCGCGCCTATCGTTGAGCACTTTCCCTTACCGGATGCTTACCGTTATCTGTCGAAAGCTTGACCCTGATCAAGGCAAATCAAAATGCCCGGGTCATGGCCATCATCAGGGCCAAGCGGTGCCATATCAGGGGTGATGGCTATTTGGTATTGCGTTAAGATCGCTCCAAGTCAGCGTGTATAAAAGCCTTCTTACAACAAGTTCACGCGTCACTAACTCAATATGAAATGAGGCTTGAACGGAAATGCTCAGGAATGCACCGCTGCGTCTGAAACTTTTATTGATCTTGCTACTTCCCTTGTTGGGGTTCCTGACCTTGGCCGGGGTCTTTGTCGTGGACAACTACAAGACCCTGCGCGATATGGACGCCACGGTCGCCGCCAGCGCCACGGCGCAGAAGTTGAGTCAACTGATCACGGTATTGCAGCGCGAGCGCGGTGCCAGCGGGGTATTCCTGGGCAGCGGCGGCAAGTCCATGGGCGAACGGATGGCCCAGGCGCGCCAAGGTTCCAATACCTCGGTCGAGGTGGTACGCCGGTTGTCTGCATCGGGCAGCGCGCAATTGGACAATGTCCTCCAGGCCTTGGACCAATTGCCTGCCATTCGCGGGCAAGTGGATAAGTTGGGTATCAGCAGCACCGAATCCGGTGTTCGTTATACCGAGATCATTCAAGCGCTCATGGGCTATACCCACTCTTTGGAAGCGACGATCAACAACGCGACCATTGTTCATGCGCTCAATGCGCTCAATCAGTTTATCGAGATGAAAGAACGGGCCGGACGCGAACGGGTCGTGCTTGGCCTGGTGTTCAGCCAGGATCGCTTCGACGAGACCTTGTTGTCGCGCTTTAGCCGCAACCTTGGCGAGTTCTCCGCCTATTCCGACGCGTTCCGTCGCCAGGCCCAACCAGCCTTGCTTCAACAATTCACCGAGCAGATGCTTAAACCCGCTGCGGTCGAAGTCGGCAAGTTGCAGCGCCTGGCCTTCGAAGTGCCATTGGGCCAGTCGCTGGGCATCAAGCCAGAGGCCTGGTTCGAGCTCTCCACTCAGCGCATCGACATGATGAGCCAGGTGGAAGATGCGCTCGGTCAAAGCGTCAGCCGCCTGGCGATCCATGGCCGCGATGAAGCAAGTCGTGCGTTGTGGTTGACCGTCGGCGCGGTCATCGTGGCGCTGCTGGCGGTGACGGTGCTGTCGTATGTGATCATCCGTCTGATCGATCTGGCGGTGCGCGATGTGAACCGGGCGCTGAACGGCCTGGCACAGCGTGACCTCACCGCCAGGGCCACGTATGAAGGTCGCGATGAGTTCGGTCAGATCGCGCGCAACCTCAATCGCATGGCGCAAGAGATCAGCGAGGTCGTGCAGGAAATCGGCAACGCCACGGCGCAAGTGGCCACCGCCGCGCAAGAGTCTTCCACGGTGACGGTCCAGACCAGCACGAGTGTCGAGCAACAGCGCCAAGGCACCGAGCTGGTGGCCACCGCGATCAATCAGATGAGCGCCACGGTGCGCGAGGTGGCGCAAAGTACCAACGATGCGGCGCACATGTCGCAACGGGTCAATCTCAGCACGGCCCAAGGGCGCGTGGAAATCGAAAGCACCATCGGACTGATCCGTCAGTTGTCCGGGCAGGCTGAAGAGACCGCCGGGATCATTGGTGATCTCAAGCTGGAAAGCGATGCCATTTCCTCGGTGCTCGATGTGATTCGCGGTATTGCCGAACAGACCAATCTGCTGGCACTCAACGCGGCGATTGAAGCGGCGCGGGCCGGTGATCATGGGCGCGGCTTCGCGGTGGTCGCGTCCGAAGTGCGCACCCTGGCGCAAAAGACCCAGGAGTCCACGGGCAACATTCAACAGATGATCAGCAACCTCCAGGCCGGTTCGGATCGTGCGGCCCTGTCCATGCAACAGACCCTGGACAAGGCCCAGGACGGGGCGAGCAAAGTCGAGCGCGCAGGCGAGTTGTTGGTGGAGATCGCCGAGGGCGTGGCGACGATCAGCGACCGTAACATTCAAATCGCCTCCGCAGCAGAAGAGCAGAGCGC
This sequence comes from Pseudomonas thivervalensis, assembly GCF_001269655.1. GTDB lineage: Bacteria > Pseudomonadota > Gammaproteobacteria > Pseudomonadales > Pseudomonadaceae > Aquipseudomonas > Aquipseudomonas thivervalensis. The sequence goes on from NZ_LHVE01000009.1 coordinate 237,950, forward strand.
GGTGTCCGAGGACATCAATCGCAACGTGAACGAGATCAATGACCTGGTGATCCAGGTGAGTGCCGGTGCCGAGCAGACGGCCATCACCAGCCAGGAGCTGGCGCGCCTGGCCGAACATCAGCAACAGTTGGTCAATCGCTTCAAGGTCGCCTAGGTCCTGCAACCTCAGGCCTTTGATGCAAGGCCCGGGTGTGCGCTCAGACGATATCGTCGATCAGGATATGGCGCTCGCCGCGGCTGCATTGCTCGATCCGCGCCTCGACCTTGTAGACCTTGCGCAGCATCGATTCGCTAATCACCTCGGCGCTCGGACCGCTGCCCTGGGCGGTGCCGTCGGCGATGACCAGCACTTGGTCGGCAAAGCGCAGTGCCTGGTTCAGGTCATGGATGGCGATGAACACAATGACCTGGCGTTTGCGCGCCAGGGCCCGCATGAAGTTCAACACCTGGACTTGCCGATGCATGTCCAGGGCGCTGGTGGGCTCATCCATCAGCAGGATTTCCGGTTCGCGCACCAAGGTCTGGGCGATCGATACCAGTTGCTGTTGCCCGCCGCTGAGCTCGCCGAGGTTACGGAACGACAATTCAGTGATGCCCAGCGCGGCGAGAATGTCGTCCACCAACTTCAGCTCATCATCATGGACGACCCAGCCCGGCGTGAGCTGCTTGCGCGCCAGCAACACCGACTCATACACCGTCAACCGGGCGCTGGCGTTCAAGCCCTGGGGCATGTAGCTGATGCCCTGCGGTCCCTTTTTCGAGCCCTCCAACATCACCTGCCCGGGCCCGTCGATCAAGCCGGCCATGCGCTTGAACAAGGTGGACTTGCCCGCCGCGTTGGGGCCGACCACCGCCACCACCTGGCCGCCGACAAAGGCTGCCGTGGTCACGCCGTGAATGACCGTGCGCTGGCCGTAGCGGGCGCCGAGATTCTCCAGCCGGATCGTTACCATGAGTTTTTCTTCCCGCCGAGAATCAAGGATATGAAGAAGGGCACGCCAATCAGCGACGTGACCACGCCGATGGGAAAAATGGCGCCAGGGATCAGGGTTTTGCTGATCACCGAACTGGCCGACAGAATCAGTGCACCGGTCAACAAGGACGCCGGCAGGAAGAACCGCTGGTCTTCACCGATCAGCATCCGCGCGATGTGCGGGCCGACCAGGCCGATGAAGCCGATGGTGCCGACAAACGCCACCGGGAACGAGGCGAGCAGGCTGACCATGATCAACGTCTGGAAGCGCAGGCTGCGCACGTTGATGCCGAAACTCGCGGCCTTGTCGTCCCCCAGGCGCAGTGCGGTCAAGGCCCAGGCACGCCGGGCGAAAATCGGCAGGGTGACCAGGATCACCAGGCAGATCACCCCGAGCTTGGGCCAGGTGGCTTTGGTCAGGCTGCCCATCGTCCAGAACACCACGGCGGCCACCGCTTGTTCGGTGGCGAAGAACTGCACCAGCGCCAGCAGCGCATTGAAGGTGAACACCAGGGCGATGCCCAGCAGCACGATGGTCTCGGCGGTGACACCGCGACGCAGACTCAGGAAGTGGATCAGCAAGGCCGACAGCATGGCCATGATGAACGCGTTCACTGGCACCATGTACTGCGCCGCCAACGGGAACAGGGCTACGCCGAATGCCAGGCCCATGGCCGCACCGAAACTGGCGGCAGCGGAAATGCCTAGAGTGAACGGACTGGCCAGCGGGTTGTTGAGGATCGTCTGCATCTGCGCGCCGGCCAGGGACAATGCCGCACCGACCGCAACGGCCATCAGCGCCACGGGCAGGCGGATGTCCCACATCACCACGCGAACCTGGGGCGATGCGCTGTCTGGTGAAAACAGCGCGCCGAGCACTTCGTCGAGGCTGTAGCGCGCCGGCCCGAGGGCCAGGTCAAGGAGGACGCTGCAGGTCAGCAACAGCGCGAGCCCGCCGAGGATAAGCCGCTTGCGCAGCACCAGGCGCCGGTAGGTGTCGCGTTGCATCGCCAGGGTTTCGTTCAACGCTGTCATGGCTGGCCCTCGGTCTGACGCAGGCTGACGGCGTAGCCCGGTTCATAAGGGACCGGCAGGAACCGCTCGTGCAACTGGCGGAACGAGGCGTCCGGGTCCAGGTCGGCGAACAACGTCGGGTGGAACCATTTGGCCAATTGCTGGATGGCCACGAACTGATAGGGGCTGTTGTAGAACTGGTGCCAGATGGCGTGGAATGCCTGGTCGTCCTGAGCCTTGATGCCAGCGTAGGCCGGCCGCTGGGTGTACCACGCCAGTTTTCGCCTGGCTTGGGCCATGTCCGCGCCCGGGCCGACGCCGACCCAATGGCCGCCAGGGGCAAAGGCTTCCCAGTTGGCACTGGTGACGACGACGTGCGCCGGGTTGGCGACCACCACTTGCTCGGCATTCAACTGGCCGAACGTGGTCGGGATGATGCCTTTGGCGATGTTGTCGCCGCCGGCCATTTCGACGAACAGGCCGAAATTCTCGTTGCCGAAACTCAGGCAGCAATCATCGGTGTAGCCGCCGATGCGCTCGATGAAGACTTTTGGCCGGGCAGGGCGGCGCGCTTCAATGACGTCGGTGACGCGCCGGATCTGCTGGTTGCGAAAATCGATGAAGGCCTCGGCCCGGGCTTGCTTGCCAAACAACTGGCCAAACAGGCGCATGGTCGGTTCGGTGTTCTGCATCGGGTTGTTGCGAAAGTCGACGTAGACCACCGGGATGCCCAAGGCGTCGAGCTTCTCGATGTAGCGCGCATCCTCGGTGGCATGCTGGGCTTCGATATTGAGGATGATCACATCCGGACGCTGGGAAATCGCCTGCTCGATATCAAAGGTGCCGTCCTCGAAGCCGCCGAAGGTCGGGATCTTGGCGATGTCGGGGAATTTGCGCAGGTAGGCGCCGTAGGTGTCCGGGTCGGACTGGATCAGGTCCTTGCGCCAACCGACGATGCGTTCGATGGGGTTTTGCGTGTCCAGCGCCGCCACCAGGTACAACTGGCGGCCTTCGCCGAGGATCACCCGCCGGACGGGAAGGTGGACCTTGACCTGGCGCCCGAGCAGGTCGGTCACGGTGGCCAGGGCAGGGTCCGCCTCGACGGCCAGGGCGTTGCGGGGCGTCAGCGAAAGAAACACCACGCCCAGCAGCCCGGCGAACAGCAGGGCGGCGAGGGTGTGAGGGCGACGAAAAACGGTAACCATGGTTCAGGCCTTTACAAAAGCCGGCCCGGACAACGGCGCACGCCGCCACCCCGGCCCGCAGGTTTCAGAAATCAACGGTGGCGGACAACAGCAGCGTGCGCGGTGCGCCTTGGGAAAACGCGCCATAGGAGGCGACCCCTGACCAGTAGGCGCGGTCAAGCACGTTTTGCACCGTGGCGCGAAAGGTCGTGGGCCGCTCGGCAATGCGCGTGGCATAGCGGGCGCCGACATCGAAGCGGGTCCAGGCATCCAGTGCCTGGGTGTTGGCCTGGTCGACGTACTGGCGGGCGGTGTAGATCGCGCCGCTGGTCAGCGTCAGCCCGTCGATGCCCGGGGTGTCCCATTCGGCCCAGAGGTTGGCCTGGACCTTGGGAACGCCCACCGGTGTGTTGCCGCGGTTGGCGGCCACGCCAGTGCGGGTCAGCTCCCCATCGAGCAGCGTCACGCCGCCGAGCAAACGTGTGCCCCGGGCAATCTCGCCGGACAGGTTCAGTTCCATGCCACGGTTGCGTTGCTGGGCCTGGACCGAAAACACCCCGTTCGACAACTCACCGCTGGGTTTCTTGATCTGGAACAGCGCCAGCGTGGCCATGAAACGGTCGTAGTCGAGCTTGACCCCGATCTCCTGCTGGCGGGAGATGTAGGGTGAGAAAACCTCTTCCGCGTTGGTGGCGGCGGACGGCGCGATATCGCCCTTGCTCAGGCCTTCGATGTAGTTGTAGTACAGCGCGACATGCTCCCAGGGCTTGGCGACGATACCGAACAGTGGCGTGGTTTTGCTTTTGTCGTAGGACGGGGTGGTGACGGCGAGGTTGTAGTTGTCCGACTGGATGTTTTGCCGGCGCAGCCCGAGGGTGACTTGCAGGCGTTCATCGAGCACCGACAAGGTGTCGGCCAGGGCGACGCCCGACAGTTCGCTCTCGGAGACTTTCGGTGTGTTGGGCTCGGCGAGGTTGGGCCGGGGCTGGTCGATCGGGTGATAGATGTTCGAGAGGACGGCGGGACCGGAAATAATGCCCCGGGACAACTCGTCGCGATAACGGCTGACTTGCAGCACCGCGCGGTGGCTGACCGGCCCGGTGTCGAAGCCCAGGCGCGCGCCGGCGTCGACGGTGTAGCGCTGGACTTTGAATTGGTAATAGCCGGGATCTGATGACGTGTCTCCGGCGGCGTTGATGATGGTCGGGGTCTGGTCGGACATGCGCTCAACCTCGGATTTTCCGCCGCCGGCGTGGGCAAACACCGTCAGCTGGTCGCTGAGGTCGTACTCGCCACTGAGCAACGCCGATTTGTCCCGGGCCTGGGAGCGTCCCCAGTCCTGGCTGACACTGGTCCGGCCGTTGGCGGCCGAGGGGATCTGCACGCCGGGGGCGATCCTGAAGGGCCGCGATGCGGCGTCGAACGCTTCCTCCTGATTGATCAGGTCCAGGCTCGTGCGCAGGCGATCCCCTTGGTAGTCCAGGGAGATGGCGCCGGTACCGACGTTTCGAGACTGCTTGTCGATGGTCGTTTCGCCCTGCTGCAGGCTGCCGTTGAATCTGATCCCGAACCGGCGCTCTTCACCAAAACGCCGGCTGACGTCGAGGTGGCCGCCCAGTTGCGAGTCCGTGGCATAGCGGCTGGTGAAACGGGTCAGGTCCTCGTCGAGGGCGCGCTTGGGGACCACATTGATCACACCGCCCACGGCGCTGTTGGGCGACATGCCATACAGCAGGGCGGCGGGGCCCTTGACCAATTCAATGCGCTCGGCGTAATCGGTGAACACCCGATAATTGGACGCTACGCCGTACACGCCGTCGAAAGCCAGTTCACCGAGGTTGCCTTCGCCCAGCGGAAAACCGCGGATGAAAAACGAGTCGACGATGCCGCCCGTCTGGCCAGTGGCGCGCACCGAAGAATCGCGCTCCAGCAAGTCACCCACGGTGACCGCCTGCTGATCCTTGATCATCGTCGAGGTGTAGCTGCTGACGCTGAACGGCGCATCCATCACTTCGTCGTTGCCCAGCAGCCCGAGGCGCGCGCCGCGGGCGACCTGGCCGCTGGAGTCGGTGGATGGCAAGTCGGTGCTGCGTCTGCCGGCGGCATCGACGTTGATCTCCGGCAGAGACACTTGACGCAACACCAGCGTGTAGCTCCCATCGTCGCGGGCAATCATCTCCACACCGCTGTCACCCAGCAGGCGTGTGAGCGCTTGCGCAGTCGGATAAGTGCCGGACAGTCCCGGGCTGACCAGCCCCTCAGTGATTGACGGCTGGAACGACAAGGCAATGCCGACGGCTATCGCAAAACTCGACAGGGCGGGGCCGAGCGGCCCGGGGGCGATGTCATAGGCCCGGGGGGCGATGGCTGCCAGTGGCGCGGGCACGGCGGCCCAGGCGAATGCCCCGGTGACCGTGCTCAAGGCAAGGCTCAAGAGCACACTGCGTATGACGAGCTTGGACGGACGATCCGGACGCAGGGGCCGTGCGACGAGCATGGATGGGTGACCCTATGGACGAGATGAAAGGGTTATTCCTGTCTTTGCCAGTTGAGATCAAAAAAAGTATCACCCGGGCAGCAAAAACTTTTTTGCGGGGTCAGGCAGGGGAAAGCGTCACCCAGTAACCGCTCAAATGGCCGGTGACCAGGACCGGGTAGGTTTGCACCAGCATGTTCAGGGTGCGCTGGGTATCGTTGATGGGGAAGGCGCCGGAAACCCGCAGCTCGGCAATGGCCGGGTCGCAACGCACGAAGCCCCGGCGATAGCGCGCCAGCTCGGCGACGAAATCCGCCAGGCGCATCTTGTCGGCCATCAGCATGCCTTGGGTCCAGGCGCCGACGTTGCGATCGGTCGGGGTCAACGGGCCGAAGGCCAGGGATGAGAAGTCGGTGCGCTGTCCGGCGTTGACGATGAGCGGCGCGGCCTGGCGAGCATTGGCCAGTTCAATCCGCACAGCGCCTTCGAGTACCGCCAGTTGGGTGCGCGATGGCAGTTGGCGAACGGTGAACCGCGTGCCCAGGGCCTGCATCCGGCCCTCGCGGGTGCTGACCAGGAACGGTCGCCCCTGGGGTGAAGCATCCGGCGCGGTCTGCACCAGGATTTCCCCTTCACGCACCTGGATGAGCCGCTGCTGGGTGTCGAACAGCACGTCGATGGCCGTGTCGGTATTGAGGGTGAGGTGCGAGCCATCGGCCAGGGTCAACTCGCGACGCTCGCCCACGGCGGTGTGGTAGTCGGCGGACCATTGCTGCGATTGCGCCAGTTTCCAACTGCCCCAACTGGCAGGCACCACGGCCAGCAGCAACGCCAGTTTGCCAAGGGCCGCGCGCCGTTCGGGGCTGCTCGGGCGATCCAGCGCCGACATCGCCAATGACCGTGGCAAGCCGCCGAGCTTGCCTTGCAGCACTTGTGCACGCGACCAGGCCCGGCCGCGTTCGGGGCTGCTGGCCCTCCAGCATTCCCACTCGGCACGTTCGCTGTCACTGAGGTCGCGCTCACTCAAGCGCATCAGCCACTCGGCGGCTTCTTCGAGGACCTTCGGATCGAGCGGCGGCTCATGACGTCGGGTGAGCATTCATTCCACCAGCATCAGGCACTGCACGAACGCCTGCTTCATGTAGCGCTTGACCGTGATCAGCGAGACGTCCAGCTGTTGGGCGATGTCGTCGTATTTCAGGCCGCCGATCTGCGACAGCAGGAAGGCCCGTTTGACCGGCGCCGGGAGGGTGTCGAGCATGGCGTCGATTTCGTGCAGGGTTTCCAGCACCAGGAAACGTAATTCGGGAGACGGCACTTCCTGGGCCGGCAAATGCGCAAGCGCCTCCAGGTAGGCCCGTTCCAGGGCCTTGCGCTGATACCAGTTGATGAGAATGCCCTTGGCGACGCAGCTCAGGTAGGCCCGGGGCTGGTCAATGGCCGTGACTTGGGAGGCGAGAATGCGCGTGAAAGTGTCTTGGGCCAGGTCCGCCGCATCCATGGCGTTGCCCAGTTTCTTCTTCAGCGTGGCGTACAGCCAGCCGTGATGGCCGGCGTACAGCGCTTCAATCACGCGCAGATGATGGTCGTTGTTCGCGGGCAGGGTTTCGCTCATGGTTGCGTTTTTTGCAATTGAGAAGTATTCCCAATGCTAAAGGACAACTTGTCCGTGACGCAAGCGGCATTCGACAACGCTGCTTCAGGTACGCGGGCGGTTCACCGGCCAGTAGCGCAACACGACGACGGGGATCAGTGCCAACACATAAGCCAGGCAAACGAACAGGTAGGTGTACTGCAAGCCGTAGACCTGGCTGAGCAACCCGCCGGCCGAGATGCCCGCGATCGAAGCGAATTGCGCGGTGCCCTGGGCAATGCCCAGCACGTGACCTTGACGCGAGCTGTCGGCGGATTTCGAAATCAACGCCATCAGCACCGGCGTGGTGGCGCCCAGCAGCACCCCCCAGATGAAGTAGGCGACGACAAAGATGATGGCGTTGCGCGTGCTGCCCGCCAGGGCGGTCAGGACGATGCAACCGAGCACGACGTAGAGGATGCGGTGCAAGGTGTCCTGCCGGGTACGGTGCTCGAAATAGCGCGACCAGGCCGTGGCCGAGAGGATGAAACCCAGCGCCAGCAAGCCGTAGCAGAGGCCGACCACCGAGTTGCTGACGTCGAATACCGAGCTCACGTACAAGGAGAATGACGTCTGCGGCAGCATCCGCGCCAACAGCAAGATACCCATGACGCACAGCAACGACAGCAGCGGTGTTCCTTGCCAGACGCTGTCGGTACGACTCGTCGCTGCCGGGGTTTGGCCGGTCGCGGATTTCTTCACCGGTGGCACGTCCGGCAAGGTCACGGCCGCCACCACCGTGCACACCGCGCACAAGGCCGAGGCGATGATGTTGATCCAGAAGAACGTGGCGTAGTCGAGGATCAGGCCCCCGACCACCGCGCCGAGCAATGAGCCGACGTTGGTGGATATCTGCAGGATCGCGAACAGTCGCGCCCGTCGCGACGGGGCTTCGATGCTGACGCCGTAGGCCTGCGCCGGGGCGATGTACCCGGCGAAGGCGCCTTGCAGGAAACGCAGGATCAGGATGACCCAGATGTCACTGCTCAGCGCCAGCCCGAGCTGGGTCAGCGACAGGCCCGCCAGGGCGCGGATCATCATCAGCTTATGACCGTAGCGATCGCCGACACGGCCCCAGAACGCGCTGGTCAGAATGATGCCCAGCATCGGCCCGACATACACGGCGATGCTGGCGAAGCTGAAGACTGACTCCGAGGACGTCAGCCCGCGCAGGTGGACCGGCCAGAACGGCCCGCTCATTTCCATCGCACCCATGGAGATGAGCTGGATCGCGAACAGAAGGGAAATCAGGATTTTTACGTTCGAACCCTGGACGGTACCTGCGTGGGACATGACTCAGCCTCGGTGGTTAATCGCTAGCAAGCGGGTGGGTCAGCGTGTGCTGCAGGCGATGACACGGTCGGCAAGATGCCCGGCTGCACGAAAGGTTGCAAGAGAGTCGATAGCGCTGCAGCGGCTGTGTGCCCGAGCGTTCTGGTGCTGCCTGAAAAAATAACCGCCGGGGGGTGATACTTTTCCGCAGGTCGACTGGCAATAGGAGTGATTACCATTTTCTCTCGTTGGAAAGGATCTTTAAGCCATGTCTGTTGCACGTCGACCTTGTGGTGAGTCTGCGTTATCCCTCGCGATTCGTACCGCCACCCTGAGTTTCATTCTGGTCGCAGGAAGCGCCACTGCCTGGGCGGCAACCCCCGGGCAAAAGCCCGCTGCCGATCCAACCTCGAACGTCCCTGCGGTCGACAACGGCCAAGGCTTGATCCTTGACGCCACCAACATCACCGGCACCCACAACAACCCGAGCGCACTGCCGGCCGAGCTGGCGGGTGGTCAAGTGGCGCGTGGCGCCCGCTTGGGGATGATGGGCAACAAGGACGTGATGGACACGCCGTTCAGCGTGACCAGCTACACCGCCAAGACCCTGGCCGACCTGCAAACCGTGACCGCGGCCGATGCCTTGCAACGAGACCCGTCTGTGCGCTCGACGGGCCAGGTGGGCGGCATTGTCGATTCGTTTTTCATCCGGGGTTTTCCGATTGGCGAGGGCAACCTTGGCGAACTGGCCTATGACGGCGTCTACGGCGTGGCGCCCAACTACCGGGTATTTACCGACTACGCCGAACGGGTCGAAGTGCTCAAGGGACCGGGCGCCCTGATGTACGGCATGTCTCCGAACAGTGGGGTGGGCGGGGTGATCAATATCGTTCCCAAGCGGGCGCTGGACGAAGACCTGACACGCTTTACCGGCAGCTATGCGTCTGATACCTACGTGGGCGGGCACTTGGACGTCAGCCGTCGATTCGGCTCGCAAAACCAGTTCGGCGTGCGCTTCAACGGCAGCCTCCAGGGTGGCGACACGGCCGTCAATGATCAGGAACGCGAGCTCAACATTGGCGCCATCGCCTTCGATTATCGCGGTGAGCGTCTGCGCTTGAACCTCGACTTCATCAGCCAGAAAGAAAGCTTCGAAGGTGCTTCGCGGCCCTTCACCGTCGCGCCTGGCGTGGAGATTCCATCGGCCCCCAACGGCCGCACCAACGCGTCGCAGAAATGGGGTTGGTCGGACACCAAGGAGCAGTCGGCATTGCTCGGTGGCGAATATGACCTGACGGACTCGATCACGGTATTCGCCCATGCCGGTGGTGGCCGATCGGACGTCCAGCGGATGTCGGACCAGGTGCCCAGGATTCTCAACGACGCCGGTGATATCAGCAACACACCGGGCTATTACAAATTCAACGTGGATCGCTCGACGGCTGATGTGGGCGTGCGTGGCGTGTTCGACACCGGCCCCGTCACCCACACCACCACATTGATGGCGAGCACTTATCAGGATGAATTGTCTCGGGGGATCACCAACGGGCCAGCGGTTTTTTCGAACATCTATCACCCGGTGGACGTGGCCAAGCCAGCCATCAACGCACCCAAGGTGTTGCGCGTCTCTGAGTCGCAGTTGTCCGGTTTCGCCCTGACCGACACTTTGTCGGCCCTGGATGACCGTGTCCAACTGACCTTGGGGCTGCGCCGGCAGAACATCGAGTCGCGTAATTACAACGCCGCCGGTTCGGTCAGTTCCCGTTATGACGACAGCGCCACGACCCCGATGCTCGGTCTGGTGGTCAAGCCTTGGGAGGATGTGTCGCTCTACTACAACTATGTCGAAGGCTTGAGTAAAGGTGACGTCGCGCCAGGCACCGCGAGCAACGCCGGCGAAACATTCGCACCTTATGAATCCAAGCAGCATGAGGTTGGGGTCAAGTACGAGCACGGCACGTTCATGACCACCCTGGCGCTGTTCCAGATCGAGAAGCCCAGTGGCGAAATCGGTGCGGGCAATGTGTTCTCGGTGCAGGCCGAACAGCGCAACCGTGGCGTGGAATTGAGCGTGTTCGGCGAAGTGGCCCCCGGCACTCGCTTGATGGGTGGCGTGACACTGCTCGATGGCGAACTGACGGATTCCGCCACCGCGGCCAACCGTGGCAATAAACCGGTGGGCGTGCCTGAGGTACAAGCCAACCTGTGGGCTGAATGGGACACCCCGTGGGTGGAGGGCTTTACCCTCACCAGCGGTGCGATCTACACCAGCGGCCAATACGTGAACCAGGCCAACACCCAGGAACTGGACGCCTGGACCCGCTTCGATGCGGGCGCACGCTACGCCACCAAGATCGAAGGTCGACCGACGACGTTCAGGGCCACAGTCCAGAACGTCTTTGACCGTGAATACTGGTCGGGTGTCGCCTCGTACGGTGCCTTCTCCCCAGGCTCTCCGCGTACCTTGCAGTTGTCGGCCACGGTCGATTTCTAAGCAGTGGGCAAGGGTGGCTCAAGCCAAGGGCCACCCCCCTCGTTTTATAGAGGTAGATCAGAACTTTCTTGGCGCGGGCAGGGGCAAGTCGATACAGCCATGGTCAAGTGCGCGTCGCGCGGACAAGGGAACCAGCGAAACCAATTCCTCTTCGACGATTTGATTGCTCATGGCCAACTCCAACTCGGGGCAGTCAATGCTGAGCCAGTCACCGTGTTGGAGCGGTACATTCGCAGTCCGATGGCTCAAGCTGTGAAACACGTAGTGAACCAGCCCGGGCTCGAGAAACTGTTCATGTTTCTCCAGGAACTCTTCCGAATATCGACGCAGACTCTGCCAGCGATGCAAGCTCATCCGATGGTGACTTGCCGTCAAGGGTTGGCCGTCACGCTCTATCTGGACATTGATGGCCAAATCAGCCTGCAATTCCCCCACGATCAATGCCGGGGCAATCGCACAGGTACGCAAGTGCGCATGCGCTGAAGAAATGGCGTCACGACCATGCAACACATGATCGTGAACATCGTTGCCCAGGGTAAAGCCAATGAAGCGCAGCGCGCCAAACGGGTCGACCCAATAAAGGCAGACAATGCACGGCTCGCTACTGATGCTTTGTGAATGATAAGGAACCTGCAGAGGGTCGCCGTCGGTCTTGAGCAGTCGGCCGTTACCTTTGTAATGCCAGGCTTGTTCTGTCTTGGCGGTACAGAGTGTGACTTCGCTGATCTGGACCCATAAATTGTTATCGGGCTTCAGCGGTGGTCGGTATTTCACTGCCGCGGGTGTAAGCGGGTAGGGCGTGGACGGCAGGTCCTGGAGATAGGACTGCCAATCCATATTCCGCTCAGCGCAATGGGCCAGGGCTTCATAAAGATTTCCCTGCGGTGGACGCACTTCCCGACTTTGACCGGATTTGAAGTCAAATACGCCAAGGCCTCCTTGCGGCACTGGAGAGTCCAGCAACATCACATAATGGGTCATTACTTATCCTCCAGGGTCAAGCGTGCGGATAGGGGGGAGTAGTCATTGAGTCCGTTGAAAACCGGGGAGGTCTCTTTGAGCCACAAGGACAGCAAACCACCCGTCAAACTACCGGCCAGTGCCAGGAACAGGATTGCGGTGAGCCCCCACGTCATGGCGATGTAACCGGCGATAACAGGCGCGACCCCTCCTCCAAGAATCTCTCCGCAGCCCACCACCAGCCCGGTCGCGGTGGCCAATAAACTGGGCGGCACTGATTCGCTGGTCAATGGGCCGACCGTTATGCAGATCAGGCTGAAGTTGATAAAGGACAAAAAAAACAATTGAAGGAACAGTAGCCAGGGCAGCGGTGGGCTGATGATCAATAAACCCACTAACAGCGCACTGATCATGAAACAGATGGAAACCACGGGCTTGCGACCCAGTTGGTCGGACAAGCCGGGAATGACCAGTTGTCCAAAAAAACCACCCAGGCCAATGGCGGAAATGATCATGGCCATGGAAAAATTGCTCAGGTGCAAAATGTCTGTCAGGTAGCTGGGGAGCAGGGCGCACAGAACGAACTGGCACGTCAGTATGCAAAGCATCAAGGCAATATTGAGCCGCACATTCCCGCTGGACAGGGCCGTCCTCCACTGGCTTTTGGAGGCGCGTGCAATCGACGCCGTGCTGGGCGCCTGGGTCGGTTGGTAGGTTTTATAGAGATACCAGGCCACGACCAGGCCGGGTAACGAAATGATGGCGAACACGGCGCGCCAGGAGCCGAACACTTCAAGCAAGACGCCGGCCAGCAGCGGTCCGAGGCACAGGCCGATGATGGGGAACAATGCCTGTTGAATACCTAGATTGAGACCGCGCCGGCAGGGCTGCGAGACTTCATCGGTGACAATGATGCTGACGGGTGTAAACGCACCTTCACAGACCCCCATCAAGGCGCGCAAGAGCACCAGGCCCACCAGGCTGGTGATCAATGCAGACGCACCGGCCAGCAGGGATAACAGGGTAATCGACAGCACCAGCAACTTCTTGGTGCCCAGTATCCTGATGGCGGCTCCCATGAACAGGGCTGAACCTCCCCACGCAAAGGCCAGGATCGCCGACAACATGCTCAAGTCCTGATAGTCCAGGGCCAAGTCATGCATGATCACCGGGAACAACGGCATGATAATGAACCTGTCCAGTCCTACCAGCCCGAAGCTCAGCGACAGAAGCGTGATCATGCGTCTTTCATAGCCGCCCCAAGGTCGAGCGACCGGAAACTTCATCTCCATGTTCCTTCCCCTTCTTTCCTTGGCGCTTTCGACGCTCTCTCGAACGAGGTGAGCGCCTACGATCAATACGCCTGTAGCCAGGGGCAGATGTGCCCCTGGCTGGGTATCGGTGTGCTATCGGGCCTGTCAGGCAACCCACTTGCCCACGGCCATTTCGGCGGTGAAACCCGGGCCGAAGGCCGCCAGCATGCCCGTCGCTCCATCGACCGGCCCGCTGTCGAACTGGCGCTTGAGTACATCGAAGACCACCACGCTGGCGATGTTCCCGGCTTCGCTCAAGCTGTCGCGAGACTGAGCGACCCTGCCAGGTTCCAAGTCCAGTTGCAGGACCAGTTCATCAAGGATTTTCCGTCCGCCGGTATGGAAGATGAAAAAGTCATTTTGAGCGCAATGTTGATTGAAGGTCTCGTAGTTCAATTCTTCCATCATCGGTGCGACATCTTTAATGGAGTTCATGACGGCCTTGTCCAGGGTAAAGTGAAAACCACTGTCTTTAACGTCATATTTAATGTAGTGCTCACTGTTAGGCAGGAAGTAAGACCCGGTCTTGGCGATCTTGAAACCAGGGGCCTTGTCATCGGCTCGCATGACGCAGGCTGATACGGCATCGCCAAATAACGCCGCGGAGATGAACGCATGCAACTTGGTATCCTGGGGTTGATAGCAGAGCGATGAAAACTCCAGGGAGACGATGAGGACGTGGTTGTCCGGCGCCCGGCTGGCGAAGTCGTTGGCTCGATTGATCGCCGCAGCGCCCGCCACGCAACCCAACTGAGCGATGGGCAGTTGTACGGTCGACGTTCGCAGGCCTAGGTCATTGATCAAATGGGCTGTCAGCGAAGGCATCATGAAACCCGTGCACGATGTCACCGCGACCATTCGAATGTCGTCGATGGTCAGCCCGGCATTCTCGATGGCTTGGCGCGCCGCAATGGATGACATGCGGCGGGCTTCGCGCTCATAAACGATGCTGCGATGGGTAAAGCCGGTGTGCACCGCCAGTTCATCGATAGGCAGGACCAGGTGTCGTTCGTTTACCTGTGTGTTTTGAATCATTCGTTTGGCAAGTGCCATTCGTGGGTGATCATCATGCAACTGCTCTAGGTGCTCGATCATTTGTTGCTGAGTAATCTTGTGTTGCGGGAAAAGCAGACTGGGTTTGCAAAGAGTAGACATGACAAGTCCTCGGCTAATAGCCAATAAAGTTAGAAACACATTTAAGGCAATGACAGCAAAGCAGGACTCTGAAAAACAGAATCAAAGCAACGGGCTGGGAGGCCAAAAAACTTGACTGTTGTTATCGATGGCGCGGGGTATGACGGACGTCTTGTTAGTTATTTCACCAGTACAAACTTATAAGCATATTGCCAGGCCAGGTTGCTTTCCCGGACATGTTTTCGAATAACCATGCGTACGGGGGCGCCGCTGACGACTTGCCGGGAATCGATGACGTCAACGATTTCCGACGCAATCACCAGACCATCATCCAAACGCACCATTGCCATGAAGCGGGGTACGGTTTCTCCATAGCCCATGGCTGCCAATATCGGATTCTCGGCGTGAGCGCTGACTTGGATAGTGCCGGTGCGTGCGCAGCGATACGGTTCCACGTTCAACGAGTTGCACGCGCCACAGACGGTGCGCCGAGGGAAGAAAATTTCTTCGCAATCCTGGCATTGGCTGCCTTCGAGGCGGTATTTGCCACCGTGCTCGCGCCATTCGCGCAACATGCTGGCGGTGGTCATGCGGTGGATTTGTTCAGGGTAAAGGGACATGGTCGGCTCCTTAATCGTTGGAAAGCACAATGACGCTGTTGTGCGCGGCGTAACCGCCCAGGTTTTGCGAGACGCCAATACGGGCGCCTTTGACTTGGTTGTTGGACTCGCCGCGAAGCTGCCGGAACAATTCAGTGATGTGCAAAATCCCATCGCAGCCGGAGGCGTGGCCACGTCCGATGTTGCCGCCGTCAGTGTTCAGCGGTAGTTGTCCATCAAGGGCTATGCCGCCTTCCAATACAAAGTCGCCGGCCTGGCCTGGACCACATACGCCCATGGATTCCATTTGAATCAACCCGGCGCCCAGCAAGTCGTAGACTTGCGCCACATCAATATCCTTTGCAGTGATACCGGCTTTTTTGTAGGCGATTTCGGCGCAGGCCATCGAGTTGGCGGAAACCGCCATGCCCACATCTTTTGGCAGACCCGGAAATTGCAACGTCGGGTTGTGATAGCGCGTACCGAAATAGTGCGATACGCCGGTGTAGGCACAGCCACGGATAAATACCGGTTGGGTCGTGTAGCGGTGCACAAGGTGTTCGGCCACCAGGATGGCGCAACCGCTGGCTTCACCCCAGGCCAGCATCGAGCCACATGCTTCGCTACTTTTGAGGGTATCGAGGGACGGAATCGGCACGCCATAACGGGTCGCCGTGGGGGTGTTGTGGGCATAGATACGCATCTGCCGGCCAAAAGTCGCCAATACATCCGCTTCGCGTCCCGCATAACCGAACTTTTCAAAATACTCGGCGGTCGCCAGGGCGAAGGCGTCGGTGTGTGAGATACCTAAAAAATAATCGTATTCACATTCAGTGCTGGAACCGATGTACTCGGCGTAGTTGAAGTGGTCGGTCATTTTTTCAAAGCCCCCGCACAGGACGATGTCGTATTCACCTGAGGCGACCATTTGGTGAGCCATCTGGAAAGACACCGAACTGCTGGTGCAGTTGGCAGTACTCATGAACGTAGGGGCAGGGCTGATACCCAAGGCATCGGAAATGGTGGGGCCCAGGCCTCCGTATTCAGAAATGCCTTCACCGTGGTAGCCATAGGCAACTGCCTGGAGTTCGCGGGGATGCATCTTGATGGCGTTGAGTGCTTGATAGGCGGACTCGACGATCATCTCCTTGAACGTCTGACGAACTCTGGAACTGCCAGGTTTAGGGGTATAGGCAGCCGAAACGATAGCAACGCGTCGTGCGCACATAAAAAGGTGCTCCTTGCTGGATGATTGGAATCAGAGATAGGCCGTCAGCGCATAGTCGGGCCGCAAGTATTTGAACTCGTACTTGATCGACGTCCCGTAATCCACGTAGTACTTATCCTCCAGCAGCGTGCGCAGCGGAACGTTGGTCTTTTGATAGGCTTCGATGGCATCGGTGACGGTCAAGGCAATGGCATCGCTGCCCGCCCCAAACCCGTAGGAAACCATCAGGATTCTTTCACCCGGGCGCGCCTGATCGAGGACGTTGACCAAGCCCAGCAAAGGGCTTGCTGCCCCAGCATCACCGACACTCTGGGCATAGATGCCCGGTTCGATTTGCGCGCTGGTGAATCCCAGGTGCTTGCCGAGCGAGTAGGGGGTCGACACCAGGTTCTGTTGGAAGACGACATAATCGAAATCACCGGCCTGCGCATGAATCTTGGCCATCAATCCCGAGGCAGCACGGCGAGTCTGGTCTTCAAGGCCGATGCTGTTCTTGTCCGAGCCCAGACCCATTCCCGACCGGATATAGCGGTCCCCTTGAGGCCTGATGTTGTCAGCGACATCTGCCGCGCAAGAAAAACTTGCATCAAAATGCGCGATCACGTTTTCTGTGCCCAGCAGTAGGGCCGCGGCGCCTGCCCCGGCGTAGGACTCAGTCAAATCACCGGGGGCGGTGTTGCGGTTGATCGTATCGGCGCCCACTGCCAAAGCGTTGCCTACCATGCCCGAGGCGACCAAGGCGTATGCAATCTGAAGGGCGCTGGTGCCTGATTTACCGGCAAACTGCACGTCTGCACAAAAGGCGTCATAGCCGCAACCGAGCATTTCCAGGATGATCGCGGCGGAGGCCCGGGAGTCATATGGATTGGTGCAGGTGCCTAGGTAAAGCGCTTCAAGAGAACAAGGCGGTGCCTTGTCCAATGCGCGTTGTGCGGCGAGGACGCTCAAGGTTATGACGTCTTCATCGGGTTGCAGCACGGCCCGTTCAATAACACCCAATTGACCCTTGACCAAGCTCAGATCGGTGTTTTTCCACACCTGGATTACATCGTCCACCTTGAGCCGGCAGACCGGGATACCCGCGCCATAGCTCACAATTCCTACCTTATTCATGTGTACATCCTCCAGATTCCGTTCTTTCACCTGCTGGCGGAAAGCCGTGGCAGGCGCATGAAATATTTAGAAACTATCTATTGCTACCCGCAAAGTGTCATTGGCAGTCCTATGCCCGTAAATCGGCACGTTCGAGAGGCAGAACTTGCCGGTCAGCTTGTGAGTAATGGGTTTATTCTCTTCCAATTATTATGTATGATACGAAACGTGCCGTATCGTTAAGGTAGCGTGAAAAATTTATGACTTTCTTTCTCCGATTCCCCTATATAGAGGTTAAAAGCGCTCAAGAGACCTACTGCTAAGCAGAAGCTGAGATCAAATAAACATACAAAACGAAACGATCCGTTTCATTGCTTTTCGAGAGAATCCTATACCCTGAGTCTCTTTTGTCAAGCGCCATATTGGAGATTTTTATTTATGGCCCGTAAACCATCTCGGAGCTCCATTGGCTCATTGAGGAGCCCTCACACGCACAAAGCGATCATTATTTCTGCCATAGAGACCCTTAAGGAGTGCGGTTACTCGGGGTTGAGCATCGAGGCTGTGGCTCGCCGGGCTGGCGCGAGCAAACCGACAATCTACCGGTGGTGGGGGAACAAGGCAGCCTTGATCGCCGAGGTCTACGAGAGTGAAAGCGAGCAGATTCGCAAAGAGCCTGATAAAGGTTCCTTCAAGGAGAACCTCAATTTCTTGCTGCTCAATCTCTGGAAGGTCTGGCGAGAAACAATTTGCGGGGAGGCTTTTCGGTGTGTCATCGCTGAGGCGCAACTCGATCCCAGCACACTGCCCAAACTGAAAGACGAATTCATGGAGCGGCGTAGGGAGTTGCCTCGCAAACTGGTGGAAAATGCAATTCAGCAGGGCGAGTTGCCCAAGGACACGTCGCGTGAATTGCTTCTGGACATGATCTTTGGGTTTTGCTGGTACCGGCTGTTGACCGAGCAACTGGAGGTGGAAGCGGATATCAATGAATTCACGACACTTCTGCTGAACGGGGTACTGGGCACGAATTCGGCAGCGGTTCAGGGCGCCGCCGAAGCCTGATTATCGGGTGGGGTTGCCCTTACTTTGCGCCACTGAATTGTGCATGAAGGCTCGGCAGGATGCTGGCCAGGTGGTTGAATTCACACATGTCATGCACTGCAAATTCATACGCCAGGGTTTCCAGTTCCACTTCCCCCAGGCCGTTTTCTTCCAAGAGTTGAGCGGCTCGCTCGGCGCCCGGAAAACGTTGCATGGAAGGGTGGCTGCCAACCCAGTAACGGCTGGTCAGGTACAAACCTTCCGGGCATTCCTTGAACAAGTGCGCCATCAGCGACACCGGCACTTGCGGTTCGTGGGCCAGGCTCATCAAGGCGCTGACGCTGCCGTCTATTTTGGATTCGCGGTACAGGTCCGGACAGAAGCCCAGCTCGCAGGGGTTCCTGAAATCAATGTGCAGGTGCATGAGTCGGTCACCGACGTACTCAGAGGCGCAAAAAGTATTGCCATACAAGCGCTCCTCGAAGCTCAGGGTATTGTCGAGGAGGCGCTCGTGATGAACGCAGGGGTTTGCCACATGGGCATAAGGAAACCACAGGGTGTAGCGTTCAGCCTCCAATGGATGCCACATGAACCACCACTTGAGCATTTCTGCGGTGCAGTTGGGGAAAAACTTGCGACTTTGCACGTAGGCCATCGGCCCTGGCAGCAGGGCGTATCCGGCCTCTTCGCTGATGAAATCAGCGGCGAGCATGCGGTTAAGGTCTTCAACGCTGGGCGTCAAGGTGTCAGCCAGGGGCATGGGGCCTTGCTGTATTTTTTCGACAGCACTGAGCGGCACGCTGATCTTCGAGCGGAAAAAGTCGGCGTAGGGTTTGCCTTTGATGGCCTGCTGATTGGCCAGGAACTGCTTCTGCATCGGCAATGAGAAGTAGGTGAAAGGTGTCATTACGCGCGCTTCCATGACGGTATTTCCTTGGTAGTGCGTGAAAAGCCCGCGGCATCGGCTGCGAAATTCTCACGCGGTGTTGTAAAGGGACAATGACGGGACCAAAATAGGTAGGCTTAAATAAAAAGTCAAATTTGAATTAGAACTATAAAGAGATGAGCTCATGGACAATGCCATCGGCAAGCCCTCCCTGCCTCGTGCTTCGCGGCTGGATGGGCAGGCAACGCGGCTGCAGATTCTGGAAAAGGCGGGTGAATTGTTTGCCGAACAGGGTTTGGCCAACACCACCAGCAAGCAAATTTGCGAACGCTCGCAAGCCAACAGCGCGGCGGTGAATTATCACTTCGTGAACAAAGAGGGCCTGTATCGCGCAGTGCTGCTTGAAGCCCACGCTCGGTTGGTGCAGCTGGAAACGCTGGTTTCGCTTAACGAGCGGCCAGGTTCTGCGCAAGAAAAATTACGTGCGCTCATCACCGTGTTGGTCGAACGCCTGCACAACCATCCGGATGGCTGGGCGCTGAAAGTGCTCACGCGCGAAGTGCTTTCGCCTTCTCCTGAGTTTGAGGTGGTGCTCAAGGAACAGTCGTTTCCCAAGGCACACATACTGCGTGGCTTGCTTGGACAAATCATGAACTTGCCGGCGGATCACCCGACAACGTTGCGCAGCGCCATCAGTGTCTTCGCGCCCTGTCTTTTTTTGCTAATAGCCCATCAGCCATTAAAGCAGCACGTACTGCAGGGGCTGAGTCTCGAGCCGCAGGGTTTGATAGACCATATGATGTGTTATGCCCTTGGTGGACTCCAGGCAGTGGCGGCGACTGCGCACGATGCTGCAAGCTGACGCGGGGCTATTGTCCTTTGGCCGGCAGCCCCATCTTCGCCAGCGTCAGCGTTTCATCAGCGCGCCCCCAGCCACCGTCTGCCACTTCTTCGACCAGGACCATGGTAAAGGGACGGACCCCTTCGCCGAAGTACTCGACGAACATTTCCGTGGTGCGATGGATGATCTCTTCCTTGCGCGCGTGGTCCAGGATTCCTTCGGGGAATTTGTAGTTGGCAAATGGCATGGATCTACTCCGTGGGTGTGAGAAATATTCGGTAGGGACAATGACCCCTGGCGCGCATCTTTCTCCTTTAGGTCCACGGAATAAATCCCTTTGGATTGCCATCAGCATTCAACGTACGCGAACAATCGCCAGCCTGGACTCAGTGCGAGTGACGTGGCTCGCCGCTGCGAGCGATCACCCGCAGATGCAACGTCGCCGGTTCCAGGCAACCCCCGGTGGAAAGCTGCCCCACCAGTTGCCGGTACAGTTCCTGCCAGGGCGTTTGTGAAGGCGGGATGCTTGGCGTCCATGCGAGTCGGCGCCGGGCCATCTCTTCGTCGTCGATCAGCAGGTTCACGGTGCGCGTGTTCAGGTCCACTTTCAGCCGGTCGTTGGTTTGCAGCAACGCCAGGCCACCGCCTACGGCGGCTTCAGGGGACATGTTGAGAATCGATGGGCTGGCTGAGGTGCCGCTCTGGCGGCCGTCGCCGAGGCAGGGCAGGGAGTCGATGCCTTGTTTGATCAGCGCGGCCGGCGGGGCCATGTTCACCACCTCGGCGCTGCCGGGGTAACCCACCGTGCCAGCACCGCGGATGACCAGGATGCAGCGCTCGTCGATGTCCAGCGCCGGGTCGTCGATGCGGGCGTGGTAATCCTCCGGCCCTTCGAAGACGATGGCTCGGGCTTCGAAACTGTTCTCGGCGCCGGGCTCGGACAGGTAGGTCTTGCGAAACGCCTCGCCCACCACCGACATCTTCATGATCGCGCTGTCGAAGAAATTGCCGCTGAGCACGATGAAGCCGGCACGGTGTTTGAGCGGGGTGTCGAAGGGATGGATCACATCGGCGTTGCTGGTCAGGCTGCTGCTGACGATTTCGCCGATGGTCCTGCCGCTGACCGTGGCGCAGTCTTCGTGCAGGCGTCCGGCCTTTTGCAGTTCATGCATGACCGAGGGCACGCCGCCGGCCCGATGGAACCCTTCGCCCAGGTACTTGCCCGCCGGCATGCAGTTGACCAGCAGTGGCACGTCTTCGCCAATCCGCTGCCAGTCGTCCAGGCTCAGTTCGACGCCCATGTGCCGGGCGATGGCGATCAGGTGCGGCGGGCAATTGCTCGAAGCGCCCAGGGCCGAGGCGACGGCGATGGCGTTCTCGAAGGCCTGGCGGGTCATGATCTGTGACGGGCGTATGTCTTGCAGTACCAGTTCGCAGATGCGCTTGCCGGTGGCGTAGGCCATTTGCCCGCGCTCGCGATAGGGCGCCGGAATGCTCGCGCAACCGGGCAGCGACATGCCCAGGGCTTCGGCCAGGGCATTCATCGACAGGGCCGTGCCCATGGTGTTGCAGTGACCCACCGATGGCGACGCCGCGGTGGTCATTTCCATGAAGCCTTCGTAGTCGATCTCGCCAGCGGCCATCAGGTTGCGTGCATGCCAGAGCACGGTGCCCGAGCCGATCAGTTCGCCCTTGTGATGGCCGTCGAGCATCGGGCCGCCGGACAGGACAATGGCGGGCAGGTCGGTGGTCGCCGCCGCCATCAGGCAGGCAGGTGTGGTCTTGTCGCAACCGGTGGTGAGCACCACGCCGTCCAATGGGTAGCCATGGAGGATTTCCACCAGCCCCAAGTAGGCCAGGTTGCGGTCCAGCGCCGCCGTGGGCCGCCGCGACTGTTCGGCGATCGGGTGCACCGGGAATTCCATGGGGATGCCACCGGCATCGCGGATGCCGGCCTTGACCCGTTGGGCCAGCTCCAGGTGATGACGGTTGCAGGGCGTCAGGTCGCTGCCGGTCTGGGCGATGCCGATGATCGGGCGTCCCGATTGCAGCTCCTCGCGGGTCATGCCGTAGTTCATGTAGCGTTCGACATACAGCGCGGTCATGTCCGCGTGGGCCGGGTCATTGAACCATTGCTCGCTGCGCAGGCGGCGTTTTGGCGTGTCACTCATGATTCATGTCTCTCTTGTAATTGGATGAATCGGTCACGGTCGTGGTCTCAGCGGCCCAGCAGTCCTCGGGCGGCGAGGTTACGTATCAAGGCACTGACGCCGAAGGTCCAGGGGGCGGCGTCGCAGCTGTGGGTCACCTGGTTATGCAGGCTGCCGAGCAACGGGCTGCTGATGCTGACGACGTCCCCGCGCTTGTGGGTGAAACCGCTGCCGGGATGGTCGCGGTCTTCGGTGGGGGCGAACAGGGTACCGAGAAACAGCACAAACCCGTCCGGATATTGGTGGTTGGCGTTGAGTGTCTGGCCCGCCAGGTCCTGCGGGTCACGGCTGATCTGGTTCATGGAACTCGAACCGTGGAGGCGGTAGCCATCTTCGCCTTGCACCTTGAGATCGACCACGCAAGCGCGGACGTCATCCAGGCTGAAGTGTTCGTCGAACAGGCGAATGAACGGCCCGATGGCGCAGGACGCATTGTTGTCCTTGGCCTTGCTCAACAACAGCGCACTGCGGCCTTCGATGTCGCGAAGGTTGACGTCGTTGCCCAGGGTGGCGCCGTGGATCTGGCCACGGCTGTTCACCGCCAGCACCACTTCCGGTTCCGGGTTGTTCCATTGCGATATCGGATGAATGCCGATGCGGCTGCCGCTGCCCACGGCGGCCAGGACCGGTGCCTTGGTGAAGATTTCCGCATCCGGGCCGATGCCGACTTCCAGGTACTGCGACCACATGCCCTGTTCGATGAGCAAGGCTTTCAGGCGCATGGCTTGCTCGGACCCCGGCACGATGGCGCGCAGGTTGTCGCCGATCACGCTGTGCACGGTGGCGCGTACGGCCTCGGCCTTTGCCGCGTCGCCGCCGGCCTGTTCCTCGATCACCCGCTCGATCATGCTGGCGGCGAAGGTCACGCCGGCGGCCTTGATCACTTGCAAGTCCAGTGGCGGCAAAAGGAACGGCTTGGTCGGGTCGGCATGAACGCCGGTATTGGCCAGCAGCGCTTCGACGCTGGCGATGAAGGTACCGGGCGTTTGCCTGACGGCGGCCAGGGGGGATTCTGTTTCCAGCAAATCGCTCAGGGTCGCGAAACGATCCGACAGGTCGAACACCCCGTCACTGCGCAGCACCACGGGTGAGGGTCCGGCGATACGGCCTGGTACCCAGGCACGACCAATCAGGGTGCCGGCGACGCCATCGACGGGCAAGGTGTTCTCGGGAGTAAGCATCAGCGACATGGGCAGTCTTCCTGGTTCGTAAAGCTTTCAAGCTAGGGCGCGCTGTTGATGAACTCCAATGAGATATATTCAGTATCTGATAACGTCCGGTTATTGCATTGTCGAGGATTGCCCATGTCCGATCTATCCTTCTCCAGCTTCTGCGGCTGGCTCAAATTCCGCCATCTGCTGTTGATCGATACCTTGGGGCGCACCTGCAACATGCACTTGGCGGCCGAGCAGATGAACCTCAGCCAGCC
Organism: Pseudomonas thivervalensis; assembly: GCF_001269655.1. Taxonomy (GTDB): domain Bacteria; phylum Pseudomonadota; class Gammaproteobacteria; order Pseudomonadales; family Pseudomonadaceae; genus Aquipseudomonas; species Aquipseudomonas thivervalensis. Next base: position 261,732 of record NZ_LHVE01000009.1, read on the forward strand.
GGCCGTGAGCAAGATGCTCAAGGAAATCGAAAGCCTGCTCGGCTTCGCCCTGTTCGAACGTCGACCCCGGAGCATGCCGCCCACCGCACTAGGCGAACATGTGCTGCGTTACGCGCAGATCGCCTTGAACGACGCCCGTTCGTTCGTCGAGCAAATCAGTAGCCTGCGCGAAGGCGGCCACGGCTACCTCAAGGTCGGCGGTATCTTTGCCGCGACGGCGGTGGCCCTGCCCGAGGCGATCCTGCAGATCAAGCAGCGTTGGCCGTTGCTGTCCATCGAAGTGGTGGAGCAGACCAGCAACCATCTGATGAAGATGCTTGAAGAGAAAAAGCTCGATCTGGCGGTAGCCCGGTTTACCGAGCAAAGCCAGCAACAGCGCTACGATTTCCAGCCCCTGGCGCCGGAACCGTTCTGCATCGTGGTCAACGACCGCCATCCCCTGGCGAACGCCGGGCCGACGTCGTTGCAGCAACTGGTGGACCAACCGTGGATTCTCTACCCGGTCGGCACGCCGATCCGCGCGCGCATGGAACTGGCCTTTGCCGAGGCCGGGGTGGGGATGCCGCGCAACACCATCGACACCATTTCCATGCAGACCTTCCTCCAGGTCCTGCAACGCGGGCCCATGATCGGCATGCTGCCCAATGCCATGGTCGATCCGCTGCTCGAAAGCGGCCAGCTCAAGACCCTCGACACCCCGTTGCACCTGGTGCCACAGGACTACGGCATCCTGACCCGAAAGGATGAACCGTTGGTGGGCGCGGCGCTGGAGTTCGCCGAGATCCTCAAGGACAACGCCCGGTTGAGCGGGTGAATGTGCCGCCGCCATCGCGAGCAGGCTCGCTCCCACAGGGGACGGGAGTGCCGCGGATCTTTCAGTCAACACGAAACAACTTGTGGGAGCGAGCCTGCTCGCGATGGCGGCGGATCAGCCTGCGCTGAACCCTGTGGCGAGGGAGCTTGCTCCCGCTGGGCTACGCAGTAGCCCCTCTGGGTTCCGATAACAGATGGTTATCAACTAATCCAAAAATGCCATTGGGAAAGAATCGATCCGCGACAGTAGAGTCCTCGTTCAATCGCCGGATGAATCGCTCATTCGACGTGACCCAATAAAAACAATCAGGGGTTACCTCATGCAAACCATCTCCGAGCATTTGCCCGCCCAGGCGCAAGCCGGCGAGCTCGATTTCGAAGACCGGACCTACCGAAAGGTCATCTGGCGGATCCTGCCCGTGTTGCTGTTGTGCTACATGGCGGCGTACCTCGATCGGGTGAACATCGGGTTCGCCAAGCTCGACATGCTCAACGAGCTGCAATTCAGCAACACCGTGTATGCCCTGGGCGCCAGTATGTTTTTCTGGGGCTATTTCCTCTTCGAAGTGCCCAGCAACCTGTTGCTGCATCGCTTTGGCGCACGGTTCTGGATCGCCCGGATCATGCTCAGTTGGGCGGTGATCTCCATGGCCGTGGCCTATACCGTGCCGCTGGCGGTGTTCTTCCACATCGAATCGAGCACGATGTTCTACGTGCTGCGCTTTCTGCTGGGCATCTGCGAAGCGGGCTTCTTCCCGGGCGTGATCCTCTACCTCAACTACTGGTTCCCGACCCACCGGCAGAGCCGGGTAATGTCCGGCTTCCTGCTGGCGCTGCCGGTCAGCCTGACCCTGGGCGGCATCCTCTCCGGTTGGCTGATGAACAGCATGCAAGGGGTGCACGGTCTGTCTGGCTGGCAATGGATGCTGCTCATCGAAGGCATTCCGTCGATCATCATGGCGTTCGTGGTGATCGTCTGCCTGGCCGACAACATCGACAAAGCCAAATGGCTCTCTGTCGCGGAAAAAGCCTTGCTCAAGGCCAATCTGCAAACCGACAACCAGGGCAAGGCCACGCGCTTGAGCGAAGTGTTCTTCAACCCTCGGGTGTGGCTGCTGGTGTTGATCCTGCTGACCTTCAACACCGGCTTCTATGGCCTGGCGTTCTGGATGCCGTCGATCATCAAGAGCACCGGCATCACCAACAGCTTGCACATCGGTTTGCTCACTGCCATTCCTTACTCGGTGGCGGTGGTGGCGATGCTGCTCAACGCTCGGCACTCCAACCGCACCGGTGAGCGGCGCCTGCATGCGGCGATCCCGGCGTTCATTGGTGGCGTCGGCCTGATCCTCAGCGCGTTCTTCGCGGATAACCTGGTGTTGTCGGTCCTGTTCCTCAGTGTCTCCGCCTCGGGGATCCTCAGCCTGATGCCGATCTTCTGGACCTTGCCGGGCACCGTGCTGTCGGGTGTCGCCGCGGCAGCCGGCATTGGCATGATCAACGCCATCGGCAACCTGTCGGGTTTCACCGGTTCGATGATCACCGCCGTGGCGGAAACCCTCACGGGCAACATCAACAATGGCACCTATGTACTCGCCTTGTGTCTTTTGGTCAGCGGTGGGCTGATCCTCGCGATCCCTGCCTCGATGCTCGGCAGGACGCCCAAGACCGCGCCCACGGCGGCGCAACTGGAGACCGCATGAACTTGCAAAACAAGCGCGTGCTGGTAACGGCTGCGGGGCAGGGCATTGGCTTGGCCAGCGCCGTTGCCTTCGCCCGGGCCGGTGCCGAGGTGTTCGCTACGGATATCGATACTCATGCCCTGGCGGGGATCGAAGGGATCACCGCCATGCACCTGGACGTCACGTCGACCATCGCCATCAGCGCCGCCTGCGAACGCATCGGTGGGCTCGATGTGCTGTTCAACTGCGCAGGCTACGTGCACAGCGGCAATATCCTGGAGTGCGATGACGCGGCCTGGGCGCGTTCGATGGACCTCAACGTCACGGCGATGTACCGCATGATCCGCGCCTTCCTGCCGGGCATGCTGGCCCGTGGCGGCGGCTCGATCATCAACATGGCGTCGGTGGCCTCCAGTATCAAGGGCGTGCCCAATCGTTTCGCCTATGCTGCCAGCAAGGCGGCGGTGGTGGGCCTGACCAAATCGGTCGCCATTGACTTCGTCAGCCAGGGCATTCGCTGCAACGCGATATGCCCGGGCACGGTTGATTCGCCTTCGCTGCGCCAGCGCATCGCCGACCAGGCCGTGCGACAGGGGGTTGATGAAGGGGAGGTCTACCGGCAATTTCTCGACCGCCAACCCATGGGGCGTATCGGCAGCACTGAGGAAATCGCGCAGTTGGCGCTGTACCTGGGCAGCGACGCGTCCGCCTACACCACCGGGGTGGTGCACGTGATCGATGGCGGCATGAGCCTCTGAATTTTCACTTGAACAGGAGCACGTCATGAAACTATTGCGCTACGGCGAAAAAGGTTCGGAAAAGCCCGGGCTGTTGGACAACAACAATCAGATCCGCGATCTCTCGGGCCATGTGCCGGACATCGCCGGGCAGGCCCTCGGCCCGGACAGCCTGGCAGCGCTCGCCGCCCTCGACCCGCGCAGCCTGCCGCTGGTTGGCGGCCAGCCGCGCATCGGCGCCTGTGTCGGCCAGGTCGGCAAATTTATCTGCATCGGTCTGAACTACGCCGATCATGCGGCCGAGTCGAACATGGAAGTGCCGAAAGAGCCGATCATCTTCAACAAATGGACCAGTGCCATCTGCGGGCCGAACGACGACATCCAGATTCCCCGTGGCTCGCTCAAGACCGACTGGGAAGTCGAACTGGGTGTGGTCATCGGTAAAGGCGGGCGCTACATCGACGAAGCCAATGCCATGGAGCATGTCGCCGGTTATTGCGTCATCAACGATGTGTCCGAGCGCGAGTGGCAACTGGAGCGAGGCGGCACCTGGGACAAGGGCAAGGGCTTCGACACCTTCGGCCCTCTAGGACCGTGGCTGGTGACCCGGGACGAAATCGCCGATCCGCATGCGCTGGACCTGTGGCTGGAGGTCGATGGACACCGCTATCAAAGCGGCAATACCCGAACGCTGATCTTCAGCGTGCCGCAACTGATTGCCTACCTGAGCCGCTGCATGAGCCTGCAACCGGGGGATGTGATCTCCACCGGCACGCCGCCTGGCGTCGGCCTGGGCATCAAGCCCAACCCGGTGTTCCTGCGCCCGGGCCAGACCATGCGCCTGGGTATCGAGGGCTTGGGCGAACAGCGTCAGGTCACGGTGCAGGCGGACTGATCAGTGGGCTCGCTGCCGTCATCGCGAGCAAGCTCGCTCCCACAGAAAGACTCCGGATGGACGCGGATATTGTCTGTGCTGAGGATCAACTGTGGGAGCGGGCTTGCTCGCGAAGGCGGCGTCACAGTCAATAAAGATGTTGAATGTGCTGGCCTCTTCGCGAGCAAGCCCGCTCCCACAGGGCCCTACGGGGCACATGAATTCTGTGCCTGTCGAAGATCAACTGTGGGAGCGAGCTTGCTCGCGATAGCGGTGGTCCGGCCTGGCCTCACTTGGAATCAACACGCCTGACCCGCTTCATCACCACCACGAAAAACACCGGGACAAACACCACCGCCAGCGTGGCGGTGATCATCCCGCCAATTACCCCGGTGCCGATGGCTTGCTGGCTAGCCGAACTTGCACCACTGGCAATCGCCAGCGGGACAACGCCCAGGATGAACGCCAGCGAGGTCATGATGATCGGTCGCAGGCGCAGGCGCGCGGCCTGGAGCGTGGCGTCGATCAGGTCGTGGCCGTCGTCGTACAGGCTCTTGGCGAACTCGATGATCAGGATCGCGTTTTTCGCCGACAGGCCGATGATGGTGATCAGGCCGATCTTGAAAAACACATCGTTGGGCATGCCGCGCAACGACACGGCCAATACCGCGCCGAGCACACCCAGCGGCACCACCAGCAGCACCGAGGTCGGGATCGACCAGCTCTCGTACAACGCCGCCAGGCACAGGAACACCACCAGCAACGACAGGCCCAACAGGATCGGTGCCTGGCTGCCGGACAAGCGTTCCTGCAAGGACAATCCGGTCCATTCCTGGCCCAGGCCTGTCGGCCCCTGGGCCACCAGCCGTTCGATTTCGGCCATGGCTTGCCCGGTGCTATAGCCCGGTGCCGGTTCGCCGGAAATACTTACCGCCGGATAACCGTTGTAGCGGGTCAGTTGCGCCGGCCCCTGGGTCCAGCGAGCCTGGACGAACGCCGACAACGGGACCATTTTCCCGCTGCTGTTGCGCACGTGAATCTTCAACAAATCCTCGACCTGGCTGCGCTGGTCGCCCTCGGCCTGGACCACCACCCGCTGCATCCGCCCCTGGTTGGGGAAGTCGTTGATGTAGGCCGACCCCACCGCCGTGGACAACACGCCGCCGACGTCGGCAAAGGAAATGCCCAGGGCATTGGCCTGCTTGCGGTCGACTTCCAGTTGCACCTGCGGTGCCTCCGCCAACGCGCTTTCGCGGACATTGATCAGCATCGGGCTTTTTTCGGCGGCGGCGAGCAATTCGCTGCGGGCCTGCATCAAAGTGGCGTGGCCGAGGCCGCCCCGGTCCTGCAAGCGGAACTCGAAACCGCTGGAGGTGCCCAGGCCATCCACGGGCGGCGGCAGCACCGAGAACGCCATGGCGTCCTTGATTGCACTGAAGGCCTGGTTGGCACGATCAGCGATGGACGCGGCTGAATCATCGCCACCGCGCTGGGACCAATCCTTGAGGGTGGTGAAGGCCAGGGCCGCGTTCTGCCCGCTGCCGGAGAAGCTGAAACCGAGGATGACCGTGCTGTCGCCGACCCCCGGCTCACCGGCGTTATGGGCTTCGATCTGCTCCACCACCTGCACCGTCCGATTTTTGCTGGCGCCCGGTGGCAGTTGGATGTCGGTGATGGTGTAACCCTGGTCTTCCACCGGCAGGAACGAGGAGGGCAGGCGACTGAATAGCAGGCCCATGCCCACCAGCAGCACGCCGTAGATCAGCAGGTAACGGCCGCTGCGTTTCAGCGCGTAGGCCACCCACCCTTGATAGCGGTCGCCGAATCGGTCGAAGCCACGGTTGAACATGCCGAAGAAACCGCCTTTGGCGTGGTGATCATCTTGGGCGATCGGCTTGAGCAAGGTCGCGCAAAGTGCCGGGGTCAAGGTCAGGGCGAGAAACGCCGAGAACAGGATCGACGTCGCCATCGACAGCGAGAACTGTTGATAAATCACCCCCACCGAGCCCTGCATGAACGCCATCGGAATGAACACCGCCACCAGCACCAGGGTAATGCCGATGATCGCCCCGGTGATCTGCCCCATGGCCTTGCGCGTAGCCTCCTTGGGCGACAAGCCTTCCTGGGCCATGATTCGCTCGACGTTCTCCACCACCACGATGGCATCGTCCACCAGGATGCCGATGGCCAGCACCATGCCGAACATGGTCAGCACGTTGATCGAGAACCCCAGGGCCAGCATCGTCGCGAAGGTGCCCATCAACGCCACCGGCACCACCAAGGTCGGGATCAGGGTGTAGCGGATGTTCTGCAGGAACAGGAACATCACCGCGAACACCAGCAGCATCGCTTCGCCGAGGGTATAGATCACTTTGGTGATCGAGACTTTGACGAACGGCGAGGTGTCGTAGGGGATCTTGTATTCCACGCCGGCCGGGAAGTAGCGCGACAGCTCATCCATCTTGTTGCGCACCAGGGTCGCGGTGTTCAGCGCGTTGGCGCCCGGTGACAGCTGCACCGCCACCGCCGTGGACGGCTTACCGTTCAGACGCGTGGAAAACTGGTATTCCTGGCTGCCGATTTCCACCCGGGCCACGTCGGCGATGCGCACCGTCGAGCCATCGGGGTTGGCCTTGAGCACGATGTCGGCGAACTCCTGCGGGGTGTTGAGCTGGCCTTTGACGACGATGGTCGCGGTGATTTCCTGGGTGCTGCGGCTGGGTAAATCCCCCAGGCTGCCGGCCGACACCTGGGCGTTCTGCGCCACGATGGCGGCGTTGACGTCAGCCGGGGTCAGGTTGAAACCGACGAGTTTCTGCGGGTCGATCCAGATCCGCATGGCCCGCTCGGCGCCGTACAGCTGGGCCTTGCCGACACCGTCCAGGCGCTTGATCTCGTTCATCACGTTGCGCGCCAGGTAGTCGCTTAGGGCCACGTCGTCGAGTTTGCCATCGTTGGAGGTGAGGGTGATCAGCAGCAGGAAGCCGGCGGAGACTTTGTCCACCTGCAAGCCTTGCTGCGTGACCGCTTGCGGCAGGCGCGACTCCACCGCCTTGAGGCGGTTCTGCACGTCGACCTGGGCCAGTTCCGGGTTGGTGCCGGGTTGGAAGGTCGCGGTGATGGTGGCGCTGCCCAGGCTGCTTTGGGATTCGAAATACAGCAGGTTGTCGGCGCCGTTGAGTTCTTCCTCGATCAGGCTGACCACGCTTTCGTCCACGGTTTGCGCCGACGCGCCCGGGTACACGGTGTAGATCTCGATTTGTGGCGGGGCCACGACCGGGTATTGCGCCACCGGCAACTGTGGAATGGCCAGGACACCGGACAACAGGATGAACAAAGCGACGACCCAGGCGAACACCGGACGGTCGATGAAAAATTGCGGCATGGCTTAATGTCCTGCCTTTGGCCCGGGAACCTGGGCGAGGGGAAGTGGGGAATCGTCGACCCGGACTTGCTCGCCGGGGCGGGCGTGTTGCAGGCCTTCGATGACGATGCGGTCGCCGGGTTTCAAACCGTGGGTGACGACCCAGCGATCGTTTTGCGCGGCGCCCAGTTGCACCGGTTGCTGGCTGACCTTTTGCTCGGCGTCCAGCAGCAACACCTGGGCGACGCCGGCGTTGTCCCGCAGGATCGCCCGTTGCGGCACGGTGATGCCTTGGCTGTTGACCGCCTGTTCGAGGCGCACGCGGATGAAACTGCCCGGCAGCAGGTCCAGATCCGGGTTGGGGAATTCGCTGCGCAGGGTGATCTGGCCGGTGCTCGGGTCGACGCTGAGATCGGTGAACAGCAACTTGCCGGGCAACGGGTAAGGGCTGCCGTCGTCCTGGATCAACGTGGCCTTGGCCTGGCCCTGGCCGACCGCTTGCAATTGCCCTGCGCGAAAGGCCCGGCGCAGCTCGTTGAGCTCGCGGGTCGACTGCGTGAGGTCGGCGTGGATCGGGTCCAGTTGCTGGATCAGCGCCAACGGCGTGCTTTCGTTCTGCCCGACCAAGGCGCCTTCCGTCACCAGGGCGCGACCGATGCGTCCGGAAATCGGCGCGGTCACCGTGGCGTACCCCAGATTCAGTTTCGCCCGTTCCACCGCGGCCTTGCTGGCGGCGACGTCCGCGGCCGTCTGGCGCACGTTGGCCCGGGCGTTGTCGTAGTCCTGGCCACTGATCGCCTTGTCATCGATCAACTGGGCGTAGCGCTGCGCCTGCAAACGGGCCTGGAACGCATTGGCCTCGGCCTTGCGCAACGTCGCCTCGGCACTGTCCAGGTCGGCCTTGAACGGCGCCGGATCGATGCGAAACAGCACCTCGCCCTGTTTGACGTCGCGGCCTTCACGAAACACCCGCTGCAAGACCACGCCGGCCACCCGCGCCCGGACCTCGGCGACCCGTGGCGCGGCGATCCGACCACTCAGCTCGTTGCTGATCGACAATGGCCGGGCCTGGACGGTTTCGACACGCACGCTTGCCAGCGGGGCCGAGGCTTCGGGGTTCGAGGCGCTGTCACAGCCACTGAGCAGCAGCGCGCCGACCAACAGGCCCAGTGTGACGAAAGGAGTCTTGGACATGGTGCTTCCCCACTATTGAGCCGCCCATGGTAGGGAGCGAGGCCCTCGGCAGGGGTGAAGCTTTGTAGGGGCTCTGTGAAATTGTGTAATCAGGTCCGAAAATGCCCCACCAACTGCTGCTGATGGTTGGCCATGGCATGCAACGAGTGGCTCGCCTGCGAGGCTTCTTCCATGCGGCGGGTCAAGGTTTCACTGATCCCGCGAATGTCGCTGACGCGGTGGCTGATGTCTTCCACGACAGCGCTTTGCTCCAGGGCCGCGCTGGCGATCTGCTGGTTCAGGTGTTCGATCACTTCCACGGCGTCGGTGATGCGCTGCAGCGCCGCCTGGGTCTTATCGACTTGCACCACACTGTCCCTGGCCAGCTCGCGGCTCGACTGAGTGCTGTGCACGACGTCCTGGCTCAGTTGCTGCAACGCTTCGATCACCGAGCGTATTTGTTCGACCGAATTCTGCGTATTGCTCGCCAGATGCCGGACTTCGTCGGCCACCACCGCGAAACCACGGCCCTGTTCGCCAGCGCGGGCAGCCTCGATGGCGGCATTCAACGCCAGCAGGTTGGTCTGCTGGGCAATGGCGCAGATCACGTCCAGCACCTGGCCGATGTGCTGGCTGTTGCCGGCGAGCGCCTGCACTTGTTCGAGGGTGGTGTCCAGGCATCGGTCGAGGCTGTCGATGCGGGTGACCGCGTTGGCGAACAATTCACGGCCCGATCGGCTTGCGTTTTCGGCAACGGTGGCGGCATCGGCCGCCTGGTGGGAATGGCGCGCCACTTCCTGGGCGCTGGTACTCATTTCATGCAGGGCGGTTGCCGCCAGCTCGACTTCCCGATACTGCGTGTGCATGCCCGCGCTGACTTCCCGGGCCACCTGCGCCGAGGTGTCGGCGGTGTTGCGTGTGTCGAGGGAGGCTTGCTGGATATCGCGGATGATGGGCTGCAATTTATCGAGAAAGCGGTTGAACCCCTGCGCCAGATGGCCCAATTCATCGTGGCGGTCGTTGGGCAGGCGCTGGGTGAGATCGCCGTCGCCGTCGACAATCGCATCGAGCATCCGTGCCACCTTCAGCAGTGGCCGGGTCACGCCGTAAGCGGTGAGCCAGATGAGCAACAGGCCCAGGCCGGCAGCCAGCAAACCCAGGCTGAGGTTGAACCAGTTGGCCTGGCGATGCTTGTCGTCCAACTGCGCCTGCATGTCCAGGGCCGGCGCTTGTACAAGCGCTTCCGGCACGCGTATCTGCAGTTGCCAAGGGGCATTTTCCGGAGCGGTTTGCACGGTTTGCTGCACATCGACAGACGTACCCGCCACGGTGCCGCTGTGGCCGGCAATTTGCCCGGATGGAGAAAGAATGTTGATTTCGCTGTGGCCGGGGTACAAGTCGTTGGCAAGGCTGGCGGCGAGTTGCTGGAGGGTATCGAGGCTGATGTCCATGCCCATCACGCCGATGACGTTGCCCTGGTCCAGCAACGGTACGGAGATGCTGCTCATCAACGTCTTCTGGCCTTCGACCTCGATCGCGTAGGGCTCCGTCACGCAAGTGCGCCCCTGGGTCTGCGGGCAGACGTACCAGGCGTTGGCCGGCTCGCTGCCCGGTGGTGCGGTGTTGGCGCTGATCTGGGCTTCGCTGAGCACCTCTTGCACCAGGTGGCCGGGTTGGCTTTGCGACCAGTACAGGGCAAAACGACCTTTTTCATTGCCGGCCAGATCGCGTTGGCCAGTGAAACCGGCATCTTCACCGACCAGCGCGTCGGGAAGCAGCACCACGTAGAAGCCGAGGACTTTTTCGCGGTTCTGAAGGGCCTGGCGGGTCGCGGCGATCAGGTCCCGGCGCAGTTGCCCGGGCGTCAGTCGCCCGTTCCACGCTTGGGTGCGCAGTTGCAGCACCTGTTGGGCAAAACCTTCCCCATAGATGGCCGTTTCGCTGAAAAACCGTTCCACCCGCTGACCGTGGGCCAGGGCCTGCGCCTGCAAACCTTCCAGGGCCGAACGCCCCAGCAGTTGACTGCTTTGCTGCTTGAGCAGCGTCGCGCCTTGCTGGCTCTGATACAGCGAGGCGCCGGTCAATGCGCCGACGACGGCGAGCAGGCATAGGCCACTCAGGAGCGTGATCCGCCATTGGATAGAGAGACGAGCGAAGAACATGCTGAAGTTTCCTGCGCTTAGGGATTTTTATTGTTCTGTGCCCAGCACTGTCTGAGCGGTGGGCGAGGTTATCTTGCGGCAGGCAGCGCCTGCCGGTTATCCCGAATCGGCAGCCGTTGTGCGCCGACAGTGGGCTAATGCGGTTCCGCTAGAAAACGCAGAACCCGTGGCGAGGGAGCTTGCTCCCGCTGGGCTGCGCAGCAGGCCCAAAAAAAGAAGGGCCGCTGCGCGACCCAGCGGGAGCAAGCTCCCTCGCCACAGGTTGTTGTTGGGTCCAGCGACATGGCCAGCGTTCCGGCATTGAGTTGACCTGTTTTGGGGCACGGCTTCGGATGCTGCCGTTTTGGGATAGCGAAGGGTTTTGGTCAGGGCCTAGCATCGAATCCAGCGTGCAAGCAGAGCAATAAGCTCTTGGAAGTCGGCAAAGCTGGCGTCTGCGATCCAGCAACAACTGCCTCATACAATAAGGTCAAGAACAATGAGCGTATCTTTCCCGATCAGCAGCTCGACGGAGTTGAAGCGCGGCGCCTTGGGCGTCGGTTTCATCATCTTCTTTGTGATTTCGGCGGCGAGCCCCTTGAGTGTCATCGCCGGCGGTTTTCCCATTGGCATCATGCTGGGCAATGGCGCTGGTACGCCGGCGTTGCTGCTCGTGGCGCTGTTGGTGTTGCTGGCGTTTTCAGCGGGCTACACCGCCATGTCCCGGCACATGACCAACGCCGGTGGTTTCTATGCGTTCACCGCTCGCGGTTTAGGGGGCTTGGCCGGTGGCGCGGCGGGGGTGTTGGCGATGTTCGCCTACAACATTCTCCAGGTCGGGCTGTATGGCATGTTCGGTGGCGTGGTCAGCGGTACGATGGCCAGCGTTTTTGGCCTGGATTTGCCGTGGTGGACCTATTCGCTCCTGGCGATGGCCAGCGTTGCGATTCTTGGCTATCGCAAGATCGACCTGTCGGCCCGGGTGCTGTCGGTGGTGGTCATTGCCGAGTACCTGGCGATCCTGACACTGGATTTCGCCATCCTCAAGACCGGTGGCGACAGTGGCATCAACCTCGATTCGTTCGATCGCAGCCAGGTGTTCAGCGGCACGCCGTCCATCGGCTTGCTGTTCTGCTTCGCGGCGTTCATCGGCTTCGAGGCCACCACCATCTACGGCGAGGAGGCTCGGAACCCACACCGTACGATTCCCATCGCCACCTACAGCTCGGTGCTGTTGATCGGTGGTTTCTATGCCCTGTCGGTCTGGGCGATGGTGATTGGCGTCGGGGCGGACAAGATCGTGCCGACCTTGCAGGCGCTGCAGGATCCGACCACGTTCATCTACGGCATGTCCGATCACTTTGTCGGCCCGCAACTGACCCAGATCATCCGCGTGCTGTTCATGGTCAGCATCTACGCCGGGCTGCTGGCGTTCCACAACGCCGCGGCGCGTTACTTCTATGCCATCGGGCGTGACGGTTTGCTGCACAGCCGCCTGGGCACCACCCACCGCGTGCACCAGAGCCCGCACATGGGCTCGGTCCTGCAAAGCCTGATCGCGGCGGTGGTGGTGCTGATCTTCGCCGCCCTGGATGCCGATCCGATCCTGCAATTGTTCGCCTGGTTCTCCAACCTGGCCACGTTGTGCGTGATCCTGCTCATGGCCCTGACCTCGGCGGCGGTATTCGTTTACTTCCGCTCGCACCCGGAGTTGAAGCTGGGGCTCTGGCGCGGTCGGATTCTGCCGGGCTTTTCGTGCCTGGCGTTGTTGGCAGTCCTGGCCCTTGCGGTGATGCATTTCGACGTGCTGACCGGCGCCAGCCAGCTTTTGTCCTATGGCCTTTGCGCGGTCATTCCCGTCGCGCTGATCGTTGGTGTGTTCCTCGCCGCCCGATTGCGCAAGGCCTCGCCTGAGCGGTTCATGGCGTTGGGCAGCCACAAGCTCTAGGGCGCCGCGCGACCACATCAATCTACCCAGAAAATAAATCCGCTGCCGTTCGGGACGGTCCGGCAGCGCGTGAAAGGAAGGTGTCATGCACGATTATCAAATGTTCATCAATGGGGCCCGGGTCGACGGCGAAAACGGCCACTTCGATGTGCTCAACCCGGCGACCGCCACTGCGTTCGCTCGCTGCCCGGCCGGTTCCCTGGCCCAACTGGACCTTGCCGTCGAAGCGGCGCAAGCGGCTTTTCTCGAGTGGCGCCACAGCCGCCATGAAGATCGCCGCCAGCGCCTGCTGGACATCGCGGCGGACATCGAGCAGGACGCCGAAGCATTGGCCCGGCTGATCGTCCTGGAACAGGGCAAGCCGCTGGAACTGGCGTTCTCCGAAGTGATGGGCGCGGTGGCCTGGACGCGCTACGCCGCCGAACAACAGATCCCCGTGGAACTGGTGGAGGAGACCCCGAGCCAGCGCATTGAACTGCACCGCAAGCCGTTGGGCGTCGTCGCGTCGATCACGCCTTGGAACTGGCCGTTCATGATCGCCGTCTGGCACATCATGCCGGCGTTGCGGGCCGGCAACTGCGTGATCAGCAAACCGTCGAGCCTGACCCCTCTGAGCACCCTGCGGCTGGTGGAGATCATCGCGCGTCATGTGCCGCGTGGCGTGATCAATAGCGTGACCGGCGAACAAGGGTTCGGCAGTGCAATTACGGCCCATACCGGTATTCACAAGATTGTCTTCACCGGCTCGACCGCCACCGGCCAAAGCGTGATGCGCGGCGCCGCTGGCAACCTCAAGCGCCTGACCCTGGAGTTGGGCGGTAACGATGCTGCCATCGTGCTGCCTGGCACGCCGGTCGAGGCGGTCGCCGAAGACATTTTCCAGGCGGCCTTCCTGAACATGGGCCAGACCTGCGCCGCTCTCAAGCGTTTGTATGTCCACCAATCCCAGTACGAAGCCTTTGCCGAGGCCCTGGCCGTTATCGCCAGGCGTCAGGTGGTGGGCGATGGCTTGACGCCTGGGGTCACGTTTGGCCCGGTGCAGAACCTCGAACAGTTGAAGCTGGTTGAGGTACTGGTGGCCGACGCCGGTGCCCAGGGGGCGCGGGTGTTGTGCGGCGGTGCGCGTCTGGACCGCCCGGGCTTTTTCTACCCGCCGACGCTGGTCGCCGACGTGACCGACGGGCAGCGCCTGGTGGACGAGGAACAGTTCGGTCCGGTGTTGCCCCTGATCGCCTACCAAGATGTCGAGGACGTCCTGCGCCGCGCCAATGCCGGCGACATGGGCCTGGGTGGGTCGGTCTGGGGCAGCGACAGCGAGCAGGCCCAGGCACTGGCCAGTCGCCTGGAGTGTGGCATGGCCTGGGTCAACTGCCATGCGCAGATCCAGCCGAATACGCCATTTGGCGGCAGCAAGATGTCCGGGTTCGGCGTCGAGTTCGGCCTTGAAGGGTTGCTGGAGTTCACCGGCCAGCAACTGCTGTACGTACGCAAGCGTGAAACACAGTGAGGACGGCAACCATGTACGAGCACTACAAGACAGCACAGAAGAAGTTCTGGCACCCGATGAGTTCTTCGGCGCCCGCTAACCGCTCCAAGACGTTGATCATCGCCCGTGGCGACGGCAACTACATCACCGATATCGAGGGGCATCGCATGCTCGACGGTGTCGGCGGCCTGTGGAACGTGAATGTGGGCCATAACCGGCCTTCGGTGAAGGCGGCCATCGCCGCGCAGCTGGACGAACTGGCTTATTACCAGACCTTCGACGGCATCGCCCATCCGCGGGTGTTCGACCTGGCCGAGCGGCTGACGTCGATGTTCGCCCAGGAAGACATGGCGCGGGTGTTGTTCAGTTCCGGCGGTTCCGATGCGGTCGAGACGGCCCTGAAAATGGCCCGCCAATACTGGATCGCCAGCGGTGAGCCAGGGCGCACGCGCTTCCTGTCGTTGCGCAATGGCTACCATGGCGTGCACATGGGCGGCACCTCCGTGGGCGGGAACGGGGTCTATCACTACAACCACGGGCCACTGTTGGCCGGCTGTCATCTGCTCGATACGCCGTGGCTGTACCGCAATCCCTGGGATTGCCGCGATCCGGAGGAACTGACTGCTCACTGCATTCGCCAGTTGGAAGACCAGATCGCGCTGCTCGGCCCGCAGACCATTGCCGCGTTGATCGCCGAGCCGGTGCAAGGTGCCGGCGGTGTGATCGTGCCGCCGGCGCATTACTGGACGCGGCTGCGGGAAGTCTGCGACCGCCACGGCATCCTGTTGATCGCCGATGAAGTGGTCACCGGGTTCGGCCGCACCGGCTGCATGCTCGGCAGTCGGGGTTGGGGCGTCGCGCCCGACGTGTTGTGCCTGGCCAAGGGCATCACCGCCGGCTACATCCCCATGGGCGCCACGGTGTTCAACCAGCGCATCGTCGATGCCATCGAGAACGGCCCGGGTTTCAGCAACGTGATCATGCACGGCTACACCTACAGCGGACACCCGACGGCGTGTGCGGCGGCCCTGGCGGTGCTGGACATCGTCGAGGCCGAAGACTTGCCGGGCAACGCCGGGAAAGTCGGTGCGCAATTGCTGGAGCAATTGCAGCCGCTGACCGAACGTCATGCGGTGGTGGGCGAAGTGCGCGGCAAGGGCTTGATGATCGCCGTGGACCTGGTGGCGGACAAGGTCACACGCGAGCCGCTTGACCCGGCCAACGGCCTGGCCTCGCGCATCGCCGAGCAAGCGCGGCGCGCCGGCGTATTGGTGCGCCCGATCGGCAACAAGATCGTGATGTCTCCACCGCTGACCCTCACCGCCGGCGAGGTCACCCTGATGGTCGACGCGTTGGACAGCGCGCTCGCCGACTGCCGCTAATCTGCAAGCCGGCGCGGTGTGCCGTGCCGGCTCCCTGAATATAAAAACAGCCTTCAAAAGGCGCAGCACAAGGAGCTCCAGCCATGCGGAACCTATCGCGTATGGAATTTTTCGGCAGTGGTCTGGCCTGCACGCTGGCGCTTTGCGCCGCGAGTCAGGTCCAGGCCTATGAGTTGTATGCCGATGACGACACGCATTTCAACGCCGACATGCTGGCCGTGTTCGGCCATTTCAACAGCCGCAAGAACTACGACGGCAGGCCCGGCGGTTCAACCTGGCGCGAAGGCTTTATCAAGTATGGCGTCAGCGGCGACCAGGGATCGGCAGGTCATGGCACCGCCTACGGTGCGTTCAGCCTGGTCAGTTCCGCCACCTGGGGGGATGGCGACGCGGCCGGCAATTCGCTGGGCAGCGAGCGTACGACGAAGATCGAAGACGCTTACCTGGGGTGGCGCTCCGCCGACCTGTTCCCCGTGCTGGGACAGGACGGTGTCGACATCTCCGGCGGTCGCCAGGTGGTCAAGCTGGGCAGGGGATTTTTGATTAACGATGACGGGCCGAACCTGGGCAAAGGGCCTGCCGACGGTCGCTTGAATCGCGGTGGTGCCTACTACCTGGCGGCCCGGCACGCGTTCGACCAGACTGCCGTGTTGCGCTTGGGTGGGCAGGAGGGGCTGCATGGCAGCGTGGTGTGGCTCAAGTCCGACAACCGCGCCCAGGCCGAAACCGAACTGGCCGCCGGCATGCTGGACTACACCGCCAAGGCTGGGACCTTGGGATTGACCTGGATCCATGGCCTCGACGTGAACGACCAGTGGGCCAGTGATTTCCAGAAGCAACGCAAGGGCATGGACGTCTACAGCATTCGCGGTGAAGGCGACGCGGGCATCGAGAACGCCAGCCTGGCATTCGAATACGCCTGGCAAGACAAGGACGCCGGCCCGCAGAACGCCTGGTACGCCGAGGCCGGCTACACCTTTGCCGACCTCGCCTGGGCCCCCAAGCTGACGTACCGCTACACCCGCTATTCGCAGAAGTGGGATTCGCTGTTCACCGGGCAGAGCACCGGTTATGGCACCTGGTTCCAAGGCGAAGTCGCAGGCAATTATTCCGGCCCCTTCAACAGCAACACGGGTATTCATCATGTCGGCCTGACAGCCACGCCGTTGGAGAACCTGACCCTCGGTGCCTTGTACTTCGACTACAACACCGTACGTAAAGACAATGCCCTGAACCTGGACGCCCGTGAGCTGGACCTGTATGCCGAGTGGGCGGTGAACGAGCATTTGATCGTCACGCCGCTGATCGGCCTCTACAAGCCGGATCGGGACGCGACAACCGGCGGCAATCAAGTGACGGGCAATGGCACCAACGTGTACAGCCAGGTGACGGTGGCCGTGCCGTTCTGAAGTGAGGGCTGATAGAGAACCTTGTGGCGAGGGAGCTTGCTCCCGCTGGGTCGCGCAGCGGCCCCTCTTTTTTGGGGCCTGCTACGCCCGAAGCGTCGGACCGGTCCAGCGGGAGCAAGCTCCCTCGCCACTGGTTCTGTGTTTTTCTTAAGTGATCGGTATGGCGCAATTCCTTGCTAATTCGCAGCAGGCGAATGTTGCATCCGCTCAGCAATCCGCCGGGTCGTGTCCATCACCATTTCAATCACGGTTTCCTGGCGCAACAGCTTGAAGCTGTCGGTGCTGCCGACGGCCGAAAGGCTGCCCACCACGTCGTCGAGCTCCGGGTTGACGATGGGGGCCGCGATACCGGTGAGCCCCAGGTTGAGTTCGTCGTGGGTCATGCAATAGCCGTCCTTGCGGATCTTTTTCGCGGCCTTGGAAAAGCTTGCCCAGTCATAGCCGCTGTCGGGGGCGTTGGCCAGGTGCTCTTCGAACAGGCGTTGCAGGCGTCGGCCTTTCTGGAAGGCGATCAACACCTTGGATTGCGCACCGCGAAAAAACGGCAGCGGCTGGCCGCGGCCGAACGAGAACTGGTAGGTGTCGCTGGGTTCGGCGATGTAGGTGTTGATGATGCGACCGTCGTAGAAAACGCTGGCGAACACCGCCAGGCCAGTGGCGTCGGACAGCTCGTGCATCAACTCGCGGCCGGCCATCAGGATCGGGTCGTACTGCCGCATCATCCAGTCCAGCTCAATGACGCGTGGCCCCAGGCCGTAGCTGCCGGCATCCACCCGCACCAGCAGGCCGGAGTCGCACAAATCCTTGACGTAGCGGTACACGGTCGCCCGTGACAGGCCCATGCGCTCGGCGATGGTATCGGGGTCGATCTTCAGCGTGGCCGGGCCGAAAAGGTCCAGCACGCTCAGCATTTTGCTCAGACTGCTCATTTCGCTCCTAAAGGGGGAATGGCGCGTAAGGGGTCGTTGGGTGAGCACTATAGGTAGCCGCGGCGGTGATGAAAAGCCCGCGCACGCCCTCAGGAGCGCATTGCCACGGTAACCGAACGCTTGAGAAATGCAAGCTGATTCATGGTCGTTTTATCTTAATAAATTAGCATTTATCTCAAAATATGATTTTAATGCATAAAAATAACTTGTTTTGTCGATTCTGCTGTGTGATAAATCTCAGCCACTGCAAACGCTCGATGAAGAGGGCTGGAAATGAATGGTGCGCAACTGATAGTGAAAGCGGCGGTGGCGAGCGGTATCGAATACTGCTTCGCCAATCCCGGGACGACTGAAATCCCTCTGGTGGCGGCCATGGCCAGCGCGCCAGCCCTCAAGCCGGTACTGTCCTTGTTCGAAGGGGTGTGCACCGGTGCCGCCGACGGTTACGGCCGGATTGCCGGCAAGCCGGCGATGACCCTGACACACCTCGGCCCAGGCTTTGCCAATGGCATTGCCAACCTGCACAACGCACGGCGCGCCAACACCCCGATCGTCAACGTCATCGGCGATCACGCGTCCTGGCATGTCAATTACGATCCGCCGTTGGCCAGTGATATCCAGGCGTTGGCCGGCAGCGTTTCCAAGTGGGTACGTACCTCGCGCACGGCATCGGGCATTGGTGAAGATTTCCAGGAGGCGGTGCGTGCCGCCTGGCAAGCCAACGGCCAGATCGCCAGCCTGATCCTGCCGATGGACCTGCAAGCCAACACCGTGCAGCACGAGAAAGCCTTCACGGCATTGCAGGCGCCGGTCCGGCGTTTTGCCGGTGACCGGATCGAGGCGGTCGCCCAGGCACTGCGCGATGGCCGGCGCCTGGTGTTTATCGTTGGCGACCAAGGCTTGTCCGTCGCCGGCCTCGAAGCGGCGGGGCGCCTGGCCCAACTGCCGGGCGTGCGCCTGTTCGCCGAAACCTTTCCGCGCATGAGTTATCGCGGGGGTGGTCTGCCCGACCTGGATCGCCTGCCTTACTTCCCTGAAGTGGCCATCGAGATCCTGGATCAATACGACGCGGTGGTTTGCGCCGGCGTCCCCGAACCCATCAGCTATTTTGGCTACGAAGGCATTGCGTCCCGGCTGGCAGAGCGTGAGCGTCTGCTGTGTCTGGCTGAGGTGGGGGATGATGTTGCCGGAGCGCTCACTGCGCTTGCCGATGCCCTTGAAGCGTCGGCTTATGTGCCCACGCCAACCGGTATCGAACTGCCGCCCAGCGAAGCCACGTTGACGCCCCAATCCGTGGGCCAGGTGCTGGCCGCGTCGCTGCCGGACGACTGCATCGTTTCGGTGGAAGGCGGGACGTGCGGCTATCCGTTCTTCACCGCCTCGGCCCATGCCGCACGGCATCGGGTCCTGACCAACACCGGCGGGGCCATCGGCCAGGGCATCCCGGTGGGCTTTGGCGCCGCCATGGCCGAGCGTGGCAACACGGTGTTCTGCCTGCAGTCGGACGGCAGTGCCCAGTACACGATCCAGACGTTGTGGAGCATCGCCCGCGAGCAACTGCCGGTGGTGATCCTGATCGCGGCCAACCATCGCTACGCCATTTTGCAGAACGAACTGCGCCGCTTCGGCATGACCGAGCTGGGCCCCGAGGCCCTGAGCCTGACTGTACTGGACCGCCCACGTATCGATTGGAAGGCCCTGGCCAAGGGCTACGGCTTGCCGGCCAGCACCGTGCACACCAACGGCGAGTTGCAGCGCGCCCTGGCCAACGCCAAGGCCGACGGCGGTCCTTGCCTGATTGAAATGGCGCTGTGAAGGAGCGGATATGAACCCGATTCAATTGTTACCTGCGGTCGAGAAGTTCCTGTCGCAACCGGGGCGCCTGTTCATCGGCGGCACCTGGCAGGATGCCGCCGATGGCCGTCGGTTTGCCGTGGAAAACCCGGCCACTGAACACACCCTGGCCGAAGTCGCCGAAGGCGGCGAACGCGACGTCGATGCGGCCGTTGCCGCCGCCCGTGCGGCCTTCACGGGAACCTGGGCGCAGCAGTCGCCGGCCCAGCGCGGGTTGCTGTTGTTTCGCCTGGCGGAACTGCTCGATCAACATCGCGAAGAGCTGGCGCAACTGATCACCCTGGAAAACGGCAAGCCGATCGCCGCAGCCCGCGGGGAGGCGGCCAGCGCCGCGAATATCATTCGCTACTTCGCCGGCTGGCCGACCAAGATCGAAGGCAGCACGCTGCCGGTGTCGCCCACCAGTGGCGCGCCGATGCTCAACTACACCTTGCGCGAGCCGGTGGGCGTCTGCGCGTTGATCGTGCCGTGGAACTTCCCGCTGACCATGTGCGTGTGGAAGCTCGGCCCGGTGCTGGCGACCGGTTGTGTCGCGGTGCTCAAGCCTGCCGAACAGACGCCTCTGGTTGCCATTCGCCTGGTGCAACTGATCGAGGCTGCCGGCTTCCCGGCCGGGGTGGTCAACTTGCTGACCGGCCTCGGCGCGCAGACCGGCGCACCGCTGGCCCAACACCCGGACGTGGACAAGATCGCCTTCACCGGCTCGACCCAGGTGGGACGACTGATCGCCCAGGCCGCCACTGGCAACATGAAGAAGGTCTCCCTGGAGCTGGGTGGCAAGTCCCCCAACATCATCCTGCCGGACGCCGACATCGTTCGGGCCGCCAAAGGCGCCGCCGATGGGATTTTCTACAACCAGGGCCAGGTCTGCACCGCTGGATCGCGTCTGTACGTGCACGCCAGTGTGCTCGACCAGGTGCTTGAAGAACTCCAGCGCCACGCGGCCGCCCATGTGTTGGGGTCCGGCCTGGATCCGGCCAGCAGCATGGGGCCGCTGGTCTCGGCCCGACAATTGGGCACGGTGCGTGGCTACCTGCAACGGGGCCAGGAAGAGGGTGCCGAACTGATCTGCGGCGGTGACCGGCCGGCCCACCTGGAGCGCGGCCACTTCATCCGCCCCAGCGTGTTTCTCGACCGCGCCGAGCGCGCCTGTGTCGCCCGGGAAGAAATCTTCGGCCCGGTATTGACCGTCATGAGCTGGACCGAAATCGATGAACTGGTGCTGCGCGCCAACGACTCGCCTTACGGCCTGGCGGCCGGCCTGTGGACCCGTGACTTGCGTTCCGCCCATCGCGTGGCGGCGCAGTTGAAGGCCGGCTCGGTGTGGATCAACTGCTGGAACGTCGTCGACCCGGCGTCGCCCTTTGGTGGCTACAAGCAATCCGGCTGGGGTCGGGAAATGAGCAAGAACGTGATCGATGCCTACACCGAAACCAAAAGTGTCTTCGTCGATCTGGCCTGAGCCGAATAATCACAAGAGGAACTGCTATGGATCTGGAATTGAAGGGCCGTGTGGCGATCGTCACCGGCGGTGGCATGGGCATCGGCAAGGAGGTAGCGCGCTTTTTGTCCCAGGAAGGTTGCAAGGTGGTGATCTGCGCGCGACGCATGGAGTTTCTCCAGCAAGCCGCCGAGGAAATCACCGCAGAAACCGGCAACGAAGTGCTGCCGCTGTTCTGTGACACCAACCAGATGTCGGCGGTGTCCGACATGGTCGAGGCGGCCCACAAGCACTTTGGCCGCATCGACATCCTGGTCAACGGCGCGGCAGCCCCGTCCGGTGTGGTGCGCAACGACATCGAGCATGCCGGCGACGACGAATTGCTCTCGGACCTCAACACCAAGGTGATCGGCTATTTCCGTTGCGCCAAGGCGGTGACCCCGCACATGAAGGCCGGCGGTTTCGGTCGCATCATCAACATCGGTGGCCTGACCGGGCGTGGCAGCAAGGTGCTTTCGGGCATGCGCAACCTGGCCATCGCCCACATGACCAAGACCCTGTCCGACCAACTCGGCCCGTCCGGCATCACGGTCAACCTGATCCACCCCGGCGTGGTCGACACCCCGCACATCCAGGAGCTGTACGAACGCGAAGGGGTCAAGCAGGGCAAGACGCCCGCGCAGGTGGAGCAGGGCTACATCGACGCGACGCCGATCCGACGCACCCTGGCGCCCATCGAAATGGGCTGGCTGATCGGTTTCCTCGCATCGCCCAAGGCCGGCGCCGTGACCGGAGAATCGATTGGCATCGACGGCGGCTTGACCCGTGGCATCTTCATTTGAGGAGCAACAGTGATGAGTAACGGAACCCTTTTGGTCGCCACCGTCGGGCAAGCGGTCATCCGCAGCGCCGACGATGGCCGTACCTGGCATCGCCTGGGGCTGGGCCAGGACCTGGAATTCGATGCGATCACCCGGTCCCTGAGTTTTCATTCGGGTACGCCCGAGGTGATCTATGCCGGCACCGACGTCGGCCTGTGCGTCAGCCACGATACCGGTGGCCATTGGCAACGGGTGGATTCGCCGTTCAATGGGCAGACGGTCTGGAAAGTGGCCGTGGATCCCCAGGATGCACAGCGGATTTTCGTCGGCACCGGTGCGCCGTCGCGCGCCGTGCTGTGGCGCACCCTCGACGGTGGCCAGACCTGGGATCGTGCCCCGGTGGAGATCCCGGAGTTCTGCGACGGCGTCAGTCGTCCACGCTTGCTGGCCTTCGCCTACGACCCGACGGACCGCAACCAGCTCTGGTTCGGCCTGGAAGAGGGCGGGTTGTTCCACAGCCGTGACGGTGGCGACAGCTGGACCCGCGTCGACGATCGCTTGCTGTGGGACTACAACTCGGACGTGCACAACATCGTGGTCCTGCCCAATCATGGGCAAAAGGTCATCGTCGTGGTCTGCGTCAACGCCGTTTACCGCAGCCTCGACGAAGGGCAGACCTGGACCGGCATCGTCGCCCGGGAAACCTTCGGCCTGTACTACGTGCGCGCCATGAATGCCGCGTTGGGCAGCGAGGATACGCTCTACCTGAGCATCTCCGACGGCACCCCAGGCACCACCAGCAAGGTGCTGGTCTCCCGGGATGCCGCCCTCGGTTGGGAAGTGCTGCCACTGCCGCAACAACCCAACTCCTGCGTCTGGGCGATTGCCTTGAACCCTGCCGATCCTCGCCAGATCGTCGCCGGTACCAAGTACGGGCACTTGTTCACCTCCGAAAACGGCGGTGACGGCTGGCAGAAGCAGTGGCGTGAGTTCAGTGAAATCGCTGATGTGCTCTGGACGCCCGCCGTGGCGCAAATCAAGTCCGGGCATCAATCCATCATCAAGAAGAACTGAGGGATCGCGCGATGAAAGTCGAAGTCGTTCGTACTCACCTGTCGTTGTTTGTCAGGGACCCGGAAGTGTCGGCGCGCTGGTACGCCGACGTGCTGGGCATGCATGAAAGCGCCCGGGGTGAAAGCTGGATCATGATGGCGTTTGGTGCCAAGCATCACGACATCGCATTGCTCCGCGCAGAACCCGGGGCGCACCAGGGCGGGCTGGGGTTGCAGCACTATGGGCTGGAGATCGCGGGCGACATGACCACCCTGCGCAAGCTCTACGGCATGTTGCTGAACAAGGGCGTCGAGGTGGTGAAGATCACCGACCACGAAATCGGCAACGGTGTGTATTTCAACGACCCCGATGGCAACCGCATGGAATTTTTCCTCGAGTCCGAACACGACGACGCGCTCGGCAAGGCCCGCTTCAAGGCCGCTGGGGCCCCCAGTCGGCACTTCGATCTCGACCCACTTTGAATGAGACTGCTCTTATGAAAACCGCAAATTTCGCCAGCTATCACATCCGCAAATGGTACAGCTTCGTCGAGGAAACCCTGGCCAACGAAACCGGCCAGTTGGCGGATGGCGAGCCGCTGTTCAAGTACGCCATTGGCGCGGTGATCGCCAACCCTTATGCCGGTCGTTTCAGTGAAAGCCTGGCCGAATTGATAGAACCGTCGCCCTTGCTGGGCCAGGAGTTTGGTCGGCGCATCCAGGCCTTGGCCGGCGAGCGTGAGATTGTCAGCTACGGCAAGGCATGCCTGGTGGGCAGCCAGGGCGAATACGAGCACGGCAATGCGTTGCTGACCAATCCGGCGGCGGATCCGATCCGTGTCGCGTTGGGCGGCGGCAAGTCCTGGGTGCCTTCCACCGGCAAGCGCGGCGGGCCTGGCGTGACCATCGACGTGCCGCTGGCCCACAAGGACGCGTTGTATGTCCGCTCCCATTACGACAGCATTTCGCTTTCGTTCGGTGACGGTCCCTCGGCCGACGAGTTGATCATCATCTGGGCCTTCGCCACGCGTGGGCGTTTGCATGCACGTCTGGGCGGTCTCCAGGCCGTTGACGTCAAGGGCAATGACGGCCTGTATTGAGGGGCGCTGATCGTGGAAAGCCAACGAATGTCTGCAAACAGCCAGTTCTTCACCAATCGTTCGGGGATGCGCCTGCACTATTTGTCGTGGGGCAACCCGTCGGGCATTGCGGTGGTGCTGCTGCACGGGCTGCGATCCTATGCCCAGACCTGGGGTGGCCTGGCCAATGCGCTGGGCGAGCGGTACTGCTGCTATGCCCTTGATCAGCGCGGTCGTGGCTACAGTGACTGGGCGGATGCCTCCAGTTACCGGACCGAGGTCTACGTCAACGACCTCGAAGATCTGGTGGCGCATTTGGAATTGCAGCGTTTCGTCCTGGTGGGGCATTCCCTCGGTGGCACCAATGCACTGGAGTATGCGCGGCTCAATCCGGGACGACTGCAAGCGTTGGTGATCGAGGACATCGGCCCTGGCTCTTCGGTCAGCGGCGATGGTGCCGAGCGCATTCGGCGCGAGATGAGCCAGACGCCGCTGTTGTTTCCTGACTGGGAGAGTGCCGCCCAGTTCTGGCGACAAGCGCGACCCGGCCTATCGCTGGAGGGGCTGGCTTCCAGATTGATGCACTCCATGAAGGAAACCCTGGCTGGCATCGAATGGCGTCACGACCAGCAGGGTATTGCCCAGGCGCGCCTGAGTATTACCCCGACTGACTTGTGGCCGGCGGTCCGGGCACTGGATTGCCCGACGCTGTTCATTCGCGGCGCCCGTTCCGATTTCCTGCCCTTGGCGACCCTTGAGTCGATCAAGCAGGCCAATGCGTGGGTGCGGACAGAGGAAATCGCCGACGCCAGCCATTATGTCCATGATGACCAGAGCGAAATGTTCAACCTCGTCGTCATGGATTATTTGTATGACCAGTGCCTACAACCACAACAACAAAGCGGTGAATAGCGATGAAGCAGGAGAAAACCCAGGTAGTCATCGTCGGCGGCGGCCCGAACGGGATCACGGCCGCTCATTACATGGGGCTGTACGGTGTCGACTGCATCGTCCTCGAATTGGCTGACGGCGTCCTGCCGTATCCCCGCGCAGTGGGCATGGATGACGAAGCGCTGCGGGTGTTACAGGGCATCGGCATTGCCGAATTGGCCGCCCGCGACATGATCTGCAACGTGCCCCTGCGTTACTACAATGCACGAGGCGTGTGTTTTGCCGAGGTCAAGCCGAGCACGGCGAACTATGGCTGGCCGATGCGCAACATCTTCATGCAGCAGTTGCTCGAGACGACGTTGCGCGAGCAACTGGGCAAGCACGCCAGTGTCGAGCTGCGCCAGGGCCATGAAATGCTCGATCTGGAGCAGGATGCCGAGGGCGTGACCCTGCAGGTGCGTGACGCCCAAGGCGAGCTGTATCAGTTGCAGGCGCAGTATGTGATCGGCGCCGACGGTGGACGTTCCAGCGTGCGCAAGAAACTCGGCATCGAATTGCTGGGGCTGACCCATCCGCGCAAATGGGTGGTGATCGACACGGCCAACGACAGCCTGGACGCACCCTATACGGCGTTGCATGCCGACCCTCAGCGGCCCTTCGTTTGCATCTACTTGCCGTATCAGCAACGGCGCTGGGAGTTCATGCTCCTGGAGGGCGAAGACGAGACCCGGATGTGCGAAGAGGCGACGATCCGGGACTTGATCCGTGGGCATATCGGCGAGGCGGTCGATCAACTGGAGATCATCCGGATCCGCGCCTACACCCATAACTCCCGGGTCGCGGCGCGCTTTGTCCAGGGGCGGGTGGCACTGGTGGGGGATGCGGCGCATATTTCCCCGCCCTGGGCCGGGCAGGGGCTCAATTCGGGCCTGCGGGATGTCGCCAACGTCAGCTGGAAGCTCGCCGCGATTCTCCAGGGGCGGGCGTCGCCGGCGATTCTGGCCAGCTACGACCAGGAGCGCCGTGGGCACGCGACCGATCTGATTGCGCTGGCCGACAACATGGGCGCCGTCCTGGGGTTGACCAACCCGTTGATGGCCGGTGTGCGGGACTGGTTGTTCCAGGCCGTCAACAGCGTCGACAACCTGCGTTCGCACTTGCTGGAGTTCAAGTTCAAACCCAAGGCGACCATCACCAAGGGCTTGGTGTACCACGAGCGCGCCGAGCTGCATGAGGACGATCTGGTCGGGCAGTTGTTCATCCAACCGTCCATCGAAGATGCCCAGGGCCAGCGCCGACGCCTGGACGAAGTGCTGGGGCATTCCTATGCGGTGCTGGGCTATCGGGTCAATCCGAGCGAACAACTCAGCGAGCAGACCGCCGCTTATTGGGCGCGCTGGGACACGCGTTTCATTCAGATCAATCGCTCGCGCAGTGGCGTGGGGCGCAACCAGCCCTTGTCTGCCAGCGGCGCCATTTGCGTCGAAGACGTCGATAACCGCCTGGGCGAATGGTTTGCCAAGGTGCGTGACTGCGTCGTGGTGGTGCGGCCGGATCGGTTCGTTGCCGCGATCACCACCCCCGAGCGGCTCGAAGGCGTGTTGCGCAAACTGGCGGAGCAACTTTCATGAGGCGTGAAGATGATCTGTTGGTCCGGCTGCACGACGCCGGGCGGGCCGTGCACGCCTTGCCTTCGTTGGAACCGGAGGCCGTCGATTTACCGACGGGCTACACCTTGCAGCGCGAGGCGTTGCGCCGGCGCCAGGCCGGTGGTGAGCGGTTGACCGGATGGAAAGTGGCCTTCGCCGGCCGCGCCGCCCAGGATCGTTTCGGTATCGATGAGCCGGTGTTGGGTGCGCTGACCGATGCCATGGTCGTGGAGCCCGGCCGTACGGTGTCCCTCGCACGGCTGATCCAGCCGAAGTTGGAAATCGAGCTGGCGTTTGTCCTGGGGCGCACGCTGGTGCCGGGTTTCCACAGTGACGAGGACATCCTCGCCGCCATCTCCGAGGTCGCGCCGGCGTTCGAAATTGCCGATTGTCGCTGGCAGGGCTGGCGTTTCGGCGTCGGCGCGTTTCTGGCCGACAATGCTGCCGCGGCGCTGTATTGCCTGGGTTCGCGGGTCAGGTTTCATCCTGAGCAATTGGCCCACGTCAACTATCGCCTGGCGTGCGACGGGGTGCCTTGCGGCGAGGGCAATGCCCAGGCGCGCGAGGACACGCCCCAGGCCAACCTGTGCTGGCTGATCCGGCGCTTGCTGGCCGACGGGCAGTGCGTTGAAGCGGGGCAGGTGGTGCTGTCCGGGGCTTTATTGGCGCCCTTGGACATCAAGGCCGCCGAGTATCGGCTGTACATGCTTGGCATGGAATTGGCTTTGGATTTCCGGTAGGAGCTGCCGAAGGCTGCGATCTTTTGATCTTTTGATCTTTTGATCTTTTGATCTTTCGCTTGAGATTTAAGTGTCTGGGGAAAGATCGCAGCCTCGTTGCACTCGACAGCTCCTACACAGTGTCCGACACAGCATCGGCACAGTGTCCGACACAGCATCGGCACAGCGTCCGACACAGCGTCTGGCACAGCATCGGCACAGCGTCTGGCACAGCTCCTATACAGCACCGGGTAATAAGCACAGCGCCACCGAGGAACAATGATCATGTTCGCCGAAGTCCGTACCTTCAATGATCCTCAGCAACACGCCGGTTCGATCCTGGGCTGGCAACAAGTCTATGACCAGCTTGGCCGCGGTTGCTTGTCCAGCGAGCTGCGGCAGGTGTGCGCCGAGCGTTTCCAGATCTTCCAGGAGGTGCTGGATAAACGCGTGGTGCAGCGCGGTTGCGCGCCAAAAGGACGGTTGTGCATTGCCATGTCCCTGGGCGGTGCGCCGGTGGTCCAGGGGCATCAAGTGGGCGCCCACAGCGTCGTGCTGCTGCGCGATGGCGAGGACTTCGTCTTGCACGCCCCGGAAGGCACGCACTTCTTCGCGGCCAATGTCGATACGGTACGCTTCGCCAAGCTGGCGGCCTACGAACTGTCGAGCGAACAGCTCAAGCGCTTGAAAAGCGTGTCCCAGGTCAGCGTGGATGAGGCGGTACTGCAACGGGTGCAACAGCGGATCCACCCACTGTTTCGTCACCTTTTGGAACAGGCCGACGCGGTCAATCATGCTTCGGAAAAAATCCTCGAAGACGTTCTGCTCAATGCCTTTCTCGACCTGTTCAGCAACGCCTCGGACGAGGTGCGTGGCCGGCGCGGTAACTTTGCCGTCAGTGCCTACCTGGTCAAGCGTTGCCAAGAGTTGGTTGTGGCCAGTGCCGATGTGCCCTTGAGCATCCTCGATTTGTGCGAGCAATTGCGGGTCAGCCGCAGGACCCTGCAGAACAGTTTCCAGGCGGTCACCGGCATGCGTCCGGTGGAGTACCTGCGCAACCTGCGGCTCAATGCCGTGCGCCGCCGACTGATCACGACCCGTGCGGCCGCGCTGAACGTCAGTGAGATCGCCGTGGCGATGGGGTTTTTCCACCTGAGTCATTTTGCCGTCCATTACCGGGCGCTGTTTGGCGAGTCACCCTCGGATACGCCCAGGGCACCGGCATGATGGGCTCACGCCTGCGGTATTACCCGCTGCTGTTCACTTAAGAACGCAGGCAAATCCCCTGGCCACAATTAATCTAGCAAGCCTTAAGTGAGCGACATTGCGGTGTTACCGAAGCGCCATCCCGCACCTATAAAAGGCAGTCGCTGAGCTGTTTAGTAGCACACCTGTGCGGCTAAGGGCTTAAGCCTGGCAGTCGTTCGCCTCGATTAATTCCTTCAAATCAATCCCTTGCACGATGATGCGTGAGGTTGGCACGCATTCTGCTTTTTTGAATCCATGGATAATTGGATACAAAAATGCAGAAGGTGCTGCCATGCAATTTGCTCCGACGTACGCTGAACGTCCGCCCATGACGGCCGAGGAGGAGGCCTACAACTTCCTCCTCGATGCCATTTGTGGCGGTCGGTTGCGCAAGGGCGACCGGCTGATCGCCGAGGACATCGCCAACGAGATCGGCATGAGCCGGATGCCGGTGCGCGAGGCCTTTCGCCGCCTGGATGCCCAGGGCCTGGTGACCCTGCGGCCCAATCGCGGGGCGGTGGTCAGCGGCCTGGACATCGATGAGTTGCATGAAGTCTTCGAAATGCGCAGCGCCCTCGAAGGCCTGGCGGTGCGTGTCGCGACGGCGAAGATTGGTGAGCGCCAGCTGGCTGCCTTAGAGCGCTTGCTGGACGAGATGGACGATTACCGCGAGGAAAGTGCCGAGTGGGTCAGCCGCCATCGCGCCTTCCATGAATACCTGTGCAGCCTCAGCGGTCGCCCGCGATTGCTCAAGCAGATCAGCGCGCTTTATTCCCTGATCGAAGCGCCCATGCGCCTATGGCTGCAGCACGTGGAAAAGCCCCTGAGCGCGCGTCAGGAGCACATGCTGATCCTCGACGCGCTGCGTGCGGGCGATGCCGAGAAGGCCGAGGCGGTGGTGCGTGCGCACATCGAAGGCACCGTTCCTGAATTGATCGAGTTCCTGCAATCGAAAAAATAACGAGAGCAGAGGATCAGATTCTGACTTTGAGTACTGCCGTCATTTACTGAACTGGAGTGTCTGGTCATGCATAAGCCTCGCCTGTTGGTTGCCGCTTTATCCTTGGGTTTCTGTGCGCAGTGGGCGGTTGCCGCGCCCGTTGTCCCGGAGCGTCTGCTCAAGGTCGACAAACTGGTCTATTGCTCAGGCATGGATTCGCCGCCACTGGTGTCCTTCGATGAGGCGCAGAAACCCAAGGGATTGACCGTGGACCTGGGGCTGGAAGTCGCCAAGCGCCTGGGCGACAAGAAGGTGGAGTGGCGGGTCATTCCCTTTTCCGGATTGCTCCCCGCGCTGCTGGCCCGACAGTGCGACATGATCGTCGACCAGCTGTTCGACAAGCCCGAGCGCCGCGAGGTGATCGACATCGTCAACTACATGTATTCCAGCCAGGCGGTGGTGGTGCCCAAGGGCAATCCAAAGGGCCTCAAGACACTGCCGGATCTCTCCGGTCACAAGGTCGCGGTGCTCAACGGCTCCACCATCAAGACCCTGCTCGACGCCGAGAACGACACCCTGGCCAAGGCCGGCAAGCCGCCCATGAAACTGGTGGTCTACAACTCCGACACCGATGCCTTCCAGGCCCTGCGCATCAGCCAGGTCGACGCCTACGGCACCACCGTGGAAACCGCCGGTTACTACGCCGCCATGGCCCCCGACCTGTTCGAGGAAGGCGTGCCAGCCTTCAGCCGGATTCTCACCGGCCTGGGCATTCGCAAAGACGATCCGCAACTGACCGCCGCCGTGCAGCAGGTGATCGGCGACATGCGCAGCGACGGCAGCTACAGCCAACTGCTCGGCAAATGGCATGTCGCCAGTGACACACTTGATTGAGGTGAACCGTCGATGAATTTCAATTGGGATGTGTTCTGGCAGTACCTGTTGCAGCCCAGTGGGGTGTACCTCACCGGGCTCTGGCTGACCTGCCTGATCAGTGTGCTGGCGATGCTCCTGGGTTGCGTGCTGGGGCTGGCCGCCGCGCTGTTGCGGTTGTCGAAGAACCCGTTGCTGCATGTGCCGGTGCGCTTTTACGTGTGGCTGATGCGTGGCACGCCGTTGCTGGTGCAGATCGTCTTCCTCTACACCGCGCTGGCCGCTGGCGGGATTTTCCGCTTCGAAGACATCGACCTCTTTGGGCTGGTGATCCCCGGCAATATCCAGGCGGCGATCATCGCCCTGGGCCTCAACGAGGGGGCCTACATGGCCGAGATCATCCGCGCCGGCATCGGTGCGGTGGACAAGGGCCAATACGAGGCCGGACGTTCCCTGGGCATGACTTTCGCCAAACTGATGCGCCGCGTTGTCCTGCCCCAGGCGTTCCGGGTCATCGTTCCGCCGCTGGGCAACGAGTTCAACGTGATGCTCAAGAACACCACGCTGGTCAGCGTGATCGGCGTCCAGGAACTGTTGCTCAGTACCCAGATGGTCACGTCGGCGACGTTCCGGGTGTTCGAGTTGTACCTGGTGGTGGCGATCTATTTCCTGTTGCTGACCACGCTGTGGGGCTTTTTCCAGCGCTGGCTGGAGGCCCGTTTCGGCCAGTCGGACCGGCCTTCGTCGCCACCGCCGGCGTCGACGCGGATGTTCGGTCGCAGCACCCTGAACCTGCTGAGGGCACGTTGACCATGGCGCATAAAAGCGAAGAGCTGATCATCGAGGTGCTGGACGTTCACAAGTCCTTCGGCGAGCTGCAGATTCTCAAGGGCATCTCCTTGCAAGTGCGGCGCGGCGAAGTGGTGGTGCTGATCGGTGCGTCGGGCTCCGGCAAGACCACTTTCATCCGTTGCATCAATCTGCTGGAGGACATCCAGGGCGGACGCATCCGCGTCAATGGCCAGCCCATGGGCTATCGCGAACGGGCCGATGGCAGCCTGGTGCGTGAGTCGGAGCGCAACATCGCCCGGCAGCGGCGGGACATCGGCATGGTGTTCCAGCGCTTCAACCTGTTCCCCCACATGACCGCCCTGGAAAACATCATCGAGGCGCCGATCCAGGTGCTCGGCGTGACTCGCGCCGCCGCGTTGGAACAGGCCCGCGGGTTGCTGGAGCGGGTCGGCCTGGCGGACAAGGCCGATCACTACCCCTCGATGCTCTCCGGCGGCCAGCAACAGCGGGTGGCGATTGCCCGGGCCCTGGCCATGAAGCCCCAGGCCATGCTGTTCGACGAACCGACCAGCGCCCTCGACCCGGAAACCGTGGGTGAGGTGTTGCAGGTGATGAAGGAGTTGGCCGAGGAGGGCATGACCATGGTGGTGGTGACCCATGAAATGGGCTTTGCCCGGGAAGTGGCCGACCGTGTGGTGGTCCTGGACCAGGGCGAGCTTATCGAGCAGGGGCCGCCGGAGCAGATTTTCTGTCATCCGATTCATCCGCGCACCCGGGCTTTTCTCAGCCGCGTGCTGTGACGTTTCCCGGCCACCGAATTTCTGTATTGAAGAGTTTTTGCCATGCTTAAATTTTCTGCCCACGAATACCCTTATCCGTCACAACGCCAGAGCGTCTTCGCCCGTCGGGGCATGGTCGCCGCGTCCCAGCCCCTGGCGGCCCAGGCGGGCATCGAGATCATGCAAAAAGGCGGCAATGCCATCGACGCCGCCATCGCCACGGCGGCCGCGCTGACGGTGGTGGAGCCCACGGGCTGCGGCATCGGCGGTGACGCCTTCGCGCTGGTCTGGTGCAAGGGCCAGTTGTACGGCCTCAACGGCAACGGTCATGCGCCGGCGGCCTTGAGCATCGAGGCGGTCAAGGCTGCCGGCCATGAAAAAATGCCCGTCTATGGCTGGACACCGGTGACGGTCCCAGGCTGTCCATCGGCCTGGGCCGAGCTGTCCCGACGTTTTGGCAAGCTGCCCTTCGCCGAGCTGCTGCAACCGGCCATCAGCCTGGCCCGGGACGGCTTTGCGCTGTCACCGGTGGTTGCCCATCAATGGCAGATCGCCGTGAACGAGTTCACGCCCCATCGCAATGCCGTCATGGACGCCTGGTTCGAGACGTTCCTGATCGACGGCCGGGCGCCACGGGCCGGGGAGCTCTTTCGCAACCCGGCCCAGGCGCGCACGCTCCAGGAACTGGCCGACACCGGTTGCGAAAGCCTCTATCGCGGTGCGTTGGCCGAGCGCCTGGACGCTCACTCCCGGGCCAGCGGCGGCTACCTGCGCGCCTCGGACCTCCGGGATTATCGCGCCCAGTGGGTCGACCCCATCCACGTCAACTACCGAGGCGTGGATGTCTGGGAAATCCCGCCGAGCGGGCAGGGCCTGGTGGCCTTGATGGCCCTGAAGATTCTGGAAGGCTTCGACTTCGATCAGCGCGACAGCCAACAGACTTGGCATCGCCAATTGGAAGCGATGAAGTTGGCCTACAGCGACGGTCTGCACTACATCACCGACCCCCTGCACATGCGCATGGCGGTGGCCGATCTGCTCAGCGATGACTACAGCGCCCGTCGGCGCGGACAGATCGGCGAACAGGCCCAACCGCCCAAGCCCGGGGACCCCCACGCCAGCGGCACGGTATACCTGGCGGCCGCGGATGGTGAGGGCAACATGGTCTCGTTCATCCAGAGCAACTACCACGGGTTCGGTTCCGGCGTGGTGCTGCCCGACAGCGGCATCGCCCTGCAGAACCGTGGGCAGGAATTCAGCCTCGATCCGAGCCACGCCAACTGCCTGGCCCCGGGCAAGAAAACCTTCCACACCATCATTCCCGGGTTCCTTACCCGCGATGGCGAGGCCCTCGGCCCCTTCGGCGTGATGGGCGGCTACATGCAGCCCCAGGGGCATGTGCAGATGGTCATGAACCTGGTGGATTTCGGCCTGAACCCGCAAGCGGCCCTGGACGCACCGCGCTGGCAATGGCTGGGCGACATGAAGGTCGGGATCGAGCACGGCGCCTCACGGGACCTGGCCAATGCCCTGGCCCGGCGGGGGCATGAGGTTCAGATCGCCAGCGACCTGACCGACTATGGCCGCGGCCAGATCATCCTGCGCGACCCGATCAGTGGGGTGCTGTGCGGCGGGACCGAGCCCCGGGCGGATTCGCACATTGCGGTTTGGTAATGCGTGATCGGCCGATACCTGGCGTCTCGACCGATCACGTTGCCGCTCAAGCCTCAGTAAGGATTGCAATACTGCGCGACGGCCTTGGCCTGGTCGACGTAGGGACGTGCCGGTTCAAGGTTCCACTCCGGCTTGTTCCTGACGGGCTTGCCATCGAAGGTTGCCGCCAGATGGCACACCAATTGCCGGCGGAGGGAGCCACCGTGGACGCTGTATTGCCGCCATTGCTCGTCATCTTTGTGCTTGTTGTACAACTCGGCGAACATCCGGTCGGTCTGGTCATCCTTGATCGCGCGACCGCAGGCGGTGGGCACGACCTGGAGTGACCAGGTGTTGGGCCCCAGCTTCGGATCGGGGCGTTGTGCCCAGGTACTGGACTCGATGTATCGGTCACAGAATTGTGGCGCAGGCGGCGTGGTTCGGGTGCAGGAGAAGGTGGCTTTACTGCCCGGCGTCCGTGGAAAGTCGATCTTGATGATGTTGCGATCCTTGCCGGTCTTTTCCTTGTAGTCCCGCTGATTGGCCAGGGCATCGTTCAGGCCCCGTTGATCGCTGTAGAAAAATGCCAGGATTGGCAGCTCATCGTCTTTCGGGTTACCCAGGCGCAGTTCTGTCTGGGTCTGAAACTCCCGGGTATTGATGACTTTTCGGGCGCCCATGAAGTTGCGAAACGCGTCGACCCGTTCCTTGCTGCTCATGGGGTTGCGCATGTTGAAACCGCATTGCAGCTGGTCTTGCTTGCGGTCGTTATTGAACCGGGTGAAATGTGCGACCCAGGCATTGGCAGTGACGATAGGTGGCGCCATGGCCTGGCAGACCGCCTCGGTCTGGGCGGTGTTTTTGTTGTTGCCACAGCCGCGGTCATCGCGAAAGTCGGTCCAGGCATCGTTCGGGAACGCACAGTAGATGTGCACCGGCGTCTCCGGTTCGCGCACCTGGTCGATGGGCGTGATGAGGTAGCCGTTCTGGGTGCTCATGCCCGGGTCTTCATAGCTGATGCCATCGACCCGCATCCAGGAGGCGGCAAAAGTGCCCAGCTCTTTCGCTTTAGGGCTTGGGTTCCAGACATCCCATTTCTCGCCTTTCGCCGGATTGGCGCGGTGAGTGCCCCTGACCAGCAACCCCGAACAGTCCGAAGCCGGGTCCTGCCGGCAACTGTCGACGGTGTTGTTGTACAAGCC
Organism: Pseudomonas thivervalensis; assembly: GCF_001269655.1. GTDB lineage: Bacteria > Pseudomonadota > Gammaproteobacteria > Pseudomonadales > Pseudomonadaceae > Aquipseudomonas > Aquipseudomonas thivervalensis. Next base: position 296,663 of record NZ_LHVE01000009.1, read on the forward strand.
TTCCACCCGTTTCAGCGTCTCTTCGCACGACTCGGCATTGGCCGCTGTCGTTTGCAGGAACAACGGGAAGAGAAGGAGTGGGGTGATCCTTTTCATAGGAGTCTTCATGAGGTGACTTCCTTGTGTTGAAACCGTTAGCCGGGGATAGGTAACGCAGAGTTTTTTCATGCGTGCCGGCGTCGTCCATTGAACCTGTCGCGGACCCTGGACAAGGGGCTACGGCGACTCAGCGCGAGATCGGATTGCAACCGGCCCTGGCCGCTTCCTGCGGTGAGACTACGGGGCGAAACGGTTCCAGGTTCCATTCGGTCTTGGCCGGGTAGTTGCGCACCAGGCAGCTCAGCTGCTGGCGCATGCTGCCTGGGGATTTTTCATTGTCACGCCACTGCTGATCGGCGGCACGCAACTCGACCAGTTCGCGGTACAAGGCATCTTGGTCGCTGGCCTGGATCGCCTTGCCCTGGGCGGTCGGCATGACCTTGAGGCTCCATTCGTTTTTCTTGCTGCCTGGGTCGTAGCGATCGATCCAGGTGGCCGATGCGATGTAGACGGGCGCCGGTTTCATGGGCGGCTGTGGGCCGCCGGCAGCGGTGAGGTCAATGGCCTGGTCGGCGGCGACATAGCTGAAGCGCTCCTGCGCAGGCTTGGTGAAGTCGAGACGCAGGATCGGCACGCTGTAGCCTTGGGCCTGGAGCTTCTTCTGGAAATTGCGCGCACTGTTGAGGCCGCTCTCCGGTTTCGGTGGCGCCTGGTCACCGCGGGTGGCGAAGTTCTGCGTGCTGTTGACGTTGTAGATGAAGGCATCGATGTACTTCATGTTTTCGCTGCCATCGTGGGTCGCCGAGGCATTTTTCAACATGAACTCGTTGACCTGGGCACTGTAGGCAAAGGGGTCCCGGTTGGTGGTGTTCGGCCGGGACTCGTGGACACGGATCATGGCGTTCCAATCGCTGGGCTTTTCGGCGTTCCAGGAGCACTGGCTGTATTGGATCGGTCCCTTCATCAGCCCAGTGTACTTGCGGGTCCATTGCTCAGCGGTGCTCACCGAGGCTTCCGCGCAGGTGCCGTAGGCCAGGGCAGCGTTGCGGTTATTCATCGTGCCCTGGGCCGCACGCGGTGGCTCGCGACTGTCGAAGAAACCACAGCCGTACCATTTGCGCTCAGGCCCGGTACCGCCGTCGAAGGCGTAGATGCACGTCCAACCCTGCTCCTTGACGGGCAGGCCCAAGGACGCCGCATCGGTTGGGGTGCGCAGGATGAAACCGGCCGGGTGGATGAGTATCCGGGTGCTCAGATCCTTGCGGATCCAGGAGTAGGAGGTCGCGCCGATTTTGATGGCGTAGGGGCTGTAGTCCCACGGGTTGAAAGGCCCGTCATTGACCATGCGCAAGGTCACGCCGCTGCAGTAATAGTGACCGCGTGCGGCACCGGTGTCGGGCTCCTGGCACGCGTCCTTGAGGGTGTTGTAATTGTGGTTGATGCGGTTCAGGGTCGCCACTGGATCAAGCGGCGGCTGGGCAGCCACCGCATGGAACGCCAGGGATAGCATCCAAGCCAGGGCAAAAGACGCGCGAACGGCTGCGCACATGTCGACACTCCTTGTCGAACGAGATAGTTGAGCATCAAGGTAGTCAACCGATGACCTCTGGTCAAATCAGCACTTGCTTCGCAATGGGCCTTCCAGAGGCTCGCCGCTCATTGTTCAAGCATCAATGGACGCCAGACAATCACGGGAGCAACGGTGTCTGGGACCTCCTTGTTTTCCGCCTCGGCGGGTAAATCCGCAGGGTTCAATTCTGTCATTGAACCTTGGTCGTTTTCCGGAGCGGACACGCTTTCACTCATCAGCCACTCCCGGGTGGATCTTGATGACGACCTTGCCTTTCGAACGACTTTGTTCGACATAACCCAAGGCATCGGCCGTCGCGTCGAAAGGGAAGGAACGGTCAATCACCGGCTTGAGGTTGCCGGCCTCGACGAGCGTGGTGATCTCGCGCAGTTGAGGACCACTGGCGCGCATGAACACGAAGGCGTAGCTCACACCTTTTCGGCGGGCCTTGCGGCGGATGCCGCTGCTCAACAGGCCCATGATCAGTCGCAATGGCCAGGAAAATCCCTGGGCCTGGGCGAACTGCGGGGTGGGTGGTCCCGAGATGGAAATGAGCTGGCCGCCGGGCTTGAGGATCTTCAGCGACTTCTCCAGTTCATCGGCGCCCAGGCTGTTCAACACGACGTCGTAGTCCTGCAGAACGCTTGAGAAATCCTGCTGCTTGTAATCGATGACAACGTCCGCCCCCAGCGCTTTGACCCAAGGCACATTGTGGGTGCTGGTGGTGGTCGCAACGAAGGCGCCGAGGTGTTTGGCAAGCTGGATGGCAAGGGTGCCGACGCCACCTGAACCGGCCTGGATGAAGAGCTTTTGGCCTTTCTTCAGTCGGGCGGTTTCAACCAGTACCTGCCAGGCCGTCAGGGCGACCAGCGGCAGGGCTGCGGCTTCTTCCATGCTGGCGTTCGAGGGTTTCAGGGCCAGGGCATTTTCGTTCACTGCAATCTGCTCGGCGAAGGTGCCGATGTGCCCATCCGGGGCGCGGGCATAGACCTCATCGCCCGGCTTGAAATGCTGGACACGGGATCCCACACGCATCACGACCCCGGCCACGTCATGCCCCAATGCCAAGGGAAACGAGTAGGGCAGGATCAGCTTGAATTCGCCTTTGCGGATCTTTGAATCCAAGAGGTTGACGCTGGCGGCGTGGACGCGGACCAGAACGTCGTGGTCAGCCACTTCAGGGGCCGGTACGTCGCCGATACGGCCACTGTGCTTGCCGTAGCGGTCGATTAAAAATGCCTTCATGGTGCTTTGTTCTCATAAGGGGCGCAGCAGGCTGGCCAGGCATCGAGGCATCCGGCGCTTTCTCTCGCGCCGGCGCCCGCTAGACGTCGATCACGCCAGGTCTTGATAGCGTTCGGCAACCTGGGACTGCTTGATTTGCCCGAGCAGGCCTTGGCGCGCCGCCTGCAAGGCGTCCCAGCGTGCCGCTTCCTGCAAGGGCGGGATGGTCACCGGTTCGCGACGATCGAAACCGACCAGCGCGGCATCGACCAGGTCACCGACTTCCATGACTTCATTCAAGGTATTGATATCGATGCCCGCGCGTTCCCAGATCTCGGTGCGGGTGGCCGCTGGCAGGACGGCTTGAACGTAGACGCCTTTGGGCGACAGTTCCAGGCTGAGGCCCTGGGACAGAAACAACACGAACGCCTTGGTCGCGCCGTAGACCGACATGCCGAATTCCGGTGCCAGGCCAACCACGGAGCCGATGTTGATGATCGCACCGTCACCCGCTTTGACCAGGCGTGGGGCGATGGCGCTGGCCAGCCGGACCAGCGCGGTGGTGTTGAGCGACACGAGGTGCGCGACGCTGTCGGTCGACTGCTCGATGAAACTGCCGGATTGGGCGGCACCGGCGTTATTGACCAGGATGCCGATGCTGGCGTCATCCCGCAGGCGGGCTTCGACGGTGGTCAGGTCGCTGATCTGGGTCAGGTCGGCCTGGAGAATGTCGACGGCAACGCTGTGTTCGCTGCGCAGCTTGGTGGCCAACGCTTGCAGGCGCGCGCTGTCGCGGGCCACCAGGACGAGATTGTGTCCGCGCTGCGCAAAGCGCTGGGCATAGACAGCGCCGATGCCGGTGGAGGCGCCAGTGATGAGAACGGTTGTGCGAGTGTCCATGGGTAATTCTCTTCTTCAGGGAAATGTCATTGACGCGCTGCTTTTCGGGCGCGCATTTGGGGCTGGTCAGTGTTACCGCGCGCTGGATTCAGCGAGCGTCGGGTAGTCGATGTAGCCCGCCGCGCCGCCGCCATAGAGGGTGGCGGGGTTGAAGGCCGACAATGGCGAGCCGGTCTTGAGCCGCTCTACCAGGTCCGGGTTGCCGATGAACGGCCGGCCGAAAGCGATAAGGTCAGCCTGGTCTTCGGCGAGTCGCGAGGTGGCCAGGTTCAGGTCGTAGCCGTTGTTGGCGATGTAGGTGTTCTTGAAGCGCTGGCGCAATGAACCGAAGTCGAAGGGTGCAACATCGCGCGGCCCGCCCGTCGCGCCTTCGACCACGTGCAGGTAAACGATGTCCAAGGCGTTGAGCTGATCGACCAGGTAGTCGAACTGCGCCTGGGGTGCGCTGCTGGACACGCCATTGGCCGGCGAGACGGGCGAGATGCGCAGGCCGGTGCGTTCGGCCCCGACTTCTTCCACGACGGCCGCGGTCACTTCCAGCAGCAGGCGAGCGCGATTTTCAATCGAACTGCCGTAGGCATCGGTGCGCACGTTGGCGCCGTCCTTGAGGAACTGGTCGAGCAGGTAGCCGTTCGCGCCGTGGATCTCTACGCCGTCAAATCCCGCCGCGATGGCGTTCGCCGCCGCCAGGCGAAAATCGTTGACGATCCCCGGCAACTCGTCGATGTCCAGCGCTCGCGGTTCGGAAACGTCCTCGAAACGGTTATTGACGAACACCTTGGTCGCCGGACGCAGGGCGGAGGGGGCCACTGGGGCGGCACCGTTCGCTTGCAAATCGACGTGGGAGACCCGACCGACATGCCACAGCTGCAGGAAAATCCGTCCGCCTTTGGCATGGACTGCATCGGTCACCTTGCGCCAGCCGTCGATCTGCGCCGGTGTGTAGATCCCGGGCGTATCCTGATAACCCTGGCCCTGCTGGGAAATCTGCGAGGCCTCGGAAATCAGCAAACCTGCCGACGCTCGTTGGCTGTAGTAAGTAGCCGCGAACTCGCTCGGTACAAAACCTTGCCCCGCACGGTTGCGAGTCAGCGGTGCCAGGACCACTCGGTTGGACAGCGTGAGATTGCCCAACGTGTAGGGCGTGAACAGGTTCTGGTCGGTCATGGTGTCTTGTTTCCGTAGGTTTGGATAAACGTTGTGTGCAGCTTGCCGACGTGAGCGGGGCTTTTCATTAGGATGATGACCGAAATCTAAACTGTCAACGAATTTGATTATGCTCGACATCTATGTATGATGTGAGCATGATTTTCCAGCAGCACGAGGGAGTGAAAAATGCGGGTAACCAAGGCCCAGGCCCAGGCAAATCGGGAGCACATCGTCGAGACGGCCTCTGTCTTGTTTCGTGAACGAGGCTTTGACGGCGTGGGGGTGGCGGATCTGATGGCCGCCGCCGGGTTCACCCATGGCGGTTTCTACAAACATTTCGGCTCCAAGGCCGACCTGATGGCCGAAGCGGCCGCGAGCAGCCTGGCGCAATCGCTGACCAACAGTGTGGGGCTCGGTGTGCCTGAGTTCGTCAATCTTTACGTGTCCAGGGATCACCGTGACGCCCCGGGTGGCGGTTGCACCATGGCGGCGCTGTCCGGGGACGCGGCCCGTCAATCGCCTGAGCTGAAGGCGACCTTTGCCAACGGCATCGAAAACACGCTGGCGGCGCTCGAAAGCCAGTACGAGACCGGGGAAGAGGCGCCGCAGGAAGAGGTCAGGGCGAAGATGCTCGACATGTTGGCCCATGTCGTCGGCGCGATCATGTTGTCGCGGGCCTGCCCGGACGATTCCGCCCTGGCCGATGAAATCCTCGAGGTGTGCCGCGCCCGGATCATCGCAGCGTTGCCGCCATCGCCCGCGAAGCAGCCGGAGTGATATTCACTTAAGAAAAACGCTGCACCTGTGGCGAAGGCGCTTGCTCCCGCTGGGTCGTAGGCGCTGTGTGAGCTGTGTAGGAGCTGACGAGTGCAACGAGGCTGCGATCTCTCCCCAGACACTTGAGTCTCGAGCGAAAGATCAAAAGATCAAAAGATCGCAGCCTTCGGCAGCTCCTACAGAGCCGAGCGGGAGCAAGCTCCCTCGCCACGGTTTTGTCGGCGGTCTTATAGCGACGCCCTGACCACCAACGGGCAATCCACCGGCTGGGCGCCCGTCAGTTCGAGGGTCTCGATCAGGTGCCGGGCCGCCTGGCGACCGATCTCGTAGTACGGCAGTTGGACCGTGGTCAGTGGCGGCATGAACAGCTCGGCGATGCCGATCATGTTGTCATAGCCCAGCACCGCGACATCGTCGGGAATTTTCAAACCGCGGCCCAACAGCAATTGGTAGGCACAAAAGGCAATGCGGTCGTTGCCGCAGACCAGGATGTCGAATTGCGGACGGCCGTCGACGATGTGCCGGTCGAGAATGGTGGCGGTTTCTCCGTAGGCGTCGTGATCGGAAAGGTCGTATTGCAGCAGTGCTTCCGGCGCCAGCCCGAAGGCCTGGCAGGCGCGTTGCAGGCCTTGTTGGCGCAGGCGCCAGGCCACACTTTTCCTGGGTAAATTGATGCACAGCGGGCGCCGATAGCCTTGGCTCAACGCATGATGCATGGCGCGATGCTGCCCGGCTTCATCATCCGGTACATAACTGACCAGTTGGCTGTCATCGGCCAGGCAATTGGCGAGCACCAGCGGTTTGCGCTTGAGTCGTTCGGGAATGCTCACCTGGCGCAAGCCCATGGCACTGAAAATCAACCCGTCGGGGCGGTGCGACAGCATCAGGTCGATGTTCTGGTCGGTGGGCGGGTTGCTCAACAGGTTGAGGATGAAGACGTTCCAGCCTGCCTGCTGCGCGGTCTGTTCGATGGACAGCAGCAACTCGACGGCGAACGGTGTGGTCGCGGTATCCAGTGCGAACACACCGATGGTGCGCGCCTGCAGGTTGTCGCCGCGCATCCTGCGCGCCGACAGGCTCGGTACGAATTGCAGTTCGTCGATGGCGCGACGTACCCGCTGAAGGGTTTCGGGGCTCAGTTTTTCCGGCGTGTTGAGCGCGCGCGAAACCGTCATCAGGGATACGCCGGCCAGCTGTGCTACGTCTTTCACTGAAGTCATGCGAAGTGCGGCCCGTCAGGTTGACGCAGAATCATGACACAGGGCCCGGGCTTCTCGCGACTCGAATGACGTGCCTCACAGCCAACCCGAGCCCAGGGGCCAGGCGTTGGCAATGGTGACGCGCCCGCCGGTCCCGCTTGCCAACAGCTTCACCCCGAGGCTGTCGGGCCGGGGATAGAGGCGACTGCTGAGGCTGAAGCGGCCGCTGTCCTCGAACACCTCGATGGACGAGCGATCGAGGAACACCCGCAGGCGCAGTTGTGTTTGCGCCTGCTCTATCGACACGCTGCGCTGACCGCTCACTTGCGCACCCGAGCGGCTGCGATCGAGCACCAGGCGTTGCAGCGCCGCGTCGTAGTAAAGCAGGGTCTGTTCCTGCTCATCGACACTGCAGCGCAAGGCGATGCCCAGTTGGCCTTCGCTGCAACCGAGCAGATCCAGGTGAACATGGATTTCCAACCGGTCGCCCGTCACCTGCGGCACCCAGCGGCTGCCCGACTCGGCCCACGGCGCGACGCTTGGCAACGGTGCCTGGCGCAGCGCGACCAGTTCCCGCGCCGGAAACACGCCAAGGCGATCGCCCTGCAGCTCAAGCTCCCGTGGCAAACCGAGCATGCCGCACCAGTGATGGGCCTGGCTCGGCATCGGGCTTTCCCACATGTCCAGCCAGGCCCACACCAGGCGCCGACCATCAGCGGCCACCAAGGTTTGCGCGGCGTAGAAATCGTGACCGTTATCCAGTTCGATGAACGGCCCGCCACTGAAGTGCCATTCGCTGTCGAGGTGACCAACGCGATAACCGGTCTGGTACTTGTTGAGTCGTTCGTAGCCTTCAGGCTGCATCCCTTGCGGGGAATACAGCAGCACATCGCGTCCGTCCAGGCGAAACAGGTCCGGGCATTCCCACATGTAGCCATCGCCGTCAGTGCCGCTGGACACGTAGTCGAGAAACGCCCAGGCGCGCAGGTCGGTGGAGCGGTACAGCGGCAGCAGCGGCGTGTCGCCCAGGCGTGCGCCGGCAATCAGGTACCAATAACCACCCTCCTGCCAGACCTTGGGGTCGCGAAAGTGCATGATCGCCGCTTGCGGCGCTTCCTCGATGACGGCGCCGTGCTTGACGAAGTGGATGCCGTCGACACTGGTGGCCAGGCACTGGACCTGGCGAATGAAGCGTTCGTCACCCACGTCTGCCAGCCAGGTGTGCCCGGTGTAGATCAGCGCCAGGGTGTCGCCACACACCACCGCGCTGCCGGAAAAGCAGCCGTCGCGGTCGAAATCATCGCCCGGTGCCAGGGCGATGGGCAGGTGCTGCCAATGGACCAGGTCGGCGCTCTTGGCGTGGCCCCAGTACATCGGGCCCCACTTGGCGTCGAAGGGGTGGTGTTGGTAGAACACGTGGTACTCGCCACGAAAGAACACCACCCCGTTAGGGTCGTTCATCCAGCCCGTTGGCGGGGCCAGATGATAGTCGGGTCGATAGTCATGGATCAGGCGAGGCAGGTTGTCGATCAGGGCCTGCTGGGCCATTTCGAGAGACGCAGGTATTGGATGGCTCATGGTATTCAAGGACAAGGTCATAGGACGCCCGCAGATGCCGGGTGTGGAGCGACGCCAGCAGGCAGGCTTTCGATGGCGCGGCGCTTCAACGCCGTGCCGTGCGCGTCGAACACGTGCAGGTTGTCGATATCCAGTTGCAGCTCGACCCGATCGCCGATCCGCCATCCGGCGTTGACCTCACAACGACAGACCATGGGTTCGTCCTGGCCGGTGTCGAGGTGCACATAGGTTTCACTCCCCAGGTATTCGACCCCGCTCACCACGAGTCCGGTCGTTCCCTGTGCCGCCTTGAGGGAGAGATGTTCCGGGCGAATCCCCAGGCTCAGTTGCGTATTCGCGGCCAGGTCCGAGCTGTCGACGGGCAGGGTGGTCCTGCCCAACACCAGGCTTTCCACCTGGCTGGTTTCGCCGGGCGCATGCAGGAATGCGGCAAGAAAGTTCATCCGTGGCGAGCCGAGGAAACCGGCGACAAAACGGCTGGCCGGACGCTCGTAGAGTTCTCGTGGCGAGCCGACCTGCTCGATGCGACCGCCATTGAGCACGACAATCTTGTCGGCCAGGGTCATCGCTTCCACCTGATCGTGGGTCACGTAGATCATGGTCGAACCCAGTCGCCCATGCAGGCGGGCGATTTCGTTGCGCATCTGCACGCGCAGGGAGGCGTCGAGATTGGACAGCGGCTCGTCGAACAACAGGATGTCCGGCTCCCGCGCCATGGCCCGGCCCATGGCCACGCGCTGGCGCTGGCCCCCCGACAGTTCCCTTGGCTTGCGTTGCAGCAGCTTGTCCAATTGCAGGATCTGCGCGGTTTTCAGCACCCGCTCGCGCAGGCTGGTCTTCTCGGTCTTGGCCAACTTGAGGCCAAAGCCGATGTTGTCGTAGACGCTCATGTGCGGGTACAGCGCATAGGACTGGAACACCATGCCGACGCCACGCTCGCGCGGCTCCAGGTCGTTGACCCGGCGGCCGTCGATCAGCAGGTCGCCGCCACAGATCGAATCCAGCCCGGCGATCAGTCGCAGCAGGGTCGACTTTCCGCAGCCCGAAGGGCCGACGAAGACCACGAATTCGCCGGCCGAGATTTCCAGGCTGACGTCACGAAGAATGCGCGCGCCGCCCAATTGTTTGTTCACGTTGTCCAGCTTCAACTTGATCACGATGCTGTTCCTTTCTTGTCTGTGTTGGGCCTCAACCCTTTAACGCACCGGCCGTGAGGCCGGAAACGATGCGGCGCTGGAAGATCAGCACCAGAATCACCAAAGGCACCGTGACCAGCACCGACGCCGCCATCAGCAGGCCCCAGGGCAGCTCATGGGGGCTGCCGCCGGAAATCAGCGCAATGGCCACCGGGACCGTGCGTTGCGAATCGGTCAGGGTGAAGGTCAGGGCGAAGAGGAACTCGTTCCAGGCGGCGATGAAGGCCAGAAGGCCGGTGGTGACCAGTGCCGGCCAGAGCAGCGGCAACAGCACGCGGGTCAGCGTGACCCAGGGTGACGCACCGTCCATGATCGCGGCCTCTTCCAGCTCATGGGGCAGTTGCCCCATGAAGGTGGTGAGCACCCAGACGGTGAAGGGCAGGGTGAATATCGTGTAGCTCAGGATCAACGCCCAAGAGGTGTTGTACAGGCCCAGGGCGCGGATCACCTCGAACAGTCCCGACAGCACCGCGACTTGGGGAAACATCGAAACACCGAGGACCATCATCAATACCGGGCCGCGTCCGCGAAACTTCACCCGGCCCAAGGCGTAGGCAGCGGTCAGGCTGAGGAACAGCGCCAGCGTGACCACGCACAGCGCCACCACCAGCGAGTTGCCGATGGCCCGCAGGAACGAGGCCTGGTTGAGCACGGCGGCATAGTTGGAGAAGTCCGGGTTATCGATCCAGTAGCTCACCTGGAACAAGGCGCTGGACGGCTTCAGCGAGGTCACGATGGCGTAGTAGAACGGGAAGACCGCATACACCAGCAAGATCCCGATCAGGCACCAGAACCCGAGGCGCAACAGGGTTTTTTTCAGCAGGCGCGGACTCATGAGCGGACCTCCAGTTGACGGCGTCCGAGGTACAGATAAGCCATGGCGATCACCGCGACGACCAGGAACAGCAAGGTCGAGGCCGCGCTGCCGTAACCGACGTCCTGGAACTCCACCAGGTGCTGGCGCGCGTAGACCGACATGCTCATGGTGCTCGACGAGTTCGAGGTCAACACATAGATGACATCGAAGACCCGCAAGGAATCGAGGATCCGGAAGATAGCCGCCACCAGCAACGCCGGCATCAGCAGCGGCAATGTCACCCGCCAGAACACTTTCACCGGGTGGATGCCATCGACCCGGGCGGCTTCGTAACAGTCGCTGGGCAGCATCTGCAACGCCGCCAGCATCAGCAGCGTGACAAACGGCACGGTCTTCCAGACGTCGACGATGATCACCGCCCACATCGACAGGTCTGCATCGGCTGTCCAGGCCAAGGGCGCATCGATCAGGCCGAGGCTCAACATCATGTGATTGATGATGCCGAACTGATCATTGAGCATCCATGACCAGATTTTCGCCGAGACAATGGTCGGGATCGCCCAGGGGATCAGGATCAACGCCCGCACCAACGCGCGTCCAGTGAACTTGACGTTCAGCAGTAACGCCACCAACAGCCCCAGGACGATTTCCAGCCCCACTGACACCACGGTGAAATGCAAGGTGTTGCGCACCGCGTTCCACCACTGTGGATCGACCAGGATGCCTGACCAGCCGGCACCGCTGTGAAACAGATAATTGCTCAAGCCGACAAAGCTGGCATCGCCCGTATCGGCCAGGCTGGCGTCGGTCAGGCTGAACCAGAATGTGCGCAGCAGCGGCCAGGCCGCCACCAGCGCCAGGCACAGCAACATCGGGGTCAGGAACAGCCAGGCGGCGCGAACGCGACGGCGTTGTACCGGCGTTTCCCGGGTGAGCAGGTACTCGTCGTCGGGGGCGAGTGTGGTGGAGACAGACATGGTGATTTCCTTCCTTGTGGCTTACCAGTTCCGGCGTTTGATCCGTGTGAGTTCGCTTTCCAGCTCGGCCAGGGCCTGGTCCACCGGCCGCTCGCCCGCCAACACGCCGTGCACTTGATCGAAGAAGGCATTGGAGACCCGTGGATAGCGGTCGGCGGTGATCGAGGCGGGGCGCATGACCCCATCGTTGAGAATGCTGTGCAGTTGGTTGTAGTAAGGCATGGCCGCGAGTAGCTCGGGATCCTGGTAGAGCGACTCGATCACTGGGTTGTAGGCGCCCACCAGGGCGCGGTGTTTCTGTTGTTGGGCGCTGCTCAGGTAGCTCACCAGTTCCGCGGCGAGCTTGGCGTTGGCGCTGTAGCGCGACACCGCCAGGCCCCAGCCGCCAAGAGTGGACGCGTGAGTGCCCGTCGCGCCGCCACGGGGCAGGGGAGCGACGCCGACCTTGTCCTTCACGGCGCTGTCCTGGCTTTGCACCAGGGCCCAGACATAAGGCCAGTTGCGCATGAACAGCGCATTGCCGGACTGGAAGACGCCGCGTCCTTCTTCCTCGGTGTAATTGAGCACGCCACGGGGAGCGATGTCGCCGACCCAGCTTTTAGCCAAGGTCAACGCCGCCCTCGAGGCCTGGCTGTTGACCACGATATCGCCTTGGGCGTTGACCAGGCCGCCTTGCGGTTGGCTGCTGATCCATTCCAGTGCATTGCATGTCAGGCCTTCGTAGGCGCGCCCCTGGAACACATAACCCCAGGCGTTGGCGTTCCCGGCATCGCGCTCGGCTTGCTGGACAGCCCTGGCGGTCGTGGTCATTTCTTCCCAGGTCTGGGGCACGGGCTGGTTGTATTTCTCGAGCAAATCCTTGCGGTAATACAGCAGCCCCGAATCGGTGAACCACGGCATGGTCACCAGGCGTCCGTTCACCGTGGCGTTGTCCACCTGGGCCTGGAAGTAACCTTGGGTGGCGTTGGCAGGAAGCACTTCGCGCAGGTCCAGCAGGTGCTTGGCCAACATGCCCGGCCACACCATGTCGATTTGGATGATGTCGATGTCGCTGGATTGCGCGCTGAGAATCTGCTGGTAGAACGACAGCCGCTCGGTCGCCGAGTTAGGCGTGGATACCACCTCGACGTTGTTGCCGGTCTGCTTCGACCACGCCTCGACAGCCTCCTTGCACAGTTGCAACTCGGCGCCCACGGCACCGCAGGAAATCGTCAGGTTGGCGGCCGTCGACAGGGCTGGAAACCCGAGGCAAAGGCCGAGCAGCGCCGTTGGAAGGAGCGATTTGAGCTGTTTCATAAAGCCCTCTTTATTTTTGTTTTTAGAAAAGTTAACGTTAACATCGCCAAATGTAGCAGTGTATTTGCGCTGAGGCATCCTTTTTTTCCTTCGGTTTGACAATTCATGACCAGGGCGAAAAAGGCCGTTCGCGGCAACAGAACAATAAAAACAAAACAGGGAAATCCACATGCAGAAAGCATCAAGCTGGCTACTCGCAAGCGTGCTCGGCGTCTCGGCGACCACTTCTCAGGCCGCGACGCTGGAAGAGCGCATGGCCGCGTTCGAGGCCAGGGCCAGCGCAGCGGAAAAACGCGCTGCCGCCGCCGAACAACAAACCCAGGCACTCGCCAGGGAACTGCAGCAAATCAAACTCGCCACGCCACCGGTTGTCGCCGCCGTTGCGACGCCAACCGTCGATGCTCGCCTGGCAAAACTCGAAGCCAGTCAGCAAAGCACGGAAAAGCAGGGCAATGGCGCACACCTCACTGACGGCTTCAGCTTCAAGGGCTACGCTCGTTCCGGGCTGCTGATCAACGATGGGTTGGGCGGTGGGCGTGGCGGTCCATACACCACCCCGGCCGGTTCTGTCGGCGGTGCTGTCGGGCGGCTTGGTAACGAGGACGACACCTACATGCGCATCGACCTGTCGAAAGAGCTGTACGCGCAGAACGGCACCCGCTCCAAATTCACGGTGTCCATCGCCGATGGCGTGGAGAGCTCCAACGACTGGACCGCCGAGGAAAGCAACCTGAACGTGCGCCAGGTGTTCACCGAGCTCGATCACCTGGCGGCATTCAAGGGCAATTCGATGTTCGAAAATTCCACTCTGTGGGCTGGCAAGCGCTTCGACAGGGACAATTTCGACATCCACTGGTTGGACTCGGACGTGGTCTATCTGGCCGGCACCGGCGGCGGCATCTATGACATACAGATGACCAAGGACTGGCGCTCGAACTACTCGTTGATCGGTCGTAACTACGGGGATTTCAGCGAGGGCGGCGTCAATGCCGATGTGGAAAGCTACATCCTGACGTCCAATCAGTTTTTCGACGGCGGGCAGTGGCAATGGATGTTCAACGCCATTGGCTCGAAGAAAAACGACTTCGGCACTCGCAGCAATGAAGCAGGGCTGACGCCGGCCGATTCCGGCTTGCACAGCATGGTCGCCAATCACCAGAAAACCTTTTTCGGCCGCGAAGGCTTCTTCAAGACGGCGCTGCTCTATGGCCAGGGGTTGGGGGCAGAGGTCAAGAACGTCGGCTCGGACGGCGAACTGATCGACGACGCCCGTGCGCTGCGTCTGGCGGTGTACGGCGAGACGCCCTTGGCGCCCAACTGGCGCATCGGCCCGAGCCTGCTGGCCGAGCAAAGCAAGGATCGCTACGTCAAGGGCGACGACTACCGTTGGATGACCCTGAACGTGCGGTTGGCCAACGAAATCAACAGCAATTTCGAGATGGCTTACGAGATGAGTTGGCAGACCATGCAGCTCGACCCCAAGGGCTACCTGCAACGCAATGCGGTTGACGGTGATTTCTGGAAATTCACGGTTGCCCCGACCTTCAAGCCTGACCTGGGCGATCTGCTCACGCGCCCTGAACTGCGCCTGTTCGCCAGCGTCATGAACTGGTCGTCGGACCTGGACAGGTACAGCACCACGGATTCCTTCGGCAAGAGTGACTTCAACGCCGGCGGCACCTGGCAGTACGGCATCCAGATGGAAACCTGGTTCTGAGGCCAGTCAGTTGAAGCTCGCTCCCACAGGTATGCGGTTCACTTAAGAACAACGGTGGATCTGTGGCGAGGGAGCTTGCTCCCGCTGGGTCGCGAAGCGGCCCCAAAACCTGCCGCATGGGGAGCATCAGGCACACCGCACTTGCCGGTTCACGACTGCTTCGCAGCCGAGCGGGAGCAAGCTCCCTCGCCACGGGTTTGTCGATCGACTTTGCGACTACCGCACATGCCAACCCAACTGGCTTGAAATCTGTTGGGTCGCTTGCATCAGTTGCTTGACATAGTCCTGCTTCAACTCTTCCCGGAAGCGAAAGCACGGGAATGAAACGCTCATCCCGCCGATCACATGGCCAAAACGGTCGCGGATCGGTGCGGCCAGGCAACGCATGTTGTCTTCGAATTCTTCATGGTCCTCGGCATAGCCTTGCTGGCGAACGGTCTCCAATTCCTGCAGATACGCCTCGACGCTGGTCAGGGTATTGGCCGTACGGCGCTCGAAACTTTCCAGTGCCAGGTGCGCGAGCAATTCGTCTTCTTCGAGCCAGGCCATCAGCACCTTGCCGATGCCGGTGCAGTACAACGGCGCCCGTCGGCCGATCCGCGAGTACATGCGCAGGTTGTACTTGGAGTCGATCTTGTGCACGTAGACGATGCTGCCTTCGTCGAGAATCCCCAGGTGCACGGTCTCGCCCGTCAGCTCGTTGATCCTGCGCATCCCGGGCTCCGCTTCCCGGACGATGTCCAGGTGGGGCAGGGCCTGGGCGCCCAACTCGAACAGCCGGACGCTGAGGCGATAGCGATCCTCGGCGTCCTGCACCACATACCCACGGGCCTTGAGCGACTGCAGGAAGCGATAGACCGTGGCCTTGGACATGTCCAGTTTGGTGGCGATCTCCGACACGCCGCTCTCTTCCGGATGCTCGGCCAAGGCCTCGAGCACGGCCATGGTCCGGCCCACCGCCGACACCAGATCGTTGTTTGGAATGACGCTGTTGTCCATGAAGGCTCCAACGTGAAAGTAAAACCCAAGGATATACGCTAGCAGAACAAAACGCTGTTTCATTTTTACTTGACGGGGGCGGAAATCTGACTAGACTCGGGCCTTGAGATAGAAATGAAACGCCGTTTTAAAAATAAAGAAAGGGCGCGTAATGATGGATTTAACGCACAACCATGGTCCGCAGACCCGCGTCACCCGCCCGCTGAAAGTGGCGCTGGTGGGTGAATGCATGATCGAGATGCGCGGTGAGCCGGGTGCCGCGATCATCCAGACGTTCGGTGGCGATACGCTCAACACTGCGGTCTACCTGGCCCGATTGAATCCCCGTGGCGCAGTGGCCGTGGACTACATGACGGCAGTGGGCAACGATGCGTTCAGCGTCGCCATGCGCCGGTCCTGGCTGGACGAGGGGATCGGTGATGCCCACGTCCGCGTGATCGAAGATGCGCTGCCCGGGCTGTATTTCATCCAGACCGATCCACACGGCGAGCGGCGTTTCCTCTACTGGCGCGGGGAAGCGGCGGCGCGGCGCATGTTCGAAGGTCCCGAGGCCGACGCCATGCTCGAGGCGCTGGCCGATTACGACTACGCCTACCTGAGTGGCATCAGCCTGGCGATCCTCACGCCAGCAGGGCGCCAACGCTTGATCGAGGCCTTGCATCGGGCGCGTCGGGCGGGCACGCGCATCGTCTTCGACAACAACTACCGTCCCCATCTTTGGCCCGATTCTGAAACGGCCCGGCAAGCCTACCGCGACCTGTTGCACCTGACCGACCTGGCCCTGGTCACCTGGGAAGATGACGCGGCCCTGTTCGGCTATCGCGATCCTGAGGCCTTGTTCAGTGCCTATGCCCAGGCAGAAGTCGGCGAAGTCGCTCTCAAGCGTGGCGCCGCCAGTTGCTTGATCCAATGCCCGACGGGGCGTTTCGACGTGCCCGCGCAAACCGTTTCCCATGTCGTCGACACCACGGCTGCCGGTGATTCGTTCAGCGCCGCCTACCTGGCCTGCCGTCTGCGCGGCGGCGATCCGGAACAGGCCGCCCGCTGGGGCCATCGCTTGGCAGCCCAGGTCGTACAGTACCGGGGCGCGCTGATTCCCCAGGCGGCGATGCCGAACATGGGCGCGTCCTCACTTCCTTCCGTTGCACAGGTCTGACCTTATGAAAATCGTTGAAGCGCGCGTCATCGTCACCTGCCCCGGCCGCAACCTGGTCACCTTGAAGATTGTCACCGACGAGGGCATTTACGGCATTGGCGATGCCACCTTGAATGGCCGCGAACTGGCCGTCGTCGCTTACCTGGAAGAGCACGTCCTGCCGGCGTTGATCGGCCGCGATGCCCACCGCATCGAGGACATCTGGCAGTACCTGTATCGCGGCGCGTACTGGCGCCGGGGGCCGGTGACCATGACCGCTATCGCCGCCGTCGACGTGGCGCTGTGGGACATCAAGGCCAAGGCCGCGAACATGCCCTTGTACCAGTTGCTCGGCGGCAAGAGTCGCGAGCGGGTGATGGTCTACGGGCATGCCACCGGCAAGGACATCGAAGGGTGCCTGGACGAAGTCGCCCGTCACGTCGAACTGGGCTACAAAGCCGTGCGCGTGCAATGCGGCGTGCCCGGCATCGCCACCACCTACGGGGTCGCCAAGCGCAGCGGCGAACGTTATGAGCCGGCCGACAGCGACCTGCCCGCCGAGCACGTGTGGGACACCGCCAAATACCTCAACTACGTGCCCAAGCTGTTCGCCGCCGTGCGCGAACGCTTTGGTGACGACCTGCATATCCTCCACGACGTGCACCATCGCCTGACGCCCATCGAGGCGGGGCGGTTGGGCAAGGCCGTGGAACCGTACAACCTGTTCTGGCTGGAAGACTGCACGCCGGCGGAAAACCAGCAGAGCTTCCGTCTGATTCGCCAGCACACCACCACGCCGTTGGCCGTGGGTGAGGTGTTCAATTCCATCCATGACTGCCGCGAATTGATCCAGGAGCAGTTGATCGACTACATCCGCACGACGCTGGTGCATGCCGGCGGTATTACCCATGTGCGGCGCATTGCCGATTTCGCCGCGCTGTTCCAGGTGCGGACCGGTTTCCACGGCGCTACCGATCTGTCACCGGTGTGCATGGGCGCGGCCCTGCATTTCGATACCTGGGTGCCCAACTTCGGCATTCAGGAACACATGCCTCATGAAGCGCGAATCGATGAAGTGTTTCCCCATGCCTATCGCTTCGAGGACGGCCACTTCACCCCCGGCGAAACACCGGGGCATGGTGTCGATATCGATGAAGACCTTGCCCGCCAATACCCCTACAAACGCGCCAGCCTGCCGGTCAACCGTCTCGAAGACGGCACGCTCTGGCATTGGTGAAGCCGTTCCAACCCTTTGAGGACACGGGACGAAAACGTCCCGCCAGGAGTGACCCGATGAAAGCGTTCCAGGTAAGAGCACCGTTCGAGTTCGGGCTGGCCCAGGTCGACCGACCCGAGGTCGCCCATGGCGAGGTCCAGGTCGATGTGGCGTATGCCGGCATCTGTGGCTCGGACATGCACATCATTCATGGGCAGAACGCATTCGTGCGTTTCCCCCGTGTTACCGGCCATGAATTCTCCGGGGTGATCCGGCAAGTGGGTGAAGGTGTCGAGCACCTGCAGGTGGGTGACCGGGTGTGCATCGATCCGGTGATCAGTTGCGGCACCTGTTATCCCTGTCGTATTGGCCGGCCCAATGTCTGCACGCGGCTGCAAGTGATCGGCGTACACCGCGACGGTGGCTTCAGCGAACAGGTCTGCGTACCGGCCGAGAACGGCCACCGCTTGCCCGATTCGATGTCCCTCAGCCACGGCGCCCTGGTCGAGCCTTATTCCATTGCCCTGAACGTGCTCGATCGCATGCAGCCTCATCCGGGTGACAGCGTGCTGATCTACGGCGCCGGGGTGATCGGCTTGACCCTGGTGCAGATGGCCAAGGCGTTGGGGTTGACCGACATCACCGTCACCGATGTCATCGACAGTCGCCTGGAGACGGCGCGAGCACTCGGTGCCAGCCGGACCCTCAACGGCCAGCAAGTCGATGTCGAAGCGGTGATGCGTGAGCTGACGCAAGGCGAGGGCGTGCCGTTGATTGTCGATGCCGCCTGCATACCGGCACTGATGCCGCAAATGGTGCGCCTGGCTTCGCCGGCCGGACGCATCGGGTTGCTGGGCTTCAACGCCACGCCGAGTGATCTGGTGCAGTTGGAAATGATCAAGAAGGAACTGACCCTGGTGGGCTCGCGGCTCAACAACCGCAAGTTCCCGCGGGTGATCGAACTGATCGCCAGTGGCAAGTTGCAAGTCCAGGACCTGATCAGTCACCGCGTCACCTTCGACGAAATGCCCGGCGCCATCGACCTGATCGAAAAACACCCCGAGCAAACCCGAAAAGTCCTGGTGGAGCTGACGAACGCCCATCACTGAGCCGTCGGTACTATCGGTTTCATCGTGCCTGTCATGGGCACCCTCACCGAATAAACACAACAAGCGGGAGGTTCCACCATGTTTGGTCAAGGACGTAGCTTAATCATCATCATGCTGTTCCTGGCCGGGGTCATCAATTACCTCGATCGGTCGGCATTGTCTGTGGCGGCGCCTTTCATCCAGAAAGACTACGGTCTGAGCACGGGTGAGATGGGCATGATCTTCAGCAGTTTTTTCGTCGGTTATGCCGCCTTCAACTTCATCGGCGGCTGGGCCGCCGACCGTTACGGCGCCAAGACCACGTTGCTCCTGGCCATGGTCTTGTGGTCGTTGTTCAGTGGCCTTACGGTGCTGACGGTGGGCTTCGCGTCGCTGGTGCTCATCCGGATCCTGTTCGGCATGGGCGAAGGGCCGCTGAGCGTCACAACCAGCAAGATGGTGAACAACTGGTACACCCCCAAGCGCAGGGCGCGGGCGATCGGCACGTCGATGTCCGGCACGCCGCTGGGCGGGGCGATTTCCGGTCCGGTGGTGGGCTTCATCGCCGTCACCTACGGCTGGAAGGTGTCGTTCATTATCATCATGTTGGTCGGCCTGATCTGGGCGGCGGTCTGGTACAAGTTCGTCAAGGAGAAGCCTGAAGGCGAGGGCGCCGAGGAGATTCTGCGGGCCGAGGGGCAGGGCGAGCTGGCGGCACAACCGGTGTTCCCGCTGCGGTTCTACCTCAAGCAGCCGACGGTGCTGTTCACCTCCCTGGCCTTCTTTTCCTATAACTACACCTTGTTCTTCTTCCTGACCTGGTTCCCCAGCTACCTGACCATGGCCCACGGCCTGAACGTCAAGGACATGAGCATCGCCACGGTCATTCCTTGGGTGTTGGGTTTCCTCGGCCTGGCCCTGGGCGGCTTCATCTCCGACTTCGTGTTCAAGAAAACCGGAAAAATGATGTTCTCCCGCAAAGTGGTGCTGGTGACCTGCCTGCTGGCTTGCGCCGTTTGCATCGCCTGTGCCGGGATGGTCAGTACCTTGTATCCGGCGGTGATTCTGGTCGCCTTGGCGGTGTTCTTCCTCTACCTCACCGGTGCCATCTACTGGGCGATCATCCAGGACACCGTCCCGGCGGCGCGGGTGGGCGGCGTCAGTGGTTTCATGCACTTTCTGGCGAACACCTCGGGCATTGTCGGTCCGACCCTGACGGGCTTCCTGGTGCAGTTCACCGGTTCGTTCACCAGTGCATTCCTGCTGGCGGGGTTGTTGACCGTGATCGGTGCCGTGTGTGTGGCGCGCTACGTTAAACCGCTGTCGGTGGCGGATACCGGCCACGCGGCGGCACAAAGCCCGCAACCCGCTTCGGCCCTGGGCCGTTCCTGAACAGAAGGAGTGAGTCGATGCCTGTTGTGAAACGTGAACCTTGCACCGGCACTGCAGCGCAGATCGGTATCGTGCACTTGGGCCTGGGCGCGTTTCATCGCGCGCACCAGGCGGTCTACCTGCAACGCCATCTCAATCGCCATGGCAACAGCGATTGGGGCGTGTGCAGTGCCAACCTGCGCTCCAACCGCACCGTGGTCGAGCAGTTGCGCGAGCAGGACGGCCGCTATCATGTGGCCGAGTACCGCGACCGCGAGCAGGTGACGCTGCGCGAGATCGGGGTGTTGCGCCAGGCCTTGTACGTGGGCGAGGGCGGTCAGGAATTGGAGCAGTTGCTACAGCGCATGGCCGCGCCGCAGACGCGGATCGTCACGCTGACCGTCACCGAAAAAGGCTACTGCCTGAGCCCTTCTTCCGGGCAGTTGCGCCGCGAAGATCCGACGATTGCCCATGACATCGCCCATCCACACACGCCACGCTCGGCGCCCGGCATTGTCCTCGAAGCGCTGCGCCGCCGCCGCGCCGCGGGTATCCCGGCCTTCACCGTGTTGTGCTGCGACAACATGCCCGACAACGGCCAGCGCACCCGCCAGGCGGTCAGCGCGTTGGCGGCGTTGCAGGATGAGGCGCTGGCGCAGTGGGTCGAGCAACAGGTGGCGTTTCCCAGCTGCATGGTCGACCGCATCGTGCCGGCCATGGACGACGAGTCCTTCCGCCGGCTGGCGCAGCAACTCGACTGTCACGATCGCGCGGCAGTGGTCTGTGAAAGCTTCAGCCAGTGGGTGGTCGAGGACCACTTTCCCCTTGGTCGTCCGGACTGGGAAGTCGAAGGGGTGCAGATGGTCGAGGACGTGCGCCCGTTTGAAACCATGAAATTGCGCATGCTCAATGGCAGCCATTCATTGCTGGCCTACGTGGGCCTGCTGGCCGGCCATGAGTCGGTCTTCGACGCCGTCAGCGATGGGAGGCTGGCGCGCCTCATCGAGCGCTACATGGCCGAGGAAGCCGCACCGACCCTGGACATGCCGGCCGGCATCGATCTTGCGGCGTATGCCCAGGATCTGCGGGCGCGCTTTGCCAACGACAGCCTGCAACATCGCTTGCGCCAGATCGCCATGGACGGCTCACAGAAACTGCCGCAACGCTGGTTGCTCGGCGCGCAGCAATTGCTTGACCAGGGGCGCGGCATCGACTGCATCGCCCTGGGCATCGCGGCATGGATTCACTACTGCACGCAGCCGTTGCCCGGTCGCCCGGCGCACACGATTGACGACCCGCTGAGCGCCACCTTTGCCGATCTTGCCGGACGTTTCGAGGGCGCATCGCGGGTGAATGCGTTCCTCGACCTGGATGAAGTCTTCCCGCCGCAGCTGGCGGCTCGCGCAGCATTTCGCGACGCCGTGCACCACGCCTATCGCGCCTTGGTCCGCGATGGCGTGGACAGCCTGTTGCCCCCCCTTGCCGTACCCAACTGATAACAAGGAGAAACACATGGAACAGACATGGCGTTGGTTTGGCCCCAAAGACCCGATTTCCCTGGCGGACGTTCGCCAGACCGGTGCGACCGGCATCGTCACCGCGCTGCACGAAATTCCCAATGGCCAAGTCTGGCCGGTGGACGCCATCGCGGCGCGCAAACAGATGATCGAAGCGGCCGGCCTGAGCTGGTCGGTGGTGGAAAGCATTCCGGTGCACGAAGACATCAAGCGCGGCTGCGGGCGGCGCGACGAGTACATCGCCAACTACCAGCAGAGCGTGCGCAACCTGGCAAGCTGCGGCATCGATATCGTCTGCTACAACTTCATGCCGGTGCTGGACTGGACCCGAACCGATTTGTCCTTTGAACTGGCGGATGGCGGCTGGGCCTTGCGCTTCGATCAAACCGCGTTTGCCGCCTTCGACCTGTTCATCCTCCAGCGTCCGGGGGCGCAGGCCGAATACAGCGCCGAGGATATCCAGCAGGCCAAGGCCTACTTCGAACAACTGACGCCGGCCCGGCGCGAAACCCTGGTCAACACCCTGATCGCCGGTTTGCCCGGCGCCGAGGAACATTACAGCCTGGACAACTTCCGAGACTTGCTGCGGACCTACGCCGACATCGACGAAGCCAAGTTGCGTGAACACCTGGGCTATTTTCTGCGGGCAGTGATCCCCGTCGCGGAGGAGGTCGGTGTGCGCATGGCGATCCACCCGGACGACCCGCCCCGGGCACTGCTCGGTTTGCCCCGCATCCTGTCCACCGCCGAAGACGCCCAATGGCTGCTGGACGCCGCGCCCAGTCCGGCCAATGGCCTGACATTCTGCACCGGTTCCTATGGCGTGCGCGAAGACAACGACCTGGTGGCGATGGCCAAGCACTTTGCGCCGTTCATCTACTTCACCCACCTGCGTTCAACCCGCCGGGAAACCGACCCACGCAGTTTCCATGAAGCCCATCACCTGGACGGCGACGTCGACATGGTCGGAGTCATCAGTGCCTTGGTGGCCGAAGAGCGCCGACGTGAACGCGAAGGCGGCCCGCGCTTGCCACTGCGGCCCGACCATGGGCATCAATTGCTGGACGACCAGCACCGCAAAAGCAATCCCGGCTACTCACTGATCGGCCGCCTCAAGGGCCTGGCGGAAATTCGCGGCGTGGAACTGGCGGTGCGCCAACAACTGAGTCAAGTAGCGCACTAATCCCTGTGGCGAGGGAGCTTGCTCCCGCTGGGCTGCGCAGCAGCCCTCAAATCAGGCGCCTCGGTGTATCAGCCAGATCGCATTCAACCGGTTTGGGGTCGCTGCGCAACCCAGCGGGAGCAAGCTCCCTCGCCACAGGGTTGGTGTTCATCCGATTTAATTTGGGTGATCCATACAAGCGCCACTGGGCGGGGGCTGGTCGGCGGAATCTTCCGGTTCGAGGGCTTTCAACCAGCGGTTCTCCGAACGGCTCAGATGCTGGCGCATCGAGGTCTGGGCGCCGAGCACATCCTTGTTGGCTACGGCGTGCAGGATTGCCTCATGCTCGACGACCGCCGCTTCCCACGTCAGGGCATTCTCCGAGTGTTTGCTCAGGTGAGCCGAAATCGGGTTGTGTCTTTCATCAAAGAGGGCGGTGATGATCCGGACCAGGGCGGAGTTACCGCTCATCTTGGCCAGGCGCTGATGGAATAGACGGTCGTCCTCCAGCGGAGGCAGGCCGTTGGCAATGCTCGCGCGCATGGCATCGATGCAGTCCTGCAGATAGCGGTAGTCGCTTTTCTTGCCGTGCAAACACGCCAGGATCACCGACTCACCTTCGATCAAGGCGCGCGCCTGCATCAGTTCCGAAGGGCTCTCGCCCAAGGTCATGCTCGGGTTTTTTCCGTCCTTGGGCTTGGCTCGCACGTACACGCCGGAGCCCATCTTGATCTCGATGTCGCCGTCTATTTCCAAGGCAATCAGCGCCTCGCGCAACGACGGCCTGGAAACCCCCAACAGTTGGGTCAGATCACGCTCGGGGGGAAGCCTGGAGCCTGCTTTGAAATCCCCCTGGGCGATGTAGTTGCGCAATTGATCGGCGATTTTCTGGTACGGCTTTCGCTCGGCGGCGTTGATCGGTGAGACCATGAGTTGGCGTCCATCGGAGAGTCGGCAAAGGCTACCATAGGCGCTTGATGGTGTTCATTTATGTGGGAAAGGGATGAATGACTCCCTCAATCACATTACCGCGCCGATCTGCCAAGGCAGGAACTCGTTATCGCCCAAGCCGTTTTCCTCGCTGCAGGTGCGGTGTCCGGACGCGGTCTCCAGCATCAGCCGGAACAACCGCTCACCCGCTTGCGCCACTGACTCCAGGCCATCGACAATGCCGCCGGCGTTGAAGTCCATATCCAGTTCCATGCGCTGGAACAGGCCGGTGTTGGTGGCGATCTTCAAGGATGGCGTGGGTTTGCACCCGTAGGTCGAGCCGCGACCCGTGGTGAAGCAGATGAGATTCGCGCCTCCCGCCACCTGGCCGGTAGCGGACACCGGGTCGTAGCCGGGCGTGTCCATGAACACAAGGCCTCGGATATCGACCGTTTCAGCGTATTGGTAAACACCCATCAGCCCGGTCGCACCGGCTTTCGCCACGGCGCCCAGGGATTTTTCCAGAATGGTGGTGATGCCCCCGGCCTTGTTGCCCGGCGAAGGGTTGTTGTTCATGTCGCCATCGTTGTGGTGCACGTAGGCTTCCCACCAATGGATCCGCGCCATCAGTTTGTCCGCGATTTCAGCAGACGCGGCGCGGGCTGTCAGCAAGTGTTCGGCGCCATAGATCTCCGGGGTTTCCGAGAGAATCGCGGTGCCGCCATGCTGCACCAGCAAGTCCACGGCGGCGCCGAGTGCCGGATTGGCCGTAATGCCTGAGTAACCATCTGAGCCGCCGCATTGCAAACCGACGCATAAGTGGCGCGCGGCAACGGTCGTCCGTTGGCATTGGTTGATGATGGGCAGCATCGCTTCAATATGGGCGATGCCACGTCGCACGGCGTCGCGAGTACCGCCTTCGTCCTGGATGATCAGGCTGGCCTTGAGCGTTGCAGGGCGCTCCCCCAGTTCATTCATCAACGGCGTGAGTTGGTTGACCTCGCACCCCAGGCCGATCAACAGCACACCGGCGAAATTGGCGTGATCGGCGTAGCCGCGCAGGGTTCGCTTGAGAAGGTCGATGCCTTCTCCCTGGGCACCCATGCCACAGCCGCTGCCATGGGTGATCGCAACGACGCCGTCGACGTTGGGGAAGTCTTTCAAACGCTCGGATGAGAAGGCGTTGGCGATGTGCTTGCAGACGGTTGCCGAGCAGTTGACGCTGGAAATGACCCCGATGTAATTGCGTGTGCCGACGCGTCCATCCTCGCGGACGTAACCTTCGAAGGTCGCGGGGGCATTGCTCAACGAGGTGGGGACATAAACGTTCCGTACCCTGTGTTCGGCAGTGGTGGCGGGCATGTCCAGGTTGTGCACGTGGACGTGATCGCCGGGCTCGATGACCTGGGTCGCCTGGCCGATGGTTTGCCCATACTTGAGCACCCGCTGGCCGGCCAGCACCCTGCGCAGGGCAAGCTTGTGGCCGGACGGAACCGCCTGCCGCGCGATCAGGATAAGGCCGTCGGCGTTCACCGGCTGACCTTCGGCGATATCGCCTCGGGCCACTGCGACATCATCACCAGGGGTCAAAACAAGCAAAGAAGAAGGCGGGTTCATGGGGCTTTCTCCGATTCCTAGCACTCGATGATTGCTTTGACGACACCTTGCTTGGGGTCGAGCAAGGTGGCGAACGATTGGGGCACATCGTCCAGCGTCAATCGGTGGGTGTTCAGGGCCGCATCTGGAATCAAACCGTCGCGCAGGCATTGCTCGACGTGCCGGAAGTCTTCCTGGGTGGCGTTGCGGCTGCCCATCAGCGTGGCTTCACGTTTGTGGAATTCAGGGTCGGAGAAGGTGATGGAGTCTCGAACCACCGAGATCATCACATAGGTGCCGCCGTGGGCGATGAACTCAAATCCGCGCTCCATGGCCCGTGCGTTGCCGGTGGCATCGAACACCACGTCGAAAAAATCCCCCCCGGTCAGTTCAGCCAGGGTCTGCTTGTCGCCTTCGCCGATGTGCACGGCGGCGTGGATATCCAAGTGTTGCTTACAGAACGCCAGGCGATCCTCACGGGTATCCAGGACGGTGACCTGCGCACCGCGCAGGCTGGCGAAGATTGCCGCCGCCATACCGATTGGACCAGTGCCGACCACCAGCGCACGTTTATCCGCCTGAACGTTTGAGCGCCGCACGGCGTGAGCGCCGATGGACAGGAACTCGATCATGGCCGCCTGATCCAGGGAAACACCCACCGCCTTGTGCACGAATTCGTGGGGAACGCTCAGGTACTCAGTGAACGCCCCATCGCAATGAACCCCTAGCACTTGAATGCGGGTGCAGCAGTTGGTCTTGCCCTGGCGGCAAGCGATACAGGTCCCGCAGGACAGGTACGGCATCACATAAACGACGTCACCCACCGCCAGGTCGCTGGCGACGTCAGTGCCTTCCACGACCCCGGAGAACTCGTGGCCCATGACCCGTGGGTATTCGAGGTACGGTTGATTGCCGGTGAAAATGTGCAAGTCGGTGCCACAGACCCCAACGCGCTTGACGCGGACGAGGATCTCGCCCGGTTTCTTGAGCGGTTTTTCACGTTCGATGGCGGTGAGCGAGCCGGGTTCGTTACAGATGACCGTCAGCATGTCGATGCTCCTTGGCTGGCGTGCAGACAATGGGAGCCTGCAGGCGGGAGGAGGGTTGTGAGCGCGCGGCTGCCGGGACCGAGGCTCTCTTTTTTGTTGTAGGCGAGCGGTGATCTGCACCGAAGACCTTGGTCCGAAACTACAGGTCGAAAAAAATATTGGCAAGACCAATTTATAAAAAAACCAATTGGACTGACCAATATGCGATTTAAGCGTCGCCCGGCGCTGCATCATTTACTGAACCCAGCCCCGTCCTGTCATGTCCCTCGTTTGTCAGAAACGAAAACAGGACGGACCCTCTGATGCGACCTATCAACCTCACCAGCCTCTCCTTTGCCGCGCTGCTGTGCGTGGCCTGTTCAAGCCAACCGCCTGCAACCTGGAGCTATGCAGATGCTCAAGGACGGGCCAATCTCCCACCCGACCAGACCTACCCGGAGCTCTTTGAAGCGGTGCAGCGGGAGCAGGTGTTCACCGACCAGAAGCATTTCGTGGACGCATTGCCCAACCGGGATCCGGCGCAGATCCGTGCCGATTACCTGGCCCAACGTGACCGCGAGGGCTTCGATATCAAGGCCTTCGTGAAGGACAACTTCATCGAGTCCGGCGAAGCCGAAAGCCCGGCGCCCAAGCCGGGTGCTCCGATCAGGGAACACATCGACAGCCTCTGGCCGGTGCTGAGCCGATCCTATAGCCAGGTGCCGGCCTACAGCAGCTTGTTGCCGTTGCCGCAGCCCTATGTGGTGCCCGGCGGACGCTTTCGCGAGATGTACTACTGGGATTCGTATTTCACCATGCTGGGGCTTGAGCAAAGCGGCGATAGGGACCAGGTCCGCCAGATGACCGATAACTTCGCCTACATGATCGACACCTACGGCCACATTCCCAACGGCAATCGCACCTACTACCTGAGCCGGTCGCAGCCGCCGTTCTTTGCCTACATGGTGGAATTGCAGGCGCATATCGAAGGCGACCAGGCCTATGGGCGCTACTTGCCGCAATTGCAGAAGGAATATGCCTATTGGATGGAGGGTGCCCAGGCACTCGAGCCCGGTGCGGCCGCCCGGCACGTGGTCAAACTCGCCGACGGCAGTGTGCTCAATCGCTATTGGGACGCCAGCCCGACGCCTCGGCAGGAGTCCTGGCTGCAAGACATAAGCACCGCCGAGCAGGCACCGCAGCGACCCAAGGAAGAGGTCTGGCGTGACCTGCGCGCCGGTGCCGAAAGCGGCTGGGACTTCAGCTCTCGCTGGCTGGACGACCGCCAGAACCTGGCGAGCATTCGCACCACGGCCATCGTGCCCGTGGACCTCAATAGCCTGATCTATCATCTGGAACAGACCATCGCCAAAGCCTGCGAGACGGTGCAGAACGCCCCCTGCGTCCAGGCTTACGGCCGGCGCGCCGAACAGCGTCAGCGGGCGATCGAGCAGCACTTGTGGAATGCTGACAAAGGCTACTACGTGGACTACGACTGGCAACGCAACCAGCAACGCCAGCCACTCACGGCCGCTGCGCTTTTCCCGCTGTACACGGGCCTGGCCTCCGCAGAGCATGCCAATCGCACGGCCGATGCGGTACGCAATGGTCTGTTGCGCCCCGGGGGCATCGCCACCACCCAGGTCAGCAATGGCCAGCAATGGGACGAGCCCAATGGCTGGGCACCGCTGCAATGGGTCGCGGTGGAAGGGTTGGACCGCTACCGGCATACCGCGCTGGCGCAACAGATCGGCAGTCGCTTCCTGCAGCAGGTGGAGAACCTCTATGGCAAGGAAAACAAGCTGGTGGAGAAATATGACCTGTCTGGACGCGGCGACGGCGGCGGAGGTGGCGAATATGAACTGCAGGACGGCTTCGGCTGGACCAACGGGGTGACGCTCAAGCTGCTGGGCAAATATGGCGCGACTTCCCCAAACCTAGTAGGCAAGTGAATGCCACGCAGACTCCTGTGGGAGGCACAAATCTCACCTTCACCCGAATCGAGACGCACTTGTGGCGAGGGAGCTTGCTCCCGCTCGGCTGCGCAGCAGTCGCAGAAACGGTGTCCGCGGAGTGCCTGGCGAAACGGTGTGGCTGATTTGGGGTTGCTTCGCAACCCAGCGGGAGCAAGCTCCCTCGCCACAGGGGGCGGTGTTGGATGGACTTGGTTTGATCGGACACTGAGCCGTTGTAGGCTCGCTACTCATGCACCGTCACCCGATTGCGCCCGGTCTTCTTCGATGCATACAGTGCCTGGTCGGCCCTGGCGATCAGCTCGGCATGGTCGTTCGCGGGCTGGCTCAGGTCGGCCACGCCCAGGCTGACAGTGAAGCGGATAGTCTGGTCGTTGAACTCCACTTCCAGCGCTTCGACAGCCATGCGCAGACGCTCGGAGAAAATCTGTGCGCCGGCCTTGTCGGTGTCTGAGAGCACCACGCCAAACTCTTCACCGCCATAACGCCCAGCCACATCGGACTCACGCACATGCTCGCGCAGCAGCCTGGCGACGTGCTCGATGACTTTGTCGCCAGCCTGGTGGCCATAGGTGTCGTTGACCCGCTTGAAGTGGTCGATGTCGAGCATCACCAGGCTCAAGGCATTGCCATAGCGCTGGTGCCGGGCGTAGGCGGCTTTCAGGCTGCCTTCCCAATGGCCGCGGTTGTACAGCCCCGTCAATCGATCGGTGCTGGAGAGTTGTTGCAACTGCGCGTTGGCGGCCTGGAGTTGATGCCGGTTGGTGGCGACGTCGGTGACGTCATAGATCACCAGGCAGATGTGCTTGATCGTATTGTCCGGTGAGCGCAGCGGCAGCAGGGTGGTGTTCTGGTACATGAACGCTTCCTGGCCGGTGATCGGTTGGTAGCTTTTGAACCGCATCAGGTAGGGGCGCTGTTCCCAGACTGTGAACGCCGGCGTGCCCAGGGTCGCGACGCTTTCCACCTTGCGGCTGAACCAGGGCCGATCGATTTCGGGAAACAGGCTGAAGAAATGCTGGTTGTGCGCGTCCTTGGGCTGCACCCCGGAGCGGTTCTCCATGAAGGTGTTCCAGACTTGCACGCGGTACTCACGGTCGAGCACGACGACCCCGACGTCGATGCTCTGAACGATGGCCAGCAACCAGTGAAATTCGTTCAGATCGATGGATTCGCTCATGGCTCAGTTCATCAGGTAGGCGAGTTTGTGGGTCAACCGTTCGATGGAGTCCTCGGTGAACAACAGCAACAGGTCGAAACGAATATCGTGCCCTTCCAGGCTGTAGCTGATTTCCACCGCCAAGGTCTTTTTCCAGTGCTTGCTGTTGGCCCGGATCAGCTCCTCGATGGCCGCGTGCTGGCCGAGAATCTGCGGGTGACCCTGGGAAAACACCACGTCGATCTGCTCGGCGATGCTGCTCAGGCAAGCGCCGATCAAGACGCTGGAAAGGTCCAGCAGCATTTCCAGGTCCGAATACTCGGCGCTCTGGCGTTGCATCAAGTGCGCAATGTCGGCGATCTCCGAGTCGTGGAAGATCAGCAGGGCTTCGCCAGCGATGCCGCTGCCGATAAAGCCTTGGCAGATGGCCGTGAGCTGCTGGGAACTGCCGACATCGTTCAACGCCATGTGCAATTCCCCGACCTCGAGGAGGTTCACGTTCGGCACCGGCAACTGCACAAAGACCCCCAATACCTTGGCGATCAGCGCCGCCGCCCGGCCGATGGCGACGTTGACCGTCTCACGGAACGCATCGTGAAAACCGATGGCCGTGTTCGTCGCCAAACGAGTCGGCACGGGCGCCTGGCCGGGTTGGGCCAGCAGTCCCAGCCCGGCAAGCGTCTGGCGCAGGTCGTTTTCATCGAAGGGTTTTTTCAGGAACGCCAGCGCACCCAGCTCATGCACGCGACGTACCGCTTCATCCTGTACGTCACCGGAGATCACGATGACCTGCGCCTTCAATCCTTCGGCGCGCAAGGCGCTCAACACCTGGTAGCCATCCATCTCCGGCATGGTCAGGTCGAGCAGCACCACCTGGCCGAGGCCCTGGCGTATGGCGTCCATGGCCTGGCGCCCGTTGACCGCTTCGGTGACCGCAACCGGCCAGTCTTTCGGCAGCGCGCGCAACACCTGCTTGCGCGCCATGTTGGAGTCGTCACACACCACCAGGGGGATCAACGACACAAGGACATCCATCGAATTTCAATGGCAGGAGAGGAGGTGCTGCGTACGTCATTCATAGGCTTGCAAAGACCCTTTGGATTAACGAATCGGGTTTATCAAGCGTGGTGTCCAGCACGAGACACCGCCAGACACGGTTGTATTGAAACTGGACCAATAAGTCAGGGACGTCAACTGCACTTCGTCATCGAAGCCTGCGCAAAGCCACGGTCGGCCTGCGATTGGGTCTGGCAGGCGCGGTTTGTGGTCTATAGTTTTCAGCAGGCGGTCGGTGACCCGCAGACCGTCAGTGGGAACAATGCAGGGAGCACACCATGGCGATCCAACGGGCGAGTGTAATGACGTCGGCCCCAGGTATCGTCCATCGAGAAAGCGCCCAGGCCGATGTGACGAACAATCTGTTTCGGCGCGGCTTCGACCTGGCCAGGGAAGCCTACGTTCTGGTCCCGTTGCTGGCCGCTCTGTTGTTGTCGCTCATCTGGTCGGGCACCCTCTACCTGATCAAGGTCGAACAGGCCCGCGCGCAGCAGGCAATCGCTGAGGCGAGCCTGGAAATCGGCGCCACCTACGAAGCGCAGATCCTGCGGGCGATGCGTGAAATCGACCAGACCCTCAAGCTGGTCAAGTACACCTACGAGTCCGAGCGGGAGTCAAATCCGCTGCCCACGCTCGAGGCGCGCGGCTTGCTGCCTTCACCCTACTTGTTCGACGTCAGCGTGGTCGATGCCAGCGGCCGGGTCATCGCCAGTACGCAACCGAGCGAGGCCGGAAGCCGGATGGGCCAGACTGAGCCGAAGCCGCTGGGGGCGGACACTGCGCTGTCGATCAGCCGCCCGTGGAAAAGCCCCGCGACGGGGGAGTGGAAGTTGCGTTTCAGCCGGCGGTTCGACGGCAGCGATGGTGCATTCTCCGGGGTTGCCAGGGTCGACGTCGATGCGGCCTATTTCGTGAGTAGTTATGACACTTCCAAGCTCGGCAATCACGGCTTGCTCGGCTTGTTGGGCATTGATGGGATCTTCCGGGCACGGCGTAGCGGGGAAGAGATATCGGCCGGCGATCAGATCGATTACGCCGCAGTGGTGCCGGACACTGAAAATACTCAAGCCGTACGCGCGATCAATGCCTGGGACGGTGTGCAGCGCTATACCAGCGCCCGCCAGCTCTACGACTTTCCACTGGCGGTGATCGTCGGTTTGTCCGAAGACGAACAACTGGCCGCGGTGAACCAGCAAGCGCGCATCTATCTGTGGCGCGCCGCCGGCGGCAGCCTGGGGCTGGTGTTGCTGGCGGGGCTGCTCGCCCGGATGAGCTGGCAACTGGTGCAAAGCCGCCTGCGCGCTGGTGAAGCGAAAATTGCCTACGCAGAAAGTGTCGAATACCTGGCCTATCACGACGGCCTTACGACGCTGCCCAATCGGAGTCTGTTCAGCAAGCTGTTGAGCCAGAGCATCAGCGAGGCCCGCCGTTATCATCGACAATTGGCGGTGCTGTTCCTTGACCTGGACCGCTTCAAGCAAGTCAACGATACGTTGGGGCACGATGCCGGCGATCAGTTGCTCAAAGAGGTCGCGCAGCGCCTCAAGGCGTGCCTGCGCGCCAGCGATACGGTGGCCCGCATGGGCGGCGATGAATTCGTCATCTTGTTGCCGGAGCTGTCGGAGGACAACGACGTGACGACCACTGCCCAGAAAATCCTCGGTGCCATTGCCCGGCCCTTCAACCTCCAGGGCCAGGAGTTCCGCGTGACCGCCAGCGTCGGTATCAGCGTGTTTCCACAGGATGGCCTGGATGAGCAGACCCTCAAGAAAAACGCCGATATCGCGATGTACCAGGCCAAGCAATGTGGCAAGAACAATTTCCAGTTCTATTGCGCGAAGCTGAACGCGGACTCACTGGAGCGGCTGACGCTGGAGCTGAGCTTGCGCCACGCGCTGGAGCGCAACGAGTTCCAGCTCCACTACCAGGCCAAGCGGGATATTCGCAGCGGCCAGATCACTGGCATGGAAGCGCTCCTGCGCTGGAATCATCCCGACCTGGGACTCGTGGCGCCCATGCAATTCATCCCGGTCGCGGAAGAGACTGGCTTGATCGTGCCGATCGGCAAGTGGGTGCTGGAGACTGCTTGCCGGCAAAACGTCGCCTGGCAACGACAAGGGCTGCCACGCCTGGGCGTCGCCGTGAACCTCACGGCACGGCAGTTTGCCGATGAGAACCTGCTGGCGGACCTCGCCGGGATACTGGCCGAAACCGGTATGGACGCGCGTTTGCTTGAGCTGGAGATCGCCGAGCGCCTGCTCATGCAGGATGTCAAAAGGGCATTGAGCGTGTTGACCGGGCTCAAACACCTGCAGGTCCGCATCGCCATCGATGATTTCGGCATTGGTTACTCTTCGCTCTCTGCGCTTGAACAGTTTCCGCTGGACGTCATCAAGATCGACCGCTCGTGTATCTGCGATACCAGCAGCGTGTCGGAAGACAAAGCCTTGACCGAGGCCATTATCGCCATGGGTAGGACCCTCAGCCTGACCGTGGTGGCCCAAGGCGTGGAGACCAAGGAACAGGCCGATTTCCTGCGGGACAACGCCTGCGACGAATTCCAGGGTTTCTACTTCAACAAACCGGTTCCCGCCGATCAGTTCAAGGCACTGTTGGACGCCCAGGCAGCTGATCCAAGCCTCGATACGTAAGGGTTCATACGCATTGTGGCGAGGGGATAAATCCGCTCGCCACAGATTCATCTGCAGCCTTAAGTGAGTGGGTTACCTACTCATTGCGGATCAAGCAGCAGGGCCCTGACGCTGCCGTCCAGCTCCTGAGCGTCGATATAGCCGATGGTGCCGGGGTTCTCCGCAAGACGCTTCTTGACCTCCGCGCCGCTTGAAACAGCCTGTGGCGGCTGGCCCCTGCCGGTGAAAATGATTTTCGACCAGTGCGCCTTGAGTTGGGCTGCGGACTTGCCGGTGAACGTGGTGTAGAACTCGTCACGGGTCGGTGAATCCTCTCTCAGGTCAATGGGAATCGCCTGCCCACCGCCGGGAAAACGACTGGTCTTGCCCAGGAAAATATCCGCCACCTGATTGCGCGCGAGCGCCTTCACCGGGCTGGACACGGCGACGATCACTACCACGTCGGCCTTGACGGCTGCGCTGGCGGCACACAGGACGAGCCCCGCTACCGCGAATCCGATGAGTCTCACAACCCCCATGGCCTGCTCCATCAGAAGACAAAATCAATAGCCAGGCTGATGACGTTGAACGAGCCCCCCGACGTGAAGCCGGGCTGGGGATTGATCAACGGACCGACCGAGTTGCCTTTGAAGCGTGTGTGGTCGAATTGCACTTTGGCATCCATGTTCTTGGTGAAATCCCAGCGCATACCCAGGGAAAAGGTCTGCTGGCCTTCGTTCGAGCCCAAGACGCTGTTGAGCGCACCGTTGAGCTCGGCAGCCGTGCCCGCCAAGGCGGGTGGCAAGGCCGATAACGTCAGGCCCGGGCTGGAGACTTCGGTTTCGGTCCTGGAGCGCGCGTAGGTGATATAGGGAGTGAACGCTTCGATGCGGTACCCGCCGCTGATGTACCAGGCGCTTGTCCTGCCCAGGCCGGAACGGCTATCGAGACGCCCCCATTCGCCCATGACGAACCAGTCGCCAGGATCATAGCTGGCGCCCACGCCGATGAATTCGACAGGGGTGTCATTGGAGTCGTAGCGATCGGCGAGGGCGATGCCTTCCGGACCGAACTCCCTGAATGTGTCAAAGAGCGAATTGAATTGCTCCAGGGTCAGGTCGGCCTTCATATAGGTGATGCGTGCGGTGAGGACGTCGAACTCGGTGGTGTTGGTGATCCCCCAGAAATTCCGGGTCAGGGCCTTGCCGGCCCCGTCAGGCTGGCGGCTGTCGGTCTGGCCGTAGTGAGCCTGCACGGTGTTGGTGATTTCATCGACACGAAACCTGTAGCTGCCATCGATGCCGTCGCTGTTGGAGATGGGCATCAGGCTGTAGACCTCCATGGGCGCCCGCACCCAGGGCAGGGTATAGCCCACTTTGCGGGTGTCGGAGACCAGAAACGTCGGCAGCACGGTACGGCCAACGCGTACGTTGAAGTCCGGCGTGAACTGATACTTGATGTTGGCCCATTCGACGAAAGGCCGGTAGCTGTTGTCGTAGCGCTGCTCGGAAATGACTTGCACCACGGCCGACAGTTGTGGGGTGAATGTGGCCGTCAGTTGGGCGCCTATCAAGCTGTCGACATCGGCGCTCCAGTTGCGCGAATGCCCTGCGCCGTTGGGCTTGAAGATGCTGGACGTGAAGTCGGCTTTTTTCTCGCTGGAATGAACGATCCCCACCGTGCCGAAACTGCTCAAGGAGAATATCGAAGTGTCGGCCGCGTCAGCACTGGCGCCACCGACATACAGCGTCACGGCGGCCAGGGCCAGTGCTTTGGGCTTCGTCACCATAGGCTCAACGTGTCCTCGCTGCATGGATCGCCATTCGTCCATCCTTGTCATGTGCCGACTGCGCGCTACCACGCACCTAGATTGCCAGCTTGAGCGTAAAGGTCGCCCCCGTTCCCGGGCCGTCGCTGTGGGCCTCCAGCGAACCGCCCATCTCCATGGCCGCCAGGACGCAGCTGTGCAGGCCGAAACCATGGCCGTCCTTGCGCGTGGTAAAGCCGTGGGCAAAGATCCGGGTCAGGTTCTCTGGTGCGATGCCTTCGCCGTTGTCGATGACCTTGATGACCAGGGTGTCGTCTTGGGGAATCTCGCTCTGAAGGAGGATTTGGGGCGCAGGCTCCGACCGGTCACCCATCGCCCTGCTGGCGTTTTTTATCAGGTTGATCAGGATCAGCAGCACCCGGTGCTTGTCCAATCGCAGCAAGGGCGTTTCGGCCAGGTTTCGCACCACGGAGATCCGATGCGCCGCGATGATGCCGGCGTTCATGCGCAGGGCGTCCTCGATCAGTTCCTTGATCTGCACGGTTTCGGCAAGGCTGGATGGGCCAGCATAGGATTGCTGGGCGGCGACGATTTCCTTGATGTGATCGACGCTTTTGCTCAGTTGGCCGAGCTCTTCGGTCATGCTGTGTTGCTCTAGCGCCAGTGCGTCCACCAGTTGGTTCAGGTAGCCGGGCAGCAGCTTGCCTTTCTCGTCGTGGGAGATGAAGTCGCCGAGGTCATCGGCGTGCTCATTCATCATTTGTACCGCCTTGCCGAGCCCCAAGGCCTTGCTTGTGCGCAGCTTGCGGGTGACCAGATCGGCGGAAATATTCACGCTGTTAAGCACGTTGCCCACGTTGTGCAGGACGTTGGTGGCGATTTCCGCCATGCCAGCCTGGCGAGCGGCGGCAGCCAGTTGAGCCTGGGTTTCGGCGGCGCGCAAGCGGCTCTGCGCCAGTTGCCAGCTCATCCGCGCGAGCAGGCCCACCAGCAGCATCAGCACCAGGCTGCCGCCTGCGGCGCGCCAGAGGTAGGTGCGCGCTTGCTGGTTCACCGCGGCCAATTGTTCTTCCTCGGACAACCCGACAATCACCGCTAGCGGAAAATCGTAGAGCTGGCGGGCACTGGTGTAGCGCCGCACCCCGTCCCATCCATTGACCGAGAGCACCGCCTCGGCGTTTTCCGCGTCCGGCACCACCTGCCTGTAGTCGACCGTATCGCCGGCCAGTACCGTCTCCCCGGTGCGCCGCACACGAAAGATGCCGTCGGTGCCAAGCAGTCCGAGAGCACCCTGGTCGCCGAGTTTCGAGGCGTCGTAGCTGCTGACGAAATAGGCGGCATCGACCTCGACCCTGGCGATCCCGGACAGCGTGCCATCGGCGGCGTCGAGTCGTCGGCTGAAACGCAAGCGCCACTCTCCGGTGGCAGGGCTTCTCCAGGGGGGACTGATGGACAGCGAATCGCCGTGTCGCAGGGTTTGCTGTTCATCCGGGTCAGCGATGTTTTCCCGATCGTTGGCCCGCGTGCTCGCCACGAGCCTGCCGTCGGGCTTGACCACATTGACGTCGAACACCAAGGCCGGTGGCAACAAGGCCCGCTCCTGGAGTCGGCGCAGAGGGTTGGGCTCGCCCTCAGTCTCAAAGGTGTATTTGACCAACTTGAGGGTGTGATCGATTTCGTGAATGGCGCGCAACATCTGCGCTTCGTAGGTGGCGCCCATCTCCAGGCTGGCCGTTGCGGCGCTCTGCTGCGCGCGAAGATGTTCAACCTTGATCAGGTAGAGGGTAGCGCTCCAGATCGCCAGCAACAGCAGAACGGCCAGCAACGGGAACAGGATATAGGCTTCCTTGGCCTGGTCGAACAAATGCCGAAGCGGGCTGGCGTCGATATCGCCATCGGCCTCTGCACAATGGGCAGTGCCAGGGACCAACCTCAATGTCTCAGGCCGCTGGATCGGCATGGCTTGCTCCCTGCATTCTAGTCGGCCGAAGGCTGGTGGGCATCCGACACGGTTACGGCTCGAGGGGGTGTTGCTCCTGATAGCCCGAGCGAAAGATCCCGGATCTGTCAGGAACTATAGACCACAAACTCTGCATGCCAATTGGTGCGAAGAGGGATGTTGTGTCGCGCAGGTGTTTGCGCTTTTCAGCGAACTGATTGCGCAGGAAGAGGGGGCGCCTATGGAATTGAACTCTGTGGCTGAATTGACCCGGTGACGAGGGAGCTTGCTCCCGCTGGGCTGCGCAGCAGCCCCAAAGCCAGTCACCGAGGTGTCTCAGGTGGAGGTCTCCGCTTCATTGGGGGCGCTGCGCACCCCAGCGGGAGCAAGCTCCCTCGCCACAGTTTGCGGCCAGGTGTTTGAGCGGTGGGCTTTTGCGGTGTGGCGAACGGATTTCTACAGCAAATAGACACACCGCCGAATCGCTTTTGTGGCGAGGGAGCTTGCTCCCGCTGGGCTGCATAGCAGCCCCAAAGCCAGTCACCGAGGTGTCTCAGGTGGAGGTCTTCGCTTCATTGGGGGTGCTGCGCACCCCAGCGGGAGCAAGCTCCCTCGCCACAGGGATTGCGGCCAGGTGTTTGAGCGGTGGGCTTTGCAGTGTGGCGAACGGATTTCTACAGCAAATAGACACACCGCCGAATCGCTTTTGTGGCGAGGGAGCTTGCTCCCGCTGGGCTGCGCAGCAGCCCCAAAGCCAGTCACCGAGGTGTCTCAGGTGGAGGTCTCCGCTTCATTGGGGGCGCTGCGCACCCCAGCGGGAGCAAGCTCCCTCGCCACAGGATCATCTTTATTTAGTGGGCACAGGATACGGGCTCACACCGCTTGCTTGACCTTGCGATGTACCCACCGCGCCTCGTCCTGCAGTTCCAGGACCTGCCAATGGAAGTGCTCCAGGGAGGCGCTGTGGCCGACGCTGATCAGGATCGTGTCCGGCAGCGTCTGCCTGAGCAGTTGATAGCAGCGCGCTTCGTTTGCCGCATCCAGCGCCGAGCTGCTTTCGTCGAGGAACAGCACCGTGGGCCGGGCCAGCAGGGCCCTGACGAACGCGCAGCGTTGCTGTTCACCGACGCTGAGGGTCTGTGCCCAGTCCCGCTCCTGGTCCAGTTGATCAGCCAGGTGTTGCAGCCCGACTTGCTCCATGACCTGACGCAGCGCTGCATCTTCTTCGCGGCGAGGTGGGTTGGGGTACCAGAGCGCTTCACGCAGGCTGCCCAGCGGCAGGTAGGGTTTTTGCGACAGCGTCAGGGCGCGCTCACGGTCATAGCCGCTTGAGCCGCGAGCGTGATGCCAAAGCCCGGTGATCGTGCGAATCAGCGTCGATTTGCCGTAGCCGGACGGCGCGCTGATCATCAGGCTGTCACCGGGCTTGAGCGACAGGTTGAAGCCTTTGAACAACGTCCGACCGTTGGGCAGCCAGATATCCAGGTCCTTGATATCAAGGCCGCTGGCCTGCTGTTCGTGCCTGACCTGGGACTTGACCTCGACGGTGTCCAGGCGCTCCTGGAAACCGACCAGGCGGTCGATCACCGATTTCCATTCCGACAGTTCCGGAAAGACTTCCACAAGATAAGCGATGGCGGCGTGCACTTCACCGAAGGCGGCGCTGATCTGCGTCAGGCGACCCAGGGGAAATGCCCCCGCGAAGAACTGCGGGGCCATGATGAACATGGGGATGACCGTGGCGCTGCGCAGATAGAGGGTGGAGTAGCCCATGATCAGTTTCTGCTTTTTCACCAGGGCCCAGAAGTTTTCCAGCGCCGCCTCCAGGCGGAGGTTGAAACGTTGGTTTTCCACGGCTTCGCCGCGATACTGGGCGACTGAGTCGGCGTTTTCCCGCAGGCGGATGAGTGAGAAACGAAAATCCGCTTCGCGCCGCTGTTGCATGAAGTTGAGACCCGGCAACGCGCGCCCCAGCCAGAATGCGACGCCGGTGCCTACGATCGCATACACCAGGGCCACCCACACCAGCAGCCCGGGGATGACGAAGGACTCGCCGTTGAAGGGCACGCTGACCAGACTTGAGGCCTGCCAGAGGATGTGCAGGAACGAAAACAGCGACACCACCGAGGTCAACAGCCCCAGGCTCAACTTGAGGGATTTGATGATGAAAAGGTCAATGTCCTCGGCGATCCGTTGATCCGGGTTGTCGACGTCGGTCTCGGTCAGTTTCAGCTTATGGTAGCGCTGGCTGTCCAGCCACTGATCGAGCATGTTGCGCGTCGCCCAGCGACGCCAGCGCAGCGTCAGCTTCTGTTGGAAGTGAAACGCGCCGACGGTGAACGCGGCCGTGCCGATCTGCAGCAGGATGAACTGCAGGCTGCCGATCAGAAAACCGTGGTAGTCCAAGGCCTGCAGGGCGTTATAGAAATGCAGGTTCCAGAAATTCGTCAGGATGTTGACACCGACCATGCACAGCGTCATCAGCACGGTGGCGAACAACAGCAACAGGGCCGGGTACTTTTCCTCGGATGCCCAGAAAGGCCGCGCGAGACGCCAGAAATTGCGAAGTGTATGCATGGGGTCTTGGTGAGCCTGGTCGCTGACGACGTTGAGTTTGCAGGGGCGGGAGGATAGGATCAGCCAATGCTAATCGTTTGCATTAATTAGGGAAAGCCACGGGAGCCCCGTTATCGAATTTCCAGAATGGCTTAACCAGGCCTGGCCGCCGATACAGCGGGTCATTCGGCATGAATCGGCTGATCAACCGTTTGTTGGGTTAAGTCATGTTGCCGACCCTGCCGTACTCAAACCTTTGCTGTCCCGGTTTGCCCTGCAATATCCGGGCGTCAATCGTGCGGCCGTGGTTTCACAATGGTCAATGAACTACATGAGCATTGCCTTGCCGGCCGCCCTGGCATGTGTGCTCACGCGTCAGGGCACGATCGACTTCTGGGGCGAGAAGGCAGTGTTGTTCCACGCTGAGGGCGAACCCCTGGCCTTGGGCTTGAATGCCCCGTTGATGCCGCTGTCATCCGCGGGGCGTGCCGCCTACTGGAGTCGGCTGGTTCATGAGCACCTGGCGCCGCTGTTCGTGACGCTGGCCGCCGCCGGGGGCCTGGCACCGAAGATACTGTGGGCCAACATGGTCGCGATCTGGGACGGTGCCTTTTCCAGGATGGACCCCGACCTGTCGAGAGAGGGGTTCGCCGAGGCACACCAGTGGCTGGAGCAGGTCACGGTGAACGACGGTCGCCTGAGGCTGCGAGGCCTGCAGCGCATGGTGGAATCCCCCGCGCCGCTGATTTGCCCCCGTCTGCCATTGCGAAAGCATTGCTGCCTGCATTATCAGTTGCACGAACCCGTGGAAGGGCAGGTGCCGGTGCTCTGTGAGTCCTGTCCCAAGTTGCATCGCCTGCCTGTGGACGTGCAGGTCGGTTACCTGCACTCCATCTATCAGGATGACTAGCCTGGGGCGATCACCCATTCCGATCCAAGACAGTGAAAGGCCCCATCAGGCATAAGCGGCTTGGGCTTCGACTTGAGTGAGACGGCCATTCTCGACTTTCAATACCCGGTCGGCCTGGGAGAAGTAGGCGTCATCGTGGGTGATGACAATCACCGTTTTGCCCCGGGCCTTGAGCTCTGGCAACAGCTCCATGTAGAACACCCGCTTGAAGGTCGGGTCCTGGTCGGCCGCCCATTCGTCGAACAGGTAGAACGGTTTGTCGTCCAGATACGCTGAGACCAGCGCCAGCCGTTTGCGCTGGCCGGTGGAGAGCTCCACCGTAGAGAAGCGATCATCGACGATGCTGACCTTGTGCCCCAGGCCCAGTGCCTTGACGTAGCGGGTTGCATCGGCCGTGCGCTGTTCGGCACCCGGGCCATCGTCGCCCAACAAGTGTTCGAACAAATGGAAGTCGGCAAACACGGCGGCAAAGTGCTGGCGGTATTGTTCACGGTTGTCGTCG
Organism: Pseudomonas thivervalensis; assembly: GCF_001269655.1. Classification (GTDB taxonomy): domain Bacteria; phylum Pseudomonadota; class Gammaproteobacteria; order Pseudomonadales; family Pseudomonadaceae; genus Aquipseudomonas; species Aquipseudomonas thivervalensis. Next base: position 337,637 of record NZ_LHVE01000009.1, read on the forward strand.
TCCACCTCCACACCGTTGAGTACGACGCAGCCGGATTCCGGTGCATACAACCCGAGCAGCAGCATGGACAGCGTCGTCTTGCCGCTGCCGTTGCCGCCAACGACAAACACCAGCTCGCCCTGTTCCAGCGTCAGGTCGATTGGCCCGAGCAGGAAGGGGTGATCCTCATGCTCACCCGGATAGCGGTGACAGACCCCATTGAGCAGCAGGCGCGTCGGCCCTTGGCTGGCGAACGCGTTGCCAACCGGCGCAGCCATCTGGGCTTCGCTGCTCAATTCGGCGTCCAACTGGCGAATGCGAGTCAGGGCGATACTGGCCTGGCGCAAAGAGGGCAGCGCAATCATCAGGTCGGAGATCGGTCGCACCAGATAGAGCAATGTCACCGTGAAACTGGTGAGCACGGTGATCGACTGCGGCAGCCAGAACGGCACGACAAACAGCAGTACACCCAGATTGAGGTAAAACAGCAGGGTGCCGAGGTTGGCCACCACCGAATACCCGGCCATGCCGCGCAAAAAACGCACCCGGAACTCATCGGCGCCTGGACGAATGACGCGCTCGACGAACGCTTCGCCACGGGCATTGCTCAGTTGCAGTTCCTTGCTGCCTTCGATCAGGCTGCGAAAGTGCTGGTAAAGCACATCTTTTTGTTGCCGCACCCGCTCCAGGTGGCTCAGCGGTCCGCGTTCGGCCAGGTGAAACGCGATCAGGCCGACCAGCAGGAACAACGCCAGGATCAACAGCAATGACCACGACAGCCAGGCCAGGTAGGCGAAGCACGCCAACGTCACCACGGCGTTGACGAACAGCAGCGGGACCCACTCGAATGCAGCGGTAAAGGTGTGCACGTCCTCAGTCAGGATCACCAGCAAGCGGTGCTTGCCCAGGGTTTGCAGGCGCTTGAGCGGGGTGGCGAGCAGTTTGCGCGACAGGTCGATGCGCATCTGGAAGATCGCGCTCTGGGTCAGGTGCAGCAACGACAGTTCCGAGCAGAGTTTGCACAGCAACATGCCCGCACACAGCCCGAAGAACCCAAGGGCCAATTCCGGCAGCTGATGCGGGTTGGCCAACCCACGGTTGATCAGGATCACCAACCCTGCGCTGGCCAGGCCGCCCAGGGCGCCGCTGATGGAAGCCAATGCCAGCAGGCGTGCCGATTGGCGGTAAAGATAACGAATCAGGTTCATGCGACGGTTTCCGTCGAGGCCATGGCCAGCGACTTGTTGAGTTGTTCATGGAAGGCAGGCTGCCCGAGGAGCGTGTCGTGATCGGCGGCGACCTGATGATGACAGGTTCGCTGGCTGATGGCGTCCCATTGCGCAGGCAAGGTCGGGCGCTCGACCAAGGTCTGTTCGGCCCACCACAAGTGCAGGGTCGCCTGCACGGTGGGCACTGAATAGCCATTGACCCAACGGCGCGCGTCGGCCATCACGTCCAAGACCTGCTCAACGTACGCCAGCGGCGCATTGAGGCTCAGGCCGTTGGCAAGCGTCCATTGCAGCAGGGCGAAACGCAGTTGCGCCACGCGATCGAGCTTGGCCGTGGCCGTGCGCAGTTGTGCCAGTTGGTCCGCCGCGAGTGTGGCCAGGCGCTGGCGGCTGTCACTGCGCAATTCTTGCTCCACGGTGGCGTACAACGCATCCCAGGCCAGCGCTTCGTCCTCGGCGTGGAACGTGCTGTCGAACAACCCCAGCCATTCGACCGTCTGCCCAAGTGCTTCCAGTTGTCGAGCCAGCTCCAGCGCAAGCAAGCCCCCCATGGACCAACCACCCAGGCGATACGGGCCCTGCGCCTGGATCTGGCGGATCTGCGGCACATAGGCATTGGCCAATGCGACGAGGTCCTGGTCGCGTAGCGACTCGGGCAACGCGATGCCGTAAACCGGTATCTCCCGGGGCAACCCGGCGACCATCGGCAAATAATGATGAACCCCGCCCGCCGGCTGATGCAGGCAGAACAGCGGTGTCTGGCCTGCCACGCCGGGCTGCAAGGCGATGACGGCTGAGCGGTCGTGCGGCTGGGCGATCTGCCCGGCCAGCTGGATCAGCGTCGGATGCTGGAAGATCACGTTGACCGGCACTTCGATGCCGAGCAGGGCGCGCAGCCTGGCGGTCATGCGCACCACCAGCAACGAATGACCACCGAGGGCGAAGAAGTCGTCGTGGCGACCGATGATCTCGACTTCCAGCAGCTCTTGCCAGATTGCCGCGAGCACCTGTTCGACATGACCTTCGGGCGCGGCATAAACCGCGAGGCGGTGGTTCGGCTGCCGGGCCAGCAAGGCGCGCTGGTCGACCTTGCCGTTGGCGGTGCGTGGCAGTTGCGTCAGCCACTGGATGTCGGCCGGAATCATGTGCGCCGGCAACAGCGCCGCCAGGGATTCGCGCACGGCACTGGCCTGAAGCGCGTTGGCCGACTCAACGAAGGCGCGCAAGCTGGGTTCGGCTTGGCTCGTATCCAGCAAGACCACCGCCAGACTGGCGCCACTGACCTTGCACAGTGCGGTTTCGATCTCGCCGAGTTCGATACGGTAGCCGCGCAGTTTGATCTGCGAGTCGGTACGCCCGAGGAACAGCAACTGTCCGTCCAGATCCTGCCAGGCGAAGTCGCCGGTGCGGTACAGACGTTGGCCATTGAGTGCCGGATGGCTGGCCCGGATAAATTTCTCGGCCGTCATCTGTGGCAGCCCGAGGTACCCTTCGGATAATCCAGGCCCGGCGATGTGAATCTCGCCCTTGAGCCCCCGGGCGACAGGCGCGCCGTCGCTGTCGAGCAAATACACCCAAGTGTGGGCAATGGCGCGGCCGATGGGCACAGGCCCCATACCTTGATCAGGTTGGCAGAGGGCGACGGTGCTCCACACCGACGCTTCGGTCGGGCCGTACTCGTTGTACAGCTGCGCGCCGGGTTGGCGGCGATAGTGATTGTCCACCAGGGCGGGCGGGCAGCTTTCGCCGGCGACAATCGCCGTGTTCAGCGGGCTCGGACTGTCGCCAAGCTCGTCGAGCAACAACGCATACAGCGAAGGCAGCGCCAGCAGGTGCGACACACCGTGACTGCGGATCAACCGGGCCAGTTGCAGCGGATCTTTCTGCTCGGTTTCACTGGCCAGGTGCAGGCAGCCGCCCTGGGCCAGGCTCCAGAACAGCCCGGCGATGGAACTGTCGAAGGCGAACGACGACAGCAGCAGGAAACGTTGCACAGGATGTGGGTAGCCCGACAGCCGCGCCGCCAGTGAATGCAGGGCGTTGGCGTGACTGATGAGCACGCCCTTGGGCTGGCCGGTACTGCCCGAGGTATAGATCAGATAGGCCGGTTGCTCTCGCGCGACCTGCGGCTCGTCCTGTGACGGCACCGCCGACATGGCTTGATCAATGGCCAGCGCGCTCGGCTGCCAGTCCGTCGGCAGGTCTTGCACACTGGCGCGGTGGGTCAGCACCAGGCGTGCCTGGCTGTCACGCAGAATATGTTCGATGCGCTCGGTGGGGTAGCTCGGATCGATCGGTACGTAGCAGGCACCGGCGCGCAGAATCGCCACCAGGGCCACCACCGCATCGATGTCGCGCGGCAGGAAATGCGCAACCCGCGCACCAGGCGCCAGGCCTTGGGCGAGCAGGTGCTGGGTCAGGGCGCTGGCGCGCTGATCCAGTTCGGCGTAGCTCAAGGTGCCGCTGGGGCCGCTCACGGCTGGGCGCTGGGCCCGGTCGGTGGCGTCGAGGGTGAAGCAGGCGGCCAGGTTGGGCAGTGCGAAGAGGGCGGCATAGCACTGTTCTTGCGCCGGACTCTGGGGGGGCGAAGCCGCCAGCGCGCCGGTGACGCGTTGCTGCTCGGCGGCGCTGCAGGTCGTCAATTGGTCCAGGCGGGCAGAGGGCTCCTGCAGGCTGTGCGCGATCACGCTCAGCAGTTGTTCGGCGAGGATTTCGACGTGGGCCGACGTGTAGAGCGCGGCGTCGAAGTGCAGCGACAAACCAGCGGATGACGACGGCTGATATTGCAACAGCAGCGCGCAGCCGGCACTGGCACCGGTCGCCTGTTCGATCCGCCACCCGGCATCGTTCAGGGCACTGTCGGGCGTCACCACGAGTTCGCGAAAACCTACACCCGTCAGCAATGGCGCGTTGCTCAAGTGGCTCGGGTAGCTGTCGCGGGCATCGTTGAGCAGGCCAACGCGTTCGCTCAGTTGCTGGCACAACGCGGCAAACGACAACCCGGGCGCGGTGTCGAGTGTCAGTGGCAGCGGTTCGGAAAACAGCCCGAGGGCATCGCCCAGTACGTCAGGCCGCGCCTGGTTTTCGTAGGCGAGCGTCAGGCGTTCGGCTTCGCTGTAGCGTTGCCACACGGTGACCCAGGCGCCGAGCACGACAATGCCAGGGCTGACGCCGAGGTGGTTCGCTTGCCGTTCAAGGCGCTGCCGGGTCGCGTCGTCGAACTGCAGTTGCATGTGCTCAGGGGCGATAACGGCAGAGGGTGCCGGGTTTTGCTGATGCCAAGGCAACGGCACGTCCGTGATCATGGCGTTGAACTGCTCATCCCAGAACCGACGGCCTTGTTCGTCCACCGACTCCAGGCGCCAGGCCGCGTAGTCGGCGTATTGCAGGGGCGGTTCCTGGGGGGGGGCTTGCAGATAGCCCAGCGCCCATTCTTCGCCGAGATAACCCAGGCTGGTGCTGTCCAGATGCAAGGCTGGCAAGTGCAACGTGGCCGATTGAGCGTCCACGTGCAGTTCGATGCCCAGCGCCTGCCAATCAGCGACTGAATCGTCGATCACCTGCATCGGTAGCAACAGCCCCGGCAGTTGCGGGTAGCGGGTGCGCAGGATCTCGTGGCGTTGCATCAGCGCCGATAAGCTGTTGGCCAACCGTCCTCCGTCCAACGGTGTTTCACTGCCAATACGCAACGTGGCCCGCTGCGCTGTCGTCGAGGCCAGGCGGGTTTGCTGCAGGCGCCACAAGTGGGCCTGTTGCGGTGACAGTTCGAAACCTTCAAACGACGTGTCTTCGTGAGACTGAGTCATGCTGAGACCTGTACAAAAAGGTGGGGAATGAGCGCGAGGGACACGGGGTCGATGGCAATCATTGCTCGGCGTCCTTCACGACATTGCGACGACGGGCCTGGCCCAAGGTGCTTTGACGTGCGCTGCCGGCTTCCCGCAGCGCGGCCTGCGCCTGTTCGCGGCGGGTCTGTTGCAGTTGATTGAGTGGCAGCAGCAACTGGGCGACGTCGGTGTCGGCGTTCAGGCTCAGTTGCTCCAGCAGGCAAACGAACAGGCTGTCGAACAGCTCGATGTGGTCACGGGTATAACGGCCGGTGTCGTAGTCGTACACCACCAGCAGGCCTGCGCCGTCATCCACGACGTTGATCAGCAGGTCCACATCCGAGGCCTGCGGTTCCAGTTCCCGCTCACTGATCGCCAACCCCGGCAAATGCAGGTCCTGCTGACGGGTGTTCTGCACCACCAGTTTGACCTGGAAGAACGGCGTGTACCGTGCGTCTCGCTGTGGCAGCAGGTCAGCCACCAGCGCGTCGAACGGCAAGTCCTGATGGGCAAAGGCATCCAGCGCCACGCGTCGAGCATCGCCCAGCAACTGGTCAAACGTCTGCTGCGGCGTGACCCGGCAACGCAGCACCAACTGATTGACGAAGAACCCGACCATGTCTTCGGTCTGCTGTTGATGGCGGTTGGCAATGTCGGTGCCGACCAACAGGTCTTCACGCCCGGTCTGCTGATGCAGCACGACGTTCAGCGCGCTGTGCAGCACCATGAACGGCGAGGCGTCGCGAGCCTTCGCCAAGTCACTGAGGGCCTGGGCCAACGACGTCGGCAGGCGACTGCGATGCCGCGCGCACCCGCCGTGATCGCGGGTCTGGGCGCCCGGCAACAACAGCGGCGCCGGGCTGGCTTGCAACTGCTGACGCCAGTAGGTCAATTGTTGCTGCCAGACCGGGCCCGGCAGGTGCTTGCGTTGCCACACGGCGAAGTCGGCGTATTGCAGCGGCGGGGTGTCGATGCGGGTTGTCGGGTTGCCTAAGCCGGCATAGTCGCTGGCCAGTTGCTCCACCAATTGCGCAATGGACCAGGCGTCCACGGCAATGTGGTGCATGGCGATGGCCAGTACATGGGTCTGCGCGTCCAGTTGCAACAACCGCGCACGCATCAACGGTGCTTGGGTCAGGTCGAACGGCTGGCCGAAGACTTCGGATAACTGCATCTGGATGGCCGGTTCCCGTTCCTGGATCGGGACCTGTCGCAGATCGGTGACCGGCAGGGCAAATGCCTGCGCCGCCTCGATCCGCTGCCAAGGTTCACCGTGATCACTGTGTACGGTGCTGCGCAGCACTTCATGACGGGCGATCAATTGCTCGAAGGCCAGGCGCAGGGCTTCGACATTGAGCGCTCCGGTCAACGTCAGCGCGAACGGAATGTTGAAGCCGCTGGAGCCAGGGTTCAACTGTTCGAGGAACCACAAACGCTGCTGGGCGAACGACAGCGGCAGGGCCTGCGAGCGATCCGCCCGGGTGATGCCGGGCAGGGCCAATGGCGCTGTCTGCAAGCGTGCGTTGTCGATGGCCCGGGCCAGGTTTTCCAATACCGGGTGATCGAAGACGGTACGCAGCGGCAGGTCCACCGCGAGCTGGCTGCGAATGCGCGAAACCACCAGGGTCGCCAGCAACGAGTGGCCGCCAAGGGCAAAGAAATTGTCGTCAGCGCCGATTGCCGGCACGTTGAGAATCTGCGCCCAGATCGCGCCCAGTTGCTGCTCGGTATCGCTGACCAGCGGTCGTTGTTCGATCAGCTGGCTGCCCAGCGTTCGAGAGGTCAGCTCCTTGCGGTCGACTTTGCCGTTGGCGTTCAACGGCAATGCCTCCAGCCGTTGCCAATGGGCCGGCACCATGTAGGACGGCAGGCGTTGGGTCAACCATTCGCGCAGCACCGCCACCGGGGTGTCGTCGCCCGTCCAGTACGCGACCAGTTGCAGATCGCCGCGCTGGTCGGCGTTGACGATCACGGCCACGGTTTGCACGGCGGGATGACGACCCAGGTGATCTTCGATTTCCCCCAGTTCGATACGGTGGCCACGGATTTTCACTTGCTGGTCGCGGCGACCGAGGAACTCGATTACCCCATCAGCACGCCAGCGCCCCAGGTCACCGGTGCGGTAGAAACGGGCCTCGGGTTCGAACGGGTGCGCGACGAACGCGGCCCGGGTTTTCTCCGGATCGTTGAGGTAGCCGCGACCGACCCCCACGCCACCGACGCAGATTTCCCCCGGTACGCCCACCGGCACCGGACGCAGTTGCGCGTCAACCAGGTACAGATGGTTGTTGGCGGTAGGCCGGCCAATCGGCATGGCATTGCCGTCTTCGTCCGGCACTTGGGTCAGCGGGTGGAATGCCACATCGTCCGAGCACTCCGCCGGGCCATAGGCGTTCATCAACGGCACATGGGCAAAGCGGCCCAGCCAGGCTTGGGCCAGGGCCGGAGGCAGGGCTTCGCCGGTCGGCAGCAACCAGCGCAGTGCCGACAGTCGTGTGTCGGCGTCGGCGAGGTCGAGCAGGGCGCGGATCATCGTCGGCACGGCTTCGAGCACTGACAGTTGTTGGTCTTCCAGCGCAGCCAGCAGGCGCTCGGGATCATGGGCAATCACGTCCGGCAGGATGTGCACGGTGGCGCCGAGAATCGGTGCGGCGAGGAACTGCCAGACCGAAATGTCGAATGCCGGGGAGGCAGTCTGGGCAATTCGGTCGGCGTTTGACAGGCCCAGCGTCGGCACCTTGCCGAAGATGTTGTTGAGCATGCCCCGTTGTTCGATCATCGCGCCTTTGGGGGTGCCCGTGGAACCCGACGTGAAGATTACATAGGCCAGGTCGTCAGGGCTGCCTGCCATTTGCAGTGGCGTCGCATCGCCAGTCAGCCAGAGGGCTTCGGTGCGCAAGCGTCGCGGTGTTGCAGTACAGGCGGCCAGTGCCGGATCGATGACCGCGTCGGCGCTGTCGCTGGCCAACAGGATCGTCGCCCCGGACAGTTGGAGAATTTCCCCCAGGCGTTGCGGCGGGTGCTTGATGTCCAGCGGCAAGTAGGCGGCACCGGCCTTGAGCACGGCGATCATCATGCTCAGCAGCGGCAGGCCACGTTCGCCGGCCAGGGCCACCAGGGTGTCACGACCGGCGCCGGTTTCCACCAGGGCACGGGCCAGGCGATTGGAGCGCTGGTCCAGCTCGGCGTAGCTCAGGCTGTCGGTGCCACACACGACCGCGATGCGCTGTGGATCCGCGGCCACCTGGCGAGCGAACAGCTCGGCGTAGGTCTGGTCCAGCGGGAAGTCGAGTTCGCTGCGGTTCCAGTCCACCAGCAAGGTCTGGCGTTCTTCCGGCGTCAGCAACGACAGCGAAGCCAGGGGAACGTCAGGCTGGGCGACCATTTGCGTCAGTAGCTGGCGCAAGTGGCCAAGCATGCGCTGCACGGTCTCGGTGTCGAACCGTGCGGCATCGTAAGTCAGGCGAATGCCCAGGCGATCGCCGGGGTAAAGCACCACCGTCATCGGATAGTTGGTGTGCACGCGGTCTTCGTAGATGTCGACGTTGAAGTCGACCTGACGATCCGACAGGCCAGCGTCGAACGGCGCGTTTTCGAACACCACCAGGCTGTCGAACAGCGAACGGCCGTGCTCGATTTCACTCCAGCGCTGAATATCCACCAGCGGTGCGTGTTCATAGGCACGCAACTCGACGTTGTGCGCAAACAGCGCTTGCAGCCATGGCACCACGGCTTGTTCATCGTCAACCTTGACCCGCAACGGCAGGCTATTGATGAACAGGCCGACGATGTCTTCCACGCCGGGCAGGTCGGTGGGACGGCCCGACACCGTGACCCCGAACAGCACGTCATCGCTGCCGCTGTAGCGCGAAAGGAGCAGGGCCCACGCGCCTTGAATCCACGTGTTAGGCGTGAGTTGGTGCTGTTGGCACAGCGCGGTCAATGCGCGGGTATCGGCAATCGACAAGGTGACGTCAAGGTTCGCCACGGTCTCGACCGCTTGCTCGGCCGTGGCCGGGCGATCCACCACCAGCGGTGTCGGCGCGCTGAAACCGGTCAGTTCGCGGGTCCAGAATTGCTCGGTGACGGACGTGTCCTGGCATTGCAGCCAATGGACGTAGTTGCTGAACGAGGGCAGCAACGGACGCGCCACCGGCTGGCCGAGTACGCGTGCCTGGTAGTGGGCGAAGAGGTCGGCCATCAGCAGGCCGAAGCACCAGGCGTCGGTCAGGATGTGGTGGAAGCTGCGCACGATCAGGAATTCCTGATCGGCCACCTGGAACACCCGCAAGAAGGTCAAGGGTGGCCGGCGCATGTCGAAACCCTGACGGCATTCGGCGTCCAGCACGGCGTCGAGTTGACGCTGGCGGCTCGCCTCGTCGAGGTGCCGCCAGTCGTACCAGGCGAAGGCCGGATCGGTGTCGTGATAGACGCATTGCAGCGCCGCCTTGCCGTCCTGCCACCAGAAACCGGTGCGCAGCATCGGATGCCTGGCCAGTTGTCGTGCCCAGGCGTATTCGATGGCGCTGCGGTCCAGTTCACCGTCCCAACGGTAACGTTGCTGCATCAGGTAGATGCCGCTGTTGGGGCGCAGCAGGGTGTGCAGCAACATGCCCTCCTGCATCGGCGACAGGGGCAGCAAGTCGTCGATGCCGGCCCAGTCGAAATTCGTGCCCAGGGCGCTGAGGTCGTTTCCGGCGGCGCGGCACAACGGGAACGCGTGGGCGCCGGGGGTGGCGTGTTCGGCATCGGCGGCCAGCAGGGCCAGGCGCTGTTCCAGCACCTCGGCCCACTGTTCGGCACCTGGGCCGCGACAATCGATGTGCAGTTGATCGTGTTGCAGGCTGACGGACAGGGTCAGCCCGGAGGCATCGATTGGCGTGCTGCTGGCGATGACGTCGCCCAACGGCCCTTCATGGGCTTGCCACTCGCCGGCCATGACGATATGCACGGTCGGCTGCGGCAGGCTCAGCAGCGGTTCGCGCAAGTACTCGTTGTTGGCCAGATAACGCAACACGCCGTAGTCATCACCGGTGTCCGAGGCGGCGGCCAGTTGTGCGTCAACCTGCGCCAGCATTTGTGCGGCGCTGGCCGTCGGCGTCAGGCTCAGGCGCAGGGGAACGGCGTGGCTCAGCGCGCCGATGACCGTGGCCGGATCGAAGTCGGTGCGGCTCAAGGCGCTGGTGAGCGGTAGGCGAGCGCGCTCGCAGCGACCGCGATCCAGGCTTAGCCAGACGTCCTGACGGGCACTTTGTTGTGCCAGTTCCGCTGCGACAGCGGTGGCGACCAGTGATCCCCAGGGCGCGTGACTGCGGCGTCTGAGCAGGTTCAGGCGGGCATTGAGAGACGGTGAAATCTGCACGCGGCTTTCAGTGCCCAGGCCCTCCGGTTGCGGGGTGGACAGCAGGGTTTCACCGGCGTATTGCAGCCAGTATTCCCACGCCGGCTCCAAGCCGTCTTCATCCTTGGCACGGGTATTTTGATGCTCAGCCCATTCATCCAGATGACCACCGTGACGCGGCAATTCGATTGCACGGTCGTACTGCGCTTGCGCCACGGCCAGCGCCAGGTCCGTCATCAGCAACGCCCATGAGCTGGTGTCCAGGCGCAAGGCATGCGCGACCAACAACACCGCGTCACCCTGCTCGCTAAGGCAGGCATGCCAGCCTTCGCCGGCTGCGTGGTCCAGTGTGGCCAGGGTGGTTTCAGCCAGCTCGGCCAATGCCTTGGTATCGTCAGTGTTCAGCGATCGGCGACTGGCGCTGGCCGGCTTAGGCGTGGTCAACAGGGTTTGCACCCAGGTGCCATCGGCCTGTGGGGCCAGCGCCAATTGCAGCGCCCGGTGCTGCTGTTGCAGGGCCGACACGGCACGGCTCAACACCTCGACGCTGATCGGCGCATTCAAGGCCACGCAACGCCAGTCTGCCGTCAGCGGGCCGGCTTCGAGGCGGGCATGCTGGCCCGCTGTCAGCGGTACATCGCGAGCAGCGCTGCTGGTGTCGCGGCTGTAGTTCGCGCCTTGGCTGATCACCGCGGAGATCTCGGCGATGGTGCGGTTTTCGAACAACTGCTTGGGCGTCAGCTTCATGCCGCGCTGGTGGGCGCGGGCGATGATCTGCAGGTTGAGAATCGAATCGCCGCCCAGGGCAAAGAAGTTGTCGTGGATCCCGACGCGCTCGACCCGCAGCACATCCTGCCAGATCTCGACAAAGGCGCTTTCCACCGCATCCCGCGGGGCTTCGTAGGTGTCCTGGCGGGCCGGGGCGTCGGGCAAGGGCAAGCGGGCGATGTCCGGCTTGCCGTTGGCGTTCAGCGGGATGGCATCCAGCGCGATGAAATCCGCTGGCACCATGTAATCCGGCACGCGCAGCGCCAGGTCATGGCGCAGCTTGTCGGCGGACATGGAGGTACTGGCCACCAACCAGGCGACCAGGCGTGGCGTCTCCTCGGCCGGTTGCACGACGCGCACCAGCACTTGTTGGATGTTGCTCGACAGGCGCTTGATCTGTGCTTCGACTTCGCCCAACTCAATGCGGTAGCCGCGCAGCTTGATCTGGTTGTCGACGCGCCCGAGGAAGGCCAGCTCGCCGGACTCCAGCCAACGCACACGGTCGCCGGTGCGGTAGGCGCGGGGCAGGTCGGCGACGGCCGTGAAGCGCGCGGCGGTTTGCGCTGGATCGCCGAGGTAGTCGATGGCCAGGCCTTCGCCGCCCACCCACAGTTCGCCCGGCACGCCGACAGGCACGGCGTGACCGTGGTTGTCGAGTACCCGCAGTTGCCGGTTCGGTTGCGGGTGACCCAGCGGTTGCACGCCGGCCAGGGGCTGGTCGATGCGCGACAGGCAAATGCCCACGGCGCTTTCGGTCGGCCCGTAGTGGTTGTAGACCGCGAGGTCCGGACGCAGTGTCCGAAGGGGCTCCAGCAATGTGCCTTGCAGCGCTTCGCCACCCAGCAACAAGGCGCGGCGCGGGAGCAGATCGGCGTCGGGGCGAGCGGCGAGTAGACCGTGCAAGTGGTTGGGGGTGAGCTTGACCAGGTCCGGGGTGAACTCGGCAAAACACTGCGCCAGTGCGTTCGGGTCGGCACGTGTGTCGTCGTCCACCAGCAACAGGCTGCCACCGCTGGCCAGCGCGCCGAACAGTTGGGTGTAACCGAGGTCTGCCGCCAGGGTCGAGAGCAGCGCATGGCGCCAGGGTTGTTCCGCCTCGGCGCAACCCAGCTCGGCCAGGATGCCGGTGATGTAGGCGGTGATAGCCCGATGGGACAGGCGTACACCTTTCGGCGTACCGGTGGAGCCGGAGGTGTAGATCACATAGGCGCAGGCCTGTCGATCCACCGCGGGCAGGTCGCTGCCGGTGGCGCGGGCCGAGGCCTCGATCACCTGAACGCTGGCGCTTTCGAAGGCCGGCGTACCGATGATGAAGTTCACATCGGCACTGGCGATCAGTGCACTCAGGCGCGAGGCCGGTTGGCCCAGGTCCAGCGGCAGGAAGCAACCACCGGCCTGCATTACCGCCAGCAGCGAGATGACCGCGTCGTTGTTGCGGGGCAGGGCCAGCGCGACGCGATCACCCTGTTGCAGGCCGCGCTGGCGCAAGGCGTTGGCCAATCCGGTCGAGGCTTCGAGCAGTTCGCCGTAGCTCAAGGCGCCGTGGGTGTCGCGCACGGCTTCACGCTCGGGATGGCGGCGGGCCTGGGCGGCGATCAGTTCGTGCAGCGGCGCATCGGGCAAATCGAGGGGCGCACCGTTGCCCCAGTGGCGGGTCAGTTGCAGTTCTTGCGCTGGGCACAGGGGCACGTCGGCCAGGGGCCGATTCGCGTCACGGCTCAGTTCTTCGAGCAGCGTTGCCAATTGCTGCAACAGGCGCGCGCCGGCCGCGTCGGACAAGCGTTTGCGTTGATGCACCAGGTGCAGTTGCAGGCAGTCGCTTTCCATCGACGCGATCAGCGACATCGGGTAGTTGTTGCGTCCGCCCGTGTGGCGCAAGGGCGCGGCGTGTTCGGCGTCCGGTAGGCCGAACAGGCCCTCGTCGATCTGATCCAGTTCCCGGGGGAATGGGAAGTTTTCGAACACGATGATGGCTTCGAACAACTCGCCACCCGGTGGCAACGCGGTCAATGCCCGCAGGCTGGCCAGCGGTGTGTGTTCGTGCTCGCGCATCTCGGCGTTCCAGTCCTGGATGCCTGCCAGCCATTGGCCCACGGTCGTTGCATCGTCCCAACGAACGCGCAACGGCAAGGTGTTGATGAACAGACCGACCATGCGCTCGACGCCGTTCAGACGCTCTGGGCGCCCGGCCACGGTGACGCCGATCAGGCTCTCGTCCGTGCCATTGTGACGACCCAGCAGGTAAGCGTAAGCCGCTTGCAGCAAGGTGTTGACGGTCAGGTTGTGGTTGCGGGCGAAGCCGGCCAGGCGAGCGGTGGTTGCAGCATCCAGCCTCAGGGAATGCTCGGTGCACGGCAGGTGCGCGTCCACCGGGTCGGCGAGCAGGCCACGCGGGTCCGACTCGGGCACGCGGGTGGTGTTGGCGAAGTCCGCCAGGCGGCTGCGCCAGAAGTCATCTGACGAAGGGCGCTCACTGAGGTAAGCCACGTAATCCTGGAACGGTCGCACCGTTTCCAGCGCCGCATGCTGGCCGCGTCGTGCCGCGCGATACAGATCGCGCCAGTCCGCCAGCAGCGAGCCGACGCTCCAACCGTCGAGCAACAGGTGATGGTGCGTCCAGACCAGCGCCCACTGTGCCTGTCCGTTCACATCATCCAGTCGCGCCAGGGTCAGGCGCATCAACGGAGCGGACCCCAGTTCGAACGCCTGCGCGTGGTCTTCTGCGGCGAGGGCGGCCAGTGCTTGCGGGTGACCGCGCAGATCGACCTCACGAAGGGGCAGGTCGACTTCCTTGAGAATGACCTGATAGGCGTCGTCCAGCTCTTCCCAGAGAAACGCCGTGCGCAACACTGCGTGGCGTTGCATCAGGGCTACCCAGGCCTGGCGGAACGCAGCGAGGTCGAGCTCACCGGCCAGGCCGATGTTCATCTGCTGGTAATAGACCCGGGATTCGGGCGCATAGGCCTCGTGATACAGCAGGCCTTTTTGCAGCGGGGTCAGCGAATAGATGTTTTCGATTTGGTCATGCATGGCGGCAGTGTTCAATCCAGAAAAACGAGGAGACACGTGCGCCGCGAACGGCGCACTGCTAAGTCAGATACAGGTCGTGCCGGGGCTCACTTCTTCGGCCCCAGGCGTTTGAGCAAGGTGTCGAGGGTCGCCTGGTTCATGCCCTTGGCCAGCGGGAAGTCCGCTGGCATCAGCGAACCGGCCTGCGGGTCGAGGCAGTGTTCGACCAGCGCCTGCAAGCGCTCCAGCAGGCGAGCGGGCAAACGGCTGTCGGCATTCGGCGTGACGCTGTGCCATTCGACACGCAACACGCCGTCCTCCAGCCAGGCCACCACCTCCCGGGCGTGGGTCACGCGGTTCTCGGGAGCTACGTCCGGCGGCGGGATCAGGTTGCTCGCGCGCAACCAGCCCGCTGGCGTTTGCTCATGCCCCAGGTAGTTGAACAGCACATCGCCGTGGCTGGCCGCCAACTCGCCGCGCTGGCGCAGCAAGCCGTAGCCCAGGCCCTGAGCGGGTACGTCGCGCAAGGCTTGCTTGGCGTTGCGCACCTGCTCGCCCGCGGCGCCGCTGGTGTTCACGCGCAGTGGGTAGAGGGTGGTGAACCAGCCGACGGTACGGCCGACGTCCAGCCCGGCAAACGGTGCGTCACGTCCGTGGCGCTCCAGATCCACGACGATGTCGCTGCGCTGTTCCACCTCGGCCAAGGTCGCGGCGAGGGCGGCGATCAGCAGTTCTTCCGGCTGCGTGCGATAAGCGGCCTGGGACTCGGTCAGCCATTGCTGGGTGCGGCGGGCATCCCAGCGGGCCGAGAGGGTCTGGCGCTCGGCGACCGTGGCCATCGGCGGTCGGTTCGCGTTGGCCTGGGCGCTCCAGTAGCGATGCTCGGCGGCGGCCTTCGCGGCATGGGCTTGCAGGTGCTCGGCCCATTGCCGGTACGAGGTGGTTTTCGCCGGCAACGTCGGCTGCTCGCCACGCTCCAGCGTGGTGTACAACTGCTGGAAATCCTCCAGCAGCGGCGTCCAGGACACCGCATCGACCACCAGGTGATGGGCCACCAGGTACAGGCGCTGCGGCGTGCCTTCCAGCAGGGCCGCAGCAAACAGCGGGCCGTGTTGCAGGTCCAGGCTTTGCGCGATATGCAGCAATTGGTCCGGGTGCTCGCAGCAGGTCAATGGCGCTGGTGCCACCGGCGCGATGTGCGCCTGCCATTGGCCGTCGGCGTCGGTGAAACGCAGGCGCAGGGCGTCGTGGTGGGCGACCAGCCGATCCAGTGTGGCTTGCACGAGGGTCGGTTCCAGGCGACGGTCGCTGTCGGCCAGCACCGATTGGTTCCAGTGCGCGGCCTGGACTTGCTGCTGGTCGAAGAACCACTGGTGCAGTGGCATCAGCGGCATCGGCCCGGTCACGTCGCCTTGTTCGGCCTGGGTCAGCAGCGCCGTGGCCACCTGGGCCAGGGCCGCCGGGGTCGGCGAACGGAACAGGTCCCGTGGCGTGAGCGAATAGCCCTGCTCACGCAAGCGTGAGATCAGTTTCAGCCCGAGGATCGAGTCGCCGCCCAGGGCGAAGAAACTGTCCGAAGTGCCGATGTCGCAGCCACCGGTCAAGGTCTCGCCGAGCAGTTCGCCGAACAACTGGCAGAGCAGGCGTTCCAGGTCGTTGCGCGGTGCCGCGTAGTCTTTCTGGGTGTTGGGCAAGGGCAGCGCGGCCAGGGCCTTGCGGTCGATCTTGCCGTTGGTGCTCAGGGGCAGGGCCGGAAGGTGTACCCATACCGCCGGCACCATGTAGGCCGGCAGCTCGGCCGCCAGTTGTGTGTCGAGGTCCGACTGCGCGGTGCTACTGCTGTAGAACGCCACCAGGCGGTTGTCGATGACCAGGGTGCAGGCGCCAGTGATGGCCGGCAGGTTCAGCAGCGCCGCGTCGATTTCTCCCAGCTCGATGCGCTGCCCACGCAGCTTCACCTGATAGTCGAGACGCCCCAGGTACTCGATGTTGCCATCGGCCAGGAAGCGGCAACGGTCGCCGGTGCGGTACAGCCGATCCCCGGCCACGAACGGGCTGGCGAGGAAACGTTCCTCGGTCAGGTCCGGGCGTTTCAGGTAACCGCGGGCCACGCCGACGCCGCCGATGTACAGCTCGCCGATGCTGCCAATCGGCAACGGTTGCATGGCTTCGTCGAGGATGTACAAGCGCAGGTTGGCGATGGGCTTGCCGATCGGCACGATGGCATCGTCCGCCGAGCAACGCCAGACGGAGACGTCGATGGCCGCTTCGGTCGGGCCATACAAGTTGACCAGCGCCGCCGGGTGTTGACCCATGAAACGTCGGACCAGGTCCACCGGCAAGGCTTCGCCGCTGGCGAAGACCTGGCGCAGGCTGTGGCAGTCGACCAGGCTTGGCTCCTCGACAAAGGCACGCAGCATCGAAGGGACGAAGTGCAAGGTCGTGACCCGTTCCTGCTGGATCAACTGGCTGAGGTAGGCCGGGTCGCGATGACCGTCCGGACGGGCAACCACCAGGGTTGCGCCGGTGATCAACGGCCAGAAGAACTCCCACACCGACACGTCGAAGCTGTACGGGGTTTTCTGCAAGACGCGGTCGTTCGGGCCAATCGGGAAGGCGTCCTGCATCCAGTGCAGGCGGTTCATCAGGGCGCCGTGTTCGTTCATCACGCCTTTGGGTTGGCCGGTGGAACCGGAGGTGTAGAGCACATAGGCCAGGTCATTGGCTTGGACGCTGATGGGCTCTCCAACTTCAGCGTTTGGCAACGCCTCCAGCGTCCAGGCCTCATGCCCAACAGGCAGGCGCGACAGCCATTGCGCTTGGGTCAAGCTGACCTTGGCGTCGGCGTCTTCGATCAGGAACGCCAGGCGTGCGGCCGGCAACTCCGGATCCAGCGGCAACCAAGCCGCACCGGCATGGACGATGCCGAGCAGGGCCACGACCATTTCCACCGAACGCTCCATGCACACCGGCACGATGCTGTCGCTGCCCACGCCAGCGGCGCGCAGGGCCCGGGCGACGGTTTGTGCCCGTTGATCCAGCTCGGCATAACTCAGGCGCTGGCCTTCGAACACCAGTGCCGGGGCGTTGGGGCTCAAGGCCGCTTGCTGGCTCAGGGCGGTGTGCAGGTTGGTCGGGCCGCTGTAGTGACGTTCGGTGGCGTTCCAACGGTCGAGTTGCTGCTGATCCTGCTGTTGCGGGAACAGTTCGACCAGGGTGCGCCCAGGGGTTGTCACCAGGGCGTCAAGCAGCGCGCACCACTGCGTGCTCCAGCGTTGCATCGTCGCTTCGTCGAACAAGGCCGATTGGTATTCCAGCGCCAGCGTCATGTCGCTGCCGTCGTCCTGGACTTCCCAGCTCTGTTCGAATTTGGCGTCGATCACCGGCAGCATTTGCTCTTCGACATTCAGCCCCGGCCACTGGCTGCTGTCGACGCGGCCATAGTTGAGGGAGAACAGCACCTGGAACAACGGCGTACGGTTCAAGTCGCGGTTCTGCGCGACGGCACCGACCAGGGTGGCGAAGGGCAGGTCGGCGTGGGCCTGGGCGGCGCGCAGGTCAGCCTCGAGGCTGGCGAGCAGTTGCTCGGCCGGGGCCCGTTGGTCGACGTCGCTGCGGATCACCAGGGTGTTGACCAGGCAGGCCAGCAACGTCTGGGTTTGCGCGTGGTCACGCTGGTCCGCCGGGGTGCCGAGACGAATCTCCCGCTGACCGCTGTAGCGGGCCAGCAGCGCGCTCAGGGCCGTGGCCAGCACCACGTAGGTGGTGGTGCCGCGCTGACGGGCAAACTGGCGGATGGCTTCGGCGCGCTGGGTGCCGAGGCGGACGCTCAGTTGGCGGGCGCGACGATCGGCTTCGGCGCCACGTGGATGGTCGATGGGCAGGTCGAGCTGGTAGTCGTCCTGGCCCAGGTGGTTTTTCCAGTAGTCCAGGCTGGCACTGCGCCGGGCCTGGGTGTCCGGGTGCTGTTGCCACAGGGCGAAATCGATATAGTCGATCTCCAGCGGCGTCCAGGTGGGCGACTGTCCGTTCAGGCCGGCGGTGTAGGCCTGGGTCAGTTCGTCGATGAGCAACTGCATGGCCCAACCGTCGGTGGCGCTGTGGTGCAGGCACACCAGCAACAGGTTTTCGTCGCTGCCCTGGCGTTGCAGCAGGTGCGCGCGCCAAGGTGCGGCGGCGGCCAGGTCGAACGGCGTCATCAGCTCGGCCTGGGCGCTGGCGCAGGTCGCGGCCCAGTCCTGGGTTGCAACGCCAGTGACCGTAAGCGCCGGCCCGTGGTCGTCGATCAGCAATTGCGGCTCGCCGTCGATCTCGACAATCCGGCTGCGTAGCACCAGGTGGCGCTGGCTGATCTGCTCGAAGGCGTCACGCAAGACCTGGACCTGCAGCGCGCCGCGCAAGGTCAGGGCGAATGGCATGTGGTATTCGCGGGACTCCGGCACCAGGCGACTGAGCATCCAGAACCGGCGCTGGGCCAGGCCCAGGGGCAAGTGCGCCGGGCGCGGTTGTGCGGTGATCGATTCACCGGGCATGGCCGCGCGCAGATGCTCGGCCAGGGCCGCGACCGTCGGTTGGGCGAACACCAGCGGCAAGGGCAGGGAGCCCCCCAGACGCTCACGGACCCTGCTGACCAGGCGGGTGGCCAGCAAGGAGTGACCGCCGAGTTGGAAAAAGTTGTCGTCGATGCCGACGTGCGAACCGCCCAGCACTTCGCTGAACAGTTCGCAGAGCACGGTTTCAGTGGCATTGCGTGGCGCGGTGCGCGGCTGGTCGCTTTGGCTGTGTGGCAACGGCGTGGCGGCCAGGGCCTTGCGGTCGAGCTTACCGTTGCTGTTGAGCGGCAGGCGGTCGAACTGCACGAAAACGCTTGGCTGCATATGCGCGGGCAGGCTGTCGCTCAAGTCGGCACGCAAAGTCGCCTCGTCGGCGTCACCGCACCAAAAACTTACCAGGCGCTGGTCGAGCAACAAGGTGGCGGCGTCGCGAACACCGGCCTGGGCCAGCAGCGCCGCGTCGATTTCACCCAATTCGATGCGCTGCCCACGCAGCTTCACCTGATGGTCGAGACGTCCCAGGTACTCGATGTTGCCATCGGCCAGGAAGCGGCAACGGTCGCCGGTGCGGTACAGCCGATCCCCGGCCACGAACGGGCTGGCGAGGAAACGTTCCTCGGTCAGGTCCGGGCGTTTCAGGTAACCGCGGGCCACGCCGACGCCGCCGATGTACAGCTCGCCGATGCTGCCAAGCGGCAGTGGTTGCATGGCTTCGTCAAGGATGTACAAGCGCAGGTTGGCGATGGGCTTGCCGATCGGCACGATGGCATCGTCCGCCGAGCAACGCCAGACGGAGACGTCGATGGCCGCTTCGGTCGGGCCATACAAGTTGACCAGCGCCGCCGGGTGTTGACCCATGAAACGTCGGACCAGGTCCACCGGCAAGGCTTCGCCGCTGGCGAAGACCTGGCGCAGGCTGTGGCAGTCGACCAGGCTTGGCTCCTCGACAAAGGCACGCAGCATCGAAGGGACGAAGTGCAAGGTCGTGACCCGTTCCTGCTGGATCAACTGGCTGAGGTAGGCCGGGTCGCGATGACCGTCCGGACGGGCAACCACCAGGGTTGCGCCGGTGATCAGCGGCCAGAAGAACTCCCACACCGACACGTCGAAGCTGTACGGGGTTTTCTGCAAGACGCGGTCGTTCGGGCCAATCGGGAAGGCGTCCTGCATCCAGTGCAGGCGGTTCATCAGGGCGCCGTGTTCGTTCATCACGCCTTTGGGTTGGCCGGTGGAACCGGAGGTGTAGAGCACGTAGGCCAGGTTATTGGCCTCGACGCTGATCGGCTCTCCGATCTCAGCGTTTGGCAACGTATCCAGCGTCCAGGCGTCATGCCCGGCCGGCAGGCGCGACAACCATTGGGCTTGGGTCAAGGTGACCTTGGCGTCGGCGTCTTCGATCAGGAAAGCCAGGCGTGCGGCTGGCAGCTCCGGATCCAGCGGCAACCAGGCGGCGCCGGCATGGACGATGCCGAGCAGGGCCACGACCATCTCCACCGAGCGCTCCATGCACACCGGCACGATGCTGTCGCTGCCCACGCCAGCGGCGCGCAGGGCCCGGGCGACGGTTTGCGCCCGTTGATCCAGCTCGGCATAGCTCAGGCGCTGGCCTTCGAACACCAACGCCGGGGCGTTGGGGCTCAAGGCCGCTTGTTGGCTCAACGCCGTGTGCAGGTTGGTCGGGCCGCTGTAGTGACGTTCGGTGGCGTTCCACTCGATCAGTTGACGCTGACGCTCGGCTGGCGGCAGCGGTGTCCAATCGCCGAGGCGGGTCTGTGGCGCTTCGAGCATGGCTTCCAGCAGTTGTTGCCACTGTTTCAGCCAACGCCGGGCGGTGGTTTCGCTGAACAGCGCGGCGCGGTATTCCAGCAACACCGACAGCACCTCACCGTCATGCACTTCCCAGTTCAGGTCGTACTTGGTGGCCTGGGCGGTCACGGGGCGCTCGCTGACCTGCAACTGCGGCCATGGCTGGCTCGACGCGTCGGCGTTTTGCATGGCGAACAGCACTTGGAACAGCGGCGTCTGGCCGAGGCTGCGCGACGGTTTCAAATGCTCGACGACCTGGTCGAACGGCACGTCCTGGTGCTGCTGGGCATCCAGCACACGGTTGCGCACTTGGTCGAGCAAGCCTTCGAAGTCCAGCGCCGGATCCAGGTCGACACGCATGACTACGGTGTTGACGAAGCAGCCGATCAGCGGCTGCAGCTCGGCGAATGGACGCTGGGCCACTGGGGTACCGACCCGCACGTCGCGCTGGTTGGCGTAGCGGCCCAAGAGCAACTGCGCGGCACCGAGCATGAGCATGTACAGGGTGGCACCGCGTTGCTGGGCGAACTGCCGCAGGCGTTCCACCAGGACGGGCGGTAACTGCAGTTGCACCGCGCCGGCCGCCGGGGCGAGCTGGTTTGGACGGCCCTGTTCGGTCGGCAGGTCCAGCAGGTAGTCGCCGTCCTCCAGTTGGCCGCGCCAGTATTCCAGTTGGCTGCTGAACGCGGTCTGTTGACCGGGTTCGCGCTGCCAGAGGGCGTAATCGGGGTATTGCAGCGCCAGCGCCGGCAGTACCGCCGGGGTGCCTTGGCATTGGGCGGTGTAGCACTGTCGCAGTTCCTCCAGCAGGTTCTGGCTGGAGGCGTCATCGATGGCGCAGTGGTGCACGCTGAGCAATAGCAACGACTGGGCGCCGCCGCTGCGTTGCAGCAACGTGGCCCGCACCGGTACTTCGGCGGCGAGGTCGAAACGGCGGCCGGTTTCTGCGTGGATCGCTGAGTCGGTCAGTTGCTGCCACTGCTCGTCGCTGCTCGCCTGGAGTGCCGTCACCTGCATGGTGAGATCGACCTTCGGTTCGATGACCAACGCCAACTCGCCGTCGCCATCGCGCACGATGCGGCTGCGCAGGATCTCGTGGCGTTGGACCAGGCTGTTCAAGGCTGTTTGCAGGGCCGGGGCATTGAGTTCACCGTCCAACTGCACGGCGCTGACCACGTTGTACTCGCCACCGCCGGTGCTCAGTTGCTCCAAGAACCACAAGCGTTGCTGTTCGAACGACAGCGGTAGGCGCGCCGGGCGGGTCGCCGCAACGAACGTCGCCGCCGGGGCTTGCAGGGGATCGCCCAGCAGCGCGGCCAAGGCCTCAAGGGTCGGGTGTTCGAACACCGCCCGCAACGGCGGCACGCTGCCGAACTGTTGGCGCAAGCGGGCAAACAGCGCCGCCGCCAGCAGCGAGTGGCCGCCGAGGTAGAAGAAATGGCTGTCGCGGCCGATCTGCGTCGTCGGCACGTTCAGCAACTCGGCCCATAGGGCCGCCAGTTGCTGTTCGGCGGCGCTGCGCGGCGGGTCCAAGGCGTCTGGCGCGGCTTGGATGTCCGGGGCCGGCAAGGCCTTGCGGTTGAGTTTGCCGTTGTCGGTCAGCGGCAGCTCATCGAGCACCACGAACGCCGAGGGCACCATGTAGTCGGGCAGGGCGGCGCCAATGGTCTTGCGCCAAGCGTGGATGTCGGCTTGCGGGTCGCACGTCACGTAGGCGACCAGGCGCTTGTCGCCGGGCACGTCTTCACGGGCCAGCACCACGGCCTGGCGCACGCCCGGTTGGGCGCCGATCAAGGTTTCGATTTCCCCCAGCTCGACGCGGAAACCACGGATCTTCACTTGATGATCCATGCGCCCCAGGTATTCGAGCTGGCCGTCGGGCAACCAGCGCACCAGGTCGCCGGACTTGTACATCCGCGCGCCTGGCTGCGACGAGAACGGGTCTTCGATGAACACCTTCGCCGTCTGCTCGGCGCGGTTGAGGTAGCCCAGGGTCACGCCGGCACCGCCGATGTGCAGTTCCCCCGGGACGCCCACCGGCATCGGGTTGAGGAAGGCATCGAGCACGTAGGTGCGCACGTTGGCGATGGGACGGCCGATGATCGGCCGCAACGGGAAGTCATCCACCGCGCAGCCGGTGGCATCCACGGTGCATTCGGTCGGGCCGTAGGTGTTGAAGAAGCGGCTGCCGGCAATCGACGGCAGGCGTTGCCACAGCTGCGCGTCCACCGCGTCGCCACCGAACAGCACGAAGCGCGGCAGGTACACCTCGCCCCGGCGGACGCCGTCGCTTTCGAGCAGGCCCTTGAGCTGTGCCGGAGTACACTCGAAGGCGTCCAGGCGGGTGTCGCGGAAGAAGCCGGCGAGGGCCTCGGGGTCGTAGCGCACGTCTTCCGGGGTCAGGTACAGGCTGTGGCCGTCGAGCAACAGGATCAGCTCGGCCACGGAACTGTCGAAGGCGAACGAGTAGTTGAAACTGGTGCGCATCGGCTGGTCGGTGTAGCGGCGATACAAGCCATGGATACGCGCCCAGGCCAGGTTCACCACCGAGCCGTTGGTCACCAGGGTGCCCTTGGGCTTACCGGTCGAACCGGAGGTGTACATGATGTAGGCCAGGTCTTGCGGCCCGGCAAGCGGGGCGGGGTTGCTGTCCGGCTGGTCGGCGAACAGCGCTGCGTCGCTGTCCAGGCGCACGCGTGGCAGTTCGGCCCCCAGCTGTTCCAGCAGGCCCTGCTGACCGAGGAACAGTGCCGGTCGGGCGTCTTCGAGCATGTACGCCAGGCGATCCACCGGGTAGGTCGGGTCCAGCGGCACATAGGCGCCACCGGACTTGAGGATGCCCAACAGCCCGACCAGCAGTTCCAGCGAACGCTCGACACACAGCGCCACCGGGCTGTTCGCACCGACGCCGCGGCTGCGCAGGTAATGCGCCACTTGGTTGGCGCGACGGTTGAGTTCGCCGTAGCTCAGGCTGCGGCCTTCGAAACACAGCGCGTCACGCTCCGGAGTGCGCTCGGCCTGTTGTTCGAACAACTGAGCGAAGGTCAGGTGCGTCGGCACCGCCATCTCGGTACGGTTCCACTCGACCACGGTGCGTTGCCACTCCGCGTCCATCAGCAGCGGCAAGGCGGCGACCGGGCGCTGGGGCTCGGCGAGCATGTGTTGGAGCAGGTGTTCCAGGCGGGCGAGGGTCTGGCGGGCGCTGTCGGCGACGAACAGGTCGAGGGCGAACATCAGTTCCAGCTGGATCGGCGCATTGGCCGGGCACAGCACGTGCAGGTCCAGGTCGCATTCGGAATGCCGCAGTGGCGTGTCCAGCGCTTCGAATTCCAACCCGGGGAAGCGCAACCGCGACTCCATGGCCAGTTGCTGGGCAACCATCACCTGATACAGCGGCGCGTGGCTGAGGCTGCGTGGCAGTTGCAGGCTGTCCACCAGTTGCTCGAACGGCAGGTCCTGATGTTGCAGGCCACTGCGCAGGCGCTCGGCCACTTGTTTGACCAGGGTGCTGAAGTCGGCTTGCGGCTCGAAGTCCGCGCGGATCGCCAGGTTGTTCAACAGGATGCCCAGCAGGCCTTCGGTGCCTGGCTGTTCGCGGTGGGTGACCGGGGTGCCGATCAGCACCGTGGCGTCACCGCTCAAGCGGTGCATCAGCACGGCGAAGCCGGCGAAGAGGACGGTGAACGGCGTGGTGCCGAGGCGACTGGCGAAGGCTTGCACTCGGCCGCTGAGGTCGGCGCTGAGTTCACGCTGCACGATCCCGGCGCGGTAGCTTTGCACCGACGGCCGTGGATGATCGGTGGGCAAGGCCAGCAGCGGGCTGGCGTCGCTGTCGCGCCGGTCGAGGGTAGTGGTCCAGTAATCGAGCTGGCGCTTGAGTTCGGCGCCTTGCAGGTGTTCGCGCTGCCAGAGGGCGAAATCGGCGTATTGCAGCGGCAGGGCGGGCAGTTCGGCGGTGGCGCCGTTGCAACGGGCTTCATAACCCAGGGCCAGCTCGCGCAGGGCAATGGTGGCCGACCAGGCGTCCGAGACCAGGTGATGCAGGGCAATGCCGAGCACATGCTCGCCCGGCGCCAGGCGCAGCAAACGCGCCCGCAGCAGCGGTGGACAGGTCAGGTCGAACGGCTGCTCGAAGGTGTCTTGCAGGGCATTGAATTGCGCGCCTTCGCGGGCGGTGGCGGTCAGGCCCGACAAGTCTTCGAAAGGCAGCGCGATGTCCAGCGCTGGGCTGATGCGCTGGCACGGCACGCCGTCGGTGCTGTGGATGCCGGTGCGCAGGATTTCGTGGCGCACCAGCAGATCGTTGAGGCTGGCGTGCAGCGCCTCGACATTGAGTTCACCCTTGAGGTGCAGGGCGAACGGGATGTTGAACAGGGTGGTGCCCGGCGTCAGTTGTTCGATGAACCACAGGCGCTGTTGCGAGAACGACAACGGCAGCAACGGCGGGCGTGGCTGGGCCTTGAGCAGGCTGGTCGCGTTGGCTTGCGGTGCGGCGGCCTCGGCCTGGCGGGCGCCGATGGCCACGGCCAGCAAGGCCACGGTCGGCTGTTCGAACAATACGCGCAACGGCAGGTCGAGCTTGAACTGGGTGCGCAGGCGGGCCACGATTTGGGTCGCCAGCAGCGAGTGCCCGCCGAGGGTGAAGAAGTTGTCTTCCACGCCCACCGTGTCACGCCCCAGGACTTCGGCCCAGATGGATGCCACAGCGGCTTCCAGCGCATTGCGCGGGGCGATGCTCTCCTGGGCGTCGGCTTGCCAGTCCAGCTCGCGGGCGGCGAGGGCCTTGCGGTCGACCTTGCCGTTGTTGTTCAGGGGCAGCTTGTCCAGGCCGACGAAGGCCGCCGGCACCATGTACGGCGGCAGTTGCGCCCGCAAATGTTCGCTCAGGCCGTCACTGCCCACGTTCTGGTCATGGGCCGACCAATACGCCACCAGCCAGGCTTCGCCGACGGTGTTTTCCCGCAGCAGGACGGCGGCTTCGCGCACGTTGGGGTGCTGGGCGAGACGGTGTTCGATTTCCGTCAATTCGATCCGGTGCCCGCGCAACTTGACCTGCTGGTCGCGGCGGCCGAGGTATTCGATCACGCCGTCCGCGCGCCAGCGTCCCAGGTCACCGGTGCGGTACAGGCGACCTTCGAGTTGAGGGTGGTCGATAAACGCGTCTGCAGTGCGCTGCGAGTCGTGCAGGTAGCCGCGGCCGACGCCGACGCCACCGACACAGATTTCCCCAGCCACGCCAACCGGCACCGGGCGCAGGGCTTCATCCAGCACATACAGGCGGTTGTTGGCGGTCGGCTGGCCGATGGGCATGTGGCTGACCTCGGCCCCCGGTGCTTCGAAGATCGGCTGGAAGGCCACGTCGTCGGCGCATTCGGCCGGTCCGTAGGCGTTCATCAAGGCGATGTCGGGGAAGCGTGCGAACCAGTCCCGGGCCACGGTCGGCGGCAGGGCTTCACCGGTGGGCAGGACCCAGCGCAGGTCCGGCAGTTGCAAGTCGCACGGGCACAGCGCGAGCAAGGTGCGCATCAGGCTCGGGACGATTTCCAGCACGTTCAGGCGCTCGCTGGCGAGCACTTGCAGCAGGCGTTGCGGGTCGTGGGCGACGTCACCCGGAAGAATGTGCACCGTGGCACCGAGCACCGGCGCGGCGAGGAACTGCCACACCGAAATGTCGAACGCCACCGACGCAGTCTGGGGAATCCGGTCGGCGGCGCTGAGCCCCAGGGCCGGCACCTTGCCGAAGATGTTGTTGAGCATGCCGCGCTGTTCGATCATCACGCCCTTGGGCGTGCCGGTCGAGCCCGAGGTGAACAGCACGTAGGCCAGGCTGTCCGGGCTGGCGAGTACCGGCAGCGGCGCACCGTTGCCGGACGTCCAGCAGGCTTCGGCGAACAGCGCCTCAGGCGCCCGGTCGAGGCCGCTGAGCAGTTGATCGAGCAGGCCGCTGCACCCTTCGCTGGCAACCAGCAACGGCGCGCGGGACAGCCCGAGGATTTCCCGCAGGCGCTCGGGCGGGTGATTGACCTCAAGGGGCAGCATCGCCGCGCCGGCCTTGAATACCGCCAGCATCATGGTCAACAGCGCCAGGCCACGGGGGGCCACCAGCGCGACCAGTTGGTCTTCACCGGCGCCGGCTTCGCGCAGGGCATGGGCCAGGCGCGTGGAGCGCAGGTCCAGCTCGGCGTAGGTCAGCGACTCGCCGGCACAGATCGCGGCGACCTGATCACCGCGCTGGGCGACCTGGGCGGCAAACAGCTCGGCGTAGCTTTGATCCAGCGGAAAATCTTGAGGGTTGAGCGCCCATTCGCCCAGCAACTGTTGACGCTCGTCGGCGGCCAGCAGTTCGAAGCGGGACAACGGCGCGTCGGGGGCGGCGAGCATGCTGCGCACCAGGCTGGCGATGTGGCCCAGCAGGCGCTGCACGGTGGCGGCGTCGAAACGTTCGCGGTCATAGGACACGCGGATGCCCAGTTGTTCGCCCGGCAGGATCACCACGGTCAAGCCGTAGTGGGTGTGCACGCTGTGGTCCATGCCTTCGAGGCTGAACTGGAAGCCGCCTTCGAGGATCTGTTCGTCGATGGGCGCGTTTTCGAACACCAGGATGCTGTCGAACAGGGTTTCGCCCCGGGGGAAATCGCTCCAACCCTGGATGTCGGTCAACGGGGTGTGCTCGAAGTCGCGCATGTCGACGTTGAGCTTCTGCAAGTCGCCCAGCCAGTTGCCGAGCGCGGCACTCGGGTCCACCGAGACCCGCAACGGCAAGGTGTTGATGAACAGGCCGATCATTTCCGCAACGCCGGTCAGGTCGGCCGGACGTCCGGCCACGGTGACGCCAAAGACCACGTCCTGTTGCCCGCTGTAGCGTGACAGCAGCAGCGACCAGACACCCTGGAAAAACGTGTTCGGGGTGATCCGGCGACTGCGGCAGAACGCCGCCAGCGCCTGGGTTTCCTGCTCGTCGAGGTGAATCAGTTGGTCGTCCACCAGCACCGCATCGGTGTAGCGGTCGCGGGTCACGCCGTTGTCCACGGTCAGGGGCGTGGGCGCGTTGAGACCTTGCAACTGGCCGCGCCAGAATTGCTCGGCCTTGCCCGCGTCCTGGCGTTGCAGCCATTGAATGTAGTCGCGAAATGGCCGAGGGCTTTTCAGCTCCGGCGTGCGGTCGTTGCACAGCGCTTCATAGACTTTGAGGAAGTCTACGGTCACCAGGGAAATGCACCAGGCGTCCATCAGGATGTGGTGGAAGCTGCGAATGAATTCGTAGGACTCATCGGCCAGGCGCACCAGACGGAAGCGAATCAGCGGTGGTTTGGACAGGTTGAAGCCGACTTTCTGCTCGTCTTCCAGCAGCGTGCGGATCCGCGCTTCCTGTTCATGGGGAGCGAGCCCGCGCAGGTCGAGAGTATCCAGCGGCACCTTGACCTGGCGGTGGATCACTTGCACCGGTTGCTTCTGGCTTTTCCACTGGAAACTGGCGCGCAGGGAAGGGTGCAGCGCCACCACCTGGCGCCATGATTCGAGGAACGCTCCTTCATCGATGGCCCCGCCGATGCGGTAGCGATCCTGCATCAGGTACACACCGGAGTCTTCGTGCAGCAGGGAGTGGAACAGCATCCCTTGTTGCAGCGGCGAGAGCGGGTAAATGTCTTCGATCGGGTTGCCGGCGGTTTTTTCGGTGGTCATTGAAAACGTCCTGCGTAAAAAGGGGCAACGGTGATGGCGGGGCGACGGGAGGAGCCGTTCACAGGTTGGCCTCGTCCAGTTCGGCCATCAACGCTTGCATTTCGTCATCGGACAGGCCCGAGGCGCTGAACTCGGTGCTGTCGGCTTGCGGCTCGGCGGCGCTCGGGTCCAGCGGCTGCGCGACCTCGGCCATGGCCGCGATGGTCTGGCGTTCGAAGACTTGCTTGGCCGACAGCGCAATGCCTTGCTCATGGGCCTGGGCCACCACTTGCAGGCTCAGGATCGAGTCGCCGCCGATGGCGAAGAAGTTGTCGGTGACGCTCACCGTCGAGAGCTTCAAGACCTTGGCGACGATCGCTTGCAGGGTGGTTTCCATGGCGTTGCGCGGCGCCACATGGGTGCTTTCGTCGAACTGCTCCGGGTCGGGCAACTGGCGGGTGTCGAGCTTGCCGTTGGGCGTGCGCGGAAAGCTCGCCAGGGTCAGCACCAGGGCCGGCACCATGTACGACGGCAGGCGTTCGCCGAGGAAGCGCTTGATCGCCTCGGAATCCGGTGCGTAGCCGTGGGCGGGAAGGACGTAGGCGAGCAGGCGCTTGCCAGCGGCCTGTTCCTGGACGATCACCGCGGCTTCGCGCACGTCGCTGTGGCTGCACAACTGGCGTTCTATTTCGCCCAGCTCGATGCGGTAGCCGCGCACCTTGACCTGATGGTCCTTGCGCCCGAGGAAGGCCAGGCGTCCGTCGGCCAACCAGCACGCCAAGTCACCCGTACGGTAGGCGCGGGTGCCGTCAGCCAGGGTGACGAAGGCCTTGGCGGTTTCTTCGGGTTTGTGGCGATATCCGCGGGCCAGGGTCGGCCCGGCGAGGACGATTTCACCCGGTTCGCCAACGCCGCAGGCGCTGTCGAATTCGTTCAGCAGGCGCAGGTCCATGCCGGCGATGGGGCGGCCGATGCTGACATTCCGGCCCGGCTCCAACACTTCGTAGGTGGCCCAGACCGTCGCTTCAGTGGGGCCGTATTCGTTCACCAGCCCTGCGTGGGGCAGGGTCTTGCTGTGTTGCGCGATCAGCGACGGCGGGCAAGCCTCACCGGCGACGATCCAGCAGGCGAGGCTGTCGGTTGCGCCGCTGCGCTGCAATTGATCGAGCAACGCCTGGTACAGCGACGGCAATGACAGGCCGTGGCTGACCTTATGCTGGGTCATCAATTGCGCCAGGCGGGCCATCTCCAACTCTTCACCCGGGGCGGGCAACACCAGGCGTCCGCCTTGGGCCAGGGTCCAGAAAATCCCGGCGACCGAACTGTCGAAGGCAAACGACGACAGCAGCAGATACGCGCGTACCGGCATCTCATAGGCCGCCATGCGCACCTGGGTCGAAAAACTCAGTGCACCGTGACTGATTTCCACGGCTTTCGGTGCCCCGGTGGAGCCGGAGGTGTAGATCAAGTAGGCGAGGTCGTTCGCGTCTGGCAACGGCAGCACCGGCAAATCGCCGAGGTCCGGTGTCGCCAGGTCATCCAGCACGAAGCGTTGCAGGTCGGCCGGCACGCTGTCGGCCAGTTCGGCGCTGACCACGATGTGCGCAATGGCGCTGTCGGCGAGCATGTAGGCACGGCGGTCGGCCGGGTAGGTCGGGTCGATTGGCACGTAGGCACCGCCGGCTTTCAGGACGGCGAGCATGGCGACAATGGCGGCGTTGCTGCGGGCGAACAGGATACCGACGGGCACCCCGGGGCCGATGCCGGCGGCGACCAGTCGATGGGCCAGTTGCGTGGCGCAGGCATCGAGGCGGCTGTAGCTCAGCTCGCCGTGCTGGTCGCTGAGGGCGATGGCGTTCGGTTGCTGACGAACCTGACGGGCAATCAGTTCCACCAGCGTCACCGGTTCGATGGTCGGCACGTCCGCGCCGGTGCCGATCAATTGCGATTGCAGCGCTCCGCCCAAGGACAACTGCGCCCAGGCCCGTTGCGGTTCGGCCAGGGCGCCTTGCAGCAGTTGCAGCCATTGCTCGGCGAGGCAGCCGGCGGCTTCGGCGCTGAGGGCATGGCGGTTGTAGACCAGCTGTGCGTGCAGGTTATCGGGCACCTGGCGCACGTTCAGGCACGCCTTGAACGGGTTCATCACGGCGCTGGCATGACGCTCCCGGGCATCGCCCGAGCGCCAGGCAAAGGCGTATCCGCCGTTGAGGGTGCCGGTGTAATAGTCCTGCCAGCCGACCGCCCGTTCCAGGGTGGCGGCCACTTGCGTGCTTTGCTCCAGCAGGGACGCCTGGGCATTCAGTTCGATGCGCACGGGCAGGCACTGCTCGAACAGGCCCAGGGTGCTTTCCAGTTCCGCACCGCGACTTTCATGGATCAGGGTGAGCGGCACCTGTTGCTGGCCGGCCAGGCGTCCCAACACCGCTGCCCATGCCGCCAGCAGCAAATCCGAGGTCAGGGCTGGGTGGCGGGCGAGGTCGGTCGGCAGTGTCAGGTCCAATCGGGTCGGCGCAAACCCGCCTTCGAGAGCCGATTCGAGGGGCAGTTGCAGGGTGGCCTGTTCGGTATCGCCCGAGGGTGTCCAGAAACTCACGCCCGGATGGTCCGGGGCGTCTTCTACCAGGCTCCAGCGCCATTCGGCGTAGTCGGCGTACTGCAAGGTGTCGGACAGGTCCGCAGCGCTGTCTTGCAGCAATGCCTCGGCCAGCCATTTCAGGCTGGCGAGGTCGAAGTGGCTGCTGGCCGCCGCCAGGTCCAGTACGCCTTGTTCATCGGCCAGGCGCACCAGGGTCACGCACAAAGGGATTGTCCAGTCGCGGGGCTGGCTGGCGAGTTGAGCCAGGGCGGCGTCCTGTGCGGTGCGGCTGTGTTGACGCAGGTCCTGGAGACTCACCACCAGCGAAGCGGTTTCGTCGATCACCTGCACCGGGTGGCGCAGGCCGGGCACGGGCATCAGGCGCGTGCGCAGGATTTCACTGCCGGTCACCAGTGCCTGCAGGCGATTGTTCAGCGCATCGACGTCCAGGGGGTGCGAAAGGGACCATTGCAAATGGCAACTGAACGGGTGTTCCGTCGCGCCGTTGATGTGGGGGTAAACCGATGCCTGTTGCGGCGAAATACGAAAACCTTGAAGTCCGCTCATGTTCATCTCGACTGGAAAAGGGCTTGAGCCTGGATCACCGCACAGACGCAGGAGCTTGCTGGACAGGCGTCGGGCAAGCCTCCTGCGAGTGGCGGGTGGCCTCGTTGAATGTCAGACGGCAACGTCGCTCGACAGCAGGGCTTCGGCCATGCCGGTCATGATGGCGCGCTTGCCGGTGAAGGGTTCGCGACCGTGCACGGCGAGCATGTTGTCGATGAACAACACGTCCCCCTGTTGCCAGCTGAACCGTACCAGCGAGTCGAGGTAGGCCGCGCGTAGCGACTCCAGGACCTGCGGCTCGATCGGTTCGCCGTCGCCATAAAAGGTGTTGGTGGGCAGGTCGAGGTCGTTGAAGTTGCTTTGCAGCGAATCGCGGATGCGCTCGGGCAGGGTGCTGATATGGAAGAATGTGGCGTGGTTGAACCAGACCTCTTCGCCGGTGCGCGGGTGGCGCACCACGGCCGGTCCGCGTTGACGGGTGCGCAGGCGGTTGTTGTCTTTCCATTCCACGTCGATGCCGACGCTGGCGCAGTAGGCTTCCACTTCGCCGCGGTCTTCGGACTGGAACACGGTCTGCCACGGCAGGCCGAAACCGTCGCCGTAGTTGCGCACGTACAGCACGCCTTTTTCCCGGAACCGCGCTTCGATCTGCGGGCTGATCCTGGCCTTCACGGCGCGGGTCGAGCCGATCGGTGTTTCACCACCGGTCTCGGACGGCAGTTGGCAGTAGAAGAACAACCGCAGCGGGAAGCGCGGCGAGTAGGAGTGTTCGTTGTGGGGGAAAATCATCTGGTCGGCCGGGTAGTCGGTCGAGGTGTAGATGTTGCCACCGACCCGTGTCCGGGGCGAGGCGCGGAACATGTATTCCAGCGCGCCGGGGGAAAGGGCGGCGATCACCTGGTCGAACTGCTCGACGGACGCGACGTTGAAGCCGCGAAACAGCAGGGCGCCGTATTGCAGCAGTTTCTTTTCCAGCGACTCGCGTTCCCGGGCGGCCCAGGCGACCAGGTCGACACCACTGACCGCCGGTTCGATCACCAGAGGCAGGGCGTGGTCCGGGCTGAGCAGGCGCTCGGTGACCAATTGTTGTTCCGAGACGCTCATGGCTTTGCGACGCACGGCGCCGAGGGCGCGTGGCGATGGGGGCACGATAGACATAATGGCATCCGACTCGGTTAAAGGGACAAGGAGCGACGTTTGGCTTGCATCATCTGGCTGCGACCGGCCAGCGCCTGGGACTGTTGTCGCTCACGGGCAAAGGCCTGGTCCCAACGGTCGATGCGCTCGGCCAGCGCCGTCAACGGCTCGTCCAGCAGGGTGGGTAGTTGTTCCAGCAGGCACGTCCACAGGTGTTGCAGGCGCAAGGCACGGCCCTGGTCGACGTATTCGCCGCGATACTTGAGGGTCGCGGCGAGGCCTTCGCTGCCGTGCACGAGGTCGAGCACCAGGTGGAAATCCCCCGGTGCCTGGGCCACGTCCAGCGCGGACAGTTGCGCGCCAGCGATGGCGGTCGGGGTCACCCGTGAAGGTTGATAGTTGAGCTTGACCTGGAACAGCGGCGAGTGACCGGGGCGACGCTGCGGCGCGAGGGCCGAGACCACCAGGTCGAAAGGCAGGCCTTGATGGGCGTAGGCCAGGCGCGCTTCATCACGAACCCGCTCGAGGAAACCGGCCAGGGTCAGTTCGCCGCGCAAGTCACAGCGCAAGCTCAACTGGTTGACGAAGAAACCGATGACGTCGTTGTGCTCGGCCAGTGGCCGACCGCTGACGTCGGTGCCGAGCAAAAATTGTTGTTGGCCACCCAGTTGCTTGAGCACCAGTTGGTAGCTGGCCAGCAACAGCATGAACAAGGTCATGCCTTGCTCGCGGGCCAGTGCCGCCAGCCGCTCGCAGCGGGCCTGGGGCACGTTGAAGTCCAGGCTGTGTTCGCCTGGTGTCTGGCCGCTGCCACCCAGTTCCAAGGTTTGGGGCAGGTCGGCCAGGTGTTCGCGCCAGAAGTCCTGCTCGGTGGCGATCCGCTGTTCGCTCCAGTGCCGGGCTTCCCATTGGGCGAAATCGAGGTATTGCCCCGGTAGTCCGGCGTCGGTCGAGCCCGCCAGTTCCGCCAGCAATAGTTGCGCCGAGCGCCCGTCGAAGGCGATGTGGTGCAAGGTCAACAGCAGGTCATGCTGCTGGTCATGGCGGCTGAGCAACTGCGCTCGCAGCAGCGGGCCGGCTTGCAAATCGACAGGGGTGGCGTGTTCGTGGGCCAGGCGCTCGCTCAGCGCCTGTTGTTGCTGGGCTTCGCTCTGCTCACGCACATCATGATGGACCAGCGCCACCGCCGTGGCCGGCAACACCTGTTGTTGCGGGCCGTCGACACCGTCGCGGTACACCGTGCGCAACACGCCGTGCCGCGCCACCAGCGCGTTCAGGCGCAGGGCCAGCGCCTCGATGTCCAGTGGACCTTGCAGGCGCAGGTGCAGCACCAGATTGTGCCGGGTGTCGTCCGGGTTCAGTTGGCGCAGGAACCACAGGCGACGCTGGGCGAACGATTGATGCCCCTGGTTGAGGTTGGCCTGCTCGGTCGAAGCCTCGGTGTTCGGCGCCGGCTCATTCAGGAAATCTTGCAAGGCCAGCGCCCATTGCCCGAGAGAGGTTTCCCCGAACAGACTTTGGGTATCGAGGTTCCAGCCCAGGTCCCTGTGCAGGCGCGCGGCGAAGTCAGCCACGCCGATGGAGTCCAGGCCCTGGCCGATCAGGCTGAGGTCGAAGTCGGCGGAAAAATACGGGTTGACTGCGTGCAGCGTCTGTTCCAGCCATCGGCGGCAGGCGGCTTGGGCCTGTTGCGGCGTTTCGCTCGCCAGGCGCTTGAGTTGGGCAAGGTCGAGGGACTCGTCGTTCGAGGCCGGTGCCCCACCGCTCTGGGCGATGATGCTCAACGTGCCCGCGGCCAATTGCTTGCGCGCGCCTTGACGGGCGATCTTACCGCTGGTGGTCATCGGGATGGTGCCGGCTTGCACCAGCACAATCTGGTCGATGCCGCAGTCGGCGGCTTCGCGCACGGCGGTTTGCATCGACGCGAACAGCGCCGGGTGATGCGCCGGGTCGACGAATTTGCGTTGCGGCTCAGCGACGATCACCAGCTTCTCGCGGCCCAGTGCCGGGTCCATTTCCGAGAAAGCGGCGATGCGCCCGGTGCGGATGCCCGGCTCTGAGTCGGTAATGGCGAATTCGATGTCGTGGGGATAGAGGTTGCGCCCATTGAGAATCAACAGGTCCTTGAGCCGACCGCAGATCACCACCTGGCCTGCGTGCATGAAACCCAGGTCGCCGGAGCGCAGGTAATGCTCCGACGAACCGACGATCCGGGCTTCAAAGGCTTCGCGAGTGGCTTCGGGATTTTTCCAGTAGGATTCGGCGTTGCTCGGGCCCTTGAGCCAGACTTCGCCGATGCGATCGGCGGCGCATTGCTCGAAGGTCTGCGGGTCGACGATGGCGATGCTGTGCAAGGCTTGCGGGTAACCGCAGGCGACGAATTCCACGGCGGCGGCATCGGCTGCCGCCAGCGCCACGCGGCCGGTTTCCAGTACGGCCTTGTCCAGGCGCAGCACCACCGGCAGCGCGTCGGGCGGCGTGGCGCTGACGCACAGGGTCGCTTCGGCCTGGCCGTAACCGGGGCTGATGGCCAACGGATTGAGGCCGCACGCGGCAAAGCGTTGGGCGAAGGCTTCCAGGGTGCCAGGGTGGATCGGCTCGGCACCGTTGATGGCGTGCTTCCAGGCGCTCAGGTCGAGCTGCGCGATCAGGTTGTCGCTGACCACGCGGTTGCACAGGGCATAGGCGAAGTTGGGGGCGAAACTGGCGGTGGCACGGTAGCGACTCAACGCCTGCAGCCAGGTCGACGGCGCATTGACGAAGGTCTGGGAGGCCATCAAATAGCACGGCATGCCACTGTAGAGCGGGGCCAGCATGCCGCCGATCAGGCCCATGTCGTGGTACAGCGGCAGCCAGTTGACCATGGCGCCGTGCTCGTCGAAATCGTAGGCCTGGCGCATCAGTTCGACGTTGGCGATCAGGTTGCGTTGACGCACCTCGACGCCTTTTGGCGAGCCGGTGGAGCCCGAGGTGTATTGCAGGAAGGCCACGGTCGAACCGTCGATGGCCGGGCGTTGCCACTGGCTGGCCGATGGCGTGCCCAGGTCCTGGACGGTCAGCACATCGACGCGTCCCTCCACCAGTTCCAGCAAGCCTTCGCAATAATCCGTCGGGGCAAGAATCAGCGCCGGCTCGGCATCCACCACCACGTTGCGGACGCGGTCGAGGTGGCGCGGTTTGCGTGACGGTGGTGGAAACAACGGCACGGCAATCAGGCCGGCATAGAGGCAGGCGCAGAAGGCGCGGGCGTAGTCGAGGCTGCTGGGCAGCATCAACAGCACGCGATCACCCGGGGCATAACGCGCTTGCAGCGCGGCCGCCAGGGAGCGGGATTGCTCGTGCAGTTGGGCAAAAGTCAGGGTTTCGCCGATCTCTACGCCGTCCGGCAGAAAATGCAGGGCGGCGCGCTGAGGGAAGTGCTGGGCGTTGGTTTCCAGCACATCGATCCAGTGTTCGAAAGAAAACATGTGCAATTCACGCCATGGCCACGATGACTTTGCGGTCACCGGTGAAAGGATTGCGACCGTGTGCCACCAGTCGGTTGTCGAGCATCAGGATGTCGCCGGGCTGCCAGGGGAAGCTGATGGCCGTCTCGCGATAGACCTCGCGTACGGTGTCGAGCATGTCGTCGGCAATCGGCGAACCGTCGCCGAAATAGACATGGCGCGGCAGGTTCTCTTCACCCACCGCCGCCAGCAGGCTGGCGCGTACGCTGGGTTCGATGGCCGAGACATGGAACAGGTGCGCCTGGTTGAACCAGACCCATTCACCGGTCTCGGGATGCTGCTGTACGGCGGCGCAACGCTGGCGGGTGCGCAGGTCGCCATCGGCTTTCCATTCCCACTCGATGTCGTTGTCCTGGCAGTAGCGTTCAACCTGGGCGCGGTCCTGGGTGTTGAAGACTTTTTCCCAGGGCAGGTCCAGGGCGCCACTGTAGTTGCGCACATAAAGCAGCTCGCGGCTGGCGAACAGTTCGCGGATATCGGCAGGCATGCGCTGGTAGATCAGGCGACTGTCGGCAATCGGGGTCTCGCCGCCGGTTTCACTGGCCTTGATGCAATGGAACCAGATGCGCGAAGGCCAGGGCCGGGTGTACGCCTGCTCATTGTGCAAGGGAATGAACTGATGGGCCGGATACTCGGTGGAGCTATAGACCCCGGCGAAGACTTTGCTGCGCGGCGTGGAGCCGAACTCGTAGCTGGCCAGCGGCGCGCCGAAGCTGGCGGCGAAGCGCTTGAAGTCGATGGGCGTGGCAACGGTGAAACCGCGGAACAACACGCCGCCAACCGTAGCCAGGACTTGGGCCAGGCCGTCGCGTATCGAGGCGTCCAGGTCGTGGATCGACTGTCCCGATGCTCCCTGCACCAGCACGGGTAGCGACTGGGCGCTTGCATCCGTGGGCGCCATTGAAAACAGCTCGGAACGCCCGTTCAGGTGTTCGATTGAGGTCATCCTTGTGCATCCTCTTTTTATCTTCTTCGACTCGTCACAAGACCTTGTAAGCAGGGCAGCGGTCGGTTGTGTAGGACTCGTCTGTAATGTATCCAGATCAATACAAGACGGCATACTAGGTGTAAATGAGATGGATTATCAATACTATTTATTTAATTTTTTTTTTGGATTAGACTCCGCTCCGCTGGTGCCAAACAGCCTTCGGCCAGCTCAAAAAACCAAAAATATCTGTCGCAGGGGAGCGGGGCGTGAATTTCAAAAAGAACACAATTGCGTTGGCTGTAGGGTCGGCCATCGGCCTGAGCAACGGCGCATGGGCGGCTGAAGAAGCCGGCAAGATGGAGATCGCTCCAATCACCGTGACCGGTGAAAAGATCGACCGCAGCCTCGAGAAGACCCAGTCCAGCGTCGTGGTCGTCACCGACAAGAACCTGCGTGAGCACGGCGACAAGGATCTGGTGGATGTGTTTGCCCGTACGCCCGGCGTCTTCAGTCAGGCCGGCAATGAGAACTGGGGTATCCGTGGCGTGCCGGTGTCCGGTTTTGACGATCAGGGCCCGGCGACTCTCAACGGTGCGGTGTCGGTGTATGTCGACGGTGCCGTGCAGCCGAACCGTGCGCTGACCCTCAGCCCGGTCCCGCTGTGGGATGCCGAACAGGTCGAGGTGTTCCTTGGCCCGCAATCCACCACCCAGGGCCGTAACTCCCTGGCTGGCGCGGTGGTTATCCAGACCAAGAACCCCACCTTCGAACCGAGCTTCTCGGCGCAGACCAACATGGGCAACTACGGTGAGCACGGCGCGGCTGTGGCAGGTGGCGGGGCTATTGTGGATGACAAGATCGCCGGCCGTATCGCCGTGGATTATTCCGACGGTGACGGCTACATCCGCAACACCACGCTCGATAAAGACGCCAACCCGCATCGCACCAGCAACGCCCGCGGTAAATTGCTGATCCTGCCCAATGACGACACTGACGTCTTGCTGACTTATGCCCATAACGAACATCGCCAGGGTGACCGCTCGACGATGCGCGGCGCCGATGGCAAGCCGAGCTATTACGACATCGCGTCCAATACCGAGGCCTTCGACAACCTCAAGCAGGACACCCTCAGCGCCAAGGTGGACTACCGGCTGAACGATGCCTGGACGCTGACGAGCATGACCGCCAATACGAGTACGGACTACAGCGCTCGACTGGACTTTGACCAGAACGCCGTTGATAACCAGGTCGTTCTACGTAAACAGGACGGCGACCTGTTCAGTCAGGAACTGCGTTTGAATTACGCGTCCGACACGGTGAAGAGCTTCGTTGGTGCCTACTATGGGCGTAACACCAACAACTTCCACGACCGCTTGTTGTTCGATGACGAACTGTTCGGCACGGTCAAGGGCGATACCACGATCGAGAACAAGGCGGTGTTCGGTGAAGTCAACTGGACGTTCGCACCGCGCTGGACCTTGATCACCGGTCTGCGTTACGACCACGAAACGAACGACACCGACGTCAAGCAGGATGATTTCTCCGCACCGGCCAAGGTCAACAAGTCGTTTGATGCCGTACTGCCGAAACTCGGCATTGACTATGAGCTGGCCACGGACCAATACCTCGGTTTCATGGTGCAGAAAGGTTATCGCGGTGGGGGCGTCAACCTGCGCTCCGGTAGCGGCCACCAGGCCTACGACCCGGAATACACCACCAACTACGAGCTGTCATACCGTGGCTCGTTTTTCGACAAGACCCTGCGCACCCGCGCCAACCTGTATTACACCGACTGGAAAGACCAGCAGGTCAGTGTTCGGCAGGCGGGCAGCTCGGTCATTGACGTCTTCAATGCCGGTCGCAGCGATATCAAGGGCCTGGAAGTTTTCGTCGAAAAAGACATCAGCGAACAGCTGACGCTGAACGTCGGTGGAGCCGTTACCGATAGCAAGTACAAGGACTTCGTCACCGGTGACGGCCAGGACATGAGCGGCGAATCGTTCCTTTCATCGCCGAAATACAAGGTGTCGGTGGGCGGTGTCTATCGCTTCGACGATCGCCTGATATTCGGTACGGACGTTGTCTACCAGAGCACCGCGCCTTCGGAGTATGAGTTCGATGCCAGCGGCAAGGTCACCGGCGAGCGCCGCAGCGACAACTACGTGCTGGTGAACTTCAACACCGAATACAAAGTCACCAAGAACGTCGCGGTCTCCGCCTACGTGAAGAACGCGTTCGACAAGGAATACGTCACCAACAACCGCAGCGACGACATCATCGACGTCGGCGCACCGCGCACGGTTGGGATGATCCTGCGCTACGACATGTAACCCCATGGGCGCGGGGAGGCAATCTCCCCGCGCCTGTCCTGCAACGTTCCGGATGTTTGTTTCCAGGCTGTTCGTTCCCTTCCAAACCCAGCCTCCATGGAGGAAATCATGAGTGCTTTTTCGAATGTCACAGCAGGTGGCGCGCAACAGCTACGCCTGTTGCATACCGGTCTGTCGAGTCCTTACTGCCTCGACTCGACGCCGCTGCTGGAGCGTCAGCAACAGCAGGAGTCCAACGCTCGCAGTTACCCGCGGCGCATTCCCCTGGTGCTTGAAAGGGCCCATGGCATTTATGTGCAGGACAGCCGGGGGCAAGTGTTCGTCGATTGCCTGGCCGGTGCCGGAACCCTGGCGCTGGGGCACAACCATCCGGTGATCGTCGAAGCCATCACCCAGGTCATGGCAGCCGGTGTGCCGATGCACACCCTGGACCTCATGACGCCTGTGAAGGACGCATTCGTCCAAGAAATTTTCGCTTGCCTGCCCAGCGAGTTCGCTCGCCACGCACGCATTCAGTTCTGCGGCCCGAGTGGGGCCGATGCGGTCGAGGCCGCGCTCAAGTTGACCCGTACCGCCACAGGGCGACACTCGGTCCTGGCATTCGAAGGGGCCTACCACGGGATGACCCTGGGCACGCTGGCCATCAGCGGCAACCTGTCGCCCAAGAATGCCCTCGGCGCGTTGATGCCCGGGGTCCAGCGCCTGCCGTTCCCCCACGATTATCGGTGTCCGTTCGGGGTGTCCGGCGATCAAGCGGTCACATTGAACGTTCGCTACCTCGAACACTTGCTCAACGACCCGGAAAGCGGGATCACCGCACCTGCGGCGATGATCCTGGAACCGATCCAGGGTGAGGGCGGGGTGATTGCCGCGCCGGACCGCTGGTTGCAGGAGCTGCGTCGGTTGACCCAGGCCCACGGCATTCCGCTGATCGTCGACGAGATCCAGTGCGGCATTGCCCGCAGCGGGCGGATGTTCGGCTTCGAGCAATCGGGGATCACGCCGGATGTCATCACCCTGTCCAAAGCCATCGGTGGCGGGTTGCCGCTGTCGGTCATGGTCTACCACGAGTCGCTGGACGTCTGGCAGCCAGGTGCTCACGCCGGCACGTTCCGCGGCAATCAGTTGGCAATGGCGGCGGGTACCGCGACCTTGCGCTTCATCCGCGATCAAGGCCTGGTCCAACACGCTGAAACTGTGGGCGTTCATCTGCAAAAAAACTTGCAGGCACTGCAGAACGAGTTCGCCTGGATCGGTGATGTGCGGGGTCGCGGCCTGATGCTCGGCATGGAAATCGTCGATCCGCAAGGTACGCCAGACGTACAGGGTCATCCGCCGGTGGACACGGCCCGGGCCAAGGCTTTCCAACAGGCGTGCCTGAAACACGGATTGATCGTTGAACTGGGCGGCCGTCACGGCGCGACCGTACGCTTCTTGCCGCCGTTGATTATCACCGAGCAGGAAATCGACTTTGTCGGGAAAATCCTGTTCCAGGCCGCCAGCGCGATCAACGAGCGTCGCGCCGGCTGATCATCAGGTTCGGCCAGCATCCGGCTTGGACGCTGGCCGGCCCGACGCATACTCAATAGTCCCAGAAGGCCGCTACCCAGCGAAAGGCGTCACCGTTGACCGCCACCCGGCCGACGGAGGGGAACGGCAGGTGAGTGGCGACCAGCAGCTCACCGGACGCCGCCGCTTCTTGCATCAGGCGGACCCGGACGCGGACCGATTCTTCAGGGTCATGTTCAAAGCCGTTTTGCCAATCGGGATGGTCGAAGGCGACTGGGAACAAGGCATCGCCGGCAAACGTCAACCGTTCCTCGCCGCAGGTCACGTGGACCACACTGTGCCCTGGCGTATGGCCGCCGGTGCGCTTGACGAGCACGCCCGGGGCGACTTCGTAGGTTTCCTCGAACGTGCGCAGCTTGTCGTGGTACTCGTTCATGAATTGCTCGGCGGTAACGCGCAATACGTCCGGTACCGGCGACGGCATGGAAGTACGGGAAAAATCCGGCGCGGCCCAGAACGCGACCTCACTCGCTGCCACGTGGATCCTCAGGTCGGGACGTAGCCGCTGCTTGACCTCATCGACGAGCAGTCCGCCAATGTGGTCCATGTGCATGTGGGTAATCACCACGTCGGTCACCGACGCCAGGTCGATACCGGCGGCGGCCAGGCGCTTGGGAAACTGCCCGGCCCGTGGGAAGCCGGGGAACTGACCGCCGAGCCCGGCATCGACGAGGATGGTCTGGTCGCCGCTACGCACCACCAGCACGTTCAAGGCCCAATCGAACGCGTCCGGGCCCAGGAACATCTCCTTGAACCAGGCCGCACGGGCGGCGGGATCGGCATTGGTGGACATTGTCGCGGTCGGCAGCGGCAGTACCCCGTCGCTGACCACCAGCACATCGATCTCGCCAATCTTCAGGGCATAACGCGAAGGGACCAATTCCTCGTACGAGGTCGCGTGCAAGCTCATGTTTGAATCCGGGTGTATCCCATCCTTTGCTGCAGGGGCGTTCAACTGCGTGGTCATGGTCGTTCTCCGATGGCTTGGATCAAGGACTCGGCGAAACCGCCTTGCTTGGCGTGAGTGAGCGGGTATCGCCTGGAGAATGAGTCTGCATCCCGCGGGACGGCGTTCGATACCATACGTGGGTATGTTGCGCAGGCGCTTTAGCGTGATCGACCCCAGTAAAAGGTATGGGGTTTTCAACGAGCCCGGCTGGCGGCGGTACACTCGCCAATAACGGAAGCTGACCCACCGCTATCGCGAGCAAGCTCGCCCCCACAGGAGAAATGCAGTCCCTACCAGAACCAGGTCGCCGTTACCGTAGCAATGGAGATTCACACTGACCTACCGCGCCCAAGCAATCAACCTTGCCTGGACCCCCCGCCAATCTGCCAGACATACGGCGGCTCCGTACCATTGATCTCCCAATCCCCAATAATGCGCTCCTTGTAGATCAACGGATTGTGCGAAGCGGCGGTACGGGCGTTGCGCCAGTGGCGATCGAGGGCCTTGCTGGTGCTGGTGGCCGAGGCGCCGAGGGCATTGAACAAGTCGCTGGTGGCCCGGAGCACCAGGTCGGAAATCACCACCTGGGCCTGGGCCGATTCCAACTCGGCGGCGATGTTGGCGGTGTGTTCGGTCTCGGCGTTCTGGCTGAAGCGGCTTTCGTAGGCGCGTTGGGAAGCGCTCGCGGCTTGCAAGGTGGTGGCTTCGGCGGCGTAGACCTGGGCCGATGCCCGGCCAATCACTTGCTGCACCTGTACGTCCTGGCTGACTTCGCCGGCATTGCCCGTGCTGAAAATCCGCGTGCGTTTGCGCACTTGCTCAGTGATGTCACGGACTGCGGCGCGGCCGGCACCGGTCAGCACGGCGAGC
The DNA here is from genome assembly GCF_001269655.1 of Pseudomonas thivervalensis. GTDB lineage: Bacteria > Pseudomonadota > Gammaproteobacteria > Pseudomonadales > Pseudomonadaceae > Aquipseudomonas > Aquipseudomonas thivervalensis. Next base: position 380,242 of record NZ_LHVE01000009.1, read on the forward strand.
AAGACCAGTTGATAAAACGCGGTCTGGTATTTGAAGCGGGTGGAGAAGTCGATGAGGTTTTCCGCGTCGACCCATGCGTTCTCGAACAGCGACGTCCCGCTGCCGGTGGTGCGTTGGCCAAAGCCATCCCAGTCATCGCGTTGCTTGACGCCCGGCTGGTGCACGCGCACGGCGGCAATCACGTCGGCACCGTTGTCGTCGCGCTGGGCATATACGTCGATCCAGTCGGCGAAGATACTGCCGGTGCTGTAGTACTTGGTGCCATTGACTACCCATCGATCACCTTGGCGGGAAACCCGGGTGACGACTTCGCCGATTTTCACCGCGCCGACTTCCGTCCAGGCGTTGCCCACCAGTTCTCCTTCGACAAAGCGCTTGAACCAGGTGTCCTGTGGGCTGCTGGCGTGGGCATTGAGACGGTCCTCGACAAATGCAAAGTGCCCGCGCAGGGCCTGGGGCAGGTTGGAATCGGCTTCGGCCAGTTCGATCAGCAGTTGCAGCAACTGCGGTAACGAGGCCCCGGCGCCGCCATATTCGACCGGTACGCGGATGGCGCCAAAGCCTGCTTCCTTCAGCCATTTCACCTGTTCAAAGGGCAGGCTGCGGGTTTGCTCACGCTCCAGGGCACCGGCCTGGATGCGCGCGAAGATCGGTCGGAAGCGTTCGGCCAAGGGCTCATAATCGGTGCCGGTGGAAAGGATCGGCGGCAGGTGTTGTTGCTGTGCGGTCATGTTGAGGTTCCTTCTTGATGGCGAGTGGGCAGGCAGGGGGGAGACCTGCCGGTGCCAATGGCCATTGCACAGTCCATGCCCGGCCCCTGACGCCCGTAAATGCGGGGCCTGTACGGCGCTCATCAGTGAAAGGGCTGTCCTGGCTGCGGACAATCTGTTGCACCACTGTGTGCCCGGCAACAGTTGCCGCGACGGGCATCGACATGCCAGGTGTCTGCCAGGCAACAGCGGTGCAACAGCTTGTCCGTCGAGCGACAGTGAAGTGATTCGATGAAACTTTTAATCTATTGATTACTAAGGAAATATTCACATGGCACGGTTGCTGCTCTACACCTTGTGCAGACGCTGAGGTGGCGTCTCCAGGCATGGGGTCAGTGATGAGCAAGCAATTCAAAGTGGTGGCGGTGTCAGGCAGCGTGCAGCACCCGTCACGTACCCTGGCACTGCTCCAGGCATTGGTGGACAGGCTCGGGCAGCAACTGCCGATCGAGGTGCGCTTGATCGAACTGGCCAAGGTCGGTCCACAGTTCGCCGGGGTGTTGCGACGCGAGGCGTTGCCGGCTGCGGTGCAGGAGGACCTGCATGCCATTGAGTCGGCTGATCTGCTGATCGCCGCCAGCCCGGTGTACCGAGCCTCGTACACCGGTCTGTTCAAGCACCTGTTCGATTTCGTTCATCACGAAGCCCTCAAGAATGTACCGGTGCTGTTGGCCGCGACAGGGGGCTCGGATCGCCATGCCTTGATCATCGATCACCAGTTGCGGCCGCTGTTCGGCTTCTTCCAGGCCCTCAGCCTGCCGGTGGGGGTCTATGCCAGCGAAACCGATTTCAGCCAATACCGGATCTCCAGTGCACAGGTGCTGGAGCGTATCGAGCGCGCCGTCGAGTCGGCGCTGCTGAGCCTGGTCCCGAGCGCCCGACGCGACGCCAGTGCCGCCTGATCCATTTTTCCCTTTCGAAACGAGCCGTGGAGTACATGCAATGAGCCAGGACACGATCAAATTTGCCTACTGGGTGCCCAACGTCAGCGGCGGACTGGTGGTCAGCAAAATCGAGCAACGCACCGACTGGGGCATCGACTACAACCGTAAGCTGGCGCAGATCGCCGAAGCGGCCGGCTTCGACTACGCCTTGTCCCAGGTGCGCTTTACCGCCGGCTACGGCGCCGAATACCAGCACGAGTCCGTGGCGTTCAGCCATGCCCTGCTGGCCGCCACCACGCGCCTGAAAGTCATCGCGGCTGTGTTGCCGGGGCCGTGGACGCCGTCGGTGTTGGCCAAGCAGATCGCAACCATCGATCACCTGACGGGTGGCCGGGTGGCGGTCAACATCGTGTCGGGCTGGTTCAAGGGCGAGTTCACGGCCATTGGCGAGCCGTGGCTGGAGCACGATGAGCGCTATCGCCGTTCCGAAGAGTTCATCACCGCGCTCAAGGGCATCTGGACCACCGACAACTTTACGCTGCGCGGTGACTTCTACCGGTTCCACGACTACACCCTCAAGCCAAAACCCCTGCAGCAGCACCCGGAGATTTTCCAGGGCGGTAGCTCGCGTGCGGCTCGGGACATGGCCGCTCGGGTATCGGACTGGTACTTCACCAACGGCAATACCGTCGAAGGCGTCAAGGCGCAGATCGATGATCTCCAGGCGAAAGCCGCGGCCAACAACCACAAGGTCAAGGTCGGCGTGAACGCCTTTGTCATTGCCCGCGACACCGAAGAAGAGGCGCGTGCGGTCCTCGCCCAAATCATCGACCAGGCCGATCCCGAGGCGGTCAATGCCTTTGGCGATGCGGCGAAGCAGGCCGGCAAGTCCAGCCCGGAAGGCGAGGGCAACTGGGCCAAGTCCAGCTTCGAGGACCTGGTGCAATACAACGATGGCTTCAAGACCAACCTGATCGGCACGCCGCAGCAGATCGCCGAGCGCATCGTCGCCCTCAAGGCCGTGGGTGTGGATTTGATACTCGCCGGTTTCCTGCATTTCCAGGAAGAAGTCGAGTATTTCGGCCGCAAGGTCCTGCCGCTGGTGCGTGAACTGGAGCAACGCAAAGTGGCGGCCAAAACGGCGGCGGTCGCTTAGGCGCGGGAGGCAGCATGAGCACGTTCACCGACACCCCCGATGCGGTCCCGGCCAGTTTGCCCCAGTGGTTGCAGCACCAGGCGCTAGCGCACGGCACGGACGTCGCGCTGCGCCACAAGCACCTGGGTGTCTGGCAGGAGCGGACCTGGGCGCACGTGGCCGACGAGGTGCGCCGTTTGGCGACTGCCCTGCAGGCCCGCGGTTTTGCGGTGGGCGCGACCCTGACGATCATCAGCCGACCCAGGCCGCAGGCGCTGCTTGCCGCATTGGCCGCGCAGTGGCTGGGTGGCGTGGCGAGTTTGTTGGATCCGCTGGAAGCAGCGGCCGAACAGGTGCAACGGCTCGCCACGCTGCAACCGGATTTCGTCCTGGTCGAAGGCCTGGAAGAAATGCTGCGTCTGCGTGCCGCGCAGGTGGCGGTGAGGGTGTGGGTCTACCTCGACAAGCGTGGCCTGTCGGATTCGGCGCCATTTGCGCAAGCGCTGGATTACGCCGCGCTGGTTGCCGAGCGGCCAATCGATGATCTGGCGCCGCAAGGGCGAGTGCTGCAAACGGCCTTTGTCTTTTATCGCGGGACTGGGCAGGCGATTGAAGAGCAACGTGTCAGCCACGCCGAGCTGTTGCAGGAAGGCCAGCGGTTGCTGGTGCGCGAAGGCCTGGGCCGGCAGGAAGAGGCATTGGCCGCACGGGCGTTCGCCTCGGGTGGGCAAGCTCGCTATCTGCTGGCGCCCTGGTTGATGGCCGGTTTTCGCCTGAACTTCCCTGAGAACCTGGCGACCCGCGATCGCGACCGGCGCGAGTTGGGCCCGACGCTGGTGGCCGGGACGCGGGAAACCTACGAGCGTTTGCACCGCTATGCGCTGGAACGTTTGCCGGCGCCGGGCAGTTGGCCGCGCCGGTTGGTGGACTGGGCGTTGGCGGCCCATCCGGACTTCCTGCAAAGGCATCTGGGGAACTGGCTGGTTCGCCGGCCTTTGCGCGACGTGCTGGGTTTTTCCCGAACCCGCGCGCCGCTGCTGGTGGGCGATGCCTTGCCGCCCGAAACCCAGGCCTTTTTCCAGGCATTGGGTATCAAGGTTCGCCAGTGGGACGATGCGGCCCACTGGGAAGCGCCGTCGAACCGGGTGCGGCACACCACCGATGACTGGACCCGGCTCCAGTCGCAACTGGCCTGAGAGGAGACGCCCCATGACCCAGACGACCGTCACGCATCTGTTGGAGCTGGAGCATATTTCGCTGTCATTCAAAGGCGTCAAAGCGGTCACGGACATCAGCTTTCGCGTCGCCACCGGTGAAATCTGCGCCTTGATCGGTCCCAACGGTGCCGGCAAAAGTTCGTTGTTGAATGTCATCAGTGGTGTGTACCAGGCCCAGGACGGGCACATCCGTTTCGATCGACAGGAGCGGCGCCGGATGCGCCCCCACGACGTGGCGGTGCGCGGTATCGCCCGGACCTTCCAGAATATCGCGCTGTTCAAGGGCATGAGCGTGCTCGACAACGTGCTCACCGGACGCAACCTCAAGCGCCGCAGCACCTGGATCGAGCAGGCGCTGCGCATCGGTCGCGCCCGGGCCGAGGATGACCGCCAGCGCGAAGCGGCCGAGCGGGTCATCGCGTTCCTGCACTTGCAGCCCTGGCGCGACACCTTGGTGGGCACGCTGCCCTATGGCTTGCAGAAGCGGGTCGAGCTGGCCCGCGCGCTGGCGGCGGAGCCTCGGCTGTTGCTGCTGGATGAGCCCATGGCCGGGATGAACGCCGACGAGAAGCAGCAGATGAGCCGCTTTATCGTCGACATCAACCGTGAGCTGGGCACGACAGTGGTGTTGATCGAGCACGACATCGGCGTGGTCATGGGCATCAGCGACCACGTGGTGGTGCTCGATTACGGGCGCAAGATCGGCGACGGCTCGCCCGAAGACGTACGGCAGAACCCCGAGGTCATTTCGGCCTACCTGGGCACTCGCCACTGACACCGAATATTTAACGCCTTCCCGCTGGGCTCTGTAGGAGCTGGCGAAGCCTGCGATCTTTTGATCTTTCGCTTGAGACTCACGTGTCTGGGGAAAGATCGCAGCCTCGCTCCGCTCGACAGCTCCTACTGCGCAGCCCAGCGGGAGCAATCTCTGGCCACAGGATCCTCGTTTGTATTGACCGAACAGTATTAGGAACAGCGATGGAATTTTTCTTTGAAGTATTGATTGGCGGGTTGCTGGCGGGGGTGATGTACGCCTTGGTGGCCATCGGTTTCGTGCTGATCTACAAGGCCTCCGGGGTGTTCAATTTCGCCCAGGGCGCGATGGTGCTGTTCTCGGCGCTGACCTTCGTCAGCCTGCTGGAGCGCGGCGTGCCGTTCTGGCTGGCGTTCCTCATCAGCCTGGCGGCCATGGTGCTGATCGCCGTGGCCGTGGAGCGGGTGGTGCTGCGGCCCTTGGTCAACCGGTCGCCGATCACGCTGTTCATGGCCACCCTCGGCCTGTCCTACGTCATCGAAGGCTTCGCCCAGGCGCTGTGGGGCGCCCAGGTGCACGGCCTGGAACTGGGCATCAGCGATGAACCGCTGGAGCTGGGCGGGATGTTGTTGTCGCAGTTCGACATTTTTGCCGCGGTGACGGCAGCGTGCCTGGTACTGCTGTTGTCCTGGCTGTTCAACAAGACCCGGCTCGGGTTGTCGTTGCGGGCGGTGGCCGATGACCCGTTGGCGGCGCTGGCCGTGGGCATCCGCTTGCAGCGGGTCTGGGTGGTGGTGTGGGCGGTGGCAGGGTTTGTCGGGTTGGTCGCCGGCCTGCTCTGGGGCGCGCGCCTCGGTGTGCAGTTCTCGCTCTCGCTGGTGGTGCTCAAGGCCTTGCCGGTGTTGATCATCGGCGGCTTCACCTCCATCAGCGGGGCGATTGTCGGCGGCTTGATCATCGGTGCTTCGGAGAAGCTGGCGGAGGTTTACCTCGGGCCCTTCATCGGCAGTGGCATCGAGAACTGGTTTCCCTATGTGCTGGCGCTGCTGTTCCTGCTGGTGCGTCCGGCGGGGTTGTTTGGCGAACGGGCCATCGAACGGGTTTAGGGGGAGCACTTATGTTTTATCGAGAAGCAGGCCAGTTCAACACCCGCTACGCCCAGGACCGCCGGATCTTCGCTCTGCGCCAGGACCGTCACGGCCTGGTCGCGTTGCTGCTGTTTGCCTTCGTCGGGGTGCCCTGGCTGGGCAATGACTACTGGTTCAGTGCGATCCTGATTCCGTTCCTGGTGCTGTCCCTGGCCGGGTTGGGGCTCAACTTGCTCACCGGTTATGCCGGGCAACTGTCCCTCGGTTCAGCGGCGTTCATGGCGGTGGGGGCCTTTGCCACCTACAACCTTGAAATACGCGTCGCCGGCTTGCCGTTGTTGGTCAGCATTGCCCTGGGCGGATTGACGGCGGCGCTGGTGGCAGTGTTGTTCGGCCTGCCGAGCCTGCGCATCAAAGGTTTCTACCTGCTGGTCTCGACCTTGGCGGCGCAGTTCTTCGTGACCTGGGCGCTGACCCGGTTCAGTTGGTTTTCCAACAACAGCGCCTCGGGCGTGATCAGTGCGCCGCGCCTGGAGGTGTTCGGGGTGAGCCTCGACGCGCCCGCCGGCCGCTATCTGTTGACCCTGAGCGTGGTGGTGGCGCTGTTCTGGTTGGGCAAGAACCTGGTGCGCAGCGAGTTGGGGCGCAACTGGATGGCGGTGCGCGACATGGACACCGCCGCCTCGGTCATCGGCATTGCGTTGGCGAAAACCAAGCTGCTGGCGTTCGCCATCAGTGGTTTTTTCCTCGGGGTGGCCGGCGCGCTCTGGGCCTTCGCTTACCTGGGCACGGTGGAGCCCCACGGGTTCGACCTCAATCGGTCGTTCCAGATCCTGTTCATCATCATTATCGGCGGCCTCGGCAGCCTGTTGGGCAACTTCCTCGGCGCGGCCTTCATCGTGCTGTTTCCGGTGTTGCTCTCGAACCTGGTGTCGCTGCTGCCTGGCGGGCTGGTGGACGCCGGCCAGGTGGAGAACCTTCAGAAGATGCTATTCGGCGCCCTGATCATTCTGTTCCTGATCAAGGAGCCAGAGGGCCTTGCGCGCCTCTGGCAGAGATTTCGCCAGCGCGCACGGCTGTGGCCATTGCGCTACTGAGCGATGCGCACAGCGCGGGTTTGCAGTTCCATTTTGTTGGCTTACCTACAGCTTCATGACAAGGAAAATCCGATGTTCAAACGATCATTCGCCAGCAGCCTGGCACTGGCCCTGAGCCTCACCACCGCGGCCTTCGCCGTTCAGGCGGACAACGAACAATACTTCCCGCTGCAAAGCTATCGCGTCGGCCCTTATGCGGCCGGCGGCACCGGTTTTTTCGGCGGCTTCATCGACTACCTCAAGTACGTCAACGCCAACGGCGGGGTGAACGGCGTCAAGCTGACCTGGAGCGAGTGCGAAACCGAATACGTGGTCGAAAAAGGCGTGGAGTGCTACGAACGTCTGAAGAAAGGCTTGAACGGCGCGCCGGCGGCGGCCACCAACCCGCTGTCGGTGGGCATTGCCTACGCCACGCTGGAGCGTTCGACGGCTGACAAGCTGCCGCTGATCACCATCAACCACGGTCGTACCGACTCCACCGATGGCAGCGTGTTTCCCTACGTCTTCCCCTTGCAGTTGAATCCGTACTCCGAGGTTTCGGCGATCATCAACTACATCGGCCAGCGCGCCGGCGGGTTGGACAAGCTCAAGGGCTTGAAGATCGTCACCCTGTATCACGGCTCGCCCTACGGCAAGGAAACCAACGAGGTCCTGCAAACCCTGGCTGACAAGTACGGCTTTGCGCTGACCTTGCTGGAGGTGCCACACCCGGGCAACGAACAACAATCGCAATGGCTGAATATCCGTCGGGAAAAACCCGATTGGGTGATCCTGCGCGGTTGGGGGGTGATGAACCCGGTGGCGCTGAAAACCGCGCAGAAAGTCGGTTTCCCGGCCGACCACATCATTGGCAACATCTGGAGCAACTCCGAAGATGATGCCGCGCCGGCCGGTGCTGCGGCCAAAGGCTTTATCGCCATCACCACGCACCCTTCAGGCACTGATTTCCCGGTGTTGCAGGGCATCAAGCAGCAAGTGGTCGACGCCGGCCATGGCGACCTGGCCGATCCCAAGCGTTTCGGCACCGTGTACTACAACCTCGGCGTGGTCAACGGCATCCTCAACGTCGAAGCGCTGCGTATTGCCCAGCAGAAATTCGGCAAGCAACCCCTGACCGGCGAGCAGGTGCGCTGGGGCTTCGAGCACCTCAAGCTCGACGACGCCCGGCTCAAGGAACTGGGGGCGTTGGGCCTGGTGCAGCCGTTGCAGTTGTCGTGCTCGGACCATGAAGGCGGTGGTGCGGTGCGCTTCCAGCAATGGGACGGTAGCCAGTGGAAGCTGATCAGTGACTGGGTGCAGGCCGACCGCGCCTTGTTGCGGCCGATCATCGAAGCGTCTTCGCACCAGTACGCCCGGGAAAAAGGCATTACCCCGCGTGATTGCAGCAAGGAATCCTGAGGCATCATGGCGACCGGGCGCGGGCGTCAGGTCGCTATCTCGCCACAAAGGTGTGGGCTCAGGTCGACAGGTTGATCACTCGGCCATCCCGCGTGTCCAGGGCCGGGCGGCGTCGATTGACCACCAGTTCGCCAATCCTGATCAGCAACGTGCGGGTGACGTTGCGGCTCAGGCCCAGCAGGCTGGCGGTATGGACCTGATTGCAATTGGCGTACCGGTAGGCCGTGCGCAACAACTCGGCCTCGACCTTTTCATACACATCGCCATGCGCCTGCTCGAGCAGTTTCTCGAAGGCCTTCTGCAAAAGCGTCTCTGCACTTTGAGGGACCGATTCCGGAAAATTGTCCTGGCGCTCGATGCGCAAGTTCGACAGGTGCAAGTCCTGCACACCGATCACTTTGTTGCGGCAAATCAGCAACGTGTGATGAATGACGTTTTCCAGCTCGCGGATATTCCCCGGCCAGGAATAATCGAGCAACTTGCGTTGCGCCTGGGCATCCAGCGTCACTTCGCCGTGGCCGAGTCGGTGGCTGTACTGCGCGATGAAGTGGCGTATCAACGGCAGGATGTCGCCAGGACGCTCACGCAACGGCTTGAGCACCAGATTGACCACGTTCAGCCGGTAATAGAGGTCTTCGCGAAAATGCCCGGCGTTGATGGCTTTTTCCAGCTGTACGTTGGTGGCCGCCAACACTCGTACGTCGATCTTGATGCTTTTGCGCGAACCCAGCCGGACCACTTCACGTTCCTGCAATACCCGCAGCAGCTTGACCTGGATCGGCAACGGCAGGTCCCCGATTTCATCGAGGAACAGGGTGCCGCCGTCCGCTTCCTCGAACCAACCGGCCTTGGCTGTCAACGCGCCGGTGAAGGCGCCTTTTTCATGCCCGAACAGCTCGGCCTCCACCAGGGTCTCGGAAAACGCCCCGCAGTTGACCGCAACGAACGGCTTGTGGCGGCGGGCGCTGAGGTTGTGGACATGGCGCGCCACCAGTTCCTTGCCGGTCCCGGTCTGGCCGATGATCAACACGCTGGCATCACTGGGCGCGACTTGTTGCAGATGAGCCAGCAAGGCGCGGGAGGTGGGGTCTTCGAAGACCTGGGCGGTGGCACGAATCGAGGTGGCCAGGCCGGGGGAGGGAGGTAGCGTTAGAAGCTGCATGACGGTGGCCCGCTAATGAGATTGCCGTGACGGAAGGTGGGCGCCAACGCTCCTTGATGGCAGCACCACGGAAGCCATTGGGCTTAAGGCTTAATCTAAATGATCTAAAAAAATGATAATAAATAACTTTAAGTTATTTGCTTAGGCGACTGTGGGAGCAAGGCTCGCTCCCCACAGTCCGGGGGGGGCTTGGCTTTTATCCATCAATACGGATATGCGGGGTCACGGACATCCCCACGCGCAGTTTCGCCGCTGCGGGTTGATCGGGGTCGATGCGAATGCGCACGGGCAAGCGCTGGACGATCTTGGTGAAGTTGCCGGTAGCGTTGTGTGGCGCAACGGCTGAATAGCTGACGCCGCTGGCCGGTCCAAGGCTCTGCACGGTGCCGAGCAGCGACTCGCCCGGCAACGCATCGACCGTGATGTCCACGGCCTGGCCCATCGCGACGTGCGCCAGTTGCGTCTCGCGGAAGTTGGCGGTGATGTAGACGGCGTCGAGCGGCACAATCGCCAGCAACGGTTGCCCGGTATTCACGAATGCGCCGATGCGCACGGATTTCTGTCCGATGGTGCCGGCGATCGGCGCCGTGATACGGGTATAGGACAGCTTCAGTTCCTCGATGGCCTGCGTGGCCTGGGCATGGGCGAGGGTGGCCTGGGCTTTTTCCATATCGGCCCTGAGGACATCCACTTGCTGCCGGGCGGCCTGCAGGCCTGCCTCGCTCTTGTCCCGGCGCGCCCGTTGGATGCTCAATTGCGCTTCGGCCTGTTGCCGCGCTTGCACGGTGCCCGAGCCATCGTTGGCCAAATTGCGATACCGCGCTTGGTTGGCACTGGCCAGTTTCAGCGCCGCTTCGTCCGCGGTCACCGCCGCTTGCGCCTGGCGAATGGCGGTCTGCTGTCGGCTCAGGTGCGCTTGCAGGCTGACGATGCTGGCCCGGGCACTGGCAACCTGGGCTTTGGCCGCGTTCACGGCGGCGACGAAATCACGGTCGTCCAACGTCGCCAACAAGTCGCCTTTCTCGACCCGCTGGTTGTCTTCGATCAACACCGTCTCGACCGTACCGGACACTTGCGGCGCGACTGTGGTGAAGTCGGCGTGGACATAGGCATCATCCGTTGATTGTATCGATGCGCTGGATTCGGGGCGATTAAGGTAGAAAACAGCACCGGTTGCTACGACGAGCAGCGCAACGCTGAAGATTTGGGTTTTTTTCGGTAAGGCCATGATGAATTACCCCTGTAAGGACGGAGGTGAGGCAGCCTGGATGACAGGCGCAGGGATGTAGGTCAGTCGCAGTACGAGGGGAATCAACAGCACTGCCAGCAGCCCCAGTACGCGATAGGCATCGGCGATCGACAAGACCATTGACTGCTGGCCGACGATGCCCGCCAGTTGTGAGGGCTGCGGCGCGAAGGCCAGGGCATTGCTTGCCAGGGCCGCCTGGTCCAGCAACATTTCCCCGTGGAAGCGGCTGCGCACGACCACGAACTGCCCGACCAGCGCCGCCCCGAACAACGACCCGAAGGCGCGCAGGGTGTTGATGGTGCCCGACACATAAGGGCCTTCGGTGGGCTGCACCACGCTGGTGATGAGAAACAGCATCGACACCACCGCCATCGGCTGCCCCAGGGCTTGCAGCGTTTGCGCCACGACGAACTGGTCGCGGTTCCAGCCGCTGGTCAATTGCGCGCCGCAGAGACAGGCCAGGGCGACCAGGCACAGCCCCAACGCGAACATGAGGCGCGCATCGACCCATTTCTGGTACAGCAGCAGTGCCACCAAAGCTCCGAGGAGTAGTTGCGGCAGCGCGACGATCAGCCCGATCGTGGCCATCTGCAACGGGCGATAGTCCTGCAGCGGCCCGAGGTAACTGGCCGGTAGCAACGAACTGGACAGCAGCACCACCAGCAACGAGACGAACAGGATGCAGCCCAGCCCCAGGTTGCGACGCCCGAGGATCTGCAACTTGATGAACGGTGAGGGATGGAACCACTCAGTCAGCAGGTAAATCGCCAGCAACGCCAGGCCTGCGACCAGTGTCGACGTGATCAACGCTGAATGAAACCAATCCAGTCGTATGCCTTGATCCAGGGCGACGGTCAGCAGGCCAAGCGCCGGGACACCGCAGGCCATGCCGGCCCAATTGGCCTGGCGAAAGCGTGGGAACTGAACCGGGTCCCGTGGCAACCCCCAGGCAATCAAGCCGGCAGCGATCAGGGCCAGAGGGATGATCTGCCAGTACACCCAACGCCAGTCCAGCAGTTCATCTGTCCAATGCCCCGCCAGCCAGATGGCCAGGTTGGGCGCGAAGGTCGCGGTCATCGCGTACATCGCCAGGCCATACAACCGTATGGGGGGAGGCAGGAATTTCAGGGCCGCCATCATCAGCAACGGGATCGTCGTGCCGCTGGCGATGCCTTGCACAAAACGCAGGCCCAGTAGCAGGTCGAGGTCATGAATGAACGGTAGGAGCAGCGCCAGCGAGGTACACGTGGCGAGCATCCACAGTTCGAGGCGCCGGAGTGAGAGCGTCAGGGCAAACCACGCTGAAAAGGGCATGGCGATCAGTTCCCCGGCGCTATACGCCGTGGTCAGCCAGGACGCATCGTCCAAGCCAAAGCCCAGCGCGCCTCTCACGTCCGCCAGCGCCAGCGCGCCGACCCGGGTGTTCAGCCCCGCCATCATGGCCGCGAGAAAGATCCCGGCCAGACCGACCAGCGGGCGTTTCGAAGATTTGGCCAAGGGGGCTTCGCTGGCCGCGACGGGCGCTGGTGACAAGGCAACGCTGTTCATTGGACTTGCTCCGGGGTCCAACCGCCGCCCAGGGATTTGTAGAGGTTGACCACGGTCAGCGTGGCGTTGGTGGCACTGGCATTGAGGCTGGTCTGGCTGGCGAGCAGGTTCAGTTGCGCCGTGAGGACGCTCAGGTAGTCGGTGGCACCTTGTTGATAGCCGCGTTCAGCCGCGTGCAATGCTTGCTTGTTCTGCTCATACGACACCCGCCATTCGTCATGTTGGCGTTGTTGGGCGGCCCAAGCGTCCAAGGCATCATCCACTTCGTGCCAGGCGCGCAATACGGTTTGCCGATAAGCCAGGGCGGCGGTCTTTTGCCGCGATTCGTTCAAGACCAGGCGCTGCACCAGGCGGCCACCCTGGAAGATCGGCAGGTAAACCGTCGGCCCTATGGAAAAGAAGCGAGCGTCCCAGCTGGCCAGGTCGCCACTGTCGAACGCTTCCACGCCGATTCGCCCTTTCAAGCCGATACGAGGGTAGAAATCGGCCTTGGCCACGCCGATGGCCGCGGTGGCGGCGTGGAGCTGCGCTTCGGCGCGCAGGATGTCGGGGCGTCGCTGGGCCAGTTCAGACGGCACACCGACCGGCACCCGGGTGGGCAGCGAGGGCAGGGGCATGGCGTGGCGCAGTTGTGCATCGAGTGCGCGAGGCGGTTCACTCATCAACAGCGCAAGGGCATTCATCTGGGCGTTGCGACGCTGGGCCAGCTCGGGAAGCATGGCCTTGATCGTCGCCAACTGCGCCCGAGCGGAGGAGGTTTCGAAGTGGGTCGCTACGCCATTGCGCTCGCGGCTTTCGGCCAGGCCCAGGGTGCGCTCGGCGATTGTCAGGTTCTGCCGCGCGATGTCCAGTTGCGCCTGGGTGCCACGCAATTGCAAATAGGTCCGTGCCACTTCGGCGGATAAGGCGACCCGTGCGGCCTCACGATCATAAACGGTAGCTTCCAGGGTTGCCGCCGCGCCCTCGCGCGCACGGCGAGCCCGGCCCCACAAATCGATTTCCCAACTGGCATCGAAACCCAGCTGCCAGAAATTGCTGGGATCGGTAGGGGCTCCCAGCGCGGCGAACTTGCCATGTTCGCTAATGGCCTCCCGGGCGTAGCTGGCATTGGCGCCGACGTTGGGCAGCAGCCGTGAAGCGGTAATTCCCAGTTGCGCCCGGCTTTGTTCGATGCGTTCGGCGGCCATCTGCAAATCAAGGTTGCCGGCCTGCGCCCGGGACTGTAGCAGGGCGAGCAGCGGGTCGTTGAACAGTTGCCACCATTGGCTGGGAACGGCGGCAGCGGACAGGGAGTCACCGCTGCCTAGCTCGGGCCGGGGCGTCAGTTGCGCTGCGCCAAGTTCGCTCCCGGGTTGCACGAAGTCTGGTCCCACCGCACAGCCGGCGAGGGCGAGTGTCATGAGTACGACCATGGGTTTCAAACAGGGTTGAAGTAGCTCGAAAAAAGCCGACATGGGCAGTTCCCCACAAGGTTGCAGCGCCGCTGCGTGAGCGTGCGCCTGGGCTCGATCGATCCTGGATAGCGAGTCGTCCGCTGTGGGGTCATGGTATTGAATGGTTGCGGCGAGGGCACTTCTACATCGGGTCAGCCAAGTCATACCTCGGTGGCGGGGGATTTATACGAAGGTATGTGTTTGGGCCAGTAAAGGGGGGTGTATATCCGTTACCGAAGAAACGGATGTACACACTAAGGGGCGATCCACACATCAACCTCAGCGTGCCGGACGCAAGGCCATCTCGATGCAATCCAGCAGCTTGTCGGCATCACAAGGTTTGGGCAAGCAAGCGACCAACCCCGGCGTATGTGCACCCAGGTCCGGATAAGCGGTGATGAAGATGGTGGGAATCCGCAAGCCCATGGCACCGAGCCGTTCATGCAGCTCTACACCGCTCATGCCCGGCATCTGGATATCGGAAACCAGACAGTGCGTGTCGGCCTGAGCCTCGGCGTCCAGGAACTCGATGGCGCTGCAATAGGTTCGAACTTTATAGCCACTGGAACGCAGGAGACTATCCAGAGCCCTCCGAACGGATTCGTCATCATCAACAACGGCGATGGTCGTCTTATTGCGTAGCAAGGTGGCTTGCGTCATAGGGATCGCTCGTAACAGCGCCTGTCGTGATGACACGATACGCGCTCCCATAAGTCGCAGAAGTATACCTACGTATAACGCGCTAAAACCAAAGGCTCGGCACCGGTTGCCGGGGCTTGCGCCAGGCCATGAAAACACTGGGAAGGGCTTGCGGGAGGCGCTAATCTAAAGAGCGCAACACGACCCGTCCTGGATCCCGGCACACGCTTGAACCACAGGCATCCAGCTCCGCCACGGAAGTCGCCCCAGGCGACGCTATCGGCAAGGGCGACACGACACTGGACGACAGCCGACGGCAAAGTGCGGCAGAACAGACAAACGAGTGTTCATGTGCCGGTGGATAGCCGATGGATAACAGCATGCAAATATTATGGGACGATGGTGAGCGTATCTTCTGTCGGGAGCTCCGCTCGGGTGTGGACAGCGATAGCCCGGTCCTGGTGGCCCGGCCCGCCACCGAGCAGCCTCGCCCCGGCTGCCTTGACCGGCTCGCCCACGAGTTTGGCCTGAAGGATGAACTCGATGGCGCCTGGGCGGTGCGGCCGCTCGCTTTGGTGCGCGAAGGTGCCCAGGTGCAACTGGTGCTTGAAGACCCCGGTGGCGCGCCGCTGGTGCAGTTGCTGATCGCACCGATGGAAACCGTGACATTCCTGCGCCTTGCCGTGAGCATCGCCGTGGCGCTGGGCAAGCTCCACCAGCGCGGCATCGTCCACAAGGACATCAAACCCAGCCACATTCTGGTGAACTGCACCGATGGCCAGGCCCGGCTCACCGGGTTCGGCCTGGCCTCGCGGCTGCCGCGGGAGCGCCAGGCCCCCGAGACCCTGGCTGGCACGCTCGCCTACATGGCCCCCGAGCAGACCGGCCGGATGAATCGCTCGATCGATTCGCGCAGTGACCTCTATTCCTTTGGCGTCACGCTGTACCAGATGTTGACCGGCTCGCTGCCGTTCACCGCGTCCGACCCGATCGAGTGGGTCCACTGCCATATCGCTAAAATGCCTTCGTCCCCCAGTGTGCGGGTCGAAACCATTCCCGAAATGCTGTCCCGGATGGTCATGAAGCTGCTCGCCAAGACCGCCGAGGAGCGCTACCAGACGGCTGCGAGCGTCGAACATGATCTACGCCGTTGCCTCGCGCACTGGACACAATCGCGGCACATCGATGTCTTTGCCCTGGGTGAGCAGGGCGCATCCGATCGGTTGCTGATTCCCGAGAAGCTCTACGGCCGTGAGCGTGAAGTCGAGACGCTGGTCACAGCGTTCGGTCGGGTGGTTGAAACCAGCGCGCCGGAGCTGGTGCTGGTGACCGGCTACTCCGGTATCGGCAAGTCCTCGGTGGTCAATGAGTTGCACAAGGTCCTGGTTCCGCCGCGGGGGCTCTTCGCCAGTGGCAAGTTCGATCAATACCGACGCGACATTCCTTATTCGACCCTGGTGCAGGCTTTCCAGAGCCTGGTGCGCACATTGCTGGGCAAGAGCGACACGGAGCTGGCGAGTTGGCGGGAGGCGTTGTTGGAGGCGCTGGACGTCAACGCTCGGCTCATGACCGATCTGATTCCCGAACTCAAGCTCATCATCGGCGAGCCGCCGGCGGTGCTGGCCCTTGACCCTCAACAGGAACAACGCCGATTCCTGTTGGTGTTCAGGCGCTTCATCGGTGTGTTCGCGCGCGCGGACCATCCGCTCGCCCTGTTTCTCGACGACCTGCAGTGGCTGGATGCGGCTACGCTCGACCTGCTGGAGGATCTGTTGATCAGCGCCGACGTGCGGCACTTGATGCTGGTGGGGGCCTACCGCAGCAACGAAGTGGACGCCGCGCACCCGTTGACGGGTAAGCTCAAGGCCATTCGGAGCGCGGGGGGCACCATCAGCGAGATCACCCTGGCGCCTCTCGCCAAGGGGCACATCGAACAGTTGATCGCCGAAGCCCTGCATGACGCGCTTGATCGCGTCGAGCCGCTGGCACAGCTGGTGCTGGACAAGACGGCGGGCAATCCGTTCTTCGTCATCCAGTTCCTGCAGGCGCTCGCTGACGAGCGTTTGCTGACCTTCGACCACGAGGCGCGGCAGTGGTGGTGGGATCCGGAGCGCATTCACGGCAAGGGCTACACCGACAACGTCGTCGACCTGATGGTTGGCAAACTGGTCCGCTTGCCGGCCGACACGCAGCAGGCGTTGCAGCAACTGGCGTGCCTGGGCAACGTGGCTGGTCTCAAGGCACTTGCCACCGTTTTGGACATCCCCGCGGCGCAGGTCCGGGCGGTCCTGTGGCAGGCGGTCCGCCAGGAGTTGGTCGAGCGGCTGGACGATGCCTATGGATTCGTTCACGACCGCATTCATGAGGCCGCCTACTCGCTGATTCCCCAGGCTGCGCGTGCCGAGACGCACCTGCGCATCGGACGGCTGCTCGCGGCGCAAACGGACGCCCAGGCGCTTGAAGAGGCGATCTTTGAAATTGCCGGCCAGCTCAATCGTGGCGCGGCATTGCTCAGCGACCGGGCTGAACGGGAGCAGTTGGCTGAATTCAACCTGATGGCCGGTCAACGGGCCAAGGCCTCGACGGCCTATGCTTCAGCACTCAACTACCTGGCCACCGGCGCGCAGTTGCTGGATGAAGACTGCTGGATATCGTGTCATGACCTGATTTTCGCGTTGGAATTGAACCGGGCCGAATGCGAGTTCCTGACCGGGCAACTTGGTGCCGCAGACGAACGCCTCAAGGCCCTGGCCGACCGCGCCGTGACGGTGATCGAGCGGGCCAACGTGGCGTGCCTGTTGATGGATGTCTACCTGCTCCTGGATCGCAGCGATGGTGCGGTGGCAGTCTGTCTCGACTATCTGCGTCATGTGGGGATCGAATGGTCGGCCCATCCGAGCGACGACGATGTGCGCCACGAGTACGAGCGCATCGGGGAACTGCTGGGCGAGCGGACCATCGAGGGCCTTATCGATCTGCCGCTGATGGAGGACGCCACCTCGCTGGCGACGCTCAACGCACTGGGCAAGCTCTTTGCGCCGGCCTTGCAGAGCGAAGCGAACCTGGCGGACCTGTTGATCTGCAAGGCGGTCACCTTGAGCCTGGAGCAGGGCAACTGCGATGCGTCCTGCGTGCTGTACGCCAATCTGTTCCGGGTCGCCGGCCGGCGGTTCGGTGACTACCAGTTGGGATTCCGCTTCGGCCAGCTCGGTTGCGATCTCATTGAAAAGCGCGACCTGCGGCGATTCGAGGCCAGCACTTATCTGTGCTTTTCGTGCTTTGCCGTGCGTTGGATGAAACCCGTGGGGCAATGCCGGGACTTGTTGCGTCGTTCGTTTGCGGCGGCGAACCGGATCGGTGACTTGCCATATGGGGCCTACGCCGGCAATAACCTCACCGCCGATCTGCTGTTCGCTGGCGAGCCGTTGGCCGATGTACAAGACGAAGCCGAACGGGGCCTGGCCTACGCCAGGAGGGTGCACTTCGGGCTGGTGACGGATTTTATCGTCGCCCAGTTGGCGCTGATCCGGATGCTTCGGGGGGTGACGCTGACGTTCGGCTGCCTGGACGACGGCCAGTTGAACGAACCGGCCATCGAAACCCACTTGTCCAGCAACCCGGATCTGGTACTGGCTGAATGTTTGTACTGGGTCCGCAAACTACAGGCCCGCTACCTGGCCGATGATCCTGAAGCGGCGATGGCGGCCGCGGCAAAGGCCCAAAGTCTGCTCTGGGTCTGCCAGGCATTCTTTGAGGAAGCCGAATATCATTTCTACGGCGCCCTGGCGCGGGCCGCCTGGTGCGACGGTGTACCGGTGGACGAGCGCGAACCTCACTGGGTGGCGATGGCGGTCGATCACCGCCGGCTCCAGACATGGGCGCAGCAGTGTCCGGAAAACTTCGCCAGCCGCACCGCGTTGGTCGGTGCCGAACTGGCCCGGGTCGAAGGGCGCGTAATCGATGCCGAGTCGCTCTACGAACAAGCCATCCAGGCCGCACAGGACAGCGGTTTTGTGCATATCGAGGCGTTGGCCAATGAGCTTGCGGCGCGCTTCTACGCGGCCCGTGGTTTCGGCAAGATCGCCCGCGTCTATCTCCAGGATGCTCGTTACGCCTACCAGCGTTGGGGCGCTGAGGGCAAAGTGCGCCAGCTGGAGCACACCTATCCATCGCTGAGGACCGAAGCGCCGGTGCCCGGACCAACGACGACGATGACCACGCCGGTCGAGCACCTGGATCTTGCCACCGTACTCAAGGTCTCCGAGGCGGTGTCGGGAGAAATCGTGCTGGACAAGCTGATCGACATGGTCATGTGTACGGCGATCGAACAGGCCGGCGCCGAACGTGGGTTATTGATTCTGTCCAGCGACGGCGAGCACCGTGTCGCGGCGCAGGTGACCACCGGCAACCACGCAACGCAGATCCACAATGCCCCGGTCAGTGCGGCACTGTTGCCGGAGTCGATTCTCTACCACGTCCTGCGCACCGGGGAGAGCGTTTTTCTTGACGATGCCCAGATCGCGGCGCCGTTCGCCGCAGACCCCTACATCCGTCAGCAGCGCGCCCGCTCGATTCTCTGCGTGCCGTTGCTGAACCAGGCCAAGCTCGTCGGCGCGCTCTACCTGGAAAACAATTTGGCCGCCCATGTATTCAACCCGACCCGGATCGCCGTGTTGAAACTGTTGGCATCCCGTGCGGCCATCTCGTTGGAAAATGCCCGTTTGTATCGCGAAGTCGCCGAGCGTGAAGCGAGGATCCGGCGGCTGGTCGACGCCAATATCATTGGGATCCTGTTTTGGAATGCCGAGGGCGACATTATCGAAGCCAACGACGCCTTTTTGCGCATGGTCGGCTACGAGCGCGAAGACCTGGCCTTGGGCCGCCTGGGCTGGCGGGACCTGACGGTGCCGGAGTTCCGCGAACTGAGCGAACGCTCCTTGGCCCAGGCGCTGCTCACCGGGCACGCCCGGCCCTATGAAAAGGAATATTTTCGCAAGGATGGCAGCCGCCTGCCGGTCATCGTCGGCTTGGCGCTGTTCGAGGCCAACAGCAGGGAAGGGGTCGCCTTCGTGCTGGACCTGAGCGAACGCCGGCAGGCCGAAGAAAAAATCCGCGAAAGCGAGCGACGTTATCGCGAGGTGCAAACCGAACTGGCGCACGCCAACCGAGTCGCGACCATGGGCCAACTGGTGGCTTCGATCGCCCATGAAGTCAACCAGCCGATTGCCGCGACGATCCTCAATGCCGATGCCGCTCTGCGTTGGCTGAACACCCAGCCACCCGAGATCGAGGAAGTCCGCCAGGTACTGGGGCGCCTTATCTTCGATGCCAGTCGGGCGGCGGACGTGCTGGGCCGGATCCGTGGGCATATCCGCAAGGCACCGCCGCAAAAAGGCCCGATGGACATCAACGTCGCGATCGGCGAAATGATCGAGTTCACCCGTGGCCAGATCATCAAGTGTGGCGTCTCGATCCAGACGCAACTGGCCGACGGTTTGCCGCTCATCCAGGGCGACCGGGTCGAGCTGCAACAGGTACTGCTCAATCTGATCATGAATGCGCTCGAGGCGATGAGTTGCGTCAACGAGGGCGAACGGCAGTTGCGGATCTGCGCAACGTTAGACGGGGCCGATTGGGTGCTGGTGAGTGTGAGCGATTCGGGGCCGGGGTTCGCCTCGGAAAACGTCGATCAGGTGTTCACGTCGTTCTACACCACCAAACCCACCGGACTGGGGCTGGGGTTATCGATCTGTCGTTCGATCATCGAGTCCCATGGCGGTTGCTTGAAGGCCTGCGCCAGCCAGCCTCGCGGCGCTAGCGTTCAATTCACGTTGCCCGTCGTCCACGGGGAAACGCATGCCTGAGGGCTCGACAGCGTTTGATTCATACTTAGGTTTAAAGGCTGCATATCAATAGATCACCGGCTCCACTCCCACGTACAAATGCAACGCCTCAACCCGGGCGATAGATTGGCTTCAAGGGTTGCGGAGTGTGAGCCATGATCGATTTAACCCACCGGGCAATGGATGGACTTTCTGCGCTTCGTTCGATAGCGCTGATTTTCATGGCGCTTGTCACCACGAGTGCTTTCTATCGCCTGGGTACGCCGATGCTGGACGGGCAGGCATGCACAGCGGCCCGCAACCGCGGCCTGTCTGACATAACCTTGAAGTGGGTGCATGTCGAGCAGTCTGGGAATACATTGCCGATCGGTGCACACCTGGTCAGTCCGCGCGGGTTCTATCTGCATCACGGAATCTACCTGGGCGGCCTGAAAGTCGCTCACTACTCCGGGTTCAGCGGTTCGCTCAGATCCGGCCCCATCGAAGTGATTGACCTTGAACATTTCGCCCACGGCAAACCGGTCTGGATAGCACAGGAACCGTATGAATACTCCAACGATGAAGTCGTCAGGCGGGCGCGTTCACGGCTCGGGGAGAACCAATACCGGATCCTGTCCAACAACTGCGAGCACTTTTGCAACTGGTGCATCAGCGGAAAACACTACAGCGCCCAAGTCGATGCCTACTTCCAGCGTCCCCGTTATCTTTTCGCTTTTATGTCGATGCTGGAGCCGCATCTGATTGCCTAGTTTCTGCCTTGGGCACAGGGCCGGTCGCGCAAGGTCGCTGTGCTACACTTTTTTTCGTTTTACTCGTCGGAAGGGTCGTGAATGAACGGTAATTCTTCATCCAATGAGCCGGGTTTCAAAGGGTCCATTGTGTTCGTGGTGGATGACGATGCCTCCATGCGCGATGCGTTGAGTAACCTGCTGCGCTCTGTCGGGATCCGCGTCGAGACGTTCGCCTCCACGGCGGATTTTCTTCGGCAGCCGAAGCCTGAGTGCCCCAGTTGCCTGGTCCTCGATGTCCGCCTGCAAGGCGCCAGTGGCCTCGACTTCCAGGCGCAGTTGGCGGAGTCGAATTCGAATATCCCGATTATTTTCATCACCGGCCACGGCGACATCGAGATGTCGGTCAAGGCGATGAAAGCCGGTGCCGTGGATTTCCTGGCGAAACCTTTCCGTGAACAGAACCTGCTGGATGCGGTGTCCGCCGCGCTTCAGGTGGATGTCCGGCGGCGGCAGGTCGAGCAACAGTTTTCCGATCTGCATGCCCGCTACCAGACGCTCACCGTCCGTGAAAAAGAGGTCATGGGGTTTGCGGTCACGGGGCTGATGAACAAGCAGATCGCCGGGCAGATGAACCTGAGCGAAATCACCGTGAAGATCCATCGCGCCCACGCCATGAAAAAAATGTGCGCCAAGTCGTTTGCGGACCTGGTCCGGATGGCCGAAGCGTTGGGCACTGGGCAGAGTCGATGAGCGTCCATGGCCTCAACACTGTATAGAAGTGTCGGTAAAAAGTTTTATTGACTAAAAAATTACATCGGGTAATTATTCTCCTGCATCTGCTTTCACGCAGAGTCATTTCGCAGGGGCAACCCAATGAATCAGAACACCGTGCCTTCACTGGCCAGTCTTTACGTCGAGACTCACGAATCGCCCTCTGACGCACGCTTGGCGCCTTCGCTCATGCAAGGCTTTCCCGCCGAACCTCACCGCCGTGTCACCTGGCACAACTGGATGAGCCCGCCGTTCAACCAATGGGGCTTTCGCAACCTGGCGCGCTTGCGCCCCTCCATCGACGTGCAGGCCGGCACCGGGCCGGTCAGTGTGTTCAAGCAGGCGCTCCAGCCGCTGGATACGCTGCACTTCGACAGCGAGTGTGGCTTGAGCATCAGTGTGATCGACCACCTGATCGCCAGCCAGACCGATGCTTTCCTGGTCCTCAAGGGTGACACCGTACTGTTTGAGCGTTACTTCAATGGCCAGCGCCCCCAGGATCGGCACGTCATGTTTTCGGTGACCAAGTCACTGATCGGTGCCCTGGGTGAACAGTTGGTCTGCGAAGGCTTGCTGGACCCGACGCTGAGGGTCGCCCATTACGTACCGGAACTGACCGCCAGCGCGTTCGGCGATGCGACCGTGCGCCAGCTGTTCGACATGGCCGTGGCCGTCGATTACAGCGAGGTTTATGAGGATCCGGATTCGGAGAGTTCCCAATACGGTTACGCCTGCGGTTTCCAGCCGGCGCCGGCGCAGTACACGACGTTCGAATCCCTGTACCAGTACTTGCCGTCACTGCGCAAACGCGGCAATCACGGCGGCTTTTTCCATTACGTGACGGCCACCACCGAGGCGTTGGCCTGGGTCATGGAACGGGCGTCCGGCAAGGCCTGTCACCAGTTGCTGCAGGAGGTCTGGAGCCAGTTGGGCTGTGAGCGTGACGGCTACTTCCTGGCGGATCCCTGGGGTCGCAGCGTGGCCGGTGCCGGGTTCAGTGCGACCTTGCGTGACATGGCGCGCTTCGGCCGCCTGTTGGCCAACGAGGGTCGCCAGGACGGGCGCCAACTGCTCTCGGCCGAGGCCCTCGCCGGCATCGCCGCCGGTGCCGATCCGGCGATCTATGCCGCCAGTGCCGACTTTTCGAGCTGGACCCCAGGCGCGTCCTACCGCAGCCAGTGGTATGTCTTCAACGACCACAGCCAGGCGCTCATGGCCGGTGGCATCCATGGCCAATACCTGTTCATCGACAAGCCTTCCGGCGTGGTGATCGTCAAGCAGTCTTCCCTGGCCGAAGCCGTCAGCCCGTTCGACGGCGACAGCGTGCGCATGCTGCGGGCCATCGCGGCGCAACTGACGCCCTGACTTCACCCGATAAACACAACAATTTCGTTCCGCTCACCTGGCCCGGCCAGGTGTTGGCGCGGGTTTGCGCCGCCATTCACTGCCCTGTAACAACAATAATCAACAGGAGCTCCATATGGTTTCCATGATGCGTTTGTCCCGAACGTGCCTCGTCCTCGGATTACCCTTGACCGCCCAGGTTGCCTGGGCGGGCTATACCTTCGAGGAGGGCAATCTCAAGGGCGAGGTCAACTTAACGGTCGGTGGCGCAGCCGTGTCCACCCGCAACGTCAACTTTGGCGGCGGCGTGGTGGACCTGCGCAGCGGCAAGAATGGCGGCACGAAAATCGACTGGCAGGAGTTCTACGTCAAGCCGGGCGTCAAGTTGGAATACGCGGTGCAGCCGGATTTCAGCCTGCTGGCCGGCGGCTCCCTGGTGGGGGCGACCACCTTCGGTGATGGCGATGCCGGTGGTTTTACCCGCAGCTCCGATGGCAAGGTGTCCACCGAAGAGTTCTATGGCGGATTCCGGGCCGGGGAGTGGACGGTCACGGGCGGTCGCCAGAACTACATGATCGGCAACGGTTTCATCGTGATGGATGGCAACCTCGACCAGTTCAACGACGGTGCCTATTGGCTCGCCCCACGCACTGCCTTCAAGGATTCGGCGGTGCTCGCCTGGGACCATGGCGCGTTGAAGGTCCAGGGCTTCAGCCTGGGAACCGACAGCGACCTGGGCGATTTTCGCATGAGCGGTGTGAACCTGGACTACAACCTCGACGACCAGGTGACGCTGGGCGCCACCGCGCTGAAGGTCAAGGCCATGGGGCCCAAGGGCAGCACGTTGCCGCGTCGTCGCGATGGCATGCTGGTGTACAACCTCAGGGCCTTGAACGCCAAGCTCCCGGGTATTCCGGACCTGACCCTCAATGCCGAATATGCCGTGGAGCGCGGCAGCGGCGAGAGCGTGGACTACGACGCCAAGGCCTGGTACGGCCAGGCCGATTACACCTTCGGTACGCTGCCGCTGACCCCGGTGATCGGCTACCGCTACGCGAGCTTTTCCGGCGACGACAACCTTACGGACAACCAACAGAAAGCCTGGGATCCGTTGACCAAAGGCTTCGTCGACTGGAGCACCTGGCTGATTGGCGATGTCGTCGGCAACTACCTGATGTTCAACAGCAACGAAAACGTCCAGCAATTCTCACTCAAGACTCACCTCAACGAAACCCTCACCCTCGGTGCGATCCACTACCAGTTCTGGCTGGACGAAAAAAACTACATGGGCACTGCCGTCAGCGACAAACGGTTTGCCGACGAGAGTGTAGTCTTCCTGGATTGGGCGCCTTCGAAATCGCTGTCCACCTCGCTGTCCTATAACTGGGTCAAGCCCATGGCGGCGGCCAAACAAGTCTTCGGCGACGACCGGAAATTCAGCGCGCTGGAACTCTTTTTCACCTACCGCTATTAAGTGCTGCGAGCCTTCGCGGCCGCGCTGGAGTGTTTGATCATGAGCCTGTTTTTGCGCAACACCTTGCTGGGCGCTGTCGTTTCGATGCTGGTCAGTGGCGCGAGCCTGGCCGAAGAACGGACGGTGCGAATCTACAACTGGATCGAGTACCTGCCGCCGGAAATCCTCAAGAGTTTCGAGGAGGAAACCGGCATCCGCCCCATCTATGACGTCTTCGACAGCGTCGAGACGTTGGAGTCCAAGCTGCTGACCGGCAATTCCGGGTACGACGTGGTTTACCCGAGCAGTTCCAACGTCAGTCACCTGATTGCCGCCGGCGCCGTCCAACCCCTGGACCGCAGCCAGTTGCCGAACTGGGAGCATTTGGACCCCGAGTTCATGAAGTCTCTGGAAGCGGTGGGCGATCCGGGCAACCGCTATGCCGCGCCGTACCTATGGGGCACCACCCTGATCGGCTACAACGTCGACAAGGTGCGCCAGGTGCTGGGCGCCGATGTGCAAATGAACACCTGGGACATCCTGTTCAAGGAAGAGAACATGGCCAAGCTGGCCAGTTGTGGTGTCGGTCTGCTGGACGCCGCCAACGAGATCGTGCCCATTGCCTTGCATTACGAAGGGCTGGACCCCAACAGCCAGAAACGTGAGGACTACGCAAAGGCGCAGGCGGCCATGCTCAAGGTTCGGCCGTATATCACCTACTTCAATTCATCCCGCTATGGCATGGACCTGGCCAACGGTGAGATCTGTGTCGGGGTAGGTTGGTCCGGTGGGGTGGCCCTGGCCAAGCGACTGGCCGAAGACGCAGGGAAGGGAGTCAAGGTGGAGATGGCGCTGCCCAAGGAAGGGGCGCCGATGTGGTCGGACGTCATGATGGTGCCCACCAACGCCCCTCATGCCAAGGAAGCCTACGCCTTCATCAACTACATCTTGCGTCCGGATGTCATTGCGCGGATCAGCAACAAGATTGGTTACCCCAACCCGAACAAGGAAGCCACGGCACTGGTCAATGCCGAAATCCGCAACAACCCCGCGATGTATGTGCCGGACGAGGCGCGCAAGACCCTGTTCGCACTGGAACCGGTGCCGGCCGCTGCGGAGCGGATCCGCACCCGCACCTGGATCAGCATCAAGACGAATCGCTGATCGGCGTGACCCGGCGTTGCGGCGCCGGGTCCGTCTCGGTGGGTAGTTCGCTCAGGCGCGCATGCCCAGGAAGAGCAACTCGGTGATCCGCCGGACCTGGGTGGAGTGTGCCTCGATGTCCGGTTGTTCCTGGTTGACCAGCCTGAACAACTGCAAGTGCGAATAGTCGTTCAACAGGAATGCGGCGAGGTCGACGTCCAAGTCGGCGCGCAGTTTGCCGGCCTGTTGCAATTCCCTGATCAGCCCACTGATTTCCGCCCTGAGCGCATCGTTCATGGCGCGATACCCTTCCGGCAGCCCGTTGTCGCCACCAAACAGGATCAGCGGCAGCAACTCGCGCCACAGGCTCGGGTGCATGACCTCCAGTGCGTAGCCGGTCAACAGCCGCTCCAGATAACACAGCGCTTCGACCGGGTCTTCGATTGCAGGCATCTGGCTGCGGGTGTCCGTGAGCGCGCGCTGGTCGGCGTCGTGGAGGATTTCCAGGATGATCTCCTGTTTGTTGCCGAAGTACTTGAACACCGTGGGCGCCGATACGCCGGCCTGGCTGGCGATTTGTTCGATGGTGGTGTTCTGGAAACCCTGGCGCTCGAACAGTTCGACTGCCGCCTTGCTGATGGCTTGCCGGCGTTCGGCTTTTTGACGTTCACGCAGTCCGCTCACGGGAGGTCCTTGTTGGAAGAAGAGGTTAAGTGCCTTGGCGCAGCAACCCTGTGGGAGCGAGCTTGCTCGCGATAGCGGTGGATCAGTTGCATTGAAGTCGATTGAAACACCGCCATCGCGAGCAAGCTCGCTCCCACAGGATTGTTGGTTGGCAACAGGCCGGGTATAGGTCTGCAAAAATACTTAACCCAGTAAAGTTTTTAAAGGGTTTATTTCGATGTTGCCCCACAAGGACCTGGCTGAACGCCACGGTCCAGACACCTGGCAAGAGGCAAAACGCCATGCCCCACATGGCGAAATCAGGCATAGAGATGGCGCGTTCAGGTAACTAACTCGAGAGGGAAGGCAGGTAACGTGGCGCGACTTTTCACCGCAAGTGCGCACGTTCGCTCAAGGTGGATCTACACAACCAAGCGGTGCCGCTTCCAGGAGGGGCGGGAAAACCAGCGACACCGACGGTCCCTGCGCGCGTCTCAATGTTCGATCACAAGAGAATAAAAAAATGACCAGCCCCAGCTTCAAGGATTCGAACGGCCATCTGGCACAGGGCTTCAAGCCTCGTCACGTCACCATGCTGTCCATTGCCGGAATCATCGGTGCGGGTCTGTTCGTGGGATCGGGCCATGCCATTGCCGCCGCTGGCCCGGCCGTCATGCTGGCCTATCTGTTTTCCGGGCTGTTGGTGGTCCTGGTCATGCGCATGCTGGGCGAGATGGCCGTCGCCAATCCGGACACTGGCTCCTTTTCTACCTATGCCGATCAGGCCATCGGGCGCTGGGCAGGCTTCACCATCGGTTGGCTCTACTGGTGGTTCTGGGTACTGGTGATTCCCATCGAAGCGTTGGCCGCCGGTCATGTCCTCAACCAATGGTTTCCCGCCGTCGATGCCTGGCTGTTCGCCTCGGTGTCGATCGTTCTGCTGGCCGTCACGAACCTGTTCAGCGTGTCGAAGTACGGCGAGTTCGAATTCTGGTTCGCCATGGCCAAGGTCGTGGCGATCATTGGCTTCATCTCCCTGGGGTTCGCGGTGCTGATGGGCTGGATACCCGAGCGCGAAGCCAGCGGCCTGAGTCGGTTGATGGAGGAGCATGGCGGGTTCGCCCCCAACGGCCTGTCGGCGGTGGTGGGCGCGTTCATCACCATCATGTTCAGCTTCATCGGTACGGAGGCGGTGACGATCGCGGCCGCCGAATCCGATAACCCCGCGCAGAACATTGCCAAGGCCACCCGTTCGGTGATCTGGCGTATCGGTGTGTTCTACCTGCTGTCGATCTTCGTGGTCATTTCCGTGGTGCCCTGGAACGATCCGCTCCTGGCTTCAGTCGGTTCCTACCAGCGGGCCCTGGAACTGATGAACATTCCCCACGCCAAATTCCTGGTGGATGTGGTGGTGCTGATCGCCGTGGCCAGTTGCATGAACTCCTCGATCTACATCGCCTCGCGGATGCTGTACTCCCTGGGCCGCCGCGGCGATGCGCCAAAGGCGGTGAAGGTGACGTCCTCGGCCGGCGTTCCAAGGTCCGCAGTGATTGCCAGTACCGTGCTGGGCGCGGGTGTCACCTTGTTCAGCTACTTCATGCCCGCCGGCCTGTTCCAGTTCCTGCTCGCCAGCTCCGGCGCCATCGCCTTGCTGGTGTACCTGGTGATCGCCATCTCGCAACTGCGCATGCGCCGGATGTTGCAACGGCAGAATATCGAGCTGCCTTTTCGCATGTGGCTGTTCCCCTGGCTGACCTGGTTGGTCATCGTGTTCATCTCGGCGGCGCTGGCGGTCATGATGATCACGCCCGAGCATCGCAGCGAGGTCAGTACCACCCTGGGCCTGGCGCTGATCATTTCCTTTATCGGCCTGGCGACATCGCGGCATTCGCCCCAGCCTGAGAGCGTCGCCTCGCTCGGCTAACCCCCTCATTTTCCCCAGTTGACGCCACGTTACTGGCGTCAACAAAACCGCTTTTCAAGCCCATTCAAGGCGCAAAAACCTCCGTCTTGAAGCGCGGCTCTTCCGCCTGTCACCCACTTGCAAACCCAGCCTTGCGAAGCGGCACTAACCCGCGGCCGCGTTGTCAGTAATTGGCGCCTGTAGGGATGAGGATCGTCCCTGGTATCGGCACATCGGCTGAATAGTTTTTCTCGAGCCTCCTCGGGAAAAAGAGCCTCGCGACGGATTGCGTCCTAGACCGACAATTTCTCTTGCAGGCTATTTTCCATGGGGTTTCTACTCGATCCGCGTCATGACATCGATGCTGCCTTATTGAGCTACCGCCGGGTGTTCTGGGCTCTGGCGCTGTTCAGTGGCGTGATCAATCTGCTGGTGCTGGTGCCGTCGCTGTACATGATGCAGGTCTACGACCGGGTCCTGACCAGCCGCAACGAAACCACCTTGTTCATGCTCACCTTGATGGCCCTGGGACTGTTCATGTTCAGTGCCCTGATCGAGTGGGTGCGCGGCGAGGTGATGATTCGCATGAGCGCGGGGCTGGACGATGCCCTGGGCGAGCGGGTTTTCGACGCCGCCTTCGCCCGCAGCCTGCGCGAGCACAACGCCAACCCGGCGCAGGTGCTCACCGACCTGGCGACGCTGCGCCAGTTGATCACCGGGCAGGGCCTGATCGCTTTGCTCGACGCACCCTGGCTGCCGATCTTCCTGCTGGTGGCGTTCATCTTTCATCCCTGGTTCGGCGTGCTGACGCTGGTGCTCGCCCTGGTGCTGATCGGCTTGGCGCTGTGGGGCGAACTGGCGACACGTACACGCCTGGGTGAAGCCAATCGCCTGGGCGTGCAATCGTCGATCTACGTCAATAGCACGCTGCACAACGCTGAGGTCATCCAGGCGCTGGGCATGCTCGGGCCGTTGCGCCAGCGCTGGAGCCTGTTGCAGCAACGCATCATTGCTGCCCAGGCCCATGCCAGCGACCGCGGCGCGCGCATCACCTCGGCAACGCGTTTCGTGCGGATTTCCGGGCAGTCCCTGGCGTTGGGCCTGGGGGCTTTGCTGGTGCTGGAGGGCCAACTGTCGGCGGGCATGATGATTGCGATGTCGCTGTTGCTGGGACGGGCCCTCGCGCCGGTGGAAATCGCCATCGGCTCGTGGAAGCAATTCAATTCCGGGCGCCAGAGCTACCAGCGCCTGGGCCAATTGCTGGCCCAACACCCGCGCGAGCGCCTGCGCATGCCGTTGCCGCCACCGACCGGGGCGGTGAGGCTGGAGCAGTTGTATGTCGGCCCGCCGGGTGCTTCGCAACCGATCTTGCGGGGGATCAATTTCAGTCTCGCCAAGGGCGACGTACTGGCCGTGGTCGGGCCCAGTGCCAGTGGCAAATCGACGCTGGCCCGTGCCCTGGTCGGGGTCTGGCCGGCCATGGGCGGGTCGGTGCGCCTGGACGATGCCGAGATCAGCCAGTGGTCCCATGACGCCCTGGGCCCATACCTGGGGTACCTGCCCCAGGACATCGAGTTGTTCGACGGCACGGTTGCCGACAACATTGCCCGTTTCGGCGAGCAGGACGCGGACCAGATCATCGCCGCCGGACGGCATGCCGGCATCCACGAAATGATCCTGCGGTTTCCCAAGGGCTACGACACGCCGCTGGGCCCTGGCGGGCTTGGCTTGTCCGGTGGGCAAAAACAACGCCTCGGCCTGGCGCGCGCGCTCTACGGCCGACCGTCGCTGATCGTGCTCGATGAGCCCAACTCCAATCTCGATGACGCCGGCGAGCTGGCGCTGGTCCAGGCCATCAATGTGCTCAAGGCGACCGGCAGCACCGTGGTGTTGATCACTCATCGGCCCAGTGTGCTGGCAGTGGTCGATCACATCCTGGTGCTCAAGGACGGGACTCAACAAGCGTTCGGGCCTCGAGACCGGGTGCTCAAGGCATTGATGCCGGGGCCGAGACCGGCCGCGGTCCGGGAGGCTGGCGGCGATGCGTGATCTGATCCCTGAGGCACAGACCTACAGTGAGCAGGGGCTGAGTGTGCGCGGCACCACGACACTCCCCAGTGCTCGGACCGACGCCGGGAGCGCGGCCCGTTATGGCGTGGGATTCCTGGTCCTGACGCTGGGCGGTTTCCTGCTCTGGGCCTGCCTGGCGCCACTCGACCAAGGGGTGGTGGGCAGCGGCACCGTGGTGGTGGCGGGGGAGCGCAAGGCGGTGCAGTCGTTGGTCGGTGGGGTGGTGGAAAAGCTGCTGGTCAGCGATGGCGACCGGGTCACCCAGGGGCAATTGCTCGTGCAGCTCAACACGGTGCAGGCGCAGTCGCAACTGGACGTGACCCTGGGCAAGTTGCTCAACGATCGCAGCATCGAGGCGCGCTTGATTGCCGAGCGCCTGGGCAGTGCCGAGATCCAATGGCCCGCCGAACTGCTGGCGCACGCCGACGAGCCACGGGTCAAGGCGGCCATGGCCTTGCAGAGCCAATTGTTCATCACCCGCCGCGCGGAGCTGGGCAGTCGCTTGCAAATCATCGAGCACGAAGCCGCGGCGTTGCAGCAGCAGTTGCTGGGGTATGAAGGAGTCAAGCGCAACTACGACGCGCAGATGCGCTTTCAGCAGCAGGAGCTTGAGGGCCTGCGTGACCTGGCCCGGGAAGGCTACGTTCCGCGCAACAAACTGTTCGAGGCCGAGCGCAACGCGGCCCAGTTGGCGGGGCAGATCGCCTCTGGCGTGGGCGATGTCGGCAGGACCCGCCAGGCGATCAACGAAAGCCGGCTCAAGGCCTTGCAGGCGCAGCAGGAATTTCGCCGCGATGCCGAGACGCAGCTCAGCGAGGTCTCGGCCGAGGCGGCCGGTTATGCCGATCAGATTCGGGCCTTGCAGTTTGAGGTCGACAACGGTGCGATCCGGGCGCCGGTGGCCGGGCAGGTGATGGATGTGAGCATTCACACGGTCGGCGGCGTTGCACAGGCCGGCCAGACCCTGATGCAGGTGGTGCCGCTGGATGCGCCGATGGCGATCACTGCCCGGTTCGAGCCGCTGATGGCCAACAAACTGCGCCCGGGCCTGCCGGTGCATGTGCATTTTACCGCGCTGCAACGGGTGGATACGCCGACGGTCACCGGCACGGTGACGACGGTGTCGGCGGACCAGTTGATCAATGAGCAGACGCACCAACCGTACTTCTCCGCCAAGGTCGAGATTCCCGCCGACACCGTGGCCGCGTTGCAGAGCGCCGGCCTGCTGGTGCGCCCCGGCATGCTCGCCGATGTCACGGTGGTGACGGGCGAACGCACCTTGATGAATTACCTGATGAAACCGTTGCGTGAACGCTTGCTGGCAGCCTTCAAAGAGGAATGAGCATGGTCGACCGTTGCCGCTACCGTTGGCGTGTGTTACTGGGCCTGTATACCGGTTGGGCGGTGATCAATCCGCTGTGGGCCGCCGAGGGTGGCCTGAGCCTCACCGCCGCCTACGATGCCTCGCGCCTCAACGATCCGACCGTGCAATCGGCGGCCCACGCCTTTGAGGCTTCACGGCATGAGGAGGACATCGGTCGTGGCGGCCTCTACCCGCAAGTGTCGCTGAGTTCGCGCTACGGCTACGGCGGGCGTACCGACGGCGGCGACGACAGCACTTACGTCAACAGCAACGACTACCAGGCGAACAATGTCACCCTGGCGGCGCAACAGCCGCTCTACGACAAGGCCCGCTGGGCGGCGTACCAGGAAGGCAAGGCGCGGGGGCAACTGGGCACCCAGGTGTTCGACGTGGCTGGCCAGACCTTGTATGACCGGGTGGCGAAGGGGTATTTCGACGTCGCCCGGGCCGAGAACGAGATCAAGCTGATCCAGCAACAAAAGGCGGCTATCCAAGGCTTGGTCATCCAGAGCAAAAAGCTCTATGAAGGTGGCCAGGGCGCGATCACTGACATCGACGAAGCCCAGGCGCGGCTCGACCTGGTGCAAGCCCAGGAGGCCGAAGCCCAGGCCCGTCGCGTGGCGGCATTACGGGCCTTGTCCGGGCGAGCCAGCGTGCCCATCGATGACATCCTGCCAATGCGCGAGGAGCTGGCCGCTGGAAGTCCGATCCCGCCGGAGCAGGATTTGCCGTACTGGACCGCGATTGCCCGCCAGGCCAGCCCCGAGCTGGCCGCCCGGCTGGCGGCAGTGAAAGTCGCCGAGGCCCAGGCCGACAGCCAGCGCGCCGGGCATTATCCGACTTTGTCGCTGACCACTCAGCTGACCCGCCGGGAAACCCGTCAATACCAGGAACTCGACCCGCGCCAGGACACCTATTACGTGGGCGTGCAACTGGACATTCCGCTGTATCGCGGCGGGGCCGTGCGAGCGTCGGTGGCCAAGGCCGAAGCGCAACTGGCCGGCGCTCAGTCCGACTACGACGTGCAACGCCAGCAACTGGCCGAAGACATCGAGGCCGATTACCTGGGCGTCGTCGCCGGGTTTACCAAGAGCAAGGCCATGCAGCGGGCGGTGGAGTCCAATCAGCGCGCATTGGCCTCGACGGAAAAGGGCTTCCAGGGCGGTGTGCGTTCCACGGTAGATATTCTTGATGCACAGCAGCGGCTGTTCCAGGCCCGCCGGGACCTGCTCAACACCAAGCTCGACATGCTGCAAAGCTATGTGAGCCTGCACACCCACACCGGCCAGATGAACCGCGCGGTGCTGGAGCAGGTGCAAAGCTTGTTCTAGAAACCCAGGGTTGAAGTTTGCATTCATCCCTGTGGCGAGGGAGCTTGCTCCCGCTGGGCTGCGAAGCAGCCCCAAACCCAGGCAATGAGTAGTTTCAGGCAGACCGAGTCCAGCGGTTCACGACTGCTGCGCAGCCGAGCGGGAGCAAGCTCCCTCGCCACAAAAGCTGTCCATGACCACTGCTCAACTTTTCTGATCCAACATGCCCCTGGGGTTGACCTGGGTTTTTCTGGCACAGCAATGTCCCTGTGGGAGCGAGCCTGCTCGCGATGGCGGTGTGTCAGTCAGCATCCCTGTTGGATGTGCTGGCGTCATCGCGAGCAGGCTCGCTCCCACAGTTTGATTTGTGGTTGTCTTGGGTTTCTCTGGCATAGCAAGCCCCCCGGAGGGGGCTTGGGTCAGGCGGTGAAGTCGCTGGCGTGCAGCTCCTTGACACCCACCAGTTCGAATTCGAACTCGGGGGTGGCGTCGGCGTTGGTACTGCCGGAGAGGACGCCATCGACGAAGCGCAGCTGGCCGGTGGCGTTGCTGGGGTCGAAGGCGTTGCTGCCGATGAAGGTGAAGGCATCGACCGTGGCGGTCAACGGGTTGGCGTCCAGGCCGGTGAGGTCCAGCTTGTCGAACTCCGCACTCTTGAACCCGCTGATCACATCACGCAAAGCCCCGACACCCATGTCCGACAGCGCACCAAACGCATAGGTATCCGCGCCAGTGCCACCGGTGAGGTTGTCGGTACCCGCACCACCGATCAAGCGGTCATCGCCCGAACCGCCCACCAACGTATCGTTACCGGCGCCCCCGTCGAGGACGTTCGTCGCGCTGTTCCCCGACAGCGTGTCGGCGTAGGCGCTTCCTTCCAGGTTCTCGATGAATTTCAAGGTGTCGAGCCCGGAACCCACGGTGTTCTGCTGGGCAGACGTCGAGAGGTTGACGGTCACGCCGGACAGCGCGCGTTCAAAGCTCGCCGTATCGATGCCATCGCGTCCATCCAGGACATTGTTGCCGGCACCGGCGAACAGCGTATTGTCCAGGGCGTTGCCCGTGCCATTGGCCGCGCCGGTGCTATCGACATACAAGTTCTCGACGTTACTGCCCAAGGTGTAGGCCGCCAGGCTGCTGTGCACACTGTCGACTCCACCTGTCACCGCGTTGGTGCTGGTCTCGATTACGCTGTCGTCGGCATTGTCGACGAAGTACGTGTCGTTGCCATCGCCTCCGCTCAGGCTGTCGGCCCCGGCGGCGCCGTTGAGCACGTTGTTGGCGGTATTGCCGGTGATGAAGTTGCGCCGCTCGTTGCCGGTGCCGTCGATCTCCGATACGCCGGTGAGCACCAGGTTTTCCAGATTGGCCCCCAGCGTCCAACTGACCGAGGCCTGCACCGTATCGATCTGCGCGGTCGAGGTGTTGGTTTCCACTGCGCTGTCGAAGGCGTTGTCGACCACGTAGATGTCGTTGCCATCACCGCCGGTCAGGGTGTCGGCACCCAAGTCGCCATCCAGGGTGTCGTTGCCCGCGCTGCCCACCAGGGTGTCGTCCTGGTCGGTGCCGGAGATCATCCCGCCTTGGTTCTGGCCCTTGTCGAATATGTCCTGCACGCTGTTGTTGTCGTCGGGGTTGCCCTGGAAACCCAGGTCATCGGCTATGTAATCCGCCAGGCGTTGGCCGACGATTTCCGCCGACTCCTCGTGCAGGTGCCAGACGTCATCGGGATACACCAGTGGATCGACTTCGTAGCGCAGGGGCAGGTCGGTGTAGTCCACCGCCAGCTTGACGTCGGCGCGTTCGGCGGCCATGGCTTCCTGGGCGGCGCGGACATAACCGACGCCCTCGACGATGGCGGCGATTTTCTCTTCCGAATAACCCCGGGCCCGAGCCGCGTCCTCCGAGTAATGACCGGTTTCCATCAGGTAAACGCTGAAATTGCCGAACTGGGCGTGCAGGTAATCGAACACCTTCAAGGTCGCGGCCTTGTACGCCGCCGCAGCCGCTGCCTTGTCCGTGGCGCGGGCGATCTCCTGGGCGGCTTCCTCGCCCTGGCCCCAGATGATGCCCATGGTGACGTTATCGATCGACTGCAGTTCGGTGCGCTGATCGCGCAGCAATGTCACCGCTCGCAACAGCGCCTGCCCGGGTTGGTTGGTGTCGGTCAGCCACCAGCACAGCTTGAGTTCCTCGGCACCGAGTGTGGACAGTCCGTTGACCGTGCTGCCACCCACGGCAATGTCGATCCCGTTGCCGTCGGCATCGTTGAACTGGCTGCGCACGTCATAGGTGGTGTAACGGTTGAGGTCGTTGACCAGCATCGAGGTGCCCGATTGATCATCGTCCTCGGACATGCGCAGCAGGCGCGCATTGGATTGGCCGAGGGTGGGCAGGTAGAGGATGTCCTGCTGGGCGCGCTCGGCGAAGACGAAATCGTTGGCGGTGAGGGTGTTGAGGTAGTTGCCGTTAAGGGCGATCTCGAAGCGATTGCCATCGGCGTCGGCTTCGGCGGACTTGATGTAGGTCTTGTCGCCAGCCGTGTTCAGGGTCATGTACAGCGTGCCGTTGCTGCCATCGCCGAGACCGAGAAAGCCCAGTCCCGAGACGTCGATTTTGTCGACGCCGACGGTAAAGTCATAAACCGTGTCGGTGGCCGTGACACCGCCGGTGTCGTAGTCGCGGTAGCTGTCGGCGAGGTTGCTGTAGCGGAACGTGTCGGCGCCATCGCCGCCATACAAAGAGTCGCGTCCAGCGCCGCCGTCGACGATATCCGCGCCGGTGCCGGCCTTGATCGTGTCGTTGCCGCCGAGGCCGAGGATCAGGTCGGCGCCCGTCGTGCCGTTGAGCGTCTCGGCATTGGCGGTGCCAGTGATGGTGTTGGCGGGCGCATCGGCCACCACCAGGGTGAAGTTGTCGCTGACCGAGGCACCTGATGGGTCGGTGGCCTTGACCAATACGTCGTAGTTGCCCGCCGCGGTGCTGGTGGGCGTACCGCTGAAGGTCAGGCTGGTGGCATTGAAGCTCAGCCAGGCGGGCAGGGCGTTGCCGTTGGCGAGGGTTGCGGTGTAGGTCAGCACATCCTGGTTGGCGTCGGTGAAGCTGTTGCTTGCCACCGTGTATTTGAACGGCGTGCTTTCACTGGCGTTCTGGTCCAGGAGTGGAGTGGCTACCACTGGCGCCACGTTGGTGGGGTTGGTCTGGTCGGCAAAGACGAAGTGATTGGCCGTCAGGCTGCTGACGAAGTTGCCCGCCATGGAGATCTCGAACCGGTTGCCGTTGGCATCCACCGTCAGGTCCTTGAGGTAGGTGCGGTTGGTCGACGAACTGTAAGTGACCTGAAGGGTGCCGTTGAGTCCGTTGCCCAGGCCGGTATAGCCAAGGGCCGAGACATCGATCTTGTCGGCGGCCACGTCGAAGTCGAGGATCTGGTCACTGGCGCTGGTGGAACTGGTGCGGTAGCTGTCGAGTTTCGAGGTGTAGCGGAACACATCGGCACCCGTGCCGCCGGTGAGTTTGTCGACCCCGGTGCCGCCGACCAGGATATCGTTGCCGGCACCGCCATTGAGGGTGTCGTTGCCCGCGCCACCGAACAATTGTTCATTGGCCGCGGTGCCGGTCAGCGTGTCGTTGTTCGGTGTGCCGTTGATCACAATGGCGGCTGGAACGTCCTGCACGGCGAGGGTAAAGCTGTCGCTGACGGTCGCGTTGCTGCCGTCGGTCGCCGTGACCTGGATCGAGTAGGTGCCCGATGCCGTATCGGGGGGCGTGCCGTTGAAGGTGCGAGTGGCGGCATCGAAGGTCAGCCAGGCGGGCAGGGCGCTGCCATTGGCGAGCTTGGCGGTATAGCTCAGGCTGTCGTTATCCGGATCGGTGAAGCTGGTGGCCGGCACCACGTAGCTGAACGGGGTGTTTTCGCTGGCGTTCTGGTCCAGCAAAGGCGTGGCCAGCACGGGCGCCTGGTTGGTCGGCGACGATGTGGCGAAGACGAAATTGGCGCTGGTCAGGGTGTTGAGGTAATTACCGTCCAGCGCCACTTCGAAGCGGTTGCCGTTGGCGTCGGTCTCCAGGGATTTGATGTAGGTCTTGGTGCCGGCGCTGTTGAGCACCAGGTACACGGTGTTGTTCTTGCCATCGCCCAGGCCGGTGAAGCCCATGGCCGAGAGGTCGATCTTGTCGGCGCTGATGTTGAAGTCGGTGATCAGGTCACCCAGGTTGGCACCGCCGGTGTTGTAGTTGCGGTAGCTGTCTAGCCGGTTGGCGAACACAAAAGTGTCCGCGCCGGTGCCGCCGGTGAGGGTGTCCATCCCGGCACCACCGTCGAGCTTGTCGTCGCCGGCGCCGCCACTGAGGCTGTCGTTGCCCGCCAGGCCGAGCAGGGTGTCGGCCGCATCGCTCCCCAGCAGCGAGTCGCTGCCGCTGGTGCCGGTGATCACGCGATTGAAGATGAAGTTGCTGGCGGTCAGGGTACTGGCGAGGTTGCCCGAGAGGATCAGCTCGAAGCGATTGCCGCTGGCATCGGCGTCGAAGTCCTTGATGTAGGTGCGGTTGTTGCTGGCGCTGTAGCTGACTTGCAAGGTGCCGCCGCGACCATTGCCCAGGCCGGTGAAACCGAGGCCGGCGAGGTCGATCTTGTCCTGGGTGACGTCGAAGTCGGTGATGGTGTCATCGAAACTGGTGGTCGCGTTGCGGTAACTGTCCGACTGCGCGACGAACCGGAACGTATCGGCGCCGGTGCCGCCGGTGAGTTTGTCGACGCCGGCGCCGCCTACCAGTATGTCGCTTCCAGCCCCGGCGTTGATGGTGTCGTTGCCTGCCGCGCCGTAGAAAATCTCGCTGGCGCTGGTGCCCGTAAGGATGTCGTTACCCGCCGTACCTTGCACGGTGGTCATCGGCACCGTCGCGCTGACGTAGCTGCCGTCGCCATACACCAGCGTGGCGCCCTTGCTCGTGTGGCTGATGGTGTTGGCGATGATGGCGTTGCGGTCGGTGCCGTCTTCATTGCGCTCGGCAACACCGTAGGTCGACAGGTCGCTGCCGCTGATGACGTTGCCCTGGATGAGATTGTCGCTGCCGTTGAAGTACTTGCCGGACACGCCCAGGGTGTCGTCGTAGGACTGGATGATGATTTCCGGTACGGCACTGCCCAGGGCGTTGTTGTTGAGGGTGTTGTCGATGATGTCGACGTGGTTGCTGCCGTAGATGCGGATCCCGGCGCTGGTGTTGTCATGGATGTCGACGCCGGTGACGGTGACCTCGCTGGAGAGCTTGACCAGCACGCCTTCGGCGCCGTTGCCGTACACCTCGCCGCCGGTGATGGTGATGTTGCTGGGCGAGGGAATGTCCTCGCTGCCGCGCTGGATCACGATGCCATTGCCGCCGTTGTCGTAGGCGACGTTATTGGTCATGGTGAAATCGTGGGTGCTGGTGACGATGTTGAAACCGTGGCGGTCGTTGTTGTAGGCGATGTTGTTTTCGAAGGTGCTGTCGCTGAGGAAGTCGGCGACGAAGCCGTCCAGGCCATTGCCGTGGGACACGCTGTTCTTGATGACCATGTTGACGGTCTGCTCGTGGGGGTCGAAACCGTACCCGGAGCAATCCTTGATCTCGACGCTGTCGAGGGTGACGTTGGAATCGTAGCCTTCTTCGCCGGGAATGTAGCCGTTGAACCAGCCGTCGACCTTACCGGTGGTGCTGTCGCGGTTGCCGTCGATGGTGAGGTTGCTCACGCCGAAATCGTGGGTTTCCTCGCCGTAGGCCGAGCGGATGATGCCGGTGATCTTGGTGTCGGAGCCATCGGCCAGCTTGACCGTGGTATCGCCCATGCCGTCGCCGTACAGGTAGACGTTGCTCTTGAGCATCAGGCAGCCATCGGACGGTTCCTCGCCCCCCGAAACGATGTAGGTGCCGGTCGGCATGTACACCTGGCCTCCGCCCGCAGCGGCAGCCGCATCAATCGCACTCTGAATGGCTGCCGTGTCGTCGGTGATGCCATCTCCTTTGGCGCCAAAATTTTGTACGTTGAAAATCATGAGCTTATCTCCGTATCAGGCTTAAACCTCGGTAGACGCCAATATTCCATCGACGACCTCGGTGTTATGACCCAGCGGAGCGCAAAAGTTGTGACCGCATATCGGGGAAAGTGTCAAAAAGCCGAAGTAACTGATCAGCGGTTGTGTCGAGGTTGCGCAGGGGCAACGTTCCGTTGACGCTTCAAGCCCGAATGACGCCCCCTGTGGGAGCGAGCCTGCTCGCGATAGCGTCAGATCAAATGCTTTGACGTTGACTGACACACCGCTATCGCGAGCAGGCTCGCTCCCACAGGGGTAGGCAATACGGTTTCCTTGATTGGCATCAACCCCACTTCCGGGACCGCGGGATAACCTCGAATAAACCATCGCCCCGCTGAAAAGGGCGCCGAGGACCTCCATGAGTTATCCGCTGTTTCTGACCTTGCACCTGTTTGCCGCGCTGGTGTTCATCGGCACGGTGTTTTTCGAAGTCCTGTTCCTTGAAAGCATTCGCAAGCAGCTGCCCGCCAAGGTCATGGTGTTGCTGGAGCAAGGCGTCAGCCAGCGTGCCCGGCAGTTGATGCCGTGGGTGCTGCTGGTGTTGTTCGGCGCAGGCGGCGGCATGGTCTGGCTGCGTTACTGGCCGGCGTTGTCGTCGCCGTTGCAGTCGTCCTTCGGTGTGCTGCTGGGGTTGAAGATCCTGTTGGCGGGCAGTGTGCTGGGGCATTTCCTCTGGGCCATGTGGCTGTTCCGCAGCGGGCGCATGAACGCCCGCTACGTGCACATCATCCATGCCAGCGTGTTCCTGCACCTGGTTGCGATCGTGCTGCTGGCCAAGGCCATGTTCTACGTTACCTGGTAAGCGCTGGCGGTGTGGTTTCAAAGCGCTTGATACAGGTCAAGGTGGCCCGGCGGGCCAGGGCGCAAACTGGCTCCGCACCGCCACTCGGAGATTGTCATGTTCGACCCGTTCCATACCCTCGGCGAGCGACCCTCGGGACGTGCCCCGCGGGTGGCTGATTTCGATTGCCCGGTCGGCACACGCAGGTTCCATGCAGGTATCGGTTCCCTCGACCTGCTGCGAGGGTTGCGCACCAGCCGCCAGAAACGCCGGCCCCTATCCTTGGCGGTGCACCTGCCTTCGCACTTGCGGCTGGCGTCATGTTCGCCCCTGGCCAGCGACTGCCGATGTGGCGAGATCGAGGGCTATCTGCAACGCCTGGCGTATGAAATGGGCTTGGTCGGTTGCCACCTGGGGGCAGGGCGGCGCGTCGAACAGTTCTGCCTGACCGGCGGCACACCGGTGATCGCGCATCTGCAGAAGCTGATGCATGACCTGCGCAAGCGCTTCGACTTCAGCGAGTACGACGGCGCCGATCACAGCATCGAGGTGGACCTGCATCACACCGACTGGTCAACCATGGGCCTGATCCGTGACCAGGGCTTCACCCATGTCAGCATCGGCGTGCCCGACATTGGCCTCGACAGCGAGTTGCCAGTCGATTGCTACCAGAATCCGGCACCGATCCATTCGTTGATCGATGCGGCGCGCACCTTTGGTTTTCGCTCCATCAACATTGACTTGGGCTATGGCCATGCCTGGCAGACCCCCGACAGCTTCGCCCTGAAACTGGCGACGCTGATCGAACTGGAACCGGACCGGCTGCACGTCTTCGACTATGCCCGCGCGCCTTATCGTTATCGCTCGAAGAACGCCGGGCTGGCCGGCACTTTTTGCAGCGCGGCCGACAAGGACGCCATGCGGCGCATCTGTTGCGAACAGTTGATCGGCGCCGGTTATCACTACATCGGCCTGGGTCAGTTCGTCAGGGCCGACGATGACCTGGCGGTGGCCCAGGAGCATGGACGCCTGCACCGCAACTGCCAGGGGTTTACCCGTCACGGTTGCTGTGACCATGTGGGTTTCGGTTTGTCGGCCATCACCCAGATCGAGCACTTGTACGTACAGAACACCGACGACCTGTTGCAGTATTGCCAGCTGTTGGACGCGGGGCAATTGCCGGTGTGTCGCGGTTGGCGCTGTGAGGCGCAGGACCAGGTCAGGACGAGCGTGACCGAACAGCTGTCCTGTGACCTGGAGCTGGATATACAAGCCATCGAGGCGCGTTTCGGCCTGGTGTTTCGCGAGTACTTCGCGTCGGTCTGGCCGTTGTTGGAAGCGTTGCATGACCAGGGATTGATCGAACTGTCGAGCCGTTTCATCGGCATTCTGCCCGCCGGGCGCTTGAACGTGGACGCGATCTGCAACCTGTTCGACCCGACACCGGATGATGCAAGCCCACACGCTTTTGAAAAGTTGACCCCCTCATGAAGACTGCCTCCGGTTTCAATCGTGCCCTGGTGGAGAAATACGACCGCCCGGGACCGCGCTACACCTCCTATCCGACAGCCCCGCAGTTCCACCAGGCCTTCGCCATGGACGAATACCGCCAGGCCGCCCAGCGCAGCCACCAGGCGCCGTTGCCGAAGCCGTTGTCGGTATACATCCATATCCCGTTCTGCCAGAGCCTTTGCTATTACTGCGCGTGCAACAAGATCATCACGCGCAAGACCCATCGCGCCGCCGAATACCTGACCTACCTCAAGCGTGAAATAGCCCTGCAAGCGGCCTTGTTCGACCGCTCGCGCAAACTGACCCAGCTGCATTTGGGCGGGGGCACGCCGACTTACCTGACCCACGGGCAACTGGCTGACCTGATGGACTGCCTGCACCAGTCGTTCGACATGGACGACAGCGACGCCCACGAGTTTTCCATCGAGGTCGACCCACGAACCATCGATGCAGAGCAGATCCAAGGTCTGCGCCAGCTGGGCTTCAATCGTCTGAGCTTCGGCGTCCAGGATTTCGATGCCCAGGTGCAGATTGCCGTCAACCGGGTGCAAAGCGAGGTCCAGGTCGTCGAGCTGGTGGAGGCGGCGCGCCGGGCGCGTTTCAAGTCCGTCAGCGTCGATCTGATCTATGGCCTGCCGTTGCAGACCATCGCCAGTTTCGACGTCACCTTGAGCAAGATCATTGCCCTGCGTCCGGACCGGATCGCGGCGTACAGCTACGCCCACCTGCCGCAACGGGTGCGGGCGCAACGGATGATCCGTCCCGAAGACATGCCGCCACCCGAGCGCAAGCTGGAACTGCTGGAACTGACCATCAATCGCCTGACCGAAGCCGGCTACGTCTACATCGGCATGGATCACTTTGCCCTGCCGGATGACGAACTGGTGCGTGCCCGCGCCCAGGGCACCTTGCAGCGCAATTTCCAGGGCTATTCCACTCACGCCGATTGCGACCTGATTGGCCTGGGGGTGTCGTCGATCGGCAAGGTCGGTGACAGCTACAACCAGAACGTCAAGGAGCTTTCCCAGTATTACGCCCGGCTGGACCAAGGCTTGCTGCCGGTGCAGCGCGGTTATCGACTGAGCGACGATGACCGACTGCGGCGCGAGGTCATCAGCGAACTGATGTGCCATGGGCGCATCGACTTCGGTCGGATCGACAGCGCCCATGGCATTCGATTTGGCGACTACTTCGCCGATGCCCTGGACCGGCTCCAGGAACTGGTGCGCGACGGGTTGCTGGACATTCGCGACAACGAACTGGTGTTGTTGCCCCAGGGCCAATTGATGATGCGTAACGTGGCCATGGCGTTCGACGCGTACCTGGGGGCGGACCAGACGGTTCAGTATTCGCGCACGGTCTGAAGCCAGGACCGCTCTTGTGGCGAGGGAGCAAGCTCCCTCGCCACAGAAGTCGACAGTCAACGGAGGTGTTGGGTGTGCGACCGCCATCGCGAGCAAGCTCGCTCCCACAGGTTTTCTGGTGTTCACACTGTTATTTCCAACCAACACACAGCCCCTGTGGCGAGGGAGCTTGCTCCCGCTCGGCGGCGCAGCCGTCGTAAAACGGGCTGATGCGATGGACGATGAATGTTTGACCACCATCGTCTTGTCGCCGCGGTGTAAAGTGCGCGTCTAATTGGCGCTAGGGCTGCAACGGTGATGGATTGACCTGCCCCCTGAACGTTCGCCGTGCAGGCTTCTGGTATGGAAAATTCTATGGATTATATTGCGCTTTCGTTGTTGGCCGTGTTGTTGGTTCCGGGGCCGACGAACTCATTGTTGTTACAAGTCGGTGTGAGTCGAGGGCTCAATGCGCGTTCAATGCGTTTTGTCGCCGCCGAGTGGTTGGCGTACGTTATCCAGACGACGATATGGGGCGTGTTCATCGATCTGCTCATTGCGGAACATGCGTGGGTGGTGACCGCCACCAAGATTTTTGCCGTGTGCTTTTTGTTTCATATTTCCCTCAAGCTGTGGCTCTCGGTAAAAAACGATGCGCCTGGCGCCGCGACGGGAATTACCGTTGCGGATCTGTTTGTGGCCACGCTGACCAATCCCAAAGGGTTGTTTTTTGTGTCCTTCGTGGCGCCGGCCGGTACGTTCTTGTCGCTGGATAACTGGCTGTCATTCATGTTGCTGTTTACAGCCATCGTTTTTCCGGTAGGGCTTGTGTGGATTGCGGCTGGGGCTTTTTGTGGCCGAAAATTTCACGCCATTGTGTCGGGACGATTCTTGAATCGAGCCATCTCCCTGGTGATCGGGTTGTTCGCCTGCAGCATGCTTTTCAATATCGCCTCCCAGGTACATTTCACCTGAATCCGGGCTGATATTGACGCTCAATGGCGTCGGATCCGATCGTTGGATCGGCGCCAGGGAGCCCGATAACGCGCTGTAGAGCCTTCAATGTTCAAGCTGCAAAGCCCTTTCCAGGAAGCCCGCCGTTCGACTCTCCCGGGACTTCGCCACCGTCTCCGGAGCCCCGCAAACGACCACCTTTCCGCCCTGGGTTCCAGCCCCCGGGCCGATATCGATGACCCAGTCACTCTGCGCCACTACGCGCATGTCATGCTCCACCACAACCACCGTATGACCTTCTTCCACCAGGCGATTCAACTGCACCAGCAAGCGGTCCACGTCCTGGGGATGCAGCCCGTTGGTTGGCTCGTCCAACACATATAACGTTGCGCCCCGGGCCTTGCGCTGCAGTTCCGTCGCCAGCTTGATCCGCTGGGCTTCGCCGCCGGACAGCTCGGTGGCCGGTTGGCCCAGGCGCAGGTAACCCAGTCCGATATCCTGCAGCACTTGCAACGAGCGCTTGGCCGCCGCTTGCTCGGCAAACACCTCCAGCGCCTGGTTCACGGTCAGTTGCAAGACCTGGGAAATGTCCAGGCCCTGCCAGCGAACCTCGAGGGTTTGCGGGTTGTAGCGCGCACCGTGGCAGGTGGGGCAGGGTGCGTACACGCTGGGCATGAACAACAATTCCACGCTGACGAAACCCTCACCTTCGCACGTCTCGCAGCGACCCTTGGCGACGTTGAAGGAGAACCGTCCGGCATCGAACCCCAGCGCCTGCGCCTGCTCGGTGGCGGCGAACAGTTTGCGCACATGGTCGAACAACCCGGTGTACGTGGCGAGGTTGGAGCGCGGGGTGCGGCCGATGGGTTTCTGGTCCACCTGGACCAGGCGCTTGACCGCGTCGAGCCCGGCGGTCACGCGCCCGGCGCTGGTTTGCACGGGTTCGTCTTCCAGGCTTTGCTCGTCGGGTTCGGCGTTGGGGCTGGCCTGGCCCAGGTGGGCACCGACCAGATCCAGCAGGGCCTGGCTGACGAGG
This sequence comes from Pseudomonas thivervalensis, assembly GCF_001269655.1. Lineage (GTDB taxonomy): Bacteria > Pseudomonadota > Gammaproteobacteria > Pseudomonadales > Pseudomonadaceae > Aquipseudomonas > Aquipseudomonas thivervalensis. The sequence continues at coordinate 424,907 of NZ_LHVE01000009.1, forward strand.
CTGGATTTGCCAGAGCCAGAGATGCCGGTCACGGCGGTGAAGCAGCCCAGCGGGAAGGCCGCGCTCAGGTTGTCGAGGTTGTTACGGGTGATGCCTTCCAGGCGCAGCCAATCCCTGGGCGTTCGCGGGCTGCGTGTCGCGGCGTGTTCTTCGCCAAACAAGTAAGCGCGGGTGCGTGATTCGGTGATCTGTCCCAGGCCTGCCGGTGGACCGCTATAAAGGACTTTTCCACCTTGTTCGCCAGCGTCCGGGCCCACGTCGATGAGCCAGTCGGCGCGGCGCATGGTGTCGAGGTCGTGTTCGACCACAAACACCGAGTTGCCCGCTGCCTTGAGGCGTTGCAGGGCACCGAACAGCGCTTCGCTGTCGGCCGGGTGCAGGCCGGCGGAGGGTTCGTCCAGCACGTAAATCACCCCGAACAACTGGGAATTGAGCTGGGTCGCCAGGCGCAGGCGTTGCAGTTCGCCGGAAGAAAGCGTCGGCGTGCTGCGTTCCAGGGCGAGGTAGCCGAGGCCCAGGTCGATGAGGGTGGTGATCCGTTCCAGCAGCTCGGCGGCGATGCGTTGGGCGGCCAGGCGTTTTTCCAGGGAAAGGTTGGGGGTGTGGCGTGCGTCCGGTCCGCCGGCGTGGGGGTTGTCGCCTCTGGCGGCGCGTTGCTCACGGGCCTCCCGGGTTTGTCGGTGGCTGAGGACGCTCCCCGTTTCTTCGGCCTGTTCAAGGTAATCGGGCGCCAGGACGCGCTTGAGTACCTCGGCCAGTTCGAGCAGTGGCAAGTGCGACAGTTCAGCGATGTCCAGGCCGGCAAAGGTCACGGTCAGTGCCTGGCGCTTGAGGCGCTTGCCTTCGCACACCGGGCAGGGGCTGGCGCGCATGTATTGCGCCACGCGTTTGCGCATCTGGGCGCTCTGGGAATGCATGAAAGTGTGCAGCAGGTAGCGCCGGGCGCCGCTGAACGTGCCCTGGTAGCTGGGTTCGAGCTTGCGCTTGAGGGCCGCGCGGGTCTGGGCCGGGGTCAGTCCGGCGTAGACGGGAACGGTCGGGGTTTCTTCGGTGAAGAGAATCCAGTCCCGTTGCTTTTTCGGCAGGTCGCGCCAGGGAATGTCGACGTCATAGCCCAGGGTCACGAGGATGTCCCGCAGGTTCTGGCCTTGCCAGGCCATGGGCCAGGCGGCCACGGCGCGCTCGCGGATGGTCAGCGATGGGTCCGGCACCATGGACGCCTCGGTCACTTCGTAGACCCGCCCCAGGCCATGGCATTCCTGGCAGGCGCCTTGAGGCGTATTGGGCGAGAAGTCCTCGGCGTAGAGCATCGGTTGGTCGGCCGGATAACTGCCGGCGCGGGAGTAAAGCATGCGAATCAGGCTCGACAGGGTGGTGACGCTGCCCACCGATGAGCGTGCGCTGGGGGTGCCGCGTTGTTGCTGCAAAGCAACTGCCGGGGGCAGGCCCTCGATGCTGTCCACGTCCGGTACGCCCACCTGGTCGATCAGGCGCCGCGCATAGGGCGCGACGGACTCGAAGTAACGACGCTGGGCTTCGGCGTAGAGCGTGGAGAACGCCAGCGACGACTTGCCGGACCCCGACACGCCGGTGAACACCACCAGCGCATCGCGGGGGATGTCCACGTCGACGTTCTTGAGGTTGTGTTCGCGGGCGCCGCGTACCCGGACGAAGCCGGTGGCTTGCGGCTGGTCAGCGGTTGAAGCGGGGGCGGAACGTGGGGGCATCGGGCATTCCTTGTGTACGTCGATCAGCGTTTCGGGGCGTTATGGCGATGGGAGAGTGGACTGGATCACAGCGCTGACAATTATGCGACCGGGTTTGGCCATTCTCGTGCGATAAAAATTTACTCCGGACAAAAGAGATGAGAAAAGCTTCGCAGTTTTCCCCTGGTTACGGACCTCCCCATGCCTCGTTCAAAACTGCTCTCTAAATTATTGGTCGCGCTGCTGGCCGGCGCCGCGCTGTGGTACATGTGGATGATCACCAGTGCCAAGCTGGAGTGGGGCGGCGACAGTCCCGATCAGCAGCAACTGGGCGCCGTGAAGGACACCCGCTTGCGCGCGATGACCCAGTATTGCACGGGCGTGACGGTGACCCCGCAGGGCACCTGGCTGGTGGCGCGCCTGGAGAGGGAGGCCCAAGCGCTCGAACCGTCCGCGGGCGTCGTAAACCTGGATGCGGTGGTTTATGGCAAGCCCGCCGAGAATGAAGAACCGGAGGCACTCGGGACCTTTTCCCATTTGTTCTCTCGTGCCGAAACGGAAACCTCCTTCATTTCCCGCCTGGATGACCAAGGGCAATTTCAACTTGTGGCCCATGTCAGCGGTGCCGCTTGTCTTGTGGCCAGTCCCGATGGGACCAATATGTTCCTGCTCACGGGCCTGCGTCGACCTGAGACGGCGAATACCCATGAGCCCGATCAGACCGTCTTTCGCAGCGATGATCAAGGCCAGCACTGGACCTGGTTGACCCAGGGCTGGTTTCCCGAGGTCGATTCGTTGGCCTGGAGCCTGGTTCCCTATTTCCACGGCGCGAATGAAGTCTGGGCCGTGGGCAAGCCGGACGGGGTGGAGGACGACGGCGCTGAAGCACAGCCGACGGCCGTTTCCACCGGCGTCTTTTACTCGGCTGATCGCGGTGCGCACAGCTCGCCGGTCATGGCACCCGAGTCGTTGCTCGTGCCTGCCGAATATGCGCATGGCAAGCGTCCTGACATCACTGAGTGGGGCACGAGCGAAGGTGAACATGGGGAAGTCCACACCGGTGTCCTGCAGCTGGATACACAGACGGCCTTTATCTGGGTCTCCCAACGCTTCTGGGGCAGTCATCCGGATGGCGTCAGCAACAATCTCGCGGTTAACGTCACCACACGGGCCCGGCTGCAAGCCAAGGCAGGGCAGTGGCAGGTGGTCGACGTGCAGCGTGACGACAACCTGTTCGTGAGCAAGCTGATACAGAATGACGCCGGGAAGGTGATGGGGCTGATTGACCAGGGAAACCACGGGCAAACAGTTGTCGCCGAACTGGACACCGCTGCACTGACCTGGACGCCCATGGGTGACCTGCCCAGTGTGTTTTCACCCCTGGCATCGCAAACCCAGGTGCGAGGCAGCAATTTCTGGATGGGACAAAACACCCTGCTGATCAACACCACCAGCGAGCACCATCCACCGCGCTGGCTCTACTGGTGGTCGGACGCGAACATCTCCGCCAACGGGGTGTTCTATTCCAAGGATTGGGGCCGCTCCTGGCAGCGCCTCGCCATCGGCGGTTACCTGGGCGTTCTTGGCTTTGAACCGGTGCAGGACCGGGTGTTCTGGGCCAACGGCAATTGGTACGACAGCAACGACGGCCGTGTCTATTCCTATGGCTTGCGCTGAGTTCAGATGTCCCTGACACATCGCTGAACTGCTGTTGTGGCGAGGGAGCTTGCTCCCGCTGGGCTGCGCAGCAGCCCCAAGGCCAGTCTGCGCGGTGTGTCAGGTTGATGTGGTCAGCCTCATGGGGGGCGCTTCGCACCCCAGCGGGAGCAAGCTCCCTCGCCACCAATGCAGTTTTCATCTGCTGGAAGTCGGCGTCTGCTCCCGGATTCAGGGTTAAGTTTTCCCAAGTTGATTTCAATCAAGGGCCCAAGCCACGGGCGGGGCCCACAATGATCGCCAAGATCCTGCCTTCAAGCCCTGGCGCTCATGACCCGTCCCTCTGTGATGTTGCACCTGTCCCGCTCCTGGCTCCCCGGGCTGTTCGTTCTACTGCTGATGTTCGCCGCAATCGTCCAGGCCAAGGATTACGGTGACCTCCCGCAACAGCGCATCCACCACGTCCTGGGCCCGGTCGATTCGATCTCCGAGCCCGACGGTCTCTTCAAGGTCCGCAAACTGTCCGCCGCCGGCAAGGTCGTGGGCTACGTGTTCCAGAGCCTGGACGTGGTGGACATTCCCGCTTATTCCGGCAAGCCGATCAACGTCCAGGTCATTCTCGACACGGCGGGGGTGATCCTCGACGCCTATGTGCTTGAACACCACGAACCGATCCTGCTGATCGGCATCGCCGAAGAAAAACTCCACGGGTTCAGCGCGCGTTACAGCGGCATCAAAGTCAACCAGCGGGTGGTGGTGGGGCACTCCAGCGACCCGAATGCGGTGACGGTCGATGCGATCGCCGGCGCGACCGTGACGGCCATGGTGGTCAACGAAGTGATCATGCGCGCCGCCCACGATGTCGCGGTGTCCCTGGGCCTGGTCAAGGGTGACGCAGGATTGGCCGTGGCACCGGCGCGGGTGCGCGCGGATATCTACGAGCCCGCCGACTGGAAAACCCTGACCGGCAACGGCGCGGTCCGTCGCCTGCACCTGACCCGTGGCCAGGTCGATGCGTCCTTCAAGGGCACCGAAGCCGAACAGGTCGAGACCGCCAGCGGCGAGCAGGTGAATGACACCTTCATCGACCTCTACGCCACCCACCTCAACCCACCCACCATTGGCCGCAACCTGCTGGGCGAGGCGCAATACCGCACGCTGATGGCCGAGCTCAAGCCGGGCGAGCAGGCCATCGCCGTGATGGGCAGCGGGCGTTATTCCTTCAAGGGCTCGGGCTACGTGCGGGGCGGCATTTTCGACCGGGTGCAACTGCGCCAGTCTGGCGACACCATCAGCTTTCGCGACCTGGATTTCCAACGCCTGAATGATGTGGCCCTCGACGACATGCCGGACTTCGATGAAATGGCGATTTTCATCATCCGTGCCGCCCACCGTTTCGACCCCGGCTCGCCGTGGAACCTGGAGCTGTTGGTGCGCCGCCAGACCGGCCCGGTCAGCGGCACCTTCAGCAGTTTCGAGCTGGCCTATCAACTGCCCGAACTTTACCTGGAACGGCCATTGCCCACCGCCGAGCAACTGGCGGCGGCCGAAGAAGCCAACCGGCCAATGTGGCTGACGCTCTGGTATCAGAAAAGTGTTGAAATCAGCGTACTCGGCGCGGCCCTGCTGGTGCTCACGGCGATCCTGTTTTTCCAGGACTCACTGGCGCGGCGGCCCAGATTGCTGCACTGGGTGCGTCGCGGTTACCTGGTGTTCACCGTGGTGTTCCTGGGTGGCTTTGCGCTGGCGCAGTTGTCAGTGGTCAACGTGCTGACTTTCGTCCACGCCCTGTTCGAAGGCTTTCGCTGGGAACTGTTCCTCACCGATCCGCTGATCTTCATCCTCTGGGTGTTCACCGCCGGCAGCATTCTGTTGTGGGGACGCGGGGTGTTCTGCGGCTGGCTGTGTCCGTTCGGCGCGTTGCAGGAGCTGATCAACGAACTGGCGCGCAAGCTCAAGGTGCCTCAATACGAGTTGCCGTTCGCCGTGCATGAGCGTCTGTGGGCGATCAAATATATCATCTTGTTGGTGCTGTTCGGCGTCTCGCTGGAGTCGATGTCCAACGCCGAACGGCTGGCCGAAGTGGAGCCGTTCAAGACCGCCATCACCCTCAAGTTCGACCGCCAAGGGTGGTTCGTCGCGTACGCAGCGGGCCTGCTGGTGATCAATGTCTTTACCCGCAAAGTCTATTGCCGCTACGTCTGCCCGCTGGGCGCGGCCCTGGCGATGCCGACCCGGCTGCGGCTGTTCGACTGGCTCAAGCGCCGCAAGGAGTGTGGCAACCCCTGCCAACTGTGCGCCAAGGAATGCGAGATCCAGGCGATTCATCCCGATGGCCGGATCAATGCCAACGAATGCCATTACTGCCTCGACTGCCAGATGACCTGGCACAACGAAAACAAATGCCCGCCGCTGATCAACAAGCGCAAGAAGCGCGGCAAGGCGACCGCGATCGATCCGCAACTGATTCCCGTGGTGCAGGTGAACCCGGCGCCTTGAGGCACCCCAATGGCCTGTCCCTTGACCGTTTCATTCTTCATGGAGCACACAGCATGAGCGATAAAAAAAACCAAACCCCGGGCTCGGTGGAAGAACCCAGGGGTGTCAGCCGGCGCAGCTTTCTCGGCACCGGTGCGGTAACGGGAGCGGTGCTGGCTGGCGCGACGGCGCTGGGGGCCGGGACGTTCACCCGTGAATCCTGGGCGGCAGCGGCCAAGGAGGCCAAGTCCAAGATCCACGTCGGGCCTGGGGAGCTGGACGAATACTACGGGTTCTGGAGCGGCGGTCACCAAGGCGAGGTTCGGGTGCTGGGTGTGCCGTCGATGCGCGAGCTGATGCGCATCCCGGTGTTCAACGTCGACTCGGCCACCGGTTGGGGCCTGACCAACGAGAGCAAGCGCATCCTCGGGGACAGCGCCAAATACCAGAACGGCGATTGCCACCACCCGCACATCTCCATGACCGACGGCAAGTACGACGGCAAATACCTGTTCATCAACGACAAGGCCAACTCCCGGGTCGCGCGCATTCGCCTGGACATCATGAAGTGCGACAAGATCCTCACCGTGCCCAACGTACAGGCCATCCACGGCCTGCGCCTGCAGAAGGTGCCGTACACCAAGTACGTGTTCGCCAACGCGGAGTTCGTGATCCCGCACCCCAACGATGGCCATACCTTCGACCTGCAGGACAAAAACAGCTTCACGATGTTCAACGCCATCGATGCCGAGAAAATGGAAATGGCCTTCCAGGTGATCGTCGATGGCAACCTGGACAACTCCGACGCCGACTACACCGGCAAATACGCCGCCAGCACTTGCTACAACTCTGAGAAGGCCTATGACCTGGGCGGCATGATGCGCAACGAGCGCGATTGGGTGGTGGTGTTCAACATCCCGCGGATCGAGGCGGCGATCAAGGCCGGCAAGTTCATCATCCTGGATGGCTCCAAGGTGCCGGTGGTCGATGGCCGCAAGACCGATGGCAAGGATTCCGAGTTCACCCGTTACATTCCCGTGCCGAAGAACCCCCACGGGCTCAATACCTCGTCCGACGGCAAATACTTCATCGCCAACGGCAAGCTGTCCCCCACGGTCTCGATGATCGCCATCGACCGGTTGGACGATTTGTTCGCCGACCGTTTCAAGGACCCGCGCGAAGTGATCGTCGCCGAGCCGGAACTGGGGCTGGGGCCGCTGCACACCACCTTCGACGGGCGCGGCAATGCCTACACGACCTTGTTCATCGACAGCCAAGTGGTGAAGTGGAACATGGACGAGGCCATCCGTGCCTACAAGGGCGAGAAGGTCAATTACATCAAGCAGAAACTCGACGTCCAGTACCAGCCCGGCCACAACCATGCGTCCCTCACCGAAACCAGCGAGGCGGACGGCAAGTGGTTGGTGGTGTTGTGCAAATTCTCCAAGGACCGCTTCCTGCCGACCGGGCCATTACACCCTGAGAACGATCAGTTGATCGACATTTCCGGTGAAGAAATGAAGCTGGTGCACGACGGCCCGGCCTTCGCCGAACCCCATGACTGCATTCTCGCGCGGCGCGACCAGATCAAGACCCAGAAAATCTGGAACCGCAACGATCCGTTCTTCGCCGACACCGTGGCCCTGGCGAAGAAGGACGGCATCAACCTCGAAACCGACAACAAGGTCATCCGTGACGGCAACAAGGTGCGGGTTTACATGACCTCGATGGCGCCGGCCTATGGCCTGACGGAGTTCACCGTCAAGCAAGGCAACGAGGTGACGGTGACCATCACCAACATCGACCAGATCGAAGACGTATCCCACGGCTTTGTCATGACTAACCACGGCGCGAGCATGGAGATCAGCCCGCAACAGACCTCATCGATCACCTTCATCGCTGATAAGGCCGGTTTGCATTGGTACTACTGCAGTTGGTTCTGCCACGCCCTGCACATGGAAATGGTCGGGCGCATGCTGGTTGAAAAGGCCTGATTCATTCATGAGGGGGACAGGCGCAATGATCGGGAAAACGCAGCATGCCAACGTTCGTCGACCGGTCATTGCCCTGGTGTTCTGTCTGCTGTCGGGCGGTGCGTTCGGCGCGCCGCAACCGATTACGAATCTGCCTTTGCAGGCCGAGGGCGATCAGCGATGGCGCCTGCCTGCGGGGCACTACCAAGGCTCGTTCAGTATCGATCAACCGATGACGCTCACTTGTTCGCCAGAGGCGGTATTTGAGGCGCAAGGCGAGGGCAATGGCTTGATCATTCGCGTGCCGAACGTGCAGATCCAGGGCTGCACCTTCCTGGACTGGGGCCACGACCTCACGGCCATGAATGCAGCCGTATTCATCCAGCCCGGGGCAACAGGCGCCGTGGTGCGCGGCAACCGGATGCAGGGCCAGGGCTTCGGTATCTGGGTCGACGGCACGCGGGACGTCAGCCTGATCGACAACCGCATCCAGGGCGACCCCAGCCTGCGCTCCCAGGACCGGGGCAACGGCATCCATTTGTATGCCGTACACGGCGCCCGGGTCATCGGTAACCAGGTGCGCGAAACCCGCGACGGCATCTACATCGACACCTCCAGCGGCAACCTGCTCCAGGGCAATGTCCTCGAGGACCTGCGCTACGGCGTGCATTACATGTTCGCCAACGATAATCGCCTGCTGGACAACGTCACCCGGCGCACCCGCACCGGCTATGCGTTGATGCAAAGCCGCCAGCTGACGGTGATCGGCAATCGCTCCGAACAGGACCAGAACTACGGGATCCTGATGAACTACATCACTTATTCGACCCTGCGTGACAACTTCGTCAGCGACGTACGCGACGGGTCCACCGGCGACACCATGATCACCGGCGCCGAGGGCAAGGCTCTGTTCATTTACAACTCGTTGTTCAACCGCATCGAAGGCAATCACTTCGAGCGCAGCGCCGTGGGCATTCACCTGACGGCCGGCTCGGAGGACAACCGCATCGCCGGCAATGCCTTCGTCCACAACCAGCGCCAGGTCAAATACGTGGCCACGAGGTTGCAGGAGTGGTCGGCGGACGGGCGCGGCAATTACTGGAGCGATTACCTGGGCTGGGATCGCAACGGCGATGGCTTGGGCGATGTGGCCTATGAACCCAACGACAACGTCGATCGCCTGCTGTGGCTGTATCCCCAGGTGCGGTTGTTGATGAACAGTCCGGGGATCGAACTGCTGCGCTGGGTGCAGCGGGCCTTCCCGGTGATGAAATCCCCCGGGGTGATGGACAGTCATCCGCTGATGGAGACTCCCGTCCAGCCCCCGCCACGCAACAGTGTCCAGGAGAGCGCGTCTTGAACGTCGTCGAGATCGAAGGGGTCAGCCAGCGCTATGGCGATGTCGCCGTGCTGCGCGGGCTGGACTTGAACCTGGCCCAGGGCGAGGTGCTCGGGTTGTTCGGGCACAACGGTGCGGGCAAGACCACCACCATGAAGTTGATCCTCGGTCTGCTGCGGGCCAGCGAGGGGGAGGTGCGTGTCTTCGGTCGCACGCCCAGCGACCCGAGTGTGCGGCAGATGCTCGGTTATCTGCCCGAGAACGTCATGTTCTATCCGCAATTGAGCGGGCTGGAAACCTTGCGCCATTTTGCCCGGCTCAAAGGCGCGGCACCGGCGCAGGTGGAGCGTCTGCTGGAGGAAGTGGGGCTGGCGGGCGCCGCTCAACGGCGCGTAAGGACCTATTCCAAGGGCATGCGCCAACGTCTCGGCCTGGCCCAGGCGCTGCTCGGTCAACCGCGCCTGTTGTTGCTGGATGAGCCGACCGTGGGCCTGGACCCCATCGCCACCCAGGATCTCTATCAGCTGCTTGACCGCCTGCGTTGGCAGGGCACCAGCATCATTCTCTGCTCGCACGTGTTGCCTGGGGTGGAAGCGCACATCAACCGCGCCGCGATTCTCACCCGCGGTCGGCTGTTGGCCCTGGGCAGCCTGGCCCGGCTGCGGGAGGACGCCGGGCTGCCGACACTGATCCGTGCCTCGGGCCTGTCACGGGCCGACTGGCTTCGCCAGCATTGGCGCAGCGAAGGGCACGCCACCCAAGGCTGGGGCGCGGAAGGGGTGCAGGTGTCCGCGCCGGACGGCAGCAAACTCAAATTGCTGCGCCAGCTACTGGCCCAGGATGACCCGACGGATGTCGAGATCAAGCCGCCGTCCCTGGAGGATCTGTACCGTCATTACATGGTCCGGGCCGCAGCCGAGGAGGCCAGCCTATGAACCCGGTCTGGAACATGGCCCGCAAGGAATTCAGCGATGGCCTGCGCAATCGCTGGTTGTTGGCGATCAGCCTGTTGTTCGCGGTGCTAGCGATCGGCATCGCCTGGCTTGGCGCGGCGGCGTCCGGTCAACTGGGGTTTACCTCGGTGCCCGCCACGGTCGCGAGCCTGTCCAGCCTGGCGACGTTCCTGATGCCGCTGATCGCCTTGCTGCTGGCCTACGACGCGATTGTTGGCGAGGACGAGAACGGCACGCTGCTGCTGTTGCTGACCTACCCGTTGGGTCGCGGCCAATTGCTGCTGGGCAAGTTTGTCGGGCACGGCTTGATCCTGGCCCTGGCCACCTTCATCGGTTTTGGTTGCGCGATGCTGGCCATTGCGCTGTTGGTGGACGATGTCGAGTTAAGCCTGCTGCTCTGGGCCTTCGGTCGCTTCATGGTGTCCAGCACGCTGCTGGGCTGGGTGTTCCTCGGGTTGGCCTATGTGCTGAGCAGCCTGTCGGCAGAGAAGTCCACCGCCGCCGGGTTGGCGCTGGGGGTGTGGTTTTTCTTCGTGCTGGTGTTCGACCTGGCCTTGCTGGCGCTGCTGGTGCTGAGCGAGGGGAGGTTCAGCCCGGAGCTGTTGCCCTGGCTGCTGCTGTTTAACCCGACCGACGTGTATCGGTTGATCAACCTGTCCGGGTTCGATGCCACCTCCAGCGGCGCCGCGGTGCTGACCCTGGGCAGCGACTTGCCGGTGTCGGGGCCGTTGCTCTGGCTGTGTCTGGGCCTGTGGATGGCAATCCCGTTGTGGCTGGCCTACCGGTTGTTCAATCGCCGGTGTCCGTGAATGTCTGATCTTGATCAAGGAGCATGTAACGATGAATAGAATGTCTTTGAAGGCGGGCCGCCTCTTGGCCGGGTTATTGGTGTGCCTGGCGCTGGCGGCGTGCGACAAGGCCGAGCCACCGGCGGTCAGCGAGGCGGCGTTGGCGTTCCATCCCAGTGACGAGTGCCATGTGTGCGGCATGGTCATCACTGACTTTCCCGGGCCCAAGGGCGCGGCGGTCGGGGCAGGGGGCGTGAAGAAGTTCTGTTCGCCGGCGGAAATGCTGGGTTGGTGGTTGCAGCCGGAAAACCATCGGGCCGACGTGAAGCTGTATGTCCACGACATGGGCCGCGGCCATTGGGATACGCCGGATGACGCCCACCTGATCGACGCTCGTACCGCCTACTTCGTCATCGGCAGCGGGCTCAAAGGCGCCATGGGCGTGGTACTGGCTTCGTTCTCCGATCCCCAGGCGGCACAAAAACTCGCCAGCGATACCGGTGGCCAGGTGCTGCGCCTGGAGGACATCGATCAGAAGCTGCTGGGGCAGGCGAGTGCCATGGCGCCGATGAACCACTGATATTCATCACGCATCGAACTGCTTTTGTGGCGAGGGAGCTTGCTCCCGCTGGGCTGCGTAGCAGCCCCGGAACGGCCCGCGCGGTGTGCCAGGTTGATCCCTCCAGCCTGGATGGGGGGGCGCTTCGCACCCCAGCGGGAGCAAGCTCCCTCGCCACAAAGGTATTTCATGTCAGGGAGGGCCATGCGCATCACCTTCTCATCCCATGGAAGCGTCCACCCACTACCCAAGTAGCATTCGTCGCCCCGGCGCGGCTTCGTACACTCAGGGCTCCTATCACGCACCCGCCGGAGGCGACGATGCAGCAGAGCGAAGGTGTGGTGAGCGCCATGTCCCAGGCGACCGACGTCCAGCAGGTGGCCCAGGCGCTGGCGCGGCAGTTGTTGCACCCGCACCTGGGGTTCGTGCTGTTTTTCTGTTCTGCCGAATACGACTTGCCGGCCCTGGGCCAGGCGCTGTCCCGGAGTTTCGGCGGGATTCGCCTGGTGGGCTGCACCAGCGCCGGTGAAATCACCGTCCAGGGCTACGGCCGCAACTGCGTGACGGCGGTGGGGTTCGATCATCGGCACTTTTCCATTGCCGCCGAGCTGATCGGCGAAATGGAACACTTCAGCCTGATCGACGCCCAGCAGATGGTCGAGCGCCTGGCCAGCGGCTGTCGCAGCAACGCCTTGGCGCCGATCAAGGGCCACAGCTTCGCCCTGACCTTGCTCGATGGCCTGTCCAGCCGCGAGGAAATGGTGCTGGCAGCCTTGAGCGCCGCGCTGGGGGACATCCCGCATTTCGGCGGTTCGGCTGGCGATGACAACTACCTGACCCACACCCACGTCTACTTCGAAGGCCAGTTCCACAGTGGCGCAGCCGTGGTGCTGTTGATCAACACCTGGCTGGCATTCGAAGTCTTCACCACCCATCACATCCTGCCCCGGGAAGAGAAACTGGTGGTGACGGGCGCCGACAGTGCCTCGCGACGGGTCTATGAGCTCAACGCCGAACCCGCCGCCGAGGAATACGCCCGGCACATCGGCGTGCCAGTGAGCGCCCTCGACTATCGGATCTTTGCTGCCCATCCCCTGGCGGTACGGATCAACGACCAGTACTACGTGCGGGCGATCCAGCAGGTGCACCCGGACCTGAGCCTGAGTTTCTACTGTGCGGTAGAGAACGGCATCGTCCTCACCGCGATGACCCCCGGTCCCTTGCTGCACAACCTGCAAACACTGTTCGACGGTTTGCAGGCGCGCCTCGGCGACTTGCTGCTGACCATCGGCTGCGATTGCTTCCTCCGGCGGCTGGAGCTGGAAGATCGCGGCGGCCTGGAGCAGATCGGCCAGTTCCTGCGCGAGCAACGGGTGATGGGGTTCAACACCTATGGAGAACAGTTCAATGGCATGCACATCAACCAGACGTTCACCGGAGTTGCCATTGCCCGACATCGCGTCCCCGGCCATCGCTGACCTACAGGCCCAGCTCGCCAGTCTGCAAAACGAAAACCGCAAGTTGCGGCGCATCAACGAGGCGCTGATCGAGCGGGTGGAATCTGGCGTGACCCGAGGCAACGACCCCTATGCGGCGTTCCAGCACTCGGTGGTGCTGGCCGAACAGGTGCGCGAGCGCACCGACGCTCTGAACCAGGCCATGGCCGAGCTCAAGGCCGGCAATCACTTGCTGGGCGAGGCGCGGCTGCGAGCCGAAACGGCCCACCGGCACCTGATTGACGCCATCGAGAGCATCTCCGACGCGTTTGTGTTGTTCGACGAGCAGCAACGCATTGTGCTGTTCAACAGCCGCTTCAAGGCCTTCTGGGCCAACAGCCGGGTGCGCATCATCGCTGGGATGCGTCTGTCCGAAGTCAAGCGCTTGATGACCGCCAACGGCTTGTTCAGCGAAGAACCCCGCGGCCAGGCCGATGAGCACGTGTTGTATCGCTTGCAGAACGGCCGCTGGCTGCAAGTCAGCGAGCGACCGACCCAGGAAGGCGGGCGAGTGATCCTGTTTACCGACATCACCGACGTCAAGCTCAGCGAAACCGTGCGCCGCGAGCAGGCCATCGCGCAGAAATCCCACTTGTTGCAGCGGGCGGTGGACAACCTCTCCCAAGGCGTGGCGATGGTCAATGCCCAAGGCGTGCTGGAACTGTGGAACCGGCGCTTCCTCGAACTCAGCGGCCTGGCACCGGTGGCGGCCCATCGGCCCTTCAACGAAGTGATCGGCGACAGCGAACTGCAACTGCTGACCCCGGCCAGTCGCGACAGCAACGGTCGGCTGATCCATGAATGCGAGCAGCGCCTGTCCGATGGCCGCGTCCTGGAGATCCGCACGCATCCATTGCCCACTGGCGGCTACGTCAACACCTTCACCGACATCACCGAGCGTTACCAGCACGCCGAGGCGCTGAGCGAAAGCGAGCGCTGGATCCGCCTGATCACCGACCATGTGCCGGCGCTGATCGCCTACCTCAACGCCGACCTGGTCTATGAATTCACCAACAAGGTCTACGAGCAGTGGTATTGCTGGCCCCGTGGCGTGATGCTCGGCCAAAGCCTGCGCGAAGCCCACAGCGAGCAGCATTACCAGCGCCTGGAAGCCTACGTGGCCCGGGCATTGGCGGGTGAGAGCGTGACGTTCGAATTCGCCGAGACCAACATCAACAACCAGGAGCGCTACATGCTGCGCTCCTACGTACCGAACCGGCTGGCCAATGGCGAAGTGGTGGGGATCTTCGTGCTGATCCGCGACATCACCGAGCGCCGGCGCACCGCCGAAGCGTTACATCAGGCTTACCAGAACCTGGAGCAGCGAGTCCAGGAACGCACGGCCGAACTGACCACCCTCAACGACCAATTGCTGCGCGAGATCGACGAGCGCAGTCGGGTGGAATTGCGCCTGCGCGAAGCCAAGCGCGAGGCCGAGCAAGCCAACCTGTCGAAGACCAAATTTCTCGCCGCGGTCAGCCATGACCTGCTGCAACCGCTCAACGCCGCACGGCTGTTCACCAGTGCCTTGCTCGAACGCCGCGAGCCGGTTGCCAACACACAGTTGGTGCGCAACGTCAGCAATTCGCTGCAGGACGTGGAGAACCTGTTGGGCACCCTGGTGGACATTTCCAAGCTGGACGCCGGGGTGATCAAGGCTGATGTCGCGCCGTTCGGCCTCAGCGAGTTGCTCGACAACCTGGCCGCCGAATACGCCCAGATTGCCCGCAGCGAAGGGCTGGCGCTGCACTTTGTCGGCTGTTCGGTGCTGGTGCGCAGCGACATGCAATTGCTCGCGCGGATCCTGCGCAACCTGCTGAGCAATGCCATTCGCTACACCCCCAGCGGTCGGGTGGTGTTGGGCTGCCGGCGGCATCGCCAGCGGGTGTCGATCCAGGTCTGGGACAGCGGCATCGGCATCGCCGAGAACCGTCTGGAGGAAATCTTCCAGGAATTCAAGCGCGGCGACGTCCAGCGCCCGAACCAGGACCGTGGGTTGGGCCTGGGCCTGGCGATTGTCGAGAAAATCGCCGGGATTCTCGGGCACCGGATCCAGGTGCGCTCCTGGCCGGGCAAGGGCTCGATGTTCGCTATCGACGTGCCGCTGAGCGCCACCGCGCCCAAGCCGTTGCCGTGCCTGGACATGAGCGAGCCGATGCTCGAAAGACTGCGGGGGGCACGGGTCTGGGTGCTGGATAACGATGCGGCGATCTGCGCCGGCATGCGCACTTTGCTGGAAGGCTGGGGTTGCCAGGTGGTGACGGCGTTGTCGGAACAGGACCTGGCCCGTCAGGTGGACAATTACCACGCCGAGGCCGACCTGCTGATCGCCGATTATCACCTGGACCACGATCAGAACGGCGTGGACGCCGTGGCCCGAATCAACGCCCGCCGGGCTTCACCGATCCCGGCCATGATGATCACCGCCAACTACAGCAACGAACTCAAGCAACAGATCCGCGAGCGCGGGCACACTTTGATGCATAAGCCGGTGCGGCCGATGAAGCTCAAGATCGCGATGAGCCATCTGCTAGGCCAATCTCAGAGCCATTAAGTCGAACGCTGTTGTGGCGAGGGAGCTTGCTCCCGCTGGGGCTGAGCTGTGTAGGAGGTGTGTAGGAGCTGTGTAGGAGCTGTCGAGTGAAACGAGGCTGCGATCTTTCCCCAGACACTTGAATCTCAAGCGAAAGATCAAGATCAAAAGATCGCAGGCTTCGCCAGCTCCTACAGAGCCCAGCGGGAGCAAGCTCCCTCGCCACAGGAATGTGCATTCAGTCAACGCCGCAAATAAGCCCCGAAATCAATATCCCCGGCACTGAGGATCGCCTGCACCCGGTTGTGCACATTGAGCTTGCGCAGGATCGCCGAGACGTGGGCCTTGACCGTGGTTTCGGCGATGTCCAGGGTGTAGGCGATCTGCTTGTTCGACTCGCCCTTGGTCATGCGTTCGAGCACCAGCAGTTGCTTGCGGGTCAAGGCCTGGAGCAGTTCCGGCGGGAACGCCGGGGTTTCGTTCAGGCGGCGGCCCATCGGGCTTTTTTGTGTGCGGATGATGTCGGGCGGCAGGTACACGTTGCCGTTGAGGATCTGCTCGATGGCGTCGGTCATCTGCGAGCGTGGCGAGGATTTGGTGATGAAACCCACCGCGCCATAGGTAATGGCTTGCAGCACCACTTGCTTGTCCTGCTCGGCGGAGACGATCACCACGGGGATGGTCGGCGCTTCGTTGCGAAGGTTGATCAGGCCATTGAGCCCGTGCATGCCGGGCATGTTCAGGTCCAGCAGGATCAGGTCCAGGTCGTCGTGCTCGGCGGTCAACGCCAGGGCACTGTCCAGGTCGGCGGTCTCCATGACCTCGCTGCCCGGAAAACCGTCGCTGATGACGTTGTGGATGGCTTCGCGAAACAGTGGGTGATCGTCGGCTATCAGGATTTTATACATGGCCATTCACCTCGTTATTGTCGTGTGGGGCAGGGCAGTTGCACGCATTTCTTGCACGTTCAGGGAAAGGGTTCGGGCCGGGCCGCTTGCAGGGGCAGGTTGGCCGCCTCCCAGGCGTCCAGGCCGTCGCGGTACCAATACAATTGCTTATAGCCCATGGCCGCGGCGCGTTTTACCGCGTTCCAGCTCAACCAGCAATCCGAGCGACAATAAAAGACCAGCGGTCGATCCAGCCGCCCGCCAGTGGCCGTGCGCAGGTGATGGCTGAAGTAGTCCTGCCAGGTCGGGTCGAGATCGCCGTCACCGGTATTGGCCAGCCACAGGCTGCCGGGGAGGTTGGCGTGGGGTTCGCTGTCGATGAAACGCCCTTGGACCCACGGACGACGGTAAACATCGACCAGCAGCGGGGGCTGGGCTTGATCGAGCAGGCGCTGCAGGGTTTGGGTGTCGAGGGTCTGGGCACCGTCGACAGTGGCGGGCGTCGGGCTGCGGTATTGGGCGATGCGATAGCCCTGGGCTGAAAACAGCGCGGTCTCGGCCTGTGCGACATTCAGCGCCAGGCCCAGCAGGAGGATCGCCAGCAAACGGGGCATAGGATTTATCCTTTTTGTTATGCGCCCATTACATGCCAGGGTCGAGGTCTTGTGAATGCGACCATAGACAGGAAAACCAGTACTAAAGTAGTAATTTCGGTCTTAAAGACAAGCGTGATCTCGACGTCATGCACAGCCTCTGTGGGAGCGAGCCTGCTCGCGATAGCGGTCTACCAGTCACATTTTTGCTCGCTGAACCACCGCAATCGCGAGCAGGCTCGCTCCCACAGGGGATTCCACCCCCAGGAGGATTGGCTTGGGGGCAGTTCAATTGCCCTTGCGCAACGCCGCATGCTGCGGATTGAACGTCCACACCGCCAACAGCGCGAACACCAGGGTCAAGCCCACGCACACCGCCATCGCCAGCAGGTTGAACTGCTCATACAGCGCAAAACGCACCAATTCCACGCCGTGGGTGAACGGGCTGACCGCGCAGAGCCAGTACAGCCACGGGCTGGCTTCCTGCATTTTCCACAGCGGGTACAGCGCTGACGACAGGAAGAACATCGGGAAGATCACGAAATTCATCACCCCGGCGAAGTTCTCCAGTTGCCGGATCGCATTGGACAACAACAGGCCCAGGGCGCTGAGCATCAGGGCCACTAACAGCAGGGCCGGCAAGGCCAGCAGCAGGCCCATGGCCGGCGGTTGGATGCCGTACAGCCAGGCGATGGCGAGAAAGGCATAGACCTGCAACAGCGAGATCAGCGAGGTCGCCAGCAACTTGCTCGCCAGCAGGAACGCCCGAGGCAGGGGGCTGGTGAGCAGCACGCGCATGCTGCCCATTTCCCGGTCGTAGACCATCGACAGCGAGCCCTGCATGCCGTTGAACAACAGGATCATGCAGGCCAGCCCCGGCACGATGTACACCTCGTAGGGGATGTAGGTGTCGTAGGGGGCGATGATGGCGATGCCCAGTGCCGCGCGAAAGCCGGCGGCGAATACCAGCAGCCACAGCAGTGGCCGGACCAGGGCGCTGAGCAGCCGGGTGCGTTGCAGCACGAAGCGCAGCCATTCGCGCATGACGATGCCGCTGAAACATTGCCAATACGCGTTCATGGCCGGACTCCCGAGGCAGTCAAACGGGTGAAGGCCGAACCGAGGGTGCCGCCGTGTTCCTGGCTCACCGCATCGGCCTGGCCGCTGGCGACCAGGCGGCCCTGGTGCACGATTAACAGGTCGTCGCTGGGCTGCACTTCGTCCAGCAAGTGAGTGGTCCAGAGCACGCTGATGCCTTGCTCGCTGCACAATTGCCGGATGTGCAGGCCCAGGGCGAGGCGGCTGGCCGGATCGAGGCCGACGCTGGGTTCGTCGAGCAGCAACAGACGCGGTTCATGAAGCAGGGCGCGGGCGATTTCCACCCGGCGCCGATGCCCGCCGTTGAGGTCGCGCACCCGCTCATGGCGGCGCTCGGTCAGGTGCTGGCGGGTCAGCTCGGCGTCGAGGCGGGCGCTGCCCTGGCGCCGGGAAAAACCATGCAGCGCCAGGTGATAGCGCAGGTTCTGTTCGATGCTCAGGTCCAGGTCCAGGGTGCTCTGTTGGAACACCACACCCAACTGGCGCAAGGCCGGGCGTGGCGACGATTGCAGGGAATGACCGCCGACACGGATGTCGCCGCGTTGCAGGTCGTACAGACGGGTGAGCAGGGCAATCAGCGTCGACTTGCCGGCGCCGTTGGGCCCCAGCAGCGCGGCGAAACGTCCAGCGGGCAGGCTGAAACTCATCGGCTTCAGGGCTTCGCGTGCACCATAGGCAAAGCTCAGGTCGCTGACCTCCAGCGCGTTCATGGCGTCACCACCACGCCCCACGGATAGCGTCCGACTTTCACCGACTTCAGGACTTTGCGGCTCTCTACGTCAATCACCGAGACATCGCCGCTCACGCCATTGGTCGCCAGCAGTTGCTTCTGGTCCGGGGTGAACGCCAGTTGCCAGACCCGTCGGCCCACCAGCAGGTAATCCAGCACTTCGAAGGTCTTGGCGTCGATCACCGCCACATGGTTGGCCGGGCCCAGGGCGACGAACGCCAGCGTGCCGTCGGCACTGAGCTTGATGCCCACCGGTTGGACCTTGTCCGGGTGCACGCCCTTGATCTGGAAGGTCAGGGTCTTGAGCACCTGGCGCGTGGCGACGTCGAGAATGGTCAAGGTGCCGCCGATCTCCGCCGAGGCCCAGAGCTGCGTGCCGTCGCGATTGAATTCGACGAAACGCGGCCGCTGGTCCACCAGGGTGTTGTCGGCCAGGGTCTGGGTGCTGGTATCGATCCAGTGCAGCATGTTCGTGGTTTCACTGGTGTTGACCGCCCATTTGCCGTCGGGGCTGACGGCCATGCCTTCGGGCTCGACCCCCACGCCAATCTGGCCCAGCACTTGAGAGGTCTGGGTGTCGATCACCGTGACCAGGGCATCGTCCTCGTTGGACACATACAGCCAGCGGTCGTTGGGGTGCAGGGCGAACTGCTCCGGGTCCTTGCCGGAGGGCAGCTCCTTGATGATCTTGCGGGTGGCGACGTCCATCACCTGGACCCGGTCCGAGTCGCTGGCGCAGATGTACAACAGGCGATTGTCATGGGACAGCAACAGGCCGCGGGGGCGCTGGCCGACCGGCAGGGTCTCGATGACTTCCAGGCGCTGCAGGTCGATCAGGCTCAGGCTGTTGTCCTTTTCGTTGGAGACCCAGGCGATGCTGGCGGCGGCGGGCCCCGCAACGAGCAATGCAGTGCCCAGGGCGAGGGCTTTGCCTAACAGGGCCGGGTATATCAGGGAGCGGCGCATGGCGGTTTCCTTATTGTTGTTATCGATCAGGGGTAACGGCAGCTCACTTCGGGGTGGTCATAGCCCAAGCTGTCCATTTCATTGGAAGGGTGCAGGAAGCCGTCCTGGGGCGAAGTGCTCACCAATGCCCGGGGCTGGACCAAGGGAATCGGCTGGCGCAATTGGCCATTCCAGGAGCGATAGCTGAGCTTGCGACCCTTGAAACCGTCCAGGGGCAACTGGTCGCTGAGGGCCAGTTGGCGGATGGCGAACGGGGCGTCCTGACGCAATTTACTCACGGCGGCGGCGATGCTGCGCACGGCAATCCAGGCGGCGAAGTCGCGGTCGTTCATCCAGCGTCCGGCCAGGGCTTCGAAGCGTTTTTGCAACTGCGCGGCGCCGTAGGTTTCCACGGTCTTGTGCCAGCCGGTGGGCGTCAGCCCTTGGGTGCCGGCCACCGGGCGTGGGTACCAGGTCTGGTAGGGCAGGTATTCGCCGAAGTCGCCGCGTTCGTCGGCCACCAGCACCACGTCGTACTCGGCGGTCTGGGTGAACAGCGGCATATCGGCCTGGGCGCTGCGGCGCTGGTCGTTGTCGAACTGCCAGGCCTTCTCGGCCACGATCTTCATGCCGAAGCGCTTCATGGCGCGGCGCAATGCGGCGGCGTAGGCCTGGTCCTCGGGCCTCTGGCCGACGACCAGCAAGGCCCGTTGCCATTTGCGCACGACGCTGAACTGCACCAGGGCATCGGCGAGCATGGCGCGCTCGGGCAGGCTGTGCAGCACGTTGCCCAGGCAGTCGCTGGTGCGCAGGCTGTCGTCGGCGCTGCCGGCGTTGAACAGCAAGCTGTCGGGGAGGGCGGCGCTGAGCTGGCGCAGGCTGGCGGCCGGTGCGTTGACCACGAACAGCCGTAGGCCCTGGTCGTGTTGGGCACGGGCGGCCTGGAGCAGGGCTTCGGGCGTGTCGACGCTGGCGCTTTCCAGGCGGTAGTCGTGCTTGAGGAAACGCCCGGTGCTGTTGCTGTCGACGATCGCCAGCTCAGCGCCGCGCAAGCCGGCATCGGCCGGTTCGGCAATGACATTGGAGAGCAGCGGGCCCGGGTCGGGGCGATAACCCAGGTAGCCGATGCGCACTTGCAACGGCGCGGCATCGCCGGCATGAGCGGTGGCTGCTGCCAGCAGAAAAACCAGGGCGTAACTGACGAGCCGGCGCATGACGTCCTCCATTGCGGGTAGCGCCAGCATAGGAAGGCCACGGCCATGGGGAAATATGCAGAAAGTACCGCCGGGGCAGTACCAAGGTAGTAACTCACCTTGGAGGCGGGGGTTTTAGGATGCAAGGCAATCGTCATTGACCAGGAGCGGACAGACCATGCGGATTCTCAAGACCCTGCTGCTGCCATTCCTGCTGATCCTGAGTTTGATTGGGGTGGATCGTCCCAAAATCTGGAAACCCCCAAGCCCCCCTGTGGTAGCGAGCTTGCTCGCGATAGCGGCCGATCAGTCAACATCGATGTTGAAAGTCCCGGCCTCATCGCGAGCAAGCTCGCTCCCACAAGGTGTGGGTGTGAATTCAGGGTTGGAGCACTAGCCATGTCAGCCCTCTGGCGGATCAACCTCTGGGTTTGTGCCTTCTTCGCCCTGGTCACCCTGGCCTGTGCCCTCCTGCTGTTGCACCAAGCCATGGCCGATGTGAAACGCGAATTGCAATCGGCCGAGTCGGTGGTGCATTACCTGCGTGAAACCGCCGAGCGTGACCCGGCCAGTCTTCAGCCACGGTTGACCGGCAGCCTGCGTCACGTGCGGGTCCGTTGGCTGGCCCCCGGGGAGCTGTTCCCGGCGGATGAGGAAGGGGCGAAGGCCTGGCTCGGCCGCCGGCTGCTGGACGACGGACCGGCGGCCCAGGTGGTGGACTTGCTTGATGGTCGGCGAGCGTGGATTGCCGTCGATCCGCGGGACGAAATCGACGAGATCCTCGATTCATTGGTGCAACTGTTGTACGTCTGCGCCCTGGCATTGTTGCTCAGTCTGTTGGTGATCCGCTGGGCAGTACGCCGGGGCATGCGTTTGCTCGATGAGTTGCTGCAGGCGCTGCGTCAGGTGTCTGCGGGGAACCTGCAGGTGCGCCTGGGCACTGGAGGTGTGCCGGAGGCGCAGCAACTGGCGGGGCATTTCAACCGCATGACCGCTGCCCTGGCCGAGGCCCAGGCCGATAACGCCCGGCTCACCCAGGCCTTGCTGGCGGTGCAGGAGCAGGAGCGCACCCGGCTGGCCCAGACCCTGCACGACGACCTGGGCCAATACGTGGCCGGCATTCGTGCCCGTGCCTGCCTGCTGCGGCTGGTGATCGACCAGCCACCGGCGTTGGAGCAGACCGTCAGCCAGCTTGAAGACCATTGCGAGCATTTGCAGCAGGGGTTCCGGGCGCTGGTGCATGACTTGTACCCGGTGGTGTTGCAGCACCTGCCGTTATGCGAGGCCATCGAGGTGTTGGCCGGGCAATGGCAGGCAACCCAGGGCATCGCCTGCCAGTTGCGGATCGATACAGCCCTGCCGCCCATGTCGGGGCCGGACAAGACCCACCTGTATCGCTTGTTGCAGGAAGCGCTGACCAACGTTGCCCGGCACGCCGGCGCGACGCAGGTGCGGATTCGCCTGCAACACCGCGCCGGGCGCCTGCGCTTGCTGGTGCGCGACAACGGCCGCGGCGCGACGCAACCCCCGCGCGCCGGTGTGGGCTTGCATTCGATGTCCGAACGGGCGCGCAGCCTTGGCGGTGAGTTGCGCGTCATCAGCCAGCCCGGTGCCGGTTGGGCGCTGGCCTTGAATATTGCTTTGGAGGCGTGATGAACATTCTGTTGGTGGATGACCATGCGGTGGTGCGGCAGGGCTACGCCAGCCTGTTACGGGTGCTGATGCCGGACCTGCAGGTTCGCGAAGCGGCCACCGGTGAAGAGGCGTTGAGCCAGGTGCAAGAGCAGGTGCCTCACCTGGTGATCATGGATTTCGGCCTGCCTGGGATCAGTGGCTTGGAAACCACCCGCCGGCTGCGCCAGCGCCTGCCACAACTGCGGGTGTTATTCTTCAGCATGCACGACGAACTGCCGCTGGTGCGTCAGGCGCTGGATGCCGGCGCGGCGGGCTACCTGACCAAGAACTCGGCGCCCCAGGTACTGGTGGAAGCGGTGCGCCGGGTGCTGGCCGGCCATGCCTACATCGAACAGTCCCTGGCCACGCAACTGGCTTGCGCCAGCTCGCGACAGGCTGTCGACCCACGCCTGCAATGCATGACCCAACGGGAATTGGAGATCTTCGTCATGCTCGCCAAGGGCACCCCGGCCCGTACCATCGCTGAACAGTTGTGCATCAGCGCCAAGACCGTGTCCAACCATTTGACGCTGCTCAAGAGCAAGTTGCAGGTCAGCTCTCATGCCGAGTTGGTGCATTTGGGGATTGATATGGGGGTGGTGCGGGTGGCGGGGTGAGTACTGATTTGAAATGCTGACCTCTTGTGGCGAGGGAGCTTGCTCCCGCTGGGGTGCGGAGCGCCCCCAAAACCCGGCACCTCGGTGTGTCAGGTTCATTGAGTTGACCCTATTGGGGCTGCTTCGCGGCCCAGCGGGAGCAAGCTCCCTCGCCACAAGGGGTTGTGTGATCCAGAGTCTTCATTGATCCCACGACATCGGGCATCCGGTACAGCCCTGCATGTTCGCATCCTGGAAATTCCCGTAATGCTGGCGAGAACCGCTCAGGTTGGCCTGTTCCAGGTTGCTTTCGCCGAGCTTGGCTTCTTGCAGGTTGGCGTCGCGCAGGTCGGCGCCCTTCAGGTCGGCCTTGCTCAGCCAGGTCATTTCCAGGTCCGCGGCCTGCAGGTTGGCCTCGTGCAGGCGGGCACCGGACAGGCGAGCGAATTGCAGGTAGGCCGCCGTCAGGTCGGCACGTTGGAATTGCGCGCCCTGGGCGAACAGGCCCCAACCCTGGATCGCCTTGAGCGTGGCACCGCTGAAGTCCGCCAGGCGCAGGTTGCTTTGTTGCAGGCTGGCGCGGGTCAGGTTGGCGCCCTGTAGCTGGGCTTTCTCGAGGTTGGCCAGGTCCAGTCGCGCGTGACGCAGGTCGGCATCGCGCAGGTCGGCGCCGCTGAGGTTCATCTTGCGCAGGTCCTGGTTCGCCAGTTTTGCGCCCCGCAGGTTGGCGCCGGGGCATTGGCTGGATTCGGCGATGAGGCAACCGTTAATCGTCAGAGGGGTGTCAGAGTCGTCGGCATGGGCAAAGACGCCGATGAACAGAAGCAGCAATGGCAATAATTTCATGGCAGGAACTCGGTGTTAACTGTGGGAGCGAGCTTGCTCGCGATGGCGGTGGTTCAGCCGGCATTGATGTTGACTGACACTGCGCTATCGCGAGCAAGCTCGCTCCCACAGGGGGTTATGGTGTGGGTCGGGGCCCGGGTGGGTTCGGGCTATTTCTGCGCCGTCGCCTTATCCCAACTCGGGATCTTGAACACCCAGAACGACCCACCCTGGGCCACGGGCTTGGTCAGTTCGGCCATGTCGCCGCCCCACAACGGCACGGCGCCGCCGTAACCGACGGTCACGCCGATGAACTGCTCGCCGTCCTGCTCCCAAGTGATGGGCGGGGAGACGATGCCGCTGCCGGTCTGGAATTTCCACAGCTCCTTGCCAGTTTTCGCATCGAAGGCCTTGAAGAAACCGTCGCCGGTGCCGGTGAACACCAGGTTGCCCTTGGTCGCCAGCACGCCGGCCCACAGCGGCAACGGTTCCTTGTGCTCCCAGACCACCTTGCCGGTGGTGGGGTTCATTGCCCGCAGGCTGCCGACGTGATCGTCGTACATGCGCTTGATGCGGAAACCCATTCCCAGGTAGGCGGAGCCTTTCTTGTAGTTCACTTCCTCGGTCCAGTACTCCTCTTTCCACTGGTTGCCGGGGACGTAGAACAGGCCGGTGTCCTGGCTGTAGGCCATGGGGTTCCAGTTCTTGCCACCGAGGAAGGGCGGCGAGACTTCCACCGGCTTGCCCTTGGTTTCACCGGGCAATGGCTTGGCCGGGCGCTGGCCGGGATTTTCCACGGGGCGGCCGGTCTTCAGGTCGATGTGGCTGGCCCAGGTGATGTTGTCGACGAAGGGGAAGGCGTTCTGCAGCTTGCCGTTGTTGCGGTCCACCACGTAGAAGAAACCGTTGCGGTCGGCGTGGGCGGTGGCCTTGATCACCTTGCCGTCCTTGTCCTTGTAGTCGAACAGCACCAGCTCATTGTTGCCGGAGAAATCCCAAGCGTCGTTGGGCGTGTGTTGGTAGAACCACTTCACCTCGCCAGTGCTTGGGTCGACGCCGACCTGGCCGGAGGTGTAGAGGCTGTCGTAATCGTGAGGATTGCCGTCCTTGGACGTGCGCGCCCAGGTGTTCCATGGGCCGGGGTTGCCCGCGCCGACGATGATGGTGTTGGTCTCGGGATCGAAACTGGCGCTCTGCCAAGGGGCGCCGCCGCCGTGGCTCCAGGCCTCGACCTTGCCGGTCTCGGTGGTCTTGTCGTCGGGCCAGGAGGGCGCCTTGACGTCGCCGGTCGGGGTGCTGTCCTTGCCGTTGAGGCGGCCCATGTGGCCTTCGACGAACGGACGCATCCAGACCTCTTCGCCCGTGTCCGGGTCGCGGGCGAACAGTTGCCCGACCACGCCGAACTCGTCACCGGAACTGCCGTGGATCAGCAGCACCTTGCCACTGGTCTTGTCCTTGATCAGCACCGGCGCGCCGGTCATCGTGTAGCCGCCGGCGTGGTCGCCGAACTTCTTGTTCCACACCACCTTGCCGGTGTTCTTGTCCAGGGCGACCACGCGTGCGTCCAGGGTGCCGAAGTAGATCTTGTCGCCATAGATGGCCGCCCCCCGATTGACCACGTCGCAGCACGGGCGAATGTTGTCAGGCAGCCGGTGGTTGTAGGTCCACAGGCGCTTGCCGGTCTTGGCGTCGAGGGCAAATACCCGCGAGTACGAGCCGGTGACGTACACCACGCCGTCGCTGACGATGGCCTGGGATTCCTGGCCGCGCTGCTTCTCGTCGCCGAATGAATAGGACCAGGCCGGAGTCAGCTTGAACACGTTCTTGTCGTTGACCTGGGCCAGCGGGCTCCAGCGCTGGGCGTTGGTGCCCATGCCGTATTGCAGCACGTCCTGGGTGGTCAGGTGGTCGTTGGCAATGTCTTCCCAACTGACCCCTGGCGCTGCGGCGTTGGCCATGGGGCTGAGCGACAGACTGCCGGCCAGCAGCAAGGCAACAGTCAGGGAGGAGAGGGCGGGTAGCGTTTTTATTCTCATGGTGGCAGTTCCCAATGAAAGGTTTTGGCCTGACTAGGTTGGGTCGCGCCGGGGTCCGCCGATACGGAAAAAGTCCCGCCTTTGCCGGGAAGATTTCCCAAACCGCCTGTCTTTGCGACTTGCGTCGGATGGCCTGCTACCAAGGAACTAGACCCCGGCCACCAAAGCAGCATTCGGCCGGCGGCACAGGGTTCCTAAGATGACGGCACGGCCTCTGCCAAGAGGTCTTGCGTGCAATCCAGAGGGCATAACAATGACAACAAAACGCAACGCCATCATCGCTACCGCATTATTGATGGGGCTGACCGGCGCAGGCTCCGCATGGGCCCATGGCAACGTAGTGCCCCAAGCAGTGGAAACCAAGGGACTGACCCCGATCAAGGAGACCAACTTACCGTTGGACGCTGATGGGTGGGCTGCCCAGAACCCGTATCGCAATTCCCCCGAGCGTGATAAAGCCGTGGAGATCGGTGCCTCGGCGTACAACCAGAACTGCGCGGCCTGCCATGGCCTGGAGGCCAAATCCGGCGGGATCGCCCCGGACCTGCGCATGCTCGACGCCGCCGAAGCCGGCGATGAATGGTTCGTCGAACGCGTACGCCATGGTGCGGTGCGCGACGGCCGGGTCTACATGCCGAAGATGGCCGACTACCTGAGCCAGGAGGCCCTGTGGGCGGTGCGCACTTACCTCGACAGCGTGCACGTCGAGGAGTGATCGCCATGCGCCTGTTCGCGTGGGTGATGTGCAGCGTGCTGCTGTGTGGCCAGGCGGTGCAGGCGCAGGTGCGCAGCTACGATCAGATGATCGCCGCCGGGGAGTTGAAGGTGGCGGTCTACAAGGATTTCGCTCCCTACAGTTTTGAAGACCACGGCCAGCCCCGGGGTGTCGATGTTGAATTGGCGCAAGCCCTGGCCAAGGCCATGGGCGTGCGTCTGAAACTGATGTGGGCGCCGCCCGGCGAGAAGCTCGATGACGACCTGCGCGATTACATCTGGCGCAGCAGCCCGCTGCACGACCGGCAACTGGCCGACTTGATGATGCGGGTGCCGTACGATCACGACTACGTGCAAAGGCGCAACGACATCGGAGAGCTGGAAAACGCCCAGGTGGTGATGTTCGGGCCTTATCAGCAGGAGTGCTGGCAGGTGGCGTATGACCGGCGCCGGCTGGATTCGGTGGGCAGCGTCGCGGTGTTCCAGCAACACCCCATCGGGGTGGAGGTCGACAGCGTGCCGTCGTTCTACCTGACCTCGGTGTTCAACGGCATGCTCAGCGCCAAGACCCGCCATTACCCCAGCGTCGCCAAAGCCTTCGGGGCCATGCAGGCCGGCGAGGTCGACGCCGTCATGGCGATGCGCGGGGAAGTCGACTGGCAAGTGCATGAGGCGGCCGATCCGCAACTGGCACTGGCGGAGAATGCCTATCCGAACATGGGCAAGCAACGCTGGGAAATCGGCATGGCGGTGCATGAAAGCAACCGTCAGTTGGCCTATGCGGTGGAAGAGGCGCTGGAAGGTTTGATCCGTGACGGCAGCCTCAAGGCGGTGTATGCCCGCTATGGCCTGCGCTACGAAGTCCCCGAAATGTACCAATAGGAGCGCAGGGATGAACTGGCGAGCGTATGGCCTGCTGTTGTGGTGCCTGCCGTGGCTGGCGATGGCGGTCGAGCCAGGGAAGGATCCGGTGCCGTCGGTGATGTGGGCCTTTTATCACAAGCAATTGCTGGGGGACGCGCCGTTCGTGTTCGACGACCGGGTGCGCCTGCTGGCGCCACCCTTTGCCGAAGACGCGCGCCAGGTGCCACTGGAAATCGATGCGCGGGCCTTTGCCGGCGACGTCGTACGGGTACTGGCCTGGGCCGAGCTGAACCCGTTGCCGAAAATCGTCGACTTCCAGCCAGGGGAGCGAGTGCTGCCTTGGTTGTCGGTCCGTATTCGCATCGAGCAAGCCACGCCGTTGCGCGCCGCCGTGCAGACCCGCGATGGCCTGTGGCACGTGGGTTCGACCTTGATCGACGCGGCGGGAGGTGGTTGCACCGCGCCCAGCGTGGTGCGCACCCAGCCGGGTTGGGAGGAGCATCTGGGCGAGGTGCTGGGCGGTCGTTATCCGCGAGGGGATTCGAGTCGCCTGCGTCTGCAAGTTAATCATCCAATGGACAACGGCCTGGTGAGCGGCATCCCGGAGTTTTTCCTCAACCAGGCACAACTGCTGGACGCCGACGGCCAGGTGTTGGCGCGCCTGGAGCTGTTCCCGGCGGTCAGCGAAAACCCCAACCTGGGCTTCGACATCCAAGGCCCGGGACAGACCCGCCTGGTGCTGCGCGACAACAGCGGCAACGCGTTCGAGGCGGCCATTCCCTGACCAGAAGGAGCGCGCCATGCGCTGGCTGTTACTGCTCTGTCTTGGCCTGTGCCTGCCGGCATGGTCCGCCACCGATTATTCCCTCAAGCCCCGGCAGATCGCCGAAGGCACCTGGTTGCTGGAAGGCACCACCGAGAACTTTGCCAAGGACAATGGCGGCAACATCGTCAACACGGCGTTCATTGTCACCGAGGCCGGCGTGGTGGTGATCGACACCGGGCCGTCGAAACGCTACGGCGAGGCGCTGCGCCAGGCCATTGCTGCGACGACCGACAAGCCGGTCATCCAGGTCTTGCTGACCCATCATCACCCTGACCACGTACTGGGCAACCAGGCTTTCAGCGACGTACCCATCGGCGCCTTGGCGGGTACCACGGACCTGCTGCGGCAACAGGGTGATGCGCTGGCGGAAAACATGTACCGGCTGGTGGGCGACTGGATGCGCGGCACCGAGGTGATGTTGCCGACCCGGGAACTGGCGGCCGGGACGTTGACGGTGGGCAATCATTCATTGCGTCTGCTGGCATTGGCCGGGCACACCGGGGCCGATCTGGCGATCCTCGACGAAACCACCGGCGTGCTGTTCGCCGGCGACCTGGTGTTTTACGAACGGGCCCTGACCACCCCCAACAGCCCGGGGCTGGAGGTATGGCTCAAGGACCTGGACACCTTGCAGGCCTTGCCCTGGAGGCAGATCGTGCCCGGCCATGGACCGGTTGCGAGCGACGCCCGGCCTTTTGCGCAGATGCGCGACTACCTGGGCTGGCTCGACCAGCTGATGCGCGACGGCGCGGCCCGGGGCGACGACATGGCCGAGATGATCCGCAGCCCCATTCCTGAGCGTTTTGCCGGGATCAGCTTGAGCCGGTATGAGTTGATTCGCAGTGTCAGCCATCTCTACCCACGCTATGAGCGGGCGGGGATGAAGCGGGTGGATACCCACGATCCTGACTGAACACATGCCCCTGTGGCGGGGCGCTGGGCCCTGTAGGAGCTGCCGAAGGCTGCGATCTTTTGATCTTTCGCTTGAGACTCAAGTGTCCGGGAAAAGATCGCAGCCTCGTTGCACTCGTCAGCTCCTACACGCGCCCCAGCGGGAGCAAGCTCCCTCGCCACAGGGGTTGGTGTCACCAGCGAAGAAGCTGGATGCGACGACTCCTCATGTGTACCAAGGAACTAGAAAACTCAACACAGCGGGCAATTGTTGGCGAGGGCCCCGAGCCCAAGAATCTGTGGCAGACCGGGAAAATTTCCCGGGTATAACAATAACCGCAGAGGTAGCCGTCATGACTCATCCCGCACGTCGCCAACCCTTCGCCGTGAGCCTGCTGCTCAGTGCCATGCTGCTGTCAGGTTCGGCCTTGGCCGCCGTGACCGATCAGGAAATTCTCCAGGACCCGAAAAACCCGCAGCAGGTCGTGACCAACGGCCTGGGCGTCCAGGGCCAGCGCTACAGTCCGCTCGATAGCCTCAATGTCAGTAACGTCAAGGACCTGCGCCCGGTCTGGGCGTTCTCCTTCGGTGGCGAAAAGCAGCGCGGCCAGCAGGCCCAGCCGATGATCAAGGACGGGGTGATGTACCTCACCGGTTCCTATTCGCGGGTGTTCGCGGTGGATGCGCGCACCGGCAAGAAGCTGTGGCAATACGATGCGCGCCTGCCCGATGACATCCGCCCTTGCTGCGACGTGATCAACCGCGGCGTGGCGTTGTATGGCGACCTGGTGTTTTTCGGTACCCTCGACGCCAAGCTCGTGGCCCTGAACAAGGACACCGGCAAAGTGGTGTGGAGCAAGAAAGTGGCCGACCACAAGGAAGGTTATTCCATCAGCGCCGCGCCCATGGTGGTGAACGGCAAGCTGATCACTGGCGTGGCCGGTGGTGAGTTCGGTGTAGTCGGCCAGATCAGCGCCTACGATCCGAAGAACGGCGAGCTGCTGTGGACCCGCCCGACGGTGGAAGGCCACATGGGCTATGTCTACAAGGACGGCAAGGCGGTCGAGAACGGTATTTCCGGCGGCGAGGCCGGCAAGACCTGGCCGGGCGATCTGTGGAAAACCGGCGGCGCCGCGCCTTGGCTGGGCGGCTACTACGACCCGGAAACCAACCTGCTGCTGTTCGGCACCGGCAACCCGGCTCCGTGGAACTCCCACCTGCGCCCTGGCGACAACCTTTATTCGTCGTCGCGCCTGGCCTTGAACCCGGACGACGGCAGCATCAAGTGGCACTTCCAGAGCACGCCCCACGACGGTTGGGACTATGACGGCGTCAACGAACTGATCTCGTTCAACTACAAGGAAGGCGGCAAGGACATCAAGGCCGCGGCGACCGCCGACCGCAACGGCTTCTTCTACGTGCTTGACCGCACCAACGGCAAGTTCATCCGCGGCTTCCCGTTTGTCGACAAGATCACCTGGGCCTCTGGCTTGGACAAGGATGGGCGGCCGATCTACAACGAGGCCAGCCGTCCGGGGGCACCGGGCAGCGAAGCCAAGGGCAGTTCGGTGTTCGTGGCACCGGCCTTCCTCGGTGCGAAAAACTGGATGCCGATGGCCTACAACCAGGACACCGGCCTGTTCTACGTGCCGTCCAACGAATGGGGCATGGACATCTGGAACGAAGGCATCGCCTACAAGAAGGGCGCGGCGTTCCTCGGGGCCGGGTTCACCATCAAGCCGCTGAACGAGGATTACATCGGCGTGCTGCGGGCCATCGACCCCAAGACGGGCAAGGAAGTCTGGCGCCACAAGAACTTCGCGCCGTTGTGGGGCGGGGTCCTGACCACCAAGGGCAACCTGGTTTTCACCGGCACGCCTGAAGGGTTTTTGCAGGCGTTCAACGCCAAGACCGGGGAAAAGGTCTGGGAATTCCAGACTGGCTCCGGCGTGCTTGGCTCGCCCATCACCTGGGAAATGGACGGCGAGCAATACGTCTCCGTGGTGTCCGGTTGGGGCGGCGCGGTGCCGCTGTGGGGCGGCGAGGTGGCCAAGCGCGTGAAGGACTTCAACCAGGGCGGCATGCTCTGGACCTTCAAGTTGCCGAAAGAGCTGGTAGCCAAGCGCTAAAAGCTTGCCGAGAACCGTGGCGAGGGAGCTTGCTCCCGCTCGGCTGCGAAGCAGCCGCCAAAAGAGGGAGTGCTGCGCACTCCAGCGGGAGCAAGCTCCCTCGCCACAAGGGCCTGCGCTGGCCTTGAACTTGCGCCAGTCGCTTGAAACCTACGACCAAATAACGAGAGAGCCCCCTGCCAATGACGCATTCGTCCATGGCACGGGGCTCTCTACCATCGGCCTATCGCTTGTCCCGTGACAGGCATCGACCAGGCAGAGGCCCCATCATGATCTACGCACAACCCGGAACTCCAGGCGCCGTCGTTTCCTTCAAACCGCGCTATGGCAATTTCATCGGCGGCGAATTCGTCGCGCCAGTCAACGGCGAGTACTTCACCAACACGTCCCCGGTCAATGGCGAAGTCATTGCCGAATTCCCGCGTTCCAGCGCCGCTGACATCGACAAGGCGCTGGATGCCGCCCATGCCGCCGCCGACGCCTGGGGCAAGACTTCGGTGCAGGACCGCTCCCTGGCGCTGTTGAAAATCGCCGACCGCATCGAGCAGAACCTGGAAATCCTCGCTGTCAGCGAGACCTGGGACAACGGCAAGGCCGTGCGCGAAACCCTCAATGCCGACGTGCCGCTGGCGGCCGACCATTTCCGGTACTTCGCTGGCTGCATCCGCGCCCAAGAGGGTGGGGCGGCCGAGATCAACGAATTGACCACGGCCTATCATTTCCACGAGCCGCTGGGCGTGGTCGGGCAGATCATCCCGTGGAACTTCCCGCTGCTGATGGCCGCCTGGAAACTCGCCCCGGCCCTGGCCGCTGGTAACTGCATCGTACTCAAGCCGGCCGAACAGACGCCGTTGTCGATCATGGTCTTCGCGGAACTGATCGCCGACCTGCTGCCAGCCGGGGTGTTGAACATCGTCCATGGTTTCGGCCGCGAAGCCGGTGAAGCCCTGGCCACCAGCAAGCGCATCGCCAAGATCGCCTTCACCGGCTCCACTCCGGTGGGTTCGCACATCATGAAGTGCGCCGCCGAGAACATCATCCCGTCCACCGTGGAACTGGGCGGCAAGTCGCCGAACATCTTCTTCGAAGACATCATGCAGGCCGAACCGGCCTTTATCGAAAAGGCGGCTGAAGGCCTGGTGCTGGCGTTCTTCAACCAGGGCGAAGTCTGCACCTGCCCATCCCGGGCCCTGGTGCAGGAGTCGATCTACGCGCCGTTCATGGCCGAGGTGATGAAAAAGATCGCCAGGATCAAGCGCGGCAACCCGCTGGACACCGAGACCATGGTCGGCGCCCAGGCGTCCGAACAGCAATTCGACAAGATCCTGTCGTACCTTGAAATTGCCCAGCAAGAAGGCGCCGAGCTGCTCACCGGCGGTGCTGCCGAGCGACTCGAAGGGGATTTGTCGAGCGGCTATTACATCCAGCCGACCTTGCTCAAGGGCCACAACAAAATGCGCGTGTTCCAAGAGGAAATCTTCGGCCCGGTGGTGGGTGTGACCACCTTCAAGGACGAAGCCGAAGCCCTGGCGATCGCCAACGACACTGAGTTCGGCCTCGGTGCCGGCCTGTGGACTCGTGACATCAACCGCGCCTACCGCATGGGCCGGGCGATCAAGGCCGGTCGCGTCTGGACCAATTGCTATCACCTGTACCCGGCCCATGCCGCGTTTGGTGGCTACAAGAAATCCGGCGTCGGGCGTGAAACCCACAAGATGATGCTCGACCACTACCAGCAGACCAAGAACCTGCTGGTGAGCTATGACGTCAATCCGCTGGGTTTCTTCTAACCCTGGGAGATAGCAAGCAGGGCAGTTGCTGTGACCCCTGTAGGAGCTGGCGAAGCCTGCGATCTTTTGATCTTTTGATCTTTCGCTTGAGATTCAAGTGTATTGGGAAAGATCGCAGCCTCGTTGCACTCGACAGCTCCTACACAGCTCCTACACCGCATCTACACAGCTCCTGCAACTTAGGGGGAGCAGGTGCTCGCTGTTCCAGTAGTACCAACGCACCCCACCCACCGCTTCGAAAGTAGCATTCGAGCCCCGGGCGTGGCGTGCATTAATGACCTTGCCGGAATGGCCCGGTACAAGAAGAGGAAAGACCCATGTGGACTAAACCCGCGTACACCGACCTGCGTATCGGCTTTGAAGTGACCATGTACTTCGCCAACCGATGAGTACTGGCCCGGCCTGGGACGTTCAGGCCGGGCTCCCCCATTGGTCTGATTGCATTCACAGCGGGATGCTTTAGGCTCAAGGTCTCCCCAGACAATAACAACAGGCTTACCGATGAGCCACGTCACTGAAAAGATGAGCCTTAGCCCGCTGCGCAAGTTCGTTTCCCCTGAAATCATGTTCGGTGCCGGTTGTCGGCACAATGTCGGCAATTACGCCAAGACCTTCGGCGCACGCAAAGTGCTGATCGTCACCGATCCCGGGGTCATCGCCGCCGGTTGGGTGGCGGACGTCGAAGCCAGTCTCCAGGCCCAAGGTATCGATTACTGCATCTACAGCGCGGTCTCGCCCAATCCGCGAGTCGAGGAAGTGATGCTCGGCGCCGACCTGTACCGGGAAAACCATTGCGATGTCATCGTCGCGGTGGGTGGTGGCAGCCCGATGGATTGCGGCAAAGGCATCGGCATTGTCGTCGCCCACGGCCGCAACATCCTCGAGTTCGAAGGCGTCGATACCCTGCATGTGCCCAGCCCGCCGCTGATCCTGATCCCCACCACGGCGGGGACGTCGGCGGATGTGTCGCAGTTCGTGATCATCTCCAACCAGCAAGAACGCATGAAATTCTCCATCGTCAGCAAGGCGGCGGTGCCGGACGTGTCGCTGATCGACCCGGAGACCACCCTGAGCATGGACCCGTTCCTGTCCGCCTGTACCGGCATCGACGCCCTGGTGCATGCCATCGAGGCGTTCGTGTCCACCGGCCACGGCCCGTTGACCGACCCTCATGCGCTGGAAGCCATGCGCCTGATCAACAGCAACCTGGTGCAGATGATCGCCAATCCGGCGGACGTCGCCCTGCGGGAAAAAATCATGCTGGGCAGCATGCAGGCCGGGCTGGCGTTCTCCAACGCAATCCTTGGGGCCGTGCACGCGATGTCCCACAGCTTGGGCGGTTTCCTCGATTTGCCCCATGGCTTGTGCAACGCGGTGCTGGTGGAGCATGTGGTGGCATTCAACTACAACTCGGCACCGGAGCGTTTCAAGGTGATTGCCGAGACCCTGGGCATCGATTGCCGGGGGCTCAACCACCGGCAGATCCGCGGCCGGCTGGTGGAGCACCTGATTGCCCTCAAGCGCACCATCGGTTTTCACGAGACCCTGGGCCTGCACGGCGTGAGCACTTCGGACATTCCGTTCCTGTCGCAACATGCGATGCACGACCCGTGCATTCTCACCAACCCTCGGGAGTCGAGCCAGCGGGATGTCGAGGTCGTCTATGGCGAAGCCCTCTGACGAGCAACAAAAAGCCCTGGCCGGGCTACTGGGGCTGGGCAATCATTCGACGCGCAAGAGTCACTACCCGGAACTGACCGCGCGTCTCGATGAGCTGGAACAGGCCCGGCGACACCTGCAACAGCTCAATGATCAGCTGGAGCAGCGGGTGGCCGAGCGCACCGATGCGCTGTTGGAAGCCAACCACAACCTGCAGCAGCAGATTGCCCAGCGTGAGCAGATCGAGCAGCAATTACGCGACGCCCGGGATGTCGCCCAGGCCGCCAACCGCAGCAAGGACAAATACCTGGCCGCCGCCAGCCATGATCTGTTGCAGCCCCTCAACGCGGCCCGCCTGCTGATTGCTACGTTGCGTGAGCGCCAATTGCCTGCCGCCGAGCACGTGCTGGTGGAACGCACCCATCAGGCGCTCGAAGGGGCCGAAGACCTGCTCACCGACCTGCTGGACATTTCCCGGCTCGACCAGGCTGCGGTCAAGCCCGACCTGGCGCCGTATCGGCTGGATGAGTTGCTGGGGCCGCTGGTGTCGGAGTTTCAATCGGTGGCCGGTGCCGCCGGGTTGACGCTGCGGGTGCGGTTTGGCGACGAGGCGGTGCTGACCGACCTGCGATTGATCAGCCGTATCCTGCGCAACCTGTTGAGCAATGCCTGCCGCTACACCGACCAGGGCGGCATTCTCCTGGCGGCCCGACGCCGGGAAGGGCGCCTGAGCCTGGAAGTCTGGGACACGGGGCGGGGCATCGCGGCCGATTGCCTGGAGTCGATTTTCCTCGAGTTCAACCAACTGGACGTCGGTCGGGCGGCGGATCGCAAAGGTGTGGGCCTGGGGTTGGCGATTGTCGAACGCATTGCCCATATCCTCGGTTACCGGGTACAGGTGCGTTCGCGACCGGGGCGGGGCTCGGTGTTCAGCATCGAGGTGCCGCTGTCCAGTGAGAAACCACTGCCCGTGTCCCAGGCCCCGGCCCAGGCGGTCGCTGGCAACCCGCTGCCAGGGCGGCGTTTGTTGGTGATCGACAACGAACTGAGCATCTTGCAAAGCATGGCCGCGCTGTTGGGGCAATGGGGCTGCGAGGTGTTGACCGCCACCGACGAGGCGGGCGCCCTGGACGTGCTGCAAGACCGTGCGCCGGAGCTGATCCTGGCGGATTTCCACCTGGATCATGGGATCGTGGGCTGTGAAGTGGTCAAGCACCTGCGTGAGCATTTCCACCAGGCGATCCCGGCAGTGATCATCACTGCCGACCGCAGCGACCAGTGCCGCCGCGCCCTGCGCAAGCTGGATGCACCGCTGCTCAACAAACCGGTCAAGCCCGGCAAATTGCGGGCGGTGTTGAGTCAGATCCTTGGGTAGGTTGACGCTGTAGAGGCTCTGTAGGAACTGCGTAGGAGCTGTCGAGTGCAACGAGGCTGCGATCTTGCCCTGGCCGCTTGAGTCTCAAACGGATGAATCAAAAGATCGCAGCCTCGTTGCACTCGTCAGCTCCTACACGGGTCACGTACAGTTCCTACGCGAATGGTTACCAAGGCCATTAAAATGCCGTCATTTGGTCGGCGTTTTTGCCAAGAATGTAAAAATGCGCTTCGGTCTGTTTATTTCCTTATGTAAACTCCCCCCGCTGCGACAATCGGGCACGGCCACGCCAGGCCCGATGAACACCGTTTGCAGCGTCCCTCACCCAGCTGAAGCCAAGACCTACAAGAAGTCAGCGCCGGAGAGACATAAACGAGAGGCCGACGAATGTGCTCGGCCCTGTAGGTCCATCCTCCAGTCCGTCTCGATCCCATCCCCCTGGCAATGCTGGCCGTGGATGTGATCTATCCTTGATCAGGACCGGTGGACGGAATGGCGTTCATCCTAGGGATACACACATGTTGAAGAAAACACACACGGCGCTACTGGGCCTGGCGATGGCGATGGGTCTTGCGACCACGCACGCCGCCGAGCCAAAAAAAGTGGATGTCTTGCTCATTGGTGGGGGCATCATGAGCTCGACACTCGGCGTCTGGCTCAATGAGCTGGAGCCGGGCTGGACCATGGAAATGGTCGAGCGCCTGGACGGTGTTGCCGAAGAGAGCTCCAACGGCTGGAACAATGCCGGTACCGGTCACTCTGCGTTGGCCGAGCTGAACTACACGCCGGAAGACAAGAACGGCAAGGTCGAGATCGTCAAGGCCGTCGAGATCAACGAAGCCTTCCAGATATCCCGTCAGTTCTGGTCCTGGCAGGTCAAGAACGGTGTGCTGAAGAACCCGCGCTCGTTCATCAACTCCACGCCACATATGAGCTTCGTGTGGGGTGATGACAATATCGCGTTCCTGAAGAAGCGCTACGAAGCCCTTCAGGCCAGCCCTTTGTTCGCCGGCATGCAATATTCCGAAGACCCTGCGCAGATCAGCAAGTGGGTCCCACTGATGATGCAAGGGCGTGACCCGAGCCAGAAAATCGCGGCCACCTGGAGTCCGTTGGGTACTGACGTGAACTTCGGCGAAATCACTCGCCAATTCGCGACTTACCTGCAAACCAAGCCGAACTTCTCCCTCAAGCTGTCCAGCGAAGTGGAAGAGATCACCCGCAACGAAGACGGCACCTGGCGTGTTTCGTACAAGAACCTGAAAGACGGTACCGAAACCGAGACCGACGCCAAGTTCGTGTTCATCGGCGCCGGTGGCGGTGCATTGCACCTGCTGCAGAAGTCCGACATCCCGGAAGCGCGTGAATACGCAGGCTTCCCGGTGGGTGGTTCGTTCCTGGTCACCGAAAACCCGACCGTCGCCCAGTTGCACCTGGCGAAGGCGTATGGCAAGGCTTCGGTGGGCGCACCGCCGATGTCGGTTCCGCACCTGGACACCCGTGTGCTCGATGGCAAGCGCGTGATCCTGTTCGGCCCATTCGCAACGTTCTCCACCAAGTTCCTGAAGAACGGTTCGTACTTCGACCTGCTGACCAGCACCACCACCCACAACGTGTGGCCGATGACCAAGGTCGGTATCGAACAGTACCCACTGGTCGAATACCTGGCCGGCCAGTTGATGCTGTCGGATGAAGATCGCTTCAATGCTTTGAAAGAGTACTTCCCGGACGCCAAGCAGGAAGACTGGCGCCTGTGGCAGGCCGGCCAGCGCGTGCAGATCATCAAGCGTGACGAAGAGAAGGGCGGCGTGCTGAAACTCGGCACCGAAGTGGTTGCCTCCCAGGACGGCAGCATCGCCGGCCTGCTGGGTGCCTCGCCAGGCGCCTCGACTGCTGCACCGATCATGCTGACCGTGCTTGAGAAAGTCTTCAAGGA
Source organism: Pseudomonas thivervalensis (assembly GCF_001269655.1). Lineage (GTDB taxonomy): Bacteria > Pseudomonadota > Gammaproteobacteria > Pseudomonadales > Pseudomonadaceae > Aquipseudomonas > Aquipseudomonas thivervalensis. The sequence continues at coordinate 463,149 of NZ_LHVE01000009.1, forward strand.
CAAGGTCGCCAGCCCGGCCTGGCAGGAAAAACTGCGCCAGATCGTGCCAAGCTACGGCACCAAGCTCAACGATAGCCCTGAGCGCGTAGCCCAGGAGTGGGCATACACCAGCGAAGTCCTGCAACTGGACACGCCGCCGGTGATCGGCAAGGCAGGCGCCACCGTGGCACCGGCCAAGCCGGGCGCAGCCCCGGAAGCGAACCCAGCGGCTGACATGGCGCTGTAAACCGGACGCTGTCTGGTGAGGCATAAAAACGCCGCTCATTGAGCGGCGTTTTTTTTGGGGGGGATTCGGTTAACCCTGTGGGAGCGAGCTTGCTCGCGATAGCGGTGGGCCCGCCAACATCAATGCCCGATCTGCGAAAGGTCTGTCCCGTCCTCTGCGCACACCTGTCGAAACCGCGCATCAAAATCCTCCGCCAACTGCGCCAGGGTAATCGCCCCCAATCGCTCGAGCAGCAATGCCTGGGCTTCATCGAATGCATCAGTCAGCGCCCCATTCACGGCCTGTTCCACCAGGCATTGCGGGTGATCGGTGGACAGGCCGATGGCAAAGATCGACGTGCTGCCCAAGGCCTGGTGAATGTCCAGCAACGTCATCTCCGACAACGGCTTGCTCAGGGTCCAGCCGCCGCGATGGCCTTTTTCCGACGTGACATACCCCTGTTCCTTGAGCAGCGCCATGGTCCGGCGCACCACCACCGGGTTGGTGCCCAACATCTGCGCGAGGGTGTCGGACGTGGCCGATTGTTGGTGGCGATCCATGTGGATCAGCACGTGAAGCATGCGGGACAGGCGGGTGTCGGTTCTCATGAGCGTTGCAGCGTTCCGTGGCGAAGACCGGCCTGAGTATCGCCTGTAATTGCAAAAGTTACGAGATCGTTGACAGGTGCTTTTCAAGGAACTTACGATGTGTCGAGACTTTTCCAGTTCCGTCACACCACCGTGGAGATTGATCATGCGCTACGACGTCATCATCGCAGGCGGCAGCTACGCCGGTATGTCCGCAGCCCTGCAACTGGCCCGTGCCCGCCGCAAAGTGCTGGTCATCGATGCCGGCCAGCGGCGCAACCGGTTCGCGGCCAGCGCCCATGGTTTTCTCGGGCAGGACGGCCGTGCCCCCGGGGACATTGCCGATGATGCCCGTCGTCAACTGTTGGCCTATCCGACGGTGGAGTGGGTATCGGGTACTGCGAGCAAGGCCAGCCAGGAGACGGGCGGCTTCATCGTGGAGACCGATGGCGGGCAACGCTACAGCACCCAGCGCCTATTGTTGGCCAGCGGTGTCATTGATGAGTTGCCGGATGTGGAAGGGCTTGCGCAGCGCTGGGGCAAAAGCGTATTCCATTGCCCGTATTGCCACGGTTATGAGCTGGAACAAGGTCCCATCGGAGTGTTGGCGACCTCGCCAATGTCGTTCCACCATGCCTTGATGCTGCCCGACTGGGGGCCAACGACGTTCTTCACCAATGGCGTGTTCGAGCCTGACGCCGAGCAACAGGACAGCCTGGCCCGACGCGGCGTGACCCTGGTGCCGGAACGTGTCGAGCGTATCGAAGGTGAACGGGCCGATGTGGTGCTGGCGGACGGGCGGGTGATCGCCATTGACGGCCTGTTTGTCTTGCCGCGTATCCAGGTGGCCGGTTCACTCGCGGCGTCCTTGGGTTGCGTACTTGAAGACGGCCCGCTCGGGGCGTTCATCCAGGCCGATCCGATGACGCGTGAAACCAGCGTCCCGGGGGTATTTGTCTGTGGCGATGCGGCGATGCCGTTCGGCTCGGTGGCGTTGGCGGTCGGCGATGGAGTGAGGGCGGGCTCGGGGGTGCATCGTTCGCTGATCTTCGATGCACATTGAAGCCCGCCCTTGAGCGTTACACCTGTACCGCGCCGGTCGCCACGGCGAAGGCAAGCATTACCAGGCTGACGCCCCAGGCCCAGAAGAACGTATAGGCGATGTGCTTGCGTAACTCTACGCCGGACAGCGCCAGCGCCAAGTACACGCTAGGCACCACCGGGCTGATGGAAAACCCGGTGTTCTCCCCGATCAGCATGGCCCGGGCCACGGCTTCGAGGGGAACGCCCGCAGCGGCGGCCACGTCCTTGATCACCGGCAGCAGAGCGAAATAGTAGGCGTCCGGTGAAAAGATCATGCCCAGGGGAACACCGAAGAAACCGACGATTACGTGCAGGTACTGGGCAGAGCCCGCGGGCAGGATATCGATCAGCGCCAAGGCCATGCCGTCGGACATCTTCGCACCGGAGAGCACGCCCAGCAGGACGGCGGCGGCCATCATCACCAGGACCATTTGCAGTGCATCGGCCGCATGGGCCTTGAGGCGTTCGGCCTGGGCGTCCAGGGACGGGAAGTTCAAGGGCAGGGCGATGCCCAGTCCCACCATGAAACAGGCATACAAGGGAAAGATGCCGGTGAACAGGCACACCAGGATCCCGCCGGTCAGCGCCACGTTCAGCCAGTAGCGCGGCTCCCGGGGCGAGAGGCTGAATTCGCGATCCTGTGGATTCAGGCTATCCATGTCATACGTCGCCGCCGCCCCCAGCGACATCGGTTGGCGACGCTGGACGCGCAGGCCCAATACGGTCGCGACAAGCAGCATGCACGCCAGGCCGACCATCTGCACCGGCAGCAAGCCCAGCCATAGCTCGGTGGCATCCAGCCCGGACACCGCCGCGGCGCGGGCAGTCGTCCCGCCCCAAGGAACCATATTGATGACACCGGCCGTGGTGCCCACCAGGCACAACAGCATCGCCGGACTCATGTTCAGGCGTTTATACAAGGGCAGCAGGGCCGGGATGGTCAGCAAGAACGTGGCCGCGCCGACGCCGTCGAGATGAACCACCGACGTCACCAATACCGTTACCAACGCCACGGCCAACGGCTTGCCGCCCGTGCTGCGGATCAGCAGGTTGACCAACGGATCGAACAATCCGCGGTCACGCATGATGCCGAAGAACAGGATGGCAAACAGAAACAGCGCGGCGGTCGGCGCCACCGTGATCAGGCCGGCCTTTATGAACTCGCCGATCTGCCCGAGATTGAAGCCGGCCAGCAGGCAAACCACGACGGGAAGGGTGGTGAACGCCACCACCGGACTGATCCGGCGCAGCAATATCAAGCCGATGATGGCGAGCATCATCAGGAAACCCAGGGTTGTAATCATGTTGCAGCCTCGCTTTTTTATTGTTGTCGAAGGTTCGCGGACGGGGGCTCGGTCAGCCTTGCGGGCCTGGCAGGCGCAAGGCCAGCAGCAGGTAACTCAGGCTCTTGCCGTGGCGATCCAGACCGCAACTGCGATTCACTCCGCCTTCCAAGGCGTCCTCGAGCACGAAATTCAGCGCGTTCAGGTTCGGCAGTTCATAGCGATGCACCTTGGACGGTTGTCGCGTCGCGAATTGCTCGGCCACTCGGGCGCAGGTGAGTTCCCGTAGCAGCCAGGGGTAGTGGGCCGGGTCGTGGGGAAACAGGGCGATGCTGAGGATGTTGCCTTTGTCGCCAGCACGGGCATGGGCATAGTCGGCGAGGGTGACCAGGTTCATCAGTACCACTCCAGGGTTGTGTGGATTTCATCTCGCGGCAGCAGGAAGCTGCGGGTGGTGACGGTCTCGGCGAGGTGCCGGCGCACGCCACCGCCGCCCGCCGGCCCGTTGGTGTAGAGCGATTCCACTTCCGCCAGCAGCGCTTCGATCTGTGGCCGGTCGGTGTGGGTCAGGCCGATGCGTACGCGCACATCCTCCAGGGAAGGCGCCTGGGCCAGCTGCTTTTGCAGGTAACGACCGCCCTGGTCGTTGAACAGGCTGGCGATTCCGGACAGGTCAATCCAAGGCTGTATCCCCGGTGCCAGTTGGTCAAAACGTTGCAGCAGGATTTCCCGCGCCAGTGCGGCACGCGCCACGGCACCGGGGCCAGCGTAGGAAATTTCCGCCTCGCCGAACCAGAGACCACGTACACCCGCCAGTCCCTTGAGCGTGTCGGGACGCGGGTGGCCAAGCAGGCTACTGATCTCGACACGGTCCTCGCCCAAGTCCTGGACGCGGGCCTGGCCCAGGTCCAGCACCACGTCCGGCGTCAGATAGCGTCGAGGGTCGTGTACTTCGTAAAGGAGCTGTTCCTTGACGGTCTGTTCGCTGACCCGACCGCCGCTGTTGCGGGTCTTGCCGATGATCAAGCGGCCGTCCTGGTGCACCTCGGCAATTGGACAACCAAGATTGGCCGGGTCTGGAATGTCTTTCATCCCGGGATGGGCAAAGTAGCCGCCGGTGACTTGGGTGCAGCATTCCAGCAGGTGCCCGGCCGTGGTGGCGACGGCCATTTTCTGCCAATCGTCAGCCGCCCAACCCAGCCCATGGCGGATCGCCCCGACCGCCAGCGACGGATCCGCGACCCGGCCACACAGCACGATGCCGGCGCCCTCGGCCAACGCCTGGGCAATACCGTCGGCACCGGTGTAGACGTTCACCGAAACGGGATGCTCCAGGGGCCCCGATGCCAGCCATCGTTCGTAGCGGGGCGGTGTTTCTTCCAGCAGGTCATCGCCCAGCACGCAGGCGATTTTCAGTTCAGGGGAGCGGCCCGCCAGCCCATGGCGCAGCCGTTGCGCGGCCGCCCGGGGATTGGCGGCGCCGCCGTTGGTGATGATTGGGATGCCGGCCTCAATGCACAAGTCCAGCATGGGCTCGAGAAAATCGAACAGGCGCGCGGAGTAGCCTGTTTCTGGATCAAGGCGTTTGCGTAGCTGCGCCTCGGCCAGGGTCCGTTCGGCCAGTAGCTCCAGCATGATGTAGCGCTGGCCGCTGCGTTGCGCCAGATCCTGGGCCAGGCGCAGGGCGGCGTCGGGTCGATCATTGGCGAAACCGGCGCCACACCCGACGAGAATTGTTTTTGTCATGTCCGTGTTCCACTGAAGGGTGACCCATAGTGGAGGGACTGGATTATTCTGTGAATTTTAAAGATAGAATCAATTGATCCAGTAATTTTATGAGTGGGCCATGAACGTTTCTTTTCGTCAGCTTCGTGCCTTCATCCTGATCGCCGAGACGTCGAGCTTTACCCGCACCGCAGAACAGTTGCACCTGTCGCAGCCGGCGCTGAGCTATAGCATTCGCAAACTGGAAGAGAGCATGGGCCTGCAGTTGCTCGCGCGTAATACCCGCAGCGTCGAGCTGACGCCCGCCGGTGAGCATTTCTTGCCCCAGGCCCGGCGCATGCTCCGGGACATGGACGATGCCGTGCGCGACGCTCGCGACACCTTGAGCCTGAGCCGTGGCACCCTCCGGCTTGCGGCGCTGCCCACCGCCGCCGCGTCGTTCCTGCCGATCGCCATTGCGGCTTTCCAGCGTGAGAACCCGGGCGTGACGGTGAGCTTGCTGGACGGCCGCGCCGGGGAAGTCATGGGTTGGGTGCAACGAGGCGAGGTGGACGCCGGCATCAGTTCGCTGCCTGACGATCTCTCCGGGCTGAGTTTCGAACGCCTGGTGGATGACAACCTGGTGTTGCTGAGCCACAAGAATCACCCGGGTGGAGACCAGGACGACTGGAAACGCCAGCCCTACATCGCCCTCACGCCCGACACCAGCATCCGTCCCCTGGCTGATGCTGCATTGCGCTATCTGAACGTCGATCCTGTCCCGGCCTGGGAGGTGGCGCACATGAGCACGGCCACGGCCCTGGTGCGCGAAGGGTTGGGGTTTTCGCTGTTGCCGGCCAGCTGCAGGGCGGTGTTCAACATCGGCGAGCAGTGCACTGTCACGGCCATCGACCAGCCGGCGAAACGCTCGATCGGCCTGTTGCAGCGCAAGCCGGTGGCCCCATCACCTTCGTTGAGCCAGTTCATGGGGCATGTGCGGCGGGTGCTGCGGCAGGACGAGGTCGGCCATGGGCGCTGAGGTTGATCGGGAAATGGCTATCGCGAGCAAGCTCGCTCCCACAGGAGGTTCGTGCCTGACACCGATTTCGCGGCCAACGAAGCCCCTGTGGGAGCGAGCTTGCTCGCGATGGCGGCAGCCGGGCAACGCGCCTACTGCGTGCCGAACATCGCCGTCCAGTAGATCCCCGCATCGCTTTTCGGATCGGTCGCGTACCCGGCCCCCAATTCGCGGAACTGCGGGTTCATCAGGTTGGCGCAGTGCCCCGGGCTGGCCAGCCAGCCGTCCACCACCTTGAGCGCGGTATCTTGTCCGGCGGCAATGTTTTCGCCGATCAATTGGCCCAGGTAGCCAGCCAGTTCGGCGCGGTCGCCCGGCGTGCGGTTGTCGCGGTCCTTGTGGTCGAAGAAATTGTTGTTGGCCATGGCCCGGGTGTGCGTGACGGCGGCCAGGGCCAAGGTGGCGTTCCAGGCCAGCGGCGTGGTGGCGGCGAAGGCTTCGGTGCCGCAGCGACGGGGCTGGGCGCGGGCGCTGTTGATCAGCTTCAGCAACTTCTGGCCTTCGGCCTGCCAATCACCCAGGCGCGCCGACAGCAACGGGCGCGCCAGCACGATGCGCCATTCGCGATCCAGGCGGCTGACGCCGATGTCGACGAACTGTGGGTCGAGCACCACCTGGCAGAAGCTTTCCTGCACGGCTTTCATGGCCGATTGCGCATCGCGCGGCCCGGACAGGCTGATGGCTTGCACGTTGACCATGGGGTAGGCCGCCCGCGCCAGCGCCTGTTGCAGGTCGCCGATGCCATTGGCCGACAGGATCAGTCGGGAGTCCATCGCCAGCGGCGGCAACTCCAGCGAGGCCTGGCCGGCACAGCTTTGGGATTGGCTGCGGTAAAGGTTGATGGACTCGACCAGTTGCGTCTCTTCGGTGGCCGTGGCGCTAGTGGTGAACACCAGGCCCAGCGACAGCACGACAAGACCCATGACGGATGAAATGGCACGCATGTAAATCTCCCTTGAGCGGACGGCGCCTATGATGCGCAATTTTTGCCCCGCTGGGGCAATGGTATTCACGCTCTCTTGAAATCCCTTGGAACGGCACCGTTGGGTACCGTTCGGGATAATCCTCAAGTAGTGGGATCAATTTTCAAGCGAATAAGTCCATTTCCGTCGTTTCAAGGCCCATAAAATCGCGGATTGTCAGCTCATCCAGTTCCCGCCGTCGACGTTATAGGTCTGCGCCACCACGTACTCGCTCTCCGCCGAGGCCAGGAAAATCGCCATTCCGGTGAGGTCTTCCGCGGTGCCCATCCGGCCATAGGGCACCTGCTGCCCGACCTGGCGCTTCTTTTCCCCCAGCGGCAGGTTTTCGTGGCGGGCGAACAGCGCATCCACACCGTCCCAATGCTCGCCATCGACCACGCCGGGGGCAATGGCGTTGACGTTGATCCGATGCTTGATCAGGTCCAGCCCGGCGGATTGGGTCAGGCTGATCACCGCCGCCTTGGTGGCGCAATAGACCGCCACCAGGGCTTCGCCACGCCGGCCGGCCTGGCTGGCCATGTTGATGATCCGCCCGCCATGGCCCTGGCGGATCATCTGCTGCGCCGCCGCCTGCAACGTGAACAGCGTGCCGGCGACGTTGATGGAGAACAGCCGCTCGTAGCTTTGACGGGTGATGTCCACGATGGGCGCCAGGTCGAACAGCGCGGCATTGTTGATCAGGATATCCAGCTTGCCTGCCCGGGCCACTACGGCCTCAATGGCCTGGTCGATCGACGCCTGGTCGGTCACGTCCATTTTCACCGCGTAGGCGCTGTTGCCCAGTTCGGCGGCGGTGGCCTGGGCCCGCTCCAGGTCGATATCGGCAATCGCCACCGTGGCCCCTTCGTTGAGATAGGCCTGGGCAAACGTCCTGCCGATACCACGGGCGGCGCCGGTCACCAGGGCACTTTTTCCTTCCAGTCGTTTCATGGGGGTTGTCCTTTCAGTCCAGGGAATAGGCGTCACACACTCTGTGGCGCAGGAGCTGGACGGCTGCGCGATCCAGCGGGAGCAAGCTCCCTCGCCACATATAAGGTCGGTCATGGGCAAGCCGATTACAGCAGCGCTCACAGAGGCCGACAAACGCCGGGAGGATCGCGCGCTGATACTTTTTTAACGCTCATCAGTGCGCCAGGCGCGGGTTAAAAAAGTATCGGTGGACGATCAGGTCGAGGCTGGCGAAGCGCTGCGCACTCGGCGTAAGGTGCCCGCTATAACGCTAAAAGAGGCGCGACATGCCTGATCACCGAACGCCCCTGTTCGAGCAGCGACCGGCCGAACTGGAAGTCATCCTGCCTGAGCCCGAACACAGTTTTCGCTGGTACGAGCATGACTACCCGTACCCGCTGGCGCGCTGGAATCATCACCCTGAATTTGAAATCCACCTGATCCGCCAGGGCAGCGGCAAACTGTTGGCGGGCGACTACATCGGTCCGTTTGGCCCAGGCCATGTGGCGATGATCGGCCCGGACTTGCCCCACGACTGGATGGGCGACCTGGCGCCGGGCGAGCACTTGGCCGGACGCGACGTGGTGTTGCAATTCGACGGCGCCACGCTGCTGACCTTGCGCCGCACCCTGCCTGAACTGGGGGATCTGCAGGGGCTGTTCGAACGTGCCCGGCGTGGCTTGGCCTTCGCAGGCGGCACCGCGCTGAGGGCCGCGCACCTGCTGGAAGCCATCGGCCTGGCCCAGGGGCTGGCGCGGTTGGCGCTGTTCCTCGAGCTGCTCCATGCCCTCAACCAAGCCTCTGGCGACGAGGCCCTGAGCCTGGCGAGCCCCTGCTACGCGCCGACCCTCGATGCGCGCAGTTCCGAGCGCATCCATAAAGCCTTCGAGTACCTGCAAGCCGAACTCACCGGCGACCTGCGCCTGTCGGTGATCGCCCGTCAATTGGACATGAGCGAGCCGGGCTTCTCGCGGTTCTTCAAGCGCATCACCGGGCATGGCTTCATCGACTTGATGCGCAAGTTGCGGGTCCAGCGCGCCTGCCGTTTGCTGTTGCAGAGCGAAATGCCGGTGACCGATATCTGTTTTGAAGTGGGCTACAACAACCTGTCCAACTTCAATCGGCATTTCCGCATCGAGATGAACCAGACCCCCAGCGAGTATCGCCGGGGCGCTTCTGCCTTGCCTGACGGAGCCTGTCATGTTGAATGTCGTTGAACAGCCAGCCAGCGCATCCCTGCGCCAGCGGATGGAAAAGGCCGGTTGCGCCTTCGAGTTCCTGGTGCTCGCGCCCGAGGTGAGTGAAGCGGTTGACGAGGCGCTCCATCGCCAGGCCGTGGACCTGTTGTTCCAGCAGATCAAGGCGCAGTGGCTGGAACGTCACCGCCAACTGACCCTCGATCCGCGCTATGCCGAGGTTGCGCCCCCCACCATGGTTTGGGATTTGAACAAGGCTGTCGCCAAACCGCTGAACCGCGACGAGGTGACTCGACTCATGCGCGCCGACGCGGGCGAACGCAATCAGCAGCCCTACGCCTTGTACGCAGACTTCTGCGAACCGCCCTATGGCACCCGGTTCAGCGACGACGCGACGCAAGCGCTGTTCCAGACGTGGCTCGATCTGCTCGGGCTCGAAGAAGGGGGCGATGTCGTGGTGTTGAGTTGGGTCGACAACTTCAACTTCAATTGGACGGCCAGCGACGAGCCTGATCCGGCACGGGAGCCCTGGAGCGATTATTTCGACGATGGCCTGGAGTGGTGGGGCGTCTGGTGCCTGAGCATCTGGAACCCCAAGCGTCGGACGCTCGCGGTGCTGGCGGCGAGCACCACGGATTGAGTTGCAGTCGCTCTGCCTCCCGATGGGAGCGGGTCTGCTCGCGATGACGCCAGCCCAGCCAACATCAATGCCAACTGACCCACCGCCATCACGAGCAAGCTCGCTCCCACAGGGGATTTGTGCTGGGCACAGACCTTGTGGTCACCCAGAAACCAGTGTGGGAGCGAGCCTGCTCGCGATGACGTCAGTGCATCCGACAAACATGCAAGCTGGCCCACCGCCTTCGCGAGCAAGCCCGCTCCCACAGTAGGTTAGGTGTTTAGTCTGAATGAATCCTTTGATGCTTCTTCAACCGATAGGCGAACTGCGCCCGGCTCAGTCCCAACGAGCGCGCGGCCGCCGCCAGGTTGCCGCTGCTCAGTTGCAGGGCTTCGCTGATCAGGCGTGATTCCAGGCCGTCAATGGAGAAGTCCGCGTCCAGTTGGCTGAGGGACTGGAGCAGCGCCGGTTTTTCCGTTGCATCGTTGGCAGCCAGGCCCATGGGCGAGAGGCCGCCGAGGTGGTCCACGGAGTACGCATCCACCGGTAATTGCTCATTGCGAAACAGATGGACCAGATCGATCGCCTGGCCTTCTTCGCTGGCGATCAGGCCCCGCTCGATGAGGTTCTGCAATTCCCGCACGTTGCCCGGAAAGTCATAGCGTAACAGCACCTTCAAGGCGCGCATGGTCAGCCCCATCGGCGTGCGGCCGTATTCCTGGCAAAAGCGCTTGAGGAAGGCATTGATCAGCAATGGTATGTCATCGCGGCGCTCGCGCAGGGGCGGCAGGGCGATGGGGTAGACGTTGAGCCGGTAGAACAGGTCTTCACGGAACGCGCCGTCCGCCACGGCCTTGCGCAGGTCGATGTTGGTGGCCGCCACGACCCGCACATCGACCTTGATGCCATGGCCACCGCCGACCCGTTCGATTTCCCGCTCCTGCAAGGCGCGCAGCAGCTTGCTTTGCCCGGCCAGGCTCAGGCAAGTGATCTCGTCCAAAAACAACGTGCCACCATGGGCGCGTTCGAAACGCCCGGGGCGTGAATGGGTGGCCCCGGTGTAGGCGCCGCGCTCGACGCCGAACAGTTCGGCCTCGATCAGGTTGTCGGGGATGGCCGCGCAATTGAGGGCGATGAACGGACCATCACGGCGGCGACTCAGTTGGTGCAACTGGCGGGCGAACATCTCCTTGCCCACGCCGGATTCGCCGCTGACCAGCACGGTGGCAGGGGTCAAGGCCACCCGCTGCAAGGCCTGGGTCGCGGCGTTGAAGGCGGCGCTGGCACCGATCAGCGGCTGTTCGCTGTCCGGCAGCGGGGCGGCTCCGGCGACATTGTCGGACTGAATATCAGCGCGCGGAACGACTGTCGTCGGTGAAGCATTGAGGTAATTCAGGTCCTGCTCGATGTCACCCCATTGTTCGGCAGTCTTGCCGACGACTCGGCAGCGCTCGTGGCCCATGCCCCGGCATTCCACTTCGCGGAAGACCACCAGTTGGCCGAACAGCCCGCTGACGAAACCGATGGCGTAGCCCAGCTCAGTCCAGCACACCGGGTCCTGCCCGGTGCCATAGGCGGCGACATGCTCGTCGGCCTCGCAGGAGTGATGCCAGAGAAACTCCCCTTCATAGAACCCCGAGTCGGCGTCGAACTTGAAATGCAGCGGCTCGACCTTGGTCATGCCTTCGAGGGTATGCAGGTGCGTGCCGGCACGGAACACCGCCGCGGCGTCGGCGTGGGGCCAGCGTTCGCGAATCAGCCGAGCGTCGCGGGCGCCGGAGGAATAGCCGGTGCGGGTGAGCATGCCGCGGGCCTGCTCCAGCCCCTGGCGCTCGATGATTTCACGGCGCAACGCACCGAAGGAGGAACTGTGCAGCAGCAACATGCGCTGGTCGTTGAGCCAGATGCGGCCATCGTCGGGGGAGAAAAACAGGCACGCGGTGAGCTCTGCCGTGGTGGGCGAACTGCTGTCGCTCAGCTCGTTACTGTCACCCCGTGGATGGAAATGCTCGGTGGCGATCCGGTGGTCCGGCAACTGGCAGTGGGGATTATTCATTGTTATGCCCCTGATGGCAGGTGATCGAAATGATCACCTGGCGAGATAGTTATTAAGCATAACTTTATCAAATGAACAAGCGGCAGCTGGCCAACGGCCAGGTCGGCGTCGGCTCCGGGTCCGTCGTGCCCGGCGAAGAGCCTTGAACCAGAGCCCTGCGCCAGGTTTATCAAGGTCTGCGGGCAAAACCGGCACAGCGCTTGCTCAGCACTTGCACGGCGTTTGCGTCGACACCTTCCAGGTGCGGCAAACGATGACAACAACAAAGAGCCGGGAGTGTTAAATGTCTGCACCCAAAAGCCACCTGCTGTCCCAGGTGATCGAATCGGAATGTGTCTTCAACGGTGACTGGGTGCCTGCCTCGGGCCCGCTGCAATCGATCATCGAGCCGGCCACCGGTGAGCGGCTGATGCGCTGTGCCACGGCCGACACCGCCGACATCGCCAAGGCCAGTCGCGACGCCGCCCTCGCTCAGCCGGCATGGGCAGCGCTGGGCCCGCGGCAACGGGCGGCGATCTTCCGCAAGGCTGCCGATGTGGCCGAGCAATCCTTCGACGAACTGGCGCTGTACGTGGCCCGGGAGACCGGCGCTGCGCTGTTCAAGGGGCAGCACGAGGTACGCGAAGCCATCGTGCTGTTGCATCAGGCCGCCGGCTTGCTGTCCCAGGCCCACGGGGTGGTCCTGCCCAGCGAGGCGGGGCGTCTGTCCTATGCGCGGCGCCAACCCCATGGCGTGGTCGGGGTGATTTCGCCCTTCAACTTTCCCTTGGTGCTGTCCATGCGCTCCGTCGCGCCGGCCCTGGCGGCGGGCAACGCAGTGGTGCTCAAGCCGGATCCGCAAACCCCGGTGAGCGGCGGTTTCCTCATCGCCCGTTTGTTCGAGGCGGCAGGCCTGCCCAAGGGCTTGCTGCAAGTGTTGCCCGGCGCGGCGGATGCCGGTGAGGCCCTGTGCCGCGACCCTAACGTGCGCATGATCGCCTTCACCGGTTCCACCGGCGCCGGGCGCAAGGTCGCCGAAGTGGCCGGGCGCAACCTGAAGAAAGTCGCCCTGGAGTTGGGTGGCAAGAACCCACTGATCATTCTCGAAGACGCCGACCTCGACCTCGCGGCCCGAAACGCGGCCTGGGGCGCCTGGCTGCATCAAGGGCAGATTTGCATGGCCACCGGCTTGATCCTCGCCCATGAATCCATCGCCGCCGAACTGACCCGCAAACTGGTGGAAAAGGCCCAGGCCATGACCTTCGGCAACGCCGCCCGCGAAGAGGCCGCGATGGGGCCGCTGATCAATCAGCGGCAGTTGCAACGGGTCCACGACATCGTCAGCGACACCGTGCGCGCCGGGGCTCGGCTGGAAGCGGGCGGCGACCATGATCGGCTGTTCTATCAGGCCACCGTGCTCAGTGGCGTGAAACCGGGCATGCGCGCGTTCGACGAAGAGGTGTTCGGGCCCGTGGCAACGGTGGTCAGCTTCGCCACGGATGAGGAAGCCATCGAGTTGGCCAATCGCACCGAGTACGGCTTGGCGGCGGCGATCATTTCACCGTCCGTGGGCCGGGCCATGGCCATTGGCGAGCGATTGCAGTGCGGCATGTTGCACATCAATGACCAGACCGTCGCCGATGAGTGCGTCAACCCGTTCGGCGGGCGTGGCGCTTCGGGCAATGGCGGAAGCGTCGGCGGCCCGGCGGACTGGGACGAATACACCCAGTGGCAGTGGGTGACGGTCAAGGACACGGCGCCGGTCTACCCGTTCTGACCGGCCGGTTTTACCGGGCCCGATGAGCTGGGCCCTGCGGGTACACAAAAATAAGAAGAGGACTCAACATGAAACTCGACAACAAGATTGTGCTGGTGACCGGTGTTTCGTCGGGTATCGGTGCTGCCACGGCGAGCCTGCTGCGCGCTCACGGCGCCCAGGTAATCGGCGTGGACCTCAAGGCACCGCACATGACCCTGGACGGTTTTGTGCAGGGCGACTTGAGCAGCGCCGAGAACATCGAGCGGTTGCTGCCACAACTGCCCGCACGATTCGACAGCCTGTGCAACATTGCCGGCGTGCCGGGCACCGCCAACCCGCAATTGTTGGCGCGGGTCAATTACCTCGGGTTGCGCCATTTGAGCCGTGCGCTGCTGCCGCGCATCAGTGCGGGCGGCAGCATCGTCAATATCGCCTCGATCCTTGGCGCCGAATGGCCGCTGCGCCTGGAACAGCACAAGGCGCTGGCGCGCATCGAAGATTTTGCCGCCGCGCAGGCCTGGCTGGCCGACCACCCGGTGCCGGACCAGACCTGCTACCAGTACTTCAAGGAAGCCTTGATCGTCTGGAACTACCTGCAGGCCCAGCCCTGGTTCCTTGAGCATTCGGTGCGCATGAACAGCGTCGCGCCAGGCCCGGTGTTCACGCCCATCCTCGACGACTTCGTGAGCATGCTCGGCGAGGCCCGGACCCAGGCCGATGCCCACCGCATGAAACGTCCCGCTTATGCCGATGAGGTGGCGGCGGTGATCGCTTTCCTGTGTGCCGACGAGTCGCGCTGGATCAACGGCGTCAACCTGCCGGTCGATGGTGGATTGGCCTCCACCTACATCTGAAATGCGCACCCGTAGACAACGGCGCAAGCCGTGACCTGAGCGTGTTGGCTGCCAAAGCCATGCCCAAAAATAACAATAATGAGAAGCGTCCATGGATAACGTCAAAGATAGCTTTCGTTTCAAGCATTGCGCGCTGTTCCTGGCGTTATGCAGCACCGGTGTGATGGTCGACCGGGTCGAGGCCATGCAAATGGACCTGGGTGACTCCGACTGGAAACTGCGCTGGGACAACACCATCAAGTACAGCCAGGCCTGGCGCCTGCAAGGGCAGGACAGTCGCTTGGTCAACGCGCCAACCGCCAACGGCCTGTACCCCTCGATCCAGAGCCAGGGCGATAAGAATTTCAGCCGTGGCCTGGTCTCCAACCGCCTGGACCTGTTTTCTGAAATGGACCTCAGCCGACAAAACTATGGGCTGCGGGTGAGCGGCGCGGCTTGGTACGACGATGTCTACAACCAGGACACTGACAGCAGCGAACAGCCGAACTTCCTCCATGAAACCCGCGAGCTTCACGGCCGCGACGCGGAAATTCTCGATGCCTTTGTGTTCGTGCGCGGTGACCTCGGTGAAGACTCCCAGGGCGTGGCGCGCCTGGGCCGACACAGCCTGATCTACGGCGAAAGCCTGTTCTACGGCGGCAACGGCATTGCCAATGCCCAGGGGCCGACGGATGTCGTCAAATTGCTCAGCGTGCCGGGAACCCAGTTCAAGGAGATCCTGCGCCCGGTCAATCAGATTTCCGGGCAGTTGCAGATCAACCCGCAACTGTCGGTGGGCGCCTACTATCAGTTCGAGTGGGAGCGTTCCAATCTGCCGGGTGCGGGCAGCTACCTGAGCGATGTCGATGCCATCGGTTACGGCAGCGGCCCGCTGCGCGAAGTGTTCGGCAACGACACGGTCAATGGCGGCGATCTGAAACCGCGCAATTCGGGGCAGGGCGGCATGCAGATCCGCTTCAAACCGAGCGGCACTGAACTGGAGCTGGGTTTTTACGCAGCCCAGTATCACGATAAGGCGCCGATCGGCTTGTACGCGTACCTGGACGGTCCGGCGGCAGCGGCCAGTGGCTTGCCGATCCTGGGCTCCTATCGCCAGGTCTACGCCGAAGACATCAAGACCGCCGGCGTCAGTTTCTCCACCGCTTACGGCCCGTTCAACTTTGCCGGTGAAACCTCGGTGCGCTGGAACGCGCCGCTGGTGAGCAACCTGCAAGTGGTAGCCCCCGGCGTGGAGGCCGATGGTGGCGACAATGAGCTGTTCGCCAGGGGCAAGACCGCCCACGCCAACCTGTCGGCGATTTACCTGTTATCCCCCACCGCCTTCTGGGACGGCGGCTCGGCCTTGGCCGAACTGGCCTGGAACCGCACCCTGAGCGTGACCAAGAACGCTGCCGCCCTGGATTCCAACACCACTCGCGATGCCACGGCGCTGCGGGTATTGATCGAGCCGGCGTACTTCCAGATTGTCGACGGGATCGACCTGACCGTGCCGATCGGCATGGGGATCGTGCTCGACGGGCGCTCATCGGCAGTCAACAAATCCGGCTTCGGCAACACCCATTCCGGTGATTGGAGTGTCGGGCTCAAAGCCACCTACCTGCAACGCTGGGACGTCGGCCTCAACTACGTGAACTTCTTCGGCGCCCCGAAAGCCGGGCTGCGCGAGGACGGCAATTTCAGTTACGGACAGTCGTTGGCCGACCGCGACTTCGTCTCGCTCTACGTGAAAACCTCATTCTAATAAGGTGGATTCGCCATGCAGAACACAGCTTTCCTGAACACCTGCGTCCTCACCCTGGCCCTTGTCGGCATGGGGCTGGCGCAGGCGGCGGTATCGCCCGAACAGGCCGCCCGTTTGAAAACCGATCTGACCCCCCTGGGCGGTGAGCGTGCCGGCAATGCCGATGGCAGCATCCCGGCGTGGCAGGGCGGTTACACCCAGGTCACGCCCGGTTATAAACCGGGTGACAAGCGCCCCGATCCATTCGCTAGTGAGAAACCGCTGTACTCGATCAAGGCCGCGAACATGGAGCAGTACGCCGGCGAGTTGGCCGAAGGCACCAAGCTGCTGCTGAAAAAGTACCCGGACTATCGCCTGGACGTGTACCCGACCCATCGCTCGGCGGCCGCGCCGCAATGGGTCTATGACAACACCAGCAAGAACGCCACCCGCGCCACGCTGGATGTGGACAGCGAGAAGGTCTCCAGTGCGTATGGCGGCATCCCGTTCCCGATCCCGGAAAACGGTGCGCAGGTGCTGTGGAATTATCGGTTGTCCTGGCAGGGCGGCGACACCATCAGCTCGCCTTTCGATACCTGGCTGATGACCGCCGGTGGCAAGAAAGTCCAGGCGACCCGGGCCCAGTACACCTATCAGTTCCCCTATTACGTCGAAGGCGGCAGCCTGGAAAACTATTCGGGCAAGTACCTGCTGGGCAAGCTGTTCACGGAGTTGCCGTCGTCCAAGGCCGGCGAAGGCCTGATGACCCATTGGGACCTGGACCCGGCCAATCGGGCGGCCTGGCAGTATCTGGTCGGTCAGAGGCGGGTTCGCCGGGCACCGAACATTGCTTATGACACGCCGGATTTCGTGACCTCCGGCGTCGGCCTGTTCGACGAAGCGTTCATGCTGTTCGGACCGACCGATCGTTATGACCTCAAGCTGGTGGGCAAAAAGGAACTGCTCGTCACCTACAACAATAACCGCGCCGCCCTGGCCAAGAGCGACGACCTGGTCAAGGCGAACTTCCTCAACCCGGACCTGGTGCGCTGGGAGAAACATCGGGTCTGGGTGGTCGAGGCCACGCTCAAATCCGGCAAGCGCCATGTCGTGCCGCGTCGGACCTACTACGTCGACGAGGACTCCTGGCAGATCCTGATGGCCGACGGTTATGACGCCCAGGGGAAGCTCGGCCGGCAGATGTACTCACTGACGCTGCTGGCGCCGGACCTGCCGGCCTTTACCGCACAGGTCATGTGGGGCAGCTACAACCTCGACACCGGGGCCTACTTCCTCAACTCATCGAGCAACGACCTGACGGTTCAGTACCAGAAAGTCGCGAAGCCTTCGGCGTCCTATTTCACGCCGGATGCGATGGCCAACGAAAACATGCGTTGAACCGGTGGCGGCCGTGGCGAGGAGGAGGTTCGTCGCGGTCGCTTACGATTCTCCTGGCGGGATAACGATATGAACGTTGAAAAAAACTTTGCGAGTCGTGCTTCGCTATGGGGGGCTTGCGCCCTGGTGGGATGCCTGTTGGCCAGCGTGCCCTGGGTCGCACAGGCCACGACATTGGCGGTGCTGCAGCAACCGGCGCTGCCGACGGTCAAGGCCTCGCGCGCGGTATTGCTTGGGCTGGCCCGTGCCGGCGAGCGCCTGGTCGCGGTTGGCGAGCGTGGGATCGTGCTGCTCTCCGACGACGCTGGCGTGACGTGGCGCCAGGCCAAGGTGCCGGTCAGCGTCAGCCTGACGGCGGTGCAGTTCGTCGATGCCGAGCAGGGCTGGGCAGTCGGTCACCTTGGCGTGGTGCTGCATACCGAGGACGGCGGACAAACCTGGCAAAAACAACTCGACGGTGAGCGTGCCATCGCCCTGGCGGTGCAGACCGCTGAGCGCGATGCCCATCAACCTGGCGGTGGCATCCACTTGGAGCAGGCACGGCACATGCTCGATGACGGACCGGACAAGCCGTTTCTCGACCTGTACTTCAGCGACCGCCTGCACGGCTACGTCGTGGGCGCCTACAACCAGATCTACCGCACCGACGACGGCGGGCGAAGCTGGCAACCGTGGATGCAGCATGTGGACAATCCCCAGGGCTTGAACCTGTATGGCATCCGCGCCTTGGGCAAGGATCTGCTGTTGGTGGGGGAGCGCGGCCTGCTGTTGCGTTCGACCGATGCCGGGCAGTCATTCCAGGCCTTGAAGTCACCGTATGAGGGCAGCTTCTTCGGCCTGCTCGGCACCCGCGATGGGGCCTTGATTGCCTATGGCTTGCGC
The DNA here is from genome assembly GCF_001269655.1 of Pseudomonas thivervalensis. GTDB lineage: Bacteria > Pseudomonadota > Gammaproteobacteria > Pseudomonadales > Pseudomonadaceae > Aquipseudomonas > Aquipseudomonas thivervalensis. The sequence goes on from NZ_LHVE01000009.1 coordinate 481,483, forward strand.
GGAAACGCCTGGTGGTCCGACGACCGTGGCGGCAGTTGGCGACGTTTGGAAACCGGTATCGAATCGACCCTGGCGAGCGCCCTCGAACTGCGCGACGGCAGCCTGCTGTTGGCCAGCCAGAGCGGTGAGCTTCTCTTCAGTCATGACCAGGGGCGCAGCTTCGACAAGCGTCAGAGCCGCAGTGGCGGGACCGTCGCTGCCGTGCAACAGGCGGTCGACGGCAGCCTGGCCAGCGTCGGCTTGAGCGGCGTGGCCGCTGACCAGGATCCGCGGGCCTCGGGTAAACCTTGAAACTTCACGGTGTAGCGCTATCGGGCCACGGCTCGTGCAACAGGAGTCAAACTTGAAAGACGACAGAACCCAAACCGTGATCGGCCGCCAGGAAGACTTCGACCGGGCGTCGGGCAACTTCGCTGAGCGGGCGATCTTCAACCATCGACCGCTGGTGATCCTGCTGTGCCTGCTGGTGACCTTGGTGCTCGGTTGGCAAGCCACGCGCATCGGCATCAATGCCAGCTACGAGAAAACCATTCCCACCGGGCATCCCTATGTCGCCAATTTCCTCGAGAACCGCAGTGAGTTGAGCGGTCTGGGCAACTCGCTGCGGATCGCCGTGGAGGTCAAGCAAGGGAGCATTTTCAACAAGGACTACCTCGACACCCTGGCCAAGCTCAACGACGAGCTTTATCTGCTGCCGGGTGTCGATCGCCCCTACATGAAGTCGCTATGGACCCCGACCACGCGCTGGACCGCCGTGACCGAAGAAGGGCTAGACGGCGGCACGGTGATCCCCGACGACTACGACGGTTCGGCCACCAGCATCGAGCAGGTGCGGACCAACGTGGCCCGCTCCGGGGAGGTCGGTCAATTGGTCGCCGGCAACTTCAAGTCCAGCGTGATCTTCGTGCCGCTGCTGGAAATCAATCCGCAGACGGGCAAGGCGCTGGACTATGGCGACTTTTCCCGGCAACTGGAGACGCTGCGGGACAAGTACCAGACCGACGACCTGCGGATTCACATCACCGGATTTACCAAGATCGTCGGCGACTTGATCGAGGGCATGACCCAGGTCCTGCTGTTCTTCGTGGTGGCGGTACTGGTGACGGTGCTGGTGCTGTTCGGCTACACCCGTTGCGCACGCAGCACTCTGGTGGTGGTGACCTGTTCACTGGCGGCGGTGCTCTGGCAACTGGGGCTGCTTGCCTTGCTCGGTTATGAGCTCGACCCATACTCGGCACTGGTGCCGTTCCTGGTGTTCGCCATTGGCATGAGCCATGGCGCGCAGAAGATGAATGGCATCATGCAGGACATCGGCCGCGGCACCCACCGGGTGGTCGCCGCGCGTTATACCTTCCGCCGACTGTTCGCTGCTGGCATCACCGCGTTGCTCTGTGATGCGGTCGGTTTTGCGGTGTTGCTGCTGATCAACATCCGGGTGATCCAGGACCTGGCGGTCACTGCGAGTCTCGGGGTCGCGGTGCTGATTTTCACCAACCTGATTCTGCTGCCGATCCTGCTCAGCTACATTGGCGTCAGCCCGGCGGCGGCGCAACGCAGCCTGAGTGCGGAAACCAATGAGCAGCAGGCGCAGATCAAGCATCCATTGTGGCGTGCGCTCGATCTGTTCACCCAACCGCGCTGGGCCATTGGTGCCATGTTGGTGGGCTTGTTGTTGGCCGCATTTGGCTTCGCCGTGAGCCTGCACCTGAAGATCGGCGACCTGGACCCCGGTGCTCCGGAGCTGCGGGCCGACTCGCGCTACAACCGCGATGCGTTGTTCATGACCCAAAATTATGCGGCCAGCTCGGATATTTTCGTGGTCATGATCAAGACCCCGGAGGATCAATGCACCCGTTACGTCAGCCTGTCCGCGGTCGATGCATTGGCCTGGCAACTGGAGCAATTGCCCGGCGTGGAATCGACCACCTCGATGGCGGCGCTGAGCAAGATCGCCACGGCCGGATATAACGAAGGCAATTTCAAGTGGTATGAACTGATCCCCAACGACGGCGCGCTGGGTGCCGTGCAGACCCGTGCACCGCGGGAGCTGTTCAATCAGGGCTGCTCGATGCTGTCGCTGTATGTCTACCTGGCCGATCACAAGGCTGACACCTTGAACCGTGTGGTGGAGGCCAGCGAGCAATTCATTGCCGGACACCAGATGCCGGAGGTCAAGTTCATGCTGGCGGCCGGCAGCGCGGGGATCGAAGCGGCGACCAATATCGTGGTGAAGAAGTCCATGCGCGAGATGCTGTTCTGGGTCTACGGTGCGGTCAGCCTGCTGTGCTTGCTGACTTTCCGCAGCTGGCGCGCGACCCTGTGTGCGATGCTGCCGCTGATGCTCACTTCGGTCCTGTGCGAGGCGCTGATGGTGGGGCTGGGCATGGGGGTGAAAGTCGCGACACTGCCGGTCATTGCTTTGGGCGTGGGCATTGGCGTCGATTATGCACTCTATGTGCTGAGCGTGATCCTGGCGCGGATGCGTGCCGGTGACACCCTGGCCCAGGCGTACTACCAGGCGCTTCTGTTCACCGGCAAAGTGGTGTTGCTGACGGGTATGACCTTGGCGGTGGCGGTGTCGACCTGGGCGTTTTCGCCGATCAAGTTTCAGGCTGACATGGGGATCTTGCTGGCCTTTATGTTTTTGGTGAACATGCTGGGGGCCTTGATTCTGCTGCCGGCTTTGGCTTGGTTGCTGTTGCCGCAGAGGGTGTTTGCAAAAAAGCCTGTGCTTAGTCGGCGGGAGCGGTGGGTTAGGGGGTGACGTTTTTTTGGAAGGGTTGTGGGAGCGGGCTTGCTCGCGAAGGGGCTGGCACAGCCAACATCTTCATTGACTGAGCCACCGCCATTGCGAGCAAGCTTTGCTCCCACAGATCTGATATCTGATGGGGGTACGACCCGCCGTCAGGGCGGAACCATAAGCAGCCGTTACCGCAGCAACGGATATTCACACCAAGTCAAACAACCGATTTCGCCGCACCCAACCCCGGCCCAGCCGAATAACGAATCACACTAAGAACAGCCAACGTCGCAACCACCAACCCCGGAGAAGTCGCCAGCAATACGGCGGTAGTCCCACCCCCGGCCGCCAGGATCTGCCCAGCAGCCAGAGGCCCGGCCACCGAGCCCAGGCGCCCGATCGCCACCGCCGCACCCACTCCCGTCGCACGCACCGCCGTAGGATAGGAGGGCGGTGCCAACGCATAGAGAACCAACTGCGCAGCCATGACAAACAACCCGGCGGCAAACCCGGCAATCGCCATTGGCACGATACCAACGGACAACCCGACCCCGGCCAGGGCGCTCAGCAGACCGGCATAGACGAACAGCACCACCTTGACCCCATTGCAACGGTCCAGCAACAGACCACCGAGCAACGAGCCAAGGGCACCGCCGATGTTGAACAGCATCTGCACCAGCCCGGCCTGGGGTTTGCTGAAGCCCTGTTCCAGCAGCAACGACGGCAGCCAGTTGAGCAACATGTACATCACCGTCAGGGTAAAAAAGTAGCTCAGCCACAGCGCCAAGGTAGTTCGGCCGCGACCTTCACCGAACAGCGCCTGGACGGTGGAGCTTCGCGATGAGGCGCCGTCACCCTGGGCCTGGCGAAAGGCGCTGGATTCGGGAAGCCACAGGAGCATCAACGGGACCACCAGCAAGGGCGCCAACCCACCGATGAAAAACGTCATCTGCCAGTGTTCGCCAAACAGCATCGCGACCACTGCCGCCAGCGCACCACCCAATGGCACCCCCGCATACATCACGCTGATGGCCGTGCCCCGGCGTTGCTCGCCCACGGCTTCGGCGCACAGGGCAATGAGGTTGGGCAGGGCGGCGCCCAGGCCCAGGCCGGTCATGAAGCGCACCAGCAAGAGGCTGGAGAAGTGTTCGACATAAGCGGTGCTGAGGGAAAACACACCGAACAGCAAGACCGCGGCGATGAGGATTTTCTTGCGACCGATGCGATCAGCGATCCAGCCGCCGAAGAAGGCGCCCGGCAGCAACCCGATGATACCGGCGCTGAACACCCAGCCCATCATTCTCGGGTCGAGGGCAAAGGTCTGTCGCAACCCTGCGGCGGCGGTACCGGCTGACTGCAGGTCGAAACCTTCGATCAACGCAACGATGAAACACAAGGCGATGGTCAGCGTCGCACGACGCGCCGGACGGTCCATGGCAAATCCTCTTATTGTTTTTGTGAGGGAACACCGGCTCGGAGGAAAACCGGTGGGTGCATTTAAGATTAACAAAGCTAACTAAAAAATGAAGGGTGCGAATAGGACGTCAATACCTGGCCAGTTCATTATAAAAATCAGCGGTTTGGCAGAAATCTACGGATGAATTAGTAAATTAGTTAATTACATTAACGTTCGATTATCGGTCATTGTCGATTGACGAAGCACCTGCCTCGTTTCCATTCTTTGCTCGCACGGCCCCCATCGCCAAGGTTGGGCCGATCAAAACAACAACAATAAATGGACATCGACCATGCCAAATCTCGCTCGGGACGTGCTGACGGCGCGCCCTGTTTCATCCCTGGTTCCTCTGCTGGCCTGCCTCGGGTTGAGCCTGGGTTCTCCGGCCTTGTGGGCGGAAGGGTTCATCGACGACAGCCACGGCACCCTGACCTTGCGCAACTACTACATGGACCGCGACTACAAGGACGACGGCGCCAAGACCGCAGCCCGGGAATGGGCCCAAGGCGTGTTCATGAACGTCGAGTCGGGATTTACCCCAGGCACGGTCGGGTTCGGCCTGGACGTGAGGGGATTGTTGGGCGTCAAGCTCGACTCGTCGCCGGATCGCAGTGGCACCGAACTGTTGCCGGTGTCCAGCAGCGACAAACGCGCGGCGGATGAGTATTCGCGCCTGGGCGTGACCGGCAAGCTGCGTTTCGCGCAAACCACAGTGAAGACCGGCGACGTGTCGATTTTCCTGCCGTTTGCCTTTGCGAGCCCGTCGCGGTTGCTGCCGCAGACCTTTCGCGGCACGACCCTCAGTTCCAAGGATTTCGACGGTTTGACGTTGAACACCGGTTACATCGACCGCATCGCCCGGCGCGATTCCACCGACTACCAGCCGATGAGCATCGCCTCGCCCAACCGCCGTTTCAATGGCGCGGCGACTTCTTCCCATATGGCGTATGTGGGCGGCGACTACCAAGTCAACAAAGACCTCAGCCTGCGGGCCTACCACGCCGAAGTAGCGGATTTGTATCAACAGAATACCCTGGCATTGCTGCACAACCTGCCATTGGGCGACGGTGTGCTAACCACCGACCTGCGCAGTTTTTTCAGTGATGAAGACGGTGCGGCCAAGGCCGGGAAGGTGGATAACCGCAATGTCTCGGCGCTGGTCGGCTATCGCTTGGGAGGGCATCGTGTGAGCCTGGGCTACATGCACGCCAGTGGCGATACGGCCACGCCCTACGTGTCCGGCACCGAGCTGATGGGCCTGAGCGAAATGACCATGAGTTCGGACTTTCTCAATGCCAAGGAGCGCACTTGGCAGGCGATCCATGACTACGATTTCGCTGCCGTGGGCGTGCCGGGCTTGAGGACCCGACTGCGTTATGTGCGTGGCGACCACATCGAGCTGGCGGCCCTCAATGCCGAGGATCGCAAGGAACGCGAGTTCCAGATGGAACTGGGATACGTGATCCAGAGCGGCCCGCTGAAAAACGTCGGGCTGTTGGCGCGCAAATCGATCTACCGCAACGACTTCCCCGGTACGGCGGCGTTTCGCGACGAGAACCAGACCCGGTTCCTGGTGACGTACAGCGTGCCGATCTGGTGATGCGCTGAGGTGCGACGCAGCACTTTTGTGGCGAGGGAGCTTGCTCCCGCTGGGTTGCGCAGCAACCCCAAAACCGTCGACTCGGTCATTCTGACGCACCGTATTCAATAGCCTGGGGGCTGCTGCGCAGCCCAGCGGGAGCAAGCTTCCTCGCCACAGGGAGGAGCGGTGTTCCTTATTGGTAAACCTTCTTCAACAACCGCAGCAACTCCTCGCGCTCGGCCCCTGAGAGGGCTGCGGTGGAGTCAAGGTCGCTCTGGGCGGCGATGTGCTGGAGTTCCTTGAGCAGGGTTTCGCCGGTCTTGCTCAGGAAAATCCCGTAGGAGCGCTTGTCCGGCTTGCAGCGCACACGCACGGCCAGGGCCCGGCTTTCCAGTTTGTTCAGCAGCGGCACTACTTGCGGCGGCTCGATCGCCAGGGCCTTGGCCAGGTCGGCCTGCATCAGGCCGGGATTCTGGTCGATGATCGCCAGGGCCGAGAACTGGGCGGGGCGCAGGTCATGGACGGCGAGCCGGCCGATCAGGTTCTGGAACAGTTTCAACTGGGCGCGGCGCAGGGCGTAGCCGATCAGGTCGTCCAGCGCGGAGTCCAGCGGTGCCTGCGCGTCGGTACCGGTGACCGGGGGCTCGGCGGGTTCGGCAAGCTTGGAAGACTTGGCCATCGAAATGAGCTTCCTCAAGGTAAGTGATTAACAAGGCTATCCAGTTTGCCGGGGTTGCGGCGCGCTGGCTACGGGCTTGGACATCTTCAAGTTTTTTAATCTTTAACCCAGCCTCTGAAAAATACAGGTAAATCGATTAATAGTTAATTGACATAACTATTTTTCCGGTTTAGTTTTTGATCATCTTCAGCCAAGAACAAGAGAGCACGCATCATGAGCAATTACGAAGGTCGCTGGAAAACGGTCAAGGTCGATATCGAGGAGGGCATCGCTTGGGTCACCCTTAACCGCCCGGAAAAACGCAACGCCATGAGCCCGACCCTCAATCGCGAGATGATCGACGTGCTCGAGACCTTGGAACAGGATCCGGCCGCCGGCGTATTGGTGCTGACCGGAGCCGGTGATGCCTGGACCGCTGGCATGGACCTCAAGGAATACTTCCGCGAAGTGGACGCCGGGCCGGAAATCCTCCAGGAAAAAATCCGTCGCGAAGCGTCGCAGTGGCAGTGGAAGCTGCTGCGCATGTACGCCAAACCGACCATCGCCATGGTCAATGGCTGGTGTTTCGGTGGCGGTTTCAGCCCGCTGGTGGCGTGCGACCTGGCGATCTGTGCCGACGAAGCGACCTTCGGTCTTTCGGAAATCAACTGGGGCATCCCGCCGGGCAACTTGGTTAGCAAGGCCATGGCCGATACGGTGGGCCACCGCCAATCGCTGTACTACATCATGACCGGCAAGACCTTCGGCGGGCAGAAAGCCGCCGAAATGGGCCTGGTCAATGAAAGCGTGCCCCTGGCGCAACTGCGTGAAGTCACTGTGGAACTGGCGCGCAACCTGCTGGAAAAGAACCCGGTGGTGCTGCGGGCCGCCAAGCATGGCTTCAAACGTTGCCGCGAACTGACCTGGGAGCAGAACGAGGATTACCTGTACGCCAAGCTCGACCAGTCGCGCCTGCTCGACACCGAGGGGGGGCGCGAGCAGGGGATGAAGCAGTTCCTGGACGACAAAAGCATCAAGCCGGGCCTGCAAACCTACAAGCGCTGAGACAACCGCGCCGCGGGTGCCATCGAGCGCCCGCAGGCTGTTCGTCCAAAGCCCTCGGCGCTACTGTGACTGTATTCCGATAAAGACAATAAAGAGGAATCACCATGCTGGACGTGCCCCTGTTGATTGGCGGCCAGTCGTGCCCGGCCCGCGATGGCCGGACCTTCGAACGCTGCAACCCGGTGACGGGAGAGGTGGTGTCTCGCGTGGCCGCCGCCACCCTGGAAGACGCCGATGCCGCCGTGGCCGCGGCCCAAGCGGCGTTTCCTGCCTGGGCCGCGCTGGCGCCCAACGAGCGCCGTACGCGTCTGTTGCGTGCGGCCGAGCAATTGCAGGCCCGCGGCGGTGAGTTTATCGCTGCGGCCGGCGAGACCGGCGCCATGGCCAATTGGTACGGTTTCAACGTGCACCTGGCGGCGAACATGCTGCGCGAAGCGGCGTCCATGACCACCCAGATCAACGGCGAAATCATTCCGTCGGACGTGCCCGGCAGTTTCGCCATGGCCCTGCGTCAGCCTTGCGGCGTGGTGCTGGGCATCGCCCCTTGGAACGCCCCGGTGATTCTCGCCACCCGCGCCATCGCCATGCCCCTGGCGTGCGGTAACACCGTGGTGCTGAAGGCTTCCGAAATCAGCCCGGCGGTGCACCGCTTGATTGGCCAGGTGTTGCAAGACGCCGGGCTGGGTGATGGCGTGGTCAACGTGATCTGTAACGCACCGGCGGATGCGCCCGCCATTGTCGAACGGTTGATCGCCAACCCGGCGGTTCGCCGCGTGAACTTCACCGGCTCGACCCACGTAGGGCGCATCGTCGGCGAACTGTCGGCGCGCCATCTCAAGCCCGCATTGCTGGAACTTGGCGGCAAGGCGCCGCTGCTGGTGCTGGACGACGCCGACCTGGACGCTGCGGTGCAAGCGGCCGCCTTCGGGGCCTATTTCAACCAGGGACAGATCTGCATGTCCACCGAGCGACTGATCGTCGATGCCCGCGTGGCGGATGAGTTCATCGCCAAGCTGACCGCCAAGATCGCCACCTTGCGAGCCGGCGATCCAGCGGCCGGCGATTCGGTGCTGGGCTCGTTGGTCGATGCCAGTGCCGGCCAGCGCATCAAGGGGCTGATCGACGATGCCTTGGCCAAAGGTGCAACGCTGGTCACTGGCGGACAGTTGGAAGGCAGCATCCTTCAACCGACCTTGCTCGACGGTGTCACTGCGCAGATGCGCCTGTACCGCGAAGAATCCTTCGGGCCGGTGGCGGTGTTGCTGCGCGGTGACGGCGATGAAGAACTGCTGCGCCTGGCCAACGATTCCGAGTTCGGTCTGTCGGCCGCCATCTTCAGTCGCGACACGAGCCGCGCGTTGGCCTTGGCCCAGCGGGTCGAGTCAGGCATTTGCCACATCAACGGGCCGACCGTGCACGACGAGGCGCAGATGCCCTTCGGCGGGGTCAAGTCCAGCGGTTACGGCAGCTTTGGCGGCAAGGCGTCCATTGAGCATTTCACCCAGTTGCGTTGGGTGACCTTGCAGAACGGTCCGCGGCATTACCCGATCTGAAACCCGTCGCGTCACGGGCGGTCGAGCCTCGAAAGCCGCCGCCCGGATGCAGGCCAGAATAATAATGACAAGGCCGCAGCCAGTGCTGCCACGCTCCGTTCGCATCGCGACCCGAGCGTGCCTTGGTGGAGGAAATGTACGTGAGTTCCGAGTCCAGATCGTCCTCCCGACCCGAGGCCGGGCGGTATCGCCAGGTGTCGATTGGTCACCCTGCCGTCGAAGTCCGGGAAGAGCGCGGCATCTTGCACATGCGTTCCCTGGAACCCCTGGCCCCGCTGCCGGCGCGTTTGCTTGAGCGCCTGGTGCACTGGGCCGAGGTGCGCCCAGAACAGACGTTTATCGCGGCCCGTGAAGCGGGCGGTGACTGGCGTCGAGTCAGTTATGCGCAGATGCTCGACAGTGTCCGGGCCATCGCCCAAAGCCTGCTGAGTTACGGTTTGTCGGCGGAAAAACCCTTGGCGCTGCTCTCCGGCAATGACATCGAGCACCTGCAGATGGCCCTCGGCGCGATGTACGCCGGGATTCCCTATTGCCCGGTTTCGCCGGCCTATTCATTGCTGTCCCAGGATTTCGCCAAGCTGCGCCACGTCTGCGATTTGTTGCAGCCGGGGCTGGTATTCGTCAGCGAAGCCGCACCGTTCGAGCGGGCGATCAATGCTGTATTGCCGATGGACGTTCCCTTGATCACGGTGCGTGGCGAGATGGCGGGCCGGTCTAGAGCAAGCTTCGCCAGCCTGCTGGACCAACCCGGCGGCGTCGAGGCCGAGCAGGCGTTCGCTGCCACGGGCCCGGACAGCATCGCCAAGTTCCTGTTTACCTCGGGTTCCACCAAGCTGCCCAAGGCGGTGATCACCACCCAGCGCATGCTGTGCGCCAATCAGCAGATGCTGCTGCAGACCTTTCCAGTGTTCGGCGAGGCGCCGCCAGTGCTGGTGGACTGGTTGCCGTGGAACCACACGTTCGGTGGCAGCCACAACCTCGGCATCGTGCTGTACAACGGCGGCACGTTCTACCTGGACGACGGCAAACCCACCGCCCAGGGCTTCGCCGAAACCTTGCGCAACCTCAAGGAGATTTCGCCGACTGCCTACCTGACCGTGCCCAAGGGGTGGGAAGAGTTGGTCAGTGCCCTGGAGCAGGACAGTGAATTGCGCGAGCGATTCTTCAAGCGAATCAGTCTGTTTTTCTTTGCCGCGGCGGGCCTGTCGCAAACCACTTGGGACCGGCTCGACAAGGTTGCCGAGCAGCATTGCGGCGAGCGTATCCGCATGATGGCGGGCCTGGGCATGACCGAGGCGTCGCCGTCCTGCACCTTTACCACCGGGCCCTTGTCCATGGCCGGCTACATCGGCCTTCCGGCGCCTGGCTGCGAAGTGCGCCTGGTGCCGGTGGACGGCAAGTTCGAAGGGCGTTTTCGCGGGCCGCACATCATGCCTGGCTACTGGCGCTCGCCGCAGCAGACGGCCGACGTGTTCGACGAGGACGGTTTTTATTGCTCGGGGGATGCGATCAAGCTGGCCGATGCCAGTAATCCGCAACTGGGGCTGATGTTCGACGGGCGGATCGCCGAGGACTTCAAGTTGTCTTCCGGTGTGTTTGTCAGCGTCGGGCCGTTGCGCAACCGGGCGGTGTTGGAGGGCACACCCTATGTCCAGGACTTGGTGATCACCGCGCCGGATCGCGAGTGCCTGGGCGCCCTGGTGTTTCCACGACTTGCGGAATGCCGACGCCTGTCAGGCCTGGGCGCGGGCGCCAGCGATGCCCAGATCCTCGCCAGCCCACCGGTACGCCAATGGTTCGCCGACTGGCTGCAACGCCTGAACCGTGAAGCCAGCGGCAACGCCAGTCGCGTGGAGTGGATTGCCTTGCTCGATGAACCGGCGTCCATCGACCGCGGTGAGATCACCGACAAGGGCTCGATCAACCAGCGGGCGGTGTTGCAGTGGCGGGCGGGGAAGGTGGAGGCGTTGTATCGCGGGGAGGATGTGTCGATCCTGCGGGCGGGGCCTGTGGCTTAAAGCAAGATCTTGTGGGTAGTTACACATTGCATGCCCATTCAACAAATCCCTGTGGGAGCGAGCCTGCTCGCGATAGCGGTGATTCAGCAGCAGAGATGTTGCCTGACACACCGTCATCGCGAGCAGGCTCGCTCCCACAGTTTTAACTGTTCACAAATCTTGTGGGAACTCTGGGGGGCTTAACGCCGCCCGAGCAGCAAGCCCACCACCAGCCCGAATCCCGCTGAAATCGCCACGGTCTGCCAGGGATGGCCGCCAATGTAGACCTCAGTGGCATCGACCATGGGGCGGGTGCGTTCCCGTGCGCTGGCGACCGAATCGAGCGCCTGTTGCAGTTTCTGGGAGATCTGGCCGCGCAGGTCTTCGGCCTCTTCGCCCACCAGCGAGGCACTGCTTTTGAGCAGCTTCTCCGACTCTTCAATCAACGCCTTCAGTTCACTGAAGGCTTGATCCTTGATTTGTTCTCCGTTCGCTTGCACGGTGCCTTTACGGGCCATGGAAGTACTCCTTGTGGATTGATGGCATTGAACAATGGAGTGCGGCGCCTGTACAAAAGTTGCAGCGCTTGGCCCTGGCAGGCCGGTCCATCGCAAATCGTGGTTAAGACGTTTCCCTTCAAGGTGTAAGATGGCGCCTATTTACGCAACAGGTAATTCCCATGAGCTTCAATCTGGCTGACAAGCCCCTGGCCGAGCGCGCCGCGCTGGAAGACGAAAAATCCCGACTTTTTGAACTGTGGCAAAACAACCTGGGCAAGGCCAAGGGCGATGCCGCCCGGCTGTTCGGCGAGCGCTCCAAGCGCAAGGGCAAGTGGGCCGAGTGGGTGCGTGCCGAACTGGACGGCATGTCGCCGCCGGAATACGCCAACATGGTGCGCAGCGAAGTCAATCGACTGATGGCCGCCAACAAGTAAGCCTCAGGCGAACGTTGCAGTAATGGCCTCGCGCACCTTGAGCACCGTCGGGTCCATCTGCGTGTGCGTCCGCCAACCCAGTTCGATGGGGTAGCGGGGCAGGGCCAGGGGGCAGGGCAGCAAGGCCAGGCCGCTGAGGTCGGCGATGGCCCGGGCGGCGTGGGTCGGAATCGTCGCCACGGCCTGGCTGCCCTTGAGCAGGAACGGCAACGCGGCAAAGTGCGTGGTCGAAGCGCAGACCCGTCGCCTCAGGCCAAGTCCGGCCAGCCCCTCGTCGGTAATGCCAATGAAACCGCCCGAAGACACCAGCAAGTGCTCGCGGGCCACGAAGGCCTCCAGGCTGAGGGATTGTTGGCCATCCGCCAGGCTTGCCGCGTCCAGCAGGCAGGCGTAATCGCCTTCGCCCAACACCTGGCGGCTGAGCAATCGCTGGGCGAAACCGCCCGCCGTGATCGCCAGGTCAAGGTCGCGCTCCATCAAGGCCCGGCCGACGATCAGGCTGTGGGTCTGGCGGAAAATCAAGCGCAGACCCGGCGCGCGGCGGGCCACTTCCTCGATCAGGCGTCGTCCATGGGCAATCTCGAAATCGTCCGACAGGCCGACGATAACCGAGCGGCCTTCGTAATGACTAGCGCCCGGGTCGACCATTGCCAGGCTCTGGCGACATTTGTCCAGGGCTTCGCTGATCACCGGCTTCAGTTGATTGGCCCGCAACGTCGGCGCCAGGCCCCGGCCCGTGCGCACGAACAACTGATCGCCATACAGATCGCGAAGCCTGCGCAGTGCGGCGCTGATGGCCGATTGCGTCACGCCCAGGCGCACGGCGGCGCGGCTGGCGCTGGATTCGTCATGCAGGGCTTCGAAGGTCTTGAGCAGATTGAGGTCGATGTCGGCGATATTCATTAGGCTCATATCATTTAGCAGCATTCGGGGCTTTATTCATGATCGGCCGCTCCTTGAGAATCAGCAACACCTGATGATCAAGGAGTTGAAAACCATGCCCAAATCCATTGTGGCTGCCCTGCAGATTGGTTCGTTACCTGGCGGCAAGGGCGAGACCCTGGCGCAGATTCTTTCCTACGAAGACGCCATCCGTGAGGCGGGCGCCCGGCTGGTGGTGATGCCCGAAGCGTTGCTCGGCGGCTATCCCAAGGGCGAGGGGTTCGGCACTCAGCTGGGATACCGGCTGCCGGAGGGGCGCGAGGCGTTCGCTCGCTATTTTGCCAATGCCATTGACGTGCCCGGCGTTGAAACCGAAGCGCTGACCGGGCTGTCGGCACGTACGGGGGCGAGCCTGGTGCTGGGCGTCATCGAGCGTGTCGGCAGCACCTTGTACTGCACCGCGCTGTATTTCGAGCCCGATGCGGGCCTGGTGGCCAAGCATCGCAAGCTGATGCCCACCGGCACTGAGCGGCTGATCTGGGGCAAGGGCGATGGGTCGACCTTGCCGGTGATCGATAGCCAGGTTGGCCGGGTCGGCGCGGCGGTGTGCTGGGAAAACATGATGCCGCTGCTGCGCACCGCGATGTATGCCAAGGAGGTAGACGTCTGGTGTGCGCCAACGGTGGACGAGCGGGAGATGTGGCAGGTGACCATGCGCCATATCGCCCATGAAGGTCGCTGTTTTGTGGTCAGTGCCTGCCAGGTCCAGGCCTCGCCGCAGGCCCTGGGCATCGACGTCGCGCACTGGCCGGCCGAGCGGCCGCTGATCGCCGGTGGCAGTGTGATTGTCGGGCCCATGGGCGATGTGCTCGCCGGGCCGCTGAAAGACACCACCGGGCTATTGACCGCCGAAATCGACACCGATGACCTGGTGCGGGCGCGCTACGACTATGACGTGGTCGGGCACTACGCCAGGCCGGATGTGTTCGAACTGGTGGTGGACGAGCGCGCCAAGCCCGGCGTGCGCTTTACGGCGTGATTCACCACGTCGCCGCGGAGCCCGGCAGGTCGAGGGTGCCACGGTCGACGAAACGCATCGTGCCGAACACGCCGCCGGCGAGCTTGCCCTTGAGCACATAGGGCAGGTTGTCCAGGCCTTGGGTCTGGCTCAGGCCCAGAGTCTGGCGCAGCACGGAGAACGCCGAGATGCTCACCGGGATGCTGAGGATCGCTTCGGAAAAACGCGGGATCGAACCGGCCTGGTCGCTGACTCCGGTCGCCAGCGTGCGGCCGTTGACCTCCAGATCGAGGGCCATGCCGTTGTAGTCGATGGCGGTTTCGTTGGGGTTCTGCACGCGCAGTTTCACGGCGAAGCGCACTTCCAGGCCCTGGTTGGGTAACGGTTCGATACCGACCACGTTGATGTTCAGCGGATCACGGTGCGGGAAGAGGGCACAGGCGCTCAGGCTGAGCATGAACAGGAAAACGGAAAAGCCGAGGATTCTGCGCATGGATAAACTCTCAATGAATGAAAAAACTCGGAAGCGATCGAGCACGATACTCTGGAGAGAGCGCTTTTGTGGCGAGGGAGCTTGCTCCCGCTGGGCTGCGCAGCGGCCCCAAGCTTTTGCGGTTGCTGCGCAACCGAGCGGGAGCAAGCTCCCTCGCCACAACAGCTCATATCACAGGGTTCATACCACAAAGGCTCGCACCACACAGACCGCACAGACTCATCGACACAGTCAAAGGCCTCCTGACAGTTTCTGACACCAGCCTCTGCTAATCTGCGTCATCTTTTCTTTGCGGACAGTCCATCGTGTCGCGTACCAGTCGTCTGCTCACTTTGCTGCAAGTCTTGCGGGGCAAGCGTTGCCCGGTCACCGCGGCGACATTGGCGGGGGAGCTGAACGTATCCGAACGCACCTTGTACCGTGACATTGCCGAACTCACGGCCCTGGGCGCGCCGATCCAGGGCGAAGCGGGCATCGGTTATGTATTACGCAGTGGCCTGTTCCTGCCGCCACTGATGTTCACCGCCGATGAAATCGAAGCCATTGTGCTGGGTTTGCGCTACGTGGATCAGCGCGCCGACGAGGTACTGGGCAAGGCAGCCGCCGACGCGCTGGCGAAGGTCGCAGCAGTGCTGGCCCCCGATGTGCGCGACGCCTTGCGCAACCCCACGGTATTGCCGGGCCCGCCGGGGTATGGCTATCCGCAGAACACCGTGGAACTGAACGTGTACCGCCAGGCCATTCGCGCCCAGGCCAAGCTGCACATCGACTATGCCGACGTGAACAAGACCCCGAGCCAGCGGTTGATCTGGCCGCTGGCCCTGGGCTTTTTCAATGAGGCGCGGGTGGTGGTGGCCTGGTGTGAACTGCGCGGCGCTTATCGGACCTTTCGAACCGACCGGATTGCCTCTGCCACCGAGCAGGGCGAGCGTTACCCGGGCCGGCGCAGCGACTTGCTGCGGGACTGGTTTGCGCTGATGAAGCTGGACGACACTGGGCGTTTCACTCCTGACAAAAACTGACACAACGCTGTTTTAGCATGGTGCCAGATCGATAAAACAAGGAGCCATGCCATGTCCAATCCCGTCTCTTCCCTGGCCCCGGCCATCGCCGGCTACATTGCGGCCGCCAATGCCCGTGACAGTTCGGCGGTGACGCGTTTCTTCGCCGAGGATGCCAACGTGTTCGATGAAGGCCAGCACCGCGTCGGCACCCAGGCCATCGCCCAATGGATGGAAGACACCGCCCAGCGTTTCCAGCCGCGAGTGGAAGTCCTCAATGTGCAGCAGCGCACGGGCAAGGTGCTGGTGCACAACCTGATCTCTGGCACATTCCCCGGTAGCCCGCTGGAGTTGCGCTACACGTTCCGGCTCGATGAGCAGGGCAAGATCAGTCGGTTGGATATCTCAATCTAGCGTCCTGCCCCCTGAAATGAGTGCTGTTGTGCCAGGAGGTGAACGCTGTTGTGGCGAGAGAGCTTGCTCCCGCTCGGTTGCACAGCAACCGCAAAAGCTTGGGGCCGCTGCGCAGCCCAGCGGGAGCAAGCTCCCTCGCCACAGGGGGGCGCGTTGAATCGGAGGGTGTTGTATTGAACCCTGGGTTTGCATCACAACCAGGTGAATGACGCCTCGGCCCTCGCTGCCATGGCATACTCCCCACCTTCGTTTTCCGGACCCGGGCCGTATGACTTTCGATTCCCCCCTGAGTGCCTGGCAGCATGCCATCGAACACCACGGTTTCGTCCAGGATGAGGCCCAGGAATTGGCCATCATGGCCCTGGAACAATGCCACCAGGCGTTGCACGAAGGGCGCAAGTCGATCAAGGGCGTTTATCTCTGGGGCCCGGTGGGGCGTGGCAAGACCTGGCTGATGGACCGCTTTTATGAAAGCCTCAAGGTGCCGGCCCGCCGTCAGCACTTCCATCATTTCATGGCGTGGGTGCATCAGCGTTCGTTCCAGCTCACCGGCACGCCGGACCCTTTGCAAGCCCTGGCCCGCGAGCTGAGCGCAGAAGTGCGGGTACTGTGTTTCGACGAACTGTTCGTCAACGACATTGGCGATGCGATCATCCTCGGGCGCTTGTTCCAGGTGATGTTCGAACTCGGCATGGTGATGGTGAGCACCTCCAACCTGCCGCCGGAAGAACTCTATGCCAACGGCCACAACCGCGAGCGCTTCCTGCCGACCATCACCGCGATCAAGCAGTACATGCAGGTCGTGCCGGTGAACGGCTGGCAAGACCACCGCCAGCATCCAGGCCAATTGCAGCAGCGTTACTGGCTGCGCGATCCCGGGCAACCCGACCCGCTGGGCGATACCTTCATTTTGCTGACCGCAGGGCAGGTGTCGAGCCGCGCGCCGATTGAAGTGGGACATCGTTTGCTGGAACCGGTCCAGGCCAGCGATACCGTGCTGTGGAGTCGTTACGCCGACTTGTGCGAGCAACCGTTCTCAGCATTGGATTTCATGGCGCTGTGTGACCGCTTCAGCGTCATCCTGCTCAGTGACGTACCCTGCCTGAGCGCCGAACAGCGTGAAGGGCGTATCGCCCGTGGCACCGAGGACGGCGTCGAGCGGGTCGCGGCCGGTGATCGCGAGTTGCCGCAGTTGTCGATCCACGACGACGGCGTACGGCGGTTCATCGCCCTGGTCGATGAATGCTATGACCGCAAGGTGCCGCTGTGCCTTTCGGCCGCGGTGCCGATGGATGAGTTGTACACCGAGGGCTATCTGCAATTCCCGTTTCGCCGTACGCTCAGTCGCCTCCAGGAAATGCAAATGCAACGTTTTGGTCAGCAAGCCTGACCTGTATCCCGCCGACGGCATCGAGCCGCCGGTACTACCGAAGTGAGATGGAAGGTCATGGAAGAAGCCAAGGACATTCTTGTTCTGCAAGCCAGCTACACCAACCCGGTCCACGCCGAAGCGATCTGTCATGTGCTCAACGGCTATGCGCAGGACCCGATGGGTGGGGGACATCCGTTGCCGGCCGAGGTGCTACTGCACCTGCCCGAAGAACTGGCCAAGCGTCCCCATGCCTTCAGCGTGTTGGCGTTCGTCAACGGCGAACCAGCGGGACTGGTCAATTGTTTCGAAGGTTTTTCAACCTTTGCCTGCCGGCCTTTGGTGAATATCCATGACGTGGCGGTCATGCCGGAATTTCGCGGCCTGGGGTTGAGCCAGAAGATGCTGCAGAAGGTCGAGGACATCGCCCGTCAGCGCGGTTGCTGCAAGATCACCCTGGAAGTGCTCGAGGGTAATGCCGTGGCCCAGGCCAGTTACGCCAAGTTCGGCTTTGCCGCCGGCATGTTCGACCCGGCCCACGGGTTGATGCAGTTCTGGATCAAGCCCCTGTAAAAGCGGGCTTGAGGTGGGTGGCGATTATTTCTGAACGATTTCAGCCGTAGGGGCCTTGGGCTGCATCAGGCTGAAATCGATCAAGGCCTTGCGCGGGGTTTGATGCGGATTGCCTATCAGCAGGGGACGGGCCTTGAAGTCATCGCTGACCAGGCTCTTGCTGCGGTCCAGCTCATCAAAACTCAAGCCGGCCAGGTCTGCCCAAGTGTGGATCAGGTGCGAACTGCTGTAGGGCCGTGACAGGTCGCCGGCAAAGTTCCAGTCATGGTTTTCGCGCCACTTGGGCGACGCCCAGGCCATGAAGGGAATGGTGTACATCGGCGCGGTCGGCTTGCCTTCGTTACGGCCCAGCGTGCCATGGCCCGGCGAATCGAATACATCCTCGCCATGGTCCGACAGGTACAGCAGGAAGCCGTTGGGGTCGGTCTTGGCGTAATCCTTGATCAGGCTGGAGACAACGAAGTCGTTGTACAGCACCGCATTGTCGTAGCTGTTGTAGGTCGGGACCTGATCGTCACGCAAGCTTGCCGGTACGCCCTGGCGGTCGGTGAATTTGTTGAACGTCGGCGGGTACCGGTACTTGTAGCTCATGTGGGTGCCGAGCAGGTGCACCACGATCAGTTTGCGCGGAGCGCTGTCGGCCAGGGCCTTGTTGAACGGCTCGATCACGTCGCCGTCGTATTGCGCGGCATTCTGGTTGCGGTTGTTGTTCAGGTACACCTGTTCATCGGCCTGCTGGGAGAAGGTCGTGAGCATGGTGTTGCGCTTGGTCATGGTTTGCTGGTTGGTGATCCAGAAGGTTTTGTAGCCGGCCTGCTTCATCATGCTCACCAGTGACGGCGTGCTCAGGTAAAGGTCCGGGTTCTGTTCGTCGGCGAACGTCAGTACCTGTTGCAGTGCCTCGATGGTGTAGGGGCGCGGGGTGATGACATTGTCGAACACCGACAGCTGGTCCTTGAGCTTGTCCAGTTCCGGCGTGGTTTCCCTCGGGTAACCGTAAAGGCTCATGCGTTGGCGGTTGGTGGACTCACCGATCACCAGCACCAGGGTGGCCGGCTGCTCGGCCAGGGGATCCTTGAGGTTGCGCAGCGGGGCAATCTTGCTGGCGCTGTGCAGCATGCCTTGCATGTTTTCCAGCTGTTCACCGTAGCGACGATAGGCCACCAGCATCTGCCACGGCACCGCCGGCTCGATCCGGTCTTCGAACTTCTCCAGGCCACGGGCGAAGCTGCCGGTGCGCAGGGTCTGCTTGATCAGCGGATAACCGACCACGGCGAGCATGATAACGGTTGCGACAACTACGGCCTGGCCCCGGGGCAGGTATACCGGGCGCAGGCGGGTCCAGAGCCAATAGCCGACGATGGTATGGGCCAGGAAGGCCGCTACCATCCACCAGGCAAAGTATTGGGTCAGGTATTCGCCGGCTTCAGACACGTTCGATTCGAACATGATGAAGATAACGCTCTGGGAAAACTCCTGCTGATAGATGAAGAAGTAGCCCAGGCTGGCCATGGAGCATGCCCACAGCACTACGCCGACCAATGCGGCAAACAAGCGTGTACGGGCAGGGAAGAGCAGCAGGGGCGCCAGCCAGACCGCACTCATCAGGAATGCCTGGCGAAAGCCCGTGAAGCCAGAGGTATCGCTCAGCAGGATGAGCAGTTGGGTAATGCCCGAAAAATACCAGAAGAACAGGAATAACCAGCCGAATCCGGCCCAGTCAAAACCTTTCGCAGTCGTTTTGCTGCGTTTGAACAAGCTCATCAAGCGCTCCAGCCTCTGTCGACGAAGCTGCTGGCACCGGAGTGGTGGCCACAGGCATACGCCGAGCAATCTTAAAGGCGGGGAGTATTACGAGCCGGTTGTGAAAACTTTGTGAGTTTTTCGGTTACAAAATGCAGGGGAGGCACGAACCGATAGCGAGACGGGCGAACAGGCGCACCATCGCGTGGCGAGGGAGCTTGCTCCCGCTGGGTCGCGTAGCGGCCCCAAGGCCTGGCGGGTGCTGCGCAACCGAGCGGGAGCAAGCTCCCTCGCCACAGGGGATATCAGTGACACCGTTTTGGAGCCAGTGTCACTTCCTGATGCCATGCCGCTGGGGCGGTTACCGAGCCAGCGACTGGCTCTGGTGGGACAGCTGTGCGTGTTGCAGCTGCATGCGCAGTTGCGTCACTTCATCGAGCAGCAGATCGCGTTCTTCCTTGAGTAGGCGCAATTCATCGCGACGAATGGTCACATAAAGGGTTTGGGGAGGACGTGCGGTAACGACTGGGCCCATTGCTCACCTCGCAAATGGCGTACATCAACTAGAGAGATGTCGCCAGTTTTTTGGTCGACACCTCTTTATCGGCGCCGATTCTGAATACTTTTGCTCGTGAATGGAACTTTTTTATTTTTCATGGTCGCCGTGTCTTCGGCCGGTTTTTGAACGTTATCCTTTGTGATCGGGCGATTTACCCGGAAACTATGCAGCAATGCTCTGGACTAACCTCCACAAGTCACCTTGAGCTAAACCTTTGACATACCTTTATTTGTAGTAGGGAGCATCAGCACATGCAACTCGGGATCATTGGACTGGGCCGCATGGGCGGCAATATTGCGCGGCGCCTGATGCTCAATGGGCACACCACCGTCGTCTATGACCGCAATGCCGCTTTTGTCGAAAACCTGAGCCAGGAGGGCGCCACGGGTGTCGCGGACCTGCCGGCGCTGGTCGCGGGCCTGGAGAAACCACGGGCGGTCTGGGTCATGCTGCCGGCCGGCGCACCCACCGAAGACACCATCAACGTCCTCAGCGAGCTGCTCGAGCCGGGCGACGTGATCATTGATGGCGGCAACACGTACTACAAGGACGACATCCGCCGTGCCCAAGCGCTGTCGGAAAAAGGCCTGAGCTACATCGATGTCGGCACTTCCGGCGGCGTTTGGGGCCTTGAACGCGGTTATTGCATGATGATTGGCGGTGAGGCCGAGGTGGTAAAGCGCCTGGACCCGCTGTTCGACAGTCTGGCACCGGGCATGGGCGATATCCCACGTACCCGTGACCGCCAGTCCGACGATGACCGCGCCGAACGTGGCTACATCCACGCGGGCCCGGCCGGTGCGGGGCATTTCGTGAAGATGATCCACAATGGCATCGAATACGGCATGATGCAGGCCTTCGCCGAGGGCTTTGACATCCTCAAGACCAAATCCAGCGAAAGCCTGCCACCGGAGCAGCGTTTCGACCTGAACGTGGCTGATATCGCCGAAGTCTGGCGCCGTGGCAGCGTAGTCTCGTCCTGGTTGCTGGACTTGACTGCCGACGCATTGGCCAGCGATCCGAAACTGGATGGTTTTTCCGGTGAAGTCGCCGACAGCGGCGAAGGGCGTTGGACCATCGAGGCCGCCATCGAGCAAGCAGTACCGGTTCCGGTCCTGTCCAGTTCGCTGTTCGCCCGTTTCCGCTCGCGCCAGCAAAGCACCTACGGCGACAAAATGCTCTCGGCCATGCGCTTCGGCTTTGGCGGCCACGTGGAGACGCCGAAGAAATGACCTCGATCGCCAGCAAATCCAAGGCAGAACCCGCGCCGCCGACCACGTTGTTTTTGTTCGGCGCTCATGGTGATCTGGTCAAGCGCCTGCTGATGCCGGCGCTGTACCACCTCAGTCGCGACGGTCTGCTGGGTGATGGGCTGCGCATCATCGGGGTTGACCACAACGCCATCAGCGATGTGGATTTTGCCAAGAAACTCGAGGATTTCATCCGCAACGAAGCGGCGAGCAAGGGCGGCGATGCCGACCGCGCGCTCGACCCGGTGCTGTGGGCCAAGCTGGCCCAGGGGATCAGCTACGTCCAGGGTGATTTCCTCAATGACGGCACCTATCAGGCGCTGGCGGCGAAAATCGCCGCCAGCGGCACCGGTAACGCGGTCTTCTACCTGGCGACCGCGCCACGCTTTTTCAGCGAAGTGGTCAGCCGTCTCGGTGCGGCCGGGCTGCTTCAGGAACAGGAGGGGGCCTTCCGACGAGTGGTGATCGAAAAACCCTTCGGTTCCGACCTGCACACCGCCGAAGCGCTGAACGCCTGCCTGCTCAAGGTCATGAGCGAGAAACAGATCTATCGCATCGACCATTACCTGGGCAAGGAGACGGTGCAGAACATTCTGGTCAGCCGTTTCTCCAACAGCCTGTTCGAGGCGTTCTGGAACAATCACTACATCGACCACGTGCAAATCACCGCCGCCGAAACCGTTGGCGTGGAAACCCGTGGCAGTTTTTATGAACACACCGGCGCCCTGCGAGACATGGTGCCGAACCATCTTTTCCAATTGCTGGCGATGGTGGCCATGGAGCCGCCAGCGGCGTTCGGGGCCGACGCCGTGCGTGGGGAAAAGGCCAAGGTCGTCGGGGCGATCCGGCCCTGGTCGGTGGAACAGGCCCGTGCCAACTCGATCCGCGGCCAGTACACCGCCGGTGAGGTCGGCGGCAAGGTGGTGACCGGTTATCGCCAGGAAGCCAACGTCGCCGCCGACAGCAACACCGAGACCTACGTCGCCCTCAAGGTCATGATCGACAACTGGCGTTGGGTGGGCGTGCCGTTCTACCTGCGCACCGGCAAGCGCATGAGCGTGCGGGACACGGAGATCGTCATCTGCTTCAAGCCGGCGCCTTACGCGCAGTTTCGCGACACCGAAGTCGACGAACTGCAACCTACGTACTTGAGAATCCAGATCCAGCCCAATGAAGGCATGTGGTTCGACCTGCTGGCCAAACGGCCGGGGCCGGCCCTCGACATGGCCAATATCGAATTGGGCTTTGCCTATAAGGACTTCTTCGAAATGCAGCCGTCCACGGGTTACGAAACCCTGATCTACGATTGCCTGACCGGCGACCAGACCCTGTTCCAGCGCGCCGACAACATCGAAAACGGCTGGCGCGCCGTGCAGCCGTTCCTCGATGCCTGGCAACAGGACGCAACGGTCCAGCCCTACAAGGCCGGTGAAGATGGGCCGGCGGCCGCCGATGACTTGCTGACCCGCGACAGTCGCGTCTGGCATGGCCTCGGATGAGTGAGCTGGTGAAACGTCCCATCCGGTTTCTACTCAGTGACATGGACGGCACACTGCTGCTGCCTGATCACAGTCTCAACCAGCGCACCATCGAAGCGGTTCGCGCATTGCGTGAGGCCGGGGTGTTGTTCAGCCTCGCCACCGGGCGGCCGCCGCGGGCCATGTTGCAGCAGATCGAGGCCCTGGGCGTCGACCTGCCCACGGCGGCGTTCAATGGCGGCACGCTGGTTCATCCCGACGGCAGCTTTCTTGCCGTCCATTACCTGCCTCCCGAGGCCGCACTGGCCACGCTGGCGCTGTACGCCGATCAACCGGGCATCGAGGTCTGGGTATTCGCCGATGGCGATTGGCTGGTGCGAGACGCCCACGGTCCGATGGTGCCGGTGGAGACCCGTGGCCTGGGTTACCCGCCGGTAGAAGTCGAGAGTTTCGAGCCTTACCTGGAGCGGATCGACAAGATCGTCGCCACCAGTGCCAACACCGACCTGCTGGTGGAGTTGGAAGCTCGACTGCATCCATTGCTCAAGGGCCAGGCCCAGGTGTCGCGTTCGCAGCCGATCTATCTGGATGTGACGGCGATGAAGGCGAACAAAGGGGACGCGTTGTCGACGCTGGCCGAGTTCCTTGGCGTGCCGCTGGAGCAGACCGCAGCGATGGGGGACGGCGGCAACGATCCGGCGATGTTTCACCGGGCGGGATTGTCGATTGCCATGGGGCAGGCAGAAGAGGCGATCAGGCGCCAGGCGGATGTCGTGACCGCCGCCGTGACCGAAGACGGCGCGGCCCTGGCGATCGAGCGGTACATCCTGCTGTAATAAATAAGCTGTCCGGCTCTTTGTGGCGAGGGAGCTTGCTCCCGCAGGGGTGTAGGAGCTGTCGAGTGCAACGAGGCTGCGATCTTTCCCCTGAAACTTGAATCTCAAGTGAAAGATCAAAAGATCGCAGGCTTCGCCAGCTCCTACACCCCAGCGGGAGCAAGCTCCCTCGCCACAGGATTTTCTTCTGCTCAGCAGTATTCCTACAGCCAGTACGTCACCGCATACCACCCCAAGCCACCCATCACCACGGTGTAGGGCAGGGCCATCCAGACCATCCGGCCATAGGACAGGCGAATCAGCGGTGCAATCGCCGAGGTCAACAGGAACAGGAAAGCCGCCTGGCCGTTCGGTGTGGCGACGCTCGGCAGGTTGGTACCGGTGTTGATGGCCACTGCCAGGGTCTCGAACTGTTCGCGGCTGAGGTGACCGGAGACGAAGGCCTGCTTGACCTCGGTGATGTAGATGGTCGCTACGAACACGTTGTCGCTGATGGCCGAGAGCAGGCCGTTGGCAATGAAGAGCATGCCGGGCTGCTGGTCGGCGGGCAGGGCCAGGACCCACTGGATCAGCGGCGTGAACAACTGCTGGTCGTGAATGACCGCCACCACCGCAAAGAACACCACCAACAGCGACGTGAACGGCATGGCGTCCTTGAACGCATTGCCCAGCCGATGTTCGTCGGTGATGCCGGTGAAGGCGGTAATCAACACAATGATCATCAAGCCGATCAGACCAACTTCGGCAAGGTGCAGGGCCAGGCAGACGATCAGGATCAGCGCGGCAAGGCCCTGGACGATCAGGGCCGCGCGTTGACGTGCGGTGCGTTCGCGATTGTCCTGCTCGGCGTAATCGGCCAGCACGGCGCGTACGTTGTCCGGCAACAGCGTGCCATAACCGAACCAGCGCAGCTTCTCTAGCGCCACACAAGTCACCAGCCCGGCCACCAGCACCGGCAGTGACACTGGCGCGACTTTCAGGAAAAACTCGGCGAAATGCCAGCCCATTTCATGGCCGATCAACAGGTTCTGCGGTTCGCCCACCAAGGTGCAGACACCGCCCAGCGCTGTGCCCACGGCACCATGCATCAGCAGGCTGCGCAGGAATGCCCGGAACTGTTCCAGGTCGCCATGGTGCAGCGACGGCAGGTCGTGGTCTTCATCGACGCTGCTGTCCTGGCGCGGATCATTACCCGATGCCACCCGGTGGTACACCGAATAAAAGCCCACGGCGGCGCTGATGATCACTGCCGTGACGGTCAAGGCATCGAGGAAGGCCGACAGGAACGCGGAAAGAAAGCAGAACATCAAGGCGAGGATGGCCTTGGAGCGCACGCCCAGCAGCAGGCGTGAGAACAGGAACAGCAGCAGGTCCTTCATGAAATAGATCCCGGCCACCATGAACATCAGCAGCAAGATGACCGGGAAGTTATGCAGCAGTTCGTCGTAGAGCGCCTTGGGCGTGGTCATGCCCAGCGCCAGGGCTTCGACCAGCAGCAAGCCGCCGGGCATCAGCGGGTAGCATTTAAGGGCCATGGCCAGGGTGAAGATGAATTCCAGCACCAGCATCCAGCCAGCAACGACCGGGCCCAGTGTCCATAGCACCACGGCATTGAGGACCAGGAAGGTGATGATGCACGCTTTGTACCAGCGCGGGGAATGCCCCAGAAAGTTATGCGCGAAAGCCTGAGCCATTGAACCGGACATCGGCTGCTCCTTTTAGTTAGAAGCGCGCAACTTGCCGTAAGAAATGAGGAATATCAAGCGTAGGATGAATACCGGTCGCCCGCGACAATCTGACTCAGCCCCAATACCGCGCAACCACCGCCCGATAATGCCCCTGGAGCGAGTAGCCGCCCACCAGGATTTTGCCGTCAGCCTGCACCGCCAAGGCGGTGGCGGTGTCGAGGCTGTAGCCGAGTCGCGTGCGAACCCAGCCCTTGCCCTGGCCGAAATCCGGGTCGAGGCTGGCATCCGGCAAATGCCGGGCAAGCACGAAGTCGGCCTCGATACCGCCAATGGTGGCACCGGCGGTCACCAGCTTGCCGTCCGGTTGAATCTGGGCCGCGGTCCACTGGCTGGCGTTGCGCCCGATCGCCATGAGTTGGCACTGGCCCTGATTGCAGTGCCGATCCGGCGTGCCGTCCGGACGCACTTTCAGGGACAGGCTATGCATCGGATCGCGGCTGCTGCCGAAGGCCTGCAGATATCCGTTCGCATCCTCAACGATTTGGCTGACCATCGCGCTGTGACCCTGGGCCAGGATGGACAGGAAACCTTCTTCGCCGAAGCTGTCATCGAGCCTGCCGCTGCTGTCATAGCGGGCGATCAAGCCATGCTGGGGCAGGTCGATGGCGCCACCGACGACAATATGACCGTCAGCCTGGAGCGTCAGGCAGCCGAGCCAGGTATTTTTCAACAAGCGTCGTACCATCACGAAACCGCGACCGTTGAACGAGGTGTCCAGGGCCCCGTCCGGCAGGAGTCGGATCAGTACGCCGACATGGTCGGACAATTGGTAATGATGGTTGGCGAGCAGAAGGATCCGGCCATCGGCCTGCACTTGCATGTCACAGGCTTCGAGGCCTGGCACGCCGGGCGGCAGCCAGGGATCACGCAGGCCTTGGGAAAGATTGCCGCACAGCCGGATGATGTGCCGGCCGGCGTTGCCGAAGCTCTGGGCGGCACGGCCCTGTGGATCGAACAGCGCGAGGGCGGGAAGGGTGTTCTCGGTATTTTCGTAATGCAGGCCGGAGAGCAGGACATGCCCGTCGGGCAGTTCGATCACCTTGCCCGCCGTGGCTTCGAAGCCGTGTTCGAATGCGCCGATCACACAGCCGCGGGTGCCAAAACCGGGGTCGGTCGAACCGTCGTGGTTGAGTCGCGCCAGCCCGAACCGACTGCCATCGGGCGTCTCGATCCGGGCTGCCACCAGGATTCGTCCAGCACGATCGAGGGTCAATCCGGTGATCAGGCTCGAGGTGCTGCCTTCGAAATGAACCCAGGCTTTGCCGTTGGCGGCAAAGCCTGGGTCAAGTTGCCCGGGGTGGGCCATGGCCTTGGGGAGCACGAACGCGAACTGGTTGAGCATGCCTGCCTCTCCTTGCGTGTCGACCGGCCCGGAAGGGCGACGACTGCATGATGGCAACATTCAATCCCTGAATGTGACAATGCACAACTGTCAGGCTTTACAGTTACAGAGGCGATGCGTGCCATAACGATGGCTTTGCAACCCAATGCCAAGCCTGCAATCGATAACAGGCTTTATCGGCGGGTTTATTCAGGCATCGACCAAGACTGCAATGTGTAGCCTTCCTGGCTCAATTCGGCACGGGCCTGTTTCAACAGATCGGCCAGTTGGACCGGGTCGGTGTAGGCGCTGCTTGGAATCTGAGTGCGGCCAATGTGGGTATTGGTGCGGTCAATGACGGTCAGGCTAAGTTCGCCGTTACCGTCTTGTGGAGCCCAGGCCACGCATTGGAAAGGACGGAATGCGCGGTCGGCAATCAAAAGAGCTTCGTTGATACGGAGCGGGGCGTTCATGGCGTTTTCTCTTCAGTGTGCCCAAACAAATGATGTGCCGTCGGTTGGGCGTACCGTGCGGCTGGTTACTTGTACTGATGTCCCGAACCCGCAGGCGGGTCACACATTATTTAAATAAATTTCGATTTTCTTTCAGACCAGGCTTTTGGACTTTTGTTTGAAAGCGCCCTGAAAGAAAACGGACTAAGACAACTAACGAAACGCTCGCTTATAACCAGTTTCACGCGATCTCGATAATCAATTGATACAAGGGCGCGTCAACTTCTTGCTACTGTTACATGCAGGTTTGCCAAACGACTGTTTCTAATCATATTTCCTTATTTTGGCGCCAAGGATCAGTCATGATCGAAGCCAGTACGTCACGTCGTCTGCTCGTCGTTGATCCCTGCGACGATTGTCATCGCCTGTTGCCAGGGCTGCGCACCATTGGTTGGGATGTGGACAGTTGCGCCCTCGAACACGCCGGCGATCGGACTTGTGACGTCGGTCTGTTGCGCTTGCAACCTTTTCATCTGGAGCGCCCGGAAGCCGTCAAGGAGTTGATCAGCCGCAGCGGCACCGAGTGGATCGCGGTGCTCAGCCAGGAAGTCTTGCGTCTGCAAAACGTCGGTGATTTTGTCTGCGAATGGTTTTTCGACTTCCATACCTTGCCCTTCGACGTGTCCAGGGTCCAAGTGACACTGGGCCGGGCATTCGGCATGGCGCGCCTGCGAGGGCAGGGCTCGATTCACATCGACCAGCCCGAACATGAACTGTTGGGCGACAGCAAGCCGATTCGCGAACTGCGCAAGTTGTTGAGCAAGTTGGCGCCGGCCGAGTCGCCAGTGTTGATTCGCGGCGAGAGCGGCACCGGCAAGGAACTGGTGGCGCGCACTCTGCATTGCCAGTCGCACCGGCGTAACAAGCCGTTCATCGCCATCAACTGTGGGGCGATTCCGGAACACTTGATCCAGTCCGAATTGTTCGGTCATGAGAAAGGCGCGTTCACCGGCGCTCACCAACGCAAGATCGGACGGATCGAGGCGGCCCACGGTGGCACGCTGTTTCTCGATGAAATTGGCGACCTGCCGTTGGAGTTGCAGGCCAACCTGCTGCGCTTCCTCCAGGAAAAGCACATCGAGCGGGTCGGTGGCAGCCAGCCGATTGCCGTCGATGTACGAGTCTTGGCGGCCACCCATGTGGACCTTGAGGCGGCCATTGAGCACAAGCGATTTCGCGAGGACCTGTATTACCGCTTGAACGTGTTGCAGGTGGTCATGGCACCGCTGCGCGAACGCCATGGCGACCTGGCGATGCTGGCCAGCCACTTTTCCCACTTCTACAGCCAGGAAACCGGTCGCCGCCCCCGTAGCTTCAGCGACGATGCCTTGGTGGCGATGGGCATGCACGACTGGCCTGGCAATGTGCGGGAGCTGGCCAACCGCGTCCGTCGCGGGTTGGTGCTGGCCGAAGGGCGCCAGATCGAAGCCCGCGACCTTGGCCTGGCGAGCCAGCAGGGTGTCGCGGCACCGATGGGCACGCTGGAAGATTACAAGACCCGCGCCGAGCGCCAGGCCCTGAGCGATGTGCTCAACCGGCACAGCGACAACCTGAGCGTGGCCGCCCGGGTGCTGGGCGTGTCCCGGCCGACGTTCTATCGTCTGCTGCACAAGCATCAGATCCGCTGACTAAAACCTGCGCAAAAAACTGTGGGAGCGAGCTTGCTCGCGATAGCGGTCTTTCATTCAACATCCATGTTGACTAGAAGGGCCTCATCGCGAGCAAGCTCGCTCCCACAGGGATTTGTGGTGCTTTTGGGATAGGTGTCCTTCACATATCCCTGAGAGTGTCAGAAGTAGTATGGGAATTTCAGGCTAAAGGTGAAGTCCGGCGCATCGTCGGTCAGCCCGATGGACAGGTTGGGCACGATGGTCAGGTTATCGGACGCGGCAACCGTCATGCCGATATTGAAGTAGCCCGCGTTGGCGTCGCTGGAGGTCACCGACTCCCAGTCGCCACCGTCCTGTTTGAGCTTGCTTTTCTTCTGGATCAGGTCGGAGACCGAGAACGACATGCTCATCTTCTCGTTCAAGGCGAAGGCAATGCCTGCGCCGATCTGGAAGCTGTCGCCGATGCGCACCTTGCCCGGCACCTTCTGGTTGACCGTCGAGCTG
Organism: Pseudomonas thivervalensis; assembly: GCF_001269655.1. Taxonomy (GTDB): domain Bacteria; phylum Pseudomonadota; class Gammaproteobacteria; order Pseudomonadales; family Pseudomonadaceae; genus Aquipseudomonas; species Aquipseudomonas thivervalensis. The sequence continues at coordinate 510,779 of NZ_LHVE01000009.1, forward strand.
ATGTCGTCGAACGATTCTTCGAGATTATGGGTGTAGGAAAGGGTGCCGAACAGGACGGCTGGATCGAACGTCTTGACCAGTGAGAGCCCGGGGGTGATCGACCAGACGCCGTTGCCGGTGGGCAGGTCGTCCGGCACGAACAGGTTGGTGTTGGCCTGGGATTGGCGCAGCTTGATACCGAACGGGTCCTTGCCGGTGGGGGCCTTGACCCGCAGGGTGACCACCGCGTCCGGAGAGTTGATCGACTCATCCATGAATTTGTAGGCGACGCCGAAGTTGACGTCGCCGATGGTCGGGTCGCGGGTCACGGTTTCTTCGCTGGTGACCCCGGCCGCGCCATTGTTCGCGCCGCCTGACTGGTACGTGGATTCGCGGTAGACCACCGGTACGTTGAGGTCGAACTGCCAGCGATTGTCGAAGTTGTAACGGCCGGTGAGGTCCAGCGTCCAGGTGTCGGCCTTGATCCGGTCGAGGTTGATGTTGCCCAGGAAAATCGAATCCAGGGCCAGGAAGCCGTTGAGGATCAGTTGCCGCGTGTCGTAGCGCGAATAGGTCACGCCGGTCTCGAAACTGAACTTGCCGCCGCCAAAGAAGCCGCTGGCCTCGTCATAGAGGTTGGAGACACTTTGGGCCGGCTGGGAATCGTCGGCCAGGGATTGCCCATAGCCGCTGCCGCCCGCCGTTGTTGCAGCACCGCCGGCGGTCTGGTTGCCTTTCATGTCGGCCGGGGATTTGGCCAGGCGCTTGGGCGGCGGCGCGGCGGGTTGGTCCTCGACCTGGCGAACCCGCTGTTCGAGCACCGCCAGGGCCTTTTGCTGGACCTCGTATCGTTGCTTGAGCTCGAGAAGCTCCTGTTTCAGGGCTTCTATTTCGGCATCCGGCGCCGCCTGCAACACGGCCGCCGGGAACAACGTGCTTAAACACATCACAGCGCGCAACGATACGGATCGATACATGAAATATGCCGTCCCTATTTGCCCAATGATCGGAAATCAGCGTAGATCAATATCCGAGGTTTCGAAGACCGCGTAGTTGGGTCAGGTTGCAGTCCAATGCCCCGGCACTGGGGCCGTTATTGTTCAGCACCACGTTGAGCTGCGTCAGGTTGTTGACCAGGTTGCTATTGCCCAGCAGGCGGGTGTTCTGCAGCAAGCCGCCCTGGGCCACTTGTTGCAAGGTGCCGCCCTGATTGTGGCTGGCCTGGATCGCCATTTGCACGCCGTTGCCGGTGGCAGTGACCGCGACGCTGCCGGCGGCGTTGCTGCCGCTGATGGTCTGGCCTTTGGTCAACAGTTGGCCTTGCGAGGGGACAAGCGCCGGCGCCTGGTTGCTCTCCTTCACGTTGATGTTGACGTTGTTGTAGGCGATGTTGCCGTCGCCGGCGGCACGCACGCTCTGGGTCACGCCCTGGCTCGTGCCGAGGCCGGCGCCACCGGTAATGTTGCCGCTGCCCTGTTCCGGGACGCTGCCGTTACCGGTTTGCTTGACGGTGGAGACATAGAACTCGGGTTTGACGGTGGCGGCTTGGATTTGCATCGTGCTGGTGGCGCCGATCAGGTCGCCGCTGGCGTTGCGCCAGGTACTGCTCATGACGATGCCGAAGCTGATGACGCGCCCGGGCATGACATAACGACCACGCAGCTCGGCGAGCTCCTGGTCCTTGACTTCGATGGGTTTGAAGCCGGCATGGGCATAGCCCGAGGCAGTCGCGAGCAGGCAGGCCAGCGACAGCCAGTGTGAGGTTTTCATGTGCTGCTCCCGGAGCGTCCTGCTCCTTGTTGTACTTATTGTTGGCAGTGGTCGGCGATTAGAAAAAGTCGCTCTGTATAAAGCCGAAATCCATCAGTTCCGCATCCCTGACCGGGTTGAAACCGTCCAGCTTGTTACGGGCTGTCAGGGGTTGAGGAGGGCTGCGTAGTGCATTGGTCTTGTCATAGCCCGGGCCGACGATCGCGAAGACGATGCCGTTCCAGCCTTTGACGAAATCATCGTGGGAATAGCGCTTGTGGCCCAGCACCGGGTCGCCGATGTAGACCCATTGCTTGTCCGCCCGCTGCAATACCACGAAGTGCTTGTAGCCGCGTATTTCCATCAGGACCACCACCGGGATCGTCACCGCTTCGAGTTTCTCCGGCGGTATCCGGTAGCCTCGGGCGCGCATGCCGATGGTTTCCACGTAACGCTTCATGTCCAGCATGGAAAAGCCCTGGGTGCGAACCAGGTCATGGTCGGCATTGACCAGCATGCCTTTGATGACGTGCTCTTCATCGACGTCAAGCCAATAGGCCTGGCGCAGCACCGTGGCCAGCGCGGCGGCGCCGCAACTGAAATCGGTTTTCTGCTCGACGATGTCGCTGAACTTGCGCTCGCGTACGCTTTGCACCGGTTTGTAGACCAGCATGCCGCCAGGCAGGGCGGCGACCGGCATCTGCGCCGCTTCGGCCACACAGGCCAGGCAGAGCAGCAGGGAAACGGCAGTGACACGCATGATCAATACGCCTGATGGACATCCGGAAAAAAAGCCCCTTTTCCAGCAGCACCCTTCGTCTAGAGCATTGAAAATGAGTCCGTGGCGAGGGAGCTTGCTCCCGCTGGGCTGCGGAGCGGCCCCAAGTTTTTGCGGTTGCTGCGCAACCGAGCGGGAGCAAGCTCCCTCGCCACAAGATTCATCCAAACCCTAGGGGAACAGCATTGCTGTTGCCGGGGCTTCGTTTCACCCACGCTTACATGCAAGCCTTGCAGCCGGCCGCGATGGACAGCGAGTTGCTTTGCTGGTTGCCCACGCCCGCCGACACGTTGGCGCCGCCGTTACCGGAGAAGCCGTTCATGGAGTTGGTCATGGTGGCGTTGTTGATCACAGGGTTTTTCCAACCGTCGCGGGTCAGCACCTGCTGGGTGTTGCTGCCGGCCAGTTCGAAAGTCCCCACGGCGGAGAACTTGAACTTGTCGTCATCGTGACCGCCGCCGTAGCCACCGCCCTTGTTGCCCCAGCCGCCGTCGTCTTCGACGGTACCGGTGCCTTTGGCCTTGAACGAGCCTTCAGCGGTATAGCTGTTGGTAAGGGTGTCGGTCTTGTAGGTCCGCACGCCTTTGTTGTCCACTTCGAGGCCGGTGGAGGATTGGTTGGCCGCGGCAGAGGCCTGTGCGACACGGCCCCCGGATACGGCGATGGCCAGGTTGTTTTTCTGCTGGTTGAAGTTGCCGGCGGTCACGTTGATGCCGATGTTGCCGGAGCCGTTGTTGCCGGCATTGGTGAGCGAGGCGTTGTTTTGCGTCGAGTTGTTCTTGACGTAGTTGTTGTTATTGACTTGTGTAGCGCTGGAGGCGGCCACAGCCGAGCCGAAGATGAAACTTTCGTCGGCGGTGGCGAGGGCGGCGGCGTTGTCTTGCTGGTTGCCGTCGCCGCCGGCAATGTTGGCGCCCATGTTGCCGTTGCTGCCATTGAGCGAGTCTTTGGCTTCAGCGGTGTTTTTGGTGGCCTGGTTGGTCACCACGTTGCCGTCGCTGTTCTGCTCATCCAGCACTGTGGCCCCAGCGCCGGCACTGATGGAGAGGATCTGATCCAGCGTCGGCCCTTGCTGATGGCCGTTGCCGTGGCCGTGACCATTGCCATGGCCATTATTGTTGTCGTTTCCTCCAGCCTGTGCAGCCATTGCCATGACAGCGGCGAGAGCGAAAACCAATGGTTTGAGCGCCATTGTAGGTTTCATGGTGTTTCTCCTTGCGTGTCGTTGGTTAAGTGTTGGTGCTTTCTTATGCGCACTGCGCCGGATCAGTCAGCGACCCGGATGCTCAGGGTGTTAGCCATGCGGTTCCCCACCCCGGCACTCTGGTTCACCTGAATCACCCCTCGGCTGCCGGTGAAGGCCTGGTCGCTGGTAACGACCTGGCGACTGCCGGTTGGGGCGCCAGTTGCTCCTGAGTTCGGTAACAGCGCCACGTTCTGTTGGGACAGGGCGCTGTCGTCCATGCTTTGCGGATGGGCACTGATGCCCACCCGCATCACATTGGCCATCTGGTTGTTGGCCCCGGCGGACTGGTTCACGCCCAATACGCCGTTGCCGTTGGTAAAGGACTGGCCGCCGATACGGGCGGTGGCGTCCATGGAGGGGTTGGCCTGCGTGTCGACGCGTTGTTGCACGCTCGTGCTGGCCTGGGCGTGGCTGCCAATGGCGATGGCCCGGGTGTTGGTTTGCTGGATCCGGTCGCCGGCCGCCTGGTTGACGTTGAAATTGCCGGTGTAGTGGCTGCCGGAATCCTGCAAGTTGGCGTTGCTGACCACCGCCACGCCCGAATCGGCAAATACGGTGAAAGAGCTGAGCAGGGAAAGCATGACCAGGGCCAGAAGAAACAGGACGGGCTTCATGTCACTGCCCCCCCGCCAGCCGACCCAGCGGGGCCAGGCCGGAACTCAGCGAACGATTGATGGTGCCGGAAATCGCACCGCCGCTACCGCCACCGTGACCGGCGTTCATGCCCGGCATGCCGTTGGGGTTGGTGACCACGTTCAGGCCTTGCACCCCGGTATTGGGGGTGACGATGTTGCGGATCGACGAGCCGCTGGCCACGCTGGCGAACTCGCCGTCGCTCAGTTCGGTGCTGGCGGTCGCCTGGTTGATGCGTTCGGAGGGGTTGGCATTGACGGTGGTCGGGTAGGGGTCTTTGCCGCCGTTGCGCCCGATTGCGATGGGTTGCACGTCACGGCTGAGCACGATGACGCCGTTACCCTCGGCCTGTGCTGGCAAGCTGAGCGTTGCGCTGGCCGCCCAGCCGATCAACAGCAGGCACGTCATGCCCCTATCGAACATCCCCATGGCATCGATTCCTTCTTCGGTACGCTGGCCCTAGTCAGCGTTGCGAAGTGGGGGAGAGCAGGTGTCGTGCCGGGTTTTGAATTGCCTATGAATTCAACGAGTTGGGTTGGGCTATGCGATGGAGGGAAAGAAACCTGTTTCAGCGTTGAGACAAGGCCCATGAGGGCCAACCGGCTACACGCCGTTCCAGAGCTCTGGATCCAGGTTTTTGAGGGAGTGTTTCAGTGACTTGACAGTCTTGAGAACAATGGCATGAAACGGCGTTGGATCCGGCTTTGGGGCGAGCGTGATGTTTCAAGCGTGAAACAGATCACCTGTGCTCAGGCTTCAAGCAGTTGGGTTACGGCCGTAAACACTTGCTGCTGGCGTTGCGCCCAATTGCCTTGGATAACCTGGAAAGGTTGCCGATGTTGGCTCAGCCAAGCTTCGATCGCTTGAAAAAACGCTAGCCGGTCTGCCAGCTCGGGCTGGCAGCGCAAACCGTCGCCACTCCATTCGACCTGCTCCGGGCTCAACAACAGATGCAGGTCGTAATGGCGGGCCAGCAGCGCCGGTTCGAGCCACTCCGGGCAATCGCCGAAGAGGGTTTGGCTCCAGAGAATATTGCTCAGCAAGTGGGTGTCGAGGATCAATAGCGCTGGCTGGCGGGCACGTGCCTCGTCTTCCCAGGCCAATTGACCGGAGGCGATGTCGGTGATGTCGGCCAGGCAGGTATCGCGCTGGGTCTGCTCCATGAAATGGCGCACATACTCGTCCACCCGCGCGCCACCGAAGCGTTGCTGCAATTGCGCCGCCAACCAGCTCTTGCCGCTGGATTCCGGGCCGGTCAGGACCACCACCTTCATGCGCGCAGGGCCGGGTCGGCGCGCCATTCCCGCCAACCCTGCACGGCCAGCAGGGTGAACAGGGCGTAAAGCGCGGCGGTCAGGTGCAAGCCCTTGTAGATGAACAGGCCGACAAAGATCACGTCCAGGACAATCCACAATGGCCAGCATTGCACGCGCTTTTGCGCCATCCACCACTGGGCCACGAGGCTGAACCCCGTGAGTGCGGCGTCGAGCCAGGGCTGGGCGGCGTCGGTCCAGTGGGCCATGGCGGCACCCAGCAACAGGCTGCCCGTTGCGCCGATGACCAGGCCGAGCAACACCGAGGGCCCACCGAGGCGGCTGACTTGGCGCCCATCATGATTGTGCCCGGCGCGCGTCCATTGCCACCAACCATAAAGTTGCAGCACCGCGTAAACCACCTGCAGCAGCATGTCCGAGTACAGCTTCACCTCGAAAAAGATCCAGCTGTACAGCAATACCATGACCAGGCCGATCGGCCAGCACCAGGGGTTCTGCTTGACGGTCAGCCAGACAGCGATCACGCCGAGGGCTGCGGCAAACAGTTCAAGCCCGGACATGGCGGTTCCTTGGGGAAAGAGGAAAGGGCGGCGATTGTAAACGCTATGGCGTGGAGAGCTCCAATACCATTGTTGGTTGAGCCCGTGGCGAGGGAGCTTGCTCCCGCTGGGCTGCGTAGCGGCCCTTTTTTGTGAGTGCTGCGCACTCAAGCGGGAGCAAGCTCCCTCGCCACAGTGAATCACAACAGTTTCCAGTGTGCATCAGCCCCTATAGGCGCCTGACAGCCCTTAGACTCGGAACTGCTTGAGCAATCCGTTCAACTGCTCGCTCAGCGCCTTGAGGCGGCTGCTTGCCTGGCTGGACTGTTCGGCGGCCATGGCGGTGCTGTGGGACAGTCCGGCGGCCTGGGTGACGTTCTGGTTGATGTCTTCCACCACATGGGCCTGTTGCAGGGTGGCGCTGGCGATGGAGGCGTTCAGGCTGTTGAGGTTGCGCAGGGCCTGGCCAATGGCGTTGAGGCTGGCACCAGCCAGGCCGGCCTGTTCGATGGTCAGTTGCGAGGCGCGGCTGCTGTCGCCGATGACTTTCACGGCGGCTTCGGAATGGGTTTGCAGGCGCTCGATCATCGACTGGATCTCAGCGGTGGACTTCTGCGTACGCTGGGCCAGCAGCCGCACTTCGTCGGCCACGACCGCAAAGCCCCGGCCTTGCTCGCCGGCGCGGGCGGCCTCGATCGCGGCGTTGAGGGCCAGTAGGTTGGTCTGTTCGGCGATGGAGCGGATCACCTCCAACACACTGCCGATCTGGGTGCTTTCACTCGCCAGGGTGCGAATCACTTCCACCGCCTGGTCGATGGTCTGGGACAGGCGATCGATCTGCTGCAAGCTGCCGTCGATATTGACCTGGCCTTGCTGGGCCTGGGATTCGGCGTCGCGCATCTCGCTGGCCGCATGCTCGGCATTCTTGGCCACGTCCTGCACGCCATAAGTCACTTCGTTGATCGCGGTGGCCACCAGTTCCATTTGTTGCGACTGTTGCTGGCTGCGTTCCTGGGCTTGGGCCGCGTCGTTGCCCAATTCGCTGGAAGATTGCCCCAGCTCACTGGCCGAGGCCTGCAACTGGCTCACCACTTGGCGCAATTTGGCGGTAAAGGCGTTGAAATGCCGGGCCAGTTGGGTGACTTCGTCCTGGCCGTGGGTATCGAGGGTGCGAGTCAGGTCGCTCTCGCCGCTGGCGATGTTGGCCATGGCGTTGACGGTCTCTTGGAGCGGGCGAACGATGCTGCGTACGATCAAGGTCAAGAACAGGCTCATGAGCAGGGTAATTGCCAAGCCGATCAAGGAGGCCTTGATCATCTGGGATTGAAACTCAGCCTGCACGTCATCGATGTAAACCCCTGAGCCGATGATCCAGCCCCACGGTTCGAACAACTTGACGTAGGAAGTCTTGCCGACCGGTGCTTCGGCGCCCGGTTTCGGCCAGAGGTAGTTGATCATGCCGGCGCCCTTGGCCTTGGCGATGGCGACCATCTCGTTGAACAACGCGTAGCCGTTCGGGTCGCGGATCGCCGAGAGGTTCTGGCCTTCGAGTTTAGGGTTGGTCGGGTGCATCACCATGACCGGCGTCAGGTCGTTGATCCAGAAGTAGTCGTTCTGGTCATAGCGCAAACCTCGCACGGCGCTGAGGGCTTGCTTCTGTGCTGCCTCGCGGGTCAGGGTCCCGGCGGTTTCCAGCCCATGGTAGTAGCTCAGTACGCCACTGGCGGTCTGCACCACATGCTGGGTTTTCTGCACCTTGGCCTGATACAGGTCCGTGTGGATCTGCTTGAGCATAAAGGCGCCAAGCGTGAACAACATCACGATGGCCACGACCAGGATGAGCCACAAGCGTCGGCTGATCGACACACTGCGCAAGCTATTCATACGCTGTCACTCCGGTTTCTTATTCTTGTCATTAACGACGGGCGGCACTTTAGCGCCTGGCGGTTATTCATGATTGACCTGGGTCATAACGCGGCAGCGTTATCAGGGCTTGTCTGATAGGATTTCGGCCCCGCAGCGCAAAACCTGAGCCTGTTCTGATTTTTTCATTGGTTTTTTTTGAAAGATCGCAGCTATCGTGCAGCCGCTGCGTGGACCTGTATGACACTTGAATTTGATAAGACCTGCTTGAACAGCGTCTTTTTTGGGGGATGAATGGATTTGTGGACGGCCTTTTCGGCACTGATTCTTGGCGTAGTGGAAGGCTTGACGGAATTTCTGCCGATTTCCAGCACGGGGCACCAGATCATTGTCGCCGACTTGCTCCAGTTCGGTGGCGAACGAGCGATGGCATTCAATATCATCATCCAGCTCGGCGCGATCCTCGCGGTGGTCTGGGAGTTCCGGCGCAAGATCTTCGACGTGGTGCTGGGCCTGCCGACGCAACCCAGCGCCCGTCGGTTTACCGCCAACCTGCTGATTGCCTTCCTGCCGGCCGTGGTCTTGGGCGTGCTGTTTGCCGACTGGATCCATCACTACCTGTTCAACCCGATCACCGTGGCCGCCGCACTGGTGGTGGGCGGCCTGGTGATGCTCTGGGCCGAAAAGCGCCAGCACCAGGTGCATGCCGAGACGGTGGACGATATTTCCTGGAAGGATGCGCTGAAGGTCGGCTTGGCCCAGTGCATTGCAATGATCCCGGGAACCTCTCGCTCCGGTGCGACCATCATCGGCGGTTTGCTGTTCGGGCTGTCGCGTAAAACCGCTACCGAGTTCTCGTTCTTCCTGGCGATGCCCACCATGGTCGGCGCGGCTGTCTACTCGGGCTACAAATACCGCGAATTGTTCGTCCCGGCGGATTTCCCGGTGTTCGCCATTGGTTTCGTCACGGCGTTCATTTTCGCCATGATCGCGGTCAAGGGCCTGCTGCGGTTCATCGCCAGCCACAGCTACGCGGTGTTCGCCTGGTATCGCATCGCCTTCGGCCTGTTGATCCTGGCCACCTGGCAGTTCGGCTGGGTGGACTGGACCGCCGCCAAGCCATGAACGAGTCAGGCACCCGCAAGCGCGCTGGGGGCAATGCCAGTGGCGCGGTGCAAAACCTGCGGCTCAAATTGATGGTGTTTGCGCTGATCTGCGCCTTGCCGCTGTTCGGCTCGCTGCTGTTCGGCCTGCGGGGCGTGTCGTGGGTGCCGATGGCGGCCTATGGTGTCGTCAGCGTGGTGGCGTTCCTGCTGTACTGGAGCGACAAGCGCAAGGCCCGCGTCGACGCCTGGCGGACCCCGGAGAATGTGCTGCATGCACTGGAGCTGGCCGGTGGTTGGCCCGGGGCCCTGCTTGCCCAGCAGTTGTTTCGCCACAAGACCCGCAAAGTCTCGTTCCAAGTGGTGTTCTGGTTCATCGTGCTGTTGCACCAGGTGTTCTGGATCGACCAGTTGTTCCTGGGCGGTTATGTGTTGGCGTTGTCCTAGACCGCCAGCTTGATTCCAGGCCTGTGGGAGCGAGCTTGCTCGCGATAGCGGTGGTCCAGTCGCTGCCGCCGCTACAGCAATAACCCAACCTGGGTCCGCTTCGGTAACTTGCTGACCACCAATTGATGAGAGCGGCGCAGTAAATCGAGCAGCTCTTCGGCCCCCAGCGGGTAGGGCACCTGCATGATGACCCACTGGGCCCGCGCCAGGTAAGGCGCGGGGTGAATGCCCGGCCGGTCGCAATGACCCAGGAACAGATCCTTGTCGACCTTGAACGCCAACGAGTCGCCCCGCAGGCCCTGGAGGGCGAACATCTTGTTGCCGGCGATGGAAAATACTCGCACGCCGCCCCATTTGTAGTCTTCCCTGGCGCCGGGCAAGCCCAGGCAAAACTGCGCGACATCCTCTTCGCTCAACCTCATAACGTTCTATCTCCACAGCCCTCGAAGGCTTCCACCACATGATCGATCCAGGCACGCACCGCCGGCAGCATGCCACGCCGATGCGGGTAGACCGCCTGAAGCCAGCCGTCGGGCAACGACCACCCAGGCAGCAGTTCCAACAGTGTGCCGTCGCGCAATTCCTGCTCGCAATACATGCTCGGCAATAAAGTGAAGCCCAGGCCGGCGAGGGCGCAGGCACGGCGCACGATGAAGTCGTCAATGCCCAGGCGGGCTTCCAGGCTCAGTTCGGCCTGCTGCCCATCGGCCTTGACCAGGCGCAGATGCACCAGGCGATCGGCTTCCAACGCCCCCAGCACCGACAACGGCTTGAGGTCGTCGGGAGTCTCGATCCGTCGCCCTTCGACGAAGGCCGGGCTGGCGACCAGCATCAGGCGTGCCCGGCGCAAACGTCGGGTCATCAGCAGCGGATCTTCGTCCCCCAGGTCGCGCACGCGCAACGCCACGTCGATGCCTTCGCCGATCAGGTCCACCCGCCGGTTGAGCAGGGTCATTTCCAATTGCACCAAGGGGTATTTCACCAGGAAGGTTTCGATTACCACCGGCAGGAACTGGTGGGCCAGGCCCACCGGACTCGACACCCGCAATCGGCCGCGGGGCTCGCTGGACATGCTCGCCACCGCTTCGTCGGCCATTTCGGCTTCCAGCAACATGGCTTGGCAATGGCGCAGATAACGTTCGCCGACCGCCGTCAGTTTCAACTGCCGCGTGGTGCGCTGGAGCAGCCGGGCACCGAGGCGCTCTTCCAGCTCGGCGATACGCCGCGACAATCGTGACTTGGGAATGCCCAGCAAGCGCCCGGCCGCCGCGAAACCGCCCGCTTCGACGACTTTGGCGAAGTAGTACAAATCATTGAGGTCTTGCATGTCGAGCTCGATTGTCCTGTCAGTAGGACAAACTATCGCATTTATGCTGACTTATCGATCATTCGCGTCATCGGTAGGATTGTCGTCAATTGATCGCCTGGTTGCGATCCTCACTTGGAGAGCACTGATATGAAACTGCTGCACATCGATTCGAGTATCCTCGGCGACCACTCCGCTTCCCGCCAATTGAGCCGTGAAGTGGTTGAAGCCTGGAAAGCTGCCGAGCCAGGCATCACCGTCACCTACCGTGACCTGGCCGCCGATGCCATCAGCCATTTTTCCGCCCAGACGCTGGTTGCCGCCGGTACCAGCGCCGAATTGCGCGACGCCGCGCTCAAGTACGAAGCTGACCTGAGCGCCGAGACGATGGCAGAATTCCAAGCGGCGGACGCGCTGGTCATCGCAGCCCCCATGTACAACTTCAGCATTCCGACCCAGCTCAAGGCCTGGATCGACCGCATTGCCGTGGCTGGCCAGACGTTCCGCTACACCGAAGCCGGGTTCGAAGGGCTGTGCGGCGGCAAGAAACTGGTGATCGTTTCCACCGCGGGCGGCTTGCATGCTGGCCAGCCGAGTGGCGCAGGCCATGAGGATTACCTGAAAGTGATGTTCGGTTTCCTGGGCATCAGCGATATCGAATTCGTCCGTGCAGAAGGGCTCGCCAAGGGCGACGACATGCGTTCCAAAGGCATGAACGAGGCCCAGGCGCAGATCGGCGAACAGTTCGCCGCTGCGTAAGGCTTGAGTAAAGGCACCGAGCGATTCGGGCAGCCTTCGTAAAACCCTGTATTCTCGTCGTCATTGGATGGCCGGGATGCAGGGTTTTGCTGCATTCGGCGCCGGGCTTTATGGCGCAGCTTGTGCACGGCCAAGACGGCGAGCGACGGGGCCTTCCCGTGCGCTGGTGAAGGTGGAAGACTCGATGACACGTTTTGGTGCAGCGCTGCTGCTTTGCTTGTTTGCCAGTTTCGCTTCAGTGCAGGCCGCGCCGGGGCCGCATCCGCATTGGAGCGCCGGTTTCCATGAGCTGAGCTTTCTTGATCCGCTGGATCAGCAGCCGATGCACGCCATCGCCTTTTATCCGTCCACCGACCGTGAACAATCCAGCCTGCTGGGCGGCTACCAGATCGATGCCGCGCCGGACGCTCAGATCGCCATCGGCCGTTTTCCACTGTTGATGCTGTCCCATGGCAATACCGGCACGCCGCTGGCCCTGCATGACCTCGCCACCTCGCTGGCGCGCAAGGGGTTTGTCGTGGTGGCGGTGATTCATCCCGGCGACAATGCCCAGGATCACAGCCGGCTTGGCACCCTGAGCAACCTGTACGGGCGGCCGATCCAGATTTCCGAAGCCATCACCGCGACGCTCAACGACCCGATGCTCTCGCCGTTCGTCAATGCCGGGCAGGTGGGGGTGATCGGTTATTCGGCCGGTGGCGAGACCGCTTTGATCCTGTCCGGTGCCACGCCGGACCTCAATCGTCTGCGGCGCTACTGCGTGGAGCGGCCGGACGACCGTGATGCCTGCAACACCCAGGGCGAACTGATCGCCGATCGCGATGACCTGCAACCCGTGGCCGACCCCCGGGTCCGGGCATTGTTGCTGATGGCGCCGTTGAGCCTGAAATTCGGCCGTCATACGTTGGCCGATGTTCATGTGCCGGTGCTGCTGTACAGCGGCGATGGCGACAAGCTCGTGGCTTTCGACAAGAACGCCGCCGCGTTGGCCCGCAAGCTGCCCACGGCGCCGGATTTCAAGACCTTGGCCGGCGCGGGGCATTTTGTGTTCCTGGCGCCGTGTACCGACGAGCAGATCGCGGCGATGCCTGCGCTCTGCACGGATGCTGACGGGGTCGACCGCAAGGACATCCACCGTACCATGATTTCCGAGGCCAGCCGATTCTTCGGCGAGGCCTTGGGCAAGCCGACCCGGGCGGGGATGAAGACCGCCGATCAATAAGGTATTGCTGTTCATTTAAGCGTTTCGCGGATCCGATCTTCTGGTTCGGGGGGCATGGCTTTAGGATTTGGGAATGGTGTGGGTATCCGTTACCTAAATAACGGATATTCACACCAAAGAAACCTACTGCTGATAAGCCTCCAGCCCATCCTCGGACAAGATAAGAATCTGACGCCGCTCCATGGCAATCAACCCCCCATCCACCAACCGATGAAGAATCCGCGAAAACGTCTCCGGCTGGATCCCCAGCTTCGAAGCCACCAGCCGCTTCGACACCTGCAACACCACCTGCCCATCCCGCGGATCCCGCTCCTGCAACAGGAAATTGATCACCCGCCGACTGGCACTGGCCAGGGTCAAGTTATCGATATCCTTGAGCCGCTGATGCAAATGAATACTCATGCTGGCCAGGATCGCCAGGCAGACCTTGGGCTGGTCCTCCAGCGCCTTGCGATAATGCGTGCCCTCGATACTCACCAACACACTGTCCTTGATCGCCGACGCGCTGACCGGGTAACAACGGGCCTGGCTGAACAGCAAGGCCTCGGCGAAGGTTTGCCCGGGCTGGATGATTTCCACCAGGTTCTCCTGGCCCTCGCCAGTGACCCGGAACAGCTTGATCTGGCCACTGACCAGCAAGAAAAACCGCTTGGCCGGATCGCCCTGGTGCATGAGCGTGCTGTTGCAGCCCAGGCGCTTGAGGACGGCCAGGTTGCAGACATCCTCAAAGACCCGCTCCGGCAACTGGCTGAACAGGTGATGACGACGCAACAGTAAAACGATGGAAGGGTGGGTCAGCATGGCGTACCTCCGCGTGCCGTCATGGTAGAGCCCAAGTCGACGCCGGCCTATGCCTCGGCTGGCCTACCTCGGAAGAGGGATGAGAAGCGGTCATCCAGTTTGTCACTGCTGGCGCAAATCCTGTGGCGAGGGAGCTTGCTCCCGCTGGGTTGCGTAGCAACCCCAAAAAAAGGCTGAATGCGATCGACCTGATCCACCTCAGCGGCTGAACCAGGGGCTGCTGCGCAGCCCAGCGGGAGCAAGCTCCCTCGCCACGGGGTGTGTGTTAATTCATCGGCTCCAGAGGGCTCAGCCGGCCCCGCGCAAATGCTCCATCGCCCATACCGCCGCTTCCACCCGTGAACGCAAGCCGAGCTTGTGCAGCAGGTTCTTCACATGGACCTTGACCGTCCCTTCGGTGATGCCCAGCTTGTGGCCGATGACCTTGTTGCTGTAGCCGCCGGCGATGGTCTTGAGGACCTGGCGCTCGCGCTCGGTCAGTTCCACATCGGCCTGGCGCGGTGGCGAGCGCAGGGCCTGGGCCATGACGCGGGTCAGGCCGGGGCTGATGACCAGGGCGCCGTCGAGGGCGTCGCGGATGTACTGGATCAACAGCTCCGGCTCCATGTCCTTGAGCAAGTAACCATTGGCGTCCAGGCGCAGGGCATCGCGGATATCGTCCTCGGCATCGGACACGGTGAACAGCAGCACCTTGCCGGTGTAGTGCATGGCGCGCAGCCGGCGCAGGGTCTCGATGCCGTTCATCTGCGGCATGTTGTTGTCCAGCAACACCAGGTCGGGCTTGAGCGGTTCGATCAGGGTCAGGGCCTCTTCGCCGTGGCTGGCTTCGCCAACGATCTGCAAATCGTCTTCGAGCTCAAGCATCTGGCGGATCCCGCGACGCATCATCGGGTGATCGTCGACCAGTAGCAGGGTATGGCGCAGGGGGGCGTTCATGTTGCGAGGCCTTCGGTGTGTTGGCCCAGGAATTCCGGTTGGAAATGCACCTGGATACGGGTGCCCTGGGGTGTACGGGAGTGAATCTGCAGTTGTCCGTGCAGGCTGCGGGCCCGCTCGTTCATGATGTTCAGGCCATGGTGTTCGCGCTGGTCGACCTCGCCGCTGAAACCACGGCCATCGTCTTCGATCGACAACCGTACGGTCTCGCCTTCCTGGCGCAGTTCGAGCCAGGCGTTTTCTGCATGGGCATGGCGCAGGCAGTTGGACAGGGCCTCACGGGTGATCTGCAGGATGTGAATCTGTTCGCTGGCCGACAGTTCGAAGGCCAGGGTGTCGATGAACAGGTGCACCTGGAAGTCCCCGCGGTTGGAGAATTCCTCGGCGGTGTCCTTGAGCTCCTGGACCAGGCCGTCATCACGGATCTGCAGGCGGAAGGTGGTCAGCAGCTCACGCAGTTGCCGATAAGCGTTGTTCAGCCCCTCGCGCAGTTCGCCGGTGACGGTCTCCAGGGTCTGCACCGGTTCGCCGCGACGCATCAGGGTCTGCATGCGGCTGACCTGCAGCTTCATGTAGGACAAGGCCTGGGCCAGGGAATCGTGCAACTCGCGGGCGATGATCGTGCGCTCGTCGAGCAGCAGCAGGCGATGGTCCTGTTCGCGCTGGCGCTTGAGAGACAGCGAGGTGCCGATCAAATTGGCCAAGGCCTGGATCAATGCGGTTTCCCACGGCTGGGCAGCATGGCCGTCGACGAAATGCGCCTTGAGCTCACCCAGCTCGGTGCCTTGGTTGCTGATACTGAAGGCCTGTGGACGGGCAGCGTTATGCCGGTGGCAACTGGCGCAATCGCTGCTGGCGCAGACCTGGCGGCTGGCGGCACCGTGCAAGGCCAGCAAGTGTCGCGCTGGCGCCTGCAATTGTCCTTGCAGGCACAGCGTCAGGCGCAGCCCCGGCAGGCGCTGCTGGAAGCGTCGGATCAATTCATCCAGGCCTTCGGCGTTGGCCTGCCGAGTCGCCAGGCTGCGACTGCTCTGGTACAGCAATTCGAGGGCGGCGTTGGCCTGTTGCAGGTTCAGGGTCTTTTGCTGGACCTGGTTTTCCAGGGTGCGATGGGATTGCTCGATGGTCTCGGCCATGGTGTTGAAACTGGTCGCCAACTGGCCCAGCTCATCCTCGGACTGGTGGTTGACCCGCACCTGGAACTCGCCACGGCGAAAGCGCTGGGTGGCGTCCACCAGTTCCTGCAACGGCGTGACCACGCCGTACTGCAATTCATACAGGCCGATCAGCAGGATGATCATGGTGCTGAACAATGCGATGCCCTGGATCGCCTGTTGCCAGCCTTGTTTGTGTTCGCTCTGGCGTTGCAGCAGGGTGACGAACTGATCCAGTTGCTCAACGAAAGAAGGGGCACTGCTTTGGAAAAACGCTGCGTCGCCACGCTCGATGGCCGGACGCAAGGTCTGGTTCCAGCGCTGCATGAGGTCGCGATAGCTCGTGTGCAGGGAGGTTTCCGGGCCGTCTTCCAGCACGGCGCGCAGGGCGGGGCTGTCGAGGCGTTGTTGCAGGCTGACGATGATCGCCGGGATATCGTCGTTGCCCCCCGCCGCCAGTTTCCAGCTCAGGTGGTAGGTCTCCATGCGCACCGAGCCGGCGGTATTGATGGCGGCAGCGTCGCCCTGGCTGAACCAGGCGATCAAGCCGGCGCTCAAGGAACTGGCCAGGGCCAGGATGGCGATCAGGATCACCGCCAGCCCGGCGCGAGCGGGCAGCGAACTGCGCAGCCAACGCATCATCGACGCGGGCCTGGGAGGCAAAACGGTGAGTCGAGCATGGCGGGCGCCCTGGGCCTGGGGTGTAGCAGCCGATCCTGGGCGCACTACCTCTAAAGAGTTGTCGGCCGTTCCGTTTCGATAAAAGCCTTGGCCAACCGGATCAAGATATTGATAAACAAAGGGTTTCATCGATATCCAGGTCTACCTCCTTGGAGGTAGGCGGGCCAAGCATAGGCCTGTACCGCCCCGGGGCACGTTGACCCAAGTCAAGTTTTCGCAGGGTTCGTATCACTAGGCTGCGCTCATCGAACTGACGGAGTGCCTCGTGATGCGAGCACAAGTGCAACAAGGGCTGGTACTCGGGATGAGTACCCTGGCCTTCACCGTGTGCTTCATGGTCTGGATGATGTTTGCCGTGCTCGGCGTTCCGATCAAGGAATTGCTGGCCCTCAACGAAACCCAATTCGGCCTCTTGGCCGCCACGCCGGTGCTCACCGGTTCTCTGGTACGTTTGCCGCTGGGGCTTCTGACCGACCGCTTTGGCGGACGGATCGTGTTCTTCCTGCTGATGCTCGCCTGCGTGCTGCCCCTCTACCTGATCACCCTCGCCACGGCCTATTGGCAGTTCCTGGTGCTAGGCCTGTTCGTCGGCCTGGCCGGCGGCTCGTTCTCGGTGGGCATCGCCTACGTCGCCAAGTGGTTCGACAAACAGAACCAGGGTTTTGCCATGGGCGTGTTCGGCGCCGGCAACGCCGGTGCGGCGGTGACCAAGTTTCTCGCCCCGGCCCTGATCGCGTTCGGCACCTGGCACCTGGTGCCGAAAGTGTTCAGCGCCATCCTGTTCGTCACCGCGCTGCTGTTCTGGTTCCTCACTGCTGAGAAAAAGGAACACCGCAATACCGGTGGCGCCACGTTGCGCGAGCAACTCAAGGCACTGAAAGAACCGGCGGTGTGGCGCTACTGCCAGTACTACTCGATCGTGTTCGGCGGCTATGTGGCCCTCGCGCTGTGGATGACCAAGTACTACGTGCAGGAATACGGCTTCAGCCTGCAAAGCGCGGCGCTGCTGGCGGCGTGTTTTTCCTTGCCCGGTGGCGTGCTGCGGGCTGTCGGTGGCTGGATGTCCGACCGTTGGGGCGCCCAGAGCGTGACCTGGTGGGTGTTGTGGGTGAGCTGGGTCTGCCTGTTCCTGCTGTCCTATCCCCAGACGCAACTGCAAGTACAGACCGTCAACGGCATCGTCGATTTTCACATCGGTCTCAACGCCACGCTGTTCACCGTGCTGCTGTTCGTGATGGGCATCGCCTTCGCGTTCGGCAAGGCCTCCGTCTTCAAATACATCGCCAACGACTACCCGAAAAACATGGGTGCCGTGTCCGGCATTGTCGGCCTGGCCGGCGGCCTGGGCGGGTTCGTGCTGCCCATCATGTTCGGCGCCCTGGTGGACCTCACCGGCGTGCGCTCGTCCTGCTTCATGTTGCTGTACGGCGTGGTCTGGGTCTCGTTGATCTGGATGTACCTGAGCGAAGTGCGCAAGCGCCCGCTGTTGGGTAAACAACCGCCGGCCAGCCAATCCCCGTTTTCCAGCATTGCCCAAGGAGAAGAACATGTCCGTTCTGCAAACGCCTGAAAAGGGCCCGGTCATTCATGACTGGCGCCCGGAAGACCCGGCCTTCTGGGGCCGCAGCGGCAAACAGACCGCCCGGCGCAACCTGTGGATTTCCATCCCGGCGCTGCTGTTGGCTTTCGCCGTGTGGATGGTCTGGAGCACGGTGATCGTGCGCCTCAACGCCATCGGCTTCACCTTCAGCACCGACCAGCTGTTTTGGCTGGCGGCATTGCCGGGGCTGTCCGGCGCGACCTTGCGCATCTTCTACTCGTTCATGGTGCCGATCTTCGGCGGCCGTCGCTGGACGGCGCTGAGCACCGCGTCGTTGCTGATACCGGCGTTGTGGATGGGCTTCGCGGTGCAGGACCCGAGCACGCCTTACAGCGTGTTCGTGCTGATCGCGCTGCTCTGCGGTTTTGGTGGCGGCAACTTCGCCTCGAGCATGTCCAACATCAGCTTCTTCTACCCCAAATCCCAGCAGGGCACCGCCCTGGGCCTGAACGCCGGGCTGGGTAACCTGGGTGTGTCGGTGATGCAGTTCAGCGTGCCGCTGGTGATTTCCTTCGGTGTGTTCGGCTTCATGGGCGGCCAGCCGCAAGTGTTGGCCGATGGCAGCTCGCTGTGGTTGCAGAACGCTGGTTTCATCTGGGTGCCGTTCATCCTCGCCGTGACCCTGATTGCCTGGTTCGGCATGAACGACCTGTCCAGCGCCCGCGCGTCGTTCAGCGAACAGGCCGTGATCTTCAAGCGCAAGCACAACTGGCTGATGTGCTGGCTGTACCTGGCGACCTTCGGCTCGTTCATCGGCTTCTCCGCCGCCTTCCCGCTGCTGATCAAGACCTCGTTCCCGGAAGTCATCGCCCTGAAATTCGCCTTCCTCGGCCCGCTGGTGGGCGCCTTGGTCCGGCCACTGGGCGGCTGGCTGGCGGACAAGCTCGGCGGCGCCAAAGTCACGCTTTGGAACTTCGTGCTGATGATCGTGATGGTGTTCGGTGTCTTGCATTTTCTGCCTGAAGGCGGTGAGGGCGGCAGCTTCTACGGCTTCCTGGGCATGTTCATGCTGCTGTTCATCACCACCGGCGTGGGCAACGGTTCGACCTTCCGCATGATCCCAGTGATCTTCCGCACCCTGCACGAAAAAGCCGCCCTCGGTAAGAAGCCCGAGCAGCGCGAACAGGCGCTCAAGAACGCTGGCAAGGAATCGGCCGCGGTGTTGGGTTTCAGCTCGGCCATGGGCGCCTTCGGAGCTTTCTTCATTCCCAAATCCTTCGGCTCTTCGATGGCCCTGACCGGCGGCCCGGAGATGGCCTTCTACATGTTCGTCGGCTTCTACCTGAGCTGCATCGTGGTGACCTGGTGGTGGTACGCACGCAAAGGCGCGGCGACACCTTGCTAGACGAATTCAACTATTGCGTGGGCGGGGCGCAGACCCCGCGGAGCAAGCCTGAGAGGAAGACACTGTGAGTCATTTACTGGATCAACTGCGGTTCTTCAACCGCAAGCAAGGCGAGTTTTCAGACGGCCACGGCGAGACCCGCAAGGAGTCCCGCGACTGGGAGAACGTCTACCGTTCGCGCTGGCAGTACGACAAGATCGTGCGTTCCACCCATGGGGTGAACTGCACCGGATCGTGCTCGTGGAAAATCTACGTCAAGAACGGCCTGATCACCTGGGAAACCCAGCAGACCGACTACCCGCGCACCCGCAACGATCTGCCCAACCACGAACCACGCGGCTGTCCTCGCGGTGCGAGCTACAGTTGGTACATCTACAGCGCCAACCGGCTCAAGTACCCGAAGATCCGCAAGCCATTGCTCAAGCTCTGGCGTGAAGCCCGGCAGACTCTGGCGCCTGTCGAGGCCTGGGCCAGCATTGTCGAGAACAAGGCCAAGGCCGACTCGTACAAGAGCAAGCGCGGCATGGGTGGCTTCATCCGTTCCAACTGGGAAGAAGTCAACGAGATCATCGCCGCCGCCAACGTCTACACCATCAAGGAGCACGGCCCGGACCGGGTGGTGGGCTTCTCGCCGATCCCGGCGATGTCGATGGTCAGCTACGCCGCCGGCTCGCGCTACCTGTCGCTGATCGGTGGCGTGTGCCTGAGCTTCTACGACTGGTACTGCGACTTGCCGCCCGCCTCGCCGATGGTCTGGGGCGAGCAGACCGACGTGCCGGAATCGGCCGATTGGTACAACTCCAACTACATCATTGCCTGGGGCTCCAACGTCCCGCAAACCCGTACTCCCGATGCGCACTTCTTCACCGAAGTGCGCTACAAGGGCACCAAGACCGTGGCGATCACCCCGGACTATTCGGAAGTCGCCAAGCTCACCGACCTGTGGCTCAACCCCAAGCAGGGCACCGACGCCGCGCTGGCCCAGGCCTTCAACCATGTGATCTTCAAAGAATTCCACCTGGACAAGCCGAGCGCCTATTTCACCGAATACGCCAAGCGCTACACCGACCTGCCGGTGCTGGTGATGCTCAAGCCGATGCTCGGCGCGGCACCGGGTGCGGGTTATCAGCCGGACCGTTTCCTGCGGGCCAGCGACCTGACCGACAACCTCGGCCAGGACAACAACCCGGAATGGAAAACCATCGCCCTGGATGCCGCCGGCGAACTGGTATCGCCCCAAGGCTCCATCGGCTATCGCTGGGGTGAGAAGGGCAAGTGGAACATCCTGCCCCGTGAAGGCGGCGAGGGGCGTGAGATCGACCTCAAGCTGAGCCTGATCGGCGGCGACGTCGCCGAGGTGGCGTTCCCGTACTTCGCCGGCGAAGCCCAGGAGTACTTCCAGCATGTGGCCGGTGATGCGGTGCAATTCCGCCGCGTGCCGGTGCACAGCGTGGTACTGGCCGATGGCAGCGTGGCGAAAGTCGCCACCGTGTTCGACCTGTCGGCGGCCAACCTGGCGATCGACCGTGGCCTGGGCGGCGCCAACGTTGCCAAGGACTATAACGACGCCTCGGTGCCCGGCACTCCGGCCTGGCAGGAGCAGATCACGGGTGTGAGCCGCGAGAAGGCGATCCAGATCGCCCGCGAGTTCGCCGACAACGCCGACAAGACCCGTGGACGCTCGATGATCATCGTCGGTGCGGCGATGAACCACTGGTACCACATGGACATGAACTACCGCGGGCTGATTAACATGCTCATGCTCTGCGGTTGCGTCGGCCAGACCGGCGGCGGCTGGGCCCACTATGTCGGCCAGGAAAAACTCCGTCCGCAATGCGGCTGGCTGCCCCTGGCCTTCGGCCTGGACTGGAACCGTCCGCCACGGCAGATGAACGGCACCAGCTTCTTCTACGGCCACAGTTCGCAATGGCGCCACGAGAAGATGAGCATGCACGATGTGCTCTCGCCTTTGGCGGACAAGTCGCAGTTCCCCGAGCACGCCCTGGACTACAACATCCGCGCCGAACGCGCCGGCTGGTTGCCCAGCGCGCCGCAACTCAACACCAACCCGCTGAATATCTGCCGTGACGCCGCGGCGGCGGGTCTTGATCCGAAAGACTACGTGGTCAAGTCGCTGCAGGACGGTTCCCTGCGTTTTGCCTGCGAGCAACCGGACAGCCCCGTGAACTTCCCGCGCAACATGTTCATCTGGCGTTCCAACTTGCTCGGGTCTTCGGGCAAGGGCCACGAGTACATGCTCAAGTACCTGCTCGGTACCAAGAACGGTGTGATGAACGAAGACATCGGCCATAGCACCGAGTGCAAGCCCACCGAAGCCGAATGGGTCGACGAGGGCGCCATTGGCAAGCTCGACCTGGTGACCACCCTGGACTTCCGCATGTCCTCGACCTGCGTGTACTCCGACATCGTCTTGCCGACCGCCACCTGGTACGAAAAAGACGACATGAACACCTCGGACATGCACCCGTTCATTCACCCGCTGTCCGCTGCCATCGATCCGGCTTGGGAGTCGCGTTCGGACTGGGAGATCTACAAAGGGATCGCCAAGGCGTTTTCCGCCATGTCGGTCGGTCACCTGGGCGTGGAAAAAGACCTGGTCACTGTACCGTTGATGCACGACAGCGTCGGCGAACTGGCCCAGCCGTTTGGCGGCACTGACTGGAAGAGCGCCGGCGTGGCGCCGCAACCGGGCAAGAACGCGCCAAACCTGCAAATAGTCGAGCGTGACTACCCGAACATCTACAAGCAGTTCACCTCCCTGGGCCCGATGCTGGAAAAACTCGGCAACGGTGGCAAGGGCATCAACTGGAACACCGACACCGAGGTGAAATTCCTCGGTGAGCTGAACCACAAGGAAGTCGACGCGGGCATCAGCCAAGGCCGGCCAAAAATCGACAGCGCCATCGACGCTGCCGAAGTGATCCTGTCCCTGGCCCCGGAAACCAACGGTCACGTTGCGGTGAAAGCCTGGGCGGCGCTGTCGGAGTTCACCGGCATCGACCACAGCCACCTGGCCGTTTCGAAGGAGCACGAGGCGATTCGCTTCCGTGACATCCAGGCCCAGCCACGCAAGATCATTTCCAGCCCGACCTGGTCCGGCCTGGAAGACGACCATGTGAGCTACAACGCCGGCTACACCAACGTCCATGAGTCGATCCCATGGCGCACCATCACCGGCCGCCAGCAGTTTTACCAGGATCACCCATGGATGCAGGCGTTCGGCGAGCAACTGATGAGCTATCGGCCGCCGGTCAACACCCGCACCATCGAAGGCGTGAAGGGCAAGCGCAGCAATGGCGAGACCGAGATCGTCCTGAACTGGATCACCCCGCACCAGAAATGGGGCATTCACAGCACCTACAGCGACAACCTGCTGATGCTCACCTTGAGCCGTGGCGGACCGATTGTCTGGCTCTCGGAAATCGACGCCAAGCGCGCCGGGATCGAGGACAACGATTGGATCGAATGCTTCAACGCCAACGGCGCCCTGACCGCCCGGGCGGTGGTCAGCCAACGGGTCAAGGAAGGCATGGTGATGATGTACCACGCCCAGGAGCGGATCGTGAACGTACCGGGGTCGGAAACCACCAAGACCCGTGGCGGCCACCACAACTCGGTGACCCGCGTGGTGCTCAAGCCCACCCACATGATTGGCGGCTACGCCCAACAGGCCTACGGCTTCAACTATTACGGCACGGTCGGTTGCAACCGCGACGAATTCGTCGTGGTGCGCAAGATGGTCAAGGTCGATTGGCTCGACGGTTCCAGTGGCGATGATTTGCCGCGTCCACTGCCGACTGATATCGAGGAGAACTGAGATGAAGATTCGCTCACAAATCGGCATGGTCCTGAACCTGGACAAATGCATCGGCTGCCACACCTGCTCGATTACCTGCAAGAACGTCTGGACCAGCCGTGAAGGCATGGAATACGCCTGGTTCAACAACGTCGAATCCAAGCCGGGCATCGGCTATCCCAAGGAGTGGGAAAACCAGGACAAGTGGAAGGGCGGCTGGGTCCGCAACGCCGACGGCTCGATCAACCCGCGCATCGGCGGCAAGTTCCGCGTGCTGGCGAACATCTTCGCCAACCCGGACCTGCCGAGCCTGGACGATTACTACGAACCGTTCGACTTCGACTACCAGCACCTGCACACCGCGCCGCTGGGCGAGCACCAGCCTACCGCGCGACCACGTTCGCTGGTGTCCGGCAAGCGCATGGAGAAGATCGAGTGGGGCCCGAACTGGGAGGAAATCCTCGGCACTGAATTCGCCAAGCGGCGCAAGGACAAGAACTTCGACAAGATCCAGGCGGACATCTACGGCGAGTACGAAAACACCTTCATGATGTACCTGCCGCGCCTGTGCGAGCACTGCCTGAACCCGGCGTGCGCGGCGTCCTGCCCGAGCGGTGCGATCTACAAGCGCGAGGAGGACGGCATCGTCCTGATCGACCAGGAAAAATGCCGCGGCTGGCGCATGTGCATCAGCGGCTGCCCGTACAAGAAGATCTACTTCAACTGGAAGAGCGGCAAGTCGGAAAAATGCATCTTCTGCTACCCGCGCATCGAAGCCGGGATGCCGACCGTCTGCGCCGAAACCTGCGTTGGCCGCATCCGTTACCTCGGTGTGCTGCTGTACGACGCCGACCGCATCAGCGAAGTGGCGAGCACGGCCAACGAGCAGGACCTGTACGAGAAGCAACTGGAGATCTTCCTCGACCCGAATGACCCGGCGGTGATTCGCCAGGCCTTGGCCGATGGCGTGCCGCAGTCGGTAATCGATTCGGCGCAACGTTCGCCGGTCTACAAAATGGCCGTGGACTGGAAGCTCGCCCTGCCGCTGCACCCGGAATACCGCACCTTGCCGATGGTCTGGTACGTGCCGCCCCTGTCGCCGATCCAGAACGCTGCGGCCGCCGGCACCGTCGGCATGAACGGAGTGATCCCGGATGTCGACAGCCTGCGCATTCCGCTGCGTTACCTGGCCAACATGCTGACCGCCGGCGATGAAAAGCCGGTCAAGCATGCCCTCAAGCGCCTGCTGGCGATGCGCGCCTACAAGCGTGCCGAGCAGGTCGACGGCGTGCAGGACCTGCAAGTGCTGGCCGACGTCGGCTTGAGCGTGAACCAGGTGGAAGAGATGTACCGCTACCTGGCCATCGCCAACTACGAAGACCGTTTCGTGGTACCGAGCGCCCACCGCGAAGACGCCATGAGCGACGCGTTCGCCGAGCGCTCCGGTTGTGGCTTCAGCTTTGGCAGCGGTTGCAGCGGCAGCTCCGACACCAACATGTTCGGCGGCAAGAAGGCCAACCGTCGCGATGTGATCAAAACCGTGCAGTTGTGGGAGGAATGAGCATGCGCATTCTCAAGGTGATTTCGTTGCTGCTCGACTACCCGACCGAGACCCTGGTGGCCGGTCGCGACGAGCTGGAGCAGGCGATTGTGCAGGCGCGGGAAATCAGTCCCGCCCAGCGCGCCGGGTTGTTCGAGTTGCTGGAGCTGATCTGCAGTCAGGACCTGATGGACGGCCAGGAGCACTACGGTGCGCTGTTCGGCCGGGGTCGTTCGCTGTCGTTGCTGCTGTTCGAACACGTCCATGGCGAGTCCCGCGACCGGGGCCAGGCCATGGTCGACATGATGGCCCAGTACGAAGACGCCGGGTTCGCCATCGGCGTCAAGGAGCTGCCCGACTACATCCCGCTGTACCTGGAGTTTCTCTCCACCCGCGAAGACCTCGAGGCCCGCGAGGGCCTGGCCGATGTCGCGCACCTGCTGGCCTTGCTGGCGGCGCGCCTGGAAGAGCGTGAAAGCGCCTACGCCAGTTGCTTTCGGGCTTTGCTGCAGATATCCGGCGCCGAACCCCAGGGCGCGGTCGCCGAACTGCTCGAGCAGGTGAAGGCCGAGCCACGGGACGACTCCCTCGAAGCCCTGGACCGGGTCTGGGAAGAAGAAGCGGTGGATTTCATGAAGGCCGAGCAGCAGGACCGTTGCAGCTCGATGCCGAGCGCGCCGGGCAAGTCGCGGGACGAAAGTGCGGTGCCGCTGCACTGGGTGGATTTTCAGCATGAAGGCCGGGCCGCAGCGCCCGCCGGGGAGGTGGGCAATGTCTAAATGGGATCTGTTGTTGTTCGGGGTCTACCCCTATGTCGCCCTGGCGATTTGCCTGATCGGTAGCTGGGCGCGGTTCGACCTGTCCCAGTACACCTGGAAGGCCGGTTCGAGCCAGATGCTGAACAAGCGCGGCATGCGCGTGGCCAGCAACCTGTTTCACATCGGCGTGCTGTTCGTGCTGGCCGGACACTTCGTCGGCCTGCTGACGCCTTCGGCGGTTTATCACCACTTCCTCAGCACCGAGAACAAGCAGTTGCTGGCGATGGTTTCCGGTGGCTTCTTCGGTGTGCTCGGCCTGATCGGTTTGCTGATGCTGCTCAACCGGCGCCTGACCGACCCACGGGTTCGTGCCACGTCCAATGCGTCGGACATCCTGGTGCTGGTGGTGTTGCTGGTGCAGTTGGTGTTGGGGCTGATGACCATCGTGGCGTCCACCGCCCATATGGACGGCTCGGTGATGGTGATGCTGGCCGACTGGGCCCAGAACACCGTGCTGTTGCGGCCGGTTGAAGCCGCGACCTCGATAGCGCCAGTGGGCCTGGTCTACAAGCTCCACGTCGTGCTGGGCCTGACCCTGTTCGTGTTGTTCCCGTTCACCCGTCTGGTCCACATCGTCAGTGCGCCGGTCTGGTACCTGGGGCGTCGTTATCAAATCGTTCGGCAGAAGTTCTGAGGAGAAAATCATGGCGAGTGGATGCGGATGTGGCGGTGGTGGCGGGGGCGGTGGTTGCGGTTCTTCGGCGAAAGCCGGGCCGGTAATCGATGTTGAACCGGTGGGGGCGGTGACCTTCGAGCCCGCCCAGGCCGAGCCCGTGGTGAGCGAAGAAGCCCCTCAATTGATTGCAAGCAGCGAGCAGGAGTGGCCGATCATCAGCGTCAACGGGGTGTCGATCACCCCGCAGGCGATGGCCCAGGAGTTGCAATACCACCCGGCGGAAAGCCGCGAGGAGGCGGTCTACGAGGCCGCTCGGGCCCTGGTGATTCGCGAATTGCTTCAGCAGCGTATCGCCGAGCTCGGCCTGGCGTTGCAGGTCGGTGCCGGTGAAAACGAAGAGGAAGCGGCGACGAGGCTGTTGCTCGAACGCGAGGTGCAGGTGCCGCAGTGCGACGAGGTCACCTGCCTGCGGTATTACGAAAGCAACCGCGCGCGTTTCCACAGTGCGCCGTTGCTGGCGGTGCGGCACATCCTGCTTGAATGCGCGCCGGACGATGCCGAGGCGCGCAGCCTGGCCCATGTCCAGGCCGAGTTGCTGCTGGAGCGGCTGGACCAGTTCCCGGGCAGTTTCGCCGAGCTGGCGCTGAAGTATTCGGCGTGTCCGTCCAAGGAGCAGGGCGGTTCGCTGGGGCAGATCAGCAAGGGCCAGACCGTGCCGGAGCTGGAGCGCCAGTTGTTCACCCTGCCGGCGGGCCTGGCGAGCAAGCCGCTGGAAAGTCGCTATGGCTGGCACGTGATCAGCATCGACCAGCGCATCGATGGCCAGCCATTGCCGTATGAGGCCGTGGCGACGGCGATTCGTACCCAGTTGCAGCAGGGCGTTTGGCAAAAGGCGCTGGTGCAATACCTGCAAACCCTGATCGGTACAGCGGATATTCGCGGCATTCACCTTCAGGGCGCCGACTCGCCGCTGGTGCAGTGAGCACGGGCTCAATCGGGAGATCTTCATGAGCGCGGTGTTGCAGGACGGATTTGGGCGCCAGATCGATTATTTGCGGATGTCGGTGACCGATCGTTGTGATTTTCGCTGTGTGTATTGCATGGCGAAAAACATGACCTTCCTGCCGCGTCAGCAAGTGTTGACCCTGGAAGAGTTGCAGCGCCTGGCGCGGCTGTTCGTCGGGCTGGGGGTGAAGAAGATTCGCCTGACCGGTGGCGAGCCGCTGATCCGTCCGGGCATCGTCGGGCTGTGTCGCGACATCGCCGCATTGCCCGGCCTGCGGGAGCTGGTGATGACCAGCAATGGCTCGCAGCTGGGGCGATTGGCCCAGCCGCTGGTCGAGGCCGGGGTCAAGCGCATGAACATCAGCCTCGACAGCCTGGACGGCGAGCGTTTTCGGGCCATCACCCGTAACGGTGATCTGGATCGGGTGCTGGCCGGTATCGACGCGGCGAAGGTCGCCGGGTTCGAGCGGATCAAGCTCAACTGCGTGGTGATGAAGGGGCGCAACTTCGATGAAGTCCCGGCGTTGGTGCAATACGCCATCGATCAACGCCTCGACATCAGCTTCATCGAAGAAATGCCCTTGGGTGAGGTGGGGCGTTCCCGGGGCGAGTCGTTCTGTTCCAGCGATGAGGTGCGGGCCGAGATCGCCCGTCATCATCGCCTGCTAGACAGCGCCGAGAGCAGCGGTGGGCCGGCGCGTTATGTGCGCCTGGCGCATCATCCGGACACTCGAATCGGTTTCATCTCGCCCAACACCCACAACTTCTGCGCCAGTTGCAACCGCGTGCGCATGACCGTCGAAGGACGCTTGCTGCTGTGCCTCGGGCAAGAAGACTCCCTCGACCTGCGCGGCTTGCTGCGGCGTTATCCGCTGGACGACCAACCGGTGATCCAGGCGGTGCAACAGGCGCTGCGCGGCAAGCCACTGCGCCATGACTTCAACCCGGGTGGGGAAGTGCAGATCGTGCGGTTCATGAACATGAGTGGCGGTTAGATACGCTGCACTCCGGCTCGTGTGGCGAGGGAGCTTGCTCCCGCTGGGCTGCGCAGCAGACCCAACGCACTCTGACCCGGCGTCATCGCGAGCAAGCTCGCTCCCACAAGGGATCTGCGGCGCTTGAAAAAATGACTTTTCGAGCCTGAATGCGGGTCGCTGCCGATTCTTGATGTCGATCAATTGCAACCCTGTCTTTTGCCCGTACCCTCCACTGCATATTGTATTTAAAGATCTCTTGAAGCCTATATGTAGTGTCTGGAGCGAAAATGCAGAGCACGTTGATCTCAGTAGGGTGTAACCGCTTGCACAAGCGCGATGGCAGTGTGGTCGCCTTTGATGCGGACAAGATCCGCCAGGCGCTGATCGCCGCCGGCAAGGCCACCGGCGAATACGCCGAAGCCGAGGCCGAGGCGTTGCTTGAGGCGGTGTTGGCGCGGTTGGAAGGGCAGACGCGGTTGAACGTCGAGCAGATCCAGGACCGAGTCGAGCGCGTGCTGATGGACGCCGGGTATTTCCTGTCCATGCGCGCCTACATCGTCTACCGCGAGCAACACGGACGCCTGCGTCGGGATCGCCGTACGCTGGTGGAAGTCGCCACGTCGATGAACGAATACCTGGACCGCGAAGACTGGCGCGTACAGGCCAACGCCAACCAGGGTTATTCCCTCGGCGGGTTGATCCTCAACGTGTCCGGCAAGGTCACCGCCAACTATTGGCTCGACGAAGTCTACAGCCAGGCCATCGGCGAGGCGCACCGCGAGGCGGACCTGCATATCCACGACCTGGACATGCTCGCCGGCTACTGTGCCGGCTGGTCCTTGCGCACCCTGTTGCACGAAGGCCTCAACGGCGTGCCCGGGCGGGTCGAGGCCGGGCCGCCCAAGCACCTGAGCAGTGCCCTGGGGCAGATGGTGAATTTCCTCGGCACCCTGCAAAACGAATGGGCCGGTGCCCAGGCGTTCAGCTCGTTCGACACCTACCTGGCCCCCTATGTGCGCAAGGACCAGCTCAGCTACGACGAGGTTCGCCAGTCGTTGCAGGAGTTCATCTACAACCTCAACGTACCGTCGCGCTGGGGCACGCAAACCCCGTTCACCAACCTGACATTCGACTGGGTCTGCCCCCAGGACCTGCGTGAACAGATCCCGGTCATCGGCGGTGAAGAAATGCCGTTCGCCTACGGGGACCTGCAAGCGGAAATGGAACTGATCAACCGTGCCTACATCGAGGTGATGCAGGCCGGCGATGCCAAAGGCCGGGTCTTTACCTTCCCGATCCCGACCTACAACATCACTCACGACTTTCCGTGGGACAGCGAGAACGCCGACCGGTTGTTCGAAATGACCGCCCGCTATGGCTTGCCGTATTTCCAGAACTTCCTCAACTCGGACATGCAACCCAACCAGGTGCGGTCGATGTGCTGCCGCCTGCAACTGGACGTGCGCGAGCTGCTCAAGCGCGGTGGTGGCTTGTTCGGTTCGGCGGAACAGACCGGGTCCCTGGGGGTGGTGACGATCAACTGCGCGCGCCTGGGTTACCTGTACAAAGGCAACACCAGCGCCTTGCTGCAACGTATCGATACCCTGATGGAGTTGGCGAAAGAGAGCCTGGAGGTCAAGCGCAAGGTCATCCAGCGTCACATGGATGCTGGCTTGTATCCCTACACCAAGCGCTACCTCGGCACCTTGCGCAATCACTTCTCCACCATCGGCGTGAATGGCCTGCACGAAATGCTGCGCAACTTCACCGATGACCAGCAAGGCCTGCACACCGAGCAGGGCCGGGCATTCGCACTGAAACTGCTGGATCACGTGCGGGCCACGCTGCTGCGTTTCCAGGAAGAAACCGGCCACCTCTACAACCTCGAAGCCACACCCGCCGAAGGCACCACGTACCGCTTCGCCAAGGAAGACCTCAAGCGCTACCCGGATATCTTGCAGGCCGGCAGCCCGGTCGCGCCGTACTACACCAACTCGTCGCAACTGCCGGTGGGCTTCACCGACGATCCGTTCGAAGCCCTGGAGCTGCAGGACGAACTGCAATGCAAATATACCGGCGGCACCGTGTTGCACCTGTACATGGCCGAGCAGATTTCCTCCACCCAGGCCTGCAAGCAGTTGGTGCGCAAGGCCCTGGGACGCTTCCGCCTGCCGTACCTGACCATCACGCCGACCTTTTCCATCTGCCCGGTGCACGGCTACCTGGCCGGCGAACACGAGTTCTGCCCGAAATGCGACGAGGCCTTGCTGCTGCAACAGCCGTTGGCAGGCAGCGTTCACTGATCCGATCCATCGACCGTTAGGAGCTTTATCCATGAGCGCAGTACAAACGATTCCACAAGCACAGCGTCAACGTTGCGAAGTCTGGACCCGGGTGATGGGTTATCACCGCCCGGTGGCGGCTTTCAACCCGGGCAAGCAGTCCGAGCATCGTGAGCGGGTGCACTTCACCGAACGCGCGGCCGGGCGTCCATGAGTCGAGTGCTACGGGTCGGGGGCATGGTGCCCCTGACCACCCTCGATTATCCGGGTCAACTCGCCTGTGTGCTGTTTTGCCAGGGGTGTGCCTGGCGTTGTCGTTATTGCCATAACCCGCAACTGATCCCGCCGCGCGGCAGCGAGGAGGTGGATTGGTGTCGGGTGTTGGCGTTCCTGCAACGCCGTCAGGATCTACTCGACGCCGTGGTGTTCAGTGGCGGCGAGCCGACCTTGCAGGACGGCTTGGCGCCGGCCATGGAGGAAGTGCGGCAGATGGGTTTTCGCATCGGCCTGCACAGCGCTGGCATCAAGCCGGCGGCCTTCGCCAAGGTGGTTGGGCAGGCCGATTGGGTGGGGTTCGACATCAAGGCCTTGCCCGAAGACGCCCTGGACGTGACCCGGGTCGAAGGCAGCGGCGCGGCGAACTGGCGCAGTCTCGATCATTTGCTGGACAGCGGCGTGGACTATGAATGCCGCACGACGGTGCACTGGCATCTGTTCGACCCCGAACGGTTGCTGACCCTGGCCCGGCGCCTGAGTGAGCGCGGGGTCAACCGGTTTGCCGTGCAACTGGTGCGCACCGCCCGGATGCTCGACCCCCATCTATCCAGCGTCTCGGCGCAGGCCTTGCAGCCCGAGCTGTGGGCGGCCATGCGCGAGCTGTTTCCCTCGTTTGTGTTGCGCAGTTGAGTGGTGGATAGCGGCGGGTCAGTTTGCATAGTGTGTGACTGTGCCACCGTCTTCGCGAGCAAGCTCACTCCCACAGGGAAGGGCTGTGGTGGGGATGGCTTTTGTGAACCCCCGCAATCCCTCGATCACCAGCCCCAGAATTGCAACCACCAGCCATACCCCACCAGGCCGCTGGCCAGGACCAGGCAGGCCATGGCGGGCAAGCGACGGCTCGGCGATGCCACGGTTGCCTGCAGGCGCTTCCAGCCCAGCCACAGGCTCCAGGCAATCGCCGCCGCCAGCAGTGCGGCCCGAGCCGTTGGCACCCATTCCAGCAGCAGGCCTTCATAGCGCAGCAGTTTGACGGTGGTGGCTGACAAGCCGAGGAACAACCCGGCGCCGCCAAGGGGCGTCAGGGTGAGGGCCAGGGGCCGGTAGTCTGTGGCATCGCCCGAGAGCCATGCGGTCAGGCGCATGAGGAGCAGCAACGAAGTGCCCATCAGCAGCGCACTCAGGCCCAGGTACGCGACGATGCAAAACCCATCGAGCCAACTGAAACTGTCATTGAGTTGCGGGTAGTGGGTCAGCAGCCACCAGGGCGCGTTGTCCTGCAGCGCCCAAAACCAGTCGTGACCCACCAGCCATTGGGCCAGGCTTTGCTTGAGGTCGATGAACCAGGGACTGACGGTCCACTGGAAGGCGCCCATGGCCAGGCCGATGACACCGAACAGCAGCAAGCGAGCCTCCCAGGGCGACAGCGTGTTGGCCGTCGTCTGGAGGATTTCCGCGTTGCTGGAGCGGGCAATCAGCCGTACCGCGTCGCGCTGGCCGCTGCAGCGACCGCAGGCGTGGCAATCGGTGGCGCCGCGCAGGCGGCGGATGTCCAGCAAGGGCGCGCAGTTGGGAGGAGGGCGACGCGGTGCGGGGTTTTCAAGCCAGCGTTGTTCGTCCACCTGGAAGTGCACCGGCGCCAGGCGGGCGAGCAGGGCAAACACGCCACTGACCGGGCACAGGTAGCGGCACCACACCCGCTTGCCCCGGGCGAACAGCAGGCCGACGATCACCGCGGCGACGGTCGAGCCGCCCAGGATCAGCAGCGCTGCCTGGGCATAGTCGTACACGCTGATCAACTGACCGTAGACCGTGGTCAGACAGAACGCCAACGTCGGCCAGCCAGCCCAGCGTACCCCCCGGGGCACCCCGAGGCCCTTGCCGTACTGACTGGCCCATTCGCTCAGCGCGCCTTCCGGGCACAGCACGCCACACCAGAGGCGACCGAACAGCACGATCGACAGCAACACGAACGGCCACCAGATGCCCCAGAACAGGAACTGCGCCAGCAGCGTCAGGTTGTCCAACAGCCGCGCCTGACTGGTCGGCAATGGCAACATGGCCGGTACGACCAACAGCACCGCGTAGAACAGCACCACCGCCCATTGCACCGCACGGATGACCGAGCCATGGCGGCGCATGCCGTCGCCCAGGCGTTGCAGCCAAGGGTTCAGGTCGGGCATGGCAGGGTTTCCGCCTTGCGTGGCCGCAGCCAGCCCGCGACAACGCCCCAATAACCCAGCCACACCAGCAGTGTCATCGCACTTGGGCTGGCCCGATACCCGGTGAAATCCGCCAGGAACCCGCCGAAACCATGGCCGTCGTCGAGGAGCGCGCTGCTGTCCCACAGCGCGTCGCCAATGCCGCGATACACCGCCTCGGGCCAATCCATCGCCAGCAATTGCCCACCGACCCGCTCGGTGGCGCTGACCAGCAACGCCGCGCCCAACAGCAACAGGATCATTTCGCTGATGGCAAAGAACCGCGGCCACGAGATGAACCGACGACTGCTGTGCAACAAGGAAACGGTCAGCAGCGACAACACCAACCCGGCCAGCGCGCCGACGGCGAACAAGCCCAATGGCGGCCCGTGCAGACGCGTACCGGCGCCGTACAGGAAAACCACGGTTTCACTGCCTTCGCGGCTGACGGCGAGCAAGGCCAGAACCAACAGGCCCAGGCCACCCTGGCGGCTCAGGCGCTGGTCGGCGTGGCGTGTCAGGTCATGCTTGAGCGTCCTCGCGTTTCGGTGCATCCAGCCGACCATCTGCACGATCAGCAGGCTGGCGACCAGGGCCAACGCAGCCTGGAACCATTCGCTGGTGGTACCGCTCATGGCCTCGCCAGCGAGCAGGATCAGGCCGGCCAGCACCCCGGAAAGCAACAAGCCCAATGCCGCGCCGGCCCACACATAGCGCCGCAGTTGACTGGCCTGTTGCTGCTGGCTGACCCAGGCCTGGAGAATTCCGATCACCAGCAACGCCTCGACGCTTTCGCGCCAGACAATAAACATCGATTGAGTCATGCAAACGCCTCCTGCTGGCCGATTACCGGGCGAGAATGCCGCCCTCGGGCAGTTGCGGATTGAATTCGTCGAAAAACGGATAGTGCCCGGGGCGCAGCGGATGAATGACCACGAACGTCGTGACGCCGGGCGAGAGCACTTTCTCCACGCGCAATGGCGTGCTTTCGAACTCCGCCGGGCCCTGGCCGATATTTTTCAACACGATCTTGAAGCGTTGCCCGGCGGGCACCTCCAGTTGCGGCGGCGTGAAGTGCCCGTCGCGGATGCTCAATTCATATGTGGGCAGTTCGGCCTGGGCGATTGACGGCAGCAGCAGACCGACCAGCGTCAGCCAGGCCAGGCAGGACGGCCAGGATCGGCGGCTCATGTTCAGTACCCGCCTTTTTTACCGATCCCGGCGTAGACGAATTCGTAATGCAGTTCGCAGCGTTCGAACCACGGCGCCACGCCGGTTTCCTTGTCGGTATGACGGCCAAGGGACGCGTGGCCACCCGGTGGCAGGACGGTGAAGGTCAATTGATATTTGCCAGGGCCGAGCAGCTTGACGTTGTCGCCGTAGTGCGGCCCGTCGTTGGCGACCATGGCGTGGAAGTCGCCCTTGAGCGCGGTGTCGCTGCCTTGTTTCTTTAGTTGGAACGACACATTCAGATAGGGTACGAAGCTGCCTTCCTGGAAGCCTTGCTGGTTGTCCGCCGTGGCGCGGATATCGGCTTCCAGGTGGACGTCGGAATCGGCCGTGGCGCGCATCATCCCGGCAGGAGCCATTTCGATCGGTTGCAGGTACACCGCGCCGACCTCCAGCCCTGGGCACAGTTGCGGTTCGCCGATGGGGTATTCCTTGGCCTGGGCCAATGGTGCGAGCAACAGCAGGGCGAGGGACAACGGAGCAAGGGTACGCATGATGACTTCCTGGTTGGCTAAAGGATGGCGCCGAGTCTAGGAAGCTTCGCTGCGAATAATAATGATTCTTGTCAATTTTCAGCGAGAATTCTTGAGCGGTGAGCGTCGGTTCGTTGCTGCGTGGCTGTTCTTGATCAGGATCAAGGGAGGCCGTGTCCCGCCGGGGTAGGGTACGGGTACACCCATCGGTTATGCGGGGTCGTCATGGCAAAGCCTTTTCCCATCAGTCCCAAGCATCCCGAGCGCATTTGCTGGGGGTGTGATCGTTATTGTCCAACCAGTGCGCTGGCCTGCGGCAACGGTGCCGATCGAACGATGCACCCGGCCGAGATGATCGGGGACGACTGGTACTTGCATGGGGATTGGGGGCTGGAGTTGGTCGACGTTACGGCCAAGGTCATCGATCCAAGCGCCACTCGCCTGAAGGAATAAGGTGAAGGGATAAGGGTGAACCTGTGGCGAGGGAGCTTGCTCCCGCTGGACTGCGCAGCAGTCCCAAAAAACGTGCGGCCGCTGCGCAACCGAGCGGGAGCAAGCTCCCTCGCCACACCAACAGGCCTTGATAACCGTCCCGCGCGGGGTCGATCAGAGCTTCGGCAACTGCCCGATCCGCCCCATCATCTCGGTCACGATCTGCAAGTCCAACAGGAACTGCTCCATGGTCTTGAACTCGTTGTCGTTGTGCCCGGTGTACTTGACGTCGGGCATCGCCAGGCCGAATTGCACGCCGTTGGGCAGGTCATGGACCGAGGTGGCGCCGGCGGAGGTGCCGTATTTGTGTTCCATGCCCAGGTTCTCCGTGGCGACGGCCAGCAGCGCCTTGACCCATTCACCTTCCGGGTTGCGGTACATCGGTGCATCAACGGAATAATCAAAAGCCACCGCGACGTGGGACTTCTTGCTCCAGGCGGCCAGCTTGTCGGCAATCTCAGTCTTGAGGGCCTCGGTGGTCTTGCCCACCGGCACCCGCAGGTTGACCGCCAGCTTGAAGGTCTTCTCATCCATGCCGACGTAGGTCAGGGATGCAGTCAGCGGGCCCATGAACGCATCGGAGAAGCCAACCCCCAGTTTGTTGCCCAGATAGTCCAGGCCCCAGTTGTCGGCGGCGTAGCGGGCGGCATCGGTGATGTGGTTGTGCTTGAGCGCGACCTTGCCGTCGAGGCCGTTGATGAACACCAGCAGCCTGGCGACGGGGTTGACGCCTGATTCGGGCTCGGAGGAGTGGGCCGAAACGCCAGTGAAGGTCAGCTTGACCGTGCTATCGGCCACCTCGCCTTTGACCTCAAAGTCGCCGCCATTGGCCTTGGCATAGGCTGTACCGGCCTTGAGCAAGTGGGCGGCCAGTTCTGTGGGCTTGTCGGTTGCAAAGGTCGCCACCGAAGTCGACGGAATCTGGTTGGTCGCCATGCCGCCGGTGAGCGCTGTTATTTCTGCGCCCTTGCCCTGTGCCGCGCGGCGAGGGAAGTTGGCCATGACCGTGCCGTAGCCTTTCTCGGCAATCACCACGGGGTAGCCGCCATCCAGCGCCAGGTTGTAATTGGGCGTCGGGTTGCGTTCGAAATAGTAGGGAATGGCGTCGCCGGTGGTTTCTTCGGTGGTGTCGACCAGCAGCTTGAAGTTGCGCGCCAGCGGCAGCTTCTCTTCCTTGATGATCTTCATGGCGTAGAGCGCCACGACGATACCGTTCTTGTCGTCCTCGGTGCCCCGGCCATACATGCGGTCGCCCACCAGGGTGACCTTGAACGGGTCGAGGCGGGTGCCGTCTTTCAATACCCAGTTTTCCGGCGTGACCGGGACCACGTCGGCATGGGCGTGGATACCGACGACTTCGTCGCCGCTGCCGTCGAGTGAAATCTCATAGACACGGTTGTCGATGTTGCGGAAGTTCAGGTTGAAGGATTCGGCGAGGCTCTTGATCTTGGCGGCGATCTTGAGGAATTCCGGGTTCTCGTGCTGGGCAACGCCGTCCTTGCGATAGGTCGGGATGGCGACCAATTCCTTCAGCGTCTCGGTGGCGGCTTCGCCGTATTTCACCCGGGCATAAAGGCCCAGCAGGCGATGGATTTCGTTCTGTTGTTCAGCCGACAGGGTCTTGTTGCCTTGGAAGGCGCTGATGGCGGGGCCGAGGTTGGCGGTTTTGGCCAGGTCGTTCCTGGCGACCTCGGCGAGGAACTGCCTGAAATCCGTGACCGATGTTCCGGCGAAGGTTTTGACGATGGCTGAACCCTGTTGGGCGGTGATGTTGGCGAAGGCTGGCGTGGTCACTGTGGCGAGGCTGGACAGCAGCAGGGTGGCTACGGCCAAGTGTTTGAGCGAGAAGTCCATTGCTGGGCATTCCTTTGCAGGCGGTTGGGAGAGAAGTGCCGATTTTTTGACACAAACGCTTACAACCTAACAGGCGAACGAGGGGCAGGGGAGCCTTGCGGGGGAATCTGTCGCACAGCGAAGCAAAAACGGCGCAGAAATGAAAAAATGGCGGAGGGCCATCAAACACTCGCTCCCACAGGGGGATCTGTGGCGGGTACAAGTTTTGTGAACACCCACTTCCACAGGGGAAGTGGGTGGAGAGGGGTTTAATGCGGTGCGCGCGGGATCGTCTTGAGCAGGTCTTCAGGGCTGATATGACCGACCACGGGCTGTGCCGTGCTGCCGGGCAATGGCAGGTCGAGGATGTGGCCCTTGATCTTGCCGACCACATGCATCTCGCAGGGTTTGCAGTCGAACTTAAGCGTCAGCACTTCATCGCCGTGGATCAACTGCATCGGCGCGACCTTGGTGCGCACGCCGGTGAC
Organism: Pseudomonas thivervalensis; assembly: GCF_001269655.1. Lineage (GTDB taxonomy): Bacteria > Pseudomonadota > Gammaproteobacteria > Pseudomonadales > Pseudomonadaceae > Aquipseudomonas > Aquipseudomonas thivervalensis. Next base: position 548,182 of record NZ_LHVE01000009.1, read on the forward strand.
GCCCTTGGCCTGCTTGGGGCAGAGGTTGAACGAGAAGCGCAGGCAGTGCTTGGTGATCATCACCGGCACTTCACCGGTTTCCTCGTGGGCCTCGAAGGCCGCGTCGATCAGCTTGACCCCGTGGCGATGGTAGAAGTCCCGGGCCTTCTGGTTGTAGACGTTGGCCAGGAACGACAGGTGCGACTCCGGGTACACCGGGGGCGGGCTGGTCTCGGCCTTGCGGCCACCGCGTGGGTGGGCTTGGATGCGGGCGGCGGTCAGGGCCTCGATGGCTTCGCGGCGCAACGCCTTGAGCTGCGAGTTGGGAATGAAGAACGCCTGGGGCGCATCCAGCTCAATGGCGGTGGCGTGGTATTCGGTGGTGCCCAGTTGGCCGAGCAGGTCGTGCAGTTGCTCCAGCGCCTGTTCCGGCTTGTTCGCCAGGCCGAATGGCCCGTCCAGGACAACACGGGCGCGGATGCCTTCTTCGCTGGTAGCGGTCAGCTCCAGGCGTTCTTCACGCAGGCGGGCAACCCAGGCCAGGCCGACGCGGCGCTCGGAGGAGGTCTTGAGCAACGCTTGCTGCCAGTTGTGGTCCAGGTTGCGGCTCAACGGGTGGTTGGGGCGCAATTGGTACAGGCCGGCCGGCATCTCATTGGGCTCGACGCGGTAGCGGTAGCGCTTCTGGCCGTCCTCTTCGAATTCACCCTTGGGCTCGGCGATGTTGGCGCGGAAACCGACGACTTCGCGCTTGACCAGCACGTTGAGGCCGTCGCCGTTGGACAACGGATCGAAGGTCACCACTTGCAGGTCGCGCTTGCCGACTTTTTCCACCACGCCCACCGGCACGCCGGTGAAGGTCGGCGAATCGAAGGCACCGATGTCGATCTTGCGCTCGCTGACGAAATAGTCGGTGCTGCCCCGGTGGAAGGTCTTGTCCGGGTCGGGGACGAAGAAGTGCGCGGTGCGGCCGCTGGACGCGCGGGCCAGATCCGGGCGGTCTTCGAGGACATCGTCCAGGCGCTGGCGGTAATAGGCGGTGATGTTCTTCACATAACCCATGTCCTTGTAGCGCCCTTCGATCTTGAACGAGCGCACGCCCGCTTCGACCAGGGCGCGGATGTTGGCGCTCTGGTTGTTGTCTTTCATCGACAGCAGGTGTTTTTCATAGGCGACCACCCGACCCTGGTCGTCCTTCAAGGTGTAGGGCAGGCGACAGGCCTGGGAGCAGTCGCCACGGTTGGCGCTGCGGCCGTTCTGAGCGTGGGAGATGTTGCACTGGCCGGAGAAGGCCACGCACAGCGCACCGTGGATGAAGAACTCGATGGCCGCGTCGGTCTCGTCGGCGATGGCGCGGATTTCCTGCAGGTTCAGCTCACGGGCCAGGACCAGTTGCGAGAAACCGGCCTGGTCGAGGAACTTGGCCCGGGCCAGGGTGCGGATGTCGGTCTGGGTGCTGGCGTGCAGCTCGATGGGCGGGATATCCAGCTCCATCACCCCCAGGTCCTGGACGATCAACGCGTCGACGCCGGCATCGTACAACTGATGGATCAGCTGGCGGGCCGGCTCCAGCTCGTTGTCGTGCAGGATGGTGTTGATGGTCGTGAACACACGGGCGTGGTAGCGGTGGGCGAACTCCACCAGCCGGGCGATATCGCCCACCTCGTTGCAGGCGTTGTGACGCGCGCCGAAACTCGGGCCACCGATGTACACGGCGTCGGCGCCATGCAGGATGGCCTCGCGGGCGATGGTCACGTCGCGGGCGGGGCTGAGCAATTCCAGATGATGTTTGGGCAAGGACATTTGTTTTTAGTCAGGCTGGTCACGGTCGAAGCGCGCATTGTAGCCGCCAGGCGCCTCGCCGGCACCTGTGGACTTGGGTTTGCACGATCCTGACCGATGCGCGGCGCTTGCGCGGGGTTCACCCAGCCGTCGTGCCGGCGCTGCACCAGCGGTTTCGCCCGGTGTTCTTCGCCAGGTACAAGAAGGCGTCCGCAGCCTTGATCAGCATGGCCGGGGTGACGTCCTCGCCGCTTGGCTGGCTGGTGGTAACCCCCGCGCTGATGGTCACGATGCCCAGGGGATGATCGCCATGTTCGATGTTCAACGCCCTGACGGCTTCGAGGATTTGTTGCGCGACCTTGGCGGCACCGGCGCTGTCGGTGTTGGGCAGCAACACGGTGAACTCTTCGCCGCCATAGCGCACCGCCAGGTCGCCCGGCCTTTTGATGGTCTGCCCGATGGCGGTTGCAATCGCGCGCAGGCAATCGTCGCCGGCGGCATGGCCGTATCTGTCGTTGAAACGTTTGAAGTAGTCGACGTCAAGCATGATCAGGGCCAGGGACGAACCCTGGCGCCTGGCCAGGCGCAGTTCATCGGCCAGGGCGATGTCCAGCCGCCGGCGGTTGCCCAGCCCGGTCAGGCTGTCGGTCAGCGCCATGTCGCGCATGGCCTGGTGGGCGCTGCGGATCTGCTTCTCCATGGTCATCCGGTGGCGCAACTGGCTCAACACGATAAGCCCGAAGCCCACCAGTATCGCGATCAGAAAAACCAGCACCAGACCGGTCTTGAACAGGTCGCGGCGCCAGGGCGCGATGATCGATTCGCGGGACAAGCCGGCTTCCACCACCAACGGGTAGGTGGTCAGGGCCCGGTAGCCGTACAGGCGCTCGGTGTCGTCGACGACGGCCCTGGCCTCCGCGATGCCCTGGTTCGAGGTGGGCAAGTAGTTCCTGAAAATCACGCTATTGACCAGGCTCTTGCCAATCACCGAGGCGACGAAAGGCCGGCGCACCAGAATCGTTCCACTGCGTGTCGCCAGGACCAGCGCACCCTTGTCGTCGATCTTGAAATCGCCGTAGTAATCGACGAAATAGCTGACCTTGACCGTTCCGAGCAGGACGCCGGCGAACGAGCCGTCGGGGTTGTTCAAGCGTCTGGAAACGGGAATGATCAGGTCGTTGGTGGATCGACTCTTGACGACGTCACCGATGCGCACGCCGCGATCCTCGTGGGTACGGTGGTATTGGAAGTAGTCGCGGTCGGCGTTGTTCGCCATTTCCGGGATGACTTCCTTGTCCGTCACCAGCCACTGGCCGTCCGGGCCGTAGATAAACAACCCGTGCAGTTGCGGCATGATCGCAGCCTGCTGCACCAACAGCTTATGGATGCGCGGGACGTCCATGTTCTGCAGGCCATCGCCCTCCACCCGTTCACTGAGGGCAGCGGTGACCACATCCACTTGTCGAATGGTGTCTTCGGCGTGCTGGGCCGTCGCCCGTGCCAGGTTCGTCACCGAGTCCCGGGCAGACGCAAACGCGGCGCGGTAGTCACGCCAGGTCCGCCAGCCTTCGACGGCCAGGAATGCGATGACGACCACCAGCATGAAGCTCACGGTCAGCCGAAACGCAGCTCCGGCCCGCACAGCCTGCAGGGAGAATGTTGCATCGGGGCTTTCGATCTTGGGCTCTGGCTGCTTGCGTCCGAGCATTGACATATCCTTTCCACGACGGGTCTTCGCCTTTCAGGGCGCAGCCTATCCTATTCGATTTGAGCACGTTAGCTAACTGCGACGAGGCAGGTACAACCGGCGACACACGATGAAGGAGAAAGGTTTCATGAAAGTTGGCGTGATTTCGGACACCCACGGCCTGCTGCGCCCCGAAGCGCTTGCGGCGCTGCAAGGCTGTGAGCGGATCATTCATGCCGGTGATATCGGCGGCCCGGAAATCCTCGACGCCTTGGCTTCCATCGGCGAGCTGCAGGTGGTGCGTGGAAACAACGATCTGGAGGCCGAGTGGGCAGGGCGCCTCGCCGATTGCCTGCAATTCGACCTGGGGGGATGGCAGGTCCTATTGGTCCATGACATCGCGGATGTGCCGACGCCACTCGACCCGGGGGTGAGGCTGGTGATCACCGGCCATTCCCATAAACCGCTGATCGAGTGGCGTGGCGAGCGGCTCTATCTCAACCCGGGCAGCGCCGGCCGGCGACGGTTCAAGTTGCCGGTGACGCTGGCGCTGCTTGAGGTGAGTGAGCAGGCGATCGAACCGCGGATCGTGCCATTGCTCCCGTGATGGACGCGGTCTACCTGAAGTATTTGTCGACGTAGGCCTGGATTTCCTTGCGCATGAAGCGCCCGGATTCATCGGCCCGTTCCTCCCAGCCGAACACGCACGCGGTGACGATGCCGTCGAAGCCGGTCTTGGCCAGTTCGCTGAAGAACAGGTCCCAGTCGATCTCGCCCTGGTGCATGTCCATGTGCTGGTGGACGGTGACCTTGGCGCCGGGCGGGTTGACGATGTAGCGCAGGCCGGACGAAGCCTTGTGGTTGTAGGTGTCGGCGATGTGAACATGGGCGATCATCGACCCGGCCTCGGCGATCATGGCTTGCATATCGTCGCCGAAGTAGAAAGTATGTGGCGTGCAGTACAGGAACTTGACGTTGTCCGAACCGAGGGTCTTGAGCATGTCGAGGGCCGGGTGCAGGGTTTCGCACCAGTCTTCCGGGTGAGGCTCGACGTTGAGCGTAATCCCCTCGCTTTCCAGGATCGGCACCAGTTCTTCCATCGAGCGCCACCAGGCCGCTTCGCTCGACTCGTGGCTGTGCACGCCACCGCAGCAACTGACTGTATGCCCACGATCCGGCGACGGTCCACGGCCGAACTCAGAGTTCATCGTGGTGCAACCCATGTCCACGGCGACCTGGATCGCCTCCTTCCAGTAGCTCACCGCCGCCCGGCGTTCATCTTCATGGGGGCTGGCCCAGCGGTACATCGGCAGCAACGAGGCCAGTTGCAGGTCGTGGTCGCGCAGGGCTTTCTTGAACTCGGCGATGCGTGCCTTGTGGGCGCGGGGGCGGACCCACCAGGGCAAGAAGTCTTCCCGTGGCGACAGTTCCAGGTACTGGTAGCCGAGCTCGGCGGTCTTGCGGCACAGGTCCGGCAGACTCAGGTGACGATGCATGTAGGGGTCGAGGGCGATTTTCATGGTTGTTCTCCATTGGGGAATACTCATTGCCCGTGGCGAGGGAGCTTGCTCCCGCTGGACTGCGCGTAGGAGCTGTGTAGGAGCTGTCGAGTGAAACGAGGCTGCGATCTTTCCCCAGACACTTGAATCTCAAGTGAAAGATCAAAAGATCAAAAGATCAAAAGATCAAAAGATCAAAAGATCGCAGGCTTCGCCAGCTCCTACAGGTCCAGCGGGAGCAAGCTCCCTCGCCACAGATGTTTTTTCCAGGCTGACGGGTATTGGGTCAATAGATGACCCAGGTTGAATCCTGGTTGGCTGATTCCACACAGCGCTCGACCCAGCGCACACCCTCCACCCCTGCATCGATGTCGGGGTAGCGCAGGGCGGCCAGCGCCTCAGCATCACCACGGTCCGCTGCATTCATAGCCAGGGCGAAGCGGCGATAGAGATTGGACCAGGCCTCGAACAGTCCTTCGGGGTGACCGCCACCGATGCGGTCGTCCTGCAGCGCATCGGGGTGCAGGTAGCCCATGCCGCGTTCCAGGATCTGCGCGGGTTGGCCCTGGATCTCGAAGCTCAGTTGGTTGGGCCGCTCGTCCCACCACTCCAGGCTGGCCCGGGCGCCGATCACGCGGATCTTCTGCCCGTGCATCGAACCGGCATTCACCGCGCTGGACCAGACCATGCCCATGGCGCCGCCTTCGTACTCCATCAAGGTGTAGGCGTTGTCTTCCAACGGGGCGCGGCTGGCGACGAAGCTTTGCCGGCTGCACATCAGGCGTTTGATCTTGAGGTCGGGCAGCATCACCTTGGACAAATACAACGGGTGCGTACCGACATCCCCCAGCACGTAGCTGGGTCCGGCCTGGCGCGGGTCGACGCGCCACTGGGTCGCCTGGTTTTGGGCCTCCACCGGCGCGCTGTGAAAACCATGGGCGAACTGCATGTGCACCATGCGGATCTCGCCCAGTGCCTGCGCCGCGATCATCGCCCGGGCCTGTTCGATCAACTGGTGCCCGGCGTAGCCATAGGTCAAGCCCACGATGCGCCCCTTGGATTGCGCCAGGGTGCGCAGCGCCTCGGCCTGTTCGAGGGTAAAACACAGCGGCTTCTCGCAGACCACATGCAGCCCGGCTTCCAAGGCAGCATGGGTAATGGCGTAGTGGGTGCCGTTGGGCGTGGCGATCGACACCGCTTCAATCCCGTCGTGACGTTGCGCTTCAAGCTCGAACAGGCTCAAGTAGTCCGGATAGCAGCGCTCGGGGTCGATGCCCAGTTGCTCGCCAAAGACTCGGCCACGGGTGGGATCGATATCCAACGCCGCGGCGACCAATTCGAAGTTCCGGTCGCGCAGGGCGGCCGAGCGATGGATATAGCCGATCTGGCTGTATTCGCCGCCACCGACCATGGCCCAGCGGATGGGCCGCGTGATTGTTTTGCTGCCGTTGATCATGTCGTTGTCCTTGTGTGATCAGAAACCGATGCCGGCCAGGTAGGCGCGGCTGGCGGCCACGTCGTCGAGGCTGCTCCCGGCGTTGCGTGGGTCGCGCTCCTGTTCGACGGTGATGCAGCCGACATAGCCCAATTCGTGCAGGAGGTTGTGCAGCGCCAGGTAGTCGATGACGCCACGCCCGATGGGGCACATCACGCCCCGGGCGCAGGCGGCGAAGAAGCGGATGTGTTCGTTCAGCACCTGGTCGAACACGTCCGGGTCGATGTCTTTGAAGTGCAGGTAGTCCAGGCGATGGGCGTAGGTGCGCAGCGAGGCGACCGGGTCCATGCCGGCGTAGTACAGATGCCCGGTGTCCAGGCAAAGCCCGGCGACTTCATGGGGAATGTCGTCCACCAGGCGCGCCAGCTCATCGGCGAACTCGATGTGGCCGCCAGCGTGGGGATGGACCACGGCGCGGATGCCGTATTGATGCCAGGCGATGTCGGCGATGGCGCGGATGTGCGCCATCATTGCCTGCCAGCGTGCATCGTCCAGGCGCGGCGCGCGGTCCGAATGACCGGCTGCGTAGTCGCGTGCCTCGTGGCCCCAGTCGATGATCACCAAGTAGGGCCCGGCATGCCGCTGGCCGGCTTGCCGCTCCATGGGCGGCAGCTGTTTGAGCAACGTGCAGATGTCGTGGGTCTGGCGCAGCAGTTCGGGCAGGTTGGTGGGGGTGACGAGGTCGTCGAAGACCGTCCCGGCGACGACATGCAGACCCTGTTCAGACAAGGTCTGAACCAGGGTTCCGTCCAGCGGCAGGTAACCGTACGGCCCCAGCTCGATGCCGCGATAGCCAGCCTCGGCCGCTTCGCCAAGTACCCGGCGCCACGGTGGCAGGAAAGGGTTCTTGACGTCGTCGACGCCCCAGCAGCAAGGCGCGGTGCAGATATGGATCGTCATGGGGCACTCCGGCTGTGTTTGTTTTTATGTGCTTGGCCTGATGCTATTGAGTTGCCGGAGAGGGGGCCATGGGGCGATGGCTTAATCTGTCAAAACCCCTCATTATGCCGAGTAGAGGTGTCAAAACATGTCAGACCAGCGCCGCCGTAAACTGCGTCCCACCATGGCCGATGTGGCCCGGGAAGCCGGGGTCAGCCTGTCCACCGTCGACCGGGTGCTGAACCTGCGCGCCGATGTGCGCGCCGACACTGCCCAACGCATCGCCGCGGCTGCCGCGCGGTTGGGGTTTCATGCCAAGGGGGTGATCGAACAACGGGTGCTCAACGACCGCCCGACCTTGCGGCTGGGTTTCCTGTTGCAGAAAAGCGGCGTGCCCTTTTACCAGGGGCTCGCCCACGCCTTGTCGAACGCCGCCGCGACCTGCTCGCGAGCACGGATCCGCATGGTCATCGGCTATCTGGACGATCTCGATCCGGTCATCGTCGCGCAACGCATCCTGGCCCTGCGCGATCAAGTTGACGGCCTGGGCGTGGTGGCGGTGGATCATCCCCGGGTCCGGGAGGCGGTTGCGCAATTGCGCGAGACGGGCGTCTCGGTGGTGGCGTTGCTGTCGGAGCTGTCCAGCGCCAGTGGCACGGGGTATGTCGGGTTGGACAATCGACTCACCGGCCGCACGGCAGGCTGGTTCGTCAGCCGCCTGGCGAATCGCCCTGGTGCTGTGGCCGTCATGCTCAGCAGCCAGCGTTTCCAGTGCCAGGAGTTGTGTGAGCTGAGTTTTCGCAGTTACCTGGTCGAGCATTCCAGCGAATGGGAGCTGCTCGCGTCGCGCCTGACGCTGGAGGACGATGAGTTCGCGCATGGCAATACGCTGGATTTGCTCACGGCCGAGCCCGATCTGGCCGGGCTCTATGTGGCCGGCGGCGGCATCGCCGGCGTATTGCGGGCCTTGCGCAGCCTTCAGGAACAGCAGCTTCGCCTGCCCGTGGTGGTGTGCCACGACTTGACGCCGTTGACACGCGAAGCGTTGAAAACGGGGCTGGTCCAGGCGGTGCTGTCCCATCCCATCGTGACCATGGCCGAACAAGCGGTGGAAGCACTGGTCGAGGCCGCGACAGCCACCCCGCCAGGCCCGGCGCCGAGGCGGGTGGTGCCGCTGCAGGTTGATGTGCCGGAAAGCACCTGACAGTTTGATGCATTCTGAGCCACCCATCGCGAGCAGGCTCGCTCCCACAGGTCTAGGTATTAAGCCTGCTGGCCTGCTTGAGCCTCAGCCAAGGTCGGATAGTCCGTATAACCGCGCTCGTCGCCCTGGTAGAACGTGGACGCGTCGGGGGTGTTCAGCGCCTGGCCCCGTTTGAACCGTTCCACCAGGTCCGGGTTCGCCAGGAACGGTGTACCGAACGCCACCAGGTCGGCTTCACCACGGCTGATGGCAGTGGCGGCGCGTTCGGCGCTGTAGCCGCCATTGGCAATGTACGTCCCGCCGAAGCGACGCTTGAGTTCCAGGAAGTCGAACGGGCCTTCGCCCAATTCCACGATGTGCAGGTAAGCCAGGCCATAGCGGCTGAGCATCCTGGCGGCGTAGTCGAATGTTGCTTGCGGGTTGCTGTCGCTCATCGAGAAGTAGCTGAAGATCGGCGACAGGCGCACGCCGACACGGCTAGCGCCGAAGACTTCGATCACCGACTCGACCACTTCCTTGAGGAAACGGGCGCGATTCTCGATCGAGCCACCGTAGGCATCAGTGCGTTGGTTGGTGCCGTCACGCAGGAATTGGTCGATCAGGTAGCCATTGGCGCCGTGGATTTCCACGCCGTCGAAACCGGCCAGCTTCGCGTTGACGGCCGCCTGGCGGAAGTCGGCGACCACGCCGGAGATTTCATCGAGTTCCAGCGCCCGTGGCAGTTCGTAGGGCTTGAGGCCTTCGGGGGTGTAGATCTCGCCATCGGCCTTGATCGCCGAAGGGGCGACGGGTTGGGCGCCGTTGACTTGCACCAGAGGATGGGAAAGACGGCCCACGTGCCAGAGCTGCAAGAATATCTGCCCGCCCTCGGCATGGACCGCGTCGGTCACCTGTTTCCAACCGGTGATTTGCTCAGGGGTAAAGATTCCTGGCGTTCTCAGGTAACCCTTGCCCTGGGCCGAGACCTGGGAGCCTTCGCTGAGGATCAGGCCGGCGCTGGCGCGCTGGCTGTAGTACTCGGCCATCAGGGGGGTGGCGGCATCGCCTGCACCTGCGCGGCTGCGGGTCATCGGCGCCATGATCATGCGGTTTTTCAGGGACAACTTGCCGACTTGAGTACGGGACAACAGAAGATCGAGACCGATGTCAGTCATGATTCACCTCTAAGGGATCGGGTAGGAACAGGCATTGAATCGAGGGTCGGTCAGGCCAACCGACCCTCTTGTTGCAAAAGGGCGCCGATGCGCTGGATCTCTTTCTCGCCTTTTTCCAGGGCAGCCTTGCTGGTGTGCACGGAGTAATAGCCCGTCACCAGGTCGTGGGGATGCTTGACCGCCGAGCCCAGCACGAAGGAGGTCGCGCCCCGGGCAACGATGTCGATGGCCGCGCCGGATTCTTCGAACACCACCATTTCCCCGGCGTTGACGTTGCCGTTGGCGCTGAGGCTGCCGCTGTTGACCGCCAGCCAGGCAACCGTGTGCCCGGCCGGTGGCGTGTAGCGCCAGTGCTCGTTGTCTTGCAACTGCACGGCGAGATAGTTCATCCCCGCTGGCGCCGCGACACTGCTGCGGGCTGTGCCGTATCGGCCGAGCAATACCCGCGCCGGACCTTCCCGGGGGATCTCCGAGGACGCCAGGTAGAGGCTGTGGGCCGGGGCATTTTCTTCCGCCGCCGGCAGTGCAATCCAGAGCTGGAAGCCTTGGATCGGCGAACCTGCAATCGGCCGGGCGGTGTGCCAGACGCCGTTACCGGCTTGCATCCACTCCATGCCGCCGCTGGGCAGGGTGCCGGACTGGCCAGTGGTGTCTTCGTAGATCACCTGGCCTTCGATCATGTAGGTCAGCGTGGCGATCCCGGAATGTGGGTGCATGCCGAAGCCCCCTTGCATGGCATCCGCCTTGGCGACAAAGCGATCGAGAAACACGAACGGCTTGCAGAGCTGGCCCAGGTCGCCGGGGCTCATGAGTCGAGTGATCGGCCCATGGCTGCTACCCGAAGTACGATGGACGATGGCGCGCGGTGGCGCTGCGACGATGCTGTTCATGGGTTGCCTCCAAGTCATGGGCGTTGGGCCTCGATGCGAGAAGGATAAGTGCCTGCCAATAGATTGATAAGCCGATACAATCGGATTGAACTCATCCATAAAACGAAGGAATATCGGCGCCATGCTCGATCTCAACGATGTTGCGCTGTTCGTTCAGGTGGTCCGCAGTGGCAGCTTCGCTGAAGCGGCCAGGCGGCTGGGCATGCCTTCCAACACCGTCAGCCGACGGGTTCAGCAGTTGGAGGCGCAATTGGAGTCGCGACTTTTGCAGCGCTCGACCCGCAAACTCACGCTGACCCATGCGGGCCAGGGGTTTTATGAGCGCTGCGTGGATGCGGTGGACGGTCTGATGGATGCCGGACAGGCACTGATGATGGGCAGCGAGGAGCCCAGCGGCCTGGTGCGCATCGCGGCGATGGCGGATTTTTTCGATTTCTTCCCGATGGAATGGGTGGCCGACTTCTTAGCCGCACATCCTCGGGTGCAGCTCGATTTCGTACTCAGCGACGCCCGAGTCGACCTGATTGCCGATCGCATCGATGTGGCCTTTCGTGGCGGTCCGTTGCAGGATTCGGGGTACGTCGGTCGCCAACTGCTCAAGAACGACGGCGACGGCATGGTGGCCAGCCCCGCGTACATCGCCGCACGCGGTGCACCGGCTTCGTTGCAAGACCTGTCCCGTCATGACGCCGTGAGCTTCGCCCACCCCAGCGGCATGGCCCATTGGCGACTCGTCGGCCCGGACGGCGTCGAGGAGCAGGTGCAGATCGCCAGCCGCTTCCACGCCAACACCGCCCAAGCGCTGCGCAGGGCGACCGTCGCAGGCCTGGGCATTGCCGTGCTGCCGGGAGCGCTGAGCGCCCTTGACCTGGAAGCCGGAAGACTGGTGCGTGTGCTGCCGCAATACCAACGCACCGGCTTCGGCTTGAATGTGCTCTATCCGAGCCGGCGGCAGTTACCGCTGGCGGTTTCGGCCTTCATCGGGTTGGTGATGGAAAAGCTGGAACTCAAGGCGTTTCCGGCGCGGATGCAGTGAGTGAGGCGCTCAGGCCGGTGTCGTGGCGGGATAAGCACATGGTGTGCGGTACCTGAATACCGTGGCGAGGGAGCTTGCTCCCGCTGGCTGCGCAGCAGCCTAAAAAGCTGAGCACTATCTGCCTGTCTGGCCGCGGTGACGGGTTTGGGGCCGCTGCGCAGCCCAGCGGGAGCAAGCTCCCTCGCCACAGGTTCCGCATGTATCAAATTTAAATAAGACGCGCCTTGTTCCTGTAATCATCACGCCCGCGCAGCAGCCCATCTTTTTCCTTCCCAGCAACGACAAAAACCCTCGTTTCGCAAATCCTCGCCTGCCAACACAATCGCCTCGACACCTCATTTCGATAACCGCAACCACAGAACAACAAGAAACCGAACCCGAGGCGGCGCCATGCCCGCCTGAACCAAACCTACTGCCGGAAGTGCACAGACATGCCCGTTGAAACCCTACAGATCGATACGCTTGTGATAGGCGCCGGACAGGCCGGCGTGGCCATGAGTGAGCACTTGAGCCGGCAAGGCGTGCCTCATCTCGTCGTGGAGCGCAGCCGCATTGCCGAGGCCTGGCGCACGGCGCGTTGGGATTCCCTGGTGGCCAACGGACCGGCCTGGCATGATCGCTTCCCGGGACTGGAATTCGAGGGGCTCGACCCGGATGCCTTCGCGACCAAGGACCAGGTGGCCGATTACTTCGAAGCCTATGCCCGCAAGTTCAATGCGCCGATCCGTACCGGCGTGGAGGTCAGGCGCGTCGAGCGCAATGTTGGCCGTCCGGGTTTCACCGTTGAAACTTCCGAAGGCCTGATCGAAGCGATCCACGTGGTCGTCGCCACCGGGCCGTTCCAACGGCCAGTGGTTCCACCGATTGCGCCGGATCTGACGTCGGTTACCCAACTTCACTCGGCCCAGTATCGCAACCCCGGGCAATTACCCGAGGGAGCAGTGTTGGTGGTGGGCGCCGGGTCGTCGGGGGTGCAGATCGCCGATGAGCTGCGGCGCGCCGGCAAGCAGGTCTATCTCTCGGTGGGAGCCCATGACCGTCCGCCCCGGGCTTATCGCAACCGCGATTTCTGCTGGTGGCTAGGCGTGCTGGGCGAGTGGGATGCCGAGGCGGTCAAGCCAGGCAAGGAACACGTCACCATTGCGGTGAGCGGTGCCCGTGGCGGCCATACCGTGGATTTTCGCCGATTGGCCCACGAAGGCATCACCCTGGTGGGGCTGACGAAATCGTTCAACGGCAGCGTGGTGACCTTTGAAGCGAACCTTGCTGAAAACATCGCCCGTGGCGACGAAAACTACCTGGCGCTGTTGGATGCCGCCGACGCCTACGTCACCCGCAACGGCCTGGACCTGCCCCTCGAACCTGAGGCTCGCCACCTGCCCCCCGACCCGCAATGCCTGACCCAGCCGGTCCTGGAACTGGACCTGGTCGCCGCTGGCGTGACCAGCGTCATTTGGGCCACCGGCTACTCAGTGGATTACAGCTGGCTGAAGGTCGACGCCCTCGGTGCCAATGGCAAGCCTCGGCATCAGCGCGGCGTTTCCAGCGAGCCGGGCTTGTATTTCGTCGGCTTGCCCTGGTTGTCGCGACGAGGCTCGGCCTTCATCTGGGGCGTCTGGCATGACGCCCGGCACATTGCCGATCACATCGTGAAGCAACGCATCTACCTCGCCTATCAAGACGCTGCCCAGCGCCAGGCCCCGGCCCTGGGCAGCGATTCACTCCGTTCGAAAACCAGCCTTACGGGAGTCCGCTGATGCCTACTCACACACGTATTCGCATGTTCAACACCAAGGACACCTACCCGAACCAGACGCTGGATAACGACCTGTGCCAGGCCGTGCGCGCCGGCAACACCGTCTACGTGCGTGGCCAGGTCGGCACCGACTTCAACGGTCAACTGGTGGGCCTTGGCGATCCTCGCGCCCAGGCCGAGCAGGCCATGCGCAACGTCAAGCAGTTGCTGGAAGAGGCTGGCAGCGACCTGAGCCACATTGTCAAGACCACGACGTACCTGATCGACCCGCGCTATCGCGAGCCGGTGTACCAGGAGGTCGGCAAGTGGCTCAAGGGCGTGTTTCCGATCTCGACCGGGTTGGTGGTCAGCGCGTTGGGCCAGCCGCAGTGGCTGATGGAAATCGATGTGATCGCGGTGATCCCTGAATGAGGAGCAGAGCATGACCTTTTCCATCGTTGGACGCTGTGCCGAAACCGGCCAGTTGGGCATTGCCATCAGCTCCTCGAGCATTGCCGTCGGTGCCCGTTGCCCCTGGTTGCGCGCGGGCGTCGGCGCGGTGTCGAGCCAGAACATTACCCTGCCGGCCCTGGGGCCGCAGATTCTCGATGAACTGGCCGGCGGCCTGGCGGCGCAAGCGGCGCTGGAGCGGACCCTGGGGCGCAATGGCTACAGCCAATACCGCCAGGTGGCGGTCATCGATGCCGAGGGCCGCACGGCGATTTTCAGTGGCGAACATACCCTGGGCACCCACAACGCCGTGGCCGGTGCGCAATGCGTGGCGGCCGGCAATCTGTTGGCCAACGCTGCGGTGATCGAGGCCATGGTCACCGCCTTCGAGGACGGCGCTGGCTGTCTTGCGTCACGCTTGATGAGCGCGTTGCAGGCCGGGCAGGCGGCGGGGGGGGAGGCCGGGGCGGTGCATTCGGCGGCGCTGTCGGTGGTCGATGACCTGACCTGGCCCATCGTCGACCTGCGGGTGGACTGGGCCGAGGAAAATCCCATCGGCGAGCTGGACGAACTCTGGCTCGCCTATGAGCCGCAACTGCAGGATTACCTGACCCGCGCGCTCAACCCGACCCTGGCACCGAGCTATGGAGTGCCGGGTGATGAGTGAGCTGCGCAGCCGGGCGTTGCTCGAACGGTTGGTGGGTTTTGCCACGGTCAGCCGTGATTCGAACCTGGCCTTGATCGAGTTCGTGCGCGACTACTTGCAACGACTGGGCGTGCACAGCGAGCTGATCTACAACACCGAGCGAACCAAGGCCAATTTGCTGGCAAGCATTGGCCCGTCGGTGCCCGGTGGCGTGGTGTTGTCCGGGCACACCGATGTGGTGCCGGTGGACGGGCAGGCCTGGACGGTCGATCCGTTTTGCCTGAGCGAGCGGGACGGCAAATGGTTCGGGCGGGGCACGGCGGACATGAAGGGGTATCTGGCCTCGGTGCTCGCGGCGGTGCCGGTGTTCTTGTCCAGCCCGCTTCGGCGACCGGTGCACCTGGCCTTCTCCTATGACGAAGAGGTGGGGTGCCTGGGGGTTCACAGTTTGCTGGAGGTATTGGTTCGGCGGGTTCCGCAACCGGCCCTGTGCCTGATTGGCGAACCCACCCAACTCCAACCGGTGTTGGGGCACAAAGGCAAGTTGGCGATGCGTTGTCATGTTAAAGGGTCGGCCTGTCATTCGGCCTACGCACCTTATGGGGTCAACGCCATCGAGCAGGCAGCGCGCCTGATGGGGCGACTGGACGAGATCGGTGCAGAGCTGGCCGAGCCGTCACGGCACGACCCGCGCTTCGACCCGGCGTTTTCCACGGTGCAGGTCGGGGTGATCCAGGGCGGCACGGCGTTGAACATCGTCCCGGCCGACTGTCGTTTCGACTTTGAAGTGCGGGCCTTGCCGGATTTCGATCCCCATGGGGTGGCCGAGCAATTGCAAGCCTATGCCGAACAGACCCTGCTGCCGGCGATGCAGGCGGTGGCGAGCGATACGGCGATCCGCTTCGAAAAGCTGTCGGCCTACCCAGGCCTGGCCACTTCTCCCGACAGCGCGGCCGCCCAATGGGTTGCGCGACTGTGCGGCAGTGACGCTTTCAGCACCGTCGCCTTTGGCACCGAAGGCGGGCTGTTTCACCAGGCCGGCGTGCCGACGGTGATCTGTGGCCCCGGCAGCATGGATCAGGGGCACAAGCCTGACGAGTACGTGAGCGTCGAAGAAATGGTCGCCTGCGATCGCTTGATGGATCGGTTGGCGAGCTACCTCAGTGAGCCCAATGGTCCGTGACCAGGAGGTGCCCAAGGTGAACGATTTCCGTTGCAGGAAAATGCTGGCGGCCCGTCAGGCCGCCATCAACGAAGGGGCCGACCAGAGCCTTATTGCTGTAGATCCCACCGCCCGCGCTTACGGCCACCCTTGAGTCCCGTCGCTGGCTCGTGCGGGCGAGCCGGCATTTTCGAGGAACCGCTTCATGTCCAGAATCTTGCGTTGCAATATTGCGTGTGCATTGGCGTTGTTGAGTTCCAGCGTCATGGCCGCGCCCCAGAGCTTGACCGTGATTTCTTTTGGCGGCGCCACCAAGCAGGCCCAGGACAAGGCCTACTTCCAACCCTTCAACGCCAGTGGTGCAGGAAGCATCGTCGCCGGCGAATACAACGGTGAGCTGTCGAAGATCAAGGCCATGGTCGCGGCCGGTCACACCAGTTGGGACGTGGTCGAAGTGGAAAGCCCGGAACTGCTGCGAGGCTGTGAGGAAGGCTTGTTCGAAAAGCTCGACCTGACCGGCCTTGGCGACCCGGCGAACTATGTGCCGGGTGCGCTCAATGAGTGCGGTGTCGCTACCTACGTGTGGTCGATGGTCCTGGCCTATGACCAGACCAAGCTGGCCAAGGCACCCAGGTCCTGGGCGGACTTCTGGAACGTCGGCGAGTACCCGGGCAAGCGCGGCCTGCGCAAAGGGGCCAAGTACACCTTGGAAATCGCCTTGCTGGCCGATGGGGTCAAGGCGCAGGACCTGTACAAGGTGTTGAACACCCCGGAAGGCGTCTCCCGAGCCTTCGCCAAGCTGGACCAGATCAAGCCGAACATCCAATGGTGGGAAGCCGGCGCCCAACCGGCTCAATGGCTGGTGGCGGGGGATGTGGCGATGAGTGCGGCCTACAACGGGCGCATCGCGTCGGCGCAGAAGGAAGGCATGAAGCTGAGCATTGTCTGGCCGCAGAGCCTGTACGACCCGGAGTACTGGGCCGTGGTCAAGGGCACGCCGAACAAGGCCCTGGCCGAGCAGTTCATTGCCTTTGCCAGCCAGCCGCAGACCCAGAAGGTGTTTTCGGAGAACATCCCTTATGGTCCGGTGCACCGCAAGACACTCGCGTTGTTGCCGACGGCGGTACAGGAACAGCTGCCCACCGCCGAGGCCAACCTGGCTGAAGCCCAAGCCGTGGACGCGGAGTTCTGGGTCGACCATGGCGAGGAACTGGAACAACGGTTCAACGCCTGGGCGGCTCGCTAGACAGCGAACCGCGCTTGAGGCGAACACCGTTTTTTGTGGCGAGGGAGCTTGCTCCCGCTGGGCTGCGCAGCAGCCCCAACATATTCACCGCGGTGTGCCAGGTTGATTTGGTCAGCCTGGTTTGGGGGCGCTTCGCACCCCAGCGGGAGCAAGCTCCCTCGCCACAGGGGGTGGTTGACTGGGTCTCAGGCCAGCCACTGCCTGAACTGTTCCTTGCAGTAATCCACGAATAACTGGGCCGGTTTGGTCAGGTGGGTGCGCTTGAGCCAGCCGGCCACCAGCGCCGAACCGGTCACGTCCTCGGCGATGTCGACACACACCAGGTGTTGCCCGTCGTAGGTGCAGGTGGAATGCGGGCGGGTCACCAGTACGGCGAAACCGAAGGACTGGCCGACCATGCCCCTCACCATCTCAATGGAGGGCGAGCTGAAGACAATGTTGGGCGTCAGGCCCAGCTCTTCGAAAATGCTCACGAAATAGGTGCGGCTGGGCTGCACGTCCAGCAAAATCATCGGTTCGAGGGCCAGGTCGCGTAGCGACACCTGGGCCTGATCGGCGAAGCGGTGCCCCGCGGGCAATAATGCATAGGGTCGTTGCGGTGCCGTCAGTGCTTCGGTCTCGATGGTGCTGTCGAGGTCGTGTTCATAGAAGATCGCCAGGTCGAAACGCCCACCCGTGAGGCCTTGCACCAGCTCCTGTTGCTCGCCATCCTGCACACGGATTTCCACCCCGGGAAAACGCTCGCGGAAACCGGCGATCAGCCGCGGCAGGTAGAGCGGGGCGACGGTTTCGAAGCAGCCGATGTCGATCTGCCCGCTGACCACGTCGTTATCGGCCAGCGCGTTCTGCTCGAACTCCCGGGCCATGCGCAACAACTCCTGGGCCTTGCGATAGAAACGCGCGCCGCCAGGCGTCAACGATACGCCTTGGGCGTGATGACGAATGAGCAATTGCACGCCGAAGCTGTCTTCCAAGCCCTTGATGGCGGTGGCGATCGACGGCTGGGCGATGTATAGCTTGCGGGACGCTTCAGCGACGCTGCCACATTCGACCGTGGTGACGAAGTACTTCAGCTGACGCAAGGAATAGGACGCCACGGCACACCTCGATCCGGATGATGACTGCCTACCTTACCTCGTGCGCAAGGCGTAAGGGGTGGGCATTGATACGGATTTTGCTGGGCATTGACGATATTCAGGCTGGCTTGGGGACGAGCCTGAAAAAAACGCCTGCGCAATTATCGTTGGCAGGCGTCTGGGAAAGACCGGCGCGGATGACGTAGATGAGCCGTGGCGCCCCATTTTGCATTTTTTTTCTCGGCGGCTAGTCTCAGTTGGCGTGCTCTGCAGGGCCCTTGAAATTCTGGACGAGTTCAACAGCGGCCCGATGTCAACCCGATCAAGACAGGGATAATCTTATGCCGGTTGTTTTGCATCAGTTCACCGTGGCCGTGGGCGGCGTCATGAATCCAGGTTATCTCGAAGCGTTGGAACTGGCCCGACAATGCGCGACCCATGCCCATACCCAGGCCCTACCGGGCGCTGGTATTGCCCACGGTTCTTGTTGGGCCGCCTTGGCAACGGTGCCCAATCCGGGCGCAGGTTTTCCCTTGGGCAATGCCGTAGCAGGCGGGGCGGCCTTGCCGTATGGCGTGGTCTTTGGAAATTCACGCTTTTCAATCGTTGGCGCCTTTGCTGTAGTGCCCGGCGCGCCTGCGGTCGGGTTTTCCGGTCATGCGGAGCGTAACGCCTTGGTGGTGGCGGGCGGCAATGGCTTGGTGCCCTATGGCCTCGTCGCGCCGAATGCCGGTGACTGGGTGATGTACGTTCAATTGCACCCCTGCGTACACTGTTTGCCATGGCTGCAAGGCGTCGGAGGTGGAGGACTGCTTAATCCTTTTGCGGGGCTGATCGCCGGGGCCCAGAACCTTCATGTCTGGTATCGCTGGGCACATAATCCGCTCGGGTGTGCAGCCAAGGACACCTGGAACGGCCTGCCGTTGGCGACCAAGCTCGCCCAGATCAATACCTGGTAGGCAGCCCCGTGATTGGAGAAACACCTGTGGGAGCGAGCCTGCTCGCGCTGGCTGCGGATCAACCCACATCAATGTTGACTGACGTACAGCTATCGCCAGCAGCCATGCCCCCATCGGTTTTATGCTGGTTTCCATAAAAAAACGCCTGCCCAAGCATCATTGGCAGGCGTCTGGGAAAGACCGGCGCAGAAAGGAGGACTGGCCGGGGCTGGAAACGGGGGCTCAGGCCACCGGGATCAACGGATCGGCCGCGGCCAGGGCGGTCGCGCGATCTGCCGCCGGCGGATAGATCCACACGGTGTTGATCTGGGTCTTGAGCTCCTTGGCTTCCTGCCCGACCAACTTGAGCTGGCGATCCCAACCTTCGGTATACACCGCACCCCAGGCGCCGAGGTCCAGGCAGGTCACGTATTTGGGCTGGCTGTAGGGCATCGGCGCCACGCCCAGCAAGTCGGCCGCGACGTTGTTGCCGGCATAGCGGCCCAAGGCGATGGCGTGCTGGCAGGACATCGCCGCGTAGTTGCCCAGGGCATCGGTGGCGGCGTAGGCCACATCACCGGTGGCGAATATGTCGTTCTGGCCCAGGACTTTCAGGTTGGCATCGACGTGCAGGCGACCCTGGCGATCGCGGGTCCCGGGGACCTGTTGGGTCAACGGACTGGCGCGGAAGCCCACGGTCCAGATCACGGTATGGGACTCGATACGCTGGCCACTCGACAGGGTGACGCCACCGGCATCCACCGATTCGACCGAGGCGTTGAGGATCCACTCGATGCCCAGGTGCTCGGACGCTTCGACAAGGGACGGCCGGATGCCGTCGCCCAGCGATGCGCCGATCTGCGGGCCGCGATCCACCACGATGACCCGGATATCCGCGTCTTCACCCAGGACAGCGCGCAGGCGTGCGGGCATTTCGGTGGCGGTTTCGATCCCGGTAAAACCGCCACCGGCCACCACTACGGTGTTGCGGGCCGGGCTGTCCGGCAGGTTTTTCAGAGACTTGATATGGGCTTCGAGACGGCTTGCCTGTTCGATTTCATCAACGTCGAAGGCATGCTCGATCATGCCTTCGAGGTCGGGGCGAACCAGTTGGCTGCCCGCCGCGAGCACCAGGCGGTCGTAGCCCAGGGTGCCCTGGGTGCCGAATACATCCACGTAGCCAACCCGCTTATTGTCGACATCGATACTGCTTGCCGAGCCTTGTACGAATGTCACGCCTACCGCGTCGAACAGACCACCCAGCGGTGCGGCCATGGTGTGGACGTCCGGCTCGTAGAAACGAGGTCGGATGCGCAGCTCGGGCTGGGGCGCAAGGACGCTGATCTGCACGTCATTACGATCGTGTTGGTCCAGCAGCCGGGCCGCGCTCAATGCGCTCCAGACCCCGCCGAAACCCGCGCCAACCACCAGAATATGTTGTTTCATGATGAGCTCCCGAAGACGAAATCGATACGTTGAATTGTTTAACTCTTTCAGCGTGACCGTGTCGCGAAGTACTCCAAAAGCGCCTGGCTGCAATGAATTGTCATCGAGCACATTCAGTTTCGGTTCGCTGTGGGAAAGCTTATGGGCAGGACCTTTGTTTGACACTTCTACATAAGGTCATCGGGCCCATGCCTGGGTAGGGGGGAGCTATACGAAGGTATGAGGGCGCGACGTAGTCAAGCAGACCGGGCAAGTACCGACTCGATGCAGGCGATCAACTCAGCGCAGTCGAAGGGTTTCGGGAAAAATGCCACCGGCTCGGGCACGTCAGCGCTGACGCGGGGTGGCACGCCAGGGTAGCCGGTGATGAAGATGATCGGGATACGGATGCCCAGGGTCGACAATCGATCGTACATCTGAATGCCCGTCATGCCTGGCATTTGAATATCCGATATCAGGCACGCTGTGGTTTCTAGTTCGCAGGAAGATAAAAAATCCAAGGCGCTGGCGTATGTTTTAACCCGATATCCGTGGGAGCGTAACAAGCCATCCAGTGCAATTCGAACGGACTCATCGTCATCAATTATTGAGAGAGTTGCGGTGTTGGACATGTCGATACCTGGAGGTGATATCAGGTAGCCATAAAGGCGCCCTTGTCAGTGCAAGATACGCCGTCCAATGGTCCCGCCAAGTATACGTGTGTATGAACTTTCCACTGCTTGCCACGCCAGGAAGGGGATCTCAGCGCAATGCTTAGATCGCTGCCCGCAATTCACGTGGCGACAGGCCATAATGTGAGCGAAAGCGTACGGCAAAACGTGAGGCCGAAGCGTAACCGCAGGCACCGGCAATTTCACCGATGGGACGAGAAGTCGTTTGCAATCGTTGCAACGCTGTCGCCAGTCGAACGCCCTCCAGAATGCTCCTGAAACTGTTCCCTTCATTCGCCAGTTGACGACGCAACGTCGATTCGCCCAGGTTCAGGTGTTGTGCAACGCTCGCCACCGTCCAGTCTCTCTCCGGGCTGCCCATGACCATCTGCTGTACACGTTCGCAGATGGGATCATTGCGACCCATCAGCAGCGGTCCGACCAGGCCGCCAAGGCATAGGCTCAGGAGAACCGCTTCCCCATAGAGCGTGCGTAATGCGTCCGGCGCGTTCGCATTGATAGAGGCCAGCAACTGATCCCATGCCTGTGTCGTGTGCCTGTCCAGAGGAACGCATAGATCGGTCTTCAGTACACCGCGATGGCTCATGATCTGCTGGCTGTATCGGGTGGTGAAGTGACGCAATGTCGAGAGGGGAAAGGTTACCGCATCGGCGACGTAGTGGCCGTGAGGTCCGGGGAAGTTTGAGAGGCCAAGCTCGCGTCCGGCCGGCATCAGAATCAGATGTTGTGGCCCCGCGCGCATCTCCCGGTCATCCCATTGCAACAGTTTTTCTCCCTGTCGCACTCGGCACACGGTGGTCACGAACACCGGCACCCTTGGCAAGGTAAGGGGCTGTCGCGCCCGTATGACACATGCATCGATAATGTTTTCCCGGTGCTGTATGCCGTCACAAGGGCGCATCGTTCTTAACGTCCGTAAGTTGAAGTAATGGTCGCTTTGGCCAGGGCGTTGGCGTTGAGCATATACCCAACCAAGGCGCCACTGGCCTCACCGTCGAGTGGTAGCTTATCGACTTTCAAAGCCCATACGGTGAATTGATAGCGATGGGGTTTATCCCCCACCGGTGGGCAAGCCCCGCCAAATCCCGGCTGGCCATAATCGGTTCGCCCTTGTACTGCACCGGCAGGCAGGTTCGCTCCCACGCCTCTTGGCAAGCCAGTGGTCGAAGTGGGTAGGTTAACCACCGTCCAATGCCACCAACCACTACCGGTCGGTGCATCAGGGTCATAGACCGTGATCGCGTAGCTTTTAGTACCTGCGGGGGCGTTTGTCCAGGACAGCTCAGGAGACGTGTTGCCACCTTCGCATCCGAAGCCTTGGAACACTTCGCGACGGGTCAGCGGGCGATTGTCAGCAATATCCCGGCTGGTCAGTGAGAAGTCGGCAGCGTATCCACTGAGTGTGACCGCCATGGAAAGTGCAGGCAGGATCAATCTGATATTCATCGCGATTCCATTTGAGTCTTGAAGTGAAGTGCGAGTCTAGGTCGAACAAAGCGCGCTGACTGTGCCGAAACGCTCGGCAAAAGTGCCGAAATGCTCGATTGACTATCGACCTGTGTCATCCAGACGCTTACGCGATTCCAGCACTTGGGCCATGCGCACCAGATCGGCGAACGAGCGTGCGCACATCTTGCGCATGGCTTGGCCGCGGTGAATCTTTACGGTGATTTCGCTCAAGCCCAGTTCCCCGGCGATCTGCTTGTTCATCAGACCCGACACCGCCAGCGTCATGACCTGCTGTTCCCGGGGCGTCAAGGTGGCGTGGCGGTCAAGCACTTGCTGATGGCTGCGTTCGGCGCCGCGCCGCTGGCGGTCCTGGTGATGGGCCGCGGTCACGGCGTCGATCAGGTCTTGTTCGCGGAACGGCTTGGCGAGGAAATCCACGGCACCGGCCTTCATCGCCCGCACGGTCATGGCGATGTCTCCGTGACCGGTCATGAACACGATCGGCAGGTGGACGTTGGTCGCAACCAACTGGCGCTGGCAATCCAGGCCGCTGGTGCCTTGCAGCCGCACATCCAGGACCAGGCAACTGGGCTGGTCGGGCCTGGGATGGCTCATGAATTGCGCGACCGAATCGAACAGATGCACCTGCAGGCCGATGGAGCGCAGCAGGCTGCCGAGGGATTGGCGCAGCGGCGCGTCGTCGTCAACGATATAGACGATGGGGTCGTTGTCGTTGAGCGGGTCTGTAGTGGGTATGGCATTCATTGCCCGCTCCCCGACAGAGCGGTGCCCGTGAGTTGCGGCAGCGCGAAGGTGAACGTGGCGCCTTGGCCGACCTCGCTGGTCGCCCAGAGCCTGCCGTCATGGAAATCGATGATGGAGCGGCAGATGGAAAGGCCCATGCCCAGGCCGTTTTCCTTGGTGGTAAAAAACGCATTGAACAGGGAGGGCAGCACCTCGGGAGCAATGCCGGTGCCTTGGTCAGTTACTTCCAGCAACGCTTCGTCATCCTTTGTCCAGGTGCGTATGCGCAGGATTCGTTCGTGTACCTTGGCCCCGTCCATGGCATGACAGGCATTGATGATCAGGTTGATGATCACCTGCTGCAGTTGCACCCGGTCGGCGCTGACTTGGACGTTGGCCGCTGTCAGGTCGACGTTCGCTCGGACTTTATGATGCGCCAGTTGCGGCTGGACCAGGCTCAGTGTCTCGCTGACGATATCGTCCAGTCGCTCGCACTTGCGCAACGGATCGCATTTGCGCGACAGCGCCCGGATACCGCTGATGACCTCGCTGGCGCGACAGCCGTTGGCGACGATCCGGTCGAGGCAATCCAGGGCTTCCCCGAGATCGGGTTCCGGACGTTCGAGCCACCGGCGGCAGGCCTCGCCGCTGCTGGTGATCGCCGTCAGGGGCTGGTTGACTTCGTGTGCGATGGATGCGGCCATTTCCCCCAGGGAGGTCAAGCGAGTGACATGGGCCAGTTGGCTCTGGGTGCGGAACAAGGCTTCTTCGGCCTGTTTGCTGGCGGTGATGTCCATGAGTGCGCCGAGGTACTGGCAACGGCCATGCTGGACCAGCAGCGGGCTGGCGATCATGTGGATGTGCTTGATGCGTCCATCCGGCATCAGCAGCCGTAGCTTGACCTCGATCTGCGGTTCGCCAGCGGCGGCCTGCTGGAAAACCCTGCGTGCCAACTCCAGGTCTTCGGGATGCGTGCGTTCCAGCAGCATCGACACCGTGGGGATTCTGCTGGGTGGGTACTCAAAGATCCGCGCCGACTCCGCCGACCATGACATCACCTGCCGATCACCGTGGAAACCCACGCTGCCAGTCTGGCTCAAGCGCTGTGCGCCGATCAGGTACACCTCGTTGTGCCGAAGGCTGTCGGACGCCTGCTTGCTGCGCAGGGCCAGGAAGGCAATGGCCGACAGTGCGGTCAGGCAGCGGAAGAAACCGGTGGTCGATTCCCAGCGATGATAGCCGCCGTTGTACAAGAACATCGCGGTGAGCAAGCCCATGCACATCAGCGCGACGGTGATCACCAGGTTGATGGAAAACAGGTTGGCCGCCATCAACAACAAGGTGATGTACAGCAGGGTCGGGGCCAGGTCGGAATGGGTTTCGGAGTTGATGATGAAAATCCCGCAAGCCACCACCAGGCCCACCAGCCAGCCCAGGGCGTTGACCAGCGGGTGGGGACTGATGCCCATCGGCGGCCGAGGCCCGCTCTGGCTTGGCGTGTATCGAAGGCTGTCATAGACATTCTTGAGCATCGCGGAGGGTAGGGGCACGTTGGCAGACCTTCTGTTATTACATGGTCTCGCTCTGGGATGTCGGAGACAGAGCATCGGTTCGTATCTTACGAAGCGCCGCTTTGCCCGAGGTAGGACATAAAACCCTGAAATCCCGCCAGGCCGTGCCAACACCTCTTTTGTGGCCTGGGTATATACCGAAGTATCGGTGACGTTGCCCAAAGGGTGAGGCAAGTGTCCCCACGTACAACAGACCGGGTGCGCTGCGGGGATTACGCTTTCAACACCTCGTCGCCGCAGGCCTTGATGGAGGACGCAGGCGATGAACGTGTCCACTCCTGACTCAATGGCCTGGCGCCTGGGGCGACGACTATGATGAACAGAAATGACCTGCGTCGTGCTGACATCAATTTGCTGGTGGTCTTCGAAACCATGATGCACGAGCGAAACGTGACCCGCGTCAGCGAAAAGCTGTTTCTCGGCCAGCCAACCATCAGCAGCGCGCTGGCACGCTTGCGGTTGATGTTCGATGACCCCTTGTTCATCCGTTCGGGGCGCTTGATGGAACCAACTTCCCGGGCGCGGGAAATCTTCTCCAATCTTTCACCGGCCCTGGACGGCATCGCCGCTGCCTTGAGCCGCTGCCAGGCATTCGAGCCGGCCACCAGCGAGGCGACCTTCCATGTCGGCCTTTGCGATGACGTCGAATACGCGCTGCTGCCGGAGCTGTTGCGGCGCCTGCGGATCGAGGCACCTGGCACCACCTTGGTGGTGCGCCGGGCCGATCAATGGCAGGTGTCCCAGCTGTTGGCCAGCGGCGAGATTTCCCTGGGCATCAGCCCGACCCTGGAACTGCCGGCCAATGCCCGGCGCAAGACATTACGGCCGATTCGACCGATGCTCTTGCGCGCCGATTCGCAGCCTGGCGAACTGACCTTGGACGAATTCTGCCGCCGGCCCCACGCAGTGGTGTCGTCCATGGGCAATGTCATCGATGATTCGGACCGCGCGTTATGCCTGGTGGGCCGACAGCGGCGGGTGGTGTTGACCGTGCCGCAGTTCAGCGCCTTGCCCGTGCTGCTGGCCCAGAGCGACATGATCGCCATCGTGCCGGATTACGTGGCCCAGGCGATGGCGATGACGACCGGCATGCGGGCGCAAGCGGCCCCGATCTGCCTGCCCCAGCACGCGCTTTCCATGGTCTGGCGTGGCGCTTCGCACAATGATCCGGGGGAGCGTTGGTTGCGTTCCCGTTGCAGCGCGCTCCTGGCCGAGCAGGACGAGTCGCAGGAGCGATCCAGGCGAGTGGCCTGACAGGACGACGCAAGGTTTTCCCGCTCAGCGGGAAAACCGATTGCGGTACTCCCGGGGGGAAATCGACAGGTGACGCTGGAAGGTATGGCGCATTCGTTCCTCGTCACCGAAACCGCAGGACCGGGCGATCTGGTCGATGTTGCGCTGGGAGTCTTCCAGCATTCGACGCGCGGCTTCCAGGCGGAACATCTCGATGGCTTTGGCCGGGGTTCGACCGGTCAGGCGTTTGTAGACCCGGGCGAAATTGCGCGGGCTCATCCTGGCCTGGCGGGCCAGCCGTTCGACGGTGAGGTCGTTGTCGTCCAGGTGTTCGGAGATCCAGACATGCAGTTCGTCGAACCCGGCGCTCTCCTGCATCTGCAATTGCAACAGTTGGCTGAACTGCGCCTGCCCGCCGGGGCGCTTGAGAAACACCACCAGCTCACGGGCCACCTGCAGGGCCACGTCGCGACCGCAATCGGCTTCGACCAATGCCAGGGCCATGTCGATACCGGCGCTGACACCGGCCGAGGTCCACACGTTGTCCTGCTGGATGAAAATCGCATCGAGGTCCACCTCGACCGAGGGGAACACGCTCTTGAGCATGTCGCACATGGCCCAATGGGTGGCGGCCCGGCGTCCGTCCAGCAAGCCGGCCTGGGCCATGAGGAAGGTGCCGCTGCACACCGATGCGGTGCGCCTGGCCTGGACCGAGGCATAACGCAGCCATTGCACCAGGTCGACACAGTCGATCATCGCCTGCTGTATGTCCGGGGCGCCGGGCACGATCAGCGTGTCGATGAGCGTCCCGTCGAGCTCATGCAGGGCACGGGTATCCACCACCAGGCCTTCGGCGCTTTGCATCAACCCACCGGCCAGGCTGGCGGTGTGCATGGCGTAGCCGGGCAGGCCGCGTTCGGTCATGGCTTTGGTGGCGGCCCAGAACACGGTCTGGGCCCCGGTCAGGTCCAGCAAGCCCATCTGCGGGTAGGCGAGGAATACCAAGGTGCGCGGTTGGCAAATGGACTTGGCGGCGATGCCGATCTCCAGGGTCATTTCGTTCATGATCGCTTCGCGCTGGATTTTTGTCAGGGGCGGTCAACGAGTCTATCCGTTTTCGGCACAATTGAACGAGTGGCCTGCCAGGCGGAATGGAACTTGCCTGGGTTTGACCCATAAGCCCTGGAATCAGCAAAGGTCGGGTCAATGAACAATGACAACATGGCGCAGCCCGTGGTCTCGTCGGACGGGTTGCCGATGCTGCCGATCAATCGGTTTCGCACCACGGACATCGACGAGCACGCCCGGAACATGGGCGGCTGGCAGGTGTGCTATGACCAGTTGACCCCCGGGCGCTTCGACGGCGAGTTGATCGAGTTCCGCTCGGACTGGATGCAACTGGTGCGCGACCGCTCTAATCAGGCCCTGACCAAGCAAGGCATGGCCTGGGAGGGCGCCATCACCTTCAGCGTGCCGCTGAGTGCGGACGGGCCGGTCTTTTGCTCCGGGCACCCGATTGTCGAGCCCAGCCTGTTGGTCGCCCGTGGCCATAACCTGCCCGAGCTGCGTACGCCCCAGCATCTGGATCTGCTCGGTGTCGCCATCGACGAGCAGGCGTTGGAGCATGTGCTGGAGCGCCAAGGCAGTCGCTTTCGAATTACCGATCTTCCCAAGTGTTACCGTCTCGGCAACTCGACGCTGCCCGCCGAGCTTGCGGCGTTGTTCGATGAGCTGGAAGGGGGCGAGCAGGGGCGTGACTCATTGCTGGGGTACGAGTCGATTCGCCGCGGCCTGCGTGACACGGTGATGTTGCACCTATTGGAACTGGTGGCGCCGGACGAGGCGCCGCCGCTCAATCCCACCGCGCGCAAGCGCATGGTTGACCGTGCCCGGGAGTACGCCTTGGCCCATGTCGATGAGCCGCTGTCGATCCTCGACCTGTGCAACCACATCGGGGCCAGCCGACGCAAACTGCAGTATTGCTTCCAGGAGACATTGGGCATCAATCCCGTGGCCTATTTGCGGGCGTTGCGCCTCAATGCCGTGCGCCGTGAACTGCGCAGCGGCGGCCACGCCCAAGGGGTGCAGGAGGTGGCGGCACGCTGGGGGTTCTGGCACTTGAGCCGGTTTTCCAGCGACTATCGGGTGCTGTTCGGCGAGACGCCTTCACAAACCTTGCGTCGTACGCAACTGTGCTGAAAACGGATAACGGCTGACCGGCCGGCTCCCTAGGATGACCCCAACACCACAAGGTTGGAGGGGCATTCGATGAATCAAAATAAAAAAGCAAACGCCTGGTGCTGTACCGGGTTGACCTTGGGGCTGATCGGTGCGTGTGGCGCTGCCCATGGCACCGAAAACGGTGCGCCGACCACGGCGGTCGGGGTCTACGATTTCGGCGCGGGCATGATGCCGCCGGCCACGCCCTTCGGCACCGTCGGCCTGCGCACCGCGTTCTATTCGGCCAACGTGCAGAAAGACCGCCACGGCAAGTCCGTGGACAACAATTTCTCCCTGGATGTCTTGTCCATCGGCGTCGCCTACATGCGCATGACCGATTACACGGTGCTGGGCGCCAAGTATGGCTTCGGCGCCGTCGTGCCGTTCTTCCAGATGGACGCCTCGGTACGGGTGCAGACACCCATCGGCCCGCTGGACCTGGAAGCCGATCCGTTCCGCATGGCCGATATACAGGTGCTGCCGGTGATCCTGCAGTGGACCTTGTCGCCGAACCTGTTCGTCAACGCCCAGTTCCAGATCCAGGCACCCACAGGCGACTACGACAAGGATCGCTTGATCTCACCGGGTCTCAACCACTGGACCTTCTCACCGATCCTCAACGCCACGTACATCTCCGACAGCGGTTTCGAGGTGTCTTCGAGCTTCGAAGCCGACATCAATACGCGCAACCAAGCCACTGACTACAAGAACGGCGTCGAGTACCGTCACGAATTCGCCGTGGGCCAACACGTCGGCCCGTGGACCGTGGGCGTGGGCGGTTATTACTACCGGCAATTCACCGACGACGATGCGCCGGGCCTGGAAGCGGGCAATCGCGCCCGGGTGTTGGCGGTCGGGCCGGCGGTGAGCTACTTCCAGCCCGGCATGCCGCCGGTGTGGCTGCATGTCTACAAGGAGCTCGATGCGCGCAACCGCGCCGAGGGCTATACCACGGCGCTGCGTATTTCTCACAGTTTCTAAAAGGGGCTCGCCATGAACCAATCAAGTTCCGTTTCAACGACGGCCACCCCGTCGCGCCAGGCCAGTTGGCGCGAAGGCGGGGTGCTGATGCTGGGCAGCAGCCTGACGATCATGGGCGCGGTGATGGTCACGCCCATCCTGCCCAGGTTGGGCGCCGAATTCGGCCCCATGGAACCGCGCGCCGATCTGCTGGTGCCGCTGGCGATCACCGGCCCGGCCCTGGCGATTGCCGTGTGCGCACCGTTGGCGGGCTGGTTGGCCGACCGGGTCGGACGCAAGGCCTTGCTGGTGATTGCCACGGTGCTCTATGCCTTGCTTGGCGCGTTGCCAGCCCTGCTCGAGAGCCTGCCTTCGATTGTCGGTGCGCGGCTGTTGTTCGGTTGCACGGAGGCGGCGGTGATGACCTGTTGCGCGACGCTGATCGCCGACTATTGGCAGGGCGAGGAGCGGCTGCGCTACGTCAACCGCCAGGTCGTGACTATCGGTCTGGTGGGGGCACTGTTTTTCGTGGTAGGCGGTGTGCTCGGCGAGCATTCGTGGCGTGCGCCGTTCCTGTTGTATTTGCTGCCGTTGCTGCTGGTGCCGGCCATGGTGAAAGTGCTCTGGGAGCCGCCAGTGGCGAAGCCGCAGATGACCGGGCAGCGCGTCGATGAGTCGGCTCCGGGCAAGGTCGCCGTGCTGCCACTGCTGGTTGGCTACCTGATGATCCTGGGCGGCATGGTCCTGACGTTCATCATGCCGATCCAGGCGCCGACGCTGTTGGTCAGCCTGGGCATCACCTCTAGCACGATGATCGGCCTGGCCGCGGGGCTGAGCCTGCTGGCGACCTTGGGCGGCTCGCTGATGTGGCCGTTGCTGCGCCGCCGCTTCGGCATCGCCGGTTGCAACGCTCTGTTGCTCGGCCTGATGGGCCTGGGGCTGTGGCTGCTGATGCGCGGGCAAAGCTACAACGACGTGCTGGTGGCGGTGTTCGTTCAGGGCCTGGGGGCTGGGTTGCTGGTGCCCAACGTGATGGCACCGGTAATGAATGCCTTGACCGCCAGCACCCGCGGTCGGGGTATGGGCGGGTTTACCTCGTGCTTGTACATCGGCCAATTCGTCAGCCCGCTGGTGGTGGCCTTGGTGATTGTCTTCGCCGGCGACCTGCGTCACGCCATCCAGTGGCTGGCCCTGGCCAGTTTTGTCTTGGCGCTGCTCTGGGTCGTTGTCGGCCTGCGGGCTCGGGGTCAGGGACAGGCAAGCACTGTCGGCTCACATCAATCGTCGTGACATAAGGAAGCTGAAACATGGGTATGCAAGACATCCACCACTTGATGGACAATGAAGACGCCACGGCGTTGGCCGAATGGGTCAGGCGTGGCGAGGTCCTGCCCAGCGAACTGCTGGAAACCGCCATCGAGCGCCTGGAACAGGTCGAGCCACAGCTCAATGCAGTGGCCGAGCGTTTATACGATTCGGCCCGGCAGGCGGCGCGCACGCCGCAGGTTGGCCAAGGCCTGCTGGCCGGTGTGCCGACCTTGATCAAAGATTTGTTTTCACCGGTCCACGGCGCGGCGATGACCAACGGCTCTCGCGCATTGGGCGACTTCCGGGCGGATTTCGAATCGGAAGTCGTGACGCGTTTGCGTCGTGCCGGATGCCAGATGCTGGGTACCAGCACATCGCCGGAGTTTGGCACGTCGTACTCCACCGAGTCCGCGCGCTTCGGTGCCACCCGCAACCCTTGGAGTCTCGAGCACAGTGCCGGTGGCTCCAGCGGCGGCGCCGCCGCTTTGGTGGCGGCCCGCGTGGTGCCGTTCGCCCATGGCAACGACGGCGGCGGTTCATTGCGGGTGCCGGCGTCTTGCTGTGGTGTGTTCGGGTTCAAGCCCAGCCGTGGCCTGATGCCGTCGGGGCCGATTGTGGGCGAGGGCTGGGCGGGGATGGGCACGCCCCATGCGATTACCCTCTCGGTGCGCGACAGTGCGGCGCTGCTGGATGCCACCGCCGGGATGGACCTGGGCGCGCCCTATGCCGCGCCGGTCCAGGCGTTGCCGTATGTGATGGCGGTGCAGGCGGATCCCAAGCCGCTGCGCATTGCCCTGGTCGAGCAACTCGGCCCTTGGCCCACCGCGCCGCACAGCCTCCAGGCGGTGAGAGAGGCGGCCCGGTTGTGCGAGGCGTTGGGGCATCGTGTCGAACCGGTGAGCCTGCCGGTGGGGCTGCCGGAGTTTCTCGACCATGTGTTCACCATCATTGGCGCCAGCTCTCGGCATTATGTCGACCTGCTGGGCCAGATGCGTGGGTTCGCCGTGCAGGCGGAAGAGCTGGAAGTGCGCACCCGGATCATCTTGCGGGACAAGGGCAACGTCAGCGGCGCCCAATATGCTGCGGCGGTGGAATGGATTCATGCCCTCGGCCGGCAGTTGGCGGTGTTCATGCAGGACTACGACGTGATCCTGAGCCCGGTCCTGACCCGTGAGCCGGTGTTGATTGGCGAGCTGGACCTGCAGGATGTGTGCATGAGCCTGGATCAACTGATCGAGCGCTACCACAGCTATTCGCCGTTCACCGCGCTGTTCAATGCCAGCGGCCAGCCGGCGATGTCAGTGCCATTGTCCTGGAGCGCCAATGGCCTGCCGATGGGCGCACATTTTGCCGGGCGCTTTGGTGAAGAAAACACCTTGCTGGCCCTGGCCGCCCAACTGGAACGCGCCCAACCCTGGCGCGGCCGAGTGCCACCGGTCAACGCCTGCCGGCGTTAAAGCTGTGGGAGCGAGCCTGCTCGCGATGGCGGTGTCAGATTCAGCATCATGGTTGGCTGATAGTCCGCTTTCGCGAGCAGGCTCGCTCCCACAGGGGGGCTTTTTGTTTAACAGGGCTCTGGGGTGTCGCTCCAGTGCCCTTTTGTTGCTCAGTAGCGGATCATCACCGATTTCAACTCGGTGTAGTCATCGATGAAAGCACTGCCGAATTCACGGCCCATCCCGGAAGACTTGCTGCCGCCAAAAGGCACGGCCGGGTCGAGCAGGGTGTGCATGTTCACCCAGACCGTGCCGGCTTCGATGGCGGGGACCATGCGCAGGGCCTTGCCCAGGTCGTTGGTCCAGAGGCTGGCGCTGAGGCCGTAGGGTGTGTCGTTCATCAGTTCCAGCAATTCCTCCTCTGTGTCGTAAGGGAAGAACGTGGCGATCGGGCCGAAGGTTTCTTCGTTGAGCAGGCTGTCGTCGCGGCGATGGGCGAGGATGATGGTCGGCTCGACGTAGCAACCCGGCCCGTCGATCAGCTTGCCGCCGTGGACGATGGTGTTGTTCTGCGCACGGGCCTTGGCGAAGAACTCTGCAAGCTTACGTTGATGCTGGCGGTTGGTCACCGGGCCGAATTCGGTGCGCTCGTCCAGGGGCGAGCCAATGGTGAGTTTACTCAGGCGCTGGGCCAGTTTGTCCATGATCGACTCGATCTGCGAGCGATGGACGAAGAACCGTTCCGCCGCCGCGCAGATCTGTCCCGAATGCAGGAACCCTGCCTCGATGATGCCGTTGACCGCCACCTCGGGGTCGATATCACGCAGGAACCCCGCGGCATTTTTTCCTCCCAGCTCCAAAGTCGCGCGGGTCAACCCGGCGCCCATGGCCGCCTGACCCACCGCCAGGCCGGTGGGCACGGAACCGGTGAATGAGACTTTGTTGGTGCCCGGATGCTCGATCAGCCCTTTGCCCACCTGGCCACCGCCGGTCAACACATTCAGGGCACCGGCTGGCAGCCCGGCCTCCATGGCCAGTTCAGCGATGCGCAGAATGGTCAGGGGGGTGAATTCGCTGGGCTTGATGATGATGCTGCAGCCGGTCACCAGGGCTGAGGCCAGCTTCCAGATGGCGATCATGGTGGAGAAATTCCACGGCACGATACCGACCACCACCCCGACCGGTTCACGCAAGGTGAACGCGGTGTAGCGTTCGCCGGCGAAGGAGGGCAGCGAGGGGGTGATCGTCTCGCCGTTGATCTTGGTGGCCCAGCCGGCGTAGTAACGCAGGAAGTGCGCAGCCTGGTCGACTTCGAAGGCCCGGGAGATATGGATGATCTTCCCCGACTGGCAGGTTTCGATCTGCGCCAGTTCTTCGCGGTTGCGTTCCAACAGGTCCGCCAACTTGAGCAGCACATGGCCGCGCACCGCCGGCGCGGTTTGAGACCACTGCTGGAAGCCGCGACGGGACGACTCCACCGCCGCATCGATGTCGCCGGGGGCGGCGTCGCTGACCTGGGCGATGACTTGGCCGGTGGCGGGGTTGATGACGTCCAGCGTCTGGCGGCCCTGGCTTTCGACGTAGCCACCGTCGATGAACAGCGCGTGATGTCTAGCGAGGAAGGCTTCGACCTGAGGCAGCAGGGCAATATCGCTCATGAGGGTTTCCTGATCGCGAACAAGGGAAAGCCCGAGGGTAATCCCGACGCGACTGCCCGGCTTGACTGTGCCTGCCGCGCGGTATGTCTGTGGCTGCCAACCCGTGCGATTGGCAGCCAGGAGCAAGGCTCTGTGCAGCCAGGGACAAGCCAGCCTGGCCGGTTTGCGATCAGATTCGGTTTCGACTTGATGGGCAAAGGGGCGGGCGATGTTTCTTCAGACCAACAAACAGAAACGGGTGTTGATCGAACAGGTGCAGCGTGTGCTGGCCGGTGAAAGGGAGGACGCGCCGGTGCTCGACGCGTACCCGCCACTGCGGGCCGTCCTCGAACAGCACGCGCGGCAGATGGCAAACGCCACTTTGCAGTTACATCAGGCCGAGGCACACGTGGAGGCGCAAGCCCTGCGCTGGCAGCAAAACGAACATGAGTTGCACCAGGTTCGCCAGCAACTGGCGCAAGCCCACGAGCGCGAGCAGGTGCTTGAAGTGCAGCTGGACGAACACCGCCAGCAGTTGCAACAGCACCGGCAGGACACGCAGATCTGGGAGCTGCTGCAGTCGACCCTGACGGAAGGCTGCTGGGACATTACCGTGGTCGACGGCGATCTCCAGCACCCGGCCAGTGGCATGCGCTTTTCCAGTCAGTTCCGTGCGCTGCTGGGTTACGAGCCCGAAGACTTGCCTGATGGCTGGGATGCCCAGGTCGGCATCACCCACCCGGACGACCTGCCGAAGATCATGGCCATTTTCGACCGGGAGATCCTCGGCCCCCAGGGCAGCGGTGAATACGTCTTCGAATACCGCATGCGCCACAAGAGCCGGGATTACATCTGGTGCCGCGAACGCGGTCGGGCGGTACGCGACCCGCACGGGCTATTGGTCCGGGTCATCGGTGCGGTGCGGGATATCAGCGATGAGCGCTCGGCCCAGGCCACCCATCAGCGCATGCTGGAGCAGAACCAGATGACCTATGCCCAGATTGCCACGGTGGTGGGGGTGATCAAGGGCATCGCCGACCAGACCAATCTGCTCGCCTTGAACGCCGCGATTGAAGCGGCCCGGGCCGGTGAGGTCGGGCGCGGTTTCTCGGTGGTGGCCGATGAAGTGCGCAAGCTGGCGCAAAGCACCCGGCAGGCGACCCATCAGATCCAGACCATGTTGCATCAGCACAAGTAGGAGCTGACGAGTGCAACGAGGCTGCGATCTTTCCCCAGACACTTGAATCTCAAGCGAAAGATCAAAAGATCGTCCGAACGCGGCCCGAGCCTTCGGCAGCTCCTACGGTCAGTCGTCTAGAACGGAACCGCCACCACCAACTGGCTATAGACATTGGTCCCGTTGCCGCCGACCTGATTGCCACCGCTGTCCGCATCCTTCTCAGGCTTGTACAAACCCACCAGCGGCGTGACGATCAGGTGTTCATTCACCGCCCATTCCACGTACAGGTCCAGCTCCTGTGCGTCGAGGTTCAGCGCTTCACGGGTGTGCAGGGTCTGGTAATCGAAGAACAGCGCACCAATGGTCACGGTTTCCGCCGGCTTGAGCTTGAGGCCGACGTGCTGGATGGCGGTGTTGCTGTTGAATGGCCCGGCGTAGTTGCCCGCCACTTCACCCTGGAACCAAGTGCCGTAACCGCGGTTCTGGCCGTTGAACATCGAGTCCCAATCCTTGGAATAACGGCTGTAGCGATAGGTCAGGTCCGGCGTCCAGGGCAGGTCGGCGAAGGTGTAGCCGGCTTCGGCGTACCAGGCTTTCTCAGGGCCCGCGTCCTTGTCCTGCCAGGCGTACTCGAAGGAGAAATGCGCATTTTCGATGCCGGCATTGCCGGCGCCGCGCAGGCTGTAGATGTCCATGCCGTCGCGCTGCTTCTGGAAGTCGCTGGCGTAGCGGTCATCGACATCGATGCCATGGATATAGGTCAGCCCAAGGGTGCCTGGCGCGGCGGTGTATTCCAGGGTGCCGGCGGCCATTTCGGTGTTGGCCTGGGCGCGGTTGTCGGACTTGATCCACATCAGGCTGCCATGCACGCCGTCCTTGCCGCCCAGGCGCACGACAGCGGTTTCGTCGAAGGCATGCCGGGCCGCCAGGTAATAGGCACCGCCGCGGTTGAACTCGCCATCGGCGACGCCTTTGCCCAGGTTCAGGCCGTCGTCGTTAATGATGAAACCATCGCCGAGGGTGATCACTTGGCGGCCGTAGGACAGATCGACACCGTCCTTGCCCAGTGCCGGGAACAGGTCACCCGAGCGCCAGCCGGCAAAGGCCTCGTCGAACTTCGTGGTGCGTTCGGAACCGTCGCTCAGGCCGGCCGCGTCGCCATCGCCCCAAGTGCCGGAGCTGACCAGGTTGGCCGTCCCGTAGACACTGCCCAGGCCCCCGAGTGTCTGGTCGATACTCAGGCCATACTTGATGAAACCTTCGCGCCAGCTCGAACCCCCGGCGGTGCCGTCGTAGTTCTTGCGGCTGTTGAACAGCCCGTAGACTGCCAGGAAGTTACCGGTGACGGTGGTGTCTTCGTCGGCGTAAAGCTCATAGGCCTGGGCCGATGAGTCGGCGACCAGCAGGGCGATGCCCAGGCCGACGGCGTTGCGCAGCAAAGGTGTACGGCGTGTGTGCTCCATGGTGGTTTCCCCGGTGTGATAGGACAGCAGAGCGCGCATTAAAGGGAGCGACACCCGGGGAAGTCTTTCACCTGCCTGCCAAGGAGTTGACCCAGGCCGCCAGCGTGGCGGTGTTGGCAGGCAGCAACAAAAGCGGCGGCAGACATGGGCAAGACGCCCGGGACGAGGGCGGCGCAGAGTAAGGCTGCACGCAACGCCGTTTCGATCAGGGACCGGTTGGGGAAGGCATGATCGCCGGCTCCTGGACGGCTGTGGCATCCATACTAAAAATCCGCTTTCGAGGATCCGCACGATGTCGATCAATGACAGGCTCACCGAGCACTTGAACCGGGGTTCGGTGGGTTTTCCCACTGCGTTGGCCAGCACCATTGGCCTGATCATGGCAAGCCCCGTGATTCTCACCGCGACCATGGGCTTTGGCATCGGCGGCAGCGCCTTTGCCGTGGCGATGCTGATCGCCGTGGTGATGATGCTGGCCCAGGCGACGACGTTCGCCGAGGCCGCGTCGATTCTTCCAACCACCGGCTCGGTCTATGACTACATCAACTGTGGCATGGGCCGTTTCTTCGCGATTACCGGCACTTTGTCGGCCTACCTGATTGTCCATGTGTTCGCCGGCACCGCCGAGACCATCCTGGCTGGGGTCATGGCCCTGGTGAACTTCGAACATCTCAATACCCTGGCCGAATCGGCGGGCGGTTCCTGGTTGCTGGGCGTGGGCTTCGTGGTGGTATTTGGCGTGCTCAATGCGTTCGGTGTCAGCGCCTTTGGCCGGGCTGAGATCATCCTGACGTTCGGCATGTGGACGACCCTGATGGTGTTCGGCGTGTTGGGCCTGGTCGCCGCGCCGGCAGTGGAGCTGGAGGGGTGGTTTGGTGCCTCCGTGGTGGGCACGGATTTGGTCACGGTGTTGTCGTTGGTGGGCATGGCCATGTTCATGTTTGTCGGCTGTGAATTCGTCACGCCGCTGGCGCCGGATCTGCGCCACTCCGCCCGGACTATGCCTCGGGCGATGATGCTGGGCTTGTTCAGCGTCGCCACCTGCATGTTCATCTACGGGGCGGCGATGAAGCGGCAGGTGGAAAACGTGCTGCTCGATGCCACCAGCGGCGTGCATCTGCTGGACACACCCATGGCGATTCCACGCTTCGCCGAACAGGTCATGGGTGATATCGGTCCGATGTGGCTGGGCATTGGCTTCCTGTTTGCCGGCGCGGCGACCATCAATACCCTGATGGCCGGTGTGCCGCGGATTCTCTACG
Source organism: Pseudomonas thivervalensis (assembly GCF_001269655.1). Taxonomy (GTDB): domain Bacteria; phylum Pseudomonadota; class Gammaproteobacteria; order Pseudomonadales; family Pseudomonadaceae; genus Aquipseudomonas; species Aquipseudomonas thivervalensis. Next base: position 585,620 of record NZ_LHVE01000009.1, read on the forward strand.
GCATGGCCGTGGACGGCGCGTTGCCGAAGGTGTTCACGTATCTGCACCCACGCTTCAAGACGCCGTTGCTGTGCATCCTGGTGGCGATGCTGATTCCTTGCCTGCATGCGTGGTGGTTGGGTGGCAATCCCGACAACATCATGCATTTGGTGTTGGCGGCGGTGTGCGCCTGGAGTTTTGCCTACCTGCTGGTGACCGTGTCGGTGGTCAGTCTGCGGATTCGTCGCCCTGATCTGCCGCGGGCCTATCGCTCGCCGTGGTTCCCGTTGCCACAGATCCTGTCCAGTGTCGGCATTCTGCTGGGCATGTGGTTCATCACCCCGCCCGGCATGAATCCGGCGGACATCTACGTGCCCTTCGCGGTGATGCTCGGTGGCACCGCGGCGTACGCCTTGTTCTGGACCCTGGTGGTACAGAAGGTCAATCCATTCAAGCCGGCGTCGGTGGAAGACGTGCTGGCCAAGGAGTTTTCCCATGAGCCAGGGCAACCTGCGGGCGAGTTTGTCGACCCTGCTGCAAAAACTGTCTGAGGTGTTCAGCACCCGGCGCGCCCCGGCCGGTTATCGGCCCGGGGTGACCCTGGAACACCTGCGGCGCAACCTCGCATTGGCGAATTTCGAGGTAGAGGGCCCGGCGATGGCCACGGCTGCCACCGACGACGGCAGCTTGCAGTTGGAGATTGTCGAGCGCACCGAGTCGCAGCTGCTGATGCACTTGGTGATGACTGAGTTCGTGCTGCGCGTGCCTGCTTCCCGAGAGGGCACGGCAAGCCTGGAATTGCACCACGGCGGGGCTGTCCGGCGCAGTGGCATTCGTTGCCGGCAGCGGGACGGGCACAGTGACCTGGCAGCCAGGGTGCAGGCGGCTGTGGAGAGGGATCCTGAGTTGTATCAGGCCCTCATGCCGCTGGATTTCAAACGGCTGCGCATCGATCTGCAGGGGCGCCAGTGGTGCGTGCGCCTGGAACACATGGGCGGTAGCGAGGTGGTCAATCGCATGCCCGCCTTTCGTCGCTATATTCCGTTGAGCCGCGAGCAACGCGGCGTCCTGCTGGCAACCTTGAGCGGCCTGCAGCGGGTGTTGGCAATGCTCTGATTCTGTTGTGCTGCCCTGGCATCATTCCTGCTACTGCTCTGGCGATCAGGTACTTGTTGCGTGCATATAGATAACATGTTAACTATTGCCGCACAAAAACAAAAAGCCACTGCGGAGAATGCCATGAGCATGCAACAGGTTGGGCACGACGGTCTGGATATCTGGAACCGGGAACTGCGGGCGACTTGCGGCCACTTCGATACCGAGCTGGCCTTCAATCGCGCGCTGTTCATTGGTGAAGTGTCGAATGTCCATCGAGGCGGCCTTGCCGTCGCGAACCTGCGCACCAACGCCGGTAACATCAAGCGCCATTCCCCCAACGCCGATCACGATGATGACCAGGATTGTCTCCTGGTCAGCCAGCGCAGCGGCTACTGCCGCATTACCCAGAACGGCCAGAGCGTCCAATTGGCGCCCGGCGAACTGTTATTGATGGATTCCATAGGCGCGCTCGAGATCACCCCGTTTGGCCTGATCGAGCACGCGGTGCTGTCTTTGTCTCGCCAGGACGTGTCGAGGCAGCTGGGCGGGGACACCAGGACCTTCGGCAAGGTGTCGTCCCGCAAGGCGTGTGGGCGGATGCTGCATGTGTTGATGGACCAGTTGTGCAAGGATACGCCGGACGGAGAGGGCGCGGCGGGCGAGGGTGAAGCCTTGCAGAGTGCCTTCGTTTCGCTGTTGGGCTCGGCCCTGGAGCAGGATGCCGATGGCCGGGACGAAGGGGTAGCCTTGCAGGGCAGCCACTTGCGTAGCTATGTGCAGAAGGTCATCGACGAATCGCTGACCCAGCCCGGTCTCAGCCCTGTGGGCCTGGCCAACCGGTTGAATATTTCAGTGCGGCATCTGTACCGCTTGTTCGAAGAGCAGGATGACAGCGTGTGCCGCTACATCCAGCGAGCCCGGCTCAAGCGCAGCGCCGATGACCTGACCAACCCGTTCCTGCGGGACGAGTCCATTACCTCGATCGCCTACAAATGGGGCTTCACCGATTCGGCGCATTTCAGCCGTTCGTTCAAGAAGCAGTTCGAGTTGTCGCCCAAGGCGTTTCGTTCCAGCCGTTTGCAGGTGGGGCAGGGGGTGGCTTGAACAAGGTCGTCGCTGGCTGGACGACCGTCATCGCGAGCAAGCTCGCTCCCACAGGGGGGCTGTGGTGGTCGCGGATGGCGTGAGCGACTCGGAAAAAACTGTGGGAGCGAGCTTGCTCGCGATGACGGTGGTACATCCACCCTCACCGCAAGCTGACTCACCCCCACACAGGTTCAAACCTCCGGCAAGGTCGAACCTCCATCGACCACCAAGGTCTGCCCGGTCACATAACTGGCCAGGCTCGACGCCAGGAACAGCATGGCGCCGGCGATGTCATTCGGTTGGCCCAATCGACCCAGCGGCACCCGGCGGGCGATGTCCTGGTTGACCTCATCGTCCCCCAGGTTGGCCATGGCCGGTGTGGCGATCATGCCCGGCTCGACCCCGTTGACGCGGACATTCTCGGGCGCCAGTTCCAGCGCGGCGTTGCGAATGAAACCATTGACCCCGGCCTTTGACGCCGCGTAGTGGCTGAGCCCCGGATACGCCACCCGCGGGCCGGTGACCGAGGAAGTCACCAGCACGCAGCCTCGGCCCTGGCGCCGGAACATCGGCAGCGCCGCCTGGGTCAGCCAGAACAGTGCCGACAAGTTCACCGCCAGCGTCCGTTCAAGTATCGCCGGGGTGATCTCGGCGAACGGCGTCAACGGAAAATACCCGGCGTTGTGCACCAGGGTATCCAGCCTTCCCAAGCGTTGCTCCAACTCCGTCATCATGTCGAAGATCGCCGTCGCGTCGGCCAGGTCGACGCCTACCGCTTGCACCTGACAGCCCGCGGCCGTCAATTCACCGGCCACTGCCTCGGCCCGGGCCAGGCCCAGGTCGGCAATGACCACGCGGGCCCCGCGCAGGGCAAACGCTTCGACGATGGCCCGGCCAATACCTTGTGCACCGCCCGTGACCAGTACGGTCTGGCCGCTGAAATCCAGATCGTCAGGCATCACTGGCCTCCATCCGGCTGAAGGCCAGGGTCGGCACGTCGACAATGCTGGAGCCGCCATCGGCCACCAGCGTCGCCCCGGTGATGATCGACGCCTCAGGCGAGGCCAGGAAACGGCAGACGCTGGCGATTTCCTCGGCGCTGGCTGGCCTGCGCAACGGCACGTCGGCGCAGACTCGGTCATAGGCTTGCTGCAACGTTTCGCCATGGAACTGCATCAATACCTGCATTTCTTCATCGGCCATGGGCGTACGGACCCAACCTGGACAGACCGCATTGACCCGTACGCCGTGAGGCCCGTAGTCCCTGGCCAGGGAGCGGTTGAGGCCCAGCAGCGCATGCTTGGCCGTGGTGTAGCCGCACACCTGCGGGCCTGCCGCCAATGACGCGATGGAGGCGATCAGCACAATGTTGCCGGCGCTTTCCCGCAGCAGTGGCAGGCACGCCCGGGCGCTGTAGAAGGCGCTGTCGAGGTTGCTGCGCAGGGCGGCTTCCCAGGCCGATGGCTGAGTCTCGGTGGCGCTGCCCATGCCCAAGCCGCCGGCACAGGCCAGCAGCACATCGATTCGGCCATTACGCGCGTGAATCTGCTCGATGAAGCCGTCCCAGGTGCTCGGGCAGGCCGCATCGCCCACCAGCACCAGTCCGCCGATGTCCTCGGCGAGTGCTTCCAGGGGCTCGCGACGGCGGCCGATCAACACCAGGTTGGCGCCTTCGGCGGCATACAGGCGGGCGCAGGCGGCACCGATGCCGGTGCCGGCGCCGGTGATCACCACGGTGCGTGAGTCAGGCATCGGGATACTCCGTCTGGTTGAGCACCTGGCAGTAGGAACTGACCGGGAAATTGGAAAACTCATCGAACGATTCACCGGCGTAGCCGAAGATCTTACCGTCGCTGCGATGCTGTTGCAGGTCGATCAGCACCAGCCCCAAAGTCGGGATGATTTTTTCCCGCCACACGAACAGGTACAACTGATCGGCGATCTTGTAGGTGTCGCAGCGATCGGTGTCGCACAGGCCTTGTTCGACGCCCTTCAGGCATTGCCAGGAATAGAACTGGTCGTTGAGGTAAATGTGTTCGTAGACTTCGCGTGGGCTGTAGCGATACAGGTTGCGCAGCCCCACCAGCTCGGTGGTCGGTGCGTGCGGGCACAGGCCAGGCTGCCAGGGACGATCGAGGCTGCCGTGGAGGAACTGTGCTTGAACCGAGGTCAGGGGCTTGCCGGTCAATGCGCGGCTATAGAGGCCTTCGCCAGTCTGTTCCTGGCTGGGCATGCGGCCGATCACGGCGGTGAACGAGGCGCTGGCGGTATCGAGGACCAGGCTGATCGACGAGGTCAGCTCGCCTTCACGCTTGATGAAGTCCACCAGGTACAGGCCCGGGCGTACCGAAGTGGCCCGGTAGGGCGCGGTACCGCTGGAGTGCCCATCGGCGGCGTTCCAGCTCAGGGTGTCCTGCTCGAAGCGATGCTCGATCTGCCAGCCATTGGCGAAATGCAAAGTGAAGGTCTTGCCGTCCAGGTCGGCCAGGTTTGGCAGGATGAAGGCTTCGGGGGCAAAGCCATCGGCCAGGGCGCCGACGGTGATCCAGTCTGAAGATGTGCTCATTGCAAGGCTCCGGTGGTTGAAGTAGCCACTCGGATCATGGGGCGCCGGGCAATGCTGGCCTATCAACCGAATGGTTGATCAGAGGAACAGTGCGCTGACCAACTCGGTGCGACTGCTCACCCCCACCTTGCGGAACAGGTGGATCAGGTGCGTCTTGATGGTCGGCAAACCCACCTCCAGTTCCCGGGCCAATTGTTTGTTGCTGACGCCTTGGCGCAGCAGCCAGGCGATCTGGCGTTCCTTGGGCGTCAGGTCGGCCAGTGCGTCCTCATGGGCCGGCAGATGGGCCACGGCCAGTTGCAACAGGGCCTGCAACGCGCTGAGTTGGCTCAACTGCTGAGGGGTGAATGCGCCTTGCTCGGCGGTGCGCAGCAGCGAAATCGCGGCTTGGGGCTGACCGTCGCGATGGGCGAAGACTTCCACCACGTCGACCACGCCATAGCGTTGCAGGAAGTCGCGATAACGATGGTTGTCACGCAGCGGTTGGCTGGCCATCGCCAGGCCCAACGGCACCACGGCCAGCTCGCTGGACGCACAGCGGCGCGGATGCAGCGGGTCGAACTGACGGTAATTGTCCAGGTAGTCGCGGTGCATCTCGCCGCTCATCCCATGGAGGCTGAAGTCGTGGACTTGCAGGTGCCGATCGACGCAGTAGAACGCCGCCCGGCTGACCGGAACCAGTTGGGTGAAGGCGTGCAGGCACTGGCCGGCGATGTCCTGGGTCGGGATGACATTCATGGTCATAACCTTTGCAAGCGGGCCGCCGGTTGGGCCGGCAGCCCTGTCCGGTCAGACTACCGCGAAGTAGTGCTTGACGAAACTTTCGCTGACCACTTCCCACAGCACCGGTGTGCCCTTGGTCACGAACCAGCTGTCACCGGCCTTGTAGCGGGTGCTCTGGCCGGTGGCCTCGTCGGTAAGGACCACTTCACCGGTGACCACGGTGGCTTGTTCGGCGAACGGGTAGACCATCCGGAACTTGCCTTGGGTGGTGCCGAAGTAGGCGCTGCTGACCGGGTCGGTGGGGGCGCCGAAGGTCATCTTGCCGAAGGCCTTGACCTCGCCTTCGAGAATCTGCGAACCGAGATCGGCAACGGTGCCCCAGGCGTCCAGGTCGGACAACTGGATATCTTTTTCGAGGGTGATAAGGGGCATGGCAGTGACTCCTGATGATTGAAAAAAAGGAAGTTAGGTGGGCTTTTGTGGCGGACACTGTAGGAGCTGGCGAAGCCTGCGATCTTTTGATCTTTCACTTTCGACTCAATTGTCAGTGGCAAGATCGCAGCCTCGTTTCACTCGTCAGCTCCTACGGTCCGGTTCGGCGGCGCAGGGGCGTTCCCTCGCCACAGGGCTTGTGTTCAGTCGTTCCTATCAGCGACGGCCGTTCCAGTAGCCAGACAGCTGGTGCCAGGACTTGCCGGCAGTCAGCAGCAACGGACGAATGGCGTCCTTGCCGAGGATGGTCGGGCGGTGGATCGAACTGACCAGGTCGTAGCGCGCCGAGCCTTCGCTCATGCCTTCGGCCAGCACCTTGCAGATGATGTGGCTCGGCGTGACACCAAAGCCTGAGTAACCCTGGACGAAAAACGCGTTGCTGCGGCCGGGCAGGGTGCCGATCTGCGGGAACAGGTTCGGGCTGCACGCCATCGGGCCACCCCAGGCCAGGTCGATCTTCACGTCCTTTAGGTAGGGGAAGATCTTCAGCATCAGGCGCCGGTTCCAGGCCTTGAGGTCCTGGGGGATGTGCTCCACCAGCGGCGTCGCGGCACCGAACAGCAGGCGATTTTCGTTGGTGACACGGTAGTAGTCGATCACCGGGCGAATGTCGCTGTAGGCACCGCGAATCGGGCTGATACGCTGGATCAGTTCGTCCGACAACGGCTCGGTCATCATCTGGAAGGCGTAGGTGTTGATGGTCGAGCGGTGCAGTTCCGGTTCCAGCTTGTTGAGAAAACTGTCGCAGGCCCAGAGCAGCTTGCTGGCCCTGACCGAACCGCGTCCGGTGCGCACGGTGATGCGCTCGCCATAGCTGACTTCCAGGGCCGGGCTGTTCTCGAAAATCCGCACGCCGTGGCTGACCAGGGCCTTGGCTTCACCCAGCAACAGGTTCAGCGAGTGCACGTGCCCGCCGCCCATGTGCAGCAAGGCGCTGCTGTAGGCGTTGGAGCCGATGATCTGCTGCACGTCGGAGCCGCCGAGGAAGCGGATCTCATGCTTGCTGTTGATCGACTTGAAGTCTTTTTCCCAGGCCCGCAGGGTTTTTTCCTGGCGCGCGTTGAAACCCATGTAGCCGTAGCCGTGGCAGAAGTCGGCGTCGATGCCGTACTTGGCGATACGGTCCTTGATGATGTCGGCGCCCAGGTCGCTGATCTCGAAAACCTGGCGCAGGCCGTCTTCACCCACGTCCTTCTTGATCTTTTCCAGGTCATGACCGATGCCGGCCATGATCTGCCCGCCATTGCGCCCGGTGCCGCCGAACCCAAGGTAACGTGCCTCCAGCACCACGATGTTGGTGATGCCTTTTTCGGCGAGCTCAAGGGCGGTATTGATGCCGGAGAAACCGCCGCCAATGACCACGACGTCGGCGTCCACGTCCTGTTCCAGCGTGGGGAAGCTGAGGTTGTATTTCTTGGTGGCCGTGTAATAGGTGGGCGTTTCGATATTGATCATGACGCAACCTGACAAAGTGAAAGGAAACTCCGGTGCCACGCCTACGCAAGGCACGGCAGGGGATGGCCCTATTAAGAGCCCTGGCGGGTCGCTTGTCTTGATCATCCGTGCCGGGGTTTTTGACCGAGCGCGCCAGGGCGTCGGAACCTGCGCCATGAAAAGTACAATCTTGGATCTGGAAGGTGCATTTTTCACCTGCCCGCGATTGCCCATACTGGACCGGCCTTAATCACTGATCCCGCCGTTTGTGCAACCTCAGGTTGCCGGGCAAAGGCGGGATCGGCAGATGCCAATAATAAAAGAGCCCGTCCATGAAAAAGCCAAACCCGCTGCTCGAAGACCTCAAGCCCCTCCTGCCGGCCATTGCCGCGAACGCCTTCCAGGCGGAAAAAGACCGTAGCGTGCCTGCCGAGAATATCGCCTTGCTCAAGAGCATCGGCATGCACCGGGCCTTCCAGCCCAAACCCTACGGTGGCATGGAGATTTCCCTGCCGCAGTTCGCCGATTGCATTGCGTCGCTGGCTGGCGCCTGTGCCAGCACGGCCTGGGCCATGAGCCTGTTGTGCACCCACAGCCATCAGTTGGCAATGTTCCCGGCCAAGACCCAGCAGGAAGTCTGGGGTGATGACCCGGATGCCACCGCCAGCAGCAGCATCGCACCGTTTGGTCGCACCGAGGAAGTCGACGGCGGTGTGATGTTCAGCGGTGAAATGGGCTGGAGCAGCGGCTGCGATCATGCCGAATGGGCGATCGTGGGGTTTCGCCGGAAAAACGCCGAAGGCACCCAGGACTATTGCTTCGCGGTGCTGCCGCGCAGCGACTATGAAATTCGCGATGACTGGTTCGCGGTGGGCATGCGCGGCAGTGGCAGCAAGACCTTGATCATCGACAACGCTTTCGTGCCGGAACACCGGATCCAGAAAGCCAAGGACATGATGGAAGGCAAGTCCGGCGGCTTCGGCTTGTACCCCGACAGCAAGATTTTCTACTCGCCGTACCGGCCGTACTTCGCCAGTGGTTTCTCCACGGTCAGCCTGGGCGTGGCCGAACGCATGCTGGAAGTCTTTCGCGAGAAAACCCGCAACCGCGTGCGGGCCTACACCGGCGCGGCCGTCGGTGCCGCCACCCCGGCGTTGATGCGCTTGGCCGAGTCTACCCATCAGGTGGCGGCGGCCCGTGCTTTCCTGGAGAAAACCTGGCAGGAGCACGCCGAACACGGCGAGCGTCACGAGTACCCCAGCCGGGAAACCCTGGCGTTCTGGCGGACCAACCAGGGCTACGCCACCAAGATGTGCATCCAGGCCGTCGACCGCTTGATGGAAGCTGCTGGCGGCGGCGCCTGGTTCGAGACCAACGAGTTGCAACGGCTGTTCCGCGATGCCCACCTGACCGGCGCCCATGCCTACACCGACTACGACGTCTGTGCGCAGATCCTCGGCCGTGAGCTGATGGGGCTTGAGCCTGATCCGTCCATGGTTTGATCGCTTGTCCCCTAGAACAATAATCGAGGCCGCCCCTTGAAGCGGCCGGGAGTCTTGCATGTCCAGTCTTTGTGATACCGCTTTCGACACCCGCGCGTTCCGCCGGGCCCTGGGTAACTTCGCCACCGGCGTGACCGTGGTCACCGCCGCCACTGAAGATGGCCGCAAGGTCGGTGTGACGGCCAACAGTTTCAACTCGGTGTCCCTGGACCCGCCGCTGATTTTGTGGAGCATCGACAAGCGTTCCAGCAGCCACGAGGTGTTCGAAGCCGCCAGTCATTTTGCGGTGAACGTGCTGGCCGCCGACCAGATCGACCTGTCGAACAATTTCGCCCGACCCAAGGAGGACCGCTTCGCTGAAATAGAATTCGAGGCCGGCGAAGGCGGCGCTCCGGTATTTGTCGATTGCTCGGCGCGTTTTCACTGCGAAAAATTCCAGCAGGTCGACGGTGGCGATCACTGGATCATGATCGGCAAGGTCGTGGCCTTTGACGATTTCGGGCGCTCGCCCTTGCTCTATCACCAGGGTGCCTACTCGATGGTGCTGCCCCACACCCGCATGACCAAGCGGGAAGAGGGCCAGTCCCCCAGCAGTCACTTCCAGGGCCGTTTGAGCCACAACCTGTATTACCTGATGACCCAGGCGCTGCGGGCCTACCAGGCCAGCTACCAGCCGCGTCAGTTGTCCACGGGGTTGCGCACCAGCGAAGCGCGGATGTTGATGGTGCTGGAGAACGACGCCGGGCTGAACCTGTGCGACCTGCAGCGGGAAGTGGCGATGCCGGTGCGCGAGATCGAAGAAGCCGTGGCCAACCTCAAGCGCAAGGGCCTGGTGAGCGATGAAGGCGAGCGGGTACGCCTGACCGTCAAGGGCATCGATGAGACCGAAGGGCTCTGGGCGATTGCCAAGGAGCAGCAAGACAAGGTGTTCGGCCAGTTCAGCGAGGAACAGGTCGAACATTTCAAACAAGTGCTCAAAGGGGTGATCAAGGGCGCTTGAGCTCGCATCGATACCTTCCCTTGCCCCCCGCTGGGCTCTGTAGGAGCTGGCGAAGCCTGCGATCTTTTGATCTTGATCTTGATCTTGATCATCTTGATCTTGATCTTTTCGCTCTCGACTCAATTGTCTGGGACAAGATCGCAGCCTCGTTGCACTCGACAGCTCCTACACAGCGCTCGCTTTTACACCGCGTCCACACCGCTCATACAAGCTTCCTTGTCACAGGGCCATCGCTTGATCCAGATTCTGTGAACGGATGGTCCGGCATGGGTGGGAGGTGCTAAGATTTAGTTAACTCATTAACTAAATCCCTCTCGCGAACATACTCATGCCCAAGCCGCGCCAATCCTTGACCCTGACCCTGCTCCAGGCCCGCGAAGCGGCCATGGGTTTTTTCCGGCCTTCCCTCAATCAACACGGCTTGACCGAGCAGCAATGGCGGGTCATCCGTATCCTTAGCCAGCATGATGAACTGGAGATCAATCGCCTGGCCGAACTGGCCTGCATCCTCAAGCCCAGCATGACCGGCGTGTTGGTGCGCATGGAGGCGGCGGGCATGGTGGTGCGGCGCAAGGCCGAACAGGATCAGCGGCGGGTACTGGTGCGCCTGGCGCCGCAAGGGCAGGCGAGCTTCGACTCGATGAGCCAGAGCATGGAAGCGAACTACCAGCGCTTGCAGGAAAAATTAGGGGAAGAAAAATTGCAGACGTTGCTGGGGTTGCTCAATGAGCTGAAAGCGATCAGGCGCTGAAGCAGGTATAGGGCTTTTGTGGCGAGGGAGCTTGCTCCCGCTGGGCCGCGAAGCGGCCCCAACAACACTCCAATCTCTTATTGCCTGACCCTGCGCAGCGACTGATCCAGGGCCTGCTGCGCAGTCCAGCGGGAGCAAGCTCCCTCGCCACAGAGATTTGTGTTGCTATCAGTACACACCACCTGTCGCTGGCTTCGGTGTGCCCTTGAACGTCGCCGCCAGCGTCTGCAAGCCCCGCATCAACACCGTCGTATCCACGCCCACGGCGACAAACGCCGCGCCGAGTTCGATGTAACGCCGGGCCAGTTTTTCATCGGCGCTGAGAATCCCGGCGGCCTTGCCGGCCTGGCGGATACGGGCGATGGCGTCTTCGATGGCCGCTTGCACCTGCGGATGACCGGGGTTGCCGCGAAACCCCATCGATGCGCTCAGGTCCGCCGGGCCGATAAAGACCCCATCCACGCCTTCCACCGCCGCAATGGCATCCAGGTTGGCCAGGCCCTCGCGGCTCTCGATCTGGACCAACAGGCACATCTGTTCATCGGCCTTGTCGAGGTAGCCGGGGATGCTGTTCCAACGTGACGCCCGGGCCAGCGCACTGCCGACACCGCGGACACCGTGGGGCGGGTAGTGGATGGCGCGGACCAGTTCGTGCGCCTGGTCGGCGCTTTCCACCATTGGCACCAGCAAGGTTTGCACGCCGATATCCAGCACTTGCTTGATCAGAGCCGTGTCGCCGATCACCGGGCGGATCACCGGTTGGCTGGGGTAGGGCGCCATGGCCTGGAGCTGGCCGAGCAAGGTGCGCAAGTCGTTCGGTGCGTGCTCACCGTCGATCAGCAGCCAATCGAAGCCGGCATTGGCCGCCAGTTCCGCACAGTAGGCATCGGCCAACCCCAGCCACAGGCCGATCTGCGCTTCGCCGCTGCGCAGGCGTTGCTTGAAGGTATTGATGGGCATGTCCATGAGGCAGTCTCCGATCAGACGAAACGGCAGGCGATGGAACCGAGCATGTCGTAGTCGACATGGAAGGTATCGCCGGGGTTGGCAGCCACGGGGCGGGTGAAGGAACCGCCGAGGATGATCTGCCCTGGTTGCAGGGTGACGTCATAGGCCGCCAGTTTGTTCGCCAGCCAGGCCACGCCTTTGGCCGGGTGATTGAGCACGGCCGCCGAGACGCCGGACTCTTCGATCACACCGTTGCGGTAGAGCACCGCCGGGACCTTGCGCAGGTCGATCTCGGTCGGGCGTACGGCGCGACCGCCCATGACCACGCCGGCATTGGCGGCGTTGTCGGAAATGGTGTCGAACACCTTGCGGGTCGCCTTGGTCTGCGGGTCGACCTGCTGGATGCGCGCATCGATGATTTCCAGCGCCGGGATCACCCATTCGGTGGCGTCGAGTACGTCGAACACCGTCACGTTCGGGCCTTTCAAGGGTTTGCCGAGGATGAACGCCAGCTCCACTTCCACCCGTGGCACGATGAAACGCTCGAACGGGATGTCGGTGCCTTCATCGAAAAACATGTCGTCGAGCAGCGCGCCGTAGTCTGGCTCGGTGATGTTCGACGAGACTTGCATGGCCCGGGAGGTCAGGCCGATCTTGTGGCCGACCAGCTTGCGGCCGTCCTTGATCTTTTGTGCGACCCAGGCGCGCTGGATGGCGTAGGCGTCCTCAATGGTGATGCCCGGGTGGTCGAGGGAAAACTGCCGCACCTGCTCGCGGGAGCGTTCGGCTTGGTCGAGGCGGGCGGCGGCTTGCTGGATGAAGGTCTGGTCAAGCATGGCAAGGGTCTCTTATTGAGGATTGACGATGGCAGCCCGGGTGCGCAGCACCAGCAAGCCGCCAAGGGCGATGAGCAGGGCCAGCACGTACAGGGCGAGGCTGGCGCTCTGGGTGGTGTCGCGCATCCAGCCGATCAGGTAGGGCGCGAAGAATGAGGCGATGCTGCCGAAGGAGCTGATCAGGGCGATGCCGGCGGCCTGGGTGCCGTTGGACAGGAAGGCCGGTGGCAATTGCCAGAACATCGGCAGCGCCGCACTGGCGCCCATGCCGGCGACGATCAGGCCGCTGAGCACCAGGGTCGGGTTGCCGGGGGAAAGCCCGGCGACCGCGATGCCCAGCGCCGCCATCAACAGCGGCACGCACAGGTGCCAGCGGCGTTCGCGCTGGCGGTCGGACGAGCGTCCGCAGCCGATCATGAAAAAGCAGCCGGCCAGGTAGGGCACCGCACTGAGCAGCCCGACCTTGCCGTCACTGCCGATGCCGGCACCGTGGATCAGGGTCGGCATCCAGAAGGCCAGGGTGTTCACCGCCAGCATCACGGCGAAGTACACCGCCACCAACAACCAGACTTGTGGGTTGTTGAGGATCGCCGAGAACGAGGTGATGGATTTGCGCTGCTCTTCAAGGCTCAGTTGTTCGCGCAGTTGTTGCTTGGCGTGGGGTGTGAGCCAGTTGACCGTCTCGAAACTGTCCGGCAGGCACTTGAGCACCACGAGGCCGAGCAGGATCACTGGCAGCCCTTCGATGACGAACATCCACTGCCAGCCGCGCAGGCCGCCAAGGTCATGGAAATGCTCGAGAATGCCACCGGACAAGGGCCCGCCAATCACCCCGGCCATCGGCACCGCGATGGCAAACAACGCGGTCACCTGGGCCCGGCGCCGGGCCGGGTACCAGCGGTTGAGAAACACCAGGATACCGGGAAAGAAACCGGCCTCGGCGACGCCAAGCAGAAAGCGCAGCACGTAGAAACCGGTGGCGCTTTCGATGAGGAACATGCCGGTGGACAAGGCGCCCCAGACCACCATCAGCGTGGCGATCCAGCGCCGTGGGCCGACCCGGTCCAGGGCCATGTTGCTGGGCACGCCAAACAGTGCGTAGGCGATGAAGAACAGACCGGCGCCGAAGCCGTAGACCGTGTCGCTGAACTGCAGGTCGGTGCTCATCTGCATCTTGGCGAAGCCGATGTTGATGCGGTCCAGGTGGGCAAAGAGGTAACAGACCAGCAGCAGCGGCATCAGCCGCCAGGTGATGGTGGCGTGGGTGCGGTCGTGGGCGACCGTGCCGGCAGTGTCGGCGGTATTGGCTGTGCTCATGATCTTGTACTTTTTGTCAGAGAGGCCGATGGGGAGTGCGGACAGACGGATTCAGCTGGCCTGGCCCTTGAGGAAGGCGTGGACGTTGTTGGCCTTGAAGTTGAGTTGCTCGTGCAGCTCGATCATCTCGAACGAGAGGGCCAGCAGGCGTTGGGCCTGGAGTTCGGCGAAGTGCGCAGTGATGACCTCGAAGAGTTTTTCCGCGACTTTCTGGCGGGTGGCCAGGTCGCGACCGTGGCCGACTTTCAAGGTCATGTGCACGAAGGCGTAGTCATGCTTGCCGTCGGCCATGCGCCAGGTACCCAGGCGCACGCCCCGGCTGCGGATGCCGCCCAGGGGGAACACGCCGCTATCGCCCAGCACGGCGTGGACCTTTTCAAACAGGCCGGGCAGGTCGGCTTGTCGTTCGATGTTATCGGTGTATTCAGCGATGAAATGCGGCATGAACGGCTCCTTCAGGCCGCACGGGGATGCCGTACGGCCGCAGTGTCAAACAGGGAAGACAGCGTTGATCTGTCCGGTGCCGGAGCTGCCGAACGGCTCGGTGATGATTTCGGCAGGCTTGTCGTAGTCCGGCCCGCCGAGCAGCCCCAGCAACATCGCCGTGTCATGCATCTTGCCTTCGCCGAAGCAGTGTTCGGCGTAGTCCGGGAGCATCGCGCAGAACTCTTTCCAGCGGCCCTGGCGCCACATCTCGACAACGTGCAGGTCGACCTGCTTGTCGAACTCCCGCGTCCAGTTATGGATATTGGCTTCGGCGTTGCGATCATCGGAGAAACGGTGTGACAGCGAGCCGGACGCCAGCACCAGCACCTTGCGATCGCTTTTCTCGATGGCCCGGCGCACCGCGGCGCCGAAGGCGAAGCTGTCTTGCAGGCGATGCCAGGCGCACCAGGCGGCAATCGACACGACGTTGAATTTCTGGTCTTGCGGAACATCCATGTGCATGTAGCGCATGGGCACCAGCGTGCCGTATTCCAGTTCCAGGCTTGGGATGTTGTGAGCCAGGGTGCGCACATCCACGGCATTGGCCTCGGCGGCGATCAGCTCGCCCAGTTCCGGCGCGCCGGAGTATTCGTACTCCATGTTCTTGATGAAGTGCGGCAACTCGTTGCTGGTGTAGATGCCCTTGAAGTGCTCGCCGCTGTTGACGTGATAGGCGCTGTTGACCAGCCAGTGCACGTCGAACACCACGGCGGTGTCGGCGCCGAGTTCACGGGCACGGCGGCCGATTTCCTTGTGCCCGGCAATCGCGGCGGCGCGGCAACCGTGGTGCTTGCCGGGCAGCTCCGACAGGTACATCGAGGGAACGTGGCAGATTTTCGCAGCCAGGACGACTTCGCCCATGATGATTCTCCTGAAAAATTGTTCTTGTTGATCTTGAAACGGTGAATCAAGTCATTGCCAATGAGCTCTTGTGGCGAGGGAGCTTGCTCCCGCTGGGCTGCGAAGCGGCCCCATTTTTTGCGATCGCTGCGCAATCGAGCGGGAGCAAGCTCCCTCGCCACGGAGTCATCGTCGCCCATGAGGCTTGGGCCTATACCCCCCACCGCGGTATGTGATGACTGCCCATGGAGATGCAAACGTTCTTGATCTCGGCAAACACTTCAAAGCTGTACTGTCCGCCTTCGCGGCCCGTTCCGGAACCCTTTACGCCGCCGAAAGGTTGGCGCAGGTCGCGCACGTTCTGGCTGTTGATGAAGACCATGCCGGCCTCGATGCCATGGGCCAGGCGATGGGCCTTGCCGATGTCCTGGGTCCAGATGTACGAGGCCAGCCCGTACTCGGTGTCGTTGGCCAGTTGCAAGGCTTCGGCTTCATCCTTGAACGGGATCAGGCACACCACCGGGCCGAAGATTTCTTCCTGGGCGATGCGCATGTTGTTGTTGACGTCAGCGAATACCGTCGGCTGGATGAATTGGCCGCGGCTCAAGTGCGCCGCCAGGTTGGCCGGGCGTTCCAGGCCGCCGGCCAGGAGGGTGGCGCCTTCTTCGAGGCCTATCTTGATGTAGCCGGTGACTTTGTCGTAATGAGCCTGGGTGATCATCGAGCCGACCTGGGTCTTCGGGTCTTGCGGGTCACCGACGATCAGGCGTTTGGCACGGGCGGCGAACTCGGCGACGAACTGCGGATAGACGCTTTCCTGGATGAAGATCCGACTGCCAGCGGTGCAACGCTCGCCATTGAGGGAGAAAATCGTGAACAATGCCGCATCAAGGGCCCGTTCCAGGTCGGCGTCTTCGAAAATCAGCACCGGCGACTTGCCGCCCAGTTCCATCGAGTATTTTTTCAACCCGGCGGTTTGCATGATTTTCTTGCCGGTGGCGGTGCCGCCGGTGAAGGAGATCGCCCGCACATCGGGGTGACGCACCAACGCATCGCCAGCGGTGGCGCCATAGCCCTGGATCACGTTCAACACACCGTTGGGAATGCCGGCTTCGACCGCCAGGCGACCCAGCTCGTTGGCGGTCAGCGGCGACAGCTCGGACATCTTCAGCACGGCCGTGTTGCCCAGCGCCAGGCACGGCGCGGTCTTCCAGGTCGCGGTCATGAACGGCACGTTCCAGGGCGAGACCAGCGCGCAGACACCCACCGGCTGGTAGAGGGTGTAGTTGAGCATCTGGTCGTCGACCGGGTAGCTATGGCCGTCCATCCGTGTACAGACTTCGGCAAAGAA
Organism: Pseudomonas thivervalensis; assembly: GCF_001269655.1. GTDB lineage: Bacteria > Pseudomonadota > Gammaproteobacteria > Pseudomonadales > Pseudomonadaceae > Aquipseudomonas > Aquipseudomonas thivervalensis. Next base: position 602,029 of record NZ_LHVE01000009.1, read on the forward strand.
ATCGAAGTTGTGGGAAGCGCGCGGGATCAGCACGTTACGGGTCTGGTGGATCGGCAAACCGGTGTCGAGGGTTTCCAGTTCGGCCAGCTTCGGTACGTTCTGCTCGATCAGCTCACCGAGCTTGCGCATCAGCCGGGCGCGTTCCTTGGCCGGGGTGTTGGCCCATTTCGGGAACGCTTCCTTGGCGGCTGCGACCGCTTGGGCGACTTCCTCGGCACCGCCGCTGGCGACTTCGCCGATGGCTTCCCCGGTGGCCGGGTTGTAGTTGACGAAGACGTCTTTGCTTTCGACCTCACGGCCGTTGATCCAGTGTTTGATCATGCTGCTCAAGCCTCTTTACGGGATGCGAAGAACTCGGCTTCGCTGACAATTCGGTTGACCAGACGGCCGACGCCTTCCACTTCCACCACCACTTCATCACCGGGTACCACATCCGCCAGGCCTTCCGGCGTGCCGGTGGCGATCATGTCGCCGGGCTGCAGGGTCATGAAGCTGGACAGGTATTCGATCAGGTAGGGGATGTCGAAAATCATGTCCTTGGTGCTGCCTTCCTGGCGCAACTCGCCGTTGATCCAGGTGCGTAGCGTGAGGTTGCTCGGGTCCGGTACATCGGCCACATCAACGATCCATGGGCCGACGGGCGTCGTCGCGTCACGGTTTTTCACCCGCAGGTTGGGGCGGTAGTAGTTTTCCAGGTAATCGCGGATCGCGTAGTCATTGCACACGGTGTAACCGGCCAGGTAGTCCAGTGCATCCTCGCGCTTGACGTTGCGCGCGGCTTTGCCGATGACCGCCACCAGCTCGCACTCGTAATGCATGTAGGCGACGTTATCGGGGCGCCAGGTCGCCTGGTTGTGGCCGGTGTAGGTGCCGGGCGACTTGATGAACGCCAGGGGTTCCGTTGGTGGCTTGAACGCCAGTTCAGCGGCGTGATCGGCGTAGTTCAGGCCCAGGGCGAACATGCTGCCGGTGGCCGGTGGCAGCCACTGGACCTGATCCTCGGCCAGCAGGCGACCGTCGGCCAGCCGTACGGCATTGTGGGCTTCAACGATGACGGCGTGATCCTGGCCGGCAAAACGAATGCGCGCGTGTTTCATGAACCTGCTCCTGTTTCCTCGGCCACGATGGTATTGACGAGACGGCCCAGGCCGCTGATGTCCACTTCGACACGATCACCGGGCAGCACATCGACCCGACCTTCAGGCGTGCCGGTGATCAGCACGTCTCCAGCATGCAGGGTCATGAACTCGCTGATCTCGGCAATCAACTGGGGAATGTTGCGAACGAAGTTGGCCGTGCTGTTTTGCTGGCGCACCTCGCCGTTGACGTACAGCGTGATCGCCAGACTGTGGGGATCGGCCACCTGGGCGGTGGGCACCAGTTCCGGGCCGATGGCGCAGAAGCCGTCCCGGCACTTGGCCTTGACGGCGGGGCGGTAATAGCTGTCTTCCGGGAGGCTGAATTCATTGACGACGGTGTAGCCGGCCACGTAATCCAGGGCCTCGGCGGCGCTGACGCGGCTGGCCGACTTGCCCATCACCACGCCAAGGGCCGGTCCTGGTTGCAGCGTTTCGCCGCCACCTGGGTGAACCACATTGGCGTCGTGTCGGTTGCGAGTATTGGGCGTCTTGATGAACAGCACAGGTTTGAGCGGTGGCTTCTGGTAGGGCGGTTGCTCGAATTCGGCGAGGCGCTGTTTCAGCAACCCCTGGTAGTTCAGCGCGACCCCGAACAGGGTACCGGTCGCGACGTCATGCAGGGCACGGCTCATGCTTGTCTCCTGGCGATGGCAGAGTGATGAGGGCTCTGCGGTTATTGTTAATGTATTAACAGTTATAATTAAGATGTTAACTATCGTCAAGCGTGACAGAATGACCGGCACTGGTTGCCTTGCCGGATTCGGTGCAGGATGAGGGCGGCAGGTACCTGAATCAGAATAAAAACGAGCACTGCGTGATGACCGACCGCCAGCCGATCCCGAACATCAACATTGGTCAGGTGTACGACCAGCGCTACAGCGATGCCGAAGTGCATTACGACCGGCTCGCCAACCTGGCGGGTTTTTTCGGTCGCAACATGCCGGTGCATCGCCACGACCGCTTCTTCCAGGTGCACTACGTCAAGAGCGGTACCGTGCGGGTGTACCTCGATGACCAGCAGTACGTCGAATCCGGCCCGATGTTCTTCCTTACACCGCCAACCATCCCCCATGCCTTCGTGACCGAGGCCGACAGCGACGGGCATGTGCTGACGGTGCGCCAGCAGTTGGTGTGGCAGTTGATCGATGCCGACCCGAGCCTGGCACCGGCTGGCGTGCAGATGCCGGCAGCCTGCGTGGCCTTGACGCAACTGGGGCCGCAGCAAGCGGGGGAGGCGCGGCGGCTGGAATACCTGTTCGAGGAATTGAGCGAGGAGGTGGTGGCGGGGCGGCCGGGACGCAGCGCTGCGCTGGACGGCCTGACGCGGCTGATCATGATCAGCTTGCTGCGCTTGTGTTCCAACTCCCTGCAAGCCAGGCCGGCACGGCATGAAGACCTGAAGATCTTTCACCGCTTCAACGAGCTGATCGAGGCCCACTACCTGCAACATTGGCCGTTGTCGCGCTACGCCGAAGGCATCGGCGTGACCGAGGCGCGCCTCAATGACGTGTGTCGACGCATCGCCGATCTACCCTCCAAGCGCCTGATCATGGAGCGACTGATGCAGGAGGCCAAGCGCCTGTTGTTGTTCACCGGCAGCTCGGCCAATGAAATCTGCTACCAGCTCGGCTTCAAGGACCCGGCGTATTTCAGCCGTTTTTTCCAGCGTTACGCCCAACTCACGCCGGGGGAGTATCGCCAGCGGCAGTCGGGGTTGCGCTGAAAACGCAGCCGTACTTTATGCAGATAGTCCCGTGGCCAGAGATTGTTCCCGCTGGGCCTGTAGGAGCTGTCGAGCGGAGCGAGGCTGCGATCTTTCTCGAGACACTTGGATCTCAAGCGAAAGATCAAAAGATCGCAGGCTTCGCCAGCGCCTACAGAGCCGAGCGGGAGCAATCTCTGGCCACGGAAGCTCCCGTGCGGCTTTGCTTCTTGCGGCAGCCTGGAGACGACACTAAGCTGCCGATTCGCCCATCCACACAGTTCGAACATGGCCAACCCCAGACCTTCTTTGACCCTGACGCTGTTGCAAGCCCGCGAAGCGGCGATGGCTTTTTTTCGCCCGGCGCTGAACCAGCATGACCTTACGGAGCAGCAATGGCGGGTGATCCGCATCCTGCATCAGCAAGGAGAACTGGAAAGCCATCAGCTCGCTCACCAGGCGTGCATCCTCAAGCCGAGCATGACCGGTGTGCTCAGTCGCCTGGAGCGCGATGGGCTGGTGCGTCGGCAGAAGTCCAGCCAGGACCAGCGACGGGTCTTCGTGGGCCTGACCGAGCGCGGCCAGCAGTGTTTCGTGTCCATGAGCGAGGGCATGGAAAGCAACTACCGGCGGATTGAAGAACAGTTCGGCGAGGAAAAGATGCAGCAACTGCTCGCGTTGCTCAATGAGCTGAAGAACATCAAGCCCTGAGCCCTGAGCCCTGAGCCCTGAGCCCTGTGGCTTGAGTTTTGGGCCAGTGTGTCTTGAGCTTTGAGTTCTTGTGGCGAGGGAGCTTGCTCCCGCTCGACTGCGAAGCAGTCGCAAAGCCCGCCGACCGATGCCTGAACTTGCGGGAATGGGCAGGGGGCTGCTACGCAGCCCAGCGGGAGCAAGCTCCCTCGCCACAGAAACGCTTCACACCGGGCTGCGTTCACGCAACTCCTGCAATCGATCAGCCCCACCCTCGGCCACGCGATTCTGGCTCAAGCGATCGGAGCCGCCTTCAGCCAGTTGATGCGCAGCCTGGGCCGGGGCGTTCTTTGCCGAGGCAACGTTCGACAGGCCGACCCCGCCAACCAGTGTCAGGGCGATTGCCAAGGACGACAGTTTCGGGAAGTTGAACATGGTGATTCTCCTTGCGTTTGATTGAGTAGGTCCGTGGCAGCGAAGGTGTTGCTGTCCGGTGATCACAGTTAAACGCGCAGATGTATCGACGATGTGTGCCAGGCGGGGGCGAAACCTGCCGTTTCGTATCAAGCCGTGCTTCCTATACAGAGCGATACAAATCCTGTTGCAGCGTGGGGACGCGGGGGCGCTGCTGAGAGTTCCACGAGATGAAAAACCGCGCATTGTCTGGTCGATAATCGCACGCTTTGCGGTGGATCCCTGCGTGGGTTATTGACCAAACTAACCGGGTGGTACATTTTAGTGGCACTTGTCTTGTCCCTCGTGACCGAGACCATAATAAAAATAGAGGAACACCCCATGCCAGTCCGTCTGCGAGCGTCCCACGCCGTCTCCTTGATTCATCTCTCGAGTGCTCCGTCCAGCCTTCCAGGTTTGATTCGCTAGCGGCCCACGCTGTTGCGGTCTTATTGCGCCAGTGGGATGTCGGCGCTCGACAAGCCTCGGAGTTCTTCAAGATGACAAAAGTCGTGGATCTGTATTTCAAGCTGCTGAAGCTGCTGATTGTGTTGTGCATGGTCGCAATGATCGTGCTGGTGTTTGGCAATGTGGTGCTGCGCTATGCCTTCAACTCGGGCATCAGTGTGTCGGAGGAGTTGTCGCGCTGGTTCTTCGTCTGGATGATTTTTCTCGGTGCCCTGGTGGCGCTCAAGGACCGTGCCCACCTGGGCATGGACAGCCTGGTCAAGCGCTTGCCGCCAGCAGGCAAGCGTATCTGCCTGGTCATCGGCCATCTGCTGATGTTGTACATCTGCTGGCTGATCTTCAGCGGCAGTTGGCAGCAAGCGGCGATCAACCTGAATGTCGTTGCCCCGGCGTCGGGATTGTCCATGGCGCTGTTCTACGGCGCCGGCCTGGTGTTCGGCGCCAGTGCCGCAGCGATCCTGCTTTACGAGCTCTACCTGGCGCTGTTCGGCAAGCTGGGGGATGACGAGCTGGTGATGGTCAAGGACAACGACGCCGAGCTGATCACCCATACCGCCGCCACCCCTGACCCCATCAAGAGTACCCGCCCATGACACTGGTTATTTTTCTCGGGTCCCTGATGGGCAGCATGGCACTGGGCATACCTATCGCCTTTGCCTTGCTGGTGGTCAGCGTGGCGTTGATGGCTTATCTGGATCTGTTCGACGCGCAAATCATTGCCCAGAACCTGCTCAACGGTGCTGACAGTTTCCCGCTGATGGCGGTGCCGTTCTTCATGCTGGCCGGCGAAGTCATGAACGTCGGCGGGCTGTCCAAACGCATCGTCAACATTGCCATGGCGCTAGTGGGGCACAAGCGCGGGGGGCTGGGCTACGTGGCGATCATCGCTTCCTGCCTGCTGGCATCGTTGTCCGGTTCGGCCGTGGCCGATGCGGCGGCGCTGGCGGCGTTGCTGGTGCCGATGATGGTGCTGGCCGGGCACAATCGAGGGCGCTCGGCTGGCCTGATCGCCGCCGGTAGCATCATTGCGCCGGTCATTCCGCCGAGTATTGGCTTCATCGTCTTTGGCGTGGCGTCCGGGGTGTCGATTTCCAAGCTGTTCCTGGCCGGTATCGTGCCGGGGCTGATGCTTGGGGCTTCGCTGGCCGTTGCCTGGTGGTACATCTCCCGCAGCGAGAACGTCGAGACGCCGCCCAAGCGTTCCCGTGCCGAAGTGCTGCGCACGTTGCTCGACGGCAGTTGGGCGATGGGCCTGCCCTTGATCATCATTCTGGGCCTCAAGTTCGGCATCTTCACGCCTACGGAAGCTGCGGTGGTCGCGGCGGTCTATTCGCTGTTCGTGTCCTTGGTGATCTACCGGGAAATGAAAGTCAGCCAGTTGTACGAAGTGATCCTGTCCTCGGCCAGGACCACTTCGGTGGTGATGCTGCTGGTGGCGGCGGCCATGGTTTCCTCGTGGCTGGTGACCATCGCCGACCTGCCCGGCCAACTGGCGGAACTGCTGGCGCCGTTCATGGACAACCAGACTCTCCTGCTGTTGGTGATGATGACGCTGATCATCCTGGTGGGCACGGTGATGGACATGACCCCGACCATCCTCATCCTGACCCCGGTGCTGATGCCGGCCGTCATCCAGGCGGGGATCGACCCGGTGTACTTCGGCGTGCTGTTCCTGATCAACACGGCCATCGGCCTGATCACGCCGCCCGTGGGCACGGTGCTCAACGTAGTTTGCGGAGTGGCCAAGCTCGACTTCGAGGAGATCGTGCGCGGAGTGTGGCCGTTCATGTTTGCGCAGTTCGTGGTGCTGTTCCTGTTGGTCCTGTTCCCGCAATTGGTCCTGGGACCGTTGAAATTCTTCACCGGATAACCCGGTGTTGGCTAGCTCGACCTTAAAACAATAACGATCGGAGAGTGACATGGGAAAACTGATGAAAACCCTGCTGGCCGGGGCGTGCGCGACGGGCTTGCTGTTGAGCAGTGTGGCCAGCCACGCGGACGAAATACGCGAACGCACCTTGCGATTCGCCTTCCAGAACGTCAAGGAACACCCCCAGGGCCAGGGCGCGCAGAAGTTCGCCGACCTGCTCAGCGAGAAGAGCGGTGGCAAGATCAAGGTCCGCCTGTTCCCCGGCGGTACGTTGGGCGGCGACGTGCAAACGGTATCGGCGTTGCAGGGCGGCACACTGGACATCACCGTGCTCAACTCCGGCATCCTGGCCGCCCAGGCCCCGGATTACGCCATGCTCGATTTCCCGTTCCTGTTCAACAACGTCGAGGAAGCCCATGCAGTCATCGATGGGCCGGTCGGGCAGAAACTGGCGGCGCAACTGGACAGCAAAGGGCTGGTAGGGCTGGGTTATTGGGACCTGGGTTTTCGTAACCTGACCAACAGCAAGCACCCGGTGACCAAGCTTGAAGACATGCAGGGCTTGAAGATTCGCGTGATCCAGTCGCCGATCTACCTGGAGACCTTCTCCGCCCTCGGCGCCAACCCCGTGCCGATGGCGTTCCCCGAGGTCTACACCGGCCTTGAGCAGCACACCATCGACGGCCAGGAAAACCCTTTCACGGTGATTGAGGGCAACAAGTTCTATGAGGTGCAGAAGTACCTTTCCGTCACGGGGCACATCTTCAACCCGCAGTCGCTGATCATCAGCCAGAAAACCTGGAACCGCCTCAACGACGATGAAAAGGCAATGATTCGCGCGGCCGCGGCCGAGGCGCAAACATTCCAGCGTGAAGTCACGGCGGCGGGCATGGACAAAGCCAAGGCCACGTTGGCCAATGCGATGACCGTCAATGAAATCAGTCCAGCCGAGAAAGACCGCTTGCGCGAGCGCGTGAAGCCGGTGATCGATAAGTTCGCCAAATCCCTGGATGGCGACCTGGTGAAGACGATGTACGACGAAATCGCCAAGGTGCGGGCGGCGCAGTGAGGTAAACGGACCAGCCCTTAACAGAACCAACCCTGTGGGAGCGAGCTTGCTCGCGATAGCGGTGTATCAGCCAAGATCAAGGCGGCTGACTTGACGCCATCGCGAGCAAGCTCGCTCCTACAGGGATTTTTGTTTCGTCAGTGAACGGTTATTGAGCGGCTGGAACGGCCAGCCATTGGCCAATCACCTTCTGGTAGCTGCCATTGGCCTTGCTCAGGTGCAGCCACTGGTCGACGTACATCTTCCAGGTGTTGTCATCCCGTGGCAGCAGGTAGGCCTTCTCACCATATTGCAGGTAGCGGGTCGGGTTGACGGCGCACAGGCCGGGCTTGAGTTTTTGCTGGTAGAGCGCTTCGGACGCGTCGGTAATCATCACGTCGGCTTTCTTGTCCAGCAGTTGCTGGAAGATGGTCACGTTGTCATGGAAGTTCAATTGGCCGTTGGGCAGGAACGCGCGGACGAAGGCTTCGTTGGTGCCGCCGGCCGGCTCGACAAGACGCACCGAAGGCTGGTTCATCTGCTCGATCGTCTGGTAACGCTCCTTGTCCTCGCAACGCACCAGCGGGATCTTGCCATCCACGTCGAGGGTGGTGCTGAAATAGGCCTTCTTCTGGCGCTCCAGCGTCACCGAAATCCCGCCCATGCCGACGTCGCATTTGCCTGCAACCATATCCGGCATCAGGGTTTTCCAGGTGGTCTGCACCCATTGCACCTTGACGCCCAGGCTGGCAGCCAGGGAGCGCGCCATGTCGATGTCGATGCCTTCATATTCGCCTGCTTCGGTTTTAAAGGTGTAGGGCTTGTAGTCGCCGGTGGTGCACACCTTCAGTTCGCCGCGTTGCAGGACCTGGTCCAGCAGAGAAGGTGCTGGCTCGGCCAAGGCGCTGCAGGAGAGCGCCAACAGGCCACAGAACGTCATCGAGCTTGTTATGGTTTTCATAGTGATAGGACGTCTCGTAGCGGAGGGAAACAAGATCGGGGAGTGTAGTAAAAGTGTCGGCAAGCTGTCACTGCAGGCTTCCCAGGTAGGCGCAGAACATATCGGCCATGGCGTCGCTATAGGTGGCGACTTCCGCAGGAGAGCGGGGCGCTGATGAAAAGCGCTTGCCCACGGCACTGAGGGTCGTGATCACCAGGTCACCCGCCAAGGCGCGGATCGGTGCCGGGGCGTCGGGCAAGGCTTGCAGCATGAAAGCGTCCACCGACCGTTGCACTGACATCCGCGCGGCCTGGTGCTCGGGGGCGTCGCGGTAGAGCGGTGCGGCGTCGTTGAGGGCGACGCGTATCTGCGCCTCGTCGCATTCGGACTGGATGAACGCCCGCACGAGGGTACGCAGCCGCTCGAAGGGCGGCTTGCGGTTGTCTTCAAGAATCTCGCGCAGCATGTCACTGGTTTGCCGCCATTCATCACTTTGCAGGCGGAACAGGATCGCCGCTTTGTTCGGGAAGTATTGATACACCGAACCGACGCTGACCCCCGCCCGTTCGGCCACACGGGCCACTGTGAAACGTGTCGCCCCTTGGGTCGCCAAAACCTGAACAGCCGCCTCCAGGACCGCCGCCACAAGCTCGGTGGAGCGTGCCTGTTTCGGCTGTTTACGCGAGGAAATCTGCGGGCTTGAGCGTTCGGACATGCGGGCATGAACCTCGGTAGGGAATGCGAATAGGAAACGCGACGGATTATTCGTATCTTGAATGCGACGAATTGATCGCATTCTAGTGGGCTCCACAGGCCGCGTTCAACGTCATATCGCATCCTTTTCCGTGGGTAGGGTCATGACTCAAGAAAATATTCATCTAGGCGCCTCTGCGGTGCCTCAGGCATCCCTCGGTGCCAATCCGGTGCTCAAGCTGTTGCCGCTCACGCTGACGGTTTTCATCGGTTTTCTCACCCTGGGCATGCAATTGCCGGTCTTGCCCCTTCACCTGCATGACACCCTGGGCATGGGTACGCTGGTGATTGGCCTGGTGGTCGGTGCGCAGTTCGCCGCGGCGCTGTTGTCACGGGCCTGGGCTGGCAATTTCGCCGACATGCGCGGTGGCAAGCGCGCGGTCATGGTCGGCCTGGTGACGGCGGCGGTTTCCGGGTTGGTCTATCTGGTTTCCCTGGCGTTCGTTGCCGTGCCTGTCACGTCGGTCTGGCTGCTGTTGGGCGGACGAGTGCTGCTGGCATTTGGGGAAAGTCTCATCGTCACCGGTGCGCTGGGGTGGGGCATGGGCCTGGTCGGCGCGCAGCATGCTGGCAAGGTCATGGCCTGGAATGGCATCGCCATGTACGGCGCCTATGCCTTGGGCGCTCCGCTCGGCGTGGCGCTGAATAGCGTTTGGGGGTTCACGGGGATTGCCGTCGCGACGGTGTTCATTGCGCTGCTGGCGTTGGTGATTGTGTCGGGTGTCCGGGCTGTCGCCCCTACGGCGACTCGGCGGACACCGTTCTACAAGGTGATGGGCGCCGTGTGGGTGCCCGGCATGGGGTTGGCGTTTTGCAGCGTTGGTTTTGGTGTCATCACGGCCTTTATCGCGCTGTTGTTCGCGGCCAGGGATTGGGGCAACGCGTCTTTGGCGTTCACGGCGTTCGGTGTGGCGTTCATCGCTGCGCGTCTGCTTTTCGGGCACCTTCCGGACAAGTTTGGCGGCGCCCGCGTCGCGCTGGTCTGCGTCTTGATCGAAACCGTTGGGCTGCTGCTGATCTGGGGCGCCGACGGCGCGACCATCGCTTACCTGGGCGCGGCATGCACCGGTTTCGGTTATTCCCTGGCATTTCCCGGCTTCGGCGTGGAAGCGGTACGGCGAGCGCCGCCGCAGGCACGCGGCCTGGCCATGGGCGCCTATGTCGCGTTCCTGGATATTTCCCTGGGCATCACCAGCCCGCTGGCCGGTTTGTTGGCGAGTGGCTGGGGTATCGGTGCGGTTTACCTGGGCGGCGCCATTGCCGTTGCTCTGTCCTTCGCAGTGGCCTTGGTGCTGCTCAGAGGGCGGGAAGCACAAGTTCTATACAAATCCTGAGCTTTCGATGGGTTATAGAAGATATTCGGTCTCGCTTTTTTAGAACAGGAGCGTTGCACATGCACGTATTCGTTACTGGTGCCACGGGCTGGGTTGGATCGGCCGTGGTACAGGATTTGATCGGCGCCGGGCATCAGGTCACCGGCCTGGCCCGAAGCGAAAAAAAGGGCGCCGCACTGGCCGCGACGGGCGCGAAGGTGGTCCGCGGGACGTTGGATGACCTCGATATCCTGCACCGGGCCGCCTCGTCGGCGGATGCGGTGATTCACACCGCGTTCAATCATGACTTCTCGCGGTTCGCCGAGAACGCCGAACAGGACCGCCATGTGATCGAAGTCTTGGGCAGCGCGCTGCAAGGGTCCATGCGACCTTTGCTGGTGACGTCCGGCCTGCTGGGCTTGACCCGGGGGGCGAGCGAATTGGAAGTGCCCAGCCCGGCCTCACCGCGCAAATCCGAAACGGCGGCCCGGGCGCTGGTCGAGCGCGGGGTTCGCTGCGCAACGGTGCGCCTGGCACCCTCGGTCCATGGCCTCGGCGATTACGGGTTCGTGCCCCTGCTGATTCGCCTGGCCCGGGAGACGGGCGTCTCGGCCTACCTTGGGAACGGCGGCCATTGCTGGTCGGGCGTGCATCGGCTGGATGCCGCACGGGTCTATCGGCTTGCGCTGGAGCAGGGCGTGACGCAGTCCGTCTACCACGCCGTCGCCGATGAGGCCGTGCCGTTCAAGGAGATCGCCCAGGCGATCGGTCGTGGCCTGGGGTTGCCGGTCGAGTCCCGGGAGCGCGAGCATTTTGGCTGGTTCGCCCACATGGCGGGGGCGACCATGGCCGTGTCCAGCCAATACACCCGCGCCCTGCTGGGCTGGACACCAAGTGGCTCCAGCCTGTTGGCCGATCTGGAACACCCTGGTTACTACGCTGGATAAGGGGTCCCTGTGGCGAGGGAGCTTGCTCCCGCTCGGTTGCGCAGCGACCGTAGAATATTGGGGTCGCTTCGCAACCCAGCGGGAGCAAGCTCCCTCGCCACAATGGTTTTCTAGCGCGAAACGATCCCGTGATCGATCGCGTATTTCACCAAGGCCGCGGGTTTGTCGATGTTCAGCTTGCGGCGGATGCTCAGGCGATGGGTTTCGACGGTGCGTACGCTGATGTCCAGCTCCCGGGCCATTTCCTTGTTGTTCAGGCCCTGGACCATCTGGTAGAGCACCTGGCTCTCCCGTGGCGTCAGCTCGTTGTCGGTGCTGGGGTCGGTGGCCAGCCGCTGGGCGATCTCGGCACTGTAGAAGGTGCTGCCGCTGATGATGGCTTCGATGGCCGCGATGATTTCCCGTGACGGCGCGTTCTTGAGCACGTAGCCGCTGGCGCCGGCGCGTACGGACTCGCTCACGTATTCATAATTGTCATACATGCTGAGGATGAGGATCTTGAGGCTGGGGTATTGCTTGCCCAGCAGCCGGGTCAGTTCGAGCCCGTTCTTGTCCTTGAGGCCGATGTCCATCAGCAGCAGGTCCGGTTGGCAGCGACCGACCATTTCGAGCGCTTGCGCGCCGTTCTCGGCTTCACCCACCACATCCAGTTGCGGCATCACCGCCAGCAGGGCCTTGATGCCGTCACGGACCAGGGAGTGGTCATCGACCAGCGCGACGCGAATCACGGGAGGCAGGGTCATCGGCAAGTACTCTTGTTGGCGTGGGCGTGCATCAGCTTTCCGTGACCGAGAGGTTCATGGGCAGCAGGATGTCCAGTTCGCTGCGGCCCGGCACCGATGTCACTTCCAGGCGTCCGCCGAAATGCTCGACCCGTTCGCGGATGTTACGCAGGCCGATGCCGGCATGGCCGCGTTCCACTTGCGGGACGTTGAACCCCATCCCGTCATCGACCACTGTCAGGCGCAAGGACTGGCTGGAGCCGAACAGGGTAATGCCGACGCTTTTCGCCCCGGCATGGCGCTCGATGTTGGTCAAGGCTTCCTGGGCGATGCGAAACAGCGAGACAGGGGCACCATTTTCCAAGCGGCAATCGAATTCGTTGCTGCGGTAGGACACTTCCAACCCGCTGCGCTGCTGGAACTCGGTCGCGAGTTGGCCGATGGCGGAGGGCAAGCCCAAGGTGTCGAGCAGGGACGAGCGCAAGTCGTGGGAGATATTACGGATCTCGCCAATGGCTTCGCCGAGCCGGTCGGTGGCGTTCTTCAGGATGCCCAGGCCGTTTTCCTGGCCGTTCTCCAACACATGGCTGGCCAGTTCGAACTGGAACTTGATCGACACCAGCAGTTGGCTGATGCCGTCATGAAGCTCGCGGGAAACCCGTGAGCGTTCTTCTTCTTGCAGGCTCACGATGCGTTGATTCAGCCGCTGCAGCTTTTTGTCGGCCAGGCGGTGTTCGCTGACGTTGAGGGTCATGCCACCGGCGAATACCAGCAGGACCGCCACTAACGCGATGGCAGCGATGGCTTGCATGGTGGTGTGGATGCCATGGGCAACTTCGTCACGGGCTTGCTGGGTGGCGCGTTCGACATCCTCCAGGTAGATCCCGGTGCCAAGCGTCCAGCCCCATTTGTCGAGCCTCACGACGTAGGCCAACTTGTCGGTCACCTGGCCGGAGGAGGGCTTGTTCCAGGCGTAGCGCTGGAAACCATCGCCTGACTCGGCGCTTCTGATCAGCGCCTGGATGACCGGCAGGCCGTGAGGGTCCTTCATGTCCCAGAGGTACTGCCCCACCAGTTCCGACTGGCGGGCATGCATGAGGCTGCGGCCCTGGCGGTCATACACGAAGAAGTAACCGTTGATGCCGAAGCTGAGCTTGCGCAGTTCTTCCAGCACTTGCTGTTGCGCGCGTGCGTCTCCCTGACCGTCGTCATACAGCGGGGCGATCAGGCTCTGGGCCATCTCGACATAGTTCTTCAACTCGGCGCGCTTGCTCGCCAGGATGCTGTCTTCGATCAGTTGCGCCTGTTGATCGCCCAACTGGCGGTTGAGCGAGATCACCAGGGCGCAGATGACCGCGATGGCCAGGACCAGCGGCAAAATCCCGAGGGCGACGATTTTGTGTTTGAGCAGCATCTGTACTCCTGTCCGGGCTCGGCGGGATCGGGATGGAGGTGAATGGTCGGCATCATATGCCAAACCAACCTGCCAGGCACAAACCTGTGGGCGCGAACTTGTGTGGAAGCGAGCTTGCTCGCGATAGCGGTGTATCAGTCAATGTAGTGTTGGCTGAAGATCCGCCATCGCGAGCGAGCTCCCACAGGGAATTGGGGTTCTACGTAGTACTACGGATTTATTTCTTGACCGCCAGCAGGGATATTGGGCCGGCTCCGAATAGCCGGGGCACACTATAAAAACAATCGCCGCAATCCACTGGATATCGGCAGGAGACACGCAATGACAACCCGTCTGGTTAAACACCTCGCCTGGTTTGCCGTGGCTGTTCTGGGAGCCTGTGCGTTGAGTGTCGTGGCCTTGCGCCGCGGCGAACCCATCAACGCCCTCTGGATCGTCGTCGCAGCCGTGGCCATCTACCTGGTCGCCTACCGCTACTACAGCCTCTTCATCGCCAACAACGTGATGCAACTCGATGCGCGCCGGGCCACCCCCGCCGTGCTCAACAACGATGGCCTGGACTATGTCCCGACCAACAAACACATTCTCTTCGGCCACCATTTCGCGGCCATTGCCGGGGCGGGGCCGCTGGTCGGGCCGGTGCTGGCGGCGCAGATGGGCTACCTGCCCGGCACGCTCTGGCTGATCGCCGGCGTGGTGCTGGCCGGTGCGGTGCAGGACTTCATGGTCCTGTTCCTGTCCACCCGCCGCAACGGTCGCTCCCTGGGCGACATGGTGCGCGAGGAAATGGGCCGCATTCCCGGCACCATTGCGCTGTTCGGCTGCTTCCTGATCATGATCATCATCCTCGCGGTGCTGGCGCTGATCGTGGTCAAGGCCCTGGCCGAGAGCCCGTGGGGGATCTTCACGGTGATGGCGACCATCCCGATCGCGATGTTCATGGGCATCTACATGCGCTACATCCGCCCGGGCCGCATCGGTGAAATCTCGATCATCGGCGTGCTGTTGCTGCTGGGCTCGATCTGGCTGGGCGGGCAGATCGCTGCCGACCCGGTCTGGGCCAAGGCCTTCACCTTCACCGGGATCCAGATCACCTGGATGCTGATCGGCTACGGTTTTGTCGCGGCGGTACTGCCGGTGTGGCTGATCCTGGCGCCGCGGGACTACCTGTCCACCTTCCTCAAGATCGGCACCATCGTGGCGCTGGCGATCGGCATCCTGGTCACCATGCCCGAGCTGAAAATGCCGGCGCTGACCCAGTTCACCGACGGCACCGGGCCAGTGTGGAAGGGTGGGTTGTTCCCGTTCCTGTTCATCACCATCGCCTGCGGTGCGGTCTCCGGCTTCCATGCGCTGATCTCCTCGGGCACCACGCCCAAGCTGCTGGATAACGAAACCAACGCCCGCTACATCGGTTACGGCGGCATGCTGATGGAGTCCTTCGTGGCGATCATGGCCATGGTGGCTGCTTCGGTGATCGAGCCAGGCGTGTACTTCGCCATGAACAGCCCGGCGGCAATCGTCGGCGGTGACGTGGTGGCCGTGGCGCAGACGGTCAGCAGTTGGGGCTTTGCCATCACTCCCGAGGCGCTGCAAGCGGTGGCCAAGGACATCGGCGAAACCACCGTACTGGCCCGTGCCGGCGGTGCGCCGACCCTGGCGGTCGGGATCGCGCAGATCCTGCACTCGGTGCTGCCGGGTGAGAACACCATGGCGTTCTGGTACCACTTCGCGATCCTGTTCGAAGCGCTGTTCATCCTCACCGCCGTGGACGCCGGCACCCGTGCCGGGCGCTTCATGCTGCAGGACCTGCTCGGCTCGTTCGTGCCTTCGCTCAAGCGCACCGAATCCTGGCCGGCCAACCTGATCGCTACCGCCGGCTGCGTCGCACTGTGGGGTTACTTGCTGTACCAGGGCGTGATCGATCCGCTGGGTGGCATCAACACCTTGTGGCCACTGTTCGGCATCTCCAACCAGATGCTGGCCGGTATCGCCCTGATGCTCGCCACCGTGGTGCTGATCAAGATGAAGCGCCAGCGCTACGTCTGGGTCACGCTGCTGCCGGCGGCCTGGCTGCTGATCTGCACCACCACCGCGGGCTTGATCAAGCTGTTC